>NZ_FMZZ01000034.1 GCF_900101685.1 Actinokineospora iranica
TAGGACACCAGCCGCTGGTCCCCCGGCTGGTCCTCACGCACCACAACAGCGGCGTCAGCGATCCCCGGCTGCTCCAACAGAACCGAGCGAATCTCCTCCAACTCGACCCGAAACCCGCGCAGCTTCACCTGATCATCAGCCCGGCCCACATAAACCAAGTCACCATCGGCGTTCCACCGCACCAGATCCCCGGTCCGGTACATCCGCTCACCCTCGACGAACGGGTCCGCCACAAACCGCTCAGCCGTCAACGCCGCCCGGTTCAAATACCCACGAGCGAGAACGTCACCCGCCACGTACAACTCCCCAACCACACCGGACGGAACCGGCTGCAAACCGGCATCCAACACATACGCCCGGGTATTCCAAAACGGCCGACCCACCGGAACCGCACCCGCAGGCGCCGGCTCCCCCGGCTCCAAGCGAAAGTCCAGACAGTTCACCGTCGCCTCAGTCGGGCCGTAGGCGTTGACGACCACGGCGTCCGGGTGCCGCTCGCGCCAGCGGGCCAGCGGCTCGCCGTGCAGGGCTTCGCCGCCGAGGATCAGCAGCCCGGTGGGCGCGGCGGTGTCCGGCAGGGTGTCCAGCAGGGCCAGGTGCGAGGGGGTCGCCTTGGTGAAGGTCGGCGTGGCCGCCCCGAGTTCGCCCAGGCGCACCCGGCCACCGGCGACCAGCGGGGTGAACAGGGCGGTCACGGTGAGGTCGAAGGCGAGCGAGGTGTGCGCCAGCGACACCCCGGCCACGGCGGGCGCGTAGACCTCGCGGGCGCGCACCAGGTAGGCGCCCAGTGAGCGGTGCTCGATCACGACGCCCTTGGGCCTGCCCGTCGACCCGGAGGTGTAGACGACATACGCCGGGTCGTGCGGGTGGATCTCCTGGCGCGGCGGGGTGTCGGGCAGGCTCGCCCAGTCCACCCGGTCGATCCGCAACGCGGAAACGCTTGCGGGCAGGTCGATCGAGCCGTCGGTGAGCACCAGGGCGGGCTTGGCGTCGGCGAGGATGAGCGCCACCCGCTCCGGCGGCGAGGCGAGGTCGACGGGCACGTAGGCCGCGCCCGCTTTGAGGACGGCGAGCATCGCGGCCACGGCGTCGACGGTCGGCGGCAACGCGATCGCCACCAGACCGCGCACGTCGCCGAGGGCGTGCGCGAGGCGGTTGGCGCGTGCGTCCAGTTCCGCGTAGGTCAGCGCGTTGTCGCCGCACTCCACCGCGACCGTGTCCGGGGTCGCGATGGCCTGCTCGGCGAACAGCTCCGGCAGGCTCGCCCGCCGCACCGCGCGGGTCGTGGCGTTGCGGGTGACCACCAAGTCGTGCCGCTCGGCCGGGTCCAGCACCGGCGTGCGGTGGACTGGCCCGCTGGGGTCGTCGGCCAAGGCGGCGAGCACGGTGAGCAGCCTGCGGGTCAGGCTTTCCGCGGTGGCGCGGTCGAACAGGTCGGTGGCGAAGTCGAGCACGCCGCGCAGGCCGTCCTGGGTCTCGGTGAACCGGAAGGACAGGTCGAACTTGGCGGAGTCGGTGCCCACCGCGACGCCCTCGGCGTCGATGCCGGGCAGGGTCGGCGCGGTTCCCGTGTCGTTGGTGAACGCCAGCATGACTTGGAACAGCGGGTGCCGGGCCAGCGACCGGGCCGGGTTCAGCACCTCCACCAACCGCTCGAACGGCACATCCTGGTTCGCGTACGCCGCCAACGCGGTCTCCCGCACCCGGCCGATGAGGTCTACAAAGGACGGGTCGCCGGACAGGTCGGTGCGCAGCACCAACGTGTTCACGAAGAACCCGACAAGGTCGTCCAGGGCCTCGTCCGTCCGGCCCGCGATCGGCGTGCCCAGTGGAATGTCCGTGCCCGCGCCCATCCGGGCCAACAACGCCGCCACACCGGCCTGCACCACCATGAACAGCGTTGCCCGCGCTTCCTTGGCCACCCGGGTCAGGCGATCGTGGAGGTCTGCGGGGACGGTGAAGGAGATCCGGTCGCCCGCGAAGGTGGCCACCGCGGGACGGGGGCGGTCGAACGGCAGGGCCAGTTCCTCAGGAATGCCCGCCAGCGCGGCCGACCAGAACGCGACCTGCTGGGCGGCCAGGCTCGACGGGTCGGACTCCAGGCCGAGCGAACCGTGCTGCCAGAGGGCGTAATCGGCGTACTGCACCGGCAACGGCGTCCAGTCGGGCGCTCGACCGGCCGCGCGGGCGGTGTAGGCGGTGGCGAGGTCGCGGGTCAGCGGGCCGGTGGACCAGGCGTCGGTGGCGATGTGGTGGGTCAGGAGCAACAGCGTCCATTGGTCCGGGCCGTCATTGAACAGCCAACCCCGAACCGGTAGCTCCGCGGCCAAGTCGAACCGGTAGGCCAGGGCCGCGGTGAAGCCGTCCCGAGCGATCTCAAGGCGCGGCGCCTCATCGAGGACGACCTGGTGCGGGCCGTCTTCGTCCACGCGAATCACCGTGCGCAGCGCCTCGTGCCGCGCCACGACGTCCGCGAAGGCCTGCCGCAGGGCGTCGATGTCGAGCGGCCCGGTCAGGCGCAGCGCGAGCGGAACGGTGTAGGCGGTGCTCGGGCCCTCGAACTCGTGCAGGAACCACAGCCGCCGCTGCGCGAACGACAGCGGCACCCGCTCCGGCCGCGGCGACACCGCCACCACCGGGCCGCGCGCCGCGCCCGCGCCGTCCAGCGCGGCCGACAGCCCGGCGACCGTGGGCGAGACGAAAAGCTGCCGGATGGCCAGCTCCACGCCGAGCACCGACCGCACCCGGCTCACCAGCCGGGTCGCCAGCAGCGAATGCCCGCCCAGGTCGAAGAAGGAGTCGTCAATGCCCACCCGGACCACGCCCAGCACCTCGGCGAACAGTCCACAAAGGATTTCCTCGCGGGGCGTGCGCGGCGCGCGACCCTCGGCCCGGATTTCGGGCTCGGGCAGGGCTTTACGGTCGATCTTGCCGTTCGGGGTCAGTGGGAGGGCGGCCAACGCCACGAACACCGACGGCACCATGTAGTCGGGCAGCCGCTGGGCCAGCGCAGCGCGCAGCCCGCCGGTCTCGCCGACGACATAGGCGACCAGCCGGTCCGCCCGCACGACCACGACCGCGTCCGCGACACGCGGCAGATCCAGCAGGGCGGCGCGGATCTCGCCGAGTTCGACGCGGTGGCCGCGCAGCTTCACCTGGTCGTCGGCGCGGCGCAGGTAGACGAGTTCTCCGTCGGGCAGGCGGCGCACCAGGTCCCCGGTGCGGTACATGCGCCCGCCGGTGAACGGGTCGGCGACGAACCGCTCGGCGGTCAGCCCCGGGCGGTTGAGGTAGCCGCGCGTGACGCCCGCGCCTGCGATATACAACTCGCCTGTGACACCCGGCGGAACCAGCCGCAGGGCGGCGTCGAGGACGTAGACCCGGGTGTTCGCGATCGGGCCGCCGATGGTCGGCTCATCGTCCACTTCGGACGCCGTGGACCAGATCGTGGTCTCGGTGGGGCCGTAGAGGTTGGTCACCGACACCGCGACCGTGGCCAGCGACCGGGCCAGGTCCGCGGGCAGGGCCTCGCCGCCGACGAGCGCGCGGACACCCCGCAGCGCCTCGGCTTCCTCGGCCACCACCGCCCGCCACCAGCTCGGGGTCGCCTGGATGACCGACACGTCGTGCGCGCGCACCAGGGCGGCGACGGCGGCCGGGTCGCGCACCTCGTCGCGATCGGCGACGACAACCGCCGCGCCGGACAGCAGCGGCACGAACAGCTCCAGGCCGTGGATGTCGAACCCGACCGTGGTCACCGCCAGCAGCCGGTCCCGCTCGCCCAGCGCGAGCCGGTCGCGCATCGACACCGCGAAGTTCGTCAGCGCGGCCCCCGGCACCACGACGCCCTTGGGCCTGCCGGTCGAGCCGGACGTGTAGATCACGTATGCCGGAGAACTGGGGAGACTCGGCCGGACCGGAATCGGGTCGCCGTCGAGGTCGCCGGTCTCCAGCGTCTCGCACGGCGGCAAGGTGTCGCGCAGGTCGGCGGTGGTCAGCACCAGCAGCGGCTGGGCGTCGTCGAGCATGTACGCCAACCGGTCGGCCGGGTAGTCGGTGTCGAGCGGCAGATAGCCCGCACCGGATTTCAGGATCGCGACCAGCCCCACCACCAGGTCGACGCCGCGCGGCAGGGCGACCCCGATCAGCCGCTCCGGGCCCGCGCCGCGCGCCGCCAGCAATCCGGCCAGCCGGTTCGCCCGGGTGTCCACTTCGGAATAGGTGAGCGAACCCCGGCCCGCGATCACGGCCACCGCGTCCGGTGTCGCCGCCGCTTGGCGGGTGATCAGGTCGGCCACGGACGCGTCCGGCAGGTCCGTCGCGGCGTCGTCCGCGATGAGCGACGCGTGCTCGGCGGGGGTGCGGACGTCGATGGGCGCGCCCGCGGCGGCCTGGGCGAGGACCCTGGCGAACCGGTCGGCGATGGCCTGGGCCGAGGACTCGTCCAGCAGGTCGGTGGCGTACTCGACCATCCCCGACAGCCCGGTAGCCGCGCCGTCGGCGTCCCGGGTCTCGGTGAGGCCGAAGGCGAGGTCGAACTTGGCCACGCCCGAATCGGTCTCCAGCAGCGACGCGGTGAGGCCGGGCAGCGCCGCCAAGCCCGCGACAGCGCCGTGGTGGTCGATATTGTCGATGGAGAGCAGTACTTGGAAAAGCGGGTGCCGCGCGGTGGACCGGGTGGGGTTGAGCACTTCGACCAGCCGCTCGAACGGCACGTCCTGGTGCGCGTACGCGGCCAAGTCGGTCTCCCGCACCCGGTCGACCACCTCGGCGAGGGTCGGGTCGCCGGACACGTCCGTGCGCAGCACCAGTGTGTTGAGGAAGACGCCGATGAGCCCGTCGAGGGCGTCGTCGGTGCGGCCCGCGATCGGCGTGCCGATCGGGATGTCCGTGCCAGCCCCAAGCCGGGACAGCAGCAGGCCCAACGCGGCCTGGACGACCATGAACAGCGTCGCGTTCCGCTCCCGCGCCAGCGCCGCGAGGCCCGCGTGCACCTCGGCGGGCACGGTGAACCGCACTCGACCGCCGCGATACGAGGCCATCGCGGGTCGGGGGCGGTCGAAGGGCAGGTCCAGTTCTTCCGGCAGGTCGGCCAGTTTCTCGGTCCAATAAGCGAGTTGCCGCGCGAGCGGGCTGTCCGCGTCGCCTTCCGCGCCCAAGGCCGAGCGCTGCCACAGGGCGTAGTCCGCGTACTGCACCGGAAGCGGCGCCCAGTCCGGGGCGCGACCGGCGTGCCGGGCGGTGTAGGCGGTGGCCAGGTCGCGCGCCATCGGGGTCCGGGACCAGCCGTCGCCCGCGATGTGGTGGGTCAGCAGGAGCAGGGCGTGCTCGGTGGGGCCGGTCTCGAACAGCCAAGCCCGCAGCGGAATCTCGGTGTCGAGCGCGAACGGGTGCGCGGCCGCCGCCTTGAGCGCGGCGTCGAGATCGCGCTCGGTGGTGGCCACGCGTTCCATGACCGGGCGGGCGGAATCGAGGACGACCTGGTGCGGCCCGCCGGCGTCCTCGCCGAAGACCGTGCGGAGGCTTTCGTGCCGGGCCACCAGGTCGCCCAGGGCCTGCTCCAGCGCGTCGGCGTCGAGGTCGCCGACGAGCCGCAGCGCGACCGGCTGGTTGTAGGTGGTGCCCGCGCCCTCGAAGCGCTGTAGGAACCACAGGCGCTGCTGCGCGAACGACAGCGGGACCCGCTCCGGTCGCTGGGCGGCGGTGACAGCGGCCCGTGCTTGGCCCGCGTTGTCGAGGGTGCTCGCGAGCCCGGCGACGGTCGGCGTCTCGAACAGCGCACGGATCGGCGTCTCCACGCCCAGCACCGACCGCACCCGGCTCACCAGCCGGGTCGCCAACAGCGAATGCCCGCCCAGGTCGAAGAACGAGTCATCGATCCCGACCCCGGGACCGCCCAGCACCTCGGCGAACAGTCCACAGAGGATTTCCTCGCGCGGCGTGCGCGGCGCGCGGCCCGACGTCTGGACGTCCGGCGCGGGCAAGGACGCGCGGTCCAGCTTTCCGTTCGGTGTCAGCGGAAGCGCGCCCACCACGACGAACGCGGACGGCACCATGTAGTCCGGCAGCCGCGCCGCCACCGTTTCCCGCAGCCCGTCCACCGAACCAACCACATAGGACACCAGCCGCTGGTCCCCCGGCTGGTCCTCACGCACCACAACAGCGGCGTCAGCGATCCCCGGCTGCTCCAACAGAACCG
>NZ_FMZZ01000033.1 GCF_900101685.1 Actinokineospora iranica
GCGGCGCGGAAATGGCTCTGCACAAGGACATCACCGCGACAGGACTGCCGGTGTACTTCGCCCACCCGCACTCGCCGTGGGAGCGCGGCAGCAACGAGAACCTCAACCGCATCGTCCGCGAATACCTGCCCAAGGGCACCACCATCACCAGCGACCCGCACTACCTCGCCGCGATCGCCGCCGAGATCAACGACCGACCCCGTAAGATCCACGACTGGAAGAAACCCAGCGAGGTATTCACCGAACTCCTCGAATCAGATGCTTCCACCGCCTGAACTCGCCGAGACCAGCCGGTACCGGGGAGACGATCTCGCGGGTGCCACTCACCGGCCGTGTCGACGGGCACATAAAGTGGCGATCACCGACGAGTCGAATGCCCCGGTTCCGGAAACGTCATTCGTCGATCCGACGCGCGACGAGACGGGTGAGGTCGGCCAAGGCGTCGCGGACGGTCCCGCCCATGTGGTATCCGTTCAGGGTCGGCTGCTCGCCGCGAACTCGTATGACGGACGATTCGTGGCCGTCGGTGGTGCGCAGAAGGGCCGTCCGGCATTCCCGCGAGCCGGGCTAGTCGACCAGCGAGCGGCGGGGGCCGGTGACGAGGGCGTGGACACCGGTTCGCGACCATCCTTCAACACCATGAGGAACCCGCAGAATCCCGTTCCGAGACGGGGCCGCAGGCGCGCGGCGAAGAGGTCCGACTCGGCGACGATGCGGGTCGCCTCCAGCAGGACATGCGGGGCGACGGGCTCACGCCCGGCCGGGAACAGCGGCGTGGCGGCGATGGGCTGGTCGGCGCGACGGGTGAGCGCGTGCAACTGAGGCGGTCTGTCCCAGCCGTCGCGATGGGCTTTCGCCTCGACCCCGAGGAGCAGACGGCCGAGTTCGTCGTCCGCGCCGCGGTTTTCCGCCTCACCGGACGGCCCTTGATCAGCGTTCGGCCTCATGGCGTGTCCTTTCGCGGGTTCTGGTTGTTGGCCGCGGCCGTTCGAGGGCCGAAGTGCGGCGATGTTCCTCGGCGAGCCGCAGGGCGGTCGCCTCCAGGTGCGGGCCCGGAACGACCCGGCCCCGCCCCGAGCAACCCCACCCCACCGAAAAGTCCGTTGTGGACCTTGAATGGTTCGCGGCGGAGGGTCCCTCCGGGGTGCGGTCGGGTCCGCCGCGCGGCGTGTCGGCTGCCACGCGGCGGACCCGGGGTGTGGACGTGTCACGTGGAGGTGATGCTGATCAGGTCGAGGTCACGGCGTCCTCGGCGGTGACCGGTTCGGGTTCGGGTGACTCCGCAGCGGTGAGTCCGCAGTGGATACCAACTCGCGTTCTGCCTGAGGCTGATCTGCTCACAGCGGAGAAACCGGCGAGCGACGCCGGGGCGGAGGCATTGTCGGGGCATGACCGACAACGAGAAGCAGCCGCGGTTCGACCAGCGGCTTCGGGAGCATTTCCTGCGCAGGCGGGTGCTGGTCCTCGACGGCGTGCTTGACGACGACAACGGGGCGGTGCTCGCCGCCCAGATTTTGTCGCTGGCGAGCGAGGATCCCAAGAGGGATATCGCGTTGTGGATCCATTCGCCGGGGGGCTCGGTCCCCGCGATGCTGGCCATCCGCGACGTGATGCGGCTGGCGCCGTGCGACGTGGCCACGCTGGCGCTGGGGCTGGCGTGCAGCGCGGGGCAGTTCCTGCTGTCCGCTGGGACACCGGGCAAGCGCTACGCCCTTGCGCACGCCCGCGTCCTGATGCACCAGGGCTCGGCGGGAATCGGCGGGTCGGCGGTCGAGGTCGAGGTGCAGGCCGACGATCTGCGGCACACCCGCGACACGGTGCTCGGGATCATCGCGGCGGACACCGGACAGCCGATCGAACGGATCTTCGCCGACTCGCTGCACGACCGGTGGTTCACCGCCGAGCAGGCACGGGAGTACGGCTTCATCGACCACATCGTCGACACGTTCGAGCAGGTGGCGCCGCCACGCGCGCACCCGCTTGGGCTGGGAGCGCGCGCATGAGCACCTACACGATCCCCAACGTCGTCACCCGGGTCGCGGGCGGTGAGCGGATCATGGACGTCTACTCGCACCTGCTGTCGGAGCGGATCATCTACCTCGGCACCGCGATCGACTCGGGCGTGGCCAACGCGCTGATCGCCCAGTTGCTGCACCTGGAGGCGGACAACCCGGACCGGGAGATCAGCCTGTACATCAACTCCGAGGGCGGCGACCCGTCCGCGATGCTCGCGCTGTACGACACCATGCGCTTCATCAAGGCCCCGGTGTCCACGACGTGCGTCGGCCAGGCGGTGGCGGCCAGTGCGGTGCTGCTGGCCGCGGGAAAGCCCGGGCACCGTTTCGTGCTGCCCCACACCCGGGTGGTGCTGCACCAGCCCGCGGCGCAGGGCCGCGGCACCATCCCGGATCTCATCCTCCAGGCCGACGAGGTCATGCGCGTGCGGACCCAGCTTGAGGAGATCCTCTCGGCGCACACCGGCAAGGACGTCGCGCGGCTACGGCACGACACCGACCGGGACCGCGTGTTCGACGCGGCGGGCGCCGTGGGCTACGGGCTAGCGGACCATGTCCTGGACCACCGGCCTTGAGACCGGGGCTCAGGCGGCCATGAGCGTGGGTCCCGTGGGGCGCCCGACCGCGAGACCCGCGCCGTGGGGCCCCCGGACGGCGCCCGCGATGCCCGCGAGCAAATCGGCCAGGTCGACACCCAACGCGCCGGTCACCGCGGCGATCATCTCGCTGGAGGGCTCCTTGCGGCCCCGCTCGATCTCCGACAGGTACTGCGGCGAGATGCCCGCCCGCTTCGCGATGTCGACGAGCCTGCCGCCCTGCTCCTCCCTGATCGCCCGCAGGCTCCGGCCCAGCACCTCACGCCACAGCGGCTCCGGGGCGCGCTCGCGGTGGAAGGGGAGAATGTTCGCCATGCCCTGATCCTGGCACCGATCCGGCACGCCGGGACGAGGGTTCCGCTCCCAGCGGAACACGCCGCGGCGGGGCAGGTTCGCCGTCGAAGGCGTAGACGGTGGCCAGCAGCGCGCCGATCGCGGCGTGGGCATGGGGTGAGAGGGTGCGCGTGATCGGCTGGGTGGCCAGGATCGTCGCGGCGCGGCGCGGCGCGGCAGCGGCTCGGTCAGGGGACCGAGGACGGCGGCGGCGTCGATCTCGGGGCATGGGTGGCGGGGTGTCGTGCCACCAGTCGGCGAGCGCGTCGGCGGTCACCGTCGTCCACGTCGACGGCCGGTCGTCGAGCACCTCGGCGACGGCGAGGCTGCGCTCGTCGAGGTAGGTGCCGCGCTCGACGCGGGCGCGCGGAAATCGACGGACAACGTTGGGATGCGGCATGTCACGACCTCACCGAGGCATCGATCAAGTGGGGATTCCCGCTGCGCGCCCGGAGCCTGTACTGGGAGACCGTCCCAGCCACCGAGGACGCCGTTGGCGAGTCACCCACAGACACCTCGGTCGTCAACGGGCTGTGGGGCGCGGCTGCCACGCAGGCGTTCGCTGGACGACTCGACTCCGACACCAGCGCGTTGTTGACCCGCCCTTGGCGAATGGCGGGACTCCCACTTCCCGGTTGATCACGAACGCCCGCGGTTGGCCACGGGCGCGAGTAGAGCCTCGGCTGGCGGACCGCGCTGACTTCAAGACCCGTCATGCCCCTCGGCTGGCCGAACAACCGCACACCGCACCCACCACACCCGGCCGCCAGCCGCCCTTGCCCCTACCGAGCAGACGACGCCCTAGGAACGACGACCAGACGAACGTATGTTCGATCGCGGTGGTAAGTTGTCAGCATGACTGCGCCGCCTTCAGTCGCCACCCCCGACGGGACGCTGCGCTACCGGACCGACCGCATGGGCACGACGATCGCGGTCCTCCCGGCCACATGCAAAAGCGGCCAGCACCCTCTGGTGCCGGGAATCGGCAGGATGATCGCCGCCGAGGGCGAGGTCCGCGTGCACTGCCCCGCCTGCGCGGCAACGCCCGGTACCCCGGGTGAACGGGCTGCTGATCACCACGGGCCTGCCTACTTCGCGTCGGTCGTCGCCCGTGCGTGGTGCCGGATGAGGTCGCGGTAGGGCCCGTTGTTCAGCTCGGCCAGGTCCGGACACGGGCGGTTGTTGGTCAGGCGCCAACTCGGGTCGTGACCGGGTTGGACCTTACCGGTGGTCTCCGGACGACTGCACAGTCGTTTCCCGAGCGTGGCGGGCCAGTGGTACGGGATCGTCAACTACGGGATCGGTTACGCCGACGGCCGCCGCGACAAACTCCACTTGGTCGACCAGTTCATACCGTTCACCGCGCTGCGCCAACGCCAGTAGCCAAGAAGCCAACCACCGGGGGGTGGTGCTCGTCTGTTCCAGTTGCTCCTTCGCTAACGGTATAAACAGTCTTTCAGTAAGTATCTGGGTCCCAGGGACTTGTCCACGTCCGCCGCTGGCCACGGAGGGCCGGTCACGCGGAGAACCACGGCCAGATGAACAACACTCAGCAGTCGGACAACCAAGGCCGAGCGGGGGCGGCACCCGCGCCGAACCGACGACCCGCTGCCTGTGAGGGGACCTCGACCTGCGGACCAAATCCCCACGAGCCAACTTCACCGGGAGGCCCATTCCCGTTCCGAGTTCAGGATCAGTTCGCAGGCCGGGGCCGACGGCGACGGTCGAGGCCCCGCTGCGGAGAATCGGGAATCATCCCCGAGACGCAGGGCCACCCCTTGCTGACCCTCTGAGTTCACGTGAGGCCGGTCTTGCTTTGGTGAGTTTGTGTCGGTGGACCGAACCGTCCCGCTTGGGGTTATGGCAACGTGCCCGGAGGGCGAACTGTCCCGATCCCCGAACTGGCAGTGGCCGCCAATCTGCCGCTTCCTTGATTATCGTGAGACTAAGGGATTAACGAAGATCCCCGGCTGTTTGGTTGCGATCGGGGGTTGCGGCCGGGGATTTTTCTCGTTCGGGGTTAAACAGCGGAGACGTCTTCCCGTTGGTAGCTAGCGCGAGCGTTCGAGCCACCAAGCGGGCGGGTTTTCAATGATGAAGATGTCGTTGCCCCCTTGGTCGTAATCCACATCCACAACAGTGGCATGCGGGTAGTTTCCTGCTCGGCACGATGACGGCATGAATGACCTCTTGCTTGACGGGGGCCTGTCCTTGTCTACCTGGCTCGAACTCCTATTTCTGACCCAATGTCCGTCTGCCGTAGCAATACGAGAACCCGACCAAGACGCTCGGCCTGGAATCCCAGGCCGAGCGTCTGAACAAACTATTTGCGGCTTGATCAATCCGACCCTGTGCGGCGCCGGGTGTTGGAATCCGCCCAGGCACATCGGCTGATCGCCAGTACCCGCCGGAGCTTCGATGCCTGGCGGGCTTACTCCCACTCCGTGAAGACTCGGGAGACCACGCAGGGACCACCGCCATGCCAACACAGCACCATGTCATGGGCCGTGTTGCCGCGGACGTCGAAATTCCCTCCGTCGCAGCCGCTGTCGCCACCATCATCCCAGCTGGCGAGGGTGACGATCTCACCAGTGATGTGATTGAGGGCCCTCAAATATCCGGTGACACCATGACCGTCAGCCCTGGTGTCGCAGACCCTGAAGCGGTCCCCATCATCGATGAACGTCATGTCGCCACGATCGTACGGAAGCTCGACTCCGGCGTTGGCAGCCGACGCCGGAGCCGCCGTGAAAACGATCATCACGGCAGCGACCGCACCGATCAGGGCTCCACGCCTGAGCATTATTTTAGCCATCTGATACCCCCAGTTTCCGACTCTTCACACCGGTGTCAGCTGATAGGCGGGTAGCGGCAGCGACAGCGGCGGTCAGGGCCGACACCTTTCTTGGCATTCTATTTATTTCTGCCTCCGAAATCTTCTACCTCTTGCGAGGAGTCGGTCATTAACGGAAGGGTGTTCGATGGTTGACCGTGGACCATTTCTGAGAAGCGCGCCGATTCGTCGGCGTGATCCCCGATTCGAAGCTACCCGTGACGGGCCTACATGTCTTTGACCCTCAGTCCACAGTGACTTGACGATGCGTGCACGGCTGTCGCACCCCGCCGCCCAGCCACCACGTCACCATCAGCGGCGGTGTCTCCGGGGCCAAGAGCCCGTGGATGGAGGCCGGCCGGTCCTCACCGACTGATGATCGTGCGGCGCTGTCGTCCTGGAGATACCGCCTGTCGTCGCTGACGCACCACGGCACCACGACCCGCCTCCTGCCCGAGGCCAAAGGGGCATGGAGTTGATACGCCCCGGCGAACACTCACGGTCACCAGCAAGCTGGACTCCATGAGGAATTGGCGACAGTTGAATAGACGAGCCCACCAGTATGGAAGGTCGGAAACCTTGGTCCGTCTGATGAGGACAGGGCGCCGGTGCCGAAGATCCGGGGTCAGCGGCAGCCGCTGGTGGTATCCGATGATCGTCTGGTTCGCCACGCGCAGTGCCTCCTCCCGTACGTACCACTCGCTGGTCTAAGCCAGCACGTCGTAGGAGGTCCAGCAGGTATCGGCCATACGCGCGTTAGCCCGAGGTTGATGGCATGGGCGATCAGCACCGCGATCAAGTCGCGCTTCACTCCGGGCTGCGGGTCTGCTTGCCCCCAGCGTGGGTGAGGCAGTCCAGGTAGCCTGTGGGGTGCCAATAGTCGGCCACGTGGTCTGACCTGCGGTTAGGCGGCTGCGTGTTCGTACTCGTTGATTAGGCCGCCGAGGACTGGTCGGCGATGTATCGACGTGCAGCTCGGCTCTACTGCTGGTCTATCCGGTCGTGGTGGTGCGAGCTGGAGTGCTCGGTGTGGTCGGTGGTGGTTGTAGTGGGATGCGTAGCGGTCCAGTACCGTCCGCAGGTGGCGTTCGTTGATGATGAGCAGTCGGTCGGTGACTTCGCGTCGGACGGTCCCGACGAACCGCTCGGCGTGGGCGTTGGCTCGCGGGCACCGTGGTGGGATCTTCCCGATTTGAATGCCGGTGGCGGAGAAGACCGCGTCGAACGAGGTGGTGAACTGACCGGCCCGGTCGCGGATGAGGAACCG
>NZ_FMZZ01000035.1 GCF_900101685.1 Actinokineospora iranica
CGCGTCCGGGCAGCGACACGCCGAAGGCCCGCCAACCCGTGATCAACGACAAACCCCGCCTGTCAACGCATCCACACCAGGATGAAAAAGGCTCACTGTTTGCGTCAGCCTGCGCGCAGTCAGGACTGGTCGGGTCGACGGATCGGTCCTGAGCGGATGAGTTGGGGCCGAGTGTGGCCAGATAGGCGTGCGCCTCGGTCACCCAGATGTCCGATTACGCCGAGCACGCCGCGCCGATGCGCCAAGTCGTGCCGAAGCCAGCCACCAGCAGGCCGCCATCGACGCCTGCCAGCCGACCGGGCCACTGCGCGTGCGCGCCGAACTCGCCCGGCGCTTCACCCAACTCGCCGAACGCGGCTTGCTCGACAGCACTGCCCCCGGACTGGCCACGCGGCACTTCCACCTGCTGATCTCCGAGGGCATCCTCTACGGCCGCCGCGGCACCGACACCGCCGAGGCCAACGACACCGTCGCGGCAGGAGTACGAGCGTTCCTGTACGGATATCTGCCGCGCGGACCACTACCCGTACGCCGATCGTCCCCTGCAGGCTCACCCCGCGACATGTCTCCAGGGCCGATGGCCCCGCAGGTCGTGCTGCCTGCCCGAGTGGAGACCCGGGCAGCAGGTGGACACTCCGGGTCAAGAAAAGTGTGTAGCCGCAGTCAAGGACATCCTGGGCGACTCTGTGCATTCTTGATGGTGTCCCCCTTGGGACGATGTACTGAGAACAGGAAAATAAAGGGGAGATCATTGATGAGTACTTTTCGCCGGGGATTGGCGGCATTCGGCATTGGCGCGGTGATGGTGACCTGCCTCTCTACGACAGCGGTTGCCAGCGCGGGCGCGGAGGAGCCAGCGTCGGCTCACCGTGCGACTGGCACCCTTGCGGAGTACAACGGCAGGACGATCAATCTTGCCCGCGATTGGGAAGGTGCCGATTACTGCATCGAGGAGACAGCAGCCAAGTTCCGCTGCGTTGACCTTCCCGCCGCCGAGTTTGGCGCGGCAGCCATCCAAGATTGCCGAGAAGGATCTCTGTGTCTCTGGGACAACCGGAACTACCAGGCCGCTGGCCTGGAATTGCGCAGCAGCAGGCGCCACGACCTCGCGGACCACGGTTTTCGGGACCGAGCCAACAGCGTTTACAACTACCGGGAAAGCAACTCCAGGCTGATCGACCTGCGGTCCGCACCGGTCAGTGATCGAGAGTACACGGTCACAGCAGGAGGCAAACTCTGGGATCTGGGCCAGATCGTCTATCCCGGCGGCGGCAACTGGAACAACAAGATCGACGTAGTCGTCCTCAACTAGATTTACGAATCGAACCGACCGGCCTGCGTGACATCGGATAGGTAGCGCGTACTTGGAATGGGCGGCACTGAGGGCGTCGATCAACCCGAACCAAACGCCGAGGACGTTGACACGAGTACCGACTCACTCGGCGGGCAGTCCAGCGTTGAGACGGCCTGTCGAACTCTCGGTGCCGCCCACCTTCTCCAGAAAACTGTTCACCGCCGCCCCTGCCCAACAGAAACAACGACAACGCCGCCCTGAACCCGGGCCGAAACCGAACACGCCATCCTCCTCCCCGCTCAACAGACCGCCGCCGACAAAGCGCCGGACAGGTGTACCAGTTCGGCACGGTCCTTGTGAAACCCGCTGCGCCCCAACTACACCGCCCTAGTGGCTTGTCACGCAACTTTGGTTGGGTAATGGGTCCAGGTTCGGATGGGTGAGTCGGTAGCGAATGCGGTCTTGGGTTGGGTGCGGGCGTT
>NZ_FMZZ01000032.1 GCF_900101685.1 Actinokineospora iranica
TTCATCCTGGTGTGGTCTCGTGGTTCTGCAGCACGTGGATGGCTTTGGCGAGTCGGCCGACGCGGCGTGGGCTGACGCGGACTTTGCGCAGGACGCGCCAGGTCTTGAGTTGGGCGTTGGCGCGTTCGCCGGGGCCGCGCAGGCGGGCGTGGGCGCGATTGGCGTCCTTCTGTGACTCGGGCTTGTTCCGCCCCCTTGTACGGGGTGATCACGTGCCGGCCGGTGGGGTTATATCGGTGGTAGCCCTTGTCGGCCAGGGCGATCAACCCTGCGTCGCGCAGGGCGGCGAGGATGTTCCAGATCCTGGCCGCGGCGGTGTCATGCGTGCTGCCCGGCAGATCACCCGACACCCACAGGATCGTCCCGTCCGGTGACGCGACGACCTGCGGATTCACCCCGTGCAACTTGTGTTTGATGCCCCTATGTCTTGTCAAGTGGTGAGGGCGTGGATTCTGGGGTGGTCCAGACTTGTCGGAGGAGGGGGTGGACCTCGCGGGCGACGTAGCGTTTGAGGCAGCGGATCACCTCGCGGCGGGTCTTGCCCTGGGCCAGGCGTCGTTGCAGGTATTCCTGTGTGGACGGATCGCATCGCAGGCGAGTGAGCACGATGCGGTAGAGCGCGGCGTTGGCTTGCCTGTCGCCGCCTCGGTTGAGGCGCCGGCGTTGGGTCTTGCCGGATGACGCCTCGATTGGGCTGGTGCCACACAGGGCTGCGAAGGACGCCTCGGTGTCGAGTCGCTCGGGGTTGTCGCCCGCAGCGAGGAGGAGGGCTGCGGCGCTGTCGTGGCCGATGCCGCGGCGGTGCAGCAGGGCGGGAGCGCAGGCGTTGATCGCCGTGGTGATGTGCTGTTCGAGTTCGCGGATCTCCTCGCCGAGGCGCAGGATGCGCTGGCCAAGCAGGCGCAGTGTGTAGATCGCTGCGGCGACGGCGTCTCGCGGGTCGGTGGTGTCGAGCTCAGCGCATCGACGGATGAGCATCCAGCGACTCAGCCCGGCCAGCGACTCGCGCAGAGCCGGGTCGGTGGTCACCAGGACAGCCTTGAGTTGGTTGATCGCCTGAGTGCGTGCCTTGAGCGCGGATGTCTTGGCCAGCTTGAACATCCGCATCATCTCCACCGGTCCGTCGCTGGTCTTCGCGATAGCTGTGGCCCGGCCGGACAGCACAGCTCGCGCAGCGGACTCGGCGTCAACGGCGTCGGTCTTGCCGCGTTTGCGTCGAGTGGCTTTGTCTGGCTGGTTGATCTCGATGACCGAAACGTGGTGGGCCCGCAGATATCGGGTCAGCGCCGCGCCGTAGGAGCCGGTGCATTCCACCCCGGCCTGCCGGACTGTCCCGAACGTGCGTGCCCACGCGAGCATCTGCTCGTATCCGGCAGCGGTTGTGGGGAATGACTGGCTGGCCAAGAACACACCCAGCATACTGATCACCGCTGCGACATGGACGTCCTTGTGCGTGTCGACGCCCAGTACCACCACGTTGTCGGCAGTGGCGTCACCTTCCTCTGTGTCCGACTGCAGCATGCTGGTCATGGTCGTCTGACTCCTGTACGGCTCGGGAATGGATGGCCAGCGCCGAGCCGGTGTGGGCGGTCAGGACTGTGACGGTGCCTTGAACGGCAAGGCCCCTATCGGGACACGCCCCACCGGACCGGCGGCAGCAAGCACCACCCCCGACCACGGCCGACAGATCAAACACAAGGCAGCAAGGCCAACCAGAGTACGGGTCAAGCCGTGGCCCGAGGTAGCACACAACGATCATCACAGCCCGAGTAGAACGGCCGATCGGCGGCGATCCGGTCGATCGGGATCGGCGTCCCGTCGACAACCACATAGGCCATACCCCCGTTGTTTCGCCGACCCCCGACGCCGCCCGCAGCCTCGGCGCCCGCCGGGCGAGCAGCTCCACGGTCTCCCCGGCATACCGCCAGCAGGTCGTGGTCGAGACCCCGAACCCGGCGCCGACCTCGGCGAACGGCTCACCCTTGCGCAGACACACCAACACCAACAGGGCCTGCCGCCCCGGGTCGAGCCTGCGCCACACCGACCCCAACTCCTTGCGGTGGGCTCGGATCAGACCGGACACGAAGGTCAAAGTCCGACGTGACAACGGCAGAGCGGCACGGTAGAACAACATGTGAAGCCCCCGGGTGACACAGGACGATCTTGGTCGAAAGTTCTGCTACCAGGGGCTTCCTCGCGTCCGGGCAGCGACACGCCGAAGGCCCGCCAACCCGTGATCAACGACAAACCCCGCCTGTCAACGCATCCACACCAGGATGAAAAAGGCTCAACTTGGCGGCTTCTTCCTGCTGCTTCCGTGATAGTTGACCACTGCTGGTGGTGCTTTTTCCGGTGTGGTTGATCGTTGGCCTTGGTGCCTCGCTTGGCGACGGTTCAAGGTGGTGTTGGGTGTCGGGGTGGTCGGGCGTGCGGAGCGGTGTTGTGCCGCGTTGGGCATGGTGCATGTCCTGGGTGGCGCGGCGCGCCTCCAGAAGGGTGGCTTGCGCATAGGTCGATGATCGGTATATACCGTTCTTGTGACCGATGCTTTGCGGGAACCCACGTTCCTGATACTCACCGCGCTTGCCGAGGAGCCCCGGCATGGCTACGGGATCCTGCGTGATGTCGAGCAGATCTCCGGGGGGCGGGTGCGGCTGCGGGCGGGCACGCTCTACACCGCGCTCGACCGGCTGACCTCGGACGAGTGGGTGGCCGTCGATCGGGAAGAGGTGGTTGACGGCAGGCTTAGACGGTACTACCGCCTGACCGACCTGGGGGCGGCCAGGCTGGCGGAGGAGATCGAACGGGTGCGGGCCACTACCCGTGTCGCGGAAACACGTCTGCGTGCACGGCTCATCGGAGGGACGGCGTGAGCGAACTCGAGAAGCGGTACCGGCGGCTGCTGGGCCTCTACCCGCGGGACCACCGCGAACAGCACGGTGACGAGATGCTCGGCGTGCTGATCGCCGACGCGGGTGACCGGACGACCCCAGGCTGGCGGGACACCGCCGACCTGCTGTGGGGCGCGTTCCGGTTGCACGTACGGCGTCTGCTCGCGGCCGACGTGCTGGCGATCGTCAGCCTGCTCGGCCCGATCGCGGTCCTGGCGGGTGCGGCCACGAGCCTGCACGAGCTGGCCTGGTGGGTTCAGGCGGGCTCGGTGCCGCCGTTCGAGCAGTTCCCCGACGCGCCGGTGTGGTTCGTCTGGCTCGGGGTCGCGATCCTTGCCATGGCAGGGAAACGCAGGGCGGCCGCGATCGGCGCCTGGGTGGCCACCGCCGGGCTGATCGTGGTCCTCCAGCTTCCGTTCGCTGGCTGGCAGTGGTTCACGGACAAGGCGGGCTGGGTGCTGCTCAGCGCGGTCACGGCCTTCGCGCTCTCCATGTCGGACGGGCGCAAGGCCCGGGGCCTGCCCGCGATCGTCACCATGGCCGCGACGGTCCTGGTGATCGTGGGGCTCGGGGTATTCGGCCACCGGGACGAGATCGCCGAGTACGCGGCGCTCGCCGTCCTGTTCGCGGGCGCGGTGCTGGCCGCAGGCATCAGGTCCGCCACCGGATGGCGGGCCGCGCTGGTGCTCTCGGCGCCGGTCGCGACCGCGTTGCTCGCGCGGTTCGTGCACGCCGTGCACCACGGGCCGATCAACGACACGGTCTCCACGCTGATCTTCTTCGGCGCACCGCTGGTGTTCCTGGTCGCCATCGGCGGGCTGGTGCGCCTGCCCCGGCGCACGAGCGTCAGCTGCAGATCTTGAAAGGCTGAGATTATGGCGGTTGTGGTTCGAGGTCCAGTCCGGTGTGGGTGAAGAAGGCGTTGATCAGGTCGGGCCGGTATTGGATGCGTTTGAGCCGGTTCTTCACGATCGCGGTGAGTTGGTCGATGCCGTGCACGATGAGGTTTCCGAGGTTGCGTTTGACGTGGGACCAGACGTGCTCGGTGGGGTTGAGGTCCGGGGCGTAGGGCGGGAGCCGGATCACGTGTAGCCAGTCCCGGGTGGCGATCAACCGCCGCATCGCGTTGCTGGTGTGGGTGTTGAGGTTGTCCCAGATCAGCACGATGGGGGCGCCGAGTTGCTGGTGCGCGGCGTCGAGCAGGGCGGCGTAGTCGGTCTCGGCGAAGCTGCGCCGTTCGCCTTTGCGGCCGCGGTGGGTCCGGAGGCGGTAGATCAACCGAGGGCGATGCCCGGGCCGGACACAGACCAGCCCGGCGATCGACACCCGGCCTGAACCTTTGCCCGACACCGCAACCGTCGGTGTCCGGCCCCGGCGGCCCCAGGTGCGGGCTTTCGGCGGGCGCAGCGTCTGCCCGGCCTCGTCCTCGAAACACAGCCAGGCGCCCTGCTGCGCCGCTACCGTTTTCCCGCCGGCCATGCCTCCTGCCGCCACGTCGCGATCGCCTGCTCGTCCCGCTCGGTCGCGCGGTGAGTCGGAACCTGCGGCGAGAACCCTATGCGGTGCAACAGGTACGACACCCCGCGCAGTGTGTAGCGGGTGTGGAACATCCGGGCGATCAGATCGGCGACCCGGGCTAGCGTCCAGCGCTGATCCTCACCGAACCCATGCGCGGCAGGGCCTTGCTCCAAGGCCCGGGACAGCCGGTCCAGCCTCGGCTGGTCGAGCCGACAGGACGACCCGCCCGGTCCCTTCGACGCCAACCCGGCCTCACCCTCGGCGCGCCATCGACGTCGCCAGGTATAGACCGCGTTGGTGGACACCCGCAGCCTGTGGGCGATCTCGGCGACCGGCACGTCTTGGGCAAACCAGTAGGCCGCTTGCCATCGGACAGCTTCACGTTTGGCCCTGCCCTGCTCGGACAGACCGCCTCCATCCGCGTACCTCATCCATCCTGCGTAGATCATGAATCGATCAGGATCGGGGAGGACACGCCGGGCGAGGGCAAGATCAACCCTGGCCTTTCATGATCTGTAGCGCCCACGCCGATGCCCGTCACCGGGCGGACCTCCAGCTCGTCGGACCGCTCGGTGTCGGCGCGGTCGCGGCTGAGCACCGTGCCGAGGTAGCCCAGCAGGAACGACAGAGGGATCGACACCAGGCCCGTGTTGCTCAGCGGGAACAGGTGGAAGTCCACGCCCTTGATGATCGAGTTCGGGCCGCCGGGAACACCGGCGAGAACACGATCAGCAGCAGGCACGAGCCGAGCCCGCCGCGGATGGAGAACAGCGAGCCGGCCGTGTTGAACCGCCGCCAGAACAACGTGTAGAGGATCGTCGGCAGGTTCGCCGAGGCGGAGCGCCACCCTGTTCTGGACACCGGTGAACGCGCCACCGGTGGCGTAGCAGTCCGCAGTCGTGGTGTTTCAGCTGCTCACGCGGTGCACCACGTAGAGACGATCACCACGTCAACATTTCTTGATGAGACACTAGGTCAACGCCCAAACGAGTGTCGCCGCTGTCGAGCGCGTCTCCGTACACCGATGTTGCATCAAGTGAGCGAACAACTCGACTGCTTCTTCCGGCATCTCCGACGGCAGGTCCTCCCAGCGTGGGCATACCTGGCAACCGCTCCGTGATAGCGGGGTACGAATCCAGCCGAACTCAATCGGTCAGCAGGCTTATCGCACCGCCCCGCTCACTTCACCTGGACCGATCGATCCACCGCAGCAGGCCAGGTTGACGACCGGAACGCCCGAGCGGGAAGCGAGCACCGCAGGCCATGCGTCCTACTGACGATCACGCAAACTTTTGGCCCGCGGTACAACTGCGGCCGTTCGCCGCAAGCAGCCTGATCACGATGCCGCACCATCGTGATCAGCCCCATCGGCGCGGTGGGAGAGGGCGCGCTCAGGGAACTTCAGCCCTTGATCCCTGAGCCACGCTTCGAGCAGCGCCGCGAAATACGCGTGACCGGCCTCCAAGGGGTGCTTCCCTGGGCCGAACTCGAATTTCTTCCAGGTCAATTGGTTGATCGAATTGCCGTTGCTCTCGAACTTGTTTCCGTAGACCGACGTGCGGTCGAGTTGACGGAATAAATCGACGGCTTCTGCCGGCATCTTCGACGGCAGGACGTTCCACGCGAAGGTGTAGCGGGGCACCGCTCCGCGCAAGCGGAGGTACGAATCCAGCAGGACCCAGTCAGTCAGCAGGTTTATCGTGCCGCCCTTTTCGCTCAACATGGACCGGAAGTGGGCGTTGGAGGCGTTGTCGTCCTCCTCGAAGTTCCATGGACCCAAGCGCTTCCAGTCGGTCTCGTATGGCAGGTCCGTACGACCCGTTCGGTCACGCGGGCGCCGGAGGTGATACTCATTACGGAAGACGCAGGTCCACATGCACAGGACCAGTGTCTCCTCGACCGGCACGCCGAACTCACGGCACACCCGGTCGAGGTTGCCGACCGTGGTCCTGACGATCCGGCGGTTCGAACCACCGTCACTTGCCAGGTTCGCGACCGGGATGCCCAAACGGGAGGCAAGCACCGCAGGCCATGCGCTCGAACCGGGATCAACCAATTCCTGGCCGCGAGTACAACTGCAGCCGTTCGCTACGAGTAGTCTGATCATAATGTCACAGCACCTTGATTCCCTCGCGCCTGCCGAACGCCAACGCGTGCTCCCAGGAGTTCACCAGCGGTTCGCCCCGTGAGTTCAGGCTCGTGTTGAGCAACATCGGGCAACCGGTTTCCAGTTCCCACTCGTTGAGCACGCGGTAGAGCAGCGGGTGCTGCTCCCGGGTCACCGTCTGCACCCGGCTGGTGCCGTCGGTGTGCACGATGGCCGGAAATTTCCCTGGTTCCTTGCACCGCGCCGTGAACTGCATGTACGGGGTGGCCGGGATTGGCATCTCGAAGAAGTCTGCCGCTCGTTCTTCACGGATCACCGGCGCGAACGGGCGAAACTTCTCCCGTCCCTTCACCTCGTTGACGCGGTCCTTCATCCTCCTGGTCCGCGGGTCGGCCAGGATCGACCGGTTGCCCAGCGCTCGCGGGCCGAACTCGGCGCGTCCGTTGGCCACCGCGAGGACTCCGTTCGCCTTGAGTTCCTCGACGATTTCGCGGGGGTCGAGCGTCCGCTGGATCTCAGTGCCCAGGTAGGGGCCCGACCACTTCACCGGTTGGCGGGTGGTGGCCGCGATGGCGCCCAGGCTGGACCCGGCGTCGCCGGGGTTGGGGAAGATCCACACGTGGTCGAAGTCGCCGGTCGCGCAGATCCTGGAATTGGCGACGCAGTTCAGCGCAACGCCACCCATCAGCACCAGGTTGCGGCTGCCGGTTTCACGGCGCGCCCACCGTGCCGCGCCCAGCAGCACCTCCTCGGTGACGGCCTGGACGCTGGCCGCGAGGTCCTCGGGCAGCGCCTCGGGCAGCCAGTCGCCGATGCCGCGGTGCACGTTGGCGCGCAACCGGAAACCCGGTTCGCCGATCGCGATCCACTCGGCCTTCAGCTGGTCGGTGTAGCGGGGCGAGCCAAAGGCGGCCATGCCCATGGTGATGTACTCGTCCTCGTTCGGGCGGAAGCCGCAGCGCCGGGTGAAGGCGCTGTACAGCAGCCCGAGGCTGTGCGGGTAGCGACGGCGGAACAGCACGTCGAGCCCGTCCCGCGCGGTGTACTTCGAGATGGTGAACGTGTCGAACTCGCCGATCGCGTCGGCGACGATGACCGCCGCGTCGCTGAACCCGCTGGTGGCGACGCCTGCCATCGCGTGGGACTCGTGGTGCTTGGCGAACGAGACTGCCGGGAGCCGGAAGGGAAGGCCCAGCGACCTCAGGTACCGGCGTGGCGCGTCCTCCTTGGTCAGGGCGTCCTTCCACTGACCGGCCGTCGCGTGCCGCAACTTCTTGAGGTACGGCCGCTCGTACCAGGAGATGGCCTGCGGCCTGCCGTGGGAGAGCGCCTCGGCGATGAGGTCACTGTGCAGGAGTGGGTCGTTTTTGATGCGCGAGTAACGTTCCGAGTGTCCGGCGAACACGACTTCGCCGTCGCTCACGACGGCCAGCGACGCATCGTGCGACAGCGCGGAGATACCCCATACCAGCACGATGGCCCCTCACTTGTAGAGATGTGGGTCGTTCTTCTTGGCGCGTCTCATGCGCATCCTCCAGGTGACCGCTTCGATTACCCGCGACAAACGTCTCGTCGACCAACTGATTGCCCGCACTGGACCACTCCTCGTCACCGTGCAACCATGCCGGGCGCTGACGCGAGCATTCAGAATAAGGCCGCGCGATCACGCTCGGCGAAATTTTCACCGCTCACGATTCACCCTCCACCCTGACCGCCCTTCGAACCCACCCCTTGACGCGTATTTCACCCAAAGAGCGTCCCCTGTTGAACGTTAGGTGACTGGAACCGGTTAGGCGTTCGACCAAGGGGGGCGGGCGTTCACTCGAATGTCGAATCCGGTGACCGCGACGCCGCTGGTAATCTCCAAAGTGGGCTGTCCCGTCGACGCAAGTCCAGAGCGGCATTCATCAGCGAAGGAAAAACGCCACGTGACCATCGACCGAATGAACCTGCCCGCTAAACTCTACCAACCGAGGATTTTTCCCACGGCATTGGAAGTGGCCCGCGGGCGACGCTCGCGCAACCCGGTTGTGGTGGACCTCGATCCCACCACGTTCTGCGATTTGGCATGTCCGGAATGCATCAGCGGGAGACTGCTCAACCAAGGCCGCTTCACCTCGGAGAGGTTGCTGGCGCTCGCAGGCGAACTGGTGGAGTTGGGCGTCGCGGCGGTGATCCTGATCGGCGGCGGTGAGCCACTGGCCCACCGGGGGACTCAAGCGGTCATCCGCACGCTGGGCGGGGCAGGCGTGGCCGTCGGCGTGGTCACCAACGGCACGATGATCGACCACAACCTGGATGTGCTGGCCGAGCACACCTCCTGGGTGCGGGTCTCGGTGGACGCCGC
>NZ_FMZZ01000031.1 GCF_900101685.1 Actinokineospora iranica
GACCACGCCTGGCTTGACCACGCCTGGCTTGACCACGCCTGGCTTGACCACGCCTGGCTTGACCACGCCTGGCTTGACCACGCCTGGCTTGACCATGGCCCGGCCTTACCACGGCCCGGCCTGACGGTCCGGACGGCGGACCCCACTTCCGGCCTCCGCGCGGCGATCGCTCGCGCCGAGCCCGCCGCACGCCGCTGGGTGCCACCTCGTCTCCGCCCTGTTCGGGCAGGGAGATTCCCACCAGGGGCCGTTCCGGTAATCGCTTGACCGCTCCCGGTCACCAGGGCTAGCCTCGACTTTGACGGTATGACCAATTTTCAAAATCAGTCATCCGTCAGAAGGGGCCCGATGAACGAGACCGTTGTCGAGTCGGAGCGCGAGACCCGGGCTCGGCGCATCCTCGATGTCACCGCCGACCTGGTTCGGCGGTGGGGGTACAAGCGCACCACCATCGACGACGTCGCCCGTGCGGCGGGGATCGGCAAAGGCACCGTCTATCTGCACTACAAGACGAGGCTGGCGCTGTTCGAGGCGGTGCTGCTGCGCGAGTCGCTGCGGCATGTGGACGAGTTGTTGACGTGGCTGCCGCAGGACCCGGCGAACGCGTTGATGCACCGGTACTTCGCGCACGCTTTCCGGCTGATCGTGGGGAATCCGCTGCTGCGGGCGATGTTCACCGCAGACGTGGAAGTGCTCGGCGAGCTGGCCAGGCGGCCGGAGCAGCGGGTGATCCAGGAACGCAAGATCGAGCTGAGCAGGCGGCAGATGACGGTGCTGCGCGACTGGGGGCTTGTGCACGCGGACATGCCCGTCGACCAGCAGCTTTACGCCATCCAGTGCACGGTGATGGGCTTTCTGTTCGGCAACCCGAACCCCGCGCTGGACTACGAGCCGACGCTGGACGAGCAGGCCGAGTGCCTCGCCCACGTCATCCGCGGGTCGTTCGAGCCCGCGGACGCCGCGGCGCACCCGCGGCTGGCCGAGGTCTCGCGCGAGGTCATCGGGATTCTCGGCGAGTTCAGGGACGAACTCGCCGATTTTCTGCGCCAACCGTAGGCGGTTGGCCGCATCTGAGGGGAAACGCAATGACCGCAACGACGGAAAAACCGACCGACCCGATGCCCAGGTCCATGGCCGACGGCGGACAGGCCCTGCTCACGTGGCTGGCCCGGCGCCCGAATCCGGTCAGCTACGACGCCCACGCAAAGGCGTGGCACGTCACCGGCTATGCCGAGGTCATGGCGGTGCTGATGGACCCGGAGACGTTCTCGTCGGACTTCTCCGGGCTCGTCCCGCCAGCCCCGGGCCGCGACCGGTTCATGACGGGGAACTTCGTCGGCATGGACGACCCGGAGCACCGCAAGCTGCGCAAGCTGGTGAGCCAGGCGTTCACGCCGCGCATGGTCGCTGGGCTGGAGCCCCGCATCCGGGAGATCTCCGCGGGGCTGCTGGCCGATCTGGGGAAGCGGGAGACCTTCGACCTCGTGTCGGACTTCGCCTACCCGCTGCCGGTGATCGTGATCGCCGAGATGCTGGGCATCCCGATCGCCGACCGGGACCGCTTCCGCGCCTGGGCGGACACGCTGCTCGACGTCGAGGCGCCCGAGAGCCTGGACGACCTCGGCGAGGTGCTGGACGGGCAGGAGCCGGTCTTCCACGAGATGGCCGACTACCTGCTGGAGCGCATCGCCGAGAAGCGGGCGAACCCGGGCGACGACCTGATCAGCAAGCTGTGCGTGGTCGAGGTTGACGGCGAGTCGCTCACCGACGAGGAGATGGTGGGGTTCGTGGCGCTGCTGCTGCTCGCGGGCCACATCACCACCACGGCGCTGCTGGGCAACACGTTCCTGTGCCTGGCAGAGAACCCGGCCGCGGCCGCGGCGCTGCGGGCCGACCGGTCGCTGGTTCCGGCCGCCGTCGAAGAGGTGCTGCGGGTGCGCAGCCCGTTCACCCGGGTCGCGCGGGTCACCACCCGTGAGGTGGAGTTCGCCGGGCAGACCATCCCGGCGGGCGTGTTCGTCCTGCCGTGGCTGATGGCCGCGAACCGCGACCCCCGGGTCTTCGCCGACCCGGACCGGTTCGACATCCGCCGCGAGGGCAAGCAACTCGCGTTCGGCCACGGCGTGCACGTGTGCATCGGGGCGCCGCTGGCCAGGCTGGAGGCGCGGGTGGCGGTGCCGCTGCTGCTCGACCACTTCGCCGACATCGAGGTGGTCGCCGACGAGGCGACGTTCTACGAGAGCAACGGGATGGTGAGCGCCAAGCACCTGCCCCTGCGGGTCAGGGCGGCCTGAGCGCGGTGTCGGTCCGGTCGGGCGGGGGAGACCCGACCGGACCGGCGCCCATCAGTCGAGGCTGGGGATTTCTCCGCCTGCTCGTGCTTTTCCCGCGTCCGCGGAGGTGGCGTGACTTCCGGAAATCGGGACGCCGAACATCCACTCAGGAGAACTTGACCGAGCCCGCCCGGTTGTTCCAGCCGAGGACGCCCAGGTCGGAATGATTGTCGATCCACGTCGACGCGGCGCCGGTGAATTCAAAGCCGTCGTAGAACTTCACGTCGCACTGGTTGTAGGTGTGCACGGAGCTGACCCGGTTGTTCCAGCCGAGGTCGCCCAGGTTGCCCCACTGCCACTCCGAGTCGTAGGTGGGCGTGCACGCCCGCGACTGCACCCAGGTGTAGGTGGCGCCGGTGTATCCCGTGCCGTCATAGAAGATGGCGATGGTCAGGGCCAGGGCGCCAGGGCCGGTGGCCAGGCGCATGGCCCCCGCGGGCGTGTCCGCGCACCGGACGACCTGGGTGTCCAGGTTCGCCACACAGTGCCGGTCGGCGTCGGCGGACGCGGGCCCGACCAACGCGCCCGCGGATAGCGCGACGGCTCCAGACAGAACAGACAGAAGTCTTCTCATGGCCGCTCAGCCTTCCTTCGTGAGGCATTTTCCGGACCCGGATGTGGGTCCGTAGGGATATATGCCTGGCGGCAGGCGGAAGTGTGAGCGCGGCCGGGGTGGAAAGACTGTGCCACCCGATCGGGTGTTTGGCCCGGTGGTCGGCGCTGGTTACTGTCGAGAGGAATACCCGGATTCCAGGGCAGGTCCGCAGGTGGGGGTGGGGCCGTGGACGACGAGTTCGACCGACTTTTCATGAGCGTGGTCGCGCGCCTGCGCTCGCGGGTGGCGGTCCTGGTCGGCAGCAGGCCGATGGCGGACGACCTGATCCAGGACGTGTATGTGCGCCTGCGCGGCAGCGAGGCCCGGTGGCGGCGGTTCGTCGGGCACCCCAACCCCTATGGCTACGCGCTCGCCACCGCGGTCAACCTCGCCAGGGCCCGCTGGCGCGTCGAGTGGCGCTGGGTCCCGTTCGAGGAGGTGATGGCTCCGCTCAGTGACGGCGGTATGCCCGCGGCCGAGTCCCGCCAGGACCTCACGCACCTGCTGCGGTCGCTGACGGCGAAGGAGGCCGCGGTGGTGGTCCTGGTCGACCTCGACGGCCACACCCTGGACGAGGCCGCCGCGCTGTTGGGCGTGCACAAGGGAACCGCGCACCGCAACCGGCTGCGGGCGCTGGCGAAACTGCGCACCCACTTCACCGAACCGGCGCTGTGGGCCTTGGCCCCCACGGGCTGACGACTGTCCTTAACGGGCGATCCGGCTCAGCGCTGTGGTCGGCCCGTCGTCATGGCGACCGCGAGCGGAGCGCTCGTTGTCGCGCCGCAGGATGGCCATGCGGGTGGCCAGGGCAAGCTCGAACCGGTACGTCGGATCGGCCAGGCGGTCGCCGAACACCTCCTCGATCTGGCGAATCCGGTACCGCACGCTCTGGGTGTGCAGATTGAGCCGGGCGGCGATCTCGCTGACCCTGCCCTGGCTGCCCAGCCACTCGTGCAGGGTGTCGAGCATACGTTCCCGGCGCTGCGGCGTGAGGGCGGACAGCGGAGCCAGCCGGTGCTCGACCAGGCTGGCCACCAGCGCCTCGTCGGCGAACAGGGCCAGGGCGAGCCGGTGGTCGGCGTAATCGATGACACGGTGGGCGGGCATTGGGAGCAGACCCCGCTCGGCCATGTCGAGGGCCCTGGCCGCGATCCGCAGCGACTCCCGCGCTCGCGTCACCTCCGTCGCCGGGCCGAGCGCGGCCGACCAGCCGGGCAGCGCCTCGCGCAGCACGCCGCCCACCTCCGCGCCGCCCATGGTGGCCGGGACGAGCAGGCACGGCTCGTCGCCGTCGGTCGTCGCCAGGATGCCGTCGCCAGTTTCGATGTCACCGCCGACTCCGTCTCCGATGTCGACTCCGATGTCGACGAGGTGGGGGACGTGGGCGAGGTGGCCGTGGTGGTGCTTGGGGCGGCGCAGCGCGACTATCCGGACCGCCGGGGGCGGTGTCCAGCCCGCCTCGCGCGCGGCATCGGCGATCTCGGCCTCGGCGGGCGCCGGGTCGGTGAGCAGCAGGCGCAGCAGCCGCGCGCGGGCCGCGGCCGTGGGGGCGGTCATCGGCGCCGCCAGGCTCGACAGCTCGCCCAGGTACGCGAAGACCACCTCCGCGCCGCGGGCCAGGGCGCTGGCGGGCAGGTCGCGGTGGCGGGCGTAGCGGCGGACCTGCTGCCAGGCGATGTCGCCGCTGATCCGGTACGCCCGCACCAGCACGCTCAGCGGGCAGGTCGACGACAGCCGCCCGCGCTGCGCGCGCAGGAGCGCACCCCAGTCCTCCTGGCGGGTTGACCGCGGGTTCGTCATGCTGTCGAGCGCGCTGAGCACGACCTTGCGGATGGTCTCGACCAGGGGATCGATGATGTCGGTCAGCTCGATGAACGCCTCCGGCCGCGTCTGCCCGAGCTCCGCGACGATCTCCCGCCGCAGCCGCTGCTCGAAGGTCCAGTCCGGCTCGGCCGCCGTGCTCCCCTGCTCGACGATGGACAGGACGCTCATCAGGCCCCCGATCGGCTCAGCGCGGTTACTCCGGTAGCCGTCAAAGCTGCCGCGCCGCGAGCCGTTCGCGCATCGTCCTGTTTACGTATTGTCCTGTTTACGTACTCCCTTGCCGGTCAGCCGCCCGGCGTCCACTTACTGGGACGGCACGGCCTTGAGCGCGTCGAACAGGACGCCCCTGAGCCGGGCGGACCGGTCCGGGTCGCCGCCCGCGTGCCGGGCCGCGGCGAAGGCGCCAGCCAGCAGCGCCAGCACGTCGTCGACGTCGAGGTCGCCGCGCACGGCGCCCGCGCGCTGGGCGCCGTCGAGCAGGACGCCCACCGCGGCGCGCAGGTCGGCCGCGGCCCGCGGCGCCGCGGCGCGCAGGTCGAAGTCGGTGCCCGCGAGGCCCGCCTGGACCGTCGTGTTCTCGGCGCCTGCGTCCAGCAGGAGCGCGAGCATGGACAGCAGCGCCGCCCCGGGGTCGTTCGCGGTGGCCAGCGCCCGCCCCCGCGCCGCGAGTTCGTCCACCCGGTCGACCACCAGGGTCGCGAACAGGGACTCCTTGCTCGGGAAGTTGCGGTGGACGGTGCCCGCGCCGACTTCGGCGTGCCGGGCGATGTCGTCGAGCGAGGCTGAGAGCCCCCGGGTGGCGAACAGCTCCCGGGCCGCGCTGAGCACCCGCTCGCGGTTGCGGAGGGCGTCCGCGCGCTGCGGGCGCCGCGCGGTCTGGCCGGATTCCTCGGAAATCGTCCCACCTCCCGGATGACCGGGGCAGTGCCCCGACGGTCTGCGGCCGCCCCAATCGGGGCGCTACCCCGGATTCTACGGTGCCGCGCGGCGAACCGCACAACTCCGGCCCGCCCGCGCCCTGTCACCGCCGCGCCCGCCGTCTCACTCGCCGGTTCCCCTCGGCGGGGTCTTTCGGGGGCCGCGCGCCACCCCGGGTGCCAGGCAAAGACCGCGTGGGTGACGCGCGGCTCGAAATGGGGAAAAAGCCATCGCAGGGTTGCCTGCGAGTTCTTCGGGGTCATACTTGAGAACGACGGCGATAGTCGAAAAAGGGGATATGATGAGCCGTACTCTGAGTGAGCCGAGGACGCTTCAGGACCTGCCGCGCATAATCGGCGAATTGATGCCCCAATTGCACGAGGATCTCAAGGCCCTGGTGCGGCTCATGGGTTACGCGGCCTGCCCGGAGGGTGTGCGGCAAACCCGGGAGAAAGTCATCGACCTGTTCGAGAAAGCCGAGATCGCCCATATCGAGGAGTTCGTGGTCGAGGCGGACGACAAGAAGACGACACCGCTGGTCTACGGCGAGCACCCAGCGGTCGTCCCGGGGGATTCGGGGGGCGGCCGGGCGATGGCGTCGACGGTGCTGCTGTACGCGCACTACGACGTCCAGCCGCCGGGCACCGGATGGACGGTGACCGAGCCGTTCGTGCCCAAGGAAGTCCCGGAGCAAGACGACACCCGGCTGTACGGGCGCGGCAGCGCGGACGACAAGTCCGGCGTGCTGATGCACCTGGCCATGCTGCGCGCATTCAAACGCGGCCTGCCGGTCAACCTCAAGATCCTCATTGAGGGCGAGGAGGAGATCGGCACCGGCATCCTGGAGAAGTACCTGGTCGAACACCCCGACGACAAGCGCTTCCACGCGGACTACATCGTCGTGGCCGACACCGGGAACGTGCGCCGCGGAATGCCGACGGTCACCACGAGCCTGCGCGGATTCGTCGCGTTGAACGTCACCGTCCGGACCCTGGAAGCCCCGGTGCACAGCGGGATGTACGGCGGCCCTGCCCCGGACGCGTTCATGGCGCTGGTCCGTATGCTCGCCACCCTGCACGACGACAAGGGCGACGTGGCCGTCGAGTTGGACAAGCAGGACCTGGGCTGGGAGCCGGTGGACGAGAAGCAGTACCGGGCCGACGCGGGCGTCCGGCCCAACGTGTCGCTGATCGGCACCGAGTCGCTGCAGAAACGCTTGTACGGCAAGCCATCGATCAATGTGACCGGCCTCGACGGCGTGCCCGCGCTCAGCCAGGCGATCAACGTGCTGCGCCCCACGGCCACCGCCAAGGTCAGTGTGCGGCTGGCACCCAACCAAGATCCGGAGACCGCGTACACCAAGCTGGTGGAGCACTTCCGCAAGGTCCGCCCGTGGGGAGTGGATCTGGAGTTCAGCCCGCCGAGCGGCGGCTCCGGCTTTCACGCCGACCCGTCTGGCCCCTGGCTCGGGCTCGCCCAGGACGCGCTCCGCTCGGCCTACCCCAAGGCGCCCCGCGTCGCCCAGACCGGCCAGGGCGGGTCGATCCCGCTGGTGAACTCGTTCAAGACGGTCAACCCGCGGGCGGAAATCCTGCTGTGGGGCTGCGAAGAGCCACGCTGCGCGATTCACGCCCCGAATGAGAGCGTCAGTTATGCGGAGTTCGAGGCCATGACTCTGGCCCAGGCGCTGCTTTTGCAGATGGGCGCCCCCGGCGGACCCGACAACACTTGACGCGGGCCATTTTCGCGGCCGCGAGGGAAACGCGGGCGGCCCGCTTTCGCCGGGACGCCGAAGCCGAACCGCCCACCTGACCGCGGCCACGCGGCCGGGCATGTGATCATTCGTGCGCACAGCCCGGTGAGGTCGGCGAGGGGTCGAGGATGCTCGGGGACGCGGCACGGCTGCTCGCCGCCGCGCGCGGTGGCGACGCGGCGGCCTTCGGGGCGCTGGTCGAGCCGCTGCGCGCCGAGGTGCAGGCGCACTGCTACCGGATGCTCGGTTCCCCGCACGACGCAGAGGACATGGCGCAGGAGACGCTAACCAGGGCCTGGCGAAGCCTCGACCGCTTCGACGGCCGCGGCCCCATCCGGCCCTGGCTCTACAAGATCGCCACCAACCGCTGCCTCACCCTGCTCGAGCACCGCGGCAGGCGGGAACTGCCGACCGACCTCGGTCCCGCCGCGGCGCCACCGGCGGAGTCCAAGTGGCTGGGCCCGTACCCGGACGACGCGTTGGGCCCCGAGGCGCGCTACGTGGCCCGCGAGAGCGTGGAACTGGCGTTCGTCGCCGCCCTGCAACACCTCGCGCCCCGCCAGCGGGCCGCACTGGTGCTGCGCGAGGTCCTGGGATTCTCCGCCGCCGAGGTCGCCGACCTGCTGGAAACGACGGTGCCCTCGGTCAACAGCGCGCTGCAGCGGGCCCGCAAGGTCCTCGGCGCCAGGCTCCCCGAGCGCAGCCAGCAGGAAACCCTGCGGTCGCTGGACACCGACGGCGTCCGCGCGCTCGCGGCCCGCTACGCCAGCGCCTGGGAACACGGCGACGTCGAGACCATCGTGGCGATGCTGACCGAGGACGCCCGGTACTCCATGCCACCGCTGCCCCAGTGGTACGCCGGCCCCACGGCCATCAGAACGTTCCTCCTGGCGAAGCCCATGACCCTGCGCTGGCGCTTCCTGCGCGCCCGAGCCAACGGCCAACTCGCCTTCGGCACCTACCGGTGGGACGCGGACCAGGCGGCCTACGTCCCGGCCGGTCTCGACCTGCTCACCCTGCGCGGCCCACGAATCGCGGAGGTCGTGTCCTTTCTGACCGCCGACCTCACCCGGTTCGGCCTGCCGGAGAAAATCCTGAAGTAGCGTCGCATCAAGCGAAGTCTCGCCGTTGTGCGCTATCTTGCCCACATGGAGTTCCTGAAAGTCGCGGGCAAGACGATCCAGCGTGCGTCCATTGCGGAAGAAGACCTGGTCGACGACTCTCCTAATTTTCAGGGAGAGTTCGACTACGCCGCCGCGCGTCTTGCGCAAGGCGACCAGTCAGGCGTGGCGGGCGAAGGATCGCTCTCGGTGGTGCTGATCTCAGATGTCGACCTGTCGGGATCTCGACTGGGTCCGGTCGAACTTTCCAACGTTCGATTTGACGGGGTCAACTTCGCCAACGCGACGGTGTCGGCGGTGGTGGCCCGGCGAACAGAAGTCCTTCGCTCTCAAGCGATCGGGCTACGAATCGACATCGCGAAAGCTATCGATGTGTACGCGGAGGAATGCCGATTCGACTACGCCACGTTTCGGTTCGAGCAAGTGAAAGGCGCCGTCGTTTTTCGCGGTTGCTCGTTCCGGGAAAGTGTGCTAACAGGGGACCTGTCGAACGTCGTCTTTGACAACTGCGAACTGACCGGAACCGAGTTCGAGGCGACTCGGGCCGCGGGCTGCGATCTGACTGAATCACGGTTGACCGGCATTCGCGGATTGCTCACCCTGCGGGGAGCGAGGATTAACGACGATCAGGCTAGCGTCCTGGCCGGACAAATCGCATCGGAAGCAGGCCTGACCGTCATTCCCTAGTCAGCCCGGCTGGCTACCTCTTGTTGCTCCAGTTGTCCCATCCGGGCCGGTTGTCGAAACCTCCACCACCGGTGACGTTGTCCCACGCGGGGTCGTTGTTCCACTTGCCGGTCGGCTGGGGCACGGTTCCGGCGGCGCTCAACAGGGCAGCCTCAGACGGTCGTAGCATGTGATCTTGGTGTTCGGTGGGGAAGGATTCCCTGTCGTGCGCAGGATGTTGACGTTGGCTGATCGGGAGG
>NZ_FMZZ01000027.1 GCF_900101685.1 Actinokineospora iranica
CATCATGATCAGCCCCCTCCCCGGCGTCACCCCCACCAAACCCGGATCAGCCCAGAAACCCCTGCCCGGGATCAGCGCCCTCGTCGTCGACGAACAAGGCAACCCCGTCCCCCACGGCTCCGGCGGCTACCTCGTCCTCGACAAACCCTGGCCCGCCATGCTCCGCGGAATCTGGGGCGACCCCGACCGCTACCAGAACACCTACTGGACCAAATACACCAACCACGGCTACTACTTCGCAGGCGACGGCGCCAAATACGACCACGACGGCGACATCTGGCTACTCGGCCGCGTCGACGACGTCATGAACATCTCCGGACACCGCATCTCCACCACCGAAGTCGAATCCGCCCTCGTCTCCCACCCCACCATCGCCGAAGCCGCCGTCGTCGGCGCCACCGACCCCACCACCGGCCAAGGCATCGTCGCCTTCGTCATCCTCCGCGCCACCGCCACCCCCACCCCCGACACCATCACCACCCTCCGCGAACACGTCGCCACCCAAATCGGACCCATCGCCAAACCCCGCCAAATCCTCATCGTCAACGAACTCCCCAAAACCCGCAGCGGCAAAATCATGCGCCGACTCCTCCGCGACGTCGCAGAAAACCGCGAAATCGGCGACACCACCACCCTCGCCGACACCACCGTCATGGACCTCATCACCAACGGACTCAAAAACGCCCCAACCGAGGACTGAGCGGCGCGTCGGCGGCCTGGATCGGGGTCAGCGTGCCCTGCATGGCGAGAAGCCGGGCATGGGCACGGCGGCGCAGGAGGCTGGGGAAGTCCGCGGGCGGGTGCGAACGACCCGCCAACTCGGCCGCGGCCTGATAGACAACCGACTCCACGATCGGCGGAGCGATGGCCGGGTGGTCATCACCGAGCGCGGTCGACACGGCGTCCGCGATCGCGCGAAGTCCAGAGGCGGTAGTCAACCGGTCGGCGGCGTGCTTGGACATTCACACATAATCTCCTGTCAATGTGGTGTTCCGGTTGCCGCAACGTAACAACACTCCAGTCCTCTTCGGACTCTTCGACACCCGGAATCACCCCATAGGGCCCGGTCGGGTGACCCTTCACCCGACCGGGCCGCACCCGCCCCTCAACCGGCTGAATCGATTCGCTCAAGTGGCGGCTAGCCGGGAAGGGGAGAGACCGTTAGGTATGACCACCCACTTGGAGCACACCAACCACGACCACACCCACAGCGAGGACTGTGGCCACTTGGCCGTCCAACACGGCGACCACGTCGACTACGCCCACGACGGTCACCTGCACCGCCCCCACAACGGCCACTACGACGAATGCGAGCCCACCGAGCACACCCCCCACACCGCCCACGACCACCAGCACGGTGAGAACTGCGGCCACCCCGCCGTCCAACACGGCGACCACCTCGACTACCTCCACGACGGCCACCGCCACGCCCTCCACGGAGACCATTACGACGACCACTGACCCCCACGGCCCGCCGACGTCCCGAAGGCCTCCCCCTTCGGGACACATCGGCAGACACAAGCCCCCAACCACCCCTCCAGCCCACCCCCTGCTCACCAGGTGAACCCCGCCTGCCAAGCAGTCACCTTCCGCACCGACAGCCACCCCCGCCCCGTCCAGCCAAGCCACAAGCCGCACGGAGGCTCACCAGGTCCAAAGCAGGGTGGAAGGAGCACACCCGCCCCCCTGCCAGGCCGAACCGAGGCCCGCCCAGCGCTCGATGGGGTGGAGTGGTTTCTTCGGGGGTGAAGGAAGATCCCTAAACTTGCCGTGGTCGTGGGGCCGGAGGCTCCCCACCCGTCTTTCCCCGCGACGGGATCTTCCTTCGTAGGGGCCCCGAAGAAACCACTCCACCCCATCGAGCAACCCCACCCGACGCGCGATGCCCTGAGAGACGCTGGAACGACCCCGCGCGCGCGGGGAAGACACCCATTGACCTGGGAGTTTGTCAACAGAAACACCGTTTCTGATTCACGCTCTCCCGATCGGGCCGAGGCAGGCACCACCTCAAGCAGCAGCGGTCTCCGCGAACTGTGTCCGATACAGCTCCGTATACCGCCCACCTGCCGCCAGCAGGTCCTCGTGCGTCCCCCGCTCCACCACCCGGCCCGCCTCAACCACCAAGATCAGATCCGCGGCCCGGATCGTCGACAGCCGGTGAGCGATCACCAACGCCGTGCGCCCGGCCAACGCCTCCCCCAGCGCCTCCTGGACCGCCGCTTCCGAAGTCGAGTCCAGATGTGCCGTGGCTTCGTCCAGGATCACCACCCGCGGCCGCGCCAACAACAACCGCGCGATGGTCAGCCGCTGACGTTCACCACCCGACAACCGGTAGCCGCGCTCACCGACGATGGTGTCCAGGCCGTCCGGGAGTGACTGGACCAGGTCGGCGAGCCGGGCGCGGCGCAGGACGTCCCAGAGTTCGTCCTCAGTGGCGTCGGGCTGGGCGAGCAGCAGGTTCGCGCGGATCGACTCGTGGAACAGGTGTCCGTCCTGTGTGACCATGCCGAGGGTGTCCCGGATGGAGTCGGCGGAAAGCTCGCGGACGTCGACGCCTGCCAGTCGGATCGCGCCGGAGTCGACGTCGTAGAGCCGCGGCGCCAGTTGCGCGATGGTCGACTTGCCCGCCCCCGACGATCCGACCAGCGCCACCATCTGGCCTGGCTCCGCGCGGAAGGACACCTCGTGCAGCACCTCGACGCCGCCCCGGGTGTCGAGGACCGCGACCTCCTCCAGCGACGCCAGCGACACCTTGTCCGCCGACGGATACGCGAACCGCACCTTGTCGAACTCCACCGACACCGGGCCGTCGGGGACGGGGCGGGCGTCGGGGGCGTCGGTGATCAGCGGGCGCAGGTTCAGGATCTCGAAGACCCGCTCGAAGCTGACCAACGCGGTCATCACCTCGACACGGGCGCTGGCCAGCGCGGTCAGGGGCGCGTAGAGGCGGGTGAGCAGCAGGGCGAGGGACACCACCGCGCCGGGGTCAAGGCTGCCGGTGATGGCGAAGTACCCGCCGAGGCCGTAGACCAGGGCGAGCGCTAGCGCGGAGACCAGGGTCAGCGCGGTCACGAACACCCACTGCACCATGGCGGTCCGCACGCCGATATCGCGGACGCGGGAAGCCCGGGCGTGGAACTCGCGGGACTCGTCGGCCGGGCGGCCGAACAGCTTGACGAGGGTGGCGCCGGGCGCGGAGAAGCGCTCGGTCATCTGGGTGCTCATCGCCGCGTCGTGGTCGGCGGCTTCGCGTTCCATCCTGGCCAACCGGCTGCCCATCCGGCGCGCGGGAAGCACGAAGACCGGCAGCAGCACCAGCGCCAGCAGCGTGATCTGCCAAGAGATGCCGACCATGACCACCAGCGTCAACGCCAGGGTGACCAGGTTGCCGACGACTCCGGACAGTGTGTCGCTGAACGCGCGCTGCGCCCCGATCACATCGTTGTTGAGTCTGCTTACCAGCGCGCCGGTTCGCGTGCGCGTGAAGAACGCGATCGGCATCCGCTGGACGTGGTCGAACACCCTGGTGCGCAGGTCGAGGATCAGCCCCTCGCCGATGCTCGCCGAGAGCCACCGTCCGACCAGGCCGAGCCCGGCCTCCAGCACCGCGACGACCGCGATCACGCCCGCGAGGATGATCACGACGTTGGGGGCGCTGCGGTTGACGATCGCGTCCACCACGCGTCCGGCGAGCACCGGGGTGGCCACGGCCAGCGCGGACAGCACGACGCTCAGGATCAGGAACCGGACCAGCATGGGCTTGTGCGGGCGGGCGAACTCCCAGATCCGGCTGAGTGTGGCCCGGGAGAAGGCCCGCCGGTCCTCGTGGGCGTGCATCGAACTGTAGAGCGAATGCCACGCCGTCATCTGCATGTCCACGCTGGAGCCTCCGTGCTGTCGCGGTGTCCGGGCAACGGTAGGACTTCAACCATTCTCGAGGTCAAGGTATCGAGCAGAAACTGTCGGACCCTCCCCCTAGACTCCGGCCCGTGATCAAACCTCTCCGCGACTTCGGCGTCGGCTTCGGGCTGCTGCTGCGCGGGTTTCGGCTCGTCCTGGGCGACCGAGGCCTGCTGGCGCGCGGCGCGCTGCCCGCACTGGTGACCAGCGTGGTGCTGTTCGCCGCGCTGACCACGCTCGCGCTCACCGCGGACGACCTGGTCACCTGGGCCACCCCGTTCGCCGACGACTGGTCGCCGACCTGGCAGAACCTGCTGCGGATCGCGGTCGGCGTCTCGGTGGTCGTCGGCGCGGTCGCGGTGTCGCTGGTGCTGTTCACCGCGCTGACCTTGATCATCGGCGGGCCGTTCTACGAGAGCATCGCGGAGGAGGTGGAGGACAAGGTTCTCGGCGGCGTCCCGCAGGCGCGCCAGGTCGGGTGGGGTCGCGCGGCGTGGATCGGTTTACGGGACGCGGTGGCGCTGGTGCTGATCGCGGTGGCGTGGGCGATTCCGCTGTTCCTGGCCGGTTTCATCCCCGTGGCGGGCCAGACGGTGGTCCCGGTGCTGGCCGTGTGCGTCGGAGCGTGGCTGCTGGCGATCGAGATGACGGCTATCCCGTTCGTCCGGCGCGGCAAAGGCATCGGCGAGCGACGGCGGACCCTGCGGCGCAACCGGTCGATGACCTTGGGGTTCGCGATCCCGGTCTACCTCTTATGCCTGATCCCGTTGGCGGCGTTGGTCGTCTTCCCAGCGGCGATGGCGGGCGGCACCCTGCTCGCGCACCGGCTGATCCCACCGGAAACCGGCTGATCGGCGGGCTCTGCCTGATCCGGCTGGGCAGCGCCGGTCGTCTCCCGACGGCGACAGCGGGCACCCTGTTCACGCCGCTTGACACCACCGGAGGCAGATTGATCAGCAGCCATGCCTGAATCCGGGGCGGCACTGGCCGTCCTCCGGACAGCGATGGCGGGCGGCAGCGCGTCCGCGCACCGACTGACCGCCACCGCGCACCGGTCGATGACACTGGAGGCACGCTGATCGGCGATCATGCCTGACTCGTGGCGGTGCTGGCGTCCTCCCGGGGGCGATAGTGGGCGGCGGCGTGCCCGGGCACCGGTCGACCGACGGGACACGCGCTGATCGGCGGTGTCGCGGTGATCATCGGGCTGCTTCACTCGGGGGACGGCGACCTCAGGAGGCGATATGACCAGCCCCACCCTGCGAGCGATCACCGACCGAGCGGCGGCTTACGGCGCGGCGTGGAATGCGCACGACATTGACGGAATTCTCGATTTGCAGGCTCCGGACATGGTTTTCCATCTGCATGTCGAGGGCTTCGCGGAGGTGCGGGGCGCTGAGGCGCTGCGGGAGTTGTTCGGGTTCTTCTTCGCCGCCCTGCCCGATTACCACGCCGGTCTTCGCCGCGCCCATCTCCGCGACAGCCTGGTCATTTTGGAGTATGACATCACCGCGACGTTGGCCCAGCCGTTTCCCGTGGGTGTGGAGGTCGGCGTCCCCACCGGAAACCCGATGCGGGTGGCGGCCGTCGACGTGCTGCACTGCCCTGATGGCGGCCCGTTCACCCGCAAAGACACCTATGTCGACGGTTTCGCCCTGCGGCGCGGCCTTGGCCTGTAGCCGCGCGTTTCGGACGTGCGTCCGTACCAAGTGGGCTTGGCGTCGGTGGCCGAGGCTCGCGGTCGACCGGGTTCGGACGGCGCTGTCTCCGCCAGCCGAAAACAGGTGGTGGCGCGGGCAGTTCGACATCTACTGACCGTGGACAGGCGCGAGGTGGAGCGGACCACTCGTTGGGAAAGCGATCGGTGCGCGGGGGCGGGAAAAGGGTCAGGGTTTGCGGGCGACGCCGCCTAAGGCGGTCCAGTGGACTGGGCGCAGGGGGGCCATTCTGGGACCGTCCGGCCACCACTCGTGGAGGTGGACCAAGCCGGGGGGGACCATTTCCAGGCCGTCGAAGTAGTTTTCGAGTGTGGAGAGTTCCCGGTGGACGAGAGCCACCTTGGTGCCCGCGAAGGCCGCCTCCAAGTCCCGGACCAGGACAGTGCGTTCGCCGCCGTCCGCCGGGACGAGCTGGTGGCTGAATATCAAGTACGAGCCGGAGGGAACAGCGTCTACCCAGCTGCGGACGGTGGCGTGGGCCTGGGCGTCGTCCAGGATGTGGTGGATGATCCCGGTCATCATCACCGTGACCGGCCGGGTGAAGTCGATGCGCCTGCTGATCTCCGGGTCCGCCACCGCGCGGGCGGCGTCGGTGAAGTCGACGTCGACGATGTGGGTGTGGTCGTTCTCCTCGAGCACGGCGCGGCCATGGGCCAGGACCACCGGGTCGGTGTCGACGTAGACGACGCGGGCGTCGGGGCGGTGGCGTTGGACGATCTGGTGGGTGTTGTCGTTGGTGGGCAGGCCGGAGCCCAAGTCGAGGAACTGGTCCATGTGGCGCTGGACAGCCAGCATCCGCAGCGCCCGGCCGACCCACGCGCGGTGGTCCTTGACCAACTGCTTGATCCCAGGGGCGATCCGCTCCACGCGCTGGACCACTTCCCGGTCGGCCGGGTAGTTGTCCCGGCCGTCGAGGAAGGCGTCGATCAGGCGGGCCTGGTTGGGGGTGTCGAAGTCGAGCGCCGTCACCTGGGGGACCTCATCCCAGCAGGACCGGTCGGCACGGGGCATGTGCGGCTCCACAAACGACGAATGACAACGGACAGTGAACAGACTAGGACATGGGGTGGTCTCGCTGTACAGGCCCCGCCGCAAGCCGTACCCGGACGGCGCTAAGGCAGGAGCCCGCCGAGTTCACCCAGTTCGGGGACGGTTGGCGGGTTTGCGCCAGGTCTCGAACAGGTGATCGCGGCGACGGCGTTCGCGAAGCCCAGCGCGGCCTCCAGCGCCTCCACTCCGAGGTCGCGCGGGAAATCGCCGCCGAGCACGCCCGCCCGGGAAAGCCAGCAGAGCAAACCGGCGGTGAACGCGTCACCCGCCCCGACCGTGTCCACGACCGCCACCGGCGGGCCGGGCCGGGTCGCGGCCGCGGCGAGGGTGACGGCATGGGCGCCCCGTGCACCGAGAGTGACCACGACGAGATCCGGGCCGAGGCCCAGCCAGGCGGCGGCGCGCTCAGCGGGCGCGTCGCCCGGGTAGAGCCAGGCCAGGTCCTCTTCGCTGACCTTCACCACGTGCGCCAAGGCGACCTGGCGCTCGACGCGCTCGCGTTCCCGCTCGGCCGGGCCCGCCAGCGACGGCCGGATGTTCGGGTCGTAGGAGACCGCGAGACCGGCCGCGCGGGCCTGCGCCATGGCCGCCTCGACCACCGCGGCGCCGGGCGCGAGCAGCGTGGCCAGCGACCCGGTGTGCAGACATCGGGCGCCCGCGAGCGGGGGCGCCGCGCGGATGTCCCAGGCGATCCGGAAGTCGTAGCGGGCCACGCCGTGCTCGTCGGTGGCGGCGAAGGCGACGCTGGTGTCGGCGGTGTCGGCGGGCAGGTCGCGCACCTCGACGCCGGACGCGGTCAGGTGGTCGCGGACCATCCGGCCGAACAGGTCGTCGCCCAGGCGGGTGCCGAGGACGGCGGGCAGGCCGAGCCGGGCGAGGCCGAGCGCCACGTTGGCGGGGCTGCCGCCGGGATGGGCGGTGAACACCCGGCCGTCGTCACCGCCCGCGATGAGATCGGTGAGGGCCTCGCCGACAACCACGATCATCCGACGCTCCCAGGCCGCCCGTCAGTCCCGCGCCAGCCTGCCACAGCGCGGCGCGGGAACCGCAGCACCCGGACAACACCGACACCCGCTTGACACCTACTCGTTGGAAACCTCCCAGCGAGGAAACGCGGCAGTTGGGTGCCAGGCCGCAGGCAACCGACACCCGGCAGACCAGGCGGCCAAGCAGCCTGGCCGTTGGGCGATTCGGCTGCTCCGCAGCCCGATGGCTCGGCAACCAGGAGCGGGACAGCCAACAACCTGGCGGCTAGGCGACCCGGCCGCTGAGCAACCTGACGATCTGGTGGCTAGGGGCCCGGTGGCGGGGCACTCAGGCAACCCGCAAGCTGGGCGAGCGGGCAGCTAGGCGGCTGGGCGATCTGGCAATTGAGCTGCCCGACGGCTGGACACCCAACCAATCCACCAGCGGAACACCCGGCAACTAGCCGACCCAACAGAACAGCCACACAACCCGGCAACCCCGGCGACTAGGCGAGCTGACGGCGGACACCCCGCTGAGCGACTTGGCAACCGGGCACACACAGCAGCGGGGAAACAGGCACCTAGCCACCCCCGGTCGCCCGAGCAAGCCCGGGTAGCTAACCGAGCCGACGGCGGGGCCGGATGGCGGCTGGGCGAGCGGACAGTGGCTCAGCCTGGAAACGGGAGCGGAAGCTGGGCGATGCCGTCGGCATCGACGGCGGCGGCTCTGGCCGAGGCCGACGACAGGCAGTGCGCGCAGTTCACCGGCTCGGCGACCGCGTGCAACTCGCCCGCGCCCGCGCCGGACCAGCCCTGGCCGCAGGCGGGTGAGGGCAGTGCCAGGCCCGCGACCCACGGCGTCATCCGCACCGCGTGGACCACCGCCGAGCGGCGCACGCGCAGGTTCCGGTCGGCGAAACGGGTCGACTCCTGGCGGGCCACCGAGGTCAAGCCTGCCAACAACGGGTCCTGGTTCACGCCCCCAGCATGCCCGAGGGCACCGACAGCCCAAACACGCCATCCCGGCGATTTGCCTGAACCTGGAAATCACAACAGTGGCACGAAAACATCACAGCGCGTCCGACAACGGGACCGCGTGTCATCCCCCGGTCAGCCGAGTCGTTGGGCCACGCGCGGCGGGATTCCGCGTCCCACTGCTCGCCCGGGTGGGTCTGATCGGCTGGTCGAGATATCGGACGTGGGAATTACCGGCCGGATTCCCTGTTTGGCCGGGCACTTGATGTGGTCGACGCGGACAGGTCACCATTCGCGGTGACGGCTGCTTTGGGGGGAGGCATTTTGACACGCGCCCGGTTTTCCTTGTTCCTGTGCGTCATGGTCGCGATAGCCGTTGTGCTGTCGCCGAGCGGAAATGCCGTGAGCGGGGAGCGCGGCAGCGCCGAATACCACGTCTCCGGCGTCCGGACCGTCGAGCAGCGGACCGCTATCGCGGGCACCGGCGCGGTGATCAACGCCGTCGAGGACAGCCGCACGCTGATCAGCGCGACGCCCGCCGAGGTGGCGCGGATCAGGGAGTTGGGGTTCACGGTGGTCGCCGAGCCCATTGCCGCCGCAGGGCCGGGAAACGCCCGGGATTTCCCGGCGGCTGACTCGCTTTTCCACAACTACGAAGAGATGGTGTCGGCGGTGGACCAAGCCGTCGCGGCCCATCCTGGGATCGTCGTGAAACAGGTGATCGGGAAGTCCCATGAGGGCCGCGACCTGATCGCGGTCAAGATCTCGGACAACGCAGCGGCCGACGAGACGGAACCGGAGGTGCTGTTCACCCACCACCAGCACGCCCGCGAGCACATCACCGTGGAGATGGCGCTCTACCTGATCACCATGCTCACCGCGGACTACGCGACCGATCCGCACGTCAAAAGCCTCGTCGACGGACGGGAAATCTGGATTCTGCCCGACATCAACCCCGACGGCGGCGAGTTCGACATCAGCACCGGCGCCTACCAGGGCTGGCGCAAGAACCGGCAGCCCAACGCGGGCTCGACGCATATCGGCACCGATCTCAACCGCAACTGGGACTACAAATGGGGCTGCTGCAACGGCTCGTCGGCCGCCCCGGACTCCGGGACCTACCGCGGCCCGGCGGCGGGGTCGGCGCCGGAGGTGGCCGCGGTGGGCGCGTTCGTCAGGAGCCGGGTGGTCGGCGGCAAGCAGCAGATCACCGCGGCGATCGACTTCCACTCCTACAGCGAACTGGTGCTCTGGCCGTTCGGGTGGACCTCGGAGCAGGTCGTGCCCGGGATGACCCGGCAGGAGTACGACACGTTCGCCGCGCTGGGCCGGGCGATGGCGCAGACCAACGGCTACACCGCCGAGCAGTCGTCCGCGCTGTACGTGACCGACGGCGCGATCGACGACTACCTGTGGGGAACGCAGAGGATCTACGCCTACACCTTCGAGATGTTCCCCGCGACCGCGGGCGACGGCGGCTTCTACCCGCCCGACGAGGCCATCGCGCGGGAGACGGCGCGCAACCGGGCCGCCGTCCTGCACCTGCTCGACTACGCCGACTGCCCGCCCCGAGTGATCGGCGCGGCCTGCGGCTAGACAGGACCAGAGCTAGATCTGCTGCTCGGGCTCGGGCTCGTCGGGCAGCCGCCAGGCGTGCATGGTGATCTCCATCAGGAAGCGCTGCTCGGGGTCGTTGAGGCGGTCGCCGAGGAGTTCTTCGATCTGGTTCATGCGGTAGCGGACCGTCTGCGGGTGCACGGCGAGGCGGGACGCGGTCTCGTTGATGTCGCCGCGGGTGTGCAGCCAGGTGCGCAGGGTGCCCGCCACGCGGTCGCGCTGCTTGTCGGTGAGGTCGGCGAAGGCCTCGCGAATCGGCTGGGCCACGTGCGAGACCAGGGACTCGTCGGCGAACATCAGCAGGGTGGAGAGGTTGCGGTCGCAGTGGGTGACGGCGACCTCTGGCAGGACGCCGCGGTGCACCAGCGACAGCGCCTGCCGGGCGAGCTTCTGGGAGCGGTGCGCGTCGGTCAGCGGCACGGTCGGGCCCACCGCGGCGAGCCTGCCCTGCAACTCCGCCTCCAGGGCGGCAAGCTGCGTGGCGGGATCGGGCAAGACCAGGCAGGGGTCGCCGCTCTCCAGGTCGATCAGGACGTCCTTGCCCAGCGACGGGACCGGCAGGTGGTGCTGGTCGGCGCGGTACTCCAGGACGACGACGGCGACCTCGGCGGGCACCGGCCAGTCGGCCGCCGCGGCCAGGTCGACCAGGGACTGGCTGGTGGCGGGCGGGTCGGAGAGGATGAGCTTGAGCAGCTGCCTGCGGCGGCGCTCGTAGGAGCCGGTGGCCTGCGCCTGGGCCTCGGTGTACCCGGCGACGGCGACCACGCACATGTCGTCGACGTAGGCGAAGATCGCCTCGGCGACGGTGAGCAGGGTGTCCGCGGGGATGCCCAGTTCCTGCCCGGCCTTGCTGACGTGCCGCCACACCGCGCGGGCGCCGACGCGGACGGCGGTCTGCAGCGAGTCCATGGTGCGGCCCTCGCCGAACTCGACGCGGCCCGCGTAGCGGAACATCGCGAGCCAGTCGTCGCGGGGCGCGGACGGGTTGGCGATGAACTCGAAGCACTGCATGATGGCCGACTGCACGCTGCCGACCAGGACCTCGCGGAACTTGCCCTCCAGCGGCTGCCGGTACGCCGGGACCGCGTCTTGGATGGCCTCGACGGCGTCCTGGACCAGGGTCCCGGCCAGCGGGCGCATCCGCTCGGCCAGCTCGGGCACGACCGAGGCCCAGATGGGCAGCGCCGTGACCCCCGGGGTCGGCAGCGGCGCGTCGTGACCGCCGTCGCGCGCCGGTCCACCCAGGTGTGTCACCGCCATCTCGACCTCCATCCGCCCGTAACGGCACCCCCCGCATGGCACGGCGCGAATTGTGCTCCCCGAAACAGTAAAGACCCTGGTTGTGGACTGTCAATCGAAGGCGCCGACCGCCCCGAACCCGAGATATTTTCCCAACTCGGCGGCGGCCCGGGCGCGCTGCATCTTGTCGACCAACCTCAAGGAAGCCCTCCGGAACCTGTTCGGAAACGCACAGTTCTGGTCGGCGAGAGTAAAGACCAGGCTGTCGTTATACGATCGCGGAAAAGCAGAGGGAAAGGTCGGCCATGGGCATTTCGGCGCGCGAAGCGACCCTGCACGGTCGCCGGGTCGGCTTCCTGCACTACACCCCGGCCGACCCGGGCGCGGACACCGACCCCGTGGTGCTGCTGCACGGGCTCGCGGGCACCAACGCCACCTGGAAGCCGTTCCTGGCCGAGGTGGAGCGCCGCGGCGCCGACCGCGAGGTCATCGCCATCGACCTGCCCGGCCACGGCCGCTCCGAGCCGCCGAACGGCGACTACTCGATCGGCTCTTACGCCAACACCGTGCGCGACTTGGTCGTCCTTCTGGGACACAAGCACACCACGCTCGTCGGGCACTCCCTCGGCGGCGGTGTCGCGCTCCAGTTCTCTTACCAGTTCCCGCACATGTGCGGGCGGCTCGTGCTGGTCGACAGCGGAGGCCTCGGTCCTGAGGTCACCGCGGCGATACGGGCGGCCAACCTGCCGGGGACCTCGCTGGCGCTGCCGCTGATCGTGAACCGGGCGACGGTCTCGGTGGCGCGGACGCTGGCGGGCCTGAGCGGGCACAAGCGGGTGGAGGCGCTGGAGGTCGTGGCGCACTTCGCGACGCTGGCCGACCGGGCGGCGCGGGAGTCGTTCGTGCGGACCGTGCGCGCCTCGGTGGGCCTGCTGCGCCAGCGCGCCAGCGCCAGCGACCGGCTCTACCTGGCCGAAGAGGTGCCCTCGCTGCTCGTGTGGGGCAGCCGCGACCGGATCATCCCGGTCAAGCACGGCCACCAGGCGGCCGAGCTGATCCCGGGGGCCAGGCTCGCGGTGCTCGACGGCGTGGGCCACTTCCCGCACGTGGCGCGGCCGGACTGGTTCGCCGACGTGCTGTGGGACTTCCTGGACACGACCAAGGGCGCCCGGATCGACATCGAACGGCTCGCCGAGCGGCTGACCGTCGCGTGAGGACGGTCGCGGCTCCCGGCTTCGTGGCTCGGCGTCACGGGGCAGTGACCGGGAGCCGACACTGATGGGTCGCGGGAAAGCGACGGCCGGGCGGGGGTCCGTCGCTTGAGGACGGTCGGTCAGGGCGCGGCGCAGCGGCGCAGGGCGAGCTCGGCGAGGATGGCGGCCCCGTCGGGCAGGACGGCGTCGTCGAACACGGCCAGGGGCGAGTGGTTGTCGGTCGCGCCGTCGCCCGCGCCGAGCAGGACGAAGGCGCCGGGGACTTCGCGCAGGACGCGGGAGAAGTCCTCGCCGCCGGGGAGCGGGTCGGCCAACTCCTGGTAGCGGTGCTCGCCCAGGACGTCGGTGACCGTGTCGGCGACGAACGCCGTTTCGGCCGGGTCGTTGACCGTCATGGGGTAGCCGTCGATGTACTCGACCTCGGTTCGCAGGCCGTGTGCTGCCGGGATGCCCTCGATCAGGGAGAGGACGGCTTTCTTGATCCGCGCTCTGGTTTCCGTGGAGAACGTGCGCAGGGTCGCCTCGAAGCAGGCGGTGTCGGGGATGACGTTGCCCCGCGTGCCCGCGTGGAACGCGCCCACGGTCAGGACGACGGGGTCGAAGATGTCGCTCTGGCGGGTGACCAGAGTCTGCAGGGCGGTGACGACCTCGCAGGCCACCGGGATCGGGTCTTGGGCGCGGTGCGGCCGGGAGCCGTGGCCGCCCGCGCCGACGACGGTGACGCGGAGACCGTCGGAGGCGGCCATCGTCGTGCCCGCGCGGGCGGTGAACACGCCGTGCGGCGCGCCCGCGGTGAACACGTGCAACGCGTAAGCGGCGGCAGGCCGTCTGCCCGCCGCGTCCAGCACGCCTTCGGCGATCATGGCCGCCGCGCCTTCCCAGCCCTCTTCGCCGGGCTGGAACATGAAGACGACGTCACCGGCGAGGGTGTCCCGCCGGGCGGCGAGCAGGCGGGCGGCGCCGACGAGCATGGCGGTGTGCAGGTCGTGGCCGCAGGCGTGCATCGCACCATCCACTTGGGACGCGTAGGCGAGCCCGGTGCGCTCGGTGACCGGCAGGGCGTCCATGTCGCCGCGCAGCAGCACCACCGGTCCGGGTCGGCCGCCGCGCAGGACGGCGGTCACCGAGGTGAGCGCGTCGCCGGTGGTGATCTCCAGGGGCAGGCCGTCGAGCGCGGCGAGGACTTTCTCCTGGGTGCGCGGCAGGTCTAGGCCGATCTCCGGCTCGGCGTGCAGCCGCCTGCGCAGCCGAACCAGGTCGTCGGCGAGCGCGGCGGCGTCGGCGCGCACTGACACGGCGGTCACATCCCGCGCACGAACGCCGCCCAGTGCTCGGCGGCGAAGAACAGCACGGCTTCGCTGCCCCTGCCGCGCGAACTCTTCCGCCAGACCACGCGGGTCGAATCGGCACTCCGCATCGGAGCCTCCCTCGTTCGGCCACTTCCGGTGATGGTCCTCGGCGGGGCGCGGTGGCGCCAGTGACCGAATGGGTGCGGATGCGGAAGCCCGCTCCTCGCGCGGTGGAGACGGGCCGCGGCATCTTCTCGTCGAAAAGCCTGGTTGCTGATCCAAACCACGCGCGAAAGCGCGACAGCGGTGAAGATCGCGGTTTGGCGACTCGATCCGGCGACTTCGCGGATCACATGGCGACAGAGGGCCGACCACGGTCCGTGGCTGTTTCCGATCGGTCACCTCAGCGGGGCCCATCGCACTGATGCCCGCGTGGCTCCAGCCCACCTCGGGAATGAACGCTGGAGATCGGCCAGAAGATCACCGAGCGGCGCGGCGAACTCGCGCTCACAGGCTGATATCGACACCGCCCCGCGCTCCGAACGAGTCGGGGCGCGGGGCGGTCTCGGCGGCGGTTGTCCGGCGGAGAGGGCTCCTGGGAAATCAGGCGGGCAGGCCCAGGCCCTTGGCCAGGACGGGCCAGGAGTTCTTGAGTTCGCGTTCCCAGTAGGGCCAGCTGTGGGTGCCCTTGCCGTAGTAGTTCACGGTCACGGGGATGCCCTTCTTGCGCAGCTTGTCGGTGAAGCTCTTGGACGACTGCAAGGACACCGGCTCGATCAGGTCGAACGCGCCCGCCTTGTCCAGCGGGCCCGCGCTGCCGTCGCCGCAGGAGACGTAGAGGCCGATGCCGCGGAAGGCCTCGACGTTGTCGTAGGGGTTGCGGGAGGTCCAAATGCTGCGCTGGAGGTACTCGTTGCCCCACAGGGCGTAGAACAGCAGGCCCTCACTCACCACAATGCCGTTGATGAACTGCGGCACGCCCCACAGCATGGTGTTCGGGATGCCGCTGTAGCTCGCCGCCGCCCGGAACAGGCCCGGGTGGCGGAACGTGTAGGCCAGGGCGCCGTAGCCGCCGATGGACAGGCCCGCCCCGACGCGGACGTCGTTCGCGCGGTAGCCGCGTTCGACGATCTGCTTGACCTCCTTGGTGTGGAAGGTCTCCCAGTCGGGCTTGTTGGCGCCGCCGAAGTTCCACCACGAGGTGTACATGCCGACCTGGCCGTCGGTCGGCATGACGACCAGGACGTCCTTGTTGGCGGTGAACTCCTCGACGTCGGTGAAGTGGGTCCAGGACTGGTAGTCCTTGTCCTCGCAGCAGCCGTGCAGCAGCCACAGCGACGGCCAGGTGCGGGTGGGCTGCGCGTCCCAGTTGGACGGCAGGAGCAGGCGGACCTTCCCGTTGAAGCCCAGCGCCGGGGAGGCGATGTCCAAGTCGACGGTTCTCGCGTCGATGCGGGTCTCGCTGACGACTCTGGCGCCGTCGTCCGCGGTGATGCCGACCGCGGAGGGCGCGGCCTGGGCACTCGGGATGGTCAGGGGGACGGCCACCGCGGCGGCGACGGCGAAGCCCGCGACCCAACGGGTGACGGGGCGTAAACGGGTCATGCGGACCTCCGGGATCACAGCTTCGTGGTGCACAGTTCTTACTTCACGGCTTGGCACTGCACAAGGTCGGGTCTCACAACGCGCGTTCGTCTTTCACAGCTTCGTCTGCACAGCTTCGTCTTTCACAGCGGGATGTTTCCGTGTTTGCGGGTAGGCCCGGACACGGCCTTGTCGCGCAGCATCCGCAGCGCGCGGGTGACCGCGAGCCGGGTGTGGGACGGCTCGATGACCGCGTCCACATAGCCGCGTTCGGCTGCGGCGTAAGGGGTGCCGATGGTGTCGTGGTGATGCGCGGCCAGCTCGCGCTCGCGGTCCGCCCGCTCCTGACCGGACAGGGCGGCGAGTTCGCGGCGGTGCAGGACCTGCACCGCGGCCTCGGTGCCGACCACGGCGATGCGCGCGGTGGGCCAGGCCAGGTTGACGTCCGCGCCCAGGTGCTTGGAGCCCATCACCGCGTAACCGCCGCCGTATGCCTTGCGAACCACGACCGTCACCTGCGGCACCGTGGCCTCGGCGTAGGCGTAGAGCAGCTTCGCGCCGCGGCGGATGATGCCGCCGCGCTCCTGGTCCACACCGGGCATGTAGCCGGGCACGTCGGCGAAGGTCAGCAGCGGCAGGCCGAACGCGTCGCAGAAGCGCACGAACCGGGCCGCCTTCTCGGATGCGTCGATGTCGATGGCGCCCGCGAAGAACATCGGCTGGTTCGCCACCACGCCGACCGAGCGGCCCGCGACCCGGGCGAAGCCGACGATCATGTTGGGCGCGAACGCCTGGTGCACCTGGTGAAGCTCGCCGTCGTCCACGACGCGGGCGATCACCTCGGTCATGTCGTAGGCGCGGTTCTCGCCGTCGGGGACGATCCCGTCCAGCTCACGGTCGCGGTCGGTGATCCCGGCGGCGGTGTCGTCGGCGTACTCCGGGGCCGCGCCGAGGTTGTTGGAGGGCAGGTAGCCCAGCAGGGTCTTGACCCAGTCGAGCGCGTCGTCCTCGTCTTGCGCCAGGTAGTGCGCGTTGCCCGAGACGCTGGCGTTGGTGTGCGGGCCGCCAAGCTCGTCGAGGGTGACCGACTCGCCGGTGGCCGCGCGCACCACGTCCGGGCCGGTGACGACCATGTGCGAGGTGTTCTCGACCATGACGGTGAAGTCGGTCAGCGCCGGGGCGTAGACCGCGCCGCCCGCGCAGGGGCCAAGGATCATCGAGATCTGCGGGATGACCCCGGAGGCGTTGGTGTGCCGCACGGCCTGCTGCGCGTAGAGCGCCAGGGAGGACACGCCCTCCTGGATGCGGGCCCCGCCGCCGTCGTTGATGCCGATGACCGGGCAGCCGATCTTGGCTGCGAGGTCCATGACCTTGATGACCTTCGCGCCGTTGGCCTCGCCGATGCTGCCGCCGTAGACGCTGAAGTCCTGCGCGAAGACCGCGATCGGCCGACCGTCCACTTCCGCGTGTCCGGCGACGACGCCGTCGCCGTAGGGGCGGTCGGCGTCGAGGCCGAAGTCCCGGCAGCCGTGCTGGACGAACTCGTCCAGCTCCACGAACGACCCGGCGTCCACCAGCGCCAGCACCCGCTCGCGCGCGGTCAGCTTCCCCTTCGGGTGCTGGCGGTCCGCGGCCCGCTTCTCCTGCCGCGCCAACTGCTCCGAGCGCAGCAGCAGCTCGCCGACCGCGACTCCCGCGCTTTCGGGAACGGCCATGGTGGACCTCCTTGTCCCAGCGCCTCAGACCCGAACGGGCGAGGCGAGTGTTCGGGCCAGGTGCCGGGCGAGCGTGCTCACCCGCGGCGGGTCGATCATCGTCAGGTGATCTCCGGGAACCCGGACGACGTGCAGGTCCGAGCACAGCTCGTCCCAGCCGAGGGTGTCGTCGGTGCGCAGGTAACGCGGGTCGAGCGTGGTGGTCAGCGGGTGCGGGTCCATGGCGCGCAGCAGAACCACGCGGCCGGAGTACGGGCGGGGCCGGTAGCGCTCGGCCACCCGGGCGTCCACATAGGACGTGTACTGGTGGCGCAGCACGGCCTCGCCCATCTGCGGCAGGGCCGCGAGGCGGTCGATCACATAGCCGATCTGGTCGTCCTCGGGCAGCGTGGGCAGCGCCGACAGGTCGAGCGTGACGCCGTAGGTCTGCTCCACGTGCTCGGCGAAGCGGTCGAACCGGTCGAGCAGCAGCCGGTCGCTCTCGGGCTCGTCGCCGCGCAGCGGCAGGATCGTGTCGATCAGCACGACCTGCTCCACCCGCTCGCCGAGTTCGGTGAGCAGGTGCGCCACCTCGTAGGCCAGGCAGCCGCCGAAGGACCAGCCGCCGAGCCGGTAGGGGCCGACCGGCTGGATCTCGCGCAGCATCTCCAGGTAGCGGTGGGCCTTGCCCTCCACTGTGGACTCGTCGTCCAGCCGCTCGAAGCCGTAGACCGGGAAGCCTTCCGGCAGCTCGGAAACCAGCGGGTGGTAGACGCTGGTCGGCCCGCCCGCCGGGTGGAACAGCAGCAGCGGCACGCCGTTTCCGGTCGCCCGCAACGTGTTCAGCACCCCGTCGGTCGCGCCCTCGACCTCCGCGCGCAGCAGGTCGGCCATCGCGGCGATGGTCGGCCGGGCGAACAGGGTGGCCACCGGCGGCGCCGCGTCGGCGAGCCGGGTGCTGACGGCATCGTGCACCCGGCGGACCGCGGCGTCGTCGCCGCCGAGGTCGTAGAAGCTGCGGTGCACGCCTGCGGGCTCGCTGCCCAGGGCGTCGGTCCACACCAGCGCGAGCCAGCGCTCGGTCGGGTCCCGGGGGCCGATCACGGGCGCGGGCTCAGCGGCCGCGGGGTCCGCGACCAGGGGATCTGTGTCCGTGGGCACGGAGACCGGAGCCAGCGCGGCGGGCAGGCCCAACTCGTCGGCGATGTGGTCGGCCACCTCGCGCAGGCTCGCCCCGCGCAGCAGCAGCGACACCGGCAGCGTGGTCTCGAAGTCACGCTGCACGCCCGCGCGCAGCCGCATCGCCATCAGCGAGTCCAGGCCGAGCCCGGTGAGCGGGGCCGACCGGTCGACGGACTCCGGCGCGGCGCCGATGAGCGCGGCCAGTCCGGTGACGAGGTGGTCGAGCACGGCCGTGCGCGGGTCGGGCAGCGACCGCAGCGCCGCGAGGCCGGCCCAGCCGGTCGGCTCGTCCGCCGCCGCCCCGCCCGCGAGCCCGGCGAGGAACGGCCTGCGGCCCAGGTCGGGGAACAGCGCGAGCGTGCGGGGGATGTCCAGGCGGGCGACGCCGACGCCGGAGCGGTCGTGGGCGAGCAGCCCGGCGAGGGCGGCCATGCCCTGCTCCGGCTCCAGTTCGGCGAGCACGGCGTTGGCGCGGCTCTCCCCGCTCTCCCCCGCCCACGCGCCCCAGTTGACCGTCACGGCGGGCAGGCCCGCGGCGCGGCGGGAGTCCACCAGCGCGTCCAGCCAGGCGTTCGCCGTGGCGTAGGCGGCCTGCCCCGGCGAGCCGACCAGGCCCGCGATCGAGGAGAACGCCACCCACCAGTCCAGCGGGATCGCCGCGGTGGCCTCGTGCAGCCGCAGGCCGCCGAGCGCCTTCGGCCGCCACACCCGGGCGATGGCCGCCTCGGTGAGCAGCGCCGCGGGCTGGTCGTCGAGCACACCCGCCGCGTGCACGACACCGCGCAGCGGCACGCCGTCGCGCTGGGCGTGGGAGACCAGGCGGTCGGCGAAACCGGGTTCGGCGAGGTCGCCGAGCACCACCTCGACCTGGGCGTTCGCCGACCGCACGAGGTCATCGACCTCGGGCCGGTGCGTGCGGCCCGCCAGCACGATCCGGGTCGCGCCCGCCTCGGCCAGCCAGGCCGCGACGAGCCTGCCCAGCTCGCCGAGACCGCCGGTGATCACGTAGGCGCCGTCGCGGACCAGTGGCTGGTCCGGGTCGGCCGCCTCGACGGACGCGGCGGCCAGCCGGGCGCGCAGCCGCCGCCCGTGCCGCCACAGCACCTCGTCGTCGTCGCGGTCGGCGCGCACCTCGGCGGCCGCGGCGGGCGCGCCGGACTCGGCGTCGAGGTCGACCAGGGTCGCGCGCAGTTCGGGGTGCTCGAAGGCGAGCACCCGGACCAGGCCGCGCAGGCACGCCAGGCCGGGTTCGCCCGGCTCGCCGTCGACGGCGGTGGCGCCGGTCGTGGCCAGCCACAGCCGGGGCGGCGTCGCGCCGGACTCGGCGAGCACGGCGACGACGCGGGCCACGGTGTGCACCAGGGCCTCGGCGCGGGCCGGGTCGCGGTAGCGGGCGGGCGGACCGGCGACGAGCACGACACCGGAAGGCTTGTCGCGCAACGACTCCACCAGGGTGTCGAGGTCGGCGGCGCGCACGTCGTCGCCCGTGGCGACCAGTTCGTCGGCCAGGTCGGGCAGGGCAGGCTCGTCGAGGACGTCACCCTCGACCAGCACCCAGGAGCGCGGCTCGGCCGCGGCGGCCACCGGCAGCGGCGCGGCGTCCCAGCGGCGTTCGACGGCCAGTTCCGGCCACGCGCCGGGGGTCTGGCCGAGTGCGGCGGCGCGGACGTCGGACAGCTCGACCAGCACCTGGCCGTCCACGTCGAGCAGCCAGACCGTGCCGAGCAGGGTGCGGCTGTCGGCCACGCCCATCGTCGCCACGCAGCGGACGCCGCGCGCCGGATCGCCGACCACGCGGGCGCGGCCGATGGCGGTGGGCACGTAGCGGCCGTGCGTGCCGGGCAGCCCGAACACCGCGGCGGCCAGCGCGTGCAGGCAGGCGTCGGCAAGCGCCGGGTGCAGGGCGAAGCGGCGGTGGCCGCCCGCCTCGGCGGGCAGCCGGACCTGGGCCGACGCCCAGCCCGGCTCGGCCACGACCGCGCTGAGGCCGCGGAAGGCGGGGCCGTAGTCCTGGCCGCTCGCGGCGAACGCGGCGTAGAGGTCCAGCGGCTCGCCCGCGCCCGCGGCCGGAAGCTCGCCGAGCGGGTCGGCTGCGGCGGCGCGGACGGTCGCGGTGGCGTGTGTGGTCCAGGCGCCGTCAGCGGATCGGGAGCGGACGGTGACCCGGCCCGCCGAATCCAGCGTTGTGCTCAGCGTGGTCGCCTGGCCCAGCGCCAGGAACTCGGCCAACTCCAGGTCGACGACCTCGACGGCCGTCGTGCCCAGCGCGGACCGGCCCGCGGACAGTGCCAGTTCCAGGAACGCGGTGCCGGGCAGCACCACGACGCCGTAGGCGCGGTGGTCGGCCAGCCACGGCAGCGGGTCGGCGCTCAGATCGGCCTGCCACACGTGCGTTCCGTCGTCGGGAAGCTCGACGTGCGCGCCGAGCAGCGGGTGCCCGGCGCCCGCCGCCGGGGCGGGGTCGGGCGCCCAATGGCGTTCGTGCCGCCACACCGGGCCGGGCAGGTCCAGCACCGGGGCACTGGGGTAGCGCGCGGCGATGGCGGCCGAATCGCCGCCGACGTGCAGGGCGGCGACGGCGCGCAGCCACTCGGCGACCCCGGTGTCCCTGCGCAGCGTGGGGATGGCGAGCGCGGTCGCCCCGCGCGCCGCGGCGGTCTGCTCCACGCCGGTGAGCGCGATCGGGTGCGGGGAGATCTCCAGGAACGTGGTGTGGCCCGCGGCGAGCGCGGCGGCGACGGCCTGGGTGAAGCGGACCGGCCGCCGCAGGTTCGCCGCCCAGTAGTCGGCGTCGAAGGCGGGCCGGTCGGTCGGGTCGTCCAGGACGCTGGAGAAGCACGGCGTCACCGGCTCTGCCGGGGCGAGCCCGACCAGGTCGGCGCGGAACCCGTCGAGGTACGGGTCGACGGTCGGGGCGTGGCCCGCGCCGCCGACGGCGAGTTTGCGCGCCAGCCTGCCCAGGCCCTCCACGTGCGCGACCAGGTCGGCGACGGCCGCGGCGGGCCCGGTGACGGTGCACTGCTCGGGTGAGGCGTGCACGGCGATCTCGACGCCGGGGAAGCGCTCGGCCAAGTCGGCGAACTCGGCCTCGGACAGCTCGAGCACGGCCATCGCGCCCTCGCCGCCGCTCTCGATGCCCGCGAGCAGCGCCGTGCGGACGAGCACCACGCGCAGGCCCTGGGCCTGGTCGAGAGCGCCCGCGACCACCGCGGCGGCGACCTCGCCGACGGAGTGGCCGAGCACGGCGGACGGGCGGACGCCGTGCGCGCGCCACAGCGCGGCCAAGGCGATCTGCGTCCCGTAGAGCGCGGGCGCGGCCACGGCGAAGCCCACGGGCTCAGCGCAGGCGAGGACTTCCCGCAGCGAAAAACCGGCCTCGGCGACGAACAGCGGCTCCAACTCGTCCACGGCGGCGCGGAAAGCGGGCTCGTCCAGCAGTTCGCGGCCCATGCCCTGCCAGTAGGAGCCGAAGCCGGAGAAGACGAACACCGGCCCGCGTCCGCGCACCGGGCCGCCACTGACCACAGTGGACGATGGGGTGCCCGCGGCGAGCGCGCGCAGGCCCTCGACCGCCGCCGCGCGGCCCGCGCCGACGACCGCGGCGCGCACGGCCAGGTGGTCGCGGCGGTTCACCAGCACACCGGCCACATCCGGCAGCGGCGCGCGCAGGCCCGCCGGGGACTCCAGCCAGTCGGCGAGATCGGCCGCGCGGGTGCGCAGGCTCTCGGCCGATGCCGCCGACAGCGCGAAGACCTCCGGGCGGTCGGTGTCGACCGCGCGCGGCGCGGGCGCGGTCGGCCACTCCTCCAGCACGACATGGGCGTTGCTGCCGCCGAAGCCGAACGCCGACACCCCGGCGTAGGCCAGGCCCGAATACCTCGGCCACGGCGTGCCCTCCGCGGTGACCCGCAGGTTCATGGCGTCGAAATCGATGTGCGGGTTGGGCTTGTCGAAGTGCAGGCTCGCCGGAATGCGGCCGTGCGTGAGCGACAGCACGACCTTGATGAGCCCGACGATGCCCGCCGCGCCCTCCAGATGGCCCAGGTTCGTCTTGACCGAGCCGATCAGCAGCGGCCTGCCCGCGCCGCGGCCCGTGCCGAGCACCGCGCCCAGCGCGCCCGCCTCGATCGGGTCGCCGAGCAGCGTCCCGGTGCCGTGCGCCTCCACATAGTCCACAGTGGCCGGATCGATCTCGGCGGCCGGGTAGACCTCGGCGAGCAGCGCCTCCTGCGCGTCCGGGTTCGGGGCCATCATGCCGTTGGAGCGGCCGTCGGAGTTGGTGGCGCTGCCGTTGATCAGGGCCAGCACCCGGTCGCCGTTGGCGCGGGCGTCGCTGAGCCTGCGCAGCACGACCACGCCGCAGCCCTCGCCGCGCACGATCCCGTCGGCGGCGGCGTCGAACGCCTTGCAGCGGCCGTCCGGGGCGAGCACGCCCGCGCTGTCGAAGTTCGCGGTCACCCCGGGGGTGAGCATGAGGTTGACGCCGCCGACGATCGCCGCGTCCGCCTCGCCCCGGCGCAGGCCCTGCACCGCGTGGTGCACCGCGACCAGCGACGACGAGCACGCGGTGTCCACGACCATGCTCGGCCCGCGCAGGTCGAGCAGGTACGACAGCCGGTTGGCGATCACGCTCGCCGCCGCCCCGGTGCCCGACCAGGCGTCGATGCCCGCGACGTCGCCCATGGTGAACATGCCGTACTCGGTGGCCGACACTCCCATGTAGACACCCGTGCGGGTGCCGCGCAGCGTGCCGGGCGCGATGCCCGCGTGCTCCAGCGCCGCCCAGGCGACCTCCAGCACGATCCGCTGCTGCGGGTCCATCACCGCCGCCTCGCGCGGGGTGATGCCGAAGAACGCGGCGTCGAACCCGGCCACGTCATCGAGGTAGCCGCCTGCGGCGGGCAGGTCGTCCAGCACGTGGTCCGGCCCGCGCCACCGGCCGTCGGGCCGGGTGCCGATCGCGTCCTCGCCGCGGATGAGCAGGTCCCAGAACGCGGCGGGCGAGTCGATCCCGCCGGGCAGCCTGCACCCGATGCCGACCACCGCGATCGGCTCCCCGGGGGCGGGCGCGGAACCGCGCCCGAGCACCGCGGCCGGGCGCGCGTCCGCCACCGCGGCGGCCAGCGCGGCGACGGTCGGGTGCTGGTAGCCGAAGGTCGGGGGCAGCGTGCGGCCCGCGTGCGCGCCGAGTTCGCCGATCAGGCCCACCATGTCGCGTGAGGACAGTCCGTACTCGTGCAGCGACCGCTCGGGGTCGATCGCGGCCGGGGCCAGGCCCGCGGTCTTCGCGACCCGCTCGATCAGCCAGTCGATCAGGTCCCGGACCTCGTCATCGGAGTTCATGCCGGACCTGTTTCTGTGAGTACGGTGGTCAGGTAGCGCTCACGGCACGCGGTGCGCGAGATCTTGCCGCTGGACGTGCGGGGCAGCGAGTCCGGCTCGACCACCCGCACCTCGCGCAGGGCGAGGCCGTGCCGCTCGGCGACGGCGGCGCGCACGGCGCGGTCCACCTCGGCGCGGTCGAGCGCCTCCGGCGCGACGGTCTTGGCCCGCTCGGCCACCACGACGGCCTGCTCGCCGTCGGGGCCGCTCACCGAGAACGCCACGACGTTGCGCGGCCGGATCGAGGCGTGCGCGCCCTCGGCGGTGCGCTCGACGTCGTGCGGGTAGTGGTTGCGGCCGTCGACGACGATGAGGTCCTTGATCCGCCCGGTGATGTACAGCTCGCCGTCGCACCACATGCCCAGGTCGCCGGTGGCCAGCCACGGGCCGTCGGGGGCGTCGACGCCGCTGACCGCGTTGTGGAACGCGCGCGCGCTCTCCTGCGGCCGCTTCCAGTAGCCCTGGCCGACGTTGGGGCCCGCCACCCAGATCTCGCCGACCTCGCCCTCTGGCCGGGGCTGCCCGGTCTTCGGGTCGACCACCAGCACGCCCTGGTCGATCGGCTGTCCACAAGAGACCAGCGCCACGACGTCCTCGGCGTCGGCGGACACCTCGACGGCTTTGCCCGCGGCCAGGGAAGTCCGCTCGAAGTGGCGGACCACCGCGGGCCGGTCGGGGGTGCTCGCCGAGACGAACACGGTCGCCTCGGCGAGGCCGTAGGAGGGCCGGTGCGCCTCGGGGCGCAGCCCGCACCCGGCGAACGCGGTGTGGAAGCGGTCGATGATCCCGGGCAGCACCGGCTCGCTGCCGTCGATCAGCACGCCCACGTTCTCCAGGCGCAGCCGGGACTTCTCCCAGTCCGACACCCGGGCAGCGCAGTAGGCGTAGGCGAAGTTGGGGGCGGCGGTCACCGCGACCGGGTTCGCCGAGAGCGCGCGCAGCCAGCGCTCGGGCCGCTCGATGAACGCCAGCGGGTCCATCAGCACCGTGCGGATGCCCACCATCATCGGCGCGGCCACCGACAGGACCAGGCCCATGTCGTGGAACAGCGGCAGCCAGCTCACCGTCACCGACTCGCGGCGCACGTTGTACGCGCGCACCGCCTGCCGGGCGTTGGCGATCACGTTGCCGTGGGTGATCATGACGCCGCGCGGGTCGCCGGTCGAGCCGGAGGTGTACTGCAGGTACGCCAGGTCGGCCGGGGCCAGCGCGACCGGCTCGAAGTGCGCGGCGATCGCGGTGGGCAGGGTGTCGACGCACACGACCTGGCCCACCGGCAGCCGGTGGGTCTCGATGAACGCCGCGACGGCGGGGGCGCTGTCCTGGGTGGTGAGCACGGTCCCGGCGGCGCAGTCGCGCAGCACCGAGGCGAGCCGGTCGCCGTGGCCGGGCAGATCCGGGGTGAACAGCGGGACCGCGGCCGCGCCCGCGCGCAGCGCGCCGAGGAAGGCGGCGATGTAGTCCGGCGTCTGTCCGATCAGGACGGCCACCGGCTCGCCCTTGCCGATGCGGCGCTGCAACCAGGCCGCGACCGCGCCGACCCGGGCGTCCAGGTCACGCCAGGTCCAACTGGTCTGCGCGCCGCCGCTGTGCGCGCTGAAGTCGAGGTGGTTGACGGCGACGCCGTCGGGGTCCTGCGCAGCCCACCTGCCGAGCAAGCCGGGCAAGTCCTCTGTGGCGGCCGACCCGCCGTGCGCTATCGCGGAACTCATCTGCACAGTCCTCACCAGGGGGCCACTTCGACACCGGACGAGAGAAACGCGACTGCCTCATATTTCCCCATGCGGAAAAATGGTCGCTTCGGTACGGTAATTCCGTCGCCAGTCACTCGTCAACAACGGCAGTACGCGCTAAAGGTAACGGCGACTTCTCGACGGCCGACTTGTCATAATTATGAGTCGCGGCCGGGTCCGCGTTGTGGACAAGCGACAAGTTTGGCCGCAGCCGCGCGGCGACCACCGCTGCGGCCAATTGCAGGGCGGCGGCGACCAGCAGGGCGCGGGTGTAGCCCTGCGCCATGGCCGGTCCGTCGGCCGCCCCGGCGATCAGCACCGCGACCAGCGCGACCCCCAGCGCCCCGGCGAACTCGCGGGCCGCGCTGAGCACCCCCGACGCCGCCCCGGCCAGCCGGTCGTCGGCCGAGTCGAGGGCCATGGTGGTCAGCGGGACGGTGAAGGCCGACCCGATGCCCACCAGCAGCAGGCCGGGCAGCCGGGGACCGACCGAGGGCAGGTGGTTGACCGCGGCGACCGCCGCGAGACCCACCCCGACCACGACAAGACCACCCGCGACCGTGGCGGGCGCGCCTAAGCGGGCCTGCGCTTTGGGCACCCACGGCGCGGTGAGGATGAGCGCGGCCGCCACCGCGGCCAGCGGCAGCGCGGCCTCCGCCGGGCCAAGGCCAAGCCAGCGCTGGTGCACCAGCGGGGTGACCACGGTGATGCCGGTGACCCCGAGCCCCCATAACGTCTGCACCAGCAGCGCGCCGCGGAACAGCGGGGCGCCCACCAGCGCGGGCGGCAGCACCGGCGTCCGCGAGCGGCGGTCGCGGTTGGCGAAAACCAGCGCGGCGACCACACCCGTGACGGCCAGCGCCACCGACCACTCGCCGCCATCGGCCAGGCTCAGCAGGGCCGCGGTGACCAGCAGCATCGTCACCCCGGCCAGGGCCATGCCGAGCCGGTCGACCGGGCGCGGCGCCGTCCTCGGGCCGGGGCCGGGCAACGCGGCCCAAGTCCCGACGAGCAGCGGCAGCACGCCCCAGAACACCCAACTCCAGTGCGCGGACGCGCTGACGAACCCGCCGACGACCGGGCCCGCGGCCAACGCCAGGGCGAGCGAGACGGTCCACACCGCCGCGCCCTTGGGCCGGTCGGCGGGGACCAGGCGGGTGCGGACCAGGCTCAACGTCGCCGGGACCAGCAGCGCGGCGGCCAGGCCCTGCAAGACCCGGCCCGCCAGCAACGGCTCGACGGCGCGTGCGCAGGCCGCGAGCACCGTGCCCGCGGCGAAGACGGCCAGCCCGGCGCGCAGCGCGGCCCGCTCGCCGAACCGGTCGACCACCGGACCGGCGGCGAGCAGCAAACCGGCGAACGGAAGCAGGTACGCGACCGTGACCCCCTGCGTCGCGGTCACCCCGAGCGCCAGCTCCCCGGCGACCGACGGCGCCGCCGCGGCCACCACGGTGTTGTCCGCCGTCGACAAGAAGGCGATCAGCGCGATCGTGCCCAGAACACGGGCCCGGTCGGGCGCGGAATCACCGGGGGCGGTCACCGGAGGACTCAACAGCCGCGCGGCGCGGGCTTGCCCGCGAAACGGTCGGCGAGAAACGTGAAAGCGTCACCACGACCGGTCAGGAATGTGGTCAGATGCTCACCGATATAGACGTTCCACTTCACCGCGACGCCTTTCGCGCAGTATTCCCTGCGCAACGCGTCGGCCTGCCCGAAAGGCACCAGCTCGTCGAGGACGCCGTGGTAGAGGAACACCGGAGCCGTCGGCGGCCGGGAGCCGAGGCGGTTCTCCGCGAGCCGCCGCTGCCACCCCTGGTCGAGCAGCGGGTTCCTGGTCGTGTAGTCGGAGATCCGTCGGAACGCGAATGCCGCGATGTCGCCGACGCACCGCTCCCGGTCGGCGAACTCGGTCTTGCCCGCGGCGTTGAGGTAGCCCGCGAGGTTCAGCTCCGGGTAGGCCGCGTCGAGGCCGACCGCGGCGAACATCAGCAAGCCGAACCCGAAGCTGCCGTCGAGCGTCTTGGCCACCGCGGTCAGGTCGGCGGGCACACCGCCCGCCGCGACGCCGACCAGGTTCAGTTCGGGGGCGTACTCGGGCTGCCTTTCCGCAGCCCACGCCGCGCCCCCGCCGCCCTGCGAGTAGCCGGTGAGCGCGACCTTCCCGCCCGGCCGCAGCCCGGTGGCGGGCAGCCGGGTCGCCGCGCGCACCACATCGAGCAGCGCGTGGCCCTCGGAGCGGCCGACCACGTAGGTGTGGTCGCCGGGCGTGCCCAGGCCCTCGTAGTCGGTGACCGCGACGGCCCAGCCCCGCTTGAGCAACTCGCCCACGGCGAGCGCCTCGTACTCGGTGCCCGCGACGAACGCCTTCGACGGCGCGCACTTGTCGCCGATGCCCTGCGTCCCCGGTGCGAGCCCGACGATCGGGCGGACGCCGTCATAGGGCGCCTTCGGCACGAAAACCGTGCCCGACACCGCGATGTCCTCGCCGGTGGCGCCGACCGACCGGTACAGGACGGTGTGGGCGGTCGCCTGGTTCGACTCGGCCACCGAGACGGCGGCGGGCCGGTACCAGATCGGGTCGCCGGGCGCGCCGGACAGCGGCGCGGGCGGGGTGTAGAACGCCTCCCCCGAAGGGCCGACCGGGATGTCGGCGGCGGTGGCCGGGCCGCTCGGGACGGCCAAGACCGCGGCCGTCGCCACGGCGACAGCCAGCGAAGAAAGCACCCGGCGAGGAGAGGGCATGACGGGGACGTTAACGCCGTCACAATCCCATGTCGACGGCCCGCGAGGTTATTCGCGGCAACCGAGCAGTTTGCCCGTCACCGTTGTCACCGAAACGCCAAAAAGTGATTACCGAGAAGTTGTCAACAACCGATAACTCTGCGTCAAATCGCGCGCCAGTAGGGCGGTTCCGCCGCGTCCGCCGGTATCGTCGCATCGGATCGGCTCCCAGCGCGAAGGACAACCCCCATGCCACGGCCCCGGATCGAGGTCACCGGCCTCGGCAAGAGCTATGGCCAGGTGCAGGCGCTGACCGACGTGTCACTGCAAGTCGGGCCCGGTGTCGTGCTGGGCGTCCTCGGCCACAACGGCGCGGGCAAGACGACGCTGGTCGACATCCTCGCCACCCGGTCGAAACCCACCTCCGGCACCGCGAAGGTGTGCGGGTGGGACGTGGCCCGCTTCGGCCACCACGTGCGCAGGCACATCGGCATGACCAGCCAGTTCACCTCCGTGGACGACACCATGACCGGCCGGGCCAACCTGATGCTCGTCGCCCGGCTGCTCGGCGCGAGCCGCAAGCAGGCCGACGACCGCGCCGAGGAGCTGCTGACCAGCTTCGACCTGACCGAGGCAGCCGACCGCAAGGCCGCCACCTACTCCGGCGGTATGCGCAGGCGGCTGGACCTCGCGGTCGGCATGATCGCCGGGCCGGACGTGCTGTTCCTCGACGAGCCCAGCACCGGCTTGGACCCGGTGAGCCGGTCCGGGCTGTGGGACCTGGTGGAGAAACTCGCCAAGGACGGCACCACCATCGTGCTCACCACCCAGTACCTGGAGGAAGCCGACCGGCTCGCGCACGACATCGTCGTGCTCGCGGGCGGGCACGTGGTCGCGTCCGGCACCCCGGAGCGGCTCAAGGCGGGCATCGGGCAGCGCACCGCGTCGGTCCGCTTCCCCGACGCGCGGGCCACGCACTACGCGGTGGGCGTGCTCGGCTACGCGGGGATGACGCCGCTGGCCGACTTCGGGATCTGCGCGGTGCAGATCCCGCTGGCCGAGCCGGGCGACATCGCGCTGCTGGTCCGCGCCCTGGACTCGGCCGGGCTGCCGATCATGGACCTGACCGTCACCGAGCCCACCCTGGACGACGTGTACGTCGCCCTGCACCGAGCGGCGCAGGAGAAAGCCGCCCAGGTCGTCGGACAGACAGCGTGACGCGGCCTGCCGCCACCAGGACCCGCCGTTCAGAAAGGCGCCAGAGCAAGCCCGTATGCGAACCGATCCACACGGCGACAGCGCCGACGCCCCCCGGCGAGCCCAGCCAGGGCGGCCCCGCGAGCACACTCCGCTGGCCGATCCCCGGCGCGAGCGCCGGGCACCCGCGGGCGACGCGGGGGAACCCCGCGAACGCGCGGCGCGTGGACCAGCCGAGCGCCGGGCGCCCGTGCGGGACGCGAGCGGACAGTCCGCCGGGCGGCGGCGGTCGGACGCGCGAGACCCGCGAGCGGGCACGGCGGGGCGCGGCGAACGGGCCGCTGACGCCCGGCAGAGCGAGCGGGACGCCAGCGCGCCTCGGCAGCGGCGAGCGCCCGAGCAGGACCGGCGGGCGGCGCGCGGCCAGGAGACCGGCAAGACCGGGCGTGAGCGGGGCAAGAAGGTGAGCAGGCACGCCGCGGGCACGCGCGGCCGGTCCGACGACACCGTGCGGCTGTATCTGGACCTGGCCTCCGGGTCGCCGCCCCGGGCGGACCGGTGGCGGCCGAGCAACGCGCTCACCCAGGTGATGGTGCTGAGCGAGCGGTCGCTGCGGGCGGCGTTCGGCGACTACCGGCTGGTGTTCTTCGGGCTGCTGCAGCCGGTGGTGATGCTGCTGCTGTTCAGCCAGGTGTTCAGCGGGATCGGGACGCTGCCCGGGGTGACCCAGTACCAGGGGTACATCAACTTCCTGATGCCCGCGACGCTGGTCAACATCGCCATGACGACCGCGATGAGCTCCGGCGTCGGACTGCTCACCGAGATCTACACCGGGTTCATCGGCAGGCTGCGGACGATGCCGATCAATCTGATCTCGGTGCTGGTCGCGCGGACGGTGTCCGACGCGGTGCGGCTGGCCGTGCAGCAGGTCGTCGCGGTGCTGGCCGCGGTGCTGTTCCTCGGGTTCCGGCCCGGCGGGGTGTTCGGCGTGACCGTGGCCGTGCTGCTGACCGTGGCCGTCGGGTGGGGGCTGAGCTGGATCTTCATCGCCATCGCCACCTGGCAGAGCAAGCCGGAGACGATGCAGGCGGTGTCGTTCATCGTCATGTTCCCGCTGATGTTCGGCTCCAGCGCGTACATGCCGGTCGACGCGATGCCCGGCTGGATTCGCGCGGTGGCCCTGTGCAACCCGGTCACCTACGCCATCGACGCCACCCGGGCGCTCGCGCTGGGGATGCCGCTGGGCTGGTCGCTGACCGCGGCCCTCGGCCTGGCCGCCGGGACCGCCCTGCTCGGCGGCGCGCTGGCCGCGCGGAACTTCCGCAAGACGAATTGATCTGCGCGCGTTCGGCGGAAACATGATCGCGGGTGACAGAATGCCCGCCTGATTTCCGGTGGCGCTGATAGCCCTCCAGTTCTGTCACCGATAGGCCAAACTCCAGGTTTCCGCTATCCGGCGTATGCCGCGCGGCATGATCGTCCCGATAGCCTCGCCTGGCGCTTTCCGCTTCTCGGCGACCATCGGAGAACCATGTCCCGAATCGGAGACCTCGCCAGACTCGCCAGGCAGTACCGCAGGGCAACCCTGCTCGCCGTGGTGGTGGCCGTCGCCATCCCGCTCGCCACGGCGCCGCCGACCCAGGGCGCGTCGCTTCCGGTCAATCCCCTGCTCTCGGCCGTGGTGCTGCCCGCGCTGCCCGGTCACACCCGGGCGGAGGCCGTGGCGGTCAACGACCTCGGGCAGATCGCGGGCACCAGCACTCCCGGGCCCGCCCCGTCGCGGGCGGTGCTGTGGTCGGGCCAGACGGCGACCGACCTCGGCGGCGGGCACGCGAGCGGGATCAACAGCCGCGGGCAGGTGGTCGGCTGGGAATACCTGGGCGGGTACGGGACCTACGTCCAGCAGCCCCGGCTGTGGCACCGGGGCACGACGACCGACCTCACCCCGCCCGGGTCCGGACTGGTCGTCACCAGCGTGGTCAACCGGGACGGGGTGGTGCCGATGACGTACTCGGCGAGCCCGTCCGGCTACCACCAGGAGCGGGCGGCGGTCTACTCCGGCGGGACGCTGACCCCGATCGAGCCGCCCGGGGTGAGCGGGCCGCACCTGAGCCTCACCGTGGTCACCGACCGGGGCGTGGTCGCGGGCGCTTACCTGCCCATGTTCGGCGCGGACTCGTTCGCGTTCCGCTGCGAGGCGGCGCGGTGCGCGCGGCTGCCGGGGCCCGCGGGGCGGTACTCGGTGAGCGCGGCGAACGAGAAAGGCGTGCTCGTCGGCACCGCGGAGGGGCTGCCCACGTACGCGCTGCGGTGGGACGGCGACCGGGTGAGCGCGCTGCCGCCGCTGGCGGGCGAGGTGTCGGCGAGGGTCGCGCCCGGCCCGCAGGCGGTCAACGAGTCCGGCGACGTGGTGGGCCACACCGTCGGCTCCGGCGGGCTGACCCGCGCCACCCTGTGGCGGCGGGGCCAGGCCATCGACCTCGGGGCGCCACTGGGCCACCAGAGCCAGGCCGTCGCGGTGAACGACTTCGGCGACGTCGTCGGCTGGAGCGAGGACGGCGTCGGCCAGCGGCGCGCGTTCCTGTGGCGCGATGGCCGCAGCACCGACCTGGGCACGGTCGGCGGCCAGAGCAGCGAACCGGTGGCCCTCAACAACTGGGGCGTCATCGTCGGCCGCGGCGTGGCCGCGAACGGCGGCGGCCAGGCACTGAAGTGGGTCGTCGCACCGCTGATCTGAACCGAACGCCGCACCGCTGGTCAACCGTCACTTCCTGGGGAGCGAACAGTGCGCAACAGAATCCGCGCGGCCGTGGCCGCCGCCATCCTTGTCGCAAGTGGACTGGTCGCGGGGGCGGGGGCGGCCTCGGCCGAACCGGTCACCCGCACGCTGGACTACACGTGCTCCTTCCCGTTGATCGGAGCGCAGCCGGTGTCCGTCCGGTTCACCGCCGAGGTGCCCGCGGCCCCCGGAGTCGGCCAGCCGCCCGGGCCGATGCCGTTCGACGCGGTGATCGCTCTCTCGCCGGAGGTGGTGGAACTCTTCCGCCAGGTGGGCACGCAGGCGATCCGGGGCGCGGCGACCGTGGGGACCGCGGTGCGGACCACCGACGTGACGCTGCCGATGCGCGTGCCGACAACCATCGCGAGCACCCCCATGCCGCCGCCGTCCAGCGGCCTCGACCTGGCCGCCACCGGCACGCACCCCTCGGTGATCGCGGTCACACCCCGGGCGGAGTTCCTGGTCGGAGCCGTCGACCTCGAACTGGTCCCGCAGCGGCCCGGCGAGGCGGTGGTGGTCGAGCCGATGCGCGTGCGGTGCGAACTGGAACCCGGCCAAGACCCGGTCCTGTTCGTCCTCGGCCCGGCCGTCCCCGAGCCGGTCATCGTCGCCCAGAACTTCGCGCTCACCGGGTCGACGTCGGTCCGGGGCGCCACCGTGGGCCTGAGCGGCCGGGTGGACGGCAGGCTGGACGCGCGGACCGGCGCGTACACCGCCGACGTCCGGCTTGACCCGGCCACCGTCCCGGTCCGCCTGTTCGGACTGCTCCCAGCCCAGGCCGATGTGACGTTCACGCCCACAGGGCCGACGACCGGCGCCCTGGTCGACGGGGTGTTGAGCACCGAGTCGACGGTCACGGTCCGGTTTCCCCGGATCACCCTGTTCGGCCACCCGCTCGCCGCGTCCCCGTCCTGCGGGACCAGCGTGGCCGTCGCGCCGCGGTCCGCCCCGGGCTTCGACCCGGTGGCGGGCGGTGTCCTGACCGGCGTCTACTCGATCCCCCCGGTGACCGGGTGCGGCCCGCTCAGCACCGCGGTCAGCGACGCGATCGCCGGGCCGGGGAACACCGTCGAGGTCCGCCTGCGCGCGGGGCTCGCCCCCACGAGAGGAACCCGCTCGCCATGAGAATCGCAGCACCGGTGTGCGTGCTCGCCGCCGTCGCCGCCGTCCTGGCCCCACTGCCCGCGGCGGCGCTGCCGGGATTGTCGGTCACCGTGGCCGCACTGCCGATGCCCGCCGGGCTGGACCGCGGCGCGGGCCTGCGGGTCACCGAGGTGGGCCAGATCGTCGGCACCGCGGGCACCCGGACGGCGCCGTGGTCGCGGGCGCTGTCCTGGCGGCTGGGGCGGGTCACGGACCTGGGCGCGGGGCAGGCGGTGGACGCCAACGTCTTCGGCCACGCGGTCGGCGCCGAGCAGGACACCACCGCCCCCGGCTTCGTCACGAAGGCCACGCTGTGGCGGGACGGCCACACGGTCCGGCTGGTTCCCCAAGCCGAGCACAGCACCGCGGTGCGGATCAACGACCGCGGCGAGGTCCTGGTGACCTACCGCCTGCCGGGAACGACGGGGAAACGGGTGGGGGTCTGGCGGCGGGGAACGGTCACGGAGCTGGCCGTTCCCGGACCGGTGCCGGAAAACCTCGATGAGGTGGTGTGGAACGCCGAAGGGCAAGTCGCCGGGGCCGTGCGGAACTTCCAGGGCAACGAGCCGTCGTACGCGTTCCGCTGCGACACCTCCGGCGCGTGCGCGCGGCTGCCCGCGCTGAACCCCGAAGGCGACCAGGCCGTGCTGGTGACCGGGATCGACCGCGCCGGGCAGGTCTACGGGTTCACGGTTAGCCCGGCGGGCGTCCACACCGCGGTGCGGTGGACCGGCGACCGGGCCGTGCCCCTGCCCGCGCTGACCTCGACGTCCACCATGGTCGTGGGGATCAGCCCGCACGGCGACTACGCCGTCGGCCTCGGCACCGACGGGGACGGCGTCCCGCGGGTACTTCGGTGGCACGCGGGCCAGGTCACCGACCTCGGTGTCCAGCCTGCCGCCACGCTTCCCATCGCGGTCAACGACCGGGGCGACGTGCTCGTCTACTCCATCACTTCGCTCACCCAGGTCCGCTCCTGGGTGTGGCGGGCCGGACGGCGAATCGACCTCCCGACACTCGGCGGCGACCACGCGCGGGCTTACTCGCTGAACAACCTCGGCCAGGCCGTCGGAGAAAGCCGCACGGCGGACGGTGCCACCGTGCCCGCGGTCTGGACGCTTCCCCTGGTCTAGCCAGGATCTGGGTGCGCGGGCCCCGGGCGGCTGGACCGCCCGGGGACCCCGGGCCGGTCAGGTGGTGTGCACGATCAGGACGTCCACCCGGGACTTGCGGGCCGCCTCGGACGGGACAGAGCCGAGGATGCGGCCAGCGAGAGTGTTGAGGCCGCGGTTTCCGACGACGAGCAGGTCGGCGTCGAACTTGCGCACGACCTTGGCCAGCACCGGGACCGGCGGGCCGTCGCGCACCACGGTCTCGACGTTGGTTGCGCCCATCTTGGCCGCGCGCTCCAGCGCGGTGCGCACCGTCTCCTCGGCGGGGTTGTGGCCGACGACCTGGTAGGCCACGTCGTCGCCGAGGGTGTCCTGGGCGCGTTCGACCCGGTGCGGGTCCGGGGCCTGGTAAGCGCACGCGATCACCAGCTTGGCGCCGGTGTCGGCGGCGACGGCCGCCGCGCGCTCGACCGCGAGCAGCGATGAGTCGGAGCCGTCGGTTCCGACGACGATAGTTCGATAGGCGGTCATAGGTTTCCTTCTGATAGGTGTCGCCCGGACAAGGTCTGGTGGTCTCAGCGCCAGGAGGGGAGCCAGAGTTCGGCCTGCCAGCGCCATTCGGTGATGGAGTCGCCGTTGAGGATGGGCCAGAGCCAGACGAAGTTCGCCACGACCAACCCCACATACAACGCCACGACCAGCAACCCGTTGCGCCGCCGCTCCGGGCCCATGTCCCGGGTCCCCAGGAAATGCCCCAACCCCAAGGTGATGCCCAGGACCAGGAACGGGGCCATCGGGGTCGCGTAGAAGAAATACATCTGCCGGTCCAGATTCACAAACCACGGCAGCAACCCCGCCAGATACGCGGTCACCACCGCGGCGTAACGCCAGTCCCGGTGCGCGCCCATCCGCCACAGACCCCACCCCAGCATCACCGGCGCCAGCCACCACAAGGCCGGGGTCCCGATCAACATCGTCGCCGACACACACCGCGTCTCCCCACACCCGGTGGTCGACCCGTCGTAGTAATACAACATCGGCCGCAACCCCATCGGCCACGCCCACGGCTTCGACTCCCACGGATGCTGCGAACCCGGCTTGGTCACCAACTCGCTGTGGAACCGCAGCACATGCTCGCTATAGGTGAACAACGACCCCAGCGCCCCCCGCACCACCGACACCGGATCACCCCCGGACGTCGCCACCAGATGCCGGTCCAACCCCGTCTCGCTGCCGAACCACGCCCACCACGTCGACAGATACGCCACCACCACCACACCCACGAACACCCACACCGCAGGCACAACATCACGCAGCAACGCCCCCCACCACGGACTCGCCACCCCCGCCGCCCGCCGCGCCGCCACGTCGAACAGGACCGTGAGCAGGGCGAACGCGGCCACGAAATACAACCCCGACCACTTCACCCCACACGCCAACCCCAACAACACCCCAGCACCCAGCCGCCACCACCGCACCCCCAACCGCGGCCCGTACCGAGACTCCCTCACCCA
>NZ_FMZZ01000026.1 GCF_900101685.1 Actinokineospora iranica
CGCAGGCCGCCCCTCGCAGGCCGCCCCTCGCAGGCCGCCCCTCGCAGGCGCGCGAAGCGCGGCCTGCTCGGTTTGGCGATCCGGCAGGCGGGTGATCTCGGGGCAGTGACGCGGGGGCGGCGGGGGTGTCGTTTTCGCGCGTTTCGTGACCTGCGGGGACGGGCGGGGCAGGCGCGCGTCGCCACCCGGATGGTCGATTGAACCGAGACGCAGATCACACTAGGGCCGTGACATCGATCTAACTTTGCGTAGTAAGCGCAGGACATCAACTTTCGCCCAGCCAGCCCCTTGGCATAACCGGGTGACGACTGTTGCCCGCCAAGCCGCCCCCCCGTTACTGTCCCCGGGTCCGTTGTCACAGTCCGATCACGAATAGGACAGGGACGGCATCCAGCACCACGCCGACCCAGCCGGGTCCCCCGCCCGGTGTCCGACACCCGATGCTCGTCCCCCGCGAGCAGGTGTTCGAGACGGGCTCCCCGAAGGCGGAAGGCTAGGTCTTGTCCCGACATCGCTCCACCGGCGGTGAACGTGAGTTCGCCGCGCTCGACGAAGCCATCGAACGCGGTGCGAACCGCGTTCGCGGTGCCCACCGGATCGCTCCCCCGTCCTCCGCGCTCCGTGGCCGCGTCGTCGTGGCCGCCGTCGCCGTCGGCGCTTTCGCCGCCGCGGCCGCCGGACAGACGCTCCAGTCGACCACGACGCCGGACCCGGCGAGCTCGTCCGACGAGATCATGCCGCTGGCTGGTGCCCGCACCGCCGCCGCGTCGATGGGCATGGGCGGCGACACCGAGTCGGCCCCCGAGTTGCTCGCCCTGGCCAGGCAGTCCGACGGCACCGTCGAGGCCCAGAAGATGGCCACGACCGAGCGCGTCAACCAGGCCAAGGCCGCCCGCGCGGCCGAACTCAAGGCCAAGCAGGAGGAAGCGGCCCGGCCCAAGGTCGTGCGCCCCGCGCAGGGCACCTTCACCTCAGGGTTCGGCGCCCGCTGGGGCGTGACCCACTACGGCATCGACATCGCCAACCGCATCGGCACTCCGATCGTCTCGGTCGCCGACGGCGTCGTCCTCGAGGCGGGCACGGCCAGCGGCTTCGGCCTCTGGGTCCGCATCCAGCACAAGGACGGCACCGTCTCGGTGTACGGGCACGTCAACGACTACGTCGTGCGCGAAGGCCAGAAGGTCAAGGCGGGACAGCTCATCGCCCACATGGGCAATCGCGGCCAGTCCACTGGCCCGCACCTGCACTTCGAGGTCTGGGACGCCGACGGTCGCAAGCTCAATCCCACCTCCTGGCTCTCCGCACGGGGCATTCGGCTCTGACTGGGCCGGTGTACCTCCTCGCGCGCGATCCCAAACGGCGCGAAGCCCCGAACCAACCCGAAAGTGGTACCGAAAGCTGATCCGCCGCCTGGTGCGATCCCTCGTTCATCCCGGCCCCTCTCGCCGTCGTTGTCGATGAGGACAGTGAACCGCAGGGCACCGACAATTTCTCGAACTGCCGTTCGACCAGCGGCGACGCGATAGGTTGCTGCCATGAGCGAGCGTGCGGGCGAATCATCGCGCGGCCGCCGAACGGGTCAGGCGGCCTCGTGAGCGGTCTTTCGAAGCCCAGGCTGGACCGCTGGCGCGCGGCGCTGGCCGGTCATGTCGATCGCGGCTCGGTTCCCGGCCTGGTCGCCCTGCTCAGCAGGCACGGCGAGACGCACGTCGAGGCGATGGGCGGCCAAGCGGTCGGCGGCGCGCCGATGGCGCGCGACACGATCTTCCGGATCTCGTCCATGAGCAAGCCGGTCACGGCCGTCGCGGCCATGATCCTGCTCGAAGAGTGCGTGCTCCGACTGGACGACCCTGTCGATGATCTCTTGCCCGAACTGGCCGACCCACGCGTTCTCCGCAGTCTCGACAGCCCGACCGAGGACACCGTTCCCGCCGAGCAGCCGATCACTGTCCGTCACATTATGGCGTCGACCTTCGGCCAGGGGCTCATCATGGCCCCGCCCGGCACCTACCCGATCCAGGACGAGATCGCCCGGGTCAGCCTGGCTCCCGGACCGCCGACGCCCGCGTCCCCACCCGACCCGGACGAGTGGATACGGCGGATAGGGCGACTGCCGCTGCTGACGCAACCAGGCCGAACCTGGTGGTACGACACGTCCTACGACGTGCTCGGCGTTCTCGTCGCGCGCGCGTCCGGCCAGCCGCTCGACGCCTTCCTGCGCGAGCGGATCTTCGCGCCGCTGGGCATGGTGGACACCGGTTTCCACGTTCCGGAAACCAAGACGCACCGCTTCGCGACCGCCTACACCAGAACTCCGGAGAGTGACGACCTGGCGGTGTACGACCCGGCCGAGAACGGCCAGTGGAACGCGCCCCCGGCGTTCCCGTCCGGCGGCGGCGGCCTCGTCTCGACCGCGGACGACTACCTCGCGTTCGGCCGGATGCTGCTCGACAACGGCCGTTACCCGGGTGGGCGCATCCTGTCGCGGCTGTCCGTGCGGACCATGACGACCGACCAGCTCACGCCGGGGCAGAAATCGAACCGGGGCGTGGTGGATTTCGACACCTTCGGCTGGGGTTTCGGCTTGGCCGTGGTCACCCGGCGCGACGCCGTCGACAAGACGCCCGGCGCGTTCGGCTGGGACGGGGGCCTCGGCACCACCGCCCGGATGGACCCGGCCGAGGACCTGACCGGCATCCTGCTCACCCAGCAGGCCTGGACCTCACCGGCAGGCCCCCCGGTGCGCGCGGACTTTCTGACCTCGGCTTACCAGGCCATCGACGACTAGAGCTTCACCATCGGCACGCTGCCGATCAGCATGAGGCGGATCGTGCCCGACGAGCCGAAGTCGATGGTGGCGGTGGCGCGCGGGCCCTGGCCTGCGGTGGCCACGACCGTGCCCAGGCCGTACTTGTCGTGGTTGACGCGGTCGCCGACGTTCAGCGACAGGGCGGGGGTGTCCTGCCAGCCCTTGAACGACGTCGACCGCATCCCGCGCCCGGCGAGGCCCGCCTGCGCCGAGTCGCCGCCGGTGCGGCCGCCCCAGGTGGTGGCCCGGGTGGGCGCGGAGCGCTCCGGGCCGACGCGGCGCCACTCGATCAGGTCGGCCGGGATCTCGTCGAAGAAGCGCGACGCCGGGTTGGTCATCGGCTGGCCCCACGCCGACCGCACGATGGCCCGCGACAGGTACAGCCGCTCACGCGCCCGGGTGATGCCGACGTACGCGAGCCTGCGTTCCTCGGCCAGTTCGACCGGGTCGCCCAGGGCGCGCATGTGCGGGAAGATCCCGTCTTCCCAGCCGGTGGAGAACACGACCGGGTACTCCAGGCCCTTGGCGGTGTGCAGGGTCATCAGGGTGACCACACCGCCGCTGTCCTCGTCGGGGTCGGGCACCGAGTCGGCGTCGGCGACCAGCGACACACGTTCCAGGAACGCGGCAAGCGAGCCTGCCCGCGGCCCGGTCTGCTCTACCGGCTCGGTGTCAGCGGGCACGTCGTCTTCGGGGGGCGCGGGCAGCTCGGTGAACTCGCGGGCCACTGTGAGCAGCTCGGTCAGGTTCTCCAGCCGGGAGGCGTCCTGCGGGTCGTCGCTGGCCTCCAGCTCGGCGCGGTAGCCGGTCTGGTCGAGGACGGCGTCGAGCACCTCGGCGACGTCTTGGCCGTCGTCGACGAACCGGCGCAGGCCGTCGATCAGCTCCACGAACCCGGCGATCGCGCGCTGGGAGCGCGGGTTGAGCATCGCGACCTTGCCCTCGGTGGCCGCGCGCAGGGCGGTGGCGAAGGACACCCGCTCGCGGTCGGCGTGCGCGGACACGCACGCCTCCGCGCGCTCTCCGATGCCGCGCTTGGGCACGTTGAGGATGCGGCGCAGGCTGACGGTGTCGTCCGGGTTGGCCAGGACGCGCAGGTACGCGAGAGCGTCGCGGATCTCCCGGCGCTCGTAGAACCGGACGCCACCGACGACCCGGTAGGGCAGACCGAGCCGGATGAAGATCTCCTCGAACACCCGCGACTGGTTGTTCGTGCGGTAGAAGACGGCGACGTCGCCGTTGTTGGCCGCCCCGGTGTCGACCAGGCGGTCGATCTCGCCCGCGACGAACGCGGCCTCGTCGTGCTCGTTGTCGCCGACGTAGGCGACGATCTTCTCGCCGTCGCCCATTGCGGTCCACAGCCGCTTGTCGCGGCGGTCGGGGTTGCGCGAGATCACCGCGTTGGCCGCGGCGAGGATGTTCTGGGTGGAGCGGTAGTTCTGCTCAAGCAGGATCGTGGTGGCCTGCGGATAGTCGCGCTCGAACTCCACGATGTTGCGGATCGTCGCGCCGCGGAACGCGTAGATGGACTGGTCGGCGTCGCCGACCACGCACAGCTCGGCGGGCGGCAGCCCCTCGGAGCCCTTGCCTACCAGCTCGCGGACCAGCGTGTACTGGGCGTGGTTGGTGTCCTGGTACTCGTCCACCAGCACGTGCCGGAAGCGCCTGCGGTAGTACTCGGCGACGTCCGGGAAGTCCTGCAGCAGCCCGACCGTGCGCATGATCAGGTCGTCGAAGTCCATCGCGTTGGCCTCGCCCAGCCTGCGCTGGTACTCGAGGTAGACCTCGGCGACGCGCCGCTCCAGGTCGTTGGTGGCCTTGCCCTTGGCGGTCTCGGCGTCGATCAGCTCGTTCTTGAGGTTGGAGATGTGCACCGACAGGGTGCGCGCGGCGTAGCGCTTGGGGTCGAGGTCGAGGTCGCGGGCGACCAGGGTGATCAGCCTGCGCGAGTCGTCGGCGTCGTAGATGGAGAAGCTGCTGGTCAGTCCCAGGGTCTTGGCCTCGCGGCGCAGGACGCGCACGCACATCGAGTGAAACGTCGACACCCACATGGCGTTGGCGCGGCGGCCGACGAGGTCGGCGACCCGCTCGCGCATCTCGGCGGCGGCCTTGTTGGTGAAGGTGATCGCCATGACCTGGCCGGGATGCACGTGCCTCTCGGCGAGCAGGTAAGCGATGCGGCGGGTGAGGACCCGGGTCTTGCCCGAGCCCGCGCCCGCGACGACGAGCAGCGGTGTGCCCGCGTGCTCGACGGCGCGCCGCTGCTGGTCGTTGAGGTCGTCGAGGAGGGCCGCTGAGCCCGGCGCTGGGCTGGGGACGCGGGGCTCGGTGGGGAGGTCGAAGAGGGCTTCCATCGTGCGGACAACGGTACCGGTGGGCACCGACGATCGCGACGACCGGCGCGTCCGGGCGAAGTGGGGAGGTCAGGTCGACCGCCGGGACGAACCTGTGTAACACTGGTGTCATGCCTGGCTACTTCGACTTTTTTTACGGGACCCGGACTCCGGCTCCCGTTGTGGCGTAGGCACCGCACTCCACCACGAAGCCCCGGAGTCCTCGGACCCGGGGCCTTCGCTTGCTCTCGGGAATCCGAACTCCGCCGAAACGCCGAGGATCACGATGAGCCCCATCACCGAAGACACCAACACCGCCGCGCCGAACGCCGCCGAGCCGAGCCAGGACGGCACGAGCGTGCCCCGGCCGGGTGTCGAACTGCCCGCGCCTGAGGAAGTCGCCGAGCTACGCAAGGAAATCGATCACCTCGACCAGGAGATCCTGCGGCTGGTGAAGCGCCGGGCGGAGGTGTCGCGCACGATCGGCGCGGCCCGGATGGCCGCGGGCGGTCCCCGCATCGTGGTCAACCGGGAGATGGACGTGGTGGCCCGCTACCGCGAACTCGGCCCGGCGGGCCGGACGCTGGCGATGGCGCTGCTCGACCTCGGCCGGGGCAAACTCGGCCGCTGAGGCCGCTCTCGCCCGGGGCCGTCACGGCCGCCGCGGCCGATGTCAGGGTGGAACCAGGGGCTTCCCCCATTCCGCGGTGGCGCGGCTGGGGCAGACTGGGACCATGCTTGATCTCATCGCGGTTCTCGTCGCCATCGTCGCCGTGGTGGCCGCTCTCGGCTACGTCGGATACCTCGCGCTGTTGAACTCCGCCGCGCGCAAGCGCGGGGCGAGCGGGGCGCCGGTCGCGCAGTACGTGCGCGGCCGGTGGCCGGTCGCCGGGGTGACCACCGCGGGCGCGGTCCTCGGTTGGCTGCTGACCAGCGGCAGCGGCTTCACCGACGTGCTCGCGATCCTGCTCGCGGGCGGGTCGGGCGCGGTCGCGGGCAGCGCGCTGTCGACCACCATGGCGAAGTACCGCGGCCAGAAATAGGCCCCGAAGCAAGCCCGGCCGTACGCCCACAGTGGAAACCGCTCCGACAATTCACTCGAAAGAGTGGTGTCGCTGGCGGGTTCCCGCCCTGCCGTCCGAACGCTGCGCTACGGCTTACGCTTTCCCGAGTGGACGGCGACTCTCCGAACAGCGGCTCTCCGAAAACCGAGCCAGGTCGAGGCAGGCACCATCGCGGCGCTGTCAGCGGGGCAGAGGACACCGACATCCTGCCGGTCATGGGGCATGTCGACTACCTCGCCAGCTACCTCGACGCTGACGACACAGACAGCGTCGATTCCCCTTACCGGGCCACCGGATACCCGGACACCGCCCAGCGCGGTAAGGAATACCGGGAAACCGATTACCGCGATCCCGAATGGCCCGAGACCGAGTCCCCGGAAAGCCCCGCCACCGGGCTCGCGAAATTTGATCTTGGCAGTATTCCCGCCTCGGTCACGCCGCCGAAGTCGTGGCGGCACGCGGCCTGGTTCGCGGTGGCCTCGGCGATCCTCGTGCTGGTCGGCCTGACCTACGCCGCGGTGGCCCTGATGACCGGTCCGCGCAAGCCGGACGTGGTCGACGCGCTGCCGGGCCTGCCCGCCCTGCCCAGCCACCAGCAGCCCCAGCCGCCTACCGAGCGGCCGACAGTCCGGGGCGACCAGCCGAGCAGCGAGGTCGCCGACACCCCCACGACGGTCGCCGTCCGCAGGCCGTCGGCGAGCCGCACGGTGACCGTCCAGACCACCACCACCGCCTTGACGCCGTCGACCACCGGCACCGCCCCGTCCACGGTCGTGTCGAGCCCGCCGCCGCGGCCGAGCACGACCTCGGCGGCGCCGCCCTCGCGCAGCACGGTGACCAGCCCGCTGCTCGTCGCGCCCGCCAACGACGCCGAGGTGATGGGCGACCTGACCGAGGCGTACTACCGGGAGGTCACCGAGGACCCGGACGCGGCGTACGCGCTCACCGCGGGGCACATGCGCCGCGCGGGCCAGGCCGAGATCGAGCGCCGCTACGCCGACGTGGAGCGCGTCGAGGTGCAGCAGATCGTCATCGACCCCAACAACGGGACGACGCGGTCGACGTTGCGGGTCGTCCACAAAGACGGGACAGTGACCACCGAAGAACGCGAACTGGTCTTCACCTATGGCTCCGATCCCCGCATCAGCGACGAGCGGGCGGCCGCGTGAGCGGCCGTTTTTCCCCGTTCGCCCAGGTAGACGCGGTGGCCCGCGCTGTGGGAGGCGCCGGGCCTCAGGTGGCGGCCCGGTTAGGCCGATGGCACTCGATCTAGCAGATCGCGGCCGAAGCACCGCGTGACGATTGCTCTTTTCGGGTGAAAAATTTCGCCGCCCATCGCCTCGATCGGGTGACGAGCCGAGAAAGAGTGGTGTAACCACCGGGGCACACGGTACGAGTTGCCCCGATGGCCGACTCAAGCGGAGGAAAGCGACAGTGGATCGTCCGACGACCGGCAAGCGGCGCGTGCGCTCCGGTTCGGTTCACGTCACCGAGCTGATCAGGAAGCAGCCCCCGCCGCTCACCCTGCCCGCCGACTTGCCGAGCGGCCTGTCCGCGGGCTTGGTGGACGAGGTCGCCGCGCCGCGGACGCGGGCGGCCGAGCCTGCCGACGACGCCCCGGTCGCGCACCGTCGGCCGCCCTCGCGCGGCGCCCAACTGGCCAAGGTGACCGGCCTCGGCCTGGCCGTGATCACCCTGTGCGGCGCGGTCGCCACCGCCACGATGATCGCCCGCGACCGCGGCGCCGCCCGGGCCGCGGCGGAGCAGCGGCCCAAGGTCCAGATCACCGGCGAGCGGGCGCTGCTGCCCGACGAGCTCAACCGGGCCGTCGTCGAGTCCAGCCAGGGCAGGCCGGACACCCGCGCCGCCCAGCGGAACGGCACGGCCGCGGGCGAGGTCAGCGCCGTCCCGCCCGCCCAGCCGAGTTCCCCGGACCAGACAGCGGCCACCGGGCAGTCCACCACCGGCCAGTCCACCTCGGCCGCGCACACCGGCGCGGGCGACACCAGCCCGGCCAGGACCGGGCAGTCCCAGCGGCCGGTCAGCTCCAGCCGGGAACTGGTGCTGGAGTACTACCGCCTCATCAAGGTCAACCCGAGCGGCGCGTTCGACCTGCTCGCGGGCGACCTGCTGGGCACGACGCTGTCGGAGTTCATCGGCTCGTGGACCGCGGTGGCGGACATCGAGGTGCTCGACGTGCAGGAGCGCTCCGACGGCGTCCTCGCGGTGATCCGGCTGCGGCTGCTCGACGGCACGCACCTGCGCATCCAGCAACTACTGACGGTGACGAACACCACGCCGCAGAAGATCATCGCGGCCGAACTGGTCTCCGCTCAGTCCAACTGACCGACGCCCCGCCGGACACCTCGGCCCGGCAGGGGGCGCGTTGTGACAGTATGTAGCCGTCGCCGTTCCCATCCCGGTGGTGATGGGACTGCGTTCGTGCGCGCTGCGTGAACGCCTAGCCTGGAGCGGTCGGCCACCCGGGAACAAGACCGCGTCGTGGAAGCTGATTGCCCGGGTACGCACCGGTGGCGCACACCCAGCGCACCGTTGACAAAGCCCGCGACGCCCACCGCGGGCAAGGGAGGTTCCGGTCGGGATGAGCGACGAGGGCCGGCTGGTCGCCGGGCGCTACCGGCTGGAACGACGCATCGGCAGCGGCGCCATGGGCGTGGTGTGGCTCGCCCACGACGAGCGGCTCAACCGCCCGGTCGCGGTGAAGAAGCTGCTCCTGCCGCCCGGGCTGCCCGAGGACGAGGCCGAGGAGGCGGTGGCCCGCTGTATGCGCGAGGGCCGCATCGCCGCGAAGCTGCACCACCCGAACGCGATCGCGGTGTTCGACGCCGTCGACGAGGACGGCGTGCCGATCCTGATCATGGAGTACCTGCCCTCGGTCAGCCTGGCGATCGCGCTGTCCGAGCAGGGCCCGATGGACGTGGCCGAGGTCGCCCGGATCGGCGCGCAGGTCGCCTCGGCGCTGGCCGCCGCGCACGCCGCCGGGATCGTGCACCGCGACATCAAGCCCGGAAACATCCTGCTCGGCGACGACGGCTCGGTGAAGATCACCGACTTCGGCATCTCCCGGGCCACCGACGACGTGACGGTCACCAAGACCGGCCTCATCGCGGGCACCCCCGCCTACCTGGCGCCGGAGGTGGCGATCGGCCGGGAGCCCGGAGCGGCCTCCGACGTGTTCTCCCTCGGCTCGACGCTCTACGCGGCCGTGGAGGGGGAGCCGCCGTTCGGCCTGTCGGAGAACACGCTGGGCCTGCTGCACGCGGTCGCCTCCGGCAAGATCAACCCGCCGCAGAAGTCCGGCCCGCTGACCGGGGTGCTGACCGCGCTGCTGTCCACCGACGTCGACGCGCGGCCGACCGCGGCCAAGGCCCGCGACATGCTCGGCGCGGTCGCCCGCGGCGAGGACCCCGACGTCCCGCCCGCCGCGTTGGCCGCCGCGGCCGAAGCCGCCACCCGGCTGGTCGCCCACCCCGCGGCGGAGCCCACCTCGGTGACCGGCCAGCCGGTGGTGATGGCCGCGCCTGCCCAGCAGCCGCGCTCGCGGACGCCGCTGGTGTTCGGCGCGCTCGGGGTGGCCGTCGTCCTGGCGATCGCCGTGCTGCTGATACTCAACCGGGGCACCGAGAAGAACCCCGGCAACGGGGGCACCGACCAGATCGACACCGCGCCCAGCTCGCAGGTCGTCACCACGACGACCGTGCCGCAGGAGACGACGAACCGGCCGCCCGGAACTCGGGTCGTGCCGCCCCCGCCCGTCACCACGTCGTCGGAGTCGGTCCAGCCGACCACGACCACCACGGTCGTCCCGACGACCACCACCACGACGGCGACCACGACCACGACCACCAGCACCACGACGCCAACGCAGCCGCCGCCGCCATCCACCACTGTGGAGCCCTCCGTGTCCACGCCCGCCGCCGGATAGCCAGGAGCGCAATGACCAGCGAGCAGATCTTGGTGGCCGGGCGCTACCAGCTCGGCACGCGCATCGGCAGCGGCGCCATGGGTGTGGTGTGGAAGGCGCACGACGAGCGGCTGCACCGGACCGTCGCGGTGAAGCAGCTGCTCTCCCAGCCCGGGCTTACCGAGGCGCAGGCAGACGAGGCGCGCCGCAGGGCCATGCGCGAGGGCCGCATCGCGGCGCGGCTGGCGCACCCGAACGCGATCACCGTCTACGACGTGGCCGAGCACGACAACGAGCCCTGGCTAATCATGGAGTACTTACCGTCGAAGAGCTTGGCGACGGTGCTCAACGAACGGGAGTTCCTCCCGCCGACGGAGGCGGCGCGCATCGGCACCCAGGTCGCCGCCGCGCTGGTCGCCGCGCACGCCGCCGGGATCGTGCACCGGGACGTGAAGCCAGCGAACGTGCTGCTCGGCGAGGACGGCACGGTCAAGATCACCGACTTCGGCATCTCCCGGGCCACCGGCGACGTCACGGTCACCGCGACCGGGATGCTCGCGGGCACCCCGGCTTACCTGGCGCCCGAAGTGGCCAAGGGCGAGCAGCCGACCTCGGCGGCGGACGTGTTCTCCCTCGGCTCGACGCTCTACACCGCCGTCGAAGGGCACTCGCCGTTCGGATTGAGCGAGAACACCCTGGCGCTGCTGTACGCGGTGGCGGCGGGCAAGGTCATGCCGCCGCGGCAGGCGGGGCCGCTGACCGCGCTGCTCATGCAGCTGCTGCGGGCCGACCCGAGGGAACGGCCCACGATGACCGAGGCCAAAGACGCGCTCGCCGCCGTCGCCGCGGGCAAGCCGCTGCCGTCGATCGCCATCGCCCACCAGCGCACCGACCCGTACCCGAAGCCGCCGCGGCCGATCGTGGGGCCGCCGCCGGGCACCCCGCCGCACGGGCACCCGGGCACGCGGCTCGACCTGAACCCGTTCGCCGAGCCGACGCCGTCCGGCGCGCGCCCGGTCATCCGGCCTGACCCGGGTCGCTCTGGTCCGCCGTCGCGCGCCAACGGCTCCGGGCCGAGAACGCCCGCGGGCGGCGGCCGCGGTCAGCGGCCGGTGCCGCGGAAGAAGCGGGCCGACTCGCGGTCGATCCTGCTTACCGTGCTGGCGATAGTCGCCGCGGCGTTGATCGGCATCCTGGTGGCCAGTCTGCTCAACGCCACCGACTCCCCGCGGGCGGGCGGCACGACGTCGACCACCGTTCCGCCTGTGACCTCGGCATCTCCTACGACTAAAACCACGACGACTACCCAGCCGACGACTACCACGACCAGAACCACGACGACGACCACCACCACTACCGCCACCACGACTACGACGACGCGGGCGGCTGCCGAGTACGAGAACGCGGTGCGGGAGTATTACGGGCTGCTTCCGCATGACACTAAAGCGGCGTGGGAGTTGCTTACCGAGCGGGCGAGAGCGAAGTCTAACGGTTACGCGGTCTATAAGAACTTTTACGACTCTCTGATCTCGGTGCAGTTGACTTCGGCGCGCGTTGAGGGCGACCGGGTGGCTGCTGAGGTGGTTTTCGTGAATAAGAGGGGGAAGGTCTCCTCTGAGCCGTACTCTTACGCGCTCGTTGAGCAGGATGGCAAGTTGAAGATCGACAACTATGCCAAGACCGGGGATGGCTGAGTCCCCGGTTGCCCTTGGCGGGTTGGCTCGATGGGGTGTCTGGCGGTTGTGGCTAGACGAGTCGGCGGTCGGAAGCCCAGCGGGACAGTTCGTAGCGGTTGGAGAGTTGGGTTTTGCGTAGGACGCTGGAGACGTGGGTTTCTACCGTCTTCACCGAGATGAACAGTTCCGAGGCGATCTCTTTGTAGGCGTAGCCGCGTGCCAGGAGGCGGAGGACGTCTCGTTCTCTGGGGGTCAGCAGGTCCAGTTCCGGGTCGTTGATGGGGGCCGCACCCGGGCGGTCGGCGAAGGCGTCCAGGACAAAACCGGCTAGGCGGGGGGAGAAGACTGCGTCGCCCTCGGCGACGCGGAGGACCGCGGTGGCCAGGTCTTGGCTGGAGATTGTCTTGGTGACGTAGCCCCGGGCGCCTGATCGGATCACGGCGATGACGTCTTCTGCCGCGTCGGAGACCGAAAGGGCCAGGAACACGACTTCCGGCTGGGACTTGCGGGCCTGGCGCAGGACCTCCGCGCCGCCACCGTCGGGCATGTGGACGTCGAGGAGGACCACGTCCGGCTTGAGGTGGTTGATGCCCGCCACGGCTTCGCCGACGGTGCCCGCTTCGCCGATGACCTCGATGTCGTCGGTGATGGTGTCCAGTTCGGCGCGGACGCCCGCGCGGAACATGCTGTGGTCGTCGACCAGGTAGACCCGGACGGGGGGCTTGGGGGTGGTGGGGTTGGCGTCCATGTTTTCCGTCATGAGGTCACTTTCGTGCGGGGCATGTGCAGTTGCACTTCGGTCCCGTCGCCGGGGGCGGTGCGCAGGCGGATCTCGCCGCCGTGGCGTTCCATTCGGCCGCGGATGGAGTCGGCCAGGCCGTGGCGGTCTTGGGGCACCGTGTCGGGATCGAAGCCCTTGCCTCGGTCGCGGACGAACACGGTGACCCTCTCTTCCTCCACCTCACCGTAGACCGAGACCTCGGCCACCCCGGCGTGTTTGGCGGCGTTGACCATAGCCTCCCTGGCGGCCATCACCACGGCCATGAGGCGTTCGTCCACCTCGCAGTCGCCGACGACGACGTGCTGGACCTTGACGGCGAAGGTGTCCTCCACCTCGCCGGACGCGCGGGCCAGGGCCTCGGACAGGACCCCGGCCGCCGGGCCGTCGGAGAGGGCCCGGCCGTAGCCGGACGGGCCGTACAGCCAGCTCCGCAACTGGCGCTCCTGGCCCCGGGCCAGCCGCAGGACCTCCCGTGGGGCCTCGGCCTGCTTCTGGATCAGCGCGAGGGTCTGCAAGACCGAGTCGTGCAGGTGGGCGGCGATCTCGGCACGCTCTTCGGTGCGGATGCGCGCGCGGCGCTCTTCGCCCAGGTCGCGGACGAGGCGCAGCCACCAGGGGACGGTCAGCACGGCCACGCCGACCAGGGCGGCGAGGACCGCCAGCAGCGCGAACTGCACCTGGTCGAGGCCGATGCTGCTGATCAGGAAGATCGTGATGCCGGTGGCGACCAGCGCCGCGCCGCTGAGCACGCGGATGACCGCGGCCCGGCCGCCGCCGCCGAGCACCGCGCCGGTGACCCGGCGCCGCTGCGACTGGTCGGCCTCCCGCCACACCAGGGCCGCGCCTACCAGCGCCACGGTAAGAGCGCCCGCGACCCAGCCGCTTACCGCGCCCGACAGTGTTCCCGCGCCGACGGTAAGCCCGGTGCCGAGAGCGACCAGACCGAACGCCTGCTGGCGCTCCTTGCGGGAGATGCCCGGGGCCGACTCGTCCACCGGCGCCTGCGGGGCGAAGATCCACAGCAGGCCGTAGGCGACGACCCCGGCGCCGCCGAGCGCGGCGAGCAGGGCGAAGGCGATGCGGACCCACAGCACGTCCATGCCGAGGTGGTCGGCGAGACCGCCCGCGACCCCCGCGACGGCGCGGCCGGACCGGCGCCGGTACAGGGTCGGCTGTGCCCGCTCCGCGCTCACCGCTGTGGTCTGTGCCCGCTCGATGTCCGCCTCCGCCGACGGCAGGTGCTCCCCGACTGCTGCTTCCACACCAGAATGCTCACACGGCGACCACCGCGCCACATCGGGGAACGACCCTGAGCGGGAAGTCAGGGTCGTTCCCCGATGCAGAGGGCCCCGCCGCGGAGTGATGCTGGGAAACGTGAGTGGCACATCGATGAACAACGCGCATGGCGCACTGGGCGTGGAGGACACGCTCAAGGACTTCTGGGCGACCCGCCCTCGACGGCCCCGGCGGGGCCGCAAGGTCGCGGGCGTCGCGGCGGCCATCGGCAACCGCTACGGCATGGACCCGCTGGTGGTCCGGGTCGCGTTCGTGGTCGCGACCTTCTACAGCGGGGCCGGGCTGCTGTTCTACCTGCTGGGCTGGCTGTTCCTCGCCGAGGAAGGCGACGAGGCGTCACCGGCCGAGGCGCTGCACGGCAAAGGCCGCAGCTCCACGTCGACGCCGTTCACGATCGCGCTGTGCATCGCGCTGATCCCGGCCTTCGGCGTCTTCTTCGACCGCACGCTCAGCGGCTGGCTCGGGCTCGCGGTGGTGTTCGGCCTGCTCTTCCTGCTGCACCGCGGCCGGGGCCACCTGGGCGCACCGCCCGCCCCGACCTCGGCCGACGCCCCGACGGTCGCCATGGCGACCCCGGTCGACGAGCACGGACAGCGCACGACCCCGCCCGCGTGGGACCCGCTCGGCGCCGCGCCGTTCGCCTGGGACCTGCCCGAACCCGGCGGGTCAGGGCCCGACCCGGAGCCGCCCGCGCCGCGCGGCCGGTCCAGGGTCGGCGTGATCACCCTGGCGGCGGTGTTCCTGACCGTCGGCGCGGCGGTGCTGGCCGAGCCCTACCTCGGCTGGGTCAGCGCGCGGCACGTCATCGGCGTGGTCCTGGCCATCCTCGGTCTCGGCCTGGTCGCCGGGTCGTTCGTCCGCGGCGGGCGCGGCCTGATCGGGCTCGCGATGCCGCTGGCGGCCCTGGGGATCGCGCTGACGCTGGTCTGGCCGAACGGTTTCTCCACCAACAGCATCGGCGACCTCCGTCAGCAGCCGACCGCCCTAGAGCACGTGCAACCCGAGTACCAGCGCGACATCGGCTCGATCGACCTGGACTTCACCGTGCTCCCCGCGAGCGGCTCGGTCAAGACCCGCGCCCAGGTGGACGTGGGCGACGTGACCGTGGTCGTGCCGAGGAACGCCGACGTCACGGTGCGCTGCGCCGCGGGCATCGGCAGCGTGAGCTGCCTCGGCCAGGAGGCGGACGGCCCGAGCCCCGATGTGACCAGGACCGATGACCTCGGCCCCGACGGGGCGGGCGGTCTCAAGCTGGACCTCGACCTTGAGGTCACCGGACCAGGAAGCGTGGAGGTGCGCCGTGGCTGAGCACGACGAGACCAAGGTGGGGCGCAAGCGGCCCGACTTCCTGACCATGTTCGCCGGGATCGCGACCCTGTTCGTGTCGGCCTACGTGCTGACCGACGGCCAGATCTGGGTGCCGATGCTGGACCCGAGGTGGCTGGTCGCGGGCGGGGCCGTGGTGGTGGGCCTGCTGCTGCTGGCGTCCTCGATGCGGGGGAAGGGAAAGCGCGAGTAGATCCCTTCGCCGCTCACCGCCGAACGGCCCGGTCACCACACGGTGACCGGGCCGTTCTCGCGCGTGCTGTTCCCACGCGGTGCTATGCGGGCGGTGCTATCCAGGCAGCGCTATCCCGGCAGCGCTATCCCACGCGGTGCTATTCCCACTCGATGGTGCCCGGGGGCTTGCTCGTCACGTCGAGGACGACGCGGTTGACCTCGGCGACCTCGTTGGTGATCCGGGTGGAGATCCGCTCCAAGACGTCGTAGGGCAGCCGGGTCCAGTCCGCGGTCATGGCGTCCTCGCTGGACACCGGCCGCAGGACTACCGGGTGGCCGTAAGTCCTGCCGTCGCCTTGGACGCCGACACTGCGGACGTCGGCAAGCAGGACTACCGGGCACTGCCAGATGTCGCGGTCGAGACCCGCCGCGGTGAGCTCTTCGCGGGCGATGGCGTCGGCGGCGCGCAGGATCTCCAGGCGGGCGGCGTTGACCTCGCCGATGATGCGGATGCCCAGGCCGGGGCCGGGGAACGGCTGCCGGTGCACGATCGTCTCCGGCAGGCCCAGTTCCAGCCCGACCCGGCGCACCTCGTCCTTGAACAGCGCGCGCAGCGGCTCGACCAGCTCGAACTCCAGGTCGTCCGGCAGGCCGCCGACGTTGTGGTGGCTCTTGATGTTCGCCGCGCCGGTGCCGCCGCCGGACTCCACCACGTCGGGGTAGAGCGTGCCCTGGACCAGGAAGCGGTACTTCTCGCCCGCCTCAACCTGCAGGTCGAGTTCAGCCTGCTCGAACACGCGGATGAACTCGCGGCCGATGATCTTGCGCTTCTCCTCGGGGTCGGTCACCCCGGCCAGGGCGGCCATGAAGCGCTCGCGGGCGTCGACGGTGACCAGGCGGACGCCGGTCGCGGACACGTAGTCCCGCTCGACCTGGGCGCGCTCACCGGCGCGCAGGAGACCGTGGTCTACGAACACGCAGGTAAGCCTGTCGCCGATCGCGCGCTGCACCAACGCGGCCGCGACAGCGGAGTCGACGCCGCCGGACAGGCCGCAGATGGCCTTGCCGTCGCCCACCTGCGCGCGAATCCGCTCGACCTGCTCGTCCACGATCGACGACGTCGTCCACTGTGGACGGATACCGGCGATGTCGTGCAGGAAGCGGCGCAGGACCTCTTGACCGTGCGGAGAGTGCGCCACCTCCGGGTGGTACTGCACGCCTGCGAAACGACGCTCAGTGTCCTCGAACGCGGCCACCGGCGCGCCTTCCGACGACGCGGTGACCGCGAAACCCTCAGGGGCCTTGGTGACGCAGTCGCCGTGACTCATCCACACCGGGTGACGGCCCGGCAGCCCGTCGTGCAAGACGCCGGTGCCCGCACCGAGGTCGGTGCGGCCGTACTCGCGGGTGCCGGTGTGCTCGACGGTTCCGCCGAGCGCCTGCGCCATCGCCTGGAAGCCATAGCAGATGCCGAAAACCGGCACCCCGGCCGCGAACAGGGCCGGGTCGACGGCGGGCGCGCCCTCGGCGTAGACGCTTGCCGGGCCGCCGGAAAGCACGATCGCGGCCGGTTCCTTGGTCACGATCTCCGCGACGGTCGCGGTGTGCGGCACGACCTCGGAGTAGACCTGCGCCTCGCGCACCCGGCGGGCGATCAACTGGGCGTACTGCGCGCCGTAGTCCACCACGAGGACCGGGCGGTTCTGTTCTGTCATCGGGCTCTTCACCTTCCGTGGGTGCCGGAAGCCGGAGCGCGAGAAGGCTGCCGCACGGGACACCTTCTCGGCACACAGCAGTCCAGCACTGTGCGCCGACCGGTCCCTCCCTGGGTTTCTCTCCCGGAGATGCCTGCCTGCGCACCTGTCGCGCAGGTTTTCCGTGACGCTCGAACCAGACCCGCGCGAGCGCGGCGGAACCCTAGTCACCATCGTCGGTCAGCCAAAGCCATGGTAACCGGACGCGCCCACGCCGCATTTCGGGCATACCGTTGAGGCATGACCGAAGACGAAGACGCCATCGTGGCCAAACCCCGCCCGTTCTGGGTGGCGGGCAGGCCGGAGAGCAGCGCGACCACCTTCGACGTCCGGCATCCCTACGACGGCACCGATGTGGCGACCGTCTCAGCGCCGACGCCGGAGCAGGTCGAGCGCGCGGTCGCGGCGGCGGCCGCCGTGGCCAAGGAGTTCCGGTCGTCGCCCGCGCACCTGCGCGCCGCCGCCCTGGACCACGTGTCCGCGACGCTGGCCGCGCGGGCAGAGGAAATCGCCGAGACGATCACCGCGGAGAACGGCAAGCCGCTGAAGTGGGCCGAGATCGAGGTCGCCCGCGCGACGTCGACGTTCCGGTTCGCCGCGGAAGAGGCCCGCCGGTTCGTCGGCGACCTGCAACGCCTGGACACCGACGCAGGAGGCGAGGGCAGGCTGGCGGTGATCCGGCGACGGCCGCGCGGGCCGGTGCTGGCCGTGGCGCCGTTCAACTTCCCGCTCAACCTGGTGGCGCACAAGGTCGCGCCCGCGCTGGCGGTCGGCGCCCCGGTGATCGTCAAACCGGCGTCGGCGACCCCGCTCTCGGCGCTGCTGCTCGGGGAGATCCTGGCCGAGACGGACCTGCCCTCGGGCGCGTTCTCGGTGCTGCCGGTGCGCGGGTCGGCGATGTCGTCGCTGGTCGAGGACCCGCGGCTGCCGGTGATCTCGTTCACCGGGTCGACCGGCGTCGGCTGGGGGCTGATGGCCGCCGCGCCGCGCAAGCACGTGGTGATGGAACTGGGCAGCAACAGCGCGGCCATCGTCTGTCCGGATTGGACGGACCTGGACCACGCGGCGCGGCGGATCGCGACGTTCGGCAACTACCAGGCGGGGCAGTCCTGCATCGCGGTGCAGCGCGTCGTCGTGCACCGCGCGGTGGCGGAGGATTTCGTGCCGCGCCTGGTCGCCGCGGTCGAGTCCCTGCGCACCGGCGACCCGCACGACCCGGCGGTCGACGTCGGCCCGCTGATCGATGAGGACAACGCCAAGCGCGTCGAGAGCTGGATCGCGGAGGCCGCAGCGGCGGGGGCGCGGGTGCTGACCGGCGGCGCCCGCACCGGCACGACCGTCGCCCCCGCTGTCCTGGCCGACGTTCCGGCCGAGGCGAAGGTGTCGTGCGAGGAGGTGTTCGGCCCGGTCCTGGTGGTGTCGGTCGTGGATTCGGTCGACGAGGCGTTCGAGGTGGCCAACAGCACCGAGTTCGGCTTGCAGGCGGGCGTGTTCACCCACGACCTGCGGACGGCGTTCCGCGCGGCGGCGGAACTGGAGGTGGGCGGCGTGGTCATCGGGGACGTGCCCTCGTTCCGGGCCGACCAGATGCCCTACGGCGGGGTCAAGGGCTCGGGCACCGGCCGCGAGGGCGTGCGGTCGGCGATGGACGACTTCACCGAGGAGCAGACGATGGTGTTGTCGGGGCTGGACCTGTAGTCACATGCGGTGGACGGACTGGGCGAAGGTGAACACCCGGTCCGGGTCGTAGCGGCGGGCGGTGGCGCCGAGTCGGCTGACGTTCCCGCCGTAGTAGGCGATGCTCCAGCCGGGCATGGCGGCCTCGATGTAGTTGACGTAGCCGCCGCGCGCGCCGACCCCGACCAGCGCCTCCCGCACTTCCGCGACGGCACGGGCGGCGGCGACCTGACCGTCCACTGTGGTCTTCTGATAGATCTGGATGGTCGCCAGCGCCTGCCGGTGCGGGAACGCGGTCGCCGTCGGGTCGACGCGGGCGACCGCGCCGCCGAGGGGGTCGAGCAGCACTTCCATGCCGTCGCGGCCGTCGAGGAGCGCGACCAGCGCCGCCGGGTCACGCACCGGCGCGGGCAACACCCGAGACGAGGCGACGAACGCTTCCCTCGGCAGCTTCTCCGGCGTGCACTGCGCGATCGGCCGCTGCGCGCAGCCGGTGAAAAACCGCATGGCGTCGAGGTAGCCGCGCTGCCGCACGGTCCGCCGGGTTGGCCGCACCCCGGCGCGGGCGAACAGGGTGTCCAGCAACGGGTTCAGCGCGGCCTGCGAGCCCACGAAGCACCCACTCATTCCGCATCGCACCGGTGATCCCCCGCTGAAGCCCACGTTCGCCCACAGCTCGTCCGGTATGCCCGCCACCCATTCCTGCCAGGCCCCGAGGACGGCGGGCGCGGCCTCGGCCGGGAAGCCGAGCCGGAAGACCGTGAGGTCGGGCGCAGGCTCGGTCGCGAAGGTGAACGACGTGGTGATGCCGAAGTTGCCCCCACCGCCGCCGCGCAGCGCCCAGTACAGGTCGGGCTCGCTGGTCTCGGCGGCCGTGCGCACCACCCCGTCGGCGGTGACGACCTGGGCCGACAGCAGCCGGTCGCAGGTCAGCCCGAACTTGCGGGTGAGCACCCCGATCCCGCCGCCCAGCGTCAGACCCGCGATCCCCACCGTCGGGCAGGTCCCGGCGGGCAGGCACCGCCCCGCGGCCGCGAGGGCGGCGTAGACGTCGATCAGCCGCGCGCCCGCCCCCACCACGGCCGTGCCGTCCGGCCGCACCTCGACCGCCGACATCCCCCGCAGGTCCACCACGACCCCGCCATCGGGCGCCGAGTACCCGGCGTAGCTGTGCCCGCCCCCACGGGCCGCGATGGGCAGGTGCGCGGCCCGCGCCACCTCGACACACGCCTGGACGTGCTCGACGGTCCCGCAGGCGGCCACCGCCGCGGGCGCGCGGCCGTCGTAGAGCTGGTTGAACGACCGCCTGCCCCGCTCCCACTCCGCCTCCCCCGGCAGCCACAGCCCCCCGCCGAGCCGCGCCCGCAACCTGTTCCAGTCCGGCGGAACAGCTCCCGGGCGGCTACTCGGCGACGGCACGGTCACACTGCTCCCCGACGTCTCGCCCGGCCCAGGCGACCCGGTGCACGAGGCCGCGGTCGTCACCGCCGCACCGACCCCGGCCGCCCGCAGAAAGGATCTTCTGCTGATCAAGCCCCGGACCTCCCACCCGCACGGACTCGGTCTCGCCGTCGCGGGAGACCCTTCCGCTATCCAAAGCCATTCCCCGTGGCCCCTGGTGACAATGGGGTAACCACCTAGGGCACCACCCAACCCGAGGCCCGCCGCACCGCGGCGGCGACCTCGTCGGCCAGGGTCGAAGCCCGCGGCGGTTCAGCCGCCGGGTGATCGACCGACGGTTGCCCGGTCTCCGACTGGGCTAATGCTTGCCGCGCTGGCGACTTGTCGACCGAAAGGCTCGCGACCGCGGTGTTGCCGAGGTGGGGCGTGCTGGCCGCGACCGACTCGCCGCCAGGTATTTGTCTGCCATCACCGGAAAAACGGCCGCCAACGTCATCTGCTCGCATTTGTCCATTCAGGACAGATGTGTCGGCGGGGCTCGGTTGACCAGGGGTTGAGCGGTCTTCCCCGGGTTGGCGGGCGGGCAGGATCGCGGCGAGGAAGCCGTCGGGGCGGACCAGGGCGGCTCCGGTTCGGCCGAGGCGCAGGGTTCTGGCGACTTCGGGGGGTAGGCGGCGGGTGGTTATGCGGTCTGCGTCGGGTAGGGCTGGGAGGGGGGCTTCGGGGGCGGCGAGAAGGGTAAAGTGCGGCCCGAAGGCGGCGCGCAGGCGGGTGCCGTCGGGAAGTCGGGCGTCGGGGCAGAGGACGCCGGGCAGGGGTGGGCGGGGGTGGCCTGGGGCGCGGGGGAAGGCGGCTCGGTCCTCGGCACTGGCGGGGGTGGTGAGGGGCGAGTCCAGGTACCAGAACGGCTCGGAGAGTTTGCCGGAGTCGATCTCGGGACGGACCGCGGGATCGGTGCGGGCGCGTTCCAGGACGTCGTGGCGGTGGGCTCGTTCAGCGGGGGTGCTGGGAACCAGGAACCGCATGGTGGTCGCGGTGACCCGGAGGTTCTCGTCGGCGGCGGCGCCGCGTTCGGTGTCGTAGGTGTCCAGCAGGTGGGGGCCCGCCCAGCCCGCCCGGGTGGCGGCGATCTTCCAGGCGGCGTTCTCCGCGTCGGCCAGGCCGGAGTTCATGCCCCGGGCGCCGAACGGGCTCATGAGGTGGGCGGCGTCGCCTGCCAACAGCACCCGGTCGACCCGCATGGTCGGCACCCGGCGTTGGTGGAAGCGGTACAGCGACGCCCAGACCAGTTCGTAGTCGAGGTCGCCGATGACCTTGCGGACCCGGGCGTCGAGGCCGCCGTTGGCGCGCTCGGTCGCCAGGTCGAAGTCCTCTGGGACCTGCCAGTCGATGCGCCACACCGAGTCCGGCTGCGGGTGCAGCAGCACTTGGCGGCCCGGGTTCCAAGCCGGGTCGAAGTAGAACCGGCGCTCGGGGACGGGGTGCTCGATGCGCGCGCGGATGTCGGTGATGAGGAACTTGTCCTCGAAGGAATGGCCGGGGAACGGCAGGTTCAGCAGCTTGCGCACGGTGGAGCGACTGCCGTCGGCCGCGAGGCAATGCGTGCCCCGCACCGAATCGGGACCGTCGGGCGTTTCCACCGCCACGGTGACTCCGGTGTCGTCTTGGCGCAGGCCGACCACTTGGTTGGCATAGCGCAGATCGATCAACGGCTCGGCGCGGACGCGGGCCTCCAACAGGTGCTCGATGACGTTCTGCGGCGTGTTCACGAACGGCGGGAACTGCCCGGGCGGCGGCTCCGGGAAGGTCATCACCGACACCTCGTGCTCCCGGTAGAACATCCGCCCCGAATACCAGGTGACCCCCGCGTCGACCACCTGCCACCCGACACCGACGCGTTCGAGCACGTCGAGAATGTCCCGCTGGACGCAGATCGCCCGGCTGCCGACCTTGATCCGGCCGGGCAACGCCTCCACGACGACACTCGGAACACCATGGCGGGCAAGGACAAGAGCCCCCGTCAACCCGACCGGCCCCGCACCGACCACGACAACAGGCTCGCTCACCGGATCTCCCCCATGCTCATACGGACCACACGACAGCACTCGCCCGAGGCGAGCCCGGACAGCCGACGACTTGGAACACGGTGTCCCCGCGCGCGCGGCCCGGCTTGGAAGCCGCCGCCACGGAATGCGATGGCGGCAAGGGTGGGGCCGCCGGGGGCAGCGGAGGCGCGGCAGGCGGATGCGGCCGGACCAGAGGTGACGGCGGGATCGGAGCCGGAGTCAGCGCGGCCGGAAGCGGTGGAGACAAAGCACATGACGGTCGCGGAGGCGACATCGTTGGCGAAAGCGGCGGGCCCGCGGCCGACGTCGATCGCGGCGGGGGCTGAGGCCGCACGGATGATGGTTTTCACGGCAGGACCGGGCGGTGCGGCAGGACCGGAGCCGATTGCGGCGCGTGTTGTGGGGGTTGAGGCCGCGCGGCCAGCGATCGCGGCAAGGCCGGTAGCGGGGGCGCAGGTGACAGCGCCGAGGCCGGTGGCGTCGGCAAGTCGGGTACCGGTGCCGACGAAGGCGGAGACAGTCACAGCGGGGCCGATGGCGGTGCCCGCGGAGCTAGTTCCCGCGGCGGCGGGGAAGCCCGCGCTGCCGCCGACGGGGGCAACGGCGGCGGTGTGCGCAGGGGCAGGGGCAGGGGCAGGGGCAGGGGCAGGGGGGATGGTCACTGGGGCCCCCGGAGGTTTGCCCAGACCTCGCGGTCGCGTTCCGGGGTCCAGATGAGGGGCCAGTCCTGGCCGGAAAGTTCGTCCCAGTAGCGCTGGACGTTGAAGGGGAGGCAGTGGGCGAAGATGGGCCAGTGGCCGTAGCGGGGGGACAGGGCGGTGTGGGCGGCTTGGAAGGCCTGGCGGACCGAGCCGCCGCAGTTGCGGATGTGGGCGACGGTGTCGCGCAGTTGGTTGATGAAGTGTCTGCTTTGGGTGATGGCCGCCGCCATCTGGGCTCGGCCGTGGGCGACGGGGCCGCGGCCGCCCACCAGGGTTTCCGCCTCGAAGGCGGCCACTGTGTCCAAAGTGGAGGTTGCCCAGTCGTCGTGGAAGGCGTCGCCGGTGTAGAGGGCGGCCGCGCATTCGACCAGGTCGCCCGCGAAGAGGATTTTGTGGGTGGGAAGCCAGGCCACGATGTCGCCCGCGGTGTGGCCGCGGCCGCAGTAGGCGAGGACGAGGTCGCCGTGGTCGCCGCCGAGGGGGATGGTCATGCGGTCGGTGAAGGTCAGGGTGGGCCAGGTGAGGCCGGGAATGCTTTCCGGCTCCTCGAAGAGGCGGGGCATTCGGGCGTGCTCGCTGGCCCAGTCCGCCGCCCCACGCTCGGCGATGAGCGCGCGGGTGGCCTCGTGGGTGACGATCTCCCGCGCGTCGAACGCGCTCGCGCCCAGCACCCGGACCGCGTGGTAGTGGCTCAGCACGAGGTAGCGGACCGGCTTGTCGGTCCGCTCGCGCAGCAGCGCCAGCCAGCGCCGGGCGGCGACCGGGGTCGCCCTGGCCTCGAAGCAGACCAGGAAGTCCGCACCCTCGATGGCGCCCACGTTGGGGTCGCCCTCGGCGGTGAGCGCGTACACGCCCTCCGCCAAGGCGGTGAAGGTCTCCGGTTTGCGCTCGAGGTCGGCGCTGGAGGCGAATGCGTTTGTCACGTAGCCCACAGTGCCACCGGAGCCCGCTGTGGTACAGGGGGCCTCCGGCGGCCTGTGGACAACTCGCGATCTTGAGGGTGTTTCCGCTGGTCAGCTGCGGGTGGAGGCAGGCTTGCCGTTCACCCGGATCTCGACGACGGGCAGCCGGAGGGCGCCGGGGGCGTGCGCGGGGACCGCTGGCGCGGCTGGCGCGACCGGGTTGACGCGCTGGTAGCCGGAGCCCTGGGCGGGGCGCGGGTCGACCTCGCCCTTGTTCGGCCAGAGGGAGAAGGCGCGCTCGGCCTGGGCGGTGATCGTCAGCGACGGGTTGACGCCCAGGTTGGCGCTCACGGCCGCGCCGTCGACCACGGAGAGGCCGGGGTAGTTGTAGACGCGGTGGTAAGGGTCGATGACGCCCTCGTCGGCGTCCGCGCCGATGGCGCAGCCGCCGAGGAAGTGCGCGGTGAGCGGGATGTTGAGCATCTCGTTCCAGGTGCCGCCAGCGATGCCGCCGATGTGCTTGGCGGTCAGCTGGTTGGCCTCGTACCCGGCCGGGATGAAAGTCGGGTTCGGCTCGCCGTGGCCCTGCTTGGAGGTGTACTTGCGCCGCCCGAACAGGCCGCGCTTGGTGTAGGTCGTGATCGAGTTGTCCAGGCTCTGCATCACCAGCAGGATCACGGTCCGCTCGCTCCAGCGGTAGCCCTGGAGCAGGCTGAGCGTGCGGATCGGGTGCTTGGCGAGGAACCGCAGCACCTGCACGAACCGCGGCACGCTGGTGCGGGCGTCGGTGGCCAGGGTCTGCAACATGCTCATCGCGTTGCTGCCCTTGCCGTAGCGCACCGGCTCGATGTGGGTGTTCTCGTCCGGGTGGAACGAGGACGTGATCGCCACGCCGCGGCTGTAGTCGTGCTCCGGGTCGACCTTGGGCCTGCCCGAGCCGATGATCGCCTCGGAGTTGGTCCTGGTCAGCTCGCCCAGCTTCGGCGACAGCTTCGGCAGGGCGCCGGTGTCGCGCATCTTGTGCAGCAGGTTCTGCGTGCCCCACGTGCCCGCGGCCAGCACCACCTGGCCCGCGGTGATGGTGGTGCGGAACAGCTTGGACGTGGTGCCGGTCTTGCGCAGGTCCAACTCGTAAGAGCCGTCGCCCCGCGGGCGCAGCGCGGTCACCGTGGTCAGCGGGATGACCTTCGCGCCGCCCTTCTCAGCGAGGTGCAGGTAGTTCTTGACCAGCGTGTTCTTCGCGCCGACCCGGCAGCCGGTCATGCAGGAGCCGCACTCGGTGCAGCCGGTGCGCTCGGGGCCCGCGCCGCCGAAGTAGGGGTCCGCCGCCTTCTTGCCCGGCTCGCCGAAGTACACGCCGACCGGGGTCTGGCGGTAGGTGTCGGCGACGCCCATGTCGGCTGCGACCTTCTGGATGATCTCGTCCGATGGCGTGGTAGTCGGGTTCGTGACGACCCCGAGCATCCGCGACGCCTGGTCGTAGTGCGGGCCGAGCTCGGACTCCCAGTCGGTGATGTGCGCCCACTGCTTGTCCTGGTAGAACGGCTTGAGCGGCCGGTAGAGCGTGTTCGCGTACACCAGCGAACCGCCGCCGACCCCCGCGCCCGCGAGGATGAGGACGTCCTTGAGCAGGTGGATGCGCTGGATGCCGTAGCAGCCGAACTGGGGCGCCCACAGGTACTTGCGCATGTCCCATGAGGTCTTCGCGAACTCGTCGTCGGCGAACCGGCGGCCGGCCTCGACTACCGCCACGCGGTAGCCCTTCTCAGTCAAACGGAGAGCGGCGACACTGCCGCCGAAGCCTGAGCCGACCACGACCACGTCGTAGTCAGTGTTGTTACCGGTGAGTTGCGCGCCCATGGGCAGAGGTTAAGGGCTGGTGGACAGACCCGGCTAGAGGCTGAGTGGATTTTTCTGTGACCTGCGGTAACACACCTGGTCAGGGGCGGTCTCCGCGCAGCACGCCGAACAGCGCCAGGTCCCGCCGCACCCCGCCGCGCAACTGGGCGCCGCGCACCACGCCTTCGGCCAGAAAACCCGCCGCGAGCAACGCGCGCCGCGCGGCGGCGTTGTCGACATCGGTGGCCGCCTCTACCCGGTCGAGGTCAGTCGTGGCGAAGAGATGGTTGGTAAGCAACCGCAACGCGCGTGCGCCCGCACCGCGCCCGCGCGCGGCGGGCAGCAGGGCGATCCCCACGTTCCACGCCGCGCACGCCCGGGTGCGCCCCCACCGGACCTCATGCCAGGTCACCTGGCCCAACAGCGCCCCGGTGACGGCGTCGAGCACCACCGCCCGACCCAGCGCCACCGGCGGGGGCTGCGGCCGGTCGTCGGGATCGACGTCGAACGCGTTGTCCCAGTCCGCCGCGAGCGCGGCGGCGTCGCCGTCGGCGGGGGTGGCCAGCGCCACCCCGTCCGCCGCGGCGACGACCCGCCTCACGAGCGGACCGTCAGACCGACCTTCTGGAACTCCTTGAGGTCCGAGTACCCGGTCTTGGCCAGTGCCCTGCGCAGCGCGCCGAACAGGTTCACCAGGCCGTCCGCGTCCGAGGACGGGCCGAACAGCAGGGTCTTGAGGTCGACCTCTATGTCCTCGGCGACCGGCAGCACGGCGCTGCGCGGAAGCGACGGGTGCGCGGCGGCCGAGGTCCAGTACAGGCCCTGGCCGGGCGCCTCGGCGGCCACCGCGAGGGGCGCGCCGAGCATGACCGCGTCCGCGCCGCAGGCGATCGACTTGGCGATGTCGCCGCTGGTGCGCACGTCGCCGTCGGCGATCACGTGCACATACCGGCCGCCGGTCTCGTCCAGGTAGTCCCGCCGGGCGGCGGCGGCGTCGACGATCGCGGTGGCCATCGGCACCCCGATGCCCAGCGAGCTGTCGGTCGTGGTGATGCCGGGGCAGTGCCCGTAGCCGACGATGACGCCCGCCGCGCCGGTGCGCATCAGGTGCATGGCGGTGCGGTAGTCGTGCACGCCGCCCGCGATCACCGGGACGTCCAGGTCGGCGATGAACCGCTTGAGGTTCAGCGGCTCCGCGCCAGCGGAGTCCCGGGCGACGTGCTCGGCGGAGACGATGGTGCCCTGCACGACCAGGATCTCCACCCCGGCGGCCAGCAGGTCCGGGGTCAGCTCGGCGGCGTGCTGCGGGCTGACCCGCACCGCGACGGTCACCCCGGACTCGCGGACCTGCTTCACCGCCTCGGCGATCAGGTCGACGCGCAGCGGCGCGGCGTGCAACTCCTGGAGCAGCCGCACCAGCACGCCCGGCTCGTCCCCGTCCTCGGCCGCGGTGACCAGGCGGAACAGGACCTCTTCGACGTTCGGGTGCCGCGCCCACAGCCCCTCGGCGTTGAGGACCCCCAGTCCGCCGAGCTCGCCGACCGCGATCGCAGTGCCGGGCGAGACGATGGCGTCGGTCGGGTGCGTGATCAGCGGGATGTCGAACCGGTAGGCGTCGATCTGCCAGGTGGTCGAGACGTCCTTGGACGAGCGGGTGCGCCGCGACGGCACGATCTCCACCTCGTCGAGCCCGAAGGCGCGCCGGGCGGTCCGGCCCATGCCGATGTCGACAAGATCCCGCACTGGGGGTGGTCCTTTCGGTGGAACCGCGTCAGCTGAGACGGTCAGCGGGTGGTGTAGTTCGGCGCTTCGACGGTCATGGTGATGTCGTGCGGGTGGCTTTCCTTGAGCCCGGCGGCGGTGATCCGGATGAGCTGCGCCTGCTGCAGCTCGGCGATCGTGCGGGAGCCGGTGAAGCCCATGCCCGCGCGCAGCCCGCCGACGAGCTGGTAGACCACCTGGGACAGCGGGCCGCGGAACGGCACCCGGCCCTCGATGCCCTCGGGCACCAGCTTGTCGTCGGAGAGCACGTCGTCTTGCGCGTACCGGTCCTTCGAGTAGGACTTGGCCTCACCGCGCGAGCGCATCGCGCCCAGCGAGCCCATACCGCGGTAGCTCTTGAACTGCTTGCCGTTGACCAGGATCAACTCGCCCGGGGCCTCGGCGGTCCCGGCGAGCAGGCTGCCCAGCATGACCGCGCTCGCGCCCGCCGCGATGGCCTTGGCGATGTCGCCGGAGTACTGGATGCCGCCGTCGCCGATGATCGGGATTTTCGCCGGGGCGCAGGCCAGCGACGCCTCGTAGATCGCCGTGATCTGCGGCACCCCGACGCCCGCGACCACGCGGGTGGTGCAGATCGAGCCGGGGCCGACGCCGACCTTCACCCCGTCCGCGCCCGCGTCGACCATGGCCTGCGCGCCCGCGCGGGTGGCCACGTTGCCGCCGACGACGTCCACCGCGTCTCCCAGCTCCTTCTTGAGCCTGCTGACGATGTCCAGGACCGCGCGCGCGTGACCGTGGGCCGTGTCGACCATCAGGACGTCGACGCCCGCGTCGAACAGCGTCATCGCGCGCTTGTAGCCGTCCTCGCCGACGCCGACCGCGGCGCCGCAGATGAGCCTGCCGTCCGGGTCCTTGGTCGCGTTGGGGTACTGCTCGGTCTTGACGAAGTCCTTCACCGTGATCAGGCCGCGCAGCTTGCCCTCGCCGTCGACGATCGGCAGCTTCTCGACCTTGTGCCTGCGCAGCAGCCCCAGCGCGGCCTCGGCCGACACCCCGACCTGCGCGGTGACCAGCGGGCCCTTGGTCATGACCTCGCTGACCAGCCGGGTGTGGTCGACCTCGAAGCGCATGTCCCGGTTGGTGATGATGCCGACGAGCGTGCCCTCGGCGTCGGTGACCGGCAGACCGGAGATCCGGTAGCGCGCGCACATCGCGTCGACCTCGGCGAGAGTGTCGCCGGGCGAGCAGGTGACCGGGTCGGTGACCATGCCCGCCTCGGAGCGCTTCACCGTCTCGGCCTGGCGCGCCTGCTCCTCGATGGACAGGTTGCGCTGCAGGATGCCGATGCCGCCCTGCCGGGCCATGGCGATGGCCATCCGCGCCTCGGTGACCGTGTCCATGGCCGCCGACGCCAGCGGGATGCGCAGCGTGACATTCCGGGAGACACGGGTCGCGGTGTCGACAGTGCTCGGGATCACATCCGACTGCGCTGGCTGCAGCAGGACGTCATCGAAGGTGAGGCCCAAGGTGGCGAACTTGTGCGGGACCCCGTCAGCGTTGAGCTCGCTGGTCATGGTGGGTGGCGGACCTTCCTGCATGGCTGGCGGACCCGGTGGCCGGGCCGGGGGTTCGAGGGTGGCCTGCTACCGCGCCGTGGGCCCGCGAGTTCCGGCAGGCGGCACGGTTCCCCCATGGTATCCGGGCGCGCCTCGGCCTCCGCCCGGTACCGTGCGTGGTCGTGCCGCATGACGCAGTTCCCCCCAACCCGTTCACCGGCGGCCCCTGGGACGACCGGCCCGCTGGCGCCCTGCCGCCGGACCCCTTCGCGGGCGACCCGGACGACCCGGCGCGCGCTCTGGACGAGCCAGCTGAGGAGACCGAGCCGCCGATGACCCTCGAAGAGCGCGAGGAACTACTGGGCGACCTTTCCGACCTCGCGGTCTACCAGGCGCTGTTGGAGCCGCGCGGGGTCCGCGGCATCGTCGTCGACTGCGGCGAGTGCCAGGAGCCGCACTACCACGACTGGGCGCTGCTGGCGGCGAGCCTGGAGCAGCTGCTCAACGACGGCCGGATGCGGCCGCACGAGCCCGCGTTCGACCCGGACCCGTCGAGCTATGTGAGCTGGGAGTACTGCCGCGGCTATGCCGACGGTGTCACCGCGAGCGAAAACGCCCTCTAGGCCCGGCCAGGGGGCTCTCCGGCGGCGCCTTCCGGCACGGGGCCCCGCCAAGGGGCACGCGGGCGGAGACGGCACTGGGGCGAAAAACCATGAGCGCCGCCGACAGTAATGAATGCCACAGTCGGCGGCGCTTATCCGGAGCAGCCGAAAGCACCTTCGCCGCGGGAGCGGCGAAGGTGCTTCGATGGTGTGCTGCTTAAGGGGACGACGCCGGGGGCTCCGGGGTCTGGACCGCCTCGGTGAGCCGGATGCTCTGCGTGCCCTGGCCGGTTTCCTCCGGCGTGGTGCCCGGGTCGACCTTCGCGGGGCCGGTCGGCGTCTCGGACGTCGTCGTCGACGGGGAAGACGAGGTCGACTCGCTCGTGGTGGTGCTTGTCGACGGCGAACTCGTAGACACGGTCACCGAGACCGAGTGCGTCGTGGTCGACGGTGTGGTGGTCGGCACGGGGACCGCGCTGCTCGGGTTGGCCGACGGCGGCGGCTGGACGCCGTTCGCGGGGACGCCGAGTTTCGAGAGCAGGTCCTGGTGTTCGGCCGCGAGGTCGGCCGCGCCGTCCTCGCTGGCGATCGACGGCAGGCCAAGCTGCGCTTCCTCCAGCTTCGACTTGGCCTCGGCGACCTTGCCCTGGGCCAGGGCGGTCTGCGCGATGTCCAGGTCTTGCCGGACGGAAACGGCGGCCTCGACGGAGCGGGCGTGGTCGGCGTAGAGGACCTTGGTCAGGCCCCACAGGGGGTCGCCGGGGCGGGCGTCCTGGGCGGCCAGGCCCGCGCCGGTGAACGCGATGGCCAGCACCGCCGCCGCGGCGGCGAACGGGACAAGCAGCCGGGGTCTGCGGCGCTTGCGGGCCTTGGCCGCGTACACGGTGGCCACGGCGAGCTTGGTGTCGACCAGTTCGCCGATCGGCGCGGCGTCGACCTCGTCGCGCCACGAGCAGAGCAGGGCGGCGAGTTCGTCGCCACGGAAATCGTCACCGCGGAAGTCGTCCGGCAGGTCACGGGAAGCCGGGAGCCGCTCGCCGCGCACGGCGCCGCCGAGCGCGTCGAGGAACGCGTCGTCGGCGTGCACAAGAGAGATGTCGACCGCGTCGATGTCTGAATCGTCGGCGTCGTTCAGGTCGTCGTCGCCTAGGTCGAACGCGTCGTCCAAGCGGAGACCGGATCCGAACGCGACCGGGGTCACGTTCGAGCGCTCGGCGCGCGGGCTCTGCGATGCCGCCTCGTCCACGCCACGCTCGTCGCTTTCATCGGGCACTCAGACCACCTCCTCCGCGGACAACGTCTTGCGCAACCGGGCAAGCGCCCGGTGCTGGGCCACTCGAACCGCTCCTGGCGTCGAGCCGACCGCCTCGGCGGTCTCTTCCGCCGACAAGCCGACCACCACGCGCAGCACTACGATTTCACGCTGTTTGTCCGGAAGTACCTGGAGCAGTTCGCTCATCCGCCTCGACAACTCGCCCTGCATCGCCCGCTGTTCGGGGCCAGCCTCGATCTCCGGGCCGTCCGGCACGTCCGCGACCGGCTCGGACCGGTTGCGGGCCGAGGCCCGGTGCGCGTCGGCGACCTTGTGCGCGGCTATGCCGTAGACGAAGGCCAGAAAGGGCCGGCCTTGGTCGCGGTAGCCGGGCAGAGCCGTCAACACCGCGAGACACACCTCCTGCGCCACGTCGTCCGCCGAGGCGTACGACCGCTCCTGCCTGCCGACCCTGGCTCGGCAGTACCGAACCACCAGGGGACGCACGGACGCGAGCACGCGCTCGATAGCCCGAGGGTCACCCTCGACGGCAGCGCTTACTGACCCGTCCAGTCCGTCCCCCAATGTGGTCATCGCAGAATGCAGCCCTGGCGTTACGAGTGTGGTCATGTTCGCCGAACCCGGTCGAGTGCCTGCCTCGACCGCCCATGGCCCACCGTACCGCCCTGGTTGTCGAGTTCCTGGCGCAGTGTTGACCGCCGCGCGGCCGCCCGGGGGTCGGCGTGACAGGCGACACAGTAGCCGGTGGCCGCGGCGGTGACGGGCGAGGGGCCATCACAAGGAAGACACGACAAGCCGTGCGTGCCCGTCTTGCCACGGGCACGCACGGCTCGCCGCCGACGCTGTTCTCTTAAGTCCCTGCGAACCTTGCGGCGCCGTGTTCCTTGCGCGGCACGGCGCCCGAGGGCACAGCGCTCAGGACACCAGGCCGCGCCGGAACCCGTGAGCCACTGCCTGCGCACGGTCCCGAACACCCAGCTTGCGGAACAGCCGCCGCGCGTGGGTCTTCACCGTGTCCTCGGAGAGATACAGCTCACGGCCGATCTGGCCGTTGCTCTTGCCCTGGCTCATACCGCGCAGAACCTGGAGTTCGCGGTCGGTGAGCTGCACCCCTGGGTCGGAGGGCTGCCTGGGCGCGGGCACAGAAGTGCTCGCCAAGGTGTGCGCCAACGCGGCGACCAGCTCGGGACGCGAGGCGTCCCAGCGCAGGTAGCCACGAGCGCCGCCCGCGATCGCCGCGGCGATACTGCCCGCGTCGTCCGGTGCGCCGAAGACGATGACGTTCGCCTGGGGATTGGCGGAGACGAGTCGCCGAGTCGCTTCGACCCCGGTGGGCACCGCGCGCTGCGTGCCGACGAGGACGACATCGACAGGCTGCCGGGAGAAGCGGGCGAGCAACTCGTCACCGTGCGCTACGCAGTCGATGCGACTGACCCCTGGTACAGCGGACATGACACGGGTCAAGCCTTCCCGGACGCTGCGGCGGTCGTCGCAGATCAAGACCGTCGTCACGGGGACTCCTTCCTGCAGCCGAGTGACGTTCCAATTCCCTATCGGACGCCGGGGGCCCAACCTTGACACGATCCGGTGGTAAATCTGTCAACTAATCCGCCGGATGACCGTCTGGGTGTGTTCACCTGTTCGGAGCAAGGACAAACATCCAGGTAGGAACCCATGGCGACGATTCCGCCGACCGGCGGGCACCCGGGTCGGCGTGTCGTAACACACAGTGCAGGGCGGCGGCGGCGACCCGCCGGTGCCCGTCCGCCCCGGCGGGGTCGAGATCGGCCAGCACGAGCGCGCACGGCCAGACCAGCGGCCGGAGCCCGTGCCGCCGGGCAGCCGCCAGCGCGACCGTGATCGACTCCCGGGCCGCCGCCCGCTCGCCCGCCGCCGCGAGCGCTGCGCCGAGCACGAGCGCGGACTTGGCCCGGTGGCGGACCGACGCCGATCGCGCCGCGGCCCGCTCAGCCGCCCGCGCGGGCGCAACGGCCGCGGCGGCGCGCCCGGCCGACAACTCGATCTCGGCGGCCACCCAGCCGCGCCGGATCACCGCGCGCCAGCCCGCGTCGGCCGAGGTGGCTTCGATTCCGAACAGGCGGCGCGCCTCGTCGGGGCGGCCGAGCCCGACGGCGTCGGCTGCGAGCCCGAGCAGGACGTCGGACCGGGCGGCACGGGCGTCGGCGCCCTCGGACGCGGTTGGGTCGCCCGCGCGATCGGAGTGGTCCGCGTCGATGCCGTCCGGGTTCAGCAGACCGGCGTCGGCGAGGGCGCGCAGACCGGTCCCGTCGAGGCTCCTGGCGCCCGCGTGGTCGCCGAGTTGCCTGCGGTGCGACGCGAGGGCGGCCGCGGCCAGCGCGGCGAGCACGGCGTCGGGTCCGCGGACCAGCGGCCACAGCCGCGCGGCGGCCGCGGCGTAGTAGCCCCGACCACCCAGAGCGACCGCCGCCAGCCAGGACTCCCGGGGCCGCGAATTCGCCGACTCCACGGCTGGGGGACACAAGCCGGGCGTGGGGCCGAAAGCCGCGTCCCACGGCTGGGCCCAATCGGGGTCACTCACGTGGTGGAGTCCCGGTCACCGAGAACGAACGACTCGATGCGCTCGACCGCGCCCGCGAGGTCGTCGAGGCGCTCGGCGCGGCCGGGCAGGTCGACGTCGAGCCAGCCGGGGCCGCAGGCGAACAGGTGCACGCGCTGACGGGTCCTGGGCACATCGAGCAGCGTCCTGCCGTCTGCCTGGCCGGGCACCTGCGCCCAGATCGCGACCGCGGCGGGCGCGGTCCTGCGCACCGCGGCGGCCAGGGCCTGGCCCGGGACGGCCGCGCCGAGCATGAGCGTGCCGACCTCACGTCGGGCAAGAGCGGCGCGCAGCACATAGAGCGGAAGGCTATGCGTCTCGCCGGGCACACAACAGAGCAGCACCGGACGCGGGTTGCGCGGTCTTGGCACAAGAGGTGTGGCACGGATCATCGCGGCCAACACGCACTCGTTGACCAGGTGCTCGATCTCGACGCAGTCGCCCGCGTACGCCCACCGGCTCTCGACCGCGGCCAAGACCGGCCGGACGACGCCGTCCCACACCGCGACGACCCCGTCGGCCGCGATCGCGTCGGCGATCATCCGCTGGACCGACTCGTCGTCCATCGCCATCGCCGCCCGCCCCAGGCCGCGGGCGGCGGGTGAGCCGCCGGGCAGCGGCAGCCGCCTGCCCCCATGGTGATTGGCCGACTGATTGGCCGACTGATTAGCCGAGTGATTGGCTGACTGATTTGCCGGGACGCGCTCGGCGACCCGGTCCGGCTCCTCCGGCTCGCCGGTGGCCCGCAGCGCGTACTCGGCGGCCTCCGCGGGCGCGGCGCCCTTGAGCAGCGCGCGCTGCATGATCTCCAGCCGGGCGATGTCGCCCGGGGCGTAGCGGCGGTGGCTGCCGGTGGTGTGCCCGGTGGGGCCCACGCCGTAGCGGCGGTCCCAGGTGCGCAGCGTCGACGGGGCGATGCCCAGCCTGCGCGCGACGGCGGCCACCGGCAGCGGCGGCTCGGCGACGACGCCGGTCGAGTCGGTGGAGTCCTCGGAGTCCTCGGGCTTCTCCGGGTTCTCGGGGTCCTCGACGGCGGTGCCACCACCGGAAACGTCCGCGAGGGCGACATCCCCCTTGGTCGACCCGCCCGTTCTCGCGGGCTCGGATGCGGTCCCCATACCCCCATCGTCGGGTGACATGCGGTGTCCGGCAACTGGATACACGACCACGCTGCGTCTACCGGGTGATGCCGATCGGCTGAATCGACCAACCAATGAGTCGATCACCCTTGAACAAGCATTGGCGCGGTTCTAGCGTGTAAAGCGCTGCACCGAATGGAGTATTGACTCTCCCAGCCCACTGACATGGAGGCGGCCGCCATGGCGGACACACGCAGGCTCCCCGGTCCGAACGCCGACGTGTGGGACTGGCAGTTGGACGGCTCGTGCAGAGGCATGGACAGCGCGTTCTTCTTCCACCCCGACGGGGAACGCGGCCCGGCCCGCGCGCGTCGAGAGGCCAAGGCCAAGGCCATCTGCCACGCCTGCCCGGTGCTCTCGCTGTGCCGCAGCCACGCGCTTGCCGTGCACGAGCCCTACGGCATCTGGGGCGGGCTCTCGGAGTCCGAACGCGAGGCGATCATCAAAACCGGCAAGCGCACCCTGGCCGTGGCCAAGTGAGGTCCGGCAAGACTTGACGACAACACCCCTCAGACGGCACCACACCCCCCGATGGCGAAGGGCCCGGTCGCGAGACCGGGCCCTTCGTTTTACCTGGCTGGTCAGTGACCGTGGCCGTGGCCGTGCCCGTGGCCACCGGCGGGCTCGTCTTCCTTCTTCTCCACGACGGAGACCTCGGTGGTGAGGACCATCCGCGCGATGGAGGCGGCGTTGGCCACCGCGGAGCGGGTGACCTTCACCGGGTCGACGACACCGGCGGCGAGCAGGTCGCCGTAGGTGAGCGTGGCGGCGTTGAAGCCCTGGCCCCAGGGCAGCTCGCGGACCTTGTTCACCACGACCGCGCCTTCCTGGCCGCCGTTGGCCGCGATCCAGAACAGCGGCGCGGACAGCGCCTCGCGGACGATGGCGACACCGGTCGCCTCGTCGCCGGTGAGGCCGAGGCCGCCCTCGAGCTCCTTGGCGACCTGGACGAGCGCGGAGCCGCCGCCGGGGACGATGCCCTCCTCGACGGCCGCCTTCGTGGCCGCGACGGCGTCCTCGATGCGGTGCTTGCGCTCGGCGAGCTCGGTCTCGGTGGCCGCGCCGACCTTCACCACGGCGATGCCGCCGGAGAGCTTGGCCAGCCGCTCCTGGAGCTTCTCGCGGTCCCAGTCGGAGTCGGTCGCCTCGATCTCCTTGCGGAGCTGCTCGGCGCGCCCGGCGATGTCGGCCTTGTCGCCGCCGCCGTCGATGATGGTCGTGTCGTCCTTGGTGACCACGACGCGGCGGGCGGTGCCCAGCGAGTCGAGGGTCGCCTCGGACAGCTTGAGGCCGACCTCGGCCGCGATGACTTGGCCGCCGGTGACGACGGCGAGGTCGTCGAGGAACGCCTTGCGGCGGTCGCCGAAGAACGGCGCCTTGACCGCGACGGCCTTGATCGTCTTGCGCAGGGCGTTGACGACCAGGGTCGACAGCGCCTCGCCCTCGACGTCCTCGGCGATGATCAGCACCGACTTGCCGCTCTCGGCGACCTTCTCCAGGACCGGCAGCAGGTCGGCCAGCGCCGAGATCTTCTCGCGGTGCAGCAGGATGTACGCGTCCTCCAGGACCGCCTCCTGCGCCTCCGCGTCGGTGGCGAAGTGGGCGGAGACGAAGCCCTTGTCGAACTGCACGCCCTCGGTGATGACCAGCTCGGTGGCCAGCGTGGAGGACTCCTCCACGGTGATCACGCCGTCCTCGCCGACCTTCTCGATGGCCTCGCCGAGCAGCGCGCCGATCGAGGCGTCGCGGGAGGCGACGGTGCCGACCTGGGCCACGTTGTCGCGGCCCTTGACCGGGGTGGCCTTCGCCTTGAGCGCCTCGACCACCGCGTCGGACGCGGCCTGGATGCCCCGGCCGATCGCGGTCGGGTTGGCGCCCGCGGCGACATTGCGCAGGCCGACGCGCACCAGCGCCTGGGCCAGCACGGTCGCCGTGGTCGTGCCGTCACCGGCGACGTCGTTGGTCTTGGTGGCGACGTTCTTGGCGAGCTGGGCGCCCAGGTTCTCGAAGGCGTCCTCAAGCTCGATCTCGCGGGCGATCGTGACACCGTCGTTGGTGACGGTGGGACCGCCGAACTTCTTGGCGAGCACGACGTGGCGCCCGCGCGGGCCGAGAGTGACCTTGACCGTGTCGGCGAGCTTGTTCACCCCGCGCTCAAGGGCCCGACGAGCGTCCTCGTCGAAATTGATCTGCTTGGGCATTGATTACCTCTCGTATGCGAGAACGCCCCGGGTGCCCCGAACGGGGCCGCCGGGGCGCTCTGCTGGTCAGCCGGACGTCTTAGTTGATGACGGCCAGCACGTCGCGAGCGGAGAGGATGAGGTACTCCTCGCCGTTGTACTTGACCTCAGTGCCGCCGTACTTGGAGTAGATGACGACGTCACCGACCGCCACGTCCACGGGGACGCGGTTGCCCTTGTCGTCGATCCGGCCGGGGCCGACAGCCAGGACCTTGCCCTCCTGGGGCTTCTCCTTGGCGGTGTCGGGGATGACCAGACCGGAGGCGGTCGTGGCCTCGGCCTCGCTCGCCTGGACGACGATCTTGTCCTCGAGCGGCTTGATGTTCACGCTCACCGCTGTGACCTCCACGGGTCGTCGAAAGCGTTGGCAGGTACCTGATACAGCTCGCGCGGTGTCGAATCAGTGTCGATGGCGATACCGATGTCGACGCCGCACGTTACGGCTCCTGCCACCCCGCCGTCGCGGGTGCCGGGGCGGTACTGGCGCCGTGCAACTAGCACTCTACCCACGCGACTGCTAACGCTGCAACGACCCCCCGGACTCGTCCGAGTGAACGTTGTGACCTGGGCTCTTGCCTAGAGGTGTCCGTTGTGGCTCGGGTTGACGGGTCTGGTCACGCTGGGCAGGGGGAGGTAGTAGTCGCGCGGGCGGCCCTGGCGGTCGAAGGCGCCCATGACGCGCTGGGCGGGGACCTCGATGACGCGGTAGCTCAGGTACGCGACGGGGACCGCGACGGCGACCAGCACCACGGCGGTGACGTAGAAGGCCGCCGGGTCACCGGGCCGGGGCAGGAGCCGGGTGCCGTCGATGACGCGCAGGATCGGCTCGTGCCAGAGGTAGATGCTGTAGCTGACCGTGCTCAGGGAGACCATGGGCGCCCAGCGGAGCCAGCGGGGGCCGTCGGCGAGGCTGAGCGCGGTGGCGGCGACGACCAGCATGATGCCCGCGCCGAAGAAGGTGTGGGAGAACGTCTCCGGCATGTGGTTGTACCGCAGCCAGATCCCCAGGGTGATCACGCCCGCGCCGGACAGGCCGACGAGGGTGCGCACGCCCGCGTTGGGCCACCGCAGGCCCGCGGCGCAGGCGATGGCCAGCAGCAGGCCGATGGCGAAGATGTCCAGCTTGGCGATCGGGTTGAACCAGATCGACCAGCCGTCCACCGGGAACCGCATCGCGTAGACGGCCCAGAACTTGTAGACGAGGCTGATCGCGATGAGGACCGCAGTGCCGGTCAGGAGCGCGGTGACCTGAGCGCTCTTGGACCGCATACGCGGGAGACGCCGCTGCGCCCAGGCGCCGAGAACGGCCAAGAGGACATAGAAGTAGGCCTCGACGCCGAGAGTCCAAGCAGGACCGTTGGTGTAGAAGATCTTCTCGTTGCTCCAGACGTGGGTGAACGTCAGGTGCAGGACCAGGTCCCGCCAGTCGCCGGGGAGCACGGGATTGCTGATTGCCCAGACAACCAAGACCACGATCAGGTAGAGCGGGATGAGCCGGACTGCCCGGCGCAGCAGGAAAGCCCTGGCCGGTTTCGGCTTGCCCACGCCGAGGGCGGCCTTGGCGTAGGGGTACCCGAGCAGGAAGCCGGACAGGATGAAGAACATGTCGACCAACATGTCCGTGTTCATCAGGGCGTGGTGCCAGAACGTGCCTTCCAGCGGCCAGAACCAGTGCTCGCCGTAGCGGTTGTGCTGGTACGCGTGGAAGACGACCACCACGATGGCCGCGACCGCGCGGTACCCCTCCAGGTTGAACTTTCCCTGCTGGGGTTTGGCCTGTCCGGACGCGGGCTGCCCGCCGTTCGGCTGCTGGGGGTTCGGCTGCTGGGGGTTCGGCACTGTCATGACGGGCCCCGTTTCGACCCCGACTGCCGCGGGGTGACGATCCACTGACGCTCGCCGAGGAGTTCCTTGATGTGGGCGACGCGGCTGATGAGGTTTTTCATCTCGGTGTAGAAGAAGGTCGAGACAAATAGATAAGCCACGAACCACCGTTTGTTCTTGCGGATTTCCGGTGCCGCGAGCCGCCATGAGAATAGCACCATCACCGGGCCCGCCGAGAGCGTGTAGAGCGACGTTAGCACGAATGTGGGAATCGCCCAATCGAGGTTCTGCGGACCGCCTGCACGCCAGGCCAGGAACGCGACCACCGGAATCATTTGCACCGACAACCATGGGTACAACTCGCGCCACCCGAGAAGGAACGCGGTGCCCATCTTGTTGCGCTTGCTCAATTGGGTGGACCGCAGCGCGGCGGCGAGGTGCCGACGCGACACCTGGCTCCAGCCCTGCGCCCACCGCATCCGCTGGTTCCACAGGGCGCGCATGGTGACCGGGGCCAGCTCACGGCTGAGCAGCAGCGGGTCGTAGACCAGTTTGTGGCCGCTGAGCAGGGCGCGGAACGACGAGTCGATGTCCTCGGTGAGCATGTGGCCGTGCATCCGCACGTCCCGCAGCACCGCGGTGGTCCAGAACCCGTTCGACCCGCCGAACAGGCCGAACTGGTGCAACTGCGCCCGGCCGGAGTGGCTGACGCCGTAAATGGACTCGAACTCCACCGCCACCGTGCGCGAGACCCACGATTCGGCGCCATTGCGGATCACGCAATGCCCCTGGACGACGTCGGCGCCCGCGTTGAGCCAGTGCCACGCGCGGCGGTAGGCGTCCGGGCTGGGCTGGTGGTCGGCGTCGAACACGCCGGTGAACACGCCGGTGACGACCTGCAGCGCGGCGTTGATGTTCTGCGACTTCGAGGTGGACCCTTCGACGCGCAGCAGCACCAGCCTGCGGTCGCGGGCGGCCAGGGCCCGCAGTTCGTCCTCTACCGGCAGGTCATACGGGGTGTTGTAAGCCAGCACTACCTGCAACCGGCCTGGATAATCCTGGGCCAGGAAAGCGCGCAGCGTGTCGATGATCGTCGCGGCCTCGTTGGGCAGGTACGCGGCGATGATGGCGGACGCCTGCGGGTAGTGGTCGGGGGCCGCGGGCAGCTTGGGCGGGTCCAGCGCGTGCAGGCCCTCGGCCCAGATCAGCGCGGATGTCACCACGAGAGCCAAGGTGACCAGCAGATACGCGGGCGTCGCGAGGTCGATGCCGAGCTGGTACATGCCCAGCAGCACCAGGAACGGCACGACCATGCCGAGCACCACGGTCAGCAGCGCCTGCAGGGTGTTGCGCACCGACTTGGGCAGGAAGGTCTTGGGGATCGCGGGCTGGTCGGGCCGCCAGCGGCGCGGGATCAGGTCGAGGTGGGTGCCCGCGACGTCGCCTGCCTCGATGGCGCGGCGCAGCAGGTCGCCGGGGGCCTTGCCGATGACCGCGCTGGTCCAGCCGCAGATCGGGGTGACCTCGATGGTCTGGTCGCCCAGCCGGATGATGGTCCGGGCGATCCGCGAGATCATGCCGCCGAGCCTGCGGCTGACCTGCCGGTCCGCGGTGCCGCGCAGCAGCACGACGATGCCGTCGTGCTCGTCGAGGCCGATGAGCTCGTGCTGGGCGAGTTCGGCGCTGAGCGTGGCCGCGACCCGGTCGTACACCTGGGCCAGGCCCGCGCGGCCGAACCTGGCCATGATGCGGTCGCGCTCGGCGATGCGGATGACCGCGACCACCGGGGCCCGGCGGGAGCGCTCACCCGCGGCGAAGACGTCGGCGACCTCGCGCTGCCAGGTCGCGACGTCGGCCCACTGGTGTCGCTGCGGGTACCACTCGCCCGCGCGGGCGTAGCGGGGCGGGCGCAGGGTGCGCACGTCGGGTGCGGTCAACTCACCCGAAGCGGCGCCAGACGATTCGAGGTCGACCGGGCCGCCGGTCAGCATCGCATTCCTCGAATACGGATCGATTTCGGGTTCGCGGCCGCGCATCCACCCCCTCTGGGGTCGAACGCGCGTGGCAGCAAGCTGACGCCGACATTCAGACCAAATGTGATGCGCATCATCAGCTAAATCACCCGATCGAGTAGTAACGATGACCCACGCGGGAAGTCCCTCATACAGACTGCTATCGCACTCACCCACTAGTGTCAACGCCGGTCTTTTCGATCAGGTGAATTGTTGCTCAAAGCTGTGATCATGGGGTGAGACTTGTGCGCGTGATGACAAGTCGGCCGTCCGGGCTAGCGCCTGCGGCGGCCAAGTGGCCTACCACAGGTCCGTGCGCTCCGCCGAACGGGCCGACGACGGAAAGGGTGGTCGGATGATCAGACAGGTGCGCCCGGCGGACTTCGATCGGCTCCGCGAGATCGAGTTCGCCGCCGGGCTCCAGTTCCGCGATGTCGGGCTGGCCTTTATCGCGGATTTCCCACTGCCACCCGACGACTACCTGCGCGATTTTCTCGGCCGGTCTTGGGTAGCCGAGACCGGCCGCGTCGGTGGGTATCTCTTGGCCGAGGAGATCGGCGGATGCGCCCACATCGCGCAGGTAAGCGTAGATCCGATATACCGGGGACAACGGCTTGGCCAAAAGTTGATCGATCACCTATCCGACTGGGCCAAGACCCGCGGGCTGGGTGCTCTCACATTGACGACTTACCGAGATGTCCCATGGAACTTTCCATACTACCGGCGGATTGGTTTCCGGCTAATCGAGCCGACTCCTGACCTCCAACGGCTGATAGACCGGGAAGCCGCCATCGGACTCGACCCCGCCGCCCGGGTCTGCCTGCGGCGCGAAGTCAGCTGAGCGCGGCCACCGCCGCCGCCCGGCCCAGTTCGACGGCGCGCCGCAGCAGGTCGGTGTCGCGGGAAAGGCGGGGCACCTCCGGCGCGGACGCGGGCGGGCGCACCTGGAGGATCGCCGGGTGGTCGGCCAGGTGCTCGTCATCGGCGCGCTGCCGGTGGTGCCGGTCGACCCAGCCCGCCAGCGCGCCCGGGGCCACCCGGCGCAGATAGCCCGCGACCACCGCGGTCTCCAGCCGGGACGGCGACTCCGCCGTCCACCCCGCGCGGCGGGTCCGCAACACCAGCACATCGGTGGCGCCGTCGGCTACCGCCGTCCGGTAAGGGATGGCCTCCGCCAAACCGGCGTCTATCCAGTACCGGTCGCCCAGCTCTACCGGGCGACCGGAAAGCAGTGGCAGACCGGTGCTCGCGCGCAACGCGAGTTGCAGGGTCCGCTGATCGTGGACGTACGGGCGCAGGTCTACCGCGGCGCCGGTCCGCACGTCGGTGGCCAGCGGGTGGAACGTGATCGGGTTGGCCAGGATCGCCGCGAAGTTCATCGGCACCGCCTCGTACACCACGTGCACCAGGTGCTCGGTGTCCACGACCCGCCCCCGGCGCAGCGCCCGCCACGGGTTGGTGACCCGGCGCATCACCGCCGGGTCGGACCAGCCGAGGACGCCCACCTGGGCCTGCCCGCCGAGAAACCACGCGCCGTTGAGGGTCCCGGCCGAGGCGCCGTAGACCGCGTCGAAGCAGTCGGTGAGGCCGAGGTCGTCCAGCCCGGCGACCATGCCGCCCGCGAACGCGCCCCGGCTGCCGCCGCCCTCGATGGCCAGCGCCAGCCTGCGGCCGTCGGTGCGCCCACCCGGGCGGCTGCCCTCGGCCTTTCGGTCGCGCAGCAGCGACAACACGGGATGCACGTGCCCGACGGTAGCGCTTCACCGACCTCTCATCCTGGCGTGGGGCGAGCGACACGGCCCGGTGCAAACGTGCGGGCGGTAAACCGAACTGAGAGGTCACCTCTTATGCCCACCACCCGTCGCTCTGTGCTCGTCGGTAGTGCTGCCGCGCTCGGTTTGACCGCGCTCGCCGCGCCCGCCCTGGCCACCCCGAGCCGCAAGCTCTCCGACCCGTTCACTCTCGGCATCGCCTCCGGCGACCCGTCCGCGGACGGCGTCGTCCTGTGGACCCGGCTGGCCCAGGACCCGCTTGCCCTCGACGGGTTAGGCGCGATGCCCGACCGCGCGCTGCCCGTGCGGTGGCAAGTGGCCACGGACGAGCGGTTTCACCACGTCGTTCGCGCGGGCGTGGAGTTCGCCCGGCCCGAATCGGCACACAGTGTCCACATTGAACTCGCGGGTCTACGCCCCGGGACCGAGTACTTCTACCGCTTCCGTGTCCAGGAGCACCTTTCCGAGACCGGCCGCACCCGCACCGCCCCCGCGCCGGGGACCGTCGGCACCGGCCTGACCATGTGCTTCGCGTCGTGCGCGCACTACGGCGAGGGCTACTTCACCGCTTACCGCAGGCTCGCCGAGGACAACCCGGACCTCGTCTTGCACCTGGGGGATTACCAGTACGAGTACGCGGGCAAAGCCGCCGACGTGCGTGCGGTCGTCGGTCCGGAGACCCGCACGCTGGCTGACTACCGACTCAGGCACGCGCAGTACAAGAGCGACGCCGACCTGCGCGAGGCGCACCGGGTCGCCCCCTGGCTGGTGGTCTTCGATGACCACGAGATCGAGAACAACTGGGCCGACGACGTGCCCGAGCAGCCGGACCCGGCGTTCCCGCGGCGGCGGGCGGCAGCGTTCCAGGCCTACTACGAGAACATGCCGCTGCGCGCGGCGGCCCGTCCCCAGGGCACGGACATGCGGCTCTACCGCAGCGTCCGGTGGGGCTCGCTGGCCACGTTCCACATGCTCGACACCCGCCAGTACCGCGACGACCAGGCCTGCGGCGACGGCACGAAGATCGACTGCGCGGAGCGGCTGAACCCGGCCCGCACCATCACCGGGGCCGAGCAGGAGCGCTGGCTGCTCGACGGCCTGCGCGCATCGCGGGCCCGCTGGGACGTGCTGGGCCAGCAGGTGTTCTTCGCCCAGCGCGACCTGACCGCCGGTGAGCGGCAGGGGTTCAGCATGGACGCCTGGGACGGGTACCAGGCCAGCCGCGACCGGGTGGCCGCCGGGCTCGGCGGGGTGCGCAACGGCGTGGTCCTCACCGGCGACGTGCACCGGCACTGGGCGGCCGAGGTCAAGGAGCGCCACGACCGGCCCGACTCCCGGGGCGTGGCGACCGAATTCGTTACCACGTCAATCACTTCCGGCGGCGACGGCAACGATGACGCGAACGCCACCGTGCTCGCGGAGAACCCGCACCTGAAGTTCTCCAAGAACCGGCGCGGCTACATCCGGACCCGGTTCACCGCCGACGAGTTGCGGGCGGACTACCGCGTGCTGCCGTACGTCCGTACCGCTGGCGCGCAGGCGGAGACGGCGGCGACCTTCGTCGTCGAGGACCGCGATCCCACCCTGCACCGCGTGTGACGGATACACCGACTGTGTACGTATCGGGCAACTGATTGACGCGGGCGGCCACCCGGCAGGAGAGTGACCTCACGATCACTCCACGTCCGGGAGGCCGCCCGTGTCGCGCACCCTGGCCCTTGCCGTCGCAACCATCGCGCTGACCGCCCCGGCGACACCGGTCGCCGCCGCCCCCGCCGACCGCCAGAGCCAGTTCCGCGCGGCCGCCGCCGAGTTCGGGGTGCCGGAGCCGGTGCTGCTCGCGGTGTCCTATCTGGAGTCGAGGTGGGACGCCAACGGCGGCCGGCCGAGCACCGCCGCCGGGTACGGGCCGATGCACCTCACCGATGTGGTCGCGGCCAACGCGGGCGGCAGCCATCACGACGAAGGCTCCGAAGACCCGCGCGGCGACGACTCCCGGGAGACGCTCACCCCGGAACCGGGCGAGGGCGACTTCGACTCCCCCGCGCTGCGGACCATCGAACTCGCCGCGGACCTCACCGGCACGGACGCTTCCGTGCTGCGCTCGGACCCGGCGGCCAACATCCGCGGCGGCGCGGCGCTGCTCGCCCACTACCAGCGCCCGTTCGGCTCCTCGGCCGACCCGGGCGCCTGGTACGGGGCGGTCGCGCGCTACAGCGGGGCCACCGCCGCCGGGGCTGCCTCTGCGTTCGCGGACGAGGTGTTTTCCGTGCTGCGGCAAGGCGTCGAGCGCGTGACCGACGACGGCCACCGCGTCCGCCTCGCCCCAGCGCCCTCGGCGCGCCCGGACACCGCCGCGGTGACGCGCCTGGGCTTGCGCGGGCCGGTCGCCGGTCCGACCGAGTGCCCCGCGACCGTGGCCTGCGACTGGATTCCCGCGCCGTACCAACAGTTGCCGGACAACGACTACGGCAACCACGACAAGGCGAACCGGCCCAGCAGCGCGAAAATCGACTACATCGTCATCCACGACACCGAGGCGACCTGGGACACGACACTGCGGCTGGTGCAGGACCCGACCTACGTGAGCTGGCACTACTCGCTGCGCAGCGCGGACGGGCTGATCGCCCAGCATGTGCCGGTCAAGGACGTGGGCTGGCACGCGGGCAACTGGTACGTCAACGCCAAATCGATCGGATTGGAGCACGAGGGCTTCGCCGCGCAGGGTTCCTGGTACACCGAGGCGATGTACCGGACATCGGCGAAACTGGTGCGGCATCTGGCCGCGAAGCACCGGATTCCGCTGGACCGGGCCCACATAATCGGACATGACAATGTTCCCGGGACGACTCCGGCCACGGTTCGCGGAATGCACTGGGACCCCGGGCCTTATTGGGACTGGGGCCACTACTTCGACCTGCTGGGCGCGCCGCTGCGGGCTGAGGTTGGCCCGTGGTCGCCGCTGGTGATGGTCAAACCGGACTACGCTTCCAACCGACCCGCGTTCTTCGGATGCGACACCGCCAATCCGAGCGCGCTGTGCCCGGCGCGGGGGTCGACGTCGGTGATCCTGCGTGCCGCACCCAGCGATGACGCTCCGCTGCTGGTGGATGTGGGACTGCGACCGGACGGTTCCCCGGCGACCATGCACATCTCCGACCACGGGAGCCGGGTGGACACGGGGCAGCGGTTCGCCGTCGCCGAGCGGCGGGGCGCTTGGACCGCGGTGTGGTACCTGGGGCAGAAGGGGTGGCTGCGGAGTCGGGACGTGGTTCCGGTGCGGGGGACGCTGCTGACGCCGGTCTCGAGGACGATTCCGGTGTACGGGCGGGCATATCCGGAGGCCGCGGTTTATCCGGCGCACATTCCAGTGCAGAATGTGGTGCCGTTGCAGTACACGCTTTCGGCTCGGCAGTGGTATTCGGTGGGGTTGGACACTTCGTCGGAGTATTACTGGGCTGCTTCTTTTGATCCGGCTAATCATGCCGTGGTTCGGGGAGAGAAGTATTACGAGATCCAGTTTGGACACCGGGTCGCGTTCGTGAAGGCTGACGATGTGCGACTGGTGCGGTGGGGGTGAGGTTCGCTTGGGTCTTGCTTGGGTGGGTCCGATCGTTCTCCGCCCGCTGTGAGGTTACTACGGGACGTCTGCGCCTTCTACGTCCTTGAACAGGTTGTAGGGGTCAGGAATCCGGTACGTGGGTAGCTTCGTGTTGAACCAGTCGGGGTCGAAGGCAAGTCCGGTTTGTTCTTCCAACAGCGCGAAGCAGGTTGCCCACAGCGTTTCAGTGTCTATACCCACACCGCCAATCCACGCGGGCCGAATCTCGCCGATTTGCTGCGGCTCATCCGCGAACAGCGGCTCAAGGTAGGCGGTTATCCGCCCATCGATCGCTTGTACGAGTTTGCTTGCCCCGTTGTCATTTCGAAAGTAACTGAAGTATCGCCCGCCCGCTGCCGTAACCCTGCGACCCAATTCAGGGATAACACCACTGTAGCCGTTGTTTTCCAGCGCGACCACGTAGCGACCGTGGGTGAACACTTGAAAGAAGAAGAACTCGCCGAACTCTTTCGCGGAGCGCCGTACTTCCCGTTCCGCCTCCCGAAAAGTCAGCATTCCTTCTGGTGTGCTTGGGTCACCGCCGAAGGCGCGAACGACAGTTGGCAGGGAACTACCCTCGACGACGGTCACGGCCCAAACCAGTTCAAGCGCAAGTGGCTCCGCCCAGGCGTACTTGCGCACAAGGTCAGCGCTCAGCCTGGACATGCTTCCTCCGTGCCTGCCAAAGCGCCATCGTAAGGCTTTGGCGCGATCCTTTTCGGACTGCTGATGACAACGATGAAGTTGTCGCCATCCTGGGGTACTGGGGACGAACAGTGCCACCCTGGCACCAGTTCTCTCGTTCCGGAACTTCTTCAACGTGCGCGTTTTCACCACCTTGCTCCGTGACAGCCATGGTGGGTCGGGGCATGGCGCGTTGCCGGAATTGCTTCTGGTACGTTTCCATGCCCCGCCCGCCGAACCGGACGTGCGAGTTTCCCCGCA
>NZ_FMZZ01000023.1 GCF_900101685.1 Actinokineospora iranica
GATCCGCACCACCAACACCACCATCACCACACCGGCCACAGCCGCGGAGAACCGCCACCCCCAGCCGTTGTAGCCGAACAACCACTCACCCACCGCGATCAACGACTTGCCCAACGGCGGATGCACCGTCAACTCATAACCGGCGTTGTCCTCAAACCCCCCATTGCGCAGCATCTGCCACGCCTGCGGCACATAATGCTTCTCATCGAACACCGGAGTGCCATGATCAGTCGGCCACCCCAAATCCCACAACCGCACAAACCCACCCAGCAACCCGACCACAGCGGTCACCAGCCAGCCGCGCAGCCGGTCGGCGGGCATGGGGGTAGCCAACGCCCGCCCGGGGCTGGCGGGCGGGCGTGGTGGGGGGTCGGTCTTGGGGACGGTCTCAAGCAGCATGGCCGGGCTCCCCGCGGGCCCGGCTCATCAACCGCCCCAGTACTGGGTGAACGGCGCCATCGCTTCGCGGATCCGGTCGGCCACGGTGGCGGGTTTGGCCTGCGCGGGCTTGGGCTCGGCTTTGGCCTCGGTCTTGCGCTGGACGGGCACGGCCTGCTTGGGCACGGGCGCCTGGACCTGGGTGGTGGCGGCAGCGGCGGCGGGTGGCGCGACCACGGCCGCCTCGGCGACCCGGGCGGACGGGATCTTCGGCTGCGCGACCGGGGTCGTCGGCGCGGGCGGGTGCTGGGTGCCCGCGACGTCCCTCGGCTCGGATTCACCCGTGACCGCCAACAACGCGCCCGCCGCGACGGCCAACCCCGCCGCGGCTCCCGCGACGCGACGGGGCAGGGGGCTGCGCCCGGGAAGGTCACGGCCTTCCCGGGACAGCACGTCGGCGACGGGCACAGAACGGGCCCGCGAATCCGGTCGCCAGGTCGTCACGGCGACAACACCTCCTGGTTGTGCCAGTCGGTCACATGCCCGCGACCTTGCGGCAGGTCGGCGCCTTGCCGAAGGCGTCGTTGATCTCGGGGTTCTCGCGCAGGTCCTTCATCGGGCCTTCGCTGTACTTCTCGAACACGTCCGTGCTCGCGCCGAGTTCGGTGAGGGCGGCCTGGAACGCGGCCGGGTCGTTCGTCGGGGCTGCCTCGACCTTCTTGATGACCGAATCGAGGGAGGTCTTCGCGCCGTCGATGTTGGCGAGGGCCTTGTCCACCACGGCGGAGCCGTTGGCGACCGGCGGGGCGCCCGCGCCGGTGATGGTGTCGCCGACCTGGGTCAGTCCCTCGCTCAGCGTCCCGAACAGGGTGAGCAGCCCTTCCTTTGTCTTCGCCGGGTCGGTCGGGTCGAAGGCGGGGAACTGCGTCGTTTTCGCGCTCGTGGCGTCGACCGACTGGCAGACCTTTTCCACCCAGCCGACGGCGGGGCTCTCCGGCGGCGGAACCGTGTCCGGGGAATCCGAACTGCAGCCTGCCAGGGCGGCGGCCGCGACCAGCACCGACGCGAGAGCGGGGACGAGACGACCCATCATTAGTCTGCTTCCTTCTCGAAAAGACGAAAAGAGATCGCGCCGAAGCCATATGCCGGCTGCGAATGTCCGCCCCTGGCCCACTTGGCGACTACTGGATGAAACCCTACTGAAACACCAACGGCCCCGGCAAGAACCACCAAGGAACCAGCGTGGACCTTTCGAGGGTTTTGTCACCCCCACACAGTCCCGGTGGGTAACTTTTGAAGGTTGCACAGGGCGAGCCGCCTCGATCGGGTGCCGCCATCCGGGTGATGCGTCCGGCCACCTGACCCATGACGTGGGAAAATCAAGGCGAAGATCCACCGGAGCGGACGCACGGCAGTGGTCCGTCCGGCCGATCGAATGAGGGGCCGACAGTGGTTTTGTCACAAACTCACAAGACGCCGGTTCGGTTTCCACCATTTTCGCAGAAAGCTGCGGTAACTTATGACCCATACGAGTGTCGCAACCGTCACGTAACGGTTGCATTTGACACACCCGGTGTGCCGAACTTATGGTCGTCGTCACAAAATAGCGCCCGCCCGACGGCGCGCTGCGGCGGAGTTTTGTGAGCGACAAGGGGACGAGAATGCCGATAGAACTGGGCAACCGACCCGCACCCCCGACCACTCGGAAGGACCAGCACAAAGGAAGCCGACCACAGTTTCCTACTCCGCACGGACCCGTATCGAGGATTCCGTCGCAGGACGACCGGGCCACCGCGCTCTGGGCGAGCCTGCCAAGGGAGTTGGTTGCGCGCTTCCGTCCGATGGTCGGGCAGCTCACCCAAGACATGATCCGCGAGATCCAGCGCGCGGTGCCCACCTACGCCCAGCCGCTGGAAGGCCACTTCGGCGCCATCATGGTCGCGGGCGTCGAGCAGGCGGTCATGCGCATCCTCGACACCGTCGGCGTCGGCGGCGCCCAGGACGAGAACTGGGCCAACGTGTTCCGCCAGCTTGGCCGGGTCGAGTTCGGCGAGGGCCGCAGCCTGGACTGCCTGCAGACCGCCTACCGGGTCGGCGGCCGAGTGGCCTGGCGCCACCTCGCCGCGTGGGGCCAGCAGCAGCGGCTGCCCACCTCGATGCTGACCGTCGCCGCCGAAGCGATCTTCGCCTACGTCGACGAGATCTCCACCCTGTCGATCGAGGGCTACACCGCGGCGCAAGCCCAGTCGGTCGGCGTGATCGAACGATGCAGACGCAGGCTGGTCGAGCTGATCCTGAGCGAGCCGCCCGCATCGATGGCGACCATCACCAAACTCGCGGGCACCGCCCGCTGGCGGGTGCCCGACTCCGTGGCGGTCGTCGTCGTCGAGCAGGCGGCCGACGGCGAGTCCGACGAGTTCAGTGGCCCCGGCCTGCACGAGGACGTGCTGACCGACCTCGACGGCGAGATGCCGTGCCTGGTGATGTCGGACCCGCAGCGGCAGCTGCGCGGCCTGCACGAGCAGCTGCGCGGCAGGCGGGCCTGCGTCGGCCCGATGGTGTCGCTGCGCGAGGCGGCGACCTCGCTGCGCTGGGCCCGGCGCGCCATGGGCCTGGTGCACCGCGGCGTCATCAACGACGGCCCGGTCACCTGGTGCCGCGACCACCTGTCCACGCTGTGGCTGCTCGCCGACGAGTTCCTGGTGCGCGAGCTGCTCAAGCGCACGCTGGCCCCGCTGGCGGACCTGACCGCGAAGCAGCGGGCCCGCACCGCGGAGACCCTGCTGGCCTGGCTGGAGACACGCGGCAGCGCTCCCGAGATCGCCGAACGGTTGCAAATCCACCCCCAGACCGTGCGCTACCGTATGCGCCAGGTCGAGAAGCTGTTCGGTGACCAGCTCGCCGACCCGGACTCCCGGCTGGACCTGGAGATCGCCTTGCGCGCGCACCGGCTGCTGTGGCCGGGCGACCGCGCGCACGACGGCCGGGAAACACCCGCCCGCGCGAGCTGAAACCGCTTCCCTAGGCCGACGGCCGGTCCCGCCCAGCGGGACCGGCCGTCGCCCTATCCCCGCTGTCGTACTCAAACAGTTCGCAGAAGCAGCCCCCAGGCTTGTCGGCTCATGATAATTTCTCTCATATCACAAGCGTATTGCAGAATAAGTCTCGGAGAAGTTCCGCCGAACCCGCGAATCACTGTAGATTCCGTGACGGGTGACACGCCTGCCTGCCTTTGCGTGACCGGCACGGAATAACGCCCGAAATACGTTGACGGCAATCTTCGACCGGCCGGTCGGGATTGGCACGCACCAGGAGGCCGACGGTGTCAGAGCAGCGCGACGAACCGGACGGACTAGCCGAGTTCCCGCTGCGGATAGCCTTCGACTCCCTGCTCTCCCCCGCCGCGGCAGGCGACCGGGACGACCAGGACGTCAGCTCGATCGACCTGTGGTCCCTGCTGCCGTCGAACCTCGCGCCACTGTTCCGCCCCGGCGTGCAGGACCTCACCGAAGAGATCCGCAGCGAGCTCAACCGGGCCATCCCGGCCTTCGGCAGACGCATGGACGGCTCCTTCGGCCGCTCGGTCACCGAGGGCATCCAACAGGCCATCATGCAGTTCATCGACCGGCTCGCCGACCCCACCGCCCCACAGGACGACCGGGCGCAACTGTTCCGCGAACTCGGCGTCCACGAGCTCTACGACGGGCCGATCCTGGACGTCCTGCAGACGGCTTACCGGATCGGAGCCAGGGTCGCCTGGCGGCGGATGTCGCAGGTGGGAGACCGCGCCGGGGTGCCGACCTCGACGCTGTGCCTGCTCGCCGAGGCGATCTTCGCCTACATCGACGAGCTGTCCGCGCTGTCGGTGGAGGGGCACGCTTCGGTGCGCGCTCGCGAAATGGGCGCCCTGGAACGTCGTCGGCGGCAGTTGCTGGAGGTCATCCTCTCCCCCGCTGCCGCGACTCCGCAGACCCTGGCCCGGCTCGCCGAGGCCGCGCGGTGGCCGGTTCCGGAGCGGGTCGTCACGGTGGCGCTGGAGTTACGCGGGGATGAGCCTGAGCAGCTTCCCGGGGCCACCCTCGACAGCCGCATCCTGGTGGACCTGGAGGGCAACGAGCCGTGCCTGGTGCTCGCCGAGGAGAACCGGGACGCGCTGCACAAACTGAGCCAGGAGCTGCCTGGGTGGCGGGCGGCGGTGGGCCCCACGGTGCCGGTGACCGAGGCCGCGGAGTCCTTGCGGTGGGCCCGGCGAACGTTGGGGCTGGTGAGCCAAGGGGCCCTGCCGGACACGGACGTGACCTGGTTCGACCGGCACATGTCGGTGCTGTGGCTGCTGAACGATCCGTTTCTGGTGCAGGAGATCTCCGAGCGCGCGCTGGCTCCGATGGCGGAGTTGACGGGGAAGCAGCGGGACAAGCTCAGCGAGACATTGCTGATCTGGCTGGAGACTCGGCGTAGCGCGCCGGAGATCGCGCAGCTGCTGGATGTGCACCCGCAGACTGTGCGGTACCGGTTGCGGCAGCTTGAGCGGCTGTTCGGGGCCAACCTGGAGGATCCGGACCGGCGGTTCGACATCGAGGTGGCGTTGCGGGCCCGGCGGACGCTGCGGGGGTTTGAGCATTCTCGGTGAGGGGTGCTCGGGGGGCTGCTCTGGAACTGGCTGTGGGGTCTGCTCGCTGGGGTGCTTGCTTTCGTGGGGTTGCTCGATGGGGTGGAGTGGTTCCCGGACTGGTTCGCGGGGGTTGCTCGCGAATGCTTCTTGGCCTGGCAGGAGGGCGGGTGTCCTTGCTGCTCCACCCCATCGAGGACCTGACAGGGACGGGTGCGGTCTTTGAGGTGGGACGGGTTCTGTCCGCTTCTGCCGAGGATCTGGCAGAGTTGGGTGCGGCTGGCTAGTGGGTGAGTGCGCTGCTCTGCTCCCATCGGGCACCTGGCGACTTTGGGCGCGGTTGGCAGGAGAGCAAGTTGGATCATCAGCCTCGGCTGGTGCGGGTTCGGCCGGTGCCCCAGCCGTGTTCGCGGACGACCTGGTTGCCGATCACGGTATGTATCGTGCGACGCGGGCGAGCAGGGTCGGGCACCACTTCGCCGTGCTCGTCGAGGTCCCAGACCTGGGAGTTGACGGCCAACCACCTGACGCCTGCCGGACGTTCGCCGGTGCGGCACCAGTCCAGGATCACGTCACGGAGTTGGTCCAGTGGCAGCACAGCGACTGGTGGAAAGATCACCGGAGTCGGCAGGTCGTAGAAGATCGACGGGGCATCGGCCAACGGGTCGGGGTTGAGGGCGATCCAGGCCCAGTCGTCGCCGGGCGGGGTGAGGTCGTCGTGGAAGAACGCGGCCCCGTAGCCGCCGTGGTAGCCGATCCGCAACCATCGACGGGGGCGCTTTCCTTGCGGACCTGGGAATGTCGCCGGACCGCCCCACACGTGAAACCAGGTCTCCGTAGGATTGTCCTCCCGGAGCAGCGCGTCCACCAACCAGGCGTGTTCGTTCTCGTCATCAGCGACCAAATGCGGAAACACCGATCCGTTGTGATGACCGATCACGAGCCGGTCAGCGATGTCCACCTATGCACCTCCGGGTAGCTTGGTCGGCTTCGCCTTGCCGGGCGACCACACTTCGAGCAGATACCCGCGTGGCGGTAGTGCGCTGGTGAGCGCGTCGCACGTTTGATCTTCGTCGGCGCACACGCCCTTGCTGTTGTTGATCACTGCTACCACGTGCTTGACGCCGGTTTCGCGCATCCAGCACGCGAGCTTCACCTCGGCGTGCGACGCGGCTGGGTAGCGCCCTGCTCGGTCGGGCGCGAACCCGAGGTCACGCAACTTCTTGGCCACCTTGTCGTAGTCGGCGTCCTCGCCGCTGGTGTACCGGTGCTCGGCGCCGTCCTGGTCGCCACGACGCGCCCTCCTCGTCTTCGCGCAAGCCGTGAGACAACGCGGTTTGGCTGGGGGTCTCCGGGCTCTTGTGGTCTGCTCGATGGGGTGGAGTGGTTCCCGGGCTGGTTCGCTGGGGTTGCTGGCAAGGCCGGGTACGGCTTTGTGGGGGGCGGGTGTCCTTGCTGCTCCACCCCCCAGCGTGCATCTGGCAGCCTTGGGTGCGGTGGCAGTAGGGCGGGTGTCTTGTCCCGCTCGTACCGAACGCCTGGGTGGGTGGGGTTGGTTGGCAGGTTGGCAGGCGCCTTCACTGCTTCGCTTCCGCGAGCAGCCAGCAGGGGGGGGGCGGGGTGGGCCGGGAAGCGTTGAGGATGGGAAATACGTGAGAGGGCAGGCGCAAGGCGCCTGCCCTCTCTAAGCGGATGCTCACCCAACAGCGGTAGGGTTTCAAACCACCGCCAGGGCATCGCGCGTGGACGGGCGACGCTGCCTGTCCTGATAGGTTTCCCCGACCGGCCCCCAAACGCGGCCGACACGTTGAGTTTACCTATTGGGCCATTTAGGGGACAAGCGTTGGGACGTAATTCACCGAAGATCGATGACAATAGCTCTGCGTATTGTCACGTTCTGCGTGAAATCACCTGGGGATGAGTTGGGAGATCTTCCAGCGGCCGTCGTCCTTCTCCGCGGTCACGCTCAGTTGGGCGCCGCCGGAGGTGGGTTCGCCGGTGTCGCCTCGGGTGGCGCTTTGGTCGAGGAAGACCAGGAGGGTGGCGCGGTCGCCGTCGAGGACCGAGACGCCGGAGATCACTACCTTGGAGCGGAGGACCAACTTCTGCGCGGGGGCCTGTTCGCGGACCTGTTGGAACAGGCGGACGTACTGGGCTGACGCCTCGCCGGTGAGGAGGTCTCGGGCGGCCAGTTCGGTGACCACGGTGTCGTCGAACTTGTAGGAGAAGATCTTCTCCAGGCCGTCGCGGACGGCTGTGCTGACTTCGGCTGTGGCCGCGATGTCCACCAGGGCCGTGTTGTCGCTGGCCGCGTCGCGGACCTGGTCGGCGCGGATGGTCATCCAGACGCCCGCGCCAGCCAGGAGCAGGGCTAGGGCCAGGAGGACCAGCGCGAGCACCGGGCGGCCGCGCGGGGGGGCCTGCTCGGTGCCCGCGTCGCCTGCCGGGGTCTGCTCGTCGGGTTCTGGAGTGGCGTCCGGGGCGGCGGTGGGGTGCTGCTCGGCTCGGGACGCCTCTTGGGCTGCTCGGCGGGCCGCGCGGCCCGCCACCACCGGCCTGCGGCCGCCGCGGGCCGTGGTGTCGGGGCGTCCGGTGCGCATATCGGGTGTTCCTCTCGCTTCGCCGGTCAGGCCGTGCTCATCGGGACCTGGCCGAGGGCGCTGAGCAGCCAGCCCGACTCGGTCCTGGTCAGCTCGGCCTGAAACCGGCTGCGCTTGGTCGCGGGCTGGCCGCCGTCGGGGATCACCACGATCTCCACGGCGGCGATCGCCTTCGCGGTGCCCCGTTCGGTGTCCAAGTCGGTCAGGGCCGCGTCGGTGACCCGGCCCTCGCTGGTGGTCTTGGCCTCGATCACCCGCTGCTTGCTGGCCTCACGGGTCTGCGCCAACTCCTCGCGCAGGCCGCCGGTCGAGCCCGCCAGCCAGCGGTCCAGGCCCTTGTCCACCTCACGGTAGTCCAGCGTGTTGAAGGTGGCCACGCCCGACCGGGCCGCGGCGAGGGCGTTGTCGCGCTCCGCGGCCCTGGCGGCGTCCTGGTCTGTCTCGGCCGAGTACAGGCCGTAGCCCGCCCACAGCGCGAAGCCGAGCGCCACCGCGAGGACAGCGGCGGCCACCACCAGCAGCGGCGAGCGCGCCGTGCGCTGGGGATCGGTGTCGGTGTCGCTGTCGGTGTTGTTCATGTCCGCTTCCCTGGTCGGCACGCTGGTCACGGAGTCAGGGCCAGCATCTCGTCCAGTGAACCGCGCAGCCGCGGACTCTGCTGGTCGGGCAGGGTGCTGGTGGCGCCGTAGCTCGCGGGCGCGACCGCGGGCGGGACACCGCCGCCGGACGGGGCGTTCTGCGAGCCGCGCACGTTGCCGCTGCTCGGGGCCAGCGCGCAGCGCGCGTTGGTGTTGAACGGCGCTGGCGAGGTGTCCAGGCCGTTGCGGTAGCGGGTGCCCTCGTAGCCCGCGGTGCACGGCAGCGGGTCGAAGAACGTCGAGGACAGGCCGAAGTGCGCGCCGTCGGGCCGGATCACGTCACCGGCCACCGCCACCGCCTGCGGGGTGACCACCAGCATCTGCTCCAGCCCGTTCTGCCGGGTGGCCAGGACGTTCGAGGTCGTCAGCAGGTTGGCCAGCACCGCGCCCAGCGACGGGCCGCTCTCCTGCAACAGGGCGCTGACCTGCGCGGCAGCGCCGGGCGCGTTGCCCAGCAGGGACCGGATGTCGGCGTCGGAGCGGCCAAGCTGCTCGGCGATGAGCTTGCTGTTGACCGCGAGGTTCTTGATGGCCGCGGAACTCTCGGCCTGCGTGGTCAGCACCGTGCCGGAGTCCTTGATGAGCGACGTGGTCTGCGGCAGGTTCTCGGTGGCGAGCTTGGTGAAGCTGCTCGCCGAGTCCAGCAGCGCCTGCAGGCTGGGGCCGGTGCCCTGGGTGGCGAGGTAGAGCTCGTCCACCAGCGAGCGCAGTTCCTCGCGCGGCACCGACTCCACCAGCTTGTCCAGGTTGAGCAGCACGGTCTCGCTCGCCAGCGGGATCTTGGTGGACTCGCGGCCGATCACCGAGCCGTCGGTGAGGTAGGGCTGGCCGTCGCGGCGGGGGCGCAGGTCGACGTACTGCTCGCCGACCGCGGACCGGTTGGCGACGACGGCCTCGGTGTCCGCGGGGACCTGCGGGGCGTCGTCGCGGATGCGCAACTCGACCTCGACGCCGTCGGGAATCAGGTGCAGATCGGCGACCCGCCCGATGGCGACGCCGCGGTAGGTGACCTCGGCGTTGGAGAAGATGCCGCCGGAGTCGGCCAAGCGGACCTTCACCCGGTAGCCGGTCGCGCCGAAGAGGGCGTCGAGGCCCGCGTAGCGCGCGCCGACATAGCTGATGCCGAGCAGGGCGACGAGCACGAAGATCGTCAACTGCACCTGGACCCGTCGGGTGATGATCACGAGCCTGCACCTCCGTCGGTCTCAGGCCGGCCGAGGTCGGCCGAGGGCAGCGGCAGCGGCGCGGACGCGGGGGCGGGCCTGCCCTGCCCGTGCGTCCGCGAGTTGAGCGAGAGGTAGGTGTTGATGTAGTCACCCTTGATCGCGTTCATCGCGCCGTCGGTGAACGGGAACGTGAACAGCAGCTCCATCGCCTGCGGCAGCTGCTGGCCCGCCTCGTTGAGCTTGCGCAGCGTGGGCTCCAGGGCGCGCAGGTCGGCGATGATGTTGTCCTTGCTCTTCTTGATCACGTCGGTGGCGACCCCGGAGAGCGAGTTCAGCGCGTTGAGCATGTTCACGAACTGGGTGCGCTGCTCGGAGAGCACCTTGATGCCGGGGGTCAGGTTGTCCAGCAAGCCGTTGATCTTGTCGCTCTGCCCGGCCAGCGAGGTCGAGAGCCGGTCGAGGCCGTCGAGCGCGCGGACGATCTCGCCGCGGTGGCTGTCGAGGCCGCCCGCGAAGGTGTTGAGGTTGGTCAGCAGCGCGTGGATGTCGCTCTCGTTGCCGTTGAGAGCGGCGTTCAGCTCGCGGTTGATCTGCTGAAGCTGACCGACGCCGCCGCCGTTGAGCAGCATGGACAGCGCGCCGAACACCTCTTCGATCTCGGTGTTGCGGTTGGTCCGCTCCACCGGGATGTTCGCGCCGTCGGCCAGGACGCCCTCGCGGGCTTCCTCGGCCGGGTCGTCGAGTTCGACGAACTTCTCGCCCAGGACGCTGGACTGGCGCAGCCGGGCCAGCGCGGTCCCCGACAGCCGCACGGACCCGTTGACCGCGAGGGTCACCCGGGCGATGCGGCCGTCCGGGGCCAGCTCGATGGCCTCGACCTTGCCGACGGTGACGTCATCGACCTTGACCCCGGACTGCGGGACGAGGTCGAGCACGTCCTTGAAGTCGGCGGTGACCCGGTACGGGTGGTCACCGAGGTCGGCGCCGCCGGGCAGGTCCACGCCATAGAGGCCGGAGCCGCAGCCCGCGAGCAGCGTGGCGCCGAGCGCGAGAACCGCCGCCCGGGTCACCGCTTTCCCGGTCTGCCGCGTCCTCCGGAGTGTCAACGCGCGCATCAGTTGCCTCCCTGCGCGTCGGCCGTCCGCGGCAGCGGCAGCATCGAGTACTCGTTGAGGTTGGCCCGGCCGTCGATGGTGTGGGTCGCCGGGTCGTAGGCGTTGACCACGTTGGTCAGCGCGAGCGGCGCGGTGTCGAGCGCCTCGGCCAGCGAAGCACGCTGGTCGGAGAGCAGCTTGGTGGTTCCTGCCAGCTTGTCGACGTTGGACTTGATCCGGGCCCGGTTGTCCTTGATGAACCCCTCGACCGCGCCCAGCGCCACGGACAGGTCCTTGAGCGCCGCGTCGAAGGTGGCGCGCTCGTCGGCGAGGAACTGGGTCACCGACGAGAGCTGGTCATCGATCTGGCGGACCTTGTCGTCGTTGGCCGCGAGCAGCGCGGCGAACTTCGAGAGGCTGTCGATGGTGGTGAACAGGTCGTCCTGGGAGCCGTTGAGGGTGCGGGCGAGGTCGCCGAGGTCGCGGACCGTCTGGCCCATGTCCGCGCCGTTGCCGCGCAGGTACTCCTCGGTGGTGCGGATCAGGTCGCTGAACGCGCCGTCGGTGTTGGCGCCCTCCGGGCCGAGCGCGGTGGTGAGCCGGTCGAGGCTGGAGAACAGCTCGTCGAGCTCGACCGGGACGACCGTGCGCTCCAGCGGGATCACCGTGCCGTCGGCGATGCGCTTGCCGGAGGTGAGGACCGGGGCGAGCTGCACGTAGCGGTCGCTGACCAGGCTCGGGGTGACGACCAGGGCGTTGGCGTTCTCCGGGACCGGGGCGTCGGCGTCGATGGTCATGACGACCTTGACGTTGGGGCCCTGCGGCTCCACCGAGTCGACGGTGCCCACGGCGACGCCGAGCACCCGCACGTCGGACCCGGCGTAGAGACCGACCGCCGCGGCGAAGTACGCCGTGAGCGAGCGGGTCTTGCCCTGGTTGACCAGCGCCCACGTGCCCGCGGCGACCACCATGACCGCGACCGCGCCGAGCGCGATCAGGCGCAGCAGGCGGGCCTTGCGCTTAGTCGTGGCCATCAGCGACCTCCCTTCGGCGGAACACACCCGGCGGAACCGTCCGCGGACGGAATGAGCCCGCAGATGTAGCTGTCGATCCATCGTCCGTTGCCGACAGCGTTGCCGATGAGCCGGTAGAACGGGCCCGCGAGGCGCAGGCTGCGGTCGAGGTTGTCCTGGTTCTTCTGCAGGACGTCGGTGACCCGGTCGAGCTGTTCGAGCGCGGGCCCGATCTGCGCCTGGTTGTCCGCGACCAGCGCGGAGAGCTGGCGGGACAGGTCGCGGGTGCCGCTGAGCAGCGCGCCGATCGCGTCGCGGCGCCGGTCGAACTCGGCCAGCAGGGTGGTGCCGTCGTCGAGCAGCGCCTGGAACTGGTCGGTGCGGCCTGCGAGGGTCTTGCTCACCCCCGCGGTGCTTTCCAGCAGCTGCTTGAGCTCCTGGTCACGGGAGGAGATCGTGTGCGACAGCTTCGACATGCCGTCCAGTGCGGTGCGCACGCTCTCCGGCGTGGTGGCCCCGAAGGTCTGCGAGAGCACCTTGAAGCTCTCCGCGAGCTGCGCGGTGTCGATCTCGCCGGTCGTCTTGGCCAGGTCGCCGAAGGCGTCGTTGACGTCGTAGGCGGTGACCGTGCGGTCCTGCGGGATCGGGGTGTCGGGGTCGAGTTCCTTGGTGCCCAGCGGGTCGAGCGCCAGGTTCTTCTGCCCGAGCAGAGTCTTGATCTTGATCGCGGCGACGGTCTGGTCGCCCAACCAGACGCCCCTGGCGCGGAAGGTCACCTTCACGTAGGTGCTCTCCAGCTCGACGTCGGTCACCTTGCCGACCTTGACCCCGGCGACCCGGACCTCGTCGTCGGGCTTGAGGCCCGCCGCCTCGCGGAAGTGCGCGGTGTAGACAGAGCCGCCGACCAGCGGAAGGCTCTCCCAGGTGAAGATCAGGACGCCGAGCACGGCCATGACGGCCAAGCCGACGAGGCCGAGCTTGACGGTGTTGCGTTCGCGGAACGGTTTCACGATCGGCACCTCGCGTCGGTGACCGGCAGGCCGATGTCGCCGGGCGACTGCCCTGGGGCAGGCGGGGCGTCAGTGGAGGCCGAGCACAGGTAGAAGTTGAGCCACGAGCCATACGACGCGGTCCGCCCGATGGCCTCGTACTTGATCGGCAGGTTCGCGATGAACTTGTCGAACGCCGGGGAGTTGTCCGCCAGCGTCTTCGACAGCGCGCCGAGGGCGTCGATGTCGCGACGCAGCGGCTCCCGGCCCTGTTCGAGCAGGCCCGAGGTGGCCGTGGTCAGCGCGGCGATGCCGTCGATCGCCTCGCCGATGGGCTTGGCGTCCCTGGCCAGGCCGCTGACCAGCTCCTGGGTCGTGAGGACCAGGGCGGAGAACTGGTCGCCCCGGGAGTTCATCTGGCCGAGCACGGTGTTGAGGTTGCCGACGACCCGGCCGAACACGTCGTCCTTCTGCGCCAGCGTGGTGGTCAGCGAGCCGATGTGCTTGAGCAGGCTCTCCACGGTGCCGCCCTCGCCCTGCAGGACCTGCACGACCTCCATGGACAGCTTGTTCACGTCCTCGGGCGAGAGCGCCTGGAACAGCGGCTTGAAGCCGTTGAACATCGCGGTCAGGTCCAGCGCGGGGCGGGTGCGCTCCATCGGGATGAGCGTGCCCTCCTTCAGCGACCCGGACCCGGTGCCCTGGTCGAGGGCGATGTAGCGCTGGCCGATCAGGTTGCGGAACTTGATCGTGGCGGTGACCGTCGGGGACAGCGCCCAGCGGCGGTCCACCTCGAACTCGACCTCGCTGAACCGCCGGTCGACGATCTTGATGTCGGTGACCTGGCCGACGCGCACGCCTGCCATGCGGATGTCGTCGCTGGGGTTCAGCGAGGTGACGTCACTGAACCGGGCGCGGTAGGTCAGGGCGTCGCCGGTGCCCTTGTTCGCGATGGTGATGCCGAGCAGGCTGGTGGCCAGCACGGTGATCACCGTGAAGATCAGGCCCTTGACGATCGGGCCGCCGAGGCCCTTCAACTGCTTCACGACAGCGTCACCTCGGTTCCGCGCAGGAGCGGGCCGACGAGCAGGCTGCTCCACTGCGGCATCTCACTCGGACTGACCCCTTCGACCGGCGCCAGCAGTTCGGCGATGAACTGGTTTTCCTCCGGGGAGTTCGCCACGCCCAAGCCGTCGGAGCCGAGGTCGGGCTGGTACGACGCAGGCGCGACGCCGCCACCGCCACCGGGGCAGCGGGGGCCGCCGCCCGCGTTGAAGACCGGCCGGTCGCGGCCGGGCACGTAGGCGCCGCGCGACTCCTTCACGGTGAGCTTCACGTGCAGGCCCGGCTCGTTGGTGCCCACGCCCGCCATCTTGTCGATCAGCGGCTTGAGCCGGATCACCGCGTCGGTCAGGCAGGGGAACTCCGGCGAGTAGCGCGCCAGCTTCTCCAGGGTCGGGCGGCTGGCGTCGGCCAGGCTGATCAGCGTGTTGTGGTTGGCGCGGAGGAACTTGTCCACGTCGTTGGTGGTGCTGGTCAGCGACTTGAACAGCTCCGCCACCTGGTTCTTCTGCTCGGCGAAAGTCTTGGCGGTGACGGTGAGCCCGTCGAGCGCCTCCACGATGTCCGGCCCGGCCGCCTCGTAGACCTCGACGGTGTCGGCCATCCGGCTGATGTCGGTCTGGATCTGCGGCATCTGCGGGTTGAGCTGGTCCAGATACTGGTTCATCGTCGCCAGGGTCTCCCCCAGCGGCTTGCCCCGGCCCTCCAGCGCCTGCGCGATCGCGCCGAGCGAGCTGGACAGCTTCTGCGGCTGGACCGCCTGCAGCACCGGAAGCAGGTCGTTGAGCGCCTTCTCGACCTCGATGGCGCGCATCGTGGTGTCCTGCTGGATGACGTCGCCTGCGGCGAGCGGCCGGGAGGGACGCTCGGGCACGATCAGGCTGACGTAGCGCTGGCCGAACAGCGTCTTGGGCAGCAGGCGCGCGGAGACGTTGCTCGGCAGCAGGGGCAGCTTGTCCGGGTCGATCGCGAGGTCCACCGCGACGCCGTCGCCGGTGGTGCGGACCTGCTTCACGGTCCCGACCATCACGCCGCGGATCTTGACGTCGGCGTTCGCCTTGAGCTGGTTGCCGACCCGGTCCGTGTGCAGGGTGACCGGCGTGGTGGTGACGAATGCCTTCTGGTAGATCGCGATCGAGAGCCAGCCCAGCGCGCCCAGGATCACGATGAAGACCAGGCCCAGCGCCCGGTTCCGCAGCCGCGTCGCATTCATCCGGCCACCCGCACCGTCGTCGTCGCGCCCCAGATCGCCAGGCTGAGGAAGAAGTCCATGACGCTGACGATCACGATCGACGTCCGCACCGAGCGGCCCACCGCGATGCCGACGCCCGCCGGGCCGCCGCTGGCGCGGTAGCCGTAGAAGCAGTGCGTGAGGATGATCGCGACACTGAAGATCATGACCTTCACGAACGACCAGAGCACGTCCTCCGGTGGGAGGAACAGGGTGAAGTAGTGGTCATAGGTGCCCGCCGACTGCCCGTACACCTCCACCGTGATCGTGCGCGCCGCGAGGTAGGCGGTCAGCAGGCCGATCACGTACAGCGGGACGATCGCGATGAAGCCCGCGATGATCCGGGTGGTGACCAGGTACGGCAGCGACCGCACGGCCATCACCTCGAGCGCGTCGATCTCCTCGGAGATCCGCATCGCGCCCAGCTGCGCGGTGAAGCCGGAGCCGACCGTCGATGACAGCGCCAGGGCCGCGGCCAGCGGGGCGATCTCGCGGGTGTTGAGGTACGCCGAGAGGAAGCCCGCGAACGCCGCGGTGCCGATCTGGTTCAGCGCGGAGAAGCCCTGCAGGCCGACCACGGTGCCGGTGAAGACCGACAGGCCGACCATCACGCCGATGGTGCCGCCGATGACCGCGAGCGCGCCGCTGCCGAAGCTGACCTCGGCGAGCAGCCGGACGATCTCGCGGAAGTAGCGGGTGATCGCGAACGGCGCCCACGCCAGCGCCCGGAAGTAGAACCGGAGCTGGTCGCCGAGGCGCTCCAGCGCGTTGAACGGGCGCTGCAGGCTCGGGCGGTAGCGGCCGCTGAGGATCGCCACGTCATGCCCCCTTCGCCGGAATGAGTTGCAGGTAGATCACGCTGACCACCAGGTTCACGAAGAACAGCAGCAGGAATGTGATGACCACGGACTGGTTGACGACGTCGCCGACGCCTTTCGGGCCACCCTTCGGATTGAGGCCCCGGTAGGCGGCCACGAGTCCGGCGAGGAAACCGAAGATCAGCGCCTTGATCTCGCTCACCCACAGGTCGGGGAGCTGGGCAAGGGCCGAGAAACTGGCGAGGAACGCGCCAGGGGTGCCGTCCTGGACGACCACGTTGAAGAAGTAGCCGCCGCAGACGCCGACGACGCTGACCATGCCGTTGAGCAGGATCGCCACCGCCATCGCGGCCAGCACCCGGGGCACGACCAGGCGCTGGATGGGCGAGACGCCCAGCACCATCATCGCGTCGATCTCCTCGCGGATGGTCCGCGAGCCAAGGTCGGCGCAGATGGCCGAGCCGCCCGCGCCCGCCACCACCAGGGTCGTGACGATCGGGCTGGCCTGCTGGACGACCGCGAGCACGCTGGCCGCGCCGTTGAACGAGTCGGCGCCGATCTGCGCGGTGAGCGAGCCGAGCTGCAGGGTGATCACCGCGCCGAACGGGATGGACACGAGTGCGGCGGGCATGATCGAGACGCTGGCGATGAACCAGAACTGCTGGAGGAACTCCCGGATCTGGAACGGGCGCTTGAACATGGCCACGACGACGTCGAGGCCCATCGCGAACAGGTTGCCGAACTCGCGCAGCGCGCCGGTGACCGCGTTGCTCGCCGCCTCGATCGGCGAACGGGTGGTGGTGCTCACTGATCGCCCCCGTCGCGCCGCCACGGACGCAGCCTCGGCCGCGTCGCCGGGGCCTGCTGCACCTGTTGCGGCGGGATCGGGCGGGTCGCCTGGTGCGCCTGCTGCGGCGAGACCGGGCGGGACGGGGGGCGCTCGGGCAGCGCGGTCGGCATGGCCATGCCCGCGGTGCGGCGGCGCCAGTCCTGGTAGCGGTCGAAGTCCTCGCGGCTGAGGCTGGCGAGGATGCCGTGCTGGGCAGGCTCGGGCAGCGTGTGCAGGATCTGCATGACCCGCTGGCGCCTGCGCCGGGCCGCGTCGCGCGGCGGCAGGCCGGGAGTCGGCTCAAGCTGCGGGACGACGCCGCGCATGTCCTCGCTGGAGCCGTCGTGGTGGCCAGCCTCCAAGTGCGCCTGCTCCTGGGCCATCTGCGCGGAGTCCTTCTCCTCGGACATGCCGATCGGGCCGATGCGGCGGCCGTTGAGGAACTGCTCGACGACCGGCTCCTCACTGGTCAGCAGCACCTCGCGCGGACCGAACATGACCAGTTCCTTGCGGAAGAGCATGCCGAGATTATCCGGCACGGTCCGCGCGACGTTGATGTTGTGGGTCACGATCAGGATCGTCGCGTCGATCTGCGCGTTCAGGTCGATCAGCAGCTGCGACAGGTACGCGGTGCGGACCGGGTCGAGACCGGAGTCCGGCTCGTCGCACAGGATGATCTGCGGGTCGAGCACCAGCGCGCGGGCCAGCCCGGCGCGCTTGCGCATACCGCCGGAGATCTCACCGGGCAGCTTCTGCTCCGCGCCGAGCATACCGACCATGTCCATCTTGGACATGACGATGTTGTGGATTTCCTTCTCGCTCTTGCGGGTGTGCTCCCGCAGCGGGAAGGCCACGTTGTCGTAGATGCTCATCGAGCCGAACAGGGCGCCGTCCTGGAACAGCACCCCGAACAGCTTGCGGATCTCGTACATGTCCTTCTCGGGACACGAGCACAGGTCGACGCCGTTGATGACGACCCGGCCCTTCTCCGGCTTGAGCAGCCCGATCAGGCACTTGAGGAACACCGACTTGCCGGTGCCCGACGGACCGAGCAGCACGCTGACCTCACCAGAGGGCAGAGTGAGCGTCACGTCCCGCCAGATGGCCTGCCTGCCGAACGACTTGCTCAGGCCCTCGACGACGACCTCGACACCCATCACACCTCCCGGGAGAACTACTGTGGACTATCGGCGGCTTCGGCGGCTGGGCGGGCCCGGCTCGCGAAGCACGAGACTGCGGCTATGGCGCGGGCGCCGTCGTTCCCCGTGAGACCAGCACGTTCTCGACCTCGTTGCCCGGACCCGACACCAGCCCGCTGATCAGCTTGTCGAGGTTCTCGGTCGTGCCGCAGCCGGTGAACGCTGGGATGGCCGCGACCGACTTCAGGACGCTGCGCTTGCCCTCGGGGAGCTTGACCGCGCCTTCCATCGACAGCTTCAGCGGGGTCGCGGTGCGGCAGTTGGGGCCGACCTTGAGGTCGACGCCGTCCTGGCGGACCTCGAGGACCTTCAGGGTGACCTCGGCTGTCGTCTTCTTGAGCGTGGCGGCGAGGTCGCCGTCCTTGTCCGGCGCGATCGTGGCGAAGCCGTTGACGGTGCCCTGCCCGGAGAGCTTGTTCGTCACGGGCATGAACTTGAAGACCACCAGGTACGCCTCAGTGGGCTTGAGGTCGATCGTGCCCGTCATCTTGTTGCCTTCCGGGCCGGGGGCGGCGATTTCGATGTCGGTCGCCAGCGCACCGGTCAGCACCACGTTGGTCTTGAGCTTCGCGATACGCGTGGTGGCGGTGAGGTCGAAGTAGTACATGAGCCCCTGGGCCGTCACCGGCGGCTGGGCCAGCGCCCGGTTCTCCGCCGGGGCCTGGGGCGCGGCGGGGGCCTGCGCGGCGCGGGGGGTCACGTTGACCGTGCCCAGCGCGCCCGCGCCCGGGTTGGCGGCGCAGTCGACGGTCAGGCCGCCGCTGCGGAGGGTGGCGTCGAGGCCGCTCAGCTCCACTTTCGCCTCGCCCTCGGCGGGGGTGAAGGTGACGGTCTTGCCGATCGCGACGACGCCGAGCTCACCGCCCCCGGGGAGCGGGTTCGACGAGGTCAGGTCGGCGACCTGGAGGTTTTGGGGGGCGTCTCCCTGGTGCAGGGCGAGCTTGGGGCGCACGGCGGTGTCGACCGTCGTCCCGCCGCCCCGCAGCGCGTCCACGACGGCGGCGGGCAGGGTCAGCTTCGCGGTGGGCTCAGCGGTCACCGCGTCGCCCGCGACGGCGGTCGAGGGCACGGTCAGCCCGAACTCGACCGGGACGTCGACCCGTTCCCCGTCCGGAAGCGTGCAGCCGAAACTGCCCGCGGCCGTGGTCTGGCCCGCGGTGGCGGCGCCGGTGAAGTAGAGCCCGCCCGCGACCGCGGCGCCGACCGCGACAGCGGCGATGACTCGCACCGCGACACGGCGGCTCTTCCGAGACCGGGAAACGTTCATGAGACGACCACTCACCTGCCGGATAATAAGCGGAGGGAATAGGCGCAAACCGCACGCCGAACCACGGCAAGGGACGTTACCAGCGTGTCACCAGCATGACAACAGTGCTTTCCCTACCGATGCGTAATGGCGCGGGACTTGTCACGGGTCGCGCAATTCCATGGTCCACTTTGTGCACTACCCAGCACACGGCGGGGCGACACAGGCCCCTCCAGCCCAGGTCGCACGGGCCAGACCCTGCTGTTTTGTGCGTGGTCGAGCAACTTCTCCTGGGAAGTTGTCACCGAGCGCCGAGTTCGCATGAGGTATCGAAACACGGATCGGGAATGATTCGGCCACCATTGCATCACGTGCGTTCAGCGGCCTACGTTACCTCGCCGCGCCGCCTCCGCGCATCACCGGAATCGACGCATTCGCCGGGCTTTTTCTTTGGCAGCGGCGATTTCTGGTCGCGTCATCGTAGGCGCTGTCGGCGGGGTGCTGTCCGGTGGGGTGGCTGTCTTGGTCGGCTCGATGGGGTGGAGTGGTTTCCTCGGGGCCCCAACGAAGGAGCCACGCCATCCCATCGAGCACCTGGCAGCTTCGCGTGCGGCTGGCAGGGGTGTGCCGTGCGCTCGTTCACCCATCGAGCGCTGAGATGGGCGTCGGTGGGTCCGGCGGGTGGGGTGGGTTTTGACCGGGTGCTCAGGCTCCTTCGCGGACTGAGCGGAGCCGCTGGCGTTCCTCGCGGATCAGGGCGCAGGCCTCGCTCAGCTCGCGTGGTGATCTGGCTTTGGCCAGGAGGCGGGACGCCTCGGTGTAGGCGGCGGTTGCCCGGCGGCGCTGTTCGGCGACGATTCCGCCCGCGCGGCGGGGCACCGATTCGATCTCGTCGGCGAACTCGGAGATCTCGGCGCTGACCTCGTCGAGGACCTGTCGGAACACGACCTTGTCGCGGCGTCTGCGGGCTCGGTTCCACTTCGCGAAGGCGACCGCGCCCGCGGTTGCCACCACCAGTGCCGCCAAGACGACCAGCACGTCTGTCATGCCGCGTCTCCCGCGTCCACCTGCTGTTCGAGCAGGTCGCCTTCGGCCAGGACTCGTTTGAGCACCTTGCCGGTCTGGTTGCGGGGCAGCTCGTCCACGAAGATGACCTCGCGCGGGACGGAGAACCGGGCCAGGCGCTGGTGGACGTAGGCGCGGACGCTGTCCTCGTCCAGGCGGGCGCCGGGGCGCACCACCACGTAGGCGACCAGCCGCTGCCCGTACTCGGCGTCCGGGACGCCGATCACGGCGGCCTCGTCCACCTGGGGCAGGTCGACCAGGACCTCCTCGACCGGGCGGGGGAAGACGTTCTCCCCGCCGGAGACGATCATCTCGTCGTCGCGGCCGGAGACGAACAGGCGCCCGTCCGCGTCGAAGTAGCCGCGGTCGCCGGTGTCCATGAGCTCGTTGCGGACCTCGCGGCCCGCGCCGTCGGTGTAACCGTCGAAGAGCATGTCGTTGCCGACGAAGATCCGCCCGACCACCCCGGGCGGGACCGGCTTGCCGTCCGGGCCGAGCAGCCCGAGCCGGGTGCCCTGTGGGGCCCTGCCCGCGGTGGTCGGCGCGGCGCGCAGGTCGGCCGGGCCCGCGATGCTGGCCGCGGAGACCTCGGTGGAGCCGTAGAAGTTGTAGAGGATGTCGCCGAAGGTGTCCATGAACCCGGTGACCAGCGCCCCGGGCAGCGCGGAGCCGCTGCTGGCCACGATCCGCAGGCTGGAGGTGTCGTAGCGGGCGCGCACCTGCGCGGGCAGGTTCAGGATGCGCTGCAGCATGATCGGCACCGCGAACAGCGCCGTGCACCGGTGCTCGGCGATGGCGGCCAGGGTCGCCTCGGCGTCGAACCGGCGCTGCACCACCAGGCCCGCGCGCAGCGGCATGGCGATCTGCAGGGCGGTCAGACCCCAGCTGTGGAAGATCGGGGCGGCCACGAAGATCCGGTCGCCCGCGCGCAGCGGGATGCGGGAGAGCACCTGCGCGGCGTCGGCCAGGCCCGGGGTGGGCCGACGGGCGCCCTTGGGGGTGCCGGTGGTCCCGGAGGTGAGCACGATGAGCCTGCCCGGCTCGGGCGGCGCGGGCAGCGGATCGGTGGCCCCGGCGTCGACCAGCTCGTCGACGGTGGTGTTGACGTGGTCGCTGGGCTCGCCGGTGCCCACCAGCGGAATGTCGTCGGGCAGGTAGCGCAGCAGCGGGGTGAACTCGTCGTCGGCGACCAAGACGACCACGGTGTGCCTGCGCACCATGTCGTCGATCTGCGCGCCCGCGAGCCCGGTGTTCAGCAGCACCGCGTCCGCCCCGAGCTTCCCGCACGCGACCAGCGTCTGCACCATCGCGGAGTGGTTGCGGGCGAGCACGCCCACCTTGCTGGCCGGACCAACGCCGAGACCGGCCAGGCTGTGCGCGAGGCGGGTGCTGCGCTCATCGACCTGGGCGAAGGTCAGCTCACGGTCCTCGTCGGTGATCGCGGGCGCCTTGGGCGACCGCGCGGCCGCGGCGCCGTAGCCGCCCGCGAGGGTCGCGCCCCACTTGGCGAGCGCCCGCAGCTGCCGCAGCGTCTTGTCGGGCCGGGCAGGCATGAGGATGCCCGCGCTGATCAGCGTCTTGGCCACGTGCAGCGCCGACCCGCGCGGCTCCCGGTGCCGGTCGGCCCGGGTGTCGGCGACCCCGGCGAGGTGGTCGGACACCCGGCGCAGCCCGTCGCGGGCCCAGGTGCGGATGTCGGACTCCGACCAGGACGCGCCCAGCTCGTGGCGCAGCATGGGCTTGAAGAAGACGATCTTGACCTGGGTGCGGTCGGGCCCCGCGTCGCTGAGCCGGATCGAGACCCAGCCCCCGGTGTCCGGAACCCCGGAGAGCACCAGCTGCTCGTCGCGCCGGTTGATGACCGTGCGCAGCCGGTGATCGATCACCGCGTTCGTGCCCAGACATGCCCGCAGCGCGTACTCGGCGGGCGCGCCGTAACCATCGGTGGCGAGCTTGTCGCAACTGCTGACCCCTCGGAAGAACCGGGGGTAGCGGGCGGGCTCGCCCAGGATCTCCCACAGCTCGGACCGAGAGTGATCCATCGTCATGTCGAAAACCACGCAGTCGGCAGCCATGACACCCGTCCTCGGTCTAGTCCCACCTCGGTTCACCGAAGAAAGCACCCCCATTAACCTGGGGTCAAGGGTGACCGACCAGTTGCGACAAAACTGCGCGGTGACCGCACACCGGGGTCGAGGTTTTATGTGCCTGCGGACAGTTTTCGCGTGGACGTTAAGTGCCGTTACACGCCACGACCTGCGACGACACGATCGCGCGGGGTCAGCGTTTTTGGCTTAGTATCACAAGTTCGTCCGCCGCGGCAACAGCCCCGCCCGCCGCGAGGAAGGACGCACGCACCGCCTGGGCGGCCTGCCGGTGCACCGGGTTGTCCAGAACGTCGTCCAGCGCCTTGCCGATGTGCTCGGCCCGCGCGTGCGCGAACCGCACCCGCACCCCCGCCCCGGCGCCGACGACCTGCTCGGCCACGATCGGCTGGTCATCGCGGATGGGCGCCACCACCAGCGGCAGCCCCCGGGCCAGCGACTCACACACCGTGTTGTGCCCCGCATGGCACACAACCGCGGCGGCCCGGTCAAGCACCGCCTGCTGCGGCACGGAGTCGCGAACCAGAACATTGTCCGGAACCTCGACCCCAGCGAACACATCCCCCGGCGCGACCACCACAGCGGAAACCCCCGGCCGATCACCGACGGCGGCGACACACTCCCGCAGGAACCGCCCACCCGCGTCGGCGTTCAACGTCCCCAGGGTGACCAGCACCAACCGCCGCTCAGAATCCAACCAGGACCATGGAAACCCAGAGTCCACAGCCTCTTCACGGGCGACCGGCCCAACAAACCGCAGCGGCCCACCAGGGATCGCCACATCCCCGACCAGCGCGGGCGTCGTGAACCCCAGCACCAGATGCGGCGAGAACCGAAGATCCCCTTCAGCCCCCGAATCCCCGAACCGCCCACGCAGCGCGGAAAGCTGCTCGGCAACCCGTTCGGCAACAGCGGGCATGGCAGCCAGCGGATCAGTGAACTCACTGGAAGTGGTAGCGGACGTGGCCCACGGAACCCCCACCCGCTCAGCGACCAACGCCCCCGCGAACGCCTGCTGGTCCACAACCACAACATCGGGCCGCCCTTGGGCAATCGCCTGCTCAACCCCAGGCACCATCGCCTCGGCAAGGGGAACAAGCACGTCATCCCAGAGAAACTTCAAAGCGGCGAACCCGCGAGCCTGCGCAGGCCGCTCGGCAACCGGAGCACCAGCACACGGATAGACGACAGAACCGCTGGGCAGCAACCGCCCCAACAACTCCGGGTCACCCGCCCAGGCAACCGAGTGCCCCCGCCGCGACAACTCAGCAGCCACACCAACCATCGGATTGATGTGACCGGCAAACGGAGGCACAACCACCAAGAACCGGCTCACCGCCCCACCTGCCAAGCCGCGCCAACGCCCGCCAATCGAGCAGACCCCGCAACCCAGCCCGCAGCGGACCCCCGAGCAGCCCCGCCCGGAGCAAACCCGGCGGAACTCACGCAGCGGCCCGGTCGTGCAGAGCGTTCACCCAGCCGAGAACCATGTCCCGCACAGTCCGATGCCGCTCCACCAGCACCGAATGGTTCTGCCCGTCGATGACCTCGGTCCGGCAGTCCGGCAGCAACGACTCCACAGCCGTCAGATCATCACTCTGGAACCCTTCACTGCCCAAAATGGACAGCACCGGGCACGTGATCGAAGCCAGTTCCGCAGAGCTCAGCAACGGCCCCTGAGGCACCTCTTCCACGATGCTCGTGGCCCGGATCATCGCCGCCGCCGCCTTCGCCAGCCGGGCGTGGTGGCTGCCGAAGGTCTCCGCCAGCCAGCGCAGGTTCTCCTCGTTGTCCATCTCCGCCACGACGATTTCCAGCGTGCGGCCCATCTTCTCCGCCCACGGCTCGGTGGCGGGCTCGGCCTCGATGGAGACGATGCTGCGCACCCGCCCGGGGTGCCGCGCGGCGAAGCTGAACGCGATCGTGCCGCCGAAGCTGTTGCCGACCAGGTGGACGGGCTGGTGAATGCCGTTCAGGTCGAGCAGTTCAGTCAGGTCGTCGACGAAGTCCGACAGCCGGTACCCGGTCGCAGGCCGCTCGGTGCGGCCGTGCGCGCGGAGGTCGTAGGTGAAGACCTCCATGCCCGCCTCGGCGAACGGCGCGGCCAGGGTCAGGTAGAAGCTGGCCAGGCTGTCGTAGCCGAGGCCGTGGACGAACACCACGACCGGCGGGGACGCCGAGCGCGGGTTCTTCGCGGGCATCCGCTGGTAGTGCGTGCGGATGCCCCTGACCTCGATCATCGCCACGGCTCAGCGTCCCGCCGTCGCGTCGACAACGAAGTCAACGAGCAGGCCGACGCGCAGGGCGATGACCTGGTCGAGGTCAAGCTCGGCGAGGAACGCGGCGAGGTTGACCTGCTCGCCGTAGCGCTCGCTGAGCATCGCGGCCACCGCGACGAGGTCGATGCTCTCCAGCCCGAGGTCGTCGTGGAAGCTGGTGTCCTCGGTGATCTCGGTGTCGTCGAGGCCGTACTGGTCGAGCACCTTCTCCAACATGCCGCGGATCTCGTCGAGGACCTCCGCGCGCGCGGGGGACTGCTGTGCCGTCTCGGTCACCTGGGAAATGGTCACTGGAAACGCTCCCTCTGGGTGTCACGTGCCGCCGTCCAGGCGACGATGTACTGCCGATCCGGCAGCCCCGCCGGGCTGCCGACCAGTTCGGTGTCCGCCCTGACACCGCCGACGGCGGCGCGCGCGTCGGCCTCAGCCGCCGCGACGCTCCGCTGCCCCACCTCGACCACCGCGACGGCGAGCGGAGTCGCCGCCGGTTCGGACACCAGCGCGACGCCGATCTCGCGGCAGGTCGCCACGGCCAAGTCGAGGGCGGGCAAGACTAACCCTTCCCTGCCGACCGCGACCATCCGGCCGTCCGCGTCCTCGCGGATCTCGATCTCGGCCGGGAACAGCGGGCCGAATCCGCTGTCCCACAACTTGCCCCGCACCGCGTCCTTGAGCACAACGCGGGCGAGCAGCCACTGCCTGCGCTCGCGCGGCGGGCAGCTCTCGTACTCGGCCCGTTCGGCCGAGCCGAGGTATTTGCGCAGGTAGAACTCCCGGGAGGCCAGCGTCGGCCAGCGCTCGGCGGCGACCCACCAGCCGCGCTCGTGCCGGTCGGACAAAGCGCTGGTCTCCGGGAAGCGGTGCACGGCGCTGGTCTTGGGGTCGCTGTCGAACCGGTGGTCGGTCCAGCCGGTGATCGACACCAGGGTCTGGTCGCCGCTGCTGACCTGCAGGTCGGCGCGCAACTCGCGCTCATCGATGGCGGCGATCCGGATCGCGCTCTCGACCGCCGTGCCCGCCGTGGGCGGCGCGGCGTGGAAGCGGATGCGGGCGATCGACACCGGGAACGCGATCCACCGCTGCGGGTGGCATTCCACCAGCCAGTGGCCGATGACGTGGCCCGCGTTGTCCAGCAGCGCCCCTGGCGCGCTGGGCACGGTGATCTCGGCGCGGGCGGCGTGCGGGGCGACGCCCACGGTGCGGGTGACGCCCTGGTAGGCCGGGCCGTGGAAAAGCCAGCGCTCTTCGTACAGGCGGGCGGCGGTCACCGTGGGCTGCCGCTCGTCGGCGGGCTCCTCCCAGACCGGCGGCCCGGACGGGTAGTCGTCGGCGAACACCACGATCCCGTCGGCGTAGTCGCCGAGGCGGACCTGCACCCGGTCGCGGTCGATCCGCCGCACGCGCACCGGCACCCGCTGCTCGGGCGCGGCGACCAGCCAGCGGTGCAGCCGCACGTCGTCGACGCCGACGGCGACCCGGTCGGTGATAAGGTCCTGGGCGAAGCGCATCAGGTGCCAGACGACGGTGGTGGCGGGGACCACCGGCCGCAGGTCGGACTCGTCGCGCCAGCCGGGGCGCTGGTGGGCGAAGCAGTGGTCGAGCAGGTAGGGCATCTCGCTGGTGGAGACCACCAGTTCGGTGGTCGCCCCGGGCGGCGTGGACGAGGCGAGCACAGCGGGCCCACGCGCGGCCGCGGCCGATCCGAGCCCCCTCGGCCGACCGACCGCGGGTGGCGCGGTCCTCGGCGCGGCCGGGGTCGGCCGGGACCCGGCAGGGCCTGCGCCGGACGCGGTCGGGGTCGCGGTGGGGCGGGCGGCCACCGGATCAGGAGCGGCCACGGAACGGTGGGCGACAGTCGAATTGTGGCCGGACGCGACGGGCGCCGCTTGGGCGGCGGCGAGCACGGCGGCCACCGACTCGGCGGTCTCGCGAACCAGGGCGGCGAGTTCGGGCAGCGCGGGGAAGCGGCCTGCCAGGGCGGCGAGCTGGTCGAGCGCGCCGACCGGCGTCGGCTCCGGCCGCGCGGCGGGCGCGGAGCGGCGAGGCCGCGCGCCCCCTGGGGCCGGGGCGACTGGAGCCGGGGACCTGGGCGCGGGGGCCGGGGTGGGCGGCGCCGAGACTCCGGGGAGCTGGCCGGCAGGCGCTTCTGGCGCCGGGTGCCAGGGCTCCGGAGCGGGAGACGCGGTGCGTGCCGCCGGAGCCGTGGTTCCCTGGGCCATGATCCCCGGCAGGGGCGAGCCCTCGGACGCCGCGGCGGTCGAGTCCGCGGGGGCGGGGGCTTCCGGGGCCGGGGCTTCCGGGGTGGCGGCTTGGCCTGCGACGGTCACGGCCTCGGCGGGGTCGAGGGCGGTGAAGTCGGGGGCGGCGCCCTCGGTCCACAGGGCCAGGGCGGCGCGGCGCAGTTGCAGCATCCCGGTCGAGCGGCCTGCGTTGGCGGCCACGGTCAGGTGGTCGTGCTCGCGCAGGGTGTCGTCGATGAGCGAGCCGAGTTGGCCGGGGCCGGCCTGGACGAACGCGCGGACGCCGGAGTCGTGCAGGGCCATGGCCAGGGCGCGGAAGCGGACCGGTTCCAGCAGGTGCCGGACGCACAGTTCCCGCGCGGCGCCCTCGTCCACCGGGAATGGGCTCGCGGTGGTCGCCGACCACACCGGCACCGCGGGCGGGTGCAGGCGCAGGCTGGGCACGCCGCTCTCCCGGAACGGGGCCAGGTAGGGGGCGAGCATCGGGGTGTGGAAGCCGGAGCGGAACGGCATGACCTGGCAGATCACGGCCTTGGCGCGCAGGTCGTCCACGACGCCCTTGACCGCTTCCGCCGGTCCGCACACCACCGTCTGGTTCGTGGAGTTCTCGTGCGAGACGACGACCCCGGCCACCCCGTCGACGGCCTCGGCGGCGCGGTCGGCAGGGCAGCCCAGCACGGCGAACTCGACGCCGGGCACGCGCAGCGCGTCCAGGTCGATCCTGGTCAGCATCTCCTCGAAGTCGGCGGCGGCGAACATGCCCCCGGCGATCATCGCGGTCCACTCCCCCACGCTGTGCCCGGCCACGATCGCCGGGGTGATCGCGAGCTTGCGCAGCGCCGCGTCCATGAGCCTGCCGACGTTGATGACCGCGGCGCCGTGCCTGCCCAGGGTCTCGACGCTCAGGTCGGGGACCGGCACGCCCAGCCACTGCGCGACGTCGGCGACCGCAGGGTCGAACTCGGCCTCCAAGCCGGGGAACAGGAACGCGATGCTCGTGCCCGGCGCGCCCAGCAGCGGGTCCGGGCTGAACCACAGGTCCTTGCGGCCGCGCCAGGCGCGGCCCTTGCCGACCACGCGGCGGGCGAGGTCGATCCGCTCGGGGGTGGGGTCGAGCAGCGCCAGGCGCGGACCGGGCACCCGCGCGGGCGCGGCGGCGAGCAGGTCCTCCAGCGGACGGGCCAGCAGCTCGGTCAGCGCCGCCGGGGACGCGGCGCCGAGCAGGAGCTGGCGGACACCGGGGGAACGGGCCATCCGCCTCACCACCCCGACGCCGTGTAGACCACCGACCGCACCTCGGGCGAGCCCCAGGCCAGCTCGGAGAGCAGGGCGGCGACGCCGTCGGCAGGGGAGATCAGCTTGACGCCGCGCTCGGCGTAGCTGCGGCCGAGTTCCACGCTGACCATGCCGCCGTGCTGCTCGTCGGGGGCCCACGGTCCCCAGTGGACGGTCAGGGCCCGGTGGCCGGTGCGCTTCGACCACGCCGCGCCCAGCACGTCGAGCGCGTCGTTGGCCGCCGCGTAGTCGGCCTGGCCGCGGTTGCCCAGGGCGGCGGCGATGCTGCCGAAGGACACCACGAACCGGGGCGCGGCGCTGACGTCGTCGAGGCCTGCGAGCAGGGCGGCGAGGCCGTCGACCTTGGTGGCGAAGACCCGCCGGAACGACTCGGGGTCCTTCTCGGCGATGAGCTTGTCCTCGATGACGCCCGCGGCGTGCACCACGGCGTCGATGCGCCCGTGCTCGGCGTGGATCTGCTTGACCAGGCGGCGCACCGCGTCCGGGTCGCGCACGTCCAGCGCGTGCAGGTTGGCCTCGCTGCCCAGGCGGCGCAGGCCTGCCAGGGTCGCGTTCACCTCGCGGCGGGCGAGGATGTCGCGGGCCGCGCGGTCGATGGCCGCGGGCCCGGTGTGCCCGAGACCGGCGAGGGCCTTGCGCAGCCCGGCGAGGTCGTGCGCGGCCGCGGTGGCCGGGTGCTCCGGCTCGGTGGCCGGGCCGGTGCGGCCCGCCAACTCGATCTTGCAGCCGGTCGCGGCGGCCAGCGCGCGGGCGACCTGCGCGGTGATGCCGCGGGCGCCGCCGACGAGCAGGACCACGGAGTCCGCGCTCAGCCCCATCGCCTCGGCCTCGGCGACGCCGGGGCCCGCGGGCCCGGAGCCGGTCATGGCCAGCGCGCCGAGCGGGGTGGGCACCAGGTCGAACGCCTGGCGGGTCGCCGAGCGCACCACCACCGGCTCCGCGCCGGGGGTGAGCAGCTCCTCGATCACCGCGGCGGCGGCCGAGTAGTCGTCGGCGGGGAAGCCCTCGAACTCGACCAGCCGGGACATGGTGTCCGGGTACTCCCGGCGCAGCGTCCGGAAGAAGCCGCGCAGCCCTGCGGTGCGCAGCGGGTCGCCGTGGGCGGCGGCCAGCAGCCAGCGCGGGCGGCGCTCCAGCACCGAGCGGAACATCGGGAACGCGGCGGGCAGCAGCGGCTCGTCGCCCGAGGGCAGGCAGATCAGCCCGTCGACGCGGTCGACCCACTCGGCGAGCTCGGGCAGGCCCGGCAGCGGCATGGCGAGCGCGCCGCGCGCCGAGAGCTGCCCGGCAAGCTCCTCCACCAGGTCGGGGGTGCCGCCCGCGATGAGCAGGGTCGCGCCGAACAGCGCGCCCGGGTCGTCCGATGGTGTGCCGGGGGCGTCGACCAGCCCCAGGACGTAGCGTCCCGGCGCTTCACCGCGCACGACCGGCCCGGTCGCCGTCTTGGGGGCGGCTGCGGTCGGCGCGGGAGCGGCGGCCTTGGGGGTGGCGGTGAGCAGGTCGGCGAGGGCTGCGGCGGTGCGGGCCCGGACCAGCTCGTCGAGGTCGGCCGTGCTGCCCAGCCGGGCGGCCAGGTCGCCCGCGATCTCGGTCCGCTTGATGGAGTCGACACTCAGGTCGGCTTCGAGGTCCAGGCTCGGGTCGATCATGTCGGCGGGGTAGCCGGTGCGCTCGGCGATCACGGCGACGACGGTCGAGAGGGCGTCGCCCTTCGGCGCGGCGGGCGCGGCCGGGGCGGCCGAGCGGGGCGCGAGCAGGTCGGCCAGCTCAGCGGCGGTGCGGGCTCGCACCAGCGCCTCGACGTCGACGCCGCTGCCGAGCCGGGACACCAGCTCGCCCGCGATCTCGGTCCGCTTGATCGAATCCACGCTCAAGTCGGCCTCAAGATCGAGACTCGGGTCGATCATGTCAGCCGGGTAACCGGTCCGCTCAGCGATCAGACCGACCACAGTGGACAGGACATCCACCGCGGGAGCCGACTGAGATTCCTGGGCGGGAGCGAGCAATCCTGCCAGCTCGGCAGCCGTGCGCGCCCGCACCAAGTCCTCGACGTTCGCCGAACCACCGAGCCGCGACACCAGCTCACCGGCGATCTCGGTCCGCTTGATCGAATCGACACTCAGGTCGGCCTCAAGATCCAAGCCCGGGTCGATCATGTCAACGGGGTAACCGGTGCGCTCCGCGATGAGACCCACCACAGTGGACAGAACGTCCACCACGACGGCCTGCTGAGCCGGGTGGCCCGGGGCGAGCAAGCCCGCCAGCTCGGCAGCCGTGCGCGCCCGCACCAGGTCCTCGACGTTCGCCGAACCACCGAGCCGCGACACCAGCTCACCGGCGATCTCGGTCCGCTTGATCGAATCCACGCTCAAGTCGGCCTCAAGATCGAGACTCGGGTCGATCATGTCAGCCGGGTAACCGGTCCGCTCAGCGATCAGACCCACCACAGTGGACAGAACGTCCACCGTCTGGGCCTGCTGTCCGGCGACCGGGGCAGGCTGGGGTCCCTGGGCGGGGGCGAGCAGCGCGGCCAGCTCGGCCGCCGTGCGGGCCCGGACCAGCGACTCGACGTCCACCGCGCTGCCCAGTCGGGCGGCGAGTTCGCCCGCGATCTCGGTGCGCTTGATGGAGTCGACGCTCAGGTCTGCTTCGAGGTCCAGGCCAGGGTCGACCATGTCGGCCGGGTAACCCGTCCGCTCCGCTATCAGACCCACCACAGTGGACAGAACGTCGGCCGGGCGGGCGGCGGGGGCAGGCGTGCCGAGTGCGGGCCGCTCCGCCGGGGTCAGGGCGGGAGCGGTCGGCGCGGGGGCCGCGCCGAGGTAGCCGAGCAGCACGTCGCGCTGGGCGGTGATCATCTCGCGGCTGGTGCGCAGGAAGTCGGCGACCATCTCGTCGCGGGTGCTCGCCGGAGCCGGGGCGGGGCCCGCGGCGGACAGGGTCGCGATCCGCTTGGCCGGGGCGAGGCCGCCCGGGATGACCTTGCCGTCCGCGGTGCGGACCAGGTGCCCGTCGACCGTCCACCCCGGTCGGGCGGGTGGGGTCAGCGTGCTGACGTCCTGGGCGCCGCGGGCGGCGACGAGCCAGCCGGTGCGCAGCGGGACGCCCGCGACGGCGAGGCGGGCCAGCGCGTGCAGGAAGCCGGGCAGCCCGGCGTCGCGGGTCGGCTCGATCGGGATCACGGTGTGCGGGCGGTCGCCGAGGATCTCGCGGACCAGGTTGGTGAGCACCCGGCCCGGACCCGCTTCCAGGAACACCCGGGCGCCGTCGGCGTACATGTTCTCGATCTGCTCGCAGAACTTCACCGCCCCGGTGACCTGGGAGGCCAGTTCGGCGCGGATGCCCTCGGCGTCGCCGACGTAGGGCTTGGCCAAGCGGTTGCCCCACACCGGGACGCGGGGCGCTGCGAACGACCGCGAGGCCAGCTCACTGGCGAACGCGTCGCTCGCGCCCGCGATGACCGGGCTGTGGAACGCGCAGGCCACGTCAAGGCGCTTGGCCGAGATCCCGGCCGCGCGCAGCGCCGCGACGGCTTCCTCGACCATCGAGGTCGGGCCGGACACGACGATCTGGCGGGGCGCGTTGTGGTTGGCGATGACGACCCGGTTCGCGAGCCGGGCGCCGTCGAGGACGCTCTCCACGGTGGGCCGGTCGGCGGAGACCGCGGCCATCGCGCCCGCGTCGTCGCCTGCGGCGGCGAGGATCGTGCGGGCCCGCACCGCGCTCAGCGCGACCAGGTCGCGCGGGTCGAGGGAGCCCGCGGCGGTCAGGGCGACAAGTTCGCCGTAGCTGTGCCCGGCGTACATGTCGGCCTCGACGCCGACCTTGGTCAGCAGTTCGTGCACGGCCAGGCCGGTGACGCCGAGGGCGGGCTGGGCCATCCGGGTGTCGCGCAGCCGGTCGCGCTGGGCGTCGGCGGTGGCCTGGTCGAACGCGGCGGGCGGGAACATCGCCGCGGCGATCTCGCCGCGCCCGGCGAAGCGGGCCAGGTCGGGGAAGGCGACGAACAGGTCCGAGAGCATCCCCGGCCGCTGGCTGCCCTGGCCGGGGAACAGCACGGCCAGCTTGCCCCGCGGCTGCTCACCGGTCACCCGGTACAGCCCCGCCTTCGGGTCGCTCTCCCCCGCCAGCGCGCGCCGCAGCAGCGTCTGGAGGTGGTCGAGGTCTTCCGCGACGACGGACACGCGGACCGGCGCGACCTCGCGGTCGGCGCGGGCGGCCGCGGTGCGGGCCAGGTCCCGCAGCGTCCACGGGTTTCCGCTGGCGGCGTTCGCGGTGACGCTTTCCAGCAGCCGCTCGATCTGCCGGTGCGCGGCGGCGTCGTCCGCGCCGCGGAAGGTGAACAGCTCGGCGGGCCAGCGCCGCAGGCCGCGGCGGGTGAACGCGGCCGAGGCGTGCCCGGTCATGACGACGTGGAAGTTCGTGCCGCCGAAGCCGAACGCGCTGACCCCGGCGACCCGCTCGGTGGCCTCGCGCAGCCACGGCGACGCGGCGCTCAGGAACGCGAACGGGCTGGTGGCGTCCCACGCCGGGTTGGGCTCGGTGACGTGCAGGGTGGGCGGGCGGACGCCGGTGTGCAGCGCCATCGCCGACTTGATCAGCCCGGCCAGCCCGGCCGCGCACTTGGTGTGCCCGATCTGGGACTTGACCGACCCGACGACGCACGAGCCGGGCCGCGCGCCCGCCTCGGTGAACACCTCGGTCAGCGTCTGCAACTCGGTGCGGTCGCCGACGACGGTGCCGGTGCCGTGCGCCTCGACCAGGTCGACCTCGGCGGGCGAGACGCGCGCGTTGGCGTAGGCGCGGTCCAGCGCGCGGCGCTGGCCTTCCTTGCGCGGCGCGGTCAGGCCGAGGGCCTTGCCGTCGCTGGCGCTGCCGACGCCGCGGATCACCGCGTAGACGCGGTCGCCGTCGTGCTCGGCGTCGGCGAGGCGCTTGAGCACCACGCACGCCACGCCCTCGCCGAGGGCGATGCCGTCGGCGTTCGCGTCGAAGGTGCGGCACGCGCCGGTCGCGGACAGCGCGCCGACGGAGGAGAACAGCAGGTAGTCGTCGATGGCGTTGTGCAGGTCGGCGCCGCCGCACAGCATCAGGTCCGCGGTGCCCGCGGCCAGTTCCTTGCACGCCACGTCCACCGCGGCCAGCGACGACGCGCAGGCGGCGTCGACGGTGTAGTTGACCGCGCCGAGGTCGAGGCGGTTGGCGATGCGCCCGGAGATGACGTTGGCGAGCCTGCCGGGGAACGAGTCCTCGGTCAGCTTGGGCAGCTGGGCGTCCAGCTCGGCGGGCACCTGGTCCACATAGGACGGCAGGACCATGCGCAGGGTCGCCGCGGTGGACAGGTCGCTGCCCGCCTCCGCGCCGAACACCACGCCCGCGCGCTCGCGGTCGAACCCGCCCTCGGCGTACCCGGCGTCCACCAGGGACCGGTGCGCGGCTTCCAGCGCGAGCAGCTGCACCGGCTCGATGGCGGCGAGCGCGGCGGGCGGGATGCCGTAGCGCAGCGGGTCGAACGGCACCGGGTCGAGGAAACCGCCCCACTTCGACGGGGTGGCGTCGCCGGAGCCGCGGGTGGCGGCCGGGTCGTAGTAGGTCGCGGCGTCCCAGCGCCGCGGCGGGACCTCGGTGACGCAGTCGGCGTTGCCGACGATGTTGGCCCAGAACGAGGCCAGGTCGGGCGCGCCGGGGAACAGGCAGGCCATGCCGACGACGGCGACGTCCAGCGGCTGCGGGGCGGGGCGCTGCGGCCGGGCCTTGCCGAGGACGGCGCGCAGCCGGGTCGCCCGGTCGCGGTGGAACTCGGCGGCGCGGGCGGTGACGTCCTGGTGCAGCTCGGCGACGGTGGTGACCGCGTCGCGCAGCATCGCGACCTGGCCCGCCATGAACAGGCCCTGGTCGAGCACGCCAGCCTCGTCCACCGCGACGAGCTCGGGGCCCTCGCGGCGCAGGCCCTTGCTGGCGATGCGCAGGCGGCCGGTGTTGAGCTTCTCCAGCTCCTCCCACACCTCGCGCTGCGGCACGCCGCGGTCGAGCAGCTCGCGGCCGGTGGCCTCGAACGCGTCGACGAACGGGCTCGGCACGCAGCGGGTGGCGTGGCCGGGGGCGGTGTGCAGCAGCGCGGTCCGCTCCGCGGCGACGACCTGCCGCTGGAAGGTGGCGGTCACCGCGCCGTGGGTGACGGCCTCTTCGGTGAACAGGTAGCCGGTGCCCATGAGCACGCCCACGGCGGCGCCGCGGTCGTGCAGCGGGGCGGCCAGCGCGGACACCATGGCCGCGGAGCGGGCGTCGTGGACGCCGCCCGCGAACAGGATCTGCACTCCCGCGATGTCCGCGCGGTCGCGCAGCACGTCGAGCTGCGCCTGCCACAGGGTGAAGCTGGTGCGCGGGCCGACGTGGCCGCCGCACTCGGCGCCCTCGAAGACGAACCGGCGCGCGCCCGCGTCGAGGAACTGCGCCAGCAGGCCAGGGGACGGCACGTGCAGGAAGGTCGCGATGCCGACGTCCTCCAGGGCCTTGGCCTGGTCGGGGCGCCCGCCCGCGATCAGCGCGACCGGGGGCCGCAGCTCCTCGATGACCGCGAGCTGCGCCGAGCGGATCTCCGGCGGGGCGAACCCGAGCACGCCGACGCCCCACGGCCGCGCGCCCAGCGCGGCGGCGGTCTCGGTCATCATCGTGCGGGTCTGCTCGCCGGAGGCCAGCGCCAGCGCCAGGAACGGCAGGCCGCCCTCCCCGGCGACGGCCGCGGCGAACCCGGCGCGGTCGCTGACCCGCGTCATCGGGCCCTGCGCGACCGGCAGCGCGGTGCCCAGCGCGCGGGCCAGCGGCGACCCGGAGCCCAGGACCGGCGTCCGGTCGGCGCGGACGGCCTCGTGCACCGCGGCCAGCACGCCCGCCACGGCGCGCGCGACGGTGCCGAAGCGGTTGAGGAACGCGGTGGCCAGGTAGGCGTCCTGCCCGACCGGCAGGTGCCCGGTCGCGGGCGCGCGGCGCGGCAGCAGCCGCTGACCGTCGATCACCACGGTGTCGGTGCCGTCGCTGGTGGCCAGCGCGGCGGTGAGGTCGTCGGGCACGTCGGCTTCGGGCAGCAGCGCGAGCTGCGTGTCCAGCACGACGCCCGCCGCACCGCCGACGATGGCAGCGGCGGCGGTGTCCGGGCCGATGCCGCCGCACACCCACACCGGCAGCGCCAGCTCGGGCTCGGCCAGAAGCTGTTGCAGCAGAACGAAAGCGCCGGACTCGCCGACGCGCCCGCCCGCCTCGTTGCCGCGGGCGACGACGCCGTCGGCGCCCATGGCCGCCGCGGTCAGCGCCTCGGCGACCGAGGTGACCTCGACCAGCACGAAGTAGCGGTCCGGGACCTCGCTGACCGACCAGGGCGCGCCCCAGCCGAGCAGCACGACCTCCACCTGGTCGGCGGTCGGGCCGAGGATCGCGGCCACGTCGTCGAAGCCGAGCGCGCACCCGGCGGGCACGCGCAGGCCGAACGGCCTGCCCGAGGGCCAGCCCGCTGCGCGGGTCAGCGCCGCCCGCGCGCGGTGGTCGCCCGCGCCCAGGTCGAGGACACCGAGCCCGCCCGCGGCGCTCACCGCGCCGCAGAGCCCGGCGCAGGGTTGTCCCGCCGGTCCCACGCCGAGAACCAGTTCGGGGCGCTCGCCGCGCGCTGCCATGACGCCTCCGTCGGTCATCGGGTCTTCGTCTCTGGAGAACGGCGCAAGCTCGCGATCCAGCTGTCCGGGTCCGCCGCCTTGCGCGCGTGCATCTCGCCGACCTCCGCGTGCGGGAGGATCAGGAACCGCTCCTCCGCCATGCCCGCGACCGCCGCGTCGGCGACGTCGGCCGCCTCCAGCAGCGGGGCGAACTCGGCCACCGCGCGGGCCGCCGGGTGGCCCGCGGCCACGCCGGGCATGAGGAAGTCGGTGCGCACGCCCATCGGGCACAGCGCGCTCACGCCGATGCCGAGGTGGCCGTAGGTGTAGGCCAGCCACTCCGCCAGCGCCACCGCCGCGTGCTTGGTGACGGTGTAGGGCGCGTCCGACGGCAGGCCGAGCAGGCCGACGGCGGACGCGGTGATCAGCAGGTAGCCGCCGCGGCGGCGCGACATCCCGGGCACGGCGGCCTGCGCGAGGTGCACGTGCGCCAGCACGTTGACCGACCAGGACTTCGCCCACTGGGCCTCGCCCGCGTGCAGGCCGAGCCCGGTGGCGACCCCGGCGTTGGAGCAGATGATGTCGGCGGCCTCGTGGTCGCGCTCGGCCCTGGCGATCAGCTCGCGGCACTGGGCCGGGTCGCTCACGTCCGCGTGGACGGCGACCGCGGTCACGCCGCGCGCGCGCACGCGTTCGGCGACCTCGGTCGCGGCGGCGAGATCGATGTCGGAGACCACGACCGCCCGGGGGGAGTCGGCGGCCAGCCGCAGGGCCAGAGCGGCGCCGATGCCATGGCCCGCTCCGGTGACGACCACCGTTTTACCCGGTGCTTTCATGCCATTCCTCCGACCGGAGTCAATTTCCTGACCCGCCACTTGGCGCCGCGTGCGGGCCGAGGAGTTTCCGGCGCCTGCCGGCCGAAGTTAGAATGCGCACTAAGGCACAGTCAAGCCGGCCCCTCGAACTTCGCACCGCTCACCGAGTTTCCCCAGGGTGACTTGTGCCGTTGTGAGTGTTTCAGCCGGACGGAGCAGCGGCGCTACCGGGGGCGGGAAACCCCATGCGGAACCCGGGAAACCATGTCATACCAGGCTAGAGGCAGGGCAACCGCACCTGGGCCCGGGCCGCCGGGGGTCGGCAGGCCCCGCGGCGCCGTTGCCGGGGAGTGTGCGAACCGTGACAACTTCGACACCGGCGCCGACCCCGACAGGCCGTGTCGCATACCACAACTAACGCCGCCGACACGAAAGCCCTGGGCATCGCATTCTGCCCCCGCTTTCACCATTCGTCCTACGGCCATAACGTGAATAATATGCCCGAGAACGTGAAAAAAAGTCAGCCGGTGCAGTTCGAGGTGGCAGGCCGCTCAGCGAAGCGCTCGGTCATCCAGGCGAGCGCGTCCCGGTTGCCGGTGTAGACCAACGTGAAGTGATCAGACCGGTACTCCCGGTATCGCACGGCCACCCCCCGCGCGCACAGGTCCGCGCGCAGCGCCCGCGCCCGCGCGACCGGCGCCAGGTCGTCCTGCTCCGCGTGGTACTGGTAGACCGGCACCGGAAGCGGCGCGCCGCCCAGCCTGTTCTCCTCGGCCCTGGCCTGCCAGGACGGGGAGCGCAGCGGGTCGGCGGTCGTGTAGTCGGCCAGCTTCTTGCCCGACCAGGTGGTGAGCAGCTCCAGCGTGCAGGCGTCGCGCTCGATGTCGGCGAAGGCGGCCGCGCCCGCGTCGGTGAGGTAGTCCCGCAGCCGCAGGTCCGGGTAGGCCCTGTCCAGGCCGATCAGCGAGGAGAACAGCAGGCCGGAGGCCTTCGCGCCGTCCATGCCGGGCGCGAGCGCGGTGAGGCCGGCAGGCACGCCGCCACCCACGACGCCGACAAGCCTGAGCTCCGGGGCGTAGGCGGGCTGCGACCGCCCGGCCCACAGCGCCGCGCCGCCGCCCTGCGAGTAGCCGCGGAACACGACCTTGGCCGCGGGGCTGAGCCCGCCGCCGGGCAGCCGCTGGGCCGCGCGGACCGCGTCGATGACCGCGGCGCCCTCGGACCGGCCCACCGCGTAGGTGGTCGACGGGGTGGGGCGGTAGCCCTCGTAGTCGGTGACGGCCACCGCGTAGCCCGCGGCGAGCAGATCGTTGACGGCCGGCTGCTCGTAAAACGCGCCGATGTCGAGCATGTGCGACGGGGCGCACCGGTACGCCGGGCCGTGCGTGCCCGGCGCGAAGCCCACGATGGGAGCCGAGGCCAAGTCGACGCCCTGGGGCAGCAGGACGGTGCCGGTCACCGCCATCGGATTTCCGAGCGCGTCTGTCGACAGGTACATCACCTGCCACGCGCCGCCACTGCCGCGCACCACGGTCGCCTTCGACGGCCGAGAGCGGATCACATCGCCGGGACGGCCTTCTGGCAACGGGTTCGGCGGAAGGTAAAAGGCGTCTTCTGGGGCGTTTCGCGCGTCGGCGTCAAACGGCGCGTTCTGCGCCTTGGCGGGAGCGTTCTGCGCCTTGGCGGGAGCGTTCTGCGTCTTGGCGGGCATGGCCTGCCCGGACGGCGCCTGCCAGACCGAAACGGCTGCCGTGATCGCGAGCAACGACACCACCGCCACGGCTCGCCTCGGGTTGGGGCGGTTCGGCGAAGCGGTCACCCCGGGGGAAACACCACGTCCGGACTGACTGCGAGAAAAGGGAAACACCGGGGGAATGGTACCTCCTGACCGGAGAAGTTGATCTAGAAGAAGCACACAAAATAAAGGGGCGCACCGCAACGAAGCTGATGAAATCCGCCCCGAAACGCCGGATGCCCGGCGGAGAGGTCTCCGCCGGGCATCCGGATTCAGCTAGCTAGCAGCGATCAGCCGCGGGCCGCGCGGCGACGCTGCCAGAACAGCGCTCCGCCGCCGAGGGCGAGCAGGGCCGCGCCGATGCCCAGGGGCAGCGCGATCGAGGCTCCGGTCGAGGCGAGGCCGCCGCCGCTGCCGCCAGCGGGGGGCGGGCTGCCGTAGTCGGCGGGCGGCGGGTAGTAGCCCGTCGTCGTGGTCACGGTCACCAGCGGCGGCTCAGTGGTCGTCGAAGTCGGCTCGCTCGTGGTCGGCTCGGTGCTGGTGGGCTCCGTGGACGAGGTCACCGAGGTGGACGAGGTGGCCGAGGTCGAGGACGTCGCCGAAGTCGACGAGGACGTCGGCGGCTTGGTCGAAGACGGCGGGGTGGTGCTCGAGGTCGAGGACGGCGGGGTGGTGGAGGACGGCGGGGTGGTGCTGCTGGTGGGGCCGCCGCCACCGCCGACGGTGAAGGTCGCGAGCTTGGTGTCCTGGCCCGGGTCGAGCGTGCACTTGGACTCGAACGTGTGCAGGTCGGTCTCGCTGCCGTCGGCCTTCTTCGGGGTCAGCGTGGTGGTGAAGTCGCCGACCGAGACCGTGGTCTCGCCTGCCTTGGGCACGACCTGGTCGGCCACGGTGCCACCGGCGATGGTGTCGAACGGGCCGGACGCCGGGACGTCGGTCTTCGGGATGATCAGGCCGGGGATCGGGATGTCGAGGGTGTCGCCGCCGTTGACGGCGCGGACCGCGGCGTCCGCGGTGCCCTCGATGGTCTTGGCGCCGATCAGGGTCAGCCCCTGGGTCGCGGTGCCGGGCACGGTGGCCGTCGCCGAGAAGTTCGTCGTCTTGAGGACGCCACCCGCCTGGGCGGGCGGGGTGAGGTCGGCCTGGATGCGCACGGCGAGCTGCTGGGTTCCGATCAGCGGGAACGGGCAGCTGTAGGTGACCTTCTTGTCGACCTTCACCACGTCACCGCCCGCGGGGGGCTCGGTGGTCGAGGTGGTGGTGCTGGTCGGCTCCGAGGTCGTGCTGGTCGGCTCCGAGGTGGTGCTCGTCGGGTCCGAGGTGGTCGACGTCGGGTCCGAGGTGGTGCTGGTCGGCTCCGCGGTCGTGCTCGACGTCGCGCTGGTCGTGGTCGCGCTGGAGGTGGTCGACGTCGGCTGGGGCGAGGTCGTGCCGCCGCCGGGGGCGACGGTGAACTCCAGCAGCTTGGCGTCCTGGCCCGGGTTCATCTTGCAGTCCGAGGTGAACGTCTTGAGGCCGGTCTCGTTGCCGTCGGCCAGCCGCGGGGTCAGCGTCGTGCTGAAGTCGCCCACGACGATCGAGGTGGGGCCCGCCTTCGGGAACGCGGTGGGGACCGTGCCGGAGGCGACCGTGTCGAAGGCGCCGGAGGCGGGCACGTTCGTCTTCGGAATGGTCAGGCCCGGGATGGCGACGGGCAGCGCGATGCCCGCGTTGTTCAGCGTGATGTTCGCGACCGCGGAGCCCTCGATGGTCTTGGCGCCGATCAGCGTCAAGCCCTGGGTCGCGGTGTCGGGAACCGTGGCGGTGGCGGAGAAGTCCTTGGTGGTGATCTCGCCGCCCTCGGTCTCCGGGGCGTTGATCGTCGCCCGGATGCGCACCTGCAAAACCTGGTCGCCGATCAGCGGAAACGGGCAGGTGAAGGCGAGTGTCTTGTCCACCTGCACCGGGGCGGCCGAGCTGGAGCCCGCGGCGACCAGCAGGCCACCCACCACTAATCCCGTCACGCCGACGGCGGAAGCCGCCGCCAGCAGGCGTTTGGAGTTCACGCGAATCCTCATCAATTCTCTTCCGTTCCCATGGGGACCAACCCGGCGACGACAATTCCCATAACCCCGACGCGGCCGTCCGGCGAACAGCAGGTCCGAAGCCCGTTCGCCGTCCCATGTCGAGGTAAGTTCTGGATAACCTCCGCAGGAGACGACACGGGCCGAAACCAACCAGCCACGACAATGCAACTTACCGAGCGGTAAGATGTAATGCAAGTCCCACCGCCGACGCCCAAATAAAGATCCACTTGGCAAATGAGGCGAATTAATCGCACCGCCCTGCGCGACTGGTGACAATTACTACGCAGTGCGGTCAATCGGGTGCGCACAGTGCCAGGACGCCCCGCTCGGCCAGGGGGTTTCACTCGCGCTTCACACCCGAACAGTTGTCATGATCAAACAACGCCCGACCGAGAAACCGTCGGTTTGTGACAAGTGACACTGAAACAGCCACCCCCGGGGGTGGATTCTCGCGTCAGCACGACGAAGTTTGACACTATGAACGGGCATATTTATCGTCTGCGGAGCAAACCGGTCGCCGTCCTGGGGTGACCTGAAGGCACTTTTGTCACGAAGAGGTGGCGCATGTCGAGTGAACCGAGGCGGTCGCCGGGGCCGGTCCGGCCGGGTGGGCAGGTCGCGCCGCTGCGCCTGGCCAGCCGCGACGGCGAGCCGACGCGGCCAGGGCAGGCCCGCGGCGCCAGCGCGGCGCGGGAACTGTGGGCCTCGATTCCCGCTGAGCTGTCCGCGCAGATGCGCCCGATGGCCGCGGAACTCGTCCGCGACGTCGTGGGCGAGATCCAGGCGGCGGTGCCCGCCTACGCCGGGCCGCTGGAAGGCAAGCTGCGCGAGATCCTGGTCGGCTCGGTCGAAATGGCCATCGTCAAGTGCTTCGAGAACATGCGCGACCCCCGGGCCACCGAGGCGCACTGGGAGGCCGCGTTCCGCTACGCCGGGCGCGTGGAGTTCATCGAAGGCCGCACCATGGACGCCCTGCAGACCGCGGTCCGCGTCGGCTCCCGGGTGGTGTGGCGGCGGATGAGCGTCGTCGGCCGCGCCATGGGCGTGCCCGCCGACACCCTGTTCGCCATCGCCGACAAGGTCTTCGCCTACGTCGACGAACTGTGCACCATCGCCATCGCCGGCTACACCGACGCCCAGGGCCACGCCACCGGGGCGCTGGAGCGCAGGCGCAGGCAGCTGCTCAAGCTGATCCTGGCCGACCCGCCCGCGGCGCCGCAGGCCATCGCCGACCTCGCGAGCACCACCGACTGGGTGCTGCCCGAGCGGGTCGCCGTCGTCGCCCTGGAATACCGCGACGACCTGAACCACCGCGGCGTGAGCCACCGCGACGGCCAACACCGGCTGCCCGCGTTCGCGCTGGCGGGCCAAGTGCTGGTCGACCTGGAAAGCGCCGACCCGTGCCTGGTGGTCGCCGACCCCGACCAGCACATGCCCGGCCTCGCGGGCGAACTGCGCGGGCGCCGCGCGGCGATCGGCCCCACCGTGCCGCTGGCCCAGGCGCACCGCTCGCTCGCCTGCGCGCGGCGGGCGATGGTCCTCGCCCAGCGCGGCGTGCTGCCCGACCAAGAGGTCATCCGCTGCGCCGACCACCTGTCGGCGCTGGTGCTGCTCTCCGACGAGTTCCTGCTGACCCAGCTCACCGTGCGCACCCTTGAGCCGTTCCGCGCCCTGACCACCAAGCAGCGCGACCGGCTCACCGCCACCCTGCTGGCCTGGCTGGAGACCCGAGGCGGCATCAACGAGATCGCCGCCCGGCTCGACGTGCACCCGCAGACCGTGCGCTACCGCATGCACCAGATCGACGAACTGCTCGGCGACCGCCTCAACGACCCGCAAGAGCGGCTGTGCATGGAGATCGCCCTGCGCGCCCGCACCCTGCTCGACCCCGACCTGCCGGTCCCCCGCGACTCCGCGGGCGACCCGGACGACGAGGACGAGCCCGTCGCGCACGCCCGCTGACCCTGGGTCACCCTGTGTGACCAGGGCGGACGGTCGTTCTCCGATCGGGTAAGAGCGCCGACGGGGGTTGTGTCCTGGGCTGAGAAGCGTAGCGTCGGAGGTGTCCCGATCTTTGCGGTGACGCTGCGTTGGAGATGCCATTCGGGTGTGGCCACCCGGCTAGGACACATTTTCTTCGTGGCCGCCCCGACCGAGGGAGCGCCACATGACCTACGACCTGGGCGAACTTTCCGTCCGGCACGACCAACTCGACCACGTCCCGGTGCTCCGGCTGCGCGGGGACATCGACATGGCGACCTGCTCGACGGTCGCCGCGGCGCTGTGGGCCCGCCCGCGCGGCCTGCTGGTGGTCGACCTGACCGAGGTCGGCTTCGTCGGCTCCTGCGGGCTCGTGCTGCTCGCCCAAACCCAGCAGCGGGCCGCCGCGGTCGGCGGCCGGGTGCTGGTGGCCGGGTGCCAACCGGCGGTGCTGCGCGCTCTTGAGGTGACCGACCTGTTGTCGGTGGTCAGCCCGCATCCCACCGTCGCCGACGCGCTGGCCAGCCTGATCGAGATCCCCGCGCCCCGCGCACCCCGCTGAGGAGCCGTCCCGACCGCGGCCGATCGCGGCGTGACCAGGGGGCTCAGTGCCGGGTCGTCACGCCCATGGGCTCCGAGCGGTGTCGACGGCGTCCGTGTCGTTCTGCACCACCTGGTCCTCGGAGACCGAGCGCAGGGCGGTCACCGTCACGTGGCCCGCGGCGAGCAGGGCGGCGTCGGTGTCCGGGGCGGGCTCGGTGTCGGTGGCCACCGTCGTCACCTCGATCGTGCCGTCGGAGAGCCGTTCGACGGCGCTGCGCACCGAGCCGAACTCCGCCAGCCGGGCCCACCGCGGCTCACGCAGCCGGTCGACGGGGACGTTGGGCACGTTAACGCTCAGCACCGTCGCGGGCGGACTCGCGAGCAGCAGGTCCAGCGCGGCGGCCACGACCGAGGCCGCGGTCTCCCAGTGCGCCTGCCCGTTTCCGTCGAACCCGACGTCCAGCGACACCGCCAAGCCGCGCACCCCCACGACACTCGCGGTGAGCGCGGCGCCCACGGTGCCGGAGTGCAGGACGGCGCGGCCGATGTTGGCACCCCGGTTGATGCCGGACAGCACCACATCCGGTGTCCCGCCGAACGCCCCCTGGCACCCGACGTGCGCGATCAGTCCCGGGTGCGCGCCGACGCCGAACGCGGGCACGCCCACCAGACCCGGCAGCGCCCGCTCCTCGGTGACGATCCGCTGGTGATCCTCGGTGGCCACCAGGCTCGCGCTGGTGCCGCTGGCCTCGGACAGCGGCGCGGCCACCGTCACCCGGGCGCCCGCGGCGACCGCGGCGCGAGCCAGCGCGGCCAGCCCCGGGGACTCGATCCCGTCGTCGTTGGTCACCAGCGTCGACTCGGCCATCCCGATCGCCTCCCCGTCATCCCTCACTCAGGCAGGATCACGCCGGGCGACGGTCGGCGGGTGGCCGCCGCCGGTCATCCCCGCGAAATCGCGGCCAACGTCAGTCCCGCTCGATCAGGTGCCCCACCACGTCCGGGCCCGGATGCGGCGCGCCGGAGCCGTCCCGGCGCGGGTCCGGCTCGGGCAACTCGATCGCCGACCCGGTGCGGCTCGCGCCAGCGGGCCGCGGCCCGACCCAGGCGAGCACCAGGCCCGCCTCGCCCTTGAGGAACCGGTGCGCGCGCACGCCGCCGGTCGCCCGGCCCTTCGCCGGGTACTCCGCGAACGGGGTGACCTTGACACTCTGGCCGGTCGAGGTGACGACCATCGGCTCGCCGTGCTCCGGGTCGTCGGTGCGGACCGCGCCGAAGAACGCGACCTTCGCCGCCCCGGGCAGGGTCATGCCCGCCATGCCGCCGCCCTTGAGCCCCTGCGGCCGCACCAGACCGGCGGCGAAGCGCAGCAGCGACGCCTCCGACGAGACGAACACCAGCGTCTCGGTGCCGTCGGTGAGCCAGGTGGCGCCGACGACCTCGTCGCCATCCTTGAGGGAGATGACCTCGAACTCCTCCGAGCGCACCGGCCACTCCGGCGCGCACACCTTCACCACGCCGTGGCGGGTTCCCAGCGCCAGACCCGGCGAGCCTGCCGCCTGCTCGCCCAGCGGGGCGATGCCGACGACCTTCTCGCCCTTGTCCAGCGGCACGAGTTCGCTGGCGGCCATGCCGCCGCTGAGCGACACCGTGCCGCTCTGCTCGGGCAGCACCGGCAGCGGCAGCACGTCGGTCTTGACCGCCCGGCCCCGGTTGGTCACCAGCAGCACCTGCCCGCGCGCGGTCGAGTGGACCACCGCGGCCACCGTGTCGTGCCGGGCCCGGCCCCGGCGCCTGCGGCCCTCGGTCGCCTCCTCGGACTCGGCGGCGGTCCGCGCGACGAGGCCGGTGGCCGACAGCACCACCTGGCACGGGTCGTCGGCGACCTCCAGCGGCCCGGCGGGCTTCGACGCGGCCAACACCTCCTTGAGGTCGCCGTCGATCAGCGCGGTGCGGCGCTCGGCGGTGAGGTCCTTGGCGACCTTGCCCAGTTCGGTGGAGACGACCCGGCGCAGCACCTTCTCGTCGTCGAGGATCTTGGACAGCTCCTCGATCTCGGCGCGCAGCTTGTCCTGCTCGGCTTCCAGTTCGAGCTTGTCGTAGCGGGTGAGCCTGCGCAGCGGGGTGTCGAGGATGTAGGTCGCCTGGATCTCGGAGAGCTTGAAGCGGCTCATCAGGCCCGCCTTCGCCGCCGCGGCGTCCTCGCTGCCGCGGATCAGCTTGATCACCTTGTCGATGTCGAGCAGCGCGCGCAGCAGACCCTCGACCAGGTGCAGCCGTTCCTCGCGCTTGCGCCTGCGGTAACGGGTGCGGCGGGTGACGACCTCGGCGCGGTGCCGCAGGAAGACCTCCAGCAGCGCCTTGAGCCCCAGCGTGCGCGGCTGGCCGTCGACCAGCACCAGGTTGTTGATGCCGAAGGACTGCTCCATCGGCGTGAGCCGGTAGAGGTCGGCGAGCAGGGCCTGCGGGTTGACCCCCACCTTGCACTCGATTACCAGCCGGGTCCCGTTCTCCCGGTCGGTGAGGTCCTTGACATCGGCGATGCCGGTAAGCCGCTTGGACTTGGTGACCTCGTCGGTGATCTTCTCGATGATCTTCTCCGAGCCCACCTGGTAGGGCAGCTCGGTCACCGTGATCGCCTGCCTGCCGCGGCTGCCCTCCAGCGGCCCGATCTCCACCTTGGCCCGCATCCGCACCACACCGCGCCCGGTCTCATAGGCCTTGCGCACCTCGTCCAGGCCGAGCAGCATCCCCCCGGTCGGCAGGTCCGGCCCCGGCACGAACTCCATCAGCTTGTCCAGCGTCGCGTCCGGATGCATCAACAGCCACCGCGCGGCGGCGACGACCTCGCCGAGGTTGTGCGGGATCATGTTCGTCGCCATCCCGACCGCGATCCCCGAGGTCCCATTGACCAACAGATTCGGGAAAGCGGCGGGAAGAACGGTCGGCTCCATCAGCGAACCGTCGTAGTTCGGCCGGAAATCGACCGTGTCCTCCCCCAGTTCCCCGACGAGCAGCATCGCCTCGGCCGACATCCGCGCTTCGGTGTACCTGCTCGCCGCCGGTCCATCGTCTGGGGAACCGAAGTTTCCGTGCCCGTCGATCAGCGGAGCGTTGAGGGAGAAGTCCTGCGCCAACCGCACCATGGCGTCGTAGATGGCGGTGTCACCGTGCGGATGGTATTTACCCATGCAGTTGTGCACAACGAAGCCCTCGACCACAAAAGCGTGCTCGTGGGAGCCTACTTGAATGTCATACGTGGCGTCCGATTCCACCACCTCGACGGACTCGACCGACACACCGCCGGGTGCCGCGCCATGCTCGGCGACGATCGCGCCGAGGGCGTCTTGCTTGTGCCCGATCCTGGTCCAGGGCAGCAGAGCCCGCCCGAGCACGGCGGCATCCCGGCCCGACACCGAGACGGCGTGCGCGGCGGCCTGGCCCGCGCGAGTCCATCGACGCGCGTGGATGCCGCGGTCGGCCAACATCGAATACACCTGTCGCGCCACTGTCTCGCCCGCGCTCACAAAGACGATTTCCCGATCCGCCCGGCGGACCCGGCCGCGGCCGTCGAACAGACCCGCGAGAAATGGCAGCCACGCGGCGCGGTCACTGAGCACACTGTCCGGCACGCGCCGATATTCGCTATCCGGCTCACCCGCCGCGAGCAGACCGTCGTGTCGGGCGAACGTGAGAATGTGCTCATCACGGCCGTCCGGTTCGCTCGCTTCTCGCTTTCCACGAGAAACCGTCACACCCGTTTCGATCGCCCAGCCGTGGGCCACGTCAAGCGGTTCGGCATCGCGCAGGTGAATGCGCACACGCCCGTCCGCATCACCGACGGAACCTTTCGCGAGGACCAGGCCGAGCACATAGTGATAGGGCTCGCCATTCGGCTCCCACTGTGGGTGGCGCCCGGCGCCGTATCCGACCGTCCGGCGGCCGATGAGGTCGCGCGCCTCGGTCCAGCGCACGGTCAGGTCGTCGTCGACAGTGCGGAACCGTTGGCCTGGGGTCACCAGCATCGTGTGCCCGTTGGTCCAGGTCACCCGGACCAGATCCGAGGCGGGGTTCTCGTAGACAGCGACAACCGGCACCGGCCTGCCCGCGCCGTCGAGCACGAGGTCGCCTAGCTCGACGGTCTCGATGGGGCGCAGGCCGTCCGGGGTCGACACCAGTGCGCCACGGACGAAGCAGTCGCCGACGACGCGGGAGGACTTCACGTAGGCGTGGGTGGGGCGGTAGCCCTGCTCGTTCATCGAGAACAGGATGCGGCGGTGCACCGGCTTGAGGCCGTCGCGGGCGTCGGGCAGGGCGCGGGAGTGGATGACGGAGTACGCGTACTCCAGGTACGAGTCCTCGATCTCGGTCTTCACCGGGTTGTCGAAGACCTGCGCGCCCGCCTGGTCGAAGGCGGCGGGATCGACCTTGGTGGTCGAGGGACCCTTGCGGCGTGCCATTGCTCAGCGCTCTCTCTCGTGCGGCTCGGGTGCGGACGGTCAGACGTCGATCGCGGCTTGGTCGACGCGGCCGGAGGACTCCACCAGCCACGCGCGCCGCGGTTCGACCTTCTCGCCCATCAGCAGTTCCAGCGCGTTCTCTGCGGCTTCGGCGTCGTCGAGGGTGATCCGGCGGACCGAGCGGGTGGCCGGGTTCATCGTGGTCTCCCACAACTCGTCCGCGTCCATCTCGCCGAGGCCCTTGAACCGGGGCACCGGCGTGACGATCTGCTTGCCCGCCTTGGTCAGCCGGGCGACCGTGGTCTCCATCTCCCGCTGGGTGAAGGTGAAGATGGTCTCCGGGTTGCGTCCCTTGGTGGTCACCTTGTGCAGCGGCGGCATCGCCGCGTACAGCCTGCCGTCCTCGATGACCGGCCGCATGTACTTGGCGAACAGCGTGATCAGCAGCGTCCGGATGTGCGACCCGTCGACATCGGCGTCGGCCATCAGGATCACCCGCCCGTACCGCATCGCCGCGAGGTCGAACGTCCGCCCGGTCCCGGCCCCGAGCACCTGCACGATGGAGGCGATCTCAGCGTTGCGCAATGTGTCGGCGAGACTGGCCTTCTGCACGTTGAGTATCTTGCCCCGCAAGGGAAGCAGCGCCTGATACTCCGACACCCGCGCCATTCTGGCCGAGCCGAGGGCGCTGTCGCCTTCCACGAGGAACAGTTCGCTGCGGGACAGGCCGGTGGTGCGGCAGTCGACCAGTTTGGCTGGCATCGCCGCGCCTTCCAGGGCCGTCTTGCGGCGGGCGGCGTCCTTCTGCTGTTTCTGGGTGAGGCGGACGCGGCTGGCGTCGACGATCTTCTGGAGGACGACTTTGGCTTCGGACTTGGTCTTTCGGTCCTCGGTCCACAGTTTGACGTGGCGCTCGACAACGCCCTGGATGACCTTGGTGATGCCCGCGGTCGACAGCTCGTCCTTGGTCTGCGAGGTGAACTGGGGCTCGGGGATGCGCACGTGCACCACCGCGGTCATGCCTTCGAGCACGTCGTCCAGGGTCGGCGGGTCCTCCTTGGGCTTGAGCAGGCCGCGGGTGCGGGAAATGGCCTCCTGCAACGCCTTCACGGTGGCGCGCTCGAAACCCTTGCGGTGGGTGCCGCCGTGGGCGTTGCGGATGGTGTTGGTGAAGCACTCGACCGTGCGCTCGTAGCCGGTGCCCCAGCGGAAGGCGACCTCGATCTCGGCCCGGCGCTCCACTTTGGACCGCATGACGCCGTTCTCGTCGGCGGCGTTCTCCTGGTAGGCGCCCTCGCCGATGATCAGCAGGGTGCCCGAGACGGCCCGCTCGCTCGACGGGGCGAGGAAGTCGACCATGTCGGTGAGGCCGTTGGGGTAGTGGAAGGTCTCCTCGGAGATCGAGTCCTCGGCCGCGGTGCGCAGCACGTAGGTCACGCCGGGGACCAGGAACGCGGTGTTGCGCACCTTGGTCCGCACGGCCTCGACGTCGAGGGCGGCGCCGTTCTCGAAGTAGCGCGCGTCGTACCAGTAGCGGATCGAGGTGCCGGTGGACTCGCCGCGCTTCATCTTGCCGACGATCTGCAAACCGGACTGCCGGGTGAACTTCGCCTTCGGGCCGGGGCCGTCGAACACCCCGGGGACGCCGTGGGCGAAGGACATCTGGTGGACCTTGCCCTCCCGCTTGACGGTGACGTCGAAGCGGTGGGACAGGGCGTTGACCGCGGACGCGCCGACGCCGTGCAGGCCGCCGGAGGTCTTGTACCCGGAGCCGCCGAACTTGCCGCCCGCGTGCAGCCGGGTGAGCACGAGTTCGACGCCGGAGAGCCCGGACTTGGCGTGCACCCCGGTCGGGATGCCGCGGCCGTCGTCGTCGACCTGCACGCTGCCGTCCGCGTGCAGGGTCACCACGACCCGGGTGGCGTGGCCCGCGACGCCCTCGTCGGTGGAGTTGTCCACGACCTCGGCGAACAGGTGGTTGATGCCCCGGCTGTCGGTCGAGCCGATGTACATGCCGGGTCGCTTCCGGACGGCCTCCAGACCCTCCAGATGGGTCAGGTCGTCGGCCCCGTACAGGGTCTCGGCTGTCACTGGGTCGCACTCCAAGATCGTGGTGTCGCTCGAACAGGTGTCCCAAGGTACCGGAGGGTATCCGGCGCTCCCGACCATGTGGCGGCACCGCGCCGCCGCTCGCCGGTGGGCTGGCGCACGCCCCAGCCACCACTGTCCTCCCCGCGCTGAACCGCGGGCGTCGAACTGGGAAATTCCCGGCGGCCGGATTGCGCGCCGCCACCTTGACCGGCTGCCCAGGCCGGCCTTTTGGTCTAGACCAAATCCGCGCCTCCCCATCCCGCGGGCGCACCCCGCGCCCGACGGGCGGCAGGCGTCCCACTGCTCAACGGTTCCCCCCGCCGTACCCGGCGGAAACGTCCGCGAAGTGGAGAGCACATGAGACACCAGCGCGCCCTCGCCGCCGTCGGCCTCGCGTCCCTGCTGCTGGTCGCCCTGCCCGCGAGCCCCGCGGCGGCCCACGGCTACGTCAACGCCCCGCCGAGCAGGCAGGCCGACTGCGCGCAGGGCCGGGTCGGCGACTGCGGCCCGATCGTCTGGGAGCCGCAGAGCGTCGAGGGCCCCAAGGGGCAGAAGAACTGCCCCGGCGGCCTGCCCCAGTTCGCACAGCTCAGCGACGAGACGAAGGCCTGGCCCGCCACCCCGGTCGGCCGCCGGGTCGAGTTCACCTGGACCCTCACCGCCCGGCACGCCACGACGACCTGGGAATACTTCATCGGCGAGACCCGCATCGCGGTGTTCGACGACCACGGCGGCCGCCCCGCCGCCACCGTCCGCCACACCGTGGACCTCGGCGCCCACACCGGACGGCAGAAGGTCCTGGCCGTGTGGAACATCGCCGACACCCCAATGGCCTTCTACAACTGCGTCGACCTCGACGTGGGCACCAGCCTGCGGGCGACCGACCCTAATAGCCGCAGGCAAGCGGGCTGGGAGCCCGGCACCGCTCCGAGCCGCTGGCACCGACTCTGATCACCGCCCGACCCTGCCGGGCGCTCACCTCCCCGGAGGCGGTCCCCCGAGGGCGGCCTCCGGGGCAGGCGGGCACCGAACTCACCTGATGTGGCGAGCCAGGACTGGTGCGGGCGTTCCCTACCGGGCTCCCCTAGAACCACCCGACACCCTTTCCTGCTCATCCGGATCAAGAACATCGAACAGGCCGGGAGCGACCGCACTGGTGGCTGTCAACCCGAAAAGCTGCAACAGGCCGCGTCGTTTCATGGTGTCCACCAATCCCCGCAGGAGTTCAGCTTCCCAGCTACCGCAGTCCGCTCGCGACCAACCGCTCGTCAAGCTGCTTCACAGCCGCCAAGTCCTCCCACGGCGTGAGGGTCCGTCGGACTTCATGAATCTGGTGGTCGATCCTGGCTGAACGGTTTTGGGCCAACGCTTCCGGCACGCTCCCGAGCATCCACGCGGCTTCCTCGATGTTGCCCGCCACCACGTGGGCTTCGCTGAGCCTGATCCTTCCCACGGCGACATCACGTGGCTTGGCGAGAGCAGCGCTTGATGTGTAAGAGTCAAGCGAACCGCTCATCACTTGGATGGCCTCATTTACGCGACCCAGGGCAAGTAGAGATTCCCCTCGTCGCCCGGTGTGCAACTCATCGCTGTACGCATAGAGATATGGGGCTGGGGGCTCCTCGCCGCATCGGGGCAGGTAGGTTCGGGTTTCTTCCAACTTCCGCATGGCCGCGTGAGTGTCGCCCATGGCCGCGAAGGCGCAGGCGGCGGTGTCTGATGCGAAGGCTCGCACACCGACGTTGTCTGTGCGGGCCACCCACGTCTGAGCCGCGACCGCGTAGTCCACGCCGACCGCAGGCAAATCCATCCACAGGGCCAGTTGCGTCATGCTCGCAAGAATGTAAGCCGCCCGCGTCACGTCTTGAGCCTGATGAGCCGTTTCCCGCGCCTGCTCATAGCAACGACGGGCACCAACGAAATCGTTCTTGTTGAAGACCAGCCAGCCGCATTTCTGTTGCGCGTTGGCGAGTGCGGACAGCAACCTGGGCCGCAACGAATCGGGGCAGTTCGGCACCATGCCGCTCAAGATCTTCACCTGGGCGAGCAGGGTGTGCAACGCCGCCTGTGGGCCGAACTGGTGATCGGTCACACGGGCGTGTTCGACGATAGTCTCAATGTGGGCGATGACTTGTTCGTCCACCCGTTCAGGCACGGCGATCGCACCCAACACACGTTCCTGCTCATCCGAGTCGAAAGCGTCGAACATGCCTGGAGCGACCGCACTGGTGGCTGTCAACCCGAAAAGCTGCAACAGGCCGCGTCGTTTCATGGTGTCCACCAATCCGCGCAGGAGTTCTTCGGCTTCCGTGCTGGGCGTGCGGTTTTCCGGCGGGGGTATCCGCAGGCGGAGCGCCTTGCTTCGGGCTTCGGCCAGTTCGGCTTCCCGCGCTTCCAGGCGGTGCGCCTGGCAGACCGCGTCCAATGCCCGGAACGACTCCAACAGTGCCCCGTTCGCGCCGACCTTGCGGTCGACCGCCGACCAGAACTGCTCGTCCGCCCGGTAGCGGCCCTTCTCGATGTGCGCCACGGAGGTGCGGTCGTAGTGCGTGACCCGCGCCAACTGCTCCTGGGTCAGGCTCGCCGCCTTCCGCAGGGCGGCGAGTTGCCCGCCGAGGCGACGGCGCAAGTTGACTATCGTTTCCGGCTCACGGGGCATCGTATGCACGCTTTCGCTGTCCCAGACACATGTTCGACCAGCATAGCCACAGACTGTGCGCGTGTGACAACCCTTTGTATCCGAAAGCCCACAATCGGCTACACAGGATCGAGTTCAGGCATGGCATCCCGGAAACCGCCCGCCGAGCGGTTCGGTGCCATGTCCTGTCACCGAGCCACGGGAGCCCATCCAGTGCCGCACACCGTCATCACCCAAGCCGATGCCCTCTCCCGCCTGCCCGCGCTGGGCGAACTGCCTGGCGTCCAGCGGGGAGGGTGGGCGTTCCACCTGCTCAGCGAGAACGACACTGTCTCCGGGGTCGCGGCCAGCCGAAGCGGCGCGCGGCACACCGACGTGGTCTTCGTCTTCGATCAACGGCAAGTGCTCGGAATGCGCGTGGTCCCCGACGGCGACGGCGGCATTGTCTGGGGAACCCACGGCAACGCCGTCGCCGATGTGGCCCGGCGACTGGTGCAAATCCCCGCGCCCGGCGAGCCAGACGCGCCGAACGTGGTCCTCCCGGTCACCGCGTTGGGCGCACCCCAGACGTGGGAAACAGCCCTGGGCGGCGCCGCATGAGCAGCGCCAAGGCAGACTCCGTCGTCCCCTACATCGCCACCTGGAGCGAAGAACACTGGGACGAACACCCCCGGGTCGTGGAACGCCCCGACGGCTCCGGAATCGCCTACCCCGACGAAATCCTCGCCGACCGCGACCAGCGCGGAGTCCTCTGGGACCGGGCGACCAGCAGGCCGGGACACGGCAAACCCCAGTTCGCCAGAATCCACCCACTGCGGCAGCGCCGCGCCATGCGCAAACTGCTCTGCCAAACCTGCGGCAACCCGGCCGACAACACTTGCCACGGTGTCCTCTGGGTTCTCCGCGACACCGGCCAACCGCTGACCGAACACCTACTTGTCAGCGAACCGCCCATTTGCCTGCCCTGCGCGCGGTTGTCCGCCAAGCTCTGCCCGGCCCTGCGAAAGGGACACATCCTGCTGCGAGCCGAATCGTTCCGCCTCTTCGGAGTCGACGGACTGCGCTACCGCACCGGTCACCCGGCCCCTGTCCCCATCGACCACCACGTCGTCTCCTTCACCGACCCCGCGATCAGGTGGACTCTCGCGGACAAACTGGTCCGCGAGATCGGGGACTACACGATCCTGACCCGCTAGAGACCCAGGTCAGCCGCGTGCGACGGTGGGCTCCTCATAGGTGGGGAAGCTGTCGGCGAAGCTCATCCACCCGAGCCCGGTAAGAGTCGAGCCCGCCGAGCTTTGCCGATTACTACGAGGAATAGGACGACGAGTGGCAGCGGACGACGATGGGCAACGTGAATGGATGCGTGAACAGCTAGCCGTGGCGGCTGATCACTTCTCGGTGAAACCGCACGGTGAACTGGTTTACGGATGGCGTGACCGGACGATCGGCAGCCGGGTGTCCAGTCGGGGCGGTGAGCGCTGGTTGCGTGTCTCGTGGGCCGATCCGCAGTGGGCGCAAGGCGAATACTGGACCGGCAACGCGGACTCGACCAGCATCACGGGCGTGCCGAAACCGGTGGTGCTCGACAGGCACGAATGGGGTGCGGAGAACTACCGCAACCGGGCGGAAATCATGACCCTGGTCATCGACCAGCCGTGCTCGGCGACGGCCGAACTCCGTGACGACATCGACCTTCCCGATCAGTGGTGGTCCGATCTGCGGAACGCGCTCGACACACTGGCCCACCAGCGCACCGACCGAGGGAAACGCGACCAGCGGCAGGTAAGCACACGTCTGTTGGCATTCTTCGGCAGCGGCATCGATCCGACGGTGACCGCCTGGGTGACCGCACACGGCGACCTGAACTGGTCCAACCTGACGCGGCCCGGCCTGGTCCTGCTGGACTGGGAATCGTGGGGACGGAAAATGGTCGGCTACGACGCTGCCACGCTGTACGTGCTGGCGTTGCGCGCTCCGGATACGGCCAAGAAGGTGCACGACACGTTTGCCGACACGCTGGATAGCCCCGACGGTCTCCGCGCCCAACTCTTCGTGATCGCTCGCTATCTCAAGCGCGTGGAACTGGGCGACTTCAGCGACTACGCGGACCATCTCCACCGACGCGCCCGGACCCTCCTGGACCGGCTTTAGCGTGCCGGGCCAGGAGAGCCGGATGGTCAGCCGCGTGCGGCGGTGATCTCGTCGTAGGTGGGGAAGCGGTCGGCGATGGAGTCGGGGAGGAAGTCGGCTACCCAGCCGTCGTCGTCGTGGAAGAAGCGGATGGAGACGTAGTCGGGGCGGGTGCCCATGTCGAACCAGTGGGTCGTCTTGGCTGGGACGCTGAGGAGGTCGCCCGCTTCGCAGAGGACGGCGTGGACTTTGCCGTTGGCGTGCAGGTAGAAGATGCCGGAGCCGCGGGCGAAGAAGCGGTCCTCGTCGTCGTCGTGGGTGTGTTCGGCGAGGAACTTGGCGCGGGCCGCGGCGGCCTGGTCGCGCCACTGGGGGGTGTCCGCGGGGGTCATGGCCACGGCGTCGACGAAACCGTAGCCCTCGCGGGCCGAGATCTCGTCCACCCGCGCCCGGTAGGCGTCGAGCACCTGCTCGGAGGTGGTCTCGGCGGGCAGGTCCGCGACCAGCGGCCAGCGGTCGAACCGGACGCCGATGCCCGCGAGCGCGGCCCGGATCTCGTGCTCGTCCTCGGTCCTGGTCAGCTCGGTGGCCGGGTCGTCGTCGGCCCAGACGGTCAGCAGGGTCATCGGGCGCACCTCACTCGGTCTCGGTTTTGAACCGCAGCAGCCACTCCAGGCACTCGGCGCGGTGCCGGGCGGCCATCAGGTCCTCCCCCCACACGTACACCCCGTGGCGGGCGACGACCAGCGCGGGCGTCGCCGGGTCGAAGCCCGCCTCGAACGCGTCGCCGAGGACGCGCATGTCCTGGGAGTTGGGGATGACCGGGATGGTGACCAGGTCGTCGTGGGCGGCGCGGCCGAAGCCCTTGAGCATCTCCAGGTCGCGCAGCTCGATGCCGCCTGGCCAGCGCTCTGCGGCGATGACCGGGGCGAGCATGTGCAGGTGCACGACGGCCCCCGCGCCCGCGACGGCGGCGATCCTGGCGTGCAGCCCGGCCTCGGCCGAGGGCCGCTGGAGCTGGTCGGGCAGCGCCTCGCCCGCCGCGTCGACCACGACGACGTCGGCGGCCGACAGCTCCCCCTTGTCCAGCCCGCTGGCGGTGACGACCAGGCGCAGCGGGTCGTGGTCGAGGGTGACCGAGAGGTTGCCGGACGTGCCGCGCATCCAGCCCATCGCGGTGTAGCGGGCGGCCTCGGCGGCGAGCGCGTGACCTGCCTGGAAGACCTCAATCATCGGTCACGATCCGGAACTCGTCGAAGGACTTCGCGACCCGGTGGGCGCCGAAGTCGGCGGCGGCGAACGGCTCGCCGTCGCGGGCGAGGCCGATCGTCTGCCAGCCCGCCGCCGCGGCCGCGTCGAGTTCGGCGGGGACGTCGGAGAGGAACACGATCCGGCCGGGCGTCGGACCGCCCAGGCCCTCGGCGATGGCCGCGTACGAGGCCGCCTCGCGCTTGGGGCCCGCGTTGACGGTGTCGAAGTGGTGCCGGAAGAGGCCGGTCAGGTCGCCCTCGGTGGTGGTGGAGAACGACGCGATCTGCCCGGCCACCGAGCCGGACGAGAACACCGCGAGCCGCAGGCCCGCGCTGTGCCAGGCGCGCAGGGCGGGCACGACGTCGGGGAAGTACTCCGAGACCAGGTCGCCGCGCGCGTAGCCGTCCTGCCAGATCAGGCCTTGCAGGTCCTTGAGCGGGGCGGCCTTGCGGTCGGCGGACATCCAGCCGTGCAGGACCGCGACGACCTCGGCGGTGGTCGCGTCCTCGGGCAGGCCCGCCTCGGCTTTCGTGCGGGCGACGGCCGACCGCACGGCCAGGTCGTCGGGGTGGGCGTCGATCCACGGGCCGAGGCGCGGGCGGGCGTAGTCGTAGAGCACGACGTGGACCCCCGCGGTCGGCATCAGAGTGCCCTCGATGTCGAGGACGACCCACTGGGCGTGGAGCGTGTCGGTCACGGTCCCTCTCTCCGATAGTCCTGGCGGTCCTGGAAACACTGGTAGTCGGCCAGCGCGTCCGGGGCGAACGGGCCCCGGTCGGTGACGATTGTGGTCACGAAACGCGGCGGCGTCACGTCGAAGGCCGGGTAGTGGCCGCGGACCTTGTCGCTGGCTGTCCGCACGCCGAGGGTGTGCAGCACCTCGTCGCCCGCGCGGTGCTCGATGGGCACGTCGGCGGCGGTGGGCGCGGCCGGGTCGGGCGCCTGGACCTGGGCGTGGAACGGCACGCCGAACGCGTGCGCGGCGATCGCGAGCCCGAGGGTGCCGACCTTGTTGACCACGTGGCCGTCCATGGTGACCCGGTCGGCCGCGGTCAGCAGGACATCGACCTCGCCCGCGCCGAGCACGGCGGCGCCCATGCCGTCGGTGATCAGGGTGGTGTCGACGCCCATCTCGGCCAGCGTCTCCGCGGTGAGCCGCGCGCCCTGCAGGTAGGGGCGGGTCTCGGTGCAGAAGAACGAGACGCGCTTGCCGAGCCGGGACACGGCGGCGACGGTCTCGATCAGGTAAGCGTCGGCCCAGCAGTGGGTGAGCACGCGGGCGCCGTCGGGCAGCAGCTTGGCGCTGTGCTCGCCGAGCGCGCGGCTGGCGGACCGGTAGCGCTCGTCGCCGACCGCCGCTCCCCTGGCCGCCGCGGCCACCAGGTCCGCGCCCGCCACCGGTCCCGCCGCGTCGACCTCGGCGAGCACGACCGCGACGGCCTTGCGCAGGTGGTTGTTGGTGGACCGGCTCGCGATGAGCCGCGCGCCCGCGCGGTCGAGGGCGGCCCGCGCGTCGGCCGGGGGCAGGTTCGCGGCGTCGCGGGCGGCCAGGACCATGGCGAACAGCGCCGCGAAGTACGGGCCGGAGGACTGGGTGACCATGTCCTCGATGGCGACCGCGACGTCCTCGGCGGTGGCGCACCGCACCCAGACCCGCTCGAACGGGAACCTGCGGCGGTCGAGGATGAGCACGCCGCCGTCGTCGAGCCGGACGCTGCGGGCGAGCGTGGGCTCTACCGTCTGCCGCACGGCCATCAGCTGTATCCGGTGAGCGGCGGCAGGTCGCCGGTGAGCAGGTGCCTGCCGACCTCGGTGGCCTTGTAGACGGCGGGGTCGTGCAGGGTCAGCGTGCGGGCGTTGCGCCAGAACCGGTCGAGGCCGTACTTGGCCGCGGTGGCGCGGGCGCCGGTCAGCTCGAACACGCGGCTGCCGATCTCGGTCGCGAGTTCCGATGTGACGACTTTCGCGGTCGAGATCCGCACGCCGGTCTCGCCCCTCTGCTCGGCGGTCAGCGCAGGCCCCTGGGCCTCGGCCGCGTCGAACGCCTCGGCGGCGAGGTCCACCAGCAGGTCGGCGGCGTCGAGCCGGGACCGCAGCACCCCGTAGGCGGCGAGGACGTGCGGGTCGTCCACCGCGCGCTCGACCCCGGACGCGGGCCAGGCCCGCGAGACCTCACGGGTGTACCGGGCGGCGGTCGCGAGCGCGCCCCGCCCTACGGCGGCCAGCACCCGGCTCAGCACAAGCTGGAAGCCCAGCGCCGCCAACGAGTCCCGCTGCGCGCGCGGGTCGCCCGGCTCGGGCTGCGCCCCCAGGATGTCCGCTGGCGCCACCTCGACGTCGGCGAAGTCCACTCCCCCGCTGGCCGACAGCCGCTGCCCCAGGTTGTCCCAGTCGCCCAGGTAGCGGATTCCCGGAGCGGCGGCGTCCAGCACGAAGGTGACCTTGCGCCCGGTCGCCTCCTCGTGCGCGCTCACCACCAGCCGGTCGGCGACGCTGGCGCCGGTGGCGAAGAACTTGCGCCCCCGCACCAGGTGGCGGCGGCCGTCCACCCCGTTCGCATCAGTCATGATCAGCGCGTCGTCGCGGGGGTTGGCCACCCCGGCCCAGAACCACCCGTGCTCAGCGGTCGCCCGCTCCAGCCGCTCGGTCACCTCGGGCCGGTCGAACAACCGGGTCCGCCACACGTGCAGGTAGTGGTAGCCGAGCAGATGCCCGACCGACCCGTCAGCCGCGGCGATCTCGGCGAGGACGGCGTGCGCGGTCTTCCAGTCCTCCCCGTGCCCACCCCGCTCGGCGGGGATGAGCAACGGCAGCAGACCGCTCTCCCGCAGCAGAGCGACCTCCTGAACCGGCTCGGCGCCCTTCTGCTCCCGATCGACCGCGTCCCCGGCCAGCCGGTCCGCCACCTCCCGTGCGACCGCCACCCAGCGCTGTCGGCCCATCCCACTCCCTCGCTCGCCGTGCCTGCCCCAGGAGTATCCCGCACCACTGGGGCCGACCTCACTATGTGGGAAGCGCGGACCGGAAGATGGGACACCGGTCACAGGCCGGAAAGCGCCCCGGTTCCCGGAACCATGCCTGCCGCCGCGCCGAGAAACTCGACCCGGAACCCGGACAGGTACTGCTCACGCTCGCTCAAGAACCGTTTGGTGTGGTCCTGCCGCTCGTGGAAGTCGAAGGCCGCCTTGTCCACGTACCGCTCGTAGAACACCCGGGACAAGGACGCGCCCACCACGTCGTGGACGGCGTAGACCAGCGTGCCGGGCTCCTTGGCCTCGATCTCCGGCAGGGTTTCGGCGACCAGCGCGTCGAAACCCCGCGCGGCGGTCTCGTCTCGTAGGTCGAAGCGCACGACCAGCGCGAACATCGTCTTCCGATCTTGTCGGCTCGTCTCAGGCTGAGTGAGCCTACGGTTACCGGCCCACCGCCCGCGCACGGAAACACCGCGACGCGGCTACCCGGCCTCCTGGGTGCGGCGGAAGCCGTAGGCGCGGTCGACCCTGGCGACTCGGACCTCGAACGCGTCGTACCACTGGGCTCGGCCCCTGGCCCGGGTCGCGGCGTGGTGCGGGTCGTCGCGCCAGCCGCGGATGGCGGCTTCGTCGCGGAAGTAGGCGACGGTGATGCCGACGCGGTCGGGGCCGCGGGCGCCGTCGACGCCGAGGAAGCCGGGGGCCGCTTGGACGCGGGCCAGCATCTCGGCGGCGGCGCTGGCGTAGCCGTCGTCGTCGGGGCCGAGCAGCGAGGTGAAGATCACGGCGTGGTAAGGCGGCTCCGGGGTGGCGGCTAGGTCCATGCGCGGCATTCAACCCGAGGGCGGGGGGCGGCCGCGCTCCTGTTTTCGGGGCGGGGGTCGGCTGGGTCAGCCGAGGTCGCGGCGCAGGAGGTCCTCTTCGGTCTCTCGGCGGACCAGGAGGTCCGTCAGGCCGCCGTGGACGGCGACCAGGGGCGGCCTGCCGACGGCGTTGTAGTTCGACGCCATGGTCTGGTGGTAGGCGCCCGTGGCGGGGACGGCGAGGAGGTCGCCGGGGTGGATGTCGCTGGGCAGGGGCACGTTCTCGGCGACGATGTCGCCCGCCTCGCAGTGGCGGCCGACGACCGTGCGCGGGGTCAGCGGGGCGGCGGAGCGGCGGCCGGTGAGGCGGATCGAGTAGCGCGCGCCGTAGAGGGCGGGGCGGGGGTTGTCGCTCATACCGCCGTCCACGGCGATGAACTGGTTCTTCACCGCGACGACCCGGTACAGGGTCACGCCAGCGGGGCCGACGAGCCAGCGACCGGGCTCGATGGTGAGCCGGGGCCGGGGCAGCCCGGCGCGGCCGGTCTCGTAGCCGACGGCGACCGAGACGCGATTGGCGTA
>NZ_FMZZ01000029.1 GCF_900101685.1 Actinokineospora iranica
CGGTGCAGGTCGGCGTAGGTGATGGTGCGGGTGTCGCCGGGCTCGCCGACCCAGTGGATCGCGACCCGATCCCCCAACCCCGCTTGCACGTGGCGGTCGACGCAGTTGTAGGCCACGTTCAACCGGCCCCCCACAAACCACTTCGCGAACGGGGGGTTGTCCCAGTCCAGCACCCGCTCCCACCGCCGCGCCCACACCAACCGCTCCGCCTGGGCGGCCCAGAAACCCTCCCGATCCGCCTCCGCCTCCGCGTACGCCGCACCGGTCACATTCGCCCCCGCCACGAACCCCTCCGACGGCGCGAACACCCTGTGCTCCGTCGACAAGTTGTCCAGCGTTACCCCACTCATGTTTCTCCCACAGTTCGTCGCGGCTTCGATGCGTCACGGTAGAAGCGGCCGGGCTGCACTGACCGGACGCCGCGACGGACGGTGCCGGCTTCGGGACGAGTGGTCCACGAGCGTCACCCGAAGAGGTGGAAGCACGCCTAACATCTACGGCACCGTCGGAAAGGACCACGGATGTCGGCACCGGAGCGCGATGAACCCGCCCGATTAGGGCTTCCCTGGTCCCGCACCGACCCCGCCGCTGTTCTCGCCGTCGCCCGCGGCATCAGCGACGACTTGGCCGACGGGCTCGCCGGGGTCAGGGTCCGTTCGGCTGCCCGGGGCATCCGCGGGCTGCTCGATGCCGACGCCATCGGCCTGGCCGACCTTTCCGGCAGCCCCGTCTGGGCGGGCCGCGCGCCCTCGGGCACCCGTTGGCTGGCCCTGGTCGACGAAGTCCTGCACAACGAGACCCGCGCGGGCCGCCCGCCGCTGCTCGTCGTCCCGCTGCATGTCCACGACGAGCTGGCCGGGGTACTCGTGGTCGCGGGCCGGGTCCGCGCCGCCGCGGTCCGCGAGGTCGCCGAGTGGATCGTGGCCGCCCTCGAACGCGCCCGCCTGGAGGCCTCCGCCGAGCACGCCGCGCAGGCCGAACTGCGGGCGCTGCGCGCGGAGATCTCACCGCACTTCGTCTACAACGCGCTCACCGTCATCGCGTCCCTGGTGCACTCGGACCCGGAGCGCTCGCACGAGCTGATGCTCGACTTCGCCGACTACAACCGCTACAGCCTGGCGGGCCACGGCGATTACACCACCGTCGCCGAAGAGTTCCACGCCATCGAGACTTACCTGGCCCTGCAACGCGCCGTCCTCGGCGACCGGCTCCGCGTGCAGATCAGGGTGGCCCCGGAAGTGCTCGCCGTGGCGATTCCCTACCTGGTGCTGCAACCGTTGGTGGAGAACGCGATCCGGCACGGCGTCGAGCCGCGCGGGGCGGGCGGATTGGTCCAGGTGCGCGGCGAGGCCGAGGGCGCCGACTGCGTCATCACCGTCGAGGACGACGGCGTGGGCATGGCCCCGGCCCACGCCGAGGCGATCCTCGCAGGCAGAGGTCCCGCGGGCAGTGTCGGCCTGGCCAACGTCGACCGGCGGCTGCGCAACGTCTACGGGTCCTGGTTCGGGCTCGTGGTGGAGACAGCGGAGGAAGCGGGAACCCGGGTGGTCGTCCGGGTGCCGATGTTCGCACCGGGAGTGATGCCGTGATGGACAGCGGGCTGCGGGTGCTCGCCGTTGACGACGTCCGGGCCGCCCTGGACGAGCTGTGCAGGCTGCTGCGCGCCGCCCCCGACGTCGCGGAGACGCACGCCGCGGGCGACGCGCTCACCGCGGTGAAGATGATCCAGGCCGAGCCGTTCGACGCGGTCTTCCTCGACATCTCCATGCCCGGCCTCAGCGGCCTCGAACTGGCCTCGCTGCTGACCCGCCTCACCGAGCCGCCCGCGATCGTCTTCGTCACCGCGTTCGAGGACCACGCGGTGTCCGCCTACGGCATCGGCGCGGTCGACTACCTGCTCAAACCCGTCCGCGTCGAACGCCTGGCCGACGCGCTGACCCGCGTCGCCCGGGTCACCGCCGCCCGCCACCCGGCCGCAGCGCCACCACCCCGCCCAGCCCCGGACGCCATGCCCGCCCTGCCGGTGGAAACCGACGGCCGCACCCGCTACGTCCGGCGCGGCGAGGTGAAGTTCGCCGAGGCGCACGGGGATTACGTCCGCCTGCACACGCCATCGGGGGTGCACCTGGTGCGGATGCCGATCTCGCGGCTGCAGGAATACTGGGAGGGCTCAGGTTTCGCGAGAGTCCACAGAGGATTCCTGGTCGCCCTGGACGCGGTCCGCGAACTCCGCAGCGACTCCGTCGGCGGCCTGCTCGCCCACACGGATCTAGGCGACGTCCCCGTCAGCCGCCGCCACGCCCGAGAACTCCGCGAACGCTTGTTATTGGCGGCCCAACGCGGCGAACTAGGCCGGAGCGGCAGATGACCCCCCACCGCAGAGTCGCGGTCACCAGCCCCCAGACCCGCCTGGCCCACTCCCGCCGCAGACACCGCTCCGCCTGGCGACCCCCCACCCTCGACCCCGGCGAAGCCCGCCATGCCCTGACCGTCTACCGCGCCCAGCGCCTGCGAGCGGCGGTGGCATTGGCGGCCCTGTTCACCCTGCTGTTCGGCCTGCCGCTGCTCCTGCACACCCTGCCAACCCTCGACACCATCCGGGTGGCGGGCATCCCCGTGTCCTGGCTGGCCCTGGTCGCCATCCCCTTCCCCGCGATGGTCGCCCTCGCCCACTGGCACCTACACCACGCCGAACGCCTGGAAACCACCGAACCGTCCCGAACCCCGACTCATCGCCCACCCGCGTCCCCCCACCGCAGGCCGCATCCGGCGCAGCCGAAGTTATCCACAGGCGAGCCGCGTCCCCTTCCCCGCGCTGACCTGGGCCGATAGGATGGATCAGGGATGGTCCCCCAGGGCGGGTGGGCTTTGTTGTGGGGGCTGTGGGGCGGCGGAAACTGCTCTCCTGGTGGTCGAGTCTGGCCTCGCCTGGTGCGCGGTGGGGTGGTGCGGCGCATCAGGCCTCCCGCCAGTCGAGCCCGGCCTTGCCCGGTGCCTGTTTGGGCCCGTCGCTTTCGGTGGTGGGATGGGTGAGACGTCCGCACAGCCCTGCCAGGCTCCAGCCCGGGCTGGCCAGGTGCCAGATGGGGTGGAACAGCACACCCACTTGCCCGCCAAGCCGAAGCCCAGCCCTGCCGGGCGCCCAGTGGGGGTGGGACAGCGCACCCACCCTCTTGCAGGCAAGCCCAGCCCTGCCAGGTGCTCAGCGGGGGCAAGGAGCACACCCGCCCATCTGCCAGGCCTACCGGCCTGCCAGGTTCTCGGCAGGGCAGCGGAGGGCACCCGCCTCCCACAAGGCCGCACCCGGCCCTGCCAGGTGCTCGATGGGGTGGAGTGGTTTCTTTGGGGTGAAGGAAGATCCCTGAACTCGCCGTGGTCGTGGGGCCGAGGGCTCCCCACCCGTCTTTCCCGCGACGGGATCTTCCTTCGTAGGTGCCCCGAAGAAACCACTCCACCCCATCGAGCCAACCCCAGAACCCGGCCCCCCGCGGAACCGGACCAGCGGTGATCGCGCTCTTCGCGGTCGCCCCCGTAGTCCTGGTGACCCTGCTCGTCGGCCTTCGCGGCGTGGCCGCCATGCGGACCACCTCTGACTTCCTCGTCGCCTCCCGCCGCGTCTCCCCGCTGGTCAACTCGGCCGCCGTTTCCGGTGAGTACCTGTCCGCGGCCTCGTTCCTCGGAGTCGCGGGCCTCATGGTCAAAGACGGCGTCGGCGCCCTCTGGTACCCCGTGGGATTCACCGCGGGCTACGTGGCCATGCTGGTGTTGGTCGCCGCCCCCATGCGCCGGTCCGGCGCTGTCACCGTGCCGGACTTCGCCGAGGCGCGGTTGGCGTCGAAACCGTTGCGGCGGTTGGCCGCCGTCGTGGTCTTGGTGATCGCGGGGCTTTACCTGGTGCCGCAGTTCCGCACCGCAGGCCTGGTGCTCAGCGTGGTCAGCGGCAGCCCGTACTGGGTGGGGGTGGTGATCGCCGCCGTGGTGGTGAGTGTGACGCTCGCGGCGGGTGGGATGCGGGCGGCGACTTACGTGCAGGCGTTCCAGTTCTGCTTCAAGCTGTTGCTGTTCATCGTCCCCGCGATCTGGTTGCTGCTGCAGGCTGGCCCGCAGGTCCGCCACGACGCCGTTCACCCGGTGGAGTTCACGCACTTCAAGGGAAACACGCCGGTCGACTTCGAGGTCGAGGTCACCCTGGAGGTGCGGGAGCCGACCGTGCTGCTGTTCCCGGAGCGGGTCGTGGCGCCGGGGGAGTTGCGGGTTCCGGCGAACACCACGCTGGTCTTCGCCGAGGGCGCGGCCGTGCCGGGGGTGCGCGGCGGGGCGGCGCCGGGTGGGCCGGGGTGGCAGCGGCCGCTGCTCGACCTGCGGGACGCGGGCCACCCGCTGTTGGGCACCTGGGCGGTGCTGTTCGCCACGATGCTCGGGACCATGGGCCTGCCGCATGTGCTGATGCGTTTCCACACCAGCCCGGACGGTCGCGCGGCGCGGCGCACGGCCGCGATCACCGTGGGGCTGCTCGGCGTGTTCTACTTGTTCCCCGGCGTTTACGGCACGCTGGCCGCGGTGCTCGTGCCGCACCTGTACCTCTCCGGCGCGACCGACACCGCCGTGGTCGCCCTTCCGTCTCAAGTGGACAGCGGGGCGGCCGGGACGTTCTTCACGGTGCTGCTCACCTCGGGCGCGTTCGCCGCGTTTCTCGCCACCTCGCTGGGATTGCTGCTCGTCGTCGCGGGCGCGATCTCGCACGACCTCGCGCCCGGCGGGGTGGCGCGGCTGCGCTACACCGTGGTCGGCGCGGCCGCGGTGGTCGTGCTGCTCGCCCTGCCCTCGGCCCGGCTGGACGCGGGCGTGCTCGTCACCTGGGGGTTCACCGTGGCCGCGTCGACGTTCTGCCCGCTGCTGGTGCTCGGCGTCTGGTGGTCCCGGCTCACCGCGACCGGCGCCATCGCCGGTGTCGCCGTCGGGCTGGCCGCCTCGGCAGGCGCGATCGCGGCCACCCTGTTCGGGCCGCCGGTCGACGGGTGGCCCGCGATCCTGGTGGCCCAGCCCGCGCCGTGGTCGGTGCCGCTCGCGTTCGGCGCGATGGTCGTGGTGTCGCTGTTCGGCCGCCCGCCCTCCTGGTCGGCCGCGGCCATGCTGCGCCTGCATGTGCGCGAGCGCCGCACCCTCGCGCCGACCCGTGACCTGGACCACTCGTCGTGGTCCGCGCGCCGCTCGTCGGCCGTTCGTCGCGTCACTCGTCGTTTGGGCCGCTGATCACGCTCCGAGTAGGGTCACTTCCTTAACGTGACGGGGACACTCCCGGAATCGAGGAGGCACCGATGAGCACACCCGAGCCGCACCAGGACTGGGCGGAAGTCCAGGCGGGCGCGGAGTTCACCGAGTTACGCAGGCGACTGCGCGTCTTCGTGTTCCCGATGACCGCGCTGTTCCTGCTCTGGTACCTGGTTTACGTGCTGCTGGCCGACTACGCGCACGGGTTCATGTCGACCAAGCTGGTCGGCGACATCAACGTCGCGCTGGTGCTGGGCCTGGGCCAGTTCGCCTCCACCTTCGCGATCACTGCCCTGTATGTCCGCTACGCCAACCGCAAACTCGACCCGCTCGCGACGAAACTGCGCGCCGACCTGGAAGGAGCCGGGGAATGAGCGAGCTTGCGAGCGAATCATCGGCACAGTGCGTGGGCGCGCGGGGCCACCGAACAAGTGAGGTGGCCCAGTGACCGTCCGCGCGGCGGGCGTGACGGGCAACAGCCCCGCCCTCAACATCGCGATCTTCGCGGCCTTCGTGGCGATCACGCTCGTGGTCGTCTTCCGGGCCAGCCGCAACACCAAGACCGCGGCCGACTACTACGCGGCAGGCCGGTCGTTCACCGGCCCGCAGAACGGCGTCGCCATCGCGGGCGACTACCTCTCGGCCGCGTCGTTCCTGGGCATCGCGGGCGCGATCGCGCTCAACGGCTACGACGGGTTCCTCTACTCGATCGGCTTCCTGGTCGCCTGGCTGGTGGCGCTGCTGCTGGTCGCCGAACTGCTGCGCAACACCGGCAAGTACACGATGGGCGACGTGCTGGCGTTCCGGATGCGCCAGCGCCCGGTCCGCGCCGCAGCGGCGACCTCGACCATGGTCGTGTCGTTCTTCTACCTGCTCGCGCAGATGGCGGGCGCGGGTGGCCTGGTCGCGCTGCTGCTGGGCATCACCACCAAGACCGGCCAGTCCGTGGTCATCGCGGTCGTGGGCGTCATCATGATCGTCTACGTGCTGGTCGGCGGCATGAAGGGCACGACCTGGGTGCAGATCATCAAGGCCGCGCTGCTGATCACCGGCGCGCTGGCGATGACGGTCTGGGTGCTGGCGAAGTTCGGCTTCAACCTCTCCAGCCTGCTCGGCGCCGCGGTGGACGCGGGCGGGGCGAGCGGTGAGGCGCTGCTCAACCCCGGCAAGCAGTACGGCGGGTCGGAGACCAGCAAACTCGACTTCGTCTCCCTCGGTCTCGCGCTCGTGCTGGGCACCGCGGGCCTGCCGCACATCCTGATGCGCTTCTACACCGTCCCCACCGCCCGCGAGGCCCGCCGCTCGGTGGTGTGGGCCATCGTCCTGATCGGCGTGTTCTACCTGTTCACCCTGGTCCTGGGCTACGGCGCGGGCGCGATCGTCGGCCCGGACGCCATCCGCAACGCCCCGGGCAAGGCGAACTCGGCGGCGCCGCTGCTCGCCGAGGCGCTCGGCGGGCCGGTCCTGCTCGGGTTCATCGCCGCGGTCGCCTTCGCCACGATCCTGGCCGTCGTCGCGGGCCTGACCATCACCGCGTCGGCGTCCTTCGCGCACGACATCTACGCCAACGTCATCAAGAAGGGCCAGGTGGACGACAAGGACGCCGAGGTGCGCGTCGCCCGGATCACCGCCGTCGTCATCGGGGTCGTCGCCATCGTCGGCGGCATCGTCGCCAACGGGCAGAACATCGCGTTCCTGGTGGCGCTCGCCTTCGCCGTCGCCGCGTCGGCCAACCTGCCCACGATCCTGTTCTCGCTGTTCTGGAAGCGGTTCAACACCTCCGGCGCGCTGTGGAGCACCTACGGCGGCCTGGCGTCGAGCATCGTGCTCATCGTGTTCTCCCCAGCGGTGTCCGGGAAACCCGCGGGGGCGGCCACCCCGTCGATGGTCCAGGGCGTGGACTTCCACTGGTTCCCCCTGGAGAACCCGGGCATCGTGTCGATCCCGCTGGCGTTCTTCCTCGGCTGGCTCGGCACGGTCCTGTCCAAGGAGCGCCAGGACGACAAGTACGCCGAGATGGAGGTCCGCGCGCTCACCGGCGTCGGCGCGGAGAAGGCGGTGGCGCACTAGGGCCGTGTGACGGCGATCTCGATCGGCCGTCCGGCGTGGCTCCCGGCCGGTTGGCGCATGAACCCGAATATATGCGAGTAAAGCTGCATACTCGGGAGTGATTCATGCGCCAACCGGCTGTCCCCGCGATCGTCGTCCCGGTCGGGGGTGACCTCCCGTGAAGCGCCTGCTCCCGGTCGTCGCGCTGATCGTCGCCGTGGTGGTCCTGGCCTGGGCCACGAACTGGTTCAGCGCGGGCCAGCCGAACACACCGCCGTCCGCTTCGCCGACCGACGCCCGGCAACGGCTGTCCGAACTGGCGGTCAAGCCCGCAGGCTCGATGGCGGGCTACTCCCGGGACCGGTTCCCGCACTGGGCCACGGTCGAGGGACGCTGCGACACCCGGGAGACCGTGCTCAAGCGCGACGGCGTCGACGTCAAGACCGACGCGGAATGCCGGGCCGTGTCCGGCAGTTGGACAAGCCCCTACGACGGCGAGACCTGGACCAAGGCCTCCGACATCGACATCGACCACTGGGTGCCGCTGGCCGCCGCCTGGCGCAGCGGCGCGGCGGAGTGGACCGACGAACGCCGCAAGGAGTTCGCCAACGACCTCACCAACCCCCAGCTCATCGCGGTGACCGACAACGTCAACCAGAGCAAGGGCGACCAGTCGCCGGACCAGTGGAAACCGCCGCTGAAGACGTACTGGTGCACCTACGCCGCCAACTGGATCGAGATCAAGCACCGCTACGGGCTCTCGATCACCGCACCGGAGAAGGCCGCGCTCCTGGAGATGCTCGCCGAGTGCGCCCCCACCCGGTGACGGCCGGGCGATAGGGCCGTCCGTCAGCCCGCCACGAAGCCGGGCGCGGCATTACCATCGAAGCCGGACGGTCGGAACGCGCGGCGACGACGCCGCCCCCGGCCTCGGGGAGGTCGAGTTCGATGGCAGTTCTGCGCAGCTACGTGTCCGGCCGCTGGCAGCGCCCGGACGACGGGACGCCCCTGCACGACGCGGTCACCGGCGCGGAGGTCGCCCGAATCTCCTCGGCGGGCGTCGACATGGCCGCGGCGCTCGACCACGGCAGGCGCGTCGGCGGGCCTGCCCTGCGCGAGCTGACCTTCCACCAGCGCGCCGCGCTGCTCAAGGTCCTCGCCTCCCACCTCATGGAGCGCAAGGACGAGCTCTACGCCCTGTCCGCGCACACCGGGGCCACCCGGCGCGACGCGCAGGTCGACGTCGACGGCGGCATCGGCGTGCTGTTCGCCTACAGCGGCAAGGGCAGGCGCGAACTGCCCAACGCCAAGGTGTGCCTGGACGGCCCCGTCGAGCCGCTGGGCAAGGGCGGCACCTTCGTCGGCAGGCACATCGCCACCCCGCTGCGCGGCGTCGCGGTGCAGATCAACGCCTTCAACTTCCCCGTCTGGGGACCGCTGGAAAAGCTCGCCCCCGCCTTCGTCGCGGGCGTGCCCAGCCTGGTCAAGCCCGCAAGCCAGACCGCCTACGTCACCGAGAAGCTCATCGAGCTGATCATCGACTCGGCGATCCTGCCCGAGGGCAGCCTGCAACTTCTCAGCGGCGGCGCGGGCGACCTGCTCGACCACCTCACCCCGCAGGACCTCGTCTCGTTCACCGGCTCGGCGTCCACCGCCCGCAGGCTGCGCGCCCACGACACGATCGTGCGGCACAGCGTGCGGTTCAACGCCGAGGCGGACTCGCTCAACTGCTCGATCCTCGGCCCGGACGCGAGTCCGGGCACGGCCGAGTTCGACCTGTTCGTCAAGCAGCTCGTCACCGAGATGACGGTGAAGGCGGGCCAGAAGTGCACCGCGATCCGCCGCGCCATCGTCCCCGCCGCTCTGCTGCACACCGTCGCCGAGGCCACCGCGGAACGGCTGTCGACGGTGACGATCGGCAACCCGGCCAACCCGGACGTGCGCATGGGCGCGCTCGCCAGCCTGGAGCAGCGCGAAGAGGTCCGCCGCTCGCTCAAGTCCCTGCTCGCCGCGGGCACCCTCGTCTTTGGCGACCCGGAGCGGGTCGAGGTCGTCGACGCCGACCCCGAGCGCGGCGCGTTCCTGTCCCCGGTCCTGCTGTGCGCCGAGGACCCCGACCGCGCCGAGCCGCACGAGGTCGAGGCGTTCGGCCCGGTCAGCACCCTCATGCCCTACACCTCCACCGAGCACGCGGTCGACCTCGCCGCGCGCGGCCAGGGCAGCCTCGTCGGGTCCGTGGTCACCGGGGACGCCGACTTCGCCCGGGACGTGGTGCTCGGGGCCGCCCCGTGGCACGGCAGGCTGCTCGTCCTCGACGCCGACGACGCCAAGGAGTCCACCGGCCACGGTTCGCCGCTTCCCGCGCTCGTGCACGGCGGCCCCGGCCGGGCAGGCGGCGGCGAGGAGCAGGGCGGCATCCGCGCCGTGCTGCACCACCTGCAGCGCACCGCCGTGCAGGCGAGCCCCAAGGTGCTCGCCGCCGTCACCGGCGAGTGGGTGGCGGGCGCCCCGCGCGACTTGGGCACGCACCCCTTCCGCAAGTCCCTGGCCGACCTGCGCGTCGGCGACTCGGTCGTGGCCGGTCCCCGGGTGGTCACCCAGGCCGACATCGACCACTTCGCCGAGTTCACCGGCGACACCTTCTACGCGCACACCGACCCCGAGGCCGCCGCGGCGAACGAGTTCTTCGGCGGGATCGTCGCGCACGGCTACCTGGTGCTGTCCTTCGCCGCGGGACTGTTCGTGTCCCCGGAACCCGGCCCGGTGCTGGCCAACTACGGCCTGGAGAACCTGCGGTTCCTCGCCCCGGTCTACCCGGGCGACGAGTTGACCGCCACGCTGACAGCCAAGCGGATCACCCCGCGCGAGAACGCCGAATACGGCGAGGTCCGCTGGGACGCCGACGTCACCAAGCAGGACGGGACCTCCGCGGCCAAGTACGACGTGCTGACCCTCGTCGCGAAGTCCTGACCCTGCTTGGCGAACGCCGCAGACGGGACTAGGCCGCGTCGCTGACGACCAGGGTGAGCGCAGTGTCCTGGGTGGCGACGGCGGTGGCGTAGTTGCGCTGGACCACAGAGCGCTCGGTGGGGTTGGGCTGGGCGTTGGCGCAGGTGACCGGCGCCGAGCTGCCCGACATCAGGTCCGCGCACAGCCCGGTGCGCCGGTCGGGCAGCCCCAGCGAGTGGCCGAACTCGTGGGCGATGATCCGCAGCGGGCTGTACCCCTGCTGGACGGCCCGGCGGCCGAACCACACGGTGCCGCTGCCGCTGGCCCGGATCGGGCCGAGGGTCGCGCGCGGCCACCCGTCGTCGGCGATGACGCGGATGTTGACCCGTTGCCCCGCGGCCGCCTTGACGATCCGCACGTTGGTCACCGCCGCGTTCCACACGGCAGCGCCATCGGCGACGACGGACTTGAACTCGCCCGCGAGGCTGTCGTCGTAGGTGAGGGTGGTGACCGCGGCCGGGGCGGTGGGCGCCGCGGCCGCGGGCGCCGCCCCAGCGACCACGGCCGCGCCGAGCGCGGCGTTGGCCGCGACCAGCGTGAGGATGCGTCGAAGTGTGGACTTGGTCTTGAGCATGGATGTGCTCCTGCCGATAAGCGGCCCGCCGGTAGGCAGGCCGAACCCGATGGCCGAAACCATGCGTACTCGCCCCCTTACCCACTCCCGGGAGATAGTGACCGCCGTCACAAGAGTTCACATTCCCAACTTTGATCGGGGCAGCTGACGCGCCGAATCCGCCCACGCACCGCACTTGATCAGCGAAAACGCGCTCTGGAAGGGCTCTGGGAGGCTGTGGGCGGCTCGATCCCGGCCGTCCGGTCGACGCGCTCGGGCCTGCTGCGAAAACCCTTGTGGCGCAACGACTTCCGCTGCTCGCCCTGGGGCTGTCGCGGTGTGCGGACCCCCCGATTTGATCCCGTGTTGGCGACCGTGTAACTTTCTTCCTGTCAGCGCGACACGGGCCGGAAAAACCGGAACGAGCGAAGACACTCCAAAGACTTAGAAGACAAACCAGCCTCGGATGAGGTCGCCTTGTTTGGCGGTTGATTCGGATGTGCGTGTGTTGTTTGAGAACTCAACAGTGTGCCGATTTAAGCCAGTAGAGCTTGAATGATTGAACCCCTTTTTGTGGGTTCCTTTGAGATGATGGATTGATGCCAGTTTTTGGTGTCGTTTGTCAGGATGTGCCAAACAATTCATTATTGGAGAGTTTGATCCTGGCTCAGGACGAACGCTGGCGGCGTGCTTAACACATGCAAGTCGAGCGCTGAAGCCCTTCGGGGTGGATGAGCGGCGAACGGGTGAGTAACACGTGGGTAATCTGCCCTGCACTCTGGGATAAGCCTGGGAAACTGGGTCTAATAC
>NZ_FMZZ01000009.1 GCF_900101685.1 Actinokineospora iranica
GACCGCGGAGTCGTACGACTCGCTGACTCGGCGGCGCGGTTCGTTCAAGTCGTTCACTCTCGGGCTCGCCGCGGCCGTCGAGGTCGGGCTGCCGGTGAACCTCAATCTGGTGATCACGAGTCACAACGAGCACGAACTCGACGCCATGCGCGCGTTCGCCGAGAACCTCGGCGTTCCGTACACCGTGTACACGAACATCTCGCCCACGATCTACGGCGGCGGCGAAACCCTGCCCTCACAAGCGGTTGCTTTCGAGCGCGGCCGGAAGCCGTTCACCGGGTGCGGCGCGGGGCACACGCACTTTCACGTCAACCCGCACGGTCAGGCGAGCATGTGCAAGATCGGCCGCGACCCCGCCGTGTCGTTGCTCGACGAGGGGATCGGCGGCCTGGGCAGGCTCGGCGAGATCGCGGACGTGTTGATGGGCCGTACCGGCGGCTGCTCCGGGTGCGCGCTGGCTGGATCGTGCTTCACCTGTCGCCCGCTGGCCAAGCTCTATCAAGAGGCCCAAGCCCCCCTGACCCGTTACTGCCAGCACGGAGGGGAGGTGAATCCATGACCGTGACTCCGGTGGTGATCGAGCTGACGCAACGGCCGCTCGGCGACGACGAGGTCGAGCTGGTCGACGACGTCGAGACGCTCGGCGCTTTCGACCGCTGCTCTTGCTCGGCGGGGGACGACGCCCCGTATTCGTGACATCTCCGGGTGGTCGGGCGCGGGCGCGCTCGACCACGCGGCCCACCCGTTAATCTGCCCGCCAGAGGCGGGTATCGCATCCGAGAGGACTCATGCGCCAACGCATCACATGGCCCAATCTCCCCGAGGCTCTACGCGAGGACATCACCGCGCGTACCGGGGAGATTCTCGACGCGCGCACCGTCGCGAAGGGGATGAACTCGCCGCTCGCGATGGTTCTGCGGACCGCGGCCGGGACCGTGTTCGTCAAGGGCATCCGCAACGATCACCCCGGAGTCATCAGCCAGGAACGGGAAGCCCTGATCAACCCCTACGTGCGGGCGGTGTCGCCCGCCCTGCTGTGGCACATCGAGAACACCGCAGGGTGGAACGTCCTGGGGTTCGAGCACGTCGAGGGGCGTCACCCCGACTACGCGCCCGGCTCGCCCGACCTGCCCGCGGTGCTCGCGGCCGTCGACGCCGTCGGCGCGCTGCCGTGTCCCGATCTTCCGATCAAGAACGAGAACCGTTGGCGGCCCTACCTCGACGGCGACGACCCCGCCCCGCTCACCGGGTCGGCCCTGCTGCACACCGAGTACAACCCGTTGAACCTGCTCGTCACCGATGGCGGCGCCGCGCGCATCGTCGATTGGGCGTGGCCCACCCGCGGCGCATCGTGGATCGACCCGGCCTGTCTGCTGATCTGGTTTATCGTGTCCGGCCACTGCCCGGACGAGGCCGAGGCGCACGTCGCTCGAACACGCGCGTGGGCGACCGCGACCCCCGAGGCGCTCGACTTGTTCGCCCTGATCAACCTCCGACTATGGGGCGAGATCGCGCACTATAGCTCCCAGGACTGGGCGCGACGCATGTCCTCGGCCGCTCGGCGGTGGGCGCACGCTCGCCGGGTTTCGGCACCCCGCTAGGCCGAACAGGTTCATTTTTCCGGTCGCCCCATAAAACGTTGGCCGTTCTGTCGGCGTGTCCTGCCACGCTCGCGCAGGTGGTCGGCCGGTTCTCGCATGTCACAGAGGGGGATACGTGAGCACGAAAACCAAAAGCGGATTACTGCCCATCCTGATTATCGGTGGAATCCTCGTCGCCATACTCAAACCGACGTCGGGGAACAGGTGGTCGATTTGATCGGCATCGGCGAATCGGAAGCCGGCGGGGTGCTGGTTCCTCCCGGCTTCCGGGACCGGGTGAAGGAATGCACACCCGAGCAGCTCACCAAGGACAAGCGGTGCGAGGATCTACCGGTGATGGTGTTCGACGCCGGGAGAATGCCCTACATCGCGAGGCATGTCACGATGGCGTGGCAGGCCGGGCAGCTCGCCTTGCTGCACCGTGCCGAGAAGGGCACAGGTGGCACCAACCGCAGTCTGGCCTGCACCGGCCCGCGCAAGCAGGAGATGAAACCGGCGAGTTGCGACGAGTATCCGCTCGCGTCTTCATTGGAAGGTGGGGCGGGTGCGAGCACCCAGGCCGTGCCCGGTGGTGAGCAGTTCATCCAGGGCGGTGTCGTCAACAGCACTTATCAGAAGAACAACATGAAGACCGGTGACGAGTTCCTTGTTGTGGTCATCAACGGTGACAAGATCCCGCAGGAAGCCTACAAGGGGTAGCGATGTTGATAGCACGTCTGCCGATCTTTCCGGCTCATTCTCAGGTCGCGATCGGTGATTACGCGACTGACCCGGATACGTGGCCGGAGTGGACAGACGACGATATCGCGCAAGGATTCGCTGTGTCGTCGTCGATGGTGTATGTCGGGTTGACGGACCGTTCGGACTTCGTCACTGTCGATGTCCGCGACGGGAACCCTGGGCACGGTGAGATCGTGCTGTTCGATGGCACGTTGCGCTTGGGTGCGCTGACCATCGCGGCACCGGGGACGACGACTCTGCCCGTGCTCGCCTTGTCGGGTACCGCCGCCGAGTGGAAGACCGTGCTCACGGTCAACGACCGTGAGCGGGAGAACATCCGTCACATCACGGTCTATTTCCCCGAGTACGCCGATCCGGACATGCCGGACGGCGCTTGGATGGACATCTGACCCGAGAGGACGTCGCCGAGTGCGGTGTGAGGTGGTCGGGTATGCCGGGGCTGGCCAGCCAGGCGACGAGCGCGGACCACGCGGTGACACGGTTGACTCCGGGTTGTGGGTGGGCAAGATCGGGTAAGCGTGTGACGATGGTGGTTGATCGCCGCGGTGCGGCTCGGGTGGTGGAGGGGACGGGCGCGTGGTGATGGGGGAGCCGGTCGTTCGGGTGGGGGCGGCTACCGATGTGGGGCTGGTGCGGTCGGTCAACGAGGACAACTACCTGGTGACCGGGACGGTCTTCGCCGTGGCCGATGGGATGGGCGGGCACGCGGCGGGAGATGTGGCCAGTGGGCTCGCGGTGGCGGGGCTGGCTTCGCTGGGGACCGAGGGGCCGGTGCGGCCGGACGACGTGCGGCGGCACGTCATGGGGCTCAACCGGGACATCCTCGACGCCGCCGCGCGCAATCCGGCGCAGGCGGGGATGGGGACGACGCTCACCGGGCTGTGCCTGGCCGACTTCGCTGGCTCCGCGCACTGGGTCGTGTTCAACGTGGGCGACTCGCGGGTCTACCGGTTCGCGGGCGGGGAGTTGGCGCAGCTCACCGTCGACCACTCCGAGGTGGCCGAGCTCGTCGCGTCCGGGGAGCTGAGCGAGGCCGAGGCCGCCGACGACGTGCGGCGCAACGTGGTCACGCGGGCGCTGGGGGCCGGGGTGGCTCCGGAGCCGGACCTGCTGGTGTTCCCGCCCGCGGCGGGGGACCGGTTCCTGCTGTGCTCGGACGGGTTGACCGGGGAGCTCGACTCGGCGGCCATCGCGGCGGTCCTCGCGGCGGTGGCGGACCCGCAGGCCGCCGCCGACCAGTTGGTCCGGGCCGCTGTCGACGCGGGCGGGCGGGACAACGTGACCGTTGTCATCGTCGACCATGTGCGGCAGGACACCGCGCCGTAGCACCGCGCTTGGTCTGATTGGCCTAACGCTGGTCGGGCCACGTCGAGCGAGGTCAGGGCGCCGCGCTATGCGTTGGGCGGCAAGGGAACGGCCCCGGAGCTGGGGGTCCGCCGGGGCCGTTCACCCTCTGCATCGCCGCGGTCGGCGCTTCGTTTCACCGACTCGCGAGTAGATCGAGTTCTCCCCAGGCTGGGGACAGCGCTGTGCATAGATCGACTTCGGATGGCGGATTGACGCGGGTCTCCACAGCCGGAATAAAGCCGGGCTTCCGGTCACGGGCCGATACCGCTAGATTAGGCGAGCCTTACCTAAACTGAGTGGGAGAGCGCGTGCACCGGTATCACGAACTGAGAGTCCCTGGTCGGTTCGAGCCGTTGGCGTTGGCGGGGCGCCTGGCGGGGGCGGACGTGTTCGACGGGCACGTCGTCTACGAGCGGGCAGGCGAGTGGTGGTTCGCCGGGGACCGGCTGGTCGAGGTGATCCTGAACCGGGACGCCATCGAGACCGTCACCGACAGCGGGACCGTCGCCGAGCCGTGGACCGACACGCCGTTGCGGCAGGTGCGCGACGCCCTCGCGGAGGCGGGCGTGCAGGGGTGGCACGCGTTCGGGTGGGCCGGATTCGAGTTGGCGTACGCGCTGGCGGGGCGGCCGGACCTGGTCGGCGGCGAGCAGCCGTTGCTGCACATGGCCATTCCGCGCACCGAGATCCGGCTCGGTGCGGACGAGGTGATCGTCCGCAGCGTCGACGAGCACCGGCTCGCCGAGGTCCGCGACCTGCTGCGCACCCCGTTCGACGTGTCCGCAAGGGAAGCGACGCCGGTCGACGTCCTCGACGACAGCAGCCGGGTCGCTTACCAGGCCAGCGTTGCCAAAGCGGTCTCCGACATCGGCAACGGCAAGCTGCAGAAGGTGATCCTCTCCCGCGCGGTCGACGTGCCGTTCGAGGTCGACCTCGTCTCCACTTACGTTCTCGGCAGACGCCGCAACACCCCGGCCCGGTCCTTCCTGCTCGACCTCGGCGGCTGGCAGGCGGCCGGGTTCAGCCCGGAGACCGTCACCGAGGTCAGCGCGGACGGCGAGGTCTCCACCCAGCCGCTGGCGGGCACCCGCGCCTACGTCGACGGCAGCGAGTCCGATGTGGACCGTCGGCTGGACCTGGTGTCGGACCCCAAGGAGGTCTTCGAGCACGCCGCGTCGGTCAAGCTGGCCTACGAAGAGCTTGAGGCGCTGTGCGAGCCGGGGTCGGTGACGGTCAAGGAGTTCATGGCCGTCAAGGAGCGCGGCAGCGTCCAGCACCTCGGCTCCCGGGTCAACGGCACGCTTTCCGGCGGCCGCAACGCCTTCGACGCGCTGGCCGCCCTGTTCCCCGCCGTGACCGCCTCCGGCATCCCCAAACTTCCCGCCTACGACCGCATCGCCGCCCTGGAGGACCGCCCACGCGACCTCTACGCAGGCGCGGTCATCATGGTCGCCCAGGACGGCTCCCTGGACGCCGCGCTGGTGCTGCGCGCCATCTACCGCAAGGACGGCCGCACGTGGCTGCGCGCGGGCGCGGGCATCGTCGCGGACTCCACTCCCGAGCGCGAGTACGAGGAGACCTGCGAGAAGCTCGGCAGCGTCGCCCCGCACGTGGTCCGCGCCGCGCGCGCACTCGCCTACCGGGGCTGAGCGGCTTCCCTGGCCACCGCCTCCAGGCGGTCGCGATAAGCCGCCCACCAAGCTTGGTCGCCGGGCGCGAGGTTGTCGCTGTCCGGCCGCTGTCCGGCCGCGCCGTCGATCTGCTCCCGCACGATGTCGGCGTGGCCCGCGTGCCGTTGGGTTTCGGCGATCATGTGCACGAGGATGTGGTGCAGCGTCGCCGCGGCGCCGTCCTCCGGCCAGTGCGGCACGCGACCGAGCGCGTCGAGCGGCAGAGTGGTGATCGTGGTGTCCGAGTGGGCCTGGACCCGTTGGTACAGCTCGATGATGTAGTCGCGTGACTCGTCCGCGGCTGCCCACATGTCGATGTTGGGCTCGGCGTCGTCGGCGAGCCAGGGCAGCGGCTCCGGGAACGGCCGCCCGAAGGTGTCGCCGAAGTAGCCCACCTCGCAGCCCGCCAGGTGCTTCACCAGACCCAGCAGGTTGGTGCCGGTGGGGGTGAGCGGGCGGCGGACGTCGTACTCCGAAAGCCCGTCGAGCTTCCAGAGCACGGCGTCGCTGCCCTGCCGCAGATACCGGTGGAGACTGGATTTCGGATCGTTCATGCCGCCAGCCTGTCAGAGGCGGGCGGCCAGCGCCTTCTTGCTCACCTTGCCTACCGCCGTGTAGGGGAACTCGTTCAGCACTTCGAGGCGGTCGGGCAGCTTGAAGTCCGCCAGGCCGCGTGAGCGCAGGAACGCGGTCAGCTCGGCCAGGGTGGGCGGTTCGCCGTTCGGCAGGACGCAGGCGCAGGTCCGCTCGCCCAGCAGCGCGTCCGGCACGGCGACCACGGCGGCGTCGTGCACCGCGGGGTGGGCCAGCAGGTGGCTTTCGACCTCCTCTGCCGACACCTTCTCGCCGCCCCGGTTGATGGTGTCCTTGACCCGGCCGTCGACCACCAGGTGCCCGGAAGGCAGCCGCCGCACCAGATCGCCGGTGAGGTAGAAGCCGTCCGGGGTGAAGGCCTTGGCGTTGTGCTCGTCGGCCCGGAAGTAGCCGCGCAGCGTGTACGGGCCGCGCGTCAGCAGCTGGCCGAGTTCGCCGGGCGCCACGTCCGCGCCGTCCTCGTCCACGATCCGGATCTCGTCGTCTGGACACAGTGGACGGCCCTGGGTGGTGAGGACCAGCTCGTCCGGGTCGTCCAGCCGGGTGTAGCACAGCAGGCCCTCGGCCATGCCGAACACCTGTTGCAGGTCGCAGCCCAGGGTCGGGCGGACGCGCAGCGCCGTCTCCTCTTTCAGCTTCGCGCCGCCGACTTGCAGCAGCCGCAGGCTCGACAGGTCGCGGCCCGCCCATTTCGCCGCCTCCAGCCACAGCAGCGTCAGCGACGGCACCAGCGCGGTCACGGTCACCCGTTCCCGTTCGATCAGCGGGAAAGCGTCCGGCGGGCTCGGGCTCGGCGCCAGCACCACGGTGCCGCCCGCGTGCAGCGTGCCCAGGATGCCGGGGCAGGCCAGGGCGAAGTTGTGCGCGATCGGGAGCGCCGCCAGGTACACGGTGTCCTGGTCGAGTCCGGTGACTTCGGCGCTGGCGCGCAGGTTGTAGGCGTAGTCGTCGTGCGTGCGCGGGATCAGCTTCGGCAGGCCGGTCGTGCCGCCGGACAGCAGGAACAGCGCCACCGACGACGGATCGGGCGCAGGCAGCGGAACCGGCTCACTGTCCACATCAGACAGCGCCGTGAATGGGCCAGGGGCGCCCGCGACGAGCACCCGCATCCCGGGGACCTCGGCCAGCACTTCCGCTGCCAGGTCGCGGTAATCGAACCCGGCGTGCGTGTCCGGGATGACGTACGCCACGGCCTCGCTGTGCGCGCACAGGTACGTGATCTCGCTGCGCCGGTGCGCAGGCAGCGCGTACACCGGACGCGCGCCGAGGCGGAACAACGCGAACGACAGCACCACGAACTCCACCGTGTTCGGCAGGTGCACCACCACGTTGTCGCCCGGGGCGACGCCGAAAGCGCGCAGACCGGCGGCCATCCGGTCGGCCCGCGCGCGCAGTTCGGCGTAGGTCAGCCGCGTGGTCCCCTGGACCAGGGCGGTCCGGTCGGGGCCGCCCCCCGGCGTGTCGCCGAGGAGCGTTCCCGTCCAGTAGCCGCGTTCGCGGTACTTCGTGGCGAAGTCGTCAGGAAACGACATCCGTGCGCGCCTTCTCGACCACGCTGGCCAGCTCCCGGATGACCGGCGTGAGCTTCTGGTACGACATCGGCGTCTCCGGGTGCCACAGGCCAAGCTGACCGGCCTTGACCGCGGGCAGCTCCGCCCAGGTCGGGATCTTGGCCATCTCGGCCTGCGGCAGGGTGAAGTCGCGCGAGTCGTTGAGGATCAGGTCGGCCGGGTAGCGCGAAGCCTGCTCCCAGCTCAGCTCTTCCCAGCTCGGGGCTTCGCCGCCGGTCGGGGCGACCATGTCCAGGCCCTGCTTGCCGAAGTAGTTCAGGTCGCTGAAGAAGTCCGGCTTCGCCACCAGCAGCGCGTCCTTGGAACCCTGCACCACCATGGTCTTGAGGCCCGGCTTCGCCGCGGCAGCGGCCTTGAGCGCCGCGCCAGCGGTCTCGAACTCCTGCTTCGCCTTGGCCAGGTCGGCCGAGTTCAGGTCTGCGCCAAGGGATTCGGCGAGCTTCGCGAACTTCGCGATGCCCTCGGCCGCTGACACGCCGCCGAGCTGGATGGCGACCATCGGCGCCTTCTCCTCGATCGTGGCGGCCGACTCCTCCGGGATGTACCAGAGCGCCTCGCCGTACATGATCGTGATCAGCAGCTCCGGCTTGAGCGCGGTGTACTTCTCCAGGTTGAACTCGCCGAACTCGCTGCCGACGGACTCGGTGTTCGGGTCGAGGTCACCGGCCTGCGGGGAGGGCTTGCCGTCCGTGGTCTTCTGCGGGCCGAACACGCCGATCGGCTTGATCCCGAAGTCCACCAGGGTCGCGGCGGCGTTGACCTGCATGACGATCTTGGTCGGCCGCTGCGGCAGCGAGACCTTCTTGCCGCGGTCATCGGTGAACTCCCACGGGCCCGACGGCGCCGCTGCCGTGCTCGAACCGCCGTTCGACGAGCCGGGGGCCGCGTCGCCGCACGCGACGAGCACGCTTGCCAGCGCCACCCCCGTCGCGACGGCCAGGAACTTTCGGCGGCGGGTTTGCCTGGTGGGGAAGGTGTTCATCGGTCTGCTCTCTGTTTCTCGGGGAGATGCGTGGTGGTTTCCGAGTCAGCGGGAACGGTCGGCGGGCACTTGTGGCGCCCGAACGGAACGACCAGCGGGGTGCCGCTGAGCGGGTCTGTGATCACCTCGCAGCGCAGACCGAACACGTCGTGGACGAGTTCGGCGGTGACCACATCGGCCGGGTCGCCCTCGGCGACCACCCGGCCGGACTTCATCGCCACCACGTGGTCGGCGTAGCGGCTGGCCTGGTTGAGGTCGTGCAACACCATCACCACGGTTCGGGCCGCGGCGAGATTGAGGTCGGCGATCAGGTCGAGGACGTCGATCTGGTGCGCCAGGTCCAAATAGGTCGTCGGCTCGTCCAGCAGCAGGAACGGCGTGTCCTGGGCCAGCGCCATCGCGATCCACGCGCGCTGCCGCTGCCCGCCGGACAGCTCGTCCACCGGACGGTCGGCGAGGTCGGTCATCGACGTCGACGCCAGCGCCTGGCCGACCGCGTCGCCGTCGTCCGGGGACCACTGCCGCCACCAGGTCTGGTGTGGACTGCGCCCGCGCCCAACCAGCTCCCGCACGGTCATGCCCTCGGGGGCGACCGGCGACTGCGGCAGGATTCCCAACTGACGCGCCAGATCCCGGGTGCGCATCCGGTGGATCGACTGCCCGTCAAGGTAAACCGCGCCCTCGTCCGGGGTGAGCAGCCGGGACATGCCGCGCAGCAGGGTCGACTTGCCGCACGCGTTCGCGCCGACGATCACGGTGACCTTGCCGGACGGGATGGTTAGGTCCACCCCGTCGATCACAATGCGCTTCTCGTAAGCCAGCCGCAGGTTCTCTGCGCGCAGTCCGGACGTCATTCAGGCTCCAACTCGGTTGGCTCGGGCAAGCAGCCACAGCAGGTACGGCGCGCCGACCGCGCCGGTCACGATGCCGACCGGCAGGCCGAACGGGCGGGCCATCAGGTCGCCGACGAGCACGATCACCGCGCCCGTCAACGCGGAGGTCAGCAGCGGCGGCGTCGGCCGCCGGGCCAGCCGCAGCGCGATCTGCGGCGCCACCAGGGACACGAACGCCACAGGTCCCGCGGCGGCGGTCGCGAACGCGACCAGCCCGACGCCGCTGAGCATCAGCCCCAGCCGCGCTTTCTGCACCGGCACGCCCAGTCCGCGCGCGGTGTCGTCGCCCAGCGTCAGCGCCGAGAGCCACCGGGACATGAGCAGCGCCAACGGGACCAGCACCAGCACCGCGACCGCCACCGGGGCCACGTGCCGCCACTCGCGCAGGTTCAGGCTGCCGGTCAGCCAGACCACCGCGCGCTGCGCCTGGAACAGGTCGGCGCGCTGCAGCAGATAGTTGGTGGTGCTGGTGAACAGGGCGGCGACACCGATGCCGACGAGCACGATCCGGTAGCCGGTCGTGCCCTGCCGCCACGCCAGCAGGTAGACCGCGACCGCGCTGACCAGGCCGCCGAACAGCGCCAGCGACGACGCGCTCAGCGTCCCCCCGAAACCGAGCACGATCCCGGCGACCGCGGCGGTGTTCGCGCCCTCGGTGACGCCGATGATCTCCGGGCTGGCCAGCGGGTTGCGCGCCATGGTCTGGAACAGCGCGCCAGCCATGCCGAACGCGAGCCCGGCGAACAGCCCGACCAGCGCGCGCGGCAGCCGCAGGTCGTACACGATCTCCACCGCGGTCGGGTCCCCGTACCAGAACAGGGCCCGCGCGGCGTCGACCACGTCGATCGGATAGTCCCCGACGGTCAGTTCCACGCAGAACGCCGCGAACGCGACCACGGCCAGCGCGACGCACACGGCCAGCACCCGCGGCCGGATTTCCCCGGACGGTCCGCGCGCGCCGATCCGGTAGGTGAGCACGGCCATCACAACTCCGGCAGTTTCCGTCGGCGGACCAGGGCGATGAAGAACGGCGCGCCCAGGAAGGCCACGACGATCCCGACGTGCACTTCGGACCGGTCGGCGATCACCCGGCCGAGCACGTCGGCGGCAAGCAGCAGGGTCGGCGCGAGCACCGCCGAATAGGCCAGCACCCAGCGCTGGTCGGGTCCGGTGAGCATCCGGGCGATGTGCGGCACCACCAGGCCGAGGAACGCGATCGGCCCGCACACCGCGGTGGCCCCGCCCGCGAGCAGCGTGATCGCCACCGCGCCCAGCAGCCGCATCGCCAGCACGTTCTGCCCGAGCGCGCGCGCCACATCGTCGCCGAGCGCCAGGATGTTCAGCCCCGGCGCGGAGACCGCGGCCAGGACCACGCCCAGCACCAGGAACGGCAGGACTTGAAGCAAAGTCGAGGAATCCGGCACGTTGAGCGACCCGACCGCCCAGAACCGGTAGTCGTCCAGCGTCGCGGAGTCGAGCAGCAGGATCATGCTGATCACCGACTGCAACAGCGCGGACACCGCGGCTCCCGCCAGCGCGAGTTTCGCCGGATTCGCCCCGCCCCGCCCGAGACTGCCCAGCACGTAGACGACGACCGTCGCGGCCATCGCGCCAGCGAAGGCGAACCAGATGTAGCCGAACAGCGCCGTCACCCCGAACACGCTGGTGGTCAACACGACCCCGAGGGCGGCGCCCGCGCCGACGCCGAGCAGGCCGGGGTCGGCGAGCGGGTTGCGGGTCAGCCCCTGCATCAGCGCGCCCGCGAGTCCCAGCGACACGCCGACCGCGAGCCCGAACAGCGTGCGGGACAGTCGCATCCCGTTGACGATCGCGGCGTCCTCCCCGGACTCCGCGCTGCCGAGCAGGCGCAGCACTTCCAGCAGCGGGATGTGCTTGCTGCCGACCATGATCGACAACAGCGTGACCAGCACAAGCACCCCCATGGCGGCGATCAGCCACGGTAGGCGTCGGCGGGCCTGTACGGGCCGGGTCTGGGCGAGCACGGGGTGAGGATAGCCTAAGAAAGGCAAGCCTTAGTTTATAAGTTTCCCAGGAGGGTTCATGCGGGTCGTCATGTTCGGCTTTCAGACCTGGGGGCACCGCACCCTGCAGGCGCTGTTGGACTCCGAGCACGAGGTGATCACCGTCGTCACCCACCCCCCGGGCGAGGGCGCGTACGAGAAGGTGTGGAGCGACTCCGTCGCCGACCTCGCCACCGCGCACGGCGTGCCGGTGATCATCCGCGAGCGCCCGGACGACGAGGAGTTGGTGACCGTCCTCAAGGAGCTGTCCCCGGACGTCATCGTCGCGACCAACTGGCGCACGTGGATCCCGCCACGCATCTTCACCCTGCCCCGACACGGCACCCTGAACGTGCACGACTCCCTGCTGCCCGCCTACGCGGGTTTCTCACCGCTGATCTGGGCGCTGATCAACGGCGAGAAGGAAGTCGGCGTGACCGCCCACATGATGGACGAGACACTGGACGCGGGCGACATCGTGTTGCAGCGCGCCGTCCCGGTGGGACCCCGCGACACCACGGCCGACCTGTTCGCCAAGACGCTGGAGCTGTTCGGGCCGATCACCGTCGACGGTCTCGCCGAGATCGCTTCTGGGCGCACGGACTTCGTGAAGCAGGACCGGTCCAAGGCGAGCTTCTTTCACAAGCGGGCCGAGGAAGACCTGCGGATCGACTGGACCTGGTCGGCTGAAGAGCTGGATCGGTTGGTGCGGGCCCAGTGCGCGCCGTATCCGAGCGCGTTCACGTTCCATCGGGGACGGCGGTTGGAGATCGTCGAGGCGCAGGTGTCCGCTGCTCGGTATGGGGGGACGCCTGGGCGGATCTTCTACCGGGAAGGAGACGGGGTGGCGATCGTGGCCGGGGCGGACGCTCGGCGGGGGCGGAACCATGCTCTGCTGGTGTTGAAGGTGCGGACGGATGACGGGGTTGAGCTGTCCGCTGGGGAGTACTTCACCCATATGGGCGGGTATCTGACTGCCCAGCCCTGATTCGGGGCTTGGTGGGGTGGTTGGTTTCTGGGGTTTGCTCGATGGGGTGGAGTGGTTTCTTTGGGGCCCCTACGAAGGAAGATCCCGTCGTGGGAAAGACGGGTGGGGAGCCTTCGGCCCCACGACCACGGCGAGTTTAGGGATCTTCCTTCACCCCCGAAGAAACCACTCCACCCCATCGAGCACTGGGCGAGCCTTGGTGTGGTCTGGTCGGTGCGCGTGCTTGCCTGTGGTCAGGAAGTGATGGCGGCGACGGCGGTGGAAAGGTCGCTGACTGCGGTGGCCACGGGTTCTACTGGGGCGACCAACTTGGTGAGGGCGTCCAGGAGGCGCTGGAGTTTGCCCTTGTCGGGGGTTGGTTGTTCCAGTTCGGTGGCTACTTCGTCGGTCAGTTCCGTTGCGCCCGGTGAGACCTCGTGGGTTGCCAGGAGGTGGCGGAGGGTGTTGAGCGCCGCCGTTGGGTCCGGTTGTCCTATGTGGACCGACGCGTTGTCGCCGATGGCGGCTTGGCCCAGGTTGACGGTGCCGCCGAACACCTGGAAGCCCTTGTTGACCTCCATCGGTCCTCCTGTCACGAAGTGGTCGCCTGTGCCTGTTGGCCCACGGCCAGGGCGCCGACATTACTGGTTCCGCCGGTTTGGATGACGCCTTCGTTGAGGATGGTGGTCTGGCGGCTGCGTAGTTCGGTGGTGTCGACGTCGTGGAGTTCGAGGAACTCGATGACGGCCTCCAGGGTGTGGCGTTCCACCAGTTTGAGGTGTTTGGCGGCGTCGTCGTGCTGGAACTGGGTGGTGAAGGTGGGGGCGGTGGCGGCTTCGCGGATGGAGAACGGGGTGCCGTAGTCGAAGGCCGGGCCCTTGGCGGCGAGGGCGCGTTCGCGGTCTCGGGCTCGGGCGTAGAGGGTGGGGGTCAGCAGGTCCGCGACCAGGTACAGGGGCGCCATGAGCAGGGCCGGGATCGCTTGCCGCAGGGCGGGTCCTAGTTCCTTGGCTATGTCGAAGTCGCGTTCGTCGAGCCGGGCGTTGATGGGTTTGGCCACGGTGCGGTCGCATTCGGCGTAGAGCATGTGGCCGTCGGTGGTGAATCTGAGGAAGGTGCTGGCGACGACTTGACCGCCCCACGACGGGATGTGCGCGCAGAGGTACCGGCGGGCCGCGTCGGTGGGGGGCGTCGTGTCGGGGAGGGTGAAGGCGGGAGGTTCGGTGCGGTCCGACACCAGGAGGCCGCGCACGGCGCTGCCGTCGGCGAAGCACCGGTTTTCCAGGTGCAGGGCGGGGAGTGGGGCGCCTACGCCGTCAGGATCAGTGGTTTCCGCCAGACGCCTGCGCACGTGGGCGGTGAGGGCTTCCTCGGTGAACGGCTTGGGAGCGGCCGATTCCGCGCCGGTCACCGGGTCCTTCTTGGGGAGGACGGGCAGGGCGAACGACCAGCCGGGTTCGGCGGCGCCGTAGCCGACGTGGGGGCGGAAGCCGCTGAAGATGGTGACGTTGCCTTGTTCCGCCTGGTCGATGGTGCGGAGGCGGTCGACGGCCCACGCGGGTGGGGAGTCGGGATTGCCATGGTCGAGGACGAAACGGTCGCGGCGCAGGCGATCCACGGTGCGCACCCGTAGGCTGTGGCGGTGGTGCAGCAGCAAAGCGGCGGCAGCGGCGGCGGTCGGCAGGACCATCCAGACGGTGGCGAACATCAGCAGCACGCCCGCCACCAAAGCGCCAGTGAGGCGCAGCCGCAGCATGGTGCGTAATCGCAGTGCCGTCAGACAGTGCAGCACCACCAGGCGCAGGTCGACGCCGGGGGACGGTGCCACGGCCCGGATGCGTTCCGACAGCAGGGTTCGCACGACCTGCTCGGCGTACGCGCCCTCCAGGTAGGCCGCGCCGCTGAGCAGGCGGGTCGCCTCGGTGTCCTCGGCCGGGTTGGGCCAGTTCGCGACGTCCATGACCGGGCCCGCCCCCCTTCTTGTGGTCTGGACGGGAACCGGGCGCGGGCCACGACTCCGATTGCCCCGCAGGGTCAGGTAAGCCGCGACGATCGCGCCGAAGAGCACGCCGAATCGCAGTGCCTCGGCCAGGTGGTCCTGGCCGGCGAACCAGATCAGGCGCGGTTTGTCGCTGGTCTCGTACAGCAGCCACCCGATTCTGCTCACCAGGCTCGCGCTGGTGACCAGCACAGTCACCAGCGCGAACCGGGAAAACCCGGTGGCGGCGCGAATGCGGGGCCCTGCCCACCACAATGCCAAGCCACAGGCCAGAAGCAGCAGCACCGTCGCACTGATCCGCACCTCGGGGTCCAGCAGATAGGTCGGTGGAGTGAGCCCGGTGAGCAGATACCTGCTCAGCGGATCTTCCCCGGCGAGCAGCAGTTCGTGGGCGACCTCGTCATGGCCCAGGAGCAGCACATAGCCCAACACGAACACGAACCCGGGTGCGCCCCGGGTGGGCCGTCTCGGCATGTTCCGAAGCTATCGGCTGCCCTGACCTTGGTCAATGATCGTGCCACGCCGAGCCACGGCTGTTGGCAGCGGCAAGGAGCCAGTGCCTACGCGGTCACCTAGGCTTGTATTCGACCCATTCCACACAGATAGGGCGGGTGCCAGTGGTGGTGAACTCGGAGACCGCTTGAATCGCTGTGGTGGCTGGGACTTCGGTGTGCGGGCCCTGCGGATAATGATCCCCGTCGCCGGTGAAGTAGTCCACATCTTCCGGGTTCGCCCCTCCCGAAGGAAAGAACATCCTGTTGTGCTCAACCCAGATCGCGATCCCCCACTTCCGGCGCACCCCAAAAACCATTTTTCGATCAAGGGGAGGATGCTCAAGCCACCACAGCACGCCGTCATCGTCGTCACCGGCGACCTGCTTCGCGATAGATCGCTCCATGAGCGTGATCAAAGGAGTGAGGTCTTTCTGGAAATCTTCGATGTAGAAGATCGGCTCAGTGGGGTCCAGGTCACCGTTGGGGGTGGTCATCGATGGGTGCTTTCCTTTGAGGATTACCGGTGTAGGTCCGGGTGTAGGGCTTCCCGTCTTCGGTGGTGCCATGCACAGTCAGGGTAGCCCCAGCAGGGAGGTAGCGCGGGAGGGTGGTGTCACACCCCGGGTAGGGGAGGCCATAGCGTCGCTTCTTGTCGGCACATGGGGCGTGATTGATGGAGATTTCAACGTGGCGTCTTCCAGTGTGGATCATCATGGTCGCGACTTTGATCTCCACATGAGAAGCCAGGAAGCGGCTGTTTTCTATTTCGTGGCCGTTTCTCAGGAGGCCTTCTTCGGCTACGTGGAACCATTGATCGTGCCTGCCGGAGATGACTGGAATTTCTTCAGTGGAAGTGGGGGTGGGCCAGTTGTCGCCGTGTATCCAGCCGACGGTTTTGCCGCGTGTTCCGTCTTTCTTGTGTCGGTCGGGCATGAGGCGGGCGCGCCAGTGGGTTTGGGGTGGGTAGTGCGCTCCGTCGCGGGCTTGTGGATGAGGGACTGGGAGGGCTTTGGCCTTGGTGAAGTCTTGGAACAAGGTGGCGAAGGACCGCGACGGGCTTCCAGTGAGGTGGTATGCCACGCAGGCGACGAGGCTGAGGCGAAGTGCGGCGAGTTGTTGGACAACTCCGGCGATGGTGGTCAAGGTCGCCTGGGTGTAGTGGTGCAACTGCGGGATATCGCCTGCGATGGTTATCGCTCGGGTCATGGCTGACTCGAAGTCTCGGCCTGCCCGGTCGGTCTCCGCCAGCAGTTCGTCGACTTCGATGGCGTATCGGTAGAGCGTGAGGGTATTGTGTTCGATGCTCATCCGCGTTGGTGGTGCGCGGAGAGGTCGATTAGCGACTTTTCGAGCTGGCTCAGCCCCTGCGTGGCGGCGTGGACCTGACCCTGGATCCGCTGCACCAGGTTGCCGATCTCACCTGCGCTCGGGGTTTCTCCCAAGATAGCTTGGATCTCCCTGGCTATCTTCCCCAACGCCGTGTCTATCGCCGCGAACCGCGCGGTGGGAATCTGACCGGCCAGGCTGGTCAACTGCTGCGCCTGCTCGCCGATACTCCGCACAGCCGAAACCTCCCTTTTCCGGAAACCCGGGGTCCGGTGGTCAGCAGGTCGTTAGTGACCTCACCGGGCCCCGGGGTGGGCCGTCTCGGCATGTTCCGAAGCTATCGGCTGCCCTGACCTTGGTCAACGAGCGCGCCCACCCGGCGTAGCTCCGGATAGAGCGCGGCGACCAGAAGAACGCTGAACACGCAGATGCCGCCGCCGATCGCGATGGCCGGGCCGGGGCCGATCAGGCTCGCGCCGAAACTGGTCAGGATGCCGCCGAGCGAGGGGCCGGTGACCGCCTGCGCCAGCCAGAGGCTGCCCACCCGGCCCTGTAGCCGGTCCGGGGTGTTGCCCTGCAACAGTGCGCGCCGCAGGATCTCGGAGAACACGTCCGCGAGGCCGCCGACGCCGAGCAGGAACAGCACCATGCCCAGGTTCGTGCTCAGGCCGACGCCGGTCGCGGCGACGCCCCACAGCGCGGCGACGGTGACCAGGGTGAGTCCGGCGCGTTTCACCGTGGAGGTCCAGCCGGACAGGACCGAGCCGACGAACGCGCCGACCGCGGGCGCGGTGTAGAGCAGGCCGACGAGTTCCGGGCCGCCGCCGAGGCGTTCTGAGGCCAGCTGCGGGTAGAGCGCGCCGGGCATGGCGAACAGCATCGCGCCCATGTCGATCAGCAGCAGCGAGGCGATGAGCCGGTTGCCGCGCAGGAACCGCAGCGCCTCGCGCAGGCTGCCCTCGGCGGTGTCGGGCTCGGGTTCCGCCGGTGGCAGCGGGCGCAGCAGGGCGAGCAGGCCGGTGGTGCCCAGGGCCATCGCCGCGGCGGCGCAGTAGCAGGCGACCAGGCCGGGGCCCGCGATGACCAGCCCGGACAGGGTGGGGCCGACGATCGCGCCGAGCTGGGTGGTGACCGCGAGCAGCGCGCTCGCCGAGCCGAGTTGCTCGCCGGGGACCATGGCGGGGACGACGGCGGTCAGCGCGCACTCGCCGATGCCGTCGATCACCCCGTGGGTGCCCGCGCAGACGAACACGATCCACAGTTTGGGCTCCGGCAGCGCCGCGTTGGCCGCGAGCCCGGCGAAGCCGATCGCGGCGCCGAAGCTGGACAGCACGACCAGCCGTTTTCGGTCGGTGCGGTCGGCCAGGACGCCGCCGATGAGGAAGCCGATGAGCAGTCCGGCGCCCAGAGTGAGGCTCACCAGGGCGACCGGCGCGGAAGTTCCCGTGATCTGGAACACCTGCACGGCCACCGCGACGGAGGTGAGTCCGATGCCGAGCAGCCACACGGTCCTGCTGGTCAGCACCAACCGGAAGTCCCGATTGGCGCGGACCGCGCCTAGATCGAGCACGAGTTGTCCGAGTCGCACGGGGTCTCCGATTTCTTCTAGGTAAGGCTAGCCTCTTGAGAGGTAAGGCTTGCCTAAATTAGCATCCGGACCCGGTGCTGTCCGTCAACGAGGAGGCTTGATCAGCTGTGACCGACGACGGCCACGCGCGATCCCGCAAGCGCGAACTGCTGCGGCGCAGGCTCGCCGAATCCGGGCTCGCCGACCAAGCCGACGCGGTCACCGCCCGTCCCACCGGCGCGCTTTCGGCCGCGCAGCGCCGAATGTGGCTGCTTCAGCAGCTTGATCCGAGCAGTGTCGCGTACACACTGTGCGCCGCGGTTGGACTGTCCGGTCGTCTCGACACTGCTGCGTTCGCCGCCGCCTTCGAGACGGCGTGCGCGCGGCACGCGATCCTCCAAACGGTCTATCCGGACGCGGACACGCGGGTTGTCCGTCCCGAGTTGAGCCCCACGCTGCCGGTGCTCGACGCGGACCTGGATGACACCGTGGCCGAGTTGGGCGGCACGCCGTTCGACCTGGCCGCCGAGTCCCCGCTGCGCGCCCGGCTGCTGCGGGTCGCCGACGACGAGCACGTGCTGCTGCTCGTCGCGCACCACATCGCCTGGGACGACGCGAGCTGGGAGATCCTGCTCGCCGACCTCGCCGCCGCCTACACCGGGAACGCCCTGGCCCCGGCGGTCGCCTACGCCCCCGACGACCGGGAGCGGCCCGCCGACATCGCCTACTGGCGCGAGCGGCTCACGCCGATCCCGGAAAGCCTTGCCCTGCCGACGGATCGCCCACACCGGACCAAGCCGAGCGAGGCGGGCGAGCGGCGCACCCGCACGCTGCCGCCGGTGGTCGCCGAGCGGGTGCGGGAGGTCGCGCGCCAGGCGGGCGTGACGCCGTTCATGCTGCTCACGGCCGCGGTGACGGCCGTGCTGCACCGCTACACCGGGGCCGAGGACATCACGCTCGGCACGCCGGTTGTCAACCGGGGCCGCGCGGACCGGTCGCTGGGGAACTTCGGCAACACGGTGGTGCTGCGCTCCACTGTGGACGGAGAGCGAAGTTTCCGCGAACTCTTGGCGCAGGCTCGCGAGGTCTGCGCGGGCGCGTACGCGCACGCGGAGCTGTCCTTCGACCGGCTTGTCGCCGAGTTGGCCCCGGAGCGGGTCGCCGGGCGGTCGGTGCTGTTCGACGTGCTGTTCTCGCTGCGGACCGAGGTGCTGCGCGGCTTCGCCCTGCCCGGGATCGCCGTGCGGGACGTGCCGGTGTTCAACGGCTCCGCCCAGTTCGACCTGGCGCTGGCGGCGGTGCTCACCGACAACCTGATGCTGGAAGCGACCTACCGCACCGAGCTGTTCGACGCCGAGACCGTCGACACCCTGCTGCGGCACGCCGACCGGCTGCTGCGCGCCGTGCTCGCCGACCCGGACGCGCCGCTGTCGCGCATCGATCTGCTCGGCGCCGAGAGCGACCGCATCCTGCGGGGCTTCAACGCCACCGCGGCCGACGTCCCCGCGACGACCCTGCCGGATCTGCTGGCCGCGCAGGTGCGGTCCACTCCGGACGCCACCGCGCTGGTGTTCGAGCGGGAACGGCTCAGCTACGCGGAGTTCGACGCGGCCACCGACCGGCTCGCCGCCGTGCTGCGCGCGGCAGGCGTCGGACCGGAGCGGGTCGTGGCGCTGATGCTGCCGCGCTCGGTGGAGCTGGTCGTCGCGATCTGGGCGGTGCTCAAGGCGGGCGGCGCGTACCTGCCCGTCGACCCGGATTACCCCGCCGACCGGATCGCCTACATGCTCGGCGATGCCGCGCCCGCGACCGTCTTGACCACCGCCGAGCTGGCCGATCGCCTGCCGGAGAGCGTTTCCCGGCTGCTGGTCGACGGCCCCATGCCGGAGGGGGTGGCGCCCGGCAATGACGCTGTAGCGCGGCACCCCCTCCACCCCGCTTACGTCATCTACACCTCCGGGTCGACCGGCCGCCCCAAGGGCGTCGTGGTGCCGCACGCGGGCATCGTGAACCGGCTGCTGTGGATGCAGGACGAGTACCGGCTGCGGGTGGGCGAGCCGGTCCTGCAGAAGACGCCGTCGAGCTTCGACGTGTCGGTGTGGGAGTTCTGCTGGCCGCTGCTGGTCGGCGCGACCCTGGTCGTGGCGCGTCCGGAGGGGCACCGCGATCCGGCCTATCTCGCCGAGCTGATCCGGGCCGAGGGCGTCACGACTGTCCACTTCGTCCCGTCCATGCTGCGCGCTTTCCTCGCCGACCCGGCTGCGCGGACCTGCACGGGGCTGCGGCGCGTGCTGTGCAGCGGTGAGGCGCTGCCCGCCGACTTGGCGGCTTCGTTCCACGCGCTGCTGCCGACCGTGGAGCTGCACAACCTGTACGGCCCAACGGAAGCGTCGGTCGACGTCACCGCCCAGCTCGCCACGCCCGGTCCGCTGCCGACGATTCCCATCGGCCGCCCGGTCTGGAACACCGCGTGCTACGTGCTGGACCGCAACCTGCGGCCGGTGCCCAACGGCGTCGCCGGGGAGCTGTACCTGGCGGGCGTCCAGCTCGCCCGCGCTTACCTTGGCAGGCCCGATCTCACCGCCACCCGGTTCGTCGCCGACCCGTATGGCGCGCCCGGGGCGCGGATGTACCGGACCGGCGACCTGGCGCGGTTCGACCGGAACGGGGTGCTGGAGTACCTGGGCCGCGCCGACGACCAGGTGAAGCTGCGCGGCCTGCGGATCGAACTCGGCGAGATCGAGGCCGTGCTCGGCGCGCACCCGGACGTGCGCGGCGCGGCCGTGGTCGTGCGCGGCGGCAGGCTGGCCGCCTACCTCGTCGGGTCGGCCGGGCACGACGAGGTGCGGGAGCACGCGGCGGCGTCGTTACCCGAGTACATGGTCCCGGACGTGTTCCTGACCGTGCCCGCCCTCCCGCTGAGCCCGAGCGGCAAGCTGGACCGCAAAACCCTTGCCACGGCAGCAGAATACGCGCCCAACACGCCTGCGGCAGCCCGCCGGGAGCCGCGCACCGAGGTCGAGCGGGTGCTGTGCGCGCTCGTCGCGGAGGTGCTGCGGCTGCCCGAGGTCGGCCCGGACGACCGGTTCTTCGCCATCGGCGGCGACAGCATCCAGGCCATCTCCCTGGTCGGCCGCGCGCGGGCCGCCGGGCTGGAGTTCACCCCGCGCGACGTGTTCGAGCAGCAGACCCCGGCCGGGCTGGCCACTGTCGTCCGACAGTCCACTGTGGACGTGCACGCGACCGATGGTGTGGGCGCCGTTCCGGCGACTCCGATCATGGAGTGGCTGCGCGGCCGGGGCAGTGTGGTCGGCCGGTTCAGCCAGACCGTGGTCGTCCAGGTTCCTGCCGGACTCGACCAGGACACCCTGACCGCCGCGCTGCAAACCGTCTTGGACCACCATGACGTGCTGCGCGCCCGCCTCGCCCGCTGGTCGGACGGCCCATGGCAGCTCGACATCGCCGCCCCCGGCCACCTCGACGCCGCCGCCCTGCTGCGCCGGGTGCCGACTCCACACGACCTCGACGCCGAAGTTGGCGCGGCGCAGGACAAACTCGACCCGGACGCGGGCGTCATGGTCCGCGTGACCTGGCTCGACGCGGGCGCGGCCGAACCAGGCAGGCTGCTGTGGACCGCGCACCACCTGGTGGTCGACGGCGTGTCGTGGCGCATCCTGCTCGCCGATTTCGCCGAGGCGTACGCGGCGCTGGCAGCCGGGACCGTGCCCGCGCTGCCCGCCGTGCGCACCTCTTTCCGGGGCTACGCACGAGGTCTGGCCGCCCGGGGCCCGGACTCGGTGGCGCGGTGGACGGCCGTGCTCGACCACCCCGAGGAGTTCCCGGTGTCCCGTCCACTCGACCCAGCCGAAGACACCGCCGCGACCACCCAGCGGCTGCGCCGCACCCTCGACGCCGGGCGCACCGCGCCGCTGCTGGCCGCCGTCCCGGCCGCCTATCGCACCGGCGTCGCCGACGTTCTGCTGTCCGCCTTGGTGATCGCGGTGGCCGACTGGCGCAAACGCCACGGCGGCAACGGAACCGCGCTGACCGTCGACCTCGAAGGCCACGGCCGCGACACCGGCGGCGACTCGACTCACGACCTCTCCCGAACGGTCGGCTGGTTCACTTCCCTTCACCCGGTTCGACTCGACCCCGGCCCGATCGACATCGACGACGCGATGGCGGGCGGCTCGGCGGCGGGGGAGGCGCTGCGCCGCGCCAAGGAACAGCTTGCCGCCGTGCGCGACGACGCGGCCGACTACGGCCTGCTGCGCTACCTCACCGCCGCCGCCGAGTTCGCCGACCGGCCCGCGCCGAAGATCGGCTTCAACTACCTCGGCCGCTTCGACGCCACGACCGGCGACTGGGCGCTGGCCGCAGAAGACGGGGCACTGCGCGCGGGCGCGGACCCGGAACTGGCCGCGGCGCACTGCCTGGAGATCGACGCCGACGTCCGCGACCACCCGGACGGCCCACGCTTGTCGGTCACCTGGTCGTGGCCGCTGGGGGTGTTGTCGGAGAACGCCGTCAACGACCTGGCGCACACGTGGTTCCACGCGCTCGACGGCCTCGCCGCGCACGCCGAGCGCGCCGTCTTCCGGCTCACGCCGAGCGACGTCCCGCTGACCGGCCTCGACCAGGCCGCGATCGACGCGCTGGCGCCGGGCGCGGTGGACATCCTGCCGCTCACCCCGCTCGCCGAGGGCCTGCTGTTCCACGCGCAGGGACCGGGAACCGACCTCTACACCGTGCAGCTTTCGGTCGACTTGGACGGCCCAGTCGACCCGACCGTGCTGCGCAGGGCCGCGGATGCCTTGCTGCGCAGGCACCCGAACCTGCGCTCGTCGTTCCGCACCGCCCCAGACGGCCGCGCGTTCGCGGTGATCGAGCCGGAGACCGCAGCGCCGTTCCGGCTGGCCGAGCCGGAAAACCTGGAACTGGTCGAACGGGAAACACCGTTCGACCAGGCCCCGCTGATCCGGTTCGCCCTGGCGCGCACCGGTTCCACTGCGCACCGCCTGGTGCTCACCTGCCACCACCTGCTGCTCGACGGCTGGTCGCTGGCCCTGGTGCTGCGCGAGCTGTTCACCCTCTACGCCACCGGCGGCGACCACGCCCCGTTGGCCCCGGTCCGCCCGTACCGGGACTACCTGACCTGGCTCAAGGCCCAGGACGCCGACGCCGCCACAGCCGCGTGGGCCGCCGCCCTGTCCGATGTGGACGGCTCGCGGCTGGTCGCCACCGAGGCTCCGCTCGACGCCCCGGAACAGCTCACCGCCGCGCTGCCGAGCGGGCTGGCCGCCCTCTGCGCCGAACGCGGCTGGACGCTGAACACCTTTGTCCAGGGCGCTTGGGCGCTGCTGCTGGGCGCGCTGACCGGCCGGTCGGACGTGGTGTTCGGCGCGGTCGCCGCCGGTCGCCCGGCCGAGCTGGCCGGGGTGGAGAACATGGTCGGCCTGTTCGCCAACACCGTGCCGGTCCGCGTCCGGCTCCGTCCGGATGAGACAGTCGCCGACCTGCTCGACCGCGTGCAGCGCGAGCAGGCGGACCTGATGGCGCACCAGCACCTCGGCCTGGCCGAGATCCAGCGCGCCGCGGGCCGCGACCGGCTGTTCGACACCCTGGTCGTGTTCGAGAACTACCCGATGAGCCCGGCGGACCTGCCCGACCCCGGCCCCGGGCTGCGGGTCACCGACGTGCGCGGCCACGACGCCACCCACTACCCGCTCAACCTCACGGTCATGCCCACGGCCGACGGGTTCACGCTCGCGCTCGACCACCGCGCCCCGGCCATCGACCGCGCCGCCGCCGAAAGCATCCTGGACCGCCTGGTCGCCCTGCTCACGGTCGACGTGGACCGCGCGGTGTCCACTGTGGACCCGCGTCGGGACGGGGAGCACGTCGAACTCGTCGGCACGGTGCGCACGGAGACCCGCACCCTGCCCGAGATCTTCCGCGCGCAGGCCGCGCTGACCCCGGACGCCCCGGCGCTGACCGGGGTCGCGCTCGACCAGACCTTCGCCGAGCTGGACGCCCGCACCGACCGCATCGCCCGGGTCCTCGCCGCGCACGGCGTCCGCCCGGAACGCGCGGTGGCGCTCGCCTTGCCGCGCGGGGAAATGGTGACCGGGCTGCTGGCCGTGCTCAAGGCAGGCGGCGTCGCCGTGCCGCTCGACCCGCGCTACCCCGCCGACCGGCTCGCGTTCATGCTCGCCGACGCCGCGCCCGCGCTGGTGCTCACCGCTGGCGCGGAGATCCCGTTCGACGGCCCGGTCGTCAACGTGCGCGACCTGCCCGCCTGTGAAGCCGAGCCGATCGCGCCGACCCTGGCCGACGCCGCCTATGTGATCTACACGTCCGGTTCCACCGGCACGCCGAAGGGCGTCGTGGTCGACCACGGCAACCTGGCGACCCTGTTCCGGGGGCACTGCGACACCCTGATCCCCGATGTGGCCGACGGCCGGCGCCGCGCCGCGCACACCGCGTCGTTCTCGTTCGACTCGGCGTGGGAGATCCTGCTGTGGCTGATCGCGGGGCACCTGCTCGACGTCGTGGCCGACGACGTGGTGCGCGACGCCGCCGCGCTGGCCGACTACCTCGCCGAGCGCGGTGTCGACGCGATCGACTTGACGCCGACGCATCTGGCCGCCGTCGTGGACGAGGGCCTGCTTGACGACGGAAGGCACCGGCCGGAGTTCCTGCTCGTCGGCGGCGAGGCCACGCCGCCCGCGCTGTGGCAGCGGCTGCTCGACGTCCCTGGCAGCACGCCGTTCAACCTGTACGGCCCCACTGAGGCCACTGTGGACGCTTACGGCTGGACCCGCGACGGCGGCTACCCGGTCGCGGGCGCCCGACTGCACGTGCTGGACGCGTTCCTGCGGCCGGTCCTGCCCGGCGTCCCCGGTGAGCTGTACATCGGCGGACCCGGTGTGGCGCGCGGGTACCTGCGCAGGCCGGGCCTGACCGCGCTGCGGTTCGTCGCCGATCCGTTCGGCCCACCCGGAAGCAGGCTCTACCGGACCGGCGACCTGGTGAGCATCGACGACAACGGCGTGCTCGTTTACCTGGGCCGCGCCGACAACCAGGTGAAGATTCGCGGTTTCCGGGTGGAGCCAGGCGAAATCGAGGCCGCCCTGACCGCGCACCCGTCGGTGAGCGCGGCGGCGGTCGTCGCCCGGGAAAACCGACTGGTCGCCTACGTGGTCGGCGGCGACCCGGCCGAGCTGCGCGACCACCTCACCGATGTGCTGCCCGCGCACCTGGTCCCGGGCGCGTTCGTCGTCCTCGACGCCCTGCCGCGCACCCCGAACGGCAAGCTCGACCGCGCCGCCCTGCCCGAGCCCGCGGCCGAGTATCGGGCCCCGCGCGACCCGCGGGAGCAGATCGTGTGCGAGCTGTTCGCCGACGTGCTCGGCGTCGCGACCGTGGGCGTGGACGACGACTTCTTCGCCCTGGGCGGGCATTCGCTGACCGCGACCCGGCTGGTGAGCCGGATTCGGTCGGTGCTGGACGTGGAATTGCCCATCGCCACCCTGTTCGCCGCGCCGACCCCGGCCGGGGTCTCCGCCGCGCTCGCCACCGGAGCCGCGGCCCGCCCGAAGCTGGTCGCAGGCACCCATCCGGATGTGCTGCCGCTGTCGTTCGCCCAGCAGCGCCTGTGGTTCCTGCACCAGCTCGAAGGCCCGAGCCCCACCTACAACATCGCCACCGGGCTGCGGCTGTCCGGACCGCTCGACGTGCCCGCGCTGACGGCCGCGCTGGACGACGTGGTCGGCAGGCACGAGGCGCTGCGCACGGTGTTCCCGTCCGTCGACGGCGTGGCCAGGCAGGTCGTCCGCGACCACGCCGACGTCGGCCTGACCGTGCTGCCCAGCACCGAGGACACGCTGAGCGCGGACCTGCGCGCGGCGTCGCGGCACTGCTTCGCGCTGGCCGTGGAGACGCCGCTGCGGGTCACGCTGTTCCGGCTCGCCGACACCGAGCACGTGCTGCTGCTGACCCTGCACCACATCGCGGGCGACGGCTGGTCGTTCACCCCGCTCACTCGCGACCTCGGCCGCGCCTACGCCGCCCGCCTGCGCGGAGAAAGTCCGGAGTGGACAGACCTGCCGGTCCAGTACGCCGATTACGCGCTCTGGCAGCGGGAACTGGACGACACGAGCCAGGTCGAGTACTGGCGGGCCGCGCTCGCGGGCATCCCCGACGAGCTGGACCTGCCGGTCGACCGCCCGCGCCCAGCGGAGAGCGAGTACGCGGGCCGCCTGCTCGACTTCCCGCTCGACGGGGACATCGCCGCGGGCGTGCGGTCGCTGGCCGGGTCGCTCGGAGTCACCCCGTTCATGGTGTTCCAGGCCGCGTTCGCCGCGTTGCTGACCCGGGTCGGCGCGGGCGCCGACATTCCGATCGGCACCCCGATCGCGGGCCGCACCGACAGCGCGCTGGACGATATCGTCGGCTCGTTCGTGAACACGCTGGTGCTGCGCACCGACACCTCCGGCGACCCGACCGTCCGCGAGTTGCTGCGCCGGGTGCGCCAGGTGTCCCTCGGCGCCTACGAGCACCAGGACGTGCCGTTCGAGCGCCTGGTCGAAGTCCTGAACCCGCCCCGGTCGAGCAGCAGGCACCCGCTGTTCCAGGTCATGCTGGCCTACCAGAACAACGCGCCGGTCCGCCCCGAGCTGCCGGGGGTGGCCGTGCGCGACGAGATCGTGGACACCGCGGTCTCCGCGTTCGACCTGACGCTGACGATCGTGGACGACCCGGACCAGGGCATGGCCGGATTCGCCCAGTACAGCACCGACCTGTTCGACCGCGACACCGTGGTGTGGCTGGTGGACGGCTTCACCAAGGTGCTCCGGTTCATCATGTCCAATGTGGACGCTCCGTTGTCTTCGCTTCCGGTGGCGGGCAGGGAGCGCCGCGTGCGGGCCGCCGAGCCGGAGCGGGTCGAGGTCCGGCCCCGGCACAGCGCGACCGAGGACATCCTCCGGGCGGTGTTCGCCGACGTCCTCAAGCTGCCCGAAGTCCGGCCGGAGCAAGGGTTCTTCGAACTGGGCGGCGACAGCATCCTCGCGATTCAGCTGGTGAGCCGCGCCCGCGCGGCCGGGCTGCTGGTCAGCGCCAAGGACGTCTTCCGACACCAGACGCCCGCGGGCATGGCGTCCGTGGCCGTCGCGGTCGGCGACGACACCGTGGCCGAGCCGGAAGGCGCCGCGCTCGGCGCGGTCCCGGAAACGCCGATCATGGCGTGGCTGCGGGAAAGCGGAGTCCCGGTCGAGCGGTTCAGCCAGGCCATGGTCGTCCAGGTCCCGCCCGGCGCGCAGCGGCTTGAGCAGGCTCTGCGGACCGTGCTCGATCGGCACGACGCCCTGCGCGCCCGCCTGGTGCGCGGCGAGAAGTGGGCGCTGGAAATCGGTCCCGGCGTCGACTTCGCCCTGCGGCGGGTTCCCGTCGAGGCCGACCGGCGCGCGCAGGTCGCCGCCGAGGCCGACCGGGCACGCGAAAGCCTCGACCCGGACGCGGGCCGCATGGTCCAAGCCGTCCTGCTTGACGCTGGCGACGACCCTGGCCTGCTGGTGCTGGTGATCCACCACCTCGTCGTCGATGGCGTGTCCTGGCGCGTTCTGCTCGACGACCTGCGCGCAGCATGGGAAACCGGCGCGGCGGCGTCCCGGCCGGGCACGTCCGCGCGCGGCTGGGCGCGGCTGCTGCACGAGCAGGCGAACCGGCCGACCGTGCTGGCCGAAGTGCCGTTCTGGCAGGCGATCGGGGCCGACCTGGACCCGCTTCCGCTGCTGCGCGCGCCGAAGCCGGACGACCCGGTGCGCGAGATCCGCATGACCCTGCCCGCAGAGCACACCGAGCCGCTGCTCACCGACGCCCCGGCCCGCTTCTACGGCGGGGTGGACGACATCCTGCTCGCCGGGCTCGCGCTGGCGGTGCGCGAGTGGAGCGGGGCTCGCGCCGTCCTGGTCGACCGTGAGGGCCACGGCCGGGAAACCGGACTGGCCGAGGAAGCGGGCCTGCGCGCCGACCTGTCCACCACGGTCGGCTGGTTCACCAGCATCCACCCGGTGCGCCTCGACCCGGGGCCGGTCGACCTCGCCGACGCCCGCGCGGGCGGCCGGTCGGCTGGCGAGGCGGTGAAGGCGGTCAAGGAGCAGCTTCGCGCGGTGCCGCGCGGCGGCATCGGCTACGGGCTGCTGCGCTACCTCAACCCGGCGGTCGAGCCGGTGAAACCGGCCCTGTGCTTCAACTACCTCGGCCGCTTCACCGCGGGAAGTGCACTGTGGACCGTCGCGGACGAGTCGGACGCGGTGTCCGCGGGCGCGGACCGGCTCACGCACGCGCTCGACATCACCGCCGTCACCCGCGACCTGTCCGGCGGCCCGGAGCTGACCGTCACGTGGTCGTGGCCGGACGGGGTCTTCGCCGAGGACGCCATCCGCGCGCTCGCCGAGTCGTGGTTCACCTACCTGCGCGCCATCGCCGCACAGGACGCGGGCGGCTTCACCCCGTCCGACCTGGACCTCGTCTCGCTGAGCCAGGACGAGATCGACGAGTTCGAAGCCGAATGGAGCACCAGTGAGTAGGCCCAAGGGACTCGCCGACGTCCTGCCCCTGTCGCCGCTGGCCGAGGGGCTGCTGTTTCAGTCCGAACTGGACAGTTTCGACTCCTACGACAAGGACCCGTACATCGTTCAGCGGGTCTTATCCGTCGACGGCCCACTGGACGCGGACCGGCTGCGGGAGGCCGCCGGGGCGCTGCTGCGGCGGCACCCGAACCTGCGGGCGGGCTTCCGCCGCAGGCGCGGCGGCGACCCGGTGGCGCTGGTGCCCACCGAGGTCGAAGTCCCGTTCTCCTACCACGATTCGCCAGCCGACCCGGAAGCGATCGTGGCCGCCGAACGGGACCGCCGGTTCGACCTGGCGAAGCCCCCGCTGATCCGCTTCGCCGTGCTGCGGCTCGGTCCGGACCGGCACCACCTGGTGATCACCCATCACCACATCCTGCTCGACGGGTGGTCGACGCCGCTGCTCGTCGCCGACCTGTTCGCCCTCTACGCTGGCCGCGACCTGCCGCCCGCCCCGCCCTACAAGGCATATCTCGCCTGGCTGGCCCGCCAGGACCGCGCCGCGGCCGAATCCGCGTGGGCGCGGGCGCTCGCCGGACTGGACGAGCCCACGGTGATCGCGGCCGACGCGGGCGCGGGCGTGCCGGAGCGGGTCGAGCTGTCCCTGCCGGTCGAGCTGACCGAGGCGCTGAACGCGTTTGCCCGCAAGCACAACGTGACCTTGGCGACGATCGTCCAGTTCGTGTGGGGCACGCTGCTGGCCCGGGTGCTCGGCCGCGCCGACGTGGTCTTCGGCTCCACCGTGTCCGGCCGCCCGGCCGAGCTGCCCGGCATCGAGTCGATGATCGGCCTGTTCATCAACACCGTGCCGGTCCGGGTCCAGATCAGTCCACAGGAGACGGTCGCGGGCGCCCTGGTGCGGCTGCGGGACGAGCAGGCCGCGCTGCTGCCGCACCAGCATCTGGGCCTCGCGCACATCCAGCGCGCCGGCGAGCTGTTCGACACCCTGGCCGTGGTGGAGAACTACCCGTTCGACCCGGGCTCGGTCGAGGAACCCGCCCCGGGCCTCAAGCTCTCCCCGGTCACCGACAGCGACGCCACGCACTACCCGCTGACCCTGACGGCGCTGCCCGGCTGGGAACTGGTCCTGCACCTGGCCTTCCGCCCGGACGTCGTCAGCCGCGCGCACGTCGAACGCCTCGCCGACGCGGTCCGGCACCTGTTCGCCCAGGTCGCCGCCGACCCGCGCCGCCCGGTCGGCACGCTCGGCCTGCTCGGCGGGCAGGCGCGGGAAACCGTGCTGCGCGACTGGAACGCCACCGGCGACTACCCGCTGACGACCCTGCCCGCCGAGTTCGCCGCGCGGGTCGCGGAGAAGCCCGACGCCGAAGCCCTGGTCTGCGAGGACGTCTCGCTCACCTACGCCGAACTCGACGCCCGCACCGACCGGCTCGCCGGAGCCCTGCAACAGCACGGCGTCGGCCCCGAAAAGGTCGTCGCGGTGGCCCTGCCGCGCGGCGTCGACCTGATCATCGGCCTGCTCGCCGTGCTCAAAGCGGGCGGCGCGTACCTCGCGCTCGACCCCGACTACCCGGCCGACCGGCTCGCGCTCATGGTCGACGACGCCCGCCCGATGTGCGCTATCGGTGAAGTGCCGGGCATACCGTCGATCGCGCCGGACGCCGCCGCCGAGTTCACCCCGGCCGACCTGCGCCCGCACCACCCGGCGTACGTGATCTACACGTCCGGTTCCACCGGCCGCCCCAAGGGCGTCGTGGTCCCGCACGCGGGCATCGGCAAGCTCATCGGCACGCACACCGAACGGCTGCTGGTCGACGGAAACAGCCGGGTCAGCCAGTTCGCCTCGCCCGGGTTCGACGTGGCGTGGTGGGAACTGGTGCAGGTGATGTGCACCGGGGGCACGCTCGTCGTCGTCCCCGCGCACCGCAGGGTCGCCGGGGCCGTGCTCACCGACTACCTGCGCGACCAGCGGGTGACGCACGCGATCCTGCCGCCCGCGCTGCTCGCCGCGCTGCCCGCCGAAGCCCGGCTGCCCGAGGGCATCTGCCTGCTCGCGGGCACCGAGGAGGTCACGCCCGCGCTGGTCGACCGGTACTCGCCGAACCGACGCATGTTCAACGCCTACGGCCCCACCGAGGTCAGCGTGAACTCGACCCTGGGGGCCTGCCGCCCGGGGATGTCCGCGCCGGTCCCGATCGGCCCGCCGGACCCGGGCACCCGCGCCTACGTGCTGGACGCGGGCCTTTCCCCGGTCCCCGTCGGGGTTGTCGGCGAGCTGTACCTCGCGGGCGACGGCCTGGCGCGCGGGTACCTCAACCGCCCCGACCTGACCGCGCAGCGGTTCGTCGCCGATCCCTTCGGGCCAGCGGGAACCCGCATGTACCGCACCGGCGACCTGGTGCGGTGGAACGCCGATGGCGCGCTGGAGTTCGTCGGCCGCGCCGACGACCAGGTCAAGATCCGCGGCGTCCGGGTCGAACCCGGCGAGGTCGCCGCCGCGCTGCTGCGGCTGCCGGAGGTGTCCTCGGCGGTCGTCGTGGTGCGCCAGGACGGCGAGCGGTCGCTCGCCGCCTACGTGGTGCCCACCCCGGGCCACGTCGTGGACCCGGCCGAGTTGCGGCGCACGCTCGCCGCCGAGCTGCCCCCCGCGTTCGTCCCGGCCGCTTTCGTGGTGCTGGACCGGATTCCCGTGCTCCCCAGCGGCAAGGTCGACCGCAAGGCCCTGCCCGCGCCCGACTTCGCCGCGCAGGCCGCCGGACGCAGACCGCGCGACCCGCGCGAAGAGCTGCTGTGCGAGCTGTTCGCCGAGGTGCTGAACGTGCCCGTGGTGGGCATCGACGACGACTTCTTCGGCCTGGGCGGGCATTCGCTGCTCATGCCCCGGCTCGTCAGCCGGATCCGCGCGGTGCTCGGTGTGGAACTGCCGCTGCGCGTGGTGTTCGAGGCGTCCACGGTCGTCGCCCTGTCCGCCCGGCTCGACGGCGCGCGCCGCCAGGTGCCGCTGCGCAAGGCCGACCGCCCGGACGTGCTGCCGCTGTCGTTCGCGCAACAGCGCATGTGGTTCCTGCACCGCCTCGACGGTCCGACCCCGACCTACAACGTCCCGTTCGCCATCCGCCTCGCGGGCGCGCTCGACGTGGCGGCGCTGCGGTCGGCGCTGTCGGATGTGGCGGCCCGGCACGAGAGCCTGCGCACGGTCTTCCCCGACGACGACGGCACGCCACGCCAGGAAATCCTTCCCGCCGCCGAGGTCCCGTTCGCCGTCGAGCCGTTCAGCCCCGAGGCCCTTGCCGACGCGGCCAGGCACTCGTTCCGCCTCGACACCGAGATCCCCATCCGCGCCACCCTGTTCCCCGACGGCGACGAGCACGTGCTGCTGATCCTGCTGCACCACATCGCCGCCGACGGCGCGTCCGCGCTGCCGCTGTTGCAGGACCTGGGCCACGCCTACGCCGCCAGGCGTGTCGGCGCCGTCCCGGCTTGGCGGGAACTGCCGGTCCAGTACGCGGATTACGCGCTCTGGCAGCGTGAACTGCTCACCGAAGACCCGGACGGGCCGCTCGCCGAGCAGGTCGCCTTCTGGTCCGGCGCGCTCGCCGGGCTGCCGGAGGAACTGCCGCTGCCCACCGACCGGCCGCGTCCGGCCATCGCGGGCAAGGTCGCCGCGGAAGTCCCGATCCGCCTCCCCGCCGAAACCCACCGGGCGCTGCGGACACTGGCCAAGGCCACCGACACCAGCCTGTTCATGGTGCTGCAGGCCGGGCTCGCCGCGCTGCTGACCCGGCTCGGCGCGGGCACCGACATCCCGATCGGCTCGCCGGTCGCGGGCCGCACCGACGACGCGCTGGACGGCCTGGTCGGCTTCTTCGTCAACACGCTCGTCCTGCGCACGGACACCTCCGGCGACCCGAACTTCCGCGACCTGCTGCGCCGGGTCCGGGAGTACGACCTGGCCGCGTACGCCCACCAGGACATCCCGTTCGAGCGCCTGGTCGAGACGCTGAACCCGGCGCGGTCGCTGGCCAGGCACCCGCTGTTCCAGGTCATGCTCGCCTACCAGACCATGCCCGCCAACGCGCTCAAGCTGGCGGACCTGGACGTCCGTCCACAAGAGACCGGCGCGGGCGGCGCGAAGTTCGACCTCGCGTTCGACCTGGTCGAGGTCGAAGGCGCCGACGGCATCGACGGTGTGCTGGAGTACCGGGTCGACCTGTTCGACCCCGCCACCGCGGCCAACATCGCCGAGCGGCTGGTCCGGCTGCTGGCCGTGGTCGCCGCCGACCCCGACCGGCCGCTGGGCCGCCTCGACCTGCTCACCGAGTCCGAAGTGGACCGGGTGCTGGTCGAGTGGAACGACACCGCACTCGCCTACGGCGGCCCGCGCACGCTGCCGGAGCTGTTCGCCGCCCAGGTGGGGAAAACCCCGGACGCGACCGCCCTGGTGTGCGGCGACACCCGCCACACCTTCGCCGAGGCCGACGCCGCCGCGAACCGCCTCGCGCACGAGCTCATCGCGCGCGGCGCTGGCCCCGACCGCAGGGTCGCGCTGCTGCTGCCGCGCACCGCCGAGACGGTGATCGCCATCCTCGCCGTGCTCAAGTCCGGGGCCGCGTACGTGCCGATCGACCCGGCCTACCCCGCCGACCGGCTGGAGTTCCTGCTCGCCGACGCGGACCCGGTTCTCGTCGTCACCACGAGCGCGTTCACCCTCGACCGCCCGGTCCTCCTGCTCGACCAGACCGACGTGAGCGGCCACCCAGCGTCCACTCCGGACACCGCGCTGACCGACCGTCATCCCGCGTATGTGATCTACACCTCCGGCTCCACCGGCACGCCCAAGGGCGTCGTGGTCGAGCACCGCAGCGTGGTGAACCTGTTCGCCTCGCACCGGGAAACGCTGTACCGGCCCACCGTGGCCCGCGCGGGCGGGCGGCGGCTTCGGGTCGCGCACAGCTGGTCGTTCGCGTTCGACGCGTCCTGGCAGCCGCAGCTCTGGCTGTTCGACGGGCACGCGCTGCACGTGGTCACCGAGGACGTGCAGCGCGACCCGGACCTGCTGGTCGAGCTGATCGAGCGCGACCGGATCGACTTCATCGAGGTCACCCCGTCGCACGCGGTGCAGCTCGCCGCGGCGGGCCTGATCCGCGACGGCCGCTGCCCGCTGCTGGTCCTCGGCGTCGGCGGCGAGGCCGTGCCCTCGACCCTCTGGCAGGACATCCGCGGGCTCGACGGCACCGAGGGGTTCAACCTGTACGGCCCGACAGAGTCTACTGTGGACGCTCTGGCGGCGCGGGTCGGCGCGAGCGAGCGGCCGATCGTCGGCAGGCCCACGGCCAACACCCGCGCCTACGTCCTCGACCGCGGCCTGCGCCCGGTGCCGCCCGGGGTCGTCGGCGAGCTGTACGTCGCGGGCGACGGCCTAGCCCGCGGCTACCTCGACCGGCCCGCGCTGACCGCCCAGCGGTTCGTCGCGGATCCGTTCGGCCCCAGCGGTTCCCGCATGTACCGCACCGGCGACCTGGTGCGCTACCTGCCCGACGGCAACCTCGACTACGTCGGCCGCGCCGACGACCAGGTCAAGGTGCGCGGCTTCCGGATCGAACTCGGCGAGATCGCCGCCGCCCTGTCCCGGCACGAGTCGGTGGCCCAGGCCGCCGTCGACGTCCGCGAGGACACCCCGGGCGACAAGCGGATCGTCGGCTATGTCGTGCCGCGCGGCGACCTCGACCTGCCCGCCCTGCGCGCGCACCTGAGCGCCGCCCTGCCGGACTACATGGCGCCTTCGGCGTTCGTGCGGCTCGACGCGCTGCCGCTCACCGCGCACGGCAAGCTCGACCGCCGCGCGCTTCCCGCGCCGGAACCCGCGCCGACCGGCGCCCGGGAACCGCGGACCCCGCTGGAAGCCACGCTGTGCGCGGTGTTCGCCGCCGCCCTCGGCCGCGCGGAAGTCGGCGCGGACGACAACTTCTTCGACAGCGGCGGGCACTCGCTGCTGTTGGTCCGGCTGCGGTCGCGGATCGCGGACGCCACCGGCAAACACGTCCCGATCGCCGACCTGTTCACCCACCCGAGCCCCGCCGCCCTCGCCGAACTGCTGCAGGACTGAGAGGAAACACCGTGACGAACCCCTTCGAGGACAACGACGGCACATACCTGGTGCTGGTGAACGCGGAGAACCAGCACTCGCTGTGGCCCGCGTTCGCCGACATCCCGGCGGGATGGACCGTCGCGCACGACAAGGACACCAGAGACGGCTGCCTGGCCTACGTCGAGCAGCACTGGACCGATCTGCGCCCGGCGAGCCTGGTGCGCGAGACCGAGGCGAGCGCGCGATGACGAACCCGGCAGTCACCCCGGCGAACGCGCCGCACGAGGTCTTCGACGTGGTGGGCATCGGCTTCGGCCCGTCCAACCTGGCCCTGGCGATCGCGGTGGACGAGCACAACCGGCGGTTCCCGGAAGCGGCGCTGCGCACCGTGTTCCTGGAGAAGCAGGCCAGCTTCGGCTGGCACCGGGGAATGCTGATCGACGACGCGACGATGCAGGTCTCATTCCTCAAGGACCTGGTCACCATGCGCGACCCGGCCAGCGACTTCAGCTTCCTGTGCTACCTGCGCGACCGGGACCGGCTGGTGGACTTCATCAACCACAAGACGATGTTCCCGCTGCGCGCGGAGTTCCACGACTACTTCGAGTGGGCCGCGGCGCGGGTCGCCGACCAGGTGCGCTACGGCTGCGAGGTCGTGTCCGTGCGGCCGGTCGAGGTCGACGGCGAGGTCGAGTACTTCGACGTGATCGGGAAAGCCGGGGACGGCACGGACGACACCGTTGTCACGTGCCGCGCCCGCAACGTCGTGCTGGCGACCGGTTTGCGGCCCCGGCTGCCCGAGGACGCGGTCACCTCGGACCGGGTGTGGCACAACATCGACCTGATGCACCGCGTCGACGCCCTCGCCGCGAGCGACCCGCGCCGGGTGCTGGTGGTCGGCGCGGGCCAGAGCGGCGCGGAAACCGTGGCGCAGCTGCACACCGTGCTGCCCGACGCGCAGGTGTGCGCGGTGTTCGCCCGCTACGGCTACGCACCCGCTGACGACAGCCCGTTCGCGAACCGCATCTTCGATCCCCAGGCCGTGGATCACTTCTACGCGGCCCCGGGCGAGGTCAAGCGGATGCTGCTCGACTACCACCGCAACACGAACTACTCGGTGGTGGACATGGACCTCATCGAGGACCTGTACCGCCGCGAGTACCGGGAGCGGGTGACTGGCCGCAGGCGGCTCGACATCCGCAACGCCTCCCGGATCACCTACGCCCGCGAGACCGACGACGCGGTTTACGTGACCGTGGAGTTCCTGCCGACCGGCGAAACCGAGACGCTGGAATGCGACGCCGTGGTCTACGCCACCGGCTACCACCCCGGCGACGTGTTCGAGCTGTTGGGGCGCGCGGCCTCGGTGTGCGAGCGCGGCCCGGAGGGCAGGCCGGTGCTGGGCCGCGACTACCGGCTGCGCACGGCCCCGCACGTCCGCGCTGGCCTGTACCTGCAGGGCGGCACCGAGCACGCGCACGGCATCACCGCGACCCTGCTGTCCAACACCGCGGTGCGGGTCGGCGAAATCCTCCAGTCCGTCCTCTATGGAGCGACCGAGCCCGCCTACGCCACCGTGTCACCATGACGAAGCCCGCGCTGACCCTGACTACGGCGCAGGTGCTGTCCGCCGCCGACGTGACACCCCGGATGCGCCGGATCACGTTGGGCGGAAACGGCTTGCGCGAGTTCGGCGGTGACCGTCCCGCGGACGCCGTGAAGCTGATCCTGCCCGCCGACGGCGTCGGCGCGCCGCCGGAGGCGAGCTGGGGGCCGGACGGGCTGACCTTCGCCGACCCGGACGCGGACGCCGCCCTGCGCGCCTACACCGTGCGCCGCTTCGACCGCGCGGCCGGGCGGCTGGAGATCGACGCCGTGGTCCACGGCCACGGTCCTGGCGCGACCTGGGCGGCCACCGCCTGCCCCGGCGACCCGGTGTCGTTCCTCGGCCCGCGCCGCGACTACCCGCGTGCCGAACGGCCCGACCTGCTGGTGATCGCGGGCGACGAGACCGCGATCCCGGCCGCCGCCGGGATCGCGGAAGACCTCGAACCCGGGCAGCGCGCGCAGGTTTTCCTTGAGGTCGCCGACCCGCACGACGAGGTGCCGTTCGCCTCGGCTGGCGATGTGACCGTGAGCTGGCTGCACCGCAGGACCGGGGCGAGTGTGCTGGCCGCGGCGCTGCGCGCGTTCCGCCCGCCGCCCGGGTCGGTGCGCGCGTGGGTCGCCGCGGAGTCCGCGGTCGCGGTGTCGCTGCGCAAGCTGCTGCGCGGCGAGTTCGGCCTGCCGAGGCACGCGGTGTCCGCGTTCGGCTACTGGCAGCGTGAAATTCCCAAGGAGCACAGTTGATCTCGCCCTACCCGCCCGCCGTGCCCGACCCGGACAACCGGTTCGAGCCGTTCCCGCTCAACGACCAGCAGCAGGCCTACCTGCTTGGCCGGACCGGCGTCTTTGAACTGGGCAACGTCTCGACGCACGCGTACTACGAGTACGAGGGCGAGGTGGACCTCGACCGGTTCACCTCGGCCTGGCGGCGGGTGATCGACCGGCACGATGTGCTGCGCACGGTGATGCTCCCGGACACCAACCAGCAGCGGGTGCTGCGCGAGGTCGGCGAGTTCACCCCGGTGGTGCACGACCTGCGCGGCGCCGACCCGGAGCCGACGCTGCGCGCGATCCGCGACCGGCTCTCGCACGAGGTGCGGCCCGCGGGGCAGTGGCCGCTGTTCGCCGTCGAGGTGAGCCTGCTCGACGAGCGGCGCTCCCGGGTGCATGTCAGCTTCGACGCGCTGATCCTGGACTACCTGAGCTGGCAGCTGCTCATCGCCGACCTGACCCGCTTCTACGCCGACCCCGAGCTTTCCCTGCCACCGCTGGAAATCGGCTTTCGCGACTACGTGCTGGCCGAGGCCGGGATCGCGGCGACGGACCGGGGCCGCAAGGCCGAGGCGTACTGGCGGGAGCGCCTGCCGTCGCTGCCCCCAGCGCCGCGCCTGCCCACCGCGGTCGACCCGGCGTCGATTCGCCATCCACAGTGGACTTCCCGGCTCGCGACCCTGCCAGCCGAGGACTGGGCGGAGGTCAAGAAAGCCGCCGCGAAGGCCGGTCTGACCCCGACCGTGGTGTGCCTGGCCGTGTTCGCCGAGGTGCTGTCGACCTGGAGCGAGTCCGCGCACTTCGCGCTCAACGTGCCGAGGATGAACAGGTTCCCGCTGCACCCGCGGGCCGCCGAGCTGCTCGGCGAGTTCGCGTCGTTCTCCCTGCTGGAGGTCGACAACCGCGAGCCGGGCACGTTCCTCGACCGCGCGAAGCGGTTGCAGCGCACCTTCTGGAACGACCTGGGCCACCAGGAGTTCTCCGGGGTGCGGGTGCTGCGCGAGCTGATCCGCGCCGCTGGCGGCACCCGCGGCGCGCTCATGCCCGTCGTGCTGACCAGCACCATCGGCTTCACCGCGGGGGAGCGCCCGCTGCTCGGCGCGGTGCTGCCCCGGGTGTTCGCGATCTCGCAGACCCCGCAGGTCTACCTCGACGTCCAGATCGAGGAGACCCCGGCGGGGCTGGTCTACAACTTCGACGCCGTGGAGCAGGCGTTCCCCGCCGGGCTCGTGGCCGAGCTGTTCGCCGCGTTCGGCCGCGTGCTCGCCACCCTGACCGGCCCGGGCTGGTCAACGGCGGACTTCCGGCTCGCGCCGTCGAGCCGGATCGACGGGCCCGCCGCCGAGATCCCCGACGAGTTGGTGCAGGACGCCTTCCTGCGCCAGGCCGAGGCGAACCCGGACAAGGTCGCGCTGATCACCCCGACCGCCACGCTCACCTACGGCGAGCTGCGCCACCGCGCCGTGCGGGTCGCGAACTGGCTGCGCGGCAAGGGAATGCGAGCAGACCAGCCGGTTGCCATCGTGCTGGAGAAGGGCTGGGAGCAGGCTGTCGCCGCCTACGGCGTGCTGCTCGCGGGCGCCCCCTACCTGCCGATCGACGCCGACGCCCCGTCGGCGCGGGTTCGCGCCGTGTGCGACCAGGCCCGCGTGCAGATCGTGCTCGACAAGTTCACTGTGGACGAAGCAGTCGCCGACGGCTCGGACGAGCGGCCGCCGGTGTCCCAGAGCCCGGACGACCTGGCCTACGTGCTGTTCACTTCCGGCTCCACGGGCCGCCCCAAGGGCGTGATGATCGAGCACCGGGGCATGGTCAACGCGCTGACCGCCACCGTCGCCGAGTTCGGCATCGGCCCGGACGACGTGGCCCTGGCCGTCACCGCGCTGCACCACGACATGTCGACCTTCGACCTGTTCGGCGTCCTCGGCGCGGGCGGCACGCTGGTGGTCCCGGCCCGCGCCCGCGACGCCGCGCACTGGGCGGACCTCGTCGTCGGACACGGTGTCACCCTGTGGAACTCGGTTCCCGCCATGATGGAAATGCTGCTGGAAACCCAGGTCGTCCCGAGTGGACTGCGGACCGTGTTCCTCGGCGGCGACTGGATTCCGCCCCGGGTGGTCGCCGCGCTGCGCGAGCGGGTGCCGGGTGTGGCGGTGGTCAGCGTCGGCGGCCCGACCGAGACGACGCTGTGGAACATCTGGCACCGCGTCACGGAAGATGACCTCGCCCGCGTCTCCATCCCCTACGGCAAGCCGATCGCCAACACCGCGTACTACGTGCTGGACGAGCGCGGAGCCGACCGACCCGCTGGCGTGACCGGCGAACTGCACTGCGCCGGACCGGGTGTGGCCCGCGGCTACTGGGGCGACCCCGCCAACAAGTCCTTTGTGGAGCGAAACGGCGAACGCCGCTACCGCACCGGTGACCTCGGCCGGGTCCTGCCGGACGGCTCGATCGAGTTCATGGGCCGCGCCGACACCCAGGTCAAGGTGCGCGGGATGCGCGTCGAGCCCGGCGAGGCCGAGGCCGTCCTCGCAGCCCAGCCCGGCGTCCGCGCCGCGGTCGTCGTCGGCGTGCCGAACGAGGGCAGGCCCGGCTACCGCGCGCTCGCCGCCTACCTGACCGGTGCCGCCGACCCGAACGCCGTGCTCGCCGCCGCCCGCCAGGTCCTGCCCGAGCACCTGGTCCCGGCCACCGTGACCGTGCTGGCCGAGATGCCGTTGACCGCCAACGGAAAAATCGACCGCGCCGCCCTCGCCGGAGCTGCCCCCGACGTGGCCACCGAGTTCACCGCGCCCCGGGACGCGCTGGAATGGGCCATCGCGTCGAGCTGGGCGGAGGTGCTGGAACGTGACCGGATCGGCGTGCACGACGACTTCTTCGCCCTCGGCGGCGACTCCGTGCTCGCCACCCGCATCCTCGCCGACCTGCGCGACGCCCTCGACACCGCGGACCTGCCGCTGCTGGCCCTGTTCGGCGCGCGGACAGTCGCGGGCATGGCCGAGGCGCTGCGCGCCGACGAGCCGGTCCCGGGCAGGCTCGACCGGATCGCCGAGCTCTACCGTCGCGTCATGGACCTTTCCGACGACGAGGTAGAGGCGGAGCTGACCCCCCGGTGAGCGTCCCGACCCCCTGGGTGCGGTGCTTCCGGCGCCGCCCGGCCGCGAGCACGATCCTGCTGTGCTTCCCGCACGCGGGCGGCGCGGCCAGCGCATACCGGGACTGGCCCGCGCACCTGCCCGCCGACGTCGAGCTGTGGGCGGTGCAGTACCCCGGCCGCGAGGACCGGATCGCCGAGCCCCTGATCGACACCATGGCCGAGCTGGTCGACGCCGTGGTCAAGGCCGTCGAACCGGCGCTGGACCGGCCCGTGGTGGTGTTCGGGCACAGCATGGGCGCCTCCGTCGCGCACGAGTTCACCCTGCGGCTGCGCCCCGGGGTGGCCAGAAGGCTCGTCGTGTCCGCCCGCCCCGGCCCGGCCGACCAGCGGCCCCGCGCCGACCTCGTCCACCTGCGCGACGAGGCGGGCGTGCGCGCCGAGCTGGACCTGCTGGGCGGCGGGGGAGCCGCGGCCATGGCCGACCCGCAGCTGCGCGACCTGCTGCTGCCCATGATCGGCAACGACTTCGCGCTGATCGAGCGCTACCGCCCCGGCCCGGCCGTGCTCGGCGTCGACGTGCTCGCCCACGTCGGCGCGGACGACCCGTCCATGCCCCCGGAGTCGGCCGACTCCTGGGCGGCGGCGACCACCGGGTCGTTCACCCGCCACACCCACCCCGGCGGGCACTTCTACCTCGCCGACCGACTCGCCGACGTGATCGCCACGCTCGGCGGCAGCACTCCGGAGGTAAACCACATGAGTGAAGCGTTCACTGTCGAAGGACTGCGCGAGGCGGTCGCGGAGGTCCTGGGCGTGTCGCCGGACCCGGACGCCAACCTGTTCGAGCTGGGCCTGGACTCGATGCGGATGATGATGCTGTCGGTCCGCTGGCAGGCGCACGGCGTCGAGGTCCCGTTCGCGGACCTCGCCGAGCAGCCGACCCTGTCCGCGTGGTCGAAGCTGCTGACGGCGGGCTGACCCTGGCTGACCCTGGCTGGCAGTGGCTGACTGTCGGTGGGTTTCAGTAACTTGACCACATGGCCACTCTTGTGACGTTCCACGCCCACCCCGACGACGAGTGCATCAGCTGCGGCGGTGTGATGCGCAAGGCCGCCGACGAGGGCCACCGGGTGGTGCTGGTGGTGGCAACGCGGGGGGAGAACGGCGAGGTCCCCGACGGTTTCCTCGCCGACGGCGAAGAGCTGGCGACCAGACGGATCGCCGAGACCCAGGCCGCCGCGGAGATCCTCGGCGTCGCCCGCGTCGAGTTCCTCGGCTACGTCGACTCCGGGATGATGGGCACGCCTGCCAACGACGCAGCGGACTCGTTCTGGTCCGCCCCCGTCGACGAGGCCGCCAAGCGGCTGGCCGCCATCCTCATCGAGGAAAACGCCGACGTCCTCACCGTCTACGACGACTTCGGCGGCTACGGCCACCCCGACCACATCCAGGTCCACCGCGTCGGCATCCGGGCCGCCGAGCTCGCCAACACGCCGCGCGTCTACCAGGCCACCGCCAACCGCGACCAGGTGCGCGCGGGCATGGCCGCGATGCGCGCCGCCGGGGGCGAGACGTTCGTCCCGCCGGAGGACTTCGAGGTCGGCAAGCCCGAGGCCGAGCTCACCGCCAAGGTCGACGTGACCCCGTACCTCGCGGTGAAGCGGGCGGCCATGCGCGCGCACGCCAGCCAGATCAGCGAGGAGTCGTTCTTCCTGGCCATGCCCGACGAGGCGTTCGCGTTCGCCTTCGGCACCGAGTGGTTCATCCGGGACGGCCAGGGCCCCGGTATCACGGAAACGGACATCATGGCCGGGTTGTAGTCACACTGGGTGAAAATGCCGTCGCAATCCCGGGGTAAGAGCTGGTCACGGCGCTACGTTGGCGGGTATGCCTTCCTACGACGACACGCTCCTGCCCGCGCCCCGGTCCGCCGAGCCCGCCTACGAGCCCACGGCCGTCCCCGTGGACCCGGCGTCGTTGGCGGCCCGGATCGCGCACCTGACCTCCTGGAACGCCGACCGTCTCGCCGCCGAGGGCTGTCTGGTCGACCCACCGCAGCCGGGTGGTCCGATGATCGGCAGGCGCCATCGTTCGCCCCTGGGCGAAGACCTGCTCCGCGAGGCCAAAGACCTGCTCTACACGCTGCTGTTCGGCACCCGCGAGCACGGTGTCGCCCTCAACCGCGTGCAGCGTGAGCTGCTGATTCTCGCCGTTCCCCTGGCCAAGGCCCCGGTGCTCGCCTTCGCCAGCCTCGCCCCGGCCGAGAGCGGCGACGCCGCGGGGAACGCCCTGCTGCGTATCGAGTACGGCGAGACCGCGGGCGAACTCGTCGGCGACGCGGTCGTCGCCGCGCTGCGGCTGATCAACCGGCTGGAGATCAACGAGGGATTCTTGTCCGCCCGCAAGGAAAACGCGCGCCGGGACACGCTGATCTGACGGTGTTTTCTGTCCTTTTTAGAGTAGTCTGGTGTGGCCGGTTAACACGGCCCCCATGAGGAGGACAACCGTACTGTTGTCCTCCTCACCCGTGTTCTCTGGAGTCGCAGGTAGGCGGCGGGACACTGTCTGTGTTACCTGATGACCGAAAAAGTTCCTGTTACGTTTCCTGGGTATGTCCGGGAAACCGCAAGACATCGTGATCAGCCAGCCGTCCACTGTGGACGGCTCGGAGCTGTGGCGAGTCGCCCGTGACTCGCGCACGCTCGACCTCAACTCCTCTTACGCGTACCTGCTCTGGTGCCGTGACTTCGCGGCCACGTCGGCCGTCGCCCGGGTCGAGGGCAGGGTGGTCGGGTTCGTCATCGGCTTCGTGCGACCGACAGACCCGGAGACCGTCGTGGTCTGGCAGATCGCCGTCGACGGTGACCAGCGCGGCAGAGGGATCGCGGGCAGACTGCTCGACAACCTGGTGAGCCGCCTCGCCGACCAGGGTGTTCGGCACCTGGAGACCACCATCGCCCCGGGCAACACCGCGTCCATCGGACTGTTCCAGGCGCTGACCAGACGCTGGGGAACGAGCCTGCGGCAGGCCAAGCTGTTCGACGCGGCGCACTTCCCCGACGACCACGAGTCCGAGGACCTGTACCGCATCGGCCCGTTCGAGCGGGCAGGCGCGAGAGTCCCCGCCTGAGTTTCCCCGGCGTTCCCCCGCTTTCTTTCCCTGCCGCCAGTTTTGGAGTCCCCCGTGAGCGTGTTCGAGACCCTCGAGTCCGAAGTCCGCACCTATTGCCGCAGTTGGCCGGTCGTGTTCGACCGCGCCACCGGAAGCGTGCTCTACGACGAGAACGGCAAGCCGTACCTGGATTTCTTCGCCGGTGCGGGCGCGCTGAACTACGGCCACAACAACCCCGTCCTCAAGGACGCCGTCATCGACTACCTGCTGCGCGACGGCGTCACACACTCCCTGGACATGCACACCGTGGCCAAACGCGACTTCCTGGAGACATTCCGGGATGTCGTGCTCTCCCCGCGCGAACTCGACTACAAGGTCGTGTTCCCCGGCCCGGCGGGCGCGAACGCCGTCGAGGCCGCGCTGAAGCTGGCCCGCAAGGTCACCGGCCGCGAGTCGGTCGTCAACTTCACCAACGCCTTCCACGGCATGACCCTGGGCGCGCTGTCGGTCACCGGCAACTCGATGAAGCGCGGCGCCGCGGGCATCCCACTGGTCCACGCCACCCCGATGCCGTACGACAACTACCTCGACGGCCGCACCCCCGACTTCCTGTGGTTCGAGCGCCTGCTCGCCGACAGCGGCAGCGGCCTCAACGAGCCCGCCGCGGTGATCGTGGAGACCGTGCAGGGCGAAGGCGGCATCAACGCGGCCCGGGTCGAGTGGCTGCGCGCGCTCGCCGACCTGTGCGCCCGGCACAAGATGCTGCTCATCGTCGACGACGTGCAGATGGGCTGCGGCCGCACCGGCCCGTTCTTCAGCTTCGAGGCGGCGGGCATCACCCCGGACATCGTGTGCCTGTCCAAGTCCATCGGCGCGTTCGGCCTGCCGCTGGCGCTGACCCTGATCCGCCCGGACCTCGACGTCTGGGAGCCCGGCGAGCACAACGGCACCTTCCGCGGCATCAACCCCGCGTTCGTCGCCGCCAGCGCCGCCCTGCGCGAGTACTGGACCGACGACACCCTGGAGAAGAGCACCCTCGCCAAGGGCGAGCACGTGCACCGGGTGATGGCCGAACTCGCCGAGGCGCACTCCGGCCTGACCGCGAAGGGCCGCGGCCTGGCCCGCGGCCTGCGGTTCCCCGACGGCGCCACCGCGGGCGCGGTCTGCCGCGCCGCGTTCGAGCGCGGCCTGCTGATGGAGACCTCCGGCCCGGACGGCGAGGTCGCCAAGGTCATGCCGCCGCTGACCATCACCGACGACGAGCTTGAGCAGGGCCTGGTGATCCTCGCCGAGTCGGTGGCCGCGGTCGCGGCCGGGCAGGTGGCGGCATGATCGTCCGCACGGTCGACGAGATCACCGACACCGACCGCGACGTCCGCACCCCGAACTGGCGCAGCAAGCGGATCGTGCTCGCCAAGGAGGGCGTCGGCTTCTCCGTCCACGAGACCACGCTGTACCCCGGCACGGTCAACGACTTCTGGTACGCCAACCACATCGAGGCCGTGTTCGTGGTCGACGGCGAAGGCGAACTCCTGGACAAGGAGACCGGCCAGACCCACCACCTCGCCCCCGGCTCCCTCTACCTGCTCGACGGCAACGAGCGCCACCAGCTTCGCCCGATCACCCAGATGCGCACGGTGTGCGTGTTCAACCCCCCGGTGACCGGCCGCGAGGTCCACGACGAGCACGGCGTGTACCCGGTGCTCACGGAGCCGAATCCCGCGCCGATCACTGAGCCGAACCGCCAGCCGACCACCGAGTCCATCCCCGAGGAGGCGCGATGACCCTCGCCGACACCCGGACCGAGGACCGCTACCGCACCCGGACCCCGCACCCGCTGGACCCGGTCGAGCGCGCCGACCCCGCCGTCTGGGGCCGCGTCGACGGCCCGCTGGACCCGGCCGCGCTCGCCGCGCACGACGCCCGCGGCTACTCGGTCTTCGACACCCTGCTCAGCCCCGGCGAAGTCCGCACCTACCGCGAAGAGCTGTCCCGCCTGGCCGACCACCTCCGCGGCGACGAGCGCACCATCGTGGAGAAGTCCTCCGCCGAGGTCCGCTCCCTGTTCGAGGTGCACAAGATCAGCGACCTGGTCGCCGAACTCGTGCGCGACCCCCGCGTCCTCGACCGGGCCCGCCAGGTCCTCGGCTCGGAGGTCTACGTCCACCAGAGCCGGGTCAACTTCATGCCCGGCTTCAAGGGCAAGGGCTTCTACTGGCACTCCGACTTCGAGACCTGGCACGCCGAGGACGGGATGCCCGCGCCCCGCGCGGTCAGCATGTCGATCGCCCTGACCGACAACTACCCGTTCAACGGCGGCCTGATGGTCATGCCCGGCTCCCACCGCACGTTCGTCCCGTGCGTCGGGGAGACCCCCGAGGACCACTACCGGGCGTCCCTGACCGAACAGGAGATCGGCGTCCCCAGCCGCGAGCACATCACCGCCTTGGCCGCAGCGCACGGCGTCGACCAGTTCACCGGCCCGGCCGGATCGGCCCTGCTGTTCGACTCGAACCTCATGCACGGCTCGGGCAACAACATCACCCCGTTCCCCCGCTCGAACGTCTTCGTCGTGTTCAACAGCGTCGAGAATCCCCTGGTCGAGCCGTTCGCCGCCCCCGCCCCCCGCCCCGGCTTCATCGCAGCCAGGCAGTTCGCGCCGCTAACCAGGTGACCCGTCTGTAATCGCTCGTACGCCGCCTGTTATGTTCGTGCTCGGCGCCGCGGCGCCTGCACGCTCCGCAAGTTCCTGACCGTCGACCACCGGGACTCCCGCTCGGGGTGGGGCCCGCTCCGGCCGCCGGTCAACCTCGTGGAGTCCGGCCCCGCGCCCACCGATTCGGGATCGGTCGGGCCGGGGCCGCCCGCGTCGGCGGTGTCTTTCCGCCTCGCCGCGGGCGTCGTCAGGCGCCGGCCCGCTCGTACGGCTCCGCATCGCAACGCGGCAACCGGCGGGTATTGAGAAGATCCATCGCCGCGGCCGACACGACAAGGCGGGCAGGGGGAACCAAACCGAAATCCTCATGGCCGCCCCGACCGGTGACGACCAGCCATTTGAACGGCGGTAGTGTGGAAATGTCGCCGATCATGTCCTCCCCTTCCGGAGCGAGGGTGATCGTCGCGTCCCTGAATTCGAAACCGCTGAGACCCGATCGGGACAGTTCCTCGGCCAGTCCGTCGGTCACCAGGAAAACTGGCGTGGCGGTGATCAGTTCATCGCCGTACCAATCATGAAAAGCGTATTCGACCTTGCTGGCGACGGCCGGACGCACGCTCCGGTCCACCACGGAGTTCGCGCCGAGTTCTCCCGCGACCTCGGGCGTCAAAAGAAAGTAGTCGCTCACGCCGTCACCTTACCGGAGGTCTGAACTGGGTGCCATGCTCGTCGTCCATCTTTGTTGCGAAATCAAGCAGGTCCTGTTTCGTTGCGATGATATTTTCATCGTAGAACGCGTTCCACGCTTTTCGTAGCCTGCTCAAGTGCACGAGATTGTTTGCCTCGCCTTTCGGTACGCCGCGCAGGTTTTCCAACGAGTGAATCTCTTCGTCTGTCAACCCCGCATCGGGATAGATCTGCGCGGCCTGCCGTTCGACGGCGTGGTGGACGACCACTTGCCCCTTGAGGTGAGGGTGCGCGTCGAAAAAAGTTTTTCGATAGTTGGTCGACCTCGCGTGACCGAATTCGGCCGCACCGGGGGTCGCAGGCGGGGACTTCGCGTCGGTGACGCCTTCGTTCTTGCGATCGTGGTGATCGGCGGCGTCGGACAGCGTCCTCGCGGACTGGGTCAGAGCCTGGTCGAGTTCGTCCAAGCGGTCGCGCGCGGCCCCGAGGACGGCTGTCACCGCGCCGTGCCCGGCTGAGTAACCGAGGATCACTGCGGCCATCCGGTTCGTCTCGTCCAGCCACGAACTCAGGCGAGTCAGCCAGGCGTGCGCTTTACTCGTCAGGTCGTCAGATAACAGGCGTAACCGCTGGGCGTCTTCCTTGATCGGCACAGCCCACTCTAGGCGCGGCTGTTCAGTGGTTCTCTCCGCTAATCAGGTGACCTGTCTGTAATCACTCGCACGCCCACCGTTACATCTATGCCCGTGTCGCAGCGCCTGTGCACTGCGCGGGCCTGGCCAGGTGTGCGCACACGGCTGTTGGTCAACCCTGAGGTCCGTCCCCCGTTCGCCTGAATCTTCCGCTGTTTCTCCAATCTCCTTGAAATCGGCAGGCGAGTCACGCACTCTGGTCTCACGGCGACTTCTCCGAGTGGGGTCGGAGATCTTGCTGTCAAGAGGGGGAAAGCGGCGCTATGACGCGCCTTCGGATCAGGGGGATCCATGACTGAACTGATCAGTCCGCTCGCGGCCGGAACCGAATCGACCTTCGGCCTCACCAAGTTTCTCGACCCGCTGCGGGTGCCGCCGCGCATCCGTTCGCGCTGGCACCAGGACGAGCTCACGATCACCGCGGTGCGCACCACGGTGCAGCTGCACTCGCAGCTGCCGCGCACCGAGGTGTGGGCGTACGAGGGCGGTTTTCCCGGGCCCACCATCGAAGTCGCCAGCGGCAAACAGATCCGCGTCTCGTGGACCAACGAGATCGAGGGCACCATTCCGCTGACCGCCGTCCACGCGCCCATCGAGACAGCCCCGTTCAACTCCCCGGGCTACCGCAACCCGGACGGCTCGCTGCCGCCGGGCGTGGGGATCATCGACGGGGTCGCCGACCTGCCGTCGTGGACGGTCGTGCACCTGCACGGCGCCCGCACCGGCGGCGGAAACGACGGCTGGGCGCACAACGCGGTACTCAAAGGAGCGTCGCAACTCACGGAGTACCCGAACGAGCAGCCGTCGACAACGCTCTGGTACCACGACCACGCCATGGCGATCACCCGCTACAACGTCTACGCGGGCCTCGCCGGGATGTACCTGATCCGCGACGAGGAAGAGGACGACCTCGACCTGCCGCGCGGTGAGCACGAGGTCCCGCTGATCATCACCGACCGCAACCTCGACACCGAACTCGACGGCAGCCTCAGCGGCAGGCTGCTCTACAAGGTCCCGTCCGCGGTCACACCGGCGGGCGGCGTCGGGACCCTCCCGTTCAGCGGCCCGTTCACCCTGGTGAACGGCAAAATCTGGCCGCACATGGACACCGAGGCCCGCTGGTACCGCTTCCGGGTGCTCAACGCGTCCAACGCCCGGTTCTACACCCTCAATCTCATCGACGAGGCGGGCAACCTCACCGACGCGGCGGACGTGCCCTACAACGACGCCATCCGCCAGATCGGCACCGACGGCGGCCTGCTGCCCGAGCCCGCCCCGCTCCCGGACGGCGGCCTCACCATCGCACCGGCCGAACGCGCCGACCTGCTGATCGACTTCAGCCGGTTCCCCGGCAGGCGGCTGCGCCTCACCAACACCCACCTGACCGCCGCGCCCGAGCGCGACATCATGGAGTTCCGGGTCGAGGACCGACCCCGGCTCGACTTCTTCGAGCTGCCCGACCGGATCTCGGAGTCCTTTGTCCGCCTGGAACACGGCACGACCCTGCCCGACGACCACGACCACGTCTACGTCGCGATGGTGCCACCCGGCTCAGCTGGCGAGGTCCACCCGCAGATGTGGGAACTGCGCGAACTCACCGACCCGGCGGAGATTCCGACGACTTTCCCCACCTCGGGCGTCATCCAGCTGACCGACCCGCACAGCGGCAAGATCCGCACCTTCGAACGCGTCGCCACTCTCTTCGACGACACCACGACCCTGTTCTTCAACCACGGCCGCTGGGTGGTGTGGAACCTGATCAACCTGGGCGGCCCCGACCACCCGCTCCACATCCACCTCGCCGAGTTCCAGGCTTTGAGCCGCAAGCAGTACGCAACCGTGGAAACGCCCGTGGGTCTCGTCGTCACCGGCTTCGACGTGGAAAAGGGCGGCACAACCGCCCCCCTGCCCGTCCCGCCGGACGGCAGGCCACTGGACAAGCAGGAACAGGGCTGGAAAGACACCTACCAGCTCGCCCCAGGCGAAATGCTCACCGTGGCAGGCCACTTCGACGGCGGCACCGGCAGTTTCATGTACCACTGCCACATCCTCGACCATGAGGACGAAGGCATGATGCGCCCCTTCGTCGTCATGCCAGCCGAGGCGGCCCGGTTCCACGTCCACCGCTTCAGCGGCGGCCACGGCCACGGAGCCTGATCGAGATCCTGTCGTTTCACCCCAGATAGGTGTAAACGTCACCGGGTGAGACGACGCGCTTGGGCGGTCCCGACCGGGGCAGTGCTACTGGCTGCCCCGATCGGGATCGTCACCAACTACGCCACGGCCTCGGTCCCCGGCTGGTTCGCCGACCCTGGGCATGTGTGGCTGGTGCTCGCGATCCTGGTGCTGCTCGCGGTGATCGCCGACCTCGTCATCCGGTTGACCCGCGAGGACTCCCTTGCCGTGGACCTCAAGGCGACCGCGCCCGCCTCCCTCCGCCGCCCCACCGTGGACATGCCGGTCCTACGCGGCCGAGACACTGAACTGACAAGACTGCTGAAAACCCCGAAAAACCACTTCGCCGTGGTCTGCGGCGCGGGCGGCATGGGCAAAACCACCCTGGCCTGCATCGCGGCGGAACAAGCGGAACACCGGGGCCGCACCGTTTTCTGGGTCCGCTGGCAAGACCTGGAGTCCCTGGGCGCCCAGCTGATCGAGGTCGCCTGCACCCTGGGCCTGCCCAGAAGCGAAGTAGCCGCAGCCCAACAGGCAGGCGCCAGCGTCCCCGACCTGATCTGGCGACACCTGAACAAAACCCGCCGCTGGCTCCTGGTCCTGGACAACGTCGACGACCCCAGAGCCCTAAGCCCCCACGACCCGGTCTCCACGTATCGCGGCTGGGTTCGTCCCGGCGGCAGAGGTCTCCTCCTGATCACCAGCCGAGACCGTTCCCCCGAAACCTGGGGCCGCGCCGCCACCTTGATCGACCTCGCACCCCTCACCCCACACGCGGGCGGACGCCTGCTCCTGGACCTGGCTCCCCACGCCGGTTCCCCAGAGGAAGCCGAGTCCCTGGCCACCCGGCTAGGCGGCCTACCCCTGGCCCTCCATGCGGCCGGGTCCGCCCTGGCCAAACCCACCGCCCGCCTGCGCACCGTCGCCGCCTACCAGCAGGCCCTCCAGGACGCCTCCGCCCAGGTCCTCCCCGACCACCCGGACATTACCAACCGCGACACGGCTCGCACCCTGGTCGGCCACACCTGGGACCTGTCCCTCACCCAGTTGGAAGAAGAAGGCCACCCCTTAGCCCGCCCCCTCCTCCGCGCCCTCTCCCTGTTGGCTGAGGCCCCCATCCCCCTGGCCCTCATCACCCCCGACCTGATCCCCGACGCCACCCCCACCCAAGCGGCTGTCGACGCGGCCCTGGCCGGACTCCACCGCTACGGCCTCCTGGACACCCCCGACCCCACCCGCACAGCATCCTTGCCCACCGTGGTCCTGCACCCGTTGGTCCGCGAAACCACCACCCTGCTCCTAACCCGCGACCAAGACCCCACCCCCTGGCAAGACACCGTCGAGGCGGCAATCCTGATCCTCGCTGAGACATCCGCACCCCAAGGCCGCCCAGCCTGGCCTCTCCTACGCCTCCTGGCCCCCACCTACTCACCCTCCCCACCCTCGACCGTCCCGACGACACCGGCGCCGCCACCCGAGCCACCCTGGACGCAGTGGCTTACCAGCTCTCCGCAGGCGGTGATGCGGCGACGGCGTTCACCCTCACACAACGAGTTCTCCACATCGAAACCGAGACTTTCGGGCCCGATCAGCCCAATACCCTTGCCAATCAGAGTAATCTCGCCAATGCCTTGTGGAGCCTTGGGCGTTATGACGAGGCGGTTGATCTGCACCGTCGTAACCTTGAGGTCAACCTTCGGGTCCTCGGGCCTGGTCACTCCGATACCCTTGATAGCCAGAACAATCTTGCCAATACCTTGGTGGCTCTTGGGCGTCTTGGTGAGGCGGTTGATCTGCACCGTCGTACTCTTGAGGTTCGCCTTCGGGTTTTCGGGCCTGGTCACCCCAAAACCCTTGGTAGTCAGAACAATCTTGCCAATATCTTGGCGGGGCTTGGGCGTTATGGTGAGGCGGTTGGTTTGCATCGTCGTACTCTTGAGCTTTACCTTCGGGTCCTTGGTCCTGGTCATCCCGATACTCTTCGTAGTCAGAACAATCTTGCCGATGCCTTGGCGGGGCTTGGGCGTCTTGGTGAGGCGGTTGATCTGCACCGTCGTACTCTTGAGGTTTGCCTTCAGGTTCTCGGGCCTGATCACCCCGAGACCCGCCGCACCCAAGCCAAGTTGCTCGCCGTGCGGCGGCGGTCGCGTTGGCGAAGGAACAAGCCCCGCAGGTAGGGCCGACTCCCGCTGGGGAAACGGCCAGTGTCACCCGCATGGACGCCTGGTTAGGCCATCCGGTTGACCTGGGCGGCTTCCGCGAACACACCGCTGGAATCCGCCTAGGTTGTTGCGTAATGCAATACCCGGCCGGGGGAGGCCGGTTGACACACCGGGGGGTGGGTGCGGGGTGGCGCACGTCGGCGTTCGTCTTGAAACAGGGGTTCGGTTCTGTGTGTTGGGGCCGGTGTGCGCGGCGGTGGGGGACCGCCTGTTGGTGCCGGGTGGGCCGGGGTTGCGTGGGCTGTTGGCGATGCTGCTGTTGGAGCCCAACCAGGTCGTGTCGGTCGAGAAGATCACGGATGTGCTCTGGGACCACGAGCCGCCCGCGACCGCGCGGACGATTGTGCAGGGGTATGTTTCCCGGCTGCGGCGTTGGCTGTCCACAGTGGACCAAACCGGGGCGACGGCGATCACGACCTGTGGGGCCGGTTACCGGCTCGACGTGGACGAGGCGCGGATCGATGTGGCGTTGGCGCGGGAGTTGCTCGCCAAGTCGCGGGGGCGGTCGGCGGTGGAGCGGGCGGAGTTGCTGGGGCAGGCGCAGGGGTTGTGGCGGGGGCCGGAGCTGTCCGACATCGGGGGCAGGGTGCGGGCGCCGGAGTTGGGGGAGTTGCGGTTGGCCGTCATCGAGGCGCGGATCGACGCTGACCTTGAACTCGGCAAGCACGGTGAGGTCATCGGGGAGCTGGCCGCGCTGGTGGACACGCACCCGTTCCGCGAACACCTCGTCGGCCAGCTGGTGCTCGCCCTGTACCGGTTGGGGCGGCGGGCGGCGGCGTTGGAGATCTACCAGCGGTTCGCCCACCGGGCCGCGCGGGAGCTCGGCCTCGACCCGGGGCCGGGTCTGCGCGAGCTGCACAGCCGCATCCTGCGCGACGATTCGACGCTGCTCACTCCCACCCCCACCGACGTCATCACCCCGCGCGTCGGCGTGGTCACCCCGGCCGAGTTGCCCGCCGCGCCGTCCGGGTTCGCCGGGCGCGCGGACGACCTGGCCTGGCTGGACGAGGTGCGGGCGGGCGCGGACGGCACCGCTCCCGCGATCGCCGTGCTGGTCGGCCCGGCCGGGGTCGGCAAGAGCGCGCTCGCGACCGTCTGGGGCGCCCGCGCCGCCGACCACTTCCCCGACGGCAGGCTGTACGCGCCGCTGCGCGGTTTCGACCCCCGGCACGACCCGGTCGACCCCGCCGACGTCCTCGCCCGGTTCCTGCTCGCCCTCGGCGTCGCAGCAGAGCACGTCCCCGACGACGCCACCGACCGCGCCGCCCTCTACCGCTCACTGTTGGCCGACCGCCGCCTCCTGGTCGTCCTGGACGACGCGGGCGACTCCACTCAGGTGCGCCCTCTGCTACCCGGCGGCCCCGGCTCGATGGTGCTGGTCACCAGCAGACGCAGACTCGACGGCCTGGTCACCCACGGCGCCCACCTCCGCGTCCTGGGCACCCTGCCCCAGGCGGAGGCCGAAGCCGTCATCGCCCACGCCGCGGGCCCACCCACTGGCGACGAGCACCCGCTGCGCGCCCGCCTGGCCGAACTCTGCGGGCACCTCCCGCTGGCCCTGCGCATCGCCGGAGCCCGGCTGGCCGTCAGTCCACAATGGTCACTCCCGGCCCTGGTAGCCGAACTCTCCGACGAACGCACCCGCCTTGGCGCACTCCACGTGCGCGACGCGGAGACCGGCATCCGCGCCGCTCTAGACCTCACCTACCGCCGCCTGGACCCCACGCACGCGCGAACCTTCCGCCTCTTAGGCGCGTTCCCCGGCCAATCGGTAGGCCCACACCTGGTCGCCGCGATAGCCGACCTACCCGTTCCCGAGGCCAGAGACCGCCTGCGCGCCCTGGCAGCCTCATTCCTGGTCACGGAAACCGACCACGACACATTCGACATGCACGACCTGGTCCGCCTTTTCGCCCGCGAATTGGGCGCAGGCGACCTGCTCCCCAAAATTCTGCGCTATTACCTGGTCGCCGCAGACGAAAGCCGCAGACATCTACACGCCCCCACCGACGACCTGATTTTCGCGGCCAGCCACCCCACTCTTCCCCGCCCCAGTATCAAAACCCGCGCCGCCGCCCTGGCCTGGTTCGAACGCGAATGGCCAAACCTCCTGGCAGTGCTCTCCGCGGCCGCCACCGCGGGCCACCACTCTCAAGTCTGGCAACTAACCCGCCTAGCAGGCGACTTCCGCGCCATCCACCCCCGCCGCGACGACTGGGAACACATCCTGCGCCGCGGCCTGGCCTCCGCCCAAGCCGCGGCGGACCCCCAAGGCCAAGCTTGGATGCACCTAAGCCACTGCGCCCTACTCGCCCGCTTCGATCAGGACCAAGAAACCCTGCCCCACGCCGAGCAAGCACTGACCATAGCCACCGAATCACACAACCCAAAACTGATGGCGACAAGCCTCAACACAATCGCCAACGCCCGCTATACCCAAAAACGCTACCCAGAAGCGCAAGCCGCCTACACCAAGGCCCTGGACCTAGCCACCCGCGCAAACGACCCCCTAGGCGAGGCGAACATCCTCAATGACATCGCCCAACTACACCGCACCCTAGGTGCCACAACCGAAGCCGTCACCCAACAATCCAGAGCGGTGACCCTCTACCGAGAAATCGGCGACCTAAGCCCCCTCGCCCTAGCCCTGGCCACCCTGGCCGACCTGGAACACGACCTAGGCCACCTAGACCAGGCAGAACAACACGCCCGCGAATCCATCACCCTCGCCGAAGCAAACGCCCAAGACCTAACCGAAGCCTTCGCCCGCGAAATCCTGGCCCAAATCCTCACCACCCACGGCAACACCCCAGCCGCCCGCCGAGAACTAACCCTCGCCCTAGAGCTATACCGACTAGCGCAATCCCCCACAGCCAACGCGGTAGAAGCAACCCTGTCCGACCTCTGACCCCCAGATCCAACCCGCCCACCTGCCAGGCCGCACCGATGCCCGCCAGGTGCTCCACTCCATCGAGCAGACCCACCCAAGCCGGCCCCCGCAGAAGCCCGGCAAGCGCACGTTTAGCGAGCGGTTAGCCGACCATCCACCTCAGCCGGCAGTCTTCCACCGGCGCCCAACGGCGCCCACGGGCCGTGCTGGAGAACTTGGGGGTGCGCGGCCCGGCGTACCGGCCGGCGCTTCTGGGGGAGTGTGCCGGCCGGTCGTCTGTCCTGGGTCAGACGCTCGCGGTCCGGTCGTCCTCGGCTCGATAAGGCTGCAACTCCGGCCGCTTGGGCTGCAACCCGTCCCCCAGCGACTCGCCCATGAGCTGCCGCCGCACCCACGGGAGCAGGTGCGTGGTCGTCCAGTTCAGATCGTCTTGGCGCAGCCGCAGCCACGGTTTGCGTTCCTCGCTCGGCAGCGGCTCGCGCCAGTCCTCGTCCACCCGCACGCCCAGCACTTCGGCCGCGCGCAGCGCGATCCGCCGGTGACCCTCTGTGGAGAAATGCAGCCGGTCGTCGCACCAGGACCGCCGGTCGTGCAGCACGGTCATCGACCACAGGTCGACCACCCGCGCCGAGTGCCGTTCCGCGATGGCCCGCAGGTGCCCGTTGTAGATGGCCACCTTGCCGCGCACGCGCCGCAGCAGCGGCTGCACCTTGGGGTCCGGTCCGGTGAACACCAGGACCTCGGACCCGGCTGCCCGCAGCGCCACCACGGCGCTTTCGAACAGGGCGGCCACGTCGTCCACGTCGGTGCCCGGTGTGATGATGTCGTTGCCGCCGCCGCACAGGGTCACCAGATCGGGTTGGGCGGCGACCGCGATCGGCACCTGCTCGTCGATGATCTCTTGCAGCATCTTCCCCCGGAGGGCCAGGTTGGCGTACTGGAGACCGGGTCGCTGCCGCGCCATGGTCTCGGCCAGCCGGTCGGCCCAGCCCACGTAGTGGCCCTGGGCCCCCACGTCGCTCATTCCCTCGGTGAAGCTGTCCCCGATCGCGATCCAGCTGTCCCACCCATGCACAGCAGATCTCCCCTCAATCAGTTCCGTTGCCCACCACAACCAAACGCCCAGGATGCCGTGTCATTCCCCGTCGGCGCCAGGCGCCGGTCGTCGCAGCGTAGGGGTCGGAGGGGTGTTCAGACCAGTCGTTAACGTCAAGTCCGTGTGAGTAAGGGCTACCTAACTCGCGCTTGTTGGGGCAGGCTGTCAGGGTGACCGCCCAGCCCGACTCCCTCTCCGCTCTCCTCGGCGGCAGAAGGGGCGCCTTGGACGCCACGGTGCCCCCGCTGGCCTTCGCCGCCGGGTGGCTGGCAGGCGACCGGATCGCCTGGGGCGCCGCCGCGGCCGTGTTCGCCGCCGTTGTCCTGGGCTCGGTGCGACTGGCCAAGGGCCACAAGGTGACCGCCGTTGTCGGCAGCCTCACGGCGGTCGTGGCGGGCGCGCTCATCGCCCTGTACACCGGCCGGGCCGAGGACTTCTTCCTCATCCAGCTCCTGTCCAACGGCGCCAGCGCCCTCGCCTGGGCGGTCAGCATCCTCGTCCGCTGGCCCCTGCTCGGCGTCGTGGTCGGCCTCGTCCTGGGGCAGAAGGCCAGGTGGCGCCAAGACCCCGACCTCTTGCGCGCGTACGGCCGGGCGAGCTGGGTGTGGGTCTTCGCTCAGTACGTTCTCCGCACGGCGGTCTTCGCTGTCCTGTGGTGGTCAGGCAATGTGGTGGCTCTCACAGTCGCCCGGGTGGCCCTTTCCTGGCCGCTGGTAGCCGCGGTTGTCGCGGTCAGCGCCGTGGTCCTGCGCAAGTCCCTGCCCGCCGACCATCCGGGCCTACGCCACCCCCGCGTCCCCGCTCCCGTCACCTGACGGCCGGGCGGCGTCGTCACCGAAGGCGTCGACGGCGGCGAGCCACGCCGCCCCCACCACCCCGTCGCGCGCTGCCAGCACCTCGTAGTCGCTCAACAGCTCGCGCACACGGTCGCCGACAGCCGTCCCCAAGACCGCCCCGGTCAGCACTACCGGCCCGTCCACATGGGCCGCCACGGCGAGGTCCGCCAACGTTTGCGCGGCCCGCTCGCGGATGTCCGCCGCCACCGGGTCGTCCACCGCGGTCACCAGCGGCGCGAACCGGGCCAGCCGCACCGGCGGCTCCCCGTTCACGGCCGTGATGAGCCGCGCGAACGCGTTGTCCGGCCCCTCGAACGCCGCCGCCACGACCGCGGCCGCCAGCGGCCCCGGCGGCCCGCCCGCCTGCAACTGCCGCAGCGTCGCCCGCACCGCCTCCCGCCCGATCCAGAACGCCGACCCCTCGTCCCCGAGCAGCCACCCGAATCCGCCCACGGTCTCCGCCCGCCGCCGCCCGACGATCCGCATGGCGATGGACCCGGTCCCGGCGATCAGGACCGTGCCGTCCTCGGCCGCGGTCCCGGACGCGAACGCCACCTCCGCGTCGGTCACCACCCGCGGCCGCAGCCGCCCCAGCTTCGCGTCGAACACCGCCGCGACCACCGGGTCGGTCAGCTTGGACGACCCCGCCATCCCCAGCACGCACCCGACGGCCGTGTGCTCGCCCAGCGCCGCGGCCACGGCCGCCGCGATCCGCTCGGCCGCCACGTCGGGCGGATGCGAGTTCGGGTTCCCGCCGCCGGATTCCCCGCGCCCCAGCACGCGCCCGCCCGCGTCGACCACCAGTGCCCGCGTCGACGTCCCGCCGACATCGATTCCCACCGCGACCTCGGTCATCGACACCACCCGGCGGTCACTACTCCATTTGGAGTAACATGGTCTTGCCCGCTCCGTTCAACCCCCTCGACGGAGCGGGCACCTTCATTCCGGTTCATGATCGCCGCACGCTCCCGCCGCTCCGCCCCAACCACCGCGCCCTACCCCGGGTGCGCCGCGTATTCCCAGCGTAACGCCGGAACAGGCGGCCCAGCCGGTCATCGTGTCCTGGTGACCTTGCTCAGTCCGCGGGGCTGGTCCGGGTCCGCGCCCCTGGCCAGCGCGAGCCCCAGCGCCAGTCGCTGCACCGGCAGCACCTCCAGGATCGGCGCCACCTCCTCGGCCGTGCGCGGCACATCGATCCGCAGCCGCGCGGGCGCCGTCACCGCTGCCGATCCCACGGCTACGACGTCCGCCCCGCGCCCGGACACCACGTCCAGCACCTCGCCCATGGCCGCGCCGCCGCGTCCCTCGCTTACCAGCGCCAGGACAGCCGTGTCGGGGTCTACCGCCGCCACCGGCCCGTGCAGCAGGTCAGCCCCGCTGAACGCGCGCGCCGACAGGTAACTCGTCTCGGCCAGTTTCAACGCCGCCTCCGCCGCCGTCGCCGACGAGTACCCCCGGCCCGTGGTGACCATCCGCCGCACGAACCGCAGCCGGGCGACCGCGTCGTCCACCGGTTCGGCCAGCGCCCGCGCGGCCAGGTCCCCGATTCCCGCGACGCACGCGCCCGTGCCGCCGCGGATCGCGTCCACCAGCAGGTACAGCGCCAGCAGGCTCGCGGTGTAGGTCTTGGTCGCGGCCACCGCCCGCTCCTGGCCCGCGCCGATGTCGACCGCGAACTCGGCGACTGTCGCCAGCGCCGAGTCCGGGGTGTTGGTCACCGCCACCGTCACCGCCCCGCGCGCCCGCGCGGCCCGGGTCGCCTCGACCAGATCGGGCGACCCGCCGCTCTGGCTGACCGTCACATACAGAACGTCGGTGAGATCCGGGGTGGCCCCGTACAGCGTCGTGGTCGACGGCGAGGCCGATCCGGCGGGCAGGTGCAACAGCACCTCGGTGAGGTACTTCGCGTAGAGCGCGGCGTGATCGCTCGACCCACGCGCGGCGAACAGCGCGAACCGCGGCCGCCGCCGCACGACCCGCGCGGCCACGTCGGCGATCTCGGCACGCCGGGTGACGATCCCGGCCAGAACCCCGGGCTGTTCCGCGATCTCGGCCCGCATCAGCTCACCCTTGGTCATCACCACTCCTTGAGGTCTAGACCAATCTTACCAGCGCGGCCGTTCCACTGAGGGTGAACCAGTCGGGGTGTGATCGCGAGAACCACCCGGGGCAAGGCATTCTGTAGCTGTCGGGCAAGACTTCAGGAGGACGCCATGCTGGAGATGTCCACGGCCGACGGGCCGGACACGGTGGCGCGCGCGCAGCGGGAGCCCAAGTACTGGGGACTCAAGCGGCACCTGCTCGACCTGCTCGGGTCGCTGCCGCCCGGTTCGCCCATCCCCACCGAGCGCTCGCTGGCCACCGAGTTCGACGTGTCCAGGACCACGGTGCGCCAAGCGCTCGCGGAGCTGACCGTCGAAGGCAGACTGCTGCGCGTCCAGGGCAAGGGCACCTTCGCCGCCGAGCCCAAGGTCGCCCAGCGGCTGCAACTGTCCTCCTACACCGAGGACATGCGCGCCCAGGGCCGCGAGCCGTCGTCGAAGCTGCTGGAGGTCTCCGAGATCCCCGCCGAGGCCGACCTCGCCCGCCTGCTCGCCGTCCGCGCTGGCGCGAAAATCCTGCGCCTGCACCGCCTGCGCCTCGCCGACGGGGAGCCGATGGCCATCGAGACCACCCACTTGCCGCTGGGCCGTTTCCGCGGCCTGCGCCGCTACGTCACCGGCGGCGGCTCCCTCTACCAGGTCCTGCGCGAACGGTTCGACGTCGACATGGGCCACGCTGAGGAGACCATCGAGACCGCGCTCGCCGGTCCACATGAGGCGGAGCTGCTCGGCGCGGACGTGGGGATGCCGATGCTGCTGCTTTCCCGGCACTCGTTCGACACCGAGAAACGCCCGGTGGAGTGGGTGCGGTCGGTGTACCGGGGCGACCGGTACAAGTTCGTCGCGACGCTGAACCGCCCGTGACCACGGCGGCGGCCGACATCCGCTGGGGCAGTCCGCCCGCCAGGGGTGTCCTCGCCACCACGATCCTCGGCTCGGGCATGGCGATGCTCGACGGCAGCGTGGTGAACGTGGCGCTGCCCCGCATCGGCGCGGAGCTGAACGCCTCGGTCTCCGGTCTGCAATGGATACTCGACGGCTACCTGCTGGCGCTGGCCTCGCTGATCCTCATCGCGGGCTCCCTCGGCGACCGCTACGGCCGCCGCCGCGTCTTCCTCGTCGGCGTCGTCTGGTTCGGCGCGGCGTCGGTCCTGTGCGGACTGGCGCAGACCACGGAGATGCTCGTCGCCGCCCGCGTCCTGCAAGGCATCGGCGGCGCGCTGCTCACCCCCGGCTCGCTGGCCATCCTCCAAGCGGTCTTCCACCGCGCGGACCGCGCCCGCGCCATCGGCGCCTGGTCCGGCCTCGGCGGCCTCGCCGCCGCGGCGGGCCCGCTGGTCGGCGGCCTGCTGGTGCAGGCGTGGTCGTGGCGGCTGGCGTTCCTGGTCAACATCCCGGTAGCCGTCGTCTGCGTGTGGCTGGCCCTGCGCTTCGTCCCGGAAACCCGCGACGAGCAGGTCACCGGCCACCCGGACGTCCTGGGCTCGGTGCTCGGCGCGCTCGGTCTCGCGGGCCTCACCGCGGCCCTGGTCGAAGCCCCGGTGCGCGGCGCCGACTGGCTGGTCCTCGGCGCGGGCATCGCGGGCGCGGCGGCCCTCACCGCGTTCGTCATGCTCCAGCGCCGCCAGACAGAGCCGCTGGTGCCACCCACGCTGTTCGCCAACCACACCTTCGTCGTGTCCAACGCGCTCACGTTCGTCGTCTACGCGGCCCTGGGCGGCGTGCTGATGCTCATGGTCCTCCAATTGCAGACCTCCCTCGGCTACTCACCCACCGCGGCGGGCGTCGCGGGCCTGCCCATCACCCTGATCATGCTGCTGCTCTCGGCGAGATCCGGCCGCCTGGCCGTCCGCCACGGCCCCCGCTGGTTCCTGGTGACGGGCCCCCTGATCGTGGCCGCCGGAATGCTTCTGCTCCTCCGCGTCGAACCAGGAGCCTCCTACCTGGGCGCCGTGCTCCCCGCGGTCATCGTCTTCGGCCTAGGCCTGGCGGTAGTCGTGGCCCCCGTCACAGCCACCGTCCTGGCCGCCGCCCCCGACCGCTACGCGGGCGTCGCCTCCGGCGTCAACAACGCCATCGCCCGCACCGGCAACCTCCTGGCAGTGGCCGTCCTACCGGCCGCGGCAGGCCTAACCGGCGCCGCCTACGCCGACCCGGTAGCCCTAACCGCCAGCTGGCATACAGCCCTCTGGATCTGCGCAGCCCTGTCAGCGGTAGGCGGCCTCCTAGCCCTCAGCATCCGAGACAACGTCTTGGCCGACACCGCCGCGACCACCACCGAGTCACCGCGCCCAGGCGAGTGCCTGCACTGCGGCGTGGAGGGCCCGCCGACCCACGCCGTGCCCGCGAGAACCTGATCAGCGCCTCCCATCCACCAGACCCCCGGGCGGATACGGCAAGCGCCCACGCACATCGGACTGTTGATGTAAACGGCCAGTCGGCTTAATTCCATTCGTACGACTGCTTGAGCCGGAACCAATCGCGCTGAAGGTGCTAAGGTCAATCGTCTCGGATGCCTGGGGGGTTTCGGTGAACGACGGGGTTTTTTCGCCGCGTCCTGTGCGGGTCGCGGTTGCCGCTCATGGTGAGACGGCAGCAGCGGCCTTGGCCGCTCTCATCATGCGGTCTTCAGCAGTGGAATTAGTGGGATACGCCAGCACGTACGGCGAATTGCATCCACTCGTGACCAGTTGCCTGCCGGAGGTTGTGCTCATCGACTCCGGGCTTGCCTGTGCGCATCCCGAGATTGGGCTGGGTGAGTACGCGGGAGCGGTTTTGATGATCCTCTCCGCAGGTCACTGGCCGCCTGCTCAACTCACGTTGAAGACGACGGGATTGGCATCAATCTGGGATTCTCCCGCAGAGTTGACCGAAGCGATTCGTCACGTGCGCAGTGGCATCGAGTGGGTGTCTCCGAACGTGCTAACCAGGTCTGAGCGGCAGCGGGTCGGGGTCTCCAGTCGCGAGTCTGAAGTGTTGGTGTTGATCGCCGACGGAAACTCACTCACCGAGATTGCCAAGCGGTTATGGATCACCGAACGTACAGTCAAATATCATGTGGCCAGTCTGAAACGAAAGTTGTCCGCGCGTGACCGGGCTCACCTTGTTGCTCTCTCGTTTCAGGCGGGGTTGCTGCATGTCAACTGTCCGGAGAGACAGTGTCTTGCCCCTATTCGTTCCGTACGGTCTCCGAGGGCGTCCGCATCGAGTGGTGCGGATGTAATTCTGGAGGGAACATGAACATTTTCGCCAAGGCGGTCGTGCTGGTTGCGGGTGCCACTGCGGCCACGGTTCTGCTCGGCGCGCCTGCCAGCGCGGACAACGGTGACAATCAGCCGGGCTGTCAGAACACCGAAATCTGCTTCTGGTACGACACCTACAGCACTATCGAAAAGCAGTTCTGGAACACCAACTGGTCGCACTCCAATTACAAGTTCATGATCAACGGATCGAGCTATGTCGTCTCGAATCAGAACCTGCACGACAATGCGCACGACATCACCAACAAGGACACCCAGTGCTGGGTGTCGGTGGGCAACATCGACCAGTACGGCAACTGGGTGTGGCAGCATTACGCCAACGACTGGAGCAGACGCTTCCTCGGGGCGTTAGCCAACAAGAACGACGCCCACGTTCGAGACCACAACCCGAACTGCTCGTAGCAGACCCCGGAGGGGTCGATCACCGATCGGCCCCTCCGCCACCACTGTAGAGGTTCCTATGAAGGCAAGGCTGCTGACCGCGCTCGTGGTGACCGCGAGCGTCACGTGCGTGGGCTGCTCGACCGGGGATTCCCGCCCGGTCGGGGGTGACGTGCCGATCGTCGGGGAGAAGGTCGGTGTCGACGTGTTCCACGGCGACAAGTTCGACCTTGTCGACTACGTGACCAACAAGCTGATCGGCGACTGCATGGCCGGACAGGGCTACCCGCAACTGCGGGATGCCGGGATCACCCCGGGCAGTGGCGCGTTCTCCGGCCTCAACCTGAATGGGCCCGAGTTCGCCCGGGTGGACCTTGACCACGCCGAGCGCACCGGGTTCGGGCACGACCAGAAGCCGACCGGCCAGCGGGTGATCAGCAACGATCCCGGATTCGACAAGGCGAACGAGGCGTGCCGCGCCGAGGCCAACGGCAAGGTCGGCGGCGAGTACTTCACCGTCCTGGGACAGATGACCGACCTGTTCAATCAGATGTCCGGCGAGCACCAGAACCGGATGTCGTCCGGTGACAGCGCCGACGAACTCGCTCCCGTGCTCGACAGCCTCGTGAGCTGCCTTGAGCGGTCCGGCTTGCGGCCGGTGAAGCCGGGGGAGCGGACTCTGGCCGCTTTCCGCGTCGGCGTTCCGCAGGGCCATCTGACTGGGCCGGAGCCCGCCCAGCCCAAGCGCGTCCCGGGCACCGTCGAGGTCTTGCCGCCGCAGCCTGCGCGGAAATATGTGCCGACGCCGGAGGAGTCGAAGACCGCGGTGGCGGCCCTCAACTGCGCCAACGAGTTGGGTTACCGAGAGAAGGTCGCGAGCGTGCAGTCGCGTGAGCTGCGGCGGCTCATCGGTGCGAACGAGACCGCGCTGCGGGATTTGACGGCCAGAATCGACGGCATCGCAGGCGAGGCCGCCAAGCTGGTGAACGGGTGACCGGAAAGCCCGCCCGCCGACGCTGGGTCGTCGCCGCGGTTGTGATCACCGGTGTGGCGGCCCTGGCGATCACGGCGGCCGGGTTCGTCGGCCCGCTCGTCAAGTCGCCGCGGCAGGCCGCCGCCGACGCCGCGCCGCCCCCGGCCTCCCTGGTGACCGCCCGAGCCGAGTCCCGCGTGCTTTCCGAGACCGTGGTCCTGCGGGGAACGGTTGTCGAGGCGCCGTCGACCAAGGTCGCCCCTCCCACCGGGCTAGCGGGCCCGGACGCGGTGGTGACCGACGTCTTCATCCGGCCGGGCGACGTGCTGCGGGAGGGCAAAGCGTTCCTGGAGGTGGCGGGCGCGCCGTTGTTCGGGCTGGTCCTGCCGTTTCCGCTGTACCGGGACATCACCGACGGAATGAGCGGGCCGGACGTGCGCGAACTGCAGAAGTCCCTCGCCAGGCTGGGATTCGCGACCGCCCAGGACGGCGTCTTCGGCGTCGCCACGCAGAGCGCCCTCGCTCGCTTCTACCAGGCGCGCGGTTACGAGTCGCCCACGTCGGCCGCCGCGGCCAAACCACCGGCCGCCGACGCGCCCGTGGTCACTCCGCCCGCCGACAAACCGACCGTGCGGCGTGCCCACATCGTGCGGCTCGACCGCCCGGACCCCGTCGTCTCCGCGGTCTCGGTCGCGGTGGGCGACGTGCTCGCCGATCCCGCCGCCCCGGTCGTGGAACTCGACGCGGGCACCACCACCATCACCGCGCTCGCCACCGCCGTCCAAGCGGCCCAGGCCACCCCGGGCACTCAGGCCAGGATCACCGACGACGTGCGGGGCCTTCAGGCCAAGGCGGCGGTGCGATCGGTCGGGACCGAACCGAAGCAAACCGAGGCGGGAACCGGACTTGAGGTGCTTCTGGTGTTCACCGAGGCGCCCATGGCGCCCACCGCCAACCACACCGTCCGCGTCACGCTCGGCGAGTCCGAAGACGCCACGGCGGTGCTGGCTGTGCCGGTGACGGCGGTCTACTCCCGCCCGGACGGGAGCCGTTTCGTCACCGTCGCCGCCGACGCGGGCAACGTCGCCGATGTGGCTGTCCGCACCGGCCGCGCCGCGGGAGGCTGGGTGGAGATCATCGCTGAGCAGGGCGGGGTACAGCCGGGCGACGACGTCGTCGTCGGGTCCGAACTCGCCTCTGGCCCGGCCAAGTGAGCGCGGCGCTGCTGACCTTGACCGGAATCGCCAAGTCCTACCACGACGGCGCCCCGGTGCACGCCCTGCTGCCGACCGACCTGCGGGTGGACGAGGGCGACTACGTGAGCGTCACCGGGCCGTCCGGGGCGGGGAAGTCGACGCTGCTCAACGTGCTCGGGCTGCTCGACCTCCCCACCGAGGGCTCTTACGAGGTCGCGGGCGTCGAGACGGTGCGCGCGGCGGAATCGCTGCGGGTGGCGATCCGCGGCCAGTGGTTCGGCTTCGTGTTCCAGTCGTTCGCGCTGCTGGCGGGACGCACGGCGGTGGAGAACGTGGAACTGGGCATGCTCTACCGGGCGATCCCCGCCAGGCGCAGGCGCGCGCTCGCCATGGCCGCGCTCGACCGCGTCCGCTTGGCGCACCGGGCGCACGCCGACCCGCGGACGCTGTCCGGCGGCGAACGCCAGCGGGTCGCGATCGCGCGGGCGATCGCGGCCAGCCCGCGGGTGCTGTTCTGCGATGAGCCGACCGGCAACCTCGACAGCGGCAACACCGACAACATCCTCGACCTCATCGGCGACCTGCACGCCGACGGCCAGACGGTCGTGGTCGTGACGCACGACAGCAAGGTCGCCCGCCGCGGCGTCCGGCACGTCCACGTCGCGGACGGCATCGTGCGCGAGGCGCCCGCCGCCCAGCGTCACCAGCGGGGGAGGTGAGGCGTGGGCCGCGCCGAACTCGGGCTTGACCGCCCCAGGCTCACCGTCGCCGACCTGCTCCGGGAAGCGTGGCTTTCGCTCGCCGGGCATCCGGCGCGGTCCTTGCTCACCGCTCTGGGGACGGTGCTCGGCGCGGCGGCGTTCGTTGCGACGCTCGGGCTTTCCTCGACCCTGGCCCACCAGGTCGCCGACTCCTTCGACGTGCGGCGCGCGACCGAGGTCACCGCGCGCGGTGCGCGGGCCGACGCCCCGTCCTGGCAGGAGCCCAGCGCGCTGGCCAGGCTCGGCAGGCTCAACGGGGTGCGCGTCTGCGGGGCCCGGGTGATCCTGCCGGAGCGGCCGGTTTCGCGGTCCCTGGGCGAGGGGGCGACCCCGCTTCAAACCCAGGTTTCCGGGGTGGACGCAGGGGCGCTGGCGGTGATCTCTCCCCGGGTGGTGCTCGGCCGCGCCTTCGACAGCTACCACGACACCGACGCCCAGCCCGTGGTGATGCTGCCCGCCGCGGTCGCCCGCGGCCTGGGCGTGCACCGGGTCGGGGTGGCCGTGTTCATCGAGGACCGCCCGTACACGGTGATCGGCATCTTCGACGACGTGGCGCGCAGGCCGGAAGCGCTGGTGTCGGTCCTGGTGCCCTACGCCGTCGCGCAGCCCATGGCAGCCCTGTCCAGCGGCGAGGTCAAGCGGGACGTGGTCATCGAGACCGAGCCGGGGGCGGCGCAGTTGGTCGGCGCGCAGGCCGCGTTGGCGCTCGCGCCGGAGGACCCCGCCAGGGTCGAGGTTGTCGTCCCGCCCGATCCCCGCACGCTGCGCCAGGAAATCGAGGGCTCGGTCGCCCGATTGGCGCTGGTCCTGTCCCTGGTGGCGCTGGGCATCGGCACCGTGTCCATCGGCAACGCCGCCACGGCGGGCATCGTCGCCCGGACCGCGGAAATCGGCCTGCGCCGGGCGGTCGGAGCGCGTCCCCGGCACATTTTCAGCCAGCTCATCGCCGAGACCACGCTGCTGGGCACGCTTGGCGGCTTCCTGGGCGCGGTGGGCGGGATCGTGATCACCGTGGTGGTGGCACTGGCCAACGGCTGGCAGCCGGTGGTGGACGTCACCACGGCGCTGTCCGCCACGGCCGCGGGCGCGGGCGCGGGTCTGCTGGCCGGACTGCTGCCCGCCTGGCGGGCCACCCGAATCCAGCCCGTGGTGGCGATCGCGCGTTGAGCGGACCCTGCTTTCCGTTCCGGTGAAGCGCTGGCCGAAGCACGTGGCCGCCGCCGCGATCCGGGTGGCGGCGGGCGGCCCGACCGGCTCAGCCGCCCAGCACGCCGCCGTGCTTGGGCCGCGCCTTCGCCGTGGCCCACTGGGTCAGGCCAGCAGCGCGGCGAGGGCCGCCGGGTCGACGTTGCCGCCGGAGACCACCGCCACGGTCCGCCCCCGAGGCAACTCGCCAGCATGGTGCAGGTAACCGGCCGTAGCGACCGCCCCACTGGGCTCAGCGACCAGATTCGCGCGATGAGCGAGCACGGCGACGGCGTCCCGGATCTCGTCCTCGGCGACAGTCACGATCCCGTCCACGAGCGCCCGCTGGTGCGCGAACGTCAGTTCCGATGGCTGGCTGCGCAGCCCGTCGGCGATCGTGCGGTCGCGGTCCTCGACCGGCCACGACACCAAGTGACCAGCTCGAAGGCTAGCCGCGGTGTCCGCCGCGAGCTCCGGCTCAACCGCCCACACCTGGGCCCCCGGCCGCAGCCCCTTCATCGCCGCCGCGACCCCCGAGATCAGCCCGCCGCCGCTGACCGGCACGAGAACCAGGTCCACCTCGGCCAGGTCGGCCACGATCTCCAATCCGATGGTCCCCTGCCCGGCGATCACGTCGGGGTGGTCGAACGGCGGGATCAGCGCCGCCCCCCGCTCCGCCACGATCTCGTACGCCCGCGTTTCCCGCTGTCCCGCCGCGACCAGCACGACTTCGGCCCCCAAGGCGCGCGTAGCATCGACTTTGACCTGCGGTGTGCCCTCCGGAACCACGATCCACGCCCGAATCCCGAACTCCCGCGCCGCGTAGGCCACCGCTTGGGCGTGGTTGCCGCTGGAGTAGGCGACCACCCCGCGAGCGCGCTGCTCGTCGGTGAGCCGGGCCACCGCGTTGTACGCGCCCCGGATCTTGAACGCCCCGACCGGTTGCAGGTTCTCCGGTTTGAGCCACAGTGGACGGTCTGGGTCACCCCACAGGCACGGCACCAGCGGCGTGCGCACGGCCACACCCTGGATCCGCGCCGCGGCGGCTTCGATGTCGTCGACGGTAACGAGGTTCACAACCCCAGTGTGCACCAGATATGGAAGTCCAATGTGGACGGCAGGTGTAACGGCAGGCACTTCTGGTCAACCCCTGCGGGTGCCACGCGTCAGCCGGTATGCCAGACCAGTGACAACAGAACGGAATCATGAGCGAGGAGAAGAAGACCGAAGGCCTGCGGCTCAGCCAGGTCGTCGCGGGAGCGCTCGCGGCCGCCACGGCCGCCGTCCTCGGGTCCACCTTGGGAGTCGCGGGCACCGTGATCGGCGCGGCCGTCGCCAGCGTCATCAGCACCGTCGGCGGCGCGCTGTACCTCAAGTCGCTGGACCGCACCCGCGAAACCCTGGTTTCCCGTGTCGTGTCTCACAAGGGCACGGTGGTGTCGGTGCGTCAACCCGACGACCTCCCCGAAACCGCGCCTGCCACGGACCAACCGGCCGCTGACCACGCAGGCGCCCCAGGGGACTCCGACGACCCGGCCACCACCGACCAAGCCGTCCCTGAACCTGCCGAACACCGGCGGGTCGTCGCGCTGGTCGCGGGCGGGGTGCTCGTCTTCGTCCTGGGCATGGCGGTCGTCACCGGCCTCGAATGGGTCCGCGGCGAACCGCTGTCCGGCGACGGCCAGGGCACCACCGTCGGCGCCCTGGTCAACCGCCCCGCTCGGCAGCAGCCCTCCCCGGCCCCGCCGACCACCACGGTCACGGTCACCCCGCCCACTGCGTCGACTCAGCCCGCGACCCCGCCCGCGTCGACCACGCCTGAGTCCCCAGCCCCGACCACCACCGACTCGGCGTCCCCGACGACGACAACCACCACGACCAGCGCCCCGCCCCCGGCCACGGTCAGCACGACGCCGCAACTCTCGGTCACGCCGACCCCCGCCGAGCCGCGGCCCACGGGGTGACTGAGACCGGCTCAGCCGCGCAGCGCGGCCGACAGGGCCTCCGCCGCCGCCTTCGGGTCCTCGGCCTCGGTGATGGCCCGCACGACGACCACCCGGCTCGCCCCGGCCGCGAGCACCCGCGGCAGCCGCTCGGCGTCGATGCCGCCGATGGCGAACCACGGCCGTCCCGGCGCGCTGTCCGCGGTCGCCCGCACCAGGTCCAGGCCCGGCGCGGCGCGGCCCGGCTTGGTCGGCGTCGGCCAGCACGGGCCGGTGCAGAAGTAGTCCACGCCCGGCTCGCCCGCCGCCGCCGAGGCTTGGGCGCGGTCGTGGGTCGAGCGGCCGATGACCACGTCGTCGCCCAGGACGCGGCGGGCCAGTGGCACCGGCAGGTCGTCCTGGCCCAGGTGCAGCACGTCCGCGCCAGCGGCCAAGGCCACGTCCGCGCGGTCGTTCACCGACAGCAGCGCGCCGTGCGCCGCGCAGACCTCGGCGAGCGCCGCCAGCGCCCGCAGTTCCGGCCCGGCTTCCAGGCGCTTGTCCCGAAGCTGCACGATGTCGACCCCGCCCGCGAGCGCGGCGTCGGCGAACTCCGCCAAGTCGCCCCGGTCGGCGCGCGCGTCGGTGCACAGGTAGAGCCGCGCGTCGGCGAGCCTGCGCCTGATCTGGTCCCCGTCGAGTCCTGGCATGGAGGTGACGCTAGCGCCTGCGCTACGGTGGAAGCCGGTCGCACGGGAGTCCGGGCCACGGGCTGAGAGGGAGCTGGAAGCGCTCCGACCGTCGAACCTGATCCGGGTCATGCCGGCGCAGGGAGCGTGATGATGTGGTGACAGAAGTGGCGGACGGGCGCGTCGCCGTCGTGGGCGGCGGCGTCATCGGCCTGTCCGTGGCGTGGTGGCTCGCCGAGGCGGGCCACGAGGTGGTCTTGGTCGACCCGGCCCCGGCGAGCGGCGCGTCCTGGGTTGCTGGCGGCATGTTGGCCCCGGTCACCGAGTCCTGGCCGGGGGAGGACGACGTGCTGGCCCTGGGGCGGGCGTCGCTGGCCCAGTGGCCCGCGTTCGCCGCCCGGCTGGCCGGGGTCGGCGGCGATCCCCGGCTGCGCCACGACGGCACCCTGGCCGTGGCGGTGGACTCCGCGGACGCGGGCGCGCTGGACGTCCTCGCCGCCTACCTGCGCGAACACGGCCAAGATGCCGCCCGCCTCACCGGCCGTGAGCTGCGCGCGCTGGAACCCGGCCTCGGCCCCGGTGTCCGAAGTGGACTGTCGGTGCCCGGCGACCTGGCCGTCGACACCCGAGACCTGCTGCGCGCGCTGATCGCCGCCGCCGAGAAAGCAGGCGTGCGGTTCGTCACAGCCAAAGCCGTTGCCGTGCGGACCGGAGCCGTGGAACTCGAAGGGTCCACTGTGGACTGCTCGGTCGCGGTCATCGCCGCGGGAGCGTGGAGCGCCGCCCTGCACCCCGCCCTGGCCCGGCTGGTCCGCCCGGTGAAGGGCGAGATCCTGCGCCTGCGCGCCCGCCCGTCCGCGCTTGCGCCGCCCACCAGGACGATCCGCGCCCTGGTCGAGTCCCGCCCGGTCTACCTGGTCCCCCGCGAAGGCGGCGAACTGGTCCTCGGCGCCACCCAGCACGATGTCGGCTTCGACACCGAGGTCACCGCGGGCGGCGTGCGCGACCTGCTGGCCGACGCCACCCGCGTCCTGCCCGGCATCGCCGAGTACGCCCTGACCGAGACCGCGGCGGGCCTGCGCGCGGGCAGCCTCGACAACCTGCCGCTGATCGGCCCCGTCGCCCCCGGGGTCGTCGCGGCCACCGCCCACCACCGCAACGGCCTGCTGCTGGCCCCCGTCACCGCCGCCGCCGTCCTGTCCCTGCTGCGCGGCGAGCCCCTGCCCGCGCACGTCCGCGCCGCCGACCCCGCCCGCTTCCACCGCCATTCCCCGACGAGCCAGGAGGTGCCGCGATGATGATCGAGGTCAACGGCGAGCAGCACGAGGTCGCCGAGGGAGCCACCGTCGCCGACGTGCTCGCCGCGCTCACCCTGCCCGCGTCCGGGATCGCGGTGGCCCTCGACGGCGAAGTCGTGCCCCGCGCCGAACACGCCGAAACGCCGGTGCCAGCCGGGGCGGCGCTGGAAGTGCTCACCGCGGTCCAGGGAGGCTGACACATGGACGACCCACTGGTCATCGCCGACCGGGAGTACACTTCCCGGCTCATCACCGGCACCGGCGGCGCGGCGAACCTCGCCGTCCTCGAACGCGCGCTGGTGGCCTCCGGCACCGAGTTGACCACCGTGTCCCTGCGCCGCGTCGACACCCAGGGCGGCTCCGGCGTCCTGGACATCCTGCGGCGCCTGGGAATCGACCCGCTGCCCAACACCGCGGGCTGCCGCACCGCCGCGGAGGCCGTCCTCACGGCGCGGCTGGCCCGCGAGGCGCTGGGCACCAACTGGATCAAGCTGGAGGTGATCGCCGACGACCGCACCCTGCTCCCGGACCCGGTCGAACTCCTCGACGCCGCCACCACCCTCGTCGCGGACGGTTTCGTGGTGCTGCCCTACACCAACGACGACCCCGTCCTGGCCCTGCGCCTGGAGGAAGCGGGCTGCGCCGCGGTCATGCCGCTCGGCTCGCCGATCGGCACCGGCCTGGGCATCCGCAACCCGCACAACATCGAACTGATCGTCGCCCGCGCGGGCGTCCCGGTGATCCTCGACGCGGGCATCGGCACCGCGTCGGACGCCGCCCTGGCCATGGAACTGGGCTGCGCCGCAGTCCTGCTGGCCACCGCCGTCACCCGCGCGACCGACCCGGAGAAAATGGCCACCGCCATGCGCGCCGCGGTGGTCGCGGGCCGCCTCGCCCGTTCCGCGGGCCGGATTCCGCAGCGTTTCTGGGCGCAGGCCTCCAGCCCGCCCCGCTGACTCCGCCGCCCCCCTGAGCTTTCCCCGCCCGCCAATCGCGGCGCGGCGTCGCGTGCCTCGGTGGTGGGGAGTGCCTCGCCCGCTCCGCCGACCCGGAGCCTTCCGGCGCGGTCGCGCCGCCCCGCTGGGCTCGGCGACCAGGTTCGCCCGGTGCCCGAGCACGGCCACGGCGGGCCGGATCTCGTCCTCGGCGACGGTCACGGTGCCGTCCACGAACGCCCGCTGCCTGCGGCCTCGCGCGTTCCGCGGGCCGGATTCCGCTGAGCGTGGAGCCCTCCCCGTCGCACTGCCCTGCCATCCCGGCACAATGAGGTATGACGACCTCGGCCACCGAGCCCGCCGTCGGCGACGTCCCCGCCCGCCTGTACCTCGCGATCGGGCGCCTGTCCCGGTCGCTGCGCCGCTCCGGGAGTCCCGGCCTCGGCCACGGTTCCATCTCCGCCCTGTCCACCCTGGTGGGCTGCGGCGAACTGCGCCTGGGCGACCTCGCCGCCAAGGAGGGCGTGGCCGCCCCCACCATGTCCCGCATCGTCGCCAGCCTCGTCGAATCCGGCTACGTCCGCCGCGAACCCGACCCGGCGGACCGCAGGGCCTGGCTGGTCATGGCCACCGACGACGGCACCCGCATGGTCTCCGGCGTCCGCTCCACCCGCGTCCAGGAACTCGGCCGCCGCCTCGACAGCCTCTCCCCAGCCGACCGCGCCCTCCTGGTCGAGGCCATCCCGGTCCTCGAAGCCCTCCTCGCCGAGGAGCCAAAGCCCAGGGAACCAGCCACCCGCTCCTAGCGTCCGCTTATACCGACGAAGCCACTCACGCGCACTGGATCATCCACATACCCCGAAGTCGTCCACAGATTTCGCGCACCCCTTCCCCCGCCCCCAAGCGCCGATAGACTGGAGCGGGGCAGCCCCCCGGGAAGGGTGGGGGCATGTCGCCTGCGCGCGCGAGAGTGTTTCCGCAGGTCGCGTCAGGTTTTGGGAGTGAGGAACGTGGCGGCATCGGGCAGGCGCCACAGCGGGGACACCGGGCCAACGCCCTGGCCGAGCGGGTAGGCGGCGCGCACCGACTCGATGATGAACGCCTTGCCCGCGCGCACGGCGCTCACCATGTCGTTGCCTTTGGCCAGTGCCGCGGTGATCGAGGACGCCAGGGTGTCCCCGCTGCCGTGGGTGTGCCGCACGTCGAACCGGGGGCCGACGAACTCGGTGAACTCCTGTCCGTCGTAAAGGAGGTCGAGGCACTGCGGGTCGTCCCACAGGTGGCCGCCCTTCACCAGCACCCACCGCGGCCCGTACTCGGCGAGGGCCTTCGCCGCGTCGCGCTGGTCGGCGTGCGAGCGCACCTCGATCCCGGTCAGCAGGCGCACTTCGTCCAGGTTCGGGGTGATCAGGGTCGCGCGGGGGAACAGTTCGCCGCGCAGGGCGTCGAGGGCGTCGTCGCGCAGCAGCGGGTCCCCGTGCATCGACGCGGACACGGGGTCGACCACCAGCGGGACCCCAGACTGTCCTATGTGGACTCGATCGCAGGCGCGGGCGACCGCGGAGATGATCTCCGCGGTCGCCAGCATCCCGGTTTTCGCCGCCTGCACGCCGATGTCGGTGGCCACGGCCTCGATCTGGGCGGCCACAACCTCCGGCGGGATGGTGTGCACCCCGGTGACGCCCACCGAGTTCTGCACCGTCACCGCCGTGACCGCGGTCATCCCGTGCACCCCGCAGGCGAAGAACGCCCGCAGGTCGGCCTGGATTCCCGCGCCGCCGCCGGAGTCGGACCCGGCGATGGTCAGCGTGCGAGGCGGCGTGCTCACCGTTCGACCACCGGGAGGTAGACCTGGTTCCCGTTGCCCGCGAACTCTTCCGACATCTCGGCCATGCCAGCCTCGATGGCCTCCACTGAGGACAGTCCGCGTTCCTCGGCGTACTTGCGCACGTCCTGAGTGATCTTCATCGAGCAGAACTTCGGCCCGCACATCGAGCAGAAGTGCGCCGTCTTCGCCGGTTCCGCCGGCAGTGTCTCGTCGTGGTACGAGCGGGCGGTGTCCGGGTCGAGGGCGAGGTTGAACTGGTCGGTCCAGCGGAACTCGAAGCGCGCCTTGGACAGCGCGTCGTCGCGCTCCTGGGCGCGCGGGTGGCCCTTGGCGAGGTCGGCGGAATGCGCGGCGATCTTGTAGGTGATCACGCCCACCTTGACGTCGTCGCGGTTGGGCAGCCCCAGGTGCTCCTTGGGGGTGACGTAGCAGAGCATCGCGGTGCCCAGCCAGCCGATCTGCGCCGCCCCGATCGCCGAGGTGATGTGGTCGTAGCCGGGCGCGATGTCCGTCGCGAGTGGACCGAGGGTGTAGAACGGGGCCTCGCCGCAGAGTTCCTCTTCGAGCCGGACGTTCTCGGCGATCTTGTGCATCGGCACGTGCCCGGGGCCCTCGATCATCACCTGCACGTCGTGCTCGCGGGCGATGTGCGTCAACTCGCCCAGCGTCCGAAGCTCGGCGAACTGCGCCTCGTCGTTGGCGTCGGCGATGGAGCCGGGGCGCAGGCCGTCGCCGAGGGAGAAGGTGACGTCGTAGGCGCGCAGGATCTCGCACAGCTCGGCGAAGTTGGTGTACAGGAAGCTTTCCTTGTGGTGCGCGAGACACCACGCCGCCATGATCGACCCACCCCGCGAGACGATGCCGGTGACCCGCTTCGCCGTCAGCGGCACGTAGCGCAGCAGCACGCCCGCGTGCACGGTCATGTAGTCGACGCCCTGCTCGCACTGCTCGATCACGGTGTCCCGGTAGACCTCCCAGGACAGCTTGGCCGGGTCCCCGTCGACCTTCTCCAGCGCCTGGTAGATCGGCACCGTGCCGACCGGGACGGGCGAGTTGCGCATGATCCACTCACGGGTCTCGTGGATGCGCTTGCCGGTGGAGAGGTCCATGATGGTGTCCGCGCCCCACCGGGTCGCCCACACCATCTTGTCCACCTCGTCCTCAATGGACGATGACACCGCCGAGTTGCCGATGTTCGCGTTGATCTTGACGTGGAACTTCTTGCCGATGATCGCTGGCTCGACCTCGGGGTGGCACCGGTTGACCGGGATCACCGCCCGCCCGATCGCGACCTCCGAGCGCACGAACTCCGGGTCCACGCCCTCCCGCGCGGCGCAGAACCGCATCTCCTTGGTGATGATCCCGGCCTTGGCGTAGGCCAACTGGGTCACCGCGCCGTTCACGGGCTCACGTTCGGTGATCCAGCTCTCGCGGAGCCGGGGAAGTCCGGAATGGACGTCGATCACCGCGTTGTCGTCGGTGTACGGTCCCGAGGTGTCGTAGAGGTCCAGGTGCTCCCCATTGGTCAGCTCGACCCGTCGGACGGGGATGCGCAGACCGTCCCCCACATCCTGGTATTCCTTGCGGGAACCGGAAATCGGCCCCGTGGTCACCGTAGGCCGCACGGAACGGTCGTCAAGAGCGGTCACGAAATATCCTCCCTACGCCGGCATTACCCGGTCAGGTTCATCCGGTCGGCGGCACCGGGTCCGGAAAATGGACACCAGCCGCCCTCTCAGCCCGCCAAGGCGCGAGCTCCCGCGATCGGTTTTCAGTTGTCCAGCCGACCATAGCCGGCGGCGGCGAGACTGCCAAGTGAGCACTATGGTTCCCACCATGGCGCAGCCGTATCCGCCAGGAGGCAGGCTCCCGGCCAGACCCGACGCGGCCAAACCGTGCCCGGCGTGCGGTGACCTGGTCGGCCGCGGCTATCCGACCTGCGTGACCTGCGCCGATCGCGTCGACACCTACTGGCGGGCGGACTGGGCGGCGCTGCTGGAGGGCGAGGGCGTCACCGAGGGCGCCCCAGAGGAACGCGAACTGGCGACTCTGGTCTTGGCCGATGACCTCGGCGCCCACCCGTGGACCTGCCTGGACTGGGCGATGCGCCTGGTGACCTGCCCGCTCTGCCGCACCGAACTGGGCACCGGCAACCCCGGCTGCATGAGCTGCGCCAACGCCGACCAGAACCGCTGGGCCTGGGACCACGCCGCCGTCCCCAAGACCATGACCCGCAACGAACACGCCCTCCGCCTGGCCGTGGCCACTCTGCGCGCGGCCCGCCACCGGAGGAAAAGCGTCGTGGCTTTCTGGCACTTGTCGTTACCGTTCGTGCTGGCCGGAGCCACCCCCACCGCCCGCCAGGCCAGACGCATCCGCACCCACCTACTGGCCAACCGCCACGAAGACCTGGCCGAGGCGGACAGCCTCACGGCCATGGCCATCCTCCCCGACCTCCCCTGGCGCACCCCCACGCCCTGACTCCCGAGCGCCTGACTTTCCACTGGCTAACTTCCCACTGCCTAACTTTCCCACTGCCTAACTTTCCAACTGCGCGCCTGATCCCCAACCCGATCAACACGGCCCCGGACACCCGCTCCAACCGCACGCGCACGCTGGTGTGGCGGCACTCTCCCTGACCTGCGGTGTCACCCACCAAACAGCGGATTCACTCCGCGAACGGATCGCCGATCTCCGCGGGGTTCCAGGACAGCCCAGGGACGCCCCACTTGTTGGCCTTGAGCATCCGCTTGGCGTCCCGCTGGTTCCGCCCCACCAGGCGGTTCAGGTAAAGGAAGCCGTCCAAGTGGTCCGTCTCGTGCTGGAGGCAGCGGGCGAAGAAGCCGGTGCCCTCGACCTCGATCGCCGCGCCTTCCAGGTCCTGCCCGGTGACCTTCGCCCAGCTGGCGCGGCCCGTCGGAAAGCTCTCACCCGGGACCGACAAGCAGCCTTCGTGGTCGTCATCCGGGTCCGGCATCCCCTCGGGGATCTCCGAGGTGGTCAGGATCGGGTTCACCACCACCCCGCGGTGCCGAACGCCCTCGTCATCCGGGCAGTCGTAGACGAAGACCCGCTGGTCGACACCGATCTGGTTGGCCGCGAGGCCGACACCGTTCGCGGCGGCCATGGTCTCGAACATGTCGGTGACCAGGGCGCGCAGTTCGTCGTCGAAGCGCTCGATCGGTTTCGTCGGGTGGTGCAGGACGGGGTCGCCGACGATGCGGATCGGGTGAACTGTCATAGGGGCAGGGTAGAGATTGTGTACCCCGGACGCGCCGTGGCCATGACGATCACCAGAAGCGGTGACGTGGTGTAATGGCGCGGGAGAAGCACACCTGTGTGATTCTGTCGTAGGAGCACGGATCCAACCCGTGAGGCGAGGAGCCAGATGGACGCCGCTGAGTTGCCCTCTCGGCCTGACAAGCCGACCTCCCGTGGCCCGGCGCACGCCGCGCGGCCAGGTAGTGGGCTCAGTGAGCGGGAGCGGGCGATGCTCGCTTTCGAGCGGCAGTGGTGGAAGTACGCGGGGTCCAAGGAACAGGCCATCCGCGAGCTGTTCGAGATGTCCAGCACCCGCTACTACCAGGTGCTCAACGAACTCATCGAGAAAACCGAGGCCATGGAGGCCGACCCGATGCTGGTCAAACGGCTGCGCCGGTTGCGTGCCACCAGGCAGCGCGCCCGCTCGGCCCGGCGGCTGGGAATGGACCCGCGATGACCACCGATCCCTCGGGACCCGCCCGCCCCGGCCGGGTTGTCGGCTTGGCGCTGCTCGGCGTGGCCGCGGCCGCGACTGTCGCCGGAGTGGTGACCCTGATCAGCGATGACGGCGACGTCGTGGGACTCCCCACGGACGCACCCTCCGTCACCGCCACCGCCGCGCCGCCGCCCAGCGGCGACCTCACGAGCATCCCCGCGCCGCCACCGGAGACCAGTTCGCCGCAGGCGAGCGCCGAGCCGCCGCAGGCGCCGCCGCCGTCGCAGCCCACCACGACAGCGCCCCCGGCGGCGAGTTCCGCGCCCGCCCAGTCGTCGGCCCCGGCCCAGCCGGGCGCGGGCGGACCAGGTCAGGGTCAGTCCGGCCCAGGCGGCGGACCGACCACCAGGGACCAGCCGGTCCGCGTCTACAACAACAGCACCATAAAAGGCCTCGCCGCCACCGCGGGCCAGGACATGGCCGCCCGGGGCTGGCAGATCGCCGAGACCGGCAACTACGCGGGCGGCAAGATCCCCACCACGACGGTCTACTACGAGCCGGGCGCCCCCGGGCAGGAAGCCGCCGCGCGGCAGTTGGCCACCGAGTTCGGTATGCGGGTCGAGGAGCGCTTCGAGGGCATCAAGCACTCCAGCCCCGGCCTGATCGTCATCGTCACCAACGACTACAAGGGGCCCGTGGGCAAGCAGTAGCCGCAGCACCGGCCGCGCTGAGTGGCGACCGGTCGGCCTGCTGGCGGGCACGCCAAGGACCGGCAGCGACAGCGCGGAACCACCGGCGGCTGCCAGATGACGCGCTGTCACCGCCGCCGGAGCGCTCGACCGAGGTCAAGCCGCCCGCGGGCCAAGGAAGCAGTCCGCGACGCCACTGACAAAGCAGGCGACGCGTGCCCCGAAACCGGCAGGCGCAGTTGCCGTGCCCCGATACCGGCACCGCCGCGATGCCGCCGTCACGAGCACGGGCGGTTCCAGTCCTCCCTGCTCGACGCCGTCGGCGGCGCCCCGCACCGGTCGGGAGGGCTACCGGTCGGAAGGGCTGGAGCCCGCCCGGCGGGGAGACAGGGCAGCACGACTTCGGCCCCGTGCGCGCTTGACTGCCCGACACCCCCAGTGGTCGCCTCGTCGGTGCCCGGTGCCCGGTGCCCGGTGCCCGGTGCCCGGTGCCCGGTGCCCGGTGCCCGGTGCCCGGTGCCCGGTGCCCGGTGCCCGGTGCCCGGTGCCCGGTGCCGGTGCCGGTGCCGGTGCCCGGTGGGGCCTGCGCCAACGACCTGTGCCCGGTTGACGCTGGTCCCGTGCCCGTGCCCGTGCCCGTGCCCGTGCCCGTGCCCGTGCCCGTGCCCGTGCCCGGTGGCGGTGTGGCGGGTGCGGGTGGCGGTTGGCGGGTGGGCGCTCTGGGGGTTGTGGCCAGTTGCGTGGGTCAGGGTTGGCGGGAGTGGGCATAGGCCTCCAGGGTGGCTAGTTGGGCTGGGTCGAGGGAGGGGCGGACGTTGTGGCGGGCGGCTTCGAGGTGGGCGGCGGTGACTTCGGCGGCGGCTAGGGACTCGCGCATGGCGGTCAGGGCGGCTTCGCGGATCAGGGCGGCGCAGTCGGCGGCGGAGTAGCCGTCCAGGGAGTGGGCGTAGGTGTCCAGGTCGACGTCGGGGGACAGGGGGGTGTTGCGGGCGGTGGCGCGGAGGATGGCGGCGCGGGCCTCGGCGTCCGGGGGTGGGACGTAGATCAGGCGTTCCAGGCGGCCGGGGCGGAGTAGGGCCGGGTCCACCAGTTCGGGGCGGTTCGTCGCGCCCACGACGATGACGTCGCGGAGGGGTTCGACGCCGTCCAGTTCGGTGAGGAGGGCGGCGACGACGCGGTCGGCGACGCCGGAGTCGGATGACTGGCCTCTGCGTGGCGCCAGCGCGTCGATCTCGTCCAGGAACACCAAGGCTGGAGCGGCTTCGCTTGCCCGGCGGAACAGTTCGCGGACGGCGCGTTCGGACTCGCCGACCCACTTGTCCATCAGTTCGGCGCCCTTGACCGACAGCACGTTGAGTTGGCCGCTGCCCGCCAACGCGCGTACCAGGAACGTCTTACCGCCACCGGGTGGCCCGTAGAGCAGGACCCCGCGCGGCGGCGCCACCCCGAGCCGGGCGAACGAGTCCGGGTAGCGCAGCGGCCACAGCACCGCCTCGGTGAGTGCCTGCTTGGTCTCGGCCATGTCGCCCACGTCGTCAAGGTGGATGTCGCCGGTCCGCAGGGTGTCCGATGTGGACATCGACGTCGGCCGCACGGTCGCCAGCGCGTCGAACAGGTCCGCGGCAGTGATCTTGGGGTCGTCGGCGTCGCCGTGGCGCAGGGCGGCGCGGATGGCGGACTCGCGGCGCAGCGCGATGAGATCGGCCGCGACGAACCCCGGGGTTCGCTCGGCCAGCGCGCCGAAGTCCACACCGGACTCCACCGGCAGGTCGCGGAACAGCACCCGCAGCAACTCCGTGCGGGTCTTGCCGTCGGGAAGCGGCAGCCGCAGTTCCCGGTCGACCAGGTCGACGCCCCGCAGGCGCGGGTCCACCGCCTCCGGGTGCGCGGTGGTCACGACCAGCGCCACCCGGGGAACGGCGATCGCGGCCCGCAGGGTGTCGAGCACGACCGTCGCCACCGGCGGCGGCGACGTCGCGGGCAGCAACGCGTCCACGTCATCGATCAACAGCACCGCCGCGCGTCCCGCCGCCGAATGCGCGCGCACGGCATCCACCGCGGCGTTGACCCGGCCCGCCGCCGCGTTGGCCTCCAACACCGCCACCGTCGGCCCCACCAGGTCGACCACCGCCGCGTCCACCGAGTGCGCCACGGACCGCACAACGCTGGCCTTGCCCACACCCTCCGGCCCGCTGATCAGCACGCCGAGCCGGGGCGCCGCGCCGAGCCGTTCGAGCAGTTCGGGCCGGGTGAACGCCAACTCGAACCACTCGCCCAGTGTCCGCGCCGCATCTTGGGCGCCCACCAGGTCGGCGATCGGCGCGGGCAGCGGCGCCTCCTCGTCCACGACGACCGAGGTCGCCGCCACCGGCCCCGGCGAGGACTGGACCACCGGCGACCCGCCCACCGGGACCGCCGCGCGCTCGCCCGTGCGCGCGCCGTCCCGCCATCCGACCACAGTGGACGGGTGGACCGTGACCGCGCCCGGCGGGTCCACCGCGGTCACGGTCAGCAGTTCGTTGGTCCACGTCATCCCGATGGCCCTGGACAGCTTCCCGCGCACCGTCGACACATCCGACCCCGGCGGCGGCGCCAAATCCTGTGGCAGCAGCGAGACCGCGTCGCCGACCGTCAGCACCTTCCCGATCAACGCCGACCGCACCGTCTCCGGCGGCAGCGACGCGCTGGCCAGCCGCGACCCCGCCACCGTCACCGACCGCGCCGCCGCGACCTCCACCGGGGCGACGACCACTTCGGACCCCTCGGTCACCCCGAGGTTCGACATGGTCACGTCGTCGAGCAGCACCACGCCGGTCGGCCCGGCCTGGTCGCCGGCGGCGGCCAGCGCGGCGCTGACCCGCGCGCCGGTCAGCCGCACGGCGTCCCATTGCCGCAGTCCCAGGGCGTCGAGGACTTCGGGGTGCAGCCGGACCACCCCGCGCCGGGTGTCGATGGCGGACGGGGTCAGTCGGGCGGTCAACGTGATCTGTGCGTTCACCTCACCGAGATTAGAGGCTCAGCGAGGATCGGGTCGGAAGTTATCCACAGGCTCCGGCGAGTCAGTTGTCGCCTCGGTTGTCGGCCTGGTTGCGCCGCAGTCCCGTGCGCCGCCAGTTGCGCCTGCGCAGCCCGGCGGGCCGGGGGTCGGCGGGCAGCGTGATCGGCTCGGCCGCCTCCACGGTGCGCGCGGGCCGACGCACGGCCCACCCGGCGACACCGCGCAGCGGCGGCCGCAGGCCCAGCCTGCCCCGGGACCCGTGCGCCCGCCGGATCGCCCTGCGCTCCCTCGGCGGCACGTCCCAGGCCTCCGGGTGGTTCGCCAGCCAGTGCTTGCGCCGCACCGCGTACGGGATGTGCGCCAGATACGCGACCAGCGCCACGGAAAGCGCGATCATCGGGTAGGTGATGACCGCCGCCGCCAGCAGCGCGACGCCGACGAGCAGCGGGGCGACCGCGCGCGCGGGCACCCGGAACGTCTTCACCGACAGCGTCGGGATGCGGCTGATCAGCAGGGCGGCGATCGCGACCGTCCACAGCATCACGACCGGCTTGGACTGCCACCACTGGCCGTGGTCGCCGTACTCGATGGACAGGATCATCGGCAGCAACGCCAAGAGCCCGCCCGCGGGCGCGGGGACGCCGACGAAGAACTCCTTGGTGTAGACGGGTTGCTCCACGTCGTCCAAGAGCGTGTTGAACCGCGCGAGCCGCAGGATCATGCAGACCGCGAAGATCAGCGCGACCACCCAGCCGACCCGGTCCCCGCCGAAGCGCCATGTGTAGAGCACCAGGGCGGGCGCGACGCCGAAGGAGATGGCGTCGGCCAGCGAGTCCAGCTCGGCGCCCATCTTGCTGGTCGCGTCCAAGAGGCGGGCGATACGCCCGTCCAAGCTGTCCAGCACCGCTGCTACCGCGATCGAGGCAATCGCCGCGGCTGGCTGGCCTCTTAGCGTGAACTGGACCGCGGACAGACCGGCGCACATCGCCAAAACCGTGATCGCGTTAGGCAGCAGCCGGACAGCCGGCGCGGTCGACGCCATCGGTCAGCTCCCCGCGGGCAGTTCGGCCAGGACGGTCTCGCCGCCGATTGTCCGCTGGCCGGGCTCGACCAGGACGCGGCTGCCGACCGGCACGTACAGGTCCACCCGGGACCCGAACCGGATCAGGCCGTAGGTCGCGCCTGCGGCCACCTTGTCGCCCTCGGTGACCTGACAGACGATCCTCCGCGCCACCAGGCCCGCGATCTGCACGACGGCGAGGTCGTGGCCGTCGTCGGTGCGCAGGCGCAGGCTGTTGCGCTCGTTGACCTCGCTGGCCTCGTCCAGGTCGGCGGAGAGGAACTGCCCGGCCTTGTGCACCGCGCGCACGATCTGGCCCGGGGCCGGGATGCGCTGCACGTGGACGTCGAACACCGACAGGAAAGCGCTGATCCGCAGCATCGGCTGGTCGCCCATGCCGAGCTCCGCGGGCGGGACGGCCTCGATGACGTGCGAGACCGTGCCGTCGGCCGGGGCGACGGCGATCCCGGGCCGCTGCGGGGTGACCCGCTTGGGCTCGCGGAAGAACCAGGCCAGCCAGGCGGTGAGCACGGCGCTGGCCACGCCCGCGCGGCGGGAGGCCCGGCGCACGGCCAGGGTGGCCCCGATGGCGCCGAGGACGAACGGACGTCCGCCGGGGTGGATCGGCGGGATGATGCTCTTGGTCAGCTCGACGGCGTGCTGGAGCGCGCCGGACTTCGGGGCGGCGGTCATCAGGTGGGTGGTTCCTCGCGTGTCGACCGGATTTCCGCACACGCTACGCCAGCCGCGCCAAGCTCCGGGAAGGCAGCCACCACCTGGACGAACGCGGGGCACCCGGGCAGCGTGTGCGCCCCCCGACGCGGCGCACACGCCGCTCGGATGCCCCGTCACCGGAGCGACGTCAAGTGTACGCGCGCAATGTCTTGTGGATCAATGGCCGGTTACCGTGGGCTGGTTAGCGCGGATTTCCGGTCCGTCCCTGAGCGAGGCGCAAGAGGCCGAGCAGGACGATCGCGCCCAGCGCCGCGACGCCGAGGCTCTGGAAGTCGAACTCGAAAGTCATCTCCTCGCCGGTCAGCAGCCGGTAGAGCAGACCACCGAGCGCGGCGCCGACCACGCCTACCAGCACGCTGACCAGACAGCCCTGCCGTTGGCGGTTGCGCCCGCCGATCACCAGGTTGGCCGCCCAGCCCGCGATCGCGCCGAACACGATCCACGCGAAGAAACCCATGCGCTCAGCCTACGGCTCAGTCGAGCAGGATCAGGTCGACCTCGGCGCCTGCCAGGATCTCGACGACCCCCTCCGGGATCTCGATGAGACAGTTGGACGCGGCGAACGAGGCCAGCAGGTGCGAGCCAGGCCCGCCGACCGGCACGACCTCGACCATGCCCTCGTCGTGGCGGCCGCGCCGGTACTGCACGCGGTTCGCGGGGGAGGTCATCGTCGCCGCGGCCTTCGCGCGGGCGCGCGGGCGGTCGACCACCGGGTGACCCAGCGCGCCGAGCAACGCGGGCCGCACGAACAACTCGAACGACAGCGCCGCGCTTACCGGGTTGCCGGGAAGCGTCACTACCGGCAGCCCGTCCATCCGCCCCAGGCCCTGCGGCCCGCCCGGCTGCATGGCGACTCGGACGAAGTCGACGCCGTGCCCGGTCAGTGCGTCCTTGACCACCTCGTACGCCCCCGCGCTCACCCCGCCGGAGGTGACCAGCAGGTCCGCGTCGGCGGCGTGCTCGGCGATCGCGGCCCGGAACCGCTCGACGTCGTCTGGGACAAACCGCAGCACGGTCGCCTCGCCGCCGATCTCTTCGACCGCCGCGGCCAAGAGCACGCTGTTGGACTCGTAGATGTGCCCGGGGGGAAGCGGTTCGCCCGGCGCGACCAGTTCCGATCCGGTGGACAGCACCAGCACCCGCGGCGGCCTGCGCACCGGCAGATCGCCGACCCCGACAGCCGCGGCCAGACCAAGCTGCGGTGGGTGCAACACCGTGCCCGCCGGGAGCACGACAGTGCCCTCGGCGACGTCTTCGCCCAGACGACGAATGTGCAGACCCTGTCTAACGGCCGCGTCTATACGGACGTTTTCCGTGCCGCCGTCAGTCAGCTCGACTTGCACTATCGCGTCCGCGCCCGGCGGCAGCGGCGCGCCCGTCATGATCCGGTGCGCCGTCCCGGGCGCCAGCGGCCGCACGTCCACCCGGCCCGCCGGGATGTCGTCGGCGACGGGCAGCGTCACCGGGTGTTCCGCGCTCGCCGCGGCCACGTCCGCGGCCCGGACCGCGTAACCGTCCATCGCGGAGTTGTCGAACGGCGGCAAGGAAACCCCCGCCGTCACGTCTTCGGCCAAGACCAGTCCGAGACACCGCGCCAACGGCCGCGACACCACCGGCAGCGGCGGCACCAGCGCCGCTACCTCGGCCCGGTACTCCTGCGCGGTGAAGATCCGCTTCGCGAGGTTCGCCACGCGGACATCCTGCCCTGTCCGGCCACCAACCGACCGCGGGCCGTGCCAGACTTCCGTCGCACCAGGCGGGCGGGGTCGGGCCGCTCGCCGCGGGGGAATGAGGGACGGCGTGCAGGTCCGGACACGGCACACGCCCGCGTTCGGGGTGGCCAGGCTGGTGCTGGCCCCGGGTGAGGCGGTCCAGGCGGAATCCACGGCGATGCTCGCCACCAGTTACGGCGTGCACGTCGAGGCGCGCGGCCGGGGCAGGGGCAAACTGCGGCCCGCGGTGTTTACCGCGCCGCCGGAAGGCGGGTGGGTCGACGTCGCGCCCGCGCTCCCCGGCGAAGTCCACGCGCTCGACCTGGACGGGACCGCGGCGTGGTGCGTGCGCGGAGGCAGCTGGCTCGCGGTGGCCAGCACGCTGCGCTCGGACTCGCAGTGGCCCGGCTTCCAGGCCCTCTTCGGCGCAGAGCGCGGCTTCCTCGAACACGTCTCCGGGCACGGCACGATCGTGCTGGCCTGCTGCGGCGCGCTCGACATCGTGGTGCTCGCCGCCGGTGAGCTGATCACCGTCGACCCCGCTCACCTGCTCGCCTACACCGACACCACGCAGTCGCGGCTGCGCGCGGTGGACCCGTCGGCCGCGCAGTCGGTGCGCACCGGCGAGGGGCTGCTGCTCGACTTCGCCGGCCCCGGCACCCTGCTCACCCAGACCCGCACCCCGCGCACCATGGCCGCCTGGCTCGGCCGCTGACTCCAGCGTCGGTCTCGATCAAGCCGCCATCTGGTCGAACCGGACGCGGGAGACACCGGGCGGACGTTAGGCTCCCGATCGTGTCGGAGGACCTCACTGGGCGTCGCCTAGGGCATTACCGGATTGATGGCGTGCTCGGTAAGGGCGGAATGAGCGTGATGTACCGCGCCACCGACATAAGACTGGGCCGGAAAGTGGCCCTCAAGGTCATCGCAGAACACCTCACCGAAGACCCTGAGTTCCGCGAGCGCTTCGTGGACGAGGCCCGCAACACCTCGGCCATCGACCACGCCAACGTCGTGCCGCTCTACGACTTCGGCGAGGTCGACGGCCTGCTCTACATCGCGATGCGGCTCGTCGACGGCTCCGACATGGCCAGCCTGATCAAGGACGGCCCGCTCTCCCCGCAGCGCACGCTCAGCCTGCTCAGCCAGGTCGCCGAGGCGCTGGACAACCTGCACGAGCTTGGCCTGGTGCACCTCGACGTCAAGCCCGCCAATGTGTTGGTCACCTCGCGTGAGTCGGCGGGCGAGCACATCTACGTCGCGGACTTCGGTCTCACCCGCCGCGGCGCCACCGGCCACCGCACGCGCGGCGGCGACTTCCTCGGCTCGCCCACCTACGCCGCCCCCGAACACCTGCGCGGAGAACCGGTAGACGGTAGGACCGACGCGTACTCGCTTGCCTGCGTGCTCTTCGCGTGCCTGGCCGGGCGCCCACCGTTCCAAGGGCAGGTCCCCGAGGTCATCCAGGGGCACCTGAACCGCGAACCGCCGTCGCTGACCGAGCAGGTAGCGCTGCCGCCCGCTATAGACGAGGTCATCCGGCGCGGCATGGCCAAGAACCCGGGGCAGCGCTACGGAAGCTGCCGTGAGCTGGTCGCCGCCGCCCGGCAGGCCCTGTCGAGCGCCCCCCGGCCCACCGTCCCCGCGCAGCGCGGGCCGTTCGCGCCCCAGCCGACCCAGCACCAGCCGACCCAGCACCAGCCAAGCCAGCACCAGCCAAGCCAGCACCAGCCAAGCCAGCACCAGCAGCGCCCGCAGGGGCCGCAGCCGTCCCCGGCCGAGCCGATGCGGCTGCGCCCGCCTGTGCCGGTCGGCAGCACCGCCTTCGGCGCGGAGAAGCGCGGCAACCGGTGGGTCGCGCCGGTCGTCGTCGGCTTGGTGGCGATCGGGTTAATTATCGCCGCGATCGTGTACTTCGGCGGCGGGTCCGGCGGCGGCCAGCCAAGCGACCCCAGCACCCAGCCCACCGCGCCATCCATCCAGGTCGGGGGCGGGGAATCGGCCGGTCAGGAGTCCAGCGACGCCCCGCGCACGACCTCGCGCAGGCCGCTTCCGACGATCTCGATCGTGCCCCAGCCCTGACCTGCGTTTCTTGCACTCCGGTGCCCCGAGTGCTAAACACGACTTAGCACTCGGGGTCTCCGAGTGCCAGAAGGTCGGGACGGTGAGGCCGGCGCGTGCGCTGGTCGTCCGTCGCGGGCACCGAGCCTGGCCGCGCTACGTGTATCCATCCGATGGAGGACCACACCGCAATGGCCAAGTTGATCGCGTTTGACGAGGAAGCGCGTCGCGGTCTCGAGCGCGGACTGAACATCCTCGCCGACGCCGTCAAGGTGACGCTCGGCCCGAGGGGCCGCAACGTCGTGCTCGAGAAGAAGTGGGGCGCGCCGACCATCACCAACGACGGCGTCTCGATCGCCAAGGAGATCGAGCTCGAAGACCCGTGGGAGAAGATCGGGGCCGAGCTCGTCAAGGAGGTCGCCAAGAAGACCGACGACGTCGCCGGTGACGGCACCACCACCGCCACCGTGCTCGCCCAGGCCCTCGTCCGCGAGGGACTGCGCAACGTGGCGGCAGGCGCCGACCCGATGGCGCTGAAGCGGGGCATCGAGCAGGCCGTCGAGGCCGTCATCGAGCAGCTCCACAAGTCCGCCAAGGAGGTCGAGACCAAGGAGCAGATCGCGGCCACCGCGTCCATCTCCGCTGGCGACACCACCATCGGCGAGCTGATCGCCGAGGCCCTCGACAAGGTGGGCAAGGAAGGCGTCATCACCGTCGAGGAGAGCAACGCGCTCGGCATGGAGCTTGAGCTCACCGAGGGTATGCGCTTCGACAAGGGCTACATCTCCGGTTACTTCGTGACCGACCCCGAGCGTCAGGAAGCGGTCCTGGAGGACCCCTACATCCTGCTGTTCGGCTCCAAGATCTCCTCGGTCAAGGACCTGCTCCCGCTGCTGGAGAAGGTCATGCAGTCCGGCAAGCCGCTGCTGATCATCTCCGAGGACGTCGAGGGCGAGGCCCTCGCGACCCTGGTCGTGAACAAGATCCGCGGCACGTTCAAGTCCGTCGCCGTCAAGGCCCCGGGCTTCGGCGACCGCCGCAAGGCGATCCTGCAGGACATCGCCATCCTCACCGGCGGCCAGGTCATCAGCGAGGACGTCGGCCTCAAGCTCGACAACGCCGACATCGCGCTGCTGGGCAAGGCCCGCAAGGTCGTCGTCACCAAGGACGAGACCACCGTGGTCGAGGGCGCAGGCGACGCCGAGCAGATCCAGGGCCGGGTCAACCAGATCCGCGCCGAGATCGAGAAGTCCGACTCCGACTACGACCGCGAGAAGCTCCAGGAGCGCCTGGCGAAGCTCGCGGGCGGCGTGGCCGTCATCAAGGCCGGTGCCGCCACCGAGGTCGAGCTCAAGGAGCGCAAGCACCGCATCGAGGACGCGGTGCGCAACGCCAAGGCCGCCGTCGAGGAGGGCATCGTCGCCGGTGGCGGCGTGGCCCTGCTGCAGGCCGCCGAGGCCGCGTTCGCGGGTCTCAAGCTCGAAGGCGACGAGGCCACCGGCGCCAACATCGTCAAGGTCGCCGTCGAGGCGCCGCTCAAGCAGATCGCGATCAACGCGGGCCTTGAGGGCGGCGTCGTGGTGGAGAAGGTCAAGGGCCTCCCGCAGGGCCACGGCCTCAACGCCGCGACCGGCGCCTACGAGGACCTGCTCGCCGCAGGCGTGCCGGACCCGACCAAGGTGACCCGCTCGGCGCTGCAGAACGCCGCGTCGATCGCCGCCCTGTTCCTCACCACCGAGGCCGTCGTGGCCGACAAGCCGGAGAAGGCCTCGGCCGCCCCGGCAGGCGGCGACCCGACCGGCGGCATGGACTTCTGATCCAGGCCAGGTAAGAGGCGCGGGTAGAAGCGCAGACGAAGGCCCGGTCCGCACCAGCGGACCGGGCCTTCGTCATGTCCGCGCAGAGAACGCCGGTGGCTGAACACGTGTGCGAATCCGCTGGCACTACTCTGAAACGATGTTGTGCAGCGCCGGTCCGCCTGGTCCGGAACCCGCGTCCCTGGCGTTCGCGGACGAGTCGTTTATGGAGCTAGCCGGTGGCGGCTTCTACGTGCTGGCTGCGGCAGTGTTCGCGCCGGTGGACCAAGGTGCCGCACGGGCAGCGATGCTGGGCTTGCGGGGGACTCGCGATACCCGGAAACTGCACTGGAACGAGATGGACATCCGCCAGCGGGTTTCCGCAGCCCGAGAAGTCGCGGCTTTGGGCGGGCTGCATGTGGTCACTGTGGGGGCACCCGTGCCGAACACTCGGCAGGAGCGGGCGCGGGCGATGTGCCTGGAACGACTGGTGACGGAACTTCACGGCTATGGTGTGGTCGAGCTGTTTGTGGAAAGCCGCACGAAGGAACTCGACGAGCGCGATGTCAAAACGATCATTGGAGCTCGCTTCCACCTGCCCAAAGGTTCCAGGTTCCACGTCGATCACGCTCGCGGTGCGGATGAGCCCTTGTTTTGGGTCGCTGACATCGTCGCGGGCGCGGTGCGCGCACACCACATCGGAGACCCTACTTACCGGCGCCTTCTTGACGACTGCGTCTACGAGATCGATGTGCTCACCGGATGTTGACCGGGCATGCGTAAGGCCAGGGTCCCGGTCTGCCCCAGGTGCACCTGGCCTTGCGACTTGCCCACCACCCACGATGGTGGACTCCAGTACAGCTTAGCAGATGACGAACCGAGTTGACCCGGTTCGCTTCGTCAAGAGCGGCAGCTCGGGGACGACTGGACGGCCCGGAGACGCCTGGCTCACCTGCTGGGCGCGGGACAAGTGTGTCGGGACGCGCTATATTGAACGGTCTGCGCACAAAAAAAGACGCCTTGATAAGGCGTCGCAAAATGAATTGTATGGCATGTGGAGGCCGATTGTCAACCGAGATCGACGTGGAGCAGGAATACGTCACCATGCTCTACGCGCACCTCGATGAACTGCGCGCGGACACCGACACGCGGTTGGCCAGGACGCTGCGGGAGACCAGTAGCAACCCGCAGGCCATGACGCAGCGGGACGCCGCGACGGCGCACTACAGCGAGCAGTTGGCGCAGTACGGGGCGGTGGAGAACGGGCTGTGCTTCGGCAGGCTCGACTTCGCCGACGGGGAACGCAGCTACATCGGGCGCATCGGGCTGTTCGACGACGAAGGCGACTACGAGCCGCTGCTCATGGACTGGCGCGCGCCCGCCAGCAGGCCGTTCTACCTGGCCACGGCGGCGTCGCCGGATGGGGTCCGCAGGCGCAGGCACATCCGGACTTCCCAGCGGAAGGTCACCGGGCTCGATGACGAGGTGCTCGACCTCGGCGCGGGGGAGCAGGACGTCCACCAAGGCCTCACCGGTGAGGCCGCCCTGCTGTCCGCGCTGAACGCCTCGCGCACCGGGCGGATGAGCGACATCGTCGAGACGATCCAGGCCGAGCAGGACGAGATCATCCGATCCGGGCTTAACGGTGTGCTGGTAGTGCAGGGTGGTCCGGGCACCGGTAAGACCGCCGTGGCGCTGCACCGCGCCGCTTACCTGCTTTACACCTTCCGCCAGCAGCTTTCCCGGCGCGGCGTGCTGATCATCGGTCCGAACGCGACCTTCCTCAAGTACATCGGGCAGGTTCTCCCGTCGCTCGGTGAGACCGGTGTCCTCCTGCAGACCGTCGGCGAGCTGTACCCCGGCGTGCGCGGTACCCGGCCCGAGCCCGCCCGCGCCGCCGAGATCAAGGGGCGCATCGACATGGTGGACGCGCTCAAGAAGGCCGTGCGGGACCGCCAAGAGGTACCGGACGAGCCGATAGTGCTGACCGTCGAGCGTGAGGAACTCGTCCTCGACCCGGCGATGGTCAAGGCAGCCCGCGCAAGAGCCCGCCGGTCACGCAAACCGCACAACGAGGCGCGGCCTTTGTTCGCAGAAGAGATCGTCGCCGCGTTGGCGCGGCAAGAGGCCGAGCGGTTGGGCGCGGAGTTCCTCGACGGGGACGACCTGGCCGACATCCGCCGGGAAATGGCCGAGGACGACGTCGTCCAAGCCGCCGTCGAGCGGCTCTGGCCCCTGCTGACCCCGCAGCGCTTCCTGTCCGACCTCTACGCCTCCGCCGACCGGCTCGCCTTCGCGCTGCCGCACCTCGCCGACGACGACCGCGCCCTGCTGCTGCGCTCGCCCCGGCTCGGCTGGACCGCCGCCGACGCCCCGCTGCTCGACGAGGCCGCCGAACTCCTCGGCGTGGACGACCGCGCCGAGCGCGCCGCCGCCGAGCGCCGCCGCCGCGACGAGCAGGACTACGCCCAGGGCGTCCTCGACATCCTGCAGATGGAGGACGACGCCGACCCCGACATCCTCACCGCATACGACCTGATCGACGCGGGCCGCCTCGCCGAGCGCCACGACGACGAGGACTACCGCACCGCCGCCGAGCGCGCGGCGGCCGACCGGACATGGACGTTCGGGCACGTCATCGTGGACGAGGCGCAGGAACTGTCCGCGATGGCCTGGCGGGTCCTCATGCGCCGCTGCCCGTCCCGCTCGATGACCCTGGTCGGCGACGTCGCCCAGACCGGCGCCCTGGCAGGCACGGACACCTGGGCGGCCATCCTCGCCCCCTATGTGGCCGACCGCTGGCGGCTTGCCGAGCTGACGGTCAACTACCGGACACCAGCCGAAGTGATGGCGGTGGCCGCGGACGTCCTGGCCGAGCTGACAACGGACCTGGCCCCACCCAGTTCGGTCCGCGAAACCGGCATCGAACCATGGCGACTCCGCGTGCCCGAGACCGAGCTGGCAGGCACCCTGGCCAAGCTGGCCGCCACCGAAACGGGGCAGGGCACACTCGCCGTGCTGGTCCCGGAGTCACTGGCCGACGAGGTGGGCCGCGCCGTCGCCGAGGCCGTCCCGGACGCGGCATTGGGGGAGCGCCCCGAACTGGAAAGCCGCGTGGTGGTCCTCACGGTCCGCCAGTCGAAGGGCCTGGAGTTCGACGCCGTGCTCCTGGCCGAGCCAACCCGGGTGATCACCGAGTCAGCACGCGGCATGAACGACCTCTACGTCGCCCTGACCCGCGCCACCCAACGCGTCGGCGTAGTCCACGCCGCCGATTTGCCACCGATGCTGGCCCGCCTCGCCCCACGCTGACCGGTCGCCCGCTTGCGCCCCACAGCCCCCCCACAACAAACCCCACTGGGGCCGAGGGTGCGGTAATAGCCGGTCAGCCCTCTGGAGCTGGCCCTTCGGGATGGGAAGACAGCATCTAAACGCCCGAGGCGGCGCAGCCGGAACATCCCCGCGTGCGCGGGGAAGACACTTGTTGACCTGCGGGGACTACAGCACAACGGTAGGAGTGACGACAGTCTTGGGCCTGGCCCCGCCAGTCATCCGAACCAAGATCTGAGTAGTGCCTCTAGGCACCTCGGTAAGCACAAACCGCCCACCCTCATCAGCCGTCGTGGCGGAAGAGCCGTGGTCGGCGACCCGAACCTCCACAGCGTGCTCGCCAGCGGGAACCAGCCAGCCGTCTATCCGCTGGCGTTCACCTGTGCGGGTGACGTTGACCATGACGGTGAGGTCACCCACGAAGAACGTGATGGTGCCGGGGGCGCCGCCGCGGACGCCGACCAGGGGACGCTGATCGGCCCACCGGGCGGCTTCGAGTTCGACCTCGGCGTCGATGTCCTCGATGGCGATGGCGAACTGGGAGCGCTCGACGAGCCCGTCCGGAACCGGGTCGAACTCGTCCATCAGCCTGGCTACCTGGGCCAGCCAGAAGTCCTGCTCGGCCGGTTCCATCTCGTAGTCGTCCATGGTCCTCATCTGCCACCATCCCCATCGTCGTACAAGGCGCGCAAGGAGTTGAGGCAACGTCCTCGTGTCGGCCCGATGCTGCCGTGCGGCATCCCCATCGCCTCGGCGACGATGCGGTACTCGGCACGACCGGCCAGGACGGTCAGGCGCAGCAGCTCCTGACAGCGCTGGTCCAACTTGTGGAACGCCGACCACAGCCGGTGGTCGCGTTCACCGCGCAGGGCTTCCGCCTCGGGCATCGGCTCCGTGCTGGGCACGTGCTCGGCCACTTCCGGCGACAGCTCGACCTGCGCGGCCCCTCGCTGACGGGTTCGGATCGCTTCGCGGCGGGTGGTGGTGATCAGCCAGCCGACCAGGGCTCTTGGCTCGGCGAGCCGGTCGACGTGGCGCAGCAGCGCCAGCCAGACCGTCTGCACGACGTCCTCGGCCGTGGACCGGTCGATGCCGGTCCCTCTGGCCACGTGCCAGACCAACGGCGTGAGTTCGGCGACCAGCACGTCGAGCGCGCTCCGGTCGCCTTCCCGCGCCGCGATCATGCACGCCGCGTGGCGCTCCGACCCTTCCAGCCCCTCCCATGGCGGGTTGGTCCTTACCGTTCGGAGCTCGGTCACCGCTCCCACCCCATCCTTCATATCCCGGGGTTGTGCATTCTGGTGGCACTGGCTACATCGTCCGACCGCGGCATGACGCGTCTTACCGCGGCATCCCTCACTCGAACAGGTGAAGCTGTCCTCCATCAGTGTCCCTTGAGCGCATACGGCACGCAGGCGAGTGCCTGCCCTTCGCCGTGCTGGGCTAGGTCGACCGGATCGCCCCGGTGCGATTCGATCGCCTAGTCGGCATCCTCCGCCGACGGACGCCGCGACGCCATCCCTGGCTCCTGTTCGGGTCGAAGAATCACAAAATATGTGGCGGCCGGACCGGTCCCCTGCACCCGTCCGGCCGCCACGGCCCCGTGGTCTCACTCGAATGCCCGGTGGACGTCATCGGCGGCGAGCGCCGGGTGCACCGGAAAGTCTTGGGTGTCACGCCGCTGGACGCGGGCGGTGGTGATCTCCGGCGGGTGCGGCCGACCAGGACACATGCTTCCCTCCGGAGCGGAAGAGTATTTTTACTCTGACACTGGTAAGAGGGGCGTCCGCGACCGTGGATACGTCCTGGCCCGGCGGCTTCGCGCCGTGGCACAGATGTGCCAAGCCGGTTTCAGACTGTCAGCAGCACCAGCATGGCGCCGACGGCGAGCAGTGTGCCGACCACGAGGGTTCCGCAGCCCAGCAGGACTGTCCGGCGGGTCGTCAGCGCGCGGATGGCCAGCACGACGGCGGTGGCCACGGTGAGCAGGGTGATGGCCGAGTACGCCACCGCCGCGGCGACCGGTGAGCCGTGCCCGCGGACCAGCGCCGGTCCGAAGACCACGAGCAGGAAGCACACCACCCCGCCCGCGGCGAACAGCGCGGCCGACGCGAGCAGCACGAGCGCCTTCGCGGTCCCCGTCCGCGACACCGGCTGCTGGTCGGCCACGCGCCGACCTTAGTGCTCGTCTTCCGGCAGGAGAATCCAGCAGGCCAGGTAGATCAGCGCGCCGCTGCCGAAGCCCAGCAGGGTCGCGGCGACCAGGATGATCCGGATCAGGGCGGCGTCGGCGCCGAGCATCCGCGCGGCGCCCCCGCAGACCCCGGCGACCATGCGGTCGGTGCGGCTGCGGCGGAGCTTGCGGGTTTTGATGTCGTTCGTCATGACTCAAGGCTCGCGCTCGCGCGGCAGGCGCGCATCGGGGTCGCACCCTGAAAACCGGGTCGGGGTCGTCCCCGGGTGAGCTGGGCCACGACGATAAATCAGTCGCGATGCCGGGGGCGCGAGCGCATCATTGACCTCGGGAAACCAAGCCGGAGTCACCGCCAGACGGTGCCCGCTGGAGGGGTTCCCGGCGCGGGCGCGTGGCGGTGTCCGAGCCGGGGCCGGGACAGCGGTAGCCCGAGCAGGGCTGCTCCGGTCCCCACGCCACACCGACGCTTCCCGCGCCCGGCTCGACGCTACCGGCCGCGCGTGCTGCGGGAAGCCCGCCTGGCGCCGGTCAGTCAAGGGGAGAGTGACCGGCGCCAGGCGCGCCAACGGTGCTCTCAGAGCGGTGGCAGGGCGGTGTCGAACAGCCAACTGGTGAAGAACTCCGTCAGCGGTGACGGCGCGTGCCGCTGCGCCAGCGCGGTGAACTGCTCGGTCGTCACCAGCCCGTGCCGGTGCGTCGACGCCCACTCGACCAGGAGCGTGAAGAACGCCGCGTCGCCCAGCCGCCGCCGCAGCGCGTGCAGGGTCAGCGCACCGCGCAGGTACACGCGGTCGTCGAACAGGCGGGTGGCGCCGGGGTCGGCGAGCCGCAGGTCCTGGGGCGCCGCGGCCACCGTCCGCCACGCTCTGCGCGCGTGGGTGTCGGTCGGGTCGCCGCCGGACGCGGCCGACCACAGCCACTCGGCGTAGGTCGCGAAGCCCTCGTTGAGCCAGATGTGCCGCCACTGGGCCACGGTCAGGCTGTTCCCGAACCACTGGTGCGCCAACTCGTGCGCCACTAGGTGCTCGGAGCCGCGCTCACCGTCGACGTGGTTAGCGCCGAAGACCGACAGCGACTGCGCCTCGACCGGGGCGTCGAGGTCCGCGTCGACCACGACGACGCCGTAGCGGTCGAACGGGTACGGGCCGAACAGCCGGGAGAACTCGGCCAGCATCATCCCCTGCCTGCCGAAGTCGTGGTCGAACGGCGTCAGCAGCCGCGCGGGCACCGTGGCGTGCATGACCCCGGCCAGGTCCAGCGACAGGTACCGGCCGATCTGCACGCTCACCAGGTAGCTGGACGTCGGCTGCGGCAGGCGGTAGACCCACGTCGTGGTGCTCGCCGACGACCGGCGCGACTCCAGTGCCCCGGTCACCACTACCTGGTAAGCGGCGGCCGTTGTTACCGCGATCCGGTAAGTGGCCTTGTCGCTCGGGTGGTCGTTGCACGGGAACCAGGAAGGCGCGCCGATCGGCTGGCTCGCCACGAGCACGCCGTCGTCCAGGTAGTCCCAGCCCAGCTCGCCCCAGTTGCTGCGGATCGGCGTCGGCGAGCCCGAGTAGCGGATGTCCACGGCGAACTCGTCGCCCGCTGGCACCGCCCGCTGCGGGGACACGTGCAGCTTCCGGCCGCGCTGCGCGTACCGCACCGCCTTGCCGTTGACCGTGACGCGGTTGACCCGCAGCCCGGCGAGGTCGAGGCTGAACCGGGACAGCGCGTGCTCGGCGACGGCGGTGATCCGTGCGCGCCCGTCGAGCCTGCCGGGGCCGACGCGGTAATCCAGGTTCAGGTCGTAGTGCGCGACCCGGTAGCCGCCGTTGCCGTGCGCCGGTAGGTAAGCGTCCGACGACGTGCTCGCGCCAGGTTTGCCCGCGCGCACCGGATCAGCCATGGGCACATTCAACAGGACGGTCATCAGCGCTTGACCGGCCACGCGGCGATCGGGTTGCCCAGCCAGCGGGTGGCCGCGGGCACCGACTCGCCGCGCATCACCAGCGACGCCGGGCCGACCGTGGTGCGGTCGCCGATCGCCGCCCCGGGCAGCACGATGCCGTGCGGGCCCAGCGTGCCGCCGTCGCCGACGGTCACCGTGTCCATGCTCATGATCCGGTCGTGGAACAGGTGCGTCTGCAGCACGCAGCCCCGGTTGACCGTCGCGCCCGACCCGATCCGCACCAGGTCGGCCTCGGGCAGCCAGTACGTCTCCACCCACGCGCCGCGCCCGATCCGCGCGCCGAGCCCGCGCAGCCACACCGCCAGCAGCGGCGTGCCCTGCGCGGAGGTGGCGAGCCACGGCACGGCCAGCATCTCGACGAACGTGTCGGCAAGCTCGTTGCGCCACACGAACGAACTCCACAGCGGCCTCTCGATCGCCCGGAAGCGGCCCACCAGCGCCCACTTGGCCAGCACCGAGACCGCGCCAGCCAGCACGCCTGCCGCGGCGAGTAGGACGCCGCCGAGCGCGAGCGACAGCCAGAAGCCCACGGCCGTGCAGCCTGCCGCGACCAGCACGGCCAGCGCCGCCGATGCCATCACCGGCACGACCCGGCACAGCTCGACCAGCGCGCGGGCGACCATGAGCCGGGTCGGCGGGTCGAACGTGGTGCTCTCGTCGGCGGCCTCGACAGTGCGCGGCAGCTTTATCGGCGGCATCCCGAGATAAGAGGACCCCGCCTTGGCCTTCTTAGGCGTCGAAGACAGCACGCCTACCAGCCCACGCTTAGGCACAGCCCGACCCGGCGCGGTCATCCCGGAGTTGCCCAGGAAGGCGCGCTTACCGACGCTCGCTTTCGCGATCCGCAGCCAGCCGCCGCCCAGCTCGTAGGAGCCGATCATGGTGTCGTCGGCGAGGAACGCGCCGTCGCCGACCGTGGTCATGCTCGGCAGCGCCAGCACTGTGGACGCCTCGACGCGCCTGCCGACCTTCATGCCCAGCGCCCGCAGCCACACCGGGGTGAACAGGCTCGCGTAGAGCGGGAACAGCCCCACCCGGGCGAGGTCCATCAGCCGCTCGGTCGCCCACGCCTGCCAGGCGACCCGGCTGTGCACCGCGTGCTGCCCGGCGCGCAGGCCGATCGAGAGCGCGCGCACCGACACCAGCACCAGCAGCGCGTAGGCGGCCATCCAGGCCACGGTCGCGGCGGGCACGCCGAGCAGCGCGCTCGCCAGGCCAGCGCCGAGGGTGGCCGAGCCGTCGAGGAACGCGGCGAGCACCAGCAGCGCGGGGACCGCCGCCGCGACCGGCAGCAGGCTCAGCGCGAACGAGGTGGCCGCGTAGACCGCGACCCAGCGCTTGCGCCGCGCCGGTCGCTTGCCGCCGTGGCTCGCCTTGCCGGTGCGGGTCGCGGGCGCGCCCGACCAGCGCTGACCGGCGGGCACCGCGCCCACGACGGCCGACCCGGGCGCGACCTCAGCGCGCTTGCCTACCCGCGCGCCGGGAAACAGCGCGCTCCGCGCGCCGACAGTGGCGTGCGCGTCGATCCGGACCCGGCCGATGTGCAGGATGTCGCCGTCCAACCAGTGCCCGGACAGGTCTACCTCCGGCTCCACCGCCGCGCCCCGGCCCAGCCGGAGCAGGCCGGTGACCGGCGGCAGCGAGTGCAGGTCGACGTCGTCGCCGATCCGCGCGCCCAGCGCCCGCGCGTAGTGCGTGATCCACGGCGCGCCCGCGAGGTTCGCCGCGCCGGTCAGCTCGACCATCCGCTCGGCGGCCCACAGCCGCAGGTGGACGCCGCCGCCGCGCGGATAGGCGCCCGGCTCGACGCCGCGCAGCAGCAGCCGCGCCGTGCCCGCCGCGAGCGCCATCCGGCCCCACGGGCTCAGGAAGACCAGCCAGCCCGCGAGCACCAGCCACCACGACACTCGGGGCATCCACGGCAGGCCGAGAAGGTTGTTAAGAGCGGCGACGGTGACCGCCCACCGCGCGCCGACGACGGTCAACATCGGCACGGTAAGCAGCGTCTGCACTACCTGCGCGCGGACAGGCGTGGGCGTCACGACCCGGTCGCTCTGCACGCTCGCCGACGCGGCGTCGATCCGCGCGGCCAGCTTGCCCAGCGTCGGGTGCTGGTAGAGGTCGGCAACGGCGATGCTCGGGCACGTTTCGCGGACCCGGGTCACGAGCTGCGCGGCCGAGAGGCTGCCGCCACCGTTGGCGAAGAAGTCGGCGTCGGGGTCGGTGACGTTGACACCGAGCAGGTCGCGCCACAGCTCGGCCAGCCGGCGCTGGGTGTCGGTCAGCGCGGCGGTGTCGACAGCGCTGGTGTCCAGCGGCAGCGGCCAGGGCAGCGCGTGCCGGTCGACCTTGCCGGACGTGCGGGTCGGCAGCGTGTCGACCACGGCGATCAGCGGGACCAACGCGGCGGGCAGCGCCGCCCTCAGCCGGTCGACCGCGGCGGTCGCGTCGAAGCCCTCTTGTGCCACGACGTAGCCGACCAGGAGCTGGTTGCCAGCCTTGGTCGCGCGTACCGCGGCGGCGGCGCCCGCGACCCCGGGCAGCGCCTGCAGCGCGGCGTCGACCTCGCCCAGCTCGATGCGCCTGCCGCCGAGCTTGATCTGCTCGTCGGCCCGGCCCAGGAACAGCAGGCCCTCCGGCTCGGCCTTGACCAGGTCGCCGCTGCGGTACGCGCGATCCCAGGACAGCGCGGGCAGCGGGGCGAACTTCTCGGCGTCCTTGTCCGGGTCGAGGTAGCGGGCCAGGCCCGCGCCGCCGATGACCAGCTCGCCGGTGCCGCCCATCGGGACCAGCTCGCCCGCCTCGTCCACCACGGCCAGCTCCCAGCCGTCGAGGGGCAGGCCGATGCGGACCGGGCCGTCGCCGGTCATCAGCGCAGCGCAGGCCACCACGGTCGCCTCGGTCGGGCCGTAGGTGTTCCACACCTCGCGGCCCGCGACGGCCAGCCGCTCGGCCAGCTCCGGCGGGCAGGCCTCGCCGCCGAAGATCAGCAGCCGCACGTCGTCCAGGGCCTCGGCGGGCCACAGCGCGGCCAGGGTCGGCACGGTCGAGACCACCGTGATCGCCCGCTCCACCAGCCAGGGGCCCAGGTCGACGCCGCTGCGGACCAGCGCGCGCGGGGCGGCCACCAGGCACGCGCCGGTGCGCCAGGCCAGCCACATCTCCTCGCACGAGGCGTCGAAGGCGACCGACAGACCCGCCAGCACGCGGTCAGCGGGGCCGATCGGCTCTTCTGGCAGGAACAGGTCGGCCTCGGCGTCCACGAACGCCGCCGCCGAGCGGTGGCTCACCGCGACGCCCTTGGGCTTGCCGGTGCTGCCGGAGGTGAAGATGATCCACGCGTCGTCGTCGGCCGTCGGCTCGCCCGGCGTGCCCGTGGGGGCGTCGAGCGGGGTGATGGCCCGGTCCGCGCCGAGCACTGCGCACACCCCGGCTTCGCCGAACACCAGGTCGGCGCGCTCGTCGGGGTCGTCGAAGTCGACCGGCACATATGCCGCGCCCGCGGCGAGCACGGCCAAGATGCCGACGTAGAGGTCTGTCGTGCCCGAGGGGACCCGGATGCCCACCCGGTCGCCGCGGCCGATGCCCGCCGCGGCCAGCCGGGCCCGGAGGATGTCGATTTCGCTAAGCAGCGCCCGGTAAGTCAGGACCGTCGTGCCGTCGTCCACCGCGTCGGCGTCCGGGTGGCGGGCCGCGGTGGCGGCGAGGATCTCCAGGAGGGTGCGGGGCGCGCTCTCGGGTCCGGCGCGAAAGACCGCGAGACCGCGCTCAGCCGCGTCGGCGAGCGGGTCGACGGTGTCGAACAGGGATAGCGAGTGGTCGACCATCGTCATTTGAGCGAACGCATTTCTCACCTTTTCGGTGGTTCTTCAACGCTGTGACCAGGGAACATTACCCGTGGTCATGTCGGCCTGTCGCGTTGAGACGAAGTTCCGGTGGCGTGTTTCACACTCTCGTGTCAGCCGTAACATCAACGAATATCGGACATTCGCTGATATCGCTTCGCGATAGCAAGGCTCCTTTCCTTGTGTGGCAATGGTCATTTCTCGCTTGCGAATCAGATATCGGTTCGCGATATCGTGGGCCGATGGATGTCGTCCGGGAGTTCAGGAACGGCGCGCTGCGCCTGCTCGTGCTGCGGCACGCCACCGACGCCGAGGTCCACGGCGCGCTGCTGAGCGAGTGGCTGGCCGCGCGCGGCCACCGCGTCTCGCCGGGCACGCTCTACCCGCTGCTGCACCGCTTACAGGACGCGGGGCTGCTCAAGTCCCGCATCGAGGTGGTCGACGGCCGCCGCGTCCGCCGCTACCGCACGACCAAGCGCGGCAAGCGCGCCCTCGCGGAGTGCCGGGCGGTCCTCGCGGAACTGGCCGCGGACGTCGCATGAGCGAGCTAGTGAGCGAATCATTCCTTGCGAGCGAATCATTGACACAGTGCGCAAACCTGCGAGGCACTCGAACGGGTGAGGTTGGCTGATGAGCGCCACACTGGGGCCATGAGGGACGTGCTGGACGAGCTCAGCCGCCGCTGCGCCGCCGGGGAGCCGGTCGCCGTGGGCACGGTGGTCGCCACGTTCTCCTCCGCCCCGCGCGCCGCGGGCGCGGCCATGCTGGTCGCCGCGGACGGGACGGTCACCGGCAGCGTGTCCGGCGGCTGTGTCGAAGGCGCGGTCTACGAACTGGGCCGGGAGGTCTTAGCCAGCGGTAGGCCTGTCTTGCAGCGTTACGGCGTCACCGACGACGACGCCTTCGCCGTGGGCCTGACCTGCGGCGGGACCATCGACGTCTTTGTCGAGCGGATCGACCGGGAGTCCTTCCCGACGCTGTCCGACCTGGCCGAATCGGTCCGGGCCGAGGTCCCGGTCGCGCTGGCCACCATCGTCGCCCACCCGGACCAGGACCGGCTGGGCCGCCGCCTGGTCGTCTGGCCGGACCGGTCGGCGGGCACCACCGGGTCCGACCGGATCGACGCGGCCGTGGTTGATGACGCCCGCGGCCTCTTGGCGTCCGGACGCAGCGCGACCATCGGCTACGGCCCGGACGGGGAGCGGCGCGGCGAGGGCATGACTGTCTTCGTCAGCGCGTTCGAGCCGCCGCCCCGGATGCTGGTCTTCGGCGCGATCGACTTCGCCGCCGCCATGGCGAGCATGGGCTCTTATCTCGGCTACCGGGTCACGGTCTGCGACGCCCGCCCGGTCTTCGCCACCACCAGCCGCTTCCCCGGGGCGCACGAGGTCGTGGTCGACTGGCCGCACCGCTACCTGCGCGCCGAACTGGCGGCGGGCCGGGTGGACGAGCGCACCGTGGTGACCGTCCTGACCCACGACCCCAAGTTCGACGTCCCGGTCCTCGAGGTCGCGCTGCGCGGCAAGTTCGGCTACGTGGGCGCGATGGGCTCCCGGCGCACCCACGACGACCGGATGGCGCGGCTGCGGGAAGCGGGCCTCACCGAGGACGAGCTGTCCGCGCTGTCCTCGCCGATCGGGCTGGACCTGGGCGCCCGCACCCCGGAGGAGACGGCGGTCTCGATCGCCGCCGAGATCATCGCGCTGCGCTGGGGCGGCAAGGGGCAGCGGCTGACCGGGCTGACGGGCCGCATCCACGGCTAAGAGCCGCCCGTTGGCGTGCGCCAGGCCACTTACCGGGCGGCACTAGGGTTGGGGCGCACCCAACAGTCCAGGCAGGAGAGACAGTGCGGGACATCGCCTTGTTCAGCGGCAGCGCCCACCCCGAGCTGGCCGCGGAGATCGCCGCGCACCTCGGCGCTCCGCTGCATCCGGTGCTGGTGCAGCGCTTCGCCAACGACTGCCTTGAGGTGCAGTTGCAGGCGAACTGCCGGGAGCGGGACGTCTTCCTCATCCAGCCGCTGGTCCGGCCGGTGCAGGAGAACCTGGTCGAGCTGCTGCTGATGATCGACGCCGCGCGCGGGGCGTCCGCGTCGCGGATCACCGTCGTCATGCCGCACTACGCCTACGCGCGCTCGGACAAGAAGGACGCGCCGCGGATCTCGATCGGGGGACGGCTGGTGGCCGACCTGATGGTCGCGGCCGGGGCCGACCGGGTGCTGACCATGACCCTGCACTCGCCGCAGGTGCACGGGTTCTTCAGCGTGCCGGTGGACCACCTGCACGCCCTGCGGGAACTCGCGGGCCACTTCCGGCAGCACGACCTGTCGAACACGACCGTCGTCTCACCCGATCTGGGTAACGCGAAAGAGGCGGCGAAGTTCGCGCGGCTGCTGGGCGTGCCGGTGGCGGCGGGCGCGAAGCAGCGGTTCGCCGACGACCGGGTCACCATCACCTCGGTCATCGGCGAGATCGAGGGGCGCGACGTGATCGTGCTCGACGACGAGATCGCCAAGGGCAGCACCGTCATCGAACTGCTCGCCCGGCTGCGTGAGCGCGGCGCCCGGTCGGTGCGGGTGGCCTGCACGCACGGGCTGTTCGCCGGGGGCGCGCTCAAGCGCATCGGCGACGCGCCGGAGGTGCTGGAGATCGTCTGCACCAACACCGTGCCGATCCCGGACGGGGAGCGCACCGACAAGCTGACCGTCCTCTCGGTCGCGCCCGCCCTGGCCGAGGCGATGCGGCGCATCCACAACGGAGAGTCGGTCAGCGCGCTGTTCGACGCGCCGTAAACCGTGCGCGAGGTTAGGGTGCGCGGGTGTGGAGTCGCCTGTTCTCCCTGGTCAGCGGGGTTCTGCTCGCGGGCTGCCTGGGCGAGCCGACGGTCGGGCAGCCCACGCCTGCCGCCGAGCCGCCGCCCAGCGCCCCGGCGTCGTTCACCGTGGTCGCGGGCGGCGACATCCTCATCCACCCGGCCCTGACCGCGCAGGCCGAGGCGGACGGCGGGGGAGCCCGCGACTACGCGCCGCTGTTCGCGGGCGTCAAACCCGTCCTCGACCGGGCCGATGTCGCGGTGTGCCACCTGGAGGTGCCGATCGCCGACGCCGCGGGCCCGTTCCGGGGCTACCCGAGGTTCAACGCCCCGCCGGAGTTGGCGGCCGGGTTGGCGGCCAGCGGGTTCGACACCTGCTCGACCGCGTCGAACCACACCCTCGACCAGGGCCCGGCAGGCGTCGCGAAGACCCTCGACGCGCTGGACGCCGCGAAGATCACCCACACCGGCTCGGCCCGGTCCGCGCGGGAGGCCGCCACCCCGCTGATCCGCGAGGTCGCCGGGGCCAGGGTCGGGTTCCTGTCCTACACCTTCGGCCTCAACCAGGGCACCACGCGGCCCGCGGCCAGCCCCTGGCTGGCGAACCTGCTCGACCCCGCCGCCGTCCTGGCCGAGGCGCGCGCCGCCAGGGCGGCCGGGGCGGAGATCGTGGTCGCCAGCCTGCACTGGGGCGCGGAGAGCAGGCACGAGCCCACCGCGGACCAGGTGCTCATCGCCAAGGCCCTGCTGGGCGACCCGGCCGTCGACCTGATCATCGGCCACCACGCGCATGTGGTGCAGCCGTTCGAGAAGGTCGAGGGCAAGTGGGTCGCCTACGGCCTGGGCAACCTGGTCGCCAAGCACGAGCAGCCCAAGGGTGTCACGGAAGAGGGCGTGCTGGCCCGCTTCCGGTTCACCAAGTCCGGTGCGCGGTGGACGGTCGACAAGGCCGAGTACATCCCGACCCTGGTGGACCTGGGGCCGCCGATCCGCTTGCGGGACCTCACCAGCGACACCACCAGCGACACCACCGTCGCCGCCGACCGCAAAGCCGATGCCCTCGCCCGGACCGAGGGGATCGTCCTCGGCCGGGGCGCTGGCGCGGCGGGTCTCACCCGCCCGTAGCGGCTACTTCTGGTGCGGCGCCACGTAATCCCTGGCTTCGGCGGCCTCGAACAGCGGCTTGACGTACCGCACGCCGCCCTCGGCGCCCGGGTCCGGCTGCGCCACGTACACCTGGCGGGTGGCCGGGGCGCCGGGCTTGGAGAAGTCCAGCGCCGCCACCAGGTTCTCGGTGCCCGCCGACGTGGTTTCCTTGAGCGCCTTGGCGATGCCGTCGCGGGTGAGGTCCTTGTTCTCGCACGCCTTCTTCAGCACGGTGCCCCACACCTCGCCCACCGCGTAGCCGTAGGGGACGCCGCCGTTGGCCGGTTCCCGGTACGCCGCCTTGTACTTCGCCGCGACGTCCTTCGCCTTGGGCAGGTCGGCGGAGAACGGGACGCTGCTGGCGACGATGTGCAGCTTGTCCAGCGCGCTCGCGGCCGGGCTCTTGAGCAGCGCCGGGTCGAACACCGGGTTGTTGCCCAGCAGCGGCACGTTCAGGCCGAGCGCCTTGTTCACCGCGGCCACGGAACCGGTCTGCGGCGGGGAAGTGGTCAGCAGGATCGCCTTCACGCCGTCGCCCTTGAGGCCGGTGACGATGTTGGTCAGGTCCGTGTCCGTCGAGGTGATCTTGACCTCCTTGACGGTCAGATTGTGCTTGCCCGCGTAGTGTTTCGAGCCGCGCAGGCCGTTCTGGCCGTACTCGCCATCGATGTAGATGTGGCCGATGGTGTCGCCGTCGGCGATCAGGTTCTTCTCCTGGAGGTAGGACAGGCCGTCGATCATCTCGACGTCGTAGGTGGTGCCGACGATCATCACGTACGGGTTGTCCAGCAGCTCGGACGACCAGGACGCGGGCGCGGCGACGGCCTTGTCCGAGAGCAGGTTCTGCTTGAGCGCGGCCACCACCGGCGAGCCGAGCATCTGCACGAAGCCCGCCACCTTCGGCTCGATCTGCGGGTACAGGGTCTTCGCGGTGTCGGCCTTGTAGCCGTGGTCCACGGTCTCCAGCCGCACCTGCCGCCCGCAGACGCCGCCCGCGGCGTTGATGTCCTTGGCCCACAACTCGTTTCCCTGCGTGATCCCGAGGCCGAGGTTCTTGAACACCCCGGTCTTGTCGGTCATCACGCCCAGGGTGATGTCGGTCGCGGTCACCCCGCTCCCGGTTCTGACTCCCTCGGCGTCGGGGCCGGACGAACCCGAGCCCCCGCCCTTGGTGCCGCACGCGGACAACACGAGGGCGGCGGAAAGCGCCGCGCAGGCGGCGAAGCGCGTCGGAGTGCTGGTCATGACGGGTCCTCCTCGGGGGGTTTGCGGGAAAGCCCGCGACTGGTGATCCGGCGGCCGATCGCGGCCAGTCCGCCGGGTTCGAACAGCACGACGAGCACGATCGCCGCGCCGTAGACGAACGAGCTGATCAGCGCCGGGGTCAGCGCGCTGCCGCCGGTCTCGCCGAACAAGCCGAGATCGGCCGAGTACAGCGCGAGGGCCTGCGGCAGCCCGTGCACGATGAGCGCGCCCACCAGCGCGCCCGGGATGGAGCCGAGCCCCCCGATGATCACCATCGCCAGGAACGCGATGGACACGTTGATGCCGTAGGTGCCGTACTCGCTCTCGTCGGGTTTGAGGATGTCGAACCACAGCGCGGTCATCACCCCGGCCAGGCCCGCGTACGCCGAGGACACCGCGAACGCGCCCGCCTTGGCCCGGGTCACGTCGACGCCCATCGCGGTCGCCGCGGCCTCGTTGTCCCGCACGGCCCGCCACGACCGGCCGACCCGGCCGCGCACCGCGCCGCGGGCCAGCAGGAACGCGACCGCGGTCAGGACGAGGAACAGGTACCAGGTGCGCTCCGCCTGCCGGAACGGCACGCCGAGCAGCTCGATCTCCGGGCCGCCATTGGAGAACGGGAAGCCGAACAGCTCGAACGCGGCGGGCGTGCGGCCGGTGGACGTGCCGCCGGTCAAGGCCTCCGCTGACTGTCCCAAGTAGAGCCCGAGGAACACCAGGGACAACGACGCGACGCCAAGGTAGATCCCGCGCAGCCGCCCGGCGACGGGCGCGAAGGCGAGTCCGAGCAGCGCCGCGGTCAGCACCGCCCCGACGAGCGCCAGCCCGGGGTCGAGGCCGAGCCCGAACACCCGCTCGTCGTCGGCCGGTCCGGAAAGGACGGTGTAGCCGGTCGCGCCGACCAGCAGGAAGAACGCGTGCGCCAGCGACAACTGGCCCGCCTGCCCGACGAGCATGGTCAGCCCGATCGCGCCGACGCCGCCGATCATCACGTACTGCCCGGCCTTGAGCCACGCCGCCTCCAGGTACAGCGGCAGCGCCGCGAGCACCAGCAGCAGCGCGACCCACGCCAACCGCCGCACCCACCGCCCGCGACCGGTTTCCCGAGCGGGCGAAGGAATCTTCGGGGGCGCGGCCTTCTCTGCGACGACGTCAGACACGGGTGCTCTCCCTCGTCCCGAACAGCCCGGACGGCCGCAGCGCCAACACGACCAGCATCACCAGGAACACCGCGCTCTTGGAGAAGTCGAACGAGATGTACTGCGCCGACAGCGCTTCGGCGAGCCCGACGACCAGCCCGCCCACGACCGCGCCCGCCGTCGAGTCGAGGCCGCCGAGGATCGCAGCCGGGAACGCGGCCAGCGCGATCGAGTGCGTGCCACGGGAAAGCCCGGCTCCGGAGAAGTCCTGCGTGGCGATGAACAGCACCGCCACCCCCGCCAGCGCGCCCGCCACCAGCCACGCCGTCGCCGTGACCCGCGACGACCGGATGCCCATCAGCGCCGCCGCCTCGCGGTTCTCCGCCTGCGCGCGCATCGCCACGCCCCAGTCCGAATACCGGAACGCCAGGAAGAACGCGGTGATCAGCACCGCGCTCACCGCCAGCGCCACCAGATGCGTGCGGAACAGCGTGATCCCGCCGATCTGGATCGGCTGCGCGTCCCACGCCTCGCCCAGGAACGGCAGCGTCACGCCGAGCCTGCGCACGACTTCCTCGGTGATGATCACGTCGAGGCCGATCGTCAGCAGCGCCAGGCTGTTCGCGTCGGCGGACCGGGCCCGCGCCAGCAGCAGCCGCTCCACCGCGAGCGCCAGCAGCGCCGCGCTGAGGATGCCGACGAGCGACGCCCCGACCCAGCCCAGTGACTCGCGGGTGACCACGACGAGGTAGCCGCCGAAGAGGACCAGCGAGCCGTGCGCGAAGTTCACGACCTCGGTCGCCTTGAAGATGACCACGAATCCCAGGGCCAGCAGCGCGAACACCGCGCCTTTGCCCAAGCCGTTGACGACCAGTTGCAGGAAGGTGTTCACGCCGGTTCCTCCGCGCCAAGGTAGGCCCGGATCACGTCCGGGTCGGACCGCACCTCGGCGGGACTGCCGTCGGCGATGCGCTTGCCGAAGTCGAGCACCGTCACCCGGTCGGCGATGCCCATGACCAGGCTCATGTCGTGCTCCACCAACAGAACCGAGATGCCGAGCGCGGCCCGCAGGTCGCCGATCGTGGCCGCCATCTCGGCGGTCTCGGCGGCGTTCATGCCCGCGGCGGGCTCGTCGAGCAGCAGCAAAGTCGGCTCCACGGCCAATGCCCTGGCGATGTCGACCCGTTTCGCCGCGCCGTAAGGGAGTGCGGCCACCGGCACGTGCAGCACGTCGCCGATGCCGAGGAACGCGCAGATCTCCGCCGCCCGCGCGAGGTGTCTCCGTTCCTCGCGGGCGGTCAGCCGCAGGCCGTCGGTGAGGAAGCCGCCGCGGGTGAGCACGTGCCTGCCGAGCATCACGTTGTCCAGCACCGTGGACCGCGTCGACAGCGCCGTGTTCTGGAACGCCCGCCCCACCCCGATCTTCGCCAGCTTGTGCGCGCGCAACCTGGTCAACTCGGTGTCACCGAACAGAACCCGGCCAGACGTCGCCCGGTAGACGCCGCTGATCACGTTGAAGCAACTGGACTTCCCCGCCCCGTTCGGCCCGATCAGCGCGTGCACGGTCCCCGGAGCCACGGTGAACGACACGTCGTCCAGGGCGCGGATGCCGCCGAAGGTCAGGGTGACGTTCTCCACCCGCAGCGGCGCCAGGCTCATCGCTCCCACCTCGCCAGCGTGCGGCCCCCGTGCCGCCAGTGCGCCTCGCTCCAGGATTCGGCGTGTCCGCCCAGGTAGAGCCGCTGGACGTCGTCGCTGGCGGCCAGTTCGGCCGCCGTGCCGCGCAACGCGACCCGCCCGACCTCCAACACCGCCGCGTGCTCGGCGACCCGCAGCGCCATCACCGCGTTCTGCTCGACCAGCACCACCGCCGTGCCCTGCGCGTGGATCTCCCGGATGATCTCGCCGATCCGCGCCACCACCTTCGGCGCCAGCCCCAGCGACGGCTCGTCCAGCAACAGCAGGCGCGGCCCGGACATCAGCGCCCGCCCGATCGCCAGCATCTGCTGCTCGCCGCCGGACAGCAGACCGGCCCGCTGCTTGGCGCGCTCGGCGAGGACCGGGAACAACTCGTGCACCCGCGCCCTGGCCGCCGCCCGCCGCGTCGCGTCCCGCGCGCCGATCCCGCCCGCCCGCAGGTTCTCCTCGACGGTCATCCGCGCGAAGACCTGCCTGCCCTCGGGCACCCCCACCACCCCGAGCCGCACGATCGCCGCCGGGTCCGCCCGGTCGATCCGCCTGCCGTCGAACTCGACCGAGCCCGCCACCACGGACCCGCGGTGCAGCCGCAGCGTCCCCGAGACGGCCCGCAACAGCGTCGACTTGCCCGCGCCGTTGCTTCCCAGCACGGCGAGCACGCCATCGGCGGGGACGTCGATGTCGACGCCATGCAGCGCGGCCACGGAACGCCCGTAGCGCACCTGAAGGTTGCGCACGCTCAGCACACGGCCTCCTTGCCTCCAGGTGACCTGGGCCACTCGGGCTGGAACGTGGGCGCAATCGTGGTGGGGGACCGGGCGATTTGTCACCCCCGAGTGCGGAGGCAGCACCGAATCGTGGGGATTCGTGACAACGCCAGCGGCTGTCCTTGGCGCATTCGTTACTAAAGGACGCCGTCCGTGTCGCGGGTCGACCCCGTGGTCTCGGCTATCTCCGGGTTGGTCTGTTCCTGCGCGGACAGGCGCGGGACCAGGTACCCGGGGCGGGTGAGAGCCGCATGATCCGAGGACTGGTGACGCGTGCGCCGCGCAGCGCCGAGACCAGGCACGGTGGCGCGGTTGGGTGCCGTTGTCGCCCTTGCCGGGGCAGGTTGATGGGGGTCTTGATCCTGGTTGTTTCGGCGATGAAGCGGGTGGTGGCCGAGGTGGCGGCTTGTGGTCTCGCAGGCCACGCGCGGCACCGGCCACGGCACGGCGTTGGTCGGGGTTGGGCTGAGTCCGCGGCCGGGCGGCCTGCCTTGTTGGGGAAGGGTCACTCGGCCAGTGCGGACACCCGGGAGAGGCGGGCCAGCCAGTGGTCGCGGGTGGCGGGGTCCGCCGCGGCGTCGAGAGTGGGTTCGGGGGCGGTCCGGGGGACAGGCAGCCAGCCGTCGACCGGGCGCAGGGACGGGGTGGCGGCGTCGGCGGTGAGCAGGGACAGGGTGCCCAGGCCGCACGCGTGGTCCAACCGCGGCAGCGCGCCCGCCAGGGCCAGACCCGCGGCCAGGCCCACGCTGGTCTCCACCGCGGAGGACACCACGCACGGCAGCCCGCACGCCAGCGCCACCGCCAGCGCCCGCCGGACCCCGCCCAGCGGCGCGACTTTCAGCACCGCGATGTCCGCTGCCCCCGCCACCGCCACCCGCAGCGGGTCTTCCGCCCGCCGGATCGACTCATCCGCCGCGATCGGCACGTCGACCCGCCTGCGCACCGCGGCCAGCTCTTCGATCGTGCGGCACGGCTGCTCGACGTACTCCAACCCGCCCGCCGCCCTGTCCAGCGTCCGGATCGCCACCACGGCCTCGTCGACGCCCCACGCCCCGTTCGCGTCGATACGGATCAGCCCACCCGGGCCCAGCGCGTCCCGCACGGCCGCGATCCGCTCGTAATCCTGACCGAGCGAGGTCCCCGGGTCGGCGACCTTCACCTTGGCCGTGCCGCACCCCGAACCGGCCACGATCTCCGCCGCCCGCTCCGGCGCCACCACCGGCACCGTGCAGTTGATCGCCACCCGGTCCCGCACCGGCTCGGGCCACCCGACGTCGGCGGCCTCCCGGGCGCACGCCAGCCACGGGACCGACTCGGCGTCGGAGTAGTCGCCGAACGGGCAGAACTCGCCCCACCCCACCGCACCACGCAGGAATAAGCCCTCACGGACCGTGATCCCGCGAAACCGGGTGCGCAGGGGAATGGCGTAGACCAGTGGCCGCTCGGAAAACACAGGTGAATCGTGTCAGATCGGCGGTTACCGTGCCCACGTGTCCCACCACCCGCGTCTGGCCGACCTACTCGCCCGCCCCACCACAGACTTCCTGTTCTTCTGGGGCCACCGCCCCACCCCCGACGGCAGCGTCGGCAAGTCCTGCCTAAGCCAATGGTGGCCCTCCCCCACGGTGATCGACGGCGAGCGCTACCTAACCGCCGAGCACTACATGATGACCGCCAAAGCCCGCCTCTTCGACGACGAGGCCACCGCCGAGGCCGTCCTGGCCAGCCACACCCCCGAAGAGGCCAAGGCCTTGGGCCGGAAGGTGCGCGGCTTCACCGAGCCCCGTTGGCGCGAGCACCGGTACGACATCGTGGTGCGCGCCAACGAGGCCAAGTTCAGCCAACACCCCCGCCTCGCCGCGTTCCTGCGCTCCACCGGGACCGCGGTCCTGGTGGAAGCCAGCCCCGTCGATCCGGTGTGGGGCATCGGCCTCGCCGCCACCAGCCCCGACGCCCGCCGCCCATCAGCGTGGCCCGGCCTGAACCTGCTGGGATTCGCCCTGATGGACGTGCGCGACCGCTTGCGCCGACAGGTCGCAGGCGGATAAGCGCTTGCCCGCGCCCGCGCCCGCTGCCCGGACCGGGCCAGGATGCCGGGCAGCGATGGCACGGCGGAGACAGCCGCTTTCCCGCTGGTTTCGGCTGGGGGAGAGGGACACCCCGGGTGGCTGCGTGGGTTCGCTTCTCGTTGGAGGGTCGAGGCGGCAGGCTGTGGACTGAGGCAGGGCGGCAGGGCACATCGTGGCCCGGCTGCCGGAGCGCGGTCTTCGGCGTTCCGGTGCTCTGTTCGGAGTTGGGCAGCGCTTGAACCTTTGCCTGCTCCCGAAGAAGGTCGTTCCCCGCGCCAGGCAGCGTGGTCGAGCATCGGCTGGCGCGGGAGGAATGGGCGATGGTCGGGTGGCGGGAAAAGGAGCGGTTGGGGTCGGGAGACGTTGTGCGGTGGATGCCCTTCTGGTTGAGGTGGGCGAAGTGGGTCGGTTGGGTGGGCTGGGTCGGTGGGTGCGCTGGGTCGGTGGGGGCGTGCGCCGGCTGGGTGAGGTGAGTCCGTGGGGTGCGGCGGTCAGTCCGGGGTAGGTGAAGGGGCGGCTGGGTGAGGCTGGGTGGAGGTGCGGGGATTCTGGCGCTAGGGAAGGCTCGGTGCCATGCGCGCGATGGATCGTTCTGAGTGGCTGGAGTTTGTTCTTCACGGGACCCGGACCGGGAAGCTCGCGACCGTTCGGGCCGACGGCACCCCGCATGTGGCGCCGGTCTGGTTCCTGGTCGACGAGGGGGACTCGGGCGATCGGATCGTGTTCAACACGGGGGCCGACACCGTCAAGGGGAAGGCGCTGCGTCGGGACCCCCGGTTCTCGCTGTGCGTCGACCTGGAGGCGGCGCCGTTCGCCTTTGTGCAGTTTCAGGCTGAGGCCGAACTGTCGGAGGACATGGACCAGATGCTGCACTGGGCCACCCGGCTCGGGGCCCGCTACATGGGCGAGGACGCCGCCGAGGCGTTCGGGAAGCGCAACGCGGTGCCGGGGGAGTTGTTGGTGTTCGGCCGGATCACCAAGACCGTCGCCCTGGCCGACATCGCCGACTGAGGGCTCTCGTAGGGTCGAGGTATGCGGAGCCTTGCAGCGGTGCGCCAGTGGCCGGTCGACGATGTGGCGGTGGCGGTCGTCGCTGCGGACGGGACCGTGGTGGGGGCGGAGGGTGATCAGGAGCGGGAGTTCCGGCTCGCGTCGGTGACCAAGCCGTTGGTCGCCTACGCGATGCTGATCGCGGTCGAGGAAGGCGCGGTGGAGTGGGAGCAGCCCGCCGGTCCGCCGGGGTCGACGGTGCGGCACCTGATCGCGCACACCTCGGGGCTCGGGTTCGACACCACCAGCGTCCAGGCGCGGCCGGGCGCCCGGCGGATCTACTCGAACACCGGGTTCGAGGCGTTGGCCGACCTGGTGCACCTCGCCTCCGGCATCCCGTTCGACCAGTACCTCGCGGAGGCGGTCTTCGAGCCGCTGGGCATGACGGCGTCGCGGTTGGCCGGGTCGGCTGGCGCGGGCGCGGTGTCGACATGCGGCGACCTCGCGTTGTTCGCCGCCGAGTTGCAGGCGCCCACGCTGGTGTCGGCGCAGACCATGGCCGAGGCGACCACGGTGGCGTTCCCGGGCCTGAACGGCGTCCTCCCCGGCTACGGGATGCAGAAGCCCAACGACTGGGGCCTGGGCTTCGAGATCCGGGCGACCAAGAGTCCACATTGGACTGGCAAGGCCAGTTCGCCCCGGACCTACGGCCATTTCGGCCAGTCCGGCACGTTCCTGTGGGTGGACCCCGACGCCGGAGCCGCCTGTGTCGCCATGGCCGACCGCGACTTCGGCGACTGGGCGGTCCAGGCCTGGACGCCCTTCACCGACGGCGTGCTCGCCGAACTCGCGGGCACGTGACGCGTCCCGTGACCGTGTGATATCCCGAGCGCGGCGAAACCGCTGACAGAGAAAGGAAAGCGCTCTCCACGGCCATGCGCGGCTCGGCGGTCTCGGGGAACCACGGCCAGATCGGGGATCGGCATGGTCGTGTGGCGGGTGGCCGCCCTGGTTCGCGGGCGTCCGTGTCGTTCGGGGACTCGTGTCTGATCGCATGGTTCGACGCTAGGAACGGGCACCGACAATTTCGGTCCCCTGGAGCGCCAAGGCGGATCGGTTCACCCGAAAGTGGATCAGGTCGGCCGCTGGGCGGGCGGGTCGGCGTCCGGGACCAGGTCGGGGTGGGTCTTGGCCACCTCGCGGGCGGCCTTCTTCGCCTCGTCTATGCGTTCGCGGGATTCTTCGGCTCGCTCGCCGTTGTCTCGGATGGGCTTGTCCGGGGTTTCGGTCACGGGGGATCCTCCTGTCCGTTGTCCGGAAGGAGGGTGCCCGGGCGCGGCGGCGTGAAACTCAGCCGATCTCGGGGATCGGCGGGCCGAGCAGGTCGTCGGCGTCGCAGATGCGGTACGCGTACCCCTGTTCGGCCAGGAAGCGCTGGCGGTGGGCGGCGTACTCGGTGTCGAGGGTGTCGCGGGAGACGACCGAGTAGAAGTGGGCCTGGCGGCCGTCGCCCTTGGGGCGCAGCAGCCTGCCCAGGCGCTGCGCTTCCTCCTGGCGGGAGCCGAAGGTGCCCGACACCTGGACCGCCACCGACGCCTCGGGCAGGTCGATGGAGAAGTTGGCGACCTTGGACACCACCAGGGTCCGCAACTCGCCGCGGCGGAAGGCGTCGAAAAGCTCTTCGCGTTCGCGGTTCTTGGTGGCGCCCTGGATGACCGGGGCGTCGAGGGCTTCGCCGAGTTCCTCCAACTGGTCCAGGTAGGCGCCGATGACCAAGGCGGGCTCGTCGGGGTGGCGGTCGAGGATCGAGCGGACAACGGCGATCTTCGTGTGCGCCGTCGAGCAGAGCTTGTACCGCTCCTCCGGCTCGGCCGTGGCGTACTGCAGGCGCTCGTTGTCGGTCAGCGTCACCCGGACCTCGGTGCACTCCGCGGGCGCGATCCAGCCCTGCTGCTCGATGTCGCGCCACGGCACGTCGTAGCGCTTGGGGCCGATCAGGGAGAACACGTCGCCCTCCCGGCCGTCTTCGCGTACCAGGGTGGCGGTAAGGCCGAGGCGGCGGCGGGACTGGAGGTCGGCGGTCATCCGGAACACCGGCGCGGGCAGCAGGTGGACCTCGTCGTAGACCACCAGGCCCCAGTCGCGGGAGTCGAACAGTTCGAGGTGGCGGTACTCGCCTTTGCTCTTGCGGGTGATCACCTGGTACGTGGCGATGGTGACCGGGCGGATTTCCTTGCGTTCGCCGGAGTACTCGCCGATCTCTTCTTCGGTGAGGGACGTGCGCGCGATCAGCTCGCGTTTCCACTGCCTGCCCGCGACCGTGTTGGTCACCAGGATCAGCGTGGTGGCCTGCGCCTGGGCCATCGCGGCCGCGCCGACCATCGTCTTGCCCGCCCCGCAGGGCAGCACGACGACGCCGGAGCCGCCCGCCCAGAACGACTCGGCGGCCATCCGCTGGTAGTCGCGCAGCTCCCAGTCGTCCTCGACCAGGGCGATCGGGTGGGACTCGCCGTCGACGTAGCCCGCCAGGTCCTCCGCGGGCCAGCCGACCTTGAGCAGCAGCTGCTTGAGGCGGCCGCGTTCGCTCGGGTGCACCACGACGGTGTCGTCGTCGATGCGCTCGCCCAGCATCGGGGCGATCTTCTTGTTGCGCCGCACCTCTTCGAGCACCGCGCGGTCGATGGTGGTCAGCACCAGCCCGTGCACGGGGCTGTTCTGCAGCGTGAGCCTGCCGAACCGGCCCATGGTGTCCACGATGTCGATCAGCAGCGGCTGCGGCACCGGGTAGCGCGAGAACGTCGACAGGGCGTCGACCACCTGCTCGGCGTCGTGTCCGGCGGCGCGCGCGTTCCACAGCGCCAGCGGCGTCACCCGGTAGGTGTGCACGTGCTCCGGGGCGCGCTCCAGCTCCGCGAACGGCGCGATCGCCATCCTGGCGTCGGTCGACCGGGGGTGGTCGATCTCCAACAGCAGGGTCTTGTCGGACTGCACGATCAGCGGGCCATCGGTCACTTGTCCCTCGCTCCTGCGCTCGGCTGCGCTCCAGTGTCCCAAACGACGTACCGGCCGCGGTTAGTCCCACCTTTGGCGCAGCCCACACCGACCGACGGCACCTGGATAGCACTGACCGGGCTGCGGTAGGCGCGGGCCGAGCCGATACCGTCCACGTGGCCCCACTCACTCGCCGGAGGCGCCGCATGACCACCTCTGAACCCCGGCCGCGCAAGCTGCTGCCGACCTGGGCGGTAGCGCTGATCGCCGTGCTCATCGCGGGCGTCGGCTTCGTGCTCTTCCGGTACGTCCTGGCCGACTCGCCGGGCGCGGCGGAGTGCGCCTCGGTCACCGGCTCGGACGACGCGGCCACCGTGGCCACGGCGGACTGCGGCGACGAGGATGCCACTTTCCGGATTGCTGTTAAGAAGGACCTCTCGGAGACGGGTTGTCCTGACGGCGCTTACCGGGAGCTGTGGACCGGTGAGAACCTCTTGTGCCTGATGCCCAACTTCCGCGCGGGCAACTGCTACGCCGAGGACGACAAGAACCAGTCGTTCCGGGTCAGCCCATGCGAGGGCCCGGACACTATCCGCATCTCGCAGGTCATCGACGGCACCACCGACCCGTCGCCGTGTCCGAACGGGAGCGGCCTGGGGTACCCGGAGCCGCCGACGGTGTTCTGCATAGAGACCCCCGGAGTGTCCTGACCGCACGGTGCTGTGTGGATCACGGTCAGTAATCCACACAGGGAATCCCCCATTTCCCCGTCTGGCTGTCGCCCGATCGGGTTAGATTGCGGCGCCGCATCGGACGCGGCCACAGGGGGACGGCGCCCGGACCCCTCTTCAGGAACTCCACGAGGTGCACGATGTCCCACCCGCAGCAGCCGGGTCAGTTCGGTCCCCCGCAGCCGTACCACCCGGGGCAGCCGATGCCGCCCGGTGGCCAGCAGCCGCCGCCGTACGGGCAGCCGCAGCAGGCCCAGCCCTATGGGCAGCAGCCCCCGCCGCCGTACGGCCAGCAGCCCCAGCAGCCCGGTCAGCCCTACGGCCAGCCCCAGGGACCCGGCCAGCCCTACGGCCAGCCTCAGGAGCCCGGCCAGCCCTACGGCCAGCAGCCTGGCCAGCCGTACGGCCAGCCCCAGGACCCAGGTCAGCCCTACGGCCAGCCCGGTCAGCCCTATGGGCAGCAGCCTCCGCCGCCGTACGGGCAGCAGCCGCACCCTGGTTTCCCGCCCGCGCCGCCGGAGGGCGGCGGTGGCGCGCCCAAGAGCAAGGCCAAGGTCATCCGGCTGGTCGTCGGCCTCGTCGTGGTGGCCGCGATCGGCATCGCCGTGTTCGCCTTCTCCGGCACCTCCGCGGCGAGCGCCGAGCCGGGGGACTGCATCAAGGTCAACAGCGCCGACGCCAACGACGCCGACGTCGAGAAGATCGACTGCGCCAAGCCGGAGGCCGTCTACAAGGTCGGCAAGAAGCTCGACTCCAGCGTCGGCGACTGCGGCGAGTTCTACGAGGAATACTCCGAGCGCAGGACGGGCAGGCGCAGCAGCGGCAAGAGCTTCAAGCTGTGCCTCATGCTCAACGCCAAGGAAGGCGACTGCTTCGACAACGTCGTGGGCACGAACACCGCGGGCAAGGCCGTCCGGGTGTCCTGCGCGGGCGGCAGCGCCGAGGTCAAGGTCGCGGCCGTGATCAACGGCAAGGCCGACGAGAACGCGTGCTCCCGTGACGTCGACAGCGCGTACATCTACAGCCAGCCCGCCACGACGCTGTGCTTCAAGCGCGTCAAATAGGCGACCCAGCATGCAGAGGGACTCACACTGCCGCCCTTTCTGTTTTCCCTGAAAACGATTTCTTTAATGCCCATCTTGGATTGGTTAACCAGGCCATATGGGCATTGACGTACGACAGCTTGACCACCCCTCGATCAAGCTGGTAGTCTAAAGTTGCGCTTGGCGCTCGATCGGACATGATAAATGGGGGTTTATTTAGTATGGCTACTTTTCGACGTTTCGCCACTGCCGCTCTGCTTGCGGGAGCATTGTCCCTGACCTGTACATCTTGGGCTTCCGCCGAGTCCGGTCAGCGTGATGGTGAAGTCGGCGGTTTGACTGCGGCGCAGTGTCAGAAGTATTTGGCCGATGCGGGTTACGTGGTCGGTAACGATGTCATCAACGCGTGCGCCAAGGCGGCCGGTGGGGATTTGGGGGATTTCAACGCCTGTTCGCTTTCGCTTCAGTTCATTGGCGTTGCCCACGAGGACGCCACAATCGCCTGTCGCCTCGCCCTGCCGTGAATCAATAAGCTTCATTAAGGGTACATCCCACTGGTCGATACGTGGTGGAGTTATCGGTATTAGATAAACAACTGGAGTGGGTCACAACTTCGCGTGCCGAGGTGTGGCCCACTCTATTTTCGGCCGGTGTCGCACATTGCTCATCGGGATTTGGTGACGCATAGGTATATGGAGTCTTAATTCAAGATCCCAAAGTGGTTGAGAAGAAGGGAAAACCTCGGGCCGCTTCAAGGCTTCGCGGTAGTTGGAGCAGGAGCGACGTTAGTCAGTATGCAGGATTCGCCATGATTTGAAGTGAGAGGCCACGCGTTCGTTGGGAGCGCTGAGATGGGTTGCCTTCTTTGCCTCGTTTGCTCAACTCCCTGCGCTCGCGACGATCGTGTCGACGATGACGGGTGTGATCGCGATAGTGTAGGGTAAACTTGGTGGCCGTATTTCGGTAAAACTTTGACCCGTTGGGAAAACCTTTCATCGTCGCGTTAATTCGGTTGCCCGATCGCGGATTTCATCCTCAACTCGTAGAGAAATCGGCGACGAAAGCTGTCAAGGGGGGCTGTCTCCTGTGCGGTTAAGGAGGTGGCGGAGGGAGTGCTCATCAAAATTACCAAAGAACCAGCTCCGGTTTGGCTATCTTTGTGTCGAATGCGCCCATTTCGCCACATCTGCTTCATTCGCCATGAGGCCGTTCACTTGATTTCATGGCAGGTCTCAAGATAGAGAGATTTTCTCGACAGGTTCAGCAAGTGCAGCCTGAACTGGACGTGCAGACGACGAGAGTGCGTGCGTCAAGCCCTACTAATGTGCTGGCGTGTCGATCACTCAGACCTCGCTTGTTATCGGCACACCTTGACTGGATGGTCAAATAAGTTTCGCATCCTCAATGTGAGAAGCGCCACGCAGCAGTTCCGCGACCTTGGCCCGCAGGTCCACGAACGTCTCGCTGGCCCGGGTCTTGATCTGGTCGCGGGCGTCGCCGAGGTCGACGGGGAGGTCGGCGACCACCGAGGCGGGGGACTTGGTCAGGACCAGCACCCGGTCGCCGAGGTAGACGCTCTCATCGATGTCGTGGGTGACCAGCAGGACCGTGGTGTCCTGTTCGCGGCGCACGCGCAGCAGCAGGTCCTCCAGCTCGAACCGGGTCTGCGCGTCGACGGAGGCGAACGGCTCGTCCATGAGCAGTAGCGACGGCCGGTACGCCAGCGCCCGCGCGATGGCGACCCGCTGCTGCATCCCGCCGGAAAGCTGTCCCGGGTGCTTGCGCCCGGCCTGGTCCAACCCGACCGACGCCAGTGCCTCCCTGGCCCGCGCGGCCCGCTGCGACCGCGGGAGCCCGCGCAGCGGGAACTCCACGTTGCGCTGCACCGTCAGCCACGGGAACAGCGACCGGCTGTAGTCCTGGAACACGACCGCCAGCTCGGACGGCACCCCGTCGACGCGGGTCCCGCGCAGGCTTACCGTGCCGCGGGTAGGCGTGATCAGGCCCGCGATCGCGCGGAGCAGAGTGGACTTACCGCAACCCGACGGCCCCACGACGCACACGAGTTCACCCGCGTCGACGGTGAAGCTGAGGCCGTCGACCGCGTTGTGCGCGCCGTCCTTGCCCGGATAGGTGTGTCCGAGATCGGCGACTTCGAGCATGGTGGGCACGTCATCCTCCGGTGGCGCTCGACCGGGCTTCGAGGGAGTGCCGCGGCTGCCAGGCCAGCGCGCGCCGCTCGAAGGCCAGCAGCAGGGTGTTGAACAGGTAGCCGAGCACGCCGAGCAGCACGATCCACGCCCACATGGCGGGCAGCTCGTAGTCCCGCTGGGCGCGCACGAGCTGGTTGCCGATGCCGTTCACCGAGCCGACCAGCTCGGCGACGACCATCAGGATCAGCGCGATGGACAGGCTCAGCCGCAGCCCGGCGAAGATCTTCGGCGCGGCCGAGGGCAGCACGACCCCGAGCGTCCACTGGGTCCGCGACAGCCGGAACGCCCGCGCCGTGTCGACCTTGGTCGCGTCCACGCTCCGCGCGCCGTCGACGGTGTTGAGCAGCACCGGCCAGACGGTGCCGAAGACGATCGTGGGCAGCTGCATGGTGGTGATCCCGACCGAGGCCACGAAGAACGGCACCAGCAGCGGCGGCGGGATGGACCGCATGAAGGTGAAGACCGCGCCCAGGTAAGCCATGGCGGGCCGGGACCGGCCGAGCAGGATGCCCAGCGCGACGCCGATGGCCGCGGCGAGCGCCCAGCCGAGCAGCATCCGCCCGACCCCGGGGGCGATGTGGTCGAAGAAGGCCGGGGAGAACCAGAGCGTGCCCGCGGTCTGGGCGATGGTCGACGGCGGCGGGAAGAACCGGTCGCCCGCCTGCCGGGTGGCCAGTTCCCACAGGGCGACCGCGACGGCGAAGCAGGCCCAGCGCTGCGCGATCCGCTTGAGCGCGCTCACAGGGCCACCTCACGAGTTCGGTGGCCCCGCGCGCCTACCCGCTGTGTCGTTTGTTCGCTCGCAAGCTCGTTCACCGTAGGCCGTCCGCCGACACGTTCCAGGCGAACACCGCGCGGTGCAGCCATTCCAGCCCGGAGTTCGCGGCGAACCCGATGAGCCCGGCCAGCACCGTTCCCGCGAGGACCTCGTCCATGTGCGCCCCGCCGCTGCTCGCCGCCAGGATGAACTGCCCGAGCCCGATAGCGCCGCCCGCGAACAATTCCGTGCTGATCACCACGGCAAGGGAAATCGCGAACGACAACCGCACGCCGGTAAGCACGAACGGCGCGGCGCTCGGTAGCGCTACCCGAGTCAGGACAGCGAGCCTTCCCGTGCCGAACGCGCGGGCGGTTTCCACGTGCAGCGGATCGATCTCGTCGAGGGCGTACATGGTGTTGAACAGGATCGGCCAGAGCGCGCCGTAGACCGCGAGGGTGACCTTGGTGTCCGGCCCGGTGCCGAAGGTCAGCAGCGCCAACGGGATCAGCGCCACCGACGGGATCGGCCGCAGGAACTCCACGATCGTCATCGTCGCCCTGCGCACTGGCGGGAAGCTGCCGAGCACGAGCCCGGCGGGCACCGCGATCAGCACCGCGATGCCCAGCGCGAGCAGGGTGGCCGCGACCGTGGCCACGACCGCCCGCAGGAACACCGGGTCGCCGAGCAGGCGGACCAGGGTCGGGAACACCACGCTGGGCGGGCGCAGGTAATGGGCGGGGACCAGGTCGCTCCGGCTCGCCGCTTCCCAGACCGCGAAGAGGCAGGCCAGGCCGGTCAGGCTCGCGGGAACGCGCGGTGTGCGCACGCTTCGCTCAGCGCTTGCCCGTCACCTGCCCGACTTCTGGATCATGGTCGACACGTCGAGGTGCCCCTTGATCACGCCGAAGTCCTCCATCAGGTTGGCCACCCGCTGGATGCGGTTGGCCTCAAGCGATGTCGAGTAGGTGGAGATGGTGACCAGCTGCGCGGTCTGCGGGTCGATCTTGGCGTACTTGACGAACATGGGCTCGATCTTGGCCCGGTCGGTGGCCTCCGCCTGCGCCTTGGCCAGGCCGCGCTGGAAGGCGGCCAGCGTGTTCGGGCTGGTGGTGGCGAACTTGCCCGCGCCGCCCACGGCGACGTAGCCGGACATCGGGATCTCCGCCGTCGGACCGGAGGCCGCGTCGAACACCGGGGTGGCGCCGAGCTGCTTCATCGCGGTGGTCACCCAGGGCTCCACCAGGACCGCGCCGTCGACTTCGCCGCGCTCCATGGCCGGGATCATCTCCGGGAACGGCAGTTCCACCCAGTTGATCGTGGAGGTCTCGACGTCGAGGGTCTTGAGGACCGACATCGGGGCCAGGTCGGTGAAGCTGCGTCGGGCGGTGATGGCGATCCGCTTGCCGGGGGCGTCGGAGGGCTTGCGGAACGACGAGTTCGGCGGGGCGACGACGACCATGTGCCCTGGCTTCGCGCTGAGCGCGTCGGCGACGATCTTGAACTCGGCGAGCTGCTTGCTCTGCGCGAGCAGCGGCGCCGGGTAGGCGGTGAAGGCGATGTCGAGGTCGCCGTTGAGGACGCCGTTGATGCTGGTCTGGCCGGAGGCCATGACGACGGCCTCGACGTCGAGGCCCTGCTCCTTGAAGTACCCCTGCTCGATCGCCAGGTAGAACGGGGCGACGTCGACGACGGGCAGCACGCCCACCTTGATCTTGGCCTTCTCCACTCCGCCCGCTCCCTGGCCGGAACCGGACCCCTCGTCGTCCCCGCCGAGCAGCCCGCAACCGCTCGCGGTGGCGAGCACCGTGAGCGCGAGCGCCGCGAGCGGCAGGCGGCCGAGGAAGGACCGCCGGGTGGTAACGCTTCGGAGCATTGGAGCCTCTCCTCGTCGGAGCTGGTCGTTGTCAGCCGGTGGTTGTCGCTGCGTTGCCCCCTGGACACCAGGTCGCACTCTAGAGACAGGAGAGTCCATGTCACAATGAGTGCACACAGGATGCCGTGCGGTGAACTCTCTCACTGAATCAGGGGCTCGTGTTGCCCCGTGTGGGGGTATTGTGCAGGAGGTCAGGCCGTGTTTCCACGGCCCGTAGCGAAACGGGACGACAGGGCTCGATGAGTCATCCATCCGGGCGAGGTAGCCGGAGCTGGGCCTCCGCGCGACGTCACGTCAGCATTGTGATGCACAGGTCAACCATCTGGCACCGCCTGTGACTATGCCCTGGAAGGGTTACATCGTGACGTAGACTTCGCTACCTTCTGTGTTCACAGTGAGGCGTAGGCTCAACTGAGTCGCAGGCAGAGCAGAGGCGACTGCTCAGCGCGTCCATGGTGTGCCGTGCCTTCGACTGGGTAGTTGTCCGTTAGAGCTGGCCAACGAGAGTAACGGGCTACTGGCTCAGATGCAGGGAGTGTGCTGGCTGTGCCCGATCACACCGCTGGGGTGTATTCAGGCCCAGGGAAAGACGGTGGTGGCGCCGTGTCGGACCTAGAGGTTGGCGCGGCCGCCAACGCGAAAGCCGCCGGTCGCAAGACTGTCGAGGGCGGTTCGCGATGGCGGCTGCGCAACTGGCGTCTGCGCACCAAGCTGGTCGCCGTCCTGATGGTCCCGGTCCTCACCGCCGTCGCCCTCGGCGTGTTCCGCGCGGCCAGCGAACTCGACCGGGCCGACACCTTCGACGAGGCCGCCGCCGCCATCTCCAACACCCTCGACGTCGTCGCCTTCGTCCACGAGTTGCAGGCCGAGCGGAACCTGGTCGTCGCCTTCGTCGCGGGCAACCGCGCGGGCGACCCCGGCCCGATGCAGGGGCAGATCGAGAAGACCAACGCCAGCCTCGCCCGGCTCGGCCAGGCCGTGGACAACGCCACCTTCGCCACCGGCGGCATCCTGCAGCGGCTCGCCAACCGGCTCAAGGCCATCGCCGCCGTCCGCAACGCCGCCCTGTCCAGCGCCTACCCCGACGTCGGCGTCTACCAGTCCTACACCTCGCTGCTGGAAAGCGTGCTCTCCGCTGGCGCCGAGTTCACCGCCTCGCTCGCCCAGCCCGAGATCGCCCGGCTCGCCGCGGCGTCGCTGGCCATCGTCGAGGGCAAGGAGTTCCTCGGCCAGCAGAACTCCATCCTGATGATCGCCGGGGCGCGCAACGCCTTCCCGGCGAGTATGCTGGACGAGGCCCGCGCGGCCGAGGCCAGCTTCGACGCCTCGATCGCCAACTTCCGCGCGAACGCCGACATCCGCGAGAGCCAGTTCTACTCGGACACCTTCAGCGGCGCCCAGGTCGACGACCGCGAGCGCATCATGCGGACCGCGCTGAACCGCGCCGACCGGGGCACCGACCTGGGCATCCCGCAGGACCGGCTGCTCAACGACGCGCAGGTGACCGCGGACTCGCTGCGCAAGGTCGAGATCTTCCTGCTGACCAAGCTGCGCAACCACGCCCTGGACTCGGCGAGCGTGGCCAAGGGCATCGCGTGGCGCGACGCCGTGATCGTGCTGCTGGCCATCCTGGCCGCGCTGGCGGTCACCTTCGTGGTCTCCCGCTCGCTGCTGGTGCCGCTGCGGGTGCTGCGCCGCGACGCGCTCGACGTGGCGAACCGGCGGCTGCCCGAGACCGTCCAGCGCATCCTCGCCGACCCGGACCCGGTCGAGGCGTCGAAGAACGCCGTCGAGCCGGTGCCGGTGTTCACCCGCGAGGAGACCGGCCAGCTCGCCCGCTCCTTCGACGCCGTGCACGACCAGGCGGTCCGGATGGCGACCGAGCAGGCGCTGCTGCGCGACAACATCAACTCGATCTTCGTCAACCTGTCCCGGCGCAGCCAGACCCTGGTCGAGCGCCAGCTCTCCCTCATCGACCGGCTGGAGCAGGACGAGCAGGACCCGGACCAGCTCGCCAGCCTCTTCGAGCTCGACCACCTCGCGACCCGGATGCGGCGCAACTCCGAGTCGCTGCTGGTCCTCTCCGGCTCCGGGCTGAGCCGCCAGCTCTCCCGCCCGGTGCCCGCGGCCGAGGTCGTCGGCGCCGCGGTGTCCGAGGTCGAGCAGTACGCCCGGATCGAGGTGCTCTCCGCCCCCGAGGTGTCGGTGCAGGGCCGGGCGGTCTCCGACCTGGTCCACCTGATCGCGGAACTGCTGGACAACGCGACCTCGTTCTCCGAGCCGGAGAAGAAGGTCTACGTCCGGATGGCCGTGACCAGGAAGAAGGAACTGGCCATCCAGATCACCGACTCCGGCGTCGGCATGAGCGACGAGGAGATCGAGAGCGCCAACGCCCGCCTCGCCGACCCGCCCGACCTCGACGTCGCGGTGACCCGGCGGATGGGCCTGTACGTGGTCGCCCGGCTCGCCAAGCGGCACGAGATCAAGGTCCGGCTGCGCGACAACGAGGACATCGAGGGCGGCCTCATCGCCCGCATCACCGTCCCCTCCGCCCTGGTGCAGACCGGGAGCGCGGCCCAGCCGACGAGCATCGTGGCCACCCCCGACTTCGGCGACACCGCGGTGAAGGCCAGCGGCATCGCGGGCGCGTTCAGCGGCGGCGCGGCCAAGTCGCGCTCGTCCGATGGCGGGCTGCTCAGTGAGTCCCAGGTGGACCGCCCGGTCGAGGACGTCGCCGGTTACCCGTCGTTCGACCCGCAGTTCGAGTCGCTGTTCGGGTCCGGCAACGTCGAGGACACCGGCGGGTGGGGCCCGCCCGCGTCCGCGGAGGAGATCAACGCCCGGCTCAACGGGCACGTCTTCCCGCCGCCCGAGAGCACGGACAGCCTGTTCGGCGAACCGCTGCCCGAGCCGGAGGACACCTACGACCCGGCGGCCGAGCACACCACCGTCGAGACGCCGCGCAACGGGACCAGCGTCTACACCCCCATCACCCCGCGCGGGGGCGAGTCCGCCCCGCCGGACCGGTCCAGCCTCGACGCCCCCACCGAGCGGCTGCCGATCTACGAGGCCGTGCTCTCCCAGTGGTTCGAGGCGGGCGACACCGGCTCCACACCGCACCCGACGACCAACGGCGGCACCGGCGCCGGGCCCGACGTGGCCGAGCAGGCCGCGACCGGCAGTGCGAACCGGACTGAGAACCGGACTGAGAACCGGACTGACACCGAGACCGAGGCCAAGGCCGACGCGGCCGCCCCGGACGACGCGACCGTCGTGACGCCCGCGGCCGAGGTCGACGTGCCCGCCGACGTGCCCGACCCGATCGCCGCCGCGAAGGCCGACGCCTGGCAGTCGCCGGGCGACGACGGGTGGCAGCGGGCGCGGGCCCTGCTGGACACCTCAGCCGACACGATGACCACAGCGGGCCTGCCCAAGCGCGTCCCCAAGGCGCACCTGGTGCCGGGCTCGGCCGCTCCCCGGGAGGAGTCCGCCGAGACAAAGGCGGCGCCTCCGCTTCCTCCCCGCACCGCGGACGCCGTCCGCGGCCGCATGTCCAGCTTCCAGCAGGGGGTCCGGCGTGGCCGGCATGCCCTTATCGACGCTTACGCTGGTGACCAGACCGGTTCAGACGAGAGCCGCCTAGACGAGGAGCAGGAGTGACGACCGCGTCAGTACAGCAGCCCGGCAGCTTCGGGTGGCTCATCACCGATTTCGTCCGCCAAGTGCCCGGCGTGGCCCACGCCGTGGTCGTGTCCGCTGACGGGCTGTTGCTCGCGGGCTCCCAAGGCCTGCCCCGCGACCGCGCCGAGCAGCTTTCCGCCGTCGCGTCCGGCCTGGTCAGCCTCACCGCAGGCGCGGCCAGGTGCTTCGAGGCGGGCGGGGTCAACCAGACCGTGGTCGAGATGGACCGCGGCTACCTGTTCCTCATGTCGATCTCCGACGGCTCGTGCCTGGCCGTGCTGGCCGCGCCGAACTGCGACATTGGCCTGGTGGCGTACGAGATGACGTTGCTGGTCGAGCGGGTCGGCCAGCAGATGACTCCGGAGCTGCGCGCGCAGCTTCAGGGCGCGCAGCGCCGGTAGCGGCGGTCGAGACGGCGGGGTGAACACACGATGAGCACGGGTCGGCGAGCCACAGGCAGGCGAACTGAGGACGACTTCTCCTATCGGGACCTGTTCGACTCGGACGTCGCATTCGGTGGCCCGGAGCCGGACCAGCCCCTGGACCAGCAGGACGAGCCTGAGCGGAGGCCGGAGATGTCGGATCGAGGGTGGGAGGACCTGTCCGAGCACGGAGTCGGCGACCCGCCGAACCGGTTCGACATCGATGGGTTCCGCGCGCGGCTGTTCGGCGGCCCGAGCGCGACCCTCTACGGCGACCCCGGCATCCCCGCCCAGTCCGACTGGGACAGCAAGGAGATCCCCGCGGTCGCCGACCTCGAACCCGAACCGGACCCGGACGACCTCGCCCCGCACGAGACCGGTTCCCTGGTACGCCCGTACACCAAGACCGGCGGGCGCACCCGGTCGGAGTACGATCTTGCGATTGAGGCGTTGGTCTCCACCAGCGACCGGGGCAGGCTTCCCGACGCCGCGATCCGTCCCGAGCACCGGTCCATCTGCGGCCTGTGCCTCGACGCCCGTTCCGTCGCCGAGGTAGCCGCGCACCTGCGGCTGCCCCTCGGCGTGGCCCGGGTGCTCATCGGGGACATGGCAGGCATGGGATTGGTCTCGATCCACCAGAGCGGCATGGTCGTGGGCGACCGGCCATCGATCGAATTCATGGAAAGGGTGCTCAGTGGGCTCCGCAGGCTCTAGTCCCCTCAGCGCGCGCGGTGGCGCTTCCCCGCAGCCGACCACCTCGGCCAAGATCGTGGTGGCGGGCGGTTTCGGAGTGGGCAAGACGACCCTGGTCGGCTCTGTCTCGGAAATCGTGCCGCTGACCACCGAGGCCGTCATGACCGAGGCCAGCGTCGACGTAGACGACCTGTCCTCGACCCCGAACAAGGTCACCACCACGGTCGCGATGGACTTCGGCCGCGTGTCCCTGGACTCCGACCTGATCCTGTACCTGTTCGGCACCCCCGGCCAGCACCGCTTCTGGTTCATGTGGGACGACCTCGTGCGCGGCGCCATCGGGGCCATCGTCCTGGTCGACACCCGCCGCCTCGCGGACGCGTTCGCCTCCATCGACTTCTTCGAGGACCGCGGCCTGCCCTACGTCATCGCCCTGAACTGCTTCGACCGCGTCCTGCACCACCGCATAGACGACGTGCGAGACGCCCTCACCGTCGAGCCGACAGTCCCGATCGTCACCACCGACGCCCGCGACCGCGACTCCACCAAGGAAACCCTCATCACCCTCGTCGAACACGCCATGCACCAACGCATGTCCCGCGCGGTCTGATCTCATCGCCATAGACGCACAAAACGCAAGCTGTTATGTTTTGTGCGGAGGATGGCGATGAGTGAAGCGGCGGCGCGTCAGGAGACCTATCTGCCCGGCCCGGACGAGGGCCGGGTGGCCCAGGTCCACGATTTCTTGACCGCGCGCGAGCGCGCGGGCCGTGGCACTCCGGATGTCCAGTGTTTCCTGAGTGGAACCAGGCCCGACGACCGCGTCGAACTGCCGGTGGAGCTGTATCAGGTGCTGCGGCAGGTAGTGGACGCCCTGCGCAACGGTCTCGCCGTCACGGTCGCCCCGGTGACCAAGACGCTGACGACCCAGCAAGCCGCCGAGCTGCTGGGGGTCAGCAGACCGACCGTCATCCGGCTGCTCGATGACGACAAGATCCCCTTCGAGCGCACGGGCACCCACCGCCGTATCCTCTTGCGCGACCTGCTGGCTTACCGAGACCGGCGCCGCGCCGAGCAGTACGCGGCTTTGTCGGCCACAACGGTCGACATCGAGGACGACCTCGATGAGACACTCCACCGCCTCCGCGCGGCCCGGCGCACGGTCGCGGAACGTCGCCGATCCAGTTCGGGGAGTGACAGCAGGTCCTGACAAGATGCCCGGGTGTTCACGGCACTTCTCGACACCTGCGTCCTGTGGCCGAGTCTCCAGCGTGATTTCCTGCTCTCCCTCGCCGTCGAAGGCCTCTACCGCCCGGTGTGGAGCGCGGTGATTCTCGATGAACTGGAATACGAAGAGCAGCAGAAGCTGGTCGACCGAGGCGCGGAACGCGCCGAGGCTGGTCGGCGTGCTCGTCGTCTCGTCGCCAGGATGAGAGCGGCGTTCGACGACGCCGAAGTCCACGGGTGGGAGGGTTTGGAGGGCACATTTGGACTTCCGGATCCTGACGACGAACATGTCGTGGCCGCCGCGGTCGTCGCGGGAGCAGGTGCCGTGGTTACCCACAACACCAAGGATTTCCCCAGACATCTCATGCCCAATCGGCTCCAGATCCTGTCGCCGCAACAGTTCGGCGCCGATACCGTCGCGGTGAATCCCGCTCAGGCGCTAGCCGCTGTCGAGGCGATCGCAAGCAGGTCCGGGTGGGTTGGTGACCGGCTGGATGTCACCGCTGTCCTAGACAGGCTTGAGCAGCTCTACAATGGTGGGGGTTCGACCAGGGCGGCGCTGGTGATGCGGTGCAGGGGGAGGCGGCGGATCTCGGCGCTGGCGGGGTCGCGGCCTTCGAGGATGCCGCCGCCTACGCGGAGGGGTTCGAGGACTCGTTGGCTGGCTACGCCGTGGGCGTCGACCAGGCCTACCCAGACGCTCTTGTGGTTGCGGGCGGCTTCTTGGAGCAGGGCCATGGTTTCCGCGGTGTTGGCGCCCGCGCCCGCTGTGGCGGTGACGGTGCGGCCGCGGCGGGTGTCGGCGGCTCGGTCGCCCGCGCGCATGGCGCGGACCATGTCGGCGACCTGGTCGTTGTCCGGTGGGCGGGTGGCGGTGCGGCGGACGGCGCGCAGGGGGACTTGGACGCGGCGGCCCGTGGGGCGCAGGTCGACTACCTGGCCGTCGGCGCCTTCCGCGGCGGGGGCGAAACCGGCGGCGCGTAGCTCGTCCAGGATTTCCAGGAGCGGAAAGGGGCTCACCAGGACCGTCGGGGCGATCTTGCGCAGTTGCAGCGACGCCGCCGCGGGGTGGGCGGCGACTTCCGCGATCAGCGCTGGGTCGTCGCAGCGCAGGAAGGCCGTGGCCGCGCCGCCGCGGAGGCGGCCGTGGCGGCGGGCGACGTCGTCGATCAGGTATTCCAGGGACTGCGGGACGGGGGTGCGGGAGCGGGTGCGGAACAGCTCGTGCAGGTCGCCCGCGGTGCGCCCGGCGTCCAGCGCCCGGCGGATCGAGGTCTCACTCACCCGGTAGACCGTGGCGCTGCCCGCGGACTCGACGTCGGCGACCTCGTTGACCAGCGCGGCCAGGTGCGGCTCCAGCGGGCCGGGCGCGACCACGGTCAGGTCCGCCTGCACGAGCACGTGGTCGATCGGCTCCGGCATGGCCTCGGCCATCCGCTTCGCCGCGGCGGCGGCGCCCTCGTCCAGCAGCGCGCGCCCCGGGCCGCTGAGCGCGCCCAGCGCCACCACGCCCAGCGCGGTCGCCTCGGTCAGCGTCCAGCGCACGATCTCGTCGCGCAGCCGTCCGCCGCGCCGAGGCGCGCGCCAGGCCAGCACGGCGGCCAGTTCGTCCGGCTCGGCGATCCCGGTGCCCGCCTTGAGGTCGGCCAGGACCCGCAGCACCCTGGCCCGCTCCAGCGGCGCCACCGGGCGGCGCAGGTCCTCCGACAGCGGGGCCAGCAGCCGGTCCTTGGCGTCGCGCAGGCCGCCGAGGCCGGGTAGCCGGGGCAGGTCGAGCCAGGCCGAGGCGAGCGTGGCCCACTGGTTCGCCTGCGTGGCGGTCAGCCACACGTCCGCGTGATTCGTCGGCACCCATTCGGGGGTGGCGGCCTCGTTGTCGGCCACCAGGGACGCGGCGGCGGCGAGCTCGACGATCAGGGTGGCCTCGCGTTCGCTGATCTCCATGGCCCGGGTCAGCTTGCGCAGGTCGCGCACGCCGAAGCCGCCCGCTTTGAGCACCGGCGGCGGCTCGGCCGACCACAGGCGCAGCAGGGTTTCGGTGTGCCGCAGGATTTCCAGCGTCGCGCCTGCCGCCGTGGCGTCCACAATGGACGCTTTGTGCGCCTTGGTGCGCAGCGGCGGCTCGGTGATCGACACCGTGCCCGTGGGACCCGTCCCGCGCAGGGCCAAACCGACCTGCCGCGGTAGCTCCACCGTCTCGGCGTCCACCCGCATCAACAGACCGCGCGCCAAGAGCCGCTGAACCGGGGTCTTGGCTTCGTCCAACGGAAGCACTACCGCCGCGTCCTTAGTCTTGCCTACCGGCTGGCCGTGAGCGAGCGTCGTCAGCACCTTGCGCTCGTCGTCGGGCAGGCCCGCCAGCGACGCGGGCACGTCCACCCAGTCCAGCGCGGGCGACGGCCTGCCCAGGCCGGTCGGGAACAGCCCGCCCGCCTCCCGGGCCGCCGGCACGAGCGCGACCGCCTCGTCCGGGCCCCAGGCGACCGCCAACTCACGCAGCCGGTCCACCGCCGCCCGCACCCGATCGGCGGGCACGTCGTCACCCAGATGGGTCGCCGCTTGGGCGAGGTCGGCGGGCTTGCGGTCGGCGTTCGCGGCGAGCAGCGCGTCGAGGACGGCCAGGGTGAAGGTGTCCAGGCCCTCGGCGACCCGGGCGACCGAGGCCCGCGTCGCCGCGCGGGTGGCCAGGACGGTGGTGTCCGGCGGCCGGGGTGTGGCCAGGTCGGGGCGTGCGCGCAGCACGGCGGCCAGCGTCTCGTCGTCCTGGACTCGGAGCCAGTCGGTGAGCGTGGGGCTGGACACCCTGACCACGGTATACGGCGTGCCTGTCCGGTAACCTCGGTACTCGCACAAGACGGTGTTGGTGACCCAGTTCGTGGCACTAGGAGGACCCAGTGGCGAAGGCCGCCAAGCGCGATCGGATCGACCCGACCTGGGCGGGGGACGACGACAACGGCTCGCACCCGGTCTCCGAGCTCACCTCGGACCGCCAGGGGGCGCTCTCGCCGTACGGCGACATCACGTTCCCGCTGGAGACCGTGCCCTACCAGCACCCGGTCACCGAGATCAATAGGTAGGTCTAGGCTTCTCCCGTTTCCAGACGTGACCGTCCACACGGGAGAGATCGCCCATGCCAGTCCCCGGCCCCGGCTATTCCATCACCGTCCGGGTCGAGGCGCCGCCGTCCGCTAGCGCGGCGGGGGACCTGACCAGCGCGGCAGGCCGGGTCGGCGGGGTCATCACCGCGTTCGACGTCGTCGACTCGCACAGCGACCGCGTGGTGGTCGACATCACCTGCAACGCGATGTCGGCCGACCACGCCCGCGACATCACCGACGCGCTGGAGGCGCTGCCGGGCGTCGCGGTCCGCAAGGTCTCCGACCGCACGTTCCTCATGCACCTCGGCGGCAAGATCGAGGTCACCGCCAAGGTCGCCCTGCGCAACCGCGACGACCTCTCCCGCGCCTACACCCCCGGCGTCGCCCGCGTCTGCCAGGCCATCGCGGAGAACCCGGACGACGCGCGCCGCCTCACCATCAAGCGCAACACCGTCGCGGTCGTCACCGACGGCTCGGCCGTGCTCGGCCTGGGCAACCTCGGGCCCGCGGCGGCGCTGCCGGTCATGGAGGGCAAGGCGGCGCTGTTCAAGAAGTTCGCAGGCGTCGACGCGTGGCCGGTCTGCCTCGACACCCAGGACACCGAGGAGATCATCCGCGCGGTCGAGCTGATCGCGCCGGTCTACGGCGGCATCAACCTGGAGGACATCGCCGCCCCCAGATGCTTCGAGATCGAGCGACGGCTGCGCGACCTGCTCGACATCCCGGTCTTCCACGACGACCAGCACGGCACCGCGATCTGCGTGGTCGCCGCGCTGCGCAACGCGCTTCGGGTGGTCGGCAAGGACATCGCGGACTGCCGCGTCGTGGTGTGCGGAGTCGGCGCGGCCGGGTCGGCGATCATCCGGCTGCTGCTGCGGCGCGGGCCCGGCGACGTGCTGGCCGTCGACGTCGACGGCATCGTCCACCCCGACCGCGGCGACATCGATGACAACCTGTGCTGGGTCGCGCGCAACACCAACAAGGACAAGGTGACCGGCGGCCTGCACGACGCGCTCGTCGGCGCGGACGTCTTCATCGGCGTCTCGGCCCCCAACCTGTTCGGCGCGGACCAGGTCGCCACCATGGCCCCGGGCGCGATCGTGTTCGCCCTGGCCAACCCGGACCCCGAGGTCGACCCGCTGGAGGCGCAGAAGCACGCCGCCGTCGTGGCCACCGGCCGCTCGGACTACCCGAACCAGATCAACAACGTGCTCGCCTTCCCCGGCGTCTTCCGCGGCCTGCTCGACGCCCAGGCCCACGGCATCACCGACACCATGCTGCTCGCCGCGGCCGACGCGCTGGCCGACATCGTCGACGGCGACCGGCTCAACGCCTCGTTCATCGTGCCGAGCGTGTTCGACGCGGCCGTGGCGCCCGCGGTGGCCGATGCCGTGCGCAAGGCGGCGGGGACGGCGCACTCCGGCTGAAAGCAGCCGGGTCGTAGCATCGGCCTGTGGGTGAACTGAGCCATGTGGACGACGAGGGCGCGGCCAGGATGGTCGACGTGTCGGCCAAGGAGGTCACCGCCCGCGTCGCGGTCGCCTCGGGGGTCGTGCGGACCACCGCGGAGGTCGTCGGCCTGCTGCGCCGGGACGGCCTGCCCAAGGGCGACGCGCTGGCCACGGCCCGGATCGCGGGCATCATGGGCGCCAAGCGCACCCCGGACCTGATCCCGCTGTGCCACCCGCTGGCGCTTTCCGGGGTCCGCATAGACCTGGAGTTGGGCGCGGACGAGGTCCGCGTCACCGCCACGGTCCGCACGAACGACCGGACCGGTGTGGAGATGGAAGCGCTGACCGCGGTGGCCGTGTGCGGGCTGACCCTGCACGACATGATCAAGGCCGTCGATCCGGCCGCGGTCCTCGACGCGGTGCGCGTCGAGCGCAAGGACGGCGGCAAGAGCGGCACCTGGACGCGAGGAGAACCATGACCACCCGCACGGCGCGTGTCGTCACCGCCTCCAACCGGGCCGCGGGCGGCGTCTACCCGGACAAGACCGGCCCGGTGATCGTCGCGTGGCTGCGCGACCGGGGCTACGCGGCACCGGACCCCGTGGTGGTGCCGGACGGCCCGCCGGTGGCGGCGGCTCTGCGCGAGGCGGTGGCCGCGGCCGTGGATGTGGTGGTGACGACCGGGGGCACCGGGATCAGCCCGACCGACCGCACCCCGGAGGCCACCCGCGAGGTCCTGGACTACGAGATCCCGGGGCTGGCGGACGCGATCCGGGCCGCGGGCCTGCCGAAGGTGCCGACCGCGGTGCTGTCTCGCGGCGTGGCCGGGGTGGCGGGTCGCACCCTGGTGGTGAACCTGCCGGGCTCCAGCGGCGGCGTCCGCGACGGCCTGGCCGTGCTGGAGCCGGTGCTGGACCACGCGGTGGACCAGGTGCGCGGCGGCGACCATCCGCGGCCTGCGGAGACGCCTGCCGCCGATTCGGTTGTCGGCCAGGTGCGCGGCGGCGATCAGGCGTGGCCCGCGGCGACATCGGTCGCTGGTTCAGTTGTGGACCAGGTGCGCGGCGGCGGTTCCGTGGGGCCTGTGGCGACGTCGGTCGGCGGTTCGGTTGTGGACCAGGCGGAGCCTGCTTCCCGGTCCTCGATTGTGCTGCTGGCCGAGGTCAGCGACGCCCCGATCACCGTCGAGGAGCACGCCGCCCTGGTGGAGCACGCCGCTGCGGGCGCGGTGGTCACGTTCGCGGGGGTGGTCCGCGACCACGACCACGGCCGCGGTGTGCGCGGCCTCGACTACGAGGGCCACCCCACCGCCAAGGACGTCATCGCCGAGGTGGCCGAGGACATCGCCCGCGCGGACGGTGTCCGGGCCCTCGCCGTGACCCACCGGGTCGGCCGGTTGGCGATCGGCGATGTGGCGCTGGCCTGCGCCGTGTCCGCGGAGCACCGCGGGCAGGCGTTCGCCGCGTGCGCCCGGTTGGTGGACGAGGTGAAGGCCAGGCTGCCGATCTGGAAGCACCAGATGTTCACCGACGGCACCGACGAGTGGGTCAACTGCCCCTGACCCACAGGCCTTGCTGGTCTTGCCGACGAAGCCGATCTTGCTGGTCTTGCTGCGAGAAGCGGCCGGACCCCCACCGCCGGGGCGGAGTGCGCTGAGGGTCCGGCCCGCACGCTCTCGCGAGGTGTGGCCTTGCCGAGAAAACTACTTCGTGGCGATTTTCTGACCCACCAGGATCAGGTCCGGGTCGCCGATGAAGCTCTTGTTCTTCTCGTGCAGGGCCTGCCAGCCGCCCGCGATGTCGAGGCGCTCGGCGATCTTGGACAGCGAGTCGCCCGCGACCACGGTGTAATCGCCTGCCGGGTTGGACTTGGCGAGGGCGGCCACGGGGGCCGCGGCCTGGACCGGCGCCTTGGGCGCGGCCTTCTCGACAGCCTTGGTCACCGGCTTGGTGGCCTTCTTCGGCGCGACGGCCTTCGGCTTAGCGGCGGCGGCCTTCTGTGGCTTGGCCGCGGCTCCGGCCTTCTTGCCGCACACCGGCCACGCGCCGATGCCCTGCGTCTTGAGCACGTTCTCCGCGACGCGGATCTGCTCCTCGCGGGACGCCGTGTGGGCGCTGCCCTTGCCGCCGTTGGCGGACCAGGTCTTCGGGTGGAACTGCAGGCCGCCGTAGTAGCCGTTTCCGGTGTTGATGCTCCAGTTGCCGCCGCTTTCACACTGCGCGACCGCGTCCCAGTTGACGCTGTCGGCAGAGGCGGGGGATGCGGCGACGGCCATCGGGGCGCCGACCGCGACGCCAGCGACGACGACGCGGGCGATGGTGCGCTTGGCGGCGGACGGCTTGCGGTGCTTGCCCTTGTAACCCATCTCAGTCTCACCTTCCGCGCCTGCGAGTTGTGATCGCTGTGGGCGGGCTTTCGGGAGCCCGACCGGGTTTCACCCCGGCTGCCACGCCTCGCGCTGCGTCGCGCTCGTCGTGGACCCTCGCCCCTGTCCGGAAGTTCGCTTTCGCTCGGGGTTGGTTCCCGAGAGCCCGCCGGACAAGGTTTGGCGCTACGGACTCCCGGGTCGTGCGTGGCTGGTCGGGGCCAGCCGATAGCGACGGTACGTAACCACTGGGGGATACGGAAATCGTCTGAGATGTGACCGTTGTCACGGTAACGCACTGCAAACCGTGACGATCAATGACATTTTCGCTGGTCAGAGCGCTTCGCTTGGCTGTTATTTTGCCGTGTCCTGGCCGAGATAATTCACTCTAGGTGAGGCTTGGGTCACGTCGACTTTGGCACGTTAGGCCAACCGGGAATCCGGATCTCAGCCGCCCGCGAAGGGTGGGAGGACGTCCAGCCCGGTCCCGTCCGGCAGCGCCGCGGCCCGATCGCGGACGGCCACCCCGTCCACGAGGAAGCTGGCCGCGCGCAGCACCCGCGACAGCGCGTCCCCGTGCCGCGCCGAGAGCGTCGCGAGGGCGTCGTGCACGGTGGCCCCCGACGGCAGCGCCAGGGTCTCCTCCGGCACCCCCGCTGCGGCTCGCGCGCCCGCGAAGTACCGGACGGTGACTGTCGTCGTGGCGCCGCTCACGGCTGTGCTCGCATCACCGGTCATGCCTAGCCCCCGATCGCGCTCATCGGCCGCAGCGGCTGGGCGAACCCGGCCTCGTTGATCGTGTGCCCGGCGAGCTTGGCCCACATCGCCGACCGCCACATCTCGGCGATCTCCGCGTCGTCCGCGCCCGCGCGCAGCGGCGCGCGCAGATCGGTCTCGGTTTGGCTGAACAGGCAGGAGCGCAGCGCGCCGTCCGCGGTCAGCCGGGTGCGGTCGCAGTCGCCGCAGAACGGTTTGGTCACCGACCCGATGACGCCGACGTCGGCTGGCCCGCCGTCGACCAGCCACCGCTCCGCAGGCGCGGCCCCGCGCGGCGCGGTGCTCGGCGACAGCGCGAACCGCTCGCCCAGCGTCGCCAGGATCTCGTCGGCGGTCACCATCGCGGCGCGGTCCCAGCCGTGCTGCGGGTCGAGCGGCATCTGCTCGATGAACCGCAGGTGGTAGCCGTGGTCGAGGCAGAAGCGCAGCAGCGGCACGGCCTCGTCGTCGTTGACGCCGCGCAGGAGAACCGCGTTTACCTTGACCGGGGTAAGCCCAGCCTCTTGCGCGCCGGCAAGTCCTTCCAGGACATCGGAAAGCCGGTCGCGGCGGGTGATCTCGGCGTAGCGGTCCCGCCGGACGGTGTCGAGCGAGACGTTGATCCGGTCCAGCCCCGCGGCGGCCAGCGCCTCGGCCCGGCGCGCGAGCCCGATTCCGTTGGTCGTCATGGAAATCCGCGGCCGAGGCGTCAGCGCCGCGGCGGCCGCGATGATCCGCTCGATGCCCTTGCGCAGGGTCGGTTCGCCACCGGTGAACCGGACGTTGGTCACACCCAGGCGCACTACCGCGATCCGGATAAGCCGGTTCAACTCGTCGTCGGTAAGCATCTCGCCGCCGGGCATCCAGTCGAGCCCTTCGGCGGGCATACAGTAGGTGCACCGGAGGTTGCAGCGGTCGGTGAGCGACACCCGCAGATCGGTGGCCACCCGGCCGAACCGATCCACCAGGCCCGGGACGTCCGGCCTGGCGGCGTGCGGGCCCGGCACGGCCGGAAGCCCCAAAGGAACCGCTGTCACCCGATCTAGGGTAGACGTTGTCACCGACAAGTGGCCTGGTCGGCTGACTGTTAGCTCTGGGTGACCATTAGTGCGTGGCGTCTCGACAGCGGCCGATACCGTCGGCCCATGCCGTACTTCAGGTTGTCCGAGGCCGCCAGACTGCTCGGGGTGAGCGACGACACCGTCCGCCGCTGGGTCGACGCGGGCCACCTGCCCGCCGAGGCGGACGCCGCCGGGCGCAAGGTGGTCGACGGCGCCGCCCTCGCCGCGTTCGCCCGCGACCAGGCCACCGAGATCCCCGACCCGATCACCGCTGGCCGCTCCGCCCGCAACCGGTTCGTCGGGCTGGTCACCGAGGTGGTCGCCGACCGGGTCATGGCCCAGGTCGAGATCCAGTGCGGGCCGCACCGGGTGGTGTCGCTGATGAGCGCGGAGGCGGTGCGCGAGATGGGCCTCGAACCCGGTGTGCTTGCCGTGGCGCTGGTAAAGGCAACGCAGGTCATCGTGGAGACACCGTGATTCCTTCTTATCGCGACACTCTTATAGCTAACGGGCGTGGGTAGCCTCCTGCCATGACCGGCCGCTGGACATACCTGATGGACATGGACGGGGTGCTGGTGCGCGAGGAGCACCTGGTCCCCGGCGCGGACGACCTGATCAAGGAGTTGACCGCGGCGGGCACGCCGTTCCTCGTGCTCACCAACAACTCCATCCACACCCCGCGCGACCTGCGGGCCCGGCTGCTGCGCACCGGCCTCGACGTGCCGGAGCAGGCGATCTGGACCTCCGCGCTGGCCACCGCGCGGTTCCTCGACAGCCAGCGCCCCGGCGGCTCGGCGTACGTCATCGGCGAGTCCGGGCTGACCACCGCCCTGCACGAGATCGGCTACATCCTCACCGACCGCGACCCGGACTACGTGATCCTCGGCGAGACCCGCACCTACAGCTTCACCGCCATCACCCGCGCCATCCGCCTGGTCGAGGAGGGCTCCCGGTTCATCGCGACCAACCCCGACGCCACCGGCCCCAGCCGGGAGGGCTCGCTGCCCGCGACCGGGTCGGTCGCCGCGCTCATCGAGCGGGCCACCGGCCGGGCGCCTTATTACGTGGGCAAGCCGAACCCGCTGATGATGCGCTCGGCCCTGCGCGCGCTCGGCGCGCACTCGGAGAGCACGCTGATGATCGGCGACCGGATGGACACCGACGTCCGCACCGGCCTGGAGGCGGGCCTGAAAACGATCTTGGTGCTGACCGGCATCTCGACCGTCGAGACCGCGGAGCTGTACCCGTACCGGCCGACCAGGGTGATCGACTCGGTCGCGGATCTGGTCGGCCGGACCGCCGACCCGTTTCCCGCTCTATAATCCGATCGTGCCAACCCGATTACGGCTGGTCACCATGGGTGCGTCTGAGTGCCGATCACAGCGCGCTCGGTGTTCGGCTCGCCTATCGTCAGTGCCGTGCAGCAAGACAGCCCATCGGGGACCGAGGTGAAGACCGCCACGACCTATGTCGTCGGCGACGTGCACGGTCACCGCGCGGAACTGCTCGACGCCCTGCGCCGAGCCGGTCTGGCAGACGACGACGGCTCCTGGTCCGGCGGCGCGGCCCACCTGTGGTTCCTCGGCGACTTCGTCGACCGCGGCCCCGACGGCGTCGGCGTGATCGACCTGGTCATGCGGCTGGCCGAGCAGGCGGCCGCGGCGGGCGGCCAGGTCGAGACACTGCTCGGCAACCACGAGATCCTGCTGCTGGGGATGCACAGGTTCGGCGATACCGAGGTCCCCTCCGACTTCGGCCCGCGCAGCTTCGCCCGGAGCTGGGAGATGAACGGCGGCCTGGCCAGCGACCAGGAAGCGCTCACCGACGAGCACGTGGCCTGGCTGATCGACCGCCCCGTCCTCGCCCTGGTCGGCGACCAGCTGCTCATGCACTCCGACACCCTGGAATACCTCACCTGGGGCGAGGACATCGACTCGGTCAACGACGCCGTCCGCGCCGTCCTGCACGGCGACGACCTGGCCGAGTGGTGGGAGGTGTGGCGGCGGATGACCACCCGCTACGCCTTCCGCGGCCCGCACGGCGAGGCCGCCGCCGACGACCTGCTGACCACGCTGGGCGGCAGCCGGGTCGTGCACGGCCACAGCGTCATCGCCGACCAGCTCGGCGTCCTCCCCGGCCAGGTCGAGGGCCCCTACGAGTACGCGGGCGGCAAAGCCCTCGGCGTCGACGCGGGCCTGTTCGTCGGCGGCCCGTGCCTGGTCGTCACGCTGCCGCCGGGACCCGACTAGGGCCGTCCACCGGGACGATCCGGGAGCCGAGCGGGACCAGCGACACCGGGATCATCTTGAAGTTGGCGATGCCCAGCGGGATGCCGATGACCGTCACGCACAGGAGGAAGCCGGTCACGACGTGCCCGAGCGCCAGCCACCAGCCCGCGAAGACGATCCAGATGACGTTGCCGATCATCGACGGCGCGCCCGCGTCGCGGCGGGTCTCGATGGTGCGGCCGAAGGGCCACAGGGCGTAGTTCGCGATCCGGAACGACGCCAGGCCGAACGGGATGGTGATGACCAGGACGCAGCAGATGATCCCGGCGAACAGGTAGGCCAGGGCCATCCAGAAGCCGCACAGCACCAGCCAGATGACGTTCAGCAGTAGTCGCACAACATCAACGCTACCTGGTCGGCGCACCCGCCATCCGGACCTGCGCGGGCTGCCCGATCGGGGGAAGGATGGCGGTCAGGACCCAGCCAGCTCCGGGAGGGCCAGCGATGCCGCAGCCAGCACTGCTCAGCTACACCTCAGGCACCTCGCCGACGCCGCTGCTCGGCGACACCATCGGCGACAACTTCGACCGCGCCGTCGCCGCCCACGGCGACCGGGAGGCGCTGGTGGAACGGGCCACCGGCAGGCGGTGGACGTACCGGGAACTGGCCGCCGAGGTCGACGCCGTGGCGCGCGGGCTGCTCGGGCTGGGCGTCGGAAAGGGCGACCGGGTCGGGATCTGGGCGCCCAACGGCGCGGAGTGGGTGTTCACGCAGTACGCGACGGCGAAGATCGGCGCGATTCTGGTCAACATCAACCCCGCCTACCGCGTGCACGAGTTGCGGTATGTGCTCAACCAGGCGGGCATCCGCACGCTCATCGCGGCGCCGTCGTTCAAGACGTCCGACTACGCGGCGATGATCGAGGAAGCGCGCCCGGACTGCGCCGCGCTGCGGGACGTGGTCCTCATCGGCGATGAGTCTTGGGACAGCCTTGTCCGCGCCGAGAGCACCGCGGATCTCGCGGCGATCGGCCGCACCCTCTCGGCCGACGACCCGATCAACATCCAGTACACCTCCGGCACCACCGGATTCCCCAAGGGTGCGACCCTGTCGCACCACAACATTCTCAACAACGGCTTCTTCATCGGCGAGCTGTGCCATTACACCGAGCGCGACCGTATTTGCATCCCAGTGCCCTTCTATCATTGCTTCGGAATGGTGCTGGGAAATCTCGCGGCCACCAGCCACGGCGCCTGCGTGGTCATTCCGGCCCCCGCCTTCGACGCGGGCGCCACCCTGGCCGCCGTCGCGGAAGAAGAATGCACCTCGCTGTACGGGGTGCCGACGATGTTCATCGCGATCCTCGCCCAACCCGCCGTGGACAACGTCGACCTGAGCGCCCTGCGCACCGGGATCATGGCGGGCTCGCCGTGCCCGGTGGAGGTGATGAAGCAGGTGATCGAGCGGTTGGGCATGACCGAGGTCGCCATCTGCTGCGGCATGACCGAGACGTCCCCGGTCTCCGCCCAGACCCGCGCCGACGACTCCATCGACCGCCGGGTGTCCACCGTCGGCCGGGTGCACCCGCACCTGGAGGTCAAGATCATCGACCCGGAAACCGGTCTCACCGTGCCGAGGGGCGTGCCCGGCGAGTTCTGCACCCGCGGCTATTCGGTGATGCTCGGCTACTGGAACCAGCCGGACAAAACCGCCGAGGCGATCGACAGCGCCCGCTGGATGCACACCGGCGACCTGGCGGTGATGGACGACGACGGCTACCTCACCATCACCGGCCGAATCAAGGACATGGTCATCCGCGGCGGCGAGAACATCTACCCCCGCGAAATCGAAGAGTTCCTCTACACGCACCCCCGAATCCTCGACGCCCAGGTGATCGGCGTCCCCGACAAACGCTATGGCGAAGAACTGATGGCCTGGGTCCGTATGCGGGAGGGCGTCGAACCGGTGACGGCGGAGGAAATCCGCGAGTACTGCGCGGGCAAAATCGCCCACTACAAAATCCCCCGCTACGTCCACGTCGTGACCGAGTTCCCGATGACCGTCACCGGAAAAATCCGCAAGGTCGAAATGCGCCAAGCGGCCGTCGAAATCCTGGGCCTGGGTGACGCCGCCGCCGTCGAACACGCTTAAGAGGATCGAGCAGATCAATCCTCGCTCCCGAGTGGATCGAATGACACTCCGCGTGACGCTATTGACCCCAGAAGTATTAACCCTGCGCCGTTTACTCCCGGCTGATTCTGCCGCAGGGTAGGTGGCCTCGACCGGCCGCACCGCGTGCCGGGTCGCCAGTCATCGCAGAACCGCCTGTGCGGGAGGGCGCCGTGGTGCGGACCGTCGCGGTCGTGGGGAATGGGATCGCCGGGGTGACGGCGGCGTTGACGCTGCGGGCCGACGGGTTCGACGGGCGGGTGGTGGTGATCGGGGACGAGCCGGTCGCCCCGTATCGCAGGACGGTGCTGTCCAAGGAATTCCTGCACGGCACACTCACGCCGGCCCGGATGCGGCTCAGGCCGCTGGACGGCTGGTGGGCCGAGCGGATCGAGATGCGCACCGGGTGCATGGCGGTGGGGCTCGACCCGGTGGGCCACGTGCTGGGCCTCGACGACGGCAGTGAAGTCGGCTACGACGTGGTCCTGCTCGCCACCGGGGGACGGGCGCGGACGCTGCCGCAGGCCGGGGGCGTGCCGGGGGTGCGCACGCTGCGGACCCTGGCCGACGCGGAGCGGTTGCGTCCGGCGTTGGCCCCCGGCGCGCGGATCGTCGTGGTGGGCGCCGGGCTGGTGGGGCTGGAGGTGGCGGCCCGCGCGCGGGTCCTCGGCTGCGAGGTCACCGTGCTGGAGTCCGCGGCCGCGCCGCTGCCGCGGGTGCTGCCGCCCGCGCTGGGCGAGGTGTACGCGCGGCTGCACCGGTCACGGGGTGTGGTGCTCCGGACCAACGTGCGGATCGATCGGGTGGAACGGGCGGGTGACGCGGTCGTCGTGTCCGAAGCGGACGGCCGGTGGTGGGTGGGGGACGTGGTGCTCGTCGCGACCGGCATGGCGCCGGACACCTCGCTCGCGGAGTTGGCGGGCATCGAGGTCGGCGGCGGCGGGATCGTGGTCGACGCGCGCGGCCGCACCTCCGCGCCGGACGTCTACGCCGCCGGTGACGTGTGCGACCAGCCCAACCCGCTGCTCGGCGGCAGGCACCGGGTCGAGTGCTGGCGGCACGCCCAGGCGCACGGCGCCGCGGTGGCCCGGTCGGTGCTCGGCGACCCGGCCCCGTTCACCGCCGTCCCCTGGTACCTCTCCGAGCAGTACGGCGTGTCGCTGCTGGTCGGCGGGCGGCCCGCGATCGACGGCGACCTGACCGTGCACGGCGCTCCCGACGACCTCGACTTCGCCGCCGTGCTGCGCCGCGGCGGCGCGGTCGTCGGCGCGGTCGCGGTCAACCGGCCCGCCGCGCCCAGTCCGCGGGCCGATATGGCCAGGTGACGCCCGCCTCTTTGACTCCGGCCGGAGCCGGTGCCAGCGTGGGACGCATGACCAGCCTGGTGGTCGGGTTCGACCTGGACATGACCCTCATCGATCCCCGGCCGGGCATGGTGCTGGCGATGAACGCGCTCGCCGAGGAGTCCGGCCTGGCGCTGGACGGCGAGCACTTCGCGGCCAACCTGGGACCGCCGCTGGAAATGGTCCTCCAGGGCTTTGAAGCCCCCGAAGAGCGGATTCCCGCCCTGGTAGACCGCTTCCGTGCGCTCTACCCGGAACTGGTGATCCCCGCGACGGTAGCGCTACCGGGCGCCGGTGAAGCCCTCGACGCCGTGCGCGCCGCGGGCGGGAGGACCCTGGTCGTCACCGGCAAGTACGGCCCCAACGCCGTGCGCCACCTCACCGCGCTGGGCTGGGACGTCGACGTCGTCGTGGGCGAGCGCTGGGCCGAGGCCAAGGGCGCGACCCTGATCGAGCACGGCGCGGGCGTCTTCGTCGGCGACCACGGCGGCGACATCGCGGGCGCCCTGGTCGCGGGCGCCGTCCCGGTCGGCGTCGCCACCGGCCCGTACACCGCCGCTGACCTGCGCGCGGTAGGGGCTAACGTGGTGCTGGAAAGCCTGACCGAGTTCCCGGCCTGGCTCGCCGGGCACCTGGGCGGCTAGCGGCGGCGCACGACGTGCACGACGCCGACGACCAAGCCCGCAGGCAGGCCCATCGACACCGCCCACAACCAGGGCGCCTGCCGGTCCACAGCGGCGAGAACGAAGATGGCGACGACCGCCAGCAGTCCGACGGCGAACAAGAGGAACGCGACGCGCAGAGCCCTGTCGCCGTGTGTGGAGGCGGTCATGGGAACAGGATAGGCATGTGAACCGTTTCGCCCTCAGCGAAGCCACCGGGTAACGCTGAGGTGGTGCTGAGGCGAACTTAGTGCCGTGGCATAGGCTGGAGCGACGCGCCCCGGGCACGCCCCAGGGCGCGTTCGTCTTGCGCGGGGCGAGGGTCAGTGCCGCGCGGGACGAGACAAGACGACGAGGGAACGGTGAGATCAGTGCCGACCGGCAAGGTCAAGTGGTACGACTCGGAGAAGGGCTTCGGGTTCGTCACGCAGGACGGTGGCGAGGACGTCTACGTCCGCGCGTCCGCGCTGCCAGCGGGGGTGCCCGGGCTCAAGGCCGGGCAGCGCATCGAGTTCGGCGTCGCCGACGGGCGACGCGGGCCGCAGGCGCTGTCCGTCCGGCTGATCGATGCGCCGCCCTCGGTGGTCGAGGCGCGCAGGCGGCCCGCTGAGGAGCTGCACGGGCTGGTCGAGGACATGATCAAGATGCTGGAGTCCGCGGTTCAGCCTGATCTGGCGCGGGGGCGGTACCCGGATCGGAAGGTGACCAAGCGGATGGCTGAGGTTGTGCGGGCCGTCGCTCGGGAGCTTGATCCGTAGGTCGCTGTTGCCGCTTGCTGGGGCTGCTCGATGGGGTGGAGTGGTTTCTTCGGGGCCCCTAGAAGGAAGATCGCCGTGTGAAAGACGGGTGGGAAGCCTTCGGCCTCACACGCGCGAAGCCAGCTTAGCGATCTTCCTTCTCCCCCGAAGAAACCACTCCACCCATCGAGCACCTGGCGGCTTGGGGTTAGGGGCGGGCTTGCAAGATCCAGTAGCCGCTGACCAGGAGTTGGTTGCCGTTGATGACGGCCAGTTTCTGGACTGCGGCTATCAGTAGGCGGTCTGCGTTGTCCGGTAGTTCGAGGGTGTAGGCGTACTGGTTGTCCTTGGGGAAGAAGACGCGGCTGCTGGCGTCTACTCGTTGGCCCTCTCGGTCGAGGTAGGAGAAGGCGACGCCCCAGGGGCTTTGGGCTATGTCCGCGGGTACTGAGACCTGGACTGGTTTGCCTGGGCGGATGCGCAGGCTGGCCACCGCGTCCTCGTTCTGGAGGCATTCCTGGGTGCCTACCTCGCAGAGGATCTGTGGGGTCACGCGGACTGTCTTGCCGTCGGCGTAGAAGGTGACCTCGGGGGGCTGCGGTGTTCCGCAGGCGGTGAGGACGGCGGCCGCGCAGGCCAGGGCAGCGGTCAGGACTCGGCGCACGGGTGGGACCCTACGGGTCCTGGTGGACGGTGTGGGGTGGTGGTCCCTCGGGTAGTGCCGCCGGGCGGAAGCGGCCCCTGGGCTGGCGGGTGGCGCGGCCGGGGTGGGCTGGGCGGTCGCCGCCGAGGCCGGGGATGAGGGTGGCGCCTCGGCGGGACATCAGGGTTTGGGTGAGGCCCAGGGCCAGCATCGCCGAGACGACCAGGAAGCCGACCCACCAGATGGGGGGCAGCAGGACGCCCACCGCGCCGCCGAACACCCAGCCCAGTTGCAGCACGGTCTCCGAGCGGCCGAATGCCGAGGCCCGGGACTCTTCGGGGAGGTCGTCTTGGATCACCGCGTCGAGGCTGTTCTTGGCCAGGGCGCTGGCGATGGCGCCGACCAGGCCGACGAGGGCGGCGGTGGCGATGCCCGCCGCGAAGGTGGCGACCACGGTCGAGGCCAGGGCGCCGATCGCGCAGCCCAGGACGACCTGCTCCGGGTTGCCCACGTGCAGCCGGGCGCCGATGCCGTTGCCGACGAAGCTGCCCAGGCCCGCCGCGCCCGCGATCAGGCCGAGTAGCAGCACCTGCTGGAACGGGGCTGCCTCGTGTTCCGCGCGGACCGCGAACGCGGCGAACATCATCAGGAAGCCGGTGAGCACGCGGATCGTGCCGTTGCCCCAGAGCGACACCACGACGTGGCGGCCCATGGGCTGGCGTTTCGCCTTCTTCGGGTGGGCGCTGATGGAGGCGGGCACCTCGCCCTCGGTGACCTCGACCCAGGCGGGGATGCGCAGTGCCTGGACGGCGCCGAACAGGCAGATCACCACGGTGAACCAGAGCGCGCCCGGTGAGTCGAAGATGTTGGCGAACAGCGCCGCGAACGCGCCGAAGACCCCGCCCGCGGCCAACCCGAACACCGTCAGCCGGGCGTTGGACTTGGCGAGTGTGATCTCCGGCGGCAGCACTCTCGGGGTGATCGCTGCCTTGAGCACGGTAAACGACTTCGACAGCACCATCTTGCCCAGCGCCGCCGGGTAGAGCATCCAGTCGTCGAAGTGCATGGCCATGATCACGCACATGAGCGCCTGACCGGCCGAGGCGGCGCACATGGCGAAGCGGCGGCCGCGTTGGAGCCGGTCGAGCATCGGGCCGATGACCGGGGCCAGCAGCGCGAACGGGGCCACGGTGATCAGCAGGTACAGCGCGACCTTGCCCTTGCTCTCGCCGCTGGCGGCGGAGAAGAACAGGGTGTTCGCCAGGGCGACGGCCATCGCGGCGTCACCGGCGTAGTTGAGCATGGTGGCGTAGGTGAGCGAGGTCAGCCCGGACTTGTCGGCGCCGTCGGCCCTGGTCGCCTTGTGGAAGGCGTTTACCGCCTGGCTGGTCAGCTGCTTGCCGCGCAGCGCGGCGACTCGGGTGACCGTCAGCTTCTTGGGGAACTGCGGCGCGCCGGGCACGGGCGGCTCTTCGCGGTAACCATCGTCCCGGTAGTGCTCATCCCGGTCAGGGCTGTCGCGGTAGCGGTTATCGCGGTAGTGCTCGTCGCGGTAGTGCTCGTCGGAGTAGCGACTGTCCGGGCGGCGGTCTTCGTACCGGCTGTCGTATCGATCGTCGTAGCGGCGGTCTTGGTAGCGGTCGTCATACCGGTCGCTGTAAGGACGGTCGCGGTACCGGTCGCCGTAGGTCTCGTACTCCGGCTCGTCGGGGCGCTCCAGCCTGCGCGTGGGGTTGCGCGGCGGCGGGCCGTAGCGGCGTGGGGCGTGCGGCGGCGGAGGCGGCTCGTGGTTGGCCCAGCTTCTCGGCTGTCGTGGTTCCGGCTGTCGTGGTTCCGGGTGCGGCGGCTCCGGGTCGCGCCAGGGTGGCTGGGGCGCGTCGGCCCAGCCCCGGCGGGCTTTGCGGCCCGCGCCGAACCGGCCTTCGCGGCCTCGACGGCCGGATGGCGGTTGATCAGCGGGGCCGTTGCGAATCACAGGACCATCCTGCCGTACCGAGGGCTATAGCAGTACTCGGACGCGGCGGTCGAGGAGGTGAAGCGCACAAGTCTCAGTCGCTGTCCGTGGCGAACCGGACCCGGAAGAGCTTCGGCCACAGCTTGCCGGTCACCAGGAACTCGTCGGTGCCGGGAACGGCGGCGATCCCGTTGAGCACATCGGTGTTCACCCGCTGCTGGGGCGGGAGCAAGCCGGAGAGGTCAGCGACGCCGGTGACCTCTCCGGTCTCGGGATCAACGCGCACGATCTGGTCGGTCTGCCACACGTTCGCGTACACCGTGCCGTCGACGCATTCCAGCTCGTTCAGCTTGCTTACCGGGCCGCTGTCAGCGCGGACCCGGACGTCCCCGAGTTCGGCGAACGTGTCGGGGTCACGGAAAGTCAGCACATCGGAGCCGTCGCTCATGACCAGCCTGCCGCCCGCGACGTCGTGGCAGAGGCCCCACCCTTCACCCTCGTAGCGGACCCTGCGGCGCTCGGCCAGGGAGGCGCGGTCGCGCTCGATGGCCACGCCCTCCTGCCAGGTGAGCTGCCAGATGCGGTCGCCGACCACGGTGATGCCCTCGCCGAAGAGGTCCGGCGGCAGCGCCGCGCGGCTCCGCACGGCCCCGGTCACCGGGTCGGTGGCCCGCAGCTCCGACCGGCCTTCCTGCCCGGTGCCCTCGTAGAGGACGCCGTCGGCGAGTTCGAGGCCCTGGGTGAACGCGGCCGTGTCGTGCGGGATCTCGGCGACCACCTCGACCCGCAGCCGGGGGGCGCCATCGGCGGAGCCGGGGCCGGGCGCGCTCGTCGCGCAGCCCGCCGCGAGGCACGCGACGGCGGCGGCGAGCGCGGTCAGGCGGGCGGACACGGCACAAGCGTGACACGGCTGTGTGGCCCGATCGGGGCGTGGGGCACAATCAGGCGTGATGACCTCGACGCCAGCTCCAGAAGCCGTGACCGACCCCGCGCTGATCGCGGCGGTCGAGTTCGCGCGCGCCGCCGCGCGGGTCCAGGCCGGGGCGGAGGTCGGCGAGCACGTCTCCGTGCGCGTCGAGGACGCGAACTCGGCCACCCACCTGTTCGAGGCCGACAAACCCGGCTACCGCGGCTGGCGCTGGGCCGTCACCGTGGCCAGCGCGGGCCAGGGCGAGCCGGTGACCGTCAGCGAGGTCGTGCTGCTTCCCGGCCCGGACGCGCTGGTCGCGCCGCCGTGGGTGCCGTGGCAGGACCGGGTCCAGGCGGGCGACCTCGGCGTCGGCGACCTGCTGCCCACCGCGCCCGACGACCCGCGCCTGGCGCCCGCGTACCTCCAGTCCGACGACCCGGCCGTCGAGGAAGTCGCCATGGAGACCGGCATCGGCCGGACCCGGGTGCTGTCCCGCTTCGGCCGCGTCGACGCCGCGGAACGCTGGCAGAGCGGCGAGTTCGGCCCCGGCGCCGACATGGCCCGCAACGCCCCGGCGCCGTGCGGCACCTGCGGCTTCTACCTGCCGGTCGCGGGTTCGCTGCGCGCGGCTTTCGGTGTCTGCGGCAACGAGATCGCCCCCGCCGACGGCCGCGTCGTGCACGCGGGCTACGGCTGCGGGGCCCATTCCGAGGCCGAGGTCGAGCAGGTCTCCCCGGTCCTGGTGGCCGACCTGATCTACGACGACGCCCAGCTCGACATCGTGCGCGTCGCCCCGACCGAGGACGAGCCGCCCGCCGAGGACGAGTCGGCCGCCGAGATGGCCGAGGTCCCCGAGGTCCCGCCCGTGGACGAGGCCGCCCCCGCGGACCCGGTCGAGGTGACCGAAGACGCGACCGGCGAACCTCTCGCCGAGGAGAGTGCCGCCGAGCCCGGTGCGGACGACTCGACCGAGGCCGAGCCCGCGGCGTCCGCCGAGCCGGATGCGGCCGCGGAGCCCGACGCGGCTGCCACTGAGTCGGATGTGGCCGCCGAGTCGATCGAAGGCGTGTCCACCGAACCGGTCGTCAGCGACCAGGCCGCTGTCGAGCCGGACGCGGTTGTGGCGTCCGTCGAGCCGGTGGGCGAGTGGGCTGGCGTCGAACCCAGCGTCCCCGCTGGCATCGCGGGCGCGCCCGCTGGTGACGAGCCGGGCGAACCGGTTGGTGTCGAGTCCGGCGCGGCCGAGGTGACCGCCGACTCGGTCGAGGCCGAATCCGAGCCGGGCGCGGGTGTCGAAGACACCGGTGACGGCGCGGGTGGGAGTGCCGGGCAGCCGTCGGCGGAGGCCGTCGAGCAGGCTGTGGCCGGGGTGGAGTTGGGTGAGATCGCCGCTGACCCGTCCGGTCAGCCCGAGTCCGACCAGCGCGGGTGAGCGCCCCCGACGACCCGTTCGGCACCGCGGCGCTGCGGGCGTCCGTGCTGAGCGCGTGGGCCTCGTCGCCGACCCGTTTTCGGGAAGACGCCAACGCTGAGGAAGACCTTTACCTCGGCGGATACCGGGACCGGCTGCTGGTCGAGCTGGCGCAGAACGCCGCCGACGCCGCCGAGGGGCCCGGCACGCTTCGGGTGTCCCTTGTGGACGGTGAGGTGCGGGCGGCCAACACCGGGCGGCCGCTGGACGCCGACGGTGTGACCGCGCTGGCGTCGCTGCGGGCGTCGGCGAAGCGGCCCGCGCAGGGGGTCGGGCAGTTCGGCGTCGGGTTCGCCGCCGTCCTCGCCGTCACGGACGCGCCGCGGGTGGTGTCGGTGGGCGGGGGAGTCGCCTTCTCCGCCGACGAGACCCGGCGCGCGCTCGCCGACCACCCCGAACTCGCCGCCCGTGCGGCCGACCGCGGCGGGCGCGTTCCCGTGCTGCGCCTGGTGTGGCCCACGGCAGCGCAAGAGCAGCCGCCCGCCGGGTTCGCGACCGAGGTCCGGCTGCCGCTGCGCGCGGACGTCGACGGCGCCGCGCTGCTCGCGGGCTTCGCCGCGCAGGCGGTCGACCTGCTGCTCGCCCTGCCCGCCCTGAGCCGCATCGAGATCGGCGACGCCGCGTGGTGGCGGGTCGACGCCGACCCGGCGCACGTGGCGATCCACGGGCCCGACGGTGTCGCGTCCTGGCTGCTGCACCGGGTCGAGGGCGTGCTGCCACGGGAAATCGTGGCGAGCCTGGGCGTCGAGGCCCGCGAACGGCCACAGTGGACAGTCTGCTGGGCGGCCAAGGTCGACCAGGACGGTGTGCCGCAACCCCTCGGCGACGACGTGCTGCACGCGCCCACCCCCACCGACGAGCGGCTGTCCCTGCCCGCGCGGCTGGTGGCGACGCTGCCGATCGAGCCGTCGCGGCGGCGGCTGCGGCCCGGGGCGGCGGCCGACGCCGTGCTCGCCGAGGCCGCCCGCGCCTACCCGGACCTGGTGGCGCTGGCTCCCGCGGCGCACCGGACGGCGCTGGTGCCGCTGGTCGGCTTCCCGCTGTCCGAAGTGGACGACAAGCTGCGCGATCTGCTGCTTGCCGCCCTGCGCAAGGCATCCTGGCTGCCTGCCGCTGGCGAGGAAGAGCCGCGCTGGCTCGCGCCCGCCCGCGCGCAGGTCCTCGACGTCGAGTCCGACGGCTTGGCCGACCTGCTGTCCGAGGTGATCCCCAACCTCGCCGACGGCGCCCTGTCCGGGCAGCCGCACGCCGCCGCGCTCGCCGCCCTGGACGTGCCCCGGCTGCGGCTCGCCGAGGTCGTCGCCGCGATCACCGGCACCACCCGCACCCCGCAGTGGTGGCACCGGCTCTACACGGCGCTGGCGCCCGCGGCCGAGACCGACGCCACCGCCCGCATGGAACTGGGCGGCCTGCCCGTCCCGCTCGCCGACGGCCGCACCCTGCCCGGCCCGCGCGGCGCGGTCCTGGTGGACGACGCCGAACTGCTGGACCTGTTGACCCGCAGCGAAGTGGGCGCGCTGCGCGTGGTCCACCCGCGCGCGGCGCACCCGGTGCTCGAACGCCTCGGCGCGCACCGCGGCAGCGCGGTCGACCTGCTCGACGCGGGCGGCCTGCAGGACGCGGTGGAACGCAGCCTGGACGACGTCGAGTCCGGTGTGGACATTTCCGGCCTGGTCTCGGTCGTCCTGCGGCTGGTGCGCGACGCCGGTGTGCGCACCGGAGAACGCCCCTGGCTCGGCGCCCTCGCGCTGCCGGACTCCGTCGGCGACTGGCGGCGCGCGGACGAACTCGCGCTGCCCGGCTCCCCATTGCTGGACGTCCTGGACGAGGACGCGCCCGTGGGCGTGCTGGCCGAGTCGATCGCCGCGGAGTGGCCCGAGCACGTCCTGACCGCCCTCGGCGTCCTGGACGCGTTCGCGCTGGTCACCGACGAGGCCCCCACCGGCCCCGACCACGGCCTGGCCGACGAGGCCGACTGGTGGGACGCCCAGCCCGAGCCCCCGGCCCGCGTCCTCGCCGTCCGCGACCTCGACCTGGTCACCGACGACGCCTGGCCGCGCGCGCTGAGCCTGCTAGCCGCCGAACCGGACACCTGGCGGGCCCTGCACGAGGCAGGTGGCTACACCGGCTGGTGGATCGCCCGCAACGCCGTCCTCGACGGCGCCGCCCCCAGCGACTGGCGGCTCCCCGAGGCCGAGGACTTGGCGGGCCTCTACGACGTGCTGCCGGACATCGGCGTGGACCCGCGCGTCCTGGCCGCCATCGGCGTGCGCACCGAACTGCGCGTAGACAACGCCGACGACGCAGAAGACCTGCTGATCCGCCTAGGCGACCCCGACCGCGGCCTGCACCCCGGCGCGGTCCTGCGCACCCACGCCGCCCTCGCCGAGGCCGTGTCCGACGAGCTGTTCGACCCGGCCGACGTCCGCCTCCCGGAGAACACCCGCACCCTCGCGGGCACCGTCTCCACCGACTGCGTCATCCTCGACGCCCCCTGGCTGCTCGCCGTCCTCGAAGAGGACCAGGTGGTCTCGGCGGGCCCCGACTTCGCCCTGGCAGAACCCTTGGCTGAACTGCTGGACCTCCCCCTGGCCACAGAAGAGGTAGGCGGCGAGATCGCCTCCACCGGCGAGCCCGTCCCCTGGTCCGACCTCGGCGCGGTGGCCGCGGCCTGCGAACTCCTGCACGTGGAGATCCCCGTCGGCAGCGCCATGGTCCACGACAAACTTCTGGTCCGCACCGCAACCGGCGAACACAACGTCACCTGGTGGGTGGTGGACGACGTCGTCCACTGCGAGGACACCCCCGAGGCACTGGCCCGCGCCCTGGCCTGGACCACCGACCGCTGGACCGACCGCCACACCTTCACCGCACTGATCGAGGAACCGGCCCACTACCTCACCTGAGCCGTCCTCCTGCCAGGCAGGCAAGCACCCACCAGGTGCTCGATGGGGTCAAGCAGCAAACCCGAGCATCTGCCAGGAAGAACCTGCGCTCGCCAAGTGCTCCACCCCATCGAGCCAACCCACGAGAGTCCCGAACCACTTCACCCCATCGAGCAAACCCACACAACCCGACCCCACCCACGGACTAGTCGAGCTTCTGCGCCCCCCGAGACCCCCGGTTCGCCGCGCGACGCTGCCACAGCATGACCAGAGCACCTACTATGCCCAGTGCCGCACCGGACAACGCCGTCCACAGCCAGATCGGCGGTGTCCTGTCGAAGCCGTAGCGGGCTATCAGCAGGACGATCGCCGCCAGGAACCAGACGCCGGTCCCGAGGTACACGATGGGCCCCAGCGCCAGCAGCCGCCGCGGGAGCGGGGGCACGGGGCGCAGGGGGGCCTTGGGGTGCTCTTCGGTCGGTCCCGCCACAACCGGGAGGCTACGGCATGGCCACGGACACCCCGCCCCGCTCCGCGCTCGACCGGTTCTTCAGGATCAGCGAACGTGGCTCGACCCCGGCCAGGGAAGTGCGCGGCGGGCTCGTCACGTTCGTGACCATGGCCTACATCGTGGTGCTCAACCCGCTGATCATCGGCAGTGTCGCCGCGGACGACGCGGCGGCGCACCGCGACCTGTTCGGCGACATCCTGCCGGTCGACCAGGTCGCCGCGGTGACCGCGCTGGTGGCCGGGGTGATGACCATCCTGTTCGGGCTGGTCGCCAACTTCCCGTTCGCGCTGGCCACCGGGCTGGGCATCAACACGCTGGTGGCGGTCACCATCGCGCCGCAGATGACGTGGCCGGAAGCCATGGGGCTGGTGGTGGTCAACGGGGTCGTCGTGCTGCTGCTGGTCGTCACCGGGGTGCGGACCGCGGTGTTCAACGCCGTGCCCGGGCCGCTGAAGTCGGCGATCGCGGTGGGCATCGGGCTGTTCATCGCGCTGATCGGGCTGGTCGACGCGGGGTTCGTGCGGCGAATCCCGGACAGCGCGGGCACGACGGTGCCGGTGGGGCTGGGCATCAACGGGTCGATCGCGTCCTGGCCGACGCTGGTGTTCGTGGTCGGGCTGGTGCTGATGGGTGTCCTGATCGCGAAGCGGGTGCGCGGCGCGATCCTCATCGGCGTGCTCGCCGCGACGGCCCTGTCCCTCGTCGTCGAGGCCATCGCCAAGGTCGGGCCGTCGCGGGGGGTGAACCCGAAGGGCTGGAACCTGGGCTACCCGGCGCTGCCCGACGATGTCCTGTCGCTGCCGGACCTGTCGCTGGTCGGCGACATCTCCTTCGGCGCGTGGTGGCGGGTCCCGGCGATCACCGCGGCGCTGCTCGTGTTCACCCTCGTGCTCACCGACTTCTTCGACACCATCGGCACGATGACCGGCCTGGGCAAGGAAGCGGGCCTGGCCGACGCGGACGGCCAGCTGCCCAACACCAGCAAGGCGCTGTTCGTCGACGGCGTCGGCGCGGTCGCGGGCGGCGCGGCGTCGTCGAGTTCCAACACGGTCTACATCGAGTCGGCCGCGGGCATCGCCGAGGGCGCGCGGACCGGGTTGGCCAATGTGGTCACCGGCGTGCTGTTCCTCGCCGCGATGTTCCTGACACCGCTCTACCGGGTCGTGCCGATCGAGGCAGCCGCACCCGCGCTGGTCGTGGTGGGCGCGATGATGATGGGCCAGATCCGGGAAATCGACTTCACCGACTTCACCGTCGCCCTGCCCGCGTTCCTCACCATCGTGGTCATGCCGTTCACCTACTCCATCGCCAACGGCATCGGCGCCGGGTTCATCAGCTACGTCCTGCTGCGCGCGGTCACCGGCAAGGCCCGCGGCGTGCACCCGCTGCTGTGGGTGGTGGCCGCCGCGTTCGTCGTCTATTTCGCCATCGACCCGGTCAGGGCGGCGCTCGGATGACCCCGCCCACCCTCGCCGCCATCGAAGCCGCGATCCGCGCCGGCTGGGGCCGCGACACCTGCGACCCCGACGACCTGGCCGACGGGCGCCCGAACAACCCCGCCCGCGGCCAGTGCGGTCCCACCGCGCTGGTCTTGCACGACCTGATCGGCGGCGACCTCGTGCTCGCCGAGGTCCGCGCTGGTGATGGGCTGGGCTGCCGGGTCGGGTACCACTGGTGGAACCGGGTCGGCGTGGTCGAGGTCGACCTGACCAGGGAGCAGTTCGCGGTGGACGAGGTGGTGGGGCCTGGCGAGGTCGTCGCCCGCCCGCCCGGCCCGCCCAAGCGCTGCCGGGAGCAGTACGAACTGCTGCGAGCGCGCGTGTTCGGGGCACTCGACGCGCTGTGAGCTAGGACGTAACGGGTAGTACACGGCCGTTTAGTGAGTTATGCTAAGCATTGTGTCGGAGGAGTCGGCCGAACGAGCGCTCACCAGCCGGTTGCGACTGGCCGTGGTGCGGCTCAACCGCAGGCTCCGCGCCCAGCGCGCGAGCGCAGAGACCTCCTCGGCCGCCCTGGTCACCCTGACCCAGCTTTCGGCGATGTCGTGCCTGCACAAGTGCGGCCCGCTCTCGCCGGGGGAACTCGCCGCGAAGGAAGGCGTGCAGCCGCCCTCGATGACCCGGGTGATCGCGGCCCTGGAAGACGCGGGCTATCTCACCCGCTCCCCGCACCCGCGGGACGGGCGGCAGGCGATCGTGGCGCTGACCGAGGCGGGCACCGCCTACATCCAGGCGGACATCTCCGCGCGCGAAGCGTGGCTGGACCGACGATTGGCCGAACTCGACGACGGTGAGCGAGCGATCCTCGCCCAAGCCGCCGAGATCATCGACAGGATGGCGGGGAATCAGAACTAGTGCGAGCCTATGCGGACGGTACCCGAGAGCGGCACAACTCTTCCCCGCCACCGCATAGGCCGATCGCGGCCACATCGTCCACTTCGGACACGCAGCGGCCGGGGATGTTCTCCTCGCTGCGAATCCGCAACTACCGCATGTTCGCCGCGGGCAGTGTGGTGTCCAATGTGGGCACCTGGATGCAGCGCATCGCCCAGGACTGGCTGGTGCTGGTGCTCACCGACAACGACCCGGTCGCGCTCGGCGTCGCCGCGGCGCTGCAATTCCTGCCCACACTGATGTTCTCGCTGTGGGCTGGCGTGCTCGCCGACCGGCTCGACAAGCGCAAACTCCTGATCGGCGTGCAGATCGGCCTCGCGTCGTGCGCCCTCGTGCTCGGTCTCCTCGATGTCACCGGCTTGGTCGAGGTGTGGCACGTGTACCTGCTGTGCTTCGTCCTCGGCTCGTTCTCCGCGGTCGAAGTGCCGGTGCGCCAGTCGTTCGTCGCCGAGATCGTCGGCCGCGCCCAGGTAGCCAACGCGGTCGCCCTGAACTCCACCAGCTTCAACCTCGCCCGCGTCGTCGGCCCGGCCATCGCGGGCGGCCTGATCATCCTCATCGGCACCGGCTGGCTGTTCCTGGCCAACGCCCTGTTCACCGTCGCCGTCATCATCGCCCTGTGGCGAATGGACCCGAGGAAACTGATCCGCGGCAAGAAACTGGCCCGCAGCAAGGGCCAACTCCGCGAGGGCCTGCGCTACGTCCGCCACCGCCCCGACATCCTGTCGGTCCTGGTGCTCGTGTTCTTCGTCAGCACCTTCGGCATGACCTTCTTCGTCACCCTCGCCGTCGCCGCCGCAACCGTCTTCCACCGCGACGCGGACGGTTACGGCCTGCTCACCACCACCCTGGCCGCGGGCACCCTCACCGGAGCCCTCTGGGCAGCCCGACGCAGCGGCAGAGGCACCCCCCGCACCCGCCTCCTCCTAGGCGCCGCGTTCAGCTTCGGAGTCCTGGAAATCCTCGTCGGCTTCATGCCCACCTACACCACGTTCGCCCTGGCCCTGATCCCCGTCGGCTTCAGCGTGATGACCTTCATGACCACCGCGAACGCCACCGTGCAACTAGCCGTAGCCCCAGAAATGCGTGGCCGGGTGATGGGCCTCTACATGCTCGTCTTCCTGGGCGGCAACCCCATCGGAGCCCCCATGACCGGCTGGATGGCCCACCAATGGGGCGGCCGTTCCCCCTTCATCATCGGCGGCGCCATCGCGGCCATGGCAGCGGTGACCTGCGGCCTGGTCCTCATCCAACGAGGCGGAGTGGACCACCCGGCAACCCACTGGGGCAGGCTCCTGACCAGGCGCAGGAAAACCCCCGTATCCCGCTAACCCGCGAACCTCCACGCCCCAGCCCCTCGGTCACCGCCAAGACAGACCGGTCGACAGAGCGAACCTGCCAAAGCCAACAAGCCCAACACCCCCGTTGCTCAGGCCTCGCAGGCCGTCCCGCCCCCACAAGCCGTACTCGACCTGCCAGTTCCTCGATGGGGGGAGCCAGGAGCACACCCGCCCTCCTGCCAACAGCACCCGGCCTTGCCAGGTGCTCGATGGGGTGGAGTGGGGCTCAAAAGAAGAGCACCGCGAAACCTGTGGACAACTCCGCGAGCCTGTGGACAACCAAGCGCGCCGAGCGAGAAGCTGGGCCAAACGGGTGTATGGAGACCGTCTTCACGGAACATTGAGGCGCACCCTCTTGCGTGGACCAGAGAGGTAAGGCTAACCTAAGTCTCGTCGCTTCGTGGTGGGAGCGGCAGTCAGTTCGGGAACAGCGAGACCCCCGCGCCAAGCGTCCGGCGCGGGGGTCTCGCGTTTCACACGGCGGTTTCAACTTGTCGGAGCATCCGCCGCCGGGCTCAGGGGGTTACGCGGCGGGGGCCGGGGGACGTAGGCCGTTGGTCCCCGCGCGGGCGGCGTCGAAGCGGGCGGTGACGTCGGCCCAGTTGACGATGTTCCAGAGTTTCTCGATGTAGTCGGTCTTCACGTTCTTGTACTGCAGGTAGTACGCGTGTTCCCAGGTGTCGAACACCAGCAGCGGCGTGGTGGCGATCGACAGGTTCGAGTGGTGGTCCTTGAGTTGCTGGGTGATCAGCCGCTCGCCGATCGGGTCCCAGGCCAGCACGCCCCAGCCGGAGCCCTGGATGGTGCCGGAGACCGCGTTGAGCTGGGCGCGGAGGTTGTCGAATGAGCCGAAGTGCTCGTCGATGGCCGCGGCGAGTTCGCCGGTGGGCTTGTCGCCGCCGTCGGGGCTGAGGTTCTTCCACCACTGGTTGTGCAGGGTGTGCCCGGCGAGGTTGAACGCCAGGGTGGTCTCGAGGCCGACGATCGCGCCGAAATCGCCCTTGTCGCGGGCGGCGGCGATCTTCTCCAGGGTGTCGTTGGTGCCCTTGACGTATGCGGCGTGGTGCTTGCTGTGGTGGAGTTCGTTGATGTCGCCGATGATCACCGGCTCGAGTTGCCCGTAGTCGTAGTCCAGGTCGGGCAGGGCGTAGGGCGCCACGGGGGGTCTCCTTGTTGCCAGTCGGTACTAATTGCAACATACTGGCAGAAGGCTCAGGGGTCGACCGGCCAGGTGTGCACCGGCTCGCCGGCGGCACTGAGGCGGACGTAGCGGCGCAGCATCCCGACCAGTGCCGCGTCCCGGGTCAGTCCGCGCGTCTCCAGCAGCGCCACGGTCTCGCGCTGCCAGGACGAGCCGGTGCGCCGGGCCAGGCAGCGGCGCTCGATGACCCCCAGGTACCGCTCCCGGCAGGCGTCGGAGACCCCGCAGTCCTTGAGGCCCTGGTGCGCCATCGGCAGGAGCTTGCGCAGTACCAACTCGTCCGGCGGCACCCAGCCGATGCCCGGCCAGTACAGCTGCGCGTCGAAGCCGTGCCGGGCGCCCGCGTGCAGGTTTTCCTCGGCCGCCTGAAACGACATCTGCGTCCACAGTGGACGATCATCGCCAATGAGCGCGCGCTGGGCGCCGTAGAAGAAGGCCGCGTTGGCGATGAGGTCGACCACGGTCGGTCCCGAGGGCAGCACCCGATTTTCCACCCGCAGGTGCGGCACGTCATCGGTCACGTCGTAAACCGGCCGGTTCCACCGCCAGATCGTGCCGTTGTGCAGCCGCAGCTCAGCCAACTTGGGCGCCCGTCCCGAATCCAGCGCCTCGAACGGGTCCTCGTCGTCCATCTCGGGCAGCAGCCCGGGAAAGTAGCGCACGTTTTCCTCGAACAGGTCGAAGATCGAGGTGATCCACCGCTCCCCGAACCACACTCTGGGCCGCACACCCTGGTTCTTGAGCTCGTCGGGCCGGGTGTCGGTGGATTGCAGGAACAGCGGAATCCGCGTCTCGTGCCACAACGCTTTGCTCAGCAGGAAAGGCGAGTTCGCCGCGATCGCCACCTGCACGCCAGCCAGGCACTGCGCCGCGTTCCAGTTGGCCGCGAACGACTCCGGCGCCACCTGCAGGTGCAGCTGGGTCGACGTGCACGCCGACTCGGCGAGAATGGTGTCCTGCATGACGCGCAGCCGCTCCGGGCGCTGCCCGGGCATCGGCGAGCCCTCCATGCGCAGCATCAGCTCCTCGCCGCGGGCGGCGAAGATCTCGTCGTTGAGCGCGCGGAACCGGGGGCTGTGCGAGAGCCACTTGGCGTCGAAGTGCTCGCGGCGCAGCGTCGGCAGGGTGCCGATCATGACCAGGGACGCGCCAGCGTCCTGGGCTTTGGCCGCCGCGCCTGCCAGTGAGAGCCGCAGCTCGGCCTCCAGTTCGGCGGACTGCTCGCCGTGCAGCGGCCGGTGGCGGGCGTTGAGTTCGAGGTTGTGCTGGCCCAATTCGACCGTGTAGCAGGGGTCATCGATCTTTTCCAGGACCGTTCGGTTGAGCATCGCGGGCTGGAGGGCGTCGTCGACGAGGTTCAGTTCGATTTCCACGCCCATCCGCGGCGGCGAGTCGGCGAACCCGCCCTCGGCGAGCATCCGCTCCAGGGCGTCGAGGCACCGCTGCACTTTATGCCGGTAACGCTGTCGGTCTTCTCGGCTGAAAGCGTTGGTCGATACGTCCTGCCCCATGCCGCCTCCCGTCTGCAGGTTCGCGGCCCGGCACGTGCCCGGGACGCCAAGATTTTCACAGTGATCACCCCCGGGCTAGCGGCCAAATTGGTGCAGTGCGTTATCTGTATGTAACACAGAGCAAGCAAGACGCGATCCGGATTCACCGCCGGGACCGACATGGGAGACTGCCCCTGTGGCGCAGGTGATCGAGGTGAGCGACCCGGGGGACCCTCGGCTCGCTGATTTCCGCGACCTGTCGACGGCCGACCGGCGACCGGACCGGCCGGGCGGGCGCGGTCTGGTGATCGCCGAGGGCGTCGTCGTGGTGCGGCGGCTGCTCGCCTCGCCCTACCCGGTGCGCGCGCTGCTCGGTGTGCGGCGCCGGATCGAGGCCATGGCCGAGGACCTCGACGGCATCGACGCGCCCGCCTACGTCGCCACCGCCGAGGTGATGGCCGAGACGGTCGGCTTCCATCTGAACCGTGGTGTCCTGGCCTCGGCCGACCGCGCGCCCGCACCCGACCCCCTTGAGCTTGTCGAGCGCGCCCGCACGGTGGCCGTGCTCGAAGGCGTCGGCGACCACGAGAACCTCGGCGCGCTGTTCCGCAACGCCGCCGCCCTCGGCGTCGACGCCGTGCTGCTCGCCCCCGGGTGCAGCGACCCGCTGTACCGGCGCAGCGTCCGGGTGTCGATGGGGCACGTCCTCGCGGTGCCCTTCGCGCCGATCGAGCCGTGGCCGGACGGGGTGAAGTGGCTGCGCGACAGCGGGTTCCGGGTGCTCGCGCTCACCCCGCGGGCGGATTCGGTACCGCTGTCCGATGCGGTCGGCCCAGGCGAACGGGTGGCGGTCCTGCTCGGCTCGGAGGGCCCGGGACTGACCGACGCCGCGATCGACGCGGCCGACGCCGCGGTCAGGATCCCGATGGCGGGCGGCGTCGACTCCCTCAACGTGGCCACCGCCGCCGCGGTCGCCTTCTACGCGCTCAACGCATCCAGCGAAGGGGGTAGCTGATGGAACTGCGCGCCAAGGACGAGCGTGCCGTCCTCATCGGCGACGGTGACGATGGCGCGGGCACCCGCGAGGTCGACCCGGACAGCCTCGCCCTCGGCGGCGACCTGTCGGCCGACCTGCACGAATGGGCCCGCGTGGTCAGCGCCGTGCGCCGCGGCGGCAGCGAGGAAGCCGGTTCCGCCGCGCACGTCGTCTCCCGTCGGGGCCGCCAGCTCGCCACCCGGGTCGCCAGCGCCATGGGCGCCCCGATCAGCTATATGGACCCGCTTTCCGGAGAGGTGTCAGTCGTGGAACCACCCGCTGCCGTAGCCGAGCCGGAGCGGGAAGCCGTGCCCGCCGAGCCCACCCCGTGGGGGACCGGGCTGCTGATCTCCGCGTTCACCACGGTGCTGGTCCTGGCCGCGGTCCTCACCCTGGCGGTGACGCTCTACCAGACCAACCCCCTGCTGGCGATCGGCTCGAACCTCGTGGTCAGCGCGGGTCTGCTGCCCTCGGTCTGGCTGGCCCGCGAGGCCCCGACCTGGCGCTGGGTCGCGGTCGGCGTCGCGGCGGGCATCGCCCTGGGCTGGCTGGCCCTTCCCTTCATCATCTTTGGGCAGTGACTTTCAGACCAGGGAGTCGCGCCAGGCGGTGTGCAGGGCGTTGAAGCGGCCGTCCGCGCTGATCAGGGCGCCGGGGGAGCCGTCTTCGACGATCCGGCCGTCGTCGACCACCAGGACGCGGTCGGCGATCAGGACCGTCGACAGGCGGTGGGCGATGATCAGCGCGGTGCGGTCGGCCAGCACGGACTCCAACGCCTTCTGCACCACGCGTTCGGTGGGGACGTCGAGGCTGGAGGTGGCCTCGTCCAGCACCAGGACCGCCGGGTCGGCCAGGAAAGCGCGGGCGAACGCGATCACCTGCCGCTGGCCCGCCGAGAGCCTGCCGCCGCGTTTGCGCACGTCGGTGTCGTAGCCCTCCGGCAGGGCGGTGATGAACTCGTGCCCGCCGACCGCCCGCGCCGCCGCCTCGATCTCCGCGCGGGTCGCGTCCGGCTTGCCCAGCGCGATGTTGTCCGCGACCGAGCCGCTGAACAGGAAGTTCTCCTGGGTCACCATGACCGCCGCCGCGCGAAGGTCCACATCGGACACTTCGCGCAGGTCGATCCCGTCCAGCCGCACGGTTCCCGAGGTCGGGTCGTAGAACCGGGCCACCAGCTTGGCCAGCGTCGACTTGCCCGCGCCGGTCGGGCCGACCAGGGCCACGGTCTGCCCTGCGGGCACGGTGAGGTCGAACGCGGGCAGCACCACCGGTGCCGTCGGGCTATAGCGGAACTCGGCGTGCTCGAAGGTGATCGAGCGGCCCCGCTGGCCCGGGTTCTTCGGCAGCGGTGTCGGCTTCTCGGGCTCGGCGACCTCCGGTTTCTCTTGCAGCAGGCCGGAAATCTTCTCCAGCGAGGCGATGGCGGAGGAATAGGCGTTGGTGAACTGCGCGATGTCGTCAAGCGGGTCGTAGAACCGGCGCAGGTAAAGCAGGAACGCGGTGAGCACGCCCAGTTCCAGGCCGCCGTCGACCACCCGCCAGGTGCCGATGGCAAGTACCAGAGCCAGTGTCAGGTTTCCTACCAGGCGAACGTTCATGGTGAACCTGGCCATCACGGTGAGCGCGTCGGCGTTGGCGTCGCGGTAGCGGACGTTAAGCCCGTTCATGATCGACTCGTTGCGGCCCTCGCGGCGGAACGCCTGCACCGCGCGGATGCCGTTCATGCTCTCCACGAACTGCACGATGATTTTGGCGATGGCGCCGCTGGTGCTGCGGTACGCCAGGTTCGAGCGCAGGTAGAACCAGCGGGTGACCAGCACCAGCGGCACCAGCCCGGCCAGCACCAGCAGGGCAAGCGGCAGGTCGAGCCACAGCATCAGCACGGAGATGCCGACCAGCGACAGGACCGCGGTGAGCAGGTCGTCGATGCCGACCTCCAGCAGGTCGTCCAGCGCGTCGACATCGCTGGTGAGCCGGGAGATCACCTTGCCGGAGGTGTAGGACTCGTGGAACGACAGCGGAAGCCGCTGGGCGTGCTCGAAGATCCGCTGCCGCAGGTCGATCAGCAGGGCCTGGCCGATGCGGCTGGACAGCCGCAGGAAGACGTTCCACACCACCGCGGACGCCAAGCCGCAGAACGCGTATCCGCCCACGCACCACGCCAGAACCGTGGTGTCCCCGGCGATCGCGTTCGGGATGCCGGTGTCGATCGCGGCCGCGATGAGCAGCGGCCCGGAGAGCTGCGCGACGTTTTCCAGCACCACCAACAGAAACGCGAGCGCGGTCCGCCCCGCCACCGGGCGCACCAGGGTGGCGAGCAGCGCGCGCGAGCGGGCGTGCAGCTTCACCCCGATGGCGTGGGTGACTTCCTCGGTGTCCTCCGTCGCGACGCCCCGCCAGGCGAAGTCGTCGTCCGCGGTGCCGTTCGGCGCGGTGGTGGTCATCACGCCACGCTTTCTTCGTCGGCTGATTCATCCATTGTGGACAGAAGGTCGCGGTAGTCGGGGTTGGTGGCGAGCAGATCGGAATGGGTGCCCACAGCGGTGATCCGCCCGCCGTCGAGCAGGGCGACCCGGTCGGCGAGCTGCACGGTGCTCGGCCGGTGCGCCACGACCAGCGCCGTGACCCCGGAAAGCACGCTGCGCAGAGCGTGTTCGACCTCGGCCTCGGTGTGCACGTCCAAAGCGGACAGCGGGTCGTCCAGGACCAGCACCTGCGGCTTGCCCACGACCGCGCGGGCCAGGGCCAGCCGCTGGCGCTGCCCGCCGGAAAGCGACAGGCCTTCCTCGCCGATGCGGGTGTCCAGGCCCCACGGCAGCCGGTCCACGAAGTCCTCGGCCTGCGCGATCCGCAGCGCCACCCGCACATCCTCGTCGGTGACCCCCGGCGACCCGAGGGCGACGTTTTCCCGCACGCTCGCCGAGAACAGCACCGGGTCCTCGAACGCCATCGCCACCACCGTGCGCAGATCGGCCAACCGCAGATCACGCACGTCCATCCCGTCGACGGTCACCTTGCCGCCGGTCACATCGGCCAAGCGCGGCACCAGCGCGGTCAGCGTCGTCTTCCCCGACCCCGTCGGCCCGACCAGCGCGACTGTCTCACCTGGACGGACAGTCAGATCCACCCCGCGCAACACCTCGCGCCCCGAACCCGAGTGCCGGAACCGCACGTCGTGGAAGCGCACCTCACCCTTGCCGTCGACAGGCAGCGGGCGCGGCGATTCCGGGTCTGTGACCGTGATTCGCGCGTCCCGCACCTCCCAGTAGCGCGCCGACGCGGTCGCCGCCTGGTTCGACTCGGCCAGCAGCCAGCCGATCGAATCGGTCGGCCAGCTCAGGTAACTGGCCACGGTGACACCCGCGACCAGCGTGCCGACCGTCATCGTGCCGTCGACAACCTGGAACGTGCCGAACAGCAGCTGCGCCGCGATGCCCAGCTCGGGCAGCAGCAGGATCGCCGCCCACAGTTTCGCCTGGAGCCGGTATTTCGCCAGCTCCGTGTTCCGCAAGTCGTTGGCCTGCTTGAGGAAGCGGGCAGTGAGCTGTGGTCCGCGGCCGAATGCCTTGAGCACCCGGATGCCCAGCACCGATTCCTCGACCGTGGTCGTCAGATCACCCACCTGGTCCTGCGACCGCCGCGCCAACACCTGGTACCCCGACTCATACCGCGAGGAGATCATCACCAGCGGCGCGGCGAAGACGAGCGTGATCAGGCCAAGCATCGGCGAAAGCCAGAACAGGACCAACAACCCGAGCACCAGCGTGATCGAGTTGACCACCAGGAAGATCCCGGCGAACGCGATGAACTGACGAATCGTGGACAGGTCCGACACCGCCCGCGACAGCAACTGCCCCGACTGCCACCGGTCGTGAAAGGAAATCGGCAGCCGCTGCAAGTGGTGGTACAGGTCGGCGCGCAGTTCCGCCTCGACTCGCGTGCTCGCCCGCGCCACCAACCGGCGGCGCAGGTAGAACAGCAGCGCCTCCGCCGTTCCCAACACCGCGACCGCCAAAAGCAGCCACGGCAGCGGCCCGGTGTCCCGGGTGGCGACCGGCCCATCCAGCACCCGCTGGATGACCAGCGGAATCATCAGCCCGCACACCATCGACCCGAGCACAGCCGCACCCGACCCGATCAACCGGCCGCGAACCGGCCGCAGATAAGGGGTGAGCCGCCGCAAAGCCGCGATACTGCCGGTGGGTGTGGAATCGCCGTCCCCGGGCGCGGGGTGAACCGACGTCGTCGCGTCCATTTCGCTCCCTGTCCTCCACAGGGACGTTAGCGATCCCCAGTGCGGACGGTCATCCGGTTTTCCGGCACCCGGGGCGGCATCATGGTCCCCATGACACGACCGGACCCCGTGCGCTTCCTCCGCACGGAACCCAGCATGGCCTTCCCCGAGGGCAGGCTCCTCGCCCTCCGCGACGGCCAACTGCACCTGCTGGCCCCGGACGGCTGGACCCGCCTCGGCCGCTCCCGCCCCGACACCGCCACCTGGCTGACCCGGGAAGCCGCAGAAGACTGGTGCGAACGCGAGGGCTGGGACCTGAACCTCCTGGACGCCGTCCCCGCCACGATTCTCTAGCGCTCGCAGCCTTCGTGAAAGCCAGTCGACGGGAAGCGGGCGCGACCGCTGTGCCTGAGCACTCTGCTCCAGACGCGAGCGGCGGCTGACCGGATCACCAGGCCCAAGCTTGACCAGAGCGAATGCAAAACACTGTTTCAACTCGCGAACCCGCAGGTCAACCAGCGCCCTCCCCGCACACGCGGGGATGCTCCCCCGCGCGGGGTGCACTCAATTACCCGTAATAGAGCCCTCCCCGCACACGCGGGGATGCTCCGCAGGTAGAGCTGGCGTGAGAAACGGGACCTTGCCCTCCCCGCACACGCGGGGATGCTCCAGCCGCTGGCCGCTCCGACGGCGGGATCGCGATGCCCTTCCCGCACACGCGGGGTGCTCCCAGCAGCCCGGCTCGCTCGTCGGCCGGGAGGTCGCCCTCCCCGCGATGCGGGGATGTTCTCCGTCGGCCGATGCAGGCTGCATCACCTGTGGCCCTCCCCGCGCACGGGGGGTGCTCCCCCGAGGTCGCCTAGGCCGGGAGTGCCCTCCCCGCGCGCGGGGATGCTCCGTTTCCACCAAGGTGAGTGCGCTCTTGCGCTCGCCCGTCCCGCGCGCGCGGATGTTCCGCACTCGACGCGCACCGCTTCGCCATGTGGCACGTTCTCCCCGCGCAGGCGGGGGTTGTTCCGGTTGTGGCCATCGCTCGGCTGTCCTCGTGTTGTCTGCCCTCTCCCATGAAGGTGCCGGCTGTGCGGACGAGGCAATTTGCTGTTCCGCCTGCTCATCACGAGCGCTTGGTGATCGGCTCGGCAGCCACGACGCGTATCCCGCTCCCTGGGGGAGCGGGATACGCGGGGGAGTGAGGTGGGTGCCGGGCGGGGCCTGGCGCTGGTCAGCCTCGGTTGGAGCGGGTGCCCAGGAGGACGTCTTCCCAGGACGGGACGATCGGGCGGGCCTTTTTCGCCTTGCCGCGCCTGGGGGGTTCCACCTTGCGGGCGGGCTCCTCGATCAGAGCGTCCTGGTGGTCCTCGCCGCGCGGGCGGGGGGTGTCTTCGGGGTGGTCAGATGCCAGGATGGCGGGCTCCTCGGGGGCGGTGGCGGGCTCCGGCTCGGGGATGAGCTCGAAGTCCTCGACGAAGTCCTGTTCCTCCGTCCTCGGCTCCGGGTCCCGGCGTGCTGGTTCCACCACGACCGGGGTGGGCACGGGGGCCACCGGCGGGGCGAACACAGCCTCGATCTCCGGGTCCGGTTCCGGTGCGGTGACCGGGAGGTGGTGGTCGAGGTTGAGGGCGGCCTGGGCGAGTTCGGTGACCGGGCGGACCGTGCGCAGCGGCTTGTTCGGCTGCGGGTCGAGCAGGTCGTGGGCGTGGTCGTCCAGGGGGGTGACCGTGCCGCCGTGGGCGCCGGGGTGGAAGGACCAGTGGGCGCTGTTGAGCGACCGGCCCGCGTTCCAGCACAGCTGCACGACCCACTTGCCGTCCTCGCCGCGCCAGGAGTCCCAGGTGGCGGCCGTGTAGTCCTGGCCGCGCAGGGTGAACGCGTGTTGGACGACCTCGCCCAGGGTCTGCAGGTCCGGGCCGTCCTCGCGGATAGGGTGGGCGCGCTGCGCGAGGTCGGCGGTGCGGGAACGCTCCAGCAGGACCGGGTAGGCGAACCGCTCCACCTTGTGGGCGGGGATGCCCGCGGCCTCGGCGACCTGCTCTACGGACTCACCCGCGCGGATGCGGGTCTGGATCTCACGAGGACGCATCTGGCTCTCCAGCTCGATCTCGATCTGGCCGAGTCGGGTGACGTCTCCTCGGGCGGCCGCACGCAACCGCTCGTCTGCGGGGAGGGTGAAACGCTCGCCACGTGCCGGGTCCTCGCAGATGACGGTCTTGCCGTCATCCGAGAGCCCGACGACCCGCAGCGCGCGCATCGCGAACCTCCCTGCGACATGAGCAGACTTCACTCGCCAGCTTCCCACGGTAGATCGGCGAGTCGCCTTGACGCGCTAGGCGCGCCGCGATCCCCGTGACATCCGTTTGTGATCTTGCCGTACTCATCGGCCCTCCCGCATCCGGGTTCAGCCCTGGTTCACCCGTTCGCCCGGGCGTGTCGCGTGGGACACGACGGAGGCCGCCCGTCTCCGGACGGCCTCGTGCGCCAAGTGGTTCCCGTGTTTAGGCCAGCCGGTCGACCACCCAGTCGATCGCGTTCGTGAGCGTGGTCACGTCGTCCGGCTCGATGGCCGGGAACATCGCCACCCGCAGCTGGTTGCGGCCCAGCTTGCGGTACGGCTCGACGTCGACGATGCCGTTCGCCCGCAGCGCCTTGGCCACCGCGGCCGCGTCGACCGAGTCGGCGAAGTCGATCGTGCCGACGACCTGCGAGCGCAGCGCCGGGTCGGCCACGAACGGCGTCGTGTACTCGGTCTTCTCCGCCCAGGTGTAGAGCCGCTGCGACGAGTCCTTCGTGCGCGACACCGTCCAGTCGAGACCGCCGTTGGCCAGCATCCAGTCGATCTGCTCGGCCAGCAGGAACAGCGTGGCCACCGACGGGGTGTTGTACGTCTGGTCCTTCACCGAGTTGTCCAGCGCGGTGGTCAGCGACAGGAACTCCGGCACCCAGCGGTCGGACGCGCCGATCTCGGCGACCCGCTCCAACGCCGCGGGGCTCATCAGCGACAGCCACAGCCCGCCGTCGGAGGCGAACGACTTCTGCGGCGCGAAGTAGTAGACGTCGAAGTCCTCGGCCTTGACCGGCAGGCCGCCCGCGCCGGAGGTCGCGTCGATGGCGACCAGCGCGCCATCGGACCCGGCGGGCCGCAGCACCGGGACGGCCACGCCCGTGGAGGTCTCGTTCTGCGCCCACGCCACCAGGTCGGCGCCGTCGGTGTAGGTGAACTCCGGGGCGCTGCCCGGGTCGGCCTTGACGACGATCGGGTCGGCCAGGAACGGCGCGCCCTTGGTCACCGAGGCGAACTTGGCGGAGAACTCGCCGTAGGTGAAGTGCTGCGAGCGCTCCCGGACCAGGCCGAACGCGGCCGCGTCCCAGAACGCGGTGGCGCCGCCGTTGCCGAGGACGACCTCGTAGCCCTCGGGCAGGGAGAACAGCTCGCGCAGGCCCGCGCGGACCCGGCCCACCAGCGACTTCACCGGCTTCTGGCGGTGCGAGGTGCCCAGCAGCGCGGCTCCCTCGGATGCCAGCGCGGCGACCTGCTCCGGCCGGACCTTCGACGGTCCACAGCCGAATCGGCCGTCGGAGGGCTTGAGCTCCGCGGGGATCTCCAGCGTGCTCGGGTCGGCGGTCTGGGTCATCTCGGCGCCTTTCGCGGTGTTGACGTGGCCCCGCCTGCCTCGGCGGAGCGGCCTGCCCAGTCTCGCACTCGTCAGCCCTCTCTGGTCCGCCAGCCCTGTTCGTCGACCCCGCCCGGGATGGCCTCCGGCGTGCCGTACGGCTCCCGCGTGAACACGAAAGTCACCAGGTCAAGGTGGGTGACCGCACCGGAGGCGGAACGGTGCAGCGTCAAGGTCTCGCCCGCGTAGTAGCCGTCGAGACCGGTCCAGGTGTCCCGGCCCTCGGGACGGAACCGGGACTGGCGGCCCCGGGTGGACACCGGCGCGAGGCTGAGCCAGCCGCCGGGCAGCAGCCGCAGCACGTACGGGGTCGGCCCCCAGTGCCACTGGCCGGTGAGCGCGAGCAGCTCAGGGTCGGCCTCCGCCATCGGCTCCCACTCCGCGGGCAGCGCGGGCTCGTGCTGCTCGACCAGCTCGATCAAATCGTTGGCGACCGCGCCGACGGCCACCCCCGAGGTCGTGTTCGCCATGACCAGCGCGCCCGTGCCGCTGTTCTGGTCGCTGAGGACCATGGCCAGGAACCCGGGCATCGAACCGCCGTGCCCGGTTAGGCGCCTGCCGTTGATCCGCATGGTCTGCAGGCCGAGGCCGTAGCCGGACGTCCAGGTGGCGTCGTCCTCGACGTGCGCGGGCTCGCGCATCTCGGCCACCGTGTCCGGGTGCAGCACATCGCCGGTGTCGCCGCCGACGAACCGGGTCCACCGGGCCAGGTCGGACACGGTGGACCACAGCTGGCCCGCGGGCGCCATCGCCCCGGCATCCGGGGTCGGCTCCCTGAGCAGGACGTCGGCGTACGGGTGCACCGCCCACCCGGTGGCGGCGGGCGCCCGCGGGTGCGGAGTCGTGCGGGTCATGCCGAGCGGAGCCAGGATCTCGGTGTTGAGCGCGTCGAGCCAGGTGGTGCCCCGCAGCCGGGCGACCAGCTCGCCGAGGACGCCGTAGCCGACGTTGGTGTAGTGGAACCGCGCGCCCGACCGGTGCCGCAGCGCCCCCTCCACCAGGCTCGTCTCCAGCGCGGGCCAATCCCCGCCCTCGGCCCGCTCCCACCACTGGCCGGGCGACTCGGAGGTGAGCCCGCCGGTATGCGCGAGCAACTGCGCGATGGTGACCGCCCCGAACGACGTGCCCGGCATGTGCTTGTCCAACGCGTCGTTGAGGTCAAGCTTGCCCTCGTCGCGCAACCGCATCACCAGGACGGCCACGAACGTCTTGGTGATCGACCCGATCCGATACTGGGTGTCGGTCGTCGGCACGGCCCCGTCGACCTTCCCCCGCGCACCGGTCCAGGCAAGCCGATCTCCCCGGACAACCCCCGCAACCAACGACGGCGCCCGGCTCCCGGCCTGCTCGGCCGCGATCCGGCGGAGCAACGCGAACTCAGTGGTCTGCAACATGCTTCCGATTGTCGGCCATCGCCCGACGGAACCTGCCTGGAAGGGCCCGAGTTATCCACAATCGCCGAAGTTGTCCACAGGTTTCGCGCGGGCCTTCCGTCTGGCCCCAGAGCCGATAGACTGGAGCGGGGCGGCCCCCCGGGGAGGGTGGGGTTTGCCGTCGCGCGTGGGGGATCGGCGGATCTCACTGCCGGGAGGCATTGGTCGAGTGCTCCGGAAGCTCGCAGACTGACTGAAAGTGAGTGCAAAACGCTGTTCTGGTTCGTGAACCCGCAGGTCAACTAGTGTCTTCCCCGCGCACGCGGGGCTGTTCCGTGGCCGTCCGGGCGGGTCCAGAACGTGACCTGGTCTTCCCCGCGCACGCGGGGCTGTTCCCCTGCGCGCCTACATCGACCGGTTCGACAAGCTGTCTTCCCCGCGTACGCGGGGCTGCTTTCAGGGCGCGGTGCGGGCTGCGAGTCCAGGGTTCGGAAAGCGGCAAGCCCCGCATATGAGCGGAGCGCTCGGTGCGGGGCTTGCCGTCGAACTGAGGGGTCAGGCGCCGGAGATGGCGTCCCAGCCGTCGACTTCCTCTGGGGTTCGGGGGCTGGGGCCCACGTACTTCGCCGCGGGGCGGACCAGGCGGCCGGTGCGCTTCTGTTCCATGATGTGCGCGCACCAGCCCGCTGTGCGGGCGCAGGTGAACATGGCGGGCATCATGTGCGGGGGCACCTGGGCGAAGTCCAGGATGACCGCCGCCCAGAACTCGACGTTGGTTTCGATGGCTCGGTCGGGGCGGCGTTCGCGGAGTTCGGCTAGGGCTGCCTGTTCCAGGGCGGCGGCCACCTCGTAGCGTTCGGCGCCGAGTTCCTGGCAGGTGCGGCGCAGGACGCGGGCGCGGGGGTCTTCGGCGCGGTAGACGCGGTGGCCGAAGCCCATGAGGCGTTCCTTGCGGTCCAGCAGGTCCTTGACGTACTTGGTGGCGTCGCCGGTTTTCTCGACCTCGGCGATCATCGGCAGGACCCGGGCGGGGGCGCCGCCGTGCAGGGGGCCGGACATGGCGCCGATGGCGCCGGAGAGGGACGCGGCGACGTCCGCGCCGGTGGAGGCGATCACCCGGGCGGTGAAGGTCGAGGCGTTGAGGCCGTGCTCGGCGCCGGATACCCAGTACGCGTCGACCGCCTTGACGTGGGCCGGGTCGGGCTCGCCGCGCCAGCGGGTCATGAAGCGCTCGGTGATCGTGTTGCACTCGTCGATGCGGTTTTGCGGGACCGCGGGCTGGTGGATGCCGCGGGCGGACTGCGCCACGTAGGACAGGGCCATGACCGACGCGCGGGCCAGCTGCTCGCGGGCCTCGTCGTCGGAGATGTCGAGCAGTGGGCGGTAACCCCAGATCGGGGCGAGCATGGCCAGACCGGCCTGCACGTCCACCCGGACGTCGCCGGAGTGCACGGGCAGCGGGAACGGCTCGGCGGGCGGCAGGCCGGGGCCGAAGCGGCCGTCGACAAGCAGTGCCCACACGTTGCCGAAGGTGACCTTGCCCACGAGGTCTTCGATGTTGACGCCGCGGTAGCGCAGAGCGCCGCCGTCCCGGTCCGGTTCCGCGATCTCCGTGCGGAAGGCCACCACGCCTTCCAGCCCGGGACGGAAACCGTCGTCCGGCTCGTCGGCCGAGGCCACCGAGGGTGGAGCCTGGTCGATGTCCTGCACCGCGTTGCGCATTGCTTCGCCTTTCACGCCATGTCCCCGACGGTTCACGCACAGCGGCAGCGGCGTCAAGACAGGTCGCCCGCGCCGGGCTCCACTGCACGGCTGGCGTCACCATGCTCCTTGTTTTCCACGTTAGCAATCGTTCACAGCGGTGTCTTCGGTCACGATCCAGTGAAACGATCCAGATTGTGCGGTCGCGCCATTGCGTCACAAACGAACACAACATTTCCTCGCTCGGGTGGCACCTGTCACCGTCCGAGCGGTTCCCGTTCACCTGGATTCCCCGTACCGTCAAGCGGTGAGGCCCCCACCACACACCCGCGCGGTCTGAGGAGATGCGGCATGGCTGACGGCGAAATCGCTCTTGACCTTCCGACCATGCGGGTCGCCTACGAGCAAGGCGCGCTGTCGGAGTACGACCTCGCCGATACCTGGCACGAGCAGTTGCAGCGCTGGCTGGACGAGGCCACGCAGGCGGGCCTGCCCGAGCCGAACGCCATGGTCCTGGCCACCGCGGGCGCCGACGGGTTCCCGTCCTCGCGAACTGTTCTGGCCAAGGGGCTCGACGCGCGCGGGCTGGTGTTCTTCACCAACTACACCTCGGCGAAGAGCCACGACCTGATGGCCACGCGCTACGCGTCGGCGACGTTCCCCTGGTACGGCCTGCACCGCCAGGCGACGGTGCGCGGCACCGTGGAGAAGGTCCGCAGCGCGGAAACGGCGGAATACTGGGCCAAGCGCCCGCGCGGCTCGCAGCTTGGCGCGTGGGCGTCGCCGCAGTCCATCGTGGTCAGTGGGCGGGCGGCGCTGGAGTCCGCGCTGGCCAATGTGGAGCGCCGGTTCGCCGACGCGGAGACGGTGCCGGTGCCGCCGCACTGGGGCGGCTGGCGGATTCAGCCGGAGCTGGTGGAGTTCTGGCAGGGCCGCCGCGACCGGATGCACGACCGGTTGCGCTTCAAGCTCTCCCGGGACGGCTGGAAGGTCGAGCGCCTCGGCCCGTGATGCCGTCTCGGCAGGCGGGAAACCCCAGGCGGACAGGTCGTTAGCGGCCCTAAGCTCGGGTGATGTGAGCACCGACGCGGAAACCCGGGGGCGGCGCGGCCGAGCCCGCAGGCTGCTCGGCAAGGCCGTCATCGACACCCGCCCGCTGCGGATTCGGGATTTCCGCCGACTGTGGCTGACGACCGCGGTCACCGCCGTGGGCAGCCAGCTCACCGCGGTCGCCGTGCCCAAGCAGATTTACGACCTGACCGGGTCCTCCGGTTACGTCGGGCTGACCGGTGCGGTAGGACTGGTGCCGCTGCTCGTCTTCGGCCTCTGGGGCGGCGCGATCGCCGACGCGTTCGACCGGCGCACGGTGTTGCTGGTCAGCAACCTGGGTGTCGCGGTGGCGTCCGGTTTGCTCTGGTTGCAGGCGTTCCTCCACTTCGACTCGGTGGCCCTGATCCTGGTGTTGCTGGGCGTGGGGCAGGCGTTTGTCGCGGTGAACATGCCCACCCGCAGCGCCGCCGTGGCCCGGTTGGTGCCCACCGCGTTGCTGCCGCCCGCGGTGGCGCTGAACTTCACGACGTTGACGTTCGGAATGGTGTTCGGCCCGCTCATGGCGGGCTCGCTCATCCCGGTGCTCGGACTGTCCACTTTGTACTTGGTGGACACGGTGGCGCTCTTCGGCGCGCTGGCGCTGGTGTCGCTGCTGCCCGCGATCCGGCCGGGGGAGGGCGCGTCGCGGCGCGCGGGGATCAGCGACATCGCGGACGGATTCCGCTACCTCGCCGTGCGCAAACTGCTGCTGGTCTCGTTCCTGGTCGACATCATCGCCATGACCGCCGGAATGCCGCGCGCGCTGTTCCCCGAGATGGCCGAACGCACCTTCGGCGACCCACCCGGCGGCGGAATCGCCCTGGGCTGGCTGTTCGCGGCGATCCCGATCGGGTCGGCGCTGTTCGGGCTGTTCTCCGGCGCGTTCGCCCGGATCGCCAGGCAGGGCGCGGCGATCACGGTGGCGGTGTGCGCGTGGGGGCTCGCGGTAGTCGGGTTCGGCCTGTCTAACTCGCTGTGGCTGGCGGTGCTCTTTTTGGCTCTCGGCGGTGGCGCCGACCTGATCAGCGCCGTGCACCGCGGTTCCATGCTGCAAACCGAGGCGACGGACGAGATGCGCGGGCGGATGCAGGGGGTGTTCACGGTGGTCGTCGCCGGTGGCCCTCGGGTGGCGGACGTCCTGCACGGCTGGGGCGGGGCGGCGTTCGGGACCGCGGTGGCCACGACTGTGGGCGGGGTGTTGGTGGTCGTGCTGACGATCGCGGCGGTGGCGGCTGTGCCGTCGTTCTGGAGGTATCGGCTCGCGGGGTGAGTCGGGCGGTGGACTGGTTGACCGCCGCTCCGTCCGGGAGCCGAGCGCTTGGGCGCGAACCACCAGGTCACGGGTGCATGATCAGGTTGGATTGTTTCTTGCCGCCGACCCCTGCACACTTCCGATCATGGCGGATCAGACGCGGGGGCCCGCGACCATGGCACAGACAGCGGGCGATGAGGGACAACCGGAGCTCAAACGGGTCATCGGGCCCGGGTTGCTGCTGTTGTTCGTCGTCGGCGACATCATCGGAACCGGCGTGTACGCGCTCACTGGAACGGTCGCGGGGAAGGTGGGGGGCGCGCTCTGGCTACCCTTCCTGCTGGCTTTCACGGTCGCGTTCCTGACGGCGTTCAGCTACCTGGAACTCGTCGGGAAGTACCCCAAGGCGGCGGGGGCGGCGCTGTACGCCAACCGTGCCTTCAAAATCCAGTTTCTCACCTTCATGGTGGCCTTCGCGGTGATGTCCTCGGGCATCACCTCCGCCGCGTCGGCCGCGCAGGCGTTCGGGAACACCTATCTGCGGAAGCTGATGGGCGACTCGTTGACCATTCCGACCGTGTATATCGCGCTCGGGTTCATTCTGCTGCTCGCCGCGGTGAACTTCCGGGGAGTCGCGGAGTCGTTGTGGGCCAACGTGGTGCTCACGTTCATCGAGCTGTCCGGGTTGCTGATCATCATCGTGGTCGGGTTCTACGCGATCACCAACGGCGAAGGGGAACCCGCGCGGCTGACGCACATCGACACCGTGGGGCAGACTCCGCTGATCGCGGTCACCTCGGCAACGGCGCTCGCGTTCTTCGCCATGGTCGGGTTCGAGGACTCGGTCAACATGGCGGAAGAGTGCCGCGACCCGGTGCGGATCTTCCCGCGCGCCATGCTGCTGGGCATGGGGATCGCCGCGGTGATCTATGTGCTGGTGGCGCTCACCTCCTCGCTTTTGGTGCCCGCCAAGGATTTGTCCGCGGCGAAGAGCGACGCCCTGCTCAAGGTGCTGGAAGTCGGCGCGCCCGGGTTCCCGCTGTGGGTGTTCGCGCTGATCGGGCTGCTCGCGGTCATCAACTCGGCGCTGATCAACATGCTGATGGCCAGCAGGCTCGTCTACGGCATGGCCAACGAGCGGATCATCCCGCGGGCGTTCGGCACCGTGCACCCGTTCCGCCGCACGCCGTGGGTGTCGATCCTGTTCACCAGCGCGATCGCGATGGTGCTGGTGGCGCTGGTCGACATCAACGCGCTGGGCGGCACGACCTCGCTGCTGCTGCTGATCGTGTTCACGGTCGTCAACGTCGCCGTTCTGGTGCTGCGCAAGGAAAAGGTGGAGCACAAGCACTTCCGCGCGCCGACCGCGCTGCCGCTGATCGGCGCCATCGCGTGCGCTTACCTGGCTAGCCCGCTGTCCGGGCGGCCCGCGCGGGAGTACGGGATCGCGGCGATCCTGCTCGGAGTCGGCGTGCTGCTGTGGGGAGTCAACCGGCTTGTGGTCGGCAAGGTGAAGTTCGACGCGGAAAAGTTGTCCAAGTAGCGGTTCAGTCGTCGTCCGGTAGGCCGCTGGTCTCGTGGTCGGCGCGGAAGAGGGCTTCGTCGAGAAGCTTGCGCAAATGCGAGCCGCGGGCGCGGTAGAACACGCGCCTGCCCTCCTTCCGCGTCGCCACGAGACCGGCCAGGCGCAGCTTGGTCAGGTGCTGGCTGGCGCTGGTGGGGCCGACCTCGGCCAGTTCGGCCAGCGTGGTGACGTCGCGTTCACCGCCGTCGCGGAGCGCCCACAGGATCCTCAACCGGGTGGCGTCCGAAAGCATCGCGAACAGGCCAACAGCCGCATCTACCTGGGCTTTTGTCGGGTCGCCTGTGCTGTCGTGCCCGGGGGACGAGAGGGAGTGCACGCAACACCTTCACAATCAACTAGGTATGCAGGTATCTTCGGTGGCATGGCACGCGGACACGGACATGGGCATGGCCACGGACATCGCCACTCTGATTCTGCGCTGGAAACCAGCGCGCGGGGAATGCGGGCGCTGTGGATCTCCTTCGGGGTGCTGCTGGTCACCGCTGCCGCGCAGGCGGTGATTGTGGCACTGTCGGGATCTGTGGCACTGCTCGGTGACACTCTGCACAACGTCGCTGACGCGTTGACGGCTGTGCCGTTGGCGATCGCGTTCGCCCTCGGTCGGCGGGCGGCTACCCGGCGGTTCACCTATGGGCTGGGGCGGGCAGAAGACTTGGCGGGGCTGGTTGTGGTGGTGCTGATCGCTTTGTCGGCGTGCGCGGCCGGGTATCAGGCGGTTTCGCGGATCATCGAGCCTCGGGCTGTCGAGCATCTCGCTCTTGTGGCGGTGGCTGGGGCGATCGGGTTTCTCGGGAACGAACTGGTGGCCAGGTACCGGATTCGGGTTGGGCGGGAAATCGGGTCGGGCGCGCTGGTGGCTGACGGGTTGCACGCTCGGACGGATGGGTTGACCAGCCTGGTGGTCGTGCTGGCGGCTGGGGGGACTTGGGCCGGGATTCCCTATGCCGACCCGGTGGTGGGACTGGGGATGACCGTGCTGATCGTTCTGGTGTTGCGGGCCGCCGCCCGTGAGGTCTTCGGGCGGTTGCTTGACGGGGTTGACCCTGAACTGGTGGACCGGGCCGAGTTGACGCTCGCCGACACGCCTGGGGTGCGGGGAGTCACCGCTGTCCGGTTGCGGTGGGTGGGGCATCGGTTGTTCGCCGAGTCCACCATTGTCGCTGACGCCGACTCGACGCTTCTGGCGGCGCACACGGTGGCGGTCGAGGCCGAACACCGCTTGCGGCATTCCTTGCGGCACTTGGCCGAGGTCACCATCCACATCGACCCTGCCCCACACCCGGACCCCGACCACCCGGCCCACGACCACCATGCCGCGTTGGCCCACCACCTGAGGTAGCGGCGCAACCGCTCACGGCGGTTCCTGACCCCAGTCTCACCCGGCTCCGCGGCGGGGCGCGAGGAAGCGCGGTCCGCTCCGACGCGTCCAGGACGTCAGGAGGTGGTGAGGCGGGCTAGTTCGGTGGCGTCGTGGGCGGAGAAGACTGTGACCTCGGGGGAGTGGGTCTTGACGAGGTCGCGGAGGCGGTTCTGGTTGGTGTGGCGGGCTTGGGCGTTCATCTGGGCCTGGCTCTCGAAGGCGCGCAGAAGTGGGGGACAAGACGGGGGTTGATTCATTTCGGTGTGGGTGAAGTAGGCGTCGCCCGCGTGGAGGAGCCAGCCGGTTTCGGTGCGGACGGCGATGCCGGTGTGGCCTTGGGTGTGGCCTGGTAGGGGGACCAGGAGGAAGTCTTCGGGAAGGCCGGTGAGGGTGCGGACGGCGTTGAAGCCGAACCACTCGTCGCCGCCTTCCTGGGGGGTGTGGATTTCCCACTTGGGACCGTGTGCCCATTGGGCTGGGCGGTAGCGGTCTCGTTCGGCTCGGGATTTTCGGGTCATGGCGGCTTGGTGTTCTGGGGCGTAGACGTGGACTCGGGCGTCGGGGAAGTCGGGGAGGCCGCCCGCGTGGTCGAGGTCCAGGTGAGTCAGAATGATGTGGCGGACGTCGGACGGGTCGTAGCCGAGTGCCGTTATCCGGCTGATGGCGGCATTGTCCGGGTCGGGGATGGGGCGGATCATCTTCGCGAAGAGCGGGGGCAGGGAGCCCGGTGGGTTCGCGAGGTCGGACAGGCCGAAACCGGTGTCCACCAACACCAAACCGTCTTCCGACTCGATCAGCAGGACGTGGCAGACGAATTCCGCGGATCGGAAGACGCCGGGTTTTCCGTCGAGCAGGCGGCCGCCGGGTGGGCGCATGGGGCCGCAGTCCAGGTGGGTCACGCGCATGTCCTCTGTCCCTTCAGCAAGTGCGCCAGCATGGCGCCGACGGCGTGCAACGGCGCGGTGTCGCGCTGGTTGCGGGCCAGGAGTTGGGCGCCCTCGATGGCGGCGATGAGCGTGGTGGCCAGGTGATCCGCTTCGGTGAAACCGTGCTGGGTCAACTGGTCTCGGATGACGGTGTGCCATGAGGCGAACATGTCGGCGCAGGCGGCGCGTAGCCCCTCCACGTCGTTGGCGGCTTGGGCGAGTGTCCCAACTGGACAGCCGTTGCGGTAGTCGGAAGCGGCGAGGTGTTCCGCCATCGACTCGGTGATGGTGATGACGCCGGTGGGCAGGTCTGGGGCATCGGCGAGGATGGCCTCGATCCAGGACCGCAGTTCTCCACCGACGAGTTCGACCGCCTCCGACGCCAATTGCTCTTTGCCGCCGGGGAAGTGGAAGTACAGGGAGCCTTTGGGCAGGTCGCCCTCGGTCAGCACCTGGTTCACCCCGGTGCCGTGGTAGCCCTGCGCCCGGAACAGGTGCGCGGCGGTGCGCAGGGTGCGCTCTCTGGTGTCCGTTCTCCGTGCCATGCGACCGATACTATGGCGACCGGTCTAGTGAGTGCAAGGCTCCGTACGCTATGCGGACATGGACAGCACCAAGCAGGTGGAGATCGGCAAGGGCGGCGCGCGGGCCGTCGTGACCACGCGGGGCGCGACGCTGCGGGGGTTCGCGGTCGACGGGGTGGCTTACCTGGAGACCTTCGGCGCGGACGAGGCCCCGCCGATGGGGGCGGGCGCGGTGCTCGTCCCGTGGCCGAACCGGGTCGCGGGGGCCGAGTGGGCCTATGGCGGGAAGACGCTGCGGCTCGCGGTCACCGAACCGGCGCGGGGGAACGCCAGCCACGGGCTGGTGCGGCGGGCCGAGTGGGAGGTCGTGGAGCGGCATGAGTCCGCGGTGACCTTGGGTGTCAGCGTGGACGGGCAGCCGGGGTGGCCGTTTCCGTTCCGCACCACGATCACCTACGAGCTGGGCGACGGCGGGCTGACGGTCACCCACGGGGTGCGCAACCTGGGCGACCGGGTCATGCCGTTCGGCGTCGGGGCGCATCCCTATCCGCGGCCCGGCAACGCCGACGGCGACGACTGCGCGCTGCGGCTCGCCGCGACCACCCACCTCCCGCTCGACCCGGAGCGGATGGTGCCCACCGGCGGTCCCGTCCCGATCGACGGCTACGACTTCGCGGGCGGGCAGGCGCTGCGCGGGGTGACGCTCGACGACGCGTTCGGCGGGTGCGAACCCGGGCCGGACGGGCTGGTGCGGCACTCGCTGCGCGGGCCGGGAGGTGGGGTCGAGGTGTGGGCGGAACCGGTGTTCAAGTGGGTGCAGGTCTACACACCGGACTCGTTCCCCGGCAAGGACAACGGCCGGGCGGTGGCCATCGAGCCGATGACCTGCCCGCCGGACGCGCTGAACTCCGGCATCGACCTGCTCGATGTCGCCCCAGGCGCAGAATGGCGCGGTTCCTGGGGGGTCACGCCGCTAATGTCCTGATCATGACTATCGCGGTGACAGGTGGATACGTCGTTCCGGTCGCGGGCCCGCCGCTGCACGGCGGGACGGTGCTCATCGACAACGGCAAGATCGTCGCGGTCGGTCCGGCCGCGGACGTGGAGGTGCCCGACGACGCGGAGATCGTCGACGCCTCCGGGTCGTGGGTGCTGCCCGGGTTCGTGGAGGCGCACGGGCACCTCGGCGTGCACGAGGAAGGCGAGGGCTGGGCGGGCCAGGACACCAACGAGATGACCGACCCGAACACCGCCCGGGTCCGCGCCGTCGACGCCATCAACCCCGACGACGAGGGTTTCCGCGACGCGCTCGCGGGCGGTGTCACGACGATCGTGGTCAAACCGGGCTCCGGCAACGTCATCGGCGGACAGACCGTCGCGGTGAAGGCGTGGGGCCGGACCGTGGACGAGATGCTGCTACGCGAGCCGGTAAGCATGAAAAGCGCTCTCGGCGAGAACCCGAAACGGGTCTACGGCGACAAGAAGACCATGCCCTCGACCCGGCTCGGCGTCGCCGCGGTGATCCGGGAGGCGCTTACCAAGGCGCAGGACTACCGGGCGCGCAAGGCGCACGCGGAGACCGAGGGCAAGCCGTTCGAACGCGACCTCACCAACGAGGCTCTGGTCAAGGTCCTCGACGGCGACCTGCCCTGGTGCCAGCACTCGCACCGGGCCGACGACATCGCCACCGCGCTGCGCCTGGCCGACGAGTTCGGCTACCGGCTCGTGCTCAACCACGGCACCGAGGCGCACCTGCTGGCCGACCTCATCGCCGAGCGGGACGTCCCGGTGGTCATCGGACCGCTGTTCACCAGCCGGGTCAAGGTGGAGGTGCGGCAGCGGACCCTGCGCGGGCCGGGCATCCTCGCCCGCGCGGGAGTGCGGATCGCGATCACCACCGACCACCCGGTCGTGCCGATCAACTTCCTCGTCCACCAGGTCACCCTCGCGGTCAAGGAAGGCCTGGACGTGGAGACGGGGCTGCGCTCCATCACGGTCAACCCGGCGGAGATGCTCGGCCTGGCCGACCGGGTGGGGGCGCTCAAGCCGGGCCTGGACGCCGACCTGGTCATCTGGTCAGGCGACCCGCTGGACGTGATGAGCCGGGCGATGCGCGTGTTCGTCGACGGCCGCGAGGTCTACCACTACGACGAGAACGCGCGCGCGGGCGTGACCCTCGACCCGTTCTACCGGGACACGCTTTAGGCGCTCACGATCTCGCCGACAGTGCTGTCCGGGTTCTGCCCGCAGCTATAGAGCACGCTGGCCACGATGTACGGCTCGGTGGCCCGCAGCGGCTCGTTCCGGCTGCGGTAAAGCTCCGCGAGCAGGGCGCGCTGCTCGGCCTCCGGCAGCGACCAGAACGTGTGGCACGGCATCGACCCACCCGACTCGGCGCCGTCGGCCACCGCCACGTAAGCCGCCCGCGCGCCGATGACCAGCACCACCGCGGCGAGGGCTGCGGCCACCCCGACCGCGGCCCGCCGAACCGCGACCCGCTCGTCCCCGCGGTCCGGCGGCGCCACCGTCCGCACCATCTCCGCCACCGTCTCGTGAAACGCCGGGTCCTGGGCGAACTGCCGGTCCAGCAGATCGACCAGGGCCCGCCGCCGCGGCCCTGAATCCGGCTCGGTGTCGAACGCGTCGAGAGCGGCGGCCAGGCGCATGAGGCGCAGCCGCCGGGTGACCGTGTCGGTCAGTGCGGTGTGGGTTTCACGGTGGCCGTCGACAGCCGGAGCCTTTCGCCGGGCCAGGAGGTCCACGACACGCTCGGCCAGAATCGGGTCGCTCATTGGTCACCCTCGGGTGAGGTCGAAGCGGAGGTTCCCATGACGGGGGGATCGTTGCAGAACTTGACTGTGTAAGCGAACCCGGGCGCGAGTTTTCGACCTGTTCAGAGAACCGTCACCTGCGTCGATTCCCCTGTTTGCCCGCGGGTTCAGCGTCCTTTGAGTTGACGGGCGATTACCACGCGTTGAATTTGATTAGTGCCCTCGAAGATCTGAGTGACTTTCGCCTCGCGCAGGTACCGCTCGACGGGAAAGTCGCGGGTGTAACCTGCCCCGCCGAGTACCTGGACGGCGTCGGTGGTGACGCGCATCGCGGCGTCGGTGGCGACGAGTTTCGCGATGGCGGCCTGGCGGACGAACGGGAGGCCGCGGTCGCGTCTGCGGGCGGCCTCAAGGTAGGTGGCGCGCGCGGACTCCACGGCGGCGGCCATGTCGGCCAGCAGGAACTCCACGCCCTGGAAGTCGATGATGGAGCGGCCGAACTGGGTGCGCTGCCTGGCGTAGGCCACGGCCTCGTCCAGCGCGGCCTGGGCAAGGCCGACGGCGCAGGCGGCGATGCCGAGCCTGCCGGAGTTCAGCGCGTCCAGGGCCAGCTTGAAGCCCTCACCCTCGGCGCCCAGCAGCCGGTCGGCGCTGACGCGGGCGCCGTCGAAGAGCATCTGGGCGGTGGTGGAGCCGGTCAGGCCCATCTTGCGTTCGGGTGGCGCGGCGCTCAGGCCGGGGGTGGCCGCGTCGACCAGCAGGCAGCTGATGCCGCGGCTGCCGTCGTCGGAGGTGCGGACCATGGTCGTGTAGAAGTCGGCCTGGCCGCCGTGGGTGATCCACGCCTTCGTCCCGGTGACCACGTAGTCGTCGCCGTCGCGGCGCGCGCGGGTGGACAGGGCGGCGGCGTCGGAACCGGCGTGGCTTTCCGAGAGCGCGTACGCGCCGAGCAGGTCGCCGCCGAGCATGTCCGGCAGGAATCGGTCACGCTGCTCGTCCGTGCCGCGCTCGGCCAGCGGGTAGCAGGACATCGTGTGCACCGACAGACCGACGCCGACCGACATCCACGCCGCCGCGATTTCCTCCACGACCTGCAGATAGACCTCATACGGCAGCCCCGCGCCGCCCCACCGCTCCGGGTAGGGCAACCCGAGCAGGCCGCTGCGGCCGAGCAGCCGGAACCGCTCGCGCGGGAAGCGCGCCTGGTCCTCGTGCTGGGCCGCCAGCGGGGCCAGCTCGTCCCGGGCGATCTCCCGGGTGAGCTTGAGCAGGTCCTCGGCCTCGGTGGTGGGCAGCAGTCGCTCGGCAGGCATGGCGGGTCCTCAAGAGCGGCGGAACGGTACTGAGAACAGTACTGTAGGACGCCTGAGAGTACTCTTGTGGCTCGTGTGCTGTCGATACGCTGTGGCATGAGCCGCCCCACCCGCCGCGCCCCGACCGCCCGGCAGACCGCCCTGCTGGAGGAGCTGCTGGCCGTCTTCCTCGCCGAGGGGTTCGCCGAGACCACCCTGGACGACTTCGCCGCCCGGCTGCACTGCTCGAAGTCGACGCTCTACGCGCTCGCCCCCAGCAAGGAGCAGCTGGCGCGCAAGGTGGTCGGGCACTTCTTCCGGGTGGCCACCGAGCGCGTCGAGAAGCGGGTCGCGGGGGCCGCCGACGCGGCGGAGCGGATCACCCGGTACCTGTCCGGCGCGGCCGAGGAACTGGGCGTCGCCTCGGCCAAGTTCGTCGCCGACGTCTCCGAGTTCCCGGCGACCCGCGAGGTGTACCGGCGCAACGCCGAGGCCGCCGCCGCCCGGATCGGCGCGTTCATCCGCGAAGGGGTCGCCGACGGCGTCTTCCGCGAGGTGCACGCGCGGCTCGTCGCCGAGATGGCGGGCTGGCTCATCGAGGGCATCCAGGCCGGGGTGCTCGGCGCGCGGGCCGGAGTGTCCGACGCCGAGGCGTTCGCCGGGCTGGCCGACCTCATCCTCGGCGGCCTCGCCCCCGGCGGAAATGCCATGGGACAGGCCGAATCGCGCCGCGGCCTGTGATACGTGTCCCAACAGTGCCTCTCGGGTCTCGTCACGGCTGTCCGTAATGCGCGTCGAGCACTAGCGTAGGAGGCTCAGGACCCCAATGGGGCGGTGCTGCGCTGTGGCTTCATCGAGCCGCGTCCGCACCCGACCAGGGCCGTACCGGCTCGGCCGTCACCGCCGCCCTGCCCGAGTGTGAGAGGTACTTGCATGCCCGACGGGACCGCTGTGCCCACCGGCACCGAGCAGACCGCCACCCTTCGATACCCCGGCGGCGAGCACGAGATGGGCGTCGTCGCCGCCACCGACGGCACATCAGGCGTCGACCTGGGCAAACTGCTGGCCAAGACAGACCTGGTCACCTACGACCCTGGGTTCGTCAACACCGCCGCCTGCTCATCGGCGATCACCTACATCGACGGCGACAAGGGCATCCTGCGCTACCGCGGGTACCCGATCGAGCAGCTGGCCGAGAAGTCGAGCTTTCTGGAGGTCAGCTACCTGCTGATCTATGGCGAGCTGCCGAGCCGGACCGAGCTGGACGAGTTCACCCACAAGATCAGCAGGCACACCCTCCTGCACGAGGACCTGAAGCGGTTCTTCGACGGCTTCCCGCGTGACGCGCACCCGATGCCGGTGCTGTCGTCGGCGGTGTCGGCGCTGTCCACCTTCTATCAGGACAGCCTCAAGCCGTTCGACTCCCACCATGTTGAGATTTCCACTATCCGGTTGCTGGCGAAGCTGCCGACCATCGCGGCGTACGCGTACAAGAAGTCGGTCGGGCAGCCGTTCCTCTACCCGGACAACTCCCTGGGGCTGGTCGAGAACTTCCTGCGGATGACCTTTGGCTTCCCCGCGGAGAACTACGACGTCGACCCGGACTTGGTCCGCGCGCTCGATTTGCTGTTCATCCTGCACGCCGACCACGAGCAGAACTGCTCGACCTCCACGGTCCGGCTTGTCGGCTCGTCGGAGGCGAATCTGTTCGCCAGTGTCTCCGCCGGGATCAACGCCCTGTTCGGCCCGCTGCACGGCGGCGCCAACAGCGCGGTTCTGGAGATGCTGGAAGGCATCCGCGACTCCGGCGGCGACGTGGAGTCGTTCGTGAAGAAGGTGAAGAACAAAGAGGACGGTGTGAAGCTGATGGGCTTCGGCCACCGGGTCTACAAGAACTACGACCCGAGGGCCGCCATCATCAAGAAGACCGCGGATGACATCCTCACCAAACTCGGCGGCGACGACTCGCTGCTGGACATCGCCAAGCAGCTTGAAGAGCACGCCCTCGGCGACGATTACTTCGTGCAGCGCAAGCTCTACCCGAATGTGGACTTCTACACCGGGCTGATCTACCGCGCGATGGGCTTCCCCACGAAGTTCTTCACGGTCCTGTTCGCCCTGGGCCGCCTCCCCGGCTGGATCGCCCACTGGCGCGAGATGATGAACGACCCGGCCACCAAGATCGGCCGCCCCCGGCAGGTCTACATCGGCCACACCGAACGCGACTACAAGACGGTCAGCGAGCGTTAAGACAGGCGCGAGAAAGGGCCGCCCGGTCTCCCGGGCGGCCCTTTCTCGCGTTGGCGGCTTGGTCAGAAGGTGATGGGGAGGTTGATCGGGATGGTGACGGGGATGTTGACCGGGATGACCACCTGGCTCCCGCCGCCGGTCTCGATCGGGTCGGCGCTTGCCGTGGGGGCGGTCAGGACCAGGGCCGCCGCCGTGATGATGACCTTGCTGATGGTGCGCACTGGTGTGGCTCCTCGCCTGGGGGTGTCGAGTTGATCTTCAGGGCCGCCCGGGCGGATGTCAAACAGCCGGACGGGCGGACGATGCGGAAGGTGCCCCGGGAAGGGGCAGCGCAAACCAGGCCGGAGTGAGCCGCGGGTCACGGATTCGGAGATCGGTGTCCGCATCCGGATCGCAGTGCCGCTGAAGGTGCGGGACGCGTGGGTGGCGTCGCGGCCGACTCGCCCGCGATTCTCTGGTTTCGGCGCGATCTGGGCACCGGTGGCCATCGGCTCTGCTGGCGGCCGCGGCCCGTTCCGCCCGTGTGGTCGGGCTGTTCGTGCTTGATGACGCGCTTCTGCGACCGTCGGGGGTCGCGCGGCGGGCGATCTTGTGCGCTACCGGCAAGCCCTGGGAGTGAAGTGATCAGCAATCTTCCTGGGCCGTTTGGGCGCGGCCGATAGGCCACATGGGTGTTTGGTCAGTTGGTGTCGGACCAGGTGAGGAACGCGGTGGCGAACTCGGCGGCGCGGGTGCGGTACTGCTCGTGCGCGCCGTTCACCCGCCACTCGAACGGAAGTCCGCCCTCGCCGCCGCCGCAGGCGGGGTCTTTGCGCCAGCAGAGCGACTCGGCGGGCCAGCCGGGCGGGAAGGGCGGGACCGGGCCGAGGGTGAACGGGCCTTCTGGGTGCTGGTCGAAGAAGAAGTGGTTGAAGCCCAAGGAGATCGACGGCAGCGTGTCGATCAGATCCTCCAGGTCGTTGACCATGCGGATGGTCGTCTCGGCGCTGTTGAGGTTCGGGTCGCCCAGAAGCAAGACGCGGTAGCGGTTGTGGGCGGGGGCGGGTTCGGTGGCCAACGCCCGCCGCACCACGTCGGCGCCCTGGGAGTAGCCGATGACGACCACATCGCTGGCCGGGCAGTCGGTTCGCAGGGCGGCCAGGTCGTCGTGCATCCGGCGGACACCGTCGCGGACGCTGAGGACGTACCACCATGGCTTGCCGATGACGAACAGGCCGGTGTCGAACAGGACCGCCGGGTACTGATTCCCTTGCGCGCTGACGCCAGAGGGCCGCTGGGCGCGGAGGGCGTCCACGATGGCGGAGATCTGCGTGCCGAGCGGGCCGGTCTCGCCGGTGCCGCGGACGGCGTAGACGTGCAGGGGCAGGCAGCGGGACGGTGTGGCTTCCGCCTGGGGCGCCAGGAGGAAACAGGCGGCCAAGACAGCCGCCAAGGCGATCGCGCGGAGCCGCCCGGGAATCATGAACGCATTATCGGGTTTTCCGTGCGGGAAGACCATCCACACTTCGGTGACAAAAAGGGCGTCAGCCGCGCAGGGCTTCGCGCAGGGGGATGCGGGGACCGGTGCGCAGAATGGCGCCAGCGTAGATCCGCCCGCCCAGGCGGGCGAGCAGCGCGACGGCGGCCAGGGTCAGCGCGGCGGCCAGGGCGATCTGCCCCGCGGGCGCCTCGGCCAGGGCGATGCGGCCGGGCATCAGGATGGGGGCGAACGGGGGCAGGACCGACAGCACCGCGGTGGCGGTTCCGTTGGGGGAGCGGGTAAGCAGCCCCAGGCCGAGCACGAAGGCCAGCACCAGCACGGAGGTGACCGGCAGCAGCACCGCCTGCGTCTCCTCCTGCCGCGACACCAGGGAACCCGCCGCGGCGAAGACCGACGCGTAGAACAGATAGCCCAGCAGATACCAGAACAGGCCCCACACCAGCGTTCCCAGCGCCGCGCCGGGAATGGTCAGCACCTCGGTCGCGGTGGCCAGGACGACCCCGACCGCGCCGATCACCGCGAGTTGCGCCAGGCCGACGAGGCCGAGGCCGATCACCTTGCCCAGCAACAGCTGCCACGGGCGCACCGTGGCCAGCAGGATCTCCACGACCCGGCTGGACTTCTCCTCCACCACACCCTGGGCGACCATGGTGCCGTAGAGCAGCAGCGACAGGTACAGCAGCGCGACGATCACCAGCGCCACCGCGAGCCGCTGGTCCCGCTGGGCGTCGGGGGCGTGCAGGGACCGCACGTCGACGCCCGCGTCGGCGACGGTCGCGAGCACCTGGTCGGGGTCGAGTTCCTCGACCGCGGCGAGCTGGGCGCGCAGGACTTCCTGCTGCACCAACGCGTTCAGGGCCCGCCGCAGGTTCTCGTCCAGGGTGTCGCCGACGACGACGCGCAGCGCGGCCGGGGGACCGGTGACCAGGGCGTCCAGGTCGCCATCGGCCACCATCGCCTCGCCTGCCACCGGGTCGCGCACGGTCGACGCGCGCACGTCCACGCCGCGGGTGCGGGCCTCCTCGCCCAGCGAGCCGGAGAGAACCGTCGCCTGGCCGGACAATCCGACCCGGGTGACGTTCGCGGCGCCGAACACCGTGCTCTGCAGCAGCACGAAGCCGATCAGCACGGCCACCGACACCGCGGTGCCGATCAGGAACGAGCGGGTGCGCAGCCGGGCGTGCAGCTCGCGCCGGGCGATCAGCCACACGGCCCGCCGCGCGGTCACGAGCCGTCTCCGACCGCGTCGCGGTAAAGCTCGACCAGGGACGGGCGGTGGTGGCTGAACTCCCGCACCGGGCCGGTGGCCAGGGCGGCGGCGAGCACGGCCTGGTCGTCGACGCCGTCCGCCAGCCGCAGCCGGACGCGTCCATTGTGGACACCGACGACGGTCGTGCCAGCCAGGCCGTCGGCCCAGCCTGGCGCGGCCCCGGGCGCGTGCACGACCACGGTGGTCCCGCTGCCCGCTCTCAGCTCGTCCACGGTGCCGCAGGCCACCATCCGGCCGCGCTGGATGATCCCGACCCGGTCGCACAGCCGCTCGACCAGATCCAGCTGGTGGCTGGAGAACAACACCGGCACGCCCGCCCCCGCGCGCTCGCGCAGCACCGCGGCCAGCACGTCGACCGCGAGCGGGTCGAGACCGGAGAACGGCTCGTCCAGCACCAGCACCTCCGGATCGTGCACCAGCGCCGCCGCGAGTTGCACGCGCTGCTGGTTGCCCAGGCTCAGCCGCTGCACCTCGGCGTCGCGGTGCTCGCGCAGCCCCAGCCGGGCGATCCAGTCCTCGGCGGCGCGGTGGGCCTGGTTCACCCCGAACCCGTGCAACTCGGCGAGATAGACCAGCTGGTCGAGCACCCGCATCCTCGGGTACAGGCCGCGTTCCTCCGGCAGGTAGCCGAACCGGCGGCGGGTCGCGTGGTCGAGCGGCGCGCCCGCCCAGCGCACCTCGCCCGCGTCGGCGGCCACCACCCCCAGCACCACCCGCATGGTGGTCGTCTTGCCCGCGCCGTTGCCGCCGACGAACCCGAACAGCTCGCCAGCGCGCACCTGGAAGCTCACCTGGTCGCAGGCGGCGACGTCGCCATAGCGCTTGCAGACTCCGTCGATCTCCAGTGCGTCGATCTCCAGCGCGTCGATCTCCAGCACGACCGTTGTCCCCCTGCCTGACGCTGTCCGCCCCAGTATCCCGGTTCGCGGGCCGGTGAACCGACTGGCCGGTGCGCCTGCAAACGAGTTGATCGTTTCGGGCCCGGCGGGGAACCGATCGGAGGATTCTCCGTCACAGTGGGGCGGATCATCCGGGATGGACCATTGGAGGGGTGTTGACGAACCCTGAGCAGTGGCTCGCGCAGTACGACGAGACGCTGAAGAAGGCCGCCGCGAGCGCGCGGAAGGCGGACGAGGCGCTGCGGGAGGTGGGCGGCTCGGCCACATCGCCGGACGGTGAGATCACCGTCCGGGTCGGCGCGAACGGCGCCACGACCGGGCTGGTGCTGCGGCCCGGGGTCCGGGACATGGAGCCGGAGCACCTCGCCCGGGTGATCTTGGCGGTCACCCGGCAGGCGCAGCGCGACGCGAGCGCGCACGTCGTCGCGGCCATGCGGGACCTCGTCGGGGACTCGCCCGCGCTGGAGGTCGTCAAGGCGCACCTGCCGCAGGGGTTCGCAGGCGACGGCACGGACGATCCGGCGAACCTCGAACTCCTGCGCGACACGCGCGGCGACGACGAGTACTTCGAGAACCCACCCGAAGTCGTCAACTAGGCCCTGCCTCAAAGTACCGGCACACGCCAGCCGCGCCGGATGCGGCCCCTGACGGCACGGCCACGACACCCAAGTACGACACCGGTACGAGCGGCGCCGGCGGCCGCACCGCCAGGAACCACCCCGATCACGACTGACACGCACCAGTACTTCGAGACAGGACCTAGGAGCCAGGCACATGGGCAGCGGTTTTGACGTCGACGTGGCGGCGGTGCGGGTCCACGCGCACACCGTCGCGACCATCTCGACCCGGGTGGGCTCGGCCACCGGGTCCGCGCGGTCGGTGTCCGACGGCGCTTACGGCCTGATCGGCCAGTTCTTCGCCACCGCGATCACGGGCGCCTGCGGGGACGTGCTCGACGGCGTGCGGAAGGTCGCCACGGCCGTGGACGACGTGCGGGCGGGCCTGGAGACCGTCGCGCGCGAGTACGAGCGGACCGACGCCGGGAACGCGGCGACGTTCGCTGGCCGGGAGGCTGGGGCGTGACCATCACCGGCGAGCAGGCCGCGGCCAACCTCACCACCGACGTCAAGGGCGCGAAGATCGCCATCGAGCGCGGCGACTGGCTCGACGCGGGCCTGTCGGTCACCAACGTCGCCCTCGACGTGATCGGCATCGCGGGCGACCCGCTGGGCGCGGTGGGCAGCGCCGGGTTCGGCTGGATCATCCAGCACATCTCGTTCCTGCGGGAGCCCTTCGACGCGCTGCTCGGCGACGCGGACTCGATCACGGGCAGCGCGCGGGGCTGGGCCAGGGCGGGCGACGAACTCGTCGCGGCGGCGGACACCTACCGCCAGGCCGTGCCGACCGAGACCGGCGGCTGGCATGGCTCGGCTGGCGAGGCGTACCGGCGGGCCGCCGCGACCCAGGCCGAGGGGCTGGACGCGCTCGCCGAGGTCAGCCGGGGCGTCGGCGCGGCGATCAGCGGCGCGGGCAAGCTGCTGGCCGAGGTGCGCAAGGCCGTGCTCGACTTCATCGACTCGTGCGTCCAAAAGGTCATCACGATCATCATCGAGGCGCTGGCCAAGTCCTGGCTGAGCTTCGGGGCGAGCATCGCAGAGGGCATCGCGCGCTCGGTCGCCGAGGCGGTGCGGACCGCGCGGAAGATCATGGGCGAGGTCCAGAAGTTCATCTCCTCGCTGCGGAAGATCATGGCCACGGTTCAGAAGATCGTGACGCTGGCCAAGTCCGTGAAGCAGTTGCTGGAGACGATCGGCGGCCGCGCCAACCAGTCCCCGACCGCCACGACCCGCCAGGCGGCCCCGGTGGACACCTCCGGCATCGACGCCGCCGCCGACCGGCGCTACACCACCCCGGCCACGGCGGGCCCGGCCTACACCAGCACCGCCGCGCCGGACTACCGCCCCAACCAGTTCCAGTTCGGCGCGACCAGCCCGGGGCCGACCTACCAGCGGTCCGCGGTCCCGTCCCAGCAGCCCAACCCGCCCTCCTACGGCCCCAGCGGCCCGCCGCCGGACCCGGGCGTGCCCGCGTCCAGGGTGGACCGCGCCCGGTGGATCGGGTCGGCTGTCGAGATCCTGGTCAGCCACGGCGTCGACCCGGCCAAGATCGACGCCGAGCAGATCGCGCGCATCGTCGACCGGGCCTCCGGCGGCAATCCGCACGCGATGAACCTCGACGCTCCCGGCGCGGCCGATGGCACCCCGGCCAAGGGCCTCACCCAGATCACCGACCCGGTGTTCCAGCGGCACCAGGTCCCCGGCCACGGCGACATCTGGCAGCCGGTCGACAACCTGCTCGCCGGAATCCGGTACTTCCTCGCGCGGTGGGGCTCGCTGCTGGCGGCCCTGGATGGCGCGTTCGACGCTGAGTGATCCGTGTTCACGGCCGCGGGTTGGCGGGCATCGCGCCTTCCGGCACTCGCGGCTGCGGACGATGCTCGCCGACGACGTCACACCGACGACGTGAGGCCGCGCAGGGTGCGCTCGACCAGGGCGGTGACGGCGGGCGCGGCGGCGGCCTCGTCCGCCGCGACCAAGCCGATCCGGGTCCGGCGGTGCAGGACGTCGGCGGGAGTGAGCGCGCCTTCGTTGCGCACGGCCCAGACGACCTCGGCTGCGGTGACCGGGCAGCCGGGGGCGATCGGGGCGGCCAGTTCCGGATCGAGCAGGCCGAGGGCGTGCACGGTGGCGGCTTCGGTTCCATAGCGGGAAACCAGCCTGGCTGGTGCGTCTACTGTGGACAGCCGAGCGCGCGGGGCCGCACCGACCAACGGAATCGCCCGGGTGCGCGACGGGCCCGCGGCCAGCCCAGCGGCGTCGATGGCCGCGTCCACCGCGTCGGCGGCCATCCGGCGGTATGTGGTCAGTTTGCCGCCCACCACGGTGATCACGCCATTGGACGCGGTCAGGACGGCGTGGTTGCGGGACAGGTCGGCGCTGCGGGAATCCGCCGCCACCACTGGGGAATCGACCAGCGGGCGCAGGCCCGCGAACGCGCCCAAGACGTCCGCGCGGGTCAGGGTCCGCTCCAGCGCAGAGGACGCCACCGTCAGCAGAAAGTCCACATCGGACTCCGGAACCGTTGGCACGGCCGGAATCGGGCCGTCCACCGGCTCGTCGGTCAACCCGACGTACACCCGGCCGTCCTCCTGCGGCAGCACCAGCGCGAACCGGCCGAACGCACCCGGGATCGGGACCGTCAGCGCCGTCGCGCCCGCGCCGAGGGTCGCGCCGTCCAACACCAGGTGCGACCCGCGCGATGGCCGCAGCCGCACCGACGGCACGAGCTCGCCCGCCCACACGCCCGCCGCGTTCACCACCGCCCGCGCGCGGACCTCGACCGCCCGCCCGGTGAGCCCGTCCACGATCTCCGCGCCCGTGCCGGTCACCCCGGTCACCCTGGCCTGGGTCAGCACGCGCGCGCCGAACCCGGCCGCCGTGCGGGCCAGGGCGACCACCAGGCGGGCGTCGTCGACGAGCTGGCCGTCGAAGGACAGCAGGCCGCCGCGCAGCCCGGCCCGGCGCAGCCCAGGGGCCAGCGCCATGGCCTCGGGCGCGGACACCCGGCGCGGGCGGGGCAGCAGGCTCGACGGGGTGCGCGCCGCGCGGCGCAGGCCGTCGCCCGCGAGCAGGCCCGCGAACGTGACGGCCGCGTCCCGGCCGGACACCGCCGGGTGCAGCGGCACCAGCTGCGGCAGCGCGCGGGTCAGGTGCGGCGCGGTCGCGGTCATCAGGACGCCGCGCTCGACCGCGCTTTCGTGCGCCAGGCCGACGTCGCCGTTCGCCAGGTAGCGCAGGCCGCCGTGGACGAGCTTGCTGGACCACCGGGACGTGCCGAACGCCAGGTCCTCGGCCTCGGCGATGGCCACGGTCAGCCCGCGCGCCGCCGCGTCCATGGCCACGCCCGCGCCGGTGACGCCGCCCCCGACGACCAGCACGTCCACGACCTGGCCCGCGTCGAGGGCGGCCAGGTCCTCGGCGCGGCGGGTGGCGTTGAGCGCGGTGCGGGCGGTCATGGCGCGAGGCTCGCGTCGAGCACGTGCGCCAGCTCCGCCAGCAGCGCCTCGGCGCCGACATCGACGGTGGCGGGCCCGTGGGAGAGCACGAACGACTGCACCACCAGCAGCAGCGCGCGGGCCTGGGCCGCCGGGTCGGCCATCCGGACCGAGCCGTCCTCGTGCCCGGCGGCGAGCTGGGCGAGCAGGAACTGCTCGGCGATGTGCTGGGTGCTGCCCAGCCGCTGCACGACATAGGGCAGGACCAGTTCGCCGTCGCGGTCGAGGACGGTGCGCATCAGCGGGTCGGCCACGATCGCCCGCACGCTCGCCACCGAGCCGCCGACCAGCCGGGCGCGGGCGTTCTGGCCGGTCACCGAGCCGCTGACCCGGGCGAGCAGCTGGCCGAACTCCCTGGTCATCAGGGCTGTGAGCAGGCTGCGCACGTCCGGGAACCGCCGGTAGAGGGTCATCCGGCTCACTTCGGCGCGCCGCGCGACGTCGGTCAGCGTCGTCCGCCGCACGCCCTGGTCGAGGACGCAGGCGCGGGCGGCGTCGAGCAGCACGTCGTCGTCGACACGGCTGGGTGAGACCGCCCGCTCCGGGGACTTGGTGTGACATTCGGCCTTCATGTGTCACACTCTAACCGTGACCCTGCCTGTGGACCACTCGGTCCTTCCCGACCGCCGGGTCCGCGCGGGCTGGACCGGTTCCGGCGGCGCGGACGCGACCCTGCCCGCGCACGCGAACCGGTGGCTGAGCGCGAAAACCGGTCTCACCGCGCGCGGCACGCCCGTCGCGCCCGACTCCGCGCTGGCCGTCGCCGAGTCGGGGCTGCCCGCCCCGGCGCGGGCCGTCCTATCGGCCATTGTCGGCGCCGAGCACGTCCTGGTCGAGCGGGAAGACCGGCTCGGCCGCGCGGGCGGACTGTCCTACCTGGACCTTCTCGGGAGGCGGGGCGCTGGCAGGCCCACCGTCCCGGATGCCGTGGTGTGCCCGGGAAACCGCGCCGAGGTGCAGCGCGTGGTCGAGGCGTGCGCGGAGCACGACGTCGCCGTGGTGCCCTTCGGCGGCGGCACATCGGTCGTCGGCGGGGTGGCCGCGCTGCGTGGCGGCAAGGCCGCGGTGGTCGTGCTGGACCTCGCCCGCCTCGACCGGCTCGTCTCGGTCGACCCCGTCTCCCGGCTCGCGGTGTTCGAGGCCGGTGTGGTCGCCCCCGAAGCCGAGCGGCTGCTCGCCGCGCACGGGCTCACCCTGGGCCACTTCCCGCAGTCCTATGAGCGCGCCACCCTCGGCGGGTTCGCCGCCACCCGCTCGTCCGGGCAGGCATCGGCGGGCTACGGCCGGTTCGAGGACATGGTCGAGGGCGTCCGGCTCGCCACCCCGCGCGGCGAATGGCGCCTCGGCGTGTCGCCAGCCTCCGCCGCCGGACCCGACCTGCGGCACCTCGTCGTCGGCAGCGAGGGCGCGTTCGGGGTGATCACCGAGGTCACCCTGCGGGTCCGCCCCGCCCCGGCCTGGGACCGCTACGAGGGCTTCGTCCTCGACGGCTTCGCCGCGGGCGCGGCGGCCGTGCGGACCCTGGCCCAGGGCGGCGCGCTCGGCACCGTCACCCGGCTGTCGGACCCGAGGGAAACCGAGGTCGCGCTGGCCCTCGCGGACGGCTGGCGGCCCGCCGCGCTGCGCGCCTACCTGCGCGCCCGCGGCGTCGTCGAGCCCTGCCTGCTGGTCGTCGGCTGGGAGGGCGCCACCCGCGCCGAGATGCTGTCCCGCCGCCGCGCGACCCGCCGCGCGCTCGGGCCTGCCGTCCGGCTGGGCGTGGGACCGGGCAACGCATGGCGGGCGGGCCGGTTCGCCGGACCCCGCCAGCGGGATGCGCTGCTCGACGCCGGGATGTGCGTGGAAACCCTGGAGACGGCCACCTACTGGGCAGGCCTGGACCGGCTGCGCGCCGCCGTCCGCGGCGCGCTGCTCGGGTCGCTGACCGCCCCCGGCCGCAAGCCGATCGTGGCCTGCCACATCTCCCACGCCTACGAGACCGGAGCCTCGCTGTACTTCACCGTCCTGGTCCCCCGCGACGCGGAAGACCCGGTCGGACAGTGGCAGGCGGCGAAACAGGCGGCCTGCGCGGCCATCGCCGGGCTCGGCACCATCACCCACCACCACGCCACCGGCGTCGACCACGCCCCCTACCTGCCCGAGGAGATCGGCGCGCTCGGCGTCGACGTGCTCGCCGCGATCAAGGACCGGCTGGACCCGCGTGGCGTCCTGAACCCGGGGAAGCTGATCGCCGCACCACCCCCAGCGCCAGGCCCCCGACCAGCCCGCTGAAGAACAGCAGCGACGCGGTCGTCGCCCGCTCGCTGATCGCGCGCTCGCACATGTCGATGTAGGACACCGTCAGCGCCCGGTCCGCGACGCCCAGATCCTCCACGATCCACGGCGTCTCCGCGCCGCCGATGGCGTTTCCGCAGGTCACCGATCTCGGCTGGGCCGCGTCCGGGTGCGCCACATGCACCGGGACCAGGGCCATCACCAGGCCTGCCAGCAGTCCCACCACCGCCAGCACCGCGGCGAAACCCCGCCGGGTCAGGGTGATCTGGGCGAGCGGGTCTTCCGCGGGGGCGCCGTCGGGTTCGGTGCTCATGGCGCAGAGCCTGTCGGATTCACCCGTCCGCCGGCTACCGTCTGAGTGGGAACAACTGGGCTACGGCGGTGTGATGCGCGCGTCTTATGGGGACTTGGTCACCTGCTGGTCGGCGTGGACCACGTAGCGCTGCTGCGGTGGCCGCCTGGGCATGTCCGAGGGCTTCGGCACCCGCGCGTAGGGCACCGGCGGCTCGCTATCCGGCAGGCCGTAGAACCGCTGCGCGGCGTGGGCGTCGGCCTCGGTCAGCGGGCCGTCCGCCGTCGGCGCGTCCTTGACGACCTCCTTGGCCACCGTGATCCGCAGTTTCCGCTCGGACAAGCGCGCGCCGTCGAGCGGCACCAGGCTTTCCCTGCGCCCGAACAGCCCGGTGCCGACCGTCACCCACGCGGGCTCCCGGGTGGCGGCGTCCAGGTACACCGCGCCGACCCGGCCGACCTTGCGGTCGTCCGGGTCGAACACGTCGCTTCCGATCAGGTGCTGCGGTCTCATGGACCACACGGTCGCGTCGGCGTGCTGCCCGCGCAACGCGCGTCACTCGATGGAGTGGACTTTTCCCAGGTCAGACCGGAAAATAGGCGCTCGTTTCGATCCGTCCGCCCGAGCAGACCGACCCGAACGCGAACGGCACCACCTCTTGGCCCGCACCACCCGGGAGGGTCACCCGCAGCGCGGCCGACGGCGGCCCGCACGGGCCATCGACCGGCTCACCGGGACCGGGCATGACACTCCACCGCAGCCGCTTGCCCGCCGTCGCGCCCGGAGCCAGCCGCACCAGCGTCGGCCCCGGGTCGCCGACGTGGACGTCGACGGTCGGGTTGCGCGAACCGTCGGCGGCGACCAAGTGGAGCGTGCCGAATCCGTCGAGCGTGCAGGCGCCGCTTGAGACGTTGCGAACCCGCAGGGTGGCCTGCCGCTGGCCCGCGCCCGGGTCCAGGCCGCCGATCGACCCGATCAGCGCCGACGCGGCACACGGTCCCTCTAATGGGCTAATTTCCGGCACGGGCGAGCCCAGCGCGGCCAGCGCGACCGCCACCGCCATTCCTGTTGTCCCCCACATGACTTCCCCCGTTCGTCGTGTGTGGACTGTCCTATCAGGGCAACCGAAAAGCGCGCTGGGTACTAGCCGTCGTTCACCCGATCGTGGACTGCGCGTCCCATGGGTCGGTGAGCGCGGCCATGCCGGTCACCGGGGCCACCCAGACGTAGGTCCAGCACACGTCGCCGCCCGCGGTCACCACCCGGACCCGCACGTACTCCTCGCCCTCGTACTCGTCCAGCGCAGCCAGCGCCGCGCCATCGCGCAGCGGCACCGTCCACCCGGAGACACCCGGCCCCGCGCCAAGGCGCAGCGCGGGATAACCGAAGCCGGTGTCGAACAGCGTGCCGCCCAGCCGCGCCCGCCGGGGCTCGCCCGCGACATGCGGGGCGAGCAGGTGCCAGGCCGAGGCCCGGGGCTGAAGGGTGCCGTAGACGAACAACGCGCCCGGATAGTCGGCCGGGTCGGGGGCCCCGACCAGCACGTCGAGGTCGAGACCGTCGTTCGGCGCGGGCTCACCGACCAGGCCCACCGCGACCTCCTGCGGCACGTCGGCACACCGGACCGGGGCGCCGTCGACCAGCAGCGGCCTGCGGATGGTGGACGCGCCGACGTACGCGGGCACCCGGTCGAGCACGCCGCCGTCATCGATCAGCGTGACCCGGCCTGCGGACACCCGGGCGAGGTGGTAGCGCTCCCCGCGGCCTTCGCAGACGTCGAGAACCGCCAGTTGCTCCCGGGTGACCATGAGGACGGCGTGTTCCTCGTCCGCGCCTGGGCTCGCGGCCAAGACCACCGGGCGCTGGTCGTCGACCACGCGGAAACCTGCCGCCCACACCGCGGCCAGCCCTTCACAGCGGGCACGGAGGACCGCGACCGGTCCACACAGGCCGAGGGCGTCGCGTAACCAGGTGAGTTTGGCCGGGTTGGGGTTGGAGCCGTAGGACAGCAGGGGAAGCCGGTCGGCGAGCGGTGCGGCGTTCCTCGCGGTCAGCCAGGCGTCCAGGTCGGTCCCTTCGACACGCCAACCGGACAGTGCCGCCGGGTCGGCGGTCAGCGGCCAGCCGCGGCCGTCGTCGTGGACGAACGAGCACGGGGGGCGGGTGCCGGGATAGGGCGCCGCGGGGAACTCGGCATCGGTGAACACCGCACTCCTCGGGTCAGGCTCGCATCAGGGGGGTTGCTCGATGGGGCGGGGTGGCTGGTTGCGTTGTTGGCTCGACGGGGTGGAGTGGTTTCTTCGGGGCACCTACGAAGGAAGATCCCGTCGTGGGAAAGACGGGTGGGGAGCCTTCGGCCCCACGACCACGGCGAGTTTAGGGATCTTCCTTCACCCCCGGAGAAACCACTCCACCCCATCGAGCACCTGGCAGGGCCGGGTGCGGACTTGGGGGGCGGGTGCCCTCTTTCTTGTGTCTTGTGCTTGTGCCCCTTCGAGCGTCTTGCCGTGGCTTTAGGGGGTGGGGGTGGCTTTGCGGTGGTCGTAGGCCCGCTGGGCGGCGAGGATGTCGGGGGTTTGGCGTTCGATCAGGCGGTATAGCTCTCGGACGCGTTCGGCCATGGGGATGCCCAGGTGGGTGAGGGAGTAGTCCACGTGTGGGGGGATCACGGGGTGGACTTCGCGGTGGACCAGGCCGTCGCGTTCCAGGGACTGGAGGGTTTGGGCGAGCATCTTCTCGCTCACGCCGCCTACCGCCCGGCGTAGTTCGCTGAAGCGGTGGGTGCCTTCCAGGAGGACGCCGAGGACCAGGACGCCCCAGCGGCCTGCCACGTGTTCCATGACCGCGCGGCCGGGGCAGTCGCGGTTGAAGACGTTGAACGGTGTGGCCTCGATCATGTCGCCCATGTGCGTGCGCCCCTTTCACCTGGAGGCTTTCGTTCGGGTAAGTATAGGAGGTTTGGGTGGGTACTATCTATAGGTTAGTGCTCGACTTACGGTGCGTCCGGACCTGACCCGATGGACTGGGGAGTGGACGAAACGTGACGATCTTGGTGACCGGTGCTACCGGACAGCTTGGCGGCCTTGCCGTGCGGCACCTGCTCGACCGGGTTTCTCCGGGCGATCTGGTGGTCTCCGTGCGCGACCCTGCCAGAGCGGCGCACCTGGCCGAGCGCGGCGTGGCCGTGCGGCAGGGGGATTTCACCCGGCCGGACAGTTTGGACTTCCACGGTGTGGACACGCTGCTGCTGATCTCCGCCGATGGGCCGGAGGAGGTGCGGGGGCCGGGCCACGCTGCGGCCGTCGCGGCGGCGCGGAAAGCGGGAGTGCGGCGGCTGGTCTACACGAGCCTGAGCGAGGCGGACGCGTCGCCGCTGCTGCTGGCTCGGGTGCACGCGGCGACCGAGGCGGTCATCCGGGACAGTGGGCTGGCCTTCACTTTCCTGCGCAACGGTCTGTACCACGAGGCGTTTACCGACGCGCTGCCGCAAGCGCTTGCCTGCGGGGCTCTTGTGACCGCTACCGGCGCTGGTGAGATCGCTACCGCGAGCCGGGACGATCTCGCTCTCGCGGCCGCGGTAGTGCTCACCGAAGAGGGGCACGAAGGCGCGGTGTACGAGCTGACCGGTCCACGGGCCTGGCGGTTCGCCGAGTTGGCGGGCATCGCGACCGAGGTCGCGGGCCAAGCGCTGGCGCACGTCTCGGTCTCCGACGACGAGCGGCGGGCCGTCCTGGCCGACGCGGGATTGCCGGGGTTCGTGGTGGACCTGCTGGTGGACGCAGAGAGCCACATCCGCGCGGGCGCGCTCAGCCAGGTCCGCCCCGACCTGGCCAAGCTCATCGGCCGCGAGCCGACCCCGGTGGAGCGCGCCGTCAGCGCCGCGCTGGGCGGATGATGTAGGCGATCCCGCCGGGCGCGCCCGCGACCGCGCCGCTGGCGGTGTGCCGCTTGGTGCGCAGCCAGATCGTCTCGAACTGGGCCCGGTCGTACACCCGGCGCACGGCGGCGTTGTCCGGCGACGCGGGGTCGTTGGCGATGACGTCGCCCTCAGGGGTGAAGCCGACGACCACCATCAGGTGACCCGCCGTGCCGTAGCCCGCGCCGTCGAGTTCGTCGGCGCGGAAGGACTGCGAGGTGATCACCGGGACGCCCGCGGCGATGTGGGACTCCAGTTCCGCCATCGACCGCAGCCGCGTCACGTGCGCGGACAGGCCGAACGTCGCGGCGTAGGCGGTGTTGAACGGCCAGTTGCCGGTGCCGTCGTAGGCGTGGTCGTAGGTGTGCCGGGCGGCGTGGTCGACGCTGGGGTCCGCGTACGCCGGGTCCACCCAGGCCAGGTCGGCCTGGCTCGGGCCGCGGCCCCAGTACTCGACCACCATCTCCGTGGAGGTCGGGCTGCACCACGCCTCGCCGCCGCCCCCGTACTGCGGGTACTGGCCGACGTGGGTGTTCTGCGAGTAGCGGGGCACCGGCAGTTCGATCCCCCGGGCCGGGCCGGGGGCGCTGGCGGGCACGGTGAACCGGTCCGGCACGGCCGAGGTCATCGCGCCGACCATGGTCAGGGTGGGGGAGGCGTCGGTGCCCGCGAGCCGGTAGAGCGTCACGCGCAACCGGTAGCCGGTAAGACCCTGGGCGGCGATGAACGTGTCGACGTCGACCATGCCCGCCGCGCCGGACTGGCCGGGGACGCTGGTGCGCTGGATGTCGCCGTCGCCGGACGCCCACCGGCCCAGCGAGTACCAGCGCTCACCCGCGCGCGGCCGCATCTCGACCTGCAACCAGGTGCCCGGGGGCGTCTGCGCGTTCCACGACGCGACGAGCTGGGTGGCGGCGAACCCGGGCCGGTGCTCGGGCGAGGTCCAGGTCGCGTACTCGTAGCGCCGGGTAGTGCCCAGCCCCGGTTCGGTGTGCTCGACCGTGCCCGCGGGGCGCGCGATCCGGAGACCGTTTCGACCGGGTAAGAGCCCGTCGGTAAGTCCGGCGCCGAACGCTCGGGGCATCCGGAACTCGCGGTAGTCGACAGCCGCGGTGGTCGCGGCGGCGGTGGGGGAGACAGCGGCGGCGACGGCCAGCGCGACGCAGCAGGCGGCGAGGATCTTGGGCAGAGTCAGGGGGATCACCATGGTGAAGATTTTCGCGTCGTCCACGTGCTGTGTAAACGCTTGACAGCCGGTTGGCTCAGTCCGCCGCGCCGGTCTCCAGCTCGGTCACGAACTCCGCCCAGAACTCCTCGACGCACCGCTCGATGCGGATGCCCAGCTCCAGCGACTTCACCTGCCACGGGTCGGCGTAGTCCACGATCCGCTCGTGCTGGGCGATGTAGCCGTCCGCGCGCGACCGGTGCGAGTCCCGCCGCGTCCTGGCCAGGTTCACCAGGTCGGCGCGGTCGCCGAAGGTCGCGAAGAACAGCTTGAGCAGGCCGAGGTCGCGGACCTCGGTCTGCTCCGGCGTCGGCGCGCCCAGCCACTCGCGCAGCGCGTCGCGGCCCTCCTGGGTGATCGAGTACGTGCGCCTGCGCCTGCCGCCGTCCTCGATGGACGCGGTGACCAGGCCGTCCTCGGCGAGCCGCGCGGGCTCGTCGTAGAGCTGGGAGTGGGCGAACGCCCAGAAGTTGCCGACGGTGTACCCGACCCGCTGCTTCAGGTCGTAACTCGTCGCGGGACCGTGGCTGAGCATTCCCAAGACCACATAGGACGTGGCGTTGAGCTTGCGGGCGCGCGGACCGGGCGTCGGCTCGCTGGGCAGGGTCGTCACCCCCTTCAGTCGCGGGAACGCGACGACCCTACCCAGCCCGGTGGTTCTCTGCCCCCGATTGGCGGTACCGAGTTCGCACTGACCGGCCGCGTGCGCTGTGCCGAGCGGGCGAGGCTGGTCCGCCCGGCCGCTCAGCCGAGTCGCTTCACGTCCAGCCTGCCCTCGGAGTGCGCTGCGCGCAGCACCTTCTTGTCGAACTTGCCCACGCTGGTCTTGGGGACCTCCTCGATGAACGCCCAGTTCTCCGGGACCTGCCACTTGGCGACCTTGTCCGCCAGGAAGCCGCGCAGCTCCTCCGCGCTGGCCTCGGCGCCCGCGCGCAGCACCACGGTGACCAGCGGGCGCTCGTCCCACTTCGGGTCGGGCACGCCGATGACCGCGGCCTCGGCCACCGCCGGGTGCGCCATCACGTGGTTCTCCAGCTCCACCGACGAGATCCACTCGCCACCGGACTTGATGATGTCCTTCGAGCGGTCGGTGAGGGTGAGGAAGCCGTCCGGGGTGAGGGTGCCGACGTCGCCGGTGCGCAGCCAGCCGTCGTCGAACCTCTCGGCGCTCGCGCCTGCTGAGTCGTCCTTGTCCAGCCGGTAGTAAGAGGCGGCGATCCACGGCCCGCGCACCTCAAGCTCGCCGACGCTCTCGCCGTCCCACGGGGCCTCGCTGCCGTCGTCGCGGACCAGCCGGGCGGTGACGCCCGCGGGCAGGCGGCCCTGGGTGTAGCGGTACTTCCACGCCGCTTCCTCGCCGACCCCGGCGGGCGGACGGCAGATGGTGCCCAGCGGCGAGGTCTCGGTCATGCCCCAGGCGTGGATGATGTGCACGCCGTACTTCTCGGCGAAGGTGTGCATCATCGACGGCGGGCAGGCCGAGCCGCCGACGACGACCTCGCGCAGCGGGCTCAGGTCCTGCGGGTGGCTGTCCAGGTGGGCGAGCAGCCCCTGCCAGATGGTCGGCACCGCCGCCGAGTGCGTCGGCTTGAACTGCTTGATCATGGCGGCCAGCGGCTCCGGCTGCAGGAACCGGTCCGGCATGATCAGCGACGCGCCGGACATGAACGCCGCGTACGGCATCCCCCACGACATGGCGTGGAACTGCGGCACGATCACCAGCGAGCGGTCCGCGGCGGACAGCGCCATGCCCTCGACCATGCAGACCTGCATCGAGTGCAGCCAGATCGAGCGGTGCGAGTAGACGACGCCCTTGGGGTTGCCGGTGGTGCCGGAGGTGTAGCAGATGGCCGCGGCGGCGCGTTCGTCCACTTCGGGCCAGTCGAACTCGGTCGGCGCGGCGGCGAGCAGGTCGTCGTAGGCGTGCACCTCGACGCCTTCCGGCGCGGTGATCGCGGCGGCCGGTCCATTGGCGACGATGACGTGCCGGACGGTCTCGAACGTCGGCAGCACCTTCGCCAGCAGCGGCGCGATGGAGGCGTCGACGATGACGACGTGGTCCTCGGCGTGGTTGGCGATGTAGGTGAGCTGCTCGGGGAACAGCCGCACGTTGAGCGTGTGCAGCACCGCGCCCATGGCGGGCACGGCCAGGTAGGCGGTCAGGTGCTCGGCGTTGTTCCACATGAACGTGGCCACCCGCTGGTCGCCGGTCACGCCGAGCCCGCGCAGCGCGTTGGCCAGCCGGGCGGCCCGGTCGCCGATCTCGGCGAAGGTGGCGGTCCGGCCAGCCTCCCCCGTCCAGGTGATTACCTCGCTGCCCGAGTGCACGGTCGAGCCGTGGCGCAGCAGCGTCGCGATGGACAGGGAACCGTCCTGCATGGTGCTCAACATCGTTGACAAGCTCCTGGGGAATGGGACGGCAGCAGCCGTCCGGCGGATTCCGACGCCCCGACTACCGGCAAGTAATCCCACACGATAGTGCGCGCGTCGCTGCCGCGACACAGTCGAAACGGCGCAATTCGGATGTTGATCATGTGCTCACGCAGCGTCGTCGACCCCTGACAAGACGCGCTCCGCAAGAGGTTTCTGCGTGTCGGGGGTATGTTGCCCAACGAGGTGTCGTTTACTGGTGAAAGGCACCGGGCCGCCGGGTCGCACGGTGCGCCGAGGGTGGGGACTCGTTTCCGCTTCGGTGACCGTCGGTAGTCATGGTGCCCGCCGAACCACTGTCTGACCCACCGCTGCCGCGGTGGGTGATGAAGGAAGGACAATTACGTTGGCTCTGCCCACGTTGACTCCCGAGCAGCGCGCGGATGCGCTCGCCAAGGCAGCCGAGGCCCGCAAGGCGCGCTCGGAACTGCTGGCGTCGATCAAGTCCGGTGAGCGGACCATCGCGTCGGTGCTCGATAAGGCCAAGGACGACAAGACCATCGGAAAGACGAAGGTCGCCGCCCTGCTCAAGGCCGTCCCCGGCCTGGGCGCGGTGAAGGTGGCCGCCCTGCTTGAGCAGGCGGGGATCGACCCGGACCGGCGTGCCGCCGGTCTCGGCGAGCGCCAGCGCGCCGCGCTGCTCGACGCGCTGAACTAGTCCTCTACTAGTCCTCTGCTAGTCCTCGACTAGTAGAGGAACCTCGGGTGGGCGTCGGTGTCGACGCCCACCCGAGGTGTCTCCGGCGTGGGCAAGGCCATAGCGGGCCCATGCCCATTGCCGCCGCCGCGCTAGGCATGATGGGGCGATGGCAGCAGACGGAGCGCGACGCGCGGCGGCCGACCTGGTCGAGGACTACCGGCCCGGGTCGTTCCTGCTCGCGGGCCCGGAGAGCACGCTGCTGGCCACCGGCTCCCAGGCCGCCGTCAGCGAGACCGACCCGGACGAACTCGCAGCCCGGGTGACGAAACTGCTGGTCGACACCCAGGCCCCGGTCGCCGTCGGCGCGCTCCCGTTCGACTCAGCCGCCGCCGGGCACCTGGTCATCCCCGAATCGGTGCGCCGCGCGGGCGGCCTCCACCCCTACCTGCCCGCCGGTGAGCCGTGGTCGCCGCCCGCGCCCGAGGTCGTGGCGGTCCCCGAGCCAGCCGACTACGAACGGGCCGTCGCCGACGCGGTGACCGCGCTGTGCGCCGACACGGGTCTGCGCAAGGTCGTGCTGGCCAGGGCGCTGCGGCTGACCTTCGCCGAGCGCGTCGAGGTGGCCCGGCTGCTGCCCGGCCTGGCCGCGGCCAACCCGCTGGGCTACACCTACGCCGCCGACCTGCCCGGCGGCAGCACCCTGGTCGGCGCCAGCCCCGAACTGCTGCTGGCCCGCACCGGAACCCAGGTCGTGTCCAACCCGATGGCCGGGTCGCTGCCGCGCGGCGCCGACCCGGACAGCGACCGCGCCAACGCGGCGGCGCTGCTGGCGTCCACGAAGGACCAGGCCGAGCACCGGCTGGTCGTGGAGGCCGTGGTGGACGCGCTCGGCCCGTTCTGCCGCGGTCTCTATGTGCCGGGCGGGCCGTCGCTGGTCAGCACACCGACCATGTGGCACCTGTCCACCCGGATCACCGGCGAGCTGGCCGACCCGGACGTCTCGTCGCTGCGGCTGGCCGCGGCCCTGCACCCCACGCCCGCGGTCTGCGGCACACCCGCCGCGGCGGCCCGGTCCGCGATCGCCGACCTGGAGCCGTTCGACCGCGGCTTCTACAGCGGCGTCGTCGGCTGGTGCGCCCCCGACGGCGACGGCGAGTGGGTCGTGGCGATCCGCTGCGCGGAGGTGTCCGGGGCGCGGATGCGGCTGTTCGCCGGGGCCGGGATCATGCCCGCCTCCCGGCCCGCCGCGGAGCTGGCCGAGACCTCGGCGAAGTTCCGGACGCTACTGCTCGCGCTGGGCTTGGACCTCTAGGAGAGGCCCTTCACCAGGTCGTCGGCCCAGAGCACGCGCACCTGCGGCGCGGCGTCGCCCAGGACGGCGACGCACGCCCGGTAGCCGGGGCCCGCGTCGATGTCGACCAGGTGCGTTGTCGCTGGCAGCAAGCCCGCTTTCGTGCCGTCGAGCAGGGCTGGCTGCTCGTCGGGGGCGCTGACCGCGATGGCGCGCATCGGGACCGCGAGGCCCTTGCCGGTGGCCTTGAGGACGGCTTCCTTGCGCGACCAGTACGTGAAGAACCCGGGAACCGGCGTGGTCAGCGCGGACTGCTCCCGCTCGGTCAGCGACATGCGGACGAGCTCGGCCATCAGCTCCCGCTCGACCACCTGCTCCACGTCGACGCCGACCGGGGCCGCGGCCAGCGCGACGGCCACCCGGTCGCCGGAGTGGGAGATGGACAGCTCGGGGCCGCCGCCGACTCTGGGCTTCCCATGCGGGCGGTCGCAGTCCGGGCAGGTGCTGTCGAACCGGACCGCACGCGGCGGGACCCCCAGCTCGCGGCCCACCAGCGCCTTCGCCATCACCCGGCCGGTGAGGAACCGGGCTCGGTCGACCGCGCGGGCGTAGGTCTCCCCGCGGACCTGTTCCACGGGGTCGAGCAGGTCGAGCAGGGCCGGGGTCGGTGCCGCCGGGTGGGCTAGGTGGACCTCGCAGCGCATCCCCCGGTCGTACCAGTCGGTACAAAATGGGCTGTTGGCGGGTTACAGTCGTGCGATGGGCGCTCCGACGATCACGTCGCCGTTGCCTCCCGAGCTGGTGGACCTGGCCAAGACGCAGCTCGCGAGGCTGCCGCGGTTCGCGGCCGAACTGGCTGAACGCCTCAGCGAGACCGACGAGTTCTACCGCAGGGTGGGCCACGACGAGCTGCGCGCGGCCTGCGCGGCCAACCTCGGCAGCGCCTTCCACGCGGTGATCGACGGCGCGGAAGTCGACGTCGACGTGGCCCGCGAAACCGGCCGAGGCCAAGCGGCGCAGGGCATTCCGCTGTCCGCCGTGCTCCGCGCCTACCGCATCGCTGGCGCGTTCACCTACGAGACGCTCACCGCGCGGGCGGTTCCCGCGCTGGCTCCGGAGCAACTGCCGCAGGTCAGCGACACGGTGTGGCGCATCGTCAACCGGTACTGCGACGCGATCACCGCCGCTTACCGGGAGGCGGGCGATCCTTCCACACGGCCGCAGGAGATGGTGCCGGTCCTTGAGGCGTTGCTGACGGGCCAGGCCATCGACTTCGACGCGGCGGCGGTGGACCTGAAGCTGCCGCCGACGGGGCCTTTCGTCGTGCTCTATTGCGATCGCGTGGTTCCTGAGGTGAACGCGGCTGCCTGGCACACGGTTGGTGGGGCCGAGGTCGCCATCGTCGTGGTCGAGCGCGCCGCGGATCTGCGTGCGCTGCGGGCGGTGTTGGACGGTGTGCCGGTCGCGGTCGGGATCAGTCCGCCGGTCGCTTCCCTGCAACGGATCGCGGCCGCGTTGCGCCGGGCGAAGATCGCTCGGCGGTGTCTTCCTCCTGGGAAGGCTGGGGTATCGGGATTCAGCGACCGTCCACTGACGACACTGGTGGCGGGGGCGCCGAAGCTGGCTTTGGAGCTGTCCCATGATGTGCTGGCCGGGATGCGGGCTGTGTCTCCGATCGAGCAGTCGACTTTGCTTACGACGTTGCTGATTTGGGCGGATGAGGGCGGTTCGCTCAAGGAGACCGCTGATCGGCTGTTCACGCATCCGAACACTATTCGGTACCGGCTTCGGCGGATTCATGAGCTGACTGGGCGTGATCCGATGGAGCCTCGTGCCGGGGCCGAGTTGCTGATGGCGGCGGAAGTGGTTCGGCTCAACGGGGCTTGAGGTTCGTTGTCTGCTCGATGCTCTGTTCGTGGGTTGGCTCGATGGGTGGAGTGGTTTCCTCGGGGCCCCTACGAAGGAAGATCGCCGTGTGAAAGACGGGTGGGAAGCCTTCGGCCGCACACGCGCGAAGCCAGCTTAGCGATCTTCCTTCACCCCCGAAGAAACCACTCCACCCCATCGAGCACCTGGCAGCTTTGGGTCCGGCTGGCAGGGGGGCGGGTTTGCTGTCCCGCTCCCGTCGAGCACTTGGCGGGCGCTTCTTGGCCTGGCAGGAGGGCGGGTTTGTTGCCTTGCCGTACCCGCACCCGGCGGCGTCGGGTGCGGGTACGCGGGTGGGTCAGGAGTAGAGGCTGTCCACCTCGGTGCCGAAGTCCTTCATGATGACGCGGCGCTTGAGTTTCAGGGACGGGGTTAGGTGGCCGGTTTCTGGGGTGAACTCGGTTGCCAGGACGCGGAATTTGCGGACGGACTCTGCCTTGGAGACCGCCGCGTTGCCCTCGTCCACTGCCTTCTGGATTTCGGCTAGGAGGACCGGGTCTTCCGCCAGGTCCGCGACTGTGGCCTCCGCTGGCTTGTCGACGGTGGTCTTCCAGTAGGTGAAGTATTCCTTGTCGATGGTGATGAGGGCGGCGATGTACTTCTGGCCGTCGCCGACGACCATTGCCTGGGCTACCAGGGGGTGGGAGGCGATTCGGTCCTCGATGACGGCGGGGGCTACGTTCTTGCCGCCGCTGGTGACCAGGATTTCCTTTTTGCGGCCGGTGATGGTGAGGAAGCCGTCGTCGTCCAGGGAGCCCAGGTCGCCGGTGCGGAACCAGCCTTCGGCGTCGAGGACTTCCGCGGTGGCCGCCTCGTTGTTCCAATATCCGGAGAAGACCTGGCCGCCCTTGAGGAGGATTTCGCCGTCCTCGTCGATGCGGACCGCGCTGCCGGGGAGGGGGCGGCCGACGGTGCCTGCCTTGAAGTTGCTTGGGGTGTTGGTGGTGGAGGCCGCTGTGGTCTCGGTGAGGCCGTAGCCCTCCAGCACGAGCAGTCCCACGCCGCGGAAGAAGTGGGTGAGGCGCAGGCCCAGGGCAGCGCCGCCGGAGATCGCGTACTTGGCTTTGCCGCCCATGGCGGCGCGGAGCTTGCTGTAGACGAGTTTGTCGAAGAGGGCGTGCTTGAGTTTGAGGCCGAGGCCCGCTTTGCCCTCTGCCTTGCTGTAGGCGATCGCGGTGTCCGCGGCGGCGTCGAAGATCTTGCCCTTGCCCGCGGCGTGCGCCTTCTGGCGGGCGCCGTTGTAGACCTTCTCCAGCACGTAGGGCACCGACAGGATGAACGTGGGCTGGAAGGTGGCCAGGTCGTCCAGCAGGTTCTTCACGTCGGGGCCGTGGCCCATGGTGGTGCGCGAGAGCGCGCAGCCGATCTGCACCATGCGGCCGAAGACGTGCGCCACGGGCAGGAACAGCAGGGTGGCGGGCTTCTCGGTGCCGCCTTCGCCGCGGAAGAGTTCGGGGAGGATGTTGTCGCCGTAGCCGCATTCGGCGAAGAAGTTGTCGTGGGTGAGGACGCAGCCCTTGGGCTGGCCGGTGGTGCCGGAGGTGTAGATGATGGTGGCGGTGTCCGGGCCGGTCACGGCGGCGCGCCGGGCGTCGACCTCGGCGGCGTCGGTGTCCTTGCCGAGTTCGGTGATCTTGTCGATGGCGCCGTCATCGATCTGCCACACGTGCTTGAGGCTGGGCAGGTTGTCCTTGACGGCGTCGACGCGGGCCAGGTGCTCGGTGGTCTCCACGATGACGGCGACCGCGCCGGAGTCGGACAGGATCCACTGGATCTGCTCGGCGGAGGACGTCACGTAGATGGGCACCGAGACGCCGCCCGCGGCCCAGATGGCGAAGTCGAGCAGGGTCCACTCGTAGCGGGTGGCCGCGAGGATGGCGACCCGGTCGCCCGCGCCGATGCCCGCGCCGATGAGGCCCTTGGCCACCTCGGTGACCTCGTCGACGAACTGGGTGGTGGTCACGTCGACCCAGGCCGCGCCCTGGCGGCGGCGGTACGCGATGTGCTCGGGAGCTTCCTTGGCGTTGGTGAACACCAAGTCGGCAAGCCCGCCTGCCTCTTCTCGCTTAGCGACTGCGGGGACGGCGATCTCGCGCATCTCTTGCTCCTGTCGAACGGCACACGGTGGGGGCTCGGCGGGGTCGCCACGGGGACCCGTACCGGCTACCTAGCGGTAACTTTGGCCCGTATCTTGCCTGCTCGCGAGGCCGTGGGCCAGAGGGCGGGCGGAACTGGTATCACCGCCCGTGACAAAAACACCCGCCCCGGCCTTGGCTGGGGTGCCAGGACCGGGGCGGGTGAGAGCGGGTCAGAAGGTGAGCCGGAACGCGTCGATGAAGCCGGTGTCGGCGGTGTAGACGTCCTGCACGCGCAGCCGCCATGTGCCGTTGGCCACCTCGGCTGAGGCGTTCACCGAGTAGGTGGTGACCACGTTGTCCGCGGAGTCGCTGGAGCTTGAGTTCTTCACCCGGTACGCCGTGCCGTCCGGGGCGACCAGGTCGATGACCAGGTCACCGCGGTAGGTGTGCTTGATGTCGACCCCGACCGCCAGGTTCGACGGCGCGTTGCCGGTGACCCCGGTCACCGAGACGGCGCTGAACACCGCCGCGCCCGCGTCGGGGATGCTCACGTTGTTCAGGTTCTCGAAGACCTTGCCCGACTGCGGCGGCCCGCTCAGGCTCGCCGCGGCCGAGGCTATGGCCGAGGACAGCGCGCTGACCTGGGCGTACACGCCCGGGAAGTTCGGGCGGGCGCAGCCCTGGCCGTAGGAGACGATGCCGACCTGGACCCAGTTGCCTGCCGAGTCGCGGCGGACCATCGGGCCGCCGGAGTCGCCCTGGCAGGTGTCCACGCCGCCCTGCGGGTAGCCCGCGCAGATCTCCACGGCGGTCTTCATGCTCGGGTACGCCTGCTGGCAGGTCGAGTCCGGCACGAACGGCACCTCCGCCTTGAGCAGGTAGCGCTGCTGCGCCCCGCCCTCGGTCGCCGAGCCCCAGCCCATGACGGCGAAGGTGCCGTTGTCGTAGGCGGTGCTGGTCGCCAGCGGAAGCTTCGCCGCGCCGGTGATCGGGCTGGATAGGCGGATCAGCGCCCAGTCACCGCCAGCGGATGTGCTGTAGCCGGGGTTGCGGTAGACGTAGTTCGAGGTCCGCGTGACCCGGTTCGGGTCCTGTAGGTCGACGGTCCCGTAGGTGGCGGTGATGCTGGAGTTGTTGCCGGTGCTGTTGACGCAGTGCGCCGCGGTGAGCACCAGGGTGTCGGTGTACATCGAGCCGCCGCAGCCCATCGACAGCCGCACCATCCACGGGAACTCGCCCTGGGCGGCCCGGGTGCCGCCCACGACCTGCGGGGTCACCGGCCCGTCGCTCGGCGGGGGAGCGGCGGCGGCGTGCGTCGCCGTGCCCGCCACGAGCGCCGCCGCGCCCACGGCCACCAGCACGGTCTTGCGGAGTCTTCTCAACCAGTTGCCCTCGGTCACGGGTGCTCTGTCCTTTCACGCGCCCACGGGGTGCAGGGGATGCGGGGTGGTGCCGAAACCGCCGGGGGTCGCGACGGTCGAAGGTGGAGACGCTCCGGGCCCGCGCGCCGACAGCGGTGCCCGGAGCGTCTGGTCAGAAGGTGAGCCGCCACAGGTCGATGAAGCCCGTGTCGACGCTGTAGAGGTCCTGCGCGCGCAGTTTCCAGGTGCCGTTGGCGACCGCGGCCGAGGCGTTCACCGTGTAGGTGGTGATCACGTTGTCCGCCGAGTCGCTGGAACTGGAGTTCTTGAGCCGGTAGGCGCTGCCGTCCGGCGCGACGAGGTCGATGACCAGGTCGCCCCGGTAGGTGTGCTTGATGTCGACCGCGACCTGCAGCGCGGTCGGGGCGTTGCCGGTCACCCCGGTCACCGCGATGTCGCTGGTGACCGCCGCGCCCGCGTCCGGGATGGGGACGTTGGTCGCGTTCTCGAAAACCTTGCCCGCTGGCGGCTGCGTGCCGTCGCAGGTGAGGCCGATCGCGCGGCGCGGGCAGTCCGCGTAGTCCAGCAGGTGCAGCACGGGCGCCTTGTTGCGCGCGGTTTCCCGGCCGATCACCTCGTCGGGCGGGTAGAAGCCGGACAGGCCGCCCGCGCTGGCCGGGTACATCTCGAAGGTGTAGGCGTAGATCTTGTGGACGCCCCACAGGTAGTCGTCGATCGACCCGTCGGTGATGTAGAGGTCGGAGGCCTGTTCCGGGGTGTAGCCGTTGAGCTGCGCCATCGCGCGGCCGAGGGTGGAGAAGACGCGCTGGTCTTCTGCGGTGAGGCCGGGGGCGGTGTCGTCGCGGGTGTAGCCGTAGGGCCACAGCACGAGTTCGCTGTAGGTGTGGAAGTCGATGGCCGCGGTGATCTGCTGCTTGCCGCAGGCGGCCCGGCTGGTCACGAAGTCTTGCAGCGCCCGCACTTCCGGGCTGGACGCGGGGGAGGGGCCGCGGTAGGTCTCGCTGCCGGTGCTGCCGGAGGAACCGCCGCAGCAGCCCCATTTGAAGTCCCAGTTGCGGTTGAGGTCGGTGCCCACGTTGGTCGAGCCGGTGTTGGGCTGCCGGTTCTTGCGCCAGCCCTGGTACGAGCCGGTGCTGATGTCGAACTCGCCGCCGTCGGGGTTGACGTCCGGGATGATCCAGATCTCGCGGGAGTCGACCAGGGCCTTGACCCGGCTGTCGGTGGCGTAGGTGTCGGTGAGCGTGTTCACCAGGTACAGCGCCATTTCCACGGTCAGGTGCTCGCGGGCGTGCTGGTGCGCGGTGAACAGCACCTCGGGCTCGGTCTCGTCGGTCGCGGCGTTGTCGGAGACCTTGACGGCCACGATGTCGCGGTTCTGGTAGCTCTTGCCGATGACCTGCTTGGTGATGAGGCCGGGGTGGTCGGCCACCGCCTTGTTCAGCTCCGCGGTCATCTCGGCGAAGTTGTGGTAATTCGAGTCGGCGCTGGGGAAGTCGGCGGGCGCGACGGCGCCGCGGTCGCCGAGAACGGCCGACTCGGCTTCCACGGTGAAGCCCATCGCCCGGATGCGGGTGACCTCGGCGGGCGTCGCGGTGATCAGCATCCGGCTGTCCTCGACCCCGTTGACCGCGGCGCCGGTTCCGGCGACGGCGGTGCGCTGCTGCGCGGTCTTGACGCCGATGACGTGGTACTCGGCGGAAGCGCGGACTGTCGGGGCCTGCTGGCCCGCGGCCGCGGAGTTCATCGACAGGATCAGGGCAAGGGCGGCTAACGCCCCGACCAGAATGGACAGACGTGTGCGTGTCACGCGGGCCTCCCGCAGGGTGCGCCCCGAGCCCGGGGCGCTGGAGGTGGGTATTCAGTTGTGCGAGCGGCCCCGGACGAACCCGAAGGCGCCCTCTCGGCCGGAACCGCTCGGTTCCTCGAATGGTGACGGGTCGATCCCGCGTGTCACAAGGCTACGGAGGTAGGGCTTCGTTACCGTTTATTTCCCACTTTCGCCATGTAAACCCCCTTGTGTCACCGTCAGCGACGGCTCTGCTTGATCACCTGCCGGGCGCGGTGGTGCAGCCAGTGGCTCGCGACCCAGTAGAAGCGGAACTTGGGGTTGCGGGTCTGCCGGTGGTGGTAGCGGTAGTAGATCTGCTGCACGATCACGGCCAGCCGGAACAGCCCGAACACCTGGTAGAACGGCCAGTTCTCGGTGGGCAGGCCCATCCGGTCGCAGTAGTACTCGACAACCTCTTGGCGCGTCAGCATTCCCGGCAGGTGGGTCGGCTGCATCCGCAGAGCGTTGGCGAGCGGCCCCTCACCGGCCTCGATCCAGTAGGCCAGCGCGCCGCCGAGGTCCATCAGCGGGTCGCCGACGGTGGCCATCTCCCAGTCCAGAATGCCCTGGATGGCCCCGGGTTCGTGCCACGGCCGGTCAGGGTCGAGCACCACGTTGTCGAACCGGTAGTCGTTGTGGATCACACACGACCGCACGTCCGCGGGTTGGTTCGCCGCCAGCCACGCCATCACGCGCTCGTAGCTGGGCACGTTGCGGGTGCGGGCCCGGCGGAACCGGTCGGACCAGCCCGCGACCTGCCTGCCGACATACCCGTCGCCCCTGCCGATCTCGGCCAGCCCGGCCGCCGCCGGGTCGACGGAATGCAGGTCCGCCAACCGGTCCAGCACGTTCCGGCACAGGCCTACCGCCTGCTCGCGGCTGAGCGAGACCCCGGACGGCAGGTCGCGGCGCAGGATCACCCCCGGCAGCCGCCGCATCACGTAGAACTCCGAGCCGATCACCGACTCGTCCGCGCACATCGCCACCATGTCCGGCACATACGGGAAAACCGGCTTCAGCCGGGACTGGATCAGGTGCTCCCGGCCCATGTCGTGCGCCGACTTCGCCTTCGTGCCCGCGGGCGGGCGGCGCAGGATCAGGTCCTGGTCGGGGTAGCGCAGCAGGTACGTGAGATTGGACGCGCCGCCGGAAAACTGGCGCACCAGTGGGGTTTCGGTCTGTCCGCCGAGGTGCGGCGCGAGCCAGTCGCGCACCGCCTCGACGTCGAACGCGTCCTCGTCGCGGACGCGCTTGGGCTCGTCCAGGGTCATCGGGTCTCCTCGATTCGGGCGCGCAGCCGACGGGCGGCCCGGGAAATCTCCCGGCGGAACACCGGCGGCGCGAACCGCTTAACCCACCAGGCGGTCCGGCCCTCGCGGTGGGTCAGCAGCAGGAACTTGTTACGCAGCACCGCTTTGCGCACCTGCTCGGCGATGTCCTCCGCGGTGAGCTTGCCGTTGCGGATCAGCTTCGCGCTGATCTCGGCGAGTGCCGGGTCCGGGGAGCGGAAACTGTTCGCCAGGTTGGTGTTCACGAACGCCGGGCACACCGCGGTCACCCCGATTCCCCACGGTTCGAGTTCGTGCCGCAGCGACTCCGACAGCGCCACAACGCCCGCCTTGGTCACGTTGTAGGAACTCATGAACGGCGGCGACAGCAGCCCGGCCATCGAGGCGACATTGACGATGTGCCCGGAGTTCTACCCCTTGAACAGCGGGACGAACACGCGGCACCCGCGCACCGCGGACAGCAGGTTGATCTCGGTGATCCAGGTCCAGTCCTCGGCGGAGACGGCCTCGATCCGGCCCGCAGCCGCCACTCCGGCGTTGTTGACCAGGACATCGAGCCCGCCCCACTCCCGTTCCACCCACTCGCGCGCCCGCTGCCAGGCGGCCTCGTCCCGCACGTCCAACGGCAGGAAAGCCGCGTTTTCCGCCGCCGCGGCGGCCTTTCCGGCTTCCTCGTCGACGTCGGTCAGCAGAACTTGGGCGCCCGCGGCGGCGAACCGCGCGGCCATCGCCCGGCCCAGCCCGGACGCGGCTCCGGTGACCAGCACCCGGCTCATCGGTCAACCTCACTCATTCGGTTGCCGCGCGAGCCTGCGCACTGTGTCAATGGTTCGCTCGCACGCTCGCTCATCGGGTCATCCCGTACTTGCCAAGCTCCAGTCGGGCCACGACACCGCGGTGCACCTCGTCCGGGCCGTCGGCCAGCCGCAGCGCGCGGGCGACGGTCCACGCGCCCGCCAGCGGGAAGTCGTCGGACAGGCCCGCGCCGCCGTGCATCTGCATCGCCATGTCGATGACGTTCTGCGCCATGGCCGGCACGACCGCCTTGATCTGCGAGACCGGGGAGAGCGCGCCCAGGATGCCCTGGGTGTCGAGCAGCCAGGCGGCGTGCAGCACCAGCAGCCGCGCCTGGTCGATCGCCATCCGCGCCTCGGCGATGCGCTCCCGGTTGCCGCCCAGGTTCACCAGCGGCTTGCCGAACGCGATCCGCTCGACGCCGCGCCGACAGGCCGCCTCCAACGCAGCCTCGGCGAGCCCGATCAGCCGCATACAGTGGTGGATCCGCCCCGGCCCCAACCGGTTCTGCCCGATCTCGAAGCCCCGGCCGGGCCCCGCGACGAACGCGCTGACCGGCAGCCGGACGTTGTCGAAGCGCACCTGCCCGTGCCCGTACGGCTCGTCGTGGCGGCCCATCACCGGCAGCATCCGCTCGACGGTCACCCCCGGCGCGTGCCGTGGCACGGCGACGATCGAGTGCCGCCGGTAGCGCTCGCCGTCCGGGTAGGTCAGTCCCATGAACAGGATGACCTCGCAGCGTGGGTGGCCGATGCCGGTGCTGAACCACTTGCTGCCGTTGACCACCACCTCGTCCCCGTCGACCACCGCGGTGGCCGCCATGGTGGTGGCGTCCGAGGAGGCGATGTCCGGTTCGGTCATGCAGAACGCCGACCGGATCTCCCCATCGAGCAACGGTCGCAGATAGCGCTGTTTCTGCTCGTCGGAGCCGTACTGGTGCAGGACTTCCATGTTGCCGCTGTCCGGGGCGTTGCAGTTGAACACCTCCGAGGCGATGAACGACCGCCCCATCAGCTCCGCGACCGGCGCGTAGTCCACATTGGACAAGCCGGAGTGATCGGGCAGGAACAGGTTCCACAGCCCGGCCGCGCGCGCCTTGGCTTTGAGCTCGTCGATGACCGGCAGCACCCGCCACCGGTCCTCGGCCGGGAGCGCGAGCAGTTCGCGCAGGTAGTCGCCCTCGACCGGGGCGATCTCCCGCTCGATGAACGAGCCGACCCGGTCCACGTGCTCCCGCGCTTTGCTGGAGGGGCTGAAGTCCACGGCAAACTCCTCGCAGTTGAGCAATGCTTAACGGCGAGCCTAGCGCGCCGTTGAGTGTTGCTCAATAAGATGGGCGGTGTGACCCAGTCAGCACGGCTCAGCGGGGCCGACCGCCGCAAGCAGCTCATCGGCATCGGCCTGCGGATGCTGACCAAACGCCCCATCCACGAACTGCCCCTCGACCAGGTGGCCGCCGAGGCGGGCATCTCCCGCGGCCTGCTGTTCCACTACTTCCCCACCAAAACCGACTACTACCAGGCAGTGGTCAGCGCCGCCGCCCGCCGACTCATCCGCGCCACCACCCCCGACCCGGACGCGCCCCCCGCCGACCAACTCCGGCAAACTCTCGACACCTTCGTGGCGTTCCTCGAGCGCCGCAGAGACCTCTACCTGGCCCTCTTCCGCGGCTCGGCCGGGGGAGCCGACTACCTCATCGAGATCTACGAGCAAACCCGCGACGTCTTCGCCGACCGCACCGTGGCGGCCCTGGGGCCGATCGAGGTCACCCCAGCCCTGCGCCTGGTCATCCGCGGCTGGTTCAGCTTCGTGGAGGACACCACCCTCACCTGGGGCCGCGACAAGCCCATCCCCCGGGAAGAACTCCTCACCCTGCTGGCAGGCGCGCTCCCCGCCCTGATCACAGCGGCCCAACCGACCCTGGCGCCCCAGGTCCACAACCTGTTCCCCTGACCCCCGGGAGAAAATGACCCCCGTGGACACGACCGAGGCGACCCGGTTGCGCATGAGCAGGCAGCGCTCCAGAGACACCGGAACCGAACTGGCCCTACGCCGCGCCCTGCACGCCCTGGGCCTGCGCTACCGACTCCACCGCCGCCCCCTCCCCGCCATCCGCAGAGAAGCGGACGTCATCTTCACCCCCGCCCGAGTAGCCATCTTCATCGACGGCTGCTTCTGGCACGGCTGCCCCACCCACGCCACCTGGCCCAAACGCAACGCCGACTTCTGGCGCGCCAAAATCGAGAAAAACCGCACCCGCGACCGCGACACCGACGCGAAACTCACCGCGGCAGGCTGGGCGGTCGTCCGAGTCTGGGAACACGAGGACCCCGCTGCCGCCGCCACCCGCATCCACCACCTAGTCACCCAACGCCGTCTCCGTACCTGACAGCCCCAGCCCAGCCCACCCACTCCAGCCACTCTCGCCAACCAGCCACCAAGTGCCCCACTGAGCTTCCACGCCCCATGATCGCGAGTTATCCACAGGCCCGGCTCCCCCTATTCCCCTCGCTGACCTGCGACGATAGGATGGAACAGGGCTCGGCCCCCAGGGTGGGCGGGGTTTGTTGTGGGGGCTGTGGGCGGCGGAAAAGAAGCGGCCGCGCAGGCGTTCGAGGCCTGGTTCAGGCGTCTCGCGATGCTTTCTCCGCACCCGGGGCTCGCCCGGTGCTCGATGGAGTGGAGCGGCAAACCCGCCCTCCTGCCACTCCACCCCATCGAGCAGACAACGGAACCAGCAAGCCGCGCGAATGCGAGAGCCAAGCCGGCTAGCCTGACCCCGTGGCCCTCACCATGATCGACCTCTTCGCCGGGTGCGGCGGCATGACCGCGGGTTTCGTAGCCGCAGGGGACTACCGCCCCGTTCTCGCCGTCGAATGGGACCTGCACGCCGCCGCCACCTACGCGGCCAACTTCGGCGAGGATCACGTCCGCTGGGCCGACATCACCACTGTCACCGACATCCCGCCCGCCGATCTGATCATCGGCGGCCCCCCGTGCCAGGGTTTCTCCAACCTCGGCTCCCGCGACGTCGACGACCCGAGGAACCAGCTGTGGAAGCAGTACCTCCGGTTCGTCCGCGGCGCCCGCCCCAAGGTGTTCGTCATCGAGAACGTCGACCGGTTCCTGTCCTCGCCCGAGTTCGCCCTGCTGCGCGCCGAAGCCCGCCCCGGTGGCCTGCTCGACGGATACCACCTGACCCCCGGCCTGCTTCTCGCCGCCGATTTCGGCGTTCCGCAGCGGCGCAAGCGCGCGTTCGTGATCGGTTCCCGCGTCGGCCCGATTCCGCTGCCCGCGCCCACTCATTCCCGGGACCGCTGGCACGGTGTCCGCACTGTTCTGGAGGGATTGCCCGAGCACCCGGCGCACAAGACCTTGCCGGACTCCACTGTGGAAATCCTCGGCCACCGCGTCCCCGGCCGCTTCAAGAGCGCCGACCTGCACTTGGCCCGCACCCCGACCGCCCTGTCCCTGGAGCGCTACCGCGCCATTCCCCCAGGCGGCGGCCGGTTCGACCTGCCCGACCACCTCCTGCCCCGCTGCTGGCGCGAGAAGAAAACCGGCACCACCGACGTCATGGGCCGGATGCGCTGGGATGAGCCGTCACTGACCATCCGGACCGAGTTCTACAAGCCGGAAAAAGGCCAGTACCTCCACCCCCAGTGGGAACCCGGCCCGCACGGCCACCGCGTCGACCGCCCGATCACCCACCTGGAAGCCGCCCGCCTGCAAACCTTCCCCGACACCTTTGAATGGTGCGGCACCAAAATCCAGGTCGCGAAGCAGATCGGCAACGCCGTGCCCCCCATGCTGGCCGAGGCCATCGCCCACCACCTCAAGCCCTACCTGTCCGCCACACCCACCCCGGCCCCTGCCCCCTGCCGACTCTGCGGATAACCGTGCCCGCGAGTTATCCACAGGCGCCGCGCGTTCCTTTCCGCGCATGACCTGCGCCGATAGCCTGGAACAGAGCAGGGCCTGCGAAGTCGTGTCGTTGTCGAGGGTGAGTTCCGAGGAAAGGCAGGTGGTCGGATGGCACGGTGATTCCATGCCGAAGTACGGAAGTACGGAAGTACGGAAGTACGGAAGTACGGAAGTGGCGGAGCGCTGTGCTGGAGCGCCGGAGTGTGTCGGCGGGGTGCGGCGGCGGCGCGTGTCGCCGGGAGCGGTGCCCTGATCATCTGACCATCTGGTCGCCTGGGCAGGCCGAGGCGGGTGGCATGGGCTCGACGGCTCGACGGCTCGACGGATGGCCACCGGCGTGGGCGCGAACGTGATCGGCTGGGCCGTGGCTGCTTCCTGGTCGACCACCGATTCAGTTGGATCTGTGCCGAGGCGGGTGAGGGTTCGCGCGCCGGGTGGCCGATTCAGCGACCCAGGCCCGCGCGCTGCCGCCGGTGGTGCAGTCGTTCGAGCTCTCGCTCGGCCTGCCGCCGCCCCGGACAACGGGCCGAACCGGCGTCCCTCAGGGCCGGTTGTCGTGTCCCCGGCGCTCAGAGTCGGGACTTGAGCACCGCGACGCCGTCGCCGCTGAGGCGGTCGAGTGCGGCTTGCCTGCCGGTCACCAGCAGGAGCAGCGCGGTCGTCGGGCCGCTGACCTCCTTGCCGGTGCCCACGGCCCAGGTCGAGTCCGTCGCGGTCAGGCGTAGGTCGCGGAAGCGTTTGCGGCCGCCGAAGACGAAGGCCAGCGACCAGGCTTTGGCCAGCGCGGCGCGGGCGGCGTCGGTCGGGATGGGGACCGTGCGGTTCAGCGGCACCATGATGTCGTGCGTGTGCGTCAGCACGTCCATCAAGGTGGTCACCGGGCCGCTGCCGGGGGCGAAGCGGCGGGAGTCGGCGAACGCGCGGATCTGGGCCACGATCTCGGCGGTGGGGAGTTTCGCCTGCCGTCGGGCGGTCACGTCGACCACCTTGTCGAAGTCGCCCCGTGCCCGGGCCATCTCGACCAGGACCGTGCGCAGGGTGGTCTGCGGGGACAGGGTCAGGTGCGCCGCCACCTCCCGCACCCGCCAGCCCGCGCACAGCGACGGCCGCTCCCAGTCCTCGGCGGGGAGGTCGTCCAGGAGATCAGCCAGTCGGAGTCGCGCCGCGGCGATCTCTCGCCACACCTGGTCGCGGTTCATGAAGGCCTCCGAAAGTTCAGGTTGCCTGAATATAATGCTGCCTGAAGAGTACGAGGAGGCAGCATGGATGGCAATGGGCGACCTGCCGGACCGCCGCCGCGCGGGCCGGAGCGCAACACCGGGGCGCTGCTGTTCCAGGCCTATCAACGCCTCGCCGATCACATCAACGACGCGACCCGGCGGGTCGACCACCGGGTCCGGCCCGCGCACGCGGCCGTGTTCGTCAACATGGAGCACGCGGGCATCCGGTTGACCCGGCTGGCCGAGAAGGCCGTGATGACGCCGCAGGCCATGGGCGAGTTGGTTGACGACCTCGAAGGCTGGGGCTTCCTGCGCCGGGTGCCCGACCCCGTCGACCGCCGGGCCAAGCTCATCGTCTTCACCGAGCGCGGGCACGACGCCCTGACCACCGCGTTCGCCGTGATCGACGGGGTCGAGCGCAAGCTGCGCGCCCTCATCGGCGCCGCCGAGCTGGCCCGGTTGCAGGCCGCGCTCATCCGCATCGCCGAGGAGTTCTAGAGACACGCGTCTCGTTGCAGTGCAACTAGGTGCATATGTAGATTGCTCGGCATGGCACTGGAGCACGCGATCCTCGTCTCGCTCAGCGAGCGCGCGGGGACCGGCTACGAGCTGACCCGGCGGTTCGACAAGTCCATCGGGTTCTTCTGGCAGGCCACCCACCAGCAGATCTACCGCGTCCTCAAGCGTATGCACGACGCCGGATGGGTGACGGCCGAACACGTGCCGCAGGACGGCAAGCCGGACAAGAAGGTCTACACCGTCGGCGCCCCCGGCCGTGCCGAGCTGGCCCGCTGGCTTGCCGAGCCGGACGCGGCGGCCACCGTGCGCGACCTGTCCCTCAAGATTCGCGGCACCGCGTTCGGCGACGAGGACGCCGTCCTGGCCGAGGTCGTCCGCCACCGCGACCGGCACGCCGAGCGCCTGGACCTGTACCGGGCCATCGAAAAACGCGACTTCCCCCACCCCGACGTGCTCACCGGCACGCGGCTGCACCAGCACCTCGTCCTGCGCGGCGGCATCACCGCGCAGGAAAGCCTCGTGTCCTGGTGCGACGAGGTGATCTCGGCCCTGCGCGCGGAGAAAGGCGACCGGCAATGAGCGACTACCCGACCCTGCTGTCCCCTGTGGACCTTGGCTTCACCACACTGCGCAACCGGGTGGTGATGGGGTCGATGCACACCGGCTTGGAGGACCGCGCCCGAGACATCCCGGCCCTGGCCGAGTACTTCGCCGAACGCGCGCGCGGCGGGGTGGGCCTCATCATCACCGGCGGCTACGCCCCGAACCGCTCGGGCTGGCTGTTTCCCTTCGCTTCCAAGCTGACCACCGCCGCCGAGGCGCGCAGGCACCGCGTCGTCACCGACGCGGTGCACGACGCGGGCGGCAAGATCGCCCTGCAGATCCTGCACGCGGGCCGGTACTCCTACCACCCGCTGAGCGTGTCCGCGTCGGCGATCAAGGCGCCGATCAACCCGTTCCGGCCGCGCGCGCTGTCCGATCGCGGCGTTCGCGCGCAGATCGACGACTTCGTCAAATGCGCTGTCTTGGCAAGGGAAGCAGGCTACGACGGCGTCGAGATCATGGGCTCCGAGGGCTACTTCATCAACCAGTTCCTCGCCCCGCGCACCAACAAGCGCACCGACCGCTGGGGCGGGACCCCGGAGAACCGGCGCAGGCTCCCGGTGGAGATCGTCCGGCGCACCCGCGAGGCGGTCGGCGAGGACTTCATCGTCGTCTACCGGCTGTCCATGGCCGAGTTTGTCGAGAATGGACAGACCTGGGACGACATCGTGGCGCTGGGCAAGGAGATCGAGGCGGCGGGCGCGACGATCATCAACACCGGCATCGGCTGGCACGAGGCGCGGGTGCCCACGATCGCCACCTCGGTTCCGCGCGCGGCGTTCGCCTCGGTCACCGCGAAGTTCAGGCCGCACGTGTCCATTCCGGTGATCGCCACGAACCGGATCAACATGCCGCAGGTCGCCGAGGAGATCCTGGCCCGGGGCGAGGCCGACCTGGTGTCGATGGCCCGCCCGATGCTCGCCGACCCGGACTGGGTGCGCAAGGCAGAGCGGGGCCGCCCCGACGAGATCAACACCTGTATCGCCTGCAACCAGGCGTGCCTGGACCACATCTTCAGCAACCGCAAGGCGTCCTGCATGGTCAACCCGCGTGCCGCCCGGGAGACCGAGCTGGTGCTGCTGCCGATCCGGCGGGCGAAGAAGATCGCCGTCGTCGGCGCGGGACCGGCGGGCCTGTCGGCGGCGGTCACTCTCGGGCAGCGCGGCCACAGCGTCGACCTGTTCGAGGCGGAGTCGGAGATCGGCGGCCAGTTCGGCATCGCGCGGCGCATCCCGGGCAAGGAGGAGTTCGCCGAGACGATCCGCTACTACGCCCGCCAGATCGAGTTGGCCGGTGTGCGGCTGCACCTGGAAACCCGGGTCACGGCGGCTGACCTGACCGGCTTCGACGAGGTCGTGCTCGCCACCGGGGTAACCCCGAGGGTGCCGGACATCCCGGGTGTCGACCACCCGTCCGTGCTGTCCTATGTGGACGTGGTTCGGCACGGCAAGCCGGTGGGCGAGCGGGTCGCGGTCATCGGCGCGGGCGGCATCGGCGTCGACGTCAGCGAGTTCCTGACCCACGCCGACTCGCCCGCCCTCGACCTCGCCGCCTGGCGGCACGAGTGGGGCGTCACCGAGCCGGACGCCACCGCGGGCGCCCTCACCGAGCCGATGCCCTCGGCTTCCCCGCGGCAGGTCTACCTGTTGCAGCGCAAGCAGGGCCGGATCGGCACGGGCCTGGGCAAGACCACCGGCTGGGTCCACCGCGCCGCCCTCAAGGCCAAGCGCGTCGAGCAGATCGCGGGCGTCAACTACGAGCGCATCGACGACCGGGGCCTGCACATCACCTTCGGCGCCAAGCGTGAACGCCCCCGCATCCTCGCCGTGGACACCGTGGTCATCTGCGCGGGGCAGGAGTCCGTCCGCGACCTGGCCGACGACCTGCGCGCGGCGGGCATTCCCGTCCACCTCATCGGCGGCGCCGACGTGGCCGCCGAGCTTGACGCCAAGCGCGCCATCGACCAGGGCACCCGGTTGGCCGCGACGGTGTGACTCACAGGGAGTCGAGGAACGTGGCCACGGCTCGGTTGAACTGGTCAGGGCGTTCGAGGTTGGGGAGGTGGGCGGCGCCGGGGATGACCACGCGGGTGGTCGCCGGGATCAGCTCGGCCTCGGCGACGGGCGTGTACTCGTCTTCGGAGCCGACCACGGTCAGGACCCTCGCGCCGCGCAGGGTTTGGCGGTAGTCCGGGCGGGTGGCGCGGGCACGCTGGGCGGCCGCGGCGCCGCTGGGCGGGGCGGCGAGCATCATGCGCAGGACGTGGTCGGCGGCTTCGGTGTTTCCGGGGGCGACCATTTTCCAGAGGACTTCGCGGGCGTAGGGCTCCATTCCCTCGCGTTCCAGGCGGTCGGCCATGGATAGGCGGTCATGGTGGCCGTCCGGGGTTTCCGCGCGGGCGGTGGTGTCGGCCAGGATGAGGGCGCGGACCCGGTCGGGGAACCGGCGGTGGAACTCCATGGCGATCTGACCGCCCATGGAAAGTCCACAGAGGACAGTTTCGCCGACGCCCAGGGAATCGAGCAGGTCGGCCAAGTCGTCGGCGAATGCCGCGAAAGACGTGGCCGGTGGGAGTCGGGTTTCGCCGTAACCGCGCAGGTCTGGGGCCAGGACGCGGAAGCGGGGGGCGAAATGGGCGAACTGGGGGCGCCACATCGTCCGGTCGAAGGGGTGGCCGTGCACCAGGAGCAGGACAGGGCCGGAGCCCTTGTCGTCGTAAGCCATGCCGTCGTAAGCGATTGTCATGTCGTCCTCTCTTGTCAGGACGACGGTAACGAGGGCAGTATCTCGGTGCAATGAAAACAATGCCCTCGGAGCAATGATGGACTACCGCGAGATGGCCGACGCGCTCGCCGCCGAGATCGCTCGGGGGACGTTGCGGCCGGGAGAGCGGTTGCCGACGCAGCGTCGCTTCGCGCGGGCGCACGGCATCGCGGTGTCCACGGCGTCCCGGGTGTACGCGGAACTGGCGCGGCGCGGGCTGGTGGTGGGCGAGGTCGGCCGGGGGACGTTCGTTCGGACGGGGGAGCCGCCGCCGGAGATCGCGCTGGCCGAGCCCCGGCAGGCGCGGGTCGATCTTGAGTTGAACTTCCCTGTGCTTCCCGAGCATCCCGCGATGCTGGCGGAGAGCCTGCGGGCGACGCTGCGGCCGGACGCCATGGCGGCGGCTGTCCGTCCAGTTGGGACGGAGGGGACGGCGCGGGCGCGGGAGGTCTCGGCGGGCCTGCTGGCCCGTGGGGGATGGGCGCCGAGGCCGGATGACGTCCTGTTCGCGGGCACGGGGCGGCAGGCGATCGCGGCCGTTCTCGCCGCGCTGGTGCCGCCGGGGGAGCGGCTGGGGGTCGAGGCGCTGACTTACCCGGTGGTCAAAGGCATCGCGGCTCGGCTGTCGATCCAGTTGGTGCCACTGGCGATGGATGATCAGGGGGTCGTGCCGGACGCGGTGAGCGGGTCGTTGCGGGCGCTCTATCTGCAACCGGCGCTGCACAATCCGCTCGGAGTCTCGATGAGTGCCCAGCGGCGTGCGGCGATCGCCGATGTGCTGCGCGACCGCGAGATCCCGCTCGTCGAGGACGGCATCTACGGGTTTCTGCACGATGACCCGCCGGTGTCGGCGCTGGTGCCCGAGCTTGGTGTCCTGGTGGACAGCCTGTCCAAGCGGCTCGCGCCGGGGCTGACCCTCGGGTTCGCCGTGGTCCCACCGCGGCTGCACGCGCGGGTGGCGGCCGCGAATCGGTCCGGTGGCTGGGCGGCGCAGCGGTTCGCCCTGGAAGCGGCCCGCGGGTGGATCGCCGACGGCACCGCGGCCCGGCTCCAAGCCGACAAACGCGCCGACGCGCAGGCTCGGCAGGCGCTGCTCGCCGAACGCCTCGCCGGGTTCGCCGTGCACGCCGACCCTCGGGCCTATCACTGCTGGTGGGTGCTGCCCGAACACTGGCGGGCCGAGACCTTCGTGGCCGCCGCCGCCCGGCACGGGATCGCGGTCACGCCCGCGGCCGCGTTCGCCGTTGGCGCCGCGCGGGCGCCGCACGCGGTGCGGTTGGCGCTGGCCGCGCCGCCGCTGCCGGTGCTCGCCGCCGCGTTGGGCCGTTTGGCCGATATCGCCCGCGGGGCCGACGACTCCGGCGGCGACTCGTGTTGAGCGAATCCCGCTGACCTCGTTACCGGGGGCATGTGATCGACATGAAGTGCCGGGGAGCCGGAAGAACCCCCCTTCCTAAGTCGCTGGAAAGCGCTTCCACGCCGCGCTCCTGGCCGCGTCGGGAAACCCGGAGCTAGTGGAGGCTTTGGTCGCGGTGAACCGACGCATCCGTTATGCGCGGATGTACGACTTCATCATCGAGGGCCGCATCGAGACCTCCATCGCCGAGCACATCGAGATCATGGAACGCGTCCACATCCGCGAGCTGGACAAGGCCCTGCGCCTGCTGCACGAGCACATCGGCGCGTCCCCGGAGTTCGTCGTGGAACCCGCCACCCGCGCCATCGCCGCCCGGCACAGCACTCAGCTGGGCTGAGCCGCCGCCCGCAGCGCGTTCCCCGGGATCTGGACGCGCAGGTCGGGGGCGCCGTGCAGGAGCAGGTCGACCGGCTCGCCGAGCTTGTCGACCAGCGCGGCCACCGCCGCCCCGGTCAACCGCTGCCAGTGCGGCGGCCAGTCCTCCGGGGTCGCGCTGTCCGCGACGAACGCGTCCACGATCCTGCGGTCCGCACCGTCGCGCGGCACCAGGTGCTCGCCCTCGGGACGGGTCGGGTCGGCGGGCAGCACGAGCTCGGCGGTGAGCGCGGCCTGTCGGACGTCGTCCATGTCCCCCTGCCCGATGTGCGCGCGCTGCATGATCGCTTCCAGCTCCGAGCGCGGCACGGGCCAGCCCAGCGCCAGCGGCGACGGCCGGTAGTCCGGGTTCGCCTCGAACAGCTCCACAATGGACCCCGTCGAGTCGACCGGATAGCGGCCGACCACAGCACTGGGCGGCACGTCCGGGCCGGAGTGCGCCGGGTCGACCACCTCTACCCAACCGCCCGCATGGGAGCGCGCCAACTCCCGCAACTCCGCCGACACCGGCGGCGGGGGCAGGGCCAGGTAGCGCGGATTCGGCACGTACTCGTCGGTGATCTCCCCGTAGATGTCCACCCGGTAGCGGCCCATGACCTCGTTGGACTGGAGGGTCCCGTCCTGATCCAGGTCGAAGGCGACGGGCAGCCAGCTGTTGGGCATCATCTTGGCCTGCTCGCGCATGGCCTCGGTCACGGGCGGCTTCTGATACGGGGCGGTCATCCGCGTCCCACACTCCTCGGACTGATCTTCGTGAGTACCTGGCAGGGTACGAGAACAACCAGGCGCGGATACACCGGCAGGTCGATGCGACCATCCGTCACCGCCAGGACCACGCGGCCCCTGCTCGGGCAGGTCTCGCACGCGGCGCCAAGCCGACAGCGCCGATGGTCTCGCGGCCCGCCGGATGCGACACGGCGGCCAGCTCGGTCATGGGATGATCGCCTGCGTTCGCGCCACTTCCTGGCGCGATCCGCGTTTCCACTTTCGGGGGCGGGAATCCCTGCGGGGGACACTGAGACTCGCCTGGGTGGGTGGACGGGAAACGGATTCCGCCTACCGGGGGACTTGCCGGGCGTCTGGGCCGGGCGCTAACGAGTGAAATCGCTAACCGGCCGTAGTCGCTTCCTTTGGCCTGATAGCCGGGTGCCGTTTACCGCTGATCTTCGCCGCTCGTCGTGTACCCGCCCGTAGGTGGAAAGCGGCCAGGAAGGGTTCAGCATGATGTGTCCCGAGGCGTCAAGACTCGTGCGGCTCCCCGTCCTCCCGGGGAGCCGCACTGGCGCCTGTGGATTCCCATTCGCGAGAGGAGCACAAGCCAGGTGAACCTACAAGCATCCGCTGGTGAGAATCCAGAGGATGGGGAGACCAATCGGGTGATTCCGGACGCCCCGGACAACGTTGTCTCCCTGGACGAGTTGCTGACCCGCGAGGTCGACGCCAAGCCGGACACGGAGTGGCTGGCCTGGGTTCGCGAGGTCGTCCGGGACGGGTGGGGGCCGACGCTGCGCGCGCTGGTCCTGCTCGTCGCGTTCGTGGCGGTGGTCTTCGTCATCGGCGCCTTTCCGGCGCTGTGCACGACCATCGCGCTCGTGTTCGGCAACGTGATCGTCCGCCGGGTCCGGATTCCGGTTTCCCCGTAGTGACCCCGCTTTAGCGGGAACGAGGGCGGCGGGCCGCTGTGGTGTTCGGCGGCTCGCCGCCCTCGGTGTGCCTCAGCGCCCCGACTCACCGACCTGTCCGTCCAGGACGCCGACCGGCCCAGCGGCCCATCGTGCCCGGCCTGAGCGGAGCGGCCATCCACGCCACCGCCGACGGCTCGCGCCGGTGCGCGTCCCCGGTGCCGATCGTCTCCGCGCGGCATCTCCGACCAACCGTCCACCCGGTGTCGTCGCGTCGCCGCACATCCCGGATTCGCTGAGCGCCAGGTGGGCAGGCTCGGGCGACCGCGCCGCCGAGGGGCGGTGCGGCAGCGGATTCCGGTCGCCGATGCCGTGCTCACACTGCCTACAGTACGACAACAATCAGCAACAAACAAGCAAGCGCGTTTTGCCGTCGTCACGGGGCCTGACGTGCGAGATCATTCGTTCCATGACGGGGCGGAAAGGTGATTCCGAGACAGAGTGGCCGCTGGGCCCGTGGCTCAAGGACGCGCGCAAGGCGCTGCGCCTGTCGCAGAAGCAGGCGGCGGCCAAGGCGCGGTTCTCCCGGACCGCGTGGCAGCACCTGGAAAACGGGGGCCGCTCGGACGGCAGGCCGGTGCGCCCCAAATCGACAACGGTGATCAGCGCGGCCCTCGCGGTCAGCGCGAACCCGCTCGTAGCCCTGGAGTTGGCAGGCCTGGACCCCACGGCCTACGAGCCCGCCCGCGCGGGCCGCCCGGCCGGTTCGGTCGACGAGGCCCGCGACCTGCTGCTCCTGCTCAACGAGCCCCAACTCGTCGCGGTCACCGAGATGCTCCGCGCCTTCATCGACCCGCGCCCCCTCCCCACCTCGTCCCCCACCATCCTCGAGCGCTACCGCCAAGGCGCCACCCTGAGCGAGCCGGAACACCAGTCCGACAGCCGGGACACCGAGTCCGAGGAGTAGGCGCCCGCGCCCACGAGCGGGCCACGGCGGTCATCGCGATGTCGGAATCCGTTGTCCTGGACGGACAAGGTGGCTGCGGCTACCGCAGGATGCCCGCGGCGAGCCAGGATGCGGCGCCTGCGGGTGGGTGTGCTCTCGGGCAAGCCGTGCGGATGTCGGCCTGAAGTCGCAGGTCGGGGACTGGCACGACAAATCTTCGCTGCGGGCTCGGCTACCGTGCGGGGCCGGGCGCTCCCGCTTATGTCGGCTTGCCGCGGGGTTGCCAAACTGGTGAACAGGAACGCGTCATCGAGCGTACGGTCGCCACTGTCCAGGTGAGCTGGACCGGAACCGTCCTCACCGGCGCGTTCGCGAAAGCGCCTGCCTGCCCGGGTGGCGCTACCCCCGTTCCTTCCGCGCGTCGTGCAGCGCGTCGTCGAGCATTCCCCGCTCCATCGTCGGGTCCAACTCTCCCAGCGGATAGCACCGGCCACGCCGTGTCGAAGCCCGCCCGTCGGAGCCGACTTCAAGAGTCCGGAAAACGATTACCGCATGGGTGACAACCCGCCCAGCGGGCAAATGCCCCTCCGCCGCGAGGAACGCGGTCAACGCGTCCCCGATGTCCACAAAGGCACGGTCTGTGTTCGCCACCAGGACTCCCTCCCTGAATAAGTCCTGTTCAGTGGACCACGGTCGTCCCTAGTGGCGCACCCGTACACGCTCGGGGCTGTGGATAACTCCACGCCCGTGCTGGGCCGGTAGGTTGGATAGGTGGTCGGCTCACCGCCGGAGGCAGTGGAGTACTCCGATCGGGTGCCGCCGCCGATGGGACCGCGTCGGTTGGCATCTGGGGGACGTGCCCTGCGCCGACAGCGACTCTGTGTGGGCGGGTCCCGGCGCGGCGGCATTAGCCGATCCACACAACTTGGTGAACATTATGGAGAAAAACTACCCACACCGGCAGTAGTTATTCTTACATTCTCGTGATGATCGCAGCAAATGTCACCCTAGGTGATCTCATTTGATCCATATCGCACGAATGGCCTCTCGCTGCCCCGGGTGTGCACATGATGGAATTGTTTGTCCGCTGAGCAGGCGAGGAGCTGGTATGGCCCTTCTCGCGACGCGGTGGCACACGGCTGCCCTGCGCGGCTCTCGGCTACACGTAATCCGGCCGAACGCGTCTGGACTACGTCAATACACAACGTTGCGTCCGGATGGAACCCTGCTCCAGGCTCACTGGTTGCCCATAGTTTTCAAAGGAGAGCGCCCGATGGACGGCGAAGGCACCATGTCGATGAGCGAGCAGCTCGCCCGCACGCTTGGCGAAGAACTCCGCCGAGCCCGCGCCGCGGCGGGCTGGACGCGCGCGGAACTCGTGGCGGTGTTGGAGGACGCGATTCAGACGCAGACGTTGTCCACATACGAGCTGGGTCAGCGAAACTGCACCGTGGTGCGCTTTGTCGAGATCTGTCGTGCCTTGCGTGTCTCGGCTCCGGAACTGCTCACGCGGGCACTGCAGCGCGCCGCTATCGATCTGGAGAACCTGGTGTTGCAAGTCGACTTGCGGAGTGTCGTCGAGGATCGGCAAGCGGAATTGCGCCCATTGCGCCGATGGGCCCGCTATCGGCTCGACAACGACACGACCGGCACCGGAATCGCCCTTCTCGATTTCGCTGTCATCAAGGAGATGTCCGCGTTCTGTGCCTTGTCGCAAGGGGACATGGCGCGTCGCCTCGCGGCGTTCGCGCCAGAATGAGGGGCGGTGTCCGGTTGTTGACTGGTCACACCGGCGTGCTGTGGATGGTCCACCATTCCAGGCCGCACGGCGCGGTCGTCTGGTCCAGGGTGGCCCCGGAGGATTTGGTGTCCACGTTGGCCAGATTCTTCGGTGTCGAGGGGGTGCGCGCGGTCGCGAGAGCGACCGCGGGTGTCGCCGCTGCCAGCATGAAGGCGACGAGAACGGCCTTGACGAACAAGTGAAACCCCTTCGCGATTCGAGAAGCCTCCGCGGGCCCCCTGTTCTTGGGTTGGGGGAACCGCATGAGTAGATGCTGTTGCGGCGTGCGTGCGTGCCACTGTGCATATGACTCTACTCCTGCGTGAGTAGAGAGGCGCGGCTGGGGCTATTTGGGCCTGCCCTGTCGGGGGTTGCCGCTATAAGCGAGAAGAGTTCACCTTTTGCTGTTCAGGAGGTGATGCTGTCGCCCTGGGGTGGCTGGTTGGCGAGGCTGGTTTTCGTCCGTGCCGTGGGCAGGGGAATGTGGGCGGGCAGTTTATCCAGTTTGGCCTGCACGAGCGTCGCCTGGGCGGCGTTGTTCATCTGCAGGTAGATCTGCTGTGCGCGCCGCCAGGCCACTGTCGCCTCGGTTGGCTCGCCCTGTGCGAGAAGCACCCCGGCGAGGATGTCGAGAGCACGCGCGAGAAAGGGGATGTGGTGGATGCTCGTGCACACATCGACCGCCTTGCGGGCGTGCTCCATGGCCGCCGCGCGGGTGCCTGCCGCGTGCATGGCGGCCGATTCGACGCTGATCTCGGCGACCAGTGGAAGATCGGGAATGGCTTCCGCGATAGCGAGAGCCTGGGTCGCATACCCCGCGGCTACCGCGGTGTCCGCGTGATCACGGTGGATCAGGGCTAGGCGGATCAGGGTGCTTGCGAGGGCTGACCGGTTGTTGTCGCGTTCGGCGATGTACTGGGCCTGGTGCAGGTGCAAGGTGGCTTCATCGAGACGGCCGATCGCGCGAAAGGCGGCTCCGATATTGCAGTGCGCCCAGCACAGCGCCTCGTTGTCGTCGGTCTTTCTGGCGATGCTCAGGCACTGCTGGAAGAACTGGATCGCCGCGTGCTGGTTGCCGCGCAGGGATTCCAACCGGCCCAGTTGGTTGAGCACGGCGGTCATCGCCTGGTCGTGTCGTTCTTCTTCGGCGTACCGCCTGCCCGCCTCAAGATACGACTGCGCCTCGGTGAGTTCGCCATGGTCGAGTAACGCCCTTCCCACGTCGAACAACGAGGAAGCTTCCGCTTCGCGCTGCCCGTCGAGTCGCGCCGCCTCCGCCGCGGTCTTGCGGGCGTCCATGCCGTCACGGTGGTGGCCGTGTCGGTCGTAGTAGGTCTGCATCGTGTGCGCGAGGCGCCACGCATGGCCGTGGTGACCGGTTCGCGCGGCCATTTCCAGCGCCGCGTTGAGGTTGGCCCGCTCTCGGGCGAACCAGGCCTGCGCGATGGCGGGGTCGGTGAAGGCCACGGGGGTCACGATGGACGTGGTGGACAGCGGAGGCGGTTTCCGGTGTCCTGGATACAGGATCGCGTCGGCGTTCACCGCGCTGCGCAGGTAGAAGTCCAGGATTCGCCGCTCGGTGTCGTGTTTCTCGGCAGGCGATTCGTCGACCGCGGCTTGCTTCGCGGCGAGTTCCCACAGCAGGTCGTGAAACCGGTAGCGGCCCGAGGTTTCGGCTGGGTGGAGCAGATGCGCTGCGACCAGATGGGTGAGCGCGACGCGGGTTTCCTCCGCGGTGCGCGCGACACAGGCGATGGCGGCGTCGAACCCGAAATCCGCTCCGGGATGCAGGCCCAGCCGCCGGAACGCCAGGCGCGTCGGCTCGTCCAACACCAGGTACGACCAGGTGAGAATCGCCCGAGGGGAGTTCGCGCCGTCGCCGTCCTCGCCAATGTCGAGCAGCATCCGTCGTTTGTCCTGTGTGGTCGCCGCGGGCGGCCAGCCGTCGCCATGGGTCGCCAGGTGTTCGGCCGCCAGGTTGATCACCAGGGGCAGGCCGCCGCAGGCCGCTAGCCAGTCCGCGTTGACTTCCTGGCGGCGGGAACCCAGCCGGAGGGCCACGAGCGCTTCCGCCTCGGGGCGGGACATCGGGCTGACACGGACCCGCCGTGCTCCGCTCCATGCGCTCAGGCTGGTGAGGCGGCGCCTGCTGGTGACGATCACCAGGCAGTCGGACAACAGCGGGACGAGATTTTTGATGTGGGCGAAATCCCTGGCGTTGTCGAGGATCACCAGCGTGTGGCGGTCGGCGAGGGCTTGCCGGAGAAGGACTTCCCGGGACCGGGGTGAGGTCGTCTTGTCCGGCTGCTTGCCGAGGGCGATGAGGAAGTCCTCCACGACCGCGTCATGCCCCACCACCGAGTCGGCGGAGAAGCCGTGCAGGTTGACGAACAGTTCGCCGCCGGAGAATCGGCTGCGCACCCGGTGTCCCCAGTGGACGGCGAGGGCTGTTTTGCCGACGCCGCCCATGCCGTCGAGGATGACAACGCCGCGCAGGAGTTCGCCGTCGGCCGTGGTCGTGGCCGCGTCCAACTCCCGCAGGAGGTCGCGGCGGCCGCAGAAGTCGATGAGGTCGTGTGGCAGCCCGCGCGGGCGCATCCGCCCGGCGTCGGCCGGGGCGGCGGGCGGCGGGACGGGGCGGCGGGTCGCTTCGGCCAGTAGGCGCTCATGGTGGCCGCGCAGGTGCTCCGCCGCTTGTTCGTCGCCGTCTTCGCGAAGCGCCTTCCAGGTCGTCAAGTAGTAAGAGGTGGCCTCGTTGTCCCGGGCGAGCTTGCGCAGCGTGGACAGGCGCAGCTTCACCAACGTGAGGTCGCGCGGATAGTCGACCTGCGCGTTGTGCAGGTTCGCCAGAACCTCGTCGTACTCGCCGAGCTCGAACCGCGCCTCGAGGAAAGTCGCGTGCGCGGGCGCGAGTTCGTCGGCGGCGACCCGCGTTCGCCAGGTGCCCGCGGGCTCGCTGCGCAGGTCTTCCAGGAACGGGCCGCGCCACAGGTGCAACGCACGCGCCGCGACGGCGGAAGCCTGCTCGGGATCACCGTCTCGGACATGGCGCCGGGCCGAGGCCATCAGGTCGCGGAAGCGGTGGTAGTCGATCAACTGCCGGTCGACCTCAAATCGGTACCCGCCGTTTTTTCCGTGCAGTTCGTCGGGCAGCCCCAGCCGCTCCAACGTGTGTCGGATCTTCGTCGCGTAGGAGTCCAGGGTCGTTCGGGGGTGCCGGGGCAGCGGCGCGTCCTGCGGCCAGGCCCAGGTGAGCAGCTGGGTGATGGACATGGACTGCCCCGCGTTCACCAGGAGGGCGCCGAGTATCGCCCGCTGGCGAGGTGGTCCCCAGTCGTCGCGCGGTTCTCCGTCGATCCGCAGCGAGGTCGTCCCCAAGATCCCGAACAGTGTGTCCACCAGCTTCACCCCTAAAGCTGGGCCCCGATGGATCACCGCCAACACGGGCAGTCACATCGGTGCGACGTTCTGTGTTCGCTGAGTGTAGCCGCAGGAAGGCGGCAAGCGCACTGAAAGAAGATTGAAAGTCATTCGGTCGGCGCAACGTCATCCGGACAGATAATGGACATCGACTGCCCACGAGCCTTTGTTCGTTTCCAGGGTTCAAAGTTTCCAGACCGATCCCAGGAAAGCGTTCTGGTGGGTGGTGACGCGCACTCTGTGTCTAGTCCGCTCATACGGGGAAGGGCCCCAGGCTGTGGCACGGGGCGGACGGGGGAGGGGAGATGCAGGCGACCGCATGGACACGGGGGCCGGTGGGAATCGACATGATCGGCCGGGTCACGCGAAACGGCTGCAAGACGGTGCTTGTCCTGGTGCCGACCATGACCGCGGGCACCCGGCTGCTGGACCTGCTGCCGGTGCTCGACGGCGACCACCGGGTTCAGGTGGTGTTCACCATGCCCTCATCGGAGGACGTGTGGCATGGCCTCGACGGTTTTGTGCGCGATCTCGGCGCGCTCGTCCTGCCGTGGGACCAAGCACGGCGGCACAATTGGGATCTGGTGCTGAGCGCCAGCCACGATTGCATAGAGCATGTGCACGGAAAACTGCTGTTGCTTCCGCATGGCGCGGGTGCGGGAAAGAGCCGCAAGCGCACTCGCACGGTCACCGGCGGGGTGTTGCCGACGACCGGGCTGGACCGGCAGCTGCTCACCCGCCGTGGCCAGGTGATTCCCGCGACAATCGCGCTTCCCACCGAAGCCGACCAGGCACTCCTGCGGCGAACCTGCGCGGAGGCCGTGCCGAGGTCGCTGGTCGTCGGTGACATCTGCCTCGACAGGATCATGGCCAGTGTCGTGCACCGCTCCCGTTACCGGGCCGCCCTGGGGGTGGGTGACCAAGACGAGCTCATCACGATCAGTTCCACCTGGTCGCCGGAATCGGTCTTCGGCAAGCACATCGAACTCTACGAACGACTCGTCGTCGAAGCCGCGCACGCCCAGACGAAAGTCGCCGCGGTGCTCCACCCGAACATCTGGGCGGTGCATGGCCGCTGGCAGGTGCGTTCGTGGCTGGCCCGCGCGACAGCCCGAGGGCTGCTGGTCATTCCACCGGAACGGGGTTGGCAGGCGACAGTCATCGCCAGTGACATCGTGATCGGAGACCATGGCTCGACTAGCGCTTACGCGGGCGCGCTCGGCGGCAGAATGTGTCTGGCGGCTTTCCCCGACCACAACATCCGGGCGGGCAGCGTGGGGCACACGCTGGGCCGTTTCGCGCCTCGGCTCGATCCGGACGCCCCGCTTCGCCCGCAATTGGACCGTGTTCGGGCACGTCCCGGTTCCACGCGGCTCCGCGAAGCCATCTCCGCTCGTCCGGGGATGTCCCACCGCCTGCTGCGAACCGCGATGTACCGGCTGCTTGACATTCCCGAGCCCCCGTGGCCCGTATTTGTCACCTCTGCCCCTATCCCCATTCCGCTCGACTGGTGAGAGGATTGGCCATGCCGACCATGTCGATGACGATCAGTGTGCGGACGGTGGGTGTGTACTTCGTGTCCTGGCGCGGATCGGACGAGTGGCTTCCGCCAGGTGACGTGCTCATCGCGGATATCGGCCGCGCGGAAAAACACTGGCTCGACAATGCTGACGTCTTGGTCTCGTCGGTGGAGGAACAAGACATGACCGGGGCCGTCATCCGGGCAGCTCTGTCCTATGTGGTGCGACTGTGCCCGCTGGCGTCCCGCTTTGTCTCAGCCGCGGACGCGTGACCGCATGAGTTCGGCTTTGGGGTCTTCGACAAGGTCGTAGAGCGTGGCGGCTTGGTCCCACCACCGCACGGCCGACTCCTGGTCGCCTGCCAGGGCCGAGACGTCGCCGAGGGCGGCGGCGATCTCGGCCTGGTAGTAGGCCGAGCCGAACTCCCGCATGGCCTCGAAGGCGTCCCGCAGCACACGTTCGGCCTGCGGCAGGCGCCCGGCACGCGAATGCGCGGCGCCCAGCATCGTCACGGCGCGAGCGTGCTGGGTGGGGTCGCCGAGCACGGCCATCGCCTCGGCGACCGCCGAGAACTCTGTAACCGCGTCGTCATAGCGGCCGAGAGCGAGGAGCACCTCGCCGATCCGCCGCCTGCACAGCGCGACCCCGCGATCGCGGCCAAGCCGCTGGTGCAGATCTCTGGCCTGACTGAAGAAATCCAGCGCCGCGTGCGGGTCGTCGTCGAGGACGGCGAGTCCCAACTGCTCCAATGCCGTGGCCTCCGCCCGCGGGTCCTGGGCGGTGCGGGCCAGATCACGGGCGATCGCGATCTGTTCGACGGCCTCGGTCCGGCGGCCGATCTTGGTCAGGGCGTAACCCAACTGAATGCGGATCAGCGCTTCGGCTCGTCGGTCACCGCAGTGCCGCGCGCTGGCGACCCCCACCCGCTGCATGTCGATCCATTCCCCGTAGCGGCGAGTGTGCAAGAAATATCCCCAGAGGGTTTCGCAGAACTGCCAGACCACGTCGTCCCAACCGCGGCTCGCCGCGCTCTCCAAAGCCGCTCGCAGGTTTGCCCGTTCACGGGTCAGCCAGCCGAGCGCGGCCGCGGTGTCGGTGAACGCCGAGCCATCGGCGGTCTGGTACACCGGCGCCAGCCGCGGCCGTCGCGGGTGGACCACAGTGTCCGCCGCGGCGGCGCGATCGAGGTACCAGTCGGTCATGCGGCGTTGCAAGACCTGGCCGTTGTCCGAATCGAGATGGCGGGCGTGCAGTCGCACAAGGTCGTGCAGGGCGAACCGGTCCTCTCCGGTCTCGGTCAGCAGACTCGCCTCGACCAAGCCGTCGAGTGCCTTGACGACCCGTCCCTCCGGCCAGTCCAGCGCGGCGGCCAGCACCTGCCCGCCGAACTCTCGCCCCGGATGCCACGCGCACAGGCGGTAAACCGCTTCCTCGTCATCAAGCAGCGCCGCCAGCGACATGTCCAACACCACTTCCACGGAGGTCTCTGTGTCCAGCGTCAGCCCTGCCAGGCGGTCGCCTTCGCCGCTGAGATCGCCCGCTTCCCGGGCGAACGTGCGCCGTGCCCGGCTGGCCAGCCGGGCTGCCACCACCGACAGCGCCAGCGGCAGGCCGCCGCAGAAACTCGCCACGCGGACCGCGTCCTCCGACTCGGCCCCTACCCGGTCGTCGCCCACCAGCGCGCGCAACAGGCGAAGGGAGTCGCTGTGATCCAACGGGTCGACATCCAGCCAGCGCGCCCCGTCGAGCGCCAACCCGGAGAGGCGTGACCGGCTGGTCACCACGACCACGCTGCCCTGCCCGGCGGGCAGCAGCGGCCGCACCTGCGACGCGGACACCGCGTTGTCCAGCAACACCAGAATCTGCCGGTGAGCGGTCACCGACCGGTACAACGCGTACCGCCGCTGGGTTTCCAGCGGAATCCGTTCCGCGGCGACCCCGAGAGAGAGCAAGAACCACTCCAAAACCTCCGACGCCGTCACCGGTTCGCCCGAACCAGGGTCGCTCAGATTCACGAACAGCCTGCCGTCATCGAACCGAGGGGCGAGTTCGTGCATCCAGCGCAGTGCCAGCGACGTCTTCCCGACCCCGGCGACCCCGCGGATCACGATGGGGGCCACGCCCCGGGTTCTCGGTTCGCTGAGCCCGTCGAGCAGCGCCAGTTCCCGCTCACGGGCGACGAACGCCGTGGGCGCGGGAGGAAGCTGCGAAGGCGTCACGTCCTGGGCGGCCGGGGCGCCGTGAAAGTGGACCGCGCCCACACTGGCGGTCTGGACAACCTGTCCGGAAACCTGGCCGTGAATGGCGTTGCGGAACGACGCCTCCCCGTCCTCGGTCCGCGGCCAGGCCATGACGCTCATCCTCCTAAGAGTCGGCGTACTTCCTCTGTCTAATCGCTGGACATCACATTTATGTGACAGACACGATTAGCCACTCGACCGGAGTACGCGTTTCCGAGCAGGCTTCGCCCTGATCACGCTGGGTGACTGGCGCTTCCTGAGGTTTCCTGGGCCATTGTGGCCGAGCGGCGGGCGGCTTTGTGGCTAACGTGTCGAGAACCTCGCCGAAGGACGCGGGAGGATACCGGGTCAAGTCATTCTCGGCGCGCCGCCGGGGCCTTTGCCAGCAGCCGCATCGCGACCGCGCCCGCGAGTGGGCCCGGGGCGAGCAGCAGGAACGCGTGCCGCCAGCCGACGGCGTCGGCGAGCAGGGGGACCAGCTGGATGCTGACGACGGTGAGGGCGAAGCCGAGCGGCCAGCAGGAACGTCGGGACCCACGTCCACAGGGCGTAGAGCTCCCACATGTGGCCGAAGTAGCCGAGGTTGGCCAGCCGGGGGCCGCGCTCGGTGAACATGGTCAGCGCGTACCGGGGGTTCGGGGGCGGTGCGCCGGTCGCCAGTTGGGGGCCGGGGCGGACGACGGCCGCGGCCACCACCGCGCCGAGCCCGCCCAGGCAGGCCGCGGCCACGAGCACGCCCCGCCACGGGAGCGGGCCGATCCCGCTGACCAGGTGCGGCAGCGCCGAGCCCAGGGTGAGCGCCCCCACGAGCAGCCCCAGCGCCCGCCCCCGCACGGCCCGCGCGGACCAGGACGCCATCAGCTTCATCCCGACCGGATAGACCCCGGCGAGACAGACCCCGGTGAGTAACCGCAGCGGCACCGCCCCCGCCATCCCGTCGACAACCCCGGCGAGCAGCAGCGTGCACACCGCCCCGGCGCCCGCGCTCACCGCGAGCAGGCGGTGCGGCCGCACCCGGTCGGCGAGGTTGAGGGCCGCCGACCCCACCGCCCCCACGGCGAACCCGATCTGCACGGACCCGGTCAGCCACACCGCCGCGCCCGCGCTGATACCCCACTCCTGGCGCAGGCTCGGCACCACGGCCGACACGGAGAACCACACCGCCAACCCCAGCACCTGCACCACCGCGACAGCGGCCCGCTGCCCCCGCGCGGTCACCGCCGCCGCCGCGGCTGTTCTCGACGCTTCGGAGCCCGATGTCCATATCGGACACCACTTCGCCTTCTGCCACGCGCGTGACGATAGGGGCTGGCATCGGCGGGGATAAGAGTGTGTGCATCCTCGGCCTGGCGGGCCGCGGTGGTGTGCCAACGTCACCGGACGCCGCGACGGGCGCGGCGTCCGGCGGTGAGTCCTTTTCAGAGGTCCGGCCGGTCGGGGTCCGCGTCTGGCTGCGGAGGTTCGGCGGGCGTCTCCCGCGCCGAGCCGGTGTCGAGGTCTGGGATCACTTCGTTCAGAGGTTCGACGGGGGAGTCCGCCTGCTTTCGGTCGGGACACAGTTGGTCGGCGATGTCGTGCCGGTCATGTTTGCGGATCAGCTCGGCGAGCTGATCCAGGAACAGGTCTCGCTGACCGGACTCGGTTTGCGGGAACATCTCCTCGACCAGCGCCAAGCCGGGCTTGACCGGGGGTTCCGGCGCAGCGGGAACGGACCAGAGGTGATCTTCTTCGGCAAGGACACTGACCGGGGACGGCTCCAGCTCCAGCCTTCGCGACAGTGCGGGCACGCTGTCGTCATTGGCCGCCGCGGTCAGCTGGGAGATCGTGTCGATCATGTCCACGGTCTCGATGACCTTGTGGTGGTCCTGCGCGAGACGCCAGACCACGGCGCTCCCGGTGGACTTGAGCACGTCGTTGCCGAGATAGTCGCGCTTGCTGATCTCGAAGCGGCGTTCGTGTTCCCAGACGAGTTCTTCCTTGCGCAGCGCGGCCAATTTCGCCAGCCGTTCGGCATCGTCCTTGTCGAGGGTGAGGGTGACCTGTTCCGCCCATCCGACCAGCGCGCCGCTCACATCCGGCCTGGGTGTGCTCATCTCGGCCGCGATCTCGTGCTGGAGCAACAGCGGATTGACGGGCTGGCGGGCGGCGGTGACGGCGCAGATCCGTTCCAGCACCATGCGCTTGACCACGGCAGCGGGATCACCGATCGGGTGGCGGCCGTTGTGGGTGTACGCCCAGCGCACGGTGGCCGAAACGATGAACGGGTAATCGGGTTCCGCGCTCGGCACGGGCACCCCCGTGAGCTTGTCCTCCCAACGGACTTCCTCGGGGGCAGGCTGGGGTTCGGGTAGCGGCTGTGGCACTTCGTCCATCCGGAACTGGGCGGACCGCAACTCGCGTTCCCCGGCCTCCAGGATGTGGTGCACCTTGACCGCCGCCGCGAACAGCGCCACCGCGCCCAGGACCATGGTCGTGACGACGATCCAGGTGGCGGGCTCGAACAGCAGTTGCACCAGCAGCGGCACCAGCACCGCGGCGGCCGCCAGTGCCCCGATGCGGAGTTTGTCGTTGTCGTTCATCGTCCGGTTTCCTCCGGTCGGGCTTCGGGTGAAAGGAAAGTCAGGTCAAGGGCACGATCGACCGCGGTCCTGAGGTCGTTGACCACGCGTTCCGCGTCTTCTGCTGGTGTCGCCGCCGCCTGCCAGCGGCGGCCGATGCCGTAGAGGTACCCCAGCAGCGCGGGGTCCGGCGCGGCGGCGTCGACCAGGATTCGGCGCAGCACAGGGTTTTTGGCGCTTAGCCACCGTGTGACCAGCTCGGGTGTCCAGTCGAGCGGGTCGGCCAGGATCAGTCGCCAGCACGTGGTGAGCTGTCTGCGAACCTGGGAATGGCCGAGGACGGCACGCACTCGGAGCAGGAGTTCCGGAGCGGCCAGGCCTGCGAAGAGCAGGCGGTCCGGTGCGGGGAAGTGGTCGCTGTCCTCGGTGGGGCACAGGCGATACAAGATCCTTCGCCAGAAGTGCGCCACGCCCGCGAGCCGCAGCAGCGCGTTCGCCGCGGCCGACCGGACTTCCTCGTCGCCGTGTCCGGCGAGGTGGCGCAGGCGCACGACCGCCTGGTCGGCGAAGGTCGGCGCGATGACGGTTTCGCACAGCGGCACCATGATGCGGGCCAGCGGGGTAGCCGTCGACGGGTTCTTCGCCCAGTCGTAGAACTGGCGGCGGAACTCCTGGCCCCGCTGCTCGTGTGTGAGTCCAAAATGGAGCAGGATCTCCGCGAGGATGCGGTAGTTGTCGCGGTTCTTGGCGCGCAGGTTCTCCCGAGTCCATTGGTGGACCAGCAGGACGATGTGCTCCTTCTCGCCGACGGCGAGCGCCTGCTCGGCGAACCGCTCGACAATCTGGCGCTTGTGCGGGCCCGTCACCTTCTGCGAAGCCACGACGCTGGCGACCCAGTTGCGAAACGCGGTCCGCAGGCCAGGCATCGACGTCCAGAAGTAGGTCCTGAGCGCGGCGTCCAGACCGAGTTCGGCGATCCGCACTCCGTGGGCGTCGACTTTGAGCCTCAGGTCGTCAAGGCGCTGCGTGAAGTCCTTCTCGTCCAGCGAGTGCGAGCCGGAATGGGGGTACTTCGCCACGGTCAGCAGGCGTGCTTCGCTGTCGAAGACCTCGTCCACCGAGGCGCCGTCCAGCATCGCCGCGGTGAACAGCAGAGCCTTGTCGCGACCGTCGCGCAGGGCGGTCACCCGGTTGCGCGCGGCGCCCCGCTGGTCGGCGAGCGCGTTCAGCGCGTCCGCCAGCCAGTTTCCGGGTTCGGCGCTCAGCGCTCGGTCGCGGGCCGCGCGCACCTGATCGGCGAGTTCGGCGATCTCGCTCATGCGCCCGCTGTGCAGGTAGTGCGCCAGCCCGGGGGTGAACCAAGCCTTGTCCGGCAGCGCGATGCCCTCGACTTCGAGGTGACGGCGCAGGACCGCTGCCCGTTCGGGGCACCCGATTGTCAGCACCCGCCCGAAGTCGGTCCCCCACGCCCTCTGCTGATCTGCGGACACCACGACAACGAGGTAAGCCCGCTGTTCGACCTCGGCGCGGAATATCTCGACCGCGTTCTTGATGTCGCTCAGCTGGCTATGCCCGTAGCCGGTGAGATCCAGCAGCAGGCGTTCTTGTTCCTGAATCGTGCGCGGGTCAGGGTCGAGTTGCCCTTCGGTGACCGTCAGCTCCTGGAAGGAACTGACGTCGCCTTGCCCCGAGCGGTGCAGGAGCATGAGTCCTGCGGCGAGCCGCCCGCTTCCCGGCTGTCCCGAGATCACCACTGTTCCCGGGTTCCGCAGCCGCTCCTGCGCTTGCGCGAAACCGGGGCCGGAGGGGGGCACGAACCGCTTGTCGAGGAGTTCCAGCCGGTTCGCGCTCACGGGCCTGCGCGGGGGCACCCGCTCGGCGAGCCGGTCGAGTGCGTCCAGGCCGATGTGAATGTCGCCGCGCCAGACCCGACCATGCGATCCGGTCAAGTTGACGTTGTTGTCGCCGTTGATATCACCCGTGCCGCCCTGGCGGGGTGAAAATGAATCTGGCTCGTCAATCACTTCTTGTCCTTGGGCCGCCGCCGGGCGCCGCTGAAGTGGTGATCACCGATGTGCACAGTGCCTTGCGCTCCGGTCAGTGTGATGTTGCCATTGCCGTTGATGTCTCCGGTGCCACCCTGCCTGTTGGTCTCGTTGTAGGTGTGTGCCTGCACCACATTGCCGTGCACATCGCGCATCCTGTTCACTTGACCGCCCTTCGCGGTGTCATCCGGCGGCGCCGCGGTGGTGTCGGTTTCCGGGCGGGCGGTGTGGAAACCGTTCACGAGCAGGTCTCCTGACGGAGCGGGCACCCGCAGGTACGCCGTTCCCTCGTAGCTCTTCACCTCGACTGGCGCGCGGACATAGAGGTCCGGGTCCTCTCCGGTGAATCCGGGCTGGACGGCGTCCGCGAAGACCCGCGCGGAGACGATCGCGGCCACGCAGGTCGTCGGGCTTGACCTCGTCAGCAGGTCGCGGACCGGCGGGGCGTCGATGAGCCGATGCGCCTCGATCCGCGCCACCCCACTTCCCTCGCTGAGGGCTTTCGCCTCGGAACTGGTCATCGGACCCACGTGGACGGTGACCCGCATCCGGATGGGCTGCCGCTGGTCGGTGTCCATGGCAACCTTGTTGCGATAGGCCAGTTCTTCTTGAAGCGCGGGCAGGAACGGGTTGAGCAGGAACGGCAGCACCGCGGGGCGGAAACCCGCCACGTATCCGTCGCCGGTGCCGAACTCGAACCGGGCCTCATCCCAGTGGTCCGCCAATCCCGCGCGGCGGAACGCCTGTCGAAGGATTCCCGGAATAGCCTCGGTCACCCGGGCGTGGTCCCGGCCTTTGATGCCGCTGAAGTCCTTCACATCCACGATCAGAATGGCCGTGTAGGGCGGCAGTTCAGCGGGCACGCGCAGCGCGGGACCACTCTCCAATGCCATAGTTCTCTCCCTTGTTTTTCAGGTATGGCCTTGATCGGCACGACCAGGGTTGCGGAGACCCACGACAGAAACTGTCCGCCGTCGGACAGTCCGGGCAGTGACGCCGGTCACTTCACAGTCGAAGCCCGGCGTGGATAGTCAGTTCGGCCAGATCCCGGACGACTACCCGGGGACCGGGTCCCAGCGCGCCACTGTCGCGCAGCACCGCCAACTGCTCGCTGACGGTGCTGCGCACGACCCCCAGCGCTTCGGCGATCTTCTCTTGCGACAACGGGATTCTCATCCGGTGCGGATCGGCGGGGTCGGTGAGCGACACCAACTCGATCAGCAGGCGCGCGATCCGCTGACGCGCGCTGAGGTGCACAAGCTGGACCTGGAAGGGCACGGTCTCGGAGAGCTTCGCCACCAGGTAGTCCTGCAGGCTTCCGACGTGCCCCCGCTGTTCGAGGAATCGGCGGAAGCCTGCCGCCGACAACCGCGCGACCGCGCAGTCGTCGATGGCCACCACCGTCGCCGTGCGTCCGGTCACCGGCCTCGCCAGTTCACCCACGAGATCACCGGGCCCGCGCAGGGCGGTCAGCAGGCCGGCGCCATCGGCATTTCCCGCGACGACCTTCACCCGCCCCGCGACCAAGGCGAGCACATCCGTGCCAGGATCGCCCTGCCGGATCAGCGTGGCGCCCCGGGAGAACCCCTGCCGCACCCCGGCGTCCAGCAAGTCCAGCCACGGCCCAGTCCCAACAAGCGCGTGAAATCCACGCAGCCGAAGCGGAGGCACATCGATCACGACTGATTCATACCGGCAAGACCCCCGGCGGACCGGGCTGATCGGGTCCGGCTAACCCGAAAGAAGCAGTAGCCGCGGTGTCGACCGGGGCTGTGCGCCTGCCGACCGGCTCTGGCTGCACCTGAGTGTGCTCGACCTGAACCGCGCAGGCCCGACTCGCGCTGCCCCAGCGACGGCCCCACCGGGGCGGGTGGCTGCCCAGTGGGCGGCCCTGCGATCTTGATCTGACCAGTTTCCGCTGGTCAGAGCTGGTGCCCCCGGCAGGATTCGAACCTGCGACACACGGTTTAGGAAACCGATGCTCTATCCCCTGAGCTACGAGGGCGGGCGAGGACACAGCTTACCGGGTGGTCCTGTGGGTTGATGTGGGGCCATGGGGGTGGGTGCTCCACTAGGGGAGATTCCGGATGGCCGTTCGGGCGGTGGGCGGCAGGATTGGCTTCACCGTGGACGGGTGTGTGAGGGGAGACCGAGGGTGGCACAGGGGCGGTTGGAGATCGATGGGGTCTCCAAGCGGTATGGGGATGTCGTGGCTTTGCGGGAGATGACCTTCGAGGTGGGGGCCGGGGAGCTGTTCGGGTTCGTCGGGTCCAATGGGGCGGGGAAGACCACGACGATGCGGATCGCGTTGGGGGTGTTGGCCGCTGACCGGGGGGAGGTTCGGTGGGCGGGGGAGCCGATCACGTTGGCGACGCGGCGGCATATCGGGTATATGCCGGAGGAGCGGGGGCTTTATCCGAAGATGAAGGTGGGCGAGCAGTTGGTCTACCTGGCGCGGCTGCATGGGCTGAAGGCCGACGCCGCGAGGCGGTCGGTGGCCGAGTGGACGGAGCGGCTGGGGGTCGCGGGGCGGCGGGATGACGAGGTGCAGAAGCTGAGCCTGGGCAACCAACAGCGGGTGCAGCTTGCCGCCGCGCTGGTGCACAACCCGGCGATTCTGGTGTTGGACGAGCCGTTTTCCGGGTTGGACCCGGTGGCGGTCGACGTGATGAGCGAAGTGCTGCTGGACAAGGCCACCGACGGGGTGCCGGTCGTGTTTTCCAGTCACCAGTTGGATTTGGTCGAGCGGCTCTGCCATCGGGTCGGGATTGTCCGAAGTGGGCAGATGGTGGCTTGTGACACCGTGGACGCGTTGCGCGCTGGGGGAACGGTGCGGCTCGTGGTGGAGGCGCCGCTGGCGCCGCCGGGGTGGGCGGCGGATATTCCGGGGGTGACGGTGACCGAGCAGGTGGGGGCGCGGACCGTCCTCGAACTCGGTGACGGGGCCGACGACCAGGCCGTGCTGCGCGCGGCGCTCGACACCGGGCCGGTGACGGAGTTCTCCCGGCGGCGGCAGTCGCTGACCGAGCTGTTCCGCAACGTGGTCTCGCAGGAGGTGGCGGCGTGAACGCATCGCCGGATGTCCGGATGGGGAACTGGGAAGCCGTCGGGCTGGTGGCGGGCCGTGAGGTCGGCACCCGGCTCAAGTCGAAGGCGTTCCTGGTCACCACGGCGGCGACTTTGCTGCTGCTTATCGGGTTCACGCTGTTCATGAAGACCGTGAGCGGCGGCTCCGACGCCACCGTCGGCGTCACCCCGGCCGCCGCGGCGTTGCAGGCGCCGCTCAAGGGCGCCGGGTCGGCCATCGGGCAGGACATCGACACCCGCGCCGTCGCCGACGAGGCCGCGGGCCGCGCCCAGGTGGACGACGGGACGCTCGACGCGCTGCTTGTGGGGGACGGGTCGAGCATCGTCGTGGTGGTCAAGAAGGACATCGACGACCCGTTGCGCAACGCGCTCAACGTGCTGGCCGGGCAGTTGGCGCTCAACCAGCAGATCGTCGGGCTCGGCGGCGACCCGGTCGCGGTGGGGCAGGCCGTTTCCGGGGCCAAGGCCGAGGTGCGGCCGCTGGAGCCGCCGTTCGACTACAACGGCCAGCAACTGGTCATCGGGATGATCGCGGGCGTGCTGATCTACATGTCGCTGCTGATCAACGGCCAGTCCGTCGCGCAGGGCGTGGTGGAGGAGAAGTCCAGCCGGGTCGTGGAACTGCTGCTGGCCACGATCCGGCCGTGGCAGCTCATGGCGGGCAAGGTGCTCGGCATCGGCGTGGTCGGTTTGGCGCAGATGGTCGTGATCGGCGGTGGCGGCGTCGTCGCGGGCCTGGCCACGGGGGTGTTGACGATCTCGGTGTCGGCCGCTGTGGGCACCGTGGTGTGGCTCGTCGTGTGGTTCCTGCTCGGCTTCTTCGCGTACTCGCTGGTGTTCGCCGCGCTCGGCGCGCTGGTCTCGCGGCAGGAGGACGTGGGCGGGGTGATCACGCCGCCGCTGATGTTCGTGATCCTCGGCTATGTCGTCGGCATCTCCGTCCTGCCCAACGACCCGGGGAACCACCTGGTCGAGGTGCTGTCGATCGTGCCGCTGTTCGCGCCGACGCTCATGCCGATGCGGCTGGCCATGGGCGGTGTCCCGGCGTGGGAGGCGGGCTTGGCGGTGGTGCTCATGGTGGCGCTGATCCCGGCGCTGGTCTGGCTTTCCGGCCGGATCTACCGCAACGCGGTCATGCGCAGCGGCGGGCGGGTGAAGCTGAGCGACGCCCTGCGCGCGGCGTGACCCCGGCTCACTTCGCGTAGACCTCGAACTCGTAAAGCGAGTAGCCGTACGGGGTCGCCCGCGAAACGCCCTGCATACGCACGTACCGGGCGTCGGTCGGGGCGAACACGGCCATGTCCCGGCCGCCGTCGCCGGTGGCCGTCGACCACACGTCCCGCCAGGACGCGCCGTCGGTCGAGACCTGGATGCGGTAACCGGTGGCGTGGGCCGATTCCCAGCTCAGCACGGCCCGCGCCACCGGCCGCACCGAGCCGAGATCCGTGGTGAGCCACTGGTTGTCGCTCCAGTCGCTGGCCCAGCGGGTCTTGTGGTCGCGGTCGACGGCGTTGCGCGGCGGCGCCGGGAACAGCCCGCGCTCGTGGCTGGACGCCGTGGCGGCGCCGCTCAGGTTCGCCACGGTGTCGCCACGGCGCGCCGGGAACTCCACGACCTGTTGGAACGTCGGCCGGTTCTGGAAGCTGATCGGGTTCTGCGTGACGCCGCCGAGGGGGTTGTGAATGACCGCGTCGGCGCACCACTGGTCGCCCGCGGCGCAGCTTGCGTCGCCGGGGTAGACCTGTTCCTTCGGGGTGGCCGCGGCCTGCTTGAGCGTGTCGAGCAGGATTTGCCCGCACCGACCCAGGTCGCCGTCGCCGCAGAACCGTTTGCCCAGCGGGGCCTGGACTTCGTCGCCGAGGACGGCGCGCAAGTCCTTGTGCACGAAGCCCCACCAGCCGCTCTGGAACGACGAGCCCTGGTGGGCGTTGCCGTTCGACGGCGTCTCGTCGATCTTGAGCTTGCGCGTCATCGCCGTGTAGGCCGCCGCGCCCAGGCCGGGCTCGAACTCGGCGCGCACCAGCAGCGGCCACCACGCGTCCAGGGTCTTGATCGCGTTGGCGTGCGCGTAGGTCTTGCTGCCCCGCGCGGTTTCGGTGCGCAGCCCGCCCGCGGCGAGCCACTGCTTCAGCTCGCCCACCGCGGGGTCGCCGTCGCCGATGACCCGCAGCACCAGCGGCAGCACCCGTTCCGCGCGCAGGTCGACCAGGGCGGCCTCGGCCATGGCCTGGGTGAGATTCACCCGGTCCACCTTGATTCCGCGCTGGATCAGCGACTTCACCCGCGCGTCGAGCAGGTCGCCGCGGTGCACCGCCTGCCGGTCCAGCCCCGCCGCCGCGGTTCCCGGGGCCTGGTTGTTGTTCCACGAGATCAGGTAGTCCTGGTTGACGACGTTCGGGTGCTGCTCGTACGGGGTGTAGGCGGCCCGGTTCGTGTCCGGGTCCCAGTCCACCCAGTCGAAGCCCGCGTTGGCGCGCACCGGCATCCCCGGGTCCACTGTGGACTGGCGGACCGGGTTGGCTCCGGAGTTGTAGTAGGCGATGTCCTTCGCGTCGGCGTAGAACCAGTTGAACGTGTAGGTCACGTGCGACGCTGCGCGCTGGAAGTCGGCGGCCGAGCGGATGGCGTCCGGGTCGTTGAACTCCTGGAACCCGATCACCGAGTCCAGTTCGTGCAGGTAGGTCGAGCGCAGCCGGGTGTAGGCGACCGGCTTGCCGCCGATGGTGGCGCGGTGGGTGACCGGGCCGTACTTCGTCCGGTACGACCGCAGTGTGTACGAGCCCGGCGGCGCCGTGCTGCCGATCGAGGAAACCCAGGAGTTCTTCCGCTCCACCACATCCATCGGCACGCACTGTCCACGCAGGATGTAGTGGTCGCTGTCCTTGGTGGCCGGGCCGCCGCCGGGCGCGCACAGGTCCACCGCGTAGGTGTCGATGACGTCCTGGCCTGAGCTGGTGGCGCTCCACGCGTAGTCCTGGCCGCGGCCGAGCAGGACGTAGAAGCTGATGCCCGCGAACGACGCGCCGCGCGCGCTGATGCCCGGCCCCTGGAGTTCCTGCAGCATCAGCAGTTGCGGGGCGAAGTAGCCGGTCTGCGGGCCGAACACCGCGACCGGGTTGCCGCTCGCGGTGTGCGCGCCGGAGACCAGCAGGGCGTTGGACATGCCGTGCTTGTTCTCCAGCAGGTCGCCTGGGAGCACGCCGTCGTCCAGGATGCCCTTGGCCGCGTCGAGGCCGGTTGTCGCACTGGTTGCCGCCGCTGACTCGGTGCGGTCGAACACGAGTGGCTGCGCGGTCACCGAGTCCTTGTCCGGCAACGCCTCGCCCTGCGGGTTCGCCGGGCGCTTGGCGTAGGGGAATGTCTGTCCATTGTGGATAGTGTGAATGTGCTCCGGGTCGTCCTCGCCGCGCATACTCTGCCAGACCCGCTCGCCCTCCACGACCCCGTAACGCTCCTGCAGCGCCAGCTTGGCGATCGCCGACTGGACCTCGCCGCCGCCACCGCCGCCGAACTGGGAGCCGATGAGCGAGGCGATGACCGCCAGGTCGGTCAGCTTGAACGGCTCGATGCGGCCCGCGTTGGTCACCGCGTCGACGTGCCCGAGCAGCACGTACTCGCCCGGGAAGAAGCGGCCGCGGTGCGCCTCGGCGATGTAGGCGTTGATGCCGTCGAGGTAGGAGCGCGCGTCGGCGATGGCGACCTGCCCGCGCGGGCTCGCCGCCGCGGCCTCGTCCACCTGGCGCTGCAAGTCGGCCTCGGTGTACGGGGCGTCGGCGAAGAAGCCCTGTTCGAGCCGCTGGTTGGCCGCCGCACCCCCGGCGAACGGGGTGAGTTGGCCACGGCCGACGCGGCGCAGCACGTCCATCAGGAACAGCCGGTCCTGCGCGGCGGCGTATCCCGCGCCGAAGGTCGTGCCGCCGCGGGTGGTCCCGTAGATGTGCGGGGTGCCGGTCGCCTTGTCCCGGATGATCGTCACGTCCGCGCGCGGCTTCTTCGTGCTCTCGACCTGGTCGGGCGGCACGCCGAACGAGGCGTCGTTGAAGTAGGCGTTGATCTTGTCGGTGGTCAGTCCGCCGTAGCCCTTGGCCAGCGCGTCGTACTTGCCGATCTGGTCGTCGAAGTGCTTCGGGCGGGTCCCCAGGGTCCGGTGGGCGAGGATCTCGGCCAGGGTCGCGCTGCCGTTCTGGCCGGGCGGCAGGATGTCGGCGCACTGCCCGAGGCAGTAGTCGCCCTCGGCGAACCCGGCCGCGCGCTGCGGCAGGGTGTCCCCGGCCGCCTGCTCGTGGCCAGCGGTCACGAGCCCGGCGACCACGGCCAGGGCCGCCATCGCGCCGATCAGGTGCCGAGCGCGTCCTGCCATGCCGGGGCTCCTCTCGCGAACTGAGACCCGCGACACGTTACCGGTGCGTCACTCTGTTGCGAAAGAGCTTCGGGTTTGCGTCTCTCCGGTTAGCCGCAGGTGGCAAAGCAGTGTCGGAAAACCGGCGGGTTCTGACAAAAAGCCGAGGTCAGGCCGCATCGGTGGGTAGAATTAACGGCATACAGCCGGTAAACGTGATGGCTTGACCCCAGCTCAGATGGGTGAGAGAAAGAGCCGTCGGGTCACCGCCATCCGGGACCGCGGACGCCAGTCGGGAGGCGTTGTGATCAAGGTGATGCTCGCGGACGACGAACACCTCGTCCGGTCGGGTCTGCGCACGATTCTGTCCAGCGCAGGCGACATTGAGGTCGTCGCCGAGTGCGACGACGGCCTGCACGTGGCCGAGACGGCCCGCAGGCACCGCCCGCACGTCGTCCTCCTGGATATCCGGATGGGCTCGGTGGACGGCATCTTCGCCCTGCGCGGGCTCATGGCCCTGCCCGAGCGTCCCGCCGTGTCCATGCTCACCACCTTCGACGTGGACGAGTACGTGCAAGAGGCGCTGCGCGTCGGCGCCAACGGCTTCCTGCTCAAGGACACCGACCCCGCCCAACTGGTCAAGGCCGTCCGCGACCTCGCCCGCGGCGGCGCCGTCCTGGACCCGATGGTCGCCGCCCGCCTCGTGACGGCCGTCGCCGACGGCGCCCGCGCCGCCGAACCCGCCCGCAGGCTGCTCTCGTCGCTGTCCGGGCGGGAGTTGGAGGTGGTCGGCCTGGTCGGGCAGGGCCTGTCGAACGCCGAGATCGGCCAAGCCCTGCACCTTTCCGAGGCCACGGTAAAGGGCTACGTCTCCGCTGTCCTGGGCAAGATCGGCGCCGCGAACCGCGTCCAAGCCGCTCTAGTGGCTTACCGCGGGGGTCTTATCGCCTGACACTCGGGGGCTCACGCCGCGGCGTGGACCTCGACCCGGTTGCGGCCGCGGCGTTTGGCTCGGTAGAGGGCGGCGTCGGCGTTGGCGAAGAGGCGTTCGAGAGTGTCGGGACCGGTGGCGACACCGATGCTTACCGTGGGCCGTTGGCTCGTGCCGAGTACCGCTGTCCAGTCGTGGCGGTCTACCGCTGCGCGGATGCGTTCGGCGACGGTGACGCCGACCGGGTTGTTGTCTTCCGGGCTGTCGGTAAGCAGGACGACGAACTCGTCTCCGGCCCAGCGGGCGATCACGTCGTCGGCGCGGCATTCGGCGCGCACCAGTTGGGCGATCTCGCGCAGCGCGGCGTCGCCAGCGGCGTGGCCCGCCGCGTCGTTGACGCCCTTGAACCAGTCGACGTCGATCAGGACCAGCCACGGGGCGCGGTGCGCGGCGACCGCGCGGGCGAGCAGGCCGGGGGCGGTGCTCTCCAGGCCGAGGCGGTTGGCCAGGCCGGTCAGCGGGTCGCGGGCGGCGGCCTCCTGCGCTGCCGTCGCCAGCCGTTGCGCGCGGATCGCCAACCGGCGCTGCTCCAACGCCTGCCCAAGCCCCTCTTGCAGAGTCTCCATGGCGGTCCGCCGGGCGGAGACGTTGAGCCGCAGGGCTTGCGCCTCGCCCGCGGTGTCCCCGCTTTCCCGGCAGATGTCGGCGAGGTCTTGCGAGTACCGCTGTAAGAGTGAGATGTCGCTGGTGCGCTCGGCGTCCTCGACCGCGGCCCGGCCGTAGGCGATCGCCTCGGCAGGCGCCCCCTGCTTGCGCCGGATCGTGGACAGCACCCAGTAGCCGACTGAGGTCGCCCACCGGTTTCCCTCGGGTTTGGCCAGTTCCAGGGTCTCGCGCGCGATGCGCTCGGCGCGGTCGAGTTCGCCGATCCCGGCCAGCGACGCGCCGTACGCGGCGAGCAGGGCCAAGTGCATCCGGCCGTCGGAGACCAGGCTCAGCCCTTCCTCCAGCAGGGGGATGGCCTCGCGGAAAGTCTCATCGGCCTCGTCCGGCGGCTGCTCGCACGCGCGGAAGTTCAGTGTCCCACCGAGACCTTGCAGTGAATGCGCCAAAATCTCCACGTCGTCACCCGTTCGGGCGACGTCTACCGCGATCCGGCCTATCTCCAAAGACGCGCGTCGGTAACCGATTCCCTCAAGCAGGTAACCCAATCTGCCTAATGTGTCGGCGGCGGACGAGCCGTGCGGCTGCTCCGCGTCGATGTCGCTCCAGCCCTCGGCGGCGAGTTCGAGGGCGAGCGGGATGCGCCGCAGCCGCCAGGCCGCGACCGCGCGGCGGGTCAGAATCGCCGCGCGGGCCCAGGGATCGAGGCCCGGGGGCACTTTGGACAGCAGTTGGTCGAACAGGGAGTTGGCCTCGTCCCGGCGGCCCGCGTCGATCAGCAGCCGGACTTCGCGGTCGGCGCGCAGCGCCTCGGTCGCGGCTGCTTGGTCGTCCTGCCCCACACCGTCCTCGACTTGTCCTCGCCGAACGGCTGACAAGCGCGTTCGTGGCCTGCGACACAGTGCGGCAAGGCTACAAGGGAGCTTGGTCGTGACCCGATCGGAGTATCGAGTTTCGCCTGCTCGGGCGGTCTTCGCCGACCGCCCGAGCACGGCGGGTCAGGATTTGGCGGGGCCCGGATAGGGCAGCAGCGCCATCTCGCGGGCGTTCTTGATCGCCACCGCGACCTGCTTCTGCTGCTGGGGCGTCAGCCCCGACACCCGCCGGGCGCGGATCTTGCCCCGGTCGGAGATGAACTTGCGCAGCAGCTGGGCGTCTTTCCAGTCCACTGTGGAGATCCCGGCCGCGAGCAGCGGGTTCGGCTTCTTCTTGCCAGGGCGGCGTTCTGGTTTCGCCATCGGTTTCTCCTACCAGCTCGACTTGCTGACGCCGGGAAGCTCGCCGCGGTGCGCCATCTCGCGCAAACGCACCCGCGACAGGCCAAACGCGCGCAGGTAAGCGCGGGGCCTGCCGTCCACCGAGTCCCGGTTGCGAATCCGAACGGGACTCGCGTCGCGGGGAAGCTTTTGCAGCGCGATCCGGGCCGCCTCGCGCTGTTCCTCGGTGGACTTCGGCGAGCGCGCCGCCTCCTTGAGAGCGGCGCGGCGCTCGGCGTAGCGGGCGACGATCACCTTGCGTTGCTCGTTCTTGGCTATCTTGGACTTCTTGGCCATCAGCGGTCTTCCTTGAACTCGACGTGGCGGCGGACCACGGGGTCGAACTTGCGCAGCACCAGGCGGTCCGGGTCGTTGCGGCGGTTCTTGCGGGTGACGTAGGTGAACCCGGTGCCCGCCGTGGAGCGGAGTTTGACGATCGGCCGAAGCTCGTTGCGCGCCATCAGATCCGCTGTCCTTCCGCGCGCAGTCGGGCCACGACGGCCTCGATGCCCCGCTTGTCGATGGTCTTGATCCCCTTGGCCGACACCCGCAGCGTGACGTGCCGGTTCTCCGACGGCAGCCAGTAGCGCCGCCGCTGCACATTGGGGTTCCAGCGGCGGGACGTGCGCCGGTTGGAGTGCGACACCTGCTTGCCGAAGCCGGGTTGGCGCCCGGTGACCTGACAGATCGCGGACACGCGACCTCCCTGAATATGGGACTCGTTTTCATTATGGACGCCGGTCAGGGTAGCGTCATGGTCGACCAGATGGAAATCGTTGTCGATAGGAGTCCGCCAGTGTCGAACGACCGGCGCGTCCGGCTGGTGCTCGCCTCGGGGCTGCGCAGGGAGGCCACCGAGGCGCTCGCGGACCGGTTCGCCGGGCCGAGCACCGCCGTCGTGCACCACGACCTGCGCGAAGTCGCCGACGGCGTGGTCCGCAGGCGGCTGCGGGTTGGCGCGCGAGACACCACCGTCGTGCTCGACCTCGCCCACGGCTGCGTCTCCTGCACGCTGCGCGAAGACCTGCTGCCGCTGGTGCGCAAGCTGATCGCCACCCCGGCCGTCGAGCGGATCGTGCTGCACCTCGACCCGATGGTCGAGCCGGAGCCGGTCTGCTGGGCGCTGCACCACGCGCTGGTCGGCGAGCACACCATCACCGACCTCGCCGACATCGAGGCCGTCGTGACCGTGCTCGATGAGCGGACCTGGCTGGACGACGCCACCGGCGACGTCCAGCTCGCCGAGCACGTCCCCGGCGTGCCTTCCGAGGACGACCGGACCCTGGCCCAGGTCGCGGTCGGGCAGGTGGAGTTCGCCGACGCCGTGGTGCTCGACGGCCGCGCGGACGCCTGGCTCGGCGCCCGCACCGCGGCGGTGCTCGACCGCCTCACCCCCGGCGCGCCCCGCGCTTACCTCGACACTCTTGAACAGCCCGAACTCGGTCTGGACGCACTGCTTGCCGCGGTCCCGGAGAACGCCCGACGCGGCGAGGTAACCGACGCGCACGGCCCCCTCTTGCGCGGCCAGCCCCCGCTCGACGCGGACTGCGGCGTCACGCTCACCGTGTTCCGCGACCGCCGCCCGTTCCATCCCGAGCGCCTGCACGCCGCCATCGACGTGCTGCTCGACGGGGTCGTGCGCAGCCGTGGCCGGGTGTGGGTGGCGAGCCAGCCCGACGTGGCGCTGTGGCTGGAGTCCTCCGGCGGCGGCCTGCGCGTCGGCCACGCGGGCGTCTGGCTGGCCGCGGTGGACGACGAGTCGTGGGACCGGGCCGACGCCGACCGCCGCGCCAAGGCCGCCTTCGACTGGGACCCGCGCTTCGGCGACCGCGTGCAGGAACTGGTCGTCATCGCCCACCGGGCCGACCCGGAGGACATCGTCGCCGCGCTGCGTTCTGCCCTGCTGACCGACGCCGAAATGGCCGACGAGGACGCCTGGCCGCACTACCCCGACCCGTTCGGCGCCTGGCACGCCGACCCCTGCGCCGAAACCGCGGACCTCGGCGTTCCGACCACGCGAAAGGAAGAGTCATGAAGCCCGGAATCCACCCCGACTACCACCCGGTGGTCTTCCAAGACCAGTCCACCGGTAAGTCGTTCCTCACCCGCTCTACCGCCACCTCTGCAAACACGATCGAGTGGGAGGACGGCAACACCTACCCGCTGATCGTCGTCGACGTCACCTCCGACTCGCACCCGTTCTGGACCGGCAACCAGCGGGTCATGGACACCGCTGGCCGCGTCGAGAAGTTCAACCGCCGCTACGGCAACCGCGTGCGGGGTGGTCGCTGATGGCCGTCCCCAAGCGCAAGACCTCGCGCAGCAACACCCGCCACCGCCGGTCGCAGTGGAAGGCGGCCGTGCCCGACCTGGTTCCGGTCACCGCGCTCGACGGCCGCAAGCTGATGGTTCCCCGGCGGCTGGTCGAGGCCTACCGGCGGGGTTTGCTCTAAGCCTGTCTTCGCTAAGAGCAGTCAGGCAGCCGGGAGCTGGACTGATCAATAGGGACTTGGATGGCGCCGTCCGGCGACTCCCGCCACTGGGAGAACGGGCGGTCCAGCGTCCAGCGCCCGGCCGCGTAGGTGAGCACGCGGTGGTCGCAGTGCGGCGGGTTCGACAGCGACTCGAACAGCTCGATGCTCCAGGCGAACATCCGCCTGCACAGCAGCCGCATCGTGAGCCCGTGCGAGACCACCAGCGCGGTGTCCGGGTGGCCGGGGTCGTTCTCGACGCGCTGCTCAAGCTCGGTGAGGAAACTGGCCACCCGGTCGTCCACGTCCGCGCCGGACTCGCCGTGCGCGAGCCGGTAGAAGAAGTGGCCGAACTCGTGCCGCTTCTGCTTCTGCACTTCCTGCTCTACCGGGTCTTGCAGGTTCCCCCAGTCCTGTTCGCGCAGCCGGGGCTCTTGCACTTGCCGTTCGACGGTTAGTCCGAGCAGACCGAAGGTCCGGATAGCGCGCACATACGGGCTGATGTAAGCCGCCACCGGCTCGTCGCCCAGCAGGTCACGCAGGCGCGCGCCCTCCGCGCGCGCCTGCTCTTCCCCGCGCTCGGTCAGCGGCAACGCGTGGTCGGGGATGCGGCAGTAGGCCAGCTCATCGATGTTGCCGAGGCTTTCCGCGTGCCGCAGGAGGATGATCCGCACGCCCCCATCGTGCCCGCCCGGGCACCGGCTGATCGGCGCCAGTGAGCCATCCCGCATTGCCGGGCCGCGCGCCGCCGCCGAAGCTGTCGGGGGCGAGACGACAACGGAGGCGAAGCGTGAGTGGAGTTCCCGGCACGGTCGCGGTGATCGGCGGCGGCACGATGGGCGCGGGCATCGCGCACGTTTTCCTGGCCGCCGGTAGTCAGGTCGTGCTGGCCGAGGCCGACGCCGAGCGGGCCGCGGCGGGCGCCAGGGCCGTTGAGTCGTCGCTGCGCAAGGCCGAGGACCGCGGCAAGCTCGCCGACGCCGCCGCGCTCGCGGCCCGGCTCAGCACCGCCGACAAGCTCGGCGACCTGCCCGCCGACACCGCGCTCGTCATCGAGGCCGTGCCGGAGAAGCTCGACCTCAAGCGCGCCGTCCTCGCCGAGGCCGCAGCCGCCTGCCCGGACGCGGTGCTGGCGTCGAACACCTCGTCGCTGTCGATCGGCGCGCTCGCCGTCGCGCTTCCCGGCGAGCGGGTGATCGGGATGCACTTCTTCAACCCGGTCCCGGTCCAGACGCTGGTCGAACTGGTGCACCACGCGGGCGTGTCCGCCGATGTCGTCGCCCGGGTGCGCGGCTGGGCCGAGGCGCTGGGCAAGACCGTGATCGAGGTCCGCGACTCGCCCGGGTTCGCCACCTCCCGGCTCGGCGTCGCCGTCGGCCTTGAGGCGATCCGGATGGTCGAGGAGGGCGTCGCGTCGCCCGAGGACATCGACACCGGGATGCGCCTGGGCTACGGCTGGCCGATGGGGCCGCTGCGGCTGACCGACCTGGTGGGCCTCGACGTCCGGCTGTCCATCGCCGACCATCTCGCGGCCGAGCTTGGCCCCCGCTTCACCCCGCCCCAGTTGCTGCGCGACAAGGTGGCCCGAGGCGAGTTGGGGCGCAAGAGCGGCCAGGGCTTCTTCACGTGGTGACTGTCCGCGCTTACCGCGATGAAGACAGGGAAGACATAGACCGGCTACGCCGCCTGGTGTTCCGTAGCTCTACCGGTGTCCTGTCAGGCGGCTGGCGCGGTCTGGTGGGCGAACTGGATCGCGAAACCGCCGGGTTCTTGCGCATCTGGGACTACCGGCAGTTCTTCGGCGGCGTCGCCGTCCCTACCGGCGGCGTGGCAAGCGTGGCGGTTTACCCGCACGCGCGCGGCCGGGGCGTCGCGGGCGCTCTGCTGTCCGAATCGCTGCGCGTGATGCGCGAAGCCGGCCAGGTCATCGCGGCGCTCTACCCGTACGTGCTGCCCCTCTACCGCCGCCACGGCTGGGAGCACGTCGGCACGGTCGAGTGGGCCACGGTGCCGCTGGTCAACCTCGCCGCGACTCCGCGCGCCCCGCTTCCGGTTCGCCCGGCGACGCCCGCGGACCTGCCCGACCTGCACGCCTGCTACCTGCGCACGGCGGCGACCGTCGACGGGATGCTCGACCGCGCCGAGCCCGGCTCCGACCACGCGTCGGTCTTCGGCGCCGACCTGGTCACCGTTGCCCCCGGCCCGGAAGGACTGCGCGGCTACCTCACCGCGGACAGGCCAGACGATGCCCGGCTGGTCGTCAAAGACCTCGTCGCCGACGACGTGGAAGCCGCCCACGTCCTCCTCCGCCAACTCGCGAGCTGGGCGGGCCTGCTCACCGAGGCCGAGGTCAGGGTCTTCGACGCGGCCCTGCTCGACCACCTCGTCCCCGGCGCGCTGACCCGCGGCGCCGAAGTCCACCGGTTCATGCTGCGCGTCGTGGACCTGCCTGCCGCCGTCGCCGCCCGCGGCTGGCCCGCCGTGGCGCACATGAAGCCATTCAGCGTCGACATCGAGGTCACCGACCCCACGGCCCCGTGGAACACCGGCCGCTGGCGCCTCGGCCACGACGGCTCGTCGGCGTTCTGCGAGCCCGGCGGCACGGGCGAGGTCCACCTGCACGCCCGAGCACTCGGCCCCTGGTTCGCCGGTTCCACTACCGCGCACTCGTTGCGCCGAGCCGGACTGCTCTCCGGTAGACCTACCGCCGCCCTCTTAGACGCGCTTACCGGAGCCCCTCACCCCGTCCGCCTGTCCAACACCTTCTGACCGCTGACAGCACCGCGACAGGCCTGCCAGCGCAAACTCCGGGGGACCTCTCAGGCGCGTCTCAGCAGCACAGTGAACACTGAGTCACATGCGCATCCTCGTAGTCGACGACGATCGGGCCGTGCGCGAGTCACTACGACGGTCGCTGCAGTTCAACGGCTACCAGGTAGACCTCGCCAGCGACGGCCAGCAGGCCCTGGAGTCCGTGCTCGGCGCCGAGCAGGCCAGCAGGCCGGACGCGATGGTCCTGGACGTCATGATGCCCAGGCTCGACGGGCTGGAGGTGTGCAGGCGGCTGCGCGGCGTCGGCGACGACCTGCCCATCCTGGTGCTCACCGCGCGCGACCTCGTCTCCGACCGGGTGGCCGGGCTCGACGCCGGGGCCGACGACTACCTGCCCAAGCCGTTCGCGCTGGAGGAGTTGCTGGCCCGCCTGCGCGCGCTGCTGCGGCGGGCGCAGCCCGAGCAGGCGGGGACGCAGGCGGCGGCGCTGCTGCGGTTCGCCGACCTGGAGATGGACCCAGCCACCCGCGAGGTCCGCAGGGGCGAGCGGCCGATCAGCCTCACCCGCACCGAGTTCGCCCTGCTTGAGCTGCTGCTGTCGCACCCCAAGCAGGTCCTCACCCGCGGCCGCATCCTCGAAGAGGTCTGGGGTTACGACTTCCCGACTTCCGGCAACGCGCTGGAGGTCTACGTCGGTTATCTGCGCCGCAAGACCGAGAGCGACGGCGAGCCCCGGTTGATCCACACCGTCCGCGGCGTCGGCTATGTCCTGCGGGAGACCCCACCCTGATGTCGCTGAGTCTCGACCGGGGGGCGCCCGCGCCCGGGGTCCCCCAGCGGTTCTCCCTCCGCTCCCGGATCACCCTGTTGGCCGCGATGTGCGTGGGCGGCGCGGTGGCGCTGGTGTCCCTGGGCGCCTACATCACCGTCTACCGGGGGCTCTACCAGCAGGTGGACGACAACCTGGTCGAGCGCGCCAACGCGCTGGTCAACAACACCCAGGTCATCGACGCCAGCCGCACGGAGATCCCGAGCTTCTTCCTCGAACTCTCCGACATCAAGTTCGACGTGATCAACCAGCGCGGCCAGTCGGCGTTCAACCGCCCGGTCGTGCGACCGCCGATCGGGGCGGACGAGCTGAAGGTGGCGGCCGGGGTCCGCACCGAGTCGTTCCGCACCGACCAGGCCACCGACACCCGGGTCTTAGCCCGCAACTACCCCTTCTTATCCGAAACCGCGCTCGTCTTGGCGCAGCCGTTGGAGTCGACTAAGAGCACGCTGGCCAAGCTCGCCGTCGTGCTGATCGTCATCGGCGGCTCGGGCATCATCGTCGCGGCCCTCGCGGGCACCGCCGTCGCCCGCGGCAGCCTCAGACCGGTGCAGCGGCTCACCGCCGCCACCGAACGAGTAACCCGGACGGGTGATCTTCGGCCGATTCCGGTGGCCGGGGACGACGAGCTGTCCCGGCTCACACACAGCTTCAACACCATGCTCGGCGCGGTGGCCGAATCCCAGGAGCGACAACGCAGACTCGTGGCCGACGCGGGCCACGAGCTGCGGACCCCGCTGACCTCGCTGCGCACCAACCTGGAGCTGCTGCTCGCCTCGGAGGCCCCCGGCGCGCCGACGCTGTCCGCGCAGGATCGCGGAGAGATCCAGGACGACCTGCGCGCCCAGCTGGACGAGTTGACCCAGCTCATCGGCGACCTGGTGGAACTGGCCAGGGAAGACGCCGCGCCTGCCGTGCAGGAGCACGTCGAGCTGGTCGAGGTGATCGAGCAGGCGCTCGACCGCGCCCGGCGGCGGGCCACCGGCGTGCACTTCGACGTCAAACTCCAGCCGTGGCACCTGGTGGGCCACGCCGCGTCGCTGGAACGGGCCGTGCTCAACCTGCTCGACAACGCGGTGAAGTTCAGCCCGCCCGGCGGCACGGTGCGCGTCGAGCTGCAACCGGCGGGCGACGGGTACGCGTTCCTGCAGGTGGCGGACGCCGGACCGGGCATCAGCGACGCGGACCTGCCGCACGTGTTCGACCGGTTCTACCGCTCGGAGGAAGCCCGCACGCTGCCCGGCTCCGGTCTCGGCCTGGCCATCGTCAAGCAGGCGGCGGAACGGCACGGCGGCTCGGTCTACGCCAGCCGGTCTGCCGACGGCGGGGCGCTGATGGCGATGCGACTGCCCGGCCGCCCAGGTTGACCCACGACCGCAACAGAATCCCCCGTTCGAGTGCGTAGAATTGTGTTGTGCTCGCACGTCAACGGCAGGAAGTCATCCTGGCTGAAATCCGCCGCACCGGTGCGGTGCAAGTGCACGCTCTCGTCGCGCGGCTCGGCGTGTCGGACATGACCATCCGCCGCGACCTCGACGTGCTGGCCAAACGCGGCCTTCTGGAGAAGGTCTACGGCGGCGCCACCTCGGTCGTCGGCCGCAGCACCCACGAGCCCGGCTTCGAGGCCAAGTCCGTGCGCGCGCTGCCGCAGAAGGAGGCCGTCTCCGCGCGCGCGGCGAGCCTGATCCGCCCCGGCACCGCGATCGGCATCTCGGCGGGCACCACCACGTGGACGTTCGCCCGGTTCCTTGAGGACGTGCCGGAACTGACCGTGGTCACGAACTCGATCCGCGTCGCCGACGTCCTGCGCAGCGGCGGCCGAACCGACCGCACGGTAGTGCTGACCGGTGGCGTGCGCACGCCTTCCGACGCGCTGGTAGGCCCGGTCGCCGTGCAGACGCTGCGCTCGCTGCACCTGGACATGGTGTTCCTCGGCGTGCACGGCATGGCCGACGGCGCCGGGTTCACCACGCCGAACATCAACGAGAGCGAGACCGACCGCGCCCTGGTCGAGGCGGGCCGCAGGCTCGTGGTGCTCGCCGACCACACCAAGTGGGGCGTGGTCGGCATCTCCACCATCGCCGCCCTGGACGAGGCGGACGTGCTGGTCACCGACGACGGCCTGCCCCGGGACGCCCGGGAGATCCTGGAGGCGCGGATCGATGACGTGATCATCGCCGATGTCAGCGCGGACTATCCCGATTCCTACCCCGATTCCTATCCCGATTCCTATCCGGACGCCTATCCCGCCGCCGAGGGCGAAGCGTGAGGCGCACCGTCGGGACCCTCGCCGACGGCCGCGAGATTCTCTACTTCGACGACACCCCCGGCGCCCCCGAGCGGACCGCGGCCGACCCCCGCGACCTGCCCCGCAACGTGAACGCCTCCCAAATCCGCCGCGACCCGCTTACCGGCGAATGGGTAGTGCTGGCCGCACATCGACAAACCCGCACATACAAGCCACCCGCCGCCCTCTGCCCGCTGTGCCCGTCAACGCCAGGTAGGCCTACCGAGATCCCAGAGTCCGACTACGACGTGGTCGTCTTCGAGAACCGGTTCCCGTCGCTTTCCCAGCACGCGGTAGGCGACACCGAGCCCGGGCTGACGCCGCGCGCGCCGGGCTTCGGGCGGTGCGAGGTCGTCTGCTTCACCGCCGACCACACCACCTCCTTCGGCGCCCTCAGCCCCGCCCGCGTGCGCACGGTCGTGGACGTGTGGGCCGACCGCACGGCCGCGCTGGGCGCGCTGCCCGGCGTCGAGCAGGTCTTCCCGTTCGAGAACCGGGGCGACGAGATCGGCGTGACCCTGAGCCACCCGCACGGCCAGATCTACGGCTACCCGTTCGTCACACCGCGCACCGAGCGGATGCTCAGCGCAGCCGCCGACTACCTGCGCGCGCACGGCAGGCCGGTGATGGGCGACGTGCTCGCCGCCGAACGCGCCGACGGCGCCCGCGTGGTCGCCGAGTCCGCGCACTGGACCGCGTTCGTGCCCGCCGCCGCCCGCTGGCCCGTCGAGGTGCGCGTCGTGCCGCACCGGCAGGTGCCCGACCTGCCCGCGCTGACCGCCGAGGAACGCGACGACTTCGCCACGCTCTACCTGCGGGTGCTCGGCCGTCTCGACGGCCTCTACGACCGTGAGCTGCCTTACATTTCCGCCTGGCACCAGGCGCCGACGCGCGGCGCGCGCGATCTCACGTGGCTGCACCTCCAAGTGTTCTCCATACTCAGAACCGCGGACAAGTTGAAGTACCTGGCCGGTTCGGAGTCCGGCATGGCGGTGTGGATCAACGACGTGGTCCCGGAGGACTTGGCCGCGCGGCTGCGCGCGGCGCCTGCCCGCTACGGGCACTAGGCGAAATCTCGGACTCCCCACAGGCCGGTCTCAGGTGCTTCTCAGTCGAGAAGCGCAGGGTGGTGGCATGACGGTGAACAGGCCCGACGACTCGAACGACGAGGTGAGCCCGTGGTCCGCGCAAGCGGCCCGTGCCGAGTCGGGTGCGCGGACGCCGGACGGGGAGCAGGGCCCGGTCCGACCGGAGTCCGGCCCCCAGGCGAGCGGGGAGCAGGGCCCCGCGACCCCGGGGGCCGGAAACTCCGGCCCTCCCTCCGGCGAGACGTGGACACCCGGCGGCCAGTGGGCCGCGGGTGAGCGAGACTCTTCCCAACAGGTGCTTTACGGTTCCGCGGTGGGCGGGCACGCAGGCTACCCGCACCAACCGGTCGGGCCGCCTTACCGCTCGCAGCCGCCGCTGGTGGCCGAGCGCAAGGGTTCCCGGGGGATGGTCGCGGGCGTGACCTTGCTCGCGCTGCTCGTCGGCGGCGCCGCGGGCGCGGCGGGCGGCTATCTGGTGGCCGATTCCCGCCCCGACACCCCGACGATCACCGCCCTGGACACGCCCCCCACGGCCAAGCAGACCGCTGCTGCGCCCGCGGGCTCGGTCGAGGCCGTCGCGCAGAAGGTCCTGCCGAGCGTCGTGCAGTTGCAGGTGGAGGGCCGGGCCGCGGCGGGCGAGGGCTCCGGTTTCGTGATCAGCGCCGACGGCCTGATCGTCACGAACAACCACGTCGTGGAGGCCGCGGCCCGGGGCGGCCAGATCACCGCGGTGTTCCAGGACGGCCGCACCGCCCCGGCGACCATCGTCGGCCGCGACCCCACATCCGACATCGCCGTCGTTCAGGCGACCGGGGTGAACGGTTTGGCGGTAGCCGAGATAGGCCGTTCGGACGATTTGCGCGTGGGCCAGGGTGTCGTCGCGATCGGATCGCCTTACGAGCTTTCCGGAACGGTGACTTCGGGTATTGTGAGTTCCCTGCGCCGCCCCACCAGGGCGGGCGGTGAGAACGGCAGCCAGGCCACCGTCATGGACGCCATCCAGACCGACGCGGCAATCAATCCGGGCAACTCCGGTGGCCCCCTGGTGAATATGCAAGGCCAGGTCATCGGCATCAACTCGGCCATTTACACCCCGCGCAACAGTGCGGGCGGCGGTTCCGTCGGCATCGGTTTCGCCATTCCGGTCGACCAGGCCCGCCGCACGGCGGAAGAAATCGTCAAAACCGGCAAAGCCACCCAAACCGTCCTCGGCGTCTCCGTCAAGGACAACCCCGATGGCGGCGCTTTCATCGCCGAAGTCGTCCCCGGCGGCGCAGGTGAAAAAGCAGGCATCAAACCGGGCGAGGTGGTGACCCAAATGGACGACCGCCGTATCGACACCTCGGACGCCCTCGTCGCCGCCGTCCGCTCCAAGGCCCCCGGCGACAAGGTCAAACTCGTCATCGGCAACGGCGCCCGCACAGTCGAGGCGACCCTGGGCGGCCAACCGGTCGAGACCGAGTGACCCACAGACGCTCGGGTGCTCCGCACCCGAGACCAACCTCCGGTTCGCTGCCCCCGAGCCGGACAGAGTTCCCGAGGGCGGGAGCTCACCAGTAGGAGCCGTATGCGGACGGCCACCCCTCGCCCGCCCGCCTGCGGCTCCTGCCGTTCGTTCTGCCCGCCGTCGGTCTACCGGTCGGCTTGTGGCTGTCGGTGCTCCCACCCGACTGGAGCCATGCCCGCTTGCCACTCCGCCTGTCTGAGTCCCGGTAAGCCGCGCTTACTCGCTGTACCTACCGGTTTGCTTCTTCGGTCTTGTCCTGTCTGCCTGCTTCGGGGCTTGGCCTGTTGCGTCTCGTTTGCCCACTTGGGGTTCCTGTTCCGGCCCGTTGAGCCTTGCCTCCATGTTCGCCTGCGGCTCCTGCCGTTCTGCCCTTGTCCCGCCTGTCTGCGGGTCGCGTTAGCGGCATTCCCCGTTTTCGTCAACCAGACCATCCACATAGGCCGCCTTTGTCCACAGGTTTTCCCAACCCCTTCCGCGGACGCCCACGCCCGGTAGACTGGAGCGGGGCGGCCCCCCGGCGAGGGTGGGGTTTGCTGTCGCGCGGGCGGTGGGGGTGAGCGTGGGGTGGGGGCGTGCTGTTCAGGAGGGGCGTCGTTGGCTGAGGACGGCCGCCGTCACCGCGATCAGCCACACCACGGCAAGTGCGATTCCCAGGCCCAGCCAGTAGTTCCGGTCGTGCAGGCCGGGGTTTGTCGGCACGCCGAACGGTCGCCACAGGAGGGGCACGGCCAGCAGGATCAGCACGCCGCTCGCCACCGCGCCCGCCGCGACCGGCGCCCGCCAAGCTGGCGGAAGCCGCCGGGCGATCACCAGGCCGATCGCGCCGACCAGCGGCGCGACGACCGCGTCATGCGCTAGCGGGCCGCCGACGAAGAACGCCAGTGCCTGTCCCGTGTCCCGCCATGACGCCATTCCGAAGTCGGCTGCCAGGGTCGCGCCAAACGCCAGCGCCGCCAATCCCGCCAGGCCGAGCAGAATCCGCACTGTCCTCATTGGATTTCCTCGATCGTCAGCCGGGTCACCCATTTCGTCTGCAGCACCCCGGGGCGGCTCGGGGCGATGATCCGGCACGGGAATCCGTGGTCGGGGGACAGGACTTCGCCGTTGAGGCGCAGCGCCAGCAGGGTCGCCGGGTCCTCGGTGTGCCGTCCGGGCAGGGTGCTTTCCCGGTACAGCCCCTCCCGTTCCAGCGACGTCACCCGCACCGGCGCGCCCGGTTCGGACCCGGCCGCGCGCAACAGGTCCGCCACCCGCACCCCGGTCCAGGACGCCGACGCGCTCCACCCCTCGACGCAGGCGATCGGCAGGACCTCGGTCGCCTGCGGCAGCGCGGTCAGGTCGGCCAACGAGAACGCGCGCGTCCCCGCAGCCGTCACCACCTCCAGCCGCCAGTCCGCGGGCACGGCGATCGCCGCCGCCCGCGCCGTCCGGTTCACCGGGATGCCCTGCGGGCCGCCGCGGGACCGCCACGCGAGCACGGAAACGTCGCGCAGCAGCGGAACCGTCGCCCCGGCCGTGGCGACCACCGCGACCCCGGCGCCCAGCCAGGTCGTCCGCAGGAACCGCCGCCGGTCGGCGTCCACCTCGCGGCCGGACCACGCGCGCCGGATCACCGGCAGCTTCACCGCGACGTGCACCAGGATCGACCCGATCGCGATCCACGCCACCGCGTAATGCGCCGTCGGGAAGTAGAACCCCCAGAGGTAGTTCTGCGCCACGTTGAACAATCCGGTGACCAACTCGAAGAACGCCGCCCCCGACAGCACCAGGATCGACCCGCGTTCCAGGGCGTGCAGCGGCGAGCGGATCAGCGGCCGGTCGAACAGCTTGGGGTAGACCGACCACAGCTTGGCCAGCAGCAGCGGCACCGCCGCGACCCCGGAGACCACGTGCACGCCCTGGGTCGCCTGGTACAGCCACACCGGCCCGCTGGGCCACCCGAACCACGGCGGCGGATGCTGGATGGCGTGGCTGAGCAGCCCGGTCAGGAAACACAGCCCGAACGCGACGCCCAGCCACGCGCCGACCCGGGAGGTGACGCGTTCGTCGTGGCCGGCGGCGGTGAAGCGGTTCATACCGGCACCAGTTCGGTGAACCAGCGCCCCAGGTGCTCCCGGGTCCAGCGCACCGCGAACCCGGCCTCGGCGGCGGCCCACGGCACCGAGTCCGCGCCCAGCCACGCCCAGTCGAACCACGGCCCGCTGCCGCTGTCGCGGCTCACCCTGGCCCGCCCGGCGTGCACACCGCGGCCCGGCCGGTCGCTCTCCACTAATGCGCTTCCGTTGCGGGACAGCAACTCCCGCATCCGCCGCAGCAACGCGACCGGGTCGCCGCCGATGCCGACGTTGCCGTCGGCCAGCAGCACGTGCCGCCACAGCCCCTCACCGGGCAGCGGGTCGTAGACGTCCCGCCGCAGCGCCACCGCTCCCCGCGACCGGGTCAGCGCGACCGCGACCGGCGAGATGTCCACGCCAAGCGCGGCGACTCCGCGCCTGGTCAACGCGGCCGTGAGCCGCCCAGGCCCGCACCCGACGTCCAGGGTTGGCCCGGAACACGCGTCGAGCAGCACCTCGTCACCGCGGTCCGGCGCGGCGCCCCACCGGTCGACCGGAAGCGAAATCCGTTGCCCGTCAGCCAGTTCCAGCCAGCAGCGCCGTCCCAGCAGGCCCGGGGCGAACACATCGGGCGGCGTCATGGCCGCACTCCCGCCAGTCTCGGCCCGACAACCTGGGCGAACCGGGTCCCCGGCACTTCCTCGGCCACCCGCAGCGCATCGGCCATAGTGTCCACATCGGACAGTGCGGCCAGCGGGCGGACTCGAAGCCCGAGATTCCGCAACGCATCCAGGGTCCGGCTGCCGGTGTCCTCTCGCGACGTCGGAACGCCGCGCAGCACCGCGGCCTGTCTGGGATCGCGCAGTCCCAAGGCCCACCAGCCGCCGTCGAACGCGCGGCCCAAGACCGCGTCCCCGGTGCGCAGGAGATCGACAGCCTCGCCCAGCAGCGCGGGTGTCACCTGTGGGGTGTCCATGCCGATCTGCACCACTGCCCGCCCGGGAAACCGGTCCGCGACGTCTTCGTGCGCGTTGGCCAGCCGGTCAGGGAAACCGTTGCCGCGCTGGGGAAAGACCACGCACCGGGACAGCGCCGCCGCCAGGTCCCCGGCTCGCTCGGCCGCAGCCAGATCCCCGGTCAGCGCCACCACCGGCGTCACGCCGGGCGTGGCGGACACCGCGTCCAGCGTGTCCAGCAGCGCCGCCGCCGCGATATCCGCGGCCTGCTTGGGCGTCGCGGGCGGGCTCAGCCGCGTCTTGGCCAGCCCGGCGACCGGAGCCTTCGCCACCACCAGCAGGCAGGTCATCGCAGTACCCCCGCCATGTCCCGCACGGCCCGCAGCGTGCCGCGCACCGAGCCGGACACCTTCGACTTCGTCCCCGCCGTCCTCGGCCGGTAGGCGACCGGGAACTCGGCCACCGGCCACCGCCCCTCGGCCGCGCGAATCAGCAATTCCAGCGGATAGCCGAAAGCGCGGTCCTCGACGCCGAGCGCGAGCAGGTCGGCCCGCCGCACGGCGCGCGCGGGCGCGATATCCGACACCGGCAGTCCTCGGCGGCGCAGCAGGGCGGCCAGCACGGCGTTTCCGGCCCGCGCGTGCCAGGGCCAGGCATTGTGCGAAACCGGAATGCGTTTGCCAACTGCAAGTTTCGCCTCGGAAAGGGCCGCGACGAGCGTCGGCAACTCACCTGGGTCGAGTGAGCCGTCCGCGTCCAGGAAACACACGATCTCCGCTGTCGCGTTCGTCAATCCGGTGTGCACCGCCGCGCCATATCCCCGGCGCGGCTCGTGGACCACCTTCGCCCCGTGCGCGGCCGCCACTTCCGGCGATCCGTCCGTCGAACCGTTGTCCACCACGATCGCCCGGTATCCCGGCGGAAGCGCCGCCAAGACGCCCGGCAGGGCCGCCGCCTCATCGAGGCAGGGCAGCACGACGTCTACTTCTCGGTCATCCATGCCGCGCACGCTAGATTCGCCTAGGACAGTCGGGAACCGTTGCGGCGCTTACCAAACAATGACATTCCAACAGGTATTACGGAGTCCTTAGGGCATCCCTTCTCCAGCCGTGGGGACCCCTCCTGAAAGGTAAAGTCCACCGGTCCCGGAGAATGGCGCAATGGCTTCGCCCCAACGTCGGTTGCGAGCGTTTCTCCGCGGACCCGGCCGCCTGCCGATCGGACTGGCCGCCGCCATCGGCTGCCTAGGCGTCGCGGTGCTCTACGCGACCGTGCTCGCCGTCCAGGCCCCCGCGCGGGTCACCGCTGCGCACGCCTTCGTGATGCGCTGGGCGCAGCCCGCCGTGTGGATCGCGCTGGCCGCGGTGTGCCTGGAATACGCGCTGCGCGCCGACCGGGCCGTGCTCAACCGGACCGCGACGCTCGCCGTCGCGGTCTACCTCGCTTTCCTGCTCGCCATCAGCTTCGCCTGATCTCTTACGGACTCCTGACGGAACCCCGCCAGAGGGCTCCGCGCGCGCCCGCCCCGCGTTAGGTTCCGGCCATGTCCGTCCTGTCGCCCCGCCGGTCCCGTCCGCGCGCCGATCTGCTCGCCGCGGGCGGTGGGCTCGCGCTCGTCGCCATGGCCTTCGCGGTCGGCGCCGTGTTCGACATCCGCCTCTACGGCGACAAGCATTTCCCGGGCGCGCCCGACACCTTCGGCGAATGGCCGATTCTCGCCGAATGGCTGCCGCACACCGGAATCGGCACACCGCTGGCGGTCCTGGCCGTGATCGCCGCCGTCACCTGGGGCCCCACGCTCGCCGTCCGCCTGTCCTGGCGCGCCGCGCTCGGTTCGGCCTACCTGCTGGCGGTGGCGTGGACGTTCTCCCTCGCCTTGGTCGACGGGTGGCAGCGTGGCGTCGCGGGCCAGCTCACCTCCCGGGACGAGTACCTCGCCGCCGTCCCCGGAATCACCGACATTCCGGCGATGCTCGACGGGTTCGCGAGCCGCATCCTGGATTTCCAGCCCGACTCGTGGATCACCCACGTCGCGGGCCACCCGCCGGGCGCGACCCTGGTGTTCGTCTGGCTCGACCGGATCGGCCTCGGCGGCGGCGCGTGGGCGGCGGTGCTGTGCGTGCTCGTCGGCGGCCTGGTGGCCGTGGCCGTCCCGGTGACGCTCTCCGCGCTCGGCGACCACGAACGCGCGCGCTCGGCGCTGCCGTTCGTCGCGCTGTTCCCCGGCGCGGTGTGGCTGGGCGTGTCGGCCGACGCGCTGTTCGCCGGGGTGACCGCCAGCGGGATCGCGCTGCTCGCCGTCGGCGTCGCGCGCCGCCGCCCGGGCTGGTGGGTCGCGGCGGGCGCGGTGCTCGGGTTCGGGATCTTCCTGTCGTACGGGCTGCTGCTCATGGGCTCGATCGCGATGGCCGTGGTGCTGGTCGCTGGGAACTGGCGGGTGCTGGCCTGGGCCGTGCCGGGCGCGCTGGCCGTGGTCGCGGTGTTCGCGCTCGCCGGATTCTGGTGGCTCGACGGCTACCACCTCGTCGTGGACCGCTACTACCAGGGCATCGCGGCCGAGCGCCCGTACTGGTACTGGGTGTGGGCGAACCTGGCCGCGGTCACGCTGGCCGTGGGCCCGGCGGCGGTCGCGGGCCTGCGCCGCGCCGCCCCCGGGATGCTCACCCCGCGCGCCACCGACCCCACCGTCGCGATCGTGCGCGGCGCCGCGCTGGCGGTGCTCGCCGCGACCGTGTCCGGGCTGTCGAAGTCGGAAGTGGAGCGCATCTGGCTGCCCTTCGCGGTGTGGCTGATCGCCGCCGCGGCCCTGCTGCCCGCCCGGTCGCACCGCTGGTGGCTCGGCGCGCAGGCCGCCACCGCGCTCGTGGTGAACCATGTGTTCCTGACGAACTGGTGAAAGGCGGGGCGATGACAGCGGCCGAACCGACCGGGCGGGTGCTCGTGGTCGACGACGACCTGACGGTGTCCGACGTCGTCCGCCGCTACCTCGAACGCGCCGGGCACCAAGTGGCGCTGGCCGCCACCGGGGAGGACGCGCTGCGGTGGATCGCCGAGAACGAGCCAGACCTGGTGGTGCTCGACCTCATGCTGCCCGGCATCGACGGCCTGGAGGTGTGCGGGCGGCTGCGGGAGCGCGGCGCGGTGCCGGTGGTGATGCTGACCGCGCTCGGCGAGGAGGAGAACCGGATCGCCGGGCTGCAACTCGGCGCGGACGACTACGTGACCAAGCCGTTCAGCCCGCGCGAATTGGTTCTGCGGGTCAACTCCGTGCTGCGGCGCGCGAAAGCCCCCGCGCCGCCGTCGGCCCGCCGACTCGCCGACGGCGACCTGCGGCTGGACGCGTCCGCCCGCAAAGCCACCCTCGGCGGCGCGGAGCTGTCGCTGACCGGGCGCGAGTTCGACCTGCTGGAGTTCCTGATGAGCCACCCCGGCGAGGCGTTCACCCGCACGCAGCTGCTGGAACGGGTGTGGGGCTGGGACTTCGGCGATCAGTCCACAGTGACCGTCCACGTGCGACGGTTGCGGGAGAAGATCGAGCTGGTGCCTGCGAAACCCGCCCGCATCTGCACGGTCTGGGGCGTCGGATACCGCTACGACCGGAGCGTGTGATGGTCGATCCCAATGAGACAGTGGGCCAGATGTTGGCGCACGCGCTGCACATCCTGCCCTACGCGCTGGCCCTGGTGCTGCCGGTCGTGCTGCTCGGCGCGCTGGTCCTGCACCTGCTGCGCAACGGGTCGCTGTCCACCACGATGACCGTGCTGGTGCTGGTCCCGGTCGCCGCGCTGATCACCGGCGTCGTCGGGGTCAGCGGCTTCATGTTCACCACCATGCTCACCACGACCCTGCTGGTGTGCCTGCTCGTCACCCTGGTCACTGTCCCCGTCGCGGTGTACCTCGGCCGCCGCATCGCCGCCCGCAGCGTCTGGGAACGCGAAGCCCGCGACCGCGAACGCGCCGCCGAGGCGTCCCGCCGCGAACTCGTCGCCTGGATCAGCCACGACCTGCGCACCCCGCTCGCGGGCATCCAGGCCATGGCAGAGGCCCTCGCCGACGGCGTGGTGTCCACCCCGACCGACGTCTCCGGCTACGCCCAGCGTATCGGCGGCGAGACCCGGCGCCTGTCCGCCATGGTGGACGACCTGTTCGAGCTGTCCAGGATCACCGCGGGCGCGCTGCGGCTGACCCTGTCCGCGGTGCCGCTGCAAGACGTGGTCAGCGACGCCCTCGCCGCCCAGGTGCCGATGGCCGAGCGCAAACGGGTCCGGGTCCTGACCAGCGCCCACGAGTGGCCGGTCGTCCTCGGCAGCGACCCAGAACTGGCCCGCGTCGTGTGCAACCTGGTCTCCAACGCCATCCGGCACACCCCGCCAGACGGCACCGTCGCCGTCCAGATCGGCGTCGAGGGCTCGCACGCCCTGCTCGCCGTCGAGGACGCCTGCGGCGGCATCCCCGAATCCGAACTCACCCGCGTCTTCGACGTCGCCTTCCGCGGCAGCGCCGCCCGCACCCCCGGCGCCCACACCGGCGGCGGCCTGGGCCTGGCCATCGCCAAGGGCCTCGTCGAGGCCCACCACGGCGCCATCGCCGCCAGCAACCACGGCCCCGGCTGCCGATTCGAGGTCCGCCTGCCCCTGGCGGCCCGGTGACCGGTGGCCACACCCGTCCTGAGGGGAGACGGGCGCGCTCACCGGGCCGCCCCGCGGTCGCCGTCCGCGCCTGCGGAGTCGGACTCACCACCGCTGCGAAGACTTCCGGCGCGAGGTGAGTGGGGCTGCTTAGCCTGCCGTGACCGGGGCGCGGAGGTGGGCGGACGCGAAGTCGGCCACGCCCGCGTCGAAGGGGACCTGGGCGTGGAAGCCGAGCAGCGCGCGGGCCGCGGCGGGGTCGGCGACGATGTGGCGGACGTCGGCGGGGCGGGCGCCGCCGACGACCACCGGGGCCGGGCCGCCACGGGCGGTGGACAGGGCGCGGGCGAGGTCGCCGACGGTGTGGGGGGTGCCGGAGCAGATGTTGGCCGGGGTCGCCTCCCCGGGGAGGCCGGGCTTTTCGCAGGCGAGGGCGTTGGCCAAGGCCACGTCGGTCGAGTGGACGAAGTCGCGGCGCTGGCCGCCGTCTTCGAGGACGGTTGGCGCTTCGCCGCGTTCCAGTGCGGAGCGGAACAGGGAGGCCACGCCCGCGTAAGGGGTGTCGCGGGGCATCCTCGGGCCGTAGATGTTGTGGTACCGCAGCGCCCACACGTGGCCGTCGGTCTGCCGCGCCCACGCCGAGGCCAGGTACTCCTGCGCGGCCTTGGTCGCGGCGTAGGTGCCGCGCGGGTCGATGGGCGCGTCCTCGGGCACCAGCGCGGAGTCCAGCGCAGCCCCGCACATCGGGCACGGCGGCTCATACCGGCCCTCGGCGAGGTCCGCCACCCGCCTGCGACCCGGCCGCACCACGCCGTGGTCGGCGCACAGGTAGCGGCCCTCGCCGTAGACGACCATCGACGACGCCAGCACCAGTCGCCCGACACCGGCCTTGTGCATCGCGGCGAGCACCACGGCCGTGCCGTAGTCGTTGTGCGCTGTGTACTCCGGCGCGTCGGACGGGTCCAGCCCGTGCCCGACCACCGCGGCCTGGTGGCACACCACGTCCACCCCGCGCAGCAAGCGCCCCACCAGGTCGCCGTCGCGGATGTCGCCGAGCACGAACTCGTGCGCCCGCACCCACTCGGGCGGCTCGCCGCCGCCGTGCGCCTTCGGCAGCAGGTTGTCGACCAGCACGACGTCGTGCCCGCGCTCGGCCATCAGATCCGCGACGTGCGACCCGACGAACCCGGCCCCACCGGTGATCAGTACTCGCATGGCCCCGACGCTATGGCCGCCGCGACCCCACCGCCCCGCCCCCGCCCGGTCCGTCACAGTTCCGTCAGGTTTTCCGTCGGGTTTCGCCCGCTCGCGCGCACCACGCGGACACGCCTCACCTCCATCGGATCCGCCCGCCCCAAACGACTACGGTTGACCCCATGGAACGCAGCGCGCAGCGGCTCGGCAGGGCTCTCATCGTCATCGTGGATGACCGGGTGGCGCACGGGGAGCACGACGACAACGTGGGACCGCTGGTCACCGAACTGCTCGAAGAAGCAGGCTTCATCGTCGACGGCGTCGTCTCCGTCGAAGGCGAGACGGTCGCCATCCGCAACGCCCTCAACACGGCCGTCATCGGCGGCGCCGACCTCGTGGTCACCGTCGGCGGCACCGGTGTCTCCCCCCGCGACGTCACCCCCGACGCGACCCAGGGCGTGCTCGACCGCCCGATCCCCGGCATCGCCGAGGCCCTGCGCTCCTCCGGCCTGGCGGCGGGCGCGGTGGACGCGGGCGTCTCCCGGGGCCTGGTCGGTGTCTCCGGCAGCACCCTCGTCGTCAACCTGGCAGGCTCCCGCAGCGCGGTCCGCGACGGCATGGCCACCCTGTCGTCCCTGGTCCCCTACGTGATCGGCGAACTCTCCGGCCTCGACGGCAACTGACCTCCGCCAGCCCATGCCCACCCGAGAAGACGACCCCACCCCCGGCGCCGGTCCGACCCCGGCCACCCGTCCCAGCCCGGACGGCCCCATCCCCGAAGGCGGCGGTCAGGCCACCGCCGGGGGTGGCGCCGCTTCGGGCAGCGGCGACGTTTCGGGCAGCGGCGACGCTTCGGCCGGGGACACCAGTCCACGTGGGGGCATCGCGTCGGGCGGGGACACCGACCCAAGCGACGGCACCCCGTCGAGTGGCGGGTCCCCTGGCCGGGCCCAGGAGGAGGGGCGCCAGTGCGTGCCTCCGCCTCCGGCCAGGGCCAAGCCTCGACGCCCCGCGAGCCTCGACGAGATCTTCGGCGACGTTCTCCCGGACACCACCGCCGACGAACGCGACCTCACCCCGCCGACCTCCGACGACTGGTACGAGCGCAACCGCCCGCCCCACCACGAGGGCTGACCCCCAGTCGGGCGCGATGCTCGCTCCGCATTGGACGGACCCGAACACTGGCCGCCGGGGCGTCAGCGGATCGGGCGAACCGCGGCTTCGAGGCGGAGGTGTGGTCACGCGACCCCAGTCGGATTTCGTCACCCGCCACCACATGAGACCAGGTCTTACCGCGGATTCGCTCCCCAGCGTGGATTCGTCCGCTCGGCGTGGATTCGTAGTCCGCGTGGGAGTCGCGGGTGCCGTGTGATCTGCGAGTGCGGGTCCTTCTTTTGTCGATTCTTTCTCCTTTCGGTGTGGCGAATTCCGTGAATAGTGCTGGTTCGACGGGAATCAGTTCGGTAGCGCAGACACACAGCGGGAAGGCGTCCTGTCCCGAGTGGGGTTTTCGGGACAGGACAACCGATCCCAGCAGCGGTCAGCTGTTCTGCCGCTGGCGGAGCAGGTCGCGGATCTCGGTGAGGAGTTCGACGTCGGTGGGCTGGGCGGGGCCCGCTTCCTCACCGCGCTTGCGGCGTTCCTGGATGTGCTTCACGGGCACGACGATGACGAAGTAGACGATCGCGGCGACGATCAGGAAGTTGATCCCCGCGTTGATCACCGCGCCGAAGTCGAGGAACGTCGACGACTTGTCGCCGATGATGCGGAAACCGAGACCGTCGGCCGCGTTCGAGCCGCCCGCCGAATTGATCAGCGGTTTGATCAGCCCGTCGGTGAACGAGGTGACGATCGCGGTGAACGCGGCGCCGATGACCACGGCCACTGCCAGATCGATGACGTTCCCGCGCATCAGGAAGTCTTTGAAGCCCTTGATCACGTGCGCACTCCAATTTCTCGGTAGGACGGCGGGGGACCGTCCGAGGTAGACCGGCTATCGGAGAGTAACCGTCACCGGTTGTCCCAGTGAGACTGACGCCACCTGCGTCGCGGAATCCCTCATGAGGGCGATGAGCACCAGGCTGCCCCGCCGATCGTCCTCTTCCGGGCGCACGGTCACGACCGCCGCGTCTCTCGCCAGCACCATGGCGCGGCCGTCGTCCGGGTTCGCGGTGACCACGTCGACCCGCGACCCGGGCCGCAGTAATCCGGCCACGGCCGGGTCGGCCAGTCGCACGGGAACCGCGGCGGCGTCGGGGCCGAGGGTGCTCGCGGTGTTCTCCGCGCCGACGAGGCGGACGCGGGTGATCGGCTCGCCCGCATCGATGGCGCCCGCGAGGACGCGGCCCGCGGCGTCGGCGGGATCGGTGAGCGCGGACGCGGGGCGCACGTCTGGCGGAGCGCGGATGATCCGGACATCGGTCGCTGCGATCACCGCCCCCGGCGCGAGCGGGTGGGCGGCGACGAGAAGCGGGACCGCGTCGTCGGCAGGCGCCGGTCGGATCGCGAGCAGCCCGGCCAGCAGCGCCAGCGTCAAGGCGATGGCTCGGCGCAGGGTCAGGGCGCGGGGCAGCGCGGCGAGGGCGCGCAGGCGGGGCAGGTCGTGGTGGCGCATCGGGTTCCCCCAGGTCGAATCGGTGATGATTCGACGTTAGGCGGAAATCGGGGTGTTGGGGAGCCCGGTGCGCTCAGCCTGTGGATAACTCGGCCTGTGGATAACTCAGGACGCCTTGGCCGTCGTTCCGCCACTGTTGGCGGTGGACGAGGAAGCCGACGACGAAGCCGACGAAGACGAAGTGGAAGGAGCCGACGATGACTCGCTCTTGCTGGAGGACTCGGTCTTGGTGGACGAGTCCGCGGTGCTCGACGCCGTGGACCCGCTCTTGCCACCCGACCGGCTGTCCGTGCGGTAGAAGCCGCTCCCCTTGAACACCACGCCCACCGAGCTGTAGAGCTTGCGCAGCCGACCGGTGCACTCCGGGCACTCGGACAGCGCGGAGTCGGTGAACGCTTGCACCGCCTCGAAGCGGTGCTCGCAGGCCGTACAGGCGTATTGGTACGTGGGCACGGAGGGCTCCCTTTCAGAACCTGGCACTCGGTCAGCCTGAGTGCTAACCAATTCTGCGTCAACGCGGGCGCGCAGCGCAAACATTCCCGCTGGAGGTCACACCAACCTGGAGGTCGTCAATGCAGTCGCAACAACCCGCGGCCGGGCGTCAGCACGCCGGTCACCGCCACGTCGTGCGGCTCGGACGGGAGCACGTCGAACAGCTCCGGGTCGCGCACGACCGCGACCAGCGGCGTGTCCGGCGCGGCGATCGACAGCGACCGGTCGTAGTAGCCCGCGCCCCGGCCCAGCCGCGTGCCAGACCGGTCCACCGCCAGCGCGGGCACCAGCACCACATCCGCGATCCGCAGCGCCGTCTCGCCGAGCCGCTCGCCGATCGGCTGCCGCAGCCCGAACGGGCCAGGCCGCAGGTGCTCGGGGCCGTCGTACCAGGCCCAGTCGAGTGGGCCCGGGCCCCGGCCGGTGACGATCGGCAGCAGGATGCGGACGCCGTGGTCGGCCACCTCGTCGAGCATCTGGACCGAGCCGGGCTCGGACCCGATAGGCACGTACGCGCACAGTGTCTGGCCGCGGCGCACCACGCGCCCGTTCGTCAGCAGCGCTGTGAGCTGCATCGCCTCGGCGAACCGCACGTTCGCGGGCACCCGCCGCCGCTCGGTCAGCAGCGCCCGGCGCCACTGGTCCTTGGTCCACGCGCGCGTAGCTTCGAGATCACTCCCAGGCCCGGCCACATGACGAGGTTAGGCTCCATGTCCATGAGCGCGTCGACCGCATTCACCACCGCCATCGTGCCCGCCGCGGGTCTGGGCACCCGATTCCTGCCCACCACGAAAGCTGTGCCGAAGGAGCTCCTGCCGGTGGTGGACACACCGGGGATCGAGTATGTGGCCGCAGAGGCGGCGCAGGCAGGCGCGGCGCGCCTGGTCATCGTCACCTCCCCAGGGAAGGACGCGGTAGCCGAGTACTTCCGGCCGCAGCCGGAGCTGGAGAAGACCCTTGAGGCGCGCGGCAAGACCGCGCTGCTCGACAAGGTCCGGCGCGCCCCCGGCCTGCTGGAGGTGGAGACCGCGATCCAGGAGCAGGCGCTGGGCCTCGGGCACGCGGTCGGCTGCGCCGAGCCGAACCTGCGTCCGGAGGACGAGGCCGTCGCCGTCCTGCTCCCGGACGACCTGGTGCTGCCCAACGGGGTCCTGAGCCGGATGGCCGCGGTCCGCGCCGAGTTCGGCGGCAGCGTGCTGTGCGCGTTCGACATCCCGCGCGAGCAGATCTCGGCCTACGGCGTGTTCGACGTCGAGGACACCGGCGACGACGACGTCAAGAAGGTCAACGGCATGGTGGAGAAGCCACCCGCCGACGAGGCCCCCTCGACCTTCGCCGCAGCGGGTCGATACCTGCTCGACCGGGCGATCTTCGACGCGCTCAAGCGGATCACCCCGGGGGCGGGCGGCGAGCTGCAGCTCACCGACGCCATCGCCATGCTGATCGCCGATGGGCACCCCGTGCACGTGGTGGTGCACCGAGGTGACCGGCATGACCTGGGCAATCCTGGTGGTTTCCTGCGTGCCGCCGTGGACTTTGCGCTCGACCATCCGGAGTATGGGCCCGGCCTGCGCGCATGGCTGCGGGACCGTATCGACGCCGAGTAGACGAACAAAAGGTAACCGGATGAGGTCAGTCGACGAGCAACTCGCCAGGGCGCTGGCGGCCGCGGTCCGCCCCGCTCCCGTGCGGGTCGCCATCTCCGAGGCGCAGGGCCTGCTCTGCGCGGAGGAGGTCGTGGCCGAGCGGGCGCTGCCCGGGTTCGACCAGGCCGCGGTCGACGGTTACGCGGTGCGCAGCGTCGACACCCAGGCCGCGGGCGAGGAGCCGGTGGTGCTGCCGGTGGTCGGTGAGATCGCGGCCGGGTCCCGCCAGCCGCGCAGGCTCCAGCCTGGGCAGGCGGTGCGCATCGCGACCGGCGCGCCGCTGCCCACGCTCGCCGACGCGGTGCTGCCGGTCGCCTACACCGACGGGCACCACGCGCGGGTCACGGTGAACCAGCCGGTGCCCTCCGCGGCCTACGTGCGGCGGACCGGCGAGGACGTGCAGACCGGTGACGTCGCGGTGCGGCGGGGGTCGGTCATCGGGTCGGCGCAGGTGGGGCTGCTCGCGGCCGTGGGACGGTCCAAGGTGCTGGTCTACCCGCGGCCGCGGGTGTCGGTCATCTCGCTCGGCGACGAACTGGTCGACATCGACCGGACCCCGGGGCAAGGCCAGGTCTACGACGTCAACTCCTACGCCCTGGCCGCCGCGGCCAGGGACGCGGGCGCGGAGGTCAGCCGGGTCGGCATCGTCTCCAGCGATGTCAAGCGCTTGCGGGAGGTCGTGGAGGGCAGGCTCGTGCTGTCCGAGATCGTGGTGATCGCGGGCGGGGTCGGCGGCGAGCTGTCCGACGAGCTCAAGTCCGCCATCACCGAACTGGGTGACATCGACCTGACCAGGGTCGCCATGCACCCCGGCTCGGTGCAGGGCTTCGGCAGGCTCGGGCCGGACGCCGTGCCGACCTTCCTGCTGCCCGGCAACCCGATGAGCGCGCTGGTGGTGTTCGAGGTCATGGTGCGGCCGCTGATCCGCGCGGTGCAGGGCAAACGCAACCCGCACCGCCGGGTGGTCACCGCGCGGCTGCTGTCGCCGATCACCTCGACCAAGGGCCGCCGCGGTTTCCTGCGCGGGCAGCTGCTGCGCGACGAGAGCAACGGCGAGTACCTGGTGCAGCCGCTTGGCCTGTCCGGGTCGCACCTGCTCGCCTCGCTCGCCGAGGCCAACTGCCTGGTGCTGGTCGACGAGGAGACCACCGACGTCGCCGTCGGCGAAGAGGTGCGGGTCACCTTCCTCGCCCAACGTGGCTAGCCCGCGGCTCCCGGGCCGTCACCCGGGCTGGCCAGCGCGGCTGGGGCCGCTGCGGGTGCCCGCGGGCGAGGTCGTCCTGCGCAAACCGCGCTTCTTCGACGGCGGGGCGTGGAGCCGGACGCGGCTGCGCGACCAGGCCCACCTGGAGAACTGGGAGCCCTCGGCCCCTGGCACCTGGGCCGATCGCAACGCCTCGGTCGCCTGGCCCAGCCAGTGGTCGACGCTGCGCGCGCTGGGCAGGCGGGGGCTGTCGCTGCCGTTCGTGATCACCGTGGACGGGCAGTTCGCGGGGCAGATCACGGTGGGGAATGTGATCCGCGGCTCGCTGTGCTCGGCGTGGGTCGGCTACTGGGTCGCGGGCGACGTGGTCGGCGGCGGGGTCGCCACGGCTGCCGTCGCCATGGTCGTCGACCACTGCTTCTCCTCGGCGGGCCTGCACCGGATCGAGGCCACCGTGCGGCCGGAGAACACCGCCAGCCTCCGGGTGCTCGCCAAGCTCGGATTCCGTCAGGAAGGCGTGTTCCGCCGCTACCTGGACGTGGCGGGCGACTGGCGTGACCACCTCTGTCTGGCAGTGACCACAGAGGACACCGGAGACGGCCTGGTGCCGCTGCTGCTCGCCCAGGGAAAAGCGGCTCTTCCATGAAGTTTTCCGGATCTCCCGGCGAAGAGTTCGCCCTCCCCCCTTACGGGGAACGGTCCACAAGCGAACTACCCGAATGGGGGAGCGCAGTCGGCGCGCCTCCGCCATGCGTGTGACTGTTGTGACTAACGTGGCGAACGCAGCACGCGTGTGGAGACGACAGGGGGAGGTGCCGGGACATGCCTAGCTCGTTGATCGTGGTCGCGCTCGTCGTCGCATGGCTCGTCGTCCTCGTCCCGATGGTCGTGCGCAAGCGCCAGGAAATCGCCAGGACGGCCGATTCCGCCCTGGCCGCGCGGGTCGTGCGCAGCGGAAGCTCCCACGACCTGGACGACGAGGACACCGACCTCCGCGAGGAGGCCGAGGACTCCCGGGAGGACTTCGCCATGCGCGACGCCGACGGCGTGGCCGCCGAGTTGGACGGCCACCCCGACGACGACCACGTCGACGACCTCACCGCCGTCCCCGGCGAGCCCCGCCGCTACCGCCCCGGCCGAGGCGGATTCGACCCGGACGCCGCCGCCCGCGCCGCCCGCGCCAAGTACTCGTTCCGCCAGCGCGTGGTGCTGCTGATGATCATCGGAGCGCTGGTCACCGCCGTCATGGCAGGCGTCGCCATGCCCACCCTCTGGTGGGCGCACGGCGCCATCGACATCGGCCTGGTCGGCTACCTCACCTACCTCCGCAGGCAGGTCCGGATCGAGGAAGAGATCAGGCAGCGCAGGCTCGCCCGCCTCAACTCGGTCCGCCGCTCCCACGCCCGCCCCGCCGACGACACCTACGAAGACGACGAGCCGCCACAGCGGGAACACCCCGCCGTCACCGTCACCCCCCGCGTCGTCCACCCGGGAGCCGTCGTGGTCGACATAGACGACGAAGACCCCTGGTTCGACGAACTCGGCGAGCCAGGCGCGCAGGCTTACCGCCGAGCCGTGGGGGAGTGAACCACCCCCCGGATTTCGGGGCCGCGCGAGCGTGCTGATATGCTCTGCGAGCACGACTTCGGGGCTGTAGCGCAGTTGGTAGCGCGTCTCGTTCGCATCGAGAAGGTCAGGGGTTCGATTCCCCTCAGCTCCACGGCCTCGGCCGACCCATGCTCACGGAAAGCGTGAGCCGGGTCGGCCGTTGTTGTATCTGGGGGGCGACCCCCCAGACCCCCACGGTGCGTTATCTCCCGATTCGGGGGGGCGAGTTAGAGGGTTGGGAGTTAGGGGAGTTAGGGGGAGTTGGGGGAGTCAGGGGGAGTTGGGGGGCTTTGGGTGGGTTGTGTGAGAGGGTTGTTTTGAGTTAGGGCTTGGGGTGTTTGGCGTGTGTGGCCACCTGTGGTGATGGGTGGCCTTTTTTGTTTTTTGGGGTTGGGGTGTGGGGGTTGGGGTGGGGGTGGGGTGGATACGTGGGCTAATACGCATTTCGGCCGATGGCGGGGGTGGGGGGTGTGGGCCAGGGTTTGGGGTGGGCTTGGCTGCGGGGAGGTCGCGGTGTGCCCTTGGTCAGGGAATGAGAAGGGAACGTCGTGGCGCGGATGAAGATGTTGGGCGGCCGGTTGGCCGGGTTGGCTGCCGGGGTGGTGGCGGTCGCGGGGCTTGCCGTTGTGGCACCGGACGCGGGGGCGGCGGTTCGAGACGGCGCGGACGACGGTGTGGTCAGCACCGACGCGGGCATGATCCGCGGTGTCGTCGGCGAGCGGGGCCGCGCGTTTCTCGGCGTGCCGTTCGCGCAGGCGCCGGTGGGTGAACTTCGGTGGCGGGCGCCCCAGCAGGCCGCGTCCTGGTCCGGTGTCCGCGACACCGTCAGCCCGGGGCCGCTCTGCGCGCAGAACCCCAGTCCGGCAGGCGGCTCGCCGACCGGCTCCACCGCGGAAGACTGCCTGTACCTCAACGTGTACACCCCGGCGGGCGCGCGCCCAGGCGCCGACCTGCCGGTCATGGTGTGGCTGCACGGCGGGGGCTTCGTCATCGGCGGCGGCTCGCTCTACGACCCCGAAGCCCTGGCCGACAAGACCAACAGTGTCGTGGTCACCACCAACTACCGGCTGGGCGCGCTCGGTTTCCTCGCGCTGCCAGGTCTGACGGCCGCCGACCCGGCGCTGAACTTCGGCATCCAGGACCAGCAGGCCGCGCTGCGCTGGACCCGAGGCAACATCGAGAACTTCGGCGGCGACCGCGACCGGGTCATGCTGTTCGGCGAGTCGGCAGGCGCGGCGAGCGTCTGCGTCAACCTCACCTCACCCAGGGCTGAGGGGCTGTTCCACCGCGCGGTCATGCAGAGCGGCGCCTGCGCGTTCGCCCGGCCCGGCGGCAAACCCGTGGCAGACAAGTACGCCCGCAGCCAGAAGTTCGCGGCGAAGCTCGGCTGCCCGGACGGTCCTGCGCAGATCGACTGCCTGCGCGGCAAGGACGTCAAGGACCTGCTCGGCCCCGCGGGCGACGAGAACCCGTTGCTCAGCGCCGAAGGATGGGGCCCCGTCGTGGACGGCGCCGTGCTGCCGGGAGATCCGGCCGGCCGGATGGAAGCGGGCAAGTTCCACCGTATGCCGATCATGCTCGGCACCAACCGCGACGAGGGGCGCCTGTTCACCTACCTCGCCTACGGCCCGCGCGGCATCACCGAAGACGAGTACCGCAAGCTTCTCGTCGCCATGACCGGCTCCGAGGCGGCGGCGAACACGATCGCGGGCATCTACTCGACACAGCGCTACGGCACACCGGTCAACGCGTTGAGCGCCATCATCACCGACACCGGGTTCGCCTTCAACACCGACCGGGTGGCCAAGGCCATCAGCGGCCGCACACCGACCTACGCGTACGAGTTCACCGACGCCGACGCGCCACTCTCGCCCGCGCTCACGGACCTGCGGATCGGGGCGTACCACGGCGGTGAGATCCAGTACCTGCTCACCATGCCCAGCACCCCCCTACTGAACGACGCGCAGCGGGCGCTTTCCACGCAGATGATGGGCTATTGGGGCAATTTCGCCGCCACCGGCAACCCCAACCGGGGGGCCGCGGTTCCCCCATGGCCTGCCTTCAACGTTTTCAGCACGCCGTACCGCAACCTGAACCCCAGTGGCTCACCCGCGACTTTCAGCTTGGGCGCTTACCAGCTCACGCATAACCTTCCGTTCTGGAAGTTCGTCGGCGCGCTCGGGTGATTCACCGTTTCCCGACGGTGACCGACTTCCGGCACTGACGGTCGGCGTTCGATTCGGTAACACCACAGTGTCTGGGTGGGTCGCTCAAGCGGGCGACCCACCCAGCGCGTTTTTCCGGGCCGATGACTCTTTTCCTTATCGGGATTCCGCGGCTGTTTCTCGGGTTCCGAAGATGTCCGCGGGGCAAGATCCAGTCGTAGACAGCGGGGGTGGGGAGAGGCCAAGGTTGGGGGGCCTTGGCGTCGACACGCGTGTGGGAGTTGCGGTGGGGGAGACCTGGATTCCGCGGGGCGGGGCCGCTGGGCCGGTTCGGCGGGGGCCGGACGCGTCGGCGGTGATGAGCGCGGTGTTCGCGTTGCCCGCGTTCCTGAGCAGCCTGGTCGTGGTGGCCGTGCTGGCGCGGGTCGTGTGGCCTTCGCCGGAGTGGGGGGCCTGGGTCGTCGTGGTGGCGTGGGTGGCGTCGGGGGCGTTGACCTTCGTGCCGTGGGTGGAGAAGGTGCTCGCGGGGGCCATGTTCGCCATGCGGGCGCCCACCGTGGGCGAGCGGCAGCGGCTGGAACCGCTGTGGCGATCGGTGTGCGCCGCGGCGGGGACCGACCCGGGGCGGTACACCCTGTGGGTCGAGCAGTCCCGCGACCTCAACGCCTTCGCCGCGGGTGGGCGGACGGTGGCGGTCACCCGGCGCGCGCTGGACCTGCCGGGGCGGTCGCTGGAGGCGATCCTCGCCCACGAACTGGGGCACCACCTGTCCGGGCACGCCCGGGTGTCGCTGCTGGGCTGGTGGTACGAACTGCCCGCGCGCGGGTCGATCCTGGTGGTGCGCCTGGCGATGCGGCTCGTCTTGTTCGTCGGTCGCGTGTTCCTGCGCTTCGGTAGCGCGGCGGCCGGGCTGGCCTCGGTGCTGATCGCGCTGATCCTGCTGTTCGGGCTCGTGCTGCTGAACCCGTGGCTGGTGCTGATGCCGCTGCTCAGCCCGCTGCTGGCCTGGGCGAGCAGGCTCGGCGAGTACCGGGCCGACCGCACCGCCGCCACGCTGGGTTATGGGCCTGCGCTGATCGAGGTGCTGTCCGGCTGGCTCGCCGCCGACCCGCACGGCTCCCGGCGGCCCCTGCGGGCGCGGATGCTGGCCAGCCACCCCGCGCACGCGGACCGGATCCGGCGGTTGCGCGCGCTGGCCTGAACTCCCCGGACAGTTCCACGATCGCGGGTGGCGCTGCGCCGATAGGGTGACGCGCATGGGGGGAGACACACGGCGCGTGCCGGTCGTCGTGACCGGGCTGATGGTCGGGGTCGTAGGGCTGGCCGTGGCGTACTGGCTGGCCGGATGGGGCCTGGGGGTCGACAGCTCGGTCTACCGGGCGGGCGCGCTCACCCTGCTGCACGGTGACTCCCTGTACGCGCCGCTGACGACCGGGGAGGTCTGGGCGCCGCCGCTGCCGTTCACCTACCCGCCGATCGCGGGGCTGGTGTTCGTCCCGTTGACCATGCTGCCCGCGCAACTCGCGTGGGGCGCGGTCGCGGCGCTGTCGGCCCTGGCGCTCGGGGTGGTCCTGCGGGCGAGCCTGCCCGGCGCGCTGCGGCAGGGCTGGCGGTTCGCGGCGCTGTTCCTCGCCGTGCTCGCGCTGGAGCCGGTGTGGCGGTCGCTGGGGCTGGGGCAGGTCAACCTGATCCTGATGGCGATGGTCGTCGTCGACGTGCTGCTGCTGCGCGGCGCCAAGGCCTCCGGGCTGCTGATCGGCCTGGCCGCGGCGGTGAAGCTGACGCCGCTGATCTTCGTAGCGCACCTCGTGGTCACCCGGCGGTGGGCCGACGCCGGGCGCGCGCTCGGGGCGTTCGCCGCGCTCAACCTGCTCGCCGCCGCCGCGCTGCCGGGTGACACCGTGCGGTTCTGGACCGAGGCGCTGGTCGACGGCAACGACGCCACCACCAACTCGTGGTTCGGCAACCAGTCCCTCAACGGCCTGCTCCAGCGGGCGACCGGAGAAGGCCGCGGCGCTTTCCTGCTCTACGTTGTGGTCGCCCTGTTCGTCTTAGCCGTTGCCGCGCTGGTGGTCCACCGGCTTGACCGGCGCGGCGAGAGCATGGGCGCGCTGCTGGTCACCGCGTTTGCCGGGCTGCTGGTAAGCCCGGTGTCGTGGACGCACCACTGGGTGTGGGTAGTGCCGCTGGCCGGGTTCCTCTTACGCCTCGCCTCTGTCTGGTCGTGGACAGCCCTCGGCGTGCTCGTCCTCGTGTTCACCGGATGGCAATTCCGCATGGTCCCCAGCGGCGCCAAGGTCGAGTTGCACTGGTCGCCCGGCCACGCGCTGCTCGGCAACGCCTACGTGCTCGCCGCGCTCGTGTTCACCCCGGTCATCGCGACCCTGGCCCTGCGTGCGCGCGGGCGCCGTGCTGAGGTGTTGGCAGGAACCGCTTCGAGGAGTTGATGGTCTTGGCTGACGACGTGCTCACGGTCGACATCGCGGTGGTCGGGCTGGGACCGGGCGGGGAAGCCCTGGCGACCCGGTTGGCGCGGGCCGGGCTGTCCGTGGCGGGTATCGAGTCCCGGCTCGTCGGCGGCGAGTGCCCGTACTACGCCTGCGTCCCGACGAAGATGATGATCCGCGCCGCCGACTCGCTCGCCGAGGCCCGCCGGGTCTCGCAGTTGGCGGGTTCGGCCGAGGTGCGCGCGGACTGGGCTCCGGTCGCCGCGCGCCTGCGGGACGAGGCCACTGACGACTGGGACGACCGGGTGGCCGTCGACCGCCTGGTCGCCGAGGGTGTCGAGTTCGTCCGCGGTCGCGCGAAGATCACCGCACCGGGTGAACTCGTCGTCACCGGGCCGGACGGTGACCGCGCGGTCCGGGCCCGGCGCGGCATCGTGGTCAACCCCGGCACCGACCCGGCGGTCCCGCCGATCCCCGGCCTGGCCGACGCCCCGGTCTGGACGAACCGGGACGCGGTGCGCGCCGAGGTCGTGCCCGAGTCGCTGATCGTCATCGGCGGCGGGCCGGTGGGCTGCGAGTTCGCCCAGGTCTTCGCCCGGTTCGGGGCCAAGGTGACGCTGTTGCAGTCCAACGAGCGCCTGCTGCCCCAGGACGAGCCCGAGTCGGGCGCGCTGCTCGCCGAGCGGTTCGCCGCGGAGCACATCCTGGTCAAGACCGGCGTCAAGATCACCGCCTGCGACTACGACGGGCAGCGGTTCACCCTGCAGATCAAGGGCGCGGAGCCGGTGACCGCCGACCAGGTGCTGGTGGCGGCGGGCCGCAAGACCGATCTGGCCGCGCTGGGCGTCGGCGCGTTCGGCCTGGACGAGTCGGCGCGCGGGATCACGGTGGACGGGCGAATGCGCGCGGCCGACGGATTGTGGGCGATCGGTGACATCACCGGTAAGGGTGCGTTCACCCATATGTCGATGTACCAGTCGGGTATCGCGGCCGCGGATATCCTCGGCGAAGACAGCCCCGAAGCCGACTATCGCGCCGTTCCCCGTGTGACATTTACCGACCCAGAGGTTGGTTCGGTTGGTCTTACCGAAGCGGCGGCGCGCGAGGCGGGGCTGGCCGTGCGTGTCGGTCTCGCGCGGATTCCGGAATCCTCGCGCGGCTGGATCCACAAGGTGGGCAACGAGGGCTTGATCAAGCTGATCGAGGACGCCGACCAGGGCGTTCTCGTCGGCGCGACCTCGGTCGGGCCCACGGGCGGGGAAGTGCTCGGGGCGCTGGCGGTGGCGATCCACGGCGAGGTGCCGGTGGCCAGGTTGCGGCACATGATCTATGCGTATCCGACGTTTCACCGGGCGATCGGCGACGCCGTGAATGACCTTCACGAATGAGGAATCAGTAGCAATAGAGTCACGGTATGTCCCCATTTGGCTGATCGACTGGACGTGGTCACTCCACAGGGTGTAAATCCTTGTGCGCCCAATCGGGGGATCGTCACCAGTCCAGGAGCTCATATGCGCACGTCCATGGCCGCGTTCGGGGTTGCCGTCAGCACGGCGGCGTTGTTCGCCTTCCTGCCGCTCAGCGCGTCGGCGACGCCAGGCGACCCAGTCTCCGACGACCCCCGCGCGACGGTGCACGCGGGCAACGTCGAGTCCGAGGGCGACCGGGACGACTGCCCGAAGCTGTGGGAAGGCAGCGTGCGGGTGACCGTGACCGCCACGGCCGACCCCACGAACACCTACCTCGACATCACCGACGTGCCCGACAACGTCGACCTCGCGGGCGTGATCGTCAAGGGTGGCGACGCCTACAACAAGTACGACGCCGACAAGCTGGGCGACGGGCTCGACCTGCGCTCGCCGCTGGCGGGCAACAGCGGCAAGCCCGCGACGATCAGCCACTGGTTCGCCTGCGGCGCCGAGGGCGACACCGAGACCACCACCTCGGAGCCGACCACCCCGACCAGCCCCACCAGCACGACGTCCGCCCCCGAGGTCACCGTCCCGACCGAGCCCACGACGCCGAGCGGCACCACCTCCGCGTCGGCGCCCGTCACGACCACCACAACCACCTCCGCCGCCGCGGCCGTGGGCGCTGGCGATGACGGCGAACTCGCCGACACCGGCGCCAACGTGGGCTGGCTGGCGTTCATCGCCGCCGCCCTCGTCCTCGGCGGCGCGGTCCTGCTGACCCCGAGGCTGCGCAACGCCCTGCTGCGCCGCTCCTGAGCACCCCCGACGAGGCCCCCGGACGATCCGATCGTCCGGGGGCCTCGTCGTCGCTGTCGTAGGGTCCCCCCATGCTCGCCGACGTCGTGCCGTACCTGGTCTGCCCGCACTGCGGGGACGGCCTCGTGATCGACGGCGGCGCCCTGCGCTGCGGCGACCGGCACAGCTTCGACATCGCCCGGCAGGGCTATGTGAGCCTCCTGCGCGGCGCGCCGACCTTCACCGGCGACACGCCCGCCATGGTCGAGGCCCGCGCCGCGTTCCTCGGCGCGGGCCACTACGCCCCCATCGTGCGCGCGCTGGTCGCGGCCGCAGAGCCCGCGCCCGGCTGCGTCGTGGACATCGGCGCGGGCGTGGGGCACTACCTCGCCGCCATCCTCGACGCCTGGCCCGACCGGGCCGGGATCGCGCTCGACGCGGCCAAGCCCGCGCTGCGCCGGGCGGCCCGCGCGCACCCCCGGCTCGGCGCGGTCCTCTGCGACGCCTGGCAGCCGCTGCCGATCCGAACCGGCTCGGCCGGGTTGGCGGTGAACGTGTTCGCACCGCGCAACCCGGCCGAGGTCCGCCGCGTCCTGCACCCCCAGGGCAGGATGCTCGTCGTCGCGCCGACCGCCCGGCATCTCGCCGAGTTGGTGGCCACGATGGGCCTGCTCACCGTCGAGGAGGGCAAACAGGACCGGGTGGCCGCCAAGCTCGCTCCCCACTTCGCCCCAGACGGCCAGGTCACGGTCGAGTTCCCGATGGCGCTGCCGCACCGCGACGTCGCAGCCCTGGTCGGTATGGGCCCGAGCGCGTTCCACGCGGCGGCAGACGCCTTCGGCGAGCGCATCGCGGCGCTGCCCGAGCCGGTCACGGTAACCGGCTCGGTCACCGTGACCGCTTACCGGCGACTAGACAGTTGACCAGGCAGGCGACCGGCCGGTAAGAGCGAGCAGCCGCTCTTGCGGCGATGCGTCGTCGGCCACCGGCAGGCGGGCGGAGAACGCCTTGCCTGGCCCCCAAACCTCGGGCGTGTCCGGCCAGGTCGAGATGAAGCCGAGCGCGGCCTCGACCAGGTCCTCGTCGAGCCGCACGTCCACGCCGACAGCGGTGCCGATGTCCCAGCCGTGCACGAGCGTGTCGTTGAAGTGGATCGACAGCGCTATCCGGCCGTTGACCGTGCCTATCGGCATCTCGTAAGGCGCGGCCAAGACCTCGTCGTTGTCGGCCAGGGCGGCTAGCGCGGCGGCGGTCTCCCGGAAGTCGACCCGGGGGTCGCCGCTGAGGGCGGGGGCCTCGCCCGCGAGTTTCCGCAGGAAGTTGACGTGGTTGTCGACCATGTGCGCGATGACCTCCCGCACTGCCCACTCGGTGCACGGCGTCGGCACGTCCAGCTGCTCGTCGGTGAGCGCGTCGATGATCCGGCCGGTCGACTCCACGGCCCGCCGGTCCAGCTCTCGGATGTCCACGTGGTCCTCCCCAGAATGTGTACGAACGATCGGTCACATAGTTTCAGATGACCGAACGATCGTCTAGATTGTTTTTCGTGGACGGCAGACTCGCTCGCGGCGCGGAGACCCGGCGCCTCACCCTGAGCCGGGCGGCTGAGATCGCCTCGGTCGAGGGGCTTGACGGGCTGACTCTGGGCAGGCTCGCGAGCGAACTGCGGCTGAGCAAAAGCGGCATCTTCGCGCACTTCGGGTCCAAGGAAGACCTCCAGCTGGCCACTATCGGCTACGCGGAAGAAGTGTTTGCCGAGAGCGTCTTACGGCCCGCTCTCGCCGTGCGGACAGGGCTGCCTCGCCTGCTGCGGGTGTGCGAACTGTGGATCGAGTACTTCCGCTCCCGCGTCTTCCCCGGCGGCTGCTTCTTCGCCGCGGTCGCGGGCGAGTTCAAGGCCCGCGATGGCCGCGTCCACGACGCCATCGCCCGCTGCCACGACCTGTGGAACGACGTCCTCACCCGCCTGGTGACCGAGGCCGTCGACGCGGGCGACCTGCCCGAGGACACCGACGCCGCCCAGGTCGTCTTCGAGATCCACGCGGTGGCCAGGGCCGCCAACAGCGACAGCGTGCTCACCGGCGACGACAGCGTTTACGACCGCGCGGTGACCGCGATCCGGAACATTCTGGGCCGCGGATCGGAGCAGTCGGTGGGAATGTTCACGGCGGGCGGTTCGTTGGACGGGGCGAAACGCAATGCCCCGGACTGAGGAGGCCACGTGGCGACGGTCGAACTGACCACCGACAACTTCGACGAGGTCGTGGGCGGTGGCGGAACCGTACTGGTCGACTTCTGGGCGTCCTGGTGCGGCCCGTGCAGGCAATTCGCGCCGGTCTACGACGCGGCGTCGGAGAAGCACACCGACATCACCTTCGCGAAGGTCGACACCGAGGCCCAGCAGCAGTTGGCCCAGGCGTTCAACATCTCCTCCATCCCCACTGTGATGGCCGTCCGCGACGGCGTCGTCCTCTACGCCCAGCCCGGCGCCCTCCCGGCCCCGGCCCTGGAAGACCTGATCACCCAGGTTCAGGCGGTGGACATGGACGAGGTCCGCGCCCAGGTCGCGGCCGCCCAGCAGCAGAACCAGGCCTGACTCGACCGACCAGCGAGGACCCCGCGGGCACCGCCCGCGGGGTCCTCGCTGGGTCAGGTGACTTTGCGGGTGTCGTAGGCGTCCTTGATCTCCCCGTTCAGATACGTGCCGGGGCTCTTGGCCGAGACGAACTGCCAGTAGACCTTCTTGGGGACGTCGAGGTACTGGTACACGCCGCCGTTGCGGAACTCGACCTCCAGAATCCTGCGGGTCGCGTCGTAGCCGACCGAGGCGACGGTGGACGACGAGACGGGCATTCGGTCCATCCGGTGCTCCTCAGGGCGGGCCGGTCAGCGGGCGCGGAGGATCGAGCGTAAGGCGTCGAGGACCGCGGGGTCCTCGATTGTCGAAGGAACGGGCTCGTCCAATCGCGATCACCAGGCAACCGTCGGCTATGCCGTGCATGGTTTTGCGGAGGGTCTTGCCGCTGCGGGTCTTGGGGAGGGCGTCGACCACCCACGCGTCGCGGAAAGCGGCGACGGGGCCGACGTAACCGCGCAGGCGAGCATGGCCACCACAGCCTGCGGTGCCATCGGCATGGAAACGATCACCCGGTCGCCCTTGCCGACCCCCAGCCCGGCCAGCACGCCCGCGAACCGGGCGCGGGCGGGCGGCCGCGTCCATTCGACCAGCCGCGCCGCCGCAGGCCAGAACCCATCGCGGTCGGCACGGCTGCGCTGGTGGGTCTCGGCGTAACCGCCCATTCGTGCCATTTCCAGCCTCCCGTCACCGTCGCTCACCCCTCACCGATACCTTGCCACCGAACCGACGATCTCGGTCCGGCCGCATCGGTGGCCTGTGGACAACCTCCGCCGCCCATGTGACGTCCTGTGGATAAACGACCGGTTTCGGTCACAGCTCGACATAGTCTGGATCCAGGCGCGCCCGCGCCTGGTCTCATGGACGATCGGCTGGTTGAGAGAGGAGCTGGTGGACGCGGTGCTCGAGCTCGCGGCTTCACTGCTGTCCTTCGCGCACAGTGTCTTCGGGCCAGACCTCTGCCCCGGTGACTGGGTGTGGGCGACGAGCATGGCCGGTGCGCTGGTCGCCCTGCTGCCCGTGCTGGGCACACTGGTGATCGCGATTGTCCGCAAGGCCACCGGCAACACCTACAACGCGGTGACGCTGACGGTGTTCGGCGCCATCGGCGGGATCACCGCGTTCCTGCTGCCGTGGCTGCTGTTCAACGGCATCAACGGCGTCTACCGCAGCGTCTTCGCCGACGACGGCGCGGTCACCCTCACCGGAGCCGAGACCAGGTCGTTCGGCGAGGAGCACTGCTGGGTGGGGCAGCAGAGCGACTACCTCGGCGGCAGGCCCAACGCCTACGAGGTGCTGTTTCACCCGTACGAGACCTTCCCGATGTACCTGCTGCGCCTGGGCATGTTGGTTCTGCTGCCCGCCATCTGCTTGCTGTTCGTGATCCTGCAGGCGCGCGCGGCCATGCGCCGGGGCCCGAAGTGGCCGAGCAGGCTCATCTGGGTGCCGTTCGCGCTGATGGCCGTGCTGAGCCTGCCGGTCGAGGCGAACACCCTGACGCACCTGTGGATCGGTGTCCTGCCGGTGAGCGTGCTCGGGCTGATCCCGGTGTACATAATCGGGCCGCCGAGCTGGGCCACGATCGAGCGCCGCTACCAGAAGCCCGAGCCGTCCGGGCCGCCCCCATCGGCGTACCCGCCCCCGCCGCCCCCGCAGCCGGTGCCCCAGCAGCCGGTGCCCAAGTACGTGCCGCCGCCGCCCGTGCCGCAGCAGCCCCCGGTGCGCAAACCGCCGCCGTACGTCCCGCCGACCCTCGTGGGGGAACCCGAGCCGGACCGGGCCGCGCTCGCCCGGCTCGCCGCCGACCCCGGCCCGCTGCCGTTCACCCCGCGCGGCGCCACCCCGCCGCCCCCGCCGATCAAGTTCTCCGGCAACCGGTTCCGCAAGGTCCGCACCCTGGGCCACGGCGGATTCGGCACGGTGTGGCTCGCCGTCGACACCCAGCTCGACCGCACGGTCGCGGTGAAGATGGCGCACGCGCCCGACGCCGAGACCGAGGAGCGGATGCTGCGCGAGGCCCGCGCCCTGGCCGCGGTGCACCACCCGAACTGCGTCCGGGTGTACGACATCGTGTCCGAGCCGGACGGGCTGGGCCTGGTCATGGAGTACATCGAGGGCCAGCCGCTCGCCGACCGGGTCACCTCCGGCGGGCCGCTGGACGACGTCGCCGTGGCCCGGCTGTGGATCACCATGGCGGGGGCGCTGTCCGCCGCGCACGCCAAGGGCGTGCTGCACCGGGACGTGAAGCCGTCGAACATCATCATCGACCCGGACGGCAACGCTCACCTGATCGACTTCGGCATTGCCCGGTCCAAGGGGGACTCCACGCTGACCGCGACCGGCATGATGGTCGGCACTCCGGACTTTCTCGCTTCGGAGACCGCCGCGGGGGCGAACGCCACTCCGGCGTCGGATGCTTGGCAGCTGGCGGCCACGGTGAGCTATGCGCTTACCGGTAAGCCGCCGCGTGGCAACCGGGAGAACGCTATGGCCGCGCTGATGGCGGCGGCTAAGGGGGAGCCGTTGTCGGAGCTTCCGCTGCGGAGTGCGCATCGGCGGTTGCTCATGGCTTCGCTGGATGCTGATCCGGGGCGTCGGCCGACGCTGGCTGCGGTCGCTCGGCAGTTGAGCGACTGGCTGGCTCGTGAGGGGCACACGGAGACTGGGCCGGTTACGCAGATTGTGCGGCGCAAGGACATTGAGGATGTCGACCGGACTCGGCCTATGCGCTGAGGTGTGTGCTGGTTGGCTGCGTGGGGCTTCGTGCGGGTTGGCTCGATGGGGTGGAGTGGTTTCCTCGGGGCCCCTGCGAAGGAAGATCGCCGTGTGAAAGACGGGTGGGAAGCCTTCGGCCGCACACGTGCGGAGCCAGCTTGGCGATCTTCCTTCTCCCCAGAAGAAACCACTCCACCCCATCGAGCACCTGGCGGCTTTTGGGTGCTGGTTGTTGTCTTGTTGGTCAGTTGACTTCTTGAATCGTTGGATTGTTGAACAATTGCCCTGGTGGGCAGTGGGTTAGTGGGTGGCCAGGCGTTCGCGGGCTTGGGACACGGCTGTGCGGATGTCGCCGCGGTGGGGGATGCCGTGGCCGGGGAGCAGGGTGTCCGCCGCGAGGGGTTCCAGGGTGTCCAGGGCGGCCACGGTGGCTGGGTGGTCGTGGCTGAACATGGGCATGAGCAGTTGTGGGCCGCTTGTCTGGGAAGTCGGGTGGCCGGTGACGAGCGTGTCGCCGGTGGCTAGGACCCCGACGTCGGGCAGGTAGTAGCAGCAGTGTCCGGATGTGTGGCCGGGGGTGGGCACCGGAACCGGCTTGCCGGGCAGGTCTAGCGCGCCGTCGCGGGGGAAGGGGGTGGCGGTGGGGACGCGGACGTGCTTCATGGCTCCGGCCAGGGCGATTCGGATGGTCCAGGTGAGGAAACCGGGGCGCCAGAGGTTGGGGATGACGTCTAGGGGGCCTGCCTGTTCCCTGTAGTCGCCGTGGGCGAAGCCGACTTCCGGGGGTGCCACGTGAACGGGGATGTCGGCGCGGCGGAGGAGGCCCGGTATGGAGCCGATGTGGTCGACGTGGCAGTGGGTGATCAGGATGGCCGCGACCTGTTCGATCCGGTGGCCGATCATCCGCAGCGATTCCTCGACCGCTGGTAGGTCGGCGGGGAAGCCCGCGTCGATCAGGGTTACCGCGTCGCCGTCGGTGATCAGGGTCCAGTTCACGGCGGTGCCGGAGGCCAGGTAGGTGTTGTCGGCTACCTGGGTGACGGTAGGGGTCTTCATGAGGTGCCTTTCAGGGCTAAGAAGCCGCCGGTCAGGAAGTCCAAGAGGATGTCGTAGTGGGCGGCCACGTCGTCGGATCGCACCTCGCCGTCGGTGAGGATGTCGAGGCGGTGGGTGGGGGAGAAGAAAGTCAGCGTCGAGGTCACCATGAACTCGTACGCCCGGTGCAGCCGTGCTTCGTCGCAGCCGGGCAGGGTCTCGCGGAGGGCGGCGATGAACCGGGTGGCCATCGGGTTGTACTGGTCGGCGACGGTGAGCAGCACCCGCTGCCGGGCGGGGGTGAGCTGGGCGACCAGGCGGATGTAGTTGCGCCAGCCCTCGCTCTCGGCGCTGTGGACCAGGTAGCCGTGGACCAGGTAGGGGCGGGCGAACGCGTCGACGCACCACCGGAGGCGTTCGGCGGTGGTCGCCGACCGGGGCGGGTGGTCGAGGGCGGCGGAGCGTTCCGCGTTGAGCACCTCCGCGCGGCGCAGGATGACCTGCCGGAACAGGTTTTCCTTGCTGCCGAAGGAGTCGTTGACCGCCGCCAGCCGCAGGCCCGCCGCCGCGGTGATATCCCGGACGCTCACCGCGGCGAAGCCCTGGTCGGCGAACAGTTGCTCCGCGGTGTCCAGCAGCCGTTCGCGGACCAGCGCGCGGTTGCGTTCCCGGGTGCCCATCGGTTCGTCAGCGGATGTCGTGCCGGATGTCACCGACGCCCTCGATCGCCAGTTCAAGCCGGTCGCCGGGCCGCAGCCAGTGGCCGGTCTCCATGCCGCAGCCGCCGGGCAGGGTGCCGGTGCCGAACAGCTCGCCCGGCAGGAGCCGCTCGTCGCGCGAGGCGTGCGCGAGGACTTCGCCAAGAGAGTGGCGCATCCCGGCTGTCGTGGGCCGCGCTACCACCTCGCCGTTAATGCGCACGGTGCCCGTCAACTGGTCCAGTTTCGGCATTACCTCGTCGGCGGTAACCGCGGTGCTCGACAGGGAACTGGCGAAGTGCTTGGCCTTCTGCGGCCCGAACCCGCTGCGCATCTCCGGCATCTGCACGTCGCGCGCGCTCAGGTCGTTGAGCACCACGAATCCGCCGATCGCCCGCTCGGCCTCGGCCGGGGTGGCGTCGCGCAGCGGCTCCTTGAGCACGAACCCCAGCTCAAGCTCGTAGTCCAGGGCGCGGGTGTAGGACGGGGTGCGCACCGGGGCGCCGCTGGGCTGGAAGGTCAGCGTGTTGCCCATGTAGTAGATCGGCTGGCGGTACCACAGCTTGTTCGGCCGGAACAGCGGGAACGGGCGGCGGGCCAGCTTCTCGTAGGCGGAGGTCACCGCCACCGCCGCCGTCGGCCCGAACCGCTTCAGCCAGCCGCGGGCGGCGTCGATGTTGTGCCGCTCGAACAGCATGAAGTCCCGGAACGACACCGGCTGGAACGGCAGCAGCTCGCCGTCGTGCAGCCCCAGTTCCCACTCCGGCCGAAACGGCGTCTCGAACCCCAGCGGGGAGTCGGGCACGGTTGCCCAGTCCCCGTCCCGGTGGACCTGCCAGTCGATGCCGCTTTCCGCGCGCACTCGCCGCACCCGCACGCCGCCACCTCCAAACTCGGAACAACTGTTCCGAAATCTAGCGCGCCCCGGCCTGGTGGGCAACTGGACACGCGCGGTCATACTGATCAGCGCGACGAACGGGAGGTGGCCGTGCCCATAGGGTTCCTGCTGGTGCTGGCGGGTGTCGCCGGGCTGTTCGCCGAGAAGACCGGGTGGTTCACCGCGGTCACGACCGGGCCGTCCGCGGACCACAGGGACGGAATATTTCCCTTGGCGTCCTTGCCTTACGTGACCGGCGCGTCGATCGCGCTCATCGCCATCGGCGCGCTGGTTTTCCTGATCGCGGCCAATGAGGAGTGGGGCGTGGCCTTCTGGCTGTTCGCCCTGGCCTGCGCGGTGGTCGCCGAACTGATCAAGGGGTGGCTGCCCCCTGAGCTGCACACCGTGGTGGTCTGGATCGCGATCGGGATGGCCGTGCTCGTGGGCTTGGCCGTGATCGTCGGCCTTGTCGGCGGTATCGGCGCGGAAGAAGGGCCGTACGCGGGCGGCTTGGCGGCGGCGGCGATCGGGCTCATGGGGCTGATCGTGTGGGGTGTGTTCCCGTTGGGGGCCGGGTGGGCTCCCGCGGTCGGCATCACCGCCACCGCGCTGCTCACCGGCGGACTCGCCGCGACACCGCTGGGACGTGACTTCGACGCGGCCCTCGACAACCCGCCGCGCGTGCTCGGCGCCACGGCGGGCGCGGGCGTGTCCCTGGCGGTGACGTCGCTGGTGGTCGCCGAGACCTTCGACGTCAGGGGCGTGGCCTGGGTCCTGCTGGCGCTGCTGATCGTGCTCGGCTTCTTCGCTGTCGGGCCGCTGGTGGTCTACGGCTTCTTCAAGACTTTCTTCAGGGACCAGTCTCAAGAGACCCAAGACACCGTCATCGTGGTGGGCGGCATCTCTCTGTTGAGCGGTGGCCTCGGCACATACTTCGTGGTGTTGCTCAACACCACGAATCCAGGGGACTGGTTGCAGGTCACGCTTGTCGTGCTGGTGATCGTGTCCTATGTGGCGATGGCGGCGTCGGCGGCGTTCCTCCTGTTCGGAGCCGGGCAGCCCCCCGTGGTTCCGGAAACCGCCACGGTTGCGGAACCCCCGCCCGTGATCGTTCCCCAGGTCGCGCCGGAACTCGGCGCGCGGTTGGCGCACCTGGCAACGCATCCCGACCGCGTCTACCGGCTGCTTCCCCGCAACTGATCAGCCCGCCAACGCCGCGGTGATCCGCTCGCGGTCCCGCGCGCTCGCCCGCCGGTCCAGCAGCAGGGCGCGCAGCAGGTGCCGGGCCTGGCCGGGCCGCCCGAGCTGGGCCAGTTCCTGGGCCGCGCGCAGCTTGCCGGTCAGCGACAGCCCGCACTCGGCGAGCATCATCGCCATCAGCAGGCTCCACAGCCGATCGGGGTCGTCCTCGGCGAGCACCGGGTCGATGTCCCAGTTCTTCGCCATCTCCGTGTACCACGCGCTGTCGTCGTCCAGAAGGTCCACGAACCGGCGCAGCCGCCGCCACGCCACCGCGCCCCGCCCGGCGCCGACGACGGTGTCCAGGGTGGTCACGGCCTCGCGTTCGCCGAGGGTCTTGCCAATCTCGTGCACGCAGTGGACGCGCAGCAGGATCGGCAGGGTCCCGTTGGATGCCAGCGACGTCAGCTCGGCCGCCACGTCGCCGTCCTGCTTGGCCAGGGTGACCAGGCCCGTGATGGCGTCGACCCGCACGTCGAGGTCGCGGGAGCCGTCGAGCACGTCGCGGCGCAGGCTGAGCCACTCGGGCGGCTGGAACGGCTCGGTCGGCACGGCAGGCTGGTGCGCCCGGTTGCGCACCAGCGCCAGCCTGGACGCGCTGCCGCTGTTGTACTGCTTGGGCATCGGCCGGTTCTTGCCGCGCAGCCGACGGTTGAGCTGCTGGTAGATCGTGCCCATCGACAGCAGCTCGCCCGCCCCGGGGACGCCATCGCGCAACAGCGTGATCAGCTCCCCGGTGAACGCGGTGTGCCGCTCGCCGGGCGGGGCGACCGAGGGCTGGTTGGCGGGCGACGAGGTCAGCGTGTAGACGCCCTCGACCTCCATCTGCTCGTCCGCGGTGCCCATCAGGCCGATCTGGCGCAGCGCCCGCCCCGAGTAGCAGCTGTCCAGGATCAGCACCCGGGTCTGCGCTGGGCTGTTGTGCAGCGCGGACCGGACCTGGTTGATCTGCCAGACGTTGTAGCCCGCGAACTCCCGCTCGGTGTTCTTCATGGCCAGCGACAGCAGGCCCTCGTCGTCGACCAGGCCGTGGCCCGCGAAGTAGATCAGCAGCAGGTCTTCGGCATCGCGGGCCAGCCGCTCGATCTGCGCGGTGCGGTCGGAGGTCAGGTCGAGGAACGTGTGGCAGCGCTCGATGGACCCGAGCGCGGGATCGGTGAGCGTGGCGGCCAGGTCGGCGACGTTGTTGCGCACCGAGGGCAGGTCGTCCAGGTCGGGGTCGTCGTAGTGCGCCGAGCCGACCAGGATGATCCGGGACCGTCTCGGGTCAGCCAGTCGCATCGGGGTCTTCTTGGCGCAGCGCCTCGGTGGCGGTGTCGATGAGCAGGCGGACGCTGTCCGGGTCGGCCTTGACGCGCTTGGTGTCGATGATCAGCTTGCGCTTGCCGATGGTCAGGTTGATCGTGACGTCCGAGCGCCGGTTGCGCAGCCAGGTCGTGATCGAGCTGATCAGCACGGTCACCGCGCCGCCGCCGCCGACCGCGACGGTCACCGTGTCGGAGATCGCGCCCATCTGGCCGGGGGCGGGGGCGGCCTGGCGCAGGCGCACCCGGCCGCGCAGCGCGTCTTCCAGTTTCAGCCAGGCGAGCAGGGAGCCGACAGCGTCGCCGGTCTCGTCTTCCACGGTCAGCAGGGCGTCCATGTGGGGAAACTTACCCGCAAGATCACTCAGGCAGGACGGTTGGCGAACGTTCGCCGGTAATCGGTCGGGGCGACGCCGACGAGTCGCTGGAAGTGGTGGCGCAGCAGGGCGGCGCTGCCGAAACCGCATTCCCGGGCCACCTCGTCCACGGTCATCGGCGTGTCCTCCAGCAGCCTGCGGGCGTGCAGGACGCGTTGCGTGGTCAGCCACTTGTGCGGGGTGGTCCCGGTCTCGGCGACGAACCGCCGGGCGAAGGTGCGCTCGGACAGGCCCGCGCGGCGGGCGAGGTCGGCGACGGTGTGCTCGTCGGCCAGGTGCTCCAGCAGCCACCGCATGACCGGTTCGAGGCTGTCGCTGCCGCACTCGGGGATCGGCAGTTCCACGAACTGGCGCTGGCCGCCGTCGCGCTGGGGTGGGACGACCATGCGGCGGGCGATGGCGGTCGCCGCGGCGGAGCCGAGTTCGCGGCGCACGATGTGCAGGCAGGCGTCGATGCCTGACGCGGTTCCCGCGCTGGTGACGATGTCGCCCTCGTCGACGAACAGCACGTCCGGGTTCACCCGGGCTTGTGGGAAGCGCTCGGCGAGGTCGGCGACGTGGCGCCAGTGGGTGGTGCACTCGCGGCCGTCGAGCAGCCCGGCCGCGCCGAGGACGAAGGCGCCGCTGCAGACCGACAGCAGGGTCGCGCCGCGCGTGTTGGCCGTGCGCAGCGCGTCGAGCACCGCGGGCGGGTAGTGGTCGCGGATGCCCGCGGCGGGGACGGCGACCAGGTCGGCGTCGGCGAGGCCGTCGAGGCCGAACTCAGGCGTCAGCCGCGCGCCGACGCCGGTGGCCACCGAGCGGCCCGCGGCCTCGCCGCACACCCGGAACTCGACGGGCGGCACGCCCTCGTCGGTGCGGTCGATGCCGAACACCTCGCAGACGACGCCGAACTCGAACGGGGCGACGCCGTCGATCAGGACGGCGGCCACTGTCTTCAGCATCCCCGAACGGTAGCTGGCAGGATTTTGTCGCACAAGGTCAGAACTGCCACTGTTGGCAGGAAATGATGCGACGCAAACTTAGCGCCATGACTACCGCGCTCGTTCTTGTCGCACTATCCGCCCTGGTCATCTACGGCCTAGACCGCAACCACGCGCCCACTCAGCCCCGCTACCGGCCTGTCGGTAGCAGCGACGTCGAGGACCGCGACCTGGCCCGCGTCGCCGCCGAGGTGCGGACCGCCCGACCGGTCGTCGGCGACCGGCGGGCGGTCGTCAGCGCCAGGAGGGGAGCCAGAGTTCGGCCTGCCAGCGCCATTCGGTGATGGAGTCGCCGTTGAGGATGGGCCAGAGCCAGACGAAGTTCGCCACGACCAACCCCACATACAACGCCACGACCAGCAACCCGTTGCGCCGCCGCTCCGGGCCCATGTCCCGGGTCCCCAGGAAATGCCCCAACCCCAAGGTGATGCCCAGGACCAGGAACGGGGCCATCGGGGTCGCGTAGAAGAAATACATCTGCCGGTCCAGATTCACAAACCACGGCAGCAACCCCGCCAGATACGCGGTCACCACCGCGGCGTAACGCCAGTCCCGGTGCGCGCCCATCCGCCACAGACCCCACCCCAGCATCACCGGCGCCAGCCACCACAAGGCCGGGGTCCCGATCAACATCGTCGCCGACACACACCGCGTCTCCCCACACCCGGTGGTCGACCCGTCGTAGTAATACAACATCGGCCGCAACCCCATCGGCCACGCCCACGGCTTCGACTCCCACGGATGCTGCGAACCCGGCTTGGTCACCAACTCGCTGTGGAACCGCAGCACATGCTCGCTATAGGTGAACAACGACCCCAGCGCCCCCCGCACCACCGACACCGGATCACCCCCGGACGTCGCCACCAGATGCCGGTCCAACCCCGTCTCGCTGCCGAACCACGCCCACCACGTCGACAGATACGCCACCACCACCACACCCACGAACACCCACACCGCAGGCACAACATCACGCAGCAACGCCCCCCACCACGGACTCGCCACCCCCGCCGCCCGCCGCGCCGCCACGTCGAACAGGACCGTGAGCAGGGCGAACGCGGCCACGAAATACAACCCCGACCACTTCACCCCACACGCCAACCCCAACAACACCCCAGCACCCAGCCGCCACCACCGCACCCCCAACCGCGGCCCGTACCGAGACTCCCTCACCCA
>NZ_FMZZ01000008.1:0-286210 GCF_900101685.1 Actinokineospora iranica
GCGAGGGGCGGCCTGCGAGGGGCGGCCTGCGAGGGGCGGCCTGCGAGGGGCGGCCTGCGAGGGGCGGCCTGCGAGGGGCGGCCTGCGAGGGGCGGTGCCGGGGGCTGGGCGCGGGGATCGGGCGGTCTTGCCCGGCCTTCGGACGTGCGGGTTGCTAGCGTTGCCGTCGATGACTTCGCGGACTCGAACGCCGCTGGGCCGCTCGGCGGCCATGGTGGGCGACACCGATCCTGTGCCTGTTCCCGGTGAGCGGATCGGGTGGGGCGAGGCGCCGCTCCGCGTCCGTGCCGCGCTCGGGTTCGCCGTGGTGGGCGCTGTGCTGCAGAGCGCGGGACCGGTCGTCGGGCTGGTGGACGGCTCGCCGCCGCGGGGGTTTGGCGCGGTGCCGCTGTTGGTGGTGCTCGCGCTGCTGCCCCCGTTGTGCGCGGTGGTTCTCACCGTGGCCGGGCGGGCGGTCACGGCCGCTGGGGTGCTCGTCGGGGCGGCGTTGCTCGCGCCAGGGCGGGCGCTGGTCGACGCGCAGTTCCTCGCCGAGCCACTGGTCGCCTCGCGGCCCGAGATCATGGTTCCCACCAGCCTCGCGCCGCTCACCGCTGGCGGCGGGCTGTGGCTGCTGCTCGGCGGGCACCTCGCCGTCGCCGTCGCCGGGCTGCTCGCGGTGGGGCGGGCGGGGGCTCCGCTCGGGACCGCCTACGCCGCCGAGTTCGACGACCACTCCGACGACCGCTCCGCCCGCGCCCGCGGGATCTCGCTGTTCTTCGCCCTGGTCGCGGGCAGCGGCGCCGCCGTCGGGCTGCTGCTCGCGCCGTTCGTCTCCGCCGACGCGTTCGTGCTCGCGGGCGACGTCATCGAAAGCCCCGCCCCCGCCCGCTACGGACTGCTGGCGCTCGCCGTCGCCACGGCGGCCGCCGCGGTGTTCGCCGCCGGGTCCGACCGGCCCGCCGTCGCCCGCGGCGTGCTGACCGGCGTGGCGCTGGCCGTGCTGGCGGTCACCGGGCCGCAGATCGCCGCGGGCCTGGTGGTCGACCGGCTCAGCCCCGCTCCCGGGCCGTACTTCGCGGCCCTGGGCATAGCCGCCGTGACCGCCGCGGTCTGGCTGCTCGGCCGCGACGCGCCCGAACCCGAGCAGCGCGAGGTGAGCCTGGAGTCCGGTCGGGTGCACCGGGTCGCCGGGGTGCTCGGCCTCCTGGCGGGCGCGGCGGCGCTCGGCGCGGCCTTCGGCGACCAGCTCGTGGTCGCCGCGGGCATCGAAGCGCCGGTCGCCTACTCGAACCGGCTGTTCGTCCCGGCCGGGCTGCTCGTGCTCGGCCTTTCCGCCGCCCTGCTCGTCCCGCGCGCCGCGCCCGCTGTGCGGCCTGCGTTCACCGTCGCCCTCGCCGCCGTGCCTCTCGCGGCCGCGGCCGCGCTCGACGGCGCGTTCACCGCCACCGGGGTAAGCGACGACGTCCGGGTCGGGCCGGGGGTGTGGTCCGCGGGCGTCGCGCTCGCGTTCGCCGTCGCCGCCGCCGTGGCGGGCGGGATCGCGGGCGGCGCCGAACGCGACGACGTCGACCTCACCGAGCGCCGGGTCGACCTGACGCTCGCCGGTCCGCTGGCCGCGGCCGCCCTGTTCGCCGTCGGTGCCTTCGGCCTTCCCGCGGTCAAGGCGCCCGCCCTGGTCCCGCCGGGCATCTGGGCCGAGTTCCGGCTGGCTTCCTGGGGTCTGCTGCTCGCGGTCCTGGTCGTGCTTGCCGTCACCGTGATAGCCCCGGCGTCCCGGCCCACCCGCGCGGCCGCGCTGCTGCTCGGCGCGGCCGGGCTCGTCGGCGTGCGGGTGCTGGAGTTCCCGCTGACCGCGGCCCGCGCCGAGCAGTCGGCGCCCGGCCCCGGCCTGTGGCTGTCGCTGGCCTGCCTGGCGGCCCTGGTCGTCGGCGCCGCGACCGCGGTGGCGCGCCGGTGAGGCGCGTGCGGATCGTCCTCGCCGAACTCGGGCCGGGGGAGCGCGCCCAGGCCGTCGCGCGCGACCTGCGCGACGCGGGTGCCGAGGTCATCTACACCGGCAGGCTCACCGGCCCCGCGCACGTCGTGGGCACCGCGCTGCAGGAGGACGCCGACGCGATCGCCGTCGACGAGCAGCGGGAAGCGGTCGCGTCGCTGCTGTCCGAACAGGACGCCCCCGACGTCGAGGTCCTCGGGTTCGACACCGTCCTGGACTGGGCGAGCGAGGCCGGGCGTGAGGCCCGCCACGGGCGGTGAGCGAACTCACCACCTGCCGTGATGGACCTCACCGGGTGCGAAGTGTCAACCCCATTCCCACGTCGCTAGGGTTCCCACCGTCCGACAGCAGCGCGTCGACACCGTAGTCAGGAGACTGTCGAGTGGACCTGTACGAGTACCAGGCGAAGGACCTCTTCGCCGCCCACGGGGTCCCGGTCCTGCCGGGCGACGTGGCAAGCACCCCCGAGGAAGCCCGCGCGATCGCGGAGAAGCTCGGGCAGACCGTCGTCATCAAGTCGCAGGTCAAGACCGGCGGCCGCGGCAAGGCGGGCGGCGTGAAGCTCGCCGACGACCCGGCCGACGCCCAGGTCAAGGCCGAAGCGATCCTCGGGCTGGACATCAAGGGGCACATCACCCGCAAGGTGCTGGTGACCGTGGCGTCCGACATCGCCGAGGAGTACTACTTCTCCTTCCTGCTCGACCGGGCCAACCGGACCTTCCTCGCCATGGCCTCGGCCGAGGGCGGCATGGAGATCGAGCAGCTGGCCGTGGAGCGCCCCGAGGCGCTGGCCAAGGTCCCCGTGGACGCGATCGAGGGCGTCGACCTGGCCAAGGCCCGCGACATCGTGGCCCAGGCGAAGATCCCGGCCCCGGTGGCCGAGCAGGCCGCCGAGGTCATCGTCAAGCTGTGGGACGCCTTCGTGCAGGAAGACGCCACGCTGGTCGAGGTGAACCCGCTGGTCCGCGACCCGCAGGACAAGATCATCGCCCTCGACGGCAAGGTCACCCTGGACGAGAACGCGTCCTTCCGCCACCCGGCGCACGCCGACCTGGTGGACACCGAGGCCGAGGACCCGCTGGAGGCCGCGGCCAAGGCCAAGGACCTCAACTACGTCAAGCTCGACGGCGAGGTCGGCATCATCGGCAACGGCGCGGGCCTGGTCATGTCCACCCTGGACGTGGTGGCCTACGCGGGCGAGAAGCACAACGGCGTGAAGCCCGCGAACTTCCTCGACATCGGCGGCGGCGCGTCCGCCGAGGTGATGGCCAACGGCCTGCACATCATCCTGAACGACCCGGACGTCAAGTCCGTGTTCGTCAACGTCTTCGGCGGCATCACTGCCTGCGACGCGGTCGCCAACGGCATCGTCGCGGCGCTGGCCATCCTGGGCGACGAGGCCACCAAGCCGCTCGTCGTGCGCTTGGACGGCAACAACGTCGACGAGGGTCGGCGCATTCTGGCCGAGGCCAACCACCCGCTGGTTACCGTGGTCGACACTATGGACAACGCTGCCGACAAGGCCGCCGAGCTCGCGGCCGCGGGGGTCTGACAATGGCTATCTTCCTGACCAGCCAGAGCAAGGTCATCGTGCAGGGCATGACCGGCTCCGAGGGCACCAAGCACACCGGCCGGATGCTCAAGTCCGGCACCAACATCGTCGGTGGGGTGAACCCGCGCAAGGCGGGCACCAAGGTCGAGATCGAGGGCGTCTCGCTGCCGGTCTTCGCGACCGTCGCCGAGGCGATCGAGGCCACCGGCGCGGACGTGACGGTGATCTTCGTGCCGCCGAAGTTCGCCAAGGACGCGGTGATCGAGGCGATCGACGCCGAGATCGAGCTGGCCGTGGTGATCACCGAGGGCATCCCGGTGCACGACAGCGCCTACTTCTGGGCGCACGCCGTCGCGAAGGGCAACAAGACCCGGATCATCGGCCCGAACTGCCCCGGCCTGATCAGCCCCGGACAGTCGAACGCGGGCATCATCCCCGCCGACATCACCGGCCCCGGCAAGATCGGCCTGGTGTCGAAGTCCGGCACGCTGACCTACCAGATGATGTACGAGCTGCGCGACATCGGCTTCTCGTCCGCGGTCGGCATCGGCGGCGACCCGATCATCGGCACCACCCACATCGACGCGCTCGCCGCGTTCGAGGCGGACCCGGAGACCGAGCTGATCGTGATGATCGGCGAGATCGGCGGCGACGCCGAGGAGCGGGCCGCGGCCTACATCAAGGAGAACGTCACCAAGCCGGTCGTCGGCTACGTGGCGGGCTTCACCGCCCCCGAGGGCAAGACCATGGGCCACGCAGGCGCCATCGTCTCCGGCTCGGCGGGCACCGCGCAGGCCAAGAAGGAGGCCCTTGAGGCCGCCGGGGTCAAGGTCGGCAAGACGCCGTCGGAGACCGCCGCGCTGGCGCGCGAGCTGTTCCAGGCGCGCTAAGGCGTCCGGAAGGCGTCCCGGAGGCATCCTGAAGGGCATCCTGGAAGGCATCCTGGAAGGCATCCTGGAAGGCATTGTGATGACACTGAGGCGATGACGCTGAGGTGTTAGGACCACACGGTGGGGCCGGCGCTGGTAGCGTCCGGCCCCACGGTCGTTTTCCCGATCGGGGGGAACCGACGCAGGCCTGCGGACGTCGCACGGCCGAGCGGGGCCGGCGTTCTCGTTGGCTCTGATAGTTCTTTTGTCGCTGAGGAGAGCACGCGATGACCTACCCAGGCGGTGCACCGGGCGGATACCCGGGCCCAGGACCGCAGCAGCCACCCCAGGGCTTCGGCCCGCCGCCGACCGCAGGCGGTGGCGGCAAGCTCGGCTTGGCGCAGATCCTGCACCTTGCCGTCGCGGGCCTCGGCACGCTGAACCTGTTCCTCGGTTTCGCCCCGCTCGCCATCGAGCGCAGCTTCTACGAGAGTTTCACCGGTTGGGTGCCCGGCCTGCTGTTCGTCGGCGGCCTGTTCGCGCTTCCCGCGATTCTGCCCGGTGAGAAGAAGGTCGGCATCGCCTCGGCAGCGGTGACGCTCGGCGTGACGCTGGCGTTCCTGTTCACCGTCTTCGCCGCCGACGGTGAGTTGAAGGCTGGCGGGATCATGGTGCTGATCTTCGGCATCCTGCAGGCCGTCGCCGCGGTCGCCGCGTTCCTGTTCGAGGCGGGCATCGTCAAGCCGCCGCAGCCGGGGGCGCAGCAGCACGGCCACTTCGGCCAGCCGGGCGGGTACAACCCGCAGTCGAGCCAGTTCCCGCAGCCGCAGTACGGGCAGCCGCAGCCGCCGCCGCAGTCGGGCCAGCAGACCACCTTCGCCCCGCAGCAGGGCCAGTTCGGCCAGCAGCCGCCGGGGACCCCGCCGGGCGGGTACCCGCAGCAGCCGCAGGGCTGAGCGAAGGATTTTCCCCGAGGGGGGCGGCACTCGGTGCCGCCCCCCTCGGTTTTTGTCCATTGTGGTCGCTTCACCGGATCGGGCGGGCGGCGGCGTGCCGCGCCCGATCAGCGCTAACCGAATGTCAGAGTGGGTGACATGCGCGCTGCCCGAACGGAGGTCGACCGGACTTTCCCCCGGTCACTGTGGGCCAAAGTGCTCGCGGTAGTCGCGATCGGCCCCCTGCTCGCCGTCTACGCGGCGGTGGCCGCCCTGCTGGCGTTGGTCACCGCTGTCGCCGCCGAGGCGCACTTCTCCACCGCGGGGGTCCTCGCCGCCGCCATGCCCGGCTGGCTCGCCGCGTACCAGGTGCCGGTCGGGATCGGGGGCCGCTCTCTCGGCGCGCTGCCGATGCTGCCGACGGTCCTGGTGCTGCTGCTGGTCTGGCGCACGGCGGGGAGCGCGGCCGACCGGCTCGACGTCGTCGGCCCCCGGGAAGCGGGCCGGGTGGTCGCCGCCGTGGTCGGCGCGCACGCGGTGGTGGGGCTGGGGCTGGCGTTGCTGTGCTCGGGCGGCGCGATCGACGTCGATCCGCTGGCCGGTCTGTACTACCCGGCGCTGTTAGCGGGTCTTGCCGCTTCTGTCGGCGTGCTGCCGCGCTCGGGCGCGGCCGAGTGGGTGGCGCTGCGGGTCGACCGGCTCGCGTTGCGCGGGCTGTGGGCGGGGCTGCTGGCGGTCGTGGCGCTGCTCGCGGTCGGCGCGGGTGTGCTGACCCTGGCGTTGGCCGCCTCGTTCGGCACTATCCGCGATCTGTTCGATGTGGACGACACCGGTAGCGCTGTCGGGATGCTCTTGCTGTCCGCGGGCTACCTGCCGAACGCGATCATCGCGGCTACCGGGTTCGCGGCAGGCCCCGGATTCGGCATGGGCGGGCTGTCCATCGGGCCGCTGGGCTTCACCGGCGGATCGGTCCCCGCGCTGCCGCTGCTGGGGGCGCTGCCCGCCGACCACGCGCTGTGGTGGCTGCTGCTGCTCGCCCTGCCCGCTGGTGTGGGCGCGCTGGTCGGCTGGGTGCTGCGCGCGGTGGACGACTCGCCGCGGTCGCGGCTGCGGGCCGTCGCGGTGGCCTCGGTGGTGGTCGCGCTGGTGTTCGCGGTCCTGGGCGGGAGCGCGGGCGGCCCGCTCGGCGGCGGGCCGTTCGACCCGCTCGACCTGCGGGCGGCGTGGCTGTCGGTGGCGCTGGCGGTGTGGGTGGGCGTGCCCGGCGGAATCGTGGCGTGGCTTACCGGGCCGAGGGAGCACGAGGCTATAGAGCCGGACAGCTTTGACTCGGACGGTTTCGACTCGGACAGCTCCGCCGCCGACAGCGTTGACCTGGACGATCTTGACCGGGACGACCCCGACTTCGGCGACGACCCGGCCGACGTTGATCCACATGATGATCCACTCGCCGATCCACAAGCCGCCGAGACCCCGGACGAGCCCGAGGGCGAACCGGGATCGGGGCGCTGAGCAAGATCAACTCGGCACGCCTTACGCTGGGCCTATCCCGTTCCGGTTGCCGCAGGAGTCCACGCTGAGCGCCCAGTACCCGCCCGCCACGCCTGCCAGGATCGTCGTCCTGGTGTCCGGGTCGGGCACCCTGCTGCAAGCCCTCCTCGACGAGGCGGCCCGCCCGGCTTTCCCAGCCGCGATCGTGGCCGTCGGCGCCGACCGCACCGGCATCGAGGGCCTCGCCCGCGCCGAACGCGCCAACCTGCCCGCGTTCGCCGTCCGCGTCGGCGACCACCCCGACCGCGCGGCCTGGGACAAGGCGCTCACCGACGCCGTCGCGGCCTACACCCCCGACCTGGTGGTCTCGGCCGGGTTCATGAAGATCCTCGGCCCGGCCTTCCTCGACCGCTTCGGCGGCCGGGTGATCAACACCCATCCCGCGCTGCTGCCGTCGTTCCCCGGCGCGCACGCGGTCCGCGAAGCCCTCGCCTACGGCGTCCGCGTGACCGGCAGCACGGTTCACCTGGTCGACGGCGGCGTCGACACCGGCCCGATCATCGCCCAGGAGCCCGTCGAGGTGGCTCCCGGCGACGACGAGGCGGGCCTGCACGAACGAATCAAGGCGGTGGAGCGGCGGCTCCTGGTCGACGTGGTCACCAGGATGGCGCGCGAGGGCTACACCGTGGACGGACGAAAGGTGAGCATCCCGTGACGGAATCTGCCCAGCGGCGGCCCATCCGCCGCGCGCTGATCGGCGTGTCGGACAAGGCCGGACTCCTGGAGCTGGCGACCGGCCTGCACGCCGCCGGGGTGGAGATCGTCTCCACCGGCGGCACCGCGAAGACCCTCGCCGACGCGGGCGTGCCGGTCACCCCGGTCGAGGAGGTCACCGGCTTCCCCGAGTCGTTCGGCGGCCGGGTCAAGACGCTGCACCCGCGCGTGCACGCCGGTCTGCTCGCCGACATGCGCGACCCCGCGCACGTCGCGCAGCTCGACCAGCTCGACATCACGCCGTTCGACCTGCTCGTGGTCAACCTGTACCCGTTCGTGAAGACCGTCGCCTCCGGCGCGTCGCCGGACGAGTGCGTCGAGCAGATCGACATCGGCGGCCCGGCGATGGTGCGCGCGGCGGCGAAGAACCACGCCAACGTCGCCGTCGTTGTCGACCCCGCGCGCTACGAGTGGGTCTTGGCCGAGATCGCCGCGGGTGGTTTCACCCTCGCTGACCGGCAGGCTCTTGCCGCTGCCGCGTATCGGCACACGGCGTCTTACGACGTGGCGGTAGCGTCGTGGATCGGCAACGTCTTGGCCCCCGACGACGAGGGCTCCGGCTTCCCCGGCTGGGTCGGCGCGACCTGGGAGCGCCGCGACGTGCTGCGCTACGGCGAGAACCCGCACCAGCGCGCCGCCCTCTACGTCCAGGGCGACGGCTCGTCCGGCCTGGCCACGGCGACTCAGCTGCACGGCAAAGAGATGTCCTACAACAACTACGTCGACGCCGACGCCGCCTGGCGTGCCGCCCACGACCACGCCGCGCCCTGCGTCGCGATCATCAAGCACGCCAACCCGTGCGGCATCGCGGTGTCCGAGGTGGACATCGCCGAGGCGCACCGCAACGCGCACGCGTCCGACCCGCTGAGCGCCTTCGGCGGCGTGATCGCGGCGAACCGCGAGGTCAGCGTGGCCATGGCCGAGCAGGTCGCGGAGATCTTCACCGAGGTCATCGTCGCCCCGGCCTACGCCGACGGCGCGGTCGAGGTGCTGACCAGGAAGAAGAACGTGCGCATCCTCGTCGCGGAGCCCCCGCGCCGGGGCGGCGCCGAGATCCGCCCGGTGTCCGGCGGCCTGCTCATGCAGACCGTCGACACCATCGAGGCCGAGGGCGACGACCCGGCCAAGTGGACCCTGGCGACCGGGACCGCCGTCGACGAGGCCACCCTCGCCGACCTGGCGTTCGCCTGGCGGGCCTGCCGCGCGGTGAAGTCCAACGCGATCCTGCTCGCCCGCGGCGGCGCGACCGTGGGCGCGGGCATGGGCCAGGTCAACCGCGTCGACGCCGCCCGCCTGGCGGTGTCCCGCGCGGGCGACCGGGCCAACGGCTCCGTCGCCGCGTCCGACGCCTTCTTCCCGTTCCCGGACGGCCTGGAGGTCCTGCTCAAGGCGGGCGTCCGCGCGGTCGTCCAGCCCGGTGGGTCCGTGCGGGACGCCGAGGTCATCGCCGCGGCGGAAGCGGCGGGCGTCCCCGTCTACCTCACCGGCACCCGCCACTTCGCGCACTAGACCACGCTGACGGCGCCCTTCCACCGGAAGGGCGCCGTCGCCGCGCTCACGCCGGGAACGCGTCCCACTGGACGGGGATCTTGAGGGACGAGTAGACCGACGAGCAGTAGGCGTAAGAGGTCGTGCCGGACGCGGCTTTCGCGCCCTGTGCGACCTGGCCGTTGTTGCAGACCGCCGCGCCGATAAACGAACTACCGGTGCATCGGATACCGGCGGTGGCGCTGTCATTCCATACCAACGAGCAGTTGAACGCGGCGGCTGTGCTTTCCGCGTTGGCGGTAGACGCGCCGGAGAGAAGACCGGCAGAGCTGATCAGAACCGCGGCAAGCGCCGAGGCGAAGTTCATGGTGCGCATGGAGAGACCCTTCGTTCGGTGTGGAGCCCGGCCGCCGATCTCGCCGGGTCGCTTCACGGTGGCCGGTCGGCGTGTCGCATCTGTGGACACGTTTGTCGCGACACTTCGCACCCCCGCTGACCAGGTCTTTCACTCCCAAGATGCTGTCCGTGTCGGTTTCGCTACCCTCCGACAGACAGAGGGTCGACAAGTGGAGCGGGGAGCGCGTGGACGCCGAGGAGGAGCCCGGGATCACCACCCTGGGCGAGTTGGGCGGGTATCTGCGGGCGCTGCGCAAGGGCCAAGGGCTGTCGCAGGACAACGTCAGCGGCCGCGCCGCCCGACAGCACCTCAAGATCCGCCGGGAGCGGGTCTCGGAGATCGAGAACGCCAAGCGGGAGCCGCCGACCGAGCGTGAACTGCTGGCGATCCTGACCGCCCTGCGGCGTCCTGCGGCCGACATCGAACGGCTTCAGGCCGCCCGCGCGAGAATCCTCGGCGGCGAGTCGGAAAGTCCCGTGGAGCCCACTCCGGCGCGCCGGAAAACCCGGCTGCTCACCGTCGCCGCCGCCGTGGCGATCGTCGCGGCCTCGGTGGCCGTGCTGTGGTCGAGCCGGGGCGACGAACCCGTCGCCACCCCGCAACCGGTGGCCGCCTGGGGCGCTCCGCCCGGCGCGCTGACCCCCTGCGAGACAGTCGACGGGCAACAGCACTTCGAGTGCTTCCTCTTCTCGCAAGGCAACCCGTCTTACGCGCTCGACTTCTACGCGCACTCTTATGAGGTCGTCATCTGGGAACGCAAACCGGATAACGACACGTACGCGTGGAGTCAACGCTGGCAGTTCTGGCGGATCGCCGACCGCGACGCCTACCTGCTGCGCAACCCGCGCACCACCCAGTGCCTCACCGCGCTCGGCCCCGACCTCGGGATGCCGCTGTCGATCACCCCGTGCGACCCCGCCAACCCACACCAGCTCTGGAACCGGCGAGACGGCACGCTCAAGACCCAGTCCGGTATGTGCGTCGACGTGCCCCGAGAGCAGTACCGCATGGGCGAGAAGCCGTACCTCTATCCCTGCCACGGTCGTGCCAACCAGGTGTGGCTGGCACGACACACGTGACGGTCCTCCGATCGGTTAACTTGGGGCCATGACCAACTCCCTGGGGGCTCTCTTCGACGCGGGAACCACCCACTTCGACGCGCTCACCGACCGACTGTGGGGCCCGGTAAGCGCGAGCGCGGTAGCCGTCGCTCAGCCGGTCGAGGGAGAGCACGTCTTCGACGCCTGCTACGGAACCGGCGCGTCCGCCCTGCCTACCGCCCGCGCGGTAGGACCGACCGGCCGCGTGGACGCCATCGACCTGGCCGACAAACTGCTCGCCGTCGGCCGTTCCCGCGCCGAGGGCCTGCCCTGGCTCACCTTCCACCACGGCGACGTGACGACCTGGTCCGGCGGCCCGTACGACCTGGTCCAGTGCGTTCTCGGCGTGTTCTTCCTGCCCGACATGGACGCGGGCTCCCGGGCGCTGATCAGCCGACTGCGCCCCGGCGGCCGCTTCGCCGCGACGGTCTGGCGCAAGGAGGCGATCCTGCCGGTCCCGGAAATCCTCCAGAACGCCGTGTCACCGGAGCGCGCCGAGACGCCTGCGGCACCCGTGCGGCGCGGCGCGAGCGAACGCGTCAACACCCCGGAGCTGCTCACGGCCTGGCTGACCGCCCTCGGCCTGCGCGACGCGCGGGTCGTGACCGCGCCGCACACCCTCCCCCTGGACCCGGACGTGGCCTGGGCGCTGGTGCTCGGCTCGGCGCTGCGCGGCTTCCTGACCGGCCTCGACCCGGCCGCCGTCGAACGCACCCGCGTCCGCTTCACCCAGGAACTGCTCGACCGCGGCGTGACCGCCATCGACGCCACCACCCTCGTCGGCGTCGGCACCGCGGTCTAGCTCAGAGCGCCGCCTCGACTTCCCGGGCGGCGGCGTCCACCAGCCCCGCGAACTCCCGGGCGTCTGGCGCGACGTTGCTGAACAGCCCCGCGTCCCAACCCTGGTACCCCACCGTGACGACGTGCCGGTCCTTGCGGAAGATCAGGTCCACCGAGTAGAACGCCGAGTCGGTGAACTCCTCCACGAGGACCGCCTCGTCCCCGATGTCCTCGATCTTGTGCACCACGGTCTTGTCCGCCCCGACCCCGTTCTCCGCGATCGTCCGACGGCTCTTGAGGTTCCCCTGGAACTCCGCGGCCGCCTGTTTCTCTGGTGACTGGTCGTCACTGTTGGCCTCGGTGAACTCGATCATGTGGACGCTCAGGTCGCGCAACCCCTCACCGTCGACGCCCTCCGTCTGCCCCCACTTGCACCAGACGTACTTCCGGCCCGTCCCGCCATCGGCACCCGGCACCCGGTGCGGGTTGGTGGTTCGCATCTTGGCCCGCGTGGCCGCGCTGACCCGGTCGCACTCCTGCGCCAGCGTGTCCCCGGAAGGCGGACTGCCCCCATCGGCGTGCGCGGAGAGGTAGAAGAACACCCCCGTCCCCGCCCCGCCGAGCAGCAGAACACCCACCACGATCCCCACGATCAGGGGAGCCTTGCTCTTCTTGGGCGGAACCGGCGGCGGGTAAGCCTGCGGATAGGCGTGCGGATGGGTATGCGGATAGTGGTGCCCCGGCATGTGAGTCATCGGTGTAGCCCCCCATGAGATGTGACAGCCGGAGAGTATGCCAGTCCGCTGTGGACCCGAAACAGGTTGACAGGCGACCGGCGGCGGGTACACTTGGCTTATCGAACAAGTGTTCGAGTGGGGCGACCGGAGTCGAGGCCGCTCGTCCCAGTCGCCGTCTCCCCACGGCTGTTCCGCGTATTGAGCGGTACGCGAGGCAACCAAGGGAGGTGCGCGGTGCGGTCGCTGGCTGCTTTCGGCGCGGGGAAGTACCTGGGAGCAGCCGGCGACCGTCCACCGTCCCAAGAGGACAAAATGACGGCCTCGCCTTCCGTCCCCTTGTTCGCGCCCCAACGTCCCGCCCGCCCCGCTCATGGAGACCGCCCCGCCCGCTCCGCCCACGACGGTCGCGACGGCCGCGACGGTCAAGGTCTCCGCGTGCCGCCCGGCCACGAGCAGATCCCGAGCACGTTGCGGTCAGGGCAACGCGATCATCCGCGGCCGCGCCTCCAATCGCACTTCCGGCCGCACCTCCAGCGAAACCTCCAGTCGAACCTCCGGCCATACTTCCGGCGACACCAGTCGCTTTTCCGGCCGCACTTCGCTGCTTCCGTGCCAGTCAGGCCGGTGCCAGCCAGGCCGGTGCCTGCGTCGCGGTATCGCCCCGCGCTAGCCCTCCGGCCTCTCGCGGCCTCTTCCGCCACTAGCGCGTTCGACATCCGTGCCCTGGATTTCGGCACTCCCGGCCCCAGAGTGTCCACTTCGGACGCCGTCAACGCTGTCGCCTTTTACCCTCCTGCCCCGGTGGCTCCGGTCGTCTTCGTCTTTTCCTCTGTGCTCGTGAGGCCGCGACTCTTCGCTGCTTCTCAGCCCGATGCCGCTTCTACGCTGTCGTTTTCCCCTGCGTCGCCAGTTCCTGCTGCCCTGACTGCTTTCTCCCCGCCCGTCAACCCGCCAGCCCGCACTGTTCCCCCGGCTCCCGCCACTTCCTCGGTACCCGCCACTTCCTCGGTGCCCACCGCTTTCCCGGTGTCTGTCACTTCCTCGGTACCTGCCACTTCCTTGGTGCCCATGGCTTCCTTGGTGCCCGCCACTTCCTCGGCACCCGTCGCGTCCGCTCCGATCACGGCGGCCACTGCCTTTGCTGAGATCACTTCTCCTGGGGCACCCGTTCCTGAGGTCCCCGTCGCCTCTCCTGTGCCCGCGGTCTCTCCCGCATCCACCTCTCCTGCTTTACCTGCCTCTCCTTCCGTGCCCACCTCTCCTTCCGCGCCTCCCCCTCCTTCCGTGCCCACCTCCTCTTCCGCACCTGTCTCCCCTTCTGTGCCTTCCGACCCGGCCGCGCCCTCTCCACTCGCCGCCCCCGCCCCCCTCGGGTCCCCGGTCCTGCTCGGCCCACCCAGAAAGCGGCTCGACACCCGCCAAGCCGTCAACCTCAAACCAGCAGTCGCTCTCGAAGTCGACACGCGTTCCCATCCCCTCTCGTCCCCCCGTGTCCTCCCCGTCCGCTCCGACCTGGCCGCTCTGTTCCCCTGGGGCGGCCTCCGCCGGGGCGGCACCGTCGCCGTCCGCGGTTCTTCCGCCCTCTTGCTCGCCCTCCTTGCCGAGTCCAGTGCCCGCGGTTCCTGGTCCGCCGTCGTCGGTCTGCCCGATCTCGGCGTCCTCGCCGCGGCGGAACTCGGCGTCGCCGTCGACCGATTGGCCCTGGTGCCCCGGCCCGGCGTCGACGCCGCCTCGGTCGTCGCCGCGCTGCTCGACGGTTTCGACGTGGTCGCTGTCGCCACCCCCAGGATCGGCGCGGCGCACGCGCGCAGGTTGTCGGCCAGGGCGCGCAGTCGCGGCGCGGTCCTCATCCCGTTCGGCTCCTGGCCGGGTGCCGACCTCGAACTGACCTGCGTCCGTGGCCGCTGGTCCGGTCTCGGCGCCGGGCACGGCAGCCTCGCCGCCCGCCAAGTCGACGTCCAGGCCCGCGGTCGCGGCGCCGCGGCCCGTCCCCGGCACGCCTCTTTCACTCTTCAGGGCGGTCTTCCCACTCCATGCTTGACGCCTCCCGTCGTCGAACATATGTTCGAGACAGGCAGTTGAAAAACCCTCATCCACCGACCCTGACCTGCGGAGAAAGTCGTGTCCCGTCTGCTCGTCCTGTGGTGTCCCGATTGGCCGGTCGTCGCCGCGTGCGCCGTCGCGGGGCGCAGCGTGGCCGCACCCGCCGCCGTCGTCTCGGCGAACCGGGTGGTCGCGGTCAACGCCTCCGCGCGGGCCGAGGGCGTCCACCTCGACCTGCGCCGCCGCGAGGCCCAGGGCCGCTGCCCTGACATCACCGTCTTCCCCGACGACCCAGATCGCGACGCCCGATTGTTCGAGCCGGTCGCGGCGGCGGTGGAGGAGGCCGCGGTCGGTGTCGAGGTGGTCTGTCCGGGGCTGGTCGCCGTTCCCGCGCGCGGCCCCGCCGCCTACTTCGGCTCGGAGGAGGCCGCCGCCGAGCGGCTCATCGACCAGGTCGCCGCCCACACCGGCGTCGAGTCCCAGGTGGGGGTCGCCGACGGTTTGTTCGCCGCCACCCGCGCCGCCCACCGCGGCGTGGTCGTCGCCCCCGGGGCAGGCGCCGAGTTCCTCGCCCCGCTGAGCATCCGGGAGTTCCGCGAGCACCCCGAACTGGTCGATCTCCTGCGCAGGCTGGGCATCCGCACCCTCGGCGCCTTCGCCGCGCTCGACCCCGGCGACGTCGTCTCCCGCTTCGGCGCCGCCGCGGGCCGCGCCCACCGCCTCGCCCGCGGCTTGGAGCAGCGCCCGCCCGCGCGCAGACGCCCGCCGGTCGACCTCTCCGTCACCCACAACCCCGACCCGCCCATCGAGCGGGTCGACGCCGCGGCCTTCGTCGCACGCGGCCTCGGGGAGCGGCTGCACTCCGGCCTCGCCGCGCACGGCCTGGCCTGCACCCGCCTCGGCATCCACGCGAGCACGGCCAACGGCGAGGAATTGAGCCGGGTGTGGCGCTGCGCCGAGCCGCTCACCCCCACGGGGATCGCCGACCGGGTCCGCTGGCAGCTTGACGGCTGGCTGCGCGGCGCCCGGCGTCCGTCCGCGGGCATCACGGTCCTGCGGCTCGAACCGGAGGAAACCGTCGACGGCCGCGCACTGCAACTGGGCCTGTGGCAGGGCGGCCACGACGAGCAGGCCGAACGCGCGGCCCGCGCGATGGTCCACGTGCAGGGGCTGCTCGGTCCGGAGGGGGTGCTCACCCCGGTCATCGGCGGCGGCCGGGGTCCCGCGGACCAGGTCCGCCTTGTCCCCTGGGGGGACGAGCGCGTCCCCGCGGCGCCCGTCGACCAGCCTTGGCCGGGGCGATTACCGGCGCCCTCTCCGGCGACGGTTCCGACGCGGACGTTGCCCGTGTCGGTGATCGACCGCGACGGCCTTGAGGTCGGGGTCACCGGTCGGTTCGTGCTCACCGGAAGGCCGGACGTGGTCGCGGTCGGCGGTGGGCAGACCCGCCGAGTCCTCGCCTGGGCCGGTCCGTGGCCCGCCGACGAGCGCTGGTGGGAGCTGGGCGCCGGGCGCAGGCGGGCCCGGTTGCAGGTGCTGCTCGCCGAGAAGTCCGAAGAGGACAGTCAGGACGCGCTGCTGCTGGTGCGTGAGAACGAGAAGTGGTCAGTGGAAGGGATATACGACTGATGATCCATGACGACGAGCAGCCCATGGTGGTCGACTGGCTCGACATGGTCGGGTTAGCCGAGCTCATCCCGCAGCCGAGGCATTCGCCGGAGAACTGGTTTCCGCCGGGTGGGGTCCCTGAGCGCTGATGGGGTGGAACAACCCGCCGGTGCGGTGGTCGGAGTTGGAGCGCGTCCTCTCCGGCCGGGCGCCTGAGATCGGCGACGGCGGCGACAGCCCCGCCTGGACCCGCCGCCGTGAGCGCTACCTGCCGCCCGCGGGGGTGAGCGCGCCGGGGGCGACCGACCACGCCGACGGCGACTCGCGGGTGCCTTACGCCGAGTTGCACTGCCACTCCAACTTCAGCTTCCTCGACGGCGCCAGCCATCCCGAGGAACTGGTGGAGGCGGCGGCGCTGCTGGGGTTGGACGCCATCGCGATCACCGACCACGACGGCATGTACGGGGTGGTCCGGTTCGCCGAGGCGGCACGGGAGTTGGGCATTCGGACGGTGTTCGGGACCGAGTTGAGCCTGGGGCTGACGGCTCCGCAGAACGGCGTCGCGGATCCGGAGGGGGAGCACCTGCTGCTGCTCGCCGAAGGGGAGGAGGGGTACCGCAGGCTGTGCCGTGTCCTGACTTCCGCCCACCTGCTGGGCGGGGAGAAGGGCAAACCGGATTACAACCTGGCGGAGGTGGTCGAGGAGACCCGTGATCACTGCGTCGTGCTCACCGGGTGCCGCAAGGGCGCGGTCCGCCGCGCGCTCGCCGAAGGGGGGCCTGCCGCGGCCTTCGAGCAGTTGCGCCTGCTGGTCGTCGCGTACGGGCCTGACCGGGTGTTCGTCGAGTTGGTCGACCACGGCCTGCCCGAGGACTCGGCCCGCAACGACCTGATGGCCGGGATGGCCGCGGAGTTGGGCTTGCCCACGGTCGCGACCAACGCCGTCCACTACGCGCACCCCGCGCGTGGGCGCCTGGCCGCGGCGATGGCCGCGGTGCGGGCGCGGCGCGGCCTTGACGACCTGGCCGGGTGGCTGCCGCCGTCGGCGACCGCTCACCTGCGCACCGGCAGGGAGATGGCCGCCCGGTTCGCGCGGTATCCGGGGGCGGTGCAGCGCGCCGCGGTCCTCGGGGTGCGGCTGTCCTTCGACCTGAGCTTGGTGGCCCCGGAGTTGCCGCCCTTCGACGTGCCGGAGGGGCACACGGAGATCTCCTACCTCCGGGAGTTGGCTTACCGCGGCGCGGCGGTCAAGTACGGCTCGGCCGCGGAGTCCCCTCGGGCCTTCGCGCAGATCGCCCACGAGTTGCGGGTGATCGAGGAGTTGGGGTTCCCCGGCTACTTCCTGGTGGTCTGGGACATCGTGCGGTTCTGCCGGGCCAACGGCATCCTCTGCCAGGGCCGCGGCTCCGCGGCCAACTCGGCGGTCTGCTTCGCGCTCGGCATCACCAATGTCGACGCGGTCCGGTGGGAGTTGCTGTTCGAGCGGTTCCTCGCCCCGGCCCGCGACGGCCCGCCCGACATCGACCTCGACATCGAGTCCGACCGCAGGGAGGAGGCCATCCAGTACGTCTACGACAAGCACGGCAGGCGCCACGCGGCGCAGGTGGCGAACGTGATCACCTACCGCGCCAAGTCCACCGTGCGCGACATGGCCAAGGCGCTGGGGTACTCCCCGGGCCAGCAGGACGCGTGGAGCAAGCAGATCGACCGGTGGGGTCCGCTGAGCAGCACGGTCGGCGACAACCACCTCGACGTGCCGCCCGCCGTGCTCGAACTGGCCGGGCAACTGGAGGGTTTCCCACGCCATCTGGGCATCCACTCCGGCGGGATGGTCATCTGCGACCGCCCGGTCAGCGAGGTCTGCCCGGTCGAGCCCGCCCGTATGCCCAACCGCACGGTCTTGCAGTGGGACAAGGACGACTGCGCCGCCGTCGGCCTGGTCAAGTTCGACCTGTTGGGCCTGGGGATGCTCTCCGCCCTGCACTACATGGTCGACCTTGTCGAAGAGCACCACGGCAGGAAGATCGACCTGGCCGAACTCGACCTTTCGGACCAGAAGGTCTACGACATGCTCTGCCGCGCCGACTCGGTCGGCGTGTTCCAGGTGGAGAGCCGAGCCCAGATGGCCACCCTGCCCCGGCTGAAACCCCGGGAGTTCTACGACCTGGTGGTCGAGGTCGCCCTCATCCGCCCCGGCCCCATCCAGGGCGGTTCCGTCCACCCCTACATCCGCCGCAAGAACGGGATCGAGAAGGTCGCCTACGACCACCCCCGCCTGGAAAACGCCCTCCGCAAGACCCTGGGCGTGCCCCTGTTCCAGGAACAGCTCATGCAGGTCGCCGTCGACATCGCCGACTTCACCCCCGCCGAGGCCGACGAACTCCGCCGCGCCATGGGCGCCAAACGCTCCACCCGCCGCATGGAACGCCTCCGGGAACGCTTCTACCAGGGCACAGCCAACCACGGAGTGGACGAGGCGCTGGCGGGCCGCATCTACGAGAAACTCATGGCCTTCGCCAACTTCGGCTTCCCGGAAAGCCACGCGCTGAGCTTCGCCTACCTTGTTTTCGTCAGCTCCTGGTTCAAGCTGTACTACCCGGCTGCCTTCTGCGCCGCCCTGCTCCGCGCCCAGCCCATGGGCTTCTACTCCCCCCAGTCCCTGGTGGCCGACGCCCGCCGCCACGGTGTGACCGTCCTCGGCCCCGACATCAACGCCAGCCTCGCCCACCCCACCCTCGAACCCCACCCGACCGAGCCCGCCCCGGCCGAACCCGGCCCGGAGAACCCGCAACGCCCTGAAGACCACCTTCGGGGCGTTCGGCGCGAGCCGCCGGGGGAATCGGCGGGCACTGACGACCGCGGGGAGCGCGTCGCTTCGGTGGCTGTGCGCATGGGGCTTGGCTCGGTCCGCACCATTGGCGACGAGTTGGCCAAGCGCATTGTCGAGGTTCGGGGGGACGAGCCTTTCCAGGACATGGTCGACCTGGTGCGGCGGGTTTCCCTCAACCGGGCACAGATCGAGGCGCTGGCCACCGCGGGCGCCTTCGGCTGCTTCGGGCTGCGGCGCCGGGCGGCCCTGTGGGCGGCGGGCGCCGTCGCGGGGGAGAGCGCCGACCGGCTGCCCGGGACGGCCGTCGGTGTCCGGGCCCCCGAGCTTCCCGGCATGGACGAGATCGAGGTCGCCGTGGCCGACGTCTGGGCCACCGGCCTGTCACCGGACAGTTTCCCCACGCAGTTCATCCGCGGCCGCCTCACTCGGCTCGGCGCGATCCCGGCCGCCGAGTTGTCCAAAGTGGACAGCGGGACCCGGGTCCTGCTCGGCGGCGCGGTGACCCACCGCCAACGGCCGCAGACCGCGGGCGGTGTCACGTTCCTCAACATCGAGGACGAGACCGGCATGGTCAACGTCGTCTGCTCACCCGGTCTCTGGGCCCGCTACCGCCGAGTCGCGCGCGGCAGCGCCGCCCTGCTGGTGCGGGGCATTGTCGAGAGCACGGAAGGTGTGGTGAGCCTCTACGCCGACCACTTGCGGCACCTGGACCTCCGCATCCCGGCCAAGTCCCGCGACTTCCGCTGACCGCGACCACAACACCCAAGCAACGACTGCGGGCGCTGTCGACCAACCCCTTGGGAATACTCACTTTTGAGCGTTTTCCGGCACCCCGTCCAGCCTACGATCGACCGGTGGCGGGTAAGGAGAAAGACGGGCTCGCCCTCATCGTCGTGGGCTTGGACGGCGGTCTGCCGTCGAAGAACGCGTCCGCGTGGGCGGCGGGCCTCGCCCGCCGCGAGCACGCCAAGTTGCTGCTGGTCTACGTGGAACCGCTGGCCAATCCGGCTTACTGGACCGGTGTCGGCATGGAAGGCGCCGCCGAGGCCGCCGTGGCGTACGTCGCGGAGATGCGCCGCGACGCCGCCCGCTACCTCGACCCGGTCGGCGTCGCGTGGGACGTCGTGCATGTGCGGGGGGACGCGGCGCGCGGGCTGGAGTCGGTCGCCGAGCGGTTCGAGGCCGACTGCATCGTCGTGGGCCGGTCCGGTCGGGGCGGCGGCCGGGTCGGCTCGGTGCCCAAGTCGCTGATCGCCGACGCCTTGCGGCCGATTGTCGTGGTGCCGTGACAGTCTGGGCGGGTGGAGACCGGCGAGGACTACAGCGACACCGACCTGCATGGCCAGCACTGGGAGCAGCGGCACTTCACCGACTGCGACTTCACCGACGCGGACATGCGCGGCCTGGTGACCAGCGGCTGCACCTTCACCCGGTGCGAGTTCGCCCGCGCCGACCTCGGCGAGTCGAAACACAGGTCGACGGCGTTCCGCTCCTGCTCGTTCGACCGGACCACGCTCACCGAGAGCGAGTTCATCGGGTGCAGCCTGATCGGGTCCACGTTCCTCGACTGCAGGCTGCGCCCGTGGACGGTGCGCGACAGCGACCTGACCCTGGTCGGCCTGTCCGGCGCCGCGCTGCGCAAGGCCACGCTCGCCGGACTCCGGTTTCGCGAGGCGAACCTCACCGAGGCCGACTTGCGGGAAACCGACTTGCGGGAGGCGGACCTGTCCGGCGCCCGCCTCCGCGGCACCAACCTGCTCGGCGCCGACCTGCGCGGGGCGCGGATCGACGCCGACGGCCTCGTCCAGGCCACGCTGCGTGGCGCGCGCGTCGACCTTGACACGGCCGTGGCATTCGCCGCCGCGCACGGCCTGGTGATCGACGCCGGTTAGGGCCGGGTGGGCGCTTCCCGGTCGTTGACCTCCACGAGGACGCCCGCGTCCAGCAACTCCACGATCGAGCGGGCCAACAGGTACGCGGTGCCGCCGCCGGGCTGCTCGAACCACGGAATCGCGACCCCGGTCAGCGCCTCGGTCGGCTTGACCACCCGGTACGCGCGGTAGGGCCGATTCACCCAGTCCGGGACCAACGAGCGTCGCTCGAACGGGGTGCCCGCGGCGTAGGTGAGGTTGCCGCCGGGCTCGCCGTAGCGGTCGATCTCGGTGCCTGGGGCCAGTTCCAGCAGTCGCTTGCCGCGGAACAGGGTCAGCGGCGGCTCACCAGGCCGTGGCTGGATCGGCCAGTCCTGGGGCCTGCGCGGGGTCAGCGACGGCTCCGGCCCGCGGGCCTCGGCGCGTGGCGTTGGCCGAGGCTCGGGCCTGCGTGGGACGAAGTCGTCCTCGTCGTCGTCCTCGTCGTCGAACACCGCGGCGGGCGCGGCGGCGGCAGGCGCAGGCTCCGGTGCGGCGCCCCGACCGCCGAACGCGAACGGCTTCGCCTCGGCCGGGGTGAACAGGTCCTCTTTCTCGGGCCGGGACGGCTGGAACAGGTCTTCGCCGGGTGTGGGCCGCACCTGCCTGCGCGCCCGGTAGTCGTACTCGTCATCGTCGTCGTCTTCGAGATCGGCAGGCGACGCCTGCACGGTCGCGGGCCCCGGGTCGACCGGGGCGCCGCGCGCCCCCGAGTCCAACAGGACCTTCCCGACCAGGAACGCCGCGGCGTCGGCCACGTCCGCGAACACCGTCGGCGCCACGAAGCCCTGGTCGAACCAGCCGACCCGCCAGCCCTCGCCGGTCTGCTCCATGGTCCACGCCGCCGCCCCCGGCGTCCCGATCCGGTACCGGGACTCGCCGATTCCCAATTCGGTCAACCGGGTCCGCGCCCGCTCGACGGTCGCCGCGGGCGACCCCTGCTCGGGCAACGCGGCAGGCGGCACTTCGGCGGACCAGCTTCCGGCAGGCTGCCGGTTGGCGCGACTGTCCTTTTCGGATACGTGATTGTCTTTTGTGGACCGCGAATCCTGGGCCTTGGCGTCGCCCATCGGGACGCCTGCCGCTGTCGGGACCTCGGACCCGTTGCGCCGCACGGGAACCGTGTCGCGTTCGGACTCGCCCTGCCGCCACCCCGGCCGCGCGCTCGCCTCGGCCTGCTCGGCGACGTGCTGCTGGTGCGCCAACTCGGCCTGATCGTTGGACTGGGCCTCGTCCGCGGCCGCGCCTTCGGTGAGCCGGGCTTCATCGGTCGGCCGCTGCTCAGGGGAGACGCCAGCGGTCTCGGTGAGGCCTGCCTCGTCGGCTGCCTGCGTGCCGTGCGGCTCGCTCGCCGGTTGCGCTTGCCCGGTTTGGTCGGTGAAGCCGGGGTCCGAGGACGCGTCCGCGTCGGGGATGCCCACCTGGTTGTCGACGTGACGGTCCTGCGTGCGGGGCGACTCCTGGGCCTCGTCGCCGAACCCCGTGTCGGCGAACCGCTGACCATCGGTGGACTGCGTGCCTTGGTCCGCGACCTGATCGGCGGCCGGGTGGCTCGCGACCGGGGCGTCGGCGTGGTCGGCGGGCTGTGGCTCGTCCGCCGGGTCGGCGTACCGCGTGTCGACTGCCGCGTGGGCCTGCCCGGACTCGTCGGTGGCCTGGGCGTCGACCTGGCCCGCGGACTCCTGGGCGTCTACGAGGTCGGCCTGGCCGAACCGCGACTCTTCCGCCGAGTCGGCCTGGTCGGCGAAGTGCGCGTGATCCCCTTGCTGGGAACGGGATTCCTCGCCTGACTCGGGATCGACGTAGTCCGCTGCACTGGCGTGGTGAGACTGTTCGCCTGTCCCGGTGGCCGAGTGGGGCTGGTCGGCGAACTCGGGCAGGGACTGGTCTTGGGGCTGTCGGTCACCGGCGAACAGGGGGTCCGCTGTGAACTGCTCGTCTGCTGAGTGCGGCTGGTCGGTGAACCGGGACCTGGGCTGCTCGGTGGATTCGAGGTCGGCGGTGTCGTGCTCGGTGAACCGGGTGGCTGTCGAGTCGGTGAACTGAGCGCCCGTTGGGTGGGGCTGTTCAGCGTGTCGGGTGCCGGACTGAGGGGCTTCCGCCTGGGCGGCGAACTGGTCGTCGGTGGTGAATCGCGCGTCGGCTTGGTCGGCGGCGTGGGACCCGCCTGGGTTGGTGAGACCGGCCTCGGTGTGCGGGGCGAACTGGGATTCGCCTGCCTGCGGATGAGGGGTGAAGCGCGGATCGCCGGTGAGAGGTCGGTCGGCGAACTGTGGTTCGTCGGTGGAGTGGGGTTGGGTGGCCGACCGGGATTCGTCCTCGGAGTGGGGCTGGTCGGCGAACCTCGGTTCGTCGGTGAGGTAGGGCTGGTCGGTCTGCTGTGGTTCGTGAGTGGGGTGTGGTTGGTTGGCGAACCTTGGTTCGTCGGTGGGGTGGGGCTGGGTGGTGAGCCCCGGTTCGTCACTGGGGTGGGGTTGGTCGGCGAACTGCGGCTCACCGTCTGCGTGGGACTGGGGGGTGAACCGCGGTTCGTCGGCCGGATGGGATTGAGGGACGGCCTGGGATTCGTCGGCAGGGGACGGCTGGGTGAACCCGGCCGCCGCCTGGTCGGCGAACTGGGAGTCGGACTCCTCCGTGGACTGGGCATCCACCACGGCGCGGGACCGGGCGGCGAAAGCCGATCCGGCCTGGGCTGTGTGCGACCCGCCCGCGAACGGGGACTGGTCAGCGACGTGGGAGCCGTAAGCCTGCTCCGCGTGGCGGGCGTCGTCGGCGGCTTCTGGCCCGCGCTCGTAGGCGTGGTCGGCCGGGTCGGCGAAGTGCTGTTGGGGGTCGGTCGACTGGGGAGCGCCCGCGGCGAGGTCGGCCTGCGGCGGCTGGGGGGCGAACCGGTCCGCCTGGGCGGTCGCGAAGTGGGTGTCCGGAGCCGCTTCCGGCTGGTCGCCGAAGGTGGGCTCAGTGGCCTGGCGCCTGCGGTCGGCGTCCTCGTCAGCGAAGTCCGGCCGGGGGGTTTCTGGCTGGGGTTCGCCTGTCCCCGGGGAGTAGGCGAATGCGGGTTCAGCCTGGTCGGTGAGGTCCTGTTGCCGAACCAAGCGCGGGTCTGCCGCGGGTTCGGCTGGGTGGTCGGGGGTGTGGTCGGCGTAGGCCGGTTCGTTTGGCTGTGGGGAGTAGGCGTAGGTGGGTTCGGGTTGGTTGGTGAGGTTCTGTTGCCCGGTCGAGCGCGGGTCTGCCGCGGGTTCGGCTGGGTGGTCGGGGAAGTGGTCGGCGTAGGCCGGTTCGTTTGGCTGTGGGGAGTAGGCGTAGGTGGGTTCGGGTTGGTTGGTGAGGTTCTGTTGCCCGGCCAGGTGGGGGTCTTCCGCGGGCTCGGCCGGATGGTCAGCGGCGAAAGCCTGCTCGCCTGAGGGTGAGGGCTGGCCGTAGGCGGGTCCCGGGTCGGGGTGGTCGGTTTCCTGGGGCTCGGCGTGGTCGTTCCGGTGTGGGGTGGTGCGGCCGGTTTCCGCGGACTCGGGCTGGTCGGCGGGGGACTCGTCTGGTCGCCGGGGCTCGGTGGCGTCTGGTTGGGGGGTGTTCGCCGACTGGTCGAAGCGGGGGGCGTCGATCAGGTCGGCGAAGTGGGGTTCGGGCGCCGCCTGCTCGTCGGCCGACTCGGGAGGATCAGCGGGGGACCAGGTGGGCTGGTTGTCCTGGTCCGCCTGGGGCTGGAACAGGTCCGTCTCGGCCGCCGCGGCGGGCTGGGGGACCTCGGCTGCCGTTGCCGGGGCCTCGGTGGGCCGGGCGGCCGACGCCCAGGAGGGGACCCACTGGTCGCCGGGCGGGGTGGGCTCGGGGGCTCGGCGGCGGCCGGTTTGGCGGGACTCCTGCGCCGGGTCCTGGGCTGGGGTCTCGGTGAACGCCCACGCGGATTCCGCTGACTCGGCCGCGGGAGTGCGGGACCAGGGCGGCGGGGTGTCGAACGCGGAGGGCTCGCGGCGGGCCGGTTCGTGGCCGAGGTTCACCTCGGCGGGGGCGAAGGCGTCGAAGCTGGTGCCGAAGGGGCCCGGCTTGCCGGTCTCCGCGCCGCCGCTGGGGGACCAGCGGTCGCCGGTGAACTCGCGGGGGGTTTCCGGCTGGGGTGGCTGGGTGTAGTCGTTCCCGGTGGGCGGAGTTGGGGTGGACTCGGCGGGGGTGAATTCGCGGGGGGTTTCCGGCTGGGGTGGCTGGGTGTAGTTGTTTCCGGTGGGCGGGGTCGGGGCGGGCTCGGCGGGGGTGAATTCGCGGGGGGTTTCCGGCTGGGGTGGCTGGGTGTAGTCGTTCCCGCGGGGCGGGGTCGGGGCGGGCTCGGCGGGGTCCGGGGTCCGCGGCGGCGCGGCCGGGCTTTCCGCCGCGGCGCGCGGCGGGCCGCCGAGGCCGCCCGCGGCGGGGACGCCGCCGGGGCGGGGCGGGCGCGCGGGGCCGCGGCTGACGAAGGCCGCCGCCGCGGCGCGGGAGTTGTCGTCCACCTCGGGGACGGTGAAGTCGGTGCGGCGGATGTGGTCCACCAGGTCCGGCTCCGGGGGCACGCCGTGCACGCGCAGGTAGTAGTTGACCGCGGCGGGCCAGATCCAGGCGCCGTCGGTGTGGAAGGCGACGGGGACGGCGAGGCGGCCTTCCTCGTCCAGGTGGTCGGTGTCGAAGCCGCGACCGGGCAGGACGACCGGGGCACTGTCGAGGTAGTGCTGCAGGTCGTCGCGCTCGGTCTCGTCCAGCGGTGGGCGGTTGATCGCGGGGCGGCCCCCTGGGGCCTGGCCGTCGAAGATCCGGGCCATGCGGAACGGCGGCTTGAGCGAGGCGAGGCGGCGGATCAGCCAGTCCGGCACGTTCTCCTCGTCGCGGGGGAAGGTGCGCAGGTCGTCGGCGTAGGCGGGCGGTGGCGGCGGGGTGATCCACCGCGGCTCGTCGCGGTCGTATTCGAGGTTGTACGCCGACGGGTGATCCAGTTGGTACCGCGCGTTGTACCAGGTGCCGCGGCCTTCCCGGTACATCCCGGCGCGCAGCCGGGAGAACAGCATGGCGATGTCCGGCGAGACGGGGAAGTCCGCGACGGTCTCATCCCGGAACGTGACCCGGCCCGCGGTTTCCCGGTACCGCCCGAGCGCTCTGTACTCGACGCTCACCGAGGCCCACTCCGCCGGTGCGGCCCGGAGCAACGCCAGCCCGATCTGCTTGACCAGGGCGTCCTGTTCGGTCGGGTTCAGCTGCGTCGGTTGTGCCACGGTGACATCTTCTCCTGCCGGGATGCCTACGGCATACGGTGGATCGAGCGGTGGTCGTCTGCCAGCGATAATGACAGACCGTTATCATCCGGTCGGTGGTGCGGCGGTCGCGGTGGCCGCGGGAGTCTCCCGCGGCGGGTCCCCGGCGAGGGGGTCGCGACCGGGTTGGCCAGCGCGTACCCGGTCCCGCCGCCGGGTGGGTCGAACCAGGGGGCGGCCGTTCCGCGCAGGGTCGGAAGCGGCCGCGCCACCCGGTACACATGGTAAGGGCGGGACCGTCCGCAGGGGCGAAGCGACCTTGCGCGAAAGAGTGTTATCCGGCAGGGCCGCGCGTGGACGGCCGTCACGCGCGGCGACCGTGATCGGCGCCGCCCGCCCGCGCCCGCGTCAGCCGTTCCTCACAGTGGCAGTGGGCGCGATGTTTGTGTCAGCGTCACATCTGTGCCAGCCTTCCAGGCGCTCACCGGGAGGAGAACGATGTCCGACGGCGACCTCGCCCCGCACCTGACCCGTCTCGGGCTGCCGGACGACGAGATCCGCAGCTACCTGTACCTGCTGCGCACCGGGCCGTCCACAGTGGAGGAGATCGCGGTCGGCTCGGCCGAGCCGGTCGACATCGTGCGCGCGGCCGTCCGCACCCTGGTCGACGCGGGCCTGGTCGGCACCGGCGGCCCGGACGGCAAGACCATCACGCCCGTCCCGCCCGCGTCCGGCCTGCAGATCCTCAGCCGCCGCCGCGAGTCGGAGCTGGAGCAGGCCCGGGTCGCCACGCTCAACGCCTACGACACGTTCCGCCGCGCGATCTCCCCGCAGCGCACCGACGACCTGATCGAGGTCGTCACCGGCACCGCCATCGCGCAGCGCATCCAGCAGATGGAGCTGAGCGCGCGCAAGGAGATCCGCCGCCTCGACTCCCCGCCGTACTTCACCGAGGGGCACGTCAACAACGCCGAGCTCGAGCAGCTGGCCCGCGGCGAGGTGACCTACAAGGTCGTCTACGCCCGCGCGTCCATCGAGGACCCGGGCCGCTACGCGCAGAACATCCAGCCGTGCGTGGCGGCGGGGGAGCAGGCCCGGGTGCTTCCCGAGGTCCCGGTAAAGCTGACGATCGTCGATCAGCAATTCGCCACAGTGTCTCTACCGGTTGCCGAAGCGGACGTTAACCGTTCACTGTTGGTCGTGCGTCCCAGCAGCCTCTTGTCCGCGCTTACCGGGCTTTTCGAGGCCTCTTGGCGGCTCGCGGTCCCCTTGCACGCCGGCGCGCGTGCCCCGTCTCCCGTGCAGCCGATAGAGCAGCGGCTGCTCGGCCTGCTCGCGGCGGGCGCCAACGACGACTCCATCGCCCGCCAGCTCGGCGTCAGCAGGCGCACGGTGTTCCGGCACCTGCAGCGGCTGATGGACCACGCTGGCGCCACCTCCCGGTTCCAGCTCGCCGTGCACGCCGTCCGACACCGCTGGATCTGAGGTGCCCGTCCGGGCGCTCGGCGCGGGGCTGTCGCTGCTGGGCGGCGTGTCGCTGGCGGCGCAGGCCCGGATCAACGGGCAGCTCGGGCAGCGGCTCGGCGACGGGGTCCTCGCGGCGCTGGTCTCGTTCCTGGTCGGGCTGGCCATCGTGGTCGCCGCCGTCGCGGCCGTCCCGGCGTGGCGGGCGGCCGCGCCGAGGTTCGCCGCGGCGGTCCGGACCCGGCGGCTGCGGCCGTGGCAGTGCCTCGGCGGGGTCGCCGGTGCGCTGTTCGTCACGACGCAGGGGCTGACCGTGCCGGTGCTCGGCGTCGCGATGTTCACCGTGGCCGGGGTCGGCGGGCAGGTCGTGTGCGGGCTGCTGATCGACCGGGCCGGATTCGGGCCAGGGGACGCGCGGCCGGTCACGCCCAGCCGCGCGCTGGGCGCGGTGCTTGCCGTCGTCGCGGTAGGCATCGCGGTGTCCGACGAGTTCGGCACGCCGTCGCTGCTGTGGCTGGCGCTGCTTCCGGCTCTCACGGGAGCGACAGTCGCCTGGGCCCAAGCTGCCAACGGACTGGTAAGAGCTGCCACCGACAGTGTTGTCTTCGCGACGTTAGTCAACTTCGCGGTCGGCACTGTCGTCTTGCTCTTAGTCGGCGCGGTAGACGTCGCGGTAAGAGGGATTCCCTTGCTGCCACCGGATCTTCTCCTGTACTCAGGAGGAGCCTTGGGGTTGATCGTGGTCTGCACGGCGGTTTTCGCGGTGCGATTCGCGGGCGTGCTCATGGTCAGCCTGTGCGTCATCGCCGGACAGGTGGCCGGGTCGGTCGTCCTGGACTTCCTCGCGCCCGCGCACGGCGGCGGCGTCGCGCCGACCACGCTGATCGGCGTCGCCATGACCCTGGTCGCGGCCGGTGCGGCGGCGGTGCCCAGCGGAGGTGGGTCCGCGCGAGTGAGAGGATGAGACCCGTGACCGCGACGATTCTTGACGGCAAGGCCACCCGCGACGCCATCCTCGACGAGCTGCGCGCCAGAGTCGCCGCGCTCGCCGAGCGCGGGGTCGTTCCCGGGCTCGGGACGGTGCTGGTCGGCGACGACCCCGGCTCGCAGGCCTACGTCCGCAGCAAGCACAACTTCTGCCAGAAGATCGGCCTGAACTCGATCCGGCGCGACCTGCCCGCCGAGACCACCCAGGCCGAGCTGCACGCGGTCATCGACGAGCTGAACGACAACCGCGACTGCACCGGCTACCTGATCCAGCTCCCGCTGCCCGGCCACCTCGACCCGGGGCGCGCCCTGGAGCGCATCGCCCCGGAGAAGGACTCCGACGGCCTGCACCCGGTCAGCCTCGGCAAGCTGGTCCTCGGCGACTCCGGCCCGCTGCCGTGCACCCCGGTCGGGATCGTGGAGCTGCTGCGCCGCTACGAGGTCCCGATCGCGGGCGCCCATGTCGCGGTCGTCGGGCGCGGCGTGACGGTCGGGCGGCCCCTGGGGCTGCTGCTGACCCGGCGCAGCGAGAACGCCACGGTCACCCTGTGCCACACCGGCACCAAGGACCTCGCCGCCGAGGTCCGCCGGGCCGACATCGTGGTCGCGGCCGCGGGCAACGCGGGCCTCGTCACCGCCGACATGATCAAGCCAGGCGCCGCGGTCCTGGACGTCGGCGTCACCCGCACGGACGCGGGCCTCGTCGGCGACGTCCACCCGGACGTGCGGGAAGTGGCGGGCTACCTGGCCCCCATGCCCGGCGGCGTCGGGCCGATGACCATCGCCATGCTCCTGCGCAACACGGTCGAGGCGGCGGAGCGGAGCCTGCGGGCGTGAGCGTCAACCCGCAGCGCGGCGGCAAGCACCCGGCCCTGGTGCACCTGCCGTTCGGCCTGGTCATGACCGTCGTCGTGGTCGGCCTGGTGCGTGTCGTGCAGTACTACTGGCGGGAGGGCACGGTCTGGATCGGGCTGGCCCTGCTGCTGGCGGCGGGTCTGCGGGTGCTGCTCCGCGACGAGCAGGCGGGCCTGATCGCGATCCGCAGCCGCGCCGTGGACGTGCTGCTCTACGGCGCTTTCGGCGTGCTGGTGATCGCGGTGGCGCTGACCATCGAAGGCGGTCCGCTCAACCGGTAGGGAGCGGCAGACGTGACCGGGCTTCGCCGACCGGTCACGTCATCGCCTCGATCAGCGCGGCGGAGGCGTCCTCGTCCAGGGCCACGCTCAGCAGTTCCACCACGACCCGGTCGTACAGCTTGACCTCGGTCGCGTCCTCGACGAACAGGCTCGACGTGCGGTTCTCCAGCAGGACCACCGCGCCGCGGCCGCGGAACTGCATCCGCTGGAACGACCCGTTCAGCCCGGGGTGCCCGTGCGTCAGCCTGGGCACCACCCGGATCGTCACGTTCGTCTTGCGGCCTGCCTCGACCAGGTAGCGCAACTGCCCGCGCATCACCTCGCGGCCGCCGATCGTGGTCCGCAGCGCGGCTTCGTTCAAGATGGCGAAATAACGCGGCGGCGTAAGAGCGCGCAAGACCGCTTGGCGGCGGATTCGTTCGGTGGTCCGCTCTTCTATCAACTGGTCGTCAACCATGTCTACCTCGCGGGCGACAGCCTGGGCGTACGGGACTGTCTGCAGCAGGACAGGCACAAGAGTCGCCTGGTAGTCGACCAGCATGTCCGCCTTCGACTCCAGGATGCGCAGCGCGGCGAACCGGCCCGCCGGGGTGTCGTCCGGCCACACCGCGGGCTCGGCGGCGTGACGGGCCAGCGCCAGCAGGTCGTCGCGGAGGTGGCCGGTGACGCCGTAGATGGCCAGGAGAGTGACGACGTCGGCCACCTTCTGCGGTTTCCGGCCGTTCTCCATCCGGCTCAGCTTCGAGGTGCTGATCCCGACCTTCGCCGTCACGTCGGCCAGGCTCAGCCCCGCGCTCTCCCGGTGCCTGCGCAGCTCCTCGCCGAGCAGTTCGAGCCGGACGGTGGTGTCCGGTGCGTGCAGCGTCATGGCTCCCCTCGCGCCTGATGGCCAGTTCGGCGCCATGATCGCGGTGCGCGTCGCGGGATACCGACAGCTCAGGGGTCTGTCGGCGGAGAACCACCCGAAGGAGTCGAGACCCTGATCACCGCCCGGGGTCGCGGGGGTTCGCGCTTGGTAGCCTGCCCGGTGCCGGGCGACGCTGCTGACAGGGCAGAACTGCCACGCGATCGCTCCGCCGACTCATCCGTCTGTCTCGGGAGGATCTGCCAAGTGGCACCCGTCAACGTCACCGTCACCGGAGCAGCCGGTCAAATCGGTTACGCCCTGCTCTTCCGCATCGCCTCCGGCGCGCTGCTGGGCCCCGACACCCAGGTCCGCCTGCGGCTGCTGGAGATCCCGCAGGCCGTCAAGGCCGCCGAGGGCACCGCCATGGAACTCGACGACTGCGCGTTCCCGCTGCTGAGCGGCATCGATGTGACCGACGACGCCAAGAAGGCCTTCGACGGCGCCAACGTCGCGCTGCTCGTCGGCGCCCGCCCCCGCACCAAGGGCATGGAGCGCGGTGACCTGCTTGAGGCCAACGGCGGCATCTTCAAGCCGCAGGGCGAGGCGATCAACGCGGGCGCGGCCGACGACATCCGCGTCCTGGTGGTCGGCAACCCGGCGAACACCAACGCCCTCATCGCCCAGCGGCACGCCCCCGACGTCCCGGCGGCCCGCTTCACCGCGATGACCCGCCTCGACCACAACCGGGCGATCTCGCAGCTCGCGGCCAAGCTCGGCGTGACCGTCGCGGACATCAAGAAGCTCACCATCTGGGGCAACCACTCGGCCACCCAGTACCCGGACGTCTTCCACACCGACGTCAACGGCAAGTCCGCCGCCGACCTCATCAACGACGAGGCGTGGCTGTCCGACACCTTCATCCCGACCGTCGCCAAGCGCGGCGCGGCCATCATCGAGGCCCGCGGCGCGTCCTCGGCGGCCTCCGCGGCCAACGCCGCCATCGACCACATCCACGACTGGGTGCTGGGCACCCCCGCGGGCGACTGGACCTCCATGGCCATCCCGTCCGACGGCTCCTACGGCGTGCCCGAGGGCATCATCTCGTCCTTCCCGGTCACCTGCGAGGGCGGCGAATACCAGATCGTCCAGGGCCTGGAGATCAACGACTTCTCCCGCACCCGCATCGACGCCTCAGTCGCCGAACTGATCGAAGAGCGCGACGCGGTCAAGGCCCTCGGCCTGATCTAAGACACGCGCAAAAGGCCCTTACCGATCCGTCGGTAAGGGCCTTTGTCTTACGGTGCTGCGGTGACGTTCATCCCGTGGCCGATTCCCGAGCCCGACCTCCCCGCAGGCGTGCACCCAGCCCTGGCAGCAGCCGCACGAGCGGCCTGCACCGCTTACCGCGACGCACGCAGACTGCTTACCCGCCCGCAGCTAGCCGAAGAGATCGCCATGGGCGCTGACGGCACCCCCACTATGCGAGTAGACGCACTAGTCGAGGACGCGATAGCCGAGGCGGCACAACGGCACCGGGTCAACCTCTTGTCCGAAGAGGCCGGTTTCGTGGACAACGGCTCGGCGACCACGCTTATCGTCGACCCGTTGGACGGATCTGCCAACGCCGCGTCAGGCGTGCCGCTGTCCTGTTTCGCCGGTGTGCTCGCCCGCGACGCGATAGCCGGCGAGGCGGTGACGGTCTGGCTCGACACCGGCCGGTCCTGGTGGGCGCGCGCGGGCCATCCGACGCCTTACCGCACCACCGGGCGCACCACTGTGGACGGCGCTACGGTGAACCTGTTGCGCCCGAAACCCTCCGCACGCGACGCGTGGCTCAGGGTTGCCGAGCGGGCGGGGCGGCTGCGGGTCTTCGGGACGACGTGCCTGGAGGCGGTCCTGGTCGCCGAGGGCTCCATCGACGCCTTCGCCGACCCCGGTTCGGACACGCTGCGCATCGTCGACCTGGCCGCCGCCCTGGTCACCGTCCCGGCCGCGGGCGGCGCGGTCATCGATGCCCGCGGCCGTCCGCTGGAGTTCGATCCCGACCTGACCCGTCGCTGGTCCGGCATCGCCGCCGCGACCCCGCGGCTGGCCGACGATCTGGCCGCGACAATCCTGGGTTGACCCCGCCGGGTGCCCGAACGTGTGGCCCATTCGAGTGCTTTATCCCCCGATAGCGTGAATATTGGCCGAGATGGCATCACGGACCGGCAGGAAGCGCGTTCTCATGTCTGACGGTTCGCGAACACCACGAGCGAACTCCGGGATAGGAGGCCCACGAGATGAACATCGACGCCGAGCACTCCGAGCAGCTCATCTCGCTGTACGGCGGCAGCACTCCGGTGCAGTCCCGCTGGACCTACCGCGCCAGCGAGCCCTACACGGTCGCCGCGGCCTTCCAGACCGACCGGGACCGCTGGGTCGAGTGGGTCTTCGGTCGGGACCTGTTGGTCGCGGGGCTGTCGGGTCCCGCTGGCGAGGGTGACGTGCGGCTGCTGCCCGATCTCGCCAACGGGCGCGCGGCGCTCTACCTGGAGATCGAGTCGCCCGACGGCCACGCGCTGCTGGAGATGAACTACGAGGCGATCCAGAACTTCCTGGCGACCACCGTCGCCATGGTGCCCCTGGGCAACGAGGGCGACTACTTCGACATCGACGCCCTCATCGAGGAGATCACCAACGTCTGAGGCCCGCGCGCGGGCACTGACGCGGCCGCCTGTCCGGACTGGGCAGGCGGCCGTCGTCGTGCTTACCGGACGTTTAGAGGCAAGCCTGCGAAAGCGCGTTGACCGCGTCGATCTTGTCCTTGGCCCAGGATGTCACGCCGGTCGGGTCGAGGTTGGGCACGCTCAACTCGTTCACCTTGGCGGCCATTCCGTTGATCGCGTCCTGGAGCGTCACGTCGGTGGTCTTCTCCGCCAGCGCGGTGAGCTCGTCCGCCGTGCGCTTGGCGTCCTCGGCGGTCTGCTCCACGTCCTGCGTGCTCGGGGTGAAGTTGGCGAGCTTGAGCGCCTCCAGGCAGATGTTCGCCTTGTCGGTCGCGTTGCTCGCCGCGTTGGTCGCCTCCCGGACGGAGTCACAGGCGGTGAGACCGCCGAGCAAAGCCGTCGCGGCCAGGACGATCGCCAGCCGAGATCGCATCGTGCCCCCAAGGGGTGAGGAGTGGTGAGGGTGTCAGATTATCCGTTTTGCCGGGCCAGCCAGACCGCTACCCGGAGACGAACGCACGGCAGTGACCTCCGCAAACGCTTGCGCCTGACGGTGCTTGTCGACCTTGGAACCCACAAGAGTGAGGCCGGGTGCGGAAGTGCCGCCGGGACGCCACGACCCTGGCTACCCTGGCCGGGATGCGAGCCCCGAAGATCATCGATCGAGCCGACGGCGCCTGCGGAGACCTGGTCCTGCGCCGCGCGGCCGACCACTACGAGATCATCGCCGACGGCATGTTCCTCATGGACACCCGAGCCGGGCAGTCCGAACGCCTCCTGGTCCGCGCCGCCGCGTCCCGTATGCCCGGCGGCCGCGTCCTGATCGGCGGCCTCGGCGTCGGCTTCTCGCTGCGCGAAGCCCTGTCGCTGCCGCGGGTGAGCGAGGTCGTCGTCGTGGAACGCGAACCCGCCGTCATCCGCTGGAACCACGGCCCCCTGGGCAACGCCGACGCCCTCACCGACCCCCGCACCCACTGCGTCGAAGCCGACCTGGTCGCCTGGCTCGCCGCAACCGACACCCGGTTCGACGCCCTCTGCCTGGACATCGACAACGGCCCCGACTGGACCCTCTCACCCGACAACGCGTCCCTCTACTCGGCCGACGGCCTGGCGCTGCTCGCCCGCCGCCGCACCCCCGGCGGCGTCCTGTCCATCTGGAGCGCCAACGCCAGCGCCTCGTTCCTGTCCCGCCTGCGGTCGACCTTCCAGCACGTCGAAGTCCTGGAGGTCCCCGTGCCCCGCGGCGAACCGGACGTCGTCTACCTGGCTACCTAGCCGCCTTGGCCGCCTTCTTGAACGCCCGCACCTCGCCCAGGGACACCGCGTCCACCACATCGGCCACCGACCGCCGAGCCCCCTCGAGCCCGTAGTCCCCGGCCGCTTTCCGCCACCCCTCCGGCGTCACCCCACGCTGCTTGCCGAGCAGAGCAAGGAAGATCTTCGCCTTCTGCTCCCCGAACCCGGGCAGCGCCTTGAGCCGCTTGAGCACCTCCGGGCCACTGGGGCTGTCCCAGATCGCGGCGGTGTCCCCGTCGTAGACCTCGACAATGTGCTGACACAACGCCTGCACCCGCTTCGCCATCGACCTGCCGTACCGGTGGATGGCAGGCGGCGTCGCAGCGAGGTCGGCGAAAGCCTCGGGGTCGTACTCCGCGATCTCCCGGACATCGAGCCCGCCGAGACGGTCGTAGAGCTTCTTCGGCCCCTTGAACGCCACCTCCATCGGAATCTGCTGGTCGAGCAGCATTCCGAGCAACAGCGCCAGCGGATCACTCTCCAGCAACGCGTCCGCGTCCGGATCCTGAGCGATGCAGAGCTTGGTCGTCATGCGCAGCATCGTGACACGATGGACGTTCACCTCGCGCGCCGGTCGGGGCTTGCGGGATCAGGGACAGCAGACGTGCCGGACAGTACGGTTTCGAAGATCCGGTTGCCGGACGGACATTGCTCATCGCCTTAGTGATCCCCGAGCCCGCGCGAAGCGGGCTTCCCACGTTCCCTGCGCGATTTCGAGATCAGAGACACCACCTGAGTGCGTCGAACTCTTAATGCAACGAGGATTCGCCATACTTGCGGGCTGGCAGTGCGCCGCTATCGTATCGCCGTTAGCTATCGCTGGCTCAAGAATCATCCGGATATCAAGTTCGCCGAAGCGGTTATAGAAGTTTTTTACATTAATGCAAACCTTCATCCGAATCTGCTTCGCAGGGTGCTCCTCCAAGTATCGATTCCGCGCTTGGAGGAGCACCCTACGTGTCGCTTTTATGTTAGATTCAAAACGCCTTGACCTGTCGGATGGTCTGCTTCGCCAAGATCACCCTGGGAGAGTCGCATCAATTCGGTCATGCCGATTCGGCAGGCTTCCGAAGCGCGACCGTTTCCTTGAAAAGTGACTCCCTCGATAGAAAGCGCGTGAATCTGATCCTCGATATTCTGGAAACGGTGGCAGCCTGAGGCGGGGATCGAGCCGTCACTCTTGAGAACCCGATGCCCGTTCGGTAGGTCGTACTCCACAAGCCACTTGCTGAGGCTTCGCCGATGGGTACCGCAAATCTGCGCAATCGTGAGGTAGTTGGTCCATCGGCCTGATGGTATTTCGCTCAGCGCTTGCCGAACCAGCGCTAGTTTCCTGCTTTCCGGCTGATAAGGGACAGAGTCTCCCGGGCCCGGCCACATTTGTATTGCAAGGTCTGCAAGCATTGAGCTCCGATGGCGGATCTCCGCTTTACCCCACCTCTCGTTATCGGCGATCTTGAGATTGGAGATGAGTCCGCTCTCGGCTAGAAGCTTCTTTTTCTCGCTAAACCCCTTATTTGACAGCTTTGCATTGTATGCCGAGAGAGTCAGATTACCAATAGTGTGCACAAGTGACTGATGAAGGTCATCAATGCCCTCGTCCTCCGCGCACTCGTCTTCGATGGTCCGCGACCACTCATCGTTCAGCGTCTGCGGCATCACGTGTTCGATAGTCAGCTTGGAAGCGGCGAAATCAACGATTTCAACGCGACCCTGCGCTTCCTCAAGACTTCTTAGAATAAAGTACTTCTGCCACTCTTTGCCGCGCCAGTAGAACGGCTGTTCGAGCATGGCTTCGCGGACGTCGTCGTCTGAAGGAAACCTTCGTCTTTGCCGGGTCAAGATTCTGGTTATTGCTTCTTGTGTCGGTATCTCGTCAGATAGTGACTTGACTAGATCATTTATCATCACGTTATTTCCTGCTCGCCCGATGCCTACGATCAACTGTCGGACGAGATAGCTTTCAACGATACGTAGAGCGTCTGCTACTGCTTGTGGTTCTAGTTGTCCATCTTCATACGCGAGCAAGACCATCATGGTAATCGGGTAGACCACCGTTGCTCGCCATCGATTAAGACGGTCAAGAGCTTCTCGGATGATGGGAACGGGTTCTTGCTCCGGTCTCAACACGCGCTTGAAGACTTGCGCTTTCCTGCTGAGCTCAACTATCCACTCTTCGACGTCGGATTCCAGTTCTAGGCGATCGAGAAACTTCTGCTGCTCGCGATAAAGGGAATGTAAAGTGGCGCCTCTCTTCCCCTTAAGGATTAAGTCGAGCCAGATCAAATCGACTAGATTTTGATCATTTAGTCCACTCTGCATTGGCAGCCAATGCTGTTGGTAGATTCGATCAGCGTTCGCGGGGAGGCGCATGAAGAGGTAATTGCGCAGCAGGTCCGCCTGTGTAAGCTTTAGTCCGGTATTGTTTAGGGACTCGAAGATTCGATGGACATTGTCACCCGTTTGTGCCGATATCTCGACAAATGACAATCTGCTCACAACTACTTGTTCAAGGCGTTGTATCGCGAACTCGGGGCGCTCGGATGCCTGGGAAAGGTACTTTTCGAGTTGGCCCTTAAAGAATCGATACGCATTGCCGATCGCATCTTCTCCGCCAGCCTGTGGAAGCTTCTCGACAATGTCTTTCCAAGATTTTCTATCAGCTTGCGTGGGCAGCAGGGTGTATCTTTCATCACCCTGGGCGAATTCATTGACGAGGTATTGGACTTCAATCTTTCTCGCCAAATTGTCAATCTTGGTGGCGCAGTAGTCTCGAATGGTGCATAGAAGTATGCTCAGTGTTGTAATTCGTTGCTGCCCGTCTACAACTAGCCAGCTTTGGACTCCTGATGCAGTGTTCGAGAGGCTCGGCGCGAGGACGACAGAACCAAGAAAGTGTCCATCGTCATCGTCTTCCTCTGAAAGCAAATTCGTTATATCTAGCCAGAGTTGATCCAGTTGATCACGCTTCCAGCTATAAGGACGCTGGTACAGTGGTACGACGTACTGTTTCTCGCCCTGAAGAAGGTTTCGAAGGACGGTCTCGCTAGCTCGCATTATTTCCATTCATATGAAGCCGTAAGGGCGTACAGTATACGCTACCCGATATTGGGCTGGATAGGGGTGTCTCTGTGTCTGATCTGATACCTCAAGAAAGGGGGCTTTCGGCTAGTTTGCGATCTGTTGAGAAGAAAGTGGAGAGATCTCGCAGGGTGTAATGGTTATTAGGAAAAATCGATTCGAGCTGCGGTGAGGCGGAAGGCCCACTCGGCGGAAGCGATTTCTATCTACCTACACGATCGAGGAACTGGCGGGGCTGTCGCGTTGTTGACTGCCTCTCGGATCTACCGGCGATTCGTGTCGCTGGTCGGGCAAGTAGTGCGCCTAGCGCACCCCGTCCTGACGTGGGGTGCTGTCAGAGCAGGAGGGGTGGTTCTGATCGTACTGGTCGTGCCAATTTGAGAATGGAAGAACCAGACCGAGAAAATCTTGGGGTAAGCGCCGCCGCTTCAGGTTGCCCAATTATGTGATGTTCAACTATACCGCTGACTACTCCCGGTGTTCTCGGCGTTGCCGAGTTCGATCCACGATTCGCACAGTGCTGTGCCTCATTCGTGTGACGGCTCCCCGTTTTGTCATGCAAAGGGGGAACTCGATGAGAGTGCTCCTCCCCAGGCAGAACGGCTGCCACGGGTGAGTGGTGGGGGCGGTTCCGGGTTGCCGGGTGGTGGGGTTGGGCGCAGGCTGCACTTCGGAGCGAGCGAGCGAGCGGAAGGAGTGGCTGGTGGCGACTTGCGACACCTGCGGCAATGACTACTGGATGACGTTCGAGGTGCGCACCGTGAGCGGGCAGGTGCACACCTTCGACAGCTTCGAGTGCGCGGCCACGAAACTGGCGCCGGTGTGTGAGCACTGCCGGTGTCGGATTCTGGGGCATGGGGTGGAGGTGGAGGGGCGGTTCTTCTGTTGCGCGCACTGCGCGCGGGAAGGGGCGGCGCACCTGGGGGATCAGATTCGGGACGCGGTGGGGGCTCATCCGGCTTGAGCCCACGGGGTCAGGGGGACGCCGTCGAGGAAGGGGAGGACGCCGGTTCGGTGCAGGGCCACGGCGGACATCCAGACGGCCACCGCGGTGAGGATGGGGCCGATGACGGCCATCTCGACCTTGCCGCCGGTGCGCATACGCAGGAGTTTGGGCGGGGCCACCGGGTACCAGGTCTTCCAGGCGATCGGGACCGGCCACAGGATGGGGCAGCCCTGTTCGGTGATGGCGTCGCCCAGGTAGTGGGCTATGCAGCCGATGCCGACGGCGACGCCGCAGGCGGCGGCGTCGGCTGAGGTCTGGTCGGTCCACTTGAGGCAGGCGTAGGTGAGCAGCAGCGCGGTTCCGGTGATCCACAGGGCGTCGTTGCGGGGGCACCACTTGTGCATGATGCCGCGCACCGCCAGGCCGCTGAAGAAGAACATGAGCACCGGCAGCGCCCACGACTGGCTGGTCTGGATGATCGCGGTCGTGGCCACCGCCGCCGCGATGGCGAAGACCAGGGTGTGGGTGAGGCCGCGGTGGCCGCCGTCGCGGTTGGAGTCCTTTTTGGTGCGGGTCAGCCGGTAGGTGCCGTGGCTGATCGCGTTGACGAGCTTCGACCCCGCCTGGGTGACCGGGCCGAACGTGCTCGACACCGTGGACTCCGGGTGGTCCAGGTCGGGCAGCAGCGCCGCCCCGGTGCACATGACCGCCCCGACCAGCCAGCCCTTCGCCGACAGGTTGCCGATGGCGCTGCCGGAGGCCAAGGCGGTGACCGTCGCCCAGGCCGTCAGGCCGCTCATCGCGTGGGTCGGTCCGGTTGACACGTGCTGCCCCCTGAATGATCGAAAGCCGGTTAGCCGGTGCTCACCTTAGGATCGGACGGGTGCTGCGTCCCACGTATCCGATCAAGACCCGCCGACTGGCCCTGCGCCCGTATGCGGCCGACGACCTCGACGCGCTGTTCGCGATCGAGTCCAGGGCGGACGTCTGCAAGTACCTGTACTGGGAGCCGCGCACCCGCGCCGAGGTCGCCGCCGACCTGGAGCGGCGGATGGCGACGACCACGCTGGAGAACGAGGGGGACGCGCTGCGGCTCGCGGTCACCCTGCTCGACACCGGCGAGCTGATCGGCGGGGTGATGCTGGCCTGGCGCAGCGTCGAGCACAGCGGCGGCGAGATCGGCTTCGTCCTGCACCCCGACCACCACGGCAGGGGCTACGCCGGGGAGGCCGCCGTCCAGTTGCTGCGGCTGGGCTTCGAGGACTTGGGGCTGCACCGCGTCTTCGCCCGGCTCGACGCGGCCAACCGGCCGTCCGGCAGGCTGCTCGAACGGCTGGGGATGCGGTTCGAGGGGCGGTTCCGGGAAAACGAGTTCGTCAAGGGCGCCTGGACCGACGAAGCCGTCTACGCGATGCTCGCCCACGAGTGGCGCGACCTGACCGAGGGCTAGTCCGGGGCCTTGTCCGGGGCTAGCTCATGGGCTGGTCCAGCGCGCGAAACCGCTCGTGCGCTGCCTGCCTGCTGACCCCGAGCGCCGCGCCGACGTCGGCCCAGGACGCGCCGGTCGCGCGGGCCGCGGCCACCGCTCGCTCGGTGAGCGGACGCTGCCAGGACTCGACCTCGGCCAGCAGTTTCAGCGCCACCTCGGGCCGGCACCTGGTCAGCTCCTCGACCTGCTCGCGCAGGATGTCGGACTTGACCAGCAGCCACGACGGCGGCTCCGCCTCCAGCGCGGCCAGCGCGTGCGCGCGCATCCAGTGCTCGACGGCCTCGTCGCGGCTGGGGAAGCCGCGGTCGGCGGTCCAGCCGCAGTCGCAGGCCGGGCGCAGGTCGGTGATGGTCGCGCGGTGGCCGTGGATCTCCAAGTCGTCCATGGGTGTCAAGGTACCTTGACGTCTCCTGGGGATCACTCGGTCAGGTGGACCGGCGGCGCGGGAGGTGTGGTCGACGCTGGGCCGGGGCACGCCCAGATCCCCGCTGTTCGCCTGAATAGGCAAGACGGAAGGAAGCCGGATGTCTCTGACCCGTGCCGTCATCGTCGCCGGGAGCAGTCTCGCGTTGCTGGTCTCGGCGGTCCCCGGCGCCGCCGCCGACGACCGCGCCGACCCGGTGGTCCTCGACACCGTCGACAGCCTGGAAGAGTTGAAGCCCATGCGGGTGGCGTTCTGCCTGTCCGGTCCCAACGCGCAGTCGCGCTACGACGTGACCGCCGAGGCGCTGGAACCCGACGACTCCCCGGACGGCGAGATGTGCGCGATCGCCGATGTTCCCGACGCGCCCACAGGTCCGACAAGCAGCGGGACGGTAAGCGCCAGTCGCGCCACCAGTGAGGACGAGAAACACCTGGGGTCGACCACCACCAGCGACCCCACAAAGCTCAACATTCCCATCAGCGTCTGCAACAGCGCCGCCGGCGTCATACGCATCGTCGTGCCCCGTCTCGGGGCCGACAACGTCGTGGACTGCACAGCCGTCGGCTGACCGGCAGCCTCCCTCCGGGAGTTTTCCGGGCCGAGCCCGGGTGACGCCCGATGCCGGGGCGCGCCCCGCGCGGTGAGGCTGGCGGCATGGGAATCACCACACTTGTCGCGCTGGCGACCAGCGCGCTCCTCGTCACCGCCCCGTCCGCCGACTTACCGCCGCTCGACCCCGCGCTGATGCTGGCGTCGATCTCCGGCCTGCCCAACACCGACGTGTCCGCCGCGATCGTGCAAGTGCGCGGCAGCGCGGGTGAGTGGGCGGGGACCGCCGGGGTCGCCGACATCCACACCGCCTGCCCTGTGCCGCAGGACGGGCGGTTCCGCGTCGGCAGCATCACCAAGACGTTCACCGCGACCGCGGTTCTCCAACTGGCCGCGCGGGGGCGGATCGACCTGGGCCGCGACGTGCGGTCCTACCTGCCTGATCTGCTGCCCGCCGAGTACCCGCCCATCACCATCCGCCAGCTGCTCAACTACACCGCGGGCCTGTCCGGCATCGACTTCGACCACAAGGACCCGGCGTGGTTCCTCGCGCACGGTTCGACACCTGGACACCGCGCCAGCTCGTCGACCTCTCGGTGCGGGGCAAGCCGATGGTCTTCGCGCCCGGGACCAAGCAGCTCTATGGGAACGTCACCTACCACGTCCTGGGCATGGTGATCGAGCAGGTGACCGGCCGCCCCTACGGCGAGTCGATCCGCGACGGGATCATCCGGCCGCTGCGGCTGTCCGGCACAACTGTGCCGGGCGCCGACACGCGTATCCACGGCCCGCACGCGCGCGCCTACGAGGCCGTCACCGTCGACGGGCGGACCAAGCACATCGACGTCACCAAGGCCAACCCGACGTTCCAGTGGGCCGCGGCCGAGATCGTCTCCACCGCGCCCGACCTGGACCGCTTCCTGGTCGCGCTGATGTCGGGCGAGCTGCTGCCGCCCGCGCAGACCGCCGAGCTGTTCGCCGTCCCGGACGTCGCGGCCCACGACGGCGACGACGACCCGGCCAACGACGTCCCCGCGCACTTCGGCGGCGGCATCGGCCGGTTCGCGGTGGCGGGTGTCGAGTTCTGGGGCAAGACCGGCGACCGGCCCGGCTTCGCCAGCGGCGTGGGGGCCGTGCGCGACCTGTCCCGGCGGCTGGTGTACTCGCTCAACACCCTGCACATGGGCGGCGACGAGCAGCCCGAGACGGCGCGGCGGATAATCGCGGCGGCGTCGGGCGTGGGGTGAGCGAGACAGGGCCTAGCATCGTCGGCGGGTGACTGTGCCCACATGCGCGCGCCGCACGACCGGCTACCAGTACGCTTGTACCGTTTACAAGGCGCGTGGCAGGAAAAGGCGAGAGGAGCACCGCGGCTCATGGCCAAGATCAAGGTCCAGGGAACGGTCGTCGAACTCGACGGCGACGAGATGACCCGCATCATCTGGCAGTTCATCAAGGACAAGCTGATCCACCCGTACCTGGACGTCACCCTCGAGTACTACGACCTCGGCATCGAGCACCGGGACGCCACCGACGACCAGGTGACGATCGACGCCGCCAACGCCATCAAGAAGCACGGCGTCGGGGTCAAGTGCGCCACCATCACCCCGGACGAGGCGCGCGTCGAGGAGTTCGGCCTCAAGAAGATGTGGATCTCGCCCAACGGCACGATCCGCAACATCCTCGGCGGCGTGGTCTTCCGCGAGCCGATCATCATCTCGAACATCCCGCGACTGGTGCCCGGCTGGACCAAGCCGATCATCATCGGCCGCCACGCCCACGGCGACCAGTACAAGTCGACCAACTTCAAGGTGCCCGGCCCGGGCAAGGTGACCATCACCTTCACCCCGACCGACGGCTCCGAGCCGATCGAGCACACCGTGGTCGAGATGCCAGAAGACGGCGGCGTCGTCATGGGCATGTACAACTTCAACAAGTCCATCGAGGACTTCGCCCGGGCCTCGTTCTCCTACGGCCTGCAGCGCGACTACCCGGTCTACATGTCGACCAAGAACACCATCCTCAAGGCCTACGACGGCGCGTTCAAGGACATCTTCCAGCGCGTCTTCGAGGAGGAGTTCAAGGCCGAGTTCGACGCCAAGGGCCTCACCTACGAGCACCGCCTCATCGACGACATGGTCGCCGCGGCCATGAAGTGGGAGGGCGGCTACGTCTGGGCGTGCAAGAACTACGACGGCGACGTCCAGTCCGACACCGTCGCGCAGGGCTTCGGCTCGCTGGGCCTGATGACCTCCGTGCTGATGACCCCGGACGGCAAGACCGTCGAGGCCGAGGCGGCGCACGGCACCGTCACCCGGCACTTCCGCCAGCACCAGGCTGGCAAGCCGACCTCGACCAACCCGATCGCGTCGATCTTCGCCTGGACCCGCGGCCTCATGCACCGCGGCAAGCTCGACGGCACCCCCGAGGTGATCGAGTTCGCCGAGAAGCTTGAGCAGGTCGTCGTGGAGACCGTCGAGAGCGGCCGGATGACCAAGGACCTGGCCCTGCTCGTCGGCCCGGACCAGGAGTGGCAGACCACCGAGGAGTTCTTGAACACCCTCGACGAGAACCTGCAGAAGAAGATGGCGGGCTGACACATCCGCTGAGCAGGGCCTCCGGCGCGCGCGCCGGAGGCCCTGCTTCGTCACCCAGCGTGCCCGCGTTGGCTCCAGTGGGTGGTTCCTGGATTTGACCCTGGCGCGAACGCACTAAAGTCGGGAATCGTTGTCACGACGGTGTTCGTGCTTAAGGGAGCGTGCCTGGTGTTGGTGCCGAAGCGAACGATGCTCGTGGGCGCGGCCCTGGTGGGCGTGGTCGTCGTCTACTCGATGGGGGTCGAGCCGCCTGGTCGCGACGGCTCCGCGCCCGCGAGCAGCGAGTCCAAGTGCCGGGTCGAGGTGACCGCTGACGTGCTCAACGTCCGGGCCGCGCCGGACGGCAAGGCTGAGATCGTGGGCAAGTTCAAGCAGGGGGCCGAGGCTGACGCCGAGGTGATCGTGCAGAACGGGTTCCGGATGCTTGGTGAGAACCGGTGGGCTTCTGCTGAGTTCTTGAAGCCGTTGCCTGGGCGGGCTTGCGACTGAGTCCGCTGGCTGGCTGGCTGCTGCTGTCTGCTGGATGGGGTGGCTGGCTTCGGGGCTGGGTGGGCGTGGCTGTGGGGTTTGCTCGATGGGGTGGAGTGGTTTCTTCGGGGCCCCTACGAAGGAAGATCCCGTCGCGGGGAAAGACGGGTGGGGAGCCTCCGGCCCCACGACCACGGCGAGTTCAGGGATCTTCCTTCACCCCCGAAGAAACCACTCCACCCCATCGAGCACCTGGCGGGCGCTGGTTCGGCCTGGCAGGAGGGCAGGTGGGCTGCACCGCAACCATCGAGCACCTGGCAGGGCCGGTCCTGTTGGCAGGAGGGTGGGTGCCCTCTCCCCCGCACCGGTCGAGCACCGGGCGGGCGTGGGGGCGGCCTGGCAGGGGCGGGTGTGGTCTTGAGATGGGTGGGTGGGTGTTTCCTCTCTCTCTTCTCTCTTCTGGTGAGGTGGCCTTCGGGGTGGGGTGGGGGTCGCCTCTAGGGTTGGGTTGTGCTGACCGTCTCCACTGTGAATGTCAATGGGTTGCGTGCCGCCGCCAAGAAGGGGTTTGTCGAGTGGCTGGCGGCTACTGAGGCGGACATCGTGTGTCTGCAAGAGGTTCGGGCCGCGCCTGATGATCTGCCTGAGGATCTTGCCGCTCCGGCTGGGTGGCACACCGTGCACGCCGACTCGCGGGTGCTCAAGGGGCGCAGCGGGGTGGCGATCTACTCCCGGGCTCAGCCGTCGGCTACGCGGGTTGGGTATGGGGTCACGGAGTTCGAGGCCAGTGGGCGTTATGTCGAGGCCTGGTACCCGGGGGTGGTCGTCGGCAGTTTGTACTTGCCCAGTGGTGAGGTCGGGACGTTGCGGCAGGAGCAGAAGGAGCGGTTCATGGCGACCTTCCTGCCCTACCTGGTCGAACTGCGGGACAAGGCGGCCGCCAGTGGGTGTGAGGTCGTCGTCTGTGGGGACTGGAACATCGCGCACCAGGAGATCGACCTGAAAGCGTGGAAGGCCAACCGGAAGAACTCCGGGTTCACCCCTGGGGAACGGGCCTGGATGGGGCGCGTCTTCGATGAGGCGGGCTACCGGGACGTCTTGCGGGTGCTGCGTCCGGAAGGTCCCGGCCCGTACACGTGGTGGTCTTACCGCGGGAAGGCATACGACAACGACAGTGGGTGGCGGATCGACTACCAGGTCGCCACCCCGGGGTTGGCGACGCGCGCGGTCAAGGCTGTGGTGGAACGCGCGGACAGCTACGACGACCGCTGGTCCGACCACGCTCCCTTCACCGCGGTGTACGACTGGCCAGCGGGTGGGGATCAGGCACAATCATGACCAGGAGGTGATGGCGGTGCACGAACTCATCGAGGCCAAGCGGCACGAGATCGAGAACCTGTGCCGCGCCTTGGGGGTCGCTCGTCTCGATGTGTTCGGCTCGGCCCTCGGCGGCCGGTTCGACCCGCTCACCAGCGATGTCGATGCCCTGGTGGAGTTCAACGTGACACCGGGCTTTGACTACTTCGACAGCTACTTCGCCCTCAAGGAGGGGCTGGAGCGGATATTCGGCCGCCAGGTCGACCTGGTGAGCGGTGCGAGCCTTCGTAACCCGTACTTCCGACAGAGCGTCCTGGAGACCAGGGAAACCCTGTATGCGGCGTGATCCACGCGCCTATCTGTGGGACGCGCTACGAGCGGCGGATCTACTCGATCAGTTCCGGGAAGGCAAGTCTTTCACGGACTATCAGTCGGATGCCCTGCTGAGTTCTGCGGTCGAACGCCAGTTTGAGATCATCGGCGAGGCTCTCAACAGGCTGTCGAAGGTTGACGCAGAACTTGCGGCTTCACTCCCGGATCTGCCTCGCATCGTGGCCTTCCGCAACATTTTGATCCATGGGTACGCCGATGTCGACGATGCGCTGGTGTGGCAGGTCCTGACTGAGAAGTTGCCTGCGCTGAAGAAGACTCTCCGCGTCCTGCTTGATCGACTTGACCGGTCTGTCTCGGATGGTTGACCGGGCGTAAGCCGCTGCGGTCGTCAACTGCACGGGAGGCGGAGCGCGGTATGTGCTTGATCGACTACCCCGTGGCACTGGCCACCCGCCAGGGGGATACGCTCGGGGGGCAGCTAGCCGATCGTGCGGTTCTGGGTGTCGATGATTGACACGGTCGGTAGCTTTTTCAGGGTCCACGCAGGAGTGCTTAGTCCGGTTGAGGGACGGTGCTACGGGTGTCAGGCGGTGTCAGTTCGTGAAAGCGCAGGCGGTGCGTGACCTGGGGGGCCGCATCGGTGTGCCCGTGACGGTCTCGGTGGCTCTGCTGGTGGGCACGGCGGAATCGGCTGCCGCGGCGACGGCGGCGGTGGAGAGCACCGCGCAGTTTCCCTTCGGTGGGCCGTTGGGGATCGGGGCCGTCGTCGTGGGGGCCGGGGGACTGGTGCTGGGACTGGTGCGCCGCCGCCGGGTGACCGCCGCTGCCGCCGCGGCTGAGAAGCTTGCCGAGCCGGTTGTGGTCTCGTTGCCGCTGACCGTCCCCACCCGCGGAGAAGGCCACCTCCACTACGCGGGGCGTGGCGAAGGTGGCCTTCAACAGACCCGTTCCTAGCTGACCGCGTCCAGGGCATCGACCAGGCCGGAGCCGTAGAAGCCGCGGCCGGTGACGCCGCCCTCGCAGGTCGCCGCCCACACGCCGGTGCCGTCGGGGTCGTAGACGCCGGGCGGGCAGGGGAGGCGGTCGGCGTCCAGGCGCAGTTCCGTGATCACCCGGGCCGCCGACCAGTCGGGATGGGTCGAGCGGATCAGGGCTGCCACGCCCGCCGCGTGCGGGGAGGCCATCGACGTGCCCTGCTTGTAGCCCCAGGCGCCGTTGACGATCGTGGACAGGACCCGGCCGTTGCGGTCGGGGGTGTTCGGGATCTGCATCCGGTCGCCGCCGGGGGCGGCCACCTCGGTCTCGGTGACGCCGTAGTTGGAGAAGTACGACTTGAGGTTGCGCGCGCCGGTCGAGGACACGCCGACCACGCCGCGGACCTCGGCGGGCAGTTTCACGCACTCGTTGCCGGTCTCGCGGGTCACCGGGGTGCCGTTGTTCGGGCTGCCCTCATCGATGATGTCGTGCGAGAGGTCCCAGTTGCTGTTGCCCAGCGCGGCGACGTTGACCACGCCGCGGTTGGCCGAGTAGTCGATCGCGCGGGTGACCGCGGTCGCCACGGCCCGCTGGTCCGGGTCGGTCTTGCACCACAGGTACCACGGGTCGACGAAGTAGGAGTTGTTCGTGACCTTGATGCCGTGCTCGGCTGCCCAGATGAACCCGCAGATCGCGTACTCGGGGTAGATGAACCCGTCGTCGTCGACGACCTTGACCGAGGCGACCTTCACCTTCGGGGCGACGCCGACGATGCCGACGCCGTTCTTCGCCGCGGCGATGATGCCCGCGACGTGCGTGCCGTGGTCGCTGGTGGTGGGCGACCACGCGGCGGGCGAGGTGTCCGGGACGCCCTCGTTCACGCAGCCGACCGAGCGGGCGGCGTCGACGTTCGGGGCCAGGTCCGGGTGGCTCGCCTCGATGCCGGAGTCGAGCACCCCGACAACCAGGTCGGGGCTGCCACCGGAGACGGCGTGCGCCCGGTCGGCCTTGATCGCCGCCAGGTTCCACTGGTTGACGCTCAGCGGGTCGCCCGCGGCGGTCTGCTGCTGCGGGGCGTCGGCCGCGATGACCGCATCGGTGGCCTCGATGTCCTGGTCCGGGGCGGTGGCCGACAGTGTGAGCGCGGGATCGGCCAGCTCGGCCAGGTTCCGCGTCGCGCCCGCGGCCTGCACGCCCGGCTTGCCGCGGACGACGGCGGCGAAGTCGGGTTTGGCCGACGCGGCGATCACCACGCCGATTTGCGGCCAGCTCTGCACCACCGCGCCACCCGAGGCGCGCACCGCCTGGTCGAGCGCGCTCACGTCGCCGGTCGACTTGCTCAGGACGACGAAGTGCGCCTCGCCCGCCGCGGGCTCGGCGACGGCCGGGTGACCGGTCGCCGCGGCGAGCCCCGCCGCGGTCGCGACGGCCACCGCGACGCCGAGCAGGCGCAGTCGGGACCGTCGTCGGAGTGATCTCTGCACGGAAAACCTCCAGATGTGACTGAGTCACCGGATCGCGCGCCGGTCAGGCGGCTGGGGCGACCTGGTGCGCAGAACCTGTCATTCACGGACTTCACTCGGCAATCCGCCGGATGGGGCAGCGGCTCACCCGACCCGGGCCCGGTCCGGGCCGACTGGGACAATCGACGCGTGTCGACCGAGCCAGCCAGCACCCCGCCGGAGCGCAAGCCGCGCGTCCTGTCCGGCATCCAGCCCACCGCCGACTCGTTCCACCTCGGCAACTACCTCGGCGCCGTGCGGCAGTGGGTCGCGCTGCAGGAGACCCACGACGCGTTCTACTTCCTCGCGGACCTGCACGCGATCACCGTCGAGCACGACCCGAAGCTGCTGCGCAAGCGCACCCGGGCCTCGGCGGCGCAGCTGCTCGCGCTCGGCCTCGACCCGGAGCGGGCCACGCTGTTCGCGCAGAGCCAGGTGCACGAGCACGCGGAGCTGGGCTGGGTGATGCAGTGCCTCACCGGGTTCGGAGAGGCGAGCCGGATGACGCAGTTCAAGGACAAGTCGGCCAAGCAGGCGATGGTCTCCGTCGGATTGTTCACCTACCCCGTCTTGCAGGCTGCGGACATCTTGCTTTACCGACCGCAGTATGTGCCGGTCGGCGAAGACCAACGCCAGCATCTTGAACTGACCCGCGACCTCGCGCAGCGGTTCAACTCCCGGTTCGGCAAGACTTTCCAACCGCCGGAGCCGTTCATCCTCAAGGACACCGCCAAGATCTTCGACCTGCAAGACCCGTCGGCGAAGATGAGCAAGTCGGCGTCGAGTCCGGGCGGGATCGTCGAACTCCTGGACGACCCGAAGGTGTCGGCCAAGAAGATCCGCTCCGCGGTGACCGACGCGGGCCGCGAGGTCGTGTTCGACCCGGAGAACAAGCCGGGCGTGAGCAACCTGCTCGGCATCTACTCCGCGTTGACCGACCGCGGCATCGCGGACTTGCAGAACGCCTACGACGGCAAGGGATACGGCGACCTCAAGAAGGATCTCGCCGAGGTCGTCGCCGAGTTCGTCACGCCAGTGCGCGCGCAGGTCAAGTCCTATCTGGACGATCCGGCCGAATTGGACAAGATCCTGCGCCGCGGCGCGGAACGGGCGCGCGAGGTCGCCGCGGCCACCCTGTCCCGGGTGTACGACAAGGTCGGCTTCCTGCGCTGAGGTGGCGCCCTGCGCCGCCGGAACAGCTGTGGCATCGCTATCCCTTCCGCGGCGGAACGCTGGAGAAAACGGGCTGGAATCCAACGTTAACCCGGGTTTTCGGCCGCGGAAGCGCTGTCACTCGAAGGTGTCCGGGAATCCGAAGTGGATTCGCGTTGCGGGGAGTCGCCGCGACCTTTAGCTTTCACTCGTGACGGGGACCCCAAACGAGTCAAAGATGGCCCGACTACGTGAACGCAGGCCGGGAATCGACCACCTGATCAGAGCCTACGACGCGTTCACCGAGCGGTACGGCAACCACTTCGCCGCGTCGATCACCTACTTCAGCGTCCTGTCGCTGTTTCCGTTGCTGCTCATCGGGTTCGCCGTCCTCGGCTTCGTCCTCGCGGGCCAGCCGGACACGCTGGAGTCCTTCCAGGAGAGCATCACCGAGTCCGCGCCCGGCAACCTGCGCGGCCTGCTCACCGACCTGGTGAAAACCGCGGTCGAGCAGCGCGGCGCGGTCGGCGTCATCGGCCTGCTTTCCGCCGCGTACACCGGCCTGGGCTGGATGAGCAACCTCCGCGACGCGCTGACCGCGCAGTGGGGCCAGAAACCGGTGCGGCAGTCGTTCCTGCGCGGCACCGCGGTCGACCTGCTCGCCCTGCTCGGCCTCGGCTCGGCGATGGTGGTCTCCTTCGGCCTCAGCGCCGCGGGCAGCGGCCTCGCCGACCTGCTGCTGAGACTGGTCGGCCTCGACGGCTACGGGTGGGCCAAGGTCCTGCTGTTCCTCGTCGCGACCGCGCTGTCCCTCGGCGCGAACTGGCTGGTGTTCCTCTGGGTGATCTCCCGCCTGCCGCGCACCTCGGTCAGCGCCCGCAGCGCCATGCGCGGCGCGCTGGCCGCGGCGATCGGCTTCGAGATCCTCAAGCTCATCGGGACGGTCTACCTCAACAGCGTCCTCGGCGGCCCGCTCGGCGCGCTGGTGGGGCCGATCGTGGGTCTGCTGGTGTTCGCGAACCTGGTGTCGCGGTTCCTGCTGTTCGTCACCGCGTGGACGGCGACGGCCAAGGAGAACATCGTCGAGGAGCCGCCGCCCGCGCCGCCCCCCGCGGTGATCCGGCCCGCGGTGACGGTCTCGGGCGCGCCGCGGGTCGGCGACGCGCTCGGGCTCGTCGGCGTCGGGGCCGTGCTGGCGTGGGCGCTGCGGCCCCGACGCAAACCCTGAGCCCCGTGGTCGGTCAGCCCGCCATCCGGGCCGCGCGGGCGGCCTTGGCGCGCTTGCGGCGGATCCACAGGGCGAAGGAGACCAGGACCGCCACGCCCGCCAGGACCACCAGCGGGGCGCCGTAGGTGCCGAACGCCGAACGCTGCGCGTCGGCCACCTGGCGCTCGGCCGCCTGCTGGTCCGTCGCGGCCGCGCTGCCCAGGCCGGTGTTCTGCTTGGGCTGCGCCTCCGGCGCGTGGTCGACCAGCTTGCCGACCGGCTTGGCGCGCTCGTCGGCCAGCGCGAAGCCGTAGTCGAGCAGCTTGGCGGCCTGCTCGGCCAGCGGGGCCGGGTTCGACTCGCCGCGCAGCAGGACCACCGAGATCCGCCGCTGGCCCTTCTTGGCCGCGCCCAGGTAGGTGTGCCGGGCGTCGTCGGTGAAGCCGGTCTTGCCGCCGAGGAAGCCGGGGTAGCGGCCGAGGAGGCGGTTGTCGTTGTTGACCTTGTAGCCGGGCCTGCTGCCGTAGCCGGGGAAGTCGATCGACTTGGTCGAGATGGCCTCGGCGAACTCCTTGTGCTTCATCGCCGCGCGGAAGACCAGGCTCAGGTCGTAGGCCGAGGTGCTCATGCCCGGCCCGTCCAGGCCGGACGGGGTGGCCGCGCGGGTGTCCAGCGCGCCCAGCTCCTTGGCCAGGGCGTTCATCTTCTCCAGCGCCGAGGGCAGCCCGCCGAGCTGCCGGGCCAGCGCGTGCGCCGCGTCGTTGCCCGACCGCATGACCAGCGCGAACAGCAGCTGGCGGACGGTGTAGCTGCCGCCAGGGCCGACCCCGACCTTGGTGCCCTCCTGGTTGGCGTCCTCCTGGGTGCCCTCGACCACCTCGTCCAGGCGCAACTCGCGCACCACGGCGATCGCCAGCAGGGTCTTGATCAACGACGCGGGCCGCTCCCGGGCGTGCGGGTCCTTCGCGGCCAGCACGTCGCCGGTGTCGATGTCGGCGATCACCCAGGACGCCGAGGTCACGTCACCGGGCATGACCGCGTCCGCGCCAACGGGCTGGACCAGGCCGCACTCGCCCATCCGGGTCCCGCCGACCGGCTCGTCCGGCACCGGGAGCGGCTGCGGGCTGACCTCGCCCGGCTTCGGCTCCTCGGAGGTGTCCACCGGCGGCGGCGGACGGTCGTGGTTCTGGCACTGGGCGCTGTTCTGCCCCTCGGTGGGCTGGGCCTTCTCAGGCCCCCCCGGGGCTGCCTTGGCGCCGGGCGTCGCGAGCAGAGCCGCGACGATCAGGGCGCACAGAGACACGAAAAGAGCGGGCACGGACCTGCGGGCTGCGAAGCGCACCTCAGCAGATTAAGGCCTGTCACGATCCGGCCACGATCCGCCCTGTCACCCACACGTGGCAATGTCGCGTCCGCGCTGGATACTGCCCGTGTGACGCTCACCCGCCGCGCCTCGCTTTTCCTGCTCGCCTTCGGCATCTGGTCGTGGGTGATCTGGCCGACCTTCCTCAAAAATATCTGGGCAGACCCCCGATCGTGGACCGACGGCGCGCCCACCGGGTTCTTCGTCGTCCATGCCCTGCTGACCGCGGCGTCCCTGCTGTTCGGCACCATCATCGGGGTCATCGGCTGGCGGGCCTGGATCGCTCGGAGAAGGAGCTGACGTGGAGTTCGTCCGACTGTCACTGGTCTTCCTGCACCTGCTGGGCATGGGCGCGCTGGTGGGCGCGTTCCTGCTGCAACAGCGTGACCGCGCGGTGGTGAACAAGGGCTGGCTGCACGGGGCGGGCCTGCAGCTGCTCACCGGCATCGCCCTGATGGGCCTCGCCCCACTCACCGACGCCGACTACAACCACATGAAGCTGGGCATCAAGCTCCTGGTCGTGGTCGCCATCGCGGGCCTGGCGTTCGCCTTCACCGCCAAGAAGACCGCCCCCACCTGGCTCAACCCCACCCTCGGCGGGCTGCTGGTGCTCAACATCGGCCTGGCGGTGTTCTGGACCTGACCCGCCCTGTCGGCGAGAGTTCGCGAAGTCTTCCGCCCCGCCACGCCTGCCGTCTTCTTCCGTCGATCCCCCTTTCGGGGGCTGCGGTTCGTCTGGCCGCGCCGGGTTACCGGTGGGTAATCTGGCGGTATGCCTACCGGCCGGAAGTATGACGTCGTGTTGTTCGGGGCCACCGGGTTCACCGGTGCGCTGACCGCGGAGTACCTGGCGCGGAACGCGCCCGCGCGGATGCGGTGGGCGCTGGCGGGGCGGAACGCGCGGAAGCTCGCCGAGGTGCGGTTGCGGCTGGCCGCCATCGACCCGCTGTTGGCGGAGATGGACCTGCTGGTCGCCGACGTGGAGGACCCGGCCTCGCTCAAAGCGGTGGCCGAGGCGGCCCGGGTCGTGGTGACGACAGTCGGGCCTTACATCAACTACGGGGACGCGCTGGTGGCCGCGTGCGCGCAGGCGGGCACCGACTACGCGGACCTGACCGGCGAGCCGGAGTTCGTCGACCGCACGTACCTGCGCCACCACAAGACGGCCGTGGCCAGCGGGGCGCGGCTCGTGCACTGCTGCGGGTTCGACTCGATCCCGTACGACCTCGGGGTCTACTACACGGTGAAGCACCTGCCCGAGGGGGCGCCGCTGAAGGTGGAGGGGTTCGCCAGCGCGAACGCGGCGTTCTCCGGGGGCACATTCCACTCGGCGGTGACGGCGTTCTCCCGGCTGCGAGCGAGCGCGCGGGCAGCGAGGGAACGGCGCCAAGCCGAGGGCAAACCTCAGGGCCGCACAGTGCGCGGCCTGGTCGGCAAACCCCGCCACGAGAAGAAGGTGGGCGCATGGGCCCTGCCCGCCGCGACGATCGACCCCCAGATCGTGCTGCGGTCGGCTCGGGCGCTGCCCAGGTACGGGCCGGAGTTCGGCTACGGGCACTACCTCGCCATCAAGAAACTCCCGGTGGCGGTCGGACTCGTCGGCGGCGTGGCCGCCCTGCTCGCACTCGCCCAAGTGCCACCCGCGCGAAACTGGCTGCTCGGCCGAAAGAAGCCGGGCGACGGCCCGTCAGCGGCCAAGCGGGACAAGTCCTGGTTCAAGGTGGTGTTCCTCGGCGAGGGCGGCGGCAAACGAGTCGTCACCGAGGTGTCCGGCGGCGACCCCGGCTACAGCGAGACATCCAAGATGCTCGGCGAGGCCGCCATGTGCCTCGCCTTCGACGACCTACCCCCAACCTCAGGCCAGGTGACCACCGCGGTAGCCATGGGCGACGCCCTGACCGAACGTCTGATAGCGGCAGGCATCAAGTTCAGCGTCCGCGAGGGCTGACCGGCCGGGTTCCGCAAGCGCCCGCCTCGATGATCGCGAGTTATCCACAGGCGCGGCGGTGCATCTTCCCCCCGCTGACCTGCGGCGATAGACTGGAACGGGGTCAGCCCCCAGGGTGGGTGGGGCTTTGTTGTGGAGCTGTGGGGCTGTGGGGCGGCGAATGAAGGTTTCGCGGGCATGGTGCGGCCTGCCACCCGCCTACCCGCCAACCGCACCCAAGGCTCGCCAACTGCTCGATGGGGTGGAGCAGCAAGGACACCGGCCCATCTGCCAGGCAGCACCCACGCTCGCCAGCCAACCCCACGAAAGCCCGGGAACACCCCCATCGAGTAGATTCCAGCAGCCCCGAAAGCCACCCTCCCCAAGGAAAGGTGGCCTCCAGGAACCCTCAAGCGGCTTGGCTGAACGTGACCTCACCAGTGCGAGTAGGAGCACTGACGTCGTGCAGGAAGGTGGCGACTTCCTTGTACGAAGCCCAGAACCCCAGCTCGTGATAAGGAATCCCCTTCTCCTTGCAGTACTCGATCGTGAGCTGCCGCGCCCTGGGTAACGACTTCTGCGGCATCGCGGGGAACAGGTGATGTTCGATCTGGTAGTTCAGCCCGCCGTACATGAAGTCCATCAACGGCGAAGGGTTGATGTTGCGGGAAGTCAGCACCTGCCGCTCCAGCCAGTCCAGGGTTTCTTCCTCGCCGTCGCGGATTTCCATGCCCTTGTGGTTGGGGGCGAAGATCATTCCGAAGTAGACGCCCATGACCGCCTGCTGCACGACCAGGAAGCCGATGGCCAGCAGGGGGTTGAGGACCAGGAACAGGCAGGTCAGGTAGATCGCGAGGCGCACCAGGATCAGGGCGGACTCCAGGACCGGCGATTTGAGCTCGCCCCGTTTGGCGATCGTCTTCACCGCGGTCTTCTGCATCTTGTACGACTCCAGGGTCAGCAAGATGAAGAACAGGATCGACTGGTGGCGCACGATGAACCGCTGCACCCTGGTCCGGGTGGCGTACTGCTTGATGTCGAATATCGCTGTGCGGCGGCCGATGTCGGGGTCGAGGGACAGGTGGTTGGGGTGGCTGTGGTGGCGGTTGTGGTGGTTGACCCACCAGCCGTAGCTGAAGCCGTTGACCAGGTTGGCGTGGGTGTAGCCGACGATCGTCGCGGACTTGCGGGCGCGGAACATCGACTTGTGGCCCGCGTCGTGGAACATGAAGGACGCCTGGGCGCACCAGAGGCCGCACCACACGGCGACCAGCAGCTGCCAGGGGGAGTCTCCGACGAGGAAGAACGCGGCGATGCCCGCCGCGAGCATTCCCAGGTTCAGCGAGATCCTGCGGTAGTACCAGCCTGCCCGCAGGTCGAGCAGGCCTTCTTTCTTCACCCGCTTGAGCAGCTCGGTGAAGGTGGCCGACTGCGCGGACAGCTGCACGGGGTCCGGCGCCACGGTGTTCGGGGACTGCATCGCGTTGCTCTCTCCGTCTCAGTTGGCCGCGAGGGCGTCGTGCAGCGCGGCGAGGGTGTCGTCGGCCGCCTCGGCGACGGCCGGGTCGTCGGGGGCGCCGAAGATGCCGAACAGCGCGCCGACCGCGGCCTGCGTCAATTCCTCTGTGGACATTCGGGTGCTTCCTCTCAGAACGCGCCGCAGGCGCGGAAAACGTGGGCGAAACCGGCTAGGGACGCCCGGTCCTGGAAACCGATGTACTCGGGGATCACCAGCGACGGCGCCCACTTCTGCTTGTAGGCCAGCTGCGACTGCGCCGGGTACAGGTCAGCGCCCTGGGCGAACAGGGCGTGCATCAGCCACTGGAAGCCCAGGTTGTGGCCGGGGATCTCCTGGGCCGAGTCCAAGCCGGTGAACGGGGTGAAGCCGAAGTGCAGCCACGGCACGCCTTCGCCGCGGAAGGTCTCGATGGCGGTGGAGTTGATCGCCTCCATGATGCCGGGCGACTCGTGCGGGATGCGGCGGCTCAGGTCGTGCATCCAGCCGTGCCGGGCGCCATAGACCGGGGAGTAAGAGATGTAGCCGACCGGCGCTCCCTCGATGGTGCCCAGGAACATCCGGCGGTACGGCTGGCCGTCGCCGCCGATTTCGCCGACGAGGAACTCCAGCTGGTGCGCGTCCTCGCCCTTGGACCCGAGCCACTGCCGGTCGATGTCGGCGACGGCGTCGGCGTGGTCGGCCGCGGTGACCTCATCGACGACCAGACCGTTGCGGAAGGCCCGGGAGATCTTGTTGCGCAACTGCATGAACTTGGTGCCACACAACGAGAACTCGGGCAGCGACACCGCCCACGACGCGCCGATCTGGTTGACCGTGAACCCGTGCCGCGCGTAGATCTCCGCGTCGTGCCGCTGCAACTGCACGGCGACGACCTTGAGCCCTTCGGCCTTCGCGTGCGCCAGGAACGCCGCCAGCAGCTTCGCGTAGTCCGCCTCCGGCGCGAACGCGCCGCCAAGCTGGACGAGGTAGCCGCCCGCGCGCCGGTAGGCGATGGCGCCATCGGCCAGCGGGCTGGTGAAGGTCTCCGTGCGCGCGTTGAGGGCGAGGAACGCCGAGGCGTTCTCGGCCTGGGTGTGCGCCCGGATCTGCTCAAGCACCGGGATTTCGGTCCTGCTCACTGTGGTCGTCACCGTTGCACCCTTTCTTCCTTCGCAATGGGGTCTGGTCGCGGCGAAGGTCAGTAGAACACCGCGACAAATGCTCGTGAAAGTCCCGGAGGCGCAATTGTCAGGCCATGGTCAGGGTGCTGTCAGAACCGGACGCCATTGTTTTCCCGTCAGCGATTCACGGGCGAATCGCGTGTGGCGGCAACCCCCGCGACGTCAGGAGAGCCGATGACCGGGACAGTGCCCAGCCAGGCCCCGAACCGGGTGCTGGTGATCGCCAACCCGACGGCGGGCAGCGCGTCGAACGCCCTGCTGTCGGGTGTCCGACAACGCTGTCTCGCGCACGCTCCGACGACGTTGCACGTCACGTCGTCGCAGGGTGAGGCGACCGAGAGCGTGCAGCGCGCGCTCGCCGAGGCGCACCCGCCGAACCTGGTCGTGGTGATCGGCGGCGACGGCACGGTCCGCGAGGTCACCGAGGGGATGGCGGGCGCGGCCGAGCCCACCCTCATGATCATCCCCGGCGGCACCGGCAACTCGGCCTACCGGATGCTGTGGGGGGAACGTCCCTGGTCAGCGGCCCTGGCAAGCGTTTTCGACGGCACCGCAGCGCGGCGCAGGCTCGACCTTGCCCGGCTCGCCGAGACCGGCGCGCTGGTGTTCCTCGGCGCCTGCTCCGGCGTGGTCGCCGAGGCCCTGGTCTACGCGAAGCGGACGACGCTCACCGGCCGCGCCCGCTACGCCAAGGCCCTCGCCGACGCCGCCGCCGCGTTCACCCCGTACCCCGGCCGGGTGGTCGTGGACGGCGCGACGCTGTTCGAGGGCGGCACTGTCCTGGCCAACGTCGGCGGCGGGCGCTACCGGGGCGGGCAGTACCTGCTGCTGCCGCTGTCCGAGCTCGCCGACGGCCTGCTCGACGTGGTGGTCATCAGCGACCAGGTGCCACTGGCCGAGGTCCCCGACCTGGTGCGCGGCGGTGACCACCTCGGCGTCCCCGGCGTCTACTACGGCCGGGGCAGCCACATCGAGGTGCTGCGCACCGACGGCGAGCAGCTGGTCTTCGAGCACGACGGCGAGCTGCGCCAGAACGTGGCCGCCGGCATGTCGATGCGGGTCTCGCCGGGCGCGCTGCCGGTGTGGTGCGACCCGGACGTGGTGAAAGCTGGCTCGTGGTGAGCCGGTTGCGCCGCCTGTCGGAGTGGGCGGCGGGGCTGGCGCATGAGGACATCCCCGGCCGGGTCCGCGAGCTGGCGGCCAGCCAGATCCTGTCCCAGCTCGCCGCGATCCGCGCGGGCGCGGCGCACCCGCTGGGCGCGAAGCTGGTCGACGCGTTCGGCTCCCCGACGCAGGACGACCGCGCCGCCGCCGCCGCGGTGCTGGCAGGGCTCGGGTCGTGGCTGAACCTGGACGACACCGCCTACGCCGGGCACCTGTCCAACTCGACGGTCGCGGTCCCGGTGGCGTTCTCGCGGGACGGCGACGGCGCGGCGCTGGTCACCGCCGTGGTCACGGCCAACGAGTGCGCGGCGCGCCTCACCGCGGCGGCCACCCTCGGCCCGCTGCGCGGCCAGAGCGCCCTGCACACCCACCTCGCGGGCACGGTCGCGGGCCGCCTCAAGTGCGAGGGCGCGGACGCCGACGTGTGGACCGACGCGTTCGCGCTGGCCTTCGCGATGCCGAACTGGCCGCTGATGCGCGCGTTCCTGGCCAGCGACGCGCGCCTGCTGTGCACGCTGACCCCGGTCCGCGCCGCCAACGACGCCTGCGCCGCCGCCCGCGCGGGCCTGCGCGGCGCGGACGACATCATCGAGCACCCGGACGGGTTCCTTGCCCGGTTCGCCACCGTGCCGCTGCCCGACCTGGTCGACCACCGGCTCGGCGAGCGGTGGCACACCGAGACGCTGTCGTTCAAGCTGCACCCGGGCGGCCCCGGGATCGACGCCGCGATCGACGTCGCCGCCGAGCTGGGGCCGTTCCTGGCCGAGGAGATCGCCGACGTGCTGGTGGAGGCGTCGGCGTACACGCTGCTGGCCGACAAAACGTCCCGCCGCTACATCGCGGGCGCGGACTCGGCCCTGGGCGCGCTGGTGCTCAACGTGGCGTATCCGGTGGCGACGGCGCTGCTGACCGGGCATTTCCTCGCCGCTGACCTCGAACGGCCCGCTTCGGCCGACCCGGCGCGCTGGGCCGTGGCCGAGCGGGTCCGGCTGGCGCACGACCCGGCGATGACCCGCGCGCTGTTCGCCTCCGACGCGCCGTTCGGCGAGGCGCTGCGGCACGCGGGCACCGCCGGTGAGCCGTGGCTGCGGTCCTTCGGCGGCGACGAGCTTGTCGCGCTGGCGGCCGGGGCCGAGCCGACGGGCGACTTCGCCCAGGCCATCAAGGCCACTCCTGCCCGCGTCACGGTAAGGCTCACTGACGGCCGCACGGTAAGCGCTGAGCGCGCCATCCCGCTCGGCGCGGCGGGTCCGGACACCCGGGAGCGGCACGCGTGGCTCATACGCGAGAAGTTCATTTCCGTCGGCGGTTCGGCCGAGGTCGCAGGCGCCGCGGTGAAACTCGATTCGATGAGCGTCGCCGAACTGCGCGAATGGCTCGCCACCGCGCTTTTCTGATCAATCAATCGCCTGTCAGGGCGCGGTCAGATGATTCTGCGAGAGTCGGACCTGTACCGCGCAGGGCAAGAATGCGCGTCCCGAATTGTGACGGACCCGCCACCGGGAAGGGCATGAGATGATGCTTTTTGAGGCAGACCCGAGTCAGCGCTCCGGTGGGACGGGCGAGCAGGACCGCGGCGCGCCGCTGCGCAGCTACGACCTGTACATCGGCGGCAAGGACGTCCCCGGTGACGGCTGGGTCTACACCACCAGCGCGGCCTCGCTGCTGGAGGACGTGTTCACCAGCATCAGCCTCAAGCGGGCCCTGGAGAAGAACCCCGACGACGCCGCGTCGCGGCACCGGTACGTCGTCGGGCGCTGCGGAGTCGCCACCACCGAGCACATCGACGAGGCCACCGCAGCCGCCGCGGCCGCCGCCCGGGAATGGGCCGCGGTGCCGCTGGAGCGCCGGATGCGCCTGGGCGGGCTGTTCCGCCAGACGCTGATCGACAACCAGGACGCGTTCCTGGAACTGCTGGTCGCCGAGTCGCACCCGGTGAACCTGGCGCGCTGGGAACTGAGCTGCCTGCAACAGGTTTACGGGCCGGAAAGCCTGGACTGGTACGCGCAGCGGATGCACACCGAGTTCCAGCACGGCAGCCGCCGCCTCATCGTGCGCCGCCAGCCCGACGGCGTGGTCTGCTTCAACCCGCCGCAGAACGCCGCTGGCCCCAGCGCCGCGCTGGCGATGCTGCCGCTGATGGCAGGGAACGCCGTCGTCGTGCGCGCGCCGCGCAGCATCCCGCTGAGCACCATGTACCTGTGTCGCGACCTGATGGCGCCGCTGCTGGACGAGGTCGGCGCGCCCGCAGGCGTGCTGAACGTGATCTGCAGCAACCCCAAGCAGACCATGGACCGCTGGGTGGAAAGCCCGCTGGTGAACGACATCTTCTTCATCGGCGGCTCGGAAGAGGGCTTCAAACTCCAGGAGCGCTGCATCGCCAACGGCAAGAAGCCGATCCTGGAGCTGGCGGGCAACGACACCATCGTGGTGTGGAAGGACGCCGACCTCGACCTGGCCACCGAGGCGATCCTGGAGTGCTTCTACGGCTCCGGCCAGATTTGCATGGTGCCCAACTGCGTGGTGGTCCACCCCGAGGTCGCCGACGAGCTGATCGCCAAGATCCGCGAGCAGATCGTGGAAATCCGTCCCGGATACCCGGACGAGGAAGGCGTGCTGCTGTCGCCGGTGCGGCGCGCGGAGAAGTTCTTCGCGTTGCAGCGCCAGGCGACCGACAACGGCGCGGTCCTGATCTGCGGCGGCGGCCGGATGGAGATCGACGGCACCCCGTCGGACACCGGGGTGTTCCTCCAGCCGACAGTGTTGCGAGTGGACGGTCTGGCCACCGCGCGCGAGCTGGACATGGTGAAGCACGAGACGTTCTTCCCGCTGCTGCCGGTGATCGTGCCCGCCGCCGCCGGGGACAGCGAGCACTTGGACGACTTCATCGAGTTCGTCAACACCAACGACTACGGCCTGCGCAACTCGCTGTGGGCCGGGTCCGATGAGATCGTCGACGCCTTCGTCGCGCGGGTCGTCAACGGCGGCCTGCTCAAGATCAACGACTCGCACATCGGCTTCCTGCCCTACCTGCCCAGCCACGGCGGCACCGGCCTCACCGGCGGCGTCTTCGGCGAGGCCAACTACCCGATGCTCAAGACCTCGCACGTGCAGGGCGTGAGCGTCGCCACTGGAATCCGCCCCCGGCAAGCCGTTTTTGGCGACGCCTAAACCCTGAACACGATTCTGGAGGTTGTCGTGCGTTCCCTCGACAGCGCTCGCGAGGTCTGCGAGCGGTTCCACCCCGGGCTGGTCAAGGCGTTGGGCGAGCTGACCTTCGCCGAGCGCGAGGCCCCGGGCAGCCCGGTCATCGACCTGTTCCGCGAGCACGGCGGCGTCGGCCTGCTGGTGCCGACCGAGCACGGCGGCCACGGCGCGGACCCCGTGCAGGCCGTGCGGGTCATGCGGGCCATCGGCTCGATGTCGCCGTCGCTGGCCGCCGCCGCGACCATGCACCACTTCACCGCCGCCACCCTCTACGCGCTCGCCCCGACCGAGGGCCGGTTGACCGGCGCGCAGATCGACGTGCTCAAGAGCGTCGTGCCCGACCGCAAGATCATGGCGTCGGGCTGGGCCGAGGGACGCACCGAGCAGAACATCCTGATGCCCGCGGTCACCGCGGTCGCCGCCCCCGGCGGCTACACCCTCAGCGGCACGAAGAAGCCGTGCAGCCTGTCGAAGTCGATGGATTACCTCACCGCCAGCATCGCCGTCCCGGGCCCGACCGGTGAGCCCGAACTCGCGATGGCGATCATCCCGGCCGACAGCCCCGGCATCTCGGTGCACCCGTTCTGGGGCAACGACGTCCTCGCCGCCGCCGAGAGCGACGAGGTGCGGCTGGAGAACGTCTTCGTCCCCGAAGACCTGATCATCCGCACCACCGAAGAAGACCCGGAGCGGATGGAGGCGTTGCAGCTGGCCGGATTCGTCTGGTTCGAGCTGCTGATCTCCTCCGGATACGCGGGCGCCGCCGCCGCGCTGGTGGAGAAGGTATTGCAGCGCAGGCGGGGCAGCGCGACCGACCAGATCCAGCTCGTGGTCAAGGTCGAGTCGGCGTTCGCGGTGCTGGAGGGCGCGGCCCGCGCGGTGCTCGACGGGGTGGACGGCGAAGAGGCCGTCGCGGCCGCGCTCGTCGCCCGGTTCGCCGCGCAGCAGGCCATCGCCGAGTCGACCGCGACCGCGCTGGAACTGCTGGGCGGCCTGGACTTCATCACCTCGTCCGACAGTGCCCGGCTCGCCTCCGGGGTGCGCCCGCTGGCCTTCCACCCGCCCTCGCGCGCCAGCGTCGCGGAAGCCCTGATCGCCTACTGCGCGGGCGACGCGCTCGTCCTGGCCTGAAAGGAGATCACCGTGACCGCAGTGGCGGACACCCCGGTCTCGGCTGGCGACGAACGCATCCTGGGGCTCTACCGCGCCCACCTCAGCCGGGGCAGGGTGACCCTGGCCGAACTGCTCGGCAGCCACGTCGAACACCTCTCCGACGGCGCCTGGATCACCACCAGCGACGGCGAGCGGTTCCTCAACTGCGGCGGCTACGGGGTGTTCATCCTGGGCGCCCGCCACCCCATCGTTCTGTCCGAAGTGGAGCGGCAGCTCCGCAAGAACCCGATGGGCACCCGCATCCTACTGGAGCCCACCGCCGCGGAGGCCGCGGAGCAGCTGTGCGGGGTCGTGCCCCAGGGGCTGGACCGGGTGCACTTCTCCCTCTCCGGCGCGGAAGCGGTGGAGACGGCGCTGAAACTGGCCAGGGCCAACGGGTACAAGCGCACGGTGTCGATGGTGAACGGCTACCACGGCAAGTCGCTCGGCGCGCTGTCGGCCACAGCCAAGGACGTCTACCAGAGCCCGTTCCGCCCGCTCATCCCCGATTTCCTCCACCTGCCCTACGGCGACCTCGACGCCCTGGCGGCCGAGCTGTCGGCGCACCCGGGCCAGGTCGCGGTGATCCTGGAGCCGGTGCAGGGCGAGGCAGGCGTCGTGATCCCGCCCGCCGGATACCTGCGCGGCGTCGAGGCGCTGGTGCGCGAGCACGGCGGCTTCCTGATCCTGGACGAGGTGCAGACCGGCATGGGCCGCCTCGGCGAGTGGTGGGGCGCCGACCTGGAGGGCGTCACCCCGGACGTCTTGCTGGCGGGCAAGGCGTTGGGCGGCGGCGTCATGCCGGTGTCCGCGGCCATCGCCAGCCGCAAGGCGTTCAAGCCGTTCGACAAGGACCCGTTCCTGCACACCGGGACCTTCGCCGCGATGCCGGTGCTGATGGCCGCCGTGCGCGGCTCGATCCGGGCCCTGCAAGAGGAGCGGCTGGTCACCCGGGCAATGGAGCTGGGTACCGCGCTGCTGCCGCGGATCGCCGAGATCGTCCAGCGCAACATCGGCCACCTCGTCAAGGAGGTGCGCGGCCAAGGGCTGCTCATCGGCATCGAGCTGATCGAGCCGGGCCTGGCAGGCGAGCTGCTGACCGAGCTGTTCAACGCCGGTGTGGTCGCCAACCACTCGATGACCGGCAGCGCGGTCGTCCGGTTCACCCCGCCCGCGATCCTCACCGCGTCCGATGTGGACTTCCTGTTGACCGCGATAGACCAGGCCACCCGCGACCTCGTCACGGGCTCGGCCACGATGCCGGAAGGCGGTAGGTGACCAGTGCGACACGTTGACCTGGAAGCGACAGTGCGCGGAGCCGACGCCGCGGCGGTGCTCGCCGAGCTCGTGCGGTTCGACCGCTACCCGGACCTGGCGCCGCACGTGCGCGCCACCGAGGTCCACCAGACCCTGCCCTCGGGCACCGGCAGCTCAAGCTGGGAGCTGCACTTCCGCAGCGGCCTGCTGCGCTGGACCGAGGCCGAGGTCTTCGACCTCGACGCGCTGACAGTGGCCTTCACCCAGGACGACGGCGACTTCGACACCTTCGCCGGAACCTGGACCTTCACCCAGGACGGCGCGGACGTGACCGTCGCGTTCGCCGCCGATTTCGACTTCGGCATCCCGTCCATGGCGGGGATTCTCGACCCGATCGCCGAGCGGGTCATCCGGGAGACGGTGGCCTGGGCCATCGACGGCTCCTTCCCGGAGGTGTCCTTCGCGGGCGACCTCCTGCTCCAGCCCGCAGCAGCGGCCACACCTGGCCAGTAGACCCGGGAGTCCACAATGGACCAGCTCAACCCCTACGAGACGCCCAAGACCTTCCAGCTGCACCGCGCCGAGTACCTGTTCGGCGTGGCCGTGGTCACCGGCCTGATGATCGCGAACTTCAGCGAGCTGCGCTGGTGGGTCGTGGTGGCCGGATTCTTCTACATCGACGTGATCGGCTACCTGCCCGGCGCCATCGCCTACAAGAAGGCCAACGGCGGGCCGGTGCCCAAGGTCTACTACGTGCTCTACAACGTCATGCACAGCTTCATCACCCAGGGCGCGGTGATCCTGCTGTGGTGCCTGACGATCGGCCCCGAGTGGGCGCTGCTCATCATCCCGTTCCACCTCTTCGGCGACCGCGGCCTGTTCGGCAACTTCATGAAGCCCTTCGGGCTGCCGTTCGAGCCGGAAGCCCAGCCCACCTACCAGAAGATGCTGGACGACCTCGGCATCGATCAGAAGGCCCCGGCAGGCCACGGGCAGAAGACCGCCGAATCGCCCACACCGCAACCCGCGAGCTGAAAGGACACCGAGTCGCGATGACCCAGTCCATTGCCCCAGAAGCGGATTTCGACGCCGCGCCGACACTGCTCGACGGGGCCAAGAACCTCACCCTCACCGCGCAGCGCTGCGACCTCGCCTACTGGTTCACCGAGGTCGCCCAGGGCACCCTCGCCGGCCGGGGCGCCAGCGGGCACGGCCCGGACGCGGCGGTCCCGGACTTCATGCGCGAGGACGGGCCGCTGCGCCAGGCGCTGATCCTGGAGTTCGGTTTCCGCGCCCTGTCCGAGGAACTGGCCACCCGCCTGCTGGCGCACTACGTGGCCAACGCCCCGGGCATCCCGGAGATGGAGTTCTTCGCCACCCAGCTCATGGACGAGGCCCGGCACGCCCGCGTGTTCCGCAACCACCTGGTCGAACTCGGTGTGCCGCAGGACAAGCTGTTCGCCGAGATCGAGGACATGACCGCGGAGTACCGGCGGCGCGTGCTGACGCCGGTCGAGGAGTTCTCGCTCGACATCGTGCGCGACCGCAAGGACTTCTACGGCGGCGTGGCGGTGTTCACCATCGTCATCGAGGGCGTCCTCGCGCCCGCGGCCGAGCTGAGCGAGCGCAAGTGGGGCGTGCTCGACCCGGCCGCCGGTGAGATCTCCCGGGGCACCTCGATCGACGAGATCCGCCATCTGGTGGTCGGCAGCTCCGTCCTGCGCGAGCACCTGATCAAAGTCCCGGAGTACAAGCCGCGCCTGCTGGAAATCCTCGAGGGCGGGCGGAAGCTCTGGAACGAGGTGCCCGACCGGGAGTACGTCATCCACCGCGAAGAGCTGTTCCAGAAGGGGATGCACCAGCACGCCGACCTGGTCGGCGACTACGAGCTGTGGCCCGGTGTGCGGATGCTCGACACCACCCCGGACGAGCGCTACGACGCGGCCGAGCGGTGGACCGACGAGATGGCCGAGTCGCGGATGACCTACATGGGCCTGCCCGTCGACTGGCTGTCCGGCCCCGCCTGAACCCGATATCCCAGTAGACACAAGGAGAACGCCGTGTTCGAGACGCTCAAGAACATCCTCGTCGACAAGCTCAAGGTCTCCCCGGACCAAATCACCATGGAAGCGTCCAAAGAGGACGTCGAGCTGGACTCGCTGGCCGTGGTCGAGCTGTCGCTGGTGCTGGAGAAGGAACTCGGCCTCAAAATCAGCGACGACGAGCTGATCGAGGTCGAGACAGTCGGCGAGATCGTCGCCCTGATGACCGAGCGGAGCGTGACGGTCTGATGGCGGGCCCCGGCGACGTCGCGGTGACCGGGCTCGGCCTGGTCACCCCCGGCGGGATCGGGGTCGAAGCAGGCTGGGCGGCCGTGCTGGCGGGCCGGTCGGCCGCGGCCCACGACCCCGTCCTGGCGAAGAACCCGGTGTCGATCTCCTGCCGGGTGCCGGGCTTCGATCCCGAGGCGTTACTCGGTGGCCGCAGGGCGCACCGACTGGACCGGTTCGTGCAACTCGCGCTGGTCGCGGCCAAGGAGGCGGTGACCGACGCCGGACTGGACACCGCCGCCTGGGACGGCGCGCGGGTCGGCGTGGTCATCGGCAGCGCCGGTGGCGGCGCGGAGACCTTCGAGGCCCAGCACCGGGTGCTGCTGGAGGAGAACCCCGCGTGGGTCTCGCCGCTGCTGCTCCCGATGCACCTGTCCAACATGGCCGCGGGCCAGGTCGCCATGGAGTTCGGCGCCCGCGGCCCGAACATGGTGGTGGCGACGGCGTGCGCCTCGGGCGCCACGGCGATCGGGATCGCCCGGGACCTGCTGGCCCGCGACCGGTGCGACATCGTGCTGGCCGGGGGCACCGAGGCCCTGCTGAACCCGGTCACCATGGCCGGGTTCGCCCGGATGGGCGCACTGTCCAAACGGGACGATCCGGCCGCGGCGTCGCGCCCGTTCGACATCGACCGGGACGGCTTCGTCGGCGCGGAGGGCGCGGCGGTGCTGGTCCTGGAACGGCTTTCGGACGCGCGGGCCGCGGGCAGGCGGGTCCGGGGCAGGGTGCTGGGCTACGGCGCCACCGCCGACGCCCACCACGTCACCTCCCCGGACCCCGACGGCCGCGGCGTTCGCGCCGCGATCGACGCGGCCCTGGCCGAAGCGGGGGCGACGACGGGAGATGTCGTGCACGTCAACGCGCACGGCACCTCCACCCCGCTCAACGACCTGGTCGAGGCGCAGGTGCTCGCCCGGGTCCTGCCGCACCGCCCGCTGGTCACCTCGACCAAGGGCGTGACCGGGCACATGATGGGCGCGGCTGGGGCGGCGGAAGCGGTCTTCGCCCTGCTCACCATGACCCACGGCGTGGTCCCGCCCACGGCGAACACGACCATGCTCGACCCGCGAATAGACATCGATGTGGCCCTGGCGGCCACGCCGGTGTCGCAGGGGCTGGTCCTGAGCAACTCGTTCGGCTTCGGCGGGCAGAACGCGGTGCTGGCCCTCGCGGCGGCATGAGACCCGGGCGGTGGCCTCGTTTCGCGGGCCGCCGCCCGGGTTCTTCTTAGGTGGCCAGGAGTTCGCCCAGCCGGGCGGCGAGCCGGGCGTTGTCGGCCGGGGTGAGGGTGGTCCACTCGGCGCCGTCGGGGCCGCGGGTGACGGAGAGAGCGTAGCGGCCCTGGTCGTTGTCGACCCAGACGACACCGGGCAGGCGACGCGGTTTCCCCTGCGGTGTGCGCGAAGTGAGGCCGAGGATTCCCGCGCGCAGCAGGGGCCGCTCCAGGACCGCCTTGAGCTGCCGCGACTCCGGCCCGCCTGCCTGCTCCAGCGCAGGCCGCATGAGGTTGCCCGGCTCGACAGGACGGCTGGCGGACAACGTGATCGAGCGTCCCGGGCCGGGGCGGTTCCCGGGCACCAGATCGACCACCGACATGATCACAGCGGTGTCCCGCACCTCGCTGAGCCGCACGGTCTGCTCCCGCTGCACGGCCAGAACCGCCTGCCGCCCACGGGAAACAGCCAACGCCTTCCGCGGCCGCTCCCCACCCGCGGTGAGCATCACGACCAGGCTGACAGCCAACTGGGGCGCGGCGAGCAGCCGCAGCGCGTCCTCAAGTTCAGGCACGGGCCTGCCGGACCGCACCAGCCCGTCGCGCTCCAACACCCGGTGGGTCACGGCTTTGATGCGCGCCCGCTCATCCAGCGTGTCCCCATGACTGGGAACCTCCAACGGAAACGGCACTGCGCCGAGCCCGAGATCGCTCCACAGCACGTCGAAACCGGCCAGCGACAGGGTGGCCATCGCCCGCTCAGCCCCCGATCACCGGTGGGGCGGTCAGCTCATCGGGCCCGAACAGGTCGTTGGGGTCGGTCTCCTGCAGGTAGGTGGGTCGCTCGTGCTCGCTGTCCTCGCCGCCTTGCCCGCGCGCGCCACCCATGCCGCCCGTCCCCATGCCCGCCGCGCCCCGCCCCGCAGCGGTTCCCCCGCGCCCGGCGGCCGCATCGGCCCCCGCGGCCCCGATCCCCGAGGGCGCCCCACGCCCGGTGGCCGCACCCCGGCCCGCGTCCCCCGACCCACCGGCCCCCGGCCCACCGGCCCCGAACCCACCAGCCCCGAACCCACCGCGGCCTCCGGTCGTCCTGACGCCGGAGCGACCGCCCCCGAAGCTTCCGCCCCCGGGCACGAACCCGCCGCCGAACCCGATGGCCGGACCACCGGCGCCAACACTCTGACCGCCACCTTGCCGAAGGGAACCACCATCCGGTTGCTGTGCGCGTCCCCCGCCAGCCGGGTCAGTCCCCGAGTCCGGCGGGACGAAGGGGCGCCCCGACTCACCCGGCCCACCACGGAACTCCGGCGGGGCCACATCCCGCCCGCCACCGTCACCGCCGCCCGAGTCGCCACCACCACCCCGACGGCCGCCGGAATCACCACCTGGCCCCACGGGAACCGGCGCAGGTCTCCCCACCCCATCCCCGCCGGGGTCAGGGGCCGGACCAGGGGCCGGGCCTGGGTCGAGAACGGGCGGCGGTATGAGTTCGGACAGGGAGATCACGGTCGACGCCAGCGCCGCGTCGCGCTGACTGAGCACGTGGACGGCTTCGCTGTGCGCGGCCTGGCTCTTCTCGAACTGCTCTTGAAGCTGCCAGCTGAGCGCGGCCATCCTGGCCGGGTCCGAACCCGCGGCGGCGGCCATCTGCTCGGGGTTGTACGGCACCGGCTCGGGCATGGAGATCTTGGCCAGGTGCGCGGCATCGGCCTGCTCGCCGATCGACTGGCTCGCCGCCGTGAACACCTCGCTGCTCCGCATACTCCACTCGGCGATCTGGCCGAGCCGGTAGCGCATGGCGTCGGCCGCCTGCCCGGTCCACCCGGTCTCCGAGCCGAACGCGGCCCGCTGCAATGCCTCGGCCGCCCTGGCCAGCTCGGCGCCGACCTTCTTCCATTCCTCCGCCAGGGTGCGGACTTCGCCAGGCTGGGCACTCGCGGCCATCTCCACGAGCTTTTCGTGTTCGAGCCCCTGATAGTGCGCATTCGGCTGCGGCACGTGCCGTTCGCCCGGAGTCATCCGGTCACCCTCCTCATGGCAGCTTGGGATCGATGATCCGCCCGATCAGCGTCGCGTTGGCACACGCTTTCGCGGTGTCGCCACGGCCACTGGAATTGGCGGTGATATGGGCCGAGGACGTTTCGGTTATCGCGATGAAGACGTCGCACGCGCCGTTTCCGCCGCCCATGTTCTCCAGTTTCGTGGCCTCGTGCCTGCCCACCTCGACAGGTGTGGGTGTTCCGCCGTGGTAGTTGCCGTCTTTCAGACCTGTGCGGGTGGAGAGGCTGACAGCCACTCCCCAGTCCCCGCTTTTGGTCCAGTCGCAGGACTTCGTCGTCCCACGGGTCGCGGGCTCGCCGGGAGCGAGGCCGAGTTCGCCGCGCTCGGTCTCCGACAGCAACTCGCACGGGTCCAGCGTGGCGAGTTCCGCGGCAGGACCGCCTGCGCCCACGGCTGACTTGGACGTCGTGGTGGTCGGCCGCGCGGTCGTCTTGGTCGTCGAGGTGACGTCGGAAGGAATCGCGACACCTGGTTCCTGGCTTGCGCACGCCGTCGCCGCGACCGCCAGCACGCTGACAATCAAGAACAGCTTGGGCATCCACCTGATCACGAGCGTCCCCCGGGCTTAGTGGAAGTGGTCCGCGTTGCCTTCGTCGGCGCTGCGGTAATGGGCCATGCTGGCCGCTACGGCTTGGATGATGGTGTCGATCTCGGCGCTGAACGTGGTCAGCTTTTCTTGTGCGGAGTCCGCCAGTTGGCGGTCGAAAGCGCTGACCTGCTGTGCATAGCCACCGCCGAGCGGGGCTTCCCAGGTGAACTGAGAGAAGTCTCGACCCATACGAATCGCGGAGTCTTGGACAATCCGAAGTTGATCTATAATGGCGTTGGCCGTCTCGGGCGCGATGGTGAACTCGCCCGCTCCCGCCGCGGCGGAAAGGCCTCCCAGGGCGGCGAAACCGCCTCCGTCTGACGACGGTCGGCTGTGGGCCTCCATCCACTGCCGCATGATCGCCTGCGCTTGTTCCTGCGCTGGCGGCAGCGGTGACGTGCCGTCGGGCATGACTCCCCCTGTGCGTGACGGGTCGGCCACTAAGGGTATCGGGGCGGCCGCCGGTTGCCGAGGGTTTGGTTGGCAGATGACGACAATTGGTCATCTCTCCAGGTCAGTCGCCGGTCAGGGACGCATCAGCCGGGACTGCTCTGATCGGGGTCGCGGAAGTGGGAAACCTGAACAACGGAGGCCGCCATGCCCGAACGGACCCCGACAGTCGATGAGTTGCTGGCTGTGCCGCTCTCCGAGCGCCCTGACGCCCTGGAGGCCGTTGTCGTGGGGGAGTTTCGGGCGGCGCTGCTGATGGGGGCGGGGGAGGACTTGGCGCTGGACAAGGCTTTCTTCGAGTTGGGGCTGACCTCCCTGCGGATCACCGACGTGAAGCGGCGGTTGGAGGAGCGGTTGGGGTGTGACATCAGCGCCAACGCGTTGTTCAACCGGCCGACCGTGCGGGAACTGGTTGCCTACCTCATGACCGACGTCCTCGCCGACGTTTTCCCGCGCCAGCAGGCAACTTCGGCGGCCGCGGCGGGTGCGGAGTCGGATCGGGTGTTTGTCGACGACATGCTCAAGGACCTTTACCGCGCCTGAAGCGCGTTCATCGGAGGCGGACATGGCAATGCCGGACGAGACTGGTCTCGGTGAGGAACTGCGGCGTCAGCGGGAGACGATTCGGTCGCTGATGCTGGAGAAGTACGAGCCCATCGCGATCGTCGGCATGGGGTTGCGGTTTCCTGGCGGCAGTGGGAATCCGGCTGAGTTCGCGGACTTCCTGCGGGCCGGGCGGTCGGGCATCGTGCCGCTCCCGCGGGACCGGTGGGACGCGGCGGCGTTCACGCCGAGTGGAACGGACGACAAGGGCAAGATCCGGGCCGAGAACGGCGGCTACCTGGATCGGCTCGACCTGTTCGACGCGCCGTTCTTCAACATCTCCCCCAAAGAGGCGCAGTACATGGACCCCCAGCAGCGGCTGCTGCTGGAGACCGCGTGGGAAGCGTTGGAGCACGCCAACATCGACCCGACGCCGCTGCGCAAGGGCAACGGCGGCGTCTATGTCGGGGCCAGCTCCATCGACTACGCCTTCGAGATGGACCAGCTCTCCTACCCGGAGTTGGACGGGCATCTCGCTTCCGGTGTGACCTTCTTCCCGCTGTCAGGACGGCTTTCCTATTTTCTGGGCTGGCATGGGCCGTGTCTGACGGTCGACACGGCGTGCGCGTCGGGCTTGACCGCGGTTCACCTGGCGGTCAAGGGATTGCGGTCGGGTGAGTGCGACATCGCCCTGGCGGGCGGGGTCAACGCGCTGCACCACCCGCGCACGCAGGTGATCTTCTCGGCGGCGAACATGCTGTCGACCGACGGGCAGTGCAAGACTTTTGACGAGTCCGCTGACGGGTATGCCCGTGCCGAAGGGTGCGGTGTGCTGGTCCTCAAGCGACTTTCGGACGCCCGTCGAGACGGCGACACCGTGCTCGCGCTGGTCCGGGGCACCTCGATCGGCCAGGACGGCGACAGCGCCGGGCTGACCGTCCCGAATGGACCGGCGCAGGAGCAGGTCATGCGGGCAGCGCTGCGGGCCGCGGCGCTGGACCCGGTGGACATCTCCTATGTCGAGGCGCACGGCACCGGGACGCCGCTGGGCGACCCGATCGAGATGGGCGCCATCGCCGACGTGTTCGCCCAGTCCCACACCAAGGACGCGCCGGTCATCGTGGGCTCGGTGAAGACCAACCTGGGCCACATGGAGCCGGTCGCGGGCATCGTCGGCGTCATCAAGACCGTGCTGCAACTGCGCGAGTCCACGATCTTCCCGCACCTGAACTACACCAACCCCTCCGGCCGCATCCCCTGGGCCAGCTACCCGGTCGAGGTGCCCACCGCGGCCCGCCCGTGGACCGCCGAGGTGAAACGGGCGCTGGTCAACAGCTTCGGTTTCGGCGGCACGATCTCCGCGGCCGTGCTGGAGCAGGCCCCGCCGGTGGCTGGGCCCACCAAGAGGCCAAGTCCGGTGGCGGGTGAGGTTTTCGCGCTGTCGGCGAAGAACCGGCGCTCGCTCAAAGCCCAGCTCGACCGCTACCGCGACTACCTCGCCGCGCACCCGGACACCGACCTGGGCGAGTTGTGCCGCACGGTCACCACCGGGCGGGCGCATTTCCCGCTGCGCGTCGCCGGGGTCGTGCGGACCATAGCCGAGCTGGAAACGCTGCTGGACAAGGACGTCGACACCGTGAGCGCGGGCGAGTCGCGCAAGATCGCGTTCCTGTTCACCGGCCAGGGATCGCAATACCTGGGAATGGGCGCGCCGCTTTACCGCGACCACCCCGAGTTCGCGCGGAACCTGGACGAGTGCGACCGGCTGTTCGCCCCGCTGCTGGGCCGCTCGGTGCGTGACCTGGTGCTGGGAACCGCCGCCGACGACGGCACGATCGACCAGACCCGCTTCACCCAGGCCGCGCTGTTCGCGCTGGAGTACTCCCTGGCGCGGCTGTGGATCGGCTGGGGCGCCCGGCCCGCCGCGCTCATCGGGCACAGCATCGGCGAGGTCGTCGCGGCCACCGTCGCGGGTCTGTTCACGTTGCCGGACGCGGTGAAACTGGTCGCGGCGCGCGGGCGGCTCATGCAGTCGGTGACCGCGCCCGGCGGCATGGCGGCGGTGACCGCGCCCGCAGAGGACGTGGCTCCGCTGCTGGACGGCTACGACGACCTGGCGATGGCCGCCTACAACGCGCCGTCGCAGTGCGTGGTGTCGGGCGCAAGCGCGTCGCTGGCCGAGGTCACCGCGAAGCTGGCCGAGCAGGGCGTCACCGTCAAGCCGCTCGCGGTGTCGCACGCGTTCCACTCGCCGCTGATGACCGAGGTGTTCGACGAGTTCCGGGCCGAGCTCAACGGGATCACCTTCCACGAGCCGCGCCTGACGCTGATCTCCAACCTCACCGGCAAGGTCGCCCGGGTCGCCCAGATTTCGGACCCGGAGTACTGGGTCCGGCACATCGGCGAGCCGGTGGACTTCGCCGCGGGCATGGCCGCGCTGCAGCGCCGGGGCAAGCACGTGTTCATCGAGGTCGGCCCGTCCGGCGCGCTCACCGCGCTGGCCAAGAAGTGCGTGGACGCCGCCGAGCACCGCTGGATCACCAGCGCGCACCCGAAAGACCCCGAAGGCGCGACGATCCGCAAGTCCGTCGCCCAGCTCTACACCGCCGGGATCACCGTGGCGTGGGCCGCTTTCCACGGCGACCGCGCCGGAACCCGGCTGGTGCTGCCGACTTACGCCTTCGACCGCAAGCGCTACTGGCTCCCCGAGGGCAAGGGCAACTACGCCCGCGCTGTCGGCGGCCACCCGCTGCTCGGCGCTGAGGTGCCCGGAGAGGCTGGCACGCGGGAGTTCCGCGCCCAGGCCGCCGAGGCGCCCAACGCGGAGGCGCTGCTCGACCTGCTGTTCGCGGTCCAGGACAAGGTGTTCGGCGAGACGGCCCGGCCGGTGACCGACGTGCGGCTGACCGCGCTGCCGCCCGGCGAGAGCGAGGCCGTGGATTTGCGCACAGTGCTGACCGAGGACGCCCACGTGCGCGTGCATGTCGGGGAAACCATCGTGGCCACTGCCACAATCGGCGCGCCGCAAGCGGATTCTCGCGCCGGGTTCGACGGAACCGAGATCGGGTTGGTCGGCGAGCCCGCCGAGTACCTGCCCTCGACGGTGTTCAGCGTGGTGGGCGACGGTGTGCCGTTCCGGGTCGGCGCGGTGCGGCTGGTGAAGAAGCCCCGGTCGAGCGCGCTGCGCGCGGTGGTCCGGGCCGCCGAGCCGACCTTCGTTGACGAGGATGTCCGCGCGGACGTCGCCGTCTACGAAGGTGACCGCCTGGTGGCCGAGCTGTCGGAGGTCGGGCTGTCGCACGGCACTCCCGGTGACTTCCTACACCGGATGCACTGGGAGCCGATCCCGGTGACCGAGCCCACAGTCGCGCTCGCGCCCCGGCGGGTCGTGGTGCTCAACCGTGACGCCGACCCCGCGCTGGCCGCGTCCGCCGAGGTCGCCGGGGTCACGCTGCGGTTCGGCGCCGAGCACGTCGGTGACGACCCGACCGACGTGGTCTGGTTCTGGCGCCAACTCGAAGGGTCTGGTGTGGACGGTCTGCGGGCGGAAAACGAGCACAACTTCACCAACCTGCTGGCCACCCTGAAAACCCTGTCGGAAACCGGTTTCGGCCGCGCGCAGCGGCTCTGGCTGGTCACCGAGCGGGCGCAGGTCCTGCCCGGCGACGACCTGGCCCCGCCTGAGCGGCTGGCCGCGGCGACCCTGTGGGGCTTCGGGCAGGTGCTGCTCAACGAGTTCCCGCCCTACCGCCCGACCCTGGTCGACACCGACGGCGTCGACGGGCTGCTCGCCGAGCTGCGAGCCAAGGACGTCGGTGACTTCCAGGTCGCCTACCGCGACGGCGTGCGGCACGTTCGGCGGCTGCGCCCGCACACCGCCGACGGCGGTCACGCGGTCCGGATTCGGGACGACCGCACGTATCTGATCACCGGTGGTCTGGGCGCGCTCGGTCTGGTCACCGCTGAGAAACTGGTCGCCCTCGGCGCCCGGCACATCGCACTGGTCGGCAGGCGCGGCACGCCCGCCGCCGACGCGGCCGAGATCTGGGAGCGGCTGCACGACCGCGCGGAAGTGACGGTGCACCAAGGCGATCTCGGCGACGCCGCCGACGTGCGGCGGATCTTCGCCGACCTCGCCAAGGGCCACCCGCTCGCGGGCGTGGTGCACGCCGCCGGCGGGCTCGCCGACGCGCCGATCCCCGCGCAGACCTGGGAAAGCATCGACGGCCTGTTCGGCCCCAAGGTCTACGGGTCGTGGCTGCTGCACGAGGCCACCAAAGACCTGCCGGAGCTGGACTTCTTCGTCGCCTTCTCCTCGGCGGCCTCGGTCGTCGGCGGCGTGTCGCAGTCGAACTACGCGGCGGCGAACGCCTTCCTCGACCAGCTCTGCCACTGGCGCGCCGCCCAGGGCCTGCCCGCGCTCGCGGTGAACTGGGGCCCGTGGTCGGAGGTCGGCATGTCGGCGCGGCTGAGCGACCTGCACGTGAAAGCCTTGGAGCACGAGGGCGTCAAGTTCTTCACCCCGGCCAAGGCGCTGCGCGCGCTGACCGCGCTGCTCGGCGGGGACGCGCCGCAGGTCGCCGCTGGCGAGGTCGACTGGCCGCGGTTCATGGCGGCGAAACCGGTCGCCAGCGGCCTCTACAGCGAGCTGTTCACCCCGGCCGACGGCGGCGACAGCGGCCTGGACCCCGACGAGCTGCGTGGATTGCCTCGGGGGGAACGGATCGCGGCCATCCGCGACTTCATCCGCCGGACGGTCGCCCGGATTCTGCTGGTCGAGGATGTCAACGACGTCGAGGTCGGCGCGGAGTTCGTCCGGATGGGCATGGACTCGCTGGCCTCGGTCGACCTCAAGAACACCCTGGAGAGCGCGGTCCGCGTGCCGCTCCCATCCGGGGTCACCTTCGACCACCCGACCCCGACGCTGCTGGCCGAGTTCGTCGACCTGAGCCTGTCCGGTGTCCCAGCGTAGGAGAGAGGCCATGAACCAGAACTGGACGCTGACCGCCACGTCGGCGCGGCACGCCGCCGACCGCGCCGACCACCCGGCGGTGCTCTGCGAGGACCGCGTGGTCACCTACACCGAACTGCACCGCGAGTCCAACCGCACCGCCCACCGGCTGCTCGCCGCCGGTCTGGGCGTCGGCGACCGGATCGCCTACCTGGGTCTGGAGTCCGAGCACTACTACGAGATCGCATTGGGCTGCGCCAAGTCCGGGGTCGTGCTGGTCCCGGTCAACTGGCGGCTCACCCCAGCCGAGGTCGACCACATTCTGCGCGACTCCGGTGCCACGCTGCTGTTCGTGGAGCGCGAGTTCCTGTCGGTCGCCGAGAAGGTGCGGCCCGAGCTGCCCACTCTGCGCGAGGTGATCGAGCTGGACACGGCGGCGGAGCGGGCGGCGGGTTTCCAGGCGTGGAAGGGAAACAGCCCGGCCGACGACCTGGTCTCGCCCACCGGCCCGGACGACGCGGTGCTGCAGATCTACACCAGCGGCACCACCGGGTTCCCCAAGGGCGTCGTGCTGGCGAACCGGGCGTTCTTCACCCTGCCCGAGGCGATGGCCGAGGCTGGCGTGGCCTGGCTGGACTGGCTGCCGACCGACAAGAGCCTGATTTCCCTGCCCGGCTTCGGCATCGCGGGCATGGGCTGGTTCATGCACGGCTTCAACGCGGGCGCCACCAACGTGGTCATGCGGATGTTCGTCTCGGAGGAAGCCGTCCGTCTCATTGAGACAGTCGGAGTGACGGTCACCTTCGCCGCCCCCGCGATGCTCCAGATGCTCGTCGAGGAACGGAAAGTCGGGCCGGACACCTTCACGTCGCTGCGCAAGGTCGCCTATGGAGCCGCGCCGATCTCGTCGGCCCTGCTGGAGCGGCTGATCGACGTCATGGGCTGCGAGTTCGCCCAGATCTACGCCGCCACCGAGACCGGGACCTGCGCGGTGTCGCTGCCGCCGGAGGACCACGTGCCGGGCAGCCCGCTGCTCAAGGCCGCGGGCAAGGCCTGCCCCGGGCACGAGCTGAAGGTCATCGACGGGCAGGGGAACGTGTTGCCGCCCAACGAGATCGGCCAGGTCTGCATCAAGACGCCCGCGCACATGCTCGGCTACTGGAACCTGCCCGAGGCCACCGCGAAGACCCTGATCGGCGACTGGCTGCACATGGGCGACGCGGGCTACCTGGACGAGAACGGCTACCTGTTCCTCTGCGACCGCATCAACGACACGATCATCCAGGGCGGGCAGAACATCTACCCGGCCGAGATCGAGAAGGCGCTGGCCGAACACCCCGACGTCAGCGACTCGGCGATCATCGGACTGCCGCACCCGCTGTGGGGCGAGGCGGTGCACGCCTGCGTCGTCGCGCGCCGCGAGACCACCGCGCGCGAGCTGATGGTGTTCCTCTCCGGGCGCATCGCCGACTACAAGATCCCCACCGAGTGGGAGTTCCTGGATGCCATCCCCCGCAACCCGTCCGGGAAGATCCTGCGCCGCGCGCTCCGCGAGGAGCGGATGCCGACCACTGAAAGGGCACCAGCATGACTAGCACGGTCCGGATCGGCGCGCTGCTGCCGACCCGTGAAATGGCCATCCTCAACGACTTCTCGATAGCCCCGCTGCTCGACTTCGCCCGGCGCGCGGAAAAGCTGGGCTACGACTCGCTGTGGACCGGTGACTCGCTCGTCGCACGCACCCGGCTCGACCCGTTCGTCGTCCTCTCGGCCGCGGCCGCGGTCACCGAGCGGATCACCCTGGGCACCGGCGCGCTGACCGCGTCGCTGCGCCATCCGCTGCTGGGGGCCAACATGGTCACCAGTCTCGACCACGCCTCCGGCGGCGACCGGCTTGTCCTCGGCCTCGGCGCGGGGTTCCCGATGCCCGAGAGCGAAGACGAGTTCACCTCCGTCGGCGTCCCGTTCGCGGGCCGAGTCGGCAGACTTGACGAGACCGTGCGGTACTGGAAGACGGCGTGGTCTGCCCGGACCGAAGGCGCACCGACTGTCCACAAGGGAACGATTTGGCAGACCGAAGGGCTGGACCGCCTGGCCGCGCCCGCCACCGCGGGCGGCCCGCCGCTGTGGCTCGCGGGCAGCGACACCCCGCGCGTGCTCGCCCGCGCGGCCCGGCTCTACGACGGCTGGCTGCCGTTCCTGCCGACCGACACCGCTTACGCGGCGGCGTGGTCGGCCATCCAGGAGCAGGCCGCCGCGCACGGCCGCCCGGAAGGCGCGGTCACCCCCGGCCTCTACGCCACCGTCAACATCAACCCGGACGCCGCGAAAGCCAAGGCACAGCTGGAGGAATACCTCCAGGGCTACTACGGCCGCTCGCTGGAGATCATGTCGACCTTCCAGGCGTACGGCTGGGGCAGCGCCGACGACTGCGCCGAATGGCTCGCGGGCTACATCCGCGCGGGCGCCCGGCACATCGTCGTGCGCATCGGCTCCCTCGACCCCGGCGACCAGCTCGACCAGCTCGCCGAGGCCGTGCTTCCCGCCGTCCGGGCCCTGGTCTAGGGGCGCGGCGATGGGAAACTGGTTCGAGCCTGCCGAAATCGGCTCCGACGCCCCGCTGCGGCTGTTCCTGTTCCCGCACGCGGGAAGCGGCGGCGCGATCTACCGCAACTGGGGCGGCCTGCTCATCCCCGACTTCGCCCAGCAGATCGTGTCGCTGCCCGGCCGGGAGAAGCGGATGGGCGAGGACGCGTTCACCGAGATCGAGCCGCTGGTCGACGCGCTGTACGAGGCGATGCTGGACGAGCTGGACGACCGGCCGTACGCGTTCTTCGGGCACTGCCTCGGCGCGCAACTCGCCTACCGGGTCGCGGTGTCGATGCGCCGGGGCGGCGAGCGCGGCCCCATCCTGATCGGCGCGTCCGGCTGGTCGCCGGAGGGGTTCCAGCAGGCCACCTATGAGCAGAGCCAGATGCCCGAGCCGGACATGATCGAGTGGATGAAGACCCTGGGCTCCTTCCCCGATGAGGTCTACGGCGACCCGCAGGTGCTGGCGATGATCATTCCGGCGCTGCGGGCGGATCTGGCGGTGGTCTCGACCTATGTCGATGACGCCGCCGAGGTGGACGTGCCGCTGGTGTCCTACAGCGGCAAGTCCGACCCGCTGATGTCGCCCGGCGCGATGGCCTCCTGGCAGACCCGCACCACGGAGTACCTGGGCAACAGCGAGTTCACCGGGGACCACTTCTACATCGACAACCCCGACCACGCCGTCGCGGTGACCGCGGACCTCACCCGGCACCTGACCCGACGCCTGGCTGTCGTGTGACCGGGGCGGAGTTGCTGCTCGCCCAGCTTCCGTTCGCGCGGATGCTGGGCGTGCGGCTCGTCGTGGCGACCCGCGAAGAGGTGCGGGCCGAGCTGGACTGGTCGCCGGAGCGGTGCACGGTGAAGTCGGTGATGCACGGCGGCGCGCTCATGGGCCTGGCCGACACCGTGGGCGGCGTGCTGGCGTACCTGAACCTGCCTGCAGGCGCGCAGACCTCGACGGTGGAGTCGAAGACGAACTTCCTGCGCGCCGTGCGGTCCGGGACCGTCACCGCGCTCGCCCGCCCGCTGCACGTGGGCGCCCAGTTCATCGTCGCCCAGACCGACCTGCTCGACGACACGGGCACGCTCGCCGCCCGGACGACGCAGACCCAGGCCGTCCTCCCGGCCCGCTGAAGACACTCTTCTGAGTGCTGTAAGAACCCTGACACGTGCCTGTACGCTGACAGGACCCTGACACCCCGCTGACGTCGCGGGCCGGTTACCCGTCAGGTAATCGCTTTCCGGCGGCGGACCCGCCACAGTTGTCCCACGCGCTACCGAAGGAGATACCGTGACCACGACCGCACACGGCGCCTCGCGCCTGTCCGACAGCAGCGCCGCGGCCACGCCCGCCGTGACCCTGCTCCGCCGCTTCCTCGCGCTCGACGCCGTCGTCACCACCGGCAACGGCCTGCTGTACCTGGCGTTCTCGACGTGGGCGGGCGACCTGCTCGGCGTGTCCCCCACGGCCCTGGTCGGCATCGGCGCGTTCCTGACCGTCTTCGGCCTCGGCGTCGCCGCGCTCGCCATGAGCAAGAACCCCGCGCGCGGCGGCACGACGTTCGTCATCGACGCGAACTTCCTGTGGGCGGCGGCCAGCGTCGTGGTCGCGCTGTTCGGCCTGATGGGCGCCAACACGATCGGCACCGTCTGGACGATCATGCAGGCGGGCACCGTCGCCGGTTTCGCCGCGCTGCAGCTGTTCGCCCTGACGAAGCTCAAGAGCGCCGAGTAAGTCTTCCCCCGCGCAAGGCCGCCGTCGCTTCGACGGCGGCCTTCCAGGATCTAGCGTCCTAAATGGATAGACAACGCGATAGTTGACCTGCGCTTTTGGTTCTTGTTCGTTCCTGGCGGTCTGGTTTGGTTGCGGTTGGAGTTGCGTTTGCATTGGTGATGGGGGTCAGCCGTCGGCGAACAGTGCCGTACCGATGCGGGCGGCTGCGTCGCGATGGGCTGCTGAGGCGACGTGGGTGTACCGCTGTGTGTCACGTAGGTCGGTGTGCCCAAGGATCTCTTGGACCACGCGGACGTTGACGCCTTGCTCGATGAGCAGGGTTGCGGCGGTATGGCGTCCGTCGTGAAGCCGGCCGGGGCGCACGCCTGCGGCGGCGAGTAGGTCGGTCCACTCGTTGTGGTCGTCACGGCGGTGGATGGGTGTTCCGTCCGGTCTGCTGAACACGAGATCGTGGTCCTTCCAGGCGGTGCCTGCGGCCATGCGTTCGCGGCGCTGGGCGGCGCGGTGCTGTTTGAGGATGGTGACGAGTTCGGGGGCTAGCGCGAAGGTGCGGCGGCGCTTGCCCTTGGGTTGGCGGAACACGGGTCCGCCGCTGCGCTGGGGGCAGGTCGAGGCGTGGGCGGCGCAGTCGACGGGGCAGGGTTTCGGGCAGGGGTGCTTACGGTGCCGGGTGCAGTCCTTGGGGCACTTGGGGCGGTGGCGGCGGGCTCCGCAGGCGTGGGGGTCGTCGCAGCCGTGTGCGTAGCGCTGGTGTTGGAGTTGCCACCACACCCGGACTTCCCCGGTGTCGAGGTCAAGGTAGGACCACCGAAGTCCGAGCACTTCGCCTTGTCGGAGTCCTGCGGACAGGCCCACCGACCAGCGAGCGCTATTGCGTCGGCCGCGTGCGGCGGCCAGGATCGCGCGGGCTTCCTTCTGACTGTAGGGCTGGATCTCCTTTTCGATGAGTTTGGGAAGATCGATGAGCTGGGCGACGTTGCGCGTGACTTTGCGGCGTTTCATTGCGGAATTGAAAAAATGGTAGACAAGCTGGTGGGCTTGGATCATGTAATTGACCGACCGACCCGCTTTGATCATGGCCGCGTAGAGCGCGTCCAAGTATTCGGGTTCGAGCTGGTCGATTCGGTGGTTCCCGATATGAGGAATGATCCAAGCTCGGGAGAGTGTCCAGTATTTGTCCACCGAGATCGGCGCGATGGATTGCGGCGCGATCGTGTCGAGAAACGTCGTGATCCATTCGCGCATGGTGGGCGGACGTCCGGGGCGCTTGACGTTGCCCGCGTCGCGTTCCTGTTCCAGCTTCTGAACCTTGGCGGTCACCTCAGCTTCGGTCTTCCCGGTCCGGTGCCGCCGGTCGGGCTTGCCGTCCGGCTTGACGCCCATAGTGACGTAGCCGTGCCACCGCCCCTGGGCGTCCTCGTAGATGGACGATCTGCCGTTCGGTTTACGCGCGCTCATCCGGCCTTTCCTTTCGTTCCCGCCGGGAGGAATCCCCGGGCTCGTGCTTCTTTGACCCAGCGGCGGACGGTGGCAACCGGAACCCCGGATTCCTCCGCTATCACGGCCGATGGCCGTTTGCTCTCCGTCGCGGCCATGATGTAGACCTGTGCGAATTGAGAATAGAACGCTCGCGGGTCTTTCCCGTCCGGGCGCATCATGACCGGACGGGAAACCGGAGGAATGCCAGTTCGGGGCACCGAGTCTTTGAGATCGAGAAATGAATCTGTTTCCTGGGTGTAGAACTGACGACCCATCAACATGTGCAGGTCGCGCACATCGGGTGACGATTCGGGCTTGCGGAGCTTGCCGACTTCCGCGCGGAGCATGTTGAAAAGCGCTTCCACGGTCGACAATTGGACGCCGCGCATCATCGCGGGCGTGACCTGGTCGGCGTGTAGGTACAGGTCCGTCACGACCATGCGCCCGTCGCGTTCAGCCATGCGCACGTGCAACCCCGCGCCGTCCGGCCCTTCCATGGACACCCAACCAAGGTTCGGTGTGTTCTCGCTCATAGCGTCACATCGCTTTCGTTCACCCGAGTCCGCTCATGTCCGCGAACCACGCCGCTCAACTTAGCCTACTTGATTGGCCGCCGTCGAGGTGCTACCTCTGGGGTTCGCCCAACTGGGCGAACTTGGTCGGACAGGAGAGGTGCGGGACGAACATGCAAGGACAGGTGTTGTTGACGCCGGAGCAGGCAGCGGAGCGGTTGGGGTTGGGTCGGACGACGGTGTACGCATTGATCGGTTCGGCCGAGTTGGAGTCGGTGAAGATCGGTCGGTCGCGTCGGGTGCCGGTCGATGCGGTGGCCGCGTATGTGGAGCGGTTGCGCCAGGCGCAGGTGTGGGGGCGCGCGTGAGCCGCCCGGAAAGCGACGTGGTGTTCGGGGTGCTCGAACTCCGGATGTCCGATGTGGACGCCTCCGGTGTCGGGCGTGGGTATGGGGCGGTCCCGCCCGGTGTGCGGGTCCGGGTTCGCCTCGATGACGCCCGGTGGGTCGAGGGCGACCGGTTGACGGTGCTGGCGGATGTGTGTTTCGGGGCGGGCGCGGTGGAGGTAGTCGGCACCGACGCGGGGGCGGTGGCCGATGTGGTGGGCCACCTGCGGCGCGCGCACTCCCAGTTCCGGGCGGCCGAGGTCGAGGCGGCCCGTCTGGTCGCCGGGTTCGCGTCGTGGGGTGCGGTATGAGCACGGGGAAGCCGGGCCGGTCCACCGCGAACTTGTCTGTTGTGGACGACGGGGCGGTCGGTGGTCGCCGGGTCCGGCTGACGGAGGTGTCCAAGGTTCCGATGCGCGCAGTCCGCTGGCTCTGGGACGGGCGGGTCCCGGCCGGGGCGTTGACGTTGATTCCCGGTAGGGAGGGGATCGGCAAAAGTCAGTTCGCGTGTTGGCTGACGGCGCAGGTGACGCGGGGGATGCTGCCGGGCGTGTTCAACGGGCAGTCCCGCTCGGTGGTCTACGCGGCGTCGGAGGACTCGTGGGCGCACACTGTCGCGCCGCGACTGTCCGCTTCGGGCGCGGACCTGGACCTGGTATACCGGGCCGATGTGGTGACCGGCGGCATGGTGACCGGTATGAGCCTGCCCCGCGACTGCGAGGAGTTGGGCGCGGAAATCACGCGGTTGGGGGCGGGCCTGGTCGTGCTCGACCCGTTGTTGTCGGTGATCGCGTCCACTATCGACACCCACCGAGACCGGGAACTTCGGATCGCGCTGGAACCGTTGGTGCGGATGGCAGACGACACCGGATGTGCCATCGTGGGGTTGGCGCACTTCAACAAGTCGGTCAGTGCCGACCCGCTGACCCTGATCACCGGAAGCCGCGCGTTCTCCGCTGTCGCGCGGGCGGTCCTCGCGGTCGCCCGTGACGAGGACGACCCGGACCGGGCCTGCGTGATCTCCCAAGCCAAGAACAATTTGGGCAGCCTCGACGTCCCTTCCTTGCGCTACCGCATCGACGCGGCTTCCGTGTCCACTGAGGACGGACCGGCAGAGGTCGGGCGGTTGGTGATGTTGGGGGAGACCACCCGCAGCGTCGCCGACATCCTCGCCGAGACCGACACCGACCCCGACGCCCGGTTCGAGCGCGACGACGCGGCCACCTGGCTACGGGACTACCTGATCGAGCACCACGGCACCGCGCAGGCCGGGGACGTGATCAAAGCCGCCCGCGCCGACGGCATCGCCGAAGCCACCCTCAAACGCGCCCGTAAGCGCGTCGGTGTGACCAGCACCCGACGCGGGTTCGGCCAAGGCGCGGTGTGGTCGCTCGACCCTCCCCCCGGCCCGTCCGGATCACATCCGGCTCAACCGTCCCAGGACCCGAAACCCTGATCCGATTGAGCCGAATGAACCGACGTGATCCCAATGGGCACCGTCGCGTTCGGATCACCACAGCCTCATTCAGGCCAATCAGCTCATTGCCAATGGCCCTCACAGCAGTGATCCCGATTGATCCGAACACCAAGATCCTAAGTGGAGTCATCATCCGATGACTCCACTCTCCCGGCCCGAATCCTGAGAGGACCTGGGATGACCGACACGACAAAGCAGTTCGCGCCCTGCCGGGGCGGCTGTGGCGCGAGTGCGCCCCGGTGGCCGGACACCGGGAACCCCTCGTTCTGCCCCGCCTGTTGGATGCTCGCGGAACTCCGCAGACGCTCCGGACTCGCGCCACTGCCCGATGGCCACTACCCGACCACACGAGAGCGAGGAACGCCATGACCGAGACACCACCGTTCAGTGACCCCGACCCGACCGCCCACGCCACCGCCACCGGCACCGGCACCGGCACCGGCACCGGACCATCCCAGATGGACACCGATTCCGCTGTGGCGCCGCCCGAGATCGACGCTCCACAAGAGACCGACACCGGACCGGACACCACCACCGGAACCGGGCGGGGGAACGCGGAAGCCGCGAAGTACCGTCGGCAGTTGCGCGCCGCCGAGACCGAACGCGACCAACTCGCCGGAGTCGTGGAAGGGCTGCAACGCGCCGAAGTCGAGAGGATCGCCGCGACCAGGCTGGACGTCGCGGCCGACGTGTGGCGGTTCGGTGCCGAACTGTCCGAACTCGTCACCGACACCGGTGTGATCGACACCGCCAAAGTGGACGACGTGCTCCGAGGAATCCTCGACCAACGCCCCAGCATGGCCGCCCGACGCAGGCCCCAGCCCGACCCGTCGCAAGGGGCCGGACGCACCCACAGTGTCCCGACATGGGCGCAGGCCCTGAAAAGTTGATCCACCACGAACCGTGGTGAACACGTAAACCGTTGCGGCACAATAGAAAACAGGCACCCGGCACGCTAGAATGCTCCCATCGGAGGGACTGGCGGGCCGGGTGCCCGTATGTCCACATCCGACGAGACCTAAGCCCCAGGAGGGCTACCCGTCCACCGGCCAGGAGCCGAACGGGAATCCCCTATCCCTCCCACCCAATTGGGGCTTCCACTCGTGCTCACCACCGCAAGCGCGGGCGTGGGCGGCATCCTGCCACCCTCGTTCGCCCAACTCGTCATCCGGCCCGTTCAGGCCGCGTCCGTGGCCTTCCAGATCGCCACAGAGGACACCACCACCAGCAACGTCTTCTACATCCCCATCGTGGCCACCGACCCCGTGGCCGCGTGGGTCGCCGAAGGCCAGGAGATCAACCCCACGGACGCGGTGCTCGACCAGATCCCCGTCCGACCATCCAAAGTGGCCGGTCTGTCCGTCATCACCCGAGAACTCGCCAACGACTCGAACCCGGCCGCCGCGAACATCGTCGGCCAAGGACTCGCCCGCGACATAGCCCGCCGTGTTGATGAGGCGTTCTTCGGCAAACTCGCCGAACCCGCACCGTCCGGACTGGACAGCCTCACCGCAGTGACCACCGTCGCAGCGGGCGCGACATGGGCCAACCTCGACCCGTTCGCCGAAGCGATCAGCAAAGCCGAACAAGTCGGCGCGATCCTCACCGGGTTCGCCGCGAACCCCACGGACGCGCTCGCCCTGTCCAAGCTCAAAGAACACACCACCTCCAACCGGCCGCTACTCGGAGTCGACCCGGCCGCCCCCACCGTCCGCAGGCTCCAAGGGGTCCCTCTGCTCGTCTCCCCCGCCGTGACCCAAGGAACCGTCTGGGGCATCCCCCGCGACCGCGTCCACCTCGTCCGCCGCGAAGCGGTAGAGCTGGCCGTAGACCACTCCGCCTACTTCACCAGCGACCGCGTGGCCCTCCGCGCCACCATGCGCGTCGGCTTCGGCTTCCCCCACCAGACCGCCATCATCCGCATCAAGATCGGCACCTGACCGAAAAGCTTCGCCCGACGGCGAAGCTTTTCACGCGACCGGGACACAGACCGCTAAATCCGCCCGACGGCGGATTTAGCGACCCGACCAGGCGGACACCTACCCTCCCTGAAAAGGTGTGCCCGATGGCACATCTTTTCACGGTCGGACGGGCTGGCTTACACGATTCAGACCCGCCTGACGGCGGACCCGACGACACGCGGCCAAGATCTCAAAAGGTGCGCCATATGGCGCACCTTTTCACGGTTGGGAGATCAGCCGTTCAAATCCGCCATATGGCGCATTTGACCCACGTCACACCACCGCGCGCTACCCCCAGGGGGGTGACCCCTCAGCAACACGGCCAGGCACAAGCCGGTGAGGCCCACCCGTGCCCCGCCAAGTTTCCGACCCGCCCCACCGAACCCCACCACACCACCACACACCACCGCAGACACCCGACCAGCCACGCCCGGAAACCCAGTCACCACGGCGGCATCCGTGAGCGTCACTATCGAGCACCCGCACACACCCATTCAGCTCACCACATGATCCGAATGAACCGAACGAACAAACACGCAGGTCAGCCCGGCTGCTCGAAAACGCAGCTTCCGGACCGACCCGCGCTCTGCCGACTGGCTGACTACTGACGTCCCATCGGGGCAAACACGCAGGTCGGCCCGAGGACGCGAAATGTGCGTCTCCGGCTTCGTGACGCTGTCTCTACCATTCCTCCGTCGCGTAGTTGTCGCCCAAGACGGTGCGAACCCAAGTCGTTGCCCACTCGGCTTCCCGGTGTTCGTCGGGCATAGCGGCCAGTCCGGCCAAGACTTCTCGCGCCCCCTGTTTTTGTTGCCCTGTCAACCACAGAACGCGTCCCCGATGTAGACCCCACAGACCTTCTGTGTACCAGTAGCCAGACTCCGGCGGTTCCTCATCGCTGGCGGCTTCGGCAGCTCGATCTGCGACGATCAGCGCGTGTTGAGCGGCAAGTGATTCCTTGGCAGCGGCGAGAATCCTCGCGCGCTGGTACAGATCATAAACCCTGAGCAGCGGATGAACTCCCTGAACGGCCAAGGAACGATCTGCCAAGGTGGCCGCGTCGGTGGTACGGCCATTGATGAGTGCCGCGTAAGCCTTGAAACTCAAGCCGTGCACGAGGCGGTCGGGACTGTTCGACTCAGCGGCAAGGGATATCGCGTCATTCAGGCTTTTGTCGGCTGCTGTCATGTTGCCCGTGGCAAGCTCCAACGACCCTCGATACTGGTTGATCTCGCTGGCGAGTGCGGCTGTCTGCTGACTGAGGTCGGAACCTGCGCTCAGCGTGAGCGCGACACCGAACTGAGCAAGCCCTTGGACGGCAGGCAGAACCGCGCTTGCGCTGGTGGCATCTTCCAGACGCCTTGTCGCGCCGAGAATGGTTGCCGTGTCCGCCAAGCTTCCCCGATCGACACGATGGGGCGCTATGGCCGTCGCCGCAAGCCGTTCCACATCAATACCTAGCGCTTGTTCGTAGGCCCGGACATGTTCCGGTCGAACCGCGCGCTTCCCAGTCTCCAACATCCCAAGCAAGGGCTTGGAATAGTGGGTCCTCCCCGCAAGCGCGGACAAGCTGACGCCAGCGGCCTCACGCGCCGCGCGTAGCAGTGCTCCCAGGTTGTTCACCACCGGCCCCCTTGTAGACGCATGTAGACGCGCACACCCTTCCCAGTCACTGACCGCAACCACGATGCTACTCGTTGCGGGACTCAAGCGACAGGAAGGACTCCGTTGTCAACAGTGGGGGATAGGCGACCTCGAACGCGCAAGCCACGGCTTGATAAGCGCCGGACGTGGGCGCACTCTACGCGTGATACCGCCGATCAAGACACTGTGATAGTTACCGTCGGGGTCTATCTGCCGCTGCTCTGGTCTTTGGATCGAAACGGCGTGGCCCTAGTGCGACCATACGTTCGGATTCATTGGGGGCATCGCGGTCGCGGCGGCGAAACGACTTCCCGGCCCATACTCAAAATTGCTTGATCCGCAACTGTCACGAACCCGGACGCCGCTATCTGGGGCGAACCGATCAACAGCAAGGAGTGTTCTCAATGTCAGGGCATATCGAACAAGCGGCAGGCGCTCTCAATGCGGCAAGCCAAGCCGTGCCGGTAGAGCATCTTGCGGCGGCGAGTGACCAGATTTCATCAACGGTGGTTGCGGCAATCCAACAGGCAGGCGGAACCGTGGGGCAGGAACTCACCCAGCTTGCACTTGCGGTCAAATCCGAAGTCGACACCAATGTGGGACGCCTTGTGGAACTGCGGCAGCAACTGGAGGCCGCCGCGATAGCGGTAATGCGTGGCGCTTGAAAATCGGGGGGCAGCGGCAGTGCCCACGCGCCGGTATCGTCCGAACCGGCCAAGGAGGACGCCCAGCCCGTAAAGTCGGCAACAACGACAACACGTCCTTACAAGACGGTCGCGGAGGAAGAAGGGACTATTCGTTCCTTCCACTCGTTCAGTGCCGCAAAACGCGCTCTCGGGCGGCGCGAGGGACACGAGTTACACCACATTGTCGAGAGATGTCAGGGTGCCAGGGGCGGCAAACCCGGCCGCAGTGAGTTCACAGAGGAAAGGATCAACACAACCGATAACCTCGTGTGGGTTCCAACAAAGATCCACAGGAAGATATCCGCGTTCTACTCCAGTAAAGCGCCCGGAACTGGCGCACCCTGGCGGGATGAGCTGAACGGGGTAACATGGGAACGGCAGTACAATTTCGGAGTGCGGTCACTGACTCGGATATGGAGGCAAGTAAGTGAGTGAAGCCGGTTTGTATCGGTTCCGAAATGCGGTACTACAGCATTGGCGGTGTATCGAAGTCGGCAACAACAAGGAAGCCGACGCCCATACAAGCATCGCGGATGAGATCGCACGCGATTGGGAATCCGCTGGCCAAACTCACAATGTCCTTGTGCCGCTACTCGCTGAGGCTGAACCTGTAGAAGTCCGGTGCGCGGCAGCAATTTACTTGCTTCACGTTGGATATGAAGACGAAGCACTGCCCGTGCTTGAGAGCCTCGCAGCCAATGACAGCATCGGTCTGGTGGCGTCGGCAGCCGAGTTGACCCTGTTGGGCTGGGAGAAGCGACAGGGCTAAGCCGACCGCTGTTTGAGACACACCAGCCAGCGAGCATCCCAGCTCGACTGACGAACAGGAAGGGCACCCGGCCGTTCGGCCGGGTGCCCTCCTGCTTTCCTGGTTGCAGTAGCGGTTGCAGTTCACCACCGTCTAGCCCGGATCACCAACGTTCACCAAGGCTGTGACCTGCACAGATGAACTACGGCGACCAGCCAAGACCTGGTTTCCCAGAAGGCGGCCTTCACGGCGTCCGGAGCCGGTCTGCGGTCACCTGGTCGGCGGGGAGGAAGGTCTCGATGGCCAACTCGGAGACGGTGACGTCCAACGGGGTGTTGAACGTGGTCGCCGTGGTGACGAACGACAGGATGGAGCCCTCGAACTCCAACTGGAACGGCAGTGCCACCGCCACTGTCGGCCCCGGGCCTTCCCCGGGCAGGCCGGGAACCAGCGGGTACGCGTTCACCTCGTCATACAGGTCGCGCAGAGCCTCCGACGGCCGGTTCGCGAGCTGCCGCTCCACCCGGTCGAGCAGATGCTCCCGCCACGCGGGGAAATCCACCACCCGCCGCGCCAACCCCTCAGGATGCAGCCCGACGCGGAGCAGGTTGAGCGGCGCAGCCAACAGGTGCTCCGCGACCCCGGCCAGCATGACGCGCCGCACCCCTTCGTTGGCGGCCACCACCTCGTAGGCTCCGTCGAACACCAGTGCGGGAAAAGGACTGTAGGCGTCGAGCAGACGTTCGATCCCCGCCCGGACGGTCGACATCTCGGGCGAGTCCAACGGCAGCTCGGAGTACACGGGCGCGTACCCAGCGGCCAACAGCAGCGCGTTGCGGTGACGAACCGGAACATCCAGCTGCTCAGCCAGCTTGATGACCATCGCCTGACTGGGCTTGCTCCGCCCGTTCTCCACAAAACTCAGGTGCCGCGCCGAGCTGTCCGCGGCCAACGCGAGATCGAGCTGGCTCATGCGGCGTCGTTCCCGCCACTGCCGCACCAGCGGCCCCACTCCTGCGGTCTCCATTGGTGCAGGCTACTTCCCTGGTATGCCTTGAGCTGCGCCCTGGGCTGGCTCTCGCGCCTTGCTCGATGGGATGGAGCAGAGCAACCCCACCCTCCAACCAGCCGAGCCGACCCCGTCAGGCACGGGATGGAACCGAGCGGCAACACAACCACACACCAAGCCGCACCCGGCCCTGCCAGGCGCTCGATGGGGTGGAGCAGCAAACCACTCCACCCCATCGAGTAGACCACCAAACCCAGCCCTCGCAGCAGCTTCCGAAAGGCCACCTCCAAGCGAACCCGAAGGCGGCCACCCGAGTCAGGACTTCACGTACTGCTCCACTTCCACACCGGTAGTGCGATCCCCAAGGGCCAACAGAACAGTCACCATCGCCGCGGTGCACACCGTGATGACAGTGAACAAGGCACCCGGACCATGGCCCGCGAGAACAGGCAGGAGAACGAACGGAATGGCGGCAGCGCTCAACCGTGAGAACGAGTACGCCATCCCCGCCGCCGTAGTGCGGATCTGCGTCGGATACTGCTCACCCAGATAAACATGCGACGCGTTGGCGAAGACGTTGCTCACCAACGTGTAGCCGATACCGCAAGCGACCAGCATGGGGACCGAGGCCGCGTAACCGAAGCCCAAACCGAAAGCGGCCATCGTCGTCGCCGACGCGGCCAGGAGGGTTTTGCGTTCAAAGCGGTCCATCAGGGGCACCGACAGCAGGGAGCCGATCGGGTAGCCGATGAACGAGATCGCCACGTAGCCCAGGCTCGCCACGATCCCATAGCCCTTGGCGGCCATCACCTGCGGCGCCAGGGTGCCGAAGCCGTAGTACGCGGTCACCGACAGGACGCTGAACGTCCACAGCACCAGGGTCCGCTTGCGGTACTCCCGGGCCAGGAGCGCGCCGATGCCGGGACGCTTGCTCTGGGGGACAACGGCGGTGGGGGTGTGGACGGGGCTGGGGACGCCTGCTTCGGCTTCCATGCGGCGGACCAGGGCGTCGGCCTCGGCGTCGCGGCCCTGGACCGACAGCCAGCGGGGGGATTCGATGAGTTCGCGGCGCAGCACCCACACGACCGCGGAGCCCAAAGCGCCCAGGACGAACAGGACGCGCCAGCCGTCGACGCCCATGACGGTCTGCGGGGCCAGCCACAGGGCGGCGAAACCGACAGCAGGCACGCCGCAGAAACCGGCCGTGTAGGCCCAGGCCAGGTAGCGGCCGCGCTTGTTCGCGGGGAGCATTTCGGCCAAGTAGCTGTCGGACAGGGCGTTTTCGGCGCCGATGCCGACGCCCGCGAGGAAGCGGGTGGCGATGAGCCACAACGCGTTGGGGGAGAACGCGCCCAGCAGGGTGAAGAACGAGTAGACGCCCAGATTCAGCATGAACACGGCGCGCCTGCCGTAGCGGTCGGCGAACCTGCCGAGCACGATCGAGCCGACGAACTGGCCGACGAACGCGGACGCCAGCACCAGCTTGAGTTCGGTGCCGCCGAAGGCGAAGTCCGCCTGCAGCACCTTGGCGATCGTGCCCGACAGGTTGCTGTCGAAGAAGTCGAAGAACAGCCCGATGCCGACCACGAGGGTCAGGTGCCGGTGGGTTCTGCCGACCGGCAGCCGTTCCATCCGGTCACCGATGGTCGTGGCCCCGTCTCGGGGTGGGGCAAGGGTTTCCGACATCACTTGTCTCCGTTCGGCCCGGGGAGCGGAGAAGCGCGGGGCCGCGGCGGGGCAAGCCAGACCTGGCCTCTCCGTGGCGTTCAGGTGTCCAGGGAGGCCAAGTGTGTCCGGGTGGTCTGATCGGTGGCTGACACCGGATTGACCTGGGTGGATCACCAGCGGGGCATGAGTTCCGGGCAGCACAGGGTGTCGGGAACCGGCTCGGTGTCCACGTCGCCGCCGAGCGGCCCGAGGCCGTCGAGCGGCGGCGTTGGCGCCGCGTCCGGGTCGGCGCTGTGGGTCGTGGTTTCCCCGTTTACTCGGTGATACCGGCGAAGCGGACGAACATCCGCTCCGGGCCGCGCAGGTTGACGTGCGGACGGTACGTCAGCAGGCCCTCGTCCAGCTCGGGGGACTCGACCCGGCGGGCGAACTCGGCCAGCGCGATCGAGGCTTCCAGCCGGGCCAGTCCGGCGCCGACGCAGAAGTGCGGGCCCGCGGCGAAGGCGAGGTGGTGGTTTCCGGTGCGGCGCAGGTCGAAGCGGTCGGGGTCGGCGAACGCGGCCGGGTCGCGGTTGGCTGCGGCGAGCAGCAGCATGATCACGCCGTCGGCGGGGACGGGCACCCCGTCGATGTCCATGTCGCGGCGGGCCACGCGGGTGACCATCTGGGCCGGGGTGTCGTAGCGCAGCACCTCGTCGACCGCGGCGTTGGCGAGGTCTGGGTGCTCGCGCAGCGCCTGGAGCTGGTCGGGGTGGCGCAGCAGGGCGAGCACGCCGTTGGCGATGAGGTTCGCGGTCGACTCGTAGCCGCCGACGAGCAGCAGCGCGCAGGTGGCCAGCAGCTCGGCTTCGGAAAGCGCCTCGCCCTCCAGCTGGACCAGGCGCGAGAGCAGGTCGTCGCCGGGGCGTTCGCGGCGGAACGCGACCAGATCGGCGAAGTAGAGCCGAAAACCTTCCTTGGCGAGCTCGATGTCGGCGATCACCACCGGGTCGCCCATGTCGGTGGCCGGGTCGAGGCCGCGCACCAGCCGGTGCGACCAGTCCTGCAGGATGTCGTGGTCGCGGGCGGGCACGCCCAGCAGCTCGTTGATGATCGCCACCGGCAGCACGGCCGCGAGCTGGGAGACGACCTCGATGGCGTTGGCCTCGCCCGCCTTGTCCAACTGCTCGCGCACGATCGCGCGCACCCTCGGCTCCAGCCCGGCGACGACGCGCGGGGTGAACGCCCGCGACACCAGGCCGCGCAGCCGGGTGTGGTCGGGGGCGTCCATCGACAGGAACGAGTCGGCGGGCACCTCGTCGGGGGTGTCGCCGAAGGTCGCGCCGAGCAGGGAGCGCCGCCGGTCGCTGCTCACCGCGGGGTCGCGCAGCACAGCGGCGCAGTTGCGGTAGTCGCCGACCACGACCAGCGCGCCGCCGAGCTCCGCGCGCGGCGTGGCGCGCAGGCTCGCCAGGACCGGGTACGGGTCCGGGCGGTTGGCCGGGTCGAAGAGAGTCGCGAGAGAGGGTTCCGCCGTGACGGTCATGGTCACCACTTTGCTTCCGTAGTTGTTTCAGGTCAAGCGTTCCCGGTCTGTCGCTCGGGTGCTGTCACAGGTTTCGCTACGGTATCAGTGTTCTGCTACTTATCAAGATACTCCAAACGCGGCGTCCGAATGACGCGCCGCTGACCCGTGGTCACCAGCCCGGGGAAGTCACGATTTCCAGCACGGCGGCGGCGAAATTGAAGCCAACCCCGACGCCGAAGACCAACACGAGATCGCCGACGGCCACGTCGCCGCGCGCGAGCAGGAAGTCCAGGCCCGCGAACTGGTCGCCCGCGCCGAGATGGCCCACCGCGCGGCCGAACTCCCACACCGACTGCGCCTCGGTGAAACCCAGCGCGTGGTAATTCTCCGCCTGTCCGCCGCCGCGGTGGATGAACGGCAGGACCGCGCGGGCGATCCGGTCTTGGTCGACGCCCGCGTCACTGAGCACCTGGTCGCGGGTCTTGAGCATCGCCGCCTCGATCCGCTCCCAGCCGCCCGCGGCCGCCGGGGTCCGCGAATGCCGCAAAAGCCTGCGCAGCACCGGAACCGGCGCCTCCGCGCCCGGGGCGAACCGGAACGGCTCGCCGCCGCGGCCGAAGCCCTCCAGCGAGTTGTCCGCGTGCGCGGCGGTGGCGAGCACCCGGGCGACGCCGCCGCGGGTGGACAGGGCGATGGCGGTGCCGCCGTCGCCGAAAAGCGTGTACATCTGCGAGTTCCACCGGTCGAACGCGGGCGCGGCGAAGGCGTCGCCGGTGGTGAGCAGGGCCGTGGTCCCGAACCCGCTTTCCAGATACGCGGTGGCCATGTGGAATGCGGCCATGCCACCGCACGAGCGCTGCTGCAAGTCCATCGACACCGCCTGCGCGCCAACGGTCTCGTTCGCGACGTAGCTCGCGGTGCCCCACATGTCCAGGCCCTGGAACCACAGACTGCTGTGCAGCAGCAGTTCGTACTCCGCGGCGGCGATGCCCGACCGCGCGACCGCGACCCGGCCTGCCGCGACCGCCATTTCCGGGCCCGCGACGCCGTCGGCGACGGCGATCGAGTCGTAGCCCAAGCCGGTGTGCGGGTCGTCCACGAGACCGGCCGCCTCCGCGTCGGCCACGTCGACGGCGGGCGGCAGCGCGGTCGCGGTGCTCGCGACGAAGATATCTTTCGTGCAGCGCACGGTCATCACCTCTCGCTCGGTCGAGAATCCGGCTTGGGGGTTGGGTTTGGTCCGTTCGCGCACAATGTCAATGCCGCCGCTGATAGCGCCTTGACCGCGCGCTGACGGTGATGCGCCGCTGTTCGGCAATACCGCGTACGCCGTCAGAGCACCGTCAGGCCGGTGTCAGGGCGCGCCGGTTGACTGCGCGCACCACAGGGCCTGAGCAGGGAGGCGGACGCCGTGGCGACGCACGCGGAACCGGTGTCCGAAACCGTTTCGGCGCCCGCTTCTCCAGCCCGCTGGGGAATGCTGTTGGTGCTGCTTTCCTGTGATTTCATGGTCACGCTCGACTTCTTCGTCGCCAATGTGGCGATTCCCTCGATCCAGCGCGATCTCGGCGCGGGCCACGCGCAGGTCCAGTTCGTCGTCGTCGGCTACGGCCTGGCCTACGCGGCGGGCTTGATCACCTGGGGCAGGCTCGGCGACATCCACGGCCGCAGACGGCTGTTCGCGCTCGGCCTCGGCCTGTTCACCGCCGCCTCGGTCGCCTGCGGCCTCGCGCCGACGGCGCCGCTGCTTGTCCTCGCCCGGGTCGCGCAGGGACTGGCCGCGGGCCTGATGGCCCCGCAGGTCCTGGCCATTCTCGGCACCGGTTTCACCGGCGCACGCCGGGCCAGGGTGTTCGCGATCGCGGGCCTGAGCAAGGGCGTCGCCGCGGTGTTCGGCCAGCTGATCGGCGGTTTGCTGATCGCGGCGGACGCGGGCGGTCTCGGCTGGCGGCTGTGTTTCCTGGTCAACCTTCCGATCGGCGTCGCCGCGCTGGCGATGACCCCGCGCGCGGTGCCGGAGTCCCGCTCGGGCGGGTCGACCCGGCTCGACGGCCGCGGCGCGGTCCTGGTCGCGCTGGGCCTGGTCGCCTTGGTCCTGCCGTTGGTCGAGGGCCGTGAGCGCGGCTGGCCTGTCTGGTCGTGGGTGAGCCTGGCTCTCGCGGCGGCGCTGCTCGCGTTGTGCGTGGCGCGACAGCGGCGGCTGACCGCGCTTGGCGGCACACCGTTGGTCGACGTAAATCTGTTCCGGGACAACGCTTTCACTTTCGGCGCCGTCATCACGACCCTGTTCTACGCCGCCATGGGCGCTTTCCTGCTCGTGCTCGCGGTGTACCTACAGGACGGTCTAGGTCTGAGCCCGGTGGAGTCCGGCCTGCTCTACACCGTCATCGGCGCGGGCTTCTTCGCGATGACCCTGTGCGGCCCGGCGATCTTCGCCCGCATCGGGTCGAGGCTCGTCGTGCTGGGCGCCCTCGTGCTGGCCGCGGGGTGGGCCGCGCTGGCGCTCACCGCGACCGCGGGCGTGCTGGCCCTGCTCCCGGCGCTGCTGGCCTGCGGGCTGGGCATGGGCATGGTGATGAGCCAGCTGACCGCGCTCACCATCGCCGCGGTGCCCGCCCGGCGCGCGGGCGCGGCGTCTGGGGTGCTCAACACCGCCGTGCAGGTCGGCAGCGCGGTCGGCGTCGCGCTGGTCGGCATCGTCTTCTACGGCTCCCTGAGCGGGGGCTACCCGGGCGCGCTGGCGGCGAGCCTGGTCGGCATGGTCGCGCTCGGCCTCGTTCTCGCCGCGCTGGCGCGGCGGCTGCCCCATCCGTCCACCGCAACTGACAAGTGAGGTCGCACCCCATGACGGAAATCCACGCGGCGAAAGTCTACGACGAGGCACGGCAGCCGCATCTGCGGGCGGTGCTGTCGCGGATGAGCGCGGAGGCCGAGAAGCTGACCTGGCCGCTGGAGAAGCTGCACGAGTTGCGCGACGAGCGGCTGCGCGCGCTGGTGCGCCACGCCAAGGAAAACTCGCCCTGGCACCGGGAACGGCTCGCCGACGTCGAGGTGGAAGGCCTCACCGGGGACGACATCCGGCACCTGCCCACGATGAACAAGGCCGACGTGATGGCCAACTGGGACGAGATCGTCACCGACAAGCGGCTCACCATCAAGGTGGCGCAGGCGCATCTGGACAAGGTCACCGAGCACGGCCCCGAGTACCTGTTCGACGAGTTCCACATCGTCACGACCGGCGGCTCCTCCGGCCTCACCGGACTGTTCCCGTGGGACTTCGACGGCTGGCTTGAGGCGGGCCTCGGCTCGTGGCGGCTGATGCCGTGGGTGGTCAAGAACCTCGACCTGTCCCCGCCGCGCGGCGCGTTCGTCGGCGCCGCGCACGCCTCGCACATGTCCGACGCCATCCGGGCCACCTTCGACACCGGCGACGCGAGCTGCAAGGTGCCGGTCACGCTGCCGCTCAACGACATCGTCGACGCGCTGAACGCCTTTCAGCCCAACCAGATCCTGGCGTACCCGTCGATTCTGTGGCGGCTGGCGCTTGAGCAGCAGGAGGGGCGGCTCGACATCAAGCCCGAGGTGATGCTGGGCGGCGCGGAGCCGCTGTTGCCGCACATGCGCGAGACGATCGAGACCGCGTTCGGCGCCCCGGTGGTCGACTTCTACGGCACCTCGGAGACCTGGATGCTGGCCAGTTCCATGCCCGGCCGCCCGGAGCTGCACCTGGGGGAGGACTTGGCCGTCTACGAGCCGGTCGACGCCGAGCACGCCCCGGTCCCGCCGGGCGTGCCCGCGGCGAAACTGCTGGTGACCAACGTGATCAACAAGGTGTTCCCGCTGATCCGCTACGAGATCGCCGACGAGGTGCTGTTCCTGGACGAGCCCAACCCGGGGCCGTGGACGGGCCGCCGGATCGCTCCGGTGTCCGGCCGCCACGACGACGTGTTCGAGTACCCGGACGGCGTTTACGTGCACCCGTACGTGTTCTGGACGCCGCTGTGGGACTCCCGGATCGCCCAGTACCAGGTGCGCCAGACCGCGGACGGCGCGGACATCACCGTGGAGCTGCGCGAACCGTGCGATCTCGCCCCGATCCGGGCGGCGCTGGTGGCCGCCATGCGGGAGGCGGGCCACCCGGGTCCGGTGGTCGGCATCGCCGCGGTGGACCGCATTCCGCGCAACCCGGTCTCCGGCAAAATCAAGTCCTTTGTGTTCCTTCCAAAGGGACGGTGAGCTGACTCACGCTTCGGTTTCGTCGAAGGCGGTGACGACGCGGCGCAGATAGTCCCGGAGTTGGCGGCGCTCGCTGGGGCGCAGGGCCGCGGCCAGCCGCTCGTCGGCGGACTTGGTCAGCAGCTCGGCCTTGCGCAGCAGCGCCCAGCCATCGCCGCTCAGCTTTGTCAGCAGAACCCGCTCGTGCACCTGCGACGGGCTGCGCTCGACCAGGTTGCGGGCGGCGAGCTTCGCCAGGATCGCGGCCATGCTCTGCGGGGTGACCAGGCAGAGCCGGGCGAGGTGCGCACCGGACAGATCGGGCGAATCGGCCAGGACGAGCAGGGTGGTGTACTGGCGCACGGTGAGGTTGGTCTCGCGCAGCAGTTCCGCGGTCGCGCCGGACAGGGCGTGGTCGGCGCCGCGGATCGTCGCGGCGATCTCGTGGATGCCCACCTGCTGGTCTCGGCTGGGGAATCCGGCTGGCACGTGTCCCCCTAGTGCGTCAGGCGGCCATGGCGATCCTGGCCCGGGCGAGATCGCGCAAATAGTAGCAGAGGTCTCGCAGGTATCAGTACTCGTATACAGATGGCCGCCGGTAACGAAACCGGCCGCACCCTGCTGGGGTGCGGCCGGTTGCCCGTGTCTGGCGCGGTTTACTCGTCCACCAAGACCTTGATCGCGCGTTCCAGCAGTTCGGTGAGCGTTCGGCGCTCGTCGTCGGTGAACTCCGCGGAGAGCCGCTCCTCGACCGCGTGCGCCTTGACGTCCGCGCGCTTGAGCAGCGCGCTGCCCGCGCGGGTGAGCTTGGTGACGAACACCTTCTGGTGCACGCTCGACGGGCTGCGGGTGATCAGCCCCTTGGCTTCGAGGTTGGCCAGCACGGTCGCCATCGTCTGCGGGGTGACCGCGCAGATGCGGGCGAGTTGCGCGCCCGACGCGCCGGGCAGGTAGGACAGCACGAGCAGGCCGCTGTACTGCGGGACGGTCAGCTCGAACGGGCGGAGGGCGGCGCTCTTGGCCGACATGAGGGCCTGCTCGGCGCGCTTGATCACATGGCCGGGGCGCCGGGCGATCTCCGCCTCCAGGCCTGCCATGCCAGAACGTGTAGTCAAGTCAGCCTCCTGTGGTGCAATCGAACCATGATATGCCCGCTGCCGTGGCATGACAAACGAGCGACGGCAAGTCGACTGCGTTGAACCGTTCGGCGGACAGGGTTCAGCCTAGCCCCAAAGGGCAGTGCGCAAGGTGTTCCCCTGGCGGCTGCTGTCCGGGTAAGGTCCCTCACTTGAGTAAGGAAACTGATACGGCTCCCCGTCGACAGTGGTTGCCGGGCAACCGAAGGAAGCTCATGACCGGTCAGTCGGAGTCGGCCGCCGCGGCCAGCGAGCTGCCCGTTCTCGTCGTGGGAGCGGGCCCGGTCGGCCTCACCGCCGCCGCGGAGTTGCTGCGCGCGAACATCCCGGTCCGCTGTGTCGACGCGGCCGAGGGGCCGTACCAGCACAGCCGGTCGCTGGCCGCGTGGCCGCGGCTGCTGGAGATCCTGCGTGGGCTCGGCGTCGACCTGCGCGATCCGGCGCTGGGCCACCCGTGCGGCGGCCTGCGCTACTTCTCGGCCAACCGCCCGGTGCTGTCGCTGGACTTCCGCGCGCACACCCGCCCGATGATCGTCGGCCAGCCCGCGATCGAGCGGGCGCTGCTCGCCGCGCTCACCAACCGCGGCGGCTCGGTGCGGTGGCGCACCCGGCTGGTCGGACTGGAGCAGAGCGAGCACCGCGTGCGGGCCCGATTATCCGGGCCGGACGGCGGGACCGAGTGCGCCGAGTTCGCCTATGTCGTCGGAGCCGACGGCGCGGGCAGCACGGTTCGCAAACTGCTCGGCATCCCGTTCGACGGCGTCACCTACCCGATCGACTTCCTGCTCGCCGACGTCCGCCTCCACGGCGAGAACCGCGTCCTGGACGCGGACAAGGCCTACTACTTCGTCTCGGATCACGGCATCCTGGCCCTCATCGGTATGCCGCACGGGCGTTTCCGCGTGTTCACCTCCGCGCCGCCCGGCCTCGGCCGCGCCGAGTTCGGCGCCGACCCGGACGGCGCCCTGGCTGTGGTCCAGCGGCTGCTCGACGAGCGCGGCCCCGGCGGGCTCACCGCGACCGAACCAGTGTGGTGCAGCGCTTTCGCCGTGCACGCCCGCCACGCGGGCCGGATGCGCGCGGGCCGGGTCTTCCTGGCGGGCGACGCCGCGCACGTGCACAGCCCGGCGGGCGGGCAGGGGCTCAACACCGGCGTCGGCGACGCGCACAACCTGGCCTGGAAGCTGGCCATGGTCTGGCGCGGTGGGGCCGCGCCCGCGCTGCTGGACACCTACGAGCCGGAGCGCCGCGCCGCGGTGGCCGCCGTGGTGCGCGACGCGGACCTGCAGACCAAGGCGTGGCTGCTGCGCAACCGCGGCCTGCGGGTCGCGCGCGACCTCGCCGCCCGCGCCGTCTCGGCCATCCGGCTCGCCGATATCGGCTACCTGCCCCGGCTCGCGGGCCTGCGGGTGCGCTACCCGACCGACGCGCGCCCGCGCGACGCCCGCCGGTCGCCGTACCGGCCAGGCGCGCTGGCGCCCGCGTGGCCGGTGCTGGTGGACGGGACCGCCGTACCGCTGCGGGAAGCGCTGGACCCGGGCCGTTTCACGCTGCTGATCGACCGCCGCGGGCGCGTGCCCGGCCCGGCGTTGCGCGAGTTGGCCGATCGCGTCGCCGCCGAGTGGTCGAGCGCGGTCGACGTCCGCACGCTGTACGACGGAGAACTCCGAAGCGGGCTGTCCGAACAGGACGATAGGCGCGGCGGTCGGCTTGCGACGCTGGTGTTGATCCGCCCGGATCACTATGTGCTGGACCGGGTCGCGGAACGGCACGCGCACGTCCTGCGGAAACGACTGGAAACGCTGCTGTACCGGGAAAACGGCCGTCCGGTCGAGCCCGGCAGGCCGGTGCTCCGCTAGCCGCCGGACCTCCTGGCGTCATTGCCGCGTCAGTATTTCGTCAGTGCTCAACGATTTGTTAATCATTGTGCTCGGTCAATGTCATGAATACTGGCGGCGCTGCGGCCGAACGCCCGAAACGCTGCGCCTTTTGGCGGGAAGGTCCGATGTTAAACATTCCCAAGACCGCCGCTTATCGCGTCCAATGGCACGTTCTCGACGTCGCTCGGAACGCGAAAATCGTTACGCTCCAACGTATTCAGGTATTCATCAGGTATAGTGGTCCAGTCCTTGACTTCGCGAGTGGATAGTAGCCATCATGCTGTTGGGGATAACACGCCCGCTGTTGACTTTGAGTTCTAATGAGAGTCAGCACATTGGTACTCGGCTCGCCTGGACGACACCGCTCAGCACGTGACAAGGGGACAACCATGGACGCAGAGCTCCTCGACACCACCTACCTGGTGGGTGACCGGTTCGCCGCCTTCGCGACGAAGGACCGCGTCGAGACCGTGAACCGGTTCATCGGCAACGTGCGCAGCGGGTTATGCGACGGTTTAGCCGAGCCGGTCAGACTCGTGGCGGGCCAGGGAGTGGACGAGTCGGACTGGGACACCGTCCGCGCCGAGCTGTCGCGGCGCGGACTGCTCGACCGGTTCCTGCTCCCCACCCGCCTGCCCGCCGTAGTCCCCGCCGCCGACGTGCACAAGCGCCGCGATGAGAACGTCCTGCTCGCCGACGTCGAGCGCCGCGGCCCGACGACCCTCGCCGCCCGGCTGCGCCTGTCCGACCGCAACGAGCTGGTCACCGACCACGTGACCGGCCAGCACCTGTCCGGCATGGTGGTCATCGAGGCCGGTCGGCAGTCCATCTTGGCCGCCACCAAGGCTTTCGTGTTCACCGCCAGCGCCGAGTCCGCCAGCGCCAAGTCCAACCTTGCCGAGCCCGCCGTTGCCGAGTCCGACTTCGCCATGGTGCTGGGCTCGCTGAACGTGGCCTTCGAGCGCTATGTGTTCCCGATCGCCGCCGAGCTGGTGGTCGAGCTGGTCAAGCTCGCGACCTCCAAGCCCGCGCGGATGGAGTTCACCGCCGAGGTCGTGGTGACCCAGTGCGGCGAGGTCGCCGCCCGCCTGGCCGCCGAGTTCCAGATCGTGCGCGCCCGCGGCCTGGCCCGCCAAGAGGAAACGCTGGCTGGGCGGGCGATCGAGGCGCACGCCGCCGCGGAACGCGACCACGGCCCGGTTTCCCCGCCCGCGGCGACGCGCGTGTGCGCGAGCACGGCAGGCCTGCGCTCGCCCGCGCGGGTCGGCTTGAGCTCCTGAGCCGATGGGCGCCCGCGGCGCGGCGTTCTTCGACGTCGACGAAACCCTGATCACGCTCAACAGCTGCATCGACTTCCTCGACCACCGGATGCACCGCTCGCGCGATCCCCGCGTCAGCGCGTGGCGGCTGCTCGCCCCGGTCGTCGGCCTGGACCGCGTGGAGGCGAACCGCGCCTACTTCCGGCTCTACGCCGGGCTTTCCGTCGCCTCCGTCGCCGCGCAGGGGCGGGCGTGGTTCGCCGAGGTCCGCGACCGGCTGTTCCACCAGCCGGTGCTGGCCGAGTTGCGCGCGCACAGCGCCCGCGGCGCCCGGATCGTGCTGGTGTCCGGGGCGTTTCCCGCGTGCCTTGACCCGATCGCCGCCGCGGTCGGCGCGGCGGACGTGCTCTGCTCGCTGCCAGTCGTGGCAGACGGCCGCTACACCGGGGAAACCGAGCGCACGATGATCGGCGCGGCGAAGGCCACCGCGGCGCGGGCATACCTTGCCGCGCACGCGATCGCCGCGGCCGACTGCCACGCGTACGGGGACCACGCCTCCGACCTGCCGATGCTCGACACCGTCGGGACGCCGGTCGTGGTCGGGGCCGACCCGGTGCTGTCCCCGCTCGCGGTGCGGCGCGGCTGGCGCGCGCTGCCTGGCCCCGCGCCGTACCGCGAGACCGTCGCCCACCACCTATCCGCGGGAGCACCACTGCCATGACCGAGATGCTGGACCAGACCCGAGCCGAGGTGATCCGGGCGCGGATCGCCGACGTGCCAGTGGGAACGTGGGTGAAGTGCGCGGGCTGCGGCGCCGGGCTCTACGGTCCCCGGCTGCGCGAGCACGCCGCCACCTGCCCCGAGTGCGGCCACCACTTCCCGCTGTCGGCGGCCGAGCGGATCGACCTGCTCGCCGACCCGGGCACGTTCACCGAGCACGACGCCGACCTCGCGGCGCTGGACCCGTTGGGGTTCACCGACAGCAAGCCTTACCCGGAGCGGGTGGCCGCCGCGGTCCGCAAGACCGGCAGGCAGGACGCGGCGCGCTGGGGGGTGGCCCGGATCAGCGGCCTGCCCGCGGTGCTCTCGGTCCTGGACTTCGGTTTCCTGGGCGGCAGCATGGGTTCGGTCGTGGGGGAGAAGGTCAGCCGCGCCGCCGAGCACGCGTTGCGCACCCGGACGCCGCTGGTCGTCTGCTCCGCCTCCGGCGGAGCCCGGATGCAGGAGGGGATCTTCTCCCTGATGCAGATGGCGAAGACCGCCGCGTCGCTGCGCAGGCTGTCCGACGCGGGCGTGCCGTATGTGTCGGTGCTGTGCGACCCGGTGTACGGCGGTGTCAGCGCCTCGTTCGCCAGCCTCGGCGACGTGATCATCGCCGAGCGCGGTGCCCGCGCGGGCTTCGCCGGGCCGACCGTCATCGAGCAGACCATCCGGCAGAAGCTGCCCGCCGGTTTCCAGACCGCCGAGTTCCTGGTGGACAACGGGCACATCGACGCCGTGGTCGCGCGAACCGAGCTTCGGCGCGCGATCGGCCGTGTGCTGCGCTGGCACGCGGCGGACGGCGCGCCCGAGCCCGGTGAGCAGGCCGAGCCCGCCTGCGGTGTGGCCGCGGGCGCGTGGGAGACCGTGCGGCTCGCCCGCGACCCGGGGCGCCCGCACCTGGGCGAGTACATCGCCGCGGTGTTCGACGACTTCATCGAGTTGCGCGGCGACCGGGCCCGCGAGGACGACCCGTCGATCGTCGGCGGCCTCGCGCTGCTCGACGGCGCGCCGGTCGTGGTCGTGGGGCACCGCAAGGGCCGAGGCACCACGGAGGGCGTCGCGCGCAACTTCGGGATGCCGCACCCGTCCGGCTACCGCAAGGCAGCGCGGTTGATGCGCTACGCCGAGCGGTTCGGAATGCCGCTGGTGACCTTCATCGACACCCCGGGCGCGTTCCCCGGAATCCGCGCCGAGCAGGAGAACCAGAGCGGCGCGATCGCCGACAACCTGGCGTTGCTGGCCGGTCTCGGCACCGCCGTCGTGTCCATTGTGGTCGGTGAAGGAGGCAGCGGCGGGGCGCTCGCGCTCGGTGTCGGCGACCGGCTGCTGATGCTGTCCAACACGATCTACTCGGTCATCAGCCCGGAGGGCTGCGCGTCGATCCTGTTCCGCGACTCCGGCCGCGCGCCGGAGGCCGCCGCGGCGCTGCGGCTGACCGCCCGGGAACTGCGCGAGTGCGGGATAGCCGACCGGATCGTCCCGGAACCGCCCGGCGGCGCCCACCTCGACCACCCGGGCACGGCCAGGGCGGTCAAGGACGCCCTGCGCCAGGAACTGGCCGAACTCCGGCAGATCCCGGTCCGGGTCCTGCTGGATTGCAGGTACCGCAGGCTGCGCGCGGCGGGCAGGTTCGCCGAGGGCAGCACCGACATCAGCGAAAGGCACTGACCATGTCTCCTTTGGACACCACCGCGCAACTGGCGGAGGTCCCGCGCGGACGGCTGACCCGACACGTCGAGCCGCCCCCGCGTAGCGACGGCCCACCGAGCTTCGAGGGGTTCGTGCGGTTCGACGGCGCCCAGGTCGAGGCCGTGCTGGCGGGCGCGGGCACGCTCGCGGACATCCTGGCGCGCACCGGCGCGCAGCGGATCGCGGTGTCCCTCGGCGGCATCCAGTGGGAGGTGGAGGCCCCCCACTGGCGCGCCGTCGGCTGTTCCGGTCACCCGGGAGCCGCTGCCGGAACAGGAAAGCGGGCCGGTCGGGCACCAGGTGACCGCGCCGCTGGTCGGTGTGTTCTACCAGGCCCCCGGTCCGGGCAAGCCCCCGTTCGTCGAAGTGGGCTCCGCGGTCGTGGCCGGGCAGCAGGTGGCGATCGTGGAGGCGATGAAGATGCTCAACGAGGTCGTCGCGGACCGCGCGGGTGTCATCGGGGCCGTCCTCGCCCACGACGGCGATGTGGTCGAGTACGGCCAGCCGCTGTTCCGCATCGACCCGGCCTGAGGAGTGTCCATAATGGATGGGATCGGCAAGGTCCTGGTGTGCAACCGGGGCGAGATCGCCGTGCGGGTGATCCGGGCGTGCCGCGAGCTGGGCATTCCCAGTGCGGTGGCGTATTCGGCCGCGGACTCCGACTCGCGGGCGGTGCGGCTGGCCGACGAGGCCGTCTGCGTCGGGCCGGGCCCGTCGCCGCGCAGCTACCTCAACGTGCCAGCGCTCGTGCACGCCGCGGGCAAGGTCGGCGCGGACGCGGTGCACCCGGGGTACGGCTTCCTCTCCGAGGACGCCCACTTCGCCCGGGTCTGCGGCGATCTCGGCATCACCTTCATCGGGCCGACGCCCGAGGTGATCACCGCGATGGGCGACAAGACCAACGCCCGCCGCGCGATGGCCGCCGCGGGCCTGCCGGTGCCGCCGGGCAGCGAGGACCCGCTCAGCGGCCCGGCCGAGGCGGCCGAGCGGGCCGCCGAGATCGGCTACCCGGTGATCCTCAAGGCGGCGGCGGGCGGCGGCGGCAAGGGGATGCGCGTCGTGCACCGGCCGGAAGACCTCGCCGACGCGCTCGCCGACGTCGCGCACACCGCCCGCACCATCTTCCTGGACGACCGGGTGTACCTGGAGTCGTTCATCACCGCCGCCCGGCACGTCGAGGTGCAGATCCTCGGCGACCAGCACGGCTCGATCGTGCACCTGGGTGAGCGGGACTGCTCCATCCAGCGCCGCCAGCAGAAGCTGGTCGAGGAGTCACCGTCCACTGTGCTCAGTGCCGAGATGCGCGAGCGGATGTGCGCGGCGGCGGTGGCGGGCGCGCGGGCGGTCGGCTACTCCAGCGCGGGCACCGTGGAGTTCCTGGTCGACCCGGCGGCTGAGTTCTACTTCATGGAGATGAACAGCCGCATCCAGGTCGAGCACCCGGTGACCGAGGTCCGCAGCGGCGTCGACCTGGTGGCCTGGATGATCCGGGTCGCCGCGGGCGAGCCGCTGGCCTTCGGCCAAGCCGACATCGCCATGACCGGCCACGCGATCGAGTGCCGGATCAACTCCGAGGACGCGGCCAACGGCTGGGCTGGCTCGTTCGGGACGCTGGAGCGGTTCGTCCCGCCCGCGGGCCCCGGCGTGCGGGTGGACACCCACGGGTTCCCCGGCTACCGCATCCCGCCGTACTACGACTCGCTGCTGGCCAAGGTGATCGTGCACGCGGACACCCGCGCGGAGGCGATGGCCAGGATGGACCGGGCGCTGGCCGAGTTCGACTGCGCCGGGGTCGCCACCACCATCGGGTTCCACCGGGCGCTGATGGCGCACCCCCGGTTCCGGGCAGGCACCCACCGGCTCGATTTCGTGGAGAATCACCTCACGGCGACGGGGGAATTGAGCGACACCGAGCTCTGACCCGCAACAGCCGAATACCGGGCGCGCTCCCCGCGCCCGGTATTCGGCGTTGTCTCATTTCCGGATAAAGCTGTGGGAAAGAAAGAACCCCGCCTTTCCGGAGAAAGGCGGGGCTGGTGGGGAGTCGGCGCTCAGGTCAAGGAGGGAACCGGTGCGGGCCGGGGCTGGAGAACGGCGTCGTGGGCCAGGATCGCCATTTGGCACTTCTGCAGCACCGGGGACGGCTCGACGCCGAGCTCGTCCATCAGCCGCGCGCGCATCCGCTGGTAGACCGCGAGCGCGTCGCGCTGGCGCCCGCAGCGGTACAGCGCGACCATCAGCTGCTGGCACAGCCGCTCGTTGAGCGACTCGGACTCCACCAGCTCGCTGAGCTCGGCGACGATCTCGTTGTGCCTGCCGATCATCAGCTCGGCCTCGTAGAGCCGCTCCAGCGCCGCCGCCCGGTATTCCTTGTACCGGACCGCCGCGGCCTGGCAGATGAAGCCGCCGAGGGTGCCGCCGAAGGTCGGCCCGCGCCACAGGGTCAGCGCCGTGCGCAGCTTGCCGATCATCTCCAGCGGGTTGTTCGACGGGTTCGCCCGCACGTCGAGCAGGGCGTGGGTGAACACGTCGGCGTCGAAGGCGTCGCCGTTGAGGCACAGCCGGTAGCCCGATGGCATACTGAGGAAGCGCGGGGACTTTCTCGCCGGGTCGACTCCGCGTAACCGTCTGCGGAGTCTGCTTATGTGCGCTTGTAAGGCGTTTTCGGCGTTGCGGGGCGGATTGTGCTCCCAGAGTTCACCGATCAGCGACTCGGTCAGCACGAGCCGATCGTGATTGACCAGTAGCGCGGCAAGCAGGGTCCGCTGGAAGGTCCCGCTGATCTCCACCGGTTCGCCCCCGGCCTGGATCTCAATGGGTCCAAGTATTCGATAGGTCAACATGCGGGCGCCCCCTTGGCTGGGTCTGTTAGCTCAGAATGCTTCCACGAATCAGAACACTGATGCAAGTATGACCCAGGTTTTACTCAGTTTGCTGAGTCTTATACGCCAACTGTCCCAATGGGCAGCGGTCAGCTCCCCATCAACCGCCTGTCAGGCGCGCGGTCCAGCATCGGCACCGGGCCGAACCGTCTACGCGATGAGGTAACGATGCTCCTGCAGGGAAAGCGATTGCTTGTCACGGGTGTGGTGTCGACCAAATCGATCGCGCACGCCGCAGCCCGGCTCGCCATCGATGAGGGCGCCGAGGTCGTGCTCACCGGGTTCGGCCGGGGCCTGCGGATCACCGAGCGGCTGGGCGAGGCCCTGGGCTGCCCGGTGCTGGAGCTGGACGTCACCGTCCCAGAGCAGGTCACCGCCGTCGCCGACCGGCTGGACGAGAAGTGGGGCGCGCTCGACGGCATCCTGCACGCGGTCGCCTACGCGCCCGCGGCCGCGCTCGACGGCGGTTTCCTCACCGCGCCGTGGACGGACGTGGCCACCGCGCTGCACGTGTCCACCTACTCCCTGGCCGCCGTCGGCCGCGAGTTCGCGCCCCTGCTCGCCCGCGCCGGCGGCGGCTCCATCGTCGGCCTGGACTTCGACGCCGACGTGGTCTGGCCCGGCTACGACTGGATGGGCGTGGCCAAGGCGGGCCTGGAAAGCTGCGCCCGCTACCTGGCGCACGCGCTCGGCCCAGCGGGCACCCGGGTCAACCTCGTCGCCGCAGGCCCGCTGCGCACGGTCGCCGCGTCGGCCATCAAGAGCTTCGAGGTGTTCGAGAACGTCTGGCAGGAGCGCGCCCCGCTCGGCTGGGACGACCGCGACGCCACCGCCGTCGGCCGCGCCGTCTGCGCGCTCTGGTCGGACTGGCTGCCCGGGGTCACCGGCGAGGTCATCCACGTCGACGGCGGCGTGCACGCCATCGGCGGCGCCCTGCCCAAGCCGGTGGCGGCCGAGGCGGCCCAGTTCGAGACCGCGGCCGTCCGATGACCAGGGTCGTGCGCCTCGACGAGCTGCCGGGCCTGGTCGGGCAGGAGTTGGGCGTCAGCCGCTGGCACGAGCTGACCCAGGCCACGGTCGACCAGTTCGCCGCCGCCACCGGCGACCACCAGTGGATTCACGTAGACCCTAGGCGCGCGGCCGCGGAGAGCCCCTGGGGCGCGCCGGTCGCGCACGGCCTGCTCACCCTGGGGCTGCTGCCGTCGATGATCACCGACGCGGTGACCGTCGACGGCGTCGACGTCATCGTGAACAAGGGCTTCGACAAGGTGCGCCTGGCCAACCCCGTGCTGGTCGGGGCCCGGGTGCGCGGCGCCGTCCGGCTGGCGTCGGCCCGCCAGCGCCCGCGCGGCTTCCACGAGGTGGGGCTGACGGTGACCGTCGAAGTCGACGGCCAGCCGGGCACGGCTCTCAAAGCCGAGACGATCTTCCTCTACCACCAGGCCGCCGTGCTCGCTCCCGGGTGCGAAGGAGCCCACGCATGATCACCGAGGAGACCGCGACCCGGAGCCGGGTCGCGCTGCGCAAACTGGCCTCCGGCGTCGCGGTGCTGACCTTCCGCGACGGCGACCGCGCTCACGCCGCGACCGTGAGCTCGGTCGCCGCGGTGTCCCGCGACCCGCTGCTGCTGGGCACGTCGCTGCGCCGCGGCTCGCTGTTCGCCGACCTGGTGCGCGAGGCGGGAGCCCGGTTCGCGGTCAACATCCTCGGCGCGCACCAGGCCGCGCTGGCGAGCTGGTTCGCCGACCCGGACCGTCCGCGCGGGCTCGCCCAGTTCGACTGCGTGGCCTGGACTCCCGACCCATACAGCGGCGCGCCGCTCATCGACGGCTCGCTTGCCGGACTGGGCTGCGGCCTGCGCTCGCACACCCCAGCGGGTGATCACCACCTGCTCGTCGCCGAGGTGTTCGCAGGCGTGCCCGGCGAGGGCGTCCCGCTGCTGAGCTACGCGGGCCAACTGCACGACGGAACGCTGCGCAGCCTGCCGGAGCGGCAGGCCCACCCGGACTCCGCGCGCCGCACGGGGTCGGCAGAGGAAGGACCGGCCGCCATGCCCACTGTCACCGGAGCGCCGAGATGACCGCCGCGGTCGTCGTGGGGGTCGGCGCGTCGCTGCCCCAGCGCGTGGTCACCAATGCCGAGCTCGCCGGGTACCTGGACACCTCCGACGAGTGGATTCGCAGCCGCACCGGCATCGGCGCGCGCCGCTGGGTCGACCCCGGCGTGTCCACCGGCGACCTGGCCACCCGCGCCGGGGAGCTGGCGCTGCGCTCGGCAGGCGTCGGCCGGGTCGACGCGGTCGTGGTCGCCACCACCACCCCCGACCGGCTGTGCCCGGCCACCGCGCCCGAGGTCGCCACCCGGCTCGGGCTGACCGGGATCTCCGCGCACGACGTCAACGCCGTGTGCACAGGATTCCTCTATGGACTGTCCAGCGCCGTCGGCCTGATCGCCGCGGGCAACGCGGAGTCGGTCCTGATGATCGGCGCGGAGACGTTCTCCACGATCATCGACCCCAAGGACCGCGGCACGGCGGTCATCTTCGCCGACGGCGCGGGCGCCCTGGTGCTGCGCGCGGGCGCGCCGGACGAGCCGGGCGCGGTCGGCCCGCTGGTGCTCGGCAGCGACGGCGGTCTGGCCGACCTGATCCAGATCCCGGCGGGCGGCTCCCGGCAGCGCTCCTCCGGTGCGGCGGCGGAGCCGGAGGACTACTACTTCCGGATGCGCGGCCGCGAGGTCTACCGGCACGCGGTGGAGCGCATGGCGTCCTCGGCCATGCAAGCGTTGGGAAGGGCCGGTTTGACGATGTCCGATATAGACAAGTTCGTGCCGCACCAAGCCAACGCGCGCATCTCGGCCGCGGTGGGCGAACGCCTTGGCCTCCAGGAGCGCCAAACTGTGTCCAATGTGGAGTGCGTCGGCAACACGGCTGCGGCGTCCATCGGCATCCTGCTGGCCGAGGCGACCGCCGCGGGCGGCATCCGCGCCGGGCAGCGCCTGCTGCTCACCGCGTTCGGCGGCGGCCTCACCTGGGGCGCGACGACCCTGGTGTGGCCGGAGGTCACCGCGCACATCGCCGCCCCGCCGCGCGCCGCCATCGCCGCCGCGAGCTGACCCGCCCGCCGCGCCACCCCGACAGCCAAGGAGCCCCACCGTGCACGACGCCCGAGCCCTCGGCCCAGAAGCCGCCGTCCGCCTGGCCCGGCGCGGCCACACCCTGGACCTGCCCGCGCTGGCGGAGCTGATGCGCACCCGCGCCGAACTGACCGACCGCACCCAGAAACTGCGCGGGGAAGCCAATCGCCTGGCCAAGGAGGGCCGCACGGGCGGCGCGGCGGTCCGCGCCCGGGCCAAGGAGGTCAAGGAGCAGATCCACGAGGTCGAGACCCGCCAGAAGGAAGTCCAGCGCGAGCTGACCGACTTCCTGATGGTCGTGCCGAACCTCCCCGCAGACGACGCCCCCGACGGAAAGTCCGAAGAGGACGCCGTGGAGATCCGCCGCGTCGGCGAGCCACGGGACTACCCCTTCGAGCCCCGCCACCACGCCGACATCGGCGAGACCACCGGCATCCTCGACCTGAGGCGCGCCGCGAAGCTCTCCGGCGCCCGCTTCGCCGTGACCCGGGGCGCCGGAGCAGCCCTGGAACGCGCCCTCGCCGCGTTCTTCCTGGACCTGCACGCCCGCGAACACGGGTACACGGAGTACTCGGTGCCCACCCTGGTCACCCGGGAGACCATGACCGGCACCGGCCAACTCCCCAAGTTCGAGGACGACCTGTTCACAACCGCGGTCGGCGGCCGGGAGCTGTTCCTCATCCCCACCGCCGAAGTCCCCCTCACCAACCTCCACGCAACCGAAACCCTCGACGAGGCCGCACTGCCGCTGGCCATGACCGCCCGCACCCAGTGCTTCCGCGCCGAAGCGGGCTCATACGGCCGCGACACCCGCGGAATCCTGCGGATGCACGAGTTCACCAAAGTGGAACTGGTGCGCATCGTCCCCGAGGAAAACTCCCGCGCCGAACTGGACCTCATGCTCACCCACGCCGAAGAATGCCTGAAGCGCCTGGACTTGGCGTACCGCGTGGTCGCCCTAGCCGCAGGCGACCTCGGTTTCTCGGCGAGGTTCACCTACGACATCGAAGTCTGGCTCTCCGGCCAGAACCGCTACCGGGAAATCTCGTCCTGTTCGGACACCGGCACCTTCCAGGCCCGCCGCGCCGGAATCCGCCTCCGCGCCCGCGACGGAGCCAAAACCTTCCCCGCCACCCTCAACGGCTCCGGCCTCCCCATCGGCAGAACCCTCCTGGCCCTCCTGGAACAACACCAAACCCCCGACGGCGGCGTGGACATCCCCGAGGCGCTGGTCCCCTACACCGGTTTCCACCACATAGCCCCGGACGGCTCTTCCGTTCGCTGACCCAACGAGCCCGGCTCTAGCTGAGCACAGCCAGTCGCGGTGCCCCCAACCAAGAACCTCGACACCCAGGCGCCTGTCTTTCCGGTCTTGGTGCTGCCTGGCCACGTCGCGGTCCCGCGGCAAGTGTGACTTGCGTCAGGTTGTCAAGCAGGCCCATCCGGCTGAACCTGCCACCCCGCCGCTTGGTTGCTGATAGCGTCGATCGCGGGAATGATCGACACCGGGACCCGGGGGACGACGTGGATGAGTTCGAGGTGCACCTCAGCGCGTTGGACGACCTGGGGAGGAACCGGCTTCCTGGTATCAGCCAATCGATGTCCACCGCACTGGAGAAGCTGACCGAGGCGACCGGATGGATCACCCGCACGTTCGACACTCGGGGCGCGTCGATGGACACAGGGGGATTCGACACGAGTATGCCATATCGGCATTATCTATTTTGGCAACCAGGCAACGAATGCTACTACACGCTTGACTTTGTCAAGCAGGTATTCCAAGATAATCGGGACAATGTCGACTTGGCTGCGCAAGCGATCGTCGAAATCGCCACGCGCTATCGTCAAGCTGACGGGCAAGCGTAGTCGGGGAAAGAAATGGACATCGACTGGGCTGCTCAGATGAGCGATCAGGCGCACAGCCTCATCGGCATCATGAAGGCGCACGATGATGAGGGTATCGGGGCTGCCGCTCAACTTGAGGGACGCATACAGCGGATATTCGATCTCGTCTCCTGCGGTGAGACATCAACAGCGGACAGTATGATCCAGGCCCTCAATGACGCAAAGGAAGCCATCACCCAGGATCAGCATCTGCATTTCGATGGTGCGAAGCGAGACTTGGACGGCTGGTCCGGCTCTGCGGCAGACGGCTTCTTCGACTATCTCAACCAGTTGGAAGACGGCGTCGAGTTGATGAAGGACCGCATCGACGCGATGATCCTGATCATCACCGCACACGCTGCTCTCGTGAAGGGTATGCGAAGCGACGTCGTGGAGTTTGTCAGGCACACTCTGGACGGAATCGCGGAGGCCGCAACGGACGGTTGGAAGGTGGGTGCGGCTATCGTTGGCGCGGTTGTCGGTGTGGCGGGCGCTGTAGTGGGCACCGCGGCTGGCGGACCGCTTGGCGTTGTGGCCGGAACAATCGCCGCAAGTATGGTCGCGGGAGCGACGAGCGTAGCAGTGGAGGCCAAAGGTGCTGACAGCGAACTAGGGGTAATAGTCGAGTTCGTGGACTCCGGCGAAGGTATGCTCGAACTGGTCGACATCGAGCGGGCTAAAATCGAACGTGCTTTTCGGGAGTTGGCCGCGGCAGTCACCGGCGACAAGTTGTCCGAGGTGCGCCCTGCTCGTCCGATGATTATCACCGCACCGGATTTCCACCCGGGGACCTTCGGTCTCTCTCAGGAGAATCAAGGGCGGCACCGCGTGCCGCAGGACACCCGTGATCTCGTTCCTGAGCCATCGGCCCGTGCCGACGGGCCGTTTGACGGCACCACTGGTGCCGATGGCCAGCACCTGGACCGCTACTCCGAGCAGGGGCCTTCCGCGACATGAGTGACTATCGAGAATTCAGTTCGGCAGAGTTGACCGAACAAGCCCGTCAATTGAGTGGGGCGGCATCGCATCTGCACACTATGGCGATTCGCCGTAAGGAGAGCAGGCTTGCCGCGCGAGAACAAGCGATGGACATCACCGGCCAAGCGCAATCGCCAGACGGGCTGGTGCGGGCGGTCGTGGACGTCGGTGGCATGTTGACGGATCTGGAGATCGCACCCGAAGCGCTTGGCCTGCGTGCTGATCATCTCGCCCGGGTCATTTCATCGGTCACGCAGGAGGCGGCAGGTCGAGCCAGGGCGGAGGTGCGGAGTCTTTATCAGCCGTTGATTGAAGAGGGGCTGGTAGGCGACTTGCCGGTGCTGCTGCCGGGGTCGCTGCCCAAAGCGTCCGCGACCGCATCGCCGCCACCAGTGGACGCGGACGAGGACGAGGCGTCATTCGAGGAGACTTTCTCACTGAGGCGGACCGAGCGATGATGAAGGTGCCTCTCTTGCTCGCGGCAGTGGCCGGAGCCTTGCTTGTTGTGGGCTGTGCACCTGATGAGCCACCGGTGACGACGCCGACAAACCCGTTCACCCAAGACAAGGCAATCCGACCGGTGCGCATGACAGGTGGGGTGGCCTTGTCCTCGGTGCTGAGCGAAACCGCGTCGCAGATCCTGTGCCAAGTGGTGCCCAGCGACCGCTGGGCACAGTTGTTGGAAGGCGGGGTGGGCAGGCAACCGAGCCTCGACCAGTGCTCGGTGAGCAGTGACCGAGCGATGCTGACCATGCGGCTTATGCCGATGGGAAGCGCTTTCTCCGCGACGACGACTGTCGGTGGGCGGCCTGCGTTCTCCGTTCCGGCTCCTGCTACCGGGTTTGTCGTGTCACTGACAGACGGCGCTGGGAGCCCGATCGAGAAGCCGTTGCTGTCGTTGACCATCACCTCGTCACGTCTCGATCCCACGGCTCAGCGGGAAATGTTGACCCGGGTCGCGGCTGAGGTAGTTCCCACCCTGGCCAAGGAAGGCGATCCCGTCCCCGAGCGAGACGGCACTGGCCGCTTCCGGTTCGTCAGGACACCCGCGGCCCCAGGGGGCCAGATAGTCGATCTGCCCCGGCCGGTCCAGGCCGCGCAGTTGTGCACTATGCTTCTCGAGACCCCGGGTATCCCGACGACCGGTGCGGAAGCGGCGCTCACGAACACGGCCACCTGCCAGATCGGAGTCGCCGAGGCGAAGATCAGCGTTCAGTCGGACTCGGTTCGGTTCTATCCGGATCGGATCGCGGGCAGACCCGCCAAGACGGGCTCGACGATCCGGGTGCGTCTGCGGGACGACGCCCCTATCGACCTGGAGATCCGCGGCCCACGGCAGTTGGCCGAGGCCCTGGTGCCACCCCTGCTATGACCGCTCAGCCAGGCAGTTGAGCGGCCAGATCCACCACCTGCTTGAAGAACACCGGATCAGGCGACCCTGACACCGCAGCCCCTTCGGCGACCACCAGCAGGTCGTGTCTCGGGTCGGAGGTGAACGGGGTGCCGGTGAACCGAACCCCTTGCCGTTTCAGCAGTTCAAAACCCGGCGACCGCACACTGCCCGTGCTGTCGGTGTCGATCAGCCTCTTCAGCGGCCGCACGTCATCCTTGTCCCGCATCCGAACCCAGGACACGGCAACGACGAAAGGTGTTGCCCGCCGGGGTCTTCAGCGTGAACAGGGACCGGTCGAGGACTAGCATGGGTTGCGAGGGAAGAAGTCGTGCACAGCCCGTAGGAGTTGACCGCGCAGTCCAGGACGTTCTCCACCATCTCGTTCACATTGCGCAGCTTTATCCTCCGCACCGCGTCTTCGGATTTGACCTTCTTGGTCGCTTTGTCCGGCTTGGCTGCCTGAGCCACGACACTCTCACTGGAAAACCGGGCGGGCAACAGATCCGCCCGAAAACGGCGAAGGCCGCCCCCGGGAACGGGAGCGGCCTTCGGGTGAAGCGTTGCGGTCAGCGGCGGAAGAGCAGGGCGCGCTTGACTTCCTGGATGGCCTTGGTGACCTGGATGCCGCGGGGGCAGGCGTCGGTGCAGTTGAAGGTGGTTCGGCAGCGCCACACGCCTTCGGCGTCGTTGAGGATGTCCAGGCGTTCCTGGGCGCCCTCGTCGCGGGAGTCGAAGATGAAGCGGTGGGCGTTGACGATCGCCGCTGGGCCGAAGTAGCTGCCCTCATTCCAGAACACCGGGCACGAGGTGGTGCAGCAGGCGCAGAGGATGCACTTCGTCGTGTCGTCGAAGCGTTCGCGGTCGGCGGCGGACTGGATGCGTTCGCGGGTGGGCTCGTTGCCGTAGGTGATGAGGAACGGCTTGACCGCGCGGAAGGCCTCCATGAACGGTTCCATGTCGACCAGCAGGTCCTTGTTCACCGGGAGGCCCTTGATGGGGGCCACGGTGATCGTGGTGGGCTTGTCGCCCTTGGCGAGCAGGTCCTTCACCAGAACCTTGCACGCCAACCGGTTGACGCCGTTGATCTGCATGGCGTCGGAGCCGCAGATGCCGTGCGCGCAGGAGCGGCGGAAGGTCAGGGTGCCGTCGATGTACCACTTGACGTAGTGCAGCAGGTTCAGCACCCGGTCGGTGGGCAGCGCGGGCACGCCGAAGGACTCCCAGCGCGGCTCCGAGTCGGTCTCGGGGTTGAAGCGCAGGATCTTCACCGTGACGGTGACCGCGCCCTCGGGCACGGGCGGCTGGTCGCCTCGGGCTCCCGAGGCCGGGTTCTCAGTGGTCGCAGCGGTCGTCATCAGTACTTGCGCTCCATCGGCTTGTACCGGGTGAAGGTGACGGGCTTGTAGTCCAGCCGGATCTCGCCCTTGAGACCGTCGCCCTGCTTGTAGAACATGCTGTGCCGCATGTAGTTCGTGTCGTCGCGGTTGGGGTAGTCCTCGCGGGCGTGGCCGCCGCGGGACTCCTTGCGCTCCAGGGCGCCGACGACGAGGACTTCGGCCAACTCCAGCAGGAAGCCGAGCTCCATGGCCTCAAGCAGGTCGGTGTTGAACCGCTTTCCCTTGTCCTGCACCGTGATGTGCGCGTAGCGGTCCTTGAGGGCCTGCACGTCGTGCAGGGCCTGCTTCAGGGTCTCCTCGGTGCGGTACACCGACGCGTTGGCGTCCATTGTGGCCTGAAGCTCGGTGCGGATGTCCGCGACGCGCTCCTTGCCGTGCTCGGACAGCGCGTGCGCGACCTGCGCCTCGACCTGCGCCGCCGGGTTCTCCGGCAGGTCGAGCAGGTCGTGGTTCGCCGCGTAGCGGGCGGCGGCGAGACCGGCGCGGCGGCCGAAGACGTTGATGTCGAGCAGCGAGTTGGTGCCCAGCCGGTTCGCGCCGTGCACCGAGACGCAGGCGCACTCGCCTGCGGCGTAGAGGCCGGGGACGACGTTGTCGTTGTCCCGCAGCACTTCGCCGTGGATGTTGGTGGGGATGCCGCCCATGGCGTAGTGCGCGGTCGGGTAGACCGGCACCGGCTCGGTGACCGGGTCGACCGCGAGGTAGGTGCGGGCGAACTCGGTGATGTCGGGCAGCTTGGTCTCCAGGACCTCCGCGCCCAGGTGCGTGCAGTCGAGCAGCACGTAGTCCTTGTTCGGGCCCGCGCCGCGCCCTTCGAGCACTTCCAGGGCCATCGACCTGGCGACGATGTCGCGCGGCGCGAGGTCCTTGATGGTGGGCGCGTAGCGCTCCATGAACCGCTCGCCGGAGGCGTTGCGCAGGATCGCGCCCTCGCCGCGGGCGCCCTCGGTCAGCAGGATGCCCAGGCCCGCGAGGCCGGTCGGGTGGAACTGGTAGAACTCCATGTCCTCCAGCGGCAGGCCCTTGCGGAACACGATGCCCATGCCGTCGCCGGTCAGGGTGTGCGCGTTGGAGGTGGTCTTGAAGACCTTGCCGAAGCCGCCGGTGGCGAACACGACCGCCTTGGCCTGGAAGACGTGGATCTCGCCGGTGGCGAGCTCGTAGGCGACCGCGCCGGTGCAGACCGGGCCGTTGTCGGTCTCGGTGAGGCAGATGTCGAGGACGTAGAACTCGTTGAAGAACTCGATGCCGTGCTTGACGCAGTTCTGGTACAGCGTCTGCAGGATCATGTGGCCGGTGCGGTCCGCCGCGTAGCAGGCCCGGCGCACGGCGGCTTCGCCGTGGTTGCGGGTGTGCCCGCCGAAGCGGCGCTGGTCGATGCGGCCCTCGGGCGTCCGGTTGAACGGCAGGCCCATCTTCTCCAGGTCGAGGACGGCGTCGATGGCCTCTTTCGCCATCACCTCGGCGGCGTCCTGGTCGACGAGGTAGTCACCGCCCTTGATGGTGTCGAAGGTGTGCCACTCCCAGTTGTCTTCCTCGACGTTGGCCAGCGCGGCGCACATGCCGCCCTGGGCGGCGCCGGTGTGCGACCGCGTCGGGTAGAGCTTGGTGAGCACGGCCGTCTTCGGGCTGACGCCCGCTTCGGCGCTCGCCGCCAAGGCCGCGCGCATGCCCGCGCCGCCTGCCCCGACGATCACCACGTCGTACTTGTGGAACTGCATGGTCAAACCGCTTCTTCCGGTGGTGGGAGGCTCAGTTCGCGGGGATGTCCGGGTCGAAGGTGAAGATGACGTAGGAGCCAAGGGCCAGGATCAGCACCATGGACACGTACAGCATCATCTTCAGCCAGAACCGGGTGCTGTCCTTGCGCGCGTAGTCGTTGATGACCGTGCGCAGGCCGTTGCCGCCGTGGATCTCGGCGAGCCAGAGCATCGACAGGTCCCAGAACTGCCAGAACGGGCTGGACCAGCGTCCGGCCACGAACGCGAAGTTGATCCGGTGCACGCCGCCGTCGAGGATGTTCATGATGAACAGGTGGCCGAGCACCAGCACGATCAGCGCCAGGCCGGAGATCCGCATGAACAGCCAGCTGGCGAGTTCGAAGTTGCTGCGCCGGGCGGCTGGGCGCCGGGGCGAGCGGGGCTTGTCCAGGGCGAGTGTCATGGTCAGTGCCCCCCGAACATCTCGGTCACCGTGCGGACCATCATGAAGTAGGCGCCGGGGACCATCACCAGCACCCAGACGCCGATGATCGCCCAGAGCATCTGCTTCTGGTAGCGCGGTCCCTTTTCCCAGAAGTCGACCAGCATGACCCGCAGGCCGTTGAGCGCGTGGTAGAGCACCGCGCCAACGAGGCCGACCTCGATGAGGTTGACCAGTGGGGTCTTGTAGGTCTCGATGATCTCGTCGTACGCGCTGGGCGAGACCCGCACGAGGGCGGTGTCGAGCACGTGCGCGAACAAGAAGAAGAAGGTGAGCACGCCGGTGATGCGGTGCGCCACCCATGACCACATTCCGGGGTCTCCCCGGTAGAGCGTCCCGTTGCGCCGGGACCCGCGCGCCGCCACCTCCACGGTAGCGCTGGCCGAGTCGGACATCGGTAGCCGGCCTCCAACGTCGCTGATGGACTTCATGCCCGCGCGGAATGCACACGAAACGGGCCTTGACCCATCGGATGCTAGACCCGCAGAGCGGAGCACACCCAACCTGTCGATGCCCTCTGTGACGGACAAGACACACTCACCGCGCTCGACCAGGCCGTGTGAGCATTCGCCGACCCCGTCTTGCCTAGTCGGATGTGACACAGAGTGGTCACGGTGAGGTCACCAATTGGAATGACCACAATCTACTCATCAGTAGGTAATTGGCCTTGATCCGCTATTCACCACCCCTATTCGTCCATTCACGACCCCTATTCGCCGTCCACCCGGGACGGCCGCCCCGGTCACCCGGGTGGTGTCAATCAACAATTGGGTCACGCAACGGCGTGTGCCAAGAACCTGGCCCCGACCAGGGGTACGGTCCTGCGGAACATCCGTGTTCGGTCACGTCGAACACGGGGATCGGGAAGGGAGAAAGCCTTGCGCCGAATGCGAGGGGTTCGTCTCACCGCCGGGCTGGTCGCGCTGGGCCTCGGCCTGGCCGCGTGCGGGTCCGACACCGCGGCCCCGGGGGGCGGTCCGGGCACCCCGGCCGCCTCGTCCATCAAGCTCGGCCTCGCCTACGACATCGGCGGCCGCGGCGACCAGTCCTTCAACGACTCCGCGGCCCGCGGCCTGGACAAGGCCGAGGCCGAGTTCGGCATCGACATCAAGGAGCTCGAAGCCGCCGCGGGCGAGACGGACGCGCAGAAGGAAGACCGGCTCCGCCAGCTCGCCGAGGGCGGCTACAACACGATCATCGCGGTCGGGTTCGCCTACGCCCCGGCGCTGAAGAAGGCGGCCGCGGACTACCCGGACGTCAAGTTCGCGCTCATCGACAGCGAGGACGCCCAGGGCCCCAACATCGCCAACCTGGTCTTCGCCGAGCAGGAGGGCTCCTTCCTCGTCGGCGTCGCCGCCGCCCTCAAGAGCCAGACCGGCAACGTGGGCTTCGTCGGCGGCGTCAACACCCCGCTCATCCAGAAGTTCGAGGTCGGCTACACCGCGGGCGTCAAGGCGGTCAAGCCGGACGCGACCGTCCAGGTCAAGTACCTGACCCAGCCGCCGGACTTCACCGGCTTCAACGACCCGGCCAAGGGCGAGACCGCGGCCAAGGGCATGTTCGACGCGGGCGCGGACGTCGTCTACGCCGCGGCGGGCGGCTCGGGCAACGGCGTGTTCAAGGCGGCCAAGGCGAACGGCAGGCTGGGCATCGGCGTCGACTCCGACCAGTACAACCTGCCCGCCCTCGCCGACGTCCGCGACGTCATCATCACCTCCATGGTCAAGGAGGTCGACGTGGCCGTCTACGACTTCGTGACCTCGGTGAAGAACGACAAGTTCACCGCTGGCTCCCATGTCTACGACCTCAAGGCCGGTGGCATCGGCTACGCCACCAGCGGTGGCAAGATCGACGACATCCAGGGCAAGATCGACGAGTACAAAGCCAAGATCGTGGCGGGCGAGATCAAGGTCCCGGCGCAGAAGTAGGCCTGCTCGGACGGGCCGACGCGCGGGCCCGGCGACCGCGACCAGCGGACGCCGGGCCCGTTCCGCTTCCGCACCCACCCCTCCAGCGACAAGGATTGGGCCGTGTCCACCGAGTCAGCAGCGGGCGGCGATCCCGCCCCGGCCGTCGAGTTGTCCGGGATCACCAAGCGCTTCCCGGGCGTCGTGGCCAACTCCGATGTCGACATCACTGTCCGCGCGGGCACCGTGCACGCCCTGGTCGGGGAGAACGGCGCGGGCAAGTCGACCCTGATGAAGATCCTCTACGGGATGCAGCGGCCCGACGATGGCACGATCGCGGTGGCGGGCGAGCCGGTGTCGTTCGCCTCGCCCGCGGACGCGATCCGGGCGGGCATCGGCATGGTCCACCAGCACTTCATGCTCGCCGACAACCTCACCGTGCTGGAGAACGTCGTCCTCGGCAGCGAGCCGCGCGCCGGGGTCCGGCTGGACTTCGCCGCCGCCCGCGCCCGCGTCCGGGAGATCTCCGACGCCTACGGCCTCGGCGTCGAGCCCGACCGCCTGGTCGACGACCTCGGCGTCGGCGAGCGGCAGCGGGTCGAGATCCTCAAGGTGCTCTACCGGGGCGCCCGCACGCTCATCCTGGACGAGCCGACGGCCGTGCTGGTGCCGCAGGAGGTGGACGAGCTGTTCGGCAACCTGCGCGACCTCAAGGCCGAGGGCCTGACGATCCTGTTCATCTCGCACAAGCTGGACGAGGTGCTGGCCGTCGCCGACGACATCACCGTCATGCGGCGCGGGACCACGGTGGCCAGCGTGTCGCCGCGCGAGGTCACCGCCCGCAAGCTCGCCGAGCTGATGGTCGGCAGCGCGCTGCCGGTGCCGGAGCTGCGCGAGTCGACGGTGACCGACCGGCCGGTGCTGGCCGCGAGCGGGCTGACCGTGACCTCGGCGGATGGCCGCAAGGTGCTGGACGACGTGTCGTTCACCATCCACGCGGGCGAGGTCCTGGGCATCGCGGGCGTGGAGGGCAACGGCCAGGCCGAGCTGGTCGAGGCGCTGATGGGCATCCGCGTCCCCAGCGCCGGGTCGGTCCACCTGGCTGGCGCGGACATCACCCGGCTCTCCACCAAGCGCCGCCGGGAGGCGGGCATGGGCTACATCCCCGAGGACCGGCACCGCCAGGGCGTGCTGCTGGAGGCGTCGCTGTGGGAGAACCGGGTGCTCGGCCACCAGACCCGCAAGCCCAACGCGCGCGGCCCGCTGCTCGACCGGCGCGGCGCGAAGGCCGACACCCAGCGCATCGTGGAGCAGTACGACGTCCGCACGCCCGGCATCGACGTGCACGCCGCGGCGCTGTCCGGCGGCAACCAGCAGAAGCTGATCGTGGGCAGGGAAATGAGCGGGAACCCGGTCGTGCTGATCGCCGCGCACCCCACCCGCGGCGTCGACGTCGGCGCGCAGGCCGCGATCTGGGAGCACATCCGCCGCGCCCGCGCCGAGCGGCTGGCGGTGCTGCTGATCTCGGCCGACCTGGACGAGCTGATCGGCATGTCCGACACCCTGGCGGTGATCCTGCGCGGCAGGCTCGTCGCCGACCACGACCCGTCCACCGTGACCCCGGAGCAGCTCGGCTCCGCGATGACCGGAGCCGGGAGGGAAAGCTGATGGGCAGGTTCTCCGTCCGGTCCGTCCTCTTGGGACTCGTCGCGCCGGTCGGGGCGCTGGTCTTCGCGGCCCTGGTGTGCGCGCTCATCCTGGCGCTGACCGGGAACCCGCCACTGGACACAGTGGACGCCATGGCGACCGCGGCGCAGCGGCCGCGCACGCTGGTCAACTCGCTCAACAGCGCCACGCAGTACTACCTGGCCGCGGTCGCGGTCGCGATCGGCTTCAAGATGAAGCTGTTCAACATCGGCGTGGACGGCCAGTACCGGCTCGCCGCGATGCTCTCGGCCGCGCTCGCGGGCGCGGCGTTCATGGACGGCGTCCCGCCGTTCCTGCGGGTCGCGATGACGATCGTGGCGGCCATGCTGGTCGGCGCGGCCTGGTCCGGGCTGGCCGCGCTGCTCAAGGTCACCCGAGGCGTGTCCGAGGTGATCTCCACGATCATGCTCAACGCGATCGCCACGTACCTGGTGTCCTACCTGCTGAACCCGGCCCGGCTGGCGGAGAACGTGCCGGGCAGCAACAACATCGGCACCCGGCCGATCACCGAGGGCGGGCAGGTCCCCGGCATCGACTACCCGGGGTCGACGTCGAAGATCTTCGGCCTGGTGTTCCTCGCGGTGCTCGTCGGCGTCGTCTACTGGTTCGTGCTTTCCCGCACCCGCTTCGGGTTCGAGCTCAAGGCGACCGGCCTGTCCGAGTCCGCCGCGGTGGCCAGCGGCGTGAGCGTGCAGAAGATGGTCGTCTGGTCGATGCTGCTGTCCGGGGCGGTCGCGGGCCTGGTCGGGATGCCGCAGCTGCTGGGCTCGTCGCACTCGTACTCGCTGGACTTCCCGCCGGGCCTGGGTTTCATCGGCATCGCGGTGGCCCTGCTCGGCCGCAACCACCCGGTCGGCATGGCCGTGGCCGCGCTGCTGTGGGGTTTCCTGGACAACGCGGCCAACGCGCTGGACGTCTCCGGCGTGCCGAGGGAGATCGTGCTGATCATGCAGGGCGTGATCGTGCTGTCGGTCGTCGTCGCCTACGAACTCGTGCGCCGCTACCGCGTCCGCGCCGAGCAACGCGACGTCGGGCGCGCGCTGGGGCGGACCAAGACGCTGGAAGAGGTGTCGGCCTGATGAGGGAGCTTGCGAGCGAGTCATCGACGCGGTGGCTGGGCACGCGGGGCCGCCGAGCTTGTGAGGTGGCCCGATGAGCGGTGGTGTGACACTGGAGCAGAAAGCGGTTTCCGCCAAGCGCGGGAAACGGCTGTCCCCCATGGTGTACCTGCTCATCGCGGTCGGCGCGCTGGCGGTGCTGTCGCTGGTCCGGGTGCTCAGCGGGGCAACCGACCTGACCTCGTCCGGCACCGTGCAGGCCGCCCTCATCGCCGCGGTGCCGATCGCGATGGCCGCGCTGGCAGGCCTGTGGGCCGAACGCGCGGGCGTGATCAACATCGGCCTTGAGGGCATGATGGTGCTCGGCACGTTCGGCGCCGGATACGCGGGCTACCAGTGGGGTCCGTGGGCGGGGGTGGCGTTCGGCCTGGTCCTCGGCGTGGTCGGCGGCCTGCTGCACGCGGTCGCCACGGTCACCTTCGGCGTCGACCACATCATCTCCGGTGTCGCGATCAACCTGCTGGCCCCCGGTGCGGCGCTGTTCCTGTCGAAGCTGTACTTCGCCGACGCCCCCGGCGGCGGCCAGAAGCAGTCGCCGCGCATCGCCGACGCCGAGAAGATCACCATCCCCGGCGCGTCGGACCTGCTGGGCACGGTCGAGGCGAAGCGCTGGTTCTTCGTCTCCGACCTCGCGGGGGTCCTGCGCGGGCTCACCACCGAGGTCTCGCTGCTGACGGTCCTGGCGGTGGCGCTGCTGGTGCTCACCGCGTGGGTGCTGTGGCGCACCCCGTTCGGCCTGCGCCTGCGCTCCTGCGGCGAGGCCCCGACCGCTGCGGAGTCGCTGGGTGTCAACGTCTACCGGTACAAGTACCTCGCGGTCGTCGCGTCCGGGGCGTTCGCGGGCCTGGGCGGCGCGTTCCTCGCGGTGAGCTCCGGCCAGTTCCGCGACGGCCAGACCGGCGGCCGGGGCTTCATCGGCCTGGCCGCGATGATCTTCGGCAACTGGCGGCCCGGCGGCCTGGCCACCGGAGCCACCCTGTTCGGCTACACCGACGCCATGGCGCTGCGCGGTTCCGGCGCGGTGCACGCGCTGCTGTTGCTGCTGGGCATCGCCCTGCTCGTCGTCGCGGTCATCCAGTACCGCGCGGGCCACCACGTCCTGTCCGGCGTCGCCGCCGCCATCGGCGTCCTGTTCGCCTGGTGGTACTTCACCAGCGACGAGGTGCCGCCGGAACTGGTCGGCGCGGCCCCGTACGTGGTGACCCTGCTGGTCCTCGGCCTTGCCTCCCAACGATTGCGGGTCCCCAGGGCCATCGGCGTGCCCTACCAACGGGGCCAGGGCGTATGACGATCGACTGGCCCGCCCTCCGCGCGGCGGCGGTGACCGCCGCCGCCTCGGCCTACTGCCCCTACTCCGGTCTGCGCGTCGGCGCGGCAGGCATCGTCGCCGACGGCAGGCTGGTAGCAGGCTGCAACGTCGAAAACGCCTCCTACGGCCTCGCCCTGTGCGCCGAATGCACCCTGGCGGGCCAACTCCACCTGACCGGCGGCGGCAGACTGATCGCCCTGGCCTGCCGCAGCGGCACCGGCGACCTGCTCATGCCCTGCGGCCGCTGCCGCCAGATCATCTACGAACTCGGCGGCCCGGACTGCCTGGTCGACACCCCCACCGGCCCCGCCCCCATGCGCACCATCCTGCCCGACGCCTTCGGCCCAGCCCACCTGCCGTGAGGCGACGTCCTTACGTACTTCAGTGAGTCAGGCGCGGGTGCGGTCGCGGAAGACGGTGTAGCCGGTGCTCAGGTCGGCGGCTGCGGTGTCGAGGGCGTCGATGAGGTCGGCGCGGGTGACGGGGGTGTCCAGGAGGGGGCCCGCGCCGTCGCGGCGGGCGCAGAGCAGGCGGGGGCCGGGGATCAGGAAGCCGAGCAGGTGGTCGGTGCTGACCCCCCAGTCGAGGAACCGGCACGCGCCGGACAGGCGGCAGTGCTCGGCGGAGGTGATCGCCGGGTCGCCCGCCATGAGCAGGTCGAACGCCTCGACCGGGGAGCGGCCCGCGAACAGCGGGTCGACGTCGGGGAACGCGCGCAGGCGCGCGGCGTCGGCGCGCAGGACGTCGGCGAGGTGCGGCACGTAGACCAGGGTGTCGAGCCCGGTCACCACCTGCCCGGCGACGTGCACGCGGACCGTGCGCAACCCGCTGTCCACCTCGTCCACCGGCCCGAGTTCAAGCGCGAACGACGACGGCGCGCCGATGAGCCGCATAGGTCCTCCCCGGATGGCTGAACCGAGCCTGCCACGGCCGCCGCGTCGATTCTGCTCGCTTCTGCGCACCCGGGCTACGGTGGCCGAGAACCGACGAGAAGGGACGCCGATGGAGCCGTTCAGCGCCGTGGAGGTGATCCGGGCCAAGCGCGACGGCGCCCGGCTGACCGACGAGCAGATCGACTGGGTGGTCGGCGCCTACACCCGGGGCGTCGTCGCGGAGGAGCAGATGTCGGCGCTGGCCATGGCGATCTACCTCAACGGCATGGCCGCCGCCGAGACCGCCCGCTGGACCGCCGCCATGGTCGCCTCCGGCGAGACGCTGTCCCTGCGGGTCGGCCGTCCGACGGTGGACAAGCACTCCACCGGCGGTGTCGGCGACAAGATCACGCTGCCGTTGGCTCCGCTGGTCGCCGCCTGCGGAGCGGGGGTGCCGCAGCTTTCCGGCCGCGGCCTCGGGCACACCGGCGGCACTCTCGACAAGCTGGAGTCCATCCCGGGGTGGCGCGCTCGCCTGACTGCCGACGAGATCCAGGCGCAGCTTGTGGATGTCGGCGCGGTGATCTGCGCGGCGACCGATGGCTTGGCTCCCGCTGACCGCAAGCTCTACGCCCTTCGGGACGTCACCGGCACGGTGGAGTCCATTCCGCTGATCGCCGCCTCGATCATGAGCAAGAAGATCGCTGAGGGCGCGGATGCTCTGGTGCTGGACGTCAAATGCGGATCGGGCGCGTTCATGAAGACTCCGGAGGACGCTCGCGCGCTGGCCGCCGCTCTGGTCGACATCGGCGTTTCGCGGGGGGTGCGGGTTTCCGCGCTGATCACCGACATGTCGGTCCCGCTCGGGCGTGCGGTGGGGAACGCCGTGGAGGTGGCGGAGGCGGTTGAGGTCCTGCGCGGGGGTGGGCCTGGTGACGTGGTCGAGCTGACGCTGGCTCTCGCTCGCGAGATGCTGGACTTGGCTGGCTTGTCCGATGTGGACCCTGGGGAGGTTCTGCGGTCCGGTGCCGCGTATGACGTGTGGGCTGCGATGATCCGGGCTCAGGGGGGTGATCCGGATGCCCCTCTGTCGCAGCCTGGTCATGTCCATACCGTTGTTGCCGCGTCGGACGGTGTTCTGTCTACTTTGGACGCTTATGCTGTTGGGGTTGCCGCGTGGCGGTTGGGTGCCGGGCGGGCTCGCAAGGAGGATTCGGTGCAGGCCGCTGCGGGCGTTGTCTGCCATGTGAAGCCTGGGGAATCTGTTCGTGCTGGGGATCCCTTGCTGGAGTTGCGCACTGACACGCCTGAAGCGGTTCCTGCTGCTTTGGCTGCTCTTGATGGTGCGTATGCCATCGCTGAGGCTGCGGTGGGTCGTGAGTCGCTGGTTCTTGAGGTGGTTCGCGGGTGATCGGTGGTCGCGTTCGGGGTCGGCTCGATGGGGCGGGCGCTTGTCGGCCTGGCAGGAGGGCAGGTTGGCTGCTCCAACTCATCGAGCACCTGGCAGGTTCGGGTGCGGTTAGCGGGCGGTTGGTGGGTGTCGCAAGGCTGTGTCCAGGTCTCGCAGTAGCTGTCCTACCCGGTTGCGGGTGCTTGGGGCGTTGGGGTAGCGGGTGAGGACGTTTGTCACGGTGGGGGTGGCTAGGTCCGTTGCCTTCCTGATGTAGTTGGCGCCGACGTCGGGGTTGTCGTCCGCGTCGAGTTCGCAGGCTCTGGCTGTGTGGGCTGCCGGGCCGAGGATGTGCCGGACCTGGGTCGCCTTGGCTATGGGGTGTAGGAATGGTGTGCCTGCTGTGGCGACGGCCGCGCGGGCGGCTTCGCTTGCCGCTGTTTGGCCTGCGTCTCGGGTTTCCTGGTATGCCCGGTGGGCTGCCCACGCGCTATCGCGGATCGCCTTGGTTCTGTTGGCGCCGTTGGCGAATGCCCGCGCGGCGTTGATCGCGGATCGTGGGCGGTGGTCGAGTGGGCGGATGCGCTCGTAGATCGTCAACGCGGGTTCCGCGCAGGCCACCGCGTAGGCGGTGATCTCGCGTAGCTCGGCCATGCTGAGGTCGATCATCAGGTTCTCGTCAGGCACTTCGTCAACGGTATCGTTGAACCCGCGGTGGGGACTTTCCGGCGATGTTGGCAGGGTAGTGCGGCGAAACCTTCAAGGCAGTGGGCGGCTCCGGCCGGTTGATCTCGCGCGTGAGCACGGGTTGTCCGCGCAGGCGATCAGGAACTACGAGGCGGCTGGCATCCTTCCGGCCGCCGAACGCACCCGGCACGGTTACCGCACCTACACGCCGCCGCACGCGCAGGCCCTGCGGGCGTTCCTCGCCCTCGTGCCCGGACACGGTCACCAGGTGGCCACCTCGATCATGCGGGCGGTCAACCAGGGGGCGACCGAGGCCGCGCTCGGGATCATCGATGCGAGCCACGCCCAGCTTCTCGGCGACCGCGGCACCCTCCATGCCGTCGAAGCGGCGCTCCGCGATCTCAGTCCCGTGCGGCAGGAACGCGGGGACGTGTTCGTCGGCCCGCTGTCCCGAAGGCTTGGGGTCCGGCCCGCCACCCTGCGCAAGTGGGAGCGGGCGGGACTGGTTCAGCCGCGCCGCGACCCGGGGACGGGATACCGCGTCTACAGCCCGGCCGACGTGCGCGACGCGCAACTGGTCCACCAGCTCAGAAGGGGCGGCTACCTGCTGGAGCAGATCGCCCCGCTGATCGCCCAAGTCCGCTCCGCAGGCGGCATCGTGCCGCTGGAGTCGACTCTCCACGACTGGCGCGCCCGGCTCGCGGCCCGCGGTCGCGCGATGCTCGCCGGCGCCGCCGCGCTGCACGCCTATCTTGACTGCCTGCCTGATCCCGATCCGCACATCGGAGTGACCCCTGGCCCCGAAAAGCAGTAGGGCTACCTCCGTGCGGAGATAGCCCTACCGGTTGCCGAGCGAGCGGTCAGGCGCCCGCGGCGATGTCGTTGTCCTCGGGGTTGTCGTCGCGCACCTTGTCGGCGGACTTGGGGCCCTTGCCGTTGGTACGGCGGCGGTTGCCCTGCCGGGGGAGGGTGGTCGGCGGGGGCGGGGTGGGCTGGCCGCCGCCGAGCATGAGTTCGGCGAAGGTGGCCATGGCCTCGTCCAGGTGGCCGCCGATGCGGCGGACCGACTCGTCGTTGCCCCGGCGGACCAGGGTCTCGACCGACTCCGAGTCGGGGCGGTTGGACAGGGTGCCCTCGACCTTGCTCAGGCCGCGCTCGACCGCGGCGCCGAGGTCGCCCAGCTTGGCGGTGAAACCGTCCTCGACCGTGTCCAGGCGGGTCGCCATCTCGTCCAGGCGGGCGGTGACCTTCTCCAGGCGCTCGGCCAGGAACTCCAGCCGGTCGCTGGCGTCGACGGTCTCCTTGGTCTCGCGCAGCGCGTCGCGCAGGGCGTCGGTCGCCTCGTCCAGCTTGGCGTGGACGGCCTCGCGGGACTCGCCGACCGAGGAGCCGAGGGCGTCGCGGGTGGCGGCGATGGCCGACGCGACGGTGTCGAGCTTGCCGTGCAGCGAGTCCGAGGTCTCGGTGAAGCGGCCGTGCAGCGCGTTCGTGGAGTCGCTGACCGCGCCGTGCACGGCGGCGACCTTGCCCTGGACCGCGTCGGTGGTCTCGCCGACCACGCGCGCCAGGGCGTCCTTGGTGCCGTCGAGGTGCTCGTGCACGCCCTCGTCCACCTCGTCCAGGCGGCCGCGCAGCGCGGTCTCCATGATCTCGATGCGCTCGCGCACCGGACCGTGGACCGAGCCGGGCACCAGGTCGATCTTGCCGTCCTGCTTGTCCAGGTGGCTGTCCAGCTCGTCGATGCGACGGTGGATGCTCGACAGCTTGTCCTCCAGGCCGTCCATCCGGCCCGCCACGCCCTCGAAGCGCCCCGCGACACCGTCGAGACGGCCGTCGAGCTGGGCGAACGGGGTGGCCAACTTGTCCACGATGCTTTCCACCGCGCGGCCGATGGCGGCGATCGCGGTGTCCTGCGCCTCCAGCTTGGACATCGCTTCGTCCAACCGCTCGGCGAGCACGCTCACCTCGGTGCGGTCGGGCATCTCGGACAGGCGCTTGCGCACCGACCCGATGGACTCCAGCGGCGACAGCCTGGCGTGGATCTCGTCCAGAGCGTCGAAGATCTGCTGCTGTTCACTCTCACGGATCTCGGCCGCGCGCGTGAGCATGTTGCGCATCCGGTCGAACGACACCGTGGGGTTGTTTTCGTTCACGGAGGTGACCTTCGTCCTGGTGAGGGGATGTGGAGATGAAGGGGAGCCTAGCCAGTCCCAGAAGGCGTCCATACACCACCCGTAGCTAGTTCGTCGGTGTTGACACGGACGATTGGACCATTCGGCGGACACCCCTCCAGCGGATGCCGCGCCTCGCGCCACACCTTACGTGAGCTTTTGGCTACCCGAATGAGTGGTGTCAGGGTGAGTACCGTGTCCGCATGTCGACGTCCGCATCGGCGCCGGTGACCCCGGCCGCCATCCTCAGCGCCCCCAAAGTCCTCCTGCACGACCACCTCGACGGCGGCCTGCGGCCCGCCACGGTCATCGACCTCGCCGAGGCCGCGGGCTACCGCGACCTCCCGACCACCGACGCCGACGATCTCGGCGCGTGGTTCCGCGAGTCGGCCGACTCCGGCTCCCTGGTGCGCTACCTGGAGACCTTCGCGCACACGTGCGGTGTCATGCAGGACGAGGACGCCCTCGTCCGGGTGGCCGCCGAGTGCGCGGAAGATCTAGCGGCGGACGGGGTCGTCTATGCCGAGGTCCGCTACGCGCCGGAGTTGTTCACCGAACGGGGCATGAGCCTCGACGCGATCGTGGAGGCCGTGCAGGCCGGGTTCCGGGCGGGCGAGCGCCGCGCCGCCGAGGCGGGGCGCACGATCCGGATCGGGACCCTGCTGTGCGCGATGCGACAGAACGCGCGCTCGCTGGAGATCGCCGAACTGGCGGTCCGCCACCGCGACGCGGGCGTCGTCGGCTTCGACATCGCCGGGCCGGAGGCCGGGTTCCCGCCGACCCGCAACCTCGACGCGTTCGAATATTTGCGCCAACAGAACGCGCATTTCACCATCCACGCCGGTGAGGCGTTCGGCCTTCCCTCCATCTGGGAAGCGTTGCAGCACTGCGGGGCGGAACGGCTCGGCCACGGCGTCCGCATCGTGGACGACATCAAGGTCGCAGGCGACGGGACGGTGCACCTCGGGCGGCTGGCCAGTTATGTGCGCGACCGCCGCATCCCGCTGGAGATGTGCCCGACGTCGAACCTGCAGACCGGCGCGGCGGCCTCGATCGCCGAGCACCCGATCGGGCTGCTGACCCGGCTGCGGTTCCGGGTGACGGTGAACACCGACAACCGGCTGATGAGCGGCTGCACGGTGTCCAGCGAACTCGCCGCCCTGGTCGAGGCGTTCGGCTACGGCTGGGAGGACCTGCGGTGGTTCACGATCAACGCCATGAAGTCGGCGTTCATCGGCTTCGAGGAACGGCTGGCGATCATCGAGGACGTGATCAAGCCCGGCTACGCCCGCCTGATCTCGCCCTAGTGGCTCGCACCCCGGCGGCGGCCGCCGCCGAGCCCGGCTCGGCGGCGGCCCCACCTAGGAGCTAGTGGACGACCAGGCGGTCTTCGAGGTTCTGGACCAGCTTGTGCCAGACCGCGGCCTCGGTGTCGAACGGCGCGCTGGGCGCCATCCGGGTCGGGTCGGGGGCGAGGATGAAGCTCACCAGCCAGCCCAGGCTCTCCGACTGGCCCAGCGCCTCGGCGACGCTCTCGTCGCCCGCCCAGTCGGCGGCGTCGGTCAGCAGCTCCACCGCGAGGTCGAGCTGGACCGGGTCCACGGCGTCGACGCCCTCGGCGAGGTCGTCGCCGAGGCCCTGCAGGACGTAGGTGTTGTCGGTGTCGACGTCGAGGTCGAGGCTGCCGTCGGTGGCCTTGGTCGCGACCTCGCCCCAGGTGGACACCTCGGCGAGGTCGTTCTCGGAGAGGTCTTCGTTCGCCAGGAACTTGGCCAGGCCGCGCGCCGAGGTGGCGACGTCGATCTTGCCGTCGGCCCCGAGGAAGACCGGCTCGTCATCGAGGTAGCAGCGCAGCGTGTAGTACTCGGCCCCGTCGGTGATGATCTTGATGGGGTCGATGCCGACCTCGGCCCAGAAGCCCGCCGGGGCCGCCTCGGCCTCTTCCGTGTCGGCCTCTTCCGTGTCGTCCTCTTCCGCGTCGTCGGCCGCGTCGAGGTCGTCGTCGGCGGCGGCTTCGGCGGCCTCGGCGTGGAAGGCCACGAGCTCCTCGGCGCTCTTCTCCAACGCGACCTCGTCGACGTCCGGGGTCGCCACGACCGAGTCCAGCGCGTCGAGCACCTCGTCCCAGCGCTCGGAGATCGTCTCGGCCAGGTCGGTCCACAGCCGCTCGCCGTCGCGCCCGGTGAACGGGAACGTGCCCTGCTCCAGCACGGCGAACCCGTCGGCGGAGTTGAGCACGTCGTGCACCTCGTCCAGCTCGCACACGTCGGCGAGGGCGCGCACGATCGCCACGATGTCGGCCAGCTCGCCGACCGTCCAGGTGTCCGGTTCCTCCGCGGCCAGCTCCGGCACGCCCACCAGGTCGTACTGGTGCGCCTCGTCGGGCATCAGCTCGGCCACCGACAGCGCGGGCACCAGGTGCCACGCGGGGTGGTCGGACAGGTCGTGCTCTTCTGTCGTGCGGACGAACGCCGCGAGATGCGCGGCGTCGGGGAAGGCGTAGAGGTCGTCCTCGTGTCCGAGGAACGCCTCCCATTCCTCGCCGTCTTCCCGCCACCGGGGAGCCCACAGCGTGACAAGGTCACCCTTCGGCAGCCCGAGTTCGATCGGGACGATGTCCTGGGCCATTGGAGGTCCTCCTGGTCGCGCAGCCACCGACGTACGTGCTCGCGCGAACAAGCGCGACGCGTCGGCAGCCTACGGGGTACGGATCACCTGTCGGAACGTAGGGATGACAGGTCGAACGAGAGCGGGTCGTCGGGGTCGAAGCCATCATCCTCCACGGGCCCACGGGCGCTTTCCCCCGCCCCGTCGGCCTTGCGCATCCGCTCGTCGCGCCTGCGCTGAAACTCTTCCGCGGTGATCCCCGAGCCCGCCCCCGCGCGGGCTGGAGCGGCCCGGCCGGAGATCAGCTCGATGGCGTAGGTCATGTTGTCCCCGAGCAGCGGGGCCAGCTTGTTGTACCCGGCCTGCGTCGCCTCGTCCATCGCCGCTTGCGCGACCATGACGATGAGCCTGCCCAACTGGTCGGCGCCCCACCGCACGGCGTCCTGGCGTAACCACAGGTCGACCAGCTTCCCGCGCCCGTCCACGGTGACCCGCACACTGCCGTGGTTGTCATACGCCGTGCCCTGCACGTTCCGCAGCACGGTGTCGATGTCGGCGAGCGCCTCCTGCCGCGCCCGGCCGTCCTCGATGAGTTGGCGGGTGCTGCGCTCCAACGGCTGACGGTCTGTCATCTGGCCGCTTTCGGTGTGCGGTGGGTGGACTGGACGAGAACGGGGCAGGCGCCCCGGCCCCGCGGGCGGCGAGCCGATCGGCCGCGCCGACGACGGCAGCTTTCCCCGTTCCGGCCGGGATAATCACCGACCGGCGGAGACGGCTCCGAGCCGGGGGCGGGCTGCCGCTCGCCGGGTGGGTCGAGGCCCGGGCTGCCTGGGCTGTGGGGTGTGGTGGCGGCCTGCCCGCCTGGCGGGCCTGCAGTCGGCAGACCTTCAGACGCGCGGCCGCCAGTGTTCCCGGCCAGACAGGGCGATCCAGAGGTCGTGACCAGGCCGCCCGCCCGCGCCACCGCCCCAGCGGCAGGCCCGGTCGCCGTGGTTGTCCCGGGCGCCCTGGCGGGCCGGCGCGCCGTGGCTGGTCGGGGTGCGCTAGCCGGACGGGATGCCCTGGCGGGCCGGGGCGCTGTGGCTCGTTGGGTCGGCGTGGCTCGTTGGGTCGGCGTGGCTGGGTCGGACGCCGTTGCTGGTTGGGGCGACCAGGGCGGCCGGAGCGGGTTCGCGGGCTGGCGCGGCCGGGTGGGGACTTGGGCGTGGAGGGGGTGGCGGGCGGGGGTCATCGGGGCAGCCGCCGTCCGCCTCTGGGGGCGAGGGGGCCCAGGGGGCTGTCGAAGGCCTCGTCTTCGTCGTCCTCGTCGGTGGGCTCGTAGCCCAGGGAGGTGAGGTGCTTCTCGCCCGCGGGGCCGAGGACCGGGGCCAGGGTCTGGTACATGCTCGCCCCGGCCCGGCGGGTGGCGCGGTCGGCCAGGGCCATGATCTGCGCCGCCAGCGCGTCGGAGCCGCTGGACAGCGCCGCCGGGGTCAGCTTCACCTCGGACAGCAGGCCACCGGGACGCACCTCGACGCTGATCGCGCCGTCGCCGCTCATGGCCTTGCCGGTGATCGGCCCGACCCGCTGCGCGCGTTGCTCGGCCTCCGCGCGGGTCCGTTCGACCCGCTGTGCCACCGTGTCGAGCTCGTGCTCGATGTCGATCTCCACGCCCCCACCTTTCGTTCAGGCGACAGTGTGCCGCAGGCTCAGCCGGTGGGTCGGTAGAAGCCGACGAACGGCATCCCCGAGTTGGTGGTGCGCAGCGGCCCGACCTGGACCGGGTCGCCCGCCTCCACGATCTGGCCGTTGCCGATGTACATCGCCACGTGGCCCTCCCAGCAGACCAGGTCGCCCGGAAGCAGCTGGTCGGCTGAGGGCACCTCCGCCCCGATGTCCTGCTCGCGGGACGTGCGCGGGATCTCCAGGCCGCCCTCGCCGTAGGCGTACTGGGTCAGGCCGCTGCAGTCGAGCCCGGCGCCGGGCGTGGTGCCGCCCCAGACGTACGGGACGCCGAGCTGGCTCAGCGCCGCCCGGACCGCGCGCGCGGCCGTCTCGTTCGGGGCCTGGACAGTGCTGCCGTCGGGCAGGTTGACCGCGACGCCCGTGCCGGGCTGCGGCGGGATGGCCATCGGCAGCCTGCGCTTGGTGGCCACGCCACCGCCACCGCCGCCACCTCCGCCGCCGCCCCCACTTCCGCCGCCGCCGCCACCGCCCTGGCGGTCGTTGTAGGCCGCCGGTGGCGGGCTCGCCGCGCCCGCCGTCGATGTCGAGCCCGCGTCGCCGCCGGTGAGCTTGGTGACTACCCCGCTGAGCTGGGTCATCACGGTTTCGAGGTTGGTCGAGGTGTCACCGGTGAGCTGGGCGGCGTACTGGGCCAGCTCGGTCAGCTTCTGCTGCGCGCCCGCCGGGTCGCCCGCCTGCCGCAGCGCGGCCGCGGCCTGCAGGAGTTCGGCGGCCTTGCGGTTGAAGTCGTCGATCTGGTCCTGGTTGACCTTCTGGCCGACCTTGAGGATGTCGCCCGCTTCCCGGACCGCCTGCTGCACCTCGGCGCTGTACTGGCTCAGCTCGGTGCTCACCGCGTTCTGGGCGGTGACGTCCTGCTCGTGGCGGACCGCGCCCTGCCCGGTCCAGCCCTCGCGCAGGCCGCTGGCGTGGCTGGTCGCGTCGTAGCCGACGGTCGTGAGCGTGGTGGCCACCCCGGCGTGCGCCTGGCTGATCCCGTCGATGGCGTTGTCGTCGGTGGCGAGGTGCCGCTGCGCGGTGGCGGCGGGCTGGATCATCGGGTCCAGCAGGTCCCGCACGGGTGCGGTCATGCCAGCTCACCCGCCGCGCGCCGCAGCCGCTGCTCGGCGTCCTGCTCGGTGCCCTCGAAGTTGGTCCACGTGTTGCGCACGGCGTCGGCGGTCCCGCCGAGACTGTCGGCGAGCCCCTGGACGCGGCTCATCTGCCGCTGTGTCGCCGCGCGGATGGCCTGGCTGAGCCCGACCTCGCTGCCGATTTTGGAGAACGCGTGCTCGCCGAACTCGGCGTGCCCGCGCAGATCCTTGTCCGCCACACCGCGCAACTGCTCGGCGAGCGGGTTCACCCCCGCCGTGTACGCGCGGAAGGCATCGCCCTCGCCGCGGTAGCCCCCGACATCCGACTCGGTCATGTGCTCCCCTCCTGACGTTCGGCACTGGGACGTTCGCCCCGCTCCGATCGCTCCCCTGCGTTCGGATTTCAGGTTATGACACGGCTCGGGCGCGGCGGGGCGGAAGCGGCGAGTTATCCACAATCGCCGGATTCATCCACAGGTTTCGCAGCGCCCTTGACAGGCAGCGCCTTGACAGGCAGTGCCCTCGACAAGGCAGTGCCCTCGACAAGATTTCAGGCGCCCATCGGGTGCCACACCGTCTTGGTCTCCAGGACCGCGCGCAGGCGCGCGATGTCCGGGCGGGCGGTCCAGTCCGGTTCCTCGGCAGGCGTCCGCAAAACCCGCTTCACCGTGCCCGCGGCCGCCCGTTCCAGGTCCGTCCGCAACTCCGGCGGGGCCCCGGTGAGATCGAGGGCGTTGACGTCGGCGTGCGTGGCCAGCCAGGGCGCGAGTTCCGCGGTGTGGCCGGTGAGCAGGTTGACCACTCCGGCGGGCACGTCGGAGGTGGCCAGGACCTCAGACAGGGTGATGGCGGGCAGCGGCCGGTTCTGGCTGGTCACCACGACCGCGGCGCACCCGGCGGCCAGCGCGGGCGCGAGGACGCTGACCAGGCCGAGCAGCGACGACCTCTGCGGCGCCAGCACCCCGACGACCCCGGTCGGCTCGGGCACGGAGAAGGAGAAATACGGGCCTGCCACCGGATTCGCCGCGCCCAGGACCGTGGCGATCTTGTCGGTCCACCCCGCGTACCAGACCCAGCGGTCGATCGCGGTGTCCACAAGGGACTGCGCCCGCTTCTGCGGCACGCCCTCGCTGGCGGCGACCTCGGCGGCGAACTGCTCGCGCCTGCCCTCCAGGACCTCCGCGACCCGGTAGAGCACCTGCCCCCGGTTGTACGCGGTCGCCCCCGACCACTTGCCGAATCCCTTGCGGGCCGCGCCGACCGCCTCGCGGAGGTCTTTGCGGGACGCCTGCGCGGCGTTGGCGAGGAACTTCCCGCGCGCGTCGGTCACCGGGTACGTGCGACCGGACTCGGAACGCGGGAAAGCGCCGCCCAGATAGAGCTTGTAGGTCTTCGCTACCGTAACGCGGTCAGACATCGAGGTACGCCTCCAGCCCGGCGCGGCCGCCCTCGCGGCCGAAGCCCGACTCCTGGTAGCCGCCGAACGGGGCGGTCGGGTCGAAGCGGTTGAACGTGTTGGCCCACACCACGCCCGCGCGCAGCCGGTCGGCCATCAGCAGGATGCGGGAGCCCTTCTCGGTCCACACGCCCGCCGAGAGGCCGTACGGGGTGTTGTTGGCCTTGGCGACGGCCTCGTCCGGGGTGCGGAAGGTCAGCACGGACAGCACCGGCCCGAAGATCTCTTCGCGTGCGATCCGCATGGCCTGGCTGACGTTGGCGAAGACCGTGGGCGCGAAGAAGAACCCCTTGTCCGGCACCGGGCACGGGCTGGTCCAGCGGACCGCGCCCTCGTCCTCGCCGGAGGCCACCAGTTCCTGGATCTTGGCAAGCTGCTCGCGGGAGTTGATCGCGCCGACGTCGGTGTTCTTGTCCAGCGGGTCGCCGATCCGCAGCGTCGCCACGCGCTTGCGCAGCTTGTCCAGCACCTCTTCGGCCACCGACTCCTGCACCAGCAGCCGTGAGCCCGCGCAGCACACGTGGCCCTGGTTGAAGAAAATGCCGTTGACGATGCCTTCCACAGCCTGGTCTATCGGCGCGTCGTCGAAGACGATGTTCGCCGCTTTGCCGCCCAGTTCCAGGGTCAGCTTCTTGCCGGTGCCCGCGAGCGACCGCTGAATGATCTTGCCGACCTCAGTGGAGCCGGTGAACGCGACCTTGTTCACGCCCGGGTGGTTTACCAGCTCCGCGCCAATGTCACCCGCGCCGGGCAGAATGTTCACAACGCCCGGCGGTAGCTCTGCCTGTTGGATGATTTCGGCTAAGACCAACGCGGTAAGCGGAGTCGTCTCGGCTGGCTTGAGCACGACAGTGTTGCCGCACGCCAACGCGGGCGCGATTTTCCACGCGGCCATCAGCAGCGGGAAGTTCCACGGAATCACCTGCCCGGCCACCCCGACCGGGCGCGGGTCGGGGCCGAAGCCCGCGTGGTCGAGCTTGTCGGCCCACCCCGCGTGGTAGAAGAAGTGCGCCGCCGCCGTCGGCACGTCGGTGTCGCGCGACTCCTTGATCGGTTTGCCGTTGTCCAGGCTTTCCAGCACCGCGAGCTCACGGGCGCGCTCGGCGATCATCCGCGCGACCCGGAAGATGTACTTCGCGCGCTCCGCGCCGGGCATCCGCCCCCACACCCTGTCCTGCGCGCGCTTGGCGGCCTTGACGGCCCGGTCGACGTCGGCCGGGCTCGCGGTGCTGACCTCGGCCAGCACCTCCTCGGTGGCCGGGTTGACGGTCTTGAGCGGCTCGCCAGCGCCCTCGACGAACTCGCCGTCGAGGAACATCCGGTAGTTCGCTTTGAGGTTCGCGATGTCCCGCGACTCGGGCGCGGGGGCGTATTCCCAGGTCATCTAGTCCACCGTCACGTAATCCGGGCCGCTGTAGTGGCCCTCCAGTTGGGTGCGGCGCTGCATCAAGAGGTCGTTGAGCAGGCTTGACGCGCCGAAACGAAACAGCCGTGGGTCGAGCCACCGCGGCCCGGCGACCTCGTTTACCGCGACCAGGTAGCGGATAGCGTCTTTCGTGGTGCGGATACCGCCGGCGGGCTTGACGCCGCGCGGTTCGCCGGTCGCCGCGTGCCAGTCGTGCACGGCCTGGAGCATCACGTGCGTCACCGGGAGCGTGGCGGCGGGGGAGACCTTGCCGGTGGAGGTCTTGATGAAGTCGCCGCCCGCGAGCAGCGCCAGCCAGGACGCGCGCCGCACGTTGTCGTAGGTGGCCAGCTCACCGGTCTCCAGGATGACCTTGAGACGCGCGTTCCCGCAGGCGGCCTTGATCGTGCGGATCTCGTCGAAGACCCGCCCGTACTGCCCGGACAGGAACGCGCCCCGGTCGATCACCATGTCGATCTCGGTGGCCCCCGCCTCGACGGCGAACTCCGTGTCCGCGATCTTGATCCGCAGGCTCGACCGCCCCGACGGGAACGCGGTGGCGACACTGGCCACCCCGACCCCGGTGCCGCTCACCTCGGCGACGGCGGTCTCGACCATGTCCGGGTAGACGCAGACCGCCGCGACCTTGGGCACCTCCGGTCGGTCCGGATCGGGACGGCGGGCCTTCGCGCACAGCGACCGGACCTTGCCTGGCGTGTCGGCGCCCTCCAGGGTCGTCAGGTCGACCATCGAGATCGCCAGGTCGATGGCGTGCATCTTGCTGGCCTTCTTGATGCTGCGCGTGCCGAGACCGGCGCTGCGCTGCTCGACCCCCACCGCGTCGACCCCGGGCAGGCCGTGCAGGAACCGCCGCAACGAGGTCTCGTCACGGGTGACGTCGGCGAACTCTCGGGTCGACGTCTTCATCGAGGACTCGGCCATACCGGCGAGTCTAGGCCCGCTCAGCCGCCGGATCCGCGCTGACGCTCAGCCCGCCAGGCCTGCCTCGTGCAACCGGTCGTCCAGTTGCCGCACGGCTGACGTGCCCTGCCAGGGCGCAAGCGTCCTGCGGACGTCGCGCACGTGCTTGGTGAACCGCACAGAGCGGTTGTTGCCCAGTGCTTCCGGCACGCTCCCCAGCACTTGGGCGGCTTCATCGATGTCACCCGCCGCCACATGGGCTTTGCTGAGCTGGATTTTGTCGAAGGCGAACCTTCTTGGATTGGCGAGAGCGGCACTCTGCGTATAGGACGAAATCACACCACTGAACGTCTGGACAGCATCGTTTGTCTCGCCGAGGGTCAGCAGGCATTCGCCTCGCCGGGAGGTGTGCAGCGCTTTATTGTAGATCCAGATAGGACGTAGGGGCTGTTCGCCGCATCGGGGAAGGCGCATTGTGGTCTCATCGAGATTTCGCCTCACGCCATCGGCGTCACCTGCGGCGGCGAAAGCGCAAGCGGCGGTGTCCGACGCATAGGCTCGGGCAACGATGTTGTCCGTACGCGCCGCCCATGTGGCTGCGGCGGCGCCATAGTCCGTGGCGATCGCGGGCTTGTTCATTCGCACGAGCAGGGATGTCATGCGGGTGAGCGCGAACGCGGCCAGCGCAGCGTCTTGAGCTTGATGGGCTGTTTCCCGTCCCTGCTCGTAGCCGCGACGAGCGCCGTCCAGGTCGTCCAAGTCGAAGGCCAGCCAACCGGATATAAGCTGCGCGTTGGCAAGCGCGGACAACAGGCTTGGCCGCAACGGGTCGGGGCAGCGCGAAACCATGCCGCTCAACGTCTGTATCTGGGCCAGGATGGTGTGCTGTGCCGCCTGCGCGCCGAACTGGCGGTCGCTCTGGCGAGCGTGTTCCAAGATGGTCTCGATATGGGCGATGACCTGCTTGTCCACCCGTTCCGGTTCGGCGATCGCGCTTACCAGGCGGAGCTGTTCATCCGGGTCGAGGTTGCCGAACATGGCCGGAGCGATGGCGCTTGTCGCCGTGAGTCCCAAGAGCTGCAACAGGCCGCGTCGTTTCATGATATCCGCCAATTCGCGAAGGATTTCTTCGGCTTCCGTGATCGGGTTCGGCGTTTCCGGTCGACTCGTCTGAAGACTTATCGCCTTGCGTCTGGCTTCCGCCAGCTCAGCTTCCCTGGCCTCGACGCGGTGGGCCTGCAGCGCCGCTTCCAGTGCCCGGAACGACTCCATGAGCGCCCCGTTCGCGCCGACCATGCGGTCAACCACCGCCCAGAACTCTTCGTCGGCGCGGCCCCGCCCCTTCTCCAGGTGCGCCACGGTGGTGCGGTCGTAGTGCGTGGGCCGCGCCAACTGCTCTTGCGTCAGGCTCGCCGCCTTCCGCAGCGCGGCAAGGTGCTCGCCGAGACGTTTGCGCAGAGCAACTAGCGCTTCGGGTTCACGAGGCATCTCACGCACGCTTTCGCCGTCTTGGCACGAGCCCTGACCAGGATAACTCAGCGTACGCGTGTGACAACCCCGTGCGTTCGACTTCGCACGTCTCCATCACATCCGGTGCTGAAGGCGCTAGCTGCGGGCGGGTGTGGCTGTTCCCGGGGTGAGTCGGCGCCGCCGACCCAGGTGTGTAACCGACCGACTCCGACGGACCCAGGCCGGGCGCTGTTCGAGCAGCCAGATGCGACGTCCCGAAGACGGGCTCAGTGGCCGAGGTGCTTGCGGCGGCCCTTGCTCCGCTTCGGGGTGCGCACGTCCACGCCGCCCCAGAAGGCGAAGCCGGTGATTCGCAGGACCGGGCCACCGGGGGTGCCCTCGGTGCTTCGGTTGCTGAAACCGCCCATGATTCCCGATCCGGTGACGTACACGGTCACGTCCGGGGGAACGATGATGTCGATGCCGCCCATCAGCGCGTACGCGTTGATGACCGTCTCCCGCGCCTCGAACCGGGCGTCCATGAGGTTGATCTTCACGCCGCCCATGAACGCGACGGCGTTGAACGTCGGGGGGATGGTCCAGACGCCGGTGCGGTCCGCGCCGGACAGCATGGCGATCGCGCTTGACGAGGTGCCCCGGCCGCCTACCCGGCCAGGTGCGCTCGGCGCCGCGGCTTGCAGGGTGATCTGGTGGCCGGGGAGGTCGCGGACCACCGGTTCCAGGTCGCCGAAGGTCTTGGCGGCGTAGACCCGGTCCAGCCGCTCCTCCAACTCGCCCAGGGTGAGCCTGCCCTCGGCCATCGCGTCGTGCAGCACCTTCGCGAACCGCTCGCGGTCCGCGTTGGACACCCGCATCTCATGCGGGCCGGGAATGCTGGGCTGCTCACTCACGGGCACGAGAGTAGCGCGAACGGGTGATCAGCAGTACTGGACGCCGCACCGGGCTACCGTGGCGGCATGTCCTCAGGCGTGCCGTCCTTCCGCAGCGACCGCATCGACACGACGCCGATCGACCCGCTGGTCGAAGTCCTAGACCTGCAGGCCGGGCTGCCCGGGATCGTGCGGCTGCGGGCCTGGGGACGGCAGGCGCTGGCCGCGCAGCCGGGGGAGCGGGTGCTCGACGTCGGCTCCGGCACCGGCACCGAGACGCAGACCCTGGCCGCGGCCGTTGGCCCCGACGGCGACGCGGTCGGCGTCGAGCCCAACCCGGCCATGCGGGAAGTCGCCGAACGGCGCGCGGCGCAGGCGGCCTCGTCCGCCCGGTTCGTCCACGGCGAGGCCACCGACCTGCCCTTCCCGGACGACACCTTCGACGCCGTCCGCAGCGAACGCGTCTTCCAGCACCTCGCCGAGCCCGACCGCGCCGCCGCCGAGATCGCCCGCGTCGTCCGCCCCGGCGGCCGCGTCGTGCTCATCGACACCGACTGGGCCACCGCGATCATGCACCCCGGCGAGCCAGCCGTGATTCGCGCGATCACCGAGACGATGCTGGCCAACGTCGCCAACCCGTACGCGGGCCGCAGGCTCGCGGGCTGGCTCACCGCGGCGGGCCTGCGGGTCACCGACATCGGCTCCCAGGCGCTGCTCCAGGGCCCCGAGGTGATCGAGGGCCCGATGGTCGCCATGCTCACCGACCGCGCCCTGGCCGCGGGCGCCATCACCGCCGGACAACGCGAACGCCTCATCGCCGACCTCGCCGAAGGCGCCCGGGTCGGCGACTTCCACATGTCCGTCACGATGTTCGCGGTGCTGGCCCACCGCTGAGCTACCGTGTCCGCTCATGGACGTGCTCACCGTGGACCACCCGCTGGCCAAGGCCCGGCTCACCGTCATGCGCGACGCCCGGACCGACAGCGCCACCTTCCGGGCGGCACTCCACGAGTTGACCGTGATGCTCACCTACGAGGCCATGCGCGCCGCCCCGCTGCGCGTCGAACGCATCCACACCCCCGTCGCCCGCACGGACGGCCACTGGCTGGCGAACCCGCCGCTGCTGGTGCCGGTCCTGCGCGCCGGCCTGGGCATGGCCGACCAGGCGCACAAGCTCATCCCCGACGCCCAAATGGGTTTCGTCGGCCTGGCCCGCGACGAGACGACCCTGCGGCCGACGCCGTATATGGAGTCCCTGCCCGAGGACCTGTCGAACCGCCCGGTCTTCGTCCTCGACCCCATGCTGGCGACCGGCGGCTCCATGGCCTACACGATCACACTCCTGACCGACCGCGGCGCGACCGACGTGACCGCCATCTGCGCGCTGGCGGCCCCGGAGGGCATCGAACACCTCGCGTCCTCCGGTCTCCCGGTCCGCCTGGTCACCGCCAGCATCGACGAACGCCTCAACGACTCGGGCTTCATCGTCCCCGGCCTCGGCGACGCGGGTGACCGGCAGTACGGGGCGGTGTGACACTTGGCCGTCGCGTCGCGAGACTAAGGCGGGTTCAGCGTCGCCAACCCGACGTGTTGGCACGCAGGGCGCGTTCGTAGGTCGCGGCCACGTCCATGTCCGGGGGCAGGTTGCCGCAGAGTTCGAGGCTGACCAGGCCGTGGACGATGCCCCAGCAGCCCATGGCCATCGTGTGGGTGGTGTCGGGGAAGACGCCCGCGCGGGCGCCCGCCGCGATGACGTTCAGGAGAGGTTCGAGGGCGGCTCGGGCTTGGGCGGTGGCTTCCTCGTCCGGCTCGAAGCCGGGGTGGCCGCCGAACATGATGCCGTACAGGTGCGGGTCGGCCAGGGCGCTGTCGCGGTAGGCGATGCCCAGGCGGGTGAGGTCTTCCGCGGGGTCGCCGGTGGGTTGGACTGCCTGGAGGCGGGTGCCGAGGCGGCGGAAGGCTTCCATGTACAGCGCGCGGACCAGGGCGGGTTTGCCGCCGAACAGGGAGTAGACGGCGGTGGTGGATGTGCCGACGTCCGCGGCGAGTTTGCGCAGGCTGAGGGCGGCGGCGCCCTCGCTGGACAGCAGTTCCCCGGCCCGGTCGAGCAGTCGCGTCCGGAGCGCCTCGTCGTGGGTCTTCGGCCTGGGCACCTGGGCAGTCTAACCACCCGAGGTTCCGTAACGCCGTTACGAAGGTATCGCGGTGGTACCGTGACCTTTATGGCGATGACTCTGCGGCTGACCGAGGAGGAGAACGCCCGGCTCGACGAACTCGCCGTCGCCGAGGGGCGTTCCAAGCAGGAGATCCTCCGGTTGGCGCTCGCCGACCGCTGGGCCCGTCTGCACAAGGAAGAGCAGCTTGGCGAGGTGCTGGGCCGGGTCCTGCCGCGCTACCGGGCCCTGCTGGACCGTCTGGGCCCTGTGTGATCATCGACGGGTGACCGCCTACCTGGACGCCAGTGACCTGCTCGTCCTCGCCGCCGCCGTGACCGGGGGCGACCTGGTGGTGCGCGACCTGGGGTTGCTCGACTCCGCCGCGCACCGGCCGCGGGCAACGGTGCTCGGGGTGGAGGCCTACGACACGCTCTGGCTCAAGGCCGCCGCGCTGCTCGACTCGATCGTGCGCACTCGTCCCCTGGCCGAGGGCAACTGGCGGTTGGGGTGGGTCGCCGCGGTGACGATGTGTGACCTGAACGGGTGGTGGATCGACGCGGACACCGACGACGCGCTCGATGTGGTCCGCGAGGTGGGCAAAGGCGCCGTGGAGGTGCCCAAGATGGCCGCGCATCTTCAGGCCTGGGCGCTGCCGAAGTCACCATGACGCGGCTTTCGGGTTGACCTGGAGCGCACTCCAGCTTCTACCGTCGACAGCGTGACCCAGCCGACGACCCAGCCGACGACGTACGCGATCGCCGAGGCGGCCCACCGCAGTGGGCTGTCGATCGACACGCTCCGGTACTACGAACGCATCCAACTGATCGACCCGCCCGCCCGGGACTCCGGCGGCAGGCGGGCCTACTCCGACGACGACCTGGCCTGGCTGGGGTTTCTCACCAAGCTCCGCACGACCGGTATGCCCATCAAGCTGATGCGCGAGTACGCCCGGCTGCGGCACCAGGGCCTGGCCTCCGCCGGGCCGCGCAAGCGGATCCTGGAGCGCCACCGCGAGGACGTGCTGGCCCGCATCGAGGAACTGCGGTCCTGTCTGGACGTCCTCAACTACAAGATCGACAACTACGCCACCCTGATCGCCGCCGAACCGCGCCCCCAGGAGGCCTCGGCGTGACCCTTCCCCAGCGTCTGCCTGGTCCGCTGACCGTCGGGTCGCAGGGCCCGGGACGCATGGCCATGAGCATGGGCTACGGCGCCGCGGCCGCCGACGAGGCGGCCGCCACCCTGCGCCAGGCGCTCGACCTGGGGGTGGGCCTGGTCGACACCGCCGACATCTGCGGCGTTGGCCACAACGAGGAGCTGGTCGGCCGGGCCGTCGCGGACCGCCGCGACGAGGTCGTGCCTGCCACGAAGTTCGGGATCACGGGTATCGACCCGGTCGGCGGCTTCACCGTCCGCGGTGACGCCGCCTATGTGCGGCAGGCGTGCGACGCGTCGCCGCGCCGGTTGGGCGTCGACCACATCGACCTGTGCTACCGGCACCGCGTCGACCCGGACACGCCGATCGAGGAAACCGTCGGCGCGATGGCGGGGCTGGTCGCCGAGGGCAAGGTCCCCAACCGGGCGATCGTGGCCGCTGAGCGCGGGGTGACCACGGGCCGATTGGCTCTGGCGTGGGTGCGGGCGCAGGGGTCGGACGTCGTGCCGATTCCGGGCGCCAAGCGCCGCGCGTACTTGGTGGAGAACATCGCGACTGTCTGTATTGGACTGTCGCAAGAGGACATAGCGGCCGTCGAGAACTAGGACAAGGGGAGAAAAAGCAATGAGCACACTGGAAACCCGCCGCATCGGCGAGTTGACCGTCGGCGCGCAGGGCCTTGGCTGCATGGGCATGAGCGACTTCTACGGCTCCCGCGACGACGACGAATCGATCGCCACCATCAACGCCGCGCTGGACCTGGGTGTCACCCTGCTCGACACCGCGGACATGTATGGTCCGCACACCAACGAGATCCTGCTCGGCAAGGCCATCAAGGGCAGGCGCGACGACGCGGTCATCGCCACCAAGTTCGCCGTCGTCCGCGACCCGGAAGACGCGACCGCCCGCGGCATCCGCGGCGACGCGCCGTATGTGAAGCAGGCGTGCGAGGCGTCGCTGCGCCGGTTGGGCGTCGACCACATCGACCTGTACTACCAGCACCGCGTCGACCCGGACACCCCGATCGAGGAAACCGTCGGCGCGATGGCCGAACTGGTCGCCGAGGGCAAGGTCCGCCACCTCGGATTGTCCGAGGCAGGCCCGGAAACGCTGCGCCGCGCGCACGCGGTGCACCCGATCACCGCGCTGCAGACCGAATGGTCGCTGTGGAGCCGCGACATCGAGGCCGAAATCCTGCCGGTGGCGCGTGAACTGGGTATCGGCCTGGTGCCGTACTCCCCGCTGGGCCGCGGTTTCCTCACCGGCAAGTTCACCTCCGCCGACGATTTCGAGGAAGGCGACTTCCGCGGTGTCGGAATGCCCCGCTTCGCTGGCGAGAACCTCCAGAAGAACCTCGCCATCGTGGCGGCCCTGCGCCGACTCGCCGAAGAGCGCGGCGTCACGCCGGGGCAACTGGCCTTGGCCTGGGTCCAGCACCAGGGCGACGACGTGGTCCCGATCCCGGGCACCAAGCGCCGCAAGTACCTGGTCGAGAACGTCGCCGCCGTGGGCGTCACCCTCTCCGAGTCCGACATCAAGGCCATCGAGAACGCCGTCCCCGCCGACGCGGTGGCGGGCGACCGCTACTACGAGGAGGGCATGAAGCTCATCAACGGCTGACAATGTCGGAAAAGCGCTCCTCCGGGGACTCAGGAGGAGCGCTTTTCCACGGTTCCGGACGACGCGACCAGACTCGCCATGTCGCGCTCGGCGTTCTCACTTGTCGCGCTTCTTCTTGGCGATATTACCGGCCAGACTCAGGGCGCCCAGTGCGGCCAACGCTCCGCCGCCCATTACCATAATCCCTCCACCTATGTCGGTGGGCTGGCCGATTTTTCCGATCTCAAAAGCCTACATTATGAGGTAGGCGCCGACCAGTGGCAAACCGGCTACCAAAGCAGTTTCCATGCTCCCGGATCGCACTGTCGACCGCAGGCCGGGAAGCGCGCTCAGTGACAATCGGACCACGTGCCGAATCGCCGAAGTTGACGACGGCATCGTGGTAGACCGCGGCGATCTGGTCGCACTCGAAGAGGGTGATCCCGTCGTAGGCCACGTCGCAAGGGTTGTACACATACTCGGGTGGAACTGGAACAAAAACCGCCTGCACCGTGACCTCCGTGGGCTGTTTCGGCAGCTCGTTGGCCGATGCGGTTGACCCGGATGTCCACAGGAAGGTCAATAGGGTAAGTCCAAGTCCGGCGAAAATGAATCTATTCAATTTGTCCCTCGACTTTAGATCAAGACTTCCCAATTCCGCTCGGTGTGGAGGCGGATAATTGGCCGCACGCGGCTGTCGATGCAGTCGGATGCGGTCAGTCTTGTTTCTCCCCCACAGAAGAACTCATAAACGATTTCACGTCGTCATGCGCGGTGGATACCGCCAGGGATCAAGCGAACACGCAGGCATGGTCCGTCGCGGTGGGGGCATCGCCGCGACGGACCATCGCCGTCGGTTATTGGCAGCTCACGATGATGTTGCCGATGAGCGAGCAGGTCGCCTTCGCCTTGTCGTTGGCGGTGTTCGGGTCGGCGGGGGCGCTGGTGGTGCGCTGGGCGGTCACGTGGTAAGTGCCGAGGGTCAGCAGGTGCACGGGAACCTGGAACTTCCTCGTGGTCGACGCGCCGACCGCGAGGGCGCCCACGGGGCAGGTCACGGTCTGGCCCGCCGCGGTGCAGCCGGACAGAGCCGTCGCCTTCATGCGCGAGGGCAGGGTCGCGGTGACGGTGCCGGTGCGCAGCGGGTCGGGGCCCGCGTTGCGGACGGTGATCGCGTATTCGATCGCGGGCACCAGCAGGCCCAGGCGCGGGGTGGCCTTGATGCCGACGGACAGGTCGCTCGCGGGCGGCACGGTGCGGTTGAGCAGCACGGAAATGCCGTCGGAGAACCGGTTCGTGGTCACCAGGTCGGGGCGGCCGTCGTTGTCGACGTCGCCGGTGTGGACCTCGGTGGGGGTGGTGCCGGTGCCCAGGGAGTCGGCGGGGACGAAGGTGCCGTCGCCGTTGCCGAGGACCGCGACGGAGTCCGCGCCGGACACCGACACAGCCAGGTCGTGGTCGCCGTCGAGGTCGAGGTCGGCGACCGCGACGCCGAACGGGTTCAAGCCGATGGGCAGGGCGGTGGGGGCGCCGAACACGCCGCCGCCCGCGCCGAGCAGGACCGAGGCGGTGCCCGCGCCGTAGTCGGCGGTGGCCAGGTCGGTCTTGCCGTCGCCGTCGAAGTCGCCCGCGGCGATGTCGATCGGGTTGGCGCCGGTGGGGAACTGGGTGGCCGCGCCGAACGTGCCGTCGCCGTTGCCCGCGAGCACGGACACGGCGCCGGTGAAGAAGCCGCCGATCGCGATGTCGGTCTTGCCGTCGCCGGTCAGGTCGCTCAGCACCACGCCGCGCGAGTAACCGCCCGCCGGGAAGTCGACGCCCGCGCCGAGCGTGCCGTCGCCCGCGCCAAGCAGCACCGTGACCCCGGTGGGCCTGCTGATCACCGCGTCGGCCTTGCCGTCGCCGTTGACGTCGCCAGCGGCGATGCCCTCTGCGCCGCCGCTGGCCGGGAAGACGGTGCGCACGCCGAACGTGCCGTCGCCGTTGCCGGGCATGATCGAGACGCCGCCCGCCACGGTGACCGCGACGTCGGTCTTGCCGTCGCGGTTGAAGTCGGCCGCGGCCAGGCCGGTGGGTTCCTCGCCGGGGAACACCGACGCGCGGGCGCCGAGCGTGCCCGCGCCCGCGCCGAGCAGCACCGTGAGTTCCCACTGGTAGCGGTCCGCGGTGACCAGGTCGGTCTTGCCGTCGCCGTTGAGGTCGGCGTCGATCACCGCTTCCGGGTGGTTCCCGGTCGAGTAGTCGACGCGCGGGGCGAAGGTGATCGGGTTCGCGGCCGAGGCCGGAACAGCCGTCACGGCCAGCGTCGTGGCCGCGATAGCCAACACGGACAGCACTCGGACACGAGTGGTCATCGGGGAATACCTCCAGTTCGGCGGTGAACTGCCGCTGACCGCCCCATCGTTCCCCGCGCCGCGCCCGTTTCCGATCCCGGCGCACTCCTTCGCTGCGTGCTCTGTCCGATTCGGACGGTGATGGCGCGCGCCCACCGACTGCCGAAGTGCTTGGTGGAAACCTCTACGGCAGCAGCTGCGCCGCGACGGTGGCACCCAGCTCCCAGCACCGCTGGAGGTCGTCCTTGCTCGCCTCGCCCATGACGACGACCGGCTCCGCGACCGGTGTCCAGCCCAGTCCCTTCGCCACCGACTCGACGCTGCGCACCGCGCCTTCGGTGCCTTGGTTCCCGTGCACGTAAAACCCGAACGGCCGCCCCTGCGTCGCGTCGAGGCACGGGTAGTAGATGGTGTCGAAGAAGTGCTTCAGCGCGCCGGACATATACCCGATGTTGGCCGGGGTCCCCAGCACGACGCCGTCGGCGGCCAGCACATCGGACGCGGTGGCCGACAGCGCGGGCCGTCGCACCACGTCGACCTCGGACAGTTCCGGGTCGTTCGCCCCGGCCAGCACCGACTCGAACATCGCCTGCAACGCGGGAGAGGGCGTGTGGTGGACGATCAGCAGTGTCGGCATGGTCCCCATCCAGCGGTGTCGGCCGCCCACGATCGTATCGCCTCACCCGGTGTCGGGCAGGTGATGGTTCGTCACGCGTTCGATGAGGGCCAGCGAGTCGGCCTCGCTGAGGGCTTGTTTGGCGAGTTGGCGGAACCGGTGGGTGGCGGCGGTGACGCGGTCGTGGTTGTCCGTGGTGAGTGGCGTAAGTCTTTCCGCTCAGACGAGATCAACTGCGTGGAGGTGCGCCAGGACCTCGCCGCGGTGCGCGAAATGATCAGCGGCCTCGCCCGCTGACGGCGACCGAGAAGCCCCCGACTCTCCGGAGGCGGGGGGTCGGCCGAGGCCGGTCACCCGGTCGGGTGCACACCGTGGGCAACGACCGATGACACTCTGATACCGGTACTGTCGACTCTCGCGACAACATCCGATCGGATACCAGGGGAACGCCATATGGCCGGGCTGGACGGAACCTTCAGGGGCTCATGCGTCGTGTGTTCCACAGGCACGGACACCGGAATCGGCTGGCGCGGCCCCCGCGAGTGGGCCATAGCCGGACTCCGGGTCGTAGGAGTGCCAGAAGCCGCCGCGAAAAACCTGGTCACCGAGCCGCCGGGCGTCACGCCTGACTCAACCGCGGGTGAGGTCACGGTCATGGTCCGGCTCTGCACCCCGTGCGCGGACAAGAGCGACACGGGGATGAAACCCGGCCTGGTGCCCAACGTGCCGCTGTACTCCCCGCTCCGGTGACCACCGGTCAGATGCTCAGCCGTGGCCGCTCCGCCGCGCACCCGATTTCCGGCGGGACCATGCGAGGAGCACCGCGTTGAGGCTGCCGGTCTTGACGATCGCGTCCTGCCAGATCAACGGGACTTCGCTGTCGTCGTTGTCGAGTCGTCGGTTGTCGGTCACTGAGCCCGAAGTCTTTCCTTCGGAGAGAGTCTCGCCGTAGTCAGCGGTCACCTACGACGGGCTAGGCCCCCAGCAGGTCTTCGACCTCGGCCGCCAGGGTGTCGAGTCGTTGGGACGCGGTCGCGCGGGTGGTGGGGAGGCTGGCGGCGTCGGGGACCGGGGCGACGATTTCCAGGTACGCCTTGGCTTTCGGCTCGGTGCCCGAGGGGCGGATGACCACCCGCACGCCCTCGCCCGTGTAGCGCAGCACGTCTGCCTGGGGGAGCAGGTCTTCGGCTGTGACGGCCACGCCGCCTAGTTCGTCGGGGGGTGCGGCGCGCAGGCTGGCCATCAGGGCGCTGATGCGGCCGAGGTCGGTGACCCGCAGCGAGACCTGCCGGGTCAGGTGCAGGCCGTGGGTCACGGCGAGGTCGTCCAGGGCGTCGAGCAGGGTGCGGCCCTGGGCGCGGAGGGTGGCGGCGAGGTCGCAGGCGAGGACGGCGGCGGAGATGCCGTCCTTGTCGCGCACGAAGTCCGGGTCGACGCAGTGGCCGAGGGCTTCTTCGTAGGCGTAGACCAGGTTGTCGCCCGCGCGGACCAGCCACTTGAAGCCCGTCAGCGTCGCCGCGTGGCGGGCGTTGTGGGCGGCTGCGATCGACGCCAGCAATGACGATGACACGATTGTGTTGGCCACCAAAGGACTAGCACTGTCTGAAGTGGACAGTATGTGCTCGCCGAGCAGGGCTCCGGTTTCGTCGCCGGAGAGCATCCGCCAGGCGCCGTCGCGGTCACGGACGCCGAGGGCGCAGCGGTCGGCGTCCGGGTCGAGGGCGACCGCGATGTCACTGTCCATTTCGGACGCCATGGCGAGCAGCAGGTCCGTCGCGCCGGGTTCCTCCGGGTTCGGGAACGGCACGGTGGGGAAATCCGGGTCGGGCTGGGTCTGGTCGGCGACCATGCTGACGTCGGTGAAACCCGCCTGGTGCAAGGCAAGCGCCAGCGGACCGGCGCCCACGCCGTGCAGGGCCGTCGCGGCGACCCGCAGTTCCCGCGCGCTGCCCCGGGGCAGGCTCGCCACCCGGTCCAGGTACGCGGTCAGCACCTCCGTGCCCAACGCCGTCCAGGTCGCGGCCTGGGGCACCGAGATCGCGGCAGGCGCGGCCGCGATGGCGGCCTCGATCTCGCGGTCGGCGGGCGGGACGATCTGCGCGCCGGAGTCCACGTACAGCTTGTAACCGTTGTCGGCGGGCGGATTGTGCGACGCGGTGATCATCACCCCGGCCACCGCGCGCAGCGACCGCACCGCGAACGCCAGCACCGGCGTCGGCAGCGGCCGGGGCAGCACCAGCACGTCGAACCCGGCGGCCGCCAGCACCCCGGCCGCGTCCGCGTGGAACGCCGCCGACCCGTGCCGCGCGTCGCGGCCCACGATCACGATCCCGCCCGCGTGCCCCCGCGCCGCCAGCCACGCCGCCACGCCTGCCGTCGTGCGGATGACCACGGCGCGGTTCATGCCGTTGGGACCGGCCCGAACCGGGCCGCGCAGGCCCGCGGTGCCGAACGTCAGCGGTCCCGCCATCCGGTCGGCCAACTCGTCGACCGCGGCGGCGTCGCCGCCCATGGCCGCCGCGACGATCCGCTGAAGCTCCAGCTTGCTGTCCGGGTCCGGGTCGTCCGCGAGCCAGCGGAACGCGCGGTCGCGCAGGTCGGGGGCGAGCCGGGTCACGACCGGACGACCAGCTCGCGCAGCAGCCCGCCCATGGTGCTCGCCGCCGCGCGGCCCGCTTCCAGGACCTCGATGTGGTTCAGCGGCTCGCCGGTCATCCCCGCCGCCAGGTTGGTCACCAGCGACAGCCCCAGCACCTCGACCCCGGCCGCCCGCGCCGCGATGGCCTCCAGCACCGTCGACATGCCCACCAGGTCGGCGCCCAGCACACGCAGCATGGAGATCTCGGCGGGCGTCTCGAAATGCGGCCCCGGCAGGCCCGCGTAGACGCCCTCGATCAGCGACGGGTCGATCTCGCGGGCCAGCAGCCGCAGGCGCGGCGAGTACAGATCGGTCAGGTCCACGAACTCCGCGCCCACCAGCGGCGACTTCGCGGTGAGGTTCAGGTGGTCGCTGATCAGCACCGGCTGCCCCACCCGCACGCCCGCCTTGAGGCAGCCCGCCGCGTTGGTCAGCACGACCGTCCGCACGCCCGCCGCCGCCGCCGTGCGCACCCCGTGCACCGCGCGCGCCACACCGTGGCCCTCGTAGACGTGGGTGCGGCCCAACAGGATCAGCACCCGCTTGTCGCCGACCTGGACCGAGCGGATCGTCCCGCCGTGGCCCGCCACCGTCGGCCGGATGAAGCCGGGCAGGTCCGCCATCGGCACCTCGGCCTCGGCGGGGCCGAGCTGGTCGGCGGCGGGCCGCCACCCGGAGCCCAGCACGAGGGCGAGGTCGTGGGAGTCGGCCCCGGTGCGCTCGGCAAGCGCTTTCGCCGCCTGCTCGGCGACCGCGCGGGGGTCTGTGTCGAAGTCGGTACCGGTCACGACGGGAGCTTACGCGGCGGCGGGTTCCCGCGTCGGGAAGCGGTTGCGCAGGGCCAGGAACACCGGGAAGCCGATCGGGGACAGCAGGATGGTGAACACCAGCAGCGGCCCCATGATCAGCGGGTGGATGTCGCGCCGCCTGCTCTCCAGGTACATCCACCGCCCGATGAACAAATCCCACGCGATGACCTGCGCCCAGATCAGCGCCACCGCGCCGTCGTCGCGCAGGAAGGCCGCGAACCCCGCCAGGGACGGCCGGGTCACCTCCACCCACAGTTCCGGGAACCGCGGCACGGCCAGCACCGCCCACACTGCCAGCGTCGGCGCGACGATCCACGGCGACGCCACGATCCGGCGCGTCCACGACCACTTCGGCGCCAGGATCATCAGCGCCCAGAACGGCGCGGCGAGCCAGAACGCCAGGTCGAACATCGTCCCCATCACGCCGCCGCCTTCGCCCGCGCGCTGGCCAGGCCCGCCGCCACGGCCGCGGCCAGCACGCCGAACGCCGTCCCGGTGATCCAGTCCGGGGCGATCAGCGGCTGCCCGCGCAGCGCCTGCCAGGTGACCAGCGCGACCAGGCCCGCGTAGCCCAGGCCGAGGGACCAGACCACCCGGACCGAGGACCGCTCGTCGGCGCGGCCGCGGAGCAGCATCGCGGCCAGCGGCAGCAGTTGCAGCGCGTGCAACCCGATGAAGTGCCCGACGCGCAGGTCGCCGCCGATGGTGCTCCAGCCGGTCAGGAACATCCCCGGGCCGCCGTCGGGCACGCCGACGCTGTGCCCGCCCTCAAAGCCGTCGACGCCGCTGACGTTGGCCACCATCAGCCCGGCCTGCAGCATCCCCACCAGCGAGATCGCCATGCCCAGCCGGATCGCGAGCAGTTCCGGCGCGGGCGCGAGCCGCCGCGCGCCCAGGCGCAGCGCCAGCAGCAGCGTGCCCACCCAGAGCACCGCGACCGTGATGCCCATGACCTGGAACAGCATCGAGTCGAAGGGGGTGAGGCTGTTGAAGTGGCTGCCCGTGCCGCGCACCACCTGCCCGGTGATGATCACCATCTCGATCAGCGAGGTCGCCACCAGCACGACCGCGATCCGGTTCAGCGCGCGCGGCGGCTTCGGGTGCAGTGACACCAGCCAGGCCCAACTGAGCCCGTAGAGGGCGAACGAAACGCTGAACTTGAGCGGCTTGGCCCAGATCGGCGCGCCGAGGAACACCCGGTCGTCCACGATCAGCCCGATCAGCGACGCCACGCCCCACCCGACCATCAACCCCGAGAAGAGCACTAACGGCCGGTTCCAGGTCCTCAGCACGGTTCCCCCTCATATGGATAGCAGCACTGTCTGTTATCCATAAGTACACTAGTCGGCGAGGGGTGTCCAGCGTGGGGAGCGGTGTGCGGATAGCGGAACTGAGCAGGCGCAGCGGCGTGGCGGTGCCGACGATCAAGTACTACCTGCGCGAAGGAATGCTGCCCCCCGGCGAACGCACCAGCCCCAACCAGGCGCTCTACGACGAGACCCACGTCCACCGCCTCCGCCTCGTCCGCGCCCTCATCGACGTCGGCGGCCTGTCCGTCGCCGCCGTCCGCGACGTCCTCGCCACCGTCGACTCGTCGTCGGAGGACATGCCGACCCGAGACCTCGACCGGCTCATGGGCACCGTCCAGAAAGCGGTCCTGTCCATCCCCGACCCCGCCGACGAAGCCGTCCAGGCCGAGGCGGAACGGGAAGTCGTCGACCTCATCGCCGAACGCGACTGGATTTGCGGGGCCGACCACCCCGCCGTCGGCGCCCTGGCCACCGTCCTGGTCACCGCCCAGGCCCTGGGCCACAGCCGCTTCCTCGACGCCGTCCGCCGCTACGCCGAAGCCATGGAATTGGTGGCGGTGGTCGACCTGGACTACGTGGCCCAGGCCAACACCGTCGACGACATGCTCGAAAGCGTCGTCATCGGCACGGTTCTCGGCGATTCCGCCATGATGGCGCTGCGCCGCCTGGCCGAGTCGAACGAGTCCGGCAAGCGCTACGGCCGCCGGAAACCGGATTCCGCCTGATCAGCGGGGCAGTCGGGGCTCGATGAGCTGTGCCATCTGGAGCGCCAGTTCGCAGGACTTGGCCTGGTCGTCGCCCGCGACGACCAGGGCGGACGCTCGGGTGCTCTCGGTGACGAACATGTGCACGGTGCAGGTTCCAGGCCCGGCGCTCAGATTGGTTTGCACGGCTTTGCGGCCTCCGATGGGCGGGAGGTCTTTGTTGTTGAGGTCGCTGGGTAGGTCGTTGAGACCGTATTTGTCGTTGACTCCCGCATCGAAGATGAAGGTGCGTTCTGGTCCTCGGAGCCGCCAGACGCAGTTTCGTCCTGATCCGGTGTCGTCTGGCTCGCCTGGGCCGCTGACGCCGAGTTGCGTTTTGCCTTCTTCGGTGAGCAGGTCGCAGGGGTCGATGTCGGCCAGCGGGCTGTCGGCGGGCTTGGTGGTGGTGCTGGTGGGCCGCTTGGGTGCTGTTGTCGTGTCCGTGGGGAAGGTTGACGCTCCAGGGACCGGGGTTCCCGGAGTGTCGGTGGAACACGCCGCGACGGTCAGCAACAGGGTGAACACCGCTGCTCGGACAGCGGACAGTGGCGCGATCATCGGTGGTTGTCGTCCTACCCGTCTTGGTCGAGTTTCCCCGCGGCGTTCTCGTCGGCCTGCTTGTAGTTTGCCATAGCGATCTTGACCGCTTCCTGAAACTTGAGCAGTTCGGCGGGGAGCGCCGCCAACTGGGTCAGGAAGCCCTGTTCATCGGTGGCCACTGACACCAATAGGGGCTTCATGATCTCCGCGTTGTTGCTCGATCCCAACTGGGGCGTCTCCGCCAGCCTGGCCAGGCGGTGTCGCTCCTCGTCGTACCAGTCGAGCAACTCGCGGGCGGCCCGCAGGAGGGCCTGGCCGCCGTGTTCGTTGACGGCGAAGCTGCCGCTCTTGGCGGCGTTGAGGAAGTTGCTGATGCCCGAGCCGATGGCGGCGAAGTCGGAGCTGCCTCTGTCGACGTACAAGTGTCCTCCCCTGGTCGGGGCGAAAGTAGCAACCGGCGGGAGGTCGCGGGTGGGAATCCGGGAATCTGGAAGGGAAGTTCAGCCGCTTGGCCGGAACTCCGGGGCGATGCGGGTGAACAGGTCTCGTCTGCCGGAGTCTTCCTGGTCGATGGGGACGGTGACGCTGACTACCCAGAGATCCTGGGACCGCGGAAGGATGTTCGCGAACGAAACCCGGTTCACGTCGCTTCCCTCGGCGGCCGTTTCCACGCTCCGGTAAGTGATGTGGCGGGCGGATTCCGGGACGGCGGGATCGGGAAGCGGCATGTCCCCGACAACCCGATACCCGGGAACGCGGCCTGCCAACGCCCGGACGTACATTCCGACCGTGTGTTTCGGATAGAAGTTCGGAAACCGTTCGACCACCAATTCCGCCGCCCCGTCCGGGGACACCCAGTGCACCCGAGTGCTGTTCGGCAGTGTTCTGGCGGTGCGCTGCTCGACGAACTTCACCCAGTCCGCGGGCGCCGGAATGGTGAATCCCCCGCCTTGTTCCCCCGCGAGCGTGGCGGCATCGGCCGTGCGCGGCACCAGGTCGCGCAGGGGAGCCGACGCGGGTGGGGAGGTGGGGGGCGGGTCCGGCGGGAGGATGGCCTGCCCGCCGACCACGCGGGTGAGGGCGAAGCCCGCCGCGGCGGCCACCATGAACAGCAGCACCGCCGCGACCGCCAGCGCCGCGGCGCCCGGCCGCCGCGGGGGTGCCGCGAACGGCAGGGGGCCGGGGGCGGGGGCCAGCGGCGCGCTCGTCTCCCCGGGCGGCGCGGGCGGCGGCGCGGGCGGCGGTGTGATCGGCTTGGGCGCCACCGTCGGGGTGTCCTCGGTCACCGCGAAGCTTCGGTACGCCGGGCTTCCTGGCGCGGGCAGCAGCGGGTGCAGCCGCTCCCGCACCTCCCGCAGCGGCAGGCGGGCCGTCGGGTCCTTCACCATCAGCCCGGTGATGATCGGTCGCAGCGGGCCCTCGTGCGCGGGCTGGGGGACCTCGCCGTCGACGACCTTGGCGATGGTCTCCACCACCGCGCCGTCCGGGTCGTAGGGGGCGTTGCCCTCCACGGCGGCGAAGAGGGTGGCGCCGAGGCCCCACAGGTCCGCCTGGGGGGTGACTTGGCCGCCGGAGGCGATTTCGGGGGCGATGTAACTGGGGGAGCCCAGCATGACGCCGGTGCGGGTGAGGGTGCGCTCGGAGACGTTGCGGGCGATGCCGAAGTCGGTCAGCTTGACCCGCCCGTCCGGGCCGACGAGAACGTTGCCCGGTTTGACGTCCCGGTGGGTGATGCCCGCGCTGTGCGCCGCCGCCAGGCCTGCCGCCACCGCGTCCGCCACGATCGCGGCCTGGGTGGTGTCGAGTGGACCGTTGGCCTTCAGCAACTCCGCGAGGCTGGTGGCGGCCATGAACTCCATGACGACGAACGGCTCGTCGTCCTCCAGCGCGACGTCGTGCAGGGTGATCACGTTCGGGTGCGAGACGACGGCGATGGCGCGGGCCTCGCGCAGCGTGCGCTCGCGGAGTTCGTCGGCCTGGGCCTGGGGCACCCCGGGCGGGAGCCGCACCTGTTTCACCGCGACCGGTCTGCGCAGGTACTCGTCGTAGGCTTCCCAGACCGTGCCCATCGACCCCTGGCCGAGCAGCCGCCGCAGGCGGTATCTGCCCGCGACCAGGCGATCGGCGGGTTCCGGGGTGGACACACCGCCATTGTCGCCGACGCGGCGGTGGGGCCGGGGTGAAAGTGATACCGCGATCAGCCTCACACGTCCGTCGCCTGGTGTTGAGCGCGGGTTTCCGTAGCATTGCGGGGCATGACACCCCCCTCCGCGCCGCACGCCGAGCCGGACGACCTGATCCTCGCGGGTGAGTTCGACGATGCCGCGCGTGAGCAGTGGCAACACCTGGTCGAGGGCGTGCTGCGCAAGTCCGACGCGATCCCGGAGGGCTACGCCCACCCGGTCGAGACGCTGCTGAGCAGCCGCACCTACGACGGCATCGTGGTCAACCCGCTCTACACCGCCGACAGCGCCGCGCCCTCGGCCGGTTACCCGGGGTTGCCGCCGTTCCTGCGCGGCAGCCGCCCGGAGGGCCACGTCGCGACCGGGTGGGATGTGCGGCAGCGGCACGCCGACCCGAACCCGGAGGCCACCCGCAAGGCGGTGCTGGCCGACCTGGAGAACGGCGTGTCGTCGCTGTGGCTGGTCGTCGGCGACGGCGGCCTGCCGGTCGGCGCGCTCGGCGACGTCCTCCAGGACGTCTACCTCGACCTCGCGCCGGTCACCCTCGACGCGGGCGCCCGGTTCCGCGAAGCCGCCGACGAGTTGCTGCGGCTGCACGCGGACAAGGGCATCCCGGCCAGCGAGGTCAAGGGCAACCTGGGCGCCGACCCGATCGGCCACCACACCCGCACCAACTCCGGCGCCGACCTCGACGGGGCCGCCGCGCTCGCGGTCGCCGCCGCCGAGTACCCGAAGCTGCGGTCGATCGTGGTCGACGGCCTGCCGTTCCACCAGGCTGGCGGGTCCGACGCCGAGGAGTTGGGCGCGTCCCTCGCCGCGGGCGTCGCCTACCTGCGGGCCCTCACCGCGGCCGGGTTGAGCGTCGACGCCGCCGCCGCGCAGCTTGAGTTCCGCTACGCGGCCGGGGCCGACCAGTTCCTCACCATCGCCAAGTTCCGCGCCGCGCGGCGGCTTTGGGCGCGCGTCGCCACTGTGAGCGGAGTCAGCGGCACGTCAGCGGCTCAGCGGCAGCACGCGGTCAGCTCGCCCGCGATGATGACCCGCCGCGACCCGTGGGTGAACATGCTGCGCACCACGCTCGCCTGCTTCGGCGCGGGCGTCGGCGGCGCGGACGCGGTCACCGTGCTCCCCTTCGACGCCGCGCTCGGCCTGCCCGACGCGTTCGCCCGGCGCATCGCCCGCAACACCCAGTCGGTGCTGCTGGAAGAGTCCAAACTGGCCGGTGTGATCGACCCGGCGGGCGGTTCCTGGTACGTGGAAACGCTTTCCGACGAGCTGGCCAAGGCGGCGTGGGCCTGGTTCACCGAGATCGAGCGCGCGGGCGGGCTGCTCGCCGCGCTGGACTCCGGCCTGGTCGCCGACCGGCTCGCCGCCACCTGGCAGGCCCGCTCGGCGAACCTGGCCACCCGCGCGGACGCGATCACCGGCGTCAGCGAGTTCCCCAACCTGGCGGAGAAGTCCCCGGTGCGCGAGCCGGAGCCGCCCGCGCCGACCGGCGGGCTCCCCGCGGTGCGCTACGCCGAGGCGTACGAGGAACTGCGCGACCGTTCCGATAGGACATTCGCGGAGCGGGGCGCGCGCCCCAAGGTCTTCCTCGCCACCCTCGGCCCGGTCGCCGCGCACACCGCGCGCGCCACCTTCGCGGCCAACCTGTTCCAGGCGGGCGGCATCGAGACCGTGTCGGGCGGGGTGATCGCAGACGCCGAGACCGCGGCCGCTCGGTTCGCCGAGAGCGGCGCGGCGATCGCGTGCCTGTGCGGCTCGGAGAAGTCCTACGGCGAGCTGGCCGGGCCGGTCGCCGAGGAGCTGAAAGCGGCGGGCGCGACCCGCGTCCTGTTGGCTGGCAAGCCGTCCGACGACCACCTGCGGTCCGGAGTGGACGATTTCGTCTTCACCGGCTGCGACGCGCTGCAGGTCCTGCGCGCCACCCTGGAGACGCTGGGAGTCACCGCATGAGTATCCCCGATTTCTCCGCAGTCGAGCTTGGCGAGCCCACCGCGGGCAGCGCCGCGCAGTGGCAGGAAGCCCTGCTGAAGAGCACCGGCAAGGACGCGGACGCGCTGGCCTGGGAGACCCCGGAGGGCATCGGCGTCAAGCCGGTCTACACCGCCGAGGACACCGAGGGCCTGGACTTCCTCGACACCTACCCCGGTATCGCGCCGTTCCTGCGCGGCCCGTACCCGACGATGTATGTGAACCAGCCGTGGACGATCCGGCAGTACGCCGGGTTCTCCACCGCCGAGGAGTCCAACGCCTTCTACCGCCGCAACCTCGCCGCCGGTCAGAAGGGCCTGTCGGTCGCGTTCGACCTCGCGACCCACCGCGGCTACGACTCCGACCACCCGCGCGTCGCTGGCGACGTCGGCATGGCCGGGGTCGCGATCGACTCCATCTACGACATGCGCCAGCTTTTCGACGGCATCCCGCTCGACAAGATGAGCGTGTCGATGACCATGAACGGCGCCGTCCTGCCGGTGCTCGCGCTCTACGTCGTCGCGGCCGAGGAGCAGGGGGTCACGCCGGACAAGCTGGCCGGGACCATCCAGAACGACATCCTCAAAGAGTTCATGGTCCGCAACACCTACATCTACCCGCCGCGGCCGTCGATGCGGATCATCTCCGACATCTTCGCCTACACCTCGGCGAACATGCCCAAGTACAACTCCATCTCGATTTCCGGCTACCACATGCAGGAAGCCGGGGCGACCGCCGACCTGGAGCTGGCCTACACCCTGGCCGACGGCGTGGAGTACATCCGGGCGGGCCGCGGCGCGGGCATGGACGTCGACCGGTTCGCGCCCCGGCTGTCGTTCTTCTGGGCGATCGGCATGAACTTCTTCATGGAGGTCGCCAAGATGCGCGCGGCCCGGCTGCTGTGGGCCAAGCTGGTCAAGCAGTTCGAGCCGAAGTCGGCGAAGTCGCTGAGCCTGCGCACGCACTGCCAGACCTCGGGCTGGTCGCTGACCGCGCAGGACGTCTACAACAACGTCATCCGCACCTGCGTCGAGGCCATGGCCGCCACGCAGGGGCACACGCAGTCCTTGCACACCAACGCCTTGGACGAGGCGCTGGCGCTGCCCACGGACTTCTCCGCGCGCATCGCCCGCAACACGCAGCTGGTGCTCCAGCAGGAATCCGGCACCACCCGGGTCATCGACCCGTGGGGCGGCAGCGCTTTCGTCGAGCGCCTGACCTACGAGCTCGCCCGCAAGGCGTGGGGCCACATCAGCGAGGTCGAGGCCGCGGGCGGCATGGCGCAGGCCATCGACGCGGGCATTCCCAAGCTGCGCATCGAGGAAGCCGCCGCGCGCACCCAGGCCCGCATCGACTCCGGGCGGCAGCCGGTCATCGGTGTCAACAAGTACCGCGTGGCGGAAGAAGAGCAGATCGACGTCCTCAAGGTCGACAACGCGGGCGTGCGGGCGCAGCAGATCGAGAAGCTGCGCAGGCTGCGCGAGGAACGCGACAACGACGCCGTGGCGCGCAAGCTCGACGCGCTCACCCGGGCCGCGGACTCCGACGGAAACCTGTTGGAGCTGGCCATCGACGCGGCCCGCGAGAAGGCCACCGTCGGCGAGATCTCCGAGGCGCTGGGCAAGGTCTGGGGCCGCCACGCCGCCCAGATCCGGACGATTTCCGGTGTGTACCGCGACGAGGTGGGTCAGGTGTCCAATGTGGAGGACGCACGCAAGGTGGTTGACGCCTTCGCGGACGCCGAGGGTCGCAGGCCGCGCATCCTGGTCGCCAAGATGGGCCAGGACGGCCACGACCGCGGCCAGAAGGTGATCGCGACCGCGTTCGCCGACCTCGGCTTCGACGTCGATGTGGGCCCGCTGTTCTCCACCCCGGGCGAGGTCGCGCGCCAGGCCGTCGAGGCCGACGTGCACATCGTCGGGGTCAACTCGCTCGCCGCAGGCCACCTCACCCTGGTGCCCGCGCTGCGCGAGGAGCTGGCCGGGCTGGGCCGCGACGACATCATGATCGTCGTCGGCGGCGTCATCCCGCCGCAGGACTTCGACGAGCTGCGCGCGGCGGGCGCGGCGGCGATCTTCCCGCCCGGCACGGTGATCGCCGACGCCGCGGCGGAACTGCTGCGCAAGCTCGCCGAGCAGCACGGGCACGAGCTTGGCTGAGTCAACAGGCCAGCCGACCGGCAAGCCCATCGACGTCAGCGAGTACGCCAAGGGGGTGCTCGCCGGGGACCGCGGCCTGCTGTCCCGGGCGATCACCCTCGTGGAGTCCCGCCGCGCCGACCACCGCGCGCTCGCCCAAGAGCTTTTGGTCGAGCTGCTCCCGCACGCGGGCGGCGCGCACCGGGTCGGCATCACCGGCGTCCCCGGCGTCGGCAAGTCGACCTTCATCGACGCGCTGGGCAGCAACCTCACCTCGGCCGGGCACAAGGTCGCCGTGCTCGCCGTCGACCCGTCGTCCACCCGGACCCGCGGCAGCATCCTCGGCGACAAGACCCGGATGGCGCGGCTGGCGGTCGACCCGGCCGCGTTCATCCGCCCGTCGCCCACCTCGGGCACGCTGGGCGGGGTCGCCAAGGCCACCCGCGAGACGATCGTGCTGATGGAGGCCGCGGGCTACGACATCGTGCTGGTGGAGACCGTCGGCGTCGGCCAGTCCGAGACCACGGTCGCCAACATGGTCGACTGCTTCCTGTTCCTGACCCTGGCCAGGACCGGCGACCAGCTCCAGGGCATCAAGAAGGGCGTCCTGGAACTCGCCGACGTGATCGCGGTCAACAAGGCAGACGGCGACCACGCCCGCGAGGCGCAGAAGGCCGCCCGCGAGCTCGCCGGGGCGCTGCGGCTGCTGCGCTCCCCGGACGCGAGCTGGAACCCGCCGGTGCTGACGTGCAGCGGCCAGGAGAACATCGGCCTGGACGCGCTGTGGACCCAGATCGAGCAGCACCACCGGGCCCTGTCCGAGACCGGGGAGCTGGCCGAGAAGCGCACCCGCCAGCAGGTCGACTGGACCTGGGCGATGGTCCAGGACACCCTGTTGACCCGCCTGCACGACCACCCGGCCGTGCGTTCCCTCACCCCGGAGGTCGAGCGCCAGGTGCGCGCCGGGCAGCTCACCGCGACCCTGGCGGCTGAGAAGATCCTTTCGGCCTTCGCGGAGCCGGAGCGGGCCGACTAACCTGGTGCGAGCCTCATCTTCCCTGACCCAGGAGGGCCGGCACTTGTCCGTCCGCGCGACTCGGCTGTTGCTCGCAGCGCTCTTCGGCATCGTCGTACTTTTCGGTGCCGCCCCGCCTGCCTCGGCCACCGGCCTGGCGCAACCGCCGACCACGACCGCCCCGAGCGTCGACCTCCCGGACCAGCCCTCCGAGGCCGACGTGGCCAAGGACAAGAACAAGCTGGTCGTCGGGGTGGTGGCGGTCGCGCTGCTGGGCATCGTGGTCTACGGCCACCAGATTCGGGCCAAACGCAAGAAGAAGGGCTGACCCCGCCGGTCACCGGTTGCCGCCACCCGGGTGGCGGCAACCGGACGCGACCAGGGGAAGCGGAGGCGGGTCGTGGCGCAGCGGGTCCCCTGCCGCCGGTTCCCCGATACCGCGACCCGAACGAGTGCCCGCGGCCGTCGGCCTACCGTGATACCACGTTCGCTCGCTTACGCACCGTCCTGTGCAGCTTGGCTCAGAGTATGCGCCGATCGTCTTGATCACCCTGATAGCCAAGCCGAACACCACGCGCCCGTTTACCGCAGATGCGCTACCGCGGACCGTTCGGGGTCACAGTCCGTAGGGACCTGTAGTGCCGATGCGGCACGATTACTGCAAATGGAGACAGCAACCGAGAACGACACGACGCCCGGAGGGCCGCGTGACAGTGCTTGATTCCCGGCCTGACCTGCCCTTCGACAGCGGCCGCGGCAGCCGCGCCGCCGCCCCGGCCGCCGATTCTGCCGTGCTGATCACTCCAGGTGGGGTCACTATGCCCACTGTGGAAGATCTCGGCGCGGGGCGCGGACCGGAGTGGCTGGACCAGTGGCTGGCGGCCAACGCGGCGGACGTCGTGGCCTGGTTCCGGCACATCCACGCGCACCCCGAGCTCTCCCGGCAGGAGTTCGCGACCACCGAGCTCGTCGCGGGCCTGCTCAAGTCCTTCGGCCTGCAGCCGCAGCTGCTCCCCAACGGCAACGGCCTGATCTGCGACGTCGGCGAGGGCGAGCGCTGCATCGCGCTGCGCGCCGACATCGACGCGCTGCCCATGACCGAGGCCACCGGACTGCCCTACGCGGCCACCACACCCGGCGCGGCGCACGCCTGCGGCCACGACGCGCACACCACGATCCTGCTGGCCACCGGCATCATCCTGGCCTCTGCCCCGGCGCTGCCCGGCCGGGTCCGGCTGATCTTCCAGCCCGCCGAGGAGGTCATGCCCGGCGGCTCGCTCGACGTCATCGCCGCTGGCGGCCTCGCGGGCGTCGAGCGGATCTTCGGCCTGCACTGCGACCCCCGGCTGGAAGTCGGCCGGGTCGGCACCCGGGTCGGCGCGATCACCTCGGCCACCGACCTGCTGGAACTGCGCCTCACCTCGCCCGGCGGGCACACCTCGCGCCCGCACCTGACCGCCGACCTGGTCCACGCGCTGGGCACGGTGATCACCGGCCTGCCCGCGCTGCTGTCCCGGCGCATCGACCCGCGCTCGGGCACCGTCCTGGTCTGGGGCGCGGTCCACGCGGGCGAGGCGCCCAACGCCGTCCCGCAGGACGGCCTGCTGCGCGGCACCCTGCGCACCGGCGACCACGACGTCTGGGCCGACCTGGAGCCGCTGGTCGCGGGCCTGGTGCAGTCCCTGCTGGCGCCCACCGGGGTCGGGTTCGAGTTGCAGCACCGCCGCGGCGTGCCGCCGGTCATCAACGAGCGGGAGAGCACGCAGGTCCTGCGCACCGCGATCGAGGCCGCGCTGGGCGAGGACGCGCTCGCGGGCACCAAGCAGTCCTCCGGCGGCGAGGACTTCGGCTGGTACCTCGAACACATCCCCGGCTCGTTCATGCGGCTGGGCGTCTGGTCCGGCGACGGCCCCATGCACGACATCCACCAGCCGACGTTCCAGCTGGACGAACGCGCCCTGTTCACCGGCATCCGCGTCATGACCCACACCGCGCTCGCCGCGCTCGCGTGAGGACCGGGGAAGCTCCCCCCACACGAGCTTCCCCGATCACCCGCGCTGTCACCAGAAGTGCGCCACGTCCACGATCAGGCGCGACCCGTCGCCAGGTCCGTCGAGGACGAACGCGCGGAACGGCAGTCGGGCCCGCACGCCCAGCCCGACAGTCGTCTCACCCTCGAAGCTCCCGGCCCACGCCACCTGGCGGAACGTCGGCCACCCCGCGACGTTCACCAACTCCGCCCGGTTCACCGGCGTGTAAGTCGAGTTGCCGCTGTCGTCATAGGCCGGGGCCACGGCGATGACGGCGAGCTTCGCGCCGCCGCGCAGCGGCACGACCGCGCCGGACCCGTCCTGGGTCACCTGGTCCACATAGGACACCCGGTAGCCGTTCGAGCCGGGCGCGCGGATGTCGAGGACCAGCCGGTCGTAGCAGTCGTGCCTGCCCGCCCGCACGTCGGTCAGCGCCCCCACCTCGGTGGCCGAGGCCGTCTTCGGCAGCGAACCCCACGCGATGCCGCAGAATCCCGGCGTCGCCGAGGCGGACGACGGGACGGCGACCGCCACCACAGCCGCCGCGGCGAGGGCGGTCACGGCCGAGAGGGCGCGGGTCCAGGTTCTTCGTCTGAGCATGTCGGTCTCTCCTCGCGCAGGCCGAACACCGTTCGGCGAGTGATCAGCCGCGAACGCGACTTACCACAAGAGACGTGCGACACACTGTCTGGTTGAGTCAGCTGGTGGCCGGGCCGATGCCCCCGCACGGGCGGATGCGCAGGTTCGCCACGTAGTCCGCGGGCGCGCCCGCGGCCTCCGCCGCGTCGGCGACCACCCCCAGATAGCGCGCGGAGGGCAGCCCGCCCTCGTACGCGTCGAGCACGTACAGCCAGGCCAGCACCGAGCCCTCCAGCGTCTGCACCCGCAATCGGATCTTCGAGTGCAGCCCGAGTTCGGAGCCCTCCCATCGGTCGAGGTTGACCTCGTCGTCGTCGGTGACGTCGTAGAGCACGACGAACACCTGGGAGTCGGGGTCCTCGACAATGGTGGCGAGGGCGCCCTCCCACCCCAGGTCTTCACCCCCGAACGTCAACCGCCATCCGACGAGCCAACCTGTCCCCGCCATTGGCGAATGCGGGGCTCGCTGCATCATCTGGCCCGGATCCATGTTCGACCCGTAGGCGGCGTAGAGCGGCACGTCGGACAGCCTAGCGACACACCGGATCAACGGCAGGGAGCCGCGCGGCGGATCACCTTTTCGCGGCCACCCGGCACCGGCCGCGACCGGCCCGCGTACCGTGTCCGCGGACGTCGCGCGAGGAAGAGGAGCTGCTGTGACCCGGATCGTGATCATGGGCGGGGGTCCGGCGGGGTACGAGGCAGCCCTGGTCGCCGCGCAGCACGGCGCCGAGGTCACCGTGGTCGAGCGGGACGGCCTCGGCGGCGCGTGCGTGCTCTACGACTGCGTCCCGTCGAAGACGTTCATCGCCTCCGCTGGCGCCCGGGTCGCCTTCCGCGACGCCGACGAACTCGGCATCGGCGTCGACGACGTCGACTCCACGGTGCACCTGCCGGTCGTGCGCGGCCGGGTCAAGGGCCTGGCGCTGGCGCAGTCCGCCGACATCCGCAACCGCGTGCAGCGCGAGGGCGTGCGGGTCGTGCACGGCCACGCCCGCTTCTGCGACGACCGCACCGGCATGGCCGCGCACCGGGTCGCGGTCACCTCCCGCGACACCACCGAGGTCATCGACGCCGACGTCGTGCTGATCGCGACCGGGGCGACCCCCAGGGTCATCGCGGGCGCGGAGCCCGACGGCAAGCGCGTGCTGGACTGGCGGCAGATCTACGACCTGGAGGAACTGCCCGAGCACCTGGTCGTGGTCGGCTCCGGGGTGACCGGAGCCGAGTTCGCCTCGGCGTTCATCGAGATGGGCGTCAAGGTCACCGTCATCTCCAGCCGCGACCGGGTGCTCCCGCACGAGGACGCCGACGCCGCGGCCGTGCTGGAGGGCGTGTTCGCCGAGCGCGGCACCACCCTGGTCAAGCACGCCCGCGCCGAGCGCATCGATCGCGACGCCACCGGCGTCGTGGTGCACCTCAGGGGCGGCGAGACGGTCCGCGCCAGCCACGCGCTGATGACCGTCGGGTCGGTGCCCAACACCGCCGACATCGGCCTGGAGAAGGTCGGCGTCGAACTCGGCTCCGGCGGGTTCATCACCGTCGACCGGGTCTCCCGCACCAGCGTCCCGGGCATCTACGCCGCGGGCGACTGCACCGGCGTGCTCATGCTCGCCTCCGTCGCGGCCATGCAGGGCCGCATCGCCATGTGGCACGCGCTGGGCGAGGGCGTGGCCCCGATCAAGCTCAAGACCGTCGCGGCGAACGTGTTCACCCACCCGGAGATCGCCACCGTCGGCATCAGCCAGCAGGCCATCGACTCCGGCGAGGTGCCCGCGCGCACCGTCATGCTGCCGCTGGCCACCAACGCGCGGGCCAAGATGGAGGGGCTGCGGCGCGGCTTCGTCAAGCTGTTCTGCCGCCCGGCCACCGGTGTGGTCATCGGCGGCGTGATCGTCGCGCCGAGCGCGAGCGAGCTGATCCTGCCGATCGCGCTGGCGGTGCAGAACCAGTTGACCGTGGACGACCTGGCGCTGACCTTCTCGGTCTACCCGTCCCTTTCCGGCTCGATCACCGAAGCGGGCCGCCAGCTCATGCGGCACGACGACCTCGACTGAGTCGTCCCCTTTCGGGGTACTTTGAGATCGTAACCACCCAATCGTGCGTACTGTGTACGTCCGATGTCGTCGTTCTGTAACCATTTACCTGAGTGAATGGGTGAAAAACGGAGGCCCGTCTTTCGTACAATCTACTGGGCCGGTACCCCTGAAGGGTCAAACCGTTACGGAGGCCACCATGTCGCGTCGCACTGAATGCCCGGAGTGCCTAGGATCCGGGCTCGCGCCGAACCGCCGCGATTTCTGCCCACGCTGCGGCGGAATCGGGCAGGTCCCGAGGTTGCGGATACCGCAACCGGCGCCGCTCTTGCTGCGTAGACAATGCGCGGGGACCTGAGGCAAGACCAGGTCGGGGAATTGGTCGGCGGTTATGCGTCATAACTTTCCGGTCGGGTAACAACGTCGTTTCCGAAACCGATTCCGATTGATCGCCTGACTTGCCGCCACTCGACAAGGACGCCCCCGCGCAGGCGCGTGCGCGGGGGCGTCTGGCGAGGGTGGTCAGTCCTCGTCGGTGAGTGGTCCTCAGGTCTCAGTGGTCATCGGCGGTTGAGTCATCGGCGTTGGGTCCTCGTTCGCTCAGTTCTCGTTCGCTCAGTTCTCGTGCGGTCAGTCCTCGTCGGCTACCCAGTCGAAGGTCCGGGTGACCGCCTTCTTCCACTGCCGGTAGGTGCGTTCCCGCTCGTCCTCGGCCATCGACGGCGTCCACTGCTTGTCCCGCGCCCAGTTGCGGCGGATGTCGTCTTCGCTCTCCCAGAAGCCGACAGCGAGCCCCGCCGCGTAGGCCGCGCCCAGCGCCGTCGTCTCGGCCACCACCGGCCGGATCACCGGGACGCCGAGGATGTCGGCCTGGAACTGCATCAGCAACTCGTTGCCGACCATGCGACCGTCGACCTTGAGCGAGGTGAGCGGGACGCCGGAGTCGGCGTTCATCGCCTCGATCACCTCGCGGCTCTGGAACGCGGTCGCCTCCAGGACCGCGCGCGCCAGGTGGCCCTTGGTGACGAACCGGGTCAGGCCGACGATCGCGCCGCGGGCGTCCGAGCGCCAGTACGGGGCGAACAGGCCGGAGAAGGCGGGCACGAAGTAGCAGCCGCCGTTGTCCTCGACCGCGCGGGCGTGCTCCTCGATCTCCGCGGCCGTGCTGATCATGCCCAGGTTGTCCCGGATCCACTGCACCAGCGACCCGGTGACCGCGATCGAGCCCTCCAGCGCGTAGACCGGCGCCTGCTCGCCGATCTTGTAGCAGACCGTCGTCAGCAGGCCGTTCTCGCTCATCACCCGCTCGGTGCCGGTGTTGAGCAGGACGAAGTTGCCGGTCCCGTAGGTGTTCTTGGCCTCGCCGGGGGACAGGCAGGCTTGCCCGAACGTCGCGGCCTGCTGATCGCCGAGGATGCCCGCGATCGGCACGCCCGCCAGCGCGCCCCGCTCGCGGACCTTGCCGTACACCTCCGAGGACGACCGGATCTCCGGCAGCATCGCCAGCGGCACGCCCATCTCGGCGGCGATCTCGGCGTCCCAGGACAGGGTCGACAGGTCCATCAGCAGCGTGCGCGAGGCGTTGGTGGGGTCGGTGACGTGCACACCGCCGTCGACGCCGCCGGTCATGTTCCACAGCACCCAGGTGTCCATGTTGCCGAAGAGCAGGTCGCCCGCCTCGGCCTTCTCCCGCGCGCCGTCTACGTTGTCCAGAATCCAGCGGATCTTCGGACCGGAGAAGTACGTGGCCAGCGGTAGCCCTGTCTTCGCCCGGTAGCGCTCCTGTCCGCCGCCCAGGTTGCCCAGTTCGGCGGCGATGCGGTCGGTCCGCGTGTCCTGCCAGACGATGGCGTTGTAGACCGGCTTGCCGGTAGCGCGGTCCCACACGACGGCCGTCTCGCGCTGGTTGGTGATGCCGACCGCGGCGATGTCGGACGCGTCCAGGTCCGCCTTGGCCAGCGCGCCAGCGGCGACCGCCCGGGTGTTCTCCCACACCTCCGCCGGGTTGTGCTCGACCCACCCGGCGCGCGGGAAGATCTGCTCGTGCTCACGCTGGTCGACCGCGACCACCTCGCCCGCGTGGCTGAAGATCATGCAGCGGGTCGAAGTGGTGCCCTGGTCGACGGCGGCCACGTACTTGGTCATGCTCATGCCTCTCGTTGCTCTTGCGTCGATCAGGACGGGAGGACCTGCGCCAGCAGGCCCGCTGCCACGGCGCCGACCAGCGGGCCCGCGACCGGCACCCAGGAGTAGCCCCAGTCCGCGCCGCCCTTGCCGCGGATAGGCAGCACGGCGTAGGCGATCCGCGGGCCCAGGTCACGCGCCGGGTTGATCGCGTAGCCGGTCGGGCCGCCCAGCGAATTTCCGATGCCGATCACCACGAAGGCGACCGCGGCGTAGCCGAGCGCGGAGTTGCCGAACTGCGGCAGACCGCCCTCGCCCAGCTTCACCGTCGGGCTGGTCAGGACCCACAGGACCAGCACGAAGGTGCCGATGACCTCGCTGACCAGGTTCCACGCCGGACGGCGCACGGTCGGTGCGGTCGCGAAGATTCCCAGGGTGTTCTCCGGCTCGTCGTGCGTATCGAACTGAAGCTTGTAGGTGAGCCAGCACAGCACGGCCCCGATGAACGCGCCCGCCAGCTGCCCGGTCAAGTAGGCCGGGACGTCGGCGAGGTCGGTCTTGCCCGCCGCGAGCAGGCCGATCGTGACCGCCGGATTGAGGTGCGCCCCGCTCGGCGCGGCGATGCTCGCGCCCGTGAACACCGCGAGACCCCACCCGAAGGTGACCAGCAGCCACCCGCCTTGGAAGCCGAGAGACTTGCGCAGAACGGTGTTCGCGACGACACCGCAGCCGAGAAGGGTCAGTGCGGCCGTGCCCAGCAGTTCCCAGAGAAGGATCTCCCCGAAGGTCAACTCCACAGTGTCGGTCTCCCCCGCGCGCAGGTAGCGAGGGGCAGGCAGGGGCCTGGAACGGGTGGCGCCACTGCCTACCCAAAGTGGAATCGGACGCTACCGCCGCGGCGGTAAAGCTGTCCATGGGCCGAATGCCGCATTAGCAGGTTGCCGGTAGCGTTGGCCTCGTCGGGTTGTCCGCAGGCGGCAGGGGAGACGGACAGTGGTCAACCACAAGCCGGGTTCCACGGTGGACCAGACCGGCGGCAGGCTCGGCCCGGCCGAACGGGAACACGCCTGGCGGCGGTTGGCCGACGAGACATTCGACGTGGTGGTGATCGGCGGCGGGATCGTCGGCGCTGGCGCCGCCCTCGACGCGGCCACCCGTGGGCTCAGGGTCGCCCTCGTCGAGGCGCGCGACCTGGCCTCCGGCACGTCGAGCCGGTCCAGCAAGCTGTTCCACGGCGGCCTGCGCTACCTGGAGCAACTGGAGTTCGGGCTGGTCCGCGAGGCACTGCGGGAACGCGAGCTGATGCTCACCCGCCTCGCCCCGCACCTGGTCAAGCCGGTCAGCTTCCTTTACCCGCTCACCCACCGCGGCTGGGAGCGCCCCTACACGGCGGCGGGCCTGTTCCTCTACGACAGCATGGGCGGCGCGCGGTCGGTCCCCGGCCAGAAGCACCTCACCCGCGCGGGCGCCCTGCGGCTAGCGCCCGCGCTCAAGCGCGACGCCCTCATCGGCGGCATCCGCTACTACGACGCCCAGGCCGACGACGCCCGCCACACCATGACCGTCGCCCGCACCGCCGCCCACTACGGCGCTGTGATCCGCACCTCCACCCAGGTCGTCGGCTTCACCCGCGAAGCCGACCGAGTCTCCGGCGTCCGCGTCCGCGACGTCGAGAACGGCGCGGAAGCGGCGGTGCGGGCGCACGCGGTGATCAACTGCACCGGCGTGTGGACCGACGAGATGCAGCGCGCCTCCGGCAGCAGGGGCCGGTTCCGGGTGCGGGCCAGCAAGGGCGTGCACATCGTCGTCCCCCGCGACCGGATCGTCGCGGAGTCCGGCCTGATCCTGCGCACCGAGAAGTCCGTGCTGTTCGTCATCCCGTGGCGCAACCACTGGATAGTCGGCACGACGGACACGGACTGGAACCTGGACCTGGCCCACCCGGCGGCGACCAAGCAGGACATCGACTACATCCTCGACCACGTCAACAAGGTCCTCGCCACCCCACTGACCCACGGCGACATCGAAGGCGTCTACGCCGGGCTGCGCCCCCTGCTGGCAGGCGAGAGCGAGGAAAGCTCCAAGCTGTCCCGCGAGCACGCCGTGGCCCGGGTGGCCCCCGGCCTGGTGGCGATAGCGGGCGGCAAATACACCACCTACCGGGTCATGGCCGCCGACGCCGTGGACGCGGCCGCGGTGGACCTCCCCGGCCGACTCCAGCCGTCGATCACCGACCAGGTCCCCCTCCTGGGCGCCGACGGCTACCACGCCCTGGTCAACCAGGCGGACCTCCTGGCGGCCCGCCACGGCCTGCACCCCTACCGCGTCCGCCACCTGCTGGACCGCTACGGCTCCCTGGTCCACGAGGTCCTGGCCCTGGCCGACGACAACCCGGACCTCCTCAAACCCGTAGACGCCGCCCCCGACTACCTCCGTGTGGAGATCGTCTACGCCACCAGCCACGAAGCGGCCCTGCACCTGGAAGACGTCCTGGCCCGCAGAACCCGAATCTCCATCGAATACCCCCACCGCGGCGAAGACTGTGCCCACCAGGTGGCCACCCTCATGGCCACCTCCCTCAACTGGCCCGAAGCCACCATCACCGCCGAAATCGACAACTACCTATCCCGCGTAGCCGCCGAACGCGCCTCCCAAAACAAACCCGACGACCAAGCCGCCGACGCCACCCGCTCCACCGCCCCCGAAGTCCGCCCCCACCTGACCGACCCGGTGGCCTGACCCCCTTCCACCCGGCAGGCCGCACCCTGCCCTGCCAGGTGCTCGATGGGGTCAAGCAGCACACCCGAGCACCTGCCAGGTCGCACCGACCCTGCCAGGTGCTCGATGGGGTGGAGTGGTTTCTTTGGGGGTGAAGGAAGATCTCTAAACTTGCCGTGGTCGTGGGGCCGAAGGCTCCCCACCCGTCTTTCCCCACGACGGGATCTTCCTTCGTAGGGGCCCCGAAGAAACCACTCCACCCCATCGAGCCAACCAACACAGCCACGCCCCCGAGAAACCACTAAACCCCGAAAACCAGCCACCCTCGAACGCGACCTCAGCCGCCGATCACCCCAGGCGGCAACCGGTGATCCTCCCCATCCACCGAAACCGACTCGGTAACCCGCCCCAAATCCCGCCGCCGCCCACCGCCAGACCCGACCGAACCATCCCCGAACCACTGGCTAGACCCCAGTGCCTCCACACCGAACCGCCGCGTCACAACCTTCTCGCTCGGCCCGGAAACCCCCGCCGGAGCCGCCCCGCCAGCGGCAGTCGCCGAAGCCAATCCGGGCGTCCCAGTGGCCGCCAAATCGTCGGCAGGCACCGGAACACCAGCAGCCGGACGCTTGGACCGCGTCTCCACCCGGTCATTCGGGACCACACCACTGCGCAACCCAGGCGCGGCGGCCGGAGCTCCCTGGTTGACCGGCGCCGCCCCGCTGTGACCCCCCGCTTGCAGCACAGACCTCCGCACGACCTCCGACTCCGCCGCCCCGGAAAGCCCCACGCCCTGGCCGGCGTGCCCGCCCTGAGCGGAAGAGCCAGCACCCTGCGGGCCACCGAAACCACCCTGCGAGCCACCGGAACCCTGCGAGGGAAGGCGCACGAGGCCGCCCGCGGACGACGATCGCGTTTCCCCACCGACACCCAGCCCCCGACCACGGTGCAACCCGGCCGAGCTGGTCAACTCGGCGGGCTTGGTGAACCCGGTGAGCGCGGCCAAGGTCGTCGCGGTGGTGAGTTCGTAGGCCGCCATGACCTCGAACGCCTTCTGCTCGCCCGCCGACCGCGCCGCCTCGGCGGGCTCGGCGTCGGTCTGGGTGACCGCGACCACCGCGGGCGGCGGCAGTGTCGGGTCGGGCCGCTGCGGGGGGACCTCCGCGGGCGCGGGCATGTCCGCGCGCGCCTTCGCGATGTGGTTGCCCTGGTCCTCGACCGCGACACGCATCCGGGCCGCCTCGGTCGCGGTGTCGCGCGCCCAGATGGCCAGCGGTGTCAGCCGGTCGTAAGCGGCGCCAGCGGCGCGGCCCGCCCAGGCCGCGTTCGAGGTGTCCAGCGTCGCCAGGAGGTCTTGGCTGATCTCGGTAAGAGTCGCCGACAGCGCTGCCCACCGGCGGGACGGCTCGGCGGAAGCCTGCGCGCCGGGGCCATCGTGCAGCATCCGGTACAGCTCTTCGTGGGTGAAGCCGCGCCAGCGCGCGGCGTCGGTCGCCTGCTCGGTCATCGCGTTTCCCCTCGCCCCTCGCGCCGGTCAGCCTCGGCGGGTGACCGTCACCTGGTTGTCCTCTTCGAGCAGGCGGTACTGCTCGGCGATCTTGTCCAGGGTGTGCACAGCCGTGTCGAGCTGGGCGCGGTAGGCCAGCAGCACGTCGAGGGCCGCCTGCTCGTGGTCGACGGTCAGCGCGTTGACCACGGCGGCCGCGTCCTGGCTCACCGGGTCCCCCGCCCACGCCTCGACCCGCAGACCGGTCTCGCCGAGCCGGAGCTGGTCGTCGACGCGCGAGAGCGCCGTGGCGAACGCCGAGCGCAGCCCGGGCACCGCCTCCGGTGACACGTCGAGCAGGTCGCGGCGCTGGTCGCCCCCGGGACCGCCCTGCCCGTGTCCGTTCGTCCCTGCTGGCACGTCGCCCTCCCGATCGCCGCCCGGTGCGCCTGCAAGCCGTGGCGCGGTCACCCTATCGTCGGATTCGACCGTTGTGGTGTCGTCTCCTAGACGGGTCGCGGGCCTGCCTGGTTCCGTTTCCCCGCGATCTACCCACCGCCCGTGCCGGACGTTCCGTTACGCAAGATCAGCAGCGCCCCCTCGTCGGTGTCGCGAACCAGCGAAAAGCCCAGCTTCTCGGCCACCCGTCGAGACGCCACGTTGCCCGCGTAATGCTTGTAGGTGATCTCCCGTAACCCGAGCGCGCCGAACCCGAAGCGGATCACCGCCCCCAGCGCCTCGGTCGTCATGCCCTTGCCCCGGGCGGCCGGGAGCGCCCAACAGCCCGCCTCGGCGGTGCCGTGCTCGAGGTCCACCTCCTTGAGCAGCACCTCACCCAAGAACTCCCCCGTCAGCGGATCGGCCACCACCCACGAGAAGCGCGTCTCGTCGGCCCACGCCGCCCGGCGGCGGGCGATGTAGGCGCCCGCCCGCTCAAGGTCGCTCACATCGAGGTGCGGCAGCCACCGCTTGCTCTCGGGGTCGGCGAAGCCCGCGATGATGGCGGGCCGGTCGTCGATGCGGGCGTCGTCGCGCAGCGCCCGCAGGTAGTACTTGCCCGCGTTGATCTCCACCGGTTCCACCGCACCACGGTAACCGGAGGCACCGACAGCGGGCTCAGCCGAGCAGGCCGTGCGTCGCCAGCGCCGTGCGCAGGGCATCGGTGTCCGGGACGTGCGCCGCGGCCAGGCCGAGGGCGGTCGCCGCGGCGACGTTGGCGGCCGAGTCGTCGCAGAACAGCGTCTCGTCGCGGGTCGCGCCGAGGATCGCCAAGGCGGCCAGGAACGCCTCCGGGTCGGGCTTCGCCACGCCGGTCTCGGCCGAGGACACCACACCGTCGACCTCCCGGTCGAGGCCGAGCACCGTCAGGTCGGCGGCGAGCCGGGTGGTGGCGTTGGTGAGCAGCGCGACCCGGCGCCGGGTCCGGACGGCCCGCACCAGGGTCAGCGCCGCCGGGACGACGGTCCCGGTCGCGGACCAGGCGTTCACGGCGGCGAGAGCGGCTGTGGCGGGCACGCCCTCGCTGGTGAGCGCGTCCGCGACCGAGGCCAGCCAGCGGTCATGCCGCACGAGGCCGGTGATCGCGGGCGTCAGCAGATCCGGCCGGAACGCGGTCGCCGCCAGCGACCCCGGCGGCAGGCGGTGGGCGCGTTCGACATCGGCGTCGGGGGCGAACTCACGCAGGACCTCGTCGAGGTCGAGCAGCAGCAGCGTGATCAGCGCCCGCTCCCGCGCGAGCGCCGCCTGCGCCGCTCGAACTCCCGCCGGTCGCGCCGCCAGTCGTCGCCGAACAACGCCCCACCCGCGACCAGCACCGCGACCGGTAGCAGCAGGATCGGCCAGAAACCCCGCAGCAGGAACACGAACAGCGCCAGACCGACGATCGCCGACACCGGCACCAGCGCCGCGTACAGCCGCTGACCGACCGGGCGCGACTCCCAGCCCACCGCCCGCGCCGGGTCGGGGACAAGCGGAGTGGGGGCGGCGAACCGGGGCCGGGGGTCGGGCAGGTCGCCGAACAGGGCCAGCAGATCACCCCGGGTGCGGGCGGTGGTGACCTTGGCGCTGCGCTCGCCGTACTCATCGATGTCGAGCCTGCCCGCGCTCATGTGCTCCCCCAGAGTCCGCAGCGCGTCCTCCCGCTCGGCGTCGCCGATGCGCAGGTCGGAAGGGGGGAACTCGGTCACAACCCGATCCTACGGAAACCGCGGCCGCCCGGTTCCGACCAGTTCGCGGCGCAGCGGTGTCAGGGGCTGGTTGTGGCTGAGCCGCGTGTTCGGGCGCGCCTCTTGACCCGGGCGCGGGCGCGCGCCGGGGTCAGCCGCGTTTCTTGAGGGCCTCTTCGACCGCGGCGGCCAGGATCGTCACCCCGACCGCGACCACGATCGTCCACCACAGGCCCTTGAACACGGTGAGCAGGATGGTTCCGGGGACGCCCAGCAGCATCGTCATGCCGCCGAGCATCCCCACCGCCTCGCTGGCGGGCGTCGGGACGAGGCCGTCGTCCGCAGGCCTGCCCACCGCCTGCTTGAGCCGCTGTTTCGGGCTCACCGCGGCGCTCAGGTCCGGGTGCGGGCAGGGCAGGTCGGTGAACAGGGCCTCGATGTCGCCGCGAGTGCGTGCGGCGACGGCCCGGACACAGCGGAACTCGTACTCCGCCAGCTCCAACCTGCCCGTCGACAAGTGCGTGCCGAGCAGCGCCACCGCTTCGTCGCGCTCCGCGCCGCTGATGCGGATACCCGCGTCCCGCCCCTGCGCCATGCCCCGCAGTCTATAAACGCCTCAGTCCTTGATCTCGCAGATGACCGAGCCGGTGGTGACGGTCTCGCCCTGGGCGACGCCGAGGCCGGTGACGGTGCCTGCCTTGTGCGCGGTGACCGGGTTCTCCATCTTCATCGCCTCGAGCACGACGATCAGGTCGCCCACGGCGACCGTCTGGCCGTCCTCGACCGCGATCTTGACGATGGTGCCCTGCATCGGGGCCGCGACCGAGTCGCCGGAGGCCGTCGCGCCGGACTTGCCGCCCGCGCGCTTGCGCGGCTTCGCCTTCGCCGCGGCGCCGCCGCCACCGGAGCCCACCGCCAGGTTGCCCGGCAGCGACACCTCCAGCCTGCGCCCGCCGACCTCGACGACCACGTTCTGCCGTGGCTCTTCCTCAGCGGCCTCCGCGCCGCCGGTGAACGGCTCGATCGTGTTGGCGAACTCGGTCTCGATCCACCGGGTGTGCACGGTGAAGCCGTTCTCGTCGCCGATGAACGCCGGGTCGCGCACGATCGCGCGGTGGAACGGCACGACCGTGGCCATGCCCTCGACGACCAGCTCGTCCAGCGCCCGGCGCGAGCGGGCCAGGGCCTGGTCGCGGTCCTCGCCGGTGACGATGATCTTGGCGAGCATCGAGTCGAACTGGCCGCCGATCACGGTGCCCGACTCGACACCGGAGTCGACGCGGACACCGGGGCCGTCCGGCGCGCGCCAGAGCGTCACGGTGCCCGGGGCGGGCAGGAAGTTGCGGCCCGCGTCCTCGCCGTTGATCCGGAACTCGATCGAGTGGCCGCGCGGGGCCGGGTCCTCGGTCAGCCGCAGCTTCTCGCCCGCGGCGATCCGGAACTGCTCGCGCACCAGGTCGATGCCCGCGGTCTCCTCCGAGACCGGGTGCTCGACCTGCAGGCGGGTGTTGACCTCGAGGAACGAGATCGTGCCGTCGGCGCCGACGAGGTATTCGACGGTGCCCGCACCCGAGTAGCCAGCCTCGCGGCAGATGGCCTTCGCGGAGCTGTGAATCTGGGCGCGCTGCTCGTCGGTGAGGAACGGAGCGGGCGCCTCCTCGACCAGCTTCTGGTGGCGGCGCTGCAGCGAGCAGTCGCGGGTGCCGACGACGATGACGTTGCCGTGCTTGTCGGCGAGCACCTGCGCCTCGACGTGCCGCGGCTTGTCCAGGTACCGCTCGACGAAGCACTCGCCGCGGCCGAAGGCGGTGACCGCCTCGCGCACCGCGGAGTCGAACAGTTCGGGGATCTCCTCGATCGTGCGGGCCACCTTCAGGCCGCGCCCGCCGCCGCCGAAGGCCGCCTTGATGGCGACCGGCAGGCCGTGCTCCTCGGCGAAGGCCACGATCTCCTCGGCCCCGCCCACCGGCTCCTTGGTGCCGGGCACCAGCGGCGCGCCCGCGCGCATCGCGATGTGCCGCGCGGTCACCTTGTCGCCGAGGTCGCGGATGGCCTGCGGGTCCGGCCCGATCCAGGTCAGCCCGGCGTCGATGACGGCCTGGGCGAAGTCGGCGTTCTCGGACAGGAAGCCGTAGCCGGGGTGGACGGCGTCCGCGCCGGAGCGCTTCGCCACGTCCAGCACCTTGTCGAACGACAGGTAGCTCTCACCCGGGGTGTTGCCCCCCAGCGCGAAAGCCTCGTCGGCCAACCGGACGAACGGCGTGTCGCGGTCCGGGTCGGCATAGACGGCGACGCTCGACAAACCGGCGTCACGGCAGGCACGGATAACTCGGACGGCGATCTCGCCGCGGTTGGCGATGAGTACCTTGCTCAGCGCCTTTGCCGACTCGGACACGCCGTTCCTCCTTGATGGTCGCACGGGCTCTTGGGGAGTTTACGTACCCGTGGCCCAACCGGAACCGAGAGCAACCCCACAATCCGCGGATACGCTCCCCGCAGACTTCGCCGCACCGCCGGAGGTGACGCAGTGCCAGGTCGACGCGCGCCGACCGCGGTAGTGCTGACCGCGCTGCTCTCCGCCCTGGTCGCGGGCGCGGCCATGACCGGATCGGCCCTGCTCAGAGACCGTCCCAGCGCGCGAACCCCAGCCACGGAAACTCCCCCCAATTCCGCGGCGAGCATCGGCGTGTCGGGCTGCCACCGTGCCCCCTGCCAAGTCCTGGCCACCGCCACCGTCGGCGGCACGGTCATCGACCTCGTCGCCGACGCGGGCGCCGCGTCCGGCCGCCTGCGCATCGGGGGTCCCTCAGCCAGCCTGGTGATCGAGACCACGATCACCGAGTTGGGCGCCACCCTCACCCACGACTCCCTCCAGTGTCATCCCGCCTCGATCTCCGCCTGCCTCATCCGCGGCGACACTGACGAAGGCGCCACCGGCCAGGTCGTCGTCGGCCGCTCAGGCAAGTGGAGCCCCCTGGCCAGGGCTTTCTACTCGCGCGCGGGCCACCTGGCCCTGGTCGACATCGTCAACGACCAGGCCCCCGAGGTCCTCGCCGTCCAACCCGACTGCCCCGCCGACACCGACTGCGCGAAGCGGCCGGTGTACGCGCAGGTGTTCGAGTTGAGCGGCGAAGAGGTCGGCTGCTCCCGCACCTACAGCCGCATCGATCAACTGCCCGGATACCCGGAAGTCGACTTCACAGCCGCCCAACTCCGCCCGTGTTCCTGACCGGCGTGACCCTGCCCACCCCGACCCCGCCGCAGGGGTGCGGGCCCGGCCCCCGCCGCCCCCGCCGCCGAGACCCAACCCCGGCCCCCGCTCAGTGAGCCCAATCCCGGGTCCGGGTGCACTGGCTTCGGGATGCCGCCGAGGCCAGTGCCCGTGGGCACCGCCCGCACCGTTGACGCCGCGGCTTCCGGCACCGTGGGCCAGACACCGCTCCAGGTTCGGACGCGGCGGCTTGAGACGCCACCGTCGGCGACACTCGGCGCCGCCTGCACAGCACAGGCGCTGCCACGGCCTGTGCCACCGTTCGTAGGACGCCGCCCTGGGCCCGGCCACGGCGGTTCCGATGCCGCCGCGACTGGTACCACCACCGCTGGTGGCTCCCGCACGGCAGGCGTCGCGGACTTCGCCGCCGAGCGGTGGGCACACCCCTGCCGGTGGAAGTGGCAGCCCCCAACGCCGCCTCCGCTGTCAATAGCCAGGTGCCAGTCGCCGGTGGCGTTGGCACTCGGGAAGCCGCTGCGTCCGGCACGGTCTCGCTGTTGCGGCGAGGTTCCGCTGTTTGGCATGGTTCCGCCGTTCCGCCGAGGTTCCGCTGTTGCGGCGCCGTTCCGCCGTTGCCGCACGGTCCGCTGTTCCGGCGAGGTCTCGCTGTTCCGGCACGGTTCCGCTGTTCCCGGTGTCGTCCCTGCTGGGTTTCCCAGGCGGGGGCGGCGGGTGGTGCTGCCGCTTGCGACTTGGCGTGTTCGGTGCGGTTCTGCCGTCCTCGGTGTTGCTGGTGCCGTTGTCCCAGGTGCTGTCAGTGCCGGAGGCGTTGGCTCGTGGAAGCCGCGCGTTTGGCAAAGTCCTGCTGCTCCTGGTGTCGCCGCTGATGGTGCTGCGGTGACCGGCCCTGGCGTTTGCGGCGTTGTGCTCCGGTGCGGTGAAGGCAGTTCCGGGGGCGGGCTTGGCCTGCGTTGGGCGTTGCCGCTGTTGGTACCTGTCTGCGCCGGTAGCCCGGGTGGCTTGCGCCGCTGAGCGTGGAGCGTGGTTCTGCCGCTGACCTGGCCGCTCTGACTGCCGCTGTCAGTGTCACCGCATTGCGTAAACGCCGTTGTCGGCGACGGTGGTGCTGTTGCGGCATCGCGGACGTCAAAATCGGAGGCGTTGCTGACGTCGTTGGCATTGGTATGCGTGAGGTCGTGGTTCGTTCTGTTGTCGAGTGGGTGACCGCCTTTCCGATGTTTCGGTGACTTTGGGGTGGTGGCTGAGACGTGTGAGTTGGGCGTTGATTGTGGATATGTGGTTGGTGCGGCTGGTGAGTTATGGGTTGCCGATGGGTGTGGCGGTTATTGCCGGTTCCCGGCGGGGGTGAGAAGGCGAGGTGGCAAAGGAAGGGTTACCGCCACAGGTCGACGACGCTGATGCCGAGGGAGGCCAGTAGGCGGCGGGTCAAGGGGAGGCTGATTCCGATGACGCTTGACGGGTCGCCGTCGATGCCTTCGATGAACCAGCCGCCGAGGGCGTCGAGGGTGAAGGCGCCTGCCACGGACAGGGGTTCGCCGGTGGCGACGTACGCGTCGATTTCGGATTCGGTGGGGGTGGCGAAGCGGACGGCGGTGCTCTCCGCGCCGGTCGCGGTGTCGACCACCTTGCCGTCGCGGACGCGGAGGATGGCGTGGCCGGTGAGGAGTTGGCCGGTGCCGCCCGCCATCTTCGCCCAGCGTCGCCGGGCGATTTCGGGGGTGCCGGGTTTGCCGACCAGGGCGCCGTCGTAGTGCAGCATCGAGTCGCAGCCGACGACCACGGAGTCCTCGCGGGCGGCGTCGTCGAGGCTGTCGATGACCGCGTGGGCCTTGGCCTTCGCGAGTGCCACCACGGTGTCCGGTGGCGTCGGATCGACCAGGGCCGCCGCGACGGCGTCCTCGTCCACGCCGGATACCAGGACGACCGGATCGATGCCCGCTGCCCGGAGGACTCCGAGGCGGGCTGGGGACTGTGAGGCGAGGACGAAGCGCACGGGTGCCGAGGATACGGCGAAGGCTTCGATGGCGAGGTGGCGGTTGTCTGAGTGAACATATGTTCGATATTAATGAGTTCGGTGCGGCGGTGTGGCGATGTGCGTGAGGTTCACTCGTTCGTGGATGAGTTGGGCTGGTCCGCCGCCGCAGGCTTGGTCTCTTGGTCTCGTCGTCCGCGCGATTGCCCGTCCAGATCGAACGCTGATAAGCAGGGGCGGTCATCCGGTCGCGCGGGTGCCAGTTCTGAATCGGCGACGTCGTTATTCTGGCGGCGTCGATCCCGATGTGACATCCGCGCGCAAGCGGATGACTGAGAGACGCACGGCAGACCGGCCGCTGGTTGGTTTGAGTCAACCGAATGAACACGACGACTGAGGATGGGTGTACGCCTTCTCTTGCCGAAGACATGATGCTGCTGCCGTTGGACGACGAGTCCGGGCGCGCCGTCATCAACAACCTCCGGCGCGACCTGGTGATCGGCGGAGCGGTGCTGCTCGATCTGGTCGACAGTGGCCGGGTGGTTCCCGCCGGGCCGGAAGGCGATGCCAAAGAGGGGGACGCGGTCGTGCGGGACTGCGCGCCTACCGGCGGCGCGGTCCTGGACGCTGCCGTGCGGAAGCTGGCGGAAAAGCCGTTGAAGATGCGAAAGGCGGTCGAGGTCATTTCCAAGGACGCTCGGGAGGGCGTTCTCGCGAAGCTTGTGGAGCGCGGACTGGCCCGTCGGGAGGAGACGAAGGTGCTCGGCATCTTCCGGGTGAAGAGCTGGCCCGCGGCCGACACCGAGCACGAGGCCGAATCCGAGCGGCGATCGGAGGCGTGCTGCTTCAGGGCGAGGAGCCGGACACGCGCACGAAGGGCCTTATCTCGCTTCCGCACGCGTCGGGTGCCGTGACCAAGGTGATCGAGGGTGACAAGAAGCTGATCCGCTCCCGCGCGGAGGAAATCGGTAAGGACGACTGGGTGCACGAGGCAATGCGGGACGTGTATCTGGCTGTGTCCGCCAGCGTGACCGCTGTCGCCGCTGTCGCCGCCGCGGCGGGCTGACCAACCTTCACGGGGGAAGTCGGCGCGGCGGGGGTGCGAATCCCAGTGTCATAAGTCTTGAAGACTTCCTGCTGGCCTTGGGGAGAGGTGAGCGCGCCTGCCACCGCCACCGGCGAGTCGACGTTCGGGTCTGCATTGCCCGGTCGCGGTGTTCAGCACGCGTGTGCGGTCCCAAGGTGAGTGTCGCTGGGCCGCGGCCGCAGTCCTTCGAGCCGGTCACGCTCGACCGGGCTCGACCCTTTTCGGTCTAGCGCGGTGCTGATCAGTCGGTGTTCGCTATCGGGACGTGCAGAGCGGTCCTGGCGAGGTCGACGGTCAGCCGGGGCGAACCGCCGGTCGAGGTGATGTGCCGGGTGTCGGCGCCGCCGATCACCAAGCCGAGTCGGTGACCGGCCCGGATGACCTGGTCGGTGGTGGCCAGGGTGAACGTGATCGTGTACGCCGTGTCGGGGGCGAGGACGCGGCGGTGATCCAGGCCCGCGTAGTGCCCGAGGTCGGCCCACCCGCGGGCGATGACGTTCTCGGTGACCGTGGTCGTGGCCGTCGCGGTGTCCAGGTAGCAGGCGCTGTCGCCCGCGGTGCTCTCGCCCCAGCAGGAGCGGGTGGCCAGGGTGCGGATTCCTTCACCGGTGGACCGGTAGTCGCGGATGGTGGCCGGGCCGTAGTCGACCAGGACCGCGCTCACCCGGGCGGCGGGCGCCGACGACGTGGCCGTCACCGTGATAGTCGAGGTGCCGGACACCCGGATGTCCGAGGTGAGCGGCTCGGTGCGGTAGACGACCCGGGCGGACGAGGCGCCGGCCGGGTTGGTGATCCAGTCGTACGCGGTGCTGCCGTTGTCGGTCAGGGCCGCCACCGTCCCGGCTGGCGGGGCGTCGGCGCCGAGCGCGCCGACCTCGGCCGAACGGCCGGGGCGCGGGCGCAGGGTGAGCGGCGTGCCCGCGGGCCAGGACGAGTCATCGCGCCAGCGGTCCGGCGCTTCCTCCACAGTGGACAGCGGCTCGTCCTCGATGCCGTTGTCGAAGCCCAGGAGGTAGTGGTCGAACCAGCGGTGCAGGGTGTCCACCCACACCGGGCGCCGGAAGTCGAAGGGGTCGACGTGCCCCGCCTGGGTCAGCCAGATCTTGCGCTCGACGGTGGGCGGCAGGGCTGCCCACCACTGTCCGAAGTTGATGGACTTGACGTTGAGGTCGTTGACCCCGTGCACGACGAACACACTCGCCCGCACTTTCCCCGCGGCCTGCACGTAGTCCCGCTCCCGATACATGGGGGTCAGGTCGCCGCTCGACGGCGAGCCCTTGGTCAAGGCAGCCTTGACCGCACCGCAGTCAGCCGCGCCCTGCTCGTTCTCCACCGCGGCTGCCAGGCTCGCCGGGCCGCCGTTGGTGAAGGCCGCCCCGGACGACCGGTAGTAGTCGTACCAGGAGCTGATCGCTCCGATGGGGACGATCGTCTTCAGGCCCTCGACACCAGTCGCCGCGACACCGTTGGCGATCGTGCCGTCCCAAGACTTGCCGATCATGCCCACCGCGCCCGTCGACCAGGTCGCCGCCGCGGTGGCCGGGCCGGTGGCCGAGGTGTGGCCGGTCGCCCTGCCGTTGAGCCAGTCCACGACCGCCTTCACCGAGGCGACCTCGGCACGGCCGCCGACGTCGACGCAGCCGTTGGATCGGGCCGTGCCGGACAGGTCGACCAGCACGACCGCGTACCCGCGCGGGACGAAGTAGTTGTCGTAGAACAGCGGAAACCGAATCGGCCTCCCCGCGTTGTCGTAGGTCTTCTTCTGGCTCTCGTTGCCCCGGCCGCGCGAGAGGTAGTACGGGCTGGCGTCCATGATCACCGGCACCTTCGCCGCCGTCCTCGGGCGGACGATGTCGGCGGCGACCCGGACCCGGTCACCGTCCGGCGCGGTGAGCCCGGTGTCGACCCAGACTGTCTCGCGCACCGCGTCGGTATAGGAGTGGACCGGTTCGCTGCGCACCGCCGTCGGCGCGGCTATCGCGGGGACGGTAAGCGTGCCGAGTCCGGCGATCGTCGCCACGGCCAGGGCGAGCAGGGAGCGCCTGAGCGTCATGGATCAGACGCTACGGAGTCGCCCGCTCGCGCGGCAGCCCCGAGTTTTTCGCGTTCCCAGTCGGCGCCCGGATTCCCGCCGCGCACACCATCCCCAGGATCAGCACGACCACCGGCAACACCAGCGTCGCCTTGGCCGCGTTGGTGAACCCGAGGGCGTACGCGTCGGTGGCGAGTTGGCGCACCTTCTCCGCTACCGAGGGCGACCAGTCGGCGGGGATCGCGGGCCCCGCGCCGCCGAACCGGCTCGCGGTGTCCGCCGCCTCGGTGATCCGGTCCACGAACTCGTCGGCGTAGCGCGGCGGCAGGAGCTTCGCGTGCTCCCGCGCCGCCGCGGGCACCGAGAAGCTCAGGCCGACCTGCAGCAGCAGGCCCGTTGTCGCGCTGCCCAGCACCCCGCCCACCTGCCGCGAGGTGTTGAACACCCCGGACGCCGCGCCCACCAGCGGCGGTGGCAGCCCGAATGTCGCCGCCGCGGTCAGCGGGGAGAACACCAGCCCGATCCCGACGCCTGCCAGGACAAGCCCGGGGACCAGCACGAGCGGGTCGGTGTCCGGCTCGGCCAGCGCCGCGAGCACGACCGTGCCCACCGCGAGCCCGCCGAGCCCGGCCATGATCAGGCTCTTCCCCTCGATCCTCCGCAGCCCCCGGCCCGCCAGCAGCGCCGCGCAGGCAGCCGCAAGAGCCATAGGAGCGCATAAGAGGCTGGAGGCGACCGGGTCCATGCCGAGCACCGACTGCACATAGATCACCAGCGGTAAGAACATCCCCGTCGTGGCGAACCCGAGCGCGCCGTGGGTCAGGTTGGCGAACCCGAACGTGGGATCGGCGAACAGCCCCGGCGGCACCAGCGGATCGGGTCGGGGCCGCCGCTGCCAGAGCAGGAACCCGCCCAGCAGCGCCAGTCCCACGCCGATCACCGGCAGCACGCCGATCGGGCCGACGATCCGGCCCCAGTGGTAGTGCTGGCCGTTCTGCAGCCCGAACACCAGCGCCCCCAGCCCGGCCGAGGCCAGCAGCGCGCCGACGGCGTCGAGCCGGATCCGCCCGGTCGGCCGCCAGTCCGGCAGCAGCGTGAGCGCCATGACCAGGCCGACCGCGCCGACCGGAAGGTTCAGCAGGAAGATCCACTGCCACCCCACGTGCTGCACCAGCAGCCCGCCGACCACCGGCCCGGTGATCGTCGCGACGCCCGCCACCGCCCCCCACACCGCGATCGGCGCCCCGCGCCGCTCCGCCGGGAACAGCCGGGTGATGAACGACAGGGTCTGCGGTGTCATCGCCGCCGCGCCCAGCCCCTGCGCCGCCCGCGCCGCGATCAGCGAGCCCGCCGTGGTCGACAGCCCGCACCACAGCGACGCCGCCAGGAACAGGACCAGCCCGGCGACCAGCACCCGCTTGGGCCCGTAGCGGTCGCCGAGCCTGCCCGTGACCAGCAGGGGAACCGTGTTGGCCAGCAGGTAGACGCTGTTGACCCAGATCACCTGGTTCAGGGTGGCGTCCAGCCCGGTGAGCATCGCCGGGATCGCCACGGTGACGATGGTCGAGTCCAGCATGACCATGAAGAAGCAGGCGCACAGCGCCACGAGCGCCATCCACGGGCTCCGCGACGTGCTCGTCATGACCTGCTCCTGATCGCGTGGCCGCCGGGTGCGCTGCCCGACGATTGTGCTGGCCACACGGACCCCGGGCAGGCCCGGGGTCGGGCGGGGGCGCGGTCCGCCGCTGTCGCGGACACCGTCACCCGCCCGTCGAGCGCACTCGCGAACGGCGGCCACGACCCCACCTCGCCTCCTGGAGATCCCGCACGCCCCGGGATCAAGGCGTGTCCTGACTCCAGAACACCAGGAGACGAGGCGCGGCGAAAGGGCGACGCCGAACCTGTGGATAACTCCGGATCAAGCTCGGCTCAGCGGGGCAGCCCGGAGGCCCGCCACGCGCCGGGGCCGTGCGGCAGCGGGCGGCGCACCTGCGTGTCGCGCGCGGCCCACGCGCTGGGCGCGGCGGGCTCGGGCGCGTCGCCGCCCGCCGCGGCGGCAGCGGCCACCACGGCGGTCAGCGCGGCCAACTCGACGTCGTCCGGCTCGCCGCGCACCACGTGCAGCAGCGGGCGAATCTGGTCCTCGTCGCTCACCTGGCCACCTCACAAGATCGGTGGCCGCGCGTGCCTGCGCACTGTGTCGATTGCTCGCTCGCGAGTTCGCTCACCGGGTGCTCCTCACAGCGGGATGTCACAGCGGGATGTTGCCGTGCTTCTTGGGCGGCAGGGTCTCACGCTTGTCCCGCAGAATGCGCAGTGACCGGGCGACGTACCCGCGCGTGTGCGACGGCGGGATGACCGAGTCGACGTACCCGCGCTCAGCGGCCACATACGGGTTGAGCAGCGTGTCCTCGTACTCGCGGTCCAGCTTGGCGCGCAGCGCGTCGACGTCCTCGCCCGCGTCGAGCGCGGCCTTGAGCGTCTTGCGGTGCAGGATGTTCGACGCCCCGGACGCGCCCATGACCGCGATCTGCGCGGTCGGCCAGGCCAGGTTCATGTCCGCGCCGAGGTGCTTGGAGCCCATCACGTCGTACGCGCCGCCGTACGCCTTGCGGGTGATGACGGTGACCAGCGGGACGGTGGCCTCGGCGTAGGCGTAGATCAGCTTCGCGCCGCGGCGGATGATGCCGGTCCACTCCTGGTCGGTGCCCGGGAGGAAGCCGGGGACGTCGACGAAGGTCAGCACCGGGATGTTGAACGCGTCGCAGGTGCGCACGAACCGCGCGGCCTTCTCCGAGGCGTCGATGTCGAGGCAGCCCGCGAACTGGGTGGGCTGGTTGGCGACCACGCCGACGCTGTGCCCCTCGACCCGGCCGAAGCCGACGATGATGTTCGGCGCGAACAGCGGGTGGACTTCCAGGAACTCGCCGTCGTCGACGACCCGGTGGATCACCTCGTGCATGTCGTAGGGCTGGTTCGCCGAGTCCGGGATCAGCGTCTCCAGCTCACGGTCGCTGTCGGTCAGGTTGTCGCTGACCGCGCCCTCTTCGCCGAAACCAGAAAAGACCGGGGCGTCGGAAAGATTGTTCGACGGGAGGAAGGAGAGCAGCTCCTTGACGTAAGAGATCGCGTCTTCCTCGTCGGCGCCCATGTAGTGCGCGACACCGGACTTGGTGTTGTGCGTGCGCGCGCCGCCCAGCTCCTCCAGCGTCACCTCTTCACCGGTGACGGTCTTGACCACGTCCGGGCCGGTGATGAACATCTGCGAGGTCTGGTCGACCATGACGATGAAGTCGGTCAGCGCGGGGGAGTAGACGTGCCCGCCCGCGTTCGCGCCCATGATCAGCGAGATCTGCGGCACGACGCCGGAGGCCCGCACGTTGCGGGTGAAGATCTCGCCGTAGAGGCCGAGGGAGACCACGCCCTCCTGGATGCGCGCGCCGCCGCCCTCGTTGATGCCGACGATCGGGCGGCCGGTCTTGATGGCGAGGTCCATCACCTTGACGATCTTCTCGCCGTACACCTGGCCGAGTGAACCGCCGAAGACGGTCACGTCCTGGCTGAACACGCACACCGGGCGGCCGTCGACCGTGCCGTAGCCGGTGACGACGCCGTCGCCGTAGGGGCGGTTCTTCTCCAGGCCGAAGTTGGTCGACCGGTGCCGGGCCAGCTCGTCGAGCTCGACGAACGACCCGGGGTCGAGCAGCATGTCGATGCGCTCGCGGGCGGTCATCTTGCCCTTGGCGTGCTGTTTCTCCACGGCGCGGGCAGACCCCGCGTGCACGGCTTCCTCATTGCGGCGGTACAGGTCCGCCAGCTTGCCCGCCGTCGTGTGGATGTCCGGCTCGTCCACGGGAGACTGCCCGATCGGCTCGGTCGCGCTGCTCATGGCCCGGCAGCCTAGCGACCCCGGGGGCCACACAGGTGCAATGCGTTGGACACATCACCCCTATTCACCACCGGTCTTGACCTCCAGCGCACTGGAGACAGCAAGCTCGCACCGCCGCCTCCGGCCCGGTTGTCCTGCTCCGACCGGCCGGGCCCGGGGGTCGGCTCTACCCTCTTACCCATGGCAGCTCTCGACGTCGAGGCCCTGCGCGCGGCTCTGGTCGGCTCTTACGCCGCGCTGGACGTGGTGCCCTCCACCGGCTCCACCAACGCCGATCTGGTGGCCGCCGCCGCGGCGGGCGCGGCCGACCGCACGGTCCTGATCGCCGAGGAGCAGACGGCCGGGCGGGGCAGACGCGCCCGCGACTGGGTGTCGCCGCCCGAGTCCGGTCTCTACCTGAGCGTGCTGCTGCGGCCCACTGGCGTGCCCACGGCCCGGTTCGGCTCGCTCGCGCTGGTCGCCGGGGTCGCGCTGGCCCGCACCGCGCGCCATGTCGGGGTGTTCGCCGCGCTCAAGTGGCCCAACGACCTGCTGGCAGGCGCGAACATGGCCAAGTGCGCGGGCGTGCTCGCCGAGGCCAGCGCGGGTCGCGAGCCTGCCGTGGTGGTGGGTATCGGGCTCAACGTGGGGCCGCTGCCTACCGAGGTCCCGGTAGGACCGGGTGGACTACCGGCGACGTCGCTGTCGCAGGAAGACGGCACTGCCGACCGCACAGAGGTGGCCATCGCCCTGCTGCGCTCGTTCGCCGAGGCCGAGCAGTCCTGGCGCGGCGCCCAGGGCGACCTGGTCACCTCCGGGCTGCTCGCGCACTACCGCGGCAACTGCTCCACGCTCGGCCAACGCGTCCGGGTGGAGTTGCCGGACGGGTCCGACCTACAGGGGCTGGCCACCGACATCGACCACGACGGCCAGCTTGTCCTCGACGTGGAAGGCGTCGCGCGGACGGTGTCCGCGGGCGATGTCGTCCACCTGCGCGCGGCACGCTGACCGACCCTCGGTCTACTTGGACAGTCCACAGGACCGCGGGCGCGTTCCGCGAGTACGGTAACCCGCGTCATCAGTGATGATCGGGAGGACAACCGTGGCATACCCCGACGACTTGCTCAGCGACAGCGAGCGCGTCGTGCTGCACAAGCACCCGCACTGGAAGATGCTGCTGGTGCCTTACCTGGTCCTGATCATCACGATCGGCCTGGGCATCTGGCTCTCCATCCTCGCCCAAGACCTCGACTGGGCGATGGTGGCCTGGATCATCATCGGCGCGGTCGCGCTGGTGCTGATCGTCTGGCTGTTCTTCGTGCCGTTCGTGCGCTGGCGCACGACCCACTTCATCGTCACCACCGACCGGGTCATGGCCCGCGAGGGCGTGATCAAGCGCAACGGCATCGACATCCCGCTCTCCCGGATCAGCAGCGTGCGCTTCGAGCACGGCCTGATCGACCGGATCGTCGGCTGCGGCACCCTGATCATCGAGTCCAGCTCGCAGGACCCGCTGGAGTTCGACGACATCCCCAGCGTCGAGAAGGTCCACACGCTGCTCTACCGCGAGGTCAACGACAACCCGCACGACGACTTCCACCGCCAGGCCCCGCCGACCCAGCAGTACCCGCCGGGCGACCCGCACGGCGGACGGCGCTAGCTGTGGGCGCGCGCGAGGCGGGTCTGCCCGCGGTCGTGCCCGCGGTGGGCCTGCCGTCCCGGGTGACGATCTGGGAGGTCGGCGCGCGCGACGGACTGCAGAACGAGCAGGCGGTGGTGCCGGTCGAGGTGAAGCTGGAGTTCCTCGACCGGCTCGCCGCCGCCGGGCTCGGCGTGCTGGAGGCGACCAGCTTCGTGCACCCCCGGTGGGTGCCCCAGCTCGCCGACGCGGAAGACCTGCTGGCGCGGCTGCGGCAAGCCGACGGCGTGCGCTACCCGGTGCTGGTCCCCAACGAGCGCGGCCTCGACCGGGCGCTGGCCGCGGGCGTCCGGCACGTCGCGATCTTCGGCAGCGCCACCGAGACCTTCGCCAAGCGCAACCTCAACCGCACGTTGGACGAGCAGTACGCGATGTTCGAGCCGGTCGTCGCCCGCGCCAGGGCCGAGGGCCTCGACGTGCGCGCGTACGTGTCGATGTGCTTCGGCGACCCGTGGGAGGGCCCCGTCGACCCGACGCGGGTCGCGGCCGTCGGCAAGCGGCTGATGGACCTGGGCTGCTCCCAGCTTTCCCTCGGCGACACCATCGGGGTCGCCACCCCGGGGCAGGTCGAGGCCGTGCTCGGGCAGGTCGCCGCGGCTGGTGTCGGGGTCGACGCGGTCGCCGTGCACTTCCACGACACCTACGGCCAGGCGCTGTCCAACACGCTTGCCGCGCTCAGGTTGGGCGTCACCACTGTCGACTCGTCGGCAGGCGGACTGGGGGGCTGTCCGTACGCCGAGTCCGCGACCGGCAACCTCGCCACGGAGGACCTGGTGTGGATGCTCGACGGCCTCGGCGTCGAGACCGGCGTCGACCTGGACAAGCTCGCCGACACCAGCGCGTGGATGGCCGAGCGGCTGGGCAGGCCGAGCCCCTCGCGGGTCGTGCGCGCGCTGCGGGGATGACGTCTTGACTCTTTCCGCGGACGGCAGGCCTACCGGCGCCCTCTTGGCGACCCGGCGATGACGCCCGGTTCGCACCTTGTCGGCGGGCATCCCGTGCTGGTCTGGCGGGCGGCCCGGCCCTGGCTGGCGATCTCGTCCGGACCGCTCGGCGGCGGCATCGGCGAGCGGTCCTGGGTGCTCAACGCGACCGTCCCGCACGACTACGACCGCGCCGACCCCGACGCCCACCTGGCCGAGATCGCCGCGCACCTGGGCCTCACCGGGCCGGGCGCCGGGCTGCTCACCGCCGTGGACGTGCGCGAGGTCGTGTGCCGAGAGGACACCGGGGTGCTGGCCGCCGTCACCACCGGCATCGGCGGCGCCCCCACCTGGGCCGCCAAAGCCGAGCCCGCGCTGGACTACGCGGTCGGCACGATCAACGCTGTCTGCGTGCTGCCGGTCCGACTATCCGAGGCCGCGTTAGTCAACGCTGTCGCGACTGTGGCAGAGGCCAAGGCGCAGGCGCTGTTCGAGCGCGGGGTGCCCGGAACGGGCACGTGCACCGACGCGACAGTGCTGCTGTGCCCGGCCGACGGGCCCGCTGAGCCCTACGGCGGTCCACGCTCCGCGGTGGGCGGCCCGCTGGCCCGCGCCGCGCACGCCGCGGTCTTCGCCGGGCTGGGCTGACTTTCCTCCCGGCCGGTGGAACCGGGGGTGGGATCCGGGCGTCCAACGCGCGACCGGGGACCGTGCCGGTGCCGACTACCCAGCGGAGGTGGCCGTGGTGGCTGACCACCGAGCCCAGGTCGAGGACCTCCTCGCCGACTACCGGCGCGGCCGCGAGCAACTCGCGGAGGTGCACCATGCCCTCGCCGCCATCAGCGAGTCGGCAACCAGCCCGTGCGGGCTGGTCACCGCCACGGTGTCCGCGCAGGGCGCGCTTACCGCGCTGGTCTTGCGGGAGAACGTTTACCGCGTCTACCGCCCGGCCGAATTGGCCGCCGTGATCGTCCGCACCACCGCCGCGGCCGACGCGCTCGCCGCCCGCGCCGCCGGGCACGCCGTCGCCCCGGTCCTGCCATCGGGCACCGACCCGGAGGCCCTGCTGCGCGGAACCGCCGACCTCACCGCGGCCGAACTCGTGCCACCGCGACCGCAGGCCGACGAGGAGAGCTTCGAGAACATGACCTGGCTGGAGCCGGGCGCCCCCGGGAGGCCGTGATGACCGGGTACCGGGTGCGGGCACAGCGGCTCGCCGATCACGCGGGCCAGTTCGACGGCTTGGCCGAGCAGGTCGCCGCGGTCCACCGGGAACTCGCCGACCGGTTGGCGGCGGCGGGCCAGTGCTGGGGAGCCGACGAGATCGGCCTGAGTTTCGCCGCCACCCACACCGCCCCAGCCGACAGCACCCTCGGCGGCATCGAGGCCCTGCCCGGCAGGCTCGGCGACGTCGGCGGCCGATTCCGGTCCACCGCCGAGGCTTATCTGGCCAACGAACAGGGAAACTCCCAGATCATCGGCTCTGTGGACGCCTAGGGGGCCCGAGATGGGAATCGAACTGCCCGTCGAACTGGCAGAGGTGGCCGCCGCGGCAGGGGTCCACTGGCCGGAAGCCGACGAGGACAAGATGCGCGAGGCAGCGCAAGCCTGGCGCGACGCGGGAAGCCGGATGGCCGAACTCACCGGCACGGCCGACAGCACTGCCCGCACGGCGCTTACCGCCATCGAGGGAGACACCGCGGACGCAGCGACCAGGCACTGGTCGGCGTTCGTGCAAGCCGACACCGGGCACCTCACCGCCACCGTCGCGGGCTGCGCGGAGGCGGCAGACCGGTTGGAGCGCGCCGCCGACCAGATCGGCGCGGCCAAGGTCGAGATCGTCCGCAACCTGGTCGCCCTCGCCAAGAACACCGACGCGGCCAACAGCGCCGCGGCGGCGGGCCACCCGAGCGCGCTGCTCGGCTTGGACGCCGCGGTGTGCGGCACGGCGGTGAACATCGCGCACATCAAGGACACCCTGGTCAGCGCGGTCCAGCCGAACGGCGGCGATGTGTCGCTGGTGCGGGACGTCGTCAACGCCAATCCGGGCGCGCACGGCCCATCGGCGGGCGGGGGAGCGGCCGGGCCCGCGGGCAGTGGCCTGCTCGGGAACCTGGTGGGCGGCGTCGCCGAGACGGTGAGCGGCGTGGTCCACGGGGTCGCGGACACGGCGCAGGGGGTGGCCACGCCCGCGGGCCCGTCGGGCAAGGAGCCGGGCGGGCTGTCGGGCGCCGTCACGGGAATCGTCGGCGCCGCGACGGGCGCGGTCCACGGAGTGGCGGACACGGCCTCCGGCGCGGTTCAGGGAGCCACCGGCGGCGTGCTGGACACCGCTGCCGGGGTGGTTCGCGGTGTCGCGGACACCGCGGGAGGGGCGCTGCACGGCGTCGCGGGCACGGCGGACGGGGTGGCGGCCGGTGTCGGCGGGGTGGCCCACGGTGTCGCGGACACCGCTTCCGGGGCCCTGCACGGCGTTGCCGACACGGCGAGCGGGGTGGTCGACGGCGAGGTCGTGAGCGACGCGGCCCACCGCGTCGGGGACACCGCGCTGCACGGGCGCACGGACTCGGCCGAGGGCGTGATTCACGGCCTCGCGGACCCGGGCGGGCAGGCGCACGGTCCGGCGGTGGGACTGCCTGGCTCACTCGACGGCGGGCTTACCGGCGAGGCGTTGGCCAACGCCCCCACACCGCCGACCGGCATCCCCCTCGACACCGTCCAGGCGGCTTCGGCGGCCGTCTTGGACGCTCCCGCCCAGGCCCCGGTCTCCGCCCAGCCCGCGGCCCCGGTTACCGGCTCACCTCTTACCGGTCCTCCGCAGGCAGGTTCGCCGCTTACCGGCGCTCCGGTAAGCGGCGGTTCTCCACTCGGTGGTGGGGGTGGTTCCCCGGTCGGTGGAGGTCCCGTCGCCGCGTTCGGGCCTCGCGCTGCCCAAGGAGGCGGCGCGATTCCCGGTCAGCCCGGGGCGGTTCAGGCTCAGCCCGGCGGCACGGTCCCGCCCGGGGGCAAGAGCGCTCCCGCGGGCCAACCCGCTCAGGCCGCGCCGACCGGCTTCCCCGCCCCCGGCAGGCACACCGGGGCGGACCCGCTCTCGTCCACTCCGTTCGCGGACCCCGACGACACGGTGGACGCGGAAGCGCCCACCCCACCCGGCGGGGCGCCCGCGGTGGGCTTCGTCGGCGTCCCGGGCCAGTTCCTCCCCCCGGGATCGGGCGGGCCTGATGCTCCGCGAGCCGGTGGTCCTGGCGGGAGTGTTCCGGGAAGTCCTGGCTCAGGTGGTCCAGCAGCCAACCCCGGTGCGGGGAGTTCGACTGACCCTGGCTCGGTAAGAGCCCGCGACGGCGGTTTCGAGTCGAGCGGCAGGCAGGTGGCGGACGTGGGCCGGCCCAGTGCCCCGCCCCCGACCGCCATCGCGCCCGAGCCACCCAGTCCCCGACAGCGCGGTGAGCGCGACGACGCGGTGATCCTGTTCCTCGTCCACCAGTTCCCCATCGGGCACCTTCCGGTGGCCTCGCACCAGCCCGCGCGGCAGGTGCCACCGCCACCAGTGGAATGGGACTACGCGGCGGGGCTGCGGTTCGAGCCCGGCGACCACCCGCGGTCCGACCTGATCGACCGCGCCACCGTCGTCGGCCGGGTCGACCCGGCGCCCGCGCGGGAGGCGCCGGAGCTGGCCGAGGGCTACGACCCGCTCGCCGGGCAGCACGAGCGGGACTGGGACCGCCGGTTCCTCGTGCGCCCCTACGACCCGGACGACGACTCACCCAGCGAGTACGCGTGGCCGCCCGGCGAGCTGTACCCGGAGGGCGGCACCGCGCCCGGGGAGCCGGAAGTGCTGACCGAGGACACCGTCATCGACCGCTTCGGCACCCCTGAGGGCCGGGTGTTCTCCGCGGACGGCACCGCTTTCGCCCGCCGTTCGCTCCCGCCCGCCCACCTGGCCGCGGGCCATCACCGCTATCGGGTGCTGCGGCCGCTGCCGGTGTGGCGGGCGGTGTCCGCGCCGTGGTTCGGGCAGCCGGGCGGCGGCGAGCGCTACCGCGCCACCCAGTCCGCCGCGGACCTGGTGGCCTTGGGCTATCTCACCGACATCACCCAGGAGGCCGACCAGTGAACGCCGGGACGATCGTGGAGCTGCTGGCGCAGGTGGGCATCCCGTCCGAGGTGGTGTCGGTCGGCGTGGAGGCGGACAACACCTGGTGCCTGCTGCACGACACGGACGGGGAGTCGCCCGGCTGGGAGGTGTTCTGGCGCGAGCAGGGCAACCGCTACGACTGGGCGCGGTTCACCAACGAGCAGGTCGCCTGCCATTACCTGTTCGGCAGGCTTACCTGGTCGCAGGTTATGCGCGGGGCCGTGGGCGTCCTCCCGGCGGCTCAGTCGAGCTGAAGCAGGCCCAGCGCGGCGTCGTGCAGGTGCCCGTTGGAGGTCAGCACGGAGCCGCCGTCGAAGCGCGGCTCGCCGCGCAGGTCGCTGAACCGCCCGCCCGCCTCTTCGACGAGCACCTGCAGCGGCGCGACGTCCCACGGGTTCACGATCGCCTCGGCGGCGAGGTCGATGGCGCCCTCGGCGACCAGGCAGTGCTGCCAGAAGTCCCCGAACGCCCGGTTTTCCCAGCAGGCGTCCACCAGCGACAGGTAGCTCGTCCGGGAGTGGTACTCGACCCACGATCCCAGGTGCGTGGTCGACAGGTAAGCGTCGTCCAGCGCGCGCACCCCGGACACGGAGATCCTCTCCGCCGCTCCGCCGTCGCGCGAGAGCCACGCGCCCGCGCCGCGCGCCGCCCACCACCGCCTGCCCAACGCGGGGGCGCTTACCACGCCGACGACAGGCGAGCCGTTGTCCACAAGAGCGATAAGAGTGGCCCACGCGGGCACGCCGCGCAGGAAGTTCTTAGTCCCATCGATCGGGTCGAGCACCCACACGCGGCCCGCGCCGACAGTGCCGCCGCGTTCCTCACCCGCCACCGCGTCGCCCGGGTGCTCCTCGGCGAGCAGCGCGCGCACGGCGTCCTCGACGGCGGTGTCGGCGTCGGTCACCGGCGTGCGGTCCGGCTTGCGCTCCACCACGAGGTCGAGGGCCTGGAAGCGGGAACGGGTGATCGCGTCGGCCGCGTCGGCCAACCGCAGGGCGAAAGTCAGGTCGGGGGACACGGGAACGATCGTGTCACGCCTAGGCTGGGCTTCGTGAGCGTGGTGCTGCTGGCCGAGGACGACGCGGCGATAGCCGACCCCCTGTCGCGTGCTCTGCACCGGGAGGGCTATGAGGTGCAGGTGGTCGGCGACGGCCACCGGGCCCTGGAGATGGCCTCGACCGGCCATCCGGACCTCCTTGTCCTCGATCTGGGCCTGCCCGGCCTGGACGGCCTCGACGTGTGCCGCAGGCTGCGCGCGGCGGGCCGGGGCATCCCGGTGCTGATGCTGACCGCCCGCGCCGACGAGGTCGACTTCGTGGTCGGCCTGGACGCGGGCGCCGACGACTACGTGGCCAAGCCGTTCCGGCTGGCCGAGCTGCTGGCCCGGATCCGGGCGCTGCTGCGCAGGCAGGCTCCGGGCGCGATCGACGTCAACGGGGTCCGGATGGACCTCGCCGCCCGGGTGGTCACTGTGGACGGCACGGAGATCACCCTGGCGAACAAGGAGTTCGAGCTGCTGCGGGTGCTGATCCAGCGGGCGGGCCAGGTGGTCACCCGGGAGGAAATCCTCACCGAGGTGTGGAGCGACCCCGAACTCAAGACCAGCAAGACCCTCGACATGCACATGTCCTGGCTGCGCCGGAAGCTCGGCGAAGGCGGCCCGAGGTCTACCGAGCGGCGGATAGCCACGGTGCGCGGCGTCGGTTTCCGGTTCAACGCCGAGTGACGATGCGCCGCCGAATCCTGCTCGCGATCCTGCTCGCGGTGACGATCACCGCGTGCGCCCTGGGCATCCCACTCGGGTACACGGCCCTGCAGGTGGTCGAGAGCGTGACCAGGGACGACCTGGCGGCCCGCGCGCAGCAGATCGCCGCGACCCTGGACGACGAGATCGCCAACGGCCGCGGCGTCGACCTCACGACCGTGGCGCTGGCCGTTCCGCAGGGCGGCAGGCTGACGGTGATTCTGCCCGGCCACCCCGAGCGGGCGCTGGGACCCGAGCCGGTCGAGGACATGGTCAGCGAAGAGGTGCCGATCGTCCAGCAGGGGTGGGTGCGCCTCGACGTGGACGCGGCCCCGATGCGGACCCGGCAGACGCAGGTGGCTGTTCTGGTGGCCCTGGTAGTCGTGCTGACGGTCGCCGTAGGCACGGTTGTCGCGATGGTGACAGCGCAGCGTCTGGCGCGCCCTCTTAGACATGTCGCCGACCGGGCAAGCCGACTCGGCGCGGGTGACTTCCGCCTCGACCCGGCCCGTTACGACCTGCACGAGCTGGACATGGTGGCCGAGGCACTCGACGCGTCCGCCACCGCGCTGGCCCAGCTCGTCCAGCGCGAGCGCGACCTGGTCGGCGACGTCTCCCACCAGCTCCGCAGCCGCCTGACCGCGTTGCAGCTCCGGCTGGAGGCGCTGACCCAGACCGCGGACGAGGACGCCGCGGCCGAGGCCGAGGAAGCCCTGCACCAGGCCGAGCGGCTCGCCGACGTCCTGGACGAGTTGTTGGCCGCAGCCCGGGAGGCGCGCGCGCTGGGGGCCGAGCCGGTGGACCTGACCCACGAGCTCACCGCGATCGCCGAGGAGTGGAGCGAGATGCTGCGCTCGGAGGGCCGGTCTCTGCGGCTGCGGGTCGCCCCCGGCCTGCGCGCCCGCGTCACGCCCGCGCGGCTGAGAGAGGCGATCGGGGTCCTCTTGGACAACGCCCGGCGCCATGGTGGCGGCACGGTGACCGTGTCCGCGAGACGCGGCGACGCCAGCCGGTCGGACACCGTGCTCGTCGAGGTGACCGACGGCGGCAGCGGCGTCCCGGACGAGCTGGCCCCGCACATTTTCGAGCGCGGGGTCTCCGGCGCGGGCTCCACCGGCGTGGGGCTGGCGCTGGCGCGGGCCCTGGTCGACTCCGACGGTGGCAGGCTTGAGCTGTCTACCGCCCGTCCGACCACGTTCACCATGTTCCTGCCGGTCTCCAGGCCAGGAAACGCAAGAGGCATTCGTTGGCCGACCGAAAGGTCGCCGCGTTAGGCGTGTCCCAGTTCCCGCCCTAGTTCCTCTGTGTCGGCCTCGTCTTCCTTGGCCGAGCCTTCCTCGGTCAGGTCGTCGCCGCGCCGCCGACGGCCCAGTTCGTCGGGGAAGACCCACTTCTTGAATCCCCAGAATCGGAAGAACATCGCCAGCAGCATCCCGATGATCGACCCGCTGGCGAAGTCCGCGACCTCTTGCACCAGTCGGCTCACATGCGGCACTTCGAGGTCGAAGACATAGCGGGACACGTACGGCGGGATCAGGTTGATCACGACGCCGCCCGCGCTGATCAGGAAGAACAGCGCGGCCTCGTGGTGGCGCTCGCGTCCGCCGCGGGTCCGGAAAGACCACTCGCGATTGAGCACATAAGAGGCGATCGTGGCCACGATGATCGCGATGGCCTTGGCGGTGATCGGCTTGCTCTCCAGCACGGTGAGCTTCAGCAGGTACCAAATGCCATTGTCGATCAAGAATGTGGTGCCGCCGACGATGGCGAACTTCAACAGTTCCCGGTGCTTGATCAGCACGGCCCGCAGCGGCGCCGGGACCCGGGCCAGCACTGTCTCGACGACGGTCACCGGCGCAGTCTACGGAAATCGGAAACGGGGCCGGTCAGTCACGCCGCCCGCTCGGTCTCGCCGTCGCCGCGAACCGGACGCAACGGACGAACCCGGCCGTCCGCCTCCGGGAAAACCCACTTCTTGAACGCCCACCACCGGAAGACCATCGCGACGAGGGTGCCCAAGATGTTCCCGAACCCGAAGTCGGCGATCTCCTGGGCGAGCAGCGTCACGTGGGGGACCTCTAGGTGCAAGAGGTAGCGCGAGACGACCAGCGGCAGCGAGTTGAGTCCCACGCCGATCCCGCTGATCAGGAAGAACAGCGCCGCCTCGTGCGGGCGCTCCCGGCCGCCGCGGTCCTGGAACGACCACTCGCGGTTGAGGATGTAGGACACGATTGTGGCGATGATCACCGCGATCGCCAGCGCGGTCACCGGGTTCCGGTTGAGCACGGTGAGCTTGAGCGCGTAGTTGACCACGGTGGTCACGACGAAGCAGACGCCGCCGACCACGGCGAACCTCAGCAGTTCGCGGTGCTTGATGAGGGTCACGCGCAGCGGCTCGGGAAGGCGAGCGAGCACGTTCTCGACGACGGCCATGGCGGCGGAGTCTATCCAGGCTGGTCACCGCCACGGCCCGGGATGGTCGGGAAACCCGGTCAGCAGGGCAGGCCCCACCACCACCTCGACCACTTCGGCCACGCCTTGTCCGCGCAGACCGGCACGTCGCCGGGTCTGGCGCCGGGTTTGGCGGCGGGGGCCGCCGTCGTGGTGGGCACGGCCGGGGCCTTGGTCGTCGTGGGCGCGACGTCGGCTGGCTTGGGCGGGGCCTTGGTGGTCTTGGCAGGCGCGGGCGGTGGGGCGATCCTCGGCGGGGTCGTGGTCACGGGCGGAGCCGCTGGGGACGGCTTCGGCTCGGCGGGGACGGCCGGCTTCTCTTCCTGCACCGCGTTGGGCCACCACGGCACCCACGGGAACCAGGAGATGGTCACCGTGTCGGTGTCGACCGCGCCGCCCAGCGTCGCGGTCACGGTGATCTTGTGGTCCTGGTCGGCATGTGGGTGGTCCGACGCGCGTTCGCCGCTCACCACGACGCTGACGACCGCCTTGGGCGCGAGAGGCGACGTCGTGGTGCACGTGAACCGCGCGGCTTCCTGCGCGCAGTTCACCGGCGCGGTGGCGGAGCGCAACGTGACCTGGTCGCTGAACGACACCGTCACCGGTTTCGCGCTGTCGCCGGTGTTGCGGGCCAGGGTCACCACCCGGTAGCCGCGCTGCCACGGCCAGATCGCGCCGAACGGGTCGTCCAGGGTCAGCCAGGCGCGGATGTCCACGCCGTCGTTTACCGGCGGGGCGACAATCGTGACCGGCACGGAAATCCGCACGTTGATGGCGGAGCCCGCGGTGACCGATCCGACGATCTGGCCGCCCGCCGCGCTCGGTTCCGCGATCAGGCGGTACAGGAGGGTGACCGACGCGCCCGGCCGCAGTCCCTCTTCCGTGCCGCAGGCAACCGTGCCCGTGCCGCCTTCGCAGTAGACGGTGCCGGTCTGCTGCCGCGCCGCGGCGAGCGGGGCGTCCAGCCGCACCAGCGGGTCTCCGGCGAGCCGGTTGGGGCGGGACGGGATGGCGCTCACGCCCGCGGGCAGCGTTATCGACGAACGGACAGGCTCGGAGACGCTGCCGCCGGTATTGCGGACCGTGATCGGCAGATCGGTGGGCTTACCCGGGACCAGGGAGAGCGGGACGGACGGGCCTTCCGCGGACAGGCTGGCCGGGCCGGGCAGCGGCGTCGGCGCCGGTGAGGGCGGCGGCTGCGGCTGCTCCGGCGCGGGAAGCGACTCCGCGTTCGCCGACATCGGCGAATCCGCCTCGGTGGCGGACGGGCCGGCAGGCGTCTGCTCCTGCTTGGCGGGCATCGACGGCTGCCCAGCGGTGCTCGAGGTCACCACCTCGGTGGGCCGCGGCGGGGCAGCGTCGGGGATCTCCTGGCCGGTCGGCGTCGCGATCAGGCCGACCGCGATCGCGGCGACCATGGCGACCCCGGACGCGGCGGCGCCGACGAACTGGCGCGGCACACTCGCCCCCGCCCCCGCGACCCCGCTCGCCGAGCCGGTGGCGACCGCGCCGCCCACGACCGCGCCCCCCACGACCGCGGTCGACCCGGCCGCGGCCTTCGCCGCGGCGAGGTAGCCGCCGACCGCGAGCGGGCCGAGCACGAGCGGCGCGACGATGAGCCGCAGACCGCCGTTGACGTCGCTGAGTTCCGCGGCGAGCGCGCGGCAGCGGTCGCACTCGTCGAGGTGGACCTCCACCTGCGCGGTCTCCCGCTTGGAGAGCCCGCCACGCACCCACGCGCCCAACCGCTCGGCGGTGGAGCGGCACCGGTCGGCTGTCGTCTCGACCAGGTGAACCTGCAGGTAGGCCTGCCGCAGGCCCTCCCGGGCGCGGTAGGCCAGCGCGGACACGCCGTTGGGGCTCAGGCCCAGCAGCGGCGCGACCTGCGCTGGGGACTGGCCTTCGATCTCGGTGTGCCAGAGGACGGCTTGCCAGCGCTCGGGCAGCTTGGCGAACGCCCGCGCGGCAAGCGAGCGCTCCAGCCCCGCTACCGCCGGGTCGGAGAACGGGACGCTTACCGCGTCAGGGTTGACACCGCTTACCTGCGACACGTCATCCGACAGTTCGACCTTGCGATCGCGGCGGGTCTTGTCGTAAGCGGTGTGCCTGAGCGCGGTAAGCAGATAGGCGCGGAAGGCCGAGTCGGGGCCCCTGCCCTGGCGCAGGGTGTCCAGGACCTTCGCGAACGCCTCGGACACCAGGTCGTCGGCCTCGGCTTGGGACCGGGTCAACTGGCGGGCCAGGTTGTGCGCGGCGGACACGTGACGCTCATAGAGCGAGCCGTACGCCGTGGTGGCCCCAGCCCGCACCGACTCGATCAGCTCGGCGTCACTCGGGCCGTCGATGTCAGCCGGAACGGTGGACACGGTCCTCCCTCGTCTGGTCACCGCGTTCGCGTGCCCCGGCATCCCCGTCCGTGCTTCGCGAGCCGCGTTCCGCGACCAAGTGTGGCGGATGCCCACTCTGCCGTCACTCATCCCTCACGCGGGGGAGGTGATAGCCGAAGGCGTTCACTCGTTCCGCGTCACGTCTGGCCGCGCAAGGCGTTACTCCCAGGGGCATTCGAGAAGGGACTCGACTGTGGCGGTACGAGAGGCGGGCTCACGGCGCCGTGGCGACGCCGACGGCGCCGACCGGGCGTCCGGAGTGCTGCGGGCCAGGTGGCGCACCGCGAGCATCGCGGCGGGCTGGCGTTTTCCCAGCGACTGGGGGGTGCCCGAGGTGGACGACGTGTGCGTGTCGGTGATCACCGACGGCGACCTGGACTCCGCCCTGACCGGACTGGCCAGAGCCAGGGCGCACACCGGCGCGGGTTTAGACGAGACCCTGGCCGACCTCGCCGCGCTGCACGCGGTCCTGCGCTCGCCGCCGGATGACGACGGCCTGGTCGCGGCCGACCCGGACGCCACGCCTGCCGCGCTGCTCCGCACGACCGCGCTGGCCTGGGCGGACGCGGCCCTGGGCGCCCAGCACACGACCGAGTCCACCGAGGCGCTGACCCGGCTGGCCACCGCCGACTACCTGCGGGTCCGCCTCCGCGAGGTCTACGGCCGGGCCCGCAGGGAGAAGTACTGCCCGTCGGAGCACTTCGTGCTGCTCGTCGTCTCCCTGGACCTGGCGACGGTCGCAGGCTGGCCGAGGCTGATGGCGATGGTGCTGGTCGGCGACGTCCTGCGGGCGGTCTTCGACGGCGGCGAGAGCGTCGCCGTGCTCGGCCCGTCCGTCGCGGTCGTCCTCGCCGAGCGGGACAGCAGGCTCGCGCACCGCGCGGCCGACGCCCGGCTGGCCATCGCCGACCGGCTCGCCGTCGACTCGGACCTGCGGTTCGCCAGTGGCCCGGAGATCCGCGTCGAACGCCTGCCGACGACCCACGCCGCGGCGCTGCGACTGGTCCATGCGGTGAGCCGCGCCTGAACCGGGGCATGGTTTGCTGTCCGCGTGACGGAGCAGGCCCTGCGTGAGACCCGGCGCGACCGGTCACCGCGCGATCTGGCGGCCCTGGTGTTCTTCCCCGTGGTGTGCGTGGTGGCGGGCGTCGTCGGCTGGCGGCTCGGGTGGCATCTTGGCGTGGACAACGCGGTTTACCGCTCGGGCGCGGTAGCGCTTCTGCACGGTGAACCGCTCTACGACAACCTGTTCCTCAGCGACGAGCCGTCCTGGGCGCGGTTGCCGTTTACCTACCCGCCGACAGCGGCGCTGTTGTTCGTCCCGTTGGCGCTGGTTCCCACGCAGGTGGCGTGGGGACTGCTCGGCGCGGTGTCCGTGCTGGCGATGGCGCTGGTGGTCAAGCTGGCCGTGGAAGCGCTGCCCAGCCGTCCCCGATGGATGACCCCGGCGCGGACGACGGCGGTGCTGGGAATCGTGCTGCTCGGCATCGAGCCGGTCTGGCGCACGATCTTCCTCGGCCAGATCAACCTGGTGCTGATGGCGCTGATCGTGGTCGACGTCCTGCTGCTCGGCGCGCGCGGCAGCCGGTTCGGCGGCGTGCTGATCGGCGTCGCGGCGGCGGTGAAGCTGACCCCGCTGATCTTCGTCGCGCACCTGCTGGTCACCGGCCGCCGCGCGGACGCCGTGCGCGCGATCGCCACGTTCCTCCTGCTTCAGGGGGCGGTGTTCGCGCTCGTCCCGCACGACGCGGTCCAGTTCTGGGGGCACGCGGTGCGGGACCCGCAGCGCATCGGCCCCATCTACTGGGCGGGCAACCAGTCGATCAACGGCCTGGTCTTGCGGCTGACCGACAACGCCGACTGGTCGATGCAGGTCGCCGCGCCGATCGGGGCGCTTCTCGCCATCCCGTGCGTGCTGTGGGTGCGCCGGTTGCACCTGTCGGACCGGCCGCTACCCGCGTTGCTGGTAACCGCGTTCCTCGGGCTGCTGGTAAGCCCGGTGTCCTGGTCGCACCACTGGGTGTGGGCGGTGCCGCTGGTGGTGTTCCTGCTGTCCCGGCTGCCCGACCCGCTGCCGACCGGTCCCCAGCGGCGCGCCGCGCCGGCCGGGGTGGGCGCGGTGGTGCTGGTGTTCGCCAGCTGCGTGCTGCTGGCGATGCGCAACGGCAAGGCCGTCGAGTTCGAGTGGGGGCCGCTGGAGTACGTGATCGGCAGCGCCTACCTGCTGGTGCCGTTGGCGGCCGGAGCGATACTGCTGGTCAGGCACTCCCGGCGGGCTGGGTAGAGTTCCCTGCTCGTGGACTCACGTACTGGTTTCCCCGTGGTCGGGATGGTCGGCGGCGGGCAGCTCGCGCGGATGACGCACCAGGCCGCGGTCGCCCTCGGCCAGTCGCTGCACGTGCTGGCGGTCAGCGCCGACGAGCCCGCTCCGCTCGTCTCGCCGAACGTGACCCTCGGGCACCACACCGACCTCGACGCGCTGCGCGGGTTCGCCGCGCGCTGCGACGTGCTCACCTTCGACCACGAGCACGTGCCCACCGCGCACCTGCGCGCGCTGGTCGCCGACGGCGTCAAGGTCCACCCCGGGCCGGACGCGCTGGTGCACGCCCAGGACAAGCTGGTCATGCGTGAGAAGCTGGCTGCTCTCGGACTGCCCGTCCCGGAGTTCGCCGCGATCACCGACGTCGCGGCGGCGGTGAAGTTCGGCGACGCGGTCGGCTGGCCGTTCGTGCTCAAGGCCGCGCGCGGCGGCTACGACGGCCGGGGCGTGTGGATGCTTTCCGGCCCGGAGGAAGCCGCGTCGCTGATTCCCGAGCTGCTGGCGGCAGGCACCCCGCTGCTTGCCGAGCGGAAGGTAGCGATGCGCCGTGAGCTGGCCGCGTTGGTCGCCCGGTCGCCATTCGGGCAGGGCGCGTGCTGGCCGGTAGTGGAGACCGTGCAGGAGGACGGCATCTGCGTGGAGGTGCTGGCCCCCGCCCCCGGGCTGTCGCGGGAACTGGCCGACAGCGTCCAGGACCTGGCGCTGCGGGTGGCCACGGAACTCGACGTCGTGGGTGTGCTCGCTGTCGAGCTGTTCGAGACCGACGACGGCGTGGTCGTCAACGAACTCGCGATGCGGCCGCACAACTCCGGCCACTGGACCATCGAAGGCGCGCGCACCTCCCAGTTCGAGCAGCACCTGCGCGCCGTCTTGGACTACCCGATGGGCGCGACCGACCCGGTGGCCCCCGCCGTCGTCATGGCCAACGTCCTCGGCGCGGCCGAGCCCCCCGCGATGGGCGCCGACGAGCGGCTGCACCACCTGTTCGCCCGCTTCCGCGACGCGCACGTGCACTACTACGGCAAGCAGGAACGCCCCGGCCGCAAAATCGGCCACGTGACCTTCCTCGGCGACGACATGGCCGAGGTCCGCAAACGCGCAGCCCTGGCAGCGCACTGGCTGTCCACCGGCGTCTGGCCGGACGGCCACGAGATCCACTAGGAGCGACCCCGTGTCTGACCCCACCCCCGCCGTCGGCGTGATCATGGGCAGCGACTCCGACTGGCCGGTCATGCGCCTCGCCGCGGAAGCCCTGACCGAGTTCGATGTCCCCCACGAGGTCAGCGTCGTCTCGGCGCACCGGACCCCGCAGCGGATGCTCGACTACGCCACCACCGCCGCCGACCGCGGCATCCGCGTCATCATCGCGGGCGCTGGCGGAGCCGCCCACCTGCCCGGCATGGTCGCCTCAGCCACCGTCCTCCCCGTCATCGGCGTCCCAGTGCCCCTGAAATACCTCGACGGCATGGACTCGCTGCTCTCGATCGTCCAGATGCCCGCGGGCGTCCCGGTCGCGACCGTGTCGGTCGGCGGAGCCCGCAACGCGGGCCTGCTGGCGGTCCGCATCCTCGCGGCGGCGGACGAGGGCCTGCGCGCCCGGATGGCGGCTTTCCAGGCGGACCTGGAGACCCTGGTCCTGGAGAAGGACGCGGCCCTCCGCGCCACTCTCTGACACCCTCTATACAGAGAAGACCTAGGTCCAAAGACCGATGGTCGGCCCTGGCCGTCCTGCGTACCTTTCACTTGAAGGCCCAAATCGCAGGAAGGACCCACAATGAACCCGCCGCCAAGGCTGTCGCCCACCCGTGCGCTTTCGACAAGCACACGGACTGCTCTTCCCGGCACATCCCGGGCGTGGTTATTACCGCCAAGCGGAGAGGGCAGGATTCGAACCTGCGTGGGCCGTGGCCCTTCCTGACTTGCGTTAGGAACCCGATAAGCCGCTCCGGGCACCTCTCCCGTTCGCCTTGCTGGGATAAGCATGTCCGAGGCGGCTGACGATCAGCTGACTTCGGCCTGACTCACGGTTTCATCTCGTAGGCGCCCGCGAGGTCCACCACTTGGCGCCACACGTGGTCGAACCGGGTGGTGTCGGTGACGGGCTTGCGGATGTGGGACAGGGCCCATCGCTGTTGGGGCAGGGTCGAGGACGGTTTGCCGTGGAGGGTGACCGCGTGCGCCGAGAAGTCGTGGGTGAGGGTGGCGAAGATCTGGTCGAGGAGCAGGGGGTCCAGGCCGGTCAGCTCTGCTTGTTCCAGGATGAGCTGGGCGTACACGACCAGGGTGAACAGTTCGCCGAGGGTGAGGGTGAAGTCGAGGTCTTGCTGCTGCTCGGCCGATGGGGGCGCGGTTCGCAGCAGTTCGGCCAGGCCGTCGGCTTGGGTGGCGAACACGTCGACGTTCGGCACGTGCAGGAAGGTCCGGAATGGCTCCCGCCAGTCGTGGAAGCGGACGGCGCCGAGGCCGCGGGCGGGGCCCTGGCTGAAGAGGAACGCGTCGTCGGCGGGGTCTTGGCGGGTGGGGACGGGGGCGTGGTGGGTGGGGTTGAACAGGTACTGCGGCATGAACTTGAGGATCAGCGCGAGGTTCACCGCGACTGTCCCCTCCAGCTTCGGCAGGCCGCGGACGTCGGTCGCCGCGATCGTCAGGTAGGTGTCGGCCTCGAAGCTCTTGGCGGCGACGACCTCGGTGAGCAGGCCGACGATCTTCTCCGCCTCGGTGGTCGCCTTCATCTTCGTGACCGGGTTGAACAGCAGGTACCGCCGGTCGTCGGGACCGGCCGAGCGGACGTAGTCGATCGCCCGGTCGCAGAACAGCTTGGCCGCGACCAGCCGGGCGTAGGCCTCCACGAACTGCGCCCGCACGTGCGGGAAGTCGGTGACGCGCTTGCCGTAGAGGACGCGGTTGTGGGCGTGGGTGATCGCCTCGTAGCAGGCGTGCTCGGCGATGCCGATGCCGCCGAAGCACAGGTTGAACTTGCCGATGTTGACCGTGTTCAGCGCCGCGTCGAACGCGGCCTGCCCGGTGTGCAGGATGTCCTCGGGGTCGACGGGGTAATCGTCCAGGTGGAACTCCGCGACGAAGATCTGGCTGGGCACGACGTTCCTGACCACGCGGTAGTTCTCGTGGCGGCTGTCGGCGACGAAGAAGACGTACCCGTCCGCGCCCTCGACACCGTCGATCCGGCCGAAGACCGACACCACGCCCGCCACATTGCCGTTGCCGATGTAGTACTTGCCCCCGTTGGCGCGGTAGCCGCCCGCGCCGTCCGGGGTGAGCACGAGGTCGGTGGCGTAGATGTCGGCCCCGTGCTCCTTCTCGGACAGTCCGAACGCGCACACGCCGCCGTCGTCGAGCAGGCGCGCGGCCCTGGTCCGGGCGGCGGCGTTCGCGCTCTGCCACACGGGGCCGAGCCCGAGGATGGTGACTTGCCACGGGTACCAGTAGCTCAGCCCGTAGAACCCCAGGATCTCTGACAGGGCGGCGATGCGGGCGGTGTCCCAGCGCTTGTCGGCGCCTCGGCCCGCGTCGGCGGCCGGGGTCAGCAGGGTCGCGAACAGTTCCTCCCGCGCGGCGAACTCCAGGAAGTCCGCGTGGAACTCCTTCGAGTGGTACTTGGCCGTCAACGCCCGCTTGCCGCGCTGCTCGAACCAGTCGACGGTGGCCAGCAGCAGCCTGCGGGTCTCCGCGTCGAAGTGCCGGGGGTCGTAGTCGGCTGGGTTGAACAGCAGGGTCGACATGGACGGCTCCCTTGGCTCGCGGCGGCACGCACCCATGCAGTAAGTTACTGGATAGTAACGACGGGTGGAAGACGCGTTTGTGCAGGTGTGACAGAACACAAGGACATCCAAGTAAACGCGTACTAACATCGTGAGCGGATTTCGGGTGCGGACCAGGAGGCGACGACGTGGACGCGGGCTTCGGGCTCTACCAGCTCGGCGATGAGCACAACGCCCTGCGCGAGGCCGTTCGAGCCCTCGCCGAGAAGGAGATCGCACCGCACGCGACCGAGGTCGACGAGCAGGAGCGCTACCCGGTCGAGGCACTGGAGGCGCTGAACAAGGCGGGCTTCAACGCCCCGCACATCCCCGACGCCTACGGCGGCCAGGGCGCGGACTCGATCGCGGGCAACATCGTCATCGAGGAGATCGCCCGGATCTGCGCGTCGTCGTCGCTGATCCCCGCCGTGAACAAGCTCGGCACGATGAACCTGATCCTCGGCGGCTCCGAGGACCTCAAGAAAAAGGTGCTGCCCTCCATCGCCGCGGGCGAGATGGCCTCCTACGCGCTGTCCGAACGGGAGGCGGGCTCCGACACCGCGTCCATGCGCACCCGCGCCCGCCACGATGGCGACACCTGGGTCGTCAACGGCACCAAGTGCTGGATCACCAACGCGGGCGTGTCCAGTTGGTACACCGTCATGGCCGTGACCGACCCGAACGCGGCCAAGCCCGCCGACGGCATCACCGCGTTCATGGTCCACAAGGACGACCCGGGCTTCTCCATCGGCCCCAAGGAGCGCAAGCTCGGCATCAAGGGCTCCCCGACCCGCGAGATCTACTTCGAGAACTGCGTCATCCCCGAGGACCGCGTCATCGGCGAGCCCGGCCAGGGCCTGCGCCTGGCGTTCCGCACCCTCGACCACACGCGCCACTCCATCGGCGCGCAGGCCCTCGGCATCGCCCAGGGCGCCTTCGACGCGACCGTCGCCTACGTCAAGGACCGCAAGCAGTTCGGCAAGGCCATCGCCGACTTCCAAGGCGTCCAGTTCATGATCGCCGACATGGGCATGAAGATCGAGGCCGCCCGCCACCTCGTCTACGCCGCCGCGGCCAAGGTCGAACGCCACGAGCCGGACGCGTCCTTCGCCTCCAGCGCAGCCAAGACCTTCGCCTCCGACACCGCCATGCAGGTCACCACCGACGCCGTCCAACTCTTCGGCGGCGCCGGTTACACCCGCGACTTCCCCGTCGAACGCATGATGCGCGACGCGAAGATCACCCAGATCTACGAGGGCACCAACCAGATCCAGCGCATGGTCATGGCCCGCCAACTGCTCAAGGGCTAGCCCGTAGGGCCGATGTTCGAGCGGCGGCGGCGCGGGTGTCGGTGTCCGCGGTGGACAAGTACGGCTATTACGAGCGGTGGTTCACGCCCGCGGAGCTGGTCGAGTTCATCCGGGAGTTGTGAAAACCCGTCCTCCATTGCGGACCGAAGCTGTCCTGAAGGGGTCCTAGAGTCGGTCGTAACGGAACACCGACGAAGGCGGAGATCATGACCAGCACCGAGACCCTGACCGGCGAGCGCGCGGACCTGCTGCAGAGCCTGGGCAAGCACCGGCACTTCCTGCGGTTCACCGTCCGGGGCCTGACCGACGACCAGGCGCGGCAGCGGACGACGGTCAGCCAGCTCACCCTCGGCGGGCTCATCAAGCATGTCGCGACCGTCGAGGCCGCGTGGGCCCGGTTCATCCAGGGCGGAGCCGAGTTGATGGAGAGCGGGTTCGGGGACTGGGAGGACCAGCACCGGATGAACGCCGACGAGACCCTGGCCGGACTGTTGGCCGACTACGAAGAGATCGCGCGGCGGACTGATGAGCTGGTCGCCGCCGTGGACCTCGACTCGGCGCATCCGCTGCCGGTCGCTCCCTGGTTCGAGCCGGGAGTGAGCTGGTCGGCGCGGCGGGTGCTGGTGCACATCATCGCCGAGACCGCGCAGCACGCGGGGCACGCGGACATCATCCGGGAAAGCCTGGACGGGCAGAAGTCGATGGGCTGACGGGCGCGTGGCACAGTGGCCACGTGGACGACAAGCGGCAGGAAGACGGCCCGGTGACCCGGTTCGGCTCCTGTGCGTTGTGTGAGGCAATCTGCGGGTTGGTTTTCGAGGTGGACGCGGGTCGGGTTTTGTCTGTCCGGGGTGACCGGCGAGACCCGCTTTCGCGGGGGCATCTGTGTCCGAAAGCCCTTGCGCTGCCTGATCTTCGGGCGACCGCGCTGCGCACGCCCCTCCGCAAGACCGGTGACGGTTGGGCGGCGATCTCCTGGGACGACGCGTTCGATCTGGTCGCCGGGCGGCTTGCGCGGGTGCGCAAGGAGCACGGGGCCGACGCGGTGGGGGTCTACCTGGGCAACCCCACGGTGCACAGCCTCGGCGCGATGACGCATGGCACCGCGTTCTTCCGCATGTTGCGCACCCGCAACCGGTTCTCGGCCACCTCGGTCGACCAGCTCCCGCACCATGTGGTCGCCAGCCTGCTCTACGGCCACCAGATGCTGCTGCCCGTCCCGGACATCGACCGCACCGACTACTTCCTTGTCGTCGGCGGCAATCCGATGGTCTCCAACGGCAGTCTGATGACCGTGCCGGACTTCGCCCGCCGCCGTCGCGCGTTGGCCGACCGGGGCGGGCGGATGGTGGTGTTCGACCCTCGCCGGACCGAGACCGCCACGTCCGCTGACGAGCACCACTTCGTCCGGCCGGGGACCGACGCGGCCGTGTTGCTCGCGATGGTGGGCGTGATCCTTGACGACGGACTCGCCACCCCGGCGTCCTATGTGGACGAGGTGGACGAGGTTCGCCGGGTTGTCCTGCGGTACCCGGTGGAGCGGGCGGCCGAAGTCAGCGGCGTGCCCGCCGAGGTGATCCGGCGGATCGCCTGGGAGTTCGCCGCCGCCCCCAGCGCCGCCGCCTACGGGCGCACCGGCGTGTCCACGCAGGCGCACGGAACCCTGTGCCAGTGGGCGATCCAGCTCCTCAACATCCTCACCGGCAACCTCGACCGTCCCGGTGGCACGATGGTGACCCGGCCCGCCGTCGACCTGCTCAAGCTGGCCTCGCGGGGCGGTCGCGCGCGGTGGCGCAGCCGGGTGCGCGGGCTTCCCGAGTTCGCGCGGGAGTTCCCGGTGGCCGCGCTGGCGGAAGAGATCACCACGCCGGGCGCGGGCCGGATTCGGGCGATGGTGGTCTCGGCGGGAAACCCTGTTCTGTCCACTCCGGACGGGAATGGACTCGAAAAAGCCCTGCGCGAACTGGACTTTCTGGTCGCCATCGACTTCCGGATCAGCGAGACCGCCCGGCACGCGGACGTGATCCTGCCGCCGACCACCCCGCTCGAACGCGACCACTACGACATGGTCTTCCACGCCCTCGCCGTCCGGGACACCGCGCGGTTCTCGCCCGCGGTCCTGCCCAAGCCCGCCGACGCGCGGCACGACTGGGAGATCTTCCGCGAGCTGGGTTCGCGCTACCGCAAGCACTTCCGCGGCAATCGGCTCGCCGCGCTCGGCCTGCGGGTCAGCCCGACCCGCATCCTCGATCTGCTGCTGCGCCTGGGCCCGCGCCGGTTGTCGGTGCGGGCGCTGCGCCGCCATCCGCACGGCGTCGACCTCGGGCCGCTGACCCCCGCCCTGCCCCGGCGGCTGCGCACCCCGGGGAAGCGGATTCGCCTGGCGCCGCCCGAGTTGCGCGCGGCGGCGACCGAGGTCGAGGCCCCGCCCGGCCTGCTGCTCATCGGCCGCAGACACCTGCGCGCCAACAACTCCTGGATGAATGACATCCAGCGGCTGACGAAGGGCGCCCCTCGGCACCACCTGCTCATGCACCCCGACGACCTCGCCGAGCGCGGCATCGCCGACGGCGACCTCGTGCGCGTCGAGTCAGCGGCCGGGGCGGTCGAGGCGACCGCGCGGGCGACCGACGACGTCATGCGCGGCGTCGTCAGCCTCCCGCACGGCTACCGTGCGGCGAGCGCCAACGACCTCACCGATTCGGCCATTGTGGACAGTGCGGCGGGAACCGCGGTCCTCAACGGCGTCCCGGTCACTGTCCAAGCTGCCGTTTCGCCGCCCGGATGACCAGCGGCTGGTACAGCGAGCCCAGGACGCGCGGCAGCGCGTCGATCGCGTAGGCGTCCGGCCCGACGAGGATGCGGGCCTTGTTCCGCTTGACCCCGTTGAGGATCGTGCGCGCCGCGGCCTTTGGGCTGGTCATCGCGACCTGGTCGATGGACTTGCTGAACTCGGCCGCATCCGCGGGGTTGGATGTGCGGCCGTTGCGGGCGATGTTGGTCTTGATGCCGCCCGGGTGCACGCAGGAGACGCCGACATTGGTCCCCTCCAGCACCATTTCCTGTCGCAGCGCCTCGGTGAACCCGCGCACGGCGAACTTGGCGGCGTTGTAGGCGCTCTGCGTGGGCACGGCGATGAGGCCGAACACGCTGGAGACGTTCACCAGGTGTCCGTCGCCGGAGGCCACGAGGTGCGGCAGGAACGCGCGCGAACCGTGCACGACGCCCCAGAAGTCGATGTCCATGACCCAGCGCAACTCGTCGTCGGTCATCTCGCGGACGCTGCCCTTGAGCGCGACCCCCGCGTTGTTGACCACCAGGTCGACCTGGCCGAAGTCGGCGACTACCTGGTCGGCGTGGCTGTAGATGGCGTCGCGGTCGGCGACGTCGAGTCGGTAGGCGCGCAGCCGTTCGCCCGCGCTCGCGATGGCGGCGGTCTCGGAGAGCGCGGCATCGTCGATGTCCGACGCGGCGACCCGGGCCCCCTCGGCCAGCAGGCGCAGCACCAGCGCGCGCCCGATTCCGGAGCCCGCACCGGTCACCACGGCCACCTTGCCCGTGAACGACTTCACAGCCACCTCCAAGCCTCGTTGCTTACCAGAGAGTAACTTACTCTTGGTAAGTTGAGTCAGGCAAGGACGTCGGCCGTGGTTCGCTCGGTCGTGCGACGCGCGTCGAGCCGGGCCGGGTCCGGGTTGCTGACCTGCACGACCGACCCGCCGACCGCCAGCGGAGCCAGCAGGGCCGCGAGCACCCCGTCCGGCACGGTCCACTCGCGCGTGGACAGCACGCGCGCCCCCGCCGCCAGTCCCTGTCCCTTGGCGGCCGCGAGCGTCTCGTCCACGGTCATCCCGGCCAGCGCCAGGGTCGAGCCGGGCGCCGGGGCGCCGAAGAAGTCGTCGCCGAACAGGCGGGCCTCGCCGACGAAGTCGAGCACCCCGCCGGTCGAGCCGCCCAGGTCGCGGCCCATCGGGTCCAGCGACACCGCCGCGACCGTGCCCTCGGCCGACTCGCCGGGCGCCACGAAGGTCACCACCGCGTCGCCGGAGCCAGCGTCGTCCAAGCCGACGACGTGCGCCCCGGCCCACCACGCGCCCAGGAGCACGCCCGCCGTCTGCCAGTGCGCAGGCAGACGGACGGCGACCGGGGTGCCCGGTTCGACGTCGTGCTCTTCGACTAGCCAGTTCGCGGTCTTCGCTGCCCAGTTGGCGACAGTGGCGACCGACAGTTCGACTCGCGTGCCTGCCGCGTCGTCGTAGTGCGTGACAAGAGGCTTGGCGGAAGCGGACCGCAGGGGGCGCAAGAGGGCGTCGGTAAGGCTCAACGGAACTCCGGTCAGTGGTCAGTCGATACAGGGGGCGGCGACGCGGGCGGGCGCGCCCAGGTTGAGCAAGCGCTTGCCCATCAGGTTCTCACCGGTCACCACGGGCGGCGGCGGTGGGGCGGGCGGCGGGTTCGCCGAGGCCAGGCCGCCCACGTAGGCGCGCACGGCGGCGCTGTCGACCGTGATGACGCTCTGGCCGCGGTCGTTGCGCGCGCCGACGCCGGTGACCGGGATCGTCACGAAGCCGACCTGGCCGGACGCCAGCGCCTGGGCCTGGTTGACCAGGTCGAGGAAGTGCAGACCCGGGTCCATCACCACGGTCTTGGACACCGCGGACTCCAGCGCGTCCAGCTTGCCCGGGTCGGTCAGCACGCCGCCGCTGAGCACCTTGTTCATCGCCGAGGCCAGGAACGTCTGCTGCCGCACGATCCGGCCCAGGTCGCCGCCGGGCAGGCCCTTGCGCTGCCGGACGAAGGCCACCGCGTCGCCGCCGCGCACGGTCTGCGGGCCGCGGCGGAAGTCGGCGCCGGAGTCCGGGTCGCTGGTGGCGTGGTTGAGGCACACGTCGACGCCGTCGATGGCCTCGGTGAGCAGGTAGAACCCGTAGAGGGTGACCTCGGCGTAGTGGTCGATCCGCACGCCGGTCAGGTTCTGCACGGTCTGCACCAGCGCCGTGCGGCCCGCGCTGTCCGACTCGCGCTCGATCTTCTCGCGGTCGCTCTCCCCGCCCGCCACCAGCCGCTCGGCGACCCGCGCCTTGGTGACGCCGAACGCGCCGTTGATCTTCTCCTCGCGGTGGCCGGGCACCGGGACGTAGGTGTCGCGCGGGATGGAGATCGCGTGGCTCTTGCCGCCGTTGTGCGGGATGCGCAGCACGATCAGCGTGTCCGTGTTGATCGTGTCGGTCGCTTCGGTGCGCAGCTCGCGCAGCACCCGCGCGGACAGCGGGCGGCCCTGCAGGTCGGTCCGGGTGTCGCTGCCGACGACGAGGATGTCGTTGGCGCCGTCGTCGGCTGACGGGGCGTCCGCCTGCTTCTGCGCCTCGGCTAACGCGTCGGTGGTAGTGACACTCTCCTGGAAGTCGTCAATGCGCACAGTCACGACCGCGAAGGCGGCAAGCACCGCCGCGGACAGCAGCGCCAGCGCTGTCCGACCACTCACCAGCCACACCGAGACGCGCCCGTGCCGCCGGGATTCAGGGTCGTTCTCGGGGCGGTCGTCCGCAGCAGCAGGCGTCGGCCCGTCCGTCACGTCTGTCTCCTTCTCCGCCCGGTAGCGCCTTGCCAAGGCTAGACAAGGACTCATATCGAGACGGTGTGGTTCGCCCGACTGGGGACAGTCGACCACGGATCGTGATTGAACCGCAGGTTCAGTTCACGCAGGTGACGCTGCCTGCCTCGATCTTCTCCGGCGGTGCCGTCGTCGCGGGGGTGCTGGTGGCGTCCGGGCTCGCGCCGGTGGTGTCGGTCGGCTCGTCCGGGGGCCGCAGCCGCAGCATCGGCTCGCCCGCCAGCCGGGAGGACGGCTGGTAGGTGGTGCCCAGGACCACCCGGACGTGCCCGCGCGGCAGCGTCCGGTCTTCCTCGAAGGCGAAGGCGCCGCTCAGCGACCCGGCCACCGCCTCGGCCTTGGTCCGCTCGCCTTTGGCGTAGCGGATGATCGACCCCGCCTGCACCGCGGCGTCGCCCACCTCGCCGCGCAGGAACCCGTCCCCGGCGAGCGCGTCGAGCACCGTCGTGGCCAGGCCGCGGGTCGTGGAGCCGTTGCGGACCTCGACGGTGATGTCGCCGCTGTCCCCGGTGGTGGTTGCCGTCGCGGGCGCCGATGTGGTCGTTTTCCCGGCCGCCGACGAGTCCGCCCCGCCGGTGAGGTCGGCGACGAAGTCCCGCACCTCTTCGGGATCGACCTTGATGACGTCCGCGCCGCCGATCTTGGCGTCGCCCTGGTTGGGGATGGTGCGGAACTCGATGTTCCCGCTGCTCAGCCGCTGCATCTGGGCCGCGAACCGGGACAGGTTCCAGTTGGACGACAGCACTACCGACTTCTGCACGGCGGACACGAGGTCCCGCGCCCGGCTCGGGTCGGTCAACATGTCCGCGGAAAGCACCTTGTCGGCCAGCGCGCCGAGGAACACCTGCTGCCGCACGATCCGGTCGAGGTCCCCGTTGGGCAGGTCATAGCGCTGCCGGACGAACGACAGCGCCGCCGCGCCGGAAATGGTCTGCCGACCGGCGGAGAAGTTCGCGCCCGATTTGGGCTCGTCGACCGCTTCCTTCAGGCACACCTCGACGCCGCCGATGGCCTTGGTGACCTCGTAGAAGCTGGCCAGGTTGACCTCGGCGTACCGGTCGATGGCGAGCGAGCGGCCGATCAGCCGCTCGATGGCCGCGATGAGGTTCTTCCGGCCCGCGACCGTCGCCTTGGCCTCCAGCACCTCGGGGTCGTCCTCGCCCTGCGCGGCGAGGGTCTTGCGGGTGTCGTTGTAGGCGTAGACGAAGGCCGAGTTCAGCTTGTGCTTGCCGAAGCCGGGGCCGATGTCCACCCAGGAGTCGCGCGGGAACGAGAACGCGATCGCGCGGGAGCCGTCGGACGGGATGTGCACCAGGATCATCGTGTCGGTGTTGCGCTCGCCGTCCGCCCGGCCGCCGTTGAGCAGCTGCAACACCTCCTTGGGCAGGGGGTTGCCGAAGGCGTCGGTGCGGCTGTCGATCCCCACTAGGAGGATGTCCACCGCACCATCGAGTGGTTCGAGAGGCGCGTCGGGCGCGACCTCGATAACGTCTGTCGTGACGGTGTTGTCATCGATCCCGCCGAACGTCCACCAGCCGTAGGCGGTGGCGGAGATCAGCGCGGCCGAGAGCAAGGCTGTGACCGACTTCACCACAGCGGCGCTCGCCCGTCGCCAAACCGGGAGCCTGCGCGGGCCAACTGCATCGACCCGCGCGCCATCAGCCCCCGTGGGCGCACGCTCGTCCACGCACGCTCCTCCCCGTTCCGTCCCGTCCACCTTCAGGTTACCCATGTCGCAATGGGTAATCCGGCCAGTGGGGATATCGGCCAGTGCCGCCACTCGTAACACGCACTAGTGAGCATCGAGGTTCACTCGGGACGTGGAAGACTCTGGCGAAGGACGCGAGCCGAGGGACGGTGGGACCAAGATGCGGGTGTTGGTGACGGGCGGAGCCGGATTCATCGGTTCGCACTACGTGCGGCAGGCGCTGGGCGGTGCGTACCCCACGCTGGCCGACGCCGAGGTGGTCGTGCTGGACAAGCTGACCTACGCGGGCAACAAGGCCAACCTTGACCCGGTCGCCGACAACCCCCGGCTGAGCTTCGTCGAGGGCGACATCTGCGACGCCGAACTCGTGGCCGCGACCATGGCCGGGATCGACCTGGTCGTGCACTTCGCCGCCGAGTCGCACGTGGACCGGTCCATCCTCGGGTCGGCCGACTTCGTGCTCACCAACGTGCTCGGCACCCAGACGCTGCTGCAGGCGGCCGTCGACGCCGGGGTGGGCAGGTTCGTGCACGTCTCCACTGACGAGGTGTACGGCTCGATCGATGAGGGCTCCTGGCCCGAGACGCACCCGCTGGAGCCGAACTCGCCGTACTCGGCGTCGAAGGCGTCCTCCGACCTCATCGCCCGGTCGTTCTTCCGCACCCACGGCCTGCCGGTCTGCATCACCCGGTGCTCGAACAACTACGGCCCGTACCAGTTCCCCGAGAAGGTCATCCCGCTGTTCACCACGAACCTGCTGGACGGCAAGAAGATCCCCCTCTACGGCGACGGCCTCAACGTGCGCGACTGGCTGCACGTCGACGACCACTGCCACGGCATCCAGCTCGTCGCCGACTCCGGCCGCGCGGGCGAGATCTACAACATCGGCGGCGGCACCGAGCTGACCAACCGGGAACTGACCAGCCTGCTGCTGGCCGCGACCGGCACCGACGAGTCGTTCGTGCAGCCGGTCATCGACCGCAAGGCGCACGACCGGCGCTACGCGGTCGACATCACCAAGATCTCCACCGAACTGGGCTACCAGCCGCGCGTCTCCTTCGAAGACGGCCTGGCGAGCACCGTCCAGTGGTACCGGGACAACCGGGCCTGGTGGGAACCGCTCAAGCGCCGCGCCGCGCTCCCGGGGAACTGACCCCGGTGGCTCTCGCGCTTCTGGTACCCGGTGGCAGTGGGCAGCTCGGGCGTGAGCTGGCCGGGCTCGCGGATGTCTCCGTCCTTGCCCCTGGGTCCGCTGAACTCGATCTGACCCAGCCTGGGCAGGTCATCAAGGCGGTGTCCACACTGGCCACCCTCGCCCGCGCTGACGGGCATGTGCCGGTCGTGATCAACGCCGCGGCCTACACAGCGGTCGACAAAGCGGAAACCGACCGGGCGCGCGCGTTCGCGGTCAACGCCGATGGTCCTCGCGTGTTGGCCGCTGCCTGTTCTTCACGAGGTGTGCCGCTGATTCACGTTTCCACGGACTATGTCTTCCCTGGTGATGCTCAACGTCCGTACGAAGTGGACGATGCGACCGGGCCGAAGTCGGTCTACGGGACCACTAAGCTCGCGGGCGAGGACGGCGTTCTTGGCTCTGGCGCTCGCGCTTGGGTGGTGCGGACCTCGTGGGTCTATGGGGCGCACGGCGGGAACTTCGTCAAGACGATGGCTCGGCTGGAAAGCCAGCGGGAGACGCTGTCTGTTGTGGACGATCAAGTCGGTTCGCCGACGTGGACTGGGGACTTGGCGCGTGCTCTGGTGGAGTTGGCGGGTCGGGTGACTGGTCCTAACCCGCCGAAAGCTAGTGTTCTGCACTGCGCTAATGCGGGTGAAGTGACTTGGGCCGGGTTTGCTCGGGCTGTCTTTGAGGAACTGGGCGCTGATCCTGCTCGGGTGAAATCGTGTGGGACCAAGGATTATCCGACTGCTGCTGCTCGTCCTGCTTACTCGGTGCTTTCGGATGCTGCTTGGCGGGGTGAGGGGTTGACGCCGATGCGGCACTGGCGTGCGGCGCTGTCGGCTGCCTTTGCTGCTCATCCTGGGGGTTTTCGGCCCTGAAACGCTGCTGGCTGCTTCTGGGGGTTGGCTCGCTGGGGCCCATCGAGCACCTGGCAGCTTCGGGCCCTGCTGGCAGAAGGGCCGGTTCGCCGCTTTGCTCCCATCGAGTACCTGGCAGGAGCGGGTGGTGGTTGGTGGGTGGGGCGGTTACTGGAGTGACCGCAGGTATTCGCACATTGCGGTGACTGCCTTGACTACCTGGTCTGTTTCCGTGGCGGTGAAGCAGAGGCGGAAGTAGCCCTTGACCGGGCAGCTCAGGGTGGTGCCGGTCAGTAGTTGCACGTTCGCGTTTCTCAGGATGGCGTCGGCCAGGTGTTGTTCGGGGTCGGGTTGGGTGTCGCCGCCGAAGAAGCCGAACAGGCCTGATTGGGTGGTGGACTGGTCTGGGCGGCCGAGGAATTCGCGTAGGTCGAGCCAGAAGAACTGTGCGCTGTTGGCGTGTTCGGTGTGCACGTGCCTGATGCGGTAGCGGTCCAGCACGCCTGCGACCGACTTGTAGGCCGAGGTGAGGAGTTCGGGGTACTGCCTCATCGCGTCGTGCCAGAAGCGGTCGTTGTTGGCGTGTAGCAGGTTCAGCAGGTAGAAGTGTTTGAGGGAGTCCATGGGGGTGAACCAGGACTGGGCGTTGCGCCGCTCGGTGGGGTTGGTGGCGCCGACCATCACGTTTCGGACGTAAGGGGAGCGGGAAATCAGGAAACCTGCCCGGAAACCGGAAAGCCCGAAGTCCTTGGCGAATCCCCACACCACGTGCACGCGGTCCCGGTACTGCTCGATCGCGTTGAGCGCGAGTGCGCTGACGAAGGGGGGTTTGGCGTTGCTGAGCTGGGAGTGGCAGTACATCTCGTCGGAGATGATGTGCATGTCGGTGTGTTGCAGCGCCCACTCGTAGGTTGATTCGAGCAACTGCCGGTCGTAGTTCACCCCGAGGGGGTTCTGCGGGTTGGTCAGCACCAGCAGTTTCGGCTTCTCCGGTCGGGCGTCGTACTCCCGGCGCAGGTCGTCGAGGGTGAGTCGGAAGTTGTCGATGCCCGCCGTGGTGAGCGGGACCGGAAGGCACTTGAGGTTGGGGCCCTGCTGGAACGACCAGTAGAAGCCCTGCCAGAACGGCGCGGGCAGCATGACCGTGCTGCCCGGGGGCACCGGGCACGGCTGGTCTCCGCGTGGCATGGGCACGTCGGTCTCCACCGACAGAGGTGTCTGCAGGCCCCAGGCGATGCACTGCAACGCCGAGGAAACCCCGGCCACACCGAACACTTCGTCGGGGGTGATCTGTCCGGGCACGCCGAACGACTCGGCCAGCCGGGCGGCCATCATGGTGCGCAGTTCGACGCTGCCGTAGCTGGGGAAGTACTTGACGTACTCCTTCGGCAGCACCGGCATCTTGTCGAACACCTCGGCGCGCATCATCGGGTAGAGCAGGACGTTCTCGGCGACCGCGAGGTTGGTGGGCTGGTCGATGCCCTTGTCGGAAAGCAGATCCCGGTACAGGACGGAGCGCTGCTCCTCGTCGGGCAGCAGGGTGAGGCGGTCGCGCTCGTCGCTGGTGAACGCGCTGACGGAGAACGCCGGTTCGGTGCTCAGGTCCCTTGTGGTCATCTCTGCCTCGCAGGTCACGGCGGCTGGTCATCCGAGTGTTGGACGCCCAGCCGCCGGGAACAACGCGCAGGCGGAGATGCCAGTCGTTCGAGGGAGAGATTCGGTCAGTGTGAGGGACAGTCGTCGCGCTGTGTGCGGCAGTCAGCGCTCCGCTGCCGTGCGGTACGCCGCGATGGTCAACTCCGCGCAGCGGCGCCAAGTGTGGCTCGACGCGTGCCGTCGCCGGATGGAGACCGTCGCGGGGGACGGGGGGTTCTCCAGGGCCGCGGTGAGCGCGACGGCCATGGCCTCCACGTCGCCGTAGGGGACCAGGGTGGCGTGGCCGCCGGAGACCTCCCGCAGCGCGGGGACATCCGTGCAGACCACCGGCACGTCGCAGGCCATGGCCTCCAGCACCGGCAGGCCGAAGCCCTCGTCGCGGGAGGGCATGACCAGCGCCGACGCGCCTGCCACGACGCTGCGCAGGTCGCCTTCTGGGAGGTAGCCGGTGGCCAGCACGCGGTCGTCGCCCGCGGCGTGGCCGGGGCCGGTGAGCACCAGCGGCGGCAGCGACGGGGTGGCCGCGTGCGCCTTGATCAGCCAGTTCAGGGACTTGCGCGGTCCCGCGGCGCCGACGAAGAGCAGGTACTGGGCGGGCAGGCCGAGCCTGCGGGCCAGCGTCTCGTTGGGCGGGCGGGCGGCGAACCAGGCCGGGTCGACGCCAAGCGGGGTCACCCGCACCTTCTCTTCCGCGAGGCCGAAACGCGTGACGACCTGCTCGGCCACGGCGCGCGTCGGGGTGCAGACGACGCCCGCGCGGATCGCCGAAAGCCGCACCAGCTCAGGAAGTTCCGCGTCGCTGGGCGGCAGTTCTTCCGGGTAGTCCAGGAACGCGAGGTCGTGGATGGTGAGCACGCCCGCGGCGCGGAAGGCGGCCGGGAGCACGAAGTTGGTGCCGTGCACGACATCGGTGAGTCCGGCGAACAGCTCCACCGGCGGGAACGGCGCGCGCAGCCACGCCTTGCGCAGAAGCCGCGCGGGCACCGGCATCCCGCGCGCCTGGGAGCCGTGCGGGAGCACCTTGCGCAGCCCCCGCCAGCCGCGCAGGGTGAACGCGACCGCCCGCATGTCCACTTGGGACGACGAGGCCAGTTCCTCGGCCAGCGCCGAGGTGTAGCGGCCGATGCCGGTGCGGTCGCCGAGCAGGGGCGTGCCGTCGATGAGGACGCGAATGGGCTTAGGCATCGCCGCGACCTCCGGAAAGCCGTTCACGGGCAACTCTTGCGACCCGGCCCGCGGCGCGTCTGGCGAGTTCGCCCGCGCCGCCGGAATCCAGGTATTCCTTCACCAGGCCAAGATCCCGCCGCAGAGTGGCCGCCGGGCTCAGCGCGGGCTTGCGCACCAGCGTCTCCGCGCCCGCGAGCCGGTCGGCGGCCGGGCGCGGGGCGCGGCAGAACGCGGTCAGCGGGGCGAGCACGTTCTCCCAGGTGAACCGCTCCCGCGCGACGGCGATGCGCTCCCGGCAGCCCTGGGCGAACTCCTCGTCGTAGAGGACCCGTTCCAGCGCGGCGGCCAGGGCGTCGCCGTCCTCGGCGGGCACGACCACCCCGAGCCCTTCCGCGCGCACCAGCTCCGCGAACGAGTCGCCGTCGGTGGTGACGATCGGCAGCCCGGCCCACAGGTAGTCCAGCACCCGGGTGCGGAACGCGAAGGTCGTCTCCACGTGCTCGTAGTGCGTGGTCACGCCGCAGTCGGCGTCGAGCAGCCAGTCCTGGCGCTGCTCGTAGGGGACCCAGGTCTCGTTGAAGAACACGTGCCGCCCGGTCAGGTCCAGCCGCCCGGACAGCGCCCGCACCTGCCCGCCGATGTCCATCTCGGGCACTTCGGGGTTGGGGTGCCGCATACCCAGGAACACCAGCCGCACGTCCGGTCGGCGGCGGGCCAGCGTGCCGATCGCGGTGACCAGGGTCAGCGGGTCGAACCAGCTGTAGACCCCGCCCGCCCACAGCACGACCTTGTCGCGCTCGCCGATTCCGGCGATGCCGCCCTTGATCGGCGACCGGCTCTGCTGCGGCGGTTTGCCGGGAAGTCCGAAGGGGACGACCGCGAGCAGCGAGCGCAGCGTCGGGTCGGTGTCGTAGAGGGCGGGGGTGAGCCTGCCCAGCGCCAGCAGGTGCCCGAGCCAGAAGTGCCGCTGCCGCTCGGAGGCGCAGACGAAGAAGTCGCCGCGCTCCAGTTGCGTGTTCAGGACCTTGGTGACCCCGACGAGATCGAGTTCGCGCTGCTCGGCGACGTCGTCCTTGCCCTGTTCCAGCAGTTCCAGGTGCATCGGGTCGTAGACGTCGCAGACGACGATCTTGGTCGAGTCCTTCTTCTGCACCGACGGCACCAGTTCCAGGGCGTGGCCCTGGAGGATGACCACGTCGGCCCAGTCCACGTGCGGGTCGAGGTCGCGGCGGCGGGCGCGCAGCACCGGGAAAGCCGTGTCCGGGGGCGCGCACAGCGGGTTGACCGTGACCAGCCGCACCTCGTGCTCGGCGCTGAGCACCTCGGCCATGTTCCACGCCCGGATCGCCGGACCGGCCATGCGCTCGGAGATCGCGTCGCCGGTGATCACCAGGATCTTGCGGCGCGCGCCGAACGCCTCTTCCAATCCGAACGCCTCGACCAGGATGTCGTGCGCGGCCAGGTAGCGCGGCAGCGGGTACGCGGGCTCCATCGCCTTGCGCATCAACGGAACCAGGTCGGCGTCCGAGCGCACCCGCTTGGCCTGTTCGACCTTCCGGGACGCCGCCAGCGACGGCAGCAGCTCCACGAACTGGTCGATGGCAAGCATTCCGGCCAGCGCGGTGCGGGGAATCGACACATCCCCGCCGCCGGTCTCGCCGCGGCGGGTGATCTCCAGCTGCGTCGCGTCGATCTCGCCGCGCGCGGTCGCCCTGCGGACCGCCAGCGCCAGCGCCGCGGGCAGCGCCTTGGCCAGGGTGGCGTCGGAGAGGTTCTTGTAGAGCGCGGCCAACGCGTTGCGCTCCAACAGGTACAGCTCGCGCGAATTGTCCGGGGTGTCCACTTGGGACACGGACGCGTGGTGCTTGTGGTAGGCCAGCGACGTCGGCTCGTAGCGCACCCGCCAGCCGCGCAGGTTCAGCCGCCAACCCAGGTCGACGTCCTCGTAGAACATGAAGAAGCGCTCGTCGAAGCCGCCCAGCTCGCGGTAGACCCCGGCGCGCACGAACATCGCCGAGCCGGTCGCGAACAGCACGTCCCGGGGCGCGTCGTGGCTGCCGTCGTCGGGCTGCCCGGCGTGGCGCTTGTAGCCCATGCCGAACCAGGTCAGGCCGCCGTCGACGAAGTCCACCCGCTCCCCGGACCAGTCGAGCACCTTGCTCGCCACGGCCGCGACGTCGGGCTGCTCGGCCAGCACCCGCACCGCCGCCCGCGCCCACCCGGGGTCGGGGCGGGCGTCGTTGTTCAGGAAGGCCAGCACGGTTCCGGTGGCGTGCTCGGCGCCGAGGTTGCAGCCGCCCGCGAAGCCCAGGTTGGCCGGGGCCTCGACCAGGTCGACCCCCTCGACGGCGCGGATGCGCTCGGTGCTGCCGTCGCCGGAGGCGTTGTCGACGCAGACCACCTGCAACCGGTCGCCGGGATAGTCCAGTTCGGTCCGCAGCGCGCGCAGGCACGCCACGGTGTCGTCCGCGCCCCGGTAGTTGACCACCACCACTGACAGCACCGGCAGTGTCGCTGCCCCCGCCCCCTGAGCCAATCCGGCCTCCTCGCGCTGGTCCCCGTTACGCATAGCGTGCCCCATCGCAGCCTGTGATGGGCGCTCAACCACCTGAAACCGACCGGGCGACCGTCCGTGGTCTCACTCGCCGCGCTCGGCCCACACCGCCGCGCGGTCGACAACGGCCCGCCGCCCGATAGCGCGGCGCTGCCGCAGCGTGCCCGGCAACCGGGCCGCCACCTCGACCAACACGCCCAGCCGCAGGCCCACGGCGAAATTCGGCGCGGCCGGGACCGCGCGCCGCAGCGGCAGGGCGAGGGTGATCGCGGCGAACCGGGCCAGCTCCCGCACGGCGGCGGACAGTGGTGCGCAACGCAACAGCATCAACAATCTGTTGCGCTCGTTCCAGCGGTGGAACGCCCGCGACCCCGGTCGGGTGCTGGCCCCGTGCAGGTGGACCGCGACCGCGTCGGGCGCGGACAGCACGGTCCACCCGCCCAGCCGCAGCCGCCACGAGGTGTCGGTGTCCTCGTAATAGCAGAAGAAGCCCGCGGGCACCCCGCCCACCTCGGCCAGCGCCGACATCCGGACCAGGGCCGCGCCGCCGCAGAACCCGAACACCGGACCGGTCACCGCGTCCGCGCCGTAGCCCAACGCGGTCAGCCGCACCCCCACCGACTGGACCGCGCCGTCCGGCCTGCTCAGCCGCGCGCTCGCGGCCCCGGCCCGGTCGTCGTGCTCCAGCGCGTCCTCCAGCGCGGCCAGCCAGTCCGGCGCGGGCGCGGCGTCGTCGTTGAGCCAGGCGGCATAGGGCGTGCCGACCGAGGGCAGCGCCGCGGCCAGCCCGCCCGCGTACCCCGCGTTGCGGTCGAGCCGGATCACCTCCGGCGCCAGCGGGTGCGCGGCCACCACGGCGGCGGTCCCGTCGTCGGAGGCGTTGTCCAGCACGATCGTCCGATGTGGACGGGTCTGCCCGGCGAGCGCGTCCAGGCACGCCCCGATGTGCTCCCGGCCACGCCAGGTGACCACCACGACCGTCGTCCGCGCGTCCACGGCCTGTGACCGTACGCTGCGGTCCGCGTGGGACCCTGGGCCGGTGCCCGAGCTCGTCGTGCTCACCGAGCAGCTTCTCGCCCCCGTGCCCGGCGGCACCGGCCGCTACACCCGGGAGCTGACGGCCGCGCTGGCCGCCGCCGCGCCCGAGGGCTGGACCGTCGCGGGCGTCACCGCGTGGCACCGCGACCCGGGAGCCGCGCGGATTCCCGGCGTCGCGGGGCCCCGGCCGCTGCCGCTGCCGCGTCGGGCGCTGACGCTGGCCTGGGAGCACGGGCTGCCGCCCTGGCCGGGCGGCGACATCGTGCACGCGCCGACCCCGCTGGCCCCCGCCGCCGCCCGCCGCGGCCGGGCGCTGGTCGTCACCGTGCACGACACGGTGCCCTTCACCCACCCCGAGACGCTGACCCCGCGCGGGGCGGCCTGGCACCAGGCGATGATCCGGCGGGCCACCCTGCGGGCGGACGCCGTCGTCGTGCCCACCGCCGCCGTGGCCGCCGACCTGGCCACGCACGCGCCCGGACCTGCGCCCGTGCACGTCATCGGCCACGGCGTGTCCCGGCTGCCCGAGGAGCCGGTGGACCTGGACCTGCCCCAGAAGTACGTGCTCGCGGTGGGCACCGTCGAGCCGCGCAAGGGGCTCGACGTGCTGGTCGAAGCCCTCGCGCACGGCCCGGACCTGCCGCTGGTCGTGGTCGGGCCGCCCGGCTGGGGCGGGGTCGACCTGCGCGCGCTCGCCGCCGCGCACGGTTTGCCCCCGGACCGGGTGCGGGTCCTGGGCCGGGTCACCGACGCCGAACTGGCCGAGGTCCTGCGCCGCGCGACGGTGTTCGCCGCCCCCAGCCGCGCCGAGGGCTTCGGGCTGCCGATGCTGGAGGCCATGGCCGCCGGGGTCCCGGTCGTGCACTCGGACGCGCCCGCGCTGGTCGAGGTCGCGGGCGGCGCGGGGGTGAGCACCCCGCGCGGCGATCCCGCGGAGTTGGCCCGCGCGTTGCGTGCTGTTTCCTCGTCCCCGGAGCACGCGGCCGCCCTGTCCGCGGGCGGAAAGGCGCGCGCGGCCACCTTCACCTGGGAAAAGGCCGCGGCCGCTGTGTGGAGCCTGCATCTGGGCCTGCGCGCCGCCGCCGATGAGTTCACTCGTTCGTGAGAAACGCCGATCCCGTGCGTCGTACCCTTGCTCGCGTGTCCCTGGCCGACCCCCGCGTGCTCATCGACGCGACCGCAGTCCCGGCGGACCGCGGCGGCGTGGGCCGCTACGTCGACTCGCTCGTCGCGGCGCTCGACGCGGACGGCGCCCGGCTCAGCGTGGTCTGCCAGCCCCGCGACGCCGCGCTCTACGGCCGGATCGCCCCGCGCTCGCGGATAGTGCCGACCTCGGAGTCGATAGCCACCCGCACCGCGCGGCTTACCTGGGAACAGACAACCCTGCCGCGCCTGGTCCGCAAACTCGGCGTCGACGTGCTGCACTCCCCGCATTACACGATCCCGCTGGCCGGACAGGCCGCGTCCGTGGTGACCCTGCACGACGCGACGTTCTTCACCGACGCCGTGCTCCACCACTCCATCAAGGCCCGCTTCTTCCGCGCCTGGACCCGGACCGCGCTGCTGCGCGCGTCCCTGTGCGTCGTCCCGAGCGTGGCCACAGCCACCGAGCTCACCCGGGTCGCGGGCGCCGACCCGCGCGGCCTTGAGGTCATCCAGCACGGCGTCGGCACCGACCGCTTCCACCCGCCGTCGCCGCGGGAGGTCGCCGACGCCCGGGCCGCGGTCGGCCTGGGCGGCACCCCGTACGTGGCGTTCCTCGGCGCGCTGGAGCCACGCAAGAACGTGCCCGCCCTGATCCGCGGCTTCGCCTCAGCCTGCCGCGACCGCCCCGACCCGCCCGCGCTCGTGCTGGCCGGGCAGCCGGGCTGGGACCACCAGATCGAACGCGCCCTCGACGCCGTGCCGCACCGCCTGCGCGTCATCCGGGCGGGCTACCTGCCCTTCGACAACCTGGCGGGCTTCCTCGGCGGGGCCGCCCTGGTGGCCTACCCCAGCCTCGGCGAGGGCTTCGGCCTCCCGGTCCTGGAGGCCATGGCCTGCGGCTCCTGCGTGCTCACCACCCGCCGCCTGTCCCTCCCCGAAGTCGGCGGCGACGCCGTCGCCTACTGCGGCGTCGGCGCGGGCGACATCGGCGCGGCCATCAGCGATCTGCTGGACGACCCGGCCCGCCGCGCCGACCTCTCCGCCGCCGCGCAGCGAAGAGCCAAGGACTTCTCCTGGGACCTGAGCGCCGAACGCCACCGCTCCGCCTACGGCCGCGCCTTCACCCTGCACCGAAGGTCACGCTGACCGGCGTGCACAATGTCAGGTCGTGACCGCCGAACCGACCCCCTACGGTGATCAGCTCGCCGTCGTGACCGTGACGTACTCGCCCGGCGAGACCCTGGAGCGGTTCCTCACCACCCTGGCCAAGGCCACCGACCGCCCGGTCCACGTGATCCTGGCCGACAACGGCTCGACCGACGGCGCCCCAGAGGCAGCCGCAGCCGCTTGCGACAACGTCGAACTGGTCCGCACCGGCGGCAACCTCGGCTACGGCTCCGGCGCCAACCGCGGCGTAGCAGCGTTGGACGACTCGTACGGCTGGATAGTCATAGCCAACCCCGACCTGGAATGGTCCCCAGGCTCCCTGGACGAGCTACTGGCCGCCACCCACCGCTGGCCCCGAGGCGGCGCCTTCGGCCCCCTCATCACAGAACCAAACGGCCGCGTCTACCCATCGGCCCGAGAAATCCCCTCCCTGGGCAAAGGAATAGGCCACGGCCTCCTAGGCAAAATCTGGCCTGCCAACCCCTGGACCCAGTCCTACAAACAGTCGACAACAAACATCACCGAACGCGTGGCAGGCTGGCTATCCGGCTCCTGCCTACTCCTCCGCCGAGAAGCCTTCGACTCCGTAGACGGCTTCGACTCCCGCTACTTCATGTATTTCGAGGATGTAGACCTAGGCGAACGCCTGACCCGGACAGGCTGGCAAAACATCTACGTCCCCACAGCGGAAGTAATGCACATCCAAGGCGTCTCAACAGCCAAGGCCTCCACGGCCATGCTGACCGCCCACCACGACAGCGCCTACCGCTACATCGCAGACAGGCACCAAGGCCCCCACTGGGCCCCCGTCCGCGCAGCCGTCAAAGCAGGCCTGGCAATACGCCTCAAACTGCACAACCGCTAACCCGGCAAAACCTGGGCCCAACCCGCCCGCTTGTCAGGTCCCACGCGGGTCAAAGCCGCCACCCCATCGAGCAAACACCCCAAGCGAACTAACGCGAGCCACCATCAAGCCGCTGGGTCAAGCTAGGCCGAGAAGCAGGCGGCTGCTTCTCCGTCGGAACCAGCCCCTCCACCGGCTCGGGCTCAGGCTGGCGAGGCTGCTGCCGAGGAAGCCGCTCAGTAGGCCGCCCAGGAGACGCCAACGACTGCGTGGCAGCCTCCTGCGCGATAGCGGGCAGCTCGTCCTCAGCCCGGCTGGCCGGAAACACCTGAGTCGCGTCAGCGTTGTCGATCGCCGACACCACGGCCCGCGGAATCTGCAGCGTCGCCGCGGCGTCCATCGGCGAGATCGCGCTCTCCGGGGTGACGACGTAAGCGCCGCGGGCGCGGGCTCGGGCCAGGATGGCGTCGGCCCGGTCACGAGGGTCCATGTGGCGGCCTCTCCTGCGTCGCTCCGAGTTCCTTGTCAGAGTATCCCGCTTGCCGCGTGGCGTCAGCAGAGACCGGCAATACACAGGACATTCAGAGGTAATCCAGTTCTCCGCGGTCGCGCAGGATCTCGGTGAGGCGTTTGACGTCCTGGGCGCGGTCGCGTCGGCAGACCAGGACGGCGTCGTCGGTGTCGACCACGATCAGGTCGTGCACGCCCAGGGTGGCGACCAGCCTGCCGCCGGACGGGACGACGACCATGCCTTCGCCGTCGACCACGACGGCCTTGCTGTCCGGGCGGGTGGTGAAGGCCCTGCCGCCGCCGACGTCGGTTCCCAGCAGGTCGACCACGGTCTCGAAGTCGCCGATGTCGCTCCAGCCGAAGTCGCCGGGGACGGTGGCGACCTTGCCGTCTTCGGCTGCCGGTTCCATCACCGCGTACTCGACGGCGACCTTGGGCACCGTCGGCCACAGCTCGGCCAGGACGTCCTGCTGGGTGTCGGTGTCCCAGGCTGTGGCGATCTTGGTGATGGGCTCGGCGACGTCCGGGCGGCGGGCCTGGAGTTCGGCGAGGAACACGTCGGTGCGCCAGACGAACATGCTGGCGTTCCACAGGTAGCTGCCGGAGGCGAGGTAGCGGGTGGCGACCTCGAGCGAGGGCTTCTCCTTGAACTCCAGCACCTTCTGGATGACCGAGCGCTGCGCCGTCTCGCTGCAGCAGAGGTAGCCGTAGCCGGTCTCCGGGCGGGTCGGGGTGATGCCGATGGTCATCAGGTGGCCGTCGCGGGCGCCGTCGACAGCGCGGGCGACGGTGGCGGCGAACTCGTCGGTGTCGGTGATCAGGTGGTCGGCGGCGAAGGAGGCCATCACCGCGCCGGGGCTGCGGCGCTCGATCACCGCGGCGGCCAGGGCGATCGCGGCGCAGGAGTCGCGGGCGAACGGCTCGACGAGGATGTTGCGCTCGGGCAGGTCCGGCAGCTGCCGGGCGACGCCGACCGCGTGCGGGGTGCCGGTCACCACGAGCAGGTTCTCCGGGCGCGACAGCGGCGCCAGCCGGTCGTAGGTGGCCTGCAGCAGCGAGCGGTCGGTGCCGGTGAGCGGGTGCAGGAACTTCGGGTTCGCCGCGCGCGACAACGGCCACAGGCGGGTGCCGCTCCCACCCGCGGGCACGACTACGTGCAGTTCTGTCGACGTCACTGAGGTTCTCGTCCCTGTTCCCGACGCTGTGAGTGGTGGCGCCACTGTAGCCAACCGGCGGGTACGGTCCTCGTGGTGACGTCCATCCCCACCCGCGCGTCGCGGTCCCGGCACTGGGTTCCGGGCTTCGCCCTCGACATCGCGGCCGTCCTGCGCCCGCTGCGCCGCGGCCCGCACGACCCCGCGTTCCGCCAGGACCACCGGGGTCTGTGGCTGGCCGCGAACACCCCGGACGGCCCGGGAACCCTGCTGCTGCGGGCGCACGCGGGCGGGGTCGACGCCACCGCGTGGGGCGCGGCGGACGCGCTGCTCGACGGCGTCCCCGCCCTGCTGGGCGGGCACGACGACGACTCCGGCTTCGAGCCACGGCACCCGCTGATCACCGCCGCCCGCCGCGCCCGGCCGGGCCTGCGCCTGGGCGCGACCGGCCGGGTGTGGGACGTGCTGCTGGCCGCGATCGTGGAGCAGAAGGTCACCGGCGTCGAAGCGCACCGCTCCTGGCGGGAACTCGCCCGCCGCTTCGGCGTCGCCGCCCCCGGCCCGACCCCGCCGGGCATGGCCGTCCCGCCGACCCCGCGCGCGGTGCTCGGCATCCAGGACTGGGAGTGGCACAAGGCGGGGGTCGACAACGCCCGCAGGCGCGCGATCATCGCCGCCGCCCAGGTCGCGACCCGCCTGGAACGCGCGGCCGAGTCCGGCGGCGTCGAGGGCAGGCTGCTGCTGCGCAAGGTCCCCGGCGTCGGCGTCTGGACGGCGGCGGAGGTCGCCCAGCGCGCCTGGGGAGACCCGGACGCGGTCAGCGTCGGCGACTTCCACATCCCGGCCCTGGTCGGCTACGCGTTGACCGGCCGCAAGACCGACGACAACGGGATGCTGGAAATCCTCGCCCCCTACGCCCCGCACCGGCAGCGGGTCGTCCGCTACATCGAGGCCAGCGGCTTCGCCAAGCCCCGCTTCGGCCCCCGGATGACGGTGAAGGACTACCGCGGGATGTGAGGGGGCTCAGGCCCGGTTGTCGGTCAAGCGCTCGTCAAGCGTTTTCACCGCGTTGGAATCACGCCACGGTTCTAGTGCCCGACGGGTGTCGCGCAACCGTTCCCGCAGGCGAACCGAGCGGTTTCGAGTGGTCGCTTCGATCACATCTTCCATAATCAGAACCGCGGCGTCGGGTTCCTGGAGCTGAACGTGCGCTTGGGCCAGATACAGCATGGTGTAGGCGTTGTCCCGCACCAAGGAGCGGTTATGCAGCCTGAGCGCGTTCCGTGCCTGGGAAACCGCCTCGGTCGGCTGCCGCAGATTCAGATGGCAGATGGCCTTCGCGTTGGCGAGAGAGCCGCTGTCATAGAAATACGCCAGCGACGCGTCGCGTTTTCCCGCTTGAGCGAGCCGCGCTTCTGCCTGTTCCAGAGCGGTGAGGCACTCGTCCGATTGTCCGTCCCGCGCGTAGGCGCGGGCCGCCTGGCTGGCCGCGTGGGCGCGCACCAGTGTGTCGTCCGAGCGCTCGGCAGCCCTGCGTGAAGCTTCGGCGTAGTCGATGGCCAAGTGTGCCTTGTCCTGCATCAACGCGGTATGGCTCATGCGCCCCAGGGTGAAACTGCTCATCGTCGAATCGCGCGCCTCGTGCGACAACTCGCGGCCGCGATCGTAAAACTGCCACGCGTTGCCGTAATCCGCCGCCTCGGAGAACAGCCAACCGGCCAATCCCGAGAGGCCGCCGCAGGTGGAAAGCAGCTTGGGGCGAAGCTCGCCGGGGCAGTCGCGAAGCATGCCCTGCGCGGCGGACAGCTGTGCGAGCACAGTGGGGAGCACGGCTTGTGGCCCGAGGGCGTCGTCTTGTCGTCGGCAGGTCCAGTAGATGGTCTCGATGTGCTCAATAACCTGGTTATCGACGCGTTGAGGGGTGGTGATGGCTTTGGCCACGCGTTCTTGTTCGTCGGTGTTCAGGTTGGTGAGCGATGGTGCGCTTGCGGTAGCGGCTGTCCAGCCTAGTAGTTGCAGGAGTTCGCGACGATTCATGGTGTCCACCCAGTGGCGGAACAAGGCCGCCCAGTGCTCGTCGGTGCTGGTGCTTTTCGGCTCCGCTGGGGTCTCGTTCGCCAGTAGGGTTTCGAGTTCGCGGAGGGTGAGGCCGAGTAGGCGGGCCAGTTTTGGCCGCAGGTACGGCAGGGGTTCGTGTTTGCCGGATTCCCAGGTGTGGACGGCGGTGCGGTCGATGTGCAGTTCCTCGGCGAGGCGTTCCTGGGTGTAGCCCGCTGCTTTGCGTGCCCTGGCAAGTCGGTCTCGTCGTGCCGCCATGGCACCCAGTCTCCCACACCTGTCACGTACAGCGTATGACTCGTTACAGCAGGTCAGGCCCGGCAACCCCACATCTCGCCAACGGGAGCCCAACGAGACTCCGGCGGCACGCCCAGCCCGCGGTTGGCCGCCTCGATCTCGCGGGGGCCGCTGATCCGGGTGTTCGGCGAGTTCGGCTTCCGGTTTTCGGGCTGTGCGGGCGCCAGCGGACCTTGTTCTCACCCGCAACCACGTGGCAACCGGGTCAGGTCTTGCGCAGGGCCGCCTGGACGATGTCCAGGGCCATGGCTCGATCAAGGCCGAGGCTGTGCGCGGTGGCCGCGTACTCGTCGGCGGCGGCGCGGGCGCGCTCCAGGGTGCGGTCGCCGCCCGCGCCGACGAACGTGCCCAGGCGGCCCCGGGTCTCGACCAGGCCTGCCTCCTCCAGTTCGCGGTACGCGCGGGCGACGGTGTTGGCAGCCAAGCCGAGGTCGGCGGCCAGCTTGCGGACTGTCGGCAGCTTCTCGCCGACCGCGAGGGAGTGGTCGTTGATCCGCTGCGCCAACCCGCTGCGCACCTGCTCGAACGGCGGCACGGGCGACTCCGGGTCGATGGTGATCACGGTGTCATCCTCCCCCAGGGCGCCGTCGTCACGGCAGGTCCACCGGTGGCGAAACCCCGCCACTTACCGCAGGGCGGCAAGCATGTCCTCGATCCCGCCCACGCCGTCCGGGTCGGGCGGGAGGGCGTCGATCGGCCACCACTGCAGATCCAGCGACTCCGCGCTGCGGACCGGTTCGGCGTTCGCGGGGGCGCGCACGGCGAAGCGGACGTCGAAGTGGCGGGTGGGCAGGCCGAGCGAGCAGGTGATCGGGTGCACGTCCACGTGCAGCGGCACCGGGTCGATGCGCAGGTCGGGGATGCCGGACTCCTCGATCGCCTCCCGCAGCGCCGCGCCAGCGAGGGTGCTGTCGGACGGCTCGCAGTGCCCGCCCAGTTGCAGCCAGCGGCCGACGCGCGGGTGCAGCGTCAGCAGGACTCGGGTGCCGGTGCTGTCGAACACCAGGGCCGACGCGGTGATGTGCCCGGCTTCGCAGGAGCGCAGGCACGCGTCCGGGCGGGCGGACAAGAAGCCCAGGTAAGCCTGTCGCAGCGCCTCTTGCGTGCGGTCGGTGGGGCGCCATGCGGTCATGGTCGCCACCGCGTCCGCGTGGGGACTCACAGTTCCAGCCATCCTTCGTTCGTGCGCGGTTCGCGCGGGACCAGTTCCGCCGCCGGATGCCCGACGGCCACAGCGCCCAGGGGGTCCCACGACGCGGGCAGGTCCAAAACCTCGCGCGCCGCATCCGGGCAGAACATGGTCGAGGACACCCAGCAGGAGGCCAGCCCCTCGGCGGCCAGCGCGACCAGCAGGCCCTGCACGGCGGCGCCGCCCGCGACGGCGAACATCGCCCGCTCGGCGGCGGACCGGCGCTCGTCCGGGTACGCGTGCGCGCCTTCGCGAACCAGGAAGGGCAGCATGATCTCGGGCGCGCGGTGGAGCAGGTCGCCGCGGGCGACGCGGCGCTCTACCTGCTCATCGGAAAGCCCGTCTCCCCGGAGGTCGGCGACCCACGCTTCCCGCATGGCCGTCAGCAGTTCTTTCCGTTTGGCGACAACACGCACAAACCGAACCGGTCTTGTGTGGTGCGGGGCGGGCGCGGTCAACGCTGCCGCGACCGCTCGGCGCAGCGCGCCGGGGTCTACCGGCTCGTCGGTAAACGATCGCGTCGAGCGGCGCAGCAGCACGGCCTCCCGCCGCCCCCGGGTGATCGACTCCCGCGTGCCCAGCCGGAACAGGTCTTCCTCCGGCGGCCGGACCAGGTCGCGCGCGGTGGCGGTCTCGTCGCCGATCTCCAGGCCGCGCACGACGGCCACCGGGACGCCGCCGAGTTTGCCCTTCACCAGGTCCGCGGCGGCGGCGACCTCGTCGGCGACCGCGATCATGGTGACCGCCAGCGTGTTGCCCTGGCTGTCCACCTCGCCCCGGTAGGAGTGCAGCACCTTCAGCCCGGACGCGCCGATCGCGGCGTCGGTCTGGCCGCGCCGCCACGCCCGGCCCATGGTGTCGGTGACGACCACGGCGACCTCGACGCCGAGCCGCTCGCGCAGCCCCCGGCGCAGCGCCAGCGCGGACCCGTCCGGGTCGGCGGGCAGCAGCGCGATCTCGCCGCCTGCCACGTTCGAGGTGTCCACACCGGACGCGGCCTGCACGATGCCCAGCCGCCGGTTGACCGTGATGAGCGTCTGGTCCTTGCGCGCCACCACCTGGTCGGCCTCGTCCAGCACGTGCCGCCGCCGCACCCGCTCGCGTTCATCCGGGTCGTCGGGCACCCGGATCAGCCGTCCCTCTATTTTGGACACGACCTTGCTGGTGACCACCACGATGTCGCCGGAGCGCAGCCAGGGCGCCGCGGCCGCTATCGCGCCGGTCAGGTCGTCGCCGGGCCGGAACTCCGGCAGCCCGCGCACCGGCAGGATCTCCAGCGACGCCCGCGCGGCGTGCTCAGCCAAGGTCGACCCCGCCGAGTTCCATCGCCGCCTTGACCATCGCCGCCGTCGCGTCCACGTCGGACATCAGCAGCGGCACCGCGCGCACGGCGACGCCGGGCACGTCGGCGGTGTCGCCGGTGTGCACCAGCCAGCCGTCCAGGATGCCCTTGTCCGAGCAGGCGCGGGAGCCGTAGTGCCTGCCCACGGCCTCGGCGGAGCTCTTCAGCCCGATCGCGGAGAGGCACGCGTCGGCCATGCCGCGCACCGGCTTGTCGCCGATGATCGGCGAGACGCCCACCACCGGAGCCTCGGTCTCGCGCAACGCCACGCGCATCCCCGGCACGGCCAGCACCGACCCGATGCTCACCACCGGGTTCGACGGGGCCAGCAGCACCACGTCCGCCGCGCTGATGGCCTCCACGACGCCGGGGCCGGGCGTGGCCTCGTCCGCGCCGACCGGCACGATCGACTGCGCGCGCGGCTCGGCGTGGTGGCGCACCCACCACTCCTGGAAATGCACCGCCTTGCGCTCGCCGCTGCCCGGCTCGTCGATGACCACGTGCGTCTCGACGCGGTCGTCGGTCATCGGCAGCAGCCGCACCCCCGGCTTCCAGCGGTCGCACAGCGCTGCCGTGATGTCGGAAAGCTCATAGCCCGCGCGCATCATCCGGGTGCGCACCAGGTGCGTGGCGATGTCCTTGTCGCCGAGCCCGAACCAGTCGGGGTCCGCGCCGTAGGCGGCCAGCTCATCCTTGACCGCCCAGGTCTCGCCCGCGCGGCCCCAGCCGCGGTCGGGGTCGATGCCGCCGCCCAGGGTGTACATGCACGTGTCCAGGTCGGGGCACACCCGCAGGCCGTGCAGCCAGATGTCGTCCGCGGTGTTGACCACGGCGGTGATCTGGTGTGGCGACTCGTCCGGGCCTGGCCCGACCGGGGGAAGCCCGAGGAGTTGCTTGACCCCGAGCAGGAACTTGGCTCCGCCGACTCCGCCGACGACTACGACTACCTTCACGGTCCGCGATCCTCGCACGTCCGGGTGACCCGGGTCGGGTCACCGGTGGGAATGGCCTGCGCGCGCCTGCTCGGCGCGTCAGAAGAGCATCATTGCCAGAAGAAGAACAGCAGTTGGCCGAAGCCCGCGAGCTCGGCCTCGCCGCCAACGCCGCCGTAGAGGGCGACCACGACGTCCCAGAAGACCTCGCTGACTCCGGGGATGCCGATCAGCGCCGCGAACAGGATCAGCGGCGCCCACGGCCGCGCCTTGGCCCCGAAGCTGCGCGCCGGATAGGACAGGTACGGCTCGATGGCTCCCCAGCCGTCCAGGCCCGGCACCGGCAGCATGTTCAGCACGAACGCGGCCAGTTGCAGCAGGGCCAGGAACGACAGGCCTGCCGCGAGGCCGAACGCGGGCTGGAACACCGCGACCGACACCGCGAGCAGGATGCCGAGCACCAGGTTCATGAACGGCCCGGCCAGCGACACGCGTGAGTCCACCGCTCGGGACCGCAGCGCGTTGTGGTTGATCCACACCGCGCCGCCGGGCAGCGGGATGCCGCCGATCGCCAGGAACAGCAGCGGCAGCACCAGGCTCAGCACCGGGTCGGCGTACTTGCGCGGGTCGAGAGTGAGGTAGCCCTTGAAGTAGACCTCGCGGTCGCCGCCGCGGAAGGCGACGATGGCGTGGCCGAACTCGTGCAGGCACAGCGACACCGCCCAACCGCCCAGGACGAGCAGGAAAACCCCGGCCCGCAGGGCTGTCTCACTCTCCAGCAGGGTCATCAGCGCGCCACCCACGGTGAGCGCCAGCAGGGCGAGGAACACGGGCGAGGGACGAACCGATGATCGCTGCACGCCTCCAGTGTGGCAACGTTTGCCGATTGCCCGCTGGCGGGTGGGAGTAACCGCGCTGTTTCTCCTGGTACCCGAACGGGTACCGGCTGCGCATATCGCATCACCCGCCCGGGGGCTGCGCTTGACCCGCCGCCGGGACACGGGTGTAATCACATCGATGTCATTCGCCACGGGGACGGCTGATGGCATTCGCCAGCCGGGGAGTGCGGAAGGCGAGGAGGCGGGCGATATGCAGGGAATCAATGACGGGGGTCGCGTCGTGGAGTGGGGCGAGCGCCCAACCGAGGAGCTGGGAGCTCTGGCCGGATTCTTCGACGAGACCGAGGAACAGGAGTGGCAGGAGCGCGCCCTGTGCGCGCAGACCGACCCGGAGGCGTTTTTCCCGGAGAAGGGCGGTTCGACCCGGGAGGCCAAGCGGATCTGCCTCGGCTGCGAGGTCCGCGCGGAGTGCCTGGAGTACGCCTTGGCGCACGACGAGCGCTTCGGCATCTGGGGCGGCCTGTCCGAACGGGAGCGACGCAAGCTCAAGAAACGCGCCGTCTGACGCCGTGATCACGAGTCCGCGCGCGGGCTCGTGATCACGGCACTCGGTGTGGTGGTGGTCGGTGCATTCCTTACCGGCGCTCGATTGAGTCGGCTCGCAGGGGAGTCCGGGCTCGGCGGAATCGCGGCGCCTCACCGTCGCGGCGCGCCGGTTGTGCGCTGCCCGCCATCGGGCTGTGACGCCGTCGAACGCGCGCGTTACCCATCTCGTGGGAGAGGTCAGGGGCGTCGACCGCCTCGACCGCCCACGTCGTACCGTGTGTGCGCAGTGGCCGGAGGGGTCATGCCCGCATGAGTGCGTTGGGAGGTGCTGGTTCGTGCCTCCTCGGCCGCGCCAGGCGCTGTCTTCTCGCGTCACCGCACCGCTTCTGCGCACCGCGCCGGTGCTGGCCGTCCTGGTGTGCCACGACGGCGCGCAGTGGCTGCGGCTCACGCTGTCCGCGCTGCGCCATTCCGCGCCGAGACCACGGCACATCATCGCCGTCGACACCGGATCGATGGACGACACCCCGGCGCTGCTCGCCGCGGCGTCGACCGGTCCTGACCGCGTCATCGACGGGGTGATCACCCTCAGGCGCGGCGCGGGCTACCCCGACGCGGTGCACGCCGCCGTCGAGCACGCGGTCGAGCGCTGGGGCGACCCCGGCGGCTGGATCTGGCTGCTGCACGACGATTCCGCGCCCGACCCGGACTGCCTGCACACGCTCCTGCTCGCCGCCGAGGTGTCCCCGGCCGCGGGCGTGCTCGGCCCGCTCGCCGTCGACTGGCACGATCCCCGGCTCGTGGTCGAGGCCGGGCTGTCGACCGACGCGTCCGGCCACCGGCAGACCGGCATCGGACCGTCCGAACTGGACTGGGACCGGCTCGGCCGCGCAGACGGAGAGCGGCGGTTCGAGCAGAGCACAGAGGTGCTCGCCGTGCCCTCGGCGGGCATGTTGGCGCGCCGCGACGTGTGGGAGCGGCTCGGCGGTTTCGACCGGTCGATGGCCTTGCTGCGCGAGGACATCGACTTCGGCTGGCGGGTGAACAAGGCGGGCCACGTCGTGCTCTGCGTGCCCGCCGCCCGGATTCGGCACGCGCGCGCGGTCACCGTGGGGCGGCGTGAGATCGACGCCCGCGCCACCGCCATCGGGCCGTCGGCGCGCACGGTCGACCGCGGACACGGGCTGCGCACGTTTTTAGTCAACTGCTCCACATTCTCGTTCGTCATCGGCCTGCCCCGCGTCGCCGTGCTGTGCGTGCTGCGCGCGCTCGGGTTCGCCGTGGTCCGCAGGCTTACCGCGAGCCGGGCAGAGTTAAGCGCGCTCAGTTATCTGCTGAGCGGACGCGCGAACCTGCGCGAGGCACGCGCGACCCGCGCCGCCACCGCCGGACCGGGAAGCGTGCGCGGTCTGTTCACCAGTCGCTTCACCCGGCTGCGCAACGCGGCCCGCGGCGCGGTGTCGGCGATGATCCGCAGGCGGGTGGCCGCGGACGCCGCGCTGGGCAGGCTGCCCAGCGACTACGAGCCAGCCGTCGTCTGGCTCCCGCCGGAGGCAGACCAGCCGCAGCGCAAAGCCCTCGGCCCCGACGCGCTGCCCGCGGGAGCCCTGGTCCGGCCGCGCCGAGGGGGACCGCGTCCTCAGCACAGCGCGGGCCTGCGCCGTCAGAACCGCGCGGGCCTGCGCCGCCCGCACCCCGCGATCGCCGTGCCCATCGAGGCCCCCGAGTCGGCCCCGGCTCCCGCGCCCCGGCCGTCACCGGTCAAACGGGACGGCACCGGCCCCGAACCCGGCCCCGACCTGGTGCTGGTGCGGGTCGACCGGGGCCGGGTGCTGCGCCAGATCCTGCTGTCGCCGCCGCTGCTGCTCCTGCTCGGGCTGGCCGCGCTGGCGCTCGTGGTCAACGGCGGCCGCATCGGCATCGACCTCGCGGGCGGCAGGCTGCTGCCGGTCGGCGGCCTCGGCGCCACCTGGTCGGAGTACGTGAGCACCTGGCACGGCGTCGCGGGCGGCACCGCCGCGCCCGCGCCCGCCGCGCTCGCCGTCCTGGGCGTGCTGGGCGGCGTGCTCGCCCCGTTCGGCGGACCCGCCGCGGTCGTCGCTCTCCTGTTGCTGGCAGACCTGCCGCTGGCCGGTCTCTCGGCCTATCTCGCGACCCGCCGCGCCCCCGTCCGCCGCTGGGTGCGGGCACTGCTGGCGCTGGGCTACGCGCTGCTGCCGCCCGCGAGCGCCGCCGTCGCGCAGGGCAGGCTCGACGTGGTCGTGGTGCACGTGCTGCTGCCGCTGGTCACCGCGGGCGTCACCGCCCTGCTGGCGCGCGGGCGGGAAGGCGACCGGTCGTGGCTGTCCACCGCGGCGGGCACGGCGCTCGGGCTGGCCGTGCTCGGCGCGTTCGCCCCGCTGGTGCACCTGCTGCTCGTGCTGGTCGCGCTGGCCGGGTTCGTGCTCGTCCCGGGCAACGGCGCGCGCCGGGGCGCTGCGCTGTTCCTGCTCGTGCTCATGCCGCTGGCGCTGCTGCTGCCCTGGCCCGCCGTGGTGATCGCGCACCCGGGCGTGGTGCTGCACGGGGTCGGCGCGTGGGTGCGCGAGCAGAGCGGGTCAGCGCTGGACCTGCTCACCCTGCACGCGGGCGGGCCGGGCGCGTGGCCGGTCGTCGGGCTGGCCCTGGTGCTCGCGGTCGCCGCGGGCATGGCCGTGCGCCCGCACCGGGACGCGCTGCCGGGGCTCGGGTTAGCGCTGGTCGGCGTGCTGGCGGTGGTGCTGGTCCAGGTGCTGCCCGCCACCCCGCTCAGCGGCGGCGGCCCGCAGCGGGCCTGGGCCGGGGCGCCGCTGCTGGTGGTCGGCTGGGGACTGGTCTTGGCGCTGGTCGGCCTGTGCCGCACCGGGACCGAGGGGCTGCGGCTCGTCTCGCCGCCGCTGGCCGCGCGGATCGGCGCGGTGACCGGCGTGGCCCTGCTCGGCGCGCTGGCGGTCGGCGTGGTGGTTCCCGGACGTGGTGGACCGCTGGACGACGGCGGGGGCGGGCTGCGCCTGGCGTCGCCGGTGGCAGGAGAACTCGCCGACACCCGGCGCTCGGTGCTCGTGCTGTCCGTCGACGGTCAGCCGGTGCGGCAGGTCGCGGCCAGGTCGCCCCGGTTCGGCGACGACGACCTCGCGCCCGTGCCGTCCGCAACGGCCCGACTCGCCGCCCTCGACCGCGACCTGCGCTCGGACGACGTCGACACGGTGCGCGCGGCGGTGGGCCGCGCGGCCGCGACCGGGGTGCTCTACGTCGTGCTGCCCTCGCCCTCGGCGGGCGAGGTGTTCCGCGACCGCGCCGGGCGGCTGGTGTCCGACGCCGCCACCACCTCGGACGGGCGGCCGGTGTTCCGCGTGCTGGTCCCGTCCGGGTCGGCCTATCTGCTCTCGCCCGAGATGGCGCGGCTGGCGGTGTCCGGCGGCCCCCCGCCCGCCTCCGTGGAGCCGAGCGGGATGGCGCCGGTCGAGGCGTCCCCGCCCGAGGTCGCCGTCCGGGTGTCGGACGGGCCGGAGGGCAGGCTCCTTGTCGTGCCAGCGGAAGAGGAACCCGGCTGGCGCGCCACGATCGACGGCAAACCGGCTGCCGTGGTGCGGGCCTGGGGCTCGTCGGTCGCGGTCGTGGTGCCCACCCGGGCGGCGGAAGTCCGCGTCGAGCAGCCGACCGCCCTGCGCGGCGTCCTGCTGCTGGTGCAGGGAGCCGTGGCCCTCTTCGTCCTCTTGACGTCGATCCCGGGCGCTAAGACTCGCCGTCGATGACTTCGGGGTCCAAGCCGAGGTACGTCGCGACCTGCTCCACCAGCACGTCGTGAACCAGGTCCGCCAGGTCCGCGCTGTCCTTGGCGCGCACTTCAAGAGGCCGCCGGTAAAGCACGATCCGCGCCCGGGTCGGCTGCCCGCGCCGGTCGACGCCCGCCTGGACCAGTCGGGCCAGCGGGACACCGCTGTCGGCCAGGACCCCCTCCTGCGGCGGCCCGCCCGCCGGTGTGACCTCGGGCACGTCGTCGACGGCGACGTCGAGTTTGGTCAACTCGGTGCGCCACCGCGCCTCGATCGGTTCGAGGGCGTCGAGGACCAGCGCGTCGAACTTCTCCGCCCGGGTGCTCGACGCGGGCAGCGTCGAGGGATAGAGCGGGCCGCGCAGGCCGCGGCCGTGCCTGTCGCGGTTGCGTCGTCCGCGCCGCCGGAAACTGCGAGCCGTCACCACCCTGAGCAGGGTACGCGGGTGCGGGGCTGGGCCGGATGGGCGTGCCGCGCCCGCGCCGGGGCGTGTCGCGGGCGCGCTTGCGGTGCGGGACACCGCCGAGGCGCTATGGTCACCGATCGTGCGGAGCGTGAGACGGTGTTCGCGAACCGGGTGCGTCGACCCGGCCGTCGCCACGCTGACCTACGCCTACGCGGACTCGACCGCGGTCGTCGGCCCCCTCGCCACCTACTCCGAACCGCACAGCTACGACCTGTGCGAGGAACACGCCCTGCGGCTCACCGTGCCGCGCGGGTGGGAGGTGGTCCGGCACGACGGCGCGTTCGCCCTGCCGGAACCCTCGGTGGACGACCTGACGGCCCTGGCCGAGGCGGTGCGTGAGGCCGGTCGCGTGGACCGCCCGGTCGAGCAGCCCGACCCGGGCGCGGGCTCGGGCAGGAGGGGCCACCTGCGGGTGCTCCCCGACCCGATCAACGACTGAGCCGCCCGTGCGGTACTGGGCATCGGCGGCAACGGGCCGCCGGTAGGCTGCCGGGCGAGGAATCGCGGGTGGCTTCCGAGGCCGCCGGCCCGACCCCCTGGGAGAACCCCGTGCGCGACCTGTCCGGCGTCTTCAAGGCTTACGACATCCGCGGTGTCGTAGGCGAGCAGATCGATGCCGCCCTCGTCCGCGAGATCGGCGCCGCGTTCGCCCGGCTCGTCGGCGGACCGGCCGTCGTCGTCGGCCACGACATGCGCGACTCGTCGCCGGGCCTGGCCGACGCGTTCGCCGAGGGCGTCAACGCCGAGGGTGTCAACGTCGTCAGCATCGGCCTGGCCAGCACGGACATGCTCTACTACGGCTCCGGCAGCCTCGACCTGCCCGGCGCGATGTTCACCGCGAGCCACAACCCGGCCAAGTACAACGGCATCAAGCTCTGCCGCGCTGGCGCGTCCCCGGTCGGGCAGGACTCCGGGCTCACCGACATGCAGCGCGAGATCGAGCAGGGCGTGCCGGTCGGCGACGCAGCCGAGCCGGGCACCGTGCAGACCCGCGACCTGCTCGACGCCTACGCCGCGCACCTGCGCTCGCTGGTCGACCTGTCCGGCATCCGCCCGCTCAAGATCGTCGTGGACGCGGGCAACGGCATGGGCGGGCACACCGTCCCCAGCGTCTTCGCGGGCCTGCCGCTCGAGGTCGTGCCGATGTACTTCGAGCTCGACGGCAGCTTCCCCAACCACGAGGCCAACCCGCTCGACCCGAAGAACATCGTGGACCTGCAGGCCAAGGTGCGCGAGGTCGGCGCGGACGCGGGCATCGCGTTCGACGGCGACGCCGACCGCTGCTTCATCGTCGACGAGAACGGCGACGCGGTGTCCCCGAGCGCGATCACCGCCCTGGTCGCGGTCCGCGAGCTGGCCAAGGACCCGGGCGGCACGGTCATCCACAACCTGATCACCTCCAAGGCCGTCCCGGAGATCGTCGCCGAGCACGGCGGCAAGCCGGTCCGCACCCGCGTCGGGCATTCGTTCATCAAGCAGGAGATGGCCCGCACCGGCGCGATCTTCGGCGGCGAGCACTCCGCGCACTACTACTTCCGCGACTTCTGGAAGGCCGACACCGGGATGCTGGCCTCCATGCACGTGCTGGCGGCGCTGGGCGAGCAGGACCGCACGCTGTCTGACCTGACCCGCGAGTACAACCGCTACGCCGCCTCCGGCGAGGTCAACTCCACCGTGGACGACCAGGCCGGGCGGCTGGCCGCGATCAAGGCCGCCTACGCCGGGCGCGACGGCGTCGAGATCGACGAGGTCGACGGCCTGACCGTGCGGCTTCCGGACGGCTCGTGGTTCAACCTGCGCCCGTCGAACACCGAGCCGCTGCTGCGGCTCAACGTCGAGGCTGCCGACGACGACGCCGTCGCCGCCCTGCGCGACGAGGTGCTGGCGGTCGTGCGGGCCTGACCGGGAAAAATGCTGATCGAGACCCGAGCGCGGCGCGGCGAGCGCTGGGACACTGGACAACGAGGAGGACCGCCATGGCAGTCGTGTTGGACCCAAAGCTGTTGGACATCCTCGCGTGCCCGTCGGACGACCACGCCCCGCTCAGCGTCGGCACGCCGGACGACCCCGAGGCCGACGCGCTGACCTGCACCGAGTGCGGCAGGCAGTTCCGCGTCGAGGACGGGGTGCCGGTGCTGCTGCTCGACGAGGCCGTCGAACCGGAACGACCGGCCCAGCCGTGACCCCCGTTCCCGACGACACCCTGCTGGACGACGTCGTCCGGCTGGGCGAGGCCGACTCCGAGGGCCTGCTGCGCGCGGCGGCGATGGCGGGCGCGCAGGTCCGGGCCACCACCGAGGCGGCCCAGGAGGCGGGCATCGACCGGCTGGCGGGCACCCGGCCGCGCGCGGTCGTGCTGGTCACCCGGCCCGGGCTCGGCCCGGCCGTGTCCCACCTGCTCGCCGCCCTGCTCTCGCCAGCCTGCCCGGTGCCGCTGGTGGTCACCGACCAGGTGCCCGGCTGGGTGGGGCCGCTCGACGTCGTCATCGCGCACACCGACGACCCCGGCGACGTCGTGCTCGCCGAGACCATCGACCGCGCTGGCCGCTTCGGCGCGGGCATCGTGCTCACCGCCCCCGAGGAAGGCCCGGTCGCCGCCGCCGCCGCGGGCAAGGCAGTGCTGATCGCGCCGCGGATAGCGGTGCGCCCCGGCTTCGGCTTCGCCAAGGCGCTCACCTCCGGCCTGCTCGCCCTGCGCGCCATCGACCTGCTCAAGGTCGACACCGCGAACCTGGCCGACGAGCTTGACCGCGAGGCCGAGCGCAGCCACCCGCAGCACGAGTCGTTCGTCAACCCGGCCAAGACGCTGGCGCTGCGGCTGGCCGAGCACACGCCGCTGCTGTGGGGCCTGGACCACGTCGCCACCGCCGTGGGCAGGCACGCCGCGCAGGTGCTGGCCACGCACACCGGCATCGTGTCCGACGTCGCGGGCTACCCGCAGGCGATGAGCCGCACCGCCCTGCACCGCGCCGCCGTGCGGGCCACATCGGGCCGCGACATCTTCGCCGACCCGGACGACTTCGACGGCGCCGAGTCCGCGCCGCCCCGGGTGCTGCTGCTGGCCGTGCGCTCGCAGCCGGGCGACCCGGCGCGCAGGCTCGCCGCCGAGACGCTGCCGGGGGCCGACGTGCTCGCCCCCGCGGAGGAGATCACCGCGGACGAGCCGACCAACGCCGCCGTGCTCGCGCTGCGCTTCGAACTGGCCGCGCTCTACCTCGGCCTCGCGGCGGGGACGACAGGCGGATCCGGGCGATACGCGCCCGTCACGGCGTAGCGGGTTCGCCCGTCGGGACGTCCGTGTTGGACGAAGGAGTGAGTTGTCAGTGGATCTGCTGCGCAATGCGGTGCGCCCGTATGCCTGGGGGTCGCGCACGACCATTGCCGAGATGCTCGGAAAGCCCGTGCCCGCCCCGCACCCGGAAGCCGAGCTGTGGATGGGCGCGCACCCCGGCGACCCGTCGAAGGTGGTCGACGGCGACGGCGTGGAGCGCTCGCTGCTTGAGCGCATCGAGGCCGACCCGGAAACCGAGCTTGGCGGCGCGGCGGCCGCCCGCTGGGGCAACCGGCTGCCGTTCCTGCTCAAGATCCTCGCCGTCGAGGAGCCGCTGAGTATGCAGGCCCACCCCTCCGCGGCGCAGGCCGCCGAGGGGCACGCGCGGGAGGAAGCGGCGGGCATCGGGCGGGACGCGGCCAACCGCAACTACCCGGACCCGACCGCGAAACCCGAGCTGGTCTGCGCGCTCACCGAGTTCCACGCCCTCGCCGGGTTCCGCGACCCGCTGCGCACCATCGACCTGCTGGAGCGGCTGCGCACCCCCGGGCTGTCCGCGCACATCGACCTGCTGGTGGGCCAGCCCAGCTCCGAGGGGCTGCGCGCGCTGTTCACCACCTGGATCACCCTGCCGCAGGTCGCGCTGGAGCGGCTGATGCCCGACCTGCTCGACGCGTGCGTGCGCCACGTCAAGGAGCACGGCGAGTTCTCCCTGGAGTGCCGCACCGTCCTTGAGCTGGGTGAGCGCTACCCGGGCGACGCGGGCGTGCTGGCCGCGCTGCTGCTCAACCGGCTCGTCCTCGGCCCCGGCGAGGCCATCTACCTGCCCGCGGGCAACCTGCACGCCTACCTCAACGGCACCGCCGTGGAGATCCTGGCCAACTCCGACAACATCCTGCGCGGCGGCCTCACCCCCAAGCACGTCGACGTGCCGGAGCTGCTGCGGGTGCTCGACTTCGGCTGCGGCGACATGCCGGTGTCCACCGGCGAGCAGGTGGGCAGGCTGCGCACCTACCGCACCGACGCCCCGGAGTTCGAGCTGTCCCGCGTCGAGTGGGCGCCGGGCCAGTCCGACACCGTGGCGCTGCCCTCGGCGCGTCCGCAGATCCTGGTGTGCACCGAGGGAGCGGCGACGGTGCGCACGGCGAACAGCGAGGTCCGGCTCGGGCGGGGACACTCCGTGTGGGTGCCCGCGAGCGACCCGGAGCTGACCGCGCGACCGTCCGACAACCGCCCGACCCAGGTGTTCCTGGCAACCGTGGGTGCCGAGTCGGCTGGTCACGACACACTCTAGGCTCCAGCCAGACATACCGGACCGACCAGCAGGGAGCCACTGTGTCCGCAGGGGGTAGCACCAAGGCCATCCTCGCCGCGCTGTTCGCCAACGGCGGCATCGCGGTGGCCAAGTTCGTCGGCTTTCTGGTCACCGGCTCGTCGTCGATGCTGGCCGAGTCCGTCCACTCGGTGGCCGACACGTCCAACCAGGGCCTGCTGCTGCTGGGCCAGAAGACGTCCCAGCGCGCGGCGACCAAGGACCACCCGTTCGGCTTCGGCCGCGACCGGTACTTCTACTCGTTCATCGTCGCGCTGATGCTGTTCACCCTGGGCTCGGCGTTCGCGCTGTACGAGGGCATCCACAAGGTCGGCCACCCTGAGCCGCTGTCTTCCGCGATCGTCGCGGTGATCATCCTGGTCGTCGCCATCGGTTTGGAGACCTACTCCTTCCACACGGCCATCACCGAGTCCAAGAAGATCAAGGGCGACGCGTCCTGGTGGGGCTTCATCCGCCAGTCCCGCACCCCGGAGCTGCCTGTCGTGCTCCTGGAAGACGCGGGCGCCCTCTTCGGCCTGGTCCTGGCCCTCCTGGGCGTCGGCCTCTCCGTCATCACCGGCGACCCGGTCTGGGACGGCGTCGGCACCATCTGCATCGGCGTCCTGCTGGGCGTCATCGCGATCATCCTCATTGTCGAGATGAAGTCGCTGCTGATCGGCGAGGGCGCCACCGCGGCGGAACTGGCCAAGATCGAGGACGAGCTCGCCACCGGCAAGGTCCACCGGATCATCCACATCCGCACCCAGTACATCGGGCCGGACGAGCTGCTGATCGCGGCGAAGATCGCCCTCAAGCCCGGCCTGCCCCTGGAAGAGGTGGCCGAGGCGATCGACGACGCCGAGGCCCGGGTCCGTGCGGCTGTTCCTTCCGCGCGGCTGATCTACCTGGAGCCCGACCTCTACCGCACCAGCGTCGCCACGCCCTGACCTATCCGTCGCACAGGCGGCGGACCAGCCGGTCCGCCGCCGCGTCGTGGCCCGCGCCGCTCAGGAGTCCTGCGGGCGCGAGGACGTAGTCGCGGTCGACCGTGATCCGGGCCGCGCGGAGAACCGGACGCAGGACCGGGTCGGTGCGCAGGGCGTCCTCGACCTCCGCCAGCGCTGACGAGTGCCGGAAGACGCCGCCGGACAGGACTAAGAGGCCCGCCCCGCGTGGCCCCAGGTTGCCGCTTACCAGCCGCAGGTGGCGGCGCACAGCCAAGACGGCGGCCAGTGCGGCCAACCGGGTGTCGATAGCTGCCTCTTCCGCGTTGGCGGGAAGGAACTCGACGTCGGCCGCCCGCTGTTCCGCGGCGGCGAGCAGCGAGTCGTTGCTTACCAGTCGCTCGGCAAGCGCTTCCGCGACGATCCCGGGCGCCGACCACCGCATCCCGATGTCGCCCTCGACCGTGCGCCGGTCGGCGGGCAGCGCCACTGTTGTCTTGCTCTTGGCCGCGGTGGACACGGCCGAGTAGACATCAGTGGTCGCCCCGCCGACGTCCACGACCAGGACAGCGCCCGCGTCCTCGGTGGCCCGCGGGTGCGCCAGCCGGGACACCCCCGTCAGCACCGCGTCCGGGGTCACCGTCCGCACCAGCGACCGGAACCGCGACCCCGCCGACAGCCCCTTGCCCCCGATGACGTGCCGCAGAAACAGGGCGCGGATGGCCGCCCGCGCCGGTTCAGGGTCCAGTTCCCCCACATCGGGCAAGACATTCGCGGTAGGCACAACCGTCTCCCCGGCCAACAACGACAGCGCCTCGTCCCGGCCGTCGACGTTTCCCGCGAGGACAATCGGCACCCCGATGCCCGCCAACGCGCCCGCGTTGCGCAGCAGCGTCCGCTGGTCGCCGCCGTCCGTGCCGCCGACCAGCAGCACCAGGTCCGGGCGAGAGTCACGCAACCGGGTCACGTCCACCGGCCCACCGGACACGTGCACCACCCGCGCCCCCGCCGACAACGCCACCCGGTAGCCCGCCTCGGCGCTGACCAGCCGCTCTTGCCCCACCACCGCCAACCGCAGGCCCCCACCCGCCGAAGAACAGGCCAACACCTCGGCCCCCGCCGCCCCCAACGCCGCGACGACAGCGTCGATCCCGTCCAACACCTCCGGCAGCGTGGTCTTGTGCTGCGCGGTCCCCAGCAGTTCGCCGCCGGGAGACACCAGCGCTCCCTTGGTCCAGGTAGAGCCGACATCCACGCAGAGCAGGGGCATGAGCGGGCATCTTACGCGGCGAACTTCTCGCCCCGCGGAATGACTGATCAGTGAGCGAAACAATCGAGGGACGCTCAATGGTGTGGTTTGGTGTCGGGTCCTGCGCTTGTTCCCTTATAAAGGAGGGGCAAGTTCGGCCAGTGTCGCCGGAATTCCTGTTTCTGTTCAGGAGGAGATATGAGGCGGTTTTGTTGCGGGTTGTTGAGCGCCGTTGCCGCGGGGGCATTGGCGGTATCGGGAGCCTCGGCCGCGCACGCGGATCAGCAACCAAAGCACGTGTACTGCGATGGGACCGCGGAGGTGAACGGGGAAATCCCGCACTACAGCATTGTGGCTGTCGGCTGCGATCACATCGAGTACCGGGGTCCTGCGAAGATCACCACCAGGGACACCGGGATCAACTGGGTTTGCGATGACGCCCGGGTCCATCTGGTTCGCTGGACGAACATCTGGGCCGCCGAAGGATTCGATTGTGTTCCCTTGATGCGCGAAGACTGACAAAGCTGTGCGGCGGTCTGCTTGGAGTCGAAACAGGTCGCGGGCGCCGCCAGGCCGGTCCGGAGCGGGCGTGCGGTGGAGGCCGCGCGCGGCCGAGGTGTGGTCACCTGTCGAATTCGACAATCGAGCGACGCTCAATGGTGTGATTCGCCGCAGGCGGGATGTTGTTCACCTATATCGGATTGCAAGTTCCGTAACCTTTCTTGTCGCTATTCAGGAGGAGAGATGAACCGCTTGCGCTTCGGCGTCGCGGCGGCCCTCGCCGCGGGCGCCGTGCTGGCCTGCGACGCTTCCGCCGCGCGCGCGGACCTGCCCGAGGCAGGCTGCCTCAAGACGATCGGCCAAGAGGGAAACCCGCCCAACGTCGAGGTGGATGCCACCGTCTGCGACGAAATGGACGACTACGAGGGGCCGGGGAGGATCTTCGTGGCGGACAGCGGCATCACCTGGGTCTGTCGGCATGTCGAGTTCAGTCACTTCACCCATGAGGGCACGACCATCTACTACGCGGAGGGGGAAGGTTGTTCCCCCTCGGAAACCGACTAGGGCTTGATCGCTTCCTTGTGTAGCAGTGAGTGGCGCCTGCCGTACGCGAAATAGAGGACGACGCCCAGCGCCATCCACCCGACAAACCGCAGCCAGGTCAGCACTGTCAGGTTCAGCATCAGCCACAGGCAGGCCGCGATCGCCAGCAGCGGGAGCACCGGCATCCACGGCACCCGGAACGCCCGGGGCAGGTCGGGCCGGGTGCGCCGCAGGACGATCACGCCCGCGGACACCAGCACGAACGCGAACAGCGTGCCGACGTTGACCATTTCCTCCAGCTTGTCGGCGTCGAAGAAGGTCGCCGCGACCGCGACGAGCGCGCCAACGGCGATGGTGGCGCGCGCCGGGGTGCCCTTTGCGCTGGTGCGGGAGAGGCCGCGGGGGAACAGGCCGTCGCGGGACATGGCGTACACGACCCGGATCTGGCCGAGCATCAGCACCATCACCACGGTCGTCAGGCCCGCGAGCGCGCCGATGGAGATCACCTGCGCCGCCCAGTCGACGTCGTTGAGCGCGAACGCGGTGGCCAGGGTCTTCTTGTCCTCGCTGCCGTCGGGCTTCGCGGTGGTCGCCAGCTGCTGGTAGGAGACCATGCCCACGAGCACCAGCGACACCGCGACGTAGAGCAGGGTCACGATGGACAGCGACCCGAAGATGCCGCGCGGCACCGACCGCTGCGGGTTCTTGGTCTCTTCCGCGGTGGTGGCGACGATGTCGAAGCCGATGAACGCGAAGAACACCAGCGACGCGCCCGCCAAGAGCCCGAACCCGCCGAAGGTGCTTCCCTCCCCGCCGACAAGGTAAGAGAACAGCGACTGCTCGACGCCGCTTTCCCCGGGCGCGGCCTCTTGGGCGGGCGGGATGAACGGGCTGTAGTTGGCCGCCTTGACGTAGAAGAGGCCGAGCACGATGACGAACAGCACGATGCCGACCTTGATGCCGGTGATCACCATGCTCACCCGCGACGACAGCTTCGTGCCGATCGCCAGCAGTGTCGCGAGCACGACCACCAGCAGCAGCGCGCCCCAGTCCACGTGCAGGCCGCCGACCGTGACCACGGTCGCCGTCGTCACCGCCGGGTCGAAGCCGAACACGTAGCCCATAACCGTGTTCAGGTAGACCGACCAGCCCTTGGACACCGCCGCGGACCCGACCGCGAGTTCGAGGACGAGGTCCCAGCCGATGATCCACGCGACGAACTCGCCGAAGGTCGCGTAAGAGAACGTGTACGCGCTACCCGCGACCGGCACAGTGGAGGCGAACTCGGCGTAGCAGAGCGCGGCCAGCGCGCAGGCGATAGCGGCGATCACGAACGCCAGCGAGACCGACGGTCCCGCGAAGTCGCCTGCCGTGCGCGCGGTAAGGGTGAAGATGCCCGCGCCGATCACCACCGCGACTCCGAAGACGACCAGGTCCCAGGTCGAGAGGTCGCGGCGGAGCCTGGTGTCCGGGTCGTCGGTGTCCGCGATCGACTGCTCCACCGACTTCGTCCGCCACAGACCGTTGCCAGGCACCGGCAAGCTCCCTCTACTTGTGGGTGAATAGGCCACGCGAGGTTATCCCCGTTGGAAGGTCCCTGCCCACCACGGGCAGTGGTTGTGATCGCGCGAGCCGGACCGCTACGGAACCGAGCGCCAGGAGGTCGACGTGGGGTCCGCCGGGTCCAGGCCCGCGGCGAGCGCGACCGCGCGGTCCCACTCCGGGTCGACCATGTAGTTCCCGTGTCCCAGGATTCCGGCGGCCCACCGCCGTCCGGGGAACGGGCCGCGCATCGGGTCCGGCAGCCAGTGGTCGCCGCCCAGCACGAGCGCCCCGGTGGGGCTTACCTTGGCCGCGGGTAGCGGGCCGACGGTGCCGTCTGCCCGGAATCCGGTTCCCAGCAGCCGCCCGTCGCACACCTGCCTGCCCCAGGTGGTCACCGCGCCGCCCAGCGGGTCCGTGCCGCGGCACAGCGACCGCCACCGGATTCCCAGTTGCCCGGCCAGTTGCGCCAGCGACTCGTGCGGCACCGCGCCGGGAAACGCGCGCGGGTACGCCCACTGAAGCTGCGACCCGACCGTCACCAGGCCGAGCCGCTGCCGCTCCGGCTCGTTCATCGACTCCAGCAGCCGCGCCGCGGTGACCGCGACAAGCAGGCTTCCCTGACTGTGCCCGGTCAGCACGACACGGGTGGACGGATCGCGGAGATGCTCGACCACCCGCGCGGCCAACTCGGGCGCGACCTTCAGCGCGTAGCACGGCGGCACGGTCGGGTGCGCCTCGCGCGGCCAGAACGAGGCGAGGTCGGCCAGCACGCCCAGCCGCCTGCCCGCTTCCGGTTTCTTGGCGGCGGTGTAGACCGCCCGCAGGAGAGACGCGGCGAGCAGGCCCAGCGTCACGATGCCCAGTCCGGACAGCGGGCTCATCCACTCCGGTGTCCGGATTCCGGCGACCCGCATCGTCACCGAGATCCCCGCCCCCGCGGCCAGCACCCCCGCCGTGGCCAGCAGCATCCGGTGCATGTTGCGGCGCTGCCAGCCCGCCAGCCGCCACGCGCGCAGCGCCCTGGCCGCGTCGCGCGGCTTCCCCTGGTGCAGCAGATCGATCTCCCGGTAGCCCTCCGGGACTACCAGCAGCCGGATAGCCGCCACCGCCAGGCTGGGGACCGCCACCGCCGCGCCGATCACCGCTGCCGCGCCCCACAGCAGGGTGACCTGCTCGTATCCCTGCGGCAGCATGATGTCGCCGTCGCCGACCAGCTCCCGCAGCGTGATCGACAGGCCCGCGCCGAGCCCGCCGCCGAGCAGCCCGGCGAACGCCAGCACCGGCGCGGCCATCCAGCCCCCCGCCCACGGCCGCAGGTCGCCGGGCAGGCCGGACCAGGTGCGCCGGGCGAGCAGCGCGGCGGGCACGAGCAGCAGGCCGAGCAGCACCACGGCCCCGATCAGCCCGCCCGCGATCGCCTCCACCGTCGAGCCGGTGCCCGGGAGCCCGCCGGGAACCGGCCGCATGACCGCGGCCGCCGCGACGGCCAGGCCGGTGGCCGCGCTCAGCAGCACTGTCCGGGAACCGCGGCCGAGCGCGACCCGCAGCCACCGCCCGCCCCGCCTCGGCTCCGCGCCCCTCGGGTCGTCGAGCAGCAGGGCGCCCAGCGCCATCGCCGCGATCACCACCAGCGCGCCGACCCACAGCCCGCGCGCCAGACCGCCCGAGGGCGGGTGGAACGGTCCGCCGAGCGGGATCAGCGCCACCGTGGCCAGCGCCGTGACCACGTGCAGCGTGCGCAAGGCCGGGGTGTCGGGGTCGGCGACCAGATTGCGGCCGGGCAGCTGGACCCGGGTGTTCGGCGGCGCGGCGGGCGGATTCGGCGCCGCCGGGGTCTCCCACGCGACCGACGAGATCCGGTGCAGCACGAAGATCGCCAGCAGCGCGGGCAGCACCCCCACGGCCTGCCGGAAGGGATAGGCCGCGCGCAGGTCTTCCGGCACCCAGGCCAGGCAGCCGGTGCCGGGCGCCAGGCATTGCGCGGCCAGCAAATCAAGGCTCACCACCGCCGTTTGCGCTACCAGCAGCGCGGTAAGCAGCAGGGCGGCCAAACGTAAGAGTGATCGGTTAAGTAGACCGAGCAGGCGGGCAGCGCGGTGACCGCTGGGGATGGGCGGGAGCATCCAATGCGCCATGTTGGCCAACGAAAACGGAAACAGCAGCGCCCACGTGGCCTTCGCCCACCCGCCGGAGGTCATCGCGCCCCAGACATACCCCTCGACCACGCGGGGCACCGACCTGCCCTCGGCCCGCAGCACCGGGCCCGGCGCCGGGCGTCGCAGCCGGTCAGCGGGCCGGACGACCCGCCCGACCCCGTCCCCCGCGACGTCGACCGCCGCCACCGCGGACACCAGCGATTCCGCGCTGGTCCCCATGATCCCGTGCACGCGCAGTTCCACCACACGGGTTTCCGAGCCACTCAGCAGCACGATTTCTCCCCCGGTCGCACCCCCCGGCGCGGATCACCCCTCGAGCCGCTCCACGCCTCCTACCACAACGGTAGTCTTCCGCTGGAACCCGAAGTCTGGAGGATTTACCCGATGACCGCAGAAGACACGCGGACCACGACCGGGGCTAGCTATGCGCAGACGCGCAACGGCATTGATTTCGCCGTGGCCGATCTCTCCCTGGCCGAGTTCGGCCGCAAGGAGATCCGGCTGGCCGAGCACGAGATGCCGGGCCTGATGGCCCTGCGCCGCGAGTACGCGGAGGTGTACCCGCTGCGGGGCGCCCGCGTCTCCGGGTCGCTGCACATGACCGTCCAGACCGCGGTGTTGATCGAGACACTGGTCGCCCTCGGCGCCGAGGTCCGCTGGTGCTCGTGCAACATCTTCTCCACCCAGGACCACGCGGCCGCCGCCGTCGTGGTCGGCCCGCACGGCACGCCGGAGGAGCCCAAGGGCGTCCCGGTCTACGCCTGGAAGGGCGAGACCCTGCCGGAGTACTGGTGGGCGACCGAGAAGATGATGACCTGGCCGGACGGCGGCGGCCCGAACATGATCCTCGACGACGGCGGCGACGCGACGCTGCTGGTCCACAAGGGCGTGCAGTACGAGAAGGCGGGCGTGGTGCCCGCGTTCTCCGACGATGACCCGGAGGAATGGGGCATCATCCTGGAGACGCTGCGCGACTCGCTGGCGGCCGACTCGGGCAAGTGGACCAGGATCGCCGCCGACATCCGCGGCGTCACCGAGGAGACCACCACCGGCGTGCTCCGCCTCTACCAGCTGGCCGCCGCGGGCGAGCTGCTGTTCCCGGCGATCAACGTCAACGACTCGGTGACCAAGAGCAAGTTCGACAACCGCTACGGCATCCGCCACTCGCTGGTCGACGGCATCAACCGCGGCACCGACGTCCTCATCGGCGGAAAGCTCGCCGTGGTCTGCGGCTACGGCGACGTCGGCAAGGGCTCGGCCGAGAGCCTGCGCGCGCAGGGCGGCCGGGTGGTCGTCACCGAGATCGACCCGATCTGCGCCCTGCAGGCAGCGATGGACGGCTACGAGGTCCGCTCGCTCGACGAGGTCATCGAGAAGGCCGACATCGTGATCACCACGACCGGCAACAAGGACGTGGTGACCGCGGCGCACATGTCGCGGATGAAGCACCAGGCGATCCTGGGCAACGTCGGCCACTTCGACAACGAGCTCGACATGGCGGGCCTGGCCCGCTGGCCCGGGGTGCGGCGGATCAACATCAAGCCGCAGGTGGACGAGTGGGTGTTCCCCGACGGGCACTCGATCATCGTGCTGTCCGAGGGCCGCCTGATGAACCTGGGCAACGCCACCGGCCACCCCAGCTTCGTCATGTCGAACAGCTTCTCCAACCAGGTGATCGCCCAGGTCGAGCTGTTCACCAAGCACGAGGAGTACGACAAGGAGGTCTACCGCCTCCCCAAGAAGCTGGACGAGAAGGTCGCCCGCATCCACCTCGAAGCGCTCGGCGGCACTCTCACCAAGCTGACCAAGGAGCAGGCCGAGTACATCGACGTCGACGTCGACGGCCCGTTCAAGTCGGAGCACTACCGCTACTGATTTTCCCGGTTCACCGCTTTTCCCTGCCCCGCCGCGCAACCCGCGCGGCGGGGCAGGCGTCTTTCCAGCGGGGGACAGAAGATGTAACGGGTCACCCGGTTCGGACGATCTTGTGTAGTTCCGGCGCGCGCAGGGGGCGCGCCTGCGTCGGCGAACCACCCCCGGCGGGGGTGAGTGGGTGGCGCGCTCCTTCGGGGGAGGGGGAGCGCGCCACCCACGGCTTTCCGTGGCCCACCCCCGCGTAGGGTCTTCCGGGTGGGACGACTGATCGTGATCGAGGGCTTGGACGGCGCCGGTAAGCGCACCCTGGCAGGCAAACTGACCGCCGCTCTCGCCGAACACGGCGCCACGGTAGGCGCGCGTGCCTTCCCGCGCTACGGACAGTCGGTTACCGCCGACCTGGTTCACGACGGTCTGCACGGAAGGCTCGGCGGTCTGAGCCAGTCCGTCTACGGCATGGGCATCCTCTATGCGCTGGACCGTCAGGGAGCGCTGACCGACCTGCGTTCGGACCTCGCCACCCACGACGTCCTCCTGCTCGACCGCTACGTCGCCTCCAACGCCGCCTACGGCGCGGCCCGCCTGCGCCAGGACGCGTCGGGCGAGTTCGTGGACTGGGTGCGCGCCATCGAGATCGAGCGGTTCGGCCTCCCGGCGCCGCACGCCCAGCTCCTCTTGCGCGTCTCGGCGACCTTGGCCGCCGAGCGGGCCGCCCACCGCGAGCACACCGACGCCCGAGCCCGCGACAAGTGGGAATCCGACACGGCTCTCCAGGTCAGGGTCGGCGCCGTCTACGACGGGTTGGCCGCCGCGTCCTGGCTGTCTCCCTGGCACGTGCTCGACGGCGCCGCCACGCCTGACCTGTCGGCGTTGGCGGCGACCCTGCTCGGGTAAGAGACCTAGAGAGCGCCCACCACGTCGGTGCCCCAGCGCGCGATCTCGGCGTCGAGGTCCAGCGGCCGGGGGCCGACGGGCGCCTCCATCTCCGGGGTCACCCGGTCGCGCGGCACGAACCAGGACACCTCGAACTCGATGCCGTCGGGGTCCTTGGCGTAGAGCGACTTGGACACCCCGTGGTCGGACATGCCGACCAGCGCGCCCACCTCGGCCAGGGCGCGCGCGAAGGCGGCCAGCTCGGTCAGCGTGCGCACCGACCAGGCCAGGTGGTAGAGCCCGACCGTGCCCTGGGTCGGGCCCTCGGCGTCCGGGCCCACCTGGAACAGGCCCAGGTCGTGGTCGTTGTCGGAGTCCGCCGCGCGCAGGAACACCGCTCCCGGGAAGGCCCCGACCGTGTGGAAGCCGAGGACGTCCTGGTAGAAGGCCACGCTGCGCGGGAGGTGCCGGACGTAGAGCACGGCGTGGTTGAGCCTGCGGATGCCCATGGGAGCTCCTGTCACGTGTTTGTTCAAGCTTCAACCATACTCGCCGGGCGCGTTGCGCGGGCGGTGGACGAACGCGGTGTGAACAGTGCGACGATGTGCCCATGAAGGCACGTGTGCTGGTAGTGGACGACGACCCGGCTCTCGCCGAGATGCTCACGATCGTGCTGCGCGGCGAGGGGTTCGACACCGCCGTGGTGGCCGACGGCTCGCGGGCGCTGCCCGCCCTGCGCGAGCTGAAACCCGATCTTGTGCTGCTCGACCTGATGTTGCCCGGGATGAACGGGATCGACGTCTGCAAGGCCATCCGCGGCGAGTCCGGGGTGCCGATCGTGATGCTCACCGCCAAGAGCGACACCGTGGACATCGTGCTCGGCCTGGAATCCGGCGCCGACGACTACGTGGTCAAGCCGTTCAAGCCCAAGGAGCTGGTCGCCCGCGTGCGCGCCCGGCTGCGCCGCACCGAGTCCGAGCCAGCCGAGACCCTGGGCATCGGCGACCTCACCATCGACGTGCCCGGCCACGAGGTCACCCGCGACGGCAGGGCCATCCAGCTCACCCCGCTGGAGTTCGACCTGCTCGTCGCCCTGGCCCGCAAGCCGCGCCAGGTGTTCACCCGCGAGGTCCTGCTCGAACAGGTTTGGGGCTACCGGCACGCCGCGGACACCCGCCTGGTCAACGTGCACGTGCAGCGGCTGCGCTCCAAGGTCGAGCGCGACCCGGAGCACCCCGAGGTCGTGCTGACGGTGCGCGGCGTGGGGTACAAGGCAGGCCCGCCGTGACCGAGGGGGTTCCGTGAAGGCGTTCCTCACCCGGCACCTGCGCAGCCTGGCCGCGGCGGTGGGCGGGCTCGTCGCGACCGGCCGCCGCCACTCCGCCGCCTTCGGCGACCTGTGGCGGCGGTCCCTGCAACTGCGGGTCGTGGTCAGCACGCTCGCGCTCGGTTCCGCGGTGGTGTTCGTCCTCGGCATGGTCTTGCAGAACCAGATCACCGAGCGCCTCCTGGGCACCAAGGAGGCGGCGGCGGTGGCCCAGACGCGCGCCGCCGTGCAGATCGCCGAACTGGAACTGGTCGGCATCAGCCGCGACTCCGACGCGATCCGCGACCGGCTCACCAGCGCGCTCAACAAGCTGACCAGCTCGTCGCCGGACCAGTCCGGCGCGGGCGCGGCAGGCGCGTTCGAGCCGGTGCTGGTCAACGACGCGCCGGACATGGCCCGGGAGGACGTCAGCGCGGCGGGCGACTACAACAGCGTTCCGAAGTCCCTGCGGGATTTCGTGCTGAGCACGCCCAACCGCACGGTTTCCCAGATCTACACCGTCGACCGCGAGGGCGAGCGGCTCACCTTCCTCATGGTCGGCGCCCCGGTCACCACCACGAACCCGGCGCTGCAGCTCTACATGCTCTATCCGCTGGCCGCTGAGCAGCGCACGATCAGCGTCGTGCAGAGCACGCTGCTCGTCGGCGGCGTCGTGCTGCTGCTGCTCTTGGCCGGAATCACCAACCTGGTAACCCGTCAGGTAGTGCTACCGGTGCGCCGAGCCGCCCGCGCCGCCGAACGGTTCGCCGACGGCGAGCTGGACGAGCGGATGGTCGTCGCGGGCGAGGACGACGTGGCCCGGCTCGCCCAGTCGTACAACGAGATGGCCGAGAGCATCGAACGGCAGATCCGGCAGCTTGAGGAGTTCGGCCAGCTCCAGCGCCGCTTCACCTCAGACGTCTCGCACGAGCTGCGGACCCCGCTCACCACGGTCCGCATGGCCGCCGACGTCTTGCACGCCTCCCGCGCGCAGTTCCCCTCGGGTCTTGCCCGGTCTACCGAGCTGCTGGTAGACGAACTCGACCGGTTCGAGACGCTCCTGGCCGACCTGCTGGAGATCTCCCGACTCGACGCGGGCGTCGAGGAACTGGTCACCGAGTACGCGGACCTGCGGGCGATCGCCCGGCGCGCGGTCGAGTCGGTGCGGGTCATCGCGCGCAACGCGGGCTCGGAGATCGTGCTCGACCTGCCCGAGGAGGAGTCGACCGCGGAGGTCGAGTCGCGGCGCGTCGAGCGGATCCTGCGCAACCTGCTCGCCAACGCCATCGACCACGGCGAGGGCAGGCCGGTCGAGCTGCGGATGGCCATGAACGCCGACGCCATCGCCATCACCGTCCGGGACCACGGCGTCGGCCTGCGCCCCGGCGAGGCCGAGCTCGTGTTCAACCGGTTCTGGCGCGCCGACCCGTCGCGCAACCGGCACACCGGCGGCACCGGCCTCGGTCTGGCCATCAGCCTGGAGGACGCCCGCCTGCACGGCGGCGGCCTCGACGCCTGGGGCGAGCTGGGCGCTGGCGCGTGCTTCCGGCTCACCCTGCCCCGGCTCCAGGACGTGGCCTACGTGCAGAGCCCGCTGCCGCTGACGCCCGAGGACGCCCGTCCGGCCACCCAGCCCGCGCCACAGCCGCTGTCGGTACCCGAGGAGGCGTACCCGTGACCCGCTTGCTCATCGCCCTGGTGTGCGCGGCCTTCCTCGCGGGCTGCGCGAACATCCCCGATCGCACCCTGCCCAAGGTCGTCGTGGACGCCACCGCCGACGAGCCCCGCCCGATCGGCAAGCCCGCGCCCGGCCTCGACCCGTTCACCCTCGTCCAGCAGTTCGTCTACAACGCGGGCAACCCCGACGCGGCCCGCACCTACCTGACCGACGAGGCCCGGCCCAACTGGAAGGGCTCCGACGAGCCGACCATCGTCGAGGACGAGTTCAAGACCGTTCCGCAGTCAGTGCAAGAGGGCAGGGACACCGCCAACGAGCAGGTAGTCGTGCTTACCGCCAACGCGGTAGGCAGGCTCAAGGCGGACAACTCCTTCGTCCCGAGCGTGCAGTCGGTGGAGTACCGGGTCATCGTCAAACGCCAAGACGGCCAGTGGCGCATCTCGGTGCCGCCGAGCGCGGTGCTCATCGCCGAGTCGGACTTCGACGCCAGCTACCGCCGGGTCAACCTGGAGTTCTTCGACCCGGAGCAGCGCGTCATGGTCCCCGACCCCCGCTACGTGGCGATCGAACCGCGCGAAGGGCTCTACGGCAGGGTTGTCGGACTGCTGCTCGGCGGGCCGTCCGAGGCCATCCAGGGCGCGGTGCGCAGCCAACTGGAAGGCCTGGGCCTGAGCACCAACGTGGTGCAAGAGCCGGACGGCGCGATCCTGGTCAACCTCACCCGCGTCGACAAGTCCAACGAGGACAGAGAGCGCATGGCCGCCCAGATCGTCCTGTCCCTGAAAACGGTCACGACCAGCGTCGTCCGGCTGCGCAGCGAGGGCAGCCCGCTGGTCCCGACCAAGGAGGACTGGCGGCCCAGCGACGTCGGCTCGTACGACGCCCTCACCAGGCTCAAACCGGACCTTCTCGGCCTGATGGTGTCCGGCGGAAAGCTGCTCTCCCTGCGCGACGGAAAGCCGGTCGACGGCCCCAGCGGCTCCGGCGCCTACGACATCCTCAGCGCCGCCCAGTCCCTCGACGGCAGCCACCTCGCGGTCGTCCAGCGCAGCGAGACCGGCGCCCGCCTGCGCGTCGGCCGCACCAACGCCGACCTGCCCGAGGTCAGCCTGTCCCCGACCGCCACCCTGACCCGCCCCACCTGGCTGTTCGGCGGCACCGACAACGGCGGCCCCAACGAGGTCTGGACAGTCCAGGACGGCGCCTTCGTGGTCCGCGTCGTCCGCACCGCCAGCGGCACCTGGGAGGACTTCCCGGTCGACGCCTCCGAACTCACCCGCAACGGCGGCACCATCACCCAACTGCGCCTCTCCCGCGACGGCGCCCGCGTCGCGGCCGTGGTGAACGGAGAGGTCAAGGTGGCCGCGGTGGTCAGAAAGAACGACGCGGTGGCGATCAGCGCCGCCCGCACGCTGCAAGGCGGTGTCGTCAAGAACGTCATCGGCCTGGACTGGCTCGACCGCCTCACGGTCATCGCCGCGACCGAGCAGCCCGCCATGCCGGTCGCCAGCCTCCCCATCGACGGCCTGACCTACACCCAGTACAACAAGACCAACCTGACCCCGCCGATCACCGCCATCACCGCGGCCCCCAGCCGCTCGGTCATCGTCACCGACGGCTCCGGCATGTGGTCGACCCAGGAGGCGGGCAAGGTCTGGCAGGCCCAACAACCCGGCCAAGGGCGCGGCGCGGTCCCCTTCTACCCCGGCTGACCAGCCTTCGCCAGGGTCCAGGCCACCCTGTGGACAACTTCGGGGGTTGTGGACAACTCCCGCCGCCTGTCGCTCCACTCGGTCCACGCTGGCCCCATGAACCTCACTCCCGTGTTCGACCTGCTCCTGCCCCGCCACTGCGCGGGCTGCGACACCCCCGGCACCCACTGGTGCGCCCCCTGCGCCCAAACCCTGACCGGCCTACTCCAGGTCGACCGGACCGCCACCGCGAAGTCACCCCCCGTCCTCGCCCTCACCCTCTACCGCGGCCCCGCCCGCCGAGCCGTGCTCGCCTACAAGGAAGGCGGACGGCGTGCCCTCGCGGCCGTCCTCGGCCAGGCCCTGGCCGCCGCCCTCCCCAAAGCCGCCGACCGGCTCCCCGCCCTGGCCGCCGCCGTCCCCGCCCTCCTGGCCAACGCCACCCGCCTCACCTTCGGCACCGCACCCCGCCCCGCCGCCCCGCCGCCCCAGACCTGCCTTCCCCACGATCCGGCAGCGGTCCAGCCGCCGCCCCCGCAACCGAACGAACCACCTTCCGCCCGGTCACTCCACTTGCTCGAAGGCTGGTCTTCGCCCAGAACTCCGTCGTTCGACAAGGACAGTGGGCCATCCGCCAATCACCCCTCGTCCAGCGAGTCAGGTGGACCGTCGTCTGTTCGGCATGTCCTCACTGATGCGGTCGGAGTTTCCGCCGACACCGCGATCACACCGACTTCGCCCAGCTCCGCTGCCCCATCGGGCAACCCAGCCTGTTCGCCGCCCCCTCTGGCTTTCGGACCTGTCTCGACCTCGGGGCGGAGTGCGGCCCATCTGCTTTCCCTGTCTCCGCCGACGTCCATCTCGACCCCGCCGCGAGCCTCGGCCCACCACACGGTCCCTCTGCCTTCCCCGACCTCAGCCGTGCCGCATCCCCATTCGTCTTCTTCCCCGTCGCGCCCGACCCGAACCACCTCCCCACCGCCCGCGCCCCTCAAGCCGCCCTTCCCCAAGTCGCCCTGCCACGCGGTGCCCCCTGTCTCGCCGTCGGCTGCCGAAGCCACTCTCTGGCTGGTGCCCGCCCCGTCCCGCACCGCCGCTTCCCGCAGGCGCGGCGCCCACCACATGGCCCGGGTCGCCGTCCACGCCGCCCGCCACCTGGCGGCCAACGGCGTCCCGGCGGCTGTGGCGCCCGCGCTCAGGCTCACCCGGGGCGCGCGGGACTCCGTCGGCCTGAGTCCGGCGGGGCGGGCAGCCAACCTCGCCCGTCACCTCGCCGTCGACCCGGCGGGTGTTCCGCCGCCGGGCACGCCCGTGCTCGTCCTGGACGACGTGGTGACCACCGGGGCCACGGCCGCGGCCTGCGCCCGCGCGCTGGCGGCGGCGGGTCATCCGGTCCTCGCGGTCCTCGCGTGCACGGCGGCGGCATGATCAGGTCCACATGCCGGACACCTGGACGCCCCCAATCGGGTGAGCCGGATCGGGAACCCCGCGTCTGCCCGCCCCGTTGGCTAGGTATGCGGCTCGGTGTGGCGGCGGCGAAAGCGCCCTTGGCGGTGACGGTGACTCCGACTGCCCTAGTCCGCTACACCACTGCTCGGTGGGGCGCCATGCGCTGTCCAGGTGAAACGGCTCGCGCCCGAATGGCCGAGTCGGCTGGCGTGTGCTCCCTTGCGCCGGTTCAGCCGTCGCGGCGAGTAATTCTTCGACGCGGACGAAGGTCCCCCGCCTCGGGGGCTGTTGCTGGGCCCAATCCCGGGCTAACGTGCTGCGCTATCACCGTTCCCGGTCAGCGGGGAGGAGGCGAGGAGCCCATGACCCTGGCGCCGGCGGAGCGCTGATCCGCGGGATTGTTCCCGCAGGTCAGGCCCTGTTCTGGGCTTGGAATCCAGACGAGTCCGGCGCCGCCAGTATCGGCGAAGAACCAGTACTCGCAAACGGCGAGGGAGGTCGTGTATGGACATCGTGGTTAAGGGCCGTAACGTCGAGGTGCCGGAGCACTACCGGACGCACGTCGAGGACAAGCTGACCCGTTTGGAGCGCTATGACCGCAAGGTCATCCGCTTCGACGTGGAGCTGTTCCATGAGCCCAACCGCAGGCAGGCGAAGAACTGCCAGCGGGTCGAGATCACCGGAAAGGGCAGGGGCCCGGCCGTTCGCGCCGAGGCGTGCGCGGGCGACTTCTACGGCGCACTGGATCTGGCGGTGACCAAACTCGAGAATCGGCTGCGCCGCTTGCATGACCGCAGGCGCGTTCACCACGGGCGCCGAAGCCCTGCCTCCGTCGCGGAGGCCACATCCGCCGCCGTCGCCGCTCCCACGAAGAGCGAGACCAACGGCAGGCGCGCCGCGCAGACCGCGGTGCTCGAAGCGCCGGAGTACGGGGTCGCCGATGTCCCCGAGCAGCGGTGGGAGGATGTCGCCGAGAACCTTCCCGGACGCATCGTCCGCGAGAAGGAGCACCCGGCCAAACCCATGACCGTCGACCAGGCTCTCTATGAGATGGAGCTGGTCGGACACGACTTCTACCTGTTCGCCGACGCGGACTCCGGTGTCCCCAGCGTGGTCTACCGCCGCAAGGCCTTCGACTACGGCGTGATCAAGCTGGTCTGACCGGTCGCCGTCACCCATTCGGTGCCCCGGGAGCCGCTTCGGCCCCGGGGCGCCGGTGTGTCCGGAACCCGGCGGGCGGTTGATCCGTTGGTGCTGAGGTGGAGGTCACCCGAGTACCCTGCGCGGCGTTGCTGACGAGTGTCGGTGCGCGCCCAACGGCGGGTTGCCTACGATGACGTACAGGAGCGTCCGTAGCGGGCGCACGACTATCAGCTAGCGAGGTCGACCGGATGGTGCTGTCCCGAATTCTGCGCGCGGGCGAGGGCAAGATGCTCAAGCGACTGCGCAACATCGCAGCGCACATCAACTCGCTGGAGGATGACTTTCTCGACCTGACCGACGATGAGCTGCGCGGCAAGACCGCCGAGTTCAAACAGCGCTACGAGGCGGGCGAGTCGCTTGACGAGCTGCTGCCCGAGGCGTTCTCGGTCGCCCGGGAAGGCGCCAAGCGCGTGCTGGGCCAGCGGCACTTCGACGTCCAGCTGATGGGCGGCGCCGCGCTGCACCTCGGCCAGGTCGCCGAGATGCGCACCGGTGAGGGCAAGACCCTGACCGGCGTGCTCGCCGCGTACCTGAACGCGCTTTCCGGCGGCGGCGTGCACGTCATCACCACCAACGACTACCTCGCCAAGCGCGACGCGGAGTGGATGGGGCGGGTGCACCGCTTCCTCGGGCTCAAGGTGGGCGCGATCCTGTCCGAGATGAACCCCGCCCAGCGGCGCGAGGCGTACCACTGCGACATCACCTACGGCACCAACAACGAGTTCGGCTTCGACTACCTGCGCGACAACATGGCGTGGAGCCTCGACGACATGGTCCAGCGCGGCCACAACTTCGCCATCGTCGACGAGGTCGACTCGATCCTCATCGACGAGGCGCGCACGCCGCTGATCATCTCCGGGCCCGCCGACCAGTCCTCGCGCTGGTACCAGGAGTTCGCCCGGCTTTCGCCGATGCTGCGCAAGGACGTCCACTACGAGGTCGACGAGCGCAAGCGCACGGTCGGCGTCACCGAGAAGGGCGTCGCGCTGGTCGAGGACCAGTTGGGCATCGACAACCTCTACGAGGCCGCGAACACGCCGCTGGTCGGCTATCTGAACAACGCGCTCAAGGCCAAGGAGCTGTACAAGAAGGACAAGGACTACATCGTCCGCAACGGCGAGGTCCTGATCGTCGACGAGTTCACCGGGCGCGTGCTGTCGGGTCGCCGCTACAACGAGGGTATGCACCAGGCCATCGAGGCCAAGGAGAACGTGGAGATCAAGGCCGAGAACCAGACGCTGGCCACGATCACCCTGCAGAACTACTTCCGGCTCTACGACAAGCTTTCCGGCATGACCGGCACCGCCGAGACCGAGGCGGCGGAGTTCCACACCACCTACAAGCTCGGCGTGGTGCCGATCCCGACCAACCGCGAGATGATCCGCAAGGACCAGCCGGACCTCATCTACAAGACCGAGGAGGCGAAGTTCCTCGCCGTCGCCGAGGACATCGCCGAGCGGCACGAGAAGGGCCAGCCGGTGCTGGTCGGCACCACCAGCGTCGAGCGGTCGGAGTACCTGTCGAAGCTGCTGGTGAAGATGGGCGTGCCGCACAACGTCCTCAACGCCAAGCACCACGAGAAGGAAGCCGCGATCATCGCCCAGGCCGGGCACAAGGGCGCGGTCACCGTGGCGACCAACATGGCCGGTCGAGGCACCGACATCGTGCTCGGCGGCAACCCGGAGCACATCGCGGAGGAGGCGCTGCGCGCCCGCGGCCTCGACCCGCTCGAGACGCCGGACGAGTGGCGCGCGGCCCTGCCGGGCGCGCTGGAGAAGGCCGAGGAAGAGGTCAAGGCCGAGAAGATCGAGGTGCGGGCGGCGGGCGGCCTCTACGTCCTGGGCACCGAGCGGCACGAGTCGCGCCGCATCGACAACCAGCTCCGCGGCCGCGCGGGCCGCCAGGGCGACCCTGGCGAGTCCCGGTTCTACCTGTCGCTGGGCGACGAGCTGATGCGCCGGTTCAACGCGGGCATGGTCGAGCGGGTCATGACGGTGATGAACGTCCCCGAGGACCAGCCGATCGAGGCGAAGATGGTCACCCGGGCGATCAAGAGCGCGCAGACCCAGGTCGAGCAGCAGAACTTCGAGATCCGCAAGAACGTCCTCAAGTACGACGAGGTCATGAACAAGCAGCGCAAGGTGATCTACGCCGAGCGCCTGCGCGTGCTCAAGGGCGAAGACCTCAGCGAGCAGATCGAGCACATGATCACCGACGTGGTCACCGCCTACGTCAACGGCGCGACCGCGGAGGGCTACGCCGAGGACTGGGACCACCAGAAGCTGTGGACCGCGCTCAAGACGCTGTACCCGGTGTCGGTCAAGTGGGAGCAGCTGGTCGACCGCGCCGAGGCCGAGGGCTACGACATGGACCACGAGTTCCTGTTGAACGCCATCGTCGAGGACGCCCTGGCCGCGTACAAGATCCGCGAGGCGGAGATCGACTCCCGGGTCGGCAAGGGCGCGATGCGGGAGCTGGAGCGGCGCGTCATGCTCTCGGTTCTCGACCGCAAGTGGCGCGAGCACCTCTACGAGATGGACTATCTCAAGGAGGGCATCGGCCTGCGGGCGATGGCCCAGCGCGACCCGCTGATCGAGTACCAGCGCGAGGGCTTCGAGATGTTCCACGTCATGCTGGACGCGTTGAAGGAGGAGTCGGTCGGCTTCATCTTCAACCTCCAGGTGGAACAGGCCGAGCCGCAGCCCGCGACCGTCCAGCTGGCCGCCACCCCCGCCGCGGTGCCCACGGTCGCCGACCCCGAGGCCGCCGCCCGCCAGGCCGAGCTGCGCGAACGCCAGGCCAGGGCGCTGGCCGCCCAGCAGAAGGCCCAGGCCGAGCAGGCCGCCGCGGCCACCGCCACCGAGAAGCTGCCCCCCGCCCTGCGCGGCAAGGGCTTGGACGGCCCCGCCCCGCAGCGCCTGAACTACAGCGGCCCCGCCGAATCCGGCGGCGTCGAATCCCACAGCGACACCCCCGACGCCGACCCCGCCGCGGCGGGCGCCAGTCGCCGCGAACGCAGGCAGCAGGCCCGCGAACAGGCGAAGAAGGGCCGCAAGGGCCCCCGCCGCTAACCCACCCTTCCGACCAGGAAAGACACCCCGCTCCACCACTGTGGCGCGTGCGGCCTCCCGCCTCACGCGCCACGGTCTTTTCCGACAGCAGGGGTGGTGTGAAGAAAGCCAGGACAACTGGCGGTAGGAACCTTGACGCGCCCGGCCGCCCGACAGCCAGCAGCCAGGGGTCAAGGGCTCATGGTCGGCGACCCGTGATCCGCTGCCAGCGGCGGGCAGCCTGCGACCGGCGGCGCGAGCGGTCGGCCGGTACCTGCGGGTCGCCACCGGCGGCGAGCAGTCGGCCGCCGCCCACAGGCAGCAGGCGGCCCGGCAGTCCGGCAAGCCGAGCCACCAACCCCCGTTTTGCCGGGACGCAGTCTGCCCAAAGCCGGATCACCGGCCCACGGGGCGCAGGAAGGTGCACAGCCAGGTGTCGTTCCGCAACTCCATCCGGCCTGCGAGGGCTCGGCCGCGCCAGGATTGCGGACGTCCGGTCGGCCATTCGCGGATGGAGGCGGCGAGTTCCAGGGTCTCGGGGCTTGTTCGGCAGGTGTGCAGGGAGATCAGGCGGTGGTTTCGGCCGGTGGTGACTCGGGCTCTGGTGGCCATCGCCTCGTAGACGCCGGTGGCGAGGGCGGTGCGGAGTTGGGGGAGGGGTCGGCGGCCGTCCAGGGATTCCAGGAGCAGGGTGAGCAGCCGCCAGACGGTGTCGCGGGTGGGGCCGGGTTCGTCCCAGACGGGGGCCGGGTGGGGTAGGAGTGGCTTGCGGGGCGGTGGCCACGGCGTCACCGCGGGCTCGTAGTCGGGCAGGGCGCTTAGCAGCACCATAGGGGTCCTCCACTCTTCTGCGGTCTCGCCATACAGAGCGGGGTGCCTGCCGCGTCGGGGACGAGGGTCACCTCATGTGGGGAAAACGCCGGAATGTGGGGCAGGATCAGTGCCTGTGCGGTACGAGGCGTTGGTTGTGGACTATGCGGGTGTGTTCACCGAGCCGGTGATCCGGCATGTGGTGGCCCTGGTGCGGGGGCAGGGGTTCCGGACCGCCCTGCTGTCCAATGCGGACACTGTGCCCGGCGGGCTGCCCGACGTCTTCGACGCGGTGGTGGTGTCGGGGGAAGTGGGGATCGCGAAACCGGCGGCCGGGGTGTTCACGCTTACCGCCGAACGGTTGGGCACGACTACCGACAAGTGCGTCTTTGTCGATGACGTCGCCGCTTATGTGCGCGGCGCCGCCGCGGCGGGGATGACCGGGGTGCACCACCGCGCCGTCGAGACCACTGTGGACGAGCTGGAGATCCTGCTCGGCGTCTCCCTACGCTGAGCGGCGGCGCACCAGCTCGAAGCACAGGACGGCTGCGGCGCTGGCCACGTTCAGCGACTCGACGCCGCCGCTCATCGGGATGGAGATCCAGCGGTTGACGTGCGGGCGGACCGCCTCGCTGACGCCCGCGGTCTCGCTGCCCAGGACGAACGCGGCGCGGTCTGGCAGGTCGGCGTCGAAGACCGAGCGGCGGGCGCCCGCGTCCATCGCGTACAGCGGGTAACCGGCGGCGCGCAGGTCGGCGGCGGCCTCCTCGGCCGTCGCGCAGCGCAGGACGGGTGCGGTGAACGCCACACCGGCCGACGCCTTGACCACCAGGGGGTCGATGGTGGCCACGCCGCGGCGGGGGACGACGATGCCGCCGACGCCCGCCGCGGTGGCGGTGCGCAGGATCATGCCCACGTTGGCGGGGGTGGTGATCCCGTCGAGCAGCAGCACGGCCCGGGGCGCGGACTTGCCCGCGAGCGCGTCGGCGAGCCTGCGCATCCGCGGGGCGACGACGTCGGCGAGGACGCCTTGGTCCTGCTTTCCGTTGCCCGCCAACACCTTCACCCGGTGCGGGGTGGCCCGCTGCACCGGCACGCCGCGGGCGCGGGCTGCGTCGAGGATCTCGCGGGCCGCGGGGCCGTGGGCGTTGTCGGCGAGCACCACCTTGTCGACCGACAGGCGGTTGTCGGCCAGCGCCTCCAGCACGGGCTTGCGCCCGTACACGGTGACGAACCGGTCTTTGGGAGACGCTCCCGCGCCAGGGTCGTGCGACACAGCACGCAGCATCGCATGTCACCTGGGCAACACTGCGATGTGTCAGGATCGGGCCATGCCCGACCGCCTGTCCGCCCTCGACGCCTCCTTCCTCTACCTGGAGGATCCGGCCACGCCGATGCACGTGGGCGGGGTCGCGGTGTTCCGCAGGCCCCGGTCGGGCTTCGCCTACGAGCAGCTTGTCGCGCTGATCGAGCAGCGGCTGCCGCTGGTGCCGCGGTACCGGCAGAAGGTGGTCGGCGTGCCCGGCCACCTCGCCCGGCCGGTGTGGGTGGACGACCCGGACTTCGACGTCCACTACCACGTGCGCCGCTCCGCGCTGCCCCGGCCGGGGACCGACGCCCAGCTGTTCGACCTGGTCGGACGCCTGATGGCGCGCCCGCTCGACCAGACCCGGCCGCTGTGGGAGGCGTATCTGGTCGAGGGGCTGGCCCGCGGGCATGTCGCGCTGGTGACCAAGACCCACCAGGCGCTGGTCGACGGCATCCGCACGATCGACTTCGGCCAGGTCATCCTGGACGCCGCGCCGCAGCCGCCCGAGCCTGCGCCCGACGACGAGATCTGGGTGGCGCGCAGGCTGCCGGGGCCGACCCGGCTGGTGCTCGACGCGGTCGCCGAGACGGTGCGGCGGCCCAGGGAGATCGTGGAGAACGCCCGCTCGGCGGCCACCGACGCGCTCGCCACCACCCAGAAGGTCGCGGGCGTGCTCAACGCCGTGGTCTCCGCGATCGGTCTCGCCGCCCGGCCCGCGCAGGCGGGGCCGCTCAACGCCCCGGTCGGCCGGGCGCGGCTGTTCGCCGTGTCCCGCGCCCGGCTGGACGATCTGCGCGGCGTCCGGGCGAAGCACGGGGGCACGGTCAACGACGTGGTGCTCACCGTCATCGCGGGCGGGCTGCGGTCGTGGCTGCTGATGCGCGGCGAGCAGATCACGTCCTCGACCAAGGTCCGCGCGCTGGTGCCGCTGGCCGTGCGGGACGAAGAGGCCGACGGCACGGTGCCGGGGATGCTCGGCAACAAGGTCACCGCGCACCTGGTCGACCTGCCGGTGGGGGAGTCGAACCCGTTCGTGCGGCTGCACCACGTCAGCCACGCCATGCGCCCGCACAACGACTCGGTGCGCTCGGTCGCGGCGTCGGCGCTGCTGCGGGTCGGCGGGTTCGCCCCGCCCACGCTGCACTCGCTGGGCGCGCGGGCCGCCGCGTCGTTCTCCCAGCGCATCTTCAACGTGGTGGTCACCAACGTGCCCGGTCCGCAGATCCCGCTCTACGCGGGGACCGCGCGGATGACCGAGATGTTCCCGGTGATGCCGCTGGGCAAGAACCAGGCGTTGGCCATTGGCGTGACCTCTTATGACGGTGGGGTGTATTTCGGTTTGACGGGCGACCGCACCGCCATGTCCGACGTGGACGTGTTGGCGAGAATGCTGGAAGAGTCAGTCGAGGAACTGTTGACAGCGGTAAGAGCATGACGACAGCAAGAGCGTGAGGAACTGAGAGCGTGATGTCTTGAGGGTGTACGTACCGGCGACGGTGGCCATGCTGCGGGCGCTGAACTCCGACGGGGAGCTGGCCGCGGTCGGCAACACCGCGTTCGCGCTGACCCCGGCGCTGCGGGAGTCCTACGCGACCGGCGGCGACGAGGAGTTGGAGTACGCGGCGATGCTCGACGCGGCCAGGGCGTCGCTGCGGCTGCTCAACGCCGAGTCGGCGGACGAGTTGGCGGCGTTCGCGCGCCGCGCGGTGGTCTCCGCCGACGTCGACGGCGCGGTCCTGCGCCCTGACCTGGACTATTCGGTGGTGAAGCTGGCTGGCCCGATCCCGCTCAAGGTCATCGCCGCGATCCACCTCGACACCGAGGACGCCGAGGCCGCGGTCCGCGCGGCCGCGGCCGTCGTCGACGCCGCCGACCTGGGCGACCCGGACGCGGAGTTCGTCCTCGGCGACGCCGAAGACCACGAGCTGGCCTGGTACGCCCCACAGGAGCTGCCGTTCCTGCTGGAGCTGCTTTAGCCGGCTCATCCCATGACAGGATGGCGGTGCGGCCACAAGCCGCGCCGCCGTCGAGACTCCAGTCACAGGGAGGCGAGCCACACGATGGACGCCGTTTCGTCCGTACCCGTCCCGGCCAACGAGCCGATCAAGCCCTACGCCCCCGGCTCGCCCGAGCGCGCCTCGCTCCAGCGGCGGATCGCCGACCTGGAGGGCGAGCGGGCCGAGCTGACCATGACCATCGGCGGTGCGCGGCGCATGGCGGGCGGCGACCGCGTGGACGTGGTCCAGCCGCACGACCACCGGCACGTCCTCGGCGTCACCGCGCAGGCCACCGCGCAGGACGTCGCCGACGCCGTCGCCGCGGCGAAGCAGGCCGCCCCCGCCTGGCGCGAACTGCCGTTCGACGAGCGCGCGGCCGTGCTGCTGCGCGCCGCCGACCTGCTGGCGGGCCCCTGGCGGGACACGCTCAACGCGGCCACGATCCTGGGCCAGTCGAAGTCGCCGCAGCAGGCCGAGATCGACAGCGCCTGCGAGCTGATCGACTTCTGGCGCCACAACGTGTCCTTCGCCCGGCGGCTGATCGAGGAGCAGCCCGCGTCGTCGCCGGGCATGTGGAACCGGTTCGACCACCGCCCGCTCGACGGGTTCGTCACCGCGATCACGCCGTTCAACTTCACCGCGATCGCGGGCAACCTGCCGACCGCGCCCGCGCTGATGGGCAACACGGTCGTCTGGAAGCCGTCGCCGACCCAGCAGCTGGCCGCGCACCACACCATGCGGCTGCTGGAGGCAGCTGGCCTGCCCGCCGGGGTGATCAACATGGTCACCGGGGACGGGGCGGCGCTGTCCGAGGTCGCGTTGGCCGACCCGGAGTTCGCGGGCCTGCACTTCACCGGGTCGACCAAGACGTTCAAGCACCTCTGGCGGCTCATCGGCGACCACCTCGACACCTACCGCTCTTACCCGCGCATAGTCGGAGAGACCGGCGGCAAGGACTTCGTCGTCGCCCACCCGTCGGCCGACCCGGCCGCCGTGGTGACCGGCCTGGTCCGGGGCGCGTTCGAGTACCAGGGGCAGAAGTGCTCGGCGGCATCGCGCGCCTACATCGCCCGGTCCCTCTGGGACGGCGGGCTGCGCGAGCGGCTGGCGGACGTCACCAAGACCATCTCCTACGGCGACGTCACCGACTTCGCGCACTTCGGCGGGGCGGTCATCGACGCGCGCGCGTTCACCAAGCACAGGGCGGCGCTGGAGGCGGCGGCGGCGAACTCCTCGATCGAGGTGCTTACCGGCGGCACGGCAGACGACTCGGTGGGCTACTTCGTCCAGCCGACCGTCCTGGTCGGCAGCGACCCGCTGCAGGACGTGTTCACCACCGAGTACTTCGGCCCGATCTTGGCCGTGCACGTCTATGAGGACGCCGAGTACGCCAAGGTGCTGGAACTGGTGGACACCTCTTCGCCGTACGCGCTTACCGGCGCGGTGTTCGCCACTGACCGCGCGGCCGTCGAGCAGGCGCACCAGGCGCTGCGCTTCGCGGCGGGCAACTTCTACGTCAACGACAAGCCCACCGGCGCGGTCGTCGGCCAGCAGCCCTTCGGCGGCAGCCGCGCGTCCGGCACCAACGACAAGGCCGGGTCGATCTACAACCTCCAGCGCTGGGTCAGCCCGCGGTCGGTCAAGGAGACCTTCGTGCCGCCGACCGACCACACTTACCCGCACATGGGTTAAAGCACAGAAGAGCGCCCCGCAGAGTCCTCCTGCGGGGCGCTCTTCTTATGCGTTCTTATGCGCTAAGAGTCAGCTACCGGGAAGCTCGGCGACCTGGGAGGCGGGCGGCGCCGTGATGTCCACGGTCTTGCCCCAGTCGCTGTAGTCGGCCTGGATCTTCACCTTCTGGCCCGCGGCCGGGACCTCGGTGACGAAGCGGACCGGCAGGTCGTCGCCGTCGACCCACGCCTCGACCGGCAGCGTCTTCACACCGGACTTCTCCAGCTCGGCGATAGCCGCCTTGTCCATGCCCAGGCCCTGGTTCCCGAGCTTGGCCACGTCGACGGTGATCGAGTAGTGCGTGGTCTCCTTGCCGTCGATGGTCTCCTCCTTGGTGGAGGTGATCTCACCGGCGTCGGCGAGCTGCTCCAGCATCTTGCTCGGGTCGACCTGCTTGATCGAGTCCAGCGAGCCCCCCACCGTCTTGGCCATCGGGTTGTCGCCGTTCAGATCCATCTTCACCCACGGCTTGCCGGGCTCGAGTTCCCTCGGGCTCTTGAAGTAGATCACGTTGTCGACGAACAGCATGGTCATCTCGCCGCCCGGCATGGTCATCGTCATCTGCATGGCCGTCTCGGCGCCGAAGCTGAAGTCGCCCTCACCCGTGAGCGACTGCCCGCCCATGTCGCCGGTGAACTTCATGTGCGCGCTCTTGGCGCTCTCGCTCTTCTTGCCCACGGCGTCGCTGAGCATCTTGAGGCTCTCGAACCCGGTCTTGGCCGCGGCGGAGGCCTCGGTCGACTTGCCGCCGGTGGACGAGGGCGTGCTCGCCGGGTCGCCTGAGCACGCGCTCAGGGTGAGAGCGGCCGCGGCCACCCCGACCAGCAGCTTCGTCTTGCCTGTGAACCGCATGAACAATCCCCTCAGTACGAGTCATGTGTCTGTTCCCCAGGACGTCTCACCCGTCCGAGGGTTCCCCGACCCTGGTCGAGTGGACGAAGGATACGTCGCGGCCACTCGCCGCCGACGCGTGACAGGGCACGGCGGTCACTATCGGGCGCGCTGCCACCCGGCGGATGACGATTTCGGGCAGGGCGCGGCCTAGCCGAGCGGTCGCAGAATGCGGTCCAGCCACTCCTCGACGGTGCGGGAGATCGCGGGCAGCTCCCGCTTGAGGGAGTGGTCGCCGGGGAGGGTGACGATCTCCCGCAGGTGTCCGCCCGCGGGCCTGCCGAACGGGTCGCTCTCGCCCTGGAGCACCAGGGTCGGCACGGCCACGGCGTCCAGTTCCGGCTGCCGGGTCTTCTCCGGCTTGCCCGGTGGGTGCACCGGGAACGCCAGGCAGAGCACGCCGACGGCCTCGCCCTGGTCGGCGGTGCGGCACGCGACCCGGGCGCCGGAGGACCGGCCGCCGAAGACCAGGGGCAGGTCGTCGAACCAGAGGGCGGACAGGTGCTCGGCCACGGTCAGCCACGCCGTGTCGAGCTGGCGCGCGGGGGCAGGCGCGCGCCTACCGGCCACCCGGTAGGGCTGCTCGACCAGGGCGACGTGCACCCCGGCCGCCGTGGCCCCCCGCACGGCGGCCACCAGGTCGGGCGCGTCGATGCCGCCGCCCGCGCCGTGGCCCAGGAGCAGTCCCGCCCGGCCCTCTGGGGCGCAGTGCAGTTCGGCCCTGGCCAGGCCGTGCGGGGTGTCGATGCGCGCCTTGGTCACCGGCGGGCCTCGGCGCCGAAGAGGTCCGGCGCGTCCAGTTCCTGGGCGGGCTCGTCGCGGTCGAGCAGGTGCGGGCCGTTGTTGCGGACACTGTTGACGGCCGTGGACACCGGCCTTATCTCCAGGGCGTCCACCAGGTCCCACGGCGGCGGCGCGAGCAGCGCGGACACGTCGGTCGAGTCCGGGTCGAGCCAGGCGGACCAGCTGTCCCGGCCGAGGATCAGCGGCATCCGGTCGTGGATGTCGGCCAGCGGGCCGACCGCGTCGGTGGTCAGGACCGCGCAGGTGATCAGTAGTGGCGCGGCCGGGTCGGCCTGGTCGCGCCAGGTCGTCCACAGGCCTGCCATCGCGAGGCTGCCGCCGTCCTGGGGGGTCGTGTAGAACGGCTGCTTCGAGGTCTTGTCGCGGCGCCACTCGTACCAGCCGTCGGCCGGGATGATGCAGCGGCGCTCGGCCAGCGACTTCTTGAACGCGGGCTTCTCCGCCGCGCTCTCGGACCGGGCGTTGATCATCCGCGCGGCCCCGGAGGCGTCCTTGGCCCAGTTCGGGACGAGGCCCCACTTCATCACCCGCAGCGTGCGCTCCGTGGTGCTCTTGTCGACCGTGCCGTCGGCCGCGCGCGGGTGCCGCTGCACCACCGTCACCACGTTCTTCGTCGGCGCCACGTTGTAGTCGGGCTCGGGCGCCTGCTCACCTGTGGCGTCGAGCGCGTCGAACTCCGCCGCCAGCGCCGCGGGGTCCTTCGCTGCCGCGTACCTGCCGCACAAAGCCATCCACCTCCATCGGTGTGTCGAATCGTGACATGTCGGACCGACAGGGGCGAGCCGGTAAACCGCCGGACCAGCGAATGCGGGAGGATTGGCCCATGCCGCAGCCCTGGTCAGCCCCGGTCGCCTCGGCCCCGGTGCACGCCACCGTGACCATCCCCGGATCCAAGTCCATCACCAACCGCGCCCTGATCTTGGCCGCTCTCAGCGGCAGGCCGAGCACGCTAACCGGCGCGCTGGAAGGCCGCGACGCCGATCTTATGATCGCGGCTCTACGCGCTCTCGGCGTCCCGGTAGAGGTGGACGGCACCACGGTCCGGGTCGGCGCGCATGACGGCTTCGGCGGCGTTCGAGGCACGGCCGAGGTCGACTGCGGGCTCGCGGGCACGGTCATGCGGTTCGTCCCGCCGCTCGCGGCGCTCGCCGACGGCGCGGTCCGCTTCGACGGCGACCCGCGCGCCCGGGAGCGGCCGATGGGCACGGTGCTCGACGCGCTGCGCGGGCTCGGCGCGGTCGTCGATGGCGACGCGCTGCCGTTCACCCTGGTCGGCGCGGGCGGCATCGCGGGCGGCACGGTGACCATCGACGCCTCCGCATCCTCGCAGTTCGTCTCCGGACTGCTGCTGTCCGGCGCGCGGTACGACAAGGGGTTGACCATCCACCACGCCGGGAAACCCGTTCCCTCTATGCCGCACATCGACATGACCGTCGAGATGCTGCGTGCTGCCGGTGTCGTGGTGGACGACACCGAGCAGAACACCTGGCAGGTCGAGCCGGGGCCGGTCGCGGCCCGCGACTGGGCCATCGAGCCCGACCTGTCCAACGCGACGCCGTTCCTGGCAGCGGCCGCGGTCACCGGCGGCGAGGTGACGGTCACCGGCTGGCCGTCAGCGACGACGCAGCCCGGCGACGCCATCCGCGGAATCCTGGCGCGGATGGGGGCGGAGGTGACCCTGTCCGCGGACGGCGCGCTCACCGTGCGCGGCCCGGCCACGCTGTCCGGTGTGGACATAGACCTGCGCGACGTCGGGGAGCTGACCCCCACGGTCGCCGCCCTGGCCGCGCTCGCCGACAGCCCGTCGCGCCTGCGCGGCATCGCCCACCTGCGCGGCCACGAGACCGACCGGCTCGCCGCCCTCGCCGCCGAGATCACCACGCTGGGCGGTGACGCCACCGAGACCGACGACGGTCTGGAGATCCGCCCGGCCACCCTGCGCGGCGGCCCGTGGCGGGCCTACGCCGACCACCGGATGGCGACCGCGGGCGCCATCATCGGCCTGGTCGTCGAGGGGGTCGCGGTGGACGACATCGCCACCACGGCCAAGACCATGCCCGATTTCCCGGCGATGTGGTCCCGGATGCTGACCGGGGCCCGCTGACGTGGCGTCCCGGCGCGGCGACTGGAGCAGGCTGGACGAGACCGACGTCCGGGTGCGCCCCGGCAAGGGCACCCGCCCGCGCAGCAAGCGCCGCCCGGAACACGCCGACGCCGTGACCGCCATGGTCGTCGGCAAGGACCGCGGCCGCTGGACCTGCGCCGTCGACCGCGACCCCACCCACCTGGTCGTGGCGATGCGCGCCCGGGAGCTGGGCCGCACCCCCGTCGTCATCGGCGACCAGGTCGACATCGTCGGCGACACCTCCGGCGACGCCGACACCCTCGCCCGCATCGTCCGCGTGGCCGACCGCACCAGCGTCCTGCGCCGCACCGCCGACGACACGGACGCCTTCGAACGGGTCGTCGTGGCCAACGCCGAGCAGCTGCTGATCGTCTGCGCCCTGGCCGACCCCCCACCCCGCACCGGCTTCATCGACCGCTGCCTGGTCGCGGCGTTCGCGGGCGGCCTGACCCCCATCCTCTGCCTGACCAAGGCAGACCTGGCCGACCCGGCAGACCTCCTGGCCGCCTACGCGGAACTGGACCTCCCAGTAGTGGTCAACCGCCACGATGCAGAACCACAAGAACTCCGAGAACGCCTCACAGACCGAGTTTCAGCCCTGGTGGGCCACTCCGGCGTAGGCAAGTCCACTTTGGTCAACCGCCTGGTCCCCGACGCCTACCGCGCGATCGGCGCGGTAAGCGGCGTCGGCAAGGGCAGACACACCTCCACCTCAGCGGTGGCACTCCCCCTGCCAGCGGGCGGCTGGGTGGTCGACACCCCCGGCATCCGCTCCTTCGGCTTGGCCCACATCAAACCCAACGACATCGTGGCCGCCTTCGAGGAATTCGTCGCCCCAGCGGAGGAATGCCCCTCCGGCTGCGGCCACCTGGGCGCCCCAGAAGACCCGGGCTGCTACCTGGACTCGGTAGTGCAAGAGGGCCAAGCCACCCCCGGCAGACTGGCGTCCCTACGCAGACTCTTGTCCTCCAAAGCAGGCGTAGACGACCACACCGACCGAGAACAGTCCGGCTAAGACAGTGCTGTCTGGCGCTGTTCAGCGAGGTGGGAAAAACCTGGGGCCGGTCCACTTGGCCAAGCGGGCGGCGGCTTCGACGTAGTCGATCGCCCCCGTCGCCACTTCGATCACCAGGTAGTACGCCGGGTCGTCCGGCGCATCGAGATCGTGTCCGTTGAGACCGTAGAAGACCAGCATCGCCATCCATCCCAGTCTCTTGTTGCCGTCCACAAGAGGGTGATTGCGAACGACCGATTCGAGCAACACCGCTGCTTTCTCGTGCAGGGTCGGATAGGCGTCTTGCCCCATCAGCGAGGTCTGCGGGCGGTGAGCTGCCGAGTCGAGCAGGCCCAAGTCTCGGATTTTGGGCACGCCGAGGTCCTCGGCTAGTGCCAGCAGGTCTTCCAGCGTGAGGTACTCGACGTTCACTGAGCCAGGCGATCGAGCAAGGCGGCGTAGCGTTCGCGTCCTTCGCGTGAGAGCTCCCGCACCCGGCCCTCGCGCACACGCCGCGCGGCGGTGGCGGTGATAGCGCGAACTGCTGCTTCGTGCTTGCTTATCCCGTCGGACTCGGCGAGCAGGGCCAGAGCGCGCTCTTGCTCCTCGGTCAGTCGCAACGTCATCGCCATGTCAACGATGCTACCATTTTGGTAGCACCCACTGTCGATCGAATCTGGTGTCAGCGAGCCGCGATATCGGCGACCACGCCGTCGACCAGCGCCACCAGATCGGCCGCCGCGATCTCGATCTCCAGCCCCCGCCTGCCACCGGAGCAGAACATCGTCGGAAACCCGGCGGAAGACGAGTCCACCACCGTCCGCAAGCGCTTGCGCTGTCCCAGTGGAGAGATGCCGCCCGCCACATACCCGGTGGTCCGCTCGGCCACCGCCACCTCAGCCATCCGAGCGCGCTTTCCGCCGACAGCCGCCGCCAGCGCCTTGAGATCCAGCTGCGCGTCAACCGGCACAACGCCCACCGTCAGCACCCCGTCGACCTCAGCCAGCAGCGTCTTGAACACCCGATCAGGCGAAACTCCCAACGCGGACGCGGCTTCCAGCCCATAGGACTCACGGGGATCGTGCTCATAAGAGTGCAGCGTGTGCGTGATCTTCCGCTTCGCCAACAACGCTGTCGCGGGGGTTCCTCGTCCGGCCACCGCGCCAGGGTAGAGGGGGAATGCGGAGCCCGTCGCGGGTGTTGTCGCTGGCGTGGTCACCGAGCAGATTCTCGAGGTAAAGCGCCCCAGCTCACGTCTGCCGCGTGCGCGGGCTCACAGCCGTGCGGACGAGGTCCGCGTAAGCTCGGGGAAGCAGTATGCGCACCTGAAGATGGGTGTGCGAGCACCCGAAGGGAGCCCGGTGCCCCGCACCGAAGCCCAGCCACACAGTGAGGCCACCGAGACCACCGAGACCACGGCCGAGCGCGCGGAGCGGTTCGAGCGCGACGCGATGCCGTTGCTCGACCAGCTCTACTCCGCCGCGCTGCGCATGACGCGCAACCCGGCCGACGCGGAGGACTTGGTCCAGGAGACCTACTTGAAGGCGTACGCCGCCTTCGAGTCCTTCTCGGCGGGCACGAACATCAAGGCGTGGCTGTACCGCATCCTGACCAACACCTACATCAACGGTTACCGCAAGCGTCAGCGGCAGCCGTTGCAGTCGCCGACCGACGAGATCACCGACTGGCAGCTCGCGAAGGCCGAGAGCCACACCTCCAGCGGGCTGCGCTCCGCCGAGGTGGAGGCGATGGACCTGCTGCCGGACGACGACGTCAAGAACGCGCTGCAGCAGCTTCCCGAGGAGTTCCGTCTCGCGGTGTATCTGGCCGATGTCGAGGGATTCGCGTACAAGGAGATCGCCGAGATCATGGCCACGCCGATCGGCACCGTGATGTCCCGTCTGCACCGCGGCAGGCGGCAGTTGCGCGACCTTCTGACGGGCGTGGCCCGTGAGCGGGGGTTCGTGCGCTCGGGCGCGCAGGAGGTGGCGGGGTCATGAGTTGCGGACGCCACCACGAGACCGACTGCTCCGAGGTGCTGGGCGAGCTGTGGCTCTTCCTCGACCGCGAGTGCGACGTGCAGCGCCGCGACCTGCTGCAGAAGCACCTTGAGGAGTGCCGCCCCTGCCTGGAGCGCTACGGCATCGAGGAGCACCTCAAGATCCTGCTCGCCCGCAAGTGCGGCGGCGACCAGGCACCGGACGAGTTCAAGGAGCGGCTGCGGGCATCGATCCGGCAGACCGTGCTCGACGCGGGCCTGCCCGCGGGCGCGGTCGAGGTCACCCGGACCAGCCAGGTCACCGTGCAGACCACCCAAACCACCCAGACGACCCAGTCGACGGCTGAGCCGCGCGAAGACTGAGCCGTGCGAGCGGACGACAGAGGCCCCGGCGCGCCTGCGTGCCGGGGCCTCTGCCGTGCTGAGAGCGTCTGCTCAGGCGTTGGGGCGCTTACCGTGGTTGGCGCCACCCTTCTTGCGGTCACGACGCTTGCGGGCGCGCTTCGACATCGGTGTCTCCTCTGGCGTTGGTCGGGGCGTGCGAGCCTCGCGGACACACCGGCCGCACGCCTTCGGGCACGATTTTGCCATGCCGGGCTTCAGTGACTCTCCAGGGCTGGGGCGCATGGTTGGATTGGCGCGAGCAGAACTCGTTCGAGGAGGACCGGTCGATGGCCCACGAGATCCACGCCGAAATGGTCGCCAACGTGCTGAACGTCGTGGCGCAAGAGGGACAGACCCTGGCCGAGGGCGACACCGTGGTGATCCTGGAGTCCATGAAGATGGAGATCCCAGTGCTGACCGAGGAGAACGGCACGCTCACCAAGCTCGCCGTCAAGGAGGGCGACGTCGTGCAGGAGCACGATCTGATCGCCGTCGTGGAGTGACCAACCCCGTGGAGCCCTGTGTCGACGCTCTCTGACCTGCTCGCCGAACACACCGGGCTTCCCGGTGGCGCGGTAGACCACCTGCAGACCGTGGTCGCCGAGTGGCAGCTGCTGTCCGACCTGTCCTTCGCCGATTTCCTGCTCTGGGTCCCGGTGACCGAGGGCCAGGACGGCTCCCTGCCGCCGGACGCCGACGAGCGCTACATCTGCGTCGCGCAGGCCCGGCCGACGACAGCGCCGACGGCGCACCCCGAGGACGTCGTCGCCAGCCACACCGACGCCGACGAGCACCCGCAGCTGCGGCGCGCGATGCTCGACCGGCGGATCTGCCGCGAGGAGGACCCGCGCTGGTATCTCGGCGTGCCGGTCCGCCGCGAGGTGATCCCGGTGACCTACCGGGGCGAGGTCATCGCGATGCTGTCGCGGGAGACGAACCTGGCGGTGCCCCGGGTGCCGAGCGCCCTGGAGATCGCGTACCTGGGCATCGCGGGCGACCTGTGCCAGATGGTCGCCGACGGCACCTTCCCCACCGCGGAGCCCTCCCCGGACGTGCACACCAGCCCCCGGGTGGGCGACGGCCTGATCCGGCTAGACCCGGCGGGCGCGGTCGTGTTCGCCAGTCCCAACGCGCTGTCGGCGTATCACCGGATGGGGCACGCGGCCGATCTCGTCGGCGTGCGGCTGGCCCCGCTGACCCGCACCCTCATCGGCGACCCGTTCGACGCGACGGAGATCGCGCAGCGCATCCTGCTCGCCCTCGACGGGCAGCCGAGTATGCGCGCGGAGGCCGAGTCGCGCCGGGGCGCCGCGGTGCTGTTCCGGGCGCTGCCGCTGCGGCCGGGCGGCAAGGCTGCGGGCGCGCTGGTGCTCTGCCGCGACGTCACCGAGGTCCGGCGGCGCGACCGGGCGTTGCTGTCCAAGGACGCCACGATCCGCGAGATCCACCACCGGGTGAAGAACAACCTGCAGACCGTGGCCGCGTTGCTGCGCTTGCAGTCGCGGCGGACCAGCAGCCCGGAGGCCAAGGAGGCGCTGGCCGAGTCGGTGCGCCGGGTCGCGGCGATCGCCATGGTCCACGAGACGCTGTCGACGTCGGTGGACGAGCGGGTCGACCTGGATGCGTTGGTGGACAAGGTGATTCCGGTCGTCGGCGATGTCGCGGTCGCCGAGAGCCACGTCAAGGTCCGCAAGAGCGGCCAGTTCGGGGTGGTGGCGGCCGAGACGGCGACGCCGCTGGTGATGGTCCTGACCGAGCTGATCCAGAACGCCGTCGAGCACGCCTATCCGCCCGGTCACTCGGGCGAGGTCGTGGTCACCGCCGCGCGCTCCGCCCGCTGGCTCGATGTGATCGTCGCCGACGACGGCCGAGGGCTGCCGCGCGGATTTTCACTCGAAAGAGCGAATGGATTGGGACTGCAGATCGTCCGGACTCTCGTGGAGTCGGAGTTGCGCGGCTCGCTGTCGCTGCACCGGCGGGAACGCGCGGGAACCGAGGCGGTTCTTCGCGTGCCGCTCTCGCATCGCCGTTGACCACATCGCCGTTGACCACATCGCCGCTGACCACATCGCCGTTGATCACATCGCCGCTGACGCCTTTCACTAAGCGCAAACGAGCGGAAGTCCGGCACCGGGAATCGGTGCCGGACTTCCGCTCGTCTTGTTACTGCGGAAAGCTCAGGCGTTGCTGCGTGCCCTGGTCCGAGCGTTGCGCCGCTTCAATGCGCGACGCTCGTCCTCGCTCATACCGCCCCAAACGCCAGCGTCCTGGCCGCTCTCGAGCGCCCATGACAGGCAGTTGGAAGCGACGGGGCAGCGGTGGCAAACGGCCTTCGCCTCGGCGGCCTGCGAGATCGCAGGACCGCTGGTTCCCACCGGGAAGAACAGCTCGGGGTCCTCGTCACGGCAGGCCGCGCGGTGGCGCCAGTCCATTTCTACTTGCTCCTCGCTCGGGCGCGTTAGGACGCGCCTCTAGTCGTCATCCGGTCGTCGGGGTGCTTGTGAATGCTTTCACGAACCGGCTGGATGTCAAGGGGTGTTCTGGGCCCGGTGAGTGAACTCACCCGAAAGATCGACGTCAGAGCCCTGCCGACGCGGAGAGCAACGATTTGATCACGACGACCGCTGGTCTGGACCGGACCGCCGCACTCCGCATCCGGGAAGGGGTGCCCGGTCGCGTCCCGCCCAAACCGGGAAGGGTGGCGCTTACCGAGCGGAGATCATTTTAGGCGGCGCCACACGCCCTGCTTCACCACGGGCCGTGCGTCGGACCGCTGTGCTTCACACGGCTGTGCTTCACACGGCGACGACCAGCGCGTTCGGGACCGAGGTGAACTCGACCCGGGTGCGCTCGCCGATCAGGTCGCCGTCGCACTGCAACCGCACCGGCTCCGGCGCGCTGACCGTGATCCGGGCGACGTCGTCGCGGCGCACCAGGTGCTTGCCGCGCTGCCTGCCCGTGGCGCTCATCGCCTGGCGGAAGTGCCGCAGCACGGTCTGCGGGCGCAGGGTGCGCAGCGCGAACAGGCCCAGGCCCGACTCGAACGCGCAGCCCGGGTTGAGGTGGATCGGGCGGGCGCCCAGGTAGGTCCACGGGTCGGTGTTCGACACGAACGCCAGCCGCAGTCCCTCGATCGGCTCTTCGCCGTCGACGTGGACGGTCAGGTCCGGGCGGCGGTGCCTGGGCCGCGCGTACCGGGCGACGGCCACCCTGGCGTAGAGCGCCGGGCTGGTCCGCTTGCCGCGCTTGCGGTCCACATCGGCCACGACGTCGGCGTCCCAGCCCATGCCCGCGTTGAAGGTGAACCAGCGGTGCCCGCCGTCGGAGTCGACCCGGCCGAGCCCGACACGCCTGGTGCGGCCCTCTTCCAGCGCGCGCAGCAGGACGTGGGTCGCCTCGACCGGATGCCGTGGCAGGCCGAGCGCGCGGGCGAAGACGTTCGCCGATCCGCCGGGCACCACGCCGAGCATGGGCGTCGCGGCGGACGGGCCGGCGGTCAGCAGGCCGTTGACGACCTCGTTGACCGTGCCGTCGCCGCCGTGGGCGACCACCAGGTCGGCGCCGTCGAGCGCGGCCTGTGCCGCGGCGGCGAGGGCGTGGCCCCGGTAGTCGGTCTCGACGACCTCCAGCTTCACCTGGCTGGCCAGCGCGTGCGCGAGCACGTCCCGGCCTGCCGGTGTGGTGGCGGTCGCCTGCGGGTTCACCACGAGGACAGCGCGCATTACCGCAGAGTAAGGCAGCGTGCGCGCCCACCCCGCCGTCGCCTCCCCTTTCGGGGGATCTCCCGCGCTCACTCGTTCGGACCAGTCGTGATCGAGATGCGGCTCCTTCCGGCAGCGCGTCCCCTCGATGACGACGAGTGCACCCAGACGACCGTCTGTCTCATCGATCCGCGAGGAACTGACACCACTGATCTTCCCCTGCCCGGTCGCCGCAGACGACCGTCCGTCCGGGTGGCATACGATCGGCGGTGTGCACGCACGGTCATCGTGCGTTAGCCGCCATCCATCCGAACACCGTGAGGAAAGCCGCCGTGCGCTTCTCGTCATCCGCCCCGCGAACGGTCGTCGCCGCGGGCGCACTGGTCGCGTTGCAGGGCCTGGTTGGGCTCGGGTTCGCGGTGTTGCTGCTGATCAGGGGGCTGAGCGGCGACTCGGAGCTAGGCGGGAACGTCTTCGGCGAGGCTGCCTACTTCGCCGTGCTCGCCGCGGGCGTGCTCGCCTGCGGGGGCGGCCTGGTCCTGGGGAAGCACTGGGGCCGCAGCCCGGCGATAGTGCTGCAACTGCTCTTGCTCGGCATCGCCTGGTACGCCATCGGCCCCTCGGACAGGCCCGAGATCGGCGTCCCGGTTGCCCTCGTCTGCGTGGTCGTGCTCGTCCTGCTGTCGCGCTCCACGACGACCCAGTGGGCCCAGGGCGACCAGGACGAGCCCCGCTCCTGACGGAAATCAGCCCTGACGGAAGGTAATGCCGTCACTCAAAAGGGTGGTCTCCGGGATTAGCCCGGTCGGCCTAGCGCGGCCAGTGCTTCGTCGGTCAGGCGGTACACGGTCCACTCGTCCATGGGAACCGCGCCGATGGACTTGTAGAAGCCGATGGCCGGTGCGTTCCAGTCCAGGACCCACCACTCCAGCCGCTGGTAGCCGCGGGCGGCGCATTCCTCGGCGAGCGCGGTCAGCAGCGCCTTGCCCAGCCCCGATCCCCGGACCGACGGCCGCACATACAGGTCCTCAAGGTAGATCCCGTGCGTCCCGCGCCAGGTCGAGAAGTTGAGGAACCACAGCGCGCAGCCGACGACCTCGCCGTCGACCTGCGCCACGTGCCCGAACAACGCGGGCGCCGGGCCGAACAGGGCAACGCGCAGTTGCTCGGCGGTCAGGTGGCACTCGTGCGGCGCGCGCTCGTACTCGGCCAGTTCGTGAACCAGCGCCACCACGGAGTCCACATCGGACGGCGCGACGCGGCGAACCCGCTGATCGGGCACGGTTTCCTCCAGGTCAGTGTGAAAGGTTGAGTCGGACTACCTGCGGCACGCCGCGCTCGTCGCCGAGCACGCTCACCCCGGCCGCGCCCAGTCCGAAGTGGACGCCGAAGGCGGCGGGCTGCCCGATCCAGGCCGCCACGAGCACCCGGCTGAAATGCCCGTGCCCGACCAGCACCACGTCGGTGTCCGCCGCCCGCACCCGGTCCACGACCTTCGCCGCGCGCCCGCCCACCTGCCCGGCGGTCTCGCCGTTGGGGCACGGGTGCGTCCACACGGTCCACCCCGGCACGGTCTCGCGGATCTGCGGGGTGGTCAGGCCCTCGTAGTCGCCGTAGTCCCACTCGGCGACGTCCTCGGTGATCTCGTCCACGGCGAGCCCGGCCAACTCGGCGGTGCGCAGCGCGCGGACCCGCGGGCTGGAGACGACCAGGGCGGGCCGGTCGCCCCGCAGGTCGGCGAGCAGTTCCCCGGCCCGCCGCGCCCGCGCCTCGCCCTCGGCGGTCAGCGGGATGTCCGTGCGCCCGGTGTGCCGCCCGTTCTCCGACCACTCGGTCTGGCCGTGTCGCAGCAGGTAGACCGTCATGCCGTCGATCCTAGGACACTTGCCCGGAAAGCTACCGACGGGTAACTTAGCGGCTGTGACCGAAACCACGACTCTGCGCCTGTGGCGGGCCTTGGCCGAGCGCCCCCTTGGCCCGCGCCTGTTCTCCGCGGCGGCGTGCCTGCGCGTGCCCTACTTCCGCACCATCCTGCCCACCGTCATCGACATGCGCCCCGGCCGCGGCGAGGTGCGGGCGCCCCTGTGGTGGGGCGTGCACAACCACATCGGCACCTTCCACGCCATCGCCGCGTGCAACCTCGCGGAGATCGCCATGGGGATGCTCGCCGAGGCCACCGTCCCCACCAGCCACCGCTGGATCCCCAAGGGCATGACCGTCGACTACACCGCCAAGGCCAAGACCGGCCTGCGCGCGGTCGCCGAGGTCGAGTCCATCCCCGACTTCGGCCCGACCCCGATCGACCTCCCCGTTCCCGTGTCCATCCGCGACAAGGCAGGCGTCGAGGTCGTCCGCGCGGTCATCACCGTGCGCGTGTCGCCCCGCTAGGCATCCAGTGACGCAAGCTTCATGTGGACCCGTTCCCGTGCCCACCGGCCGGGAAGCCATCACCCCGGCCTGATGTGACAGAAATCACACTGCTTTGCCTGTGAAGTAAATGGGGTTGCCACTGTTCGTGCAGGTCAGAGCCTTAGAGTGATTTGCATCACTGTCGTCTGCAAATGAGGGTCAAAGAGAGTTGCTGCTGTCTCCCGCCCAGAACGGCACGTACTTCATAAACCTTCGCCCTGCTGTCGCATCGAACGGAATGATCAAGTCGGCGTCTACCGCGTCACTGATCAGCCTGCTGATCTGCGAGGCGCTGTCCTGCTCAAGGCGGAACCTCTCGCGCAGGGAAGTATTTGTCAACATGTTTCTCTCGACATAACGTAGACAAGCGTGTAGATACACTGCACGCAAGCGTTCATCTTTGTCCATCTCCGCGAATGCTTTGGGGCCGAAAAGGATGACTCGGGTGCTTTCTCCGGGGAGTTCGACCACTGGTGCGGGTAGTTGATAGAACTCGGTGTCAAAAGCGATCTTATCCCAGCCGCTGCCACGTTCTTCGCAAATCCCAGCTCGTCGCATCAGTGATGCAAGTTTCTCGTTTCGCGATTTTGGAGGTGCGTCGACAAAGCGGGCAGGGGCTATGAGAGGGTGGCCCGGGCTGGTGATTTCGAGCCTGCCGTCGAAGACCTCCACCATCGGACCGTTTCCCGATTGCGAGAAATCCTGATGGATGAGCGCGTTTGCCAGTAGTTCGCGAACCGCCAAGGGTGGGTAAACTGGCACGTTTTTGCGGATTGCCTCACCGATCACTTCATTTGATGGCAATAGGTTGTTCAGGTAATGCACCGCTCCCTCGAAACCACTCGCGTAACCTTTCATGCCGACTTGCTCGCGCACTGTAGAGATGCGATTGTCGCCGCGGTATTGGACGATGCGCAACGCCTTGCGCTTCAATGTGGTGAAGTCTGAGATATCTCGGGCGAACAGCATGGCGCCGAGATTCGTAATCTCCCAGTTGTCGGAGTGGGGTATGCGACGGATAACGGAGTCATCCTCCAAGCCGGTCACGATGGCCTGTGGCCCAAGAAGAGCAGGTCGTTGAAGGAGCGCGTAATAACTTTGGTAGTCGATGAGTTCGAGAACCTCTTGATCGTTGAGAGAAGACATCGAAGAGTTTTCCTCGAACGTGACCTGGTTGAACGTGTTCCATAGTCGTCGTGCGTGATCGGGATGGTCGCGGAGCTTCTTTTTGTAAGAGCCAACCCGGATATACTCGAAGTCCTTGAATCGAACCGGCATCGTGTGAGTCGCGCCGATCTCAAGGAGTACGATCATCTTACCGTCGCGCTGCAGAGCGTGAAACTCGAAATGTACCTGCGGTTGGACTTGGCGGGTGAGCCAGGGGACTAGATCCTCGTTTCCCACTTTTTCGGCCTGAGGGTTTACGTTAGTACCGGTTACTTTGTGGTCGGAATCGCGAACTCCCCAGACGAGGTACCCTTTTTCCTGATTATTTAGGGTCGCGCCGTTGGATAGGGCGGAGATGTACTCCCCTACATCTTCAGCTTTGAAATTATTCTCTTTGAATTCTACCCATTCGGTTTCCGCTGGAAGCGTAAGCAATTTCGTGACCAGAACTTGCAGGCGCTCGGCCTGTCGTTCTGTCTTTCGACTCACTGTTTAACCGCCCTACTCGGCCAGTGGAACCTGACTCTTGGAGAATCTTTAGCCTAGTCGGTTGAGTACGCGGGACCGCACGGGTAGGGCGGCAGTCCCCGGTATCGCGCCGCCTTGTTCGACCAGGCCAGCCGTGCTCACCGGGTTGGGTTCACCCTAAGGGGCTATTCCGGCGGCTGTGCTGCCAGGAACGGGGCAGCTGTAGATCAAGTACGGCGCTGACCAGCAACGGATGCTGCCGCTGGTCAGCGCCGTGATGAGGCTATCCGAACTAGGCCTTCTTGGTCTCCCAGAAGATCTTGTCGATCTCACCGATCAGGTCGAGCAGGGCCTGGCCGGTGGCCGGGTCCATCGAGCCCTTGGTGCCACTGGCTCCCGCGGCCTTGGTGGCGCGGTTGAACAGGTCGTGCAGCTCCGGGTACTTCTCGAAGTGCGGGGGCTTGAAGTAGTCGGTCCAGAGAACCCACAGGTGGTGCTTGACGAGCTCGCTGCGCTGCTCGGCGATGAGGACCGCGCGGGTGCGGAACTCGGGGTCCTCGTTGTCCTGGTACTTCTGCTGGATCGCCTTCACCGACTCGGCCTCGATGCGGGCCTGGGCCGGGTCGTACACACCGCACGGAAGGTCGCAGTGCGCGGTGGCCTCCAGTCGAGGGGCGAGAAAGCGCGACCAGAGTCGCATTTTTCCTCCATGGGCAAAACGGGGATGCTCCGACGAATCGACCCTACTCCGGGCATCCTGGACGGGCAGGTGGAGGTGATCCTTTGACGGCGGCGAACCCCTTGGGCCGCGCGCCCGCGCGCCGGGTGCGGGTGCGCGGGGCATCCATGCGTCCCGCGCTATCCGACGGCGACACGGTCGTGGCCACCCGACGGCAGGTGGCGGCGGGCGCGATCGTGCTGGTCACCTGGGACGCGCGGCCGGGACAGCTCTCGGTCAAACGCGCGGTCCACCGGGACGGTGAGGGGTGGCACGTGGAGGGCGACAACGCAGGCGAGTCGACCGACTCGCGGACGCTGGGGCCTGCGCGGGTGCACGCGGTCATCCGGTGGCGGCTGTGGCCACGGCCACGCCGCCTCTAGGGGCGGGAAGACCACCGAGCCGCCTCGCCGTGGCCCGCCGCGAACTGAACACCCCCGCGTGCGCGGGGAAGACCCGGCCACGCGGTTGGTCGCCTCGCTGCGCGCTCGGAACACCCCCGCGTGCGCGGGGAAGACCTGAGCTACGAGGTCCGCCTCGCCGAGGCCGAGGGAACACCCCCGCGTGCGCGGGGAAGACGGACCGTCGCCCGGCCTCTTGGGCCTCGATCACGGAACACCCCCGCGTGCGCGGGGAAGACTGGAGCACCGTGACGATCTGGAGGTCCTGGCGGGGAACACCTCCGCGTGCGCGGGGAAGACCCGCAC
>NZ_FMZZ01000008.1:286265-326584 GCF_900101685.1 Actinokineospora iranica
GGGAACACCCCCGCGTGCGCGGGGAAGACGTCCCGACCTGGTCGAGCATCACCCTGCCGTCGGGAACACCCCCGCGTGCGCGGGGAAGACTGGCCGCTCGACAGGTGGCGTGTCGTCGGACCAGGGAACACCCCCGCGTGCGCGGGGAAGACTTCGCACAGAACATGGGCCGCCTCGGCGCCATGGGAACACCCCCGCGTGCGCGGGGAAGACGGCGCGAACTCGGCCAACAGGTGGTACCACTGCGGAACACCCCCGCGTGCGCGGGGAAGACACTTGTTGACCTGGGGGTTTGCGAATCAGAACGGTGTTTTGAATTCACTTTTGGTCGAGTGCGGAGCTGGGGTCGAGCGGTCGAAGGGAATGAGGTCGGTGTCAGGTCGCGCGGAGTCGCTCGTAGCGGGCCTGGCAGGCGGCGTAGGTGGGGAGCAAGCCCGCTGCCTTGGCCTCGGCGAGGGTGGGGGCGGCGGCGTCCTTTTCGGACAGCAGGGGTTCGATGTCCTCGGCCCACGGCAGGGCGAGGTCGGGGTCCAGCGGGTTGATGCCGTGCTCGGCCGACGGGTTGTAGCCGGTGGAGCACAGGTACGAGATGACCGTGTCATCCTCCAGCGCCACGAAGCCGTGCGCGACGCCTTCGGGCACGTAAACCGCGCGGAAGTCGACCGGGTCGAGGCGGACGGCGTCCCACTGGCCGAAGGTCGGTGAGCCGACGCGGATGTCGACGACGAAGTCGAGCAGGGCTCCGCTCGGGCAGTAGACGTACTTCGACTGGCCGGGGGGCACGTCGGCGAAGTGCAGGCCGCGGATGGAGCCGCGGCGGGAGCGGCTGTGGTTGGTCTGGGCCACGGTCAGCGGGTGGCCGACGGCCTTGGCGAAGGCCTCGCCCTGGAACGGCGACACGAACACGCCGCGGCTGTCGGGGAACGTTCGCGGGGTGAACTCGAATGCGTCGGAAACGTTCAGTTCGCGTACCTGCATGGCCGCGATGCTAGTGACTCGACCAGATGTGCGACGCGCAACAGGGGCTTGACGGGGAGCGGCTGGGGTGCGGCGGGTGTCGGGCAGCCACTGGGCCGTCACGCTGCGGAAACGTTAGCCGGCGCTAGCAGAGGGCCTAGAAAACCGGACGGACGTCTTGGGAAACCGCCTCTGACCTGCGGAAAAACGTCCACGTGATTGTGATCCCTGCCGCAGACACCGGTAGCGTCTTGCTGCAAGACTGTGCGGACCGCAGCGTCCGCGGCTACGCGTCCCAGCACCCGGGGGCAGTGGTCGCAGTGCAGTTCGCCAGTCGATAGCTTGGAAAGCGTGACCGCGCCGTCAGCATGGCCGGGTCAGCACTCCGCGTTACCGTCCGGCACCCAGCTCATCGCCTGCCCGTGTCGAGCACAGCGCGCGATGCGCGACAGCGCGAGATCCAGGAGGGACGCTATGACCGCAGTGAATGATGTCCAGAGCGATCGGATGACGAACGTGAGCGAAAGCGTGGCGACCGGACCCGTCACCGACGAGGAGATCTTCACTGGCCACGAGGGCGGCAAGCTCGGCGTCGCGGTGACCAAGCCGCTGGCCGACGCGCGGTCGCTCGCCATCGCCTACACCCCCGGGGTCGCCAAGGTGAGCCTGGCGATCGCCGAGGACGCCTCGCTCGCCGCCCGCTACACCTGGGCTTCCCGCCTGGTCGCCGTCGTCTCAGACGGCACGGCGGTCCTCGGCCTCGGCGACATCGGCGCTGCCGCGTCGCTGCCGGTCATGGAGGGCAAGGCGGCGCTGTTCAAGACCTTCGGCGGGCTCGACTCGATCCCGCTGGTGCTCGACACGACCGATGTGGACGAGATCGTCGAGACCTTGGTGCGGCTGCGGCCCTCGTTCGGCGCGGTCAACCTCGAAGACGTCTCGGCCCCGCGCTGCTTCGAGCTTGAGGACCGGCTCATCGAGGCGCTGGACTGCCCGGTCATGCACGACGACCAGCACGGCACCGCGATCGTCCTGCTGGCGGCCCTGCGCGGCGCGAACAAGGTCCTGAGCAAGGACATCGCCAACCAGCGGGTCGTCATCGCAGGCGCGGGCGCGGCGGGCATCGCGTGCGCGAAGATCCTGCTGGCCGCCGGTGTCGGCGACGTGACGCTGCTCGACTCGCGCGGCATCATCCACTCCGGTCGGGAGAACCTGAACCCGATCAAGGAGAAGATGGCCGAGGTCACCAACAAGGCGGGCCTGCGCGGCGGGCAGGCCGAGGCGATCGCGGGCGCGGACGTCTTCGTCGGCCTGTCTGCGGGCACCGTGCCCGAGGAGATCGTCGCGACCATGGCTGCGGACTCCATCGTGTTCGCGCTGTCGAACCCGGACCCGGAGATCCACCCCGACGTCGCCGCCCGGCACGCCGCGATCGTGGCCACCGGCCGCAGCGATTTCCCCAACCAGATCAACAACGTCCTTGCGTTCCCCGGTATCTTCCGAGGTGCGCTCGACTCCGGCGCCCGCCGGATCACCGAGCGGATGAAACTGGCCGCGGCCGACGCGATCGCGGCGGTGGCCGATGACGACCTGGCCGCCGACAAGATCGTGCCGAGCGCGCTCGACCCCAGGGTCGCGCCCGAGGTCGCTGCGGCAGTCGCGCGGGCGGCTAAAGAGGACGGGGTAGCCTGAGAGCCGGCGGGATGCTCGGCAGCGGTGCCCCACCCGCCTACTCGAGGGTGGAGGGATCGCGCCGTGGCCGAGCATGTCGTGCGCGCCGGACTCCCCAGGGTCGGGTTGCCGACCGGTGGTTTCGAGCTCGACGCCGGCCGTGTTTTGGCGCCTGACCTGGCTGAACCGGCGGTGGTGGGCTACGACGACGACCCGGTGGCCGAGCGCGCCCTCTTACTGGAGGCCCAGCGGATAGCCCGCATGGGCAGTTGGACGGTCGACGTGGCCACCGGGCAGGCATACCTGTCCGACGGTCTGCGCAGGCTCTGCGGTTTGCCCGCCACCAGCACGATGACCGACCTCGTCGCCTTGGTGCACCCTGACGACGTGCCGGTGCTGGACGACTTCCAGGCGCGGCTGCGCAGACAGCGGTCCTCGCAGCCGATCGAGTTGGAAGTGCGGGACGACTCCGGGGAACGCGCCTACTTGGTGCGCGCTCGCAACGAGCGCGATTCGAGTGGGCGCGTCATCCGTGTGCACGGCACTGTGCAGGACTTCACCAAGTTCCGCGCTCTGGAACGGCAACTGAGCCAGGACGGCAGGCTGTTCCGCGAGGCGCAGCGGGTCGCCCGGCTGGGCACCTGGGAGTGGAACACCGCGACCAACGAATGCCTGTGGTCGTCAATGCTCTACGAGCTGTGCGGCCTTGAGCCGGGCTCCAGGATCACCTATACGGATTATCTCGCACTGGTCCACCCGGACGATCGGGCGTGGGTCGACCAGCGGTGGCAGGAGTTGGCCACTACCCGCAAACCCATCGAGTGCGAGTACCGCGTTATCCGTCCGGACGGAAAGCGCCGCGTGTTCCGGGTTCGCGGGGAGGCGGCGGGCGCGGACAGCCCGCTCACCGTGATGATCGGCACCGCCCAGGACGTCACCGAGCAGCGGTCCACCGAGACCAGGATGCAGCGCTCCAGCAAGCGGTTCACCGACCTGGTCGCCATCACCCCGGTCGGCATCGCCCTGTTCGACGACGGCGAGCGCCTGGTCGACGCCAACGACGCGCTGTGCTCGCTGCTGGGCATGGACCTCGACCGGCTGCGCGGCATGACCGCCGCCCAGCTCACCCACCCCGACGACCGCGAGAGCCGCCGGGGCCGCGAGACGCACTCGTTCCACAGCGGGCAGCGCGTCCTCATCACCGCCGCCGGTAAACCGGTCTACTGCGAACTCAACGCCACGGTCTCGGTCGCCGACGACGGGCAGCGGTTCTGGCTGGTGGTCTTCGCCGACGTCACCGACCGCAGGCGCGCCGCCGAACGCCTGCGCTACCAGGCCACCCACGACGAGCTGACCGGCCTGCCGGGGCGCGCGGCGGTCAAAGAGCTGCTGGGCAAGCTCCTGGGCGGCCGCGACTTCGAGCGCATCGCCCTGCTGTTCTGCGACGTCGACAACTTCAAGCGCGTCAACGACTCCCTCGGCCACGACGTCGGCGACGAGCTCATCACCGCGCTGGCCCGCAGGCTCGAACGCGGCCTGCCGCCCAGCTGCACCGTGGCCCGCATGTCCGGCGACGAGTACGTGGTCATCTGCTCCGATGTCGAAGAGTCCGGCGGCGTCGAGGCGCTGGCCAACCAGGCCGCGAGCCTGCTGCGCACCGCCGTCCCGGTGCGCGGGCAGCTGCTGCGGGTCTCGGCGTGCATCGGCGCGGCCGTCCCCAGCGGGCCGGAGACCAGCGGCGCCGACCTGCTGCGCTACGCCGACGCCGCCATGTTCGCGGCCAAGGCGCGCGGCACCGGCCGGGTGTCGCTGGCCAGCGACGCCCTCATCGCCTCGGCCAACAGCCAGATGCTTCTCGAAGGGCAGCTTCGCGAGGCCATCGCCAACGACCAACTGATCCTGCACTACCAGCCGGTGGTAGGCCCAGACGGCACAGTGCTTTCCGCGGAGGCGTTAGTCCGCTGGCCGCACCCCGAACGCGGCCTCTTAATGCCGGGCGAGTTCCTACCGGTGGCCGAACAGGGCGACCTACTCGGCGAACTGGACCGCTGGGTCCTGCGCGCGGCCTTCACCGAAGCCGCCGAATGGCCCCAACTCTGCGGCGGCGTCCTCGGCGGCGGAGTCGGCATCGCCGTCAACCTGGCGGGCCTGGTTCCCGGCGACCCCGAGTTCGTGGACGTGGTGTCGGCCTCGGTGGCCGCGACCGGCATCGCCTGGGACCGGGTGGTCCTGGAACTGGTGGAAACCAGCCTCATCGACCTCCCCTCCCGCAGCCGGGAAGCCATGGCCGAACTCGTCGAACGCGGTGTCCGATTCGCCGTGGACGACTTCGGCACCGGCTATTCATCCCTGGCGAGGCTCAAGGAACTCCCCGCCCAGATCATCAAAATCGACCGCCGCTTCGTCTCCGGCGTCGCCACCGACGCCTCCGACTTCGCCGTGGCCCGCGCTTTGGTCGACATGGCCCGCGCCATGGGCCGAAGCTGCGTCGCAGAAGGCGTGGAAAACGCCACCCAGTTCCACGTCCTACGCGGCGTCGGCGTGGACGCCTACCAGGGTTGGCTGCTGTCCCGCCCCATCCCGGCCAAGGACTTCCGGGAACTGCTCAAACTCGGCCCTGTCCACATCCCCAGCGGCGCCTGACCCAGGCCCTGTTCCGCCCCACGGGTCGGTGACGCGGTGCGAGGAAGGCCAGGGAGTGGCTTTCCGCTCGTCAGCGGGGACCCATTTGGTTAATTCATACCTCTTGTCCTTTTTCAGGGAGCGGAGTCCGGGGCCGATGGGGTGGGGGACCGGCCCCGGACTCAACGCTGGGTGGGTGGCTACCGGGTTGTCGCCTGCGGATAGCGGTGCTCCGGCATGGCGAAATCGGGTGGGACCGGCTGCGACGTGGGAATCTCATTTCCCGGAGGTGTGGGAGTGAGAATCCACCGCAGCGCCGAGCCTGCTAGGCCCGAATATCTGATGATCACCTGTGTCGGAGCGAACTCGGACGCCCTCGGGTCCCGTGGCGTTCGTAGGCGATTCCGGTTGAAGTAGCCCACATGGTTCACCGCATCGTGCACGGACGGCCAGGTGAGCACGGCGGCGAACGCGGTCGGTGAGTCCGCACCCGCTCTGAATGGGTGAATCTGCCAGCGCCGCCGCCGCAACTCCCGAAGCCAGTACTCGGCATCGAGAGTGATAAGAGTGTGCATCCGTTGCTCCAAAGGTGCGGAAGAACGGGAACGACCCGCAGTTGCAAAGGGAACACGGTCGGTGGAGTATCTGCAATACTTCGCGACGAGCTTGGCGGTAAGAATACGCCTAACCGGTGGTTTTCTCTCTGAACGAGCGGGTGGCGACTTTCATATCGGGTGTAAGATTCCTGCGGGAGATGTGAGGTGAACGGTGTCTGACGAGGGTACGACGAGCACGGTGGCGACCAGTGGGTCGACGGTGCCACGCCGTCAACTGGGCCGGTTCATGAAGAAGTTGCGGGCCGAGGCGCGGCTGTCCGTGCGGACGGCGGCGGAGGCGCTGGAGTGGTCGGAGACCAAGATGTGGCGCATCGAGACTGGGCAGACCTCCCTGCGCAGCCTCGACGTGAAGGCCATGTGCGCCCTGTATGGGGCGGACGAGGAGGAGACCGAGGGGCTGATGGCTTTGGCCAAGGAGACCAAGGCCAAGGGTTGGTGGGTGAGCTACAGCGACGTCATTCCTGAGTGGCTTGACCTCTACATCGGCTTGGAGGAAGCCGCTGCCCAAATCCAGGGCTACGAGTCGGAGTTGGTGCCGGGGCTGCTTCAGACCGAGCGGTATGCCCGTGTCTTGATTCAGACAGACAACCCGGGTGTTGATCCTGACGAGATCGAGCGACGCGTCCAGGTGCGCATGGCGCGGCAGATGCTGTTGGGCAGGCGGTTCAGGCCGCTTGTGCTTCACGTCGTGCTCAACGAGGCTATCCTGCACCGTCCAGTCGGCGGGACTGAGCTCATGGTTGAGCAGCTTCGCAGGCTTATCGAGCTAGGGCAGCTACCCAATGTGTGCGTGCGGGTGATGCCGTTTTCGGCGGGCTTGCACTACGGCATCATGTCCGGCCCGTTCGTCAAACTTGAGTTCCCCTTGGACGGGAACGGTCGGCCCACGGAGCCGTCCACGATCTACATCGACAGCTTCACTGGCGCGCTCTTCCTGGAGAAATCGCACGAAATCGAGCGGTATGCCACGGCGTTCGCGAAGGTATGGGACTCCTCGCTCAGTGAGGTGGAGTCCACGAATTATATATCCAAAGTAGCAAGGGAGATGTGACAGTGAACAGCAAAGACCTGGCTGACGCCAGGTGGTTCAAGAGCAGCCGAAGCAACGGGCAGGGTGCCTGCGTCGAGGTGGCGTTTGTCGCCGACGTGGCGGCTATGCGCGACTCCAAGAACCCGGCGGGCGGCGCACTAGGATTCGGGCCGCACGCCTGGGGCGCGTTCCTCCACACCGCGACGGGAATGGCTCCCGAACAGTGAACAACAGCGAACTGACACACGCCAGGTGGTTCAAGAGCAGCAAGAGCGATCACCAGAGCGCGTGTGTCGAGGCGGCGTTCGTCGGTGAAAGCCGAGTGGCCACCCGGGACAGCAAGCAGGCCGACGCGGGCCCGGCCCTGCTGTTCGGCTCCCCGCAGTGGGGCGCCTTCGTCCGCCACTTGGGCGACACCGCCCACTGACCCGTCGCGGGTGGCCTTCGGAACCCCCACGTCCCGAAGGCCACCCGCTAAACCACCCCTCCTTAAGGGCTTTTCGTTCGTCTGTTTATGTGAGTTTCTGCCACGTCACCGATGCGGGTCGGTTGCCGTCTAGTTGAAAGAATTCCAACGCCGCCTTGACCACCTCGGCGAACGGGATCTGACTGTTCGCCGGTACCGGGCGCTCATTGTCCTGGTAGGAGTAGGCCAGAAGCTCTCCATCGAAGGGGTGTTCTCCCTTGCTGAACCAGAGGCCGTGCCATTCGCGCCCGGAGTAGGACAGCGCTCCGACGTCCCCATGGACGCCTACGCTGAACTCGGGTGTACTGTCTCCGTCTTCGGCCACGTACCAGTGCGTCATCAACGGCAGGTCATATTTTATGGAATCGGCCCGCACGCTTTCCAACATCGCGGAGACTTCGCTGAGGTCATGAAGGACGTTCGGGCCGCCTCGCTCATACCATGCTTCGATCGTCATTTCGCTCTCCCGTGATAGGTCTTACGGAAGCCTCCAGCCCCGTGTACGACCAAAATATATCCTTCCGGGAGAATGTGCGGCACAAGGGTGTCACAGCCGAAATCGCCTTTGCATGGCACATGGTTGATCGCGCGGGTGGCGTAGCGGATCGCATTTTGGCGCATGTGAACCGCGAGCTTTATCTCCACATCGGCCACTGTCGATGGGACCTTCGTGCCCGGTTGGGCCGCGAACCAGTTCACTGCCGCGCGGTATTTGTCGTCCCAGCCGCTGACCTCCGCGTGCGTGTTGCCGTCCGGGTCGATCCAGCGGCCGTGTGTCTTGGGCTGGGGTGTGCCTCGTGGTCGGTTGTCCGACCGGATGATGTCGGGAGGCAGGCCCGCTCGCAACCGCTCCACCTCTGCGGAGGGTCCGCTGCTGGCGGGCGGCCGCGGGGCAGCGGCGGCCGATGGTGTCGGTGGTGATGTGCCGTGCAGGTGGCGCATCGCTGTGTCGGTGATGTGCCGGGAGAGCAGGTCCAAGACGGCGTGGAGGTCGCGCAGACGGGCTTCGGCTTCCCCGATGGCGTGGTTGACACCGGCCGCGCGGTGTCCCGTGCCGAGTATCCGAGCGGTGTCGTTGTCGACGGCGTTCAGGGCATCCGAGATGGCCACGAGCTGGGCCTGTATGCGGCCCACCTGTCCGGCCAGCGTTACCAGGCGTCGGGCATCGTCGGCGATGGTCACGGCGGGGACGGTAGACGCGGGGGCCGACCAAGGCGTGACATTTCGAAGCGCGAAAAAGCCCCTCCCGCCCGTACAGGGTGGTTGTGGTTTCCGCGGCTGGCAGGTGCGACTCGGGGGCTACCCGGTTCCGCGGACGGTGCCACCGCGTCGGCGGCTCCACGCGGCCACGGAACCGCAGTTCGCGGTGCGCGTGTGTCGAGGCGGCGTTCGTCGGTGAAAGCCGAGTGGCCACCCGGGACAGCAAGCAGGCCGACGCGGGTCCGGCCCTGCTGTTCGGCTCCCCGCAGTGGGGCGCTTTCGTCCGCCACCTGGGCGACACCGCGCACTGGCCCGTCGCGGGTGGCCTTCGGAACCCCCACGTTCCGAAGGCCACCCGCTGGGGCAGGGTGCGGGGGTATCCGCTGAGTGTGCGGCTTGTTCGGTCGGATCTGATCCTGCGGGATCGGGAGCCGTCGACCTCGTGCCAGTCACAATGTCGGTCCATCCCGTTACTGTCGGCAGGCAGTTCGCGGCGCGCGGGCGTACTCGGCGGGGTGACGGAAGGGTGCGGGATGGCGGCGGCGACGAGCAAGGCAGTAGGGATCGCGGTCGTGGCAACGGTCGGTGCGGTGCTGGTGTTCGGCGCGCAGACCGTATGGAACACGGTCACCGGGTGGTTCACGGGCGGAACAGAGATCATCGCAGACGGTGAGTACTCGTTCATGATTGCGTCCGAGGACAAGTCCAAGGTGAAGAAATGCTCAGCGCGGGAAGTGGTCACCGAGAGGCAATGCGACGGGCTGCGAATCGTCGTGTTCGACGCGCGCAAGATGCCCTACATCGCCCGTGGGATCGGGGAAGCGTGGGAGTCCGGCCTCCCGGCCGTGTTGACCATGGACCGTGCAAAGGAAGACGTCAACCGTGCGGCTTCGTGTAGAAGTAAGCGATACAAGAAGAACTACCCGAACACGAGTTGCGACGAATATCCGATGGCCCCGACCGAAGAGGGTGGAGAGCGCGCCCACATGGAAGAGGTGCCAAAGCGGGAGAACTTATGCCAAGGTGGTACCGTGCGATGGCAGTATCCCGAAGACGGAAAGCGATTCTGGTGGTCATCGCTAATTCTCAAGACATGGCATCAAGCCCATACGCGGGCGTGGACACAGCCAAGGACCCGTCATGCCCCAACTAAGTGAGCTAGTCGAGAAGTACGCGTGGGCAGAGCCCCTGGCCCGCGAACTAGTGTGGTGTGTGTCGGTGGTCGAGGGTTGCGACGCAGGCCATGTGGTGCGCACATTTGGCGGAAACCCGAACGCATCCGTAGGTGAACTGACATTTCGCGAGGCTGAGGAACGCGTCAGAAGCACGGCTGGCGAGTTCGGCGAGTTCTTCCTGTTTCAGATATTCGCCACCGGTCGTCATGTGGTTGCGATCGAGAACAATGGATACAGCGGATCAATTCCGGAGATTGCCCGGCGTGCATCCGTGAAAAATGGCCGCTACCTCAGCTATTTCCGAAATGTCAACGGTGATAGCACGATCATCCAGGCGATCGGCGGCAAGGTGACGGCATATTTTGAGCCGTTGCTCACCGAGGGGGGGCCGCAGGTGGGCGAGATACACCCGGACTGGATATTCGGTGTGGACTTCCAGCCAGGTTCCGCGCGCGCGACGTGTTTCGCGCTGATGGAGCAAGAGACCGGCCTAGCGTTCAAACCCGAGTGGTTCGAGGCCAAGCTCCCCACATACCGGATTCCCGATCCTTACGTGCTACTCAAGGACGTGGGAGACGCCGATACGCCTTAGCGCTAGCTCCCAGCACAGCGGCTGGATCGTGACCGGGCGTTGCTCATACGGAACCGGCAGCGCCCAGGACAGCCCGCACCCGGTGCAGTGGCAGATCCACCAGTCGCATCTCCAAATCCCCCGGGTCAGGAGCCAGCGCGGCCGCCCGTTCCCGGGCCTCCCGCTTGGTCAGCGCACCCCCCGCGTCCGCGATCAGCGCCTCCCGCCACACGTTGCCCAGTTTCCCGTGCACCCGCGAGAGCAGAGCCCCCCGCACACCGCCATCGGACACCGGCGCGGCCACCACCACGGCGTGTTTGCCGTCCGGCACGCTCCGGTGGAACGTCAGCGTGTACTTGCCCGCCACCAGCGACCGCAGGGCCTCCTGCCCGCGCTGGTCGGCGACGTCGGGATGGTTGTTGCCCACCAGCGCTCCGACCGTCGCCGCTGGCCCGGCCATGAGCACCCTTGCCAGCCACGGCCCCGGGTCGGCCATCAGGTCGTACGCGACCGGGCCCGCGTCGCGCACCGGTTCGGTCCACGCGGGGCTGAGGGCGGCAGGCGCGCCGGACAGCCGCAGGAGGGCGGCCACGGCGTCGGCGGAAGTCGGGCCGGACTCGACGGACTGGGGGCCGTGGGTGTAGATGCCCGCGACGATCGAGCGCACCGCCGCCTCGGCCAGGCGGGACGAGCGGGCGGTCTGCTGCAGGACGTACAGGTCACTGGCGCTGCCCACCGCCTGCGCGCCCAGGTAGCGGTTGAAGCGCGGCAGCACCGCCTCGAACACCAGGCCCAGCCGCAGGATCTCCTGCTGCACGCGCAGGCCGAGGGTGGGGTTGCGCTCGCTGTAGCCGTAGGACACCACGACCCGGCCCTCCAGGTCGCGCAGGGACTCGACCGCGCGCGCCAGGAACAGGCGGATGCCCTCGGGGGTGTAGGGCGGGTCGGTGAACACCAGGTCGGCCGAGCCGACGGCGGCGGGGGGCAGGCCGAACCGGAAGTCGCCGTGCAGGCAGGTGATGTCCAGGTCGCGTTCGCGGGCCGTGCGGTCGATGTAGGCGAGCAGGTCGTCGTCGAGGTCGATCACGGTGGCGGTCAGGTCGGGGCGGCGGGTGCAGGCGGCGAGGGCGGTCAGGTCGTGGTCGCCGACGCACATCAGCCGGGCGCCCGCGAGGTCGTAGGTCTCGTCCAGCCAGCGCGCGCGGGACAGCATGGTGTCCACATCTGCCTGCACGTGGTCCAGGGCGCGGCGCGGGGCGGGCACACCCGCCAGGTAAGCCTCGAAAACCGGGCGCAGGTCGTCGTCGGACGGTGTCGCGGGGGTGACGGTGAGCGGGCGGTAAGCGGCCACCCGGGTACGCGCGACCCGGTAGGCGGCGCCGTCGCGTTCGAGGTCGTCGCCGAAGGAGGCGAGCAACTCCTCGACCGTGCGGCGGGGCGTCGCGGTGGCTCTGATCAGCGTGTCGAGAGACTGCCAGTCGTCGCACAGCAGGGCCACCAGGGCGCGCAGCGGACGGGAGCGGACGCCGCGGGCGGCGAGATAGGTCGTCACGGAGTCGGCCACAGTTGCCAGAGCCTACGGAGTGCGGCGCAACGGGCTGACCCGGACGGGGACATCAGGGGGTTCCCGGCGGATCAGATCGTGGAAAGACCTGCCGCTGTCAGTCCTTCGGGCTAGGGTCGGTCGATCAACGGCTGGCAAGGAGCCGTGTCGACCCGAGGGGCCCGAGTGATCGAGTTCCAGGCCGTGACCAAGCGCTATGACGACGGCACGGTGGCTGTGGACCACCTCGACCTGACCATCGAGGACGGCAAGATCACCGTTTTCGTCGGTCCGTCGGGGTGCGGCAAGACGACCTCGCTGCGCATGATCAACCGGATGATCGACGCCACGTCCGGCGCCATCCTGCTCGACGGGAAGGACATCCGCGCGCAGCACCCCGCCGACCTGCGGCGCGGCATCGGCTACGTCATCCAGAACGCGGGCCTGTTCCCGCACCGCACCGTCCTGGACAACGTGGCCACCGTGCCGATGCTGCTCGGCGCCCGCAAGGCCGCCGCGCGCGGGCGGGCCGCGGAACTGCTGGCGACCGTGGGCCTGCCCGCCGAGCTGGGCAAGCGCTACCCGGCGCAGCTTTCCGGCGGCCAGCAGCAGCGCGTCGGGGTCGCCCGCGCGCTCGCCGCCGACCCGCCGGTGCTGCTCATGGACGAGCCGTTCAGCGCGGTCGACCCGGTCGTCCGCGACGACCTCCAGGACGAGCTGTTGCGGTTGCAGTCGGAGCTGGGCAAGACGATCGTGTTCGTCACCCACGACATCGACGAGGCGATCAAGCTCGGCGACCAGGTGGCGGTGCTGCGGGTCGGCGGCAGGCTCGCCCAGTACGACACCCCGGCGGCGCTGCTGGCCAAGCCGGTGGACGACTTCGTCGCCTCGTTCGTCGGCCGCGACCGGGGCTACCGCGCCCTCGGTTTCCTGCCCGCGCGGCAGGTCCCGATCGGACCGGTCGCCAGCGTCCCGCTGGGCACCCCCGCCGACGTCGCCCGCGGTCGGCTCGACGCGGGCTGGGCGGTGGTGGTGGACACCGAGAACAAGCCGCTCGGCTGGGTCTCCGAGGCCGTTTTGTCCGAAGTGGACGGTGAGATTCGGCCGGAGCACCTGATTTCCGGCGGGTCGCTCTACGTCGCCGACGCCGAGGCGAGCGGCACGGCAGGCACGCTGCGCAACGCGCTCGACGCCGCGCTCAGCTCCCCGGCCGCGGTGGGCATCGCGGTCGACGCCACCGGCGCGGTCGTCGGCGGGGTCACCGCCGAGACCGTGTTGAAGGCGCTCGCCGACGCCCGCCGGTCGGGGGAGGTGCCGACGTGAACTGGGTCGGCGACCACATCGGCGACCTGCTCTCGGTGAGCCTCGACCACCTGCGCCTCGCCTTGGCGCCGGTGCTGGTCGGGCTGCTGCTGTCGCTGCCGCTGGGCTGGGCGGCGAACCGGTGGCGGCTCGCGCGGGCGATCCTGGTGCCGGTGTCCGGGCTGCTCTACACGATCCCGTCGCTGGCGCTGTTCGTGATGATGCCGCTGATCCTGGGCACCCAGATCCTCGACCCGCTCAACGTGCAGGCCGCGCTGACCGTCTACACCGTGGCGCTGCTGGTGCGCTCCATCGCCGACGCGCTGGCCGCGGTGCCCGCGCCGGTCATCGCGGCGGCCACCGCCATGGGCTACCGCGCCGCGGGCCGGTTCTTCGCCGTGGAACTGCCGCTGGCCGCGCCGGTGCTGGTCGCGGGCGTGCGGGTGGCCGCGGTGTCGAACATCAGCCTGGTCGCCGTCGGCCAGATCATCGGCGTCGGCGGCCTCGGCTACTTCCTGCTGCACGGGGCCCAGTCGCCGCCGAACTACCCGGAGATCATCTCCGGCGTCGTGCTCATCGTGGTGCTCGCGTTGCTGATCGACGGACTGCTGGCGTTCGCGGGCAGCAGGCTCACCCCGTGGGCACGGGTCGGACCGAAGGCGGGGGCGCGGCGGTGAACGTCTTCGAGCAGGTCATCGCCTGGCTGACGGACCCGGACCACTGGAAGACCACGCTGGGCATCGCGGGCATCCCGCAGCGTCTCGGCGAGCACCTGCACTACACCGGCCTGGCGATGCTGGTCGCCGCGGTCATCGCGATCCCGTTGGGCGCCTACATCGGGCACACCGGCCGCGGCGGCACGGTCGTGGTCGGCGTCGTGAACTCGTTCCGCGCGCTGCCCGAACTCGGCCTGCTGATCCTGCTTGTCCTGGCCATGGGTGTGCTGCTCGCGGTGCAGGCGCTGACCATCGCGCTGGTGTCGATGGCCGTGCCGGTGCTGCTCGCGGGCACCTACGCGGGCATCCGCAACGTCGACCCGGCCGTGGTCGACGCCGCCCGCGGCATGGGTATGCGCGAGTGGGAGATCCTGCTGAAAGTGGAACTCCCCAACGCCCTGCCCCTGATCTTCGGCGCGCTGCGCGCGGCGACCCTGCAGGTCATCGCCACCGCCAGCATCGCGGCCGCCGTCTCCCTCGGCGGCCTCGGCCGTTTCGTCGTCGACGGCAACGCCTTCCGCGAGTACGACCAGATGGCCGCGGGCGCGGTCCTCATCGCCGCCCTGGCCATCACGGTGGAACTGCTCCTGGCGGGCGTCCAGTGGCTGGTCGTCTCACCCGGCCTGCGCGACAAGCCCCGCGGCAGGCGCACCCGCTCCCGCCTCTCAACAGCAAAAGCGACAACATGAGGAGACCCGCGATGAACCGCGTTCTCACCGCGGCGGTGACCGCGACGGCCGCCGCACTGGCCCTGACGGCCTGCGGAGGGTCCTCGGACCCGCTGGCCGCCCCCACCGCATCGGGCACCCCCGCGCCAACCGGCACGATCGTCGTCGGCTCGGCCAACTTCCCCGAGAGCATCCTGCTGGCCGAGATCTACGCGGGCGCGCTGGAAGCCAACGGCGTCAAGGTCACCAGGAAACTCAACATCGCCAGCCGCGAGACCTACTACCCGGGCGTCCAGGACGGCTCCATCGACCTGATCCCGGAATACACCGGCACCCTGCTCACCCACATCGAGAAGGACGCCACCGAAACCGGGGCAGACGAGGTCTACGCGGCCCTGCGGAAGGCCCTGCCGGACTCCCTGACCGTGCTGGACAAGTCCACGGCGGAAAACAAGGACGCCGTGGTGGTCACCAAGGCCACCGCCGACAGCCTCAACCTCAAAACCATCGAGGACCTGGCCAAAGCCGGCCCCGTCGTCTTCGGCGGCCCCCCGGAGTTCCAGAAGCGCTCCGACGGCCTCCCCGGCCTCAAGGAGAGCTACAACCTGGAAATCAAGGAGTACAAGTCCCTGGACGTCGGCGGCCCCCTCACGGTCGACGCCCTCAAAACCGGCGCTATCCAAGCAGCCGACCTGTTCACCACCGACCCAGCGATCAAGGCGAACAACTTCGTCGTCCTGGAAGACCCCAAGTCCAACTTCGCCGCACAGAACGTCGTCCCCCTGATCAACAAGAGCAAGGCGGACGACACCGTCAAACAGGTCCTCAACGCCATCGCGGCCAAACTCACCACCGAGGTCCTGATCGACCTCAACGCCAAACTCAACGCCCCAGACAAGCCAGACGCCGCCAAGGTCGCCAAGGACTGGCTGGCAACCGCAGGCATCTGACCCAGAACACCCCGAAAGCGAAGGCCGCCCTCACGGCACCCACCACCACCGAGGGCGGCCTTCGCCATCCAACTCAGTCAGGGCCGGGGCCGGAGCAGCAAACCGGCTCTCCTGCCAACCGGCACCGACGCCCGCCCATCGAGCAAACCCCGCAACCCAACCCCCCGCAGAAGCCAGCAAAACAGAATCACTCAGGCCGAGTGCCAAGCCACGGAGAAAACGGCACCGGCCCAAACCGCACAGTCTCAGCCACCTGCGCCAACCCGGTCAGCCGCCCGGCATCCGGCTCCCCTCCGAAGTACCGCACCACCAACCACCGACCCCCCAAATCCACCACCACCTGCTCAGACGCCCCATCCGCCCCCACCCCAGACCGGAACCACACCTCCCGCCCCCGAACAGTCAGCTCCACCCCCAGTTCCGCAGGCGCCACCGGCAGCACCTCAGCGTGCAACTCCCGCCCGTCCGGAGCGCCTGCCCGAAGAAACCCCCCAGCCTCCCCAGGCGAAGCCCCCCGAATCCCCCCATAAGTCGGTGTCATCCCCGCCGGGATGGCCCCGAACCGAGCCGCCAGCCGCATCCCCTCACCCGGCGCGGATTCCACCGACCGCGCGATCTGGGTCGCCACTTCCCGCCCGTTCGGAAGCCCGTGCACGGTGACCGTGAACCGGAAACCCAGGGCGCCCCACCAGGTCAGCACCGCATCCCCCGGCAGCGCGTACGGCGAGAACCGGCCCGAACTGCCCCGGATGTCCACCTGGTCCCCGGTGAAGAGCAGGTCTTCCGCGTCGAGGCGCAGCAGCGACAGCGACACCCACTGCGCGGCCTCGTCCACCACCGGTCCCGGAGTCCAGAACCGGGTCGCCATGGTCCCCCCGGTGTTGACCATGCGCTGGTGTTCGACGAGGCCGCTGGGCAGCCATCTCGGCTCGACGGGCACCCGCAGGTCCCAGTGGTCGGAGATGCTTTCCGCGGCCAGGGGCAGGCCGTCGTCCGGGGGACGCCGGGCGGGTGGCACCCCCAGTTCGCCACCCGCCCGGAACTCGACCGAGACCACGACGGTCAGGGCTAGCGCGATGACCACGGCGACCACGAGCGGCAGCCACATCCGGGCGGTCCTGCGGCGTCTGAGGGCGGCGATCAGGAAAGCACGGTGCGGCGCGCGGGCCGCTTGACGAGCCAGGCACTCGCGGAGAAGCGCCTCGAACTCGTGCGTCACAGTGCCTCCTTCAGTCGCTCGGGTGTGCCCAGGTGGGCGCGGAGGGTGGCCACTGCTCGGGAGATGTGGCTGCGCACCGTGCTTTCCGAGCAGCCCAGTTCCTCGGCGATCTCGGCGTCGGATCGGTTGTCGTAGTAGCGCAGGACGACGGCGACGCGCTGTTTGCGCGGCAGCCGCGCGATTCCGGCGGTCAGCACCGCGCGGTCGTCGACCAGGGCGGTGGGGTCGGCCAGCGGCGGGCTCAGGTCCTCCATGCCGCCGTGCGGGACCTGGACGTCGCGGGTCCAGCGGCGCCGCCGCCAGGACAGGAACTCGTTGGTGACCATGCGTTTCACATACGCGTGCGGCAGGTCCATCCGCGCGATGCGCCCCCACTTGGGCTGCGCGCGCAGCACCACCTCCTGGACGATGTCCTGCGCCTGGTACGGGTCACATGTCAGTGTGGTCGCGTAGCGCAGCAGCGAATCCAGCCGTTCGGTGAGGAAATCCTCGAAACTATCCGGCACGCCGGCCCCCCGTCGTCACTCCTTCAACGTTCCCCAGCCCCCGGATGTTGAGTCGTACTCTCGATTGTGTGGGCGGAAGCAGCGATGTGCCCGCGCTTCGGCGCGGTTTGGCGGTCTTGCGCCTCATCGCGGGCAAGGCGGGCCCGGTGACCGCCGCCGCCCTGGCCCGCGAGCTGGCTCTGCCCCGCTCCACGACCTACCACCTGCTCGCCGAACTCGCCGACGCCGGTTTCGTCACGCACCTGCCCGCCTCCGGCCGCGCGATGCTCGCCCACCTGCCCGCGGCCCAGGTGCGGGCGCTGTTCCCGAACCGGGCCGCGTTCGTCGACCGCACCGGCCGCGGCCCGGCGCACCTGCCCGCGCTGCGCGGGGTCCTGGCGCGGGAGCGGTGGCGCGGGTGGGCGGTGGAGGACGGCCATGTGAGCGCCGGGTTCGCGTCGGTCGCCGCGCCGGTGTTCGACCACGGCGGCCACCCGGTCGCCGCGATCAGCACCACGTTCCGGCACACCTGCCCTGGCGCGGCCGAGTGCGGCGAGCACTGGCCGGACCTGGCGGCGGCGACGCTGCGGGCGGCGGTGGAGCTGGGCGGCCGGATAGGCGGGCGGCCCCGGTGAGCGCCATCGTTGGTTAGGGTGTCCGTCGAGGCTCGTCGGGGAGTTTCGACCGGGGTGAGGTAGGAGCGCTTGCAGATGGCGGGGCCGCCCATCGAGATGACGAGCTACGTCGGCAGGCAGAGCGAGGGCGCCGACGTGCGGCGGTTGCTGTCCGAGAACCGGCTGGTGACGCTGACCGGCCCCGGCGGGGTGGGCAAGACCCGCCTGGCCACCCATGTGGCGCAGGAGCTGGCGGGCGCGTTCCGCGACGGCGTGGTGTTCGTCGGCCTGGCCGAGGTGCGTGACCCCGCGCTGCTCACCACCGTGCTCGCCGACCGGCTGGGGCTGCTCGACCAGTACAACCGGCACGTCACCCGGATGGTCGTCGACTACCTGCGGACCCGCCGGACGCTGCTGGTGCTCGACAACTGCGAGCACCTGGTCGACGCGTGCGCCGAACTGCTGGACGAGGTGCTCGCCGAGTGCGGGGGAGTGGTGGTGCTGGCCACCAGCAGACAGTCCATCGGCGTCAGCGGTGAGCAGGTGCTGGCCGTGCCGCCGCTGGCGGTGCCCGACGAGGCCACCCCACTGGAAGACCTGGCCCGGTACGACAGCGTTCGGCTGTTCCTCGACCGGGCCGTCGCGGTGTCGCCCGCTTTCGCGCACACCGCCGAGAACAACACCGACCTGGTGCGGCTGTGCAGGCAGCTCGACGGGCTGCCGCTGGCCATCGAGCTCGCGGCGCGGCGCACCCGGTCGCTCTCGCCGAGGCAGATCGCCGAGCGGCTGACCCAGCGGCTGTCGCTGCTGACGACCGGGACCCGCCTTCCGGTCGAGCGGCAGCAGACGCTGCGCGCCACGATCGACTGGAGCCACGAGCTGTGCTCACCGGCCGAGCAGGCGGTGTGGGCGCGGGCGTCGGTGTTCGCCGGGTCCTTCGACCTGGACGCGGCGGAAGAGGTCTGCGCGGGCGGCGGCGACCCCTCTGATGTCGATCACTCCACGGCCGACCGGAACGACGTGCTGGACCTGGTCGACGGGCTGTTGGACAAGTCCGTGCTGATCCGCGAAGAGCACGACGGCCGTGACGACGTCGTCCGCTACCGGATGCTGGAGGCCCTGCGCGAGTACGGGCACGAGAAGCTGGTGGAGTCCGGCGACGCCGACCGGGTGGCCCGGCTGCACCGCGACTGGTTCGACCGGCTCACCGAGTCCGCCGACCGGCAGTGGCTCGGCCCCGGCCAGCCGACCTGGGGGAACCGGCTGCGCCGCGACCACGCGAACCTGCGCGCCGCCCTGGAATGGTCGATCAGCACGCCCGGCGAGGCGGCGGCGGCGCTGCGGATGGCGTCGCGGGTTCCGGAGTACTGGGCGCTGCGCGGCCTGAACACCGAGGCGCTCCGCTGGGTCGACCGGGCGCTGGCCGCGACCCCGCCCGACCACCCCGACCGCGCGTTCGCGCTGAGCGTCAGCGCGTACTACGCGCTCGGCCAGTTCAACGTCGCGGTCGCCGACGCCCGCCTGGCCGAGGCCGCGGCGCTGGCCGACCGGACCGGCGACGACCTGGTGCGGGCCAGGATCACCTTCGTGCGCGGCTACGGGGCGCTGCTCAGCGGCGACTACGCCGCGGCGGCCGACCTGAACGCCGCTGCCGCCGCCGCTTTCCGGGCCCGCGACGACGTCCGCCGCGAGTTGCACCCGCTGTTCCTGCAGGCGCTCGCCACGGCGGTGCTGGGCAGGCTGGCCGAGGCCCGGGAGGTCATCGGGCGGGCGGTCACCCTCACCGACGGTCGCGGCGAGGGCTACTACCGGAGCATGGCGCTCAACGGCCGCGCCTGCGTCGAGGGCCTGTTCGGGGACCCGGACATCGGCTTGGCGGCAGGCCGCGAGGGGGTGCGCGCGGACGAGCTCACCGGCAGCAGACAGGGCAGGGCGCACAACATCGAGACACTGGCGTGGATCGCGCAGCGGCAGGGTGACAACGTTCGGGCCGCGACGCTGTTCGGCGCCGCGCAGACCCTGTGGGAGGCCGTGATGACCTCGCCGGAGCACACCGTCTCCATGGCCGTCCCGCACTTCCGGCTCATGGGGAAGGCCCGCGACGCGCTGGGCGCCACCCGGTTCGACCGGGCGTTCGCCGCGGGCCGCGCCATGTCCGACGCCGAGGTCGTCCGCTACGCCCTCGGCGAGGCGGAGGTGCCCGAGACGACCGGGATGCCCGAGCCGAGACAGGCGGAAGGGGCGGGGAAGAAGCACGGCCCGCTCAGCGTCCGGGAGTCCGAGATCGCCGAGCTGGTCGCGGACGGCCTGACCAACCAGGAGATCGCCGACAAGCTCGTCATCGCCCGCCGCACGGCCGAGACCCACGTCGCGAACATCCTGGCCAAGCTCGACGCGGGCAACCGCGCGCAGATCGCCACCTGGGTCACCGCGCGGCGCGACGCGCGGCTGGGGTGACGCCCGCCGCGGGACGCCACCCCAGAGCGGGACCGCTTACGAGTCGAGCAGCTCGCGGACCTTGGCGGCCACGGCCGCGTCCTTGAGCATCCCGAGGTGGCTGCCGGTGATCTGGATGTTGTTCGCCCCGGCCAGCACGGTGTTCTCGGCGGGAATGATGATGCCGTCGTTGGGCGACCACAGGGTCGACCACTTCGTGCCGTCCGGCAGCGCGGGCGCGGCGTTGAGCTTCTTCAGCAGCGCGGACCCGGGGACCATCTCCTTGCAGACCGGGGTGAAGAACGAGCACAGGTTCGCGGTGTAGGTGCCTCTGTTCGCGCCCGCCAGCGAGATCCAGTGGTCGACCTTGCCCGCGCAGGCGTCGAACTTGATGCAGTAGCGGCTGTTGATGCCGCCCATGGAGTGGTTGATGATGTCGACCTTGGCCGCGCCGGTCTCGGCGAGGACGCTGTCCACGGTGCGCCCGATGACCGCGGCGATGTCGACGTTCGACTGCCCGTAGCTGCCGTAGGAGATGGCAGTGAGCTGCTCGCTGGTGTAGCCGGTCGCGATGAGCGACTCCTTGAGGGTGTTCCAGTTCGCGCCCGACCCGGAGAAGCCGTGGACGAGGACGACGGGGTTCTTGCCGTTGGGGAACGCCGACGCGGCCGCGGCGGTGGTGACCGCGGACTGGGCGACCACGGTCCCCAGCACTCCTGCGACGACCAGCGCCAGGGCCGCGACGATGCGGCGGGATCGGTTCATGGTTCGAGCTCCTCGGCAGGGGGCTTGAGCACGTCCTCAAGCGGACTGCCAGGCTGGCCGTTCGACCGTTCGCGCGACATCGGCAGAATTGCGTATATCGCCGGTGACCGAAACTCCGCCCAGGTCAGCGGGGCGGCTCGCCATCGCGGCCCATGACCCACGCCGCTATCTGCGAGCGGTTGTGGACTCCCAGCTTGGTGAGGATGTTCGCGACATGGGTCTCCGCGGTGCGGCGGGCGATGACGAGCCGGTCGGCGATCTCCTGGTTGGTCAGGCCCGCCGCGACCAGCTCGGCGATCTCGGTCTCGCGGGCGGTGAGCGGCCCGCGGCGCCCGTCCGGGGTCGTCGGGGCCGCGCAGGCCCGCTCGCTGAGCGCGTACCGCGTCGCGTCCTCGTCCGACATCGCCCGCCCCGCGGCGTGCCGGTCGTCGAACCGGGCGGCGCCCAGCGCCTCCCTGGTCGACTCCAGGTGCCAGAAGTGCGGCACGGAAAGGGACACGGGGTGCTCGGGCGACGAGCCGACGGTCTCCCAGAGCGCCGCCGCCGCCCCGAACAGCGTCGCGGCCCGGGAGTGGTCGCCCTGCCGACACGCGGCCCAGGCCAGGGACTCGATGTGGTGCGCCCGGCCGAAACGGTTGCCGATCAGCAGGCAAGCCCGCAGCCCGGCGCGGCCCGCCGCGATCGAGACGTCGAGGTCGCCGTACAGGACCTCGACGCACTGCCTGCCGTAGAGCGACATGGAGTGGTAGTACGCGTTGCCGGTGGACTCGGTGAGCGCGACCGCCCGCTCGACCACGCGGCGCGCGGTCTCCAGGTCGCCGGTGACCGCGGTCGACATGGCGAGCAGGAACAGCGGGTGCAGTTCGCGCCGGTGGTCGCCGCGGGCCCGGAAGAAGGCCGTCGTCTCCGCCGACAGCTTCGCCGCCTCCGCGAACTCGCCGCACAGCAGCGCGCCGAGACCGCGGACGTGGGTGATGTGGGCGGTGACGGTCTCGTCGCCCGCGCCCAGCGTGTCCGCCTCGGCCAGGCACGCGCCCGCCGCGTCGACGTCGAACTGCCAGAAGGCGTAGCCCGCGGCGCGGGTCAGCGCGAACGCGCGGTCGGGGTGGTCGGGCGGGGTGGCGGCCAAGGCCCGGTTGAGCCACATCCGCGCCTCGGTGTTGGAGCCGCGCAAGGTCCAGTACTCGTCCAGGCGGGACGCCATCCGCAGCGCGACTTCCGCCTCGCCCGGCTCGGCCACCGACCAGCCCAACGCGGCGCGCAGGTTCGCGTGGTCCTGCCGCAGCCGGACGGCCCAGGCGATCTGGTCGGGGCCCGCCCACTGGGCGTCCGCGGTCGCGGTGAGCCGGTCGAACCAGTCGCGGTGCAGCCGGGCCACCCGGTCGGCGTCGCCGGACTCCACCAGCTTCTCGTGCCCGTACTCGCGCAGCGTCTCCAACATGCGGTAGCGGACGACGTCGTCACGGCCGTCGGGCTCTTCGCGGATCAGCACGGACTTGTCCAACAGCCCGTCGATCAGGTCCAGCACCTCGCCCACCCCGCCGCAGACGTGCTCGCCCGCGTCCAGGTCGAAGGACCCGGCGAACACCGACGCCCGCGCCCACACCGCCTGCTCGGCCGGTGAGCACAGGTCATGGCTCCAGTCGACCGTCGCGCGCAGAGTCTGCTGCCGCCGCGGCGCCGTCCGCGCCGCCCCCGAGGTCAACAACGCCAGCCGCCGCGTCAACCGCTCCGCGATCTGCCTCGGCGACAGCGACCGCGTCCGCACCGCGGCCAACTCGATCGCCAGCGGCAGGCCCTCCAGCTGCCTGCACAGGCGCACCAGGTCGGCGCTGTTCTCCGGACTGGCCTGAAACGTGCGCGACACGCCCGCGGCGCGGTCGAGGAACAGCCGCACGCTGTCGAACCGGGCCAGGTCTTCGGGCGGGGTGGCCTCGTCGGGCACCGCCAGCGGCGGCACGGCCAGCACCTGCTCACCGACGACGCCCAAGGACTGTCTGCTCGTGGCGAGGAGCACGACATCGGGGCACTCGGCCAAGACGACCCGGGCGAACTCCGCGCACGCGTCGACCAGGTGCTCGCAGTTGTCGAGCACCAACAGCAGTCGACGCGTTCGGAGGTGGTCGATGACGATCCTGGACACCAGCTTGCTGGACTGGTCGAGCAGGCCCAGACGGTCGGCCATCATGTCCACCAGCAGCGCCGGGTCCCGCACCTCGGCCAGGCCGACGAAGACCACTCCGTCCTGGAACTGCTCGGAAACCTCAGTGGCGACGCGGGCGGCCAAGCGGGTTTTGCCCACTCCACCGGGGCCGGTCAGCGTGATCAGCCTGGCCTCGTTGAGCAGGCGGCGGACCTGGGCGCCTTCGCGCTGCCTGCCGACGTAGCTCGTCAGCTCGCCTCGCGACTTCGCGGCCGTGGCACTGCCAAGCATCGTTGGGCTCCACCTCACGGTCGGTACAGCGCTGAACCGCCGATTCACCATACTGCCTGGGAAGTGGTCTCCGGGTGCTCTCGTGGGGTCCGCCCGATGGGGTGTTTGAGTTATCCACAGGCCCGGCGTTCTCCCTACCCTTTGCTGACCTGCGGCGATAGACTGGAGCGGGGCGGCCCCCCGGGGAGGGTGGGGTTTGCCGTCGCGCGGGGTCTGGTGGGGTCTGCGTTGTTTGCTCGATGGGGTGGAGTGGTTTCTTCGGGGCCCCTACGAAGGAAGATCCCGTCGCGGGAAAGACGGGTGGGGAGCCTTCGGCCCCACGACCACGGCGAGTTCAGGGATCTTCCTTCACCCCCAAAGAAACCACTCCACCCCATCGAGCACTGGGCGGGCGCTTGCTGGCCTGGCAGAGGGTCGGGTTCGCTGCTCTACCCCATCGAGCACCTGGAAGGGCAGGTTCAGCTTTGTGTGTGGGGGGCGGGTTTGCTGCTCTGGCCCATCTGGTACCTGGCAGGGCAGGTGCGGCTTGGGCGTCTTGGCAGGGTCGTTGGGTGGCTTGCTGAAAGTGTTCTGTGGGTTCTCTTTGGAGCTTCTGGGGGACGCTCGAAAGTGGTCATTGGGACGGAGGGTGTCTGGGATTTCGGACAGTGTCACCCGATCCCAGGTCGTGCTCTGGGGCTGGTGGGGTTGAGATGGGGCAATGCGGGAACGAGTGCTGCTTGATGGTGGGCCGCTGAGTCGGGGGCAGGTCGTCGCTGTTGCTCGGGGTGGGGCGGTTGTGGAGGTCACGGCGGGGGCGCTGGTGGGGGTGGGGGTGGCCCGGGAGCATGTCGAGCGGTTGGCCGAAGCGCCGGAGCCGACGTATGGGGTGTCCACGGGGTTCGGGGCGTTGGCGGTTCGGCATATCCCGGTGGCCAGTCGGGCGGCGTTGCAGCGGTCGTTGGTGCGGTCGCACGCGGCGGGGGCGGGGGCCGAGGTCGAGCCGGAGGTGGTGCGGGCGCTGATGGTGTTGCGGCTGCGGACGCTGACCACGGGCCGTACGGGGGTTCGGCGGTCCACTGTGGAGGCATTGGCCGCGATGGTGAACGCGGGGATCGTGCCGGTAGTGCACGAATACGGGTCGCTGGGGTGTTCCGGGGACTTGGCGCCGCTGGCGGCTGTCGCGCTCGCGTTGATCGGGGAAGGGCGGGTGCGTGATCGGGACGGGGAGTCGCGGTCGGCGGCCGACGCGCTTGCCGTCGCTGGGCTTGAGCCGGTCAGGCTGGCGGAGAAGGAGGGGCTGGCGCTGATCAACGGCACCGACGGGATGCTGGGAATGCTGGTGCTGGCCCTGCGCGACCTGAATGCTCTGCTTGACGTCGCTGATCTCACGGCGGCGATGAGTGTCGAGGCGCTGTTGGGCACCGATCGGGTGTTCGCCGCCGACTTGCAGGCACTGCGGCCGCATCCGGGGCAGGCGGTGTCGGCGGCGCGGATGGCTGCCTTCCTCGCGGGCTCGCCGATCGTGGCCAGTCACCGGGGGCCGGGGTGCACGCGGGTGCAGGACGCGTACTCGCTGCGCTGCGCCCCGCAGGTGCACGGCGCGGCCCGGGACGTCGTGGCGTTCGCCGAGTCGGTGGCCGACCGGGAGCTGGGGGCGGCGGTGGACAACCCGGTCGTGCTCGCCGACGGGCGGGTCGAGTCGAACGGCAACTTCCACGGGGCGCCGCTGGCCTACGCCCTGGACTTCCTGGCCATCCCGGTCGCCGACGTGGCGAGCATGGCCGAGCGGCGCACCGACCGGATGCTCGACGTTGCCCGGTCGCACGGGCTGCCGCCGTTCCTCGCCGCCGACCCGGGGGTGGACTCCGGGCACATGATCGCCCAGTACACGCAGGCCGCGCTGGTCTCGGAGCTGAAACGGCTGGCCGCACCGGCCTCGGTCGACTCGATCCCCAGTTCGGCGATGCAGGAGGACCACGTGTCCCTGGGCTGGTCAGCCGGGCGCAAGCTGCGCCGGGCCGTCGACGGGCTCACCACGGTGCTCGCCGTCGAACTGCTGACCGCCGCGCGCGCCCTCGACCTGCGCGCCCCGCTGACCCCCGGCCCGGCGACGGCCGCCGCCGTCGCCGCCGTGCGGGAGCGGGTGCCCGGCCCGGGACCGGACCGGCACCTCGCCCCGGAGATCGCCGCCGCGGAAGACCTCGTCCGCTCCGGCGCCCTGCTCGCCGCCGTTCACCAGGAGGTCTCATGAGTGAGCTCGCGAACGAATCCTTGTCACAGTGCGTGGGCGCGCGGGGCCACCGAACGAGTGAGGTGGCCCGGTGACCACTTCCGGACCTGTCCGCGCCGCTCGCGGCACCGCCCTCACCGCGCGAAGCTGGCAGACCGAGGCCGCGCTGCGCATGTTCCACAACAACCTCGACCCCGAGGTCGCCGAGCGGCCGGACGACCTGGTCGTCTACGGCGGCACCGGCAAGGCCGCGCGGGACTGGGCGAGCTTCGCCGCCATCACCCGGGAGCTGACCGGGCTCGGCGACGACGAGACGCTGCTGGTGCAGTCGGGCAAGCCGGTCGGGGTGCTGCGCACGCACGAGTGGGCGCCGCGGGTGCTGATCGCGAACTCGAACCTCGTCGGCGACTGGGCGACCTGGCCGGAGTTCCACCGCCTCGAAGCGGCCGGGCTGACGATGTACGGGCAGATGACCGCCGGGTCGTGGATCTACATCGGCACGCAGGGAATCTTGCAGGGGACATACGAGACGTTCGCGGCGGTCGCGGCCAAACGCTTCGGCGGCACCCTTCGGGGAACGCTGACCCTGACCGCGGGACTGGGCGGGATGGGCGGCGCGCAACCGCTTGCGGTGACCATGAACGGCGGCGTCGCGCTGTGCGTCGAGGTCGACCCCGCCCGCGCCCGCCGCCGGGTGGAGACCCGTTACCTCGATGAGCTGGCCACCGACCTCGACGACGCCGTGGCGCGGGTGGAGCGGGCCAAACGGATCGGGCTGCCGCTGTCGGTGGGGGTCATCGGCAACGCCGCCGCCGTGCTGCCGGAACTGCTGCGGCGCGGCGTGGAGGTCGACGTCGTGACCGACCAGACCTCCGCGCACGACCCGTTGGCGTACCTGCCGCGCGGTGTTGCCCTGGACGACTGGGCCGACTACGCCGCGGCCAAGCCCGACGAGTTCACCGAGCGGGCGCGGGCGTCGATGGCCGAGCATGTCGCGGCGATGGTCGGGTTCCTCGACGCGGGCGCGGAGGTGTTCGACTACGGCAACTCGATCCGCGGCGAGGCCAAGCTCGGCGGCTGCGCGCGGGCCTTCGACTTCCCCGGTTTCGTGCCCGCCTACATCCGGCCGCTGTTCTGCGAGGGCCGCGGGCCGTTCCGCTGGGCGGCGCTGTCGGGCGACCCGGCTGACATCGCGACCACCGACCGGGCGATCCTGGATCTGTTCCCGGACAACGAACCCCTGGCCCGCTGGATTCGCCTCGCCCGGGAAAAGGTCGCCTTCCAAGGGCTTCCGGCGCGCATCTGCTGGCTCGGCTACGGCGAGCGGCACCTGGCGGGCCTGCGGTTCAACGACATGGTCGCAGGCGGCGAGCTGTCCGCGCCGGTCGTGATCGGGCGCGACCACCTGGACTGCGGCTCGGTCGCGTCCCCGTACCGGGAGACCGAGGCGATGGCCGACGGGTCCGACGCGATCGCCGACTGGCCGCTGCTCAACGCGCTGGTGAACACCGCGTCCGGGGCGAGTTGGGTGTCGATCCACCACGGCGGCGGGGTCGGCATCGGCCGGTCCATCCACGCGGGCCAGGTGACCGTGGCGGACGGGACTCCGTTGGCGGGGCGGAAGATCGAGCGGGTGCTGACCAACGACCCGGCGACCGGCGTCCTGCGGCACGTGGACGCGGGCTACGAGCGGGCGGGCGAGATCGCGGCCGAACGCGGTGTCGTCGTCCCGATGGCGCGGTCGTGACCGGGCTGGCCGAGATCGCCGGGATCGGCGCGGACCCCCGGCGCGGCGGGTACTCCCGGCACGGGTTCGACCGCGCGGACCTGGCGCTGCGCGAATGGTTCACCGCGCAGGCGCGGCGGCGCGGGCTCGACGTCGAATGCGACCGCAACGGCAACCTGTGGGCGTGGTGGGGGCGGCCGGGGGACGGCGCGGTCGTCACCGGCAGCCACTTGGATTCCGTGCCCGGCGGCGGCGCGTTCGACGGCCCCTTGGGGGTCGTGTCCGCACTGGAAGCCGTGGACCTGTTGCGGGAACGCGGTTTCACACCGGGTCGGCCGCTCGCGGTCGTGGTGTTCGCCGAGGAGGAGGGCGGGCGCTTCGGCGTGGCGTGCCTGGGCTCACGGCTGCTGACCGGCTCCCTGCCGCCCGAGACGGCGCTGAGACTGTCCGATTCGGACGGTGTGACTCTGGCGGAAGCCCTGCGGGCGGCCGGGATCAACCCGACCAGGGTGGGGCGGGACGACGCGGCGCTGGCGCGGATCGGGACGTTCGTGGAGCTGCACGTCGAGCAGGGCCGGGGGCTGGTCGACCTGGCGGCCCCGGTCGGGGTCGCGCGATCCATCCTCGCCCACGGCCGGTGGCGGCTCACCTTCACCGGTGAGGGAAACCACGCTGGCGCCACGCTGATGGTCGACCGGCGCGACCCGATGGTCGCCGCCGCCCAGGTCGTCGTCGCCGCGCGCCGGGCCGCGCTCGCGGTGGAGGGGGCGCGGGCCACGGTGGGCCGGATCGTGCCGAACCCGGGCGGCACGAACGCCATACCGTCCACTGTGGACATCTGGCTGGATGCCCGCGCGGACGACGACGCGCGCACCCGGGCGGTCGTCGCCGACATCACCGCGGCGGCCGAGGCGGCGGCCGTGGACGAGGGGTGCGCGGTCACGGTCACCCAGGAGTCGTACGGGGACAAGGTGGTCTTCGACCCGGCGTTGCGCGACGAGGTGGCGGCCGCGCTCGGCGGCGTGCCCGTCCTGCCGACCGGCGCGGGCCACGACGCGGGCATCCTCGCCGCGCACGTGCCGACCGCGATGCTGTTCGTGCGCAACCCGACCGGCATCAGCCACGCGCCCGAGGAGTTCGCCGAGCCCGCCGACTGCGCGGCGGGGGTGGCCGCGCTCGCCGACGTCCTCGCCCACCTGGCCCGATGACCGCCTACTGGTGCGAGCACGCCTGGCTGCCCGACGGGGTCGCCGCGGGCGTCCTGGTGCTTGTCGCAGGCGGCTCGATCACCTCAGTGTCGCAAGTGGACACCAAGCCGCCGGAATCGGTGCCGTTGCCGGGCCTGGTGTTCCCCGGGTTCGCGAACGCGCACTCACACGCCTTCCACCGCGCCCTGCGCGGCCGGACCCACGACGACGGCGGCACGTTCTGGACGTGGCGAAGCCGGATGTACGAGCTGGCCGGGTGCCTGGACCCGGACTCGTACTTCCTGCTGGCCCGAGCGGTCTACGCGGAGATGGCCCTGGCCGGGGTGACGTGCGTCGGCGAGTTCCACTACCTCCACCACACCCCCGACGGCGCCCAGTACACCGACCCGAACGCGATGGGCCACGCCCTGATCGAAGCGGCCCACGCGGCGGGCATCCGGCTCACCCTGCTCGACACCTGTTACCTCACCGGCGGAATCAATCAGCCGCTGTCCCCGGAGCAGCGGCGCTTCTCCGACGGCGACGCCCACCGCTGGGCCGAGCGCGTCGCCGACCTGCGCCCCGACGCCACCACCCGCGTCGGCGCGGCCATCCACTCGGTGCGCGCGGTCCCGCGCGAGGCGCTGCCGGTGGTCGCGGGTTTCGCGGGCCCGCTGCACGTCCACCTGTCCGAGCAGCCCGCCGAGAACAACGTCTGCCGCACCGCCTATGGCCGCTCGCCCACTGAACTGCTGGCCGACGCGGGTGTTCTCAGCCCCCGCACGACAGCCGTCCACGCCACCCACCTGACGGGCGACGACATCGCCCTGCTCGGTTCCACCACCACCGGTGTTTGCCTCTGTCCCACAACCGAAGCCGACCTCGCCGACGGTGTCGGCCCGGCCAGGGAACTCGCCGACGCGGGCTGCCCCCTGTCGCTGGGCAGCGACCAGCACGCGGTGGTGGACCCGATGGCCGAGGCCCGCGCGTTGGAGTACGGAGAACGCCTCCGCACCGGCCGCAGAGGCCGCTTCACCCCGGCTGAACTGGTCACCGCCCTCACTTCCGCCGGTCACACGGGCCTCGGCTGGCCGGAAGCGGGCCGCATCGCCCCCGGCGCTCCGGCGGACCTGGTGGCCGTCCGCCTCGACACCCCACGAACCGCGGGAAGCCTGCCCACCCAGGCGATCCTGTCCGCGTCGGCGTCCGATGTGGACATCGTGATCGTCGCAGGCAAGACCGTGGTCAGCTCCGGCGCCCACATCCTCGGTGATATAGCTGAACTCCTGGCCACGGCGATCGAAGGACTGATCAAAGGACAGTGCCCATGAGCACCCTGATCACCAACATCGCCGAACTCACCACCAACGACGACCCCGAAGTCCTCACCGACGCAGCGGTGGTCCTGAGCGGCGACCGCTTCGCCTGGGTAGGCCCGGCGAAGGCCGCTCCACCCGCCGACACCAGAGTCGACGCGGCGGGCCGTGCCGCCCTCCCCGGCTGGGTCGACAGCCACACGCACCTGGTCTTCGCGGGTGACCGCACCGCCGAGTTCACCGCCCGCATGGCCGGAAAACCCTACACGGCAGGCGGAATCACCACCACCGTCACCGCCACCCGCGCCGCCACCGACGACGACCTGCGCGCCACCCTCCGCCGCCACGTGGCCGAGGCGGTGTCCCAGGGAACCACCTGCCTGGAAACCAAAACCGGCTACGGCCTCACCGTCGAAGACGAGGCCCGCGCCGCCCGCATAGCCGCCGAGTCGGTAGACGAAGTCACCTATTTGGGCGCGCACCTGATTCCCCCCGACACCACCCCAGAGTCCTATCTGGACTTGGTTTCCGGTTCCATGCTCGCCGCCGTGGCGCCCCACGCCCAGTGGGCGGACGTCTTCTGCGAAACCGGCGCCTTCGACGAGTCCCAGTCCCGCAGCGTGCTCACCGCCGCAGCAGCGCACGGCCTCGGCCTCCGCGTCCACGGAAACCAGCTGGCCCCCGGCCCCGGCGTCCGCCTGGCCGTGGAACTGTCCGCCGCCAGCGTCGACCACTGCACCTATCTGACAGAGTCCGATATAGACGCCCTGGCGAACTCCGACACCGTCGCCACCCTCCTGCCCGCCTGCGACCTCTCGACGCGCCACCCCCTCCCCAACGCCCGAGCCCTCCTCGACGCGGGCGCGACCGTCGCGCTGGCCACCAACTGCAACCCGGGCTCGTCCTACACCTCATCCATGGCCTTCTGCGTTGCCACAGCGGTCCTGCAAATGCGCATGTCAGTAGCGGAAGCGGTAAAAGCGGCCACCTGGGGCGGCGCACGGGCCTTGCGCCGCGAAACCGAAGTAGGCGTCATCCGCCCGGGAGCCCGAGCCGACCTGCACATCCTCGACGCCCCCTCGGCCACCCACCTCGCCTACCGCCCCGGCGTCCCCCTCACCTGGGCGGTGTGGCGCTCAGGTGCTCCGGTTCGTCCGCCGCGAGAATGATGGACTCCGTTCTCGGCGCCAAGCCGTAGCTCTGCCACTCCAACAGCTCATAAACCACGCGCCGTGCGGATCCGAGCCAGGGGATATTCCGGGGTGTGGCGACGTACTTCCTTGGTTCATCCCGGAAGGTTCTCTATGCTCACGGTGGTGGGGACCGACGCCAAGGGCTCCCCCGTTAAGCGGACATACTACGGAAAGGTCAAGAAGTGACCGATCCCCCCGGGTTTTCGATGGTACATTGGGGGATGATTCTCTTGACGAGGTTCCCGATGGTGTGGACGTCGCCGCTGAGGTGCGTGCTCTGAACTCCGCTGGTGTGCAGGTGCCCTGGCTTTGGGAGTTCAGTCGGGACCGTCAGGAAATAAACGACCCGCAGCCTATCCTGACCGCGGGTGTGCACAACGCGGTCGGCGTGTTGGAATGGCGCGAGGGTGAAGACGTGTTCGTTCCGGTCTCGGGTGGCAATGCGCACTGGTTGGATTATGCTGCCGCCGGTCTACGCTCCTACCCGGTTCGGCCCTGTGCCGAAGTTCCGGTCGAGATGGTTCATGCGGCGATAGCGGAGTTCGTTTCCACGGGGAGTCGCCCGACGTGTGTGGAGTGGCGGGGTGAAATATCCATTTTCGACGACTGACCTGTCGGCCTCAGTCGCTGACGGGCAGTGCGTGCCTCTGCAGGCGATCTTCAGGCGGTTGGCTCAGCCTGAACTGGAGCGAGTCCGGGGTTAGGTTGGCGGCATGGAGTACACCCACCTCGGCCGCAGCGGCCTGTCGGTATCCCGGTTGGTCCTCGGCACCATGAACTTCGGGCCGGAGACCAGCGAGGCCGACAGTCACTCGATCATGGATCGGGCGCTGGAGCACGGCATCAACTTCTTCGACACCGCCAATGTCTACGGCTGGCAGAAGGGGGAGGGGATCACCGAGCGGATCATCGGCCGGTGGTTCGCCCAGGGTGGTGGGCGGCGGGAGAAGACCGTGCTGGCGACCAAGCTCTACGGCAGCACGGGCGACTGGCCCAACGAGACCTTCCTGTCCGCGCTGAACATCCGCCGGGCCGCCGACGCGTCCCTCACGCGGTTGCGGACCGACTACATCGACCTCTACCAGATGCACCACGTCGACCGGGCCACGCCGTGGGAGGAGATCTGGGAGGCGTTCTCCGTGCTCCGGCAGCAGGGCAAGGTGCTGTACTTCGGCTCGTCCAACTTCGCCGGGTGGCATATCGCGCAGGCGCAGGAGGCGGCGCGGGAGCGGCGCTTCCTCGGGCTGGTGTCCGAGCAGTCGATCTACAACCTGCTCACCCGATGGGTGGAACTCGAGGTGCTGCCCGCCGCCCGGCACTACGGGGTCGGGGTCATTCCCTGGTCGCCGCTGCACGGCGGGCTGCTCGGCGGGGTGTTGCGCAAGCAGCGGGAGGGCGGCGGCTCGCGTGGGCTGTCGGAGCGGTCGAGTGCGGCGCTGGCCAAGCACCGGGACGCCATCGAGGCCTACGAGAAGCTGTGCGCCGACCTCGGTGAGAACCCGGCCGACGTCGGGCTGGCGTGGCTGCTCGCCCAGGAGGGGGTGACCGCGCCCATCATCGGGCCGCGCACCGTCGACCAGCTTGACGGCTCACTGCGCGCCCTGGAGATCCCGATGAACTCCGACACGCTGGCGAAACTGGACGAGCTCTTCCCGCCGCCCGCGCCCAACGGCGCCAAGCCCGCTCCCGAGGCTTACGCCTGGTAGCGGGCCGGGGACCGCTATCGGACGCAGTGCACTATGTCACTATGTGTTTAAAAGCGAATACAGAACTCTTGACCCCGCTTCCGCGTGCCCGCGATCATCGATAGGAAGGCGGCATTGTTCTCGCCGCCCGGCAATCGCGGTTCCGTTTCGGGGGGAGGCTCCGTGCGCGCGCTCGGCCTCTTCTTCGCCGCGCTCATCGGCCTCGCCGTCGTGTCCGGCGTGCCGCTCATCGAGCCGCTGCCTGTCCGGGAGACCACCGGACAGGACACCCTCCTTGATCCGCAGGCGCCCACGTCCGTCCTGGGTGACGCCGAGTCCGCCGACGATACCGCCGTCCCCGGGCAGGCGGCCGCGCCCCGAGCCCCGGGGACGCGGCTGGTCGCAGGCCCCTGGGCGACGGCGTTTTCCGCGCGCGCCGACGTCGGAATAGCTCGCGCCCCACCTGTCGCGCGCTGATTCCGCTCCCCGCCCAGCCGTGGTCGAAATAGCGACTTCGGCAGCCTCGCCGCGCCCGGAAAAGGACGATTCCATGCCCCGCAAATCCGACCGAATCCGGCAATCCGATCGCGTCCCGCCCGGGGCGTTACCGCCGGTTCGCCGGTTTCCGAAATCCGACCTCAAGTCCGGTTTCCTGGTCTCGCTCATCGCGCTTCCGCTGTGCCTGGGAATCGCGGTGGCCAGCGGGTTCCCACCGGTCGCGGGTGTGCTCACCGCCATCGTCGGCGGCATCCTCGGCGGCCTGCTCGGCGGCGCGCCGCTGACCATCAAGGGACCCGCCGCTGGTCTGATCGTCATCGCCGTCGGCGCCGTGCACGACCTGGGCCAGGGCGACCTCGTCGCCGGGTACCGGCGCGCGTTGGCGGTGGGCGTGGTCGCGGCGCTGATCCAGATCCTGTTCGGCCTGGCGCGCGCCGCGGGCGTCGGGGTGGCCATGTCGCCGTCGGTCGTGCACGGGATGCTGGCCGCGATCGGGGTCATCATCATCGCCAAGCAGGCGCACATCGTGCTGGGCGTCAAACCCGAGGCCGAGACCTCCTTCGGCCTGCTCGCCGAGATCCCGCACAGCCTGACGCACGCCAACCCGCTGATCCTGCTGGTGGGGGCGCTGTCGCTGCTCATCCTGTTCGGCCTGCCGCTGGTGCGCGCCCGCTGGAGCAGGGCCGTGCCCGCCCCGCTGGTCGTCCTGGCGGTGGCCATCCCCATCGGCCTCTGGCTGCACCTCGACCGCCCGCACGACTACCGGTTCCTCGAAGCCAACCACCATCTCGGCCCCGAGTACCTGGTCCGGCTGCCCGGTTCGCTGCTCGACGCCATCACGTTCCCGGACTTCTCCCAGGTCTTCAGCGGCACATCACTGCAGTACGTGGCGATGTTCGCGCTCATCGGCACCATCGAGTCGACCCTCACCGTGCTCGCGGTGGACTCGATGGACCCGGCGAAGGGATCGTCGGACCTCAACCGCGACCTGCTCGCCATCGGCGCGGGCAACCTCACCTCGGCCATGGTCGGCGGCCTGCCGATGATCTCCGAGATCGTGCGCAGCAAGGCCAACCTGGACTCCGGCGCGACCACCCGCTGGTCCAACGTCTGCCACGGCGCGATCCTGCTGCTGTTCGTCGCGCTCATCCCCGGCGTCGTGCAGACCATCCCGCTCGCCGCGCTGGCCGCGATGCTGGTCTACACCGGCTTCCGCCTCGCATCGCCGAGCGAGTTCCGGCACGCGGCGCACCTCGGCTGGGACCAGCTCGCCCTCTTCCTCACGACCCTGTTGGTCACCCTGGCCACCGACCTGCTCATCGGCGTCGCGGCGGGCCTCGGCCTCAAGGTCGTGCTGCACCTCGCCCGGGGCGTGCCGCTGCCCGCGGTCCTGCGCCCGCGCCCCGAGATCACCCGCGACGGCGCCGTCCTGCGGGTCCGCGTCCCCGGCGCGGCGATCTTCCCGGTGCTGCTCCCGCTGCGCCGCGTGCTCGCGCGGGCGGACTCCGACGTCCGCGAAGTCGTGATCGACGTCCGGGACGCGGCGGTCGTCGACCACACGTTCCTGGCCCGGCTGGACGAGCTGGCCAAGGAGCTGCCCACGGCGACCGTGACCGTCGACGGGCTCGACCAACTCACGCCGGTCTCCGACCACCCGCACGCCACCCGCCGCAGACGGCGGACCTGACCGCGGTCCCGGGCGTTGTCGCTCAGGGGTTTCCGGGCGGTGGAACGGGCGGCATCCCCGGCTGCGGCGCGCCGGGACCGGCAGGCATCCCGGGTGCGCCAGGCCCCTGGGGCAGTCCCGGAGGCGGCGTGCCCGGTCCCGCGGCCGGGAGTCCGGGCGGCGGTGTCCCCGGTCCGACCGGTGGGTATGCCCCACCCGGCATTCCCTGCGGTCCCCCGGGCATTCCCGGCGCGCCCATCGGCGGCATCCCCGGCTGCTGCGGGTAACCGGGCGGCGGATAGCCGGGCTGCGGGGGATAACCGGGCGGCGGATAGCCCATGCCCTGTTGCGGGTAGTACCCCGGCGGCATCGGCGGCTGTTTCGGCTTGTTGCTCAAGGTGAACACGAGCACCGCCGTGACGGCGCCGCCGAGCCCGATCAGCAGGAGCAGCAGAGTGAAGATACCCACCGACGCAGCATATTGGTGCCGCCCCGGTCAGCGCGGGCGGTCCGGTCATCGGGCTCCGGCTGGTGGAAGCCCGCACCGGCCAGGCGCAACCCGGCTAGTCCTCGACGTCCTCGTCACGGGCGAGGAAGGTGGCCAGCCGCTCGATGGGGGTCTCGAAGTCCGGGTTGGCGTCGACGAACGCGCGCAGGCGGTCGGCCAGCCACGCGAGGGTGACCTCCTCCTCGCCGCGGCGTTCCTCCAGCTCTTCGATTCCGCGATCGGTGAAATACACGTGCGACTCCTGGGAAGAAGGCGGGGCCGCCGAAGGAGTGCTCCGGCGGCCCCGTCAACCAACTGTCTTACTCGAACGCCTTCGCGATCAGGGCCCGCTGCTCAAGCTCGTGCACCTTGCTCGACCCGGCAGACGGCGCCGACATCGGCCGCCGCGAGACGCGGGTGATCCGGGTGAGCCGGTCCGGGAACATCTCCGGCAGGTTCAGGCCGTAGAACGGCCACGAGCCCTGGTTCGCGGGCTCTTCCTGGACCCACCGCACGTCCGAGACGTGGCTGTAGCGGTCGAACACCGCGCCGAGCTTGCGCTCCGGCACCGGGTAGAGCTGCTCGACCCGCACGACGGCGGTGTCGGTGGCGCCGCGCTTCTCCTTCTCCGCGGCAAGCTCGTAGTACAGCTTGCCGGAGACGAACAGCAGCTTCGTGACCGCGGACGGGTCCGGCACGGTCGGGTCGTCGATGACCGACTCGAACCGGGTGCCGTCGAGGAAGTCCTCCACCGGGCTGACCGCGGCCTTGTTGCGCAGCATCGACTTCGGCGTGAACACCACCAGCGGGCGCTGCACGCCGTCGAGCGCGTGCCTGCGCAGCAGGTGGAAGTAGTTCGCCGGGGTCGAGGGCACCGCGACGGTCATCGACCCCTCCGCGCACAGCTGCAGCCAGCGCTCGATGCGGCCCGAGGTGTGGTCCGGGCCCTGGCCCTCGTGCCCGTGCGGCAGCAGCACGACCACGTCGGAGAGCTGGCCCCACTTGGCCTCGCTGGAGGAGATGTACTCGTCGATGACCGACTGCGCGCCGTTGACGAAGTCGCCGAACTGCGCCTCCCAGAGCACCAGCGCGTCCGGGTTGGCGACCGAGTAGCCGTACTCGAAGCCCAGCGCCGCGTACTCCGACAGCGCGGAGTCGTAGACCATGAACTTGCCCTGGCCCTCGGCGAGGTTCTGCAGCGGCAGGTACTCCCGGCCGGACTTGCGGTCGATGATCGCCGCGTGCCGCTGGGTGAACGTGCCGCGGCGCGAGTCCTGACCGGCGAGGCGGACCATGCGGCCCTCCATGGTCAGCGACCCGAACGCCAGCAACTCGCCGTACGCCCAGTCGATGCCGCCCTCGCGGGACATCTTCGCGCGCCGCTCCAGCACCGGCTTGACCCGCGGGTGCGGGGTGAAGCCCTCCGGCAGGTGCACATGCGCGTCGCCGATCCGCTCCAGGACCGAGCGGTCCACGCCGGTCGCCAGCTTCGCGGGCACCTGCTGCTCGGCCTCCACCGACGGGCTCGGCGAGATCGGGTGCTTCTCCAGCTCCCGGACCTCGTTGAACACGTGCTCAAGCTGGCTGGAGAAGTCGCGCAGCGCCTTCTCTGCCTCCTCGACGGAGATGTCGCCCCGGCCGATCAGCGCCTCGGTGTAGCCCTTCCGGACCGAGCGCTTGGTGTCGATGATGTCGTACATGCCGGGCTGGGTCATCGACGGGTCGTCGCCCTCGTTGTGCCCGCGGCGGCGGTAGCAGACCAGGTCGATGACGACGTCCTTGTTGAACGTCTGCCGGTAGTCCATCGCCAGCCGCGCCACCCAGTAGCACGCCTCCGGGTCGTCGCCGTTCACGTGGAACACCGGCGCCTGGATCATCTTCGCCACGTCGGTCGCGTACTGGCTGGAGCGCGAGTGCTCCGGCGCTGTGGTGAAGCCGACCTGGTTGTTGATGATCACGTGCACGGTGCCGCCGGTGCGGTAGCCGCGCAACAGCGCCAGGTTCAGCGTCTCGGCGACCACGCCCTGACCGGCGAACGCGGCGTCGCCGTGCAGCGCGATGGGGAGAACGGAGAAGCCCACTCCCTCCTTGTCGCCCTTGTCGAGCAGGTCCTGCTTCGCGCGGACGATGCCCTCCAGGACCGGGTCGACGGTCTCCAGGTGCGACGGGTTCGCCGTCAGCGACACCTTGGTCTCGCCGTCGCCGAACATCCGGAAGTACTTGCCCTCGGCGCCCAGGTGGTACTTCACGTCGCCGGAGCCGTGCGCCTGGCCCGGGTCGAGGTTGCCCTCGAACTCCTGGAAGATCTGCGAGATCGGCTTGCCGACGATGTTGGCCAGCACGTTGAGGCGGCCGCGGTGCGGCATACCGATGACGACCTCGTCGAGCTCGTACTCGGCGGCCTTGTCGAGCACGGTGTCCAGCAGCGGGATGACCGACTCGCCGCCTTCGAGCGAGAACCGCTTCTGCCCGACGTACTTGGTCTGCAGGAACGTCTCGAACGCCTCGGCGGCGTTGAGCTTGGACAGCACGTACTTCTGCACGGCCGCCGGGGGCTTCTCGTGCGGCACCTCGACCCGGTCCTGGATCCAGCGGCGCTCGGCCGGGTCCAGGATGTAGGTGTACTCGACGCCGACGGTCCGGCAGTAGGAGTCGCGCAGCACGCCGAGCACGTCGCGCAGCTTCATCCGCTCCTTGCCCGCGAAACCGCCGACCGGGAACTCCCGGTCGAGGTCCCACAGGGTCAGCCCGTGCGAGAGGACGTCGAGGTCCTCGTGCTTGCGCTGCCGGTAGTTCAGCGGGTCCGTGTCGGCCATCAGGTGGCCGCGGGTGCGGAACGCGTCGATCAGGCCCAGCACCCGGGCGGTCTTGTCGACCGGGCCCTCGGCGAAGTCCTCCATCCAGCGGATCGGCTCGTAGGGGATCCGCAGGGAGGTGAAGATGTCGTCGTAGAAGCCGTCTTCGCCGAGCAGCAGGCGGTGGATCTCGCGCAGGAACTCGCCGGACTCCGCGCCCTGGATGATGCGGTGGTCGTAGGTCGAGGTCAGCGTGATGATCTTGCTGATGCCCATCTCGACCAGGGTCTTCTCCGCCGCGCCCTGGAACGGCGCCGGGTACTCCATCGCGCCGACGCCCAGGATCGCGCCCTGCCCCACCGACAGGCGCGGCACCGAGTGGTTGGTGCCGATGCCGCCGGGGTTGGTCAGCGAGATGGTGGTGCCCGCGAAGTCGTCCGCGGTCAGCGCGCCGTTGCGGGCCTTGCGGATCAGGTCCTCGTACGCCTGCCAGAACTGCTGGAAGGACATGCCCTCGCAGCCCTTGATGGCGGCGACGACGAGGTTGCGCGTGCCGTCCCTGCCCGGCAGGTCGATCGCCAGACCCAGGTTGACGTGCTCCGGGGTGACCGCGAAGGCCTTGTTGTCGACCTCGGCGTAGTGCCGGTTCATGTTCGGGTACGCCTCAAGGGCGCGCACCATCGCGTAGCCGATGAGGTGGGTGAAGGAGACCTTCCCGCCCCGGGTCCGCTTCAGGTGGTTGTTGATCACGATCCGGTTGTCCGCGAGCAGCTTCGCGGGCACCGCGCGCACACTCGTCGCGGTCGGCAGCGCCAGCGACGCGTTCATGTTCTTCGCGATCGCGGCGGCGGGCCCGCGCAGCGGCTTGCGCTCCTCGCCCTTGCCGTCCGCGGCGGACCCCTTGGCGGGCGCCTTGTTGTTCGGCGGCGCGACGGCCTCGGCGGACTTCGCGGGCGCGGCCGACGGGGTGGCCGGGGACGTCTTCGCCTTCACCGGGGGCGGCGCCTGTCCATTGGTGGACGGCGCGCTGCTCTTCGGCGGACCGCTGGGCGCGGGCTTCGTGGCGGTCTGCGTGGGGGCGCCGCCAGTCGTGTCACTCCCCGCGGCCTTGGCCTGCGCGGCGCCCTGACTCGCCGCCCGCGGTGTTGGCTTGTAGTCCGCGAAGAAATCGTGCCAAGCGGGATCCACCGACGAGGGATCCGCGAGGAATTGCTCGTACATCTCTTCGACTAGCCACTCGTTCGCACCGAACTGTGACGCAGGACTGCTGGACACGGCTGGCTCTCGCCTCTATCCATCTCGATCTCGTATTGAACGCACTCCCCACCAGGCTAGTCCCCCGGTCAGGACGCTGGTCACCCAACCGGACCCCCGTGAGCCACCTCATGAGTGGCGTACAGCACTGAATCGGTTGAGATACCGATTATGTGCGCTACTCCGGTCTGGAGCCACCCATTTGGCGGTCTTTGGCGCTAGGCCAGTCGGGTGAATTTGGCGTCGTCCAGTGGATCGCCGAACGGTCGCCGAATGGTCGCCAGCGTAAGCCCCACCGTCGGGTAACGGAAGCCGAATGGTCGTTCTCCGACTTCACTGCGTGACGTCGTGCAAAGTGAGGTAATGGACCACTCGATCGGGTCGCCGCCATTCCCGCCGGATTCCCGCCACCACCCGATGTGAGCGCGTTCCGACCCGCGTCCCGACCTTGGTTCGGCCCGGCTCGCGCGCCACGTGACGGCACCGGCCGCACTGCCTGGTCAGAGGGCCGCGAGCCGGGGCGCGGGCGGATACCTGCGGTCGCGGGTTGGGCGGAATCGCCAGCGCTTTCGGGCGGCGCGCCGTGCTTGGGCGCCAGCCGAGGTGGCGTCCGCTCGCGGTCGATGCCTGGGTGCCTGCCGCGCGTGACAACGGAGACGAGCCGATCCCGTCGAGGCGAGGCCCCCAGTGGTCGATGCGAGAGCAGGACCAACGGTGGAGGGGTCGGAGAAGCGCCGCCCCCTTGCTCGAAGCTGGCCCCCATAGCCCGTGTCGGCTCTGCCCGTGTCGGCTCTGCCCGTGTCGGCTCTGCCCGTGTCGGCTCTGCCCGTGTCGGCTCTGCCCGTGTCGGCTCTGCCCG
>NZ_FMZZ01000006.1 GCF_900101685.1 Actinokineospora iranica
GTATTAGACCCAGTTTCCCAGGCTTATCCCAGAGTGCAGGGCAGATTACCCACGTGTTACTCACCCGTTCGCCGCTCATCCACCCCGAAGGGCTTCAGCGCTCGACTTGCATGTGTTAAGCACGCCGCCAGCGTTCGTCCTGAGCCAGGATCAAACTCTCCAATAATGAATTGTTTGGCACATCCTGACAAACGACACCAAAAACTGGCATCAATCCATCATCTCAAAGGAACCCACAAAAGGGGTTCAATCATTCAAGCTCTACTGGCTTAAATCGGCACACTGTTGAGTTCTCAAACAACACACGCACATCCGAATCAACCGCCAAACAAGGCGACCTCATCCGAGGCTGATATTGCTCCAAGTTTTGTATTCGCCGCACCGGGGCGGCCCGCGTTGGATCGGAAGATCCTTGGCAGGGAGTCTCGGTGCTGGCAACGCCGCAGAACGTTACCCGGTTCGCTTCGCGGTGTCAACCCGCTCGACCCGGTGGAAGTTCCAAGCCTCTGAAGACTACCAGAGGCCTTGTCTCCCGAGTCCGTCCCCGCCAGGCTCTTGCGTCCTGTTCCGTCCGGCGCTCCGTGCGACATGGAGAAAGTTACTCAGGCGCAAACGCGAAGTCAAATCGGCTGGTCAGCGGCTTGTGAGGGGTCGCAGCCACAGGGTGCGCAGCTGCCCGGAGACCACCTCGTCGACCGCGTCATCGACCGCGACGGCCCGCTGTTCGCCCAGGCGCACGAGCTCGTAGCCCCAGGTGCGGAACTCGCGCAGGACCACAGCGGGGTCGTCACCGAAACCGCTGGTCAGAGCGGCGTCGACGGCGCAGACGACGTGCGGCCGGTCCTTGCGCAGCCTGCGCACGAGACCCCCCAGAGCCCGGTGGCCGCGGCCGGGAACGTCCACTTTCACGACCGACAGGCGCCGCTCCCGGGTGGCGGCCAGCGCCTCCAGTTCGCGGTCCAGCCGCACGCCCGGCACGGCGACTTCACCTGATGTGGTGGTGGTCACTGTTTTTGGATCTTGGGGTCGGACGGCGTAGCCGCCCCCGCCCGCAGGCGCCCCCACCAGGGCGGACTGGCTGTCCCATGCCGCGGCCCGCACCACCACCAGGTGCTCGGCCACCGGGTCGGCGATGTTCTCGGACACGTTGTGCCGCAACAGTTTCACCGCGTCCGGGTCGGGTTCCACCGCGACCACGGTGCCGCTGGAGCCGAGTCTGCTCAGCACCCGGATCGCGTGGTAGCCGACGTAGGCGCCCACGTCGAGGAACACGCTGTCGGGCTCGATGAGCGAGTCGACCAGCTCGGCGACCTCCGGCTCCCACACCCCGTTGCTCGACAAGACCGCGGACATGACGCTGTCCTGCGCGGGCAGCCTGAGCAGGCCCGCGTCGCACAGCACCAGCGAGCTGGGCACCTCGGCGGCGGTCCCCCGTTCGTGCTGGCGGACCACCACCCGGCGCAGCGCGTCGGTCGTGCGCAGGGCCTGCTCGGCCGACCACGAGCCCTGGACGAGCCTGCTCTCCTGCTCGGCCCGCTGTTCGGCGAGGCGCTTCTCCAGGGCGTCCATGCGCGCGGTGCTCGCGGCAAGCGCGTCGGCGAGCCTGCGCACCTCGTCGCCGGTGTCCGCGCGTTCCCGGCTCGCCACTTCCCGCACTTGGCCGGACAGCTCCCCCACCGCTCGGGCATTACCGGCGAGCTCCCCGCGCAGGCGCGCGACCTCTTCGCCGGTAACCGACGCCTGTTTCGCGACCTGGGTCGTGCGTTCCACGACGAGGTCGAGGTCGGCGCGCAAGAGGTCGGCGTCCAGCCCCGCCCCGGCGGTGGAAAGCCGCTCCTGGCGTTCCACCAGCTCGACGGCTGTGCGCTCGATGCCGTCGATCAGCGACGCGAGGACCGAGGTCAGGTGCGCGTCGTAGTGGTTGAGCACGCGCAGCACGGCCCGGCGCATCTGCGGGGCCATCGGGATCTTGTGCCCGACGTCGGGGTCCGGCCTGCGGTGCAGGGCGTGCCTGGCCGCCCGCAGGGCGTGCAGCGGGTCGTCCTCGGCGGCCGAGGTGAGGGCGCGGCCCGCCCGCCAACTCCGGTAGGCCAGCTCTACCCGTCTGCGGACAGCGGCCCCGGTAGCGGTGGGAGCGAGTCTTTCCAGCACGTGGGCACGCGCGGCCGAGCCGATCTTGTCCGCCGTGGCGATGTCGTCGGCGAGGTCCCGGATCGCCCCCGCGACCATGGTGTCGGCGGCGAACTCGTCCACCGGGAGAGCGACGCAGGTGTCGGCGCCGAGGAGTTCGACCGCGGTCCCGCCCGCGACGGTGATGATCGGGACTCCGCGTAGCGAGACGTCGGTAAGCCAGCGGTTCACCCGCGCGGAGTCCGGGCCGTTCGGCTCGTGCACCGACACCGCCCAGTCCGCCGCGTCGATCGCGCGGGGGAAGGCGGACTCGTCGACCACGAGCCGCACCCTGGGTTCGGCCGCGGTGCTCAGCCGGAGCCGTTCCGCGGCTCCGGTACGCGCGATCGAGGCCGGGACCAGCAGGATCAGCCGCACGTCGGCGCGCTGGGGGAAGGCGGCCGCGAAGGCGGCCAGCAGGTCGTCGGCGTGGTCGGCCATGGCGACGAAGGCTGGTTCGGCCCCGAAGCCGAGGGCGTGCCTGGCGTCGTCGCGGGCGATGTCGTCGCGGGCGCCGGGGTCGGCGACCGGCAGCGGGACGATGTGCGTTGCGACGCCGTCGGGGGCCGGGGCGGCGGCGGGCCAGACCAGCCAGCGCTCGTCGGCGCGGAACGGGACCGGGGCGAACTCGTCACGCACGGTGATGACATGCCGGTTCCGGGGGACCCCGCCTATCCCGTTGCAGGTAAGCACTACCGGGTAGACGGGCTCGTTGGACACCGGTAGCCCTGACGCCTCCGCGGCAAGACGAACCCGGTCAGCGAGCGGGCCCGCGCCGATGACCGACACGCCGATCTGGTCTATCAGCGCGACGTCCAAACCGTGCTGCCCGGGGACCGCGCGCTGGTGCAGGCGCCCGGCCAAGATGGCATCGGTAGCGCACCAGTCGCGGTAGGCGGCGGCGTCTTCGCCGAACGGGTCGGGGAAGCGTTCACGCAGGCCCGGGTCGTCCTCCCAGAGGGCGACGGCCCAGCGCGTCGCGTCCGGGAGGTCCGGGACCGGCGCGCAGGCCCAGAGCAGGAACGCGGCCGGGTCGGCGCCCGCCGCCGCCGGACGGGCGTCGGCGGGGCCGCTCTGCGCGGCGCGGTAAGCGGCGCGCAGCGGGGCCGGGAAGGTCGTGCCGTCGGCGAGCCTGCCGAAGCGGACGCTCGGCGGCGGGCCCTCGTCGTCACCGAGTTCGGCGGCGTAGTCGGCGCAGACCCTGCCGAGCAACGGGTGCTCGGAAAGCAGCACCCGCGGGTGGTCGGCGAACTCGGCGGTCAGCAGCCAGGGCCGGTCGGGGTCGAAGCCCGCGAAGTTGACCACCCGCAGCGGCGAGCCGCCCGCGGTGAGCCCGCGTTCGGGGTCCTTGGCGAGCGGGCGCTGGCCCGCGTTCCAGCGGGACAGGCCCAGTCCGGGATCGCGCAGGACGCGGTGGTCGACCAGGGCGGGGGCGCCGTCGAGGAAACCGCCCGCGCGGGCGGGCTCGGTGCGGCAGACCTCGGCCCACGAGTGCAGGAACTGCTCGGCTCCGCGCGCGACGGCGACGAAGCCCTCGTCGTAGACGCCCGCGGCGAGCAGGTCTTCCTGCGTGGGCCGCAGGCCGTCCGATGGCAGCGGGCGCAGCACCTTGGGGACCAGGACCACGACCGCGTCGGTGAGCGCCGCGGTAAGCGAGCCGATGAGCGGGCCGTAGACGCGAACCCACGGGTCGAGGTAGAGCACCGGGGCGGTGTGCTTGCCTAGCAGCCACTCCAGCAGTCGAGGGCGCAGCGCCGCGCACGCCTCGCGGGCCGTGTGGCCGGTGGCGAGGACGGCGAATTCGGCCGGGCCGATGCCGAGGTCTTCGGGGACCAGGACCTCGTCCGCCCGGTCCTCGGCCTGCCGTTCACCGTCCACCAGGAGAGTGACGAATCGGGCGGACGGGTGGTGGTCGAGGAACGAGCGGGCGGTGACTCGCGCCGCCGGTAAGTCCGCGGCGGCGACCACCGTGCAAGCGACCATGGGACAGTCGAGCAATGGCGTCACGGCGTCTGCGGGGGGCGCGTCGGGCACGGCGCCAACCTAACGGCTCCACGCTCTCCGTTGCGCCACCCGGTCGAGCGAAGTCGATCCCGGAGCGTGGTCATCTCGCGTCGCCGCCGCTCAGAGCATGGGCAGCAGCGTGCGCAGCTCGTACGGAGTGACGCTGCGGCGGTAGGAGTCCCACTCCGTGCGCTTGTTGCGCAAGAAGTAGTCGTAGACGTGCTCGCCGAGGGTTTCCGCGAGCAGTTCCGAGTTCTCCATCTCGGCCAGCGCCTCGCCCAGGTTCTGCGGCAGGTTCGCGTAACCGGCGGCGCGGCGCTCGGCCTCCGACAGCGACCAGACGTCGTCTTCCGCGGCGGGCGGCAGCGGGTAGCCCTCCGCGACGCCCTTGAGGCCAGCGGCGAGGATCACCGAGTACGCGAGGTACGGGTTGCACGCCGAGTCCAGGGAGCGGATCTCGACGCGGCGCGAGGACGCCTTGCTCGGCGAGTAGTTCGGCACCCGGACAAGAGCCGAGCGGTTGGCGTGGCCCCAGCAGACCGCGGTGGGCGCCTCACCGCCGACGATCAGGCGCTTGTACGAGTTGACCCACTGGTTCGTCACCGCCGAGATCTCCCGGGCGTGCCGCAAGAGGCCCGCGACGAACGCCTTGCCGGTGGCGGAGAGCTGGTACGGGTCTTCGCTGTCGTAGAACGCGTTGCGGTCGCCCTCGAAGAGGCTCACGTGGGTGTGCATCCCCGAACCGGGCTGGTTGGAGAACGGCTTGGGCATGAAGGACGCGTAGACGCCCTGGGTGAGCGCGACCTCCTTCACGACGTACCGGAAAGTCATGACGTTGTCGGCCATGGTCAGCGCGTCGGCGTAGCGCAGGTCGATCTCCTGCTGGCCGGGGGCGCCCTCGTGGTGGCTGAACTCGACCGAGATCCCCATGGCCTCCAGGGTCTCGATGGCGTGCCGCCGGAAGTGCGTCGCGGTCGCGTGGCTGGCCTGGTCGAAGTAGCCGCCGTTGTCCGCGGGCGTTGGCTCGCGGCCATCGTCGGGCAGGTCGTTGAGCAGGAAGAACTCGATCTCGGGGTGCACGTAGCAGGTGAACCCGGCCTCGCTGGCCTTGGACAGGGTGCGGCGCAGGACGTGCCTCGGGTCGGCCCAGGACGGCGAGCCGTCGGGCATGGCGATGTCGCAGAACATGCGCGCGGAGTACGGCTCGCCCTCCGGGGTCTCCCACGGGAGCACCTGGAAGGTCGCCGGGTCGGGCTTGGCGATCATGTCCGACTCGTACACCCGGGAGAAGCCCTCGATCGCCGAGCCGTCGAAGCCGATGCCCTCGGCGAACGCGCCCTCCAGCTCGGCTGGCGCGACGGCGACCGATTTGAGGAAGCCGAGCACGTCGCTGAACCACAACCGGACAAACCGGATGTCTCGCTCTTCGAGCGTGCGAAGGACGAATTCTTGCTGGCGATCCATGTGCGCAGCGTAGACATCAACCGCCCCCGCGCGCTTTACCGAGTCCCTGTGACGTGGTCCGCAGTGACCCTCGACTCGGCGACACGCGGAGGCCCGCACTCGTGTCAGGCGCGGACGCGACCGCGCAGGTCGTCGCGGGTCTCCCCCTGAGTGAGCGGCGCGCGCCAGCCGCACACGATCGGGTCGGCCATGCCGAACGTCGACCGCCAGGTGTCCCGGCACCCGGCCGGACGGCTTTTCTGGCCCGCTGACCTGGGGATTGTGGATAACTTTCGAGGACCCCTTCGCGGGCAGCCTACGATTCGCTCATGGTCATGCGCCGGATCTTCCTCGGAGCCCTCGCACTCGTCGCCGTGCTCGCGTCGGGCTGCACATCGTCGGACAGCCCGCCCGCGGGCGACACGAGCACCTTGCCCGACGGGGCGTCGCTGCTGAGCGACGCCTCGGCGGCGACCCGCGACGTCAAGAGCGCGCACTTCACCCTCACGGTCAACGGGACGGTCCCGGCGATCCCGGTGCAGAACGCCGAAGGCGACCTGACCCGCGAGGGCGGGCCGTCCGGGGCTGCGAAGGGCACCGTCCGGCTGACGCTGCTCGGGCAGCTCATCGAGGGCGAGTTCGTGCTGGTCGACGGCTCGCTCTACATCAAGGGCCCGACCGGGGGCTTCCAGAAGTACCCGGCCGCGCTCAGCTCGTCCATCTACGACCCGTCGGCCATCCTGAACCCGGACAAGGGCATCGCGAACGTCCTCAAGCAGGTCCAGGAGCCGCGCACCGAGGCCAAGGAGACCGTCGAGGGCGTCTCGGCGTTCAAGGTGTCCGGCAAGGTCGCCAAGGACGTCGTCTCGGTCGTCGTGCCCGGGGTGAGCAGCGACGTGGACGTGTCGGTCTGGGTACGCGAGGACAACAAGCAGCCGGTCCGGGCGACGGTCACCCTGCCCGGCGGCGAAGGCAAGCCCGCCTCCGTCGACCTGACGCTGTCCGACGTGGGCAAGCCAGTCACGATCACCGCGCCATGACCCTCGTCGACACCGCCACCGCCACCGGCAGGCGCGGTCGGTCCGTCGCCATCGGCGCGGGCGGGCTGGCCGTGCTGCTGGGCGCGCTCGACACCTACGTGGTCGTCAGCGTCATCCGGCAGATCATCGAGGACTTGCAGATCCCGGTGAACCGGCTGGAGAAGGTCACCCCGATCGTCACCGGGTACCTGCTGGGCTACATCGCGGCGATGCCGCTGCTCGGGCAGGCCTCCGACCGGTTCGGGCGCAAGCTGCTGCTGCAGCTGTGCCTGCTCGGGTTCCTCGCCGGGTCGGTCATCACCGCGCTGTCCGCCGACCTGACGGTGCTGGTGACCGGCCGCGTCGTGCAGGGCGTCGCCAGTGGCGCGCTGCTGCCGGTGACGATGGCGCTGGCCGCCGACCTGTGGAGCGAGCGGCGCCGGTCGACGGTCCTCGGGACGGTTGGCGCGGCGCAGGAGCTGGGCAGCGTGCTCGGGCCGCTCTACGGCGTGGCGGTCGCGAGCCTGCCGCTGTGGGGCGACGCGTTCGGGGTCAGCGGGTGGCGGGGCGTGTTCTGGGTGAACGTGCCGCTGGCGGTGCTGGCGATGGCCGCGATCCAGGTCACCGTGCCCGCCCACCGGAAGGCGGCGGACCCGGTGCGGGTGGACGTCGTGGGCGGGCTGCTGCTGGCGGTCACGCTCGGGTTGGCGGTGATCGGGCTCTACAACCCGGACCCGCGCACGGCGGTGCTGCCGCCGTGGGGGCCGCCGCTGCTGGCCGGGGCCGTGGTCGCGCTGGTGGCGTTCCTGCTGTGGGAGCGGCGCGCCCGCACGAAGCTGATCGACCCGGCCGGGGTCGAGATGCGCCCGTTCCTGGCCGCGCTGGGCGTGTCGGTGGCGGCCGGGGCCGCGCTGATGGTGACGCTGGTGAACGTCGACCTGTTCGCCCAGACCCTGCTCGGCGCGGACGACCAGGGCGGCGTCCTGCTGCTTTTACGCTTCCTGGTCGCGCTGCCCGTCGGCGCGGTTCTTGGCGGGACGCTGGCCGGGCGCTTCGGCGACCGGTGGGTGTCGGTCGCGGGGATGCTGATCGCGGGCGCGGGCTACCTGCTGATGTCGGCGTGGCCGATGGACCCGCTGTCGTCACCGCACGCCCTGGGCCTGCCCCGGGTCGACACCGACCTGGTGATCGCGGGCCTCGGGCTCGGCCTGGTCATCGCGCCGCTGTCGGCCGCCGTCCTGCGCGTCGTGCCGTCCGAGCGCCACGGCGTGGCCTCGGCAGGCGTTGTCGTGGCCAGGATGACCGGGATGCTGGTGGGCGTCGCGGCCCTGTCGGCGTGGGGACTGCACCGGTTCCACAGCCTGACCGCGAACCTGAACGTCCCTCTGCCGTTCGGCAAGGACCCCGCGGTCGCCGCCCGGGAGATCGCCGACTACCAGGCGGCGGTGAAGAACGCGCTGCTCACCCAGTACACCGACATCTTCCTGATCACCGCGATCGTGTGCGCGGCGGGAGCGCTCGTCGCTCTCCTGATCACCAGTCGGGCAGCTGTCCCGGGCGGGGGCAGCGCCGATCAACCCGAGGCGGGTTGATGCCGGTCGCGAAGTAGCAGCACGACGGACTCGGCGGCGCGGTCGCCATCGTCCACGTCCCGCCCCCGCGGGCAGGCTCGGCCCGCGCCGGGCCGGCCGGGGCGTAGGACGGCGGCGACCGGTCGCCGCGAGGTCCAGGGTCGGCGACGCGCCCCTGGCAGCTTGTCCACAGTGGACAACCGGGGTCGCTTCCCAGAGGGGGCGAACGTGACGGCGGCCGCTCCCGTGGCAATCCGATGGCGTGCGGGAGGCCGCTGCGGCCATCATCGGGGCTATGCAGACGAGCGCGGTGGGGAGCCGGATCCGGGGGTTCGAGGAGCGCTTCACCAAGGCCCAGGCGAGCGGGGTGGTCGACCTGGGGTGGGGGTACGCGTTGGTGCAGAGCGACTATCCCGCCTCGTGGCAGCACAATCAGGTCGTGGTCACCGAGCCCGTCGACCCCGAGGAAGTGGTGGCGGCGGCCGACGACGTGCTGGCCGGGTACTCCCACCGGCTGGTGCAGGTGATCGACGACGCCCAGGGGGCAGCGGCGGCGGCGGTGTTCGCGGCGGCGGGGTACCAGACGCACGAGCGGATCGTGACGATGGCGCACTCGGGGGTGCTGCCGGAACGGGGGCGCGGCCAGGTCGAGGCGGTCGCGTTCGACGAGCTTCGGCCGTCGCTGCTGCGGGACTGGCGGGCGGACTACCCCGAGGACACCGACGAGCAGATCGCGCAGCTCACCGACCGGGTGCTGCTGTGCTCCCTGGGGGCCGACGTCACGTTCCTGGCTGTGCGCGACGAACTCGGGGACGTGTTGGCGCGCGGCGAGCTGTATGTCGCCGACGGGGTGGCCCAGTTCGAGAACGTCGTCACCCGGCCGGAAAGCCGCGGACGGGGCCTCGGGCGGCAACTGGTGACCGAGGCGCTGCACCGGTCCCACGACGCGGGGGCGGACCTGTGGTACCTGATCGCCGAGGCCACCGGCTGGCCGCGCGCGTGGTACCGGCGGATGGGCTACCGGGACATCGCGCAGGCGCACGTGTTCCAGCGCCTCCTCTGACCGGTCGGCGGCTGACACCGTCCCGGCCGCTAACCAGCCAACCGGCAGGTGACCACCCTCCCGATCTCGGCGGCGGCCTCCCCACCCGCTCAGGCGAGCGACTCCCCAGCCTGCGGCCTCCTGACCACGCCACCACGTTGCGGCCACTCCCCACACGACCGATGGCCGCGCCGGGCGGCAACCAGCTCTCCCCACACGACCGATGGCCGCGCTGGGCGACATCCAGCTCCCGCCTCACTGGCCTTGCGACCACCCCACATCACTGCGACCACTCCCCACACGACCGATGGCCGCGCTGGGCGGCAACCAGCTCCCGCCTCACCGATCTTGCGACCACGCCACACCGCATCGCGTATTCCGGCCGCTCGTCGAACTAGACGGCAGGTGGCCGATGTCCGTCTTGGACTTGGCCGGACGGGCAGGTCCGTCGGCCATGGTGGGGCCCGGTAGGAACGGGGGCGCTGTCTGGGCTCGGTGTGCTTGCCCGCGCCGGAAAGTGGGTACGCAAGGTAGGCGAACTAGGTAACTCGAATCGCCGTTGGCTTCGTAACGGCTGGATGACGGAGCGCGTCGTCTGCTCCGGGAACGGGGAATGTCAAGGGGCCGGATGGCAACACGCTTTCATGCGACAGGGTGATTCCGGCCCGGCCGGCTCGCCCGTGCGGGGACGCCGCCGGCACCGTTGGACCCCCGGTCTCCCGTCTCGGGAGCGCGCGGGTTCCCCTCGACCTATCGGCAGGCACAGGCATGGGTACTCAAGTCAGCGGGCGCGCCGCGGTGTCGGAAGTCGATCCGCTGTTCCGGCGGCGGCTGGACCAGTCGTTGGCGGTGTTGCGGGAGTTGGTCGAGCGGCCGGGGTTCGGGGGTGGGGCGGGCACGGTCGGCGCGGAGCTCGAACTGTTCCTCTGCGACGATCGGGGCGCCCCGCTGCCCGCCAACATCGCGGTGGTCGAGGCCGCCGGTGACCGGCGGGTGGTCGTCGAGGGCAACAGCCACCTCACCGAGATCAACCTGTCGCCCGCGCCGCTGGCGGACACGCCGTTCCGGGCGATGCGCGCCGAGATGGACCACTGCGTGGCCGTGCTCGCCGCCGCAGCGGCACAGTTCGGCGCCCGGATCGTGCCCATCGGGACCCTGCCCACGCTGCGCCCGGCCGACCTCACCGCGGACTCGCTGACCGCGCTGCCCCGCTACGCGGCGATCGACGCCGCGCTGGTGGGCCGCCGGGGCGAGCCGTTCGCGATCGACATCGCCGGGGAGGACGCGGTGCGGCTGGACTGGGGCAGCATCGCCCTGGTCGGCGCGACCTGCTCGTGGCAGGTCCACCTGGCCGTCGCCCCGGCCGACTACACCCGGTACTACAACGCCGCCCAGCTCGCCACCGGGCCCGCGCTGGCCGCCGCGGGCAACTCGCCGCTGCTGCTGGGCAAGCGGCTGTGGCACGAGTCCCGAATCCCGCTGTGCGAGCAAGTCCTCGACGACCGCGACCGCCGCGCGCGGGCGCAGGGACGCCCGGGACGGGTGTCGTTCGGCCGCGACTGGCTCACCGACGGGGTGGTCGGGCTGTTCGCCGAGACGGTGCGCGAACACGGGCCCACGCTCGGCGAACTGTCCGAAGAGGACCCCGAGCGCCAGTTGCGCGCGGGCGCGGTCCCCGCGCTGAACGAGTTGCGGCTGCACCAAAGCACGGTGTGGACCTGGAACAGGCCGGTCTACGACCCGGCGGGCGGCGGGCACGTGCGCGTCGAGATGCGCGCGCTGCCGTCCGGGCCGACCGCGGCCGACATGACCGCCAACGCCGCGTTCCTGGTGGGGCTGCTCATCTGGCTCGGCGACGAACTGCCGGACATGGCCGCCCGGCTGCCGTTCGCCGCGGCGCGCGGCAACTTCCGGGCCGCGGCGCGCGACGGCATCGGCAGCACGCTGGCCTGGCCATCGGGCCTGCTGCCGGGTGAGAAGTGGACGGCGGCGGACCTGGTCACGCGGCTGATTCCCTTGGCCGCGCAGGGTTTGCGGCGGGCGGGCACCGCGCCGGAAGACAGCGACCCACTGTTGGCGACCGTGGCCGAGCGGGTGGGCTCCGGGCAGACCGGCGCCGTCTGGCAGCGCCGCGCGCTGGCAGCGGCCGAGGAACGGCGCACGCACCGCGAGGCACTGGCCGACGTCGTCCGCCGGTACGCCGACCTCGCCGACCTCGGCGAACCCGTGCACCGCTGGCCGGTCCCCGGCCGCGCCCGCGCCATCGGCTGACCGGAAAGCGGTCCACCCCACCACCGAGGCCCTCACCGGCCTCAGCGAACGCAGCCACCGCCAGGCGATCCACGCCCACGCCCACACCACCGGCTGACCGGAAAGCGATCCGCCCCACCACCAAGCCCCTCACGGCCTCGGCGAACCCAGCCACCGCCAGGCGATCCACGCCCACGCCACCGGTTCGCCCCAGGCGGGTGAGGCGGGTGTGGTGGTTGGGTGGCTGCCGTTTACCGGTCAGCAGTCGGTGTCGGGCTGCCGAATCGACCAGCGTGGATGGTTCGCCGAGGGTGGTGAGGGGCTTGGTGGCGGGGAGGATGCCCGCTTGCCTGCCCGAAGTGCGGGCGCGGCCGCGCATCGCAACTGGCCGCCGACTCCCGACCAGTTGGCCGGTGGGGTGGGCGGGCGGCGACTGCTTCCGGTCAGCCGGTGGCGCGGGCGGGAACCGGGCAGCCCAGGACCACCGGGTGACCGGAAAGCGACGTTCGCCCGATCTCCGCTTCCTTTGGGCGGACGCGTGTTTCCGACATGCCGCTTGGTGGCTATCACTCTGCGTGATTGGCGGTTGGTGGCGCGGGCGTTGATCAGTCCTTTTCGGACCGGGGTGCGCGTCGGCAGGTCGAAGACCTCGAACGACGACTGTTTTCCGCCATCGATTGACCGCGCGTCAAGCGACTCGCATTTCGCCGGGCAGGCCGCCCCGGCCGCGCGGGCAAAGGCCGCCTTCGGTGGGAATTCCCCCTTGGGACGGCGGCGGCCATACACCTGTCCGGCGGTATAGCGGGCCATGGCGCTCACTTAGCATAGCTTCGGTCAACCGCGAAAGATTCAGCCTCCAGAGCCGTGGGCGAACTTCGCGGTGTTTCCCTGGAAAGACCGCGCTTTGTGGACTGGAGAATCCGCCGGACAATAGCGATGCCGCCGTGAATGTCCCTACGCGCGGACTCGCTCGGATGTGAGCGGGAGGGTGGGTGCTGTGGGGGTGACGGTGTCGAGCGATATGGACAGGATTTCCCTGGTCGATGTGACCCTGCGCGACGGCGGATATATGAACGAGCACTCCTGGACGAGAAAAGACTCGGCCATGGTCGTCGAGGCGTGCGAGCAGGCGCGGATCCTCCTCTGCGAGGTCGGCTATTTCCGACCCCGACTGCACACCGCGGAGGGCAAATCCCGCCCGGCCTACTGCTCACCGCCGGACTACCTGGTCGAACTGCGGGAACGGTTCCCGCAGGTGGTCATGACCGTGATGGCCCGGCCCGCCGACGTCGAGCCGGCCGACTACCGCGCGCTCGCCGAGGGGGGCGCGAGCGTCGTCCGCTTCCCCGCCACCCCGCGACTGCTGCCCGACCTGGGCGAACACCTCGCCGCCGCGCAGGACGCCGGGCTGCGGGTGACGCTGAACCTGATCAGGGTCAGCGAGGTCGCCCCGGCCCAGGTCCGCGCGGCCGCCGAACTCGCGCAGCGGCACCGCGTCGACGCGTTCTACCTCGCCGACTCCAACGGCAGCCTGTTCCCGGCGCAGGTCACCGAACTGTTCGCGCTGGCGGCCGAGGCCACCGACGTGCCGCTGGGCTTCCACGCCCACGACGGGCTAAGCCTGGCGTTCATCAACTCCCTGACCGCGCTTGAGGCGGGCTGCCGCTACCTCGACGCCTCCATCGGCGGAGTCGGGAAAGGCGGCGGCAACCTTTCCCTGGAACTGGTCGCCGGATATCTGCGGACGCGGCGCAACGCCCGGTTCACGATGGCGCCGCTGACCCGGGTGGCGCCGACCGTGCTGCGCCGCTGCGACCGCGACGCGGCCGCCCGATTCGATTCGATGGCCAGTGGTCTGCTCGACCTCAATATGGAGGAAACCGCACTCGTCAAGAACGAGGAACGGGAGCTGGTCGCGCTCGTCGACGCCCGGCCGAGCGGCCCGGTCGCGGCAAGCTGACAATCCTCCCCCAGTGCGCTTCCGGCTCGAAAAACCCCTTTCCCCTCAAAGGAGTGAAACATGTCCGAGCAGTTCGTAGCCGAACTCGAGGAAATGATCCACGCGCGGGCGAAGACCACCAGCCCGCTCTACCAGACGATCCTGGCGGGCAAGGCGACCGAGCGGCTGCTGCGGACCTTTGTCGAGCAGCGCTGGCCGATCAAGAGCTGGTGGACCAGGAACCTCACCGGGGTCGCGGCGCGGATGGACGACCTGGCGATCCGGCGCTCGCTGATCGAGAACGCCTACGAGGAGGAGTTCGGCGCGCTGTCGAACTCCAAGCGCCACGTCGAGACCTTCGAGGACTTCGGCAAGGCCGTCGGCGTCGACCCGGCGCGCCTGCCGGAACTGGAGCTGTTCCCGGAGACGGTCGCGGTCATCGAGCACAACCGCACCGCGTGCAACGACACCAACGTCCACTTCACCGAGGGCGTCGCCTCGGTGCTGCTGCTGATGGAGGGCCAGCCGCCGATCACCGACGAGGGCGGCGCCAGCATGATGGCGGTGATGCGTGACCGCTACGGCCTGCCCGAGTGGGGCTACGAGTTCTTCAAGCACCACGCGTCGGCCGACGCGGGCGAGTCCGGGGTCAGCGAGCTTGAGGACGAGCACACCGAGCCGCTGCGGGTGATGCTGGCCCGCTACTGCGACACCCCGGAGTTGCAGGCCGCGGCGAAGCGCTCGCTGGCGCGGGCCATCGAGCTGCGGCACGCGCACTTCGACGCCATCCTGCGCGAGGCGTACGACCCGGCCGAGCCGGTGTTCCACTACGCCGGTTAGCCGGGTCACCGCCGGAATCGACCAGGAGGTGCGGGTGACCGCCTATCCACACGTGTTCTTCGCCGATCGCTGGGGCGCCGCGGCCGACGCCGCCGTGCCGCTGGGCAGCCTGGCGATGCGCTATGCGCTCTCGGTCTTCGAGGGCATCCGTCTCTACCGGGGACTCGACGGGGCCCGGCCGCGGCCGTTCCTGCTCGCCGAGCATGTCCGCAGGCTGGCCGACTCCCTGGCGCTGACGCGGTTGCCCGACCCCGGGATCGAGCGGGTCCCGGAGCTGATCGACGAGCTCATCGAGCGCAACGCGATCGACGCGGACGCTTACGTGCGGGTGGCGGTCACCCCACTCAACCCCGGCGGCCTCGGTGACGGCGCCGACCCGGCGCTGACGATCACCGCCGCGCCGATGGGGCGCAAGCAGTGGCTGGCCAAGGGCACCGGCATGGCCCTGACCGTCAGCGACTGGCAGCGCGCCCCCGGCGCGGCGTTCCCGGCCGCGGCCAAGAACATCTCCAACTACGCCGGGCCGCGGCTGGCGCTGCTGGCCGCGCGCGACGCGGGCTTCGACGGGTGCGTGCTGACCAACCAGGCGGGCAGGCTGTGCGAGGCGCCCACCGCGGCCCTCTTCCTGGTCCACAATGGAGTGTTGCGCACGCCCGCGCTGTCCGAGGACGTCCTGCCCAGCATCACCCGGGCGTGGCTGCTGGCCCGCGCCGCCAGCGACGGCATCCCGGTCGCGGAGGCCGAGTTGACGCGGGAGGACGCTTACACCGCGGACGAGGCGTTCCTGTGCGGCACCGGCATCGAGATCGCGCCGGTCCGCGAGTTCGACGGGCGGCCGTGCGCGGACTGGCCCGCCCGGCCGGTCACCCGCAGGCTGATCATGCAGTACTTCACCGCCGCCCGCGGCGGCGACGAGGCCAGGGAACCGGAACCGGACCCGGCGATGACGGGAGCCGGTGGATGATCGACTGGGTGCGGGCAGGCCGCTGCGCGGCGGCCCTGGCGCAGCGGCCGGAGCGGGCCGCCAAGGCGCTGGTCGAGGCCACCGGGGCGGCCCGGTGCTTCCAGAACACCGAGTTCCCGCTCTCGCCCCTGCCGGTTTTCGCCAAGAGCACGGCGGTCGCCGAGGTCGTGCCCGCGCTGGAGCGGTATGTCGCGCTGCTGGCCAGAATTGTGCGGCTCCACCGGGAAGTGCCCGAGGTGCGGGACTGGTACGGGCTCGGTCCGGCCGCGGACACGCTGATCGACGCCGACCGGGGCATGGGCGACGCGGTCGCGGTGTGCAGGCTCGACGGGTACCTCGAACAGGGCACCGAGCGGCTGCGACTGCTGGAGAACAACGCAGACGCGCCAGCCGGGACGCTGTTCACGCCGCGGATCAACCACATCGTCCGCGACGCGGTGACCCGCGCGGGAGTAGCCGCGCCCGAGTGGACGCCGCCAACCTTTGCCGACGAGACCGCGCTGCTCGATGTGCTGCTCGCCGGGGGCGGGTCGCGGGTCGCCATCCTGCAGTTCGCGGGCAGAGTCACCGCGGAGAGCCAGGAGATGGCGCACCGGTTCCGGCTCGCCGGGGCCGAGGTGTTCGTCGCCGACCCGCGCGCGGTGCGGGTGCGCGGCGGCCGGACGTACTTCGGGACCGAGCAGGCCGACGCGTGCTGGAACAAGGTGAACACCGCCGGGTGGCGCTCCGCTGTCGAGTCCGACCCGGACCTGGTCCGCGCCTGGGCGGCGGCGGTGTCGAGCGGGAACCTTCGGCACGTCAACCCGTTCGGCGCGCGCTATGTCGCGGAAAGCAAGTTCACCCTCGGCCTGGCGCGCGACCCGCGCTTCGCCGGGCTGTTCGACGCCGACGAGCACGCCCTGGTCGACCGACTGGTGCCGTGGTCGGTCCGGCTGGCCCCCGGCGCCCGCACCGAGGACGGCGACCGGCCGCTGACTGACGACCTGCTCGACAACCCCGCCGACTACGTGCTCAAGGAGCCCTACGACATCCGCGGCGACGGGGTCACGGTCGGCCGGGCGACCAGGCGCGCCCAGTGGCGGGCCGCCGTCGAGCGCGCCCTGCGGGACCGGATGCTGGTGCAGCGGCACGTGCCGCCCGCGGCCTACCCGGTGGTGCGCGCGGGCCAGGACCCGATGGTGGCCGCGATGCCGATCAGCTTCGACACCTACCTCTTCGGCGGCCGGGTCGGCGGATTCGGCGCCAAGGCGAGCTTCCAGGCCCGGGTCAACGTCTTCCGCGGCGGGCGCAAGCTCGCCGTGCACGTCGTCGCGCCCCCGGCCGAGCCGGCCGCCGAATGACGGTTGTCGAGTAAGGACTGTCCTTTCAGGACATTTGGCGAGCAAGGACACCGAGCAGCGAGGACGGCTGGCAGTGACCATCGAGCGGATCACCCTGCGCTTTGTGACCACGACCCTCACCCACCCGTTTGAGAACCGCTGGCAGCGCTACCACACCTGGACCAAACTCGTCGTCGCCGTGGACGGCGGCGACGCGGTCGGGCTCGGCGAGTGCGCGGCGATGGAGACCCCGTTCTACAACTACGAGACCATCGAGACCGCGTGGCACATCACCGAGCGGTACCTGGCGCCGATGCTGCTGCGCGCGGGAGCCGACGATCCGGAGACCGCGATGGCGACCTGGGCGGAGGTCAACGGCCACGAGGAAGCCAAGGGCGGGCTGGAATGCGCGCTGTGGGACCTGCGGGCCCGGCGCGCGGGCAGGCCGCTGTGCGCGGAGCTGGGCGGGGCGGTCCGGCCGGTGCCCGCGGGGGCCACCGTGGGCATCGAACCCACGATCGATGAGCTGCTGGCCAACATCGCCCGGATCAGGGACGCGGGCTACCAGCGGGTGCGGGTGAAGATCCGGCCCGGCTGGGACGTCGAGCCGCTGGCCCGGATCGTCGCGGCCTTCCCCGGCCTCCCGGTCGTCGCCGACGCCAACGCGGCGTACCCGGAGTCCTCTTTGGACGACCTGGTCGCGCTGGACGGACTGGGGCTGATGGCGATCGAGCAGCCCTTCCCGCGCCACCTGATCGAGACCACCGCGGCCCTCCAGGCCAGAATCGCCACCCCGGTGTGCCTGGACGAGCAGATCCACTCCCTGCACGAGACCCGGCAGGCGTGCCGGATGAAGGCGGGCCGAATGGTCAACATCAAGGTCGGCCGGGTCGGCGGGCTCGCCGAGGCGCGGCGCGTGCACGACCTGTGCCGGGCCGAGGGGATCGACCTGTTCGTCGGCGGCAAGTGGGACCAGGGGCTGGGGCGGTGGTGCGCGGTCGCCCTGGCCACGCTGCCCGGCATGACCCTGCCCAGCGACGTAGGCCCCAGCGGGCACTACTACCTAGACGACGGCGCCGACCCCAAGGTGGAGTTCGTCCGCCCCGGCTGGGTGGCCCCCGCCGACCGCCCCGGCCTGGGCGCAGAACAGGCGGCGAACGTGGAAGTGGTGCGGGAACTGGAAATCACAGCCAAGGAGGCGCGATGACACCCGGTGGTCTATCTCCGGTCGCCGGGCAATGCCGCGCGGCCGTCCACCGCACCCAAGGGGAACGAGACGTGTTCCAGCCACCGAAGTCCCGCCAACCAGCCAATACCAACCCAAACGTGCCCACCACGTTTAATTCCGGAGAGGCGGACTAGTGGCCGTCCGCCGCACCCAAGGGGACCGAGACGCACCCCAACCACCGAAGCCCCGCCAACCAACCAATACCAACCCAACGCGCCCACCACGGTTAATTCCGGAGAGGCGGACCAGCAATTCCGGGGAGGCGGACTTGGTCGCGGTTCTGCGTGGCCACGGCACCGCGACCGTCAGCGACGCGCTCGATCTGATCGGGGTGAACGGCGGGCTTCCCGGCCTGCGGCGGCTTTCCGGCGCCGCCGCGGTGGCGGGACCGGCGTTCACCGTGCGGTTCGAGACCGTCGAGCCCGGCACGCCCGCGCCCGCGGCCGACTACATCGATGACGTGCCCGCGGGCGCGGTGCTGGTGCTCGCCAACGCGGGGCGCACGCACTGCACGGTGTGGGGCGACATCCTCAGCGAGGTCGCGCTGCGCCGCGGCGTGGCCGGCACGGTGATCGACGGCCTGTGCCGCGACCTCGGCGACATCCAGGCCCTGGACTATCCACTGTGGAGTCTCGGGAGCTACATGAAGTCCGGCAAGAACCGCGTGCGGATGATCGCGGCCCAGCGGCCGGTCACCGTGTGCGGAACGGTTGTCGCGCCGGGAGATGTGGTGTGCGCGGACGCGGCCGGGGCGGTGGTCGTCCCCGCGGCCGCGGCCGAGCGGGTCGCCGCCGAGGCCGACCGGATCGCCGTGATGGAGGCCGCCGTGCGCGCCGACGCCGCCAAGGGGATGCCGCTGCGGGAGGCCAGGCGGCGGCACGGCTACAACCGGGCCGCTCTCTCGTCGGCCGATGCGGACGGGCGCTGATGCGCGCGCTCATCGCCGGGATCGTCCACGAGTCGAGCACGCTCATGGTCGAGTACGTCGGCCCGACCCGGCTCGCGGACTTCGACGTGCACACCGGGGCGGCGCTGACCGCCCAGTTCGCCGGGACGAACACCTGCGTCGGCGGCTACCTGGCGGCCTGCGCGCGGCTCGGGGTGGAGCCGGTGCCCGCGCTGCACGCGCGCGCCGAGCCCGGCGCCGCTCTCGACCCGGCCGCGTGCGCCGAACTGGTGGACCGGCTCGTCGCGCGGGCCACCGCGGCGGGCCCGGTCGACGTGGTCCTGCTCGACCTGCACGGCGCGGGCGCCTTGGTGTCCGGGGAAAGTGTCGACCTGGCCGTGCTGCGCGCGGTGCGGGCCGTGGTCGGCCCGGACGTTCCGGTCGCGGCCACCCTCGACCTGCACGGCAACATCCCGGCCGAACTGCCCGACCTGGCCGAGACGGTGGTCGGCTTCCTGGAGTACCCGCACACCGACATGGGCGAGCGCGCCGAGCGCGCGGCCGAAATCGCGGTGTCGCAAGCGCGCGGGCGCACCAGGCCGGTCACGCGGGTGCTGAGCCTGCCCATGCTGGTGCCGCCGTCGGACACCGGGTCCGGGCAGGCACGGCTGGCCCGCGACCTCGCCCGAGCCGCGCAGGACAGCGCTGACGTGCTGGCGTGCACCGTTTTCCACGGTTTCCCCTACGCCGACACCCCGCAGGCCGCCACCTCGGTCGTCACCGTCGTCGACGGCGACCCGGCGGCGGCCGACGCGGTGAACCGGCGGATCGGGGACTGGCTGTGGGACAACCGCGACGGGTTCCGCATCGCGACGCTGACCCCCGCCGAGGCCGTGGCGCTGGCGCGGGCGAACGAGGCGCACCCGGTGGTGATCGGCGACGGCACCGACAATCCCGGCTGCGGCGCGCCCGCCGACAGCACCCACCTGCTGCGCGCCCTGCTCGACAGCGGCGCCAGCGCCTGTTACGCGGCGCTGCACGACCCGGACACCGTGGCCGCCGCCGTCGCCGCCAGGGTGGGCGGGCGGCTGACGGTGGCCCTCGGCGGCAGGCACGGCTGGGCGAGCGGGCCGCCGGTCACCGCGACCGCCACCGTCCGGGCGATCACCGACGGACACGTTGTGCACCAGGCGATGCGCCGGGGCAAGGCGCTGGAGTTCGGCCGCAGCGTGCGGTTGGCGGTGGGCAAGGTCGACGTGGTCGTGTCCAGCAAGCGCAGCCAGGTGTTCGACCCGGAGATCCTGCTGCTGCACGGCATCCAGCCGGACCGCTACGAGATCGTCGCGGTCAAGTCGGTGAACCACTTCCGGGCCGGGTTCGCCGGGATCGCCGCGCGGCTGCTGGTCGCCGACGCCCCCGGGCCGCTCAGCCGCGACATCGCCAGCGTGCCGCGCGGCGGCCCGACCGCGGCCCGCTGGCCGATGGACGCCGCGGCCGTATACCGCCCCCTCAGCGAGATATCCGTCAGCGAGAAGGAAAGGACGAGATGACCGACCTGAGCGAAGCCATCCGGCGCAGGCGCAGCGCGGCCCGCGTCACCGGCCCAGCCCCGACCGACGACGACGTCCTCGACCTGGTCGCCGCCGCGGCGACCGGGCCGGACCACGGGCTGATGCGGCCGTGGCGGCTGATCTCGGTGCGCGGCGCCGCCCGCTCGACCCTCGGGCGGGCCGCCGCCGCGGACCTGCCGCCAGAGGACGAGGCGGGCCGCGACCGGGAGGCCGCCAAGCCGCTGCGCGCGCCGCTGCTGCTCTCGATCGTGTTCACGCCGCGGGAGAACCCGAAGGTCCCCGAGTGGGAGCAGCTCGCCGCGACCAGCGCCATGGTGCACAACCTGGTGCTGCTGCTGCACGTGCGCGGCTGGGGGGCGATGTGGCGGACGGGACCCGCCAGCCGCTCGTCTGCTGTCGGCGCGGTCCTGGGCCTCGCGCCCGGCGAGCGGTCGCTGGGCTGGCTGTTCGTCGGCACCCCCGACCCGGTGTCCATCCCGGCGCCCCGGCCCGCGTTCGACGCCCGCGACCGGCTGTCCCAGCTCACCCCGCAGGGCGCGGTCACCCCGCTGTTCCCCAGGGCCGGGACCGCGACATGACCGGTGATCCGCTCGCCGCCCGGCTGCGCGGCTTCGGGTCGTCGGTCTTCGTCGAGATGACCGAACTGGCCATCCGGACCGGCGCGATCAACCTCGGCCAGGGCTTCCCGGACACCGGCGGGCCGCCCGGCCTGCTCGCCGCGGCCAGCGCGGCGGTCGACGCTGGCCACAACCAGTACCCGCCGGTGCGCGGCGTCGCCGACCTGCGCGCCGCCGTCGCCGAGCACCGGGCGCGGCACTACAGCACCCCGTACGACCCCGACGAGGAAGTCCTGATCACCACCGGGGCCACCTGCGGCATCGCCGCCGCCCTGCTCGCGCTGTGCGAGCCCGGCGCCGAGGTGATCGTGTTCGACCCGTGCTACGACTCGTACGCCGCGGGCATCGCGATGGCGGCCGGGGTGCTGCGGCCGGTGCGCCTGCGCGCGGAGGAAACCGGGTTCGCGTTCGACCCGGACGAGTTGCGCGCTGCGGTGACGCCGCGGACCCGGATGCTGCTGCTCAACACCCCGCACAACCCGACCGGCAAGGTCTTCACCGCGGCCGAACTCGACCTGATCGCCGAATGCTGCCGCGAGCACGACCTGATCGCGGTCACCGACGAGGTCCACGAGCACCTGGTCTACGACGGCGCGGTGACCCGCTCGCTGGCCCAGTGGCCGGGGATGCGCGACCGCACCCTGGCCATCTCGGGCGCGGGCAAGACGTTCAGCGTCACCGGATGGAAGGTCGGCTGGGTCTGCGGGCCCGCCCCGCTGGTGGCCGCCGTGCGCGCCGCCCACCAGTACCTGACGTTCAACTCCGGCACGGCTTTCCAGGTCGCGGTCGCGCACGGCCTGCGCGAGCACATGGGCTGGGTGGCGGACCTGCGCGCCGACCTCGCGGCCCGCCGGGACCTGCTGGCCGAGGGCATGGCCAAGGCCGGGCTGACCGCGTTCCGGGCCGAGGGCACCTACTTCCTCCAGGTCGACGCCCGCTCCTGGGGCTACGCCGACGGCGTCGAGTTCTGCCGCGACCTGCCCAAAGCCGGGGTGGTCGCGGTGCCGACGGTCGGCTTCTACCAGGGCGCGGACCCACCCCGCTCCCTGGTGCGGTTCGCCTTCTGCAAGCGGCCGGAAGTCCTCGCCGCCGCCGTCGAGGCGCTGTGTGCGTCCCGCTGAGCTGCGCGACAGTGGACGGGAGGTTCAAACCCACCGAGCACACCGCCGGGCCGTGGGATTCCTGGACCTAGCGCTGCTGGCCAGAGGCCGTCGAACGGCGCCGAGGCGGGAACGGCCTGATCCCGCTCCGCCCAGGCGACGCTGGTCGCCCGCGACCGGGCCGCCGCCGCTCAGTCGCCGAACCGCTCCGGGGCGCGCCGGCGGATGCGCTGAGCGAGGCGGGCCGGGGTGGCCGCCTCGAACAGGTCCCTGGCCGAGAGCGGCACGCCCAGCACCGCCGACAGCGCCGACATCATCGGCGTGGCCAGCAGCGAGTGCCCGCCCAGCGCGGCGAACTCGTCGTCGGCTCCGATGCCGTCCACGCCCAGGACCCGGGTCCACTCGGCGACGATGGCGCGCTCCAGCTCGTCGCGGGGCGGCAGGTACGGGGTGGCGAGGTCGGGCCTGCCCGCCGGGATCTCGATGGCGGCCAAGGCGTCCCGGTCGATTTTCCCGCCCGGGGTCAGCGGAATCCGCCCGAGCGCGACGAACGCGGCGGGCACCAGGTGGTCGGGCACCCGGGCGCGCAGGAACTCGCGCAGGTCCTCCACCGGCACCGGGTCGCCGAAGACCAGGTAGGCGACGAGCCGGTCGCCGCGCACCCCGGCGACGACGGCGCGCACCAGCGGGTGCGCGCCCAGCACGGCCTCGACCTCGCCGAGTTCGACCCGGAACCCGCGCACCTTCACCTGGTCGTCGAGCCTGCCCAGGAACTCCACCGTCCCGTCGCCGCGCTGGCGCACCCGGTCGCCGGTGCGGTACATCCGCGCGCCCGCCCGCCAGAACGGGTCGGCCAGGAACCGTCGCGCGGTCAGCTCCGGCCTGCGCCAGTACCCCCGCCCCACACCCGCGCCGCCGAGGTACAGCTCGCCCGGGCTGCCGATCGGGACCGGCCGCTGGTAGGCGTCCAGCACGTACATCCGCTGGTTCGGCAGCGGCCTGCCCCAGGGCACGCCGTGGCCGTCCTCGGTCCGCACCCGGTACGCGGTGGTGGTGAACGACGCCTCGGTCACCCCGGCGAAGTTGTAGGCCCGGCAGCCGGGGGCCAGCGCGGCCAGCGCGGCGGGCACCGACGGCGGGAACCGGTCGCCGCCGAGCAGGACCAGCCGCAGGCCGGGTGGCAGGCCCGCGCCGGTCTCGTAGGCGTGGTCGATGGCGCCGGTGAACAGCGCGGGCGTGGAACTCCACGCCGTGACCCCGGCCTCGTGCGCCAGGTCGAGCAGTCGGCGCGGGTCGCCAGCGGTCGCCGAGTCGGGCAGCACCAGCGCGCCGCCCGCGAGCAGCGTGGCCAAGATGTCGAACGCGGACATGTCGAAGTTGAGCGACGAGGTTTGCAGCAGCCTGCTTGTCGAGTCCAGGCGCAGCCGGGAGACCAGGGCGGCCATGGTGTTCACGACCCCGACGTGGGTGTTCGCCGCGCCCTTGGGCTCGCCGGTCGAGCCGGAGGTGTAGATGACGTAGCACAGGTTCTCCGGCTCGACGCCCGACTCCGGCGGCCCGTCCGCGTCCGGGTGCGGCTGGTCGAGCCGGACCACGGTCGCCCGCTCGGGCAGCAGGTCCGCCGACCGCTCGTCGGCCAGGACCACGTCTACCTGGCTGTCGTCCAACAGGTAATCCAGCCGCCGGGCCGGGTAGGCGGGGTCGAGAGGCACGTACGCCGCGCCTGCCTTGAGCACGGCAAGCACGCCCACGACCACTTCCGCGCCCCGGTAAGCGCAGATGCCCACCAGCCGCTCGGGGCCCGCGCCGTGGCCGCGCAGCACGTGCGCCAGCCGGTCGGCTCGGGCGTCGAGGTCGCCGTAGGTCACCTCGCGGCCGTTGTCGACCACGGCGACCGCGTCCGGGGACACCCGCGCCCGCTCGGCGATCAACTCGTGCAGGCAAGCCCGGGGCAGCGGCGTCTCGGTCGCGTTCCACTCGGTGATCGCCAGGTCCGCCTCGCCGGGAACGAGCACCGGCAGCGCCGAGACCGGCCGGTCCGGCTCGGCCATGGCGGCGGTGAGCAGCAGCGGGTACCGGGCCGCGATCCGCGCCGCGCTCGCCTGGTCGAACAGGTCGGCCGCGTACTCCACCGCCGCGCGCCACCGGTCGCCGTCTGGCTCGACCACGAGCCGCATCTCGCGGTCGATGCCGAACCGGGCCAACGGGACCGGCGTCATCGGCTTGCCGCCGAAGGTCTCCGGCACCAGCGGCGTGTCCCGCGCCAGGAAGGCCAGGGCACGGTAGGCGTCGGCCCGAGCCGGGGCTGCCGCACGGGCCACCACGGCACGGAAACCGGGGTCATCGGACAGGTCGACACGCGCGACGCGACCGGTGTCGGCGAGGGCGACCGCGACCTCCGTGCCGCCGCTGAGCCGGGACACCAGGGTCTGCCAGCCCGCCAGCAGCACCGTGCGGGGGTCGGTTGACGGGGCGAACGCCCGCACCGCGTCGGCGAACCCGTCGGGGAACTCGACCGGGACGCGGGCTCCGATCGAGGCGGGCAGCGGGGAACGCGGCCGGTCTGTGGGCAGCTCGGCGGCGGGGAGGTCCACAGTGGACTGGGCGCCTTCGGACGCGGGCGCGTCCTCGACCGGGGGCAGGGGGCGGCCGTCGTAGGCGAGGCGGATGTCGGCCAGCACCGCGCCCAGCGCCGCCTCGGTCACCGCGATCCGGTGCGCGGCGAGGACGAGGAGGGTCCGGTCGGGCAGCACAAGCAGGCCGCAGCGGATCGGCGGAGCGCTTTCCAGGTCGAAGGGGCGAGTCGCGAACTCGGCCAGCACCTCGGCCAGCGCCTCGGCCTGGTCGGCCGCGCTCTGGTGGCGCAGGTCGATGACGGCCAGCGGCAGGTCCGCCACCTCGACCAGCGATCGCGCGGGCGCGCCGTCGCGGACGGCGTGCCTGCTCCGCAGCACCGGGCGGCGCGCGCCCACCACGCGCAACGCGGTGCGCAGGGCGGCCTGGTCGACCGGCCCGTCGACGGAGGCGGCCACCGCGACGATGTTGGCCGGGGTGCCGGGCTGGAACCGCTCGGCCAGCCAGACCTGGTCGAGGTCCGGCACGGGCGGAGCCGCTGACAAAGAAGTGGGCGCGGCAGCAGACTCAGCAGCCGGTGCGGTGGCGGACTCGGCAGTGGGCTCAGCGGTGGACGCCCGAGTGGAGGCGGTGATGGGCGCGGTGGGTGGGTTCATCGCGGTATCCCGTTCGTTGTTTCCACAGTGGACAGTTGGCCGATGTCGGCGGCGAGCCGGGCGAGGAACAGCGGTTCCCGGTCGGAGAAGAAGAAGTGGCCGCCGGGCAGCATGGTCAGCCGGAAGTCGCCCGGACTCTCCCGCCGCCACGCCGCCAGTGTCGCCGGGGACACCGAGTCGTCGCCGTCGCCCGCGTAGACCCGCAGCGGGCTGTTCAGCGGCGGCGCTTCGCCGACGCCGTCGGCGAACAAGGCCAGATCGGCGCGCACAGCGGCAAGGACATCGGGCCCGGCATCGACGGCCGGCCCGCCGAGCCCGCGCACCTGGGCGAGCAGCCCGTCGTCGTCGCAACCGCGCTGACCGGCCATCCGCTCGGCCGCGGCCGCTGGCGCCGGACACGACGACACCAGCAGCGCGGCGGGCCCCTGCCCACTCATGGACGAGCGCCGCCGCAGCTCACGGCAGACCCGCAGGGCCAGCAGCGCGCCCAGGCTGTGCCCGAACACGGCCAGCGGCTTGCGCGGCAGCGCAGCCAACCCGGTCAGCACGCCGTCGAGGACGTCGTCCACCCCGGCGGCGAACGGCTCGCCGAAGCGGTCGCCGCGACCGGGCGGCTCGACCGCGACCAACTCCACCGTCAGCGGAAGCAGGTCAGCCCAGGAACGGAACGCCGCGGCCGAGCCACCGGCGTGCGGCAGGCAGAGCAGCCGCAGCGTCGCGCCCGGCCGGGGCGTCCAGCGTCGAAGCCACATCGCGGTCCCCTAAGCGCTTGCCAGCGCGCGCACGACGCTGTCGATTCCTTCCTCCGGGTCGAGATAGTCGGCGTTGAGGCCCTTGACGACGAGCTGGGTCGCCGCGCGGGTGAACTCGGTGATCTGGGACATCGTCAGCCCCTTGGACAGCAGGTAGGGGATGCACCAGATGCTCAGGCCGTAGAGCGGCATGAGCGCCGAGCCGGTCACGCCGCGGACGAAGTCGTCCTTGTGCTCCACGGCCTCCTGCCAGCTCATGGACGAGTGCCGCCAGGAGTAGCCGCTGCCCTCGATGCCGTACTTCTCCCGCTGCTTCTCGATCGGCGCCAGCACGTCGTGGTAGTAGAGCTGGACGTTGTAGAAGGTCGGCTGGGTCCGGTTGACGAAGTCGAGGGTGTTCTGGACGCTCTCTTCGTTCTCACCGGGGAAGCCGAGCACGATCGACGCCAGGGTGACCAGCCCGCGTTTCGTCAGCTGCTCGATGCCGTACTCGTAGCGGTCGGTCTTGGCGAACTTGGTCATGTTCTTGAGAATCCGCTGGTCGCCGGACTCGATGCCGAGGAAGACGCCCATGCAGCCCGCCTCGGCCATCAGGTCGAACGCCTCGTCGTCTGCGTTGGAGCACCGGAAGAACGACACCCAGCGCAGGTCGAACTTGTTCTCGATCATCATCCGGCAGATCTGCTTGAACCGGGGCAGCGGCACGTTGAACGTGTCGTCCACGACGATCAGGTTCTGGGCGCCGTGCTCGCACAGGTACCGAAGCTCGTTCTCGATGGTGGACAGGTCGCTGAGCGTCAGCGGGCCCGCCATCGCCGGGTAGTTGCAGAACGCGCAGCCGAACGAGCAGCTTCGGGCGGTGCGCAGGTACGTCGTGGGCGTGTAGAAGCCGGGCTCGAAATACGACCAGTCGACGGCGTTCTCGTTGAGGTCGTTGCTTTCCGGGCGCTTGAGGGTCCGGTCCATCGACCGCTGCCCCGGCGCGCCGCGGTAGATCAGGTTGGGCACCTTCGACAGGTCGCCGCCCTCGCGCAGCGCGGTCAGCACCCCGGCCAGGGTCGCCTCGCCCTGGGACTCATCGATGTAGACGTCCGCGCCAATGGAATCGAGCAGGATGTCCTGCACCGCGGGGGGCTGGCCGCTGCACAGGTTGTGCACCCGGGGACCGCCGACGACGATCGGCACCGCCGGGTTGTGCTCGCGGATGAACCGGATGATCTGCCGGATGGGCTCGTCGTCCACGTAGTAGGTGGTGGTGATCGCCACCGCGCGCGGCGACTCGGCCAGCATCGCGGCCAACTCGTCGCGGCCGGTGTTGAAGAAGTTGACCACGCCGACGCCGAAGCCCCGGCGCATCAGGAAGCTGGCCAGGTAGGCGACGCCGAGGCTGGGCATCTCGAACGCGGTCAGCGCCGACGGGCGACCGGTCGTCCGCTCCATGGCCTTGTTAAGCAGGTCCATGTAAGTCAGCCGCCGGTCGCCCACCAGCACCGAGTTGGTCACCAGTTCCCGGTAAGCGCCGGAGGATTCCTGGAACACCTCCTGCGCCGTGGCGAAATCAGCGAAGTCGATCTCGTTGAAGCCGATGAGTACGCAATCCAGATTTGTCACGCCTGTGCTCCCCGAAGTCGATATTCGTGCACCGGACAAGGTGATGTGCGACTGCTGTTCGACTGCTTTGCATTCGACTGCGAAGGTGTTCGACCGCGATGACGAATCGCTCGACCGAGGCGCGGAGGGCGGGCGCGGGCTAGTGGTGCAGCTTGGCGCCCTTCACGATCTTGTCCACGACCTTGCGGTCCGCCCGCATCGCCACCCCGACCAAGGCCAGCTTGTCGCTCTCGACGCTGCCCACCGCCGCGCGGTTGTCCTCGTCGTTGTTGGTGGCGAACAGCTCCTCGGTGTAGACCGCGCACTTCACCTCGCGGCGCAGCGCCCGCTCGTGGATCTTGGTCATGGTCTCCGCGTCGGCGATGAACACCAGCACCGGCTGGCGGAACATCGGCAGGTACTCGACGCCGGAGGCGTCCAGGTAGGGCTCGCCGACCACGTTGTCAACGGTCGCGGCGATGCCGCTGACGGTGAACGCGGTGACGTTCAGCTTCTGCCAGTCCTTGAGATCGTCCCGCAGCACCACGGCGATCTTGGTGTCCCACACGACCGGAGTCGCCTCGTGCACCTCAGTCAACTTCTTCGTCTCCTCATCAACACTGTGTCGGCGCGGCGGATTCCGATCACCGCGCCGTCCCGCCCGGGTCAGCGCGCTGCCCGCAGGGGTGCGCCCCACTATTCCCGCCGAAGTTCCGCACGGTCTTGTACGAACTTGCCGTCGACCCCAGGACCACCCGGACGGGTACGGATCGTCGCGTTTCGGGTACCCTGCGTTTATGGCTCCTGGGGTGCGAGCGGATCGGGACACAGCGCGGCTGTGGCGGCCGGACATCCCCGGGGTCGAGGTCCTCCATGCCCGTTTCCGCAGGCACGCCTACCCGCGCCACGCCCACGACGCCACCACGGTAGCGCTGATGGACAGCGGCACGGCGGCCTTCCAGTGCGAAGGCGCCGAATTCGCCGCGCCTGCGGGCAGCGCATTCATGATCAATCCCGGCGCGGTGCACACCGGCAGGTCCGCAACCCCGGAGGGATACCGGTATCGCGTCCTCTATCTCACCGAAGAGGCGTTTTCCACGCTCCTTCCGGGCAAACCGGGCAAATTGACCTTTCCCGCGCGGCACACGGTCGTGCAGGACCGGGAATTGCTGACCGCGCTCGACCACACGAACCGCGTGCTGGCCATGAGCGGGCAGCGCCTGGCGCAGGAGGAGTCGCTGCTGCGGCTGGGCCTGGCGCTGCGGCGCTTCGCCGACGCGCCGCCGGTGGCCCGCGCGTCCGGCCGGGGCCACCGCGCGGTCGCCACGGTGCGTGACTACCTGGAGTCCGACCCGGCGGCCAGGATCTCGCTGACCGAACTGGCCTGGCTCGCCTCGACCAGCCCGTACCGGCTGGTCCGGCTCTTCGCGGCCGAACTGGGGATGCCGCCGCACGCCTACCAGGTCGAACTGCGCGTCCGGCTGGCCCGGCGGCTGCTGGAATCCGGCGCCCGGGTGGCGACGGCGGCCAGCGAGGCGGGCTTCTGTGACCAAGCACACCTCACCAGGGTTTTCAAGCGCTACACCGGCGTGACCCCCGGGCAGTTCGCCCAGGCGGCCCGCGCGAACCGGCCGCGCAGGCTGGCGCCGTGACCGAGGTCGACGTCGTCCGGGTCTTCGCCGACGAGCACGGCCGCCACGGCAACGCGCTCGGCGTCGTGCTCGACCCGGCCGGACTCAGCCAGGCCGACCAGCAGGCCATCGCCGCCGAACTCGGCTACAGCGAAACGGTCTTCGTCGAGGACGTGGGCTCGGCCCGGCTGCGGATCTACACCCCGGCCGTGGAACTTCCGCTGGCCGGGCACCCACTGGTCGGGGTGAGCTGGCTGCTGGCCAGGGAAACCGGGCGCGCGCAGGACTTCCTGCGGCCCGTCCTGCTCGCCGAGCCGGTGCCGACCTTCGTCGAGGACGGCGCGACGTGGGTGCGTGCCACCGTGGCCGACGCCCCGCCCTGGGACCACCTGCGCCTGGCCGAGGCGGCGGAGGTGGAGGCCGCCGACCCGGCGACAGCCGACGAGAAGGTCCAGATGTGGGCCTGGCTGGACGAGCGGGCAGGCGTGGTCCGGGCCCGGGTCTTCGCCCGCGCGTTCGGCGTCGCGGAGGACGAGGCCTGCGGCTCGGCTACCCTCATGCTGGCCGCCCAACTGGGTCGGCCGATCACGGTGCGTCACGGCGAGGGGTCCGTGGTGCTGGCCCGTCCCGCAGGCCCAGGCCTGGGCGAGGTCGGCGGCCGTGTGGTGTACGACATGCGGCGCGCCCTTTAGTGTTAGCCCATTTGGGGGGATAGTAAGACTGGTACCAGGACGCGTTCCCGCGTCCCGGGGGCAAGAAAATCATCTGTGGGGGATGAGAATGATCGACAGTCCTGGGTATGGCCGTGCCTATTTGCAGCTCGTCACCACCATGGCGCTGTGGGGGAGCGCTTTCGCGAGCTCGAAAATCGTGGTCGACGCCGTGCCGCACAGCGTCGCGGCGGTGCTGCGGTTCGGCGGCGGCGCGCTGGTGCTGCTGCTGGTCCTGAAGCTCTTCGGCGGTGACCGCAGCGGCGAGCCGCCCAGGGCCAAGACCCGCGCGGGACTGGCGGGCCTGCTCGGCGTCTTCGGGTACAACACGTTTTTCTTCTGGGGCCTGTCACTGGCCCCGTCCCTGGACGGCACGATCATCGTCCCGGTCCTGAGCCCCATCCTGACCACCGCGTTCGTCGTCCTGTCCGGCCGCGAGAAGGTCTCCACCGCCCGGGTGATCGGCCTGTCGGCCGGTCTGGGCGGCGCGATCCTGTTCTTCATGGGCGTCGGCGGCGACTTCAGCGGCGGCACGGACCGGCTGCTGGGCGACTTCGTCTACCTGCTCGGCGCGGTCTGCTGGTCGGCCTACACCTTGACCGTCCCGCACACCATGCGCGGCATCGAGTCCCTGCGCGCCACCACCTACGCCACCGTGGCGGGCGCGGTGGCCCTGGCCCTGTTCGCCGCCCCGTCCGTGCCGGACGTCGCGTGGGAGACGGTCCCGACAGCGGTCTGGCTCAACGTCGGCTACCTGGTGCTTGGCCCCACGGTGGTCGCCTACATCCTGTACTACAGCGGCATCCGGTCGCTGGGCGCGACGACGGCCTCGATCATGATGTTCACCTCGCCCGTCTTCGGCGCGATCTGCTCGGTGGTCTTCCTGCACGAGACGTTCAGCCTGCTCCAGGGCGTGGGCGCGGCGGTCATGCTCGTGGGCGCGGTCCTGGCCGTGACCAACGGCAAGCTCCCCCGCCGCAACCGTCCGGTGGCCGAGCCCGAGCCCGAGCCCAAGCCCGCTGCCGAGGCCAAGGCCACGGTCGACGCCACCACCTGACGCGGGCTGGTCCTAGCCCTCGCAGGTCATGTCGGCGGCGGGCAGGGACAGGTCGACCAGGTAGCGAATGCCGACGGAGTCCACGCACTCGTCGCCCTGGAGGAACGCGGTGTGCTGGGTGGCCTCGTAGGTCAGCAGGCGGGCGTCGAGGGATTTCGCCAGGTTGACGCCCGCCTGGTGGGGCGTGGCCGGGTCGCCGGTCGTGGAGACGACCAGGAGCCGGGGAGCGCCGGTGACGACGGGCTGATGGGGCTCGGTGGTGTTGGGCGCGGGCCAGAACGCGCACGGGTCCAGGGCGGGCAGCGGCGGGTCGGTGTCGGTGAGGAAGGAGCCCTTGGTGGCCTCGGCGACCCGGGTGGCGACCTCGGCCAGCTTGGCGCGGTCGGTGAGCCGGGGCTCGTCGACACAGCGGACGGCGATCAGGGCGTCCATGGACCCGGAGTACTCGCCGTCGCTGGCCCGGCCCAGGTAGAGGTCGGCCAGGAGCATCAGGGTCACGCCGCTGCCCTTGGCCAGCCCGGCGAGCGCGTCGGAGAGGACCGGCCACACGTCGTCGGAGTAGAGGGCGGCGGCGATGCCGGTCGTGGCGTCCGACGCGGACAGCCGCCTGCCGCCGACGGAGAGGGGGGCGGTTTCCAAAGCGTCGATCTTGGCGCGGAGGTCGTCCTTGGTCTTGATCACGCACGCGGGCCGCTCTGCGCACCAGGCGAAGTAGTCGGCGAGGGCCTTCTCGAAGCCCTGGGCCTGGCCGATGGCCTGCTGCGCCGGGTCCTCCAGCGGGTCGACGGCGCCGTCGAGGACCATCGCGCGGACGTTGCCGGGGAAGGCCTCGGCGTAGGCGGTGCCGATGCGCGTGCCGTACGAGTAGCCCAGGTAAGTCAGCTTCTCCTCGCCGAGCGCAGAGCGCAGGACGTCCATGTCGCGCACGACGTCGCGGGTGCCGATGTTGGCCAGCACGTCGACGCCGGTGCGCTCGGCGCACTTGGCGGCGAAGTCCTGGTTCTCCGCCTCCGCGTCGGCGACGGTCGTCTCCGGCGGGTCGATGCGGTCGGCGTCCATCTCGGGGCCGGTGAGGCAGCGGACGCGCGGCTCGCTGGCGCCGACGCCGCGCGGGTCGAAGCCGACGATGTCGAAGCGGTCGGCCAGCTCGGTGCGCTTGGCCTTGGTCGCGACCGACACGGCCGCGCTCATCCCGGACCCGCCCGGACCGCCCGGGTTCAGCACCAGCGCGCCCAGCCGGGCCTTCGCCGCCTGCCTGCGCAGCACGCCGATGGTGATCTCCCGGCCGCCCGGATTGGCGTAGTCGAGCGGGACGGTGAGCCGGGCGCAGCGGATGTCGCGCTTGACGAACGCCGTGCGGCTCTCGTCGTCGTGGATGTAGGCGCGGCAGTCGCTCCAGGTCAGCGGCTGGCTGTAGAAGCGCTCAAGCCCGGCGGGCACCGGGCCCTTCGGACCCACCTGCTCGACGGTGCCGATGACCGCCGTCCCGGAGACGGAGACCGTGCAGGCGCTGAGCAGGGCCACCAGAAGCGCGAGCAGCGGGACCAGGCGGAATCTCGACACCCGCCCATCCTCGCATCACGCCGAGCAGCGGGTCCCCTCCGGCGGCAGCCGCAGGTCGGTGAGGTAGGCCGCCCCGGCGGCGTCCACGCAGGCCGAGCCCTGCAGGAACGCGGTGTGCTGGGTGGCCTCGTAGGTGAGCAGGGCACCGCCGAGCGCCTTGGCCAGCGCGACGCCAGCGTCGTACGGGGTGGCCGGGTCGCCGGTCGTGGAGATGACCAGGACCGGCGGCAGGCCGCCTGCGGCGGGCAGGTGCGGCTGACCGCTGTTGGGGACGGGCCAGAACGCGCACGCGTCGAGCGAGTCGGTCGGCGGGCGGCCGTCGTCGAGGAACGGCGCGGCGGCCTTGTAGCGGCGCTGCGCCTCGCGGACGACGGCCTTGTCGGTCACCCGGGGGTCGTCCACGCAGCGCACGGCGGTGAACGCGTCCTGGGTGGTGGAGTACCGGCCGTCCGGGCCGCGTTCCAGGTAAGAGTCGGCGAGCAGCATAAGAGTGCGGGCCCGGTTCTGGCGCAGTTCGTTGAGACCGGTGTTGAGCAGTTCCCACAGGTCTTCGCTATAGAGGGCCTGGATAACGGCGGTGGTGGCGTCCGAGTACGACAGCCGCCGCCCGTCGCCGACGTCTACCGGGCGCTCGCCCAACGGGCGCGTGAGTTCCTGGTAGCGGGCCTGGGCGCGGTTCGCGTCCCGGCCGAGAGCGCAGTCCTGCCGCTGCACGCACCAGGCGACGAAATCGGTGAACGCGCGCTGGAAGCCCTCGGCCTGGGCGACGAGTTCGGCGACCGCGTCCTGGGTGGGGTCGAGGGCGCCGTCGAGGACCATGGCGCGCACATTGCCCGGGAAGGTCTCGGCGTAGACGCTGCCGATGCGGGTGCCGTACGAGTAGCCCAGGTAGGTGAGCTTCTCGTCGCCGAGCACGGAACGCAGGACGTCGATGTCGCGCACCACGTCGCGGGTGCCGATGTTGGCCAGCATCGCCGCGCCCTTGCCGGTGCGCTGGGCGCACTTGGCGGCGTAGTCCCGCTCGTCCGCCTCGACCTTGGCGACCCCGGACGGGGAGGTGTCGAGTTCGTCGTCGTCGGCGCGCTCGGCGTCGCGTTCGGCGTCGGTCAGGCAGCGCACGGTCGGCTCGCTTGACCCGACGCCGCGCGGGTCGAAGCCGACGAAGTCGAACCGCTCGTCGAGCGTGCTCGCCCCGGACAGCCGCGCCGCCGTGGCCAGCCCGGCAGCGCCCGGCCCGCCCGGGTTGATCACCAGCGAGCCGATCCGCTGGTCGGGCCGGGTGGCGGGCTTGCGCAGGACGCCGATGGTGATGGTGTCGCCGTCGGGTTCGGCGTAGTCGAGCGGGACGGTCAGCCGGGCGCACCGCACGCCCGCGGTGGTGGTCAGCGGACCCCGGTCGACGTCGGCCTTGGCGTATCCCGCACAGTTCTCCCAGGTCAGCGGCTGCCCATAGAACCGGTCGAGGCCTGCGGGGACCGCGCCGGTCGGGCCGTTGCGCTCGGTTTCCGGCGCTTGCGGCCCGGCCGGTGAGCAGCCCGCCAGCACGGCGAGCAGCATGACAACCAGCACGACACCGCTCGACCTCCGCACCGGGCCGATCCTGCCACCCGAATGCGGAACTCACCTGCCGTGCTGCACCGTTACCTGCAAGGCGAGAATTGCGTCACTGTTGGACGAGGGAGAGGTGGCCGGAGACGTGGCTGCGTTTCTGACACGGGTCAAGAGCCGGTTCCAGCGCCTGCTGGAGCGGCCGTCGACCGTCGACCTCAAGAAGTACGCCGAGGTGCTGGCCTCGATCCAGTGGCGGGAAGAGCGGGTCGCCAAGCTCTCCGACGCCGAGCTGACCGAGGCGGCGAAGGAGCTGCGTGGCAAGGCCGCGAAGGGCCTCGACGCCCAGGGCATGGTGGAGCTGTGCGCGCTGGGCCGGGAGGCGGCGCGGCGCGGGCTCGACCAGCGGCCCTACGACATGCAGCTCGTCGGCGCGATGGAGCTGCTGCACGGCCGGGTCGTGGAGATGGGCACCGGCGAGGGCAAGACCCTCGCGGGCGCGCTGGCCGCTGCCGGGTACGCCGTGCAGGGACGGTCGGTGCACGTCATGTCGGTCAACGACTACCTCGCCCGGCGCGACGCGGAGTGGATGCGGCCGGTCTACGAGCTGCTCGGCGTGTCCGTCGGCTGGGTCGAGCAGGAGTCCACGCCCGAGCAGCGGCGCGCCGCCTACCGCTGCGAGGTCACCTACGGCGCGGTCAGCGAGATCGGGTTCGACGTCCTGCGCGACCGGCTGTGCGTGGACTCCGCCGACCTGGTGCAGACCCCGCCGGACGTGGCGCTGGTCGACGAGGCCGACTCGGTGCTGGTGGACGAGGCGCGGGTGCCGCTGGTCATGGCCGGGTCCACCGACGACGCCCAGGGCGACCCGGAGGTGGCCAAGATCGTGCGGACGCTGCGCCCCGGGCAGCACTACGAGCGCGACGAGGACAACCGCAACGCCTGGCTGACCAGCCGCGGCGCGAAGGTGGTCGAGAAAGCGCTCGGCGACATCGACCTCTACTCCGGCGACCACTCCGACCGGCTCGCCGCGGTCAACGCCGCCCTGCACGCGCACGCGCTGCTGCAACGCGACGTCGACTACATCGTCCGCGACGGCAAGGTCCACCTGATCAACACCTCCCGCGGCCGGATCGCGCTGCTGCAGCGCTGGCCGGACGGGTTGCAGGCCGCCGTCGAGGCCAAGGAGCGGCTCAAGCCGACCGAGAGCGGCGAGGTGCTCGACTCGATCTCCGTGCAGGGCCTGGTCGGCCGCTACCAGCGGGTCTGCGGCATGACCGGCACCGCGCAGGCCGTCGCCGAGCAGCTGCGCGAGTTCTACGAGCTCAAGGTGTCGGTGATCCCGCCGAACAAGCCGTGCGTCCGCGAGGACGAACCCGACCGGATCTACGACACGGTCGAGCGCAAGGAAGCCGCGCTGGTCGCCGAGATCGTCGCCCAGCACAAGACCGGGCGGCCGATCCTGGTCGGCACCATGGACGTCGCCGAGTCCGAGCGGATCGCCGAGAAACTGACCGAGGCGGGCGTGGAGAGCGTGGTGCTCAACGCGAAGAACGACGCCCAAGAGGCGGCGATCGTCGCCGACGCGGGCGCGCACGCGGCGGTCACCGTGTCCACCCAGATGGCCGGACGCGGCACCGACATCCGCCTCGGCGGCGCCGACGGCGACGACAACGACCACGACAAGGTCGCCGACCTGGGCGGCCTGTACGTGATCGCCTGCGGCCACTACCCCAGCAGCAGGCTCGACAACCAGCTCCGCGGCCGCTCCGGCCGCCAAGGCGACCCGGGCGGGTCGGTGGTGTTCGCCAGCCTCGCCGACGAACTGGTCGTCCAGTACGCGCCGGAAGCCGAAGCCGGGTCCGACCCCGAGGACGACGGCCGCTACGACGACGACGTGACCGCGCAGCGGTTCATCGAGCACGCGCAGCGAGTCGCCGAAGGCGTGCACCTCGACATCCACCGCAACACCTGGCGGTACACCAGGCTGATCGAACACCAGCGCGACCTGGTGCTGGCTTACCGCGACGACGTGCTGCGCACCGACCTCGCGGCGCGTCAGCTCGCCGAGCGCTCACCGGCACGCTGGAAAGAGCTGGCCGAGAAACTGGACGACGAGATGTTGACGAAGGTGGCGCGGCAGATCGTGCTGTTCCACCTGGATCAGCGGTGGTCGCGGCACCTGGCGTTCCTGTCGGACGTCCGGGAGACGATCCATCTGCGGGCGCTGGCCAGGGAAACGCCGATTGACGAGTTCCACCGGGCGGCGATCGGCGAGTTCCGGGGGATCTTGAAGGAGGTCGGCGAGCTTTCCGGCGAGACGCTGGAGAGCGCGGAGATCGGCGCGGACGGGGTTGACCTGGAGACGGCTGGATTGCGGCGGCCTACGTCTACGTGGACTTACATGGTCCACGACAATCCGTTCGACTCCGATGCCGAGCAGGCGTTGCAACGGGTTCGGGCTTCGATGCGAAAGGTGAAGGCCGGGCGTTCGTGAGCGGACCACTTGGCGATCAACCCGATTGGGCGATCAGGTCAGATTCGAACGCTTACATTCCGCCACACCGCACCCAGCTTGCGGACAAATGGACCGCTAACCGTTCACCCGGTTAGTGGAACACATCGCGCGACGCGAGAGCCATACTGCTAGCTCGCACTATGCTCATTCCGCGCCTCCGATACGACGAATGCGCGGAATAGCCAATCTGTCTGTCAAAAAGACGGATTCCACAATGCCACTGGGGGCAGCGTTGAGACCGACAAACCACGACGAACTCGCGCGAGCGCAGCGTGAGATTCAGGAACAACTCGGGCAATTGGCAACGCTACGGGCGAACCTGCGAGACCTACGAAGCCAGGCGCAGTCCGAGACCGGCAAGGTGACCTGCGCCGTCGACGGCGAGGGCACGATCCTGGAGTTGCGCATCGCCCGCGGATCGGTCAGGTCGATGCCCGCGGCCACGCTCGCCGCCGAGATCAAAGAAGCCATCGACACCGCACGCCAACGGCAGGATGAGATGACAGCCGAGCAGTACAACCACCTGTTCGCCCGTTACGCCGGTTCCGAGGGCCTCGACGATGTCCGGTATTGAGGAAATCTACCGACTGGTCAGCGAGATCGAGGCGACCACCGCACGGGCCCGCGCGGACGCCGCCGCGAAAGCGGCACGGACGATCGAGGAAGAAATCCGGCCAGAACTGGGCACAGTGCGAGTGAACGGATACGGCGCGCTGCTCTCGATCGATCTCGACCAGCGAAACATCCAGGTCAGCACCGAGGCCGTGCTGGCGGCCGCCGTGGTGGACGCCATCACGCGCGCCGAATCCCGAGCGAACCGTCAGGTGGGGAGCGAACAATGACCGACTACCACGTCGTGCCTGCCGCTCTTCGCAACGCGGTGACCAAACTGGACGAGGCGGCGGGGCACTGGGGATCGGCACACGGCGCGATCCGGGATCACTACATGGGCCAGGACACACTGGGCCTGCTCGGTCGGCTGAAGAACACGCACGAGGCGTACAACCGCGCCTTGGACACGGTGCAGAACAGACTGGGCGAAGGCAGCCAGCGACTCACCGACGCCGGTTCCACCCTGAACGAGGTGGCCAAGCATTACGAGTCGGTGGACGCGGACGAATACCGCAAGTTCAACTACATAGACGAGAAACTGGGGCGTTGAGATGGGCGGGACCGAGGTCGTCGGCGGGTACCCGGTACCCGCGGGTGCGGACAATCGTGTGTTTCCGTATGACAGCGCGGCAACCGTGGTGTACTGGGGCGACAAGGCGGGCAATCCACTCGTCCGCAAGTTGGTGGACGAGGTTCGCGACTGGCTAGGGCATCCGGAGATCGTGACCAGCCTCGCCCACCAGTGGGGTGTCGACGCGAAGCATCACATGGATCAATCCTCCGGTGGGCTCACCTCGTGCTTGTTGGACGTGAAGGCGTACTGGCAGGGGCCCGCGTTCGACTCCTTCGCCGGGTACATCGGACAGGTCCAAGAGGTGGTGAAAGCGAACGCCCAGGTGCTGACGGAAATGGGCAAATTGATTCAGGAGATGCACAAGCACATCACCGAAACCTACAAGTCGGGGATTCAGTTCATCGGCCAGTGCGCTGCGGATATTCTCGCGGCGGCGGGCGGGATCGCCGGAAACTGGGCGAAGCTGTGGGGTGCCGTGGCCGAGGGTGTGCTCACCCTGCTCGGTAGGTTCGTGACCAGTACGTCGACGCTGGCACAGAAGGCGTTGGACGTCATGGACGGGTACAGCAAAAGCGCGTTCGACCTCGAAAGCAAGGCAGTCGACTTGAAGATCCCGGACACGGCGCCTGCCTCGGTCGGGGAAAACGGCAACTGGAAGGTCAAACCCGCGACATGAGCCGGATCGCCAGAGTCGCCATGGCCATCCTGGTCGTCCTGGGGCTCGCATCCTGCGCGAGCAGCGCGGAGCGGCCGCGACTCTCAGACCTGCCCGACAAGGATCGGTGTTTCGACGGCCTTGAAGAAGGTCTGCGGGAAACGACCGGCCCGCTGTATGGTCTCCAACGGAACGCCGCACCCGTTCTCGGTCCGGTAAATGATGTCTACATATCGTGCACGGTCCGGTTTATGGACACTCACTACTCGTTGAGGCAAAGTCGTGGGCCCTATGAACGAGACATTTCGGTGACATACCGCCTTTACCATGGCGATTCGGCCGTCGCGAACGCGGTTCGAGATTTCCGCAATCCCACATTGCCCCGGTCGGATGTCGTGTCCCCAAACGGACCGCCAATCGGCGACGAGCACGCGAGCTGGCCGGGAGACGGGGTTCTCGACATCGGGTGGAACGTCGAGATCCGGGTCAGCAATATGATCGCCGATATCACGGTAGGCGGCCGGGACTACGCTCCTGACGCCACGGACAACACCACGGTGGGATGGCAGGAGATCCCCGGCCGGTTGCGCGAGCCAGCCGAGCGGTTCGCCGCCGCCGTGGCGGCGCGCCTGCTGCGGGATTAACGAAGACGGGCGACGAAGCGGGATTTGGCGGCCGCCCGGCGTAGCTTGCCTGATGAGGTCTTGGGCAGAGCGCCGGGCGGCACGGCGATGACCGCGGCCGGGGACGCTGAGACAGCGTGGACGACGGCGGCGGCCACCTCGTCGCACAGTCGCCGCTCCTCGGCCGCGTCGCCTGCCAGGGTGGACTCGAAGGCGACCGCGAACCGTTCTCGGCGGGCGCCCTCGTCCAGCCGCAGCGCCACCACGTTGCCCGCGCGCACGCCAGGCACCGAGGCGGCGGCGCGTTCGACGTCGGTCGGATAGACGCGCCTGCCGCCGATGGTGATCACATCGGTGATTCGGCCGCGGATGACGATCTCGCCGTCGGCGAGGTAGCCGAGGTCGCCGGTGGGCAGCCAGCCCTGGTCGCGGTGGGTTGGCACCGGGCCGTCCACCGTCAGGTAGCGCCGGGACACCGACGGGCCCCGTATCCACAACTCCCCCACCTCGCGGTCGCCGCATTCGCGGCCGTCTTCGCCGCTGACGCGCACCTCCACGCCGGGCAGCGGCGGGCCGAGCAGCGCCAGGCCCGCATCGAGCCGCAGGCCCGTGCCCGGTGACGAGAACGACACCGCGACGGTGGCCTCGGCCAACCCGTAGGCCGGGAGCACCACGCGCTCGGCCAGGCCGAAGCGACGGCCCGCGGTGACGAACGAGTCCACGGACCGCGGGTCGATCGGGTCGCTGCCATTGAGCGCGATGCGCAAGCTGGACAGATCGTAGGTGCCATCCGGGACAGCCGCGAGTTCCCGGCCGAGCAGCCCGTAGGAGAAGTCCGGCCCGGCGGTGACGGTGGCCCGGTGCTTGCTTATCAGCTCGGCCCAGATCAGCGGATGGAACAGGAAGTCCCGCGGCGTCACGCTGACCAGGTCGGCGCCGAACGCCATGGGCAGCAACAGGAATCCCATCATGCCCATGTCGTGGAACAGCGGCAGCCAAGAGAGAAAGACCTCCCGTTCCACATCGGTGCGGGTAGCCGCGAGCATCGCGATCACGTTGGCGTGGATGTTCGCGTGGGTGAGGACCACGGCCTTGGGTTCCGCCGTCGAACCGCTGGTCAGTTGCAGCAGCGCCGGTTCGTCGTCCCCGCTCGGCACGACGTCGGCGAGCGGTTTCCCGGTCAGGTCGGCGATCATCATGAACGGGATGCCAACGTCTGCCAGTTTCGCCGCGAACGAGGCGAACGGCCGGTCGATCAGCACGACGTCCGCCGACACCAGGCGAAGGGCCTCCAGGGTCGTCTCGGACCACGTCCGCAGTCCTGTCCGCGAGGTCGGCAGGTGCAGCATGGCGACGGTCCCGCCCGCGAGCCAGACCGCTTGCACGGCAGGCGCGATCACCGCGGGCTCTCCGGCGAGAATCGCCACGGTCGCCCTGGCCGGGACGCCACCGCCGACCAGCGCCCCGGCGATCCGCCTGGCTCGCTCGTGCACCTGAGACCAGGCGAACCGCTCCGCTGCCCTGGGTTCCCCGACCACGATTCCCCGATCGCGCCGGTTTCCGCTGGTCAGCATGGCTGTCACGATCCGGCTCACAGCCGCACAGTACATAGGGAGCGGGAACTCGTCCGTGGGTGTCGCACGTCGGGGCGGCCCGGTGGACCTAGGGTGTCCGTTGGGGACGTAGGCTGACCCCCGTCACATTTTCGCCTCTAAGGCGAAAACATGGTGGAGGATGGTGACATGCCGCAGCTTCGTATCGCCTTGGCCCAGGTCAACCCCACTGTCGGGGATCTGTCCGGCAACTCGGCCATGGTGCTCGCCTGGACCCGCAAGGCCGTTGAGGCGGGGGCGCACCTGGTCGTGTTCCCGGAGATGGCGCTCACCGGCTACCCGGTGGAGGACCTGGCCCTGCGGGAGTCCTTCGGACATGCCGCGCGCACGGCGTTGGCGGCGCTGGCTGAGACGCTGGCCGACAACGGGTGCGGGGAGATCGCCGTGTATGTCGGTTATCTCGACCGGGATGAGGTTGGCGCGCGCAACGCGGCCGCTGTCCTGCACGGTGGTGAGGTTGTTGCCCGGCAGTACAAGCACCACCTGCCGAACTATGGCGTGTTCGATGAGCGCCGCTACTTCAAGGCTGGGCGGTCCCTGGACATCGTGCGGGTGCGGGGGCTGGAGGTGGGCATGGTCATCTGCGAGGACATCTGGCAGGAGGGCGGGCCGATCGCCGCGCTGGGGCGGGCTGGGGTCGATCTGGTGGTCTCGCCCAATGCTTCGCCGTATGAGCGCAAGAAGGACGACGCGCGGTTGCCGCTGGTCGCGCGGCGGGCGCAAGAGGCTGGTGCGCCGCTGGTCTATGTGAACCAGGTTGGCGGTCAGGACGATCTGGTTTTCGACGGTGACTCGATGGTCGTCGGTGCTGATGGGACGCTGCTCGCACGCGCGCCGCAGTTTGTCGAGGATCTGGCGCTGGTTGACCTCGACTTGCCGGGGGGTGCGGCGAAGAGCGACGCCGAGGCCGTTGACGACTTCTCGGTGCGGCGGGTGACCGTGTCGGCGGAGGCGGTGCCCGGCTATGAGCCGCAGCACGCGGGCAGCCTCGCCGAGCCGCTGCCGGAGGAAGCCGAGGTGTGGGCGGCGCTGGTCACCGGGCTGCGCGACTACGCGCAGAAGAACGGGTTCCGGTCGGTGGTGCTGGGGCTGTCCGGGGGGATCGACTCGGCGGTGTGCGCGGCGCTGGCGGTGGACGCGCTGGGGGCGGACGCGGTCTACGGGGTGTCCATGCCGTCGGTGTACTCGTCGGACCACTCGCGTTCGGACGCCAGCGACCTGGCCGAGCGGACCGGGCTGCACTACACCGAGCAGCCGATCGCGGGGATGGTCGAGGTGTTCGTCGACCAGCTTGGCCTGACCGGGCTGGCGGAGGAGAACGTGCAGGCGCGCTGCCGGGGTGTGACGCTGATGGGACTGTCCAACCAGCACGGGCACCTGGTTCTGGCCACCGGCAACAAGACCGAGCTGGCCGTGGGCTACTCCACCATCTACGGCGACGCCGTCGGCGGGTTCGCCCCGATCAAGGACGTGCCCAAGACCCTGGTGTGGGCCCTGGCCCGCTGGCGCAACGCCGAGGCCGAGAAGCACGGCGAGGCCCCGCCCATCCCGGAGAGCTCGATCAGCAAGCCGCCCTCGGCCGAGCTGCGGCCGGGTCAGATGGACAGCGACTCGCTGCCGGACTACGAACTGCTTGACGACGTCCTGGACGACTACATCGAAGGCGACCGCGGCTACGACGACCTGATCGACGCCGGGTTCGCCCCGGAGCTGGTCGACCGGGTGCTGCGGATGGTCGACCGGGCCGAGTACAAGCGCCGCCAGTACCCGCCGGGCACCAAGATCAGCTTCAAGGCGTTCGGCCGGGACCGCAGGCTCCCGATCACCAACGCCTGGCGCGAGGGCGCCCCGCTGGACCTGCCATAAGACAGGAAGAGGTCCCGCGCGCACCGGCCACGAACGGCGTTCACCGGTTAGGGTGCCAGCGTGAACTCCAGGGTGATCGGGACGGACGGTGCGGCCGTGGACTTCGCCCGGGTCCGCCAAGACTTCGCACTGCCCGAACAGTTCCCCGCAGCCGCGCTGGCCGAGGCAGAGCAGGCCGTCTCCGACGGCGCGCGCGGCGCCCGGGTGGACGCGACCGACCTGCCGCTGGTCACCATCGACCCGCCCGGGGCGAAGGACCTGGACCAGGCCGTGGCCATCAACCGGCGCGGCGATGGGTACCGGCTGCACTACGCGATCGCCGACCTCGGGGCGTTCGTCGTGCCCGGGGGCGCGCTCGACGCCGAGGTCCGCAAACGCGGCCAGACGATCTACCTACCGGACGGCAACGTCCCCCTCCACCCGACTGTCCTGTCCGAAGGCATCGCGAGCCTCCTCCCGAACCAGGTGAGCCCAGCCGCGCTGTGGACGATCGACCTGGACGCCGCCTGCGAGCCCGTCGACGCCCGCGTGGAACGGGCCCTGGTGCGGTCGGTGGCGCAGTTCGACTACGAGACCGTCCAGGCGGGTTTCGACCACGGCAACCCCCACCCCTCGGTGGCGGCCCTCCCCGACCTGGGCCGGTTACGCCGCGCCCTGGCGATCCGACGCGGCGCGGTGGAGTTGCAGCTCCCCGAGCAGGAAGTCGAACCTGACGGCGCCGGTTGGCGCCTGGTGCTGCGCCCGCGCACCCAGGTGGACGCATGGAACGCCGAGATCTCCCTGCTGACCGGCATGGCGGCGGCAAAGATCATGCTGGACGTCCGGGTAGGCGTCCTGCGCACCCTGCCCGACCCCGACGCCAGCGCGGTCCAGTGGCTGCGCCGGTCGGCGAAGGCGCTGGGCATCACCTGGCCGAAGGAGAAGAGCACCGCCAAGCTGCTGTCCGAGCTGGACCCGACCCAGCCCGCGGCCTTGGCCCTCTTCATGGACGCCACCCGCCTCCTACGCGGCGCCGGTTACACCGTCTTCGACGGCGCGGTGCCACCCCTGAGCACCCACGCAGGCGTCGCTGCCTCCTACGCGCACGTCACCGCCCCACTACGCAGACTGGTAGACCGTTTCGGCACCGAAATCTGCCTGGCGGTTTGCGCGGGCAAGGAAATCCCGGCCTGGGTGCGGGAGGCCCTCCCCAGCCTGCCGGTTCTGATGGAATCCTCCGACAGCCTGGCAAGCAAGGTCGACCGAGCCTGCCTGGACCAGGTGGAAGCCTGGGTCCTCCACGACCAGATCGGCCAGGAGTTCGACGCGGTGGCCCTACGCGCGGAGCCTGCGACAGCGGAAATCTTCATCGCCAACCCACCAGTCCTGGCCAGGTGCACCGGAACATCCCTCCCTGAAGGCGAAACCATCCGAGTGCGCCTGACAGAGGCCGACGAGGTACGGCGCAAGGTGGCCTTCGAGCGGGTGTGAGGGACTGCCCTGGGTGGGCTGGATCGGGTGGAACCAAAGTGGTGTCTCGGGTTTCCAACCGGGTCCGCGACCCGGCCAGGCCCCCAGGGCTGGGCCAGTGTGCAACGGGGGGCGGAACGGCACACCACCCACCTGCACCCAGGGCCTGCCAGGTGTCAGACGGGGGTGGAGCAGCGCCCCCTGCCTGCCGAGCCCAGTCCTACCAGTGCCAGCAGGGTGGGGGCAAGGAGCACACCCGCCCCCCTGCCAGGCAGAACCAGCGCCCGCCCAGTGCTCGATGGGGTGGAGTGGTTTCTTCGGGGGTGAAGGAAGATCCCTAAACTTGCCGTGGTCGTGGGGCCGAAGGCTCCCCACCCGTCTTTCCCCGCGACGGGATCTTCCTTCGTAGGGGCCCCGAAGAAACCACTCCACCCCATCGAGCAGACCACCAAACCCAGCCCCCGCAGAAGCCAGCGAGCAACCCCCACAGCCACGCCCCCAGTAACCAGCGTCAGCGATCTGTCGCTACCGTGCGCTAGAGAGTCCCCGTGGAAGGAAACGACGTGACTGAGATCGGTCAGCTCAAGGTCGGCGTGCTCGGCGGGACCGGCCCCCAAGGTCGAGGCCTGGCGCTGCGCTGGGCCAAGGCAGGCATCCCCGTAGTCCTGGGCTCACGCTCCCCCGAGCGAGCCGAAGCAGCGGCGGAACACCTCCGCAAGGCCACCGGGAGCGCAGCCATCACCGGCCTCGACAACGCGGCCTGCGCCGCTGACGCCGATGTCGTTCTCGTCGCCGTCCCGTGGGATGGCCACCGGGAACTCCTGGAGTCCCTGCGCGACGAACTCGCGGGCAAGATCGTCATCGACTGCGTCAACCCCCTGGGTTTCGACAAGCAGGGCCCCTATGCCCTGCCCGTCGAGGAAGGCAGCGCGGCGCGGCAGGCTGAGCGCCTGCTGCCGGACTCCCGCGTCACCGCCGCGTTCCACCACGTGTCCGCGGTGCTCCTGAGCGACCCGGAGGTGTCCGAAGTGGACACCGACGTGCTCGTCCTCGGCGATGACCGGGAGGCCACCGACCTGGTGCGCGCGCTCGCCGACGCCATCCCCGGGATGCGCGGTGTCTACGGTGGCAGGCTGCGCAACGCTCACCAGGTCGAGGCGTTCACCGCCAACCTGATCGCGATCAACAAGCGGTACAAGGCGCACGCCGGAATCCGCGTCACGGACGTCTAGTGCTTGTCGACGACCTCGGCGAGCCGGTCCCGCTGACCGGCCCGCCGAGCCGCGTGGTGAGCCTGGTGCCGTCGCTGACCGACGCGGTGGAGACCACCGCGCCCGGATTGCTGGTCGGCGCGACGGATTACTGCACCCACCCGTCCACATTGGACGTGACGCGGGTCGGTGGGTCGAAGTACCCGACGGTCGACGCGGTGCTGGACCTGCGCCCGGACCTGGTGATCGCCAACGCGGAAGAGAACCGGCCGCAGGACGTGGAACGGCTGCGCGCCAACGGGGTTCCGGTGTGGGTGACCGACGCCCCGGCGAGCGTGCCCGCCGGTTTGGCGTCCACCCGCAGGCTGCTGACCCAGGGCCTCGGGCTGACCGAGCCGGACTGGCTGCTCGCGGCCGAGGACGCCTGGCACGAGACGCTTCCGGTGCGCGCCACCGCGATCATCCCGGTGTGGCGCAAACCCTGGGTGGTCGTCGGCCGCGACACCTTCGCGGGTGACCTGCTGCGCAGGCTCGGCGTCGCCAACGCCTACGCCGACCACCCCGACCGCTACCCGCGTCCGCCCCTGGCCGAGCTGAACGCGGCGCCAGCGGACCTGGTGGTGCTGCCCGACGAGCCGTACGCGTTCACCGCGACCGACGGCCCGGAAGCCTTTCCCGGCAAGCGGTTCGTGCTGGTCAACGGCCGCTACCTCACCTGGTACGGACCGTCGCTGGTCCCCGCCCGCGCCGAACTCGACGCCGCGGTCAGCGCCGCGCTCACCTGAACTCGTCGGTCGCGTCCCGCAGGGCTTCGAGCACGCCCGGGTCCGACGCGGCGTGCCCGGCGGGCAGGATCGTCAGCCGCGCGTCCGGCCACGCCTGGCTCAGCTCCCACGCGGTGACCGGCGGGCACACCACGTCGTAGCGGCCCTGCACGATGCGGCCCGGGATGCCCGCGAGCGCGCCCGCGTCGCGGATGAGCTGGTCTTCCGCGAGCCAGCCGAGATTGGTGAAGTAGTGCAGCGCGATCCGGGCGAACGGCACCGCGAACGTGGCCGCGGCGTACTGGGCGACCAGCGCGGGGTTGGGCAGCAGGGACACCGCGGCGCCCTCCCAGTTGCTCCACGCGCTGGCCGCGGCGGCGCGGGTGCCCGGGTCCGGGCTGGTGATCATGTCCTGGTAGGCGGCCAGCGGGTCGCGTCCCTCGGGCACCAGCGCGCGGAACTTCGCCCACGCCTCCGGGAACAACGCGCCAGCGCCACCCCGGTACAGCCAGTCCAACTCCTTGCCGCGCAACAGGAACACGCCCCGCAGGATGATCTCGGTGACCCGCTCGGGATGGGTCTGCGCGTACGCGACGGCGAGGGTCGCGCCCCAGGAGCCGCCGAACAGCTGCCACCGGTCGACGCCCAGGTGCTCCCGCAGCCGTTCGAGGTCGGCGACCAGGTGCCAGGTCGTGTTCGCCGCCAGGTCCACCCCGGGCGCGCTCACGTGCGGCGTGCTGCGGCCCGCGCCGCGCTGGTCGAACAGCACGATCCGGTACGCGGCCGGGTCGAAGTGCCTGCGCTGCACCGGAGTGGACCCTGCCCCCGGCCCGCCGTGCAGCACCACGACCGGCTTCCCCGCCGGGTTCCCGCTGACCTCCCAGTACACCCGCTGCCCGTCGCCGACGTCGAGCATCCCGCGGTCGTACGCCTCGATCGGCGGGTAGAGGGCGCGCATACCCCCATGCTGCCCTATGCCGGGCCTGGCACCGAGGTCAGAAGCCAGGTTCGCAGGCGGCGGGTGATCTCGTCGGCGATGGCGGGGCGGGCGTCGGGCTCGTCCTCGTAGCGGACGCGCAGGGCGCGCATCGCGTCCAGGAGGTCGCGTTCCTCCGGTGGGTCGTAGTGGCCGACGGCGGCGATGAGGGACGTGGCGTGATACGGGGTGACCACCCCGTCCAGGCAGGAACCGGCGGCGTTGAAGCAGGCCATCGGGAAATACGCGCCGTCCCGGCCCACCAGGGTGCGGGGCGGGACCCGCGACAGCACGGGCCCGGCGATCTCGTCGTCGCGGGTGGCGTGCCGCCGCGGGTCCTCGGCCTGCTCGGCCAACGGCTCCCGCAGCGCGGTCACACAGGCGAAGCTGGCTTTCTCCAACTCGCTTCCGGTGCGCCGCTGGGCGGGGTCGTCCCAGTGCGCCAAGACCGTCCGATAGGCCTCGATGACGGCGCTGGCGCCTTCGCCGCCGTAGCCCAGCAGGGCGCAGCCGTGGATGAACTCGGTCAGCGCGCGGCGCAGAGCCTGTTCCGGGTGCGCCCGCGCGTGCTCTTCGCCGTCCTCATGGAGTTGCCTGATCCGCTGCGCTACTCCCAGTGGTCGCATGTGTTCCAGCGTAGGTGAGCCGCCAGGGGCTCCGCTGGTCCACGCGGTCGGTCACGGCGGGCTGCCAGTAGGCGCATTCGGTCCAGTCGTTGTTGGGTTCGGTGTAGATGGTGGCGATGTCGCTGTTGGCGTCATTGACGACGACGTTGCCCCGGCGTTCTGTGCCCCGGTACTGCAAGATGTAGCGGGTGTTCCCCGGGTCGCCCGGCCGTGGGAAGCCGTAGCTGACGACGCGGTCGGCGCAGCGCATGAAGTCGTTGACGTGGACGTTCGGGTCGTGCGGACCGGACGGGCGCGGGTCGAGCAGCATGTGCCGCAGCGAACTGCACCGCCACTGGCGGGTCTCCCCCGTGCTGACGTTGATCCAGCCCATCAGCAGGAACTGCTCGTCCACGGCGTAGGCCATGCAGTCGTCCATCCGGGCGTCGAGCTTGGCCGGGTCGAAGTCGAAACCGGGGGCCGGGTCCGCGCTGGCGGCCGGGCCGGTGGTCACCGCCAGTGCCGCGACAGCGGCTCCGGCGGCGATGCGGGTGAAGGCGCGACGCATCGAGTCCCCCTTGTCTCTGTGCTTGCACGTGTGGCGAAGCCCCATTCGCCACACCTGGGGGTAGACAGAGACGGCGGGCCGCACGCACGCCAAGGTCAAGTTCACTCGCTCGGCCCAGGCCGACCGGCGGGCGCGACGCGGCCGGCCGTGGAATCGCCGACCGCGTCGCGGGTCCGTCAGTGGAAGGCGTGCTCGGGAGCGGGGAACTCGCGCCCGCGCACATCGGCGGCGAACTGCTCGGCCGCGTTCAGCAGCACGCCCGCCACATCGGCGTAGCGCTTGACGAACCGGGGCGCCTTCGCCCGGCGCAGCCCCGCCATGTCCTGCCACACCAGAACCTGCGCGTCGCAGTCGGGCCCGGCGCCGATCCCGACCGTCGGCACCCGAAGCTCATGGGTGACCCGCTTGGCGACCTCGGCGGGCACCATCTCCATGACCACCGCGAACGCCCCGGCTTCCTGCAGGGCCAGCGCGTCGGCGACCACAGTGTCCCCCGCGTCCCCACGCCCCTGGACGCGGTAGCCGCCCAGGTTGTGCTCGCTCTGCGGGGTGAACCCGATGTGCCCCATCACCGGGACGCCCGCGGTGGTGATCGCCTGGACGTGCGGCGCGAACGCCTTGCCGCCCTCCAGCTTCACCGCGTGCGCGCGCCCCTCCTTCATGAACCGCACCGCCGTGGCCACGGCCTGCTCCGGCGAGAGCTGGTAGGACCCGAACGGCAGGTCGGCGACGACGAGCGCCCGCCGGGCGGCCCGGGTGACCGAGCGGACCAGCGGGATCAGCTCGTCCACCGTGACCGGCAGGGAGGTGTCGTACCCGTAGACGTTGTTGGCGGCGGAGTCGCCGACGAGGAGCACCGGGATGCCCGCCTCGTCGAACAGCTCGGCCGTGTACATGTCGTAGGCGGTGAGCATGGGCCAAGGCTCGCCCCGCTCCTTGAGTTCCCGCAGGTGGTGGACGCGTACTCGCTGCACAGGCTTGTCGCCTTGCGCTGCGGCGCCCGTCCCGTAGGGAGCGGTGGTTTCCGGGTTCTGGCCAGCGGAGTTCAGCTCAGCGGACATCGCTGTCTACCGTCCTTCCCTCGAAGCCCGCGTCATCGCGGGTCCCCGGGTTCTACGCGGATGGCTTACCCCGAAAGCGTGACACCAGCCTCCCCCACCGGCGACCCCCTGCGACGGACTTCACACGCGGGACACCCCCACCCAGCGACGCCGATCACCATCCGCGACCAGCCCATCTCCCGCAGTACTGTTCGGAAGTGACAGAAACGCCGCGCGATCTTGTGGCGATAGGGTTACGTGTACATGAATTCGGGGATCGCGCCAGGCCACCCACGGGCCACCTTCGCCGACCGCGTGGCCGCCCGCCTCTACACCGAGGTGACCTCCCGCCCCATGCTGCGCCCAGCCAGAGACGCGGCCAGTTGGCTCGCGACGGCGGTCGCGGCAGCGGTCCACCTGCTCACCCTGGGCCTGGCGGTGCTGGGCGTGCTGGTGGTCGCGCTGGCCGACCCCGGCTTCCCCCTGCTCCCCATCGTGTTGGGCGCCGCCCTGGTCGGCCTGTCCATCCTGATGCGCCCCCGCCTGGGCAAACTCCCCCGAGACGCGATAGCTGTCGACCGCGCGGCGGCCCCCACCCTGCACGCCCTGGTCGACCGGGTCACCGACAGCCTCGACGCCGAACCGGTCTGGCGGATCATCCTGACCCCCGACTACAACGCGGGCTACGCCAGCGTCGGCCTGCTGCGCAGGCCCGTGCTCATGATCGGCTACCCCCTGTGGAACCTCCTGGAACCCCAGGAGCGGGTAGCCCTGCTCGGCCACGAACTAGGCCACGGCGTCAACGGCGACTCCCGACGGGGCCTGGTGGTCGGATCGTCCCTGCACAGCCTCACCGAACTGCACCAGGCGATGCAGGTCCGCACACCCCTGGCGGCCCGGATCGCCCTGGGCGTCCTCGCACTGCCGGTACGAGGCATCCTGACCATCCAGGAACGCCTCCTGGCCCATTCAGGGCAACACGCCGAATACTTCGCCGACCACCTGTCAGCCAGACTGGCCGGAGCCGACGCGGCCTGCTCAACCCTGGAAAAACTCGACGAGGCGACGGCCGCCATGGCCGCCATCCGCACCGCCCTGGTCCGCGGAGACCCGGACATCTGGGCGGCATCACGAACCTGGCAGGAAACCCGAACCCCCACCAAACCCACCGAGAAACACCGCATCGACGCCACCCACCCAGCCACATCCCTGCGAATAGCAGCCCTAGCCAGCCGCGACTACGGAGGCCCAGCCGTCATCTGCGGCAAGGGCGAATCCGACCTCATAGACACCGAACTGGCCCCCTTCACCCAGGCGATCACCAACGCCCTGCGCTAACCAGGCGAACACCCGCCCACCAAAGCTTTCACGGGGTGAAGTAGCGGACCTGCGCACCTGCCAGACCGAACCCGCGCCCGCCGAGTGCTCGTTTGGGTGGAGTGGTTTCTCTGGGGGAGAAGGAAGATCGCTAAGCTGGCCGCGCGTGTGATGCCGCAGGCTTCCCACCCTCTTTCACACGGGCGATCTTCCTTCATAGGGGCCCCAGAGAAACCACTCCACCCAAACGAGCAGCCCCACGAAGCGCCACAGACCTAGTCCGAGTCCGAGTCTTCCCCACGCCAGGCCTCATCAGCCTTGTCAGCAGCCCGAGTCCGCTCCCGAGCGATCTCCAGAGCCCGCTCAGCCGTGGCCCGATCCGGATAAGGCCCGAGCCGATCAATGGCACGGGACAGCGTCCCATGCTCGACCTCACCCGTGCGCGTGTTGTAGTACCACCCAGGGGCCGGATTGTCGTCACGCATAACTACCCCCAAGTAGGAGCAGGAAACCCACGCGGCGGCGTGTCCTGATTGGCATTCTGATGCTGGCTCGGAATCGGATCAAGACACGACACGAAGACCTCATGCCGTTCCGGGTCCTCGATCCGCCGCCCGTTGCGCTCCCGGTAGACCAGCTCACCATCGGCGTCGATCTCCACGAAGCACCCGACCTCAGCCAGCTGCTCCTCGTCAAGATCGACCAAGCGCTCCTTGCGGGACGGGACAACCCGGTACTCCGGCCAGTTCAAATGCGCGTACACCTGGTGGAACTCGTGTAGCAGGTGCGTCATCTGCTGCTGCCACGGCAACGGCATGGCCTCGGCCAGCGACCGGGGCAGCACCACATACCCGTCGCTCACCCCGGGCCGGGGGGCGCGCAGGAAGTCCGTGATCGGCGTGCTGGACGCGGGCGGGCCTGCGTGGCGCGGGATGGGCCCCGGGCTGTACATGTTCATGATCTGCCCTTTCTCATCAGACCCCGGGTCGCACGGCCTGATTCATCAGTTCGCCTTCGGTCCAGCGGACCGGCCGGATGTGGACCGGCACGCCGTCCTGTTGCGCTTCCACGATCTTCCCGTCGCCGAGGTACATGGCCACGTGGTGGATCGTGCGCGGGTCGGACTCGTCGTAGGCCCAGAACAGCAGGTCGCCGGGCTGCGCCTGCTCGACCGGCAGCAGGGCGCCCGCCCGGTACTGCTCCCGGGAGGTGCGCGGCAGGGTGATACCGGAGGAACGGTACGCCTGGAGCATCAGGCTTGAGCAGTCGAACGAGTTCTGGTGGGTGGTAAGGGCGCCCCACTGGTAGGGCTTGCCCTGCTGGCCCAGCGCCCAGCGGATGGCGTCACCGGCGGCGGGGGTGGGGGCGGGCAGCAGGTTGCCGACGCCCTGGCCGCAGCCGGTGGCGTTGACGACCTGGCCGAGGTCGCCGATCAGGTGCGCCGCCATCGCCTCCCAGCGGTGGTAGCGGTCGGGGAACGCCGAGCGCTCGACGTCCTGGGCGGACTCGCCGGGGCGCTGCGACTCCCAGTTGGGGACGTCGAGCAGCACGTCGTAGAACTTGTTGACCGCGTATGTCGGGTCGGTGACCTCGGCTGGGGAGCCCCAGCCCATGGACGGGCGCATCTGGAAGATGCCCAGCGAGTCGCGGTCGCCGTAGTTGAGGCTGCGCAGGCCGGACTCGGTCATGCCGGCCTGGATGGCGACCTGCCAGGCGCGCGGGGACAGGTTGCGCTGCTTGCCGATGCTGATGATCAGCGCGACCGTGCCGCGCTGCTCGTCGGTGAGCCTGCCCGCGTCGCCCGCGCCGGAGCCCGCCGGGCCGGTGCTGGCCGGGCCGAGGGTCGCGTTGCACGAGGCGAGCCGCACCTGGCGGGCCTGCGCGGCCTGCTCGTTCTGCACGACGGAGGTGAGCGCTCCGGTGCCGATAACGGCCGTCAGCGCGGCGACCGCCACGGTGCCGATGATCACCGCCGACTTCATCGGCCCTCCACCTGCTCGTAGTTCGCCACGCGCCACCCGTCGTCGGTCCTGATCGCGATGACGCGGATGCCCCCGCCGTCGGTGGGCACCTCGACCTCGACCGATTTCTCGAACGAGGTGATGGCCCGGATGTCGCCGGTCAGCCGGGTGCTCCTGATGTTCGCTGGCTCGATCGAGGCCATGATCGCCATGTATTCCCGCGTGGTGAACGGGCGCAGCCGCTCCAGCCACTCCTGCGCGCTGAGACCCTCGGGGTGGTCGACCCACCGCTGCGCCCAGTCGCGCACCGTGTTGAGCGCGTCAGGCGCGGGCGGGACGGTGCTGGTCGGGCGGGGTGTCGAGGTGAGCCGGTTGGGCAGCGAGGACGTCGGCAGGTTGTTGCCGCCGGGTCCGGCGTCCGGGCGCTGGCCGGGTCGGGCCGTGGTCGTGGCCGCCGTCGAACTGCCGCCCGCGGCGACCTGGCCGCCGTTCTTGCCGACGACCTTGGGGATGACGATCCCGGCCCCGGTGAGCAGCAGGGCCACCACGAACGCCGCGACCGCGAGGTGCCGGGGCGAGCGCAGCGGCCAGCCCCACAGCTTGCGGTAGACCGCGGCGCGGCCGCGGTTGGTGCGGATCGGCACGGGTCACCTCACCACCGCGTCGGTCTCGCGGGGGCCGTCGTTGAACGGCATCCGGCGCGGCGGGGTGTTGTCGGCGACCTCCAGGCCGCGCGAGGGCCGGTAGACGACGTGGACCGGGCGGCCCGCGACCATCTCCACGTCGGCGACCCGCGGCGTCGGGGTGGGCTGGGCCTCCACCGGCGCGTCGAAATCGCCGCGCCTGCTGGGCACCATCGACGGGATGACCACGGCGTCCTCGCCGCGGTCCCAGCCCCGGTCGGCGACCGGCACGGTGTCCACGAGCCTGCTGGTGGGCTTGCCGCCGCCGCCGATGGCCAACCGCGCCGGGCCACCGCGACCGGGCCCACCCGTGTCGGACAGCACCAGTTCGCCGTCGGCGCCCGGCTTGCTCGCCTCGATGCCCGGCCGGGACCCGCCGACCGCGGCGGCGCGGCGGGTGTCCATCCGCTCGGCGGTCACCGTCACCGGGTTGCTGGCCTCCGGCCGCGGCCTGCGACCGCCGCCACTGGGGACCAGCGCGCCGGTCTCGGCCTCCTCGCCCTCGCGGACGGTCTCCCAGAAGTCGTCCTGCGGGGTCGGGCCGTCGTGCTTGTTGCGGCGGAACCGGGAGAAGATCCCCGCGCCCGCCCCCGGCATCGACGCGCCCGCCGCGCCCACGGACAGCTCCAGCATCTGCCACATGCGCCGCATCGGGCGGCCCACCAGGAAGAACACCAGGGTCACAATCGCCGCGAGCAGCATCTGGGTCAGCAGCGAGAGCTTCGCCTCCGGCGAGAAGATCAGCTCCAGGAACTTGAAGTGGATGCCCGCGAGCACCGCCAGGACCAGCACGTTCAGCACGACCGCGCCGACCGCGCGGCCCACCTTGCGCAGGATGTCGTGGTGGATCAGCGCGACCAGGCCGATCACCGGGGCGGTCAGCGCGAGAATCCGCAGCAGCAGCTGCGCCAGCAGCACGGCGAGCTTGGCGAACAGCTGGAACATCGAGTACACGATCGACTGGAACAGCGCCAGGATGCCCGCCCCGGTCCGCGACCCGTCGGTGCCCTTGAAGTACCCGGTCGCCGGGCCGAGCTGGGTGGCGATGTTCTTGTACTCGTTCTTCTTCGCCTGCTCCGCCGCGTTGTCCGCGTCCCGGCCGGACTCGACATCATCGATGGTCCACGCCTGCGCGTCGAGCAGCCTGCGGGCGAACTCCTTGGCCTGCGGGGTGTCCGGCGCGCCGAACTCGCCCCGCTCCCAGTTCTCCCAGACGATCTTCTGGTGCAGGCTCAGCGGCAGGATGTGCTGCGCGGCGACGTCGGCGTCCTCGGGGTCGACGAACCCGGCCTGGATTCCGGTGGTGACCCGCTCGATCGTGTCGTCGATGCGGTCGTAGTTGCTGACCAGCACCGCTGACGACGCCGCGAGCCACATGCCCGCGAGGGCGAACAGGGCGCGTTTGCTGACCGTGGCCAGGTCGCCCTTCCATATCTGGCGGAACATCAGGATGGCCAGCACCAGCATCGCCAGGCTGAACAGCTGCGTGTAGATGTTGTCGAAGATCGCCTCGGCCGCCTTGCCGATCTGCGCGTTGAGCCCGCCGAGCACACCGCCGTCGAACAGCGTGTAGTGCAGCGAGTTGGTGGCGCCGACGATGTTCTTGGCGACGTTGAACAGCTCGTTGCCCGCCCAGTTGTCGATCGTGGCGCCCGGGTCGGTCACCCCAGAGGGGACCAGGCCGCCGCACGACTCGTCATAGACGTGCCAGACCATGCCCGCGTAGCTGTAGACCTTGTACGGGCTGTCGGCCTCGCCGCCGCGGCCCTGCGGCGGGTCGAGCGCGCCCACCATGCCGGAGCCGGGCCGCTCGGGGTTGGGGACGCAACTGTTGGCGTCCTGCGCCATCGCCGGGCTGCCCAGGATGCCCTGAAACGCCAGGATGCCGACCACGGTGAGCATCGCGTACCGCTTGCGCGGTTCGCCCGCCTGCGCGCCGAGCCGCTTGCGCCGCCACCGGGCCGCCATGAGCAGCGCGGCGAAGGCCACCACCAGGAACGTGATCATTTGACGTCCACCAACCTCGCCGCACTCGGGTCACCGGGCACTAGCTCGATCAACTTGGCCTTGATCATCGCGGCCTTGAGCAAGGTAGCCAACAGGACGGATGTCACGACAGGGCTGACCGTGTCGTTCATGCCGCGTCCTCACGGCCGCGCTTTTTCTCCGGGTCCTGGCCGCCCTCCACCTGCTCGCGCTCGCCGCCGTGGGCAGCGTCGCCGTGGGGGTCGTCGCCGATGAAGTCGTCTTCGGTGAGGCCCAGTTCGAACTCGGCGGCGCGTTCGAACTCCTCGTCGCTGGGCATGGTGGAGCCCGCGGCCGGGACGAAGTCGGGCTCGCTGCGCTGGGGCGGGGTGGGCTCCTGGAGTTCGGGCAGCAGCCTGCGGGCGCCTTCGCGCTGGGCGTCGGGGGTGGTGTCCATGACCGCGCGCAGGTGGTCGAGGTGGGCGCCGGACAGGTCGATGCGGATGCGCTCGACGCCGCCCGCGCCGTCGCCGAAGATGAACTGGCGGGGGGCGGTGTCGCGTTCGACCAGGCCGCGCTGGACGCCGGGGCGGCGGCCGAGGCTGGCGACGACCTGCTCGTAGCCCGCGCCGACGGGGACCTTGAGCAGGCGCAGCGCGTCTGCCTGGGCCTGGTCGTCGTCCAGGCGACCGATGAAGACCGAGTCGAGCAGGGTGACGAAGCCCTGGATCTTGAGGAAGTCGGCCGGGATCTGCGAGGACAGCAGCACCCGGACGTTCCACTTGCGGGAGTCGCGGGCGAAGCGGTTCATCAGGACGCGGCCGGTCGGGACCTCGGAGAGGAAGAACGCCTCGTCGATCCAGACGCCCTTGCGCATGTCCTTGGGCTTCTCGTAGATGGAGCGCTGGGTGAGCCAGGCGGCCAGGTTCAGCATCTCCACGCCGAGCGCCTCGGCGTCGGTCCAGTGCTCGCGGCCGACGCCGTCCTTGGGCAGGGTGAGGCCCGCCATGGTGAGCACGGTCATCCGGTCGTCGCGCTGCTCGTCGTAGGGGTCGGCGCCGCGCTCGGGGATGAGCAGCGACATCCGCTCGCGCATCTCGTCGAGGAAGTCGGCGACGACGACGGCGTGCTCGTGGTGCTCGCTGGCGTCGCGGCGCAGCGCGTCGAACACCAGGCTGGGGTCGGCGTCGGCGCGGCCGCCGACGGTGCGCACGGCGCGCAGCAGCACGATGCGGCTCTGCGGCAGGCGCGCGACCTCGTACGGCAGCAGGCCGGAGAGCGCGTCGAGCACGAGGCGGCGGCGGGTGGCCGCGGCCAGCGCCTTCTCCCGGCGCCAGGCGCGCTCGGGGTCGTCCTCGTCCAGGAAGTGGTCGATCTTGGGCTCGGCGACCACCCGGTACGGGTTGAGGATGCCCGCCTGCGCGTTGAGCAGGTTGATCGGCCGCGCGTAGGGGCGCAGCTCGGGCAGGTCGCACAGCCGGGCCAGCGGGCCGGACGGGTCGAGGATCGTCCAGTGCGCCCCGGCGCGCAGCGTCTTGTAGACGATGCCGCCGCCGAGGAACGACTTGCCGCCGCCGAGCCCGGCGACCATGGCGGTCAGGCCGGACGCGTCGCGGATCTCCTGGGCCATCCACGGGTCCCAGGCGACCGGGCGCCGGGTGGCGGTGACGGTCTCGCCGAGCAGGATGCCGCGCCGGTCGCCGACCTCGGCGGTGGCCGTGGGGACAGCGGAGGCCGCCCACACGACCGAGCCGCGGCGCAGGTAGGCGGTGGAGGCCAGCGGCTCGCCGGGGATGAACTCCCGGGCCATGGCGTACTGCGCCTCGGGGTGCTCGATGGCGACCTTCGGCTTGTACAGGTCGAGCAGCTGCTGGGCCAGGCGCAGCGCGTCGCGGTCGGTGGGGCCGGACACCGCCAGCCGCCACCAGGAGCGCACCCGGGTGGCCAGGGCGGTGAAGCCCGAGGTCATCTCGTCGTCGATTTCCAGCACCCGGCTCGCCTGCCGGGCCAGCGACTGCGGCGGCTCCAGCTCGTGCTCGTCGGTGTAGTGCTTGACCTGCGAGCGGACCTTGTTCATCTGCCGCGCCAGCTCGCCCTGGACCTCTTCCGGGCGGCGCACGTAGATGCGCGCGGACCACTCGACCGCCGCGGGCAGCCGGTCGGCGCGCTGCACCCACGGGTCGTCGATCTCGGGGATCTGCAGGCCGTGCATCATGCCGACGGTCAGCACGCAGACGTGCCGGGTGACCCCGGCGTTGGAGCCGGTGCGCCCGCGCACGGTGACGGTGGGGGCGTACGGGTCCTGGTGGAAGTCGGCGGCGTCGGTGAAGCTGGCCAGGTCCTCGGGCTCCCAGGCGGCGCCGGGCACCGCGGGCAGGTTGCGCGGCGCGGGCAGGCCAAGCGAGCACGAGCGGTGCATCAGCCAGGACATCTCCTCGGCGGTGGCCGGGCGGCCTTCCAGCCCGGCTGAGCCGATGACCTGGTCGAGGTGCTCGACCTCGCTCTCCATGGCCAGCAGCTCGGCGTCGACCGCGTCCGGGAAGACCTTGCGCAGCAGCGGGGCGGCCCGCTCGACGGCGCGGTCCATCACGTTGCGGGTCTGCACCTGGACGCCGAGGTAGACCTCTTTCTCGGCCATGGAGCGGCCGAGCAGCTGCTGCTGCTCGCCGACGAGGTAGTCGTCGAAGCTGAGCGCGCCGGGCACGTCGGGCAGCCGGTTGACCGCGTTGTGCACGTGCGCCTCGGCCCACATGCGGATCGGGTACGGCCGGGTGGTGACCCGCAGGTGCATCCAGCGCCCGGCGAGCTCGGCGTACTGGCCCGCGATGGCCGCGATCAGGTCCTGGCGCTGCGAGTCGGACCGGAACGACCAGCGCTGCGGCGCGAGCCGGTACCAGGCGTAGACGTCGGCCCCGGTGCGCAGCAGGTGCCCGTCGATGCTGCGGGCGGCGATCTCCGGGGTGTAGCTGGGGATGGCCTGCTCGCCAGGCAAGCGCTTGCCCCGCTTGCGCTGCGGCTGGGTGTAGCGGGCGCTGTGCCGCGCGTGCGCCTGGGCCTGCGGGTGTCCCGCCGGGTGCTGCGCGAGCCCTTCCGGCTCGCGCTTACGGCGTCCGAACACCGCTGACCTCCCTGTTTCCCACGTTCCTGTGTCCCGCCCGCGCCTGTCCGCCGCCCCGCTGCCTGGCGTTCCCGCCGGTTCTGGCCTCGGGCCGCCGGGCGGTGCCCGCCCGGCGCGCCTTGCTCGACGAGCGCGCCTTCTGCGCTCTGCGCTCGATCTTCTCGCGGCGGCGCTGTCCGCGCGGCTTCTTGCGGGGCAGTTCGGCCCGAACCCGCACGTGCGCGGCGCTGACCGCGCCGCCGTTGCCGGTGGAGACCTCGCGGGGCGCGGTCAACTCGCGGACCCACATGGTGAGCACCGCGCCCAGCGGGCGCTCGTGGCTGATCCGCGAGCAGATCACCATGGTGAGCGCGATGGTGGCGACCATGCCCCAGGCGAAGGACCAGAACAGGCCGATGCCCACGTTGCGGAGCACGGTGAGGGCGATCAGGAAGACCACGGTGCCCACACCCCAGGCCACGTACCTGGCCCGCCAGGGGAACGTGGCCTTGGGCGGGCCGAGCCACACGGCGTCGACCCGGTACACCTCGTCGTCGGTGCGTATTCGCACGTCAGTTCACCGGCCTTGTCAGCCGGTGAACAGGCCGGCCAGCCACCGGCCGATGCCCTCGCCCGCGTTGGTCACCGCGAGACCGATGATGCCCAGCGCCACGATCACACCGCCGAGGCGCCGCATCACACCCGCGTTGTCGCCCTTGCCGCCGCCGAGCCACAGCAGCAGCAGCGCGACCACGAGAAGCAGCAGCGGGATGACGTTGTCGAGGATCCAGGACCGCAGGTTGTTGGTGTCGACCTTGGTCGACGGGTCTTGCTGTTGGGCGAGGTCGATGAGGGCGGCGAGGGTCGGGGTAGTCATGTCGATCTCCCAAGTGCGCGGAGCGGTCGGGGGCGTCTTCGTGCTCCTGCGCGGCAGGTTCGTGCTGTGCGCTGTCGAGTACAGCACGAAAGGCACATGATTGTCATTACGAAACGTAGTTATGACACTGCTGTCCGTACGTCCAACCGAGCCTCCTGCGCGCGTCCGGATGCCATCTGACCACATCCATCATCATCCCCGGGCGGGCGGCCATGCCCCGCGTCGACCGGATTTTCCTCGTCACGGCCCTGTTTCACCCGCCCGCGAAACCGATCTTCACAGTCGGTGTGACAAGTCACAGTAAAGTCGCGGGCGCGTCGCGTGCGAAGTTACTCCGATCGGTGTACGGCCAACCGGGGTCGCCGACAGGGGGCGGGCGAGCCGGCCGTAAGCCGGATCCTGTGCCGGGACTCGCGTCCCGGCGGCGACCATCCATCTAGGCCTGCCGTCGCCGACAGGCTCGTGCGGCCTACCCGCAGACTCGGACGGGCAGCCCTCGAACGTCTGCGCAGGAGCCCAGGGGCTCCCTCTTGGCCTTGCTCCGGGTGGGGTTTACCGAGCCACCCCGGTCACCCGGGGTGCTGGTGGTCTCTTACACCACCGTTTCACCCTTACCTGGCTTGCCGCCAGGCGGTCTGTTTTCTGTGGCACTGTCCCGCGGGTCGCCCCGGGTTGCCGTTAGCAACCACCCTGCCCTGTGGAGTCCGGACTTTCCTCGCCGGTGGGTCGCACCGGCGCGGCCGCCCTGCCGACTCGCCCGCAGGAGCAAGGATACGGGGGGACCGGTTCGGACCGGCACGTCCCATGGCTTGGACGGCGTTGAGTGGCTGGACCTGGGCTGATCTACTCGCCGGTAGGCGATGGGAGTGGACCGTGGGGATTCTGGTTGTTTCCGGCAGTCCGTCGGCCGGGGCTCGGGCTGGGGTGCTGGTCGAGCACGCCGCTGAGGTCTTGCGCGGGCTGGGGCATGAGGTGACGGTGCTGGCTGTGCGGGATCTGCCGACCGTGGCGCTGCTTGCCGAGGATCTGGGGAACCCGGCGATTCGCCGAGCCGTGGAGTTGGTGGCTGGTGCCGATGGGGTGGTGGTTGCCAGTCCGGTGTATCGGGCTGCTTACAGCGGGCTGGTGAAGTCGCTGCTTGATCTGCTGCCTGCTGGGTCGTTGGCTGGGAAGGCTGTGTTGCCGCTGGCTACTGGGGGGACTCAGGGGCATCTGGTGGCTATCGACTTTGTGTTGCGGCCGTTGTTGACGGCTATGGGGGCCACTCGGGTGCTGCCTGGGCATTTTCTGCTTGATCAGCAGATTGCGCCTCGGGAGGAGGGTGGGGTGGTTCGGCCGTTGGCTGCGGCTGCCCTGGCGGAGGTGTTGGGCGGGTTCTCTGTGGCTGTGCGGCGCGTCGCCGCTCGGCACACCAGGCTCACTGGTTGATCGCTTGGGTGGGTTCGCTCGATGGGGTGGTGTGGGTGGGGTGGGGTCAGGACAGGTGGGAGATGTCGTTGACCAGGCGTACTGAGGCGTTTCCGTCTGGGTAGAACTCGACTATTGAGAGGGATGCCAGGTCTAGGTGTAGGCGGAATAGTAGTGAGGGGCCTACGTCCAAGCCCATTCTCAGTAGGGACTTGATGGGGGTTACGTGGCTGACTATGACCAGGGTGCGGTCGGCGTACCGGAGTAGTAGTTCGTCTCGGGTTTTGCGGACTCGGTGGTGGACCGCGTCGAAGCTTTCGCCGTTGGGGGCGGGGATTGAGGTGTCGGAGAGCCAGCGGGAGTGTAGGGCCGGGTCTCGTTCCGCCGCTTCTGTGAAGGTTAGGCCTTCCCAGTCGCCGAAGTCGGTTTCCAGGAGGCCGGGGTGGGTTTCCACCGTGCCGCCGGTTTCTGTTGCCAGGGCCTCCGCTGTTTGCTTCGCGCGGGTCAGAGGGGAGGCGATGATGGGGGTGTCGGCGTCGATTCCGTCGAGTTTGGCGATTCTGCGGGCGGCGGCTTCGGCCTGGGTTTGGCCTAGGGCCGTCAGGGGGACGTCGCCTCGGCCGGAGTAGCGGCGGTCGACGGACATGGGGGTTTGGCCGTGGCGCAGGAGTAGGAGCTTGGTGGGGGCCCCTTGGGCTCCGGACCAGCGGGCTGGGGAAACGCGGTTCTGGGGCTCGGGCTTTTTCCGTTGCGGCTCGCCTGCCTGGGTGTCCATGGCCTCGTTGGCGAGGCGGTCCGCGTGTTTGTTTCGTTCGCGGGGAATCCAGGTGTAGGTGATCGCGGTGAAGTGCTTGGCCAGGGCGCGTGCTTCCTGGGCCAAGGGCTGCATCGCGGGGTGTTTGACTTTCCAGCGGCCGGACATCTGCTCCACGACGAGCTTGGAGTCCATGCGCACTTCCACCGTGTCCGCGCCCAGGTCCGCCGCCGCGCGCAGGCCCGCGATGAGGCCACGGTATTCGGCGACGTTGTTGGTGGCCACGCCGATGCCTTCCGCGCGTTCCGCCAGGACTTCGCGGGTGGTGGGGTCGAGCACCACCGCGCCGTAACCGGCGGGGCCCGGGTTGCCCCGGGAACCGCCGTCGGCCTCGATGAGGACCTTCACAGGCCCGACTCCGGGGTGCGGACGAGGATCGCGCCGCATTCCTGGCACTCGACCACCTCGTCCGCCGGGGTTTCGCGGATGCGGGACATCTCGCGGGTGTCGATCTCGATGCGGCAGGCGCCGCAGCGGCGAGCGCGCAGCAGGGACGCGCCGATGCCGCGCTGGGCGCGCCTGCGCTCGTAGAAGGCGAGCAAGTCGGCGGGGAGGGTGGGGATGAGCTTGGCTCGCTCGGCCTCGCGGCGGGCCTGGTTGGTGTCGAGGTCGGCCAGGTTCTCGTCGCGCCTGCCGGTGGCCTCGGCGAGGGTTTCCTGGGCCTTGGCCAGTTCGACGCCGGCGTGCTTGCCGTCCATGTCGATCGCCTCGCGGCGTTCCATCAGCTCCAGGAGGTCGTCCTCCAGGACCGACTGGCGGCGTTCAAGGGTGGCCAGCTCGTGTTCCATGTCCGTCAACTGCTTGCTGTTGAGGGTGCCACCCGCCAGGAGCTTGCGGTCGCGGTCCTCTCGGGCGCGGACCGCGTCGATCTCCTTCTCCTGCTTGGCGACCTCGCGGTCGAGGTCGTCCAGCTGGATCTGGATGGCCACCAGGGCGTCGCTCTTGGCGCGGACCGTCTTCTCCGCCTCGGTGATCTCGGCCAGCTCCGGCATCGTGCGGCGCCGGTGCAGCACACGGGCCAGCTCGGCGTCGACCTCGGCGAGGTCGAGCAGTCGGCGTTGGGCGGCGGGATCGGCTTTCACCCGGTGAACCTCCCGGTTCGGGTTGGCGCCCCGGCGGACTGGGCGGTCCAGGGATCGGTGCGGCGAGTGGACACTTCGACGCTGACGGTACCGCCGAGGGCGGCGCGCAGAACCCCCGCCGCCTGCCCGCACCACGGCCACTCGCTCGCCCAGTGCGCCACGTCGACCAGCGCGGGCGCGGCGGCGGTGGCCATGTGCTCGCTCGCGGGGTGGTGGCGCAGGTCGGCGGTGACGTAGGCGTCGACGCCCGCCTTCGCGGCGGTGGCGAGGTAGGAGTCGCCCGCGCCACCGGAGACAGCCACCCGGCGGATGCGCCGGTTGGGGTCGCCCGCCGCGCGGACGCCGCCCTCGGTGGCGGGCAGAGCGCGGGCCACCCGTTCCACGAACGCCGCGAACGGCTCCGGCTCGGGCAGGTCGCCGACGCGGCCGATGCCGGTGCGGCCGTCGGGGTTGGGGTTGAGCGGCGCGGTGACCCGCAGGCCGATGGCCTCGGCCAGGGCGTCGGACACCCCGGGGTCGGCGGCGTCGGCGTTGGTGTGCGCGCAGAACAGGGCGACGCCCGCGCGGATCATGCGGTGCACCAGCGCGCCCTTGACCGTGTCGGCTGGGACGCCGTGCACGCCCTTGAGCAGCAGCGGGTGGTGGGCGACGAGAAGCTGCGCGCCCACCTCGATCGCTTCGTCCACTGTGGACTCCACGGGGTCGACGCAGACGAGTATCTTGGTCACCTCGTCGGCCGGGTCGCCGCAGACCAGGCCGACCGCGTCCCAGCTTTCGGCGAGGGCGGGCGGGTAGGCGGATTCCAGCGCCGCCACCGCGTCGGCGACTGTCGTCACCGCTTTCATTGTCATTGTGAGACCCCCATAGGAAGCTCTGCGCGCAGCGCGGCCAGCAGCGGCGCGCACTCTTCCGGAGAGCGGACGGCGACCCGCAGGTGGTTCTCCCCCAGGCCGGGGAAGGTGTCGCCGCGCCGGACAGCGATGCCGCGCCCGCGCAGGGCCTCGCGGAGCGCGCGGCCGTCCGCGACCTCCAGCAGCAGGAACGGCGCGGTCGCGGGCCGGTTCACGGCGATCCCGAGCGCGCCGAGGGCGGCTTCGAGGGCTTCGCGGTGGTCGCGGGCGTCGACGGCGGCGACCTCGGCCTCGGCCAGCGCGGGCGGCTCGCAGCAGGCGACGACGGCCTCCAGCACCAGCGCCCCCACCGGCCACTGTGGACGGTTGCGGGCGAGGCGGGCGAGCAGGTCGGGGTGGCCCAGGGCGTAACCGGCGCGCAGGCCTGGCAGCGCCCAGGTCTTGGTGAGGCTGCGGAAGACGAGCAACCCAGGTGTCTCGCTGTCGCCCGCGAGGGTTTCGGGCTCGCCGGGGACCGCGTCCATGAACGCCTCGTCGACCAGCAGCGTCCGGCCGTCCCCGGCGAGCGCCCGGACGGTGTCGGCGGGGTGCAGCGTCGAGGTGGGGTTCGTCGGGTTCCCGAGGACGACCAGGTCGGCGTTGTCCGGCACGCGTTCGGGGTGCAGCGCGTAGCCGTCGGCGGCGTCGAGCAGGACCCGGTGGACCGGCGCCCCGGCGGTGCGCAGCGCCACCTCGGGCTCGGTGAACGAGGGGTGGACCAGCGCGGCCGCGGCCGGGGCCAGGGTGGGCAGCAGCGCGAACCCCTCGGCCGAGCCGTTGAGGATCAGCACCTCGTCGGGGTCGCGCCCGTGCCGCGCGGCCACGGCCGCCCGCGCGCGCCGGTCGTCGTCGGCGGAGGGGTAGGCGCCCAGCCGGTCGAGCGCGCCCGCGAGCCGGTCGCGCAGCCAGGTCGGCGGGCGGCCGCCGCGCACGTTGACGGCGAAGTCGAGCAGCCCCGGGCGCGCGTCGACGTCGCCGTGGTGGCGCAGGAGCGCGTGATCGTCGGGTCCGGTGCTGGTCACCGCAGGATTCTATGGGGCGACGGTCGATCGCCAACGCTGTGGCCGGACCCGCTCGCTGTGATCGGCGAGTCAGCCAGGTCGGGGGTGGGGGCGAACGCGGTGGGCGTTTCCGGTCGCCGCGCCAGTCAGGGCTCACCGTCGGCGAGCACGGCGAGGCCGTGCGCGCGCAGCCAGCGGTCGGCCCGGCGCCGGGCGAGTTCGTCCGGCGAGGTGCGCAGGACCATGTGCTGCTCGACCGCGGTCGAGATCCGCAGCAACGCCACCTCCTGGTCGGCTGCGGGCAGCCGCCACACCGACTCGGCCGACCACCACGGCTCGTCGTCCACAGCACGCTCCTTACCCCGGTCCCGTGCACATCTGCCACATCTGCTTCGTCTGCACCGGCAACATCTGCCGCTCCCCGATGGCCGCGCTGGTGTTCGGCGAGCACCTGCGCCGGGCGGGCCTGCTGGACCGGGTGCGGGTCAGCAGCGCGGGCACGGGCGGCTGGCACGTCGGCGACCCCGCCGACCCGCGCACCGGGCACGTCCTGGCCCGCGGCGGCTACCCGACCGACCACGTAGCCAGTCGGCTGGGAAGCGACCACCTCGACGCCGACCTGCTCGTCGCGATGGACGAAGGGCACGCTCGCGCATTGCGGGCCCGAGTGCCAGACCGTTGCAGGTGAGTGAACTCTAGTGAGTACCCACGTGCACCAGCCTTGTGAGACTGGGGTTGGTAGACGTTTCAACGCCACCTGCCACTCTGGCGCGGGTGGTCTTCTGGTCGGCTCCACGTCCGTTTACCGTCTCCCGGCCACTCCGGGCGACGTACTGTCTCAGGTTGCGTGCCGCGTTGAGGTCCCGGTCGAGCACAAGACCACAACACTTGCAGCGATAGATCCGGTCACTGAGGCGGAGCTTGGGGTTCACCCAGCCGCAGCCCGAACAGGTCTTGGAGGAAGGCAACCACCGGTCGGCCACCACCAGCTCGCCACCACGCCAGCTTGTTTTGTAGGTGAGCTGGCGGCGGAACTCGCCGAACCCGGCATCGGCGATCTGGCGGGCCAAGCGGCGGTTGCGCAGCATCCCCGCCACATTGAGATCTTCGACCACCAGCGTGCCGAAACCACGAGCAAGCCCGGTGGTGAGTTTGTGCAGCCCGTCCCGGCGGAGGTCGGCCACCCGGACATGCCGACGGGCCACCACATTCCTGGCAGCCTCCCACCGGCCGGAGGGGTGTTGGCCGGTGCGCACGTCCGGCCCCTGTCGGCGGGACAGGGCACGGCAGGCCGACCGCAACTCCTTCTCGGCGTGGGCGAGGTGGCGGGGGTTGGGGTGGAACCGGCCCCGGCTGGTGACCGCCAGCATCGACACCCCCAGGTCCACGCCAACGACGGCCTCCGGGTTGCGCGCGGGCCGGTCGGTGCGCTGGACCTCGCACTGGAAGGCGACGAACCAGCGCCCCCCGCGTTCCCGGCGCACCGTGGCAGACAGGACGCGGGCGGTGTCGGAGTCCAGGCGGCGGGCGAGTTTGCGGGTGGACTCACTGGTGCGGATCCCGCCCACCGGGGCAGGGTGACGTGCCGGCGGGTGGCCTCCACCCGGATCACCCCGGTGGTGAACCGGCACGATGGAGTCGTCCTGCGGCGGGTCTTGTGACGCGGCACCCCGACGGGGTGTCCACCCCGCCGACCGGTACGTGCGGCCCGCCAGTTGCCCAGGGCGCGGGACAACCCGTCCAGGCCGGTGTTGAACGCCTCCTTCGAGCAGTCGGCCCACCAGGGTGCGACATCGGGTTTGATCTGGTTCCAGGTCCGGCGCAGCTCCGCCAAGGACCAGCCCTGCCAGGGCGTGAGGTCGGACTCGGCGAGGTCGTAGGAGGATTCCGCTTCCCGCTGGGAGGCCACTGCCAGGACTCGGCGGCGCATGTGGTTGAACGCGAATCGCGCCGCGCCGCACTGCCGCAGCAGGGCCTGTTCCTGCTCCGGGGTGGGGGCGAGGGCGAACTTGTAGGCGGCCACCACGAAATCCTCACGGGGCTGAAATCTCCTCATGGCACCTCGTCCGCGGTGGCGGCCGCGACCACCCGAGCCGCCCGAATCCGGGTGAGCTTGCGGCGATGTCCGTTCATGCCCGACCCAACCTCGGACACGACTTCGCCCACTGCCAGGCCCCGCTGGGTCGCGCAGGCCACCACGGTGCCCGCAGACACCGGGAGTCCGCCTCCCGGAACCAGCGATACGCCGTCACGGGATGCCCCGCTCCAGCGCCCACTCCTTCAACTTCACCAACACACGCTACCGCCTACTCAATAGACAACAATTGACAATCCCGAACGCGTGACGCTGCTGCGGTCCTTCGACCCGGCCGCCGGACCCGATCTGGACATACCGGACCCCTACTACGGCGGCGCGGAAGGCTTCACGGAAGTCCTGGCCATGGTCGAGGCCGCCACCCCCGGCCTGCTGGCCTGGGTCCGCCAGCGTGTGACCGACCGCACCCAGGCCTAGCCCGGCCGCTCGGCCCGCGCGCACTGGCCTACCGTTGGGGAGTGCGGTTGAAGTTGCTGCTACGCCCGGGATGGCTGCTGTCGGCGCTCGTCGTGGTGTGTTTCGCCATGGCGTGCTTCACGCTGCTCGCCCCATGGCAGTTCCAGCGGCACGCCGACCGCAAGGCCACCAACGCGGCCGTAGAGGCCTCCTTCACCGCTCCACCGGCCCCCTACGGCTCCGTCACCGGCGAGTGGCGGCGGGTGACGCTGACCGGCACGTACCTGCCCGAAGCCGAGGCCCTAGCCCGGCTGCGCACCGTCCAGGGCGTGGCCGCCTTCGAGGTCCTCACCCCGTTCCGCCTCACCGACGGCTCGGTGGTCCTGGTCGACCGCGGCTTCATCCGCCCGGTGGAGGGCGTGCGCGTCCCCCCGTTCGCCGCCGCCCCCACTGGCCAGGTCGACCTCACCGCCCGCCTGCGCGCGGGCGAGACCCAGGCAGGCGACCGCTCGATCCTCCAGGACGACGGGCACCGGCAGGTCTACGCCATCGACCCGGCCGTCGTCGGCGCGGCCGCGAACCTCGACATCCGCCCCGGCTACCTGCAACTCGAAGCGGGCTCCCCCGGTGTCCTCGGCGCGCTCCCGCTGCCCCAGTTGGAGGCGGGCCCGTTCCTGTCCTACGCCCTGCAGTGGATCGCCTTCGGCGTCATGACCCTCCTGGGCCTGCTCTACTTCACCTGGCGGGAAATCCAGCCCGGCGGCGTCCTCGACGCCCCGGACAAACCCCGCCGCCGCTCCGTCGCCGAGATCCTCGCCGAAGACGAAGCCCGCGAACGCGCCGCCACCTGAGACACCACGTGCCGGATCTTTCCGATCGCCGACGACTGCAACCGGCAAGGCGATAGGGTCGGGACTCACGCCAGATGCGCACATGGGGGGCACGCAGTCATGTCCGGCGACGATCAGGCGAGTCTGCACGCCCGCAACGCCGCGATGAAGGAACAAGTGCACAGCTTGTTGGACACCTTCCACCGGCAGACCGAGATGCTCCGCGACGCGCAGGCCGCAGCCGCACAGGCAACCGCGTCGCTGACGTCCAAAGACGGCTTGGTCCGCGTGTCCGTCGACGCCTCGGGGATGCTGACCCGGCTGGAGTTCGCGCCGTCCGCGTTCGAGCGGTCCACCCCCGAGACGCTGGCCCGCTCGGCGCTGCAACTGGCCCGGGAAGGCGCGGCAAAGGTCAAGCAGCAGGTGGCCGACGTCATGTCGCCACTCACCGACGGTTTGCCCGACCTGTCCGACCTCGTGGAGGGGGCGCCGTCGCTGTCGGGGCTGCTCCCCCAGTTCAGCACGCCCGAACCGCAGCCTGCCGCCCCGGTCGACGAAGAGTCCTACGAGGACCAGAGCGCGGTCTACCGGCGCGAAGAGAGCACCCCGGCGGCACAACCGCGCCGCACCCCGCGACCCGAACCCGAGGACGCCGACGAACAGCCGGACAGCTGGCTCGACCGGGGCCGCTCGTGACCGCCGGTGGCTTCAGCATCGAGCCGGACGTCGCGGCCCGCGCCGCCACGAAACTCGGCTCGGCGGCAGACCAACTGGCGGCCGTGGGGAAAACCCTCGCCGACGCTCTCGCCGCCGAGGGCGCCTGCTGGGGCAACGACGATTCCGGCCAGGAGTTCGCCAAGGACTACGTGCCCGGTTCCGACGACACGGTGAAGGCGTTCACCTCCCTGGTCGACGGGCTGCGCGGGCTGCAAAGCGGCGTGACCGACGCGGTGGCCGCCTACGGCAACGTCGATGACACCAACCGCCACGGTCTCGACGCCCAGGAGAGCTGAACCCGTGCGAACAGGTCGACCGCCGATCCTCACGCGGCTGGGGTAGCGCCGTGGGAATGGAGATGCCCGACGAGGTCAAGTGGCTGCTGCCCATCGTCGTCGGGGAAAGCTGGCCGGAGGGCGACGAGGACAAACTCCGCGCGCTCCGGGACGCCTGGCACCAGGCGGCGCAGGCCATTCCGCAGGTCACCGCCACCGCGGAGCAGGGCGCCTCGGACGTCATCGACGTGTGGACCGGCGCGAGCGCCGACGCCTTCGAGCAGATGTGGAAGAAGTTCGCCGAGGGCGACGAGGCGTACCTGAACTCCCTCGTCAAGGCCTGCCAGGCCCTCGGCGACTCCTGCGACGCCACCGCCCTGGACGTCGAATACACGAAGTACATGATCATCGCCTCGCTGGTCATGCTCGCGATCTCGATCGCGAGTATGCTCGCCGCGGCGCCGTTCACCTTCGGCGGCTCGGCGGCGGGCATCGTCCCCGCCCAGGTGGCCACCCGGATCACCGTGCAGATGCTCTTCAGGCAACTGCTGCAGAAGCTGATGCAGCAGGGGCTCAAGCAGGTCGCGAAGCAGGTCCTCAAACGGGTGCTGCGCGAAGTGGCGAGCAACGTCGTCAGCGGGATCGCCCTCGACGCGGGCATCCAGGCCGTGCAGATGGCTTCGGGCGACCGCAAGTCCTGGGACTGGGAAAAGACCAAGGACGCCGGGATCGGCGGCGCCGTCGAGGGCGTCGTCGGCGCCGCGGCCAACGCCGTCCCCAAGGGCGCGACCCGCGGCCTGTCCGACACCGTCGGCGGGCAGGTGGTCGACGGCGCCGTCCGCGGAGCGACGCGGGGCGCGGTGGAGGGAATGGCCACCACCGTCGGGGAAGCGGCGGTGACCGGGAAACTCGACGAACTCTCGGCCGGGGACGTGCTGATGGGTGCCTCCGGCGGCGCGGTCGACCGGGGCGTCGGCGGTGCGAAGGACACCATGGACGGCTTCACCGCCCCGGACACGGGCGGCCCCCGACCTGGCCCGGAACCCTTGGCCCGGCCCGATTCCGCCGCGCCGGGGAACTCGGCCATTCGGTCCACTTTGGACCCCGGCGCGGCGGGGGACTCCGACGCCGCACCGTCCATACCGGACTCTCCTTCGGCCGGTGCGGGCTCCGCTCCTGCCGCGGGCAGGGTGGACGCGCCGCAGGCCTCGGTGCTGTCGTCCGCGCCCACCGCGGACCGGGTAGACGGCGGCGCGCCCGGAAACAGCGGCCAGTCGGCGGGCGGCCCCCCGGCTCAGCAGGCCGCCGCGGGCCTGGGCGGCCCTGGTTCCGATTCCGGTTCGCCAGCCGGGTCGCCAGGAGGTTCGCCAGGAGGTTCGCCAGGAGGTTCGCCAGGAGGTTCGGCGCCTGGCTCACCGGGCGGTTCCTCGGCAGGCGGGCCACCGCCGAGCACGCCAAGCGGCTCCCCCGCCAGCGGCCCACCAAACAGCCCCGGCTCCCCCGCTGGCGGCCCGCAGGCAGGCAGCCCATCCAACACACCAGGCGCCGCCCCCACCGGCAGCCCAGCAAACAGCGCAGGCGGCTCCCCCGCAGGCGGCCCACCGGCAAGCAGTCCAGTCAGCTCGCCGGGCGCCGCGCCCACGGGTGGTTCAGCGGGGGTCGGGTCCTCGCCCACGCAGTCGGGCGGCACACCGTCGCACAGTGGTAACCCGCCATCCTCGGTGGGCGGCGGGTCCGGGCCCGCTTCGCCATCGCCCGCGGGCGGGTACGGGCAAGCACCGTCAGGCGGGTCCTCGGCCGCGCCTTCGCACGGCTCGCCGTCCAGCGGGGGACCCGTGCCCGCGGCGTCGGGCGGGTACGGCATGGCGCCGCCACCCCCGACGAACGCGGGCGGCCCAGGACACCAGGCATTCGACGCGGGCAGGCAGCCGGGACCACGCGGCGACGCCGTCAACGCCGCTGGTTTCGTGGGCAACGGCCACTTCGGCCCACGCCCCGACGCGCCACCGAGGCCGGACGGCCCGCCCCTGCCGCCCCAGCAACACGGGAACGGGTACCCACCCGCGGGCCCGCACGGCGGCCTGCCCGGCAGGCCGGGGCCGTATGGACCACAGCCGCCGCGCTCCGACCAGGGGGCGCACCACGCACCCCCGCCTCGCTCCGACCAAGGCCCGCACCGCACGCCGCCGCGTTTCGACCAGGGGGCGTACCCGGCACCGCCCCAAGGGCAGCGCGGTGCGCCGCCCCGGGGTCCGCACGGCGCGCCGCCGCCGCGCCCCCAGGGCGGGCCGCCGCACCCCACGCAACCGTCCGGCCCGCCGCCGCCCGCGTACCGCCCCAATCCCCAAGGACAGGGCCAGCAACCACAGCGCGGCCCGCTTCCGCCCCCGGTCCCGTCCCGCTCGCCGCTTCCGCCGATGCCGCCGCCGCGAGGGGGCCGTCCGCCGATGCCGCCCCTCGGCCACGCGCCTGGCGGACACGCACCTGGCGGCGCCCCGCCGCGCGGCCCCGTTCCCCCGCCGAACTCGCCGCGGCGCGACCCGAGGGCAATGCCGCCGCAGGGGTATCACCCCCGACCCGACCAGCGGCCGATGCCGTCGGACGGCTCCCGTCCGCAGGGCCCGCCGCCTCAGCGTCCGCGGGTGCCTCCCCCGGGGCAGGCACCCGCACGCCCGCACCCGCCCGGCGGCTCCCACCCGCAGGCGCCGATGTCCGCGCCACCGGGACGCCCGACCGAACCAGCGGGACCCACACCGGCCGAAGCGCTCACCCCGCGCAGCCCCGCTCCGCAAGGACCGACTCCGCCGGACACGAACCGCACGCCGACTCGGCCGCAGGAGCCACCGGTTCGGCCGCACGATCCCAGCCAGGCGCAGACCGGACCGCGCCCGGACGACCTCGCGCAGGTCCCCGCCCCCCGGCAGGACTCACCCACCCAGCCACCGGTGTCCCCCGCACCGGATGCGAACAACCCGGTCAGCGCGCGGCAATCCGAGTCGCCGGTCCGGGAACAGGCGCCCGACACCGCGGCCGACGTCGCACAACCAGACCGGGCACCCGCCGACGAGCAACCGCCCACCGACAAGCAGGCTGACGCTCAACCCGACCAGCCGACTCCCCCACCGGACGCCGAGAAGCCCGCGCCCGACGCGGAGGAGCCGTCGTCCCAACGGGACCACCTGAGCGAGGACTACTTCTTCGACCCGGACCATCGGGCCACCCCGGAAGACGACGCCGCCCTCATCGCGGGCTTCGCCGACGAGAACCGCTACAACGAGGTCAGGGCCGTGGCGCTCGCCAAGCGCGACGCCGCGGAGTCGCTGGCAGTCCTGTCCGACCGCGGCGCCGTCGCGTTGCACGGCTACACCGGGCACGACCTGTTCGACGCGGCCAACACCGCGCATCGGGTAGGGCCGGACGCGCTCGCCACCGCGACCCCGGAGGACGCGCGAGAGCAGCTCGCGGACTTCACCCGGGCCAGGCTGCAGGTGCGGGCCATCGTCTCGGCGATCAACGAGCTGCCGCCGAGGGAAGCGGAGATGCTGCGGGGCATCAACGTCGGTGGCAACCCGCTGCTGGCGAAGCTCATCGCCGACCAGTACGTGCCGGGCCGCACGACGGTCGAGCCGACGATCGTCAGCGCCTCGTTCAAGGAGTCCCCGGACTTCGTGTCCAAGTTCGGCGAGGACGTCGAGCTGCACATCCAGGCGAAGTCCGTCCGCGACATCCACGAGCTGTCGCAGAACAGCGCCGAGCGGGAAGGCGTCAGCCCGCCGGGCACCCAGTGGTACACCCACGAGAAGGTGACCGTCGAGGTCGAACGCGGCGGAGTCGTCAAGCAGAAGACGATCATCAGGGTCGAAGAGGTCCTGCCGGGCGATCCCCGGTATCTGGACAAGGACGCGGCGGAGCGGGAGATCGCCGATCGGCGGGCCGCCAACAACGCCAACAAGAACATCTTCGACAAGTACAACAAGAAGATCGGCGACGTACTAGGCACCGGGGCGTCCGACCGGCCGGTCGAGGCGCAGAAGCAGGAGGATATCGGCGACGCCCTCGGCACGGGCGCGGACCAGACGGCGCCCGCGCCGCACGATCCGAGCCACATCAACAACCGGCTCGACGGCTCCGCCCCCGGGTACGCGGGCGCGGATCTCACCGCGGAACGGCTCACGCTCGACGACGGCCAGGTCGGCGACCACGACTGGTCGCCGCTGTCACATGCCACGAACCCGCCGAGCGAAGCCGCGATCCACGCCGAGACGGCCAACGACAACCAGGCGGCCAAGTACGTCGCGGAACGGCACCCGCACCTGGCTGGGGTCAACCCGCGCTTCCACGACGCCGACGCCTTCGACCAGGGTTACCAGACCAACTGCACGCGCGGTGTCGTGGCGAGCGCGCTGCGGCAACTGGGCATCGACACCGAGGCCGGACCGCTGCGGCCGCACGAGATGATGTCGGCGGGCACCCTCGACCACGTCCGCGACCGACTGGGCGGCGACTGGCAGGCCCACGCGGGCTACGACGACGTCATCCGCGCGATGCGGGAGCAGCCCGTCGGCTCACGCGCGGTGATCGCGGTGAAGTACCTCGGCCCGGACGGCGCCGAGTACGGCCACGTGGCAGAGGTCGCGCACACCCGGGAGGGCGTGGCGTTCATCGATCCGCAGAACAACTCCCTGATGCGACTGCCGCACCCGCCCACCAAGCTGGACCTGCTCCCCTACGACCCCGCCACGGTCGCCGAACGCCACGCCGCGAACACCCACACCGACACGGCCTCGGCCCAGTCCGACCAGGGTGGTTATGGCGCCGCGGACCCGCCCCCGCGCGACCAGGACCCCGCGGGCGAGCGCCCGCTCCCGACCCGCGCGGAGATCGACAGGTACCTGCGACACCCCCGCCCGCAGGAGGCCATGCGCGTCGCCGACGCCATCAGCCACCGCGACCCCGACTCCCGAATCAAGGTCGACGGCGAGAAGGTCCACATCGGCGAGGCCATCGCCGCGCTGCTGCCGCGTCATCCCGCCCTGGCCCGAATGCTGCGCGACGTGCCGTTCCTGGAGAACTCGCTGCTGGCCCGGCCGCAGACCCTGGCCAACCTGCTGACCCACCCCCAGGCGATCGACGTCCTCGAAGACTGCGTGCGCGAGGTCCAAGACCACCCGCAGGGCCCAGCCGACCTCGCGGAGACCTACGAGGCCGACCCCAAGCCCCCACCTGCGGCACTGCCCCCGGAGCAGGCGGAGACCTCTGCCCTGGCGCGTGCCATCGCGGGCGCTATCTTGGATGAATACCGTGACCAACCGGACTTCGATGAAGCCCGCAAGGACGACCTGAAATACCGCCGCGAGTACATGGACCGCCTCTACGACAACTGGTCCGGCAAACAGCGGCAGTTGCACGAACTGGCCGAACGGGTCGCGGCGGCAACGGGCGGCCACGCTGAGTCCCGGAAAACCGAGAAGAGCCGCGTTCGCGCGAACGACAAGGTGGACGGATACAACGGCGTGGCAAGCAGATTGACCGACCTGGTCGGGTCAAAGATCCAATATGACACGATCGATGACGCCTACCGTGGCCTTTCCGTGCTGCTCACCGAGACCCAAAAACCAGAGTCCAAGATCGAGATCGTCGAGTTCTCCGACAGATTCACAACCCCCCAGAAGAGCGGGTACCGCGACCTGCAGATGAGCGTCCGGATGGAACTGCCCGGCGGTGGGCACCATGTCGCCGAGCTACGCCTGCACCTCAAGTCCATCGATGATGTGGCCGACTACGAACACGCCCTGTTCGAGGTACGCAGAGACCTTCAGGCAGTGGCCAACGAAGATCTCAACAGGCCACTGAGCCCCGATGGGAAGAACCGGGCGTTGACCCCGGAAGAACGAGCGCTGCATGCGTCTATCCTCAATGAGGAAAAAAATCGATTCGCGGCAGCCTTCACGCTGGGTGGCGGCATCGTACGCGGCGACGCCCAGCCGAACGACAGGAGCGGGCAATGACAACACGGGCAGCGGAATACTATATGTACTTCGGCCGCACATTCAAACTCGATACCACCCCCGACGGCCAGTGGGTCGGCTACCTGCTCAATTGGGACACCGGCGAGTTCGAGATCGACAACGACCCGATCATGCCCATCTCCGGCGCCACCTCCAGCAGCGACATCTGGGCCCTCGACAAAGAGGATTTCATCTGGCGCACAGAAGAAATCCGGGCCTACCGTCTTCGCGGTGACGGCCCCATCTTCGCCCTCTACGACACCATCCGCGCGATGTTCGCCCAGCGCGAGAGCGAGGGACGCAAACTTTTCACCGACGAGGAACTGGCGCTGATCAAATCCATTCGCCGCCGGACATTCGCGATGTGGGAAGCGGAAACCGCACGCCGAGCCGCAGGCGAACCACCGACCTTCAGCGTCAGACATAGGTGGGACGTCGAGCAATGAAAGGGGCGACCACATGACCGCAAAAACACCCGACTACTTCCTGCACTTCGGCCGCACATTCAAGCTCGACACCGCCCCCGACGGCCAGTGGATCGGGTACTTGCTCAACTGGAGCACCGGCGAATTCGAGATCGACAACGACCCGATCATGGCGGTGTTGAGCGCGACCTCCACAAGCGACATCTCGCGCCTCGACAAAGACGAGTTCGTGCAGGAAACAGAAGGAATCCGGGCCTACCACCTCCGTGGCGACGGCCCGATCTTCGCCCTCTACGACACGATCCACACGCTGTTCGCACAAGCGGAAGCGGAAAACCGCAAGATCACCGACGAGGAACTCGCGCTGATCAAATCCATTCGCCGTCGGACTTTCGCGATGTGGGAAGCGGAAGCCGCGCGGCGGGCCGCGGGTGAGCAGCCGTCGCTCAGTGTCACACGCAGGTGAGTGAGTCAAGGGGAAAGGGCTGAGTCAGGTGGAAGCGACGGCCGCGGTGGCCAAGGTCGAGGAGTGGCTACGCGCCGTCCACGGGCCTCAGATGGCGGGGCTGCGGGTGGAGCACGAGAAGGTGCGGCTCGTTCCCGAGGGGTGGTCGGTGCCCTACAACTCGGTGGCCTACCTCGATGGGGGGGACGCCGGGAAGGAGATCTTTCCGCCACCTCGGCTCATCGTTCGGGAGCCCGACGGGGAGTTGCGGGAGCCTAGTCCGCAGCCCGGTGGGGTGAGCGTTCCGGCGCGGATGCCGGGGCAGGAGTACTGGGCTGAGATCATCGACCCGGAGGTCGCGTTGTCCGGGCTGGGGTATCTCGGGGTGCCCGCGAGGGCGATCGGCGGCTGGCGGAAGGTGCTTCCTGACGGCACGTCGACCGGGGTGGAACGGGAAAACCCGGGGTACCGGCCCGGGCCCAGGCGCATGGGAATCGAGTGGCTGGAGAACCCGGTCGACTGGATGATGGCGTTTCGCGCCGTCGGCTGGTTCGACGACGAGAAGCTCGCCATCGCGCTCACGCAGGCGGTGGTCTTCACCTCCGGAGGGCACACGACTTTCTGCCCCGTCTACTCGTCCACGCGGCGGCTGCCCGCGGACACGACCACGTGGCGGCGGGTCGACGTCGCGACACTCGTCGGCGAGCTTCCCGACGACATGGGGGTGCTCTTCTACGGCGGCGAGGGTCCCCTGGAGTTGCGCGCGGGCGACATCGCCGCGGCGCTGGCGCGGTTTCCCCGGGTCCAGCCGCCGGTCGACATGGAAGGGTCGAGGTTCGAGTTCAGCGCGGAAGTGGAGCGGTTGACCGAGGAGACCGCGGCCCGGCTGGGGCTGGCGAAGCCCGCGCGGTCGCCCGAACACGAGGCCCGGTACGCGCGAATCAACGACGTCGAACTGACCGACGACGAGATCCGCAAGACCGTCCTCGCGAAGTCGTGGCGGCAGTTGGTCTATGAGACGAAGGAGCCGAGGTGGCCGGACGACCTGGCCGCCAACGGCCTCACCTGGACCTACGACGACAACGGCAAGCCCATCCCCACCAAGGACACGTTCGGCAAGTACTGCGCCGACGCGCCGAAAGGGTTCCGGTTCAACTGGCGGCGGGTGTCCGGCGCGTTCGTCGGGTTCGCCCTGGGCGAGGCGCTGGGCGCGGCGGTGGACAGGCTCAGCCTGGATGAGATCCACGCGCGACACGGCGTCCCCGGCGTGCTGGGCCTACAGCCCGCGTACGAGCGGCCGGGCCAGATCGGTCCGCTGACTCAGCGGCTGCTTTTCCTCACCGAAGGCGTCATCCGCAGCCCGCACCGCGACGTCGACGCCGCCGACCACGCGGTGTTCGCCGACGCGGCGGCCGGCGGGCTGCTGCGCTGGCTGCACACCCAGGGCGACTGGGTGCCCATCGAGGTCGACGGGTGGCTGGTGAAGGTCGCCGACCTCTACGCCGACCGGCTGCCCGACCCCGACGAACTCGCCGCGATCCGCGCTCTTGCCGACGGAAACCGGGGAACCGGCTCCGGGTCGGGCGCGCTGCTGGCCGCTCTGCCCGCGGCGCTCACGGTGGGCGGCCCCGGCACCGGGCTCGACCAGGGCGTCCCGATCGCGGCGCGGCTGCTCGCCGGGCTGACCCACGCGGCGGGGATCGACATCGCCGCGACCGAGTACCTGGCCAGGCTCTTCGAGCAAGTCCTGGCCGTGAACATCGGCAGTATGCCGGTGTGGATCTCCGGGCGAAAGGTGCAGGTGCCCGAGGTGACCCCCGCGGCCACGGCGGCGCTGCCCGACTTCAAGAAGTTCGGTCTCCCGGACGTGCGCACCCCGGAGAACCTGGGCGCAGGCCGGGACTCGCTCACCGCGCTCGGACAGGCGCTCGCGGCGATCTCCGGGTTCGAGCACCGACCTGAGGTGGCGCTGCTGCGCGCGGTCAACCACTCCGGCCGCAGCGCGCTCACCGGGGCGCTGGCGGGCGCGCTGCTCGGGGCGCGCACCGGCATCCCCGGCCTGCCTCGCGCCTGGGTGGACCAGTTGGACCTGCGTCACCTGGTGGAGACCCTCGCCACCGACGCCTACCGCCGCTACCACCGCGCCTCGCCGATGGACGCGGGCACCTGGACAACCCGATACCCCCGGACGTGACAGTGACCGATCCCAACCTGACCGATCCCAACCTGACCGATCCCAACCTGACCGACGCCGACCTCGCCGTGCTCGCGCGGCTGCTGCGCCTGCAACAGGCCGCCGACGCGCGGCCGATCCCGCCTGGGCCTGCGAAGACGCTGCGGGTCGAGGTGCACATCGGGGCCGACGCGGCGGGTCGGTGGTTCGTCACCCGGAATCCGGTGGCGCCCGCTGATCCCGACTCGCTGCGGCCGGTGGTCGCGCGGGTCGACCCGCGGCGATGGCGCGGGTGTGTGCTGGCGGGGGCGGTGGCGGACGCGCTCGGGGCGCCGATCGAGGGGAAGCCGCTGGACCAGATCCGGGGCCTGGCCGGGCCCGCGGGCATCACCGCCATGATTCCCGCCTACAACGGCGTCGGCCGGATCACCGACGACACGCAGATGACGCTGTTCACCCTCGACGCGCTCATCCGCGCCCACGCCCAGCAGCGCCGGGAAGGCCGGAGCGACGTCGGCTACGCGCTCCAGATGGCGTACCAGCGGTGGCTGCACACCCAGGGTGTCCCGTGGGCGAAGGCGCGCGGCCCCCGGGACACCGCCGAGACCCCGGACGGCTGGCTGATCGGCGTTCCCGGCCTGTTCAAGCGCCGCGCGCCGGGCGCCACGTGCTTCTTCACGCTCCAGGAGTACGGCGCGACCGGCCGGGCGGGGACGCTCGCCGCGCCGGTCAACGACTCCAAGGGCTGCGGCGGTGTCATGCGGGCAGCCCCCGCGGCGCTGTGGTCCGACGATCCGGCGGTGGTGTTCGATGTCGCCGCGATGTCGGCGGCGGTCACCCACGGGCATCCGAGCGGGTACCTGTCGGCCGGGGCACTGGCGATGCTGGTCCACGGCCTGCTGCGCGGCGTGCCGCTGCGGCCAGCGCTGGACGCGGTCCGCGCGCACCTGGCCCGCTGGGAGCGGCACGAGGAGACCTCGGCGGCCCTGGACGCGGCCATCGCCCTGGCCGCCAGCGGCCCGCCGACCCCGGAGCGCGTCGAAACCCTCGGCACCGGAGCCGTGGGCGAGTCCGCGCTGGCGATCGCGGTCTACGCGGCCCTGGCCGCCGACAACCTCAACGCGGCCCTGCTGCTCTCGGTGAACCACAGCGGCGACAGCGATTCGACGGGCGCGGTCTGCGGCAACATCGTCGGCGCCCTCTACGGCGAAGACGCCATCGACCAGGGGTGGCTGTCCCAACTCGAGTTGCGCGACGTCATCGAGCGCCTGGCAAACGACGCCTTGGCCGAGTTCGGCCCGACTCCCCCGAACAATGGCGAATGGGTGTTCCGCTACCCGGCTGCCAAACCGGCCGTGTGAGCCCACAGCTCAGCAGGCCAACGCGCCGCAACAGTTCATCTACGCGTTCGCGGAGCGGAGGGGCCTCAGCGCCGACGGACCAGCAGCGCGACGACAGCCGCCACCGCCGCCGTGAGGCCGCCCACGACGCGGGACAGCTCCACCGCCCGGGTGACGTGCCCAGCGTCAGGCATCCGGCCGTCGCCCAGGACGGGGCGGTCTTCCACGCCGTAGGGGTAGACCGTGCGGCCGCCCAGGCGGACTTCCAGGGCTCCGGCGAACGCGGCCTCGACCCGGCCCGCGTTGGGGCTCGGGTGCGCCGACGCGTCGCGCTGCCAGGCGATCCAGGCGCCGCGCCGGTTGCCGCCGACGACGGGGGCGCCGACGACCGTGAGGGCGGCGGCGAGGCGGGCGGGGACGAGGTTGGCCAGGTCGTCCAGGCGGGCCGACGCCCACCCGAAGCGCTGGTAGCGGGGGGAGCGGTGGCCGACCATGGCGTCCATGGTGTTGACCGCGCGGTAGCCGAGCAGGCCGGGGACGCCCGCGACCGCGCCCCAGACCAGGGGGGCGACGACCGCGTCGGAGGTGTTCTCGGCGACCGATTCGACCGTGGCGCGGGCCAGGGCCTTGGCGTCAAGCGCTTGCGGGTCCCGGCCGCACAGGTTCGGCAGGCGGTCGCGGGCGGCTTCCACCTCGCCGGAGTCCAGGTGGCGGCCGATGAGGGTGCCTTCCGCGGCCAGCGAGCGGCCGCCGAGGACGACCCAGGTGGCCAGGGCGGTTCCCGCCGTCCGGAGCAGCGGGTTGCGGGCGCGTTCGACCACGAGGCCGAGACTTACCGCGCCGCCGGTAAGCAGCGCCGTATACAGAACCCCTGGCGCGCGGTTGTCTCTATAGACGGCCTTCTCGACCCTCTTGGCGAGCTGGCCGAACCCGGCGACGGGGTGCCAGCGGCGCGGGTCGCCCAGCGCGACGTCGGCGGCGACTCCCAGCAACAGCCCGATAGCACGTGCCGCGGACACAGGCGCTCTCCTTCCCCAGTGCGGGTGAACGGTATCGCGCGGCGCGGGCGGTGTGCGCGGGTGTCCGTTCCGGTTGTCGGAGCGGCGGGCTATCGTGGCCCGCCGTGGAGGACGAGCAGGACAGCAGCGCCGACGCCCAGCGCAGGCTCCAGCTGTACGCCTACCTGCAACCCCGTGAGCACCACCGCACGTACCTGGCGATCATGCGGTTGTTCACCTCGACGCTGTTGGCCGATCTGTCCGCGGGCGAGGTGTCCTCGGCGCTGGCGGCGGCCGAGCGGGACGGCCGGATCGACATCGGCGAGTCGCACATCGACGTGGTGATCCCCCGGCTGCGGCAGCTTGTGGAGTGGGGCAACCTGGTGCACGGCCGCCGGGAGACGATCGCGGCGAGCATCGCGGAGTTCCAGCAGGGCTCCATGCGCTACCAGGTCAGCAAGCTCGCCGTGCGCGTCCAGCGTGACGTCGACGAGCTGCTGCGGGTGCCCGAGGGCGCCCGCGAGGTGTCCCGGGAGCTGCTGCCCGCCATCGAGCGCGGCCTGTCCGAGCTGGGTGAGACGCTGGCCACCGCATCGGCGCGCAGCCAGCAGGACGCGGCGTCGCTGCCCGCGCGCCGGGCCCGGGAGCAGCTGGCCGAGCGGGTGACGACGCTGTTCCTGCAGCACGCCGAGCTGGCCGCCACGGTCCGCGACTTCTACGCCTACCTCGGGCAGGTCCTCACCCGCCACCACCTGGCGCCGGAGGAGATCTCCGGGTTCCGCAACCTGCTGGTCGAGTACATCCAGCTCGTGGTCGAGGACGTGCTGCGGCACACCCCGGCGATCGCGGCCGCCCTCGCCACCCTGCGCGGCGCCCGGGGCGAGCTGGTGCGGCTGCTGCGGCCCGCGGAGCAGCTGGGCGCTGCGGTGGAGCGCACTCGGGGGCGCAGCGAGGCCGACTGGCAGGAGCTGACCGACTGGTTCGCCGACCGGCCGGGCAACCCCAGCCAGGTGACCGCCCTGCGCGACGCGACGACCCGGGCCATCGGCGCGCTGCTGGCCACGGTGCGCCGGGCGACCACGGGCGGCGGGCTGCTGCCGAGCAGGCGCGCGGAGCTGGTGAAGCTGGCGGGCTGGTTCGACCAGGCCACCGCCGACGAGGCGCACGCGATCTACGCGGCCGCGTTCGGGCTGTACTCGGCCCGCAACCTGGTGCCCGCGCCGGAGCACGACGGCGACGACGAGCACACGCCATGGCAGGACGGCCCGGCGCTGGACGTGTCGGTCAGCGTGCGCGGCCGGGGCGACCGGGGCGCGCGCGGCCGGACGTCGCGGATCATGGACGACCCGATCACCGAGCAGGGGCTGCTCGCCCAGGCGCGCGAGGCCGACGAGCGGCGGGAGGCGGCCTCGGCGGAGCTTGCCGCCGCGTCGACCAACCTGGCTGAGGTGACGCTGTCCGGGGAGGCGTTGGGCGCGCTGTGCGAGCTGCTGACGCTGGCCATGGCGCAGCGGGAGGGCGCGGCCGACCCGGGCACGGCCACCGACCAGGTGCGCGGGCTCTCCCTCACCCTGACCCCCGAGCCTGGCCGGATGACCCGCATCCGCAGTTCGTCGGGCACGCTGACGTTGCGCGACACCGCGCTGGGGATCAGCCGGGTCGAGACGGGGAGGAAGGTGCGCGATGGCCGTTAAGTCCCGGGTCGACGTGCTCGCCGACCTGTCCGACATCGACGCGGGCAACGTCGCCCGCTGCGCGAAGGTGCTGCTGCGGCACCCGCTCCTGCGCCCCGGCGGGCCTGACGGCGACCTCTTGCCGCTGGTCTACCGCTACCGGGTGGCGTTGCAGGAGATGTTCGCGAGCCTGCTCGGCTACCGGCTCGTGGTCGAGCGGCGGTTCGCGCGCCTCTACAAAGCCGGACCGGGCCGCGACGCCACCCGCGGCGAGCCTGCGCTGTCGCCGCGCGCCTACGCGTATGTCTGCCTGACCATGGCGGCGCTGACCGGCGTCGGTAAGCAGGTGCTGCTGTCGCGCCTGGTCGCGGACGTGCGGGCGACGGCGGCCGAAGCGGGCGTCGCGGTGGCCGACGACATCGGCGACCGGCGCGCGCTGACCGCGGCGCTGCGCCACCTGATCGGGCTGGGCGTGATCACCGAGACCGACGGCAGCGTCGCCGGGCTGATCGGCGAGGCGACCGCGGAGGCGCTGATCACCATCCACACCGATCTGCTCGGCCAGTTGCTCGCCGGTCCGCTGGCCGAAGCCGAGTCCGCCGACGAGCTGATCGAGTCGGCGGCATCGCCGGGCCAACTGGGCACCGAGCACGCGGTGCGGCGGCGGCTGGTGGAGAATCCCGTGACGCTGCACGCCGACCTGCCCGCCGACGAGGCGGACTGGCTGCTGCGCAGGCAGCGCCGCGAGTCCGTGGTGCTGGAGCGGTGCTTCGGCCTGATCACCGAGACCCGCGCCGAGGGCGTCGCGGTCACCGACCCGGAGGAATACCTGACCGACGTCCTGTTCCCGTCCACCGGCACGGTGGCGCGGATCGCGCTTTTGGCCCTGCCCGACCTACTGTCCGGGGAGTCCGGAGAGTCCGAAGAGGACGGTGAGCCGCGCCGTGACGGCCGGGTTCCGGTCACCAGAGCCGCGCTGCGCGAGGTGTGCGAGCGGCTGGTGGCGGAATACCCGGCGGCGTGGTCGCGGCAGGCGACCGAGGACGTCGACGCGCTGGTGGACTCGGTGACGGGACTGCTGTCCCGGCTGAGTCTGGCGCTGCCCGACGGCGACGGCTGGCTGATCAGCCCGGCCGCGCACCGCTGGCTGCCGCAGCCGGACGACACCCCGACCCGGCCGAGTGCGCCCGAGGCGCCGCCGGAGCCGGGCTGGTCCCTGTTCGACGAGGAAGGTGGCGTGTGAGCGAGCAGGAACACGAGGTGTTCGGCCGCTGGCGGCTGCACCGGGGCGGGATCGTCAACATCTGGCAGTACCGCGAGCAGACGTTCGACTTCTCCGGCGGGCGCGCGATCTTCCAGGGCACCAACGGGTCCGGCAAGTCGCGCACGCTGGAACTGCTGCTGCCGCTGTGTCTGGACGGCGATCTGCGCTACCTGGGCTCCAAGGGTGCGGGCACGGTGTCGATCCGGCGGCTGATGCTCGACGACTACGACGGCGGCCCGAACCGCATCGGCTACGCCTGGATCGAGTTGCACCGCACCACTGCGCGCGGCGGCGACGAGTACCTGACCTGCGGCATCGGGGTGAAGGCGTCGGCGACCTCGCAGCAGATCAGCGACTCGTGGCGGTTCGTCACGCCGTCGCGGGTGGGCACGCACTTCCAGCTCGCCTCCCCGGACCGCGTGCCGCTCGGTCCGGCCGCGCTGCGGGAAGTCCTTGGCGCGGACCGGGTCTACGATGAGACCGCGTTCCGCGCGAAGGTCGCCGAGACCGTCTACGGCGTGCCCGGCGGGCGCTACGGCGACCTCCTGCACCTCCAGCGAACGCTGCGCAACCCGGACATCGGGTTGAAGGTGCAGGACGGGCAGCTTGAGCAGATCCTGTCCGACGCGCTGCCGCCGCTGGACGCGGGCGTGGTGGAGCAGCTGGCCACCTCGTTCGAGGACCTGGAGTCGATCCGGGAGAACATCGGCAGGCTCGGCGCGGCCGACGCGGCGATGAGCGCGTTCCTGTCCGGCTACTCCGGCTACGCCCTCGGCGCGCTGCACGCCGCCGGTGGGCGGGCGCAGGCGGCGAACCGCGCGCTGGACAGCGCGCACGCCGAAATCCGGAAACTGCAAGGGAAGCTCACCGCCGACGACGCCCGGCACGCCGAGGCCGAGGACCGGGTGCGGGCGCTGGAGGACCGCGACGTCGAGCTGGAGAACAGCATCGACTCGCTCAAGTCGCTGCCCGCATACCAGGGGCTGCGCGATTTGCAGGACCGGGAGAAGCTGGTCGAGCGCACCCGGGAGGCCGCGACCGCCGCGCTCGACAACGCCGCTGTGCAGCGCAACCACGCCGATCGCGCGGTCGAGACGGTGCTGACCGTGCTGCGCAGGCTCGGCGGGGACGTCGAGGACGCCACCGAGCTCGCCCAGTCCACAAGGGACGGTCTGGCCGCCGCCGGACTCGACCCGGCGTTGAGCCCGAAGGTGCCCGCGGCGCCGAAACCGCTGCCGCGCACCGAGTCCGACCAGGTGCGCGCCAAGCCCGACCCGGAGGCCGAGCCGCTGGAGATCCAGCGCCGCACCCCGCCCGCGCTCGCCCCGGACGAGCTCGACGCCGGTTTCTCCGCCGCCGGAGCACAGGCTGCCGAGGTCGCGGCCGTGCTCTCCCGGCGCGGCGCGCTGGCGATGTCGCTGCACGAGCGGTCGCAGAGCCTCGACGCGGACCGGCAGGAGCTGGACAAGCTGCGCGCCAAGGCCCGCGACGCGCAGATCGAGGCAACCGAGTCGGCCGGGCGGCGCAACGAGGCCTGGCAGCGCTTCATGGTCGCGGCGGAAGTGTGGTGTGAGAAGGCGGTCGCGTGGACCGCGGCCGGGCCGTTCGCCGAGGACCACGCGCCCCGCCCGCCGCAGCCGCCGACGCCCGCCGAGGTGCAGGCGGGCCCGGACCGGACCCGGGAGGCGCGTGACGCGGCCCGGCAGTGGGCCGCGCCGCACATTTCCGGGCTGCGGCAGCGGGTCGTGGCCGCGCGGCAGTCCGTGGACGGGCTGGTCGGGCAGATCAAGGACACCGAGCGGCGGCTCATCGAGCTGCGCAAGGGCGTCGACGCCGCTCCCCCGCCGCCGCAGTACGCCAGCGCCGAGCGCGATCCCGGGGCAGGTGCGCCGTTCTACCGGCTGGTCGACTTCGCCGACGGCATCGACGCCGCCGCGCGGGCCGGGCTCGAAGCGGCGTTGCAGGCCAGCGGGCTGCTGACGGCGTGGGTGAGCGCGGACGGCGTGGTGGCCGACCCGGACCTCGCGGACGTTCTGGCCAGTGTGGACGGCCCAGTGGACGCTTCAGTGGACGCTTCAGTGGACGCTCCGACCGCGCCGAAGTCGTTGGCCGCGGCGCTTGTCCCGGCCGTGGAGCCGGACAGCCCGGTGTCTGCGGAAGCGGTGTCGAGGCTGCTGGCGGCGGTTTCCTATGCCGCCGACCATGGCGGCTTGGCCGTGTGGCCTTCCGGCCGGTGGCGCGCGGGCGTGCTGCGCGGCGCGCTGTCCAAACAAGACGCCGAGTTCGTCGGGGCAGGCGCGCGGGAGGCCGCGCGCAAGCGGGCGATCGCCGAGCTGGCGGCCGCGCTGGAACGGCTGCACGAAGAGCTTTCCGCCGCGGAAGCCGAGCTGCGGGAGCGCACGGCGACCGTGGAGGTGTGGGACCGGCACCTCGACGCGTTCCCCGACGACCGCGAGCTGATCGGCGCGCGGGTGACCGTCGAGCAGGCCGCCCGGCAGGCCGAGGATGCCGCCGCGAAGGCCGAGCGGCTGCGGACCGAGCACGTGGCCGCCGACGGCCGGGTCCAGGCGATGGTGACCGAACTCGCCCAGGACGCGGGCGCGGCGGGAATCGCGCCGGACACCGAGGCGCTGCGGCAGGCGCACCGCGCGGCCACCCAGGCGCGCGGGTCGGCGCTGAGCCTGCGCGACGCGCTCGCCAAGCGGTGCGTCGGCACGGTGCGCGACCTGGTCGAGGCGCTGCACGACCACAACGCCGCCGCCGACGACCGCGCCACGGCCGAGCGGGTCGCCGACGAGAAATGCCTTGCCTTCCACCGGGAAGCCGCGGCCCTGGCCGAGCTGACGGCCGCGGTCGGCGGCGAGGCCGAGGAAGTCTCCCGCCAGCTCGGCGACCTGGAGCGACAGCGACGGGCCACCCGCCAGGAGCTGCCCGAGACCCGCAAGGCCGCGACCGAGCTGTCCAACCAGGTCGTGAAGACGCAGACCCTGCTGGACACCCGCATGGCCGAGATCGACGGCAAGCGCGCGGCAGCCGACGCCGCCGCGCGGGCGTTCGCCGACGCCCTCGGCGCGCCCGGCGTGTGGGAGGCCGCGGTGGCCGACGACCGGCCCGAGGACGACGAAGAGGCGTACGCGCTGCTGGAAAACGCGGTGGCGCAAGCGAAGCGGCTGCCTTCGGAAGAGAACGTGCTGACCAAGCTGCAAGCGTTGCAGGCTTCTCTCGCGGGCACGCACAACGTGCTGCCCGAGCGGCACGCGGGCATCCTGACCGTCGTGGTGTCCGCTGAGGACGGTCCGGCCCCGGTCGCGGTGGCGGCGCGGCGGGTCGCCGAGCGGCTGGCCGAGCGGCGCGGGTTTCTGACCGAGCAGTACCAGGGGATCTTCGCGCTGCACCTGGTGCGGGAGCTGGCCGAGCGGCTGTCGACGCAGGTCTCGGTCGCCGAGGACCTGACCCGCCGGATGAACGACGTGCTCGACTCGGCGCGCTCCAGCCAGGGCGTGCACGTGCAGCTCGAATGGCAGCCCGCCGCGTGGCTGGACGAGTCCACTGTGGAGGCTCTGCGGCTGCTGCGGATGCCGTTCGCGCAGCGCACCGAGGAGCAGGACACCCGGTTGCAGCAGGTGTTCACCGAGCGGATCGAGGCCGAGCGGGACACCGCGTCCGGCGGGTACACCGAGATCCTGGCGCGGGCGCTGGACTACCGGTCGTGGTTCTCCTTCACCGTGCGGGTCCGCGACACCGGCCCCGACGGCAAGCCGCGCTCGCGGCGGCTGCGGCAGCTTTCCTCCGGTGAGACGCGGCTGATCTCGTATGTGACCCTGTTCGCCGCCGCGGCGGCGTTCTACGGCGCGATCACCGCGGGCGTGTCGGCGACCTCGCGGATGGCGCCGCTGCGGCTGGTGCTGCTGGACGAGGCGTTCGAGCGGCTGGACGACCCGACGATCGCGCGGATGCTGGGCCTGCTGGTCGACCTGGACATGGACTGGATCATCACCTGGCCCAGCGGCTGGGGCGTGTCCGACCGGATTCCCCGGATGCACATCTACGACGTGCTGCGGCCCAAGTCCGGCCACGGCGTCGCCTGCACGCACACCACCTGGGACGGCGCGGGCCTCGACCGGGACGACCCGTGACCGGCGACTTGGCCCGCGAATACGGGCGGCCCGAGTACGAGGTGCTGTGGCGGCAGGCGCGCAAAGCGGTGGCGCGCGGGCAGGTCAAGCTCGGCTACAAGCCGCCGGACCACTCGGCGGCGGACGCGGTGTCCGCGCTGCTCGGCGCGTTCGACGAGCCGCCCGCGCGGGCTCGGCTGGCCGCCGGGATCGGCACGACGATCGTGGTGGCCGACCTGGACACCCGGCTGCGGGCCGGGAAATTCCACTGTGGACTGGCCGAGGTGCTGGCCGCCGTGCACGGCGAGCCCGCGGAGTTCAACCCAGTGCAGGCGTCGGTGGACGCGTCGCGGCGGGAGTGGGTCAACGAGATCCTGACCGGCGCGCTGGCCTCGGCGGGCCTGCAATCGCGCGCGTGGGCGCCGTACTGGGTCGACCACGTGCGCCGCTACGCCAAGATCCCCCCGGAACGCCTGGCGGAACCGGCTTCCCGCGCTGCGGCGATCCTGGCCCGCCTGACTCTGGACCCGAACGCCATTCCCGAGACGTGGTCCGCGCGGGCCGATCTGGCCGCCCGCCACGGCGGCGGCGCGCATTCCCTTGACCGGGGCCAGAAATTGGCCGGGCTGGTGCTGCGCGCGGCGGCGCTGGCGCACGGGGTGGAGTTCCCACGCTCGGCGCGCGACGAGCGGACCCTGTGGGAGCGCTGCGGTGTCGCGCTCGACAGCGTTTCCGCGACCGTGCTGTGCTGGGCGCTCCCGGTCCCCGCCATGGCTGACCGCACGGCGGCTGGTTTCCCGACGCACCTGACGCTACGCGACCTGCGGGCGGCGGATCTGGTGGCGCCCAAGGGAACCGTGGTCGCGGTGTGCGAGAACCCGCGCGTGGTCGAGGCGGCCGTGGACGCGGGCGCCACCCATCCCCTGGTGTGCGTGTCAGGCCACCTGAACACCGTCGCGCGGCAACTCCTGGCCCACCTCGCCGACGCGGGCGCGGCCATCCGCCACCACGGCGACTTCGACCGCGACGGCCTCCTGATCGCCCGCCAGGTCCTCGACCTGACCGGCGGCGCCCCCTGGCGCCTCGGCGCCGACGACTACCGCGAAGCCCTGGATCTGGCCCGCGCCGACGAGGTCGACCTCCCGCCGCTGGGCGCGGAACCCGGCCCGACCCCGTGGGACCCGACCCTGCCGGAAGCCATGCGCGCGGGCTGGGCGGTGGAGGAGGAAGTCGTCCTCGACCTGCTACTCGCCGACCTCAAGGCAGGCCTGGCGGCAGCCTGAGCGCGCCTTCCGCGCACCTCGTCCTGAAGAACCCGACGATTCAGCCGTGACTGTAGTACAGCCAGAGCTGTACTGTTGCGGCTATGTTGAAGTGTGAGACCCGTGCGGACGCGCTGGCCCGGCTGGGCAAGGCGCTGGCCGACCCGACCCGCTGCCGCATCCTCGTGGCCCTGCTGGACGGCGTCCGCTACCCCGCCCAGCTCGCCGACCGCCTGGGCCTGACCCGCTCCAACGTGTCCAACCACCTGTCCTGCCTGCGCGGCTGCGGCCTGGTCGTGGCCACCTACGAGGGCCGCCAGGTTCACTACGCCCTGGCCGACGCCCACCTGGCGCGGGCCCTAGGCGAACTGGCCAAGGTCGTGCTCGCCGTGGACACCACCGAGCCCTGCGCCAACGACAAGCGGCCCGCGACCACGCCGGAAGCAGGCAGATGAGCACTGACGACCGGGTCGACCCGTCACCGACGCTGCCGCCCGCCCCCGCGCAGGCCGGAGACGGCTGCGCGGACAGGTGCTGCACACCCAAGGCCACCAAGAGTTCCGCCCTGGCCCCGACCCTGCGGGCGGCGCTGACCCGCAGGGTGCGGCTGCTGGTGGCCGTGACCATCACCTACAACGTCATCGAGGCCATTGTCGCCATCACCGCGGGCACGGTCGCCTCATCCACGGCGCTGGTCGGCTTCGGCCTGGACTCGGTCATCGAGGTCGCCTCCGCGACCGCGGTGGCCTGGCAGTTCTCCGGCTCCGACCCCGAAGCCCGCGAGCGCGCGGCGCTGAAGGCGATCGCCGTGTCGTTCTTCGCGCTCGCCGCCTACGTCACCGTCGAATCGGCGCGCTCCCTGCTGGGCGCCGAAGCCGCGGGCCATTCCTCCGTCGGCATCGCGCTGGCGGCCGTGTCGCTGCTGGTCATGCCGATACTCTCGGCGGCGCAGCGCCGAGCGGGCCGCGAACTGGGCTCGGCCAGCGCCGTGGCCGACTCCAAGCAGACCCTGCTGTGCACGTACCTGTCCGGCGTGCTGCTGGTCGGCCTGCTGCTGAACTCCCTGTTCGGCTGGTCCTGGGCGGACCCGGTCGTCGCACTGGCCATCGCCGCCGTCGCGGTCAGGGAAGGCCGCGAAGCCTGGCGCGGCGAGCACTGCTGCTGACGCCCCTCACGGCAGGCCGAGCTCCATTTCCTCCATCGCCTGCGTGACGATCGCCCGCATGGCGGCCTCAGCGCGGTCCGGGGCGCCTGCCGCGATGGCCTCGGCGACCTCGATGTGCAGGCGGACGGCCGCGGGCTGGGGTTCCTCCGGCATCAGGTGGTAGTGGGTGCGGCCGGTCAAGACCTCCCCGACGACATCGCCTAACTGGGTGAACATCTCGTTGCCCGACGCGGCCAGGACGAGCCGGTGGAAGGCGATGTCGTGGACCAGGAAGGCGTCGAGGTCGCGGGCCTTCGCGGTGGCGCGCAGGTTGACCGCGAGGACGGTCAGCTCGCCCGCCTGCTCCGGGGTGGCCCGGCGCGCGGCGAGGGCCGCGGCGACCGGCTCGGTGGCCGAGCGCAACTCGCTCAGCGAGCGCAGCTGGTCGGCGCGGGCTTCGCAGGCGAGCCGCCAGCGGATGACCAGCGGGTCGTAGAGGTTCCACGCCGCCAGCGGCTGCACGGTGATGCCCACCCGGCGCCTGCTGGTGACCAGCCGCATCGCCTCCAGCACCCGCAGCGCCTCCCGCGCGACGGTGCGGGACACGGCGAAGGCGCGCTCCAGCTCCTCGGTGCGTAGGACCGCGCCGGGCGGGTACTCGCCGTTCACGATGGCCGCGCCGAGCTGGTCGAGCACCTGGCCGGGAAGTCCTGAGGTCACCGGGCCACTATCCCACTCGTATGACCAATCTGTGGCCAGCTCTTGAATAAGTAGTACTTTTGGGTTTCACTGACCAGCGTGACAGAGCACACCGTTGTGGTCGTGATGGGTGTCTCGGGGTCCGGCAAGACCACCGTGGCCGCCCTGCTAGCCGCCCGCCTTGGCGTCCCCCTGGCCGAGGCCGACGAGTTCCACCCGCCCGCCAACATCGCGAAGATGACCGCGGGCATCCCGCTGACCGACGAGGACCGCTGTCCCTGGCTGGCGGCCATCGCCGACTGGATCGCCGAGCGCGCGCGAACCGGCGGCGGGGTGGTGACCTGCTCCGCGCTCAAACGCCCCTACCGCGACCTGCTCCGCCGCGCCGCCCCCGACGACGTCTGGTTCGTCCACCTGCACGGGGACAAGTCGGTGCTCGCGGACCGGATCACCCGCCGCTCCGGCCACTTCATGCCCGCCAGCCTGCTCGACTCGCAACTGGCCGACCTGGAGCCACTGGGCCCCGACGAGCCCGGCGTCCGACTCGACATCACCCACACCCCAGAGGAACTGGCCGCCGCCGCCCTCCCCGCCCGATAGCCCGCCGACGCCATGGGCATTCCGACGACCGCCGTCGGTCCATCACGAACGGAGAACCCGTGACCACGCTTGCCGCGGGCTGGACTGGCCACGACACCAGACTCATCGGCGCGGCGCTGGTGGGCATCGCGCTGATCGTCGTGCTGATCACCAAAGCCAAGCTGCACCCGTTCCTGGCCCTGATCCTGGGCTCGGGGCTGCTGGGACTGGCGGCCGGGATGCCGGTCGACAAGCTGATCGAGGGCTTCACCAAGGGCGTCGGGTCCACTGTGGCCGGTGTGGGCGTGCTGATCGCGCTGGGCGCGATGCTGGGCAAGCTGCTCGCCGACTCCGGCGGCGCCGACCAGATCGTGGACACCATCATGGGCAAGGCGTCGGGGGCGCGGCTGCCGTGGGCGATGGCGCTGGTGGCGGCGCTGATCGGGCTGCCGATGTTCTTCGAGATCGGCCTGGTCATGCTGATCCCGGTGGTGCTGCTCACCGCGCGGCGCAGCGGGCAACCGCTGATGCTGCTGGGGATTCCGGCGCTGGCGGGGCTGTCCGTGCTGCACGGGCTGGTGCCGCCGCACCCGGGTCCGCTGGTCGCGGTGGACGCGCTGAACGCCGACCTCGGGTTGACGCTCGGCCTGGGCGTGCTGGTGGCGATCCCGACGGTGATCGTCGCGGGGCCGCTGTTCGCCAAGCTGGCGTCCCGGTGGGTGACCGCGACCGTGCCGGAACACCTGGTGCCGAAGCCCACCGAGGCGCACGCGCGCAGGCCGAGTTTCGCCGCGACGCTGTCGACGGTGCTGCTGCCGGTCGTGCTGATGATGGGCAAGGCGCTCGCGGACATCCTGCTGGACAAGGAAAACACCGTGCGGCGGGCGCTGGACTTCCTGGGCAGCCCGCTGGTGGCGCTGCTGGCCGCGGTGCTCGTCGGCATGGTCACCCTCGGCCGGGGCGCGGGCTTCGGCCGGGACCGGCTGTCGACGTCGATCGCGGCGTCCCTGCCGCCGATCGCGGGTATCCTGCTCATCGTCGGCGCGGGCGGCGGCTTCAAGCAGACCCTGATCGACGCGGGCGTCGGCGACGTGATCACGTCCCTGGCCACGGACGCGAACTTCTCCCCGCTGCTGCTGGGCTGGCTGATCGCCGTCGCCATCCGCCTCGCCACCGGCTCGGCCACCGTCGCCACCATCTCGGCCGCGGGCATCATCGCCCCGCTGGCCGCGGGCATGGAACCGGCTCAGTCGGCCCTGCTGGCGCTGGCCATCGGCGCGGGCTCCCTGTTCTTCTCACACGTCAACGACGCGGGATTCTGGCTGGTCAAGGAGTACTTCGGCATGACAGTGGGGCAGACGATCAAGACGTGGTCGATCATGGAGACGATCATCTCGGTCACCGCGATCGCCCTGATCATGCCGCTGAGCCTGCTGCTCTAGGCATCTCCGCTCCACGGCCTCCAGCCGACGAATCCGCGGGTGCTACCCGGCCGCCGCCCAGCCTTGCAGCATCTGCAGGGCTATCGAGGTGGCGCCGGGGAGGATCAGGTCGCCGGTTTCGCCGTCGCCTGCCAGGGCCTCGCGGACTTCGGCGCGGGGGACCCAGCGGGCGCGCTCGATTTCGCCTTCGGCGAGCACCAGCGGGGCATCGCGGTCGGCGACGGCGGCGAAGCCGATCATGACCGAGCGGGGGAACGGCCAGGGTTGGCTGCCCAGGTAGCGGATGCCCGTGACTCCGACGCCGACTTCCTCGGCCATCTCGCGTTCGACGCAGGCCTCCAAGGACTCCCCCGCCTCGACGAAGCCCGCGAGAACCGAGTAGCGGCCCGGGGGCCAGACCGGCTGGCGGGCGAGGAGGACGTGCTCGCCGTTGACGCCGACGCCGTCGTGGATGAGGCAGATGACGGCCGGGTCGGTGCGCGGGTATTCCTCCCGGTGGCACCCGGTGCAGGTGGCCGCCCACCCGGCCGCGGTGACCTCGACCGGGGAGCCGCAGGCAGCGCAGAACCTGGCTCGGGCGTGCCAGTTGGCGAGGGCGACCGCGGTGGTGAACAGGCCTGCGTCGGTGTCGTCGAGCAGCGCGCCGACGCCACGCAGGTCGTGCCACTGCTCGCCGGTCGCGGAGACCGCGCCCGGCCACAGGCCCCAGCCGTTCGGCGGCGGCACGGCGCCGTCGCGGAACGGCTCCCGGGCTGGCATCGTCCAGTACGCGAGGTCGCCCTGTTCGCCGAGCAGGCTCGCCTGGACGGGCCGCTCGTCGCCGATCGCGGACGACGGGCGCAGGGCCAGCGCGGTGGCGTCGTCCCGGACCGGGGTGCGGCCGTGCCGGTCGACCAGCAGGACCTGGCCCGCCTTCCAGAGCCGGTCAAGCCGGGCGTCGTCCTTGCGGGCGGTCTCGTCCCGTTCGATGGTGGAGCGGGAAAGCGCGGGCAGCGTGGCGAGTCCGAATGGCTCCGCGGTCACGGGCGCACCCCCTGGCGCGGGCGCATCGCCTCAGCCGCTCGTGGTCATGGGAATCGGACACCTCCGAGCAGCCGCAGGCTGTCGAGTTCGCGCGCGTCGCCGACGATGACGCCGGTGAACCTGGTCGGGGCGAAGAACTCGGCCGCCGCGGCGGCGACGTCGTCGACGGTGACGGCTTTGAGTCGCTCGGGGTGCTGGACCAGCCAGTCGACGCCGTGCCCGAGGACGGCGAGCGCGGCCAACTGGGAGGCGAGGCCGCCCTGGGAGGACGTGCTGGTGACCAGCGAGCCGATCGCGTACTGGCGGACGGTGTCCACTTCGGACTCGGTGGGCGGGGACAGGGCGAGCCTGCCCAGCTCGTAGCGGATCTCCAGGAGAGCGGCGGCGGTGACCTTGCTGGCGGTGTCGGTGTCGATCAGCAGGGTCGCGCCGTGCGGGGTGAACTCCGGGTAGGAGCGGGCGTGGTAGGTGAAGCCCTTGTCCTCGCGGATGTTCTCGACCAGGCGGGAGGAGAAGAAGCCGCCGAAGGCGAGGTTGGCCAGTTGCAGGGCCGGGTAGCGCGGGTCGGTGCGGGTGATCGACTGCGCGGAAAGGCGGAACTGGGACTGCACGGCGCCGGGCCGGTCGACCAGCAGCAGGTCGCCCGGGGTCAACTCGGGCAGCGGCGGCAGGATCGCGGCGGCCTGGTCCGACTTCCACCCGGACAGCGCCGCGTCGATCCCGGCGACGGCCCGCTTGGGCTCGATGTCGCCGACCACGACGAGGACCGAGTTGCGCGGAAGCACCGCGGCGGCGTGCAGCGCGCGCACGTCGGCGGGCTCGACCGTGGCGACGTCGGCCGCTTCTGGCATCTCGCGGGTGATGGGGTGGTCGCCGTAGCGGTGCTTCTGCAGCGCCTGCCGCGCGATCACGTTGGGCTGCGACCGGGCGACGGTGATCCGCTCGACCAGCCGGTCCCGCTCGCCCGCCACCTCGTCGTCGCGGTAGACCGCGCCGGTGAGAGCGTCGGCCAGGACGTCGAGCAGGGTCTCGAACCCGCTGGCGAGCGCGTTGCCGCCGATCGCGAGCAACTCCGGGTCGACCATGGCGGACAACTCGCCCCCGGCGAGGGCCAGTTCGGTGTCGACCCCCACCCGGTCCCGCTTCTCGGTGCCGGTCAGGATCGCCGCGGCCAAGACCTCGGCCCGCGCCGCGTGCATCGGGTCCTCACCCGCGAACGGGATGCGCAGCCGCACCTCGACCATCGGCACCGTCGGCAGGTGCACGGCGATGACCCGCAGCCCGTTGTCCAGCACGGTGTCCACTGAGGACAGATTGGCTGCCGCCCGCTGCTCGCCAAGCGGCGGGAGGGGGCGCGGCCCCACGGCGGTGCGCCCGATCTCCTCGGCGGTGCGACTCACTGGCTTCCTCCTGCGAACGAGACAAGGCGAACGGGATGCGAAAGGGTGGCGCGGACGAGCGACGCGACCATGCCCGGTCCGGGCTGGACGATCAGACTTGGCGCGGGCCGCGCGGAAATGGATGACGCCTGCCGCGGGAACGGACCGGGCGCTGACTCGGAGAACAAGGACAGCGCGGCCTCGGCGGGGTGGGACACGGGCCTGGGCGCGGAGGGCTTCGGCGCGGCGGGTCCGCCACCGCGAGGCACTGCGGCGGGCTGGGCGGCGCACGGCGGACCGGCAAGCCCGCTGACATGCGATCCGGCGGCGGACCGAGTGGGTCGAGCAGGCGCGGGCAACCCGGCAGCGCTGACAGGCACGGCGCTGACAGGCACGGCGCTGGCAGCGGGAGGTGACGCCGGAGGCTCGGTCGCGCACGCGGCAGACACCGTGGCGCGCGATGGCGTGCGGGGCTTGCTGGTGCGGGGCTGGGTGGTGGGGCTATGGGGCGTGGGGCGGTGGCGGGTCGGGGGTGCGGGCGGCGTCATTCGTGGTCTCCGGCTGGGGAGACGGTGAGGACGGCGCGGGAGTCGGGGCGCAGGGCCTTGGCGGCGGCCGCGACGGCGTCTGGGGTCACGGCGCTGATGCGGTCGGGGAGCTCGTAGACCAGGGACGGGTCGCCGTAGAGGAGTTCGAAGGCGCCCAGGGCCAGGGTGCGGCTGACTATGCGGTCGTGTTCCTTGTGGAGGCTGGCGGCCCAGCGGGCGGTGACCTTGGCCAGTTCGGCTGCGGCGGGCGGGGTGCTCGCCAGTTTGTCCAGTTCGTCGTCGATGGCCGAGAGGACTGTGTCGACGTCGACGTCGGGGGTGTGCATCGCGGTGATGGTGAAGGTGTCCGGGTCGCGGGCCTCGAAGGGGCCGAACATGCCGCAGCCCGCGTTGACCTCGGTGACCAACTGGTCGCCGTAGACCAGGCGCTGTTGCAGGCGGGAGCCGTCGCCGTCGGTGAGGACGCCTGCCAAAACCAGGTAGGCGATGTAGGAGTCGAGCTCATCGATCGGGTCGGGGATGCGGTAGCCGATGGCGACCGCGGGCAGGGGGGCCAACGGGTCGGGGTGGTCGGCGCGGATCTCGACGGCGGGCGGCGGCTCGGCGAACGAGGGGCGTTGCGGGCGCGGGCGGGCCGGGACGTCGCCGAAGTGCTTCTCGATCAGCGCCAGGGCGGTCTCGACGGTGAAGTCGCCCGCGACGGTGAGGACGGCGTTGGCCGGGGCGTAGTAGGTGTCGAAGAACGCGGCGCAGTCGGCGACCGTGGCCTGTTCGAGGTCTTCGAAGCCGCCGTAGCCGTTGTGCGCGTTGGGGAAGGTGTCGAACAGCACCGGGGGGAGCAGGATCCACGGGAAACCGCCGTAGGGGCGGTTCAGCACGTTGAGCCGGATCTCCTCCTTCACCACGTCGATCTGGTTGCGGAGGTTCTCCTCGGTGAGCTTCGGCGCGCGCATCCGGTCCGCTTCGAGGAACAGGGCGCGCTCCAGCGCGGCCGAGGGCAGGACCTCGAAGTAGTCGGTGTAGTCGGGGTGGGTCGAGCCGTTGAAGGTGCCCCCCGATGACTGCACGTGCCGGAAGTGGGCCAGTTTCTCCAGACTCTCGCTGCCCTGGAACATCAAGTGCTCGAACAGGTGCGCGAAGCCGGTCCGGCCCTCGGGCTCGGACCGGAAACCCACGTCGTAGTGCACGCTGACGCCGACGACCGGTGAGGTCGAGTCGGGGGCGAGAACGACGCGGAGGCCGTTGGGCAGGGTGTGCCTGTGCAGCTGGGAAACGGTCACAGGGCGAGCCTACGGGAGGTCGGCCACAGGCGGACAGCGCACGGTGCCCGCCTGTGGATAACTTCGGATCTTGGCTGGTCAGCGGGGGCTCAGTTGGCGCAGACCTCGTCCAGCGCCGCGAGGAACGCCTGGAACTGGGCGGTGAAGCGCCGGTGGTCGCGGGCGGCTGCCTCGTCCTGGGTGGCGTACCAGTACATGCCGGGCGTGCCGTCGGCCGATGAGTCCAGGTTCGCGAAGCGGGTCAACCACTGCTCGGTCTCCCCCAACGCCACCGCGTAAGGCAGCGACCGGGAGAAGACCATCTCGCGGTCCGCGACAGGCACGGCGTCCGGGCGGGCCTCGCGCAGGTAGCCCAAGACGCCGCGGACCTGCTGCACGAGGACGCTGCCGCGCTCGGTCCGCACCGGCATGAGGCGCGCGCCGAGCATCAGCGCGACGCCGCCGATGACCAGGGCGACGCCGAGCAGCGCGGGCCCGCCGGTGAGCGCGAGCAGCACCGTGGCGGCCGCGCCGAGGACGACGACGGCCGCGCCCGCGACGCCCCAGCGGCCGAAGCTGTCGGGATGCCTGCCCAGCCACCCGCGGCCGATCGCGTCCGCGTAGAGCGCCGACCGGACAGGCGCGAGGTCCGGCGGGGTGGCGCGCAGGGCGGACAGGGTGACCGACTCGGCGCCGCTGGGCAAGAGCGCGTCGTAGAGCGCGCGTTCGTAAGAGGTCAGTGAGTCGTCGGCGGGATTGCGGCGCACGATCTGCCAGTCGCCGCCGGACTCGGTGATCCACAGGTAGTTGCGCACCGCGAGGTCGACCACGGTCGCGCTGAGGTCCCGGGCGTCTACCTTCTCGTCGACAACCGTGCCCGCCTGGCCGGGCAGCACGCCGTCCGGGGAGGCGAAGGTGACCCGGTCGCCGTCCTTGGCCGGCAGGTCGACTGGCGCGACCTCGGTGACCAGCGCCTTGGCGTCGCGCCCCCGGGCCAGCCAGAGCGCGGCGAAGCCGCCGAGCAGCAGCAGCGTCAGCAGGCCAAGACCGGCGCCGGTGAGCGGGGTGAGCGCGAACGGGCCAGCCGCGCCACCGGCCCGCTCGAACCGCGCGTTGGCCGGGACGAGGCCTGCGGGCAGGTCGGCGGCGAGGTCGACCCGGGCCGCGGTGTCCAGATCGGACTGGACCACCCGCAGGACGCCGCCCCCGTCGGTGACCGCGGAGTCGCAGCGGTCCTCTGTGCCGGAAGGACCGGCCAGGCAGACGAAGTTGGAACCGCGCTTGGGGGTCAGCAGGGAAGCGCGCAGGAACACCAGCCTGGTGTCCCAGCCGCCCGCGACCTGCCAGCGGAACTGGAGGTGGTCGCCCAGGTCGGCGATGGCGCCGTCCACGGTGTACTTGACCGTGGACGCGCCTTCGCCCAGCGACATGACGAACGTCTCACCGTTGACCGCGGCGGTCCCGTTCCCGTCGACGGAGGCGTCGCGCACGGCGAACACGCGGTCGCCGATGCGCAGCGGCGCGGTGCGGGTCATCGTCTGTCTCGCCTGCACGACGACCTGTTCCAGCACCGTGAGGCTGCCGTCGCGCTCGACTTTGAGCTGCACGTTCACGCTGCGCGGCAGCACCGGCTGCCCGACGCCCGGCGGGCGCGTCGGCCTGCCCGGGCGTCCGCTTGGCGGGATCGGGTCGATGGTCGGTGGCGTCGCCGAGCCGGTCGGGCCGGGCTTGGGCACCGGGAACTCGATGCTCGGCGCGCTCGGCGGCGGCGACGGAAACGACGGCTGACCTGCCGCGAGAGCCATGCCCGCCGCCGCTGTCGCCGCGGCGACCCCCCAATTCATGAACACGGCAGCGAACGATAGCCGAGCGCCCATATGCTCACCCGCGGTCTGGGCGAACTGCCCGGACCGCGATCTCGACACGGGGGAACGATGACAGCCGGGGCAACGATGACAGCGGGGCAACGATGAACCAGCCGCCGATGGGGCCCTGGCGTCCACACGGGCCGTATCCGCCGCCGATGCCGGTGGCTCCGCCGCCGCAGGCGCGCCCGATGCCGCCCGCCCCCGGCTACCACCCTGCACAGGGGACCGCGCCGTTCCCCGGCCCGTACGGTCCGCCGCCCCCGCCCGGCTACGGCCCGCCGCCCGGCTACGGCGGTCCGCCGCCGGGGTGGGGCCCGCCGATGCGGCCGAAGTCGAACACCGGCCTGATCGTGTCGCTCTCGCTCGTCGTGCTGCTGATCGCGGGCGTCGCCGTGACCGGTGTCATCCGGTCGACGGCGGCTAAGAGCCGCTCGTCCAGCGACACCGGTTACGACTACCCGGGCAGCACTTACGCGCCGATCTCGACCACGACGACCACCACGACGCGGACCACGACCACCACCACCACGACGTCGGCGACCACCACCACGACGAGCAGGACGACCACGACCACCAGCGCCACCCCGACGGGCCCGCGGCCGGTCTACACGCTCGCCGACAACCCGCTGTTCAGCACCGGCAACGGCGTCAACGTCGTCACCTGCGGCCTGCCCGCGTGGCGCAGCGACCCGCAGTCCGCGCAGGCGTTCTTCACCGCGGCGCTGCCGTGCTTCGAGCAGGGCTGGGCGCCGGTGATGCAGCGGGCGGGCCTGCCGTACTTCACCCCCGGCCTGGAGTTCCCCGGCGGGACGACCTGGGAGAGCCCGTGCGGCTCGGCGAACCAGGGGACATGGGCGGCGTTCTACTGCCCGAGCAACAACACGATCTACATGCCGTTCGAGGGCCTGCAGACCGATGTCAACGGCACCGCGACCGGCAACTACCTGGCGCTGTTCGCGCACGAGTTCGGCCACCACATCCAGGAGCTGTCCGGGGTGAACGAGGCCTACTGGGACGCCCGGTACGAGGCGGGCGACCAAACCGCGCTCGGGTTGGAGCTTTCCCGGCGCTCGGAGTTGCAGGCGCAGTGCTTCGGCGGCATGTGGTTCGCGGGCGGGCAGCACGGCGGGGCGTCGATCAACGACAAGGTGATCCGCGAGATGCTCGCCGACGGCTACACCCGCGGCGACTGGAAGCAGGGCGCGCCGCCCGACCACGGCTCCCCCCAGCACTACGGCGCGTGGCAGGAACACGGGTTTACCAACAACCGAACAGCGCCGTGCAACACCTGGGCGGCCAACTCCGCCGACGTCTCTTGACGGCTCTTGGACTGAGAACTCAGTCGGCGAGCACCTGTTCGCGCAGGATGTCGGCGTGTCCGCAATGGTGGGCCAGCTCCCGCAGCACTTGCAGGCACACCCAGCGAAGCGTGCGCGGCCCGGCCCGGTGGCCGGTCACGACGGCGTCCAGCGGCAGGTCCGCGATCACCGTCCGGGCCGTGGCGCAGGCTTTCCGGTGGGCCGCCGTGACCGAGGCGATGGTGTCGTCGTCGGAGAGCCGGAAGGATTCGTCCGGGCTCCGCACCAGGCCGAGCTCGCGGCGGGACGTGCCGCCGACGCACTCCTCGAACCACACCCGCTGCATCCACGTGACGTGCTTGAGCAGCCCGAGCAGCGTCGTCGCCGACGGGACGAGTCCGCGGCGGGCCTGTCCCTCGGTGAGACCGTCGAGAGTCGCCTCGATGGCGCCGCGGTACTCCTCGATGAACGCGTCGAGCTGAATGCGTTCGTCGTCCAGCGGCACATCGAACGAACCCATCAGAATCTCCTATCCTGAGACTAGGTCTTAGGCAGGCGCACGGCGCCGGTACAGCTCGGCGAAACCGGCGCCCGCCATCCCCGCGAAGACCATCAGGACCACCCCGACCGGCCGGGCGTCGAGCGTGGCCCCCGAGGTGGCCTGGGCCAGGTGGACGGTCTCCCCCGCGCCGAGGGTGATCTCGATGGTCTCGCCCTGCTCGTGGCCGCAGGCGTCGAGTGGGGCGTGGTGCTCGACGCCGTCGAGGGTGTAGGCGACCTGCTCGACGCCGGAGCGGGCGCACGGCACCCCGATGAGCACGGTCGCGGACACCGTCACCGGCTGCTCGGGCGCGTGCGACCAGTCGCGGAAAGCGCCCGCGAACGCGAACACCAGCGCGACCAGGACGCTGAACACCGCGACGCCCGCCAGCTTGAGGGCAGACGCCTGGACGGCGAACGGGACGCGCACCTCCGGATGGTCGCAGACCGGGGCGAATACCAGCCACCCTGCGGTCTACCGGGTGAATCAGTCGGACGCCGGGGTGACTTTCCTGATGTAGAGCAGGCGGTCTCCGGACTCGATGGCGTCGGCCTCCGACGAGTCGACGCGGTGCAGCGTCCCGGCGCGGACGATGCCCAGCACGATGTCGGGCAGGTGCCGGGGCGAGCCGCCGACCTCGCTTGGCTCGACCTCGCGCTCGGCGATCGCCAGGCCCGCGTCCGGGGTGATCAGGTCCTCGACCATGTCGACCACGGTCGGGGTGTGCGTGGCCATGCCGAGCAGGCGGCCCGCGGTCTCGCTGGAGACCACGACCTGGTTGGCGCCGGACTGGCGCAGCAGGTGCACGTTCTCGGTTTCGCGGACCGCGGCGACGATCTGCGCGCTCGGCGCCATCTCGCGGGCGGTGAGCGTGATCAGCACGGCCGAGTCGTCGCGGTTGGCCGCGACCACGACCGACTTCGCGCGCGGCACCCCGGCGACCCGCAGCACGTCGGAGCGGGTGCCGGAGCCGTGCACGGTCACCAGGCCGAGCAGCGAGGCCGCGTCGAGCATGGCCTGGTCGGTGTCGACCACCACGATCCGGCTGGGCTCCACCCCGTCGGAGAGCACGGCGCTGACCGCGGAGCGGCCCTTGGTGCCATAGCCGACGACCACCACGTGGTCTCGCACCTTCGACCTCCACCGTTGGATCTTGAAAGCCTGACGTGAGCGCTCGGTCAGTACCGCGAGGGTGGTGCCGACCAGGACGATGAGGAACAGGATGCGCAGCGGGGTGATCACCAGGATGTTGATCAGCCGCGCGGAATCGCTTTCCGGGGCGATGTCACCGTAGCCGGTCGTCGACAGCGACACCGTGGCGTAGTAGACCGCGTCGAGGAACGAGACACCGTCCTCGTTTACGTCCCGGTAGCCGTCGCGGTCCAGGTAGACGATCAGGACAGCGGCGAACAGCGCCAGCACCGCCCAGATGATCCGGCGGACGATCGAGGTGACCGGGCTGACGCTGCTCTCGGGCATCCGGATGACGCCCACCAGGTCGTGCTCCGGCCGCTCGATGAGGCTGTCGGTCTTGCGTTTGGGCCGGATCACCGGGAGCGTCCCAACATCATTCGGCTCACGCGCGTGAGGTTAGCCGCAGCCGCCACCGAAGCTGTGGTGAGGCTCATCGCCGCGCCGGTCGCGGCGTGGCATCGTGGCGCCATGGCCACGACCGACTCCCGCCGCGCCGTCGCGCTCGCCGTCCTGCTCGGCACGGCGGGCACGCTGCACTTCACCGTCCCCAAGCCGTTCGACGCGCTGGTCCCGAAGTGGCTGCCCGGCGGGCGGCGGCGGTGGACGCACCTGTCGGGTGTCGCGGAGGCGGCGTGCGGGCTCGCGGTGGCGGTGCCCAGGACCCGGCGGCTCGGCGCGCTGGCGGCGGCACTGCTGTTCGTCGCGGTGTTCCCGGGGAACGTGAAGATGGCGCTGGACTACCAGCGCGCGGGTAAGCCCGCCGTGTGGCGGGCGGTCGCGTGGGGCCGGTTGCCGTTGCAGTGGCCGCTGGTCGCGTGGGCGCTGCGGGTGCGGGACTCGGCCTGACCGGCGCTCAGACCAGTTCGGCGCGGCTGCCGGTGCCGAGCACCTTCTCCAGCAGGTCCTCGGCGGCCTCCCGGCTGAGACCGGCGCCCGCGAGGATGGGCGGGCCCGCCTCGACGAGGTCCTTGGCCTCCTTGAGGCTGATGTTGTTGTGCTCGCGCACGACCTTGACCAGGTTGATCTTGAACTCGCCGACCTGGGTGACCCGCACGTCGAACTCGGTCGGCCGCACGCCCGCGACCTGCGACAGGTGGATATAGCCGTCCAGTCCGCTGGGGTCGCCCTTGATCACGCCGCTGAGCCGGAGCACGGCCGGGTCGGCGAACAGGTGCGCGTTGGCGTCGGACGGCGCGAGCAGGACGTCGCGGTCGTCCACGATCTCCTTGTAGAACGCGGGCCGCTGGTACTGCACGACCAGCAGCGCGACCAGGATCTTGGCGTCGTAGTCGGCCGAGTCGAAGGTCTGCTTCGCGAGTTCGTCGTTGAGGATGAACGAGTTGACGAACCGCTTGATCTGGCGCGGGTTGGTGCCCAGCCCGGCCACGATGTCCTCGGCGATGTCGTGCAGCTTGGGCGTCAGCAGGGACCGGACGAATCCGGTGGTCGAGTCAGCGGTCACCGGCGGGATGGTGAACGGGACCTGGACGATCTTGTCGAGGTACTGGGCCTCGCTCACGTCCTCGTCGCCGTAGCGGTGGCGGATGCTGCGCTCCAGCGCCTCGCGGTCGACGCCGAGGACGTAGACGCAGCCCTTCATGTTGAGGAACAGCTTGAGCGCTTCCAGGGTCTTGAGGATGTGCTCGGAGACGCAGCGGTCCAGGTCGTCGATGAAGAAGACGAGCCGGATCTCGCCGTTGTTGGTGACCTTGCCCAGCAGTTCCTCGAAGTGCTGGCGCAGCCGCACCTGCTTCTCGCGGACCAGGAAGCGCTCCTGCTCGTACTTCTCCTCGAACTTGCGGAAGTCGGTGGCCGCGGACATGAGGGTCATCGCCTTGAGCGCCGCGTTGCCCAGCGCGCCCGCGATGGCGTAGAGCAGTTTGCGGCCCTCTTCGCCGAGTCCGGCCTCTTCGACCATGGTGTGCAAGAGGGCGACGGCGGGATTCTCGTCGAACTGGTGCTGCCAGGCGTCGAACCAGACGGTGACGCAGTTGTCAGTCCTGTCCAGGTGCCGTTGGACCAGCTTCATCAGCGAGGTCTTACCGCTGCCCCACGAACCGTAGAGGCCGACGACGAGCGGGGTGTCGCAAATTTGGACCGCGTTGGCGAGCGCCAGCGCGATCTTGTCGCGGTCCAGCGCGTCCTCGATCGCCGGTTCGTCATTGCGGATGCCAAACGACACACGACCTCCCCCAGTCCGGATACCTCATCGTAGATCGCCTGGAGGTGACGGCTGTTACGTGACCGGTTTGGGTTCGGACCGCTCGGGTTCGGACCGGTCGGGCACGGATCGCAAGAGGGCGCGGAGGCCGTCCGCGTCCAAGAGGTCGGCGGGACGCAGGGTGGTGTCGTGCCGCACGTAATGGAAAGCGGCGCGAACCTTGTCTAACGGGACGCCGGAAAGTCCCGCCCACGCGAGGCGGTAAGCGGCCAACTGCACGGCGAGGGCGGGCAATCGGTCGTCTTCGGGCACGCGCCCGGTTTTCCAGTCCACGACCGTCCAGCCGCCGTCCGGGTCGAGGAAGACCGCGTCCATGCGGCCCCGGACCGCGACGCCGTCGATCTCGGTGGCGAACGGGACCTCGACCTCGTGCGGGGTGCGGTCGGCCCAGCCGCTGCGCAAGAAGGCTTCGCGAAGGGTGTCGAGGTCGGTGTCCGGGGCGGCGTCGTCGTCCGCGGCTCCGGGAAGCTCGTCCAGGTCGAGCAGGGCGCGGGAGCCGAACCGCTTCTCCAGCCAGGCGTGGAACGCGGTGCCGCGCCGGGCGACCGGGTTCGGCGGGAACGGCAGCGGCCTGCGCAGGCGGCGGGCCAGTGCCTCCGGGTCGGCGGCGAGTTCTACGAGCTGGCTGACCGAAAGCTGGTCGGGCAGGGTCACCTGCTCGCGGCGGGCGGACGCGGCGGCGCGTTCGGCCAAGAGGACGTCGGTGTCGCGGACCCAGCCGTCGGGGTCGTCCGGGGTGTCGGCGACGTCATCGCCCTCGCGCAGGGCGGCCAGCTCCGCGCGGACCAGCGCGGCTCCGGTGGCCACGTCTGAGCGGCGGTCGCGCAGTGGATCAGCGGGCCACCGCGCGGACTTCACGGCCGTGGCCAGCGGGTTCTCCGCGCCTTCCTCGGGTTCCGGGGCCCAGACGTCGAGGACTTCCGCGGGCCACTCCTGGGCGGTCACGTAGTCGGCGAGCTCGGTCAGGAACTCCGACGGGCCCGCCGGGGTCGAACTCGCGCGCCCCCACCAGTGCCCGGACACCAGCAGGGTGCGCTCGGAGCGGGTGAGCGCGACGTAGAACAGGCGGCGTTCCTCGATCAGGCCGCGCTCGGCGAACTCTTCGGTGTGCAGCGTGAGGGCGACCTCGACTTCCTTGCGGTTGGCCGCGCCGGACAGGTTCAGCTTCGGCAGGTCGACGGCGTCGCCGCGCAGGTCGGCGGGCAGCTCGGTGACCGTGCGCAGCCAGCTTCCGCCGCGCCGCGCGCTGGGGAAGACCTTGCCGACCATGTTCGGCACGGCGACGATCTCCCATTCCAGGCCTTTCGCCGAGTGCACGGTGAGGATCTGCACGCGGTCCTCGGCGACCTCGACCTCACCCGGCTCCAGGCCGTCTTCTGCGCTCTCGGCGGTGGCGAGGTAGTCGAGCAGCGCCGACAGGCTGGCCGAGGGGCTGGCTTGGGCGTAGTCGGCCACGACGTCGGCGAACTTGTCGAGGTGGGCGCGGCCCGCGCCGCCGCGCCGGGCGGTGGCCTCGATGTCGAGCAGCATGGTCCGCTCGACGTCGGCGACGAGTTCGGGCAGCGGCTGGTCGAGCCTGCGGCGCAGCATGGTCAGCTCGTGGCCGAGGGCGCGGACGCGCTGGTAGCCGAGTTCGGAGTAGGCCTCCGGCGGGCCGGGGTCATCGATGGCGTCGACCAGGCCCGCCTGTTCCGCACCTTCCCCGGGCAGCGCGTCCAGGGCGCTCGGGTCGGCGGGTTTGTCGGAATACGCGCCCGCGAGGCTCCCGGCGCGCCGCCACAGGGCGGCGAGGTCGGCTGCGCCGATGCGCCAGCGGGAACCGGTGAGCAGGCGGGCGGCGGCGGTGCCCGCGAGCGGGTCGATGAGCACGCGCAGCGCGCTGACCAGGTCGCGGATCTCGGGTTCGTCCAGCAGCCCGCCGAGCCCGACGACCTCGACGGGCAGGCCCCGGTCGCGCAGGGCGGTGGCCAGCTCGGCCATGTCGGCCCGCCGCCGGACCAGGACGGCGGCGGTGGGCGGCTTGTCCCGCTCCTCGACGGCGGCGTGCCACCGGTCGGCGATCTGGTTGGCCACCCACTGGGTCTCGGTGTCCGCATCGGACAGCAGGGCGAGCCGGATGTCCCCGGGCGGCGCGCCGTCGCGGGCGCGCAACTCGTCCACCTCCAGCCCGAAGGCGCGCAGCGGGGCGGAGACGGCGTTGGCGAGGTCGAGCACCTCGGGCGGGTTGCGGAAGCTGGTGAGCAGCCCGTAGCGGGTGGCTGGCAGGCGCCTGCCGCCGTGTTTCCGCGGGAAGTCTGTGGTGAACCGGGGCAGGTTGGCCGCGCTGGCGCCGCGCCAGCCGTAGATCGCCTGGGCGGGGTCGCCGACGGCGGTGACCGGCATCGGCTCGGCGTCGGGGTATTCCAGCGAACTGCCGAACAGCGACCGCAGCAGCACCCGCTGGGAGTGGCCGGTGTCCTGGTACTCGTCCAGCAGGACCGCCCCGAACCGCGTGCGCTCCCCCGCCACCACCTCGGCGTGCCCGGCGGCCAGCCGCGCGGCGAGCGACATCTGGTCGCCGAAGTCGAGGGCGCCCTCCCGGCGCTTGCGGTCGGCGTACGCGGCGACCAGCGGGAGCAGGGCCACCCGGAACCGCTGGGTGACCATGACCTTCCGCAACTCCTGGGACGGCTCGGCGCGCTGCCCCTTGGCCTTGGGCGCGTTCTCGATGGCCGCGCAGATCGCCTCGGCGTGCCGCCGCAGCGCTTCCTCGTCGACCAGGTGCTCGGCCAGCTCACCGGCGAGGGCGAGGACGTACTGGGTGACGGTCGCGGGCACGTAGTCGGTGTCGAGGTCGTGCCCCCAGGTGGCCACCACCCGGTGCGCCACCTGCCAGGACGCGGTCTCGCTGAGCAACCGGGCGCCCGGTTCGACCGGCAGCCGAAGCCCGTGTTCGGCGACCAACCGCCCCGCGTAGGCGTGGTAGGTCAGGATCGTCGGCTCACCGGTGAAGACCGCCGCCCGCCGATCCCCGGTCGGATCAAGCCGATCCAGCAACCGCGACCCGGCAAGCCTGCGCAGCCGCGACCGGACCCGGTCGGCGAGTTGCCGGGCGGCTTTCCGGGTGAAGGTAAGCCCCAGCACCCGCTCCGGCGTGACCAGCCCATTGGCCACCAGCCAGACGACCCGCCCAGCCATGGTCTCGGTCTTCCCCGCCCCCGCCCCGGCGACAACCAGCGCCGGATCAGGCGGCGCGGCGATGACCTCGGCCTGCTCCCGGGTGGGCGGCGGCAGCCCGAGTTCCTGGGCAAGCTCGCGCGGACTGACCAGCGCCAGCCCCGGCAGGGGAAGACTCACGCCCCCATCACCGACCAGCGGTCCCCCGCACCAAGCCGGACAATGCCGACGTCGGTCACCAAGGCTGCTCGCGACGCGGCACAGCCGAGAGCGAGGGCGTGATCGGCAGCCACCCGACCAGCGGGACCGAACGGCAGGAAGGTCCCGCCAAACACCCGGCCAACGGGACCGCACGCCTCACCCACTGGATCGCGGTCCGATGGCGACGCCCGGAACTCCGCCCGTGCGGGCCGAAGACGGGGGTCGGGACGCGAGCGCACAGCGGCCAATCTACCTCCCGAGAATTGATCATCTTGCGGTCGTGGGCTCAGGTGCCGAGTGTGTCCAGGTCGATGCTCAACGGGCACGGGTCGGTGACGATCAACTTGTGTTCGGCGCGCTGGGATTCCTCGTAGTGGCCATCCACGAGCGTGTAGACGGTCATGGTGACCGGCAACTCGGGATCGACGAGCCAATACTGCGGGATTCCCGCCTCAGCGTAGTCCAACGCCTTTAAGAGGCTATCCATTGTCCGCGAACCTGGAGACAGGATCTCGACCGCGACGAACAACGCGTCCGCTTTCACCATCCCCTTTCCTGTCCAGGCGTCGGCTGAGGTGACGCACAGGTCGGGGACGCGCACCACCGGCGGCGTCAACTCCAGGTCCACGTCGATCTCGCCGTAAACGCGGAGGTCAGACCGCAGTTGTGGGCGGATCTGCGAGTACAGGTCATGCAGCACTGAGGAGTGCGGGGGTATGGGACGGGGGCTCACGGTGACTACGCCTCTGCTGAGTTCGTATCGGTGCGAGCGATCCGTCGGCAGCGATGCGACCTGCTGCGCCGTGTAGAGGCGCCGTTCGTCGTGGGCGGGATTCTTGCTCATGAGGCCAATCTACTCGCGGAAAAGCGGGAACTGGGGCGCGCGCCAGTCGATCACACGTTCGAGTGGTTATTCGGTGACTTGGCGGCCGCTGGGGTGCAGTGGACATGCCGTGCGCACGGGACAGCGGGGGCAATCCGGATTCTCGAAAGCGGAATACTCCGGCCCCACCGTCGAGGCGGCGGCGTCTCGGACGATCTTGAGCCAGTGGTCCGCCGCCTCGCCGCGGACGGGGGACTGGGTGCGTTCGGTCGCGCCGGTTTTCTTGTTCGCCTTGGCGACGTACAGCAGGCGGGCGCCGCCGGGCTCGCGGCTCAGGTCCGCGAAGGCGCCGTAGGCGACGGCGAGTTGGTAGACCGCCAACTGGGGGTGCTCCTGGGCGTCGTTGGCGCTGATGGGGGCCTTGCCGGTCTTGATATCGATGATCACCGGGCGGCCCTCGTTGTCGACCTCAAGGCGGTCCACGCGGCCGCGGACGGTGATGCCGTCGGGGAGGTCCACCGTGATGTCCTGCTCGACGGCCACCTGGGTGAGTTCGGCGCGGGTGGTGCTCATCCAGGTCAGGAAGGTGTCGACCATGGCGCGGACGCGCTGGCGCTCGCGGCGGGAGAACCAGGGGGCGCCCGCGTCGACCGCGGCCCACGCGACGTCCAGTTCCCGCATCAGCTCTTCGCGGCTCGCGCCCGCGGCGGCCGCCTGCGCCAGGGCGTGGACCAGGGTTCCGGTGACGGCGGCCAGTTCGGCCGGGTCTTGGCCGCCGTGGCGTTCGACGACCCAGCGCAGCGGGCACTTGGCCAGTATTTCCACAGTGGACGGTGACACGCGGACCGGGTCGTCCTTGCCGCGCAGGGGTTCCAGGCTGGACAGCTCGGGCAGGCCGTACCAGCCGTCCGGGTGCGCGCCGGGGATTCCCGCGGCGGCGAGCCGGGCGAGTTGGCGCGCGGCAAGGCTTCTGCGGGCCGGGTCGGCGGCGCCGTCGCAGACGACTTGGCGCAGCTCGCCCACCAGGTCGGCCAGGACGAGGGCGCGTTCGGGCTCGGCCATCGGCACGGGGGTGTCCGGCTCGCCGTCGGCGGTTTCGGCTCCGGCGAGTTCGGCGAGGAACCGCGACGGCTGTTCCTCTTCGCCGCGCACGGCGCTCACCAGGAGCTTGCCGCGCGCGCGGGAAGCGGCGACGAGCAGCAGCCTGCGTTCCTCGGCCAGCAGCGGCGCGGTGGCCGAAATCTGGTCCGTGCTGTCCACACCGGACAGAACGTCGACCAGCCTTTCGACGCCGAGCAGCGACCCGCGCAGCCGCAGGTCCGGCCACGCGCCCTCCTGCACGCCCGGCACGGCGACGACTGTCCACTCGCGACCGACGGCGGCGTGCGCGGTGAGCACCGCGACCGCGTCGCCATGCGGAGCCGATGGCGCGAGGGTGTCGCCCGCGATGCGGTGGCTGATCAGGTGATCGGCGAAGCCGGCGACGCTTGCGCCGGGCAGCCGTTCGGCGTACCGCTGCGCGGTGTGGAACAGCGCGACGATGGCGTCGAGGTCGCGGTCGGCCTGCGCGCCGACCGGGCCGCCGCGCGCCGCGACGCCCACCCAGCGCGCCTCCAGCCCGCTGGCCTGCCAGAGGTCCCAGAGGATCTGCTCGATGCCCGCGTCCTCGGCGATTCCCTTGCGCGCCAACGCGAGCAGCTTCGACACGCGCCGCACCGGACCCGCCTCGGCGTCGGCGAGCGCGCTGAGCCGGTCTTCGTCCTCGATCACCTCGACCAGCAGGTCGTCGCTGGACTTGTCGCCGCCGGAGGTCAGCTCCAGCCTGCGCAGCCCGCGCCGCAACCGCCGCAGTGCCAACGGGTCCGCGCCGCCGAGCTGCGAGGACAGCAGCGCCGCCGCCATCGCCGGGTCGAGCAGCGACGGCACGGCCGCGCAGCGCAGCAGCGCCAGGAACGGCCGCACCGCGGGCTGTTGCGCCAGCGGCAGCTCGTCGCCGGGCGCGGCCACCGGCACCCCGGCCGCGGCCAAAGCGCGGTGCAGCACGGGAACCGAGCGGGTGGCCGAGCGCACCAGCACGGCCATGTCCGCCCACGGCACGCCGTCGATCAGGTGCGCGCGCCGCAGCTGGTTGGCCACCCAGCTCGCCTCGGCCGCGGCGGACGGGTGCAGCCGCACGGTGACCGTGCCGCCCTGGTCGCGGCCCTTGTCGACGCGCCGCGGCCCGCCGCCGGGCAGCCGCGCGGCCAGGTGCGACACGGCTTTGCGGACGGCGGGGGCCATCCGGTGCCCGGTGCGCAGCACGACCGTGCCCGCGGCGGGGTCGGCGTCGCGCAGCAGCCGGGGATCGGCGCCGCGGAAGGAGAACACGGCCTGGTCGGGGTCGCCCGCGAGCACGAACTCCTTGGCCGCGCGGCCGAGCGCGCTCAGCAGCCGGTATTGCAGCGGGTCGAGGTGCTGGGCGTCGTCGACGAGCAGGTAGCGGACGCGGGCGCGCTCGGCGGCGAGCAGTTCGTCGTCGGTCTGGAACGCCAGCAGGGCGCTCGCCACCAGTTCGGCCGCGTCGAGGGCGGGGGCGCTGGTGTGCGCGACGGCGCTGTCGGAGGTGCCGAGCAGCAGCGTGACCTGTTCGTACTGGCGGCCGAACCGGCCAGCGGCGACCCACTCGTCGCGGCCGCGCGCCTCGCCGAGCTCGATGAGGTCTTCCGGCCCCAGGCCGCGTTCGGCCGCGCGCAGGATCAGGTCGCGCAGTTCCTCGGCGAACCCTGGCACGCCCAGCGCGGGCCGCAGCCGTTCCGGCCAGTGCTTCGCGCCGAAGGAGATGTCGCCTTCGATGAGTTCGCGGATGACCGCGTCCTGGTCGGGCCCGGACAGCAGCCGGGGGCCGGGGCCGCCGTGCAGCATCGCCTGGATGCGCAGGACGGCGAAGGCGTAAGAGTGGACCGTGCGCACAAGAGGCTCACGGACAGTGCGAAGAGGGCCGTCGCTGGTGTGATCGGTGAGCAGTGCGGTAATGCGTCCACGCAGGTCGCTAGCGGCGCGACGGTTAGCGGTAAGAACCAGCAACTGCTCCGGTTCCACGCCGCCGCGCAGAATGCGGTCTGCCGCCACCTCGGCCAGCAGGGTGGTCTTACCGGTGCCCGGACCACCCAAGACCCGGACGAACCCGTCGGCCCCGGCGAGGACCCGCCGCGCGTCCTCGTCCCACCGGGTGGTGCGGTTGGGCGCCGCAGGTCGGCGGACGAGCTGCGGCGCGATCGGGGACTTCCCGGCGGCCATCCCGGGATTGGACCACGCCCGCCGCCCGCCGCCGGACGCGGCACGCCCAAGCGCCGGGGATGGAATGATCCGGCCTATGGCCGACCCACTCCACGTGCGCGTCTTCGGACCCGACGACGCGCGGCCCCTGCTCGCACTGCATGGCGTGACCGGTCACGGCGCGCGCTTCCGACGGCTCGCCGAGAGCGGGCTGTCCGGCTTCCGGGTGATCGCCCCGGACCTGCGCGGCTGCGGCGACTCGCCCCGCCTGCCGCCCTGGACGCTGGAGCAGCACGCGGCCGACCTGCTGGCGGTGCTCGACGCGCACCGGCTCGACGCCGTGCCGGTGGTCGGGCACTCCTACGGCGGCCTGATCGCCCTGCACCTGGCCCGGCTCGCGCCGCAGCGGGTGCGGCGGCTGGTGCTGCTCGACCCGGCGGTGAGCGTGCGCGCCAAGGACGCGCTGGCCTGGGCGGAAGCGCCCGCCAAGGTGGCCGCGACCCGCGCGGAGGCGGTCGCGGCGCAGCGCGCGGACTGGCCGGACGTGGTGGCCGACGACGTCATCGATGAGGAGGTGGACGCGGCCTGGGCCGAGTCCGACGGGCAGTGGCGGCCCAAGTTCAGCCGCGCCGCCAACGCCACGGCGTGGAGCGAGATGTGCCGGGCGACGCCGCTGCCGCCGCCGGGCACGCCGACGCTGCTCGTGCGGGCGCTGCGGGAGGCGTTCGTCGGGCCGGAGTTCATCCAGGCGTGCGAGTCGACGCTGGCCGACGAGTTCACCCTGGTCGGCCTCGACAACGGGCACATGGTGTACCTGGAGGACCCGGACCGGATCGGCGCGCTGGTGACCGACTTCGCGGGGGCGTAGCCGGTGGACGAGGAACTGCACGAGCGGGTGCGGGCCGCGATCAGGTCGATCCCGGAAGGCCGGGTCGCGACCTACGGGGACATCGCCGACCTCACCCGGGCGCCGTCGCCCCGCCTGGTCGGCCGGATCCTGTCCGAGGACGGGCACGATCTGCCCTGGCACCGCGTCCTGCGGGCGAACGGCACGCCCGCGCCGCATCTGGCGCGGGAGCAGCTGGAGCGGCTGCGCGCCGAGGGCGTCCTGGCGGACGGCGAGAAGGTCGATCTGCGGGCTTACCGGTGGGCCGACCGGTGGGCTGACGCCGTGCGGCCGCCGGAGCCGGGCCTGTTCGACGGCTGAGCCGAAAGTGGCGGCCGACTCCGGCGGAGTCGGCCGCCACAGACCAGATCAGCGGTGAGTCAGGGGCGTTTGCCCGCGGCCGGGTCCAGGCCCAGCATCTCCAGCAGGCGCAGGCAGTCGGCGGCGTCCGCGGCGTGGTCGGCGACCGTGCGGGCCGCCTTGCTGCACTGCTCGGCGTTGTGCAGCGACTCGATCTCGCGGGCCGCGGCGATTCGACCGGTGGTGGGAGCGGCCTCGTGGGCAAGCGTCATGAAGCACCTTCCTAGGGGCGGCCGCCGGTGGAAGAGCATCGGTCGCTCACGAGATTTCCCACAGCGGGCCTACCGGGAGTGATATTCACTCTTTCAGCCCAATCCGGGTACCGCAAGACTCCTTATGGATGCGATCTCCTAGGTCACTAGGGGGTCACTGACCGCAACCACCGGCCTCGATCATCCACTGTGGACAGACGAGACGTGGGCCGTGATGTCGTCGAAGGCCTCCAGCCAGCCATCGCGGTGATCGTCGCGTGTGGACTCGTCGGCGAAGGGCCCCTGCCGGAAGGTCATCAGGGTCTTGCCGTCCTGGTCCTCGAAGTCGATGGTCACCAGGGTCGCCAGCGCGTCTTCCGCTTCCCAGGTGAAGGTGAACGCGAGCTTCTCCGGGGGCTGCAGGACGCGGAACTCCCCATGGGACCAGTGTTCCCTGCCGTCCGGGGAGACCATGCAGTGCCGCCACTTGCCGCCTTCGGTGGCGTCGAGGTCGATCGAGGACGCGTGGAAGTCCTTGGGACCCCACCATTTCGCGAGGTGGGCCGGGTCGGTCCAGACGTCGTAGAGCAGGGCGGGCGGGGCGTCGAAGACGCGGGTGATGGTCAAGCTGGGCTCAGTCATCGGTTTTTCCTTTCCGCAGGTCGGACAGGTGCTCGTCGAGCCGGTCGAAGCTGGCCTCCCAGAACACGCGGTAGCGGTCGAGCCAGCGGGCCGCGTCGGCCAGCGGGTCGGCGTGCAGCCTGCACGGCCGGTACTGCGCGTCGCGGCCGCGGGTGATCAGGCCCGCGCGTTCGAGCACCTTCAGGTGCTTGGAGACCGCGGGCAGGCTCATCGCGAACGGCGCGGCCAGGTCGTTGACCGTGGCCTCGCCGCCCGCCAGCCGGGCCAGGATCGCGCGCCGGGTCGGGTCGGCCAGGGCGGCGAACACGGTGCTCAAGGAGTCGCTCATCATCAACCATTCGGTTAATTAACTGACTGGTTTAATGTAGGCCCGGAGTCGTCCCGCGTCAAGGGGAAAGCCCCGGCACGGCGGCCGGGGCTCGGGTCAGGAGAGGCGCGCGCGGCAGGCGGCCAGCGCCGCGTCGGCGTCCGGGTCCGCGGTCATCGCGGCCGCGAGCCGCAGGTGCGGCAGCGCTTCGGCGTGCCTGCTCTGCCGGGTCAGCGACCGGCCCAGCAGCGTGCGCGCGTAGGCGTCGGACGGGTCCAGCTCCACCAGCCGCCGCGCCACCTCCTCGGCGGGGCCGAGAGCGGCGGACTGGAAGTGGGCCAACGCCAACTCGGTCAACACCGCGCGCGAGTCCGGCGCGGCGTCGGCCGCGGCCCGCAAATAGCGGGCCGCGGTGGCGGGGTCGCCGCTCGCGCGGAACAGACGGCCCCGGTCGAGCAGGGTGGTGACATCGGTCATGTCGGCAGCTCCTCGTCCGCGGCGGACCGGTGCGCGGCCGGGATCTGGCCGAGCCTGCCCGCCTGGTAGTCCTCGAACGCCTGCACGATCTCGTCGCGGGTGTTCATCACGAACGGCCCGTACCGCGCGACCGGCTCATCGATCGGCCTGCCGCCCAGCACCAGGATCTCCCAGTTCGGCGACGCGCTCGGCTGGGTGTCCGCCGCGCGCATGGTCAGCGCCTCACCCGCGCCGAAGACGGCCAAGTGGCCCTCGTCGAGCGGGCGTCGTTCCGCGCCAACGGTGCCGCGCCCGGAGATGACGTAGACCATGGCGTTGAAGTCGGCGGCCCATGGCATGGTCAGCCGCGCCCCGGGGTTCACCGTCGCGTGCAGGTACGTGATCGGCGTGTACGTCGACCCCGGCCCCTGGTGCCCGTCGAGTTCCCCGGCGATCAGGCGGACCAGCGCGCCGCCGTCGTCGCTGGAGAGCAGCCGCGCGTCCCGGGCCTCGATGTCCTGGTACCGCGGCTGCGCCATCTTCAGCGAGCGCGGCAGGTTCACCCACAGCTGCACGCCGTGGAACAGCCCGCCCTTCGTGACCATCTCCTGCGTGGGCATCTCGTTGTGCAGAATGCCGCTACCGGCGGTCATCCACTGCGTGGCGCCGTTGGTGATCACGCCGCCGCCGCCGATCGAGTCGGTGTGCCGCATCTCGCCGTCGATCATGTAGGTGACCGTCTCGAACCCGCGGTGCGGATGCCACGGCGCGCCCTTGGCCTCGCCCGGCGCGTACTCGACCGCGCCCATGTGGTCGAGCAGCAGGAACGGGTCGGCCATCGAGAGGTCGACGCCCGGGAACGGCCGACGAACCTGGAACCCTTCCCCTTCAAGGAACTTCTGCGCCCGCACGATCCTGCGCACCCCGCGCCAGGCCGTCGCGGACTCGGGCAGGTCGGGCAGGCGGGGCAGGGTCAAGGTGTCAGCGGTGATAGCAGGCATCGGGTGCCTCCTGCACTCCTCGGCCACCCGGGCGGCGACCTCGTGCCCCCTACAAGGTGGTTGAGAGTTGAATTATTCCGCGTGGGGTCGGCCGCCCCTTGTCGAATCCCGCCACGCCCAGCGCGCCCCCTGACCGCGGTCAGTCAACGCCGAACGCCCCCGAAGCGAGCCTCGGGGGCGTTCAGGGAGCCTGAGTCAAGCGACGGCGCGGTAGACGCGGGCCTCGATGTAGCGGCGGACGATCAGTTCCGCGACGCGGATATGGTCGCCCAAGGGAGCGCCGACCATATCCGCGCCGCAGCCTGCCACGGCGCGGTGGAACAGGCCGGGGGCCAGCAGCCAGGAGGCGACGGCGACCCGGTCGGCGGTTTCGTGGGCGTGGGCGACCACGTCGGCGATGTGCGGGGTGGCGGTGGCCGCGTAGCCGATGCGCACGACCGTGCCGGTTCGGGCGCCGAGCAGGACCGCGGCGCGGCGGACGTCGGACAGGGCGCGGTGGTCGGATGAGCCCGCGGCGGCGAGGACCACCGCGTCGCCGGGGCGCCAGCCCGCGTCGGTGAGGCGTTCGTGCATGGCGGCGACCAGGATGGGGGCGGGGCCCAGAGCCGGGGTAATGACGGTTTCCCCGGCCCGGCCCGCCGCCTCGACCTGGGCTGGGACGTCGACGCGGACGTGGTACCCGGACGCCAGGAAGGCCGGGACGACGACGGCGGAGCCGCGCACGGACCGCAGCACGGTGGTCACGTCCGGGGCGCGGACGTCGGCGAAGGCGACCTTCACCGGGACCTCCGGCAGCAGTTCGCGCACTTCGTCGGCGAGGGCGTAGGTCGTCTCGGCGCCAGCGGCTGCCCGCGTGCCGTGCGCCACGAGGACGAGGGTCACGCGGCGGCCACCGCGAGCCGGTAGCCGCGCTTGACCACGGTCTGCACCAAGCCGGACTCGCCCAGGGCCGCGCGCAGGCGGCCCACCGCGGTCTCCACGGCGTGTTCGTCCACTCCGGACTCGCGGCCGGAGTGCTTGCGCAGCACCGCGGCCAGCGCCGGGCGGGACAGGACCCGGCCGGGGGAGATGGCCAGCGCGCGCAGCAGGGCCATCGGCGCGGGCGGGATCGGGCGCAGCTCGCCGTCGACCACCACCGCCTGTCCGCGCAGTTCCAGGTCGCGGTCGCCGACCTTGACGCGGGTCGCGCGGGCGGGCAGGGCGTCGGCCAGTTCCCGGACGAGCGCGCCGATGCGGGCGCGGTCCGGGCACACCACGGGGACGCCGAGGCGCTTGAGCGGGCCCGCGGTGATCGAGCCGACGGCGACCACGAGGACGCGGCCGCGCAGGATCTCGACCAGGGCGTCGAGCCTGCCCAGCCGGTCGGCGGTCTCCAGCACGCTGGCCGCGGCCGGGGCGCTGGTGAAGGTGACCGCGTCGACCTGCCCCGCCAGCAGCGCGTCGATCAGCCGCTCCAGCGGCGCCGGGTCGGCCGGGCCGGTCCAGCGGTAAACCGGGATCTCGATGACCTCGGCGCCGCTGTCGCGCAGGGCGTTGACGAACTCGCGCAGCGGCTCGCCGTGCAGCTGCACCGCGATCCGCTTGCCCGCGACGCCGTCGCGCAGCAGGTAGTCGAGCAGTTCGGGGCTGGCCTCGGATTCCGGGGACCAGGTCTCGACCAGGCCCGCCGCGCGCACCGCGCCCTTGGCCTTGGGGCCGCGGGCGAGCACGTCGGCGGACTTGAGCACCTCGACCAACTGCGGGCCCAGTCCCCAGCCTTCCGCCGCCTCGATCCAGCCGCGGAAGCCGATGCCGGTGGTGGCGATGGCCACGTCGACGGGGCCGCCCTTGAGCAGGCTCGTGGTGGCGGCGAGCAGTTCGCTGTCGTCGGCCAGGGGGATGATCCGGATGGCGGCGCCGTAGAGCACGCACGCGCCGCGGCGCTCCATCAGGGCCCCGAGCTCGTCCGCGCGGCGCGCGGCGGTGACGCCGATGGTGAAACCCGCCAATGGGGCGATCTGCGTGCTGGTCACGGGAACCTCCAGGAGCGCGGTCACGTCTGCCCCAGCAGGATGGTCGCATCCACGACCCGCACTGGATACGTGGGGACCGACACGGTCTCGTCGTCGACGCACACGCCGGTCCGCAGGTCGAAGTGCTGCTTGTGCATCGGGGACGCCACTACCGGCACCCCGGCGATGTCGCCAAGAATACCCCGCGACAGCACCCACGCCCCACTGAAGGGGTCCTGGTTACCGAGCGCGTACACGGCGTCATCATGGGTGCGGAAAACCGCCACCTGGGTGCCGTCCGGGAGCAGGGCCGCGACGCCCTGCTCGCGGGCGATGGACTCCAGTGGGCACAGTTCGACCCACACCGTTTCGGCGAGAGCGGTCATCGGGCGATCACCTCCGGGGTGCCCAGCAGCACCGGGACCCGCTGGCCACGTTCCTCGCGGAAGGTGATCGTCGGGTCGGGCGTGCCGGGCGCGTTGACGAACGACGTGAACCGGGCGAGCTTTTCCGGGTCGGCGAGGACGCCTGCCCACTCGTCGGCGTAACCCTTGACGTGCTCGGCCATCTGCGCCTCCAGTTCGGCGCACAGGCCGAGGGAGTCCTCGACCACGACGTCGCGCAGGTGGTCCAGGCCGCCTTCCATGGCGTCGAGCCAGGTGGAGGTGCGCTGCAGCCGGTCGGCGGTGCGGATGTAGAACATCAGGAACCGGTCGATGACCTTGAGCAGCGTCTCCTTGTCCACTTCGGACACCAGGAGGTCGGCGTGCCTGGGCATCATGCCGCCGTTTCCGCCGACGTAGAGGTTCCAGCCGTTCTCGGTGGCGATGACGCCGAAGTCCTTGCCGCGCGCCTCCGCGCACTCGCGGGCGCAGCCCGAGACGGCCGACTTCAGCTTGTGCGGCGAGCGCAGGCCGCGGTAGCGCAGTTCGAGCTCGACGGCCAGGCCCACCGAGTCCTGCACGCCGTAGCGGCACCAGGTCGAGCCGACGCACGACTTGACGGTGCGCAGCGCCTTGCCGTAGGCGTGGCCGGACTCGAAACCGGCGTCCACCAACCGCTTCCAGATCCCGGGGAGCTGGTCGACGGTGGCGCCGAACAGGTCGATGCGCTGACCGCCGGTGATTTTGGTGTACAGCCCGTAGTCCTGGGCCACCTGGGCGATGACCATGAGCTTTTCCGGGGTGATCTCGCCGCCGGGGATGCGCGGCACCACCGAGTAGGTGCCGTTGCGCTGGATGTTGGCCAGGAACCGGTCGTTGGTGTCCTGCAGCGAGGCCTGCTCACCGGCCAGGATGTGGCCGTTGCCAAGGGAAGCCAGGATCGAGGCCACCGCGGGCTTGCAGATGTCGCAGCCGCGGCCACTGCCGTGCTTGCCGATCAGGTCGCTGAAGGTGGTGATGCCGGTGACCCGCACGATCTCGAACAGCTCGGCGCGGGACTGGTCGAAGTGCTCGCACAGCGCCTTGGACTGCTCGACGCCGCACACCGTCAGCAGCTGCTTGAGCATCGGCACGCAGGACCCGCAGGACGTGCCCGCCTTGGTGCACGCCTTGAGCTTGGTGACGTCGTCGCAGCCGCCGACGACGATGGCTTCGGAGATGTCGCCCTTGCTGACCGCGTTGCAGGAGCAGATTTGCGCCTCGTCGGGCAGCGCGCCGACACCGACGCCGCCGCCGCTGCCGCCAGCGGGGGCGAGCAGCGCGCCGGGGTCGCCGGGCAGCGGGCGGCCGACCATCGGGCGCAGGGTGGCGTAGTCGTTCGCGTCGCCGACCAGGATGCCGCCGAGCAGCGTCTTGGCGTCGTTGGAGACGACCAGCTTGCGGTAGGTGCCCTTGACCGCGTCGTTGAACACGACCTCGAGGGCGCCTTCCTCGGTGGCGTGCGCGTCGCCGAAGCTGGCCACGTCCACGCCCATCAGCTTGAGCTTGGTGGACATATCCGCGCCGGGGAAGGTGGCCGCGCCGCCGAGGATGCGGTCGGCGACGATCTCGGCCATGGCGTAGCCGGGGGCGACCAGGCCGTAGACCTTGCCGTCGAGGTTGGCGCACTCGCCGATGGCGTAGACGTGCGGATCGCTGGTGCGGCAGCCGGAGTCCACGACGATGCCGCCGCGTTCGCCGACGGTGAGACCGGCGGCGCGGGCGAGCTGGTCGCGGGGGCGGATGCCCGCGGAGAACACCACGAGGTCGAGGTCGAGCTCGACGCCGTTGGTCAGCTTGGCGATGAGCCTGCCGCGGTCCTCTTCGATGACCGTGGCGGTGGTGCCCGCGTGCACGGTGACGTCGAGCTCCTCGATGAGCCGCTTGAGCAGCGCGCCGCCGCCCTCGTCCACCTGCAGCGGCATCAGCCGCGGCGCGAACTCCACGACGTGCGGCGACAGGCCCATGTCGCGCAGCGCCTTCGCGGCCTCCAGGCCGAGCAGGCCGCCGCCGACGACCATGGCCGCACCGCGGCCGAGACCGGTCCTGGCGCGCTCGGCGGTGTCCCGGATCGCGTCGAGGTCGTCGATCGTGCGGTAGACGTGGCAGCCGGGGAGGTCGCTGCCCTTGACCGGCGGGACGAACGGGGCCGAGCCGGTGGCCAGGGCCAGCGTGTCGTACGCCTGGACGCGGCCGGACGCCGTGGTGACCGTGCGCGCCTGGCGGTCGATGCCGACGACCGCGTCGCCCAGGTTCAGCTCGACCCGGTCGTCGCCGTCGAACTCCGCGCCGTCAAGCTGCAGCGCCAGCGGGTTCCAGGTGTCCACATAGGACGTCAGGGCGACGCGGTCATAGGCGGGCCGGGCCTCTTCGGCGAATACGACCACGCGCCAGGCGCCTGCGGCGTCCCGGTCGCGCAACGCCTGGACGAGCCGGTGTCCGACCATCCCGTTGCCGACCACGACGAGTGTCCGCGCCATGCGTGTGCCTCCTCGATGGTGCCTGCGTTGGTGTTGCCGCCGGATGCGTCGGCGTTCGTCCAATGCTGTGCTCCGCCTATGTCGACCACGGTTCACAACGATTTCACCGCTGTTACGGATACCTCTCTCCGCAGGTCAGAGAGCCGTGCGGGGTGAGAGCCGCCACGATAGGTGGAATCCGGACCAGGAATGCGGCATCGTCGTTCCGCACGCCCTACGGTTTGGCCGTGCTTCCCGGACGCGCCAGCCTGCTCGTGCCCCTGCTGTTCGCCACGCTGATCGCCGCTGCCTGCGCCAACCCGGCCGACGACGGCGGCGGCGCGGCGGACCGCCCGGCGGCGGAGCCCCGTGTGGTCATGACGGCCGAGTCCCCCACCACGACCACCCGCCCCAAGCAGCCCGGTGTGACGGTGAGCACCCAGAAGCGGGTGCCCGCGATGGTGGACTGCCTGGGTTACGTCAGCGTCGTCACCAAGGCGACCGGCGTGCGGGCGTCCCTGGTCGAGGACGAGTCGACGCACCAGCTGTGCCGCTACCGGCTGCCGTACGCGGGCCCGGCCTCCGGCGTGTCGGTGCTCTTCCGCGCCGAGCCGCCGGGAACGCCGAGCTACCGGCACATCGAAGAGATCTACGGCAACACCGCCTACCGGGTCGGCGAGGGCGACGGCGAGGACTCCTGCGGGCTGTCCGTCGCGCTCGACCCGTACCTGGAGGCGCATGAGCACGGCTCGCACCTGACCGTCCTGGGCAGCTACGGCGACTCGGCCTGCGACGTCACCCGCAAGATCCTCGACGCGGTGTTCGAGCGGCTCACCGACGTGGAGCCGGAGAGCCAGGACGACGCGGAAACCCCGACGCCGCCGCGGATCTCGGCGACCACCCAGACCCCGGAACCGCTGGAAGCCCCGAAACCCCGGCGCACCACGGAAACCGCCGAAACCACCGAAACCACCGAGTCCGCCGAAACCACGGAGACGCCCGCGGAAACGCCGTGACGGTCGTCTTCCCCTCACGACAAAGGGAAGACGACCGTCACGCCAGCCATCCGCGAGGAGGACGCGGAAGGTCAGACTCAGACGCCCGCGTGGGCCAGGCTCGGGAAGCGCGAGGTCTCGGTGGTCTTGCGCAGGTAGAAGAACCAGGTCATCCCGGCGAAGATCACGTAGCCGACGATGAACACGCCCAGCGCCGAGGTCGACCAGGTCGCGTGCTCGGCGGCCGCCGCGGCCTTGGCCTCGACCGTCTTCGCGCTGTTCACCGCGGAGCCCACCGGGACGCTGGCGATCCGGAAGATCTGCTGGATGAGGAACCCGCCGAAGGAGCCGATCGCACCGGCGATGCCGATGACCGCGGCCGCCATCCGCTTGAACTTCAAGGTCGCCTCGTCGCGGGTGATGGCGCCGGTCGCGGCCTCCTTGCGGCCCAGCTCACCGAAGATGACGGGGATCATCCGGTAGATGGAGCCGTTGCCAGCGCCGGAAAGCGCGAAGATCACCATGTAGGAGGCGAAGAAGATCGCGAAGCTGCGCTGGTTCACCCCGTACATCGCGAGCAGCGTGAACGCCGCCATCGAGATGAACACCCACAGGGTGACCTTGGCGCCGCCGATCTTGTCCGCGATCCAGCCGCCGAAGGGCCGGGAGAACGAGCCGATGAGCGCCCCGAGGAAGCCAAGGCCCGCCAGGTACGTGCCGATGAACGGGTTCTGCGCCAGGAACTCGGGGAACGTCAGCCGGATGACCAGCGGCAGGGCGAAGGAGAAGCCGATGAACGAGCCGAACGAGCCGATGTAGAGGATCGACACGATCCAGGTCTGCCCCTGCGACAGGCACGTCAGGTAGGACTTGGTGTCCGACTTGGCCATCGTGAGGCTGTCCATCCAGAACCACGCGCCGACGACGGCGGCGATGATGAACGGCATCCACATCAGGCCCGCGTAGGCCAGGTGCACCGGGTGGACCGGGTTCTTCGCGATGGCGTACGGGACGCCGATGATGACGACCAGCGGCGTGATCAGCTGCACGACGGCGACGCCGAGGTTGCCGCCCGCCGCGTTGAGGCCGAGCGCGAGGCCCTTGCGCTTCTCCGGGTAGAAGAAGGAGATGTTGGCCATCGATGAGGAGAAGTTGCCGCCGCCGACGCCCGCGAGGGCCGAGATGACCAGCATGATCGTGAACTGGGTGTCGTGCGACTGGCTGCGCACGAAGTCGAAGTGCACCATCGCCGCGAGCGCGGTGGTGGGCACCAGCAGCAGGGCGGCGCTGATCGCGGTCCACACCCGGCCGCCGAACTTGGGCACCGCGAAGGTGTAGGGGATGCGCAGCGCGGAGCCGACCAGGTTCGGCAGCGCGGTCAGCCAGAACAGCTCGCTCGGGGTGAACGGCGTGCCGCCGCCGAAGCCCGCGTTCGACAGGTTGAGCACGACGACTGACCACAGCACCCAGATGGAGAAGCCCAGGTGCTCGGCGAAGATCGAGAAGATGAGGTTGCGGCGCGCGATCGGCTTTCCGGTCTTCTCCCAGAACTCCTCGTTCTCCGGCTCCCAGTGGTCGATCCAGCGCCCCTTCCGGCGCTTTGGCTGACCGGTCGGCGGGGATTCGACTGCAAGACTCATGGCGAGGTCCTCCTCAAGCTGGTGCTTGGGCGAAAAGATACGAATCGCGGATTTCCCGCATATGGCTCGCGGTGACGTCGAAGGCACGTTGTCCGCACGCGCCCGTTGATCACGCTGTGAGGTTTCTGGACAGAAAACATCCTGGTCATAGCCGGTTTCGCGAAACCAGAAGGCGCGAAACCGGCTGCTCCGAATGGTCGATCAGGCGCGGGCCAACCAATCCGCGATTCCGCGGACGGCGTCGCCGCAACCGCCGCATCCGGTGGTCGCGCGGGTCGCCTTGGCCAAATCGGCGACTTCGACCGCACCCGCCCGCCAGGCTTTTACCAACTGGCCCTTTGTCACGGTGTTGCACCGGCAGACCACCGCGGACGCGGGAAGGTCGGCCGGGCTGCTCGCGACCGCGCCGACCGAGGGCAGCGCACGGCCGAGCAGCAGCGCCAGCCGGTCGGTCGGGGCGGGGGACTTGGCGTCGTAGAGCTGGGTGATGGTGGCGGCGGCGTCGGGGGCGCCGATGACGATGGCCCCGGTGACCCGGTCCTCGCGCAGCACGAGCTTGGCGTAGCGGCCGCGCGCCGGGTCGTGCAGGCACAGCACCTCGGCGTCGGGGCTGTCCACCTCGGTGTGCACCTCGCCGAGCGCGGCCAGGTCGACGTCGCGGGCCTTGAGCCGGGTCACGACCGGGGTGCCCCGGTACCGCGACGACGGGTTCTCGCCGGTCAGCAGGTCGGCCAGCACCTCGGCCTGCTCCCAGGCGGGCTGCACGAGCCCGGAGACGGTGCCCGGGTGCTGCGCGCAGTCACCGATCGCGTGGATGCGCGGGTCGTTGGTGCGCAGGGCGTCGTCGATGACGATCCCCTGCTCGACGGTCAGGCCGATCGAGGCGGCCAGCGTGGTCTCGGCCCGCACCCCGGCCGACACGACGACCAGGTCGGCCGGGACGTGGCTGCCGTCGTCCAGCTTGAGGCCGTCGCCGGGCATGTAGCGGGCGGCGAGGCGGCCGACGCGGAACTCGATGCCGTGCGCGGCTAACGCCTTGGCCAGGACCGCACCGGCGGCCGGGTCGAGCTGCCGCTCCATGATGTGGCCAGCCGGGTGCACGACCGTCACCAGGCTCCCCCGCCCGGCCAGGCCGCGCGCGGCCTCCAGGCCGAGCAGCCCGCCGCCGAGGACGGCGACCGGGGCGCCGGGGCGGGCCTTGTCGAGGATGGCGGCGCAGTCGGCGAGGTCGCGGAAGGTGGCCACCCCGGCGGCCAGCGCGCCGGAATCGGTGCGCAGGCCCTCGGTCGGCGGCACCCAGGCGCGGCTGCCGGTCGCCAGGACCAGCGCGTCGTAGGACAGCTCGCCGCCGTCGGAGAGCGCCACCGTGCGGGCTTCCCGGTCGATCGCGGTGACCGAGACGCCCAGGCGCAGGTCGATCCCGTGCGCCTGCGCCCAGTCCTCGTCGTGCAGCCGGGTCGACTCGGCGGTCATCGTGCCCGCGACCACCGACGACAGCAGCACACGGTTGTACGCCGCGTGCGGCTCCTCGCCGATCACGGTCACCGAGACCCGCTCACCGGCCCGGTCACGGCGGCGGATTTCCTCGGCGAGCCGGGAGCCCGCCATGCCGTAGCCGACGACGACCACGTGGCGCGCGTTCCTTGGGGCCACCTCACTCGTTCGGTGGCCTCGCGCGCCCGCGCCCTGTGCTGACGATTCGCTCGCAAGCTCGCTCATGAGACCTCCTGAGACATGCGGGACACCCGCACCCGGTCGGCTTCGCGAGCAGGGAAACGACGGTTGCTCACTACGCCTCCTCTATTCGAACCGCACAGACCTTGAACTCGGGCATACGGCTAGTCGGGTCAAGAGCGGGGTTGGTCAGCAGATTCGCCCGCTGCTCACCCGCGAAGTGGAACGGCAGGAACACGGTGTCCGTGCGCATCGACGCCACGCGCCGCACCCGGGCGAGGGTCGACCCGCGCCGGGACACGACCCGGGCGATGGCGCCCTCGGCCAAGCCCGCGCGGTCGGCGGTGTCCGGGTGTATTTCCACGAAGACCTCGGGCACCGCGTCGAGCAACTCGGGCACCAGCCGGGTCTGCGCGCCGGACTGGTAGTGCTGCAACACGCGCCCGGTGGTGGCCAGCAGCGGGTATTCCGCGTCGGCGGGCTCGGCGGGACCGGTGTGGTCGACCGCGGCGAACCGGGCGCGGCCGTCGGGGTGGGCGAAGCGGTCGAGGAACATCCGCGGCGTGCCGGGGTGGTCGACCGACGGCACCGGCCAGTGCAGCGCCTCACCGTCACGGAGCCGGTCGTAGGTCACGCCGGAGTAGTCCGCCGCCCCGCCGGCCGAGGCGCGGCGCAGTTCCTCGAACACGGTCTCGGCGTCGGTGGGGAACCGCTCGGCTGGCTGGCCGAGCCGCGTCGCCAGACCGTGCAGCACCTCAAGGTCGCTGCGCACGCCGTCGGGCGCGTCGATCGCCTTGCCGCGCAACAGAACGCGGCCTTCGAGGTTGGTCATCGTGCCGGATTCCTCGGCCCACTGGGTGACCGGGAGGACCACGTCCGCCATCGATGCCGTCTCCGACAGCACGAAGTCCGCGACGACCAGAATGTCCAAACTGGACAGTCGGTCGACCACGCTGCCCGCGCTCGGCGCGGAGACGACCATGTTGCTGCCGAAGACAAGCAGCGCGCGCGGACCGGTCTCGTTGCCGAGCGCGTCCAGCAGCTCGTAGGCCGAGCGGCCGGGGCCGGGCAGCGATTCCGGTGGCACGCCCCACACTCCGGCGACGTGCTCGCGGGCGGCCGGGTCATCGATCTTGCGGTAGCCGGGAAGCTGGTCGGCCTTCTGGCCGTGCTCGCGCCCGCCCTGGCCGTTGCCCTGGCCGGTGAGGCAGCCGTAGCCGGACCCCGGCGTGCCGGGCAGGCCGAGCGCCAGCGCCAGGTTGATCCACGCGCCCACCATGTCGGTGCCCCGCGCGTGCTGCTCGGTGCCGCGCGCGGTGAGGATGTAAGCCTTGCGCGCCTTGGCGAGCAGCGCGGCGGCCCGGCGCTGGTCGCTCGCCGCTACCCCGGTCACCCGCTCCACCCGCTCCGGCCACCATGCGGCGGCGATCCGCCACGCGGCGTCGAACCCGGTGGTGCGCTCGGCGATGTAGTCGTGGCGCAGGTGCCCGTCGGCGACGACCGCGTGCAGGATGCCCAGCGCCAGCGCCAGGTCCGTGCCGGGGCGCGGCTTGAGGTGCAGCGTCGCCTGCTCCGCGGTCGGCGTGCGGCGCGGGTCGACCACGATCAGCCCGGTCGAGGTGAGGTGCTGCATGAACGGCGGCATCGTCTCGGCCGGGTTGGCCCCGACGAGCAGCACCGCGTCGGCCTTGCGGAGGTCTTCGACGGGGAAGGGCATCCCGCGGTCGAGGCCGAACGCGCGCATCCCGGCGGCGGCGGCCGAGGACATGCAGAACCGGCCGTTGTAGTCGATCTGCGACGTGCCCAGCGCGACCCGGGCGAACTTGCCGAGCAGGTACGACTTCTCGTTGGTGAGCCCGCCGCCGCCGAAGACCGCGACCGAGTCCGGGCCGTGCTCGGCGCGCAGCCCGGCGAGCCTGCCCGCGACGTAGTCGAGCGTCAGTTCCCACGAGACCGGCCGCAGTTCGCCGTTGACGCGGACGAGCGGGCTGGTGAGCCGGGCGGGGTTGGTCAGCAGGGAACCCGAGGTCCACCCCTTCTGGCAGAGCCCGCCCCGGTTCGTCGGGAACTCTCTCGGCTCGACCTGCGCCCCGGTGAGGCGCATCCCGCACTGCAGGGCGCAATAGGGACAGTGGGTGTCGACGACGGGAGCGGCCAACTGCGTCATGCCCGTCTCCTGGGATCGGCGGCGTTCGGTCCTTGTCGACGGTAGGTAGGCCTTGTTACCCGATGATGCGGCTTTGTTTCGTGGATGCGAACTTGCCTGCGCAGGGGCCATATTCGACCCGTGAGAAGCGATCAGAGTCACGTAACGGGGACATTCCGTCACGCTGGATGACGGTTCATGTTCCGCCCGTGTTACCGGCCGGTAGTGGGCAGGCCCACAAACCCGAACGGCGTTCGCTAAAGGAGAAGCCTGCCGACTTCCTGCGCGACCCGCTCCAGGCCGCGCATCGAGCGCGACGTCGAGCGCGGGTGCGTGGCGTGGACGGCCAGCCGGAACAGCAGCGCGCGCAGCAGCGCCTGCGGCCACTCCGCCAGGTGCGACCAGCGCTTCACCAGGCCGTCGTCAGCGCCGCCCCAGGCCAGGGCGTCCACGACGATCACGGCGGCGGCCCACTCCGGCGGGCGGTAGAACGCGGCGAAGTCCATGATCCCGGGGGCGGCGTCGCCGTCGAACAGGACGTTGCCGAACAGGTCGCCGTGCACCACCTGCGGGCGCAGGTCGATCTCCTTGCGGAACTCGGCGTAGAACTCGAACAGCCGCCCACCCAGGTTCGCCGCCATCTGGACCCGCCGGTCCTCGCCCCAGGCCGCGCGGTCGGCCACCGCGAAGACGTCGGCGCGGGCGTGCAGGAAGCGGGGGCGGGGCAGGCCCGCGGTGGCCCGGTGCAGGCGCAGGGACGCCGAGACCACCTCGTCGTAGCGCGGCTCGGCGCGCCCGGAGATGAACCGGAACCCGACCCAGCCGCCGACGACATAGCGGCCGTCGCTGGAGCGGATCGGTCTGGCGACCCGCAGGTCGGGCACTTCGAGGTCGCCGAGCGTCTGGGCGACCCAGGACGCCTCGGCCGGACCGGTCGCCTGGCGCAGCGCGACGTCGTCGCAGCGCCACACCGGGCCGTGCTCGACCAGCACCGGCTCGGCGTTCTTGGCGCCGAAAGCAGCGCGGACGTGCTGCGGAGGCGGAGTACCCACGACCGCACGCTACCCCGCTGATCACCGTGAACCGCGCCGCGACACGGCCCACCCCGCGAGTCCCACCCTCGGCGTCACACCGGAGAGCGGCACTCGCGGGGACGAGCGGTCAGATCACGCCTCGGGACTCGCGGGATCGCACGGTCAGTACGTGGGCAGCGACGGGTCCACGTCGCTGGCCCAGCCCAGCACGCCGCCGCCGACGTGCACGGCGTCGGCGAAGCCCGCCTTGTGCAGCGCGGCCAGCGCCTCGGCCGAGCGCACCCCGGACTTGCAGTGCAGCACGATCGGCTTGTCCTGCGGAAGCTCGGCCAGCGCGTCGCCGGAGAGGATGCGGTCCTTGGGGATGAGCACCGAGCCCTCGATCTTGACGATCTCGTACTCGTGCGGCTCGCGGACGTCGATCAGCGCGAAGTCCTCGCCCCGGTCGAACTTCTCCTTGAGCTCGCGCGGGGTGATGGTGCTGCCCGCCGCCGCGCTCTGCGCGTCGTCGGAGACGACCCCGCAGAACGCCTCGTAGTCGATCAGGCCCTCGATCGGCTTGGTCTCCGGGTCCTTGCGGATCTTGATGGTCCGGTAGGACATCTCCAGGGCGTCGTAGACCATCAGGCGGCCCAGCAGCGGCTCGCCGATGCCGGTGAGCAGCTTGATCGCCTCGGTGACCATGACCGAGCCGATGGACGCGCACAGCACGCCCAGCACGCCGCCCTCGGCGCAGGAGGGCACCATTCCCGGCGGCGGCGGCTCGGGGTAGAGGTCGCGGTAGTTGAGGCCCTGGCCGTTGGGGGCGTCCTCCCAGAAGACGCTGACCTGGCCCTCGAAGCGGTAGATCGAGCCCCACACGTACGGCTTGCCCAGCAGCACGGCCGCGTCGTTCACCAGATAGCGGGTGGCGAAGTTGTCGGTGCCGTCGAGGATCAGGTCGTAGTCGGCGAAGATCTCCAGCGCGTTGGTCGAGTTCAGGTGCTCCTCGTGCAGGATCACCGTGACCAGCGGGTTGATCTCGGCGATCGACTCCTTGGCCGAGACCGCCTTGGGCTTGCCAACGTCGGACACGCCGTGGATGACCTGGCGCTGCAAGTTGGACTCGTCGACGACGTCGAAGTCCACGATCCCCAGCGTGCCCACGCCCGCCGCGGCCAGGTACAGCAGCGCCGGGCTGCCGAGGCCCCCCGCGCCCACGACGAGCACCTTGGCGTTCTTCAGGCGCTTCTGCCCGTCCACCCCGACATCCGGGATGATGAGGTGGCGGCTGTACCGGGCCACCTCTTCCTTGGTCAGCTCCTGCGCCTGCTCAACGAGCGGCGGCAAAGTGCCTGGCATCGGCTCCTCCTAGAACGCGTCGGATCTGCATCCGATTGTCGCCCGTTGCAACACGGCCATCCCACCGTGTCTTCCCCTGCTCCCACGATCCGGGACGCGGGTGTTCAGCCTGCGGGCCGCGCCTGTGGGTTGGGCCACGCGTTGGGCTTGCAGACCAGGCCGTCGGCCTTCACCTCGTGCAGGTTCACCGCCTGGTTGAGCTGGGCGACGTAGTCGTTGGCCACCCCGAAGCTCTGCTGCATCATCACCGGGGCCAGCGCGCCCGCCTCCGGGCAGCCGACGTGCCCGTTGCGGAAGGCGTGGCCGACCTCGTGGTTGATCGCGTACTGCCGGTAGGAGGTCATGTCGCCGCCGAAGGCGACCGCGCCGCGCACCCACCGGGCCAGGTTGATCATCACCCGCTTCTGAGTGCCGCCGAGGTAGCAGGACGCCTCATACGGGATCGAGTGGCCGCACATGTCCGGCCGGTGCGCGGTGTCCGGGGTGGTCAGGCTGATCCGGAAGCTCGGGTTCGGGAAGTCGGGCTCGACGCGCTGCACCGCGATCTGCCCCAGGCTGGTCCACCCGCGCGGCTCGGCCAGCGTCGAGTCGACCAGCGTGGCGAACGCGGCGTCGCCGCCGAGGGCGGACAGGTCGATGCCGTCCTCGACCTCGACGGTGTAGGTGTAGAACTTCTGGCCCGTGCCGACCTTCGGGCCGCTGCCCGGCACGCCGTGCCAGGTGCCCGCCCCGGCCTGGGTGAACGCGCCGCCGTTCGGCAGCTCCGCGGTCGGGATGTTCAGGTCGACGGGGGTCGCGCGCTGCTCGGTGACGACCGGGGCGCCCGCGTCGGCGGCGAGCTGGTTCGCCGTGCTCGCCGCGTCGGCGGTGACCTGGGTGCTCTTCTCCCCCGCGGTCTGCACGAGCACGAGGCCGGTGACGGCGAGCATCACCGGCAGCGCGTACACCCGCCAGCCGTAGGTGCGCAGCACCCCGCGCGGGCGCTCCCGCTTGGGCAGCTCCGGCTCCCAGGACGCGGTCAGCGGTTCGGCGGTTGTGCGCCGCGCGCCCGCCCGGTAACGGTCACCGGCCGTGTCGGCGGCGCCCCGCTCACCCCCGGACGCGGAGCGTGACCGACGGGAGGCGGTCTCCCGGCGCCCTTGCGTCATTCGGCTCACGGAACCAAGGGTGCCACATCACGCGCGGCTCGCCAGGCGGCCACCGTCACCAGCGGTTCGCCTCCACGGCCTCCCACAGGCCCAGCGCGGCGCGGGCGACGGTCGCCGGACGCTCCATCTGGGCCACGTGCCCGGTCCTCGGCAAGATCAGCAATCGGGCCTTCGGCAGCAGCTTGGCGGTGCGGGGAGCCTTGCGGACAGTCATCAGTTTGTCCTCGGCGCCCCACACCACCAGGGTCGGCGCCTGCACCCTCGGAACGAACCGCCACAGCGACCGCGACCGCGGCGCGAGCCAGGACCGGATCAACCCGATCGTGCTACGCGCGAGGGCGGGTGTCGACCACGCCAGCTTGGCCCGCTCGGCGTATTCGCGGGCGGCTTCCTCGATGCGCTCCGGCGTCACCTGGCCCGGGTCGGCGTAGCAGAGGTTGAGCATCTGCATGGCCCGCTCGTGCGGGGTCAGCTGGGAGAGCTGTCTTCGCACCGAGGTGCCGATCACCGGCAGGAACGCCAGCGGCAGCCGGGGGTCGGACATGCGGTTGACGTTGGGCCGCAGGTCGGGCACCGCGGGCGAGACCAGCGTCAGCGTGCGCACCAGGTCGGGGTGCTTGGCGGCCGCGACGATGCAGATCATCCCGCCCATGGAGTTGCCCAGCAGGTGCACCGGCCCCAGCGCCATGCCGCGCAGCCAGGTGGCGAGCGCCTCGGCGTGCGCCTCGATCGTGTAGGGGTAGCCCTCCGGCGGCGAGGACCTGCCGAAGCCGGGCAGGTCGACCGCGATGCCCGGGGCGTGCCCGGACAGCTGGCCTGCGAGGTCGGTCCAGTTCGTCGCCGAACCGCCGAGTCCGTGCACGTAGACGGCGGTGACCTCACCCACACCGGGCGTGCGCCGCACGTGCAGCCGGATGCCCGCCGCCTCGATCTCCTCCCCCGGCCACGCGGGGATGGTCGGGTCGACCGGGGGCAGCTCTGCGGTGGAGAAGGGAACCTGGGTCAGGGGAACCCGCGAGGTGGTCGCGACATTCATCAGCTCAGTTTGCCAACGTTGCGCGTGCCTCGCCGTACTGAGACGACGGTCACACGGGATACTTGGCATAGCGAAGTTCCTGAGTACACGCACCCCGAACGGGGCTACCGCCGAGTAAGGTCGAACCACCCGCTGGGGGTTGGCGATCCCGACCCGAACGAGGCAATCGAGCGAGGGTGGAGGCGCATGTCTGAGACGGTTCAGTCCAACGGGGTCGGCCGGGGAGCAAGACTCCCGCGAACGGCCCGGAGGGCCCAACTGCTCGCCGCGGCACAGGACGTGTTCGCGGCGAACGGCTACCACGCCGCGGGCATGGACGAGATCGCCGAGCGCGCCGGGGTCAGCAAGCCGGTGCTCTACCAGCACTTCCCCGGCAAGCTGGAGCTGTACATGGCCCTGCTGGAGAAGCACGTCGACGAGCTGACCCGCCGGGTGAGCGAGGCCATGGAGTCGACAACGGACAACAAGGTCCGGGTCCACAACGCCGTAGCCGCCTACTTCGACTTCGTCGACGGCGAGAGCCAGGCGTTCCGCCTCGTCTTCGAGTCCGACCTCCGCGGCGAACCCCTGGTCCAAGACGCCGTCGAACGCGCCACCAACGCCAGTGTCGACGCCATCACCGCCACCATCACCGCCGACGCGGGCCTGGACGAGAGCCGCGCCCGCCTGCTGGCCGTGGGCCTGGTCGGCGTCAGCCAGGTAGCCGCCCGCGCCTGGCTCGCCGACAACCGCACACTGCCCAAGGAAGAGGCCATCGGCCTCATCTCCAACCTCGCCTGGCGCGGCATCGGCGGCGGCTTCCCCCTCCACCCCCACGACTGACCGAGTTCGTTTCCCGTAGGCGCACGACCCAGGACAACAGAGCGGGCAGCCCCCACCCTCGGGGCTGTCCGCTCTGTTGTCCTGGTGACGCCTGCCCCCTCCGGTCAGCAGACGTTGATCATGTCTGTCTGCCGCAGAGGGTCGCTGGGAGGCAGGTAGCCGGTGCCGAACTGCGGGGGGATCGAACTGAGGAAGTCCCAGTACCCCTTCCAGTCGTAGAAGTAGGAAGTGGCGCCTGCCTGGTTGTTGGTGACATCGCGGACTTTATCGCTCCATCCGTGGTTGCCGATGTTGACCTGGCCGCAGTTGTAGAAGCTCCATTTGTTGCGATATTCGTCCCAGATGCACAGATAGTAGTAGTCACAACCCTTGTAAACGAAACCGGAAACTGAGACACCACCTGCCGAGCCACTGCCGGATTGCCCACTAGGCGTGTAAATGGCCTGAACGCCGTTGGCAAGAATCACCTTGTTGTGCGCCACCCGCTTCGCGCCAGGATTGTCGGCAATGAGCGCGTCGACCTCGACCTTGGTGTTGTCACCGGCCCGCGTGGTCGACTGCCCGGTGTCAGCCCCGGCAGCAGGTGCCAAGGCAAGCGCCGTCGCCGCGACGATCGCGGCGACGGCGGCTCTTAGTGCGAAAACCCGCATGTCTTCTCCCCAGTCGAAAATTGACCCAGAGGAATAGGAACTCGGGCTGCACAGAAACAGCAGCCGCGTCCGACCTGGAAGCACACACACTTCCAGGTCGTCATGTTCCGCTTCCCACCAGGATGTACTCGACCAAGCTATCGACCCGCCGGAGATTCGCATTCCTCCGATCGGCCGAGTTCGACAGCGGGCAACATCACGTCGAATATTTAGCGCTCATTTAGCGGCTGAAGATTCTGGTGTGCGTTGCGCCGTTCAGATCACAGGGCCCTCGTAGAGAAGACGGTCACCGTCGCCGAACACCTGGACAGTGATGGCCCCCAACTCCGGAACCAAGGGGCCCTTCGCGCCCGAACTCATCTCGGCGGGCAGCAGCACCGCGAAAGTCGAATCCGCGATATCCGCCTCCGCCGTTCTCCCGTCCGGGAGCAGCAGGCTCATGCGCCTACTGCCGCTGGGCGCCGTCCCGGCGAGCAGCGGGCGTGCCCCGATAGTGGGGGCGACGTCGAGCAGGACGGGTTTGCCGGGCGTCGATTCGGCAGGCACACGCAGGTAGGCGGAGAACTCGGTTCGTTCGCCGTGTCGCACGCAGGCGCCGACACCTCCGCTGTTCACCGCCATGATCACCCGCTGCCCCTCGGCCTCGGCCACCGCGCCCGGACGCCACGTTGCGGAATCCACGACTCCGTTGCCCTCCTCCGCGCGTTCGAGGCACGCTCCCAGCAGCCGTCCCCGATCGGTGGATCGGTCCGCGGCGGGGGCATCGGACCAGCTCCAGCCAGGCGCTGCCAGCGGCATGGGGAGCGCGGCGATGTCTTCGCCGGGCCGCACGGTGATGTCCGCGCCCGAGGGCGACACTGGGGACAGCAGGACGAATAGGCCGTCTTTGTGCTGCGCCCGTCCCGTGTACTTGTCCTTGGCGCGGCCGGTGATCTCGATCATGGCCTGCTCCCAGGTCGGGTCCAACACCCCCGCCACAGTGCCCTCACCGGTGATCATCATCGCCGCGGTGCGACCGTCCGCGGCCGAGAGCGGCTGCGAGAGCGTCGCGGTCGCCGGGGTGCTCTGACAGAAAAGCGGCGTCGTGGGAGTCCGAACAGCGGTGACCGTCACTCGGGGGTCGCCGACCTGGAACACCGCTTGCCACTGGTCCCTGGGCGGCACCCGTCCCTGATTCCCGGTGTGGACGCCCGCGGCGAAGCACCGATCCAACTCATCGTCAACCCGCGCCTGATCCAGTGGCGAATCGACGCCGACGTCCGGAACCCTCTGTGCGGCCCCTGGCGCCTGCGCACCGGCTGTCCGGGAATCCGCACTCGATCCCACTTGTCGCGCCACCGCCACCACACCAAGGGCGAGTATCACCGCCGCGGCGGCCGAGGCCATCACCGCGCCCCGGCGACGGCGCTCGACGCCGATCCCAGCCAGCACCGTGTCATGGATTCGCACCCGCACCGCTTCCGGGATCTCTCGCGACGGGGGCAGGTCCCCCTTGTCGATCTGATCGCCGTTCACGCCTGTCCCTCCATCAGTTGACGAAGCCGGGCCCGCGCCCGGGAAAGATTCGATCGGACCGTGACCACCGTGACGCCCAAGATCTCCGCCGCCTGTGCCTGCGGAAGCTCCCCGAACAGGCACAGTTGCACCACGCGCCGCTGCGCCACCGGCAGACCGGCCACCATCTCGGCGATCCGACGTATGCTCAGGTCTCCGTCCACCCGGCTGGCCACAGATTCGGCGTGGTCGGCCACGTCGTCCGGCGTCCCCACTCGTCGCGCCAGCATCAGGCGCCGCCGCATTCCGCGCGTCTCGTCCCGCACCGCGTTTCCCATCACGGTGAACAACCACGGCAACGCGCTCTCCCGCACCAGAATCACTGATCGCCGCCGTCGCCACGCGGTCAGGAACACCGTCGAGGTGAGGTCTTCCGCCCTCTCCCACGATCCGGTCAACCGATACCCGTAGTTCCACACCGCCGCGACATGCCTCTGGAACAACTCGCCGAACGCGTCCTGGTCACCCTCAGCGGCACGGGCCCACAGCAGCGCGTCGGATTCGGTGGCCGGTGGCGCGGCACGAACCCATCGCGCTGACGGCTCCCTCACCACAGCACCCTCGCTCCCCAGATCGGCTCTCACACCCTTATGTGGCCGGCATCCCCCACGACGTTGCACCGCCCAGCACCGTTCCTGATGCGACTTGCCCCGATCAACGCGGAGCGAGCGCGGTCCCCCGAGTCGGCCGCGGCCGGGCGGTCAAGCCAGGCGAAGCGGAAAACGGGAATGGCGCCGATCACGGTGGCGTCGAGAATCACCGCCGTTCCCCGCGCCGCGCAGGCGTGTCATCCGGCAGGCGTGTCATCCGGGGTGTCGTCGGTGAGCGGCCGATAAGCCTGCCAACTCCCTCCCTCAGGCAGGCGCCAGCCACCCCGCTCGGCGCCATGGTCGAGCACCGCACCGCAATCGACCGGCGCCGAACCCACCGGCCGGACAACCCCCAACCGAAGGAGGTTTTCGTGCTGGGCGGGCCGTTCCGCTTCGCGTTCGTTCACCGGGGAAGGCTCCCACCAACCAGCTGGACGCGGATAGCGCGAAGGACCAGCCATCGAAATGTGGAACCGTGGGGATGGCCGCCGACATCGGAAACGAGAAAGGGCACCGGCCTCTGGCGCGTGATCGGCACGGCCGCGACGTGAGTGGGCCACCCGCTGGCAGTGGCCGAGCGGCGTTGCCAGTGGCGGCATGACCGCGAGCAGCGTTCCCCGCTGGGGACGCGAGCGGGGATCGCCAATGGCAGGGGCTCGGCGGATCTCGTTGCCCGACATCCTGCGGCGGAGGTTGGCGGTGGTCGTTCAACATGACACCAACGTAGTGGTTGCCGAGTCCGGAATCCTGTTTTCGCTGGTAGATACATTCGAACGGGTTACTGGTTGGCTCATAGTGTTCCCTTGTCTTAGCGCTCGGTAGCTCTGGCCGGCGCCTCTTAGCCAGCGGCGAAGGGGGAGGGCTCCCCCTGCCGTCGGCGACCGAAAGCAGGCACCGTGTCGGCATGAGGCTTTCTGCGGCGAGTGCGAGCGCCCTGGGTGGGCGTGCGACGAATCAGGACTCCTGCCACGCGGACAAGCGGATGCTGGTGATCGCCGATGGGGTCGGCGGGGCGCCCGCGGGGGAAATCGCGTCCGCGCTGGCGGTGCGGACGGTGGTGGCGGCCAGGCGTGGGAGCCCGGCCGAGGCGGTGGCGCGGGCCAACGCGGCCGTGCGGGCGCACGCGCGCACCGAGCCGCACACGGCGGGGATGGCCACGACCCTGGACGTGGCGGCGCTGGTCAGACGGGGTGCGCGCTGGTGGATGGTCGGCGCGCACGTGGGCGACAGCGTGGTGCTCGCGCAGGCGGACACGCTGCTTCAGCTCACGGCCGCGCACACGCTGGGGGCCGAGCTGGTGGCCGCGGGGCATCTCACCGAGGAAGAGGGGGCGCGGCATCCGCAGCGGGCCGCGCTGGTGCGGGCCGTGGGGATGGAGGACCAGGTGCGGCCGGACGTCTGGGAGCGGCCCGCGATCGTCGGGGAGCGGTACCTGCTGTGCACTGACGGGCTGACCGACGCGCTCGGGGCCGAGCGGCTGGCCGCCCTGCTGGCGTCGCTGCGGTCAGCCGAGCCCGCGCGGTGTGTCGACGCGCTGGTTCAGGCTGCCTGCGAGGCGGGCGCCAAGGACAATGTGACCGCCGTTGTCGCCGATGTGGCCGGGGGTGTGGGTTGGCGGAACTGATCGTCGACTATCACGCGCTGCCCGAGCCGCGCGTGATCCCGTCTGACGAGCAGCTCTCCCTGGACCGCGACTTCCTCAGCGGCGGAACCGACGACCGGATCTCCCGGGCACCCAACGCGCCGTTCCTGCGGCACATGGACGGCCGCTGGTGGCTGATCAACGGGCGCGACAAGCAGACCAGGGTCGCGGTCTACGTCGCCGCCGAGAGCAGGCGCTTCACTGTCGGCGAGCGGTGCGCGTTCCCACTGCCCGACGGTGAGTCGGAGGTGCACGTCTGGGACGCGCGGGTGCGACTGGTCGTGCGCGAGTCGGCGGAGTGGCCCGGGCCGGAGGTCTACACCGGCCCGGAGACCTCGATCGGGCTGAACGGCGCGGCCGTGCGGGTCCAGCTTCTGCTGAGCCGCAAGCCCCGCCACCGGGCGGTGCTGGCCGCGTATTACCGCGAGTACTTCACCCCCGGCATCGACTCCCCCAAGCCGCTGGACCGGATGCAGACCCGCCTGTGCATGGGCCTGGCCTCCTTCACCGCCCTGGAACGCGCCCTGAACGAGGTGGTCACCGAAATCTGGGGCGAGCCACAGGGCCACCGCCACGAACTCCCCGACTACCTCATCCGCGAACGCCTACTGGTAGCCGACGACCAGCGGCTGGTGCCGCACCGGCACTGCCGTCACCGCAGCTAGGACGCCAGTTCGACCGGGTGGCCGGAGGCGCGCTCGACCATGTCCATGATGCGGGCGGTCACCTCGGGGACCCGCTCGTACGGGAGCATGTGGCCCGCCGAGCGGTAGATGACGAACTCGGCGTCGGGCAGCGCCTTGGCGATTTCCTCGGCGTGGTCGAGAGGGGTCAGGCGGTCGCGGTCGCCTACCAGGACCTGGGTGGGGATCTGGCTGTAGGCCGCGAGAGCGGCAGACCGCGAGTGCTTACCGACGATGTCCCGGCGGAGGCTGCCCGCGCTCGACCGGTGTGAACGGGCGAGTTGGTCGGCCGCCGAGCGGACGTCGATCATGCGGAAGCGGGTGCCGAACAGCAGCCACCGCAGGAAAGCGAGCTGGCCGAGCGTCTTGAGCCGTGACGGCGGCTCGACCGGGCGCGGCGGGCGGGGGGCCGTGTGGGTGGCGGCGGGCTTCTTCTTGCCGCGCTTCTGGGCCTGGAGGGCCAGCTTGACCAGCGGCTTGGGCAGGCCGAAGGTCACCTCGCCCATCCGGCCCGCCGAGGTCGAGGTGAACACCGCCGCGCCCACCCGCTCGGCCACCAGGCGCGGGTGGCGCTCGGCGAGGGCCATCATCGCCATGCCGCCCATCGAGTGGCCGACCAGGACGAGCGCGCCGGTCGGGACGCGGGCGGTGATCAGCTCGGCGAGGTCGTCGCCGAGCCTGCCCAGGGTGGCGCTGCCCTTCGGGGCGGCGCCGGAGCCGCCGTGGCCGCGGTGGTCGAACCGGATCACCCGGACCCGGTCGCCGATGGCCGCGGCCACCTCGTCCCAGATGCGCAGGTCGCTGGTCCAGCCGTGCGTCATGAGGACGGTGACCGGCGCGTCGGCCGCGCCGGTCACCACCACGTTGAGCGCCACGCCGTCGGAGGTGCGGAAGTAGTCGGCCACAGCCACCAAACTACTACGCAGTAGCTAGCTGGCGAACCGCCGCTTGGGCGGCCAACCGGGCGATGTGGGCCAAGACTTCCGGTGCGCGCTCGTAGTTGAGCATGTGTCCGGCGCCCGGGTAGACCAAGAGCAACGCGTCAGGCAGTGCTGCCGCGATGGTCTTGGCGTCGCTTACCGAGCACAGGCGGTCCCGCTCCCCTGCCATGACCACGGCAGGCACATTCCGGTAGGCCGACAGCGCGTGAACCCGCTCATGCTCGTTAAGCGAATTGCGGAAAGCGACCATGTTGGCCGGGTTGCACCGTCCTACCTGCGCGGCGGTAGCGGCGATGTGCGCGCCTACCGGCGATCGGCCGAACACCAGCCACCGCACACCCGGCCGCGCCAGGGCGCTGTAGCGGCCCAGCAGGGTCGGCCGCCGGAACTTCGCGATCCGCTTGTTGATCAGCGCCTCGCAGTACAGCACCGGCGCGGCCGCCCAGCGCGGCAGCCCGAGCGTCAGTCTGGACAGCCCGCCCGAGGTCGTGGCCACGAACGCCACGCCGCTGACCCGCTCGGCGATCAGCCGGGGATGCCGCTCGGCCAAGGCCATCAGCGTCATCCCGCCCAACGAGTGCCCGGCGAGCACGATCGGCCCGGTCGGCACCCGCGCGGCGATCACCTCGGCGAGGTCGTCGGCGAGGCGGTCTATCGTCCCGGTGCCCTCCGGGGCCGGGCCGGACGCGCCGTGCCCGCGCCAGTCCAGCCGCAGCACCCGCACTCCGGTCAACTGATCGACCAACTGGTCGGCTATGTCGTCCCACGAGGTGTGGTCCATCGTCCAGCCGTGCACAAGCACGACGGTGACCGGCCCTGATCCCTGCTCCACGACGTGCAGCGGCACGCCGTCGGAGGTGACGAAGCCGCTCACTTCGGCAGCAGCATCGAGCGGCGCCACAGAACCATGCTGGGGCCGCCGACGAGGTCGGCTTCACCGAGGAACTTCATGATCCGCTCGCCCCAGTAGCGCATGGTCTCCTGGAAGTGCGGGTTCGCCTTGGCGGCCTTCCACGCCTGGCGCCGGTTCAGGCCGACGGCCTGGTAGACCTTGGGGTTGATCAGGCTCAGCGCCACGAAGTAGGACACGACCGCGGTCAGGATGCGGTGGTACTGCTTCTCCACCCAGCTCGCCTTGGCCATGCCCTGCACGACCTCTTGGCGCGCGAAGGTGACGTGCCGGGCCTCTTCGAGGACGTGGATGCGGTTGACCATGCGGATCAGCGGCTGCAACGCGGGGTCGGTCATGTTCTCCCGCTGCATCCGGTCGAGCACCTCTTCCGCGACCAGGATCGCCGCGTACGCCGAGGGGCCCTTGCCGATCACCGGCAGGACTACCGCCAGCTTCTTGATCCACGAACGCGGCCCGTAAGCGGGCACGCCGAAGCGCTTGCACGCCTTGCCGAACATGGTCGAGTGGCGGCACTCGTCGGCGATCTCGGCCAGCATGTAGTGCACGTGGTCGGTGGTGGGGTCGTGCTTGTAGACCTGCTTGAGCAGCATCTGCATCAGCAGGACCTCGAAGAAGATGCCGGTGCTGGCGATGCTGGCGATCTCGTGCTTGCCCAGCTCGACGCGCTGCTCGGGGGTCATCTCGTCCCAGAGCTTGGTGCCGTAGAGCGAGATGCGGTGCTCGGGGTGGTAGTGCAGGCCGTCGGTGACCGGGGCGTCCCAGTCGATGTCGATGTCCGGGTCGTAGAACTTGTCCGCGGACGACTTGAGCAAACGACCCGCGGTCTTCTCCCGATCGGCTACCTTGGCTACCTGCGTCGCGCGGCTCATCGACGAGTCACTCCTTCGGGGGTCAGACTGTCACACGTAACTTCCGGTAACAGTTACTTCTGGTAGCATGAATCGCATGGCGGATCGTGTCAAGAGACACAGCACAGGCGATTCCGGCGACGCCCGTCGAGACCGGTGGAAGTCCCACCGCGCGGCGCGGCGCGAGGAGTTCGTGGAGGCGGCGCTGCGCGCCCTCGCCAAACACGGTCCCGACCTGGGCATGGAGCACGTCGCCGCGGAGGCGGGCGTCACCAAGCCGGTCCTCTACCGGCACTTCACCGACAAGGCCGACCTGTTCGTCGCCCTCGGCCACCGCGGCACGGAGATCCTGTTCGAGCGCCTGATCCCCGCCATGAGCCGCGAAGAGGCTCCGCTGCCGCGCATCCGCAAGAGCCTCGACGCGTTCTTCTCGATCATCCAGGAGTACCCGAACCTCTACCGCCTCCTGGTGCGCAGCAAGTTCGCCGACCGCCGCATCGACGCCGACATCGTGGCCGAGGACAAGCAGGTCATCGCCAACGCCCTGTCTTCGCTCCTGGGCGACTACCTGCGCGCCTACAAGATCGATTCCGGCGGCGCGGAAGTCTGGGGCCACGGCATCGTCGGCATGGTCCAGAACGTCGGCGAGTGGTGGCTGGAACGCCCCACCATGAGCCGGGACGCGGTCGTGGAATACCTGACCATGACCATCTGGGCCGCCATCGACGGCGTCCTGCGCGGCTACGGCGTCACCATCGACCCCAACAAGCCCCTTGAGATCGACAAAATCGTCACCCTGAACCAGAAACCCACCGCAGGCGACGCGGCCGCGGGCTAGGAGCGACAACGATGTCCGAGACCCACGAGGAAGACGGCTACCAGGGCCCAGCCACCCTGCTGGTAGGCGAGCACGAGTTCGCGGTCACCGTCGAACTACGCGGCCACTTCCAGCCGATCGACGGCTACTACCGCTGGTACGGCCGCATCGCCGCCGACCCGGCCCTGTCGGAACTGCTGGGCGGCCGCAAAACCCAAGCCACCCTCCGCACCCCCGGCGCAGAGGCAACCGGCGAACTGTCGGACCCCGACCCGTGGGACCGCTACCGCATCATGGGCACCAGCACGCCCCCCTTCGTCATCCAGACCACCCTGGACTCGGCGGATCTCTGACCCAAGAGACGTCCCCGCACCCCCTGCCCGGACGCACCCAAACCTGTCGATGCCCGCTGGACTTCCGAGCCCCCGGTGATCGCGAGTTATCCACAGGCCCGCCGCACCCCCTTCCCCGCGCTGACCTGCGGCGATAGACTGGAGCGGGGTCAGCCCCCAGGGTGGGCGGGGCTTTGTTGTGCGGCTGTGGGGCGGCGAAATAAAGCTCTTTCGCACCTGCTCTCCTGCCAACCGGCACCCACGCTCGCCAGGTGCTCGATGGGGTGCAGTGGTTTCTTCGGGGGAGAAGGAAGATCGCTAAGCTGGCCGCGCGTGTGATGCCGCGGGCTTCCCACCCTCTTTCACACGGGCGATCTTCCTTCGTAGGGGCCCTGAAGAAACCACTCCACCCCATTCGAGCAGGCCCCCGGCAGCCAGCCAGGCGCAGCCAAGCAAGCAAAAGGGCCACCGCCGAAACCGACGATGGCCCCACCGCATCCAGCGATCAGGGAGCGAACCCCACCTTGCGGGCGTCCGCCCCACCAATCTCCACATAGGCGACCCGCGCCGACGGAACCACAAAGCGCCGACCCTTGTCATCGACCAAGGTGAGCTGCCCCTGCTGGCTCTTCAGTGCGTCGGCGACCAGAGCCTCGACCTCGTCAGGAGTCAGGGCGCTGTTCAGCACAAGCTCCCGCGCGGTGTCCGCGACACCGATCTTGACCTCCACGCCGAACCTCCGGGCATCGAACGACAGTTGTCTCTTACCGACGAAGGCTAGTCCAGTGAGCGCGCACCAACCCGTCAGGGGCGCGCGCGTTCACCAGACGCGTAATTCAGCCCAGCCCGAGGGCGGCCATGCGCTTGCCGTGCTGCTGTTGGAGCCGTCGGAACAGCGCCGCGATGCCCGCGAGGTCGCCGGTCCCGGCGACGATGAGCTCGGCGAGGCCGTCGCGTTCGGCCACGACGTACTGCGCCTGGGTCAGGGCCTCGCCGAGCAGCCGCCTGCCCCAGAGGGCGAGCCGGTCGCGGACGGTGCGGTCGCGTTCGATGGCGGCGGTGACCTCGCGCTCGGCGAAGGCGGAGTGGCCGGTGTCGGCGAGGACGTCCAAGACGAGCCGCTTGGTGTTCTCGTCGAGCCAGGAGCCGATCTCGCGGTAGAAGTCCGCGGCGAGCCCGTCGCCCACGTAGGCCTTGACCAGGGATTCCAGCCAGGACCGGGGCGCGGTCGACGCGTGCCAGGTGTCGATGTGGCCGATGAACGGCCGGATGGCGTCCTCGATGTCGACGCCGTGCTCGGCCAGGTACTTCTCGATCTTGGCGTAGTGGCCCATCTCCGCGGCGGCCATCTCCGAGAGCGCGGCGCGCCCGGACAGCGTGGGCGCCGAGCGGGCGTCCTCCGACATCCGGTCGAACGCCGACAGCTCCCCATAGGCCAGCACGCCCAGCAGGTCCACCACTCCGGCCGTCAGCATGCCCTCCGACACCCCTGCCTCCGCGTTTTCCATGGTTGGCAGCGTATCGGCGGGTGTCGCGGGTAGACTCGACAGGACGCCCGGCATCTATGCCGTTGGGTAGCGCGCGGCCGTTGACGTCAATCGACACGGATTGGCACAGCTCAGCGCGCCGCACCGCCCCCGAGAACGGCGGCGCCGGGCTCGCGGAAGACCTCGGGAAACTCGTGGCGAAGCACGCCGCGGACCGAGTCGATGAGGGTGCGCGCATACCTCGCAGGCCCTCCCGCGCCACGCCCGGACCTTGGCACTCCGGGCGCGTCCGGCGCGGTCGAGCGGCCCGTCCAGGGCAGTGCGCGCTGGCACGAGAGAGGCTGATCACCCTGACGCAGGACATCACCGCAGGCGAGGGCATTAACGCCCCGCAGGCAGACGAACTGGACCCCGTGACGCTGGAGCACAGCGAGGCGGGGCTCCCCGAGACCGACACGTCCCACCCGCTCACCGCGGGGGCCCCGGTCAAGCCGGAGGCGCCTACCTTCGCCGAGCTTGGCGTGCACGAGCAGATCGTGCGGGCGCTGGCCGAGGCGGGCATCGAGCGCACCTTCGCGATCCAGGAGCTGACCCTGCCGCTGGCGCTCGCAGGCGACGACCTGATCGGGCAGGCGCGCACCGGCACCGGCAAGACGCTGGGCTTCGGCGTGCCGCTGCTGCAGCGGGTCACCACCCCCGGCGACGGCACCCCGCAAGCGCTTGTCGTGGTGCCGACGCGGGAGCTGTGCCTGCAGGTCACCGCCGACATCCGGGACGCGGGCAAGCACCTGGGCGTGCGTGTGCTGGCCATCTACGGCGGCCGCCCGTACGAGCCGCAGGTCGCCGCGCTGCGCAAGGGCGTCGACATCGTGGTCGGCACCCCGGGGCGGCTGCTCGACCTGGCCGAGCAGAAGCACCTGGTGCTGGGCAAGGTCAGCGGCCTGGTCCTGGACGAGGCCGACGAGATGCTCGACCTGGGCTTCCTGCCCGACATCGAGCGCATCCTGCGCATGGTGCCGGAGAAGCGGCAGACGATGCTGTTCTCGGCCACGATGCCCGGCCCGATCATCACCCTGGCCCGCACGTTCCTCACCCAGCCCACGCACATCCGGGCCGAGGAGAACGACGCGAGCGCGGTGCACGAGCGCACCGAGCAGTTCGTCTACCGGGCGCACTCGCTGGACAAGATCGAGGTCGTGGCCCGCTCGCTGCAGGCCGAGGGCCGGGGCCTGACGATGATCTTCACCCGGACCAAGCGCACCGCGCAGAAGGTCGCCGACGACCTGACCGAGCGCGGGTTCGCCGCGGGCGCGGTCCACGGCGACCTCGGCCAGGGCGCCCGTGAGCAGGCGCTGCGCGCGTTCCGCTCCGGCAAGGTCGACGTGCTGGTCTGCACTGACGTCGCCGCGCGCGGCATCGACGTGACCGATGTCACACACGTCATCAACTATCAGTGCCCCGAGGACGAGAAGACCTACGTCCACCGCATCGGCCGCACCGGCCGCGCGGGCAAGACCGGCGTGGCGATCACCCTGGTCGACTGGGACGAGGAGCCGCGCTGGAAGACCATCAGCGACGCCCTCGGCCTGGACAAGCCCCTCCCGGTGGAGACGTACTCCACCTCGGACCACCTGTTCGCCGACCTGGGCATCCCCGAGGGCTCCACCGGCAGGCTCCCCATCGGCAAGCGGACCCGCGCGGGTCTCGACGCCGAACCGGAAGAGGACTTCGGCGGCAAGAAGCCCCGCAACGCCACCACCCGGTCCAAGCGGACCAGGGCGACCGGCGCGAGCGGGCGGGGCCGCCCGAGCGGTGAGCGGGACACGGTGACGAGCCGTCCGGCAGGCGAAGAGGCAGGCGAGGGCGACAGCAGGCCGCGCAGGCGCAGGCGGCGCCGGGGCGGCGCGGAGACGGGCGAGGACACCGCCGGGACAACCGAGAGCGTGTCGGTGTCCGCTGTGTCCTCGGTGTCCGCCGCGCCGTCGTCGGACGCGGGCGACGACCAGCCCAAGCGGACCCGGCGCAGGCGGCGGCGCTCGGGCGCGGACGCGACCGGGGACCCGGGGGCCAACGCGGGCGACACATCGGGCGGGGCAGACTAAGCCCGTGACACACGGGGACACCACGGACGAGACGGTAGGCGGCGAGGACGTGCTGGACGGGCACGTCCCGCCGACACCGGCCGCGGGTCCCCGCACGCGGTTCAACCGCAAGCGCGATTACGTCCTGCTCGCGGGCATCGTGGTGGCGCTCGCGGTGAGCGGCGTCGTCGTCTGGCAGCGCAGCGACATCCGGGCCACCGAGTCGAAGCCGAGCAACGTCCGCTTCGACGTCTTACCCGCGCCCGAGTTCTTCCCGCCCTCGCTGGCCGAGGCGTGGCGGGCGGACAGTCCAGCCACGTGGACCCCGGTCACTACCGGGCAGCTGGAAGACCAGAACACCGGCATGGCGTCGACGGTTGTCACCGGCGCGGGCGGCGAGGTCGCCGGACGCGACCCGCTGACCGGCGACGTCCGCTGGACCTACAAGCGCGACCTCGACCTGTGCACGGTGTCGATGGCGTGGAAGAAGGTCGTCGCGGTCTACCGGACCGACGGCAACTGGCTCCCCGAGGGCGATCCGCGCGCGGGCGGCGGGTGCAGCGAGGTCACCGCCCTCAAGGCCGACAGCGGTGAACGCGACGCGCAGCGCAACTTCGACGCCGAGCTGGGCACCCGCCTGCTCGACGACGGCGACCACGTGACCGCGACCGGCTCCCTGCTGCTGTTGACGCTGCGGTCCGACCTGGTCAAGACCATGGAGTACGGCCAACTCCCGGCCATGGTCAACCCGAACAAGCAGCCCCGCACCGGATGCTCTTACGAGTCCGTGCAGGTCACCTCCGGCAAGATCGGCGTCATCGAGCACTGCGGCGACTACTCCGCCGACCAGCTCACCGTCTACAAGGCGAGCGCCACCGACTCGGACAAGCCCGAGGTGATCAGCAGCGTGGTGCTGCCCGGCGAGTCCGCGCAGATCGTCGCCATGAGCGGCGACTTCACCGCCGTGGCCCTGCCCGACCCCGGCCGTGTCCTCGTCTACGACGGGAAGGGCAAGCTGACCGCCACCCACCCGATCGACCTCGGCGACCGCGACCTGCGGGAGAACCCGGTCGGCCGCGTCCCGCTGGTGACCACGGCGACCGGGGCGTTCTACTGGTTCACCGGCTCCCGCACGGTGGTGCTGTCCGCGGCGGACCTGCGTCCCCTGTGGACGACCCCGGACACGCTCGGCCCGGGCACGATCTTCGCCGGTCGGGCCCTCGTCCCCGTGCCCGACGGCATCGCCGTCCTCAGCCAGGCCGACGGCGCCCGCGTCGGCACCATCCCGGTCGACCGCGAGGGCCACACCGGCCCGGTCACCATGTCCTCGGTCGGCCCGATGGTGCTGGAGCAGCGCGGTGCGACGTTGGTCGCTTTGCACTGACCCCCCGCTTGCGCGCTGAGGCACACTCGAATCATGTCGGCCCCGTATTCGCAGCTCAGCCCCCATTCCGGCGTCCCGGTGGAGTTCCCAAGCCGCTTCGGCCCGATCGGCGCGCTGCGCCAGGAGGTCGACGGGCCGGTCGTGCTGCTGGTGCCCGGGTACACGGGGTCCAAAGAGGACTTCGCACCGCTGCTGGACCCGATCGCGTCGGCCGGGTTCGCCCCGGTCGCCATCGACCTGCCCGGGCAGCAGGACTCGGCTGGGCCCACCGACGAGGCTCTGTATTTGCCGGAAAGCCTGGGCGAGGTCGTCGCGGAGCTGGTCGGTGATCTGGCTCTTGGCGGTCGGCCGGTTGTTCTGCTCGGGCACTCTTACGGCGGTCTTGTCTCTCGGCGGGCTGTGTTGGCCGGAGCGCCGGTAACGGGTCTCACCCTGATGAGCAGTGGGCCCGCTGACCTGCCTGGGCCTCGGCGGCAAATCCTTGATCTGGGTGAGCCTGTCCTGCGGGCGCAGGGGGTCGCGGCCGTGCACCGGGCCTTGGAGATGCTGAACGCGGGAAACCCGCGATGGCTGGCGCTGTCGGAGCCGGTCCGGGACTTTCTGCGGCTGCGGTTCCTGCGGAACCGGCCCGAGGCGCTGCTGGGCATGGGCGCCGGGCTGCGCACGGAGCCGGACCTGGTGGCTGAACTCGCCAAGGCCCTGCGGGCCCGTGCGATTCCCTGCTTGGTGGTGTGCGGGGCCAGGGACGACGCTTGGCCGCCTTCGGCGCAGCGGGACATGGCTGAACGGCTGGAGGCGGACTTCTCGGTGGTCGAGGCGGCGCACTCTCCGGCTATCGAGAATCCCGCTGATCTGTTGGACGTTCTGTTGCCCACGTGGAAGGCCTGGCTGTCCTGACCTTGCTCTTGGGGTTGGCTCGGGCTTCCGCTGGGGTTGCTCTGGGTGGGTTTGCTCGATGGGGTGGAGTGGTTTCTTCGGGGCCCCTACGAAGGAAGATCCCGTCGCGGGGAAAGACGGGTGGGGAGCCTTCGGCCCCACGACCACGGCGAGTTCAGGGATCTTCCTTCACCCCCAAGGAAACCACTCCACCCCATCGAGCACCTGGCAGCGTTAAGTGCGGTTGGCAGGAGGGCGGTGGCGGTTAGGCCGCCCGGGTGCGTCTAGGGAGCAGGCTTGGTTGTCAAGCCCACCAGAAGAACCAGATGGCCGCTCCCGTGGCGATGGCCACCAGGAGGACGGCCAGCGCGGCTTCTGGGCCGGTCTTGCGGTCCGCGAAGCGTTGGGCGACGACCGCCGCCACCGCCGCGGTGACGTGGCCGATGAGCACGGCGATGCCGGGGCCGGGCATTCCCTTGGTGGTGGCGATGATCTGGAGAGCCAGGACCGCCAGAGCCAGGACGCACAGGCCGACGGCCAAGGCGCCGGAAAGTTCTCTGAGGAAGCCCGCGCCGGAGCCGGTGCGGGGTGCGGTGTCGGCAACGTCTGCCGCCGTGATGCGGGGGAACTCGACTGTGGTCACGTCGTCGCCGGTGGGGAGGCGTTCGGTGGGGCCGGTCACGGGGACAGCATTGCCCATGGGTCTAGTTGGGGTCCAGCGGACTGGCCTTCCGCGCAGTTTCGGCGGAAGTCGCACCAGGCGCACTGGCGGCCGGGGTTGGGTGGGAACAGGACCTCCGGGTCGCCGCCCGCCTTGGCCGTGTCTATCGCCAGTTGGAACTCGTCGGCGGTCTCCTCGGCGCGGGTGAGGTGGCGGGCCAGGGACTCCTCGGTGTGCTCCCAGGCGGCGACGGTGCCGGTGGGGAGGTGGTGCAGTTCGACCTTGGTGCAGGGGCGGCGCAGAGTGCGGCGGGCGGCGAGCACGTACAGGGCCAGGGCCTGGGAGCCTCGGGCGTCGTCCGTTGTCAGGGCGTGCCTGCCGGTCTTGTAGTCGATGATGACCAGCTCGCCGTCGCGGTGGTCTATGCGGTCCACGCGGCCTTCGGCGACGATGGTTCCGACGGGGGCCGAGACCCACCGTTCCAATCCCACCGGGTCGTCGGTGACGTCTTGGTCTTTGACGTAGTCGTGGACCCAGCCCGCCGCCCGGTCGCGGAAAACGGCCGCCTGGTCCTGGTCGGCGAAGCCGTCGTCCTTCCAGTGGGTGCCCACCAGCGCAGCTGCGGTCTCCGGGGTGCGCTTGGCCACGGGGAGGTCGAACAGGGCCCTGAGCGCGTTGTGGACCACCGCGCCCAGCGTGCTGTGCGCCCACGGGCCGCCGCGCGGGGGCGTGGGCCGGTCGACGTAGGTCATCCGGAACCGGCGGGGGCAGTCCGCCCAGACCCCCAGCCGCGAAGGGGTCACCTTGATCAGTTTGCGCGGCATACTGTCGAACCCGAGCTGACCTTGCACGCTCCCACCGTACGCAGTCCCACCGACACTTTCCGCACCCGGGCACAATGGTCGGCGTGGAAATCTGGCACAACCCCCGCTGCTCGAAGTCCCGCGCGGCGAAGTCCGCGCTTGCCGAGAACGCGCCTGAGCACACCGAGCGCCGCTACCTGGACAACCCGCCTACCGAGGCGGAGTTGGCCGAGGTGCTGGTGAAGCTCGGCAAGGAGCCCTGGGAGATCACCCGGCTCAAGGAGCCGCTGGCCAAGGAACTCGGGCTGGCCGACCGGCCACGGGACCGCGACGACTGGATCGCGGTCTTGGCCGCCAACCCGGTGCTGATCGAGCGGCCCATCGTGATCACCGACGACGGCCGCGCTTACCTCGCCCGGACTCCCGAAGCGGTGCAAGAGGCGCTCGGTTAGGCCGCTCCGGTGATGAAGCCGCGCACGGAGTCGGCGATCAGCTGCACCGCGATGGCCGCGAGCAGCAGACCGGCGATCTTGGCCAGCAGGGTGATGCCGCTGTCCTTGATGACCCGGATGACGACGCCCGAGTAGCGCAGGCACAGCCACAGGATCAGGTGCACCGTCAGGATCGCCAGGGCCATCGTGAGGTAGTCCCCGATGCCCCCGTCGGTCTGCCGGACGAACACGATGGTCGCCGCGATGGCGCCGGGACCGGCCAGCAGGGGTGTGCCCAGGGGCACCAGGGCCACGTTGACGTCCTCGACCGCCTCCGGCTCGGTGCTGCCCTTGCCGGCCAGCAGGTCGAGGGCGATCAGCAGCAGCAGGAGGCCGCCCGCGCCCTGCAGGGCCGGGATGCCGATGCCCAGGTAGCCCAGGATCGCGTGGCCGCCGACGGCGAACAGGGAGATCACGCCGAGGGAGACCAGCACCGCCTGGCGGGCGGCGCGGTTGCGGGTGGCCCGGGTCTTGCGGCCGGTGAGGCTCAGGAAGACCGGGACGGTGCCCGGCGGGTCCATGATGACCACCAGGGTGATGGTGGCCTCGGCGAACAGCGTGGCGTCGAACAGGGCCATGTCAGGAGCCCACGATCAGCGGGGCGCCGGTGGCCCGCGCGACGATGGCCTCCAGCACGGCGGGCGCGGTCGTCTCCGCGCCGATGGCGGTGGTCTTGTTCGTGCCGTGGTAGTCGCTGGAGCCGGTGGCCAGCAGGTCGAGCCGGGCGGCGAGGTCGCGCAGCTCGGCGCGGGCGGCGGCGTCGTGGTCGGGGTGGTCGATCTCCACGCCGTCCAGGCCCGCGGCGGCGAGGTCGGCGACGACCTCGGCGGTGACCGTGGGACCGCGCAGGTGGGCGAAGCCGTGCGCGAGGACGGTCACGCCGCCCGCGGCCTTGATCATCGCGATGGCGTCGGCCACCGGTGTCTTGTGGCTGGGCACGTAGTAATGGTTCCTGCCGTGCAGGAGTTTCGCGAACGCTTCGGTCACCGATCGCACCACACCGGCGCGCACGAGCGCCTGCGCCAGGTGCGGGCGGCCAGCTGGCACGTCCTCGGGCAGGTCGGCCAGCAGCGTGTCGGCGTCGACCGGGTAGCCGTCCGCGGCCATCCGCCCGGCCATCAGGCGCAGCCGGGTGCGGCGCTCGGCCCGGGTGCGCGCGTGCTCGGCGACGACTGCCTCGGCGACCGGGTCGAACAGGTACCCGAGCAGGTGGACCGTGCAGTGGCCGCCGCGGCCGTCCGGTGAGACGCAGGTCAGCTCGGCGCCGCGGACCAGCGCCAGCCCCGACGGGAGCGCCGCCACCGCCTCGTCCCACCCCGCGGTGGTGTCGTGGTCGGTGATGGCGACCGCGTCGAGCCCCGCCCGCGCCGCCGCGGCGACCAGCTCGGCCGGGCTGTCGGTGCCGTCGGAGGCCGTGGAGTGGCAGTGGAGGTCGATCCGCACGTCAGCCAGTGTTCACGATGACGCGCGTCACGGGCTGGGCCGGGTCAGCCCACGGCCTTCTTCTTGCGGGTGCGGGTGCCGCGGGCCAGCCGCTGCGCCTTGATCATCGAGAACCGCTCCGCCTGGGCCTTCTTGTCGCCGAAGACCAGTTCCGAGATGGCGTCGTACACCTGCTCGGGACGCGGGAGGTACTCGATGTTGTTCAGCGCCTGGATCTGGCCCGCCGACTCCACCACCATCGTGCCGTAGCCGAACAGCCTGCCGGTGGCCGTGCGCTTGTAGGTGAGGTCGGTGACCTTGCTGATGGGCATCATCAGCACCCGGGTGGTGAACACCCCGGTGGTCATCATGAAGCGCTTGTCGGTGACCACGATGCGCTCCACCCACCACTCGATCACCTGGTAGGTGAAGCGCAGCACGACCGCGAGCGCGACGTACCAGAGGATGTTCTGCACGAGCCATGCCGCCGGGGGCAGCAGGTACGAGACCATCACGCACACCGCGAGGAGCGCGACGGCCTCGAAGACCTCCCACGCCAGGCTGGCCCAGTGCCTGCGCACCCGGATGACCCGGCGTTCGGAGTCGAGCAGGTACTCGTCTGGGTCCCTGGGCGCGAACATACTCCGACGCTACTTCGTCTCAGCCCTGGAAGACAGTGCGGACGAAGGTGATCACCGCTTCGGCGCCTTCGCGCAGAGTCTGAATGATCGAGTTGACGATGCCCGCGGACTGGACCGGCTGCGTCACCAGGAAGAAGACGAGCAGCGCTGCCCCGGTGATGATCAAGACCTTCTTGACGTCCACTGCGATCTACCCCGTTCCATACGCACCCGAGATGGCGCTTGTTGAAAACCGTTGTACCGCACTCGGCGGCGGTTGGGGAGCCTAGTCCCGCGCTTGGGTCAATGCGGAGCGTCACCGACGTCCCACAGCTACTCTACGTGCTCGTGTGGGCGTCCGACATTCGGAAGATCAGGTGTGTTGGCGGGATCGTTCGTGACAGCACGGGGCGGGTCCTGCTAGTGCGCCGCGCGCGTGATCCGGGCCGGGGTCTGTGGTCCCTGCCCGGCGGAAAGGTCGAGCGGGGCGAAACGGACCCCGAGGCGGTCGTCCGGGAGATCCGCGAGGAGACCGGCCTCACAGTCGCGGTGGGCGATCTTGTCGGAACGGTCGAGCGCCCCGGCCCGCGCGGCGTGTTCGAGATCCACGACTACGCCTGCACCGTCACCGACGGTGACCTTGTGGCCGGTGACGACGCCCTGGAGGCCCGCTGGGCGGACCTTGCGATCTTCACCACACTGGAACGGGCTAACGCCCTGGTGGAGGCCCTTTTCCAGACCCTGGAGACGTGGGGCGCGCTCCCCCGTTAGAGCAGGTCAGCGCCGCTCAGACGAGCCATGCCATGCGCTCGCCGTGCATCGCGGTGCGGGCGAGCGCGACCGCGTCCGGGCGGCCGCCGTCCCACCGGGTGAGGCCCAGCACGCCGAAGGTCGGCCGCCCCTGCGCGGGGACCAGGTCGTCACGCCCTGGCAGCACGTGACACAGGGCCGCGCCGTAGGACTCGTGGCTCACCCACCACAGAGGTCGTTTTTCCGCCAGTTCGGCGAGCGCGGCGATGAAGGCCACCCGCTCATCCTGGCTCAGGTGAACCAGCGCGTTGCTGGTGATCACGACCAGCGGCACGCCCTCGGCGACCCGCTCGGCCGCGGCGGGCAGGTCGGCCACCGCGTCGCCCTGGACCAACTGGGGCGGGTTCTTGCGCTGGAGCGCGGCGGCGGTGCTGAACAGGCGCTGCCGCTCGGGCTGGTCGGCCCAGACGCACGCCTCCAGCCACGCCGCGGCGTCCTCGTCGGCCAGGTCGACCGGGTTGGCGTCCAGGCCCACCCGCTCGGCCACGGCGAGCTTCTTGGGGATCACGGGCATCGCCGCGCCCGGGGCCACTTCCAGGGCGCAGTGCAGCCCCAGCGGCGTCTTGGGGGGCCCGGCGACGATCTGGCCGGACTGCTCTGTCTGATAGCGGTAGGCGTACCGGTCGAGGTTGAGCAGCAGCCCCGCGCTGCACCCGACCTCCAGCAGGCCCACCGCGGCCTTCGCCTGCTTCGCGGCCAGCGCCACCGCCGGGTAGAGCAGGGCGGCGCGGCGCACCTCGTTGGTCTGCGTCGTGTGCGCGGCGATCAGCCCGCGGATCTTGTCCGCGCGCTCCAGCACGAACGACCGGAACAGCGGCCAGGTGCCCGCGTCGAGGCCGTAGCTGCCGCCCATCGAGGGGTAGTAGTTCACCAGTTCGTGGAACGGCTCGGCCTGGACCGCGCGATGCACGGCCGCTAAGAGCAGCGTCGCCTTCTCCGCGCCCGGCTGGGCCGCGGTCAGCAGGCCTGCCACCTCGTCGTCCTCGGCGGCCCGCGCGGCCAGGTGCTCGTACAGCGGGGAGACCCCGGCGGCCTCGCTCTCGGCGAAACGCCGCAACCGCTGCCTGATCTCGTCCAGGGACACGGTCACGGCGTTTCCTCCGTTTTGATTTTACCTGTCTTACGCTGTCTTACACCCTGGGCTCGGGGCGGCCCGGCTGCTCGCCGCCGCGCGCCTCACCGTAGGAGCGCTTGGGCACCATCACCTTGCGACGGAAGACGCAGACAACCGTTCCGTCCTGTTTGTAGCCTCGGGTCTCGACATAGACCACGCCCCGGTCGTCCTTCGACTTCGACGGCGTCTTGTCGAGCACCTCGGTCTCACCGTAGATGGTGTCACCGTGGAAGGTGGGCTTCACATGCCGGAGGGACTCGATCTCCAGGTTCGCGATCGCCTTGCCCGAGACGTCGGGGACGGACATGCCCAGCAGCAGCGAGTAGATGTAGTTGCCGACCACCACGTTCTTGCCGAAGTCGGTGGTGTTCTCCGCGTAGTTCACATCCATGTGCAGCGGGTGGTGGTTCATCGTGATGAGGCAGAAGAGGTGGTCGTCGTACTCGGTCACCGTCTTTCCTGGCCAGTGTTTGTACACCGCGCCGACCTCGAACTCCTCGTAGTACCGACCGAACTGCACTGTTCCTCCTAGGTGACCGACGAGTAGGAGAACTGTGTACGGCCCCCGACCGGACGGTGCAACCGGTCTGTGAGGGAGTGCACCGGGTGTGAGCCGCGCCAGGTTTCCCCGCCTGGCCACGGGATACCCAAGGTCGAGGAGTACGCTGTGCTCTCGGTGGGTCCGCGCGCCATGCGCCGACCGCCGCCTACGGCAAGGAGGTGAGGACGCATGAGCGACCCACATGGTCATGACAACGCGACTGGTTGCAGTAGTACCCGCGTCCCCTCCGAAGGAGCCCGCCGCTAAGGCAGGCTTCGCCGTTTCGGCTGGGACGCTCCGTCGCCGGAGCGGCCGTGGAGTCCCTCCGGTCCCCCGACGTGAGTCGCTGGAGGTCCGATGCCCGCCCTTCCCTCGTTCGGCGCCCTGCGCGGCCGCACGAACCGAGTCGGCCCGCCCCCGCCGCCGATCTCCGTGCCGCTATCGGCTTACGTGGTCGACTGCGGCGTCTACGTCGACGGCGCGCGGCTGCCCGGCCGCTGGACGCACATCGACGCGATCGCCGAGGTGCGCAGGCGCGGCGAGGGATTCGTCTGGATCGGCCTGCACGAGCCCGACGAGCGCCAGATCCAGGGCGTCGCGGAGACCTTCGGCCTGCACGAGCTAGCCGTCGAGGACGCCGTGCACGCCCACCAGCGGCCCAAGCTGGAACGCTACGACGACAACCTGTTCATGGTGCTCAAAACGGTCCGCTACGTCGAGCACGAGTCCCCGACCTCGGCCAACGAGATCGTGGAGACCGGCGAGATCATGGCGTTCCTCGGCAGGGACTACGTGGTGACGGTCCGGCACGGCAAGCATTCCGCGCTGCACCAGCTCCGCGAAGAACTCGAACGGGCGCCAGAGCGGCTGCGCGGCGGTCCCGCGGCGGTGCTGCACGGCATCTCCGACCACGTCGTGGACACCTACCTCGCGGTGGCCGACGCGTTCGAGAACGACATAGACCTCATCGAGAAAGCCGTGTTCGCCCCGCGCAGCCCGGTCAGCGCCGAGCAGATGTACCTGATGAAGCGAGAAATCCTCGAACTGCGCCGCGCGGTCGGCCCGCTGGCCAACCCGCTGCGGCGGCTGGCGGAAGGGTGTTCGCCGCTGATCCCGGACGAGGTGCGCTCCTACTTCCGCGACGTGGACGACCACCTGACCACGGTGTCGGAGCGGGTGACCAGCTTCGACGAGCTGCTGACCACGCTGGTGGACGCGACGCTGGCGAAGATCACGCTCCAGCAGAACTCCGACATGCGCAAGATCACCTCGTGGGCGGCGATCATCGCCGTGCCCACCATGGTGGTCGGCGTCTACGGCATGAACTTCGAGAACATGCCCGAGACCAAATGGCGGTTCGGGTATCCGCTGGTGATGATCGTCATCTTCTTCGCGTGCATCGTGCTGTATCGAATCTTCCGCAAGAACCGATGGCTATAGCTGGGGGCTCGTTTTCTTCGAGCCGCCCAGCCCTCTCGCAAGGTCCCCCGTTCGTACTCCGATGGGAGGTTTCCCCATGACCCGGCTGCTGACCAATGTGAAGTTCTGGCTCCTCGCGGTGATCGTCACCTGGATCACGGTGGTGACCGTGATCATCGCGGAAACCCCTGCGACATAAGGTTTTCACCCGCCCGCGACGGGAGCGCCACCGCGAGTGGCCACTGTGGACAGACAGCTCATGGCGTCGTCCCGGTGGGCGCACGCGTTCTGCGCATTCCCAGCGGCGCGGGCGATTCGCCGCGACAGTCCTCTGCGGCTCACTTGTTTTGCGTCAGAGCCACAGTTCGCGGGCCAGCGCGCGCAGGTGGCCGCGAAGGTCGTCGCGGGTCAGCGGGTTGACGCTCATCCAGTCGCCCGCGTCGGCCCCCAGGCTGAAGCGGCCGCGGGCGGTGTCCAGCCAGCGCACCTCCGGACCCGACCGCGTCCACTCGCCCGCGTAGCCGCGCCGCACCGCCACGCCTGCCTGTCCGTTGCCGAGGACCGGTTGCAGGTGGGTCACCATGCGGCGCGCGGTCTGCTCGTCGAGGCCGTGCGCGCGCAACACGCGGTCCATCTCGTCCGCGGTGAGCCGGTGCGTCGCGCCGAGGATGTCGCGGTGCGCCCCCTCGACGGCACGGCGCGGCAGGCTGAACGGGGCCGCCATCGCCGCACTCAGGTCCGGCACCATGCCCACCAGCCGCTCCACGGCGTCGCGCACCGACAGCGCCAGCAGGCGCACCGGGCCGCGCGTGTCCTGGCTGACCAGCAGGGCCTCGTCGCGCTGGGCCAGCACCAGCGCCGCACGCGCCCGCTCGCGGCCCGCCACCATGACGTCCACCGAGCCAACACCCTCACGCAGCAGGTGCACGAAATCGGCCGCCACCCCGCGCGGACCCCGGTGGTCGGCCAGCCCGCGCCCGGCAAGCTCGGCGCGCGCCCGCTGGAAATGGGCGCGCCGCTCATCGAGCGTGCCGCCGTAAGCGTGCACCCGCAACGGAAACGGCGGCGCGACCTCCGCGAACGCGCAGAGCAGGTCGACCTCCGCCGGATGCAGCCACGCCCCCGCCGCGTCCCGGTACCCCGGGTCGGCCCCCAGACCGCTGGGCATCTCGGTCACGTGCGGCCACCCCCGGTCCGGGCGATGTCGCCCTCGTTGCCGTCCTCGGCCTCGCGGTAGCGGTCGCGGACCTGCTCGGCGCTCTCGATGAACTGGTCCATGCGCCGCATCGCCTCGGCGAGCAACCCCCGCAGCCCTTCCGCCCCGTTGAGCCGGTCGTCGAACTTCTTCGCGAGCTGCCGCCCCACCGGACTGGTCCCCAACCGCGGCGTGTACGCCTCCCCCTGCATCCGCTCGACCCGCGCCTGCACAGCCGCCAACCCAAACCGAGCCGAGGCGACGGCGAGGCTGAACCCGTGCAGCCTGGTCAGGTCGACGTCCCAGTACCCCTTGGACTGAGCGCCGGTGTCGTCGGCGGGACCGCCTGGTTTACCGAGATCGCCCTTGCTGGGCGGGTAGTCGGGCTTATCCGAACCCACTGGCGGAGCCCCGGAAGCGGGCTGCGCGGGAGCGGGCCGCGGAACCGGCGCGGAACCCGACCCGGGCGCGGGATTCGGTCCAGGCAGCGGAGCGGGGCCCGCGGCCGGGCCAGGCGGCGAAGGGGGAATGGGGCCGTGGACCGGACTTGCCCCGGGACCGGGCACAGGTTGCGGGTTCGGGCCGTGCGCCGGGCTCGGCCCGGGGACAGGTGGCGCAACGGGAACCGGATCTGGACCAGGCACGGGAGCCGGGCTTGGCCCGGGGCCAACTGGTGAAACAGGAACCGGATCGGGACCAGGCGCGGGGGCCGGGTTCGGCCCGGGTGTCGGGCTTGGTGCGGGTGCAGGGGGTGGCGCGGGGTTCGGTGGCGGAACGGGAATCGGATCGGGACCGGGCGCCGGGGTCGGGGCGGGCGGGGTGGGGACCGGGTTGGGGTCGGGTGGCTGGAAGGGGTTCGGCGGTGGCGGCGCGGGGGCCGGGTCTGGGACTGGCATGGGGGGCGGGGTGTCGGCGGTCCCGTGGAGTCTGGCCGCGATCGACTGGTCCTCCACCGCGCTGACCTGGTCGAACTGCTCTCGCATCGTTTGCGCTTCCCCTTAGAGGCCGATCACGGGCGGCGACGCCTTCTGGTCCAGTGCGAACGGGTCGTCGGCGTCGTAGGGGTAGCGCCTGCGGTGCTCGTTGCCTGCGCCGCCCTGGCCCATGCCCAGGCCACCGGCCATCGGCATACCGCCCATCCCCATGCCGCCCCCGTGCGTGCCCGCCGAGGCGGCCACGGCGCCGCCCGCGCCGGGCCGGAGGCCGCCGGGCACCGCCTCCGTGACGCCAACCGCGACGCCGGGTGGCAGCGGCGGGCGCGTGGTCGCGCCGCCCGAGCCTTCTCCGGCGCCGGGAGCGCTGCCCAGTCCGCCCCCGCTGAAGCCACCACCGCCGAAACCACCGGAGCCGCTTACCGCGCCCCCGGTATAGCGGCTTCCCGCGTCCTCGAAACCCTGCACCGACGTGCCGGGCTCACCCGCGGTCAGCGCTGACCAGCGCATCTCGACATCGGTCGTGTACGAGACCGTGGTGTCCAGCCAGTCGTGGGGCAACCGCGGTGGGGACGGCTCCACCGGGCGGGGGCGCAGCGCGGTGCCGCGGTCCTCGAACTGGGGGGTGGCCTGGTCGATGCCGATGGCCGCGCCCTCGAAGCGCTTCATCGCCTCGACGGCCATCGCCTTGAGGCGCGCCTCTTCCTGCTGGGCGGTGAACGCGCTCTCGGAGCCCGCCGCGGTCCCGGCGATGGCCGAGGCGAGCGGTCCGCCGGAGTCGAGGCCCGCCGCGGCGCTGTCGGCGGCGAGGGCGGGTGGCACGGCGGGCTTGGGCGGGATCTCGGGCATCGCGTCCTGCGCCGCCTTGAGCGCTCCGGCCGCCTCCTGGATCGGGTCGCCGATCTGGCGGGCGGTCTCCCCCAGGTCGGCCACCCACTGCGCGTTGAGCGCCACGTCGGTGCGGGCCTGTTCGGCGGCGGCGCCGGACCAGAAGGTCATCAGCTCTTCCAGCGCGGCGGAAAGCACGTCGGCCGCGTCGACGACCTCGGCGCCCGCGGCGCGCCAGTCGTCGGCGAGGCGCTCCAACTGGGGCGCGCTCGCCTGCTCGGCGACCATCTTGACCAGATCCTCCAGCGAGTAGGACTCCCAGTTCACCCCGCCGGTGACGTACCGGTCGTCCGCCTGCCCAGTTCCCATCGCACGAACTCCCCTCGGTGGCAGGCCACGCCACCGCACCCGTGGTGGATGCCGCACCCTCGGCACCCGCAGACGATCGCTTCCGACGATCACGCTAGCCGTCCGACGCCCGGCGAGCACGAACCGTTCCCTCCGCATGACTCCTCGCCAGCCAAGCCCGGATCGATACCCGCCCTGGCCGCTCGTCGGACTTCCCGCCGTCCGCACACGTACGCTCGGGCCATGCCGAGGGTGCTCGCGGTCTCCGACGAGGTGGTCGAGCGGCTGTGGACCACCAAGGTCCGCGAGCACGACGTCGACCTGGTGCTCGCCGCGGGCGACCTCCCGTTCGACTACCTGGAGTTCCTGGCCGACGCGCTCGACCGGCCCTGCGTGTTCGTGCCGGGCAACCACGACCGGGACCTCACCGGTTACGTCTACTCGCACGGCCTGTGGACCCGCGACGGGCTGCCCGCCGACTACCCGGGGCCGACGGGCGCGGTGAACGTCGACGGCCGGATCGCGGATGTGGCCGGGCTGCGGATCGCGGGGCTGGGCGGGTCGATCCGGTACAACACCGGCCCCAACCAGTGGACCGAGCGGCAGATGGCCCGCCGGGCGCGCGGGCTGCGCCTGCGGGCGGCGGCGCGCCGCTTCCGCGACGGCCGGGGCGTGGACGTGCTGCTGACCCACTCGCCGCCGCGCGGGGTGGGCGACCGTGAGGACCCACCGCACCGGGGGTTCGACTGCCTGCACGAGACGGTTCGGCGGCTGCGGCCCGCGCTGCTGGTGCACGGGCACATCCACCCGCACGGGGAACCGGTCCCGGACCGGAACATGGGTGACACCCGAGTCGTCAACACTGTGGGTTACCGCATCTTGGACATCCCGGAGAACAGCCATGCCACGTGACACCGGCTTTCCCGTCGCCGACGCCGAGAACGACTTCCTGCGGATGCGCAGGCGGCAGGTCCTCAGCAGGCTGGGCGCGTGGCTGCGCCGGGAGCCGGACGACGTGAACATCATGCTGCCCTTCGACGAGGTCGTCGCCGCCCTCGGCCGGGTCGGCGAGCGGCGGCTGGGGCTGCGGGTCATCCCGCTCGACTCGATCATCGGCAGCGTCGACCGGACCAGGGACTTCGACCGCCGCTTCCGGCCGACGTCTGGCATGTCCCGACAGCGGTGGGAGCGCCTGGCGCTGGCGCAGCGGCGCGGGGAGGCGATCCCGCCGATCGAGGTCTTCCGGGTGGGCGAACTCCATTTCGTCGTGGACGGGCACCACCGCGTGTCGGTGGCGCACGCGATGGGCCTGCGGACCATCGACGCGTACGTGACCGAGATCGTCACCCGCATCTCGGCGGAGGGGATCAGGTACCGGGGCGACCTGATCGTCAAGGACTTCCGGCGGATCTTCCTGGACCGGGTCCCCCTCGACGACCAGGCGCGGGACGCGATCAGCCTGACGGACCCGTGGGACTACGCGGCACTGAGCGAGGCCGTCGAGGCGTGGGGCTTCCGGCTCATGCAGGACGAGCGGCGGTTCCTGGACCGCGCCACGGTGGCGAACCGTTGGTATGCCGAGGAGTTCGTCCCCGTGGTCACCATGGTGCGGCAGGCCGGGATGATCGCCAGCCAGACCGAGGCCGAGGCGTATCTCTGGGTCATCGCCGAGCGCTACCGGCTCATCCGCACGCACCGCTGGGACGACGCGGTGATCACCGCCCTGCGCGCCCGCGCCTGACCCGCCCAGCCCCTACTGGAAAGTCACTTCATATTAGCCGCTGCCATCGCGGGCAAATAGCACCACTATTGGCGATTTGCCCGAAATGAATGTGAACCCTGAGCGCGTTTCCGAGCCAGAATTACCGGCGAACACAGCGAGTGACAAAGCGCGTGATCCCCATCACTCGATAGCCCGTTGTTCTTGACGAAACTTGCGGCGTATAACCGACAGGCAGGTTCTTCACTTCCCCGACCTAGGAGCCGACATGGCGGGTCAACAGGTGCGCGGTGACCACAACATTTCCGTGACACCACACTTTTGGGTAGGGCCGGACACCGAGGGACGACTGACACCCAGCCTCCCCAGTTCGCTGGCTTTCCTGTTATCGGTCTGGCTGGGCTTCGCGCCCTTCGTCCTGCATTACCGGTTCCCGGCCAGCACCAGCGTCGGCGACCTGAACGACATGCTGGTCGCCCTCATCGTCGGGTCGTTGGCGCTGGTCAGAATGGTCGCTCCGCGCGACCTTCCGGGACTGAGCGTCATCATCGCGGCGCTGGGCGGGTGGCTGCTGGCGGCGCCCTTCGTGCTCGATTACGCGGAGGAGCACATGGTGGGAGCCATTATCTCCAACGAAGTCGTCGGCACCGGCCTGGTCGCCCTCGGCACTATGAGCGCGGTGTTCACCTATCGACTACGCACGGCCGAGCGAAGGGCGTACTGAACAAAGCGGCATTCGCAGTCAGCCCAGTGCCACATTCGGACTAATCGATTCAGGCAGATCGCGGGTCCGGTGTCCGAGCCAGTTTCGCGAGACGTTCGGGCTTGGGCCATCGAACCTTGGTGGCCCAACCCAGCTTCTCGAAGACCCAGATGAGCCGGGCGGAAATATCGATTTGCCCGCGCAGCACGCCGTGCCGGGCTCCGGTGGGATCGGCGTGGTGGGTGTTGTGCCACGACTCGCCCATGGACAGGATCGCCAACGGCCAGAAGTTGGTCGCCTTGTCCCTGGCCTCGAACGGCCGGTCACCGACGAGGTGGCAGATCGAGTTGACCGACCAGGTGACGTGGTGCAACACCGCGACCCGGACCAGGCTGGCCCAGAAGAACGCCGTCAGCGCGCCCCACCAGGACATGGTGATCAGTCCACCGAGGACAGCGGGCGCAAGCAGGGTCGCGACGGTCAGCAGCGGGAACAGGCGGTCGACGGCCACGATGTCGCGGTCGGCCAGCAGGTCGGGGGCGAACCGCTTGGGATTGGTCTTCTCCCGCTCGAACATCCAGCCCATGTGCGCGTGCCAGAACCCCTTGGCGAGCGCCGCCGGGGACGTGCCGTAGCGCCACGGCGAATGCGGGTCGCCCTCGCGGTCGGCGTAGGCGTGGTGGCGCCGGTGGTCGGCGACCCAGCCGATGACCGGGCCCTGCATCGCCATGCTGCCCGCGACCGCAAGACCCACCCGCAGCCCCCGGTTGGCCTTGAAGGCGCCGTGGGTGAAGTGGCGGTGGAAGCCGACCGTCACCCCAAGGCAGGTGAGGCTGTAGAACAGCGCGGCGAGACCGATGTCGACCCACCCGAGCCCCCACCCCCAGGCCAGCGGAACAGCGGCGATCAGGGCCAGGAACGGCACCACCGCGAACAACTTGACCAGGAAGGTCTCGGTCGCGGATTTCTGCCCCGCGAATACGGGTTCGGCGGTGCTTGTCGGTTGTTCGGGCGTCAACGTGCTGGTCAAGTGGGCTACCTCCCGGTAACTCGGCTGTTCTGAGTGCCGCCGGGATGCCAAGCGATCACTATGTCCGCGAAGACCGCGAACCCGCGAGCAAGACGCGCTCGTATACCTATCCCAACGCCCCATGCCCGGGATTCGTTCCGCCCTTCCTACTCCCGGGCCTCTGACCTGCGGAAGACGTCGTCATGCTGGTGCCGGAACCGTGGTGCGGTGGAGCTGGAACAGCTGTTCCCCGACGGTGCGCGGGAGGGGTGTGCGGTGGAAGGGGCGTGGGTAATGCGGGTCATGTTTCCTTCTCCTGACTTGAGTCGCTGCCTCTGCCGCGGCCCGGAGTGCGAGCACTTACGCCGGCTTTGCTGGCCGGGGTGGCGGGTAGGCGAACCAGTGGGTCTGCCGATCAGCCGCGGATGGCGACCGGCCAGCGAACCCGTTGGGCAAGCGGCGGGGACCGGTGAACTCAGCACTTCAGCACTTCAGCACTTCCTGAAGTACTGAGTGTCCAAGTGCCTGCTGCCCGAGCAGCCGCCATTCCGCCCGAGCAGGTGCCCGCCCGAGTACGCCAACCACCCCACCGCCGAACCGTCGGCCGCCCAACTACGAACCACCCGACTACCGGCCGCCGGACCGGCAGGCCAGCGGCCTGGCGGGCTGCCGGCCTGGCGGAATGCCAAGCGGTTCTGCCGGAAGACAAGCGGGCTTGCCCAGCGGCTAACGGGACCCACCAGTGGGTCGGCCCGCCGCGCCGCGCGGCGGAGCAGGTGAAGTTACGGCCGGCTGGGCCAGCTAGCTGCCAGACCGCCGGGCCATCACCTGGGGGTCTGCCGGGCAGACCTCCCACCCGCCCTCCTGGCTCCCCGGCGAACCGCCGGACCGCCGAACCCCCGGACTGGCGGACCGCCGAACCGCCGAACCGCCGGGCTGGCGGGCTGGCGGGCTGGCGGGCTGGCGGGCTGGCGGGCTGGCGGGCTGGCGGGCTGGCGGGCTGGCGGGCTGGCGGGCTGGCGGGCTGGCGGGGCCAGGAAATCAGTTGTTCCCCGGCCCTGCTGTTCGGGTGTGGCGGTCCGGGGTGGTCAGGTGGACCAGATTTGGATAGCGCGGACCACGAACGGGGAGTGTGGGACGTACGTTCCCTTGCCCGGATAGGTGTCGAACTCGCCTTCGGTGTCGCATTCGCGGCCCTGGTAGAGGGTCACGGGGCGGGTCAGGAGGTTGGCGAAGGAGCGGGTGTCGTCGGATTCGGGTAGAGGGACGCATTCGCCGGGGTTGGTGGTGGTCAGGCTGATTCGGAGCGGGACGCCCTTGTACTGGGGGGAGGGCCAGAGGCAGAGTTCGCCGCTGTCGCATGGGGGTGGGGTGGTGGCTGACGCCGTGGTGGGGGTCAGTGCCACCGTCAGGGCGGCGAGGATGGCGAGCAGGACGGCTTGGGTGGTGCGGATGCGGTTGGTCATGTGCTTGGTCCCTTGTGGAGTGGGCACCTCGGGGTGAGGGCCGTTGGGACCAAGGGTGGCGAAAGAGTCCGGGCCGTGCGGAGAGTTATCCACATGGCCCGGAACTGTCCACAGGTTTCGGGTGGGGGTTGCCGGGTGGGGTTATTCGGTGTACGTGAGGTTTCGGCCGTCGGAGGGGTCGAACATCTGGAGTTTGTCCGCGTCGAACCAGATGGTGGTTTCGGCGCCCTCGGTGGCCTGGGATGCGGCCGAGAGGCGGGTGATGATCTGGGCGCCGCCGTCGGTCAGGTCGGCTGAGCCCGCGTCGGCGGCTAGTTCGTCCAGTTCCGCTGAGGTGGCGGTTTCGCCTTCCACCGTGAAGTAGGCGAACTTGTCCGAGCCCATGGATTCCAGGACGTCGACTGTCGCGTTGAAGGTGCCGCCGCGCGATTTCTCGTTGTCGTCGAGGAGGGTGGCGTCCTCGAAGTGCTCTGGGCGCAGGCCGATGATGACCTCGCGGGGGGCGTTGGCCGCCTCGGCGAGGCGGCGGACGCGGTCGGTGAGGGGAATGGCGCCCAGTGGGGTGTGGAGTTCGCTGTTTTCCAGGGTGGCGGGGAGGAAGTTCATCGACGGGGAGCCGATGAAGCCCGCCACGAACAGGTTCGCTGGCTGCTCGTAGAGGAACTGCGGCGACCCGATCTGCTGGACGTGGCCGCCGCGCATGACCACCACCCGGTCGCCCAGGGTCATGGCCTCGGTCTGGTCGTGGGTGACGTAGACCGTCGTGGTGCCAAGGCGTTTCTGGAGTTTCGACACCGACGTGCGCATCTGCACCCGCAGCTTCGCGTCCAAATTGGACAGCGGCTCGTCCATGAGGAAAGCCTTGGGGTTGCGGACGATCGCCCGGCCCATCGCCACCCGCTGGCGCTGGCCGCCGGACAGGTTGCCGGGTTTGCGGTCCAGGTGCTGGGTCAGGTCGAGGATGCGCGCGGCTTCCTCCACCTTCCTGGTCACCGTCGCCTTGTCCACTTTGGCCAGACGCAGCGGGAACGCCATGTTCTCCCGGACGCTCATGTGCGGGTAGAGCGCGTAGGACTGGAACACCATCGCGATGTCTCGGTCCTTGGGGGCGCGCTCGTTGACGCGTTCGCCGTCGATGCGCAGTTCGCCCGCCGAGATGTCCTCCAAGCCCGCGATCATGTTCAGCGTTGTCGACTTCCCGCAGCCGGAGGGGCCGACCAGGATGATGAACTCGCCGTCGGCGATCTGGATGTCCACATCGGACACCGCGAGGGCGCCGTCGGGGTAGCGCTTGGTCACCTTGTCCAAGACGATCTCAGCCATGGCTCAGCCCTTCACCGCACCGGACGTCAGCCCCGCGACGATGCGGCGCTGGAAGAACAACACGAACAGGATGATCGGGACGGTGATCACCACGGCGGCCGCGGAGATGGTCCCGGTCGGGTCCTCGAACTGCGAGGAGCCGGTGAAGAACGACAGCGCCGCCGGGACCGTGCGCGAGGCCTCGGTCGAGGTGAGCGAGATCGCGAACAGGAAGTCGTTCCAGCAGAAGATGAACACCAGGATCGCCGTGGTGAACACCCCCGGCGCGGCCAGCGGCGCGATGACCCGACGGAACGCCTGGGCGGGGGTCGCGCCGTCCATCTTCGCCGCTTTCTCCAGCTCCCACGGGATTTCGCGGAAGAACGCGGACAGGGTGTAGATCGCCAGCGGCAGCGCGAAGGTGATGTACGGCAGGATCAGCCCCGGCCAGGTGTCGAACAGCCCGAGGCCGCGTTCCATCTCGAACAGCGGCGAGACCAGCGACACCTGCGGGAACATCGCGATCAGCAGCGACACCCCGACCAGCGCCTGTTTTCCGGGGAAATCGAGGCGGGCGATCGCGTAGGCGGCCATGGTGCCGAGCACGACCGCGATGGCCGTGGCGATCAGCGCGATGCCGATCGAGTTCACCAGCGCGCGCAGGAACACGGTGGTGTTGAAGATGTCCACGTAGTTCTGCAGCGTCCACGAGCGCGGGACGAAGTTGCCGTCGGTCAGGGTTTCCTTGGTCTTGAACGACAGCGACACGATCCACAGCACCGGCACCAGCGCGTAGACCACCACCACGATGTCGATCAGCGCCCAGCGGGTCTTGGCTCCGATGGCGGCCATCAGCGCTTCCCCCCGTCGCCGCCGGGCGCGGACGTGCCGAACACCTTGATGAACAGGAACGCGATCACCGCGACGGCAAGGAAGATGAGCACCGACATGGTGGAGCCGATGCCCAGGTTCAGGCCCTTGATCAGGTTGTTGTACGTCTGCATCGACACCGACCCGGTTTGCTGCGCGCCGTTGGTGAGCACGAAGATGTTGTCGAAGACGCGGAACGCGTCCAGGGTGCGGAACAGCAGCGCCACCAGGATCGCGGGTTTCATCACCGGGATGATGACCTTGGTGAACCGCTGCCACGCCGACGCCCCGTCCATCGACGCGGCCTTGAGCAGGTCGTCCGGCACCAGGGCCAGGCCCGCCATCAGCAGCAAAGCCATGAACGGCACGGTTTTCCACACCTCGGCGAGCACGATGATCGCCAGCGCGGGCACGCGCTCGGTGAGCAACGCGGCCTCTGGGGCGAAAAGCCGCGCCAGGTAACCGGTGTCCTGCGTCCAGGCGTAGCGCCAGGAGAACGCCGCGACGACGGTCACGATGCCGTACGGGATGAGCGCGACCGTGCGGACCAGCCCGCGCATCACCAGGGTCCGGTGCATGACCAGCGCCAAACCCATGCCCAGCACCAGTTCTATCGCCACCGAGATCACCGTGATCAGGGTCGTCACGCCGAACGCGGTCCACCAGTAGGAGTTCGTCAGCACCGTCACGTAGTTGTCGATGCCGATGAACTTCTGCTGGTCCGGGAAGCGCAAGTCGTAGCGCTGCAAGGAAAGCCAGATGGAGTAGACGATCGGGTAGCCGGTGACCGCGAGCATCACCAGTGCGGCGGGCGCGCAGAGCAGCAGGCCCAGCTTGCGTTCGGCCTTCTTGCCCTCGCTGACCGCGCGCTTTCCCTTGTCCGGCCGGGCGGGCCGGGTCTGTTGGACGGTGTGGCTCACGGCAGCACTCCCTTGGAGTCGAGGGCGTCCTGCAACTCGGCGCGCAGCCGGGCGGCCGTCGCGGGCGGGTCGATGGCCGATGGCGGCGACAGGATTGTGGAGATCAGCGTCGAGACGTTCTGGTACGCCGGGGTGATCGGCCGGACCGCGGCCTTCTTGAGCTGGGCGAGGATGGTGTCGCGCATCGGGTACCGCTCGGCCATCTCCGGGTCGTCGTACACCGACTCGATCGTCGGCGGGACACCGGAGTTGATCGCCGAGTACTTCTGGCTGGCCGCGTCGCGCAGGCACTTCGCCACCTCGAACGCCTCCGGCTTGTGCGTGGAGTACTCGCTCACCGCGAGGTTGTAGCCGCCGATGGTGGCGGTGCCGGTGTTGCCCGGCTCGATCGACGGGTAGGGCGCCCACTTGAACCGCTTCGCCAGCTCCGGGTTCGCCTTGCGCATCGCGGCGTAGACGAACGGCCAGTTGAGCTGGAATGCGGCGCTGCCGGACTCGAACGCGAGCCGGACGTCGTCTTCCTTGGCGTTGGACAGCGACGCGCTCGCGACCGGTGAGGTGGCGAGATCCTTGAGCGCCCCCAACGCTTTCACCGCGCCGTCGTCGACCACGGCGCGGGTGCTGTCGGCGGAGAGGATCTTGCCGCCCGCGCCCGCGACGAGGGTGGCGAACTGCACGACCAGGCCCTCGTACTGGGCCCCGGTCATCAGGACCGTGCTCGGCTTGCCTTCCGACCGCAGGCGCTCGGCGGTGGACAGCATCTCGCCCCAGGTCTCCGGCGGCTCCGGCACGAGGTCGTCGCGGTACCAGAGCAGCTGCACGTTGGTGTTCTTCGGCGCGGCGTAGAGCTTGTCCTTCCACCGCGCGGTCTCCAGCGGCCCCGCCAGCGTGCCGTTCTCGACCTCGGCCTTGTCCTGGCCGGTCCACTCGGCGATCCAGCCCGCCTCGGCGAACTCGGCGACCCAGGTGACGTCGAGGCCGAGGACGTCCATGTCGGTGTCGCCTGCCGCGAGCCTGCGCACCATCTGCTCGCGCTGCCCGTCGGCCTCGCGCGGGAGGCCGTTGAGCATCACCCGGTAGCGCCCGCCCGCCGCCTTGTCGCACTGGGCGACGACCTTGTCGAAGTTCTCTTCGGCCGCGTAGTAGACGTTGACCGTGACGCCGCCGCTGTCGGAGCCGCAGGCCCCCAGCAGTGGGGACGCGATCAGCGCGGCGCCCAGCGCCACCCCGAGGCGTCGGCGGCCACGGACCCGATGATGGCCAGACCTCATCGTCCTGCCTCCTTCCGACGGACACGTCGGACGTCAGCTGACCCTCGCCCGTCGACGTGCCACCGGCCGCAGGGTGCTCCCACGCCCGCGACCGGGTCCACTGAAACTAGGCCTGATGATCACCGGCCGCAATTCGGTCGGAAGGAGTAGGCCAGGCGGCTCAGTCGGTGCGCCCGCCCGGCCCCATGGCGAGCTTGGCGAGCAGGTCACGGGCCTTCTCGGCGTTGCGCGGCTGGGCGAGGACGTCGTAGCGCCCTGCGACGAGCTGGGTGGCGGACGCGATCTCCCGACCGCGTCCGCGCGTGCTCGCGTAACCGACGGCGGCGAACACCAGCCCGAAGACGACGCCCGCGGCCAAGCCGACCAGGATGGGCGCGAAGGAGGCCTGCTGGGTGTTGAACAGCCCCAGCAGCAGGCCGACGAACAGGCCGAACCAGGCGCCCGACAGCGCGCCGGTGCCGAGCACCTTCGCCCAGCTCAGCCGCCCGATCACCCGCTCAACCAGCATCAGGTCGACCCCGACGATGGTGACCTCCTCGACCGGGAACTCGTTGCTCGCGAGGTGCTCGACCGCGCGATGTGCCTCCTGGTAGGTGTCATAGGACCCGATGGGCCACCCGGTTGGCGGGGTGGGCACCTTGGGCAGACCCTGGTTCGCTCGTCCAGGGCCGGAGAACGCACCGGTCATATCTCTATCCTGCCAACCCCGGGCGAACCCTGCGAACCCGACGGGGTGTCAGTTCTTCGACTTGTACTCGCGGAGCAGGCCCCGGGAGATGATCGTCTTCTGGATCTCGCTGGTGCCCTCGCCGATGAGCAGGAACGGCGCCTCGCGCATGAGGCGCTCGATCTCGTACTCCTTGGAGTAGCCGTAGCCGCCGTGGATGCGGAAGGCGTCCTGGGTGACCTCGGCGCAGTACTCCGAGGCGATGAGCTTGGCCATGCCAGCCTCGACGTCGTTGCGCTCGCCGGAGTCCTTGAGCCGGGCGGCGTTGACCATCATCAGGTGGGCGGCCTCGACCTTGGTGGCCATCTCGGCCAGCTTGAACGCGATGGCCTGGTGCTCGGCGATGGCCTTGCCGAAGGTCTTGCGCTGCTGGGCGTACTCCACGGCCAGCTCGAACGCGCGGATCGCGATACCGCAGGCGCGGGAAGCGACGTTGACCCGGCCGACCTCGACGCCGTCCATCATGTACGAGAAGCCCTTGCCGGGCGCCTCGCCGAGGACCTTGTCCGCGCCGATGCGGAAGCCCTCGAAGACGGCCTCGGTGGTGTCGACGCCCTTGTAGCCCATCTTGTCGATCTTGCCGGGGATGGTGAGGCCGGGGGCGACCTCGCCGAAGCCCTCGGGCTTGTCGACCAGGAACGTGGTGAGGTTCTGGTGCGGCTTCTCCGCGCCCTCGTCGGTGCGCGCGAGCAGGGCGATCAGGTTGGAGCTGCCGCCGTTGGTCAGCCACATCTTCGCGCCGTCGATGACGTAGCCGTCGCCGTCCCGCTTGGCCCGGGTCTTGATGGCGGCCACGTCGGAGCCCAGGTCCGGCTCGGACATGGAGAACGAGCCACGGATCTCGCCGGTGGCCATCTTCGGCAGGTAGTGCTGCTTCTGCGCGGCCGTGCCGTGCTGCTTGACCATGTGCGCCACGATGAAGTGCGTGTTGATGACGCCGGACACGCTCATCCAGCCGCGCGCGATCTGCTCGACAACCAGGGCGTAGGTCAGCAGGGACTCGCCGAGGCCGCCGTACTCCTCGGGGATGGTGAGCCCGAACAGGCCCATCTCCTTCATGCCCTCGACGATGTCCTTGGGGTACTCGTCGGCGTGCTCCAGCGCCTGCGCGTGCGGAATGATCTCCTTGTCCACGAAGTCCTTGACCGTGGACAGGATTTCGCGCTGGACATCGGTCAGTCCAGCGGTCTGGGCGAGGCGGGCCATGCGAGCTCCCTAGTGAGACGGCGCGTGAGTTACCGGGCAGTATCCCCCGGTTAACGGTCGTTCGCGCCCCGGAAGTGGGGCGTGCCACTGCGTGACGCAGGCGGTATGGACAGCAAGCGGCCCGGAAGCCGATGGCCTCCGGGCCGGAACGATCTGACGGGACGCCTCAGCCCGCGCGCAACTCCAGGGCGGTGCCGCAGTCCTTGCAGTCCTCGGCGAGGACATAGACATCGGCGCCGCAGTCGTCACAAGAGCGGAAGCTCCGGTCGAACAGGTCGTCCCGCTGCCGACGACGGCCGCTGAACATGCTGAGGACTCCGCGCGACTCGGAGGGAAGGCTGTGTCTACCCATGGGCATAGAGCACATCACCGGACATGTGTACCGCAAGACCGTTCCGTGTTCTGTGCGTTATGTCACCGCAACCTTTCACGCGCTGTCACGTCCCTGACCTGCGCCGTGACCATTCCGTAGCCAACGCGGCAGACCACTACAAAGTTAACAATCGTCGGCTCACCCAGCCGTGGTCGTGGAAATGCGGCTGGAACAGGTCCCGGACGATCGTCTCCTCGGTCTGTCCCTCCACCAGGAAGTGCAGGCGCCTGGCTCGATCAGCCATGGAGGCTGGTTCCTCCGGCTCCGGGGCGGCCGCCGATCAGGTTCTTCTCCCACAGCTCACCCAGGGAGTATTCGGACAGCCAGGCGCTCAGGCGCTCGCGGTCCGGACGGCTGAACACGGAATTGCCGTCGACCCGCTCGACCACGATCAGGTCGTCGATCTGGAACTGGTTCATCAGCGTGACCGACTGGGTGGCCAGGAGCACCTGGCTGCGGGTCGCGGCTTGGCGAAGGAGTCCGGCCAACTGCACGATGGCGTAAAGGTGCAGGCCCAGTTCCGGTTCGTCCAGCACCAGGAGAGCTGGCAGGTTGGGCTGTAGCAGCAGGGTCGCGAGGCAGACGAAGCGCAGTGTTCCGTCCGACATCTGGTCGGCGGAGAAGACCGCGTCCGAGTCCGTCTGACGCCATCGGAGGCGGATACGGTCGCCCGCTTCTGGGGCCAGGACGAAGTCCCTGAAGAAGGGGGCTACCTGCCGGATGGCGGCGAGTATGCGCCGGTATGCGGCACGAGAGGCAGTGTCGTCGTGGTCGCGCAGGGCGAGCAAAACCGCCGCCAGATTGCCCGCGTTGTTCCTCAGGGCGAGGTTGTCCGCGGTCGGCACCAACTGCTTCACCGGGGCGTCCCGACTCGTGTCGTGGAAGTGGAACACCCGGCAGTCGTGGAGCAGATCGAGCACGTACGAGGCGACGGACGGCCCATCGCCGCCTGCCTCCAAGAGCCGGCTTTCCCGGTGGCCGCGCCCAAGCAACTTCGTGTACGGCTTGAGGTGACCTGCGCCCCGGAAGGCCACCGTTTCCGACAAGAAAATCAGTTCATCGTTCGCGGCGGGGACAAGCAGCGCCTCGTAGCCGTTCTTGGCTCCGTCCAGCCGCAGCTTGATGCCCCTGTCGGACGCCTTCCGGTTGAGCAGGGCCGACGCCCCGCCGTTAAGGCCGACGAACAGCCCTAGCTCGGCGTCCGCGATACGCCCCAGAAGTTCCAGCGCGCGGATGAAGTTGCTCTTTCCCGCGCCGTTGGCGCCGACCAGGACGTTGAGGCTGCCCAACCGGATCGTGGCGTGCTCGATCGAGGTGTAGCCCTCGACCTCGATCTCGTTGAGCACGCCGTCCGCCATGGGATCAACTCTACGACTGGCGGCGAAGCCTGGGCTTCGCCGCCAGCCGTTCGGGTCAGGCGCGGTCGCGGATGGCGGCGGCGACGGCGAGGACTCGGCGGGCGTTGTCGACGTGCAGGTTTTCGATCATGCGGCCGTCGACGGTGACTACGCCTCGGCCTTCGCGGGTGGCGGCTTCGAACGCCTCGATGATTTTCTCGGAGTGGGCGATCTCGGCGTCGGAGGGGGCGAAGATCCGGTTGCACGGCTCCAGTTGGCCGGGGTGGATCAGGGTCTTGCCGTCGAAGCCGAACTGCCTGCCCTGCAGGCACTCCTCGGCGAAGCCGTCGAGGTCCTTCACGTCGTTGTAGACGCCGTCGAGGATGACCTTGCCGGTCGCGCGGGCGGCCAGCAGCGCCAGCGACAGGCCGCCGAGCAGGGGGGCGCGGCCGGGGACGTGCTCGGCGTGCAACTCCTTGGCCAGGTCGTTGGTGCCCATCACCAGCACCGACAGCCGCTCGCTGGCCGCGGCGATGTCGTAGGCGTGCAGCATCGCGATGGGGGTCTCGACCATCGCCCAGATGGCGGTCTTGTCGGGGGCGCCCGCGGCCTCCAGGGACCGCTCGATGGCGTGCACCTCGGCCGCGGAGTTGACCTTCGGCACGACGATCGCGTCCGGGCCCGCCTCGGCGGCGGCCCGGATGTCGTCGGCGTGCCACTCGGTGTCCAGGCCGTTGACCCGGATGGTCAGCTCGCGGCGGCCGTACTCCCCGGACGCAGCGGCCTCGCAGACCCTCTTACGGCCGTCAGCCTTGGCGTCAGGTGCTACGGAGTCCTCTAGGTCAAGGATAAGAGCGTCCGCGTCGAGGGTCTTGGCCTTCTCCAACGCGCGCTCGTTAGCGCCCGGCATGTAGAGCACCGAGCGGCGGGGTCGCAGTTCAGCCATTGGCCAGAGCCTCCTGAGATTTCACAGCAGCGGCCTCGGCGACATAGGCCTCTGCCAGTTCGGGGTCGCGGGCGGCGAGGGCGTCGGCGAGTTCGGCCACCACGCGGCACTGCTTGACGGTCGCGTCGTCCTGCATCTTGCCGTCGATCATGACCGCGCCGGTGCCGTCGCCCATGGCGTCGATGACCCGGCGCGCCCACGCCACGTCGGCGGGGGCGGGCGAGAACACCTTCTTGGCGATCGCGATCTGCTTGGGGTGCAGGCTCCACGCGCCGACGCAGCCGAGCAGGAACGCGTTGCGGAACTGGTCCTCGCAGGCCACGACGTCGGCGATGTCGCCGAACGGGCCGTAGTAGGGCAGGATTCCGGCGCCCGCGCAGGCGTCGACCATGCGCGCGACGGTGTAGTGCCACAGGTCCTGCTGGTAGGTCGCGCGGCCGGTGGTGAGGTCGTCGCCGGTCGGGTCTTCGCGGACCAGGTAGCCGGGGTGGCCGCCGCCGACGCGGGTGGTCTTCATCCGGCGGCTCGCGGCCAGGTCGGCCGGGCCGAGCGAGATGCCCTGCATCCGGGGGCTGGCGGTGGCGATCTCCTCGACGTTGGCCACGCCGCTGGCGGTCTCCAGGATCGCGTGCACCAGCAGCGGCCGGGTCAGGCCCGCGCGGGCCTCCAGCTGCGCCAGGAGCCGGTCGACGTAGTGGATGTCGGCCGCGCCCTCGACCTTGGGGACCATGATCACGTCGAGCTTGTCGCCGATCTCGGTGACCAGGGTGATCAGGTCGTCGAGCACCCACGGCGAGTCGAGGCTGTTGATCCGGGTCCAGAGCTGGGTGTCGCCGAAGTCGGTCGCGCGGGCGATCTTGACCAGGCCCGCGCGCGCGGCCTCCTTGCGGTCGGCGCGGACCGCGTCCTCCAGGTTCCCCAGCACGACGTCGGCCTGCGCGGCCATGTCGGGAACCTTCGCGGCCATCTTCTCGTTGCTCGGGTCGAAGAAGTGGATCATGCGGGAGGGCCGGAACGGGATCTCCCGCACCGGCTCGGGCGCACCTACCGCGAGCGGGCGGAAGAAGTCCTTCGGTGAACGCATCGAGCCTCCGTTCGGTACGGGGTTAACCAGCCGGTAACCGTGTAAGAGTTGTAGTCGACCACGCCGCCCACTGGACCGCCATTGTGGCCAGTGCGACACGTGAGGATCAGCCCCCATGACGATCGTCCCGCCCACCTTCGGCCAGCACTTCACCGAGGAGGGCGAGCTGCGCTGGCTGGCCGGGCTGCCCGGTCTCGCCGACCGCCTGCTCGACCGCTGGGACCTGACCCGCGACGGCGGCCCGTGGCACGGGTTCGTCGCCCTGGTGCTCCCGGTCCGCCGCGCCGACGGGACTCCGGCGGTCCTCAAGCTGGGATGGCCGCACCCGGAGGCAGAGCACGAGGCGCTGGCACTGTCCCTGTGGGACGGCCAGGGCGCCGTCCGCCTGTTCGAGCACGACCCGGGCGACTGGGCGATGCTGCTCGAACGCCTGCACGGCGACCACTCGCTGCTCGACGAGCCGATCGACACCGCCCTCGACGTCATCGGCGGCCTGATCCGCAGGCTCGACCGCCCCGCCCCGCCGCGGGTCGTGACCCTGCGCGACGTCGCGGCGCGGATGGTCCACGAGCTGCCAGAGGACAACGAAGAAGAGGACTTCCCCGTGCCGCCCGACCTGGTCGAACAGGCCGTGGCCTACTGCGCCGAACTCGGCCCGACCGCGGCGAGCCGGCTGGTCAACCAGGACCTGCACTACGAGAACGTGCTGCGCGGCGAGCGCGAGCCGTGGCTGGTGATCGACCCCAAGCCGATCGCGGGCGACCCGGAGTGGGGTCTGATCGCGCTGCTGTGGAACCGCTGGACCGACGCCGTCACCGACCGCCTGGACCACCTGGTCGACCTGACCGGCGCCGACCCCGACCGCGCCCGGCGCTGGACCTTCGTGCGCGCGGTGGAGAACTGGCTCGGGGCCGAAGAGGACGAGGACAACCCGATCGACCCGGCCGCCGCCCGCGCGGCGGCCATCGCCAAAGCCCTGGCCTAGCCGCTTGCCTGAGTGCTGATAAGCACGTCGAAGGGTGGGTTTACCGAGGTGCGGTTAGCCTGGCCGCGTGCCAGGCATGAGCAAGGTCTTCGCCGCGCAACTGCTGGGTCTGCCCGTGTTCGGGCCGGACGGCGAGTCCATCGGCAAGATCCGCGACCTGGTCGCCGGGCTGCGCGTCGACGGGCAGCCGCCGCGGGTGCTGGGCATCGTGGTCGAGCTGGCGACCCGCAGGCGGATCTTCGTGCCGATGCTGCGGGTGGCGAGCATCGAGCCGAACGCGATCACCCTCGCCACCGGCTCGGTCAACCTGCGGCACTTCACCCAGCGCCCCAACGAGGTCTTGGTGGTCGGGCAGCTGCTGGACGCGCGGGTCGAGGTGGTGTCGACCGGCGCGTCCGCGGTCGTGGTGGACACCGCGATGGAGCCGACCCGCACCAGGGACTGGGTGCTGGGCCGGGTCGCGATCCGCGAGCGCACGGGACGGCTGGGCAGGCGCGGGCCGATCGAGGTGCTGGCCTGGTCGCAGATCCGGGCGCCGGGGATCACCGAGCTGACCGGGCAGCCGCAGGCCGCGCACCAGCTGCTCGCGGTGTTCGACACCATGCGCGCGGCCGACGTCGCCACCGCGCTGCAGAACCTGCCGGTGAAGCGCCGCTACGAGGTGGCCGACGCCCTCGACGACGAGCGCCTCGCCGACGTCATCGAGGAACTTCCCGAGGACGACCAGAAGGACCTGCTGCGGCACCTGGACGAGGAACGCGCGGCCGACGTCCTGGAGGCGATGGACCCCGACGACGCCGCCGACCTGCTCGCCGAGCTGCCCGAGGGCGACAAGAACCGCCTGCTGGAGCTGATGGCGCCCGAGGAGTCCGCGCCGGTGCGGCGGCTCTTGGCGTACTCGTCGGACACCGCGGGCGGCCTGATGACCCCCGAGCCGATCGTGCTGACCCCGGACGCGCCGATCGCCGAGGCGCTGGCGCGGGTGCGCACCCCCGACATCCCCCCGGCGCTTGCCAGCATGGTCTTCGTCTGCCGCCCACCGTCAGCGACGCCTACCGGCCGCTACCTGGGCTGCGTGCATATCCAGCGGCTCTTGCGCGAACCGCCGTTCGAGCTGGTGGCCGGGGCCGTGGACACCGAACTCACGAGCCTGCGGCCGACCGACTCCCTGATCGAGGTCACCCGGTTCTTCGCGACCTACAACCTGGTGTGCGCGCCGGTCGTGGACGACGAGGACCACCTGGTCGGCGCGGTGACCGTGGACGATGTGCTCGACCACCTGCTGCCCGACAACTGGCGGGAACGCGCGTCCGAGCCGGAGGATGCCGATGCCTGAGCCGACGTACCGCAGGCGGCTGGACCAGCCGCGCGCTCCCCGGGGGCTGCGGTTCTCCATCGACCCGGACGCCTTCGGGCGGTTCTCCGAGCGGCTGGCGCGCTTCCTGGGCACCGGCAGGTTCCTGTTCTGGCAGACGCTGCTCGTGGTGGCGTGGATCTCGGTGAACCTGGTCGCGGTGTCGCTGCGCTGGGACCCGTACCCGTTCATCCTGCTCAACCTGGCGTTCTCGACCCAGGCCGCGTACGCGGCGCCGCTGATCCTGCTCGCGCAGAACCGGCAGGACGACCGGGACCGGGTGTCGCTGGAGGAAGACCGGGCGCGGGCGGCGCAGACCAAAGCCGACACCGAGTTCCTGGCCAGGGAGCTCGCCGCGCTGCGGCTCGCCGTCGGCGAGGTGGCCACACGGGACTACCTGCGCGGCGAACTCGACAAGCTGCGCGGCGACCTCAAGGGCAAGCGCGGCAAGTCACGGCCCGCGGCGGACACGGCGCGTGACGACCCGAGGTGGGACGAGGTCAAGCCCTAGGTTTTTCGAGACAGGCTTAGTCCACCAGCTTTCCGCAGAGTTCCCCGAGGTAGCGAAGTTGGTCGCGGTCCAATCGGGCGACGAAATGGCGCACGATGCCCGCGAGATGGGTGCGCGAAGCCGTGCGCAACACGTCGAGGCCATGTTCGGTGAGCGTGGCGACGACGCCGCGCCCGTCGCCCGCGACGCGTTCCCGCGCGACCATTCCAGCGCGTTCCAGACGATCGACCAAACGGGTAACGCCGGATCTGGAAAGCAGGACGGCATCAGCGAGTTCTGCCATTCGCAACTTGCGTTCCGGAGCTTCCGCGAGTTGGACGAGAACGTCGTATCCGCCCAGGGACAGACGTTGCTCGGCAACCAGTTCGGTCTCCAGCGAGCGAGTTATCCGAGCATGAGCGCGCAAAAACGTGCGCCACGCGTGGAGTTCTTCGCGAGTGGGCCGGGCGGACTGGTCCGGCACGGTCAAGGTTCCTCCTCGAGGCCCGAAACAGGTGGACGATGTTACGGAACGCGTCCACCCGAGCGCACAGCGCCCTTGACAATCGGATGTGGCGCGTGCCATCCGCCCGACGCCTGCCCGCTACCCGCCCGTAGCATGATGGGGTGACCACTACCGAACAGGTTCCCGGTGTCGAGGCCGTGCGCAAGGCCCTGGCCGGTGTGCAGGACCCCGAGATCCACAAGCCGATCACCGACCTGGGCATGGTCAAGGACATCGTCGTGCACCCGGACGGCCGGGTCGACGTCGGCGTCTACCTCACCGTCGCGGGCTGCCCGCTCCGGGACAAGATCACCAAGGACGTCACGGCCGCGGTGTCCGCGCTGCCCGGCGTGCGCGCGGTCACCGTCGAACTCGACGTCATGAACGACGAGCAGCGCACCGCCCTGCGCAAGTCCCTGCGCGGCGACGCGGAAGAGCCGCGCATCCCGTTCGCCGAGCCGGGCTCGCTGACGCGGGTGTACTGCGTCGCGTCCGGCAAGGGCGGCGTGGGCAAGTCGAGCGTCACCGTCAACCTGGCGGTCGCCATGGCCGCGCGCGGGGTGAAGGTCGGCATCGTCGACGCCGACATCTACGGCCACTCCATCCCCCGCATGGTCGGCACGGCGGAAAAGCCGACCAAGGTCGAGAAGATGATCCTGCCGCCCCAGGCCAACGGCGTGAAGGTCATCTCCATCGGCATGTTCACCCCCGGCAACACCCCCGTGGTGTGGCGCGGCCCGATGCTGCACCGCGCGCTGCAGCAGTTCCTCGCGGATGTCTTCTGGGGCGACCTGGACGTGCTGCTGCTCGACCTGCCGCCCGGCACCGGCGACATCGCCATCTCGGTGGCCCAGCTGATCCCGAACGCGGAGATCCTCGTCGTCACCACGCCGCAGCAGGCCGCCGCCGAGGTCGCCGAGCGCGCGGGCGCGATCGCGCTGCAGACCCGGCAGCGGGTCGCGGGGGTCATCGAGAACATGTCGTGGCTGGAGATGCCGGACGGCAGCCGCATGGACGTGTTCGGCTCCGGTGGCGGTCAGATTGTCGCCGATTCGCTGTCCAAGGCGATGGGGGCCAAGGTTCCGCTGCTTGGGCAGGTGCCGCTTGACCCGCGCCTGCGCGAAGGTGGGGACGCTGGGGAGCCGCTGGTCAAGTCGACACCGGACGCGGCGGCGGCCAAGGTTCTGATCGACGTCGCGACGAAGCTGTCGGTTCGGGCCCGGGGGCTTGCCGGGCGGATGCTGTCGGTCTCTCCTGCTGGTCGCTGAGGCCCATCGAGCACTGGGCGGGCGTCGGTGCGGCCTGGCAGGAACGTGGGTTCGCTGTTCCGCTCCCGCGAGCACCTGGCAGGGCCGGGTCCGGCCTGGTAGAAGGGCGGGTGTGCTGGTCCGCTCCCACTGAGCACCCGGCGGGCCGGTGCCGGTTGACATGAGAGCCGGTTTGCCGCTCTGCCCCATCGAGCACCTGGCAGGGCCGGTGCCGGTTGGCAGGAAGGCGGGTTCGCTCGTCCGCCTATCTGGCGGCTGGCTGGGCTGGTGGCTGAGTGACCCTCGGTCAGGTTGCGTCGGGGTCGAACGGGGGGCGTTCTGGTTTGGGGGGGTCCGGCTTGGGCACGGGGGGCTGGGTGCTCGCGTAGCCGTTGGGTTTGACGCCGCCGTTGGTGTCGTCGCCGAAGAGTTGGTTGGCGACGATTTGTTTCGGGTCGAAGTTGCGGAGCTGTTGCAGGTCCTGCAAGGGTTTGCGTAGTTCGTCGAACTCTGGGCCCAATTCGGTTTTGAGCTGGTCTCGGGCGCCGGTGGCGAACTCTCGGGCCTTGCGGATGGAGCGGCCCAACCATGCTGCGGCTGCGGGTAGGCGCTCGGGGCCCAGGATGAACAGACCGGCGATGCCGAGTACGAGGATCTCGGCCCAGCCGATGCTCTCGAACACCCTCGCTACCTCCGAACTAGGCCGCTACCGCACCAGAGTAGCCGGTCAATCAGACCGCAGGGTTACCTCGATGGTCAGCTCGCGCCCCTGCCGGGCCAACACCAGGGGAACAACCTGTCCCGGCTGGAACATGCGCACCGCCACGGTCAGCTCGGCGGCGTTGCGGACCTGCCGGTCGCCGACCTTGCGGATCACGTCGCCCTCGACGATACCCGCCGCCGCTGCCGCGCCGCCCTCGGTGACGTTGACGACCTGCGCGCCCTCGGCTGTCTCCGCGGACACCGACCGGACGTTGGCGCCGAGGTCCGCGTGTTTGACCTGGCCGTCGCGGATGATGGCCTCGGCTATGCGCTTGGCGTCGTTGGATGGGATGGCGAAACCTAGGCCGACGCTGCCGGTGTTGCCCTCGCTGCTGCGGATCGCGGAGTTGATGCCCACCAGGGAACCGGTCGAGTCGACCAGCGGGCCGCCGGAGTTGCCCTGGTTGACCGCTGCGTCGGTCTGGATGGCGTCGTAGGTGATCGGCGCCTCCCCGTTGTCGCCGCCTGCCACCACGGGGCGGTGCAGGGCGCTCACGATGCCCTCGGTGACCGTGTCGGCCAAGCCCAGCGGCGAGCCGATGGCCAGGACCGAGTCGCCGACCTGGAGCTGGTCGGAGTCGCCGAACTGGAGCACGGTGGGGTTGGTGACGTTCACCTTGATCACGGCGAGGTCGGTCTTCGCGTCGACGCCCACCAGCGCCGCCTCGGTCCGGGTGCCGTCGGTGAACACGGTGGTGATCTTGGCGGTCTTGTCCGCGCGGCCTTCGAGGGTGACGACGTGCCAGTTCGTGACGATGTAGCCCGCGCCGTCGATGAGCACACCGGAACCGGTGCCGCCGCCCTGGTCCATCTTCACCTCGATGGACACCACGGCGGGCCGCACCCGTTTGGCGATGTCGGACACCGACCCCGCCGGGCGCTCCTTGCCGGGCTGGGTCTGGGCGAGGGTCACGTCGCTGGTGAGCTGGTCGCCGCCGCGGGCGAGGAACCACCCCACCAACCCGCCCGCCGCGCCGACAAGAACCGCGACAAGGCCAAGAGCGGCCAAGGCAAGTGGCTTTACCCGCCTGCCGAAGAGCACGTCGGACAGACTCAAGAGGGCCCCGGACGGCCTCTTACCCGTGTCCGGGTCAGTCTCGTCCGGCCGGTCGACCGCGGGCGGCCCGATGACCGCGCCCGCGGCCGGATCGCGCCACGGGTCGGCGTCCGGGGACCAGAGCGCGTCGTCGGACTCGTCGGACTCGGCGCCTTGCCCCGGCGGGCGCTGCAAGACCTCGGTCTCGCCGGGTGGCCGCCCGAACGCGGCGGCCAGGGACTCCGGCGGCGGCGGGGCGGTGGTCAACTCTCCCAGCACGGGTGGCGTGGCCGCGGACGGCGAGAACGCGCCCGCGACCCCGGCAGGCCTGCCGAACGCGGCGGCCATGGTGGGATCGACGGCAGGCCGGTCCAACGGCCGCGGCGTGATTCGCTGCTCGGCGCCCGCTGGCACGACCCCGTTCCGCGGCGGCTGCTCGTCAGCCCGCGCGATCTCAGGGTCGAAGTTCTGCTGGTTCATCGTTCCCCAGAGTGCCAAACCCACGGTGAAGTAAGCGTTGCGACCCCAACCCCAGCACGCGCGAAGGCCCCCCGCAGTGCGAAGGGCCTTCGCACTGCGGGGGGCCTTCGCGGAAGCCGGTCAGCGGGCCGAGACCAGGCCGAAGCTCGGTGAGACGACGTGGGCGATGCGGTTGCCGACGAAACCGACCGGCTCAACGCCGCCGCCCACGATCGGGACAGCGGGCTCAGCACGTTCCGTCGTCGGCGCCGCGCCGGTGGTGTTGACCAGGGCCAACGCGCCGAGGACCAGGCCGGACACCACGACCCCAGCGCCTTGGGCCGCGCGCTTGCCGGAGCGGCGACCCAGCACAGCGCGGCCCTCGCCGAGCTTGGCGGACGAGCCGAGCGGCGTGCTGGAGCCGAAGCCGGTGGTCTGCGCGCGCTCGGGCCGCTGGATGGCCACCAGCTGGCCGTCCTCGGTCACCGCGAGCCCGTCCGGCGTCGCGGGCAGCTCGACCTCCTGCGGGATCGCGCGCAGCGAGGCGAGCAGGCCCGCGGGCATCGAGGGGACGTCTGCTGCGCGCACCGCGGCGCGGGCCTGGCGCTGGGCGTTGATCTCCGCCGCGCACCACCGGCAGCCAGCCAGGTGGGCCACCGCGCGGTCGTGCGCGGTGCGGCCAAGCTCGCCGTCGACGAACGCGACCACGGCGTCGGGCATGAGGTGCTGCTCAGGCAGCCCCCAGGCACGCTCGAACGTCATGGGCCGACCTCCGGGCGGAAGTCGGCCGCGGTGCACACGCGGGTCATGCCGTTGCCTCCTGGGCAAGTTCCCGGCGCCGCTCCAGCGACGCGCGCAGGGCCTGCCGGCCCCGGTGGATCCTGCTGCGAACAGTACCCAGCTTCACGTTGAGGGTCGCGCCGATCTCCTCGTACGACAGTCCTTCGACGTCGCAGAGGACGACCGCGGCGCGGAACTCGGGCGGCAACTCGTCGAGCGCGTCCTGCAGGTCGGGGTCGAGGTGGGTCTCGGCGTAGACCTGCTCCGGGCTCGGGTCGTCGCCCGCGAGGCGGTCGGTGTCCTCCGGCAGGCCCTCCATGCGCAGCCGCGAGCGGCGGCGGGCCATGTCGAGGAACAGGTTCGTGGTGATGCGGTGCAGCCAGCCCTCGAAGGTGCCGGGCTTGTAGGACGCCAGCGACCGGAACACCCGGATGAACGTCTCCTGGGTCAGGTCCTCGGCGTCGTGCGCGTTACCGGTGAGCCGGTAAGCGAGTCGGTACACGCGGTCGCCGTGCTCGCGCACGATCTCGTCCCAGGACGGCGGCGTCCACGCCGCCGCGTCGAGGTCGACCGGCTTCACCTCGGCGACACTCTGCATCGTGGAGATAGGCACCTCCTGAAGACCGTCTTGCCCACTAGCCCCGTCAACGCGCGCGCGCCCCGCGTTGTTCCCGACCATCGTGTCTCCGACGCTCACCGCGTTCCCCGCTTTCCCGACCATCCCCGCCATAGGTCCAACTGTGGGGTACCCCCTTATGGTGACCGTGAGAACCTGCTGAGACGAGCCTGAGAAAAAGGGTCCGGCGGGACCTACCGGGCGGGTTCACCCGGTTTGGCCACCGCCGCCGCTAATCTGCGTCTCCGTGGGACCGGAATCGCCTGCCGTGCACTCGGCGGAGCTATGCGAGTACGTCGAGGCGGGCCTGGCCCCCGAGGACGAGGCGATCGCCGCGGCCAGGGCCCACGGCGGGCAACAGGGGTGCCCGCCGATCGGCCCCGGCTGCGGGGCCGCCCTGCGCTTCCTGGCCAGCGCGCTGCGGGCGCGGGCGGTGGTCGAGATCGGCACCGGCGTCGGCGTCAGCGGCCTCTACCTGCTCGCGGGCATGGCCCCGGACGGCGTGCTGACCTCCATCGACGTCGAGCCCGAGGTGCAGGCCGTCGCCAAGCGCACGTTCCGGCAGGCGGGCATCGCCCCCAGCCGCACCCGCCTGATCATGGGCCGCGCCCTCGACGTCCTCCCCCGGCTGACCGACGGCGGTTATGACCTGCTGTTCGTCGACGCCGCCAAGCACGAGTACCCCGCGTACCACGAGCAGGGCGTGCGCCTGCTGCGTCCGGGCGGCGTCCTGGCGTTCGACAATGTCCTGTGCCGCGCGAACCCGGGCCAACGGGACGCGGAGACCGTGGCGCTGCGCGAGGTGGTCAGCGCTGTCCGCGACGACGAGAGACTGGTTCCGTTGCTGCTGCCGCTGGGCGACGGCCTGTTGGTCGCGGCCAAGGCAGGCTGATCGGCTTACCCGGCGAGGCTTACCCGGCGAGGCTTACTCGGCCCTGGCGCCCTTGCCGAGGACCACCACGCCGCTTCCGCTGACCGTGTGCTGCGCGCGGTCGGCTTCGGGGTCCACGCCGATGCGGACGCCGTCGGCCACCACGACGTTCTTGTCCAAAATGGCCCTGCGGACCACCGCGCCCTTGCCGATCCGCGCGCCGGGCAGGACCACGCTGCCCTCGACCTGGGCGCCGTCCTCGATCAGCACGTCGGCGCTGATGACCGAGTCGACCACCGACGCGCCGGAGATGATCGTGCCGGGGCCGACGATGGACTCGACCGCGGAGCCCGCGTTGACGAACTTGGCCGGGGGCAGCGGCGGGGTCGCGGTGCGGATCGGCCAGTGGCGGTTGTAGAGGTTGAAGACCGGGTGCACCGAGACCAGGTCCATGTGCGCGTCGTAGTAGGCGTCCAGGGTTCCCACGTCGCGCCAGTAGCCGCGGTCGCGTTCGGTCTCGCCGGGGACGACGTTGTCCGCGAAGTCGTAGACGTGCGCGCTACCCGCCCCGACGAGCATGGGGATGATGTCGCCGCCCATGTCGTGCAGGGAGTCCTTGTCGACCGCGTCTGCGCGCAGGGCCTCGATCAGGGCGCTGGTGGAGAACAGGTAGTTGCCCATCGAGGCGAAGGTGACGTCGGGGTGGCCGGGGACAGACGGCGGATCGGCCGGCTTCTCCAGGAACCGGGTTATCTTGCCGTGCTCGTCGGAGTCGATGCAGCCGAACGCGCGGGCCTCGGCGCGGGGGACCCTGATGCCCGCGACGGTGACGCCCGCCCCGGACTCGACGTGCTGGTCGAGCATCTGCCCGGGGTCCATCCGGTACACGTGATCCGCGCCGAAGACAGCGATGTGGTCGGGCTGCTCGTCGTAAACCAGGTTGAGCGACTGGTAGATCGCGTCCGCGCTGCCGGTGTACCAGCGCGGGCCGAGCCGCTGCTGCGCCGGGACCGGGGTGACGTACTGGCCCAGGACCGTCGACAGGCGCCAAGTCGTGGAGATGTGCCGGTCCAGCGAGTGCGACTTGTACTGGGTGAGCACGCAGAGCTGGTGGAAACCGGCGTTCACCAGGTTGGACAAGACGAAGTCCACGAGCCGGTAGTTGCCCGCGAACGGGACGGCGGGCTTGGCGCGGTCGGCGGTCAGGGGCCATAGCCGCTTGCCTTCGCCGCCCGCCAACACGATTCCGAGTACGCGCGGCTGGCCCTTCACGGTCCGACCCTAACTGTCGCGGTGGGAGTCCTGCCAGACGTCGCGGTCCGTGTCGGGGTTGGTTGACACGCCGTTCACCCGCGCGCCTCACGGTGTTTGGCGGCCTAGCCACGACTAACGTAGCCGGGGTGCGCATAGGACTGCTGACACGGGAATACCCGCCGGAGGTCTACGGCGGCGCGGGTGTGCACGTCGGCTTCCTGGTGCCGAGGCTGCGCGAGCTCGTGGAGGTCGACGTCCACTGCTTCGGCGGGCCGCGCGCTGACGCCACGGCGCACAACCCGGCCGCCGCGCTTGAGCACGCGAACGCGGCGCTGCGGACGCTGTCGGCGGATCTGTCGATGACCGCGGCGGTGGACACAGTGGACCTTGTCCACTCGCACACCTGGTACGCGAACCTGGCAGGCCACCTCGCGGGCGTGCTGCACGGCGTGCCGCACGTGGTTACCGCGCACTCGTTAGAGCCACGCAGGCCGTGGAAGGCCGAGCAACTGGGTGGCGGGTACCGGCTGTCGTCATGGGTCGAGCGGACCGCATACGAGTCCGCCGACGCGATCATCGCGGTGAGCGCCGGTATGCGCGCCGACGTGCTCGCCTGCTACCCCGCGCTCGACCCGGCCAAGGTGCACGTGGTGCGCAACGGCATCGACGCGGCCGCTTACCGCCCGGTCTCCGAAGACGACGTGCTGCGCCGCTTCGGCATCGACCCGGGCAGGCCGACCGTCGTGTTCGTCGGCCGGATCACCCGGCAGAAGGGCCTCGCCCACCTGGTCGCCGCCGCGCACCACGTCGACCCGGACGCGCAGATCGTGCTGTGCGCGGGCGCGCCGGACACCCCGGAGATCGCGGAGGAGACCCAGGCGGCCGTCGCGGAGCTCGCGGCGGCGCGCCCGGGGGTGTTCTGGGTCCAGGAGATGCTGCAGGCCGCCGAGGTGCGGCAGCTGCTCAGCCACGCCACGGTGTTCGTGTGCCCGTCGGTGTACGAGCCGCTGGGCATCGTGAACCTGGAGGCCATGGCGTGCGCGACGGCCGTGGTGGCCTCCGATGTCGGCGGCATCCCGGAGGTCGTCGCCGACGGCGAGACCGGCCTGCTGGTGCACTACGACGAGGCCGACCCGTCGGCGTTCCGCAGTGGACTGGCCGACGCGGTCAACGCCCTGCTGGGCGACCCGGCGCGGGCGGCGGCCATGGGTGCGGCGGGCCGGGAGCGGGCCGAGAGGGAGTTCTCCTGGACGTCGGTGGCCGAGCAGACCGTTGAGGTGTATCGCACAGCGCTCGGGGAATCTCCGTCAGAACAGTCTGTCTGAGAGAACGGTCAGCCACCGACTCGTAGTGTGAGCACTGTGGAGGGTCTTAGCGTGATGGGGCGCTGGTTCCGCCGAAGCGGGGTGCGCTTCACGCGGTACACAGTCGCCTCGCTGGTGGCCACCGGCATCAGCCAGCTCGTGCTGTTCGCGCTCTACGCCTCCGGCGGGATGGACGCGATGGCCGCCAGCACGGTGGCGTTCGCCGCGGGCGCGCTCCCGCACTTCGTGATGATCCGCTGGTGGGCCTGGGGGCAGCGCGGCATCCCCCGGCTGAGCAGGCAGCTCGTCGGGTACCTGGTGGTCACGGCTCTGGGCGGCGCGGTGTCGGTGGGGCTGACCACGGCGGTGGACTGGCTGGTCGGGCCGCTCGTGGCCGACCGAAACCTGCGCACGCTGGTGCTGAACGTCACCTACGTGCTCAGCGGCCTGCCGGTGTTCGTGGCGAAGTTCGCCGTGCTCGACCGGGTGTTCGGTCAGGACCGGTACGAGTCCACCAGCTCGACCAGCGTCCGCGCGGCGAACCCGGTCGCCCCGGGGACCACGTCGTCGTAGGTCTTGTCCGCGCGAGCCGGACCGGCGATGTCCAGGTGGGCCCACGGGCGGTTGCCGGTGAACTCGCGCAGGAACAGGGCGGCGGTGATGCCGCCGGGACCGGGCGGGCACTGGCGGACGTCGGCGATCTCGCTGGCCACGTCGTCGGCGTACTCGTCGAGCAGCGGCATCCGCCACCAGGCCTCGCCGACGCGCTCGCCCGCGGTGCGGACGCGGGTGGCGAGGGCGTCGTCCGTGGCGAAGAGGCCGCCGGTGCGCAGACCGAGGGAGACCTTCATGTTGCCGGTCAGCGTGGCCACGTCGACCAGGACGTCGGCGCCCAGGTCGGTGTCGGCGTAGACCAGGGCGTCGGCCAGGACCATGCGGCCCTCGGCGTCGGTGTTGGTGACCTCGGTGGTGCGGCCGCCGTAGTGGCGCACGACGTCACCGGGCCGGTAAGCGGACCCAGAGACGTGGTTCTCCGCGCACGGGACCAGCGCGGACACCCGCACCGGCAGGTCCAGCCGGGCGATGGCGAGCATCGCGGCGATCACCGCGGCGCCGCCCGCCATGTCGGTGCGCATGAGGTGCATCCCGTCGGCGGGTTTGATCGAGATGCCGCCGGTGTCGAAGGTGATGCCCTTGCCGACCAGCGCCAGGTGCGGGCCGCTCGCCCCGGCCGGTGACCAGGTCAGGTGCAGCAGGCGCGGCGGCCGGTCGGACCCGCCGCCCACCGCGAGCAGGCCGCCGAAGCCGTGCGCGGCCAGCCACTTCTCGTCGCGGACCACCGCGTCCAGGCCCGACTCCCGTGCCGCGGCGCGGGCCGCCGTGCGGGCCAGCCAGGCCGGGTCCTTGACGTTGGACGGGGTGTTGGCCAGGTCACGGGCGAAGGCGGTCGCCGCGGCCAGCGCGCCCGCCCGGCGTGCCGCCGCGGTGATCCCCTCGCGACGGTCCGCGTCGGACACCACCAGCCGCACCGACCGCAGGCGCGGCTTCGGCTCGTCCCGGGTCACCCGGAAGCGGTATCCGCCGAGCAGGAGACCGCGCACGAACTGCGCCGCCTCGTCCGGCCCCGCGTCCGGCGGCAACTCGACCTGGACCGACTGCCCCTTGCGCCCGGCCCCGGTCTCGTCGGCCAGTCTGGCCTCGATCACGCGGACCAGGGCCGCCCCCGCCGCGCGCCAGTGCTCGGCCCGCCCCTCGCCGATGCCGACGACCCACCGCACGCCCGACCCCGCTGGACCGGGCTGGGTCTCCCCTGCCTTGCCGGTGAGAGCCACGCTGTCCACCCAGTCGGCGGTGAGCACGTCCCCACCGGGACCGAGCAGCGGCGGGCCGTCGCCCTCGGGCGCACGGCTGAGCACCGCCACCGGGACGCCGCCGCGGGCGCCCGCGGACACCTCCACGTCGGGCAGCGTCGTCGGCAAGGTCGGCACCGGCGTGGGCAAGCGTTCCTCCGTGCTACTCGGGCCGATCTTCGTGGGAAAAAACGAGCGGGGTCAGCCCGCGGCGGACTTGAGCGCGTCCCCGAGGTTGCTGGCCTCCTCCGGGGTCATCTCCACCACCAGACGCCCGCCGCCCTCCAGCGGGACGCGCATCACGATGCCCCGGCCCTCCTTCGTCACTTCGAGGGGACCATCCCCGGTCCGGGGCTTCATGGCCGCCATAGCGTGCTCCCTCCGTCATAGCCTGCCCACCCGACACCGGTCCACGTCGTGGTGAACCGACCGGGTCGCGGCCATTCTCCCCTATCGACTCGCGGCGGTGAAATCGAACCGATCATCGCGTGTCGCGTGACCGGGCACGATAGTGGCGGGGCCGCCCGGCGGGCTGTCAGACTCGGGGGTCGTGCGCGCTCGTTCCGCCCTCTTCGACCTCTACGGCGGCTACCTCAGGCAGCGGGGAGGCGCCGCCGCCGTCGCCGCCCTGGTGCGGCTGCTGGAGCCGCTGGGCTTCGGCGCGCCCGCGATCAGGACCGCGGTGTCCAGAATGGTCCGTCAGGGCTGGCTCACCCCGGTGCGGCTGGCCGACGGCCCCGGCTACGCGCTTACCGCCCGCGCGGAAAGGCGTCTGGACGAGGCGGGCGCGCGGATCTACCGCACCGGTCCCTCCACTTGGGAGCGGACGTGGCACGTGGTGGTGTTGGAGGAAATCCCGGCACGCGGCGCGCGCGACCGGCTCGCGTCGTCGCTGCGGCTGCTCGGCTACGGCCCGCTCGGCCCGTCGACCTGGGTGGCGCCGCGCCCGTCGCCGGAACTGGCCGACGTGCTGGCCGCCGAGGACGCCACGGCCAGTGTTTTCCTCGGCGCGCACGACGGCTCCGCCGCCGAACTGGCCGCGCGGGCGTGGGACCTGGGCACGCTGGGCGCGGAGTACCGCGAGTTCGTCGCCGAGTGGACGCCGGTGATGTCCGCTGTGGACGGCACGGCTCCCGCGGCGGCCTTCGCCGCGTCCCAGCGACTGCTGCACGCGTGGCGGAAGTTCCTCTTCCGCGACCCCGGGCTGCCCGCGGAACTGCTGCCCGCGGACTGGCCGGGAACGGCGGCCGCGGCGTTCTTCGACGAGCACACCGCGCGGCTGGCCCCCGCTGTGACCGAGTTCCTGGACGAATGCCTGGGCCGAGGTGGTAAGCAGAGGACTCCCGCGTAAACCGGCAGGAAGGTAGAAGCCCGTGCTGTTGACCGAGGATCGCGACGGGGTGCGCACGCTGACCTTGAACCGGCCGGAGGCGTTCAACTCGCTGACTACCGAACTCAAGGAAGCGCTGCTTACCGCCCTCACGTCAGCGGCCGCGGACGACTCTGTGCGGGCGGTAGTGCTGACGGGCGCCGGTAAGGCGTTCTGCGCGGGGCAAGACCTCAAAGAGCACGTCGCCTTGCTCCGCGCGAACGACCCGGCGCCGCTGTCCACGGTCGAGAAGCACTACAACCCGATTGTGACGGCCATCACGACCATGCCCAAGCCCATCATCGCCGCCGTCAACGGCATGGCGGCGGGCGCGGGCGCGTCCTTCGCCTACGCCTGCGACCTGCGGATCGCGGCCGACACGACCAAGTTCCTGATGGCCTTCGCCAACGTCGGCCTCACCGCCGACTCAGGCGCGGCGTGGACCCTGCCCCGGCTCATCGGCTACGGCCGCGCGATGGAGATGATGCTGCTCGCCAAGCCCGTCACCGCCGACGAAGCCCTGCGGATCGGCATGGTCACCCAGGTCGTCCCCGCCGCCGAGGTGCTGCCCACCGCCCACGCCCTGGCCAGCCGTCTCGCCGCGGGCCCCACGACGGCCTACGCCAAGATCAAGGAAGCCATGCTGGCCTCCGCTGGCGGCCCCCTGGCCGACGGCCTGGCCGCCGAGGGCCGCACCCAGGCCGAAGCGGGCGGCACGGCCGATCACCGGGAGGCCGTGGAGGCCTTCATCGCCAAGCGCGAGCCGAACTTCACCGGCCGCTGACCGCCCGCCAGCAGGTGGCCACGTGGTCGTCGACCATGCCGGTGGCCTGCATGAGGGCGTAGCAGGTGGTGGGGCCGACGAAGGCGAAGCCGCGGCGCTTGAGTTCCTTGGCCATGGCTCTCGACTCGGGGGTCACGGCGGGGACTTCGGCCATGGTGGCCGGGCGGACGCGGGGGCCGGTGGGGGCGAAGGACCACAGCAGGTCGTCCAGCGGTTGGTCCAAGTCGAGAATGGCGCGGGCGTTGCGGATGGTGGCCTCGATCTTCGCCCGGTTGCGGACGATGCCCGCGTCGGCGAGCAGGCGGGCCACGTCGGCCTCGGTGAACGCCGCGACCTTGTCCGGGTCGAAGCCCGCGAAAGCGGCCCGGAAGGCGGGGCGCTTGCGCAGGATCGTGATCCACGACAGGCCGGACTGGAACGCCTCCAGGCTGACCCGCTCGTACAGTTCGTCGCGGCCGCGCAGCGGCACACCCCACTCGTCGTCGTGGTAAGCGGCGTAGTCGGGGGACGAGTCCCCCCAGGCGCAGCGGGGGCGGTCGATCACGCCGCACGCTCCGCCCACGCGGCGAACCGGCGCAGCGACCGGCGCAGGCCGAGGCGGAAACCGGGGCCGACGACCGCCCAGCCCGCCCTGCCCAGCGCGCCAAACGGCAGGTCCAGCCGCTCGCGCCAGACCAGGGTCGACGCCGCCGGGCCGCGCTCATCGACCTCGAACACGCCGGACCCGCGCACGACCTTCCCGGTGTGCCGCACCTCGCAGCGGCGCGGCGGGTCCCAGACGGTGATGTCCATGGTGTCGGTGAACCCGACCTTGCCGACCCCCTTGCCGACCCCCTTGCCGACCCCGGTGAACGCCGCGAGCCGGGAGCCGACGCCGCTGCCGTCGCCCTCGGTGACCCGGACGGTGGTGCCGAGCATCCACTCGCCCTGCCGGTCCCAGTCGGTCACAGCCGCCCAGGTGGCCGCGGCGGGCACGGCCACGTCGACGCTTTCGGTGACCTCGATCACCTGGCGTCGCCCGCCGGGGCGGTCGCCTCCAACTCGGCCACCCGGGCGCGCAACTGGTCGATCTCGTCGCTCGCGCGCCGCAGCACCCAGTCGACCTCGGACATCTTGTAGCCCCGCAGCACCAACTGGAAGCGGACGTCGCGCAGGTCGTCGCCGGTGACCCCGGTCCCGGGCAGCCGGGTGGGGGACGCGCCGGGCGGCAGGGCGGGCAGTTCCTCGCCCCGCCCGAACACGACGGAGGCCAGCAGGAACACCACCGCCGCCACGAGCACCATGACGACGAGGTAAATGAGCACGGTGGTCACCCAAGGCATGGTGTCACGACTGCCCGGGTACGCGCACCGCCCACCGGACCCGGGGAAATCCGGTTGCCGAGAACCACCGTCCCAGCGACCCTGCCCACATGCCCACGGTGCGACGCGCGACCCCCGCGGACTGGCAAGACCTGCGCGCCGTCCGCCTGGCCGCCCTCACCGACGCCCCCTACGCCTTCGGGTCCACCCTGGCCACGGAACTGCGCTTCGACGAGGCCCGGTGGCGCGAGTGGCCCGCCAAGCACGCCGTCTTCCTCGGCTGGCTCGCCGACCGCCCAGCGGCCATCGCCGCGGGCATCCCCGGCACGGAGGTCGAGATGATCTCGGTCTGGGCGCACCCGGACACCCGGGGCACTGGCCTCGCCGCCAAGGTCGTCACCGCCGTCATCGACTGGGCCCACACCCACAACGCGACCCAGGTGACCGCGTGGGCGGTGGGAACCAACACCCGCGCCCTGCGCTTCTACCAACGGCTCGGTTTCACCCTCACCGGCCGCGATGACGACCACCCGCATAATCCGGCGCTGCGGGAACTGGAACTCGTTCACCCGGTCCTCGCTTGCCAGGACTTCTGAATAAGTTCAGAATGGATCTGTGACAACTGAGGTCCAGTGGAGCGAACTGCAACGCGACCCCAAGAGCGTCGCCGCGCTCGCCGACCAAGGGGATGTGCGGGTGCGGCGGCGCGACGGCGCGGCCCTGCTGCTCACCAGGGTGGATCGCGCGGCTGCGACAGCGGATGGAGCAGTGGTGGCCGCCCGGGCACTGCGCAACCTGCTCGCGCACCTGCCCGAAGCCGCGTGGGGAGCGGCGGCGCGATCCCTGATCGACGAGTTCCCCTGGGCTGACGCCCTGCCGGAGGCCGACCGGCGCCAGTTCGTCGCCGACTTCGCGCGAGCCTTCTCCGCCTCGGCTGAGATCGGCCAGTGGGCACTGCTCGACCAGACGATTCGGGAGTGGCGAAGCACCGCCGCCATCCACGCTGACCCCGAACTGGCCGCGAACCTCACCCGTCCGATCGATGACGACTTCGGCACGATCCCCGCTCCCACGGAGGCGTGAACGGTGGGAGCCAAACGCGGTGACCGCGTCGCGCCGCCAGCCAAGACCGGTGGCTGGGAAGCTCGCTTCGCCACGAACGACGCGGCCAAGGGCTGGGAAGACTTGTGCCAGACGGCCCGCTCCAACACCTGGGAAGCGTGGGTGATCCTCACGGAGCGTCCCGTGACTCCCGAGAATCCCGCCCGGCAGCATCGCCTTCGAGGAGTGCTCGGCAGCCGAACAGTGGGCGGACGTGAGCTTGACCAGTGGCAGTACGAGGTGACCTCGGGTGGCCGAATCTGGTACTGCCCGGACCCGGAGCGCAAGATCGTCTGGGTTGTCGAGGCAAGCGCCGCTCATCCGAAAGCGACGGACTAGCGAGAACGCTCGGAACGTCAGCCGGTTGTCAGGCTTGCCATTGGGGGGCGGTCTTCGACCAGGACGTGGATGCGGTCGGGGAGCCATTCTCCGGCCACCTGGACGAACTGGGTGAGGTCGCCGGAGGGGGAGTCGATGCCGCAGCGGGTCAGGGCGGTGCCGAGGATCTGGCGGGCCATGACGCCGAGTTGGAGCAGGGAGCGGTTGCGGTGTTTGCGGACGCCGAGGTTGACCTGGGCCAGGCCGTCGAGGCCGTAGCGGGTGTGGGCGTCGAGGAGTAGGCCGATCTCGACGCCGTAGCCCGCGGCGAAGGGGACCGCGGACAGGAAGTCGCGGGTGGCGGCGTATTCGCCGCCCAGCGGCTGGATGACGCCGGAGAGTTCGGGGCGGAGAGCGGACAGGACGGGGCGGGCCAACAACTCCGTGACGCGGCCGCCGCCGGTGCCGATCTCCTCCGCCTCCAGGCGCAGCGGCCTGCGGTAGAAGCCCTTGACCAGGTGCACGCCCGAGGTGGTGAGCAGCGGGCCCAGCAGGGACGGGACGAACGCCGGGTCCGGGTCCACCAGGTCCGAGTCCAGGAAGACGACCAGGTCCCCGGTGGTCGCGGCCAGCGAGCGCCACAGCACCTCGCCCTTGCCTGGGCGCGGTTCCAGGTCCGGCAGCACCTTGTCGCGGTGGACGACGCGGGCGCCCGCGGCGGCGGCGACGGCGGCGGTGCGGTCGGTGGAGCCGGAGTCCACGACGACCAGTTCGTCCACAAGGGACCCCAGCAGCGGCAGGACGGACGCGACGACGCCCGCGACGGTGGCCTCTTCGTCCAACGCGGGCAGCACGACGCTGACCGTGCGCGTTCCCTTGGCGCGCACCAGTTCCGACACCGTCCACTCTGGACTTTGCCAGGTGGTCCGGTCGAGTCCGCTCACGCGGCCACCGCACACGTCCGGCGAATCCGCCTGCACCGAATCACGCTCATGCCAGCGCCCGCACCGCTCGGGCAGGCGGGCGGGTGCCCGCGATGCCTGCGACCATGTCGACCACCTGCCGGGTGCGGCGGACCTGGTGCGCGCGGAACACCCGCGCGCCCGCCCACGCGGCCACCGCCGTCGCCGCCAGGGTGCCCTCCACCCGGTCGTCGACGTCCGCGCCGAGGGTTTCGCCGATGAAGTCCTTGTTGGACAACGCCATCAGCACCGGCCACCCGGTGCCGACCAGCTCGTCCAGCCTGCGCAGCAGCTCCAAGCCGTGCCAGGTGTTCTTGCCGAAGTCGTGGGTCGGGTCGATCAGCACGCCCGCGCGCGGCACGCCCAGCTCGACCATCCGCTCCGCGCGGGCCACCAGTTCCGCGACGACCTCGGCCACCACGTCGGTGTAGCGGACGCGGTGCGGGTCGGTGCGCGGGGCCGCGCCGCCGGTGTGCGAGCAGACGATGCCCACCCCGTACTCGGCGGCGACCTCGGCCAGCCGGGGGTCCGCGCCAGCCCAGGTGTCGTTGATCAGGTCCGCGCCCGCGGCGCACACCGCGCGGCCCACCTCGTGCCGCCAGGTGTCGACGCTGAGCACCAGCCCCGGGTGCCGCTCCCGGACCGCCGCGACGAACGGCACGACCCGGCGCGCCTCCTCGGCCGCGTCCACCGGCTCGCCGTGCGCGCCCGCGCGGACACCGCCGATGTCCACGATGTCGGCGCCCTCGGCCACCGCCCGGTCCACCGCTTCCAGCGCGGCGGACTCGGCGAAGGTCGCGCCGCGGTCGTAGAAGGAGTCCCTGGTCCGGTTCACGATCGCCATCACCAGGGCGCGATCGGACGCCACGGGGCGCTCGCCGAACCGGAGGACAGTCACGCCTACCGATGGTGCCATGCCCGCCGCGGCGGGCCACCGACGGTGAGGGGTGTCTCCGCCGGACAGGGCAGACCGCTGGGCCGTACAGCTCACGTCGCCGCGCCGGGAACGTGACCATGGCCGCCCCTGGCTACAGTGGTGGCGGACCTAGGAGGACTCGTCGTGTTCTACCGCGCGTTGCGTGCCGTGCTCTCATTGGTCACCCGGATGTTCCTCCGGCCGGTCGTGGAGGGCGCGGACCGCGTCCCGGCGCACGGGCCGGTCATCCTGGCGATCAACCACCTCGCGGTGATCGACAGCTTCGTGGTCCCGATGATGCTCTCCCGCAAGGTCGCCTTCCTGGCCAAGGCCGAGTACTTCGAGGGCCGCTCACCGCGCGGGCGCATGACCGCCGTGCTGTTCCGCGCCCTGGGGGCGATCCCCGTGCAGCGCGACAACAGCCGCGCCGCGCTCGCCTCCCTTGAGGTCGCGGGCGCCGTGCTCGACAAGGGCGGCGCGTTCGCCATCCACCCCGAAGGCACCCGCTCGCTCGACGGCAAGCTGCACCGCGGCCGCACCGGCGTCGCCCAGCTCGCCCTCGAACACAAGGCCCTGGTCGTGCCGGTCGCGGTGATCGGGACCGACAAGGTGCAGCCCACCGGCAAGAAGATGCCGCGCCCGCACCGGATCACCGTGCGCTTCGGCGAGCCGCTGGACTTCTCCCGCTACGACGGCATGGCCAACTCACTGCCGATCCGCCGCGCGGTCACCGACGAGGTCATGTACTCGATCCTGGAGCTGTCCGGCCAGGAGTACGTCGACTCCTACCACAAGCGGCCCAACGCGGCCTGAGACCAGCTCAGGCCGCGCAGGCGTCCAGGGCCTCGTCCACGGTCCGGGCGACCACCAGGGCGTCCAGGGCGAGCTGGCTGGCGAAGCCGCGGGCACGCAGTTCGCGGACCCAGGTCAACATGCCCTCCCAGTGGTCGTCGAGGTCGAGCAGGACCACCGGTTTCGCGTGCATCCCCAGGTAGCGCGACGTCCACACCTCGAACAGCTCCTCGCACGTGCCCAGCCCGCCGGGCAGGGCCAGGAACGCGTCCGCGCGCTCGTCCATCTCGCGCTTGCGCTCACGCATCGTGTCGACCACGACCAACTCGTCGGCCTCCGGGTCGGCCTTCTCCAGGTCGACCAACGCGCGCGGGATGACCCCGACCGTGGTCGACCCGCCGCGGCGGACGGCGCGGGCGACCGCGCCCATCATCGACACCTGCGAACCACCCCACACCAGCGACCAGCCCCGGGCGGCGAGCCCGGAGCCCACCGCGTCCGCCAGGTCCAGGTAGCCGCGCGGGACGGAGGAGTGGGAACCGCAGTAGACGCTCACCGCCCGGCTCAATGCGTGTCACTCCAAGCCTGGTACGCCTTCTCGACCACGCCGACGGCGTCGTCCACGTCGTCGGTGAGGTGCAGCAGGGCCATGTCCTTCTCACCGATCTTGCCGCCGCCGAGGACGGAACTGCGCAGCCACTCGTAGAGGCCGCCCCAGTACTCCGTGCCGAACAGCACCACCGGGAACTTGGTGACCTTCTTGGTCTGCACCAGGGTCAACGCCTCGAACAGCTCGTCCAGAGTGCCGAAGCCGCCGGGCAGGCAGATGAACGCCTGCGAATACTTGATGAACATCGTCTTGCGGGTGAAGAAGTAGCGGAAGTTCACGCCCAGGTCGACCCACGGGTTGAGGCCCTGCTCGAAAGGCAGTTCGATGCCCAGGCCGATCGACAGCCCACCCGCTTCCGACGCGCCGCGGTTGACGGCCTCCATCGCGCCAGGACCGCCGCCGGTGATGGCCGCGAAACCCGCGTTGGCCAGCGCAGCGCCGATCTCCCGGCCAAGGCGGTACTCGGCGTCCTCGCGCTTGGTGCGGGCGGAGCCGAAGACGGTGACCGCGCGGGGAACCTCGGCGAGCGCGCCGAAGCCCTCGACGAACTCGGCCTGGATGCGCAGGACCCGCCAGGGGTCGGTGTGCACCCAGTCGCTGGGGCCGCGGGAGTCGAGCAGCCGCTGGTCGGTGGTGGTGGCCTCGTCGCTGCGTCCGCGCCGCAGGGTGACCGGGCCGCGTTGGCGTTCCCGGGGGTGCTCGTCGTTGGCGGGGACCTCTGGTCCGTCGATCGTCACTTCGGCGAGTCTAGGGTTTGTCGGTCGCTGGTCTGCTTGGGTGGGTTGGCCCGATGGGGTGGAGTGGGTCCCGGGCTGGGTCGCGGGGGTTGCCGGCAGGGCCGGTGCGGTCTGTGGGGCGGGTTTGCTGCTCCGGGCCATCGAGCACCTGGCAGGTTAGGCGCGGTTGGGGGGCGCTCTTCCTTCCCCTCCCCCTTCTTCCTTATGGGGGGGTAGGTCAGGAGGTGACCAGGCGGCGCAGGACGTCCGCGCAGCGGGTTATGTGGTCTGTTGGGACGTTTTCCTGTTGGGTGTGGGCCAGTAGCGGGTCGCCGGGGCCGAAGTTGACGGCGGGGATGCCGAGGGTGGCGAAGCGGGCTACGTCGGTCCAGCCGAGTTTGGCCACGGGGGTTCCGCCTGCGGCTGCGATCAGCTCTTGGGCGGCGGGGGCGGTGAGGCCGGGGAGGGCGCCTGGGGCGCTGTCGACCACCGTTAGGTCGTAGCCGTCGAAGACCTCGCGGACGTGGGCTTCGGCCTGGGTGGGGGTTCGGTCGGGGGCGAAGCGGAAGTTGACCCGGATGATGGCCTCGTCGGGGACCACGTTGCCGGACACCCCGCCCGCGATGTGCACCGCTTGCAGGCCCTCGCGGTAGACACAGCCGTCGATGTCGACCACGCGGGGCTCGTAGGCGGCCAGGACGCGGAGGGCGTCACCCAGGGCGTGGATGGCGTTGACGCCCATCCATGCCCTCGCGGAGTGGGCGCGGACGCCCGTGGTGCGCAGTTCGGCGCGCATCGTGCCCTGGCAGCCTGCCTCGACTACCCCGTTCGATGGTTCGCAGACGATGGCGAGGTCGCCGGTCATCCAGTCCGGGTAATCGCGCTCTACGCGGTTGAGGCCGTTGCGGGAGGCGTCGATCTCTTCGCAGTCGTAGAACAGGAAAGTCAGGTCGTGTTTGGGATCGGGCACCGTCGCGGCGAGGTGCAGCATGACCGCGTCGCCGCCCTTCATGTCGACTGTGCCCAAGCCGTGCAGGACGCCGTCGGTGCGGCGGGACGGCAGGTTCCGGTTGGCCGGGACGGTGTCGAGGTGGCCCGCGAAGACCACCCGGGACGGGCGGCCCAACCGGGTGCGGGCCAGCACCGTGTTGCCCGAGCGGACGACCTCCAGGTGCGGGGCCTGCGCGCGCAGCGCCCGTTCCACGGCGTCGGCGAGCGCGGCCTCGTCCCCCGACTCACTGGGGATGTCGACCAGGGCCGCGGTGAGGTCGACGGGGTCGGTGGTGAGATCCAGCTCAACGGTCACGGCCCGTCACGCTACTCCGGCGCCGCATTGGCTAACGTGTCGACTGTGAGCAGTGCAGAGGCGTTTGAGAGCAAGGGTGCGCACGGCGTCGGACTGGCGACGGTGACCACCGACGGGACCGTGCTCGACACCTGGTTCCCGAACCCCAAGCTCGGCGCGGCCGCGGTGCCCGGCACCCAGCGGCTCTCCGAGCACGAAGCCGTCGAGGAGCTGGGCGCGGGGGTCTCCGCGCTGCTGGGCCCCGACCCGGCCCGCGGCGTCGAGGTGATCGCGGTGCGCACCGCCATCGACGACCTGGAGAGCCCACCGGCCGACGCGCACGACGTCTACCTGCGGCTGCACCTGCTCTCGGCCCGGCTCGTCCGGCCGCACGGGCAGAACCTCGACGGCATCTTCGGGCTGCTCGCCAACGTCGTGTGGACCAACCACGGGCCATGCCCGGTGGAGGGCTTCGAGGCGACCCGGCTGCGGCTGCGCGGCAAGGGCCAGGTCACCGTGTTCGGCGTCGACAAGTTCCCGCGCATGGTCGACTACGTCCTGCCCGCAGGCGTGCGCATCGCCGAGGCCGACCGGGTGCGGCTGGGCGCGCACCTGGCCGTGGGGACCACGGTCATGCACGAGGGCTTCGTGAACTTCAACGCGGGCACCCTGGGCGCGTCCATGGTCGAGGGCCGCATCTCCGCAGGCGTCGCGGTCGGCGACGGCTCCGACGTCGGCGGCGGCGCGTCGATCATGGGCACGCTGTCCGGCGGCGGCAAGGAGACGATCAGCATCGGCGAGCGCTGCCTGCTCGGCGCCAACGCGGGCATCGGCATCTCCCTCGGCGACGACTGCGTGGTCGAGGCGGGCCTCTACGTCACCGCGGGCACCAAGGTCGTCCTCGGCGACGGCACCATCGTCAAGGCGCGTGAGCTGTCCGGCGAGTCCGGCCTGCTGTTCCGCCGCAACTCCACCACCGGCGCCGTCGAGGTGGTCTCCCGCAAGGGCACCGGAGTCGAGCTGAACGCCGCCCTGCACGCCAACGACTGAGAGCGCCCATGCCAGCCACCCTCGGCGACCGCGTCCGCGCCCGCCTCCACGAACAGGCCGACGCCCTGGTGCGCCACCAGGGCGCGGAGGCCATGGAGGACGTCCACCAGATGCGCGTGGCCGTGCGCCGGGCCCGCGCCGCCCTCAAAGCGGGGCTGGACGCGCCGGAGCTCGACGCGGAGCTGCGGTGGCTGGGCACGTCGCTCGGCGCGGTCCGCGACCTGGACGTGCAGCTGGACCACCTGCGCGCCCAGGCCGAGGGCTTCTCCCCGGACGAGTTGGGCGCGGTGGAGGAACTGCTGCGCGGCCTGGTCGCCGAACGCCGCGCGGCGCGCCGCCGGATGATGGGCACCCTGCGCAGCAAGCGGTACAAGGCGCTGCTGGAGTCCCTGCGCACCACGGCCGCGGCGGAGGCTCCACCGGAGGAGACCCCCACGGCGCTGCTGAGCGTGATCCGGAAACCGCACCGGAAGCTGATGAAGGCCGCGACCGCCCTCGGCGAAGACCCGCCGGACGACGACCTGCACGAACTCAGAATCCACGGCAAACGCTTGCGCTACGCGGCGGAAATGGCAGAGGAAACGGCGAAGAAGCAGGTCCGCCCGCTGGTGAAGGCGACGAAGAGGTTCCAGGACATCCTCGGCGACCACCAGGACGCCACCATCGCGGAAGCCACCATCCGCCGCCTCGTCAACGAGATCGGCGACGGCATCCCCGTCGACGTCGTCTTCGTCGCGGGCCGCCTGGTCGAACGCCAACGCGCCCGCAAGACGGTTGCTCGCGCCGAATGGCGCTCAGCCCTGGCCGAGGTCGACACCTGCGCCCAGGCCGTGCTGGCCTCGGCGACGGTCACGGCCTGACCGGTCACACGCGCCAAGCAGGCGGGCGGCATCACACCATTCCACCGATGCCCAGTCATCTATTGGCGGTCGCTCATCGCGAACCCAGATGCTGGGCACAGCAGGTCTGAACATCGCCGCGGAGCAAGTCCCACGACCTGTTCGTCCCCAACGGCGCGGTGTGCGCCCCGAGATCCACGGCCTTCTCGATGACGTCGGGAGCGTCGGTCTCCCGGTAGGCTCTGGCCTTGCCAAGCTGTGTCTTGAGGACCCGCTTCGGGTCGTTCAGCCGCCCCGTGTCCTTTCCCTGCAACTGCTTGGGCACCTTCCACCCGGACACCAGGGAGTGGAGCGCGCCCGGAAACAACAACAGCCACGCCTCGATCTCCCACACGGCAAGCGTGTAGTGCGCATTGCCGAACCGTTGGTCCAACGCACGCTGGACCCGATCACGCACAATCGGGAAGTGGTCACTGTCGCAGGCGTCGAAGTCTTCGTGCACAAAGACACACGCCACCTCGGCGTCCTCCCGCGCGGCGCGGGCGCGCACCTTGTTGGCCAGGCTGTCGACCCGCGCCGCAAGCGCGGCATCACCTGCCTGTCGCAGTCGCACCGCGTCGTTGATCTCGACAATCCGCCCCGCCATGCTGGGGCAGAACGCTTCAAGGAGGATTCTCAGGCACTTCCGGTCAGTGCTGTCCTCGCCCGCCACCACGACCACGGGTTTGCGAGTCGCGCGGAGGCCAGTGCCGCCACGGCGGCTCACAGGTCACCGCCTAGCGCGCCGGAGAACCATAGTTCGCCAAGCGGGGTGTCCTCGCTCTCCCGAACGATCTCCCGCATTTTCTCGGTGGAAATAGCGGGGATCACTGAGGATCCGTCATCGTGGCGCTCGCAGATGACCAATTCCTCGGGCTTCAGCCGATCGGCCATGGCGGGTGAATGCGTGGCGATGAGGAACTGGGTGCGCGCGCTGGCCTCGCGCAACCGGTGGACCAACAACTCCAATGCCTGTGGGTGCAGACCATGGTCGATCTCTTCGACACACGTCAGGGCGGGCGGATTCGGGTCGTAGAGCATCGCCAGCAGCCCGAGCAGCCGGATGGTGCCGTACGAAGCGTCTGCCAACTGAGTCGGACGGCGCAGCCCACGCTCGTTGAGCACGACGATGGCCTCACGAGCCGCACCAGAGGGAAACTCGAAGTCGATGTCCCGCAACTGGGGAAGGACTTGGGCCGCGTCATCGACCAGTTCGTTCCATGCGGTCTCATGTCGGCCGCGCATGTTCAGCAGGAAAGCAGCGAGGTTGGCCGCGTCGTGCTCAAGAAGTTCCTGAGTGCCGCCCACGATCCGGGCGGGCCTCCTTACCGTGGCGACATCGACGTCAAAAACTCGACACGAGGCGAAACCGCCTGCGAGCACCGCTACCTCCGGGCCGCCCTCCTCATCCGACAACCGGGGCAAGGTGGACAGTCCGCTGCTGAGCCTATGGAGTCCCACCGTCCGCTCCTCGACCTGGCCCCCGCCGGTGTCAGCGATGGTGACCTTCGTGTGACGGACTTCAATGCGCCTGCCACGCCCCCCGGCTCTGGTGAACTCGAACCTCTCGCGGCGGGCCACTCCGCCTCGCTCGATGCGCAATACGTACTTGTCGGGCGCCTTGATGGTGCTGTGCGCCGTCCACGTCGCCGTCAGCTTGATGCCGATGGACTCGGGCGGCGTGACCCCGCCGCGAAACACGACACCGTCGAACCCTCCGCGCCAGGCAAGCGCTGGTTCGAGATCAGCGCGGATGACGTCGGAGAGGAAGCGGAACACTTCCAGAACGTTCGTCTTGCCCGCCCCGTTGGGCCCGACCAGCACGTTGAGCGGGCGCAGCGGCAAGGACACGTCGCGCAGGCTGCGAAAGTTCTCCACGTCCAGCGCGAGCAGACGACGATCCACGACCACACCTCCTGACGTTCATCCTTGCCGACCGGTCGACTCGACCCTCACCCGGCACGCCTGTCCGTGCCGAGATTCACCGACGTCAGTGGTCGGTGTGGAGGCGTTCGGCGGCGGCGGTGATGCGTTCGTCGGTGGCGGTCAGGGCTATGCGGACGTGGGTGCCGCCGGTGGGGCCGTAGAAGGTGCCGGGGGCGGCGAGGATGCCGCGCTGGGCCAGCCAGTCCAGGGTCGCCCACGCGCTCTCGCCCGCTCGGGTGGACCAGAGGTAGAGGCCCGCTTCCGAGTGGTCGATGGTGAAGCCCGCCGCTTCCAGGGCGGCACGCAGCGCGGCCCGGCGGGCGGCGAAGCGGGCCTTCTGCTCGGCGACGTGGGTGTCGTCGGCCAGGGCCGCGGTCATCGCAGCCTGCACGGGGCGGGGGACGATCAGACCCGCGTGTTTGCGGACCTCCAGCAGGCCCTTGACCAGGGCCGGGTCGCCGGTGACGAAACCCGCCCGGTAGCCGGCGAGGCTGGAGGACTTGGACAGCGAGTGGACGCTGAGGATGCCGGTGGGGTCGCCGCCGCTGACCGACGGGTGCAGCACCGACACCGGCTCGGTTTCCCAGCCCAGGGTCAGGTAGCACTCGTCGGAGACGACGATGGTGCCGCGTTCACGCGCCCAGTCGACGACCTTGCGCAGGTGCTCGACCGGGAGGACGCGGCCGGTCGGGTTCGACGGGGAGTTGACCCAGACCAGGGCCGGGGCCGCCGGGCCGAGAGCGACCAGGCTGTCCGAGCGGACCACCGTCGCCCCGGCGAGGCGGGCGCCGACCTCGTAGGTCGGGTACGCCAACTCCGGGATGACCACGGTGCCGCCGCGGGCGCCGAGCAGGGTCGGCAGCCAGGCGACCAGCTCCTTGGAGCCGATCGTGGGCAGCACCGCGGCCGGATCGATGCCGGTGACACCGTGCCTGCGGGCCAGGGCCGCGACGGCGGCCTCCCGCAGTTCGGGAATCCCGTGGGTGGTGGGGTAGCCGGGGATCTCCGACGCGGTGGCCAGCGCCGCCTGGATCAGCGGCGACACCGGGTCGACCGGGGTGCCGATGGACAAGTCGACCACGCCGCCCGGGTGCTCGCGCGCCCGCTCGGCGTGGCCTGCCAAAGCATCCCAGGGGAAGTCCGGGAGGTCCGGGAAGCGGGGGATGGCGGTCACTCGCCCTGCGGGGGAAGCGCCTTGATCCAATCCGGGTCGGCGCTGACCTTGCCGGTCTTCGACGCGCCGCCGGGCGAGCCGAGGTCGTCGAAGAAGTCGACGTTGGCCTTGGTGTAGGCCGTCCACTGGTCCGGGACGTCGTCCTCGTAGTAGATGGCCTCGACCGGGCAGACCGGTTCGCAGGCACCGCAGTCCACGCACTCGTCGGGGTGGATGTAGAGCATCCGGTCGCCCTCGTAGATGCAGTCGACGGGACATTCCTCGATGCACGCCTTGTCGAGAACGTCGACGCAGGGCTCGGCGATCACGTAGGTCACTGCGCTCTCCTGGTCCTTCATGGTGTTCAGCGCGCACTCGGGAGGATGCGCGACCATTCGACAGTATCTCTCGCGCCGGACGCGGGCACGCACCCGGTGCCGCCTAGCTCACATGGCGGTCAGCACACTTCAGGGGTGGACAGCATCGACGAACTGGAAACCGTGTGCGCGGACGCGTGGCCACCGCTGGTAGAGACCCGACTCGGCGACTGGCGCCTGCGGGCGGCCGGGGGCTACACGGGGCGGGCGAACAGCGCGCTGATCTGCGGGTCTCCCGGGGTGCGGACGCCAGTGGCGTTGGACACAGTGGTCGAGTTCGCTTCCCGGCACGGGATTCGGCCCTATGCGCAGGTGGTCACCGGGTCGCGCTGGGAGGCCGAGTTCGCCGCCGCCGGGTGGGCGGTCAATCTCGCGCACCCCAAGGGGGCCGAGTCAGCGGTGTTGACCAGTCCGCTCGTCGTCGCCGGGCCCGGGGCGGAGGTCTTTTCGTCCCTGCCCGCCGAGTGGCCCGCCGCTGGTGAGCTGACGGCGGCGCAGCGGCATGTGCTGACCAGTGGGCCGAAGGTCGGGTTCGCGACTGTGCGGGGTGCTGGTCGGGTCGTGGGGGTGGCTCGGGGGTGTGTGGTGGGGGAATGGCTGCATATCTCGGTGTTGGAGGTGGAGCCGGAGTGGCGGGGGCGGGGGTTGGGGCGGTTTCTGTTGGCTGGATTGGATGTTTGGGGGGCTGAGGCGGGGGCTGTTCGGCGGGTGTTGCAGGTTTCGGTGGATAACGTGGGGGCGTTGGGGTTGTACGCGGGGTTGGGGTATCGGCGGTCGCATTGCTATCGGTATTGGGGGGCTTCGTAGGGGGCTTGCTTGAGTGGGTTGGCTGGGCCGGGTTTCGTTGGCAGGAGGGCGGGTTCGCTGTCGTCCCGCGCGCCGTCGGGAACATCGCAGGGTTGGGCTTGGCTGGCAGGAGGGTGGGTCAGGTGGGCGGGTGGGCGGCCAGCCATTTGCGGCCTTTTTTGGCGGCGCGTTTGAGGGCGCTGCGTTCGCCTAGGTAGTCGGCGGCCATGCCGATTATGGGGAGGTAGCCGAGGGCTCGGTGGTAGAAGCGGCCTTGGGGGCGCTTGTCGAGTTCGTCGCCTAGGGACCAGAGGGTTTGGGCTAGGCGGCGGAGGGCTCGGGCGGTGGCCTTGACCGTGACTTTGCCGTGGCGTTTGGTGGATTCGTCCAGGTCTTCGGTTAGTTTCTTGGCCGCTTCGGTTTCCTGGGCTGGGGTCAGGTGGTCGCCGTGGCCTGCGGCCAGGTGGGGGTCTATGTCGCGGTTGAAGAGGACCTTGGCGATGAGGCGGACGCGTTCGGCTTGGTCGGTGACGCCGTGTTCTGCGGCTATGGCGGTGAGCATGAGAGCCTGGCCTGCTGTGGCCAGGGCGTTTTGAATCGGGAGGCGGTCCGCCAGGGCGCCGCCCAGGCCGGGGATGGACGCCAGTAGCACCGTGACGCGGCCCACGCGGTTGACCCACCAGCGGTCGCGTTGGTCGACGGTCATGGTTTCCCAGGCCGTGGTTCCGGGGAACTGGACGCTTTCCAGGCCGCGCAGCAGCCTTCTGCGCAGGCCGCGCTTGACCTTGGCCAACTCCTGGGCGTCTTCGTGGTCGACCGGGGTCGCGTGGGTGGGTAACGCGCGGCGGGCTGCGCCCAGGGGGTTGGCGTCGCGGAGGGCGTCGAGCATGGGGGTGGTGGCGCGGACGAACGGGCGCAGCACCGTCACCACCTGCTTGTCGGTGATCCTGTCAGCCACGGGTGGTTCCCTTCGCCGGTCGCCTCCCAGTCTTGTCGATCGGGGGTGCGAGCACCGATTGGGCGAGCACGTCGCCGATTTTGATCGTGGCCGGGAAGGCTCCCCCGGCCAGCAGCAGCAGGGTCCGCCAGTCGGCGAGGATGATCATGTCGCCGCCCGGGACGACCACCAGGAACGCCAGCAGGGTGGCCAGCCAGACGAACAGCGGGCCGCCCGCGACCACCGCCCTGCGCTTGATCCGGCCCGCGCGGACGACCAGCCACGGCAAGGTCAGCGCCGCCACGACGATGGTGATCGGGAACGGGATGCCGCCGAGGTCCGGCAGCACCCGGCCGTCGAGGCGCAGGGGCAGGAACAGCACCTCGAACAGGGCCAGCACCGCGCTCACAACCAGCAGCCAGCCGTAGCGGGCCGCCTCGCCGATGTTCACCGGTCGGCGCCCACGTGCTCGACGGGGGCCAGGCCGCCGAAGACGTCGGCGGTGGCCGCGGTGACGCTGTCAGACGTGCCGTTGGCCAGAATGTAGGACTCGTGGTCGATGACCGGGTGGGCAACGCCGTTGGACAGGGCGTAGCTGTGCAGGCCGTCTTGGCCCTGCCAGACGCTGACCTGGGTCGCGTGGGCGCGCAGGGCCCGCAGTTTGGCGGGCAGGTGGTCGGCGATGGCGACCGTGGTGGTGATCTCCGCGTCGTCCACCACCGACAGTTCGCCGGGTTCGGGCAGCCGGAACGGCAGGTCCGCGACATCCGCGAGGGCGGCCAGGCCCTCTTCGACGGCACGTCTGGACACCACGGCGTAGTACAGGCGGGCGACCTCGGGCACACCCGCCGCCGCGGCCACGGTGATCTCGTGGGCGCGGATGTGGTCGGGGTGGCCGTAGCCGCCGTCGGGGCCGTAGGTGACCACGACCTGGGGGCGGACGTCGCGCAGGATCGCCGCCAGCGCCTCGGTCTGCTCGGCCGGGTCGCCGTTGACGAACGCGCGCGGGTGGTCGTTGGCTGGGACGCCCGCCATGCCGGAGTCGCGCCAGCGGCCCATGCCGCCGAGGTAGCGGTGGTCGGACACGCCGAGCGCGGCGCAGGCCGCGCGCAGTTCGGCGACCCGGTATCCGCCGAGCTGGTCGGCCGCGGCCGCGCCGAGCTGGGCCAGGGACTCCGGGATGATCTCCCCCTCTTCGCCGAGGGTGCAGGTGACCAGGGTGACCTGGACGCCCGCGGCGGCGTAGCGGGCGATGGTCCCGCCGGTCCACAGGCTCTCGTCGTCGGGGTGCGCGTGGACGAGCAGCAGTCGTGGTGGGGCAGTGAGCATCGGGTTCAGCCTTCGCGATTCCTCGCCTGCCGCTGCGGGCGGGCGCTGCACAGGTAGGGCAATCGCCTGCGCGCGAACGAGCGCCGCGCACCGTGGCGGGGGAGGTGTCCCCCGTTGGCAGACAGTACTACGCCCGCACGCCGCGCCACGGAAGAACACTGCGGTAAGGCAAACAGTGCTCTGCGGCGAGACAGACTATGGCAAGACAGCCCGTTCCTCGGCGAAGTGGCAAGCGGACAGGGTGGCGCCGTGCGCGCGCAGCGGCGGTTCCTCTTCCGCGCAGATGTCCTGGGCTTTCCAGCAGCGGGTGCGGAACCGGCAGCCAGAGGGCGGGGAGACCGGGCTCGGGACGTCGCCGGTGAGCACGATGCGCCGCCGCTGCCGCTCCAGGCGCGGATCGGGCACCGGGACCGCGGACAGCAGCGCCTGGGTGTAGGGGTGGCTGGGGTGGCCGTAAATGGCGTCCCGGTCGCCTATCTCGACAATCTTTCCCAGGTACATCACCGCGACCCGGTCAGAGATGTGCCGCACCACCGACAGGTCGTGCGCGACGAACAGGTAGGCCAGACCGAGCCGCTCTTGCAGTTCCTCCAACAGGTTCACCACGCCCGCCTGCACGGAGACGTCCAACGCGGACACCGGCTCGTCCAGCACGATCAGCTTCGGGTCCAGCGCCAGGGCGCGGGCGATGCCGATGCGCTGGCGCTGGCCGCCGGAGAACTCGTGCGGGTAGCGGTTGCGGTGCTCGGGGTTGAGGCCGACCAGTTCGAGCAGTTCGTCCACCCGGTGCTGGACGCCGGTGGCCCGGCCGTGGATGCGCAGCGGCTCGGCGACGACGTCGTTGACCTGCCAGCGCGGGTCGAGCGAGGCGTAGGGGTCCTGGAAGACGATCTGCATGTCGCGGCGCAGCGGGCGCAGTTGCGCGGCGGTGAGCGTGGTCAGCTCGCGGCCGGAGAACCGGACGGACCCGGAAGTGGGCTTGTGCAACTGCAGGATCGCGCGTCCGGTGGTGGTCTTGCCGCAGCCGGACTCGCCGACCAGGCCGAGTGTTTCGCCCTCGCGCAGGTCGAAACTGACCCCGGAGACGGCTTGGACGTGCCCGACCGTGCGCGGGATGATCCCGCCGCCGCGCACGGGGAACGACTTGACCAGGGCGTCGACGCGCAGCAGCGGCTCCCCGGTCATGCCCGCCCGCCTTTCTCTTCCGCAGCAATGGAATCAACCGCATTGGAATCGACCACGACGGAATCACCGGACGGGGATTCCTCGATCACCGGCATGTCCGGGTCGGCCGTGGTGAGCGCGGCCGGGTTCTCCATCACGCCGATCTCCTCGTGCTCGAACAGCGACTGCGGGCGGCTCAGGGTCGACAGGTGCTGCCAGCGGTGGCACCGGGTGGCGTGGTCGGCCCGTTCGGTGGGCAGCAGCAGCGGCTCGGCCGTGCGGCACTCGTCCTCGGCGAGCGGGCAGCGCGGGGAGAACGCGCACCCGGTGGGCAGGTTGATCAGCGACGGCGGCGCGCCCTTGATGGGGGTGAGCCGCTTGCCGAGCGCGGCCGGGTTGGGCAGCGAGCCGAGCAGGCCGACGGTGTAGGGCATCCTCGGGTAGTCGAACAGCTCGTCGACGGGCCCGGACTCGACCACCGTGCCGCCGTACATGACCTGCACCCGGTCGACCATGCCCGCCACGACGCCGAGGTCGTGGGTGATCATGACGATGGCCGTCGCGGTCTCGTCGCGGATGCGCAGCAGCGTCTCCAGGATCTGCGCCTGCACGGTCACGTCGAGCGCGGTGGTCGGCTCGTCGGCGATGATCACGTCCGGGTCGTTGATGATGGCCATGGCGATCACCACGCGCTGGCGCATCCCGCCGGAGAACTCGTGCGGGTACTGCTTGGCGCTGCGGTCCGGCCGCGGGATGCCGACCAGGTCCAGCGCCTCGACGGCCTTGGCCCACGCCGCCTTCTTCGACACCGCGTGGTGGGCGCGGTAGGCCTCGGCGAGCTGCCAGCCGATCGTGTAGACCGGGTTCAGGGACGTCATCGGGTCCTGGAAGATCATCGCGACGCCGTTGTTGCGCACGCTCCGCATGTCCTTGTAGGACAAACCGACCAGCTCGCGGTCGCGGTAGCGGATGGAGCCGGTGACTTTCGCGCCTGCGGGCAGCAGGCCCAGCACCGCCATCGACGACACCGACTTGCCGGAGCCGGACTCGCCGACGATGCCCAGCACCTCGCGCGGGCGCAGGCGGTAGGAGACCCCGCGCACCGCGTGGACGTCGCCGTCGTCGGTCGGGAAGGTCACCGACAGGTCCTCGACGGCGAGCACCGAGTCGGTCATGGTCGCGTCGGTCATGGTCGCGGTCATCAGGCACGCACCTTCGTCTGCCTCGGGTCGAACGCGTCGCGCAGCCCGTCGCCGATGAAGTTCACCGCGAGCGAGAGCAGCACGATCACCACGAACGGCCCCCAGAACAGCCACGGCCTGCTGGTGATCTGCGAGTAGTTCTCGTTGATGATCAGCCCCAGCGAGGTGTCCGGCGGCTGCACGCCCAGCCCGATGAACGACAGCGCCGCCTCCGACAGCACGGCGGTGGCGACCGCGAGCGTGGTGTTGACGGTGATCGTGCCGACCATGTTCGGCACCAGGTGCCGGAAGATGATCCACCGGGTGCGCGCGCCCGCCGCGCGGGCAGCCTCGATGAACTCGCGCTGCGCCAGCGACAGCGTCTCGCCCCGGGTGATCCGGGCGGTCTGCATCCAGGCGAACGCGGCCAGGATGAACGCGACGGTGTACCAGCTCCCGTCGAACGCGCGTACCAGGATCGCGGCGACCGCGATCTGCGGGATGATGAGCATGAGGTCGGTAAACCGGCTGATAGCGCTATCCACGAATCCGCGCAGATATCCGGCGAGAGCGCCTAGAGCGACGCCGACAATGGTGGAGCCGAGCGCGACGACCAACGCGATCTGCACCGACAGCCGGGTGCCCACGATGAGCTGGGCCAGCATGTCCTTGCCGGTCTGGTTGGTGCCCAGCGGGTGCGCCGGGCTGGGCGGCAGGTAGCCGCGGCTGGTGGTGTCGTCCACCGGGATCGTCCAGAACAGCGGCCCCAGCAGGCCGAACAGCACGATCAGGGTGAACACGGCCAGGCTCGCCACGGCGAGGCGGTGGCGGAAGAAGCGGCGCAGCACCAGGGTGCTCTGCTTGCGCGCCTTGGTGGCGTCGAACTCGCCGGTCACCACGGTTCCGGCGGCCGGGACGCCGCTGGGCTGCGAGGGGTTGGCTCTCGGGTCGCTAGGCAAGGCGGATCCTCGGGTCGAGGATGCCGTACATGAGGTCGGCAACCAGGTTGAACACGACGACCAGCGCGGCGGTGACCATCAGCCAACCCATCAGCATGTTGGGGTCGAACGTCCGGACGGACTGCACCAGCAAGTTGCCCATCCCCTTCCAGCCGAACACGGTCTCGGTGATGATCGCCCCGGAGAACAGCACGGCCGCGTTGAGCGAGAACAGCGTGGTCACCGGGATCATCGCGTTGCGGAACGCGTGCCGGAAGATCACCCGGCGCTGCGAGATGCCCTTCGCGCGGGCCGTGCGCACGTAGTCGGAGTTCAGCGTCTCCAGCATCGACGCGCGCTGGAAGCGGCTGTAGGCGGCGAAGCTGATCAGCGTCAGGGTCAGCGTCGGCAGCAGGTACGTGCCGGTGTAGGAGAACAGCCAGTCGCCGAAGCCGCCGCTGAACCCGCCCTCAGCCGGGCTGACGGTGGTCAGCCACCGGTCCATGCCCAGGCTTTCCAGCAGGTTGTTGAACTGGATGCCGTAGGTCTTGAGGATGACCGCGACGCACACCACGGGCATCGAGAACATCAGGAACGCGCTGGACGTGGCGATGTAGTCGAAAATCGAGTACTGCTTCACGGCGGCGAGCACGCCGACCGCGACGCCGAAGACGATGGCCAGCACCTCCGCGCCGATCACCAGCCGGGCGGTGACCCACAGGCCGCGCATGACCGAGTCGAAGATGTCGACCTTGGCCTGCCCGAGCGCGATGCTCTGCCCCCAGTCGCCCCGCAGGAAGTTCACCAGCCACGTCCAGTAGCGCACGATGATCGGCTGGTCGAGCCCGAGGCTGACCTCCAGGGCGCGGACCTGGGCCTCGGTGACGCCCGGCTTCGCCCGCAACTCGGCCACCGGGTTCCCGGCCCCGGCGACCATGAAGAAGCACAGGAAGCTGCCGACCAGCAGGATCGGGACGGAGATCAGCAGCCGTCTGGTGATGAAGCGAATCACGTCAGACCTCCTCGGATGGGGCACGCTCCGCCCGGAAGGCGGGACCGGACTTGTGGTCCGGCCCCGCCTGTCTCGTCCGGAACGACTCGCCGACCACTACCGTCGGCTAAGAGGCGCGGGTTAAGAGGTCTTGACCCACTCGTTGGCGTTCCAGAGCGCGCCGTTGTAGGACTGGAAGTAAACCTTGTCGATGCTCTTGAACGCCCACATGTTCGGGAGCTGGAACAGCGGCAGCGAGTAGTTGTCGGCGGCGAGGAGCTTGTCGGCTTCCTGGTAAGCCGCCCGGCTCTTGGCCTCGTCGAGGTTGCTCACCCCGTCGTTGAACGCCGCGTCCACCTTGGGGTTGCTGTAGGCCGACCAGTTCTGCCCGCCGCCGGTCTCGTAGATCGACTTCTGCTGGGACTTGAACGGCGCGGCCGACCAGGCGAACAGCGCGATGTCGTAGTCGCCCTTGCTGACCCGGGTGTCGAGGAAGTTCGAGTCGGTGTCGTCCACGATCTCGAAGCCAGCCGCCTTGCACTGGGACTGGATCAGCTCGACGGTCTGCTTGCGGCGCGGGATCGCGGTATGGCTGATCTTGAGGGTGACCTTCTCGCCGTTCTTGGCCGCGAAGCCGTCGCCGCCGAAGGTGAAGCCCGCGCTTTCCAGGGTCTTCTTGGCCTCGGCCGCGTCGCCCTTGTACTGCGCGTAGTTGTCGGTGTAGCCCTCTTCACCCTGGAAGAAGGTCAGCGAGCCGAGCGGCTTCGCGTTCTCCAGCACCGGCCGGATCAGCTTGTCGGTCAACTCTTCGCGGTTGACGCACTGCATGAACGCCCTGCGCACGGCGGCGTCGGCGAGCCACTTGTTCTTGTAGTTCAGGTCCAGGTGCTCGAAGGACAGGCCGTTGGCCGCGCCGAAGACCACCTTCTGGCCGGACAGCCCGCGCAGCCGCTCGGCGGCGTTGACGTCGGGCTGGGCCATGGAGTTGACGTGGACGTCGCCGTTCTCCAGGGCCTGGGCCTGGGCGACCTGGTCGGAGATGCCGCGCAGCACGATCTTCGCCGGGCCGCCGGGCTTGCCCGCCCACTTGGGGTTGCGCTCCAGGGTGACCGAGCTGTCCTGCTCGAACGCGGTGATGACGTACTGGGCGGACGAGGGCATCAGGGCGGCGTCGAAGCCGTTCCACTTCGTCTTCCAGAACTCGGCGGCCTTGGCCAGCGCGGCCTGGTCGCCGCCGGTCGGGGTCAGCGTGGTGACGTCCGCGACACCGGTCGCCTTCTCCAGGACGTGCGCGGGCAGGATGTCGTTCCGCACACCGAACAGGCCCTTGTAGTCCGGGTAGGTGGTGCTGAAGGTGGTGACGACCTCGGTCGGGGTCTTGCACTCGACCTTGTCGACCAGCTCATAGCCGGTGGTGCCCGCGGCGAGGAACAGGTCCTTGCCGTCCGCGCCCTTCGCCTTGCCCGCCTGGCTGAGCCAGGTCAGGTAGAAGTCGTCGCAGTCCCACGCCTCGCCGTCGGACCAGACGACACCGGGCTTGATCTTCCAGGAGACCGTCTGCGGCGACTCGCTGGTCACCTCGACGCCTTCCATGACGTCCTTGTTGAGCAAGACCTTGTTGTTGCCGTCCAGCTTGTACGCGCCGGACAGCACCATGGTCAGCGCGAAGGCGTTGTAGGAGTTGTTGGCGTCCGAGGTCTGGTTGTTGTACGCCGTGTACGGGTTGTCGGTCGACACGATGAACGTGTCGCTGGATTGCGGCACCTCGGGCGAGGTGTACTCGTCGCCCGACTGGCCCTTCGAGACCGCCATCGCCGCGACGTCGCCCGTGGGCTCGGTGGCGCCGCCGCCGTCCCCCGTCGTACCGCCGCAAGCGCTCAGTAAGAGCGAGGTACCCACGACCGCCGCGATAGGCAGCGAGCTTCGCTTAGTCGACACGTGCCCTCCTAGCACAGGGCCCAACACGGCCGGTCCGACCGATCGGAGCCCAACCCATCACGCCCCCAACGACCGTTGGGCGGCGCACTAGAGGGGGACGCTAGGAACAGAGCGTGGTCCCGGTCACCGGTCATCGGTCGATCGTGACCAAAGGGTGACTCCCGGTGCGGACACGAAACGCGACTGTTACCAGACAGTAGGTAACGAAAACCGGCGCTGCTCTGGGTGGGCTAGCTCACTGGATCGTCCGCCGCCACAGCGGGGCCGTCGCGAACGGGCCGACGAACGGCGGCCCCACGGTCACCCCGGTCATCTCGCGTCGGACGACGAGCGTGTCAGCTTCCTGATACAGCGGGATCGCCACCGCCAGGTCCCACAGGGCGGGCTCCAGTTGGGTCAGCGCGTCCGGCAGCGCCATGGCCCCGGTCAGCGTCGCGTCGATGGTCTGCTGGACGGTCGGGTCGCAGAAGCCCGCCGGGTTGGCCGGGGTCGCGGGCTCGGTCCGCGCGCAGCCGAACCGGGTGGCGAGCACCGTGGCCGGGTCGCCTGCGGCGGGCTGCGGGACCACGGCGAGGTCGACCTGGGTCGCCGGGGCGGTCGCGCGGGGGGCGAGCAGGTCGGTGAACAGCCCCTCCCCGGACGGGGTGACCAGCCGCGACCGCACGCCACCGGCGGAAAGCTGACGCTGCACCTCCCGCGCCATCGCCACATACTCCGGCTGTTCCTCCGGGGCGCCGATGACCAGGTTGAGCGGGGCGTCGCCGAGCGCCCAACTGCCGTTGACCCTGGTGTAGCCCGCCTCCGTGAACAGGCTCTCCGCCAACGCCGGGTCTGGCCCGGCGGGCGCGGTCGCGGTGTACCCGGGCGCGCTGGGGGCGAGCACCTGGGCGTTGGCGGGCAGCGTGCCCGCCTGCCCCCCGTCCGTGCCCGCCCGCACCACGGCGGCCCGGTCGACCAGCGCGGCGACGGCGGCGCGGACCCGCTGGTCGCTCATGGCCGAGGTGACCGGCCGGAGCAGGACCGTCGCGACGGTCGGCCGCGGCACGGTCTGCGTGGTCGCCGCGGGCCGCAGACTCGCGAAAGCGGCGCTGCCCTCGGCGTCGAGCGTGGTCAGCGCGATCTGGTTGTGCCCAGCGCGCAGGGCGCCCGCGATGCCGTTGACATCGCCGCGGCGCAAGATGATCCGGTCCAGCGGCACCGGCTCTTCCCAGTAGCGGTCGTTGCGCTCCAACACGACCTCGCCGCGGTCGCGGTCAAGCCCCTTCATCGCGAACGGGCCGCCGCTGACCGGGAAACCGTCACGCAGCACGTTCGCCCAGCCGCCAGGAATGTCCTTGAGCAGGTGGGCGGGCAGCAGACCGGTGAACAGGCTCCGCCACCCCGGGTAGGGCTTGGCGAAGGTCACCTCGACAACCCGGCCCGCCTCCCGCGCGGAGATGTTCTCGATGAGCGCGTAACCCGCGCCGTCGACCACACCCGGCTCTTCGCGAAGCTGCTCCCACAGGTAGACGAAGTCCTCCGCGGCGATGGGGGCGCTGTCCGACCAGGAGGCTTCCGGGCGCAGCCGGTAGGTCACCGTGTACGGCTCGGCCTTGGTGACCTCGGCGGAGACCATGAGCGTGCGGTCCAGGGTGGGCGTCCCGTCGGCGGCCGGGCGGAACACCGAGGGGAGCAGGACGCTGGCGAGCGCGGTGGTGATCGTGGACTGGTCGGACAGCTTGTGCGGGTTGTAACCACCGCGGAGACTGTCGACGCCGACGACGGCTTCGCCGGGGTTGGGCTGGCGGGTGGGCGCGGTGCGGGCCACCTCGGTCGTGACCAGCGGCGGCGGGGGCGCGTTGGTGCAGCCTGCTAAGCAGGCCGCGGCGGCGGCCAGGGCGGCCCAGGTCCTCATCCGCACGTCAGTCCTCCTCCCCCAGGTCCGACCATGCTTTCAGATTCGGGTGCGGGGGTTGCAGGTGGCCTTTTGCTTGCTGCTGGTTGCCTGCGGCTTGCGGGGTCTGCTCGCAGGGCCGGGTTTCGTTGACAGGAGGGCGGGATTGCCACTCCACCCGTCGAGCACTTGGCGAGCTTGGTGAGGCCAGGCAGGTGGGTAGGCGCGCAGGCCGCACCATGCCCGCGAAAGACCTCTATCCGCCGCCCCACAGCCCCCACAACAAACCCCACCCACCCTGGGGGCCTGCCCTGCTCCAGTCTACCGGGGCAGGCCGACAATCCAGGTGGGAACGATCTTGCCTGTGGACAACTCGCGGCTGGATAACTCGCGGCGCAGGGGGTGCCTGCGCCGCGAGTCGGGAGTTACTTCTGGTCCCTGGCCTTGTCGCGGGAGCGCTGGCGGCCTCGGGTGGTGGCGTCGAGGATGACCTTGCGGACGCGGACGACGTCGGGGGCGACTTCGACGCATTCGTCGTTGGCGCAGAACTCCAGGGCCTCTTCCAGGCTCAGCTTGCGGGGCCTGGCCAGGGTCTCCATGACGTCCGCGGAGGAGGAGCGCATGTTGGTGAGCTTCTTCTCCTTGGTGACGTTCACGTCCAGGTCCTCGGCGCGGGGGTTCTCGCCGACGACCATGCCCTCGTAGACCTCGGCGCCGGGCTCGACGAAGAAGGTGCCCCGGTCGGCGAGTTGCAGCATGGCGTAAGCCGTGACCGGGCCCTGCCGGTCGGCGACCAAGGAGCCGGAGTGGCGGCTGCGGATCTCGCCCGCCCAGGGGAAGTAGCCCTCGAAGATGGCGTTGGCGATGCCGGTGCCGCGGGTCTCGGTGAGGAAGTCGGTGCGGAAGCCGATCAGGCCGCGGGACGGGACGACGTACTCGACCTTGATCCGGCCGGTGCCGTGGCCGCCCATGTGCTCAAGGCGGCCCTTGCGGGCGGCCAGGAGCTGGGTGATGGCGCCCAGGTGCTCTTCTGGCGCGTCCACGGTGAGCCGCTCGAACGGCTCGTGCAGCTTGCCGTCGATCTGGCGGGTGACGACCTCGGGCTTGCCGACGGTCAGCTCGAAGCCCTCGCGGCGCATCTGCTCGACCAGGATGGCCAGGGCGAGCTCGCCTCGGCCCTGGACCTCCCAGGCGTCGGGGCGCTCGGTGGGCAGCACCCGGACGCTGACGTTGCCGACCAGTTCGCTGTCGAGGCGGGACTTGAGCATCCGCGCGGTCAGCTTGTTGCCGCCGTTGCGGCCCGCCAGCGGCGAGGTGTTCACGCCGACGGTCATGGAGATCGCGGGCTCGTCCACGGTCAGCCGGGGCAGCGCGATCGGGTGCTCCGGGTCGGCCAGGGTGTCGCCGATGGTGATCTCGGGGATGCCCGCGATGGCGACCAGCTCACCTGCGCTCGCCTCTTCCGCAGGCACGCGGTCGAGGGCTTCGGTGATCAGCAGCTCGGTGATGCGCACGTTGCCGACCGAGCCGTCCTCGCGGCACCAGGCCACGGTCTGGCCCTTGCGGATGCGGCCCGCGTGGATGCGGCAGAGCGCGATGCGGCCGAGGAAGCTGGACGCGTCGAGGTTGGTGACCAGGGCGCTGAGCGGGGCGGAGGCGTCGGCCAGCGGCGCGGGCACCTTCTCCATCAGCAGGTCGAACAGCGGGTCGAGGTTTTCGCTGTCGGGCAGGCCGCCGTCCTCGGGCTGGGTGAGGCTGGCCCGCCCGGCGCGCGCTGAGGCGTAGACGACCGGCAGGTCGAGGACCGACTCGTCCAGGTCGTCCAGCTCGGAGGCCAGGTCGAGCAGCAGGTCGTGGGTTTCCTCGACGACCTCGGCGATGCGGGCGTCTGGCCGGTCGACCTTGTTGACCACGAGCACCACGGGCAGGCCGGAGGCCAGCGCCTTGCGGAGCACGAAGCGGGTCTGCGGCAGCGGGCCCTCGCTGGCGTCGACCAGCAGCAGCACGCCGTCGACCATGGCCAGGCCGCGCTCGACCTCGCCGCCGAAGTCGGCGTGGCCGGGGGTGTCGACCACGTTGATGACGACCGGGCCGTCTGGGGTCTGGCGGCGGACGGCGGTGTTCTTCGCCAGGATCGTGATGCCCTTCTCCCGCTCGAGCTCGCCGGAGTCCATGACCCGGTCGACAAGCTCGGCGCGGGCGGCGAAGGCCCCCGACTGGCGGAGCATCGCGTCGACCAGGGTGGTTTTCCCATGGTCGACGTGCGCGACGATCGCGACGTTGCGAAGATCGTTCCTACGGGTTTCGGTCGCGGTCAGCGGGGCGCTGGCGGTCGCTGTGGGCACGCGCGTGCTCCTGGTTCCTTCTCAGACGTTGAGGGCAGCCCACAGATCCGGTCAACAGCGGGTCGACGCTGAAGGGGGCGCCCGGCGCAGCAAACAAGCTGCTACTGGCTACAACAGGATACCTCCCGGCCCGGTGTGACCAGCACCACCCGGCGATCAAGGAAGGTTAACCTACCCTAAGGCGAACGGTTCACCGACGAACGGAGCAGCGGGAATGGGCGCGAAGCACGCGGGCACGCCCGCCGACGCGGTGAAGAAGCTCATGAAAAAGGGCAAAGTCAAGAAGAAGTGCTGCCGCTCGAAGTCGGCCTGCAAGAAGTGCCCGGTCCTGGCCCTCAAGCGGGTCAAGGCCGAGCTGCGCAAGGCCGCTTGAGCCGCACGCCACCGGCGTCAGGGTCGCGTCACCCCGTCAGCGCCTCGTTGAGCAGCGCGAGTTCCTGGCACGTGCGGCTCGCCTGGAACTCGATGATCTCGTAGTGCGCCAGGCTCCGCTCGGAGAACGGGTCGGTCGCCAGCAGGGCGGTGAGCTTGTCCCGGCTCATCGGCCGGGTGATGATCACCCCGCCGGTGCGCGGGTTCCGGCGCCCCGAGGCCAGGAAGTAGCCAGCCTCGTACTGCCTGTTCAGCCATGCCGCGTGGTCTGGCAGCGCGTAGTCGATCTCTTCCAGCGGAGCCGTGTAAGTGATCAGTACGACGAACATGGTTTCACGGTAAACCGTGGCGCTCCGGTTCCGCGCGCGCTAACGTCGCATCGATGCGAACTCTCAACGTCTCCCTGTGGCAGGCCGCCGACCGGCGGCCCTGACAGCCATGCGTTGAGCAACCCCAGGCCGCCCACTCGGGCGGCCTTTTCGCTGTTCGGGTGGGCTCTGACAAGGAGAAACCCGAAGATGACCCGCCTGTCCGCGATCACCCCGTCCGGCCACGCCCATATCGGCAACCACCTGGGCGCCGTCCGGCGCTGGGCCTGCGAGGGCCGTCCCGGCGACCTGTACTTCGTCAGCGACCTGCACGCCATGACGGTGTCCTACAACCCGGCGCGGCTGCGCGCCCTGTCCCGCGAGCTGCTGGCGGTGCTGGTCGCCGCTGGCATCGACGCCGACCAGGTGTTCGTCCAGTCCGACCTGGTGCGGGAACTGGGGGCGCTGAGCTGGGTGCTGGAGTGCGCGTGCTCGTTCGGGGAGGCGGCCAGGATGACGCAGTTCAAGCAGAAGTCCGACAGCCAGGGCATGGTCCGGCTCGGCCTGCTGACCTACCCGGTCCTGATGGCCGCAGACATCCTGCTGTCCGGCGCGGACGAGGTCCCGGTCGGCGAGGACCAGACCCAGCACGTCGAACTGGCCAGGAGCCTGGCGCGGCGCTTCAACACCACCTACGGCGAGGTCTTCACCGTGCCGACGGCGGTGACCCCGCCGACCGCGGCCAGGGTCATGGACCTGTCCGACCCCGGCCGGAAGATGTCGAAGTCCACACAGGACGCGGCGGGCACGGTGTTCGTCCTAGACGATCCCGACCTGATCCGCCGCAAGATCCGCCGCGCGGTGACCGACGGCGAGGCGCGCCTGGAGTACCGCCCCGATGAGCAGCCCGGCCTGGCGAACCTGCTGGAGATCCTGGCGGCCTGCCTGGGCAAGTCCCCACGGGAGGCCGCCGCCGCCTACCGGTCCTACGGGGAGGTCAAGAACGCCGCGGCCGAAGCGGTGATCGAGGAACTGCGGCCGATCCGCACCCGGGCGATGGATCTGCTGCGGGACCCGGCCGAACTGGACCGAGTCCGCGCGCACGGCGCGGCCCGCGCCACCGAACGCGGCGCCCACCGCCTCGCCGCGGCCCTACGCCTGTCCGGCGTCGGCTGAACGCCATGGCCTTGACCGGGGTCGCCCCGCCCCGGTCAAGGCCACCCTCTTATCGCAAGAGGGCACGCAGAGCGGGAAGCAGGACACGGTCTGCCGGAAGCCAGTCAACGGTGTCAAGAGTCCCCTCGGTAAGCCACTGAACACTCCGGTGATCCCGCGCCTCCGGCTCACCCCCGGCCAGAGTGGCTGCGTAGACCCGCAGCACCAGAGCGTCGGTCAGCACGACGTCCGGCCCCACCGGCTCCCCCACCGCCACACTGATCCCCAGTTCCTCGGCACACTCCCGCCGCACCGCGTCCACATCGGACTCCCCCGGCTCGACCCGCCCGCCCGGCAGCTCCCACTTGCCCGCAGCGTCCACCGGATACGCGCGTTCCTGGGCGAGCAGCCGCCCGTCCCGCACAACCGCCGCCCCCACCACAACCGCCGCCGACGCCAGTTCGACCGCCCGCCCGGCGACCCGCTCCACCACCGAACGCGCCCAAGCCTCCGGCCTCCACCCGTCGACCACACAACTCACCCGCGCCCCCGCCCCGAACGGCTCAACCACCACTTCCAGCGCGCTCACTCCAGGCAATCCACCCACCGCCACCGCCCGCAACCCACCCACCCCCACCTCGACGACCCGCAACCGCGTGCCCCGCGCCCGCACCTCGTCCCCCGGCGCAAGCAGCCGATCCCCACCACACAGACCAACCACAGCCGCCTCCCCCGAAGCGGCCGACACCGCGCGCACAGGAGCGGGAACCAAAACAGAAACACGATGAACGGACATACCAAGATCCTGCCGCCAACCGACCAAGCCCAACCCAGTCAGGTGCTCAATGAAGTGGAGCAGCCAACCTGCCACCCCCTGCCAGACCGCAGGACCCCCGCCTCCTGCCAACCGCGCCCAACCTGCCAAGCGCTCGACGGAGTGGAGGAGCAACCCGCCCCCTGCCAGGCCGAACCAACGCCCGCCAAGTGCTCGATGGGGTGGAGTGGTTTCTTCGGGGGAGAAGGAAGATCGCTAAGCTGGCCGCGCGTGTGATGCCGCAGGCTTCCCACCCTCTTTCACACGGGCGATCTTCCTTCGTAGGGGCCCCGAAGAAACCACTCCACCCCATCGAGCAGACCCCCACAAGCAGCTCACTGAGGCCGAGCGATGGCCCGCCAGCTCACCAGGAACCGCGCCCCACCCTCCGGCGACTCCCCCACCCGCACAGCCCCACCGCGCCGCCGAACAACCTCAGCGACCAGCGCCAGCCCCAACCCTGTCCCACCACTGCTCCGCGCACGGTCATCCTGCACCCGGTAAAAGCGATCGAACACCCGCGCACGATGTTCCGGGGCGATACCGTGCCCGTCGTCGTCCACCACGATCCGAGCAGACGTGACACCCGCCAGCACGGTGACCGTCACGCTCGCACGCGCGTGCCGGAAAGCGTTGCGCAGCAGGTTGTCCAGCACCAGGTCCACTTCGGACGGAGCGGCCAGCACCCAGCACGGCCCCGGCGGCACGTGCACCTGGACAGCAGGCCCATCCCCAGAGCACCGGGCGGCCGCGTCAACCGCCGCGACGCTGAGATCGACAGGCTCGGCGGGCGGAAGCTCACCCGCGTCAGACCGAGCCAGGGTGAGCAGACCGTCCACCAGCGCGGACAGGCGTTCGGACTCGCGCACGACCTCGGTCAGCACTTCCTGGGACAGTTCCGGGTCCGGGTGGGCGACGGCGACCTCCGCCTGCACCCGAATCGAGGCAACCGGTGAACGCAGCTCATGCGCTGCGTCCCCGGTGAACCGGCGAAGGCGGTCGGCGGCCTCGTCCCGCCGGGCCAGCAGGTCGTTGAGCGCGCCCGCCAGGGAGCGCAGCTCGTCTTGGGCCTCGGGCAGCGGAAGCCTGCGCCCGGCGCCGAGGCGGGCGGCGGCGGTGCGCATCCGCTCGACCGGCCGCAGGGACGAGCGGACCGCGAACCAGGTCGCCAGGGCCGCGGTGGCCGCGGCCAGGACGGCGCCCACGATCAGCCAGCGCAGCGCGTGGCCCTGCGCGGCCACGTAGCCGACCAGGCCGGTGCCGACCGCGACCAGCCGCTGGGAGCCGTCGGGGGCGGTGGCGACGGTGCCAAGCCAGCGCGCTGGTGGGGTGTCGCCTTCGCGGAGCACGGGGGTGCCCGCTTTGAGGACGCGGACGTCCGCGGGGGCCAGCGCGGGCTGCGGGCCGCCGTCGACCGGGGCGCCCGCGGTGTCCAGGACGCGGACCTGGATGTTCGGTGACCCCGGCTCGACCGGCTTCCCCTGCTCGACGTGGGCCGTGGCAGCGGACATGGCCGCGGTGAGCTCGGCGTCGGCGGCGCCGACCAGCAGCGGGCCGATCATGCCGCTGGTGAGCCAGGCCAGGCCGATGAGCACCGCCAGGGTCGCCGCGGTGGCGACCGTGGTGACCCGGAAGCGCATGGAGCGCCGGAGCCAGAGGCTGCGCGGGCGGATCACCTCGGCGGCGCGCCCGCCGGGTCGAGGGCCGCGTCGATCTCCGTGGTGGAGGCGAGATAGACATGGCCGCGCACGGTGCGCACGATGCCGCCCGCGCCAGCCGCGTCGAGCTTGCGGCGCAGGTAGCCGACGTAGACCTCGACGGCGTTGCGGGTGGCGGCCTGCTCGTCGCCCCAGACCGCGCGCAGCAGCTCGTCCTTGGTGACGACCGCCCCGGCGCGGCCCGCGAGCGCGTCGAGGACGGCGAACTCGCGTGGGCTCAGCGCGACCGGGGCGCCCGCGAAGCTCACCTCGCGGGCGCCGCGGTCGATCACCAGCTGGCCCAGCCGCAGCCTGCGCCCGCCGTCCTCCGCGCCGCGGCGCAGCACAGCCCGCACCTGCGCGACGAGCACGACGAAGGAGAACGGTTTGACCAGGTAGCCGTCCGCGCCGAGGTCGAGGCCGTCGGCCTGGTCGATCTCGCCGTCCTTGGCCGAGACCAGCAGCACCGGGGTGCGCACGCCCTCGTGCCGCAGCCGCTCCAGCACCCGGTAGCCGGACAGGCCGGGCAGCATGATGTCGAGCAGGATCACGTCGAAGGTGCCGGTCATCGCGATCCGCAGGGCGCTGGGCCCGTCGCCCGCGACCACCACGTCCATGCCTTCCGCGGTGAGCCCGCGCTGCAGCGCCCGGCGCACGCCGAGCTCGTCGTCGACCACCAGCACCCGAGGCTTCACGTCTGCCATCATGGCCGTTCGACGGGCATCCCGGCACGGCTTCTCAGCGGTCTCTCAGCAGCCAGGGCGCTCTCAGCGCCATCTCAGGTCCTCCGGCGCACTCTTCTAGGGCGGGAACAACGACCCGAACAGGGAGAAGCAATGAACAGGAAAAGGACGGCGCTGGCCGTCGCAGCGGCGGGGACGGCCACCGGGGTGGTCGGGCTGGTCCTGATCGCGAGCCCGGCAGGCGCGGGCGAGGCCCCGCCCGCGCTGCCGGACATCAGCGCCGAGGCTTTGGTGCAGTCCGTGCTCGACGCCGACGCGCCCGCGATGGCCGGTGCGGTGGAGCTGCGCAACGACCTCGGGCTGCCCCTGCCGGGCCTGCCGCAGGGCAAGCCGGGCGAGGACGTCGCCCGGATCTACGCCGACGGCCAGGGCCGCGCCCGGCTGTCGCTGGACGAGGGCGGCTCCGAGCGCACGATCGTGCACGACGGGTCGACGACCTGGATCTGGAACTCGGCCACCCGCTCGGTGCAGAAGTTGGAGGGCGGCCCGGACGAGGAGCGCGCCGAGAGGATGGCCGACCCGGCCACCGCGGCCCGCGACTTCGTGGCGCTGATGCAGAAGGACAGCACCGTCACCGTGGACGGCACCGCCCGCGTCGCCGACCGGCCCGCCTACCAACTGGTGCTGACCCCGAAGCCGACCGAGCGCACGCTGCTGCGCGAGGTGCGGATCGCGGTCGACTCCGAGACCCGGCTGCCGCTGCGGCTGGACGTGCTGGCCAACGGCCAGGCCGAGCCCGCGCTGCGGGTCGGCTTCACCGAGTTCGCCACCGGCGCGCAGGACGCGGGCCTGTTCTCGTTCACCCCGCCCGCCGGGGCGAAGGTGACCGAGGGCGAGCGGGGCGAGCGGCCGTCCAAGCAGGAGCGCACCGACGCGCTCGAAGGCCTCGACCTCAAGCACGTCGGCGAAGGCTGGGACACCGTGCTGACGGGCAAGCTGCCCGCCGACGCGCTGACCCGGCAGGCGCCCGAGAACGGCCGCGGCGACCGCGGCCCGGCCACCGGGCTCGACCTGCTCAAGCAGGTCGGCAAGGAGGTCAGCGGACCGTTCGGCTCCGGCTACGTGGTGACCACCAAGGTCGGCACGGCGCTGGTCACCACCGACGGCCGGGTCGCGCTCGGCGCGGTCCCGCAGCAGGTGCTCGTCGACGCGCTCGGGCAGAAGTGAGCGGCGTTTCCGAGGGGACGGTCGCGGCGCCCGCCGCGGCCGTCCCGCCCGCCGCCCGCACGCGGGGGCTGCGCAAGGTCTACCGGGGCACGGTCGCGGTGGACAGCGTGGACCTTGAGGTGCCCACCGGCGCGGTGCTGGGGATGCTCGGCCCCAACGGTTCCGGCAAGACCACGACCATCCGGATGCTGCTCGGCCTGGTGACGCCCACCGCGGGCGAGGTCGAGCTGCTCGGCCAGAAGATGCCAGACGGCGCGGCGCTGGCGCTGCCCGAGGTGGGCGCGCTGGTGGAGGGCCCGGGGTTCCACCCGTTCCTGTCCGGCCGGGAGAACCTGATGCGGGTCGCCGCGGCCGAGCCGCTGCTGGCGTCCGCGCGCATCCCCGGGGCCGTCGCCGACGCGCTGGAGCGGGTCGGGCTGACCCGCGCGGCGGGCAGGCGCTACCGGGGGTACTCGCTGGGCATGAAGCAGCGCCTCGGCCTGGCGTCGGCGCTGCTGGTGCCGCGCCGGTTCGTCATCCTCGACGAGCCCACCAACGGCCTGGACCCTGCGGGCACCCGCGAGGTGCGGGCGGTCATCGCCGACCTGCACGCTGCGGGCACCACGGTGCTGGTGTCCTCGCACCTGCTCGCCGAAGTCGAGGCGACCTGCACGCACGTCGCGGTGCTCAACCAGGGCACCGTCGTCGCCCAGGGCGAGCTGGCCGCGCTGCTGGAAGCGGGCAGCGCGAACCTGCTGGTGACCACCCCGGAGGTGACCCGCGCGGTGGAGGCGCTGCGCGACCACCGCATCCCCGCCCGCGCCGTCCCCGACGGGCTGCGCGTCGACCTCACCGCGACCACCGCGCCGCAGGTCGTGGAGACGCTGGTCCACGCGGGCGTCCCGGTGCACGAGGTGCGCAGGCAGCGCACCGGCCTGGAAGACCTGTTCGCCCGGCTCACCGAGGACACCAACGTCATCGAAGACGCCGCCCTGGACGACCTGGCCACCTTGATCCCCGAGGACGCCCGATGACCGCCATGACCGTGCCCGCCCCGCTCACCGCCCGCCGCGCCCCGCTGCCGCGGCTGATGCGCTCGGAGCTGCGGATGATGCTGCGCCGCCCGCGCACCCTCATCGGCCTCGGCCTGCTGGCCCTGGTGCCGGTCGTCGCGGGCATCGGCATCGCGATCGCCACCGACGCCAACAGCGACGAGCCGATGGGGCAGGGCCTGGAGACGCTGGTGGCGGGCAACGGGCTGCTGCTGCCGGTGTTCGCGCTGGTCGTGTCGCTGAACATGCTGCTGCCGCTGACCGGGGCGATGCTGGCCGCCGACGCCCTCGCGGGCGAGACCGCGCACGGCACCCTGCGCAACCTGCTCACCGCCCCGGTCGGCCGGGCCCGGCTGCTCGCGGTGAAGGCGTTCGGCGTGGCCACCGTCAGCCTGCTGGCGACCCTGCTCATGGCGGTCACCGGCACCATCGCGGGCATCCTGCTGCTCGGCGGCGAGGGGATGCTGACCTCGTCGGGCACCCAGCTGCCGTTCCTCGACGGCGTGGGCCGGGTGCTGCTGACCGTGGTCCTGGTGACCGTGCAGGTGTGGGCGCTGGCCGCGGTCGCGCTGGCGGTGTCGGCGTGGACCGAGCACCCGCTGATCGTCGTGGTGGTGTCGCTGGGGCTGGTCATCGTGTCCGGGGTGCTCAGCGTCATCCCGGCGCTGGACTGGCTGGACCCGGTGCTGATCACCACAAGCTGGCAGTCGGTCAGCGACGTCGTCCGCGACCCGCTGCCCACCGGCTCGATCACCGAGGGCCTGCTCCGCGCGGCCTGCTACATCGTGATCGGCTATTCACTGGCGCTGTCCCGAATACTCACCCGCGACGGCTGACCCCGACGCGGCTCAGCCCTGGCACACCAGCCCGGGGCGGTTCAACCCGGGCGGGCCTGCCCGGGACCGGCTCAGCCCAACCCGGCCCAATCCGGGCAGCTCAATCCGGGGCAGGCTGGCCGGGCCGAGGGCGGGTGGACGTGCGGTCGGCACCGGGGGGAGCCGACCGCACGGCCGCTTGCCGGGGGTCGCGGGCGCACCGGTCAGCCCAGGATCGCCAGCCCATCCGGGTCCAGGGCCAGGCGCACGGCAGCGCCGACCTCCGGCGCGCCCGCGACCCCGGCCACCGCGTCGACCACGCGGGTCCCGGTGTCCACCACCAGCCGCACGTGGTCGCGGCGGTGGACGCGGGCGGTGACGGTCCCCTCGACCGGGCCGCCGCCGACCCGCAGACCGGTGGGCCGCAGCCCCAGGCGGACATCGCCGTCGGGCGCCCACGGAAGCCCGACCGCGCCGAACTCGCAGGTCACCCGCCCGGCGGTGACCTCAGCGTCGACCACGATGCCGCACCCGAGGAACCGCGCGGTCTCCTCGTCCACCGGCCGCCGCCACACCTCGTCCGGCCGCCCCACCTGGCTGATCCGCCCGCCCCGCATCACCGCGACCCGGTCGGCGAGAGTGAACGCCTCATCGTGGTCGTGGGTGACCAGCAAGGCCGTGGTGCCAGCCGAGCGCAGAACGCGGGACAGGTCGAGAGCCAGGTTCTCCCGCAACGCCCGGTCCAAAGCGGACAGCGGCTCGTCCAACAACAGCAACCGAGGCCGAGGCGCCAACGCCCGGGCCAATGCCACCCGCTGCTGCTCCCCACCGGACAACTCGGTGACCCGCCGCGCCCCATAACCGGCGAGCCCCACCATCTCCAGCAACTCCCCCACCCGCGCCACCCGCTCCCCCTTGGCGACCCCGCGCATCCGCAGCCCGAAGGCCACATTGCCCGCGACATCCCGGTGCGGGAACAGCTGCCCGTCCTGGAAGACCAACCCGAACCCGCGCCTGTGCACGGGAGTCCTCCCAAGATCGACCCCGTCCCACCGCACCACCCCCGCGGCAGGCCGCTCCAACCCCGCCACCGCCCGCAACAGCGTCGACTTCCCACACCCGGACGGCCCCAGCAACGCCACCACCTCACCGTCGGCGACCTCGATGTCCACATCGGACACAGCGGTCAGCGCCCCATACCGCACGGTGATTTCCTCAACCCGCAGCACGCCGCCCCTCCCCTGCCCCGCGGGTGGCCTCGGGGCACTCCGAGGTTCCCACAACAGGGCCTTCCAGGTCATCGGAGGCAGTTCCCGCACCGCGATGAACGCGGGACACGTCGCGCGGGCCCACCCTGCGCGCCAGCAGCCACCCCAGCCACGCCCCCACCACATTCGCGATCAGGTCGTCGGCTGCCACAGCCCCACGCTCGGTCACGAACCCCTGGAACGACTCCGCGGCCACCGAAACCGCCAGCGCGAACACCACCGGCTTCACCCAGTCACGGGTCGCGACCCCCTCAGGCAGCGAGATCAGCCCCAGCGCCACCCCCAGTGGCGCGAAAAGGGCGGTATTGGCCGCGGTGGCCACCGCGACATTGCCGAAGCTGGGCGAGAGCAACCCCCGCACGGTATCCACGAGGGGAACGAGGCTGAACCTGGCCTCAAGCAGCGATGTCGAAGGCAGCACCACCGTCACGTACACCACGACCGACAACCACACCACTATCGCGGCACCCGCCACCACGCGCACCGAGCCCGCCCCAGGACACCGACGGGCCAACGCCCATCCGGCAACCAGCAGCGCCAGCAACACGATTCCGGCAGAGAAACTGACCGGATTGCCGAACGAACGCAGCAACGACGTCACCGAACTCTTCGCCCCCTCAAGACCGTCCCGTCCCAGCCCGCTCCGGTCAGCACCTGGTCAGAACTCCCCGACCGAGCCGACGCGGAGGCAGTCGACCAGCATGACTATGGCGACTGTCACCAGCATCAGCAGGGTGCAGGCGGCGTAGGCCATCTGGTTGTTCAGCTCGCCGGGGCGGGACACGAGTCTGCCGATGACGACCGGGAGGGTCGCGGTGTCCGGGCGGACCAGGAAGCTGGTGGCGCCGAACTCGCCGAGGGCGACGACGTAGGCGAAAGCTGTGGCGGCGAGGAATGAGCGGCCCGCCAACGGGATGTCGACTTCCCGCCAGACGCGCCATGGGGATGCGCCGAGGGTGGCGGCGGCTTGGCGGAGCCGGTCGTCTATCGAGCGTAGGACCGGGAGCACCATGCGGATCACCAGTGGGGTCACCACCAGCGCCTGCGCCAGCGGGACCAGGGCCGCCGAGGTCCGCAGGTCGCCGGGAAGGGCGTCGAGAGTGATCAGGTAGCCGAACCCGACCGTCACCGCGGACACGCCCAAGGGCAGCATCAGCGCGGTGTCCATGGCCTCCACCAGCCGCGATCGCGCCCTGCCCAGGGTCACCAAGACCACCGAGGCCACCACGCCGAGCAGCAGGGCCAGCAGAGTCGCGTCGGTGGCGACCCGCACCGAGTTGATCGCGGCGTCCACTCCGGACACTTGCAGCGACCCGCGGTATCCCGTTCCCGCCAGGGCGCGGTATCCGTCGAGACCCCAGCCGTCCTTTGTGGACAACGACCGCAAGACCAGGGAACCGATAGGCACCAGCAACAATGCCACCACCGCATACGCGACGGCCACCACGGCCCATTCGCCGCCGACCGGTCTGCGCGCTGTCTCCGCCCGCCCGCGCAGCCGCATCGAGGTCTCCCGCCGCCGACGCGCCACCGCCCCGGCGACCAGGGCCGCCACGACCGCGGCGAGTTGGAGCAGGGACAGCGCCGCCGCGCCCGGCAGGTCGAGCAGTTCGACCGTGCGCAGGTAGATCTCGGTCTCCAGTGTCCGGTGCCGCGCGCCGCCGAGCAGCAGCACGACGCCGAAACTGGTGGCGCAGAACAGGAACACGACCGCCGCAGCGGACCCGATCGCGGGGGTCAGCGCGGGCAGCGTGATCGAGGTGAACGTCCGCAGCCGGGACGCGCCGAGCGCGCGGGCGGCGTCCTCGGCGCGACGGTCCACATGCGACCAGAGCCCGGCGACGGTGCGCGCGACCACCGCCACGTTGAAGAACGCGTTGGCCAACACGATCGCGGCCACACCGCCGTCGGGCAGCAGCGACCGGAAAGCCAGCCCGACGACGACGGTCGGCAGCACGAATGGCACCAGAATGGCCGCCCGCACGAACCCGGTCCCCGGCAGCGCGCAGCGCGCCAACAGAAACGCCACCGGCAGGCCCGCGACCAACGCGACCAGCGTCGACGCCGCCGCCTGCCCAAGGGTGAACACCACGAGGTCCCAGGTGTCCGCGTCGGCAAGCACCGCGCCGACCCCGCCGCCGGTGAAGCCGAGCCGGATGATCGCCGCTACCGGCCAGACGAAGAAGACCGCGAGGAACCCCAGCGGCAGCGCCGCCGCCAGGATCACCGCGGGACGGCCGCGCGCCACTGCTCGACCCACCGCTCCCGGTTCGCCTGGATGTCGCCCGCGGGCAGCACTGCCGGGTTCTCCGGCAGCGGCGCCGCTTTCCGCCACGCCTCGGGCAGCGCGACGCCTTCACGCGCCGGGTAGACGTACATCTTGTCCGGGACCTGCGCCTGGAACGGCTCCGACAGCAGGAAGTCCAGCACCTTGCGGGCATCGTCGGGGTTCTTCGCGCCCGCCAGCACGCCCGCGTACTCGACCTGGCGGAAACAGGTGCCCAGGACCGCCGCGGTGCGCGGCAGCCCGTCCGCGCCGACCTCCGCCGACGGAGAAGACGCGTACGACACCACGATGGGCCGCGGCCCCTTGCCGGACGAGCCAGAGAACTCCTGCGTGTAGGCCTCTTCCCAGCCGCTGACGACCTTCACCCCGTTGGCCTTGAGCCGTTCCCAGTAGCCCACCCAGCCCGGCTCCCCGAACCGGGCGACGGTGCCGAGCACGAACGCCAGCCCCGGCGACGACGTCGCCGGGTCCTCGACCACCAGCAGGTCCTTGTACCTGGGGTCGGCCAGATCCTCGTACGCCGCGGGCACCGGCAGGTTCCGCGCGGCGAGCGCGGCCGTGTCGACGTTGACGCACACGTCGCCCACGTCCACCGCCGTCACCCGGCCGGTGTCGTCCACGGCGTAGCGCTGCGGGCCCTTCGCCGCCTCCGGGCTGCGGTACTCGGCGAAGACGCCCTCGTCGAGCGCGCGCGAGGCGAAGGTGGTGTCGACGCCGAAGGCGACGTCGCCGATCGGGTTGGCCTTGGTGAGCACCAGCTGGTTGGTCAGCGCGCCAGCGTCGCCGCTCTTGCGGACGTCGATCCGGACGCCGGTGTCGGCGCGGAACCTCTCCAGCAGCGCCGGGTCCACCTCGAACGAGTCGTGCGTGACCAGGACGACGGAGCGCCCACCGGGCTGCTCACCCGAGCCGCCCACTGAGCAGCCCGAGATGGCCAACGCCACCGCGACCAGGGAGACGATGCGACGCATGACGGTCCTTCCTCGCGGCGGGCGCGCCACAAGGACCTCCCTGCGCGGGCATGATCCCGGTCAGGTGTGGACGGTCGGGGGCCTGCGCGCCCCCCTCTCAGCCCGGCGCGACACCGGACTCCCGTGGCGGTGACGAGCGTACGCCCGCGCCGGGGGCCACTATGGGAACCATGGCTGAACTGCTGAGCGATGAGGACATCGGCAAGGCGCTTGGCGCGCTCTCCGAGTGGCGGCTGGAAGCGGCGACCCTGGTGCGGGAAGTCGAGCTGGCCGACTTCCCGCACGCCATCCAGGTCGTAAACCGGGTCGCCGAGATCGCCGAGAACGACAACCACCACCCCGACATCGACATCCGCTGGCGCACCCTCACCTTCCGGTGCAGCACGCACTCCGCGGGCGGCATCACCGCGCTGGACGTGTCACTGGCCCAGGAGATCGAGGGCGTGCTCGAAGCCATGCCCGCCTGACCCGGGCGCGGCGCCCCCGCCGAGGGGCGCCGCGCCGATCGGCTCAGGAGCGGAACGGGCCGGTCACCTCGTAGGTGATGCCGCCGCTGCTGCTGCCGGTGGTGCCGCGCTGCGACGAGAAGTACAGGCGTTTGCCGTTCGGGCTGAACGCCGGACCGGTGATCTCCGACGACGACTGGCCGGAGATCCGCAGGAATGGCGCGACGACGCCTGCCGGGGTGATGATGCAGATCTCCATGTTGCCGCCGTCCTCGGCGACGAACAGGTCGCCGCTGGAGGTGCGGGTGACGTTGTCGACGCCGGTCAGCGGCGCGGTGCCGCTGGTGACGAGCGAGTCGTCGTAGGTGAGCGAGATCGTGGAGTTGTTCGCGTTGTAGGCCCACACCCGGTTGTCGCCCTTGGTGGTGAACCAGCAGGTGCCCGCGGCGTAGTAGCAGCCCTCGCCGCCGTTGAACCGCTTCGCGCCGGAGACCTGGTTGCGGGTCGCGGTGGGGCTGCCGTCGGGGTCGGGGACGTTCGCCCAGGTCACCGAGCCGCTGGTCTGCGAGTTGGAGCCCACCATGACCTGCAGGGTGCCGCTGGACAGGTTGCCCCAGGTGTTCGGGCGGAACCGGTAGAAGCAGCCGTCGCTGACGTCCTCGGTGAGGTAGATGTACCCGTGGTCGGCGTCGGCGGCGCACGCCTCGTGCTTGAAGATGCCCATCGCGGGCCGCGCCACGGCGGGGTTCACACCCCACGGGTCGGTCTCGAACACCCGCCCGTTGGACACCTCCTCACAGGACAGCCACGTGTTCCACGGCGTCGCCCCACCCGCGCAGTTGACGTTGGTGTTGGACAGCGTGCGGTAGGCCCCGGTGATCTGCCCGGTCGAGTTGAACTTGACCGCGCCGACACCCCCGGTGCTGGACACCTCGCTGTTGGAGACGTAGATCCACCCCGTCCCGTCGGCGAAGCAGGCGCCGCCGTCCGGCGCCGCATGCCAGGTGTAGTTGGTCCCGGCCACCTTCTGCCCGGTCCGGGCGATCACCCGGCTGGTGAACCCGGCGGGCAGCCGAATCCCATTCGCGTCAGCGGCCTGCAACGCCCCGTACGGGCTCGGCCCCGGCTGCGCCGTGGCCGCGAACGCCGTCCCCCAAGAAGCCCCGCCAAACGCGGCGGCGGCACCCCCCACGACAGCTACCCGAAGAAAGTTACGACGCTCCACGGTCAACTCCGATCGTGTCACTACTCGTGTCCGCATGTGCTCCGTGCGTGGCAGAAACGTAGACGCGGGGCATGACGGGCCGCCAAAGACCGAGTGTGGGGAAGATGTACGGCTGCCTCGGGAATCAGCGCCGAAGATTCACTTGGAATAGTACGTTCGGCGGTATTCGCGGCGCGGGCCAACAAAACGAAAGCCACTCGGATCCAACTGATGCCTGCATGACTCCCGCAAATGTCACTCGCATTCGGAAACCGAAGCCACACGAGACGAGCGGACCCGCCCGTAGCCTGGCGCGCTACGTGGTGCTACAGTGGCGCGATGAAGGTCATCAGCCAGCGGGAGTTCCGAAATAACTCCGCCGAGGTCATGAACGCCGTCGAGGCGGGGGAAACCTTCCACGTCACCCGCAACGGCGTCGAGATAGCGGAACTCCGGCCACTCACCCGGAAGCGCCGCCTGAGCGCCGAGGAACTGGTCGAGCGACACCGCAGGCTTCCCCGCGTCGATTACGCTCTCATGCGCGATGACGCCGACGCCTTCTTCGGTTCCGAGGACCGCGTCGGTGACGACGACCCGTGGGACGCGCCCCGTGGCTGATCGTCCTGAGTCCGGCGTGCTCGACACCTGCGCCTACATAGACCTGGCGCTGCTCGATCCGAGCCTACTGCCCGCGATGCCGGAAATCACCGCCGTGACCATGGCCGAGTTGCATCAGGGTGTGGCGATGGCCAAAGACCCACTCACCAGAGCCGTACGCACGGAGAAACTGGGTGCCGCCATCGTCGAATTCGATCCACTCCCCTTTGACGCCGAGGCCGCTACCAGGTACGGAACGCTAGTCGCCTTGACTTTGTTGGCCAATCGCGATCCCCGCCCACGCCGAATTGATTTGATGATCGCGGCCATTGCCTCCGCACACGAGTTGCCGCTCTACACCCGCAATCCTTCGGACTTCGCCGGACTTGACGATATGCTCACGGTGATCACAGTTTGACGAACCGACACGAAGATCCAAGTTCGGCGGCACTCCGCGCAGGGAACAACAAACAAAAACAACTCGCACCCCAAGGCCCTGCCGAATCATCGGCGATCTAGCGCGCTGACGAGCAGGTCACCGACCAGCCGCACATCATCGATCTCCACATCTCGCCCTTCCGGCACTGCCCTGATCTTCCTCAGCGATTGAACCTCGAAACGATCGAACCATTGTCGAGCGTGCAGGAGTGCGTCGGCGCGTAACTGGGCGTCAGCCGATTCGAGTTGGTCTCGAGATACCGGACCGCAAGTTCGGTCAAGTGTGATGCGCACGATATCCGAGAAATCCGTTCCCTCTTTGGCCGCTCCCCGATTCATGATGGACTGCGATTTCATCGCGATAAGAGGCCCAGGTTCGGCGACTCGCGTCGCAAGAGGTGGGAGCCCTTCCGCGCTGAGCACCAATGCGGACGCCGTGGCCGCCGCCCATGCATGAGATTGGACATGGAGGCGATCAGTCGGATCGTCGGGAAGATCGTCGATATCGGCGTCAGTGACCTCAAGGACGTCAACCTGCACCTCACCCAAGGGGGTGCGAACCAGCGCGCCTGCGGCCCGCTTCTCCTGGCGCCTGCCGCCACGAGAAGTTGAAGCTGCGGAGCCTCGTCCGTGGTCCGGCGATCAACGGTGTCGAGATCAGTGGTCGCTCGGTACGGCGTCGGCAGTCGGCACATGACCGCAAGGCCACCCACGAGTACAACCCCACGTCCCGTCTGCTCAGCGACCACGGGTATCGCGCTGACGATCTGGCTCATCGACCTTCCGGCAAGAGCGACGACCGAAGGGTCACCAGACACGATGTCCAACTTCCCGAGGCGTCCAACCATCCAGAATCTCGCGGCCACGGCCGGGATCCTGAGCGAGATCGAGCGCGACGAACAGGGGATTCGCCAGTGGCCATTTCTCGTCCGCCCACGCCGCGACATCGATCCGGCGGGCGCACACCAGTGACACTGGGGCGACGCGAACACGACCAGCCCGCGATGAGGGCACCGTGGCCGTTCCCAGCAACGGGACGGCCCGCCGCAGCGTCCCCTGGTCGGGAACATAGAAGTCCGGCGGGTGGCTCGCTCGAATCGACACGGGAGCGCCATACACCGCCGCCGCGACCGTGTCGGTCAACGCCCATCCGACGTCCGACTCGATGTCGTCCAGTCCCAGCCGGAGTGCGGCGTTGTCCCTTCCCCTGCCCGGCACCGGGATACTCGCCAGATCACGGCTCACCGGCTTCCACTTCTCGGCGAGCTCCCAGAAAAGTTCGGGAGCGGCAGGCCTGTTTTCCCCGTCGACCAGTCCCGCGGCCCGCAAGGCCGTGAAGGCCTCGGAAACCGAACTTGGCGCGCGCGCCAACATCGTTGCCGCCGCACGGACCCCGACCCGCCGGGTCGGATCGAGCAGCAGCAGAGCGGAAAGTTCGACGCCGACCTGACCACTGATGCCCTGACGATCGACGCCTGGCTTCACCAGCGCGGGGATGTCCGAGTCGATGAACACGCCTGGCCCGATCAGCCGCAGATGGCCTCGCAGATCCAGCCAACTCCACCCTGCCTGGCTCAGGCTGTTCCGCGCCTCCGCGGTGATCCTGTCCGCCACGATCACGCGCGCCTGATCGCCTGCCAAGCTCTCTGACCACCGTCGAAGTTGACTCGGCAGGCTGTCGGCTGTGATGAGCGAGGCCGACTTGACTTGGATACCGAGTTCCCTGCCGTCCGGCAACACGAGAACCAGGTCGCGGCTCAGCCCAGCCTCGATCGGCGCGCGCGCCGCGAGACCGAGCACTTCGACCGCGCCGATGAGCGCGTCCTCAGCATCGCGCCCCCGTGCAGACGACTCCATGGGCATAGTCTCCCACTGTTCGGTGTTCGGTCAATACCGAACACCGAACAGGTGGTGGAATGCCGAGTAGTCGCAGGTCACCGGGCACATGGGCACTCAGACGTTGAAGCGGAACTCGACCACGTCGCCGTCGGCCATGATGTAGTCCTTGCCTTCGATGCGGACCTTGCCAGCCGACTTGGCCGCGGCCATGGAGCCAGCGGCCACCAGGTCGTCGAATGACACGACTTCGGCCTTGATGAAGCCGCGCTCGAAGTCGGAGTGGATGACGCCTGCGGCCTGGGGGGCGGTGGCGCCCTGGGGGATGGTCCACGCGCGGGCTTCTTTCGGGCCCGCGGTCAGGTAGGTCTGCAGGCCGAGGGTGTGGAAACCGGCGCGGGCGAGGGCGTTGAGGCCGGGTTCGGTCTGGCCGACGGATTCCAGCAGTTCCCGGGTGGATTCCTCGTCCAGTTCCAGCAGTTCGGCTTCGACTTTGGCGTCGAGGAAAACCGCGTCGGCAGGCATGACCATTTTGGCGAGTTCGGCGACGCGGGCGTCGTTGGTCAGGACCGACTCGTCGGCGTTGAAGACGTAGAGGAAGGGCTTGGTGGTGAGCAGGCTCAGCTCGCGCAGCAGTGCCAGGTCCACTTCGGACTGCGCGGCGAACAGGGTGCGGCCGCCGTCGAGGATGTCCTTGGCCTTGGTGGCCGCGTCCAGGGTGGGGCGCGCCTCCTTGCGGGTGCGGGCCTCCTTCTCCAGGCGCGCCAAGGCCTTCTCCAGGGTCTGGAGGTCGGCGAGGATCAGCTCGGTGTTGATGGTCTCGATGTCGGCCAGCGGGTCGACATTGCCGTCGACGTGCACGACGTCGGGGTCGTCGAAGACGCGGATGACCTGGCAGATGGCGTTGGCCTCGCGAATGTTGGCCAGGAACTTGTTGCCCAGGCCAGCCCCCTCGGACGCGCCCTTGACGATGCCCGCGATGTCGACGAACGACACCACCGCTGGCACGACGCGCTCGCTGCCGAAGATCTCGGCGAGCTTGTCCAGCCGCGGGTCGGGGAGCGGGACGATGCCGACGTTGGGCTCGATGGTCGCGAACGGGTAGTTCGCGGCGAGCACGTCGTTGTTCGTCAGGGCGTTGAACAGGGTGGACTTGCCGACGTTGGGCAGGCCGACGATCCCGAGGGTCAAACTCACGGTGGTTGAGTCTACGGACCGCCTCCCGGGCGGCTCCGGGCCCGGGGCGGGTGCCAAACCGTTACCAACGTTATTCCCAGTTTTGGTGACGCTGAGCGATGTGTCGTAGGACATACATACGCATAACAGCGCCCGTTCGCTGGGTAACATCCGGCCGCCAGTGGCGATAGCTGCACACTCTGTGCCCATTAGTCCAGATTTGCACTACTGGATTAACCCAAATGGACGCTAGTCACCGCTGAGCCCGGGAACAACACTCCGTGAGCGCCCTGCACTCGTCCGCGCACCGGAGGTTCCAGGCGCGCGCCCAGCTCACCCGCTGAGGAAGAAGGAAGTGGGATGACTCAACCCGAATGGCGCACCCGCGGCCGGTTGGCCCTCGGCCTGGCGTTCAGCACGGCCGTCACCGGGGTCATGCTCTCCACGGCCCCGACCGCCGCCGCCGCGCCCGCCCCGGCCGACGAGGGCCCCGGCATCGGCAAACACGACCTGGACCTGTTAGCCAGGGCCGTGCAAGCAGGCGCGAAAACCGTCAAGGTCCTCATCGCCACCGACCGGGGCGACAGCGCCCGCCGGGTGGATGAGCTGGCGAAGGCGGGCGCGAAGGTCGAGCACCGGGCCGACGAGATCGGCTACGTGCGCGCCGAGGTCCCCGTCGACCAGGTCAAGAAGGTCGCCAAGCTCCCCGGGGTGACCGCGCTGGACCTCGACGAGAACATCCCGCTCCCCGACCCGCGCCCCACCGGCATCGCCGACCCCACGCCGCAGCCCGCCCCCGGGCCGTCGACGCCGGGGGTGAACCCGTACATGCCGACCGGCGACATCAACGCCGCCCAGTTCGTGGACGAGCACCCCACCTGGGACGGGCGCGGCACGACGGTCGCGATCGTGGACAGCGGCGTCGACCTCGACCACCCGTCGCTGAACACGACCAGCACGAACGAGCGCAAGATCACCGACTGGGTGACCTTCACGGATTCGTCCTTCACCAACGGCGTCAACAAGGACAACGACCCGACGTGGGTCCCGATGACCGCCACCGTCAGCGGCGCCTCGGTCGGCCTGCCCGCCGAGGGCGAACTGCGGTCGGGCACCTTCAACGAGCGCGACCCCCGGCTCGGCGGCGAGGTCGGCTCGGACGTCAACCGCGACGGCAACGGCGCGGGCACCAGCGGCCTGTTCGGCGTCGTGTGGAACCCCGCCACGAACACGGTGTGGGTGGACGCGAACCAGACCGGCACCTTCGCCGACGACAAGCCGATGACCAACTACAGGGTCAAGTACGACGTCGGCACGTTCGGCACGGACAACCCGGCGACCCCGGTGCGCGAGTCCATGCCGTTCGTCGTGCAGACCGACGCGGCCAACAACACCGTCAACATCGGCATCGTCTCCGGCGCGCACGGCTCGCACGTCGGCGGGATCGTCGCGGGCAACCGGCTCTTCGGCGGCACGATGAACGGCGCGGCCCCCGGCGCGAAGCTGGTGAGCGTGCGGGTGTGCCTGTTCATCGCGGGCTGCACCAACCACGCGCTGCTCGAAGGGATGATCTACGCGGCCCGGGACGCGAACGTCGACGTGATCAACATGTCGATCGGCGGCCTGCCCGCCCTCAACGACGGGGACAACGCGCGCGCGGAGCTGTACGACCGGCTCATCGACACCTACGACGTGCAGATGTTCATCTCGGCGGGCAACTCCGGCGCGGGCTCGAACACCGTCGGCGACCCGTCCGTCGCGACGAAGGTCCTCTCGGTCGGCTCGTACATCACCAAGGAGACCTGGCAGCGCAACTACGGCTCGGACCTGGCCGTCTCCGAGAGCCTGCACGGCTTCTCCTCGCGCGGCCCGCGCGAGGACGGCGGCTTCAAGCCCAACATCGTCGCCCCCGGCTCGGCGATCTCCACGGTCCCGACCTGGCAGGCGGGCCAGCCGGTGGCGGGAACCTACGCCCTGCCGCCGGGCTACGCGCAGTTCAACGGCACGTCGATGGCGTCGCCGCAGGCGGCGGGCGCGGCGGCGCTGCTGGTGAGCGCGGCGAAGGAGCGCGGCGTCTCGCACAAGCCCGCGCAGCTTCGCACCGCGTTCCAGTCCAGCGCGCGGTTCGTCGCCGGGCTGGGCGCCTACGAGCAGGGCAACGGCCTGATCGACACCAAGAAGGCGTGGAACCTACTGAAGTCGAACCCGAGCACCACCGACATCACCGCGTCCGTGCCGGTCAACACGGCTTTGTCCGGGTTCCTCAAGACCCCGGGCGTCGGCGTCGGCATCAACGACCGCGAGGGCGTGCGGGCGGGCGACCGCTATGTGCGGCAGTACACCTTCACCCGCACGTCCGGTCCAGACCACCCGGTGACCTACAAGGTCGACTGGGTCGGCAACGACGGCACGTTCAGCTCGGCGAAGACGGTGACGCTGCCCAAGAACAGCGCGGTCAAGTTCGCCGTCACGGTGAACCCGGGGTCGACCGGCATCCACTCCGCGATCCTGAACCTGGACAGCCCGACGACCTCGGGCATCGACGGGCAGACCTTGAACACGGTGATCGCGGCGGAGGACTTCGCCGCCGCCAACAACTTCACCGTCGCCAAGGGCGGGCAGGTCGGCCGCAACGAGGTCGTGAAGTTCTTCTACCGCGTCCCGCAGGGCGCCCCGGCGTTCAAGGTCGACCTGCTCGGCGGCGGCGCGGCCGCGGGCGCGGGCCAACTGCGGTTCCTGCGGTTCCACCCGTACGGCGTGGGCGTGGAGGCCAACTCGTCGCTGAACTGCTACAACCCGCCGGTTCCCGGTGGGCCGGGGTGTGACGCGGGCAGCCCGACGAGCCGCACAGTGACCAACCCGCAGGCGGGTGTGTGGGAGGTCGTCGTGGAGGCCCGGCGCACCTCCGACGCCGCGGCCGCGCCGTTCACGCTGACCGCGTCGGTGTTGGGCGCTTCGGTCTCCCCGAACCCCGACACGATCGCCTCGGCCGCGGCGGGCACACCGGTAATTCGGGAGTACACGCTCCAGAACCTGTTCGGGCCGTTCACCGGGCGGGCGACCGGCACGCCGCTGGGCAGCGCCAAGCTGGGGCAGTTCAGCATCGCCGACCAGGAGGACAAACATTTCCAGGTGATCGTGACGCCGGGGTCGACCGCGCTGCGGGCGAAGATCGGCAACACCTCCGACGCCGCGGCCGACCTCGACCTCTCCGTGTTCGACTGCACCACCGGCCGGTGCGTCCTCGCGGGCCAGCAGGCCGACGGCGACTCCGAGGAGCAGGTCGTCATCCCCAATCCGGCACCGGGAATCTGGGTGGTGCTGGTCAAGGGCTTCGCGGTTCCCGCGGGCACGACGACGTTCGACCACCTGGATGTCTTCGTCAACCCCGCGTTCGGGTCGGTGTCGGTGACCGACGCGAACGCCGCCCGCGCCGCGGGCGCGCAGTGGACCGTCCGGGGAACAGTGACCGCCAACGAGGCTCCGGAAGAAGGACGCGTCCTGCTCGGCAACGTGCAGGTCCGCACCGAGGCCGACGTGGTGGTCGGCTCGGGTGATGTGGTGGTCCAGGCCGTCACGTAACACGCACGCAATAAACGGGAGCGGGGATCGGCGGTTAAGCAGATCCCCGCTTCTCTTTTTTTCCTCTTCGCGAACCACATGTCTCTTTCCTGCCAGCCGTTCGAGACGCGCGCCGGCAGCATGGTCGGGTGTTGATCGACCCGGAGCAGGGATACCACGCTGTCGTCTCGCGCGACGCGCGCTTCGACGGGCAGTTCTTCCTCGCCGTGCGCCCCACCGGGATCTACTGCAGGCCGTCGTGCCCGTCGATCACTCCGAAGCGCAGGAACGTGGAGTTCTTCCCGACGGCGGCGGCGGCGCAGCAGTCCGGATACCGCGCGTGCAGACGGTGTCTGCCCGACACAGTCCCAGGTTCACCGGAGTGGGACCTGCGCGGCGACCTGGCCGGACGCGCGATGCGGCTGATCTCGGACGGGGTCGTGGAACGTGAAGGCGTGCCAGGGCTCGCCCGCAGAGTGGGCTATTCGGAACGCCACCTGACCCGGGTGCTCACCGCGGAACTGGGCGCGGGTCCGCTCGCGCTGGCGCGGGCGCACCGCGCGCACACCGCGCGGCTGCTGCTGGAGACCACGACGATGTCGGTGTCCGAGGTGGCGTTCGCCTCCGGGTTCGCCAGCGTCCGGCAATTCAACGACACCGTGCGCGCGGTGTTCGCCACCACTCCATCCGAACTGCGACTGGCCGCGCAGCGGGCCGCCAGACCCCGGCAGGCCGCGGGCGGCGGCCGGGTCACGCTGCGGCTGCCGGTGCGGACTCCGTTCGACGCGGCCGGAATCCTGGCCTTCCTTGGCGCACGGGCGATTCCGGGCGTCGAGGCCACGCGCCCCGGCCGCTACGCGCGGACGCTGCGGCTGCCGCACGGCTCGGCGACCGCGCACCTGCGGCCAGCGGGGAACCATGTGGAGTGCACGCTGCGGCTGGCCGACCTGCGTGACCTCGGCACGGCGGTGTCCCGGCTGCGCAGGCTGTTCGACCTCGACGCCGACCCGGCCGCCGTGGACCGGGTCCTCGCGGCCGACCCCGCGCTCACCGCGTCGGTGGCCGCGACACCCGGAATCCGCGTCCCGGGCAGTGTGGACGGCACCGAGACCGTGGTGCGGGCGCTGCTCGGCCAACAGGTCAGCGTCGCGGCGGCGCGGACCGGCGCGCGCAGGCTGACCGAGGTCATCGGCGAGGAACTGCCGAATCCGGACGGGGAACTGACCACGCTGTTCCCCTCGGCCGCTGCGGTGGCCGAGCGGGCGTCGGAGCTGATCGCGGGCCCGGCCCGCCGGGTGGAGACGATTCGCGCGGTCTGCGCCGCGATCGCCTCCGGCGACTTGGAACTGCATGTCGGCGTGGACGCGGAGACCCTGCGCAGCCGGTTGCAGACCTACCCGGGCATCGGCCCATGGACGGCGGGCTACGTGGTGATGCGCCTGCTGGGCGACCCGGATGTGCTGCTGCCGCAGGACATCGCGCTGCGCAACGGCGCCAAGGCGCTGGCCCTTCCGCCCACAATGGAGGGTCTGGCCGAGCGCGGCAAGGCGTGGCGGCCGTGGCGTTCCTACGCCGGTATGCACCTGTGGCGCGCCGCGGCGCGGGGCAGCACGCCCTGATCACGCGGTCAGGTGCAGGGTCGATCCCGTGCGCGCCTTGGCCACCCGCAGCCGCACCGGAATCCGCTGCCGAAGTTCGTCCACATGCGACACCAGGCCGACGACCCGGCCGCCTTCGCGCAGCGAGTCCAGGATCGCCATGACGTCGTCCAGGGTCCCGGCATCGAGCGTGCCGAATCCCTCGTCCACGAACAGGGTGTCCAGCAGCGCGCCGCCGCCGCTCTCGGCGGCCACCACATCGGCCAGCCCGAGCGCCAAGGCCAGGGACGCGACGAACGACTCGCCGCCGGACAGGGTTTTCGCGGACCGGGTGCGGCCGGAGAAGTCGTCCAGCACGTCGAGCCCGAGGCCGCCGCGGGTGCCGCGCGCGCCCGCCTCGTCGCTGTGCACGAACGAATAGCGGCCCTGGGTCATCTGCCGCAGCCGCTCGGTGCCCGCGGCGGCGATGTCCTCCAACCGGGCGGCGAGGACGTAGGAGCGCAGCGACATCCGGGTCGAGTTCTGCCCCCGGCCGTTCACCACGTCGGTCAGCGCGTCCAGCTCGGCGAACTCGGCTTCCAGCGGCGCCAACTTCTCCCACGCCACCCGCAGCCGTTCGCCGAGTCGCCGGACTTCGCGCAGGCGGTTCGCGGCCGTCTGAGCTCCAGCCACAGCGTGCTCTGCCAACGTGCGCGCCGCCTTCGCGGCCTGGGTCAACGGAACCAGGTCGACGTCGAGGTCTGCCTCGATGCCGAACAGGTCGGGGTCGGCCAGGATCGACCGGCTGGCGGCCTCGCGCTTCTCCGCGTCGGCAAGCTGTTCGCGCAGCTTGTCGACGACGGTGTCGGCGCGGGCCGCGCCCAACGCCTCGGCGAGGCCTGCGAATCCGGCCTCGGACACCACGTCGGCGAGCGCGTCGCGCTGCTCCTTGAGCCGTTCCCGGGCGGTGACCGCCGCGGTCTGCGCCTCGATGAGAGCGTCGACGGCCGTCACCAGCGTCAGCAAATGCCTTCGCCGCGCGCCGACGGACGCGTGCTCGCCACGCGCCTGCTCCAAAGTGGACTCTCGGTCGGCGACGGTCGCGGCGAGCGCGGTTCGCTCCGATTCCAGCGACACCGCCTCACGTTCCAGCGCCCCGTGCTTGTCCCGAAGCGCCTCGGCCTCGCTTTCCAGCGCTGCCAACGCCTTTTCGAGCGTGCCGTGCCTGCCCGCCAGCTCGTTCGCCGACCGGAACGCCGCCAGCGCGGAAGCGTTGGCTTGCACCAAGTCCACGTCGGACCAGGGAGCCAGCCGCCCGGCCAGCGTCTTGAGGGTGTGCTGCGCCTGGGTGACCGCGTTGGCCGTGTTCTCACGGACCGCGGCCAGCCTGCGCTCTTCGGCCTGAGCCGCTTCTTCGTCTTCCGGGGTCGCCCGGACCGAGGTGGGGTGCGCGGGCGCGGGATGCTCGACCGACCCGCACACCGGGCACGACTCCCCCGCCGCCAGGCCCTCGGCCAGTTCCGCCGCCATCCCGTCCAGCCGCCGCTGCCGCAGATCCTGCACCAGGTCCCGGGCCGCCTGGTGGGCGTCCACGGCGTCCTGGTGCGCGGACTTGGCCGCTGCCAGGGCTTTCTCGGCGTCCGGCAGCGTTCCCTGGTCCTTGAGCGCTGCGGCGACCTCGTCCTTGCGCGCCCGCAACCCGGGCAGCGCGGCGCGCGCCTCGGTCGCCTTCGACAGGTCGTCGCGCGCGGCGGCGATCCGTTCCGGGAACCCGGCCGACCGCGCGGCGATGTCTTCGGCCGCCCGCCGCGCGGCCTCGATCCGCTCGCCCAGGTCGACCAGTCGCGCCTCGTCCGCCCGCTGCCGCTCAGCTTCCGCGACCAGCGCGGCGAGCCCACCCGCTTCCTCCCGCAGCCGCGCGGATTCCTTGCGCAGCTCGGAAAGCAGCGCGTCCGGCTCGGCGAAACCCGCCTCTTCCGCGTCCGACGCGCGCTCGCGCACGGCCTGCTCCGCCTGGTCGGCTTTCCACTCGGCCCGCCGCACCTGCTCGGCGGCGGCCACCACCGGAACCGCCCGCAGCGCGGCGGCCAGTTCTTCCCGCGACTGCGCCCGCACCTCGGCCTGCTCAGCCAGTTCGGCGAGGTCGTCGGTGGCCCGCCGGACGCGCCGGACCCGGTCGGCCAGCTCGCGCCCCTCAGTCAGCGCCGTGTCCGCCCGCTCCCGCTTCCCCGCCGCGTCCGCCGCGATCGTCGTCGCTTCCGCGTCGGCGGCCTCGACTCCGGCGATGATCTCGGTGAGCCACACCGGACCCGCCTCTTCCGGCGGCTCGACGCCCGCCGCCTGCGCGAACCGCGCGACCAGCTCCCGGGACTCCGCCTTGGCCTGGTCGACCACATGCCTGCGCTCCAGGCGGCGGTCCCGGAACCACTTCTCGACCCGCTCGAAGTGCTGCGTGCCGAACAGCTTCTCCAGCAGCCGCTCGCGGTCCTCTGTGGACGACCGGAGGAACTGCGCGAAATCCCCCTGCGGCAACAGCACGACCTGGAAGAACTGGTCCTTGGTCATCCCGAGCAGTCCCTCGACCTCGCGGGCGACCTCGTCGATGCGGGTCACCCCCTCGGACGCGTGGCCGCTGGGCGCCGGACCGAGCCACGTCAGCGACGCCTTGGCGGGCTGCTTGGTCGTCCCGTCGCCGCGCCGCTTGGGCCGCTCGTACTCCGGGCTGCGGGTCAGCAGCAGCCGGTGCCCGCGCACGGACAGCTCCAGGCTGACCTCGGTGTGCGCGTCGGGATCGGCGTAGTCGCACCGCAGCCGCTTGGCCTCGGCGCGCGCCCCCGGCACCGCCCCGAACAGCGCGTAGGCCACCGCGTCGAGCACCGTGGTCTTGCCCGCGCCCGTGTCGCCGTGCAGCAGGAACAGGCCCTCGGCGCCAAGCCGGTCGAAGTCGACCACCTCATGGCCCGCGAACGGGCCGAACGCGGTCAGCTCCATGCGGTGCAGCCTCACTCGGGCTCCTTCCCGGCGACCGCGGCCAGCGCCTCCCGCAGCAGGCCGCGCTCGGACTCGGTCGGGTCGCTGTTGCGGGTGTCGGCGACGAAGCAGCAGGCGATCTCCTCGTCCGACCGGCCGCGCACCGCGTCGGAATACCGGCGCACGTCGGGCCTGCCGCCCTCGGGCTGCCAGTCGAGGTGGACCGCGTGCGGGAACCGCTCCTGGAGCCTGCGCATCGCGTCGATCGGGCGCACCCGGTCGGTCAGCACGACGGAGAGGAACTTCTCGGTCTCCGCGTCGTGCACGGGCTCGGTCAGCAGCGCGGCCAGCTCGCCGCGCAGCGTGCCCAGCTCACGGGGCACGGGCAGCTCACGGCGCTCGACGCCCGCGAGGCCGCCGCGGTCCAACTCGACCAGCCACACCGACTTGCGGTGGCGCGCCTCGGAGAACGAGTACGCCAGCGGGCTGCCCGAGTAGCGCAAGTGCTCGGCAAGGGTTTGCGGGCCGTGCAAGTGGCCGAGGGCGGCGTAGTCGACGCCGTCGAACGTCTTGGCGGGCACGTACGGCACGCCGCCGACGGCGATGGTCCGCTCGGACTCGCTTGCCTCGCCGCCGACCACGAACGCGTGCGACAAGACCACCGACCGGGTCCCTTCCGGGCGGGCGGCCAGGTCCGCGCGGACCCGGCGCATCGCCTCGCCCAGCACGCCGGAGTGCCCGCGCAGCTCCGGCAGCCCCAGCGCGTGCCGGGCGGGCTCGGGTTCGAGGTAGGGGATGCCGTAGAACGCGACCGGCCCGTGGTCGTCCGCCAGCAGGACCGGTTTGTGCAGCTCGCCGATCGTGGTGCGCAGGTACAGCCCGCCCGCGGCGGCGAACGCCCCGAACGCGCCCAGCCGCGGCGCCGAGTCGTGGTTGCCGGGGGTGACGACGATCTTCGCCCCCGCCTCGGCGACCCGCAGCAGCACCCGCGTGCACGCCGCGACCGCCTCCGCCGAGGGCACCGCGCGGTCGTAGAGGTCGCCCGAGACGACCAGGACGTCGACCCGATCGTCGGACACGAGGTCGGCCAGGCCGCTGAGCACCGCCTCCTGCTCGGCGAGCAGATCCCGGCCGTGGAACTTGCGGCCCACATGCCAGTCGGAGGTGTGCAGCACCCGCATGGGGGTCAAAATAGGCGGATCTTGCCCCCGATCGGGGGAGGCTCGCCGGTCGAACGCCCGTTCGAGCCTGGTTCTGTCAGGGGATTGCGGTAAAGATCGTCCTGTGAACCGAAGGGAGGGACCACCGTGACCGCTGTGCTCGGCACCGTCGTCGTCGTGCTCGTGCTGCTGCTCGCCGCGGCGGCCGCGCTGTTCTGGCGCCTCTACACCGACAGCGTCCGCCGCGCCGACGCCGCCCGCGCCGAGGTCGCCGCGGAACGCGCCCGGTCCGACGCCCACCAGGTCGCGCTGCGCCGCTACGAGGTCGCGTTCGCCTCGATCAGCGGCCGCGGCGAACTCGGCGAGCAGGTGCTGGTCGAGACCGCCCGCGCGTTGGGGCTGCGCGAGGGCCTGCACTTCACCGTCCAGACCGACATCGCGGGCGGCGGCGCGGCCCGCCCCGACCTGCTGCTGATCGTCGGCGACGACCGCAGAGTCCCGGTGGACGCCAAGATGAGCATGGTCTGCTGGGCAGAAGCCGTGGAGACCGACGACGCCGAGGAACGCCTCGACGCCCTGCGCGTGCACGTGCGCAACATCCGCGCCCGCGCAGCCGAACTCGCGGGCAAGGGCTACCAGCGCTGGGCCGACGCCATCTACGGGACGATCATGTTCGTCCCCTCCGACGCCGCGGTCGTCGCGGCCCTGGACACCGACCCCGACCTGCTGCGCTGGCTGCTGGACCGGCGGGTGTTCATCTGCGGCCCCACCGGCTTCGCTGTGGTCGCCGCCGCCGCCCTGTTCGCGGGCACCGAACGCACCATCGCCGACGACGTCGCCGCCGTCCGCGCCCACTCCGCCACCGCCCACCGGGCCGCCACCAACGCCATCGACGCCGTCAACCTCTCCACCACCCACCTCCAGCGCTTCATCAGCGCCCGCCGCCGCGAACTGGACGCCCTGGAGCACTTCCGCGCCACCGTCTCCCCCCTGAGCGACGCCGCGGCCAGCCCCACCCCCCTCCCCCTCTTACGCCGCGCCGAAGACCCCACCCTCCCCCTCAACGGCCACGACCCGACCCCCTCGGACCTCTGACTCCTGCCCACCACGCCACCCACAACCCCAGCCGCCCGGCCTGCCAGAAAGGAGGCCCCCACACCCGCAGGCCACCTCTGTCACCGGTGTCCCTCAGCGACGCCCCACAGGCACAGCACCCGCCCACCCCGGCGGTCCGGCACCAGTGCTGGCGGGTCCACCGCCACTCCCAGCCGCCCACCGCACTGCCAGGTGCCCAAGCAAGTAGGGCGCGTCCGAGCGCCTGTTGTTCCGTCGTGAATTTCCACGTGGTTCGACCGATGGTCGGCTGGTGCGCAGGTCAGCGTCGTGGACGAAGGGGTGCGCACGCGGCTGGTCGAGGCACGGAGCGGAGGGCGGGGGCACTCCCGCCACCACTCCCAACTACCCACCGCACGATCCGGTACCCGTGCCGGGAGGGTCCGCGCCGCTCCCAGCCGCCCACGGCCCACCTGCCACTCCCAGAGCGGCAGGGCAGGTGGCGAAGGCAGGGCAGGCGGCGAAGGCAACGGGTGTCCGCACCACGGCCGCCCGCGGCTACCGGCGCCCACCTTCCGTCGCCCGCTCGGGTCTCCCGGCTCCGGTGGCTAGCCGCGAATCGTCCGCTGGTGGGCCCGGCAGGCAATCGCACCCAGGTGGCACGGGGAGGTCATCCGCCCAGCGTGGCGGCTGGTTCCCCACCGACTGGCTACCCGTAAGTAGCTACCCCCGGTTCCCCTTACACGCAGGCGGCGCACGCTTGGCGGCTATCATTGCGGTGCTTCCGCGCACCTCGCCGGGGTAGGTGGGGCTGGCCCTGCCGCTGCCCGGGGACGCATCGCGGGGACGTTGTCATCCCCCCGCGCACGCGGGGCTGTTCCGTTGGAGGTTCGGCGTGACCGCGACTCACGATCGCCCGAGTGAGCTCGATGACGATCGTCCTGAGCCCGCGTGGGACGAGCGGCCGATCTTCGGGAAGTCGCGCGGGTTGCCGTGGTGGGGCGCGGTGGCGCTCGCGGTCGGGGTGACGGCCGTCGCCGCGGTGATCGACATGCAGCGGCAGGAGACCCTGGGCAAGGTCTTCCAGTTCGCCTACATCGTGAGTTGTCTCGCGGCGGTCTGCCTGGTGCGCAGGCGCAACCTGTTCGGGCCGATGGTGCAGCCGCCGCTGGTGTTCGCGGGCACCGCGATCAGCGCGATCCTGCTGTTCGGGCCGAGCGGGCAGGGCGGCGGGCTCAAGCAGCTGCTGTTCACGGTCGCCCTGCCGTTGACCACGAACTTCCCCACCATGGGCATCACCACGGGCATCGTCCTCGCCATCGGCGTCGGCCGCCTGTTCACCCAGCGCGACCCCGACGCCGTGGACGGCGCGTCCCCCCTGCGCAAACGCCCGGCCGAGGACCGCAGGCCCGTCGACCGCAAACCCCGCCCCACCCCGGACCGGAACCGCCCCCGCCCCCCGCGCGAGCGCAAGGACCCCGGCCGCCCCCGCGACGACCGCGCCCCCGAGCGCAGGCCCCGCGACCCCGCCCGCAAGCCCCCGCCCCGCAGGCCCCGCCCGGATTAAGGCGGAACCGCGAGCGCTGGCCAGCGCCGGGGATCGGCAACCGGCCCATGGGGCGTGCGGCGCGACCACCATTTGGGCAGGCTCGTTGCCCCACCAGCCACCCGCCGCACTATGCAGCGGCGTGCCCCCTAACCAGCCGCCTAGAGCAGGCTGACAGTCGCACCTGCTCCCACCAGATAGCGCCCAACGCGCCATATCCAGCCCGCTAAGGCCCCGAAAGGCCGCTGGCCGCCGCGTGCCCGGGGGCAGGCGGCGGCCAGCGGCCTCAGCGGAGAGCGCGGGGTCAGCCCGCTGGCTTGAGGTCCTTGCGCAGTTCCGGCGGGAGGGCGAAGTGGATCTTCTCGTTCGCCGTGGTGACCTCGTCCACGCTGGTGTAGCCGCGCTCGGCCAGCCAGGCGAGCAGGTCCATCACCAGGGTGTCCGGAACGGACGCGCCGCTGGTGACGCCGACCGTGGTGACGCCGTCCAGCCAGGACTCGTCCACCTCGTGGGCGAAGTCCACCAGGTACGACGCGTTCGCGCCCGCCTGGACGGCGACCTCGACCAGGCGCTTGGAGTTCGAGGAGTTCTGCGAGCCGACGACCAGGACCAGCTCGCACTCGGCGGCCATCGCCTTCACCGCGACCTGGCGGTTCTGGGTGGCGTAGCAGATGTCGTCGCTCGGCGGGTTCTGCAGGTCGGGGAACCGGGCGCGGAGCTGGTCGACGCGTTCCATCGTCTCATCCACCGACAGGGTGGTCTGCGACAGCCAGATGACCTTGGACGGGTCGCGGACGACGACCTTGTCCACGTCTTCGGCCTTGTCCACCAGCTGCACGTGCTCGGGAGCCTCGCCTGCGGTGCCCTCGACCTCCTCGTGGCCCTCGTGGCCGATGAGGAGGATGTCGTAGTCCTCCTTGGCGTACCGCTTCGCTTCGAAGTGGACCTTGGTCACCAGCGGGCAGGTCGCGTCGATGGTGCGCAGGTTCCGCTCGGCCGCCTGCTCGTGCACGGCCGGGGACACCCCGTGCGCGGAGAAGACCACCATCGCGCCCTCGGGGACCTCGTCCGCCTCGTCGACGAAGATCGCGCCCCGCTCGCGCAAAGTCTCCACGACGTGGCGGTTGTGGACGATTTCCTTGCGCACGTAGACCGGCGCGCCGTAGGTCTCCAGCGCCTTCTCGACGGTGATGACGGCCCGGTCGACACCGGCGCAGTAGCCACGCGGCTTGGCCAGCAACACGCGCTTGGTCGGAGCACTCATGCCACCAGAGTACGGTGACCGGCCGAACACTCTCGACGGCCGGGGTGTGGCCCGCGTCTCGGGTGGACCGCGTCGCGGCCCGGCGCTGGGCAGATCGCCCGGACTCAGGCAGGCTAGGGGACATGAAGTCTCTCCCCCTGCCGCTGCGAGTCGCGGCCGGGCTCGCGGCCACCGCGCTCGAACAGGCCCGCGACCTGCCGTCCCGCCTCGCCGGACTGCCGGTGACCGTGGCCAGCCAGGCCCTGCAGGTGTCGATGCGCGTGCAGCAGACCGTCACCGAACTGGCGATCAAGGGCGACGAGGCGCTCGCCGCGCTGCGCCCCGACGAGGAGAGTCCGGAGTGGGCCACCTTCGACGAGGACATCGACCAGGAGCCGCCCGGCGCGGACCGCCGCCCGGCGTTCGACCGGGTCACCGACGACGACATCGATGAACTGGACGACCTCGCCGACGTGGACGACCTCGCCGACTTCGATGACGAGCCCGCCGAAGCGGACCTGCCCGAAAACGGCGGCGGCGAGACCACCACGCGCCCCGGCGCGGCCACCACGCCGACCACCGCCCCCAGCGACAGCGACAGCGACAGCGACAGCGACAAGGCTGCCGCCGAGACCGACGACGACGCCGCCATCGCCGCGGAACTCGCCGAGGACGCCGCGGCCGACGCGCCGACCGAGGACCCGTGGGAGCAGGAGCGGCAGGCGATCGCCCACACCCCGGCCGCTGTCCCCAACTACGACGACCTCACGCTGCCGCAGCTTCGCGCCCGGCTGCGCGCGTTCTCCCTCGCCGAGTTGGACGAGCTGCTGACCTACGAGCGCGCCGGGGAGAACCGGCCGTCGTTCGTGGGGATGCTGACCCGCCGCATCGCGACGGTCCGCGACCAGACGTGACCGGTCCGACCGCGGAAGACCCCTGGCCCGTCCGCACTGTCGCCCGCAAGATCGCCGACTGGATCAACCGGCTCGGCACGGTCTGGGTCGAGGGCCAGCTCACCCAGATCTCCGCGCGCCCGGGGACCGGCACCGCGTTCCTGACGCTGCGCGATCCGGCCGCCGACGTGTCCATGACGGTGACCTGCTCGACGGGGCTGCTGCGCAGGCATGAGCCGCCGCTGACCGACGGCACGCGGGTGGTGGTGCACGCCAAGCCGACGTTCTTCCTCAACCGCGGCACGCTGAGCCTGCGCGCGGACGAGATCCGCGCGGTGGGCATCGGCGAGCTGCTGGCGCGCATCGAGCGGCTGCGCAAGCTGCTGGCCGCCGAGGGCCTGTTCGACGCGCGGCGCAAGCGGCGCCCGCCGTTCCTGCCCGCGAAGGTCGGGCTGATCACCGGCCGCGCCTCGGCCGCGGAGCGGGACGTGCTGGCCAACGCGACGGCGCGGTGGCCCGCGGTGCGGTTCCGGGTGGAGAACGTCGCCGTGCAGGGCGCACTCGCGGTGCCGCAGATCATCGCCGCGCTGTCCACTTTGGACAAGGACGCCGAGGTGGAGGTGATCGTCATCGCCCGCGGCGGCGGCAGCGTCGAGGACCTGCTCCCGTTCTCCGACGAGGCCCTGTGCCGCGCGGTGGCCGCCTGCCGCACGCCCGTGGTCAGCGCGATCGGCCACGAGCCGGACACCCCGCTGCTCGACCACGTCGCCGACCTGCGCTGCTCGACCCCCACTGACGCGGGCAAACGCGTGGTGCCCGACGTGGCCGAGGAGTCCGCGCGGGTCCGCCAGCTGCGCGACCGGGCCCGCCGCGCGCTGCACGGATGGGTGGATCGCGAGGTGCGGCTGCTGACCCAGCTCAGCAGCCGGCCGGTCCTCGCCGACCCGTTCACCCCGCTGGAGCGCCGGGCCGAGCAGGTCGATTCCCTCGTCGGCCGGGCCCGCCGCGCGCTGGCGGGCAGGCTCGCCCAGGAGCAGGCGGCGCTGACCGCGACGAAAGCCCGCTTGACGACCTTGGGGCCAGCCGCCACCCTTGCCCGTGGGTATGCGGTCGTCCAGCACACCGATGCCGACGGGACTCCCCGGGTTCTCCGCTCGATCGAGGACGCGGCCGCGGGTGCACGTCTGCGCATCAGGCTCGCCGACGGCGCCCTGCACGCGGTCGCGACCGACGACCGGGAACCGGCGGGCGAAGGGAGCTAGCGGTGGCCAGGCCCTTCCGTGAGCCGACATTCCTGCCGCTGACCCTCGCCACGGCGGGCGCGGCGGCCGACGACGTCCACACCACGGCGCGGCGCGCCGACGCCGCGGCGGCCGACTGCTGGACCGCGCTGCTGGCTGGCTGCGACACCCCCGGCAAGCAGCAACTCCCGCACCGGCTCACCGATCTCTCCAACGCGACCACCGCCTACACCCGCGGCGCCTGCGACCACGGCAAGATCCACCGCGCCCAGGCCCGCATCGTCGAAGCGGCGGCCGACCGCGACGGCGCCGACTTCGCCGAGGCGTTCATCAGCTACGACCAGGCCGTCGCCACCGCCCTGGCCCGCGCCAACACCCGACTGGGGACCCCGACATGGTGACCGAACCCGGATATGAGCAGGCCCGCGACGAACTGGCCGCCGTGGTGGCCAAGCTGGAGGCGGGCGGACTGTCCCTTGAGGACTCGCTGGCCCTGTGGGAACGCGGCGAGGCGCTGGCCAGGATCTGCGACAAGCACCTCGCGGGCGCCCGGGAACGGGTCGAGACGGCGCTGGCCGCGGCCGAAGCCGAGAACACCTGACACACCGCCACGGGTCAAGTGCCGTTCCCGCAAGGGAATCCGGTCAGCGGCCGAGGCGGGCTAGGGTGGCGCGGACCTCGGTCACCCGATCGTCCATTCCGGACGCCTGCCAGAAGCGCAGCGCGTGGTTGAGGTGGACGCGGGCCGAGGTCCGGTCCCGGGGGTTGAGCTCGCCGAGGAGCTGCCAGCACTTGGCTTCCTCGAAGTGGTCGCCGCTGTCGCGGAAGATCACCGCGGCGCGGGTGATGGCGTCGATGGTCCGCGGCGCGTCGCCGTGTTCGGCGTGGTGGCGGCCGAGGGCGATCAGGGTGTGGGCCACGCACCGCTCGTCGCGCAGGGACTCGAAGATCCGCAGGGCCGCGCGCAGGGCGTCGAAGGCGGCGCCGGGATTGTCGTTCCCGCGGTGGAGTTCGCTCATCTCGCGGAGCACGACGGCTTGGCGGTGGATGTCGCCCAGGCCTTCCGCGATGGCGATGGCCTGGTCGAGCCACTGTCCTGCCTCGTCCAGATTCCCTTGCGCCAGCGCGATTCTGGCCAGGCCGTTGCGCAACTGGGCTTCGATGTGCCGGTCGCCGGTCTCGACCACGATGTCGAGCGCCCGGCGCGCGTGGTCGCGGGCCCGCGGCAGATCGCCGCGCACGCGGTGCACGGTGGCCAGTCCCGCGATCGCCATGGCCTCGCCGCGGCGGTCGCCTGACTCGGCGTAGAGCAGCCGGGAACGGCTGAAGTCGCGGACGGCGGCGTCCAAGGCGTCCCGGTATATCCGGACCTGGCCGAGCCCGCACAGCAGCGCCGCCTCGCCCAGCGGGTTTCCCGCGCGGCGGACGGCGCGCAGCGCGGCCAGGTGGGCGCGCTGCCAGTCCTCGTGCAGGCAGCGCTGGTCGTGGTAGGCGATCAAGGTCGCGGCCAGCCGCCACGCCTGCTCGTCCATGCCCCGGTCGGCGGCCAGGGCCACCATGGCGGCGAGGGTGACGCGTTCGGCGTCGAACCAGGCCAGCGGGTCGGCGCGGACCCGGCGCGCGACATCGGGGGGCAGCGGCGCGCGCGGCCCGCCCACGGGGGTCGGCCGGAACAAGCTGGGCGGCAGACCCGCCGCGGCCGACTCGGCCAGGTGCAGCCACGTGGTGAGCAGGCGGGTCATGGCGGCGCGGCGGGTCCCGGCGGGCAGGGCAGCCGCGCCCTCCACCGCGTAGGCGCGCAGGAGGTCGTGCAGCCGGTACCGGGGCTGGCCCGCGGCGTCGGCCCCGGTCAGCCGGATCAGGTTGGCGTCGACCAGGGCGTCGAGCGTCTCGTCGGCGTCCGGCTCGTCCAGCAGCGGGCCCAGCACCCACCCCGGCAGCGTCTGCGGCCCCAGCAGCCCCAGCAGGGCGAAGGCCCGCGCGGCCGCCGCGGGCAGCGCGCGCAGGCTCAGCTCGAAGCTGGCCCGCACGCTCAGCTCGCCCACCCGCAGCTCGCCGAGCCTGCGGGACTCGTCGGCCAGCCGTTCGCGCAGCTCCCGCAGCGGCCAGCCTGCCCGGCCCGCCAGCCGCCCGCCGGAGATCCGGATGGCCAGCGGCAGGTACCCGCAGGACCGCACGATCTCCTCGGCCTGCTCCGGCTCGGTCCGCACCCGCGCCGCGCCCACGATGGTGGTCAGCAGCTCCCTGGCCGCCCACGGCTGCAACACGTCCAGCTCGATGTGCCGGGCGCCGGGCAGGTCGGTCACCCTGCGGCGGCTGGTGACCAGCACCCCGCAGGTCCCGGTGGCGGGCAGCAGCGGCCGGATCTGGCCCGCGTGCGCGGCGTCGTCCAGCACGAGCAGCATCCGGCGGCCCGCGAGCAGCGACCGGCACAGCGACGCGCGGGCGTGCGGCCCGTGCGGGACGCCGCCGCCGATGACGCCGAGCGCGCTCAGCATCTCGGCCAGCATGACCTCGGGGCTGCGCGGCTGCTCGGACGTCCCTTCCAGATCGAGGTAGAGCTGGCCGTCGGGGAACCGGGCGCTCACCGCGTGCGCGGCGTGCACGACGAGGCTGGACTTGCCGACACCGGGGGCGCCCGCCACCACGACCACCGGCGGCGGGCCGTCGTCCGTGCCGCTGGAAAGCCCGTCCACCACGGCTTGCAGCGGCTCGGCGCGGTCGATGAAGTCGGGGACGTCCGGCGGGAGCTGCCGCACGGGCAGCGCGTGGCCCGCGAGGTCGCCGTCCTGCCGGGGGCCCGCCAGCGCCGGGTCGGCCCGCAGAATCCGCTCGTGCAGCTCGCGCAGCGGCGGGCTCGGGTCGATGCCCAGCTCCTCGGCCAGCAGGGCGCGCAGGTCGTCGTAGACCGCGAGCGCTTCGGCCTGTCTGCCCTGCCGGTAGAGCGCGAGCATCCGCAGCTCGCGCAGCCGCTCCCGCAGCGGGTGCTCGGCGACCAGGTCGGCCAACTCAGCCGCGGCGGCGGCGTGGTCGCCGCGGCGCAGCGTGATCTCGGCGAGGTCTTCGAGGACGCCCTCCCGCAGCTCGTCCAGGCGGGCGCGCTCCGCCTCCACCATCGGGGTGACCGGCACGTCCTCGAACGCCGCCCCCCGCCACAGCGCCCTGGCCTCGGCCAAGGCGGCCGCTGCCGCGTCGACCCGGCCCGCGCGCAGGCTCGCCCGCCCGTGCTCGGCCAGCGCGGCGAACCGGCCGAAGTCGATGTCCTCGGCCGCCACCACCAGCCGGTACCCAGGAGCCTGCGTCACCAGCGAGCCGCCGAGCAGCTTGCGCAGCCGCGCCGCGTACCCGTGGACCTGGTTGGCCACCGTGCTCGGCGGCGCGTCGCCCCACAGCTCGGCCGCGATCCGGTCGACCGACACCACCCGGTTGGCCTCGGTCAGCAGCACCGCCAGCACGGCCCGCCATTTCGCCGCGCCGATCCGACGCCAGTCGGAACCGTCGTGCACCTCCATGGGTCCCAACAGCCGAAACCGCACGCCCACCCCCTGGTCTCCGCACGACGCGCAGCGCGCTCACCTGGTCACATCCAGCCACAGGTCGGCTACAGGTTCACTACATCACGCTGCGCCACGCTCTGACTACACGACTGGAGAGTCACAGCCGGAAAAGGGGAAGGGGAAACAGATGCGCATCATTCGAAGCGTGCTGACCTTGGTCATGGCCTTGGTGGCGTTCGGGGGGATCACCGCGGTCAGCGCGCTGCCCGCGCAGGCGTCGACGGCGGCGATCTCGTGCTCTGGCTCGGTCACCGACCGCTTCGCGCACCCGAGCGGCCTCGGCGAGTTGGTCATCTACTACAACTCGACCAACGGCGGCACGAACAGCGCGTGCTTCTACCACCGCGGCGCGGCCGCGGGCGTGGCCGCGCCGACCTACGTCATCATCCACCGCTGCGCCGAGACCTCCGGCGAGGGCGGACCGTGCACCATCCGGGCCACCGGCGGCCCGGACTCGGGGAACTTCAGCTCCTACGCGGGCCCGGTCGGCGTGACCGGCACCGCGAACTACTGCGTGGCCGCCTATGGCCACATCGACTGGCGCGGCACCCGGTACGCGCTCAACAGCGGCAGGCAGGGCTGCCCCAACTAGTCCAGGGGGGAGCGGACACCCAGGCGGCCTTCCGCCTGGGTGTTTCCGCGTCACCGGGTGGTCTTGGGCAGCGGACCGGCGGCCTGCGCCGCCGAGGCCAGCACGCGGAACTCATCAGGGGTCGCGCTGCCGGTGATCAGCGTGGTGGTGCCGCCCAGGTCGGCCGCCCACGCCTTTTCCGCGCGCCTGCCGGAAAACTCCGTCCACACCGTGCCGTCGACGTCCATCGTGCCGATCGCGGGCGCGGCCTGTCCGGTCTCCACGGGCAGGAGGTCTTCCAGCGCGGCCGAGGACTGGCTGAGCTGGATGAACCGGTCCGGCGTGAGCCACCCCGCGCGCACCACCACCGACACCGGCCGCACCCGGGACGTGCTGGACGAGTTGGCCCGCCAGGTGTCCGGCACCGTCGGCGCCCGCAGCGGGAAGTCGACCGACGCCGCCGCGCGCCCCAGGTGCTCGGCGACGTCGACCGTCGGCGCGGTCGCCGGGTCGGCATCGGGCGGGCCGGGACTGAAAGAGCAGCCGCGGCTGAACACCACCAGCGGGGCGAGGATCAGCAGCAGCGCCAGCAGCGACAGGACCATGTCCCGCAGCGTGTGATTCGCGCGGCCCGCGCGCGGTTCGGGAGTCTGCGCCACCGGCCCATCGTCGCAGGCCACGGCCACCGCGGTGACCGGGGCTCCCCGCCGCCGTGACGAGCGGCACTGCGATGTTACCGCCGGGTCTGAAATGATGAGGATTGGTCTGTTTTCCCAGACCGCCCGCCGAACCGGGAGGCAGTATGAATTCCTCGACCCCGTCCACCAGCCACAACGGGCCTCGCCGCCGGGAAGCACCCGACCGCAACCTCGCGATGGAACTGGTACGGGTGACCGAGGCAGCCGCCATGGCCGCGGGCCGCTGGGTGGGGCGCGGCGACAAGAACGGCGGCGACCAGGCCGCTGTCGACGCCATGCGCAAACTGGTCGGCACCGTGTCCATGCGCGGCCTGGTCGTCATCGGCGAGGGCGAGAAGGACGAGGCGCCCATGCTCTACAACGGCGAAGAGGTCGGCAACGGCGACGGCCCCGAGTGCGACGTCGCCGTCGACCCCATCGACGGGACGACCCTGATGTCCAAGGGGATGCCCAACGCCATCGCCGTCCTCGCCGTCGCCGAGCGGGGCGCGATGTTCGACCCGTCCGCGGTCTTCTACATGGAGAAGCTCGCCGTGGGCCCCGAGGCGGCCGACGTCGTCGACATCACCGCCCCCGTCGCCGAGAACATCCGCCGCGTGGCGAAGGCCAAGAGCACCGACATCTCCGACGTGACGGTCTGCATCCTCGACCGCCCCCGGCACGAGAACCTGGTGAAGGAGGTCCGCGAGGCGGGCGCCCGCATCCACTTCATCTCCGACGGCGACGTCGCGGGCGCCATCTCCGCCGCCCGCCCCAACACCGGCGTCGACCTGCTGCTGGGCATCGGCGGAACCCCCGAGGGCATCATCGCCGCCACCGCCCTCAAGTGCATGGGCGGCGCCATCCAGGGCAAACTGTGGCCCAAGGACGACGAGGAACGCGCCAAGGCCATCGACGCGGGCCACGACCTAGACCGCGTGCTGCTCACCGACGACCTGGTAGGCGGCGACAACGTCTTCTTCTGCGCCACCGGCGTCACCGACGGCGACCTCCTCCGCGGCGTCCACTACCGCTCCGGCGGCTGCACCACCCAGTCGATCGTCATGCGCTCCAAGTCCGGCACCGTCCGCATGATCGACGGCTTCCACCGCCTGACCAAACTCCGCGAATACTCCTCCGTCGACTTCGACCGCCTGGCGGAAATGAACGACGAGGACTCCCTCCCCCCGCTGCCGTAACCCGCACACCAATCCAGTCGAGTGACAGAGGCCCGCCCGGGTTCGGGCGGGCCTCTGCCAGGTCACGGATCGGTAGCGGCGGACAACCTCGGTGATCCCGCGATCGTCTTCCTCGGCGAGTGGGTAGTGGGACGCGCAGGCCGCTGGGGGCCTGCCCGCAGGCGAGGAGCCGCACATGCAGGTCAACAGGCTGGTCTTGGGAGCGGTGGCCGTCGCCGCCCTGCTGTCCGCGTGCGGCACAAGCGAAGGCGCCCCACTGGCGCAAACCACGACCAGCACCACCCCCACGACCACCACCACGGTCGCGCCGACGACAACCACCACCGTCGCCCCGCCCCCGACCACCACCACCACCACCACGGCAAAGCCGACCACCACCACGCCGAAGCCCAAGCCGACCACCACCAAGCCCAAGCCGACCACGACCACGCCGAAACCCGCGCCGCGGCCCGCCGAAGGCGCCCCCTGCGCCGCCACCGCCGACGCGTGCATCGACCTCTCAGCGAACCAGTCGTGGCTTCTTCAGGACGGCAAGGTCGTCTACGGCCCCGTGCCGATCACCCACGGCCGCCCCGGCTACCTGACCCCGCCCGGGACGTTCAAGGTCGGCTGGAAGAACATCGACCACAAGAGCAGCGTGTTCAACAACGCCCCGATGCCCCACTCGGTGTTCTTCAACGGCGGTATCGCCTTCCACCAGGGCAGCCTGACCGAGAAGTCGCACGGCTGCATCCACCTTTCCCCCGCCGCGGCGAAGGCCTTCTACAACGCCCTCAAGGTCGGCGACACCGTGCAGGTCGTGCGCTAGTCACTCGGCGTTGCTGGAGTGCCCGGGGAACAGGTGCGCCTCGGGGTCGATGGCCACGGCGATGTTGTTCACCGCCGTGGCCGCCTCGCCGAATCCGGTGGCGATGAGCTTGACTTTGCCGGGGTACGCGGCGACGTCGCCCGCGGCGTAGACGCGGTCGCGGGCCGTGCGCATGGTCGAGTCGACGGAGATGGAGCGATGGTCGACCTCCAGCCCCCAGGACTCGATCGGGCCGAGGTCGGCGGTGAAGCCGAGGGCGGCAACGACCGTCTGCGCGGGCAGCACCTCATTCTTCTCGGCTCCCTTGACCGCCACCTCGACTTCCCGCAGGCCCGCGTCGTCGCCGCGCAGGTCGACGACCTCGGCGTCGGTGATGATCCGCACGCCCAGGCCCTCGACTTGGCGGACGGTCGCGGGCATGGCGCGGAACTTGGCCCGGCGGTGCACCAGGGTGACGCTGGTGGCGATGGGGTGCAGCGCCAGCGCCCAGTCGAACGCCGAGTCGCCGCCGCCGACGATCACGACGTCCTGGCCGCGGTGGACCTCCAGGGCTGGCACGAAGTGCACCATGCCGCGGTCGAGCCAGCCGTCGCCAGCCGGGAGCGGGCGCGGGGTGAACTCGCCGATGCCCGCGGTGATGAGCACCGCGTCCGCGACGACGACCGCCCCGCCGTCCAGTTCCACGGTGAACTTGCCGTCCACTTCGGACAGAGCGAGGGCGCGGCGGCCCAGCAGGTAGGTCGGCTTCCACTGCGCCGCCTGCTCGACCAGGGCGTTGACCAGATCGCGCCCGCGCACGGCCGGGAAGCCCGCCACATCGAAGATCATCTTCTCCGGGTACATCGCGGTGATCTGGCCACCGGGCTCGGGCAGCGAGTCCACGACGGCCGTCGACAGGTCGCGGAACCCCGCGTAGTACGCGGCGAACAGGCCCGTGGGACCCGCGCCGACGATGAGGAGGTCGACTTCGGTGGGAGCGGTCATCGGTCCCTCGCAATCACGCGTGGTGGGCGTCCTCACACCACCCTATGGGAAGACGACCATGCCCGAACCGGAGAACGGGACGAAACTGGACGCATGGGCGACTTCCGCATCGAGCACGACACCATGGGCGAGGTCCGCGTCCCCGCAGAGGCACTGTGGCGGGCGCAGACGCAGCGCGCCGTGGAGAACTTCCCCATCTCCGGGCGGGGCTTGGAGCGCGCGCAGATCCGCGCGCTCGGCCTGCTGAAAGCCGCCGCGGCGCGGGCGAACGCGCGGCTGGGGGTGCTCGCCCCCGACTTGGCCAACGCGATCGCCGCCGCAGCGCAGGAGGTCGCCGACGGCGCGCACGACACGCACTTCCCCATCGACGTGTTCCAGACCGGGTCCGGCACGTCGTCGAACATGAACGCCAACGAGGTCATCGCGACCCTGGCCACCCGCGCCATCGGCCGCGACGTGCACCCCAACGACCACGTCAACGCGTCCCAGTCGTCCAACGACACCTTCCCGACGACGCTGCGGCTGGCCGCGACCGAGGCCGTGGTGACCGACGTGATCCCGGCGCTGGAACAACTCGCCGCGGCCATCGAGGGCCGCGCGGCGCAGTGGGCGGACGTGGTGAAGTCCGGCCGCACGCACCTGATGGACGCGGTGCCGATCACCCTCGGCCAGGAGGCGGGCGCGTGGGCGACGCAGGTCCGCCACGGCGTCGAACGGCTGCGCTCCACCCTGCCCCGGCTCGGGGAGCTGCCGATCGGCGGCACCGCGGTCGGCAGCGGCCTCAACGCCCCCGACGGCTTCGGCGCCGAGGTGGCGCGGGAGTTGGCCGCGGTCACCGGCCTCCCGGTCACCGAGGCCCGCGACCACTTCGAGGCGCAGGCCACCCAGGACTCGGTCGTGGAGGCGTCCGGGCAGCTCAGGACGGTCGCGGTGGCCCTGTTCAAGATCGCCAACGACCTGCGCTGGCTGGGATCCGGCCCGCGCACCGGCCTGGCCGAGCTGGCCCTGCCCGATCTTCAGCCCGGCTCGTCGATCATGCCCGGCAAGGTCAACCCGGTGATCCCGGAGGCGACGATGATGGTCGTCGCCCAAGTCATCGGCAATGACGCCGCGGTGGCGTTCGCGGGCAGCCAGGGCAACTTCCAGCTCAACGTGATGCTGCCGGTCATCGCCCGCAACATCCTGGAGTCGGCCCGCCTGCTCGCCGCCGTCGCCCGCCTGCTCGCCGAGAAGGTCATCGCGGGCGTCGAGCCGAACGTCGACCGCCTCCGCGAGCACGCCGAGTCGTCGCCGTCGATCGTGACCCCGCTCAACGCGCACCTGGGGTATGAGGAAGCGGCGTCGATCGCGAAGCAGTCGCTGAAGGAGCGCAAAACCATCCGCGAGGTCGTCCTGGAACGCGGCCACGTCGCGGCGGGCAAGCTCACCGAACAGCAACTGGACGAGGCCCTCGACGTGCTGCGCATGGCCCGCGGCGGCCGGTAGTCCGCTTTCCCGGATCGCGACCGACCGGTCTCCCGTACTCGGTACTCTCACGCGCGGGTAACACTGTCCGCGAGGTCATGGGGGAATAGCTCGGTGCTCGACAAACCGATCACGCTGTCGGCCACATCGCTGGCCCGGGTCATCAGGGCGGAGAACATCGGGGAGCCGCACATCGCCCTGGCCCCCACCGCCTCCTGGCAGCCCAGGGACGCCGAGCACACCGCCGACACCCGCGCCCGCACCGAAATCCAGCGCCTGGGCGGCCTCGACCGCCGCGGCAGGCTCGACGCCGACCTGGCCGCCACCCTCACCCTGCTCTGCAAACCCGCCGTCGAGTTCTACGGCTGGCTCACCACCGGCGACACCACCACCAGCGTCCTGGCCGCCGCCACCGGCCGCGACGCCGTCCTCGCCACCCGCACCGGCGATACCGTGCACCTGCGTCAAGCCACCCCCGACGACCTGCCCACCCTCCTGGTCGCGCAAACCCCCGACGTGCCCCCCGGACGCGGCAACACCGTCACCCTCACCTCGGACGACCTGCCGTCCCCCACCCACCGAGGCTCCCCGCAAGTCCGCCTGGCCCAACGCATCGCCGAACTCCCCACCACCGGCAGCGGCCTCCTCTACACCGCCATCCGCGACCGCCTCGGCCGCAGGCAAGCCGCCACCCACCCCCTGCGCTACATCGACACGGTCCACGGCCGCTGGCTCAGCCACGCCCGCCCCGGCACCGGCCTCACCATCGCCCCAGCCGACCACCGCGCCCTGGTCACCCGCCTCACCGACATGCACCGCACCCTGACCGACCGCTGACATCCACAGAGGGGGAACCCATGCCAGAAGGAACCGAGCAGGCACCCGCCGACCTCGAAACGCAGGTCGCGACCGAGGTGGCCCTGCGCAAACTGCTCAAGATCCCGGGACAACTGTTCCCCGGGATGCCCACGCCCGGCATAGCCCCCACCACCGGCGCGGGCGACGGCCACTACGCCATCTCCAGCATCGCCGAACTCGACAGCCTGATCAAACAGTGGGAGGCCCTTCGCGACAGAATCCGGACAAACCGGGTCAAGCTAGAGGCAGTGCGCGGCCTGATCAAGCCGCTGGCTGGAGACGACGCGAGCAAGCAGGAGGCCGAGGCCAGCCAGGCGAGCATGGATGCCGCGATCAACCACAATCGCAGCATGGGCGACTACGTGCAGGGGTACATCGATACGCTGGCCGCAGCCCGGCACGAGTACGAGAACACCGAAGGCCACAACGCCACCACCCTGAACACCGCCGACGGAGCCTGACACCACCATGCGCCACCCCGCCCTCACCCTCACCGGCCTCGCCCTGATCGCCGCCGCACTCACCGCCTGCACCGAAAACGGCACCCCGACGCCCACCACCAACGGTGGCACCACCAACACAGGCACCAGCAGCAGCGCGCCCGCGCCGGACAACACCTACGGCGCGCCCCGGGTCACCGACCCCATCGACGCCGCCGCCTTCATCGACAAACCCTGCACACTGCTCACCACCACCCAAACCACCACCCTCGGACTCGCCCCCCAAGGCAAACAAGACCAAGCTCAAGGTGCGCAATTTTGCACCTGGCTCACTCCCGATGAGCGAGAGGACTACACCGTCGGATTCCTCGCCGCCAACAAAAACGGCCTGTCCGACACCTACCGCGCCGACCAAACCAACCCCAACCACTCGGCCTACTTCGAACCCACCACCGTCAGCGGCTACCCCGCGGTCTTCGAAGACGGCAACGACGACCGTGACCGCGGGTACTGCAATATCGTCGTCGGCGTCCGCGACGAACTCACCTTCCGCGTCGGAGCAGGAGGCGGCCCCAAAGGCAAAGCCTGCGACGACAAAATCAAACAAATCGCCGAACAAGCGATCGCCACCATGAAAAACGGGGGCTGACATGGCAGCACACACCGTTGTGGCCGTCTGGCTAATCTAGAAGGTCCTGAGAGAGGGGGAGTGACGTGGCGGGGCTCACCGGGCAACAGATTTTTGACAACTTCCACAATGCGCAGGGTGTCCAGGAGCGACACGAGGCCGCTGATGGCCTCAAGAAGTTGCTCAAAGAGTACGAGCAGTGCGCGGACGATGTGTTGGCGCTGACTACCTCTATGGACTCGATGTGGCAGGGGGATGCTTCGGGGGCGGCGCAGCGGGGGGCTGCGCCGTTGATTGTGGAGCATCGGTTGGCCTCGCCGGAGTTCGGGAAGGCTCAGGATCTCACTGGGCGGCAGTTGGATTCCTTTGAGCAGGCCAAGAACTCCGTGCAGCCGATTCCGGAACAGCCGAAAGAGCCGGGGTTCTGGGATGATGTGACGAGCCTAGGTGGGGCCAGCGAGGATTACGAAGGAAAGCTGCGGGAGTACAACGCCGCGAATGAGCACAATGTCGCGGTGATGCGGGCCTATGAGGACGCGTCTGGGTATAACGCGAGCGGTATGCCTACCGAATTCGGGGAGATGGCGCCGCCGCCGGGTGAGGTGGCTGTCGAGCAGCCGCCGCCGCCGAGTGAGCGGGTTGATCCGCCTGGGCGGCGGGAGACGCCGACGACGACCGGTGGTGGGGACTCGGCTTGGCGGACGACTGGGAGCCTGCTGGAGGACGACTCGGTGACGCCGTCGCAGGTGACGGCGGCGAGTGGGTGGACGGCTCCGGGGGCGGTGCCTGCGGCCGGGGTGGAGCCGGGGCCGGTGCGGACGCCGGTCGGGCCGCCGCCCGGTGGATCTGGGTACCCGGTGCAGCCGCCGGGGATGGTGCCGCCGGGGATGGTGCCGCCGGGGATGCGGCCGCCGGGGAACTCGCTGCGGGGACTCGGTGGTGGTCCCGGCGGGGGCGGCGGCGGCGCTGGTGGGCGTGGCGGCGGGTTCGGTCCGGGTGGGGCCGGGGCGCGCGGTGCGTATGGCGGCGGCGGGGGCGGCGGGTTCGGCCCGAACAACCCGGGTGGCAGCGTGAGCGGCACCGGGCCGGGGGCGGGGGCCCGTTCTGGCGCGCTGGCGGGCGCCGGTATGGGCGCGGACGACGGCCATGGGGCGCAGAACCGAGGCGCGGCGGCGGGCGGCGGCCGGGGCGGGGCCGGTGGGCCGATGGGCGGCGGCGGGGGCGGCGGCCAAGGCGGGGAGGACAGTGAGCGCACGGCGCCGTCTTACCTGCTGGAGGCCGATCCGGACGCGCTCTTCGGCACCGACGAGATCACCGCTCCCCCAGTCATCGGCGAGTAGTGAGACCGTGTAGGCGGCCCACATCGGGGCCGCCTTCACGCTGGTTCCGTGGGACGCGCCGCGCTCAAAGTCACTGATCGCGGCCGTCCAGCCGGGCAGCGCCGCGCGCAGGGTCGTGGTCAGCCACGTCGCGGGCACCCGGCCTGCCACCGCGCGCGGCTGCGGGCCGTCGATCGCGGCGGTCTGGCGCGAGTAAGCGCCGGCACATTGTGCTCACCGTGAAGCCGTGCGCGGCGCTGGGCGGTTGTGTGTAAGAGGCCCTGGACTGGATCGCCGCGTTTGACGGGGAGGACTGGACAAGCCGAGCGCGGCACCCGCGCCGACAACCAGGACGCCCGCTATCGCCGTCCAGGTAAGCGATTGCGCTCCCATCGCCACGGAGACGACCAGTCCGGCAACCGGCATGACGCCGATCAGGACCCCGGCCCGGTCCGGGCCGAGAACGTTGACAGCGTGGTACCAGAGCACGAAGGCGACCACGGTTAGCACTGCCACCACCAACAGAGCGCTTACCTCCGCGCCGGTAGGCGTCCGCCAAGCTTCCCGTCCGTCCACAAAGGTCGCGAGGGCGATGCCCGCGCCCGCCGCGATCACGTGACACCACAGGGCAACCGGCAAGGCGCCACGCCTGCGGACCACATTTACCGCGAGCAAGGTAAACGCCGCTTCGCAGAGCATCGTCAGCACTGCCAGCACTAGACCGGGGCCTGACCATGTGCCGCCGCCGGACAGCACTGCCACCCCCGCGACCACCACCACCGCGCCAACGAGAGTGCGAAGAGCGGGCCTCTTACGCGCGAGCATCGGCCCGACGGCGGCAAGCACCAGCGGGCTGCCGCCCAGCACGGCGGCGACCAACCCGGGCTCGGCGTGGTGCTGCGCGGCGATCATGGCGGCGTTGAACCCGAGCATCCCCACCGCCGCGATGGCCAGCAGCGCCGGCATGTCCGCGACGCGGGGCAACCCGATCCTGGCCCGCCGAGCCCACGCCCACCCCGCCAGCAGCACCGCCCCCAGCCCGTAGCGCAGAGACTGCCCGGAGAGCAGCGGATAGTCCACCAGCAGCCCCGAAACCGGCACGGAACCGCCGATCATCGCGGCGGTCAGCACGCCCGCGCCGACAGCGAGCCGAGAGGAGAAGGTCACGGCGCGAGCCTGCCGACTCAGTGGACCAGAGGTAAGTTCCACTTCTCGGCTCACGAAGTGGTCCACTTCTTTCCGGCGCGGCGGAAGTAGGGTCTGCGTCCATGACCGCCGACTGGTCCGCGTTCCGTGAACTCCTGGTCCCCGACCTGGCCCAGGCTCCCCGGGGCAGGCGGGGGAAAGCGCTGGAATCCGCGTTGCGCGCGGCGATCCGGGAAGGCAGGCTGCCCACCGGGACGCGGCTGCCGTCGAGCCGGGACCTGGCCGGGCAGCTCGGCATGGCGCGCGGCACGGTCACGGCGAGCTACGCGCAGCTGACCGCCGAAGGGTATTTGCGCACACGGCAAGGGTCGGGCACGACGGTGGCCGCCGCGCCCGTCGGGTCGGCGGCGCCCGCGCGGGCGCCCGTCGAGGTTCGGCGGTGGCGGTATGACCTGCGGCCGGGAGTGCCCGCGTTGAGCGCTTTCCCGCGCGCCGAGTGGCAGGCGGCGAGTCGCGCGGGCTTGGCCGCGCTCTCCGACGACGAGTTGGGTTACCCCGACCCGGCAGGGCTGCCCGCGTTGCGGTTAGAGCTGGCCGCTTACCTGGGGCGGGTCAGGGCTGTCGACGCGGCGGATGTCCTGATCACTCACGGCGTCGCGGAAAGCCAGTCGCTGATCGCGGCGGTGTTGCGGAAAGCGGGGCACCGGACGATCGCGGTCGAGGACCCGACGCATCCGGGGGCGGTGGAGATGCTGGCGGCGCACGGGTTGCGGCCGATCCCGGTCCCGGTGGACGACGCGGGTCTGCGGGTGGACCGGTTGCCGCGCGGCGGATGCCGTGCCGTGCTGGTCACCTCTGCCCACCAGTTCCCGCTCGGCGTGGTGCTCAGCCCGCAGCGCCGCCGCGCACTGGTCGCCTGGGCCCAGGAGCGCGACGGGTACGTGTTGGAGGACGACTACGACGCCGAGCACCGCTACGACCGGCCCGCCGTCGGCACGACACAGGTGCTCGACCGGGACCGTGTCGTTTACCTGGGCAGCGTTAGCAAGGTCTTGGCACCCGCGATCCGGTTGGGGTGGATGGTCGTACCGGCCGCTCTCCGCGATCAGGCGGTCGACCGCAAACGACTGTCGGACTTGGGCTGCTCGCCCTTACCGCAAGCCGCCTTGGCCCACCTGCTGCGCACCGGCGGCTATGACCGGCATCTGCGCCGCAGCAGGCTGCTCTACCGCCGCAGGCGCGACGCCCTGGTGGCCGCTGTCGCCGCCGAACTGCCCGGCTGGCAGGCGCACGGCGTCGCAGCAGGCCTTCACTTGGTCCTGCGCCTGCCGGACGGCTCAGACGACACCGTTGTGCAGAACGCGCTCGCCGAGCGGGGTGTGAACGCGCCCGCGCTGTCCGGCTACTCGCTTACCGAGCCGCCGTTCCCTGGCCTGGTCGTCGGTTACGCGTCCCTGTCCCCCGACCGTCTCCGCGCGGCGGTAAGTGAGATCGCCGCTGTCTTCAGCGGTCGGCCAAGCCGCTAAGCAGGTCGCCGGTAGCGTCGCGGGCGTCGTGGAGCGCGGCGCGGGCCGAGCCGAGCGCGGCGGCCAGCGCGTCGGGATCACCGCCGGGAAACCGGCCGACGCCCGCGGTGACCCGGGTCAGGGTCTTCGTGATGAACTCCATGGTGTCCAGGTGCAGGTCGCGCAGCGCCTGGTATTCCAGCGGTTTCGCGAGCCGGGCCTCGACTTTCCGCAGCCGGTCCGCCGCGGCCGGGTCGTCGTCAGCGAGCGGGGCCAGCCGCTCTCGCTCGCCGCCCAGCGCGGCCACGTCGACGGCGTCGACCTTCCGCTCGATCACGGCGAGCCGTCGTCCGATCCTCTCCGCCAACCGGACAACGCTCTCGGCCAGCGCCGCCGGTTTCGCGTACTGAGGGTCGCGCTTCGACTCCGCCCGCAAGACCGTGACGGCGGACCGGCAGCGGACAAGCAGGTCGTCCAGGTGGGCAAGCTCGGGCGAGCGCACGGCGGGCTCTTCGGTCCCGCCTATCAATCTGATCGCGACTGTGACACCACAGAACAGCACCCCGACGCCGACCCCTGCGCTTACCGCCGCAGCGGTTGGGAGCACGTCTTCAGTCAGCGACCACGCCAGGCCGCCCACCGCGGCCGAGAGCAATAAGAGCCAGGCGTCAGACAGTTCTGCCCGTAGGCGGGAAGTCATGCGGCCAGTCTGCCGTCACCTTCGGGTCAGAAGTTCGACAGCACGGACTCGACCACCTGCGTGATGGCAGTCGGGTCGGTCGAGTCGTAGACCGCGCCCGTGGACGCGGTGGCGACGCGTTCCAGGACGGACTTGTCCGAGCTCGCGCTGTAGGCGACGGCGAAGACCGGGATCGTGGGGCGGCCCGACGCGGGCGCGACGTCGGTTAAGAGCTGCTCCAGCGCATAAGAGGACTCCCGGTATTCGTTCGCCCCGTCGCTGAGCACGACCACGGCGTTGATCCGCGACGGGTCGTACCCGGCCCGCAGCGACTCCACCGCGTCTCGGACGGTGACATACAGCCCCGTGCTGCCGTCCGGGGCCATCGCGTCGACCGCGGCGGTCAGCGCGGGCCGCCGCTGCCCCACCGGCCCGACCGGCACCAGCGGCCGCCACGGCGTGCTCTCCCCCGGCCGCGCGCCGCTGAACTCCCACAGCCCGACCTGGTCGTCGTCGGCCAGCAGCGCGGGGTCGCTGATCCGCTTGGCGGCGGACTTCGCCAGCGACATCCGGGTGTTCTCGGCGCTGACCGGCTCGCGCATACTGCCCGACACGTCCACGACGAACAGCACGTTGGCCCGTTTGCGCACCTTCTCCCAGAGATCGCGCACGGCCTGCATCGCCGGTTCCTCCGGGGTCGGCACCGGCCGGTAGCCCTCGCGGTCCTGGGCGGCGCGGAACCCGGCGTCGATGAACCGCTGCTGCTGGGCGGGCTCGGTGACGTAATCCAGGAACACTCGGGCGGCCTCTTGTTTGGCGGGGTCAGCCCAAGGCAGCACCAGGTAAGGGTTGTCGTGCAGCGTTGTGCCCTCTTCGGGTAAGACCGGCACCAGTTTCGTCGTAGGCGGCGTGCGGGGATCGCCGGACCCGACGAGGTGCCCCTGGTTGTAGCGGCGGACGACGAACTCCTCCAGCACGACGGCGTTGATGTAGCCCGAGGCGTCGCCCCGCCGGTCCGCCTCGTAGAGGTTGTTCACGAACGCCGACGACGTCTCGCCGTAGTGCACCGCCGCCGTCTCCATGGCGGCGACGTCGTCTTGGACGCGCGAATCCAGCAGGGTCTCCGCGGTGAGCGGCGCGCCGTTGAGCACCGCGGACACCAGGGAGATGGTGGCGTTCAACCCCGTGGTGGACTCTCTCGGGTTGGTCTTACCGAGGGTGAACCGCCCCCAGTCCGGTTTCCCGCGCGCGGCCCAGCCCCGCGGATCGCGGACCAGCGCGAGCAGGTCCTTCCACCCGAGACCACCGTTCGCGACGCCGAGAGCATCGGCCACCGGCTCCGGCATGGCGATCACCAGCGGCGTCGAGGTGACCGACGGGACGTCCTGCGGCACCTGGATCGCGTTGGCGACGCCGTTCGCGCGGTCGTAGCGCAACCGCTGCAACCACACACTGGACGACGGGGCGAACACGTCCGGCCGGGGCCCATCCACCGCCTCGTCCCACCGCTGGTCGGCGCCGCGCCGGAGCAGCCGCACCACGTCGCTGGTCTGCCGGACCTGGACCCGGGGACGGACACAGCGGCCGTCACCGATGCCGCGCCCGGAGGTCGCCGCGTCCTCGGCCAGCGCCGCGAGGATCGGGGCCTTCTCGTCGGAGCTGTACACCAGGAACTCGACGCAGTCGCTGGATGTGGCCACGTGCCCGCCGACGTCGGCGTCGGTCGGCGCGCACTGCCGGATCAGCACGATCACGAGCAACGCGACCACGGCGGCGGCGGTCAAGGACAGAGCCCGGCGGCGCGAAGGGGTCATCACGTCCACTTCCGTGTGGGGATGAGGCGACATAAGAGGCATCGGGATAGCGGGGCTTCTGATGACGCGATTGAGCGGAATCGGTCGTCACATAGCCATAAGTTGGCCGGAAATCCGCTTGTTGTTCACGAAGTCTTGGCCTCGGTGAACACGTGGTCGACCACCTCGGCTCTCCGGCGATTGTCGGTGGTCAGGGGGACGATGGGGCGGTGCTGAAGTTCGCGGAGGTCGTGGCGGTGTCGGCCGAGGTCGGGGGGACCCGGTCTCGGCTGGCGAAGGTGGACGCCCTGGCGACGCTGCTGCGGCGGGCCGAGGGGGCGGCGGAGACCGAGGCCGTGGTCGCGTTCCTCGCGGGCGCGCCGCGGCAGGGGCGGATCGGGGCGGGGTGGCGGACGATCGTCGCGCTGGCGCCGGAGCCCGCAGCGGCGGCGACGTTGACGGTGGGCGATGTCGACCGCGCGCTGGCGGATGTGGCGGGGGCGGCGGGCAAGGGGTCGGCGGGGCGGCGGGCATCGGTCCTTGGCGCGTTGTTCGCCGCCGCGACCGCCGACGAGCAGCGGTTTCTGCGGGCGCTGCTGACCGGTGAGCTGCGGCAGGGGGCGCTGGAAGGGGTGATGCTCGACGCGGTGGCCAGGGCGAGCGGGGTGCCCGGGGAGGGCGTGCGGCGGGCCTTCATGCTGTCCGGGCGGCTGCCCGCGACGGCCGCGGCGGCGCTGAGCGGCGGGGCGGACGCGCTGGCGGTGTTCCGGCTGGAGCTGGGCAGACCGGTCCGGCCGATGCTGGCCGCGCCCGGGGCGTCGCTGGCGGAGGCGGTGGCGGCGCTTCGGCCCTGCGTGGTCGAGTACAAGATGGACGGCGCGCGCATCCAGGTCCACAAACGCGGCGACGACGTGCGGGTGTTCACCAGGACGTTGCGCGAAATCACCGGCAGCGTCCCGGAGCTGGTCGAGGTGGTGCGCGGATTACCGTGCCGGTCGGCGGTGCTCGACGGCGAGACGCTGGCGCTGACCGACGAGGGCAGGCCGCGGCCCTTTCAGGAGACGATGAGCCGCTTCGGCAGCACTGTCGAGGAACAGGTCAAAGCGCTGCTGCTACGTCCGTACTTCTTCGACTGCCTCCACTTGGACGGCGACGACCTGATCGACGAGCCGCTGCGCGCCCGCGCCGCCGCGCTGCGCCGCGCTGTCGGCGACCACGTGATCCCCGGCCTGGTAGACCCAACCGTCGCCGAGGCCGAGAACCTGACCGCCGCCGCGCTGGCCGCGGGCCACGAAGGTGTGATGGTCAAGGACCTGGACTCGCCGTATCAGGCGGGCAGGCGGGGAAAGGCCTGGCAGAAGGTCAAACCCGTGCACACCCTCGACCTGGTGGTCCTCGGCGCCGAATGGGGCCACGGCAGGCGCACGGGCGTCCTGTCGAACCTGCACCTGGGCGCCCGCGACCCCGACGGCGGCCCACCGGTCATGGTCGGCAAGACCTTCAAGGGCCTCACCGACACCCTGCTCCGCTGGCAGACCGAGGAATTCCCCAAACACGAGTCGCACCGCGACACCTGGACCGTCTACTTGCGACCCGAGATCGTGGTCGAGATCGCCTTGGACGGCGCCCAGGTCAGCACCCGCTACCCCGGTGGCGTGGCCCTCCGCTTCGCCCGCGTCCTCCGCTACCGCCCCGACAAATCCCCCGCCGACGCCGACACCATCGACACCGTCCGCGCACTGCTGTCCAGCCGCTGAGCCGCCCGCGACACCTTCGGCTCACCTCACCGGCAACGCCCGTCCCCGCCGCAACGCCTCCACCGGTCACCTACGGCGCCCGCGAGGTTTACGCCCGCCCTAGATCCGACCTCGCCACCAGAACACTCCGCCGCCACACCGCACGATCACCATGCTCGGCCCCACCCAAACCGGCCGAATTCACTGACTCGCCAACGAAAACGCCGCCCGACAAACCCCACCCACCCTGGGGGCCGAGCCCTGTTCCAGTCTATCGGCGCAGGTCAGGGCGGGGAAGAGGGGCGGGGAAGCTGTGGATAACTCGCCTCCCGAAACACGATCGGGGTAGGGAATCTGTGGACAACTCGGCGCCTGCCACCCGATTGGGGCAGTGGTGAACGGCCACAACGCCCAGGGCGGTAGGGGGTTTCGGGGGGTCGCCCGGATAGGGGGAAAGCCGTACGGTGAACCGGTGCGCTTCTACCACGGGCAGCCGGACCACGATCTCACCTACGACGACGTCTTCCTGATGCCGGGGCGGTCGGCCCTGGAGAGCCGGTTCGACGTCGATTTGTCCACATCGGACGGAACGGGCGCCACGATTCCGGTGGTGGTGGCCAATATGACCGCCGTCGCGGGGCGGCGGATGGCTGAGACCGTGGCCCGCCGGGGTGGGCTGGTGGTGTTGCCGCAGGATGTGGACCCCGAGGTCGTCGGGGGCATCGTGGGCTGGGTGAAGTCCCGGCACACCGTCTGGGACACGCCGCTGGTGCTCACCGGGGGCGACGCGGTGGCCGACGCGATGAACCTGTTGCCCAAGCGGGCGCACGGCGCGGTCGTGGTGGTCGACGCGGACGGGCGGCCGACCGGGGTGGTGAACGAGGCGGCGTGTCTGGGGGTGGACAGGTTCACCCGGTTGAGTGAGGTGGCCGACCCGGAGATCGTCACGCTCCCGGTGGACACCCCGCCACGGGCCGTGTTCGACGCGGTGCACGGGCGGTCGGCCAAGATCGCGCTGGCTGTCGACGGCGATGGGCGGCTCGTCGGGGTGTTGACCGAGGTCGGGGCGCTGCGGGCGGGGATCTACACGCCCGCGCTCGACGCGGACGGCCGGTTGCGGGTGGCCGCGGCGGTGGGAGTGAACGGGGACGTCGCGGCGAAGGCGGCGGCGCTGCTGAAGTCCGGGGTGGACACGCTGGTCGTGGACACCGCGCACGGGCACCAGGAGAAGATGCTCGCCGCCCTGCGCGCGGTGCGGTCGGTGGACCCGCTGGTGCCGGTGGTGGCGGGCAACGTGGTGACCCCGGAAGGGGTACGCGACCTGGTCGACGCGGGCGCGGACGTGGTGAAGGTCGGCGTCGGACCGGGCGCGATGTGCACGACCCGGATGATGACCGGGGTCGGCAGGCCGCAGTTCTCCGCCGTGGCCGAGTGCGCCGAGCAGGCCCGTGAGCTGGGCAAGCACGTGTGGGCGGACGGCGGTGTGCGGCATCCGCGGGACGTGGCGCTGGCGTTGGCGGCAGGCGCGGCGAGCGTGATGGTCGGGTCGTGGTTCGCGGGCACCTACGAGTCCCCCGGCGACCTGCAGCGCGACGAGCAGGGCAGGCCGTACAAGGAGTCGTTCGGCATGGCGTCCAAACGGGCCGTCACCGCGCGCACCCGCGCCGACAGCGGGTTCGACCGGGCCCGCAAGGCGCTGTTCGAGGAGGGCATCTCGACGTCGCGGATGCGGCTCGACCCGCTCGCGCCGGGGGTGGAGGACCTGTTGGACGCGATCTGCTCCGGCGTGCGGTCGGCGTGCACCTACGCGGGCGCGCGGGACCTGGCCGCGTTCCACGAGCGGGCCGTCGTCGGCGTGCAGTCGGCCGCCGGGTTCGCCGAAGGGCGGCCGCTGCCCAGCGGTTGGTGAGTTTCGGGTGAAATCCGTTGACGCTCCCCATATGGTTGCATGGTGAGAGCAGTTGAGGTAGCGGACCTTGTCAAGCTGTATAAGAAGAACCCCAAACCCGCGGTCGGCGGCCTGAGCTTCACCGTCGAGCCCGGTGAGGTGTTCGGCCTGCTCGGGCCCAACGGCGCGGGCAAGACGACCACCATCGGGGTGCTGACGACGCGGGTGCTGCCGACGTCGGGAACCGCCCTGGTGCACGGCGTCGACGTGGTGAAGGACGCGACGAGAGCCCGGCAGACGCTCGCCGTGGTGCCGCAGCGCAACAACCTCGACCGGTCGCTGAACATCCGGCAGAACCTGCTGTTCCACGCCGCCTACCACGGGGTCGGCCGCGCGGAGCGCAACGCGCTCGCCGACGAGATCCTCGACCGGATGGGCCTGGCGGACCGGGCCAAGGACCGCATCGACCTCGTCTCCGGCGGCCAGGCGCAGCGGGTCATGATCGCCCGTGCGCTGATGCACCGGCCGAAGGTCATGTTCCTCGACGAGCCGTCCACCGGCCTCGACCCGCAGGCCCGCCTGTTCGTCCACGACCGCGTCAAGGACCTGCGCGACGAGGGCGTCACCGTCGTGCTGACCACCCACGACATGGACGAGGCCGCGAAGCTGTGCGACCGCGTCGGCATCGTCGACCACGGCAAGCTGCTCGCCCTCGACACTCCCGCCGCGCTGACCAAGGGCCTGCCCGGCAGCACCACGGTCGGCGTCTCGGTGAACCTGGGCGGGACCGACGCCGCCGTGGTCGAGCGGGCGCTGACCGGGATCGGGGGCGTGGAGCGCGTCGAGCGGATCGTCTCGGGCGGGCCATCCGGGCCGTCCCCGGGAATGCCGCCCGGAACACCCCCGGGGCCGCCCGCCGCGGCCACGCCGGGCGGCCAGTTCCGGCTCTACACCGGGCTGGAGCCAGCCGTGATCCTGCCCGCCGTGCTGCGCGTGCTCGGCGACACGGCCTGCGAGGTCACCGACCTGTCGATCGGCACGCCCAGCCTGGAAGACGTCTTCATCCACCTCACCGGCCGGGAGCTGCGATGACCACCGCCGTGCGCACGTTCAACTCGGTCCTGTGGCGCGACGTGTTCGTCACCGGTCGGGAGCTGCCGTCGTTCCTGGCGCAGGTGCTCGTGCAGCCGTTCTTCACCCTGTTCATCTTCGGCAAGGTCCTGACCAGCCTCGGCTATGTCGGCGCGGACTACGCGGCGATCCTGCTGCCCGGCATCGTCGCCCTCAACGGCTTCCTCGGCGCGCTGCAGAACACGACCATGCCGCTGATCCTGGACTTCTCCTGGACCCGCGAAATCGAGGACCGCCTGCTCGCGCCGATGCCGATCTCCTGGGTCGCGGTGGAGAAGATGCTCTTCGGCGCCATCCGCGGCATCGTCGCCGCCGTGGTGATGATCCCCATCGGCTTCCTGATCCTCGACGACGTGCACTGGCCCGCGTCGACGTGGCTGCCGGTGGCGCTGATCATCGTCCTCGGCTCACTGGTCGGCGCTGCTATCGGGATGACCATCGGCACGACGGTGCCGCCGCGGCGGATCAACATCATGTTCGCGGTGATCCTGATGCCGATCATGTTCACCGGCTCCACGCAGTTCCCCTGGGTGGGGTTGGAGCATCTGCGGTGGTTCCAGGTCGTGTGCGCGCTGAACCCGCTGACGTACTTCAGCGAGGCGATGCGGGCCGAGGTGGCGCCGCAGGTGCCGCACATCCCGATCTGGGTGAACCTGCTGGTCCTGGCCGCCGCGGGGCTCGTGTTCGGCGCGATCGGGATCAAGGGCTTCCTCCGCCGCGCCCTGGACTGAGCCCGGGGACCGGGCTGGTGGCTGGGCCACCAGCCCGGTCCGGCCGGGTCAGGGGGTGTGGTCCTCCAGCATCTCGGTCACCAGCGCCGCGATCGGGGAGCGCTCCGACCGGGTGAGGGTGACGTGGGCGAACAGGGGGTGCCCCTTGAGCTTCTCGATCACCGCGGCCACGCCGTCGTAGCGGCCGACCCGGAGGTTGTCGCGTTGGGCGACGTCGTGGGTCAGGACCACCCGGGAGCCCGAGCCGAGCCGGGACAGGACCGTCAGCAGGACGTTGCGCTCCAGGGACTGGGCCTCGTCCACGATCACGAAGCTGTCGTGCAGCGAGCGGCCGCGGATGTGGGTCAGCGGCAGGACCTCCAGCATCCCGCGGTCCAGAACCTCATCGATCACGGGCTTGCTGACCAGTGCGCCCAGGGTGTCGAACACCGCCTGGGCCCAGGGCTGCATCTTCTCGCTCTCGGAGCCCGGCAGGTAGCCCAGGTCTTGGCCGCCGACCGCGTACATCGGCCGGAAGACGACCACGCGGCGGTGCAGGCCGCGTTCCATGACCGCCTCCAGGCCCGCGCACAGGGCCAGGGCGGACTTGCCGGTGCCCGCCCGGCCGCCCAGGGAGACGATGCCGACCTCGGGGTCGAGCAGCAGGTCCAGGGCGATGCGCTGCTCAGCCGAGCGGCCGTGCAGGCCGAAGGCCTCTCGGTCGCCGCGGACGAGCCTGACCTGCTTGTCGGCGGTGACCCGGCCCAGGGCGCTGCTGGACCCGGCGAGCAGGCGCAGGCCGGTGTTGCAGGGCAGGTCCAGTGGGCCGTCGAGCCCGAAGTCGGCCAGGTCGATGGTGCTGTCGTCGGCGCTGAACAGGGCGTCGACTGCGGTCTGGGGGACGTCGATGTCGGTGATGCCGGTCCAGCCGGACGGGGCGACCTCGCCCGCTCGGTACTCGTCGGCGTCCAGGCCGACGGCCCCAGCCTTGACCCGCAGCGGGATGTCCTTGGTGACCAGGGTGACCGCGAGGTCCTCGGCGGCGAGGTTCAGCGCGCAGGCGAGGATGCGGGCGTCGTTGCCGTCGGTGCGGAACCCGGCCGGGAGGACCGACGGGTCGGAGTGGTTGAGCTCGATGTGCAGGGTGCCGCCGTGGTCGCCGACGGGGATCGGCTTGTCGAGCCTGCCGTGGGCGAGCCGGAGGTCGTCGAGCAGCCGCAGCGTCTCCCGGGCGAACCAGCCCAGCTCGGGGTGGTGTCGCTTGCCCTCCAGCTCGCTGACCACAACCAGCGGGATCACCACCGAGTGCTCGGCGAACCTGGTCAGCGCCCAGGGGTCCGACAGCAGGACGGAGGTGTCGAGGACGTAGGTGCGCCTGGCTGGGTCGGCCTCCTGAGATGCGGTGCTGGTCGAGCCTGAGGAAAGGCCGGCAGTGCGCCTGGACGAACGCGAAGCGGTCACGGCAACTCCCTTGCGGACGCGGCACCGCATCCGCTCCTCGGTGGGCCGGGCACCAGGCCCTGGTTGGTCGCGTCAGGCGGGCGCCGGGGCTACCGGCGTCCACCTCGCGTCCCACGAGGGCCGGGTGCCGGCCCCCTCGCGATCGTCATGCTCACGACCAGGGCCTCCCGGGCCGGACCGCCTTGGACACGGCCCGACACTTCGCAAGCTACCTGCGTGGTCTGACAAACGGCAGGCAGCCACATAGGTGATTTTCGGATTCGTCATCACCTCGTCATGTCGCCGCCACGTGTGACCCGACCGTCCACATACCACGCCGCGTGACCAGCGGCATCAGCCGTTCGTGTCCGAACGGTGACTTGGGGCCTGCACCTAGGAGCCGAAGCGGCGGTGCCGGATGCCGTACGCCCGCAGGGCGCGCAGGAAGTCGGTGCGCCGGAAGTCCGGCCAGTACGCCTCGCAGAAGTGGAACTCCGAGTGCGCCGACTGCCAGAGCAGGAACCCGGACAGCCGCTGCTCGCCGGAGGTGCGGATGACCAGGTCCGGGTCGGGCTGCCCGGAGGTGTAGAGGTGCTCGGCGATGTGGTCGACGTCGAGGACCTCGGCCAGCTCCTCGATGGTGGTGCCCGCCTCGGCGTGCTGCTGCAGAAGCTTGCGCACGGCGTCGGCGATCTCGCGCCTGCCGCCGTAGCCGACCGCGATGTTCACCTGCATCCCGGTGCGGCCCGCCGCCCGGCCCGCGGCAGCCGAGAGCCGGGACGCGGTGTCGGTGGGCAGGATGTCGAGGGCGCCGATGATCCGCAGCCGCCACGGCGCCGCAGGCTCGGCGAGCTCGTCCACGACGTCGCCGATGATCTCCAGCAGGGGGGCCAACTCAGTCGCGTCGCGGTTGAGGTTGTCGGTGGAGAGCAGCCAGAGGGTCACGACCTCGACCCCGACCGCGTCGCACCAGCCGAGCAGGTCGGCGATGCGCCGGGCGCCCACCCGGTGCCCGTCGTTGACGTCGGTGAACCCGGCTTCCCGCGCCCAGCGGCGGTTGCCGTCGAGCATCACACCCACGTGCCGTGGGGTCCGGCCGCCCGCCTGTTGGAGCAGTCGCTTCTCGTAGAGGCCATAAACGACGTCGGCTACGCGCCTGCGAAGACTCACGGCCAACGAGGGTACGCCGCCACCCCCCGGACAGGCGCACACTGGGGACGTGCACCGAACCGGTATCGATCCGATATGGCAGGACCTCGACGTCATCGAACGCCTGGTCCGCGAATCCCGCACGGTCGCCGTCGTCGGCCTCAGCGCCAACCCGGCCCGCCCCAGCCACGGCGTCGCGCGGTATCTGCGGGCGAGCGGGCTGACGGTGTTCCCGGTCAACCCGGGGCTGACCGAGTGGGAGGGGCTGCCCGCGTACGCCGCACTCGCCGACGTGCCCGAGCACATCGACATCGTCGACGTCTTCCGGCGACCCGAACACGCCCTGGCGGTCGCAGAGGAAGCCGTGGCGGTGGGCGCGGGGGCGCTGTGGCTGCAACTGGGCGTGATCGACGAACGCGCGGCCCGGGTCGCGGCCGACGCCGGGCTGGCCGTGGTGGTGGACCGCTGCCTGGCCGTGGAGCACCGCGAGGTCGTCGGCTGGAGTTGAAGCGGGGTCGTCGGCTGGAGTTAACATGCGACCCGGGTCACAGCCGTCCGGCTGTGACCTGCCCGTTGTCGTAGCCTCGGTGATGTGTCTGCCGCGACCATGACCGGGGCGTCCGCCGGTTCCACCAAGCCGCGAATGCGCGGCGTCATCCACTTCTGGTCGTTCTTCGTGTCCCTGATTACGGGGACGACGTTGTTCGCTTTGGCGCTGACGGTGTCGGCCACGGCCGCGCTCGCCACCGCGGTGTACGGGGTGACCGTGCTCGGACTGTTCGGCGTGAGCGCGCTCTATCACCGACGGTGGTGGGTCACCGAACGGGCGCGGACGTGGATGAAGCGGCTCGACCATTCGATGATCTTTTTGTTCATCGCCGGGACTTACACACCGTTTTCCCTGCTCGCGATGGATCAGCCGACCGGGTACATCGTGCTCGGAGTGGTGTGGGGCGGGGCGCTGGCCGGGGTGGCGTTGAAACTGCTGTGGCCCCATGCGCCGCGGTGGCTGGGGACGCCGATCTATATCGCCTTGGGCTGGGTGGCGGTGTTCGTGCTGCCTCAACTGCTGGCGAACGCCGGGGTGGCCGCGTTGGTGTTGCTGCTGGCAGGCGGGCTGTTCTATACGGTTGGCGCGGTGTTTTACGCTACCAAGTGGCCTAATCCTTGGCCTGGGGTTTTCGGGCATCATGAGTTTTTTCATGCCGCTACCGTGTTGGCTGCTGTCTGCCATTATGTGGCTATCTGGTTGTCAATGTATTCGTGATTCTTGGGGCCGCTCGGCGTTTCCCGGGTGGTTGGGTGTGTTGGTCGGCTCGATGGGGTGGAAGGCGGGTTAGCTCCGGGCAGCCTTGGCCGGGTTGATGAGCGGGCTGAGCCGGGTGCTGGCCTGTCAGGTGGGCGGGTGCTCTTGACGAGCAGGCCCCGACGCGGCGCTCCACCGCCCCAACCGTGTCCACAACGGCCCTGTTTCGGCCCTTTCGCCGCCCCACAGCCCCACACAACAAACCCCGCCCACCCTGGGGGCCGGGCCCTGCTCCAGTCTATCGGCGCAGGTCAGGGCGGGGAAGAGGGTGAGGTTTGCCTGTGGATAACTCGGTGTCAGGAGTACAGCGGGTGCTGAGTGAACACGGATGGGGGACCTGGGTGTGGGGCTCGGAAGGTGTAGTCGGGCGGGGGTCCGATGGTGGGGAGTGGGCTGAAGGGTCAGACCTCGGGGCCCTTGGCTCGGAGGTCGTCGACTTTGCTCATCGCCTCTCGGAGTTCGGTCAGCCATTCTTCGGCGTGGGCGCCGACTAGGCGGACGGTCCAGGCCAGTGCGTCTGAGCGGGAGCGGGCCACGCCCGCGTCGACCAGGGTGTCGAGGACGAGGCGTTCGGGTTGGCGGAGGCGGGTCATCACGGGGGCTGAGAGGGTGGTGAACAGCTCCTCCGTCTCTCCCTGGCGGGCGCCCCAGGCGACCTTGCGGCGGTAGCGGTGTTCGGCTTGGCGGGCGATTTCTATGCGTTCTTCGCGGGTGTCTTCACGGAAGCGGGCGATGCGGCCGGACTCGGCGGCGGCTCGGGCGGCGTCGTCGGGGTAGTCGGCGTCCAGGGCGGGGAGGGTGCCGACTACCAGGATCTCTTCGCGGTCAACCGTGACGGTGGGATCGCCGGTGAACCAGCCGTCGGGGAGGCGGCCGGAGAACCAGGCGGCCGCGTCGTCCGCTGAGGGGATGTCGGACTGTTGCCAGCCTCGGGTGTTCCAGTGCTTGCGCATGTCAGGCTCCTTGATTACATGATTACCGCACTACTCAAGTTACGCCTGTACGCCGGTAAGCGGGGGTGTTCGCGGGGAGCGGATCAGGTGAGGGCGGTGACCAGGTCGTCCACCGTCGTCACGGGGCGGTCGCAGACGTATCCACGGCACACGTAGGCCGCCGGTTGACCGTCGACCAGGGGGCGGTCTGCCAGCAGTGGGGTCTGGTCGGGCTCGCCCGCGACGATCACCGCCCCGCCGTGGGCGTGGTGGACGGCCGCGGCGACCAGCGCGGCCCGGTCCTCGGGGGAGCCGACGACGGCCACCTGGACCGGGCCCTGGGCCAGTGCCTCGGCGACGGTGAGCCAGTGCCCGGCGAATCGGGGGGCGCGGGCGGCCAGCAGGCCCGCGCGGGCGACGGCTTGCTCTGCCGCCGCTCGGTATGCGCCTGCGCGGTCGACGCCCGCCAGGGCCGAGCCGAGCAGGAGTGCGCCCGCCAAGGCCGAGGCGCCGGAGGGGCTGGCGTTGTCGCCGGGGTCGCTGGGGCGCCAGACCAGGGCGTCCGCGTCGTCCGCTGTGTCGTGGTAGGCGCCGGGGGCGGCGGGGTCGGCGAAGTGGGCCAGGGCGGTGTCGAGCAGGCCGCGGGCGGCGTCGAGCCAGCGGGGGTCGGCGGTGGCCTGGTGCAGGACCAGCAGGCCCTCGGCGAGGCAGCCGTAGTCCTCCAGCACCCCGGCCGCGCTTCCGGCCGCGCCGTGCCGGGAGGTGCGGCGGAGCCTGCCGTCGACCAGGTGCAGGCGGAGCAGCAGGTCGGCGGCGCGTTCGGCGGCGGCGACCCAGGTGGGCTCGGCCATGGCGACGCCCGCTTCGGCCAGGGCGGCGATGGCCAGGCCGTTCCACGCGGTGACGACCTTGTCGTCGCGGGCCGGTTGGGGGCGTTCGGCGCGGGCCGCGGTCAACGCCGACTTGATTCGCTGCCAGCGGGGCACGTCGTCGACCTCGCGTTGGAAGCGGAGGGTGGAGGCGCCGTGCTCGAAGGTGCCCTCTTCTGTGACGCCGAGCAGGTCGGCCGCCCAGGCGCCGTCGTCTGGGCCGAGGACGGCGGTGAGCTGCGCGGGGGTCCAGACGTAGGTGAGGCCTTCGACGCCTTCGGTGTCGGCGTCGAGGGACGCGGCGAAACCGCCTTCGGGGGTGGCCAGGTCGGTGAGCAGGAAGCGGGCGGTTTCCTCGGCCACCTCGCGATAGCGCCCGACACCGGTGCGGCGGGCAAGGTGGGCGTAGAAGCGCAGCAGCAAAGCGTTGTCGTACAGCATCTTCTCGAAGTGCGGCACGACCCAGGCGGCGTCCACGCTGTACCGGGCGAAGCCACCCGCGAGCTGGTCGTTGAGGCCGCCGTCGGCCATCGCCCGCGCCGATCCCGCCGCCATGGACAGCGCCTCGACCGAGCCGGTGCGCTCGTGGTGGCGCAGCAGGAACTCCAGCGCCATGGTGGGCGGGAACTTGGGCGCGCCACCGAAACCGCCGTTGGCCCGGTCGTACTGGCCCAGCAGCGAGGCCGCCGCGCCCGTGAGCGCCGCACTGTCCACAGGGGACTCCCGCAGCGGTGTCGCGGTCGCGCCCAGTTCGGCCACCACCCGTGCCCCGGCCTCCCGGACCTGGGCGTCGCCGGAGGACCACGCCTGGTGCACAGCGGTGAGCACCTGCCGGAACGAGGGCATCCCGGGGTGCGGGACGGGCGGGAAGTAGGTGCCGCAGTGGAACGGCTCGGCGGCCGGGGTCAGGAAGCAGGTCATCGGCCAGCCGCCGTGGCCGGTCATCGCCTGGGTGGCGGTCATGTAGACGGCGTCGACGTCGGGGCGTTCCTCGCGGTCGACCTTGATGTTGACGAACATCTCGTTCATCATCGCGGCCACCTCCGGGTCCTCGAACGACTCGTGCGCCATCACGTGGCACCAGTGGCAGGCCGCGTAGCCGATCGACAGCAGCACCGGCACGTCGCGGCGGGCTGCCTCGTCGAACGCCGCCTGGCCCCACTCCCACCAGTCGACCGGGTTGTCGGCGTGCTGGAGCAGGTAGGGCGACGTCGCGCTGGCGAGTCGGTTCATGCGCACAGTGTCGCACTCGCCAGCACCACACCGTGGATCGAGCACAGCAGTCCTGGGCCGGCTACGCTCTCCCGCTTGACTGGCGCAAGGGACAGGGCGGGGGCGTCTCGCTGGTCGGGTCGAACGTCCGGGGGCAGGACACGGCGGCAGCCGACCGAAGCTGCTGACCGGGCGCCCAGTAGGTCCAGACCACATCATGCGGGAAGGCGCCCAGAAGCGTCCGGGCGTCCGCCAGGCGGACCTCTGGGTCAAGATCGGTCTCCAGCGCGGGGCAGGCAGCGAGTTGCTTGCCCAACCAGTCTCGGTACAGGCTAGATGAGCTGGTCATGCACCACCTTCCGAAGCAGGTCCGTCGGGATCTCCACCACTCCTTCCCCCTCCGGGATGGTAAGCCCGTGCTCGTCGGTCACCGCTCACTGCACCAGGATCGTTCCCCGGTCCATGGTGTAGATCGTTGGACAGTCGTCGTCATCGCACGTCCCGAGCAGTCGGGTTACACGCATCGTCACTCACCCTTCACTGGCTGCTGTGTCGGGTTCGATACTGTCGAAGCACACAATCGGCGACGAGCGATACCAGTTGACAGAACAGGAAACTGGCTGGAGCAGGTAGGGGCTGGTGGAGTCCTTGAGCCGGTTCGCCATGGCACCAGCCTCTCAAATCGAGTGTGGCCGGGCACGGCGGTGCGCGACACTTCCCGGGTGCTGCTGACCCTGACCACCACCATCCGGCCCGCGACCGACCTGGGTTACCTGCTGTTCAAGCATCCGGCGAAGGCGCAGGCGTTCTCGACCGCCGCGGGCGCGGCCCACGTGTTCTACCCGGCCGCCGACGAGGACGTGTGCACGGCGGCGCTGCTGCTGGAGGTCGACCCGGTCGCGCGGCCACGCGACGGGCAGCACGTCAGCGACCGCCCGTACGCGGCCGGGTCGCAGCTCGCGGTGGCCATGGCGACGGTGTTCCGCACGGCCATGACCGGCCGCTGCGACGCCCGGCCGGAGCTGGCCGAGCGGCCGATCCCGCTGTCCGTGCGGGTCCCGGCGACCTCGTGCCGGGGCGGGGCGGCGCTGGTCGAGCGGCTGTTCGCGCCGCTGGGCTGGCGGGTCGACGCGCGGCCGGTGCCGCTGGACCCCGAGTTCCCCGACTGGGGCGACTCGCGCTACCTGGACCTGCGGCTCGACGGCGAGGCGCGGGTGGCCGACGCGCTCAAGCACCTGTACGTGCTGCTGCCGGTGCTGGACGACACGAAGCACTACTGGGTCGCCGAGGACGAGGTGGGCAAGCTGCTGCGCGCGGGCGCTGGCTGGCTCGCCGGGCACCCGGAGCGTGACCTGATCAGCGCCCGCTACCTCGCTCACCAGGGCGGATACGTGCGCACGGCGCTGGCCCAGCTCGCCGAGCTGGACGGGGCGACGGAGGAAAGCCTGGACAACGCCCTGACAGAACCCGTGAACGCCCCGGCGCCGCTGGCCGTCGTCCGGCGGCAGGCGGTGCTCGCCGCGCTGCGCGAGGTCGGCGCGCGGCGGGTGCTCGACCTGGGCTGCGGCGGCGGGGCGCTGCTGCGCGACCTGCTGGCTGACCCGGCGTTCACCGAGATCGTGGGGACGGACGTCTCCGCGGGCGCGCTGGCGGCGGCGGAGCGGCGGCTGGGCCTGGACCGGCTGCCCGACCACACCCGGGAGCGGCTCACGCTGCGGCAGTCGTCGCTGACCTACACCGACCCGTCGCTGGCGGGTTACGACGCCGCGGTGCTGATGGAGGTCGTCGAGCACGTCGACCCGAGCAGGCTGCCCGCGCTGGAACGCGCCGTGTTCGGCACCGCGCGGCCCGCGCATGTCGTGGTGACCACGCCGAACGTGGAGTACAACGCGCTGTTCCCCGCGCTGCCCGCCGGGCAGGCGCGGCACCCCGACCACCGGTTTGAATGGACCCGCGCGGAGTTCCGCGAGTGGGCAGGCGCCGTCGCCGAGCGGCGCGGCTACACGGTCCGGTATTCCCCGGTCGGCCCAGAAGACGCCGAACTCGGCGCGCCGACGCAGCTCGCTCTGTTCTCCCGTAAGGAGGCGTGATGGACCTGGCCATTCCCGACATGGCGCTCGTGGTGCTCATCGGCGCCTCGGGCTCGGGCAAGTCGACCTTCGCGCGCAGGCACTTCCGGCCGACGCAGGTCCTGTCCAGCGACTATTTCCGCGGCCTGGTCAGCGACGACGAGAACGACCAGTCCGCCACCGTGCCCGCGTTCGAGGCACTGCACTATGTGGCCGGGAAACGCTTGCAGGCGGGGCGGGTCACGGTCGTGGACGCCACGAACACGCAGCGGGAGCCGCGCGCGCAGCTGGTGCGGCTCGCCCGCGAGCACGACGTGCTGCCGGTGGCGATCGTGCTGGACCTGCCGGAGTCGACATGTGTGCGGCGCAACGCCGACCGCCCGGACCGCGACTTCGGGGCGCGGGTGGTCAAGCGGCACGTGTCCGAGCTGCGGCGCTCGCTGGGCTCGTTGCGGCGCGAGGGTTTCCGGCACGTGCACGTGCTCTCCGACGAGTCCGAAGTGGACTCCGCGCGGATCGTGGTCGAGCCGCTGCGCAACGACCTGCGCGGCGAGACCGGCCCGTTCGACGTGATCGGCGACGTGCACGGCTGCCGCGCGGAGCTGGAGGAGCTGCTGGACACGCTGGGCTACGCGATCGAGCGGGACGCGGGCGGGCGCGCGGTCGGCGCGCGGCACCCGCTGGGCAGGCGCGTGGTGTTCGTCGGCGATCTGGTCGACCGCGGCCCCGACACCCCGGGCGTGCTGCGACTCGCGATGGGGATGGTCGAGGCGGGCAATGCGCTTGCGGTGTGCGGCAACCACGAGCAGAAACTCGTGCGGGCGTTGCGCGGCAAGAAGGTCACCGTCGCGCACGGCCTGGGCGAGTCGCTGGCGCAGCTGGCCGAGGAGCCCGCCGAGTACCGCGCGCGGGTGGAAGCCTTCTGCGATCAGCTGATCGGGCACTACGTGCTCGACGGCGGCAAGCTCGTCGTGGCGCACGCGGGCCTGCCGGAGCGCTACCACGGCCGCGCGTCCGGCCGGGTGCGCGGTTTCGCGCTGTACGGCGACACCACCGGCGAGACCGACGAGTACGGCCTGCCGGTGCGGTATCCGTGGGCGAACGACTACCGCGGCAGCGCGACCGTCCTGTATGGACACACCCCGGTGCCGGAAGCCGAGTGGGTCAACGGGACCATGTGCCTGGACACCGGGTGCGTGTTCGGCGGCAAGCTGACCGCGCTGCGGTACCCGGAGCGCGAAGTGGTGTCGGTGAAGGCGCACGAGGTCTGGTACGAGCCGGTGCGGCCGCTGGCGCCAGAGCCGGTCGCCGACCGCGAGCCAACCGCCCTCGCGCTGACCGATGTCGTCGGCAAGCGCGTGGTGGAAACCGCTGTGCTGGGCCAGGTCACGGTGCGCGGCGAGCAGGCCGCGGCGGCGCTGGAGGTGATGAGCCGGTTCGCGGTGGACCCGCGCTGGCTGCTGTACCTGCCGCCGACGATGGCCCCCGCCGAGACGCACCCCGACGGGGACGTGCTGGAGCACCCGCGGGAGGCGTTCGCCGGTTTCGGCGGCATTCCCGTGCTGTGCGAGGAGAAGCACATGGGCTCCCGCGCCGTCGTCCTGGTCACCAGGGACCCGGACGTGGCCCCGCGCCGCTTCGGCATCGAGGGCGACGGCGCGGTGCACACCCGCACCGGCCGCCCGTTCTTCGACGCCGCCCTGACCGAGCGGCTGCTCGCCCGGGTCCGCGCGGCCGCGGCGGGCCTGTGGGACGAGTTGGGCACCGACTGGCTGCTGCTCGACGCGGAACTGCTGCCGTGGAGCGCCAAGGCGGGCGAGCTGATCACGTCCCAGTACGCGTCGGTGGGCGCGGCGGCCGAATCCGCCCTGCCCGCGGCCCTGTCGGCGCTGTCCGCCGCGGCCGACCGCGGCGTGCCCGTGGCGGACCTGCTGGCGCGCATGGAATCCCGCGCGGCGAACGTCGCCGCCTTCCGCGCCGCCTACCGCCGCTACTGCTGGCCGACCTCCGGCCTGGACGGCGTCCGCCTGGCCCCGTTCCAGGTCCTGGCGGCCGAGGGCGCCACCTTCCACGACCGCCCGCACACCTGGCACCTGGCGGTGGCCGAGCGCCTGCGCGCGGCGGACCCCGACCTGTTCACCCGCACCCGCACCCTCGCCGTCGACACGGCGGACCCGGAGTCGGTGGCGGCGGGCATCCGCTGGTGGGAGGACATGACCGCGGCGGGCGGCGAGGGCATGGTGGTGAAACCGGCGGCCAACCTGGTCCGCGCGGGCCGCAAACCCGTCCAGCCCGGCGTCAAGGTGCGCGGCCGCGAGTACCTGCGCGTCATCTACGGCCCCGACTACACCGAACCGGACAACCTGGCGCGGCTGCGCGACCGCAGACTGGGCCACAAGCGCTCGCTGGCCCTGCGCGAGTACGCGCTGGGCCTGGAAGCCCTCGACCGCCTCACCCGCGGCGAGCCGCTGTGGCGCGTGCACGAGTGCGTCTTCGCGATCCTCGCCCTGGAATCCGAACCCGTCGACCCCCGCCTGTGAGCCCAGCCGCGACCCCACTCGTCAGCAGCAGCGCACCCTGCCCGCCCTTCGGCTCACACCGGTGTGGCCGGGCGCCCGCGTGGGGGTGCCCGGCCACGGTCGTTCTCGCTGTGCGTCAGCCGACGGAGATGGTGGCCAGCGTGGGGTCTTGGCCGTCTGTCAGTCTGCACGGGGTGGAGAAGGTCCCGAGACCGGTCTCCGAGCCGTCGGCCCGCCTGGGGGTCCACTGGCCGGTGAAGGTGTCGCCGAGGGAGATCTTCACCGTGCCCGCCTCATGCGCGGTGAAGGCGGGGAACTCGGCCCCGGTGAGCGGCAGGTCAAGTGCGCTGTCCGTGGGAACGGCGGTGGGGGGAATGGTGAACGGCAGGTCCGCGGCCGCCACCGCGCCGTTGGTGTCGATCTCGGCCTGTGCCGTCGTGGTGCCCTCGATGGTGGTGGCCCTGACCAAGCTGAGGACTCGGACGATTTCGATGTCCAGAGTCGCGACAACACTCAGGTCCGTGCCCTGGACAGTGTCACCGACCTTGGCCGAGGCGGGGAACCGCACCGCCACCGCCATGTCGACGGTCCGCTCGCCGGACAGCGGGAAGGCACATCCATAGACGACCTTCTTGGTCTCCACGGGCGGCGGGGGGACCGGACCGCCCTTGATCTTGAACTTGGCCAGGGTGTTGTTCTGGCCTGGCCCCTGCTCGCACGGCGACTCGAAGGTGCCCAGGCCGGTCGGGGTGCCGCTGGAGGTCCTCGGGGTCAGCGTGGTGGCGAGGTCGCCGACGGTGATCTGCCCCTTGCCCGGGCGGGAGAAGGTCAGCGAGGGGGCTTGACCGGTGACGACGACCTCGAAGGCCCCGGACGAGGGGACCGGTGTCTTCTCAAGTTTCAGGGAGACCTCGACCGGCACGGTGGTCTTCGGGGCCGTGACGGTCATCGCCGCCGCGATGGAACCTTCGATGGTGGTGGCGCCCAGCAGGTTCAATCCCTGAGCGACTTCCGCTGGAAAAGTGATTGTCGCCTTGACGTCGAACATCGGCGTGGGCTGACCGACCGGCAGGGATGCGGGAACCGCTGCCTCGATCTCCGCGGCCACCGCCTGCGTGCCGATCAGCGGGAATGAGCAGGCGGAGCCCAAGGGCAGGCTCGCCGCCGAACTGGTGCCCGCGCCGGCGAACCCCATGGCGCCCACTGCCAGCACGCCTGCGGCGACAGCCGTCAGCACCCGGCGGGGCGCGCCCCCTAATATTGTTCTCATATTTTCTCTCCCCACAGGAAAAAGAATGCGACACATAGCGCGAAAAGGGTTGCGGAGTTGACAAATGACCCCAGGAAATGATCACCGCAGCCGTGATCAAAGTAACCCCGAACAGTCTTCACCGCAAGAGCGAAATCGTTCCAGAAAATCCACTACCACAACCGCTCGCGCCCACATTTTTGTCATCGATCGACGAAACAGACCCGAATGCCGCATGGCACAGATAGTCACCAGCGGCTTTCGGTCGTGACGTTTTCGCTGCGACCGCGGGGACCACGCCCACCGAAACGGTATTCACCAACCGGAGGCGGGCAGCGGCGATCCGCGCGCCGGAGTGCGGCGCGCGGTGCTGTTGGCGGCTGGTCAGGCCGTCTTCTTGTCGTCCTCGGGCGGGTCGAAGCTCGCGGGGACGCGCTTGAGGTGCTTGGTCATGGAGCGGATCAGGAACGCCACCGCCACGAAGAACAGGACCAGGATCAGAAAGCCCAGCGGGCTCGACTTGCCGAAGTCCTCGCCCTGGCCGCCGGGGTCGGCCGGGCGGGGGGGCGGCTGCGTCTGGGCCAGGACCATCGGCACCGTCGCCGAGAGGTCCGGACCGGTCAGCTCGATCACAGGGACACCTTCTCACTGATGCCGGAGAACAGGTCGTCCTCGGGCAGGGTGCTGTCCACCAGGGAGCGGACCAGCTCATACTCCTCATAGGGCCACACCGCGCGCTGGATGTCCAGCGGGACGGCGAACCAGCGGCTCTCCGGATCGATCTGGGTGGCGTGCGCCAGCAGGGCGGCGTCGCGGACCTCGAAGTAGTCGGCGCACTCGACGCGGGTGGTGACCCGGTGGGCGATGTCGCCGCGGTCGGCGGGCCAGTTCTCCAGCCACTCGGTGTACGGGGACTCCAGGCCCGCGGCGATGACCGCCTCGTGCATGGCGACCAGGCGGGCGCGGGAGAAGCCGTGCGAGTAGTACAGCTTGAGCGGGGTCCAGGGCTCCCCGGCCGCCGGGTAGAGCTCCGGGTCGCCTGCCGCGTCGAAGGCGGCGACGGAGACCTCGTGGCAGCGGATGTGGTCGGGGTGCGGGTAGCCGCCGTTCTCGTCGTAGGTGATGATCACGTGCGGCTTGAACTCGCGGATGGCCTCGACCAGCGGCGGGACGGACTCCTCCAGCGGCACCAGCGCGAAGCAGCCCTCGGGCAGCGGCGGCTTCGGGTCGCCCTCGGGCAGGCCCGAGTCGACGAAGCCGAGCCAGCGGTGCCGCACGCCCAGGATCTCGGCGGCCTTGGCCATCTCCTGCCTGCGGACGGCCGGGATGTCCTCGGCGACCTCCGGCCGGTCCATGGCCGGGTTGAGGATGTCGCCGCGCTCGCCGCCGGTGCAGGTCACCACCATGACCTCGTGCCCCTCGGCCACGTAGCGGGCCATCGTCGCGGCGCCCTTGCTCGACTCGTCGTCCGGGTGGGCGTGGACCGCCATCAAACGCAGCTTCTCGGCCATGACCTCTCTCGGCCCCCTCCTGATACGTGGACTCCGCACGCGGCGGATACTCGACCCGGATAGTCGAACGCCCCCGGCGGGGCCCATTGTTCCCACCGGTCGGACAACCGCTCCCAGGAGGTCCCCGCGATGACCGTGGCCGGTCGAGCCCTACCGGAGGGCCGCTATGGGTCGACGCGCGCGCGCCGGTCCCCGCGGACCATGCTCGTGCTGATCGTCTGCGGGCTGCTGGCGGGCGGGGCGGTGACCTATCTCGGCTACAAGAACCTGGGGACGGCGCCGATCGAGGCGCAGCGGACCGCGTTTAGCAACCAGCCGGACAACCGCATGGAACTGACCTTCGACGTGACCCGGACGACGCCGGAGCGGCCCGCCGTGTGCATCGTGCGGGTCCGCGGAATCGACGGCACGGAGAACGGGCGCAAGGAGGTCTACATCGCGCCGGGCGAGCCGTCGGCGCGGGTGACGACGGTCATCCGGGGCGCGTCCGAACCAGTGACAGCGGACGTTTTCGGTTGCTCTTACCAGGTCCCCGCTTACTTGTCCACAGATCAGCCGCCAACGGGGTGAACTGCGGCCTTAACGGCAGAGAAACGGACATTTCGGGCGGGAAGAAACCCCTGTTCGTGCTACCCTCGGCTACCTGCACGGCCCCTAGGAGGGCCGTGTTTTTTCCATTCCGGGTGCCCCACGAAGCCCGGGACTGCCTGGCCCGAAACCACGGGCCCGGAGTACGACGAGGAGTTGGTGACCGTGAGCGACACCCAGGTGACCTGGTTGACCCAGGAGGCCTACAACCGGCTCAAGCACGAGCTCGACGAGCTGATTGAGAACCGCCCGGTCATCGCGCAGAAGATCAACACCAGCCGCGAGGAAGGTGACCTCAAGGAAAACGGGGGTTACCACGCCGCTCGCGAGGAGCAGGGCCAGCAGGAGGCGCGCATCCGCCACCTGCAGGAGCTGCTGCGCGGAGCCAAGGTCGGCGAGGCCCCCGCCAACGACGGCATCGCCGAGCCCGGGATGGTGCTGACGGTGCGCTACGACGGGGACGACGAGGAAGAGCAGTTCCTGCTCGCCACGCGCGAAGAGGGCGGCGGTGAGGGGGCGCTGGAGGTGTACTCGCCCGAGTCGCCGCTGGGGCGGGCGCTGCTGGGCGCCAAGGAGGGCGAGACCCGGGAGTACGAGCTGCCCAACGGGAAGACGCAGAAGGTGACTCTGCACAAGGCTGTGCCTTACAGCGGCTGAGACTGCTTCAACGAGGGCCGGCTTTCCTGTCTCCAGGAAAGCCGGCCCTCGTTCTGTCTTGGGGTGCTGTGGCCGGTGTGCTCGATTGGGTGGAGTGGTTTCTTCGGGGCCCCTACGAAGGAAGATCGCCCGTGTGAAAGAGGGTGGGAAGCCTGCGGCATCACACGCGCGGCCAGCTTAGCGATCTTCCTTCTCCCCCGAAGAAACCACTCCACCCCATCGAGCAGTTGGCGGGGCGGGTGCCTGTCGGGTGGGGGCTGGTGTCTGTTGGTCGGCTCTTGCGGCGCGTTCCAGGAGGGGGCGGACTCGTGGGGCTACTGGGGTGGAGAGGGCTATCGAGGTTGAGGTTCTGCTGACCCACTCGACGTCTACCACCTGGTCTATGACTCGTTGTAGGTCGTCGTTGTTCTTGGCGACCATGCGGACTAGGAGGTCGCCTTGGCCGGTGGTGGCGTGGACTTCGCAGACCTCGTTGATTGCTCTTAGGCGGTTCGCTACTTCTGTGCGTTTGCCCTGTGCGATCTCCAGGACTGCGAAGGCTGTTAGGCCGTAGCCCATTGCCGCCAGGTCCAGGGCGGGTGGGAAGCCGGTGAGGACGCCGCGTCGCTCTAGGCGGTCCAGGCGGGCTTGGACTGTGCCCCTGGCCACTCCCAGGCGCCTTGAGCATTCCAGGACGCCTAGGCGGGGTTCGTCGGTGAGGAGGAGCAGGAGGCGGGCGTCCAAGGCGTCCAGGGTGGATTCGGGGTCTTCTGGCACTGGGGTGGACCTCCTGGGCAGAGTGACCATTTTGTCGAGCCGGTCTGGTGTCAGACTAGGCGATGTGACCAGTGAAACGGCACTGCCTTGCGCAAGATGACTGGTCGGCACATGCTCGTCTTACCGCTGCGAAGGTAGGAGGACGTCATGACCGGCACCCTCGGTCACCGTGAGCCTGGGCTGGATGAGGTGAGCTACGACCAACTCCGTCAGCTTGTCGGGCTGGTCGACTACGACGAGAGCCGGGACCCGTTCCCGGTGCACGCGATGGACGCGGTGGTGTTCGTGGTGGGCAATGCCACGCAGACCGCGTTGTTCTACCAAATCGCGTTCGGGATGCGGTTGGTCGCCTATAGCGGGCCGGAGTCCGGCAATCGCGATCACAAGGCGTATGTGCTGGAGTCGGGGTCCGCCCGGTTTGTGGTCAAGGGCGGCGTCGACCCCGCCAGTCCGCTGCTCGACCACCACCGGGTGCATGGGGACGGGGTGGTCGACCTCGCTTTGTCGGTGCCCGATGTCGATCGGTGCGTCGCGCACGCGCGCAGGCAGGGGGCGACCATTCTGGATGAGCCGCACGACGTGTCCGATGAGAACGGGACGGTGCGGGTGGCGGCCATCGCGACCTACGGGCACACCCGGCACACGCTGGTCGATCGGTCCCGCTACGACGGGCCGTATCTGCCGGGGTATGTGGCCGCGGAAGGGGCGGTCGCCCGGCCCTCGGACGCGCCCAAGCGGTTGTTCCAGGCCATCGACCACTGTGTGGGCAATGTCGAGTTGGGACAGATGGACTACTGGGTCGACTGGTACAACCGCGTGATGGGCTTCGTGAACATGGCGGAGTTCGTCGGCGACGACATCGCCACCGAGTACTCGGCGTTGATGAGCAAAGTCGTGTCCAACGGCAACCACCGGGTCAAGTTCCCGCTGAACGAGCCCGCCGTCGCGAAGAAGAAGTCGCAGATCGACGAGTATCTGGAGTTCTACGGCGGGCCGGGCTGCCAGCACATCGCGCTGGCCACCAATGACATCGTGACCACCGTCAAGGCCATGCGGGCGGCGGGGGTGGAGTTCCTCGACGTGCCGGACTCCTACTACGAGGACCCGGAGTTGCGGGCGCGGATCGGGTCGGTGCGGGTGCCCATCGACGTGCTCAAGGAGCACGCCATCCTGGTCGACCGGGATGAGGACGGGTACCTGTTGCAGATCTTCACCAAGCCGGTGGGCGACCGGCCGACGGTGTTCTTCGAGATGATCGAGCGGCACGGGTCGCTCGGGTTCGGCAAGGGGAACTTCAAGGCCCTGTTCGAGGCGATCGAGCGGGAGCAGGAGCGGCGCGGCAACCTCTGAGACCGGTGTCGGGGGCCACACTCAGCGACTCCTCAGGTGGGGCGGGTACCCTCGTCCGCAGAAGTATCCAGGTGGGGAGAAACTGGCATGGCCCTCGGCACTCGAATTGCCGGTGCGGTCCCCCTCGCGGGCGCCGCGGCCGCGGCGTTGGTGCTGGCCGGGGTCGCTGTCTTCACCGTCGGCAGCGCCGGGTGCGCCAGCGCGGGTGAGTTCGTGCAGCGCGGCGCCGAACTGGAACTGGTCGGCGGGTGTGTCGACCCGGCCGACCTGCCCGCGGCTCCCGGCGGGCCGGAGATCGTGCCGGGGTCGCACCCTGGTTCGGCGGTCGACCGCCTGCACCAGGTGCGCCCCTGAATCCACTGACGACAGAGGCCCGCTCGGGTGAGCGGGCCTCGCGTCATGTGAGGCGTCAGCCGAGGGCGTCCAGGAGGTCGCCGACGAGGTCGGCGCCGTCCTCGATGCCGACCGACAGGCGCAAGATGTCGCCCGCGACCTGCAACGGTGAGCCGGTGGTGCTGGCGTGCGTCATCTTGCCGGGGTGCTCGATCAGGGACTCGATGCCGCCGAGGGACTCGCCGAGGATGAACAGCTTGGTGCGCGCGGCGATGTCGAGAGCGGCCTGCTCACCGCCCGCCACCGAGAAGGAGACCATGCCGCCGAAGCGGCGCATCTGCTTGGCGGCGATCTCGTGGCCTGGGTGGTCGGCCAGGCCAGGGTAGTAGACCTTGGTGACCCGGTTGTGGCTGACCAGCGCCTCCACGACCCGCTCGGCGTTGTCGCTGTGCCGCTCCATGCGCAGCGCCAGGGTCTTCGCCCCGCGCAGGACCAGCCACGAGTCGAACGGGCTGGGCACCGCGCCTGCGGCGTTGCGCAGGAACGCGAACTTCTCCTGCAACTCCGGGTCGGAGGTGACCAGCGCGCCGCCGACGACGTCGGAGTGCCCGCCGAGGTACTTGGTGGTGGAGTGCAGCACCACATCGGCGCCGAGGCCGAGCGGGCTTTGCAGGTACGGGGTGGCGAAGGTGTTGTCGATGACCAGCTTCGCCGCGGCCTCGGCGGCGACGGCGGCCAGCGCGGCGATGTCGGCGATCCCCAGCAGCGGGTTCGTCGGCGTCTCCGACCAGATGACCTTGGTGTTGGGCCGCACGGCCGCGCGGGTGGCGGTGACGTCGGACAGGTCGACCGAGGTGTACTCGACGCCCCAGAGCGAGAGGACCTTGTCCAGCAGGCGGAAGGTGCCGCCGTAGGCGTCGCTGCCGAGCACCACGTGGTCGCCGGGCCGGGTCATCGACCGCAGCGCGATATCGGCTGCGGCCATCCCGGAGGCGAACGCGAGCCCGAACTTACCGCCCTCCAGGGAAGCCAGCGCTTCCTCCAACGCGGTCCGCGTCGGGTTGGCGGTGCGCGAATACTCGTAGCCCCCGTCGCGAACGCCCCCGACCCCGTCCTGGGCGAAGGTGGACGTGGCGTAGATCGGGACGATCACCGCGCCGGTACGCGGATCGGGCTCCTGGCCCGCGTGGATCGCCCGGGTCTCGAAGCCCCACCGTGTCGCGTCCACAGGCGACGTGTCTTCTGCCATGTGACCAGGCTACGGCCATGGACCACCATGACCACGATGTGGGACTTATCCCACTTTGGGGAATGTTTGCCCACGATGGTGTATCGGCCGGAACGGTCGGTGTGCCTAGTACCCCGGGTACCCGCGCCGCTGCGGGGCCAGCCACTTGAAGGTGGCGGGCAGGACCGCGAACACCAGCGTGCTCACCGCCGTCACCAGACCGAAGACAAGCAATGTCGTGTATGTGGCGACAAAGCTGAACAGCAACTCGAAGTAGCGACCGAAACCGAAGACGCTGAACAGCTCGGACACCACCGGCTCCAGCAGCACCGACAGAATGCCCAGGAACGCGGCTATCAGGACGAGCACGCCGCCCGCCTTCAGCCTGGCGAGCATGAGCGCCCCGCCGAGCAGCGCCATGCCCGCCACCACGAACCGGCTGACGACGATCACCAACCCGCCTCCGGACACGAAACCGAGACCGGGACCCCGGCTGAACGAGACCAGGAAGTTGATCGACGCCCAGGTGAAGCAGGCCGCCATCAGCAGCGCGAACAGCAGCGCCAGGATCGCGGTGGCGGGGTTGGCCGGACGCGCGGGCGGCTGCGGATAGCCACCCGGCGGGTAACCGCCCTGCGGGTAGCCACCGTACGGATACGGCTGCTGCGGGTAGGGCTGCTGCGGATACCCCATGGCTTGCTCCCCCTCCAAACGGATGACGCCTTGTGCGACTCAGGCTAGGCCCGCGCCGTTCCCTCAGACGCCGATGGACCCCGACTTCGTGTCGGGGTCCATCGAATGGTCGTTAACGCTCTTACCACTGCTGAGGCGGCTGCTGCCCCTGCTGCGGCGGCGGCCCGTAGCCCGGCTGCTGGCCGGTCGGCGGGGCGTAGCCCGGCGGGGGCGGCTGCCCGTAGCCCGGCTGCGGCGGCGGCTGCTGCCCGTACCCCTGGGGCGGCTGGCCGTAGCCGCCCTGCTGGCCGTAGCCCGGCTGCGGCTGGCCGTAACCCTGCTGCTGCGGCTGGCCGAACCCACCGGTGGGGCCACCTGAACCGCTGCCGAGCGGCGGGCTCGACACCAGGTACGGCCTGGTCTGCGGGAAGAAGTACATCGCGCCCGCACCCGCGATGAGCAGGCCCAACACGATCGAGAGAGTCCCGCCGATGATGGCGTAAGTGACCATCACCAAGATCGTGGTCAGCACAAGCAGGCCGCCGCCCGCGATCACCAGCAGGTGCGCGAACTCGGTCTTGCGCAGGAACAACAGGACCGCGCCCGCGAGCGCCAAGGCAGAGGCGACAAGCTGCAGAATCACGAAAACGACGACCGGGCCGCCGACGGCGGACGCCGGTGACAGCGACGACAGGCTGCCGATCACGCCGAGCAGGCCGAGCAGGGCGATCGCGCCCTGCACGATCATCGCCACCACGGCCGTGTTGCCGCTCTGGCCGCCGAAGTTCGGCTGGGGGCCGAAGCCGCCCTGCTGGGCGAAGCCGCCCTGCTGCGGGTAACCGCCCGGCTGGCCGTAGCCCGGCTGGGGCTGGCCGTACCCCTGCGGCTGCTGCCCGTACTGCGGCTGGCCGTACGGGGACTGGGGCTGGCCGAAACCGCCCGCGGGCGAGTCCGTCGCGCTGGGCGGTGGGGTGTACTGCGGCGCTGCCTGCGGGATCGAGCCGGGCTGCACCACCTGGGTGGCCTCGGGCTGGCTCTGGTTGGGCGCGCCCTGGCCGGGGCGGACGACCTGGGTGCGGTCGGAGCCCTCGTCCTCCTGGCCGGGGGTGTCCTGGCCGGGGGTGTCCTGGCCGGGGGTGTCCTGGCCGGGCACCGGCTGGCCTGGGCGGATGGCCTGGGTGCGTTCGACGCCGTCGGCCCCGGTGTTGGGGCCGGGCGGCTGGGCGTACTGCGGCTGATTCGGGTCCGGCTGCTGCTGCTGCGCGGGCGGGTAGCCCGGTGGCTGGCCGTACTGCGGCTGCCCCTGGTCCTGGCCTGGCTGACCAGGCCACTGCGGGGGCTGACCGCCCTGCCACGGCTGATTCGGCGGCTGGGGAGAGCTCATCGGGTTTCCCACCCCTTTTGACCTGGAATGTCGTCTCGCATCGCCGGTAACGCTATCGGATGGCTTATTGCACTGCGCGCCGCGCCGGACACCGTTCCCGGGGCTTCACCTGCCCGCAAGGAAACCCAGAAGGTCCTGCCTGGTCACCACGCCCGCGGGTTTGCCGTCGACCAGCACCAGGGCGCCGTCGGCCGCGGCCAGCGCGCTCATCGCGGCGGTGACCTGCTCGCCCGCGCCGATGGTGGGCAGCGGGCCGGACATGTGCCGGTCGAGCCGGTCGGCGAGGGCGGCCTTTCCGGTGAACAGGGCGTCGAGGAGGTCGCGCTCGTTGACCGCGCCGACGACCTCCGCGGCCATGACCGGCGGTTCGGCGTTGACCACGGGCATCTGGCTCACGCCGAACTCCCGCAGGATCGCCACCGCGTCGGCGACGGTCTCGGTGGGGTGGGCGTGGATGAACTCCGGCAGCGCGCCGGTCGCGCTCTTGCGGCGCAGGACGTCGCCGACGGTCGCGCCGGAGTGCTCGGGCGGGAGGAAGCCGTACTGGGCCATCCAGGAGTCGTTGAAGACCTTCGACAGGTAGCCGCGGCCGCCGTCGGGCAGCAGCACGACCACGACGTCGTCCGGGCCGAGGCGCTGGGCCAGGCGCAGCGCGGCTGCGGCGGCCATGCCGCAGGAGCCGCCGACCAGCAGGCCTTCCTCGCGGGCGAGCCGTCGGGTGACCTCGAAGGACTCCGCGTCGCTGACGGCGATGATCTCGTCGGCGATGCCGCGGTCGTAGGTCTCGGGCCAGAAGTCCTCGCCGACGCCCTCGACCAGGTACGGGCGGCCGGTGCCGCCGGAGTAGACCGAGCCCTCCGGGTCCGCGCCGATGACCTTGACCCGGCCCTCGGAGACCTCTTTGAGGTAGCGGCCGGTGCCGCTGATCGTGCCGCCGGTGCCGACGCCCGCGACGAAGTGCGTGATCCGGCCGTCGGTCTGCTTCCACAGCTCAGGACCGGTGGAGGCGTAGTGGCTCGCCGGGTTCTCCTGGTTGGCGTACTGGTTGGGCTTCCAGGCGCCCTCGATCTCGCGGACGAGCCGGTCGGAGACGTTGTAATAGGAGTCGGGGTGCTCGGGGGCCACCGCGGTCGGGCACACCACGACCTCCGCGCCGTAGGCCTTGAGGACGTTGCGCTTGTCCTCGCTGACCTTGTCCGGGCACACGAAGACGCACTTGTAGCCCCTGCGCTGGGCGACCATGGCCAGCCCGACGCCGGTGTTGCCGGAGGTGGGCTCCACGATCGTGCCGCCGGGGCGCAACTCGCCGGACTTCTCCGCGGCCTCGACCATGCGCAGCGCGATACGGTCCTTCACGCTGCCGCCGGGGTTGAAGTACTCCACCTTGGCCAACACGGTCGGGGACAGCCCCGCGGCGAGCGAGTTCAGCTTCACCAGCGGCGTGTCGCCGACAAGATCGATGATGTGCTCGACGTACTCCACCGGGGTCTCCTTTGGGGGTGATCACGTCCAGGACCTGCGATGCGGCCCTGCGACGAAGCCTAGCCCTGCGGTATCCGGGCGCCAGGTTGACGCCTCTTGGTAACAAGGAACCGGGGGGTCTCGCGATAGGTGATGAGTAACCCGTGTTGCGGGAGGAGGCAGGCGATGGGCTGGATCAGGGGGCTGCGGATGCTGGCGCTGGCGGCGGGCTCGGTCGGCGGGTTGTCCGGCGCGGCGTATTCGGTGCTCAATACCCAGTCGCGGCGGGCCCGCACGGTCATCGGCGTGCCGCGCGACCTGCCGTTCAACGCCGACGGCGGCTACCTGCCGCACGGTCCGGGGCCGGTGCCCGTGCCGGTCGACCGGATGCTGACGCTGGCGGTCTTCGGCGACTCCAGCGCGGCCGGGCTCGGCGCCGAGTCGCCCGACCTGCTGCCCGGCGTGCTGCTGGCGCGCGGGCTGGCCGAGGAGTCGGGCAGGCCGGTGCGGCTGACCACGTACGCGGTGAGCGGGTCGCGCACGACTGACCTGATCGACCAGGTGGACCGGGCCTTGGCCGACCCGCCGGACGTGGCGGTCGTGCTGGTCGGCGGCAACGACGTGACGGCCAGGATGAGCGTCGCGGCGTCGGCCGCGCTGCTCGCCGCGCAGGTCCGCAGGCTGCTCGCGGTCGGCACCGGGGTCGTCGTGGGCACGTGCCCGGACCTGGGCGCGATCGCGCCCATCCCGCAGCCGCTGCGGACCGTCGCGCGGCGGTGGAGCCTGGCGCTGGCCAGGGCGCAGGCCCGGGAGCTCTCCCGGACCGAGGCGACGTCTGTGCCGCTGGCCGCGCTGCTGTCGCCGCACTTCCTGGCGCGGCCGCAGGACCTGTTCAGCCCGGACCGATTTCACCCGAACGGGGCGGGCTACGCGCTCGCCGCCGAGGTGATGCTCGCCCCGCTGTGCGCGGCGGCCGGGGTGTGGAAAAGTGCGGAGGCAGCCCGCTGAGCAGGGCCGTCACACCGTCCCGAATGCTCTGCGCGGTTACGGTTACTTGCGAGTAACATCGGCCGGGTCGTGCAGACCGGCAATCGCGAAGGAGTACCCGCCATGCCTGAGGCAGTCATCGTCTCCGCCGTCCGATCCCCCATCGGGCGCGCCGGGAAGGGGTCGCTGGTCGACATCCGCCCCGACGACCTCGCCGCGCAGATGGTCCGCGCCGCGCTGGACAAGGTGCCCGCGCTCGACCCGACCGAGATCGACGACCTGATGCTGGGCTGCGGCCTGCCCGGCGGCGAGCAGGGCTTCAACATGGGCCGGATCGTGTCGGTGCTGCTCGGCTACGACCACATCCCCGGCTGCACGGTCACCCGCTACTGCGCCTCGTCGCTGCAGACCACCCGGATGGCGCTGCACGCGATCAAGGCCGGTGAGGGCGACGTGTTCATCTCGGCGGGCGTCGAGACGGTGTCCCGCTTCGCCAGGGGCAGCTCCGACTCCTGGCCCGACACGCAGAACCCGCTGTTCGCCGACGCCGTCGCCCGCACCGCCGCGGTGGCCGAGAGCGGCGCCGACGAGTGGCACGACCCGCGCGCCGACGGCATCGTCCCCGACGCCTACATCGCGATGGGCCAGACCGCGGAGAACCTGGCGCTGCTCAAGGGCGTCACCCGCGAGGACATGGACCACTTCGGCGTCCGCTCGCAGAACCTCGCCGAGCAGGCCATCAAGGACGGCTTCTGGGCCCGCGAGATCACCCCCGTCACCCTCCCCGACGGCCGCGTCGTGGACACCGACGACGGCCCCCGCCCCGGCATCACCTACGAGAAGACGGCGACCCTCAAGCCGGTCTTCCGCCCCGACGGCCGCGTCACCGCGGGCAACTGCTGCCCCCTCAACGACGGCGCCGCCGCCCTGGTGATCATGTCCGACACCAAGGCCAAGGCCCTCGGCCTCACCCCCCTGGCCCGCGTCGTCTCCACCGGCGTCTCCGGCCTGTCGCCGGAGATCATGGGCCTTGGCCCCGTCGAGGCGTCCAAGCGCGCGCTGGCCAAGGCGGGCCTGACCATCAACGACATCGACCTGGTGGAGATCAACGAGGCCTTCGCGGCGCAGGTCATCCCGTCGGCCCGCGACCTCGGCATCGACGAGGACAAACTGAATGTCAACGGCGGCGCCATCGCCATCGGCCACCCCTTCGGCATGACCGGAGCGCGCATCGCCACCACCCTGATCAACTCCCTCCAGTGGCACGACAAGCAGTTCGGCCTGGAGACCATGTGCGTCGGCGGCGGCCAGGGCATGGCCATGGTCCTGGAACGCCTGAGCTGATCGCCTCGGCGGGGAACAAGCCTGCCTGACGAATACCGCCACCAGCTTCCGCCGATTTCCCAGGCGGAAGCTGGTGGCTTTTTGGCGCGTGGTGTCAGCGATTGCCATAAAGACCCAGCGGAATTCACGAAGCCGCGGGAAAGCAGGGCGTGACAACGCCGATCGCGCTACTGGGCCCGACTGTGGTCCCGGTTGGACTCTTCTTCCAGCGGCGCCGGTGGCTCGACCAATTCCAGGGACTCCAGGGACTCCGGCACCAACTCGGCTTCGGCTTCCAACGGCTCCAACAGGTCCACGCTCTGGTTGATCAGGTCCGATGTGCCGCGCAGCTTGCCTGCCAACTGGTCGCGCAGCGCGTCGAGGCGTTCGACGCGGCCAGTGGCGTCGGTGATGATCCGATCGGCTTCTTCGATGGCCTCACGGACGCGGCGGTTGGCTTCCTCGGTGCTGGTCAGCCGGGCGGTTTCGATCTCGCGGGCGAGTTCTTCGCGCTTGGCCTTGGTTTCCTGCTGGAACCGCTCCTCGACGCGCTGGCGGTCGCGTTCGGCGAGGTCGTCTATTTCCTTCTGCCTGCGTTCGGCCTCCGTGGTCATGGCGGCGACCTTGGCCTTGGCCTCGTCCATGATCTTCTTGTGGGCGGCGTGGACCTCGGCGTGCTGGCGGTCGACCTCGGCCAGCAGGGCCGTGTAGCGCTCGCGCAGGGCGGCTGAGGCGTCTTCCGCCGCCGACCACACCGTCTCGGCCGCGGCCTTCGCGCGGCTGTTGATCTCCGATGCCTGCGCCTTGGCCACGACCAGGGACCGGGCCGCCCGCTCGGCCGCGTTGGGGGCGGCCGCAGCCGCGGCGGCGGTGCCGATCTTGTCCAGGCGCTCGGTCAGGGCGGCGATCTCGCGGCGGGCGAGTTCGAGTTGGCCCGTGGTCTCGTCCAGCCGGACGCGGATCTCGTCGCGCTCGGTGGCGGCGCGGGCGGCCTCGACCTCCAACCGCTGCACGTGCTGGGTCACCTGGGTCCGGTCGAACCCGTGTCGCACGACCGTGAAAGCCACGGGGTCGCGATCCTGCTGGGAGGCCATGGAATGACGGTACCCGGGCCACCACGAACGGCAACACCGCAGCCCGCCGTCCGTGGCCCCGATCAGTCCTAATGGGCCAGCGCCACCGGGCCGGGCACAAAGTCCGGGTCGACCTGATCGGCCAGGTCGCGGCCCGCGCGGTCGCTCGCCCACGCCCGCGCGTTGCGCAGGTGGAACTCGACGGCCTGGCGCTGGTAGGTGGGCCAGTCCTTCTCGACACCGTCGACCAGGGTCCGCATGGCGCGCAGCGCGTCGCGGTTCTCCGGCTCCAGGGTGTCGATGGGACGCAGGTCACCGCGCTCGGCGGCGCGCACGTGCGCGGACCGGCCGACCCAGGTGAGCAGGTCGTCGCCGACCTGCTCGCGGAGGAAGTCGAGGTCTTCGCCGTCGCTGATCTTGTTGCCGACGACCGCGAGGCGCACCCCGAAGTCGCGGGCGTAGCCGAGGTACTGCCGGTAGACGCCGATGCTGCGCACGGTGGGCTCGCACACCAGGAAGGTGACGTCGAACCGGGTGAACAGGCCGGACGCGAACGAGTCGGCGCCCGCGGTCATGTCGACCACGGCGTACTCCCCCGCCCCGTCGACCATGTGGTTGAGCAGCAGCTCGACCGCGCCGACCTTGGAGTGGTAGCAGGACACGCCGAGGTCGCCCTCGGTGAACGGCCCGGTGACCGCGAGCCGGATGCCGCCGACCTCGCGCACGCACTCCCGGTAGACGGGGTTGTCCTCATCGATGCCGACCAGCCGCGACCCGCGTCCGGGCGGGGTCGTCTTGACCATGTCGGAGGTCGAGAGCACGCGCGGGTTGTCGCCGCGCAGGTAGTCCTTGATGACGGGGAGGTTCGCTCCGAGAGTGGGCATCACCAGGGCCTCCGGCGCGCCGAGGGCGACACCGAGGTGCTGGTTGATGTCCGCGTCCAGCGCCAGCATGGCGGGCGCGGGCGTCTCGGCGGCGAGGTGACGGAGGAACAGCGAAGCGAGCGTGGTCTTGCCGCTGCCGCCCTTGCCGACGAAGGCGATCTTCACGTGAGGTCTCCAGAAGCGAGGAGCTAGGACCTACGTATTGGTATCGGTTTTCATTATCCCAGGCAAGTCGGTTCACTGAATAGTGGTCAGCCCTACTCGGTGATCTGGGCGTTGGGCAGGGCGCGGTAGGCGGCCAGCACGGCCGGGTCTTGCAGCGCCAGCCAGTCGACGACCTCGCTGTGGGTCGCGCAGACCGTCTCCGCGCGCACGCACACCTCGCCCATGAACCGCTCCGTCGCGGTCATGAACGCGCCACCGGACCAGTCGTTGAAGTGGTTGCCCACGACCATCGGCGCCCGGTTTCCGTTATACGCGGCCTGGTAAGCGCGCTGGTAGGTCTCCAGGGTGATCCGGGCGAACTCCTCCGCCCGGGCGGGCTCGTCCTTGCCTCGGCTGAGCAGGAACCAGAAGTTGTAGTCCATCATGATCGCGTGCCGGAACCCCGCGGCGGGCACCCGCACGCTCGGCAACGGGAACTCCCACAGGCCGTCCCGCCGCGTCGGCCAAGCCATGCCGTCGGTGACCTGGCTGGAGTCGTAAGTCATACCGCGCGCGGTCAGCGCGGGCGCCAACTGGTCGAAGCGGCCCTCCAGGCACGGCGTGCGCCCGCCCTTGACGGCGTCCCGGTCGATCCGCAGGCCGAGGGCTTCCGCGCGGTCGAGGAAGGTGAAGAACTGGTCGAGTTCGCTGGTCCACTGGGCGGTGTCCCACCGGCCGACGCTGGGCTCCGCGCCCCGGCAGAAGTGTCCGTTGTAGTGGGTGCCGATCTCGTGTCCGTCGGCGACGGCGGTGTTCAGGTCGCCGACGAGGGCGCGAACGTTCTCCTCGGACCCGCCGAAGGTGATCGTGGCGCGGCCGGGCCGGTGGCCGGGTCCGGTGTAGTCGGTCTTCTGTGAATCGGTGAGCAGGTAGATCCCGGAGAGGAATGCGGAGAAGTGCGCGTCGACGTCGCTCGCCACCCGCAGGAAGCGCTGCCAGTGCTGGTGGGAACCCGCGCCGTCGAAGGAGAACAACACGAACTGGGGCGGTCTCTCACCGGGGACCAGTTTGCGCATCCAGGCCGCGGGACTCGCCGCGCCCTGGGGGACCGAGGTGCCCGGCACGGTGCGGGGGCCGCTGTCGGGCCGGATCGCGGGAGGGCCGCCGTCGGGCCGGATCGTGCCGAGCACCACCAACACGATGAAGGTCACCACCAGTCCCAGACCGATGCCGATGGTGTCCCAACGTCTGCTCATCGTGTCTCCCACCAGGGTTTGCGGCTTTTCCTCCCCGAACGGATAGACGCCTTCACCGAGAGCGCGTCGCCCTCGGCCGCTCTTACGCTGTAGCGGGCTCTTATGCCGGAACCGCTGTTACTGCGGAACCGCTGTTACTGCGGAACCGCGATCACGACGCGGTTCGACTCGTACCCGTCCTGCCCGCCGACCCACTGGCCGCCACAGGTGACCAGCACCAGTCGGTGCGGGCCCGCCTGACCGAAGAACTCTTCGGCGCGGTGCGGCAGGTCGTGCTTGGCGACGGTCTCCACGCGCGAGACGCGGTACCGCCAGGGACGCCCCTCCGCGTCCACAACGGACACGGTATCGCCCTCGCGCGCATCCCACAGTTCGGCGAACGGGCCCGTCTGGCCCTTCCAGTTGACGTGCCCGGCGAACACCGTCGCCCCGGTGGGCGCGTCGAGCCCGGCGCCCCACCAGGTCGCCTCCCGCACCCCGCCGGGGACCGGGAGGGTGGCGTCGGCGTCGAGTTCCTTGCGGATCAGGGTCGCCGTGCCGCCCTTGGCCAGCCGGACCGTGCCGGGGCGCTGCCCGGACGGCTTGGGCGCGACGGGCGCGGGGGCGGCCGCCGGGACGGGCGGCGGGGCCTGCTGCGGAGCAGGCGCCTGCGGGACGGGCGCTTCCGGCGCGGGCTTGATCCGCAGGCGCAGGCTCTCCGCGACCGCGCCGCTCATCGCGGCGGCGTTGCGGACCTCGGCGAGGGAGACCGCGGCCGCCCCGGCGAAGGGAAGCCCGCTCACCCGTTCCGGGACGGCGAAGGTCAGCGCCGTCACCGCGACGACGAGCAGCCCCGCCCCGCCCGCGACCGCGGGCGGGGCGAACCTCGAACCTCGGTGGGCCATGCCGCTAGTGCCCCCAGTCCTTGCGCATCCGGCGGCCGACCACCTGCGGCCCGCGGGCCCGTCGCACGATCGTGGCTCCGGTGCCCGCCGCGAGCAGCAGCAGCGCGCTCAGCGCGACCAGCAGGCCGGTGGACGGCCCGCCGTCGTCGAGCACGGCGGCCGCGAGGGCCGGGGTGTCACCCGCCGGGATTGTCTGCGGCACGGTAGGCACGTTCGGCTTGTTGACCAGCTTCACGGCAAGCGTGCCGCCCGGTTCCACGTTCCCGCACGCCGACGGCGGGGCCGCCGGGTCGAACGCCTGCTCGTAGCCCGGCGGCGCGGCGACCTCGGTGACGCAGATCTCCTGCGGGGTCCTCAGGTTCGGCACGTCGGCCGTGCCGTCCGCGCCGGTCACCACGACCAGCGGCTTGGTGTCCTCGCCGACGAGCGGCTTGCCGTCCTGGGCGACCGCGGGGGCGGTCTTGTCGGCCGCGGTGATCCGCAGGGAAACCCCGGCGATGCCCTTGCCGGTCTTCTCGTCGGTCTTGGTCACCTTGGCCGCGCCCGGGGCGGTCACCGCGGTGGTCTTGCTCTCGGCGGTGAGCTCCTTCTCGCCGCCGGTGCTCACCACACGCTGGGTGTTGACCTGGACGGCCTGCTGCACGACCGGGCGGTCGGCGGGGCTGGCCAGGCTGATCTTCACGGACGGGTTCGGCCCGGTCGGGATGACCTCCAGCGCGACACCGCTGCCGTCGTCCTTGGTGGGGACTGTCAGCGTGCTCTTACCGCCGGAGGTGGCGTCGGTGAGCGTGATGGTCACGGGGACCTTGGCCACACCCTTGTCCGCGGCGTTGCGGACCTCGATCGTCCAGGTGTCGGGGGTGCCGATGATCTGCGGCTTGGCAGGCTTGGTGATCGCCGTCGTCCACGGGCCGTGGTTGGCGCTGGCGTCCTCCTTGAGCCGGTCGACCGCGGCCTTGGCGGACGCGGGCAGCTTGTCCAGGTGGTACTGGGCGTTGTAGGCGATCGTGCGGAAGTCGTTGGTCGGGGCGAGCTGGTCGGGGTGCAGCGGCGCCGCGGTCCACTGGTGCAGCAGGTGGGCCAGGGCAGCGGACTCGTCCGCGCTCTTGGTGTTCGTGTAGCGCAAGAGGAGATAAGAGATGTCGGCCGCGACGGCGGGCTTCAGCTCGGTGCCCCACTTGGTCTTGAGCGGCTCGCCCGGGTGGTACTGCTCGTCGGAGTCGGGCGCGTGGTGCGCGTACTGGACGCACCACACCTGCTTCCCGCCGACCATGTAGGAGCCGAGCCAGTCCGAGGCGTCGGGGTTGCCCTGGTACGGCTGGGCGGGGGCGGTCTCGTAGCCCAGCCCGTTCTGGATTTCGGCGGTGGCGGTCGGCGCGCCGACCGCGAGGAAGACCGCGGCCAGCGTCGCGACGCCCGCTGCCCCCGCGGTCAGGCGCGCGCCCAGTGTGGTTCGCCCCATTGTGTAGTCCGCTCCTTGCCGCGCGTCGGCAGCGCACGCCGTCCGCGCCTGGTGTCCCTGACGATCCCGGTGGCGCGAACCGAGGGCCGGGGAGACGTGGGCCACGTCACGTGACCGTGTGGACACTCAGCGCGCACCGTGGCCGAGCCTTGTTGCTCTTGGCCAGGCCCGCAACCCTCCATTGGGAGGATTCACCCGTCCCGCGCGCGGCGGCATCGCCCCCGGTCGGACCCACCAAAGGTCACAGTTGCCGCCCGAAGGGAGTAATCACCGCTGCTCCACGCCCTGCCTTGGTTACGCTGAGCGTCATCAGTGGATCGAGACCGGGCATCCCAGGTTCCGAATCGGCGGCGTCGCCGGTGTGGGTAAAGTGTGTTTTACCCAACGGGAACCGGTCAGCCGGGTCGATCGTTGAACCCGTGCAAGGCGCCATTCAGGCCCAGGAGGATCAGGTGCGCTCTACCAGCAACCCCGCGTTCCGCAACCTGCCGAACAGCGGTTACGGCTCGTACGCCGGCTTCCAACCCCAGGCCCAGGGCTACCAGCAGCCGGGTCCCCCCGGATACGGCGGCTACGGCGCTGCGCCAGCGGCGGCCAGCGACCGTCCCATGACCGTGGACGACGTGGTCGTCAAGACCGCGATGACCCTGGGCACCGCACTGCTGACGGGCATCATCACCGCGATGGCGGTGCTGGGCGGGTCCATCAGCCCGTACCCCCCGATGATCGGTGGCCTGATCGTCGGCCTGGTGCTGTCGCTGGTCATCATCTTCAAGAAGACGCCCAACCCGGCCCTTGTCCTCGCTTACTCCGCCGCCGAGGGCGTTTTCCTCGGCGCGATCACCGGCGTGTTCGAGGCCCTGCTCCCTGGAAACGGCATCGCCCTCCAGGCCGTCCTCGGCACCGCCCTGGTGTTCATCACCATGCTGGTGGTCTACAAGACCGGCGCGATCAAGGTCACCCCGAAGCTCACCAAGTGGATCATCGGCGCCACCATGGGCGCGGCTGGCCTCATGCTGGTGAACCTGCTCCTGTCGATGTTCGGCGTGAACCTGGGCCTGCGTGACGCCGGTCCGCTCGGCATCGGCATCTCCCTGCTGTTCATCGGCATCGCCGCGTTCAACTTCCTGCTCGACTTCGACATGGCGGACCAGATGATCCGCAGCGGCACCCCGTCGAAGTGGGCCTGGTACGTCGCCTTCGGCCTGATGACCACCCTGGTCTGGCTGTACCTGGAGATCCTGCGCCTGCTCTACATGCTCCAGAGCAGCGACTGACCCAACTGACACCAGCCCCACAGAGGCCCGCCTTCGCCCCTCGCGAAGGCGGGCTTCTGCCTTTCCCCCAAGCCCAAACCCCAAGCCCCGCCCACCCCAGCCCCACGCCAGGTGCTCGATGGGGTTGGAGTGGTTTCTTCTGGGGCGAAGGAAGATCGCTAAGCTGGCTTCGCACGTGTGAGGCCGAAGGCTTCCCACCCGTCTTTCACACGGCGGTCTTCCTTCGTAGGGGCCCCGAAGAAACCACTCCACCCCATCGAGCAGACCCACGAGAGCCCGAGAAGCCCATCACACAAGCCGAGCATCCCGACAAGTCTCCAAGATCAGATCCGCCACTCGCCCCGGATCGTCGCTCATCGGAACATGCCCGCACCCCCGCAGCGACACATGCCGGGCAGCGGGCAGCAGTTCCGCCGCCCGACGGGCCTGCCGAGGCCACAGCACCCGGTCCCGACTCCCCCAGGCGACCGTCACCGGCACCGCGGGCGGCGGGCAGGCGAACACATAATCAGCCCCACCCGCGGCGATGACAGCGTCAAAGCCCGGCGCGGCCACCATCGCGGCCATGTCGGCGAGCATCACCTCGGCACTGATCACGCCAGGCTTCCCGAACAGAACGCTGCCACCGAGAACCCGCACCAGCTTCCGCTGGACCAGCGCCTCGCGCAGCGGGGCCCGCGCCGTCAGCCGCACCGCTCGGAGAACTCGGATACCCCAGGCCCGCCCGCGCGGGGTCCAGAACCCGGCAGGCGAGAACGCGGTCGCCGACGCGGCCAGTCCACGGGAAGCCATCTCCAGCGCCAGCATCCCGCCTAGCGAGTTGCCCGCGAGGTGCGGTCGCCCGATCCCGAGATCCGCGAAGACCTCCCCGAGCGCCCCGATCATCCCGTCGACGTCATGCGTCCGGTCCGGCGGCAGCGCCGGGGACGCCCCGAAGCCGGGCAGGTCGACGGCGATGACGTCGTGCCGCTCGGCGAGCCGGTCGAGCACCGGTTCCCAGGCCTGCCAGCGGTGTCCGATGCCGTGCAGCAGCACCAGCGGGCTGCCCTGGCCGCGCCGGTCGTAGGCGACCTCGATGGTCATGGGGACTTCCCTTCACACATCCAGCACGAGCCGGTCGCCGACCGCCCGCGAGACACACACCAGCATTGAGTCCTCTTCGGACAGAGCACGTCCCCGGCCGTCGACGGCGCCCGCGGCCACCTTGACCTCGCAGGTGCCGCAAAACCCTTGCCTGCACGAGTAAGCCGCATCCGGCCGCACGCGCAGCAACGCCGTCAACGCGGTCTCGTCAGCGGCTACCGGCACGACCGGCCCGCCCACGCCCACCTGCATCTCGAACGGCTTGCCGTTCACCACCGGCGCGGCGGAGAACCGCTCGAAGTGCAGCGCCCCACCCCACTCCCCCCGGACGGCGGCCACCATCGGCGGCGGCCCGCACAGGTAGACCGAGGCCCCTTCCGGCGCGGTGGCCAGCAATTCGGCCGCCGTGGGCATCCCTTCCACTATGGACACTCGCTCGTCGCCTGGAAGCTCGTCCAGGAACGGCATCGACGCCCGCGTCCGTCCTGTGTAGACCAATCGCCAGTCGGCCCCCGCCCTCTCGGCGGCGTGCACCATCGGCAGGATCGGCGTGATGCCGATACCTCCCGCGACAAACAGGTACGGCCCCCGCCCCACGAACGGAAACGCGGTGCGCGGCCCCCGCACCGTCAGCACGTCTCCCACGCCGACCGACGAGTGGATCTCCACGGACCCACCGCCGCCATTCGGCACCAGCCGAACCGCGATCCGGTACCCGAGGCGATCCGCCGGGTCCCCGCACAGTGAATACTGCCGACACCTGCCCGAGGGCAGCACCACATCCAGATGCCCCCCAGGCCGCCACGGCGGCAGCGCGGCCCCAGCTGGGTCCGCCAACCGCAGCGACACCACACCGTCGGCCTCGGCGGTGACCGCCCGCACAACCAGCCGCAGGTCCCGGTCCACCGGCCGCACCACCGGCTGCCGACGAACGCCGCGGCGGCTCAGCCGCAGCACCCCCGACACCACCCGGGCCACCCCCAGCATCGCCCGGTCCGCCCGCGGCCGCCCGTACAGATCCGGCGGCGCGCTCCAGTCCCCGGACCCGGCCCCGGAAAACACCATCCCGCCCCTAACCGACACGATCAGCCCTTCCGAACCCGCCCGGCCAAGCCATCACCCAGCCGCCTTGGCCGCGGGGGAACTAGCCAGGTACGCCACCGCCAACTCGGTCGAGCCCTCATCGCGCGGGTGATACGAGCGAGGCAGATACCGCCAGAACGCGGGCAGCAACTCCCGAGGCCCCGGCAGCAGCCCACGCCGGGCCAGCCGCCGGTAATCCCGCCACCGAGGACGCTCAGGCCGCTGCGGGTCGTGCGCCAGCAGCCACCGGGTGCAGCGAACCAGCATCCACATCAGCAGCGGCCCCACGATCACCATGGCCCGCAGCCGCCGCCCCTGGCGCCCGTCCAGATGCATGTAGAGGTCGAAGGCGACCGAGCGGTGTTCGACTTCCTCCGCGCCGTGCCACCGCAGCAGGTCGAGCATCGTCGGGTCGGCGCCAGCGGATTCCAGCGGCGCGGTCAGCACCCAGTGCCCGAGCACAGCCGTGAAGTGCTCGATGGCCGCGATGACCGACAACCGCTCCAAGAGCCACTGGTGCTCAGCGGGCCCGGTCAGATCGCGGTCGCCGAGCAGCGAACGGAACAGCCACTCGATCTGCGCGACGAACGGTGCCGGGTCCAGCCCCTGCGCGGCGAGGTGGTCGGCGGCCCCCTGGTGCGCTTCGGCGTGCATCGCCTCCTGGCCGATGAAGCCCAGCACGTCCGCCCGCAGTTCCTCGTCGCGGATGTGCGGGAGGGCCTGCTTGAACACCCGCACGAACCAGCGTTCGCCCTCGGGCAGGACCAGGTGCAGGGTGTTCATGGCGTGCGAGGCCACCGGCTCCCCCGGCAGCCAGTGCGCGGGAACCGTGGACCAGTCGAAGCGCACGTCCCGGGCGTGCAGCACGACCTTGTCGGTGGGGTCAGGCATCGCGCGGCCTCCTTCAGCGAAGCACGTCGAGTCGGGCGGCGCGGCGCATCAGGCCGGGGGCGAACCGGGCGCCGATGCGGGCGAGTTTGGCCTCGGGGGTGACCGGGACGACGGCCGTGCCGCGGTCCACCGCGCGCAGGATCTCCTCGGCCACCCGCTCCGGGCCGAAGCCGCGGCGGGCGTAGGCCTTGGTCGCCTGCTGGCGCAGCCGCCGCTGCTCGACCTCGTCGACGCCGGTGAACCGGGTCGTCTTGGTGATGTCCGTGGCGACGATGCCGGGGCAGATGGCGCTGACGCCGATGCCCTGGTCGGCCAGCTCGGCCCGCAGGCAGTCGGAGAGCATCAGCACCGCCGCCTTGGTCGCCGCGTACGCCGACATGGCGCGGCTGGGCGTGTAGGCGGCAGCGGAGGCCAGGTTGACGATGTGCCCGCCTTCGCCTGCCTCGGCCATGAGCGCGCCGAACTCGCGGCAGCCGTTGGCCACGCCGAGCAGGTTGACGTCCACGATCCGCTGCCAGTCGGCCGCGCTGGTGCCCAACGACCCGGCCATGCCGATGCCCGCGTTGTTCACCAGGATGTCCGGCACGCCGTGCTCGGTGGCCACGTCCTCGGCGAACTGGCGCATGGCCTCGTCGTCGGCCACGTCCACCCGGTACGGGTAGGCGGCGGGGCCGATCTCGGCCGCGGTGCGGCGGGCGGCGTCGAAGTCGATGTCGGCGACGACCACCTCGGCGCCGCGCTCGGCGAACGCCGCGGCGGTGGCCCGGCCGATCCCGCTGCCCGCGCCGGTGACGACGGCGAGCCGGTTGGTGAGGCCGCGGTCGGGCGTGCCTGCCCTGGCGCGTTGCAGGCTCCTGGTCATCGGGGCGCCGTTGACGTGCTCGACGAACTCCTCGACCATCCGCGCCAGCACGTCCGGGCGGGCCGCGGGCGCCCAGTGCCCGGCGACGACCTCGCGCCGCCACAGCCGTCCGACCCAGCGTTCCAGGTCCTCGGCGAGGGCGGCGGTGACGAACCGGTCTCGCGTCGGGATGACGACCTGCACCGGCATCGTGGCCCGTCGCTGCCGGGGGCGGCTGAGCAGGGGGACCATGTTCGCCCGGTAAAGCTGGACGCCCCTGGCCGCGTCCGCGCGGATGGTGGGCGCGGGCCGGTGGTGCACGCCCTCGACCCGGCGCAGGATCTCGCCCCAGCGGGGCCCGATGAGGGTGCGCCAGGCGAGGCCGGGCAGCACGGGCAGGTGGAACAGGTAGATGTACCAGGAGTGCGCGAGCTGGCCCAAGAGCCCGCGGACGTTCGCCGGGGTGGGCCGGGACAGCCTGCGCCGCATCCAGTGGCCCACGTGGTCCAGGCACGGCCCGGAGACGGAGGTGAACGAGGCGATGCGGGTGTCCGCGTCCGGCTCGGTGACCGCCTCCCAGGCCTGGATGGACCCCCAGTCGTGCGCGACGACGTGCACCGGCTCGTCCGGGCTGACGGCGTCGGCGACGGCGAACAGGTCTTCGGCGAGGTGCCGGGTGCGGTAGGCCGACCGCTTGCGGGGCGCGGTCGACTCGCCGGAGCCGCGGGTGTCGTAGCGGACGACGTGGAAGCTCTCGGCGAGCCGTTCGGCCATGTCGTCCCAGAGCCGGTGGGTGTCGGGGTAGCCGTGGACCAGCAGCAGGGTCGGCGAGCCGGGGTCGCCCTGCTCGAACACCGCCAGCTCGGCCGCGCCGGAGCGCACGGTGCGGCGCCTGGGCACCGGGTGGCGCGTCGAGCCGGGGAAGCGGAGCGGTTCGCTGGCCATGACGGCTCCTTCGGGCGTGCGTCGTCGGCCCGAAGCGGGGCGGCGGGCTGCGATGACCTGGGCATTACCTGACAATGACGAACGTTACAACGGCCGTTGACAAGGTGCAAGGCTCCGTCGCGCCCCCCCGACAATGACCGGATGAATGGATGAGCGGCTCCGCTATTCCCGCTCTTGCGCCGCGCGCGCCCGTTCCGCCAATGCGATCAATCGATCGCCCATGATGTCCGGGATAACCCGCCGCGCCGACCGGTCGACGGCGGCGCTTAGCGCGGACATGACCAATGGATGCAGCCGCGAGATCACGTCCGCGTAGTGCGGCAGTTCTTCGCCACTGGGCAGCCAGTCGGGGCCCTTGGGGTCCAACACGTACTTGCGGACCAGGTTGACCAGCAAACCGGTCACCCGGTCGGTCTCGGTCTGCAGTTCCGCGGCCAAGTCCAGCACCTCGACGAGCGGAACGTCGAGCCGGACCAGTTCGTGGCCCACTTCCAGCAGCTTCGGACTCGGCGCGACGAAGTGCGCGCCATGCCGCTCCAGGATGCCCAATCGCAACGCCTTGGCGATATTGGCCGGGGTGAGCTGGGCGCCGAACATGCGGCCCAGCTCGGCCAGCGCGACCACAGCGGGCCGCTCGTGCGACGAGGCCGCCCCGGTCGCCTCCTCCAGCCCGAGCACGTCGGCCAGGCTGTGCCCGGACTGCCAGGCGTCGAGCATCTCCTTGATCTGCGCGAACGCGTAGCCGCGGTCGAGCATGTTGAGGATCAGCCGCAGCCGGGACAGGTGCCGGTCGCCGTAGATCGCGGTGCGGCCGCGGCGCTCGGGCGGTGGCAGCAGCTCGCGGTCCTGGTAAACGCGCACGTTGCGCACCGAGGTGCCTGCCGCTCTCGCCAGGTCGTCGATCCGGTACTCCGCCACCTGGCCGAGCTTAGAGGGTTCGTTCCGGCTCCATAGTGGACATCCTGGCGAACAAGCGCCCGGGGGCCCGCGCGGTTGGCAAAACATCGACAAGTCATCGACAAGTCCGCGCGGGCACGTGTCCAGTGCGGACGCCCACCGCACTGACTCTGCGTGAGTGGACAGTTCCGCTTTGTGCCCCCGACCGGATTCGAACCGGCACTCGACCCCTTTTAAGGGGGCTGCCTCTGCCTGTTGGGCTACGGGGGCAGCCGCAGCCTAAGGCGCGATTCCATGTCTCGGGACGGGTTTCTCGGATTTCCGGCCGGGTGGCCCAATGCGCTTTGGGCCGTTTGCCGGTCAACCTTTGGAAACTCTGACGAACTCCGCCTTCGGATCATTGATCTGACCCATCGAGATGACCTCACGCCGGAAGAGTCCTCCCGTTAACCAGTCCAGCGTGATCCGGACCTTCCGGTTGACCGTGGGCATCGCCTTCACGTGATAGGCGCGGTGCATCGCCCAGGCCATGAAGCCCTTGGCCTTGACGTTGAACACGTCCCCGACGCCCTTGTGCAGGCCCAGGCTCGCGACCGAGCCGATGTTCTTGTGGTAGTACTCCTTGGGCTTGCCGCCGCGCAGGGCCACCACGATGTTCTTCGCCAGCAGGCGGGCCTGCCGGACGGCGTTCTGGGCGTTCGGGGCGCAGATCGCGGTCGGGTCGTCCGGGGTGCGCGACAGGTCGGGGACCGCGGCGCAGTCACCGGCGGTCCACGCGTCGGGCAGGCCCTCGACGCGCAGCGCGGCGGTGGCGCGCAGCCTGCCCTGCTTGGTCAGCGGCAGGTCGGACGCGCCGAGCACCGGGTTGGACTTGACGCCCGCGGTCCAGACGATGGTGTCGCTGTCGAACTCGGTGCCGTCGGAGAGGACGACGTGGCCGTTCTCGAACGACTTGGCCAGCGTCGACAGGTAGACCTCGATACCGCGCTTCTCCAGCTGCATGACGGTGTAGACGCCGAGGCTCTCGCGGACCTCCGGCAGCACCCGTCCCGCGGCCTCGACCAGCACGAACCGCAGGTCCTCCGGCTCGACGTTCTTGTAGTACTGGGTGGCGAAGCGGGCCATGTCCTCCAGCTCGCCCAGCGCCTCGATGCCCGCGAAGCCGCCGCCGACGAAGGTGAACGTCAGCAGCTTCTTGCGCAGCTCGGGGTCGAGCGTGCTGTCGGCCTGGTCGAGCTTGGTCATCACGTGGTTGCGCAGGTAGATGGCCTCGCCGATGGTCTTGAACGCGATGCCGTGCTCGGCCAGGCCGGGAATCGGCAGCAGCCGGGCCACCGAGCCGAGCGCGACGACGAGCACGTCGTAGCCCAGCTCCTCGGTGTGCCCGTCGGCGGCCTCGATGGTGACGACCTTGCGGGCGTGCTCGATGCCGGTGGCCCGCGCGGTGATGACGTGGCAGCGCTTGAGCGCGCGCCGCAGCGGCACGACCACATGCCGCGGCTCGATCGCGCCAGCGGCCGCCTCGGGGAGAAACGGCTGGTAGGTCATGTGCGGCTGCGGATCGATCACCGTGACCGAGGCCTCACCGGAACGGAGCTTTCGCTGGAGCCCGAGCGCCGTGTACAAACCGACGTAACCGCCACCCAGGATGAGGATGCGGGTGGGCTCCGACTTTCCATGCGCCATGCCGCAATGGTCGCACTGGTTTTCCACCTCCGCGCGCCGCCCCCATGCTGGTGTGACCCGGGTCGCTGACCCGTTTTCCCAGGCCGTGCCTGACCTCGCCGCTTTGTCCGAACCGGTCCACAGTGGTCACTTGGAGTGCCGCCGCGGACATCCAGAGTGACCGGCGGCCGAACCCGCTGCCCGCTTGGCGAATGCCGTCGCGACGTCGATCACCACAGGACGTGAAGCCTGATGTCACAATGACAGAAAATGGACACCGACGACACCCCGCACCCCTTTTTGTGCCCATTTTTGTAGGAACCGACATGGCCCATGGGGGCAATGGGGCGAAGAAACTCGAACCAACACCAGGGGGGGACGTCAATAAATACCCGCGAATCACTGTTTTGCGTCATTTCAGCGCACCCGTGACGTACCCTGATCACCGTTCGACACATACCCGACCCCGCGCGCCGAAGCGGCGGTAGCCGCTGGCCAGGGCCCTAGTCGCGGACGAAGTCGATGAGCAGCCGGGCGGCCCCGGCGGGGATGTCCACGATCTGTCCAGGATTCTTCGAGTCGCGGATGAAAGTCGCCGTGCCGCCCCAGGCGAGTTCCACGCACTTTCCACTCTCGCAGCGCGCGCTCTTCCGCCAGACCACATTGTTCGAGACCGACATGGCGACCACCCTCCCCGACCTCCTGCCACGGAGGCGAACAGGTCGATTATTCCGCCCCGCCCGGTGTTGATGAATCCGCTGCTTGGGTGTCGCATTCCCGAAATCAGCGAGAGCCGTCCCGCATCGTCACTCTTCGTAGTCGACTGCCACCAACGCGTGGGAGAACGGGTGGTGTCAAAGTGTGGCGGCACGGACAGCGCGAGTCCGCGGAACGCGAATCCGCATGATAAGTTCCTTGACCAGGTGAGTGGTGCCAAAGTGACAGGTGTCAAACTGAGTACGGGTGACACCTCGTAGAGTGAAGGTCAGCTCGGGGACACGGGAGGAGTGGACCATGGCCAGGACGCGGGACCCTCGGTTCTACCGGCGACTGGTGGGCCGTCGCGTCCGCAGGCTCCGTGAAGAGCGCGCCCGGACCCAGCCCGAGGTCGCCGCCGCCATGGAGTGGTCGCTGTCCAAGCTGATCCGCCTGGAGGCAGGCGCGGGCGGCGTGTCCGCCTCAGACATGAAGGCGCTGCTCACCGAGTACGGCGTCACCGATCCCGAGCAGGTCGACCAGTTCGTCGCGATGGCGCGGGAAACCCGCAAGCGCGCGTGGTACGACCGGTTCGCGAGCGTGTTGAACACACCGGTCAGCAACCTGTTCAGCTACGAGTCTGCGGCAACCGCGATCCGCCAGGCGCACCCGCTGCTCGTGCCCGGACCGGCGCAGACCCCCCGCTACACGCGGTCGCTGCTGGCGCAGTACTTCAGCGGCGCGGAACTCGACCTGGCCGAGGAGGCCCGCCGGGAGCGCCTGCGGCGCCTGCGCGGGGCGGACGGGCCGGAGATGGCGCTGCTGATCGATGAGAGCGTGATCCGCCGGGTGATCGGCGGCCCCGAGGTGATGTCCGAGCAGCTGCGCGAGTTGCGCGCGCTGGCCGAGGACCAGAAGGTCACGATCCGCGTGATCGGCTACGCGGCGGGCTGGCACGCCGCGCTCGACGGCCCGTTCATCCTCCTCGACGTCGAAGGCGACCTGGAGTCCGAGGTAGAGACCGTGCTGTTCCTTGAAATGCTCGACAAGGACTTCTTCACCGCGGGCGACGACGAGCTGGTGCGGACATATCAGACGAAATGGGATGACTCGGTGCGGGCGGCGCTGTCCGAGGACGATTCCCTGGCATTGATCGAGGAGCAGATCAAGCTACTCGACGCCCGGTGACGTCGGAGTGGCGACGCGGAAGCGACCGCGGCGTAGGCGGTGACCCCCACTTTCCCCTTGCTCTTTTCCCCATCCGGAGCACACAGCCATGACAGAGAACGCGGCTCCCGCGCACTCCCCCGACCCAGGCCGCGAAGAGGAACCTCCCCAGTCCACCGACGACCTGACCTATACCCAGGGAAGCGGCCTGTACAAGCAGTACACCGGCGACATTGAGAAGATGCGGTCCTCGAAAGACCCACGCGTGCGAGAAATAGGCCTGAAGGCCGCCTACATCTTCTACAACGTGTACCCGGTGGTCCTGCTGATTCTCACCGTGGTGGTGGTGCTCGGCGCCTTTTTGGTCCTAGTGTTCGCCTCTGGCGGCTGGCGCCCAGTGGCCGTCGCCGCCGCTGTGGGCTCGATCCCGCTGGTGATGATCATCAAGTTCGCGGTTCGGCGCTTGGTGAAGAAGATCGGAGAGAAGTAGCGCCCGCTCCGCTGCCCGCTTGCGGGAGGTCATGAGCCACGGCACCGCTCTGTCCGCCCAGAGACCCGCGCTGATGACGACAGCCGCGCTGATGGCGATGGGAACGAAGTTCCACGCCGAACTCGCCGACGCCATGATGCCCGCGACGAGAACGCCTGCGGCGACAGCCACCACTCCCGCTCCGACACTGTAAGCCGAGTAAGCGGCGATCTTCCGCGCGCGCTGTCCGTTCATATCATTGGATTCCTGACCGTATGAGTGTCAGAGCGCGGAACAACGTCCGAATCAATCGGAACACGAATACGGGTTGCCCTGGGTAGGTGGCGGTCGAGACATCTCGACGTGCTCCCCACTGCCAACCCCCGTCCGCGCGACCGCAGCAAGTTGATCTTGCCACAGGCTCATGCCGAACTACAACGCCGCCCTAGCAGGGTCGCACTCCGCTGTCGCCCTGTAACACAGACACCGCAGTTATACCCGATTGGACCAGCGTAGCGAACCTGAACCCCACTCGGAAACTGAAGCGATCCAGGGGCACTGCCTGCGGGCAGATCAACCCTCACCATGGGAAATGCGTTAATCGGACTCCGCGACCTGGATTCCGGGCAGCAGCACGACAAGAGCAGTCACCTGGAGTCCTTGGCCCGCCTGGAATACCCCAATACTCCCAGGCGCGGTGGCTGCGCTTGAGTTTGCGCCTAACGGCGGATGCCCAGCGGCGTGGCCGCCGCGGCGAGGACGTCGCAGACCATGTCGAGGGTCAGCAGGCCGGTGGAGGTGTTGCGCTGGCTGACGTGGTAGCAGCCGTGCACGGCCAGCGGCGGGCCGCCGTCGAGGGCGGGGAGGTCGTGGCGGACGCCATGGCCGAAGCGGGGGCGGGGACGCGGCACGGACCACGCCGTGGCCAGGATCGGGAGCAGGGCCTGCCAGCCGAAAGCGCCGAGGACGACGACCGCGCGCAGGGTCGGGCGCAGCAGGGCGAGTTCGCGCTCCAGCCAGGGGCGGCAGTTGTCCCGTTCCTCTGGGGTGGGCTTGTTCTCCGGCGGGGCGCATTTGACCGGCGCGGTGATGCGGGTGCCGTAAAGCTCCAGCCCGTCGCCGATGTGGGTGGCGGTGGGCTGGGAGGCGAGGCCGACGGCGTGCAGGGCGGCGTAGAGGACGTCGCCGGAGCGGTCGCCGGTGAACATGCGGCCGGTGCGGTTGGCGCCGTGCGCGGCGGGGGCGAGGCCGACGATGGCGAGCGCGGCGTCCGCCGGGCCGAAGCCGGGGACGGGGCGGGCCCAGTAGTCCTGGTCGCGGAAGGCGGCGCGTTTCACCCTGGCCGTCTCTTCGCGCCAGGCGACGAGCCTGGGGCAGGCGCGGCATTCGGTGACCGCCTGGTCCAGTTCCGCGAGTGTCCTCACCGGGCCGATTCCACCACGTAGGGTCGGCGCATGGCATCCCAGGACGCGGCCGACGAGCAGCAGACCGCCCCCGACCCCATCGACGACCTGGTCACGACCGCGCACTCGGTGACCGTGCGCAGGCGCAAGCTGGACTACACCGCGACGACCGGGCGCCTGGTCCTGCGCAAGGAAGTGGTCACCGACGGCAAGTTCGACGGGCACCTGCCCAAGGCCGAGGTGTTCGTGACCGCGTACACCCTCGACGGCGCCGACCCCGCCCAGCGCCCGGTGACCTTCGCCTTCAACGGCGGCCCCGGGTCGGCGAGCATCTGGCTGCACCTGGGCGTCCTCGGCCCCCGCCGGGTCGTCTCCGGCGACGCGGGCGACCTCGCCGCGCCGCCGTACGGGCTGGTCGACAACGCCGAAACCCTGCTCGCGCACAGCGACCTGGTCTTCATCGACCCGGTGTCCACCGGCTACTCGCGGGCGGTGAAGGGCGAGAAACCCGGGGACTACCACGGCTTCCAGGCCGACCTGGAGTCCGTCGGCGAGGTCATCCGCCTGTGGACGACCCGCAACGGCCGGTGGGTGTCGCCGAAGTTCCTCGCCGGCGAGTCGTACGGGACGACCCGCGCGGCCGGGCTGGCGCAGCACCTGCAGAGCCGCCATGGCATGTACCTCAACGGGTTGATGCTCATCTCGGCGGTGCTGGACTTCAGCACCCTGGTCTTCAGCGAGGGCAACGACCTGCCCTACACCCTGTTCCTGCCGACCTACGCCGCGATCGCGCACTACCACGGCCTGCACGGCGACCGGCCGCTGGCGGAAGTGCTGGCCGAGGCCGAAGAGTTCGCGGCCCGCGACTACCCGCACGCGCTGTCCCAGGGCTCCCGACTGTCCACTCAGGACAGGTCGGCCGTGGTGGCGAAGCTGGCGCGGCTGACCGGGTTGTCCGAGGACTACGTGGACCGCGTCGACCTCCGCGTAGAGCACATCCGGTTCTTCACCGAACTCCTGCGGCACCGCAGGCAAACCGTCGGCCGCCTCGACGGCCGCTTCACCGGCTGGGAAGCCGACTACGGCGGCGAACGCCTCACCGAGGACCCCACCACCACCGCGATCATGGGCGCCTACACCGCGGGCATCAACCACTACCTGCACACGGAACTGGCCTACCCCAACGACTTGCCCTACGAAGTCCTCAGTATGCAGGTGAACCGCGACTGGTCGTACAAGGAATTCGAGAACGCCCACGTCACAGTAGCCCACAAACTAGCCGCGGCGATGCGCGGCAACCCCCACCTGAAAATCCACGTCGCCTCCGGCTACACCGACGGCGCCACACCGTATTTCGCCACCGAACACACCCTGGCCCAACTCCGCATTCCCACCGAACTACGGGACAACATCGAAGTCGCCTACTACCCAGCAGGCCACATGATGTACGTCCACGAGCCATCCCGAATCCAACAGGCCAAGGACCTGGCCGCCTTCGTCAAGAAAGCCGCCAACCGCTGACCCCACCGCCAACCCCCACCCATACCCACAAGAAAAACGCGCCCGAGGCCGCCAAGCGCCCGATTGGGTGGAGTGGTTTGGCTGGGGGAGAAGGAAGATCGCTAAGCTGGCTACGCACGTGTGCGGCCGAAGGCTTCCCACCCGTCTTTCACACGGCGATCTTCCTTCGTAGGGGCCCCAGCCAAACCACTCCACCCAATCGGGCACCCCCCACACACCACAACGGGCCCCTCCGAAACCGGAGGGGCCCGCCGAGCACACAAAGCTACCTCAGGAACTTCATGCCGTTCGTGACCGCGGCCCAAGCATCCACAGCACCATGGCCGTAGAAGTTGTTGTAAGCCGGGGTTCCCTCACAGGTGGCGTTGAACTCCGCTGGACGCCCAACCAGCGTGTAGTCGACCGTGCGGGGAGTGGGGCAAGCGATGTCAGCCGCAGTGCCCTCCAGGACGGTCCGCACCTTGTCCGCGGACAGGGTGACGCCGCCGCGAGAATACTTGCCGTATTGGGCGACGATCAGGGCTGCGACGCCGGAGGCGTGCGGGGACGCCATGGAGGTGCCCTGGAGGAACTGGTAGTAGCCGCAGGTTCCGTTGGGCTTGCAGGCCTTCTGGACGCCCAGGGCCTCGCCGTCGGGGGTGATGTTGCCTGCCTCGTCGATGGCGCCTTCGATGAGGGCGACGTTCTTGGGGTAGGCCGACAGGATCAGGTTCTCGTTGGTGCGGTAGGCCGGGGTGCCGAGGCCGTCGCGGAAGTAGCCGCCGGGGGCGGAGACGGAGATGCGCTCGAAGCCGTAGTTCGAGTAGTCCGCCTTGGCCTGGGACGGGCCGAACGAGCTCACCCCGATCGCGTGCGGGCCCTCGACCGGCAGCGACAGGCAGTCGGCGTTGTCGATGACGCGGTTGTGGGCCGCGCCCGCCGGGTAGTTCGGGCTGATGGTGTCCGGCAGCGGGGCGCCGAGGTCCTGGTGCTGGTTGCCCAGCGACACGACCTGGGTGACGCCCTTGCGGTAGGCGTAGTTCATCGCCCGGCTGATGGCCTTGATCGTGATGCGCTGCTGGGCCTGCTGCTCGGCGCTGTCCGCCGGGTTGCTCTTGCAGTTGTAGAGCCACGGGTCGACGAAGAACGACATGTTGACCACGTCGAGGCCAGCGTCGCCGGAGTAGGTCATCGCGTCCACGACCGGCTGCAGGAAGAAGAAGCCGGAGTCCTGGCCGCCGCGAATGTTCACAATGGACACATTCGGCGCGACGCCGGAGATGCCGAACCCGTCGGCCGCCGCGGCGATGGTGCCCGCGACGTGCGTGCCGTGGCCGCCGTGGTCGACGTCGGCGGGGTCGACGCAGCCCCGGTACTCGCACGGGCCGTCGACCACGGCTCCGGTCTCGTCGGTGGGGATGTCGCGGGTGAAGTTGCGCGACAGCGCGTGGTCGAAGTTGGGGGCGATGTCGGGGTGGCTGGCGTCGACACCGGTGTCGAGGACACCGACCTTGACGCGCTTGTCCCCGGCCTGCTTGGTGCGGGCCAGGTGCGAGCGGACCGAGGTGAGGCCCCACAGCTGCCCGTCCAACGGGTCCATGCCCGCGGTGGCCGCATAGGCCGGGCCGCGCCTGCCCGCCTTAACCAGCTTGTGCTCCTGCTCGACGGCCGCCCTGATCTCCTCTTTGACGGCCTTGCCCGCGGCCTTGGCGTCACGCGGCGCCTGGCCGATGGACTTGGCGCGGGCAGCGCTGTCGACGGCTTTGGCGCCCGCGAGCCGGGCGGTGAAGCCGTTCTCCGGCGCGGTGGCGGTGACCAGGCCCGCGGCCCGGTTGGCCGCCACCACCGTGCCGCCCGCGGCGCGGACGGCCGCCTCGACGGACTCGACGCTGGCGCCGTCCGCGGTGAGGATGTTGAACTCGACGGTCTTGCCGGACAGGTCCGGCTGGGCGGTGGCCGAACCCGGCCCCACCACCGCGGACAGCGTCACGACCAAAGGCACCGCTAAGGCGGCCACCACTGTCTTGCGTCGCTTCACGATCTCCTCCTCGACTTGTCATCCAATCCCTGGGTGCTGCCCCCGACCTCAGGGAACGACCGACTTCTCCTCGGCGAAGTGGCACGCGCTCGGGTGCGCCGCCACCCTGGTGATCAGCGCGGGCTCCTCCTCGGCGCAGATGTCCTGCGCCTTCCAGCAGCGGGTGCGGAACCGGCAGCCCGACGGCGGGTCGACCGGGCTGGGGACGTCGCCCTCCAACCGGATGACCTTCCGCTGGCCGCGCAGCTCAGGGTCGGGCACGGGCACCGCGGACAGCAGCGCCTGGGTGTAGGGGTGGGTCGGGTGCTCGTAGATCTCCTGCTCTGTGCCGATTTCGACGATCTTGCCCAGGTACATCACCGCGACCCGGTCCGACAGGTGCCGGACCACGGACAGGTCGTGCGCGATGAACACATAGGACAGTCCGAACTCGGTCTGCAGGTCGCCGAGCAGGTTCATCACCTGCGCCTGGATCGAGACGTCCAGCGCGGAGACCGGCTCGTCGCAGACGATCACCTTGGGCCGCAGGGCAAGCGCGCGGGCGATGCCGATGCGCTGGCGCTGGCCGCCGGAGAACTGGTGCGGGTAGCGGTTGATGTGCTCCGGGTTGAGGCCGACGACGTCGAGCAGGTCGCGGACCTTCTTCGCCCGCGACCCCTTCGGCGCCACCTCGGGGTGGATCTCGAACGGCTCACCGACGATGTCGCCGACGGTCATCCTCGGGTTCAGCGAGGTGTAGGGGTCCTGCAGCACGATCTGGATATCGCGGCGCAGCTTGCGCAGCTCGGCGCCCTTCATCGCGAACATGTCGCGCCCCTCGAAGGTCGCGCTGCCGCCGGTGGGCGGCTCCAGGCGCATCAGGACCTGCGCGAGGGTCGACTTGCCGCAGCCGGACTCGCCGACGACGCCGAGGGTCTCGCCGCGCCTGAGGTCAAAGGACACGCCGTCGACCGCGCGGACGTGCCCGACGGTGTGCTTGAACAGCACGCCGACCCGAACCGGGAAGTGCTTGACCAGGTCGCGCACCTCGATGATGTTGTCAGTCACCGGCGATCAGCTCCTCGGCGAAGTGGCAGGCGCTGAGCCTGCCCGGCATCAGCCGGTGCTGCGGGGGGACGTCGGTTTTGCAGACGTCTTCCACGCGGGGGCACCGCGGGTGGAACGGGCAGCCGGGCGGGACGTTGAGCAGGCTCGGCGGCAGGCCCTTGATGGTGTTGAGCTCGGCGCCCTTGAGGTCGAGCCGGGGCAGCGAGTCCAGCAGCGCCAGGGTGTAGGGATGGCCGGGTTTGCGGTAGAGCGACCGCGCGTCGGACTGCTCCACGATCCGCCCGGCGTACATGACCGCGATCCGGTCCGCGACCTCGGCGACGACGCCGAGGTCGTGGGTGATCAGGATCAGGCCCATGTTGCGCTCGACCTGGATCTCCTTGAGCAGGTCCATGATCTGGGCCTGCACGGTGACGTCCAGCGCGGTCGTCGGCTCGTCGGCGATGAGCATCTCCGGGTCGAGCGCGAGCGACATCGCGATCATGGCGCGCTGGCGCATCCCGCCGGAGAACTCGTGCGGATACTGCCGGACCCGGCCCTTGGCGTTGGGGATCTTGACCAGGTCGAGCAGTTCGACGGCGCGCTTGCGGGCGTCCTTGCGGGACATGCCCCGGCGTATCCGAAGCTGCTCTTCGATCTGGAAGCCGACGGTGAAGACCGGGTTCAGCGCGGAGAGCGCGTCCTGGAAGATCATCGCGATGCCCGAGCCGCGCACCTCCCGCCTGCGCCGGTCGGTCGCGGCGAGCAGGTTCTCGCCGTGGAACCGGATCGCGCCGCCGGTGATGTGCCCGGGCGGCATGTCCAGGATGCCCATCACGGTCTGGGCGGTGACGCTCTTGCCTGAGCCGGACTCGCCGAGCACGGCCAGGGTCTCCCCCGCCTCGACCCGGTAGCTCACGCCGTTGAGCACCTTGGCCACGCCGTCGCGGGTGCGGAACTCGACGTAGAGGTCGTCGACCTCCAGCAGTGGCGCCGCCGGGTCCGGCCCGGCCCCCTCGGAGTCCACAGTGGACTGTGCGGTGTTCGTGGGCATACGCCCCTACCTCATCTTCGGGTCGAGCGCTTCGCGCACGGCGTCGCCGAGCATCACGAAGGCCAGCACGGTCGCGGTCAGGAAGGCCGCGGGGAACAGCAGCGTGTGCGGTGCGACGCGGATGATGTCGCGGGAGTCCGCGATCATCACGCCCCAGGACACGACCGGCGCGCGCAGGCCGAGACCGAGGAACGACAGGGTCGCCTCTGCCCCGATGAACGCGCCGAGCGCGATCGTGGCGTACACCAGCACCGGCGCGATCGCGTTGGGCAGCATGTGCCGCAGGATGATCCGCGGCGCGCCCGCGCCCAGCGCCCTGGCTGCCTTCACGTAGTCCTGCTGCTTCGCGGTGATCGCCGCCGACCGCATGATCCGCATACAGACCGGCCAGGACAGCAGCGAGATCGACAGGACCACCAGGAACATGATCTCGGTGGCCGAGTTCCCGCCTCCGCCGAGGCTGGTCAGGATCACGATCGCGCCCAGGACGAAGGGCAGACCGAAGAACACGTCGGCGACACGCGACATCAGCCCGTCGATCCAGCCGCCGTAGAACCCGGCGAGCAGGCCGAGCGTGCCGCCGATCAGCACCGTCAGGATGGTGGCCGCGACGCCGACGATGATCGAGGCGCGGGCGCCGTAGATCGTGCGGGCGAAGACGTCGGCGCCCTGGTTGTCGTAGCCGAACCAGGCCTGCGCGGACGGCCCGACGCGGCTGCGCGAGAGGTCGGCGTAGGTCGGGTCGACGGAGGTGAACAGGCCCGGCGCCACCGCCATCACGATCACCAGCACGATCATGGCGCCGGAGATGACGAACAGCGGTCGCCTGCGCAGGTCGTGCCAGGCGTCGGAGGCGAGACTGCGGGGTTTGCCCGGCTTGGCCTCGGCGTGCTCGGCGGCGGTGACGAAGTCGTCCGCGGCCGTGGTCACCGCGGCGCCGCTGGCCGCGGTGCTCGGGTCAGTCATAGCGAATCCTTGGGTCGAGGACGGCGTAGAGCATGTCCACCAGCAGGTTCGAGAGCAGGTACACCATCACCAGCAGCGTCACGACGCCGGTAACGACCAGGCCCTCCTTGCCGAGGATGCCCCGGTAGACCAGGTTGCCGATGCCCTTGATGTTGAAGATGCCCTCGGTGACGATCGCGCCGCCCATCAGGTTGCCCAGGTCGGTGCCGAGGAAGGTGACCACCGGGATCGCGGAGTTGCGCAGCAGGTGCACCCCGACCACGCGGCGCTGGGGCAGCCCCTTGGCCACCGCGGTGCGCACGTAGTCGGCCCGCTTGTTCTCCGCGATCGAGGTTCTGGTCAGCCGCGTCACGTACGCCATCGACAGGCTGCCCAGGACGAAGCCCGGCACGATGAGCTGTTCCCATGGCGCGGGTGACGCCGACACGGTCGTCTTGATCCAGCCAAGCTCGAAGCCGAGCACGATCTGCAGGACGAAGCCGGTGACGAACACCGGGAGCGAGATCAGGAACAGGGTCGAGACGAGCGTCAGGTTGTCCAGGAAACCCCGGCCGCGCAGGCCGGTCAGGATTCCTGCGGTCAGGCCGATCAGCGCCTCGATGGCCAGCGCGACCAGCGCCAGCCGGATGGTGTTGGGGTAGGCCTCGGCGATCAGGTCGCCGACCTCGATGCCCCGGAAGGTCTCCCCGAAGTCGCCCTGCAGCAGGTTGAGCATGTACTTGCCGTACTGCACGATCAGCGGGTCGTCGAGGTTGAACTTCTCCTTCATCAGGTTGATGTAGGAGTCGGGGCAGGGCCGGTCGCCGCACTTTCCGGAGAACTCGTCGCCGGGCAGGCTCCAGACCAGCCAGTAGATCAAGAACGTGGTCCCGATGAAGACCGGGATCAGCTGCAAGAGCCGTCGGAGGACGTAGCGTCCCATCAGTTTTCTCCCCACCTGACTCCGGGCCGGAGCACGGGATCGCCGCGCCCCGGCCCGGAGTGGCCCTGGTTAGTTCTTGACCGTCACGGTGGACAGGTCCAGTTCACGCAGCGTGGTCAGGCGGACGTTGTCCAGCCGCTCGGACCAGCCGTACTGCGAGGTCTGGTTCCACAGCGGGATGACGGGCATGTCCTCGGCCAGCAGCCGCTCGGCCTCCTGGTAGAGCTTGTTGGCCTCGTCCACCGAGAGCGAGGCGTCGGCCCTGGCCGCCAGCTCGTCGAACTTGGGGTTGCTGTACTCGCCGTCGTTGGCGGACGCGCCGGTGCGGTAGAGCTGGTTGATGAAGTTCTCGATCGACGGGTAGTCCGCGATCCAGCCCGACCGGAACAGGCCGCGGATCTGCCGCGAGTTGATCTGCTGGCGGGTCTCGGCGAAGGTCGGGATCGGGTCGTAGGTGCACCCGATGCCCAGGGTGTTGATGACGTTGTTGCAGACCGCGGTCATCCAGTCCTTGTGGCCGCCGTCGGCGTTGGTCTTGAGCGAGATCGAGCCGGTGAAGCCGGACTTGGCCAGGTACTCCTTGGCCTTGGTCGGGTTGAACGTGCAGACCTCGCCGCACTGGTCCTTGGCGTAGCCGGGGACCGCGGGGTTGACCCAGCCGTCGGCGGGGATGCGCGTGCCGTCGAAGATCTTGTCGATGATCTCCTGGCGGTTGATGGACATCGAGATGGCCTTGCGCAGGTCCGTGCTCTGGTAGGTCGGGTCGTACGACGGGACCGTGAGCGTCTGGTTGCCCATGTACGGGACGGAGTTGTTGCGGCCTTCGAGGTCCTGCTTGTACTTGCCGCCCGCGAGGCCGGAAGGCGGAACGGTGTCCAGGAAGTCCAGCTCACCGGAGACGACCGCGGTGTAGGCCGCCTCGTTCGTCTGGAAGATCTTGAAGGTGAGGTCCTTGAACTTCGGCGCGTCGTCACCCTTGTACCCGTCGAAGCGGGTCAGGGTGATGTGCGAGTTCGGCTGCCGGGAGACGAACTGGAACGGGCCGTTGCCGACCGGGTTGGCCTCCCAGGTCTTCGGGTCGGCGAAGAAGGAGTCCGGCAGCGGCATGAACGGGTTGTACCCGAGCTTGAGCGGGAACACCGCGAACGGCGCCGACAGGGTGACCTCGAAGGTCGTGTCGTCGACGACTTTGAGGCCGGACATCTCCTTGGCCGTGGGCTCGGGCGCCTTCTGCGGGCCCGCCGTGCCGTCCGGGTCATCGGTGTGCACGTCCTTGTAGCCCTGGACCTGCTCGAAGAAGCTGCCGTTCTGCTGGCCGTTGGGGCTGTAGGCGGTGTAGTTCCAGGCGTCGACGAAGTTCTTGGCCTTCACGTCGGTGCCGTCGTGGAACTTCCAGCCCGACTTGATCTTGATGGTGAAGACCTTGGAGTCGGTCGTCTCCAACTTCTCCACCATCGCCTCGATGGGCTTGCCGGTGACCGCGTCATACCGATAGAGGCCGGTGAACAGAGCGCGGACGACCTTGCTGCCGCCCGCCTCGTTGGTGTTGCCGGGCTCCAGCGGGTTCTCCGGCTCGGTGCCGAAGACGGATAGCGCGCCGTCGCCGCTCCCCGCGCCTCCTCCGGAGCCGCCGTCCTCGTTGCCCCCGCCGCACCCCGCGATCGTGAGCGCGAGCGCGAGCGGCATCACCGACGCCGCTATCCAGCGTGGTTTACGCATGGGTCTCCTCCCAGGCTCTTGTCGACGTGCTCTCGGGCTTGGTCCGCCATCGGCTCCGTCGGTCACGAAGCGGAACCGCCCGCTCCGAAAGTGAATGGAAGTTAACCGGAGGGGCGATTACCACGGCGATCACGGACGTCACAAACGAGTCACAATCGAAGGTAGTTCATCCATTTGGCGGATAGTCGGATCGGCAAGTGCCCGCTAGGCGGACACATTTCTGTCCAAAAAGTGTCAGGTCATGGTTGAGACGACCTCTGAGCTGTCACACAGAGTCGGCCACCTCCGCCACTGACAGTGCTATCCCGTCGAGGATGTCGTGCTCACTGACAAGCAAAGCCGTGATGCCCGTCTCACGAAAAATCCTCTCCGCAAGAGTCTGCACGATCACAGCGCCGCCGCCGATCACATCCACCCGGCCGGGGTGCATCACCGGGATGGCTGCCCGTTCATCGTGACTGGCCGTAAGCATACGACTCGTCATGGTGGCGATCTCGTCGGCAGTGAGCCTGCTCAGGTGAATGCTCTCCGGGTCGTACCGCGGCAGGCCGAGGGAGACCGCCGACAGCGTCGTCACCGTCCCCGCCACCCCCACCCAGGTCCGCGCCCGCTCGACCGGCACCGCGGCGAACGCCTCGTCGAGGACCCGCGCCGCCAGCGCCCTGGCCTCGGCGACCTCGGCCGCGCCGGGCGGGTCGCCGCGCAGCGCCCGCTCGGTGATCCGGACGCAGCCGATGTCGACCGACAGCGCGGCGTGGACCTCGGCGCGGGCGCCGTCCCAGTCGCCGAGCACCAGCTCGGTCGAGCCGCCGCCGATGTCGGTCACCAGGAACGGGCCGTCCTCGGGCGGGAGGTCGCCGACCGCGCCGACGAAGGACAGCCGCGCCTCCTCGTCCCCGCTGATCACCTCGGCCTCGACGCCGAGCAGCGCCCGGGTCATCGCGAAGAACTCGTCGCGGTTCTTCGCGTCCCGGGTGGCCGATGTGGCGACCATGCGGACCCGCTCGACCCCCTTGCGCCGCATGATCGCGGTGTAGTCGGCGAGCGCGGCGGAGGTCCTGGCCAGCGCGTCGGGCGCGAGCACGCCGGTCGCGTCTACGCCCTGGCCGAGCCGGACGACCCGCATCTCGCGGTGCACGTCGCGCAGCCAGAAGGAACCGTCGTCGCGCACCGAGATGTCGGCGACGAGCAGCCGGATGGAGTTAGTCCCGCAGTCGATGGCGGCAACCCTGGTCATGTCCGCAGCCTAAAGGCGGGCGGGCGCGTCGGCTGTGAGTCCGCCGCGCCTGTGGATGACTTCAGAGGATGTGGATAACCACGGAGGCCGCCCACACTCCGAAGAGTATGGTGCGGCCTCCGTGTCTCGGCTTCGCGCGCTCGGTCAGGACGAGCTGGTCACCACGCTCGAACCTGCCGGACCCGAGGTCGAGGCCGCGGCCGAGGTGCTCGACGCGGGAGCCGAGGTGCTCGACGGCGGGGTCGACGCGCTCGACGGCGGGGTCGTGGTCGGAGTGGCGCAGGGGTTGGGCGTCGCGGTCGCCGTCGGCGCCGTGGTGCTGGTCGGCGGGGCCACCGGCCCGGTCGGGCACGGCGGCGTCGTCGTGGCGGGCGACGTCGTGGCGGGCGGCGTCGTGGACGGCTGGGTCGCCGAACTCGTCGGCGCGCTGCTGCTCGGCGGCGTGGACGACGGCGCGGACGACGTGGCGCCGGGCGCGGAGGACGACGGCGGGACCGTGCTCGACGTGCTCTGCGACGGCGCTCCCGGCTGGGTCGTGCCCGGGGCAGGCGTGCCCGGCTGCTGCGGAACCAGCGGCTTCTGGATCGCCAGCTGCTCGGCAGCGGCGACCGGCGTGGTCGGGACCGGCGTGACGCCCTTGGCGTAGGCCTCGGCCCAGATCAGGACCGTGCGCACGTAGCTGTCGGAGTGGTTGTAGCGGAACACCGCGGTCGCGCGCTGCTGCGGGTTGGACAGGTCCATCCCGCCGGAGCACAGGTACTTGCCCGCGCCCAGGGTGGCGTCGTAGACGTTGTTCGGGTCGGTCTTGCCGTCGCCGTTGCCGTCGGACGCGTAGCCCTTCCAGGTGGACGGGATGAACTGCATCGGCCCGACCGCGCGGTCCCACCGGGCGTCGCCGTCGTAGGACCCGCCGTCGGTGTCGGCGATCGCGGCGAACCCGCCGCCGTTGAGCACCGGGCCCAGGATCGGCGTGGCCGTGAGGCCGTTCGCGTCGACCCGGCCGCCGCGGGCGTGGTTGGACTCGATGCGGCCGATGCTGGCCAGCAGCGGCCAGTCCAGGCGGCAGCCCGGGGTCGTGGTGGCCAGGGTCTGCGCGGCGCGCATGTAGGCCTGCAGCATCACGCCGGGGATGCCGAGCGGGCCGCCGGGCATCGACACCTCGGGACCGGCGCCCTGGGCCAGTAGCGCGGGCGTGGCAGCGAGTTCGAGCACCTCGGCGCCGAGCTGCTGGCTCTGCGGCATCGCGCCGTTGGCGCTGACCTTGCTGGGGTCGGTCAGACCCATCAGGCCGCCGCCCACGTTGCCCGCGAGGGCGATCGGGCCGATGTCTTCCTGGGTGACCCAGTCCGTCGGCTCGCCCGCGGCGACCACGGGCACGAGCAGCAGCGCGCCCGCCGCCGCGGCCGCCCCGCGCTTGCGCTTTTTCTGGTGCCGGTGCTTGCCGACCTTGCCCCTGGCCTTCGGAACACTCACCGTGACCCCGTCCCTCGCCCTGTGTGACCGCCGGCGGTTAGCCGACCTGTGTGACGCTCGTCCTGGTCAACCACTGTGCCTCATCTCTCCCCGGGAGTCACCGTCCGTGGCTACATTCACGTAATAAAGATTCAAAAGTCGTCATCAACTTGCCCTTTTGGACGACCGTTGTTAACCCAGAGAGACAAAAATTGGTCGGCTAAGATCCGTTTGAGTCCGGATACCCTCGGGTAATGACCGCCACCGAGGACGCCGTCGGCGCGACCCACGAGGTCGTGAACCAGGCCCCGCCGCTGTCCGGATTCGACCCGCTCGCCTGCGACCCCGCGTTGGTCGGCGCGGTCAGCGCGTTCGGCTCCGACACGGTGGTCGGCTCGCTCTCGGCGCTGGCCCTGGAGTCCGGTTCGGACACCGCGCGCGAGCACGGGCGGCTCGCCAACGAGCACCCGCCGGTCCTGCGCACCCACGACCGCTACGGCCACCGGATCGATGCGGTCGAGTTCCACCCGTCGTGGCACTGGCTGATGTCGCGGGCGGTGTCCCACGGCCTGCACGCCGCGCCGTGGGCGGCCGAGGACGAGCACGCCCACCTGCGCAGGGCCGCCGCGTTCACCCTCTGGTCCCAGGTCGAGGCCGGACACGGCTGCCCGATCTCGATGACCTACGCCGCGGTGCCCGCGCTGCGGCACGCCCCTGACCTGGCCGCGCGGTTCGAGCCCGGCCTGACCTCGCCGGTCTACGACCCCGGCCTGCGCGAACCGGGCGGCAAGGCTGGGCTGCTCGCGGGCATGTCGATGACCGAGAAACAGGGCGGCTCCGACGTCCGCGCGAACACCACCACCGCGACACCGCTGGCGGACGGCACGTACTCGCTGGTCGGGCACAAGTGGTTCACCTCGGCGCCGATGAACGACCTGTTCCTGACCCTCGCGCAGGCCCCCGGCGGCCTGACCTGCTTCGTCCTACCCCGCGTCCTGCCGGACGGAAGCCGCAACGCGCTGCGGTTGCAAAGGCTCAAGGACAAACTGGGGAACAAGTCCAACGCGTCCGCGGAGATCGAGTACGCGGGCGCGGTCGGCTGGCGCGTCGGCGACGAAGGCCGCGGGGTGCGGACCATCATCGAGATGGTCACGATGACCCGGTTGGACTGCGTGCTCGGGTCGACGGCGAACATCCGTATCGCGCTGTCGGAGGCCGCCCACCACGCGGCTCACCGAGCGGCGTTCGGCACGGTGTTGCGTCGGCAACCCGCCATGGCGGCGGTGCTCGCGGACCTGGCGCTGGAGTCGGCGGCCGCGACGGTGCTGGGGCTGCGGTTGGCGGCCGAAGTGGACAGCGGCGCGGGCGCGTTGCTGCGGATCGCGCTGCCCGCGGCGAAGTTCTACGTGTGCAAGCGGGCGCCGATGGTGGTGGCGGAGGCGTTGGAGTGCCTGGGCGGCAACGGGTACGTGGAGGAGTCGGGGATGCCCCGGCTGTACCGCGAGGCGCCGTTGATGTCCATTTGGGAGGGTTCGGGGAATGCGACGGCGCTCGACGTCCTGCGGGCGCTGTCGCGAGACTCGTCTACTGTGGACGCTTTGCTGGCCGAGTTGTCGGCCACCGCCGGGATTGACGATCGACTCGATGCCGTGGTGGCGTCATTGTGGACCGAGGTGAAGACCGCCGAGCCCGCCCGGGCGCGTCGGTTGGCCGAGCTGATCACGCTGTCCTTGCAGGGAAGCCTGCTGTTGCGGCATGTTCCCGCGATGGCTGACGCTTTTCTCGCTCGACTGGCAGATTCCGGCCGGACTTTGGGCACGCTTGCGCGTGGGGTCGATGTGGGATCTCTGATTGATCGGGTCACCCCTCAGGTGGGTTGACCGTGGGGTTGGCAGGGCCGGGTCCGGCAGGCAGGAGAGCGGTCTGCTGCTCCTGCTCGACGCGCCGAGCACCTGGTGACGCTGGGAGAGGGACCCGAGTTGATAGGCAAGTGGTGACTTGCCTATGGTGGGGGTGTGGCGGAGGATCTCTTCAAGGCGCTGGCCGATCCCACCCGTAGGCGCATCCTGGATGAGCTGGTGGAGCGGGATGGGCAGACCTTGTTCGAGATTTGCGGGCGGCTGGTGACCAAGTACGGGTTGGGGCTGTCGCGGCAGGCGATCAGTCAGCACTTGGCCGTGTTGGAGGGTGCTGGGTTGGTCGTTTCGCGGCGCGAGGGGCGCTACAAGTTTCACGAATTGAACACTGAACCGCTTGAGCGCATCGTTACTCGGTGGCTCAGGCCTGATGCACAGGGAGAGACCGGTGCGGATTCATCTGACTGGCGTGTTCGTTGACGATCAAGAAAAGGCGCTGCGGTTCTATACCGACGTGCTGGGCTTCGTGAAGAAGACCGAGGTGCCGGTGGGGACGGACCGGTGGCTGACCGTGGTGTCGCCGGAGGACCCCGACGGGATTGAGCTGCTGCTGGAGCCCGACGGGCATCCGGCGGTGAAGCCGTACAAGGAGGCGCTGGTCGCGGACGGGATTCCGGCTACGGCCTTCGCCGTCGAAGACGTGCACGCTGAGTTTCGCAGGCTGCGGGAACTCGGGGTGCGCTTCACCCAGGAGCCGTTGGAGATGGGGCCGGTCACCACGGCTGTCCTTGACGACACCTGCGGCAATCTGATCCAGATCGAGCACACCGCCTAGGAACTACACCGCGGCGCAGTCGCCGGTGGGCCAAGCGGGGGCCAGCAGGGCCAGTGCCTCGTCGCCGAAGGGGTTGGTGCCGGGGGCCGTGGCCAGGGAGTGGGCCACCAGGGCGTGCAGGCACTTGACCCGGCCCGGCATTCCGCCCGCTGTCACATCGGTGCCCAGGGGCTCCAGGGCGTCGCGTTCGGCCAGGTAGGACTTGTGGGCCTGGAGGTAGTGGGCCGCCAAGTCCGGATCGGTGGACAGGCGGTCGGTCATGTCCTTCATGACGCCCGTGGTTTCCAGGGTGCTGATGGCGGCGGCCAGCTTGGGGCAGGTCAAGTAGTACAGGGTGGGGAAGGGCGTGCCGTCTTCCAGCTTCGGGTTGGTCTGGATGACGGCGGGGTGGCCGCTGGGGCAGCGGGCGGCGACGGCGCGGATGGCGCGGGGAGCGCGGCCCAGCTGGGCGGCGACGATCTCGCGGTCGGCCTCGGTCACGGGTTCCAGGGTCACCGGCGCTCCCCCGTCACCGCGTCCCACAGGGCCTGGTACCAGGCCTGGTCGGGAATGGGTTGGGTCGGCTCCTGGCTCGCGCCAGGGCCGCCCGCCTCCGGTGGCAACTCGACCATGTACGGCGTCTCTCCCGGCATCACGTACCGCAGTCTCCTGCGGGCCTCGGCCAGCACCTGCTCGGGGTCGGCGAGCTGCTCCTTGCGCTGCTGCAGCTCGTCGACCTTGGCGCGTAACTCGGCCTGGCGTTGTTGTTGGACTTCCACATCCGAGCGCTGCGACAGGTAGGTGCGCAGCGGGACGGCCACGCTCAGGGCGAGCGCGCAGACGACCGTCGCGAACACCGCCGCCCGTCGGGTGGTCGACAGGCCCAGGATGGCGCCGCGTTTGCGTCGTTTCTGGGGTCCCGCCGACCTGGCCGGACGAGGGGGTTCCGCTGGGGGTTGCGCCGAGGTCGGACGCGCGCGGCGCCGCACGCGCTCGGGTCTGCGGGCGGCGGAGGTCTCGCTCCGCCGCCCGCGACCGCCGCGTTCGGCGCCGCGTCCGACCATCGGGGTCAGGACTCCGGCGTGAAGCGGGGGAACGCGAGGTCGCCCGCGTACCGCGCCGCGTCGCCCAGGGTCTCCTCGATGCGCAGGAGCTGGTTGTACTTGGCGACCCGGTCGCTGCGCGCGGGGGCGCCCGCCTTGATCTGGCCGACACCGGTGGCAACGGCCAGGTCGGCGATGGTGGTGTCCTCGGTCTCACCGGAACGGTGGCTCATCATGCTGCGGTAGCCATAAGAGGTGGCAAGAGTCACCGCGTCCAGGGTCTCCGACAGCGTGCCGATCTGGTTGACCTTCACCAGCAGGGCGTTGGCCGCGCGGCGGGCGATGCCCTCTTCGAGGCGGTCGGGGTTGGTGACGAACAGGTCGTCGCCGACGAGCTGGACGCGCTCGCCGAGCTCGGCGGTCAGCCGCACCCAGCCGTCCCAGTCGTCCTCGGACAGCGGGTCCTCGATGGACACCATCGGGTAGGCGTCGACCAGTTCGGTGTAGTACGCGATGAGCTGCTCGGCGCTCTTCTTCGCGCCCTCGAAGGTGTAGGCGCCGTCGGAGTGGAACTCGGTGGCGGCCACGTCCAGCGCCAGCGCGACGTCGCGGCCCGCGGTGTAGCCCGCCTTCTCGATCGCGACCATGATCAGGTCGAGGGCCTCGCGGTTGGTGGTCAGGCTCGGGGCGAAGCCGCCCTCGTCGCCGAGGCCGGTGGCCAGGCCCTTGCTCTTGAGCACCGACTTGAGCGAGTGGTAGACCTCCGCGCCCCAGCGCAGCGCCTCCCGGAAGCTCTCCGCGCCGATCGGCGCGATCATGAACTCCTGGATGTCCACCTCGGTGTCGGCGTGCGCGCCGCCGTTGAGGATGTTGAGCATCGGCACCGGCAGCACGTGCGCGTTCGGGCCGCCCAGGTAGCGGAACAGCTCAAGGCCGCTGGACTCGGCAGCGGCCTTGGCCACCGCCAGCGACACGCCCAGGATCGCGTTGGCGCCGAGGCGGGACTTGTCCGGCGTGCCGTCGAGGTCCACCAGTTTCTGGTCCACGATGCGCTGGTCGACCGCGTCGATGCCCTGCAACTCGGGCCCGATCTCGTCGAGGACCGCGGTGACGGCCTTCTCCACGCCCTTGCCGAAGTAGCGGTTCGCGTCGCCGTCGCGCAACTCCACCGCCTCGTGCTCACCGGTCGACGCCCCGGAGGGCACGGCGGCGCGGGCCAGCGTCCCGTCGTCCAGCGCGACCTCCACCTCCACGGTGGGATTGCCGCGCGAGTCCAGGATCTCGCGTGCGCCGACCTGCTCGATGACAGCCACGTGGTGCTCCTCACAAAGCGTCGTACTACTCCAAGACGAGCGTAGCGGGCCAGTTTCAAAACTTGACGAAGGCACCTCCGGGATACGGGCGACACCCGGCGATCACTCCTGCGGAGGGTCGAGGAACAGCGCTTACGCAGGTAGTGTTGATCTGACTATGACGGAGGAGCCAGGCAATACGTTCGAGGCGTTCCGCCACGCGGAGTCACTCGTGGCGCAACGCAGGCCGCTCGACGCCCTGGCCGCCCTGGCCCCCGTCCTCGACGCGGAGCCCAACGCGCCCAGCGTCCAACTGCTCGCTGGCCGCGCCTACCTGGGCTCGGCCCAGCTGCGGCGGGCCGAACAGGCGTTCCTGCGGGTGCTGGAACTGGACCCGACCGACCACTACGCGCGGTTCGCCCTCGGCAAGACCCTGCAGCGGCAGAGCAGGCTCCCCGAGGCGCAGACGCAACTGCGGATCGCGGTCGCGATGAACCCCGTCCCGGAATACCAGGAAGCGCTCGGCGAGGTCAACGCCCGCATCTCCGTCGAACGCGACCGATAGTTTTCCGGGGTTCACGCCGTCCGGTTTCCCAGTCCAGGATGGGATCATGGGATTCGACAGCGCGACCGAGCGGATGATCCAGGCCAACGAGGCCAACTGGGACGCCCGCACCCCGATCCATGTCGCCAGCGCCTTCTACGACGTCGCCAACCGCGACCCGGAGGTCTGGTTCGCCGACTTCGAATGGGACGACCTGGGCGACCTCGACGGCAAGGACGTCGCCCACCTGCAATGCCACATCGGCGCGGAGACGATCGCCTTCGCCAGGCGCGGGGCGCGCACGGTGGGCTTGGACATCTCCGCCGAGTCGGTGCGGGCGGCCCAGCGGCTCGCGCGGGACAAAGGCGTGACCGTCGACTACGTCAAGTCCGATGTGCACGCCGCGGCCGACGCGCTCGGCCGGGAGCGGTTCGACATCGTCTACACCGGCAAGGGCGCCATCTGCTACCTGCCCGACCTGCCCGCCTGGGCCGAGCAGGTCGCCGCGCTGCTGCGCCCCGGCGGCCAGGTGTACGTCGTGGAGTTCCACCCGCTGCTCAACGCGCTCGGCCCCACCCCGCCCGCGGACGGCAGCGAAGACCTGCTGCTGCGGCACGACTTCCTCGGCGGCCGCGGCGGCGTCGAACACGACGGCACCCGCACCTACACCGACGGCCCCCCACTTCCCGAGGCGAAGGTCTCCTACGAGTGGCCACACGGCATCGGCGAGGTCGTCAACGCCCTGGTCGGAGCAGGTCTGCGGATCACGCTGCTGCGCGAGACCGAGCGACTGCCGTGGCGGCGCTGGTCGACGATGGCCAACCCGGACGGCGGCTGGTACCGACTGCCCGACAGCGCGCCGCGCATCCCGCTGATCTACGCGCTGCAAGCCGTCAAGCCGGACGGTGTTTCCGCTGGTTGACCAGGCTGCCAGGGGGCTTTCGGCGCACGGCGGGCGGAATCCGGGCGCGCGCACACGTAACCTGGATTTCGTGGCCGCATCTCCGACACCCCCGCCGACCACGCTGCCCGTCGATTCATGGCCGTCGCCCGAGCCACCCCCGGGCCGCGGCCCCAACCTGGCCGCGCGCCTGCTCTTGGTCGCCGTGCTGATCACCCTGGCCGGGGCGACGTTCCTGCTCCTGGACGCCGCGAACCCCCCAAAACGTCCGCCCGCCGGCGAAGACCGGTTTGTGGTGCCGCTGCTTGACGTCGTTCCCGGCGCCGCGGCGCCGCAGGCTCGGCCCACGCCCGCCGGGCAGGACCTGCGGGCGTGGGCGGAGAAGATCGCCTCGGAGACCGACATTCCGGCGCGGACCGCGATCGCTTACGCCAATGCCGAGTTGGCTACTCGGGACCGGACGCCTGGCTGCAACCTGACTTGGGTGACGCTCGCCGGGGTCGGTCGGGTCGAGTCGCACCATGGGCACTACAGCGGCAGCCGAGTCGGGTCGGACGGCACACTGTCCAAGCCGATCATCGGGGTTCCGCTGGACGGGTCACCCGGGGTCAAGGCCATTCCGGACACAGACGACGGTCGGCTGGACGGCGATCCGCAGTGGGACCGCGCGGTTGGGTCGATGCAGTTCCTGCCGACCACTTGGGCTCGGTGGTCGCAGCGGGCCAGTGGGGACGGCGCGCTGCCGGACCCACAGAATGTGGACGATTCCGCGCTTACCGCTGCTCGGTATCTGTGTGCGAGTGGTGGTGATCTCGCTACCGGGGCTGGGTGGTGGAAGGCTGTGCTGACTTACAACGAGTCCCGGAAGTACGGGGTGGATGTGTTCAGTGGGGCTTCCGCTTATGCGCGGAAGGCTGCTGAGTTGGGGGGCTGAGGGCTGGCTCGATGGGGGTGGAGTGGTTGGCAGGTGCTCGAGTATGCGGCTAGTTCCGCCCTATCGAGCACCGGGCGGGCGCTGGTGCCGGTTGGCAGGGGACGGGGGTGCTCCTTGCACTACCGATCGAGCGGGGAAGTCCGGGTTCAGTCGGCAGGGGCATGATCTGCCAAGCGGCTCGCCTGGGCTGGTTGGGTGTCGAGAAAGGATCGTAGAAGCTCGCAGAGCGCGCGTAGTTGTCGTTCGGTCATGTGCTCGCAGAGCCGCTCGAAGTCGTCAAGCAGGTCTCGTCGTGACTGCTTGGCTGTGGTCACGGGGTCTCCAGGATCGTGCAGTTGTCGAGTTCGCGGAAGAGTTGGGCGGCGAGGGTCCAGCGGATGTGGGGGCTGTCGAACGTGACCAGTCCGGTTTCCGTCTTGACGGGTGTGCCGAGGCGGGGCCGGTACTGCGTTCCGAGGACCCCGGCGAGTGGGTGGGCGCCTGCCCGGACGAGGACTCGGCCCCGGCGCAGTGCTGGGCAGAGGCGGGCGGACAGCTCGGCGCACGGCAGGCAGATGGGCGGTTCGGTGACGCCCATGCGGTTCGGCCACCCTGGCCAGTCCGCGCGCTGGTCCTGCAAGATCCACAGCACCCCGTCGGTGGACTGGTCTGCGGGGCCTGCGCAGACCTGGCACAGCAGGTTGCGCATCGCCCGGCGCTGGCGGGGGCCGTGGATCTGCCCGAACACAGGTTTGCCCTGGCCGTGGCGGGACGGGGTGCGGGTCCAGAGGATTCCCCGGGAGTCCCGCTCGCCCAAGGTCTCGTCGGCGTAGCCGATGCCATTCCGCCGGGCGACGATCCGGAACGGGGCGGTGTCCTCACCGCTCCACCTGGTGATGTAGGGAACCAGGACGTTCACTAGGCCACCTCACAAGATCGGTGGCCTCGCGCGCCTGCGCGCTGTGTTGATTGTTCGCTCGCAAGCAGGGCAGTCAGGCCCGTATAGTCCGAAATCTGGCCTTTCTCGATTCGGCTCATCTTCCAAAAGCCTCGTCGTACGGCTTCATCCAGGGAGATGATGTTCTCCCCGTCTCGGGTCAGAAGGCAGCGGAAGCCCTCGGCCCTGACTTTCCATGCCTCGTACCGCGCTATGGCCGCGCGGCGTTCCTCCGCGCTGACCTCGTTGGCGACGAACGCCGCGCGCATGTCGACCATTTCAGCATTTCGGCAAATATACGTCACTTTCATCCGACGGTAGATTCGCAGCAGCACCTGATCGGTCTGCACCACGTAGGGATCACCGATCATCGCCCGCCAACGAGCGATAACCGGATTCCGAAGTTCGATGTTGACCAGCGCTTCGGCCGCACGATCGTCATCTGGTTGGTGCAATAACTTCATAGTTGTATTCCATTGGTGGAGCCTTGATTTCAGGAAGGTGTCCGGGTGAGCGCGGCGAACGGCGCGGGGAGCTACTATGCCTGGACCTCCCCAGCCTTCACTCCTGGTGGGAAAATCCGAGCGGGTCGCAGTCTGCTGCGCGGCATGGGAAAGCCCGGCGGCACCGCATCCAACGGCAGCAACGTGTCCGTGGGCGGGGCACACGCCAGAATCCACCGCAGGGTCCACGTCGTCGGACCTCGATAGACATAGTCCCTGAGCACGTGCGTCGGCGCGAACTCACTCCCCTCAACGCGCGGCGACCGGTATGCGATCGCGTCCGACTCATCCCACACAATCAGGACGTCTTGCACATGCGGCCACGTCGACACCGCACCCTGCGCATAAGGAGAACCGCGCTCCCCGAACAAATAGAAAGTCCACCGCCCCTGCCGAACAAGCTCATCCCACAACACGCGCATAATCGACTCGGTCGACGTCATGGCTGCCTCTCACCACGGGCAGCGGCTATCTCACGACCCGAGTTTCGATCCACAAGGGACATGTACCGGGGGACCAAAAGCAAACCGTCACCGTCAAAGACAGGTCCAGCGGGAGCGATGAACGCCGTCCGCTCACACACCGACTCCCGACCAGCGGCAAGCACCGCAGGCAGTGGAACAGGAGCGACCCGTCTCAAGACCCATCGTCGCAGGCGCCATCGCGATCCACGTGCCACTCGCTCTACTACTCGCCTACCCATGCGGCCCGTTCCTCCGTTCCCAGTCGCGCTCCCCCGCTACCCCGCGTGGGAGCTCTGACCTGCCGAAACACACGGTAAGCGCAGGCGTGAACCTTGAGTGACAGTAAAGCGACAGTCCGTTCGGGTGACGAGTCCAGCGAGTACCCTCGAAGTGAGAACATTCGATCAACCGGGCGGGAGGACCCTGTGACAGACACGGACCGCGAGTACCCCGGTGCGCGCATTGCCACGACACGCAGGTTGAAGGGCTGGACGCAAGATCGACTTGCCCGCGAATCCGGCTATTCGGTCTCCATGATCCGCAAGGTAGAGCGTGGCATTGAGCCTGCGTCTCCGGGTTTCTTGTCCGCCGTCGGGAGAGTGCTAGGAAAAGGTGTCGATGAATTGACCGGCACGCCCTATCGAGAAATAATCGAACGAGAGGGAGGGCTTGGCGGACTAAACGATCTCCGTACGATCCTGGCGGAGGGTCACCATGTGCGACCTATCGAGCCGCTGCCACTTGACGAGCTACGAAGCTCGCTCGATGCCATCAACATACGCTATCGAAATGATCGAGGACGGCAAGCGTTGGCCCGTCTTCCGCTGCTTATTCGCCAGCTTCACGGGGCACTCCATTCAGTGTCAAGTCACGAACAGCGCGGAGCAATTTACTCACTGTTGGCGAGCGCGTACGCAACCGTCGAGCGGATCGCGCGCCGATTCGGCTATCTGGAGCTGACCACACCTGCTTTGGACCGGTTGGACGTCTATGCCGCGAGTGCGGACGATCCGCTGTACGCACCCCAAGGGCTCATCAAGCGGGCGCGTGTGTTGATGTACCACGACAGTCATGACGTGGGCTTGACGCTGATCGAGCAAGGCCTGAATCAGGTCGAGGGAAACGACGAGGGCGCGCTCGCGGTACGAGGTTATGGGCACCTCGCCGGAGCGATTGTGGCGGCGCGATTCAGGAGGCCGGATATAGCGCGAGAACACCTTAGTGAGGCCCGGAAGGTAGCCGCGCATGTCGACGGCGAGTCGGACGCATACGGGACTCTTTTCGGACAAGCGAACGTTGGTATCCACTCTGTAGCGGTCGAGTTGGAGGCCGGTGACCCAGGGCTGGCCGCGCAAGAAGGCTTCGCACTGCGTCTGCCGGAGTCGGTCGCGCCTCCGCGAGCTGGACACCACTGGCAGGACACCGCACGCGCTTGTTTGCTCAGCGGAAACGGAGCCAAGGCTCTTGACGCACTGAACCGAGCGCGCAAGGTGGCTCCCCAACAAACTCGCCTGCACCCGATGGTGCGGGACACGTTGCGCGGTATCGCCGCATTGGACCGGCGGAAGTCCGACACAGTGGCGAACTTCGCGGCCTGGCTCGGCCCCGACCAGCCACAGTGACGAACAGCGGCTCACCCACTGAGGTGACGACTGCGGAAGCCTGCGCAGTCGAGGCCTACCTGCCCAATTCACAACAGCTTGGTCCCTAGGCACGCGACGGTGACCGACCTTGGCCACCGAAGTCTGCCGGATACCTGTCCGGCGGTGGCCAAGAGGGAACGTCTCAAGGCCACCGCCGGGTGGGGGGTCAGCCGGGTGGGGGGAGGTCGGGTGGGGTGGCTGCAGGTTTTTCGGCCAGGTGGTCCAGGGCCACGCGGATGGCTGTGTCCAGTTGGGGGTCGCGGCCTGCCACGTGGTCTTGGGGGGTGACCACGACTTCGATGTCTGGGTCGACGCCGTGGTTTTCTATGCCCCAGCCGGAGCCTTCCATCCAGGTGGCGTAGCGGGGCTGGGTGACCAGGGTGCCGTCGACCAGGTGGTAGCGCATGTCGATGCCGACTACGCCGCCCCAGGTGCGGGTGCCGACTACCGGGCCGATGCCTAGGGCCTTGATCGCCGCGTTGACGATGTCGCCGTCGGAGCCGGAGAACTCGTCGGCGACCGCCACTACCGGGCCGCGGGGGGCGTCCAGGGGGTAGGTCTCTTCGTAGTAGCCGTCGCGGGCTCGGCCCCAGCCGACGATGCGGCGGCTGAGTTTTTCCACCACCAGTTGGGACAGGTGGCCGCCGCGGTTTTCCCGCAGGTCGACCACGACGCCTTCGCGGCGCATCTCCAGGCGGAGGTCTCGGTGCAGTTGCGCCCAGCCGTTGGCGACCATGTCGGGCACGTGCAGGTAGCCGATGCGGCCGTCGGACGCGGCGTGGACGTGGGCGCGGCGGTCGGCGACCCAGGCCTGGTAGCGCAGCGGCATGTCGTCCAGCAGCGGGACCACGACCACCCGGCGGGTGGCGCCGCCGCCCTTGGGTTCGATGGTCAGCTCCACGGGGCTGCCCGCGGTGCCGACCAGGAGGGGGGCTGGGCCGCGTAAGGGGTCCACTGGCCTGCCGTCGACCGCCACGATGGCGTCGCCGACGCGGGCGCCGACGCCGGGGGCGCGCAGGGGGGAGCGGGCGCGGGGGTCGGAACTCTCCCCGGGCACGATCGCGGTGATCCGCCAGGCGCCGTCGGCGTCGCGGGCGAGGTCGGCGCCGAGGAGGCCGAGCCGACGCTTGTGGTCGGCGCCGCCGCGGGGTGGTGTGACGTAGGCGTGTGAGGTGTTCAGCTCGCCGTGGACCTCCCACAGCAGGTCGACCAGCTCGTCGTGGGAGCCGACCGATTCCACGAGTGGGCGGTAGCGGGTGAGCACGCCCGCCCAGTCGATGCCGTTCATGTCGGCGCGCCAGAAGTGGTCGCGCATGAGGCGGCCGGTCTCGTCGAAGGACTGCCGCCACTCCGCCGCCGGGTCGAGGATGACGCGGACCCGGCTCAGGTCGACGCTGATGTTGTCCTCGGAGCCGTCGTCGGAGTCGGCCTTGCGGTCGGCGGGCAGGACCCGCAGGGAGCGGCCGTCGCGGACGACGATGCGGGTGCCGTCGCCGCTGGTCCACACCTCGTCGAGGCCGTCGACCAGCGTGTCGACCTTGAGTTTGACCAGGTCGTAGCGTTCCAGCACGGAGCGCGGGGCGTCTTCGCCGAGGTCGTCCAGGTCGTCGCCGAGAGAGCCGGTGAGCGGGTCGCGCAGCCACAGCACGCCGCCCTTGGCCGCGCGCAGGCTCGAGTAGCGGGCGGCGGGCACCGGGAAGGCCACCACCCGGTCCTCGATGCCCTCGATGTCGACCGAGGTGCGCGGCGCGCCGTCGTCGCCCGCGTCCTTGTCGTCCGGGTCGCCGAAGGGCCGCCCCTCGCGGACGGGTGCGAAGGGAGACGGGGTCATCGCCGACAGCGGCACCAGGTAGGGCCTGCTGCCGTTGGCGAAGGACAGGTCGAACACGTGCACGTCGTAGATCGGGTCGAAGCTGCGCGTGGACAGGAACGCGATGTGCTTGCCGTCGAGGGTGAACGCGGGGTCGGAGTCGACGAACCGCAGCGGCGTCACGTCGACCACGCTCAGGTCGGTGGTGTTGACCATGCGGATGTGCCGCAGCGGGCTCGGGCCGGGGTGCGACCAGGCCAGCCACAGCGAGTCCGGGGAGAACACCAGGCCGGTCGGGTCCATCTCCTGGACGCGGACGACCTCGCGGACCTCGCCGTCGTCGGCGTCGACCAGCAGCAGCCGCCCGTCGTGGGTGACCACGGCGACCCGGCGGCCGTCGGGTGAGGCCGCCAGCTCCAGCACCCGCCCGAGTTGGCCGCCCGCCACGCGGCGCGGGCTGACGCCGGGCTCGCGGCCCGCGACCGGCGCGAACTCCAGGGCGTCCTCGCCGTCGGCGTCGGTGACCCAGACGACCTGGCCGGTGTCGCCGAGCACCTGCGGCAGCCGGGCGCGGACGCCGGGCTCGACGGCGAGCGCGCGGACCGGGCCGTCGCGGTGGGTCACCCAGTGCACGGTGCCGCGCACCTCGACGGCGCTGGCGCGGCCGGTCTTGTCCGGCCCCACGTCGCCAAGGTGCGCGCGGGCGGTGACCGGGCGGGGCTGCCGGGAGCCGCGCGGCCCGCCCAGGCGCACCTCGACGCGGCGCGGCGCGGCGTCGAGTCCGTCGAGCAGCCACACCTCGCCTGCGCGGTGGTAGACGACGCGGGCGCCGTCTGTGCTGGCGTTGCGCGCGTAGAAGTCCTCGTGCTCGGTGTGTTTGCGCAGGTCCGAGCCGTCGGCGGCGCAGGAGTAGAGGTTGCCGACGCCCTCGTGGTCGGACAGGAACGCGATCCGGTCGCCGACCCACATCGGGTCGACCAGATGTCCGTCCACTTCGGACAGGATGCGGGCGAACTCGCCTGCGCCGTCCGGGTCGACCCAGATCTTGCCAGCGGTGCCGCCCCGGTAGCGCTTCCACCACGCGGGTTCGCGGGAGATCACCGAGCCGAGGACGACCGCGCCGGACGCGGCGATGTCGAGGGCGCCGACCGGCCCATAGGGAAGCTGTTCACTGGGCGTCCCGTCGAGCGGGACAGCGTGCGCCCAACTCGCCCGCAGGGACGAGCGGCCTGCCGTCGTGCGGGCGATCACCCGCCCGCCCGGCGTCCAGCCGAGCACGGCGGTGCGCACGTCGCCCCAGTGCGTGAGCCGTTCGCTGGGGCCGCCGCCCGCTGGGGCGGCGTGCACCTCCGGTTCGACGTCTCGGGTGCTCGTCCAGGCGATCGTGGCGCCGTCCGGGGAGAACCTGGGATTGGTCACCGGAACCTGGTCGGCCGAGAGCCGCCACGCCCGGCCACCATCGGCCGGTGCCAGCCACACGTCGTCTTCCGCGACGAAGGTGATCAGGTCCTCATGCAGGTGGGGGAATCTGAGATAGGCGTCGGTCACCCTGCCAAGTTAGCCATAGCCGCCGACAGGTGCGGCCCTCTCCGGCCGATGATCACCGCGTGGGCCAGTGCGCGCGCCAGGTGGCGTGGTCCATTCGGGCGGAATCGATGCCTTCCGCGCGGGCGGCCGCCTCGGCGGCGCGCACGGCCGCGGCGAAGGCCCTGGCGACCGCGCGCAGGTCGCCCTCGGGGTCGTGGCCCGCGAGTTTCGCCTCGGCGGCCAGCGCGAAGAGCCGGGAGCCGTAATCGTCGCCGTGCGGCAGCAGGTCCGGCGGCAGACCGGCGCGGGCGGTGCGCTGGGTGAGCTTCGCGGCCAGCGCGGCCGCGGGCTGCCCGGTCGCCACACCGTCCACACTGGACTCGCGGCGCTTCTCCCGCTGTTTCAGCTCTTCCCAGCGGTGCTCCTGGCTGGCGGCGTCGCGCACGGCAGGGTCGCCACCGGCGAAGACGTGCGGGTGCCTGCCGACGAGCTTGGCCACCAGGTCGCCAGCCACGTCGTCCACCGAGAACGCCTCGGTGTCGTGCTCCTGCGCGACCCGGGCGTGGAACAGGACCTGCAGCAGCACGTCGCCAAGCTCTTCGCGCAGCGCGACGCGGTCGCCGTCGTCGATGGCCTCAAGCAGCTCGAAGCACTCCTCGACCAGGTACTGCCGCAGCGACTCGTGGGTCTGCTCCGCGTCCCACGGGCACCCGCCCGGGGACCGCAGGGTGTCCATGACCTGCGCCGCGGCCACCAGGCCCGCGCCAGGGGTGCGGTGCACGGGAGCGCCCGCCGCGATCAGCGCGGCGGCGGCCGGGTCGCCGAGATCGTCGGTGACCAGCACGACAGCCGCCGTGGCCGCCTCGTCCAGCAGGTTGTCCGGGACGGGCGCGTCGCCCAGCGCCGGGTCGGCCCCGCCGGTGACGTACACGCGTTTCGCCGCGCGCAGCGGCGCGAGCGCGGTCGCGGGGACCGTCGCGGCGCTCACCAGCACCACGGCGGTCCCGGGGTGCTGGCTCACGGCGCGACGGGGGCGTTCTTGACCGGGATCACCACGCCCTTGGTCTCGCCCTCGCTGGGCGCGACGGTCATCCCGGCCAGGTCCCACAGGCCGTAGCGCGGGCTGATCTTGACGCCCAAGTCGGCCACCGTGGACTGCAGCAGCCGCGGCCCGAGCGCGGTCGACAGGCGCGCGTCCGGCGCCGGGGCCTCGGCGGCGGGCTTGGCCTTGGTGTCGCGCTCGCGGACCAGCGCGACGACCCAGCCCGCGTTCTCATCGCCCGGCTGGAAGGCGACCACGGAGTTGGCCGGTGTGCCGAACAGCGCGCTGTCGGCGATCTCCGGGGCCTGCGCCGGGGAGATCGTCTCGTTCTTGGCCGCCTGCGCGCCGCCCGCGATCTCGGCGTCGAGGATCTTGCCCGCCTGGTCGAGGCCCTGGGCGAGTTCCCTGGCCTTGTCGACGGCCTGCGCGCGCAGCGAACCGGCGCCGCCCGCCCCGCCGGGGGCGATGAGGATGAAGTCGAAGGTCACCGCGAGCGTCGCGGCCTGCGCCTGGCCGATCTTGGTCATCAGCAGGTGGTCGCGGGCGATCGCCTCCGGATCGAAGGCCCGGTTCACCGCCTGCTGCACGAGCGCGGTGGGCGGCACGGTGCCGTCGGTGGGCAGCGGCTCCAGCTCGCGCAGCTGCCGGGCGAGCTCGGTGACGTCCGCGGACTCGACCGTCAGCCGGTGCTTGGCCGCGTACGACTCGATCAGCTCGTGCAGCACCAGCTGGCGCAGCATTCCCCGAGAGAGCAGGTCGAGCTTGCGCTGGTCGGCGAGCGTCCGGGTGGCTGGCTCGATCTCCAGCGCCCGGTCCACCAGCTGCTGGACCCGGTTGACTGCGATGGCCTTGCCGCCCACGATCGCGGCGGCGTTGACCTGACTCGGCCCGGAGGCGCACGCGGTGAGCACGAGCCCGAGCACGGCGAGCAGCGCGAAGAACGGGCCGCGGCGGCGGATGACGGTGGTCACAGTGCCGTAGCCTCTCACAGCCGTGCCGCGATGGTCACGAGCACCCGTTCGGGTTACCCACCGTGTCCGGCGGTCTGCCGCAAGATCCGCGCGAGCAGTTCGCGCAGCACAGCGGTGTCGGCGGGGGCGAGCCGGACCCAGGGCCTGCCGTCCAGTCCCATGGCGCGCAGCAGGGCGTAGCGGCCGTCGCCCGCGACGTCGAACCAGAACAGCAGCGGCCCGCGCGTTCCGTGCGCGGTGACGCCGAGCTGGCCCGCGCGGAGCCTGCGGGCGGCGAGCAGGTCCCGCAGCGCCTCGGCCCGGTCGGCGTCCGCGCCGACCCAGCTCCCGCCCGGCGCGCGGCCGGGGCGGTCGGCGGGCAGCTCGTGGACCACGGACGCGGCGAGCGCGGTGGGCGCCAGGTCGCGAATCAGCACGTCACCGCCCGCGTGCTCGCTCGGGCCGGGCTCCTGCGTCGCGATCACCGCGGCCTTGCCCGCACGGGCGGCGAGCACCCGGTGCGGGGAATCCGAGCCGTCCTCGGCCAGCCAGATCGAGTCCACGGACATCTGCGGGGTGTGCAGCATCCGCAGGGCGGTTTCCAGCTCGGGGTCCATCCGGTCGGCGCGGCCGAGGACCCGCGCCGCCCGTAATCGCTTGCGGACCCGGCTGATGTCGGGATCGGCGCGCTCGACCCGGATGGGATACGGGAACCCGTCGACGTCCAGCCGGTCCCACACGTCGGCGAACTCGTCGGGAGTCAGCGTCCAGCCAAGCTGGGTCGTGTGGATCACGAACGCCGCCCTCCCCTGGGTCCCCGCCTTGCCGGAGTCGCCAGGGGAGTCGCGAGATCGGCACGCAGTGTTACCCGCCTAGCGCACTCCGGCGGTAGCGGGGGCTACCTCTAGGGAAGCGAGGAACTTCGCGCACCAGTCGAGCAGGTCGCGGTCGCGCAGCACCGGGGCGCCGATCCGGCCGCCCGCGGCGCCCTCGGTCGGGCGCGGCACGGTGACGGTGTTCGTGACCGCCTTGTGCACGGCCTTCGGGTGCAGCCGCTTGAGCCGCACCAGCTGCGAGTCGCGCAGCGGGAGCGGGGCGAAGCGGATGTTGCTGCCCTGCGCGACGACCTCGGTGACCCCGTGGCGGCGGCAGGTCTGCCGGAACTCCGCGACCGCGAGCAGGGTGACGACCGGGGTGGGCGGCTCGCCGTAGCGGTCGACCAGCTCTTCGCGCACCGCGTCGAGCGCGGCGGCGTCCGGGGCGGCGGCCAGCTTCCGGTACGCCTCCAGCCGCAGCCGCTCGCCGGGCACGTAGTCGTGCGGGATGTGCGCGTCGACCGGCAGGTCCACCCGCACCTCGGCCAGCTCTTCCTCGTCCTCGGCCCCGGGCGCGCCCGCGTGCCTGCGGAACGCGTCGACGGCCTCTCCGACGAGCCGGATGTAGAGGTCGAACCCGACGCCCGCGATGTGCCCGGACTGCTCGGCGCCGAGGATGTTGCCCGCGCCGCGGATCTCCAGGTCCTTCATCGCCACGGCCATGCCCGCGCCCAGCTCGGTGTTCTGCGCGATCGTGGCGAGCCGGTCGTGGGCGTGCTCGGTCAGCGGCTGCTCGGGCGGGTAAAGGAAGTACGCGTAGCCGCGCTCGCGGGCCCGGCCGACGCGGCCGCGGAGCTGGTGCAGCTGGGCCAGGCCGAGCATGTCGCCGCGCTCGACGATCAGCGTGTTCGCGTTCGAGATGTCCAGGCCGGTCTCCACGATCGTCGTGCAGACCAGCACGTCGTGCTCGCGCTCCCAGAACCCCTGGATGATCTTCTCCAGCCGGTCCTCGTTCATCTGCCCGTGCGCGGTGACGACCCGCGCCTCGGGGACGAGCTCGCGCAGCCTGCGGGCGGCCTTCTCGATGGAGGAAACCCGGTTGTGGACGTAGAAGACCTGCCCGTCGCGCAGCAGCTCGCGGCGGATCGCGGCGGCGACCTGCTTGTCGTCGTACGCGCCGACGTAGGTCAGGATCGGGTGCCGGTCCTCGGGCGGGGTCAGGATGGTCGACATCTCCCGGATGCCCGCCAGCGACATCTCCAGGGTGCGCGGGATCGGGGTCGCGGACATGGTGAGCACGTCGACGTGCGTGCGCAGCGCCTTGATGTGCTCCTTGTGCTCGACGCCGAAGCGCTGCTCCTCGTCCACGATCACCAGGCCGAGGTCCTTGTACCGCAATCCGGTCTGCAACAGCCGGTGCGTGCCGATGACGATGTCCACCGTGCCGTCGGCAAGCCCGGCGATGGTCTGCTCCGACTCGGCGGCGTCGGTGAACCGGGACAGGCCCTTGACGTTCACCGGGAACGAGTGCATCCGGCCGCAGAAGGTGTTGAGGTGCTGCTGGGCGAGCAGGGTCGTGGGGACCAGCACGGCGACCTGCTTGCCGTCCTGCACCGCCTTGAACGCCGCGCGCACGGCGATCTCGGTCTTGCCGTAGCCGACGTCGCCGCAGATCACCCGGTCCATCGGGACGCCGCGCATCATGTCGGACTTGACCTCGTCGATCGCGGCGAGCTGGTCGACGGTCTCGGTGAACGGGAACGCGTCCTCCAGCTCCCGCTGCCACGGGGTGTCCGGGCCGAACGCGTGCCCGGGGGCGGCCTGGCGGGCGGCGTAGAGCTGGACGAGTTCGGCGGCGATCTGCTTGACGGCCTTCTTGGCCTTGGCCTTGGTGTTCTTCCAGTCGGACCCGCCGAGCTTGTTCAGGCTGGGCAGCTCGCCGCCGACGTAGCGGGAGACCTCGTCGAGCTGGTCGGTCGGCACGAACAGGCGGTCGCCGGGCTGGCCGCGCTTGGAGCTGGCGTACTCCAGCACGAGGTACTCACGCGTCGCGCCTGCCACCGTGCGCTGCACCATCTCGACGTAGCGGCCGATGCCGTGCTGCTCGTGCACCACGTAGTCGCCTGCTTTAAGAGCCAGCGGGTCTACCGCGTTGCGCCGCCGCGACGGCATCTTGGTCGACATGTCCTTTGTGGACGTTCCGTGCCTGCCGCCGGTCAGGTCGGTCTCGGTGAGCACGACCAGCGCCGACCCGGGCGCGGCGAACCCGTCCTCGATGGCGCCGCGGACGACGGTGACCATGCCCGCCTTGGGCCGTTCGGTCAGCCCGTCCTCGGCGAACGTGGCCGTGACCTCGGCGTCGGCCAACTGCTCGACGGCCCGCTTCGCGGTGCCCGCGCCGGGCACGACCAGCACCGCGGCCCCGCCCGCCGCGGTGTGCCCGCGCAGGTCGGCGAAGGCGCGTTCAACGTCGCCCCGGTAAGCCTCGACCGGGCGGAGATCGAGGGCGATGGCGGTCTCGTCGGGGCTCGTGAGCTGGGAGAGCGTCCACCACGGGTGGTCGCTGTCGCGGGCGTGCGCGGCGATGTCACCGAGGTCGCGGTAAGCCGACGCGCCCAGGTCGATGGGGGCCTTGCCGCCGCCCGCCGCGGCCATCCACGAGGCCTCCAGGAACTCCTGGCCGGTGCGGACCAGGTCGTGGGCGCGGGTGCGGATCTTCTCGGGGTCGTTGAGCAGGACGTGCGTGCCTGGCGGAAAGACGTCGGTGAGCAGCTGCATCTCGCCGCGGCACAGCGCCGGGATGAGCGCCTCCATGCCCTCGGACGGGATGCCCTCGGCCAGCTTCGCCAGCATCTCGTGCAGGTGCGCGTCGGCCTGGTGCGCCTCGGCCAGCGCGGCGGCCCGCTCCCGCACGTCGTCGGTGAGCAGCAGCTCACGGCAGGGCGGGGCGACGACCTCGCTCAGCTCGCCGGGCAGCGACCGCTGGTCGGCGACGGCGAACGGCCGGATCTCGGTGACCTCGTCGCCCCAGAACTCCACCCGAACGGGGTGCTCCGCGGTCGGCGGGAACAGGTCGACGATGCCGCCGCGCACCGCGAACTCACCCCGCTTCTCCACCATGTCGACCCGCAGGTAAGCCAGGTCGGCGAGCCGGGCGACGACCCCGTCGAAGTCCTGCTCCGCGCCGACCGCGAGCCGCACCGGAGCCAGTTCACCCAGCCCGGGGGCCATCGGCTGGATCAGGCTGCGCACCGTGGCCACGACCACCTTCAGCGGCCCTGCCGGGTGTTCCTCGGGGTGAGCGAGCCTGCGCAGCACCGCCAACCGCCCACCGACGGTGTCCGCCCGCGGCGACAACCGCTCATGCGGCAACGTCTCCCAGGACGGGAAGTCGGCCACCACGTCCCGCCCGAGCAGGTCGCCGAGGACGGAGACCAGGTCGTCGGCCTCCCGCCCGGTGGCCGTGACGGCGAGCACCGGAGTCTTGGCGGCCAACGCGGCCACCACCAGCGGCCGCGCGGCGACCGGCCCCCGCAGTTCCTGGACGGGAGCGCCCGCGGCCTCGATCACGGTGGCGGCGGCGGGATCGTCGAGCAGTGTTTCGAGCAGACCGTGCAGCGGAGCCTTCGACACGATGAGAAGCCAGTCCTTCATGACGGGAGGGAAAAGGCGGACAGACCCCTGCCCGGGACCTTGAGTCCGGAAGGGGTTCTCACCGTCAAGACTACGGCCTGTCCCCGACACTCGTCGCGCCGATAACGTGGCGCCCATGTCCGTCGAACGATGGTCAGCGCTGACCGGGTCGCTGGGCCTGCCCGACACCGGCGGCGCGGCCCTGGTGGCCCGCTGGGAAGAGCCGCACCGCCGCTACCACGACCTCGCCCACCTGCACGCGGTGCTCGACGGGGTTGACCTGCTGGCCGACCACGCCGCCGACCCCGACCTGGCCCGCCTCGCCGCCTGGTACCACGACGCCATCTACCAGGGCCGCGGCGACGACGAAGAGCAAAGCGCCCGCTTGGCCGAGACAGAGCTGACCGCCCTGGGCCTACCCGCCCCCGCCGTGGCGGAGGTAGCCCGCCTGGTCCGCCTCACCAACGGCCACAAAACCACCCCAGGCGACACCAACGGCGAAGTCCTGTGCGACGCGGACCTGGCCATCCTCGCCTCCCCCGCCTACTGGGACTACACCGAAGCCATCCGCGCCGAATACGCCTTCCTCCCCGACGCGGTCTTCCGAGCGGGACGGGCAGCCGTCCTCCAGGGCCTGCTGACCCTCCCCACCCTGTATCGGACCCCGCTCGGCCAGGAACTCTGGGAAGCCCCCGCCCGAGCCAACCTCCACGCGGAACTGACCCGGCTCACCCCCGCGTGATCCTCCTTTCCACGGCCTGGTCCACGGAACGCTCCGAGGCCACGACCCGGCCGACCTCCGCGCTCACGGTAGGCAACTATCAGCACATCAGTAATCCATTTGGCTGGTTCTACCTCGACAAACGAGATTCACCACTCGGCAACCACTAAGTTGGCGTCATGTTGAACGACCACCGAGCCAACCTCCGCCGCCGGATGTTGGGAGACGAGATCCGCCAAGCCCGCGAGCGCGCGAACCTCACCCAGTCCACGCTGGCCAGACGGGTGGGCTGGCCACACTCGAAGCTGTGCCGGGTGGAGACCGGCAAGCTGGGGTGCTCGGAGGTCGAGGCCGCCATCGCCCTGTCCGCCTGCCGCGTGGCGAGGTCCGAGATCGACCGAATCATCGACGCGTTCGTCAAGGACGCCGACGGAGCCTGGATCCGGTCGAACCGCCCCCTGCCGGACCAACTCCGCACCCTTGAGCGGCCCGTTCCGGATCATGCGGTACGAAGACCAGTTTCCGGTGGTCAGCACCGAAACCTTGAATCACACACTGTTCCTGGGCGATCCGACAGATATCGCCGCCTACCAGTTGATTTTGTCTCTGCTGGCACAGAACTCGTTCAGTGACCCCATGCTCCCCCAGCCAAGCTGACGCGAGAGCACGTTCAGCGGCGCCAACGGCAACTGCGTCGAGGCCGGCTTCACCGAGACCGTCGCCGTCCGAGGCTCCAAGAACCCCGAGTCCGGCCACCTGACCGTCACCCCCGCCGCCTGGTCCACTTTCCTGACCCACCACCCCTAGTAGGCACGGCCCGCCCCAACCCCCCTCCCGCGAGGAGAGGTCCCGGCCACCCCAAGTGACCGCACCAGGGACTGCGCACCGCTGATAACCATCGCCATGCCATGACGAACGCCACTACTCTCACAGAGTGAACGCCGACCACGACAGGAAGGAGGCACGCCGATGAAGTCGATCGAAGAAGGCCTGGTCGTTCGTGCCGTCGGCCCTGTGACTGTCGGCAACCGGATTCCCCTGAGTGAACTTGCCCGAATCGCGTCCAACCTCCAGGCGACACTGGAGCGCATCGCGCTCTCCCTGGTTGGCGCGCGACAGCGGCCGGGAAGGCGTCCACCGGAAATCGCGGACGCGGTCCGCTTGGACTTCGTGGGGTTCCGGGACGGTTCGGCCGTGCTCGAACTGAAGCCAGGGGAAAGCACGACACTGGACAACCTGCTCGACATGTCTTTCGCCACGCTGAGCGAAGGCGTCGAACACATCAGGGCGACTGGCGAACAACCGGTTGGCGATGTCGGAGTTCACTTCACCCCGGCCGTGTTGAACGGTCTCGTGACTCTCTGCGGCGGAATCGGACACCGAAGCCTGAGCCACATCGAGTTCATCACCGGAAACACCATTCACTTCACCCTCGATCGCGACATCCAAGCAGCTCTGCGAACCCTTCAGAAGTCAAACGTCGAAACAGAGACCACGATCGTCGGCCGACTGCACATGGGAGACTTCGACCCGCTTTCCCTGCGGTGCCGAATCGACACCAATCTGGGCAGTGTCTCGTGCGACTTCGACATCGACTTCAAAGACGAGGTCTTCACCAGGCTGGACCAACTCGTCATGGCCACCGGTTCAGCCGAGATAGAGCCGGACGGGATCGGCGTTCGTATCATGCACCTCACCGAATTGTCCGTAGTGGACACATCGCGAACACTGTCCTTGGACGAGTTGGCCCGCGAGCAGGGCGTCTCCCCGTTGCGGAGCATCGACCAACTCAGAGGCGAACCGGTGGAAAACTTCGAACTCTTCCTACAAGCGATACGAGCCGCTCGCGGTGACGAATGAAAAAATTCGTCATTGTCGACACAGATGTGTTCTCCAATCTCTGGCAGGGGAAACCGGTGCCAGCCTCGTTCATTGCCGCGATGCGCGATGCCATACCAGTGCTGTGTTTCGCAACGGTCGCCGAGGCGCATTTCGGTGCCGTCAACGCCAACTGGGGAACGAAACGGTTGACTCAGCTGGAAGCCGCGATGCGCACCTACGCTATCGCGCCATACACGCCTGAACTGGCGGCCCTGTGGGGCAGATTGAAGGCGCAAGCCAGGAAGAAAGGCCATCCGCTAGGCGATGCCAGACACACTAACGACCTCTGGATCTGCACTACCGCAATTTTTCATCAGGCACCACTGGTGACCAACAACGTCCGGCACTTCGAGGCAATGCCACAACTGCATCTGGTTGCGAGGTAGCGACTCCCGACCAGCAGGCGGCTCTCGCCGACCAGCGGTGGACTGGCTCGGGGCCAACCACCCTGAATCTGGAGGTCATTCCGGCCACCATTCAGCAGAGGTCCGGCTATGTGCGGTGAGCCGCTAGAAGCGCGGCGGGCGCTTCTCCAGGAAGGCGGTGACGCCCTCCGCGTAGTCGGGGCTGGTGACCGAGTGGGCGTAGAGGGCGTGGGTTTCGTCGTCCTCGTCGGTGCGGCCTGCCAAGATCCAGCCGACGATGGTCTTGGCTCCGTGGATGGTGACCTGGGAGCGGGAGGCCATGAGGTCGGCGAGGTCTTGGGCGCGCTTGGGGAGGGCGTCGGCCGAGTGGAGTTCGTTGACCAGGCCGATGCGCAGGGCGGTGGGGGCATCGAGGATGTCGCCGGTGAACAGGATCTGCTTGGCCCAGGCGGGGCCGACCGCGTCGACCAGTTGCTTGGTCGAGGGGAGGTTGAACACGATGCCCAGCTTGGCCGGGGTGATCCCGAACCGGGCGTCGTCCGTCGCGATCCGCAGGTCGCAGGCCAGGGCGATCTCGCAGCCGCCACCGATGCAGAAGCCGGTGATGGCGGCGATGGTGGGCTTGGGCAGGCCGGTCATGGCCTTGGTCGCGGCCTCCACCGCCTGCCCGTACCGCTGCGCGCCCGCCGCGTCCCGCCGGAGCGTGGAGAACTCGCTGATGTCCGCCCCGGCCGAGAAGTTCTCGGTCCCCCGGATGACCAGCACCCGCACCTCGTCGTCGGCCGCGACCTCGGCCACGATCCCGGGGATCGCCGACCACATCTCGAAGCTCAACGCGTTGCGCTTGGCTGGCCGGTCGATGGTCAGGGTCGCCACGGGCCCGTCGACGCTGAGAACAAGGTGCTCACTCACCGCGTCACCGTAACGGGCAAGCAGCCCCGCACAGCCCTTTCCGAGATTGGCGTCACGCACCCACGCTCCACGGCCGAGTCACTCCAGCGGCGAACCCCACAGCGCGGCTGAGGCAGGCACTGGAACATCACGCGAGCAGCGCACGCACCGTGGCGAGATCATCAGGCACTTGAGAGCGACGACCCTCCAGATCAGCCAGCGCCGAGGCGAAGGCCGAGACGGCGCGTCTGGTGTCGGCGCGGAGGATGTCTCGGGTGGCGGCCGAGTCCAGTTCCGCGAGTTCGCGGATGCGGCTGTCCTTGCGCTGGTAAGCGACCGCGCCCGCCAGGGCCGCGACAGCGGGCACCATCCACGTCCACCCCAGCAGGAAAGCGAGCGCCACCAGCACCACCCCCAGCACCGCCAACCCGACCGCCAGCCGTCGTGGGATCGGGTCGACAGCGCACGCCCGCGCCACCGCCGCCTCGATCGCGCCCGGCACCGGCCCGGTCGCCGTGACGGCCACCTGCCCCCGCCGCGTCCGCACGGCCACCACCTCGGGCAAGCGCTTGCGCCCCTCGTCGGCTAAGGCTTCCGCCGCCGCGGCGATGTCCTTGGCGCAGGCGCGGATGATCAGCCCGCGCCGGTTCGGCCTGCGCACCGCCGCGGCCCGCAGCAGCGCGGCCGGGTCGCCCGCGGGGTCGGACCAGCAGGCGGCCGGGCCGCCCGTGCCCTCGATGACCTGCCGCAGTTCCCGCTCGCGGCGCAGCAGGTCCCGCTCCTGGGCGCTGCCCTCGTCGACCAGTGCCTCCAGCGTCCGCTTGACGGCGGGATCAAGCTCGTCGTACCCCGTCGACGGCACCAACCCGTCCCCCACCCACCGCCGCAACGCCGCGAGCCGGTCGCACGCCAGCCCGACGGCCAGCAACTCCCCCGCGTCGGCCAACTCCCCCACCGCGACATCCCCGCCAGGGCCCGCCACGTCCGCCCGAGCCACACCAGCCAACCCCTCAGCAGCCCCACCCTGCCGTCCCCCATCAGCCGACGCCGCGCCCTGCCCATCTCCGCCAAACACCTCACCGGACGTCGCGACCCCGGCGTCCCCGTTCCGCCGATCCGACTTCTCGGCAACCGCCCCTGACCGCGCCTCCCCACCAGACGGCATCGCCCCCACCGACTCCAGCCGAGCGCCGCCCGCAGCCGCCGAACCGGCGGCAGCACCCCCGACCCCGGCAGCCGCCGCCCCAGCGCCGCCCGCTCCCGGCGAGGTCTCGCCTACCGGGGGCCACCCGGCCACCTCAGCGTGCCGGTCGCCGCCGACCAGTTCCTTGGGCAGGGCGAACGCGGTGTTCGGGTCCGGTGGGATCGTCTCCCGCCACCCGGCGACGGCGGCCTGGCGGTCCGGCTGCGGCAGGCGGGACAGGTAGTCCATCGCGCGCCGCTGGGCCAGCTGCTTGCCGACCACGCCGTAGTGGCCGTCGGCGGCCAGGGTCCACACCGCCCAGACGGACAGGGGCAGCGACGGGGTCAGTTTGGGGAGGGTTTCGGCGATCATGCCGGTGGTGATCGTGTCGCCGCGGCCGACGATGGCGGCGGTGAGGACGTGGAACAGGGTGGCCCGGGTGTGGTCGCGCTCGGCTGCCGACGCGAGGTGGGCGGCGGTGTCCTCCCCCACGACCACCGCCAGCACGGCCCGCAGCGCCGGTGGGAGCCAGTACTGGCCGACGTCGCGCACCGCGTCGACGCGGGGCCTGCCCGCGAACAGCATCCTGGCCTGGTGGCGGACCTCGGCTTCCTCGTCGAAGACCGACAGTTCCTCCCGCACCCCGCTGAGCTCGACGAACGCGTCGAACGCCGCCGACAGCCGGTCGACGCGGTGTTCCAGGGGACCGGCGACCGACGCCAGGTCGGACCGCAGCCGCGCCTGCGCCAGTGAGCCGCGCACCCGCGACAGCTCGCCGCGCAACTCCCGGATGCGGGTGCTCTCCCCGTCCGCGCTCCAGGTCCACGTCGGCCAGTCCCAGGTGGAGTCGCTCATGAGGCCACCTCACCCGTTCGGCGGCCCCCCGCGCCCACGCCCTGTGCTGAGGATTCACTCATCGCTCGCAGGTCCCCCCTCATCCTCGCCACACGGCGCGCAGACATGGTGACCGGCATTCTTGCGGTATGCGCAGCACCTCGTCACGGGTCATGTCGATCATCGTGGTGACCGCGGCCGCGGTGGCCGCGTGTTCGACGTCGGACGGGACGGGTCCGGTGCCATCGGCGGCCGCGCAGGCCCCCGCGCTGAACGTCGAGTTGGTGACCGGCGGGCTGACCCACGGCTGGGATATCGGCTTCCTCCCGGACGGCAAGGTCCTCGTCACGCAGCGCACCGGCGCGATCGCACTGCTGTCATCCGGGCTGCCGGGCGCGACCGTGACCACCCTCAAGGCCGACACGAGCACCGTCCAGGTCCGCGGCGAGGGCGGCCTGATGGGCTTGGTCGTCCACCCCGACTTCGCGACCTCCCGCGAGTTCACGACCTGCCAGACCCAAACCGAGAACGGCGCCCCCGCCGACATCCGACTCGTCACCTGGCGCCTCACCGAGGACGAGACAACGGCCACGCGGGTGAAGGAACTCCTGACCGGCCTGCCACTCGCCGCCAACGGCAGGCATTCCGGCTGCCGCCCCACCCTCGCCGCCGACGGCGCGCTCCTGGTCGGCACCGGCGACAGCGCCCGCGGCGCCGTCCCCCAAGACAAGACGAGCCTGGGCGGCAAAGTGCTGCGCATAGACCTCAAGACGGGCACGCCACTGCCCGACAACCCCACCCCCGGCTCCCCCGTCTTCACCTACGGCCACCGCAACGTGCAAGGCGTCGCCATCCGCCCCGGCACCGGCCAAGTCCTGACCGCGGAACACGGCCCGGACAAAAACGACGAGATCAACCTCCTCGTCCCCGGCGCCAACTACGGCTGGGACCCCTCCCAAGGCGGCACGGTCTCCGGCTACGACGAAAGCGTCCCCATGACCGACTTGGACCGCTTCCCCGACGCCATCCCCGCGAAGTGGGAGTCGGGCGACACCACAGAAGCCATCTGCGCCACCGCTTTCCTCACCGGCCCCCAATGGGGCACTGTGGACGGCGCGCTGGTCGCCACAGCACTCAAGGGCGCGAAGCTACTTCTGTACACATTGGACACAGAAGCGAACGTCACCTCGGTAACCATCCCCCCAGAGTTCGCCGACCAGTACGGCCGCCTCCGCGCCAGCCGCACCGCCCCAGACGGCGCCCTCTACGTCACCACCTCCAACGGCACAGACGACAAACTCCTGCGGATCACCCCAAAGCCCTGAGAACCAACAGGACCAAGCCGATCCACCCACCACATCGCGCCCAGGCAGGCCCACCCACCTGCCAGGCAGCACCAACGCCCGTGCCAAACCGGACCTACGCCCGCCCAGTCCACCCCATCGAGCAAACCCACCCAAACTCCGAATCACGGAAGCCCATCGAGCAAACAGCAAGCAACCAGCCCAGCGACTAACGAGAACCGGGCCGCTCTCGCAGCGAAGGCTTTCCCTCCATGGCCGACAGCCCATTCCACGCCAGGTTCACCAGATGCGCCGCCACCTCGTTCTTCTTCGGCTTGCGCACCTCCAGCCACCACTGCCCCGTCAGCGCCACCATCCCCACCAGCGCCTGGCTGTAGAGCGCAGCCAGCTTCGGCTCATACCCGCGCTTGGCGAACTGCACTCCGAGAATGTGCTCCACCTGGCTCGCGATGTCGTTGAGCAGACTGGAAAACGTCCCCGTCGCCGTGGCAACCGGAGAGTCCCGCACCAGAATCCGGAACCCGTCCGTGGACCCCTCGATGTAGTCCAGCAGCGCCCCAGCCGCGCGCTCCAGCAGCAGTCGGGGATGCGCGTCCTCGGACAGCGCGCGGGTCATGCCGGTCAGCAGGGCCTGCATCTCACGGTCCACAACGACCGCGTAGATGCCTTCCTTGCCGCCGAAGTGCTCGTACACCACCGGTTTGCTCACGTTGGCCCGGTGCGCGATTTCCTCGATGGACGTGCCGTCGAAGCCTTTTTCGGCGAACAGCGCGCGGGCGACGTCCAGCAGTTGCTGTCTGCGCTCCTTGCCCGTCATCCGCACGCGCGCCACCGGGGCCGCCTCGGGGTCGTCTGGGACGCGTCCGCGTCGTCTTCCCGCCACCGAACCACCCTAGGCCCTGGACCTAGGGCCAGTGGCCAGGGCTTTTCACTCGGCGGCGAGTTTGGCCAAGCGCGCTTCGGTGGGCCAGCGGACGTCGGTCGCCCAGCCGAGCTTCTCGAAGATCCAGATCAGCCGGGCGGAGGTGTCGACCTGGCCGCGTTTGACGCCGTGGCGGGCGCAGGTGGGGTCGGCGTGGTGCAGGTTGTGCCAGGACTCGCCGAAGCTGAGGATGGCCAGCGGCCAGAAGTTCGCGGCCTTGTCCCGGCTGGCGAACGGGCGCTCGCCGATCATGTGGCAGATCGAGTTCGTCGACCAGGTCACGTGGTGCAGGACGGCGACGCGGACCAGGCCCGCCCAGAAGAACGCGGTGAACGCGCCCCACCACGACCAGGTGATCAGTCCACCCAGGACAGCGGGCAGGATCAGGGTCAGGCCGGTGAACACGGCGAAGAGCTTGTTCACCCGGACGATGTCGCGGTCGGCGAGCAGGTCGGGGGCGAACCGCTGCTTGTTGGTGACGTCGTGGTCGAAGATCCAGCCCATGTGCGCGTGCCAGAAGCCCTTGGCCAGCGCGAGCGGCGATGTGCCGAACAGCCATGGGGAGTGCGGGTCGCCCTCGCGGTCGGAGAAGGCGTGGTGGCGGCGGTGGTCGGCGACCCAGGTGACCGGCGGGCTCTGCACGGCCATGCTGCCCATCACCGCGAGGGCGATCTTCAGGGGGCGCTTGGCCTTGAACGAGCCGTGCGTGAACAGCCGGTGGTAGCCGACGGTGACGCCGAGGCCGGACAGGTAGAAGAAGAACACCGCGAGCACGACGTCGACCCAGCCCAGCCCCCACCCCCAGGCGAAGGGCACGGCGGCGATCAGCGCCGCGAACGGGACCAGGATGAAGATGTAGACCAGGATCTGCGTGGCCAGGTTGCGCCTGCCCTCGAAGAGCGGCTTGCCGCCCTTGGGCGCCCCGCCCGCCTTCGCGTCGAGGGTCGTCGTCATGTCCTACCTCTTTTCCGCACCCGCGCCTTAGGGGAGCCTCGCCTACGGCGCCGTAACTTACGACAGCGTAAGGACTGACCCCGGCACCCCGCCAGTGGGCTTCCCACCGGGCCCGGGCGCCATTCCCCCAACAGACAGTTGATCAGGCAAAGAACGCACCGCACCCGTCCGCACCCGCTGGGTAACACTGTCGCGATTCCTGTGACCCCGCTTACACCCGATCGGACGCGAGCGCGCACCAATCGTCCGGGTACTGGTGCCCCCCTGACCGCTGTCGTGCCACGATGTTCCCCACCGAGAGCGAAACACCGCTTCTCGATCCGCCGTGGTGTAAAGGCAGCACCTTGGATTTTGGTTCCAATGGTTCAGGTTCGAATCCTGGCGGCGGAGCACCGGACAGCCATCCGGTCGGCCTCGAGCACAAAGGGGTACAGCGGCGCACGTGGACGACGAGCAGCGTGACGAAGGCGAGCTGCCCGCGTTGGAGGAACGCTCCGACGCCTGGCTGGTCGGCCGCGCGCGGGAACTGCTCGCGATCATCCAGACCAGCCCGATAGCCGACCGGGCCCGGCACACCGACGAGGTCGACCGGCTGCTCGCCGAGGCCCAGCACCGCGGCGAGCCCCGGATGGTCGCCCAACTGCTGCGCTCCGCGGTCGCCGTCCGGGTGGTCAACAACGAGCTCGCCGACTCCGCCGAGCCGCTGCTGGACGAGCTGCTCGCGCACACCCGCAGGCACGGCCTGATCGTGCTGCAGGCCGACGCGCACGCCCTGCGCGGGCGGCGGCTGCTGCTCGCGGGCGCGGAGGACGCCGCGCTGACCGAGGCCGCGGTGGCGCTGGCCATGCTCGACGAGGACATCACCCCGGACGTCATGCTCGGCGGGCGCACCTGGGACATGATCATGGCCTCGACGCTGCTCGACATCGGCACCGTGCTCACCCAGCTCGGCGTCTACGAGGTCGCCGACCAGGTGATGACCCGGGCGCACAAGTGCATCCGGACCAGCGGGGGCCCGCACCTGATCTCGGTGCACCTGATCAACCGCGCCCGCCTGCTGGTCGGCTGGGGCCTGCGGCTGGAGCGCATCGGCGAGGACGAGCGCGCCGCCGAGCGGTTCGCCACCGCCGCGGCGATCGCGGTGGCCGTCGAGGCGCCGTTCCGGGAGTCGCTGTTCCCGCGCGACCCGAACTCCGCCGCGGCCGACCAGAACCCCGTCATCGGCTCCGCGCTGGCCCTGGCGCAGCCCTCGGAGATCCACATCGACCGGCTGTGCAGGCTGCGCGAGTCGCTGCGCTACCCGCGTGAGCTGGTGATCGTCGCGATCGCCCTGGCCCGCTGCCTGGAGCACGAGGGCCGCGAGGAAGAGGCGGTCGCGGTGCTCGGCGACGCCCGGTCGCGGATGTACCACGAGGCGGCCGAGCCGACCCTGCGGCTGTGCCTGATCCGCGAGTTCGCCCGGCTGTCGGGCCCCGAGGGCGGCGAGCGCACCACCAGCGCCCTGGAGCACTACGCGACCGAGCTCGAAGCGCAGCTGTGGGACATGCGCGAGTCGCGCATCGCCACGCTCAACACCCGCCGCGAGCACGAGCGGCTGTCCCGGATGCACGGCGCGATCGCCCGCCAGGCCTTGCAGGACCCGCTGACCGGCCTGCCCAACCGCCGTGCCCTCGACGAGCGGCTGGAGGCGCTGGCAGGCTCCCCGGCGAACCACCCGCTGGCCATCGCCCTGGTCGACCTCGACGGGTTCAAGGGCGTCAACGACCGCATGTCGCACGCCGAGGGCGACGACGTGCTGCGGGTCGTGGCGAGCACGCTGCGCGACGCGCTGCGCGGCAGCGACATGGTCGCCCGCTACGGCGGCGACGAGTTCATCGTGCTGCTGCCCGGCGCGCCGCTCTCGCACGCCGAGGCCGCGCTGCACCGCGCGGTGACCGCGGTGGCGACCCTGCCGCATGACTTGTCCCACGGTGTGACGTTGTCGATCGGGGTGGTGTCGCTGCGCCCGCAGGAGACCGCCGTGCGCGCCCTGGCCCGCGCCGACGCCGCGATGTACCAGGCGAAGCGCAGGGGCGGCAACGGAATCGTGGCGATCTCCGCGGCCGACGGCCCCGGCCCCGGGCAGGCCGAGCAGGCCCAGGAGCCCCTCGCCCGCGCGGGCGACCCGGCGTGGGTGCTGCCGGAGACCACGTAGGATCGACTCCCGGCCGGAGTCGACACCGTTTACCTGCCGGAGCGACCCGCGCCTTCTCAGTGTTACGCCGACGCTAGGGAGTGCGATGTCCGCAACCACCCCGGACCGGGCACGCCTGGGCCAGGTCACCACGGTCGTCCTGGCCGCGGGCGAAGGCACCCGGATGCGGTCGGCCACCCCGAAGGTGCTGCACCCGGTGGCGGGCAGGCCGCTGGTCGAGCACGCCGTGCGGGCCGCGGACGGGCTCAAGCCCGACCACCTCGTCGTGGTCGTCGGCCACGGCCGCGACGCCGTCGCCGCGCACCTGGCGAAGGTCGCGGCCACCCTCGGCCGCGAGGTCGCCGTCGCGGTGCAGGAGACCCAGGACGGCACCGGCCACGCCGTCTCCTGTGGACTGGCCGGGCTGGGCGCGCTCACCGGCACGGTCCTGGTGACCTACGGCGACGTGCCGCTGCTCGACACCGCCACGCTGGCCGCGCTGCTGGACGACCACGCGGAGAACGGCAACGCGGTGACGGTCCTGACCGCGCATGTCGCCGACCCGACCGGCTACGGCCGGATCGTGCGCTCGGAGAGCGGGACCGTGAGCGCGATCGTGGAGCACAAGGACGCCACCGAGGCGCAGCGGGCCATCACCGAGATCAACTCCGGGGTCTACGCCTTCGACGCCGCTGTCCTGCTCGACGGGCTGTCCCGGCTGTCCACCGACAACGCCCAGGGCGAGCTGTACCTGACCGACGTGCTCAGCATCGCCGCTGGCGACGGCCGCCGCGTCGGCGCGCGGGTCTGCGCGGACCCGTGGCTGGTCGAGGGCGTCAACGACCGGGTGCAGCTGGCCCGCCTCGGCGCTGAGCTGAACCGGCGCGTGGTCGAGAACTGGATGCGCGCGGGCGTGACCGTCCTCGACCCGACCACCACCTGGATCGAGGCCGACGTCGTGCTCTCCCGCGACGTGCACATCGAGCCGAACACCCAGCTGCGCGGGCGGACCGCGGCTGGCGAGGGCGCGCGGATCGGCCCGGACACCACCCTGACCGACGTCACCGTCGGCGCGGGCGCGTCCGTCGTGCGCACGCACGGGTCGCAGGCGTGGATCGGCGAACGCGCCAGCGTCGGCCCGTTCGCGTACCTGCGGCCCGGCACCAAACTGGGCGACCAGGGCAAGATCGGCACCTTCGTGGAGACCAAGAACGCCGACATCGGCGCCTGCTCGAAGGTCCCGCATCTGTCCTATGTGGGCGACGCGACGATCGGCGAGCACAGCAACATCGGCGCGGCGAGCGTGTTCGTCAACTACGACGGCGTCGACAAGCACCACACCCACGTCGGGTCGCACGTGCGCACCGGGTCGGACAACATGTTCGTGGCTCCGGTGACCGTCGGTGACGGCGCCTACAGCGGCGCGGGCACGGTGATCCGGCGAAACGTGCCGCCCGGCGCGCTCGCGGTCTCGGGGGGACCGCAGCGCAACATCGAGAACTGGGTGGTGCGCCGACGTCCGGGGACACCCGCGGCGGAGGCGGCCGAACAGGCGCGGGCCCGGCAGGCAGCCGAGGCCGAGAGCGCGGAGTCAACCAGCGAGGGACGTTCATGACCACCAAGTCCGGCACCCCCAAGAAGAGCCTGATGCTGTTCTCCGGCCGCGCCCACCCCGAGCTGGCCGAGGAGGTGTCCAAGCACCTCAACGTCGGCATCACCCCGCAGTCGGCCTACGACTTCGCCAACGGCGAGATCTTCGTCCGGTTCGAGGAGTCGGTGCGCGGCTGCGACGCGTTCGTCATGCAGAGCGCGTGCGCGCCGATCAACCAGTGGATCATGGAGCAGCTGCTCATGGTCGACGCGCTCAAGCGGGCCAGCGCCAAGCGGATCACGGTGATCATGCCGTTCTACCCGTACGCGCGGCAGGACAAGAAGCACAAGGGCCGCGAGCCGATCTCCGCGCGCCTGATCGCCGACCTGTTCAAGACCGCAGGCGCGGACCGGATCATGACCGTCGACCTGCACACCGCGCAGATCCAGGGCTTCTTCGACGGCCCGGTCGACCACCTGTTCGCCCAGAGCCTGCTGGCGAAGTACATCAAGGACAACTACCCGGCCTCGAACATCACCGTGGTCTCCCCCGACGCCGGTCGCACCAAGCTGGCCGAGAAGTGGGCCGACGACCTCGGCGGCGTGCCGATCGCGTTCATCCACAAGACCCGCGACCCGCTGCGGCCCAACGAGGTCGTCGCCAACCGCGTCGTCGGCGAGGTCGAGGGCAGGCTGTGCGTGGTCATCGACGACATGGTCGACACCGGCGGCACCATCGCCAAGGCCATCCACCAGCTGCTGGACGAGGGCGCGGCGGACGTGGTCATGGCCGCCACCCACGGCGTGCTGTCCGGGCCCGCGAAGGACCGGCTCTCGGCGTGCGGGGCCAAGGAGGTCGTGTTCACCAACACGCTGCCCATCCCCGACGAGAAGCGGTTCCCGGGCATGACGGTGCTCTCGATCGCGCCGCTGCTGGCCCGCGCGATCCAGCAGGTCTTCGAGGACGGCTCGGTCACCTCGCTGTTCGACGGCGACGCCTGACCGGCTGACCCCGGGCGCGGGAGACCCCCGGTTCGCCCCGCGCCCGGGTCATGCGTAAACTATTCGAGTTGCCTCGGCGAGGCGGGCATCGCGCCTGGCGTGATCGACGTGGCGGATCGCGAACCGTGTACGTCTCGCGCTCTCCGCGCCCCCTGCCTAGGCTGCCGCCCCGACTGAGAAGTCGCGCCCCCGCCGCACTTTGATCGCAAGGAGAGCATCACCGTGTCCGAGGTACGTCTGGCCGCCGAACAGCGCACCGAGTTCGGCAAGGGCGCAGCGCGCCGAACCCGTCGTGCAGGCAAGATTCCCGCCGTGCTCTACGGACACGGTTCCGACCCCAAGCACCTGGCCCTGCCCGCCCTGGAGTTCGCCCGCGTCGTGCGTGAGCACGGCCAGAACGCGGTGCTGACTCTGAACTTCGACACCGGGGCCGAGCTCGCGCTGACCAAGACGGTCACCACGCACCCGCTCAAGAACTACATCGAGCACGTCGACCTGCTGCTGGTCAAGCGCGGCGAGAAGGTCACCGTCGAGGTGCCGATCGTCATCACCGGCGACCCGAAGTCGGGCACCCTGGTCACCCAGGACCTGACCACCCTGCAGGTCGAGGTCGACGCCCTCAACATCCCCGACCAGGTCGAGCTGTCCATCGCGGGCGCCGACACGGGCACCCAGATCACCGCCTCGCAGGTCGCCCTGCCCGCTGGCTCGGTCCTGGTGACCGACCCGGACGCCCTGGTCATCGCCGTCAACGCGGCGCCGACCGCGGCGCAGATGGAGGCCGAGATCGACATCGAGGGCGCGGGCGTCGTCGAGGACGCGCCGCAGAGCGAAAGCTAAGAGTTCGCACACATCCGCCCCGGTGCCCCGGCCCAGTTCACACTGGGCCGGGGCACCGGCGGTTTGGACAGGAGCGCAGGACATGGCAGGCAGCGACGACGCCCCCATGATCATCGTGGGGCTGGGCAACCCGGGGCCGAAGTACGCGGGCAACCGGCACAACATCGGCTTCCTCGTCGCCGACGAGCTCGCCGCCCGCGTCGGCGGCAAGTTCAAGGCGCACAAGGCGGGCGCGGAGGTGGTCGAGGGCAGGCTGGCGGGCGTGCGGGTGGTGCTGGCCAAGCCCCGGTCGTACATGAACGTCTCCGGCGGGCCGGTCGTGGGCGCCGCGAAGTTCTACAAGGCGCCCCAGGAAAACCTCGTGGTGATACACGATGAGTTGGATTTGCCCTTCGGGACCGTGCGGCTCAAGCTCGGTGGCGGCGAGAATGGCCACAATGGACTTCGGTCCATCACCAAGTCACTGGGCAGCAAGGAGTACCACCGGGTGCGCTTCGGAATCGGTCGCCCGCCGGGTCGGATGGACCCGGCCGACTTCGTGCTGCGCGACTTCTCACCAGTGGAGCGCAAGGAGTTGGCCTTCGAGATCGACCGCTGCGCCGACGCGGTGGAGGCCCTGGTGGGCCAGGGTCTGACGGCCGCCCAGAACGCCTTCCACCCGAGCTGAGGGAGCTGAGCCCCGCGATGCCGCTGTCACCGAAAGTCGTCCGCGAGGTCACCTTCGACAAGGCCCCATTCGGCCGCCGGGGCTACCACGAAGACCAGGTGGACGCCTTCCTCGACCGGATCGAAGACGCCCTGGCAGGCGGCGAGCCGCTGACCGCGCAGGAGGTCCGCGAAGTCGTCTTCGACGCGGCCCCGCTGGTCAAGCGCGGCTACCACGAGGAACAGGTGGACGAGTTCCTCGACACGATCGCCGTGGAACTGGAGGCCCGCGAGCGCGCCAAGATCGGCAAGCGGGTGCCGATCGCCGCGCCGCGCAAGCCGGTGTCCGCGCAGCCCGCGCAGATCCAGCAGACCCCACAGACCCCGCCGACGCTGGTCACGCCGACCGCCACCGCCATCCCCCTGAACATCTCCCAGCCCGCCCCGCCCGCCGCCCAGGAGCCAGCGGCCGCTCCCGCGAGCCCCGACTTCACCTCCCCGGCCGACCTCGTCCTTGGCCCCGGCGCCACCAATGGGCACGGCGCCAGGACCAACGGCCATGCGCCCGCTCCCGGCGCGGGCGAGCAGGCCCCGGCGGCCCGCAACGGCCACTCCGCGCCCGCGTCGACGTCCGCGCCGCACGAGATCATCGACCCGTCCGTCCCGTTCCTGCCGCTGCCGCCCGCGCCCGCGGACGAACGCGGCTACCGCGCCGTCGACGTCGAACGCCTGGCGCACCTGCTGACCCGCGCCGCCTACGAGAAGGACGGCGGCCCCACCGCCAAGCAGATCGCGAACGCCCCGCTGGCCAGGACCATGTTCGACGGCCAGGGCTACCACCCGGGCGTGATCGACACCGTCGTCGCGGCCTGGGTGGACGAACTGCGCCGCCGCCGCTCGCCGTGACCCCCGAGGACGTGCGCGCCGTCCGCTTCGCCAGACCAGCGGACAGCCCCGGCTACGACGAACGCCAGGTGGACGCCTTCCTCGCCCGCGTCGCCGCCGCCCTGCGCGGCGGCGACGCGCTGACCCCGGCCGACGTGTGGGACGTCGTCTTCGCCGAGTCCCCACCCGGCCACTACGGCTACCGGGCATCGGACGTCGACGCCTTCCTGGAAGAGGTCGCCGCCGCCCTCCCAGGCGCCCCTCGCCCCGACCCCGCCGACCACCCGCGCTTCCCACCCGCCCCGCCGGACCGACGCGGCTACGCGGCCGACGAGGTGGACGCCTTCGTCACCCGAATCCACGCGGCCCTGCGCGGCGCGGACCCGCTCACCGCGGCCGAGGTCACCGAGGTGGTCTTCGCCGCCCCACCACCGGAAGGCCGCGGCTACCGGGAGTCCTCTGTGGACGATTTCCTGGCCGCTGCGGCGAGTTGGCTCGCGGAACCAGAGCATTCGTCTTCTGACGTCGCCTGAGCCAGGAATTCGGCAGCGCTGTCTTGCCGTGGCGCGCAAGTTCGCCGCAGACGTCGGCGGGGTGTCACTTGAGAGGCCCCGGAGCCGCCGAGGGATCTCGCTCGGGGCTCCGGGGCCGTTTCCCGGTCTCGCGCCACGGCTCAGGGGCTTTCCACTATGGCTTTCCCACTATGGCTTTTCCACTATGACAACAGCCCCACGCTTGCCGTTCTCGCCCCTGCCTCCCGCGGTGCCGCTGCCACCGGTCTCTCCGGATTCGCCGTGCCGATCGAGGACGCAGTCGCGGTTGGAGAAGCTGGTGCCACCGCTCCCGCCGAGGCCGCCCGCGCCGCCCGCACCACCGTCGCCGCCGCTGCCGCCGCTGCCGCCCGCGCCATAGGCGTACGTGGTGGACCCGATCGTGAAGCTGACCGCGGCCCCACCCGGGCCGCCCGCGCCGCCCTTGCCGCCCGCGCCGCCGCCACCACCAGGCGCCCACGTGACCTTGCTGGGGTCGCAGGCGTCTTGGCCGTCCGTGCCGCCACCCGCGGCGAGCGCGGCGGCGGTGGCCTCCCCACCCTTGCCACCGGGGTTGCCGTCCTGCCGCGCGATCTCCGTGCCCTTGACACAGCCGCCGCCAGCGGCGTTCTCACCGCCGCCGCCACCGGCGCGTGCGACGCCTGCCTGCCCCTTGCCTTCACCTTCGGCTCCGCCCTTGGCCGAGCCGCCGCCGTAATAGCCACCGCCGCCTGCACTGCCGCCGAAGCCGGGCCTGCCCGGATTCGGGCTGCTCAATCCGTCGACCACCCGCGCCTCCTGCCCGGAGGCGAAGCTGATCACCGTGGTGGTGGTCCTGGCTTCTTGGCTGCCCTCACCGCCGTAGGCGCCGCGGCCGTCGGTGCCTGGAGCGCCGTCAAGACCGCCGCCCCAGGTGGAACCACCGCCCCTGCCGCCCGCGCCACCCCTGCGCTGGGCACCTTCCTTGCCGCCGCGGAGCCCGCTGGAGATGTCCAGATCAGCCATCCTCGACATCTTCGGGTCCACGGTGAAGGTGCACGCGATGAACGAGCCAGAGCCGCCGCCGCTACCACCGGCCGCGCCGCCGCCACCCTGGCCGCCACCGCCGCCACCACCACCGGTGTGGCCGCCCCAGGCGCCGTTCGCGCCACCACCGCCGCCACCGCCACTGGCGCCACCGCCGCCGCCCGCGCCGCCGCCACCCGCGCCCCAGAGGTAGACGGTCACCTCCTTGGTGTTCGGGGCCAGGCGGAACGTCTTCTGGCCGCCCTTGTCGATCACTGTCACCTTCGGCGCGGCCGCAGCCTGCGCGGGGGTGGCGCCCAGAGTCATCAGGCCCAGCACGGCAGCGCCTGCCGTGGCGAGCGACCGTCGAGTGCGATGCACGATGTCGTGCTCCTTCCACTGTCGTCCAGCGTCGTGGGGACCAAGCAGGCAAGTGCTTTTGCCCTCAATGGGCTACCGCCGGATGGCCCCGCCGATACTGCGCCGATCGGCGGAAAACGATCATCCGAAGATCACCGAAGGTGGGTGTCAACCCTGACGATCGAATGAAGAAGCAGCCGAATACCGGATCGGCGGACTCAGTCCGCGGTCTCGCGGGCGTGGATGGCCGCGGCGAGCTGCTCGCCCGCGGCGGCCCTGCGGAGCTTGCCCGAGGGGGTTTTGGGGAGCGTGCCGGGCTTGAGCACGATCACCGCGACCGGGCGGGCGTTGACCGCCTCGAACACGCGGGTGCCGACTTCCTTGCGCAGCACCCGTTCCGCGTCGGTGTCGCCAGCGAGCTTGGATTCGACCACGACCGCGAAGCGCTCGCGGCGGCTGCCAGCGTCGATGCGCACGGCGACCGCGTTGCCAGCGCGCACACCCTCCACAGTGGACGCTGCGCGCTCGATGTCGGTGGGGTAGATGTTGCGGCCCGCGAGGATGATGACGTCCTTCTGCCTGCCGCAGATGACGATCTCACCGTCCACTGTGTACCCGATGTCGCCGGTGGCGAGCCAGCCATCGGCGTCCTGGGTGGCGACGGGGCCGTTCACGGTGAGGTAGCCCGGGGTCACCGCCGCGCCGCGCAACTGGATCTCACCGACCTCGCGCTCACCGAGCACCCGCCCGCCCTCGGCGACGATGCGCTCCTCGATGCCGCGCAACGGCCTGCCCAGCAACGCGAAAGACCGCGCCGAGGGGCTGTCCGACGGCACGGCCAGGTTCTCCGACTCCAGCTTGTCCGCGTCGATCCGGTCCAGGCGCAGGCCTGAGAGCAGCGGCGCGAACGACACGGCCAGCGTCGTCTCGGCCATGCCGTAGGCCGGGAACACGCACTCCGGGCGCATCCCGAACCGGGCGCCCGCTTCGGTGAACAGGCGGACGGCCTTCTCGTCGATGGGCTCGGCTCCGTTGAGCGCCAACCGAAGCGTCGACAGGTCGTACTTGCCCTCGTCGTCCACTCCGGACAGCCGGCGGCCGAGCAGGGCGTAGGCGAAGTTCGGGGCCGCGGTGATCGTGGCCCGGTAGCGGGAGATCAGCTCCGCCCACAGCAGCGGGCCGGTGAGGAACTCGACCGGGGTGACCTTGACCAGCTCCAAGCCGACCGTCATCGGCACGGTAAGGAAGCCGACCATGCCCATGTCGTGGAACAGCGGCAGCCAGGACACCATGATGTCGTTGTCCACGTCCAGCTCGGACGCCTCGGTCATCGCGGTCATGTTCGCGAACAGGTTGCCGTGGGTGATCCGCACGGCCTTGGGCTCGGCCGTCGAACCGCTGGTGAGCTGTAGCAGCGCGGGCGCTTCCTCGCCGACCTCGACCACGTCGGCGACCGGCTCACCGTCGGCGAGGCCGCTCAGGTTCAGGTAAGCGATGCCGTTCTGCTCCAGCACCGGCGCGAGCTGGTCGAACGGCGCGCCGAGCAGCACCAGCTTCGAGCCGATCATGGCAAGCACCCGGACGGTGTCCCGCGCCCACTCGGCCAGGTCGGTGCGCGGGGTCGGCTGGTGCAGCATGGTGACGCTGCCACCGGCCAGCCACACCGCCTGCACCGCGGGGGCGATCGTCACCGGCTCCGCGGCGAGCACCGCGACCGCGCCGTGCTTGGCCAAGCCGCCCGCGATCAGGGAACCGGCCATCCGCGTCGCCCGCTCGTGGACCCGCGCCCAGGTGTGGCGCACGGGCGCGGCGGGCTCACCGGTGGTGATCCCCCGCTCCTGCCCGCGGGTGCGCGCGGTGTCCAACAGCATGTCGACAAAGCGGCTCATGCTTCCCAGCCTAGATCAGGGTTACTCCGCGCTATCGGCTGCTTCGAGCCACTTGAGCTCGATTTCTTCCTTCTCCGCGACGACTTCGCGCAGCTGCGCGTCCAGTTCGAGCAGCTTCTCCGGGTCGGTGGCCGCCTCGGCGAGCGCGGCGTGCAGCCGCGCCTCCTTCTTGCCCAGGGTCTCGAATTGGCGTTCGAGCCGGGCCAGCTCCTTCTGCGCGGCCCGTCGCTCGGCAGCGCTTCCTTTGCTCTCGGCAGGCCGGGCGGGCTTGGCGGCCGGGACGGCGGCGGCCAGCGCGGCCGTCCGCCGGGTCAGGTACTCCTCGATGCCGCCGACGAGGTGGGTGACCTTGCCGTCGCCGAACAGCGCCACCACCCGGTCGCACACCCGCTCGACCAGGTACCGGTCGTGGGAGACCACGACGATGGTGCCCGGCCAGGAGTCGAGCAGGTCCTCCAGCTGCTGGAGGGTGTCGATGTCCAGGTCGTTCGTCGGCTCGTCGAGCAGCAGGACGTTCGGCTCGGCCATCAGCAGCCGGGCAAGCTGCAACCGGCGGCGCTCACCGCCGGACAGGTCGCCGATCGGCGTCCACTGCCGGTTCGCCGGGAACCCGAACCGCTCGGCGAGCTGCGACGCGGACAGCTCCTGCTTGCCGAGGGTGACCCGGCGCGCGACTTCCTCGACGGCCTCCAGCAGCCGCTGCTCGGCGGGCAGCTCCTGGAGTTCCTGGGTCAGGTGCGCCAGCCGCACCGTCTGCCCCTGCACCCGTTTGCCGCTCGCCGGTTCGGTGTCGCCTGCGAGCAACCGGAGCACCGTGGTCTTGCCCGACCCGTTGACCCCGACCAGGCCCACCCGGTCCCCCGGGCCGATGCGCCACGTCTCGTGGTCGAGGATCGGCTTGTCCCCTGCGGAGACCGACACGTCCTCCAGTTCGAGGACGGTCTTGCCCAGCCTGCGCTTGGCGAACGCCACCAGCTCCACGTTGTCCCGCGGCGGCGGAACATCGGAGATCAGCGCCTCCGCGGCCTCGATCCGGTACCGGGGCTTCGACGTCCGCGCCGGGGCGCCGCGCCGCAGCCACGCGAGTTCCTTGCGCGCCAGGTTCCGCCGCTTCTCCTCCAGCGTGTCCGCCAGCCGCCCCCGCTCGGCGCGGGCGTAGATCCAGTCCGCGTAACCGCCCTCGTACTGCTCGACCCGGCCGCCCACGACCTCCCACGTGCGGGTGCACACCGTGTCGAGGAACCACCGGTCGTGCGTCACGACCACCAGCGCGGTGCCGCTGGCGAGCAGGTGGTCGGCCAGCCACCGCACCCCCTCGACGTCGAGATGGTTGGTCGGCTCGTCCAACACCACGAGGTCGAGTTCCTGCACCAGCGCCGCCGCCAGCGCGACCCGCCGCCGCTCGCCACCGGACATCGTGTCGACCGGGTTGTCCAGGCCCAGGTTGATGATCTCCAGGCCCTCCAAGATCGACCGCGCCCGCGCGTCGGCCGCCCACTGGTGCTCCTCGGTGATCCCCAGCGGGTCCAACACCGCGTGCCGCGCGGTCGACCCCTTGGGCAGCTCGGTGCGCTGGGTGACCACGGCCATCCGCAGGTCCCGGTTCCGGCTGACCCGCCCGCTGTCCGCGGCCTCGATCCCAGCCAACACCTCCAACAGCGTGGTCTTGCCCCCACCGTTGAGCCCGACCACCCCGATCCGGTCGCCTTCCCCGACGCCCAGGGACACCTGGTCCAGCAACGGGCGCACGCCGTAGCTCTTGCTGACGTTCTCCAGGTTGACCAGGTTGGCCATCTACCCGCACTTTCGTTGAGATGGTGAAGTCACCCGCGCAACCAGCCGCTGGTGATCCGTGAGTAGAGCCTAGGCAGAGGGACCGCGCCCAGAAGCACGGAGGGAGCCACCCCGGAGAAGCCCTAGGCGGTTTCCGTCCCAGCTTCACCCCATCGGGTCTACAAAACCGCACATCAGCGGGCTATCATCGAACATGTGTTCACATCTGGCGTTGTCGACTGGTCACCGTTCTCCACGAGCGGCGCTCAGTTGTCGATCTGTCATGCTGTACCTGGAACATCCGTGACCAAGCCGACGTCGCGGATGGCCTGCGAACCAAACGAAGGAGGTGTCGGCCCATGGCGAATGTGAACGATGTGGCGGCGTACATACTGCGGCAGGCAGGCCCCATGTCAGCGATGAAGCTGCAGAAGTTGGTCTACTACAGCCAGGCCTGGCACCTCGTCTGGGACGAGCGGCCGCTCTTCGACCAGCCGATAGAAGCGTGGGCCAACGGCCCGGTCGTCCCTGATCTGTACCGGCGGCATCAAGGGCAATACACCCTCACGAACTGGCCGGACGGGAACTCGACACGTTTGTCCCCCAGCGAACAAGAGACCGTCGACGGTGTTGTGAACGCCTACGGCAAGTACTCCGCACAGCAGTTGAGCGATTTAACGCATCGCGAGCAACCGTGGATCGCCGCCCGCGCGGGCCTCGGCCCCACGGAACGAAGCAGACGCCTCATCTCCACGGACGCCATGCAGGAGTACTACAGCGCGGTGGCATCTTCCAGCGAGGCCGACTTGGTCTAGTGGGCAACAAGAAGCAACGAAGGGTTCCCGTCGCGGCCCTTCCCGCCGAGGTGCTCACCCGACGAGTGCCGAGAAAGCTGCACGGCGTGGTTCCCGGCCCCGACGATCCCACCGTCGCGAACCGGAAACCAGCTTGGGGTTTGTCGCTGATCGACGACGACAACAGCCTCCCCTGGGGTGGCTGGCCCGAAGATCGCGGCGGTTTGATCAAGATCATGGCGTTTCTGCAGGAGATGGAAAAACTCACTTGGGCGGAAATCTGGGCCCAACTGACCGGTGGAAACTCGCGCAGGGGGCCGAAGCACAAGTCGATCCCCGTTGAACACCTGATCAAGTCCGCTCAAGATCGCCTGACGACTCTCGACCTTGACGACCACCCAGAGCTATTCCGATTTCGGCTGGGAAGTCTCGAGCGGCTGTGGGGAGTGTTCGTCGGAGGGCATCACATCTTCTACCCCCTGTGGTGGGACGCGGCCCACCAGATCTGCCCGTCAAGGGAGCGCTGAGGTCAACCAGTGGCGAACTCAAGTGGCTGGGTACCGACCGACTCGCCTGCTAGCGCACCCACTGCCTGCTAAGCGTGCGCCTCGGGCGGCGCCGAACGGGGAGTGTCGTCGCCGACGACGCGGGCGCCGGGGACGGGGCCGTGGGCAACGCGGACGGTGCGGCAGACGCCCGCGCCGGACAGTTCGGCGGCCACCCGCAGCGCCGCGTCGCCGTCTTCGCAGAGGAACGCGCAGGTGGGGCCCGACCCGGAGACGATGCCCGCGAGCGCGCCAGCGGTGACGCCCGCGCGCAGGGTGCGGCGCAGACCCGGGCGCAGCGACACGGCTGCGGGCTGCAAGTCGTTGCCCAACAGCAGGGCAAGCTGCCGGGGGTCGCCGGAGGCCAGGGCCGCGAGCAGGGGCTCGACCTCGCCGATGCGCGGCGGGTCGCCTTCGGCGCGGAGCCGGTCAAGCTCGGTGTAGACCTTGGGCGTCGACAGCCCGCGCCGGTCGAAGGCCAGGACCCAGTGGTAGGTGTGCCGGGCCAGCACCGGAACCAGCTGCTCACCCCGGCCAGTGCCCAACGCGGTGCCACCATGCAGCACGAATGGCACATCGCTGCCCAACCGCCCCGCCACCTGCGCCAGCTCGTCACGGCCGATGTCCAACCGCCACAGCGAAGCCAACCCCACCAGCGTCGCGGCCGCGTCCGCGCTGCCCCCGGCCATACCGCCCGCGACGGGGATGCCCTTGCGGATGACGATGCGGACCTTGGGTTCGTCCGCGTCGCGGCCCACGTGCCGGGCCAACTCCTGCACCGCGCGCCAAGCCAGGTTGCTCGCCCCGGTGGGCACCGCGTCGGCGCCCTCGCCGTGCACCTCGACACCCGGCTCGTCCGCGACGGCCACCGTGACCTCATCGGTCAGCGACAGCGCCTGGAAGACGGTGGACAGCTCGTGATAGCCGTCCGGGCGCACGTCGCCGACGGCGAGGTGCAGGTTCACCTTGGACGGCACACGAACGGTCACCGGGGCAGGCACGACAGCGAGCACCTGACCAGCCTACGGGCGCTCTGATGGCACCTGGATGCGTGGGGTGGGTGGGCTTGATCGGGTGGAGTGGTTTCTCCGGGGCCCCTACGAAGGAAGATCGCCCGTGTGAAAGAGCGTGGGAAGCCTGCGGCATCACACGCGCGGCCAGCTTAGCGATCTTCCTTCTCCCCCGAAGAAACCACTCCACCCCATCGAGCACCTGGCGAGCGTGGCCGCCGGTCAGCAGGTTGCGCGTGAGGGGGTGCCTGCCAGCGGCTACCGATGTGACGGGCGGCGGTTCGGGTGCGCAACCGCATCGAGCAGGCGCGGCACCGCCCAATCTCGCTCCAACAGCTCCTTCTTTTTCGCCGCCCCACAGCCCCACAACAAACCCCACCCGCCCTGGGGCCCAGGGCTCCGTCGAAGTCGGGTTTGGGCAGGTCAGGATGCTGCTCGAATCTCGACTGCGATGGCTTCGGTGGTGGGGGGTGGTGGTGTTCGCCGTCTCGGTGTGGTGTGTTGCCGGTGAGCGTCGGCCGGAACCGGGGCGTGATCGAACGGCGGGGAGACTTCCCGACCTCTCTCCGGCACGTGCGGCGGGCCGGTCCACAGACTCCGCGCTCGACTGAACGTGAGCACAGGACACCGTTCTGGTTCATGAACCGCAGGGTCGAGGAGTGTCTTTCCCGCGCACGCCGGGGTGTTCCCTGGTGCGACTGGCCGCGATCGTGCGAGAGGTCGTCTTTCCTCGCACGTGGGGTTGTTCCGGCTGCGGCCGCCACTCAAGGCGTTCGCGATGCTGTCTTCCCGACCCGGAGGACCCGGCCCATGGGGCTGATCGACTTTGACGGAACCCTGGCCCGGGGGGCCAGCCCTGCTCCAGTCTATCGGCCCAGGTCATCGCGGGGGAGAGGGTGCGCCGCGCCTGTGGACAACTCGCGACCTTGGGCGCTGTCGAGGGGTTGGCAGGCGGCTGGGTTGGCGGTACTTGCGGGTTTGGGGTGGCAAGCGCGTCACCGCCCGCCCACTGGGGTGGTGGGCGGGCGGTGAAGTGACGCGCGGGTCAGGCCGCGACGATGCCCTGGGGGCCGGTGGCGCGCTGGCGCACCAGGCCGCCGCGTTCGCCGATCCAGGCCAGGGCCTGGTCGGCGTGGGAGCCGGAGACCCCCAGGAGGAAGCGGGCTACCGGGGTTTCGCCGATGCGGGTGAGGCCGCCGCCGACCACGGCGATGGTGGCGCCGAAGCGGGTGGTGGCTTCCGGGAGGAGGGCGCCGACGGCGGCGAAGCCGACGAGCACAACCTCCGCCAAGCGGTCGTGGCGGGCCTGGGCGGACTTGGGGGCGTCGATCGCGGGGAGCAGGGCCTGGGCGACCTGGCTGCCGGGGTCCTGCACGAGGGAAAGCAGGTGGCCGCTCTCCTGGACGCGGCCGCCCTCCAGAAGGGCCACGTCGTCGGCGATGCGGCGGACGACGCCCGCGTCGTCGGTGACGACCAGGACTGTGGAGCCCAGTTCGGCACGGGCGCGGTCGAGGACGGTGAGGACGCCCGCCTCGGCGTCGGGGTCCAAGTCCTTGGTGGGGTCGTCGGCGAGAAGGAGGCCCGGGTCGCCGACCAGGGCGCGGGCGACGGCGACTCTGGCCTGCTGGCCGGGGGTGAGAGCGTCCGGATAGAAGGCGGCCTTGTCCGTGAGGCCGATGAGGTCGAGCAGGGTGCCGACCTTCTCGCGGCGCTGCGGGCCGTCGACGCCCGCCTGTTCAAGGGGAAGGGCGATGTTGCCCGCGGCGGTGCGCTGCGGAAGCAGGTCGCCGTGGCGCACGACGCCGATGCGCCTGCGGGCGGCGCGGAGCCTGCGGGGGTCGAGGGCGGCGGTGTTGAAACCGTCGACCCTGATCACGCCGCTGTCGGGGCGGTCTTGGAGGGCGACGAGGCGGGCGAGAGTGGACTTGCCCGAGCCCGACGGGCCGACGACGCCGGTGATCGTGCCCGTGGGCACGTCCAGCGTGACGTCCTCGAGCGCGACGACAGGGCCGGTGTCGCCCAGGAAGGACTTGCTCAGGTTCTCAACGGTGATCACGATCTACTCCAACGCGGCGCACGGCAGGCCGATAGGACGGCCTTCGTCCACAAGGGACGATCCGGGACTGACGAACAGGGGGGGTTAAGAAGACGTGTTGCTCGAAGTCAGCTTGCTACGCGCATCAGACGACATGCGGTGACGGATCGCTTGCACTGGTCGATGACCCGTCGGGTGGTGAGGATCCGCATCCGCTCTCACTCCTCCATCGTTCCTGGCGGTAGCACCTGCCCACGATGGGTGGTTGCTGCGGCGTCAACGAGCCAGGTCTCTCAGCCGCTCGGGATGGAATGCTTACAGAGTAGACCTGACCGCGCTGCTCAAAAGCAAGCGCGTGTGCCGAAGATCGGCCCCGACGTTCCGCACATCACACATCAGGAGTAATGTTTTCGAGTTCGCTTACGCCATGTGAGCGGCCGCTTGCGCGATTCGGACGAACTCCCGTACCGACAATTGCTCGCCGCGCTCCCCCGGGTCCACCCCGGCCGCGACGAGCACCGACTCCGCCCGGGCAGCGGACCCCGCCCAGCCCGCCAGCGCCGCCCGCAGAGTCTTGCGCCGCTGCGCGAACGCGGCGTCGATGACGGCGAACACCGCCTGCCGGTCGGCCGCGGGGGGCTCGCGGCGGGTCATCAGCACCAGCGCGGAGTCGACATTGGGCACCGGCCAGAACACCGACCGGGAGATCGTGGCCACCCTGCGGGCCTCGGCGAACCAGGCGACCTTGACGCTGGGGATGCCGTAGACCTTGCCGCCCGGGCTGGCGGCCATCCGGTCCGCCACCTCCGCCTGGACCATGACCAGGACTGTGCGCAGCGACGGCAACTCGGCGAGCAGATGCAGGACGACGGGAACGGCGACGTTGTAGGGCAGATTCGCGACGAGCGCGGTCGGCTCGTGGAGTTGGGGGGCGGTGACGCGCATGGCGTCCGCGGTCACGACAGTCAGGCGGTCGGCCAACTCAGGGGCACGGTCGCGCACGGTCGCGGGGAGGCGGGCGGCGAGGACTGGGTCGATCTCCACGGCTACCACGTTGGCGCAGGCTGGGAGCAGGGCGAGAGTCAACGATCCGAGTCCCGGTCCGACCTCTAGCGCTGTGTCGTCGGCGGTGAGATTCGCGGCCGCGACGATCCGGCGGACCGTGTTGGGATCGTGGACGAAGTTCTGGCCGAGCTTCTTGGTTGGGCGAACGTCCAACTCGGCGGCGAGCCTTCGCACGTCAGCAGGGCCAAGCAGCGCCGATCCAGTCACTGGCAGAGCGTACGGGGCGGTGGCTTTCTGGGGGCTGTGGGGTGCGTGGGTGGCTGGTTCCGTTGTCGGCTCGATGGGGTGGAGTGGTTTCTTGGTCCCGACAAGCACTCGGCGAGCCTCGGTTGGGCCTGACAGAAGGGTCGGTTGGCCAGTGGGCGAGCCACTCCAGCCAGATCCGCAACGGCCGATTCTGCCGCCCCGCAGCCCACACAGCAAACCCCACCCGCCCTGGGGGCCGGACCCTGCTCCAGTCTATCGGCGCAGGTCAGGGCGGGGAAGGGGGTGGGGTTTGCCTGTGGACAACTCGCGATCACCGAACACGTTCGGGTGCTTTGCGGGCCTGCCGTGTGGCTCGGGGCAGGGCGGGGCGTGGGGTTAGCGGGGGAGGCCGAGTTTGCTGGAGCAGTGCGGCCAGGCGCTGTAGCCGTCGCGGGCGTCGCGGACCTTGGTTGCGATGGCGATCTGCTGTTCGCGGGTGGCCTGGTGGGGGTAGGCGGCGTACTGGTCGCCGCCGTAGGCGTCCCAGGTGCTCTTGTTGAACTGGAGGCCGCCGTAGTAGCCGTTGCCGGTGTTGATGGCCCAGTTTCCGGTGGCCTCGCAGTGGGCCAGGCGGTCCCAGACGGCGCCGTCGGAGATCAGGGGCTGGGGGGGCTGCTTGGTGCCCACCTTGACGATCCTGGGCAGGGGGGCGCGGGTCTCCTTGGAGCCGATTTCCTCGCGCTTGATGACCTTGCCGTTTTTCTCGGTGATGCGGTAGGTGGCGATGCGCTCGCCGGGGGTGCCGGGGTCGACGACCAGTTCCTTGCCCTTGGCCAGTTCCGGGTCTTCCACGGTCTGGAGGGGGGGCTCTACCGGCTCGGCCTGGTTGATCACCGTCACGCCGGTGCGGCTGATGCGGATCTCGGCGCCGGTGGTGAGTTTGAGGTCGGCGCCGGGGAGGACCGCGTCCTGGGGGCCGAGGGCCAGGTTGTGCTGGTCCAGCAGCTCCTGGACGGTGACCGCGGTGGTGGTCAGCTGGGTGGGGGCGCTGCCGCCGTCGAAGAGGGTGATGCTCTTCGGGGTCTTGATCTCGACGGCCATGCCGTCCAGGGGCACCTGCACGTCGCGGCCAGCGGAGATCCAGGCGCCCGCGACGGGGGCGTTGACCTGGCGGAGGGCTTCGCCGACGGTGGTGGCGCGGACCCAGTGGTCGCGCTGCTCGCCGTCGACGGTCAGGTGGAGCTGGCGGCCGCGCTGGAGGACGATCTTGCCGTCGTCGGCGATCTCGGCGGACGGGGAGGGGCTCAGCGAGTCGTGCTGGCCGACCTCGATGCCCTCTTCTTCGAGGATCTCGCCCACGGTGTCGGCGTAGGTGCTGACCTCGCGGGTGTGTCCGTCGACGTCGACGGTCACCGTGTTGTTCATCGCGATGGCCGCGGCGCCGCCGCCGGTCAGGGTGACCAGGACCGCGGCGATGGTGGCCTTGAGGAAGGTGGACTTCCAGCGCTTGACGGCGGTGATCAGGCCGGGCGCAGGCTTGTCGTCTTCGGCCTTGAGCGGCTTGGGCCCGCTGGCGACCTCATCGGGCAGCGCGGGAAGCGCGGGGAGAACGGTGGTCTCGGCGTTGATGAGCCGGATCAGCTCGTCGACGTCGACGCCCGCGAAGGCCATGATCTCGTCGGCCTGCGGGCCGAGCGCGTGGCGGACGTCGTGGTCGGTGATGCTCAGCGACGCGGAGAAACCGGCGTCGTAGTCGTAGTCCGGGAACTCGGACCGCCAGGCCCGGAAGTCGTCATCCAGGACAGCCGTGGCCGTTGCCGCGCTCGACTTGACCGGGCTGAACCAGTCGGTGTCGGCGAAGCCGTCGTGCCGGGGGCGGTCGAGACCGCCGATCTGTTTACCGCTCACAGGGTCGATTCCTCCAGAAGGCGGGAACCCGCTCCGCAGGCGTCGTGGATTGGTCTCAGCCGCGCTGCGATCATCCACTCCTCCGCCTGCTTGGCGCGTTTCGCGCTTTCGTGTGTTCCGACGACCCGCAGCCAGCCACCCCGACGTGTACTGACTTGCTCCGGGTTGACTCGGGGCATGATCCCCAAAGTCGTACGGTCACGGGACAGTAACGAGACGGCTGGGGTTGCGCAAACACATCCGGCGAACTCGTGAGTCCCGTCACACCGCCAAGTCGGCTAATTCGTCACCCATTCATCGCAATCGATCACCGATCGAATGGTCGGATGTCACGTCCCGCAACCGAAACACGCGATCCGCTGTCGTGGAGATGTCGGCGGCGAGCTCGGCGACGTCGACTCCACGCAGGTGAGCGAGGTCCCGGAGGGTGTAGGCGACGCAATAGGGCTCGTTCGGCCTGCCGCGGAAGGGATGCGGTGTGAGATATGGCGCATCGGTCTCCACGAGCAACTGGCCCGGGGGCACGAACGCGGCGGCCGCGCGCAGCGGCGCGGCGTTGCGGAAGGTCACCGGGCCCGCGAAGGACAGGACATAGCCGCGGTCGACACACTTTCGGGCGAAATCAAGATCACCGGAAAAGCAGTGGAACACAACCGTTTCGGGTGATCCTTCCTCGGTGAGGATCTTGAAGATGTCCGCGTGCGCGTCCCGGTCGTGGATCATCAGCGGCTTGCCGACCCGCTTCGCCAGGTCGATGTGCCAACGGAACGCTTCGTGCTGGGCGGCGGGCGGCGAGTAGTCCCAGTAGTAGTCGAGCCCGGTCTCGCCGACCGCGACGACGCGCGGCTGCCGCGCCAGGTCTTCGATGACGGCCTTGTCCGCGTCGGAGAACTCGGCGGTGCGCGTCGGGTGCACCGCGACCGCGGCGAACACCCGATCGTCCCAAGTGGACGCCTCGGCGGCCCAGCGCGCGGCGGCCAAGTCGTCGGCGACGGTGATCACCCGGTCGACGCCAGCGGCGTTCGCGCGATCGAGCATTGTGGACACATCGGCGGAATCCTTGGCGCCGCAGGCATCCAGGTGCGTGTGCGCGTCGACCACCGGTGCGGGAAGACGCTCCGGCACCGGTGGTCGCTCGCCCTTGCGCGGTGTCACTTCTCGATCGGCGCCCAGTCGGGGCCGGTCTCGCCAAGCTCGGCGTCGAGCTTGGCGAACAGCGGGGCTGGCTTGTCCAGCGGACGCCCCACCTCGATGTCGACCGACTCCCAGCGGGCCGTCTCGTCGGCGTAGTCGCCGGTCAGAATCGGGTAGCGCCGCGACGGCTCGTCCAGGTCGTCGACCTCGCGCAGTTCCGGCTGCGCCGCCCACACGCCCTTGCCGCCGAGCAGTTCGTGCACCTTCTGCGCCGAGTGCGGCAGGAACGGGGTGAGCAGCGTGTTCGCGTCCGAGACGACCTGCAGCGCGGTGTGCAGGATGGTGTCGCGGCGCTCCAGGTCGTCCTTGCGCTTCCACGGCTCCTCGTCGGAGAGGTACTTGTTGGCCGCGCCGACGACGCGCATCGCCTCGCTGGCGGCGAGCTTGAACCGCGACCGGCGCAGGTTGTCCCCGACGGTGTCGAACGCGGCCCGTGCCAACGCCTTGAGCTGTTCGTCGGCGGCGGTCGGCGCGGTGGGGCGCGGCACGGCGCCGACGTTCTTGTGCGCCATCGACACCGAGCGGTTGACCAGGTTGCCCCACTCGTTGGCCAGCTCGAAGTTGGTGCGGCGGACGAACTCGTCCCAGGTGAAGTCGGTGTCCTGGTTTTCCGGGCCCGCGACGGAAATGAAGTAGCGCAGGGTGTCCGGGCCGAACTGCTTGAGGAAGTCCCGGACGTAGATGACCGTGCCGCGGGAGGTGGAGAACTTCGACCCGCTCATGGTCAGGAACTCGCTGGAGACGACCTCGGTCGGCAGGTTGAGTGTGCCGAACGCGCCCGGCTCGCCGCCAGGAGCAACGCGGTCGCCCGCACCATTGTGTCCTAGCAGCAGCGACGGCCAGATCAGCGAGTGGAAGACGATGTTGTCCTTGCCCATGAAGTAGTAGCCCTGGGCCGGGTCGGTCCAGAACTCCTTCCAGGCGTCCGCGTCGCCGGTGCGCCGCGCCCACTCGACGCTGGCGGACAGGTAGCCGATGACCGCGTCGAACCAGACGTAGAACCGCTTCATCGGCGCGTCGCGCCAGCCGTCGAGCGGGACCGGGACGCCCCAGTCGAGGTCGCGGGTGATCGCCCGGGGGCGCATGTCGCCGAGCAGGTTCTGGCTGAACTTCAGGACGTTCGGCCGCCACTCGGTCTTGGTCGACAGCCAGGAGCCCATCGTCTCGGCGAACGCGGGCAGGTCGAGGAACAGGTGCTCGGTCTCGACGAACTTCGGCGTCTCGCCGTTGATCCGCGAGCGCGGGTTCTTCAGGTCGATCGGGTCGAGCTGGTTGCCGCAGTTGTCGCACTGGTCGCCGCGGGCGCCGTCGTAGCCGCAGATCGGGCAGGTGCCCTCGATGTAGCGGTCGGGCAGGGTGCGGCCGGTGGACGGGCTGATCGCGCCCATCTGGGTCTTGACCTGGACGTAGCCGTTGCGCCAGAGCGCCAGGAACAGGTCCTGCACGACCTTGTAGTGGTTGCCGGTGGTCGTGCGGGTGAACAGGTCGTAGGACAGGCCCAGGCCCTGGAGGTCTTCCGCGATCACCCGGTTGTACTTGTCGGCGAGCTCGCGGGTGGTCATCCCCTCCTTGTCGGCCTGCACCGAGATCGGCGTGCCGTGCTCGTCGGTGCCGCTCACCATCAGCACGCGGTGGCCGGACATGCGCATGTAGCGGGAGAAGACGTCCGAAGGGACACCGAATCCGGAAACGTGACCGATGTGGCGGGGGCCGTTGGCGTATGGCCAGGCCACCGCGGTCAGCACGGGGGCACTCATGAGCGCTTAGCCTACGGACGTCACTTTGGACGGCCGCAGGAGGACACCGGATGTCGGCCACACGGCCGCTCGTGCTGGGCCTGGTGACCCGGGCGGGCAAGGCGCCCGGCCACCAGGTCCGCACCGAGCTGATGGGCTGGCGGGCCGACGGGTGGGCCAGGGTGAAGCCCCGGCTGGCGCGGGAGGGCCTGCGGCGGACCGGCAGCCGGAGGCCGTCGAGTTCCGCGTCCCTCGCGCTGCCCGAACTGCTGCGCGCGCTCGACGCAGCGGACATCGCCATGACGTCACTTCAGTGCGGCGGCCCACCCTGGACGACGTGTTCCGCACCCTCACCGGCCGCGGCCTGCGCGACGCGGAACTCGGCGCGATCGCTGGTGCTGTTCGTGATGACGGTGCTGGGCTTGCTGTGGGGCGCGCGGACTTTCGCCAGGGAGAACGCGTGAGTCAGCCGGTCAGCTCGGAGCGCATGAGGTAGACGTTGTACGGGCTCCAGCGCGACATCGTGTAGTGGATGACCGGACCGTCGGCCGACGCCGGGTGCAGGAAACCGCCATACAGACCGGGATACCGGCCGGCGGTGGCCAGCGCCTGGCCGTCGGTCCACGGCCCGGTCAGGTGTTCGGCGGTGCGCAGGACGATCGCGGCGCGGGCCTCGTCCAGGTGCACGGCCAACCACTGTCCGAAGTGGATGTTGTAGAGCACGGACAGCTCGCCCACCGGGCCGCGCATGACCGGGGTGGCGGCGAACTCGTCACGGGGACGCCAGCGCGCGCCGGTCCAGTACTCGTACGCCCTGGGCTCCAGGATGTCGCTTGTGGACACTCGGGCGAGGCGCGCGTCACCCCAGCGGCCATTGGGGGTGCCGAGCAGGTGGAGGTGGTCCTCGGCGCGGGCGAAGGCGGCCATCTGGAACGGGTGGTCGCGCTCGGCGCGGTTGATCCAGCGGGCGCGCTCCGGCTTGTCCCAGGTGTGGCCGCCGTCGCGGGAGACGGCGATGCCCGCGTAGTTGGTGACCCACTTGCCGCGCGCGCCCCAGTTCCGCACCGACATGTAGTGCAGGTAGTGCGTCCCGTCGATCGCGACGCCAGAGCAGGGGATGACGGTCTCCTCGTCGCGGCGGGGGTCGCGGTCGAGGATCTGCCGGGCCGTGCCGTCGTCGCGGGCGATCACCGACTCGATGCGCAAGCCCGAGTCGAGGTCGCGGTCGGCGGCGACGGCCAGGACGTTGCACCGCCAGTCGCCGCCCTCGCTGGGGCCGGCGCCCTCGCCGCACCAGCCCGCGCCGTAGGTGTCGCCGAAGACGACGAACGTGCGGCCGTCGCCGTCGTCCCACATGACGCCGAGGTCGGTGGCGTGGATGCCGTAGCGCTCGGCCGTGCCGTTGACCGACTCGCGCCCGGTGATCTGGGCGACGAGTTCGGTCCCGGCGACCCGGATCACGCCCGGCTCACCGCGGCGTCGTAGAGGGTCTTCTTGCTGACCCCGGTCGCGGCGGCGACCTCGGCGGCGGCGTCCTTGAGCCGCACGCCCTCGGCCGCGAGCGCGCGGACCCGGGCGACCAGGGTGTCCAGGTCGGCGGTGCGCGGCTCGGCCCCCGCGAGGACGACGGTGATCTCGCCGCGCACCCCGTCGCGCGCCCACTCCGCCAACTCGCCGAGCGTGCCGCGTTTGATCTCCTCGTACGACTTGGTCAGCTCCCGGCAGACCGCCGCGCGCCGGTCAGCGCCGAGCACCTCCACGGCGTCGTCCAGCAGGCTCTCGATGCGGTGGGTGGCTTCGAAGAACACGGCCGTGCGCGGCTCGTCGGCCAGCGCCGCCAGCCACTTGCGCCGCTCCCCCGACTTGCGCGGCGCGAACCCCTCGAAGCAGAACCGGTCGCAGGGCAGCCCGGACAGCGCCAACGCCGTCGTCACCGCGGACGGACCGGGCAGGCACGTGATCGGCAGGTCCGCCTCGACGCACGCGGCGACCAGCCGGTACCCCGGGTCGGACACGCTCGGCATCCCCGCGTCGGTGACCAGCAGAACCGTCTCACCGCCGCGGATCGCCTCGACCAGCCCCGGCGCGCGGCTGGTCTCCACGGCGTCGTAGAAGCTCACGATCCGCCCGGTGGGCTCGACGCCGAGCGCGGCGGCCAGGTTCCGGGTCCGCCGGGTGTCCTCGGCGGCGATGACCTCGGCCGACCCCAGCGCCGCCACCAGCCGCGCCGACGCGTCGCCCGGGTCGCCCAGCGGCGTTGCCGCCAGCACCAGCCGCCCGGTCATCCCGCCTGCTGAGCTTGGGCGCGGAGAACGGCCTGCGGTAGGTCTGTCTTACGCCAGTCAGGGAGGAACAAGAGCAATTCGACAGTGCGGTCGACACCCGTCTCCCGCAACTGGTCAGCCACCCGCTTCGACAACCGGACCACTGGATTGGCCGTCTCCACCCGCCCGGCCGAGAAGACCAGCTTGTCGCGGCCCGGGGCGACCGCCTTGACCTCCTGGAAGTCCGACCAGCGCAGCGTGATCCGCGCCCGCTGCCGGACCACCACCACTTCCTCAGGCCCGAGGACCAGCCGCCACGCGCGCATGATCGACACCTGGACGGCGACCACCGCGACGGCCAGCACGACGACGACCAGCGTCGCCTCGACACTCAGGGCACGCCCGAGCGCCCACAGCAGCACCGGCGCGGAGACGAATCCCCCGGCGGCGGGCACGGCCTTCATCGCCGCGTACGGCCAGCGAAGGCGGTAGGTCTCTTCCACCGGGCGAGGGTACCTACCGAGAGGTCAGCCCTGCCGCGCCTGGCCCAGGATCTCCGGCAGGTCCGACTTGCGCCAGTCGCGGAAGAACAAGACCAGGTCAACGGACTGGTCCGCGCCGGACTTGCGCAGCCGCGCCGTCACCCGCTTGGTGAGCGGCGTGAGCGGGTTGGCCGACTCGACGTCGCCGGTCGTGAAAACGAGGCGGTCGCGGTTTCGGGAGACCGCCTTGACCTCCTGGAAGTCCGACCAGCGCAGGGTGATCAGCGCTTCCCGCCGCACGACGACGGTCTCCGGGCCGACGACCAGCTTCCAGCGCCGCAGAAATGTCCCCACGAACGCGCCCGGCACGACCGCCAGCACGACGAACCCGGCCACGTTGAGGTCATCGAAGCCGCCCTTGTACAGGTAGAACGCCCCGAGCAGCAGCGCCAGGGCGAACACGGCGGTCATGATCGCGTTCCCCAGCACGTGGTTCCAGCGCATCGGGTAAGTCTTCTCCACCCGGCAGAGGGTAAAGCGTCACCCGTTCCGGTCTGCCAGGTCGGCGATGAGCCGCACGGACTCCGCCTGGGGCAGGGCGCGCTCGGCCACCCGGTCCCAGGCCGCCCGGTGCGCGGCCACGGCAGCGTCGTCGTCGAGGAACAGGCTCTTCGTGCGGTGCTCGGTGTAGACCAGGGGCGGGTCGCGGTGGAACTCCATCAGCAGGAAGGCGCCGTCCAGGCCCGGGTGCGCGCCCGCCGACAGCGGCACCACCCGCACCACCACGTGCGGCTTGCGGACCACCTCCAGCAGGTGCCGCAACTGGCCCGCGAGCACGCCCGGCCCGCCCACCGGGACCTTCAGCGCCATCTCGCCCAGCAAGGCGTGCACCGTGGGCGGGCTGTCGCGGCTCAGGATGGCCTGCCGGGCCAGACGGGCGGCGACCAGCGCGTCCAGCTCGCTCTCGGAAAGCGCGGCGGGCGCGGTGTCGCGGAGCGCGGCGCGGGCGAAGTCCGCGGTCTGCAACAGGCCGGGCACCAGCCAGGCGTGGTTGCTGCGCAGGGCGACGGCCTTGGACTCCCAGTCGATCAGCGTCTGCCACTGCTCCGGCAGGCCGCGGCCGTGGACCTGCACCCAGTCCGGCTCGGCTGCGCGGCGCACCAGGTCCAGGATCTCCGCCTGCCGCGGCTCGGGCACCCGGTACAGGCCGAGCATGGCCGCGACGTCGTTGACCCGGAGGCCGCTGCTGCCGGTCTCGACGCGGCTTACCTTCGCCTGGGAAAGCCCGAGCTGCGCGCCGACCTGCCCGGTCGTGAACCCGGCCTGCTTGCGCAGCCTGCGCAACTCACCAGCGACCTGCCGTGACCTGATGGTCGGCCGTCCAGGAGGCACGCGCACCCCCGTCCCATCGTGAGCACCTTGTGCGTCCTTTGGTACCGCGCCTGAGCTGGGCAAACAATTACACGATCAGTTGATCGACTTACCCCCCACCGGGAAACCGGGACGCGGACCGGAGCGCCCGACACGGACCGCACAACGGGCACCCTACGATTTCCCCCCGTGAGCGAGCTTGCGAGCGACCCGTCGGCGCACCGAACCAGTGAGGTGGCCCAGTGACTGTCCTCGCGGCTGAAGACGAGGCCAATCGGGTTCCCGCGCCCGAACCGGCCCCGGAGGAGGACTCGGCCCTCACCAGGCTGACCGGCAAGCCCATGCCCGCCGACCGGCTGCGCGGCTGGCTGGTGACCGCTGTGGTCGGGTTGCTGGGTGGGTTTGTGCGGTTGTGGAATTTGGGGTGGCCGACTGATCACGGCACTCCGGTGTTCGATGAGAAGCATTATGTGCCGCAGGCGTGGCAGATGCTGCGCAATGGGGGGTTTGAGGACAACGCCGGTTATGAGTTGACGGTGCATCCGCCGTTGGGCAAGTCGTTGATCGCGGTGGGTGAGTGGTTGTTCGGCTACAACGGCTGGGGGTGGCGGTTCTCCGCGGCTGTGGCCGG
>NZ_FMZZ01000036.1 GCF_900101685.1 Actinokineospora iranica
GTGGAGCGCGGGATCTGAGCCGGTAGTAGCCAAACGATGGGGTGACGCAGGAGGGTAGCTCCGCCAGCTGTTGGTGACTGGTGTAAGCGTGTAGGGAGACCGGTAGGCAAATCCGTCGGTCGTATATCCTGAGACGTGATGCATAGCCGATTGAGGCGAAGTAGAGTGATCCCATGCTGCCGAGAAAAGCCTCTAGTGAGTTTCCACGCGGCCCGTACCCCAAACCGACACAGGTGGTCAGGTAGAGAATACCAAGGCGATCGGGTGAACTATGGTTAAGGAACTCGGCAAAATGCCCCCGTAACTTCGGGAGAAGGGGGGCCATTGGGTTTGAAGCCCCTTGCGGGCTAGGATCTGGTGGCCGCAGAGACCAGCGAGAAGCGACTGTTTACTAAAAACACAGGTCCGTGCGAAGTCGCAAGACGATGTATACGGACTGACGCCTGCCCGGTGCTGGAACGTTAAGAGGACCGGTTAGTCCCTTTGGGGGCGAAGCTGAGAATTTAAGCGCCAGTAAACGGCGGTGGTAACTATAACCATCCTAAGGTAGCGAAATTCCTTGTCGGGTAAGTTCCGACCTGCACGAATGGCGTAACGACTTCTCGACTGTCTCAACCATAGGCCCGGCGAAATTGCACTACGAGTAAAGATGCTCGTTACGCGCGGCAGGACGGAAAGACCCCGGGACCTTTACTATAGCTTGGTATTGGTGCTTGGTTCGGTTTGTGTAGGATAGGTGGGAGACTGTGAAGCGGCCACGCCAGTGGTTGTGGAGTCGTTGTTGAAATACCACTCTGATCGTACTGAGTGTCTAACTTCGGACCGTGATCCGGTTCAGGGACAGTGCCTGGTGGGTAGTTTAACTGGGGCGGTTGCCTCCCAAAGGGTAACGGAGGCGCCCAAAGGTTCCCTCAGCCTGGTTGGCAATCAGGTGTTGAGTGCAAGTGCACAAGGGGGCTTGACTGTGAGACTGACAGGTCGAGCAGGGACGAAAGTCGGGACTAGTGATCCGGCGCTGGCTGGTGGAAGCGGCGTCGCTCAACGGATAAAAGGTACCCCGGGGATAACAGGCTGATCTTGCCCAAGAGTCCATATCGACGGCATGGTTTGGCACCTCGATGTCGGCTCGTCGCATCCTGGGGCTGGAGTAGGTCCCAAGGGTTGGGCTGTTCGCCCATTAAAGCGGTACGCGAGCTGGGTTTAGAACGTCGTGAGACAGTTCGGTCCCTATCCGCCGCGCGCGTTGGAGACTTGAGGAAGGCTGTCCCTAGTACGAGAGGACCGGGACGGACGAACCTCTGGTGTGCCAGTTGTCCCGCCAGGGGCATGGCTGGTTGGCTACGTTCGGAAGGGATAACCGCTGAAGGCATCTAAGCGGGAAGCCTGTTCCAAGATGAGGTCTCCCGCCCCCTTTGAGGGGTTAAGGCCCCCAGTAGACGACTGGGTTGATAGGCCAGAGATGGAAGCCTGGTAACGGGTGGAGTTGACTGGTACTAATAGGCCGAGGGCTTGTTACAAAAATGCTACGCATCCACTGTGTGGTGTCTGAGACACCAACCA
>NZ_FMZZ01000003.1:0-126202 GCF_900101685.1 Actinokineospora iranica
CAAGACCCTCCGCACCCGCTGGCCCGGCGAGAAGCTCTACATCATCTGCGACAACTTCTCCCCGCACCGCCACCCCAAAGTCCGCGCCTGGTGCGCTACCAACGACGTCGAGTTGGTGTTCCTGCCCACCTACGGGTCCTGGTTGAACTGGATCGAAGCCGAGTTCGCCGCCCTGCGCTACTTCGCCCTCAACGGCACCGACCACCGCACTCACGGCGAACAGAACGCCGCGATCGAGGGCTACATCCGCTGGCGCAACGCCCGCACCCAACCCAAGACCGCATTCGCTACCGACTCACCCATCCGAACCTGGACCCATTACCCAACCAAAGTTGCGTGACAAGCCACTAGATGCGGGCTGGCTCCGCGTGCAGGGCGGCGAGCACCTTGGGCACGTTGTTGACGCAGAGCGCGTCGGCCCCGGCGTCGAGCAGCTGCTGGGCGAAGGCCACGCTCGGGCACCACGCCAGGAACTCCCGGCCGCTGTTGTGCACCGTTTCCACGACGTACTCCAGCGGCCGGTGCTCGATCTCGTTGGGCCGCAGCGAGCCCCAGTGCGGCGCGAGCACTTGGACGTCCAGGTGCCCCGCCGCGGCGACGGCTTGGCCGATGGGGAAGTCCAGCCAGGTGAGCAGCCCCCGGGGGACCCCGGGGGCCAGCTCGCGGGCGATGTCCAGCGCGCCCGGGTCGAACGAGCTGATCAGCACCTCCCGCTTGCCCGCTTCCCGTTTGGCCACTTGGGCCAACTGCCCCATCGTGGACCGGGCGCGGGAGCGGGTCGCGTCCTCCATCGACGTCTTGACGTCGAAGTCGACGCCGACGCCCGGCGGCAGGGCCGCCAAGAGGGTGTCGAGCCGCAGCGCGCCCTTGTCGGTCGCCTCGGTGCCGGTGACGTCGGCGTAGAACACGCCGTCGTCGTCGGTCGGGTTGTGCGCCACCACCAAGTGGTCGTCGCGGGTTCGCCGGACGTCGACCTCTACCCAGTCGATGCCCAGGTCGACGGCGGCGAGGAAGGACTCCAGCGAGTTCTCCACATAGCCGCCGACCGTGCCGCGGCCGCAGCCGCGATGCCCCAGGAGTACCGGCCTGGGTCCGAACACTCTGTTGCCGCCCATAACACGCCGAAACCCCCGCCTGCGCGGGGCCTCGGCTGACGAGGCGCTACGCGGCCGGGGTGACGGTCTTGCCCACCTCCACGTTCGCACGCTCGAGGTCGCCTGCGAAGTCCACCTCCACCACGAAGAACTCGGAGATGTCCGACGCCAACACCCGAAGCCCAGCCGCTCCGATCGCGGACTCGATGCCGCGCTCGAAGTAGTCGGTGTCGGAGCAGCGCTCGAGATGCTCGACCAGCGTCGCCAGGTCAGGAGACGCGATGTAGTTGATGCCGACGGCCTCGCCGAGACCGTCTGACACTGATTTTGACAGCTCCCGGATATGTCCGTCGATGGAAGCGGTGTACTTCACCTCTTCCTCGCCGACCGCCGCGGTGTTCACGCACACGAAGCTGCGGTCCGCCGCGATGTCCGGGGCGATCTCGTGCAGCAGGCGCGGGTCGAACACGACGTCGCCGTTGAGCCACAGCACGCCGCCGGATTCCGCTTGCCGCAGGGCTTTGAGCAGGCTCTTCGCGGTGTTGGTGTGCTCGTAGCGCTCGTTGTAGACGAACCGGGCGTCCGGTGCGGCGGCCATGATCTGCTCGGCCTGGAAGCCGACGACGATGGTCACCCGCAGCCGGTCGCCGAAAACCGACATCAGGTTGTCGAGTTGCTGGGCCAGGATCGAGCGCCCGTCGACAAGCGGGGTGAGCGGCTTCGGGCGGGGCATCCCCAACCGGGTGCCCATGCCCGCGGCCAGGATGACGACTTGGAGTTGGCCGGTCACGCGAGCCTCCCGGTGGTGGTGTCGGACTGTGCTTTCTCGGCGAGTCGGCGGTCGCGCAGGGCGATCGCGTCGTCGACCGCGGCGAGGAAGCGGGTCGTGCTCTCGCCGGGTCCGAGGTCGCCGAAGTAGTGCTCGCGGGTGGTGGCGCGTTCGTCGCGGTGGTGGTCGTTTTCCAGCCGCTCGGTCAGCGTGGCGGTGAGCGCGGCGATGGTCGTGGAGTCCACGATGTCGGCGCACCGGCTGATGGGTGCGTTGGCGTGCAGCCGGTCGCGGTCGTCGTAGCGGTCGGCGATGAACATCGGCTTGTCCACCCGCAGGTAGAGGAAGTCGAGCCCGACTGACGAGACGTCGGTGACGATCAGGTCGCAGCGCGGGAACACGGCCAAGATGTCGCCGGTGGTGAGGACCTGGTGGCCCGCGTCCGGGTCGTGGCGGGCGGCGGACTCCAGCAGCCGCACGATCTCGGTGTGCGCGGCTTTCATGCCCGGCAGCGGACTCAGCGACACCCGGGGGTGCGGTTTGTAGACCACCCGCGCGTTCGGCACGGCGAGCGCGGCCGCGGCGATCTCCGGGCCGAACACGTCGACCGAGGTGTAGTTGTTCGACGCGTCCTCGCCTTCCCAGGTGGGGGCGTAGAGGATCGTGCGGCGCTCGCTGGGCGGCAGCACCGGCTCCGGCCGCAGGTCAAGCTGCGGCCTGCCGACGGGGACCAGGGCCGACTCGTCGAAGCCGATCAGGGCGGCCCGGTGCCTGTGGATGGCGGCCGTGCCCGCGACGAAGACCTGGTCGTAGGCCTTCACCTGGTTGCTGACCATGCAGATCTTGTCGCTCTCGCCGTGGTTGACGTGCAGGTGGATCACGCGGCGCTGCATGAGCGAGTGGAAGTTGTGCACGGAGTTGTTGACGTAGACCACGGCCTTGAAGTCGCTGCTCGCGTACAGCTCGACCAGATCGGGAAAGGTCGGGGCGAACACGCACGGCAGGCTCGTGGCCAGCGACAGCTCCGCGGCCGAGGCGAGGTTCCGGGTGATGATCACGACCGGATGGCGCTCGTCCAGGAGTTCGAAGACCGGCAGCCACTGTTTGAGCTGGTAGAGCTTGCGGGGATCGTCGGCGAAGTAGACGGCGATCTCGCCCGGCACCGGCTCGCCGGGGGTGTAGCCCGCTGGGTCGGGGGCCAGCGGGGTGTCCAGAAGCCGGTGTGTGTCCTTGGTTTTCTTGCGGCGGCCGAAAAAGCCCACGCGGCGGCTCCCTATGAACTGATCGAGGTCGGCGACGGACCACGCGGTGAACGACTGGCTGATGAGAACGGCGAGTCGGCGGGTGACCGCGCGGCGCCGTGCGCACTCTATCTTCGCTGCTCGACACGTTTTCGCCAAGCACCGGATGCCGCAGAGATACCAAGTGTTTACGCGTCGGTTGCCCGACGGCGCGGTCGACGTGGTCGCCGGGGCTCGGTCACCCGGCCGACACATGAGCCGGATTCGGTAATCCGCAAGTGTTCCGGCGGAAACGCGACGATCATCCGCGGTGACTGTACTCGTCCCTATGCCGGAGATGTACTTCGCCGTACGGTGGCCCGACGGGTCGTCGCAGCAGTGCTACTCGCCGTCGTCGGTCGTGGCGGAGTACCTGGAGCCGGGGACCCGGTACCCGGTCGGGGAGTTCGTCGAGCGCGGTTGCGCCGCGCTGGCCGTCGGCTCCGGGCGGGTGCGGGAGAAGCACGGCTTCGAGTGCGGCAGCGCGCTCGCGTAGATCGAGGAGATCAGAGCCAGGGCGACGGGGCTTTCCGGCCTCGTCCTTGTCGAGGGGTTCCAGCGATGAGCAGGCTTGTGGCGGTGGCCCAGGGGAGTCTGGCCGGTGATCTGACCGGCACGCACCGGTCGGCCGTGGTGATCGGCGGCGGGCAGGCCGGGCTCGCGATGAGCCACTGCCTGACCGGGCGCGGGGTGGACCACCTTGTCCTGGAGCGCGGCCGGATCGCCAACGAGTGGCGGGACAGGCGGTGGGATTCCTTCTGCCTGGTCACCCCGAACTGGCAGTGCGAGTTGCCCGGATTCCCTTACCCGGGAACGGAACCGTCCGGTTTCATGACGCGGGACGAGATTGTCGACTACCTGAGCCGCTACGCCGCCTCGTTCGGCCCGCCACTGCTGGAGGAGGTCGCGGTGACCCGGTTGCGGGTCGACGGCGACGGGCGGTTCGCTCTTACCACTACCCGCGGCACGCTTACCGCCGATCAGGTAGTGGTGGCGACCGGGCCTTACCAGGTGCCGTTGATCCCTCGGATCGCTGAACGGTTGCCCGACAGCGTCACCCAGATCCACTCGGCGGACTACCGGAATCCGGAAAGCCTGCCGCCCGGCGCGGTCCTCGTCGTCGGGACCGGCCAGTCCGGCTGCCAGATCGCCGAAGACCTGCATCTCGCCGGGCGGCGGGTTCACCTGGCGACCGGTAGCGCGCCGCGCGTGGCGCGGCGGTACCGGGGCCGCGACGTGGTGGACTGGTTGGCGGACATGGGGTATTACCGCAAGTCAATCGACGAGTTCGACGACGCGGACGCGGTGCGGATGCGCGCCAACCACTACGTCACCGGCCGCGGCGGCGGGCGTGACATAGACCTGCGCGCGTTCGCCCGGCAGGGGATGCGGTTGCACGGCAGGCTCTCGGCCGTCGGCGCGGGCGTGGTCGAGTTCGCCGACGACCTGCGCCGCAACCTGGACAACGCGGACGCGGTGTCGGAGTCCATCAAGGACTCGATCGACGCCTTCATCGCCGGGCGGCACCTCGTGGCGCCGGAGGAGCCGCGCTCCGTCCCGGTCTGGGCGCCGGACGACGGGCCGACGTCGGTGGACCTGGCCGCCGAGGGCATCGCGTCGGTGGTGTGGTGCACCGGTTTCGGCCGGGACAACCGGTGGATCGACGTGCCGGTGTTCGACGGCCGCGGCTACCCGGCGCACCACCGGGGCGTGACCACGTTCCCCGGCTTGTACTTCCTCGGCCTGCCCTGGCAGTGGACCTGGGGGTCGGGCCGGTTCTGCGGCGTGGCCGCCGACGCTGAGCACCTCGCCGCGCGGATCGCCGCCGGGCCCGCGCGGCCGGTCGAGGTGCCCTGGATCGCGGGGACCCCGCACAGCACGTCGCCGAGCGCGGCCGAGTGGACCGCGCCGCGCACGGTCGCCTGAATGGCGGTTTCACGTTTTTTGTGTCATTGGGCGGAAACAAACGAAACCGCGAGTTGTTTCGCGGGGAATCGTCTCGACATCGCCGGGAGGTGAGATCATGACCATGGCAGGCTGGGTTTCCGACGCGCACCGGCACCTCGGCGTGCTGCCCGCTTATCCATTCTATGGCGGCCCCGCGGTCAACCCGGATCTGGGCGCGCGGGGCACCGTGGAGCAATTGCTCGCCGATCTCGACGCCGAACGCGTGCAACGCGCTCTGGTGATTCCGAACTACGGCGTTCCCGATCCGGACATCGCCTTCGGGTTCAACGAATTGGTCGTGGAGGCCGCGAGCCGCGACGACCGGGTGCGGGCCGCGCTGTGGGTCTCGCCCAAGGCGGCCGACGCCGAGCGCAACGCGCGGGCGCTGGCGCTGGCCGGTGAGCCCGGGGTGCGCGCGCTCAAGACGAGTTTCCTGCTCGGCGGCCGGGTCGGCGACCCGGACTGCCGCCCGCAGTTGGACCGGATCTTCGCGGTGGCGGCGGAAAATCGACTGGTCGTGCACGTGCACACCTCGCCGGGCGCCGCGTCCGATATTGATGAGGTCGGCGGCCTCGTCGCGGACTACGGCGACGCCGTCGACATTCACCTCGTGCACTTCGGCGGGGGAATGAGCGGCCACATCAAGCTCGCGGGCTCGCGGTTTTTCGACTGGATCGCCGAGGGCAAGCGGGTCTACACCGACCTGTCCTGGTCGATCGGTTTCGCTCCGCGCTGGCTGGCGCACGAGATCGACCGGCGCGGAATAGGGCACGACCGAATCCTGTTCGCCAGCGACCAGCCTTGGGGCGACTTCGCGAGCGAATACCACAAACTGCTCGCCGTCACCGGTGACGGCGAGCTCGCGGAAGCGGTTTTCCGCGGCAACTTCGCCAGGCTCTACGACTAGTCACGAGGAGAGTTTCATGGGTGAGCTGACCGAACTCGAAGAGCAGAGCCTCAACGAGATCCCGCACCCGTCGCTGCCGGACGGCTCGAACCTGTACGGCGGGACCAAGGTCTTCCCCGACTACCAGGCCGAGGAAGGCCAGTCGTATTTCACGCTCGTGCACGGCATCGCGCACGAGTCGTCGGTGAGTTTCGTGGCGATCCTGCAGGCCACCCGGGCGCTGCGGAAGGGCTTCGAGACGGCCATCTACTTCTACGGCCCCGGCGCGATGAACGCCATGGCCACCCGCGGCTTCCCCACCACGGGCAACTCCGCGTTCCCCGGCGAGCACAACATCAACGACTCGCTCAAGACGTTCATCAAGGAGGGCGGCAAGGTCTACTGCTGCCGCTTCGGCCTGTCCCTGCACGGTTTGCGCGAGGAAGACCTGATCGAGGGGGTCATCCCGACCCATCCTCTCGACGTCCAGGACGCGCTCATCCACTACGCCCGCAAGGGCGCGATCATCAATTCCACCTACATGTGGTAGCCGCTGGCCGCGGTGGGCACGGGCTTTTCCGTGTCCACCGCGGGGAAGGGAGTGCCGCAGTGTCCCGATCTCTGTCCCGATCCCTGACCACCCGCGTCGACCTCGCCCTGCTCGGGGTGCGGATGGACGCGCCGGTCCGCCGCAGCAAAGGCGCGGGCCCCAGCGACGACGGCCACGTCGTGCTGGACGGCGCGAACGCCACCTTGCCGCTGAACCCGGACAGCCCGTACCTCGTGCGCGACGGCCGGGTGTTCGAGGGCGGTGTCGATCTCGGCTTGAGCGTCGAGCCGGTGCGCAGGCCGAAGTTCTACGACTTGACGACCGCTGACGGCATCTCTTACGACAAGATCGCGCTCTTGCACGGTCGAGACGTCTTGGCAACAACGGTGGTGCAGACCTGCGTCCGGTACGCCGAAGACCAGCGTTGCCGGTTCTGCGCCATAGAGGAGTCGTTGGCCAGTGGCGCGACCGTGGCGGCGAAGACGCCCGCGCAGTTGGCCGAGGTCGCCGAGGCCGCTGTCCGGCTCGACGGAATCCGGCAGATGGTCATGACCACCGGCACCACCGCCGGTCCCGACCGCGGCGCCCGCCCGCTGGTCCGCTGCGTGCGGGCCGTCCTCGACGCCGTGCCGGGGCTGCCGATCCAGGTGCAGATCGAGCCGCCCGCCGACCTGTCGGTGATCGCGGAACTGCGCGCGGCGGGCGCGACCGCCATCGGCATCCACGTCGAGTCCCTGGACGACGAGGTCCGCGCGCGGTGGATGCCGGGCAAGGGCCTGGTCCCGATGGCCGAGTACGAGGCCGCGTGGGACGAGGCGGTGCGGGTCTTCGGCCGCAACAAGGTCTCGACTTACCTGCTCATCGGGCTCGGCGACGACCCGGACGCGCTCATCGCGGGCGCGGGCAGGCTCATCGAGCGCGGGGTCTACCCGTTCGTGGTGCCGTTCCGGCCGATGCTGGGCACTCTCGCCCGGCGCGACGGGGCTGCCGCGCCCGCGCCCGCGCTGGTGCGCGATGTCACCGAGCGGGTCGCGGCGCTGCTGCGCGCGGCCGGGATGACCGGCGCCGACCAGGGCGCGGGCTGCGCCGCCTGCGGGGCGTGCGGTGTGCTCCAGGCGGCGGGCGGATGACCGCGCTCGGGGAGGTGCTGCTCGGCGGTCGGTCGGCGGCGCCGGAGGTCTTCCACCATGTCGAACCGGCCGACGACGCGGGCCTGCGCGAGTACCACGTGCTGCGCAAGGCGGTTTTCGTTGAGCGGCAGGGCCTCTTCGCGGGCCATGACCTCGACTGGCGCGACGAGGACTCGCGCACTGTCGTGCTGGTGGCCAGAAACCAGGCGGGCGAGGTGGTCGGCGGTGTCCGGCTCGGGCCCGCGACCCCGGCCGAGGATGTGGGCTGGTGGGTCGGCGGCCGGTTGGTCGTCCGGCCCGGCCAAGGCGCGGTGGGTGTTGGGAGCGCTCTGGTCAACGCTGCCTGCGCGCACGCCGAGGGGGCGGGCGCGCTGCGGTTCGACGCTACCGTGCAGGCGGTAAACGAGCGGCTGTTCCACCGGCTCGGCTGGCGGTCGGTGCGGCCGACGACGGTCGCCGGGACCGACCACGTGCTCATGCGCCGGCCGATCGGGCGGGTCGCCGCGCTGGCCGACGCGACCAAGCGCAGGCTCGGGGCGCTGCTCGCCGGGCTCGCCCCGGGCGGGGCGGGGTTCGTCGGCGACGACGGCGCGCCGGTCCCCGGCAGCGACCTCGTGGCCGCGTGCGACGCGATCGTGCCCGCCATGGTCGAGCGCGATCCCGAGTGGGCCGGGTGGTGCGCGGTGCTGGTCAACCTCAACGACCTCGCCGCCATGGGCGCCGAGCCGGTGGGGCTGCTCGACGCGGTCGGCGCCCGGGACGCGTCGTTCGCCCACCGTGTCCTCAGTGGACTGCGCAAGGCGGCCGCGGCGTACGGGGTTCCGGTACTCGGTGGGCACACCCAGTTCGGGGTGCCTGCCGCGTTGTCGGTAACCGCGTTGGGTCGCACCTCTTATCCGATCCCCGGCGGCGGTGGGCGTCCCGGTCACCGCGTCCGGCTTACCGCCGACACGGTAGGCCGGTGGCGGCCCGGATACGCGGGCAGGCAATGGGATTCCACCACTTCGCGCACCGGCCCGGAACTGCGCGCGCTGCTCGGGGCGGTCGCCGCGGCCAGACCGGCCGCGGCCAAGGACGTGTCCATGGCGGGCGTCGTCGGCACCCTCGGGATGCTGGCCGAGGCCAGTGGATGCGCGGCGGTGCTCGACGTCGCCGCCGTCCCCCGGCCCGCTGGCGCGGCCATGGGCGACTGGCTGACCTGCTTTCCCGGCTTCGCCATGCTCACCGCGGACCACCCGGGCGCCCCGGCGCTTCCCGGGCCTGCGGTAAGCGCGGAGTGCGGCGAGTTGACCGAGGGCAGCGGCGTGGGCCTGCGCTGGCCGGACGGGGAGATCACCGAGGCCATCGCGGGCCCGGTGACCGGAATGGGGAAAGCATGACCGTGCTGCGGATGGCCGCTGTCGCGGCGAGCTTCGACCGGGACCTGGCGGCGGACTTCGACCGCGTCGAGCACTGGGTCCGGGCGGCCCGCGCGGACGGGGTTCGGCTGCTTGCTTTGCCCGAGGCGGCGTTGGGGGGCTACCTGCTGTCTCTTGACGGAACCGCGGGCGCGCCGCCGCCGCTGCGGGTGGACGGGCCGGAAATCCGGCGGCTGTCCGCGATAGCCGGGGACATGGTGGTCGCGGTGGGGTATTGCGAGGACGGCGGCGGCGACCGGTACAACAGTGTCGTGTGTGTGACTGGCGACGGTGTGCTGGGCAACCACCGCAAGGTGCACCGGCCGCTTAACGAGGACGCCACCTACGGCGCGGGCGACGGCTTCGCCGCGTTCGACACGCCGGTCGGCAGGCTGGGCATGATGATCTGCTACGACAAGGCGTTTCCCGAGTCGGCGCGGGCGCTGGCGCTGGACGGCGCGGAGATCGTCGTGTGCGTCTCGGCGTGGCCGGGCAGCGCGACCAACCCGGAGCCGGACCTGGCCAAGGACCGATGGAAGCGCCGGTTCGACCTGTTCGACCGGGCGCGGGCGCTGGAGAACCAGATTGTGTGGCTCTCGGCGAACCAGTCGGGCACGTTCGGGTCGATGCGGTTCGTGGCCAGCGCCAAGGTGGTCGACCCGGGTGGCGACGTCTTGGCCGACACGGGAGTGGCGGAGGGCATGGCGGTGGCCGAGTTGGATGTCCGCGCGGCACTGGAGACCGCGCGGCGCTCGATGGGCCACCTGCGTGATCGGCAGCCGCACGCCTACCCGGTGCTCGGCGATTCCGCCGTGGTGGCAGGTTAACCCGCATGATCCGCATCGGCGCGGTCGCCGCGCACTTCGGACGTGACCTCGAGTTCGGCCTGCAACGGGTCGCCACGCTCATCGACCACGCCCGCCGGTCAGGGGTGGCGCTGCTGGTGCTGCCGGACGCGGCGCTCGGCGGCTACCTCGCCGACCTGCGCCACCCCGACCCCGAGTCGCTGCCGCCCGCGCTGCCGGTGGACGACCCGCATGTGCGCAAGGTCGCCGCGCTCGCCGCCGAGATGGTGGTGTGCTTCGGGTTCTGCGAGGCCGACGGCGACCAGCGCTACAACAGCGCGCTGTGCGTCACCGGGGACGGCGTGCTCGGCCTGCACCGCAAGGTGCACCAGCCGGTGGGCGAGTCGATCGCGTACTCGCCGGGGGAGCGGTTCGCCGCGTTCGACACCCCGGTCGGGCGGCTGGGGATGCTCATCGACTACGACAAGACCTTCCCCGAGTCATCCCGCGCCCTGGCCCTGGACGGCGCGGAGGTGATCGCCAGCTTGTCCGCGTGGCCGACGAGCATCACCAACCGCGCGCCCCGCATGGCCCAGGACCGGCAGTCCCGGCTGTTCGACCTCTACGACCAGGCACGGGCCGCCGAGAACCAGGTCGTGCTGGCCTCGTCCAACCAGACCGGCGCGCTGGGCGGGATGCGCTTCCTCGGCCAAGCCAAGGTCGTCGGGCCGGGCGGCGACATCCTGGCGCGCACCTGGTCGAAGGCGGGGATCGCGGTCGCCCAGATCGACGTGCGGGCCGAGATCGCGATCGCCCGGCGGGTCCTCAACCACCTGACCGAGCGCAAACCCGAGGCGTACGGGTGAAGATCGCGCTGCTCACTTACTCATCGAAGCCACGCGGCGGCGTCGTCCACACTCTCGCTCTCGCCGAGGCGTTAGCGGAAACCGGGCAAGAGATCACCGTCTGGACACTAGGCAGGGGCGGGGATAGCGGCTTCTACCGCGCCGTGGATAAGCGTGTCCGTTTGGAGATCGTGCCGTTCCCCGACATACCGGAAGAGGGCGTCGGCCCCCGCATCCTGCGGTCGATCTCCGTGCTGCGCCAGGCTTTCGACCCGGCGGGCTACGACATCGTGCACGCCCAAGACTGCATCAGCGCCAACGCTGTCACCCGCTGCGTGCGGACCGTGCACCACATCGACCACTTCACCACCCCCGAACTGGCGGCCTGCCACGAACGCGCCATCACCGAGCCCTTCGCCCACGTCTGCGTCTCAGCAGCGGTAGCCGAAGAGTTGAGGACCGGTTGGGGTATAGAGGCGACGGTTATCCCTAACGGCGTCGCGGCAAGCCGATTCGCGGACGCGGCCGGGCCTTCCGGTCTCGCCGCACGAGAGGCGTGGCGATCAAGGTTCGGCCGCTATGTGCTGTCGGTAGGCGGTATCGAGCCCCGCAAGGGTTCGATCGCCCTACTGGAAGCCTTCGCCACCCTCAACCGACCGGACGTGCGCCTGGTCATCGCAGGCGGCGAAACCCTCTTCGACTACCGCGACTACCGCCAAGAGTGGGAACGCAGAGCCGAAGAGCTGGCTGTTCACCCGGAGGTGCTGGGCCCGGTAGCCGACGACGCACTACCGTCCCTGGTCGCGGCGGCGGACGTGTTCGCGTTCCCGTCGACCAAAGAGGGCTTCGGCCTGGCGGCGATGGAAGCACTGGCGGCCGGGGTGCCCCTGGTGGCAAGCGACTTACCGGTACTGCGGGAAGTCTTCGGCGGCGTAGCCCGCTTCGGCTCGACCCCGGCCGAGCTAGGCGCGGCTATCGCGGACGCATTGGACAACCCAGGCTCACCAGATTCCGGTAAGGCACTAGCCGCTCGCTACACCTGGGCAGCCGCAGCAGCACAACACCTGGAGCTTTATCGCTCCCTCGCCCACCGGTCCCGGTAGCGCGCGGCGGCGGCCGCGTCCTCCCGCTTGCGCACCGCCGACCCGTACTCGGGCGGGTAACCGTGCTGAACCAGGCGGGCGTCCACGCTTTCGACAGCGTAAGCGAGCGTGAACCGCAGACTGACCAAGAACCCCAGCAGGACCGACCCCGCCGCCAACGGCCACGACCCGCCGAACACGCCGAGGCCGACGAACAACAGGGCGAGGATCGGCAGAACCTGCACCATCCCCCGCACGAACGCCCGCGCCAACCACGTCCGGCACGTGCTGTTGTGCAGCACCCACTCCCGGTACCGGTCCGGCAACCGGCCGCCGTACTGGAAATACACCCAGTGCACCGGGTCCGGCCGCCGAATCGCCACGTCCGGCAGCCTACCCGCGCCCCGTGGCCGCTTCGCCGTCGCCGAGGTTCAGGGCAGGTCAGTTCCCCGGGTCTCCGGGAGGGTCAGGATGACCAGGAAGGAGACCACGGCAGCGCCTGCGACGTAGTAGAAGAACGCGGTCTGCGCCCCCGCGCCAGCCAGGGCGCTGATCACCAGCGGCGCGGTGCCGCCGAAGACCGCGACCGTCAGGTTGTACCAAGCCCCGATCCCCAGAGCGCGCAGCTCAGTGGGAAACAGCTCGCTCATCAACGCAGGCGCGACAGCCGTCATAGCCGTGTACAGCGCCAACCCCACGGTGAACGCGACGACCAGATTGCCCAGCCCAGGCCGGACCAAAGTGGACAGTGGGACGATCAGCACCGCCGTGGCCGCCGACCACACCAGCAGTTGCGGCTTGCGCCCGAACCGGTCGGCGAGCGCGCCCATCGGGTACTGCAACGCGATGAACACCGCTGTCGCGATGGACAGAGCCAGGAAAACGTCCACGTCATCAGCCCCACGGGTCTTTACCGCGAACGGGGTAAGAGCACTGAAGAACGTGTAGTAAGACAGCGTCGACAGCATGGTGAAGCCGACGAGTTGCCCCACCGCGCGCGGGTGTTTCCGCAGGGTCGTCAGCAGCGGGCGGGAGACCCGGCGCGCGGTGGCCTTGCGTTCCTCGAACAGTTCGGTTTCGGTAAGACCGCGCCGCACCCACAGTCCGACCAGTCCCAGCGCCCCGCCCAGCAGGAACGGGATGCGCCACCCGTAAGCCGCCATGTCGGCCTCGCTCAGTACCCGGGCGAGCACGAACCCCAGCCCGAACGCGACCAGCACCGCGGAGCCGGTCGAGATGTAGAAGAACGACGAGTACCGTCCCCGCCGTTCAGGTGGCGCTATCTCCCCCAGGTAAGCCGACGCGTTGGACACCTCGCCGCCCAGCGACAGCCCCTGCCCGATCCGGGCGAGCAGCAGCAGGATCGGCGCCAGCCAGCCCACCTGCTCGAAGGTCGGCAGCACCCCGATCAGGACCGAGCCCGCCGCCATCAGCACGATGGTCAGCAGCATCGCCGGTCGGCGCCCCCGCACGTCGGCGAAGCGGCCGAGGAGGATTCCGCCGAGCGGCCGGAAGAAGAACGCCAGCGCGTAGGTGGCGAAGGTGTTGATCTGGGCCAGGGTGTCGTTGCCCGCCGGGAAGAACGCGGTGGCGAAGTAGATGCTGAACGTGGCGTAGATGGTCCAGTCGAACCATTCCAGGGCGTTGCCGACCGACGCGGCGAAGAGTTTGCGCGCGGGCAGCCGGTGTCGGACTTCCGCGACGGTCTCGACCATGCCGCCCCCTTGCCGGTGTGGGATTCACCGACACCCTACGTACCGGGGCGATTTCTTGGCGCACCCGTCCGCATCATGGAGACATGCCTGAACTGATTTCCCCGGTCATCCCGGCGGGTGCTCTGCGCCGACACGACCAGCCCACACTGTCGGTGGATGAGTTGGTCGTGCGCCCGTGGGAGCCTTCGGACGCCCCGGCGGTCGTGGCGGCTTACCGGGACCCGGATATCCAGCGCTGGCACCTGCGGTCCATGACCGAGGATGAGGCGCTGCGCTGGGTCCGTGACTGGCCCGGCAGGTGGGCAGCCGAGACCGCCGCAGGATGGGCCGTCACCCGCGATGACCGACTGGTGGGCCGGGTCGGGTTCCGGACGCTGAACCTCGCCGAGGGCGTCGGTGAGGCCGCCTACTGGGTCGTGCCCGCCGCCCGGGGGCTCGGGGTCGCGCCGAGGGTGTTGACCGTCCTGACCGCGTGGATGTTCGACCACGTGGGTTTCCACCGGATGGCCTTGGCGCACTCGACGCGGAACGCGGCATCTTGCCGGGTCGCCGGTAAGGCGGGTTACGTCTACGAGGGAACCCAGCGGCAACAGGCGCTGCATACCGATGGCTGGCATGACATGCACCTGCACGCCCGGGTAGCGCTGTCTTAGCGCGGTAGGTAGCGGGTCACCGAGAGCATGTCCAGGGGGTCCACCGAGGCCGGGTCCGGTTCGACGGCGGCGGTGAGGGCGGTGGTGATGGCCGTGGCGTCCAAGGCCGCGCCGATCATCACCAGTTGGGTGCGGCGGGGGGCGTCGGGGGCGAGGGTGAGGCTCAGGTGGGCGCCGACGGTGTGCAGGTGGAACGGGTCGTCGTGGCCGGGGACGCCGAAGTGGGCGTAGCCCTTCATGCGGTAGAGGCCCGTTGGGCGGTCGGTGAGGAAGCGCATGAACCGGTGCGGGTTCATCGGCTGGTCGCTGGTGAACTCGACGCTCTCGTAGCCCGCGTGGATGTGCGGCTCCGGCTCGATCAGGTCCTCGAACGACAGTTGCCTGGCCACCGGGTCCGGCCGGTCCACCGGGTCGAACAGCAGGTCCGGGTCGACGCGGCCGTGGTCGGTTGGGACGACCGGGACGCCGTCGGACAGGTCGCGGACCAGGGTGAGCAGGCGGTCGCGGGTGGCGGGGTCGACGCGGTCGGTCTTGTTCAGCAGCACCAGGTCGGCGTAGCGCAGGTGCTTGTCGATCTGCGGGTGGCGTTCCCGGGTGGCGTCGAACTCGGCGGCGTCGACCACCTCGACCAGGCCGCCGTAGGTGACGAGCGGGTTCTCGCTGCCGAGCACCAGCCGCACCATCGCGGGTGGCTCGGCCAGCCCGCTCGCCTCGACCACGATCACGTCGACCGGGCCGTCCGGCTTGGCCAGCCGGTCCAGCATGGCGTCGAGGTCGGCGACGTCGACGGCGCAGCACAGGCAGCCGTTGCCGAGGGTGACCATGGAGTCGACCTGCGCGGCGACCGTCATCGCGTCGATGTTGACCCGACCGAAGTCGTTGACCACGACGCCGATCCGCAGGCCGGTGGTGGCGCGCAGCAGGTGGTTGAGCAGGGTGGTCTTGCCGGAGCCGAGGAAACCGGCGACCACCAGGACCGGGATCGTCACCGGACGAGGGTAGCCCCCGCCAGGCCGTGCCCGGCGGGGGCTATCACCCCCAGATCCCCCCAGTGGATCTCCCCCAGTGCGACCCCTCTGGTGGATCTTCCCCCCGTGATCCCCCCTTGGTGCCGACCTCAACGTTAATGCTCCGGTCCGCGTGAAGCGTCATGCTCGGGCATGAAGTCCCGGTCCTACCTTCGGTGGAGGCGCTGCTCCCTCGATCCGTCCACCGTGGTGGCGAAAAACCGCTCAGCGGCGGCCGTGTGCAGGGGAAACGCCAGCTCGACCGGCCCGGTGACGACTTCCCAGCCGCTGGTCTCGGCGGTCGGCGCGGACGGCGGCAGCGCGGCATCGGCGACGGGCGGGGCCAGGCCGAACACCAGCAGGACGCCGTCCGCGCTCGCGGTGTCGAACAGCGTCACCTCGGCCGGGTCGACCAGGGCGCCCGCCTCTTCGCGCAGTTCGCGGGCCGCAGCCTCCTGCCAGGTCTCGCCCAGGTCGATGAACCCGCCGGGCAGCGCCAACTCGCCCCGCCCAGGGTCGATGGCGCGCCGCACGACCAGCAGGCCCTCGCCGACCGGCGCCAGCAGCACCGCGACCGGCAGCGGGTTCAGGTAGGCCGTCTGGCCGCAGGCCGCGCACCGCCGGGGCCAGGGCAGGTTCGCGGGGTAGGCCGCGCCGCAGAAGCCGCAGTGCGAGTTCTTCGTCATGCGGGGATCTCTACCATCGGCGGTCATGCGCCCGCGCCTGCCGTCGCCGCTTGTCGAGGTGGTCGACAAGCGGTTGGCTTTCCGGTTGCTGCTCAAGCGCGACGACCTGATCCACCCGGAGATCCCCGGGAACAAGTGGCGCAAGCTCGCCCACAATCTCGCGCCTGCCCGTGCGGCGGGCACTGTCCTGACGTTCGGCGGCGCGTACTCCAACCACATCCGGGCCACGGCGGCGGCGGGGCACCACTACGGCTTCCGCACCGTCGGGGTCATCCGCGGTGAGGAGCACTTACCGCTCAACGACAGTCTTGCCTTCGCGGTAAGCCGGGGCATGACGCTGACTTACCTGGACCGCGCGACCTACCGCCGTAAGAGGGACGCGGATGTGCTTGCCGCTCTCCGCGAACGCTGGGGCGAGCATTACCTCTTACCGGAAGGCGGTAGCAATGACCTCGCCGTCCTCGGCTGCCGGGAGATCGTGGCCGAGATAGCCGAGGACTTCGACGTCATCTGCTGTCCGTGCGGCACCGGGGCCACGCTCGCCGGGCTGGCCACCGCGCTGCGTCCGCATCAGCGGGCTCTCGGCTTCTCGGTGCTCAGAGGCGACTTCTTGCGCGCGGAAGTGCAAGACCTCGCCGGTAGGGCTGACCGCTGGTCTCTTGACACCCGCTTCCACTTCGGCGGCTACGCCAAGACGCCACCGGAACTGCACGCGTTTGCCGACGACTTCACCGCCCGCCACGGCGTGCCCGTGGAACGGATCTACGTCGCCAAGATGCTCTACGGCATCTTCCACAGCGACTTCCCCGCGGGCAGCACCGTCGTCGCCGTGATCACTGGTTAGACGAGTCGTGGAGCTTGGGTGGCGCCAACTGCACGGCGGTGGACCTCTTCAGCGTCCGCGTCACCGTGCACAGCGCGTCCACGGCCCGGTTCACCACCGCCAGCAGTTCCGCCCGGCCCGCCTCGTCCAGGCCGGACAGGTCCAGGTCGAGGTCGACCCGCACCCCGTCGAGTTCGTGTTCCCCCGGCAGCCGCACGTCGGTCCCCGCCACTCGGAAGCGCGCGCTTTCCCCGATCCGGCGCAGCACCAATTCCTCCGCGGTGACCGCGACGCATCCGGCCGCGGCGGCCAAGAGCAGTTCGACAGGGGTGAACGAGCCCTCTTGCCCGACCCGGCCGAGTCGGACCTCCGCGCCCCGGTCGTTGCAGGCCACGAACGAGTGCTTACCGGTGCGCAAGACTTCGACGGTCATTCGGACCCTCCCAGAGACACGGCTGTCGGACGAAGTCTGTCGCCGATCTTTCCGCAAGACTGCGCAAAACGCGGGAAAACGCCTAACGGGTGAGCCCCAGGGTGGCGACGCGGCCCTTCTCGCCCGCCGCCCAGCACGCTCCGTCGCGGGCGCAGTCGACCGTGTCGAAGCTGCCCGCGTCGAACGGGTGCCAGGTCCGGCCGCCGTCGCGGGTGGCGTCGCTGCCGGTCGGGCCGACGGCGACGGCGCCTGCGGGCGTGTGCGGGCGCCAGGCGACGCCGGAGCGGTAGCCGCGTGGGGCGCTGTCGGGTCGCTGCCAGGTCTGGCCGCCGTCGGTGGTGACGCCCAAGGCGTCGGTTCCGCTGTCGGGCGCGGCGAAGTCGCCGCCGACGGCGATGCCGCGCCGGGGGTCGCGGAACGCGGTGGCGAACACGCCCGCGCTCGGGCCGCTGGCCAGGACGGTGTCGGCGACGGTCCAACTCCGTCCACGGTCGCCGGAGTGCAGCACGCGGGCCCGCGCGCCGCCGCCGGTGGCGATCCACGCGTCCCGGCCGCCCGCGACGGTCAGGCACTGGCCGCTCGCGGCGAACGCGAACTCGCCGTCGAGCGCGGCGGGCATCCGGTCACCGGGCACGGGCGACCACGACCGGCCGCCGTCGTCGGTGGTCAGCACGCGGAACCGGCCGTCGACGGGGTCGCTCAGGGCCAGGCCGTGCTTGCGGTCGAAGAACGCGAGGCAGTCGTAGAACGCGGTTGCCTCGGTGTTGCGGAAGGTCTCCACCCAGGTCGCGCCGCCGTCATCGGTGCGGAAGATCCGCGACTGCTCACCCGGTCCGATGCTCAGCGCGACAGCGCTGTCCGCGTCGAACGCCTCGATGTCGCGTAACTCCAACGCCGCTGTCTCTGGCGGTGAGGACCGCTGCCAGGACTTTCCACCGTCCACTGTGCGCAGCACCGTCCCCCGGCTGCCGCTGGCCCACGCGACCCGGTGGCTTACCGCTGACAGGCCACGCAGCCGGTCGTCGGAACCGGTGGGGGACAGGTGCCAGGTCAGCTCTACCGGTGTCGCGTTAGCGGGTGCCGGGAGAAAACCGAGTATGGCGAGGGCGAGGACGAGGGGTCGCTTCATGCCGGGCGAACCTAGCCGGAATCACAGTGCGCTACCAGGTCCATTCAGCGGGTGACTAACCCGGCGTGGTAGGCGAGCAACCCTGCCTGCGTCCGGTTAGCGCAGTCCAGCTTCACGAGCATCCGGGAGACGTAGCTCTTGACGGTCGCCTCGCTCAGCGACAGCCGCTGCGCGATCTGGGCGTTGGACAGGCCCTCGCCGAGCCCGCTGAGCACTTCGGTTTCCCGCTCGGTCAGCTCCCGCACCCGGTGCAGCGCCCGATCCCGGGCGGCCTGCTCACCGGCTTGGGCGGCGACCAGCCTGCGGGTCGCGGCGGGGGAGAGCACCGTGTGGCCGTCTGCGGCCACGCGGACCAGGCCGATCAGGTCTTCCGGCGGGGTCGTCTTGACCAGGAAGCCCGCCGCTCCGGCGCGCAGCGCGCGGATGACGTACTGGTCGGCGTCGAAGGTGGTCAGCGCGACCACGGCGGGCGGGTCGGGCAGCTTGCCGATGCGCTCGATCGCGGTCAGCCCGTCGACCCCGGGCATCCGCAGGTCCATCAGCACCACGTGCGGCTGGTGGCGCACGACCGCCTCCACCGCCGCCGCCCCGTCGTGGGCCTGGTCCACGACCTCCAGGTCGGGCGCGGAGCCGAGGATCGCGCGCAGGTGCGCGCACACCATCGGCTCGTCGTCCACCACGAGGACCCGGATCACCGGACACTCTGGGGAGTCGGGACATAGGCGGGCAGCACGGCGTCCACCTCGAATCCGCCGCCCGCGCGCGGACCGGCCGACAGCGTGCCCCCGACCAGTTCGACGCGCTGCCGCAGCCCGGTCAGGCCCACCCCGGAGCCGGTGCTGGACAGGCCGCTGTCGACTGTCCCGGTGGCCCGGTCGTTGCGGATCGTGAGCCGGACGCGGTCGCCGCCGTAGCGGACGTGGACCTTCGTCGGCGCGCCGGGCGCGTGCTTGCGGATGTTCGTCAGCGACTCTTGCACTACCCGATACGCGGTGCGGCCTACCGCGGGCGAGGTAAGCGCCGGGTTGCCGTCTTGCACCAGTTCCACCGGCACCCCGACCGACTCGGACTCGGCGACCAGCGTGCTCAGGTCGGGCACGGCGGCCGGGTCGGCGGCGGCCGTGCGCGGCTCGGGCCCGTCCGGGTCGTTGCGCAGGACGCCGACGAGTTCACGCAACTCGTTCAAGGCTTCGCAGCCCGCCGCGCGCAGCCCCTCTGCGGCGGTGCGGGTGTGCTCGTCCGGCGCGGTCACCCCCAGCGCGCCCGCGTGCAGCACCATCAGGCTCACCCGGTGCGTGACGACGTCGTGCATCTCCTCGGCGAGCCGCACGCGCTCGTCGGCGCGCGCCTGCTCGGCCAGCAGGTGCTGCTCGCGCTCGGCCCGTTCCACTCGGTCGGTGAGGGCTTGGACCAGGCGCCGGTGGGCGCGGACGTAGAGCCCGATCAGCGCGGGCATGACGATCATCAGCAGGGCGCCCAGCACCAGGTCGGTGGACGTGCGCCACGGCCGTGCGACGATCACCGTCAGCACACCGACCAGCACCGGGCCGACGATCGGACCCGCGTAGACCATGACGCTGTAAGCCAGCACGGTCGCGGCCAGCGGCATCCACGGTTCGATGTCCTTGAACCCCGGGTGCCACTCGCCGGTGCCGTAGGCCATCAGCAGCAGGTAGCCCGCGCTGATCGCGATCGCCGCGGCCATCAGGGTCGCCGGGTAGCGCTTGCGCAGCACCATCAGCACGGTCAGCGACAGCGAGGCGGCCAGGTCGACCAGGCCGAACCTGGTCGGGGGCGTCTGGTCGATGACGATGGCCAGCACGTAAGCGCCGAACACGACGGCGATCGGCAGCAGGTAGAAGAACGCCTCGCGCCGCGTGCGCCACAGTGGCTCTTTCACGGGTTCTTTCACGGGCTCCTTCACAATTTCGCACGCTACCCATCGACGGCGGCCACCGGGGCGGATCGGCATCTTTCGGGTGGTGGCGGGTGCGACGAAAGTTGCCGGCTAGCATGGCGGCCGAGATGACCGCTTACACCAGCCTCGTCGCCTTGGGCGACTCGTTCACCGAGGGCATGTCCGACGACCTGCCCGACGGCGCCGTTCGCGGCTGGGCCGATCTCGTCGCCGCCCGCCTCGCCGAGCGCACCCCCGGTTTCCGCTACGCGAACCTGGCCGTGCGCGGCAAACTGGTCCGCCAGATCGTGGCCGAGCAGGTCGACCCGGCCGCCGCGATGCGCCCTGACCTGGTCACCTTCGCGGGCGGCATGAACGACGTCCTGCGCCCCGGTTGCGACATGGACGCCATCACCCGGAACGTCACCCACGCCGCCGACACTCTGGCCGCCGCCGCGGGCAGGCTTGTCCTGTTCCGCGTGATCGACCCGACCCGCCGGATGCGCGGCAGCGCGCGCCTGCTGCCGCGCATCACCCGCCTGCTGGACCTGGTGGACGACCTGGCCGCCCGGCACGACGCGATCGTGGTCGACCTGTTCTCTTCCCGCGTGTTCGACTCGCCCGCGCTGTGGGCCGAGGACCGCATCCACCTCAACGCGGAGGGCCACCGCCGGGTCGCCGAGGCCACCGCCCAGGCGCTGGGCCTGCCCGCGACGTTCGACTGGGCCGCCCCCGTGCCCGCCCCGGTCCTGGCCTGGCGGGCCCGCGCCCGCGCGGACGTGCGGTGGGCCAGGGTCCACCTCGGTCCGTGGATCGGCCGCAGGCTCACCGGCCGCTCGTCAGGCGACGGTCGCTCGCCGAAGCGCCCGGATTTGGTTCCGTTCGCCTGACCTGAGTGGTCGTTGGGGCTTGGTTACCGGTCGCTCGTTAGGCGACGGTCGCGTGCCGAAGTGTCCCGATCTCGTTCTGTTCCCCTGATTTGAGTAGCCGCTTGAGGCTTGCCGCCGCTGCCTGTCCGGCTCGGGTCGCGCCGATTGTGCTGGCTGAGGGGCCGTAGCCGACCAGGTGGATGCGCGGGTCGGCCGCTACCCGCGTTCCGTCCATCACGATGCCGCCGCCGGGGCCACGTAGCCGCAGCGGGGCGAGGTGGTCGAGGGCGTGTCGGAAGCCGGTCGCCCAGAGGATGGCGTCGGCGTCGATGGTCCGGCCGTCGTTCCAGGCCACTCCGGTCGGAATCAGCCGGTCGAACATCGGCAGGCGGTCCAGGATGCCTTTACCGCGTGCCTCTATGACCTCCGGTGTAAGACCGAGACCGGTAACACTGACCACGCTCGCCGGTATGCGGCCTTCCCGCACCGCGTCAGCCACCCGCGCCACCGCTGCCCGCCCGACCTCTGGGGTGAACGGGCCTTCCCGCCAGACCGGCGGCCTCCGCGTGACCCACGTGGTCGACGCCGCCACCTCGGCGATCTCGATCAGCGACTGCACGCCGGACGCCCCGCCGCCGACGACCACCACCCGCTGCCCGGCGAACTCTTCCGGCCCCCGGTAGTTCGCCGTGTGCACCTGCCTGCCGTCGAACCGCCCGGGGTAGTGCGGCCAGAACGGCCGGTCCCAGGTCCCGGTCGCGTTGATCACCGCGCGGGTGGACCAGGTGCCGCTGTCGGTCTCGACCAGCAGCCGGTCACTGCTCTCGCGGACAGCCCGCACCGCCACGGGCCGCCGCACCGGCAGGTCGAACGCGCGCTCGTAGCCGCCGAAGTACTCGGCCACCACCTCCGACGCGGGCCGGTCGGGGTCGGCCGAGGGCACGGTGGACTCCGGCAGCGGGTGAATCCCGTGCACCGTGCCCAGCCGCAGCGACGGCCACCGGTGCCGCCACGCCCCACCCGGCCCCGGGTTGGCGTCGAGCACCACGAAGTCCAGGCCGGTCCGCCGCAGGAAGTACGCGCTCGACAGCCCCGCCTGCCCGGCCCCGATCACCACGACATCCATGACAGGCACAACGCCCGCCGCGCCGCAGTCTTCCCCGGCGGGCGGACTGGTCGGTCACATCGTCAACTCGGCGGCAACTGGCTGCCGGGGATGCGCGAGGGCCGTTCCAGGAGCTTCGCGTCGGGCTCGGCGAAGCCGAACGGGCGGTAGAGGCCGTGGGCGTCGAGGGTGTGCAGGTTCCAGCGGAAGTCCGCCCCCGGACCCTCGTCGATCATGGTGCGCACCAGGGCCTTGCCGAGCCCGTGCCCGCGCGCGGACGGGAGCACGTAAACGTCGCTCAGGTAAGCGAACGCGACCCCGTCGGAGATGGCACGGGCGAAGCCGACCTGCGCGCCGGTCTCCCGGTGGTACGCGCCGACGACCCGCCACGCGGAGGCGATCTGGGCGGCCAACTGCTCGCGCGTGCGCCAGGTGCCCCAGTAAGGCTCGGTGGACAGGAACGCCCAGACGGCGTCGAAGTCCACGCGGCCGGAGTCGTCGTCCAGGTCGTATTCGCTCATGGGGGCAAACTAATCAGCCCTGTGTCAGACGGGGAACTCCTTTTCGTCAGTGGCGTACTGGGCGGGTGAGGTCCCGATGGTGCCGGTGGAGTGCGCCTGGTCGCTGCAGCCCAGTTCGGCGGCCAGGGCGGCCCAGTCGCCGCCGGTCTCGGCGCGGGCGCTCGGCGGCGGCCACCATGGCGGCGTCGTCCGCCGCGGTCGGCTTCGGCGCGGGCATCCTGAAGAACCGCTGCGCGGGGTCGAGCCGATGGCCGAGCAGGGGCGCGAGTGCGGCGTCTTCGGCCCGGAGGTCCCGGTGCCCGAGGGCGCGGCGGCGCCTGCGGTCAGCGGCAGGCGGCCGTGGTCCGGACGGAGACAGGAGACGGAGTCCGGGCCAGGCCACTATCGTGGGCCGCGCCGGGGCCGATGATGGCCGCGGCGGGGAAAGGAGTCCCATGACCGACTTCGGGGCCAGGCTCGCGGAGATCGTCGGCGCGGGTCACGTGCGCGCGGGCGCGGACGTGTCGGCGGACTACGCGCACGACGAGTCGTTGGGCGCGGAGCCGGTGCTGCCCGCGTTCGTCGTCACGCCGTCTTCGGCCGCTGAGGTCGCCGAGGTGCTGAAGGCGGCGAGCGCGGCGGGTGTGCCGGTCACCGCGCGTGGTTCCGGCAGTGGGCTTTCCGGCGCGGCCGTGCCCCGCGCGGACGGCATCTTGGTGTCGTTCGAGCGGATGAACCGGGTTCTGGAGATCGACACCGAGAACCACGTTGCCGTCGTCCAGTCCGGTGTGACGCTGCAAGAGTTGGAAGAGCGCACCGCCGAGGCGGGTCTGGTCTACCCGGTCTATCCGGGCGAGCTGAGCGCGAGTCTCGGCGGCAACGTCGCCACCAACGCGGGCGGGATGCGCGCGGTCAAGTACGGCGTCACCCGCCACCACGTCCTCGGCCTGGAAGCCGTCCTGGCGACCGGCGAGGTGTTGCGGACCGGCGGCAAGTTCGTCAAGGCCAGCACCGGCTACGACCTCACGCAGCTCATCATCGGCTCCGAGGGCACGCTCGCCCTGGTCACCGAGGCGATCCTGAAGTTGCAGCCGCGCACCGCGCATCAGGCGACGATCCTCGCGCCGTTCGCCGACCTCGACTCGGTGGTGCGGGCGGTGCCGAAGGTGGTCGGCTCCGGTCTCGGCCCGCTCATCCTGGAGTACATCGACGCGATGACCATGGGCGCGATCACCTACACCGCCGATCTCCAGTTGGGCATCCCCGACCAGGTGCGCGACACCGCGCAGGCTTACCTCGTGGTGATGCTGGAGAACCGCGACACCGACCGGCTCGACGCCGACGTGGAGGCAGCGGGCGAACTGCTCGCGAGCCTCGGGGCGGTCGACGCCTATGTGCTGCCCGGCGGTTCGGCGCGCAAGCTGATCGAGGCGCGGGAGAAGGCGTTCTACACGGCCAAGGGCGCGGGCGCCGACGACGTGATCGACACTGTGCTGCCGCGCGCCGCGCTGCCCGCGTTCATGGCCAGGGTCACCGCCATCGCCCAGGCCAACGAGACTTTCGTCGTCGGCTGCGGGCACGCGGGCGACGGCAACGTGCACCTGGCGGTGTTCCAAAAGGACCCCGAGAAGCGGGCGACCGTGCTGCACGGCCTGTTCGAGGCGGGCATGGCCCTCGGCGGCGCGATCTCCGGCGAGCACGGCATCGGGCACGCGAAGAAGAAGTACTTCCTCGACTTGGAAGACCCGGCGAAGATCGAGTTGATGCGCCGCATCAAGTCGGCGTTCGACCCGGCGGGCGTGCTCAACCCCGGCGTCCTGTTCGACTGATTTCCCTGCACAGGCAAGAGAAGGACGGGTATGAACGGCGCACAGTCACTCATCCGCACGTTGGTCGGCTCCGGTGTGGAGGTGTGTTTCGCCAACCCCGGCACCTCGGAGATGCACTTCGTCGCCGCCCTGGACGCGGTGCCGGAGATGCGCGGTGTGCTGGCGCTGTTCGAGGGCGTCGTGACAGGCGCGGCCGACGGCTACGCGCGGATGGCCGACCGTCCCGCCGCGACCCTGCTGCACCTGGGCCCCGGTATGGCCAACGGCATGGCGAACCTGCACAACGCGCGCCGCGCGCACACCCCGATCGTCAACGTCATCGGCGACCACGCCGTCTACCACAAGGGTTTCGACGCGCCGCTGGAGTCCGACATCGACGCGCTCAACGGCTGGACGCACGGCTGGAACCGCACGTCGACCGACACCGCGTCCGTGGGCCAGGACGCGGCGGACGCCGTCGCCGCCGCGATGACCGCCCCGGGCCGGATCGCCAATCTCGTTCTCCCGGCGGATGTTTCGTGGGGTGACGGCGGTGAGGTCGCCGAGCCCGTCGCCCCGCCGGTCCCGGTCCCGGTGGAGGCCGAACGGGTGCGCGCCATCGCCGACATCGCGCGGTCCGGTGAGTCCACTGTGGTCTTGCTGGGCGCGGGCGCGACCCGCGAACAGGGCCTGCTCGCGGCCAGCCGCATCGCGGCGGCGACCGGCGTCAAGGTGTTCGTGGAGACCTTCCCGGCCCGTTTGGAGCGCGGCGCGGGCCTCCCGGCGTTCGACCGTCTCGGTTACCTGGCCGAGCAGGTGCAGTGGCAGCTCACCGACGTCAAACACCTGGTCCTGGTCGGCGCGAAGGCTCCCGTGTCGTTCTTCGCCTACCCCGGCAAGCCCAGCGAGCTGACCCCCGACGGCTGCGAGATCCACGTCCTGGCCGACTTGGGCGAGGACACCGCGAAAGCCCTGGCGGACTTGGCCGAGGCCGTCGCCCCCGACACCGCCCCCGTCTTGCAGGACCCCGTCCGCCCCGAGATGCCCACCGGCGAACTCACCCCGCAGAACTGGGCCCCGGTCATCGGCGCGCTGCTCCCCGAGAACGCGATCATCTCCGACGAGGCCAACACCTCCGGCCTGATGATCCCCATGACCACCGTCGGCGCGCCCCGCCACGACCTGCTCACGCTGACCGGCGGCGCCATCGGCCAGGGCCTCCCGGTGGCGGTCGGCGCGGCTGTCGCCTGCCCGGACCGCCCGGTGGTCTGCCTCCAGTCCGACGGCAGCGCCATGTACACGATCTCCGCGCTGTGGACCATGGCCCGGGAGAACCTCAACGTCACCACGGTCATCCTCAACAACCGCGCCTACGCGATCCTGCGCATGGAGTTGATGCGTGTCGGCGCGGAGGGCGCGGGCCCGGCCGCGAACTCGCTGCTGGACCTGGCCAAGCCGGACATGGACTTCGTGAAGGTGGCCGAGGGCATGGGCGTGCCCGCCACCCGCGCCACCACGGCCGAAGAGCTGGCCGAGCAGTTCGCCAAGGCCCTCGCCGAGCCCGGTCCGCACCTCATCGACGCAATCGTTCCGTCCCTGATCTGACCTGGGTGAGTCCGGCGCTGAGGGGGTCGGCGTCGGAACGTCTGTGGCTGATAGTTGGCCGCTCTTCCGCAGGTCAGGGCGGTCTTCGGTCGTGCCAGGGGAATTGGCGCGGGCGTTTTCCCGATTCATTCTAGCGGAACTTTCCGGTCCTGGTTCTCGGGAAATCAACGCCGCTTCTCACGTCCTTTTCGACGGTGCCGTGCGGGCGGACCGGCCGTCGTGCTGGTCAGGCGGCTCTGGCGGGCGACACGCGGGCCGGGGAGGGCGAGACTCCCCATGGATTCCGAGCTAGAGTATTGCCCAGCCAACAATCGTCTTTCGTATCGGACGCGGCGATTCTTTCATTTTCGATGAAAGATCGGCGTCGGGGAGGAATGGGGTGAAGGTGTCTCAAGAGGACGCGAAGGGGTCGACGGTGCCACGCCGCCAACTAGGCCGGTACCTGCGGGATCTGCGCAACAGGGCGCGGTTCCCGGTGAAGTTGGCGGCCACGAAGTTCGAGTGGTCTGAGACCAAGATGTGGCGGATTGAGTCCGGGCTGACGTCCATGCGCAGCCACGAGGTGGAGATGATGTGTCGGGCCTACGGCGCTCCGGCAGACACCACAGCTGCCCTCATGGCGTTGGCCAAGGAGACCAGGGCCAACAGTTGGTGGGTGAGCTACAGCGACATCATCCCTGACTACCTGGATCTCTACATCGGTCTTGAAGACGTGGCGGCCGAGCTTGAGGGCTACTGGACGGAGCTGGTGCCGGGGCTGCTCCAGACCGAGCGCTACGCCCGCGCCGTGATCGAGGCTGGCCCGGCCCCAGAACGAGTCGAGCCGAGGGTGCAGCTTCGCATGGCCAGGCAAGTGCTGATATCCCGAATACTGTCTCCACTGTGGGTGAAGATCGTGCTCAATGAGGCTGTTCTTCACCGCCTGATCGGTGGAACAGAGGTGATGATCGAGCAGCTTCGGCATCTCGTCGTGATGAGTCAGCGGAACAACGTGGCAATTCGGGTGATGCCGTTCTCGGCCGGTTTCCACCCGGGGGCCGCGACCGGCCCGTTCGCCAAGCTGGACTTCCCGACCGTGGCGAACGGCGCTCCCTCCGAACCGTCCACGGTCTACGTCGAGGGTTTCACCGGGTCGCTCTTCCTGGAGAAGCCGAACGAGATCGAGCGCTACAGTAAGGCGTTCGCGGACCTATGGGAAGCCTCGATGAGCGAGGTGGAGTCCGTGAACTACATCGCCAAGCTGGCAAGGGAGATGCAGCAATAATGAGCAGTGACAAGCTGGCCGACGCCCGGTGGTTCAAGAGCAGTTGGAGCACTCCCGAAGGTGAGTGCGTCGAGGTGGCGTTCTTGGGCGACGGCGAGATCGCGACCCGCGACAGCAAGGTGGGCGGCACCGAGTCGGTGCTGCTGTTCGGCACCCGCCAGTGGGACGCCTTCGTGCGCAACCTGAACGCCTGACAAAACTTCACCGCAAGCAGCCCGCCCGCCCCGCCGCGCGCGGGCTGCTTGACGAACGCGGCCGTGATCACCATCGTGGAGGACGCCCCCCACGCGAAGGAGACGCAGCATGAGCAACGTCAGGCTGTCCGACGCCCGGTGGTTCAAGAGCAGCCGGAGTAACCACGATCAAGAGTGCGTCGAGGTGGCGTTCCTGGGTGATGGCGAGATCGCGACTCGGGACAGCAAGGTGGGTGGCACCGAGTCGGTGCTGCTGTTCGGCTCCCGCCAGTGGAACACCTTCGTGCGCGGCTTGAACTCCTGAGTAAGCGCTCATGGGCGAGCATGGCTGGTGGCCGTGGAATCCTCGATGCGGGGAAACAGCGGTCGCGGCTGGGGGAGCTTGCCCTCGTGCTCCCGGACTTGGACCTGGACGCGACCAGCCGCGCCGGGCAGGAACGGCGTCAGCTCGTCGGCGGTCGTGCGGATCGCGTGGACGAGCATGGCGAGCGCGTCGCTGAGCTTGCCGCCCGCCGCTGAGTCCCCGGTCTTCTCCGCTTTCGCCAGCGTCCACGGCGCGACCTCGACCACGTAGCGGTTCGCCTCGTCCACGACCTTCCAGAGGGCGGCGGTCGCGCGGCGGAAGTCGAACTCCGCGAGCGCGGCGTCGACCGCCCCGGGCGCCGAGGCGATGGCTTCCGCGAGGGCGCCGGTCGCGGGTTCGGCGGGCAGCGGCGGGACCACGCCGTCGCGGTACTTGTGGACCATGCTGACGGTGCGGTTGACGAGGTTGCCGAGGCCGTTGGCCAGGTCCTCGTGGTAGCGGCTGACCAGCCGGTCGGCGGTGAAGTCCGCGTCACCCACCCGGGGCACCTCGCGAACCAGCCACCAGCGCAGCGCGTCAACGCCGTACTGGTCCACGATGGCGACCGGGTCGATGGCGTTGCCGAGGCTCTTGCCGAGCTTGCGGCCGTCGACGGTCAGGTAGTCGTGCACGAAGATCGACGTGGGCAGTGGCTGCCCCGCGCTCATGAGCATCGCGGGCCAGTAGACGGCGTGGAACCGGACGATGCCCTTGCCGATGACGTGCGTGCGGTCGTCGGACTCCCGCCACCAGCGCCGGTAGTCGTCGCCGTCGGTGCCGTAGTCGAGGGCGGTGATGTAGTTGCCCAGGGCGTCCCACCAGACATAAATCACCTGATCGGGGTCGTCGGGCACCGCGATGCCCCACCCGCGGGCACGCTCGATCGACCGCGAGATCGAGAAGTCCTGCAAACCGCTGTTGATGAACCCGAGAACCTCGTTCCGGCGGCTCGGCGGCTCGATGCGGAGTTCACCTTTCTCGATGAGGTCACGCAACCGGTCCTGGTAGCGGGACAGCTTGAAGAACCAGTTTTCCTCGCTGACCAGTTGCGGCTTGGTCAGGTGCTCGGGGCACAGCCCGTCGACCAGCTCGGACTCGGCGTAGAACTGCTCGCAGCCCACGCAGTAGAGGCCCTCGTAGTGCTTGCGGTACAGGTCACCGGACTCGCGCGTGGCCCGCCACAACCGCTCGACCCCGACCTTGTGCCGCGGATCGCCACTGGTCCGGATGAAGTCGTCAAAACCGATCTCCAACGGCCCCCGTAGATCGCGAAACGCCCCCGCGTTCCGATCAACCAGTTCCGCCGTCGGGATACCCTCAGCCTCAGCCGCGATAGCGTTCTTCAGCGAGTTGTCATCGGTGCCGGTCAGAAACCGCACCTCATGCCCCCGGTGCCGCCAGTGCCGCGCCATGACATCCGTCTCCACCAGCTCCATAGCGAACCCCAAGTGCGGCTTGGAGTTCACATACGGAATAGCGGTCGTGATGTAGCGGCGTGCCATCAGGTAGCTCCTGGTTACCGAGTGCTGAGACCACCAGGCTAACGGCACAGACAACCGAAAAACCGCTGAGCGCTCCCTGCCTCGGCCAGCATAGACCGACCTTGTGGTCCGTTGGGGTGCGGCGGGCCTGGTGAAGATCGGCACTGTGTGTGATTCGTCCGTTCGGTCGATGGTGTCGGGGCGGGTGATGAGTGAGGCTTCGTCGGGTTTGGTCACGTTTCGCGGGCTGTCGGGGACCGCTCGGATTCCTGGGGGACCGGTGTCTCGTCGCTTCCGCGGCGCGCGTTTCGGTGCGCGCCCGCTCAGAGCTGCCAAGGTTTTGGTGTCGGCGTTATGTGTGACGTTGGCGGTGTCGTCGGTTCAGGGGTTGACGCCGGTCGCGGCCGCGGAGCAGCCCGCTGGTCCGGTTGCTGTGGACCCGCGTGATCTGCCGTTGCTTCCGGCGGCGCCCGCGGCGGCTCCGCAGGCTCCTGTGGTGGACCCGAAGGCGGATTTCGGGCCGTTGGCCAGGCATGACGATGGTGGGTCGCGGTTTGATCCGGAGCGGTCGCGATTGGTGTCGCGGTCGATGTTCGTCGAAGAGTATGAGAATCCGGATGGGTCGCGGACTCAGAAGCACTCGACGCAGCCGTTGAATGTGCGGGACCAGGCAGGCCAGTGGCAGCCGGTGGACGCGTCTCTTGAGGTGGACGGCAAAACCGGGCGGGTGAAGGCGAAGCGGCACCCGTTGAACGCCTCCCTCGGCGCTTGGGCGGATGATCCGTCGCTGGTGGCGGTCGAGGTCGACGGTTCCCGGGTGTCGTTGGGGGTGGAGAAGTCCAACCAGGGGCGTGCGGCGCGGGTCGAGGGGAAGACCGCGCGGTATGCGGATGTGTTGGCGGACACGGACTTGACGTATGAGGTGACGCCGGGGGCGGTGAAGGAGACCATCGTCCTGAAGAAGGCCCCGGCGAAGGGGTCGTGGCGGTTCACCCTGAAAACCGGCGCGTTGACGCCGAAGTTGACCGGCGACGGCGCTGTGGTGCTGGTCGATGCCAGTGGTGCGACCAAGATGGTGATGCCGCCGATCGAGACGTGGGACTCTTCGGGCGCACCGGATCGGGCTCCGGCGACGACCGGTGGCGTGTACGGGTTGGAGCGGGCCGGGAACGACTGGGTGTTGACGGTGTCGGTGGACGAGGCGTGGCTGCGGGACCCGAAGCGGGTCTACCCGGTCAGCGTCGACCCGACCTTCTCCTTCGGTGTGGTGGACGCGTGGGCGTACCGCAGTGACGGGTTCGTTTGCCAGAACTGCGGTCTGCGGATCGGGAACAGCCAGGCCGCTGGGGACACCTACAACCGGACGCTGTTCAAGTTCAACTACTCGTCGCTGTTCGGCAAGAACGTCGTGGGTGTGCGGCTGGACGTCACGCGCAACAACGGGGGCGGGTTCACCAAGGCGTGGGGCTCGGATCTGTTCCACGGCACCGCGTTCGACTACAACGGCGTGGGTCAGCACCTGGCCAACACGGTGGTCGGCGACGTCGGGAAGTTCACCGACAGCCGGTTGACCTCGTTCCTCAAGGGGCGGGTCGACGCCGGGGACAACAGCGCCTACTTCATGCTGCTGGGCACTGAGCAGGCCGGCGCGTTCACCTACAAGAACCTGTCGGCGACGATGCTGGTGGACACCGGTTCGCTGCCGCCGCTGCCGGTGATGACCGCGCCGCCGAATCACGCGGTACTGACGACGTTGACGCCGACGCTGTCGGTGAACCCGGTGACCGACCCGGACGGGGACCCGGTGTCGTACTGCTTCAGCGTGGCCACGGGGTCGGACGGCAAGTCCGGCACGGTGATCAACTCCGGGTGCCAGTCCTCGCCGAACTGGACGGTTCCGGTCGGGGTGCTCTCCGATGGTGTGTCCTACACGTGGTTGTCGAGCACCTACAGCGGGTCGACGCAGAACACGAACCCGTTCGTCGGGCATTTCACGGTGAACCAGCGGATCGGCGACCACGGCCCGTCTCCTGTGGACAGTGCGGGTCCGGTTTCGGTGAACCTGGCCAACGGCAACGTGTCCACCAGCGCGTCCTCGCCGACGTTCACCACGGTGGGCGGCACGGCGGGGGTCACGATGACCTACAACTCCCAGCAGCCGGAGAACCGGGGCCTCAAAGCGTCCTACTTCGACGACGTCTCACACGCGGGGTTGATCAACGACGCGCAGCAGCCGGTGCTGATCCGCAACGAGCCGCAGATCAACGCCGACTGGGGCACGAGTTCGCCGTTCGCCCCGGCGTTGGGCGCGGATTGGTGGCTGGTGCGGTGGGAGGGGTACTTCATCCCGCCCAAGACCGGGTCCTACCAGTTCGCAGGTGTGCACGACGACGGCCCGGTCATCTGGATCAACGGGCAGAAGGTCTACGACGTCGCCACCCCGAGCGACGTGAACTGGGCCGCGGCCACCTCGGTGTCGCTGACCGCGGGGCAGGCGGTGCCGATCAAGGTCGAGTTGCAGGAGATGACCGGGCACGCTCGGATGCGGCTGTTCACCCGGGCCACCGGCGCGGACCCGGTGCCCGAGCAGATCGTGCCCGCGGCGTGGCTGGCGACCACCGATTCCCCGCCGCTGCCCCAGGGCTGGACCCTCTCGGCCGACCTGGACGGCACCGGGGCCACCTACACCGAAGCGAAGATCACCGACCAGACCATCGTGCTCACCGACGCCACCGGCGCGAAGCACACCTGGACGAAGAAGGCCACCGGCGGCTACAGCCCACCGGAGAACGAGGACGGCGTCCTGGGCCTGGACACCACCGGCCGGGTCACCCTGACCGAGGGCTCGGACGTGTTCGTCTTCCGCACCGACGGCAAGCTCGACACCCAGTCCAACGTCGCCGACTCCCGCAAGCCCGCGGCGCTGCAGAACATCTACAACGGCACACCGTCGCGGCTGGTCCAGATCAAGGACCCCGTGTCGAACCGCGCGCACCAGCTGTTCTACAACCGGCCCGGCGAGGACTGCTACGGCGGCGCGACCCCGCCCGGCGGCGCGGACGCGCTGCCCCCGGCGCAGATGCTGTGCCGCATCGTCTACTGGGACGGCACCCAGACCCGCCTGTGGTACGTCGGCGGCCGCCTGTTCCGGATCGAGGACCCGGGCTCGGAGATCACCGACTACAACTACAACATCAACGGGCCGATGGACCAGGTCCGCGACAGCCTCTCGGCGGACTGGGTCGCCGCGGACTGGCCCGCCCGGGCCAACACCAACTCCACCACGGTCCTGCACTACTACGACCCGGCCGCGACCAAACCGGTCATCGGCGAAGTGTGGGCGCCTGAACCGATGCCTGGTCAGCCCAGGCCGAAGCGGTTCTACCGCTACGACCGTCCCAACCGGACAGCGTTCGTCGACATCGCCGGAATCACCCCGGCGATCGGGTTCTCCACGAAGGTCGTCTACGACTCCGCCGACCGCCTGCTGTCCACAACGGACGCCACGGGCAAGGTGTCGTCGCAGACCTGGTCGGTCAAGGACCAGAAGCTGACCTCCACCGACACCGCGGGCCGGGTGTCGACCACGGTGTACGACGCCCAGGACCGCCCGGTCGACTCCTACGGGCCCGCACCGGCGTCCTGCTTCACCGGGCAGGTGCCCACGGCCGCGTGCGCGAACACCGTCGCGAAGTCGCACACCAACTACGACGAGAACATCAACGGCCTTGCCGTGTCCTTCTACGACAACACCGGTCTGTCCGGAGCGCCGAAGGTCTACGGCACCGGCCTGGGCCTGGCCGACGGCAGGGTCCGTTCCGACTGGGACGGCGCCACCGCCCCGGCCCCGGGCGTGTCCCCGACGAACTTCTCGCTGCGCCTGACCGGTGAGATCACCTTCCCCAACACCGGCAACTACACGATGGAGCTGCACGCCGACGACGGCGCCCGGCTCTGGATCGACGACACCCTCGTCGCCGACGACTGGCGGCTGGGCGCGGGACGCCCCATCACCGGCGTCTACAACAACACCACCGCGGGCTCGGTCCACCGCGTCCGCATCGACTACTACAACGGCGGCGGCCCCGGCCAGCTCCACTTCAACTGGCGCCGCACCCCCGACGCCTTCTACGAGCCCATCCCCGGCCAGTACCTCAAGACCCGCTACGGCCTGACCACCTCCACCGTGACCTCGGACTCCGACGGCGTCCCCGACTCGGTGGCCACCACCAACTACGGCGAGAACGGCCTCGACCCCACCTACGGCCTGGCCACCAGCACCACCTCCGCGGGCCTCACCAGCCGATCCGGCTACGAAACCCCCGGCGTCGGCTACCTGCGCAAGACCTCGAAGACGATGCCCACCGGCGCGCAGACCGCCTACGCGTTCTACGGCGACACCGAGACCCGCGACAACCCCTGCACCCCCGCAGTGGACCCGGTCAACCAGGGCGGCATGGCCAAGATCACCACCATGACCGCCCCCGCCACCGGCGCCGCCCGCACCGACGAGCAGGTCTACGACGCCTCCGGCCGCGTCGTGGCCAGAGCGACCGCGGGCGACTGGTCCTGCACCACCTACGACGCCCGCGACCGGGTGACCACCCAGAAGATCCCCGCCAGCGCCTCCGCAGGGGAACGCATCGTCACCACCAACTACGCCGTCGGCGGGGACCCGCTGACCACCTCGGTCACCGACCACAACGGCACCGTCACCACCCAGGTCGACCTCCTGGGCCGGGTCGTCGCCTACACCGACGCCCACGGTATGCGCACCGAAACCACCTACAACCAGGCAGGCCGGGTCACTCTCGAAAAGGTCATCCCCCCGAATCCCGCCGACCCACCCCAGGAGACCACCAACACCTACGACGACGCGGGCCGAGTCCTCACCACCACACTCGGCACGACCGTGCTGGCCACCTCCACCTACGACACCGCTGGCGAGCTGGCCTCGGCCACCTACGCCAACGGCACCGCCCTGACCGCCATCGGCAAGGACACCGCCGGACGCCTCACCTCACTGACCTGGAAAACCAGCAACAACGCCGAGGTCGTCTCCGCGGTCACCCGCTCTCGCTCGGGCACCATCGTCGACGAGACCCTCCAAGGCTTCGACGCCCGCTCCGGACCGAACTACATCTACGACGCCGCCGGACGCCTGACCGAGGCATGGGTGCCCGGACACCACTACACCTACGACTTCACCTCCACCGCCCCCGCCGGGTGCCCGACCGGCACCCAAGCCAACGCGGGCCTCAACACCAACCGTGTCCGCTTGATCGACCAGACCTCGTCGGGCAGCACCGAAACCGGCTACTGCTACGACGCCGCCGACCGGATTTTGGCCACGACCGGCCCGAACCCGATCACCAACATCCAGTACAACGCGCACGGCTCCACCACCCAGTACACCCAGGGCGCGGCCACCACCCACTTCGCCTGGGACGGCGCCGACCGCAACATCAACATCACCACCACCGGCCCCGACCCGGCCAACGTCTCCTACGTCCGAGACGTCACCGACCGCATCGTCCGCCGTCTCGCCACTCAAGGAGACACCCAGGCGGATACCCTCTATGGCTACACGTCCTCCGGTGACAGCGCCGAGTACGCCATGGCAGGAGACAAGAAGTTGCTCACCCGCAGCATCACCCTCCCCGGCGGCGTCCTGCACACCTGGAAACCCGTAGCCGCAGAACAAACCTTCGACCACCCCACCATCCGAGGCGACCTCTGCCTCACCACCAACACCACCGGAACCCAGGTCGGCGCCCTCCGCACCTACGGCCCCTACGGCGAACCCGGCATCTTCAACACCGACAACGACGGTCTGCCGGACAACCAGCCCGGCCACATGGACTACGGCTGGCTCGGTCAACACCAACGCCCCCACGAACACGCGGGTGCCCTGTCCATCGTCCAGATGGGCGCCCGCCCCTACAGCCCCGCCCTCGGCCGCTTCCTCACAGTCGACCCCGTCGAAGGCGGCTCCGCCAACGACTACGACTACACCAACGCCGACCCCATCAACCAGATTGACCTCGACGGCCGCTGGCCCAGTTGGCGCGATATCGGCAAAGCCCTGGTGATTGGTGCTGGCGTGGTTGGAGCGGTAGCTTGCGGCGCGTCCGTGGTTTGTGGAGTGGCCGTTGGTGTCGGCGTGGGTGCGGCGTCGTATGCTGTGAAGAACGCGGGCACATCCAACTTCACGATGGCTGGTCTGGGAAGGTCGGCACTGGTTGGCGGTGCCTCGGGTTTAGGTTTTGGGGCATTGGGACGGGTCTTCGGACACATGGGCAAGAACGCCAGGTACTTCGGGGTGACGTTCAACAAGGCCCGCAGTGCCAGGGGGACAGACTTGTACCTGGGAGGCAGGCGCGTGGGTGGTATACACAGCCACCGTTTCCCGGGCCAGAAGTGGTGGCAGGTAATCCACTACCACCGCAGGCCGGGCATCAAGCAACACCGCCCGTGGCAGAGGGGTTGGTGATCTTGAATTGGCCAGTCTTGGTTTTCGACTTCGACCTGGTTCCCTACGTCGTGCACGACCAGCGGTACCTCGTGGGAATAGCGGAAAGTCCAGAGACAGTGGACGAACTGGTGGCCGTCTTCGACAGCGAGGGTAACCGGTTCCGGGTTGAGTTCACCGGTGAGATACCAGGCCTGATTCCTGAAGGCGGCGACGCTGAGGAGCTACGCGGAATGGTGCGCCAAGCTGTTACTCGATATCCGAAAGAATTTACCAAGGTTTTGCAGGCTGCGGAGATCGATACGCTGCCAATTTCGGACTTGGTTCGTCTGGTATGTGCCAGGATTAAGGTGTAGAGCGGAACTGGGGTGGCTCCGGGAGGGGAATATCTGCCGGAGCCCCTTGGTTCAGATTATAGAAGATAAGGTAAGTGCAGGTCGGAGCTTATATCGGAAATTCGTGTAATCGCTTTCCCTTGTCGAGGAGGCTCAACCTGCTGTAGGGGTAGACTGGTCTCTCTGTTCGTTGTTGAGTCAAAATTGCAATCAGCAATGCTGCTGTCTGCAGTGTGACCTCTCGGTGACGGTGGCCCGTCCGGGACTATTTACGGCAGAAGAGCCTGCAACACCGGTATCGCGGCGACCATCTCCGCGGTCAGGTGTTCGTGCACGAGTCCTGTCGGTCGTCGTGGTGGCCCGCATTCGATGGTCTCGTCTGGTGTGGCGATGTAGTCGACGCTGAAGTCGTGTTCGGTTTCGGGTAGGTCTTCGTCGATGACGTGGAGTTGGTGCACGGTGGTCACGATCGTGGTTGTCGGTTTGATCAGTCCGGCTTCGGTGAGTAGGGCGACTTCGATGTCGGAGTAGCTCGCGTCTTTGCCGATGCGGGTGCCGTGGTGGTTGACGGCGACGGAGCCGCAGACGGTGAAGTCCACCGGTTGCATCTCGTCCAGGCTGACTGAGGGTGCCAGCAGTTTGGCTTGTTTGCTGTCGACCGCGGCGGGGTTCATTGTCGCCGGGTCGAGCGCGTAGAACGGCTTGATGGTGGCGATCTTGGGGACCGCCATGTAGACGAACTTGTGCTGTGCGAGTGCGAGCTGTCGCACGGGGAGTTGGGCGCGGTCGGGGTTGGCCTTGAGCACCCGGGCGTGCTGCCAGCTCTTCAGGCTCGTCAGACGGTTGGCCCGGCGAACGTCTCCTACGTTTGCGACGTGACCGACCGGATCGTCCGTCGTCTGGCTACGCAAGGTGACAGCCAGGCGGATATCCTCTATGGCTACACGTCCTCCGGTGACAGTGCCGAGTACGCCATGGCAGGAGACAAGAGGTTGCTTACCCGCAGTATCAGCCTCCCTGGTGGCGTCCTGCACACCTGGAAGCCGGTAGCCGCGGAGCAGTCTTTCGACCACCCGACCGTCCGCGGTGATCTCTGTCTGATCACGAACACCACTGGAACCCAGGTCGGGGCCCTGCGCACTTACGGCCCGTACGGCGAGCCGGGCATCTTCAACACCGACAACGACGGTTTGCCGGACAACCAGCCCGGTCACATGGACTACGGCTGGCTCGGTCAACACCAACGCCCCCACGAACACGCGGGTGCCCTGTCCATCGTCCAGATGGGCGCCCGCCCCTACAGCCCCGCCCTCGGCCGCTTCCTCACAGTCGACCCCGTCGAAGGCGGCAGCGCCAACGACTACGACTACGTCGCTGCTGACCCCGTCAACTCAACCGACCTCGACGGCAAATGGCCCTCCTGTGGTTGGTGCAGGAAAGCATGGAACGGTGCCAAGAACCTCGGAAGGAAAGCTGTCAAAAACTGGAAGGGAATCGCAACTGGCCTTGCCACAGTAGGATGTGTCGTAGTCAGTGCGGGTGTATGTCTCGCTGGGGGACTGGCGGTCTGGGGTGTCACTACCTTGTCGAATGCGGGATGGAACGTAAGAAATATCAACTGGCGGTCCGCTGGGACTGATCTGGGAATTACGCTCGCGGGTGGTTTCGCTGGCCGATCCTTCGCCCAGGCGTGGCGAGCCAGGAACGTGGTCCAGCGACCGGCCTGGGGTGCTGTAGCAGGTCGCAGTAGTGGTAGGCACCGTGCTCCGATTGATTGGCGGGCCTCGGCAAGGAACTGGGGGATGAACGCGTTGATCGGTGGCTGGGGTCTCTGGGCCTCGCAGAAAAAAACGTGGCTGTAGTGTCTTCCAATATGGGTGATCGAGTCGGTGCCGCAATAGTTTTGCGGCACCGACTCGACTATTACTTCGGTTGGTTTGCGTCGGGAGGGATTGTGGCGATCGTCATTGTTGCGACTGTCCGCACGCCTCCACCGTTGGGCCTCGATGTTTGGATCAATCAAACTGTATTTCTCGTTGCCGCCTGGGTTGGGTGGCTTGTCAGTGCGCACCCGAAGATCGTGCTGGCCCCTGCGCGACTGACGGTAGTAAATTGGTTTGTTCGGCATGAAATTCCGTGGCCAGACATTGAGTCTCGGGGTGTCGACGGCGGGGATGTTCGGATCAGGCTCCGTGATGGCCGTTGTATCCGGCCCGCAACTGGTGGGCAGTCGCTTGCCGGTATCATGCGTGGGCACAGGTATGAACGTGACCTGCACGCGAGGGTCGAGGCATGGCGGGCGAATGCGCAGACGTCTGCTCCGCTGCCTTCTCGCTCAAGGCTGGATGTGAAACCAGTTGCCTTTTTGATCGCTGTGGTTGTTCTTCTAGTCTTCGACTGGCTTATTTCTTGAGGTGGCTGGTTTGGAAAGAAAAAGACTGTTGCGCTGTTGATTTCCATGGCGAGGTCCTGTCACCCACTTCGCCTGGGACGGTGCCGATCGGAACATCGCAGACCTTCGACCACCCCACCGTCCGCGGTGACCTCTGCCTGACCACGAACACCACTGGAACCCAGGTCGGGGCCCTGCGCACTTACGGCCCCTACGGCGAGCCGGGCATCTTCAACACCGACAACGACGGTTTGCCGGACAACCAGCCCGGTCACATGGACTACGGCTGGCTCGGTCAACACCAACGCCCCTGCACGCACCGGGATCAACTGGGGCTTCAACGCAGCCATCTCTGTTGGCAGCTACTTCGCGTCCAACCGGTGGTTTTCCTGACAGAAGTACACTGACAACCCGATCGACAGGCACCGGAGCCCGAGGAGTGGTATACGGATGGATGAAGTTGTCACAGTCATCCGGCGCCGTGTGGAGCTGGTGGCTGGCTGGCTGGCAACTGCGGGGTTGACGTTGTTCGCCGGGTGGTTGGCGCTGTTTCCAGCCGAGGAAGTCACTTTTTTCTCACTCGCACAAGGCCTTTTCGCCATGTGGCTGGGCATCTGGGTCGTTTGGCTTGCCAGTGCGCACCCCAAGCTCGTTGTCTCGACTCGAGGTCTGGATATCGTCAACTGGGTCTGCCGCTACCGGATTCCGTGGGCGGCCATTCATCGTATCGAGACCACCGACCACATCTCTTTCCGTCTGCTCGACGGCACCACCGTCCTCCCGGCGGTCGCTGCTTGGTCCATCGTTGCCATCAAGCACGGCAACCCCGTCCAACAGGCCATGGCCAATCGAATCGAGCAGATTCGCGCCAACGGCGATCCGGATGACACCGAAGTGACCCGAACACTGGAAATATGCTGGCTTCCCTTTGTGGTCCTTCTGGTGCTTTTGCTCATCCTGGCCTGGTTGTCGACCCATTGAGCAAAGAATCTACATGGGCGAGCATCGGTGAGTATACGGCTCACGCGGTTACCGCAAAGTGTATCGAGGAACGGGAATATCATGACCGACCGACATGGTTGTCCGATCGCCGTCGAACTGCTTCCTCATGGAAAGAAGAAAAATAGTAAGTGGCCCGCCCTCGCCAGGTGAGGGCGGGCCACTTGTACCCGATTCTATGGTTCTTCGTCCACGATTACCGGCCGTGCCGGTTTGTGGTCCGCCGCCGCCCGTTGGGCGGCTTCGCGCATTTCAATCGTGTCCGTGGCCCAGTCGCCGATTTCTCGGGCTACGTCGCGGACGGCGCTGGTGATGATTTGGGCGATGCGGCCGACGTGGGTGGCCGCGGTCTCGGTCATTTCCTGGATGGTGTCTTTGGTGCGCTCGAACTCACTGACCATGGGGCGGTCCCTTCCTCACGCCGCGCGCAGTGCGCGACCGTTGCCGACGGTACCGGCGGGTGGCTGTGCAGGCTTGCCGCGCAGGTTGTCCGGCAGGGCGAGTTTGAAGATCTTCTTCGCGACCGACCGCAGTTGCTTGGTCAGGCCGCCGGTGTTGTAAGGCAGGCCGTACTTGGCGCAGATCGCGCGGACCTCGGGGGCGATCTCCGGGTAGCGGCGCGCGGGGATGTCGGGGAACAGGTGGTGCTCGATCTGGTGCGACAGGTTGCCCGACATGATGTGGAACAGCGGGCTGCCGGAGATGTTCGCCGAGCCGAGCATCTGCCGGTAGTACCACTGGCCGCGGGTCTCGTTCTTCGTTTCTTCCTCGGTGAAGGTCTCCACCCCGTTGGGGAAGTGCCCGCAGAAGATGATGTTGAACGCCCACACGTTGCGGATGAGGTTCGCCGCCGCGTTGCCGACCAGGGTGGAGACGAACTGCGGGCCGGTCAGCGCGGGGAACAGCACGTAGTCCTTGATGACCTGCTTGACGCTCTTGTGCCAGATGCGCCGCCGCACCCCGGCGGTCTCCGACCACTTCTTCTCACCGGACATCAGCCGGTCGACTTCCATGTCGTGCAGCATGACGCCCCACTCGAAAAACAGCATCAGCGCGAACGCGTACGCCGGGTTGCCCAGGTAGTATGGGCGCCACTTCTGCCCCTCGTCCATCCGCAGGACGCCGTAGCCGATGTCGCGGTCCTTGCCGACGATGTTGGTGTAGGTGTGGTGGATGTAGTTGTGCGAGTGCTTCCAGTTCTCCGCGGGCGCCACGTTGTCCCACTCGAACATCTTGGAGTTCATGGCCGGGTCGCGCATCCAGTCGTACTGGCCGTGCATGACGTTGTGGCCGATCTCCATGTTGTCGAGGATCTTCGACAGCGACAGCGCGGTCACGCCCGCGATCCACGCGGGCGGGAAGAACCCGGCGAACAGCAGGCCGCGGCCAGCGACCTCCAGCGCGCGCTGGACCTTGACGATGTCGTAGATGTACTTGCGGTCCGCCTCGCCGAGGTCGTCGAGGACTCGCTGGCGCAGCGCGTCGAGGTCGCGGCCAAGCTCCTCGTACTGCTCGGGGGTCAGGGTGGGGGTGGTGCGGCTCATGCGTTTGCTCCCAGAGGTGTTCACAGGTCGATCGCGACGTCGCCGACCGGCACGGACACGCAGAGTTGGATCTCCACGTCCGGGTCGGTCGACAGTTCGCCGTTGCGCACGTCGCGGGTGCATCCGGCGGTTTTCACGGTGGTGCAGGTGAAGCAGACGCCCATCCGGCAGCCGTTGTCCGGGGTGAGCCCAGCGGCCTCGGCCTGCTCGAGCAGCGTCTGCCCGGAGTTGGGGGCGGCGCGGCCCGCGCGGACGAAGGTGACATCGCCGGTCGCGTCGGCCGCGTCGACGGTGATCGGCGCGGGGGCGAAGTCCTCGGTGTGCAGCCGGTCGAGCAGGCCGAGGTCGGCGAACACCTCGCGCACGCCCGCCATCAGGCCGGGCGGGCCGCACAGGTAGGTGTGCGCCTCGGCGTGCCACGGGGCGGCCTTGCGCAGGTGCGTGTGGTCGAAGAAGCCGCTCAGGTCGCCGTCGTCGGCGTCGGTGTAGGCCAGCAGGAGCCGCAGATTGGGGTGTTTCCCGGTCAGCTCAAGCAGGTCCGCGCGGCAGGGCACGTCGGCCTCGGTGTAGGCGTAGTGCAGGAAGACGACCTCGCCGGTGTGGCCCTCGTCGGCCAGGGTCCGCAGCATCGACAGCACCGGGGTGATGCCGCTGCCGCCGCTGATCAGCAGGACCTTCTCCGGGCGCCGCTCGGGGAGGGTGAACTCGCCTTCGGCCTGCGACAGGTGCAGGATCAGGCCGGGCTTCGCGTTGCGGTGCAGCCACCGCGAGACCAGGCCCTGCTCGTGCGCCTTGATCGTCAGCTCGAACCGGCCCCGGGTGTGCTGCGAGGTCGCGGGGGAGTAGCACCGGGTGCGCCGCACCCCGTCGATGTCGACCGACACGCGCACGTACTGCCCGGCGGTGAAACCCGCCCAGCGGCGGGTCGGGCGGATGGTCAGCGTGACCGTGTCCGCCGTCGTTCGGTGCACACGTGTCACCTCACCGCGCACCCCCCGAATCGTCAGCATCGGGTGCACTAGTTCGAGGTATCGGTCTATCCCGTGTGGCGTAGCCAGGGCTTCCAGCAGGCGCAACCCGGGGAACCGTGGCCTCCGCTTCTTAGCTGCGGTCACCGCGCTCCTCCTGGTTCAGTGAACATGCGTACACTGAAAGTCCAGCGCGGAATCGGCCCGCTGTCAACCCGGGGGGCAGTGAGGTGACAAACAGTGCGAAAAGTTGATGAAAAGAAGAGCGCCAGTACGCTCACCTTTATGACTGGGGACGCGTCCGGGTCGCTGGGCACCCGGCAGGAGCGCAAGCTGCGGACCCGGCAGGCGCTGCTCGACGCCGCCCTGCGACTGCTGGCGGACGGCAGCCTGGCCAGCCTGAGCCTGCGCGAGGTCACCCGCGAGGTCGGCATCGTCCCGACCGCGTTCTACCGCCACTTCGCCTCGATGGACGAGCTTGGCGTCGCCCTAGCCGAGGAAAGTATGCGCACGCTGCGCGCGATGCTGCGCGACGCCCGCCGCAAGCCCACCGACGACGCCATCTCGGGCTCGGTCGCGATCCTGGTCGACCAGGTGCGCAAGCACGAGTCGCACTTCCAGTTCCTGGTGCGCGAGCGCTACGGCGGCGTCGCCGACGTCCGCAGGGCCATCGCCACCGAGTTACGCCTGCTGGGCAGCGAACTGGCCACCGACCTCGCCCGCTTCCCCGGCATGGCCGAGTGGGACCCCGACGACCTGCGGATGGCCGCCGATCTGATGGTCGCCGGGATGCTCTCGATCGTCATGGCACTGCTGGAGGTCGGCCCGCACCCGCAGGGGCTGGCCGAGGTGGTGGACGTGGCCGAACGGCAGCTTCGGCTCATCGCGATCGGCATGGTCCACTGGCACTCGACCCCGCGATAGACCTCACCGCGCGAAATTGGCAACTGTGATCTTGCGCACTTCACCCGCTTAAATGGTACAACTGTACTGTGACCGCCAACACAGTCGTGGGCGTCCCGAGGGAGACCTCCGAGGGCGAGCGGCGGGTCGCCCTCGTGCCGAAGGTGGTCGAGCGGCTGCGCGCCAGGAACCTGTCCGTCGTCGTCGAGCCGGGAGCGGGCGCGGGCGCGCTCATTCCGGACACCGCGTATGTCCACTCCGGAGCGACGCTCGGCGACCCGTGGTCGGCCGACGTCGTGGTCAAAGTCGCGCCGCCATCCCCACCGGAGATCGCCCGGCTGCGGCGGGGCGCGCTCTTCGTCGGCTTCCTCACGCCGCTGACAGACCCGGGGAAAGCCCGCGCGCTCGCCGACGCGGGCGTCACCGGGTTCGCCATGGAGGCCATCCCGCGTATCTCCCGCGCGCAGTCGATGGACGCGCTGTCCTCGCAGGCCACGGTTTCCGGCTACCGCGCCGCCATGGTCGCCGCCGAACTCCTGACCCGGTTCTTCCCCATGCTCACCACCGCCGCTGGCACCGTGCCGCCCGCGAAGGTCCTCGTCCTCGGCGTCGGAGTCGCCGGACTGCAAGCGCTTGCCACCGCCCGCAGGCTCGGCGCCCGCACCACCGGCTACGACGTGCGGCCCGAGGTCGCCGACCAGGTCCGCTCGGTCGGCGCGCAGTGGCTCGACCTCGGTGTCGATGGCATCGAAGCAGCCGGGTCCGGCGGCTACGCCCGCGCCCTCACCGACGCCGAACGCGCCGAGCAGCAACGCCAACTCGGCAAGGCGATCACCGGGTTCGACGCGGTGATCACCACCGCGCTCGTCCCCGGCCGCCGCGCCCCGACCCTGGTGACCGCCGACGCGGTGCGCGGGATGCGCGCGGGCAGTGTCGTGGTCGACCTCGCGGGCGAGGCGGGCGGCAACTGCGAGCTGAGCGAGCCGGGCAAGGTCGTCGTGGCGGAGTCGGTGACGATCAGCGCCCCGCTGAACCTGCCCGCCACCATGCCCGAGCACGCCAGCGAGCTTTACGCGCGCAACGTGCAGGCGGTGCTGGAACTGCTGACCGATCCCGCCGGGGCGCTCGCGGTCGACTTCGGCGACGAGATCGTCGCGGGCGCGTGCGTGACCGGGAAGGAGAGCTAGATGCTGGTCCAGAACCTGGCAGTGCTCGTGCTCGCGGGCTTCGTCGGCTTCGCCGTGATCTCCAAGGTGCCCAACACCTTGCACACCCCGCTGATGTCGGGCACCAACGCCATCCACGGAATCGTGCTGCTGGGCGGGCTCATCGTGGCGGGCCTGGGCGCGCAGAGCGCGCTCGACAAGGTCCTGCTGGTGATCGCCATCACGTTCGGCACGATCAACGTCGTCGGCGGATTCCTGGTGACAGACCGAATGCTGGGGATGTTCAAGGACCGTCCTAATAGGATAAGTCCAGATAGGACGAAGCGATGACCCGCGACGTCCTCATCCAGCTCCTCTACATCGTCGCCTTCGCCCTGTTCATCTACGGCCTGATGGGCCTCACCGGCCCCCGAACGGCGGTGCGCGGCAACTGGATCGCCGCGACCGGCATGGGCGTCGCGGTCGTCGCCACGCTGCTGACCCCCGGCATGGGCAACTGGTGGCTCATCCTGCTCGGCGTCGCGATCGGCACGGCGGCGGGCGTTCCGGCGGCGAAGCGGGTCAAGATGACCGCGATGCCGCAGATGGTGGCGCTGTTCAACGGCGTCGGCGGCGGGGCGGTCGCGCTGATCGCCTGGGTGGAGTTCCGGCAGAGCGCCGGATTCGCCCACGAGCCGACGTATGTCGCGGTCGCGAGCCTGTTCTCCGCGATCGTCGGCTCGGTGTCGTTCTGGGGTTCCCTGGTCGCCTACGGCAAGCTCCAAGAGATTGTGGCGAGCCGCCCTGTCGGCGTCGGGAAGCTCCAGCAGCCGCTGAACTTGGCGCTGTTGCTGGTGTCGGTGGGGTGCGCGGCGGCGGTGGTCGCGGGCGCGGACTCGTCCTGGCTGATCGCCGGGTTGCTGGTTTCCGCGGCGGCGTTGGGCGTGCTGGTCGTGCTGCCCATCGGCGGCGCGGACATGCCCGTGGTGATCTCGCTGCTCAACGCGCTGACCGGCCTGAGCGCCGCCGCGATGGGCCTGGCGCTGGACAACACGGCCCTGATCGTCGCAGGCATGATCGTCGGCGCGTCCGGCACGATCCTGACCAACCTCATGGCCAAGGCCATGAACCGCACCATCCCCGCGATCGTCGCGGGCGGCTTCGGCGGCGGCTCCGGAACCGCGCTGGCGGTCGACGGGGACCGGTCCGTGCGCCGCACCAGCGCCGCCGACGCCGCGATCCAACTGGCGTTCGCCAACCAGGTGATCATCGTGCCCGGCTACGGCATGGCGGTCGCCCAGGCCCAGCACGCCGTCCGGGAGATGGCGGACCTGCTGGAGGACAGGGGAGTCACCGTCTACTACGCCATCCACCCCGTCGCGGGCCGGATGCCCGGCCACATGAACGTCCTGCTCGCCGAGGCCGACGTCCCCTACGAACGGCTCAAAGAGATGGACGACATCAACCGCGAGTTCGCCCGCACCGACGTCGCCATGGTCATCGGAGCCAACGACGTCACCAACCCGGCCGCCCGCACCGACCCCGACTCCCCGATCTACGGGATGCCCATCCTCAACGTGGACGAAAGCCAGTCGGTCATCGTCCTCAAACGCGGCATGGCCACCGGCTTCGCAGGCGTCGACAACGCCCTCTACTTCGCCCCGAAGACCACCATGCTCTTCGGCGACGCGAAGAGTTCGGTCTCCGAGGTGACAGAGGAACTCAAGGCCCTGTAGCCCGCGTACCTTGGTGGCGTGAACTGGACCCTAGAAGTGATCGTCGTGCCGGTCTCGGACGTCGACCGCGCCAAGGCCTTCTACGCCGACCGACTGGGCTTCACCGTCGACCACGACACCCGCGTCGGCGACGTGGTCATCGTGCAGCTCACCCCACCGGGCTCGGGCTGCTCGATCGTCATCGGCAAGGGCGTCGGGAAGATGGCCCCAGGTTCGCTGAGCGGCTTGCAGCTGGTGGTCAACGACGTCCGCGCCGCCCGCACCCAACTCCTGGAACGCGGGGTAGCCGTCGGCGAGGTCCTGTTCGCCAGCCACGAGGGCTTCCGCCCCGCCCGCGAAGACGACGACCTGAACAACACCGGCTTCATCTTCTTCGACGACCCCGACGGCAACGGCTGGGCAGTCCAGCAAATCACCTCCCGCCCCTAGGCCGCGCCCGATTCGCGGGTTTCATGATCGTTCCGGGGTTTCATGATCGCGAGTTATCCACAGCCGCGCCGCCGCCTCTTCCTCCCGCTGACCTGCGGCGATAGACTGGAGCGGGGTCAGCCCCCAGGGTGGGTGGGGTTTTGTTGTGGGGCTGTGGGGCGGCAAAAAGGGCGAAATCGGGTCTTTGTGAATCTGGTTGGGGCGTGTCCGCTGTCAGCCTTCTCGCCTACCGGGGACGCGCGGTGTTCGGATGGGGAACAGCCCCTGTGGATCGAGCGCGAACCGACTTCGACCGAACCCTGATCCCAAGGGCGGGACCCGTCGCGGGGGCCGCGGGGTGGCTACGCCCATCTTCGCCCACGGTGTTCATTCCTCGCCCGAGATGACACTTGGCGGTAGTACTCCCTCCCTCGTCCGGGTGACACTGGCGCTATGAGTAGCGAACCGGTCCAGGTCGACGCCGATGACCTCGGTCTCTTCGGCCCGGATTCGGTCACCTGGCAGGTGCACGCCGACCCGGCCATGTGGTTCGGCGGCATCCGCAGCCTCTACTTGCAAGCCCTTCATCCCCGCGCGGTCGCGGCCATCGCCCAGAACTCGGACTTTCGGGCCGATCCGCTCGGCAGGCTGGTCAGGACCGCGAACTTCGTCGGCATCAGCACCTACGGCACAGTCGCCGACGCCCACAAGGCCGCCGCGCGGGTAAGACGGGTCCACCGGTCCTTGCGGGCGCACGACCGCGACACCGGTGAGGTCTTCCGCATCGATGACCCTGACCTGCTGCTCTGGGTCCACTGCGCGGAGGTCGCGTCGTTCCTGTCCGCTGTCTGCCGGGCCGGATTCCCGTTGACCCAAGCCCACGCCGACCGCTACTTCCGCGAGCAGCGCACCAGCGCCGCCTTGGTCGGGCTCTCGCCGGAGGGCGTCCCGGGGTCGGTCGCGGAGATGACCGCTTACCTGCGTCAGGTCTATCCCACCCTGCGCCGGACAGCGGACGCCGACGTGATCTACGACTTCCTGCACCGCCCGCCCGTGTCCGGGTTGCTGGCCGTGGGCGCGCGCCTCTACGAGCCGACAGTCGGGCACCTGTCCTACTCGCTGCTGCCCGCGTGGGCGCGGCGCCTCTACGGTCGCCGCGCCTATCCCGCGCCGGTGACCACGGCGGCGGTCAGGGCGTTCCGCTCGGCCGCCCTGCGGGTGCCGGGCGGTTTCCGGATCGCGCGCGGTGTCGAGCCCGCGCCGGTCGCGGCCGTGCGGCGGCTCGGCGCGTGGGCCGCGCCGTCCGCCGCACGACTGCCGGGGGTCAGCCCCGGTGGGCTTCCTGAAACTTGATCACCAGCGCCTGCGGGATGCGGCCGCGCTCGGCGACGGCCTCGCCCTGGTTGCGGGCCCACTCCCGGATCGCCTGGTTGTCGGCCCGGTCGTTCGCCGCGCCGTTGCGCGCCGCCCCGACGCCGACCTTCTTGCGGCCACCGGACCGGCGCGCGCGGCCGATGAACTCGGCCAGCGACCCGCGCAGCCGGGCGGCGTTCTCGCTCGACAGATCGATCAGGAAGTCCACGCCGTCGAGGGCGAAGGCGACGGTCTCGTCAGCCTGCCCACCGTCGAGGTCGTCGACGAGCTCGACAACGGTCTTCTGCGCCACGGTTTCCTCCGCGTGATGAGAGTGGTTTCCTGCTCGGGTCCGACGCATTGGCGAACGGTGTCCCGGCCTCGGCCGGGTATTTCCGAACCGATCGAGACGAAGCGTATCGGCATCGCCTCGCCGATCCCGCGAGGCGGTCCGGTGTGGCGCGGACCCGATATTCCGACATAGTAGGACCCAGGTCACGCCCTAGCGAGAATGCGACGGCTTCGGGGTGCCCTCCGGCGCGTCATCCGGGGTGTGCTTGATCCTGTATCCGCAGGTCAGCGGCTTCTGGCGGAATCTTGGTGCATTTCCATGGTGTGCCTTCCCCGTTAAATTGCCCACTCGGCTTCCTAAGCCGGACAGTAGTCGCGCCGTCGATGTGAGAGCGAGTCGCGTCCTTGTCCGGATATAACCCGTTGTACGGAATCCGCCTTGTCGCTCAGACCGCCCATAACGTTACGGTGTGCGGCATGACTGTCGATCTCTCCGCCTTCCCGCGCGTCCCGCTCGGCCATTGGCCGACCCCGCTCGACGACTGCCCCCGACTGGGCGCCGCGCTGGGCGGAATCCGCGTGCTGGTCAAGCGCGACGACGTCAGCGGCCTGGGCGTCGGCGGCAACAAGCTGCGCAAACTGGAGCCGCTGCTGGGCGCGGCGCTCGCCGACGGGGCCGACACCGTGATCACCTTCGGCGCGGTGCAGACCAACCACGGCAGGCAGACAGCCGCCGCCTGCGCCCGACTGGGCCTGCGGTGTGAGCTGATCCTCACCCGCGAAGTCGCTCGAACGAGTGACGCTTACCAGCGCTCCGGAAACCTGGCCCTCGACCACCTCTATGGCGCGACCGTCCACCTGTGCGACGACGACCGGCAAGCCGAGGACGCCTACCGGCGCGCGGTAGACAGCGCCGCCGCCGAAGGGCGGAAGGCCGTGACGTTGCCGGTCGGCGGCTCCAACGCCCTGGGCGTCCTGGGCTACGTCGCCGCCACCGCCGAGATGTTCACCCAATTGGACGGTCTGCGGATCACCCCGGACCGGATCGTGGTCCCCGTCGGCAGCGCGGGCACGGCGGCGGGCGTCGCTCTCGGCGTCGCGCTCCTGGACCGGCCCACCCGGGTGGACGGGGCCTGCGTGTCGCACACCGCGGCCGAGTCGCTGGCCGATATCCGCCGCCTCGCCGCCGAGTCCGCCGCGCTCCTGGGCCGGGACACGCCAGCGCTCACCCACGTGCGCACCGATGACCGCGCCGTCGGCCCCGGCTACGGCGTGCCCACCGCCGCGCTCTGGGACGCGGTGCGCCTGTTCGCCCGCACCGAGGGGATCACCCTCGACCCGGTCTACACCGGCAAGGCCGCCGCCTGTCTGGTGGACATGGCCAGGACCGGCGAGATCACCGCAGGCGAGACAGTCGTGTTCCTGCACACCGGCGGCCTGCCCGGCCTGTTCGCCTACGCCCCGGACTTCCCCGCCGAGGCCGAGCGCTGATCAGCCCGCCGGGGAAAGCTGCAACGCCCGCCCCGCGATCCGCTTCAACGCCTCGTCGTCCGGCCGGGACGAGCCGTCCAGCCACACCGCCTGGACGAGCTTCACGCTGTTGCCCTCACGCCCGCTGACATATGCCGCGGACTCGAACTTCGGTTTCCGGTCGCCAGGCCACGGCACGCCCTCGGCGGCCTGGTCGACGATCCCGCCGCTGCCCGGCTTGTCGGCGACAGCGCGCAACTCCGTCGCCAACGAGCTACCGGTGAACCGCAGCACCGCCACCAGCACCGCGGCCTGACGCCCGCCGTCGGCGACCTCGAACCGGGCCCGGATCAGCCGCGCGCAGCCGTTCTTCTCCAGCCAGGCGCGCACGTCGCCGAACGCGTGCGTGGCGCAGTCCGGGTGCTCGGCGGCCCCCTTGGGCGTGAACGTGGTTCCCTCGATCGGGATCTCGGCGGTCCGGGTGCTCGACGGGCCGGGCGACTGCGCCTGCGGGTCGCCTGCCGAGTTGACCGCCACCACGATGCCGGTGATCAGCAGCACGGCCACCAGCGCCGCGGCGACGATCGGCAGCCATTTCAGCTTGCCCGAGGCTTTCCGCGGCACGGGCGGGACATGCGAGCCGCCGGTGATCCGGGGGATGACGGTCGTGCTCTCGGCAGCGGCGGCGGCGGAGAACCCGTCCGGGAAGCCCTCGGCGAGCAGTTCGGTCTCGTCCACCACCAGGCCCGGGTGCAGCGCGGCCAAGATCCGCCGCAACTCGCCCACCGGGCAGGCGCGGCCGTGGGTGGCCAACTCACGCGCGGCGGTCAGCAGCGTCATCGGCTCCGGGTGCAGGATGCGGACGCCGCGCACCAAGTCGGCGCTGGGCTGCGAGACCTGTGACACATAAGGCCCCACCGCCACCACCGTGCCGACCGGCAGCGGCTCGACCCGCTCTGCCGCCAGCCGCTCGGCGACCGCGGCGCTGGCCGCCAGCGCGTCCACCGCGGGGTTCACCGGCCCGCCGCTGCTCACCAGCGGCCAGCCGTCGGTCTTCCACTGCTCCGACAGCGGCGCGTCCAGGCGCATCGCCGGGTCCGGCAGGTCGACGCAGACGACGACGAGAATCCCGCGCGGCAGCACGAGGACCGCGTCGAGAACCTGGGGACAGCCCGGCGGCCGGACACCGAGCAGGGCGACCCCGCCCGCCACGGTGTCCCCGCGTCCCCAGGAAACCAGGGCGGCCCGCAGATCCTTGCCCACCGCAGCGGTCGTGTCATCGACCCGGACCACCCGCACCACGCACCTCCACCCGACTCACGGCCGGACCTCGAAGGACCCGGCCGTCGGGTACCACGCTATCGGCATGGATCTCCACCGGCCCCGCTGACCTCGCACGGCGTGTCCGAAGATCGAATTCGTGACCACAATGAGGGTCCCCCGTTAGAGGGGTGCCACCTTGTGGTGCTGTCGCTCGTCGATGCTGGTCGCGCGCGGGACACGCCGGTTGGTCTGTGTGAAATGCCTGGGGCACACGTTGTTTTCGTGGTTCGTGTGGCCAAAGTGTCCGGTAGCAGGGCAGAATGAGCGCGGGAATACCATGTGTGACCAGACTCCCGTTGATCGCGATGGACGTAGGGGAAGACGATCCTCGTCGAGCAGCGGAGGTCAGCAGTGAGCACCCGTGGAAACACCCAAGGCGTGGTGTACGTCCACTCGTCGCCGTCTGCGGTATGTCCGCACGTCGAGTGGGCGATTTCGGGCACCCTCGGGGTGCGTGCCGAGCTACGCTGGACCGCGCAGCCCGCGGCCCCGGGTCAGTTGCGCGCCGAATGCGCGTGGACTGGCGACGCGGGCACGGGCGGCAAACTCGCGGGCGCGCTCCGAGCGTGGCCGATGATCCGCTTCGAGGTCACCGAGGAACCCAGCCCCGGCGTGGACGGCGAAAGATTCTGCTACGCCCCCACCCTTGGCCTCTGGCACGCGCGCACAAGCGCCAACGGCGACATAGTCGTCGGCGAGGACCAACTACGAGCCGTGGCCACCACAGCCCGCGGCGGCGACTCCTTCGCCTTCAAGATCGACGAACTCCTCGGCGCCTCATGGGATGAAGCCCTGGAGCCCTACCGCCGAGCAGGCGACGGAGCCCCCGTCACCTGGCTACACCGCGTCGGCTGATCTTTCCTCGGACAGCTAGCCGCGCCTGCCTTCCACCAGCCACCCAAACCATGATCGCGAGTTATCCACAGGCGCGGCAGCGTCTCTTCCCATGCGCTGACCTGCGGCGATAGGATGGATCTGGGACGGTCCCCCAGGGAGGGCGGGCTTTGCGGTGGGGGCCGTGGGGCTGCGAACTGGGGCGGGCAGCGAACCTGACCTCCTGCCAGGCCGCACCTACGCTCGCCGAGCTAACCCACGAGACCCAGCCACCGAGCCGACCACCACAGCCACGCCCCAAACCAGCAGCCCTATGGCACCCTGACCTCGTGCGCGAAGGGGCCCGAGGATCAGCACACCGCTGGCTACTCCCAGCCGTCCTGCTGGCTGTGATCGTCACCGCGGCAGCCGGAATGCTCGCCCGCGACCTCTACGCCGCCCCGGACCGGCCCCCGCCCGCTCCGATCCTCCCCAGCGAGAGCGCCCTCCCCGCGAGCGCCCAGCCCGGCCCCCGCGACGTCCGCGCCACCCAGGACGCGACCCAGCATCCGCTCTACGAGACCGTCCGCCAGCTTCTGCAGACCTACTTCGACGCCATCAACGGCAAGAACTACGCGCGCTGGAAGACGACCGTCACCGATGACCGGGTGAAGGACATGCCGGAAGCCACCTGGCGGGCCGCGTACCGCTCGACCCAGGACGGCAGCATTGTCGTCTACCGGATAGAGACCGGTCCGGTAAACAGTGCCCGCGTTCTGCTGCGCTTCGTCAGCAAGCAGGACGTCGCCGATGCCCCGCTTGAACTACCGGTCGACTGCATTCGGTGGAACGTGATCTTCCCGTTGGCCTACACCGGCGGCGAATGGCGCCTCGACGCAGGCCCCACCGCGGCTTCCCCCCAGCACGACCGCTGCTGACTCAGAGCGGGATGTTCCCGTGCGAGCCCCGGCCCGCAGGCGCGGCCGCGAGGGCTTCGGCGAGCTTCTGGCGGGTCTGGCGGGGGTCGATGACCTCGTCCACCACGCCGATGGCCATGGCCCGGTCCACACCGCCCGCGATGCGCTCGTGTTCGGCGGTCAGGCGGGCGTGCAGGGCCTCGCGCTCCTCTTCGGGGGCGGCGGCGAGCTTCTTGCGGTGCAGGATTCCGACCGCCGCTTTGGCGCCCATGACCGCGACCTCGGCTTCCGGCCACGCGAAGACCGCCGTGGCGCCGAGCGAGCGGGAGTTCATGGCGATGTAGGCGCCGCCGTAGGACTTGCGGGTCACCAGGGTCACCCGGGGCACCACGGCCTCGGCGAACGCGTGCAGCAGTTTCGCGCCGCGCCGCACCACGCCTTCCCACTCCTGGCCGACGCCGGGGAGGTAGCCGGGCACGTCCACGACCACCAGCAGCGGCACGCCGAAGCTGTCGCACATCCGGACGAACCTGGCCGCCTTCTCGGCGGACAGCGAGTCGAGGCAGCCGCCCTTGCGCAGCGGGTTGTTCGCGATGACCCCGACCGTCCGGCCGCCGAGTCTGCCCAGGCCCACGACGATGTTCGGGGCCCACTTCGCCTGGAGTTCCTCGAAGTGCGAGACGCCGCTGTCGTCGGTGTCGAGGATCTGGCGCAGCACCGGCTTGACGTCGTAGGCCCGGTTCGGCTGCGCGGGCAGCAGGTCGCGGATCGCCCGCTCCTCGCGCACCGCGTGCAGGTCGAACAGGCCGGGCTTGGCGAACAGGCTGGTGATCCGCCGCGCCCGCACGTACGCGTCGGGCTCGTCGGTGGCGAGCACGTGCACCACACCGGACTTGCGGCCGTGCGCCTCCGCGCCGCCGAGGCCTTCCTGGTCGATCTGCTCGCCGGTCACGCTGCGCACCACGTCCGGCCCGGTCACGAACACCCGGCCGTCCGGGGACATGATCACCACGTCGGTCAGCGCGGGCCCGTAGGCCGCGCCACCGGCCGCAGGGCCGACGACCACGCTGATCTGCGGGACCCGCCCGGAAGCGCGGATCATCGCGGCGAACACGTTGCCGACCGCGTCCAGCGACTCGACGCCCTCGGCCAGCCGCGCGCCGCCGCAGTGCCACACGCCGATCACCGGGCACCGCTCGCGCAGCGCGGTGTCGATGGCCTCGACGATGTGCCTGCACCCCTCGACGCCCATCGCGCCGCCCATCTTCGTGGCGTCGGTGCAGTAGGCGATCACCTTGACCCCGTCGATCCGGCCGCGCACGGCGTACACGCCGCTGGAGTCGGCGGGATGCAGCGGCGCGGCTGAGTTCGCGTCGAGCAACTGGGCTAGCCGGACTTCCGGCTCACGCGGGTCGAGTTCGCGTTTGCCGTCGTTCGGACGGGTGGCCAAGGCGGTCATCGAGTGCTCCTCCGGGTTACGGCACAGCCGACTTGTGGTCAGGCCGAGGTGAAGACCAGGGCGACGTTGTGGCCGCCGAAGCCGAACGAGTCATTGACGGCTGCGGCCAACTCGATCTTGCGGGGCTCACCGGTCACCACGTCGAGACCGACTCGCGGGTCGACGTTCTCCAGGTTTCGGGTGGCCGGAATGACGCCGTAGTAGATCGACAGCAGCGTCACGATGCTCTCGACGGCGCCCGCGCCGCCGACCAGGTGGCCCATCGAGGCCTTCGGCGCGGTCAGCACCACGTGGTCGCCGAGCGCCTTGCGGATCGCCGCCGCCTCACCGATGTCGCCGACGACGGTGGAGGTGGCGTGCGCGTTGACGTGGCCGATGTCGGCCGCGGTCAGGCCAGCGGTGCGCACCGCGTTCTCGATGGCCCGGATCTGGCCGACGCCCTCGGGGTGGTTCCCGGTGATGTGGTGGGCGTCGGAGGTGATGCCGTATCCGGCGAGCCTGCCGTAGATCCGCGCGCCGCGCGCGGCGGCGTGGTCGGCGCGCTCGAGCACGAGGGCGCCCGCGCCCTCGCCGAGGACGAAGCCGTCCCGGTCGGCGTCGAACGGGCGCGACGCGCGCTCCGGCTCGTCGTTGCGGGTGCTCAGGGTCCGCGACTGGCAGAAACCGGCCACGGTGATCGGGTGGATGCACGCCTCGGCGCCACCGGCGACGACGACGTCGGCGCGGCCGTTCTGGATCATCTGCCAGGCGTTGGCCAGGCCTTCCGCGCCGGAAGCGCAGGCCGACGCCGGGGAGTGCACCCCGGCCCGCGCCCGCAGTTCGATGCCGACGTGCGCGGCGGGGCCGTTGGGCATCAGCATCGGCACCGTCAGCGGCGAGACCTTGCGCAACCCCTGCTGCTCCAGGATGTCGTCCTGGTCGAGCAGGGTCACCGGGCCGCCGATTCCGGTGCCGATGCTGACGCCGAGCCGTTCCGGGTCCACCGACTCGTGCTCGTCGGTGGGCAGGTCGAACCCGGCGTCCGCCCAGGCCTCCCGTGCGGCGATCAGCGCGATCTGCTCACACCGGTCGAGCCTGCGGGCCTGCACCCTGGGCAGGACCTCGGTCGGCTCGACGGCCAGCGTCGCGGCCAGGCGCGCGGGCAGGTCGAAGCGCTCGACCCACTCTTTGTCGTTGCGCCGGATGCCGTTCTGACCGGCGAGCAGGGCATCCCAGGTGGACGAGACGTCACCGCCGAGCGGCGTGGTGGCGCCCAGCCCGGTGATGACGACATCGACGTTGCTCATGGGGTTTCCTTCGCGAGCGGGTGAATGGATGGCTGGCCGGGGGAGGGGGTGAACGCGGTGGGTCAGACGTTCTTCGCGATGTAGTTGACGGCGTCGCCGACCGTCTTGAGGTTGGCCAGCTCGTCGTCGGGGATCTTCACGCCGAACTTGTCCTCGGCCTGCACCGCGATCTCGACCATCGACAGGGAGTCGATGTCGAGGTCGTCCACGAAGGACTTCTCGGTCGTCACGTCGTCGGTCGCGACACCGGCGACCTCTTCGACGATATCGGCGAGTCCCTTGAGGATCTCGGCGTCGCTGGGCTTCTCCGACATGCCAGATGTCCTTCCTAGTCCAACCGGCCGGTACCGCACCCGCCGGGTCTTGCTCCCCTGGGGCTAGCTCAGGGGCAGATCACGACCTGTCCCGCGTAGGACAGGCCCGCACCGAACCCCACCAGCACCGCGACGTCGCCGGGCTTGATCCGGCCAGCCGCGCGCATGTGGTCCATCGCCATCGGAATCGAGGCGGACGAGGTGTTGCCGGAGTGCACGATGTCGTCGGCGACCACCATGTCCTCGCGCGCCCCGTTCGCCCGAAGCTTTTTCGCGATCGACTCGACGATACGCAGGTTCGCCTGGTGCGGGATGAGCACGTCCACATCGGACGGGGTGATTCCCGCTGCCTTGAGCGCACGCAGCGCGATCGGCGCGATCTGCGTGGTGGCCCACCGGAACACCGACTGGCCCTCCTGGTAAATCCACTTGTCGTCGCGCATGTAGATCATGTCGACCAGGTCGCCTGCGCTGCCCCAGACCACCGGCCCGATGCCCGGGGTCTCGGCCGGGCCGACCACAGCCGAGCCTGCGCCGTCGGCGAAGATGATCGCGTTGGCCCGGTCGTCCTGGTCGACCCAGTCGGTCAGCTTCTCCGCGCCGATCACCAGCACCCGCCCGGCCGAGCCGGAGCGCACCAGGTCGGACGCGGTGCCCAGGGCGTAGCAGAAGCCCGCGCAGGCGGCGTTGAGGTCGAACGCGCCAGCCGCCTTGACCCCGATGCGGTCGGCGACCTGCGCCGCGCCGTTGGGGATCGGGGTGGGCATGGTGCAGTTCGCCAGGATGACGGTGTCCACATCGGACGGCGACAGGCCCGCGTCGGCCAGCGCCTTGGAGCCCGCGATGACCGCCATGTCGACCAGCCGCTCGTCCTTGGCGGCGTACCGGCGCTCGGCGATGCCGACCCGCTCGCGAATCCACTGGTCGGTGGTGTCGATCCGCTGGGACAGCTCGTCGTTGGTGACGACGCGCTCCGGCTGGAACGAGCCGACCCCGAGGATGCGGCTCGCCTTCGCCCCTTGGGCCAGGTGCAGCGTGGTCATTCGGCGCTCCCGATCAGTGCGATCACCGTGTCCAGGTCCGCGGGGGTCTTCAGGGCCACGGTGGGGGTGCCCTTCAGTTCGCGCTTGGCCAGCCCGACAAGAGCACCCGCCGGGGGGAACTCGACTACCGCCTCGACGCCCCGCTCGGCCATCGTGGCCATGCAGCGGTCCCAGCGCACCGGGCTGGTGACCTGCTCGATGAGCCGGTCGAGCACCTCGGCGCCGGAGCCGACCACCGCGCCGTCGGCGTTGGACAGCAGGGTGCGGGCGGGGTCCGCCGGAGCGGCCAAGGTGGCGGCGTGGGCGCGCAGGGCGTCCTGGGCAGGGGCCATGTAGTGGGTGTGGAACGCGCCCGCGACCTTGAGGGCGATCGCCTTGGCCCCGGCAGGCGGTTCGGCGGCCAGCTTCTCCAACGCCGAACGCGAGCCGGCGGCGACGATCTGCCCCGCGCCGTTGCGGTTCGCCGCGACCAGGCCGAGTTCGTCCAGACGGGCGAGGATGTCCGCTTCCGTGCCGCGGACGATGGCGGCCATGCCGGTGGGCTCAAGCTCGCAGGCGGCGGCCATCTCCCGGCCGCGCACCGCGGCGAGCGCCAGCGCGTCCTCCGCCGTCAGCGCGCCTGCCAGGGCGGCGGCGGCGAACTCACCGATCGAGTGACCCGCGACGACGGCGTCGGCGGGGATCTCGACCCGGCGGGCCAGCTCCTCGAAGGCCAGCAGGGTGGCCGCGACGATCAGCGGCTGGGTGATCGCGGTGTCCTTGATCTCGTCCGCGTCGGCCGTGGTGCCCAGCCGGGCCAGGTCCAGCCCGGCCACCTCGGAGAAGCCCGCCAGGCGCTCGGCCGCGCCGGGGAGTTCCAGCCAGGGCGCGAGCATTCCGGGGGCCTGGGAACCCTGGCCAGGGGCGAGGAGTGCGATCACAGCGTCAACTGAACACGGTTTCGGTCATCGGCGCGCATGTGGCCGCTCACCAAGTAGTAGCCCGTCGTTTGTAGGATACCTACAAAAGTTACCGGGGAATGAACGCTGCGGGCGGCAATTCGTTGTGCGTTGTGGCGCGCGCTACCGACCGGTTGCCTGCGGTTACCAGAGCCCGCGGGACCGGGAGAGCCGCCCGACGGCGAGCGCGATCCGCAGCACCAAGGCGTCGCGGGGGTCGCTCGGGTTCCGCCCGGTCAGCTCGGTGACCTTGCGCAACCGGTACCGCACGGTGTTCGGGTGGACGAAGAGTTGCCGCGCGCAGGTCTCCAAAACCCCACCGGCGCCCAAGTACGCCTCAACGGTTTCCTGCAGCGCCCCGCCCGACTCCTCCAGCGGCCGCGCGACCCGGTCGATGAGCTGCCACTCGGCTTCCGGGTCGCCCGCGAGCGCCCGCTCGGGCAGCAAATCGGATGACCGCACCGGCCGCGGCGCCTCCGGCCAGGCCACGACCGCGCGCAAACCGGAAAGCGCGTCGGCGGAACTGCGGTGCGCCTCGGCGATACTCGGCATCGTCGGCCCGGCCACCACGGCCCCCGCGCCGAACGCCTCGGCCATCTTCGCCATCGCCTCGTGTTCCACGGCGTCCTCGGTCGGCCCGGCGAGCACCACCACCAGCCGCGACCCCTGCACGCCCAGCAGCACCGGCCGCCCCAGCCGCGCGGCCCGGCTCCGCACCTCGTACAGCACGGTCGGCGGGTCGTCCGACGGCGGATTCCCCACCAGCACGGTCGCCTGCGCCGCCGGGTCCCACCCGAGCGCCGCCGCCCGCGACAGCAGCGACTCCTCAGCGTCCCCACGCACGATCCCGTCGACGACCAGCGCCTCCAGCCGCGCGTCCCACGCCCCCCGCGCCTCAGCGGCCGACGCGTACGACATAGCCGACGCGAACGCCACTTCCCGCCCGTACCGCAACACGGCCTCGGACAACACCGCCCGCTCAGCCTCGTCGGCGGCCAAATCGGGCACCATCCGCTCGAACACCTGCAACGACACCCGAACCATCTCCACGGTCTGCCGCAGACTGATCCACCGCGACAGATCCCGCGGCGCCCCCCGAAACGTGTCGGTCGTCATCCGCAACGCCTCCCGGGGGTCCCGCAACCAGGCCGTGAACCCGGCAACCCCGTTCTGCGCCACCAGCAAAACGGACGCCCGCTGATCCGCGGGCATCCGCCCAAACCACGCGAACTGCTCGTCCATAGCCGCCACCGCCGCCGCGGCCAACTTCCCCGACGCCCGCCCCACAGCATCCAACGTCCCCAAGGACAACCCACCCGACCCCGACGACGACCCACTCATCCCCCCACAATCCCACGCCACCCCAGGAGGCAAACAGGTGAGTTGGGGCCGGTAACTCAGCCTCGGGCTGGGCCTTCCCCACATGCCCTTGACCGGTTTTCGTGGGGCGGGGCTTCCCGCATGTCCCTGACCAGCTTTGCTGGGCGGGACTTCCCCACATGCCCTTGACCGGCTTTCGCGGGGCGGGGCTTGATCGGGTGGACTGGCTTGATGTGGGTCCCCCCGGGCGACCGTCGTGGGAAAAGCTGGGTGGGGAGGCTTCGCCCCCACGACCACGGCAAGTTTACGGTCGCCCTTCCCCACATCAAGCCAGTCCACCCGATCAAGCACGCAGGTGGGCGGCCGGTTTCAAGAAAACCCCCACCGCAGCCACCCCACCAATGCGGACAGGGCACGGCTGGTCAGGGCACAGCTGGTTCGGAAGAAAAAACCCCGCAGCCACCCCACCGCTACGGACAGGGCACGGTTGCTTCGGAAGAGAACCCCGCAGGCCCCCACCGCTACGGACCGGGGGCACAGCTGGTTCGAGAGAGAACGCACCGTGGGGGTCTGGGGGGTCGCCCCCCAGAGGCTAAGCCGCCCGATCCCCCCGGCGAGCGATTTCCGCGAGCAGGTAAGGGCGAATCGGGCGGGCCGCCCGGCATGTTCGGTGCGCTCGATGCCGGGCGGCCCATCTCCCCGGTCCCCACCGGTGATTCCACTATGGATCGTGGGGGGCTGGGATGCCAGGCGAGATGGGGTTGTTCCCCCTTTCGTGGCATGGCTGGGGAATGGGGGTGGAACAAAGGGGTGGGGTGGTGGGTTGGGGGACGAGTGGGAACGTGCGGCGGGGCGCGGGTTTCGTCGTTGTTCGGGTGTTCTGCGGTGCCTGGGGTGGAGGAGGACGCGGGTGCGGGTGTTGCTGGAGAACTCGGTCATGTTGTTCGGGCAGCGGATCGCCTATGCGGAGTTGTTCGGGCAGGTTTTGGCGTTGGCTGTGGTGTTTTTGGCGCAGCGGCGGACGTTGTGGACGTGGCCGGTTCAGTTGGTGTCCGTTGTGTTGCTGTTTGTCGTTTATCTCTCCGCGCATCTTGGGGGGCTGGCGGTTCGGCAGTTGGTGGTGGGGGTGATCGCGGTGTACGGGTGGTGGGCTTGGGCTCGGCGGCGCGATCCGGTGTTCGGGGTGGCGGTGCGGCGGGGGACGCCGGGTGAGCTTGTCGCCGTGGCGGTGGCGTTCGTGGTGGGGACGGTGGGGTTCGCGTTGGCGTTGGACGCGCTGGACGCGTCGTGGGCGCCGTGGCCGGACGCGGCGATCTTCGTGGGCACGGTGCTGGCGTTCGGGTTGCAGGCGTGGGGGTTGGTCGAGTTCTGGCTGGTGTGGTTGGTGGTCGACGCGATCGGGGTGCCGTTGCAGCTTCGGTCGGGGCTGTGGTTCAGCGCGATCGTCTACACCGTGTTCGCCGGGTTGGTGGTCTACGGCTGGGTGAGCTGGTTCCGCTCTGCGCGGCGGCAGCGCGCGGCGGTTTCCTCGGCCGGATAGCGCGACGGCGTGGTCGGGAGCGCACTTCGCTCCCGGCCACGCCGTTCTGGACGCTCAGTGAGGGATCAGGCCGAGCCGGGGTCGGAGGTCTGCGGGCCTGCCGCCGTCACGTCGTCGATGCGGTACTTGCGGGCCGCTTCGACCACCTTGTCCTGGGAGACCTCGCCGCGCTTGGCCAGCGCGGCCAGCACGCCGACCGTGATCGACTCGGCGTCGACCAGGAAGTGCCTGCGGGCGGCCGGGCGGGTGTCGGAGAAGCCGAAGCCGTCGGTGCCCAGGGTCAGCATGTCGGTCGGCACCCACGGGCGGATGAGGTCGGGCACGGCGCGCATCCAGTCCGACACCGCCACCACCGGGCCGGGCGCGTCGGCCAGGACCGAGGTCACGTACGGGACCCTCGGCTCGGCTTCCGGGTGCAGCAGGTTGTGCCGCTCGATGTCCACGGCCTCGCGGCGCAGCTCAGCCCAGGACGTCGCCGACCACACGTCGGCCCCGACGCCCCATTCCTCCGCGAGCAGCCGCTGCGCCTTGAGCGCCCACGGCATCGCCACGCCCGAGACCAGCACCTGAGCGCGCGGGCCGTCGGTCCCCGGGCCCTCCTGGTACCGGTAGAGGCCGCGCAGCAGGCCCTCGACGTCGAGGTTGTCGGGCTCGGCTGGCTGCTGGTACGGGTCGTTGTAGACCGTCAGGTAGTAGAAGACGTCCTCGGACTGCTCGCCGTACATGCGGCGCAGGCCGTCCTTGACGATGTGCGCGATCTCGAACGACCACGCCGCGTCGTAGGCCACCACGGCCGGGTTCGTCGCGGCCAGCAGCAGCGAGTGCCCGTCGTTGTGTTGCAGGCCCTCGCCGGTCAGCGTCGTGCGGCCAGCGGTGGCGCCGAGGATGAAGCCGCGGGCCATCTGGTCGGCGGCGGCCCACAGGCCGTCGCCGGTGCGCTGGAAGCCGAACATCGAGTAGAAGATGTAGATCGGGATCATCGGCTCGCCGTGCGTGGCGTACGAGGTGCCCGCCGCGGTGAACGACGCGGTCGACCCGGCCTCGTTGATGCCCTCGTGCAGGATCTGGCCCTGCTCGCTCTCCTTGTACGAGAGCATCAGCGAGGCGTCCACGGACGTGTAGAGCTGCCCCTGCGGGTTGTAGATCTTCTGCGTCGGGAACATCGAGTCCATGCCGAACGTGCGCGCCTCGTCCGGGATGATCGGCACCAGCCTCGGCCCGATCTCGGAGTCCTTGGCCAGGTCGCGCACCAGCCGGACGAACGCCATGGTGGTGGCGACCTCCTGCTTGCCGGAGCCGCGCTTGAGAACGTCGTAGACCTTGTCGCCAGGCAGCACCAGCGCCTTGGCCTTCGTCCGCCGCTCCGGCAGGTAGCCGCCGAGCTGGCGGCGCCGCTCCTGCAGGTACTGGATCTCCGGGGCGTCCTGGCCGGGGTGGTAGTACGGCGGCAGGTACGGGTCCTTCTCCAGGTCGGCGTCGCTGATCGGCACGCGCAGGGTGTCCCGGAACAGCTTGAGGTCGTCCAGGGTCATCTTCTTCATCTGGTGCGTGGCGTTGCGCGCCTCGAAGTGCGGGCCGAGGTTGTAGCCCTTGATCGTCTTCGCCAGGATCACCGTCGGCTGGCCGTGGTGCTCGGTGGCCGCCTGGTAGGCCGCGTAGACCTTGCGGTAGTCGTGGCCGCCGCGCTTGAGGTTCCAGATCTCCTGGTCGCTCATCGGGGCGACGAGCTCCTTGGTCCTCGGGTCCCGGCCGAAGAAGTGCTCGCGGACGAACGCGCCGTCGTTGGCCTTGTAGGTCTGGTAGTCGCCGTCGGGGGTGGTGTTCATCAGGTTGACCAGGGCGCCGTCGCGGTCGGCGTGCAGCAGCCCGTCCCACTCGCGGCCCCAGATGACCTTGATGACGTTCCAGCCCGCGCCGCGGAAGAACGCCTCCAGCTCCTGGATGATCTTGCCGTTGCCCCGGACCGGGCCGTCGAGCCGCTGCAGGTTGCAGTTGATGACGAAGGTCAGGTTGTCGAGCTGCTCGTTGGCCGCGACGTGGATGAGGCCGCGCGACTCCGGCTCGTCCATCTCGCCGTCGCCGAGGAACGCCCACACGCGCTTGTCCGCGGTGTCGGCGATGCCCCGGTCGTGCAGGTAGCGGTTGAACCGGGCCTGGTAGATGGCGTTCATCGGCCCCAGGCCCATGGAGACCGTGGGGAACTCCCAGAAGTCGGGCATCAGGCGCGGGTGCGGGTAGGACGGCAGGCCGCCGCCGGGGCCAGCGTGCGAGAACTCCTGGCGGAAGCCGTCGAGCTGCGCCGTGGAGAGCCTGCCCTCCAGGAACGCGCGCGCGTAGATGCCGGGGGACGCGTGCCCCTGCACGTAAATCTGGTCCCCCCCGCCCGGGTGGTTCTTACCGCGGAAGAACCAGTTGAACCCGACCTCGTAGAGCGCGGCCGACGACGCGTACGTCGAGATGTGGCCGCCGACACCGACGCCGGGGCGCTGCGCCCGGTGCACCGTCATCGCCGCGTTCCACCTGATCCAGGCCCGGTAGCGGCGCTCCACCTCCTCGTCGCCCGGGAACCAGGGCTCTCGCTCGGTGGGGATGGTGTTGACGTAGTCCGTGCTGGTCAGGGCGGGCACGCCGACGTGCCGTTCCCTGGCGCGCTCTAGCAAGCGCAGCATCAGGTAGCGCGCACGCTGCTGACCGCCGCCCGAAAGCGCGGCGTCGAAGGACTCCAGCCATTCGGCTGTCTCCTCCGGGTCGATGTCCGGCAGGTGCGCGGCGAGGCCGTCGCGGATGACGCGAACGCGCTCGGGTGCGGGCCTGCTGTTCTGGGTGGCCAACTGGAGCTCCAGCCTGGGTCGAGGTCGGATTTCGCGCGCGTGGGTAACACGCGGGCGGGTGACACTCTGCCATGTTCGTCTGAATCGACGCTGACGTCATCGTTACTGGTCAGTACGGGTATGTTGGGACCCTCGGACGGTCCGCACCGGACCGGGACACGGCGTGTCGGACAGCAGACGGTTGCGCAGGTGGCCACTGTCAGTGTTCGCTATCGCCTAACCGAACAGGGAAGACGCGGCCGAAGGACCTGAGGAAGGGCCCGGACCACCGCGACGAAGCACAACTGGAGGAGTGACACCGTGGTGGCCGCGGGAGACGCCGGGAACGCCGGCGTCGCCGACATGCTGGGGATTGACGAGGGCACCATTGTCCAGGAGATCGGCTGGGACGAGGACGTCGACGACGACCTCCGCGCCGCCATCGAGGAGCGCATCGGCTCCGATCTCCTCGATGAGGACGCCGACGAGGTCGTCGACGTCGTGCTGCTGTGGTGGCGCGAGGGCGACGGGGACCTGGTCGACGCGCTGATGGACGCGATCGGCCCACTCGCCGACAACGGCGTGATCTGGGTCCTGACCCCGAAGACGGGCCGCCCCGGCTACGTCGAACCCAGCGAAATCGCCGAGGCGGGGCCCACAGCGGGGCTCGCCCAGACCTCCAGCGTCAGCGTCGGAGACGACTGGTCCGGCACTCGGCTGGTTTCACCGAAGTCGGTGAAGACCAAGCGTTAGCCCACAGGCCGAACACCCGGGCGAGGACCCGTCCGGGTGGCTTAGGCTGTGCACAGGCAGGGCTCCGATAGCCCACAGGCAGGGCTCCGATAGCCCACAGGCAGGGCTCCACAGTCAGTCTCGGCGCGGTTGCGCGCCCGCATCCAGGAGGAAACCGGGTATGGCGGTCGAGGTCGGTTCGAAGGCTCCGGACTTCACGCTCAACGACTACAACAAGCAGCCGGTCACGCTCTCCCAGTTCCAGGGCGAGAAGAACGTGCTGCTGGTGTTCTACCCGTTCGCGTTCAGCGGCATCTGCCAGGGCGAGCTGTGCCAGGTCCGCGACGAGATCGCCGAGTACACCGACCACAACGTCCAGGTCATCGGCGTCTCGGTGGACACCCCGTTCAGCCTCAAGGCGTGGGCGGAGCAGCAGGGCTACACGTTCCCCCTGCTGTCGGACTTCTGGCCGCACGGCGCCGTCGCCACCACCTACGGCGTCTTCAACGAGGCGGCGGGCCTGGCCAACCGCGGCACCTTCCTGATCGACACCACCGGCACCGTCCGCTTCGCCGAGATCAACGCCCCCGGCGAAGCCCGCGACCAGGACGCGTGGAAGAAGGCGGTCACCACGCTCTGACCCCCCACGACCGGCGCCGGAACGACCCGACGCCGGTCGGCGGGCGCATAGCTCAGCGGGAGAGCACTCGGCTTACACCCGAGCGGTCGCAGGTTCGAATCCTGCTGCGCCCACGGGCTCGGGCGACGTGTGTCCGCGGAAAGCGCGGACCGCGTCGCCCGTCGTCGTATCTGGGGGCCGAGTATCTGGGGGCCGAGCCCCCAGACCCCCACGGTGCGTGATCTCCCGACCCAGCGTGGTTGCGGCCCCCGTCATCGGTCTACGGCTACGTCTGGTCCGCCCACGACCGCCGGGGATATTCGGAAAACGGCTCGCTGAACTCGGCGGGCGAATACAAGCGCGGGCGCAGCGGCGGTTGGCCGACAGCGGCCGTCCCGTCATCGATGGTGAGCTTTAGCGGCCTCGGGGCGGGTGCGACCACGGGACGACACGACCGACCCGCCCACGCCGCCGAGTCGGGCGGCAGCGTGACGGTGGCCGAACTCGTGGCACAAGCCCTGCGGGACGGCAGGCCGATCCGACTGGCCCGGCCCGCTGGGGACCAGGAAGCCCGGCACGACGAGGAATGGCCGACGGACGTCCTACCGCGTGTCGACGCGACTTAGCGCCCTTTCGGGACGCGGCGCGGCCTGCCGCGATGTGTGCGTCACGGGCCGAGTTGCCTTGCCGGGCGGTTTCGTCCTCGTGCCGGGCGTGACCGTCGGCGCGGCACGAGGACGGTCCGGCGCTGTGTGTTTCAGGCCGCCGCCACCGAGTCCAGGCGGAGCAGGTGGAATTCGTCGCCCGCGGTCAGGACGACCATGAACGCGTCGTCCTGGTGGGTCGGGTCCAGGGCGAGGTCGAACGGGCCGGGCTTGACCGGGCCGTCGGCGACCACGTCGGTGTTCCAGCCCGCGTCGGTCAGCGTGCGGTACACCTCTATCCGCAGCGGGCCCCCGGCGCGGATCGTCGCGGTGAGGCGCAGGCCGTCGGCATCCGGGACGAGCCGGGGGTCGGTGATCCGGGGTTCCGCCGGGTCGAGCGCGGACAGGATCTGGCGGACCGCGACCGGCGCGAACGCGTCGAGGAACCGCAGGTTTGGGTTCGCGCGGCCGAACTCCCGCCGCAGGTGCTCGGTGACCGGGCCGACGGCGCCCGAGCCGAACACGACCAGTCGGTAGTCGTGCGGGTCGAACAGGGTGTCGGCGTGTTCCGGGTCGGTCGAGGTGACCGCGTGGATGCCGTGGCTTTCCAGTTCCTTGGCAATGCCCTCGGCGACGGCCGCGACCCGGCCCAGGATGAGGATTGGCTTCTCAGTCATGCCCCCATCGTGCGCCCTCCACTTAACTGGAGGTCAAGGGTCACCAGGTGAGCAGAGCCGAGCGCACCTGTTCCCGGAACAGCTCTCCGCGCATGTGGGCCACGGTCTGGTCGAAGGCCGTCGTCGCGCACCCGGAGCAGTAGTGCAGGTTGTTCACGAACCAGCCGTAGACGAACGGGCGCTCGCCGTAGGTGCTCGCGCCGGTCTTGACCGGCAGCGCCAACCGGCCCGCGATGGTGCGCACGTAGAGATGTCCGCTGGTGCACGTGGTTCCCTGCTCCGTGGTGCAGGGAATGTTGTAGCCGCCCGCCTTGTGGTGGTTGCGCATCCGGCTGAGGAAGTCCGCGACGACCGCGCCCTTGCCCAGCGCGTCGGCCTCCTGCTGGACGACGGCCCGCAGTTCGGCGTTGGCGGTGTTCATCGGCCCGAAGAAGGCGTCGCGGTGCTGAGGGGACAGCAGCAGGCCCCGCTCGATGGACTCGTAGAAGACACCCATGTCGACCAAGGTGGTGCTGTTGCGCTTGCCGTTGAGCCAGGCGCAGCCGATGTTCTCCTGGTGGATGGTGGTGTTCTTCATCCCGGCGAGAGCGGCGGCGTTCTGGATCGCGGACACGTCCTGGTAGCGCAGCACGATTCCCCGGGTGGTCCGGTTGTCCGAGATCCGCATCATCTCGGTCCGGCCCCAGTCGAGCGTCCGAGTCACCTGGTTGGCCTGTGTCTCGTCCTCGGGGATGGGACATGCCGACGACGTGCCCTTGTTGTACGGGCTGTTCGGGTAGTTGTAGAAGACGAAATCGGAGTCGAGGGAGTCCGTGCCGCCCGCCACTCGCCGGATGACCTCGAAGTTGTGCACGGCCTTGATCGCGCTGGCAGGCTCCCATTTCTTGTTCCGGTGCAGGAAGACCTGCTCGTTCGCGCCGACCCGCTTCAGATAGAACCCGTACTCGGCGTCCGGCAGCGCGGTCGCGGGATTGTCGAAGCCCGTCTCGAAGATCCCCGTCAGCCTGCGGGACTCCGCGGCCACGTTGTCGATCAGGACGACGGAGTAGACCGGTTGACCGCCGCTGTGGTGCTCCTCGATGTCCACGATCCGGGCGTTGTGCTGGAGTGCCAGGTCCAGTGCCTGGGTCGAGGAAGACAGCCCGAGATAGTGGCGCCAGTACTTCTCGTCGGCGCCCGCGTTCCGCACCAGGACGACGTTGTAGTTGCCGTTGTCCGCGCGGTCCAGGGTGGTGATCCGGCCGCCGAACGCGCTGATCTTCTCCGCGAGCGCGGTCGGCGACTGGTTGAACCAGTACTGCCACGGCTTGGCGTCCGCGCCGGTGTTGGCGACCATGACGACCGCGTACGACGTGCCGCCGTCCACGGCGTACCCGTCCAGGGCGACCAGCCGCTTCGGCGTTCCCGTCTCGGCGAGCCGTTCGGCGATGAACGCGGGCGTCGCCCGTGGCCACCACCACCAGGTCCGGGCCGCGCTCCCGGTGTTGGACACCAGGACGACGGCGAAGCGCACCGCGCCGTCCACCAGGTGCGGCTCGATGTCGATGAGCCTGCCCTGGTGCTCGGTGATCTTGGCGGTGACCTCGGCCTCGGTGAGCGCCGGGTACCACCACCAGTCGGGGACCGCGTACGCCCCGGTGTCGCGCACCATCGTCGCGGTGAACAGCCCGGTGCCGGACACCTCGACATCGGTGATCCGCGCGCCGTTTTCGGCGGCCTTGGCGGTCAGGAAGGCCGCGTTCGCGTCCGGGTAGAGCCACCACCCGGTTGGCGTCGAGACTGACCGGTCATCGGTCAGCGCGGTGGTGTCCGCGGCAGCCGAGGGCGGCAACGCCATTATCAGCGCGAGCACCGACAAGAGCACCGCGACTACCGCTGTTTCCCGCTGAACCGGAAAATCCCCCCGAATCCTCATGATCACCAACCTACCCGCGATTCGCCTCGCGGGTCAGCGGGCGGTTTCGAGTTCCGGGTCCTCGTCGGCGGCGCTCGCGGCCGGGACGGCCAGCGGGATGGACACGGGCTCGGCCGCGGCCTTCGCCTTCTTGCGCTTCTTGACCAGGTGGAGGACCACGCCCGCCAGGATCACCAGGCCGAGCACGACCATGCCGCCGGTCGACAACATGCTCTCGATGCGCTTGGCGGCCTCGCCGAGAGCCGCGCCGATGCCGATGTGGATGGCCGACCAGCACGCCGCGCCCGCGACAGCGGCGGGCAGGAACTTGCGGTACGGCAGGCCGGACGTGCCCGCCGCCGCCGGGGTCAGGGTGCGGACCACCGGCATGAACCGGGCGAAGAACACCGCCCACGCGCCACGCCGTTTGAGGATGTCGGTGGCCTTGTCCCAGCCCGCGGTCCCGTACTTCTGGATGAGCTTGGTGTCGCGCAGCCTCGGGCCGTACTTGCGGCCGATGCCGTAGCCGATCGAGTCGCCGATGCCCGCGCAGACGGTCACCACCGCCCACAGGATCAGGAACCGGGGCACGGTGGTCACCGTGGTGGCGGCGACCAGCAGGCCCGCTTCGCCGGGGGCGATGAAGCCCAGGCCGATGGTGCACTCGGCGAGCACGAGGCCGCCGGTGGCGGCGACCAAGGCGGGCTGCGGCAGCGCCTGCAGCCATTCGAGGACGTCGGTCAGCAAGGCCACGGTCGGATTCCCCTCCAGTATCGGCGCCTGCCGTCCGGCGCTCCCGCGAAGTCTCTCGCTTGGAGGCAGCTTGGCATAACAGGGTTCCCCCTGTGATCGGTCCGTGTTCCGATCTCAGGGTCAGCCTTTGGTCGTACGACTCACCGGGATAAGACCGTCTCGGTCAACCCCAAGACTCGCTGACGGGACGTGTCTCAGCGCTTGAGCAGGGCGGTGATCTCCTGGCTCGACTCGCCCGCCTCGGCGAGGTGGCGCAGGTTCTCCGGGACCTGCTCGCCGCGGTGCTCGACGGCCTGGGTGTAGAGGCGGCCCGCGCGGTAGGACGAGCGGACCAGGGGACCGGCCATGACGCCTGCGAAGCCGATGCGCTCGGCGGCTTCCTTGTGCGCCAGGAACTCTTCCGGCTTCACCCACCGGTCGATCGGGTGGTGGCGCAGGCTCGGGCGCAGGTACTGGGTGATGGTGATGATGTCGCAGCCCGCGGCGCGCAGGTCGCGCAGCGCGTCGGTGACCTCGTCCGGGGTCTCGCCCATGCCCAGGATCAGGTTGGACTTGGTGACCAGGCCGTAGTCCCGGGCGGCGGTGATGACCGCGAGCGAGCGCTCGTAGGTGAACGCCGGGCGGATGCGCTTGAAGATGCGCGGCACCGTCTCCAGGTTGTGCGCGAGCACCTGCGGCCGGGACCCGAACACCTCGGCGAGCTGGTCGGGGTCGGCGTTGAAGTCCGGGATGAGCAGTTCGACGCCGGTGCCCGGGTTCAGCGCGTGGATCCGGCGCACGGTCTCGGCGTAGAGCCAGGCGCCGCCGTCGGACAGGTCGTCGCGGGCGACGCCGGTGACCGTCGAGTACCGCAGCCCCATGGCCTGCACCGACTCGGCGACCCGGCGCGGCTCCTCCCGGTCGAACTCGGCGGGCTTGCCGGTGTCGATCTGGCAGAAGTCGCAGCGCCGGGTGCACTGGTCGCCGCCGATGAGGAACGTGGCCTCGCGGTCTTCCCAGCACTCGTAGATGTTGGGACAGCCCGCCTCTTCGCAGACCGTGTGCAGGCCCTCGCGGCGGACCAGGCCCTTGAGCTCGCGGAACTCGGGGCCCATCTTCGCCCGGGTCTTGATCCAGGCGGGCTTCTTCTCGATCGGCGTCTGGCTGTTGCGCACTTCCAGGCGCAGCATCTTCCGACCCTCAGGGACGACCGTCACCCGGCCAGGCTACGCCTCAGGCCGGGTCAGGAGAGACGCCGGTCAACGCGGCCGTCTGCGCCCACAGCGCCCGCGCGAGGTCGGGGTTCAGCGCAGCGCTCCGCGGTTTCGCCCGGCCCGGGGCCCCGAACACCTCGCCGGGGCCGGTCGGGCCGAAGTACTCGCCGCCGCGCACGTCCGCGGCCACCGCCGCGTAGAGCTGGGGCAGGGCGCCGCGCTCGACGGACTGGGCGATCAGCCGGTTGCCCGCCGACACCACCCTGCCCAGGGCGGCGGCGATCCGGCCGCTGCCGCGGAGCCTGGCCGAGTTGCCCGCGAGCTCGCTTTCGCTCAGCCCGGGATGGGCGGCCACGCTCACCAGGTCGAGGCCCGCCGCGGCGGCGCGCCGGTCCAGCTCCATCGCGAAGAGCAGGTTGGCGAGCTTGGACTGGGCGTAGGCGGCCATCGGGTTGTAGCGGCGGCGGTCGAAGTTGAGGTCGTCCAGATCGAGCCCGGCCCCGCGGTGGGCCATGCTGGAGACGGTGACCACCCGCGCGCCCGGCACGCCGCGCAGGGCGGGCATGAGCAGCCAGGTCAGCGCGGCGTGGCCCAAGTGGTTGGTGCCGAACTGCGCCTCGAAGCCGTCCGCGGTGGCCGCGCGCGGCGTGGCCATGATCCCGGCGTTGTTGATCAGGATGTCCAGCCGGTCGCCGGTGCGCTCGCGGACCTCGGCGGCGGCTTTGCCGACCGAGGCCACATCCGCGAGATCCAGTTCGACGAGCTCAGCCGCGCCGTCCACGGTGGCGAGCGCTTCGCGGCCCCGCTCGGGGGAGCGGCACGCCATGAACACGTGCGCGCCCTTGCTCGCCAAGACCTGCGTGGTGCGCAGCCCCAGCCCGGAGTTCGCCCCGGTGACCAGAACGGTCTTGCCGCTCTGGTCCGGGATGTCGGCTTCGGACCAGCTCATGCGGTCACCTCGCAAGCTCGGTGTCCCCGCTCGCGGGATTCGCTCCCAAGCTGACTCATCACGTCCTCCTCGAACTGGTACCAGACAGTACCCGAGGGTAGGGACGCGGCGCTGAGAACCGGCTCAGGCGCTGGCCACGAGCCTGCGCAGCAGCAGTTCGACCGGGTTGCGGCGCCGTTCGGACCGTTCCGGGGCGGAGCGCACCAGGGCGGCGAACGCGCCGCCGACGCGGGTGATCTCCGCGCGCGGCTCATCGGGCTCGCACAAGCCCGCGGCGAGCGCGAGCATCCGCTGCTCTGCCTCGATCGCGGGACGAAGGGTGTCGGCGTAGGCGTCCGCGTTGGCGTCGAGGACCCAGCGCAGGACCGGGTTCTCGACGGCGGTGGCGCGCCAGGCCTGGATGATGGCGTCGATCAGGTTGACCGACCGGTCCCGCTCCGCCTCGGCCTGGGCGAGGTTCACGCGGCCGGTGAGCTTCATCGTCCACCGGTGGTGCAGGGCTAGCAGCACTTCGTCCGGGCCGCTGAATACCTCGGCGACCTCGGGAATCTCGTCGTAGGGCAGGGTCCCCTCTGGGTTCTGGCGGGCGTGGCGCAGGACCTCGTCCAGCGCGTCGCGTCTGCGGTAGAAGTCGTTCCAGCTCATGGCTCTGGCTCCCCTTCCGTGACCTTGGTCATACCGTTGGTTTGCGGCATACCGTCGGTATGGAAAATCTACCATGGTTCCGTACCGGCGGTATGTCTTATGGTTGTGAGTGTGACGACAGCGCAGTCGAGGCGGGTGGACTACAGCGAGTCGACGAGGCAGGCCCTCGTCGACTCGGCCGTCGCGCTGTTCACCCAGCAGGGATACTCAGCCACCTCCCTCGACGCGATCGCCAAGCGAGCCCGGGTGACCAAGGGCGCGCTCTACCACCACTTCAGCGGCAAGCAGGCGCTGTTCGAGGCCGTGTTCGACGCCGTGGAGAACTCGGTCATGGGCCGCCTCGGCGAGGTCGTCACCGGCCCCGGCAGCGCCTGGGACCGGGCCATGAGCGGCGTGCAGGCCTACCTCAAGGCGTGCCTCGAACCGTCCTACCAGCGCATCGTCATCCACGAGGCCCCGGTCGTCATGGGCTGGGAGCGCTGGCGCGAGGCCGAGGAGCACTTCAGCTACGGCCTGGTCCGCGCGGCCCTGGAGGCGCTGATCGAGGCGGGCGAGATCGACGACCTGCCACTGGAGGTCACCGCCCGCGTCGTCTTCGGCGCCCTGTCCACCGGGGCGACCATCATCGCGGGCGCAGCCGACCCGAAGAAGGCAGGCGCCGAGGTCTCCGTCACCATCACCCGGGTCCTGGAGGGTATGCGCAAGCGGACCGAGGAAGAGCGGCCCGACGCGCCCGCGGCCCCGGTGCGCAGCCTGCGTCGATAACGGCGGGCCGAACTGGGACGATCTCCCCCGACACGTCGACACCGCGACATCCGCGACTTCCGCGCAGGGGGATCAGTGGCAGCTACCGAGGCCGAGGTCGTGCCCGCCCCGTCGACCGACCGCCCGGCGTCGTCGGACCCGATCACCGAGATCCTGCTCCGCGAGCGCGAGGACGCCCGACCGCACAAGGCGCTCTTCGGCGTGGGGCTCGCCGGGGTGCTGGTGTTCGGCCCGCTGGTCTGGACCGCGGCAGCCAACGGGAAGTTCGACTGGCTGATGGCCGTCTGGCTCGCCGTGGCGGTGGTCACCACGGTGCTCGTCCTGCGCGGCAGGCGCCTGGGACGCTGGCTGACCGCGGGCGCGGCGCGGATGCACGCCGAGCCATGGCGGCCGGTGACCGCCCGGGTCGTCACCGGGTCCTGGGGCACCACGACCGTGGAGATCGAGGAAGCAGGCACGTTTACCGCGCTGCGGGTAGCGGGATTGAGCAAGGCCCACCACACGGTGATCGCCCGGACCGGGAAAGTCTGGGTCGTCGGCCCGACCGAGGGCTGGGCCGTCGTCCGGATCGACGGCTCCCACGAGCCGTGGCCCGCCCGGGTGCCCGCCCGGCCCCCCGCGCCCGGCGCCGAGTTCTTCCCCGTCGACAGCGCGGCGACGACCCGCCTCTGGGCACGGAAGATGTGCGCCCGGGTGTGCGCGCCGACCTGGCCAATGTGGTGGATCACCGGCGCGACCTGCGCGTTCACCCTGACCGGAACGTCGAGCTGGGCGAAGACGGCCGTCGGCCTGGCCGCGTGGACCCTCATCTGCGGCGAATACCTCTACGCGAACCGGCGCAGGCTCATCGACCTGCGCCTGCCCCGCCTGGTCGAAGCGGGCGAGTGGACCCGCACCGAGGCGACCCTGGCGCCCTGGGAGGTCCTTCCGGAGGGCGCCGTCGCGGCCAAGGCCACAGTCCGCCTGGACGACGGAACGGCGCTGGTCGCGCTGCTTCCCAACGCCTCGGTAGACGTCCTGGGCGCGGTGTCGGACACGGGGACGCTGTGGTTCGCGGGGAAGCCGGAGGCCGGTAAGACGATGGCGGCAGGGTTTCCCGGCTATCCGCTGCTCGCGGTGGCGAGGCTCAGATAAGGGGGAACCCGGTGGCGGACACCGATGCCGAGGTGGTGCGGGCACCCGCGACCGATCGGCCTGCGTTATCGGACGCGACGACGGCGATCTTGCTCGGCTTGCGCGAGCAGGCCCGACCGGAGGCTGCGACGCTCGGTTGGTACGCCGTCCTCGCGCCCATCTATGTGGCGGGCGTGATTTTCTTCTGGGTCGACGGCACGGTTTCCATGGGCCTGATGTGGAGTTCCCTGTTTCTGGTCATCCTCGCGCTCCCGGCTTCGATCATCACCTGGCGTGCCAGTCGGTGGATTCCGTCGGCTTACGCGCAGTTGGGTTGGTCGCCGTGGCGAACGGTGACGGCGCGGGTGGTCCGGGCTCGTGCCGGGTTGGCGACGGTGGAGGTCGAGGAAAACGGGACGTTCACCGCCTTCGAGGTGCGGGGACTGCGGGCGGCTCACCGGTCGGTCATCGCTCGGACTGGGGCGCTGTGGCTGGTGGGTCCCGCCGCTGACGGGTGGGCGTTCGCGCGTGTCGACGGCTCCCACGAGGCGTTTCCGGCGCGGGTTCGGCGCAAGCCGTTGCCGCCAGGGGCGGTGTCCGAGCCAGTCGCTCCGGCGGAAACCTCTCGCAGGCAGGCGCGGTGGCTGCGGTCGCGGGTGTGGCGCTCCCAGTGGCTGTTCCTGGCGGCGCCGCTGTATTCCGCCTTGTACGCCCTGGGTGAACCGCCGTTTCGATGGCAGAAGCTAGCTGTCCACTTGGGCGTGGTTCTGCTCTTCGTGGCCTGGTTTCCGCTGTCGACGCGCTACCGCTTCGGCGATCTTCGGCTGCCCAACCTGGTCGAGGCCGGTGAGTGGACCCGCGCGCAGGCGTGGGCCGCGCCGTGGGAAGCCCGACTGGAGGGGACAGCGGAGGCCACGGTCACCGTCCGGCTGGATGACGGGACCACGCTGACCGCGAGCCTGCCCAACGCTTCGGTGGACCTGCTGGGCACGGTCTGGGACACCGGCACGCTGTGGTTCGCGGGGAAGCCGGAGGCGGGTAAGACGATGGCGGCAGGGTTTCCCGGTTACCCGCTGCTTGCGGTGGCCAGGCTCAGGTAAGGGGGAACCCGGTGACGGACACCGATGCCGAGGTGGTGCGGGCACCCGCGACCGACCGTCCGGCGTTATCGGACGCGACGACGGCCGTTCTGCTCCGGTTGCGGGACAGCACCCGGCCGAAGATCGCCGCGATCGTGTTGTTGGTCTTTTCCGCGCTGTTCGTCACGCTCAGCTCCGTCGTGGCCCGGCTGCTCAGCGGCGGGGGCGCCATATCGGCCTTCGGTGCGCTCCTGTCCTTGGCAGGCGCGGCTCTGTCCTGGACTGGTGTGATGATTCTGGTCCGCCTCCGGTTCGCCAGTCGATGGATTCCGTCGGCTCACGCGCAGTTGGGTTCGTCGCCGTGGCGGCCGGTGACGGCGCGGGTGGTTCGGACTCGTGCGGAGATGGTCACAGTCGAGGTTGAGGAGAACGGGGCGTTTACGGCTCTGGAGGTGCGGGGGCTTCGGGCGGCTCACCGGTCGGTCATCGGGCGGACCGGGGAGGTTTGGCTGGTCGGTCCGGCCGCTGACGGGTGGGCGGTGGTGCGGATCGATGGGTCGCATGAGCCGTTTCCGGCGCGGGTTCGGCGCAAGCCGGTGCCGCCGGGGGCGGTGTCCGATCCGATCGACCCGGCCGAGACCAGCCGCCGGTGGGTGCGGTGGCTGCGGTCCCAGGCGAGGCGGTCGCTGGGCCTGTCTCGGCGACGGCGCGGTGATCTTCGGCTGCCCGAGTTGGTCGAGGCAGGGGAGTGGACTCGGGCGCGGGCGTGGGCCGCGCCGTGGATCGCTCGCCTGGACGGGACGGCGGAGGCGACCGTGACGGTTCAGCTGGATGACGGGGCGACCTTGACCGCGAGTCTGCCCAACGCCTCAGTGGATCTGCTGGGGACGGTGTGGGAAACCGGCACGCTGTGGTTCGCGGGGAGGCCGGAGGCGGGTAAGACGATGGCGGCAGGGTTTCCCGGTTACCCGCTGCTTGCGGTGGCCAGGCTCACCTGAGCGCGAAGGTCACACCGGGGCTGCTGGGCTCGGCCTTGGGCAGCCAGTGGTCGGACACCGGCAGCGTGCCCTCCAGCGCCGCCAGCACCGCTTCCCGCGCCAGCGGCAGCACCTCCGCCACCGGCACCGGCCGACCCAGTTCCGCGGTCAGCGACGTCACCCCGGCGTCGCGGATGCCGCAGGGCACGATGCGGTCGAACGCGCTCAGGTCGGCGTCGCAGTTGATCTCGAAGCCGTGCATGGTGACGCCGCGCTGGACGCGGATGCCGATGGCGGCGATCTTGCGTTCCGGGCGGTCGCCCGCGCAGGCGAGCCAGACGCCGCTGCGGCCCTCGACGCGGCCGGTGCGCAGGCCAAGACGGGCGCACACGGCGATCAGGGCCTCTTCGACGCGGCGCACGTAGGCGACCACGTCGATCGGGTCGGACAGCTTGACGATCGGGTACCCGACCAGTTGGCCGGGGCCGTGCCAGGTGATCTTGCCGCCGCGGTCGACATCGATCACCGGGGTGCCGTCGTCGGGGCGCTCGTCTGGCTGGGTGCGCTTGCCCGCGGTGTAGACCGACGGGTGCTCCAGCAGCAGCAGGGTGTCGCCGCCGGTGTCCTCGGCGCGGGCCTCGGCGAGTTCGCGCTGCAGGTCCCAGGCCGCCTGGTAGTCGATCGTGCCGACCTCGCGCACCACCACCGGTCGGGTGTCGGCGCGACAGGACTTGTCCCTTGTGCTCACGGACGCGACCCTACGCCGTGGGCCCGCGGGCGGGCAGCAGCCGCAGCGCCGCCGCCGTCATCAGGCCGAGGCCGACCACGCCCAGGGTGGCGCCCACCACGTCGGTGAGCCAGTGGACGTCCAGCAGCACCCGGCACAGCGCCGCCAGGAACACCGCCACCGCGGACAGCGCGACGACCAGGCGCAGCCGTTCCCTGGCCAGCCACGCGCACAGCACGGCCGCGGTGAACCCCACCGAGGCCACCGACACCACGTGTCCACTCGGGAAGCTGAAATCCGGGTACACCCTCGGCCGGGTCCGCTCGAACAGCGGCTTGGCGAACGACACCGTCCGGCACACCGCCAGCAGCAGCGTCGCGCGCAGCAGCAGCCCGGTCAGCTCCGGTCTGCCCCGCCGCCGCACCACGACGGCGGCCACCAGCAGGCCCAGCGCGGCGACCACGGGCAGCACCGGGCCGAGCACCGCGCTCCCCACGGACGCCACGTCCCCCGCGGTGTCCTGCCACCCGTTGCCCAGCGACTCCGCGACGAACCGGTCCACTCCCGACGGGGGACCGGAGACAGTGAGGCCCAGGACGAGGAACGCGACCAGCAGGAACGCGCCGAAGCTGACGATCCGGCTCATGCGGCCACCGCACAAGACCGGTGGCCCAGCGCGCCTGATTGCTCGCTCGCAAGCTCGCTCACCGGCCCTCGATCGCGTCCAAGGCGTCCTCGACGGTGTCGAACCGGAAGCCGAACCCGTTGTCCCGCAGCACCTTCGGCACCACATGCTGGCTGCGCAGGATCTCGCCAGCGAGCTCGCCCAACGCCACCTGCAGCGCGATCTTCGGCACGGTGAGCACGGCGGGCCTGCGCTTGGCGCGGCTCAGCGCGCGGGTGAACTCGGCGTTGGTGGCCGGGATCGGCCCGGTGAGGTTCACCGGCCCGGCGATGTCGTCGCGCAGCAGGAAAGACAGCGCCGCCACCTCGTCATCGATGTGGATCCACGGCATGTACTGGCCGCCGTCGCCGAGTTTTCCGCCCAGGGCCAAGGAGAACAGCGGCCGCAGCGGGCCGAGCAGCCCGCCGCTGGGGGCCAGCACCTGCGCGGTGCGGGCCAGCACGACCCGCGCGCCCGCCGCGCCAGCGGCCTCGGTCGCGGCCTCCCAGCGCACGCACAGGTCGGCGAGGAAACCACGGCCCGCCTGCTCGGTCTCGTCCACCGGAGCCGGGCCGGTCGTCCCGTAGTACCCCACCGCGGAACCGTTGACCAGCACCGGGACGCCGTGCTGGGCGACCGCGCCCGCCAGCACCTCGGTCGGCACGATGCGGCTGTCCAGGAGCACCTGCTTGCGCGCCTGGCTCCACCGCTTCCTGGCCACCCCCGCGCCACACAGGTTGACCACCGCGTCCACCCCGTCGAAGGCGCCGTCGGCGACCACGCCCGCGGGCGGGTCCCAGAAGCGCTCGTCGGGAGCCGCGGGCGCCGTGCGCACCAGCCGCAGCACCTCGTCGCCGTCCTGCCGGAGTTTGGCCACGAGGGCGGTCCCGATAAGGCCGGTGGAGCCGGCGACGACTACGCGCATACGCTGATCGTCTCGAACATCCGGTTGAGTCGCACGCTCGGGTGATCGTTGTGACTGACCCGGAATGGCGAGTGGGCCGCCCACCGGGACGGCCCACTCGACACGCTTTCGGACTACAGCCCGAGGTCGCCCTCGAACGCGCCTTCCTCCAGGCGGTGCTTCACCGTCTGCAGGAAGCGGCCCGCGTCAGCGCCGTCGACCAGGCGGTGGTCGTAGGTCAGCGCGAGGTACACCATCGAGCGGATCGCGATGGTGTCGTCGCCGTTGTCATCGGTGATCACCACCGGCCGCTTCACGACCAGCCCGACGCCCAGGATGCCGACCTGCGGCAGCTGGATGATCGGGGTGTCGAACAGCGCGCCCTGGCTGCCCAGGTTGGTCAGGTTGAAGGTCGCGCCGAACAGCTCGTCCGGGGTGACCTTGTTGGCGCGCGTGCGGTCGGCCAGGTCGGCGATCTTGTGCGCGAAGCCGCTGATGCTCAGGTCGCCCGCGTCGCGGATGGCCGGGGTGAGCAGGCCGCGCTCGGTGTCCACCGCGATGCCCAGGTGCTCGGCGCCGTGGTAGGTCACCTCCTTGGTCTCGTCGTTGATAGACGCGTTCAGCTTCGGGTGCTGCTTGAGCGCCTCGACGGTGGCCTTGGCGAAGAACGGCAGGAACGTGAGCTTCACGCCCTCGCGCTGCTCGAAGGCCGCCTTCGACTTGGCCCGCAGCTTGGCGATCCTGGTCACGTCGACCTCGATCACCTGGGTGAGCTGCGCGGCGGTCTGCAGCGACTCGACCATGCGGCGGGACACCGTCTGCCGCAGGCGGGTCATCTTCTCGGTGGTGCCGCGCAGCGAGGTGTCCGACGACGCGGCCGGGCTCGGCGCGGGCGCTGCCTTCGCGGCAGGCGCCGCGGCCGCGGGCGCTGGGGCCTTGGCGGCTTCCGCCGCGGCCAGGACGTCCTGCTTGCGGATGCGGCCGCCGACCCCGGTGCCGGTCAGCGACGACAGGTCGACGCCGTGCTCGGTGGCGAGCTTGCGCACCAGCGGGGTCACATACGGCGCGCCCGCGCCGTTGCTCTCCGCCCGGGGAGCCGCCTGCGGCGCGGCCTGCTGAGGAGCCTTGGGGGCTTCCGCCTTGGGCGTCTCGGCCTTGGGGGCTTCCGTCTGCGGAGCCTCCTGCCGCGGAGCCGCCTTGGGCTCTTCGTGCTTGGGCTCTTCCTGCTGGGGAGCTTCCGGCTGCGGGGCCTCGTGCTTGGGCGCGGGGGCCTGCGCGGGCGCGCTGCCCGCAGCGCCGACGACGGCGAGCTTGCCGCCGACCTCGACGGTCGCGTCCTCGGCCGCGCTGATCTCCAGCAGCGTGCCAGCCACCGGCGAGGGGATCTCGGTGTCGACCTTGTCGGTGGACACCTCCAGCAGCGGCTCGTCCACCTCGACGGTGTCGCCGACCTGCTTGAGCCAGCGGGTCACGGTGCCCTCGGTCACGCTCTCGCCGAGCGCGGGCATGGTCACCGGGGTGCCCTTGGCGCTGCCGCCGGACGGGGCGTCCTCGGACGGGGCCGGGCCTGCGGCGGACTGCTCGTCCTGCGGGCCAGGCGTGGACTCGGGCTGGGCTTCGTTGTCGGCCCGCGGTTCGGGGGCATGGGACTCCGCCGCCTGCGCGCCTGCACCCCCGGAACCGTCACCGATCACCGCGAGCTCGGCGCCCACCGCGACGGTCTCGTCTTCCTGCGCGACGATCTTCTGCAGGACACCCGCCGCGGGCGAGGGGATCTCGGTGTCGACCTTGTCGGTGGACACCTCCAGCAATGGCTCGTCTACCTCGACGGTGTCGCCCTCTTGCTTGAGCCACCGGGTGACTGTGCCTTCGGTGACGCTCTCACCGAGCGCCGGCATCTCAACGGAGAACGCCATGGTTCGTGGACTCCTCGTGCTTGCTTGCATGGCTGACGGTTCGGTTGGGGCTGAGCCGTCCGGCGGTCAGCCGTGCACGTGCAGGGGCTTGCCCGCGAGGGCGAGGAAAGCCTCGCCCAGGGCCTCGGTCTGGGTGGGGTGGGCGTGGATGAGCGGCGCGACGTCGTCCGGGTAGGCCTCCCAGCTGTAGATCAGCTGCGCCTCGCCGATGAGCTCGCCCACGCGCTCGCCGACCAGGGTGATGCCGACGACCGGGCCGTCGGGGGCCTTCACCAGCTTCACGCCGCCGCTGGTCTTGAGGATCTGGCTCTTGCCGTTGCCCGACAGCGCGTAGACCAGGGTCTCGGCGGAGCCGTACTTCTCCTTGGCCTGCGCCTCGGAAAGGCCGACGGAGGCGACCTCGGGCTTGCAGTAGGTGACCTTCGGGATACCCGCCTCGTCGATGACCTTCGGGTCGAGCCCGGCGATGTCCTCGGCGATGAAGATGCCCTGCTGGAAGCCGCGGTGCGCCAGTTGCAGGCCGGGGACCAAGTCGCCGACGGCGTAGACGCCGGGCAGGTTCGTGCGCAGCCGCTCGTCGGTCAGGACGAAGCCGCGGTCCATCGAGAGCCCGGCCTCCTCGTAGCCGTGGCCCGCGCTGTTGGGGCCGCGGCCGACGGCGACGAGCAGCAGGTCGGCGTCGAAGGCCTCACCGGACTCCAGGGAGACGGTGACCGCGGACTCGGTCTGGGTGGCTCCGGTGAAGCGGACGCCGGTCTTGAACTTGATGCCGCGCTTGCGGAACGCGCGCTCAAGCTGCTTGGAGGCCCACTCGTCCTCCAGCGGCACCAGCCGGGGCAGGGCTTCCACGATCGTGACGTCCGCGCCGAACGAGCGCCACACGCTGGCGAACTCGACGCCGATGACGCCGCCGCCGAGCACGACGACCTTCTCCGGCACGTAGTCCAGGTTCAGCGCCTGGTCGCTGGTGATGATCCGGCCGCCGATCTCCAGGCCGGGCAGCGTGCGCGCGTAGGAGCCGGTGGCCAGCACCACGTTCTTGCCGGTGTAGCGGGTCCCGTCGACCTCGACGGAGTTCGGGCCGACGAACGTGCCCGCGCCCTCGACGACGGTGACCTTGTTGGCCTTGAACAGGCCCTGCAGCCCCTTGTAGAGGTTGCCGACGATGCCGTCCTTGTAGGAGTTCACCCCGTTCATGTCGATGCCCTCCAGCGAGGACTTCACCCCGAACTGGTCGCCCTCACGGACGTTGTCGGCCACCTCGGCGGCGTGCAGCAGCGCCTTGGTCGGGATGCAGCCTCGGTGCAGGCAGGTGCCACCGACCTTGTCCTTCTCGACCAGGATGACGGAAAGTCCTAGCTCGGCCGCGCGGAAGGCGCAGGCGTACCCACCGGACCCGCCACCCAAGATCACAAGGTCAGCGGAGGTGTCAGTCACGGGATCTCCTCGACGAGCGACAGCATGGTGACGAACGACAGCGTTTGCGGGCGGTGAGCAAGGACGCGAGCCCACGGCTCCCACCACACGACATCTTGTCACTACGTGAGGCACGCTTGCGAGGTGGCTGGTGTGTCCTGGTGCTCTGATCGGGTTACCCGCGAGTACCTCGATCGAGGTCGGAGGACACTGGAGCCGACAGGGGGCCCGTTGAGGTCGCGGACCGTTATCGGAGGTGGGCGGACGTGGGTGTTTTCGACTCGCTGCGCAGGAAGCGCAAGCAGCCTGGCGTGCTTCGCGGCGCGAGCAAGCAGGACACGGCACACCTGGACGAGTGGGCCGGCTCCAGACACGGTGTCGAGGCCTACGTCGAGCCACGCACGAACGTGACGGACACGACCATCGTCCTGGTAGCCCATGACGGCGAGTGGACCCGCCGCCGCATCGCCGACCACGACGCGGCGTTGGAGTTCGGCAAGAAGCGCTCGATCCCGGTCTACGAGGTCGCCCGCGTGGGCTACCCGAAGCGGATGCGCGAGTACATGGCCCGGCAGAAGCGCGAAGGCCAGGGCTGAGCGCGCCGCGCGGCGGCCTCCCCGCCGGGAGGCCGCCGCGTCGTCTCAGCCGTTGGCGGCGATGTCTGCCAGGAGCGCGGCGACGGTCCGCACCGGCAGGCCGGTGCCGCCCTTGCCGGTGTAGCCCCAGGGCGCGCCGGTGTTGAACGAGGGCCCGGCGATGTCCAGATGCGCCCACGGCACGCCCTCGGCGACGAACTCGCGCAGGAACAGGCCCGCGGCGAGCATCCCGCCCCAGCGGTGCCCGGTGACGTTGGAGAGATCCGCCAGCCGGGAGTCGAGATCGGCCCGCAACTCCTCCGGCAGCGGCATCGCCCAGCCGCCCTCGCCGGTGGCCTGGGCGATCCCCGCGACCCGGTCGCGGAACTCGTCGGACCCCATGATCCCCGAGGTGCGGTTGCCCAGGGCGACGACCTGCGCCCCGGTCAGCGTCGAGATCTCCACCAGGTAGTCCGGCGCGTCCTCGCAGGCCCGCACGATGGCGTCGGCCAGGATCAGCCGCCCCTCGGCGTCGGTGTTGAGGACCTCGACGGTCTTGCCGCCGTACATCGTCAGCACGTCGCCGGGGCGGTAGGCGGCTCCGGAGGGCATGTTCTCCGCCATCGGGACTGTGGCGATGATCTCCAGCGGGTACTTGAGCTTCGCGGCCAGCACGACGCTGGCGACCACGGCAGCCGCGCCGCTCATGTCGGAGGTCATCTGCTCCATGTTCGCCGCTGGCTTGATGGAGATGCCGCCGGTGTCGAAGGTGATGCCCTTGCCGACGAGCGCGATCTTCTTGCGCGCCTTGGGGCCCTGGTAGGACATGCGGACCAGGCGGGGCTGGCGGACGGAGCCGCCGCCGACGCCGAGGACGCCGCCGAAGCCCGCCTTGCGCAGGGCCTTCTCGTCAAGCACCTCCACCTCGACGCCGACGGCCTTGGCCAGCGCGGCGGCCTTCTCGGCGAACGAGGCCGGGTACAGGTCGTTGGGCGGGGTGTTGACGAAGTCGCGGGCGGTCGTGACGGCCTCGGCGATCGCGGTGGCCGCCTTGATGGTCGCGCGGTGCTCCTTGCCGGTGCCCTCATCGGGCGCGGCGAGGTCCACTTTGGCCAGTTCCGGCGCGGGCGCGTCGGACTTGTAGCCGGTGAAGGAATACGCGCCGAGCAGCGTCCCCTCGACCGCGGCCTGCAAGTCCACACTGGACAGCGTGGTCGCGGCGTGCTTGGTCTTCCCCAGCGCCCGTGCCGCCGCGCCGGACGCGCGGCGCACCTGCTCCGCGGTGACGCCGTCGTCGGCCTTGCCCAGTCCCGCGGCGACGACCACGGCCGCCTTCAGCGCGCCGAGCGTGGGCAGCTTGACGATCTCGTCGGCCTTGCCGGTCGCGCCGAGCGCGCCCAGCACCTCGACAAGCTTGCCCCCGAAGGCCGCGTCCACCTGCTCGCCGCCGGGCGCCAGCGCGAGACCCGCGCCAGTGTGGACGGTGCCGATCACGATGGCGTCGACGGATGCCTCGGCTACCGGCGTGGTGGCCAGAGCCAGCTTGGGGGCGGTCACAGATGTGCTCCTCGGTAATTCGCTCGGATGACCCGACCGGGGGTCCTCGTGGGCCCCTGGGACCTGGTCAGGGCGGGTCTCACGGCCAGGTGTGGACGCATGGTAACGAGTTGGGAACGACTTTCAACCAGCGGCCGGATGGAGATTTCCCCGGCGATCTGGCACGGTCGTGCCCGTGACAGCGATGGGACAGGCGGCGTCGGGGCGCTGGGCTAAGGTGCCCGCCGCGATCGCCGCGTCGCTCGGGGCCGGGGCCCCGCTGGCGATCGGTCCCGCCGCGGCGGCAGCGGGCTGGTGGTCGCTGGCCGCGCTCGCGCTCGCCGGGCTGGTGGCCCTGCTGACCGCGGCGTCGTTCGCCGATCTCGTCAGACAGTCTGGTGTGGACGGCTCCTACGCGCATGTCAAAGCACGCCTGGGAATCGTGCCGGGACGGCTCGCCGGGGTGCTCGAACTAACCGGGCGGGTGGCCGCGGCCGCGGCGGTCGCGGGCGCGGTGGGCGCCTACCTGCTCCCGGCGCGGCCCGGTGTCGCCGCCATGGGCCTGGTCGCGGTGGTCACGGCGGCCGTCATCGCGGGCGTGCGCCCGTCGCCCGCAGTGGTCACCAGTGCCGCCTTTGTGATTATCCTCACCGTCGCGCTCGTCGTGGCGGCCTGCCTGGCCATCGACCCCGTGCGGCAGGTCACCGCTCCCGAGCCGGGGGCCGTCGGCTCGACCGACCCGACCGGCGTCCTGACCGCGGCGGGCGTGCTGTTCTTCGGGTTCCTCGGCGTCGAGCGCGCGGGCGGCGGGCGGGCGCGGGTCGGCGCGGTGGCCGTCGGCGGCCTCGCCCTGGCCTACCTGCTGCTCGCGTTCGCGGCGCTGCGCCAACTCGGCGGCGCTCGGCTCGCCTTCTCGCCGACCCCGCTGCGCGACGCGCTGGCCGCAGCCGACGGGGCCGCCCTCGACCCGCTGGTGACGGTCGGGCTCGCGGTGGGCGCCGTCCTGGCCCTGCGCGGCCTCATCGGCGGCGCCGCCCGGCTCGTCGACGACATGTCCGCCGCGGGCGACTTGCCCGCGGTCCCCAGTGCCTACCGCGCGGCCTACCGGACGCTGCTGCCCGGGGCCGCGGCGGCGGGCGTCGCGGCGACGGTGGCCCCCGTGCCCGCGCTCGCCGCCGCCGCCGCGCTGACCCTGGGCGCTTTCGCGTTCGTCAACGCCGCCGCGCGCACGCTGGCCCGCGCGCAGCGCTCGACCTGGGTCCGGACCGGCTGCTGCGGGCTGGCGCTGTGCGTGGTCGTCGGGGTGAACATCTCGGTGACCACGCTGGCGAGCGCGGCCGGCGTCCTCGTCCTCGGCGCCGCCGCGAGCACCCTGTCGGCGCGCCGGGCGCGGACCGCCACGCCCGGGTAACTGCAGGTAGTCGGTCGTCCGATCCTCGGGATACCGATTTTCTGGCGGCAGAACAACGGCTACCGTTTGCGCATGACGCCTATGTTGCCGTTCACACGGACCCCCAACCCCCAGCCGGCGACCCCGGAGCGGGTTGCGGAGGTACTGGCCAAGCCAGGCTTCGGGCAGCACTTCACCGACCACATGGTGACGATCCGCTACTCCCGAGAGCAAGGTTGGCACGACGCCAAGGTCGAGCCGTACCGCTCGATCACTCTGGACCCCTCCGCGATGGTCCTGCACTACGGGCAGGCCATCTTCGAGGGGCTCAAGGCCTACCGGCAGCCGGATGGCTCGATCGCCTCCTTCCGGCCCGAGGCCAACGCCGCGCGGTTCCGCGTCTCCGCCCGCCGCATCGCCATGCCCGAGCTGCCCGACGAGCTGTTCCTGCGGTCGCTGCGCGAACTGCTCGACGTCGACTCCCGCTGGGTGCCCGAGCAGGCTGAGGAGTCGCTGTACCTGCGCCCCTTCATGATCGCCACCGAGGCAGGGCTGGGCGTGCGCCCGGCGGGGGAGTACCTCTACCTGCTGATCGCGTCCCCGGCTGGCGCGTACTTCCCCGGCGGCCTCAAGCCGGTCACGGTGTGGCTGTCTACCGAGTACGTGCGCGCCGCCCCCGGCGGCACCGGCGCGGCGAAGTTCGCTGGCAACTACGCCGCGTCCCTGGTCGCCCAGGCCCAGGCCGCAGCGCAGGGCTGCGACCAGGTCGTCTGGCTCGACGCGGTGGAGCGGCGCTGGGTCGAGGAAATGGGCGGGATGAACCTGTTCTTCGTCCTCGGCTCCGGCGCGGACGCCCGGGTGGTGACCCCGGAGCTGTCCGGCTCCTTGCTGCCCGGCATCACCCGCGACTCGCTGCTGACCCTCGCCGCCGACCTGGGCTACGGCGTCGAGGAACGGCGCTTCTCCACAGAGGAATGGGAGAAGAAGGCCGAGACCGGCGAACTCACCGAGGTCTTCGCCTGCGGCACCGCGGCGGTGATCACCCCCGTCGGCCACGTCAAACACGCCGACGGAACCTTCGCCATCAGCGGCGGCGCCACCGGCCCGGTCACCACCCAACTCCGCGAGACGCTGACCACCATCCAGCGCGGCGGAACCCACGACACCCGAGGCTGGATGACCACCCTCCACTGACCCTCAACCGACGAAAGGCGCGCCCCGCGACCCCGGGCGCGCCTTTCCGCGTCTTTCACCCCTCAACCGCCCGCAACAACGGACCGAACGAGACAGCAAGCGACTCCAACGCGAGCCGCCCCTTCTCCGCCGTCGCCAACGACGGCTTGCCAATGATTCCCGACTCCGTGTAGCCGCTTATCCCCACCAGATGCAGATGCGGCCGCTCTGTGGCCTCGAAATCCGCCGTCCGATACTCGGGCCGCACAACCTCCGGACAAGCGTGCAACAACAGGGACGTCTCCCACTCACCGCCGTGCATGTCTTCCTCAGCCGTGGTCACCATGCGGGCAGCGTCTCGTGCCACCCGCACATCCGCCCGCCCGGGAAACAACGCCACCGACCGTCCGGACACGTTGGCCTCCTGCGCGATGTTGGACAACACGTAGTTGCCCCCGTGCCCGTTCACCAGAACCAACTTCGAGATCCCCGACCGCCGCAGCGAAGCCCGAATATCGGAAATCACGGCATTGAGCGTCGCCGCACTGATACTGACCGTCCCGACGAACCCCTCATGCTCATGCGAACACGACATGGTAAGAGGCGGTAATCTGAACAAGCCATAATTTGCCGCCAATCGCTCCGAAATCACCTCGGCGACAATCGTGTCCGTTGCCAACGGCAAATGCGCGCCGTGCTGCTCGAAACTGCCAACCGGAAGAACCGCCACTGCGGCCCCGCGAATTGCTTCTTCCTTCGACGTCGCACGGGTGAACATAAACACCTTCGTTCATCGTTTTCAGGGCCGCAGGAATGCTACCAGCCTGCTGGTCTGCTGCGGCTCTTCCTGTGCCTCCACGGATTCAAGAGTCCCAGGCGGCCGTCTCAAGTCGCCCTGGGCCTGTTGCCGAATTCGGTGCCCGCGCTGCGCGGTCGAGGAGTATGGTTCTGCTATGCCAAGTAGTAGTCGAGCCAATGTTTGTCTGTTCTGTGGAACGGGCGGATCTATGACCAAGGAGCATATTTTCGGGAAGTGGATGAAGACTCATCACTATCCTGGAATGGGGGCGCGGGAGGTTATTTATCGCGACGGGCGTCCTAAGCGATGGCAAGAAGGGAACCCGTTCGGTAAAACGATCGGTGGAGTCTGCAAGAGTTGCAACCTGGGCTGGATGTCACGCCTGGAATCGGGTGTCAGGCCGACTTTGGCTACAATCTTCGACAGTGAGGAAGAGGATGTCGCTATACCGGTGAATTCCTACCGGATGCTCGCCTCGTGGGCATTCAAGACGGCGGTTGTATTAGGCAGAATAAATGCTGATGATCCGATCCCTGCGAGTGTGGTGCGGACATTCTTTCGCGGCCAGGCTCCCCCGTTGAACAGTTGTGTCCGTATCGGTTCCACGTCGGTTACAAGAAGTTTGGAGCATGGTCGAATCCATCTTGGGGAGGTGCGCATGGGGTCCCACTGTGACGATGGGAGGAAAAGAACTCGTTGCGTACCGAATTATTTTCAGGGTGCTCAACGTCGTCTTCGATATCATGGGGACTGAGGCGGATTGTGGCGATTTTCGAGCGACTACCCTTGATAATGTCGATGATTTTACTTTGAAAATTTGGCCGCTGGCTGAGGGCCGTCGGTCAGGTAAAGTGGTCAGCTTGGACTCTATAGGTGGACTGCGCGGATACGAGATGAACTTTCCATTGATCGTGGAAATCGCATAGGATTGTCTCTGTAGCACGTAGCGAAACTCGGAACTTGTTCGTGCGGCCCATGGCGAGTTTGCCGATAGTGGGGCATGGTCAGCCGGTGGGTGTGCGGAGCAGGCCCATGTCGAGACTCAGTTCAGAGCGGGCTATGGCAAGAGTGCGCACACAGTCAGGACTATCGCGGTCGTCAGCTCGCAGGCAGCGCCCAGGACGTCGCCGGTGATGCCGCCGAAGCGCTTTCGGGTGTGGCGCAGGAGAAGGGCGACCGCCGCCGCTGCCAGGAGCACGGCCACAGGCCCCAGCCACAGGCTGCCCGGGACGACCACAGTGGACACCGCGACCAGGGCCGCGAGCCAGCTCACTGGCACCCAGCGCGGCTGTGAGCCCGCGACCAGCGCGCCCAGCCCCTCCGGCCGCGCGGCCGGAATGCCGCGCACGCAGCAGGCGGTGAAAGCGGCTCGGCCCGCCGCGATCGCGAGGACGACCGCGCCCCAGCGGTGGGGGACCAGTGTGGACAGTGCCACCGCCTGGACGCCCAGCACGACGATCAGCGTCACGACGCCGAACGGGCCAGCGCCGCCGTCGCGCATGACCGACAGGGCTCGTTCCGGTGGGCCGTAGCAGCCCAGGCCGTCCGCGGTGTCGGCCAGGCCGTCGAGGTGCATTCCTCGGGTGGCCAGCGCCAGGAAGCCGACGGTGAGCAGGCCCGCGAGCAGCGGGGGCATCACCAGCCAGTGGGCGCCGTGCAGCAGGGCCACGGCCGCCAAACCCAGCAGCAGGCCCACGGCCGGGGCGACCGCGATGGCCGTGCGGCTCGTGCGGCTGTCGACGCGGTCGGTGTGCAGGGGCAGGACCGTGAGCCAGGACAGCGCCAGGCGGAACCCGTGCACTACGCCTCGGGGTCGTCGCCGGGGAGGGGGGCTTCGCGGCCGCTGACCCCGGCGTCGGCGAACGTCGCCATCTCGGCCAGCACGCGGGTGGCCATGGTGAGCAGGGGCAGGGCGGCGACCGCGCCGGTGCCCTCGCCCAGCCGCAGGTCGAGGTCCAGGATCGGGGTGAGGTCCAACTGCTCCAGCACGAGCGCGTGCGCGGGCTCGACCGACTTGTGCCCGGCCACCCACCACTTCGCCGCGCCCGGGGCCAGTTCCTCGGCGACCAGGGCCGCCGCGCCGGAGACCAGGCCGTCGAGGATGACCGGGGTGCGGCGGACCGCGGCCTGGGCCAGGAACGCCGCCATCGCCGCGATGTCCGCGCCAGCCGAGGTGCGCAGCAGCGCCACCGGGTCGCCGCTCACCTTGCGCGCGCGGCGCAGGCCGTCGCGGATGGCGGCGGCCTTGCGCATCCAGCCCGCGTCGTCGATGCCGGTGCCGCGGCCGACGACGGCCACCGGCTCCGCGCCGGACAGGGCCGCGATCAGCACCGATGCCGGGGTGGTGTTGCCGATGCCCATGTCGCCCGCGATGAGCAGGTCGGCGCCCGCGTCGACCTCCTCGTCGGCGATGGCGCGTCCGGCGGCGATAGCGGCGTTCACCTCGTCGTCGGTAAGCGCGTCTTCCCGGTCGATGGAGCCGGACGAGCGGCGCACCTTGTGCGCGGTGACCTGCTCAGGCATCCCGCTTTCCGCGCCCGTGTCGACGGCCATGTCCACCACCCGCACCGTGGCGCCCGCCGTCGCGGCCAGGACGTTGATCGCCGCGCCGCCGGTCAGGAAGTTGCCGACCATCTGCGCGGTGACCTCGCTCGGGTACGCCGACACCCCGTTGCGCGCCACGCCGTGGTCGCCCGCGAACACCACGACCCGGGGCCGGGCGAACGGCTTGGGCGGGCACTGACCCTGGCAGGCCGCCACCCACACCCCCAACTCTTCGAGCCGCCCGAGCGCACCCAGCGGCTTGGTCAGCTGACCGTGCCGCGCGACGGCCTCCCGCCGCACTGCCGCGTCCGGGGCCGGGACGTGCGGGAAGCTCACGGGGTACCTCCAGGGTGGGTCACATCGGTCACTTCAGGCGCAGCGGCAGGCCAGCGACCAGGAGCAGCACGTCTGTGCAGACCTCGGCCACGGACGCGTTGACCGCGCCAAGCTCGTCGCGAAAGAGCCTGCCAGAGCGGGTCGCGGGGACCACACCCAGGCCGACCTCCGCGGACACCAGCACCAGCGGCGCCCGGCAGTCCGCCACGGCGGTGACCAGCCGGTCACGCTCGGCGCGCGCCGCGGCCAGTTCCGCGCGGCCGCCGTCCCACGCGCCCGCGTCGTCCAGCGCGCCGGTAAGCCAGGTCGCCAAGTCGTCCAGCAGGATCGGGACGTCCGCCCCGGCGCGCAGCGCGGCGACGACCGTGTCGGTGTCCGGGGTCTCCACCGTGCGCCACACCGCGGGCCGCCGGGCGACGTGCTCGGCGATGCGCGCGTCCCAGTCGGCGTCGCCGGAGACCCGGCGGGCGGTGGCGAGATAGGTCGCCGGACCGTCCGGCAGCAGCCCCTCGGCGTGCGCGGACTTGCCCGAGCGCGCCCCGCCGAGCACCAGCGTCCTGTTCACGGCGCGGCACGTTACCGTGGCCCGGTGAGCTACCGCTGGCGGTACGAAGACGAGTCCGGCGCCCCGGTCGACGGCCCTGAGATGGCCTTCGACGACCAGGACGAGGCCGAGGAGTGGTTCAGCGCGACCTGGCCCGACCTGCTCGCCGACGGCGTGCGCCAAGTCGTCCTGCTCGACGGGGACACCGAGGTCTACGGCCCGATGAGCCTGGACCCTCCCGCCCAGTAGGACGCGAATCACAGTTCGCCGCCGCACCGTTAACCTGCACAGCCGTGCCACGCCACAACCGCCCCAAGCGCGACGAGCCGCGACCCCTCGGCGGCGGCGTGGCCGACCAGCGCCAGGAGTCCGGGCACGACGGCGACTGGCTCGTGCGGCACATCCCCGGCGCGCAGGCGACGAAGTTCTACCGCTGTCCCGGCTGCGACCACGAGATCCGCCCCGGCACCCCGCATGTGGTGGTCTGGCCCGCCGAGGACTACGGCTCGGTCGAGGACCGCAGGCACTGGCATCCCGGCTGCTGGTCGGCGCGTTCCCGCCGCCGCCCCACCCGGCGCAGGTGAAAGGATCAGCGCCGTGACCCGCATCGGCCCAGACACCGTGCTCCCCGCCCGCCGGGAGGCTGTCACCCTGCGCACGGCGGACGACTTGCGCCTCGCGGGCGAACTCGCCCTCCCGCCCGACGGGGAGCCGCGCGCCGTCGTCGTCCTGCTGCACCCGAACCCGCTCGGCGGCGGCTCGATGGACAACCACCTCATCGCCAAGGCCGCCTGCCGCCTGCCCGCGCTGGCCGGGCTGGCGACGGTGCGGTTCAACACGCGCGGCACGGCCAGCGAGTCCGGGGCCAGCGAGGGCACGCACGAACACGGCGTCGGAGAACGCGCCGACGTCGCCGCCGCGCTCGACCATGTGGCCGATTTGGCGCCGCTGTGGGTGGCGGGCTGGTCGTTCGGCACCGACCTGGCCCTGATGCACGCCCTCGACCCCAGGGTGCGCGGCGTGTTCCTGATGGCCCCGCCGCTGCGCCGCGCCGAGCCCGCGCACCTGGCCGCCTGGGCCGACGCGGGCACGCCGATGCGGTGCCTGGTGCCCGAACTGGACGACTACCTGCGCCCCGCCGAGGCGCGGACGCGGTTCGCCGCCGTTCCGCAGGCCGAGGTGATCGAGTTCCCCGGCGCGCGCCACCTGTTCCTCGGTTACGCGGAAGAGGTGCTGGACTCGCTTGTCGCGTTCGTCGCGCCCGAGGTTCCGACTCCGCTGCCGCGCCACTGGTAGATCCGCGTCCACGGTCCCGCGTCAGCCGCTTGCCGGATCTGGATGAACCCCAACTTCTCCGCGACCCGGCAAGCGGCCGCGTTCTCGGCGGTGGTGACGATCCGCACCGCCATGCCCGGCAGCGCCTGCGCTGCCCACGCCATCGCCGCGCGAGCCATCTCCGGCGCGTAGCCCCGCCCCCAGACGGACGGCCGGAAGCAGTAGTAGAGGTTCAGGTGGCGCTCGCCCGCGAAGTCGTTGTGCCGCACACCGCCGAGACCGACAGTCATGACTGCCCGCAGGTCCGCCATGCTGTGGCGCACCTCGTGGGTTTCGATCGTCCACGTCTCGGCCGCCGCGTCGCCGGGACCACCGACCACGGTCATCCCGGTGCGCATTTGCCGAGACGCTGACCGGTTAGTGCCGGAAGTGATCGTGTTGACGTGCGGTACGCGCGAGTCCTCGTTCACGTACAGCCCGCCGAACGCGTCCTGGTGCTGGTCGATGAAGTCTCGAATTCGGGGTTTCGACCAGACCTGGGCTGGAGTGATAGGTGTCATTCATTGGTGGTGTACCATAGTTCGTCACCATAAAGTCCCCCGCCTTGAAGAAACGTGAGGCGGTTCGCTCGATCAATGGTAAAATGCGGCAAAGTTTGATCTTCATCGCATTTCTGGGGGTTGTGTGGTGAGTAGCAATGCGGGTGCCTCGAGTATTCATGGTTGTGTTTCTTGGTCTTCTTATGTCGTCGTGCGGGGCTCCCGTGGCTGACTCTGGTGACGGCGGGAATGTGGTCGCGGAGTATCGGGGAACGGTGTCCTTGGCTCAGGTGTCAACACTGGTCGAGTCAGATCCAAGCGCTTATGCGGGGGTCTACTATGTCGAAGCTGGCAATGTCTACCATGTCAACGTCGCGGCGCACGCTCCCCAGAGTGCTTTGAACATGATCGCGGGGCTTGTGGTCCAAGGTGGGGACATGGGCCTGGTCGTGCACCGGGTCCCGCACAGCACGGCGGAATTGCGGGAGACCATGCGCGAGTTCGTAGAAAGCCCGCACTGGACGGAACGTCTCGGCGGTTCACCGTTGTCCTGGGGATTGGACCCGGTCCACAACCGAGTTGTGGTCGGAGTAGCCGAGAAGAACGCGGCGCTGGATGGCGAAGTCCGGCAGGCCTACGGCGACAAGATCTTCCTTGAGCAACAGGAAAGATTCTCGACATGAGGTGAACGACGCTGAAGCCTTCGCGGGACCGGGCGGGATCAAGGCCACTGGCGTGCGGAAATGGAGTCGTAAAGCGGCGCATCCCCACCGCTCGGCGCTGCTCGCCGTGGTCGACGCCTCATTATCGTTCAAGACTCGGCCGTACGGAGATCCCGCGCTCGGGGAGGTGCCTCATGACTGGCCCAGTCGCGCTGACAGCGGCACCACGCCGCCGTCTCGGATGAACCTGGCCTCGCCGTCGCCGTGAGACGGGTCGCACTTCCGCCGGGCGGTGGCTGGCGGCCCCGGCACCCGGTGCGCTTCCATGGTCCACATGGACAACGCCGCCGCCCCACCACTTCCGTGTCCGCAGCCCTGGCGCACCCCCGACGGCGCCCCGAACGCGGGCAAGACGCCCACCGGCTCCGCGCGGATCGTCGACGCCGACGGCGCCCCGGGTCTGCTGCTTCCCTCCCGACCGACGACCGTCGCGGCCGGGGTGCTGCTGATCGTGGTCGGCGCCTGCTTCGCTGTCCTGGGTGGACTGCTGATCGCGGGCGAGTCGGTCATCGGCGCGGTCGGCGGGGTGGTGCTCGGACTGCTGGGCGTGCTGCTGCTGGCGGCGGGCGGCTTCGCGCTGCGCCGCAAGCCCCGGGCGGTCGGCATCGTGCTGACCCCCGACCACGTGGTGCTGAACTGGCTGCGGCCCGTCGTGCGGCTGCCGTGGACATCGATCATCGAGATCCGGCCGCTGGCGCTGCGGATGGGCCGCGCCCGCACCGCGCCGACCCGCAACTACCTCGGCGTGGTCTGCCGCGAGCCCGGCGTGGTGGATGAGCGGACCCGCAAGGCCGCCGCCCGCTTCGGCAAGGACCTGGCCTGCGCGGTGTCCATGCGCTCGGTCGACCTCGACCAGTTGGTTGTGCTGCACACCCTGCGGTTCTACCTGGACAACCCGCCCGCCCGCGCGGAACTGGCCGGTGAGCAGGCCGTGGTCCGGGTCGGCGCGGGCCGGGTCACCGGGACACAATGAGCCTCGTGCACTACACCGACACCGGTTCCGGTACGCCCCTTGTCCTGTTCCACGGGTTCTGCCTCGACTCCCGCATGTGGGACCCGGTGCGCGACGGGCTCTCCGCGCACGTCCGCCTGATCACCCCCGACCAGCGCGGCTTCGGCCGCTCCCCGCTGGGCGACGACCCGCCGTCGCTGGAGACCGTCGCCGCCGACATGGTGGGCCTGCTCGACGACCTCGGCCTGGAGCGGGCCGTGATCGGCGGCTGCTCCATGGGCGGCTACGTGGCGATGGCGGTGCTGCGGGCCGCCCCGGAACGGGTGTCCGGGGTGCTGTTGGTCGACACCAAGGCCCGCGAGGACGTGCCGGAGGCCAAGGCGAACCGGCTGGCGGTGGCCGCGCGCGCCGAGCGGGAGGGAACCGCACCTTGGCTGGCAGACCAGATGCTGCCCACCATCCTCGTCAACCGCTCTTGCGACGGGATCGTGCGCGAGTGGATGGAGGCGCAGCCGCGCGAGTCGGTGGCCTGGGCCCAGCGGGCCATGGCCGACCGTGTCGACTCCCGGGAGACCCTGCGCGGCCTGGACATCGACGCCCTGGTCGTGCACGGCGAGGCCGACGGGCTGATGCCGGTGGAGCTTGCCGAGGAACTGGCGGAGCTGACCGCGGGCAAACTGGCTGTGCTGCCCGGGGCAGGGCACCTGCCGCCGGTCGAGCGGCCTGAGGAGTTCGTCGCGGCTGTCACGCCCTGGCTCACCGCGCGCTGACAACGGAACACGCCTCAGCGAGTCCGCATGGAGGTGTCGTACGCGTGCACCTCGGCGGTGATCGCCTGAGTGCGCAGCGGATCGCCGACGGTCCCCGGTCCGAGCGGGGCTCGGACCGGGGAAACGGTCAGCGCCTGCGCCTGCCGCGGCGCCCCCGGGAGCGCCGCTCGTCGTCCGGGCGCAGGGAAATGCTGGGCATACCCTCGTCGCCGTCGTCGTCCGGGGCGAGGCCGAGCAGGTCGACCGCGCGCTGCTGCACGGCGTCCACCAGGCGCGGTGGCTCGGCGCCTGAACGGCGCAGCACCGCGTGCCGCAGCCTGCTGTAGCCGCGCACCGACACCGGCCTGCGGTGCCGGATGGCGTACTCGTCGGTGTCCTCCAGGGCCGTGGCCAGCTCCTTGTTGATCAGGACCGTGCCGGGCCGGGCCACCGAGGTGAGCCTGCTGGCGATGTTGACCGTCGAGCCGTAGACGTCGCCGAAGCGGCTCAGGACGCGCCCGTAGGCCAGGCCGGAGCGCAGTTCGGGCAGTTCCTCTGTCGCCTGGGAGCGTTCGAGCAGCCGCAGGGAGATCTCCGCGCCGTGGGCGGGGGTGTCGGCGACGAACAGGACCTCGTCGCCGAGCATCTTCACGATCCGGCCGTGGTTCTCCGCGACGACCTCCGCGGTCATCGTCTCGAACTTGTCGACCAGGGAAATCAACTCTTCCTCGTTGGAGTGCCGGGTCCGGGTGGTGAACCCGACCATGTCGGCGAACCCCACGACCTGGCTGCGCGACTCCAGGTCGGCCGATGAGGCCAGCGCCCGGCCCGCGTACGCGGCGAGGTGCCTGCGCCAGACGAAGCTCTGCATCCGCTCCAGGTCCGGCACCAGGCGCTCGACCAGGCGGCCGATCTGGCGTTCGTCGGCGAGGAACTCCGGGTTGGCCGCCAGGACGCCACGCAGCAGGTCGACCTGCCACTCGGCGAGCCGGGACAGGTGCTGGCCCAGCATCCGGGCGGTGGCGGTCGCCATCTCCGGTTCGAGGATGCCCGCGTACATGAGCTCGTCGGTCATCCGCAGCGCTTCCACGTCGCGGTCGGTGAACATCACCGCGTCGTCGCCGACCGTGGCGAACCCCAGCGAGCGCCACAGGCTCATCGCGCGTTCCAGCGGCACACCCGCCTTCTCGCACACCTCGATCCGCGTGTACCTGCGTTCCCCGCCGAGCAGCACCTGCTCGACCCGCCGCTGCGTCGCGGCCAGCCGGTCCCCGGGTTTGTCGGTCACGGCGTCAGGTGGTGTGCACGATGAGCACGTCGACAGGCGACTTGCGCGCCGCCTCGGACGGAACCGAACCCAGGATGCGGCCCGCGAGGGTGTTGAGCCCCCGGTTGCCGACCACCAGCAGGTCGGCCTTGTGCTCGCTGACGACCCTGGCCAGCGCGGGCACCGGCTCGCCTTCGGCCACCACGGTCTCGATCTTCACCGCGCCCTGCTTGCGGGCCCGCTCAGCGGCGGTGCGCACCGACTCCTCGGCCGGGTTCGAGCCGACCACCTGGTAGGCCACATCGTCGCCGAGCGCGTCCCTGGCCCGCTCCACATCCCGATTGTCCGGCGGCTGAAAAGCACTGGCGATGACCAGCGTCGCACCGGTGTCGGCCGCGATGGCCGCCGCGCGGTCGACCGCGCGGAAGGAGGAGTCCGAGCCGTCCGTCCCGACGACCACGGTCTGATAGGCGGTCATGTCGATGTCCCTCCCGGTAGCTACTTGTCGGTAGACCTAACCAGGACAAGGAGGGGCACGTCTAACCGACGTGTGTTAAGTCAATCGATCCGATCACACCCCGGCCACCCCAAGGTGGACCCGGCTGTGCTCGCGCCCCTCGATCTCGTCCAACACGGCGATGGCGAAGTCAGGATAAGAGATCAGCTCCTCGGCCGGTCCGCCGGTCAACCGGTACCGGCCTGCCCGCCCCGCCTCCCGGTCGAAGTCCCCCGCCGGGCTCATGATGACCCACTCCGGCCCGGTCGTCGCCGCGCGCAGCACGTCCGCGCCCGCCGCGTGCGCCAGGCAGAACGGCAGATACTCGGGCGGAAAGTCGGGCCCGTCGACCACCCGGACCCCGGGCGCGGTTTCCAGCAGGACAGACAGACCGATGTGCACGAGCCGTCCGACGCCCGCTCTGTCCAGGCCGTCGAGGAGCGCGCGAGACGCGGCCGGATAGAAGACGGCGTGGTCGGCGGCGGCGTCGTAGACCGAACTGACGGCCACGTCGTGACCCGCCGCCGCGGCCGCGACCTGATCGGCGTCGGTGACGTCCCCGGACGTGGTGTCGCGGTGGATCGAGGTGACCTGGTGGCCGCGGCCCGCGGCCTCGGCGGCGATGGCCCGACCAGCCCGTCCAGCCGACCCGAAGAGGGCGATTCTGCTCATGACCTGGACGGTATCTACCGGATACTTGTTACTTCAAAGGTACTTGGTTACCTTCGGAGAGTGTCTCTCGACCCGGAGATGTTCGACCCGGCCTGCCCGTCGAGCGCCGTCCCCATTCGCATCGGCGACAAGTGGACGGCGATGGTCGTGCTCTGCCTGGCCGACGGCCCACGCCGGTTCTCCGAGATCCGCGTCCCCCTGCGCCGGGTCACACCGAAGGTGCTGACCGAGACCCTGCGCGCCATGGAGCGCGACGGGATGCTCACCCGCACCGCCTACCCCGAGATCCCGCCGAGAGTCGTATACGAACTCACCGACCTGGGCCGCTCCCTGCTCGACCTCGTCGACGCCTGCCGCAAATGGGGCGACGCGCACCTGTCCGAAGTGCTGGCAGCCCGCGCCGCACACCAGAATCAGGACGCATGAACGACTCGGAGATGCTGGCGGTGGCCATCGGCGAAGCCCGAATAGGCCTGGCCGAAGGCGGAATCCCCATCGGCGCGGCCCTGTTCGGCCCCGACGGCGACCTATGGGGCAGCGGCCTCAACCGCCGCGTCCAAGACGACGACCCCACAATGCACGGGGAGACGGCGGCGTTCAAAGCCGCAGGTCGCAGACGGTCTTACCGAGGCACGACAATGGTGACGACCCTGTCACCGTGCTGGTACTGCAGCGGCCTGATCCGCCAGTTCGGCATCTCAGCCGTCCTGATCGGCGAATCCCAAACCTTCACCGGCGGCCACGACTGGCTAGCCGACAACGGCGTCACGATCACCATCGCCAACGACGACGAGTGCATCCGCATGATGACCGACTTCATCACCACCCACCCCGACCTCTGGCACGAAGACATCGGCACAGACGGTCCCTGACCCCTTCCCACGGTTCGTGGGCGAGTTATCCACAGCCGCGCCGCTCCCTCTTCCTCGCGCTGACCTGCGCCGATAGGATGGATCAGGGACGGTCCCCCCAGGGCGGGCGGGCTTTGCGGTGGGCCTGTTCGGGCAGTCATAGCGCTCTGATTGGGCGGGCAGGGATGGGTGCTCCGCTGTCCGCCCTTCTCGCCAGCAGAGGACAACCGGTGCCGATCGCTGACTTGTGCGCCTCGGTGGTGCGACAGCCCGAGTCCAAACTTTCGCGGGCAGGGAAGACCTGACCGTGCAGCGCGCGGTGGCCGCTGCCTCCAGCGGAACAGCCCCGCGTGCGCGGGGAAGACCCAATCGCTCAATCTTTCGACCACAAGCGGAGTGGAACAGCCCCGGTGCGCGGGGAAGACGACCGGACACCCGAAGGTCACCGCCAGAACTGAGGAACAGCCCCGCGTGCGCGGGGAAGACCCACGGAAGCGGGCTCCAACCTGCAAGACACAGGGAACAGCCCCGCGTGCGCGGGGAAGACGTGTAGAGGCAGGAATACGGCCGAGTCGACCCGGGAACAGCCCCGCGTGCGCGGGGAAGACGCATGATCGCTGACCCGTCAGCTACCGTGGATCGGAACAGCCCCGCGTGCGCGGGGAAGACACTTGACGACCTGCGGGTTACCAATCGAAACAGTGTTTTTCATTCACTTCGGTTGAGCTTAGGGCTTGTGAACCCGATCGGTCGACACCCCGGCGTCCCACCCACCCGGCTCCACCTGCCGGGCACACTCCCTCGCCTGCCAGGCCGAACCTATGCCCGCCAGCAAACCCACGGCAGCTCAGGGCCGAGCAGGCGCCCCGCCAGGATTCGTCAGCCGCTGGGCACCAGGTGCCCGCTCCGGCTCGATCTCGGCAGGCTCCCAGTGCTCCCGAGGCGGCCCGGACATCGGAGTGATCGTCCGCGTCGGCGACTCGTCAGCCACCGCTCCGTCGATCGTCTTCACCGTCCGCTCTTCCGGCAGTGGCTCCAGCACCGGCGCGGCGTCGGCAAGCTGCACATGCGCGTCCGCGATCAGGTCCCGCGCGGCGTGCAACTGGTCGGCCACCCGGGCCCGAAGCTGGCGCAGCGCCGCGACCCGCTGTGCGGCGTGCGTGATCCGCCGGTTCGCTTCCTCGGTCGCCTCCCGCACCCGCCGGTGGGCCTCGGTCGTGGCCTCCTGCAACCGGGCGGTCGACTCGGTGATCGCCTCGTGCCGCCTGCGGTTGGCTTCTTCGGTCGCTTCCCGGACCCGGCGTTCGGCTTCGGCTTTGCTGGTGGCTTCCTGCTCGGCCAGGGCGCGCATGGACTCGGTGCGCCGGGAGGCCATGGCGATCTCGAAGTCCTCTTCGACCGTGGTCCTGTGGCGCTCGGCCTCCGCGGACAGGCGCGCCGCTTCTGCCTTGGCGGTGGACACGGTGCGTTCGGCTTCGGCGCGGGCGCCCTCGATGACGCCCCGGTGCTCGGCCTCCATGGCCGCGCGGCGGGCGTCGAGGTCGGCGACGAGTCGGTCGTAGCGCTTCTGCAGGGCGGCGGCGTCCGCCTCGGCCCTGGCGCGGATGTGGCCCGCTTCGGCCTCGGCGCGGGCCTTGGTCTCGTTGGCCTCGTCGGTGGCCAGGCGCAGCATCCGCTGGAGGCGTTCGCTGAGGCCTTCCAGGGTTGTCGGCGGCAGCGACAGCCGGTCGATCTGCCCGCGCAGGTCGGTGATCTCGCCGCGGCTCTTCTCCAGCTGCTTGGCGAGGTCCGCCGCCTGTGTCACCGCCGCGTTGCGGTCGGCGTGCAGCAGTTGCAGTTCGGCGTCGAGCCGTTCAAGGTGCTCTTCCACCTGAGCGCGGTCGTAGCCGCGCTTGGTGATGTCGAAACCGGCACCCAACGGCACGAGATCGCGCTGTTCGCCCAAGCCCATGCGCTCACGCTACCTGTACGGGTCTATTCGCTCATGACAAGAGCGGATTCTTGCTGGTGAAACTCCCCGGTGGCGGTACCGCGCGGCCCCGCCACCGGGGAGGGTCTCAGACGCCGCGGAAGCGGTTGATCGCGTCGATGTGCTTCGCGCGCAGCTCGTGGTCGCGCACGCCGAGGCCTTCCTCCGGCGCGAGGCACAGCACGCCGACCTTGCCCTGGTGGGCGTTGCGGTGGACGTCCAGCGCGGCCTGGCCGGTGTCCTCCAGCGCGTAGGTCTTCGACAGGGTCGGGTGGATGAGGCCCTTGGCGATGAGCCGGTTGGCCTCCCACGACTCGCGGTAGTTCGCGAAGTGCGAGCCGACGATCCGCTTGAGGTTCATCCACAGGTACCGGTTGTCGTACTGGTGCATGTAGCCCGAGGTGGACGCGCAGGTCACGATGGTGCCGCCCTTGCGGGTGACGTAGACCGACGCGCCGAAGGTCTCCCGGCCCGGGTGCTCGAACACGATGTCCGGGTCCTCGCCGCCGGTCAGCTCGCGGATCTTCTTGCCGAAGCGCTGCCACTCACGCGGGTCCTGGGTGTTCTCGTCTTTCCAGAACTTGTAGCCCTCCGCGCTGCGGTCGATGATCAGCTCGGCGCCCATCTTGCGGCAGATCTCGGCCTTCTCCTGGTTGGAGACGATGCACACCGGGATCGCGCCGCCGTTGAGGGCGAACTGGGTGGCGTACGAGCCGAGGCCGCCGGAGGCGCCCCAGATCAGCACGACGTCGCCCTGCTTCATGCCCGCGCCGTTCTGCGAGACGAGCTGGCGGTAGGCGGTGGAGTTGACCAGGCCGGGGGAGGCGGCTTCCTCCCAGGTCAGGTGGGCGGGCTTGGGCATGAGCTGGTTGGACTTCACCAGCGCGACCTCGGCCAGGCCGCCGAAGTTGGTCTCGAAGCCCCAGATGCGCTGCTCGGTGTCGAGCATCGTGTCGTTGTGGCCGTCGGGGCCTTCCAGCTCGACGTTGAGGCAGTGCGCGACGACCTCGTCGCCGGGCTTCCAGTTGTGCACACCGGGGCCGGTGCGCAGCACGACGCCCGCGAGGTCGGAGCCGACCACGTGGTAGGGCAGGTCGTGGCGCTTGGACAGCGGCGACATGCGCCCGTAGCGCTCCAGGAACTTGAACGTCGAGACGGGCTCGAAGATCGAGGTCCACACCGTGTTGTAGTTGATGGCGCTGGCCATCACGGCGACCAGGGCCTCGCCCGGGCCCAGTTCGGGGGTGGCGACCTCGTCCAGGTGCAGCGACTTGCGCGGATCCTTGTCGCGCGAGGCGAGTCCCTCGAACATCCCGACCTCGTCGGCGTGCACGGTCATCCCGCGGTAGTGCTCGGGGACCGGCAGCGAGCCGATCGCATCCAGCTCGTCAGCCTGGATGGCGTCGAGGATCTTCTGCACGGCGGACCTCCTGGGAAAAATTCGGTTCGTCGCCCGGGCAACTATGCCCAGGTGGAGCGAGGTTACTTTCGGGTAGCTATTGAGCACCAGCGATGTGACTGATGGCACCTGGGGCCGGGGTCTCGAACGAGTGAGTCAAGGATGCTCTCCTGGGTGTTGACCAGCGGCAACGGACGGCGGACCATCGGTCTGGGATCTCTCGTCATGTGGAGGTGGTCTCTTTGCGTGAAATCGATTCGGTCCGCCCCTGGACGCGTCCACACGACTGGGCCGAGGTCGTCCTCGGCGTGGTGGCGTTGGCCTCGCCGCTGTGGACCGACACGAACAACGCCGCGATGTGGACGATGATCGTCCTCGGCGCCCTGGTCGCGCTCGACGGTCTGCTCTCCCTCGCCCGGCCCGACATGGTCGCGGGCGAGGCCGTCCAGATCGTTCTCGGCGGCCTGATGTTCCTGGCCCCGTGGGTCATGGGCTACACCGAGCTGTCCGCGATCAGCTGGATGTCGTGGATCATCGGCGCCCTCACGGTCATCGCGGGCGCCGCGGCGCTGCCGGTGGCGCAGGCCGCGCACCGGATGGCGGGCTCGCACTGAGTTCAGGGCGGCATCAGCCGGATAGCCCGCGCCCCCGCCCGGGGACGCGGGCCACCCGGTCCACCAGCAGGTCGACGAGCCGGTCGACAGTCTCGCGCGGGAAGAACTCCGGCAGCGTGAGGTGCTCGACGATCAGGCCGGTCATCGCGGCGTAGAGGAGTTCGACCGCGGCGCGGTCGCCGGGCAGGCCCGCGTCGAGGTGGAAGGCGATGTTCTCGCGCAGGGCAGCGCTCATCGTCGCGGTGAAGCTCGCCCCCAGTTCCGGTTTGCGGGTCGACTCCAGCCGCAGTTCCAGCAGGGCCAGGTGCCCGGCGCGGTCCGCGGTGGCCCGGTCCACGATCTCGCGCAGGAACCGCGCCACCAGCGCCTGGTCGCGGGGCGCGGCCAGGGCCCGCTCGACAGCGTCCGGATCGGGCGCGAGCCGGGTGAACACGCGCGTGCCCGCCGCCGCCAGCAGCGCGTCGCGGTTGGCGAAGTAGTTGGACGCGGTGCCCGCGGGCACTCCGGCGCGCGCGTCGACCGCCCGGAAAGTCAGGCCCCGCGCCCCTTCGGCGGCCAGCACATCGATGGCCGCGTCCGCCAGCGCCGTGCGCCGCTCGTCGTTCCGTCGCATTTCCCGGTTGACACCTCCCTGACCACTACGCTTAAAGTACTATAACCGTAGTTGTTTGGAGGGTGTATGCGATTCACCAGGTTCGCCACCGCGTTCATGGTCGAGGACACCGCGGCGTGCCGGGACTTCTTTGTCGACCACCTCGGCTGCAAGGTCACTGTCGACCTGGGCTGGTTTGTCGACCTGGCCCATGACTCCGACCCGTCGTTCATGGTCGACTTCGTCCAGCGCGGCCACGAGTCGATGCCCGTCGGGGTGCGGGAAGACGGGGTGAACGGGACCGTGCTGGCGTTCATCGTGGACGACGCCCAGGCCGTCGAGGACCGGTTGCGCGCGGCGGGCGTGGAGTTCGTGGCGGGCTGCCGCGACGAGCCGTGGGGGCAGCGGCACTGCTTCGCGGCCTCCCCAGGGCCGGTCGTGGAGTTCATCGAGATGATCGAGCCCGATCCGGAGTGGATGGCCGCGCACGGGTTGTGAACCCCGTTCGATGACCGATGACCACTGTCGGGTGAACATCGCACATGTCGTACGGTCGGTTCGGTGGAACCCCACCGACTTGTCGTCGCGCGCCGGACCGGCCGCCGCGCCCGGCCGTAAAGGACACGACCGACCGTGAGCACCGCAGCCGAGGCCGAGCAGACCACCGGTTTCTTCGGGCACCCCCGAGGGCTGGCGAACCTGTTCGGCGTCGAGATGTGGGAGCGCTTCTCCTTCTACGGGATGCAGGCGATCCTGCTCTACTACCTGTACTTCACCGTGGAAGAGGGCGGTCTTGGCATAGACCAGGGCGCCGCGGCGGGCATCGTGGGCGCTTACGGCGGCTCGGTCTATCTGGCCACGATCGCGGGTTCCTGGGTTGCCGACCGCCTCTTCGGGCCTGAACGCACCCTGCTCTATAGCGGTGTCCTGATCCTCATAGGACATCTCGCGCTGGCCGTGCTTCCCGGGACTACCGGTGTCGCGGTAGGGCTGATCTGCGTGGCGGTGGGCTCCGGCGGCCTCAAAGCCACGGCCACCGCTTTGGTCGGCGCCCTCTACGACCGCGACGACGAGCGGCGCGACGCCGGGTTCTCCCTCTTCTACATGGGCGTCAACCTGGGCGCTCTTGTCGGCCCGCTGCTGACCGGCCTGCTGCAGACCCGGGTCGGCTTCCACTGGGGCTTCGGCCTGGCGGCCGTCGGCATGGCGATCGGCATCACGCAGTACGTCCTCGGCAGGCGCAACCTGCCCGAGTCCGGTCGAACCGTGCCGAACCCGCTCGACTCGCGAGGCCGGGTGCGGGCGGCGGTCGTGTCCGCGGCGGGGGCGGCCGTCGTGCTGGTCCTGGTGCTGACCGGCGCTGTCGGCGCGGACAACCTCGCCACGGTCGTGCTGTGGGTGATCGTGGTCGCGGCGGTCGGGCTGTTCGCCGTCCTGCTCGGCAGCCGCCAGGTCGACGGTGTCGAGCGGCGGCGGGTGGTCGCGTTCATCCCGATGTTCCTGGTCAGCTTCGGGTTCTGGGCGCTGTTCCAGCAGCAGTTCACCGTGCTGGCCATCTACGCGGAGCAGCGGGTCGACCTCGACCTGTTCGGCTTCGCCGTCCCGCCGTCGTGGTTCACCTCGGTGGAGCCGCTGTTCGTGGTGCTGCTCGCGCCCGTGTTCGCCGCGCTGTGGGTGCGGCTCGGCGCGCGGCAGCCGTCGACGCCGGTCAAGTTCGCCCTCGGGATCGCCGGGATGGGCGTGGCGTTCCTGGTGATGGCGCTGCTCGGCTTCATCCGGGGCGAGCACGTGGTCGCCCCGCCGCTGCTCGTGCTGGTCCTGGTGATCTTCGTGCTGGGCGAGATGTGCCTGTCGCCGGTGGGGCTGTCGGTGTCGACCAAGCTCGCCCCGAGGGCGTACGGGGCGCAGATGGTCGCCCTGTTCTACCTGTCGGTTGCCCTGGGGTCGTCGGTCGCGGGCACGCTCGCCGAGTACTACTCCGCCGACACCGAGCCCGCGTACTTCGGGACGCTGGGCGCTGTCGCGATCGGGTTGGGCGCGGCCATGGCGGTGCTGGCGCCGAGGGTGCGGAACCTGATGGGTGGCGTCCGCTGACCGCGCCGGGCGCGCTCGCTATGGTGCGCCCGTGGGCCGTATCAGACAGATCACAGCCGTCCTGGGCCGACTCGGCGAAGGCGGTGTCCCGGACGCGCGCGATCACCTGGCGGCCTTGGTCGAGTCCCAGGCCGCCGAGCTGGACCGGCTGCGCGGCAGGCTTACCGAGGTCGAGGAAGAACGCGACGCCCAACGCCGCCTGATCGCCGACCTCACCGCCCGGGTCGACGCGCTGGAGCCCGCCCGCGAGCACATGACCCGCTGGCTGGAAGACCACAACCGGGGCCTGAGCGACCTGGTGTCCGCCCAACACGGCCTGGAAGAGGGTCTAGCGGCCGTGCGCACCGCTGCCGAGCACGCGGAAAACTGGCTTACCGGCCACTCGACAGCGTTGGACGGCCTGCACGTGCGCACCGATGAGCTGGAACGCGCCGAGGCCGTCCGGGTCTTCACCGAGTGGCTGGACCAAGCCGAACTGGCCGCCGCTCCCCGGATCTCGGTAGTGCTGCCCACCCACAACCGCGCCGCGCTGCTCCCCAAGGCCGTCGAGTCCGTGCGCGCCCAGCGCTACCCGAACTGGGAACTGGTCATCGTCGACGACGCCAGCACCGACGACACCCCCGAAGTCATCGCCGCCCTGACCGACCCGCGCATCCGGTCCGTGCGCACCGAACACGGCCGCGCCTGCGCCGCCCGCAACACGGGCCTGGCCGAGGCGACCGGCGAGATCATCGCTTACCTCGATGACGACAACACCATGCATCCCCTGTGGCTCAAGGCGGTCGCCTGGGCCTTCGCGAAGAACCCCGAGGTGAACACGGCCTACGGCGGTTTCGTCATCGACGCCACAGACCGCGCCGACCGGGTGGGCCTGCCCCTGCTGGTGCTCACCCCGTACAGCCGCGAACGCCTGCTGGAGGAAAACCTGGCCGACATGGGCGCACTGGCCCACCGGGCGGACCACCCAGCCGCCCACTTCGACGAGTCCCTACGCCAGATGGGCGACTGGGACCTGCTGCTGTCCCTCACCGCCGACCGAGACCCCCTGGTGATCCCGGCGGTCGCCTGCTACTACTCGACCGGCGCGTCGAACCGCCTGTCCCAGGGCCCGCACTACCAGGTCGACTCAGCGGCGATTCGCGCCAAGCACACCCCTTCGCCCTAGCGCCGAGCCCGCCAGCGTCCTCAGTGAAGTCGCGTTCGGGGCGCCTGCCCCAGCCGTACCCTTCCGGCCATGGCGACCACCGAACTACCGCCGAACCTGCGCGGTGACGTCGTGACCCTGTGGGCCTATCACGACATGGGCCATCAGCTCCGCCGCTGCGACGTCGGCATCGGTCTGGGCTCCCATGACCTCGGGGTCGCTATCCACACCGCCGGTCTCTACCACCAGGGCCTGCTCGACAGGATCGTGTTCACCGGCGCCAACGCGCCCACCACCATCGAACGGTTCCCGCACGGCGAAGCCGTGCACTACCGCGACCACGTCATCAGCCTGGGCGTGCCCGCCGAGGCGATCCTGATCGAGACCGAAGCAACCAACACCAGCCAGAATCTCACCAACACCCGCCAAGTCCTCGCCGACGCGGGCATCCACCCGGCCTCGGTCATGCTGATCTCCCGGCCCTACCAGCAGCGCCGGGCCTACGCGACCTGCCGCAAGGTCTGGCCGGACGTCGAGGCTGTCTGCTCGTCACAACCGCTGCCGCTCGATGACTACGTCGCCTCGATCGGCGACGTCGACCGCGTCGTCACCATGCTCGTCGGCGACACCCAACGCATCACCGAGTACGCCCGCCTCGGCTTCGCCATCGAACAGGACGTGCCCGAGCCCGTCCACGCCGCCTACCAGCGCCTCGTCGACGCGGGATTCACCAGCCGCCTGATCTAGCTGCCCACCCCGGAGTCGGAGACGGTCTTCCCCGCGTGCGCGGGGAAGACAACAGGGCTTGTGGACCGATCGGTCGATGCCCGCCCGGTGGCAGTAGGCGTCAGTGCGCGGGGTTGGCGGCGGGTTCGACCAGTTCCACCAAGACACCGCCCGCGTCCTTGGGGTGGACGAAGTTGACGCGGCTGTTGGCGGTGCCGCGCTTGGGCTTGTCGTAGAGCAGGCGCAGGCCGTTGGCGCGCAGGGCGGCGGCGGTGGCTTCGATGTCGGCCACCCGGTAGGCCAGTTGCTGGAGGCCGGGGCCGTTGCGGCCGATGAACTTGGCGATGGTGGACTGCTCGTTCAGGGGGGCCAGCAGCTGCACCGCTGTCCCAGAGCCGTCGTCGCCGGGGGCGCGGAGCATGGCTTCGCGGACGCCCTGTTCCTCGTTGGTCTCCTCGTGCGCCGACACCAGGCCGAAGTTGTCGCGGTAGAAGGCGATGGCCTCGTCGAGGTCCGGCACGGCGATGCCGACATGATCGATCGCGACGACGTGGGTCTTCAGGACATCGTTCATACGCGGAGACGATACGCCGAACTTACCCGGCGGTAACTAATTGCTGTGCGGCTACTCACACAGCGACCTTTCGCAGCCCTTAATCGCGGGTATGGTCCGAAGCCAACGCACGTTCGCACCCCATTGGAGACCGTCGTGTCCGGTTCCGTCATCGTCGCGGGGGCCCGCACCCCCATCGGTCGTCTTCTCGGTTCGCTCAAGGACTTCACCGGCGCGCAGCTTGGTGGAGTCGCCATCAAGGCGGCGCTGGAGCGCGCGGGCGTGGCGCCCGAGCAGGTCCAGTACACGATCATGGGTCAGGTGCTCACCGCTGGCGCGGGGCAGATCCCGGCCCGGCAGGCCGCGGTCGCCGCGGGCATCCCGATGGACGTTCCTGCGCTGACCATCAACAAGGTCTGTCTGTCCGGCCTCGACGCGATCGCGCTGGCCGACCAGCTCATCCGCGCTGGCGAGTTCGACATCGTGGTCGCCGGTGGCCAGGAGTCGATGACCCAGGCCCCGCACCTGCTGCCGAAGTCCCGCTCCGGCTTCAAGTACGGCGACGTGACCCTGCAGGACCACATGGCCTACGACGGCCTGTTCTGCGCCTTCGACCAGGTCGCCATGGGCTCGTCTACCGAGAAGTACAACACCCGCTACGGCCTGACCCGCGCGGAGCAGGACGCCTTCTCCGCCGCGTCGCACCAGAAGGCCGCCAAGGCCATCGCCGAGGGCCGCTTCGCCGACGAGATCGCGCCGGTGAGCATCCCGCAGCGCAAGGGCGACCCGGTCGTGTTCGACACCGACGAGGGCGTGCGCGGCGAGACCACCGCGGAGAGCCTGGGCAAGCTGCGCCCGGCGTTCGCCAGCGACGGCACCATCACCGCGGGCTCGGCCTCGCAGATCTCCGACGGCGCCGCCGCGGTGGTCGTGATGAGCAAGGCCAAGGCCGAGGAGCTGGGCCTGTCCTGGATCGCCGAGATCGGCGCGCACGGCGTCGTCGCTGGCCCGGACGCGAGCCTGCACGAGCAGCCGTCCAACGCGATCAAGGCCGCGCTGGCGAAGCAGAAGCTGGCCGCCTCCGACCTCGACCTGATCGAGATCAACGAGGCGTTCGCCGCGGTCGGCGTCGTCTCCACCAAGCAGCTTGGCGTCAGCGAGGACATCGTCAACGTCAACGGCGGCGCGATCGCGCTGGGCCACCCGATCGGCGCGTCCGGCGCCCGGCTGGTCGTGCACCTGGCCTACGAGCTCAAGCGGCGCGGCGGCGGCGTCGGCGCCGCCGCCCTGTGCGGCGGCGGCGGCCAGGGCGACGCGCTGATCATCAGCGTGCCCAAGGCCTGAGCTTGGCCCGCAAAGTCGAGGTAGCTGACCTGGTCGACCGCGCGCGGGAGCGTCAGCCGCGCGCGGTCGCCAGGCTCATCTCCCTGGTTGAGGACGCCAGCCCGCAGCTGCGTGAGGTGGCGGCGGCGCTGGCGCCGTTCACCGGGCGCGCGCAGGTCGTGGGTCTTACCGGCTCTCCTGGCGTCGGTAAGTCGACTACCACCTCCGCGTTGGTCGCGGCTTACCGCGCCCAAGGCAAGCGGGTGGGTGTGCTCGCGGTAGACCCGTCGTCGCCGTTTTCCGGTGGCGCGTTGCTGGGTGACCGGGTGCGGATGCAGGACCACGCCACCGACCCGGACGTGTTCATCCGGTCCATGGCGACCCGGGGTCATCTCGGCGGCATGGCCTGGGCGACCCCGCAGGCGCTGCGCGTGCTCGACGCGGCCGGGTTCGACGTGGTGCTGATCGAGACCGTCGGCGTCGGACAGTCCGAAGTGGACGTGGTGGCGCTGGCGGACACCACACTGGTGCTGCTCGCGCCGGGCATGGGCGACGGCATCCAGGCCGCCAAGGCGGGCATCCTGGAGATCGCCGACGTGTTCGTGGTGAACAAGGCCGACCGCGACGGCGCGGACACCACGGCCCGCGAACTCAAGTACATGATCTCGCTGGGCCGCCGGGAGATCCGGGGCGCGAGTTGGCGGCAGCCGATCGTCAAGACGGTCGCCGCGCGCGGCGAGGGCGTCGGCGAGGTGGTCGAGGCCATCGACGCGCACCGGGCCTGGACCGCGGACCACGGCGAGTTCGAGCACCGGCGCGCGCTGCGGGCGCGCACCGAGATCGAGGCCATCGCCGTGGAGACGCTGCGGTCCCGGCTGGGCGACCTGCACGGCGGCGACGCGCTCGACCGGCTCGCCAAGCGGGTCATGGCGGGCGACCTGGACCCCTACGCGGCGGCGGACAGCCTCATCGAGGGCGTTCAGCGGGACTGAGCGGCCCCCGACCCCCGGGTGAGCCCGCTCACGCTCCACACTGGAGCCATGTTCGACACGCCTGCGGGCCGCTTTCGCGCCGTCGCCATCGCCGAGGCCGCTTCCTGGCTCGGCTTGCTCGTCGGGATGTTCTTCAAGTACGTGACCGAGACCGGGGAACTCGGGGTCAAGATCTTCGGCCCGATCCACGGTGCCATCTTCATCGCCTACGTGGTCGTCACCGCGTTCTCCGCCCGCCAGCTCGGCTGGAACCGGCGGGCGGTGGTGTGGGCGTTCGTGTGCGGCGTGCCGCCGCTGGCCACGCTGATCTTCGAGCGCTGGGCCCTGCGCACCGGCAAGCTTGACCCGGTGGCCGTGCGCCGCCGCTCCCTGGTCACCCTGTCCTGACTGGTCACCCTGTCCTGACGACGCGCTGTCTCGGCCAGCGGCTCAGCCGCTCGGCCGAGACAGAGCGGAGCGGTCCCGGAACGCTCGACCCGCTCAGTCCTGGAAGTCGCCCGCCGACTTCCGCACCTTCGCCAGCAAGTCGGTGAGCTGCGCGGTCTGGCGCTCGGTCAGGCCGCTCAGCCCGAAGTCGACAGCCGTCACGGCCTCCGTGGCGCGTTCGCGGCGTTCGCGGCCCGCTTCGGTGATCTCGGCCAGGGTGGTGCGCCGGTCGGTCGGGTGCGGGGTGCGTTTGACCAGGCCGTCCGCTTCCAGGCGGTCGACGATGTTGGTGACGCTCGTCGGATGAAGCTGTAAGCGCTCGCCCATCACCCGCATCGGCAGGCTTCCCCGCTTGGAGAAAGTCAGCAGCACCAACGCCTCATACCGGGCGAAGGTAAGCCCGTGCGGCTTGAGCGCGGCGTCCACAGCGGACTGAAGTATCTGTTGCACCCGCATGACACTGGTGACGGCGGCCATGGTCGAGGAGTCGCCGATGCGCTCCTGCCACAGCTCCGCCGCCTTGGCGATCGGATCGAACGGCAACGAGCGCGGCCTCATGCCTTGGAAGCTACCAGTGGGTTCTGCGCGTGAACCGCTCACCTTCCTGGCTGACTGCCCCCGTCGGCCTGCTCGAACTCCGCGCGCACGCCCAGCAGCCGCACGGGCCTGCCCAGCTCGAAGCGGTCCAGCGCGGTCAGCGCCGCCGTCTCGATCTCGTCGGCCGAGCGGGTCGGTTCGGCCAGGGTGAGGCTGCGGCCGCGGGTCAGGAACGGCGCGAACCGGGCCTTCACCCCGACCCGGACCACCGGCCTGCCGTCAGCGGTGATGTCCTCGGCGACCTGGCGGGCCAGGCGCGACACCGTCTCGCGAAGAACGGCCAGGTCAGTGATGTTTTCCTGGAACGTGGTCTCCCGGCTATGCGAACGCGGGATATACGGGGTGCCGACCACCTCGGTCGAGCCCGCGCCGAGGGCGAGCGTGCGGTACCAGGGGCCCATCGTGGGGCCCAGCCGCGCGGCCAGCGCGTCCGGGTCCGCGCGGGCGAGTTCGCCCACCGTGGCGAAGCCGAGGTCGGCCAGCTTTCGGGCGGTCTTGGCCCCGATGCCCCATAGTGCGTCGGTGGGCCGGTCGGCCATCACAGCCTCCCAGTTGTCCTTGGTGAGCCGGAACACGCCCGCCGGTTTCGCGAATCCGGTGGCGAGCTTGGCACGCAACTTGTTGTCGCCTATCCCCACCGACGCGGTTAACCGGGTCCGTTCGGTCACCGCTGTCTGGATCTCGGCGGCCAGCGCCTCCGGGTCGTCGGTCCGCACGCCCAGGAACGCCTCGTCCCAGCCCAGCACCTCCACCACCGCGTCGGACTCGCGCAGCACCGCCATCACCTCGGCGGAGGCCGCGTTGTAGGCGTCCGGGTCGCTGGGCAGGAACACCGCGTCAGGACAGCGTTTGAGCGCCAGGCGCAGCGGAATGCCCGACCGGACGCCGAACTCGCGCGCCTCGTAGGAAGCGGTGGCGACGACCTCGCGCCGGGCCGGGTCGCCGGTGCCGCCCACGACCACCGGCAGGCCGCGCAGGTCCGGCCGCCGCAGCACCTCGACCGCGGCGATGAACTGGTCGAGATCCACGTGCAGGACCCAGGCCGTGCCAGCCATCTCGATAGTGTGCGCGCACCGCCCCGATCGGACAGGAGTGACCATGCTCGTCGCGTTCAGTGTCAGCCCGCTCGGCGGGGAGTCGGAGAACGTCGGCGCCGCCGTCGCCGAGGCCGTCCGCGTCGTGCGCGAATCCGGCCTGCCCAACGAGACCACGGCCATGTTCACCACCGTCGAAGGCGAGTGGGACGAGGTGATGGCCGTGGTGAAACGCGCCACCGAGGTCTTGCTCGCCAAGTACCCGAGGGTCAGTCTCGTGCTCAAGGCCGACATCCGCCCCGGGCACACCGGCCAGCTCACCGCCAAGGTGGACCGGGTCGAGCGCTATCTGGCCGACTAGTCTTCCCACTCCCACCTCACCAGGAGCGCTGACCGTGGACCCCCGTTCGCTCTGGCAGTGTTACGAGCCCTACCACGCCGTCACCTACTTCACCCCCGAGTCGGTCGCCGAGACCGACGCGCTGGGCTGCCATGGCCGCTGGATGGGGTACTTCGGGATGCGCGCCGCCCCGCTCGGCGCCGCGCCCGCGTGGCTGGTGACCAGCGTGTTCTACAACTTCCACCCCTCCAGGGTCGAGCGCGCACTGCCCGAGGCGTGGACCGTCGCGTCGCCGGAAGAGTTCCTGGCCGCCCGGCTGCGCGGGGTCGACGGCGCGCTGCGCAGGCTGGTCGGCGGCGAGACCGTGACCGGCCCCGAGATCGCCGAGGCCGCTGAACTGGCCAGGGCCGCCGCGGGCTGGGCGCCGACCGCTGGCCGCCCGCTCGGCGCGGCGAACGCGGCGCTGGACCTGCCAGACGAGCCGCACCTGGCGCTGTGGCAGGCGGTCACCACCCTGCGCGAGTCCCGGGGCGACGGGCACGTGGCCGCGCTGGTCACCGCCGGGCTCGACCCGGTCGAGACCCTGGTCGCCTTCGGCGCGGACAACGGCCTCGCCCCGGACTACCTGCGCACGGCCCGCGCCGTCCCCGAGGACGAGTGGGCCGCCGCCGAGCGGCGCCTCGCCGAGCGCGGCATCCTCGACGAGCCCGGCGTGCTCACCGGCGAGGGCCGTGAGCTGCGCGAGTCCGTCGAAGCGCTGACCGACGAGGCGGCCGCCGCGCCCTGGCTGGAACTCGGCGACCAGGGCACGGCCCGGTTCGTGGAGCTGATGGCGCCGCTGTCGCTGCGGATCACCAGGGAGAACGACCGGATGCGCGTCAACCCGATGGCCCTGCGCCCCCAGGAGCACCTGGCGCGGCTGGCGGGCGAACCTGTCGGCTGACCGGTAGGCCGGACGGCGCTCAAGCACTCATGCCAGGATGAGAAGGTGACCAGGCCAGATCCACGCCAGACCGCCGCACTGTCGGCCGCCCTGTCCCGGGCCGTAGACCTCTCCGCGCTCAAGGCGCGGGCGGACGCCGCGAAAAAGACGTCCCCCGCGGCCGGACCCACCGCCAACGCCAATGCCGCCGCGCACGTTGTCGATGTCACCGAGGCGACTTTCCAACCGGAGGTTGTCGAACGCTCCCTGCAAGTCCCTGTCGTCGTCGCGCTGACCGCGAGCTGGTCCGCCCAGGCCCAGCAGCTAGTCGCCATGCTGGAACGCCTCGCCGCCGAAGGCCGAGGCGCCTGGCTGCTGGCGAAGGTCGACGTCGAGACCAGCCCGCGCATCGCCCAGCTCTTCGGCGCGCAGGCCGTCCCGATGGTCATCGCGGTCGCGGGCGGCCAGCCGGTCGAGGCGTTCGGCGACGTGCCGCCGGAGCCGCAGGTCCAGCAGTGGATCAGCGGCCTGCTCGACGCCCTGCGCGACCGGCTGCCAGGAATCCGGGCCGCGGAGAGCGCCGCGCCTGCCGAGGCCGCTGCTCCCGAGCCGGAGGATGAGCGGTTCGCGGCGGCTGAGGCCGCGTTCGAGCGCGGTGACTACACCGCCGCTGAGACCGCTTATGAGGGCATTCTGGCTGGTGAGCCGGGTAATGCCGAAGCCAAAGCCGCGCTTGCCCAGGTCCGGTTCCTGGCTCGGGCCGAGGGAACCGACCCTTCGGTGATCGTCCGGGCGGACATCTCCCCGGATGATGTGGACGCGCAGCTTGCGGCCGCTGACCTGGAGTTGGCTGGGCAGCAGGCTGAGCAGGCGTTCGCGCGGTTGATCGCCGCTGTCCGGCGCAGCAGTGGAGCTGAGCGGGACAAGGCGCGGACGCATTTGGTGTCACTGTTCGAGCTGTTCGCGCCTGACGACCCTCGGGTCGCGAAGGCTCGGCGGGAGCTTGCCAGCGCGTTGTTCTGAGGTTTGCTGAGGCCGCCCTGGGACGGTTGTCCTGGGGCGGCTTCGCTTGGCTTCTGCGGGGGTTGGCTGTGTGGGTTTGCTCGATGGGGTGGAGTGGTTTCCTTGGGGCCCCTACGAAGGAAGATCCCGTCGTGGGAAAGACGGGTGGGGAGCCTTCGGCCCCACGACCACGGCGAGTTTAGGGATCTTCCTTCACCCCCGAAGAAACCACTCCACCCCATCGAGCACTCGGCGAGCGTAGGTGCGGCCTGGCAGGTGCTCGGGTTTTGCTTTTCCATGCTCCACCCATAAAGCACTGGACAGGTAGGCGCGGTCTGGGCAGGTTGGGGCAGGCCTGGTGAGCGTGGGTGGGGTGGTTCGCTACAGGACGAGATGGTCACCGGTGTCGGTGGTCGAAGCAGGCGATAGTCGTGCCGAAGGCGGTGGCTTCGAGGGCAGTCAGCGTGCCGAGGTGGTGGGCTCGGCACGCTGACTGGTTGGGTGGCTAGCTTTAGCTGAAATGGCTGGTGCAGCCTTTGCCGCCCTCGAAGTAGCCGATGCGGAAGGCTTCTACGCGGGCGAAGCCTGAGGGGACCTGTTTGCCGTTGATGTCCGCGGCTATCAGGCTGTTGTCCTGCAGGAGTTCCGCGACCGCCTCGTCCAGGTCGCCTACGGCCAGGCGCAGGGTCTCTTCGTTCGCGGCCGCGCGGTCGTTTTCGGCGAACTTTGCCCAGGCGCCGGTCAGGCAGGCGGTTCGCAGGCCTGCTTTGTCGCCTTCGAGGGGGGCGTTGAGGGACTTCTGGATCGCCAGGGAGTAGCGGGAGGCGATTTCGGCGAAGGCGGCGAAGTCGCCGATGCCCGCGCCGTCGACACCGGGTTCCTGGCCGCGCTTGGGGGCGGTGGCGATCTTCTGCATCTCGTCCCGGTCGACGGCGACCACGTGCTGGTCAGCGCAGAAGGAGACAGGGGGTGTGGAATTGCCGGACGCGCAGCCCGCGCCGTTGTAGGAGATTTTGGGCTGCTGTGCCTTGGCGTCCCGGAAGGCGGCGTTGAGGCTCTTTCCGAGGAGGTCTCGGATCCTGGAGTCGGTGAACTTCACGTCGCCGTTCTTGGAGTTCTCCATCTCCTCCTCTTCGCGCTCCTTCTCCACGATCCGGCTGTTGATCTCGTCGGGGGTCATCCGCGCGCAGCGGGTCGGGCCCTCGGAGAAACCGGCCTGGAAGGCGAAGACCCGGTCGAAGGCCAGGCCGTGCGCGCCCTGCTTGCTGGCCGAGAGACCAGCGGGGTCGCGGATGAAGAACATGGTCGCCAGGACGTGGTTGAGGCCCTTGCCGGTGTTGATGTCGAAGTGCTTCGACTTGCCCTCGGCCACCCAGCGGAAGAAGCCGCCGGTGTAGCAGTCGGCTTGCTGCTCCTTGACGATCGTCGGCGTGGCCTGGCTGATGTTGCTCTTGGCGCCGAGCCGGAACTGCACGGCGTGGCCCATCTCGTGGGCGAGGACCGCCACCACCGACATCGGGCCGAACTGCTTGTTCAGCATCGGCAGCAGCACACCCCGGTCCCAGGCGATGCTGTCGTCCGCGCCGCAGTAGAAGGCGTTGACCAGGTCGGCGGTGCTCTGGCCGCACAGCGTGATCGCCTTGCCGCCGGAGTCGTAGGACGCCAGCCGCTTGATCGGCTCGAACTCCTGGCCGTCGAAGTCGGCGGGCATCCGCTCGCCCCAGTACTCGTAGATGTCGGCCAGGGCGTTGATCGCCAGCCGGTCCATCTCGCCGTTGTCGGCGTTCTCCACCGTGAGGGTCGCGTCGGGCACGCCCTGCTTCGGGCCGCTCGGGCCGTCGTTGTTGACCGGAATGCCCGCCGCCGTGCCCGCGTCGATGTCGCCGACCCCGCGCGCCCGGCCCTCGACCGGCTGCCCGGCGCAGCCGCCGACCTGCCCGATCAGCGCCCCCGCCGCCACCAGGGTCGCCGCGACCCGCATCCGCGCACCCAGAAACCGCACTTGACCCCACCACTTCATGTCCGTTTTGACCTGGGTGCACAGTACTGTGAGCTACCGACCGCCGTACCGGGATCTCGTTTATCCGGTGATTCCGCACTTACCGCCACCCTGGGTGAACCCCCGGCGGAACGCGGTGACCCGGTCGAAGCCCGCCCCGATCGACTGGCCCTTGGCGTCGCGGGCGGCGTAGTCGTAGTCCAAGAGGACCTGCACCGCCTCATCGAGGTCACCGGGGGACAGGAAGCGCTGCCGGGCGACGAACAGCGAGCCGGTGAACGCGCCAGACAGACATACCACCGACTTCCGCGCGTCCTCACCGTCGAGCGGTTTACCCGCCGCGGACAGCGCTGCCAAGGCGTAGCGGCTCGCCATCAGGGTCGCGGTGGCGTAGTCGCCGATGTCGGTGTGGATCGCCGGAAGCTCCTTGCCGGTGTCCAGTTCGACCACGCGGCCGTCCGGGCAGAAGGCCACCGGGCCCTGCTCTGCCCCGGTGCAGTCGGGGGCGTCGGCGACCGCGCGCACGGTCGGCTCGGCCCACTGCTTGCCCGCGCTGCCCAGCAGACCCGAGAAGTACGTGTTCAGGCCCGGGGTGATCGACTCGACCATCTGGTCGAACCGCAGGTTGCCGCCGCGAGCCTGGTCACCGGCGTCGATGAACCCGCTCAAGGTGAACGTCCGGTTCTCCACCGTCATCCCCGCGCACAGCTCGACGCCCTGCTCGTAGCCGTCCTGGAACGCCGAGACCCGGTCGAACGCGTCGCCGTGCGCGCCCCGGTCGGTCTGCTCGGTGCCGATCGGGTCGCGGAAGCTGATCAGCGACTCCAGGGCAGAGTCCAGCCGCTCCTTGGCGATGTCGAGGTGCTCGGCCTTGCCGTCGGCGACCCAGCGCACGAACGAGCCCGCGTAGCAGTCGGCCATCGCCTCGATGAGGATCGTGGGGAACCGCCCCGGGTTCGCCTTGCGGTCCGACAGGCCCGCCCCGGTGCGGTTCTGCACGGCGTGGCCCATCTCGTGCGCCAACACCAGCATCACCGCGGCCTCGCCGAACCGGTCGCGCAGCACCGGCAGCAGCGCGGCCCGGTCCCAGGCGATGACGTCGGCCGTGGGGCAGTAGAACGCGTTGCCCTCGACCTCCACGGACGACTCGGCGCACGGCGGCGCCTCGCTCTCGGCGTCCGCGGTGTCGACCGAGTGGTAGCCGCCGTGCAGGTCGTCGAACCGCTTGCCGAACGCCGCAGGGAACCGCTCGCCCCAGAACACCCGCAGGTCCGTGATCACGGTGGCGGCGAGCCGGTCGATCTCCCCGTCGTCGGTGTTCTCCACGAACGACGGGTCGACCCCGCCCTGGGCGTCCGGGTCGTCGTGGGAGACCACCGAGCCCTGGCTGGTCGGCTGGCCCGGAATCGCGGTCGTGCAGGCGACCACGGACACGGCCACCGCGAGCGCCGCCACGACCCGGACCGCGGCTGACCGGACTGGCGCTGACCGGACTGCGGCAGGCTGGACAAGAGCCGACTGGACTGGCGCTGACGGCACCTCGGCTAACCGAGCCGCGGTTAACCGGGCTAAGCGGACCGCGGTTAACCGGGCGGCTGCCGACCGGGCGGCGGTGCGGGGGCGGATTCGGGGACGCACCCGCTCAGTGTGCCCCAGCACGTCGCCGTCCGGGCTTGATCGTCCATCTCAGGAGCTCTCGGGCACCAGCCACACCACGCCCTGCGGCGGGAGTTGCAGCACCACGGACGCCTGCCTGCCGTGCCAGGGCGTGGGTTCGGCGTCGACGCCGCCGAAGTTGCCCACCCCCGAGCCGCCGTAGACCCGCGCGTCGGTGTTGAGGATTTCCCGCCAGCGGCCGGTGTGCGGCAGCCCGACGCGGTAATCGCGGTGCGGGGTGCCGGAGAAGTTCGCCACGCACAGCAGCTCGGTGTCCCCGCCGAGGCGCAGGAAGCTCAGCACGTTGTTCGCCCAGTCGTTCCCGTCGATCCAGGAGAAGCCCTCGGGACGCGTGTCGTCGGTGTAGAGCGCGGGCTGGTTACGGTAGACCGCGTTCAGGTCAGCCACCAGTGCCTGGATGCCCCGGTGCAGCTCGTACTGGGTCAGGTCCCAGTCCAGCGACCGCGACTCCGACCACTCCTGCGTCTGCCCGAACTCGCCGCCCATGAACAGCAGCTGCTTGCCGGGGTGCGCCCACATGAACGCCAGCAGGGCGCGCAGCCCGGCCGCCTTGTTCCAGTCGTCGCCGGGCATCCGCGACCACAGCGAGCCCTTGCCGTGCACCACCTCGTCGTGCGACAGCGGCAGCACGAAGTTCTCGCTCCACGCGTACACCAGCGAGAAGGTGACCTCGTTGTGGTGGTAAGAGCGGTGCACGGGGTCGTGGCCGAGGTAGTTGAGCGTGTCGTGCATCCAGCCCATGTTCCACTTGAAACCGAACCCGAGCCCGCCCAGGTGTGTCGGGCGGGTGACGCCAGGCCAGGCCGTGGACTCCTCGGCGATCATCACGACGCCGGGGTGGTGCTTGTAGACGGTCGCGTTCAGCTCCTGCAGGAACCGCACGGCGTCGAGGTTTTCCCGGCCGCCGTGGACGTTGGGCAGCCACTCGCCTTCCTTGCGCGAGTAGTCCAGATAGAGCATCGAGGCCACCGCGTCGACCCGCAGGCCGTCGACGTGGAACTCCTCGATCCAGTACAGCGCGTTGGCGACGAGGAAGTTGCGCACCTCGGTGCGGCCGAAGTCGAACACCAGCGTGCCCCAGTCGGGCTGCTCGCCCCGGCGCGGGTCGCCGTGCTCGTAGAGCGGGCTGCCGTCGAAGCGGGCCAGCGCCCACGAGTCGCGCGGGAAGTGCGCGGGCACCCAGTCCACCAGCACGCCGATGCCGCGCTGGTGCAGGACGTCCACGAACTGGCGGAACTCGTCGGGCGTGCCGAACCGCGCGGTGGGCGCGTAATAAGAGGTGACCTGGTAACCCCAAGATCCGCCGAATGGGTGCTCGGCGACGGGCAGCAGCTCCACGTGGGTGAAGTTGTGCTCCACCAGGTAATCGCCAAGCTGCTCGGCGAGCTCCCGGTAGCCCAGGCCCTGCCGCCATGAGCCGAGGTGGACCTCGTAGACGCTCATCGGCGCCGAACTCCACTGGGTCGCGTCCCGCCGCAGCAGCCACTCGGCGTCGTTCCAGACGTGGTCCGATGTGGACACCACGGACGCGGTCGCTGGCGGCACCTCGGTGGCGAACGCCATCGGGTCGGCCTTCTCGTGCCAGCTGCCATCCGCGCCGTGGATGCGGAACTTGTACCGGGTGCCCGGCGGCACGCCCGGCAGGAACAGCTCCCAGACCCCGGACGAGCCAAGCGAGCGCATCGGGTTGGCCCGGCCGTCCCAGCCGTCGAAGTCCCCGCACACCCGCACGCCGCGCGCGGTCGGCGCCCACACCGCGAACGAGGTGCCCTCCACGACGCCCAGGGGGGTGTCGTAGGCGCGCACGTGCGCGCCGAGCACCTCCCACAGCCGCTCGTGGCGGCCCTCGCCGAACAGGTGCAGGTCGAGTTCGCCGAGCGTGGGCAGCCAGCGGTACGGGTCGTCGACGAGCTCGGGGCCCGCGCCGTAGTCGACCTCCAGCAGGTACTCGTTGGGCGCCTCGGCCAGCGTGACCTCGTAGACGCCGTCGGCGATCGGGCTCATCTCGTGGCGCTGCCCGCCGACGAGGACGGCGACGGACTTGGCGTTGGGCCGCAGCGCGCGGACCACCGCCCCGCCCGGCTTCGCCGGGTCCGGGTGGACCCCGAGCAGGGAATGGGGATCGTGGTGCGCGCCAGCGAGCAGGCGCTCGATCTCGTCAACCAAAAGGATCAACCTTGGGATATGTAGGACTGGAGTTGGTCACGGTCGGTTTCGAGCTGGCTGATGCGGCTCTTGACGACGTCGCCGATGCTGACGATGCCTGCCAGCTCCCCGTCGGCCACCACGGGCATGTGCCGGATCCGGCGCTCGGTCATCGTGGCCGCCAGGCTGTCCACGCTGTCGTCGGGTCCGCAGGTGACGACCGAGGTCGTCATGATGTCGGAAACAGGGACGGCGAGCAGGTCCGCGCCCCGCTCGGCGAGCCTGCGCACAATGTCGCGTTCGGACACGATGCCGACCACTTCGCCGCCGTCGGCGACCACCAGGGCGCCGACGTTGTGCCGGGCCAGCTCGGCGAGCAGGTCGGTCACGGTCGAGTCGGGGCCCACGGTGGCGACTTCGGCTCCCTTGCCACGCAACACATCCGCGATCCGCATGCTGGACACCCCGATCCTGACCATGGCGTCACCCGGTAAGCGGGTCTTGCCGATCAGGTTAACCACGTTTGTGACTACCCGGAACTCATGCTGCCTAAAAGTCGCAACGCCGATTCGGGCCATGGCTCAGCCCGCCCGCCGGATCGCGGCGAGCGGGATGCCCACCCAGTCCGGCCGGTTGCGGTGCTCGTAGGCGACCTCGTAGACGGCCTTGTCCAGCTCGAAAGCCCGCAACAGCACCGTTTGCGCGCGCGGATCGCCCACGCCGACGGCGGCGTACCCGGCGCAGAACGCCGAGCGGTTGCGGTCCGCCCATTCCGCCGCCCGGGTCAACCGCTGGTGATCCGCTTGGGTGTCGGCATCGTCGCCCGCGAGCAGGTGCAGCGCGGCGTAGTCGAACGAGCGCAGCATCCCCGCCACGTCCCGCAGCGGCGAGCGCATGAGCAGCCGCTCGTCCGGCCGGGACGCGGGCTCGCCCTCGAAGTCGATCAGCACCCAGCCGGTCGTGGTGCGCAGCACCTGCCCGAGGTGCAGGTCGCCGTGCACGTGCTGCACCTCGACCCCCTCAGCCAGCCCGCGCACCGCGTCGAACGCCGCGCGCAGCATCGGCTCGTGCTCGGCCAGCGCGGGCACCTCGGCCAGCACGGCGTCGAGCCTGCCGTGCATCTGGTCCACCGCGCCGCCGATCCGGTCCGCGCCGACCGTCTCCGCGCCCAGTTGCGCGGCCAGGTCGGCGTGCACCTGCGCCACCGCCGTGCCCAGCCTGCCCGCCTCGGCCGCGAAGTCGCCGCCGACCTCGCCCGCGTGCAGGTCGCCCTCGGCCAGCAGGTCGCGGACGCTGGCCGTTGCCATCGCCCAGCCCTCCACGGCGTCGGCGAAATAGCGCTGGGCGAAGCCGAGCACGGCCCCCTCGCCCCCGTCTTCGACCACGGCCACCGGCTCGGCCACCTGCTTGCTGCCCGCCCGGAACAGCGCCCGGTGCAGCTCCACGTCCCGGTTCTTCCCCGGGACCGGCCTGCGGAACAGCTTGAAGATGTAGTGGTAGCCGAACACCACCGAGGTGTTGCTCTGCTCCACCCCGACCGGCCGGGCCCGCAGCCCGGTCACCACCTCCACGCCGGGCTCGCGCTCCCAGCGCAGCCCGCCCTCGTCCGAGCCGTGCGCGAGCAGGTCGAGCAGGACCGCCATCAGCTCGGGGTCTTGCGTGGCCTCATAGGCGAACGACTCGCCGAGCTTGCCGATGAACGACGCGTGCAACTGGTCGGTCAGCTCGTCGCGGACGCCGATCAGCAGCTGGTACCGCTCGCCGTCGTCCACTTCGATCACAGCGTGCAGCAGCGCCGGGTCGCCGCCGGAGAGCAGCGTCGCTCTCTCGACGCGGACACTGGAAAGCTCCCGCCCCTTCGCCGCGAACCAGCGCTGCGCGGGCAGCCAGGCGCGCAGGTCGTCCGTCAGGGACGCCACGGCATGTAGGGGCCGGGTGCTCACAGGGGTTCGCCCTCCTCAAGGTGCGCGGTGATCTGGAACCAGTAGAAACCGTGTCCGGGCAGGGTCAGCAGGTACGGCAGCTCGCCGATCGCCGGGAAGCGCACCCCGCCGGTCAGCTCGACCGGGACGCAGCCGTCGTGATCGGACAGGTGCAGCTCCACCGGCTGCGGGAACCGGGACAGGTTGTTCACGCACAGGACCACGTCGTCGCCGTGTCTGCGCAGGTAGGCCAGCACGCTCGGGTTCGACGAGCCCAGCTCGGTGAAGTCGCCGAGGCCGAACGCCTGGTGCTCGGAGCGGACCTGCAGCATCCGGCGGGTCCAGTGCAGCAGCGACGAGGTGTTGTTCATCTGGGACTCGACGTTGACCGCCTGGAAGCCGTACACCGGGTCGGCGATCGCGGGCAGGTACAGCCTGCCCGGGTCGCAGCGGGAGAAGCCCGCGTTGCGGTCGGGCGACCACTGCATCGGCGTGCGGACCGCGTCCCGGTCGCCCAGCCAGATGTTGTCGCCCATGCCGATCTCGTCGCCGTAGTACAGGACAGGGGAACCGGGCAGGCTCAACAGCAACGCGGTAAACAGCTCTTGCTGGTTGCGGTCGTTATCGATAAGAGGCGCCAACCGGCGGCGGATACCGATGTTGGCCTTCATCCGCGGGTCCTTGGCGTACTCCGCGTACATGTAGTCGCGCTCCTCGTCGGTGACCATCTCCAGGGTCAACTCGTCGTGGTTGCGCAGGAAGATGCCCCACTGGGCGCCCGAGGGGATCGACGGCGTCTGCGCCAGGATCTCCGAGATCGGGAACCGTGACTCCCGGCGCGCGGCCATGAAGATCCGCGGCATCAGCGGGAAGTGGAAGGCCATGTGGCACTCGTCGCCGCCGATGCTGGGATCGCCGAAATACTGCACCACGTCGGCGGGCCATTGGTTCGCCTCGGCCAGCAGCACCCGGCCCGGGTACTCGTCGTCCACGACCTTGCGGCAGCGCTTGAGGAACTCGTGCGTGCGGGGCAGGTTCTCGCAGTTGGTCCCCTCCTCCTCGAACAGGTACGGCACCGCGTCCAACCGGAACCCGTCGATGCCGATGTCCAGCCAGAACCGCAGGACGTCGAGCATCGCCTCCTGGACCTCGGGGTTCTCGTAGTTCAGGTCCGGCTGGTGGGAGAAGAACCGGTGCCAGTAGAACTGTCCGCGCACCGGGTCGTAGGTCCAGTTCGACGTCTCGGTGTCCACGAAGATGATCCGCGCGTCCGGATAGCGGTCATCGGTGTCGGACCACACGTAGTAGTCGCCGTAGGGACCGTCCGGGTGCTGGCGCGACTCCTGGAACCACGGGTGCGCGTCGGAAGTGTGATTGAGGACCAAGTCCGTGATCACCCGAATGCCGCGTTTGTGCGCTTGGTCCAAGAGGTAACTGAAGTCGTCGACTGTCCCGAACTCGGGCAGCACTGCCCGGAAGTCGGAGATGTCGTACCCGCCGTCGCGCAGCGGGGAGGCGTAGAACGGCGGTAGCCACAGGCAGTCGACGCCGAGCCACTGTAGATAGTCGAGCTTGTCGGCCAGCCCGCGCAGGTCGCCGGTGCCGTTGCCGTCGGAGTCGTTGAACGCGCGGACAAGCACCTCGTAGAAGACCGCGTTCTTGTACCACTGCGGATCGGGCGGGGCCGACCGCGCGTGGTTGAAGTCCTCGGCTTGGGGCTCGGTCAGGTGACCGTCAGCGGTCACCGCCTCGCCGGTGTGTGGGATGCCCGCTAGACCCAGAGCCGCGTCGGGCGCGGTGGAGTCCTGAACCGTCATGCTTGTCGCCCTGTCACCGTCGTCGTTGTCGGTTGGCAATGCGTACCACGCGGGTAGCGGCGCACGCACAGCCAAACTCTGTCGGACCTCCCGGGCCTCCCCTCTGTCGCGAACCGGTCCTGCGGGGATCAGCGCGGGAGCAGTCCGACGTCCACCACGTCCATCACCCGGCGGGCGGCATCGGCGGCGTCCGAGGGCGTCACCTGATCGTCTACCACCATTGAGGCCAAACCATGCATCAGGCAGCGCATGGTGAGCATGACGTCACCCGGATTTCGCACAGTGATCACACCAGCGAGGTTCGCGCGCTCCAGCGCCGCCGCGAAGATCGCTTTCAGTCGCGCCTCGGCGGTCGGGGTCGGCCCCGTCGGAACGGCGGCGCCGAACATCAGTCGATAGAGGTGCGGCTCGGCGACGGCGAACTCCAGATAGGACGTTCCGATCGCGCGCAGCGCCGCCAGCGGGTCGATATCCCCCGGCGGGGTGATGGCCGCGGCGAGGTCGGCGAAGCCCTGCTCGGCGACCGCGGCGAGCAGGGCTTCCCGGTCGGCGAAGTGACGGTAGGGGGCGGCGGGGGAGACGTCGGCGCGGGCGGCGACCCCGCGCAGGGTCAGCTTCGCCACGCCGGTCTCGCCTAGCAGGTCGCGAGCGGCGATGATCAGGACGCGGCGGAGATCGCCGTGGTGGTACGGCTTGGCAGTCGATGTTGACACTGTTAACATCCCCTATGTGAACAGCGTCAACATTACTCGGACGGCGGGCTGGATCGCCATCGTGGGCGGCTTCGCGCACCTGGTGGTCTCCGCGATCGCCCGCTCGCAGGTCTGGTCGGACATCGCGGGCGGCGGCGTGTGGAACACGGTCACCCTGGACCCCGGCGCGGCGCGGCTGGCCGCGGCCGAGGCGTTCTGGCTGACCCCGGGCAGCTTCGCCATGCCGCTGCTGCTGTTCGGCGCGTACGTGCTGTGGTCGGCCCGGCAGGGGCACCGGGTGCCAGCGGCGTTCGGCTGGGCGATCCTGGTGTGGGGCGCGATCGCCGTCGTGCTGCTGCCCGTCTCACCCGGGTGGCTGATCCCGCTCGTCGGCGGCCTGCTCGTGGCCGGTGACCGGTCCAGGGTCACCGCCTGACCGGGCTCACCGTCGGATGTGGACGATGTGGGCCACCGACTGCCACGGTTCGAGGCGCACGTAGTTGGCCGTGCCCCACTGCCAGCTCTGCCCGGACACCTCGTCGTGCGCGGTGTGCGCGGTGTGCGCGGTGTTCGGGTCGAGGCCGAGGGCGGGCAGGTCCAGCCACAGCGTGCCGTCCTGGGCGTTGTGCGGGTCGAGGGTGATCACGCAGACCACGGTGTCGCCGGTCGCCGGGTCGGTCTTGGAGTAGGCGATCAGGGCTTCGTTGTCGATGTGGTGGAAGCGCAGGGTGCGCAGCTGCTGCAGGGCGGGGTGGGCGCGCCGGATCGCGTTGAGCCGGGTGAGCCACGGCTGCAGCGACCGGCCCTCGGCGAGCGCCTTGGCGTAGTCGCGGGGCCGGAGCTGGTACTTCTCGGAGTCGAGGTACTCCTCGCTGCCCTCGCGGACGGCTTGGCCCTCGAACAGCTCGTAGCCGGAGTACACGCCCCAGGTCGGCGACATCGTCGCGGCCAGCGCCGCCCGGATCGCGAACATCCCCGGCCCCCCGCGCTGCAGCGACTCGTGCAGGATGTCGGGGGTGTTGACGAACAGGTTGGGCCGCGCCTCGTCGGCGTGCTCGACGAGTTCGACGCCGAACTCGGTCAGCTCGTGCTTCGAGGTCCGCCAGGTGAAGTAGGTGTAGGACTGGGTGAACCCGAGCTTGGCCAGCCCGTAGAGCCGCGCGGGCCGGGTGAACGCCTCGGACAGGAACAGCACGTCGGGGGCGACGGCCTTCACCTGGCGGATCAGCCACGCCCAGAAGTCCGGCGGCTTGGTGTGCGGGTTGTCCACTCGGAACACCCGAACCCCGTGGTCGACCCACACCAAGAGCACGCGCAGCACCTCGGCGTAGAGGGCCTCTGGGTCGTTGTCGAAGTTGATCGGGTAAATATCCTGGTACTTCTTAGGCGGGTTCTCCGCGTACGCGATAGTCCCGTCCGGGCGGGTGGTGAACCACTCCTGGTGCTTGATCACCCACGGGTGGTCGGGCGCGCACTGCAACGCGAAGTCGAGCGCGACCTCCAGGTCGAGTTCGCGGGCGCGGGCGACGAAGGCGTCGAAGTCCTCAAAGGTCCCCAACTCGGGGTGGATGGCGTCATGGCCGCCGTCGGACGACCCGATCGCCCAGGTGGACCCGACGTCGCCGGGCTGCGACTCGACGCTGTTGTTCGGGCCTTTCCGGTTGACCGACCCAATGGGATGAATGGGGGGCAGGTAGACGATGTCGAACCCCATCGCCGCGACCCGCTCCAGTTCCTTGGCCGCCGTCCGGAAGTTCCCGTGCACCGGCCTCCCCTCGGCGTCCACCCCACCGGTCGAACGCGGAAAGAACTCATACCAAGACCCGTAGAGCGCGGCCTTGCGATCAACCCAAAGCTGGTAAGTCTTCCCCCGTGTGATCAACTCCCGCACCGGGTGCGTCGTCATCACCCGCTGCACCGGCTCCGACAGCGCCTCCGCGATCCGCACGGACAGCGGAAAGGTCGGGTCGCGCAACGCCCGCGCCGCGGACAGCAGCAGCTTCCGATCCCCACTGCGGTCGGGCCGCCGCCCCACCCGCTCCAACAGCCGGGCCCCGACTTCGAGATCGTTGCCCAATTCGTCGGCGCTCTGCCCAGCCCCAGCCTTGACCTCGACGGTGTGCCGCCACGTGGACCACGGATCACTCCAGGCGTCCACCCGAAACGTCCAAAGCCCTTCCCCGTCGGGCACGATCTCCGCGACCCACCGGTCGCTATCCACCCCATCGACCCGCATCCGCGTCCGCCGAGCCTTGGCGTCCCCCGGCCCCCGCCAGGTAACGGTGGCCGCGACCGCGTCATGCCCTTCCCGCCACACGGTGGCACGGACGGGAATGTGTTCCCCCACAACGGCTTTCCCCGGATACCGACCGCAAGACACGATCGGGGAGACGTCATCGATGCCCAGCCGACCGCTCACCGGTCAGGCTCCTTCCCGTCGCAACTGCTTGTCCCCAGTCTGCCTTGCCAAGGCCAGTCCTACACAACGACCTCCACCTAACGCCAGCCACCGCGCCGCCCAACGGTGATTGGTCATCTATCGGTCATACCCAGTCCGCCGCACCCAGAACCCTTGCCACACCACCCACTCGATCAACAACCCCCGCCTCGCGCCTCGCCACTTCTGCGTCCCCGTCTCTTCGCACCCGGCGTCCGCAGCCCGCACTTTCGCCCGGCTTGGCACCTTCGCTCGACGACCCGCGCTTTCGGTCCGTGCCCCACGCCTTCGGCCGGGGGCCCCGCGCTTTGGTCCCGCGCCCTCGCCTCGGCCTCGCCGCTCGCCAGCTCGATCCGTGGTCATGAGTTTTCACCCCATGCCTCGACGCTTTCGCTCTGTGATCCGGCACTTCCTCCCGCCCTCTTTGCTACACCCCCCGCTATCTGCGCCTCCGCGCCTCCGCGCCTCGGCTTCGCACCCTCGACCCGGCTCAGACTCCCGAACTCTTTGTCCCGTGGCCCGGCGTCATCGCCTCATACTCCAGAATTCGCTCCCGCGCTCCCGCGCTCCCGCGCTCCCGCGCTCCCGCGCTCCCGCGCTCCCGCGCTCCCGCGCTCCCGCGCTCCCGCGCTCCCGCGCTCCC
>NZ_FMZZ01000003.1:126212-185775 GCF_900101685.1 Actinokineospora iranica
GCTCCCGCGCTCCCGCGCTCCCGCGCTCCCGCGCTCCCGCGCTCCCGCGCTCCCGCGCTCCCGCGCTCCCGCGCTCCCGCGCTCCCGCGCTCCCGGCGTCATGGCATCCAGCCCGACTGCACCCACCTCGCACCCGAACCGCCCCTCACCTCGTCCCCAACCTCACCTCGGCCTTCGTTCCCACTTTCTTCCCTTCGCGCGCCTTCGTCTCTGCGCCTTGCGTCGCCCCCGATTCCGTCTCAACCTTCCTCAACTTCACCCCCACCCGCGCCTCCGCCCCAATCACCCGCACCTCGTTCAACCCGGCTTCCACTCCACCCACTCCTCCCCACTCCAGCCCGGCCCCGCCGCAGTCGCTGCCGAACCTCGCCGATCCGGTCGCGTTTGCCCCTCCACCGCTCTTCGTCGGCCCGGTGGCATCAGCCACCAGCCCCACGACGCCTTCGGGCCTACCCAGCTGCCAGGAGCCAGGCACGCCGACGGGATTCAGACCTGTTTCGGTGCGCTGACCCCACCGCTGACCAGCGGGGACAGGTGTGCCGGGCTCGCCACGCTCGGTACTCGGTGGCCGGATGGCTTGCTCGATCCAGGTTGCCCGCTAGGGTCGGACTCCGTGAAAGCCGTACGTCGATTCACCGTCCGCGCCGGGCTCCCCGAGCCGCTCGCCGATCTCGGCACGCTCGCCACCAACCTGCGGTGGACGTGGCACCCGCCGACCCAAGACCTGTTCGCCGCCGTCGACCGTGAGATCTGGGAGCGGGTCGGCGGCGACCCGCTGCACCTTCTCGCCGAGGTGCCAGCCGAGCGGCTGGAGCGGTTGGCAAGCGACGAGGCATTCCTCGGCAGAGTCGCCGAGGTGTCCGGTGACCTGCGCCGCTACCTCGGCGAGCCCCGGTGGTACCAGCGCCGCGAAGGCGAACTGAACGGCAGCCGAATGCCGGGCTCGATCGCCTACTTCTCGATGGAGTTCGGCGTCACCGAGGCTCTCCCCAACTACTCAGGCGGTCTCGGCGTCCTCGCGGGCGACCACCTCAAGGCAGCCTCCGACCTCGGTGTGCCGTTGATCGGTGTGGGCCTGCTCTACCGCTCAGGCTACTTCCGACAGTCGCTGTCACTCGACGGTTGGCAGGTCGAGCACTACCCGGTCATCGACCCGAACGGCCTCCCGCTCGAACCGCTCACCGAGCCGTCCGGCGCCCCGATCCTGGTGCACGTGGCCATGCCCGGCGGCCGGGTGCTGCGCGCCCGGATCTGGAAAGCCCAGGTCGGACGCGTGCCGCTGCTTCTGCTCGACTCGGACATCGAAGAGAACTCCGACGATCTCCGCAGCGTCACCGACCGCCTGTACGGCGGCGACCAAGACCACCGAATCCGCCAGGAGATCCTGGCGGGCATCGGCGGCGTCCGGGCCGTCCGCACCTACTGCGAGCTGACCGGCATATCGCAGCCCGAGGTGTTCCACACCAATGAGGGCCACGCGGGCTTCCTCGGTCTCGAACGCCTGCGCGAACTGGTGTCCGGTCAGGGCCTGGACTTCGACCAAGCCCTGTCCGCGGTGCGTGCGGGCACGGTGTTCACCACCCACACTCCCGTGCCCGCGGGCATCGACCGCTTCCCGGTCGACCTCGTGCAGCATTACTTCGGCGATGGCACCCTCCTTCCTGGCATCGACCTCCGTCGTGTTCTCGCGCTGGGAGCGGAAGAGAACGCGGGCATGTTCAACATGGCCCACATGGGCCTGCGGCTCGCCCAACGGGCCAATGGCGTCTCCCAACTCCACGGCGCCGTCAGCCGCAGCATGTTCGGTGGTCTCTGGCCCGGCTTCGACACCGACGAGGTCCCGATCTCGTCAGTGACCAACGGCGTTCACGGACCGACCTGGGCCGCACGGGAGATCACCGCGATCGTCGGCGACCCCGAGGCGATGGTGGGGGAGGACGGCCACGACAGTTCCCAGGTCACCGACGCGCGGCTGTGGGAACTGCGCTGTGGGCTGCGCGAGCGCCTGGTCGGCGAGGTGCGCCGCCGGGTCCGCGCGGCCTGGCTCCAAAGGGGCGCCTCGTCGCTGGAACTGGGCTGGACCGACTCGGTGTTCGACCCCGACGTGCTCACTGTCGGATTCGCCCGCCGTGTTCCCACCTACAAGCGCCTCACCCTGATGCTGCGCGACCCGGACCGGCTGCGGGCCCTGCTGCTGCACCCCGAGCGGCCGGTCCAGCTTGTGGTCGCGGGCAAGTCCCACCCCGCCGACGACGGGGGCAAGGCGCTTATCCAGCAGATCGTCCGTTTCGCCGATGATCCGCAGGTGCGTCACCGCATCGTGTTCCTCCCTGACTACGACATGTCCATGGCTCGCTATCTCTACTGGGGCTGCGACGTCTGGCTCAACAACCCGATGCGCCCGCTTGAGGCTTGTGGCACGTCCGGGATGAAAGCCGCCCTCAACGGTGGCCTCAACCTGTCCATCCGGGACGGATGGTGGGACGAGTTCTACGACGGCAGCAACGGGTGGGCGATTCCCACCGCGGACGGCGTCAACGACCCGGTCCGCCGGGACGACCTGGAGGCGGCCGCGCTCTACGAATTGCTCGGATCACAGGTTGCTCCTCTCTACTACGACCGGGACAGCGGCGGCGTGCCCGTCCGGTGGATGTCGATGGTTCGGCACACGCTGGCCTCGCTCGGCCCACAGGTGCAGGCGTCGCGCATGGTGCGCGAGTACGTCGAGTCGGCCTACGCGCCCGCGGCCACGGCAGGCGCGCTCGCCCAGTCCGACGACTTCCGTGTCGCCAAGGACCTCGCCGAGTACCGCAACCGGTTGGCGGGCGCGTGGCCGCACATCCGGGTGATCGACTGCGAACTCGGCTTGGACGACGGCCACACACCGGTGATCGGCGACCGTGTCCATGTCCAGGCCACAGTGGACCTCGCCGGACTCGACCCGTCCGACGTCCAAGTCCAAGCAGTGGTCGGCCGAGTCGGCGACACCGACGAACTGAGCGACGTCGTCACCGCCGTGATGCACCCGGTGGCTGAAAACCGCTACTCGACGGAAATCCTCCTGCCGCACGCGGGAGCACTCGGGGTGACGGCCCGCGTGCTGCCTAAACACGGCCTCCTTGCGACGCCTGCGGAGCTGGGCAAGGTGGTACTCGCCTGACTTCGTGACCGGCTCCGCTTCTTGGTGAGAAGCCGCAGAGCGCGCCGCCACACGTCCGCACGTGTGGCGGCGCGTTTGTCGTACGTCCTGCACGACTGGCTGGATGTCGGCTTCGGGGCCACTGCCCGGGCGTTGGACCCGAAGGGTGGAGGTGAAATCGCCCGCCCTACGTCTTGAAAGCGGACGTGGCCATGGGGAAATGCGCGTCCGATACCCCGCGGGCGCCGCGGCGCAACCGTGCTGGAGTGGCGCATGACCACCCGCCATTGCCCCCGGTGGAGAGCAACGGTTCTATTGGCGTGACCGCCGAGGCGATTACTCGGTCCCCAACTTTCACAGGCATCGCGTCTACTGGTCGGGCTGATACTTCGGCTGCCTTCCTCGCCTACCGGACGACACGGGTATCGAGTCGATCGCTGAGGGACCGTCACGCACAAGGCCGGTGTTGGAGGCACCCCTTTGGGCGTCGGCGCTTGCCCGGACTGCTGAAGTTGAACCCCGGGCAGGTGTTCGGGACCTTCCCTCGGTCCAAGGTTGGTCGACGTGCGCACCGCAGACTCCAGTGCCGTGTCCGGTCCCGGATCGCCTAGCCGATCTTCAAGTTCATGGACGAGGAGCACTCTTGGACCGGACATTGCGTCGTCCAAGTCCAACGGTGTCGGTGGCGCCTGGTCAACGTCTTGGCGACTGCTCGCTCGAACTTTGAGCGGCGTGTGGATGGATGTGTTGGTGAAGTGGGTCATGCCATTGATGTTGGCACGGCTCCCGCTGTTTTTCGACCAAGTGGCACGATCGAGTGAACATGCGTTTTCGCACTTCATCGGGGGCTTCTAGTGGCTACTATCGAACGTGTGTTCGCAGCTTCACGGCTGTGCTCACCTCGACGAGATGATGCGATTGGAGCGACACATGCGATGGACAACACTGTTCGCGTTCGTGCCCGCGCTGGGGCTAGTAATACTACGCCGGGCTGACATCAGGCGATATCGAGCCTGCTTCGAGTCGTGGCGACGCGCGGCCACCAGGGGACGATTTTCTCCGCTTCGGCGATCGCCTCCCGAGCGGCGCGGTTGTCTCCTGCTGCCATGTGCGCCCTCGCCAGAGTCGCCAGGTCGTCGGCTCGTCCCAGTCGGTCATCACACGAATCCGCCGAGAGCCTCGCGAGGGAAATCGCTCGATCCGCGTTTCCCTGCAACAACTCGCGCAGGGCCAATGTGCCGTTGAGCTTGTAGGACGGGTAACCCAGTGTCTCCGCGTTCTCCAAGGCTTGGGTGGCGGTGTTCAGTCCCAGTTGCGCGTCGAGTTGTCCGTCCTCGACTGTCGCGCAGGCCAGTCCTGCGAGCGCGGCAAACGATACCGCCGCTTCCTGGGGCGTCTGGTCTGGATCCCCGGCAAGGGGCATGGCCAGCATCAGGGCCTCCGCGTAGCGGCCTCGGGCTTGGAGCACCAAGACGCGTGCCGCGGTGGCGGTGCGGAGGTTGGGGTAGGTGTCCGCGAGTCGGGCTGCCAACTCGGTGGCCAAGTCCAAACGGCCGTCCTGGGTCGCGTCCACCGTTTGGCCCACGAGTGGTGCGGCGTCGAGTTGTTGAGCCTTGACCCCGGTCAGTCTGAGCAGATTCAGCAAGAGCCAGCCAGTCGAGGTCGAACCAGGGGTTTTCCTTGGGATGAGCGCGTGGACGACAGTGAGGGCGCAAGCGGAGGTGAAGCCGATTGAGAACCCGCTGGGTGACGTCAAAGCGGTTGTGGTCGCGACACTGGAACAAGCCAATCCGAGTAGAGCCGAACATAGGGCCGAGCCCCACATCCGTTTCCGGGCAGGAGCCTTGCCTGGGCCGACCGAGACCGAAAGGAGGAGTGGGAGCGCACGCAAGACCACGACTCGTCGTGGGGTCGTCCAGTCGGCGATGCGGGAACCTACGCCGATGACGACCTTGTGCACTCGGGCACCGAGAACCAGTGCGCCGACCAGCATGCCGATTTGGAGAGAAAGGGGACCTGATAGGAGGCCGCTCACCGCGCCGAGGACGCCGAGTCCGGCTTCGGTCGCCGAGCCTGTTGCCAAGCCGACCACTGCGCTGGGCACGGTCGCTAGCAGGAGGACAGGGTGGCGCAACACTCGGAGGACCCGCACGGGTAACTGACGCGCGGTTTGGCTGCGCGGTTCCCTTGTCGGGGAGCGGACTGCGGCGTTTGCGCGGCGAGCCGCGCATGCCGGGCAGCGCAAGGTGGGCCGCATACCGGGCAGCGCATGGTGCACCGCATGGTGGGCCGCGCATAATGGGCTGGTTCACCTCTCGGCCAAGGCGTCGCGGCTGACGTCTAGTCGATCAGGAAGTCTCCCGGGCTGTGATCACGCGACGGCGGGTTGATGCACTGGTTCGTTGGCATCGTGTCTGGTTGAGGTCGGGCGTTGAGGCACGCGGGTTGTCAGGCGGCTGAACCGCTTGGCCAATGCCAGGGAGCGGGGATGCGGGCAGGGCAGCGAGTGGCTGTTGGACGGGGCGTCGGGGCTAGCCCGTTCTCGGAGGACATCGCTGAGAACACGGCGACCACCTGGTTATTGGGCTGGCCTGGGGGAGTTGCCTTGGAAGTTGCTGGAGCTAGGGAATGGAGCTCTGGCTGGATGTCGAGCGTGGAGTGGGTGGGTCGCTGGGGGTGGGCGTGGTTAGCGCGTCGCGGGAGAGGGGAGGTGGGTTAGTGTCCGGTTCATGTTCGTGAAGGTCTGCGGGTTGCGGTCGGCGGCTGATGTGGCGGCGGCGGTGTCGGCGGGAGCCGACGCTGTGGGATTCGTGTTCGCCGAGAGTGTGCGGCGGGTGGAGGTCGCTGAGGCGAAGGCGCTTGCTTCCGGAGTGCCGTCGGAGGTGTTGACGGTCGGCGTGTTCAGTGGGATACCCGCTGGGCGTGCCGGAGAGATGGCATTGACGGCGGGACTGGGCGCCATTCAGTTGCACGGTGACTATCCGCGGGAGGCATTCGCCGAGTTGGCCGATTTGCCGGTGCGGCTTATCCGGGCGACGACCCTGAAAGAGAGCACCGACGTGCGGGCCGGTGGTTGGGGTGAGGACATGTTGCTTTTGGACTCGCCGGTGGCGGGGTCGGGGCAGCGGTGGAACCTGGCCAGTCTCGACGGCGCGCGGCCGAGCGGAAAGTGGATGTTGGCGGGCGGATTGCGGGCGGACAACGTCGCGGACGCGGTTCGGGCGGCGCGGCCGTGGGGTGTGGACGTGTCGAGTGGCGTGGAGGTGACTCGGGGCGCGAAAGACCCCGGGCTCATCCGGGACTTTGTGACCACGGTCCGGCAGTTGGCGGCCGCTGGCTGACGTTCGGCGAAGCCTTGTTTCGCGGCTTCTGCCTCGGTGGTGGCGAGCGCTGTGGTCGCCGCGGATGAGCGTTGCGGCGGCGGCCTGCCGAGGGCGTGTTCCCGGCGCTCTGGGACGAGAGCGGTTCCGCGCGAACGTGGAAAGCGGAATGCGATCGACGGTGGGGGAAAGGAGTTGGCTGGGCGGGATGCAAGCGTTTGCTCAGCCAGCGCTGGTCGGCTGAAGGGAGTTGGACGGGGTTACGGGATCGCGGGTGTGCCGCCATCTCTGACGGGAAGGCCTGCCGCCCGCCAGGCTCGGAAGCCGCCGATCAGGTCGGTGGCGTGGGTGAGGCCGACCCGCTTGAGGTCTCGGGCGGCGAAGCTGGAGGCGTAGCCCTCGTTGCACAGGACGATGACGGTGCTGTGCTCGGTGAAGCCATCGATTCGGTGTTCGCCGTGCGGGTCCAGGCGCCATTCGAGATGGATGCGTTCCACCGGGATGGAGCCGGGGATCTCGCCTTCCTCGGCCCGGTTGGCGAGGGGGCGGATGTCGATGAAGACCGCGCCCTCCTCGCGGAGACGGTTGGCACGGAGCGGGTCGACCCGATCCAGTTCGGTGCGGGCCAACTCCAGTTGGTCGTCGACGGCGCTCACCGGACGCTCCTGGGGATCGGCAGGGCGGGGATGTCGTCGGGGACATCGCGCAGGCTGGCGTACTCGCGGGTGGGGACCAGCGGGGGTGAGTAGGCGTGCACGCTCGCGGCCCGGGTGGCGGACAGGTTCTGCACCTGGTGGGCACGGCCCTGGCCGAAACCGAGTGACGCGCCGGTGGTGTGCAGCTGGTTGCGGATCGGGCCGGAGGGGTAGCGGTAAGTCTCCGCGAGAGCGCCGAGCAGCACCGTGAACGCGCCCGACGCGCCGCCGTGGTCGTGGGGAGCGGTGCCCTGGCCGGGAAGCCAAGACAACAGCCACAGCTCGATCTCAGCGGTCAGGGCCAGCCGGGTCCACCAGCGCCGCGGGCTCGAGAACCGCACCGTCTCGATGAGCGTGGGGCGCAGTTCCTCGACCACGGACGAGGTCAGGTCGCGCAGTTCCGTCGGAGCCCACAGGGGATCACGCGGGGCGAGCAAAGTCCGCAGGCGCGGCACGTCGAGTCGGGGGTGGATGTCCAGGTTCGTGGTCGAAGTCGTCACTTTCGCTCCTCGTTCGTGTCCAATATCGACAACGGAACGCGGCGAATCGGCTCAAGCCGGGAAAACGGGTGAGCCGAAACACCGCGTGGCGGTACAGCCGCACGAGGCCACTAAGTGGAGATCAACCGTGCGGTCGCGCCACGAGAACAACGACCTTGTCACGCCGCCATGCTGGCACGGCCGGTTTGACCGTCTCCAGTCGTCTCACGTACTGATACGGGGAGCGCGCAACAGCAGCAATGTGCGTCCGGTGAGCACTATTCGCTTTTCCGGGGGCAGCGGATCATCGTCTGCGGGGACTCCGCGTGGGGTGCCGCTGTCCAAAACCGGGATGAACCGGTCGGCGTAGCGGTCGCCGGGCAGGGTGACCTCGACCTGATCGGCGCCCGCGTGCAGGATGAGCAGCCAGGAGTCGTCCGCGACCAGTTCGCCCTCACGGTTGCGGGAGACGCATTCCGAACCGTCGATCCACATCCCGATGGTGCGGCGGGACTCGTCGAACCAGTCCTCCTCGGTCATCGGCAGGCCGTCAGGACGGAACCACACCAGGTCGGGCTCACCGGACCGAGTGGGCCTGCCGTCGAAGAACAACGGTTGGCGCAGGGCGGGGGAATCGGCGCGCAACGCGATCAGTCGGCGGGTGAACGCGAGCAGGTCGTCGCTGCGCTTGTTCGCGTTCCAGTCCACCCAGGACGTCTGGTTGTCCAGGCAATACGGGTTGTTGTTGCCGTGCTGGGTGCGCCAACGCTCGTCGCCCGCGGTCATCATCGGGGTGCCGGTCGACAGCAACAGGGTGCCCAGCAGGTTCCGGGCCTGCCGGTCGCGCAGGGCCAACACCTTCGGGTCGCCGGTCTCGCCCTCGGCGCCGCAGTTCCACGAGCGGTTGTCGTTGGTGCCGTCCGCGCCGTGCTCCCCGTTCTCATGGTTGTGCTTGTGGTCGTAAGAGACCAGGTCGCGCAGTGTGAAGCCATCGTGGGCGGTCACGAAATTGATCGACGCCCAAGCGCGCCTGCCGTTGGCCGCGTACAAATCGGACGATCCGGAAAGGCGGTAAGCGAGATCACGGAGACCGGTGGCGCCGCGCCAGAAGTCGCGGGCTCCGTCGCGGAAACGACCGTTCCATTCGGCCCACTGGACGCCGAAACCGCCCACCCGGTAGCCCTCGCCCGTGGCGTCCCACGGTTCGGCGATCAGTTTGCGGTTGGACAGCAGCGGGTCCGTGGTGATCGCGGTCAGCAGCGCGGCGTTCGGGTCGAACCCGCCGCCGCCCGGCCTGCCCAGGGCGCTGGCCAGGTCGAGGCGAAACCCGTCGACGCCCAGCTCTTCGGCGAAGTAGCGCATCGAGTCGGTCACCAGCCGCACCACCGTGGGCGAACCGGGGTCGAGGGTGTTGCCGCAGCCGGTGAGGTCGATGTCGTGCCCGTGGTCGTCGATCAGGTAGTACGCGGGCGCGTCCAAGCCGCGCAGCGACAGGGTCGGGCCGGCGACCCCGCCCTCGCAGGTGTGGTTGTAGACGACGTCGAGGATCACCTCGATACCGGCCGCGTGCAGCGCGGCCACCATCGTGCGGAACTCCTCGACCTCGCGGCCGGGCCGACAGGCGTAGCCCGCGTGCGGGGCGAGGTACCCGAGGGTCGAGTAACCCCAGTAGTTGTGCCTGCCCGAGCGCAGCAGCAGCGGCTCGTCGGCGAAGGTGTGCACCGGCAGCAGCTCCACGGCCGTGACGCCGAGGCGCAGCAGGTAGTCGACGACCGCGGGGTGGGCCAGGCCGAGGTAGGTGCCGCGCAGGTGCTTGGGCACGTCCGGGTGAAGCTTGGTGAACCCGCGCACGTGCAGCTCGTAGATCACAGTCTCTTCGAACGGCACGTTCGGGCGCTGACCCGTGTCCGGACCGCCCAACGAGGTGACGACCGACAGGGGCACCGAGCCCAGCGAGTCGATCCGCGAGGGTCCCCCGGTCATCGGGTCGCCCCGGTAGCCGCGGGTCGCGGCCAGGTCCGACACCGTGCCCGCGATCCGGCGGGCGTACGGGTCGACCAGGAGCTTCGCCGGGTTGCACCGGATGCCTCGGGATGTGTCGTACGGGCCGTGGACGCGGTAGCCGTAGCGCTGCCCGGGGGTCACGCCCGGGACCGTGCTGTGCCAGATGCCGAAGGTCCGCTCGGTCAGTTCGATGCGCTGCTCGACCGGCCCGTCGTCGCCGTCGGCGATGAGGCACAGCTCCACCGCCTCGGCCACCGACGACGCGACGGCGAAGCGCACCCCGCCTGCCTCGGGGTGTGCGCCGAGCGGAAACGGATGACCGGGCAGCGGACGTGGATCTGAGTGCGACACATCTCCATCCTGGACTAGCGGACTCACGCGATCGAGGAGCCGGGCGGGGGACAGTCCAGCCGCTGTTACCGGGTGCCGGAAATCCGCAGGGTGACGAAAGGGCGTAGACGCTCAATGACCAGGCGATTCGGGCTGAACCGACCAGTGGTTGGTCGCTTAGCGTGACGACATGTGCCTATGGCTGGGACCGGGACGACTTCGCAGGCGGGGGTGTGGGAGCCACCGGTGGGAGATTCGCGGGAGTTGGCGACTGGAGGACCTGCGCACGTGAGCGGGGCTGCGGGGACCGCCGAGGTGGGCTGGAGGTCGCCGAGGTAAAAGGTGGGAACGGCGTTAAGCGCGGTGGCGGTAGTGGATGCGGGCAGCGGTGGGCGAGCAGGCGCGTGCAGCCGCGTCGGTTGGGGTGGGTTCGGGGACCTGGGTGGGGGATTGCGCAGAGGGCGCTGACCAGAACCAACCCGGCCCGGAGCGCGGATCCGGACTGAGATGGGCTTGGACCGGCAGGTGTGGGAGCCGGTTCGCCGAGTGGTCGTGGGGGATTGATCGTCTGGGCCGCTGAGCGGCCGCCGGACGGCCGGGATCGCGGTGTCCGCTGTGTGTGTCGAGGCCATCGCGGGCGTTTTTGTCGTCGTGTGCCGCCGGTCGGGGCCGCCGTTGTGCGGTCGGTGAAAACGGGCGCACGGGTCGGCACGAGCGCAGCGCGGGGCAACGGCAGAATGGCGCCCGTGACCGCGCAGACTCAGGCCAGCACCGGACCGGACGCACACGATGACCTGGTGGTGCACATGGCGGACGTTGGAGTCCGCCGTGGCACCAACGACCTGCTCAAAGAAGTGAACTGGAGCGTCGAGCTCGACGAGCGCTGGGTGATTCTCGGCAGCAACGGCGCGGGCAAGACGACCCTGCTGCGGCTCGCCGGGGCCGAGTTGCACCCCACCACCGGCGTCGTGCACGTCCTCGGTGAGCGCATGGGCCGGGTCGACGTGTTCGAGCTGCGCACCCGGATCGGCTTCGCCACCGCAGCGCTGGGCGGGCGGGTGCCCCCGGCCGAGAAGGTGCTCGACGTCGTGGTCAGCGCGGGGTACGCGGTGCTCGGCCGGTGGCGTGAGGAGTACGACCAGCTCGACACCGGCCGGGCGGCTGAGCTGCTCAAGGCGATGGGTATCGCGGCGCTGGCCGACCGCGAGTTCGGCACGCTGTCCGAGGGCGAGCGCAAGCGCACGCTGATCGCCCGCGCGCTGATGACCGACCCGGAGCTGCTGCTGCTCGACGAGCCCGCGGCGGGCCTCGACCTCGGCGGCCGTGAGGACCTGGTGGCCCGCCTCAGCGAGCTGGCCCTGGACCCGGACGCGCCCGCGACCGCGCTGGTCACCCACCATGTGGAGGAGATCCCGCCGGGGTTCACCCATCTGTTGCTGCTTTCCGACGGCGGGGTAGTGGCGCAGGGGCTGATAGACGACGTGCTGACCAGTGAGAACCTGTCGGCGACGTTCGGGCAGGAGCTGGAGTTGACGCGTTCGGGCGACCGGTACTTCGCCCGCCGCCGGGGCTAGGGTTCTTACCGGCAGGTAACCTTCGGCGATGGCATCGGCACGGTAGGAGGCATGTCCGTGGGTGAGTTCGTTCGGCTTGAGGTAGAGGACGGCATCGGCACGATCCGGCTTGACCGGCCGCCGATGAACGCGATCAACCGGCAACTACAGGCCGAACTGCGCGCGGTTGCGCAGGAGGCGGGCACGCGCGCCGACGTCAAGGCCGTGATCGTCTACGGTGGACCGAAGGTGTTCGCGGCAGGCGCGGACGTCAAGGAGTTCGCCACGATGTCCTATAACGACATTGTGGATTACGCCCCCGAGCTGACTAACTCGTTCTCGGTAGTGGCGAACCTGCCCAAGCCGACCGTCGCGGCCATCACCGGATTCGCGCTCGGCGGCGGGTTCGAGCTCGCGCTGTGCTGCGACCGCCGGATCGCGGGCGACAACGCCAAGGTCGGCCAGCCCGAGATCCTGCTCGGCATCATCCCCGGCGCGGGCGGCACGCAGCGGCTGGCCCGGCTGATCGGCCCGAGCCGCGCCAAGGACCTCGTCTACACGGGACGGTTCGTCAAGGCCGAGGAAGCGCTGTCCATCGGGATGGTGGACCAGGTCGTCGCGCCGGATGATGTCTACGAGGCCGCGAAGCGCTGGGCGAGCCAGTTCACCGGCGGCGCGTCGCGGGCGCTGGCCGCGGCGAAGGCGGCGATCGACGGCGGGCTCGACAACGACCTCGCCAGCGGCCTGAAGTTGGAGACGACGTTGTTCGCGGCCCTGTTCGCCACCGAGGACCGCACCACCGGAATGCGGTCGTTCCTCGAGAACGGCCCAGGGAAGGCTGAGTTCGATGGCCGCTGATCCGACGCCGAACCCGCACGCCACCGCTGAGCAGGTCGAGGCGGCGTTCGCCGACCCCAAGCTCGCGAACGTGCTCTACCACGACTGGGAAGCCGGAACGTACGACGAGAAGTGGTCGATCTCTTACGACGAACGCTGCATCTCCTACGCCACTGGCCGGTTCAAGACAGTCGCGGGTGACCAGGGCTGGCCGTATGAGACCGCGATGGAGCTGGGCAGCGGAACCGGCTTCTTCCTGCTGAACCTCATGCAGGGCGGGGTCGCGAAGAAGGGCTTCGTCACCGACCTGTCCCCGGGCATGGTGCAGGTCGCGCTGCGCAACGCCGAGAGCCTCGGGCTCGACGTCGAGGGCCGGGTCGCCGACGCCGAGCGCATCCCGTACGACGACGACAGCTTCGACCTGGTCGTGGGGCACGCGGTCCTGCACCACATCCCGGACATCCCCGCCGCGTTCGCCGAGATCCACCGCGTGCTCAAGCCGGGCGGCCGGTTCGTCTTCGCTGGCGAGCCGACCAAGATCGGCGACCGGTACGCCCGCAAGCTGGGGCAGGCGACCTGGTGGCTCACCACGAACCTGACCAAGCTCGGCCCGCTGCGGCAGTGGCGCAGGCCGCAGGAGGAGTTGGACGAGTCCTCGCGCGCCGCGGCGCTGGAGGCCGTGGTCGACATCCACACCTTCGACCCGGCCACGCTGGAGGCCACCGCCCGGGACGCGGGCATGGCCGAGGTCCGCGCGGTCACCGAGGAGTTCGCCGCGGCGCTGTTCGGCTGGCCGGTGCGGACCTTCGAGGCGGCCGTCCCGCGCGAGAAGCTCGGGTTCGGCTGGGGCATGTTCGCCTTCCGCACCTGGCAGCGGCTGACCTGGCTGGACGAGCGCCTGCTGCGCAAGATCCTGCCGCGCGAGCTGTTCTACAACGTGCTCGTCACCGGTCGCAAACCTCTCTGACGGCGGTTCTTCGAACGGCGGTGTCCCTGCCCGGGGCGCCGCCGTTCGGCGTTACGGCATTCGGATGAAGCGGGCTGCGCCGACCGCGCCCCGGCGGCTACGTTGTGAACCACAACAAAGTCCGCTCCGGGAGGACCGCGATGCCGCGACTCTGCCCGCCCCGCCGGACAATCGCCCTGCTCGCGGGCGCGTTGGCGCTCACCGCCGGTGTCGCCGTCGCCGAGCCCGCCTACGCGGACCCGACTCGCCCTGCCCAGGCCAGGGTCGACGACCTGCTGCGCCGGATGACCCTGGACGAGAAGCTCGGCCAGATGACCCAAATCGAGCGGTCCGCTCCCGCCGACGGGCAGGACATCGCCGCCTACGGGATCGGCTCGATCCTCTCCGGCGGCGGTTCCACGCCCACCCCGAACACGCCCGAGACCTGGGCGGACATGTACGACGCCTTCCAGCGCACCGCGCTTTCGAGCAGGCTGGGCATCCCGATCATCTACGGCGTCGACGCCGTGCACGGCCACAACAACGTGCGCGGCGCGACGATCTTCCCGCACAACATCGGCCTCGGCGCCGCCCGTGATCCGCGCCTGGTGGAGAGGATCGGGCGCGCCACGGCCGAGGAGGTGACCGGGACCGGCCCGGACTGGACCTTCGCGCCGTGCCTGTGCGTCGCCCGCGACGACCGCTGGGGTCGCACCTACGAGTCGTTCGGCGAGGTTCCCGGCCTGGCGACGGCCAACACCTCGATCATCACCGGGTTCCAGGGCCGTCGGCTCGACGGCCCCGCCTCGATACTGGCCACCGCCAAGCACTTCATCGGCGACGGCGGCACCACCGGCGGCACGGACCAGGGCGACACCCAGATCAGCGAACGGGAACTCCGGGCGATTCACCTGCCGCCGTTCCAGGCGGCGGTGCGCCGCGGTGTCGGCTCGGTGATGGTGTCCTACAGCAGTTGGAACGCCGCCAAGCTGCACTCGAACAGGTACCTGATCACCGACCTGCTCAAGGGCGAGTTGGGCTTCTCCGGCTTCGTCGTCTCCGACTGGCAGGGCATCGACAAGATCGACGGCCAGCCCGGGTTCACCGCGGCGGAGGTGCGCGCGTCGGTCAACGCGGGCGTCGACATGGTGATGGTTCCCTTCGAGTACAAGAAGTTCCTCGCCCTCTTGCGCGCGGAGGTGCAAGAGGGGCGGGTACCGCTGTCGCGGATCGATGACGCCAACCGGCGCATCTTGACTAAGAAGTTCGAGTTAGGCCTGTTCGAGAAGCCGCTTGCCGACCGGCGGTATATCGGGACCGTTGGTAGCCCCGAACACCGTGCGCTCGCCCGGGAGGCGGTCCGCAAGTCCCAGGTGCTGCTCAAGAACGACGGTGTGCTGCCGCTGTCCAAGGACGTGCGGAAGCTGTTCGTGGCGGGCAAGAGCGCCGACGACATCGGCAACCAGAGCGGCGGCTGGACGATCACCTGGCAGGGTGCCAGCGGCGACGTCACACCGGGAACCACGGTGCTGGAAGGAATCCGCGCCACCGTCTCCGCGCGAACGGAGGTGGTGCACAGCATCGACGGCAGCGGCATCGACGGCGGCTTCGACGCCGCCGTCGCCGTGATCGGGGAGAAGCCGTACGCGGAGTTCTTCGGGGACCGGCCGCACGGCCTGTCCCTCGACGCCGAGGACGTGGCCACGCTGGGGAGGCTGACGGCTTCGGGCGTGCCGCTGGTCGTGGTGCTGGTTTCCGGACGCCCGTTGGACGTCGGCGCGCACCTCGGCGACTGGGACGCGCTGCTCGCGGCGTTCCTGCCGGGCACCGAGGGGCAGGGGGTCGTGGACGTGCTCTTCGGCGACCACAACCCGACCGGCAGGCTTCCCTCGACCTGGGCGGCGTTCGACCAGCAGCCGATCAACGCGGGCGACGGGAAGCAGGCGCTGTTCCCGTACGGCCACGGTCTGCGCTACCGGCTTACCGGAGACCGTCCAAGATGAACTCGCGCAGACCGTCCAAATCGGTCTCCAGCGCGATATCGACCGGCCGGAAACCCGGCTCGTCCTCGGCGGCGGTCAGCCGCCGGTCGGCGATCACCGAGCCGCGCCCCTGGCCGAAGCTTGTGTCGACATGGATCGGGACCCTCGTCGTGGTGAGGATTCCGGGGCTGATCGCCTCGGCCACCGCCACCGCGTCGTGCAGCACCGTGCCGTCGAAACCGAGGGACTGGTTGTAGTGCGCGCGGTAGACCGTCGTCAGCGCTTCCAGTTCCTCGCCTAGCGGCCCGGATTCGCGCAACCTGGTCAACCACGTGCCGTCTACCGCGCAGCGGTAAGTCAGATCGATGGGGACCAACACCGCCGGAACGTCCTCTTCGACCAAGACCCGCCGTGCTGCCTCCGGGTCGCACCACAGGTTGAACTCGGCGGCGGGTGTGCTGTTGCCGCCGCGCAGGCCGCCACCCATGATCACCAGCCGGTCGATCTTCTGCTTGAGGTGCGGGTGCGCGGCCAGCAGCAGCGCGATGTTGGTCAGCGGCCCGATCGGCGCCACCGTCACCGGCTCGGGTGATTCGTCGAGCACCCGGGCCAGCAGCGTCACCGCGTCCTCGACCTCGGCGCCCCGGGCGTGCGGCGGCAGGAAGCCGGCGCGCCCGGACAGCCCGTCCTCGCCGTGGACCGCCTTCGCCTCGAACGGCTGCGGGTAGACCAGCGGCCGCGCCGCCCCCGCGCCCACCGGCACGTCCTCCCGCCCGCACAGCGCCAAGACCCGCAGCGCGTTGCGCGTGGTCGCCGCCAGGCCCACATTGCCGAACACGGTCGTCACCGCCAGCAGGTCGACCTCGGGCGAGCGGGCCGCCAGCGTCAGCGCGAACGCGTCGTCCACGCCGGGGTCGGTGTCGATGATCAGTCGGACCATGTCTTCACCTTGCCGGCATCCTGCTCTGCCACCACCCGCCGTCCCGCGCCTACCCCTGGGTTAACGTCTTCTGCCATGACGTCGATGTGGGGTTCCCCGGTCGCCTCCCGGCTGCGGTTCTGGTCGCGCGCGCGCCGCGACCCGGCCCAGGCGCGGTTCCTGACCAGGGAATCCCTGCGCTGGGTGCTGCGCAACCGCGCGTACACGCCCTGGTACCTGGTCCGCTACTGGCGGCTGCTGAAGTTCCGGATCGCGAACCCGCATGTCGTGCTGCGCGGCATGGTGTTCCTCGGCAAGGACGTCGAGATCCACGCGCGCCCCGGGTTCGGCCGCCTGGAAATCGGCCGCTGGGTGCACATCGGCGACGGCAACGCGATCCGCTGCCACGAGGGGTCCCTGCGCATCGGCGACAAGGTGGTCTTCGGCAGGCAGAACGTCGTCAACTGCTACCTCGACATCGAGCTTGGCGAGGCGGCCCTGATCGCGGACTGGGTCTACGTCTGCGACTTCGACCACGTGACCGCCGACATCCACCAGCCCATCAAGGACCAGGGCATCGTGAAGTCCCCGGTGCGCATCGGGCCGGACACCTGGGTCTGCACCAAGGTCACCATCACCAAGGGCACCAGGATCGGCCGCGGCTGCGTCGTCGGCGCGCACGCGGTGGTCCGCGGCGACATCCCGGACTTCGCGGTGGCCGCGGGCATCCCCGCGCGGGTCGTCCGCAACCGGCTGACCGCCTACGAGGCCGACGCCGAACGCCGCGTCGCCGTGGCCGACATGGCCCGCAAGGCGGCCAAGGCACTGCAGAAGACGCTGGAGTCTTAGGGCCCGAAAGCGTTGCCCGACGCGATCTTGGGGCGGCCCAGCGGAAGGTGCTCTCCGACTACCGCCGACTGGTAGACCGCGACCGTCTGCGTGGCGATCCGGTCCCAGTCGAAGTCCACCGGCAGCCGGGACTTGGCGGTGCGGGCGCGCTGCCGGGCTCCCGCCGGGTCGTCGAGGACCTGGCGGACCGCCGCGGCGATCCCGTCGGCGTCGCCAGGGGCGAACGACAGTCCTGTCTTGCCCTCTATGACTACCTCGCCCAGACCGCCCGCGGTGGAAGACACCAGGGGAGCGCCCGCGGCGGCTGCCTCCAACGCGACAATGCCGAACGGCTCATAGCGGCTCGGTAGGACCACCGCGTCGGCCGCGGCCAGCATCGCGCCCAGTTCCGGGTCGGACAGGTGGCCGACGAAATCGACGGCCCGGCGCACCCGCAGCTTGCGGCACAGCTCGACCAGCGGCGTGGCCTGGGAGCCCTTGCCCGCCACCACCAGCCGGGTGCCCGGGTGCGAGCGGCGGACCCGGGGGAGCGCGGCCACCAGGTCGTGCACGCCCTTCTCCCACTCCAGCCTGCCGAAGAACAGCAGCAGGGGCGCCCCGTCGGGGCTGTGCGCGGCGCGGGTCTCGCGGACCGCGCGGGGCGGCACCCGCCAGCTGCGCGGCTCGATGCCGTTGTGGATGACCGTGATCGCGGCCGGGTCCACCTCGAACAGGTGCGCCACCTCGATCCGCATGGCCGACGAGCAGGTGATCAGGGCGTCCGCGCGGTTGGCCAGCCACCACTCGACCGAGTGGACCTGCTGGTTCAGCGGCTGCGACAGCCAGCCGCTGTGCCTGCCCGCCTCGGTGGCGTGCACCGTGGCCACCAGCGGCACGCGCGCGTGCTCGGCCAAGGCGATCGCGGGGTGGGTGACGAGCCAGTCGTGCGCGTGGACGACATCGGGGCGCCAGTCCGCCAGCAGCGCCAAGCCCGCCCGGATCATGCCGTGGCCCATCGCCAGCGTCCACGCGACCAGGTCCTTTTCGAACACCAGGTGCGTGGGGTCCTCGGCGACCCGGATCACCCGCACGCCGTCGTGCTCGGCGTCCTCGGTCGGGTGCGTCCCCGCGTCGGTGCCCGCCTCGTGCCTGCACAGCACGACGACCTCGTGACCCTGGCCCGCCAGGTGGCGGGCGACGGCGTGCACGTGCCTGCCGAGGCCCCCGACGACGACGGGCGGGTACTCCCAGGACAGCATCAGCACGCGCATGGTGAGCGGAATCCTCGCACTCGGGTCTGTGAACCCTACTCGCCGGTACGCAGCCCGCGCGCATCGAGTCCGCCGAACAGGCCGTCTTCGCGGACCAGTTCGGCGGCCCGCGCGGACGCGCGGTCGCGGGCCCCGGCGCGGACAAGCGAGGCGAGTTCGGCGTACCGCTCGCCGTGGGTCTTCGCGCGCCTGCGGGCGTAGTCGGCGGCCGAGTCCTTGGTGACCATGAAAGCCCAGTCGCTGGACAGCGCCAGCAGCGCCTCGCGCGCCACCTGGTCGAGCACGAGATCCCGGCCGACGCGGGCAGGTTGGTGGTCGATCAGGTCCAGCAGGTCGCGCTGCAGCGCCGCGCCCGCGTCCACCAGGTCGGACACCTGCTCGCCGTCCCACACCCGCCAGTCCTTGCCCGAGCCCCACGACGACACCGGCAGGTCGACCCGGCCGCCGAGGTAGCCCGCGTCGAGGGCGCCGCGCAGGGTGGTGACCCGCACGCCCGCATCGGGCAGCGCGCGCAGCACGGCCTCCAGCCACGCCGGGCCCTCGTGCCACCAGTGCCCGTACAGTTCGGTGTCGTACGCCGAGACCACCAGCCCGGGGCGGCCGTGCCGCTCGCGCAGGTCGCGCAACCGGCGGGCCACGGTGTCCACGAAGTCCTCCGCGTGCCGACGCACGGCGTCGGCCGCCAAGGCGGGTTCGTACGGCCGCTTGTCCTCCGGTGCTACCTGCCGCCCGGTAACGCGAGACGGTTTAAGACCCGACGGGTGGTCATAGGTATGGAAGTCCCGGTAAGCGGGGTCTCCCGGGTAACCCGCCTTGGGAGACCAGACGCGGTAAGTGACCTCCAGGTCGCGGCCGAAGCACACGACGTCCGAGTCGCCCACGGTCCGCGCGAACGCGGTCTCGCCGTGCAGGGCGGGGCCGTCGACCAGGAACCGCGCCACGCCCGCCGCCGCGTACCCGGCCTCCATCCCCGGCGCGTACCCGCACTCCGGGGCCCAGATGCCCGCGGGCGCCCGCCCGATCCGCCGCGCGGTGTCCGACAGGCCCTCCCGCAGCGCGAACGCGCGCACGCGCTCGTCCAGCAGCGGCTGGAACGGATGCGTGGCGGGCCCGCCGATCAGCTCGACCACGCCGTCGTCCACCAGCGGCCGCAGCACCGGGGAGAAGCCGTGCCGCCACCGTGTCTCGAACTCGGTCAGCGCCGCGTGCGATGCCCGGTACTCCGCGGCGGCCACCTCGCGCAGCAGCGGGTCGTCGCCGCGCCAGCGCACGGCGGCGTACTGCGCGCGCAGGTTCCAGTTGCCCAGCCAGTCGTGCATACCGCGCAGCGAGTACGGGTCGTCCAGTTGCGCGGCAAGCACGGGGGTGATGCCGAGGGTAAGCACGTCTCGCTTGCCCTCTTCGCCGAAGCGGCGCAAGAGGTCCACGACAGGCAGGTAAGAGTTGGCCCACGCCTGGTAAAGCCACTCTTCGCCCACCGGCCAGGTGCCGTGGTGGGGCAGCCACGGCAGGTGGCTGTGCAGGACGAGCGCGAACCCGCCGATCGGCTCGGTCATGCCCACCACCTCACTGGTTCGGTGGTGTACCTCGCGGCGCACTGCGTCAATGACTCGCTCATGCGCGCGCGACCGCGACGAGGTCGAGGCTGGCGGCCACGTCGTCCGCGGTGATCTCGAAGTCGGCGGCGGTCACCGAGGTGACCGCGGCCAACAGCGCCGCGGACCACGGCTCGCCGGACACCGCGACCGCAACCTGCGCGTCGATGATCGACCCGCCGAGCTCGGCGTCCAGCGCCCGCAGCCGGGGCCCGTGCCGCAGCCCGCCGAGGAACTCGACGGCGAACCCCGCGTCCCGCAGCAGTCCGTCGAGCTCGTCCGCGGCGAGTTCGCGGGTGTGGAACGGGTTGAGCGGGGTGTCCCGGCCGGGTGAGAACGTGATCCGGTTGGGCGTGGTGACCAGCAGCAGCCCACCCGGGCGCAGCACCCGGTGGCACTCGGCCAGGAAGCCCTCCTGGTCCCACAGGTGCTCGATGACCTGGAGGTTCGCCACCACGTCCACCGATCCCGTGCGCACCGGCAGCCCGGCGAGATTGCCGCGCACCGTGCGCACCGACGGGTACGCCTTGGCCACGTGGGCCGCGGTCACCTCGTCGTAGTCCAGCCCGATGACGAGATCGGCCCGCGCGGCGAGCAGGTCGGCGCCGTAGCCCTCGCCGCAGCCCGCTTCCAGCACCACGGCGTCCGCGCAGTGCCCGGCGAGGTCGAGGTAGGCCGCCTCATGGCGGCGGAACCAGTAGTTCTCCTCGGCGATGCCCGGCACCGTCCGCTCACCGGTGAGCGGCAGCTGGTCGGGCTGGGGAGTCGTGTCGGTGGGCACCGGGGCACCGTAGCCGATGCGCTACCGATCAGTACGGGTCAGGGTTTGCGGCCGAGTCCGCCGACGATGCAGTACTGGACCTGGTCCAGCGGCCGCAGCCGCGGGCCGTCCGGCCACCACCGCGCGCACAGCGTCACCCCCGGCTCGATCATCTCCAGGCCGGGGAACATGGCCTGGATCCGCGGACCGGTGCGGAACAGGCCGGTGCCCATCGGGCTGTGCAGGAACACTTCCTCCAACCGCCGGGCCAGCGCGCTGTGCTCGGTGGTCTCCGGGTCGAAGAAATGGCTGACACCCACGATCGAGCCGGAGGGAAGCGCGTCGATGTAGGCCGCCATGATGTCGGCGGGCTCGCGTTCGCCGTCGTAGTGGTGGATGGTGCCCATCTGGAACAGCGCGATCGGCTCGCTGAAGTCCAGGTGCCTGCGCACGGTCTCGTTCTCGAGGATCCGCTCCGGCTCGAAGATGTCTCCCGCGACGAAGTGCGTCTGGTCGTTCTCCTCCAGCAACGCGCGACCGTGCGCGAGGACTACCGGGTCGTTGTCGACGTAGACCACGGTCGAGTCAGGACGGATTCGCTGCGCTACCTGGTGGGTGTTCTCCGCGGTCGGCAAGCCCGACCCGAGGTCGAGATACTGGCGGATGCCGGTCTGCTGCGCGATGAACCTGGTCGCCCTGATCAGGAAGTCGCGGTTGTCGAACGCGAGCTGGGCCGCCTCGGGCGCGACCTGCCGGACGCGGCGCACCACCTCGCGATCAATCTCATAGTTGTCTTTGCCGTTGAGAAACGCGTCGTAAACTCTTGCGATACTCGCTCTGGAAGTGTCGATATAGATAGGTGCGTCGTGGTCGGTCGCTGGGGGACCGGAGGTCGACATCATTCCTCACAGAGCGCCGTGGATCATGGACGTTGTGCAGTCAAGGAGTATGGTCACTTTAGGGGTGCCCGCAAGGTTCACGCCACGGTGGGTTCGACGCGGAAACACTGGGAGGACGGGTCGTGGCCGAGGGCCGTGGTGACGGCGGGACCGGTGGGCCCACCGCGCGCAGGATCGTTCTCGGCTCGCAGTTGCGCAGGCTGCGCGAGCGCTCCGAGATCTCCCGCGCGGACGCGGGCTACGCCATCCGCGGCTCCGAGTCCAAGATCAGCCGCATGGAGCTGGGCCGGGTCGGCTTCAAGGAGCGCGACGTCGCCGACCTGCTGACGATGTACGGGGTCACCGACGAGGTCGAGCGTGAGCAGTTCCTCGCGATGGTGAAGCAGTCCAACGAGCCCGGCTGGTGGCACCGCTACAACGACCTGATGCCCTACTGGTTCCAGGACTTCGTCGGTCTGGAGGAGTCCGCGGCGCGCATCCAGACCTACGAGTTGCAGTTCGTCCCCGGGTTGATGCAGACCGAGGAGTACGCCCGGATCATCGCCAACCACGGCAGGCCGGAGCTGGTCAGCGAGGAGACCGAGCGCCGGGTCGCGCTGCGCATGTCCCGGCAGAAGGTGCTGCACCGGCTGGACGCGCCGAAGCTGTGGGCGGTGATCGACGAGTCGGTGCTGCACCGGCCCATCGGGGGTCCTCGGGTGCTGCGCGAGCAGATCGAGCACCTGCTGGAGCTGACCCGCCTGCCCAACATCACCCTGCAGGTCGTGCCGTACGCGCTGAGCGGCTACGCGGCCGAGGGTTCGTTCACCATGCTCCGCTTCACCGAGCAGGAGCTGCCCGACCTGGTCTACATCGAACACCTCGGCGGCGCGCTCTACCTCGACCGTACCGATGAGATCGAAAGCTACAGCCGGGTCGTCGACCGGCTGACCGTCGACGCGGAGACCCCGAGCCGGTCCCGCCAGCTGCTGAGCAAGCGGCGCGCGGAGATCTAGACCGCCCTGCCGGGTGACTCGCTCACCTGCGGTGAACTTGTTGTATCCGGAAGCACATTCATGTACCCGATCGAGCGACACGATCGGATGCACGTGCATTTGCCGGACCATCCGAACGTGTTACCGTCATCACCACCAAATGCACGTGCATCTGCACTGCGGACAGGAGTCGGGAAGGCGAGGGTCCAGAGGTGACCGAGATCCACAACGGAGTTTCCGCCGCTGCGGTGCCCGGGGCGCGCTGGCGCAAGGGCAGCCGCAGCGGAGCGGTCGGCAACTGTGTCGAGGTGAGCCCGGTCGCGGGCGGCCGCACGGCCATCCGCGACTCCAAGAACATCCAAGGGCCCGCCCTGGTGTTCTCCGGGCCCGTGATCGTCTCCTTCACCCGCGCCGTCACCGGCGGCGTGGTCCGGATCCCCACCGCGGAGACCTACCTGCGCAGGCTGGTCGCCCGCGGCTTCGAGTTCCTGCACCCGCGCGACGCCAACGGCGAGATCACCGCCGTCGTCGGCGTCCGCGCGCACCACAACGTGATCGACGTCGTCCGCCTGCACGCCGAGAACGAGGTCATCGCCTCCCGGCTGCCCGGCGACGCCGCCGACGTGCTCAACCCGGAGTTCGTGCTCTGGCAGCGCACCGGGTGGGCCACCGACGTCCTGCGCCAGATGATCGACCTGCCAGACGACCGCACCCCCGACGCGCTCCACCAGTTCCGCCCGGAGACCTCCGCGAACGGCTGCTGGGTGCCCACCGCGCCGGGCCGGGCGAAGTGGCTGCCCGCGAGCGCCTGAGTCAGCGCCGGTTCGCCTGATCGCGACCGACCCACCGCGCCCGGTCGGTCGCCGCCGGTCGTCACCGCGCGAAGGCCGCCTCTTCCCGTGTGGAGGGGCGGCCTTCGTCGTGCTCACGCAGGCGAGATCGTCACGCTCACCGTTCCGGGGCCAAGGTGGACGGCCACGGCGGACCCCGCCTCGGTGATGACGCCGCCGCGGAAACCGGGGATGCGCGGGGCCAGCGCGTCCAGCACGGCCCGTGCCTGCTCCGGCACGCCCACGTGCTCGACGGCGATGTCGACGGACCGGCCGTCGGCGCGGCTGACGGCGGTGTCGACCAGCTTGCGCAGGCCCCGGGCCGCGCCCAGCACCCGGTCCAGCGGCGCGATCTGGCCATGGGCGACAGTGAGCAGCGGCTTGAGCGAGAGGGCGGTGCCGATCAGCGAGGCCGCCGTGCCGATGCGCCCGCCGCGGCGCAGGTACTCCAGGGTCTCCACATAGATCAGTGCGGAACTGCCGTCGAGCCTGCGGTGCAGGGCGTCGAGCACCCGCGCCGGGCCGCCGCCCGCGCTGGCCACCCGCGCCGCGCCCGCGACCGCGTAGCCCAGGCTCATGCCGAAGGTGGCCGAGTCCACCACCCGGACCGGGATGCGTGCCTGCTCTGCGCCCGCGCGCGCGTGCTCGAAGGTCTTCGACTGGAGCGAGGAGACGTGCGCGGACACCACCGCGTCCGCCCCGCTCGCCGCCGCGTCCTGGTATGCCCAGTAGAACGCGGCGGGATCGGGCGGCTCGGTGGAGACCGGCTTCTCGGCTCGCAGCGCGGCGAGCAGGTCCTGTCTGGGCACTCTGACCTCGTCGTCGAGGCGTCCACCGATCCGGATCTGCATCGGGATGACGGTGATCTCCCACTGCTTGGCCAGGTCGGCGGGCAGGCAGGATGCGGAATCGGTGACGACGGCGACCCTCATAGGAGGGGACCATAACCCGAACAGGGGGTATCGATCCGGCAAACTGGTGAGAACCGTCACGGCCCCCCAGGTGGGACCCCGGGTTTGCGCAATCACTACTCACGAGTAACATCTCGGTGGCAAAGGCCACCGTGCCAACCGGCCGATCGACATGGCATGGTCAGCCGAACCGCACGAAAATGTAGTCGCGCTGGGCTGCCGTCGGCGGCGAACACGGTGCTCGTTCCCAGGAGGTCGAAGAAGACCCATGCCAAACATCGTTGTCCTGGTCAAGCAGGTGCCAGACACCTACTCGGAGCGCAAGCTCTCCGACTCCGACCACACGCTGGATCGCGAGTCCGCTGACGCGGTGCTCGACGAGATCAACGAGCGCGCCGTCGAGGAAGCGCTGTTGATCAAGGAGGCGCAGGGCGGCGAGGTCACCGTGCTCAGCGTCGGCCCCGACCGTGCCACCGAGGCCATCCGCAAGGCCCTCTCCATGGGCGCGGACAAGGCGATCCACGTCTCCGACCCGGCTCTGCACGGCGCCTGCCTGCTGCAGACCACCAAGGTCCTCGCCGCCGCGATCGGCAAGGTCGACAGCGTCGACCTGGTCATCGCGGGCAACGAGGCCACCGACGGCCGCGGCGGCACGATCCCGGCCATGCTGGCCGAGGTGCTGGGCTACCCGCAGCTCACCCACGCCCGCAAGGTCACCATCGACGGCGGCGCCATCACGGTGGAACGCGAGACCGACGCCGGTCTCACCCACCTGCAGGCGAACCTCCCCGCGGTGATCAGCGTCGGCGAGAAGATCAACGAGCCGCGCTACCCCTCGTTCAAGGGGATCATGGCGGCCAAGAAGAAGCCGGTCGACACTCTCACCGTCGCCGACCTGGGCATCGACGCGAGCGAGGTGGGCTTGGCCAGCGCGAGCTCCGCCGTCCTCGAAGCCACCCCGAAGCCGCCGCGCGCGGCGGGCCAGCGGGTCGAGGACGCGGGTGACGGCGGCAGCAAGATCGCCGCTTACCTCGTCGGCGAAAAGCTCATCTGAGACCAGCAGCGAAGGAGGAAGAACAGTGTCCGAGGTCCTGGTCCTCGTCGACGAAATCGGCGGCGAGGTCAAGAAGGTCACCTTCGAGCTGCTGACCGCGGCCCGCGAGATCGGCGAGCCCGCGGCCGTCGTGGTCGCCGCTCCCGGCACCGCCGCGAAGGTGAAGGAATCCCTGGCGTCCTACGGCGCCGCCAAGGTCTACGTCGCCGAGTCCGACGACGTGGCCGCTTACCTGGTCACCCCCAAGGTGGACGTGCTCGCCTCGCTCGTGGCGGCCAAGTCCCCCGCGGCGGTGCTCGTCGCCGCGACCGCCGAGGGCAAGGAGGTCGCGGGCAGGCTCGCCGTGCGCACCGGCTCCGGCATCCTCATCGAGGCGGTCGGCGTGGAGTCCACCGGCGGTGAGGTCGTCGGCGTGCAGGGCATCTTCGGTGGCGCGTTCACCGTGAAGTCCAAGGTCACCAAGGGCACCCCGATCGTGACGATCCGCCCCGGCGGCGTCGACGCGGTCGAGGCCCAGGGCGCGGCGGCCGAGGAGATCGTGGAGGTCCCCGCGGCCGACGCGGCCAAGGCCACCAAGATCACCGGCCAGGAGCCCATCGTCGGCGGCGACCGCCCCGAGCTGACCGAGGCCTCGATCGTCGTCTCCGGCGGCCGCGGCGTCGGCTCCGCGGAGAAGTTCGAGGTCGTGGAGAAGCTCGCGGACGCGCTCGGCGCTGCCGTCGGCGCCTCCCGCGCCGCGGTCGACTCGGGCTACTACCCGGCCCAGTTCCAGGTCGGCCAGACCGGTAAGACGGTCTCCCCGCAGCTCTACGTCGCGCTCGGCATCTCCGGCGCGATCCAGCACCGCGCGGGTATGCAGACCTCGAAGACGATCGTCGCGGTCAACAAGGACCCCGAGGCGCCGATCTTCGAGATCGCCGACTTCGGCGTCGTCGGCGACCTGTTCGCCGTGGCCCCGCAGCTCACCGAAGAGGTCGGCAAGCGCAAGGGCTGATCACAGCCAGACAGCGGAAAAGGGGCGGTTCCCCGCGGGGAGCCGCCCCTTTTCGCGTTCCCGGGCACGTCGAAAGCGGCGGAACCCGCAATTCACTGATTCTCCACCGACCCGTCACGGGAATGGGCACGTGCAGGTCGCCGACCGGCCCGTAAACCTGACGTATGACGCAGGCCCAGTTGCTGGTCAGCACGGCTAAGCCGGGAACAGACACTTCCCACTACTCGCTGCTCGTCGCGCACGACGGCGCCGAGGTCGAGGCAGCGCAGAGACTGCGTTACCGGGTGTTCGCGGAGGAAATGGGCGCCACCCTGGCGACCACGACACCCGGACTGGACATCGACCGCTTCGACTCGTTCTGCGACCACCTCGTGGTCCGCGACGACTCGACCGGCGAAATCGTCGGCACCTACCGGATGCTGCCGCCCGACCGCGCCGCGGCGGCGGGCTCGCTCTACTCCGACACCGAGTTCGACCTCGCCGCCCTCGCGGGCATCCGCGGCGCGCTGGTCGAGACCGGACGGTCCTGTGTGCACCCCGACCACCGCACCGGCGCCGTGGTCAGCCTCGTGTGGGCGGGCATCGCCCGGTACATGCTGCTGTCCGGCCACGACTGGCTGGCGGGCTGCGCGTCCGTGCCGCTCGACGACGGCGGCGCCCTGGCCGCGGGCGTGTGGCAGACCGTGCGCGCCAAGCACTACACCGGCGACGAGCACCGCGTCCGGCCGCTGACCCCGTGGGACACCGAGTCCACCGCGGCGCCCAACCGGACCGTGCTGCCGCCGCTGCTCAAGGGATACCTGCGCCTGGGCGCCAAGGTGTGCGGCCCGCCCGCCCTCGACGCCGACTTCGGCGTCGCCGACTTCTTCGTGCTGCTGGGGCTGGCCGATGTGGACCAGCGCTACCTGAAGTTCTTCCTGGGGGAATAGCGATGGCGCACGACTGGATGCCCACCTCGCCGTGCGGCCCGACCTGCCTCACCGGCGACGAGCCCACCGTCGGCCGCCTGCGCGCCTCGGCCCGGCTCGCGGGCGCGCTCGGCGTGCTCCTGGTGAGCGCGCTGTCCGTGCCGGTCATGCCCCTCATCGGGAGCACCGGCCGGGAACTGCTCGCCAAGGGCGTCTTCCACTCCCTGCTGCGCGCCTTCGGCGTCCGCCTGGCGGTGACCGGCGGCGACGGCCTGCGCGCGAGCCACGGCCGCGGCGCGCTGGTCGCCACCAACCACGTGTCCTGGCTCGACATCGCCGCGGTCAACGCCGTGCGCCCCATGCGCGCGCTCGCCAAGAAGGACATCCGCTCCTGGCCGGTCCTCGGCCGTGTCGTCGCCGCCGCGGGCACGGTGTTCCTGGACCGGGAAAGCCTGCGCTCCCTCCCGGGCACCATGGGCCATCTCGCCGACGTCCTGCGCTCCGGCTCACTGGTCTACGTGTGCCCGGAAGGCACCACCTGGTGCGGGCAAGGCGGTGGCCGCTTCCGGCACGCCGTCTTCCAGGCCGCCATCGACGGCGGCGTCCCGGTGCGCCCGGTCGCCCTGCGCTTCCGCACAGCGGACGGCCGCGAAACCACCGCCCCCGCCTTCATCGGCGACGAGACGATCCTGGACTCCATCCGCCGCGTCGCCCGCCTGCGCGGCCTCACCCTGGAAGTCCACGTCCTCGACGAGGTCGCCCCCGGCCGCGCCGCCGACCGCCGCGAACTCGCCGCCCTCGTCGAAGCCGCGGTCAACTCCGCCCTCGGCCGGGTGACCGTCCCCGCGCAGCAGCGCAGGCGCATCCGCCCTGCCCGCCACTCGGAGACCGCCGCGTAATCCTGGGTCGCCCGGATTATGCCGCGATAGCCCGAGACCACGTCGGCCTCCATCCACATTGGCCGAAGTTGTCCACAGATTTTCCGGGCCCCTTCCACCACGCCCCAACGCCGATAGACTGGAGCGGGGCGGCCCCCCGGGGAGGGTGGGGTTTGCCGTCGCGCGCGGGGCTTGGTCGTGGGTGGCTGGGTTGGGGTGGTCTGCTCGATGGGGTGGAGTGGTTTCTTCAGGGCCCCTACGAAGGAAGATCCCGTCGTGGGAAAGGCGGGTGGGGAGCCTTCGGCCCCACGACCACGGCGAGTTCAGGGATCTTCCTTCACCCCTAAAGAAACCACTCCACCCCATCGAACACTGGGCGGGCCTCGGTTCGGCCTGGCAGATGCTCGGGTTTGCTGCTTGCTCCACCATCTGGCACCTGGCAGGACCGGGCCTGGTTGGCAGGGGGAGGGTGTGCCGCCCGGCTCCCATCGGGCACCGGGCGAACTTGGGTGCCTGGCCGGGTGGCAGGCCTGGGTGGCAAACGCGAGGCACACCTTGGTGCCCCACGCCCGCCAGCCCACCCCGCTGAAGCAGGCAGCGGGCGCGTTGGGCTTCTGCGCCATTCGGCGGCCTTCGTGGGAAAGGACTAGACCTCTACCCCGGTTGAGATAGCAGGATTGCCCGGTGAGCCTCCCCGAAGTGGAATCCCCCGGAAAACCCCTCTGGAGCGCGGAGAACCGGTCGACCACCATCGGCATCCTGCTGCTGATCACCATCGGGGCCTTCGAGCATCTCGGTGTGTCCACCGCCATGCCGAGCATGCTCGCCGACCTTGACGGTGGCGATCTGTACTCGTGGCCGTTCACCGCTTTTCTGTCCGCCAGTGTCGTCGCCACGGTTCTTGGTGGGCGGATGTGTGATCGGTTCGGGCCCGCCGCTGTGCTGTTGGTCGCGCCCGCGGTGTTCCTGGCGGGGCTGGTCGCCGCGGGGACCGCGAGTGGGATGACTGCCCTGCTCGCGGCGCGAGCGTTGCAGGGGGTGGGGCTGGGCGCCGAGGTTGTCGCCGTCTACGTGCTGGTCGCGCTGGTCTATCCCGAGCGCAGCCGGCCTGCCGCGTTCGGCTTGCTCGCCGCGGCGTGGGTGGTGCCGTCGATCGTGGGGCCTACGGCGGCTGGACTGGTCACCGAGCGGTTCGGTTGGCGCTGGGTGTTTCTCGGTCTGGTGCCCTTGGCGGTGCTCGGTGTGGCGCTGCTCGTCCCGGCGCTGCGCGGGCTGCCCAAGCCCACCCGGGACAGCGCGTCCCCGCGGCGCAAAGGCGTCCCGCTTGCCGCCGTCGCCGCCGGAGTGGGCATCCCGGCGGTCAGTTGGGCCGCGCAGCACCCGTCGCTGTCGACGCTGTGGCTCGGGCTCGCCGGGGTGGCGGTGCTCGTGCCCGCGCTGCGGACCCTGCTGCCCGCGGGCACGCTCCGTGCCAGACCCGGCCTGCCGCGCGTCGTGTTGGCGCGAGGGCTGTTCGCGGGGGCGTTCTTCGGCGTGGAGGCGTTCGTGCCGCTGACCCTGACCTCGGTGCACGGGTTCTCGCCCGCGCTCGCGGGGTTGCCGCTCACTGTCGGCGCTCTCGGCTGGTCGCTTGCCTCCGCGTGGCAGGGCAGACGGCCGGAAATCCAACGCACGACGTTGATCCGCCGCGGTTTCGTGATCCTCGCCGCCGGGCTCGCCCTCATGCCGCTCGTCGCGGCGCCCTGGGGGCCGCCGTGGCTGGCGGCGGCGCTGTGGGTGGTCTGCGGCGCGGGCATGGGGATGAGCTTCCCGGCGATCAGCGTGCTCGCGCTGGCGCGCTCCGCGGAGCACGAGCGCGGATTCACCTCGTCCGCGCTGCAGGTCGCGGACATGATCTTCTCCGCGGCGCTGGTCGGCTTCGCGGGCGTGCTGCTCGCCGGGCTGGCGTCCGCGGCGGCGCCGACCGCGGCGCTGGTGCCCATCGACCTGGTGATGGCCGCGGTGGCGCTGGCGGGCGCGCTGGTGTTCCGCCGGTCCACCGACGAACGGGTGTGAGCCGGGCCGTTACGGCTCACGTCCCGGCTCGGTCTACTCTGGAAGTGCGATGACCTATCTCGACCACGCGGCCACCACCCCGATCCTGCCGGAGGCGGTCGCTGCCCTCACCGGGGCGTTGTCCACGTACGGCAACGCCTCTTCGCTGCATTCCTCCGGACGCCGGGCCCGGCGCGCCGTCGAGGAGGCCCGCGAGTCCATCGCCGACGCGCTCGGCGCCCGCCCCTCCGAGGTGATCTTCACCTCCGGCGGCACGGAAAGCGACAACCTGGCAGTCAAGGGCATCTACTGGGCGCGCCGCGCCGAGGACCCGGCCCGCGTTCGGCTCTTGGTCTCGGAGACCGAGCACCACGCGGTCCTCGACGCCGCCCACTGGCTCGCCGAGCACCACGGGGCCCGGCTCACCCTGCTCGAGGTGGACGACTTCGGCCGCGTCCACGAGGACACCCTCCGCGCCGCCATCGCCGAGAACCCCGACGACGTGGCGCTGGTCAGCGTCATGTGGGCAAACAACGAGGTCGGCACCGTCAACCCGGTCCGCGAACTCGCGGGCACCTGCGCCAAGCACGGCATCCCGTTCCACACCGACGCGGTGCAAGCCGTCGGAGCTCTGCCGGTGCACTTCGGCGCGTCCGGCGCGAGCGCGCTCACGCTGTCCGGCCACAAGGTCGGCGGCCCGTACGGGGTCGGCGCGCTGCTGCTGAGCCGCGACGTCGCCTGCACCCCGGTCTCGCACGGCGGCGGGCAGGAGCGCGACGTGCGCTCCGGCACCCTCGACGTGCCGGGGATCGTGGCGATGGCCGCCGCCGTGCGCGTGGCCACCGAGCAGCGGGAGGAGCGCGCGGCCCGGCTGGCGGCGCTGCGCGACGACCTGGTCCGCGCGGTCCGCGCGGTGCTGCCGGAGGCGGTGCTCAACGGCGACCCCGGCGAGTCGCTGGTGGACGGCGCCCCCTCCCGGCTGCCCGGCAACGCGCACTTCACCTTCCCCGGCTGCGAAGGCGACAGCCTGCTGATGCTGCTCGACGCCAAGGGCATCGAGTGCTCCACCGGCTCGGCGTGCACGGCGGGCGTCGCCCAGCCCAGCCACGTGCTGCTGGCCATGGGCATCGAGCCCGCGCCCGCCCGCGGCTCGCTGCGTTTCTCCCTCGGGCACACCTCGACGGCCGCGGACGTGCGCGCGCTCGCCGAGGCCATCGGACCGGTCGTGGAACGCGCGCGCAACGCCGGACTGGCAGGACTGCGGCGGGGCACGTCCCCGGCGGCTGCGGAGGTGTGAGGACATGCGGGTGCTGGCCGCGATGAGCGGCGGGGTCGACTCGGCGGTGGCCGCCGCGCGGGCGGTCGAGGCCGGGCACGATGTCGTCGGCGTCCACTTGGCGCTGTCGGCGAAACCGGGCACGCTGCGCACCGGCTCGCGCGGCTGCTGCACGGTCGAGGACGCGCACGACGCCCGCAGGGTCGCCGACCTGCTCAACATCCCGTTCTATGTGTGGGACTTCGCCGAGCGGTTCACCGAGGACGTCGTCGAGGACTTCGTCGCCGAGTACGCCGCGGGCCGCACGCCGAACCCGTGTCTCAAGTGCAACGAGCGGATCAAGTTCGAGGCCCTGCTGGACAAGGCGATCGCTCTCGGCTTCGACGCGGTCTGCACCGGCCACTACGCCCGTCTCGCTCTGGTCGACGGGAAGCCGGAGCTGCGCCGCAGCGCCGACCTGGCCAAGGACCAGTCCTACGTGCTGGCGTCACTGACCGCCGACCAGCTCGCCCGCGCGATGTTCCCCCTCGGCGACTCGGTCAAGGCCGACGTTCGGGTCGAGGCCACCGAACGCGGCCTGGCGGTCGCGGAGAAGCCGGACAGCTACGACATCTGCTTCATCCCCGACGGCGACACCCGCAAGTTCCTCACCGCCAAGCTCGGCGCCCGCCCCGGCCACCTCGTGGACGACGAGACCGGCGCGGTCCTCGGCGTCCACGCTGGCGTCCACGGCTTCACCGTGGGCCAGCGGCACGGCCTCGGCATAGACACCCCCGCCCCCGACGGCAAGCCGCGCTACGTGCTTTCCCTCGAACCGGTAAACGGCAACGTTCGCGTCGGTTCGGCAGACCGGCTCGCGGTAAGCGAGATCGTGGCGTCCCGTCCGATCTGGCCTTCCGGCACGCCGTTGGCGGGCACCGTCGACTGCGTCGCCCAAGTCCGCGCCCACGGCGGCACCTCGGACGCCCAGGCGTCCCTTGTGGACGGCCAGCTTCTCGTCCGCCCGACGGGCGACCTGCGCGGCGTGGCCCCAGGCCAGGCGGTCGTCCTCTACCGCCCCGATCCGGCGGGCGACGTGGTGCTCGGCAGCGGCATGATCTCCGCGACCCGGTAGCTCTTACCGCTCCGGTCGAGCATCAGCTCGCCCACCGAGAGACCTGGCCGGTCCCGCAGCCGATTGCGCAGGTCAGTGGCGGCTGGCACCTCGGGTCGGCGATCTGGATAAGCGCGCACGGACTCTCCTCGCTTCGGCGGTGCGCGAGGACTCAGGCGACCGCGCGTCACGCCTGCCGTCTGGCCGACTGCTCCTGCCAGGGCCAGTCGTTGTGGGACACCTCGGCTCTGTGAATCATGAACACCCCTCCGCCCGTCGAGACTGCGCCTCGATTCCCTCAGTTCGGCTGTCGGATCACACCCTAGATGTGTTCCGACTCACAAGGCGGCGAATCGAGCCCACTGCCGCTCAGTCCTGACTGGCCGCCGATGATGATCACTGTGAGTTATTTTCCACCCGGGAGGCTGGCATTGGTACCACCTGTTCGGTGGTTGCCCACACTCTCTGTTGGGCCAATTGTGCGAGCGCGCGAGTGCGAGGGGTAGCGCCGAAGATCATCAATTGCCCTTCTCGGGCGATTCTCATTTCCTGGTCGAGCAGGGACAAAGCCTGGCCTGTCCGTGGTCGCGACAATGATGATCTCGCGGGAAGGCCCGGTCAACGGCCGTTTGGGTGGGTGGGTGAATTGACCAGTGACGAATTGTGATCGCCCCGTCACCTGTCGCAGAATCCCGAGAACGGCGTTACGGACGCTGTTCCTGAATCGACGTATCTGGTACATGTCGCGCTGCTCTACTACCGATGAGCAGGTTGACGTGGACATGCGCACTGATCGTGACCGACGACTCCCGGGGTGGGGATCCAATGGCGACCATGAGCCCAAGTGGCGACTATCTGGCCAACGGCAGCGACAGCGGGCAAGCCGCTGGTCTGTCCGAGGTGGTCGACCTCCCAGCGCACGTAGGGATGCGACACAGAGCGCGACTACTCGACCCGACGGTAGCGCTGCCCGGCAGCAAGAACCAGAGGCCGCAGCCGACTGTCTACCGTGCCGACACCCTGCTGATGCCGCTGCGCGTCGCCCGTGACCGCGACCTGATCGCCCGCTTCAACGAAGTGCTCGAACCCCTCTGCGTCGAACTTGTGGTGACCCTGCCCGAAACCCGGCGCTGGCAGGACGCCCTGACCGCATTCGACGACGGCTTCGCGGTCCCGGTGCTGGTGCGGTTGGGCGGGGACGAACTCGTCGAGCAGGCGCCCGACCCGTGGATGGTGCTGGCGAATCTGCGCCGCAAGTTCCCCGAGGAAGACCTCGCGGGCATCGGCCTGGAGCACATCGCGGTCGCCGCGTCGGTCGAGATGGCAGGCGCCCCCTTCGGCAGCGGCGTCCCGTTCGGCAGCGGGGTCCCGTTCGGCAGCGGGGTCCCGTTCGGCAGCGGCGTTCCCTTCGGGAGCGGCGTGCCGTTCGGCAGCGGGGTCGGCCACGGCAGCGGGGGCGGAGCCCTCGGCACCGGCACCCGCAACCCGGTTCGGCTGTATGTGCCCGAGCCCAAGCGCACCGCCGACCCCGCCACCCTGCCCTCGGGGCGGCGCCCGGTCGTGGCCGTGCTCGACACCGGGATCGGCCCGCACCCCTGGCTGTCGGTGGGCGATCCCGCCGACGACCCGGTGGTCGAGGTGTCCACCGAGTTCCAGGCGCTGCTCGCGGACCTCGAGGGCACGATGACCGACGCCACCGGCGGAGTCATGCCCACCTTGGCGTCCCCTTTGGACGAGCGGGACGTGCTCCAGCCACTGCTGGGCATCACCGACTCCCACTCCGGCCACGGCACCTTCGTGACCGGCCTGGTCTTCCAAAACTGCCCGGACGCGCGGGTGTTGTCGCTGCGCGTCCTGCACACCGACGGCATCACGACCGACGCCTCCGTGCTGTTGGCGCTGGAGTGGCTGCGCAAGCGCGTGCAGGACGCCCTGGACGACAACCGGCCGGAGGAACTGGTCGACGTCGTCTCGATGTCTCTGGGCTTCTACCCCGAGCACACCGACTACGAGACGGGCCTGCTGCTCGCCGAGGCCGTGCGCAAGCTGACCGACCTCGGCGTCGTCGTGGTGGCCGCCGCGGGCAACGACTCCACGACCCGCCCGTTCGTGCCCGCCGCCCTGGTGCTCAACCCCGACGGCTCCAACACAGAGAACCCGCTGCTCGTCGCCGTCGGCGCGCTCAACGCCTCCGGCAAGTCGGTCGCCGCGTTCAGCAACGAGGGCGACTGGGTCCGCCGCTGGGCGCCGGGCAACTCGGTGGTCAGCACAGTCCCCCTGTGGGAAGGACCGGAAGGCGCGGACCTGTCGACCCAGGGCGACGGCTGCCCGAAGCTGCCGAGGAGCACGCCGGACCCGGACGACCTCACCACCGGGTTCGCGGTCTGGGCAGGGACCTCGTTCGCGACACCGGTGATCGCGGGCATGGTCGCGACGAACCTCGTCGCGGCCGCGGACGCGCGCACCGTCGAAGACCGCCGCGCCCGCGCACACGACGCCCTCGCGATCACCGACGCCCACTTGCAGGAGTTGGGCTGGTTCTCCTGAACCCCAGCGCGGTTGATCCGCGTCCGGTGACTGGGCAGTAATGTCTACTGCCATGGCCGGTGGTTCCGACACAGCGCGGTGCCCGCAGTGAACGAGCGGGTGCTGCGGCGGGCCACCGGGCTTCATCGGCGGGCGCGGATCGCCGTGTACGCCTACGACTTCGCGAAGGCGAGGTCGCTGCTCGAGCAGGCTCTCGACACCCTCGATTCCGCGCCCGAGCCGGACGATCAGGAACTGATTCCGCTGCGGGTGCGCGTCCTGGTGACCGCCGCCTACGCCGACACGGAAGTGGGACAGGTCGAACTCGGCCTTGGCAGGCTCGACACCGCCGACCGGCTGGTGCCGGGCGTCGCCGACGAAACCCGGCGCAAGGAGCTGGTCGAGCTGTCCCGGGAGCAGCGGGGGTTCCTGCTGATCCGGGTCGGCCGCACCGAAGAGGGGCTGCAGACCCTCGACAAGGCCGCCGAGTCCCTCGAACGCGATCTCGCCGCGGGCGTCGGCGACCCGAGCGTCCTCGCGATCCTGCATCTCAACCGCAGCCTCGCCTACATCTGGCTGGCGCAGACCGCGGCCGCGATCGAGGAAGTCCACCGCTGCATCGACCTCGCCGAGCGCTACGAGATGGACCCGACGATCTCGATCAAGGCCAGACACAACCTCGGCTATGTCGCGTACATGGCCGGTGACATGCCCACGGCGCTGCGGCACTACGAGGAGTCGGCCCGGATCTGCCAGGAGCAGGCGCCCGGCCTGCTGCCCGTGGTTCGGCTCGACCAGGCCCGCGCGATGCTCGCCGCGGGCCTGGGCGAAGAGGCCGCCCGCAACCTGGACGAGGCGCTTCCCGTGCTGCGCAAGCAACGCGGCGGGCAGGACGCCGCGGAAGCCGAGGTGGCCAGGGCGGCGGCCGCCCTGCTCGACGGCGACGACACGCTGGCCCGCAGACGAGCGCGGTCCGCGGAGGCGAGCTTCACCAAGCGCGGCAACACCCGGTGGGCCGCCATCGCGGCGCTGACCGCTGTCCGCGCCCAGGCTCACACCGCGTTGCGCACCGGCCGCGTGCGGCAGACGCTGATCGACAACGCGGTCAAGCTCGCCGACCGGCTGCGCTCCCTCATGCTCGAAGACGAGACGGCTCTCGCCCTGCTGCTCGCCGTCCGGCTCGAACTGCGCCGCGGCGACCCCGCCGCGGCCGAAGTGCTGCTCGACCAGGTGCCCCGCCCGCGCCCGACGACGCCCATCGACCACAAGATGCTGCTGCGCCTGTGCCGCGCCGAACTCGCCGTCTCCCGGGGCGTGCCCCGCGCCGCGCTGGGCGAGGCCCGCGCCGGACTCGACGAACTCGGCAAAGTGCGGGACCGCATGGGCGGCATGGAGTTGGTGTGCGGTACCGCGCTGCACGGCCAGGAACTCGGCGAACTCGCGGTCAAACTCGTGCTCCGCGACACGCGCTCGGATGCGCGGCGCCTGTTCGAGTGGCTCGAACGCACCCGGGCGCAGGTCTACCGCTATGAGCCGCTGCCCGCCATCGAGGACCAAGAGGTCGTGGAGAAGGCAGCGGAACTGCGCCACATCCGCCGGGTCGTGCAGTCTGCCCGGTTGGCGGGCCGGTCCGCCGTGAAGTTGGAGAAGCAGACCGCCGCGCTGGAACGGGAAGTGTCGCGCCAAGGCTGGTATGCCAGCCCCTGGGGCAGTCCGCGTCCGGTGGCGGCGCTGACCCAGGTGACCGACGCGCTCGGCGACCGCGCGCTGGTGTCGTTCGCGACGTCCGACGGCGAGGTCGTCGCCGTGGTCGTGACCGGTGAACGCACGCGCATGGTCCGCCTGGGCTCCTCGGCCGCCGCCGCCGAGTGGTCCGCGCGGTTGCACGCCGACCTCGACGCCCTTGCCCCGGACACGCTGCCCCCACCGATCGTCGACGTCGTGAAGGCGTCGGCCGCGCGGAGCGCGGGCGGACTCGACGAGCAGTTGATCTGTCCGCTGCTCGACCTCATCGGCGACCGGGAACTGATCGTCATCCCGACGGGAGCGCTCTACGCCGTGCCGTGGGGGAGCCTGCCGTCGCTTCTCGGCAGACCGGTAGTGGTCGCCCCGTCCGCGACCGCGTGGCTTTCCGCCGCCACGGCAAAGAGCACATCCGGCGGCACGGTTCTCGCGCGCGGCCCGTTGCTCACCGGCTTCGTCGCGGAAGAAGGCATGTTGAGCACGGTGTATCCCGACGCTGTCGCGTTCAGCGGGGAAGCGGCGACCGTCGCCGAGGTGCTCAAGGCCCTCGACGGCGCCGAACTCGCCCATCTCGCCGCGCACGGCGAACACGAGCCGACCAACGCCCTGTTCTCCCGGCTCGAACTGGCCGACGGCCCCTTGTTCGCCTACGAGGTGGCCCGCCTCCGGCAGCCCCCGCGCCAAGTCGTCCTCGCGGCCTGCGAGTTGGCGCTGAACTATGTGCGCCCCGGCGACGAAGCCCTCGGCTACGCGGGCGCCCTGCTCGCCAGCGGCGTGCGGACCGTCGTCGCCGCCACCAGTCGCGTCGGCGACGAGTCGGCCGCGACCGCGATGGTCGCCTACCACCAGCGCCTCGCCGCGGGAGTCGCCCCGGCCCGCGCTCTGGCGGAATCGGTGGCCGACGACCCATACCGGCGACCGTTCATTTGCCTCGGCGCCGGATAGGAACGGGTACGACGGCCATAGACAATGCGTGACCGGGCTACTTACGATCGCAGGTCTGTGTTGTAGACCACACGACCGGAGGGTGGCCCGATGAGCGAGCACCGCACACTGTGCGCGGCCTACCAGGCGACCGCCAAGCAGAATCCGGAGTTGGTGGCGCTGCGGACCCCGGGGGACGCGGTCTCGATGACGTGGCGCGAGTACTCCCGGCGGGTTCGCCGGATCGCGGCGGGCCTCGCCGCCTTGGGCGTCGGCCGCGGCGACACGGTCGGGATCATGCTGACCAACCGCCCCGAGTTCCACCTTGTCGACACCGCCGCCTTGCACCTCGGCGCGGTTCCGTTCTCCGTCTACAACACCAGCGCCGCCGAGCAGCTGTCCTATGTGTTCGCGAACGCGGCCAACAAGGTCGTCGTCACCGAAGCGCGGTTTGTGCCGATCCTGTATGCCTCTGGCGCCGACACGCGATTGATCTGCGTCGACGGAGACGCCGAGGGAACGACGTCGCTCGCCGAACTCGAGGCAGGCGGCGACGACGCGTTCGATTTCGACGCCGCCTGGCGCGCGGTCGAGCCTGACGACCTCGCCACGATCATCTACACCTCGGGCACGACCGGCCCACCCAAGGGCGTCGAGTTGACCCACGCCAACCTGCTGGCGGTGACCGACGCGATCAAGGACTCTTACGACCTGACGCCCAACGACCGAGTCTTGTCGTTCCTGCCCTCCGCCCACATCGCGGACCGCGTGGTCTCGCACTACATGTCGATGGTGTTCGGTACCGTGGTCACCTCGGTCGCCGATCCGAGACAACTCGCCACGGCGTTGCCGGACACTCGCCCGCACCTGTTCTTCGCGGTCCCCCGGGTGTGGCAGAAGTTCAAACTCGCCATCGACAGCGCGCTCGCCGAGACCAGCGGACCCAAGCGGAAGATCGTCGCGTGGGCCATGGAGGTGGGCGCCCGCCGAGCGAAAATGGAGTTGGCGGGCAAGCCCATCCCCGGAGCGTTGGCGCTCCGACACCGCTTGGCGGACAAGGTCGTGCTCTCGAAACTCCGCCAGAAGCTCGGCTTGGACGAGGCGAAGATCCCGGCCTCCGGCGCGGCCGCGATTCCCGTGGAGATCCTGGAATACTTCTGGGGCCTCGGCATCCCCATCTATGAGATCTGGGGCATGTCCGAAACAGGAGGACTCGGCACGTCCGGGCGACCGGGCAAGGTCAAGCCCGGCACGGTCGGCGCCGCGGTGCACGGCGTGGAGGTGAGGCTCGCCGACGACGGCGAACTGCTCATCCGGTCCGCCTCCGTCATGCGCGGCTACCGCAACGATCCCGAGAAGACCGCCGAGACGATCGATGACGAGGGCTGGGTGCACACCGGTGACATCGGCGTGCTTGACGACGAGGGCTTCGTGACGATCGTGGACCGGAAGAAAGAGCTGATTATCAGCTCCTCTGGGAAGAACATGTCGCCCACCAACATCGAGAACGCCATCAAGGCGTCCAGCTCCCTCATCGGCCAGGTGGTCGCCATCGGCGATGACCGGCCATACGTGTCCGCGCTCGTGGTCCTCGACCAAGACGCGGCCGCGGGCCTTGCCGCCCGACACGGACTGCCCGAATCCTCGCCGAGCGCCGTGGCCACCCACGACCAGGTGCGCGCACTGATCTCCGACGCGGTCCGCGCGGGCAACGCCAAACTGTCCCGGGTAGAACAGATCAAACGCTTCCGCATCGTCCCGGACTTCTGGGAACCAGGCGGTGACGAGTTGACCCCCACGCTCAAGCTGCGCCGCAAACCGATCGCGGAGAAGTACGCCCACGACATAGCCGACCTCTACGCCGACTCGCCAACCGCCGAGACCATAAACCTGGGCTCCTGACACCCATGTCCGCGGGCGCGCGGTCGCGCCCGCCATCACCACCATGAGCCCTACCCCGGCGGATGACATCGCTCACCTTCCGACTTCTGATTGGCTCGACGGGTTGAGGGGCGTGTTCACGGGATCAGCAGATTCACGTCGCCGAACTCGTGCCACAGGTAGCCATGGTCGATCGCCGCGCGGTAGCAGCGGTCCAGCAACTCCTGGCCCGCGATCGCGGCGAGCATGTCCAGATGGGACGCGCGCGGCTCGTGGAAGCCGGTCAGCAGACCGTCGACCGCGCGCACTCCCCGGCCTGGCGTGATGATGAGGTCTGTCCATCCTTCTCGCGCGTGGACGTCGCCGTCATCCCCCACGGCGCTTTCCAGCGCCCGGACCGCCGTCGTGCCGACCGCGACCACTCGGCCACCGTCGGCGCGAGCCCGGTTTACCAGCCGCGCGGTAGTCGAGGAAACGCGGAACCGCTCCGGGTACGGACGTTCATGAGCCTCAGGTGACGCGACACCGGTGTGCAGGAGAACCGGCGCGAACTGGATCCCCGCCGACACCAGACGGGTAACCAGCCGATCGGTAAACGGACGTGCCGCGCTGGGCATCTCGGCGCTGCCCGGCTCCGTGCCGAAGACGGTTTGGTAGTACCGCAACGGCCATGACTTCGGCACGTATCCGTAGCGGATCGGCGAACCGAAGCAGTGCAAATACCCGCTCACCGAGTCGAACCCGCCCGGGTCCACAGCCGCCACCCACAGCCGGTCGTCGGAGTAGCGGCTCAGGAGCGTCACCGTCGCCCCACCCACGAGGTCATAGCGCGCGCCTGCGACACCGAACGGATACGGCGCGGTGGCCTTGTCGCCGGCCTGCCGCAACTCCACGAGCCAGGTGCCGTCGGACGCCTCCGTCGACAGGTGGACAGTCAGCCCGCCACCCACGACCCCGGCTGCGGCGGGCAGCGTCGCCGAGGTGTTCACAACCAGCACATCCCCGGCCCGCAACAACGCGGGCAGGTTCGTGAACCGTTCATGCGTGACCGTCTTCCCCTCGCCGACCAAAAGCCGGACGCCGTCGCGTGGCAGCCCGCGTGCCTCGGGTGGCTCGTGCGCCTCCAATTCCTCGGGCAGTGTGAACTCCAGCGTGCTCATGTCCCCTCCTCGCGGCGGTCGGAAAACCGCCGAATGTCATTCACCGAAATGGTTGAAGTCCCGAAGTCAGCCGTGTTCGTGCCAGAGCATCAGGTGCGCGCCCGCCGGATCGCGAACCTCGAAGCCGTAGTGGCCGCGCGGGTATCGCCCCGGTGGCCGGACCACCTCGACATCCCCGACGTGAGCGAAAGCGGCGTCGACCTCAGCCTGGCTCCCCAACTCGAACGCCACCGGCGCTTGCCTGCGCAGGCCGGGCGCGACCAGCTCGACATAGGCGTTCTCCGCCGCCCGAAGCACGACACCGTGTTCACCGTCCACAGACCACTCGTCCACAACGGACATCCCGAGACGGTCGACATAGAACGACCGCGTCTGCGCGAAGTTGTCGATCTCGAACGGGACCCACAGCGCTCGCGGCCCGCTCATGTCAGCTCCGGCAGCCGGAGCCTGCCGGACTCCGGGCGGTTCGCCAGCACTTTCAGCACGGCCGGGACGACCGTCTCGGGCAGCGGACGGTCGCTGATGTCTTCGCCGGGAAAGGCGTCCTGGTGCATTCGGGTGCGCAGGTCGCCAGGGTCGGCCCACCACACCCGGACCTCTGGCTCTTCCACAGCCAGCACGTTGCTGAGCTGCTCGACCGCCGCCTTCGAGGCCCCGTAGCCGCCCCAGCCCGGGTACGCCTCGACCGCCGCGTCGGAGGTGATGTTGAGGACCGCCCCCGCCCGCGCCCGTAGGTGGGGCAGCGCGAGCTGGGTCAGGCCGAGCAGGGCGACGACGTTGACCTCGAACACCGCCCGCAGAGCGTCGAGCGGGTGCTCGGCGAGCGGAGGAAGGGGACTCGGCCCCAGCGCCCCGCCGTTGTTGACCAGGAGGTCGGGCCCGCCGAGACTTTCCGCCGCGGCGCTGACCTCCGCGCGGTGGGCTGGATCGGTCAGGTCACCGGGGATGGCGATCACTTGGCCCGGCAGGTCTTGGGTGGCCGCGGCGAGCGCCTCCGCCCCACGGGCGTCGAGCACAAGCTGCCACCCGGCTTCCGCGAGACCCGTGGCCAGCGCGAGGCCGAGGCCGCGGGATGCTCCGGTGATGATGGCGACAGACACTGGGCTGTCCTTTCGTCCAAGGTTTCCGATGTGATCGACAGTAGGTTTCAGCCGAGGCGTCGCCATCGGACCCGAGGCGGGACTTATCTACGTCTTTGGTCCTAGGACCCCCGGTTTTGTCGGTCACCGTGGGTACCTTGGGAGTTGTGACCGGGATTGAACGAAACGAGCTGCGTGAAGTCAGCGCCGCGGTGTTGGCCGTCGCCACACACCTGTCGGTGCGCGATGTCCTGCAGACGATCCTGACTTCCGCGCGCAGGCTCGTGGGCGCCCGCTACGCGGCATTGGGAGTGCCGGACAGCGAGGGTGGTTTCTCCGAGTTCCTCGCCGACGGGATTACCGACGAGCAGTGGGCGGCCATCGGCCCACTGCCTCGTCAGCATGGCCTGCTCGGGGTGCTGCTCAGCGACCCGAGCCCGGTTCGCCTGGCGGACATTCGCGAACATCCCCGGTTCGACTGGTGGCCTGCCGCGCACCCGGTGCTTACCGATTTCCTGGGAATGCCGATCTCCGATGGCGAAGAGATCCTGGGTGAGATATTCCTGGCGAACAAGATCAAGCCGGGTGGGTTCACCGCGCAGGACGAGGAACTGCTGGAGCTGTTGGCCGCCCACGCGGCCATCGCCCTGGTCAATGCTCGGTTGTACGAGCGGGGGCGAGAGCTGACCATTGTCGAAGAACGCCATCGGATCGCTCGCGAGCTGCACGATTCGGTCACCCAGAAGTTGTTCAGCCTCCGGCTTACCGCCGAGGCGGCCGCGGCGCTGGTGGAACGGGACGCCGGGCGTGCTCTCGGCGAACTCGACACGGTTCGCAGGCTCGCGGCCGAGGCCGCGGACGAACTCCGCTCGGTGGTGATCGGGCTTCGCCCGCCGGATCTGGCGGGCGACGGGTTGGACGTGGCGCTCGGCAAGCAGATCGACGTGCTGAACCGGGTGCACGGCGCCGTCGTCCGGTTCCGCGGCGGACCGATCCCGCGGTTGGCGGCGGCGCGAGAGGAAGCCGTGTACAGGATCAGCCAGGAGGCGCTGCACAACGCGTTACGGCATTCGGCGGCGGGTCGGATCGAGGTCGATCTGGTGATGCGGGCGGGCGGTGTCGTGCTGGAAGTGCGGGACGACGGCGTCGGGTTCGACCTGTCCACACAGGAACACGCGTCTCGGCGGTTGGGGCTGTCGTCCATGCGGGAACGGGCGCGGTCGGCAGGGGGAAAACTCAAGGTCACCTCCCACAGTCCAGGTGGGACGACGGTCCGGTTGGAGGTGCCCGTTGACCAGTGAACAGATTCGGGTGCTCGTCGTCGACGACCATCCCGTCGTGCGGCAAGGGCTCCGCACATTCCTGGACTTGCAGGACGACATCACGGTGGTGGGGGAGGCGGTGAACGGAGAGTCCTGCGTCATCGAGGCCGAACGGTTGCGGCCCGATGTCGTGCTGCTCGACCTGCGAATGCCGGGCACGGACGGCGTGCACGCGCTACTGGGCCTGCGCGAACTGGGGAACCCCGCGCGAGTGCTCGTGATCACGAGCTTCGCCGAGCCCGCTGCGATCGTGCCCGCGGTGCGCGCGGGCGCGGCGGGCTACGTCTACAAAGACGTGGATCCGCAAGCCCTCGCCGTGGCCATCAGGTCAGTGCACGCCGGTCATGTGCTGCTTCACCCGTCCGTCGCCCGCCTGCTCGCCGAGGGCGATGCTCGGCCGGGTGGCACCACGCTCACCGCGCGGGAACGAGAAGTGCTGGGTGAGCTGGCCCATGGTCGGTCCAACCGGGAAATCGCCCGAGGCCTTGCCCTGTCGGAGAAGACGGTGAAAGCCCACGTGAGCGCGATCCTCAGCAAACTCGGTGTGCACGACCGAACGCAGGCGGCGCTTTACGCGGTGCGGATGGGGTTGGTGTCCTTGGTCGGAAAATGACGACTCTTCCCGCCCAGGCGATAAGTCAGCTTGGCGGGGGTGGGAGCCGGAGCGGGGCTGACCTTGTGGAACGGCATTGGTGCGGCGTATCGCGGTCGGGTGGTGGGTGTCTGTGTGTTGGTGAAGATCGCTGGGCATCGTGAGATGTGTGCCATTTGTCTGATGTGGACTGTCTGAACTGGATGGAGAGGGGGGAAGCAAGAAGCGTCGAGGGGACGGCGGTGCGGGAATCCGGCTGCGGCATCGGCGGTGTCTCCGCGGATGGCGGAGGTGGGCGGGAAGCTGGATGCCACAGGGGGCTGACGGCGGGTCGCTGGGAGCGCGGGATGGTGTGGCCGGGGAATCGCCTAGTTGACCTGACCGCGTGGGTCGCGTCGGTGGTGGCGGCGGCTTGGTGGCGTGTCGCTGAGTCGGTGTGTTCCGCCTGAGTTGGCGGTGGTGTCCGGCTGACGGCGTGCGGGTGAGCTGACGGTGGCGCGACCTCGTGGCGTGCGGCCGAGAAGACGGTGGGTCGAGGTGGGGCCTGCGGTTGAGCTGGGAGTGGCGCGAGCGGGGTGGCGTGCGAGCTGGAGTCGCTGTGGCCTGGTGGTGTGCGGCCGAGTTGGAGTGGTGCGAGCGGGGTGGCGGCCGAGTTGGAGTAGCGGTGGCTGGTGGTGCACGGCCGGACTGAAGTGGCGATGGGCAGGTGGCGTGCGCTCGAGCTGGGGTCGCGCTGGGGTGCGGCGTGAGTTGGGGTGGCGCCGAGTTGGTGGTGTGCGGCGCGTTGGGGTGGGGCTGAGCTGGGGTGGGCTGAATCTGGTCTGGGTGGGGGTGAATTGGTGGAGTGGGCTGAATTGGTGGAGTGGATCGAGTTGACAGGGTGCTGAGCTGACGGTGTCGTGGCCGACAGTGGTGTAGGCAGCGGTGGCGGGTTGCCTATGCCGGTCGAGCGGAGTGGTCGGTGGGTGTGGCTCGCCGACGGCGGCTGCTTGGTGGGCAAGTCGTGGTGTTCCCCGGCGGTGGGGACGGTCGCGGAATGTGATGAGCGGCGCAGGGGCGTTGGGCGAGGCTGACGAGGCATTGCTGCTGGTGGGTTGTGCGCGGTGATCAACGTCATGCGCGTCAGTGGCGTCGGCTTTGTCGCTGGGAGTGCCGAGGTGGAGCTCCGCGCCGTGCGGCCGGGGGCTGGACCATAGGGACCATAGGGTCAGTGGGGTCGATGAAGATTCTTCGCACTCGGTGGAACCGGCGATCTTGTGGCGCGTCCTTGCTGGGTGGGAAGCCGGTCTTGGGAGTGCGGCACCCGTTCAATATCACTATTCACCGCATGTATAGAGTGGAAGAGCAACCGGTTGCACGAAGACTTGGGGGTACCGGTGGATCGACGTTTTCTCCTTGCTGGTCTCGTTGCCGCGACCGCGCTCGCGGGCTGCACGGCCTCGGACTCCGGTCCGCCAGTGCCGGATCTCGCCGAGCGCGGGACCACGATGACCACGGCCACGCTCACGCGCCAGGACCTGACCAACAAGGTCACGCTCAACGGCAAGGTGACTTTGAATCCGGTCTTCGGATTGGTCGCCCCGATCAACGGCGAGGTGCGCTACCTGGAGGTGAAAGACCAGAAGGGCACGCCGAGCAAGCCGACTCGGGTCGGCGCGGTGTGGGCGGCGGGCAAGCCGACCCACGTCGAGGTGCCCGCTGGGTCGTCCTTCGCGGGCCGGCTGGTCGACGACCGGGCGGCGGTGACGGCGGGTATGCCGATCGTGTCGGCGAAGTACGGTGGTTACGGCATCGTCGCCGACATCGATGGGGCGCAGGCTTACACCCTCTCGGATGGGCTTGCCACCGTGCGGGTGCAGATCAAGAGCGGTCCCGGCCCGTTCGACTGCGCTGTGCTCGGCACCATCGCCGCGTTGCCGCCCGGCACCATTCCGGAGCCGCCCGCCCCGCCGCAGGCGCCCGCCCCTAATCCGGGCGACCCGTCGGCCCCGCCCGCGCCGCCCGCCCCGCCGCAGCCGGAGCAGAGGGACACCCGCACGCCGTCGGACGCCACCGGGCTGCGCCTGGTGTGCACCGCGCCCGCCGACGTCAAGCTCATCAACGGCGCCGCCGCCACCCTGGAAGTGGTGACCGCGCGGGCGTCGCAGGCGCTGGTCGCGCCGGTCGAGGCCGTCGCGGGCAGGCAGGGCGCGGGCAAGGTCGACGTCCTCGGCCCGGACGGTGCGCGGGAGACCAAGGACGTCGTCCTGGGCCTTACCGACGGTCGGGTAGTGGAGATCAAATCTGGTCTTACCGGCACCGAGACTTTGGCCGTGCCGGGGCCGAACCTGCCGCCGGGGCCCCAGCAGCCCGGTGTCACGGGGCCGTGACATGACCCCACTGATCCAGCTCACCAACCTGACGAAGACGTTGAAGGGGCAGGGTGAGCCGCGCTCGATCCTGTCCGGTGTCGACCTCACGCTGCACGCGGGGGAGAGTGTCGCGATCCTGGGCCGCTCGGGTTCCGGTAAGAGCACGCTGTTGAGCCTCATCGGCCTGTTCGACCGCCCGGACGGCGGCCAGTACCTGCTCGGGGGCTCCGACATCACCCGGGTGCCGGAACGCCGCGCGGCCCGGCTGCGCAGCGACGAGTTCGGGTTCGTGTTCCAGCGGTTCTTCCTGCTCAAGCACCTGTCCGCCGCGCAGAACGTGGCGATGGCGCTGGTCAACGGCCAGGGCTGGCTGCCACGCCGCAAACGCAAGGCGACGGTCATGGCCGCCCTGGAGCGGGTGGGCATCGCCCACCTGGCCAAGCACAAGCCGCCTCGGCTGTCCGGTGGTGAACAGCAGCGCGTGGCCATCGCGCGCGCGTTGGTCCGCGAACCGAAGGTGCTCTTGGCCGACGAGCCGACGGGCGCGCTGGACACCGAAACCGGAGCGCTGGTCATCGACGCGCTGCACTCTGCCACCGACCGGGGATGCGGGCTCATCCTGGTCACCCACGACCACGCGCACGCGAACCGGATGCAGCGGGTCGTGCGGCTGGCCGATGGCGTGCTCGTGACCGAACGCCAGGGGGTGTTCCCGTGATGGGACTCTCCGGTCGTTTCCGCTCCGCCCTGATCATCGGCGGACAAGGCGTGCGGGCCCGCAAGCTGCGCACGTTCCTGTCCATGATCAGCCTTTTCCTCGGCGTGCTCGCGGTGGTCACGGTGCAGGCGGGCGCGGAGATCGCCAACCGCGCGCTGCTCGCGGACATCGAGCTGACCCGGGGCAAGGACGGCACCATCCAGGTCGGCCTGCCCCAGCACGAGCAGACGGTGCCCATCGCGGTCGACACGCTGCGCGGCCAGTCGGACGCGGTCGCCGCGGTCAGCACGCAAGCGGTCATCGGCGAGCCCGGGGTGACTCCGATCAACGAGGGCGGCGTGCCGTTCGAGTACGCGGGCCAGAGCGTGGGCCGCGGTCAGTACTACTGCGACGGGCGGGGCGCCTGCTACTCGGTCGAGTCCACCGAGGCTCCCGCGCCGCCCGGTAAGGCCATCGAGTTGCAGATCGTCGGCCTCACCGGCGACATCCGCCCGTTCCGGCCGTTCTACGCCGAGGCAGGGCGCTGGCTGGACTTCTCCGGGGAACCGTCGCTGTCCCCAGGGCTTGTGCTCAACCGGGAGGCCGCCAAGGGGTTCGGGCAGTACCGCGTGCCCGCCGAGATGCGGATTACCGGCGCGTCGGTGAACTCGACCCCGCGCATCCTCGGCGTGGTCCACGACGGCCAGAGCAGGCCCGTCGCGTACGTGCGCGCGGACGAGCTTGACAACTGGCTTCCCGCGGCCAACGGCAACTCAGGGGCGTCCAGCCACCTTTACCTGTCGCCGTCCGCCACGAGGCTGGAACAGACCCTCAACGGCAGGCTGGCCGCGGCAGGTGTGCCGATGGAGCAGAGCTACCGGGACGTGGTGAACTCCAAGGAGCGGATCGGCGGGCAACTCGCCCTGATGCGGTTGATCTTCCTGGGGATGGCGGCGCTGGTGTTGCTCATCGGCGTCGCGGGCATCCTCAACGTCGGCTTGGCCACGGTCGGCGAACGCATCGAGGAGTTCGCGCTACGGCGGGCGGTAGGCACACCGCGTCTCTTGCTCGCGGGAATCGTCTTGGCCGAAACACTGATCATCGGTTTGCTTACCGCCGCGGCGGCAGTCGGTGTCGGTGTGGCGGGTCTTGAAGCTGCCGAACTGCTCTTCGGCAGCCGAGAACCCATGCTCCAAGGTGTTCAGTTTCCGTGGCAGGCGGGTGTCGCCGGGGTGATCGCCGGTTTGGTGGCAGGCGTGCTCGGCGGCCTGCTCCCGGCGATCCGCGCGGCCCGCATCCCGATCGCGACGGTGATGCGCGCCTAAGCGGGCGTCCAGTCCGTGTTCGCCCCGCAGACGACGAGGCAGGCCAGCTCGCCGGGCACCCGTCCGGCGAGCCAGGCCGCCAGCGGGACGGCCGCCGCGGGCTCCACGGCGAGCCGGAACTCCTCCCAGAGCCTGTCCCGCGCGGACAACAGCTCCGCGTCGCTCACGAGTACCGATGAGGCGTCGGCCGCGCGCAGGATCTCGAACGGCAGCGCGCCCACGCGGGTGGCGCCGAGGGCGGACGCTGCCACGGATTCCACCGGTGCGTCGACCGGCGTTCCCGCCGCGAGAGCGTCGTGCACGGACCGGCAGTTCTCGGGCTCGACCACGACGACCGGCCTGCCGCCGCCGAGGACCGTCCCGGCGGCGAGCCCGCCGCCGCCCGCGGCGACGACCATCGTGTCGACGTCCGGCGCGTCCTCGGCGGCCTCCGCCGCGCAGGTGCCCTGTCCGGCGATGACCAGTGGCTGGTCGAACGCGGGGACGTGCAGGGCCCCGGTGTCGGCGGCCTCGCCAAGAGCGGCGGCCGCGGCCGCGCCGTAGGTCGCGCCGTGCCGGACCAGTTTCGCGCCAGCCGCCTCGATTCGGCGCGCCTTCGCCTCGGGCACGCTTTCCGGCACGAACACCGTCGCCGGGAGTCCGAGCAGCCGCGCGGCCGTCGCGACGGCGAGCCCGTGGTTGCCGCCCGACGCGGTCACCACGTGGGTCGGCCGTTCGCCGCCGAGCAGCGCGTTGAGCGCGCCGCGCAGCTTGAACGAGCCGGTGCGCTGCAAGTGCTCCAGCTTCAGCACTACCGGGCGACCGTCTATCTCCGCGCGCATAACCGGTGTGCGCCGTGCGTAAGGGGCTATGCGCGACGCGGCGGCGGCGACGTCGAGGTGGTCCACAGGTCTCCACCCTAGCCACGTTCGAGCCATCGGGCGGGTGTGCGGACCGCACGGTCGATCCACCACACTGCACGCGTGACCACCGCACCCTGGCCCGCAGGCGCCGCCACCGGCATCGGCTCGCTGCCCGGCGTCGATCCCGTCGAGGCCGCCACGATCGTGCTCGGCGAGCTGCCCGATCTGCCGCACCTGCCCGAGCTTCCCGCGCGCGGTCTCGGCGCCGACATCATCGGCCGCACCGCCGCCCTCTTGGTCGATCTCGCCATCGAACTGGTCCCCTCCGGTTACCGCGTCACCGCTAGGCCGGGCCTGGACCACCGACGCGCCGTCGACCTGATCCGGCGGGACCTCGACGCGATCGAAGAGGCCGTCGAACGCGCCGGGACCCCGCCTGCCGCGCTCAAGCTGCAACTCGCCGGACCGTGGACGCTCACCGCGGGCGTCGAACTCCCGCGTGGACACCGGGTGCTCACCGACCAGGGCGCGCTGCGCGAGTTCACCGAGTCCCTGGCGGAGGGGATGCGCGCGCACGTCGCCGAGGTCCGCAGGCGCACCGGCGCGGACGTCGTGGTGCAGCTTGACGAGCCCACCCTGCCCACCGTCCTCGCGGGCGCGCTGCCGACCCCCTCCGGCTACGGCACGGTGCCCGCCGTCGCCGAACCGGAGGCCCGCGACATTCTGGCCGTCCTGGTGGACGCCGCGAAGGCGGCTACCGGCCATCCGGTAGTGGTGCACTGCTGTGCGCCGCGGCCACCGATCGCCCTGCTCCACCAAGCGGGCGCGGGGGCGATAGCGCTGGACGCGACCCTCTTGTCGGGTGTTCCCGCGTCGGTGTCCGACCAGATCGGGGAGGCTTGGGACTCGGGGGTCGCGTTGTTCCTCGGGTTGGTCCCGAGCACCGAGCCGAAGGCCCCGGTCAGCCTGCGGGACGTCACCGCACCGGCGCTGCGACTGGTCGACCGTCTCGGGTTCCCCCGGTCGATCCTGGCCGAGCGGGCGGTGGCGACGCCGACGTGCGGCCTGGCGGGCGCTTCGGCGAAGTGGGCGCGCCGGGCGATGGCGTTGACCCGGGACGTCGGCAAGGCGTTCGTGGAGCCACCGGAGTCCTGGTAGCAGCTCTTAGCGCAAGGGCTCGACGCCCGCAGGCAGCGCGTCCGCGGCTACCAGGCCGTCGAGATGGCCGAGCAAGGTGGAACGGAAGGCACGGGCGGCGGCGGTCGGCGGGACATCGGTGCGGTGCGCCAACGCGATGGTGCGGCGGATACTCGGCGCCGCCAGGGGAGTGGCGCGCAGCTTGGGTCTGCCGGGCAGGACCAGGCTGGGGACCACAGCCACGCCCAGCCCCGCTTCCACGAACCGCAGGACCGCGTCCATCTCGCCGCCCTCGACCGCGAGTTTCGGTTCGAAACCGGCTTCCCGGCAGGCGTGCAGCGTGGTCTCGCGGAGGTCGTAGCCGCGCCGGAACATCACCATCGGACGCTCCCGCAAGGTCTCCAGCCGGACGGTGTCCCGATCGGAAGGCGCCGGGCCGTCGGCCGCGGAGGCCACCATCAGGTGCTCGCGCAGGATCGGGGTGCTGGTCAGCGCCGGGTCGACACCCTGCGGTGGCACGATCACCAGCGCCAGGTCCAGGTCGCCGCCGAGCAGCGCCTCGGTCAAGTCGCGGGAGCCGCCCTCCTCGACGACCAGCCGCACGCCCGGGTACCGGTCGTGGAACCGCCGCAGCACCTCGGCAAGCACGCCAACGCACACGCTCGGGGTCGCGCCCAGCCGGATCCGCCCGCGCCGCAGTCCGATCAGCTCGGCCACCTCAAGGCGCGCGGTGTCCACATCGGACAGGATGCGCTTGGCGACCGGAAGCAGCGCTTCCCCTGCGGCGGTAAGCGAGACGTTTCCCCGCGCCCTGGTAAACAGCGGCGCGCCCAGTTCGGTTTCCAGGCTCTGGATCTGCTTGCTCAGTGAGGGCTGCGCCACATGCGCCTGTTTCGCCGCCTTGGTGAAGTGGCGGGTGTCGGCCACTGCCAGGAAGTACACAAGCTGCTGCAGCGTCATAGTCTCAGGCTATCGGGACGAGCCGATTCATGTATTGGACGTTGGGTGTCTGCCGCTCCTAGCGTGGCGGCATGGCAGTGACCACCGCGCCGAAACCCCCGGCGCCACAAGGGTTTTCGCGGACCACGGCGGGCAGGTTGTGGGCTTCGACAGTCGGCAAGAAGGCCGTGATGGCGGTCACCGGCGGGGTGCTCCTGCTCTACGTCGTCGCGCACATGGCGGGCAACCTGAAGGTGTTCGCCGGGGCCGACTCGATCGACGGATACGGCCGCTTCTTGCGCGAGTTCCTGGCGCCCGTGCTCGGCCACAGCGGGTTCCTGTGGGTCGTACGCGCTGTGTTGCTCCTGGCAGTCGTGCTGCACATGACTGCCGCGATCCAGTTAGCCCGCCGCGCCCGCAAAGCCCGACCCACCGGTTACGCCCACCGCGCCCGCGTGCCGGGCGGTTACGCCGCTCGCACCATGCGGTGGGGCGGGGTGATCATCGCGTTGTTCGTGGTCTACCACGTGCTCGACCTGACCGCGGGGGTGCTCAACCCGCACGGCGTCGAGGGCGCCATCCACGACAACGTCGTCGCCGATTTCCGGCACTGGTATGTCGTGCTGGCCTACACCGTCGCCGTCGTGGCGCTCGGTTTCCATCTGCGGCACGGCGTGTGGAGCGCGCTGCGCAGCCTGGGCATGGGCAGCGCACGCCGCGCCGCCGCGGTCCAGGCGGCGGCACTCGGTGTCGCGGTCTTGATCACCGCGGGCTTCTTGTCCGTGCCGTACGCCGTCCTCTTCGGATTCGTGAGGTGACCATGCTCTTCACCGAGGGCGACCCCATCGCCGACACCCGCGCGCCCGACGGCCCGCTAGAGACCCGCTGGGAGCGCCGCAGGTTTACCGCGCGACTGGTAAACCCGGCTAACCGGCGCAGGCTTACCGTGGCCGTCGTCGGCACCGGCCTCGCGGGCGGCTCAGCCGCGGCCACCCTGGCCGAACTGGGATACAACGTGCTGTCCTTCTGCTACCAAGACAGCCCTCGACGCGCGCACAGCATCGCCGCGCAAGGGGGAATCAACGCGGCCAAGAACTACGCCGGTGACGGCGACAGCGTGCACCGCCTCTTCCACGACACGATCAAAGGCGGCGACTTCCGCTCGCGGGAGTCGAACGTGCACCGGCTCGCCGAGGTCAGCACCCAGATCATCGACCAGTGCGTCGCCCAGGGCGTCCCGTTCGCCCGTGAGTACGGCGGACTTCTCGACACGCGGTCTTTCGGCGGCGCCCAGGTTTCCCGGACCTTCTACGCGCGCGGGCAAACCGGGCAGCAGCTGCTGCTCGGCGCGTATCAGGCTCTGGCACGCCAAATCCACGCGGGCCGCGTCCTCATGAGCCCTCGCACGGAAATGCTCGACTTGGTCGTGTCCGACGGCCGGGCGCGCGGTGTCGTCGTGCGAGACCTGGTTTCCGGTGAGGTCACCACGCATCTCGCGGACGCGGTGGTCTTGGCGACCGGCGGCTACGGGAACGTCTTCCACCTCTCGACCAACGCCAAGGGCTGCAACACGACCGCGATCTGGCGCGCCCACCGCCGCGGCGCCCTCTTCGCGAACCCGTGCTACACCCAGATCCATCCGACCTGCATCCCGGTAAGCGGTGCGCACCAGTCGAAGCTGACCCTGATGAGCGAGTCGCTGCGCAACGACGGCCGCGTCTGGGTGCCCGCCCGCGCGGGCGACGACCGCGCCCCGGGCCTGATCCCCGAAGAGGAACGCGACTACTACCTGGAGCGGCTCTACCCGAGCTTCGGCAACCTCGTCCCCCGCGACATCGCCTCCCGCGCGGCGAAGGCCGTCTGCGACGCTGGCCGCGGCGTCGGGCCCGGCGGGCTCGGGGTCTACCTCGACTTCGCCGACGCCATCGCCCGACTCGGCCGTGCCACCGTGGCCGCGCGCTACGGGAACCTCTTCGAGATGTACCAGCGCATCACCGCGGAAGACCCGTACGAGGTGCCGATGCGCATCTACCCGGCCGTGCATTACACGATGGGCGGCCTGTGGGTCGACTACGACCTGCGCAGCACCATCCCGGGCCTGTTCGTCATCGGCGAGGCCAACTTCTCCGACCACGGGGCCAACCGGCTCGGCGCCAGCGCGCTCATGCAGGGCCTGGCCGACGGCTACTTCGTTCTTCCCGCTGTGATCGGGGACTACCTTGCCGACGGCCCGTTCGGACCGGTTAACAGCGCGGCGGTAAACGAAGCCGAAGACGCTGTGCGCTCTAAGATCGCCGCCCTGTTGTCGGTAAACGGTGATCGGACAGCGGAATCGTTCCACCGGGAACTGGGCAGGCTGATGTGGGACCACTGCGGCATGGAGCGGTCCGAAGAGGGGCTGCGCAAGGCGTTGGACCGCATCCCGTCCCTGCGCGACGAGTTCTGGCGACGGGTCAAGGTGTCCGGCACGGGCGAAGAGCTGAACCAGTCGCTGGAGAAGGCGGGCCGGGTCGCCGACTTCCTGGAGCTGGCCGAGCTGATGTGCCTCGACGCGCTGCACCGCACTGAGTCCTGCGGCGGCCACTTCCGCGCCGAGAGCCAGACCCCCGACGGCGACGCGCGCCGCGACGACGAGCGCTTCTCCTACGCCGCGGCCTGGGAGTTCACTGGAGTGGGGGAACCGCCGGTCTTGCACCGGGAAGCGCTGACCTTCGAGGCCGTGCGGCCGAGTGTGAGGAGCTACAAGTGAGGTACACGCTGCGGGTGTGGCGGCAGACCGGCCCGGACGCGCGGGGACGGCTCGTGGAGTACGCCGTGGACGGCGTCACCCCGGACATGTCGTTCCTGGAACTGCTCGACGTGCTCAACGAACGGCTGCTGCTCGACGGCGACGAGCCCGTCGCGTTCGACCACGACTGCCGCGAGGGCATCTGCGGCATGTGCGGCCTGGTGATCGACGGGGTCGCCCACGGGCCGGAGAAGGCCACCACGACCTGCCAGCTCCACATGCGCCACTTCGACCCGGCCGTCCCCATCGTGGTCGAGCCCTGGCGGGCGGCGCCGTTCCCGGTCGTGCGCGACCTCGTGGTCGACCGGTCCGCGTTGGACCGCGTCATCGAAGCGGGCGGCTACATCTCGGCGCCCGCGGGGGCGGCGCCGGACGCGCACGCCGTGCCGGTGCCCAAACCGGCCGCGGACACCGCGTTCGACGCGGCGGCCTGCATCGGCTGCGGCGCCTGCGTCGCGGCGTGCCCCAACGGCTCCGCGATGCTGTTCACCGCGGCGAAGGTGACCCACCTCGGCCTCTTGCCGCAGGGACAGCCGGAGCGCCACTCGCGCGCCGCCGACATGCTGCGCACGCAAGACGAACTCGGTTTCGGGGGCTGCACCCAGACCGGCGCGTGCACGGCCGTCTGTCCCAAGGGGATACCGCTGGACACCATCGCCCGGCTCAACCACGACGTGCTCGCCGCCGCGCTGCGCTCGCCGCGCTGAAAACTGTCGGTCCCCCGTCGTAGCGTGGCCGCCATCACGTTGGAGGTGTGCGATGAGCCAGGCAGCGACGCGGGGACCGGCACAGAAGGTGCTGCTCGCGATCGGCACGCGCAAGGGGTTGTTCTTGGCCACCGGGTCGGGCGCGGACTGGGAGGTGACCGGCCCGCACCACCCGATGACCGATGTCTACGCGGTGGCCATCGATACCCGCCGCGAGACGCCGCGAATCCTCGCCGCGGTCACCTCGGAGCACTGGGGCCCCAGCGTCGCGGTCAGCGACGACCTGGGCGCGACCTGGAGCGAGCCGGAGCACGCCCCGGTCGCGTTCCCTGCGGACACCGGCGCCGCCTTGGCGCGCGTGTGGCAGTTCGCCCCAGGCTCCGTGGACGAGCCGGACGTCGTCTACGCCGGGGTCGAGCCGTCGGCGCTGTTCCGCTCCGAGGACGGCGGGCGCACCTACGAGCTGGTGCGCGGCCTGTGGGACCACCCGCACCGCGAACGGTGGGTTCCCGGGTTCGGCGGGATGGCCGTGCACTCGGTTCTGCCGCATCCTCGGGAGCCGGACCGGATCACCGTGGCCATGTCCACCGGCGGCGTCTATGTGAGTTCGGACGGCGGCGCGTCGTTCACGGCGAGCAACGAGGGGATCAAGGCCTATTTCCTGCCGGACCCTTACCCCGAGTTCGGCCAGTGCGTGCACAAGATCGCCCAGCATCCCGACCGGCCGGACCGCTTCTTCGCCCAGAACCACCATGGCGTCTACCGCAGCGACGACGGCGCGCGCACCTGGAAGTCCATCGCCGACGGCCTGCCCTCCGACTTCGGCTTCCCGATGGTCGTCCATCCGCACCTGCCCGACACGATCTACACGTTCCCGTTGGTCGCCGACGGAATGCGCTTCCCGCCCGAGGGCCGCTGCCGCGTCTACCGCAGCGACGACGCGGGCTCCACATGGACAGCGTTATCCGACGGGCTGCCCGAAGGCGGCTTCTGGACCGCGGTCATGCGCGACGCCATGTGCGCCGACGACGCCGATCAGGCGGGCGTCTACTTCGGCTCCCGCTCGGGCGAGGTGTACGCGGGCCGCGACGGGGGCGAGCACTGGAGCCAGGTCGCCGCCCACCTGCCGGATGTCCTGTCGATGCGGGCGGCGGTGATCTAGATGTCGGTCACCGTGCTGCTGCCCGGTGTCCTCCGGCCAAAGGCAGGCGGACAGGCCAGCGTCGAGGTCGACGTCGCCGATCTCGCCACGCTCGGGCAGGTGCTGGACGCCTTGGCCGCCCGCTATCCGGATCTCAACCGCCGCCTCCGCGACGAGACGCGGGCGCTGCGCCGCTATGTCAACTTCTATGTGAACGGAGAAGAATGCCGCTACCTGGGCGGAGCCGAGACTCCGATCGAGGCGGGCGCCGAGATCCAGGTCATCCCGTCCGTCGCGGGCGGGTGAGCCTGCTCTGGATCACCCGTGGGCGGACCGATCCGCCACCAAACGAGGCGAACTGGGCCACTATGGGCTCATGAGCGGGTTTGCGAGCGAGTCGGCGGCGCAGTGCGTCCGCGGGCGGTGTCACCGTGCTTGTGGGATGGCGGCGTGAGCGGGGTCGCGAGGAAGCCAGTGGCACGGTCCCCCTCTGGGGCGGGCCTGCGATGTGCGTGGAGTGGCCGCGTGAGCGAGCTTGGGAGTGAGTTGGTGGTGCGGTGCGTTCGCGGGCGGCTCCGCCGAGTGTGGGGAAGCGGCGTGAGTGAGTTCGCACATGAGCCCGTGGGGCGGTGTGCCAGCGGGTGGGGCAGGCAGGGTTGTGGGGTGGCGGCGTGAGCGAGTTTGCGAGTGAGTCGTCGGGGCAGTGCGCCCGCGAGTGGAGCCACCGAACCTGTGAGGTGGCCGCATGAGTTGGTTCCAGCGCCGCCGTCGACCCCGTGCCGCCGTCGAGCACCCCACACCCGCCGAGCTCGCCGAGCGGTTCTGGGCGCAGTGGCAGCGGCTGCTGCCCGAGGTGTCGGCCGCGCTCGGCGAGGGCGAGCCGCAGCGGGTCGAGAACCAGCTGTGCGACCTGGTCGCCACCATGCACCCCGATCTGCACTTCTCCCTCGACCGGGGCAGCCGGGCCATCTACGCGCTTGTCGTCTCCGGCCAGGAAGACCCGGCCCTGCGCCCCTACACCGACGCGTGGAAGGCCGCGGCGCCGCCCGACACGGCCGTCTGGGAGTTCCACGACTCGGTTCCCCCGGTGCCCGACCCGACCGAGGTCACCGTCAACCTCGGCCTGCACCGTGTCGCGCTGGCCGACGTCCGGGTGCACGCCCAGGTCGACGAGGAGGCCGGTGTCGTCGATGTCGCGGTGCACCACCCGGTCCTGGCCGCGCTCGACCCCGCGGCCCGGTCCGCGATGACCTTCCTGCCGTTGGACGCCACGCTGGGTGAGCGGGTGGCGGGGGAGCGGCTGCGCCGGGTGGAGAGCGCGGAGGCCGAGCCTGCCGACAGCATCAGCCTGCTTGAGCTGCGCGAACTTATCCACAGGCTCGCGGGCTGAGCCTGCCCGCTGTCGGTCCCCCTCGCTACTCTCCATGGTGTGACCAGTGTGGATCAGGATCTTCCGAAGGATTCCCTCGCCGAGGACGCCGAGGGTGTCGAGGACGTTCCCGCCGACGTGCGGGAGCGGCACGCTGAGCTGGCCGAGGAGTTGCTCGGGCACCAGTTCCGCTACTACGTGCTCGACTCGCCGACCATTTCCGACGGCGAGTTCGACGCGCTGCTGCGCGAGCTGGCCGCGCTGGAGGAGCGGCACCCGTCCCTGGTCACACCGGAGTCGCCGACCCAGCGGGTGGGCGGCACGTTCTCGACCGAGTTCGCCGCGGTCGACCACCTGGAGCGGATGCTCAGCCTCGACAACTCCTTCGACATGGACGAGCTGGGCGCCTGGGTCGACCGGGTCACCAAGGAGGTCGGAGACTCCGCGCACTACCTGTGCGAACTCAAGATCGACGGGCTCGCGATCAACCTGCTCTACGAGAACGGCAGGCTTACCAGGGCGCTGACCAGGGGAGACGGTCGCACCGGCGAGGACGTCACGCTCAACGTGCGCACCATGCGCGACGTGCCGGAGCGGCTCACCGGCACCGACGAGTTCCCCGTGCCCCAGTTGGTCGAGGTCCGCGGCGAGGTGTTCTTCCGGGTCGAGGACTTCACCGAGCTGAACGCCCGCCTGGTCGAGGCGGGCAAGGCCCCGTTCGCGAACCCGCGCAACACCGCGGCCGGGTCGCTGCGGCAGAAGGACCCCAAGGTCACCGCCAGCAGGCCGCTGCGGATGATCTGCCACGGCCTGGGCAAGCGGGTCGGCTTCGAGCCGACGTCCCAGTCGGAGGCCTACCGCGCGCTCGCGGCGTGGGGGCTGCCGGTGTCGGAGCACACCAAAGTGCTCGATTCCGCTGACCAGCTCGCCGAGCACATCCGCTACTGGGGCGAGCACCGGCACGACGCCCTGCACGAGATCGACGGCATCGTGGTCAAGGTCGACGAGGTGTCGCTGCAGCGGCGGCTCGGCACCACGTCCCGCGCGCCCCGGTGGGCCATCGCGTTCAAGTACCCGCCGGAAGAGGCCACGACCACGCTGCTCAACATCGAGGTCAACGTCGGCCGCACCGGCCGGGTGACGCCGTTCGCGGTGATGGAGCCGGTGAAGGTCGCCGGGTCGACGGTCGCCATGGCGACCCTGCACAACGCCAGCGAGGTCAAGCGCAAGGGCGTGCTCATCGGCGACCGCGTGGTCATCCGCAAGGCGGGTGATGTGATCCCCGAGGTGCTGGGGCCGGTCATCGACGCCCGGCCGGACGACGCCCGCGAGTTCGTGATGCCCACCGAGTGCCCGGTGTGCGGGACGACGCTGCGCTACGAGAAGGAGGGCGACGCCGACATCCGCTGCCCCAACGCGCGGTCGTGTCCCGCCCAGCTCCGTGAGCGCCTGTTCCACCTCGCGGGCCGGGGGGCGTTCGACATCGAGGTGCTCGGCTACGAGGCCGCCGCGGCCCTGCTCGCCGCGGGCGTGGTGGCCGACGAGGGCGACGTGTTCTCCCTTGACGAGGAAGCGCTGTCGCAGGTCGAGCTGTTCCGCACCAAGGCGGGCGAGCTGTCGGCCAACGCCCGCAAGCTCTTGGCGAACCTGGACACCGCGAAGGACCGTCCACTGTGGAAGGTCCTGGTGGGCCTGTCCATCAGGCACGTCGGCCCGACCGCGGCGCAGGCGCTGGCCCGCGAGTTCGGTTCCATCGACGCCATCGCCGCCGCGAGCGAGCAGGAACTGGCCGACGCGGAGGGCGTCGGCCCGACCATCGCCGCCTCCGTGCGGGAGTGGTTCGAGGTCGACTGGCACCGCGAGGTCGTCGAGAAGTGGCGCGCCGCGGGGGTGCGCATGGTCGACGACCGCGACGAGTCGACACCGCGCACCCTGGAGGGCCTGTCCATCGTCGTCACCGGCAGCCTCGACACCTACTCCCGCGACGAGGCCAAGGAAGCCATCATCGCCCGCGGCGGCAAGGCATCCGGCTCGGTGTCGAAGAAGACCGCCTTCGTCGTGGTCGGCGACGCTCCCGGCTCGAAGTACGACAAGGCCGTCCAACTCAAGGTCCCGGTCCTGGACGAGGAAGGTTTCACCGTCCTCCTGACCGACGGCCCAGACGCCGCCCGGGAAGTGGCCACCATCGGCGCGGACGACGATGCTCCCGCCGACGCGCCCGAGCAGGCCCCCGCCGACACACCGGATTGCACTGCCGAGACCCCGGCCGCAGACGCTGATCCCGACGCGGCCGCGCCCGGCTCGGCTGAGCCCGCCAAACCCCGCGCCCGCGCCCGGCGTGCCAGGAAACCGACGCCCGGCGAGCCCGAGGGGGATGCCGATGGCTCCAGTTGACACTCCGATCGGAGTTCTTCTTTCACCCTGAGCCGTCGTCCAAGCCGACGAGTCGCCCACGCGAACCCGCCGGGGGAGCCGTGCCTGTGCGCAGGCGGGTGCGGGCGTGCCTGAGCTGAGGTGGGTGCGGGCGTGCC
>NZ_FMZZ01000003.1:185885-441665 GCF_900101685.1 Actinokineospora iranica
GTGCCGGTGCCGAGGTAGGTGGGGCCGTGCCTGTGCGCAGGCGGGTGCGGGTGTGCCGGAAGCGAGGGCAGGCGCGGCGGTCATGCGACCAGCTACTGGCGGACCCGTGCGAATCCCGCCTGCGGTGGACTGTCCGAGCGACACAGCCCAAGTGGCGATCTAACTACGGTGCCGTTGGGCATACCGTTGGGCGGTGTTGCGCGGTAGCGCTGTCGACTGGTGCCGTCGGGTCCACTGGGCCGCTGAGTGGGCGCTGTCAGGTGGTGCGCGGGAGTGGCACCGTGGGCTGGGGCTGGGGCTGGGGCTGGGGCTGGGGCTGGGGCTGGGGCTGGGCTGTCGGCTGGCGCGGGCGAGCCACAGCCTCGATCGGCGCGTGGATCGGCGCGTGCCGCGCCGCTTCGACGGGGACCGTCACTGATCGGTGGGTAAGCGCTCGACCGCGGCCGGGTGAGAACGGTCGTTCGGGATGGGAACGGTCGTTCACGCGCGGAAGACCCGTGTGCCGGCAGCGTTTGCCCTGTTCGTGGCGGGTAATTGGGCATGGTGCGGAGCGTGAATCCAGGCCGCCCCTGCGGCGTGGTGGGTTGAGGGGCGCCTGGGGGCACGCGGGCAGTGGGTCAGCAGTGGGTCAGCGGTGGGTCAGTCCGGGAGGACGACCGCGACGATCCCGGCCAGGTGCGCGAGCCGCGCCACTTCTGCGGCGCGGAACATGGGGCCGCCGGGGCGGGCCACGAGCAGGACGCGGTCTGGTTTGCCCAGGGGGGTGGCGGCCAGTTCGGTGCCCAGTTCGCGCCAGGTGGCGGGGACCCAGGGTTCTTCGCCGTCGAGCACCGTGGCGCGGGCCAGGGGCATCCAGGGCAGGTCCAGGGTCCGCATGTCCGGCGCCGCGGTGCTCGCCGCGAGGCGGTGGGAGCCTTCGCCGCCCGCGCCGACGACCATGGCCCAGCCCGCGCGGATGATCTTGGGGACGCCCTCGGTGAAGGTGACCAGGCCGGTTTTGGGCTCGGCCGCGACCTCCTCCACCAGTTCGAGTTCGCGGTGGGTGTCCAGGACGCCCGCGTAGGGGCGCACCGCGTCCACTTCGACGCCCTCGATGGACTCGGCGGCGGTGATGAGGACGTCGGGGAGCCTGCCGCTGGGCAGTTCGACCACCAGGTCGTCGATCGCGACTCCGCCGACGCGTTCGACCACGTCAACGCTGAGGATGTCGGCCCCGATGGCCCCCAGCGCGGTCGCGACCGCACCCAGGGTGCCTGGGCTGTCCGGGAGCTGGACCCGGATCAGGAACGACAAGGCGAACGCCTCCCGCACTACCTACTCGGTGCGCGGAACCTTGTCGTCCGCACCCTACGCCGACCGCTGATTGTCGCAGACCAGGTCACGGGTTGTGGCAGGCGTCCGCCGGATCGCAATCGCGGGATCGCGCACCGGTTTACACCCGCCGGGCGCTAGGAACAACCCGTTCGGGGTTTCGATCGCGCGCGAAATAGACTCCGTGGGTCCCATCGCAGAGAACCCCGGGGGTTCGTCGAGTGCCCAGCATCTCCCGCGACGAGGTTGCCCACCTCGCCCGACTGGCCAGGTTGTCCGTCACCGAAGCGGAGTTGGACCTGTTCGCAGACCAGCTCGACCACATCGTGCAGGCCGTCGCCCAAGTCGGCCAGGTCGCCGACCAGGACATTCCGCCGACCTCGCACGCGGTGCCGCTGACCAACGTCTTCCGTCGCGACCTCGTCCGCCCCGGGCTGACCCAGCAGCAGGCCCTCGCCGCGGCGCCCGCCGCCGAGGACGGCCGGTTCCGCGTGCCGAGGATCCTCGGGGAGGAAGCATGACCGACCTCATCCGCCTGACCGCAGCGGAGATCGCGGCGAAGATCCAGGCCAAGGAGGTGTCCGCGGTCGAGGTCGCCCGGGCGCACCTGGACCGCATCGACGCGGTCGAGCCCGCGGTGCACGCGTTCCTGCACATCGACGGCGACCGCGCGCTGCAGGCGGCCAAGGCCGTCGACGAGGATGTGGCCGCCGGTCGGCCCGCGGCGTCCCCGCTGGCCGGGGTGCCGCTCGCGCTCAAGGACGTGCTCACGATGCGGGGCGCGCCGACCACGTGCGGGTCGAAGATGCTCGAGGGCTGGGAGCCGCCGTACGACGCGACGGTGACGCTGCGGCTGCTCGAGGCGGGCCTGGTCATCCTCGGCAAGACGAACATGGACGAGTTCGCCATGGGCTCGTCCACCGAGAACTCCGCATACGGCCCGACCCGCAACCCGTGGGACCTCGACCGCATCCCGGGTGGCTCCGGTGGCGGTTCTGCCGCCGCGCTGGCCGCGTTCGAGGCGCCGCTGGCGATCGGCACCGACACCGGCGGCTCGATCCGCCAGCCGGGCTCGGTCACCGGCACCGTCGGCGTGAAGCCGACCTACGGCACGGTGTCGCGCTACGGCCTGGTCGCGTTCTCGTCCTCGCTGGACCAGGCGGGCCCGTGCGCGCGCACGGTGCTCGACGCGGCCCTGCTGCACGAGGTGATCGCGGGCCACGACCCGCTCGACTCGACCTCCATCGACGCGCCCGTGCCGCCAGTGGTGGCCGCCGCGCGGGAGGGCGCCAACGCCGACCTCAAGGGCCTGCGCGTCGGCGTGGTCACCGAGCTGGCGGGCGAGGGCTACCAGCCGGGTGTGCTGGCCGCGTTCGAGGCCGCCGTCGCGCAGCTGCGCGAACTGGGCGCGGAGATCGTCGAGGTCTCCTGCCCGAGCTTCGACCTCGCGCTGCCCGCGTACTACCTGATCGCGCCGAGCGAGTGCTCGTCCAACCTCGCCCGGTTCGACGCGATGCGCTACGGCCTGCGGGTGGGCGACGACGCCACCCGCAGCGCAGAGGAGGTCATGTCGCTGACCCGCGAGGCGGGCTTCGGGGCCGAGGTCAAGCGGCGCATCATGCTCGGCACGTACGCGCTGTCCTCGGGCTACTACGACGCCTACTACGGCTCCGCGCAGAAGGTGCGCACGCTGATCAAGCGCGACTTCGACGCCGCGTTCGGCCAGGTCGACGTGCTGGTCTCGCCGACAACGCCCACCACGGCGTTCGGCATCGGCGAGCGCACCGACGACCCGATCGCGATGTACCGGGCCGACCTGTGCACCATCCCGTCGAGCATGGCGGGCAACGCCGCCCTCAGCATCCCGTGTGGACTGTCCGCCTGCGACGGTCTGCCGGTCGGGTTGCAGATCATGTCCCCGGCGCTGCAGGACCACCGCGGATACCGGGTGGCCGCCGCCTACGAGACCGCCCGCGACGCCGCGCAGGGCGGTCCGCTCATCACCCGCGTTCCCGAGCTGGAGGTCGCACACTGATGGCAGACACGAAGAAGTTCAAGGGCGCCTTCGGGATCGTCAGCTCGGTCGCGGCCGCCAGCAGCGCGGCCAACGGGCTGCGCACCGCCCGGCAGGACAACGACAAGCTGGCGCTGGTGAACGCGCTCGGCAGCATCCTCGTCGCGGTCACCGGCCTGCTGATCGCCGCGCGCGCGTTCCGGGGGGGCAAGTGACCGTCACCGCCGAGCTGATGGACTACGACGAGGTCCTGGACCGGTTCGACCCGGTCCTCGGGCTCGAAGTGCACGTCGAGCTCTCCACGAACACCAAGATGTTCTGCGGCTGCCCGACCGGGTTCGGCGCGGAGCCCAACACCCAGGTCTGCCCGACCTGCCTTGGCCTGCCGGGTTCGCTGCCGGTGGTCAACGGCGCCGCGGTCGAGTCGGCGATCCGCATCGGCCTCGCGCTGAACTGCGAGATCGCGCAGTGGTGCCGGTTCGCGCGGAAGAACTACTTCTACCCGGACATGCCGAAGAACTTCCAGACCTCGCAGTACGACGAGCCGATCGCGTTCAACGGCTGGCTCGACGTCACCCTGGACGACGGCGAGATCGTGCGCGTGGAGATCGAGCGCGCGCACATGGAGGAGGACACCGGCAAGTCGCTGCATGTTGGCGGCGCGACCGGGCGCATCCACGGCGCGGAGCACTCGCTGCTCGACTACAACCGCGCGGGTGTGCCGCTGATCGAGATCGTCACCAAGACCATCGAGGGCACCGGGGCGCGCGCGCCGGAGGTGGCCCGCGCGTACGTGGCCACCCTGCGCGATCTGCTCAAGGCGCTCGACGTGTCCGACGTGCGGATGGACCAGGGCTCGCTGCGGTGCGACGCGAACGTCTCGCTGATGCCCAAGGGCGCCGCGGAGTTCGGCACCCGCACCGAGACGAAGAACGTCAACTCGCTGCGCAGCGTCGAGCGCGCCGTCCGGCACGAGATGACCCGGCAGGCGGGGATTCTCGTCGGTGGCGGGACGATCCTGCAGGAGACCCGGCACTTCGAGGAGGCCACCGGCACGACGCGGGCCGGGCGCCGCAAGGAGACCTCGGAGGACTACCGGTACTTCCCCGAGCCCGACCTGGTGCCGATCGCCCCGTCCCGTGAGTGGGTGGCGGAGCTGAGCCAGACGCTGCCGGAGATGCCCGCGCAGCGCCGCAAGCGCATCCAGGCCGAGTGGTCGCTGACCGACCTGGAGTTGCGCGACCTGGTCAACGCGGGCGCGATCGACTTGGTCGCGGCGACCGTCGACGCCGGAGCCCCGCCAGCGGAGGCGCGGTCGTGGTGGGTGTCGTATCTGAGCCAGTCGGCCAACTCGCGGGGCGTCGAGCTGGGCGACCTGCCGATCACCCCGGCCCAGGTGGCCAAGGTGATCGCCCTGGTCGCCGACGGCACGCTCACCAACAAGCTCGCCCGGGAGGTCGTCGACGGCGTCCTGGCTGGCGAGGGCGAGCCGGAGCAGGTGGTCGACCAGCGCGGCCTGAAGGTCGTCTCCGACGACTCGGCCCTCTACGCCGCGGTCGACGAGGCACTGGCCGCGCAGCCGGACGTGGCGGACAAGATCCGCGACGGGAAGGTGGCCGCGGCGGGCGCGATCGTCGGCGCGGTCATGAAGGCCACCAAGGGCCAGGCGGACGCCAAGCGCGTCCGCGAACTCGTGCTGGAACGCTGCGGCGCGTGACCCGTGCCCGCGTGCCCCGCCCACCCGTTCGCCGGGCCGGTGGGGCACGCGGGTGGATCGCGTTCGCGTTGGTGTTATGCGGGTTGCTGACGGGCGGGCGGCAGGCTCACGCTGGCGGGGTGACGTTCCTGGCCCTGGCCGACGTGTCGGCTGAGCGAGTGCAGATCGCGAACCTGGTCGCGGCGGCGAAGTTCGGCACCCCCGCGCCCATTGACGACCCGGCAAGAGAACAGGTCGTCCTCGACACCGCTGCCCGCCGGGCGGCGGAGCTGGGCGTTGACCCGGCGCTGGCCGTGCGCGTGTTCCGCGACCAGATCGAGGCGAGCAAACTGGTCCAACGCGCCCTGCACGCCCGGTGGACCGCGCACCCGGACGAGGCGCCCGCCGAGCGGCCCGACCTCGAAACCGAGGTGCGTCCCCGGCTGGACCGGATCACCGAGCAGATCCTGCGCCACCTCCGCGACACCGAGCCCCTCCGCGCCAGCCCCACCTGCCTACGCGCCCTGGTAGTCGGCTACCGCGTCGTGGAAAGCGCCCGGCGGCTTGACCACCTGCAAGAGCTCGCCCTGGGCCGCGCCTTGCTCTCAATCTGCGTCTAGCCCCGCGATTCTGTGGACAACTCCCGCAAAAGTGTCCCCCGATCGTGTCCGCCGTCCCGAGTTATCCACAGATTTCGGCACCCCCTTCCACCAGCCCCAATACCCGATAGACTGGAGCGGGGCAGCCCCCCGGGAAGGGTGGGGGTATGCCGTCTACGCGCGCGCGAGGGGCGTGCGGCGGGTGCGGGCGGGGTCAGTCCGCTGATCCGCCGCCGCTGGGTTGGACGACGATCACTACGGCGCGGTCGTCGCTGGAGACCGATGTGCCTGATTGCTTGTTGACGGTGCCGCCGACGGCGAGTTGGTTGGTCATCAGGTCCAGGCCGTCGACTTTGCCGAAGCCCTCGTCGGCCATGGTGGTCTGCGGTTTTCCGGTGAAGGTGCCGTCGGGGGCCTGGGGGAGGCTCTGCAGGTGCCCGGCCGTCGACATGGCCACCCACAGCATCTGCGTGGTCGCCGCGCAGCCGGAGACGCCGGGGCGGTCCGGCCATGACCAGGCGGGCGCCTCCAGGGGCCTGCCGGGGGTGACGCGGTAGACGTGGTCGGCGGTGGGGGTGCGGTCGGTCACCCAGATCTGGGAGCCGTCCAGGGTGGTGCACAGGCCGCCGGGGGAGTGGAGGCCGGTGGTGAGGATCGGGTGTCCTGGGTTGGGGTTGCCGTCGGCGGGTTGGCCTGCGGTGTCGAGGCGGAGCACCTTGCCCGCGAGGGAGTTCGGGTCGGCGGGGATGCCCGCGTCGCCGGTGGCCAGGAGGAGGGCGCCCTGGCGGTCCTGGGTGAGGGCGCCCCGGTTGCCGCTGGGGCCGCGGGGGATGCCTGCGAGGACCGGTTTCGGGGTGTCGCCGGGGGCGATGCGGATCAGGCGGTTGTCGGTGGGGGTGGTGACATAGGCGAAGACCAGTTGGTCTTCCGCGTAGTTCGGGGACAGCGCGAGCCCGGTCAGGCCGCCGTCGGTCGTCGCGTCCACCGGGACGGTGGCGAACACGGTCGGCTCGCTGTTCTTGCGGACCAGCAGGATGCGGCCGGTTTTGCGTTCGCCGACCAGGGCGGTCGGGTTCGAGCCGTCGCCGGGCAGGGCGGCGACCGCGACGAGAGTGTCCAGGCAGGTGCCCAGCACGGCCGGGTGGAAGTCCCTGCACCCGTCCGGCGGCGGGATCTCCGACGCGGGCGGCCGCTTGTCCTCGCCGCCGCCACCGCCGATGCCGCCACCTGCGTCCGGCTCCGGCGCGGCCTGCGGGCTCAGCGGGACCTTGGGCTGCCAGCTCTCCGGGGGCGGCTGCTCCGCGAACGACGCGCACGACGTCACCAGGAGCGCGCCCACCGCGGCGGCGAGCACTCGGGACCGGCGCGGCGAACCTGACATGGTGCCCAAGGCTAGGCGCGCGGCCGTGAATCTTCGGTGAGCAGGTCCCCGCGGGCCTGTTCGACCGCCGCGACCCGCGCGACCAGCGCCGTCAGCTCCTCGGCTATCGCCCGCGGCGCCTCCAGCGGCACGAAGTGGCTGGTCGGCACCACCCGCACGCGCGCCTGCGGCAGGCAGGCCACCGACCGGGCCGTCCGCCGCGGGTCGGCCACGGCGTCGTAGCGGGCGGCGAGGACGGTCACCGGGCAGCCGATGCCCGCCAGGTCGCGTTCGGGGACCTCGGCCAAGGCGAGCGCCAGCGTCAGGTACCAGCGCCAGTCGCGGCTGAGGAAGCGGCGGACGGCGCGCGCGACGTCGCCGGGGTCCGCGCCGGGAAGCATGAACCCGCTGCGCTGGAGCGCGGTCGCGGTGAGCCGGTTCACCGGCAGCAGGCGCAGCAGCGGGTCGAGAAGCGGCCCGGCCGCGCGGACCGCCAGCGCGCCGCCGACGACGAGCCGCCTGCGGATCGGGGCGGGCAGCGGCAGCACGCCCAGGACCGCGCCGAACAGGTCGCCGGGGACCCCGCCCGCCAGCAGCAGCCCGGAAACCCGGTCGGGGTGTCGCAGGGTGAGTTCCGCGGCGACCATGACCCCGGTCGACCAGCCCATCACCACGCACCGCTGCACACCGGCGTCGTCCAGCACCGCCAGCGCGTCGGCCACGTGGTCGGCCAGGGTGATCCGGCTCTCGTCCGCGGGCCGGTCCGAGCCCATGGTGCCCCGGTGGTACCAGCTCAGCACCCGCACACCGGAGGACGGCAGCAGGAACGCTGGCCACGCCTCGGGGAAGGTCCCCAGCCCAGCACAGAGCAGCACGACCGGCCCCTCGGACTCGGTCTGCCAGCCCACGATTCGGGTGCCGTCGGCGGCGCGGACCTGGTATTCGCGCATCGGAAGCCAGTGTGCCGCAGATGGCGGCGACCTACTGTGTTCGCGTGACAATCACCGTTCTGGTTCCCGATGAACACGGCATCGCGGCGCTCTCCGAGGTCGAGGGCATCCACGCGGTCCGCTACGCCTCCCTCACCGACCTTCCACCCGAGGCCGACCACGCGCAGGTGCTCGTCCCCGACTTCCTGGCCGAGGACATGGACGACGCCGTCCGGAAGATGCCCGCGCTGCGGCTGGTGCAACTGCTCACCACGGGGGCGGAAAGCTGGATCGGGAAGCTGCCCGATCACGTCATGCTGTCGACGTCGCGGGGGGCGCACGGTGGCAGCACGGCTGAGTGGGTCATGGGCGTGCTGCTGAACATCTACCGGGAGCTGAGCGAGTTCGACGCTGCTCGCCGGGCGAAGGTGTGGAACCAGCATGTCACTGACACGCTCCAGGACAAGCGGGTCCTTGTGCTCGGCGCGGGTGATCTCGGGAAGCAGATGCGTCGCAGGCTTGAGGCGTTCGACGCTCAGCCGACCCTGGTGGGTACCAGCGCGCGGGAAGGGGTGCGTGGGGTTGACGAGTTGCCTGATCTGCTGCCGTCGCACGATGCGGTCGTTTTGATGGTTCCGTTGACGCCTGCCACTCGCGGGCTGGTCGACGCGGGGTTTCTTGCCCGGATGCGGGATGGTGCTGTCCTGGTGAATGCCGCGCGTGGTGCTGTGGTGGATACCGAGGCGCTTCTCGCTGAGTTGCGGAGTGGTCGGTTGCGTGCGGCTCTTGACGTCACTGAGCCGGAGCCGCTGCCTGTGGGGCATCCACTGTGGACGGTGCCGGGGGTGGTGCTCACTCCGCATGTCGCCGGGAGTTGCACGGGGCACCATCGGCGGGCTTACCGGGTTGTGGTTGAGCAGATCGCGCAGTTCGCTGCGGGGCTTGCGCCGGGGAATCTTGTGCGTGGGGACTACTGAGGTTGGTTCCGGGGGTCTGCTCGATGGGGTGGAGTGGGTGCGGTTGGCAGGAAGGAGGGTTCGCTGTCCCGTTGGCTTGGTGGCTTGGTGGACAGTTCAATTGTTGAACGATTGGGTGGTTGAACTTCCTGATCGGTGGGGGCTTCCTGCTCTGCTCCACTGGGCACCTGGCGGGCGTGGGGGTGGGGGTGGCAGGAGGTGGGGCAGGGGGTGGGTGAGCTGACCGGCGTGATCTTGACCTATCGCTTAGTCTGCCGGCGTGAGCAGCGACGACGACCGGCCTCGGCAGACCGGCGGATACGCGGACAGTGGGTACTACGCGCCATCGCAGCCGGTGACGCCGCCTAGAGGGGACGCTTATCCGGGGGATCCGACGGCGGTTCTGCCTGGGCCGATGGAGGCGGACGACGACTACGGTCCCCGGGAGGAGGTGGTCGAGCGGGAGCCGCACGCCTGGCATTTCGGGGCTGACCTGGGGTTGTTGGTGCTGCGGGTGACCGTGGGGGTGTTGTTCGCCGGGCATGGGCTGCAAAAGGTGTTCGGGATGATGCAGGGGCCGGGGATCGGTGGCTTCGCGCAGTATCTGACGTCGCTGGGGTTTCAACATGCGACGGTGTTGTCCTGGGTCACCGGGCTCACCGAGTTGGCGGCGGGGGTGCTGCTTGTGCTGGGGCTGTTCACTCCGGCCGCGGCGGCTGGTGTTCTCGGGGTGATGGCGAACGCCATCTGGACCAAGATCAACGTGCACCAGTTCGCGGGGGCGGTCGAGGTTGAGGCGCTGTACTCCGCCGCGGCGTTCGCGTTGTTGTTCGCGGGGGCGGGGAAGATCTCGCTGGACCGCAACACGCCGTGGTTTCGGCGGGCGCCCGCGTACGGGTTCGTGTTTTTGCTGTTGGCGGCGGGGGCCAGTGTGGTGACGCTTGTCGTTCTGCGGTAGTGGGCGAAACTGAAGAAGAGGGGCGCGTCCGGTGGTGGACGCGCCCCTCTTCTCTAGTTCTCGGGTTACTTGTTGGGGTCGCGGACGGCGCCGGTGGAGGCGTCGGTGGCCATGCGGGCGTAGGCGCGCAGGGCGTTGGTCACCGGGCGCACCCGGTCGACGGGCTGCCAGGGGCGTTCGCTGGCTTCCATCTTGGCTCGCCGCTCGGCCAGGACATCCGGGTCGACCAGGAGTTCCAGGGTGCGCTTGTGCACGTCGATGCGGATCTGGTCGCCGTCGACGACCAAACCGATGGTGCCGCCGCCCGCCGCCTCGGGGGAGACGTGGCCGATGGACAGGCCCGACGAGCCGCCGGAGAAGCGGCCGTCGGTGATCAGGGCGCACTTCTTGCCCAGGCCCGATCCCTTGAGGAACGCGGTCGGGTGCAGCATCTCCTGCATCCCGGGGCCGCCAGCGGGGCCCTCGTAGCGGACCACCAGCACGTCGCCGGGCTGGATCTGCTTGCCCAGGATGACCGAGACGGCCTGCTCCTGGCTCTCCACGACCCGAGCGGGGCCCTGGAAGGTGAACAGGTCCTCGTCGATGCCCGCCGACTTGATCACGGCGCCGCGCTCGGCGAGGTTGCCGTAGAGGACCGCCAGGCCGCCGTCGGCGGTGAAGGCGTGCTCGACGTCGTGGATGCAGCCGTTCGCGGCGTCGGTGTCCAGCGAGGACCAGCGGTTCGACGTGGAGAACGCCTCGGTGGTGCGGACCCCGCCGGGCGCGGCGTGGAACAGCTCGATCGCCTCGGGGGACGGGTTCTCGGCGCGGATGTCCCACTCCGACAGCCACTGCTCCAGCGACGGGCTGTGCACCGAGTGCACGTCGGTGTTGAGCAGCCCGCCCCGGTACAGCTCGCCCAGGATGGCCGGGATGCCGCCCGCCCGGTGCACGTCCTCCATGTGGTAGTCGGAGTTCGGCGACACCTTCGACAGGCACGGCACCTTGCGCGAGATCGCGTCGATGTCGGCGAGGGTGAAGTCGATCTCGCCTTCCTGCGCGGCGGCGAGGATGTGCAGGACCGTGTTGGTCGACCCGCCCATGGCCATGTCCAGCGCCATGGCGTTCTCGAACGCCTTGCGGTTGGCGATGGTGCGCGGCAGCGCGGTCTCGTCGTCCTCGCCGTACCAGCGCTTGCACAGCTCGACCACGGTCGTGCCCGCGCGCTGGAACAGGTCGCGGCGGGCGGCGTGGGTGGCCAGCGTGGAGCCGTTGCCCGGCAGCGCGAGGCCCAGCGCCTCGGTCAGGCAGTTCATCGAGTTCGCGGTGAACATGCCCGAGCACGAGCCGCAGGTCGGGCAGGCCGACCGCTCGACCTCGCTGAGCGCGGCCTCGTCCACCGAGGAGTTGGCCGACGCGGAGATCGTGGTGATCAGGTCGCTGGAGGGGTGCGCGACATCGCCGACGACGACCGCCTTGCCCGCCTCCATCGGCCCGCCGGAGACGAACACGACCGGCACGTTGAGCCGCAGCGCGGCGTTGAGCATCCCCGGGGTGATCTTGTCGCAGTTCGAGATGCACACCAGCGCGTCGGCCTGGTGGGCGTTGACCATGTACTCCACGGCGTCGGCGATGATCTCCCGCGAGGGCAGCGAGTAGAGCATCCCGCTGTGGCCCATCGCGATGCCGTCGTCAACGGCGATCGTGTGGAACTCCCGGGGCACCCCGCCTGCCGCGCGGACCCCCTCGGCCACGATGTCGCCGAGGTCGCGCAGGTGGACGTGGCCGGGCACGAACTGGGTGTAGGAGTTGGCGATCGCCACGATGGGCTTGCCGAAGTCCGAGTCGGTCATGCCGGTGGCCCGCCACAGGGAACGGGCCCCGGCGGCGTTGCGGCCGTGGGTGGTGGTGCGGGAGCGCAGCGCTGGCACGGCTCCTCCAAGTCGATCTCGTCTGCGGTGGGTGGCGGGCACGGCGCCTGGGTCGGCGCCGACGGACGGGAGCGGTGCCTACCAGGCTACTCCGCTCGCCGCTCGGGCTCGGAACGCTCTTGCTCGGGAGCGGTCGGCGCGGTGGCGGCGGGTTCGGTCCGCGCGGGGTCGGCATCGGCCTGGTCGTCGTCCCGCGTCACCGTCGGGTCGTCCAGCCTGCCGCCGCTGACCAGGGCGAGCGCGGGCAGGTGCCGCACGCGCACCGACGGCAGCGGCACCTCGGCGCCGTCGTCGAGGACCGCGCGCACGCCCGCGCGCTTGGTCAGCCGCAGGCCCTTGAGCGCCGTCCACGGCAGCGCGCGACTGGTGAGCACCTGCCGCACGACCAGGCCGCCCGCGTCGGCGGTGGTGCGCACGCGCAGCACCCACACCATGAACGCGAGCGGGATCAGGTAGACCGCGACCAGGCCGGGCGCGGCGAAGGCGACCGGGGTGGCGCCGATCGCGAACAGGAACGCGGCGAGCACCGCGACGGACGGAGTCCGGAACACGAGTCGGGACGGGACCTGCTGCTCAGCCACCCGTAGATGGTGCACCCGCCCGCCGCCGCGCCTGTGCCCGGGGTGCGGACGGCCGTTCCAGTGGAAGTCTGACCAGTATCCGGGATCACGATCCCGCACAGTTGACGCTCTACACCGAACGCACTAGCGTCTGCCGGGTGCCCGCACAGACCCTTCTCGTACTTCCGACGCGCGTTCGACGCTGACGGAAGCCGCCCGCATCGAACGCGCGACCCTCGTGCGACCTTTGAGGTCGACGGGGGTTTTTTCGTGCCCAGACCCCAGTAGCCAGACAGTCCAGTAGCCACAGACCAGCAGCGAAACACCACATCGACCACGAGGCAGAACCGATGACCAGCGCACCATCGCGGCCCAGTGCCGCAGCGACCCCTGGGACGGCGTCTGCGGCTGCCACCGCGCAGCCTGCCCGCCCCAAGCCTGCGCCGCCCTCCGGCACCCCCATCCGGGTGACGGGCGCGCAATCGCTCGTCCGGTCGCTCGAAGCGGTAGGCGTCGAGATCGTCTTCGGAATCCCCGGCGGCACCATCCTGCCCGCCTACGACCCGCTGCTGGACTCCACCAAGCTCCGGCACGTCCTGGTCCGCCACGAGCAGGGCGCGGGCCATGCGGCCACCGGATACGCCCAGGCCACCGGCAAGGTCGGGGTGTGCATGGCGACATCGGGGCCGGGCGCGACCAACCTGGTCACCCCGATCGCCGACGCCAACATGGACTCGGTGCCGCTGGTCGCCATCACCGGACAGCAGACCCGGGCGCTGATCGGCACCGACGCCTTCCAGGAAGCCGACATCTGCGGCATCACGCTGCCGATCACCAAGCACAACTTCCTGGTCACCGACCCGATCGACATTCCCCGCACCATCGCGGAGGCGTTCCACCTGGCCAAGACCGGCAGGCCCGGCCCGGTCCTGGTCGACATCCCCAAGGACGTCCTGCAGGAGACCACCTCGTTCAGCTGGCCGCCGGAGCTGCGGCTGCCCGGGTACCGCCCGACCACCCGCCCGCACGGCAAGCAGGTGCGCGAGGCCGCGAAGCTGATCTGCGCGGCGAAGCGCCCGGTGCTCTACGTCGGCGGCGGCGTCATCAAGGCGCACGCCTCGCCCGAGCTGCTCGAGCTCGCCGAGCTGACCGGCATCCCGGTGGTCACCACGCTGATGGCGCGCGGCGCGTTCCCCGACTCGCACCAGCAGCACCTGGGTATGCCCGGGATGCACGGCACCGTGCCCGCCGTCGGCGCGATGCAGCGCGCCGACCTGCTCGTCGCCCTGGGCGCGCGGTTCGACGACCGGGTCACCGGCCAGCTCTCCAGCTTCGCGCCGGACGCCGCGATCGTGCACGCCGACATCGACCCCGCCGAGATCTCCAAGAACCGCCGCGCGGACGTGCCGATCGTCGGCGACTGCAAGGAGATCATCGTCGAGCTGATCGCCGCGGTGCGCGCCGAGCGGGCCGCGGGCACCGCAGACCTCACGCCGTGGTGGACGACGCTGAACGCGTGGCGCGAGACGTTCCCGCTGGGCTACGAGTGGCCCGAGGACGGGACGCTGTCCCCGCAGTACGTCATCGAGCGCCTCGGCCGGATCGCCGGGCCGGACGCGATCTACACCGCGGGCGTCGGCCAGCACCAGATGTGGGCCGCGCAGCACATCCGCTACGAGAAGCCGATGAGCTGGCTCAACTCCGGCGGCCTGGGCACCATGGGCTACGCGGTCCCGGCCGCGATGGGCGCCAAGTTCGGCAAGCCCGACAGCGTGGTCTGGGCCATCGACGGCGACGGCTGCTTCCAGATGACCAACCAGGAGCTGGCCACCTGCGCCATCGAGGGCGCGCCGATCAAGGTCGCGGTCATCAACAACGGCAACCTCGGCATGGTCCGGCAGTGGCAGAACCTGTTCTACGCCGAGCGCTACTCCCAGACCGACCTGGGCACGCACAAGCACCGCATCCCCGACTTCACCCTGCTCGCCGAGGCGCTGGGCTGCGCGGGCCTGCGCTGCGAGACCAGGGAAGAGGTCGACGCGGTCATCCACCGCGCGATGGAGATCAACGACCGCCCCGTGGTGATCGACTTCGTGGTCGGCAAGGACGCCCAGGTGTGGCCGATGGTCGCCGCGGGCACCGGGAACGACCAGATCATGGCCGCGCGCGGCATCCGCCCGCTGTTCGACGAAGAGTGACCGGCGGCGGAGCAGAGGGAGCAGAGATGAGCAAGCACACGCTGAGCGTGCTGGTCGAGAACAAGCCGGGCGTCCTGGCCCGCGTCGCCGGGCTGTTCTCCCGGCGGGGCTTCAACATCGAGTCGCTCGCGGTCGGCCCGACCGAGCACCCGGACGTGTCCAGGATGACGATCGTGGTGGCGGTCGAGGAACTGCCGCTGGAGCAGGTCACCAAGCAGCTCAACAAGCTGGTCAACGTCATCAAGATCGTGGAGCTGGAGCCCGCGATCGCGGTGCGGCGGGAACTGCTGCTGGTCAAGGTCCGCGCGGACGCCACCGTGCGCAGCCAGGTCCTGGAGACCGTGCAACTGTTCCGTGCCAAGGTTGTCGACGTCTCCCCGGAGGCGCTGACCATCGAGGCCACCGGCACCGCGGACAAGATCGAGGCGCTGCTGCGCATGTTGGAGCCCTACGGGGTGCGCGAGATGGTGCAGTCGGGCATGGTCGCCATCGGCCGGGGTCCGCGGTCCATCACCGCGACCGCGGGCCGGTAACCCCCACGTTTTTCGCAGGTCCCAGGAAGGAAGTACGAAACAGCATGTCCGTCGAGATCTTCTACGACGCCGACGCCGACCTGAGCATCATCCAGGGTCGCAAGGTCGCTGTCATCGGTTATGGCAGCCAGGGCCACGCGCACGCGCTGAGCCTGCGTGACTCGGGTGTGGACGTCCGCATCGGGCTCCCCGAGGGCTCGAAGTCCCGCGCGAAGGCCGAGGAGCAGGGCCTGCGGGTGCTCACCCCGGCCGAGGCCTCGCGGGAGGCCGACCTGATCATGGTGCTGGCGCCGGACACGAAGCAGCGCTTCATCTACGCCGAGGACATCGAGCCCAACCTCTCCGACGGCGACGCGCTGTTCTTCGGCCACGGCTTCAACATCCGCTACGACCTGATCAAGCCCCCGGCGAACATCGACGTGGCCATGGTCGCCCCCAAGGGCCCCGGCCACCTCGTGCGCCGCCAGTTCGTCGACGGCAAGGGCGTCCCGGCGCTCATCGCCGTGCACCAGGACGCCACCGGCGGCGCGCAGGCGCTGGCCCTGTCCTACGCCGCGGCCATCGGCGGCGCCCGCGCCGGGGTCATCAAGACCACCTTCACCGAGGAGACCGAGACCGACCTGTTCGGCGAGCAGGCCGTGCTCTGCGGCGGCGCGTCCGCCCTGGTGCAGACCGGCTTCGAGGTGCTCACCGAGGCGGGCTACGCCCCGGAGATCGCCTACTTCGAGGTGCTGCACGAGCTCAAGCTCATCGTGGACCTGATGTACGAGGGCGGCATCGCCCGCCAGCGCTACTCGGTGTCCGACACCGCCGAGTACGGCGACCTCACCCGCGGCCCGCGCGTCATCACGCCCGCGGTCAAGGAGGAGATGAAGAAGATCCTGGGCGAGATCCAGGACGGCACCTTCGCCCGCGAGTGGGTGGCCGAGGACGAGAGCGGCCGCGAGAACTACCGCCGCCTCCAGGAGCAGGGCGCCCAGCACCCGATCGAGGAGACCGGCAAGAAGCTGCGCGACCTGATGTCCTGGGTCGACCGGCCGATCACCGAGACCGCCTGAGTCTCGCTCGCGCCGTGAGAGGCCGTCGCTCCCCGGGAGCGACGGCCTCTTGGGCTGTCCGGGCGGTCAGAAGTCCGGGTCGGTGCGCAGGGTGATCAGGACCTCGGGGGCGAGATCCGGGGCGAACGAGTAGCCGGGGAAACCGCCCCACCGCACGGATTCGCGCAGGTAGTCGACCAGGGTGATGCCTGGTCTGCCCGCCACGCCGCGCAAGACCGGGTCGGCCACCTGCGCGGGCAGGTCGATGTCGTGGGTGCCGCCTTCGACGTTGGTCTTGACGTACTCGTCGGGAGCCAAGGCGAACGCGAACTCGGTGGGATCGTCGCGTTCCTCCCATTCCAGGTGCAGGGAGTAGGCGTTGCCCAGGCACAGGGGGTCCGGGTACTCGGCGCCGGGCGCGGTCGTGGTGGGCGCGGGCTCTTGGTGATAGGTCAGGTAAAGCGCGTCGCAGTCGCCCGCGAACCACACCTCGCCGACCCTGCGCAGACACGCCTCCAGGGCGTAGGGCAGGCCGCCGATCTTGTCGACCAGTTCGTCTATCAGGGCGTGGTCGCCCTCGGTGGGGGGCTGGTGTGGGCTCACCAGACGGTCGGAAGACACCCAGTCCAGCTCCGGCAGCGCCGCGGCGATCCTCGCCACGTGCTGTGACACCCGCACCATGGTCTCGTCGGCGACGGCGGCGACGTCCTCGGCGAGGGCGTCGGGCACCGGGCCGAGCGCGCGCAACTCGGTCCACACGGCTTCTCTCTCGCCGTGCAGGTAACGCAGGAAATACGAGGTCACACCGCTCACGCTACTCAGCGCGACCAGACCGGCGCGGCAACGACACGGTGCGTGCCGCGGCGCGGGTGGCCTGCGGTATACCTGGTCACCGACAGTCGAGACCTCAGCGAACGAGGAGAGGCCATGGAGAGCGCCCCCATTTACGACGACAAGGCCGAGGTGCGCGGCAGGCTCGACCTGAGCAAGGCCGAGTGGCAGCGCGCGGCGGAGCCCGACGCCGACCCCGATGGCGAGTACGTCGAGATCGCCTTCGTCCCGCACACCGACGGCAAGACCTACATCGCCATGCGGAACTCCAAGTACACCGGCCCGGACGACACGGTCCTGGTCTTCACCGAGTCGGAGTGGGACGCCTTCGTCGAGGGCGCCAAGGCGGGCGAGTTCGACGAGCCGTGGTGACCGGCTCACCCCAGGGCGACACCCCGGGCGATCCGGTGTGGACAGAGCAGGCGGCGCCGCGACGCGGCGCCCCCGCGGTGTGGACCCCGCCAGAAGACGTGGGTGAGCACCCCTTCGCGGCCAGCAGCGGTTCCCTCGCCCTCTCGCCCGACGACGAGCCGCGACCGGATTCCCCTGCCGCGGGCCGCTCCCACCCGCCCGCGCCCGGTCCGCCCGCGCCGGTTCCCAGCCGCCACACCGGTTCTCTCGACATTCCGCCGCCGGGCTCCGTCCGCCCGCCCGCGCCGGTCGCGCCCGCGCTGGCCGCGCCCTCGGCGGGCCAGTTCCCCGCGGCCCAAGCGCCCCAGCCGCGCCTGAAGCCCGACGCGTCCCAGCGCCGCCCGACGGCAGACGCGCCCCGGTCCGGCGCGCTCCCACCGGAGCCGCACGGACCAGGCTCACCTGGGGCCCGGACGCCGGGGCCCGCGGCGTCCGGTGTTCAACCGCCGGGATCACCGGCGTCGCGCCCGCAGCCGCCGCTTCCGCAAGCGCCCCGGTCCCAGGCGCCACCGGTTCAGACGCCACGCGCCCAGCCCTTGCCGCCCGCCCAGCCGCCGCTGCCGTCGCCCGCCCAGCCGCCTTCGCCCCGGACAGCGGAGCCCGCGCGGGCTCCGCTGTCCGGGCCGCCGCGGCGGCCTGAGCCGCATGGCGGGCCGCCGAGGACCGAGTCGCCGCCGGGAGCCGGGCAGCGGTCCCTGCCCGCGCCTTCGCGGGCCGCCGGGCCGCCGCCCCCACGAAACGACCACCGGCCGCAGCCGCCCCGCCAGGTCCCACCGCCGCCGGTTTTCCCGGCGGGCTTCGGGTCGGGGTTCGGGCCCACCGGGTCCGGTGGCTACCCCGTGGGCAGCACGCCGGTCCCCGTCCACCCCGCCAAAACCGAGCCCGACCCCGGCCTGCCCAGGGAACCCGAGAAGCGCCGCCCGGCTTACCTCGTCGAAGGCGACGATGATGAGATGTTCGGCACCGGCGAGTTCACCGCGCCACCGGTCATCGGGGAGTGACGAAGGTCATCACTCGGCCGCCATGTCCGCGCTACCCGTTGTGCCGCTTGGCACCGGGGCAGTGCTGACCCGGGGGCTGACTTGTCACCTGTCTCACCCATCGGTTGAACGGTTCAGTGACCGTCATAGACTCGTCGCGGTTACAGAGAGGTAACCGCTTCCTCTTAGCGCTACCAGCACAGGAGTCCAGCGTGACAACTACGAGCCGCCCCGTCGTCCTCATCGCCGAGAAGCTCGCGCCGTCCGTGCTGGACGTGTTCGGCGACGAGTTCGACGTCCGCCACGTCGACGGCACCGACCGGCCCGCGCTGCTGGCCGCCGTCGCCGAGGCCGACGCGCTGCTGGTGCGGTCGGCCACCCAGGTCGACGCCGAGGTGCTCAAGGCATCCGACACGCTCAAGGTCGTGGCCCGCGCCGGGGTCGGCCTCGACAACGTCGAGGTGCCCGCGGCCACCGAGCGCGGCGTGCTCGTGGTGAACGCGCCCACGTCGAACATCGTCTCGGCCGCGGAGCACGCCGTCGCGCTGCTGCTCGCGGTGGCCCGCCAGGTGCCCGACGCGCACGCCACCCTGCAGGACGGGCAGTGGAAGCGCAGCGCGTTCTCCGGAGTCGAGTTGCAGGGCAAGACCGTGGGCGTCGTCGGCCTCGGCAAGATCGGCCAGCTCTTCGCGCAGCGCCTCGCCGGGTTCGGCACCACGCTCATCGCCTACGACCCCTACGCCTCGCCCGCGCGGGCCGCGCAGCTTGGCATCGAGCTGGTCGAGCTGGACGAGCTGCTCGGCCGCGCGGACGTGATCTCCGTGCACCTGCCCAAGACCCCCGAGACCAAGGGCCTGCTCAACGCCGAGGCGCTCGCCAAGACCAAGAAGGGCGTCATCATCGTCAACGCCGCCCGCGGCGGCCTGATCGATGAGGAGGCGCTGGCCGACGCGGTCCGCGGCGGCCAGGTGCGCGGCGCGGGCGTCGACGTGTTCGTGACCGAGCCCACCACCAGCAGCCCGCTGTTCGGCGTGCCGGGCATCGTGGTCACCCCGCACCTGGGCGCCTCAACCGCCGAGGCGCAGGACCGCGCGGGCACCGACGTGGCCCACTCGGTGCGGCTGGCGCTGCGCGGCGAGTTCGTGCCCGACGCGGTGAACGTCGGCGGCGGCGTGGTCGGCGAAGAGGTGCGCCCGTACCTGCCGCTGACCCAGAAGCTGGGCGTCGTGCTCTCCGCGCTGGGCAACAAGGCGCCGACCTCGATCACCGTGCTGGTGCGCGGCGAGCTGTCCGCGGAGGATGTCGCGATCCTGCCGCTGGCCGCCCTGCGCGGGGTGTTCTCCGGCATCGTCGAGGACCAGGTGACGTTCGTGAACGCGCCGCGGCTGGCCGAGACGCTGGGCGTCACCGTCGAGGTGGCCAAGGAGAGCGAGAGCGTCATCTACCGCAGCCTGGTCACCCTGCGCGGGGTCTACGCGGACGGCTCGGTGATCACCGTCAGCGGCACCCTGTCCGGCCTGGCCCAGGTCGAGAAGCTGGTCGAGGTGCACGGCCGCTCGTTCGACCTGCGCGCGGAGGGCCACGTGCTGCTGCTGGAGTACTCGGAGCGCCCCGGCGTGATGGGCACCGTCGGCACCCTGCTCGGCGAGGCCGGGGTCAACATAGACGCGGCCCAGATCAGCCAGACCGGCGACGGGGACGCGGTCATGCTGCTGCGCGTGGACCGCGCCGTCGACGGCTCGGTCCTGGAGTCCATCGGCGCCTCGATCGGCGCGAGCCTCGTCCGCGCCGTGAACCTCGACTGAGGTCGATCGGGCTGATCGGAAAGTCCATCTGCTGGGACGCGTCCCCGGCTTCCGCGGTGCCCGGATCGGTTGGCCAGCAACCGTTCCGGGCACCGTTCGTGTTTTCCAAACGACCGGAAAACACGTCGACACCACCCAGAGGGGTGGCGAGGTGCGGACACCGGACGACTTGCCGGTAGCCTTCGTTCGTCTACGAGGCCCTGATAGTTCGGGCCGATACCCCGGGAGGTGTGTGCATGCGGCTCGCGGTGATCCCAGGAGACGGGATCGGGCCGGAAGTGATCGCTGAGGCCCTGAAGGTGCTCGGTGAGGTCATACCGACCGCGGAGATCACCCGCTACGACCTCGGCGCGGCGAGGTGGCACGCGACGGGGGAGCTGCTGCCGGAGTCCGTGCTCGGGGAGTTGCGGGAGCACGACGCGATCCTGCTCGGCGCCGTCGGCGACCCGTCGGTGCCCAGCGGCATCCTGGAGCGCGGGCTGCTGCTGCGGCTGCGCTTCGAACTCGACCACCACGTCAACCTGCGTCCGGCACGGCTCTACCCGGGTGTGAAGAGCCCGATCGCCGATCCGGGCGAGATCGACATGATCGTGGTCCGGGAGGGCACCGAGGGGCTCTACGCGGGCAACGGCGGGTTGTTGCGTAAGGACACTCCGCACGAGATCGCCACCGAGGTCAGCGTCAACACGTCCTTCGGCGTCGAGCGGGTCGTGCGCGACGCGTTCACCCGCGCCGCGGCCCGGCCCCGCAAGCACCTCACGCTCGTCCACAAGACGAACGTCCTCACGCACGCGGGCTCGCTGTGGTCGCGTGTGGTGGAAGAGGTGTCGCTGCAGCACCCGGACGTCACGGTCGCCTACCAGCACGTCGACGCCACGACCATCCACATGGTCACCGACCCGACCCGCTTCGACGTCATCGTCACCGACAACCTGTTCGGCGACATCCTCACCGACCTCGCGGCGGCGGTCACCGGCGGCATCGGCCTCGCGGCCAGCGGAAACCTCGACATCACCCGGCGCAATCCGAGCATGTTCGAGCCGGTGCACGGCAGCGCGCCGGACATCGCTGGCCAGGGCATCGCGGACCCCACCGCCGCGGTGCTCTCGGTGGCCCTGCTGCTCGACCACCTCGGCGAGGTCGAGGCGGCGCGGCGCATCGAGGCGTCGGTCGCCTTCGATCTGGCCACTCGGGACCACGCCTCGCCCGGCGGCACGTTCGCCATCGGCGACCGGCTGGCGGCCCTGGTGTCCTCGAACGCCAAGAGCGCCTGATCCCCTCTGGCGCCCGAGCCCGTGTGCCCCATCGCGCCGATCCTGGTGCGATGGGACACACGGGCTCAGGCTGCTCAGGATGTGGGAAACCGACTTGGAATGTGGAACGCCCCTGTGTGAGGATCGGGGCGTGTTCGCCGTGAGCATTATCGACGAGCGCGTCGGGTAGCCCAAGCCACAGCCCGGCGCGCAGACCTCTCGCATCCCAGCGGGGGGTCTTTTTGTTTTCCCAGAACGTTCCCGAGGAGCATCCCGTGACCCGCACGACCCCAGCAGGCACCCCGCTTGGCGACTCCTTCCACGTCTACGACACGACGTTGCGCGACGGGGCCCAGCGGGAGGGCATCTCGTACTCGGTGGCCGACAAGCTCGCCGTGGCGCGGCTGCTCGACGGGCTGGGGGTCGGCTACATCGAGGGCGGCTGGCCGGGCGCGCTGCCCAAGGACACCGAGTTCTTCGCCCGCGCCGCGGCGGGGGAACTCGACCTCAAGCACGCCGCGCTGGTCGCGTTCGGCTCGACGCGCCGGGCCGGGACGACCGCGGCGGCCGACCCGCAGGTCCGGGCGCTGCTCGACGCGCGGGCTCCGGTGGTGACCCTGGTGGCCAAGTCCGACCGCAGGCACATCGAACTCGCGCTGCGCACCGATGTGGCCGAGGCGGTGGAGATGGTCCGCGACACCGTTTCCTTCCTCGTCGGCGAGGGGCGGCGGGTGTTCCTCGACGCGGAGCACTTCTTCGACGGGTACGCCTTCGACCCGGACTGCTCGCTGCGGGTGCTCGGCGCCGCCATGGAGGCCGGGGCGGACGTGGCCGTGCTCTGCGACACCAACGGGGGACAGCTGCCCCTGGCCCTGGCCGACACCGTCGGCGAGGTCATCGCGCGCACCGGGTTCCGGGTGGGCATCCACTGCCAGGACGACACGTCCTGCGCGGTGGCGAACAGCGTCGCGGCGGTGCAGGCGGGCGCGAGCCACGTCCAGTGCACCGCCAACGGCTACGGCGAGCGCGCGGGCAACGCCGACCTGTTCGCCGTCATCGGGAACCTGGTGACCAAGCTCAAGATGCCCGTGCTGCCCGAGGCGGGGCTGGCCGAGCTGAGCCGCGTCTCGCACGCCCTGGCCGAGATCGCCAACATCGCCCCCGACCCGCACCAGGCCTACGTCGGGTGGTCCGCATTCGCGCACAAGGCGGGGCTGCACGCGAGCGCGATCAAGGTCGACCCGGAGCTCTACAACCACATCGACCCGGCGGCCGTCGGCAACGACATGCGGGTGCTGGTCACCGAGATGGCGGGCCGGGCCAGCCTGGAGCTCAAGGGCCACGAGCTGGGCGTCGACCTCGCGGACCGGCCCGACGCTGTCGCCGGGGCACTGCGCAGGGTGAAGGAGCTGGAGGCGCGCGGCTGGTCGTTCGAGGCCGCCGACGCCTCCCTTGAGCTGCTGCTGCGCCGGGAGATCGCCAAGACCGACCCGTCGGCCGCCGAGGCGGTCGCCCCGTTCACGCTGGAGTCCTACCGGGTGATCCTCGACCACCGGGCCGACGGCGAGGTGGTGTCCGAGGCCACGGTGAAGGTCGACGTGGCCGGGCACCGGGTCATCGCGACCGCCGAGGGCATCGGCCCCGTCCACGCCCTCGACGCCGCGCTGCGCCGGGCGCTGGTGCCGCACCTGCCGTGGCTCGACGACGTCGAACTGAGCGACTACAAGGTCCGAATCCTCACATCGGGTGACGGCCCCCGTGCAACCCCGCACGGCACTGAAGCCGTCACCCGAGTGTTGGTGCAGTCCACCGACCGCGAGCTCGAATGGACCACGGTCGGGGTGCACGGCAACATCGTGGAGGCGAGCTGGCTGGCCCTCTGCGACGCGCTGGCCCACAAAGCCCTGCGCGTGCGGTCGGAAGTCGGCATCGGCGGTCTGCGCCCGTAGACCGCCCGTGAGGCGAGGAGGGCAGTGGAGTGGGTCGGATCGGTCACTACGCCGCGATCGTGCTGACAGCCGGGGTGGTGAGCGCGTGCGCGGGCGGCGGAACCCAGCCGGGCGATGCTCCCGCCACCACGCCGCCCAGCAGCTCCGCGGCCACCGGCGACGTGTGGGACAGCGCTGTCCGGCCCGCCTCCGCCGCCGCCAGGGTCGGCACACCGCAGGCGTGCCCGATGCCGTTCGCCTTCGACGTCTCCGGCGGCTGGACACCACGCCCCAACCCCCCGGCGGAACCGCGTGACGGCCTGGAGGCAGCCTGCGACCTCGTAGCCGACCCCGCCTACCTGCGTGTCTGGATCGGCACCGAGGCGGGCAGTTCCCCACGCGGCGCGCTGGAACGCTTCCTGCAAGGCGAGGGCGAGATCACCGAGCCGCACTTCCGCGACACCCAGATCGGCAAGGGCTCGGGCGTGGAAGTCACCTACGAGAAGCCCGGCGACCAGCGCGGCCGCGCGTTCGCCGTGGCGACCCCGCTGCGCACCATCGTGGTCGAGGTCGGCGCGGAAAACCCGGCCGACTACGCGAAGGCGCTCCCCGGCTACCTCCTCGCGAAGGACAGCCTCACGCCTATCGAACGGTGACCGGCTCCGAGGACCTGTCCCGAAGTGCCCGCGGCACGGCAAGTGCGACACACGCACCGGCACTTCGAGGCAGGTCCTAGGGTATGCCCCGTGCTACTAGCTCGAATTGCCCATCCAGAAGGGGTCGCGTTCGTCGCCGTCGAGGGCGACGGAACCGACCAGGTCGCCGCCGAGATCGCCGAGCACCCGTTCGGCAAGCCCACGTTCACCGGCCGCCGGTGGCCGTTGGCCGACACCCGGCTGCTCGCGCCCATCCTGCCCACGAAAATCATCTGCGTAGGCAAGAACTACGCCGACCACGCCCGCGAGATGGGCGGCGAGCCCCCGGAAAACCCGGTCATCTTCATGAAGCCGTCGACCACGGTCATCGGCCCCGGCGCCGCCATCAAACTCCCCGCCGACTCAACCCGAGTCGACTTCGAGGGTGAACTGGCAGCCGTCATCGGAATGCCTTGCCGCGACGTCCCCGCCTCCCGCGCCAAAGACGTCATCCTCGGCTACACCATCGCCAACGACGTCACCGCCCGAGACCAACAACAGGCCGACGGCCAGTGGACCAGGGCCAAGGGCCACGACACCTTCTGCCCCCTGGGCCCCTGGATCAACACCACAGCGGACCCGGCCGACCTGGCGATCAAGACCACAGTGGACGGTGAGGTGAAACAAGACTCCCGCACCTCCCTGCTCCTGCACGACATCGGCGCCCTGGTCGAATGGATCTCCCGAGTGATGACCCTCCTCCCCGGCGACGTCATCCTCACCGGCACCCCAGCAGGCGTAGGCCCCATCACAGAAGGCCAATCCGTCTCGGTGACCATCGACGGCCTAGGCATCCTCACCAACCCCGTCGTCAAGCGCTAACCACCAGCCACACCCACCTTCCCGCCAGGCCGAACCCACCCTGCCGGTCAGGTGCGCGATGGAGTGGAGCAGTAAACCCGCCCTCCTGCCAGCCCGCACCTGAACCAAGCCACACCTGAACAAAGCCGTACCCCTGCCAGGTCGCACCGACCCTGCCAGGTGCTCGATGGGGTGGAGTGGTTTCTTCGGGGGAGAAGGAAGATCGCCAAGCTGGCCGCGCGTGTGGTGCCGCAGGCTTCCCACGCTCTTTCACACGGGCGATCTTCCTTCGTAGGGGCCCCGAAGAAACCACTCCACCCCATCGAGCCAACCCCCAAAGCCCATCACCGCGCAGCAGACCGCCGAGCGAACTCCGGCGTAGGCTCCGGGAACACACTCCGGCCAAGCAGCTGCGCCGGTATCCGCCGCAACAACGGCGTCCCCGTCAACACCCGCAACGGCAACGGCGGCCGACCCGCCCCGGCGACCTCGATCTTCCCTTCCAACGCAGGCCGCAGCCCCCGAGCGTGCAAAACCCGCTGCAACGTCTGAATCGCCACGGTAGGCAGCAGACGCCGCCACCGAACCTTCGCAAGATCCCAAGTGGACACCGACCGTCGCTGAATCGGCCCAGCCAGCATCCGTGCCGCGGCCACACCGTCCTGCACAGCCAGATTGATCCCCACCCCGCCGATCGGCGACATGGCGTGCGCGGCGTCCCCCAGGCACAGGAACCCGTCCAGGTGCCACCGCCGCAGCCGGTCCAGCTTCACGTCCAGGGTCTTCACGTCGTCCCACGAGCTCACCGCGTCCGCGCGATCCGCCAGCCACGGCGCGACCCCGATCAGATCGCGCACCATCCCCTCGACCGGAGTCCGCCGAGCCTCGGCATCCGACCCCTTCCGGATCAACGTCGCCACCTGCCAGTAATCCCCGCGATCGATCAACACCGCCGCCCGCGCCTTGCTGATCAGCCCCACGATCCCCGCCGGGTCCGACGCCAAGCGCGGCAGCCGAAACCACCACACGTCCATCGGTGTCGGATACGACTTCGGCCGCAGTTCCGCCGCCGCCCGCAGGATCGACCCGCGCCCGTCGCACGCCACGGTCAGATCCGCCGCGATGCTCCCGGTCTCCCCGTCGCGGGTCCGATAGGTGACCCCGACAACGCGCCCGTTCTCCCGCAGCAGCCCGGTCGCCTCGGTCCGCATCCGCAGCCGGAATGTCGGTTCCGCGGCCCCGGCGTCGGCCAGCAGGTCCAGGAAGTCCCACTGCGGGACCATCGCGACGAAGTTGTTGGGCCCCGGCAGGGTCGTCAGGTCGGCCACTGTCGCCGCCCCGCCGCGGAACGGGACCTGCACTCGCTCGATGCGGCTCTGGGGCAGGGCGCGGAACCGCTCTCCCAGGCCCAGGTCGTCGAGCAGGTCGAGGGTCGGCGGGTGCACGGTGTCGCCGCGGAAGTCCCGCAGGAAGTCGTCGTGCTTCTCCAGCACGGTGACCTCGATCCCGGCCCGTGCCAGCAGCAGGCCCAGCACCATGCCCGCGGGTCCGCCCCCGACCACACACACCGTTGTGCGTTCCATGACCCCTCCTATTTTCAACACCAGTTGAATAAGTTGAGGATGCACCCTGGCTCCGGCTCGGTCAAGTCCAATCGGCAGGGATACGCTGATCCGGCCATGAGCACGCCACACGCAGACACCCAGATCCGAGCCCGCTTCTGCCCGTCCCCGACGGGCACCCCGCATGTCGGGCTCATCCGCACCGCCCTGTTCAACTGGGCTTTCGCCCGGCACACCGGCGGCCGACTCGTCTTCCGGATCGAGGACACCGACGCCGCGCGCGACAGCGAGGAGAGCTACCACGCCCTTCTCGACGCGCTGCGCTGGCTCGGCATCGACTGGGACGAGGGCCCCGAGGTCGGCGGCGAGTACGGCCCCTACCGGCAGAGCGAGCGCGCCGACCGCTACGCCGAGGTCGTCCGCAAGCTGACCGATGCCGGGGAGCTGTACGAGTCCTTCTCGACCAACGAAGAGGTCGAGGCCCGCCGCAAGGCCGCCGGGCAGGACCCGAAGCTGGGCTACGACAACGCCGACCGGGACCTCACCGACGAGCAGCGCGCCGAACTGCGCGCGCAGGGCCGCGAGCCGGTGCTGCGGCTGCGGATGCCCGACCGGGCGATCGGCTTCACCGACCTCATCCGCGGCGACATCAGCTTCCCCGCGGGCAGCGTGCCCGACCCGGTGCTGGTGCGCGCGAACGGCCAGCCGCTCTACACCCTGGTGAACCCGGTCGACGACGCTCTCATGCGGATCACCCATGTCCTGCGCGGCGAGGACCTGCTGCCCTCGACGCCCCGCCAGATCGCCCTTTACGAGGCGTTGCAGCGGGTGGGCGTCGCGGAGTTCACCCCGCACTTCGGGCACATGCCCCTCGTGCGCGGGGAAGGCAACAAGAAACTGTCCAAGCGCGACCCGCAGTCGAACCTGTTCGCCTATCGCGACCGCGGATTCGTCCCAGAGGGAATGCTGAACTATCTCGCGCTGCTCGGTTGGTCCATTGCCGACGATCGCGACATCTTCAGCATGGCCGAGATGGTCGCCGCGTTCGACATCGCCAAGGTCAGTTCCAATCCGGCCCGGTTCGACCTCAAGAAGGCCGAAGCCATCAACGCCGAGCACCTGCGCGCGCTGCCCACCGCGGATTTCGTCCAGCGGGTGGTGCCCTATCTGATTTCCGCGGGCGTGCTGCCCCGGACGCCGACGGCGGCGCAGTTGGCCACATTGGACGCGGTCGCCCCGATGGTGCAGGAACGCCTGATCGTGTTGTCCGACGCGGCGCCGATGGTGCGCTTCCTTTACGTGGCCGAGGAGGAGTTCGCCCCCGAGGCGGACGCGGCGGCCAAAGTGCTCGGACCCGACGCCAAGCCCGTGCTCGACGCGAGCATCAAGGCGCTGGAGACGCTGCCGGAGTGGACAACAGCGGCCATTGAGGAAGCGCTCAAGACGGCCCTCATCGACGGCCTCGGGCTCAAGCCGCGCAAGGCGTTCGCTCCCGTCCGGGTGGCCGCCACCGGCCGCACGGTGTCGCCGCCGCTGTACGAGTCGCTGGAACTACTCGGACGTGACTGCACTCTCACTCGATTGCGGCGCGCTAACCCGTAACGCGGCAAGGCGGGCCCGCGATAGAGTTCTTTAGCAGACTATCGCGGGCTTTCTTGCTTGACCGTGTCAGAAGCCGAAACATCACCTGTGCAGACGAATCGGGAAGCCCGCCCGGGCATCTAGCCTCGCTGGATGACTTCCGCGCTCGTGCCATTTCCGTCGCCCACGACCACGCCCCGCCAGGGTGTGCCGAACCCGTCGCACGAGCCGCCCGCCATTCACGCGATCTGCCTGGATATCGATGACACATTGATCGATTTCACCGGGTCCGCCCGAATGGCGTTGTCGATATTGATCGGCCGCGACGACATGTGGCCAGCGTGGCAGCGCATCACCGACGAGCACAGCGCCATGGTCGTCTCCGGCGAGCTTGACTACGACTCCATGCGCCGGGCCCGCACGAAGGCCTTCCTGGCCGACCTGGGCGCCCTCATCGACGACGAGACGGTCGCCGTCCTCGAAGACCGCAGACTGGCCCAGATGAGCCAGGCGTGGCGGCTGTTCCCCGACGCCGTGCCGTGCCTGGACTGGCTCAGAGCCGCAGGCTTCAAGATCGCCGCGGTCACCAACGCCTCCGGCCCGCACCAGCGCACCCGGCTCGCGGGCCTGGGCTTGTCCCGCTTCTTCGACGCCGTGATCAGCGCGGGAGAACTCGGCGCGGCCAAACCCGACCCCACCATCTTCCATACCGCCTGCGCCGAACTAGGCGTGACCCCACACGAGACCGCCCACGTAGGCGACCGCCTAGACCTCGACGCCATCGGCGCCCGAGACGCGGGCCTGCACGGCATCTGGCTCGACCGCGCAGCCGACCAACACGACCACGACGACACCCCAGAGGTCCCCGTCGTCGAAACCCTCGCCGACCTCCCCGAGCTGCTCGTCAGCGAGTACCGGACCCCCGGCATGACCAGCGCCTCCGGCGTCCCCGGCCCCCGACGGTAGGGGCCGATTTCTCGATCAGCGGGGGTGTGGTCTAACATCTTCTCCGGCGACAGGGACAGCGGATCCGCACCAGAAGCAGACCCGCTCACCTGAATGCCAATGGGGTATGGTGTAATTGGCAGCACGACTGATTCTGGTTCAGTTAGTCTAGGTTCGAGTCCTGGTACCCCAGCTTGGAGAGCCCAAAGCGGTTCTGCTAAGATCTCTCCAGCGAAAACAACTGAATGAAGTAGGCAAAGTTCCTGGCCCCGTCGTCTAGCGGCCTAGGACGCCGCCCTCTCAAGGCGGTAGCGCGGGTTCGAATCCCGTCGGGGCTACAGAGTGGGAGAGGTCTGAAAGCGGAAAGCGCTTTCGGGCCTCTTTCGCTATTCGCGCTGGGGGGCGACCCCCCAGACCCCCACGGTGCGTTCTCTCTTGAACCAGCGGGGCTCGCGCTTCGCGCATCGGAGTGGGGGGAGTGGGGAAGTGGGGGCGGAGATGGGTCTGTGTCTCCTTGGGGGCGTGTGCCGTTTGGAGCGTGGGGTGTGGGGTGGGGGATGTTGCTTGGGAGTGTCGTTGATGTTTCGTTCTGACGGCTAACTGTCTCTCGCTGGTGCAGCCAAAGCTGGCAGGTGCGAGATGGGCGGGCAAGCTAATCCTCCCTCCTGCCGACCAAGCCCGGCCCTGTCGGGTGCTTGGCGGGGCGAAGGAGCAGACCCGCCCCCCGACGAACCGGGCACTACCCCTGCTAGGTGCTCATAGGCCAAGGAGCACACCCGCCCCCGCAAAGCCGCACTGCCCCTGCCAGGTGCTCGTGGGAGCGGAACAGCGAACCCACGTTCCTGCCAGGCCGCACCGAGGCTCGCCCAGTGCTCGATGGGGTGGAGTGATTTCTTTGGGGGGAAGGAAGATCCCTAAACTTGCCGTGGTCGTGGGGCCGAAGGCTCCCCACCCGTCTTTCCCACGACGGGATCTTCCTTCGTAGGGGCCCCGAAGAAACCACTCCACCCCATCGAGCAGACCCCACGAAGCCCAGCCTCGCAGAAGCCCCATCGAGCCCTCCGCTCAAGCCTCACCGCGGCCGGACCACGTCCCCGGACGCTCGAAACCAAGCGCCCCAAGGTGACCACCAGCCACAGATAGCGCACCGCCCTCACAGCCAGGGCGGTGAGGGCGGTGGAAGGTTAGAGGCGGTTTTGGAGGGCGTCGGCGGCGGCTAGGAGGTCGGCGGCCCAGCGGGCGCCGGGGCGGCGGCCCATGCGGTCTATGGGGCCGCTGACGGAGACGGCGGCCACCACGGTGCCGGAGGCGTCTCGGACGGGGGCGGAGACGCTGGCCACGCCTGGTTCGCGTTCTGCGACGCTTTGGGCCCAGCCTCGGCGTCTTACCTCCAGGAGGGCGCGTTCGCCGAAGACGGCGTCGGTGAGGAGGCTGCGTTGGGTGGCTGGGTCGGCCCAGGCGGCCAGGACCTTGGCTCCCGAGCCCGCGGTCATGGGGAGGCGGGAGCCGACCGGGACGGTGTCCCGCAGGCCGCTGGGGGGTTCCGCGGAGCAGACGCAGATTCGGTGCAGACCGTCGCGGCGGTAGAGCTGCACGCTCTCGCCGGTTCGGTCCCGCAACCTGGGCAGGACCGAGGTCGCCGCGTCGAGCAGGGGGTCGGTCGCGCCGCCCGCCAGTTCGGCCAGAGCCGCGCCGGGGCGCCATCTGCCGTCGGACCCTCTGCGCAGGAGGCGGTGCACCTCCAGGCCGACCGCCAGCCGATGGGCCGTGGCCCGGGGCAGGCCGGTCTTGGCGCACAACTCCGCCAGGCCGCAGGGCTCCTTGGCCACCGCCTGCAGTACGGCCATTGCCTTGTCCAGAACTCCGATGCCGCTATGCTGTCCCACGTCTCGATACTACTTTCCCGTTATGTGGGAAGTCCAGTCTGTGGGAAGCTGATGGTGATGGGCGATGGCCAAAACGCTCGCCGAAAAGGTGTGGGACCAGCACGTGGTGCGTCGCGGCAGCGGCGCGGAACCTGATCTGCTCTACATCGACCTGCATCTCGTGCACGAGGTGACCAGCCCGCAGGCCTTCGACGGCCTGCGGCTCGCTGGGCGGCCGGTCCGCAGGCCGGATCTGACCATAGCGACCGAAGACCACAACGTGCCGACGGTGGGAATCGACCTGCCCATCGCCGACCCGGTCTCGCGCACCCAGGTGGAGACGCTGCGCCGCAACTGCGCCGAGTTCGGCGTGCGGCTGCACCCCATGGGCGACGTCGAGCAGGGCATCGTGCACGTGGTCGGGCCGCAGCTTGGGCTCACCCAGCCCGGCATGACCGTGGTGTGCGGCGACAGCCACACCTCGACGCACGGCGCGTTCGGCGCGCTCGCGTTCGGCATCGGCACCTCCGAGGTCGAGCATGTGCTCGCCACGCAGACACTGCCGTTGCGCCCCTTCAAGACCATGGCCATCACCGTCGAGGGCGAGCTGCGCCCGGGGGTCACCGCGAAAGACGTGATCCTCGCGGTGATCGCGAAGATCGGCACCGGCGGCGGCCAGGGGTACGTCCTGGAGTACCGCGGCCCGGCCATCGAGAAGCTGTCGATGGAAGCGCGGATGACCGTGTGCAACATGTCGATCGAGGCGGGCGCGCGGGCCGGGATGATCGCCCCGGACGAGACGACCTTCGCTTATCTCAAGGGTCGTCCGCACGCGCCGCGGGGCGCGGACTGGGACGCCGCGGTGGCCGACTGGCGCGAGTTGCGCACCGACGACGGCGCGACGTTCGACGCCGAGGTCGTGCTCGACGCCGCCGAGCTGACTCCGTTCGTCACCTGGGGAACCAACCCGGGGCAGGGCCTGCCGCTGTCGGCGGCGATCCCGGACCCGGAGCTGATCGCCGACGAGAACGAGCGCGTGGCCGCCGAGAAGGCCTTGTCGTACATGGATCTCACCCCGGGCACGCCGCTGCGCGAGATCAGCGTCGACACGGTGTTCCTCGGTTCCTGCACCAACGGCCGCATCGAGGATCTGCGCGCGGCGGCGGACGTCATCCGCGGCAGGCACGTCGCGGACGGGGTGCGGATGCTCGTGGTGCCCGGCTCGATGCGGGTGCGCGCGCAGGCCGAGTCCGAGGGCCTGGACAAGGTGTTCCTCGCCGCTGGCGCGGAGTGGCGGCAGGCTGGCTGCTCGATGTGCCTTGGCATGAACCCCGACCAGCTCGCCCCCGGGGAGCGCAGCGCGTCCACATCGAACCGCAACTTCGAGGGCAGGCAGGGCAAGGGCGGGCGCACCCACCTGGTCTCGCCGCTGGTCGCCGCGGCGACCGCGGTGCGCGGCACGCTTTCCTCGCCAGAGGACCTCGCCCCCGCCACCAGCACCGACGACCGGAACTGAGGTATCGACACCATGGAGCCGTTCACCACGCACACCGGGGTCGGGGTGCCGCTGCGCCGGTCCAACGTGGACACCGACCAGATCATCCCCGCCGTCTACCTCAAGCGGGTCAGCCGCACCGGGTTCGAGGACGGGTTGTTCGCGGCTTGGCGAAACGACGAGCACTTCGTGCTGAACCAGGAGCCCTACCGGGCGGGCAGCGTCCTGGTCGCAGGCCCCGACTTCGGCACCGGGTCCTCCCGCGAGCACGCCGTCTGGGCGTTGTCCGACTACGGGTTCCGGGTGGTCGTCTCCGCCCGCTTCGCCGACATCTTCCGCGGCAACGCGGGCAAGCAGGGCCTCGTGGCCGCCGAGTGCGCCCAGTCCGACATCGAACTGTTGTGGAAGCTGCTCGAAGCCGAGCCTGGGACGCAGGTCACTGTCGACCTTGTCGAAAAGACCGTCCGCGCCAAGGACTTCTCCGCGCCGTTCTTCGTGGACGACTACACCCGCTGGCGGCTGCTCGAAGGGCTCGACGACATCGCCCTGACCCTGCGCCACGCGGACGCGATTGACGAGTTCGAGCAGGCCAGGCCCTCGTGGAAGCCGGTGACGACCCCGCTTCCGACCGCCTGACCCCCGGGCCGGATTCCCCTTTCCCGAAGGGGGATCCGGCCCGCTCTCCGTCAGCCACAACCCAACGCGAGCACCCCGCGCGACGCCCGAAAACCAGCGTTTCGGCCCTCCGAGTGGACGCCGACACCGCATGACGCAAGGAAAAATCGGGCGCGTCGCGTGGAAATCGCGCGCATTTGGGCCTATCTTGGCGAGAAGTCGGCCGAGTTCGGCCGTTAACGGCAGTGTGGCTCTCTTACGGAGGACTGAAGGGTGAACAAGGCCCAACTCATCGAGGCGTTGTCCGAGCGCCTTGGCGACAAGAAGGCCGCAGGCGCTGCGGTCGACGGTCTCGTCGACGTGATCGTTCGCACGGTCAACAAGGGCGAGAAGGTCAACATCACCGGCTTCGGCGTGTTCGAGAAGCGCGCCCGTGCTGCCCGTACCGCGCGCAACCCGCGTACCGGCGAGACGGTGAAGGTCAAGAAGACGAACGTGCCCGCGTTCCGCGCCGGGACCATGTTCAAGGAGGTCGTGAGCGGGGCGAAGAAGCTGCCCAAGGTCGCGGCCACCCGCGGGGCGGGCACCACCGCCCGCGGCACGGCGGCGTCCACTCGCGCCGCGGGCACCACCACCCGCGGCACGGCGGCGTCCACTCGCACCGCGGCGCCCAAGCCCGCGGCCGCGACCACGCGCAGCACCACCACGCGCACCCGTGCGGCAGCGGCAAAGCCCGCGGCGGCGGCGAAGCCCGCCACCACCACCCGCACCCGCGCGGCGGCGGCGAAGCCCGCGGCCACCAAGACCGCGGCGGCCTCCAAGGCCACCACCACGAAGACGGCGGCCCCCAAGGCCACCCCGGCCAAGAAGGCCACCCCCACGGCGGCGAAGACCACCGCCACCAAGAAGACGACGGCCGCCAAGAGCACCACCCCCAAGGCGACCGCCAGCGCCACCCCGGCGCCCAAGAAGGCCACCACCCGCAAGAAGTAGTGGCCGTCAGGCAGTAAAAGCTTTTCGCGAGAGCCCCGCACGCTTCCCCCGTGCGGGGCTCTCGCGTATCCGGGCCAAGGACCGATGAGGCTCGCTGGGCCGTGGTTCACGGGACAGGCGAGCAGGTTTGGCAGGCAGGCGGCTTCGTGGGCGAGCGGTTGCCTGCTTGGGGAACAACAGGGTTTACCAGCCAGGCAATGGGCGCGCTTCAGCGCAGCCTGGCCGTCGGCGGGGGACTGCCAGTTCGGCGGACAGCCGGTAAAGCAGTGGGACGGGTGTGGCAGGCGAGAAAGCAGCCGACGGACCCGATTGGCGTGGGATTACCGGTCGGCAGGCGGACGAACTGTCGGGTCGGCCCGGGTCGCCCCTTGAGTTGGTAGTCGGCCAAAGCGGTGGACGGCTTTAAGGACAAGCGGTAGCCGACCAAGCTCTCGGAGCCTGCTCGTCACCCCCTACCCTCCTGCCAACCAAGCCCGGCCCTGCCGGGTACTTGGCCGGGGTGAAGGAGCGAACCCGCCCCCCACAGAGCCGCACCCGGCCTGCCATGTGCTCGATGGGGTGGAGTGGTTTCTTCGGGGGTGAAGGAAGATCCCTAAACTTGCCGTGGTCGTGGGGCCGAAGGCTCCCCACCCGTCTTTCCCCGCGACGGGATCTTCCTTCGTAGGGGCCCCGAAGAAACCACTCCACCCCATCGAGCCAACCCCACAACCCAGCCCCCGCAGAAGCCAGCCAACACGAATCAAGGCGAGTCGACGTAGTCCGCCGCCACAAGCTCCTCACCAGCGAACGACAGCACCCAGACACTGCCCTTCCGACTCTGAGGCTCCCCCAATTCCACACCAGACCCCGCCGACACTTCCGCCAGCGCCCCCGGGATCACACCCCCCTGACTGCACACGACCGCGACCTCCCCCGTGGCCACAACCCGCCGAAACACGTCCACAGCAGCCCCTTCAGCCGCCTGCTCCGCCAGCGCGGGCTCCTGCTCCACCGAAACCCCCAAGAGACCTGCCAGCGGCCGCACAGTGTCCACGCACCGCACCTTCGGAGCCGCCAACACCCGCGACGGCCCGAACAGCGGCAGCAGCCGCGTCAGCGCCTCCCGTTCCCGCAGCCCGGTGGGCGACAGCGGACGCTCCGCGTCCGGCCCATGCCAGCGGTCTTTCTTGCCCGCGTGCGCATGTCGAACCACCAGCAACGTCGTCGTCTCAGCGGGCAAAGCCGCGAAGCGCGCCAACACCACCCGATCGTGCGGATAGGTCACCAGGTGAACCGCGTCGGACACGGGTATCCAGCGCAGGACGTCGACCTCGTCGTTGGGCTCAAAGGAACCCCCAGCCGCGCGGGCGGCGAAGTAGGAGACCGTCTTGGCGCTCTCACCGACCACGTAGTGCACCTGCCCGAGGGAGCGGCCCAGCACCGCCGCGAAACCGGTCTCCTCGGCCACTTCCCGCACCGCCGCGGCGTGCACCGACTCGCCGGGGTCGAGTTTTCCCTTGGGCAGGCTCCAGTCGCCGTAGCGGGGGCGGTGGACGATGGCTGTCTCGACCGTGTTCTTCCCGCGCCGCCACAGGACCGCGCCCGCGGCGGCGATGTGTCCCGGCACGGCTAACCGAGGGCGCGGTGTCGGGCGAGCATCCCCGCCTGGTGGTCGCGGACCTGTGAGCCGTCCGCGGGCGACGGTTCCCACTCGCCCTTGGGGGACAGGATCCAGCACCGGGTGCACGGGTCGAGCGCGGAGTCGAAGAGCTCGTCCAGTTGCGCGGTGAGCCGCGGATCGGTGACCCGGACCTGGACTTCGACGCGCCGGTCGAGGTTGCGGTGCATCATGTCCGCGCTGCCGATCCAGTGCTCCCCGGCGCCCGCGAAGTGGAAGATGCGCGAGTGCTCAAGGAACCGCCCCAGGATGGAGCGGACCTGGATGTTCTCGCTGAGCCCCGGGATTCCCGGCTTGAGCGCGCAGATCCCGCGCACCACCACCTCGACCGGCACACCGGCCTGCGACGCGCGGTAGAGCGCGTCGATGACCTGTTCGTCCACGAGGGAGTTCACCTTGATGCGGATTCGCGCGGGCCGCCCGGCGCGCAGGTGCTCGACTTCGCCTTCGATGCGCTCGACGATGCCGCGCCGCACGCCGTAGGGGGCCACGAGCAGGCTGCGGTACTTGTCCTGCCGGGCGTAGCCGGTCAGCACGTTGAACAGGTCGGTGAGGTCCGCGCCGATCGCGGGCTCGGCGGTGAGCAGGCCGACGTCCTCGTAGAGCCGCGCGGTCTTCGGGTTGTAGTTGCCGGTGCCGATGTGGCAGTAGCGGCGGATCGTGGAGCCCTCCTGGCGGACCACGAGCGAGGTCTTGCAGTGCGTTTTGAGGCCCACCAAGCCGTACACCACGTGCACGCCCGCCTTCTCCAGCGCCCGCGCCCACTTGATGTTGGCCTGCTCGTCGAAGCGCGCCTTGAGTTCCACCAGGACGACGACCTGCTTGCCCGCCTCGGCCGCGTCGATGAGCGCGTCCACGATGGGCGAGTCGCCGGAGGTGCGGTACAGCGTCTGCTTGATGGCCAGCACCTGCGGGTCGCTCGCGGCCTGCTGCACGAACCGCTGCACGCTGGTGGAGAACGAGTCGTACGGGTGGTGCACCAGCACGTCGCCCTCGCGCAGCGTCGCGAACACGCTCTTGGGCGTCTCGCGCTCGGCGAACGCCGGGTGGGTCGCGGGGACGAACGGCGGGTCCTTGAGCTCCTTGCGGTCCACGCCGTAGATCTGCCACAGGCACGACAGGTCGAGCAGGCCCTGCACGACGACGACGTCGTTGGGGTGCACCTCCAGTTCGCGCAGCAGCAGTTCGAGCATGTGCTCGCTCATGTCGTCGGACACTTCCAGCCGCACCGACGGGCCGAACCGGCGCTGCGCCAGTTCGCGTTCCAGTGCCTGCAACAGGTCCTCGTCGCGGTCCTCTTCGACTTCGAGGTCGGCGTTGCGGGTGACCCGGAACGCGTGCACCTCGATGACCTGCATCCCGGCGAACAACGCGTTCAAGTGGGCCGCGATCAGCTCTTCCATCGGCAGGAAGACGGCCACCTGCTCGTCGGCGCTGCGGTCGATGGGGACCAGGCGCGGCACGTTGTCGGGGACCTTGACCCGGGCGAACCGCTCGGTGCCGCCCTCCGGGTCGCGCACCGTCACCGCGAGGTTGAGGGAAAGCCCGGAGATGTAGGGGAACGGGTGCGCCGGGTCGACCGCGAGCGGGGTGAGGACCGGGAAGACCTGGTCGCGGAAGTAGATCGACAGCCGCCTGCGGTCGTCGTCGGTGACCTCGTCCCAGGTGGCGATCTTGATGCCGCGGTCGGCGAGTTCCGGGCGGACCCGGTCGGAGAAGGCGCGCGAGTGCTGGGCGACGAGTTCCTGGTTGCGCTTGGCGATGTGGCCCAACTGCTCGCGCGGGGTAAGTCCGTCCGCGCTGCGCACCGACAGCCCGGTCTCGTTCCGGCGTTTGAGGCCCGCGACGCGCACCATGTAGAACTCGTCCAGGTTCGAGGCGAAGATGGCGAGGAACTTCGCCCGCTCCAGCAGCGGCTGCGACGAGTCCTCCGCGAGCGCGAGCACCCGGGCGTTGAAGTCCAACCAGGACAGTTCCCGGTTGAGGTAGCGGTCGTCGGGCAGGTCCGTCACGGCAGCGGCCGGGGTCACCGCCGGTGGCGCGAACGGGACGCTGCGCGGCTCCGGCGTGGTTTCCGGCGCCGAGGTCGCTGGCGGCGGCGCGTCGGGGGCGGGGGCTTGGTCGTGCGTGCTCTCCGTGCTCACACCCTCATTGTCCAGCAGAGATGCGACAACCGCGCGTTCCCGGGCCTACGCGACCGTGAACTTTCTTGTGATCTACAGCCTGTTCCAAGGCGTTCCGCAGGCCGCGCGGGTGGCGCGGGTCGTGTTGGCTCCGACGCCGAGTGAGCGCGCGTGCGCCAGGTCCTCGGGCGTGTCGACGTCGCAGCGCAGGCGGGGGAGGTCGTCGCCGACGCGGATGGCGGAGTGGGCGTGGGCGTTCGCCGAGCCAAGTCCGAATCGGGGGGCGAGCGGCCCGCCGGGCGCGGACAGCAGCAGTGTCGTGCCGGTGCCGGGCCGGTCCGCGACGAACGCGCGCCGCCCGTCGGCCTCGGCCACCGCCGCGGCGAGCGCGGCGGGGGTCAGGGCGGGCAGGTCGGCCTGCAGCGCGCCGACCACCGACCGGGGGTCGCGGGCACGCAGCGTCGCCGCGCCGAAGCGCAGCGCGGCGTTGAGCCCGGCGAGGCCGCGCTCGTCGACGCATTCCGCTGCCGTCGGCGCCAGCGCGCCTGCCACCCGTTCGTCCTCGCACACCACCAGCAGCCGCCGCACCCCCGGCGCGGCGAGCGCGGCGGCGACGGTGTCGAGCACCACCGCCAGCACCAGGTCGCGGTGGCAGGCCGGGCCGCCGCCCACCGCGCCACGCAACCGCGACTTCGCCCGGTCCAGGTGCTTGACCGGCACCACGAGGTCCACCACCGCTCCGATACTGCCGGCCAGCGCTGACACCCACCCCGTATGGACCCGCGACCGGGTGGCCAGGAAGACTCACTGCCCACGGTTGCGCGAAGAGGAGGAGCAGTTGGGCAAGCGCGAGAAGGGCGGGTTCTGGGTCGGCGCCGCGGCGGTCGCCTTCTACCCGATGACCTGGCTGGGCAAACGCACCTATCGCGGCGCGGAGAAACTGCCCGCGACGGGTCCGGTGCTGCTGGTGATGAACCACGTCTCCCATCTCGACCCGCCCAACGACGCGGTGTTCGTGCACCGCAACAAGCGGGTCCCGCGCTTCATGGCCAAGGACAGCCTGTTCCGCGTCCCGGTGTTCGGCAAGATCCTCGCTGGCTCCGGCGGCATCCCCGTCTACCGGGGCTCTTCCGAGGCCAGGCACAGCCTCAGCGCGGCGCACGAGGCGCTGCGGACGGGGAAGGCCGTGGTGATCTACCCGGAGGGCACCATCACCAAGGACCCGGACGGCTGGCCGATGCGCGCCCGCACCGGCGTCGCCCGGCTCGCGCTGGAGAACGACGTGCCGGTCATCCCCGCCGCGCGCTGGGGCACGAACCACATCTGGGACGGCTACACCAAGAAGTTCCACCCGCTGCCGCGCAAGGAGGTCGTCACGGTCCTCGGCGACCCGGTCGACCTGTCGGCGTACCGGGGACAGCCGGTGACGAACAAACTGCTGCGCGAGGTCACCGACCTGCTGATGGCTGAGATCCGGCGGATGCTGGCCGAGATCAGGCAGGAGCCCGAGCCAGCCGGGTTCTACGTGCCCCTGGCCAGGCAGAGCGCCAAGCGGGGCTCCGACGAGGTCGCGAGCTGACATGGCCGCCGCTGGCAAGACCACCGCTGGCAAGATCACCGTGCTCGGCGCGGGTTCCTGGGGCACCGCGTTCGCCAAGGTGCTCGCCGACGCCGGGCAGCCGGTCACCCTCTGGGCGCGGCGCCGCGACGTCGCCGATGCCGTCACGCGGGACCGGGAGAACGGCGACTACCTGCCGGGAATCCGCCTCCCGGACAACCTGGCCGCCACTTCCGACCCCCGCGTCGCCCTCGACGGCGCGGACACCGTCGTGCTGGCCGTCCCCAGCCAGAGCCTGCGCCACAACCTGACCGCGTGGCGCAGCCTGCTGGCGCCGGACGCGACCCTGGTCAGCCTGGCCAAGGGCATCGAGCGGGGCACGCTGCGCCGGATGAGCGAGGTCATCGTCGAGGTGACCGGCGTCCCCGACGACCGGATCGCGGTCGTGTCCGGCCCCAACCTGGCCCGGGAGATCGCCGAAGAGCAGCCGACCGCCACCGTCATCGCCTGCCGCGACCACGACCGCGCGGTCGCCGTCCAGCGGGCCTGCACCACCGGCTACTTCCGCCCGTACACCATCACCGACGTCATCGGCTGCGAGATCGGCGGCGCCTGCAAGAACGTCATCGCCCTCTCCTGCGGCATGGCGGACGGCCTGGGCTTCGGCGCGAACACCCTGGGCACCCTGATCACCCGGGGCCTGGCCGAGACCAGCCGCCTTGGCGCGGCCCTGGGCGCGGACCCCATGACCTTCGCGGGCTTGGCGGGACTGGGCGACCTGGTGGCCACCTGCTCGTCCCCCCTCTCCCGCAACCGGACCTTCGGCGCGAGACTGGGAAGCGGCGAGTCCATGGCCCAGGCCCAGGCCGCCGTCCACGGCCAGGTGGCCGAGGGCGTGAAGTCCTGTTCGGCCATCCGCGAACTGGCCCAGCGCCACGGCGTGGAAATGCCCATCACCGAGGTGGTCCACCGGGTCTGCCACGACGGCTTCCACCCCCGCGAGATGGCGGGCGAACTAATCGGCCGCAAGACAAAGCCGGAACGATGACGACCCCAGACTTTGGCGACGGCACCCGCTGCGTCCACGCGGGTGCCCCACCGTCCACCCCCGGCACTCCCGTCCCACCCCAACCGGTCCTGGCAGCCCAATTCCACCTGTCCGACTCCGGCGACTTCTACGGCCGCGCCACGAACCCCACTTGGCGCGCCCTCGAATCCGCCCTGGGCGACCTGGACGGCGGCGAGTGCGTTGTCTATTCCTCAGGCATGGCCGCGATCTCCGCGCTCCTGCGCACGGTCTTGGGCCCAGGCGACAAGGTCGTGCTGCCCTCGGACGGCTACTACCTGGCCCGCTCTTACGTCCGAGAGCACCTAACCGCCCTGAACCTAGACGTCCACGAAGTCCCAACAGTCGCGAAGTGGACACCCGAGACCGTCGCCAACGCCCGGTTGGTCCTGCTGGAAACCCCCTCCAACCCGGGCTTGGACGTCTGCGACATAGCCGCGATCACCACCCTGGCGCACGAGGCGGGCGCACTGGTCGCCGTCGACAACACCACCGCGACCCCACTAGGCCAACGCCCCTTGGCCCTGGGCGCGGACGTGACCCTCGCCAGCGACACCAAGGCCCTTTCCGGCCACAGCGACGTAGTACTAGGCCACATCACCACCACAAACCCCACCCTGGCCGCCCAACTAAGAGCCGAACGCACAGCAAGCGGAGCCGTCCCAGGCCCATTCGAGACCTGGCTGGCCCACCGAGGCCTGGGAACCCTGGACCTACGACTGGCCCGCCAGGCAGAAAACGCCAACGCCCTCCACAAGGCCCTCAGCGACCACCCCAGAGTACGAAACCTGCGCTGGCCCGGCTCCCCAACCGACCCGGCCTACCCAACAGCCACAAAGCAGATGCGCCGCTTCGGCGGCGTACTCGCCTTCGAACTGGAGTCAGCAGCGGCAGTGGACTCATTCCTCGACGCCGCCCGCCTAGTCGCATCAGCCACAAGCTTCGGCGGCCTCCACTCCTCAGCAGACCGCCGAGCCCGCTGGGGCGACCCGGTCCCAGCAGGCCTACTCCGCTTCTCCTGCGGCTGCGAAGACCCCCAAGACCTCACCGCAGACGTCCTGAAAGCCTTGGCCGCACTCTCACCAGACAAGCCGCACACCCACTGAACCGCACCAAGGCTAGCCCAGCGCTCGATATGCGCAGTGCGCCAAACCCGAGCATCTGCCAGGCCGAACCAGCCCTGCCAGGTGCTCGATGGGGTGGAGTGGCTTCTTTGGGGGTGAAGGACGAGCGACAACGCAACCAGACCCCGTCCCACCATATGAACAGCTTGACCCCGGAGCAGCGAAATGCTCGACTAGCACCATGCTCCTGCGCGCCATGACCGACCGGCGAGGTCACATCGACCTCAGCCGTGTCGCCAGCGCGCTCTGTCTCTGTCGGTAGATCCGCCGCCCCGTGCCCGCGAATCCCGAAGAGAGCCCACCCCCATGTTCGCAGTGCCCCCCAACACCGTCGCCCTCACCACTATCCCCACCACCGCCCACCCCGCGCTGATCGCCCGCGAATACGCCACCGACCGCGCGACCTGGCGCCACCTACTCCGCTACGACCCCACGGAACGTTTCGCCGCCCGAATCGCCAAGACCGAAAACCAGGAGGTCTGGCTGATGAGCTGGCTCCCCGGCCAGGGCACCGACCTGCACGACCACAGCCTGGCCACCGGCGCTTTCACCGTCGTCTCCGGTTCCCTCACCGAACGCGTGGCAACCCACGGCAAGCCTGCCGAGGCCCTGCACCACCTGATCCAAGGTCAGACCCGTGTCTTCGCCCCCGGCTACATCCACCAGGTTCGCAACGACTCCCCGGACCCGGCGGTCAGCATCCACGTCTACCGTGCCGCCCGCCCTCCGATGGGCCACTACCGCTTCGACCCCCTCACCGGCCCCGAGCCCGCCGCGTGACGTGCTCCGGAACCGGCGCCCCCGCCAGGGCGTCATCCGGTGATGGCGCACCCCACACGGTCCGCACCGGCAGAACCCCCGCCCAAGCCGTGTTGGCAGCCACATCCTCCGCGTCATCCACCGGCCCACCGGTGCGAACCTTCACCGCGGCTTCGGCAAGGTCCACAGCCAACACCGCCGTAGCCGCCAGTTCCTTCGCGTTCGGCTCCCGAGCGTGCTCCCATGACCCCGGCGCCATGTGCTCGGTGAGCACCCGCAACGCCCGCAGCTTCGCCGAAGGCTCGACCACCGGCCTCGCCGACCCATGGATCACCGCTGAGCGGTAGTTCATCGAGTGGTGAAACACCGACCGCGCATAAACCACCCCGTCGAGCAACGTCACCGCCACGCACACCTCGACCCCTTCAGCCGCCGTGCGCAGACTCAGCGCCCCGGTGGAGCCGTGCAGGTAGAGAGTGTCGCCGTCGCGCCCGTACCCGGTGGGCAGCACCAGCGGAGCCCCGTCGACCACTGTGGACAGATGGCACACCAGGCCAGCGTCCAGAATCGCCCACAGCGCCGCGCGGTCGGTCACCGCGCGCTTGGCGCCGCGCCGGATCGTGCTGCGGTCGGTGGGGGACAGGGATTCAGCGGAGCGCGTCTCGGTCACGGCTATCACCTTCGCCCACCTGAGTGGCATGCTGACAGGTCCACAGCAACACGATTTTGGGAGGCCACTCGTGTCGGAGAGTCCCGCGCTGCCGGTCACCCTGGACCGTCGGTCGGCGACCCCGCTGGCCGTGCAGCTCGCCGAGGAGCTGCGGACGGCCGCCGCCGACGGCCGGTTGCGCAGCGGTGACCGGCTGCCGTCCACCCGCGCGCTCGCGGCCCAGCTCAAGGTGAGCCGGACCGTCACCGCCGCCGCCTACGAGCAACTGCACGCCGAGGGCTGGATCGCGGGCAAGCACGGCTCGGGCACCTATGTCACGACCGCGCCGCCCGGCTCGCCCACGGCCAGGCCGCGCCGCGCCAAGCCCGCCGCCGAGGACGAAGCCGCGGTGGACCTGCGGCCGGGCTCGCCGTGGGCGGGGGGCATCGACCGGTCCGCGTGGCGGCGGGCGTGGCGGGGCGCGGCCGAGGCCGCCCCGATGCTGCGCCACCAGCGCGCGGGCCTGCCCGCCTACCGCGCGGTCGTCGCGGAGCACCTGCTGCGGCACCGGGGGCTGCGGGTGCGGGCCGAGTTCGACGAGTCCGGCGAGGGCGAGTCGGTGCTGGCGACCGGCGGCACGACGGCGGCCGTGGCCGAGCTGGCGGCGACGGTCCTGCGGCAAGGCGACACGGTGGCCGTGGAGGACCCGGGCTACCAGCGGGCGGTGGAGACGATGCGCGCCGCCGGGCTGCGGGTGGTGCCGATCCCGGTCGACGCCAACGGCCTGCTGCTCGACGCCGTGCCCGCGGGCGCGAAGGCCGTCTACTGCTCGCCCGCGCACCAGTACCCGCTGGGCAGGCGGATGTCGGCGGGCAGGCGGGTCGAGCTGGTCGAGCGGGCCCGCCGCGAGGGCTGGCTGGTCATCGAGGACGACTACGACGGCGAGTTGCGCTACGACGTGGCGCCGCTGCCGCTGCTCGCCGCGCTCGCCCCGGATGTGGTGGTGCACCTGGGAACCACGAGCAAGATCCTGACCCCGACGCTCGGCGCGGGCTGGCTGGTGGCCCCGCCAGCGGTGGTGTCCGCCGTCCTGGAACACCGCGAGTCCACTGGGGCCAGCCCGTCCGCGGCCGGGCAGCTCGTGGTCGTGGAGTTGGCCCGAAACGGCGACCTGGGCAGGCACCTGCGCAAGCTGCGCCGCGAGCTGTCCGAGCGGCGCGCCCTGCTGGTGCGGGCGCTGACGGACGGCGGTGTCGCGGTCATCGGCGACGACGCGGGCGCGCATCTGGTGGTGCCGCTGGACTCCGCGGAGACCGAGCGCGACCTGATCGGGCGGGCCCGCGCGCGCGGCCTCGTCCTCGACGGCCTCGCCCGCCACCACTGCGGCAAACCGACCTGGTTCGGCATCGCCCTCGGATACGCGGCGTGCTCAAGGAAGCAGCTCCACGAGGCCATTCCGGAGCTGCTCGAGGTCTTCACCGGGCGGGTGCGCTCATCCGGGTAGGGTCGGGCCCCATGACCAGCTCAAAGATCCGTGTCGCTGTCGTGTTCGGCGGGCGCAGCACCGAGCACTCGGTGTCCTGCGTGTCGGCGGCGAGCGTGCTCGCCAACCTGGATCCTGAGCGGTTCGAGGTCGTGCCGGTCGGCGTCACCCGCGAGGGCGCCTGGGTCCTCGGCCCGTCCGACCCCCGCGAGCTGGGCATCCAGGGCCGCACCCTGCCCAGCGTCACCTCGGGCACCGCGCTGACCCTGCCCGCCGACCCGACCGCGGCGAGCCTCGTCGTGCTGGAGCAGGGCCGCGCGGGCGAGGTCCTTTCCGGTGTGGACCTCGTTTTCCCGGTGCTGCACGGCGCTTACGGCGAGGACGGCACCATCCAGGGACTGCTGGAGATGGTGGGCGTGCCCTACGTCGGGCCCGGAGTGCTGGCGAGCGCGGTGGCGATGGACAAGGGCTACACCAAGAAGCTGCTCGCCGCCGAGGGCCTGCCCGTCGGCCGGTATGTCGAGCCGCGCCGCGACCAGGCCACGCTGACCGAGGCCGAGCGCGACCACCTTGGCCTGCCGGTGTTCGTCAAGCCCTCGCGCGCGGGCTCGTCCACCGGCATCACCCGCGTGACGTCCTGGGGCGACCTGGACGCTGCCATCGCGCACGCCCGCGAGATCGACCCGAAGGTGCTGGTCGAGGCGGCCGTCGTCGGCCGCGAGGTCGAGTGCGGCGTCCTGGAGTTCCCGGACGGGAGCGTGCGCGCCTCCCAGCCCGCCGAGGTGCGGCTGGTCGACGGCGTCGACTGGTACGACTTCGACGCCAAGTACCTCGACGACGTGTGCCAGCTCGACATCCCGGCCAAGCTCCCCGACGACGTGGCCGAACGCCTGCGCGCCATGGCCGCCGACGCTTTCCGCGCCCTGGACTGCCAGGGCCTGGCCCGGGTCGACTTCTTCGTCGGCGAGGACGGCGCGCTGACCGTCAACGAGGTCAACACGATGCCCGGCTTCACCCCGACCTCGGCCTACCCGAAGATGTGGGAGGTGTCCGGTGTGGACTACCCGAACCTGTTGGGAGTCCTGATCGACACCGCGTTGGCCCGAGGAACCGGCCTGCGCTAGGGCCGCACTGGCTGCGCGGCCAGGGTCTGGCCGACCACTTCGGACACCGTCTGGAGTGGACCGGTGCCCACCGTCGACGGCAGGGTCAGCGCGACGTAGACGCCCCGGTCGACCGCGAACCACGTCGCCGACCCGTCGCCCTCGATGGGCAGCCACTGCACGCCGGACACCTGCCGCAGCGCCGCGGTCGGCGTCAGCTCCGGGGGCTTGCCCAGGCCGCAGCGCAGCACCACCCGGCTCCCGGCGGCGTCGCCCCAGGCCAGGGCGCCGACCGGGGCCGGTTCGACGATCGGGAGGCGGTCCAGGGTCGAGCCGCCGCTGGGCAGGGTCGCGGGCAGCGCGGCCACCAGCGCGCCGCACTCGGGCGAACCGGCGGCGGGCGCCTCGACCGGCACCAGGCCGACCGGCCCGGACTCGGGGTTGTCCGGGGACTCGGGAAGCAGCCTGCTCGCCACGACGATGCCCACGGCCAGCGCGCCGACGAGGGCGGCGGCGGTGATCACCGCGGCGCGCGACGGGCCGGTCTGGGGCTGGTCGCTCACGCGGCCACCTCACAGGATCGGTGGCCTTCCTCGCGGGCGCGCTGTGTCGGTGATTCGCTCGCAAGCTTGCTCATGCGGCCACCTCACAAGATCGGTGGCCTCGCGCGCCTACGCACTGTGTTGATTGTTCGCTCGCAAGCTCGCTCACGCCCCCACTAGACCACGGCTCAGAGGTGGACTACCGGGCAGGTCAGCGTCCGTGTGATGCCGTCCACGTTCTGGATGCGGGCCACGACGAGCTGGCCGAGCAGGTCGACGTTGTCGGCCTCCGCCCGCACAATGACGTCGTAGGGCCCGGTGACATCCTCCGCGGTGGTGACCCCTGCGATTCCGCCGATCTCGGCCGCGACCGCGGCGGCCTTGCCGACCTCGGTCTGGATAAGGATGTATGCGTGGACCACGGCGCGCCCCTTCGCGGCTAGGAGTCCCCAAGATGTAGGAACGTGTCCAGCAACGTACCCCAGTTGGCGATCCGCGGGGGTTCGACAGAGTTCGGCGATCGGAGGAAGTCGTGAGACCGGACACGCCCCAGGGCGCGGAGACCGTGGCCGACGTGGGTGAGTTCAACCTCATCAGGCGGATCACCGAGAGCAGGCCCCAGCCCAAGAGCACGCTGCTCGGGCCCGGCGACGACGCCGCGGTGGTCGCCGCGTCCGACGGACGGGTCGTGGCCAGCACCGATGTGCTGGTCGAGGGCGTCCACTTCCGGTTCGACTGGTCCAGCCCGGAGCAGGTGGGCCGCAAGGCCGTGGCGGTGAACCTGGCCGACGTCGCGGCGATGGGCGCGGTCCCCACGGCGGTCCTGGTGGGCATCGCCTGCCCGTCGGCGACCGCGGCGGAGGTCGTCGACGAGCTGTCCAAGGGCATGTGGCACGAGGCCACCCGCGCCCGCGTCGGCGTCGTCGGCGGCGACCTCACGGAGTCCGGAAACCTTGTGATTTCGATCACCGCGTTAGGCGACCTGCGGGGCCGCGCGCCGGTCACCCGCGGCGGCGCGATGCCCGGCGACGTGGTCGCGGTGGCCGGTCAGCTTGGCTTCAGCGCGGCCGGTCTCGCGGTCCTCGGGCGCGGTTTCCGCTCCCCGGTCAGCGTTGTCGGCGCGCACCGCTCCCCGGAGCCGCCGTATGCCGCCGGTCCGCAGGCCGCCGACGCCGGGGCCACCGCGATGATCGATGTGTCCGACGGCCTGCTCGCCGACCTCGGGCACATCTGCGCCGCGTCCAATGTGGCGATCGACGTGCGCACCGACCTCATCGAGGTGCACCAGCGGCTGGTCGACGTCGCCTCGGCGCTCGGCGGCGACCCCCGGCACTGGGTCCTCACCGGCGGCGAGGACCACGCCCTCGCCGCCACCTTCCCCGACCCGGCGGGCGTGCCCCCGGGCTGGCGCACCATCGGCACCGTCACCAGGGGCACCGGCGTCACCGTCGACGGCGGCCCGTACGCGGGGCCGACGGGTTGGCAGCACTGGCGCTGAGGCGGCCCGCGATTCACCGGATCGAGTGAGCGACAATCGGGGCGTGCGCATCGAAGTCCGCCGGTACGACCACCCCGACTCGGCCCGGCTCATCGACGAGGTCCAACAGGAGTACGTGATCCGCTACGGCGGCGTGGACGAGACCCCCGTCGACGCCGCCGAGTTCGCCCCGCCCCGGGGCCTGTTCCTCGTCGGCTACCTCGACGGGACCCCGGTCGCCACCGGCGGGTGGCGCGGCCACGACGGCGGCGACGCGGAGATGAAGCGCATGTACGTCACCCCCGCCGTCCGCGGCCGGGGCCTCGCCCGCGCCGTGCTCGCCGAACTCGAACGCACCGCGTACGCCGCGGGCCACCGGCGGCTCATCCTGGAAACGGGCCTGCGGCAGCCGGAGGCCATCGCCCTGTACGAGTCCGCCGGATACACCCCCGTCACCCCGTTCGGCCACTACGCCGACGCCACCGAGGCCTACCACCTCGGAAAGCCGCTCACCCGCGAGGAGATAACGTGCCCGTCTACGCCCTCGGCGACCTGACGCCCGACATCCACCCCGACGCCTACGTCCACCCGGACGCGACCGTCATCGGGAACGTCACCCTGGGCCCGTTCGCGTCGGTGTGGCCGCAGGCGGTCCTGCGCGGCGACTACGGCAGCATCGAGATCGGCGCCCGCACCAGCGTCCAGGACGGCACCGTCGTGCACTGCACCGAGTTACACCCGGTCCGCGTCGGCGCGGACTGCGTCATCGGGCACAACGTCCACATCGAGGGCGCCACCGTCGGCGACCGCTGCATGATCGCCTCGGGCTCGGTGCTGCTCAACGGCTCGGTGGTCGAGGACGGCGCCATCCTCGGCGCGGGCGGCGTGGTGTCGTTCAACGGCTTCATCCCCGCCCGCTCGATGGCCCTGGGCATCCCGGCGAAAGTCCGCGAAGGCCATGTGGTGCCAGAAGACATGACATCGGGGATCGTGGCCAAGTACGTGGAGAACATCGCCGTGTACCGGTCGGGGCTGCGCAGGCTCGGCTGAGTAGGGTTTCTCGGCGTGGCACGACCGTTGACCGAGATCGTCGAATCCGGGTGGGCGCAGGCGCTGGCGCCCGCCGCCGACAAGATCGCCGCGATGGGCGAGTTCCTGCGCGCGGAGATCGCCGCGGGCAGGCGCTACCTGCCCGCGGGCGAGAACGTGTTGCGGGCGTTCAAACAGCCCTTCGCCGATGTCCGCGTCCTGATCGTCGGCCAGGACCCGTATCCCACTCCGGGACACGCGGTCGGCCTGTCGTTCTCGGTGGCCCCCGACGTCCGCCCGATCCCGAAGAGCCTGGTCAACATCTACAAGGAGTACTGCGACGACCTCGGGCACCCGCCGCCGTCCAACGGCGACCTGACGCCGTGGGCGGAAAACGGTGTCCTGCTGCTCAACAGGGCGCTCACCGTCCAGCCGGGCAAGTCGAACTCCCACCAGGGCAAGGGCTGGGAGGACGTCACCGAGCAGGCCATCGGCGCCCTCGCCGCCCGCGGCGGCCCACTGGTGGCGATCCTGTGGGGCCGCAACGCCCGCAACCTGCGCCCCCTGCTCGGCTCGGTCCCGGCCATCGAGTCGGCCCACCCGAGCCCGCTGTCGGCGCACGCGGGCTTCTTCGGCTCCCGCCCGTTCAGCCGCGCCAACGCGCTGCTGGTGGAACAGGGCGCGGAGCCGGTGGACTGGAAGCTCCCCTAGCCCCGCAACATCCCGTCATACGCTTCCCTTAGCCCGGCGGCTTCCGGCAGCCCACGCGCTTCAACAGCGGCGACGACTTCCGCTGCCCGCCAGTGGTTCGAGGGCACGACCCGCCCGGAGTGAAGCGCTTGCGCGGCAGCGTGACAGGCCTCGTCATGCCGGTCGTTCGCCACCAACGTGAGCGCCAGATCCAGATTCGCCGATGCGACCCGCCGCGGCCACTTCCCGTCGCCATCACTGGGCGTCAACCGCGTGATGGTTTCCCGGGCGAACCGCTCAGCCTCCGGGTCGCCGATCCAGGCGAGCGTCGTGGCCAGATAGGCGACGAACTTGGTGGGGTCGTACCGGTAGTGATGCTCCGGCTGCTCCGGCCGTTGAAGCGGCGACACCAGCTTCTCCACCCGCCCGATCACTCGGTAGGCCTCCTGCGGCCGCTTCAACCGCGCCCACGCCCGCCCTTCCTGCGCAGCGGCCTGCACCTCGACTCCACTCCCGACAGGCGCCAACGCCTGCGCGGCATGGGTGAGCCCGATCGCCTCCGCGAACCGCCCTTCGGTGAGCACCCGCCACGCTTGCGTCTCGTAACACCACGCCCGGATTTCGTTGTGCCCCGCGTGCTTCGCCAACCCAGCCGCCACCCGCAGCCGGGCGGTCGCGGCTCCAGCCTGGTTCAGGTCGATATGCGCGGTGGCCGCGAGCAACGACAGCCACGCCCCCACCACCACAAGCCGCTGACGGCCCGCGAGCGTCATGCGGCTATCCAGAAGAGTGTTCACATAGGCGAGGTACATGCGAAGCCGTTCAAGCAGTTCCTCTGGCCGTGCGAGCGGATACGCCATCGCGAGATCGTCAACAACCGACTCCAACTGCGTCAGTGTTTCCTCGCTGACATCGCTGGACGTGACCCGATGCAATAGCTCCAGCGCTGCCAGTTCGTCATCAGTAGCCGGTAGCCGCTTGTGAATCGGCACAGGTGAGTCGTCTGGCAGGAGGGTTTGCAACTCGTCTCGCGTGACGCCCAGAAGCTTGGAGAGCTTGGGAAGAAAGTGTGGGAAGGGAGTGCTGCTGCCTGCTTCCCAACGCCGGACAGTCGAAGGATCGACACCGATCGCCTCGGCAAGCGATTCCTGCGTGTACCCACACGCTCGCCGCGCTTCCGCGAACTCGCGTCGCTTCCCCATCGCGCGCTCACCTCCGGCGTCGCCTTTCGCTCCCAGCGTACTTCATACCGTGTTATCCCTGGTCGCCCTGCTGTTGGCGCGCGGTGTGCCCGCAAGATGCGCGAGGGTCGCACGGTCAATGCCCTGTATCCGGGCGGCCGAGCGCGGGAGGGTCGATGCACACAGCCGACCGATGCCGAGCTGGAGCCAAATCAGATGCCTTGCGTCGACTTCACCGAAACCGAAGCCCTGTCTGTCCTGCCGGAATTGAGTGAATTGTTGGCTGTCCGTCGAGACGGATGGAGATTTCACCTGCTCAGTGCGGACGACCGCCCGCGTGGAGTGGCGGCCAGTCGTGGGCAAGTTGGGCATACCGATGTCGTCGTCATCTTTGATCGAAGTCAGGTGCTGGGGATGCGGGTGGTGCCTGACCCGGATGGTGGGATCGCGTGGTTGAGGCACGGTGGTGGCATCGCCGGGACTGCTCGGGAATTGATCGAATTGCCCGCACCGGGTGAGCCGGAAGCGCCGAAGGTGCTCTTTCCGGTGAGTGCGTTGCTGGCACAGCCTCCTGGCGGGAACCACTCCCGCTCGGCGGCGACGTCCCTGGGTGGTGGGGCGTGAGCGCCACTGACCGGGTTGGGCTGTTGGTTCCGTACGTCGCGACCTGGAGCGGGGAGAGTTGGGCCGACCTTCCGCGTGTGGTGGAACGGCGGGGCGGTGCCGGGATCGCCTATGCCGATGAGATCGTGGCCGATCGGGACAGCGGCGGGGTCCTGTGGGATCGGGTGACGGGCAGGCGGGGATGCGGCAAACCGGAGTTCGCCAAGATCCATCCGTTGCGGCAGCGTCGGGCGATGCGCAGGCTGCTGTGTCAGGTGTGCGGGGGAGGGGCTGAAAACACCTGTCACGGTGTGCTGTGGTTGTTGCGCGACAAGGGTGAGACGTTGCCGGAGGACATGCTGGTCAGCGAGCCACCGATTTGCCGGGCCTGCGCGCACCTGGCTGTGAAGGTCTGTCCGGCGCTGCGGAAGGGGCACGTGCTTCTGCGGGCGGGATCGTTCTCCCTCTACGGGATTGACGGCTTCCGGTACCGCGCTGGACGTCCGCATCCGGTGCCCGTTGACCAGCACGTCGTGGCCTTCACCGATCCCGTGATCCGCTGGACTCTCGCGTCCAAACTTGTCCGTGAACTGGCTGACTACACGCTTCTGGACCTCTGAGTGGTCAGCCGTGGAGGGTCAGGGGAGAGTCGCCCATGCGGCCCGCGAGGAAGTCGTCGAGCAGGGTGGGGAGGGTGGCGGGGACGAGTTTGTCGGGGCACTGGTGGAGTTCGGGGGCCGACCACCAGCGGCGTTCGATGACTCCGGCTTTCTCGTTCTCGGTGGGGGTGCGGGGGAGTTGGGGGGTTGTGGTGTGGGTTCGGCCGAGGAAGACGTGGTCGACGCGGTGGTGGTCGCGGCCCTGGTAGTGGAATCGGGTTTCGCCCACCCACAGTTCGCGGTCCAGGGTCGACAGCGTGAAGCCGGTTTCCTCGGCGACTTCCCGAAGTGCGGCCTCAGTAAGGGTTTCGCCCGCTTCGAGGCCGCCGCCGGGGAGTTCCCACCAGTGGTGGTCGGGTTCCTTGGGGTCGAGGGCGTGGATGAGCAGCACGCGGTCGGCGGGGTCGAGCAGCAGGACGCGCGCGCCGACTCGGGGCGTGGTGGGCATTGGGCGGACGTGTCCTCGCGGTGGGGAGTGGTCGGTGGGCAAGGGGACGCGCCAGGGCTAGGCCTTTTCCAGGTATTCGGCGCGTTCGTCGTCCACCAACTGGCCGACCATGCCTGCCAGGCCGGGGAAAGCGCGGAGGTCGGGGTCGTCGGCGACGAGGGCCTGGGCGACGGCGCGGGCGTTGGCGATGACGTCTTCGTCGCGGAGCAGGGACAGCATCTTCAGGCCGGAGCGGGAGCCGGACTGGGTGGCGCCGAGGATGTCGCCCTCGCGGCGCAGTTCCAAATCCTGGCGGGCCAGTTCGAAGCCGTCGAGGGTGGCGGCGACCGCGTCCAGGCGCTCCCGGGTGGAGGTGCCGCCGATCGCTTCCGTCACCAGGAGGCAGAGGCCGGGCGCGGAGCCTCGGCCGACGCGGCCGCGAAGCTGGTGGAGTTGGCTCATGCCGAAGCGGTCGGCGTCCATGATGACCATGGCCGTCGCGTTGGGGACGTTCACGCCGACCTCGACCACCGTGGTGGCGACCAGGACGTCGATCTCCGCCGCCGCGAACGCCCGCATGACGCGGTCTTTCTCGTCCGTCGCCAACCGGCCGTGCAGGATTCCCACCCGCAGGCCTGCCAACGGACCCTCGGCGAGCATGGGGGCCACGTCGGCGACCGCCAGCGGGGGCCTGCGGCCGTCGTCGCCGCCGCTGGGGGAGTCGGGGGAGTCGGGGGAGTCCTCGTCGCCGATGCGGGGGCAGACGACGTAAGCCTGGTGTCCCTTGGCGACTTCCTCGCGGACCCGCTGCCACACACGGTCGAGCCACGCCGGTTTCTCCGACACGGGAACGACATTCGTGGAAATCGGCGAGCGGCCGGCCGGAAGCTCGCGCAGCGACGAGGTTTCCAGGTCGCCGTAGACGGTCATGGCGACGGTGCGGGGGATCGGCGTCGCGGTCATCACCAGCACATGCGGGCTCACGTTCTCACCCGCCCGCGCGCGCAGGGCGTCGCGCTGCTCGACGCCGAAGCGGTGCTGCTCGTCCACCACGACGAAACCCAGGTCGGCGAAGGAGACCTTGTCCTGGATCAGCGCGTGCGTGCCGACCACGATGCCCGCCGCGCCGCTCACCGCGTCGAGCATCGCCTGTTTGCGTTGGGGCGCCGAGAGGGAACCGGTGAGCAGGGTGACCCGGGTGGCGTTCTCCGCGGCCCCCAACTCTCCAGCTTGCCCGAGGTCGCCCAGCATGTCCGACAGGGACCGGGCGTGCTGGGACGCCAGCACCTCCGTCGGCGCCAGCAGCGCGGCCTGCCTGCCCGAGTCGACCACCTGGAGCATCGCCCGCAGCGCCACGATCGTCTTGCCGGAACCCACTTCGCCCTGGAGCAGCCGGTTCATCGGGTGCTCGCCTGCCAGGTCTTCCGCGACGGCCGCGCCGACCTCCACCTGCCCCTTGGTCAGCGTGAACGGCAGCCGTTTGTCGAACGCGTCCAGGATTCCGCCGTGCTTGGGGGGACACGCGGGCGCGGGCCGGGCCGCGGAAGCCTTGCGGCGCTGGGCGAGCGCGAGCTGCACGGCCAGCGCCTCGTCCCACTTGAGCCGGGTCCGGGCGATCTCCAGGTCGGCCCACTCGGCGGGCCGGTGGATGGCGCGCACCGCCGTGTCGTACTCGACCAGGCCCAGCTTCAGCCGAAGCTCGTCGGGGAACGGGTCCTCGATCTCGTCGAGCATGTCCAGCGTCTGCCGCACGCACTGCGCGATCTGCCAGGACTGGATTTTCGCCGACGCCGGGTAGACCGGGATGAGACCGCCCGCGAACTCTTCCACCGCACCGGTTTCCGCGTCGCCGTCGAGCAGCTGGTAGTCCGGGTTGGCCAGCTGCAGCTTCTGCCGGAACGCGGTGACCTTGCCCGCGAACAGCGCGCTGATGCCCGGTTTGAGCTTGTCCATGTGCCAGGGCTGGTTGAAGAACGCGCAGTCCAGCGACCGCTTGCCGTCGGTCAGGGAAACCTCGATCAGCGTGCCGCGCTTGGTCTTCATCTGCCGCTTGTTGACCGAGACGACCTTCGCCATCACCGTGACGTGCTCGCCGACCTCCAGGCCCGCGATGTCGGTGAGCTGCCCGCGCTCGGCGTACCGGCGCGGGTAGTGGCGCAGCAGGTCACCCGCGGTCTCCAGCTTGAACGCGGCGGCGAGCGCGTCCGCGGACTTCTTGCCCACCACCCGGTCGAGCCGGTCGCTCAGCGCTGCCATCACTCTCCCCGCCGTGCCAAATCTGGACGCCCCGATTATGTCGGCATCCACCGACACCGGCTCACTCCAGGCCGAGCACCACGACCGAGTCGGACTGTCCGCCCCGGTAGACGGCCAGATCGGCGTCTGGCCGCTCGCGGCGCAGGAACTCCGCCAGCGCCTCGGGCACCTCGTCGGGCGCGTCGCGGCCCAGCAGCGCGGTCACCAGCTCCCCGCCCGCGGCCAGCATCCGCTCGACCACCCGGCACGCGGCGCGCGCCAGGGCGGCGGTCGTGGGCGGGCCGGGCTCGATGAGAACCACCTCGCCGTCGGCGAAGCCCAGCACATCCTCGGCGCGGCACGGGCCGATCCAGGTGATCGCGTCCTGCTCGGCGACAACGACTTCGCCGCGCCGGGTCGCCGCGGCGGCCTCGGCCATGGCGACCACGTCGTCGCCCGCGCGCCTGCGCGGATCGTGCACGGCGATCGCGGCCAGCGCCTGCACCGGGGACGCGCACGGCACCACCACGACGTCCTGGCCCGCGGCCACCGCCCGGATCGCGGCCTCGTCGGCGATCGCCATCAGCCCGGCGTCCCCGGGCAGCACGGTCACGTGCGCCGCGCCGGTCCCGGTGATCACCCGCAGCAGGTCGTAGGCCGTCGGCGGCTCGGCGTCGTCGGCCCGCAGCACCGCGACCCCCTCCGCGGCGAACAGCTCGGCCAGCTCGTCGCCGCGCACCGGCGCGACCACAGCGCGGTCCCGGACGAACCGGTCCGCCGTGTCCGACGGCGCGTCCGCGAACCGCGCCACCCTGATCCGCCGCGGCCTGCCCGCCTCGATGCCCGCCTCGATCGCGGCCCCCACGTCGTTGCAGTGCACGTGGACGGTCCACAGCCCGTCCCCGTCGCTGACGACGGACACGCAGTCCCCCAACCCCACCAGCCGCTCGCGCAGCGCGCCCGCCGCGTCCTCGGTGGACTCCCCGAGCAGGTACATGACCTCATAGGCGAACAGGTCCGACCCGGCCTCCCGCGACACCCCGCCCACCGGCTCGTCGTCGTGGACCGCCGCCGCGCCCACCCCAGCGGGCCGCTGCGCCACCACGTCGACCAACGCGTCGAGAAGCACCACGATCCCGCGCCCACCCGCGTCCACCACACCGGCCTCGGCCAGCACCGCGAGCTGCGCCGGGGTCTGCCTCAACGCCTCCGCCGCCGCCTTGGCCGCCGCCCGCGCCACCTCCGGCAACCCCCGGTCGTCCACCGCGGCCGCCGCGTCGAGAACAGTGAGCATCGTCCCCGCCACCGGCCGCGACACCGCCGCCGCCGCGAGCTCAGCCCCCCGCCGCAACGCCGCCCCCAGATCCGGCCCGGTCACCACCGCCCGCTCCCGCAACACCTCGGCCATCCCCCGCAGCACCTGCGAGACGATCACCCCCGAGTTGCCCCGCGCCCCCGCCAGCGCCCCCTTCGCCAACACCCCGAACGCCTGCCCAGCGTGCTCCCCGGCAGGCGCCGCCACCAGCGCGGCCAACGCCGCCCGCAGCGTCGACAGCAGATTCGACCCCGTGTCACCGTCAGCCACCGGAAACACGTTGATCCGGTCGATGGCCGAGCGGTGCGCGTCCAGCGCCCGCACGCACGCCGCGGCCCACCGCCGCACCTCGCCCGCGTCCAGCGCGTTGAGCACAGGCCCTCCACCTCGTCCATCGGTATCGGGGGAGACTAGCGACCCCCGACAGCCCCGGTTTGGAGCACGCTACGGCGACCGGTTACCCTGTGCAGACCGCCCGGGTGTGCCCTGGGCCCTCGTACGTGCGTCCACCCGCATATCGCTTTGTGTGAGTGGACTCCGCCAACCTGAAGGAGTGTCTGACGTGGCTGCCGTGTGCGACGTCTGTGGCAAGGGGCCAGGCTTCGGCAAGTCGGTCTCGCACTCGAACCGGCGCACCAACCGCCGGTGGAACCCGAACATCCAGACTGTGCACGCCCGCCTGGGCGTCTCACAGCGCAAGCGCCTGAACGTGTGCACCTCCTGCCTCAAGGCAGGCAAGGTCGTGCGCGGCTAAGGCCACCTGACAAGCCGCAGACCGGCGTCCGCGTCCCCCAGGGTCGCAGGCGCCGGTTTTGTCATGTCCGGCCCCCAGGACTTCGCCTTTCTCGCGACCACTTTCGGGGGAACACCCCGGCGTGTCGCCCCCCTGCCCCGGCGAGTTATCCACAGGCGCGGCGGCTCTCTTCCCCAGGCTGACCTGCGGCGATAGACTGGAGCGGGGTCAGCCCCCAGGGTGGGTGGGGCTTTGTTGTGGGGGCTTGGGGCGGCGAAAACAGCCGCCAGTGGGTTGTTTGAAGACTTGGTCGGGCAGGTCGAGTGCTCTTGTAGGGCCTGCTCGCGAGCCCACCCACCTTGCCTGCCGCACCTGCCCCTGCCAGGTGCTCTACGGCGCCCGCGCCCTCCCACTCCCGAACCGAACCAATAGGGCGCAACCGGCCAACCGCCCCGCCCAGGCCGCGCCAACCCTGTCACGTGCTCGATGGGCCGGTGCACCAAACCCGAGCACCCGCCAGGCTGAACCGAGGCTCGCCCAGTGCTCGATGGGGTGGAGTGGTTTCTTCGGGGGTGAAGGAAGATCCCTGAACTCGCCGTGGTCGTGGGGCCGAAGGCTCCCCACCCGTCTTTCCCCGCGACGGGATCTTCCTTCGTAGGGGCCCCGAAGAAACCACTCCACCCATCGAGCAACCCCACGAGAGCAACCAACAGGAGCCCCATCGAGCCCCCCGCAGGAACGCCAAAGGGGGCGCCCAGCCGAAGCCAGACGCCCCCAAGAGTCAAGCGACCTACCGGCCAGCGCCAGACTTGGCCGGAGTCCCGTTGGACTGGGCCTTGCCCGCGGTCTCCGTCTTGACCTTGCCCATCGTCTCGGCGAAGTGCTTCTTCGCCTCTTCCAGGATCGCGAACGTGTTCGTGACCTGCTCCGCGACCCGGCGCTCGAAGGCGTCGGCCTTCTCGTGCTTCTCAGTAGCGTCAACCAGTTTGGCCTCGGCGTCGGTGAGCAGCTTCGCCGCGCGCTTCTCTGCGGTTTCCCGCTGAGTGGCAAGCTCGGTTTCGGTCTTCTTGCGTTCGGCGGCCAGGGCGCGCTCGGTTTCGGCCTTCTGGCGTTCGGCGTCGGCGACGAGCTTCGCGGCGGCCTTCTCGGCGGTTTCCCGCTGGGCGGCAAGCTCGGTTTCGGTCTTCTTGCGTTCGGCGGCCAGGGCGCGCTCGGTTTCGGCCTTCTGGCGCTCGGTGTCGGCGACGAGCTTCGCCGCGGCCTTCTCCGCGGTCTCCCGCTGCGCCGCGATCTCGGCGTCGGCCTTGGCGCGGGCGGCGGCGAGGGCCTTCTCCGTGTCGGAGGTCTGGGCGGCGAGGGTGGCTTCGACGTCGGCGGTCTTGTCCGCCAGGGTGCGCTCGACTTCCCGGGTGCGGGCGGTGAGCGAGGTCTCGACCTCTTCGGTTCGCTTGGCCAGGGCGGCTTCCGCGTCGGCGCGCTTGGCGGCGAGTTCGCGGTTGGCCTGGTCTTCGGCGTCGGCGCGCTTGCGGGCGGACTCGGCGTCGAGCTGCTCGCGGACCCGCAGGGCCTCGGCGTCGAGCTGGTCGCGGTGCGCGGCGGCGTCGTCGTAGAGCTGGGCGATGCGCGCCTCGTTCGCCTTGGTCTGGCGTTCGATCTCGGCGCGGGCGTCGGCCATGAGCTTCTTGTGCTCGGCGGCCAGCGTGGCGCGCATGGACTCGTACTCGGAGTCCAGCTCGGCGTGGTTGCGCGTGTAGTCGGCCTCGAGCTGCTTACGCCGCTCTTCGAGGTCGAGGATCATCTTGTCGTGCTTGGCCTTGAGGTCCTTGGCGTAGGCGTTTGCCTCGGCGCGCACGGCCGCGGCCGCCTCGTCCGCCTGGCTCGCCGTCTTCGCCGCGTACGCCTCGGCGTTCAGCCGGGTCTGCGCCGCGTAGTCGTCCGCCGCGGTGCTGGTCGTGCTGGCGTAGGTGTCGGCGTCCTTGCGGGTCGCCGCCGAGTAGGCCTCGGCCTCCGAGCGGGTCGACTTGCCGTACTCGTCGGCCTGCCGCTTGAACTCGGCGATCTCCTCTTCGGCGAGCTGCATCATCAACCGGACGCGCTCGGTCATGCCCTCGGTGCTGTTGGGGTTGGCGCTGATCCGGTTGAGGCGCGTGGTCGTCTCCAGCAGCTGCTGCTGGAGCGAGCCGAGTGACTTGGTCAGCTCGGCGACCTTCGACGCTGCGTCGTCGCGACCCTTGGTCGCATGGCGCAGGTCGTAGGTGAGGCGGGTGACCCGTTCATTCACCTGGCGGGGGTTGTACCCGCGGAGAACGGTGTCGAAGTGCGGAAGACGGTCGGCGGTGGACTCGGCGTCACCAGAGGGCATTGCCTCACTTTAGTATGTCGCTCTCTGGAGTGAACCGAGGGGGATAGGTTAATTCTCTGTATTGAGGTTTGCCCCTGGCGTCCCTCTGTGGGGTGCATTCCCTGGCTGCAACATGCATGCGCGCGCATCCGTCCTCACTGTCGGAATCCCGCGACGACCACCTCCTCTGTGGACACGTCTTGATCTTCGACGACGGGCGTGGCGACGCTCGGTTCCGACTGCCGTCACCGGGCGCGCCGTGCCCGCGGTCGGGCACGGCGTTAACCACATAACCGCCGACAGTTGAACGGAACGGAAAAAGCGGGAGCAACCGACCGCGGTTAACGACCACGCTTCGTCACGATGGCGATCATGACCGTTCCGGGGAGTGCGGCGGTCGAACACGAACCCGTCTCCGGTTATCCGGCCTGCCTGCCGCGCCCGCTATCCCGCGTCCACCCCCGCCGGGGTCCGCGCGGGCCTCGGCCGCGCGTTCCCGTCCTAAGCCGATCGGCCGGTGGTGCGGGTGCGCGGAGCGTGGGATCGTGAGTTCGGCCGGGCGGGCGGCCGCGCGTAAACAGTACGCGCGGACTTGTTCGTATAGCAGGAAAACACCGGCCGCGAGCGAGCGGACCAGGAGAAGTATCGATCAGGATGGCGTCCGTCACGTGGGACGATGCTCCCGACTGGCGAGACATTCACGGTAACCTCCTGCAACCGACTCTGAGGTAGCAGGAGGTAACCGGGCATGTTCCGCAAGGTGCTCGTCGCCAACCGAGGCGAGATCGCCATCCGGGCGTTCCGGGCCGGGTACGAACTCGGCCTCGGCACGGTCGCCGTCTTCCCCTATGAGGACCGCAACTCCCAGCACCGGATGAAGGCCGACGAGGCGTACGAGATCGGTGAGCCCGGCCACCCGGTGCGCGCCTATCTCTCCGTCGAGGAGATCGTCAAGGCCGCCAAGAAGGCAGGCGCCGACGCCGTTTACCCGGGGTACGGCTTCCTGTCCGAGAACCCGGAACTCGCCACGGCGTGCGCCGAGGCGGGGATCACCTTCGTCGGCCCGACGGCCGAGATCCTGGAGCTGACCGGCAACAAGGCGCGGGCCATCGCCGCCGCGCAGGAGGCCGGGCTGCCGGTGCTGCGCTCGTCGCAGCCATCGACCGACGTCGAGGGGCTGCTCGCCGCGGCGGAGGACATCGGCTTCCCGATCTTCGTCAAGGCCGTCGCGGGCGGCGGCGGGCGCGGTATGCGCCGCGTCGAGGAGCCCAAGGCGCTGCGCGAGTCGCTGGAGGCGGCGATGCGCGAGGCCGAGTCCGCCTTCGGCGACGCCACCGTGTTCCTTGAGCAGGCCGTGCTCGACCCACGCCACATCGAGGTGCAGATCCTCGCCGACGGCGAGGGCAACGTGATCCACCTCTACGAGCGGGACTGCTCTCTGCAGCGCCGCCACCAGAAGGTCATCGAGATCGCGCCCGCGCCGAACCTGCCCGCCGAGCTGCGCGACCGAATCTGCGCCGACGCGGTGAAGTTCGCCCGGCACATCGGCTACCGCAACGCGGGCACCGTCGAGTTCCTGCTCGACACCCGGGGCAACCACGTGTTCATCGAGATGAACCCGCGCATCCAGGTCGAGCACACGGTGACCGAGGAGGTCACCGACGTCGACCTCGTGCAGTCGCAGCTGCGCATCGCGGGCGGCGAGACACTGGCCGACCTCGGACTGAGCCAGGACGACATCTACCTGCGCGGCGCCGCCCTGCAGTGCCGCATCACCACCGAGGACCCGGCCAACGGGTTCCGCCCCGACACCGGCATGATCAGCGCCTACCGCTCCCCGGGCGGCAGCGGCATCCGGCTCGACGGCGGCACCGCCGCGGGCGCCGAGGTCAGCGCGCACTTCGACTCCATGCTGGTCAAGCTGACCTGCCGGGGCCGCGACTTCACCGCGGCCGTGCGCAGGGCGAGGCGGGCCGTCGCGGAGTTCCGCATCCGCGGCGTCGCGTCGAACATCCCGTTCCTGCAGGCCGTCCTGGTCGACCCCGACTTCGTCGAGGGCCGGGTCACCACGGCGTTCATCGAGCAGCGCCCGCATCTGCTGACCGCGCGGCACTCCGCCGACCGCGGCACCCGCCTGCTGACCTACCTCGCCGACGTGACGGTGAACAAGCCGCACGGCGACCGGCCGAAGGTGATCGACCCGCGCGAGAAGCTGCCCCCGATCGACTTGGCCGCCGAGCCGCCCGCGGGCACCAAGCAGAAGCTGGTCGAACTCGGCCCGGAGGGCTTCGCCCGCTGGACGCGTGAGAACAACCGGGTCGGGGTCACCGACACCACCTTCCGCGACGCGCACCAGTCGCTGCTGGCCACCCGGGTGCGCACCAAGGACCTGCTCGCCGTCGCCCCGCACGTCGCGCGGACGACCTCGGAGCTGTTCTCGGTGGAGTGCTGGGGCGGCGCGACCTACGACGTGGCGCTGCGCTTCCTCGCCGAGGACCCGTGGGAGCGGCTGGCCGCGCTGCGCGAGGCGGTGCCGAACATCTGTCTGCAGATGCTCCTGCGCGGCCGCAACACCGTCGGCTACACCCCGTACCCGACGGAGGTGACCGACGCGTTCGTCAAGGAGGCGACGGCCACCGGCATCGACATCTTCCGGATCTTCGACGCCCTCAACGACGTCGAGCAGATGCGGCCCGCGATCGAGGCCGTGCGCGAGACCGGGAAGGCCGTCGCCGAGGTCGCCCTCTGCTACACCGCCGACCTGTCCGACCCGGCCGAGAAGCTCTACACCCTCGACTACTACCTGCGGCTGGCCGAGCAGATCGTCAACGCGGGCGCGCACGTGCTCGCGGTGAAGGACATGGCTGGCCTGCTGCGCCCGCCCGCGGCCGCGAAGCTGATCACGGCGCTGCGCCGGGAGTTCGACCTCCCGGTCCACCTGCACACCCACGACACCGCCGGTGGCCAGCTCGCGACCTACCTCGCGGCCATCCAGTCCGGTGTGGACGCCGTGGACGGCGCGGTCGCGTCGATGTCGGGCACCACGTCGCAGCCGTCGCTGTCGGCGATCGTGGCCGCCACCGACCACAGCGAGCGCGAGACCGGCCTGTCGCTGCAGGCGGTGTCGGACCTGGAGCCGTACTGGGAGATCGTGCGCCGGGTCTACCGGCCGTTCGAGGCGGGCCTCCCGTCGCCGACGGGTCGGGTCTACCACCACGAGATCCCCGGCGGACAGCTGTCGAACCTGCGCACCCAGGCCGTCGCCCTCGGCCTCGGCGACCGGTTCGAGGAGATCGAGACCATGTACGCCGCCGCCGACCGGATGCTCGGGCGGCTGGTGAAGGTCACGCCGTCGTCCAAGGTCGTCGGCGACCTCGCCCTGCACCTGGTCGGCGCGGGCGTCGACCCCAAGGAGTTCGAGACCGAGCCGGGCCGCTTCGACGTGCCCGACTCGGTGATCGGCTTCCTGCACGGCGAGCTCGGCGACCCGGCGGGCGGCTGGCCGGAGCCCTTCCGCAGCAAGGCCCTCAAGGGCCGGGCGGCTCCCAAGGGCGTCGCGGAGCTGACCGAGGACGACCGCAAGGGCCTGGCGACGGCGCGCCGCGCGACCCTCAACCGGCTGCTGTTCCCCGGTCCCACCCGGGAGTTCCAGGCCCACCGCGACCAGTTCGGCGACACCAGCGTGCTGGCCAGCAAGGACTTCTTCTTCGGCCTGCAGCAGGGCAAGGAGTACGCGGTCTCGCTGGACAAGGGCGTCACGCTGCTCATCGAGCTGGAAGCCATCGGCGAGGCGGACGAGCGCGGTATGCGCACGGTCATGGCCACGCTCAACGGCCAGCTCCGCCCGATCCAGGTGCGCGACCGCTCGGTCGCCTCGGCGCTGCCCGCGGCGGAGAAGGCCGACCGCGCCAACAACAGCCACGTCGCCGCCCCGTTCGCGGGCGTGGTCACCCTCGCGGTCGCCGAGGGCGACGAGGTCGAGGCGGGCGCGACCGTGGCCACCATCGAGGCCATGAAGATGGAGGCCGCGATCACCGCGCCCAAGGCGGGCAAGGTGTCCCGGCTGGCGATCGGCTCGGTGCAGCAGGTCGAGGGCGGCGACCTCCTGGTCGTGCTCGACTGAGTGCTTTCGCTCCGGTTTGCGACCCGAGGGCCCGTTTCCACAGTGGAAACGGGCCCTCGGGCTATTAGTGGGATCTAAACCACATGGACTACTCCGTGAGTGCGTGCGGTGGCGGTCGGTTGTCGCCGATATCTCCGCGAAAGTACGTACACCGCAAGCCTTTTCGGTGAAGATCGGCAAAGAAACCGCAGGTCAGAGCCGTGCGGAGGGTATTGATCGTGGATTGGCGGCGCGGCGGAAGTAGACAATCTCGACCCTGGGGGGCGGGGCCGTCCGCTCCCAGCCCGCGAACGTGCCACCTGGGGGTGGGCTGGGCGACGGGCGGCCCCGGGGCAACCCGCCTTAGGGTGACCGGGTGGTCCCAGGAGGGGAGAGAGTCGGCAACCTGCCCGTCCCGGTCTCGGCGTTCGTCGGCCGGGCCGCCGAGCTGCGCTCGATTCCCGCCCGACTGCGGGAAACCCGGATGCTCACCATCCACGGACCCGGCGGCGTCGGCAAGACGCAGCTCGCGCTGCGGCTGGGCCGCCACCTCGCCGAGGACAACCCCGGCGGCCTCTGGTTCGCCGACCTCACCGCCGTCAGCGACCCGGCCCTGCTGGTCACCCACGTGGCCGACGCCGTCGGCGTGCGCGACCAGTCCGCCCGCCCGGTCCTGGACTCCCTGGTCGACTTCTTCCGCGACCGGCCCGCGCTGCTGGTCCTCGACAACTGCGAGCACGTCGCCGCCGCCGTCGCCGACCTCGCGACCGTCCTGCTCGACGCCGCGCCCCGGCTGCGCGTGGTCGCCACCAGCAGGCTCGCGCCGCTGCACATCCCCGACGAGCGGCTGCACCGGCTCGACCCGCTGCCGGTGCCGCCCGACCAGCGGACCACCCTGGACGACGTGCTGGCCAACGACGCCGTCCGGCTCCTGCTCGACCGCGCGGCGGCGGCCACCCCGTCCTTCGAGGTCACCGCGGACAACCAGGACGACGTCGTGCGGCTGGTCCGCAGGCTCGACGGCCTGCCGCTGGCCATCACCCTGGCCGCGGCGCGGCTGCGCACGCTGACCGTGACCCAGCTCGTCGACCGGCTCGACCGCGCCTTCTCCGTGCTGGCGGCGGACACCCGCGCCCTCGCCCCGCACCACCGCACGCTCTCCGCGGTCATCGACTGGAGCCACCAGCTCTGCGACGAGGACGAACGGCTGGTCTGGGAGCGCTGCTCGGTGTTCGAGGCCGGTTTCGACCTCGACGCCGCCGAAGCGGTGTGCGCGGGCGGCCCGATCGCCCGCGAGCAGGTGCTCGACCTGGTCGACGGCCTCATCCAGAAGTCGATCCTGGTCGTCGGCGCCGACGGCAACCTCGCCCGCTACCGGATGATGGAAACCACCCGCCAGTACGGCGCAGCGCGGCTGGCCGAACGCGGCGAGACCGACGCCGTCCGCGAACGGCACCTGGCCCACTACCACGGGCTCACCAGCCTCGCGGTGCGCCAGTGGTTCGCCCCCGGGCAGCGGGAACTGGACTGGCTGCGCCGCGTCCAAGCCGAACTCCCCAACGTCCGCGCCGCCATGCAGCACGCCGCCGACGCGGGCGGCGACCACGCCATCACGGGCCTGGGCATCGCGGTGAGCCTGGGCGCGCTGCGCATCTGGTTCTTCCGCGGCCCCTTCCGCGAGGGCTACTACTGGCTGCGCCGCCTCCTCGACGCGCAGCCGTCCTGTTCGCCGCGCGAGTTGCGGGTGGAGGCGCTCGCCAGGGCCTGCTGGATCGCGGTGTGCATGGGCGACCACGCCCGCGCCGACGCCGCCATCGCCGAATGCCGCGCCCTCGACCCCAACCACCCCGCGGTCGTGGTGGTCGAGGGCTGTCGGCGGATGATCATCCACAGCGACTCAGCCGCCGTCCACCAACTCGCCAGAGCCCGCCGCGCGCTCATCGCGGCGGGCAACATCGGCGACGGCCACATGGCCGGGATGCTCTGGGGCATGGCCCTGGCCTTCTTCGGCACCCCCGCCGAGTCGCAGCAGGTGAGCCGCGAGATAGACGAGGAAGCCCGCTCCCACCGCGCGCTGTGGGCGCTCACGTGGACCAGGTGGGTGCGCGGCCTCACCGAACTGCGGTACGGCTCCCCGGTGGCCGCGGTCGCCCTGTTCCGGGAATCACTCGCCCAACAGGTCGACCTGGCCGACAACTGGGGCTCGGCGTGGAGCGCCCACGGCGTCGCCTGGGCCCTGGCCGCCGCGGGCAAGACCACCGACGCCGCCCGCATCCTCGGCGCCGTCCGCACCCTGCGCGTCGTCACCGGCATCCAGATCGCCAACCTCGGCCCCTTCGGCGACCAACACGTCGCGACCGAGCGAACCTGCCTGCGCGCCCTGGGCACCGAGGCCTACCGAGCGGCCTTCGAGAAAGGCGCGGCCCTGTCGGTTTCCGACGGCTACGCCCTGGCCTTGGGCATGGACCTCCCCGACCCCACCCCCGACCCCTGGCACCCCCTCACCGCCCGCGAACGCGAGGTCGCCGAACTCGCGGCCGAGGGCCTGAGCAACCGCGAGATCGCCGAGAAGCTGAACATCGGCATCCGCACGGTGGAGACCCACGTCCGCAGGCTGCTGCCCAAACTCGGCCTCCGCCGCCGCGCCCAACTGGGCCACTGGGCCGCCAAAGCCGCGGCCTTCCCACCTTCCTGACCCGCACTACACGCTTCGGCCGGCTTTCCGCAGCCGCCCATCCACATAGCCCCGAGTCATCCACAGCTTTCGCGGCCCCCTTCTCTTGGCCTTCATCGCCGATAGACTGGAGCGGGGCGGCCCCCCGGGGAGGGTGGGGTTTGCCGTCGCGCGCGAGGGCGACCAAATCCGACAGCTTGGGCAATCGCGGCTACTGGAACACCCCCCGCGTGCGCGGGGAAGACGTCGCCACCGATCCCGACGACTCACCTCGCGGGGGAACACCCCCGCGTGCGCGGGGAAAGACGGGGGCCGCGGGGGGCGGGTCCTGGGGGGATGGGGAACACCCCCGCGTGCGCGGGGAAGACTCCAACGCGGTAGCGATGAGTCGCCGACCCTCGGGAACACCCCCGCGTGCGCGGGGAAGACGACCACGCCCACCACCGACCCACACCCGCGGGCGGAACACCCCCGCGTGCGCGGGGAAGACATTGTGCCCCCGACCACGAAAACGGTCGGGTCCGGAACACCCCCGCGTGCGCGGGGAAGACGACTGGGACGCGGTGTGGCTGGGTGTCGACGAGGGAACACCCCCGCGTGCGCGGGGAAGACACTTGTTGACCTGCGCGTTTGTCGGCGGAAACGGCGTTTTGAATTCACTTCTTTGATGGCGGGCACTCCCGGGTGCTTGACCATCCACGCACCGAGTCCTACCAGCGTAGGGACTACCGAGCGTCGGGCCACTTGGGATCGGTGGTCAGGACTGTCAGTCGCTGGGTCGCGCGGGTCAGGGCGACGTACAGAGTCCGCGGTCCAGTTGTCGACTCGCGGATCAGTTCGCCGGGTTCGACCAGGACGACCGCGTCGTACTCCAGGCCCTTGGACTCCAAGCCGTCCACGACCCGCAGGCGGTCTTCGGACAGGCCGAGGACCGCGCTCCGCATCTCGCCGACTCGGCTTGTCGCGGTGATGATGCCGACCGTGCCGTCCACCTGCCTCAACAACTCGGTCGCCGCCGTCAACGCGCCCGGGGTCAGGTCCGGTTCCGTGCAGACCCGCACCAGGGGGTCGATGCCGGTGCTGCGGACCGCGTGCGGCAGTTGGTCCGCGGTGGCCACGTCGGTCACGACCCGGCCCGCCAAGTCGAAGATCTCCGCGGAGTTCCGGTAGTTGGTGCGCAGGGCGAACCGCCGGTGCTGGGTGCGCGGGCCGCCGAACGCGGCTGTCTGGGCCTGCCGTGCTTCCGCTGGGTCCGGCCAGGAGCTCTGCACCGGGTCGCCGACCACGGTCCAGCTCGCGTACTTCCCGCGCCTGCCGACCATCCGCCACTGCATGGGGGACAGGTCTTGGGCCTCGTCCACCACGATGTGCGAGTACTCGTCGTAGTTGTCGGGGCGGTGGTAGCCGGGGCCGGTCTGGCGTTCCGACCAGGTGCGCAGTTCCGCCGAGGAAGTGTCGGTCTTGCGGACTCGGCGTTTCGGGGGTTTGCCGAGCAGCACGCGCAGCTCGTCCAGCAGGGCGACGTCCGCGACCGACGGGCCAGCCGCCGGGTCGGCCCAGGAGTCGGCGAGCAGGTCGACTTCGGCGCGGGTGAGGACGCGGCCGGACGCGCGGGCGAGGCGCCTGCGGTCCGACAGGCCGTGCAGGACCTCGGCGGGGGTGAGCAGCTGCCACCAGACGACCACGAACCGGTGGAAGTCGATCCGCTCGCCCAGTTCGGTGATCAGCTCGGACCGCTTGACCGGGAAGTCCTCATAGGAGTCAGCCTTGCGCCACAGCGCCTCCAGCAGCGCCTCGGCCGCGTCGACGCGGGACTGGTTCGGCGGTTTGCGGCCGTTGTGGACGGCGTTGCGCACGGCGGCGAGTTCACGCGCGTCGAGTTTGAGGACTTCGCCCTTGTAGACGATGCGCAGCTCCGTCGGGGCGTCCGCGGGCGCTTCCCGGATGGCCTTCTTCAGCACCCGCCGCATCCGCAGCGACCCCTTGACCGCGGCCACCGGCGCCGGGTCGACCCTGGTCGCCTTGACTTCGTCGAGGATGTCGCTGAGCGAGCGCAGTTCCACGCTGTCCTCGCCCATCGACGGCAGGACCCGGGAGATGTAGGAGGTGAACGCGGGGGACGGGCCGACGACGAGCACGCCGGAGCCGCCCATCCGCCGCCGGTCGCGGTAGAGCAGGTACGCGACCCGGTGCAGCGCCACGGCGGTCTTGCCGGTGCCGGGCCCGCCGGTGATCTCGGTGACCCCGCGCCACGGGGCGCGGATCGCCTCGTCCTGCTCGCGCTGGATGGTGGCCACGATGTCGCGCATGTTCTCGCCGCGCGCCCGGGTCAGGCTCGCCATCAGCGCGCCCTCGCCGACGACCGGCATGTTGTCCAGCCGGGCCTCTGGCATCAGCAGGTCGTCGTCGATGTCCACGACCGCCTGGCCGGTGGAGCGGATGACCCGGCGCCGGATGACCTCCATCGGCATCTCGGCGGTGGCCTGGTAGAACGGCGCGGCGGCGGGCGCGCGCCAGTCGGTGACCAGGTTGTCGAACTCGGTGTCGCGCACCCCGAGGCGCCCGACGTACATCGTCTCGCCCTCGGTGGTGTCGAGCCGCCCGAACACCAGCCCCTCGTGCTCGGCGTCGAGCGAGCGCAGGATCTGGTTGGCGTGGCGGACCATGACGTCGCGCTCGAACAGCATCGCGGCCTGCTCGAAGACGGCCTCGTCGCGCGCGCCGTGGGCGAGCTGGTCGCCCCGCGTCCGCATCGCCTCGGCCTCGTCCCGCATCTCCGCCACTCGGGCGTACACGATGTCGACGTGCTTCTGCTCGACCGCGATCTCGGCCTCTCTCACAGAGGTTTCCGACACGCAGCGCTCCCACGGTTGTTCACGGACGGGACAAGCGAGATTACGCGCTTTGCGTCAGGCGGGAATCGGCCGCGTGGCGGATGTGCTCTGCCTCACCCCTGTCCGGGGGTCCCACCGGGGTGTCGGGCACCATGGGCCGGTGACCAGGATCGTGGCGGGCGCGGCTGGCGGCCGCAGGCTCGCCGTCCCCCCGAAGGGGACCCGCCCCACGTCGGACCGGGTGCGGGAGGCGTTGTTCAGCGCGCTGGAGGCCGCGGCGGGCCTCGACGGCGCGCGCGTGCTCGACCTCTACGCTGGCTCGGGCGCGCTGGGGTTCGAGGCGCTGTCGCGGGGCGCCGTGCTCGCCACGCTGGTCGAGTCGGACCGGGCCGCCGTCGGCGTCCTGCGCGGCAACGCGGCCGCCCTGGGCATGGCGGGGGCCGACGTCCGCGCCGCCAAGGTCGACAAGGTCCTCGCGACCACCCCGGACGCGCCCTACGACGTGGTCTTCGCCGACCCGCCCTACGCCCTCGGCGACGCGGAGCTGACCGCCGTCCTCACGGCGCTCGTCGGCAACGGCTGGACCGCCCCCGGTACGACGGTCGTCGTGGAGCGCGGCGCCCGTTCGGGTGAGCCGGACTGGCCCGCGCCGCTGACGCCCGTGCGCACCCGCAAGTACGGGGAGACCCAGCTGCACTGGGCCACGCACGGCCCCGCGTGAGGGCCGCGACAGTCCTCCCGTGATCACCCCGCCTGGCTGCTACGGTCCGGGTCCATGACGCGCGCAGTGTGTCCAGGCTCGTACGACCCGCCCACCAACGGCCACCTCGACATCATCGAACGCGCCGCCGCGCTGTTCGACGAGGTCGTCGTCGCGGTCATGATCAACAAGAGCAAGCGCGGCCTGTTCACCGTCGAAGAGCGGATGGACCTGCTGGCCGAGACCATCGCGCACGTCCCCAACGTCCGGGTGGACTCCTGGCACGGCCTGCTGGTCGACTACTGCGCGCAGAACGACGTCCAAGCCATCGTCAAAGGCTTGCGCGCGGTGAGCGACTTCGACTACGAGTTGCAGATGGCCCAGATGAACCAGGGGCTGACCGGCGTGGAGACGATGTTCATGCCGACCAAGCCGCTCAACAGCTTCCTGTCCAGCTCGCTGGTCAAGGAGGTCGCGACCTACGGCGGCGAGGTCTCCCACCTGCTCCCGCCGAATGTCCACAAGCGACTCGTCCAGCGGCTGGCCGAGAACGCCAGAAGCGCGGATTCCTAGAGCGGGAGCTTCATGCCGATGTGGCTGGCCACGAAGCCCAGCCGCTGGTAGAAGCGGTGCGCGTCCCGGCGGGAGGCCTCGGTGGTGAGCTGCACCAGCGCCGCGCCCCGGTCCCGCGCCCGCTCGATGGCCCACTCGAACAGCCGCTGCCCGACACCGCCGCCGCGCTGGTCGGCGCGGACCCGCACGCCCTCGATCGTGGCCCGGGTCGCCCCGATCCTGGACAGGCCCGCGGTGAAGGTGAGCTGCAGGGTGCCCACGACCTCGCCGCCGGTCTCGGCCACCACGAGCACCTGGTTCGGGTCGGCGTCGATCTCGGCGAACGCCTCGGCGTAGCGCGGGTCGCCGGGCGTCTCGCGGGCGGCGCCGATCGGGTCGTCGGCGAGCATCGCCACGATCGCGGGGACGTCGTCGGCGCGGGCGGCACGGATCTGCACGTCGCCAGCCTGCCACAGCGGGTTAACGGCAGCGTCAACGCATGATCACGCGCTGCCCATACGGTCGGAAAATGAGCAACATCACCTTCCGGGGTCTGCGGGGACTGCTCGTCGTGGTCGTCGCGACGCTCGGCTTCGTCGGCCTGTCCACCGCCGCCCCCGCCGCTGTCCCGGCGCCCGCGGCCATCGCCCAGCCCGCCTGCGGCGACACCTCGACCTACACCCGGGTCGCCCTGTCCAGCCTGCCGTCGCAGGCGACCGACACCTACCGGCTCATCCAGACCGACGGGCCGTTCCCCTATTCCCAGGACGGCACGGTCTTCCAGAACCGCGAGCGCATCCTGCCCGCCTGCCCCGCAGGCTACTACCACGAGTACACCGTGCAGACCCCCGGTTCGAGCACCCGCGGCGCCCGCCGCATCGTCACCGGCGACGGCGGCGAGTACTTCTACACCGCCGACCACTACGAGAGCTTCCGCCTGATCACCTTCTGACCGGGCGGTCCGCCCTCGGCAGCGTGATGGCGACCAAGACGGTCACCACGACCCCGCCGCCGCCCGCGACCAGGAACGTGGTGGGGGCGTCGGTGGCGTCCAGCAGCAGCCCGCCGCCGAGGTAGGACAGCGCGGCGGCGACGCCGACCGCCCCGTAGAGGTTGCCGAACACCCGCCCCAGCAACTCGGCCGGGACGAGCCGCTGGAGCAGCGTGTTGACCCCGACGTCCATCGCCGCGATGCCCAGCCCGCGCACGGCCTGCACGGTGAACGCCGCGGCCACCGCCCAGGCGAACCCGGTGAGCAGGTTGCCCGCGCTGCTCACCAGGAACCCGCCGACCAGCAGCACGGCCATCGAGGTCTTCTGCGCGAACCGGCTCAGCAGCGCGTATCCGGCGAGCAGACCCGCGCCCACCGCCGCGAGCAGCAGCCCGACCGCCGAGTCCCCGGCGGCGAGGGTGTCCTTGGCCAGCAGCACCAGCGCCACGTCGTCCACGCCGTTGCACAGCACCACCCCGCAGAACCCGAGCGCGACCACCCGGACCGCCGGGGTCCGCGCGATGTAGCCCAAGCCAACCCTGGCCTGCTTGAACACGCCGCTTTCCGTCGCCCCGGTAGACGGCGGAATCGGCTTGAGCCTGCCGATGAGCAGCGCCGAGACCGCGAACGTCGCGACGTCGGCGACCAGCACACCGCGCAGCCCGAGCACCGGCAGCAGCGCCGCGGCGGCCAGCGGCCCGAACGCCTCGGCCCCGTTCGTCCCGAACCCCAGCAGCGCGTTCGCGCTCTCCAGGTCGCCCGGCCCCACGACCGCGGGCACCGCGGCCCTGGACGCGGGCAGGAACACCTGCGCGGCCAGCGCGCGGACCCCGGCCAGCGCCAGCAGCAGCGGCAATGGCGGCAGCGCCAGCGCGATCAGCAGCACCAGCGCGCCCTGGGCCACCTCGCACCAGACCATCACCCGGCGCAGGTCGAACCGGTCGCCGACGACCCCGGTCAGCGGCCCGAACAGCGACGGCGCGAAGTCCACCACGAGTAGCAGCAGCGCGATGGCCATGGCCTGGCCGGTGGTGTCCGCCACGAACAGCATCAGGGCGACCAGGGTCAGCGAGTCGCCGACGGTCGACACGACCCGCGCCGCCACCAGCGTCCGCAACTGCCCGTTCGCGCGTAGCAGCGCGGTCCCACCCCGGTCCACCGGCGCAGCCTAGGGACGAGCCCCGCCCGGCGAGTACCGAATATCCGCACACCGCAAGCGGACACGCCCGCCCAGGTCCACCCCCACGACCAGGTGAACGGGCAGAATCATCTGCCGGGAGCCTGTCGCGCCCGTTCTCGGCGACCGGCGGAGGAGGAGCTGTGTACAAGGTCTTCGAGGCCATCGATGAGCTGGTGACCATCCTGGAGGAGGCGCGGGGGGTGCCGATGACCTCGGGCTGCGTCGTGCCCAGGGGCGACGTCCTCGAACTGCTCGACGAGGTCCGCGACGCGCTGCCCGCCGAGATCGACGACGCCCAGGACGTGCTCGACCGCAAGGACGAGATCGTCGGTGCCGCCGAGCACCAGGCCGAGCAGACCCTGAGCAAGGCGACCCTGGACGCGGAGAAGACCCTCGCCGAGGCCCGCGCGCACGCCGAGCGGATGGTCGCCGAGGCCACCGCGCACGCCGACCGGCTCGTCGCCGACGCCCAGCACGAGGCCGACCGGCTCGTCGCGGCGGGCCGCGCCGAGTACGACAGCCTCGTCGGCCGCTCGCAGGCCGAGGCCGACCGGATGATCCAGGCGGGCCGCGAGTCCTACGAGCGCGCCATCGAGGAGGGCCGCTTCGAGCAGGCCCGGCTGGTCTCGCAGACCGAGGTCGTGCAGGCCGCGCACGCCGAGTCGACCCGCATCCTCGACGCCACCGCCGACGAGGCCGCCCGGCAGCGCGCGGAGTGCGACGCCTACGTCGACGGCAAGCTCGCCGAGTTCGAGGACCTGCTCGCGCACACGCTGCGCACGGTGGGCAAGGGCCGCACGCACCTGCGCGGCCCGATGAGCGGCGTCCCGGCAGGCGCGGTGCCCTTCGACTACAACGGCGGCTGATTTTCGGTCTCGGCGCGCATCGCGTACCCTGTTATGGCTGGCCACGCATAAGCGTCGGACCGGAAACCCGTTGAAAGTTGCTGACCGAACCCACCATGTCCTCCAAGCGCAAGAGCACGGACCGCCCGGTGCTCACCAGTCCCTGGGTCATCGACACCCGGGAGCTCGGCAGGCGGCCGGGGTCGAGCAGGCACGTGCGCCGCAAGGCCGCGGCGAACTACGCCCTCGGGCTGGAGGGCGTCATCGCCGTGCCCATCGGCGCGGAGGTCGACCTCGACGTCCTGCTGGAGTCGGTGGTCGAGGGCGTGCTGGTCTCGGGCACCGCGTCGGGGCCGCTGGCGGGGGAGTGCTCGCGCTGCCTCGACCCGGTCACCGACGAGATCGAGGTCCAGATCACCGAGCTGTTCGCCTACCCGGACAGCGCGACCGACGAGACCACCGACGAAGACGAGGTCAGCAGGCTGGTCGACGACCTCATCGACCTGGAGCCGGTCGTCCGCGACGCGGTCGTGCTGGCCCTGCCGCACGTGCCGCTGTGCGCGGAGGACTGCGCCGGACTGTGCTCGGAGTGCGGCGGCAAGTGGGCCGATCTCGGCCCGAAACATAGGCATGAGACCATTGATCCTCGGTGGGCCGCGCTGCAAGAGCGGTTCCAACAGGGTGATGGTTGAGACAGCACAGCTTTCTTGTCACCATCCGATCCTGCTCAACAGCTCGTCAGAGGAGATTCAGTCGTGGCCGTCCCCAAGCGGAAGATGTCGCGTTCTAACACCCGCTCGCGCCGCTCGCAGTGGAAGACCACTGCCGTGCACCTGGTGAGCTGCTCGAACAAGGCCTGCCGCGCGCCCAAGCCGCAGCACATCGCCTGCCCCACCTGTGGCCAGTACGACGGTCGCCAGGTCACGCAGCCCGCGTGACCCAACGGCGGAAGTAGAACCACGGCATGGGGGGTAAGGCGTCCCGAGGCCCCACCTCGGACCCGGAAACGCTGCTCGACGCGCTCGGCGTCCGCTTGGACGCCGAGTTGCTCGTGCTCGCGCTGACTCACCGCTCGTACGCCTACGAGAACGGTGGTCTGCCGCCCAACGAGCGGCTGGAGTTCCTCGGCGACGCGGTGCTCGGACTCGTGGTCACCGACCACCTGTACCGCACGCACCCGGACCTGCCGGAGGGTCAACTCGCGAAGCTGCGCGCCAGCGTGGTCAACATGCACGCCCTCGCGGGCGTCGCCCGCGGCCTCGGCGACGGCGGCCTCGGCGCTCACCTGCTGCTGGGCAAGGGCGAGGAGCTGACCGGCGGCCGGGACAAGGCCAGCATCCTGGCCGACGGCATGGAGGCCGTGATCGGCGCGGTCTACCTCCAGCACGGCATCGACACCGCCCGCGACGTCGTCCACCGGCACTTCGACCCGCTGCTGGCCGAGGCGCCGCTGCGCGGGGCGGGCCTGGACTGGAAGACCAGCCTCCAGGAGCTCACCGCGTCGGCCGGACTCGGCGTGCCCGAGTACCGGGTGCGCGAAGAGGGCCCCGACCACCGCAAGGAGTTCACCGCCATCGTCGTGGTGAACGGCCAGGGCTACGGCAACGGCGACGGCCGCACGAAGAAGGAAGCCGAGCAGAAGGCGGCCGAGGCGGCCTGGCGCGAACTCTCAGAGAAGATCAACGCCGAGTCCGCGGACGCGGCGGCCGACAACTCCTGACTCGTGCCGGAACTCCCCGAGGTCGAAGTCGTCCGACGCGGCCTGCAGAACCATGTCGCGGGGCGGAAGATCTCCCAGGTGGAGGTCTTCCACCCCCGCTCCATCCGCCGCCACCTCCCCGGCGCCCTGGACTTCGCAGGCCGCCTGGTCGGCCGCGAGATGGTGGCGGCCCGCCGCCGAGGCAAGTACCTGTGGGTCGACCTTGGCTCGGGCGAGGCTGTGTTGGCTCACCTCGGGATGAGCGGCCAGATGCTCGTCCAGCCTCCCGGCGCCCCCGACGAGAAACACCTCCGGGTCCGCTTCACCTTCGCTGACGGCGGTCCCGAACTCCGCTTCGTGGACCAACGCACCTTCGGCGGCCTCTCCGTCGAGGAAATGGTCGAAGTCGACGGCGTTTCCCTGCCTGAGCCGGTCGCTCATATCGCTCGGGACCCGATGGACCCGGCTTTCGATCAAGACGCGGCGGCCCACGCCCTGCGCCGCAAGCGCACCGAGGTCAAGCGCGCCCTCCTGGACCAGACTCTCGTTTCGGGTATCGGCAACATCTACGCGGACGAGGCTCTGTGGCGGACCCGACTGCACTGGGCCCGCGCCACAGACAAGCTGTCGGCCGCGAAGGCGCATTCGTTGTTGTCGGCCGCTGCTGACGTGATGAACGAGGCTCTGGAAGTCGGCGGCACCTCGTTCGACGCGCTGTATGTGAACATCAACGGCCAGTCTGGCTACTTTGATCGGTCCCTGGCGGCTTACGGCCAGGAGGGCAAGCCCTGCCCGCGCTGCGGTCGTCCGATTCGGCGGGAGCCGTTCATGAACCGGTCGTCGTTCTCTTGTCCCCGTTGCCAACCGCATCCGCCTGGGTTCTCTGGCTGAGCTGGGTTCTCTGGGTGGGCTGGATCGGGTGGAGTGGTTTCTTCGGGGCCCCTACGAAGGAAGATCGCCGTGTGAAAGACGGGTGGGAAGCCTTCGGCCGCACACGCGCGAAGCCAGCTTAGCGATCTTCCTTCTCCCCCGAAGAAAACCACTCCACCCCATCGAGCCAACCCCCGCAACCCAGCCACCCCAGAAGCCCCATCGAGCAACCCCCAGCCACGTCACACACAGCCAGCCCAGCAACCCCACCTTGCGCGGTAGTGCGCAATGCGCAATAGTGTCCGTAGCGCGATAGCGGGGAGGGTGCGTGGACACGAGTCAGTTGCTCAAGGGAGTGCTGGACCTTGCTGTGCTCGCCGTGCTCAAGGACGAGGACGGCTACGGCTACGACGTGCTCAGGAGACTGCGGCACGGGGGGATGGACGAGGTCGGCGACGCGTCGGTGTACGGGACGCTGCGGCGGCTGTATCGGGCGGGGTATCTCACCTCGTATGTGGTGCCCAGTGACGAAGGGCCGCACCGCAAGTACTACGGCATGAACGACGCGGGCCGGGAGCGGTTGGTCGAGTCGGAGAAGGCTTGGCGGGCCTTCGCCGAGACGTTGGACGGGATTCTTCGGAAAGGGGCGGCGGCGTGAGCGGGGACATCGACACGCGCCCGGAGTTGGCGGACTACCTCAACCGGGTGCGGGCCGCGCTGGCGGATCTGCCGCCAGAAGAGTTGGCCGAGGTGATGGAGGACGTCGAGCCGCACGTCACCGAGGTCTTCGGTGAGGCGGAATCGGCCGAGGAAGTCACGCGCAGGCTGGGCACTCCGGAGGCTTACGCGGCGGAACTGCGCGCCGCGGGCGGGTACCCGCCGCCCACCGCCGCGACGCCGGGGGACCGGCGGCGCACCTGGCGGGGGCGGTATGTCTTCTGGATGACCGGGTTGACGGTGGGCGTCGCAGCGGCGACCGGGCTGTCCACAGTGGAGGGTTATTCCGCCGAGCGGTTCGGGGCGCTGGTGGTGTTCGGGTTTCTCCTGATTCCCGGGCTGTGGCTGGTGTTCAGCGGCGGTGTGCGCCGCTCGGACATCGAGACGCTGCCGGAGTACGGGTTGGCGCGCAAGCTCGGCAAGTCGGCGCTGGCGACGCTGCCGGACAAGCCGGTGGCATACCTGGTGTCCCTGCGACCGGCTTGGTGGTTGATCCGGATCGTGCTGCTGGCGCTGGGTTTCCTCGCCGCGCTGGAGTCGCGGTCGAGCGGCCTGGTGATCATCCTCGGGTTGATCGGGCTGCTGGTGTGGGGCGGGGCCAGGGTGCGCACGGACCGCAGGCTGCTGCTGGTCATGGTGCCCGCCAACGCTTTCGTGGTGGGTCTCGCCGTGGCACTGGCCTCGGCGGCGGTGTCCGGAGCGGACCGCGGCAACGCGTACTACCCGACCGGCTACAGCCAATCGGGCCTGACCTACGACGGTTCCCACCTCGCCAACGTCTACGCGGTGGACGCCGAGGGCAAGGCGATCCCGGAGTTCTACCTCTACGACGAGGAGGGCAAGCCCCTCAACGTCTACCGCCCCAGTTGCGACACCCACTACGGCGAGAGCACCGAACACCGGAACCGGTTCCCGCTGCCCAGGGTCGACTACCAGGCGGGCGTGTGCAGGGAGCGCGCTGACCTGCCGTTCATGCCCCTGCCCCCCATCTCGGGCAGCGTGACCACGACAGCACCCACCACCACGACCCCCACGGGACCGGCGCCGACCACGACAACGGCCCCGCCTGCGACCACCACCCCACCGGTGACGACGACTCCACCGGTGACGACGACCACCCAGTAGGCCGGGGGCGGGAGAGAAGCGGGAGCGGGCATCGGGGGCCCGCTCCCGCTTCGCTGCGTCAGAACCTCAAGCTCGGCGACCGTCTCGGAACAGCCCCGCGTGCGCGGGGAAGACGGCCGGGGAATCGGATGGACGGACCCGCAGACCGGAACAGCCCCGCATGCGCGGGGAAGACGGAATTACGGTCACAGAACGTGCATGCCGCGACGGAACAGCCCCGCATACGCGGGGAAGACGCGGTGGCCCACTCGCGTACGGCGGCGGCCAGGGGAACAGCCCCGCATGCGCGGGGAAGACGCACTCCGAGGGGAAAGCCAAGGAGTACCAGCACGGAACAGCCCCGCATGCGCGGAGAAGACTCCAGCCGTGCGATGGCGGCCTCCAGATCCGCCGGAAACAGCCCCGCATGCGCGGGGAAGACAGCTCGTGCACGAGATCCAGATGTCCGCATGGGGGAACAGCCCCGCATGCGCGGGGAAGACGGGCAGGGCCGCTACGAGGCGGATCGGGTCCGGGGAACAGCCCCGCATGCGCGGGGAAGACGAGCTGGGCAAGGCCCGCCAGCCGGTCGCCGGGGGAACAGCCCCGCATGCGCGGGGAAGACTGGTCGGGAGAACCCAGCTGAGGGGCTGCCGCCGGGAACAGCCCCGCATGCGCGGGGAAGACGTCGTCCACGCGATGGACCACCGGCCCGCCGTGGGAACAGCCCCGCATGCGCGGGGAAGACTACACCTCCTTCCGATACGCCTTCCGCTGCCTTGGAACAGCCCCGCATGCGCGGGGAAGACGTCCAGGGCGTAGGCACCGGTGCCGAGGCTGGGGGGAACAGCCCCGCATGCGCGGGGAAGACACTTGTTGACCTGCGGGTTTGTGAACCGAAACGGTGTTTTGCATTCACTTTCGTTGTCAAGTCAGCGGTTGCCGAAGCGTCTTCGTTTGCTGGCGTTGCTCCACCCGTTCTTCCGTGGTGACTCGTTGTCGGACCGTTGAGCGGGGCGGAGCATGAGGTTGACGCCCTCGAAGTCGACCGGCACCCACTAGTGGGAGTGGACGGCGAAGGCCAAACCCTGTTCGTTGTCCGCTCCGTAGACCATGATCGCTCGTCCAGTCATGGCCATCTCGGTCACGCGCTGCCACATCAAGCCGCGTACCCGGGCGCTGACCTTGCCGACGAACACCCCCGGTGATATCTCCAGCAGCCAGCGGGTGAGGTGGCCTCGGAGGCCGACCGGGCACGCGGCGACGACGATGACAGTCATTCGTCGTCCTCGCCGTATGCGGTTCCGCCCGCCACGTTGCGCCCGTTGTAGTCCCAGAGCATGACCACGTCCGGGTCTTCGAATGCCTCCGGGCCGTATTCGATGGTGTCGTCTTCCTCCGCGAACAAAGCCTTGATGTCGCGGACGCAGGTTCCAGGAACGCCCCGTCCTTCGTGTGGTCGCGGACGGCGCGACGGGTCTCGGCCCCGATGTCGGCGACCTCGCGGGCGGCGATGTCGAAGGCGATGGGGATGCTGATCTCGGCTTTGTAGAGGTCGGCGATGTCGTAGACGAACGACTTGACGTGTCCGGTGTGGACGAAACCGAGCCCGGGTGCGCAGCCGAGGGCGACGATGACCGCGTGCGCGACCCCGTACAGGCTGGTGTTGGCCGCGGAAAGCGCCTGGTTGACCGGGGTTCCGCCTGCGAAGTCGCCAGGGTCGTAGTCGCGGCGTTCCCAGGGAATGCCGGTCCGTTCGGCGTGCGCGCGGTAGAGCCGTCGCACGCGCGCGCCTTCCCGGCCGCGGAGTTGCTGCATGGTCAACCCGCTCGTGTCTTCGCCAGGGAACCGAATCGCATACATCTCGCGGGCGACCCGCAGCCGCGATGTGCGGTTGGACACCAGTTCCGCTTGCCGTTCCAAAAGCCGCGACGAGCGGGCCAGTGTGCGGCCGTGGGCGTAGCAGCGCACACCGTGTTCGCCGACCCAGACCGCGGTGGAACCGCTCTCGGCGAGCAGGACCATGGCCTGTTGGCTGACGTTGGTTCCCGGCCCGAGCAGGAGGGCGCCCAAGGTCGCGGCCGGGATGTGGACGGTTCCCCTGGCGTCGCGGGCCGTGATCGCGTTCGCGTCGCGGTGGATGACGCAGTGTTCCAGGTAGACGAAGGTCAGCCGGTCCTGCGCACGGGCGAGCTGCGAGATCGGGACCGGCTTCGCACCGGGGATGTCGGCCACGGCTACACCGGTTTCGCCAGCGTGAGCAAGCCGCAGCCGTAGCCTTTGGCCGGTCCGATGCCGTGGGTCAGCGCGGCGCGCAGGGCTTGGGGATCGGTCACTTCGAGCCGTCCCTCGAACACCGCTGTTGCCAGGGTGACTGTGCTGCCCTGCCGGGTGAATCGCCAGGTGCGGCGGCCGTGCACCGCCACGTCCGGTTCCTTGTGCACGCCGACGGGAACCGTGAAGCCGTTGCGCTCGGCCCGATTCAGCAGCCACGCGGTCTGCTGCGCCACGGTGACATGGCCGAACCGCTGCGTTCGGGGCGCGCCCGCGGTCTTCGGCCTGCTGGTGACCGGGTTCGACGTGAGTCGGAACGCCCAGACGGCGCCGACTTCCAGTGAGTCGAGCAGACAGGTGTAGTCGCGTGTCTCCCAGCCTTGGGTCGCGGGCCAGCCCGCGCTTTCGACCAGGTGGGTCAAATCCGGCCGATGCGGGCTGACGAGGTACAGCAGCGTCTGGTGCTCCCGTTGGTCCACTCGCCACAGCAGGCGGCCCTGGTCGGTGCCCGTTCGCTGGTGGGCGGGGAAGCCCGCGAGGACGGCGGCGTGCATCCGCTGCGGCGATGCCAGCAACTCCCGCGCACCCCGTCGAGCCATGTTGACCTCGAAGCGTGTCAGGTACATCAGTTCCCATCCCCCAACGGGCCCATCGGGTCGTGCGGGTCCGGCCCGGGGGTGAATCCGCCGTCATAAGCCGGATTCGGCACAGTCACGCGGCCGTGGATGACCGAGCGCCAGCCGTATTCGCGTCTGCGCGGGTCGAAGCTGATCGGCTCGTCGCGCACCACGTCGCTGCCCGGTGTGCCCGGCGGGCAGTCGATCACCGTGGCCAGCCGGACGTGGTGATCCGCGTGCGCGCGCTGCGTCCACTTGGCCGCCAGCCAAGGTGTCTTGCTGAGCACTTGCTCCACTCCGCCCTCATACAGCTCGTGGTCCAGCCTGCCCACCGGGGGACAGGAGCGGCGACCGAGAAACAGGGGGAACACCGGTCGGCGCAGCGCTTCACGCAACCCCTCCACCAAGGTGGCCTCGCCTTCGACCGCGACCGCGAACACGGCGTCAGCCAGGTAGAACCGGTACGACAGCGGCATCGACTGGGAGCCGTCCCTGGTGCGGGCGGTCTGGAAGTCGCGCTCGACCCGGCCGGGCTGGTCCACCCGCACGCCGACGCGCAGGCCAACCAGGTCCTCGATCGGGTCCACCCGCCGCCGCCCCTGCGCGGCGGCCAGCAAGCCGATGACACCGCTCTTGCTCGGCATCCGATCGGTGTTGCGGCGCACGAACCGGCTGCTGGTTCCCCAGGACTGCATCGGCGCCGCGAACCGGAGCAGCAGCACGGTCACGGCGCGACCGCCAACCGTTCGGTGACCATCGCGCCGAGGGAGCGGACCGTGGCGTCGAAGGTGGACCGCTCGCCGAACTCGGCCAGCGGCGCGACTTTCTCGCCGACACCGAAACTCCACGCCGCCACCGGGCGCTCGTCGAAGGCGAGGTGCAGTTCGCGACCGTGGTCGGCCAGCCGCCTGACCGACTCCACGATTCGTCCCCCGGCGACTCCGTCCGGGACGGTGTCCTCGAACGCTCCGACGAAGTTGATCGACTGCGACTCGCGGGCGAAGATCAGCACCGCGTCCGGCAGCGTCCGGTTGGCGAAGGTGTTCTGCTTCCCGGTCGGCATACTCGACACGAACGCGCGCACGAACGCCTCCACGGCCCGCCGCGTCGCCTCCGCGTCGCCCAGGTTCTCGTGCAGCCGGTCCACGTCGACGGTGGCGTAGCGGTACAGGGTGGACGAGTTGAACTCGACCGTGCCGATCATCCCCGCGCCCGCGTCCTCCTCAGCGTCGTCGTTCTTGTGGTCGTCCACCGCGGTGAAGAAGTCGTACTCGTTCGACACCGCGTGCACGCTCAGCGCGTGCGCCACCTGCGCGGCGGCTTCGACGTTCAGGTCGGTCGTGTCCGCCACCATCCGCCCGAACAGCGACACGTCGACCGAGTGCTCCCGGTCGGCCCGCGCTTTCGCCGCGCTTTTGTCGATGGACAGCTTGCCCTCGCCCGCGTCTTGGGCGGCGTTGATGGCGAGTTCGGCCAAGCCGGACACCTGCCGGTTGCTGAGGAACAGCAGATAGCCCGCCTCGTCCGGCTCACCGGCTTTGCGAGCGGCCTTGACCTTGATGCCCGCCGCGTCCAACACCGCCTTGGCCAGCTCCGCCGAGCGCTCGCCGAATGCGGGGTTCTGCTTGGTGATCTCCTCCTGGAGCAGCTCCACGACCCGCTTGGTGCGCACCCCGAGTTCTTCTCGGTCGAGCAGCGTGTCGAACGCGTCCCGGGTGGCGCGCTTCCATGCCTGGCTGGACACCCTCGCCCGCCGTTTTCCGCCGTAGACAGCGGACTTGGGGCTGCCGGTGTCGTCGCGGTTGAGATTGCTGGGCGGCACAGTCTGGATGACGTGCAGGTCGATGATGGTGCGGGGCATGATTTCCTCTCAGGAAGTGGGGTTCTTGGTGGAGGTGACCGCGTGGAAGTCCCGGCCCCACACGCGGCGCACGATGGTCGGTCCCCCGGGCTCCTGCCACCGCACGAGTTGCGCGGCGAGCAGCCCGTAGTCCAGGGAGATCCGCGCGCCACGCATGAGCTGGACCATTCCGCGCAGGTGGTGGGTCAGCTCGTCCAGTTCGTCAGCGGAGCCGAGAAGGGCGAATCGGCGGGACACCGCCGTGTCCTTGCCTTTGTCCGGCGCGAGTCCGCGAACGGCTTGGCCGAACCGGCGTCCCTTCTCGTGCATCCGCCGGGGCTGGGACTGCTGATGCGTGGCGTAGAGCGTCATCGCGATGTGCGCGGCCACTTCGAGTGCGGTGGCCTCGTCGTCGGTGGGGTCGCCGACGAACTCGGCGGCCAGCGTGTATTCGAGGATGTCCGGGACGCTGCCCGCCGGTTTGCCCACGCCGCGTCGGAGCCGGGCCAACCCGGCGACGCCCGCGGGTCGGTTGGCGAGGTAGTTCGCCTGGAGCGAGCCGATGCGCTTGCTCACGATGTCGCGCACCACCTCGGCGTTCGTCTTGGTCGAGGCTGTCACGGTGTGCCCTTTCTGAATCGTCATGTGATGTCCGGATACGCCAGTCGGAACGCCTCGCGCAGCTCGCGGTGAAACCAGATGTCGGCGTGGCTGGAGGTGACGAGCCGGTTCTTCACCACGCGTCCGGTCCACGACGACGGCGAGGCCCTGTCCAACAGGTCTTGGCCAAGCCCGCGAACCACCTGGCCGGCGAGCCGGTGCCAGAGGACCTGTTGCTCGATCGCGTCGGAGTTCGGGCCGAGCCTGCTCACCCAGTCGCGGAACGGCCCGTCGAGTTCGGCATACGCCGATTCCTTGGCCCGCTCCCGAGATCCGGCGGGGTCACCGCCGCTGGCCGCGGTCAGATTCGCCGCGAGCGATCCCAACGCCTTCGCGCCGTTCTCGGCCGCTTCGACGCACGACAGGACCTTTCCCCGCAACTCCGCCGCGGACTGGCTGAGCAGGATCGACTGGATGGAGAGCGCGTCATCGATGATCTCGGCGGTGGTGGAGCTTTGGCTGCCGTAGGTCATGCCGATCGTGCGCAGTCGGATGGGGAAGTCCGGCCCGATCACGTCATCGCCGAGCAGCGCCAGCCACTTGAGCACGCCAGGCGCCAGCCTCGCACTGGCTTCCGAGCTCTGTCCGACCGCCGCTGCCTGCGGAAGCAGGGCCTGCAAGCCGCGCCAGATGGCACGTTCGGGGTCATGCTCCAGTGGCATGTAGACAGTCGGTTCGCGCAGCTTCTTCTCCTGCGCCTGGCTGCGCCGCCACGCGGAGTGCGGCTCGAAGCGGAACTTGTTCTGCGGCATGACACGGTCGCCGTTGCAGACCAGCACACCGACCACCTTGTCGCCCTGCGGCACCAGCCGGATTCGCCTGCTCTGCCAGGTGAACAGGTCGACCGGCCCGGTCGGCGCCCGTCCGTCCGGGTCTTCGACGCCCGCGGTCACCGGCGCACGGCGCCAGGCGGGGCGGTCGACGCAGGCGTCGGCCGCCGTGAGGTCGAAATCGCGCGCGATGAGGTTGAGCAGCAGCGTTTCCCGCAGGTTCGCGCCCTCGGGGAGCACACCGCCCAGGTAGCCGGACCAACCGGTGCCGATCGGGTAACCCTTGCCGCCCTTGACCCGATCGTCGCCGACCGCGCCGGACTTGATGCCGGACGGATCGAACGCGTGGCAGTGCACCACCCACCGCGCGGCCTCGGCGAAGGTCAGCGCTTGGTCCGAGCCGAGGCGGGTGGAGAAGAACGGCTTTCCGTTGGGGATGTCCGCGATGATCTTGTCAAGCCCGGAGACCTCGCCCTTCGCCGTGCGGAGTCCGGCGACTTGGAGGAACGGCGTCCGCGGGTGGAACAGGTCGAAGCGGTCCCGGCAGCGGTCCAGATACGCCGCGATGTCCTCGACAGGCAACTCGTCCGCGCTCCACAGCTCGCTCCACTCATCGAGGTCGCGCGGTCCTTCGGTCACATCGTGGACCACGGCCAGCAGTATCCGGGTGAGCGCGAAAACCTGAGTCGGGACTTCGCCGACCAGTCCGGCCAGGTCGCCCGACTGCCGGAAGGTTTCCAGCAGGGACAGTTCGGTCACGCTGCCATCGAGTCGACGGACAAGCAGCCAGGGTTGGTCGATCAGGTCGAAGGAGTGCGGGTCAGACTCGGTCATGCAGCAGTCCTCGGCGGATGTCGTAGGTCAGGTGGAATCCGTGCAGGACAGTGGTGCGTTCCAGGTCGAGCACGAGGACGAGTTGCCCCTTGAGCAGGTGGGTCTGGGCGAAGCTGGTGATCTGCTCGCGTTCCAGTTCGGCGATCACCTGGTCGATCACGCCTGCGTGGCACAGCGCGGGTGGCAGTCGCAGCGCGCAGGCCGCGATTACGCACGCCTGCTTGTGGGGCACCGGCTGGTCGAGGGGGATCTGCTCACCGCCGCTCTCGATCCAGTCCGGGGTGAGCAAACCGCCGTCCTGGTCTCGCTGGACGACCAGGACCTCAAGTGACTCACCACCGTCACGCACCTGAGCGAGTCCCTTCGGACCGTCGTCCACGTCGCCCACCCCCGCGCTGAGCCAGCCGATCAGGTTGCCCGCCCCGGTGGCCTTTCCCAGGAGGAAGTTCCGCGCGTTCTCGGTGCGCTTGCGGGATGTGGCGGCCGCGGCGCGGGCGGCGGCGGCCATCGCGGGCTGCCAGGTGTCAGGTCCGAGAGGTGCCTCACCGTAAGCGGCTTCGACCAGCGGCGCGATGTCGTGCGGCAGCCTGATCCGCGCCCGCGCGGCGAGCAGTGCGGCGGACCTCAGCAGCGTGTGTTCGCCGTAGACGGCCCGCGAGCCCCGCACCGCCGTCACCGGCGCCGCGGTCCAGTCCGCCACGCCGACCAGAGCGCAGCGCGGAAGGCGGACCGAGGCGGGTCGAGTGCGCTCGTGCCGATGCAGTCGGCCGAGTCGTTGCAGCACCAGGTCGGCCGGAGCGAGATCGGTGACCATCAGGTCGAAGTCGACGTCAAGCGATTGCTCGACAACCTGTGAGGCGACCACGATATGCCGGGTCGGCCTGCTGGTGTCTGCTGTGGGAGGACCGAACTTGCCGATCAGTTCCCGGTCGAGTCGCGCGCGGTCGCAAGCCAGGAACCGGGAGTGGTTGATGGTGACATCCTCCTCGCCGAACTCCTGGGTCAATCGGTCCGCGGTTTCCTGTGCTCGGCTGACCGTGTTGCGCACGATCACCGCGCAGCCACCGTCGGCCAAGTGCTCGCGCAGATACGCCACCAGCGTGTCGAGGTCGTCGGACAGGTGGTCGATGGTCACCTCCGTGCCGGGAGGTGGAAGGTCGAGCACCTGAGGCTCGACGCCTCCCGACCCGACGACTACCGGATAGCCCAAGTCTTCGCTCGTCTGCGCGGACAGCGCGCCGCTTCCCGAGTCGTAGGCGTGCACCAGTTCCGCGCGCCGCCGGTTCGGCAGGGTCGCCGAAAGCAGGACCACCGGGACCCCGTACGCGCCCAGCCAGTGCAGCGTTCGGTGCAGATACTGGGACATATAGACGTCGTAGGCGTGGACCTCGTCGATGATCACGACTTTCCCGGCCAGGCCCAGGTGCCGCAGCATGACGTGCCTGCTCTTGAGCGCGGAGAAGAGCGCCTGGTCGATCGTGCCGACCACGAACGAGGCCAGACCGGACTTCTTGCTTCCACTGAGCCATTGGTGCGCGATCAAGGCGCCGAGGTCGTCGTCGCCGATCCTCGCGAACCGCGACTTCCGGACGAGCCCGGCATACTGGTCGTTGAGATGGGCCTTGCCGTGCGCGAGGTTCACCGAAACCGGACGGTCGTCGGCGCGTCCGGGCAACACTTCCAGCCAGTCGTGCACGCGGCTGAACATCGCGTCCGAGGTCGCCCGGGTCGGCAGCGCGAGGAAACAGCCGTCCGCCCCGGACGCGTGCGCGAGCCGCTCGGCGGCCATCAGCGCGGCCTCGGTCTTGCCCGAGCCCATCGGCGCCTCGATGATGATCAGACCCGGCCTGGTTTGCGCCCGAGCCATGTCTACCGCGGCGACCTGCACCGGCCTGACAGTTCCGGTTGGCTTGCGGAACCGGTGTCGAAACACCTGGTCCAAGTCCTCGCCGAGAGGCTGGGCGGCCCAGCGCGGCGGAAAGTCGAGCTGTTTCCACGCCTGCCGCAAGCGCTCCGCGGTCTCATCGACATCTGGCGGCGGCGGTGGCTCGGCGAGCGTGGCGATCGGCCGCAGGGGGAACAGGCCAGTGTTGGAGGCGATCCAGTCGGCGACGATCACGATTGCGGTGAGCAGCACCTGAGCCGGCTTGCCGAGCACGACGTCCCGGTACGCCGCGAGCGTTTCCCGGCCGCCGATCCCGATTGTGGCGCGTTCCAGGAGGTGGGCGCGCACCTCGGCCCACGTCCCGGTGCCGACGAGGTCGGGATGGCCGCGAAGCCAGGACGGCTCGGTCTGCTCAGGAGGCACACCGTGGTGGCTGCCGACGATCGCCCCCAACTGCCTGGCCCCATGCCGCTTCGCGAAGCCCATCTCCTCGACCAGCCAGTCCTGCACCACACAGTGACCGACCAGAGCATGTTTCGCCCTCCGCCGATCCGGGCTGTCGGCGACTCGCGGTGAAGCGACAAGACCGTGCTCTCCCATGTGATCGAACAGTTTCGGCACCTGCACGGCGAACGCAGGCGAGGCTTTGCCGACGTCGTGGACGCCCGCCAACCAGCAGGCGAGCTTTCGCACACCGGCCGAGCCGTCGGGAAGGTCGCGGGCAATCCGCGCGATCACCTGTGGAGACAACCAGTCATCGACCAACCGACCTGCCACGGCGGCCGTGTCGTCAAGGTGCTGGTGCAACGGCAACCAGGCGACGACGGCGTTGTGTTCATCGCGGTCCGACTTGGCCCAGGCCGACAGCCAGGTGTTCCGGTTGAGCATGCACTCGCTTCCGTCGTAGTCGGTCCGTGGCCCTAGGTCATAGGAATCTGCGGAGCGCTCGAGTTTGTTTCAAACGGACCAGGAGATACCCCCGAATGGCGCAATCCCGGGTGTGTCGCGTCAGGAATCGCTCGACTCGTTCGGCAACTCTGAACAGGGCCAAGGGAAAGTCGTCCCGGAGGCAGCCAGCGACACAAGGACTCGCAAGGGAGCGCTGACCGAGACAGGCACCAGCCAGACAGTCAGTCCGGTGCTCAAGGCAGCGAGTGCGGCGGTGGGCAATACGACGAGCAGGACAACAGTTCTATTGGGTGTGAAAGGCCGGGGCGTGCATCGTCAGCCTGCCGCGACCTCTTCAGCGACTCGGCGCGCGATCCGCTCCACCTCCGCCACCTGGTCAGGTGTGAGTGCCCTGGCGTCGACCTGCCCTCCCTGGGGCGAGTGCTCGCGGATGGCGAGCGCTCCGATTTGTTCGGCCGTCACCGTGTCGACGCGCTGGGCGGGCGCGCGGGTCATCGCGTCCATCATCGTCATGAGGAGTTGCCGCACCAGCGCCGACGTGGACGTGTGCTGGGCCTCGGCGTGCTGTTTGAGTTGAGCGGCCAGGGTCGCGGGCACCCGAACCGACATTGTGGTCTGCTCAGCCGCGCGGGACACCGCGACCTCGACCGCGGCTGCCTCGGCTTCTTCCTCGGCGTACTCGTCCCGGATCGCCGCGATCCTCTGGTTCAGTTTAGGATTCGTCATTGGCCCTCTCCTTCCAAGTACGCCCGCAGGTCCGCCCCGCTGGTTCGCCACGCCGTCACCCCGGCGTGCTCATCTCGGGTGCAGATCACCGTGAGCACGCATCCCGCCGTGTGCGAGTAGCCGATGATCCGCATCGCCTGTCGGTTTCTACTCTTCGGGTCCGGGTCCCGAACCACCCGGCGTGGATCTTGCGCCGCTTCCACCGTCCAGCCAGGCTCGATGTTCTGAGCGCCCGGGTAGCGCTGATCACGCAGGCGGATGTACTCCGCCTGCTCATCAGACCACCACAAATCCTCCATGACTACATTGTCACACAAATGACTACGCAAGTCGACCGAGGTGGAACTGCCCTGTGTGCCCAGGGAAGACCTTGCTGACCTGGCAATCTACCGGTCAGTAACTGGCTTCGGCGCACTTCGTCGGGTGCATCGGCGTCTCTGGGGTCTGATTGTCGTCTGCTCCTCAACTGCTGAGGTGGGTCGTCGGGATCGGGGCGAGATGGCGGTCACCGGGGCGTCAGGATGGCGTAAAAACGGCTGGTCACCGCGTCAAGGGACTGTCAGGTCCACTGAAGACGGGGTGGTCGCGGGGGCACGCTCTCGTGAGTCGGGCCGCCGGTGGGGTGGCTCGTGGAGAGAGGGAAACCATGGCCGACTTGGCCTACGCCGCCCTGTTGATCGTCGGCTTCCTGGTGCTCGCGCTGGCCCTGCGCGGGTTGGAGAAGCTGTGACCGAGGACGTCGTGGGGGGCGTTCTCGCCCTGGTGCTCATCGTGTACCTCTTCGTGGCGTTGATTCGGCCGGAGAAGTTCTGATGGCGGGTCTGCTGCAGGTGGTTCTGCTGTTGGTCGCTCTCGCGGTCGTGTACCGGCCGCTGGGGGACCACATGGCCCGGGTCTACTCCGACGAGAAGCACTGGCGGGTCGAGGCTTTCCTCTATCGGATCGTGCGGGTGGAGCCGAAGACCGGGCAGCACTGGAAGACCTACGCGTCCGCGGTGCTGGGGTTCTCGGCTGTGTCGGTGATTTTCCTGTTCCTGTTGCAGCGGTTGCAAAGTCTGTTGCCGCTGGACCTGGGGCGCGGGCCGGTGCCCACCGGAATCGCGTTCAACACCGCCATCAGCTTCGTGACCAACACCAACTGGCAGTCCTATGTGCCGGAAGCGGTCATGGGGCACACGGTGCAGATGGCCGGGCTCACCGTGCAGAACTTCCTGTCCGCCGCGGTGGGCATGGCCGTGGCGATGGGGCTGGTGCGCGGGTTCGCGCGGTCGGGCGCCGACCGGATCGGGAACTTCTGGGTCGATCTGGTGCGGGGCACGGTCCGGATTCTGGTGCCACTCGCCTTTGTGTCGGCGATCGTGTTGGTCGGGCTGGGCGTGGTGATGAGCCTCAAGTCCGGTGTGGACGTCGTGAACCCGGACGGGTCCCAGAGCACGATCGCGCTGGCCCCGGCGGCGAGCCAGGAGGCGATCAAACAGCTTGGCACCAACGGCGGCGGCGTGTTCAACGCCAACTCCGCGCACCCGTTCGAGAACCCGGGGGCGTGGAGCAACCTGGTCGAGATCTTCCTGATCCTGCTCATTCCCGTCTGTCTCACCAGGACGTTCGGCACGCTGGTGGGCAACCGGCGGCAGGGTTACGTCCTGCTGTCGGTCATGGGTGTGCTGTGGAGCGCCATGCTCGCGGTCATCTGGTGGGCGGAGGCGCACCAGCACGGGACCGCCGCGCTGCTCGCGGGCGGTGGCCTGGAAGGAAAGGAGCAGCGGTTCGGCATCGCCGGGTCCGCGTTGTTCGCCAACAGCACGACCGGGACTTCCACGGGCGCGGTCAACGCCATGCACGACAGCTTCAGCGGGCTCGGCGGCGGCGGGGCGCTGCTCAACATGCTCTTCGGCGAGATGACGCCCGGCGGCGTCGGCTCCGGCCTCTACAGCATCCTGATCATGGCCATGATCGCCATGTTCCTCGCCGGGCTCATGGTCGGGCGGACGCCGGAGTACCTGGGCAAGAAGCTCGGCAAGCGCGAGGTCACCTGCGCGGCGATCGCGATGCTGGCCATGCCGACCGTGGTCCTGCTCGGCGCGGGCGCCGCCCTGCTGCTGCCGGGGACCGCCGCCGCGCTGAACAACCCGGGCGCGCACGGGCTGTCCGAAGTCCTCTACGCCTACGCCTCCGCGGGCAACAACAACGGCAGCGCGTTCGCCGGTATCACCGTGACCAGTGACTGGTTCCAGACGAGTTTGGGGCTGTGCATGTTGTTCGGCCGGTTCGTGCCGATTCTCGCCGTGCTGTGCCTGGCGGGTTCCCTTGCCGAGCAACGGAAAGTGCCGCAGACCGCGGGCACGCTGCCGACCACGGGACCGCTGTTCGCCACGATGCTGGGCGGCACCGTCGTGCTGGTCGCCGCCCTCACCTTCGTCCCGGCGCTCGCGCTCGGCCCGATCGCGGAGGCACTGGCGTGACGGTCCTGACCGAGCCGAAGCGGGTGGGCGCAGGGGTGTTCGCGCCTCGGCAGCTACTTACCTCGCTGCCGGACGCCTTGCGCAAGCTCGACCCGCGCCACCAGGTGCGCAACCCGGTGCTGTTCGTGGTGTGGGCGGGTTCGGTGCTGGTCACGGTGTTCGCCGTGGCGGACCCGAGCGTGTTCTCCGTCGCGGTGGCCGTGTGGCTGTGGTTCACCGTGCTGTTCGCGAACCTGGCCGAGGCGGTCGCCGAGGGCCGGGGCAAGGCGCAGGCGGAGTCGTTGCGCCGCGCCAAACGCGACACCGTGGCGCAGCGGATTGTGGCCGATGGCAGCCGGGAACGCGTGCCGGGGGCGGACTTGCGCGTCGGCGACCTGGTGGTGGTCGAGGCGGGCGAGGTGATCCCGGGCGACGGCGACGTGGTCGAGGGCATCGCGACGGTGGACGAGTCGGCCATCACCGGCGAGTCGGCCCCGGTGATCCGCGAGTCCGGCGGCGACCGGTCCGCGGTGACCGGCGGCACCACCGTGCTGTCCGACCGGATCGTGGTGCGGATCGCGACCAAGCCCGGTGAGTCCTTTGTGGATCGGATGATCGCGCTCGTGGAGGGCGCGCGGCGGCAGAAGACCCCGAACGAGGTCGCGCTCACGATCCTGCTCGCCACCCTGACGATCATCTTCCTGCTCGCCGTCGTGGCCCTGCAGCCGATGTCGGCCTACTCCGGCGCGCGGCAGTCGGTGACCGTGCTGACCGCGCTGCTGGTCTGCCTGATCCCCACGACCATCGGCGCGCTGCTCTCGGCGATCGGCATCGCGGGCATGGACCGGTTGGTGCAGCGCAATGTCCTGGCCACCTCCGGCCGCGCGGTCGAGGCCGCCGGCGATGTGAGCACGCTGCTGCTGGACAAGACCGGCACCATCACCTTCGGCAACCGCCAGGCCACCGAGCTGATCCCGATCGGCGTCACCACCGTGCACGAGCTTGCCGTCGCCGCGCGGCTGTCGAGCCTGGCCGACGAGACGCCGGAAGGCCGCAGCATCGTGGCGCTGTGCGCCAAGGAGCACGGGTTGCTCAAGGGGGCGACGGACCGGGAGCGGGCCGCGAAGTTCGTGCCGTTCACCGCGCAGACCCGGATGAGCGGCATCGACCTCGACGGCCGCCGGGTGCGCAAGGGCGCGGCGAGCGCGGTGCGGGAGTGGGTCGTCGACCAGGGCGGCCTGGTGCCCGACGAGGTGCGCGATGTGGTCGACCGGATCGGCGCCGAGGGCGGCACGCCGCTGGTGTGCGCGGAGGGCCGGATCGTCCGCGGCGTCATCCGACTGTCCGATGTGGTCAAACCGGGGATGCGGCAGCGGTTCGGCGAGCTGCGCGCCATGGGCATCAAGACGGTCATGATCACCGGCGACAACCCGCTCACGGCCCGCGCCATCGCCGAGGAGGCGGGCGTGGACGACTACCTCGCCGACGCCAAACCCGAGGACAAGATGGCCCTGATCCGCGCGGAGCAGGAGGGCGGGCGGCTGGTCGCGATGACCGGCGACGGCACCAACGACGCGCCCGCGCTCGCCCAGGCCGACGTCGGGGTCGCGATGAACACCGGGACCATGGCCGCCAAGGAGGCGGGCAACATGGTCGACCTCGACTCCGATCCCACCAAGCTCATCGAGATCGTCGAGATCGGCAAGCAGCTGCTCATCACCCGCGGCGCGCTGACCACCTTCAGCATCGCCAACGACCTGGCGAAGTACTTCGCGATCCTGCCCGCGATGTTCGCCGCGGTCTACCCGCAGCTCGACCGGCTCAACATCATGCACCTGCACTCGCCGGACTCGGCGATCCTGTCCGCGGTGGTCTTCAACGCGCTGGTCATCGTGGGCCTGATCCCGCTGGCCCTGCGGGGAGTGCGCTACCGGCCCGCGGGCGCCCAGTCGCTGCTGCGGCGCAACCTGCTGGTCTACGGACTCGGCGGCATCGTGACCCCGTTCGCGGGCATCTGGCTCATCGACCTGCTCGTCCGACTGATCCCGGGGATGTGACATGAAACGACTGCTCACCCAGACCGCGGCGGGACTGCGGGCACTGCTCGTGCTGACCGTCCTCACCGGAATCGTCTACCCGCTCGCGGTGTGGACGGTCAGCCGGGCCCCCGGCCTGCGGGACAACGCCGAGGGCTCGATCGTCACCGTCGACGGCTTCCCCGTCGGCTCCGAGCTGATCGGCGTCGACCCGGTCGCCGCCGACCCGGCGAACGACCCGTGGTTCCACACCCGCCCCTCGGCTGGCTCGGCCGACCCGCTCGGTCCCGGGGACCCGTCGAACTCCGGCGGGTCCAACAAGGGCGCGTCGAACGACGACCTCAACGGCCGTGTCCGCCGCCGCGTCGAGCTGGTCTCCCTGCGGGAGAACGTCGACCCGGCCCAGGTCCCGGTGGACGCGGTGACCGCGTCCGGCTCCGGCCTCGACCCGCACATCAGCCCCGCCTACGCCGAGATCCAGGTCCCGCGGGTGGCGCGGGCGAGCGGCCTGACTGAGGATCGGGTGCGGAGACTGGTGGCCGAGCACACCGACGGGCGCGCGCTCGGCTTCCTCGGGGAGCCGACCGTGACCGTGCTGAGCCTGAACCTGGCGGTCCAGGCCGCCAGATGAGCTGAGGGAGGATCGTGGGGCAACGGGCGGCGCGCCGGGGTGAGCTGCGCATCTACCTCGGCGCGGCGCCGGGCGTCGGCAAGACCTTCGCCATGCTGGGCGAGGCGCGCCGCCGAGTCGAACGCGGCACCGACGTCGTGGTCGGGCTGGTCGAGACGCACGGCAGGGAGAAGACCGCGGCGCTGCTGGAGGGGCTGGAGGCCGTGCCGCCCCGGCGCGCGGAGCACCGCGGCCACGTGTTCGCCGAGCTGGACCTCGACGCCGTGCTGGCCAGGGCCCCGCAGGTCGCCCTGGTCGACGAGCTCGCGCACACCAACGTGCCCGGCTCCCGCAACGCCAAGCGCTGGCAGGACGTCGCCGAGCTGCTCGACGCGGGCATCGACGTGCTCTCCACGGTCAACGTGCAGCACCTGGAGAGCCTCAACGACGTGGTGGAACGCATCACCGGGGTGCCGCAGCAGGAGACCGTGCCCGACGAGGTGGTGCGCCGCGCCGAGCAGGTCGAGCTGGTCGACATCACCCCGGAGGCGCTGCGCCGCAGGCTCGCGCACGGCAACGTCTACCCGGCCCGGCGCGTCGACGCCGCCCTGGCCAACTACTTCCGGCCCGGCAACCTGACCGCGCTGCGCGAGCTGGCGCTGCTGTGGGTCGCCGACCAGGTCGACGTCGCGCTCCAGCGCTACCGGGCCGAGCAGAGCATCACCGACACCTGGGAAGCGCGGGAACGGGTAGTGGTCGCCATTACCGGCGGCCCGGAAAGCGAGACGCTGATCCGGCGGGGCAGGCGCATCGCCGCCCGCGCGGGCGCGGAGCTGATGGTGCTCACGGTGCTGCGCGGCGACGGGCTGGCGGGCATCGCGCCGCAGGAGACCGCCCGCTACCGCACCCTCGCCGAGGACGTCGGCGCCACGTTCCACTCCGTCGTCGGCGAGGACGTGCCGACCGCGATGCTCGACTTCGCCCAAGGGGTCAACGCGACCCAGCTCGTCATCGGGACCTCCCGCCGCTCCCGGCTGGCCCGGCTGTTCGACGAGGGCATCGGCGCGAGCGTCGTGCGCCGGTCCGGCCCGATCGACGTGCACATGGTCACCCACGAGCAGGCCAACAGCGGCGTGCGCGTCCCGGTCGGCCGCAGCCCGCACCGGCGGTCGCGGCGGATCGCGGGCTGGGTGCTGGCCGTGGTCGCGCCCGCGCTGGCCACCCTGGTCGGCGTGCTGCTGCGCGACGAGCTGACCCTGTCCACCGATGTGGTCGACTACGTCCTGGCCACCGTCGTGGTGGCGCTGGTCGGCGGGCTGGGGCCCGCGCTGCTCGCCTCGGTGCTCTCGGCACTGCTGCTCAACTGGTTCTTCACCCCGCCCTTCCACACCCTCACCATCGAGGCGCCGCAGAACGTGGTCACCCTGGTCGCCATGGTCGTCGTCGCGGTGCTGGTCGCCCTCGTGGTCGACCGGGCGGCCCGCCGCGCCGAGCAGGCCGCGCGCGCCCGCACCGAGGCGGCGCTGCTCGCCTCGTACGCGCGCACCGTCCTCACCCACCCCTATCCGCTGGCCCGGCTGCTGGAGAAGGTGCGGGAGAACTTCGCGCTGACCTCGGTGGCCCTGCTGGAGCGCACCGACGGGCAGTGGCAGCGGGTCGCCTGCGTCGGCCCCGGGCCGTGCACGGAGCCGGACGAGGCCGATGTGGACATCGCGGTCACCCCGCAGGTGCACCTGTCCCTGCGCGGGCGCAAGCTGCCCGCATCCGACCGCAGGGTGCTGGAGGCGGCCGCCGGGCAGGCGCTGCTGGCCCTGCGCCAGCAGCGGATGGCCGCCGAGGCCGACCTCGCCCGCCGCCGCGCGGAGACCACCGAGCTGCGCACCGCGCTGCTCTCGGCCGTCGGCCACGACCTGCGCACCCCGCTCACCTCGATCAAGGCGGCGGCGAGCAGCCTGCGCGCCACCGACATCGAGCTGTCCGAACAGGACACCGAGGAACTGCTCGCCACCGTCGAGGAGTCCGCCGACCGGCTCGCCGGGCTGGTCGACAACCTGCTCGACTCGTCCCGGCTGGCCACCGGCGCGGTCGCCCCGGCCCTGCGCGCGGTCACCTTCGACGAGGCCGTCTCCCGGGCGCTGGCCGGGCTCGACGGGTGGTCGGCGGTGGAGCTGGACGTGGACGAGGACCTGCCGCCGGTGGTCGGCGACGCGGGCCTGCTGGAGCGGGTCATCGCCAACGTGGTCGACAACGCCTTGCGCCACGGCGGCCCGGACGTGGCGATCCGGGCGAGCGCGCACGCCGAGCGCGTCGAGCTGCGCGTGGTCGACCACGGACCGGGCCTGCCCCGGGGCGCGGCCGAGACCGCGTTCGCGCCGTTCCAGCGGCTCGGCGACCGGGACGCCACCCCCGGGGTCGGATTGGGACTGTCCGTCGCGAAGGGATTCACCGAGGCGATGGGCGGCGACATCCGCGCAGAGGACACCCCCGGCGGCGGGCTCACCGTCGTCATCTCGTTGCCCCTGTACACCTCGGCTGGGGAGGCCGCACCGTGACCAGAGTGCTCGTCGTGGACGACGAACCGCAGATCGTGCGCGCGCTGCGGATCAACCTCGCCGCGCGCGGCTACGAGGTGCTCACCGCGCACGACGGGGCAGCCGCCCTGCGCGCCGCCGCCGAGGGCCGCCCCGACGTCGTCGTCCTCGACCTGGGGCTGCCCGACATCGACGGCGCCGAGGTGATCGAGGGGCTGCGCGGGTGGACGGCGGTGCCGATCATCGTGCTGTCCGCCCGCACCGACAGCGGCGACAAGGTCCGCGCGCTCGACGCGGGCGCGGACGACTACGTCACCAAGCCGTTCGGCATGGACGAGCTGCTCGCCCGGCTGCGCGCCGCCGTCCGCAGGGGCGCGGCCGCCGCGCCCGGCGTGGAAGAGGCCGTGGTCGAGACCGCGTCGTTCACCGTCGACCTGGCGGCCAAGAAGGTCCACCGCGACGGCGCCGAGGTCCACCTGACGCCCACCGAGTGGGGGGTGCTGGAGGTGCTGGTCCGCAACCGGGGCCGCCTGGTCGCGCAGAAGCAGCTCTTGCAGGACGTGTGGGGACCGGCGTACGGAGCCGAGACGCACTACCTGCGGGTTTACCTGGCGCAGCTACGGCGCAAGCTGGAGCCGCAGCCGTCCCGGCCCCGGCACCTCATCACCGAGGCGGGGATGGGCTACCGGTTCGAGCTTTAGCGCCCGAAGAGCTGGGTCCAGTAGTAGCCGTCGGTGTCCAGACCCAGGCCCATGGTCTTCAGCTCGCAGTCGAGGATGTGCGCCCGGTGGCCTGCCGAGGCCATCCACGCGTCCATGACCTGCGCGGCGGTGCGCTGTCCGAACGCGATGTTCTCCGCGCCCGGGTTCGCGTAACCGGCGGCCACGACGCGGTCGACGAACGTGCGCCCGTCGAGGCTGACGTGGGAGAAGTAGTCCCGGGCGGCCATGTCCGCGCTGTGCGTCCGCGCGGCCCGGTCGAGCCGGGCGTCCGGGGTGAGCGGCGCGCAGCCTGCGGCGGCCCGTTCCGCGTTGGTCAGCGCGAGGACCTGGGCGGCGACCGGCTGGTCGGTGGGCACTGTGGTCGGCGGCTTCGATGGGGAAACCGACGGCGGGGTGCTGGACAGCGGGGTGGTGGCCGGGTTTGAGGTAACCGTGGGCGGAGCCGGGGCGCTCGTCCTGGTGACCCGCGCCGGGGCCGTCGTGGGCCGGACCGGCTTGCGGGTTCGCGGCGGCGCGGGCGGCAGCAACGGCTCTGGGGAAGGCGGCAGAACTGCCGTCACCCGGTGGGGCGCGCTGACCACGGTCGGGGGCTCGGTTGCCAGGACGGAGCCGATCCCGGCCGTGCCCGCGCCCACCGCGAGCGCCACGAGCACGGCGGGCAGCCAGCCGCCGCGTCCCCGTCCAGGTGTCACGGCTCGGCAACGTAGCACCTTTCGGGTGAGATGTGGATCACACTACCGAGGGTGGCGCTACGGCTGGCGGCTCTACGAAGTGGTGGGGGGCTCTTGGCTGCTCGAGGTCGTCGGGTCCGTCGGCGTGATGATCGTGGAACTGCTCGACGGGGGCTGCGGCCTGGGGGTGTTCGAGACCGGGGGCTGGTTGGTCGTGGTCGGCTCGCCGCCTGCCGGGGGCTGCGGCAGAGTGGTCGTGGTGGTCGCTCGGGTCGTCTTCTTCGACGAGGTCGTCGTGGTCAGCGACGACTCAGCCGACTCGGACGACGTGGTGGAGGACTCGGTGCTCGACTCCGACGTGGTCGGGTCGAGGCTGCTGGTCGCCGCCGGGCTGGACGTGGAGGTCCGCGTCTGGCTGACCTGGACCCGCTGGTTGCCGGGGGAGTTCGCGCCGTCGACGTCGCCGGTGGCCAGCGCGGCGACCGCCGCGAACACCGTGGACAGCACCACGCCCGCGACGCCGAGAATGGCGTAGGGCGCTCGGCGCAGACCGGGGCGGTCCTCTTCTGGCGGTGATTCCTCAACCCGGTCGTCTGGTTCGGACATGCAGGTCTTACCTCCCTGACTCGCCGAATCCCGGCGGCCACGAAGGGGGAAATTACCAGGTGCCCCACCGGAGTCCGGCAACGACGGCCGCACCTCCCAGCCCGCGGGAACCGGGTCTGCGGCACGATAGGCGGGTGGCTGAGGTGTCCGGGGAGTCGTCGGGGGAGTCGAGGGCCGACGAGGTCCGGTTGACCGCGTGGGTGCGCGGCCAAGTGCAGGGCGTCGGCTTCCGCTGGTGGACCCGGGCCAGGGCGCTGGAACTGGGGCTCGCGGGCTGGGCGCGCAACACCGCCGACGGCCGCGTCGAGGTGGTCGCCGAGGGCGCCCGGGACCGGTGCGACCGGCTGCTGGCCGCGCTGCGCTCCGGCCGCACCCCGGGCGCGGTGGACGCCGTTGTCGAGCAGTGGGGCCCCGCCAAGGGCGGCGTCGACGGGTTCGCCGAGCGGTGAGCCCGGCTGTGACCGGGGTGACTGAACCGCCTGGACCCGGGAGGCGTAGAGCCTGACGTGGGGAGAACCCCGGAGCGGGACGACGAGTTCGTCCGAGAGCTCTACAGCCGTTACCGGCGGCCGTTGCTCGGCTATGTGCTGCGCGCGGTCGGCGGCGACCATCAGCGCGCCGAGGATGTCGTGCAGGAAACACTGTTGCGAGCGTGGCGGAACGCCGACTCGCTGGAGGCGGAGAAAGCGGGGCCGTGGCTCTACACGGTCGCGAAGAACCTGGTGATCTCCGGTTACCGCAGGCAGAGCGCCCGGGTGGCCGAGGTCCCGATCGACGGTGACGACTGGCCGCGCGCTGGCGACGAGTTCGAGCAGGTGCTGCAGGGCTGGCAGGTCGCCGAGGCGATGCGGGCGCTCTCCCGCGACCACCGCGCGGTGATCGCCGAGCTGTTCTACCGCCGCCGCACCGTCGCCGAGGCCGCCCAGGTGCTCGGGGTCCCCCCGGGCACGGTCAAGTCGCGGTCGTTCTACGCGCTGCGCGCCCTGCGGGGCGCACTGGAGGAACGGGGGGTGACCGAGCTGTGACCTGCAAGCACACCCTGTCCCTCGGCGCCTACCTGCTGGGGGCGCTGGACCCGGCCGAGCGCTCGGCGTTCGAGGCGCACCTGACCGGCTGCGCGGCTTGCCGCGGCGAGCTCGTGCAGCTCGCCCCGCTGCCCGGCCTCTTGCACCGCATCTCGCCGGAGGACTTCGAGGACGGCGTCGAGGACATCCCCTTCGAGGTCACCGCCGCCGACCTCGCCGCGGCCGAAGGCTCCGCGTTCACCGACTCCGCGTTCACCGACTCTGCTTTCACCGACCCGGTCTTCTCGGACTCTGCCTACTCGGACCCTGCTCGCGAGGCGGACGCGGAGCAGCGGCTCGCCGCGCCCGCCGGGCAGGCGAAGGTCGTTCCCATCGCCGACCGGCGGAAGAAGCCGCGCCGCCTCGGGCTCATGGCCGCCGCCGCGGCCGCCGTCGTGGCGCTGTGCGTCGGCGGCGTCCTGGGCTACCAGGCGCTGCGCGTCCCCACCGCCCCCCAGCCGGTCGCGGTGAGCTGGTCGGCGACCGACGCGGCCAGCGGCGTGCGCGCCGACGTCGACCTCACCGACCGCGCGTGGGGCACCGAGGTCGCGATCCGCCTGCACGACGTGCCGCCGGGCAAGCCGTGCAAGCTGGTCGTGCGCGACCGCCACGGCAACCGCGAGATCGCGGGCTGGTGGGACACCGGCTACGCCCAGGGGGAGCGGATTCCCGGCAGCACGTCGATCGATCTGGCCAAGATCGCCCGCCTTGAGGTGATCACCGACGACGACATCGTCCTGGTCGACGTTCCCGCGCCGTCCTGACCCGACGCGCGGCCCCACCTGCGCCGGACGCGGAGCGGCCACAGGTAGTCTCAGCCGGATAACGGCAGCTTTCGCCTCCCCCGGAAGGGTCCCTGCCTCGTGCACCTCAAGAGTCTGACGCTGAAGGGGTTCAAGTCCTTCGCCTCGGCGACGACGCTGAAGTTCGAGCCAGGCATCACCTGTGTGGTGGGGCCCAACGGGTCCGGCAAGTCCAACGTGCTCGACGCGCTGCGCTGGGTCATGGGCGAGGGCAGCGCCAAGGGCCTGCGCGGCGGCAAGATGGAGGACGTCATCTTCGCGGGCACCTCCGGCCGCGCTGCGCTCGGCCGCGCCGAGGTGACCCTCACCATCGACAACGCCGACGGCGCGCTGCCCATCGAGTACGCCGAGGTCTCCATCACGCGGCGGATGTTCCGCGACGGGGCCAGCGAGTACGAGATCAACGGCCAGGGCTGCAGGCTCATGGACGTCCAGGAGCTGCTGTCGGACTCCGGCATCGGCCGCGAGATGCACGTGATCGTCGGGCAGGGGCAGCTCTCGGCGATCCTGGAGTCCAAGCCCGAGGAGCGCCGCGCGTTCATCGAGGAGGCCGCTGGCGTCCTCAAGCACCGCAAGCGCAAAGAGAAGGCCATCCGCAAGCTCGACGCGATGCAGGCCAACCTCACCCGCCTCAACGACCTCACCGCCGAGCTGCGCCGCCAGCTCAAGCCGCTGGGCAAGCAGGCCGAGATCGCCCGCAGGGCGCAGACCGTGCAGTCGGAGCTGCGCGACGCCCGGCTGCGGCTGCACGCCGACGACCTGGTCACCCAGCGCGCCGACATCGCCCGCGAGGAAGCCGACGAGGCCACCGCGCGGCGCAAGCGCTCCGAGGTGGAGCAGGCGCTGGAGATCTGCCAGTCGCGGCAGACCGAGCTGGAGGACCTGCTCTCGGTCGACGCGCCGAAGCTCGCCGCGGCCCAGGAGACCTGGTACCGGCTCTCCGCGCTGGAAGAGCGGCTGCGCGGCACGGTCCGGCTCGCCGTCGAGCGCGCCCGGCACCTGTCGGCGTCGGTCGAGGCCCCGCGCGGCGGCCGCGACCCCGACGAGCTCGACGAAGAGGCCGAGCACACCGCGATGCGGGAGGCGGAGCTGGGCGAGGCCGTCGCCGAGGCCCGTTACGCGCTGGCCGAGTCCACCGAGCGCCGTGCCGAGCTGGAGCGCATGGTCCAGGCCGCGGAGAAGGCGCACCTGGCGGCGGTCCGGGCCATCGCCGACCGCCGCGAGGGCCTGGCCCGGCTCGCCGGGCAGGTCGAGGCGCTGCGCAGCAAGACCAACGCCACCGCCGAGGAGATCGACCGGCTCTCGGTGGCACTGAACGAGGCCAGTGAGCGCGCCGAGGTCGCCGCGGAGGAACTGGCCGAGGCGCAGGCCGAGACCGGCGTCGAGGACACCGACGACGCGGGCCTAACCGAGCGCCACCGGCACGCCGTCGAGGCCAACGACGCGGCCAAGGCCAGGGTCGAGGAACTGGTCCGCGCCGAGCGGCAGGCCGAACGCGACATCGCGTCCTGGCGGGCCCGGGTCGACGCGCTGTCGCTGGGCCTGTCCCGCAAGGACGGCGCGGGCGCGCTGCTCGCCGCGGCCGACCGGCTGCCCGGACTGCTCGGGTCGGTCGCCGCGCTGCTGACCGTCGAGCCGGGCAACGAGGCGGCGCTGGCCGCCGCCTTGGGCCCGGTCGCCGACGCGGTGGCCGTGGCCGACCCGGACGGCGCCGTCGAGGCGCTGCGGATGCTGCGCGCGGGCGACGCGGGCCGGGCCGGGATGCTCGTCGGCGGACCGGCTGTCCCGCTCGACCGGGCGAGCTGGCCGCCGCTGCCGCCGAACGCCCGGTGGGCCGTCGACCTGGTGCGCGCGCCCGAGGCGCTGCTGCCCGCCGTGCACCGCGCCCTCGACCGGGTCGCCGTGGTCGAGGGGCTGCCCGCCGCGAAGGCGCTGGTGGGCGAGCACCCTGAGCTGCGCGCGGTCACCCCAGAGGGGGACGTGCTCGGCGCGTACTGGGCGATCGGCGGCTCCGAGCGGGCGCAGAGCGTCATCGAGGTGCAGGCCGCCGTGGACGAGGCCAACGCCAAGCTCGCCGCGGCCGAGCGGGCGCTGGAGCACTCGTCGGCCGCGCTGGAGGGCGCGCGGGCCGAGCAGCAGGCGCGCCGGATCGAGGTCGGCGCGGTCAAGGAGGCGATGAACGAGGCCAAGGTGCGCGCGGCGCGCTCGACGGAGCGGCTGAACCGGCTCCGGCAGGCGCTGCGCTCGGCCGAGGCCGAGGTGGAGCGCGCGGTCAACCAGCGCGCCAAGGTCGAGCAGGCCCGCGAAGAGGCGTTGACCAAGCTCGCCGACCTGGAAGAACGCCTGGCCGTCGTCCAGGAAGAGCCGCTGGAGTCCGAGCCGGACTCCGCCGAGCGCGACGAGTACACCGCCGCGCTGGCCTCGGCCCGCCAGGAGGAGATGGAGGCGCGGCTGGCGCTGCGCACCGCCGAGGAACGGCACCGCGCGCTGCAGGGCAAGGCCGACCAGCTCCGCCGCGCCGCCCGCGCCGAGCGGGAGGCCCGCGAGCGCGCGTCCCGGGCGATGGCCGCCCGCAAGCGCGGCGCCACGATCGCCCAGGCCGTGGTCGAAGGCGGCGAGCTCGCATTGGAGCGCATCGCCCAGTCGCTGGCCCGCGCCGCCGAGGAACGCGACGTCGTGCAGGCCCAGCGCGCCGACCACGAGCGGGTGCTGGCCGACGTGCGCGGAAAGGTGCGCGAGCTGTCGACGGAGCTGGAGAAGCTGACCGACGCCGTGCACCGCGACGAGGTGCTGCGCGCCGAGCAGCGGCTGCGGCTGGAGCAGCTGGAGACCAAGATCGCCGAGTCGTTCGGCATCGGCCTGGACGACCTGGTGGCCGAGTACGGCCCGGACGTGCCGGTGCCGCCGAGCCCGGCCGAGCTGGCCGAGTACGAGCAGGCCAAGGAGCGCGGCGAGGACGTCAGTATGCCCCCGCCCACCCCGTACGACCGGGACACCCAGGCCCGTCGTGCCAAGCGGGCCGAGCGCGACCTGGCGCAGCTCGGCAAGGTCAACCCGCTGGCGCTGGAGGAGTTCGCGGCGCTGGAGGAGCGCTACAAGTTCCTCTCCACCCAGCTCGAAGACCTCAAGGACACCCGCCGCGACCTGCTCACCGTGATCAAGGAGGTCGACGACAAGATCCTGGAGGTCTTCACCTCGGCCTACTACGACGTCGCCCGCGAGTTCGAGACCGTCTTCGACGTCCTGTTCCCCGGCGGCGAGGGCCGGATGATCCTCACCGAGCCGGACGACATGCTCGCCACCGGCGTCGACGTCGAGGCGCGCCCGCCCGGCAAGAAGGTCAAGCGCCTGTCGCTGCTCTCCGGCGGGGAGAAGTCCCTGGTGGCGGTGGCGATGCTGGTCGCGATCTTCCGCGCCCGCCCGTCGCCGTTCTACGTGATGGACGAGGTCGAGGCCGCGCTGGACGACACGAACATGCGTCGGCTGATCGGCCTGCTGGAGCAGCTTCGGGCCAGCTCCCAGCTGATCATCATCACCCACCAGAAGCCGACGATGGAGATCGCCGACGCCCTCTACGGCGTCAGCATGCGCGGCGACGGCATCACCCAGGTGATCTCCCAGCGCCTCGCGCGCGCCGACCGCGACCCGGTGGGCCCCCGGGTCTCCCCGCACCGCGAACCCGCCGACAGCGACCCCGACGAGGCTGCCGAGCCGACTGCGGACGAGACCCCGGCGGCCGAGCAGGCGGCTCCTGACGCCACGCCCGAGGCGGAACCTTCCGCAGAATGACAGCGGGTGCGGCTCAGCCCGCCGGGGTGTCCGCGGCCAGCAGGTCCTGGTACTCGGGGTGCTTGTCGATCCACCCCTTCAGAAACGGGCAGTACGGCCGCACGGTGTGCCCCTTGGCCCGGATGTCGTCCAGGACGGCGCGGGCCAGCACCCCGCCGACGCCGCGGCCCTCGAACGCCTCGGTCACCTGGGTGTGCATGAGCGCGACCGAGCCGTCCAGCCGGTTGTACTGGACGTAGCCCGCCAGCTGACCGTCGTGCCAGCCTTCGTACTGGCTTTTGGCGGGCTCGTCGCGCAGGTCGAGCGACTTCACCCTGTCCGCACCGCTCACCGGGTCTCCTTCCGTCGTGGCCCGCTCGTAATCCGCTCGCGCGGGGCCATCCCCAGAGTTCACGATTTCGGGCATGTACGCCATCCGTCCCGCGACCGTCGCGGATCAGCCCGCCGTCGTCGCCCTGCTCGTCCGGCTGCAGGCCGACCCCGAGCACCACATCGGCTACCACGGCGTGACCGCCGAGGAAGTGGCCGAGGAGTTCGGGCGGTTCGCCCCGGACTGGGTCTCGGGGGCGGTGCTCGGCACCGACGACAGCGGCGCGGTGCGCGCGGTGCTGAGTGTGGACGCCGACGCCGAGACCGGCCGCGCCTGGCTGCACGGCCCGTTCGTGGACGTGCCCGCCGCCCATCCCGCGGGCAGGCAGGTGTGGCACAACACCGCGGACGACCTGTTCGACGCCGCCCTCGCGCTGCCCCGCCTCAAGGGCATCGACGACCTGGAGCTCTACGGGCACCGCCGCAACCGCAGGCTGGGCGACTTCGCCGCCCGGCAGGGCTTCTCGGCTGGCGCGGCGAGCCGGGTGTTCACCCTGACCGGCTCGGCGCTGCGGTCGGTGCTGGTGTCCGCTGTCGACGCGGGGGAGGGCCCGCGCGTGCTCGGGGCCGAACCCGCTATCCGCGCGCAGGTAGTCGAGCTGCACGAGCGGTGTTTCCCGCAGCGCACGGTAAGCGGCAGGCAGTTGGTCGACGGGGAGCGCGGGCACACCGTGGTCGTGCTGACCGGGGTCGACGGGCTGATCGGCTACGCCGCGGGCTTCGTCGCCGAGGACGAGCTGTATCTGGACTACGTCGCCGTCGACCCGAACATGCGCGACGCCGGGGCGGGCCGGGCGCTGGTCCGGTCCCTGCTGCGCGCCCTCGCCGCCCGGCACGGCGCGCGGCAGCGGGCGGCGGCGGTGATCGCGCTGGGCAACGACGCCTCGGAGCGGATGTTCACCGCCCTGGGCTTCGACCTGCACCTGGAGCTGGTCGGCTACCGCCGCAAGTAAGGGTGGCTCGCGCCCCTCTCACTCGTTAGGGTGACCACCCCGGTGTGATCATCCGCTTGCGAGGAGTGCCCCGATGGCCGACGTCGACCGCCGCCGATTCCTCGCCGCTGGCGCAGCAGCGGCCGTCGTCGCCTTCGACCCGGCGGGCCTGGGCTGGGTGACCCGGGCGCAGGCCGAGACCGGCACGGGCGGCGTCGCGGTCCCCGGCCTCGACGGCGAGCTGGTGACCGACGACGCCGCGCTCGCCGAGGCGGCCGAGGACTACGGCCAGATCGCGCACCGCAGGCCGCGCGCGGTGCTGCGGCCGGGGTCGGTCGAGGACATCGAGCGGATCGTGCGCTTCGCGGGTGCGCACGGCGTCGCCGTCGCCATGCGCGGGCAGGCCCATTCCACCTTCGGCCAGGCGCAGGCCCCGGCGGGCGTGGTGATCGACTCCCGCACCCTGGCCGAGATCCACGAGCTCACCCCGCGCGGCGCTGTCGTCGACGCGGGCGTCACCTGGCTCGACCTGTTCCGGGCCGCCACCGCCGCGGGCCTCACCCCGTCGGTGGCCACCGACTACCTGGGGCTGTCGGTCGGCGGCACGCTGTCGGTGGGCGGGGTCGGCGGCGCCAGCTCGCGGCACGGCTTCCAGGTCGACAACGTGCTGGAACTCGACGTGGTGACCGGCGAGGGCAAGCGGGTGCGCTGCTCGCCGCAGGTGAACCGGGACCTGTTCGAGGTCGTCCTCGGCGGCCTGGGCCAGTACGCGATCATTGTCCGGGCCATCATCCGGCTCGTCCCCGCCGAGACGACCGCCCGCGTCTACCGCCTCGGCTACTCCCGGCTGACCGACCTGACTAACGCCCAGCGGATAGCGCTGGCTGATGGCCGGTTCGACTACTTGGAAGGCCAGGTAGTGCAGACCGACAGCGGTTGGGGCTACCTGCTCGAAGGCGCGGTCTACTACTCCGGCGCCGACGTCCCGGACGACGCCGAGATTCAGCGCGGCCTGCCCGCCCCGGATACCGCCGAGATCTCCGCGTTGCCGTATTTCGACTGGCTGAACCGGATCTACGACCTGGTCGAGCAGCTCAAGGCGCTGAAGTTCCCCAGCCCGTGGCTGAACCTGTTCCTCCCGGACGCGGTCGTGGAACCCTTTGTCGACGATCTGCTCGCCACGCTCACCCCGGCGGACACCGGGGGCGGCCCGATCCTGCTCTACCCGATGCCGCGGTCTCTGCTGACCCGTCCACTGGTCGCCGTGCCAGACAGCGCTGTCGTCTTCCTCTTCGCGATCCTGCGCATGGTCGCCCCGCCTGACGAGACCACGGTCAGCAGGCTCTTGGCCGATAACCGGGCCGCGTACGACCGCGCTGTCGCGATGGGCGGTAAGCAGTACCCGATCAGCGCCATCCCCACCCGATTCGCGGACTGGCCCACGCACTACGGCGCCGAGTACCGCCGCGCCCGGCTCGCCAAGTCCCGCTTCGACCCGCGCGGCGTCCTCGCCCCAGAGCAAGGCGTCTTCGGCTAGCGGTGTCGCTTCAGGCTCGGCTACCTCTTCGGCTCGCACCGCATCGCCACCGCCCCCGAGCCGGGGATGCACCACGAACTCAGCACCCGTCCAGCGTGACGTTGATGGAGTGGCGAAGGGGCTGTATTCCGCCAGCTCACCGGCGGTCCGCCACGGTGCTCGCCGCCAGCGACCGGGTGCGGTGCCGGAGGGCGAGCAGCCCGCCGACGACCAGGGTCACCAGCACGCCAAGCGGCGTGTACCAGGGGAAGGCCAGCGCGACCGAGTCACCGGAAGCCTTGGCGAAGTCGACGCCGAGGAACGCTCCGGTGCTCTTGCTGAACTTCAGCCCGAGGATCACGAACGCCATCACCGCGACCGTGGCCAGGAAAGCGATGATCGCGTCCGTCTGCCGCGCCTTGCGCACCAAGAGCCCGAGCAGGAACGCGCCCAAGAGCGCGCCGTAGGTGTAACCGGTGATCGCCAACGCTGTCTCGACAATCGGGTTCTTGGTCGTGGTGAACAGGGACGCGAACACGATCAGCGCGCCCGCCCACACCACTGTCCACAAGCGACCCTGCCGCAGCAGCTCCCGGTCGGACAGCGGCCGCCGGACGACCCGCTGGTAGACGTCGGTGACCGTCGAGGACGCCAGAGCGCCCAGCGACGAGCTCAGCGCGGCGGCGAGGATGCCCGCGATGACGAACCCGGACAGGCCGCTGGGCAGCTCGGTGACGATGAACGAGGCGAACAGCTCGTCGTTGGCCGTGAGCCCGAGGTCCTCGACCGGGTCGAGCCCGCGGTAGAACGCCCACAGCATCGTGCCGATGAACAGGAACAGCGCGAACTGCAAGAAGACCACGACGCCGCTGGCGATGAGCGCCTTCTGGCTGGCCTTCACGTCGTTGCACGCCATCAGCCGCTGCACGATGAGCTGGTCGGCGCCGTGCGAGGCCATCGACAGCACCGCGCCGCCGATAACCGCGGTGACGACCGAGTACGGGTTGCTCAACGGCCCGCTGGTGAAGTCGAACAGCTGCGTCTTGCCCGCGTCGACCGCCGTCGTGAACCAGCCGTCGGGCAGCTTCCCGGAAAGCACCACGATGACCGCGACACCGCCGAGGACGTACCAGAGCATCTGGATGGCGTCGACCCACACGACCGCGCGGACGCCGCCGAAGAACGTGTAGACCACCATCGCGACCCCGAGGACCGCCACGATCTGCCAGTACGCCGCGTTCACCCCGTACGCGGCGAGCACGACCTTGATCGGGATCGCGGTGGCGAACAGCCGCACGCCGTCGGCGAGCAGCCGGGTGAACAGGAACGTCACCGACGCCGTGCCCTGCAAACCCGCGCCGAACCGCTTGCCGAGGAAGTTGTACGCGGTGGTCATGTCGCCCGCGACATAACGCGGCAAGAGCACGAACGACACGACTATCCGGCCCAGCACATAGCCAATCGCTAACTGGAGATAGGTAAACGCGCCAAGATAGGCGACGGTAGGCACGCTGAGCACGGTCAACGTCGAGGTCTCCGCCGACACCACCGACAGGCAGGCGACCCACCAGGAGATCTTGCCCTCGCCAACGAAGTAGTCGTTCGCCGACTTCTGCCGCCCGGCGATCAGCACGCCCAGCAGCGGCATACCGACCAGGAACACCACGATGATCGCGAGGTCAAGGGCGCGCACGGGAGCCTCCAGCCGGTTCGGGGACGGGGTCGACGATCCGCAGGCCGCGCACCGGACCCGCGACCGGGTCAGGCCAGCGCGCCGGGAAGCGGCCGGGAGTGATGCTGCCCAGCAGGCGCGGCCCGTCCGCCCCCGACGCCGGGTCCGCGGGCACACCGTGCCAGGTCAGGAACCCCAGCAGGGCGGCGAGGTAGGCCTCTTTGGCGTCGGCGGGCAGCCCCAGCGCGTCGGTCGTGGTCAGCTCGGCAGGCGCGAGCGCCGCGGCGAGCGCGGACATCAGGACCGGGTTGCGCACCCCGCCGCCGGAGGCCAGCACCCGGCGCACGCCGTGCGGGCGGCACACCCGCGCCACCGTCGTCGCGGTCAGCGCCACCAGGGTCGCCAGCAGGTCCGCGTCGCCGACGTCGGGGACGCGGGCGAGCGCGTCGGCGAGGTAGTGGGCGTGGAAGTGCTCCTTGCCGGTCGACTTCGGCGGCGGCGCGGCGTAGTACGGGTCGGCAAGCAGCACGTCGAGCAGGTCATGGCGGACGGAGCCGCGCGCGGCCAGCGCGCCGCCGGTGTCGCGGTCGGCGCCGGTGCGCAACCGGGTCGCGGCGTCGAGCAGGGCGTTCGCCGGGCCGGTGTCGAAGGCGAGCGCGGGCAGGCCCGGCGCCAGGATCGTCACGTTGGCGATGCCGCCGAGGTTGAGCGCGGCGGTCGTGGTGTCCGGGTCGGCGAGCAGCAGTCGGTCCAGGACGACCGCGAGCGGCGCGCCGTGCCCGCCCGCGGCGACGTCGCGGGCCCGCAGGTCGGCCACCACCGGCAGGCCGGTCGCCTCGGCGATCCACGCGGGTTGGCCCAGTTGCAGCGTCCCGCGGCACGTGCCCGCCTCGACCCAGTGGAACACCGTCTGCCCGAGTGAGGAGACCAGGTCGGCGCCGCCCGCGCCGATGGCGGCCACCGCCGCGGCGGCGAACGCGTGGCCGACCTCGGTGTCGAGCCTGCACAGCCGCTCGGCGGTGCAGACGTTGGGCGGCAGCGCCGCCCGCAGGTCGGCGCCCAGCGACCCGGGGTAGGGGGTCACGCGGTGGCGCACCGGGACCATCTCGACCACCCCGCCGCGCAACCGCAGGTCGGCGACGGCCGCGTCCACGCCGTCCATCGACGTGCCGGAGATCAACCCGACCACCCGCTGCCAGCCCATGATCTGTGGTTTATTGCACACTGGCCGCCCGCGCAAGGCTTAAGTTGGTTATTGACCAAGATTTACTCCACTTGGTTTCTCTCCCACTGTGCGCGGCGGCAAGCGGGGCGTTCAGCGGGGATGCGAGGATGGCCGGGTGTCGGACACCGTGATCGTCATCCTCGTCGTCGCCCTGGCGCTGCTGGTCGCCGCCCTGGTCACCGGGGTCGTGCTGGCCCGGCGCAGGCGGATCAGCCTCGGCGAGCCCAAGCCCGAGATCACCGAGAAGCCCAAGCCCAAGGGCGGCGGCTACCAGGCGGGCGGGGGCATCAGCCTCGCCCCAGGCGGGCCCAAGGACGCCCCGACAGCGCCGCCGGTCCACCCGGCGGGCGAGCGCACCGAGGTCGACGGGCAGCCCGGCGTCGGCGACGACGCCGCGGTCCCGCGCGACTCCGAGAAGCGCGGCATCGTCGATGTGACCCTCCCCGACGCCACCCTGTCCGGCGCCGCGCCGGGCGTCACCGAGCCCGCGCCCAGCGAGCCGTCGACCGCTGAGCCCGCGCCCACCGAGCCCAAGATCGCCGAGCCCAGGACAGCCGAGCCCAGGACAGCCGAGCCCGCTGAGCCCACGACCGGTGAGCCGGGGGCCGCCGAGTCCGAGACCGAGCGCATCCCGGTCCAGGCCGAGCCGGAGACCGAGCGCATCCCCGCCCAGGCGGAACCCGAGACCGAGCGCATCCCCGCGCAGCGGGAACCGGAGCCAGCCGAGCCGATCGAGCCAGCCGAGCCGATCGAGCCCACCGCGGGCCGGTTGGAGCGGCTGCGCGGCAGGCTCTCGCGCTCCCGGTCGACCCTCGGCCAGGGCCTGCTCGGCCTGCTCGGCGCGGGCGACCTGGACGAGGACTCCTGGACCGACGTCGAGGACACCCTGCTGCTCGCCGACCTCGGCGCGGCCACCACCCAGGAGATCGTGGACCGGCTGCGCACCGAACTGGTCGCGCGCGCCGTGCGGACCGCAGGGCAGGCCCGCGCCCTGCTGCGCGAGGTGCTGATCGACGCGCTGCACCCGGAGATGGACCGGGCCGTCCGCGCGCTCCCGCACGGCGTCGGCGAGGACCGGCTGCCCGCCGTGGTGCTGATCGCGGGCGTCAACGGCACCGGCAAGACCACCACCACGGGCAAGCTCGCCCGCGTCCTGGTCGCCGACGGCCGCACGGTCGTCCTCGGCGCGGCCGACACCTTCCGCGCCGCGGCCGCCGACCAGTTGCAGACCTGGGCCGACCGGGTGGGCGCCGAGGTCGTGCGCGGCAAGGAGGGCGCCGACCCGGCGGCCGTGGCGTTCGACGCGGTCAAGCGCGGCCGGGGCGCTGGCGTGGACGCCGTGCTGGTCGACACCGCGGGCAGGCTGCACACCAAGACCGGCCTGATGGACGAGCTGGGCAAGGTCAAGCGCGTGGTGGAGAAGCAGACCAAGGTGGACGAGGTGCTGCTCGTCCTCGACGCCACCACCGGCCAGAACGGCCTCACCCAGGCCCGCGTGTTCGGCGAGGTGGTCGACGTGACCGGGATCGTGCTCACCAAGCTCGACGGCACGGCCAAGGGCGGCATCGTCTTCCAGGTCCAGCGCGAGCTTGGCGTCCCGGTGAAGCTGGTGGGCCTGGGCGAGGGCGCCGACGACCTGGCGCCGTTCGACCCGGCCGCGTTCGTGGACGCCCTGCTCGGCTGAGCCCCGCGGCCAGGTCAGCACACGCTTGTTACCAAAACTCGCGGCCGGGGGGCCACTATGGTCCCCATGGCCGAGATCGAGGTGCTGGGCGGGCCGGTCGAGCGGGACGCGGAGATCCTCACACCCGGCGCGCTGGCGTTCGTGGCCCGGCTGCACGCGGCCTTCGCCGACCGGCGCGCCGAGCTGCTGGCCGCCCGCGCCGAGCGCCGGGAGCGCGCAGCCCGCGACGGCGGGCTCGATTTCCTCCCGGAGACGCGCGAGATCCGTGCGTCCGAGTGGCGGGTGGCGCAGGCCCCGCCCGCGCTGACCGACCGCCGCGTCGAGATCACCGGCCCCACCGAGCGCAAGATGGCGATCAACGCGCTCAACTCCGGCGCCCGCGTCTGGCTGGCCGACCTGGAGGACGCCAACACCCCGCACTGGCACAACGTCGTCTCCGGGCAGGTGAACCTCTACGACGCCGTGCGCGGCGAGATCGCGTTCACCTCGCCCCAGGGCAAGCGCTACGCGGTGGACCAGAGGGTCCGGCCCGCGGTGATCGTCGTCCGGCCGCGCGGCTGGCACCTGGACGAGAAGCACATCCTGTTCGACGGCAAGCGCGCGGTCGGCGCGCTGGTCGACTTCGGGCTGCACTTCTTCCACAACGCGCGGGCCGCCCTCGCCCGCGGCGCCGGGCCGTACTACTACCTGCCGAAGATGGAGGGCCACCGGGAGGCGCGGCTGTGGGACGACGTGTTCACCCAGGCCCAGCGCGAACTGGGCATCCCGCGCGGGACCGTCCGGGCCACCGTGCTCATCGAGACCATCCCGGCCGCGTTCGAGATGGACGAGATCCTCTACGAGCTGCGCGACCACGCTTCGGGTCTTAACGCGGGCCGTTGGGACTACCTGTTCAGTCTTATCAAGTACTTCCGCGACGCCGGTTCGCGATTCGTGCTGCCTGACCGCAACAGCGTGACCATGACCGCGCCGTTCATGCGCGCCTACACCGAGCTGCTGGTCAAGACCTGCCACCGCCGGGGCGCGTTCGCCATGGGCGGCATGGCCGCCTTCATCCCGAACCGCCGCGACCCGGAGGTCACCGCGCGGGCGCTGGCCAAGGTCCGCGAAGACAAGGGCCGCGAGGCGAACGACGGGTTCGACGGCTCGTGGGTCGCCCACCCCGACCTGGTCCCGGTGTGCCGGGAGATGTTCGACGCCGTGCTCGGCCACCGCCCCAACCAGCTCGACCGCCTGCGCGAGGATGTGTCGGTCGCGGCCGCCGACCTGCTCGACGTGGCGTCCACCCTCGGCAGGGCCACGGCGGAAGGACTGCGCGCGGCCGTGGACGTGGGCGTGCGGTACCTGGTCTCGTGGCTGTCGGGCAACGGCGCCGCCGCCATCCACAACCTGATGGAGGACGCCGCCACGGCCGAGATCTCCCGCTCCCAGATTTGGCAGTGGGCGCACAACGGGGTCGTCTTGGACACCGGCGACAAGGTCACCGCCGATCTGGTGCGCACGGTCCTCGCGGACGTCCGAGCATCGCTGACCGATCTTCCCCAGGACACGGTAGACATCGCCGTGGACCTCTTCGCGGACGTGGCGCTCGCCGACGACTATCCGGACTTCCTCACCATTCCCGCGTACGAGCGGATCTGACGTGCGGACGACCCTCGACGGCGCGCTGGTCACCGGGCTCTTGGCGGACCTGGCCGAATCGGACCACGCCCGCGCAGGCCGCTACCCCGGGGACCCGGCCGCCCGCCAGGCCGTGCACACCTGCTACGTCCCCGCCGACCGGATCACCGACGACCTGCCCGCGCGGTGGGGAGCCGAGGCGCTCGCCGCGCTGGACGAGCACGCCCCCGACCCCGCCGCCCTCGCCGCGATCGTCGGGCTGCCCGTGCCGCTCGCGGGCGCCGTCCACGACCGGGTGCGCGCGAAGCTGGCCGCCGAGCCCGTCGAGGACCTGCGGGTCGACTTCGAGGACGGCTACGGTGTCCGCCACGACGACATCGAGGACGCCGACGCCGAGCGCGCCGCCCGGCTGTTGGGCGCGTGGCCCTTGGCCAGCTCGGGACTCCGGATGAAGTCGTTCGACACCCCCGACCTGCTGCGCCGCGGCCTGCGCACCCTCGACCTCGTCATCACCGCCCTCGGTCGCGCGCCCGCGCTTACCTTCCCCAAGGTGACCGCGCCCGAGCAGGTCTCCGCGCTCGCGCAGGCGCTGGAGGTGCTGGAGACACGGCTCGGCCTGGCCGAGGGGGTGCTGCGCTTCGAGATCCAGATCGAGACCACCCAGGCCGTCATCGACCACACCGGCCGGTTCGCCGTCCCCGGCCTCATCGCCGCCGGTCGGGGCCGGGTGTCCGGCTTGCACTTCGGCACCTACGACTACACCGCGGCCTGCGGGCTCGGCGCGGCCCAGCAGCACCTCGCCCACCCGGCCTGTGACTTCGCCCGGCACGCCATGCAGGTCGGCGCGGCGGGCACCGGCGTGCGCCTTTCCGACGGCTCGACCAACGTGCTCCCGGTAGGCGACGCCGTCGCGCACGGCTGGCGCACGCACTACCGGCTGGTGCGGCGGTCGCTGGAGCACGGCTTCTTCCAGGGCTGGGACCTGCACCCGGCGCAGCTGGTCACCCGCTACGCCGCCGTGTACGCCTACCACCTGGAGTCCGCCGAGGCCGACGGCCGCAGGCTCGCCGCCTACGTCGCCCGGACCGGCGGCGCGGTCCTCGACGAGCCCGCCACCGCCGCCGCGCTCGCCTTGTCGCTGCGCCGGGCCGTCGACTGCGGCGCGCTGAGCGCGGAAGAGGCCGCCGATTACTCGGGGCTGAGCGCAGACGACCTGACCGCGTTGATCGAGCGCCGGAGAATAGTGCCGTGACCGACCTGGTTTTCCGCGCGGCCCGGGTGATCACCGACCGCGAGACCGCCGCCTGCGTCCGGGTGCGCGCGGGCCGCGTCGTCGCGGTCGACCCGTTCGACGCTCCGGTCGGCGACGCCCAGGTGATCGACCTGGCCGACGACGAGGTGCTGCTGCCCGGCCTGGTCGACACGCACGTGCACGTCAACGACCCCGGCCGCGCCGAGTGGGAGGGCTTCCCGACCGCGACCAGCGCCGCGGCCGCGGGCGGGGTGACCACGATCGTGGACATGCCGCTCAACAGCGTCCCGCCGACCACGGACCTGCCCGCGCTGGCCGCCAAGCGCGCCGCCGCCGAGGGCCGGGCCCATGTGGACGTGGGGTTCTGGGGCGGCGCGGTCCCGGGAAACGCGGCGGATCTGGCGGGGCTGCACGCGGCGGGCGTGTTCGGCTTCAAGTGCTTCCTGCTCGACTCCGGCGTGGCCGAGTTCGGCCACCTCGACCCCGCTGAGCTGCGCGAGCACCTGGGCGTGCTCGCGGGCTTGGACGCGCTGCTGATCGCGCACGCCGAGGACGCGACCGCGATCACCGACCCCCCGTCCGGCCGCGCCTACGCGGATTTCCTCGCCTCCCGGCCGAGAGCGGCGGAAGACGCCGCGATCGGGCTGCTCATCGAGGCTGCCCGCGCCACCGGCGGCCGGGTCCACGTGGTCCATCTGTCCTCTTCGGACGCTCTGCCGCTGGTCGAGGCGGCCCGCCGCGACGGCGTGCGGCTGACCGTCGAGACCTGCCCGCACTACCTGTCGTTCGCCGCCGAGGACGTTCCCGACGGCGCGACCCAGTTCAAGTGCTGCCCGCCGATCCGCGAGGCGGCCAACCGCGACGGGCTCTGGCAGGGCCTGGTCGACGGCCTGATCGACATCGTGGTGAGCGACCACTCGCCGTGCGCGCCCGAGCTCAAGCGCCTGGACACCGGCGACTTCGCCGCGGCCTGGGGCGGCATCGCGAGCCTGCAGCTGGGGCTGCCCGCGGTCTGGATGGCCGCGCGCGACCGGGGAATCGGCCTGCCCGAGGTGGCGCGCTGGATGGCGGCGGGCCCGGCCGACCTGGTCGGCCTGCGCCGCAAGGGCCGCATCCGACCGGGGAACGACGCGGACTTGTGCGTGTTCGCGCCGGACGAAGAGTTCATTGTGGACGCCGCCCGGCTGCGCCACCGCAACCCGGTCACCGCCTACCACGGCGCCCGCCTGCGCGGCGCCGTCCGGTCCACCTGGCTGCGCGGCGCGCCGGTGACCGGAGACCACCCGCGCGGCCGACTGCTGGAGAGGGGCCACGCGTGACCGAGCGAGCCTGGGTGAGCCTGCCGGATCTTGCCTCGCGCCGGTTCGGCGGGTCGGTGGTGTGGGCCGACGACGAGACCTTCGCCGAGCGGGAGAACCTGATCACCCCGGCGGCGCCCGAGTTCCGCCCGTCGACCTTCGGCCACAAGGGCCAGGTCTACGACGGCTGGGAGACCCGGCGGCGGCGCGAGCCCGGCGACGACCACGCCGTGATCCGGCTGGGCATGTCCGGCCGCGTCCGGGGCGTCGTGGTGGACACCGCGTTCTTCACCGGCAACTACCCGCCCGCCTGCACTGTCTCGGCCTGCGCCGCGACCGGGTACCCGAGCCCGGAAGAGTTGCAGGCCGCGGCGTGGGACGTCCTGGTCGAGCACGCCGAGCTCAGGGGGGACTCGCGCAACCTCTTCGACGTCCCCGGCCCCCTCGCGCGGCGGCGCTACACCCACCTGCGGCTGACGATCCACCCCGACGGCGGTGTGGCCAGGCTGCGCGCGCACGGTGAGCCGGTGGCCGACCCGGCGCTGCTCGACCTGACCGCGATGGACCTCGCCGCTCTGGAGAACGGCGGCCACATCGTCGGGTGCAGCAACATGTTCTACTCGACGCCCAGCAACCTGTTGGCCCCCGGACAGGCGATCGTCATGGGTGAGGGCTGGGAGACCGCCCGCCGCCGCGACGGCGGCAACGACTGGGTGGTCGTCGCCCTCGCCGCGGCGGGCGTGGTGCGCTTCGCCGAACTCGACACCACGCACTTCAAGGGCAACGCCCCCGGCTGGGCGACCCTGACCGGCTGCGACACGACGAGCGGGAACCTCGAAGACCCGGAGGCGTGGTTTTCGCTGCTGCCCCGCACGCGCCTGCAACCGGACACCCGCCACCGCTTCCCGCTTACCGACACCCGGGAAACCACGCACGTGCGCCTCGACATCCACCCCGACGGCGGCATGGCCCGCCTCCGCCTCCACGGCGCGCTCACCGCGGCGGGCCAAGCGGATTTCCGCGCCCGGTTCACCGAGTCGAGTGCGAAATGAGCGGGGCGATCACAGGCCGCGCAGCCGACGCATCCGTTCCGCTGGCGGCTGCCTAGGGCAGGAAACGCACTTCTCGGCGCCGGTCGCCGCGTAGATCAAGCAGCAGGACGCCCGGCGGACGACATTTCGCCCGCCGACGGAAACGAAACGCGGAACCGGCATCGGGCCGATGGCCGCGGCCAACTCCACCGCGTCGGCGGGCGAACCCCCTGCCCACAGCACCCGGTTGGACAGCGAGTCGCCCGCGACGGCCCACAGCGCGCGGCCCCGCGCTCCGGTTAACTCGGAAACACAGTCGATCGCCGCCGACAGCACTGCCCGCAGCGCCGGGCCGGGAGCCGGGCACACCGCGTCCGATCGGGCCGCGAGCAGTCGCCCGTCCGGGTGCAGGTACAGCCGCACTCTGGCGGGATCCAGCGCGAATCCGGTCACCAGGAGCGACTCCACCGTCGGGGCCACCAGGACCGAACTCGCCGAGTACCACCACAGGACGCCGAGGACAGTCTGGTCCCCGCACCGGTAGAGCCGTCCCGCCGCCGCGATCTGCGCCGCGAGCCACCGGCGGTCGCCGAGCGCGTCCACCGAGGTCGGGGCCAGTCCGGCGGTGCTCGCGCCCGCGTGGTGGGGCAGCCGGGCGTCGAGGAGTCGGTACACGTGGCGCACGTCGGTCATCGGGAAGTCAAGTTACAGGTGCGCTTCTGTAGTCGATCGTTTACGAGCCGTGTGGGAAACACGGCTGTAACACGTCCTGGCCGGTAGTTCACCGGGCCGAAACCTGGCACGCGATCCCGTGAAACAGGGCGGCTCGATGCTTCCCGGCAATCAACAGGTTCACGGGAGGACGATGTGAACGCAGGAGATACAGCCTGGGTGCTGGTGAGTGCGGCTCTTGTCATGCTCATGACCCCCGGCCTCGCATTCTTCTACGGTGGCATGGTGCGCGCTAAGAGCGTGCTCAACATGCTCATGATGAGCTTCATCTCTTTGGCCGTCGTGACGGTGCTGTGGGTGCTTTACGGCTACAGCCTCGCCTTCGGCAACGACCTCGGGGGCGGCCTTCTCGGCGGCCTCGACTTCACCGGACTCAAGGGCACCGTCGGCGGCCTGTTCGGCACCGCGCCCGCCGACCCGAACGCGCCGTGGGTCGACGGCCACCAGATCCCGCACCTCGTTTTCCTCGTCTTCCAGCTGATGTTCGCGATCATCACGGCGGCGCTGATCTCCGGCGCCATCGCCGACCGCGCCAAGTTCTGGGCCTGGACGATCTTCATCGCGGTGTGGGCCACGATCGTGTACTTCCCGGTGGCGCACTGGGTGTTCAACTTCGACGGGGCCACCGGCACCGACTTCGTCGGCGGCTGGATCGCCAACAAGCTCGGCGCGCTCGACTTCGCCGGTGGCACCGCGGTCCACATCAACGCGGGCGCCGCGGCGCTGGCCCTCGTCCTCGTCCTGGGCAAGCGCAAGGGCTGGCCGCGCGAGCCCATGCGCCCGCACAACCTGCCGTTCGTCCTGCTGGGCGCGGGTCTGCTGTGGTTCGGCTGGTACGGCTTCAACGCCGGTTCCGCCCTCAGCGCCGGTGACCTCGCGGGCGTGGCGTTCGTGACCACGACCGCGGCGACCGCGGCCGCGGTGCTCGGCTGGCTGATCGTGGAGCAGATCCGCGACGGCAAGCCCACCACTCTGGGCGCGGCCTCCGGCGCGGTCGCCGGTCTGGTCGCGATCACCCCGGCGGCGGGCTTCGTGTCCCCGCTGGGCGCGCTGGCCATCGGCCTCATCGCGGGCGCGGTCTGCGCGCTGTCGGTCAGCCTCAAGTACAAGCTGGGCTATGACGACTCCCTCGACGTCGTGGGCGTCCACCTCGTCGGCGGTCTGATCGGCACCGTCGCGATCGGCTTCTTCGCCACCACCAGCGTGAACCCCGCGGGCAAGGAGGGCCTGTTCTACGGCGGCGGCCTGGGTCTGCTGGGCAAGCAGGTGATCGCCGCGGCCGCGGTCATGGCCTATTCGTTCGTGCTTACGCTGATCATCGCCTTTATCATTCAGAAGACGATCGGTTTCCGGGTCTCCGCCGAAGCCGAGGCCACCGGCATCGACGAGGCGGAGCACGCCGAGAGCGGTTACGAGTTCTCCAGCCTCCGTGGCGGCGGCGTCACGGGCAAGACCGCCGACGCGAACGCCCAGAAGGTCTCCGCTAACGCAGGCAAGGAAGGCTGAGGTCATGAAGCTGGTTACGGCGATCATCAAGCCGTTCACCCTTGACGACGTGAAGGCCGCGCTCGAACAGATCGGCGTGCTCGGCATGACCGTCAGCGAGGTCCAGGGCTACGGCAGGCAGAAGGGCCACACCGAGGTCTACCGCGGCGCGGAGTACTCGGTCGACTTCGTGCCGAAGATCCGCATCGAGGTCCTCGCCGACGACACCAACGGCGACAAGGTCGTGGACGCGGTCGTCGAGGCCGCCCGCACGGGCAAGATCGGCGACGGCAAGGTCTGGGTCACGCCGGTGGAGACCGTTGTCCGGGTTCGCACCGGAGAGCGCGGCACGGACGCGATCTAGCACATGACAAAGGGGGAACGCGGAACACCCGCAACCCCGACAGCGGCGGACCTGGTCCTCGCCCGCGACCGTTTGCTCGGCGCGGGCATGGGGGCCAGGTCCGGCCCGTCGGGGCACCGTCTGGGCCCGGCGGCCCTGCGGGAAGCGCTGGCCGACCTGCACGAGTTCTGGCTCACCGCGCACGCGGCGCAGGCCGGGGTCGGCGGTCGCGGCGAGGGGGTCGCCCTGCTGGCCGTCGGGGGGCTGGGCAGGCGGGAGCTGGTCCCGTTCTCGGATCTCGACCTGGTGCTGGTGCACGACGGCCGCAAAGCCGTCGACGGCATCGCCGAGAAGCTGTGGTACCCGCTGTGGAACTCCGGCGTGGGACTGGACCACTCGGTGCGCACGGTCGGCGAGGCGCTGGACGTCGCCGCCAGCGACCTGCGCACCGCGATGGGCCTGCTCGACGCCCGGCACATGGCTGGCGACGCCGAGATCACCGTCCGGCTCGCCACGGCGGCCCGCGACCAGTGGCGCGTCGGGGTCCGCAAGCGCCTCGGCGAGCTGATCGAGTCCGTGCGCAAACGCTGGCAGCGCGCGGGCGAGGTCGCGCACTGGGTCGAGCCGGACCTCAAGCACGGCCGCGGCGGCCTGCGCGACCTGGCCATCCTCGACGCGCTGGCGTTGGCTCAGCTCGTCGACCGCCCCGGCGGCGAGGTGGCCCAGGCGCACACGCTGCTGCTCGACACCCGCACCGAACTGCGCCGCATCGCCGGGCGCGCCCGTGACGTGCTGCGCCCGCAGGACGGCGACGAGATCGCCGCCGTCCTCGGCCTCGGCGACCGGTTCGCTCTCGCCCGCGCGCTGTCCGGCGCTGGCCGCGCGGTCGCCTACGCGCTGGACGTGGCCCTGCGCTCGACCGGCGCGGCGGCCCCGGCCCGCAAGGTGCTCGGCGTCCTGCGCCGGGCCCCCGAGCGCCGTCCCCTGGACGAGGGCGTGGTGCTGCACGGCGCCGAGGTCGCCCTCGCCCGCGACGCGGACCCCGGCAAGGACCCCGGCCTGCTGCTGCGCGTCGCCGCCGCCGCGGGCCGCACCGGCCACCCCATCGCGCCAGCCGCGCTCACCCGACTCGGCGAGTCCGCCCCGGAGCCGCGCGCCCCGTGGCCCACCGAGGTCCGCCAAGACCTGGTGGCGCTGCTCGGCGCGGGCGAAGGCCTCACCGACGTGGTGGAGGCTCTGGACCGCACTGGCTTGTGGGCGCGGCTGTTCCCCGAGTGGGGCGCGGTCCGCGACCTCCCGCCGCGCGACGCGGCGCACGTGTGGACAGTCGACCGCCACCTCGTGCAGACCACGGTCAACGCCGCGCGCCTGGTGACCTCGGTGTCCCGCCCGGACCTGCTGCTCATCGGCGCGCTGCTGCACGACATCGGCAAGGGCCGCGACCAGGACCACTCGGTCGTCGGCGCCGCCCTGGCCACCCAGGTCGGCCACCGGCTCGGGCTGTCCAAACAGGACGTGGACACGCTCTCGGCGATGGTCCGCCACCACCTGCTCCTCCCGCACACCGCCACCCGCCGCGACATCGAGGACGAGAACACCGTCCGCCGCGTCGTGGACACCGTGGACGGCGACCCGGTCCTGCTGGAACTGCTGCACGCCCTCACCGAGGCGGACTCGCTGGCCACCGGCCCCGGCGTGTGGACGGACTGGAAGGCCCGCCTCACCGCCGACCTGGTTTCCCGCTGCCGCACCGCGATGGCGGGCGGCCCCCTGCCGGAGCCGGTGCCCCTGGACGCGGCCCAACGCGCCCTCGCGGAGTCCACAGCGGAATCCGGAAAGCCGGACGTGCTGGTCGACACGGTGGACCGGCTCTCCATGGTCACCCTGGTCACCAAGGACCGCCCCGGCGTGCTGTCGCAGTCCGCTGGCGTGCTGGCGCTCAACTCGCTGGAGGTCCACGCCGCGTCCGTCGCCACCCACCAGGGCGTCGCCGTCGGGGTGTTCTCGGTGACCCCCCGCTTCGGCTCCATGCCCGACCCGGCCCTCCTGCGCGAGCAGTACGCCCGAGTCATCGCCGGTTCCCTGCCCCTGGCCGAGAAGCTGGCCGCCAAGGAACGCGACTACGGCGGCCGCGCCGAAGACGCCCCGGCCCCCAAGGTCCTCTGGTTCGACCACGAGGCGGGCGGCCCCGACTCCGGAGCCGTGGTCATGGAACTCCGCGCGGCGGACCGCATCGGCCTCCTGCACAGCGTCGCCGCGGCGCTGGAGAAGTGCGGTGTGGACGTGCTGTGGGCGCGGGTGGCCACCATGGGCGGTTCCGCGGTGGACTCGTTCGGCTTCGCCCCCGGGGCCACCGCGGGCTGGCGCCGAACAGTCGAGACAGCGGTCCTGCGCGCCAGCCGGTGAGGAACGCCCCCGGGCGGGGTTGAGTAGTGCTACTCAGCCCCACTCACGGGCCATCACGCTGGGACCGCCCCGCTAACCAGGGCATTCTTTGTCCTGTCACGCCGAGCAGGGCGGACAGGGGACCCGGTTCGGGGGCCCGCTCGGACCGGGGGGTCGGGCGGATCAGCGGGAGAGGGACCACCCTGCTCGGCGAGACAGCTGCCGGGAAGGGGCCCGTCGAGGGGTCGGGCCCCATCCTGGCGACGCACCGCGACCGCACGGAGTCGACCCACCGACCCAGCGCCCACCCGGTCCGCGCTCGCCCCGGCGTCCGCAACCGCCCGCGGTGGATGTCCAGTTCCAATCCCGTGCGTGCTGGCTCGGGTTTTCTGACTCCCGTTCGTCCGGCGTCTGGCTTCCACCCGGTGCGCACTCGCTTCGGCGTCCCCGCCCACCTGCGGCCTGTGTTCTTCGGCTCCCACCCTTCCCTCTCGTGCCGCCCCGCGCGGCCGCCCGCGGGCAGCGCCCCAGCCCACCCTGGCGCGACCACGGCCAGCAGTAGCCCGAAACCGGGCAGCGCGGCGAAGACCGTGATCGCGGCCGCGCGGAAGGCCAGCAGCGCGGCAACGGCAGGCCCAGCCTGCACCGGGCCCCCGCCCCGTTCGCCCGCCTTGATCCCGATCACCTTGCGTCTCCCCTGGTCGTAGTGGGTCTATGAGCCGAAGCTAGCACCGGGCGGAGACCGCCATCCGAAGTTATCCACAGGCTGATCGGCGGAGGTCCGAGCGGTCGGGTTCCCGGGGCGACTACCCTCGACCAGTAGCCGCACCGCGTGCGGCCGTCCGACGACGACACCGCATGGCTGGAGTGCCGCACCCGATGTTCGACACCCTCTCCGATCGGCTCACCTCGGTCCTGCAGAACCTGCGGGGCAAAGGACGCCTGACCGACGCCGACATCGATGCCACCGCGCGCGAGATCCGGATCGCGCTGCTGGAGGCCGACGTCGCGCTGCCGGTCGTGCGCACGTTCATCGCGCGGATCAAGGAGCGCGCGAAGGGCGCGGAGGTCTCCGCAGCGCTGAACCCCGCGCAGCAGGTCGTCAAGATCGTGAACGAGGAGCTCATCGGCATCCTCGGCGGTGAGACCCGGCGGCTCAATCTGGCCAAGACCCCGCCGACGGTCATCATGCTCGCCGGTCTCCAGGGCGCCGGTAAGACGACGCTCGCGGGCAAGCTGGCCCGCTGGCTCAAGGGCCAGGGGCACGCGCCGCTGCTGGTCGCCTGCGACCTCCAGCGCCCCAACGCCGTCACCCAGCTCCAGGTCGTCGCGGAGCGCGCGGGCGTGTCCGTGTTCGCCCCCGAGCCGGGCAACGGCGTCGGCGACCCGGTCGACGTGGCCCGGCGCAGCATCGATGAGGCCCGCCGCAGCCAGCACGACATCGTCGTGGTGGACACCGCGGGCCGCCTCGGCGTGGACGAGGAGCTGATGCGGCAAGCGGCCGACATCAAGGCCGCGGTCGCGGCCGACGAGGTCCTCTTCGTCGTGGACGCGATGATCGGCCAGGACGCGGTGACCACCGCCGAGGCGTTCCGCGACGGCGTCGGCTTCACCGGCGTGGTGCTGACCAAGCTCGACGGCGACGCGCGCGGCGGCGCTGCGCTCTCGGTCCGCGAGGTCACCGGCGCCCCGATCATGTTCGCCTCCAACGGCGAGAAGCTCGAGGACTTCGACGCGTTCCACCCCGACCGGATGGCCTCGCGCATCCTCGGCATGGGCGACGTCCTCACCCTGATCGAGCAGGCCGAGCAGCACTTCGACCAGGAGCAGGCCGAGAAGGCCGCGGCGAAGATCGGCAGCGGCGAGCTGACGCTGGAGGACTTCCTCGAGCAGATGCTCGCCGTGCGCAAGATGGGCCCGATCGCGAACCTGCTCGGCATGCTTCCCGGCGCGGGCCAGATGAAGGACGCGCTCGCGCAGGTCGACGAGAAGCACATCGACCGGCTGCAGGCGATCATCCGCGGCATGACGCCGGGCGAGCGGCAGGACCCGAAGATCATCAACGCCTCCCGCAGGCTGCGCATCGCCAAGGGCTCCGGCGTGGAGGTCCGCGAGGTCAACGACCTGGTGAACCGGTTCTACGAGGCCCGCAAGATGATGCAGCAGATGGCGGGCCGGTTCGGGATGCCCGGCGGCAACCGGGCCAACCAGCGCAAGCAGAAGGGCAAGAAGGGGAAGAAGGGCAAGGGCCGCGGCCCGACGCCGCCCCGCGTGCGCGGCGGGCTGCCCGGCTTCCCCGGCGGTATGCCCGACCTGTCCGGAATGCCGCAGAACCCCGCAGGCATGCCGCCCGGTTTCGGCGGTCTCGACGGCCTCCCACCCGGCTTCGACCCGTCGAAGCTGAAGTTCCCCAAGAGCAAATGACCGCGCTGCACCTGCGCGGCGTGGTCCTGCCCGGCCACGACGAACGCGATCTGTGGGTGGTCAACGGCCGCGTGCGCACCCAGCCGGTGCCGAACGCGGAGACCGTTGTCGACGGCGGCTACCTGCTGCCCGGTCTGGTCGACGCGCACTGCCACGTCGGCATCGGACCGGGCGGCCCGGTCGACCTCGACACCGCGGCGACGCAGGCCGAGACCGACCGCGACGCGGGCACCCTGCTCATCCGCGACTGCGGCGCGCCCATCGACACCCGGCCGCTGCAAGAGCGGCTGGACCTGCCGCGCATCATCCGCGCGGGCAGGCACCTGGCCCGCCCGCGCCGCTACATCCGGCACCTGGGCGTGGAGATCGAGCCGGAGCGGCTTCCGGAGGCCGTCGCCGAGCAGGTGGCCTACGGCGACGGGTGGGTCAAGCTGGTCGGCGACTGGATCGACCGCGACCAGGGCGACCTGGCCCCGCTCTGGTCCGACGACGTGCTGGCCAAGGCGATCTCTGTCGCGCACGACGCGGGCGCCCGGGTCACCGCGCACGTCTTCGGCGAGGACGCCCTGCCCGGCCTGGTCAACGCGGGCATCGACTGCATCGAGCACGGCACCGGCCTGACCGCGGACGTCATCGCCGAGATGGCCGCGCGCGGCACGGCGCTGGTGCCCACCTTGATCAACATCGAGAACTTCCCGGACATCGCCGCAGGCGCGGGCCGGTTCCCCGGCTACGCCAAGCACATGCTCGACCTGCACGCCAGGGCGGGCGCGATGGTCGCGGAGGCGGTCGCCGCGGGCGTGCCCGTCTACGCGGGCACGGACGCGGGCGGCGGCATCGCGCACGGCCGGATCGTGGACGAGATCGTCGCGTTGCGCCGCGCGGGTATGACCGCCGAGCAGGCGATAGGCGCGGCATCCTGGTCGGCCCGCGGCTGGCTCGGCTGGTCCGGCCTGGAGGAGGGCTCGGCGGCGGATCTGCTCGCCTTCGACCGCGATCCGCGCTTGGATCTCGACGTGTTGCGCGCGCCGACCAGAATCATCCTGAGAGGGCGAGTAGTCGGCTGATCCCGTTTCGCGGGCCGATAGTCTCGTCGACACAGCAGTTATCGGACAGGGGGGAGGCGCGTGATGACCCCGCTTCCCGGGGAGCCCACCGCCGCACCGATCACCGACGCGGCCGCCTCGCCGCCCGCGCGCGATCACAGATGGGGTTTCGGTGCTTTCCTGCTGGTCTTCGCGGTCTTCGTGCTCTCGGCGGTGCTTATCGGGGCGCTGATAGGCCTGGCCTCCCCGAAGTCGACCGACTCGGTCGCGGCGATCCTGGTGGGCACGATGGTCCCCACCATGCTCGCCACCGCGGCCGCGCTCCTGGTGACCAAACTGCGCGGAAACGGCCCCAAGATCGATCTCCGCTGGTCCTACAACCGCGAGGACCTGCGGGTCGGCCTCAAGTTCGGGCTCATCGGCCTGGTGTGCACGACCGTCGCCGCCGCCATCTGGACGCGTGTCGTCGGCGAGGACAACGCGACGTCCTCGCTCGGCAGGCTGGTCGACAACCAGGCCATGCCCGTGGCGGCCGCGGTCCTGCTGTTCCTCTACGTGTGGCTGATCGGCCCGCTACTGGAGGAGATCATCTACCGCGGCCTGCTCTGGGGCGCCCTCGAACGGCTGGAGTGGGGCCGCTGGGTGGTGTTCACCCTCACCACCGTCATCTTCGCCGTCAGCCACCTCGAACCCCTGCGCACCTCGCTGCTGCTGGTCATCGGCGTGCCGATCGGCCTGGCCCGGCTCGTCACCGGGCGCCTCGGCGCGAGCGTGGTCGCCCACCAGGTCAACAACTTCCTGCCCGCGCTGGCCGTGCTGCTCATCAGCCTGGGCGTGATGCAGCCGTGAGCATCGACCTCAACAGCGACCTCGGCGAGGGCTTCGGCGTCTGGCGCCTCGGCGACGACGACGCGCTGCTCGACGTGGTCACCTCGGCCAACGTGGCCTGCGGCTTCCACGCGGGCGACGCGTCCACGATGCGCGCGGTGTGCGTGTCGGCCACGGCCAGGGGAGTGGCCGTCGGCGCGCAGGTGTCCTACCGCGACCTCGCGGGCTTCGGGCGGCGGTTCATCGACGTCGAGCCCGCCCGCCTGGCCGACGAGGTGCTCTACCAGATCGGCGCGCTCGACGCGTGCGCCCGCGCCGCGGGGACCCGTGTGGTCTACGTGAAGCCGCACGGCGCCCTCTACAACGCCACCGTCCACCACGACGCGCAAGCGGGCGCGGTGGTCGACGGTGTCCGCGCGTTCGGCGAGCTACCGATCCTCGGTCTACCCGGATCGCGCCTGCTTACCGCCGCCGAGGCAGCCGGGCTACCGGCGGTCCGGGAAGCGTTCGCCGACCGCGGCTACACCCCCGAAGGCTCGCTCGTGCCGCGCGGCGAGCCGGGCGCGCTGCTCACCGAGACCGACGCCGTGGTCGCGCGGGCCGTGCGCCTGGCCGAGGCGGGCGAGGTGGTCGCGGTGGACGGCTCGGTCCTGCCCATGCCCGCCCGGTCGCTGTGCCTGCACGGCGACACGCCCGGCGCGGTCGGCCACGCGCGCGCCGTCCGCGCGGCCCTCGACGCCGCCGGAATCGCCGTCGCCGCCTTCGCTGGCTGACCCGCGAGTCGAGGCGCGGGAGCGGGTCTGGCACAATTGGCGGCTGTCCGTCGTGGCCGGACCCTCTCACCGCGCCATGACGCCTGAACCTTCGGGCTCGGCGACCTGACCCCACTCGGGCCAGCCGCGCTCACCCCCGCGATACCGAGAGCTTTGAGGAGCACCCCAACCCGTGGCTGTCAAGATCAAGCTGCAGCGGCTCGGAAAGATCCGTGCGCCGTTCTACCGCATTGTCGTCGCCGACGCGCGCACCCGCCGCGACGGCAAGGCGATCGAGACGATCGGCCGGTACAGCCCGAAGGAGGAGCCGAGCCTCATCGAGGTCGACTCCGAGCGGGCCCAGTACTGGCTGGGTGTCGGCGCGCAGCCGACCGACTCGGTGAAGCACCTGTTCGAGGTCACCGGCGACTGGCAGAAGTTCAAGGGCCTGCCGGGCACCGAGGGCACCTTGAAGGTCAAGGAGCCCAAGCCCTCGAAGCAGGAGCTGTTCGAGGCCGCGCTGAAGGCCGCGGGCGAGGAGCCCGCCACCGACGCGACGACCCCGAAGAAGAAGTCCGCGCCCAAGAAGGCCGAGGACAAGCCCGCCGAGGCCGCCGAGACCGAGGCCGCGGCCGAGTGAGTGCCCTCGCGGACGCCCTCGAGCACCTGGTGCGCGGCATCGTCGACAACCCCGACGACGTGCAGGTCGAGCTGATCACGACGCGTCGTGGTCGCACGCTCGAAGTGCACGTCAACCCGGAGGACCTCGGCAAGGTGATCGGCCGGGGTGGCCGCACCGCGACCGCGCTCCGGACCGTGATGGCCGGTGTCGGCGGTCGCGGCATCCGCGTGGACGTGGTGGACACCGATCACTGATCACACTGATCGGCGAAGCACATCCATGAACGCAGTGAATCTCGTTGTCGTCGGCCGGGTGGCCAAGGCGCACGGCATCACCGGCGAACTCGCCGTCGACGTGCGCACCGACTCTCCCGAGCGGCGGTTCGCGCTCGGGGCGAGGGTGACCGCCCGGCCGCGCGACGGCGTCGAACGCACGCTCACCGTGGAAGCCGCCCGGAAGCATTCCGGGCGGCTGCTCGTGCGTTTCACCGAGGTCCCCGACCGCGACGTGGCCGAGACGATGCGCGGCGCGCTCCTGCTCGCCGACACCGCCGCCCTGCCGCCAACGGGCGACCCGGACGAGTTCTACGACCACGAGCTTGAGGGCCTGGCCGCTTTCCTGGTCGACGGCACCCGCGTGGGCACGGTCCGCGAGATCACCCACGGTCCCGGCGGTGAGCTGCTGGTCCTCGACCGCGACGGCGGCGGCGAGGTGCTGGTGCCGTTCGTCCGCGAGATCGTCCCCGAGGTCGACGTGCGCGGCGGCAGGGTCGTCCTCGACCCGCCGGAAGGCCTGATCGAGTAGCCGTGCGCATCGACGTCGTCACCATCTTCCCCGAATACCTCGAACCGCTGCGGGCCGCGCTGCTCGGGCGGGCCATCGAGCGCGGCCTGCTCAGCCTGGGCGTGCACGACCTGCGCAGGTGGACCTACGACGTGCACAAGGGCGTCGACGACAGCCCCTACGGCGGCGGCCCCGGCATGGTCATGAAGCCCCAGGTGTGGGGCGAGGCGCTGGACGAGGTGTGCGCGGGCGACCCCGCGCCGCGCCTGGTGGTGCCCACGCCTGCGGGCAGGCCGTTCACCCAGGCCATGGCGCACGAGTACGCCGCGGAGCCGCACCTGGTGTTCGCCTGCGGCCGCTACGAGGGCATCGACCAGCGCGTCGTGGACGACGCCGCCACCCGGATGCGCGTGGACGAGGTCTCCATCGGCGACTACGTGCTCGTCGGCGGCGAGGTCGCGGTCATGGTCATCGTCGAGGCGGTGGCCCGGCTGCTTCCCGGCGTGCTGGGCAACCCCGCCTCCGCCCAACAGGACTCGTTTTCCGACGGCCTCTTGGAAGGCCCGAGCTTCACCCGGCCAGAGGTGTGGCGCGACCGCGCCGTCCCCGATGTGCTGCGCTCGGGCAACCACGCGGCCATCACCCGCTGGCGGCGCGACCGGGCCATCGAGCGCACTTTCGAGCGCAGGCCCGACCTGCTCGCCGCGCTGCCACCGGACGCGCTCGACAAGCACGACCGGGCGCTGCTCGACCGGCTGGAGCGGGCGGCGGGGGCCGATTTCCGATCCCCCGACGGCGTCTGACATACTTTCCGGGTTGACGCGCCCCCAGAGCGCGGCTCACAAGCCCACTCCCAGGCTGGACTGTTCGGCGGCAGGCCGCCTCCGGTCGGGAGGCACGAAGAAATCTCTCCAAAGACGAGGACGGACTACCGATGAACACCCTGGATGCCCTGGACGCCAAGTCGCTGCGTTCCGACATCCCGGACTTCCGCCCGGGTGACACGCTGAAGGTCCACGTTCGCGTCATCGAGGGCTCGCGCTCGCGCGTTCAGGTCTTCCAGGGCGTCGTGATCCGTCGTCAGGGCGGCGGCATCCGGGAGACCTTCACCGTGCGCAAGGTCTCGTTCGGCGTCGGCGTCGAGCGCACCTTCCCGGTGCACACCCCGAACATCGCCGAGATCGAGGTCGCCCGCCGCGGCGACGTGCGCCGCGCCAAGCTGTACTACCTCCGCGAGCTCCGCGGCAAGGCCGCGAAGATCAAGGAGAAGCGCGAGCCGCAGACCGCTTCCTGACGCGGTCAGCACACCGGCTCACGTAGTCTGACGTGCGTGGTCGACCGTCCCTTTCATCGTATGCCGCCGGACGCCGTGGCAGATCCGGAGCAGCGGCGTCAGGAGGCGGTCGACCATTCGCATGATCAGGGCGAGGTTCAGTACACCGAACCGATTAGCCGTCGTGCGGTCAACGGCACCAAGACCAATGGTCACCACGTGAACGGGGCCTCGGCCAACGGCGTCACCGCCAACGGCGAGACCGCCTACACCGACGCCATCCCGCGCAAGCCGCCGCTGCTCCCCGAGATCCCGGAGTTGCCGGAGGTGGAGCCCGCCGAACCGGAGTTCTGGTTCGGCCCGCCGCTGCCGGAGGACTCGCTTCCGCCCGCGGAGGGGTGGACGCCGGTCGCTCCGCCGCCCGTCGCGCGCCCCACTCGTTCGGGTGAACCTGAGCCGCCGTCCGATCCGTCCGACTGGTTCCCGGCCTCGGCTACCGAGCCGCCGGTAGACACCTACGCCCGGTTGGGCATCACCCCCGCGCCGACATCGCCGCAGGACAACCCCGGCCTCCGGGTGGACGACCTGTCGGCGCCGCGGTTGTCGCCGGACAGCCCGCCCGCGGGTCCGCCGGTCACCCATTCGACGGACGTTCTCTTCCGGCCCGACCCGGACCCCGACACCGACCCGGTCTTGCGTCCCGCCGCGCCGGAGTCCGCCGGACGCGCGCAATCTCCTGACCCGGAGCCGCCCAGGGCGGCCTCGCCGCGCACCGGGCCCGCCGACACCCCGGACGCCGAGCCTGCCGACCCGGCCGCGCGGCATCTCACCGAGCCGATCTCGCGCAGGCGTGAGCCGGTCGCCAGCGCCGACTCCGACCTCACCGACCTCATCCCGCGCGTCCGGGCGTACCCGCCCGCGAAGCCGTCGGTGGCACCGCCCGCGGAGACTTCCGACGAGACGCCCGTTCAGCGCGACAGCGTTGACAGCGCGGAAGAGGTCGAGGACCGTCCGAAGCGCGGTAAGCACCGCAGGCCGCCGCGCCGTCAGCCGCTCTGGCGCGAGATCCTGGTGCTGATCGGCGTCGCGCTCCTGCTGACGTTCGTCATCCAGCACTTCGTCGGACGCGTGTACTCGATCCCGTCCGGCTCGATGGAGGAGACGCTGCACGGCTGCCCCGGCTGCACGGGCGACCGGGTCTTCGTCGACAAGATCATTTACTCGTTCCGCGACCCCGAGCCGGGCGACGTCATCGTCTTCGAGGGGCCCAACACCTGGACCGAGAACGACGTCAAGACCGACGAAGGCAACGCCTTCACCCGCGGCCTGCGCTACGTCGGGGCGTTCATCGGCATCGCCCCGCCCAACGAACGGGACTTCGTCAAGCGCGTCATCGCGGTCGGCGGGCAGACCGTCGAGTGCTGCGACGAGCAGAACCGGGTTCTGGTCAACGGCAAGCCGTTGGACGAGCCTTACGTGTACTGGGAAAACGGCGGCCCCGACGAGCGCCAGAAGTTCTCACGCGTTACCGTGCCCGAGGGCACACTGTGGGTGATGGGTGATAACCGAGCGAACTCGTCGGACTCCCGGTTCCAGGGGGGTGGCGGTGTTCGCGGTGTGGTTCCGCTCGGCAAGGTCATCGGCAAGGCGCGCTACATCGTGTTGCCGCCGTCCCGTTGGCGCGGAATCGGCGACCACAACCCACAGGAAAGCCCAGACCTCGCGGCGGCGGGCTGGCATCAGGGGATCCCGATGGGTATCGGGCTGACCGCGGCCTGGCCAGTGCTCTGGCTCAGCCGCCGCGTGAAGGATGTCCTCACACCCAGGAAGGCTGAATAGTTGTCGGACCCACACGGCGCCGTGCCAGGGGATGGACGTGGCGCCGACCATCTCGACGTCTCCGACCGGGACTCCACGCAGTCCTCGGCCGAGGTCGACACCAAGACCAAAGCCGACGCCGAGACCGCCCCCGCCGAAATCGACGCCCAGGACAAGAACGCCGCCATCGCCAAGGTCGACGCCATGGCCCAAGCCGAGACCGCGCCCACAGTGGACAGTGGGACAGTGGGCAGTGGGGCAGTGGACGGCGCTGCCGACGGCGACGACGTGGCCGTCAAGGCCAAGCAGGCGAAGAAGAAGCGCCCGTTCTGGGTCGAACTGCCGATCCTCATCGCCCTCGCCCTGCTGCTGACCTTCCTCATCCAGTCGTTCCTCGCCCGGGTGTTCGTCATCCCGTCCGAATCGATGGAGCAGACCCTGCACGGCTGTGCGGGCTGCACCGGTGACCGGGTCCTCGTCGACCGGGTCGTCTACTACTTCCGTGATCCCGCGCCCGGCGACGTCGTCGTGTTCGAGCGCCCCGGCACCTGGGACCACACCGGCCTCGACGGCCGCTCCGGCAACCCCCTGGTGTCCTGGTTCCAGGATCTCGGCGCGCAGTTCGGCCTGGCCGACCCGAGCGAGGAAGACGTCGTCAAGCGGGTGATCGCGGTGGGCGGGCAGACCGTCGAGTGCTGCGACGACCAGAACCGAGTGCTGGTGGACGGCGAACCGCTGGACGAGCCGTACCTCTACCGCATGTACTCGGACGCGACGCAAGAGGACTTCGGCGCCGTCACCGTCCCGCCCGGGAAGCTGTTCGTGATGGGCGACAACCGCAACAACTCCCTCGACTCGCGCAAGCAGGGCGGCGGCGGGGAGAACGGCCTCGTCCCGGTCGACAACGTGATCGGCAAGGCGCGGGCGATTATTTTGCCGCCGTCGCGGTGGCGGGGCGTGGGTGATCACAATCCGCAGGCGTTGTCGGCTCCGGCGTGGCAGGCGGGTATTCCGGCTGGTGTGGGTGTCGCGGCGGCGTGGCCGACGCTGTGGCTGGGCAGGCGCGTGCGCGGCATCCTGACGCGCGATGGCAAGAGAACGCCCCGGTAGGCTGCCCCAGTGTCCGACGGATCAACCGCCCCAGACGGCGACCAGGACGACGTCGACCGGCCCGAGCGGGACCCCGGATCACCCAAGAAGAAGCGGCCGTTCTGGCAGGAACTGCCGATTCTCATCGGCATCGCCCTGGTGCTGACGTTCCTGATCCACACGTTCATCGCGCGGGTCTTCGTCATCCCGTCCGAGTCGATGGAACAGACCCTGCACGGCTGTCCCGGCTGCTACGGCGACCGCATCCTGGTCGACAAGCTCACCTATCGGTTCACCGAGCCGCAGGCGGGCGACGTGATCGTGTTCGAGCGGCCCGGCACATGGAACCGGTCGGAGTTCCGGGCGAACCGCTCCGACAACGAGGTCGTCCGGTGGCTCCAGGGCATCGGCGCGCAGTTCGGCCTCGCCGCCCCGGACGAGGACGACGTGGTGAAGCGGATCATCGCCATCGGCGGGCAGACCGTGCGGTGCTGCGACGAGCGGAACCGCGTGCTGGTCGACGGCAAACCGCTCGACGAGCCTTACATCCACTGGGATCCTGGGACAAGCAACCAACAAGAAGAGTTCTCACCGGTCGCGGTGCCGGAGGGACTGTTGTTCGTGATGGGCGACAACCGCAACAACTCGGGCGACTCACGCACCCAGGGCAACGGCGGGCTCAACGGCCTCGTCCCGGTCGACAACGTGATCGGCAAGGCGCGGGCGATTATTTTGCCGCCGTCGCGGTGGCGGGGCGTGGGTGATCACAATCCGCAGGCGTTGTCGGCTCCGGCGTGGCAGGCGGGTATTCCGGCTGGTGTGGGTGTCGCGGCGGCGTGGCCGACGCTGTGGCTGGGCAGGCGCGTGCGCTCGCTGGTCCGGCGCGGGACGGGGGAGCGGTGCTGAAAGGGGGAGCGATGCTGATGCCGCCACGCGCGGTGGTGCGCCGCGACGCGGGCACCTGGAGCCTGCAGGCCGCGCTGCACCGGCGCGGCCTCGGCCCGGTCGCGGGCGTCGACGAGGCGGGCCGAGGCGCGTGCGCGGGCCCGCTGGTGATCGCCTCCTGCGTGCTGCGCCAAGGCGACGCCGCCCGGCTCGACGGGCTGACCGACTCCAAGCTCATGACCGCCGCCGCGCGCGAGCGGATGTTCGACCTGGTCACCGAGCGCGCCGTCGACTACTCCGTCGTGGTCGTGCCGACGGCGGAGGTCGACCTGATGGGCGTGCACGTGGCCAACATCGAGGGAATGCGGCGGGCGGTGGCCCGGTTGACCACCCATCCCGGGTACGTGCTTGTCGACGGGTTCCGGGTGCCGGGGCTGACCGCGCCGAGTATGCCGGTGCTCAAGGGCGACCAGGCCGCGGCGTGCGTCGCGGCGGCGTCGGTGCTGGCCAAGGTCACCCGCGACCGGATCATGGCGGAGCTGCACGAGACGCTGCCCGTCTACCGGTTCGATGTGCACAAGGGCTACTGCACCGGCTTGCACAGCCGGGCGCTGCGCGAGCACGGGCCCAGCCACGAGCACCGCTGGTCGTATGTGAACGTCGCCGCGGCGGGGGTCGCGCACGGTCTTCGGGCGCCACATCGGGTGGCGCTGAGTGTCGCGGCATCGGCCGTGGTCCAGAATGGTGAACCCCCGCAGTAGCGGGCGGCACAGGTCACTACCAGGAGGGGCGCGCGGCAGATGAGCGCGGAGGATCTCGAGAAGTACGAGACCGAGATGGAGCTGCAGCTCTACCGGGAGTACCGCGACATCGTGGGGCAGTTCGCGTACGTGGTGGAGACCGAGCGGCGGTTCTACCTCGCCAACGGCGTCGACGTGCAGGTGCGCGACGCCGACGGCGAGGTCTACTTCGAGGTGCGGATGTCCGACGCCTGGGTGTGGGACATGTACCGGCCCGCCCGGTTCGTCAAGAACGTCCGGGTGATCACGTTCAAGGACGTGAACGTCGAAGAGCTCGACAAACCGGACCTGAGGCTGCCAGAGGACGGCCCGTTCAGCGGCTAGCACAGCCCACCGACAAACCCCGGCTCGCGAAGGTCATCGCGAGCCGGGTTGTCCCCAATCGCGGGAGTCGTCCACAGGTCGCGACCACCCCTGGCGACACCCCCGCTCCTGACGGCACTGTCGAAATCGGACACGGCACCCGCCGTGCCACGATCCCCGACAGGAGCGGTCATGACGGCACACCTGCTGCTCGGCAGGCGCGGCGAGGACATCGCGGCGCGCTACCTCGAGAACTCCGGCTATGTGATTCTCGGTCGGAACTGGCGGTGCGAACTCGGCGAACTCGACCTCGTCTGCGAGGACGGGTCCCGCCTGGTCGTCTGCGAAGTGAAGACGCGCTCAGGCACCGGCTTCGGCACCCCGGCGGAGTCGGTCACCGACGGCAAGGCGACCCGCATCCGCAGACTCGCCACCCGCTGGCGCGTCGACCACGGCATCCCGCCGGGCGAGATCCGGTTCGACATCGTCTCGGTTGTCCTGCCGCCACACGGTGAGCCCCAGATCCGCCACCTGCGCGGAGCGTTCTGATGGTCCTCGCCCGCGCCTGGTCGGTGGCCCTGTTCGGCGTCGACGGCATCACCGTCGAGATCGAGGCGGACATCGGCGGCGGCAAACCCCGGACCCAGATCGTCGGCCTGCCCGACGCCGCGCTCAACGAGGCCAAGGACCGCGTGCGCGCGGCCGTGCGCAACAGCGGCATCCAGTGGCCGGACCAGTTGGTCACCCTGGCCCTGTCCCCGGCGGCCCTGCCCAAGGGCGGCTCCGGCTACGACCTGGCGCTGGCCACCGCCGTGCTCGTCGCCGACCGCAAGATCCCGCCGGACGCCTTCGCCGACACGGTCCTGCTCGGCGAGTTGGCCCTCGACGGCCGCCTCCGCACGGTCCGGGGCGTCCTCCCGTGCCTGCTCGCCGCCCGCCGGGCCGGGTTGCGTCGCGCGATCGTCCCGGAGCGCGCGCTCGCCGAGGCGTCCCTGGTCAGCGGCCTGGACGTGCACGGAGCCGCCACCCTGTCCCAGGTGCTCGCCTGGGCCCGCGGCGACACCGAGGCGCTGGCGCGACCAGGGGAAGCCGCCGTCGCGCAGGCGGCCGCTCCGCCGGACCTGGTGGACGTGGTGGGCCAGCCCGAGGCCCGCTGGGCACTGGAGGTCGCCGCGGCGGGGAGCCACCACATCTTGCTGTTGGGCCCACCGGGCACCGGTAAGACGATGCTGGCCAAACGACTTCCCGGCCTGCTTCCGCCGCTGCCGCGGGAGCACGCGCTGGAGGTCACCGCCATCCACTCGGTCGCGGGCGACCTCGCGGCGGAGTCTCCGCTGATCACCGTGCCGCCCTTCATCGCGCCCCACCACACGACCTCGGTTCCCGCCCTCGTCGGCGGCGGCGTCGGCGTGGCCAAACCCGGCGCGATCAGCAAGGCCCACCGCGGCATCCTCTTTCTCGACGAGGCAGCCGAGTTCCATGCCGACCGCCTGGAGGCTCTCCGCACCGCGCTGGAGGAAGGCGAGATCCGGCTGGCCCGCCGCGACGCCGTCGTCCACTATCCGGCCCGGTTCCAACTCGTCCTCGCGACCAACACCTGCCCCTGCGCCCCGCCACGCGAGGCCGACTGCACCTGCGCCCCGTACGCCCGCCGCCGCTACCTCGCGCGCCTTTCCGGCCCGCTCTTGGACCGGGTCGACCTCCGGGTCCGGATGCGCCCCATCACCGCCATGTCCCGCGCGGGCGACGTCACCCCGGAGTGCACCGCGACGGTCCGGGCCCGGGTCGAAGAGGCCAGAGCCCGAGCGGCTTGCCGCTGGTCCCCACACGGCTGGCAAACCAACGCGGAAGCGCCCGGTCCCGCGCTGCGCCGCGACTTCTCCCTCCCCCGGGAGGTCACCGCCCTGCTCGACCGCGGCCTCAACACCGGAGCCGTGACCGCCCGCGGCGCCGACCGCTGCCTGCGCGTCGCCTGGACACTCGCCGACCTGGCAGGAGCCCCCGCGCCCACCGCGGACCACGTCGCCACCGCACTCGAGTTCCGTGAACGGCGCGCCGCATGACAACCGTTTGCGAGCCCCAACCGACTACCAGTCCCACAACCGCCTACCGAGAGAGGACTACCGACCGTGCTCGCTGACCACCGCTTCTATCCACGTCCCACCTCACCAGCCCCCACATCGACTCCACGACCAGGCTCTTGTCGGTCACCAGGTCCGCCGCCCACACGGTCCTGCCGGAGAACGCGGTCGTCAGGCGTCTTCGGTTGGCGGCGCGGCTGCGAATGACATCCGCCTTGCTGTCGCGCCCCCGTTCCGGGTGCGGAGCCGCCCGCGTCCGCACTGATCCGGTAAGTGCCCCCCGTGCCCACTGCCACTGTCCGCGAGTTCCGCGAACCGCGTGCCATGCGACCAACGTTGGCAAACCCACAGTCCGTTACCAAGCGAGGAGTTCTCACTGTGTTCGCTGACCACTGCTTCTATCCGCGTCCGACTTCACCCGGCCGCTCACTGATCTCACGATCAGGTTCTTTTCGGCAGCCAGGTTCTCCGCCCACATGTCCTGGCCGGAGAGCGTGGCGGCCGGGCATGTCCGGCTGGGGGCACGGTCATGGATGACATCCGACTTGCCCGGGCGTACCTGGTCCGGGTCGCGGAGCCGCCCGCGCCCGCGCTGGGGGCGCTTGTCGCGGAGTGCGGGCCGGTGCGGGCCGCGGCGCTGGTGCGGGCGGGACGCGTTCCCGACGCGGTGCGGGACGAGACGTCCGCGCGGCGGGAGCAGGACCTCGCCGCCCACGACCTGGCCGCCGCCGCTGCTGTGGGGGCGCGGCTCGTGGTGCCGGAAGACATCGAATTCCGTATACGGTTCGCGTGTTGCCCATGGTCGTGTTGCGTGATGGAGCTGGATGTCCGACGAGTGGATGTTGTTCTGGGTCGGTGTGAGGCTGCGGTCTCTGGGTGGGGATGGGGTGTGGGCTGATCTTCCGGAGCGTGAGGAGCTGCTGGGGTTCCGTGATCGGCAGCCGATCTTGGTGGGCCCGGACTATCGGGTGGATCCGCGGCTGAGTGAGTTCTTTCGGCGGTCGCGGTTCGCGGTCAAGGCGCGTGGGACGCAGGAGTCCTACGTGCTGGACTATCGGTTGTTGTTCACGTTCCTGCGCCAGCGCGGGCGGAACTGGGACCAGATCACCTCTGAGGATCTGGAGAGTTATGAGTATTGGCGGCGACGCGACAGGTATAACCCGGGCCGGATCGGCGGCGCGAAGTGGGGCCGGGAGTTGGCGGCGTTCCGCTTGCTCTACGACTGGGCGGTCAAGCACAAGCATATGGCGGGCAGTCCGGTCGTGATGCGCAGGAAGCAGCTTCCTGACGGGAGTTCGGTGGAGGTTCCGGAGCTGGCGCCGACCGACACTCGCAGCTACAACGTCAAGTGGTTGACACCACGGGCCTACCGGATGTGGCGGGACGTCGGGTTGCGTGGTTACACCGCGGACAACCTTCCGGATGTGAGGTGGCGTGGCCGTAACGACGGGCGTGACGCCGCGTTCGCTGATTTCGTGCTCAGCAGCGGTCTGCGCAGGCGGGAGGCTGGGTGCCTGTTGTTGGTGGAGTTGCCGGACACCACTGTGGTGCAGCGCTACTACCCGGCTCAGGTCGCGAAGGAGGTGGCCAAGCGGGAGGGACGATTTTACTACGTCGGGCGCGGCGCGCTCAAGGCGGTGCAGGCGTACCGTCTCAGCACTCGCGCCGCGGCGGTGGCGCGGGCACAGCGGGCCGGGGTTTACGAGGCGCTTCCGGTCCGCAAGGTGGTTCAGGACGTCTCTGGCCGGGGCCGGGTGCGGTGGGTCGATGAACGAGGACGTCCCGGCGCGGCGATGTTGGACAATCTCGACGACTTGGACCGGCTGGACCTCTACTACGAGGGTGAGCATGGGCTGGAGCCGATGGCGGTCTGGTTGACCGAGTCCGGCACGCCGATGCGCTATCGCTCGTGGAATCGGGTCTTCGGGTTGGCGAACGCGCGGTGCGCGGCGCAGGGACTGGGGTTGTTTTGTTCGCCGCACATGCTGAGGCATTCGTACGCGTTGCAGATGCTGATCTCGTTGCACTATGCGCTCGATCGAAGGTTGGGGCTGTCTCCGGCCGATCGCAAGTACTACGAACAGGTCTACGGCAACGTCTGGTCGATGGTGAGGGACTTGTTGGGCCATGCCTCGGAGGAGACCACCAAGTCCGTCTACCTGGAACCGGTCAGGGGACTGCAACTGGACACCTTGCTCAACGACGTCGGTGAGGAAAGCGCCGACGAGTTGCTTACCCGGTTGGCCGAACAGACCGGCCTGGTCCTGGACGTCCCGCGGGAGATCGGCGCGTGAGCCCGGGCAAGCGGGCCGTCCTGCCTCCTGCGGGCTACGCGCGGCCGAGCAACCTGTCCTCCGATGGTTTGACCGTGAGCGTGGTCGCGGAGGACGGCGAGGAGTTGGGTGAGGTAGATTTTCAGGCCGCGCGGGGGCCGGAGAAGTTGCGCTTGCAGGTGGTGGCGGCCTTCGCCAAGGCGTGCTCGTCGACGGGCACCTGGACCCGTTACTCGACCTGCGAGAATTACGGCGGCCTGCTCAAGCGCTTCCTGGTGTTCGTTGCTGACCTGGACACACCGCCAGCGGAGGTCGGCCAGATCACGCCGGGGATATGGTCGCAGTGGCTGCTGTCCGGGCAGGGACGGGGCCATTCGGCGCGTTTGATCGTGCGGAAGATCCTGGTGGACACCGGTGCCCTCCCGGCTGAGACCACGGCGGTCATCGCGGTTCGTTCGGGGCGACGGAAACCGTCCAAGCAGGTCGAGGCATACACCCTGGCCGAGTTCAAGCTGGTCCGGGCGACGGCGCGGCGGGAGGCGACGCGGATCGAGCGCCGCGTCGCCGCCGGGCTGACCTTGTTGGCCCGCTACCGCGGTGGCGAGTTTCCCGCTGGGAGCTACGAGGCCCGGTTGGGAGCTCTGTTGGATCAAGTGTCGTGGACCGGTGACGTCGACCGATACGGCGACGGGCAGCTTCACGAGCGTGTTCGGGAGGTCTGTCGGTTGGTTCCAGGTGGCTACCGGGGCGTGATGAAGATGTTGTTCCCGTCGGCGACCGAGATCGGGGCACTGGCGGCTTTGCTCGTCTGCGAGGAGGGCTGGAACCTGTCGGTGCTGGAGTCGATGGATGTTCCGGACTTTCGTCCCGACGGCGGGATCGGCGATGTCGAGATTCACCGCGTGTCCACTTTGAAGCATCGCCGCCCGGTCGGGAGCAAGCACGCGAGCAACAACCTGGTGGATCTCGGTGACGGCTCTGCGGGGCAAGCATTGCGGAAGGTTGTGGGTATCACCGCCGAGGCGCGGGCCTGCCTGGGGCGCGCAGGCACTCCGACTCGTCGGCTGCTGGTCGGGCATCGGGTCCGACGCCGGCGAGACGGCCGCGGCCCGTGGTTGATCGGTGCGCCCAAGCACGTCATCGACATGTGGTGTGAGTACTTGGCGCTGGAGTCGCCGAGTGGCGGGGTGTTGAAGGTGGGGGCCGCGCGGCTCAGGCAAACCCACCAAGCGTTGTTCGGCGGTCCCCGGCAGAACACCCTGCGCACCCACGAGGACGTCTACCTGCTGCGCAACGCCCAGGTGCGCGCCGAGTCAGCCGACGTGGTCGCCGCCGGCCTGCAGGGCGCGGTCGATCACGCCACCGCGACGGTGAGAATGCGCCTGCTTCGGGCCTCGCCCACTCCGGACGAGAGCGAACTCGCCCAGTTGGCGGAGCAGGCGGGGATACCGCTGCGCCAGGTCCAGGAGTTGGTGCGCGGAGACCTCGACACCGCCACCGGCGCCTGCCGAGACTTCGCCCACAGCCCGTTCACCCCCGACGGGCCGTGCTCGGTGTCCTTTCTGATGTGTTTCGCCTGCGACAACGCCCTGGCCACTCCGCGGCACCTGCCCCGCATCGTCTACCTGCACGACGCCCTCGCCGGTTTGAGGTCGGTGGTGAGCGGGGCGGCCTGGACCGCGGACTGGGCACGGCATTACTCGCGGGTCGGCGACCTGCTGGCCGCTTGCACCACACCCGCCGAGCGTTCCGCCCTGCGCGGTCGGCTGACCGACCGCGACCGCGTGCTGATCGACCAGGTCCTCGACCGCAGGCTGGACTCGTGACCGGGCCTTTCACGGAAGCCGGGGTGGTACTGGTCGATCCCGACCCCACCGTCGTGGTCCTGCCCGCGACATCAGTGCGCCCGGGCGTGTCTCCCGAGGGGTTGCCGCGCTTCGGCGACGACATCTGGCAACTGGCCTTCCTCATCGGCAAGGACACCACCACCAGTTCCGCGCTGCGATGGGACAAGTTTCCGGCCGTGTTCCGCGACAACTTCAAACGTCTCGCCTGGGCTGTGATCAACATCGACACCCCCGAGGCCATCCTCGCTCGTCCCGGTTCCACCAGCCGCGCCCGGCTGAGGGGCAGCAGCCTCACGCACACCGTCAAGGCTTGGAAGGCGTTCGCCGCGTGGCTGATCACCAGGCGGATCACCAGGTTGTCCGACGTCACCGCCTCGACCCTGGCCGACTACGCAGTCTCCCTGCGCGAGGCCAAGCGAACCCGCAATTATTCCGCTCGCCAGCTCTTGGCGCTGACCAGGATCTGGGCCTACGCGCCCTACATGCTGCCCGGAGATCGGCTTCCCATGCCGCCCTGGGACGAGCACGGCGTGGACGATTACCTGGGCGCCCCGCAGGGAAGCAGGGGGCGCAACCGCCGCGTCCCGATCCACCCGGCGACCATGTCGCCGCTGCTGGTCTGGGCGATCCGGTTCGTCACCGACCTCGCCCCCGACATCCTCGCCGCCCGCGAGGAGTCCATCAGGCTGCTCGCCAACGTCCCACAGGTCAGAAGCCCCGGCGAGGACGCGGTCCTGACCGCCTACTTCGAGCACCTCAGGACCACCGGCCAGCCCCTTCCCGGCACCACGTGGTTCGGTGCCCGCGGACGCCTGCTCGCTGATCGTCCACACAACGCAGGCACGGCCATCAGCGGCCGCTACATCGCGGCCACGCTCGGTATCTCGGCACCGGCGGTCACCGCCGCGATCGACCGCCTGCGTCCCCGACTCCGCGAGCTTCCTATCTCCTCCCGGTCCGATCTCGACGTCGAGCTCACCGCTCGTCTTGGCGATCGACCGTGGATGCGGGGAATCGACTTCGATCAAGCTCCGATGCTCGTCATGCACCTGAGCACAGCCTGCCTGATCGTGATCGCCTACCTGTCCGGGATGAGGCCCGAGGAAGTGCTGCACCTGCGGCAGGGGTGCTGTGCTCCAACCGAGAGTTCCGAGGACGGCATCGTCCGCTATCACGTCACCGGGCTGCACTTCAAAGGCGTCAACGACGACGAGGGCAACAGCGCCCCCGCTGGTGAGCTTCGCGATCAGCCCTGGACGGTCATCGCACCCGTCGCCGCGGCTATCACCGTCCTGGAACGGCTCACCGAGCCCGGCGGACTCTTGTTCCCGGTCGCGATCGACGGACACGGAGCGAGGTCCGGCGGAGTCACAGCCTGGCGGGGCGCCGGTCTGACCACGAGGACCGCGGCCTTCCGAGTCGGCAGATTCATCGCCTTCGCCAACGAATTGGCCCGTGACCACGCTCGCGACCACGAACTCGTTCCCGAGGACCCGGCCGGGCCGATAAGTCTGTCACGGTTCCGGCAGACCATCGGGTGGTTCGTCAACCGCCTGCCCGGCGGCCGAGTAGCCCTCGGAATCCAGTATGGCCACCTGCAATTGACGATGTCGGAGGCTTATGGCTCCCGCGCAGGCATGGACATGATGGAAATCCTCGATCTGGAACGGGCCCGCACCCTGGTCGATACCCTCGGCCAGGCCGCCGAGCGCCTGCGCCAGGGGGAACACGTCAGTGGCCCCGCCGCGGACCGCTATGCCGCCGGGGCTTCCGAGTTCACCGCCACATACCAGGGTGGTCACCTGACTGAACGGCAGCACAAGGCGCTACTCGGCAACCATCGGTTGCGCGTGTTCGACCACGACGAAGCGTTGCTCGCCTGCAACCACAACCCACTGACCGCGCTCTGTGACCCCGACAGGGCCACCCCCGGCCGCTCGACGGCCACACCCAGCTTCGACCGCTGCAACACCGCCTGCGTCAACGTCGCCCGCACCGACACTCATATCGACCGCGTCCGCCGCGAGGTCGAGCACCTACAGGACGAGATCGACACCGGTCTCGATCCACACCCCATACGAGAACGCCACCGACAGCGCCGCCTTACCCTCCTGCGCATCATCGACCAGCACGAACGCGGCCGACCCGACCCCCACGATCGTCCGGAGCCTGCACAGTGACCGACCTCGACCAACCGGGCCCGCGCACCGGGTCGATCGCCGACAGCGTCGGCAGGCTGCTGGCGCAGGCAGCCGACGCGTCGGGCGACCGCGGCGCGACCGACGCCAAGGAGATCACCGCGATCACCGACGCCATGGTGCGCCTGCTCGCCGGGACGCCGCTGCGCTCGGACGGCAAGTTGACCGTCAAGTCCCTCGCCGCCGAGGCCGGGCTGCTACGCAACAAGCTCACCCACAAGCACACCGGTCTCAAAGACTTGTTCAACGCCCTGGTCATAGCCCAGAACACACGGCCCGCGCTCACCGAGGACCTCCATCGCGACAACGACGAACTCCGCGCTCGCCTCGCGAAGATCACCCACGAACGAAACGAGCTGAAAACGGCCAACGCGCACTTCGCCCGCGTTGTCCACGTCCTGGAAGTCGAGAACCACCAACTCCGAACCTCAGCTGAGGAACACGGCAACGTCCGTGCACTCCGACGTTCGTCCCCGGTCCCCCCTTGACAGGCAGCTCGTCACGAGCGTCTCGATCCTCTGGCGATTCGAGCACGATCGAACCACGTGCTCGCCTGGAAGAGTCGTCTCGATCACACTGACGAGCCTCAGGCGAGGGAGACGAGTTGTTGCAGTTGACCGGCTGCCGAGAGGATCCGGCCGGGACGCCGCCACGAGGGCGGCGTCCCGGACCTCATCACCGCCCGCGCCGGACCAGTCCGTGAAGCGCTCCGGCGGCGGTCAAGCCACCGAGCAAGGCCGCCGCGATGCCGCTGGCCAGTCCGACCACCAACCCGGTCGCGGGACTGACCGCGGCCGCCGCCAAACCCGCGGGAACTCCCGCTGCCAGGCCGACGAACAGCCCGACCATGGCCGCCAGAGCGACGATCACCAGAGTGCGCAACCCGAACAGCGAGTCCAGGTCGTCCGGACTCTCTCGTTCGGGATTCGGTTTGTTCCGCACGTGAGAAACACCTACAGTCATAGGCGGCCCTTTCTGCCAACCACAGGAACTGGGCGAAGACGGCTCCCGCTGACACGGGGGCCGTTTGCCTTCTCGGCACACGAGCCACGCCGTCCTCGTCAAAGAGGGTCGCACACCACCCACGGCAAGTCGTCAAATACATTTGACCGGGTGAACCATGGTGACGACTGGAGCCTCTACTGGCCTGCCGACCCAGGCTGGGCCAATGCGAGTCACTCGGCTGGGGGCGAAGCCCTTCGCGTGGCCGTCAACTACTTGTTCGGCGACGACTACCTCAAGTTCCACGACCAGCCACGGACCCCCATGCTGGCGCTCGAAGCCTTGCGCTGGATCGAAATGGGACTCGAACTCGAACGTGCGGTACTGATCGCGCAGGCACGTCACGAGGGTGCCAGTTGGTCGGAGATCGGTCGCCAGCTCGCCCTCACCAAGCAGGCAGCGCACCACCGTTACGACCGAGTGGCCAAAGGCATCACCGAGTTCGCTGGGCCAGAGGGGAACTTCGAGGACCTCCTCGACTACATCTACGCCAACTTCGACGCATGGCCCGAGAACCCATCCGGCGAGGACGCCATCGAGAACTCTCGATGACGAGCGCCGGCTCAACGAGCCCGGTCACACTCGCCCGGTCACACTCGCCCGGCTCTGTCATGCAAGAACTGGACGGCGCCACGCAACAGCGACAGAGGACCACCATGGAACCGGATGCTCAGGCGACAGCAAGGCTGAACGAGGTCACCAACGACCAGGCGCGCGGAGCGATCACGGCTCTCGTCGATGCCTTCGGTCAACTGGCCGAAACCGGGCGGTTGGCCGTCAACCCGGACAAGGAGCACCTGGTCCAGTCGGTCTTCGGCTGGTGGGCGTGGATCACTCGCAGCAGCAAGCTCGTCCTGCTTGCCCACGACGCGGGCTTGGGCCACGAAGCCGCCCCGAACGTCCGCTCGATCCTCGAACACACACTTGTCATGCAGTGGGTCGCCGATCTCGGCGACGAGGCCATGGCGGCCGTCGGGGCGAAGGCAGACGAGAGCAGCCGCAAGCTCTTCAACGATCTGCGGGACCAGCACTGGTCGATCCCAGAAGACTTTAATCCGTCGAAGTCCCCCACGCAGGCGATGCTCGACTTCTCCTCACTCTGCACCGCCTACGGCGCCCACAACTTCTACATTGCCTACCGGATGCTGTCCGCCCACATTCACCCCACGGCGCAGGGTGCGGCCGTCCACGTCGATCGCACGACCGACGTCCTCCACAGCCACGCCACGAGGTCAGCCGACGCAGACCTCGTGCTCGTCGCCGTCTGCGTGATCCACGCCGCGTTGACGATCAACTCGCTTGCCGTCGAGCAACCACTTACCGAAGCCATCACCCTGGCTCGCAACCACATCGGCCACAACATCGAGCGCCCGGTTCTTCACAACAGGACCTGACCGCAACGGTCCACACCAGAGTTAGCCCAACGAGCCCCTCGCCTTGGACCAGGTCTGTGCTCTGTCACGCCGCCAGCCCCTCTGATCGCAACGCAACACGCTCAGACTTGACGCGGAACCGGAGTGGCCCGCCTGGCCGCTGCTGTGCCTGACCAACGCCCTCGGCCGCGGCCTGCGGTGGGCCGCGCCGCCACTGGCCCTGTGGGTGCGCGGCCCCGCGCTGCTGGACGACGCGCTCCGGCGCGCGGTGTCGGTGGTGGGAGCCAGATCGGCCACGGCGTACGGCGAACACGTGGCGAGCGAGTTCGGGTACGGGCTGGCCGAGGAGTCCGTGACCGTGGTTTCCGGCGCCGCGTACGGCATCGACGGCGCGGCGCACCGAGGGGCGTTGGCGGGGCACGGGACGACCGTCGCGGTCCTCGCGTGCGGCGTCGACCTCAGCTACCCGGCCGCGCACACCGCCCTGCTCGACCGGATCGCCAAGGAGGGCGCGGTCGTGAGCGAGTACGCCCCGGGCACACCGCCCGCGAAGCACAGATTTCTGGTTCGGAACCGGTTGATCGCGGCCATGGGCTTGGGCACGGTGGTCGTGGAGGCCGGGGTGCGCAGCGGAGCCCGCAACACGGCAGGCTCAGCCACTGCGCTGGGCAAGATCCTGCTGGCCGTGCCCGGCTCGGTCGCCTCGGCGATGTCCCACGGCTGCCATGAACTGCTGCGCACCGGGGCCGCGACGCTCGCGTGCTCGGTGCCGGAGATCTTGGAGGCGGTCGGCCAGATCGGCGAGCTGGCCCCGGTCGCCGCCGCGCCGAAGCGGCCGACCGACGGACTCGGCGAGCAGGCGCTGCGCGTCCACGACGCCCTCAGCGGCCGCGCCGGGCGCAGCCCCGAGCAGGTGGCGGCGGAGTCCGGCGTGCCCCTGGACCGGGTCCGCGCGCTCCTGCCCGAACTCGAACTGACCGGCCTGGCCGCCCGGGGAGAGGAGGGCTGGACGAGAGTCCGATCATGAAACCGCGTGGCGATGCTTGACCAAGGGCCCTCGGTGCCCCAGCGTCAAGGGCGTGCCGCACGCGTCCACCCGCATCACCCGAGCCGACCTCCACCGGGTCCGCGCCGTGCTGCCCGCCCACGTCCGCGCGGTCCTGACCGAGTACGAACGGCATCTCGCCCTGGAACGCGACCTGTCCGACCACACAGTCCGCGCCTACCTCGGCGACGCGGTGTCCCTGCTGGGCTTCCTGCACGGCGTTCCAGGCGTCCTGCCCGGTTCAGAGACGGCACGATCGGGTGAATCTGACCTGCCAGAGGAAACGCTTTCCGGGCTACGGCATCTCGACCAGCCACACCCGGGCGGCCCATCCTCGGCCGTCCCGACCGCCGCCCAACAGGGCCTCGAGCGCGCGAACGCCGATCCCGTGGGCGAGGCCGCTCTGATTGGGCGCGGCCATGCGCAGGGTGGTCAGGGTTCGGGCAGCGGCCTCGGCCTGGCTGGTGTTGGCGGTCCGGACGGTTCGGACCCGGCCGGCGCGGGCGCGTCGGGCATGGGGCCCGTGGGCGCGGGCGGTCTTGGGCCGACTGGCGCTGGTGCGCGGGGTTCGGGCCTGACAGGCTCGGGCGGATTCGAGTCGGATGCGGGGTCGGCGGGCTCCGGCGGCTCGGGTCTGGACGCGGGCTTTGGCGGTGTGACCGCGGGCGGCTCGGCGCCCGGGGGAGCGGGCCGCGGCGGCTTGGGCCCAGGGGAGTCGGGTGCCGACGACCTCGCCCGGGACGGGGTGGGCCTGGGCGGGGCGGGTTCCTCCGGGCTGCCCGGTGGCGGGGCGGCGGGGCCACCGCTTGCCGATGCCGGGGCGGGACGTCGTTTGGGGCGGTCCGGCGAGGGGGATTCCGGTGTAGGGGAAGACGAAGGCGCGGGTGCGGGGAGCCTGGACGGAGTCGGGCTCGATCTGACCGCCATGCGCGGCTGGTTGGCCGCGCAGCGCGCCACGGGTGCGGGGAGGACGACCTTGGCTCGGCGGGTGGCGGCGGCTCGGACGTTCACCGCGTGGGCGCACCGGCGGGGGCGGCTGGCGGTCGACCCGGGCCTTCGGCTGATGGCGCCCAGGCGGCACCGGGCGTTGCCCTCGGTGTTGCGGCAGGACCAGGCGGGCGAGGTGATGCGGGCGGCGGAGTCCGGGGCTCGGGAGGAAGACCCGGTCGCGCTGCGTGATCATGCTGTGGTGGAGTTGCTGTACGCGACGGGGGTCCGGGTGTCGGAGTTCTGCGGGCTGGATGTGGACGACGTCGACCTGGGTGCCCGAGTCGTGCGCGTGCTGGGCAAGGGGCGCAAAGAGCGGACAGTCCCGTTCGGTGTTCCGGCCGCCATAGCGGTCGAAGCGTGGTTGCGTCAGGGCCGTCCGTCACTTGTCCGGGACGATTCACCGCCGGCAGTGTGGTTAGGCGTTCGCGGCGGACGGCTCCATCAGGCCGCCGTGCGACGTATCGTGCACCAGGCCGTGGCCGCGGTGCCCGGGGCCCCGGACGTCGGGCCGCACGGGCTCCGTCACTCAGCGGCGACACACCTGCTCGAAGGGGGTGCTGATCTTCGTAGCGTCCAGGAGTTACTCGGTCACGCTACGCTCTCGACAACGCAGCTTTACACCCACGTGACCGTCGAACGGCTGAAGGCGATCCATGACCGAACCCACCCCCGTTCCCGATAGCGCCGGGGATGGCTCTCGGGCACCGGCGGGGCCGTCCCAGGCGCCCGCACCGGTTGACCCGGCGAACCAGGTGAACGGCCACGCCGCCCTGTCCAGGGCAGGCAGGCCGGACGGCGTGCTGCCCGGGGACCAACGCACCGCCGACGACGTCGAGGCGGGCATCGTCGCGCTGTGGCGAAGATTCGGCGAGCAGCGTGAGCAGTCGCTGCGCGACCGGCTCGTCCTGCACTACGCGCCGCTGGTCAAGTACGTCGCGGGCCGTGTCGGCACCGGGCTGCCCTCGCACGTGGACGTCTCCGACCTGATCCAGTCCGGCATCTTCGGCCTGGTCGACGCGATCGAGAAGTTCGAGCCCGAGCGCGGCCTCAAGTTCGAGACGTACGCCATGCAGCGCATCCGCGGCGCCATCCTCGACGACCTGCGCGCCCAGGACTGGGTGCCGCGCACGGTGCGCGGCCGCGCCCGCGAGGTCGAACGCGGCATCGAACGCCTCGGCGCCAAACTCCAGCGCACCCCCAACGACGCCGAACTCGCCGCGGAACTCGGCCTCACCGTCAGCGAACTCCGCGACGTCTACGCCCAGCTCCAGCTCACCAGCGTCGTCGCCCTGGACGAGCTGGCCGCCGCGGGCCGCGGCGCGAACTCTCTCGCCGACATCCTCGAAGACGAGACCGCGGAAGACCCCGTGGCCCTCCTGGTCGACCAGGACAACCGCCGCCAGCTGGCCGAGGCCATCGGCCTGCTCGTCGAGCGAGACCGGGTCGTGGTCACCCTCTACTACTTCGAGAACCTCACCCTCGCCGAGATCGGCCGCGTCCTCGGCGTGACCGAGTCGCGGGTCTGCCAGCTGCACACCCGGGCCGTCCTGCGCCTGCGGGCCAAGCTGATGGAAACCGCCGAGGTCTGACCCACCGCAGCACCACCGACCCTCCCACCACCAGCCGCCCGCGACGGCACACCGCCGCCCGAGCCCCAGCGGGACCGGCTGGGCACCCCTGTCCACCCTGCCCGCGCCCACCATCGCCGCGCCGCCAAGTCACCTCTGACCTGGTGGCATCGGCCCATCGCAGGCGCTGCCGCACGCGCCTGCCTGTCCGCCCGGTCACCAACCGGCGGCGGGTTAGGCCACCGGAGGCCAAGGCGGACGGCCACAGCGACACCCGGACGAACGAGTGCTGCGGCTGGGTGGCGAGCCGCGCGCTGGTGGTGAAACAGGCAGTCGCCGCACAGCGGTGCTTGCTGGGCGGGTAGCGGGTTTGGGCCGGGGTGGATGTTCGCCGGGCCGGGCGAGTAAGAGGTCGGATCGGGATGGGTGTCGGCTGGGCTGGGTGAGCAGAGGTGGAGCCGGGTGGGTGTCGGCTGGGTTGGGTGAGTAAGAAGGGGTCGGGGCGAGGTGGGTGTCGGTTGGATGGAGTCGGGGGTCGGCATGGTGGGGCGGAATGTGAGTCGGGTTCGGCCGATGGCGGGTCGGGTCGGGTGGGGGGAGTGGCCCTGGGTGGGGCGGGAGGAGACGGACGTGGTGGTGAGTTGTCAGCAGCATCAGGGGGTCGAGGTACTCCTGGCCTCGACGTAGGCCCCAGTGCAGGCACGCGGGGGTTTGGGGGCAGCCGGGATGGCCTGGGGCCAGCAGGCCGATCCGGTCGCCGCGGCGGACTCGGGTTCCTTGAGTGACGGTGGGGGTCAGGGGCTCGTAGGTGGTGCGCAGGCCTGGGGCGTGCTCGATCGACACCACGCCCCGGGTGGCCACCTGGCCCGCGAAGGCGATCACGCCGTCCGCGGCCGCGTGGACTGGTTCGCCGGGGGTGCCGGGGAGGTCGACGCCGCGGTGGCCGGGGCCGTAGGGGGTGGTGGGCGGTCGGAAGGGGCGGGCGACCGGTCTGGGTGGGAACAGCGGCCAAGAGAACCGCGGCCCGGGAACGGGCGGGCCGGGCAGCAGCGGCGGCCAAGAGAACCGCGGGCCGAAAACGGGCGGGCCGGGCAGCAGCGGCGGCCAGGAGAACCGGACGCCGGGAACGGGCGCGCCGGGCAGCGGTGGCGGGTCGGGGTTCTGGGCGAGCGTGACGCCGGTGGGCGGCCGGTGCTGGGGGTGCTGGGGGCCATGGCGTGACGAGGCGGGGGCGGGTGGGGCGGCCACGACCGTCAGGAAGGCGGCTGTCAACGCCGCGATGGTGCTGGTGGCGGTGGTCCGGATTCGGTGTTCGCGCTGGTCTGTGGGCATAACCCGACTGTGCCGGGGGCGGTGGGGTGGTGCCAGGGAGTGCTCGGACCTGTGGATGAATCCAGCCGCCTGTTGACAACTCGGGCTCCGATTCTCTGCCCGGGCGGACCTGGGCGTACACTATGCCCGCGTCCCGTGGCGACATCGGACGACTTCGCGTGCCAGTGCGCGTCCGTGGTTCTCAGACCGCGGCCACCGACGCCCGGCGGTCTCGATGGTGCACTTGACCAGCGGGTCCGGGCGTCTGCACGGCACCAGGGCGGCGGGCCACCGGTCCGCGGCGACAAACCGACACCGCGTGCCAGGCCTCACCCGCCCGGTACGCCCGAAAGCAAAGGTGCGAACCCGGCCATGGCCGTCGTCACCATGAAGCAGCTGTTGGATTCCGGCGTGCACTTCGGGCACCAGACCCGCCGCTGGAACCCGAAGATGAAGCGCTACATCCTCACCGACCGCAACGGTATCTACATCATCGACCTGCGGCAGACGCTGACCTACATCGACCGCGCGTACGAGTTCGTCAAGGAGACGGTCGCGCACGGCGGTTCGATTCTGTTCGTCGGCACCAAGAAGCAGGCGCAGGAGGCCATCGCCAACGAGGCGCTCCGCGTCGGTATGCCGTTCGTCAACCAGCGCTGGCTGGGCGGGATGCTCACCAACTTCTCCACCGTGCACAAGCGCCTGCAGCGCCTCAAGGAGCTTGAGGCGATGGAGCAGACCGGTGGCTTCCAGGGTCTCACCAAGAAGGAGATCCTGATGCTCACCCGTGAGAAGGACAAGCTCGACCGCACCCTCGGCGGTATCCGCGACATGGCGAAGGTCCCCTCCGCCATCTGGATCGTGGACACCAAGAAGGAGCACATCGCCGTCGGCGAGGCGCGCAAGCTGCACATCCCGATCGTGGCGATCCTCGACACGAACTGCGACCCGGACGAGGTCGACTACCCGATTCCGGGCAACGACGACGCGATCCGCTCCGCCGCGCTGCTGACCAAGGTGGTGGCCGAGGCCGCCGCCGCCGGTCTGATGGCGCGGTCCGGTGCGCGCAACGGTGCTGACAAGCCCGAGGTGGGCGCGGGCAGCGAGCCGCTGGCCGAGTGGGAGAAGGAGCTGCTCGTCGGCGCCGAGACCGCTGCGGCCGACGGCGAGCAGGCCGTGGCAGCGGTGGACGCCGCGACCGACACCCCGGCCGAGTCCTGATCTTCCGCCGTGCCGCCGCCCGGGCTGTCCGGGCGGCGGCACGGCACCCAAGCAACCCACGCGCGTATACCCGAAGAAGGACGGAAAACGCACGATGTCGAACTTCACCGCGGCCGACGTCAAGAAGCTCCGGGACCTGACCGGTTCCGGCATGATGGACTGCAAGAAGGCGCTGGAAGAGGCCGACGGCGACTTCGAGAAGGCCGTCGAGATCCTGCGCATCAAGGGCGCCAAGGACGTGGGCAAGCGCGCCGAGCGCGCCACCGCGCAGGGCCTGGTCGCCGCGGACAGCGGCGTCATGGTCGAGCTGAACTGCGAGACCGACTTCGTCGCCAAGAACGACGAGTTCCAGGAGTTGGCGAACAAGATCACCGGTGTCGTCAAGGCGACCGGGACCGTCGAGCTGGACGCGCTCAAGGCCGCCCCCCTCGACGGCACCACGGTCGACGGCGCCGTGCAGGCGCTCTCGGCCAAGATCGGCGAGAAGCTGGAGCTGCGTCGCGCGGTGGCCTTCACCGGCACCGTCAGCACCTACCTGCACCGCCGCTCCTCCGACCTGCCGCCCGCGGTGGGCGTGCTGGTCGAGTACACCGGCGAGAACGGCGAGGAGGCGGCCCGCGCCGCCGCCATGCAGATCGCCGCGATGAAGCCGCGCTACGTGACCCGCGACGAGGTCCCCGAGGACGTGGTGGCGAGCGAGAAGCGCATCGCCGAGGAGACCGCCCGCGAGGAGGGCAAGCCGGAGGCCGCGCTGCCCAGGATCGTCGAGGGCCGCGTCAACGGCTTCTACAAGGACGTCGTCCTGCTGGAGCAGTCCTCGGTGCTGGACTCGAAGAAGACCGTCAAGGCCGTTCTGGACGAGGCCGGTGTGACCGTGACCCGCTTCGCGCGGTTCGAGGTCGGCCAGTCCTGACCCGCGCCGGGACACAGTGATGAGGGTTATGCCCCGCCTTCGGCTTTCCGAGGGCGGGGCATAGTCACGAGGAGGGGTCTACGGTGACTCAGAACGCTAACGGCAGCTTCCGTCGGGTGCTGCTCAAACTCGGCGGCGAGATGTTCGGCGGCGGCGAGGTCGGCGTCGACCCGAACGTGGTCTTCGCCGTCGCCCGCCAGATCGCCGACGTGGTCCGCGGCGGCGTGCAGACCTCCATCGTCATCGGCGGCGGCAACTTCTTCCGCGGCGCGGAGCTGAGCCAGCGCGGCATGGACCGCGACCGCGCCGACTACATGGCCATGCTCGGCACCGTGATGAACTGCCTGGCGCTGCAGGACTTCCTGGAGAAGGAAGGCATCGACACCCGCGTGCAGACCGCCATCACCATGGGCCAGGTCGCCGAGCCCTACATCCCGCGCCGCGCCGAGCGGCACCTGGAGAAGGGCCGTGTGGTCATCTTCGGCTGCGGGGTGGGGATGCCCTACTTCTCCACCGACACCGCGGCCGCCCAGCGGGCGCTGGAGATCGGCTGCGACGTGGTGCTGATGGCCAAGGCGGTAGACGGCGTCTACGACTCCGACCCCCGGGTGAACCCCGAGGCGAAGATGTTCACCGACATCACCCACCGCGAGGTGCTCGAGCGCGACCTCAAGGTGGCGGACGCGACCGCGTTCAGCCTGTGCATGGACAACAACATGCCGATCATCGTGTTCAACCTCCTGACGGAGGGGAACATCGCCCGCGCCGTGCGTGGTGAGAGGATCGGCACGCTGGTCAGTACGCCCACAGCGTGACCCGGCGGAGCGGGTCCGCCGGGGCGAAGGAACAAGGAGCACCCTTGATCGACGAGACACTCCTCGATGCCGAGGAGAAGATGGAAAAAGCGGTGTCGGTGGCCAAAGACGAGCTTTCCGCGGTCCGCACTGGCCGCGCCTCGCCCGCCATGTTCTCCCGGATCCACGTCGAGTACTACGGCGCGATGACCCCGCTGAACCAGTTGGCGAGCGTCGCGATCCCCGAGGCGCGGATGGCGGTCGTCAAGCCCTACGACGTCACTCAGCTCAACGCCATCGAGAAGGCCATCCGGGACTCCGACCTCGGGGTCAACCCGAGCAACGACGGCTCGATCATCCGCGTGGTCATCCCGCAGCTCTCCGAGGAGCGCCGCCGGGAGATGGTGAAGGTCGCCAAGACCAAGGGCGAGGACGCCAAGATCTCGATCCGCAACGTGCGCCGCAAGGCCAAGGAAGAGCTTGACCGCCTGGTCAAGGACGGCGAGTCCGGCGAGGACGACGTCACGCGCGCGGAGAAGGAACTGCAGAACCTGACCGACAAGTACGTCGCCGCGGTCGACGAGCTGGTCAAGCACAAGGAAGCCGAGCTGCTCGAGGTCTGACCTCGGCTCGCAAGAGGAACGCATATGGTGGCCGGGCCCGTGGGGGAGCTGGAGCATGGATCTGTCGGGGAATCCCTGGTGACGAGCGACGGCGCGCCGGTGAAGGCCTCGCGCGCCGGGCGTGACCTGCCCGCGGCGATCGGCGTGGGCGTCTTGCTGGGCGGCGGCGTGCTGCTGGCCCTGCTGACCGCCCGGCACGTGTTCGTCGGCATCGTCGCGGTCGCGGTCGCGGTCGCGACGTGGGAGCTGACCGGGGCGCTGCGGCGCGGCGCGGGCATCGGGGTGGCGCGCTGGCCGGTGCTGCTGGGCGGCCAGGCGATGGTGTGGCTGTCGTGGCCGTTCGGCCGCGACGGGGTACTCGCCGCGTTCGTGGTGACGATCCTGGTGTGCCTGCTGTGGCGGTTGCGCGGTGGTGTCGAGGGCTACCTGCGTGACGCCAGCGCGTCGGTGTTCACCGCGGCGTACGTGCCGCTGTTCGCCTCGTTCGCCGCGATGCTCGTGCTGCCCGACGACGGCGCCAACCGGGTGCTGTGCTTTCTCATCCTCGTCGTCAGCTCCGACACCGGCGGCTACATCGCGGGCGTCCTGTTCGGCAAGCACCCGATGGCACCGACGATCAGCCCGAAGAAGTCCTGGGAGGGCTTCTCCGGTTCGCTGGTCGCCGGTGTCATCGCGGGCGCGCTGACCGTCTCGCTCGTTCTCGACGGCCAGTGGTGGCAGGGTGTGCTGTTTGGGCTGGCCCTGGTGTGCGTGGCCACCCTGGGCGACCTGGTCGAGTCGGTGATGAAGCGCGACCTGGGCATCAAGGACATGGGCACGCTGCTGCCCGGCCACGGCGGCCTGATGGACCGGATGGACTCGCTGCTGCCCTCGGCCGTGGTGTCGTACCTGTTGCTCGGCCTGTTCGTTCCCGCCGCCTAGCTCGGAGTACCGGCGGGCACCCGGTGTCCGCTCCGGTGTCCGCTCCGCCTCGGCCAGGGTCGCCTCCAGCACCCGGTCGTAGGTGGGCCGTGCGGCGTCGAGCAGTGCGAAACCGGCCTCGGTGAGTTCGGTGTAGATCCCCCGCCGGTCGTCCCGGCGCGGGTGCCTGCTGACCAGGCCCCGGTTCCAGGCGGTTCACCAGGCGGGTCGTGGCGCCGCCGGACAGCGCGGCCGCGTTCAACATCGGCAACGCCCTGGGCGCGTGGCTCGGCGGGGTGACGTCAGCGCGGGCCTCGGGTACAACCTCGCCGGTCTGGGCGGGCTGGTGGCGGCCGACCGGGCGAGCTGTCGGGTGCCCCTGCCCGTGTAGCGGTCCCGGAAAAGCCAAGTGGCCCCCGCCGCGAGAGCGGCGGGGGCCACGAGGTCAGGGTTTACCTGGTGAAGGTCAGCTGGTCGGCTTGGCCTTCAGGTTCACCTCGATGGTGTTGCCGGGACCGGCGGTCAGGTCGGTGAGCGCGCTGGTCACCGAGCCACAGCCCTGCAGCGGGGGCAGGGTGTAGGTGCCGGTGAGCAGACCGCCGACCGTCGGGTCGAAGCCCGGCTTGGACTGCAGCGGGACGTTGACCGGGGTCTTGGTCTGGCAGGTCGAGCCCGTGGTGATCGGGAAGCCGAGGAGGGTGAGCCTCGACAGCTTGACGGTCACGTTGGAGGTCGACTTGAGCACGCCGCCGGTGAGGGCGCCGGTGGTCTTGCCGACCGGGAGGAACTCGACCTTCGCGCTGACCGGGAAGATGCCCCAGATGCGGAAGTTGCCGTGGGTCGGGTTGAGCGCCAGGTCCGCCTCGAACGCGCCGGTCGCCGGGTTCACCGACGCCGCGACGCCGCCCGACAGCTTGACGGTCCCCGGGAGCTTCTTGAGGACGGTCTTGCCGCTGAGGTCGTACCCGTACTTGATGACGTCCGGGATCTCGCGCGCCTTGGTCTTGACGGTCAGCGGGGCGCTGGCCTCGGAGACGTTGCCCGCGGCGTCCTTGGCCACGACGGTGAAGGTGTACTCGGTGTCGGGGTTCAGGCCCGCCACCGTCGCCGCCGTGCCCGCGCCGCTGGCGACCGGAGCGGTGCCGCTGAACACCTGGTAGCCGGTGACGCCGACGTTGTCGGTCGCCGCGTCCCACACCAGCGAGACACTGCTGTCCGTGGTGCCGGTAGCCGTCAGGTTGGTGGGGGCGGTGGGCTTGACGATGTCCGCCTCCTTGTCGGTGCGGACCGTGAAGCCCGCGCTCGGGTCGGAGACGTTGCCCGCGGCGTCCTTCGCCTTGACGGTGAAGGTGTACTCGGTGTCGGCGGTGAGGCCGCTCACCGTGGCCGAGGTGCCGGTGACCGTGGCGACCGAGTTGGCGCCGTTGAACACCTCGTAGCCGGTGACGCCGGTGTCGTCGGACGACGCGTCCCAGGCCAGCGCGACGCTGGTCTCGGTCACGTCGGTCGAGCGGACGTTGCTCGGCGCGGTCGGGGCGGTGATGTCCGGCGTGGGCTCGGTGCGGGTGTTGGCCGCCGCGCTCGGGTCGGACTTGTTGCCCGCGGCGTCCTTGGCCACGACCGTGAAGCTGTAGTCGGTGCCGGGCTGGAGGCCGTCGACCGTGGCCTCGGTGCCCTCGACGCTCTTGGTCTGGCCGTTGCCGTAGAGCACGTCGTAGCCGGTGACGCCCACGTTGTCGGTCGAGGCGACCCACGCGAGGGAGACACTGGACTGGGTGACGCCGGTGACGCTCAGGCCCGTGGGAACGCTGGGCTTGACGGTGTCCGGGCCGAGCTTGGTCTTGACGGTCAGCGGGGCGCTGGCCTCGGAGACGTTGCCCGCGGCGTCCTTGGCGACGACGGTGAAGGTGTACTCGGTGTCCTCGGTGAGGCCCTCGATGGTCGTCGAGGTCTCGGTGACGGCCTTGGTCTGGCCGTTGCCGTAGCGGACCTCGTAGCCGGTGACGGCCACGTTGTCGGTGGACGCGTCCCAGGCCAGGCCGATGCTGGTGTCGGAGGCGCCGGTGGAGTTCAGGCCAGCGGGCGCCGAGGGGGCCTCGGTGTCCGGGGCTTCCAGGGTGGTGACGGCCAGCGGGGCGCTGGCGTCGGAGACGTTGCCCGCGGCGTCCTTGGCGACGACCGTGAAGCTGTACTCGGTCTTCGCGGTCAGGCCCTCGATGGTCGCCGAGGGCTCGGTGACGCTCTTGGTCTGGCCGTTGCCGTAGAGCACGTCGTAGCCGGTGACGCCCACGTTGTCGCTGGAGGCGTCCCAGGCCAGCGCGACGCTGGTCTGGGTGACGTTGGTCGAGTGCAGGTTGCCGGGCGTGGTCGGCTTGACGCCGTCAACGCCTGCCTTGGTCTTGCCGACGACCGCGGCGCTCGGGTCCGAGACGTTCCCGGCGGCGTCCTTGGCGACGACGGTGAAGGTGTACTCGGTGTCCTCGGTGAGGCCGTCGATGGTCGCCGAGGTGCCGGTGACCGCCTTGGTCTGGCCGTTGCCGTAGCGGACCTCGTAGCCGGTGACGCCGACGGCGTCGGTGGAGGGGGCCCACGAGAGCGCGATGCTGTTCTCGGTGGTCTCACCCACGGTCACCCCGGTCACCTGCGTGGGCGCCACGGTGTCCGCGGCCCCCTCGACGGTGAAGGTGTGCAGGACGTTGTTCTGGCCGTCGGTCGGGGTGCAGTCCGCGACGAAGGTGCCCAGGTCCGTGGGGGTGCCGTTGGCGCGCAGCGGGGTCATGGTCAGCACCAGGTCGTGCACCGACAGGGTCGCGGTGCCCGGCTTGGTGAACTGCAGCGCGGGGGCGGCGCCCTTCGCGTTGACGACCAGGTCGTTGCCCGTGGGAGGGATCGGCTGGTTCGGCACCGCGGTCGACACGCCGACGGCGAGGTGGCCCTGCGGGGCGCTCACCAGCGAGGTGGCCAGGGCGGTGCCCTGGATGGTCTCGGCGCCGACGAGCCGCAGGCCCTGGGTGGCGGTCGAGCCCGCGTTCGACACCGCGGTGATGTCGATCGCCGGGGTGAACTCGCCTGCCTTGACCTTGGTGGGCAGCGCGTTGGTGTTGATGTCCACCGTGACCGTCTGGTTGCCGATCAGCGGGAACGGGCAGGAGTAGACCTGCTTGAGCGGCGGGACGTTGCCCACGCCGACAGTGGCTTCCGGCGCCACGGACGGGCCGGTCACCTCGTAGGTCTGCAAGAGGGTGTCCTGGCCCGGGGCCGGGGTGCAGTCGGCGGTGAAGGTGCCCAGGTCGGTGGGGGTGCCGTCGGCCCGCAGCGGGGTCATCTCCAGCACCAGGTCGTCCACCGAGAGGGAGGCGGTGCCGGGCTCGTCGAACCGCAGCGCCGGGGCGGAGCCCACGGCGTTGAGGACGAGGTCGTTGCCGACCGCGGGGATGGGCTGGTTGGGAATCTCGGTCGGGACCTGGACGGTCAGCTCGCCCTGGCTGCCCGGCAGCTTCACGGTCGAGGTGGCCCGCGCCACGCCCTTGATGCTCTCGGCGCCGACGAGCCGCAGGCCCTGGGTGGCGGTGGAGCCCGCGTTCGACACAGCCGTGATCTCGATCTGGGGGGTGAACTTGCCCGTGGTGATCGTCGAAGGCTGGGTCGTCTTGATGTTCACGCTGACGTTCTGGTTACCGATCAGCGGGAGAGGACAGCTATAAGTCTGGGCCAGCTCGCCCTGGGCGGCGGAGCTGGTCCCCGAGCCGATCATGATGCCTGCGGCCACCATCGCCGCGGTGCCCAGAACGGCGACCCCGGTGGTCAGCCTTCTGGTTGGTCTTCTGGGTCTCAAGAGACTCTTCCTCCCTGACGATCACACACCCGGGCGCGACGAACACGGCTACGGCTCACTGGCCGCTTGCCCCAATTCGGCACCGCGCGGAAAGGTGTGTTACAAGCACGCTACGGAAGGCTAAATCAACCACTCGGCGAACCCGGGGACAAGAGTTTTCTTTGTATCGTTTTGGGCGACTTGAAAATTGTCATTCCAGGTCAACTTGGGCATGATCGATTGTCAGCGCCGCAATTCTGCCAACGGCGGTATAACGACTGGTCAGCGCGGTGTTGGTTGCTCCCCGGGGCGGCCGCCGCTACGCCGAACGGCGTAGGAGCGCAGCGCTGGGCGATTGACTCTTGTCACAGGAACCACATTTTTTCGGCCGCTGTTCTCATTTTCCGCGAAAGTGGGCCTTTGGTGCCGTGCCGATAGGGTGTCCGTACTGTTTCGCCGCGTCGCGGTCCGCGGGTCATTAATTAACGAGGCGGACGGAATGTTGGTTAATCGGCGTAGGGATCGTCGACCTCGGCGCCGATCTCCTCTTCCGGCACGACCGTCACCAACAGTGACCGGTCGGGCACGGTGAACGCCGCGCCGGTCACGTCCTGGAGCACCGCGGCGCGCCCGAACGGCGAGTCGAAGGGGCGTCCTCGACGTAGGCCATCCGGTAGCCGTCGCCGTCTTCCCGGTAGGTCCAGCCGAACGGACCCCGGTAGAACTCGCCGCTCGCCAGCGGATCTGGGGTGGCGAGTTCCGGCGTGCCTCCGGGAAGCCCGGCTAAGCCGCTGATCGCGTCCGACGGTGTCATGGGGACCGACGCTAACCCGATCGGGCGGTCTCGTCAGCCGCAGGCCGGTGGTGATCTACACCGCGTTTGGCGCGGCGGCGAAGGGGGCGTGGCCTGTGCTTTGCTGGCGGGTATGGGGCTGGTGTCGAGAGTGCGGGAGCGGCTGATCACCTCGCTGCGCGCGGCGGAGGTGCTGCCCAGTCCCAACATCTGGCACTGGCCCGACCTCTACGAGGCGGAGAACCGCGCGCAGGACGCCGACGGGGCCATCTGGCGGCTGCTGGCCGGGCTGGGCGACTGGACCGGCGACGTCCTCGACATCGGCTGCGGCGACGGGTTCCACCTGCCGCGCTTCGCCGAGCGGGCGGCCTCGGTGCTCGGCGTCGAGCCGCACCCGCCGCTGGTCGAGCGGGGGCAGGCCCGGGTCGCTGGGCTGGCGGGCGTCGCGGTGCGGCTCGGGTCGGCGCAGGCGCTGCCGGTGGCGGACGCCAGTTTCGACGTGGTGCACGCCCGCACCGCCTACTTCTTCGGCCCCGGCTGCGAGCCGGGGCTGCGCGAGGCCGACCGGGCGCTGCGCCCCGGCGGCACGCTGGTGATCGTCGACCTCGACGCCGCCCGGCCGCCGTACGGGCGCTGGATGCGGGCGGACCTGCCCGCCTACGACTCCGCCGAGGTGGACCGGTTCTTCGAGCTGAAGGGGTTCGACCGGCACCGGGTGTCCACCGTCTGGCGGTTCGAGGACCGGGCGACGCTTGAGGCGGTGCTGCGCATCGAGTTCTCCGCGCCGGTCGCCGCGCGGGCGATCGCCGATGTGCCCGGTCTGGAGTTCCCGGTCGGGTACCGGGTGCTGGTGCGGCGCAAGCCCGCCGGTCTGATCCTCGGCTGAGGCCGCTGGTCGACCGGCCGCGCCCGGGCCCTGGGCGCGGCCGGTCGACACTCAGTCATCGCTCGCGGTGTTCGCCTCGCCGAGCAGGGCGTACAGCGCGCGCCTCGCCTCATTGAGGATGTCCACCGCCCGCGCCTTCTGCTGCGGGCTGGCGGCCTGCGAGACGGTCATCGCCGCGCTCGCGAGCTGGCCCATGGCCGTGCGCAGGTCGACCTCGGTGGGGTCGACGTCGGCGGTGACCTGCTCCCACGGCGGCGCGCCGTCTTGCCGGGCCGCGGTGGCCGCGCCGTCCTCGGTCAGCTCGAACAGGCGCTTGCCGCCCTCGCCGTCGACGCCGCGGACGAGTCCCTCGTCGGCGAGCAGCTGCAGGGTGGGGTAGACCGAGCCGGGGCTCGGCTTCCAGAACCCGCCGCTGCGCGCGGCGATCTCCTGGATCATCTCGTAGCCGTGCATGGGGCGTTCGGTGAGCAGCGCGAGCAGGGCGGCGCGCACGTCGCCGCGGCGCTGCCTGCCACCGCCGCGGGGGCCGCCGTGGCCCCGGACTCCCCGGCCGGGCCCGTGCCCGTGCCTGCCGAAGCCGAATGGCGGCACCTGCGGGAAGGGTGGGGTCATGGGGTCCTCCGGGTGGAACTCGCGCGGGTGGAACTCGAGGTCGTGGCCCGCGAAGCCGGGCCTGCCGTGGTGCTGTCGGTCGTGTCGGCGCCAAGGTCCGCGCCGGTGCTCAGGTGAGACACGCATTCTTCACTCCTAGGTGTTCGGTGTCGCAAGCGGACGCTCGCGATAGCTCAACGATATATCGGAACGTATCGCGATGCAACAGCGATAGTCGGGCAATGTTCATAGTCGGAACCGACCGTGGGCGCTGCGGTGGAGCGGGCGGGAGCACCCACGCGGGCATGGGAGAATGGAGCGGCCATGACCTCACTCCCGCTCGTCTTCGACGCCCCCCGCCGCGGCCTGCCGCCCCGGCACCTCGCCGACCTCACCGCCGAGCAGCGCCGGGCCGCGGTGACCGAGTTGGGGGAGAAGGCGTTCCGGGCGAACCAGCTCTCCACCCACTACTTCGGCAGGCTCACCGCCGACCGGGCCGCGATGACCGACATCCCGGCCGCCAGCCGCGACCGCCTCGCAGACGAGCTGCTGCCCCCACTGCTGTCGGTGGTCCGGCACGTCGCCTGCGACGACGGCTCCACCCGCAAGACCCTCTGGAAGGCGCACGACGGCACGCTCCTGGAGAGCGTCCTCATGCGCTACCCGGACCGGGTGACGCTGTGCGTGTCCAGCCAGGCGGGCTGCGGCATGGCCTGCCCGTTCTGCGCGACCGGCCAGGGCGGCCTGCAGCGGAACCTGTCCACCGCCGAGATCGTCGACCAAGTCCGCAGCGCCGCCGCCGACCTGCGCGACGGCGCGCTGGGCGAGCCCGGCAGGCTGTCCAACATCGTCTTCATGGGCATGGGCGAGCCGCTGGCGAACTACCGCAGGGTCATCGACGCCGTCCACCGCATCTGCGACCCGGCCCCCGACGGTCTGGGCATATCCCAGCGCTCGGTCACCGTCTCGACGGTCGGCCTGGTCCCCGCGATCCACAAGATGGCCGAAGAGGGCCTGAGCGTCCGCCTGGCCGTCTCCCTGCACACCCCCGACGACGAGCTGCGCGACACCCTGGTCCCGGTCAACACCCGCTGGAAGGTCGCCGAGGTCCTGGCAGCGGCCCGCGCCTACGCCGACAAGACCGGCAGGCGCGTCTCGATCGAATACGCCCTGATCCGCGACGTCAACGACCACCCTTGGCGCGCGGACCTGCTGGGCAAGCTGCTGCGCAAACACCTGGGCCAGCTGGCGCACGTGAACGTGATCCCACTGAACCCCACCCCGGGCAGCAAGTGGGACGCCAGCCCCAAACCAGTCGAACGCGAATTCGTGCGCCGCGTCAACGCCCAGGGCGTCTCCTGCACAGTGCGCGACACCCGAGGCCAGGAGATCGCGGCGGCCTGCGGCCAGCTAGCCGCTGAGGGCTGACCGGAGCACCTGCCAGGCGGCACCAGCGCTCGCCCAGTGCTCGATGGGAGCGGAGCGGCAAACCCGCCCCCCACAGACCGCACCGGCCCTGCCAGGTGCTCGATGGGTGGAGTGGTTTCTTCGGGGGTGAAGGGAAGATCCCTGAACTTGCCGTGGTCGTGGGGCCGAAGGCTCCCCACCCGTCTTTCCCCGCGACGGGATCTTCCTTCGTAGGGGCCCCGAAGAAGCCACTCCACCCCATCGAGCCAGCCAACACAGCCAAGGCCCGGCCAAGCGGGATCAAGCGCCTACTTGCGCCAAGCGGTGCGGTTCTTGTGGATCTTCCAGCCCACGCCGAGCAGCAGCCCCGCGCCGACGCCGATGAGCCACAGGTCCTCGGTGGCCCCGGTGTGGTTGCCGATCAGCATGGCGAACATGGCGAGCCCGACCAGCACACCGGCGATCAGGGTGCCCTTGGGGAAGGAGCCGTGCCAGCCCCACTCGGCCGACGGCTCGTCCTGCGGGTTCACGGCTCCTGGCGCGGTGGCCTTCCGCTTCTCGAGCTCGGTGCTCGCCACGTGTCCTCCTGGGGCGTTCGGTCGGGGCGGTCAATAGTTTCACATCCCGCTCATGCCGAGGGCGCCGTGGTGTCCACGGCGCCCTCGGTGTGACAGGTCTCGCTTGTCAGACTCGGGCCCTGCCGCGCCCGGTGACCGCCCGGTAGATGGCGAGCAAGATGATCGAGCCGAGAATGGCCAGCAGCCAGGTCCGCAGGTCGAAGAAGTTGCCCAGTCCGCCACCGAAAATCGCATTGCCGATGAAGCCGCCGAGAATGGCGCCGACAATGCCGATCAAGATGGTCACGATGACGCCGCCCGGGTCGTTACCAGGCATGATGGCCTTGGCGATGAGTCCGGCGACCAAACCGAGAACGATCCAGCCGATAATGCCCATCGAAGCTCCTTCCTCATGACCCCCGCCTCTCTCGTGGGGGTCTTTCGCGCTGCTGAGGACATTCCCTGGACGGCCCTGTTTCACTCCTGCGCGCGGGAACTTTTTCCGGGTTGGGCCGAACAGCCGAGCCTGGCACCCCTGCGGCTGCCGGGCTGGTCACGGCGTCGGGGACAATGGCGGTGATGACTGACTTCACAGCACACGGCGACAGCCGTCGGCGCTCACTGCTGGTGCTCGGCTCCACCGGGTCCGTGGGGACCCAGGCCCTCGACGTGGTCGCCGCGAATCCCGACCGGTTCACTGTCGCGGGTCTGGCCGCTGGCGGCGCGGACCCGGCCCTGCTCGCCGAGCAGGCCCTGCGCTTCGGCGTGTCCGCCGTCGCCGTGACCAGGGCGACCGCTGCCGAAGACCTCCAACTCGCGCTCTACGCCGCCGCCCAGCGGGCGGGCTACCCGCAGGGGCGGTTCCGGCTGCCCAGGGTGTTCGCCGGGCCGGACGCGGTCACCGACCTGATCGAGGCGGTCCCGGCCGACGTCGTGCTCAACTCCGTCACCGGTTCGCGGGGGCTGGTCCCGACGCTCACGGCGCTCAAGGTCGGGGCCACGCTGGCGCTGGCCAACAAGGAGTCCCTCATCGCGGGCGGCTCCCTGGTGCTGGCCGCGGCCAAGCCGGGGCAGCTGGTGCCGGTCGACTCGGAGCACTCCGCGATGGCGCAGGCGCTGCGCGGCGGCCGGGGCGACGAGGTCGACCGGCTGGTCCTGACCGCGTCGGGCGGCCCGTTCCGCGGCAAGGTCCGCGCCGAATTGGCCGAGGTCACCGCCAAGGACGCGCTCGCGCACCCCACCTGGGCGATGGGGCCGGTCATCACGGTCAACTCGGCGACGCTGGTCAACAAGGCGCTGGAGCTGATCGAGGCGCGGCTGCTGTTCGACGTGCCCTACGACCGCATCGACGTGGTGGTGCACCCGCAGTCGATCGTGCACTCCATGGTCACCTTCACCGACGGCTCGACGCTGGCCCAGGCGAGCCCGCCGGACATGCGGCTGCCCATCGCGCTCGCCCTGGCCTGGCCGGAGCGGGTGCCCGGCGCGGCCCGCCCGTGCGACTGGAGCACCGCGACCCAGTGGACGTTCGAGCCGCTGGACGAGGACACGTTCCCTGCGGTGCGGCTGGCCCGCGCGGCGGGGGAGACCGGCGGCTGCCTGCCCGCGGTGCTCAACGCGGCGAACGAGGAGGCGGTCGCCGCGTTCCTGCGAGGCGACACCACCTTCACAGCCATTGTGGACACTATTGGGCGGGTACTCGACGACGCAGGCGCCTGGCACGGCGAGCCGCGGGACGTCGAGGAAGTGCTCGCCGCCGAGCACTGGGCCCGAGTTCGAGCGCGAGAACTCCTCGCGGTGACAACTGGCTCGCGGGACTCCGCCGGGCCGGGAAGGAACTGACCGTGGTCGTTTGGCTCCTGTACCTCGTGCTCTTCGCGCTGGGCATCTGCGTGTCCGTCGCACTGCACGAGGCGGGGCACATGCTGACCGCGAAGGCGTTCGGCATGAAGGTCCGGCGGTACTTCATCGGCTTCGGCCCGACCCTGTTCTCCTTCCGCAGGGGGGAGACCGAGTACGGGCTCAAGGCGATTCCCGCGGGCGGGTTCTGCGACATCGCGGGCATGACCGCGCTGGACCCGGTGACCCCGGACGAGGCGCCGCGGGCGATGTGGCGGCACGCGGTGTGGAAGCGCGTGGTGGTGCTCTCGGCAGGCTCCATCACCCACTTCATCCTCGGCTTCGTCATCCTCTACCTGATGGCCGTCACCCTCGGCCTGCCGAACTACACAGACCGCCCGCTGGTCGGCGGCACCGACTGCGCCGCGGCCAGCCAGGACCCCAAGTCCTTCAAGCTCACCCCGTGCTCCCCGAACGACCCCTCGCCCGCCGCCGCCGCGGGGATCACCGCGGGCGACGAGATCGTGGCCGTCAACGGGCAGCCGGTGGCGACCTGGACCGAACTGGTCACCAAAGTCCGCGACCTGCGCGGCGAGAACACCTTCGTCGTCCAGCGCGGCGACGAGCGGCGCACGGTCACCGTCGACGTGGCCCAGGTGCGGCGCGCCGCCGTCGGGTCCGTGCCCGACCGCGACGACAACAAGGTCGTGGAGGTCGGCGCGGTCGGGATCGCCCCCGGCGGCATGGTGCAGTTCGGCGCGCTGTCCGCGGTCGGCGGCACGGTCTCCTTCACCGGCGAGATGTTCGCCAAGACCTGGGAAGGGCTCATGCGCTTCCCGGAGAAGATCCCGGCGGTGGTGCGCGCTATCGGCGGCGCGGAAAACGACCCCGAGCGGCCGGTCAGCGTCGTCGGCGCCAGCGTCATCGGCGCGGACGCGGCCGAGCAGGGCCTGTGGGAGATCTTCGTGCTCATGCTGGCCGCGCTGAACTTCTTCGTCGGCGTGTTCAACCTGCTGCCGCTGCTCCCGCTCGACGGCGGCCACATCGCCATCACGCTGTACGAGAAGGTCCGCGACGCCCTGCGCAAGGTCCGCGGGAAGGCGCCGGGCGGCCCGGTGGACTACAACAAACTGGCGGGCGTCACCATGGTGCTCGTCGTCCTCGGCGGCGCGGTCGTGCTGCTCACCGTGACGGCGGACATCGTGAACCCCATTCGAATTAGCCGTTGATTTCCTGAGAGGTTTGAGTAGATGCCCGACGTGATGCTCGGCATGCCGACGCTGCCGCCGCCGGTGCTCGGTGAGCGCCGTAAGACGAGGCAGTTGCGGGTGGGGTCGGTGGGCGTGGGCAGCGAGCACCCGATCTCGGTGCAGTCGATGACCACGACGGTGACCGCGGATGTGAATGCGACGTTGCAGCAGATCGCGGAGTTGACCGCAGCGGGCTGCGACATCGTGCGGGTGGCGTGCCCGTCGCAGGACGACGCGGAGGCGTTGGCCGCGATCGCGGCGAAGTCGCAGATTCCGGTGATCGCCGACATCCACTTCCAACCGAAGTACGTGTTCGCCGCGATCGAGGCCGGGTGCGCGGCGGTGCGGGTGAACCCGGGCAACATCCGCAAGTTCGACGACCAGGTCAAGCAGATCGCCCACGCCGCCCGCGACCGGGGGACGCCGATCCGGATCGGGGTCAACGCCGGTTCGCTGGACCCCAGGCTGCTGGCGAAGTACGGCAAGGCGACCCCGGAGGCGCTGGCCGAGTCGGCCATGTGGGAGGCGTCGCTGTTCGCCGAGCACGACTTCCACGACATCAAGATCAGCGTCAAGCACAACGACCCGGTGGTCATGGTCCGCGCCTACGAACTGCTCGCCGAGCAGTGCGACTACCCCCTGCACCTCGGAGTGACCGAGGCCGGGCCCGCGTTCCAGGGCACCATCAAGTCCGCGGTCGCGTTCGGGGCGCTGCTGCGCCAAGGCATCGGCGACACCATCCGCGTGTCGCTCTCGGCCCCGCCGGTGGAGGAGGTCAAGGTCGGCGCGCAGATCCTCCAGTCGCTCAACCTGCGCCCCCGCAAACTGGAGATCGTCTCCTGCCCGTCCTGCGGCCGCGCCCAAGTCGACGTCTACACCCTCGCCGAACAGGTCACGGCCGGACTGGAAGGCATGGAGGTCCCGCTGCGGGTCGCGGTCATGGGCTGCGTCGTCAACGGCCCCGGCGAAGCCCGCGAAGCCGACCTCGGTGTGGCCTCGGGCAATGGCAAGGGCCAGATCTTCGTCAAGGGCAAGGTCATCAAGACCGTTCCCGAACACCAGATTGTCGAAACCCTCATCGAGGAAGCCCTCCGCATCGCCGAGGACATGGAGGTTCCCGACGACGGCGCGGCCACGGCCCCGATCGTCACGGTGAGTTGACGCCATGTACCTGTCGCGGGTGACGTTGCAGAACATTCGTGGCTTCAACGGCGCCCGCGACGTGGACCTCGTGCTGACTCGGCCCGACCAGTCACACGCCGGGTGGACGGTCATCGCGGGGCGCAACGGCTCGGGGAAGACCTCGCTGCTGCGCGCGATCGCCCTGGCCGTCAGCGGTCCGGGGGTCGCGCGTAGCCTCGTGGCTGATTTCGACACCTGGATCGCCTCCGGTCACCGCCAGGCGATTGCTTCCGTGAGAGTCGCCTTCGACTCCACGCACGATCGGTTTGCCAGCAAGGGGTTCCCGCCGAGCAAGGGGGAGTTCAGTGCCGCGCTCGCCTGGCATATCCCCGACGACACGGGCGATATCGTTCGCCGCAATGTTCAGCCTTCCATCACCGCGCACGGCTCTACTCGAAGCCAGAATCTGGCCGCGCGCGGCCCATGGCAGGACAACCTGGCTGGGTGGTTCTGTGCGGCCTACGGCCCATTCCGCCGGTTGGTCGGCGGAGCCGGTGACGCCCAGCGGCTGATGTCGAGCCCTGGTCCAGTCGCGCGCCTGGTCTGCCTGTTCCACGAGGACGCTTCCCTGGCGGAGGGCGTTGCCTGGCTCATCGAGCAGCACCTGCGGTCGCTGGAGCGGCGCCCAGGGGCTGAGGAACTCAAATCCGTCGCGCTCTCCATCCTGTCGGACGGATTGCTGCCGGACAACTACCACATCGAAGGCGTCGATTCGGACGGATTGTGGGTCCGCAATGGCGCGAACCGCTTTCCGCTGCGGGAGATGAGTGACGGGTACCGAACTGTCGCGGCCCTCGTGGTCGATCTGCTCAAGCAGATAAACGACGCCTTCGGTTCCATTCCGGTGGACGAACGCGACGGTATTGTGGCTGTCACTGTGCCCGGTGTCGTGATTATCGATGAAGTAGACGCCCATCTGCATGTGTCGTGGCAGAAGCGCATCGGTGGCTGGCTTAAGACGCATTTTCCGAACATTCAGTTCATCGTGACCACGCACAGCCCCTATATCTGTCAAGCGGCGGACCCAGGTGGACTTATTCGGCTCCCTGGGCCGGACCAGCAGGAACCGCCGGTGGTGGTGCCGCAGGACCTGTATGATCGGATCGTGTTCGGCAGCGGCGACGACGCGGTGCTCTCGGACCTCTTCGGGCTCGACACTCCGTACTCGGAGAAGGCGCAGTCGCTGCGGCGGGAGTTGGTCGAACTCGAAGTCGCGGTGATCGGGGACATGGCGGACGCGGCTCAGGAACGCCGTTACGAGCAGTTGCGGGAACTCCTGACCAGTTCACCGGTGGCCAGGCTGGGTGAGATCACCGCGCGCCTCGACCGCGGCGGGGCAAACAGCGAGTGATCTCGATTACCAGACTGGAACTGGCTCCCAGTGTCGCGAATCGCCTGACCGAACGCACCACCAAGATCGTTGCGGCACCCCGGGCCCGGGGCGGCGCGGGCGGTTTGGCGTGCCAACCCGGCGGTGCGGACATCGCTTCACGATACGTTGGCGAGGATGGCACCGGGGCGGCAGTACTGCATGTATTGCGGCGATAATCTGGGCACCGATATCGATCATTTCGACCCGATGTCCCGCAGTCCACGGCGGACCTTCGACTGGTTGAATCACTTGTTGGCCTGTTCCGCCTGTAACAGCCACCATAAACGGGATCGTTTTCCGGTGGACTCCGAGGGGAATCCGCTGCTGATCGATCCGACTGCTGAAGATCCCTTCGATCACTTGCTGCTCGCGCTGTCGGTTGGCGAGTACCAGCCGCTCAGCGACAAGGGACGTGTGACCATCGAGGTGTTCGGCTTGAACAGGCCACTGCTCGCCCGAGGCAGGCAGCAGGCCCGGCGGGTCGTGAGTCGGAGCTTGCGTGAGCTGTGGCGCGCTCTTGGCCGAGGTGACGAGAAGGCCGTGGAAGAAGCGCTGCTCTGCATTCGCGAGCAGCCGCTCGCTGACGTGTGTCAGGCGATGGTGCGGCTGGCGTCGACCAAGCGGGCGCAGATCGTCTTCGGTCAGGATGAGGACCTGGTGGGGCCGTTGCGGAACCCGGAGATGCGCGGCCTGCTGACTACTTGGCGCTAGGCCTAACGGGCAAGCTCGGTTTTCCGAGCGGGTTGTGATCTGGCACGCTAGGGGCGTGTTGCGGCTTGCAGGAGCGCGGCTGCTCGACGAACGGGACGGTCAGGCGGTGCGCGCCGTGCTCACCGCCGATCCCGTGGCGTCCTGCATGGTGGCGTCGAGGATCGAGTCCGTCGGGTTGGACCCGTGGCGGCTGGGCGGCGAGGTGTGGGGTTGCGACATCCGGGGCCTGCGCACCGTCGGCAGGCTCGACGCGCTCTGCTTCGCGGGGCCGAACCTGATTCCTCTCCGTGGCAAGAGGTCCGCGTTGCGCGCGTTCGCCGACCGGGCGTTGCGCCGCAGGCGGATGTGCTCGTCCATGGTCGGCCCCGCCGAGCAGGTGCTGGGGTTGTGGGCTGAGCTGGAGACCGACTGGGGCCCGGCCCGTGAGGTGCGCGACGACCAGCCGCTGATGGCGGTCTCGACCGCGCCGCTGGTCACCCCGGACTCGCTGGTGCGGCCGGTGCGGCCGGACGAGCTTGACCGCTACCTGCCCGCCGCGGTGAACATGTTCATCGAGGAGGTCGGCATCGATCCCCGGCTGGGCGACGGCGGCGCGAGCTACCGCGCCCGGGTGGCCGAGCTGATCGCGGCGGGACGCGCGTTCGCCCGGTTCGAGGGCGGCGATGTGGTGTTCAAGGCCGAGATCGGCGCGATGTCGAGCACGGTCGGCCAGATCCAGGGGGTGTGGGTGCACCCGGACCGGCGCGGGCACGGCCTGGGCGCCGCGGGCACGGCGGCGGTGGTGCAGCGGCTGGTGACGTCCATGGGCCGCACCGCGAGCCTGTACGTCAACGGCTACAACGCTCCCGCTCGGGCCGCGTACGAGCGGGTCGGGTTCACCCAGGTCGGGCAGTACGCGACTGTGCTGTTCTGATCGGATTCCGCCCCCGGCCGCCCGTCTGCGGGCATACTGCGGCCGTGCGTGCCTCTCTTCGTCGTCCCGCGGCGCTGCTCGCCGCGCTGGTGACTTTCCTTCCCCTGTCCGCCTGCGGCGTGTTCGGCTCCGACCCGACGCCGGAGGACGCCGCCGCGCAGTTCGTGGCCGCGTTCGCGGGCGGCGACACCGGCACCGCCGCTGCCCAGACCGACTCGGCGGAGTCGGCGAAGGCGCTGATGGACAAGGTGCGCGGCGCGCTCAAGCCGTCGACGGTCAGCGCGCAGGTGAGCCACGTCGATGCCGCCGAGGGCCAGCGCAACGCGAAGGCGGCGTTCCAGATCACCTGGGACCTCGGCCGGGGCAGGTTGTGGACCTACGACAGCGCGTTCGACCTGCGCGCCGAGGACGACGTCTGGAAGGTGCACTGGGAGCCCGCGGTGCTGCACCCGAAGCTCGGCGTCGGCCAGACCCTCGCGGTGCGGGGCATCGAGGCCGCGCTGGCGCCGGTGCTCGACCGTGAGGGCGTGCCGGTGCTCCAGCCGGAACGGGTGGTCTCGGTGCTGTTCGAGCCAGCGAAGGCAGGCGACGCCGACGCCATCGCCGGGCAGCTCGCCCAGGCGCTGTCGGGCATCGACGCCTCGATCACCGCGCAGAGCATCCTCGACGGCGCGGCCAAGGTGAACGGGCAGCCTTACCAGGTGGTCGCTCTCCGCGACCCCGACTACCAGAAGGTGCGCCCGCTGATCTACGAGCTTCAGGGCGTCCGGTTCACCGCGGAGTCGCGGCTGCTGGCCGCCGACCGCAAGCTCGCCCCGACGCTGATGCCGGGCATCCGCAAGCTGGTCGAGGACCAGGTCGAGGGCAAGTCGGGCTGGCGGGTGCACACCGTCGACAGCGCGGGAGCCGAGGGCGAGGAGCTGTTCGCCAAGGCCGCCCAGCCCGCGAAGGCGGTGCAGGTCGCGCTGAGCAAGCGCGTGCAGGACGCGGCGCAGGGCGCCATCGCGGGCGAGCAGACGCCGTCGATGATCGTGGCCATCGAGCCCTCCAGCGGCGAAGTGCTCGCCGTCGCGCAGAACGAGCCCGCCGACAAGCAGGGGCAGCTCGCGCTGACCGGCCGGTACCCGCCCGGCTCGACCTTCAAGATCGTCACCGCCGCCGCCGCGCTGTCGTCCGGGAAGGCCGGCGCGGAGACGCCGCTGGGCTGCCCGCCCACCACCGTCGTCGACGGCAGGGAGATCCCCAACAGCGGCAAGTTCGACAAGGGCGTCGTCCCGCTGCGCAGCGCTTTCGCGTTCTCCTGCAACACCACCTTCGCCGACCTCGCCGTCACCATGGCTCCGGACGAGCTGACCGGCATGGCCAAGCGGCTCGGCCTCGGGATCGACTACGTCATGCCCGGCGCGACGACCATCACCGGGTCGGTGCCGCCAGCGGCGAACAAGGTCGAGCGCGCCGAGGACGGCTTCGGCCAGGGCAAGGTCGTGGCCAGCCCGTTCGGCATGGCCGTCGTGGTGGCCGCGGTCGCCGCGGGCAGCGTGCCCAAGCCGGTGCTGGTGCGCGGCGTGGAGACCAAGGCCGACGCCGTCCCGGAGCCGGTTCCCGGGGCGGTGCTGGAGTCGGTGCGCGCGATGATGGCCGAGGTGGTCGCTGGCGGCACCGCGGGCGCGTTGCAGGCCTACGGCGACGTGCGCGGCAAGACCGGGACCGCCCAGTTCGGCGACGGCACCCACTCGCACGGGTGGTTCGTCGGGTACCGCGGCGACCTCGCGTTCGCGGTGCTGCTCACCGATGTCGGCCAGTCCGGCACCGCCGTGCAGGCCGCGGGGAGGTTCCTGGCCGCCCTCGGCTGACCGGAGGGTCCAGGTCCTGTGGCGAAGCACCGGCGCGGCTGGCGTGTGCCGGTGCTTCGAGACAGGGCCTAGGGTGGAAGGCATGTCCGTCCGCGCCCCGTTGACACCCGGCAAGCAGTCTCCCCGCCGGGTCGTGCCGTCCACCATCGTCCGTCCCGAGTACGTGGACCGTCCCGCGCCCGCGCGCAGCACCGACCCGTGGGTGCAGCCGCCGGAGGTCGTCGAGGCCATGCGGGTGGCGGGGAAGATCGCCGCGCAGGCGCTCCAGGAGGGCGGCAAGGCGGCCAAGCCGGGAGCGACGACCGACGACGTCGACGCGGTCGTCCACGAGTTCCTGATCGACCACCGCGCCTACCCGTCGACGCTGGGGTACCGGGGCTTCCCGAAGTCCTGCTGCGTCTCGCTCAACGAGGTCATCTGCCACGGCATCCCGGACTCGACGGTCATCGAGGACGGCGACATCGTCAACATCGACGTCACCGCCTACATCGGCGGCGTGCACGGCGACACCAACGCCACCTTCCTCGCGGGCGAGGTCAGCGAGGAGGCCCGGCTGCTGGTGGAGCGCACCCATGAGGCGACCATGCGCGCGATCAACGCGGTGCGCCCCGGCCGCGAGTTCAACGTCATCGGCCGGGTGATCGAGAAGTACGCCAAGCGGTTCGACTACGGCGTGGTGCGCGCGTTCACCGGCCACGGCATCGGCCGCGCGTTCCACAGCGGCCTGGTGGTGCTGCACTACGAGGACCTCAACGACAAGACCGTCATCGAGCCCGGCATGACCTTCACGATCGAGCCGATGATCACTCTCGGGACCATCGACTACGACATGTGGGACGACGACTGGACGGCCACCACCAAGGACAAGAAGTGGACCGCCCAGTTCGAGCACACCCTGCTGGTGACCGAGACCGGCGCGGAGATCCTGACTCTGCCCTGAGCGGTCCTGGACCAGCCCTGAGCGCTCAGGCCAGGTCGAGCAGCACCTCCAGCACCGCGACGGCGACCGGCTTCGGGTCGGTCGCGCAGGCCAGGTGGTGGGTGTCGAGTTCGCGGGCAGGCCAGCCCAGCGCGCGGGCGGCGGCGAGGTCGTCGCGGTGGGCCGCCGAGAGGGCGACGTACCCGGCCGGTCCGTCCCACTCGACGCTGGGGCGGGGCTCGGAGAGGAACGCCAGCGGCACCTCGGGGGCCTCGTCGGCGATCTCGGCGCGCAGCGCGGCGTCGGCCACGAGCTCGGGCAGCGGGTCGGTGTCGAACCAGTGGTGCCAGCGCGGAAGCTGGCCGTCGCGGCTGCGCTCCCGCAGCCGCTCGTACAGCTTCGCGGGCGCGGTGTCCCGCCAGCTCTTGCCCGGGGTGGGCAGACCGGCGTCGAGGTAGAGCAGGCCGCGCACGTCTTCGAGCTCGTCGGCGAAGGCGGGCAGCAGCGGCCCGGCGCCGCTGTGGCCGACGAGCATCAGCGGGCCGGTGACCGCGGTGTCGGACATCGCGTCGGCGAACGCGCCGATCAGGCGCTGGTGGACCGGCGGGGTGACGACGCTGGGCAGCAGGTCGAGGACGAGCGTGGGATGCCCGAGGGCGGCGAGTTCGTCGGCGAGCGGGCGCAGGCTGGCCGGACCGAGGAACGGGCTGTGCACCAGGACGGCGGTGACGGGTGCGGCGGGCATGACCGGGATGATGACAGCCCGCGCGGCGATCAGGGGAGGGGACTGGCGAATGTCGGGAGCGCTGCTGGTCGCTGGCACGACATCGGACGCTGGCAAGAGCGTCGTGGTGGCGGGCCTGTGCCGCTGGCTGGCCCGCGAGGGCGTGCGGGTGGCGCCGTTCAAGGCGCAGAACATGTCCAACAACTCCATGGTCACCGCCGACGGCGGCGAGATCGGCCGGGCGCAGGCGGTGCAGGCCGCGGCGTGCGGGCTGGCGCCGAGCGTGCGGTTCAACCCGGTGCTGCTCAAGCCGGGCTCCGACCGCAGCTCGCAGGTCGTGGTGCTGGGCCGCCCGGTGGGGGTGGCCAGCGCGCTGTCGTACCGGGAGCGCAAGGCGGAGCTGATGGAGACCGTGCTGGCCACCCTGGCCGGGTTGCGCGCGGACTTCGAGGTCGTGGTGTGCGAGGGCGCAGGCTCGCCGACCGAGATCAACCTGCGGGCGAACGACATCGCGAACATGGGTCTCGCCCGCGCGGCGGGGCTGCCGGTGCTGGTGGTCGGCGACATCGACCGGGGCGGGGTCTTCGCGCACCTGTTCGGCACGCTCGCCCTGCTCGACGCGGCGGACCAGGCGCTGGTCTCCGGGTTCGTGATCAACAAGTTCCGCGGCGACCCGGCGCTGCTGGAACCCGGTCTGCGCCAACTGCGCGGACTCACCGGCCGAGACGTCCTCGGGGTCCTGCCGTGGCGCGAAGAGCTGTGGCTGGACGCGGAAGACTCGCTGTCTTACGCGGCCGACGGCGTGGTCGGACGGCCTTTACCGCCGGTCGGTGAGCAGTGGCTGCGGGTGGCCGTGGTGCGGCTGCCGCGGATCTCCAACGCGACCGACGTTGAGGCGCTGGCGTGCGAGCCGGGGGTGTCGGTCCGGTTCGTCACCGAGCCGTCGCGGCTGGCGGACGCGGACCTGGTGGTGCTGCCCGGCTCGAAGTCGACCGTGGCCGACCTGGGCTGGCTGCGGTCGACCGGCCTGGCCGACGCGGTGGCCGCGCACGCGGCCCGGGGCCTGCCGGTGCTCGGGGTCTGCGGCGGCTTCCAGATGCTCGGCACTCGCATCGATGACCGGGTGGAGTCCGGCGCCGGGGTGGTCGACGGGCTGGGCCTGCTCGACGTGGGCGTGGCCTTCGCCGAGGAGAAGACGCTGAGCCGCCCGAGCGGGACGGCGTTCGGCGAGCCCGCGACGGGCTATGAGATCCACCACGGCCGGGTCGTCCGGCGCGGCGACCTGCCCGGCCTGGTGACGCTGCCGGACGGCACGGTGGAGGGCGCCGCGGCGGGCGCGGTGCTCGGCACCCACTGGCACGGCCTGCTGGAGAACGACGGCGTCCGCCGCGCGCTGCTGCGCTGGGCCGCCGAGCGGTCCGGGCGAACCGGGTTCCGGACCGCGGCGGACGTGTCGTTCGCCGCGGCCAGGGCCGCCCAGCTCGACCTGCTGGGCGACCTGGTCGCCGACCACATCGACACCGACGCGGTGCGGCGGCTGATCGACCAGGGCGCCCCGGCGGGGCTGCCGACGCTGCCGCCGGGCGCGCCCGCGCTGTGACCGTCGCGGTGATCCGGCGCCGCGCTACTTGATGTCGAGGTCGGCGATCAGCTCGTCGAGGAACCCGGCCGCCTCGGCGGCGGCCCGCTGGGTGTCCTGCTCGCGGATAGCGTTGACCAGGCCCTGGTGGTCGATGGTCCTGGCTGTGCTCGGGTCGCCGTTTACCGTGGTGGCGACAGACGCACGGACCACCTCGGTCAGGCCCTGGTACAGCTCGGCCAGGAGCGGGTTGTGGGAGCACTTGACGACCGCGAGGTGGAACGCGGCGTCGCGGTCGACGCCTGTCTCGTAGTCCTTGGCCTCCATGAACCGGTCGCGCTCGGCGAGCAGCGCGGTCAGCTCTTCCAGCTCCGTCTCGGTGCGGTTCGCCGCGGCCAGGCGCGCGCCCTCGACCTCCAGCGTCCGCCGCACCTGCAGGACGTCGCGCAGCTCCGTGCCCGCCAGCCTGCGCACGGCGCCGGAGAACTCGCTGGTCGCGCGGACGAAGGTGCCGTCGCCCTGGCGTACCTCCAGCAGCCCCGCGTGCGCGAGGGCCCGGACCGCCTCACGGACGGTGTTGCGCCCGACGCCGAGGGCGGTGACGAGCTCGGGTTCGGTCGGGATGCGCTCGCCGACCTTCCACTCGCCGCTGGTGATGGCCGAGCGCATCTGCTCGATCACCTGGTCGACGAGGCCGGATCGCCGGGTAGTGGCCAACGGCACAGCGCCATCCTTTCATCCAAACATCCTACGTTGGGACACTAGCGTCCATGGCAGTCCACCGCAGCCCGACAACGAAGCCGAACCCCTGCGCCGCCAGGGACGCCAAGATTGCCACGGCGTCGATCACCACGGCGACCAAGAGTGCCACGGCCACGCTGCCGCGCAGGCCAAGGTCCCCGCGCGCGGTCCGGACCGCTGCCCTGGTGGGCGCGCCGTCGCTGGTCCTCGGCGTCGCCCTTGCCGCCGCGAATCTGCGTCCCGCGGTCACCAGTCTCGCATCCGTGCTGGACGATGTCCGAATCTCCGTCGGCGCGGGCCACGCGTGGGCCAGCGCGCTGACCGCCGTCCCAGCGGTCTGCTTCGGCGCGGCAGGCCTGCTCGCGCCCCGCCTGAGCAGGCGGTTCGGCCTCGCCCGCGCTCTCGGCTGGGCCTTGGCGCTGCTGACCGCGGGCCTGGCGCTGCGCGTGCTGGACGGCCCGCCGGTGGTGCTCGGCGGCACGCTGGTGGCCTGCGCGGGCATCGCGGTCGGCAACGTGCTGATCCCGGTGGTGATCAAGCAGTCCTTCCCGCACCGGATCGGCGCCGTCACCGCCGTCTACACAGCGGCTCTCGCCGCGGGCGGCGGCCTCGGCGCCGCCGCCACCCCCTGGCTCGCCGAGCGGCTCGGCGGGTGGCGCGGGGCCCTCGCGGCCTGGGCGCTGCTGGGCCTGGCCGCGGTGCTCACCTGGCTCGCGACCGCCCGGCACGGCGACCCGGTGGCCGCGGCGGGCGAGCGGGCCGGGCGCGGCCGCCCGATGCGGCGCAGTCCGCTCGCCTGGACCGTGACGGCGTTCTTCGGGCTCCAGGCGCTGGTCGCCTACACCGTCATGGGCTGGCTGCCCGAGGTCTACATCGACGCGGGCGTGGATCGCCCGACCGCCGGTGTGTACCTGGCGGTCAGCACCCTCTTGGGCGTTCCGCTGAGTCTCGTCCTGCCGCCGGTGGCCGCCCGCGCCCGCACGCAGTCGGCCTGGATAGTCGCGGTGACCGTCATCGGCGGGTCGGGGCTGGTCGGGCTGCTCGTCGCGCCCGCAGCCGCGCCGCTGCTGTGGGCGGTGCTGGCGGGCTTCGGCATGGGCGTGTTCCCGCTGGCCATCACCGTGATCACCCTGCGCACCCGCGATTCCGCCGATACAGCCACCCTGTCGGCGATGGCGCAGAGCATCGGCTACCTGATCGGCGCTCTAGGCCCGTTTGCCTTCGGCCTCTTGCGCGGACTTACCGGCGGTTGGACAGCGTCGCTGGTGTTCGTGCTCTGCGTTGTCGCCGTCCAGGTGGCCGTCGGCTACGCGGCGGGCCGGGACCGGACCGTGTGATCGGCTAGTCGACCGGGTCCAGCGGCAGGTTGAGCAGGGCGTTCTCCACGACCTCCGGCAGGCCGGGGTGGATCCAGTACTGCCCGCGCGCCATCGAGCGGGCGTCCAGGCCGAAGCTCATCGCCTGGATGATCGGCTGGAGCAGCGTCGGCGCCTGCGGGCCGATGATGTGCCCGCCCAGGATCTGGCCGGTCGCCGGGTCGGCGAGGATCTTGGCGAACCCGGTCGTGTCCTCCATCGCCCAGCCGTACGCGACGCCGCTGTAGGCCTCGGTCGCGGCGACCCACCGGGCGTCGCCGCGCTCGGCGTCCTGCTCGGTCAGCCCCACCGAGGCGATCTGCGGCGCGGTGAACACCGCGTGCGGGACGAACCGGTGGTCGGCTGCCCGCAACCGGCCGGGGTTGAGCAGGTTGTGCTGCACGATCCGCGCCTCGTGGTTGGCGACGTGCTTGAGCTCCCAGGGGGAGCTGATGTCGCCCAGCGCCCACACGCCGTCGGCGCTCGTGCGCTGGAACTCGTCCACCATCACGTGCCCGGTCGGCGCGACCGCGATCCCGCCTTCTTCCACCGCGAGCAGGTCGGCGTTCGGTGTCCGGCCGACCGCCACGAGCAGCAGGTCGCCCTCGACGGTCTCCGCGCCGTCCGGGCCTTCCAGGTGCAGCCGCACCCCGTCGCCCGCGCGCTCGGCCAGCACCGCCTTGCGGTCCAGCCGCACGTCCCAGCACTGTTGCGCGAGCTGGGTGAACCGCAGGCTGATGTCGCGGTCCTCCCCGCGCAGCAGCGCGCCGGAGCGGGCGACCACGGTCACCTCCACCCCGAAGGCGGAGAACACGTGCGCGAACTCGGCGGCGACGAACCCGCTGCCCAGGATCACCAGCCGCCGGGGCAGCTCGTCGAGCCGCATCACGGTGTCGCTGGTGTGGAAGCCGACGTCGTGGATTCCCTCGATCTCGGGCACGACCGCGCGCCCGCCCGCGGCGAGGACGATCCGGTCGGCGGTGACCGTCTCGGCCGGGGAGCCGTCGTTCGGGGTGATCTCCAGCCGCCGCTCGCCGACGAACCGCGCAGCGCCGAGGTAGACGTCGACGTTCGCGTTGTCCGGGTGCGCCATCCGGTACTTGCGGCCGCTGTCGGCGATCGGGTCGATCCGCCCGAAGATCCGGTCGCGGATCGCGGGCCAGCGCACCCCGTCCAGCGTCTCGTCCACCCCGAGCCGGGCGGCCGCGGCGGGAACGGAGGCCAGGTCGGCGGCGTGCACGAACATCTTGGTGGGAATGCAGCCCACGTTCAGACAGGTCCCGCCGAACACGCCGCGCTCGACCACCGCCACCCGCCAGCCCGCGAACCGCGAGTCGAGCAGGGAGTTGCCGGAGCCGGTTCCGATGATCACCAGGTCGTAGTGGGCCACGATCACATCCAACCGCATCCCACCCGTCCGGCATTCCTTGTATCCGGCGGCGGCTTGGCCGCTCTTGCACTACGTACGCGGACTTGGGCGGGAGGGCCGCGGGTGGGGTCGGCCCTCCCGCCCGCCGCGTGGGCTCAGTGGGCGTAGGTCGGGGTGATGATCGCCCGCGCCAGGGTGTGGAACGCCAGGTTGAAGCTCACCACGGCCGGGCTGGCGGTCTCGTCGACGTCCAGCTTCTCCACGTCGACGGCGTGCACCACGAAGTAGTACCGGTGGTCTTGGTCGTTCCGCGGCGGCGCGGCGCCGCCGTAGGCGCGGCTGCCGAAGTCGGCGCGGACGTGGAACGCGCCGCCGGGCAGGCTGTCGTCGTCCTTGCCCGCGCCGGCGGGCAGCTCGGTGACGTCCGCGGGGATGTTCACCGCGACCCAGTGCCAGAAGCCGCCGGGGATCGGCGCGTCCGGGTCGAAGCAGGTCACGACGTAGCTCTTGGTGTCCTCCGGCGCGCCGCTCCACGACAGCTGGGGCGAGAGGTTGTCGCCGCCCGCCGAGTCGTGCGCGTGCCTGCGGTCCAGCTTCTCCCCGTCGCGCACGTCGGTCGAGGTGACGGTGAACTCGCCGGTCTTGGGCAGCAGGGCGTACGGGTCGGGCGCGACCGGGCGCTCCAGGCTCATGGACGGTCCTCCAGAACTTGCCGGTGATCTTCCGGGGGCGAATCTAGCCCCCGGCGGTGAACCTAGCCGCCACCGCCGCGCGCGGCCCGCCGAGGCGGCGGCTGAGGGTGAACCGGCCACTTCCGACCGTGAATCGGCCTACTGTGGGGCTGGACCACTTCTGGGAGGAAATGTGACCGACAACGCCGATCGCCCCGACCGTGAGGTCTCGCAGTCGTCCACGCGGGTGCGCTTCCCGCGGATCAGCCCGCGCGCCTACGAGCACCCGGCCGACCGGGGCGCGATGGCGACGCTGCGCGCGGCGCCCGGGGTCGCCGAGGTGCTCAAGGCCGTCTCCGGGCTGTTCGCCGAGCGCGGCGAGCGGCTGCTGACCCTGGCATCGGCCATCCGGGTCGGCGAGAAGCAGTACCCGAAGATCGACCGCCTCCGGTTGGAGTGCGCCGAGGTCCTCGACCTGGACACCGTGCCGAACGTCTTCGTCCAGCGCGACCCGAACGCGAACGCGATGACCGTCGGCATCGATGAGCCGTTCATCGTGCTGACCACCGGGCTGGTCGAGGCGCTGGACAGCGAGAGCCTGCGGTTCGTCGTCGGCCACGAGATGGGCCATGTGCTCTCCGGGCACGCGGTCCTGCGCACGCTGCTGCTGCGGCTGGTGCACCTGCAGATGACCATCGCGTTCCTCCCGGCAGGCGCGCTCGCGATGCGGGCGGCCATCGCCGCCCTGCGCGAGTGGTTCCGCAAGGCGGAGCTCACCTGCGACCGCGCGGGCCTGCTGTGCGGGCAGGACCCGGCGGCGGCGCTGCGCACCCACGTCTACCTCGCGGGCGGCACCGACCTGACCCAGATCGACATCCCGTCCTTCCTCCAGCAGGCCAAGGAGTACGAGGACGTCGAAGACATCCGCGACAGCATCCACAAGCTGCGCACCGTCGAGGGGATGAGCCACCCGTTCGCGGTCGTGCGGGCGGCGCAGTTGCAGCGCTGGGCGGCATCGGAGGAGTACCGGGCGATCCTGGCGGGCGACTACCGGCGCCGCGACGACGAGGCCCCCGGCAGCACGTTCAGCGACGACATGAGGTCGGCGGCCAAGTCGTACAAGGAGTCCTTCGCCGCGTCGACCGACCCGCTGGCCCGGGCCCTCAACGACGTCGGCGAGGCGCTGTCCGGGGCGGCGGGCAAGGTGTTCAGCCGGTTCGGCGGTGGCGGTGGTGGCGCCGGTGGTGGCGACGCGCCGCGCCCGGACGACGCGGGAGCCGGCAAGAACTGAGCGGAGCGGTCACGGGCGGGGGGCGTACATGATCAGGGCGACCCCCGCCAGGCAGACGAGCGCGCCCGCGACGTCCCACCGGTCCGGCCGGAAGCCGTCCATGGCCATCGCCCACAGCAGCGACCCGGCGACGAACACGCCGCCGTACGCGGCCAGGATGCGCCCGAAATGCGCGTCCGGCTGCAGGGTGGCGACGAAGCCGTAGGCGCCCAGCGCGAGCACCCCGCCGAGCACCCACAGCCAGCCCCGGTCCTCGCGGACGCCCTGCCAGACCAGCCACGCCCCGCCGATCTCGGCCAGCGCCGCGAGCACGAACAGGGCCACGGACTTCGCGACGGTCATCGTCGTCACCGGCCCGTCGCGGTGAAGTGCTGGATGTCCACCGGGGAGGTCCACGCGCCGCCCCAGCCCCAGCCGATCGAGCCGAACGCGCGCACGACCACGTCGCCCGCGAACACCATGCCCGGCCTGCGGCGCGCGCGGTCCACATACGCCGAGGCCAGCTCGGGCAGCACCAGGTTTCCCTTGACGTAGGGGTTGCAGAACGGGTTGACGTCGATGGCCAGCCCGGACGCGTGCGCCGACCAGGTCGTCAGGTTCCGCGCGGGGCGGCAGACGAACGCGGTGGTGTTGTTGCCGTCGCCGGTCGGCGGCAGATCCAGTTCGGGCAGGGCGGTGACGCGCATCTCCTCGATCGGGAACCGGGCCGCGAACAGCTGGCCGAACACTCGGGTGACCTCATCGGCGACGCGGGCGTTGACGATCATCTCGCCGGTGTGCGGGCGCCCGTCGAACCCCCAGAACGACATCGTCAGGTACCGCAAGTCGGCCCGCCCCACCGGGCATCGCGGCTGCCACGTGCTGCGCGCCAGGACCGCGTCCGGCACCGGGCTCACCGTCGCGGCGTAGCGGCCGTCGGCGGGCGGCGGCAGCAGGTCCCTGGTGGGCAGCGACCGCTCGGCGAGCGCCGGGGGCGTCGGCAGCACCTTCCCGAACCCGTCCGGCCGCAGCGGCAGCGGCGTCGCGCCGACGACCCAGGCGGGCGCGGGCGGGTCCGGAAGCCGCGACGAGGCCGGAACCCGCGCCGGGGAGGATGTGGGCCCGGAAGACACCGAGGACGCCGCAGACGCCGAGGACTGAGCGGTCGCCGACGTCACGGCGGACTCGGCCGGTGGCGCGCTCGACTGGGCGGCCCGCTGCTGCTCCGGCGTGACGCAGCCCGTCACGACGGCGGCAAGAGCGAGGGCGGGAATCAGGCGACGCACGGCTCCAGCATGCCCCAGGCCAACTGCACCCCTTCGAGTGACAGCGTCCGGGGACCGGCGCGGGCCCGCTTGACCTAGCGTGTCCACGGCGAGCACGGACATCACCGATGGGAGATCTTCTTCATGAGGGGACACGCGCGCCGGGTTCTCGGCGCCGTCGCGGTCGTCGCCATCGCCGCGGCTGTGCTCGGCCACTTCGGCGGCGCAGAGGCGAACCAACAGGCAGCGGCAAACCAGCAGGCGGCGGCTGGTCAACAGGCGGGGGCGGGCCAGCAGGGCAGGCAGATCGTCGGCGGCCGCAGGGTCGCCATCGCCGACCACCCCTACGTCGTCTACCTGACCACGAGCCAGGGCCACCAGTTCTGCGGCGGCACCCTCGTCGCCCCGGCCAAGGTGGTCACCGCCGCGCACTGCGCCAAGGCGTTCCCGCAGGGTATGCGCGTCGTCGCGGGCCGGGAGGACAAGCAGTCGCAGGCGGGCGCCGACGCCCGGGTGACCAAGGTGTGGACGCACCCGCGCTACCAGGAGGTCACCACCGGCGACGACGTCGCGGTGCTGACCCTCGACCGGGCCGTGCCCTACCAGCCGCTGCCGATCGCCACCCCGGCGGACGGCGCGGATCTCTACGCCGCGGGCGCCCCGGCCACGATCCTGGGCTGGGGGCGGGTCTCCGAGGGCGGCTCCCCGTCGCGCTTCCTGCTCGGCGCCCAGGTCCCGCTGACCTCCGACACCGACTGCGCCCGCGTGTACGGCAGCTTCGCGGCGAAGTCGATGGTGTGCGCGGGCCTGGCCCAGGGCGGGGTCGACACCTGCCAGGGCGACTCGGGCGGCCCGCTGGTGGTCGAGGGCAGGCTCGTCGGCATCGCGTCGTGGGGCGAGGGCTGCGCGCAGCCGGGCAACCCGGGCGTCTACACCCGGGTAGCCGCTTACGCCGACCTGATCGCCCAACACCTGTGATATCCAGGTTGGTGTGAGCGCACTGCACTCGGCTTGCGGCCCAGACCTGACCGCGGACACGCTCTACCGCCTGCTCAGGCTCCGGGTCGAGGTGTTCATGCTGGAGCAGGACTGCCTCTACCAGGAACTCGACGGCCGCGACCGGCTGCCCGACACCGTGCACCTGTGGTGGCAGCCCGACGACGAGCCGCTGGCGTACCTGCGCGTCCTCGGCGCGCCCGGCGGCGAGCGCCGCGTCGGCCGGGTGTGCGTCGCGCGGCAGGCCCGCGGCACGGGTCTCGGCGGCAGGCTCATGGCCGCGGCCCTGGCCCACATCGGCTCGGACGAAAGCGTGCTCGACGCCCAAGTGCACGTGCGGGACATGTACACCCGCTTCGGCTACCTGCCCGAGGGCGAGGTGTTCGACGACCACGGCGTCGACCACATCCGGATGCGGCGGCCCGCTACCCCTTGACCGCCTCGACGGTGTAGGTGGCCGCCAGCCGCTCCGGCGTCTCCCGCAGCCGCCACTGCCCCGCCGCGTCCTCGACCATGTGCCCGGGCAGGGCGTTCCACGGCACGCTGTCGTGCTCTTCGAGCCGGGTCAGCCGCAGTCCCGCGGCCAGCAGCGCGGTGGCCACCTCGCCCACCCCGTGGTTCCAGCTGTAGGAGCGGGTGTGGGTGAACACCGCGTCGGTCGCGACGTAGGTCTCGCCGCCGTCCATCGCCAGCGGCTCCGCCTGCTCGAAGTAGGAGTACCTCGGCGCAGGCGGGTCGGCGTGCTCGTCCAGCGCCCACAGCATCGGGTGGCCCTCGCGCAGGAACACCCGGCCGCCGGGGCGCAGCAGGTCGGCGACCACACGCGCCCACCGCTCGACCGACGGCAGCCAGCACAGCGCGCCGATCCCGGTGTAGACCAGGTCGTAGGACCGCGCCCCGAGCACGTCGACCGCGTCGTAGACCTCGGCCTCGTGGTAGTCGACCAGGTCCCCGGCCAGGTCACGCGCCTGCCGCAGCGCGGTGGGGGAGAAGTCCAGGCCGCTCATCCGCGCGCCCAGCCGCGCCAGCGAAAGCGTGTCCGTCCCGATGTGGCACTGCAGGTGCGCGCCGCGCACGCCGGTCAGGTCGCCCAGCCGGGGGCGGTCGAACCGCACGACGTCGCTGATGTGGTCCGGGTCGTCCAGGAACCGCCGCACGCCGTAGTCCGGCGACGCCGCGTGCGCGGGCGCCCGCTCGTCCCAGTTCGCCTTGTTGACCGCCACGTAATCGGCCATGTCATCGGCCATGTCATCGGCCATGCCGACCACCCCCCGCCCCCATCATGGGGCGCGGGCTGTCCGGGGTCGACCGAGTTTCAGCGCGGGGCGCAGCGGGTGATGACCTCGACCGCGCGGTCGATTTCGCCCTCGGTCAGGTCCGCCCGCGCGGTCAGCCGCAGCCGGGAGACCGAGTCGGGCACCGACGGCGGCCGGAAGCACCCGACCCACACCCCGGCGGCCCGGCAGTCCTGCGACCAGGCCAGGGCGGCGTCCGGGGAGGGCGCGCGCACCGACACCACCGCGGCGTCCGGCTCGCTGGCGGCCAGTCCCGCCGCGCGCAGCCGCTCCGCGAGCGTCCGGGCGATCTCCAGCACCCGCCCGGCGCGCTCCGGCTCTTCCTTGAGCACGGTCAGCGCTGTCAGGGCGGCGGCGGCGCTGCCCGGGGCGAGTCCGGTGTCGAAGATGAAGCTGCGCGCGTTCTCGACCAGGTGCCGGATGACCCGGCGCGGCCCGAGCACAGCGCCGCCCTGGGAGCCCAGCGACTTCGACAGCGTCAGGGTGGTCACCACGTCCGGCGCGCCAGCGAGACCGGCGGCGTGCACGGCCCCGCGGCCGCCGTCGCCGAGCACCCCGAAGCCGTGCGCGTCGTCGGCGATCAATGCCGCCCCGTTCGCCCGGCAGACGGCGGCGAGTTCGCCCAGCGGCGCGAGGTCGCCGTCCACGCTGAACACCGTGTCGGTGACGAACACCGCCCGCTCGGTCCGCCGGGTCGCCAGCGCGCGGCCCGCCGCGGCCGGGTCGGCGTGCGCGGTCACCGCCACCTCGGCGCGCGAGAGCCTGCACCCGTCGATCAGGGAGGCGTGGATGTAGGCGTCGGTCACGATCGAGCAGTTCTTGCCGGACAGCGCGGTGACCGCACCGAGGTTCGCGGCGAACCCGGAGGAGAAGACCAGCGCCGACTGCGTCCCGCAGAACCGGGCCAGCTCGTACTCGAGTTCGCTGTGCAGCTCCGTGCTGCCGGTGACCAGCCGCGACCCGGTGGACCCCGCGCCCCAGCGCAGCGTCGCGGCCGCGGCGGCGCCGCTGACCCGCTTGTCCTTCGCCAGTCCCAGGTAGTCGTTGCCCGCGAGGTCGAGCAGGTCCGAGTCTGGCCTGCGGGGGCGCAGCTGCCTGCTCAGACCGGCGCGCCGACGGTCTTCCGCGTGCGTGTCGAGCCAGTCGAACACCTGGTCAGCGGGGCTGGGTCCGTCCGGGTTCACGCGTGCGAGTCTGACACCGCCGCCCCGACCCGCCCAGGTCCGGGTCGCCAACGTGACTGACGATACGGTCGTCGTATGCGTGGCGCCGTGAGTTTCGTGGGAGCTGGACCTGGTGCGGCCGACCTCATCACCCTGCGCGGGGCGAGCCGGATCGCCGAAGCCGACCTCGTGCTGTACGCGCCGAGCATCACCGACGCCACCTGGCTGCGCGAGCACACCAGAGCCGACGCCGAGCTGGTCGACCTGGGCCGGGTCGAGCCGGACGAGCTGCTGGAGCTCTACCGCAGGCTGGCGAGCAGGCGCCACAAGGCGGTGCGGCTGGTCGCGGGCGACCCCGCGCTGAGCCCGGAGCTGCGCGAGCAGCGCGAGACCTGCGCCCGGCTCGGCCTCGACGTCGAGGTGGTTCCCGGGGTGTCCCCGGTGTCGGCGGCCGCCGCGGCCACCGGCAACGGCCTGGTCGAGGCGGGCGGCCCGGACACGCTGGTGGTCACCGGCACGGACGCGGACTTCGAGCGGGTCCGCGAGGTGGCCGCGGAGAGCCGCACCATCGCGGTGCAGGCCCCGGCCGCGCGGGCCGCCGAGCTGGTCGAGGCGCTGACCGCGGCCGGACTCGACCCGGAGGTCCCGGTCGTGGTCGCCCACAAGGTGACCTGGCCGGACGAGACCGTGCTGCGCACCACGCTCGGCGAGCTGGTGGCCGAGGTCAAGCGCGCGAACCTGTGGCGGCACGCGCTGTTCCTCGTCGGCGACGCGCTGCGCCAGGCCAAGCCGCGCGCCGGGTACGCCCCGCGCGACCCGGAGCAGGCCGCGGCCCAGCGGTGGACCTCCCGCAGCTGGCGCTCGTCCGGCGGGGAGGGCCGCCGGCCCTGGGCGAGGCGCGCGGCCGAGCCGGAGCCCGACGACTCAGAAGACACCGACGCCGCCGGAATCGAAGACGCCGCCGAGACCGAAGCCGCCGAGGCTGTCTCGGCCGACACCGGGGAGCAGGCCAGGCCCGCCGCCGAGCCGGTCGCCGAGGCGAAGCAGCCCGCCAAGCGGGCCCCGGCGAAACCGGCGGCGAAGAAGCACCCGGCCCGCGCGTCGCGCGGCGCTGCGGCCCGCAGGACCACCAAGAAGGCCTGATCCGCCGCGCGGGAAGCGGTCGTGATCTCATATCGCCCATGACGGCAAGCGTGACCGTGATCGGTGTCGATGGGCAGTCGCTGCCCCCGGGCGCTGAGGCAGCCCTGGCCAGCGCGGGTCTGGTCGTGGGGCTGCGCCCGCTGCTGGCCGCGTACGCGGGGGAGGCCCGGCGGCTGGAGCTGGCGGGCAGCGCGTTCGGCGAGGCCACTGTGGACACCCTGGCCCAGGCGGTGACCGCGGGCGAGTCCGCGGTGGTGCTGATCCAGGGCGACCCCGGCTACTTCGGCGGCCTGCGCGCGCTGCGCGCCCGCGGCGTGCCGACGGTCACCTGGCCCTCGGTCACCGACGTGCAGCGGATGGCCGCGATGATCAAGCGCCCGTGGGACGACCTGACCGTGGTCAGCGCGCGGGGCAGCGGTTTCCGGCACGCGGTCAACGTCTGCCGGGCCCGCAAGGCGGTCGCGGTGCTCACCGGCCCGGACGCCGGCCCGGCCGAGCTGGCCAGGGAGCTGGACGGCTGGCGGCGCAACATCGCGGTGCTGGAAGACCTCGGCGGCCCGGCCGAGAAACTGTCCATTGTGGACGTGACAGAGGCCGAGCGGCGGAGCTGGCGCGAGCCGAATCTGGTGCTGTGCCTGGTTTCCCTGGACGCCGTGGGGCGAGACCAGTGGATCGCGGGCGGCGAGGTCGTGCCGCCAGAGGACGGTTGGGCGCTGGCGGAAAGCGCTTTCGCCACCCGGGCAGGCGTCGGCGTGCCGCCCGAGGTGCGCGCGCTCGCGCTGGCCCGGCTCGCCCCGCGCCCGGGGGCGCTGGTGTGGGACGTGTGCGCCGGGTCGGGCGCGGTGGGCATCGAGGCGGCCCGGCTGGGCGCGGCGGTCATCGCCGTCGAGCGGGATTCCGGGCTGTGCGTGCGGATCGTGGCCAACGCGGGCGCGCACGGCGTGGACGTGCGGCTCGCCGACGGGGACCCGCCCGCGGTGCTGGCGAGCCTGCCTCGGCCGGACTCGGTGTTCGTCGGCGACTCCCGCCCGGACGTCGTGCGCGCCTGCGCCGAGGTCGACGCGGCGCGGGTCGTGGTGCTGGTGCCCGAACTGGACCGGCTCGGGCAGACCCGCAAGACCCTGGCGGACGCCGGTTACGCCGTCGACGGCTGCCACCTGACCACGTCGAACCTGGTCGAACTGTCCGAGGACACCATGGGCGTCGTCCCGGCGAGTTCGACGTTCCTGGTGTGGGGGAGCCGGAAGTAGCGGATCGTCCACTCTGGACAGCCCGACCGCGGGTCCCGCCGGAAAGTCCACCCGAAAGTATGGGGGCCGGTATTCGGTCGGTATCCCCAGGTCGGGCGGCGTTTTCGGTGGGTCGTTCACTCGAACGGCTCACTTCTTTCGGATGTTGTGGCCGATCGCGGTTCGCGGGTAGCCATGAGGCGACGCCTGGGAGGCTGGTCCCGGGTCCAGCGCGAAGGAGCAGACCCATGGCGCAGGCACGGCGGCTCGCCCGTCTGATCGGGATCGCCGCGGCGGTCGTCGCCGCCGGGGCGGCGACGGTGTCCGCGGCCCAGGCGGACCAGGCCCCGCCCGCGGTCCAGCCCTTCGTCGTCGGCGGCGAGGCTGCCGACATCGCCGACTTCCCCTACATCGTCGCGCTGACCACAGCGGACGGCTTCCCGTTCTGCGGCGGCTCCATCGCGGCCCCGACCAAGATCGTGACCGCCGCGCACTGCGTGCAGGGCTCCGAGCCGGGGGAACTCGCCATCGTGTCCGGGCGCACCGACCTGACCGCGGCGGGCGGCGTCACCGCCGAGGTCGCCTCGATCTGGGTCCACCCCGAGTACGACAACCCCGCGGTCAAGGCGGACGTGGCGGTCCTGACCCTCTCGACGCCGCTCCCGGCGACCCCGATCCCGGTGGCGGCCGCCGCCGACACAGCCCTCTACGCCGAGGGAACCCCCACCACGATCGCGGGCTGGGGGCGGACCAGTGAAGGCGGCCCGGCCTCCGACACGCTCCGCAAGGCCGCGGTCCCGCTGACCTCCGACGCCACCTGCGCCACCGCCTACGGGCCGGACTTCGTCCCGGCGTCGATGGTGTGCGCAGGCCTGCCCGAGGGCGGCGTCGACACCTGCCAGGGCGACTCCGGCGGCCCGCTCGTCGCGGGCGGGAAGCTCATCGGCGTGGTGTCCTGGGGCGAGGGCTGCGCGCGGCCAGGCAAGCCCGGCGTCTACACCCGGCTGAACGCGTTCAGCGCCGACCTCGACGCCCAACTGGTCGGCCAGGAGCCCGTGCCGCCGGTCCGGTAGCCGATCTCGATCATGTGTTCGCTCACTTTCCCGCGAATTTCATATTTCTTATGGTCAGAAACCGCCAAGTCGTGTTCACCCGATGTTCGCTGTTGATCTAGCTTCACCGAAACAGTTCGTCCACCGCGGCATGGTTTCGTGCTGACCGCCCCACGGACTCTTATATCCCCATAAGATCGCCGCCAGGGTCCGTGACGAGCGGAGAACTTGTGAATACTGCGAAAACTGTTCGCCTGTCGCGTCGGGCGGTGCTGTTGGGCGGACTGGGACTCGGGGCGGGTGTCGCCGCGGGGTGCAAGACCACGGCGGCACCCGGCGGCGGGCCGGAGAACCTGCTGCAGTCCAAGGCTCCCACCTCGCAGGTTCAGCCGGTCACCACCGAGCTCTATCTCTCGACCGGGCGCTACCGCGAGGTCGAGGCGGTGATCATCCGGCCCGCGGGCGTCCCGGTGAAGCCGATCCCGGTCTGCGTCGCGCTGCACGGCGGCATCGGCGGGGCGAAGAGCTTCCTCGACCTGGGCGTGCCCGACATCCTCACCGGGCTCGTCCGCGACGGCGTGCCGCCGTTCGCCGTCGTCGCGGTAGAGGGCGGCAACTGGGTCGGCGGCCGCAACGACGACCCGCAGCGGATGCTCAACGAAGACCTCCCCGAATGGCTCGACCACCACCAGCTCGCCACGACCCCGTTTTCCACTGTGGGCATCGGCGCGGGCGGCACGGGCGCGCTCAACCTGGCCAGGACGCCCGGGTTCACCGCGGTCGCGGTGATCAGCCCCATCCTGTTCGACAGCTGGGCGGACGCAGCCGCGGCCAAGATGTTCACCGACCGGGCCCACTGGGAGCGCCTCGATCCGCTGCGCCACATCAACGAGTTCGCTTATCTGCCAGTCGGAGTGTGGTGCGGGACCGAGGACCGCGCGTACCTGGGCAACGCGAAGACGCTGGCGCAGCGGGTGAAAGCCGCCCGGACCTCGTTCGAGCGCGGCGGCCACAACGACCAGTACTTCCGGCGGGCGCTGCCGGACGCGCTCCAGTTCGTCGGCGGCTACCTGTAACCTCACGCTCCGGCGCGCGGACCGGCCGTCGCGACGAACTGGGGATTCACATGAGCGAGCAGCCAGAGCGTCCCGACACCACGCCCATGACCCCGCTGGACGCCCCGGAGGCGTTGCAGCTCGGCATCGTCCCGCTGCGCCCGCTGGCGCTGCCGGACCTGGTCGCGGGCATGGCGCAGGGATTGCGGCGCAACGCGGCCGCGCTGATCGGCGTCGGCTTCGCGGTGATCACCGCGACGGAGCTGCTGCGCTGGTTCGTGTCCACGCTGGTCTTCGGCGACGTGCCCGACGCGCGCGCCATCACCGACCGCCCGCGCCTGGACTGGGCCGAGGTCCGCCCGCTGCTGGCGGACGCGGCGCTGCACGCGGTCATCGCGGCCCTGCTGGGCCTGCTGCTGGTCGCGGTGGTCAATGTCGTGGTGCCGCGCGCGGTGTTCGGCCACACCACCGGGGCGCGGGCCGCGCTGGGCGCCGCGCTGCCCGCGCTGCCGCGCCTGCTCCTGCTCGCCCTGCTCACGGCCGTGGTCTTCGGCGCGATCGCCGCGGTGGCGGTGTTCGCGGTGTTCGCCGGTGGCTCGGCCGGTCTGCTGCTGGCCCTGCCCGCGGTGGCGGCGATGTTCTACCTGGTGATCGCGTTCACCTTCGCGCAGTCGATCGTCGTGGTCGAGGGCGGCAACCCGGTGGCCGCGCTGGAGCGCTCCCGCAGGCTGGTGGCCGCGGTCGGCTGGTGGCGGGTGCTGGGCATCCTGCTGCTGGCCGGGGTCGTGTTCGGCCTGCTCGGCATGATCGTCAGCGCCGTCTTCGGCCGGATCAGCGGCGGCGGCGCCCTGGCCGAGGCATTGGCCGCTGTGCTGTCCGGGACGCTGATCTCACCCGCGACGCTGGTGCTCCAGTCGCTGCTGTACGTGGACCACCGGTCCCGCGTCGAGGGCATCGAAGGGTTGTGGCGCAAGGCAGGCTGACTGTCCACTCTGGACTAATCAGTGGATTGTCCCGCACCCGCGCGCGGTTGACGACGCGGGGCGCTCGCCGTGGCGTACGGTCTGCGGGGTGAACAGCGGATCGGACAGCACACACGCACTGCGTCGCGGTCTGGAGGGGTACCTGCGCGCGGTCGCCGTCGCGCTGCGGCTGCCCGGTGAAGGCGTCTCCTGTGAGATCAGCGACACCGCCACCGCCTACGTCGCGCTGCCCGGCCACGGCGGCGACGACCTGATGCTGATCTGGGACGAGCGAACCGGCTGGACCCTGGCCGTGGAGCACGCGCCGTCGGCCGAGCCGGAGATCCTCGGCCGCTTCGGCCCCGACCAGGTGCCCCCGCCCGACGCCGTCGCCGAGTTCGTCGCCAGGACGCGAGCGGGCCGGTCCCCCGAAGAGAACCGGCCCGTCGTCAAGTCCGCGGGCGACCGCTGGGCGCTCGCCAAGCGGCTCAGCCGCTACGCCTGAGCCCCGGGTCTACATCACCGGGGTCTACATCACCGGGGCGACGTAGACCGGGCGCGCGTCGGACGCCTCGGCGGTGGCGTCCAAACCGAGCATCGTGAGCAGGTTGCGGCAGTCGTCGGCGTCGACCGAGTGCCCGGCGACCGTGCGGGCGGCACGGGTGCGCTGCGTTGTCAGGTTGTCCAGAGCGTCCAAGCGGGCCTGGGTGAACTCGTTGGCCGCGCCGGACAGGGGCCGGATTCCGCTCGACATCGTCAGGAACTCCTTCGGGGTAGAGCGTGTTCGGCGGCCGCCCGGGGTCATCTCGGGCAGGCGTCACCGGGGGAGGATGGCCGGGCTGACACGGTGGTTGGGGAGGCGGAGCGCATCCGTGTCGGTCTCGCGGGGCCCGGCTCGGCCGAGGGGCTGGACCGGCTCCTCTGCCGGTCGTCTGCGTGTGCTCGACCACACGACAGTACCTCACCGGGCGCGGACGCGGACGCGGTCGACCGGACCGGGTAGGATCAGTGGCGCGAGGGTCCGCTCAGTTCTGCCTCGGACCCGTTTCTCGTCGACCACCCACGCGCCGCGGCTGGTACCGCGCCGGGCAGGACGACCCTGTGACGTTCGGAGACACCCCATGGCGGTTGGCCGCCCCAGCACGACCCTGCCCGACACCCCCCAGTTCGTAGCCCCGCGGTCGGACACCCCGCGCCGCGAGCCTTCCCAGCGCGAGACCCCGCACTCATCGACCGCTCAGCGCGAGACCACCCGGTCGGCGACCCCGCGGGGCGAGACCGCGCAGCGTGAGATGGCGCGGCGTGAGACGGCGCGGCGCGAGGCCCCGCGGTCCGGGACCGGGCGGCGCGCCGCCGGACAGCGCCAGACCTCGGAGCGCGAGACCGCGCAGCGCGAGACCGCGCAGCGCCAGACTTCGCGACGCGCGGCCCCGCAGTCCACGACCGATCAGCGCCAGGCCCCGCGCCGCGCCGCGGAGCGGCGGGAAACCCCGCCGATCGCACCGCCCGAGGCCGCGCGGCCCGTGGCCAGGTCGTTCGACGAACTCGGGGTGCCCGCGTCGCTGGTCGCCGCGCTCGCCGAGGCCGGGGTCACCGCGCCGTTCCCCATCCAGGCCGCGACCCTGCCCGACTCGCTCGCCGGGCGCGACGTCCTCGGCCGGGGCCGCACCGGCTCCGGCAAGACCTACGCGTTCCTCATCCCGCTGCTCGCCCGGCTGGTCCAGGGCGCTGGCCGCCGGGCTCCTGGCCGCCCCCGCGCGCTGATCCTGGCCCCGACCCGGGAGCTCGCGACCCAGATCCACGACGCGGCAGCGCCGCTGGCCAAGGCCCTGGGCCTGCGCGCCACCACGGTGTTCGGCGGTGTCCGCCCCGGCCCGCAGGTCACCGCGCTCCAGGCGGGCGTCGACCTGCTCGTGGCCTGCCCGGGCAGGCTGGAGGACCACATGAAGTCCGGCCACGTCCGCCTGGACGCGGTGGAGACCACCGTCCTGGACGAGGCCGACCACATGGCCGACCTCGGCTTCCTGCCGGTCGTCCGCCGCCTGCTCGACCAGACCCCGCGCACCGGCCAGCGCCTGCTGTTCTCCGCGACCCTCGACGGCGGCATCGATGTGCTGGTCCGCCGCTACCTGGTCGACCCGGTCACGCACAGCGTCGACTCGGCCCAGTCGCCGGTCGCGGCGATGACCCACCACGTCCTGCACGTCGGCGGCGACGCCCGCCTCCCGGTCCTGGTCGACCTGACCTCGGCCCCTGGCCGCTGCATGGTGTTCACCCGCACCCGCCGCGGCGCCACCCGGCTCACCCGGCAGCTGGTCGCCGCGGGCGTGCGCGCGGTGGAACTGCACGGCGACCTCGGGCAACAGGCTCGCACCCGCAACCTGCTCGCCTTCTCCGACGGCAGCGCCCCGACCCTGGTGGCCACCGACATCGCCGCCCGCGGCATCCACGTCGACGACGTGGCGCTGGTCATCCACGCCGATCCGCCGGTCGAGCACAAGGCCTACCTGCACCGCTCCGGCCGCACGGCCCGCGCGGGCGCGTCCGGCACCGTGGTCACCCTGATGACCGACGAGCAGGTCGCCGACGTGCGCGACCTGACCCGCAAGGCGGGCATCACCCCGATCACCACCAAGGCCCGCCCCGGCCACCCCGTGCTGACCGAACTGGCCCCGGGCGAGCGCGTCCTGGTCACGCCACCGGTCCGCCCGGCCACCGAGCCGCGCCCGGCGCGCGGCCAGGGCCGCGGCAAGTCCACCGGCCGGGCGGGCGCCAAGGCCGAGGGCAAGCGCACGTCCTCGGCGTCGCACACCTCCGCGTCCCGCACGGCCGCGGCTGCCCCGCGGGGTTCCGCGGCGTCCGCTCCGCGCGCCGCCGCTGCTTCCGCGGCCGAGCCCACGCGCGGCGCAGCCGCCTTCTCCGCGGGCTCCAGCGCGGGCCGCAGGCGCCGCTGACCTCCTGCCCGGGGACCTCCGCGCCGAGGTCCCCGGCGTCGGGTCAGAGTTGGCCCGCCGTCACCATGCGGCGCAGGGTCACGTCGATCTCGTCGACGATCGGGTGGAGCGCGGCCATCTCGAAGGTGACTTTGTCGCGGAACTCGGGGTCCTGCCTGCGCAGGCGGAACAGCTCTGTGACTCGCGCGCGCAACGCGTCCGCCGCCGCCAGCGGCTCCGCGAGCAGTGGCAGCCGAGTGGCGAGGTCTTCGCTGTCAGGGTGCGGTGGTTCGCAGAACGCCGCGATTCGGGTCAGGTACGTGTCAAACCCGCCCCACCAGTACGACAACCGGTTCACCGACAGCACCGGCGGCCGGTTGCGCAGCTTGGGCTTCTGTGGGAACCCCCGGTAGTGCTTGTCGACAAACGATGTGATGTCAGCGCTGACCGAGCGGAAATCCGCGATCTCCCTGGCGGACTCTATGCGTTCGGTCAGCGCTGCCCATCCGCCGTGCTGGGCGATCAGCGCGGCGGATCTCGCCGGTTTCGGAACGTTCTCGCCCAGGCAGTGGCGCGCGACCTGGGTGACGAAGTCGGCGAAGCGCGCCGCGCCCGCTTTCCGCACGTCCTCTTCGGCCCGTTGTTCCAAGAGCGCCCGTGCGGCGGGGGTTTCGGCTTCTTTGATCGCCGCCAGCGTGCCCTCGGGCTGCATGTGGGTGAAATGCGGCGTGACCGGCCCCGGCCGCGCCCCGGCGACCGAGCCGAGGGCGATGATCCGCGCGGTCTTCGGCAGCGGTCGCGGGTTCCAGCGCTCGGGAGGCAGCGGCGCGTGGGCGCGGTTGGGCGCGAGCGCCAGCAGGTCCGCGGTGGCGGTGCGCAGCCATTGCGGCGTAGGCAAACCGCGGGCCGCCATGCGCCTGGCCAGGCTCGTGTAGATCGCCTCCAGGCTCAGCAGCGGGTCCCCACCGGGAATGCCATCCCGCAGGATGGCAAGGAGTTCGCCGGTGAACTCGCTGTACTTCGGGCCGGAGAGCGCGACCTTGTTAGCCGGGGACGCGGTAAGCACGCACGTCCCGTCGATTTCCAATTCGCTCAACAGACTCTCTTCGCCGGACATGAACGGCGCTGTCGCACGGCCGGAGAAGCAGCAGTCGAGGATGACCACGGTCACCGTCGCGGACTTGACGACGAGATCGCGCACCGAGTCGAAGTCGAGCGCGGTGAACGCCGGAATCGCCGGGTCGGTGTCTGCGAGGGTGAGGAACAGTTCCCCGCGCTTCATTCCGCGCGTCCCGTGCCCCGCGAAGTAGACCAGCAGCATGTCCTCGGCCGCGTCCGCCGCCGCGGCGAGTGCCCGCCCGATCGCCGGGACGTCAGCGGTCGAATCGAGCACGGCGCAGTGCTCGCGCGGCATCCCGCCGAGGTCGGGGGAGGTCAGCGCCTCGGTCATGCCCGCCAGGTTGTTCGCCACCGCGGGCAGCGCGGGGAACCGGGCGTAGTCGCCGATGCCGATCAGCACGGCTCGGGAGCGGTCGGGGTCGAAGCGGCGCATCTGGTTCCCGAGGTCGAGGCGGACGGCGACACCGGAAGTACCGCGCGCCGGGAACGACCTGTTACAGCCGGATGCCCCCCGCGCCAGGCGCAGGGGGCATCCGGGTTCTCTGGGGCTACTCGGTTCTGTCCGGCCGGTGGGTGACGCGCACCGCGTTCAGCACCGGTGGCAGTTTGCCGCGCAGCGCGGCCAGTTCCACCGCGATCGAGCCGCCTTCCGGGACCGTCACCCAGAACTCGCGCCGGTCGGCCGCCATCGTGCCGACGCGGGCGGCGATGTCGTGGTTCGGGAGCACCTTCGCCCCGTTCAGCGAGACGTCGAAGACGCGCCTGCCGGGAACAAGACCCGCCCTCAACTCCGCGAAGCTCAACTCGACCTGGTAAGTGCCGCCAGGCAACGCGTCGAACCGGTAGCCGCCCGCGCTTTCCCGTTGGGACTGGTACAAGACGTCGTCGTCAGTGCCCGTTATCTCCTTCTTGGCAGTGACTACCGGACCGCCGCTGAGATAGCCGAATCCGCCCGGAGCCCAAGCCTGGTCGGTCGACCATCCGTCGGCGTCGCGGTCGGTGAATCCGCCGCCGCCCGCGTTAACGCCGGTGCGGTAAGCCGGAACGACCAGCCGCACGGGGATTGTCAGCGTCGGTGTGCGGCCCGCGTTGGTCGTCAGCGTCACCGCCGCCTCGTGCACGCCCGGCAGCAGTCCGACCGGGTCGACGCGGACGGTGATGTTCTGGCGCTGCCCCGGTTTCAGCGTCGACGACCCTGGAACCGCCCACAACCAGGGCGCGTTATCCGTTAGCTGGTAAGTCAATGCGAGGTCGCTCGTGCTCGCCAACGCGACAGTAGAGGTCCTCAGTTGGCCGGGCTGTCCGAGGAACGTCAGCGTTGTCGTGTTCAACTCCGCCCGTGGCGTCTTGAGCGCCACGTTCTCGGACAGGTCTTGCGTGACGGTCACTGTCTTGCTGGCGTCGACGTAGTTTTCCTTCGCCACCTCGATTGTGTAGTCGCCCGCGAGCAGTCGCAGCCGGTATGCGCCGTCCGGGCCCGTGGTGGCCTGGGCGATCTCGGTGTCGCCGCGCAGCGCCCGCACGGTGGCGTCCTCGACGGGGAGGCCGTCGTTGGCGTCGGTGACCACGCCCGCGACGAGCCCGCTCGGCGGCAGCTTGAACCGGACCGAGTCGGCGTCGGACAGCACCGGCGAGTTCAGCGAGTACTGCAACCCCACCGTGCCGGTGTGGTTCTCGATGCCGACCGTCGCCGAGACGCCGGTCTCGCGGGGGACCGCCGGGTCCAGTCCGCGATACCGCAGCGAGATCTCACCGTTCTCCGACAGCACTGCCTCGAAGTCCACGCGGGTCGACGTGGCCTGGTAGAAGGTCGCGTCGCGCCACTCCACGACGAACTCCCGGTTCGGCGCGACACCGGTGGTCTTGGTGTAGACCCGGCTGTTCGCGTCCAGGAACAGGTCGTCCCAGAACGGGTAGATCGCCGCGTTCGGGGCGTTCAACGCCGGTAGCGCGACGTTGGTGAACGCCGTGCTGCGCGCCAGGAAGTTGATGTGCCCGTTGGTGGTGACGAACGCGGAGTGGTAAGTGCGGCCGTAGAAGAAGAACCCGAACGGCAGGGTGATGCCGGTCGCCGCGTCGTCCCCGGTCAGCGTGACCGGGGTGTCACCCTCCACATAGGACGAAGTCTCCACCGCGCAGTGGTGCCCGAAGGAATCCCGGCGGGTGGGCAAGGTGAAACCGAGAGTCTTATCCGCGTCAACGGTGAGGTCTACCGTCTGCGGGTCAGTGCACCCGCCCGCCGACGCGGTGATCCGGTAAGCGCCCAAAGGCACGCCCGGGATCGTGTACGCCCCGTCCGCCCCGGTGCGCGCGGGCGGAACCGGCGTCCCCACCACCTGCACGGTCGCGTTCGGGATCGCCGCGCCCCCCGAATCGCGGACCACGCCGGTCACCGTGTGCCGGGGGACCGCCCGCAGCGCGAGGTCCCTGGTGACGGTCGTGTTCTCGGTGACCGTCGCCGACGTCGTCGCGCCGCCGTACCCGAACGCCGCCACCGCCACGCTGTAGTCCCCCACCGGCAGCGTCGTGGCGAACGTGCCCTCCAGGCCCGTCGTGGTGGTCCGGTTGTTCGGGCCGGTGATCGTGACCCGCGCTCCCGCCAGCGGCACTCCGAGGACCACGTCGGTGACGGTGCCGTTGAGCGTGCCCACCGGGCCGCGCGGGGACTGCTCCACGGCGGCCAACGCGTTGAGCTTTCCCTCACCGAAGACGTGGTTGTCCGCCACTGTCCCACCGCACGTCAGGTTGTCCACGTCGACCGCGGACAGGTCTAACAGTTCCGCGGTACGCGCCACGTCGCCGACCAGCGACGGCGCTGCCGACCACATCAGCGCGACCGTGCCCGAGGTGTGCGGTGTGGCCATGGACGTGCCGTTGTTCGGCGCGTACGCGCCCCCGGGGACCGACGAGCGGATGTTCACCCCGGGCGCGGCCAGGTTCGGCTTCACGTCGCCGTTCTCGCCGGGGCCCCGGCTGGAGAACGACGCGATGGCGCCGTTGACGTCGAACGCGCCGGTGGCGTAGGCCTCGGCGTTGTCGCCCGGCGAGCCCGCGCTGTTGCAGCCCGGCCCGGAGTTGCCGGTGGAGAAGGACGGGAACATGCCCGCCGCGCGCCACGCGGTCACCGTCGCCCGGTACCACGGGTCGACCACGGAGCCGTTGGACGAGCCCCAGGAGTTGTTGACCACGTGCGGGCGCAGGTCCGGGCGCGGGTTCGCGCCCGCGGCGTCGGTCGGGGCCAGCATCCACTGCCCCGCGGCCATCAGCGCGGTGTCCGAGCAGCTGTTGGACTCGCAGCCCTTGGCCGCGATCCACCTGGCGCCGGGCGCGACGCCGATCTGGTTGGCCGCGCCGTCGTCGCCGACCATCGTGCCCATCGTGTGGGTGCCGTGGCCGTTGTTGTCGCAGGGCGCCGCGGTCGGGCACACCCGCGACGGGTCGAACCAGTTGTAGGCGTGGTCGAACGTCCCGCCGCCCGCGTTGCCGCGGTACTTGCCGACCAGCGCCGGGTGGTCGAACTGCACGCCGGAGTCGATGTTGCCGACGACGACGCCCTCGCCGCGCACGCCGAAGCCCGACCAGACGTCGTCGGCGTCGATCGCCGCGAGCCCCCACTCCACCGCGTCGACCTCGGCTTCCTCCTTGCCGGGGGCGGGCGTGGGCAGCTGGTAGGTCTGCGGGGCCAAGAGCGCGGCGACCTCGCCGCGCGCGGCCAGCGCCTGGGCGAGCTCTTCTGTCCCGTTGTGCACGCGCAGCGCGTTGGCGATGAAGTACGGCTCGTAGTCAACCTTCGCCGCGTCCAGGTCGGCGCGCACCGCCGCCTGGCTGCGGTCGGCGGTCGCGCGAAGCGCGTCGAGCACGGCTTGGCCCCTTGCCGCCCAGTCGGTAAGCCGGGAGGGGCCGGACAGGTCTGCCTGTTCGCCGAACAAGACCCAGAAGTCACCGCTGCCCTTGGTGTCGAGGGTCCGCGCGACCGAGACGTCGATCTTGGCGTTCGGGTCCCCGGCCGGGGGTGCTGCCGCGGCCGGAACGGTGAGCGTGGTCAGCAGGCCGAGCACGGCGGCGACCAGGGCGAGCCAGGTCTGCCGGGCGGCACGCCGATGGGGATGTGGCAGGTGGGGACGCAAGGCTATTGCTCCGATCTCGCGCGGCAGGGTGTCGCACGGGTGACCTTCGGTAGTCGATCGATGACTCCCGGTTCCCATTGACGCTGCCGGATCACGCGTGCCGCGTGAAGGAGTTCCACCGGGCGGTATCGGGGCTTTTGGCGGGCAAGGCACAGATTTCGCGCTGCGTCGGCCCCGGTTCTTGTAACGCCCCAACCCTGATCTCGGACGTTCCGGATAGTGATGACGATCGCCGGATCTGGTGGGGGTGGGCGTTCGGTGGATGCCGTGGACGTGTTCGGGCGGTTCGACCCGCCACTGATCCTCTGCGTCGGGACCAGCGCGGACGAACTGGCCGCCGTCGCCGCCGCGACCGGCGGCCGCGCCGCGGTGCTCTACCTGCCCGACACCGGTGCGCTGCGCACCGCTCTGGCCGCGATGCCGTCGCCGCGGGCCGCCGCGCACCGCGTGGTCGAGCACGGCAAGCTGCGGCTGGACGCGGACCTGCGCGAGGCCACCTGGCGCGGCGGCGCGGTCCCGCTGTCCTCCCGCGAGTTCGACCTGTTGTTCGCCCTCGCCGCCGATCCGGGGCGGGTGTGGTCGTTCGCCGAGCTGACCACGCACGTCTGGGGGCGGCCGTACGTGGGCGACACCCAGGCGGTCGGGTCGGCGGTGAAGCGGTTGCGCCGCCAGTTGCGGGAGGTCGCGTCCGAGGTGCGGGTGGAATCGGTGCGCGGGGTCGGCTACCGCCTGACCGTCGGCGAGGTGCCACTTCCGTCACACTGACGAGCGCCGCTGACTTGATCGGCGGCGGTGACCCGGCATGCTGTCTCCCATGGCAGCAGAGCAGCATTACCTGGTCGGCCTCGATCTCGCGGGCCGCCGCGTCGTCGTGGTCGGCGGCGGAACCGTGGCGCAGCGGCGCCTGCCCCGACTGGTCAGCTCCGGCGCGTCGATCGAGGTCGTCTCGCCCGAGGTCACCCCGTCCGTGCAGGCCATGGCCGAGGCGGGCGAGATCACCTGGCACCGGCGGCCCTACCGGTCCGGCGACCTCGCCGACGCCTGGTACGTGCTGTGCTGCACCTCGGTCACCGAGGTCAACGCCGCCGTCGCGGAAGAGGCCGAGCGGCTGCGGGTGTTCTGCGTGCGCGCCGACGCGGGCAGCGCGGGCAGCGCCGTGACCCCGGCCAGCGGCGAGTACGAGGGCCTGCTGGTCGGCGTCCTGGCGGGCGGCCACCACCAGCGCTCGGCCGCGGTCCGCGACGGGCTGCTCGACGCGCTGCGCGAGGGCCGGGTCGCCGACCAGGCGCGCGGCCCGGAGCTGCCCGGTGTGGCGCTGGTGGGCGGCGGCCCCGGCGACCCGGAGCTGATCACCGTGCGCGGCAGGCGGCTGCTGGCCCGCGCCGACGTCGTGGTCGCCGACCGCCTCGGCCCGCGCGAACTGCTCGACGAGCTGCCCGCGAACGTGACCGTCATCGACGCGGCGAAGATCCCCTACGGCCGCTCGGCGAGCCAGGACGCCATCAACGACGCCCTGATCGAGCACGCCAAGGCGGGCAAGTTCGTGGTGCGGCTCAAGGGCGGCGACCCGTACCTGTTCGGCCGCGGCTTCGAGGAGCTGATCGCCTGCGCCCAGGCCGGGATCCCGGTCACCGTGGTGCCGGGCATCACCTCGGCCTTCGCCGTGCCCGCGGTCGCCGACGTGCCGGTGACGCACCGGGGCGTGGCGCACGAGGTGGTCGTCGTGTCCGGGCATGTCGGCCCGGACGACCCGACCTCGCTCACCGACTGGTCGGCGCTGGCCAAACTGAGCGGGACGATCGTGCTGATGATGGGCGTGGACAAGCTCGACCAGTTCGCCGCGGCCCTCGTCGCGGGCGGCCGGGACGCCGCGACCCCGGTCGCGGTCGTGCAGGAGGGCACCACCCGCAACCAGCGCGTCCTGCGTTCCACGCTGGCCTCGGTCGCCGCGGACGTCGCCGCCGAGGGCATCCGCCCGCCCGCGGTCACGATCATCGGCCCGGTCGCCGGGCTGGCGGCCGAACTGGGCTGAGGGCTGGGCCGGACTGCTCGCGGGCGGGCTAGTCCGGCCACTCCCAGCGCACGCACTGGATGCCGGGGCCGAAGTCGAGGGCGATCGCGTGCGCCCGCCCGTCCGCCCGCGGCTCCAGCTTGCGCCGGTTGGTGACCTGCTCGTCGGTGTCGACGGTGTACTGCTCCAGGTAGACCGGCAGCGCGGCGGGGTCGAAGCGCAGTTCGAGCACGAACTCGCGGACCGGGCTGGTGAACTTGCGGCAGTAGCTGTCGTCGCCGCGGGAGTAGGGCGGCCCGGGGTGGCGCAGGACGTAGTCGACGATCGTCGTCTCGCCCCGGTTGAGCGGCTGGTCGAGCAGGATCTCCGCGGCCATCAGGCCCGCGCTGGGGTCTTGGGCCACTCGGCCGATTCGGCAGGTGTCGCCAGCGGTGATCTCGGGGAACGGCCTGCCCGGCAGTTCGAGGTCGTAGACCATCAGCGTCCGGTCGGCCCCGTCGCGCTCGGCGCGGAAGACCTGCCGGATGGAGATGGCCTTCTCGCCCCGGTTGCCCGCGATCTCGATCTTGTCGTGCTGGCTGAGCTTGGCCAGCGCGGTGTCGGTGGTGTAGTCGATGCGGCGCAGCAGGTGCGAGACCGGCTCGCTGTTGCCCCACAGCGCCTCGACGGTCAGCCGGGACGACTCCCGGTTGACCCTGCCGCGGGGGCGCGGCGGCCCGAGCAGGGCTATCAGCGACCCGGTGGCCACGCCGAGGACGTCTTCGAGGTGGCCGAGCGCGGCGAGGGACTCGGCGCGCTCTGGCCTGCGCCTGCCGGACTGCCAGTAGCTCAGCGCCGTCACGCTGATCGAGACCCCGCGGGCCCGCAGCCGGTACTGGATGCGGTCCAGGCTCAGGCCGCTGGCCTGGATCGCGGACCGCAGCGCGGCGGGGAACGCGTCGGCCGCCGCCGACTCCGACCCGGCGGCCGTCATCGCCTGGCGAACACTCCCGTTCTGGTGAAGTTCACGAACTGGCTCGCGGGTGATACCGCTACCCATGTTCACTCCCTGGCTAACCCCATACGCCCTGACGTGCACATTACGTCCTGAGAACGCCGCTGGGTAGCCATAGTGTTAATTCAAGGGTAACCACTTCACTGCTTGCAGTCACAAGATAACCCGATCAGGCGCAGTGCTATACCCCCTTTTGATCCAGGAGAGACGGCCGAAAGGGTGTTCGGACGGTGCGGGCCTACCGGCGTCGCGGACAGGTCTGACCAATCCCCTCTTGCACGGGTGACTAGCCTGACCGGCGCACAGTGTCCTGACCCGGGAGCGATAGGTGCTGCACCTCAGAGTCGTCTGCCCGACCCCGCTCACCGAGGACGCGTTAGCCGTGCTGCGCGGCCACGCGGGCGCGACGCACCTGGTGGCGTTCCCCGGCGCGGCCGTCGACCCGGCGGGCGACGTGCTCGAGGCCGACCTCGCCCGCGAGGCGGCCGACGAGATCCTGGGCAAGCTCTGCGGGCTGGGAATCGACCACGCGGGCGGCATCACCCTGGAGCAGATCGACACCGCCCTGTCCGACGCCGCCGACCGCGCCGAGGAAGCCGCGCCCGGCGAGGCGGCCGACGCGGTGGTGTGGGAGGACCTGCTCGCGCGTACCGGCGAGGAGTCCCGGCTCAACGTCACCTATCTGTCGTTCCTGACCGTCGCCTGCCTGCTCGCCGCGGTCGGCGTGATCACCGACTCGCCGGTCACGATCGTCGGCGCCATGGTCGTCGGCCCGGAGTTCGGCCCGCTCGCCGCGCTCGCCGTCGGCCACCAGGTCGATTTCGTCTACGAGGTCGGCCCCTGGTCGCTGATCGTCGCGGTGCTGGCGGGCGCGGCGGGGATGCTGTCGATGACCTCGGCGAAGTCCGCGGCGCTGGTCGGGGTGTTCATCTCGGTCACCACCGTGCCCGCGGCCGGGTACATCGGCGTGGCGGCCATCTTGGGCGAATGGGCGAAAGTGCTTGGCTCAGCGGGGCAGTTGGCGGTCAACTTGACGGGTATCGTGCTGGCCGCGGCCGTCGTGCTGCTGCTGCGCCGTCGCGGAATGGTCTCCGGCGACACGAGAAAACCGTTGTCGGAGGGGTGATTGCCGCCAGGGATGACTCCGCCCTGCCAAGTGGAGCTCTCCGGTGGGTCACACCTGAAACAGGATTGACCTCGTGAGTTTTTGCCAGGTGTGTCGCGTCGTTTCGACTGACAGCACTACGGTCATATGGGCGAAGTGCTGACCGGGCCCGGTTGGGCCACCTACGATCGGGAGTAGGGTCAGAGGAGATGAGTGTGGAGATCGCCGCCGATCCGCCGGAAACCGGCGATCCGGACGGCACCGGCGACGCCGACCACGCCGCGCGGGCAGAGGTGCTGGCGACGGTCGTGGCCGCGGAGTCCGTGCTCAGCAAGCGCTTCGGGGCGCGCATCAGCCTCGCCGAGCCGGAAGACCTCGGCGGCAGTGAGCGATCGATCGTGCTCAGAGTCAAGGTCGCCGCCAGTCCCTTCTCGCTCCCGCGCACCCTCGCGGTGAAGCGCTACGTGCAGCCGCCAGGCACGAGCCCGCGCGACAGCTGGGTCCGCGAGGCCGTCAGCTACCAACTCTTCACCGCGCTCGCGGCGGAAGACCGGATGTGCCCGGAGCTGTTCGCCCACGACAGCGGGACCAACCTGCTCGTCATGGAAGACCTCGGCCGCGCCCCCACGCTGGCCGAGAAGCTGCACGGCTCCGACGCGCGCGCCGCGGAGGGCGCGCTGCTGTCCTGGGCGCGTTCGCTGGGCAAGCTGCACGCGAGCACCGCGGGCCGCGAGGCCGACTTCGACGCGCTGCTGCGCAGGCTCAGCCCGCCCACCTCCAAGGACCCGCTGACCGTCGACGGCCCCGCAGCCATGGCGGCGCTGCCCGGCTTGCTGCGCGCCGTCTACGACGTCGAGACCCCGGACGACGTGGTCGACTCGGCCCAGGCGACGCTGAAACTGCTCGACGCCGTCCGCCACCGCGCGTTCAGCCCGTCCGACTCCTGCCCGGACAACAACCTCATCACCAACCGGGGCGTGCGGTTCCTCGACTTCGAGGGCGGCTGCGTGCGCAACATGATGTTCGACGCCGCCTACCTGACCGTGCCGTTCCCGTCCTGCTGGTGCGCCTACGCGCTGCCCCCGGGGATGACCGACGCGATGCTCGCCGCGTGGCGCGCCGAGGTGCGGACCATGTGGCCCGACCTCGCCGACGACGCGGTGCTGCTGCCCAAGCTGCTCGACGCGCAGATCTTCTGGGTGTGGCTGACCACGTGGCAGTTCCTCACCGTCCCCGACGTCGAGCAGTTGGGCTCGGGTGGCTCGGTGGCCCGGCCGCACCAGGCCGACGTGCTCGTGGAGCGGTGGGCGGGCCTGGCCAAGTCCGCGCGGCGCGCGGGCGCGGCCGCGGTCGCCGACCACGCCGACACGGTCGTCGCCGCGCTCACCGCCCGCTTCGGTAGTCGTTCGCTCTCGCTCTACCCTGCGTTCGACTAGCACATGTGGTAGCACCGGATTTTCTCCGGTCTGACTCTGTCCGGACACCGCGAACTCACCGCCCATGAGTCCGCGCCCGCCATGGTTGTGCCGTGACAGCGGTGGGGATACAACGCACCACATCCACGTCTCCGGCTTGGTCGGCGCGCACGCTGGCCGTTCTCGGGGACTCGACCACAGTGGGCGTCGGCGACCCGCTGCCCGGCGGCGGGTGGCGCGGCGTCGGCCCGTTCCTCGGCGCCGCGCTCGGCGCGCGAGTCCACAACGTCTCGTTCACCGGCGCGCGGTTGGCCTGTGTCCGGGAACGGCAACTGCCCGAGGCGCTGCGTGCCCGCCCGGACGCGGCGATCGTGATCGCGGGCATGAACGACACGCTGCGTTCGGACTTCGACCCGGACAAGATGTGCGCGGACCTGACCCATGTGGTCACCGCGCTGAACCAGGCGGGCTCGGTCGTCGTGCTGGTCCGCTACCACGACCACGGCCGGGTTTTCCGGCTGCCCGGTTCGCTGCGCCGCGCGCTGCGGTTCCGGATCGACCGGCTCAACGAGGTGATCGACGCGGTGGTCGCCGCGACCGGCGCGCCCTGCCTGGACCTGGACCGCCTCCCCGGCGCGTACGAGCCGCCCACGTGGAGCGTCGACCGGCTGCACCCGTCCGAGTACGGCCACCGGATCTTGGCCGACGGCCTGGCCGGACTGCTGGCCGACGCGGGCTGCGAGATCCCGCGCCCGGTCAGCCTGGTCTGCGAGGGCGGCCTGCGCGCGGGCCCGCTCGCGCACGTCGCCTGGCTGATCGTGAAGGGCATCCCGTGGCTGTGGCGGCGCGGCCGCGACCTGGTGCCCTACGCCATCGGCATCATGCTGCGCTCGACCCCGCCCAGCGGCACGCTGTCCGCGGAGCCCGCGCCGCGTCCGTAGAGTTCGGGGCATGGCGACGATCGAACGAGTGCTGCTCGGACCCGGGCCGTCCAACCCGTATCCGGAGGCCACCGCGGCGCTCTGCGCGCCGCTGCTGGGGCACCTCGACCCGGAGTTCCTGCGCGTGCTGGACGAGACCTGCGCGCGCCTGCGCCGGGTGTGGGGCACCGAGAACGCCCGCACGCTGCCGCTTTCCGGCACCGGGTCGATCGGCATGGAGGCCGCGTTCGCGAACTTCGCCCGGCCAGGGGACGTGGTCGTCGTCGGCGTCAACGGGCTCTTCGGCGAGCGCATGGTCGACGTCGCTGGCCGATACGGGGCCGACGTCGTGCGCGTCGACCACGACTGGGGGCAGCCGGTCGACGTCGAGCGGATGCTGGCCGCGCACCCGGAGCCGTCCCTGGTCGCAGCCGTCCACGCGGAGACCTCCACCGGGGTGCGCAGCGACATCAAGGCGCTCGCCGCGGCCGTCCACCAGCGCGACCAGCGGGCGCTGGTGCTGGCCGACTGCGTGACGTCGCTGGCGGGCATCCCGGTCGAGATCGACGCCTGGGGTGTCGACATCGCGTACTCGGGCACCCAGAAGTGCCTGGGCGTCTCGCCGGGACTGTCCCCGTTCACCGTCTCCGAGCGCGCCTGGGACCGCCGCGTCAAGCGCCCGCCGACGTGGTACCTGGACCTCAACCTCATCGGCGCCTACGTGGACGGCACCGGTGGGCGCACCTACCACCACACCGCGCCGGTCGCCCTGATCGCGTCCCTGCACGCCGCTCTCGGCCGGATCTTGGAAGAAGGGCTCGACGCCGTCCACGAGCGCCACCGGGCGGCGGGGGAGCGGCTGCGGGCCGGGTTGGCCGATCTCGGCCTGGAGCTGTTCGCAGCCGAGGGCCACCGGCTGCCGGAGCTGACCACGGTCCGCGTCCCCGATGGCGTCGACTCGGCGAAGGTCCGGCAGATCCTGCTGACCGAGTACGGCATCGAGATCGGCGCGGGCGCCGGCGCGTTCGCCAGTTCCGTGTGGCGCATCGGCCTCATGGGCCACAACGCCCGCCCGGACCGCGTGGAGCTGATTCTCGCCGCGCTACGCCGCGCCATGTGAGCGGACCGCCGGGCCGTGCGGCACGGCCGCGAACGTGTCGACCACCGACCGCAGCGGCCCGTCCGCGTCCGGGTGCAGCGCCACGCCCGCGCCGGTGACCTCGATGTGCCGCGCGCCAAGAGCGGCCGGTTCGACCTGTCGTTCTGAGCGAGTAGCGTCGAACCCTGTGGAACAGGAGTTCGACCTTTTCGACACGCCCACCGGCGACCGGGTGGCCCCGAGCGCGCCGCTCCCCGTCCGGATGCGCCCCGCCACCCTGGACGAAGTCCTCGGCCAGGACCACCTTCTCGGCCCCGGCGCGCCCCTGCGCCGCCTGGTCGAGGGCGCCGCCCCCGCGTCGATTCTGCTCTACGGCCCACCGGGAACCGGTAAGACGACTCTCGCCACCCTGGTCTCTTCCGCTATCGGCAGGCGGTTTGTCGCGCTTTCCGCCCTCTCGGCAGGCGTGAAAGAGGTCCGCGCTGTCATCGAAGAGGCCCGCAAGCGCCGCACCCACTCCGGCGAGTCCACGGTCCTGTTCATCGACGAGGTCCACCGCTTCTCCCGCACCCAGCAAGACGCCCTGCTCGGCGCTGTCGAAGACCGCATAGTCCTGCTCGTCGCCGCGACCACGGAAAACCCGTTCTTCTCCGTGGTCTCCCCGCTGCTGTCCCGCTCGCTGGTGCTCCAGCTGCACCCGCTGACCGACACCGACATCCAGGCCCTCGTCCGCCGCGCCGTCGCCGACGAACGCGGCCTCGCGGGCTCGGTCACCCTCGACGCCGACGCCGAGGCGCACATCGTCCGGCTCGCGGGCGGCGACGCCCGCCGCGCCCTCACCGCCCTGGAGGCCGCCGCCGACTCCGCCCTGGCCACCCGTGGCGGCGAGATCGACCTGGCCACCGTCGAGGCCACCGTGGACAAGGCCGCCGTCCGCTACGACCGCTCCGGCGACCAGCACTACGACGTGATCAGCGCGTTCATCAAGTCCATCCGCGGCTCCGACGTCGACGCGGCGCTGCACTACCTGGCCCGCATGATCGAGGCGGGGGAGGACCCGCGCTTCATCGCGCGGCGGCTCGTCGTGCACGCCAGCGAGGACATCGGCATGGCCGACCCCACCGCGCTGCAGACCGCCGTCGCCGCCGCCCAGGCCGTGCAGCTCATCGGGATGCCCGAGGGCAGGCTCGCCCTGGCCCAGGCGACCGTCCACCTGGCCACCGCGCCCAAGTCCAACGCCGTCATCACCGCCATCGACAGCGCCATGGCCGACGTCCGGGCGGGCGCGGCGGGCCTGGTCCCCGCCCACCTGCGCGACGGCCACTACGCGGGCGCGAAGAAACTCGGCAACGCCACCGGCTACCGCTACCCGCACGACGTCCCAGAAGGCGTCCTCGCCCAGCAGTACCCGCCCGACGAGCTGCGCGGCCGCGACTACTACGAACCCACCCAGCGCGGCGCGGAACGCCACCTCGCCGAACGCGTCCCCAAGCTCCGCAGGCTCATCCGCGGCGGGTGACCGCGCGCACGGCAAACCGGTCGCGCGCTCGCGCGGCCGAGGCGCACACTCTGAACGCAAGGTCCGGAAAGCCCGCCCGGATACGAGGCGGTAACCTGTCGCCGATCACACGTCGCCCTCGGGCGGCGTCAGCGATGAGGAGGGCTAGTGACAGCAGGCCAGATCGCCGCGCTGGTGGCCGCGGGCGCGTTCGTCCTGCTGGTCGTGCTGCTGGGCATCATGCTGTTCAAGCTCGGCCGCACCCTCGACGAGGCCACCATCGCGATCCGCAAGGCCCACCAGAACAGCGACCCGCTGTTCACCGGGGCCAACACCACGCTGACGCACGTCAACACCCAGCTTGAGCGGGTCGACGGCATCACTTCCAACGCCCAGACCGTCACCGGCAACGTCTCCGCGCTTACCTCGGTGTTCACCGCCACGCTTGGCGGTCCGCTGGTCAAGGCCGCCGCGCTGTCTTACGGCGTGAGCAAGGCCCTGCGCGCCCGCCGCAAGAAGGCCAAGGGCGAGATCGAGGGCAAGCACTCGCGGCCCGCCAAGCGGGGCGCCAAGCGACGCGGAGCCCGGTCGTGAAGCGCATGTTCTGGCTCGGGGTCGGCGTCGCCACCGGCATCGCCCTGTCCCGCAAGGCCCGCGACACCGCCCACGCCGTGACGCCCGCGGGCATCGCGGGCAACCTCGGCGACGCCGTGCGCGAACTCGCCGGAGCCGTCGGCGCGTTCGGCGCCGACGTGCGCGCGGGCATGGTGGAACGGGAAGAAGAGCTCACCGACGCGGTCGAGCGCCGCTCCGGCGTCACCCCCGGGGCGCGGCACTCCCTCGGCGCGGACCGGCCCCGCCGCTCCGCGGACGCGCGAGCGCGCCGGGCGAACGGCTGAGCCAGCCTTCGCCGTTCGCCGCGCCGCAGCCCGTCGAACCCTGATCAGTTGAGGACCCGAGACCGTGCAGACCCACGAGATTTCCCACCGCTTCCTGAATTACTTCAAGAGCACCGGCCACACCCAGGTCGCCAGCGCTTCCCTCATCCTGGAAGACCCCAACCTGCTGTTCGTCAACGCGGGCATGGTGCAGTTCAAGCCGTACTTCCTCGGTGACGTCCCGCCGCCGTACCCGCGCGCCACCAGCGTGCAGAAGTGCGTGCGCACCGGCGACATCGACGAGGTCGGCAAGACGACCCGGCACAACACGTTCTTCCAGATGGCGGGCAACTTCTCCTTCGGCGACTACTTCAAGGCCGACGCCATCAAGCACGCCTGGACGCTGATCACCTCCAGCCAGGCCGACGGCGGCTACGGCCTCGACCCCGACCGCCTGTGGGCCACCGTCTACGAGGACGACGACGAGGCCCTGGCCCTGTGGCAGGAGATCGCCGGGCTGCCCGCCGAGCGCATCCAGCGCCGCGACATGGTCGACAACTACTGGTCGATGGGCGTGCCCGGCCCGTCCGGCCCGTGCTCGGAGATCTACTTCGACCGGGGGCCCGAGCACGGCGCCGAAGGCGGCCCGGTCGCCGACGAGAGCCGGTACCTGGAGATCTGGAACCTGGTCTTCATGCAGCACCTGCGCGGTGAGGGCCACGGTAAGACCGACTTCCCGATCCTCGGTGAGCTTCCCGCGAAGAGCATCGACACCGGCATGGGCATCGAGCGGGTCGCCACCCTGCTCCAGGGCGTCGACAACGTCTACGAGACCGACCTGGTCCGCCCGGTCATCGGCAAGGCCGAGGAGATGTCCGGCCGCCGCTACGGCAGCGGCAACCAGGTGGACGACGTCCGCTTCCGGGTCATCGCCGACCACGCCCGCAGCGGCATGATGCTCATCGCCGACGGCGTCACCCCCGGCAACGAGGCTCGTGGCTACGTGCTGCGCCGCCTCTTGCGCCGCATCGTCCGCTCTGTCCGCCTTCTTGGCGTCACCGAGCCGGTCTTGGGCGAGTTCGCCGCTGTCGTCCGCGACACCATGTCGCCCTCTTACCCAGAACTGGCCACCGACTTCCCGCGCATCGAGTCCGTGATGCGCAAGGAGGAAGAGACCTTCCTCGCCACCCTGGCCAGCGGGTCCAAGATCTTCGACCTCGCCGCGGAGCAGATCAAGGCCGACGGCCGCGCTCTCCTGCCCGGCGACAAGGCTTTCCAGCTGCACGACACCTACGGCTTCCCGATCGACCTGACGCTGGAGATGGCCGCCGAGAAGGGCCTCTCGGTGGACGAGGACGGCTTCCGCGCCCTCATGGCCGAGCAGCGCGCCCGCGCCAAGGCCGACGCCGCTTCCCGCAAGACCGGTCACGGCGACCAGTCGGTCTACCGCGAGCTTCTTGCCCAGGGGCCGACAGAGTTCGTCGGCTACGAGTCGCTGTCCGCCGAGGCCACCGTGCGCGGCCTCATCCGCGACGGACAGCGGATCTCCGGGGCCGCCGAGGGCGACATCGTGGAGGTCGTCCTCGACCGCACACCCCTCTACGCCGAGTCCGGCGGCCAGGAAAGCGACGCGGGCACCATCACCGGCCTCGGCGTCGAACTCGAAGTCCTCGACGTGCAGAAGGTCGCCCGCAAGCTGTGGGTGCACCAGGTGCGCGTCCGCGGCGGCGAGATCACCGAGGGCCAGCACGTCGAGGCCAACGTCGACCCCGAGTGGCGCGTCGGCGCCCGCCAGGGCCACTCCGGCACCCACGTCGTGCACGCCGCCCTCCGCGAAGTGCTCGGCCCGACAGCGCTGCAAAGCGGCTCTTACAACAAGCCGGGCTACCTGCGGCTCGACTTCGCCTGGTCCAGCGCCCTGTCGCCGGAGACCCGCAGCGAGATCGAAGAGGTCTCCAACCTCGCCGTGCGCAAAGACCTGCCCGTCCGGGTCGTCTACACCGACATGGGCGGCGCCCAGGAACTCGGCGCGGTCGCCCTCTTCGGCGAGACCTACGACGAGACGGTCCGCGTCGTGGAGATCGGCGGCCCCTGGTCGCGCGAGCTGTGCGGTGGCACGCACGTCGAGCACTCCTCGCAGATCGGCCCGATCACCCTGCTCGGAGAGTCCTCTGTCGGCTCCGGTAGCCGCCGCCTAGAGGCCTACGTAGGCATGGACGCCATGCGCTACCTGGCCAAGGAACGCGCTCTCGTGCAGAACCTCGCCGCCATGCTCAAGGTGCCCGACGTCGAGGTGCCCGGCCGGGTCGAGGCCCTGATCGAGCGGCTGCGCACCGCGGAGAAGGAGCTGGAGAAGCTCCGCGCCGGACAGCTGCTCTCGTCCGCGGGCACCCTCGCCGACAAGGCGGAAGACGTCAACGGCACCTCGCTCGTGGCGCTGCAGGTGCCCGACGGCGTCGGCGGCGGCGACCTGCGCTCCCTGGCCGTCGAGGTGCGCAACCGCCTCGGCTCGCGCCCCGGCGTGGTCGCCCTGTTCTCCGCCGACGGCGACAAGGTCGCCTTCGTCGTGGCCACCACCTCGGCCGCCCGCGACAACGGCATCGCCGCGGGCAAGCTCGTCCCGTCCTTCGCCGCCGCCATCGAGGCCCGCGGCGGTGGTAAGCCCGACCTGGCCCAGGGCGGCGGTGCGAACGCGGGCGGCATCGGTGAGGCGGTGAACGCCCTGCGCAGGGCGTTGGACGGCTCGTGAACCCCAAGCTGGACCGGCCAGGAGCCGACGACCCGGGGCGCGGCCGCAGGCTCGCCGTGGACGTCGGCTCCGTGCGGGTCGGGGTCGCCCTGAGCGATCCGGCTCCCATCCTGGCGACTCCGCTCGTTACGCTGGATCGCGACGAGCGGTCCGGCCGCGACCTCGACCGGCTCGCCGAACTCGTCGCCGAGCACGAGGTGGTCGAAGTGGTGGTCGGATTGCCCAGGACCCTCGCCGCGCGCCACGGCGTCGCAGCCCAGGGCGCGCACGCCTACGCCACCGAACTCGCCAAGCGGGTGGCCCCGATCCCCGTGCGGCTCGCCGACGAGCGGCTGACCACGGTCTCGGCCTCCCGGATGCTCAGCCAACGCGGCGTCCGCGGCAAGCGGCAGCGCGCCGTCGTGGACCAGGCGGCCGCTGTGGAGATCCTTCAAGCGTGGCTCGACGCCCGGTCGGCGGCGCTCGCCCGATCTGCGGAGGCGGACTCATGAGCGACGATCTCGGCCTGTTCGAAGAGCAGGAACGCCGCGGCAAGGGGTCGCAGGAGGGCAAGCCTGACCGCAAGCGGGTGAAGCTGGCCGTGTTCGGCCTGGTCTTCGTCCTGCTCATCGCGGGCGGTGTCTGGTACGGGCTCGGGCAGCTCGCGGGCATCGGCGACTACGACGACTTCTCCGGCCCGGGCGAGACCGACATCGTGGTCGAGGTCAAGGGCGGCGACAGCACCGCCACCATCGCCAACCGGCTCAAGGACGACGGCGTCGTCGCCAGCGCCAAGGCGTTCATCGCGGCGGCCGAGTCCGAGTCGAAGGTCCGCTCGGTGCAGCCCGGCTACTACGTGATGCGCACCAAGGTCTCCGGCCAGGACGCCGTCGCCAAGATCATCAACCCGGCGTCGCGGGTCGGGAACCTGCAGATCCGCGCGGGCACCCAGTTCGATGACATCACCAACGGCAACAACGTCACCCCGGGTATCTTGTCGCTGCTCTCCAAGGCCTCTTGCACGCAGTTGAACGGCAAGAGCACCTGCGTGCCGGTCGAAGAGCTGCGCAAGGTCTCCGAGACCGCCGACCTTGCCGCTCTAGGCGTCCCGGACTGGGCCGTTCCCGACGCGTCCCGGGCCCCCGAGGCCAAGCGCAGGCTTGAGGGCCTGATCATGCCGGACGTCTACGAGGTCCGTCCCGGCTCCACGGCCGAGGAGCTGTGGAAGAAGATCATCGCGGACTCCTCGGCCCGGTTGCAGAGCTTCGGAATGCCCAACCTGGCCGCCAACAGCGGCTTCACCCCGTACCAGGTCCTGATCATGGGCTCGCTGGTGCAACGCGAGGCCATCGCCTCCGACTTCGGCAAGGTCGCACGGGTCACGTACAACCGCCTAGCCCAGGGTATGCAGTTGGAATACGACTCCACGGTCAACTACGTCCTGGACCGCCCCACCATCACCACGAAGTCCGAAGACCGCGAAAAAGTAGGCCCCTACAACACCTACAAGGTCACCGGCCTCCCCCCGACGCCCATCGCCGCGGTCAGCCGCGAGGCCTTGGAGGCAGCGGCCAACCCCGCCCCCGGCACCTGGCTGTTCTTCGTCCGCTGCCAGAAGGACGGCACGTCGTGCTTCGCCGACACCCTGCCCCAGCACAACGCCAACGTGAAGCTGGCCCAAGACAACGATGCCTACTGAGATCCGCCGCGCGGGTGTCCTGGGCTCCCCGGTAGCCCACTCCCTCTCACCCGTCCTCCACGGCGCCGCCTACAAGGCGTTGGGCCTGCCGTGGTCCTACGACCGCATCGAGTGCGACGAGAAGCGCCTCCCCGGCTTGGTAGCCGAGCTAGGCCCAGAATGGGCAGGCCTCTCCGTCACCATGCCCGGCAAACGGGCCGCGCTATCCATCGCAACGGTAGTAACCCCAAGAGCCACCGCGGTAGGGGCCGCGAACACCCTGGTCCACCGCCCAGACGGCTGGCACGCCGACTGCACAGACATCGACGGCGTCACCGGGGCTCTCCGAGCCAACGGCTTCCCCTCTGGAGACTCCGGGGTGATCCTGGGTGCGGGCGGCACCGCCTGCGCGGCCCTGGCTGCCTTCGCGGACCTAGGGCTGCACTCCGCCACAGTCGTAGTCCGAGACCCGAGCCGGGCCACCGAAGCCATCGAGTGCGCCGCCCGCCTCTCCCTCCCGCTACGCGTAGAACGCTGGTCGGACACCGACTTCGCCACCCTGGCCAAGTCCACCGACGTTCTGGTCAACACGGCCCCCACGACCGCCACCGCCCCCATAGCCCAAGCCCTGGCCCTGGCACCCGTCATCCTCGACGTGATCTACCACCCCTGGCCGACCCTCCTCGCGGAAGCCGTCGCCACCGCAGGCGGCCACCTGGCCACCGGCCTGGACATGCTCCTACACCAGGCCTTCGGCCAGGTAGAGCAGTTCACCGGCCACCCCGCCCCCCGCGAGGCCATGCGCGCAGCCCTCCACGAGAAAACCGGCGGAATCCTCCCGCTCCCCCTCTGAAGCACATTTCCGCCCACTCGTCAAACAACCATCCCCACCCAATCGTGCGACTGCCCCTCGAACACCAGTTCGCTAACGTGGAAAGCGAACAAAGGAGCAGCCATGACCCTCACCACCCCGCAGACCATCCAGCCCACCTCTCACCGAACCCCTTACCCGCTCGCTGGTAAGCCCACTCCCGGCCATTCCGGGACTCGCGTTCGCGCATCCGCGACAGCAGGCCATCCGGGGGGTTCGGCCCCGCTGAGAACTGTTGCCCGACTCCCCATACCCGTTTACGCGGCGTCCTCTTACGCCATTCCCCTGGCTTTGGGAACAGCCCTGGCCCTCGCTGGCGTTCTCCTTTTTCCCGATAGCCTCACAACCATCGGAATCGGCGCGCTCGGCGGGCTCCTGGCCGGAGCAGGCGCCCGTTTCCTGCTCAAGCGACTCGCCAGAGGCGCCACCGCCCCGCCGGGCTCCTGCGAGCTACCCACTGCCGCCCTGTGGGCGTACGCGGCCGCCCGGTGGCAGGCAGGCGCTGTGCCCGCGTGGTGGCTGCCGACCCTCGCGCTGCTGACCTGGTTCGCCGTCACCCTCGCCGTCGTCGACCTACGCCACCGGCGCCTACCCGATGCCCTGACCGTCCCCGCGATCCCCATCGCCTTGGCGGTCCTGGGCGTCGCTGCCATCACCGGCCCTGGCGCTGCCCTCGTCCACGCCGCGCTGATCGGCAGCCTGGTCTTCGGCTCCTTCCACGCCATCGTCCACCTGTGCCGCCCCACCGCACTGGGTCAAGGCGACGTCAAACTCGCCCCAAGCCTCGGCGCCGTCCTGGGCGCGCTGGGCCCCGAGGCTCTGATCCTGGCCCCACTCCTCGCGTCCGCGACCACCCTCCTGCTGCACGTGTCCTGCCGCCGCCCCCAGTGGCGCACCGGCATCCCACACGGACCGGGCTTACTCGCCGCCACCTGCCTCCTGGCGATGTTCCCCGCCAATTTCTAGTGTCTAAAAGATTCATCCTCCCGGCTTCTATGAAGATGTATCCGGTTGGCGGTTGTGAGCCGCGCCAGGGCCGTCCAACTCTTTCGGGTGGTACGGGCCGCCGGATATTGATGCTCCAAACTGGCTTCGCGCATGGTGGACCTCGAATGCAAGGCGGCGAAGTGCTCCCATTGGGTCGCTGTCAAGTTGAATAATTTCCTCCATCGTTGCCACGTCGACTTCCGCGTGGCAGGAATATTGCAGGCTTTGAGGAATGCTCGGGCGCGTGTCGTAGCTCTGTAGAGAGATGCGCCGTCCATCATCTCGAGCATGTGGGCAGTGGCGAGTCCCTGGAGTCTCGACCTGACCGCGGAGAATGTTCTCCACTGCGGACCTGCGGTCATCTTTGTCTGCGTCGAAATCTGCTGGGTATCTGAACGGTCGAAGAAGCGCAGTGCGGTTTGGAAGTGTGCGCTGCGCGCGATGAAGACTTCGTTAATGCGGGCTTCGTTCCGTGTCGAACTTGCGAATAGATAGATGGGAAGTTCCGCGTCGTCTGAGAAAATAAGCCAATTGAGGTCCTTCTTGATACCTTCGGCATGACGGGTCAGTGTTTGGCCGACTAGTGCTCGACTGTGATCACGGTGAAGCGTGCAGGCGAAGTCGAAACCGCCTCTCAGCTTCGCGGTATCCGTACAGTTCCGACTTCGGCAACTTATCGGCGATATCAAGAAAGCAACCGGCGGATTGGGCTGATCGGCAGAGGTCAACGCGCTGGGCGCTCCAACGCGGTGTAAGTAGAGGTATGCGACTTTATGTCTTGCTCTAGCCTGTCAAGGTGTCGCATAGCGGGTTGAAGTTTCAGAACCGGACGCTTTGTTCGCGGCGTGGCGGGTGGCTACTCGGCCACGGTTGTCGTAGAGGGGGTTGTTCCGCAGTCTGGCCAGTTCCCCTTTGCTCGATCGGTACCCCTAGGCCTGAGTAGACCTTCCTCCACCCGAGCGCAGTTCCTCCCAGGTGGACAGGACTCAGGTCTGACCTGTCGGAGTCGACTGAACTCCCCGACTTTGATGCCGACCCTGAAAGCTGTTCGCCACCCGGCGAATCACGTCCGGTGATCGGACAAAGGCGAGTGCGCCCCGTCTCACCTGCGGGTTCGCGGTAGCGGCCGGGCGCGGGGGAGTGGGGGCGACATGACAGGATCTGTGCTGTGCTGCGTTGGATTACCGCTGGAGAGTCACACGGACCCGCGCTGGTCGCCGTGCTGGAGGGCATGGTCGCCGGTGTCGAGGTCACCACCACCGATCTCGGCGAGCAGTTGGCCCGCCGCAGGCTCGGGTTCGGCCGCAGTCCCCGGATGGGCTTCGAGACCGACAAGGTGGAGTTTCTCGGCGGTGTCCGGCACGGGGTGACCCAGGGCGGGCCGATCGCGGTGCACATCGACAACGCCGAGTGGCCCAAGTGGGAGAAGGTCATGTCCGCCGACCCGGTGGACCCGGCCGAACTCGCCGAGTTGAGCCGCAACGAGCCGCTGACCCGCCCCCGGCCGGGGCACGCCGACCTGCCCGGGATGCAGAAGTACGGCTTCGACGAGGCCCGGCCCGTCCTCGAACGCGCCAGCGCCCGGGAAACCGCGGGCCGCACCGCGCTCGGGACCGTGGCCCGCGCCTTCCTGCGGCAACTGCTCGGCGTCGAGGTCGTCAGCCACGTCGTGTCCATCGGCGGCGCCGTTGCCCCCGACGGCCCCACCCCGGGGCCCGGTGACCTCGCCGCCATTGACGAGAGCCCGGTGCGCGCCTTCAGCCAGGAGGCCACCGACGCCATGGTCGCCGAGGTCGACGCCGTCAAGAAGGCGGGTGACACCGTCGGCGGGGTCATCGAGGTCATCGCCTACGGTCTGCCGCCGGGCCTGGGGTCCCACGTGCACTGGGACCGCCGCCTCGACGCGCGGCTCGCGGGGGCGCTCATGGGCGTGCAGGCCATGAAGGGCGTCGAGATCGGCGACGGCTTCACGACCGCGCGCCGCTGGGGCAGCCAGGCGCACGACGAGATCGACCGCGACCAGGACTCCGTCGCCGGGGTCAGCAGGCGGTCCAACCGGGCGGGCGGCCTGGAAGGCGGCATCACCAACGGCGAGCCGCTGCGCGCCCGGGTGGCGATGAAGCCGATCTCCACCGTGCCGCGCGCGCTGTCCACCGTCGACGTCGTCACCGGCGAGCCCGCCGTCGCGATCCACCAGCGGTCCGACGTGTGCGCAGTGCCGCGCGCGGGCGTGGTGCTGGAGTCGGTGGTCGCGCTGGTGCTGGCCGAGGCCGCGCTGGAGAAGTTCGGCGGCGACTCGCTGGCCGAGACCAAGCGCAACGTCGAAGGGTACCTCGACGCGCTGCGGAACCGCTGGTGAAGCCCGCCGCGGTCGTCGTGGGGCCGCCGGGGGCGGGGAAGACCACCGTCGGCGAGGCGCTGGCCGCCGCGCTCGGGGTGGCGTTCCGCGACACCGACGACGACATCGTCGCCGCGGCGGGCAAACCGATCAGCGACATCTTCACCCAGGACGGCGAGCCTGCTTTCCGCGCCGCCGAGGAACGCGCCGTGGCCACCGCGCTGGCCGAGCACCCCGGCGTCCTCTCCCTCGGGGGCGGCGCGATCCTGTCGCGGGCCACCCGGGCGTTGCTGGCGGGCCACACCGTGGTCTTCCTCAACGTCAGCCTCGCCGAAGGGGTCCGCCGCACCGGGTTGTCCACCGCGCGGCCCCTGCTCGCCGGGATCAACCCGCGGGCCAAGTTCAAGGAACTCCTCGACGCGCGCCTCCCGCTCTACCGGGAGGTCGCCACCGTCGAGGTGTCCACCGACTCCTCGTCGCCCGAGGAGATCGTCACCCGACTGGTCGGCGAGCTGCGCCCGTAGCGGCCACCCAGAGACCATCGAGACAGACCATCGAGACGCCACCGAGAGGCCGCCGAGCGGCCGCTGAGGAGAGTGTGATCGTGCAACCCGCGCGCATCCGGGTCGCCACCGGCAAGCCCTACGACGTCGTCATCGGCACGGGCCTGCTCGACGAGCTGATCGAGGCCGTCCGCGACTCGTCCAAGGTCGCCATCATCCACCAGCCGACCCTCGCGGCGACCGCCGAGGCCACCCGCGACGAGCTGGCCGCCGCCGGGATCGACGCGCACCGCGTCGAGATCCCCGACGCCGAGGACGGCAAGGCGCTCTCAGTGGCCGCGTTCTGCTGGGAAGTCCTCGGCCGCATCGGCCTCGACCGGGACGGCACGGTCGTCGCGATCGGTGGCGGCGCGGTCACCGACCTCGCCGGGTTCGTCGCCGCCACCTGGATGCGCGGTGTGCGGCTGGTGAACGTGCCGACCACGCTGCTGGGCATGGTCGACGCCGCCGTCGGCGGCAAGACCGGCATCAACACCGACGCGGGCAAGAACCTCGTCGGCGTCTTCCACGAGCCCTCCGCGGTCCTGGTCGACCTGGCCACCCTGACCACCCTGCCGCGCAACGAGCTGATCTCGGGCATGGCCGAGGTCATCAAGGGCGGGTTCATCGCCGACCCGGTGATCCTCGACCTGGTCGAGGCCGACCCGGCCGCCGCCCTCGACCCCGAGGGCGAGGTCATCGCCGAGCTGATCCGCCGCAAGATCCAGGTGAAGGCCGACGTCGTCGCCTCGGACCTGCGCGAGTCGAGCCTGCGCGAGATCCTGAACTACGGCCACACCCTCGCGCACGCCATCGAGCGCCGCGAGCGCTACCGCTGGCGCCACGGCGCCGCGGTGAGCGTCGGCCTGGTCTTCGCCGCGGAACTCGCGCGGCTCGCGGGCAGGCTCGACGACGCCACCGCCGACCGCCACCGCTCGATCCTCACCTCGATCGGCCTGCCGGTCAGCTACGACGCCGACGCGCTGCCCCAGCTCATCGAGGGCATGTTGGCCGACAAGAAGACCAAGTCCGGGGTGCTGCGCTTCGTCGTCCTCGACGGCCTCGCCAAGCCCGCGCGGCTGGAGGGCCCGGACCCGGCGCTGCTCGCCGCCGCTTACTCGGCGGTGGCGGCCGAATCCACCGGCAAGGGCGGGATGCTGCTGTGAGGACGCTTGTGCTCAACGGCCCGAACCTCGGCAGGCTCGGCGCCCGCGAACCGGTGATCTACGGCAGCACCACCCACGCCGACCTCGTGCGGCTGTGCGTGGACACCGGCCGTGAGCTGGGGCTCGACGTCGAGGTGCGGCAGACCGACCACGAGGGCGAGATGCTCGGCTGGCTGCACGAGGCCGCCGACACCGACACCCCGGTCGTCCTCAACGCGGGCGCGTGGACCCACTACTCGATCGCCGTCCGCGACGCCGCCGCCCAGCTCACCGCCCCGCTGGTGGAGGTGCACATCTCGAACGTGCACAAGCGCGAGGAGTTCCGGCACAAGAGCTACATCTCCGAGATCGCGGCGGGCGTGATCGTCGGCCTCGGCGTCGACGGCTACGCGCTCGCGCTGCGCTGGCTCGCCGCCAACGCCCGCTGAAAAACCGCCGATACCCCCCGGTCGGGTGAGTTATCGCTGGTGACGTCGGCGCGGAGTGTGGTCCATGCCTCACCCGCGTCGACCCGGGGTACCCCCGGTTGGGTGATCTTTACACTGAACCACCCTCGTTGCCGGCACGGAGGTCTCCACCCAGCATGTCCACCCGGCCATGGCGATTCCACCGCGTCGCCGCGGTGTTCGCGACCCTCGTCGGGCTCGTCGCCTCGGCTTGCACCACGGTCGCCGAGGGCGAGATGCCGCGCCCGGCGCAGGCGTCGCCCGTGCCCGCCGCCGCGCCGAGCCAGGAGCCGACCCCCGACCAGGTGACCCTGGGCACCGACCGGCCCCGGCAGAGCCAGGGCGTGGTCGCCGCCGGTGGCGCCGACTCGGTCTACAACTACGGCCCGACGCTCATGGTCGAGGACGGCAAGTACCGCATGTGGTGGTGCAGCCAGCTCGGCGCGGCCGTCCCGCCGGGCGACGACATCCTGCTCGCCGAGGCCCCCGCGCCCGGCGGCCCGTACACCGGCCCGGACGGCTCGCCCGCGCTGGCGGTGTTCAGCGGCGGCGGCGGGTTCGACGCCATGCACACCTGCGATCCCTCGGTGATCCGCGTGGGCGGCACCTACTACCTGTACTACACCGGCGCGGCGGGCGACCACGCCCACGGCAACGCCATCGGGCTCGCCACCAGCCGCGACGGGCGGACGTGGACCCGGGCCAACGGCGGCAAGCCGGTCGTGACCGCCGCCCACGACGTCTCGCGCGACAACGTCTACGGCGCGGGCCAGCCCGCCGCGGTCTACCTCGACGGCTGGTTCCACCTGATGTTCACCGACACCACCGGCCGCGACGCGGGCTGGAACGGCGCGGGCCAGTTCGTGCTGCGCGCCAAGGACCCCACCTTCGCCAGCGGCGTGGAGATCCTGAGCCCGGGCGGGTTCCGCAAGGCGTCCAGCACCGCGGGCAGGCTCCGCTCGGTCGTCGACGCGTTCAGCGTCGACTTCATGTGGGTCGCCGCGCTCGACGCGTTCGCCATCGCCCACGAGACCCAGGACGGCACGACGATCACGTTCTGGGACCGCGACTTCCGCCGCGCGCCGTACAAGCCGGTGCTGATCCCCGGCCCCTGGGAGGAGGGCCCCGGCCTCGTCCGCGGCCCCGAGGGCCACGCCCCGCTGTCGGTGGACGCCCCCTGCGACCGGGTGCCGATCGACCTGGTGCGCGCCACTCGCATCGGCGCCGCCCCGACCGACCTGATGATGTTCGGCGCCGACGTCACCGGCAGCGGAGCCTGCGCCGAGCCCGCCCGCGCGCTCAAAGCCTTGGAGGGCTTCGCGATGCCGTCGCCGCAGCGCACCATCGACCTGGTCCGCGACGGCGCCCTGGTCCGCGTCGAGCGTCGCTCGGTGGCCGAGAAGCTGGCGGTCCGCGTCCTGGACCACCGGGTCCCCGCGCTGGACAGTGTCCCGGTCGCGGCCCGCCTGACCGCGTCGGCCGCCGTGGTCCGAGCCGACTCCCGCCTGGGCTTCGTCCTGGACGACGGCAGACTGTGGCCGATCACCGACCCGGCCGTCGCCACGCTCAACTCGTCCCCGATGACCCCGGTCTCCCCGAGCGTGTTCGACTCCTACCGCCGCGGCCCCGACCTGGCCGCCCGCTGACCGTCCTACCCGGACACGTCGCTCCCATACACCGCACTGAGCTTCAATTCGCGTGGCTCAGCGGTCCGCGGTCTCGTCTTTGTCGTCCGCGCCGCGGTTGCCGTCCAGCCGGGGACCGACCACAAGACCCAGCCCGGCGGGGACCAGCACCAGCAGCGCGGTGAACGCCGCGCCGCCGGTCAATGCCTGCCCCAGCGCGCTCACGCCGGTCTGGTCCACCAGCGCCGCCTGCCCGACCACGCCGAGCACCGCGGCGCCCCAGCCCGCGACGAGCGCCGCCAGCACCCAGGCCCGGCCCCGGTCCGGCACGCCGAGCCAGCCGTCGACCGCCGCCCAGACCGCGGCCACGCCGACCAGCACACCCAGGGCCAGTCCCTCGATCGTGGTTCGCCCGGTCGGGTCACTCGCCTTGAGGGCCGCCACCACCACGGCCACCGCGGCGTGCACCACAGCCAGGACGGCGCCGCGCAGCAGCCACGTTCGCATTGCCGCAGCGTAGTTCTGGCGAGTGCGGCGCGGCGAGCGCGGCCGGTCGTAAGCTCGCGGACATGTCCGACTCGCACCCGCGCCGCCGTGCGGCGCTGCGCACCAGCCTCCGGGACGCGGGGCTCGACGCGCTGCTCGTCGTCGACCTGCTCAACGTGCGCTACCTGACCGGGTTCACCGGCTCCAACGGCGCGCTGCTCGTCCACGCCGACGGCGACGAGCACAGCGTCTTCTGCACTGACGGCCGCTACCTGCGGCAGTCCGCGGTCCAGGTGCCCGAGCTGGAGCGGGTCATCGAGCGGGCCAGCGCCCTCGCGCTCGCCGCCCGCGCCGCCAAGGACGGGCTGCGCCGGGTCGGGTACGAGAGCCAGCACGTCACTGTCGACGGCCTCGACGCGCTCGCCGACGCCGCGGGGAGCGTCGAGCTGACCCGCGCGCCGAACCTGGTCGAGCGGCTTCGGCTGGTCAAGGACGACACCGAGATCGAGGCGCTGCGCATGGCGTGCGCGGCGGCGGACCGCGCGCTGGCGAACCTCATCGAGCACGGCGGCCTGCGCCCCGGCCGCACCGAGCGCGAGGTTGCCCGCGAGCTGGAGAGCCGGATGCTCGACCACGGCGCGACGGGCCGCGCGTTCGAGTCGATCGTCGCCGCTGGCGCCAACTCGGCCATCCCGCACCACCGGCCCACCGACGCCGTGCTGGCCGCCGGTGACTTCGTGAAGCTCGACTTCGGCGCCCTGGTCGATGGCTACCACTCCGACATGACCCGCACCGTGGTCCTCGGCGAGCCAGCCGACTGGCAGTGCGAGATCTACGACCTCGTCGCCGCCGCGCAGGCCGCGGGCCGGGCCGCGCTGCGCCCGGGAGCGGCGGTCCGCGACGTCGACGCGGCGGCCCGCGACGTCATCGAGCGGGCTGGCCGGGGAGCCGAGTTCACCCACGGCCTCGGCCACGGCGTCGGCCTGGAGATCCACGAGGCACCCAGCCTGGCGAAAACCGGCGAAGGTACACTTTCCGCCGGAATGGCGGTCACCGTCGAGCCGGGTGTGTACCTGTCCGGCAGGGGCGGGGTCCGCATCGAGGACACGCTTGTCGTGCGGGACGATGGTCCCGAGCTCCTCACGCTGACCACCAAGCAGCTCATGGTCGTCTGACGACGATCACCCATGCGCGCGAAAAACAGGAGATCCAGCCAGTGGCCTCGACCAACGACCTGAAGAACGGCCTGGTGCTCAACCTCGAAGGCCAGCTCTGGACCGTCACCGAGTTCCAGCACGTCAAGCCCGGCAAGGGCCCGGCCTTCGTGCGGACCAAGCTCAAGCACGTGCTGACGGGCAAGGTCGTCGACAAGACGTTCAACGCTGGTGTCAAGGTCGACACGGCCACCGTGGACCGCCGCGAGATGACCTACCTCTACAACGACGGCTCCGAGTACGTCTTCATGGACGGCGACACCTTCGAGCAGATCTCGATCGCCGCCGAGGTCGTCGGCGAGCAGTCCCGGTTCCTGCTGGAGAACGGCACCGCGATCGTCTCCTCGCACGAGGGAGTGCCCCTGTTCATCGAACTGCCCACCTCGGTCGAGCTGATCATCAAGCACACCGACCCCGGCCTGCAGGGCGACCGCTCCACCGGCGGCACCAAGCCCGCCGAGCTGGAGACCGGCGCCGAGATCCAGGTCCCCCTGTTCGTCACCACCGGCGAAAAGGTCAAGGTCGACACCCGCGACGGGCGCTACCTCGGCCGGGTCAGCAGCTGACGTGGGCGCTCGCAGCAAGGCCCGCAAGCGCGCGGTGGACCTCCTCTTCGAGGCCGCCGTCCGCGGCGCCGACCCGGTCACCCTCCTGGCCGACCGGGTCGGGTCCCCGGACGTCCCACCGGTCAACGACTACACCATCACCCTGGTGGAAGGCGTGACCGCGCACCGGAACCGGATAGACGAGCTACTAACCGAACACGCCGAGGGCTGGTCCCTGGCCCGGATGCCCGCCGTGGACTTGGCGGTCCTCCGCTTGGGCCTCTACGAGCTCCTGTGGGCCCAAGACGTCCCCGACGCCGTCGCGATCGACGAGGCAGTCCAACTAGCCAAGTCCCTCTCCACCGACGACTCCCCCCGCTTCGTCAACGGCGTCCTTGGCCGCATCGGCGGCATCGCCGACCGCCTACGAGCGACCCTCTGACCTCCCGAACTTCACCCCTGCGGGGGACAAGGCCGCAAAGGCGAGCCCCCACCGCCGGCCCGACGCGTTCCATGATCGCAAGTTATCCACAGGCGCGGCCCGCTCTCTTCCCCGCGCTGACCTGCGGCGATAGACTGGAGCGGGGTCAGCCCCCAGGGTGGGTGGGGCTTTGTTGTGGGGGGTTTGGGGCGGTGAAAACAGCCGCAGTGCGTCGTTGAGGACTCGGTCGGCGCGGGTCGAGTGCTCTTGTAGGGCTTGTTCGCAAACCTGCCCTCCCGTCACCGCATTCAGCCCTGCCAGGTGCTCGGCGAGGCGGGACAGCACACCCACCCTCCTGCCAGGCAGCGCCAACCCTGCCAGGTGCTCGATGGGGTGGAGTGGTTTCTTCGGGGGTGAAGGAAGATCCCTGAACTCGCCGTGGTCGTGGGGCCGAAGGCTCCCCACCCGTCTTTCCCCGCGACGGGATCTTCCTTCGTAGGGGCCCTGAAGAAACCACTCCACCCCCCCATCGAGCAAGCCAACACAGCCAGAAGCAGCCGGACAGCACGAACACCCGACTGCGCAGCATCCCCGTCTGCGCGGTCGGGTGTCTCGCTGGCCAACCTAGTCTTCCTTGGACGGCCGCGCCTCCGGGGGCAGCACACCCCAGTCGATGAGCTGCTCTGTCAACTCCCCCGGAGTCATGTCGTAGATGATCGCCAGCGAGCGCAGGTCCTCCGTGCGGATCGACAGGACCTTGCCGTTGTAGTCACCGCGCTGGCTCTGGATGGTGGCCGCGTAGCGGGCCAGCGGACCGACCTTCTCCGCTGGCAGCTGTTGCAGCCGCTCCAGATTGATCACGATCTTCGTGGCGGGTTCTGCTCCGGATGGAACACGGCCCTCGGGCAGGAGTTCCACCACCGGCACGCCGTAGAAGTCCGCGAGTTCGGCCAGTTTCTGGACCGTGACGGCGCGGTCGCCGCGCTCGTAAGAGCCGACCACGACGGCCTTCCAGCGGCCACCGGACTTCTGCTCGACGCCGTGCAGCGACAGCCCCTGCTGCTGGCGGATGGCGCGGAGCTTGGCCCCTAGCGCCTTGGCGTAGTCGCCCATGCGGCGGTTCTCCGTTCGTTCGCCCCGACGGCGCTAAGGACTGCCGCGGGTAGCTTCAAATCAACACGCAGAGTAATGGTTACCCAGAGTTGTCACCAGGTCAAGCTGGTTCGACTGCGGCACCCGGGGGAAACCTGCCAGACCACCCGGTCGGTGGGTCTCCCCGGCCTGATAACGTCGGGTCGACCCCAGGTCAGAGGGTCGATCGACACCTTTAAGGCCCGTCCAGTGAGGCGGGGAAGGAGTCTGCCGTGCCGCCCCGAGATCGTGGCGCGCCGGAACCGGCGGGGCAGCGGGAGCTGCTCTCGGCTGGTGACGTCGCGCGCACCATCGCCCGAATGGCCCATCAGGTCATTGAGAAAACTTCGCTCGGCGCGTCCGGCGCGAGCCCGGTCGTGTTGCTCGGCATCCCCACCCGGGGGGCGCCGCTCGCGGCCCGCCTCGCGGCCAGGATCGCCGAGTTCAGCGACATCGGTGTTCCCGTCGGGACCCTCGATGTGACGCTTTACCGCGACGACCTGCGCCGCAAGCCCACCCGGCCGCTCGGCGCGACCGCCCTGCCGCCCGGCGGCATCGAGGACGCCCTGGTCATCCTGGTCGACGACGTGCTGTTCTCCGGCCGCACCATCCGCGCCGCCCTCGACGCCCTGCGCGACGCTGGCCGCCCCCGGGCAGTGCAGCTGGCGGTGCTGGTCGACCGGGGCCACCGCGAACTGCCCATCCGCGCCGACTACGTGGGCAAGAACGTGCCCACCGCGCGCGCCGAGGAGGTCAACGTCCTGTTCGAGGAGACCGACGGCCGCGACGCCGTCCTGCTGCGCCGGGCGGGGGAGCGGGCATGAGACACCTGCTCAGCACCGACGGGCTCGACCCGGCCACCGCACTGGCCATTCTGGACACCGCCGACGGTCTCAAGCGGACACTGCTCGGCCGCGAGGTGCGCAAGCTGCCCACCCTGCGCGGCCGCACGGTGATCACGATGTTCTACGAGAACTCCACCCGCACCCGGGTCTCCTTCGAGATCGCCGGAAAGTGGATGAGCGCCGACGTGGTCAACGTCTCCGCGGGCGGGTCGTCGGTGAGCAAGGGCGAGTCCCTTCGCGACACCGCGCTGACCCTGGCCGCCGCTGGCGCGGACTGCGTGATCGTGCGGCACCCGGCCTCCGGAGCCGCTCACCGGATCGCGGGCTGGCTCGCCGCGGCGGGGACCAGCGTGGTCAACGCCGGTGACGGCACCCACGAGCACCCCACCCAGGCGCTGCTCGACGCGGCGACCCTGCGCGACCGGCTCGGCCGGATCGACGGCAGGCGCGTGGCCATCGTCGGCGACGTGCTGCACAGCCGGGTCGCCCGCTCCAACGTGCACCTGCTCACCTCGCTGGGCGCGGAGGTGGTGCTCGTCGCGCCGCCCACGCTGCTGCCGGTGGGCGTCGCGGACTGGCCGGTGGGCGCGGCCGGGTCGCTGCGGGTCTCGCACGAGCTTGACCCCGAGTTGCCGACGCTGGACGCGGTGATGATGCTGCGCGTGCAGGCCGAGCGGATGCACGGCGGGTTCTTCCCGTCCGCGCGGGAGTACGCGATCGCCTACGGGCTCGGCGAGGCGCGCGCGCGGATGCTGCCCAAGCACGCGGTCGTGCTGCACCCCGGCCCGATGCTGCGCGGGATGGAGATCGCCGCCGCGGTCGCCGACTCGCCGAGGGCGGCGATCACCGACCAGGTCGCGAACGGGGTCCACGTGCGGATGGCCGTGCTGTACCACCTGTTGGCCGGAGAAGAGGACAATTCATGAGTTCGCTGGTCATCCGCGGGGCGCAGCCCTACGGGGAGGGCGAGCCGGTCGACATCGCGGTCCGCGACGGTGTGATCGCCGAGATCGGCGCCCGGCTCGACGCCGACGGGGCCGAGGTGATCGACGCCGGGGGACTGGTGGCGCTGCCCGGTTTCGTCGACCTGCACACCCACCTGCGCGAGCCGGGCCGGGAGGACACCGAGACCATCGAGTCCGGGTCGCGGGCGGCTGCGCTGGGCGGCTACACCGCCGTGTTCGCCATGGCCAACACCGACCCGGTGGCCGACAACGCGGTGATCGTGGAGCACGTGTGGCGGCGCGGCCGGGAGGTCGGCCTGGTCGACGTGCACCCGGTCGGCGCGGTGACCGTCGGGCTCAAGGGCGAGAAGCTGGCCGAGCTTGGCACGATGGCGCGCTCGGCGGCCCGGGTCCGGGTGTTCTCCGACGACGGCCTCTGCGTCGCCGACCCGCTGATCATGCGCCGCGCGCTGGAGTACACCAAGGCGCTGGACGCGGTGATCGCCCAGCACGCGGAGGAGCCCCGGCTGACCGTCGGCGCTCAGGCCCACGAGGGCGAACTGGCCGCGCGGCTGGGGCTGGCGGGCTGGCCCGCGGTGGCCGAGGAGTCGATCGTGGCCCGCGACTGCCTGCTGGCGCTGCATGTCGGCGCCCGGCTGCACGTGTGCCACGTGTCCACCGAGGGCACCGCTGAGGTGCTGCGCTGGGCCAAGGGCCGGGGCACCCGGGTGTCGGCCGAGGTCACCCCGCACCACCTGCTGCTCGACGACGAGCGCCTGACCACCTACGACCCGGTCAACAAGGTCAACCCGCCGCTGCGCACCTCGACCGACGCCAAGGCGCTGCGCGCCGCGCTGGCGGAGGGAACGGTCGACTGCGTGGCCACCGACCACGCCCCGCACGCCAGCCAGGACAAGGACTGCGAGTGGTCCGCGGCCCGGCCTGGGATGCTCGGGTTGCAGACAGCGCTGCCGATCGTGGTCGAGACCATGGTCAACCCCGGCCTGCTCGACTGGCGCGGGGTGGCGCGGGTGATGAGCGAGCGGCCAGCCGAGATCGCGGGCCTGCCCGACCAGGGCCGCCCCATCGCGGTGGGCGAGCCCGCCACCCTGACCCTGGTCGACCCGGCGGGCCGCTGGACGGTGCGCGGCGCCGACCTGGCCAGCATCGCGGCCAACACCCCGTACGAGGGCATGGAGCTGCCCGGGGTGGTCGTGGCGACGCTGCTGCGCGGCGCGGTCACGGCACGGGACGGGAAGGTGACCGCGTGAACCGGCTTGGTCTTACCGCGCTGTTCGCGGCGGTGTTCGTGCTGCTGGTCCTGCTGATGTGGTGGGGCTACCGCAACCGCGCCCGCCGCCAGGCCGCGGTGCTGCCCGCGTTCCCCGCCGCGCCGGAGACGGTGCTCGCCGGGGTTCGCGAGGGCACCGCGGAAACGCTGCTGCCGCCCAGCACGGGCGTCTACGCCAGCACGGTCACCGACGCGAGTTGGCAGGACCGGGTGGCGGTGGGCGATATGGGTTTCCGCGCGGACGCGACCGCGCACCTGCTGCCCGAGGGGCTGCTGTTCGACCGCGCGGGAGCGAGTCCGGTGTGGATTCCGGCGGAGTCGGTGCGCGCTGCGCGCACCGAGGCCGGGATCGCCGGGAAGGTGATGGGCCGCGACGGGCTGCTGGTGGTGCGCTGGGCGGTCGGCGGCCACGAGTTCGACACCGGCTTCCGCGCCGACGACAAGGACGACTACGACTCGTGGGTGCCCGCGCTGCGCGCTCTCACGCCGGAGGTACGAGACGGTGAGTAAGACGAGCACACGGACAGCCGCGGCGCTGGTCCTCGAAGACGGCCGGGTCTTTCGCGGCGAGGCGTTCGGCGCCACCGGCGAGACCTTCGGCGAGGTGGTGTTCTGCACCGCCATGACCGGCTACCAGGAAACGCTGACCGACCCCTCTTACCACCGGCAGATCGTGGTGGCCACGGCCCCGCAGATCGGCAACACCGGCTGGAACGACGAGGACGACGAGTCCAGCCGCGTCTGGGTCTCCGGCTACGTGGTCCGCGACCCCGCCCGGATCGCCTCGAACTGGCGCTCCACCCGGTCCCTGGACGACGCGCTGGTCTCCCAGGGCGTCGTCGGGATCAGCGGGGTCGACACCCGTTCGCTGACCCGCCACCTGCGCGAGCGCGGCGCCATGCGCGCCGGGGTGTTCTCCGGTGACGCGCTGACCGGCACCGAGGCGATGGTCGGCCGCGTGCTGGAAAGCCCGAGGATGCTCGGCGCCGACCTCGCGGGCGAGGTCACCGCGGCGCAGCCGTACGTGGTGCCCGCGCAGGGCGAGCGCCGCTTCCGGGTCGCCGCGCTCGACCTGGGCATCAAGTCCAACACCCCGCGCATGATGGCGGCCCGCGGCATCGAGACGCACGTGCTGCCCGCAACCACCACCCTGGACGAACTGCTCGCCGTCGAGGCCGACGGCGTCTTCCTGTCCAACGGCCCCGGCGACCCGGCCACCGCCGACCACCCGGTCGAGCTGACCAAGGCGGTGCTGGAACGGCGCATCCCGCTGTTCGGCATCTGCTTCGGCAACCAGATCCTCGGCCGCGCGCTGGGCCTGGGCACCTACAAGATGCGCTACGGCCACCGCGGCATCAACATCCCGGTGATCGACGTCGCCACCGGCTCGGTCGCGATCACCTCCCAGAACCACGGCTTCGTCATCGAAGGCGAGCCCGGCGCCGACTTCGACACCCCGTACGGCGCCGCCACGATCAGCCACTACTGCCCCAACGACGGCACCGTCGAAGGCGTCCGCGCCCTCGACGTCCCCGCCTTCTCCGTGCAGTACCACCCCGAGGCCGCGGCGGGCCCGCACGACGCCGCAAACCTGTTCGACCAGTTCGTGACCCTGATGGAGGGCGGTCGCTGATGCCCAAGCGCGACGACATCCAGCACGTGCTGGTGATCGGGTCCGGCCCGATCGTGATCGGCCAGGCCTGCGAGTTCGACTATTCCGGCACGCAGGCGTGCCGGGTGCTGCGGGAGGAGGGGCTGCGGGTCAGCCTGGTCAACTCCAACCCGGCGACGATCATGACCGACCCGGAGTTCGCCGACGCCACCTACATCGAGCCGATCACGGCCGAGTTCGTGGAGAAGGTCATCGCCGCGGAGCGGGACGCCGGGCATCCGATCGACTCGATTCTGGCGACGCTGGGCGGGCAGACGGCGCTGAACACCGCCGTGGCGCTGCACGAGCGCGGGGTGCTGGAGAAGTACGGGGTCGAGCTGATCGGCGCGGACATCGAGGCGATCCAGCGCGGCGAGGACCGGCAGAAGTTCAAGGACATCGTCGCCGAGATCGGCGCCGAGACCCCGCGCAGCCGGGTGTGCCACTCGATGGCTGAGGTGCGCGAGACCGTCGCCGAGTTGGGGCTGCCGGTCGTCATCCGGCCGTCGTTCACCATGGGCGGCCTCGGCTCCGGCCTGGCCTACACCCACGAGCAGTTGGAGCGGCTGGCCTCCACCGGGCTCACCGAGAGCCCGGTAACCGAGGTGCTCATCGAGGAGAGCGTGCTCGGCTGGAAGGAGTACGAGCTTGAGCTGATGCGCGACCGGCACGACAACGTGGTGGTCATCTGCTCCATCGAGAACATCGACCCGATGGGCGTGCACACCGGCGACTCGGTGACCGTCGCCCCGGCGATGACCCTGACCGACCGCGAGTTCCAGCACATGCGCGACGTCGGCATCGACGTGCTGCGCGCGGTCGGCGTCGACACCGGCGGCTGCAACATCCAGTTCGCGATCCACCCGAAGACCGGCCGCATGGTCGTCATCGAGATGAACCCCCGGGTCTCGCGGTCCAGCGCGCTGGCGTCGAAGGCCACCGGGTTCCCGATCGCCAAGATCGCCGCGAAGCTCGCCATCGGCTACACCCTGGACGAGATCCGCAACGACATCACCGGCGAGACCCCGGCCTCGTTCGAGCCGACCCTGGACTACGTGGTCGTCAAGGTGCCCCGGTTCGCCTTCGAGAAGTTCCCCGGCGCCGACCCGACGCTCACCACGACGATGAAGAGCGTCGGCGAGGCCATGTCGATCGGCCGCAACTTCGTCGAGGCGCTGGGCAAGGCGCTGCGGTCGATGGAGACCAAGGCGACCGGGTTCTGGACCCGCCCGGACCCCGAGGTGATGAGCCTGGAGTCCACTCTGGACGCGCTGCGCGTCCCGCACGACGGCAGGCTCTACACCCTCGAACGCGCGCTGCGGATGGGCGCGACCGTCCACGAGGTCCACCAGGCGTGCGGGATCGACCCGTGGTTCATCGATCAGATCGCGTCCCTGGTCGAGTTGCGCCACGAGGTGGAGAGCGCCCCGGTGCTGGACGAGCCGCTGCTGCGGCGGGCGAAGCGGTCGGGCTTCTCCGACCGCCAGATCGCCGCCCTGCGCCCGGAACTGGCGGGCGAGGACGGCGTGCGCAGCCTGCGCCACCGCCTCGGCGTGCGGCCGGTGTTCAAGACCGTCGACACCTGCGCCGCCGAGTTCGCCGCGCTCACCCCGTACCACTACTCGGCCTACGAGCTCGACCCCGACGCCGAGACCGAGGTGCTGCCCCAGCACGACCGGCCCAAGGTGCTGATCCTGGGCTCGGGCCCGAACCGGATCGGGCAGGGCATCGAGTTCGACTACTCCTGCGTGCACGCGGCGATGGCGCTGCGCGAAGCCGGGTACGAGACCGTGATGGTGAACTGCAACCCGGAGACGGTGTCCACCGACTACGACACCTCCGACCGGCTCTACTTCGAGCCGCTCACCTTCGAGGACGTGCTGGAGGTCGTGCACTCCGAGCAGCTCTCCGGCTCGGTCGTGGGCGTCGTCGTGCAGCTTGGCGGGCAGACCCCGCTCGGCCTCGCGCAGCGGCTCGCCGACGTGGGCGTGCCGATCGTGGGCACCTCGCCGGAGGCGATCCACATGGCCGAGGACCGGGGCGCGTTCGGCGACATGCTGACCGCCGCGGGCCTGCCCGCGCCCAAGTACGGCACGGCGACCTCGTTCGCGGGCGCCAAGCGCATCGCCGACGAGATCGGCTACCCGGTGCTGGTCCGCCCGTCCTACGTGCTCGGCGGGCGCGGCATGGAGATCGTCTACGACGAGGAGACCCTGGCCGGGTACATCGACCGGGCCACCGAGGTCAGCCCGGAGCACCCGGTGCTGGTCGACCGGTTCCTCGACGACGCCATCGAGATCGACGTCGACGCGCTCTGCGACGGCGACGAGGTCTACCTCGGCGGCGTCATGGAGCACATCGAGGAGGCGGGCATCCACTCCGGCGACTCGGCGTGCGCGCTGCCGCCGATCACCCTGGGCCGCACCGACCTGGAGGCCGTGCGCCGCTCCACCGAGGCCATCGCCAAGGGCGTCGGCGTGCGCGGCCTGCTCAACGTGCAGTACGCGCTCAAGGACGACGTGCTCTACGTCCTGGAGGCCAACCCGCGCGCCAGCCGCACGGTCCCGTTCGTCTCCAAGGCGACCGCCGCGCCGCTGGCCAAGGCGGCGGCCCGGATCATGCTCGGCGCGACCATCGCCGACCTGCGCGCCGAGGGGATGCTGCCCGCCGACGGCGACGGCGCGGAACTGCCCGACGGCGCGCCGGTCGCGGTGAAGGAGGCCGTGCTGCCCTTCCACCGCTTCCGCACCCCCGACGGGCACGGCGTGGACTCGCTGCTCGGCCCGGAGATGAAGTCCACCGGCGAGGTCATGGGCATCGACGCGTCCTTCGGCAAGGCGTTCGCCAAGTCGCAGACCGCCTCCTACGGCTCGCTCCCGGTCGGCGGGCGGGTGTTCGTCTCGGTCGCCAACCGGGACAAGCGGGCGATGGTGTTCCCGGTGAAGCGCCTGGCCGACCTGGGCTTCGAGGTGCTGGCGACCTCCGGCACCGCGGAAGTGCTGCGCCGCAACGGGATTCCGTGCACGGTGGTGCGCAAGCACTTCGAGGGCGCGGAGAACGTCGTCGACCTGATCCGCGACGGCGGGGTCGACATGGTCATCAACACCCCGTACGGCAACCACGGGCCCCGGGTGGACGGCTACGAGATCCGCACGGCCGCGGTCTCCCGGGACATCCCGTGCGTGACCACGATCCAGGGCGCGGCCGCCGCGGTGCACGGCATCGAGGCGCTCATCCGCGACGACATCGGCGTGCGGCCCCTACAGGCGTTGCAGGCCGCCCTGCTCGCGGGCAAGGCGAAGCAGGCCAAGCAGTCCGAGCAGTCCGGGGCGGACGCGTGACGGCTCCGTTCGGCGCGCGGCTGGCCGAGGCGGTCGCCGCGCGCGGCTCCCTGTGCGTCGGCATCGACCCGCACCCCAACCTGCTCGACGCCTGGGGCCTGCCCCGCGACGCCGCGGGCCTGGAGCGGTTCGCGCTCACCTGCGTCGAGGCGCTGGCGGGCGAGGTCTCGATGCTCAAGCCGCAGTCGGCGTTCTTCGAGGCGTACGGCTCGAAGGGCGTCGCCGTCCTGGAGCGGGTGATCGCCGAGTCCCAGGCGGCGGGCGCGCTGGTGCTGCTCGACGTCAAGCGCGGCGACATCGGCTCGACCATGGCCGCCTACGCCCAGGCGTACCTGGCCGAGGGCTCCCCGTTGGCCGCCGACGCGGTCACCCTCTCGCCGTACCTGGGGTTCGGCTCGCTCGCGCCCGCGCTGGACGAGGCCGAGCGCACCGGGCGCGGGGTGTTCGTGCTCGCGCTGACCTCGAACCCGGAGGGCGCGAGCGTCCAGCGGGCGGTCGCGGACGGCCGCAGCGTGGCGCAGGCGGTCGTGGACGCCGCGGCCGACCGCAACTCCGGCGCCGCGCCGCTTGGCGGCGTGGGCCTGGTCGTCGGCGCGACCATCGGGGAGACCGGCGTCGACCTGTCCCGGCTCAACGGGCCCATCCTGGCCCCCGGCGTCGGCGCCCAGGGCGCGGGCGCCGCCGACCTGGCGCGGCTCTTCGGTCCCGACCCGCGCCACGTCCTGCCGACGAGTTCCCGCGACGTGCTGCGGCACGGTCCGGACCCCGCCGCGCTGCGCTCTGCCGCGCTGCGGGTCCGGGACGCCTTGGCGGCCGCCGCTCGCTGAACCACCGCTAGGGAAGCGCACCCTCCGGAAGCCCGAATCGGGGCTTCCGGGGGTTGCGCGCGTCCGTCCCCCGTCTGCGCAGGTAGGGGCCTTAGGCTGACCGGGTGTGTTCGGCGGTGCTCAGGGAGTGGCGGACGTGACACTTTCGCCTCCGGCGGGCGTCCGATCGCACAGCGTCACACCCGATCTGGATCGATAGGGGTCGGCATCGTCGCAGGTCGCAGCGTCGCCAGTCACGCGTTGTTGATCAACTTCGAACCGCTGGTCACGCACCGCGCACGCTGCCCCCGCGTTGTCCTCGCAGGCCAGGGGTCGGTAACGTCGCGGCACCGATCCGCAGAAATCCCACCCCCACGGAGGAAATCGTGGCCCTTCCCCAGCTGACCGAGGAGCAGCGGGCCGCAGCGCTGGAGAAGGCGGCTGCCGCCCGTCGCGCCCGAGCCGAGCTCAAGGAGCGCCTGAAGCGAGGCGGCACCACCCTCAAGGACGTGCTGGCCCAGTCTGACAATGACGAGGTCCTGGGCAAGATGAAGGTCACCGCTCTGCTGGAGGCCTTGCCGGGTGTCGGCAAGGTGCGTGCCCAGCAGATCATCGAGCGCCTGGAGATCGCCCCTAGCAGGCGCCTGCGCGGGCTCGGCGACCGTCAGCGCAAGGCCTTGCTCGCCGAGTTCAGCGGCGAGTGAATGCGAAGTTGAGCGGCCGTGAGTCGGGATCGGGCGTCGCTGTCCGGTCCCGGCTCACAGTCGTGTCCGGCCCGTCGGGGGTCGGCAAGTCCAGCGTGGTCGCCGAACTGCGCAGGCTGCACCCCGACATCTACTTCAGCGTCTCGGTGACCACCCGGGCTCCTCGGCCAGGTGAGATCGACGGCGCGCACTACCACTTCATCGACCGCGCCGAGTTCGACCGGATGGTCGAGGCAGGCGAACTGCTCGAGCACGCGGCCTACGCGGGCAACTGCTACGGCACCCCGCGCGGACCGGTCGAGGCCGCGCTCGCCCACGGCAGGCCCGCCGTGCTGGAGATCGAACTGCAGGGCGCGCGCCAGGTGCGGCGCGCGATGCCCGAGGCCCAGCTCGTCATGCTGGTGCCGCCGTCCTGGGACGCGCTGGTGTCCCGGCTGGTCGGCCGCGGCACCGAGGACGAGGCCGTGGTGGCCCACCGCCTCGCCGTGGCGAAGGACGAACTGGCCGCGGAAGCGGAGTTCGACGTGGTCGTGGTGAACGCCGATGTGCGGGCCGCGGCCGCGGAGTTGCTAACCTTGGTACTTCCGGAACACATCTGAGCAAGCTGGAGCGTTGCGAGTGATCACCCCTACCGAGCTGAGCGCACTGGGTGAGCCGACGACCACCCTCGAAGGCATCACCAACCCCCCGATCGACGACTTGCTCGAAAAGGTCAGCTCGAAGTACGCGTTGGTGATCTACGCCGCCAAGCGTGCCCGCCAGATCAACGACTACTACGCGCAGCTTGGCGAAGGCCTGCTGGAGTACGTCGGCCCGCTGGTGGAGCCCGGCCCGCGCGAGAAGCCGCTGTCCATCGCCCTGCGCGAAATCCACTCCGGCCTGCTTGAGCACACCGAGGGCGAGTGACCTCGCGTCCTCGCGTCGTTCTGGGTGTGGGCGGCGGCATCGCCGCCTACAAGGCCTGTGAGGTCCTGCGCCGCCTGACCGAGTCCGGTCACGAGGTGCGGGTGGCGCCCACCGACGCCGCTCTGCGCTTCGTCGGCGCGGCCACCTTCGAGGCCCTGTCGGGCAACAAGGTGCACACCGGGGTCTTCTCCGACGTGCCCGAGGTGCCGCACGTGCGCCTCGGGCAGGAGGCGGACCTGGTCCTGGTGGTGCCCGCCACCGCCGACCTGCTCGCCAAGGCGGCCCACGGCCTGGCCGACGACCTGCTGACCAACACCCTGCTCACCGCGCGCTGCCCGGTGCTCATGGCCCCCGCCATGCACACCGAGATGTGGGAGCACGCCGCCACCCAGGCCAACGTCGCCACGCTGCGCTCGCGCGGCGTGGTGGTGGCCGAGCCCGCCAGCGGCAGGCTCACCGGCGCCGACACCGGCAAGGGCAGGCTCGCCGACCCGGCCGAGATCGTCGACCTGGCCCGGCTGCTGCTCCAGCGGCCGGACGCGCTGCCGCGCGACCTCGAAGGCGTGCACGTGGTGGTCTCCGCAGGCGGCACCCGTGAGCCGCTGGACCCGGTCCGCTACCTGGGCAACCGCTCATCGGGCAAGCAGGGCTACGCGCTGGCCCGCACCGCCGTGCAGCGCGGCGCCCGGGTGACGCTGGTCTCCGCGCATACCCTCGCGCTGCCCGAGCCAGCGGGCGTCGACGTGGTCAAGGTTGGCACGGCGGCCGAACTGCGGGACGCGGTGCACAAGGCCGCCGGGGACGCCGACGTGGTGGTCATGGCCGCCGCCGTCGCCGACTTCCGGCCGACGGCGTCGGCCGAGTTCAAGATCAAGAAAACCGACCGCGACCCCGACCCGATCGCGCTGACCCGCAACGCCGACGTCCTCGCCGAACTGGTCTCCGCGCGCCGCCGCGCGCCTGCCTCGGCCCAGGTCATCGTCGGATTCGCGGCCGAGACCGGCGACACAGGGGCCGACGTGCTCTCCCACGCCCGCGCGAAACTCGCCCGCAAGGGCTGCGACCTGCTCGTGGTCAACGCCGTCGGCGAGGGCAAGGCGTTCGAGATGGAGGACAACCAGGGCTGGCTGCTGGCCGCGGACGGGACCGAACGCCCCATCGCGCTGGGCTCGAAGGCCCAACTGGCGACCGAAGTCTGGGACGCCGTGGTCGAACTTCGCGGCCGTTGAGCCTTTTTCCTTGCCCCTTCAGTACTGTTGTCCGGGACTACTGGCAACTGATGTGGGGTATGTCGTGAGCGAGACTGGCAGCCGCAGGCTGTTCACTTCGGAGTCTGTCACCGAAGGCCACCCGGACAAGATCTGTGACGCGATCAGCGACTCGGTGCTCGACGCGCTGCTGTCGAAGGACCCCCGGTCTCGGGTAGCCGTGGAGACACTGGTGACCACCGGCCAAGTCCACGTCGCGGGCGAGGTGACCACCGAGGCGTACGCGGACATCCCCAGCATCGTCCGCGACGTCATCCTGCGCATCGGGTACGACTCGTCGGCCAAGGGCTTCGACGGCAACTCCTGCGGCGTCAACGTCGCCATCGGCGCGCAGTCGCCCGACATCGCCCAGGGCGTGGACACCGCGCACGAGACCCGGGTGGAGAACGCCTCCGACGAGATCGACCGGCAGGGCGCGGGCGACCAGGGCCTGATGTTCGGCTACGCCTGCACCGACACCCCGGAGCTGATGCCGCTGCCGATCGCGCTGGCGCACCGGCTTTCCCGCAGGCTCACCAAGGTCCGCAAGGACGGCGTGCTGCCCTACCTGCGGCCGGACGGCAAGACCCAGGTGACCATCGAGTACGACGGCGACAAGCCGGTCCGCCTCGACACCGTGGTCGTCTCCAGCCAGCACGCCGACGGCGTCGACCTGGAGAAGCTGCTCGGCGTGGACGTGCGCGAGCAGGTCGTGCTGCCCGAGCTCGCCGAACTCGACCTCGACACCGCCGACGTGCGGCTGCTGGTCAACCCGACCGGCCGGTTCGTCATCGGCGGCCCGATGGGCGACGCGGGCCTGACCGGCCGCAAGATCATCGTCGACACCTACGGCGGCATGGCCCGCCACGGCGGCGGCGCGTTCTCCGGCAAGGACCCGTCGAAGGTGGACCGCTCCGCGGCGTACGCGATGCGCTGGGTCGCCAAGAACGCGGTCGCCGCGGGCCTGGCCTCGCGCATCGAGGTGCAGGTCGCGTACGCCATCGGCAAGGCCGCTCCGGTCGGCCTGTTCGTGGAGACCTTCGGCACCGAGAACGTCGACCCGCTCAAGATCCAGGCCGCGGTCCGCGAGGTCTTCGACCTGCGTCCGGCCGCGATCATCCGCGACCTCGACCTGCTGCGCCCCATCTACGCCCAGACCGCGGCGTACGGCCACTTCGGCCGTCCCGAACTGGACCTGCCGTGGGAGCGGACCGACCGCGCCGACGACCTCAAGCAGGCCGCAGGCGCCTGAGGCGACCCCCGTCGCGGGCCGTCACCCTCCCCGGGTGGCGGCCCGCGCCGCGTTTCACCCCGGCTCCACCGGCTACCCGACAGGGGAGAGGTGATGCCCTGTGCGCGGTAAGCGGAACACCAGCGGACAACCTGTCACGCGCGGCCCTAACATCAGCCCGGTGAGCCTGAAGCGGCCGAGTCCCCTGCTGTGGCTGCGGTACGCCGTCGGCGGCACGCTGCCCGACGAGTACCGGCACTGGGTGCTGTGGGACCTGAGCAGCCGGACGTGGGTGCTGCGGCACTTCACGCGGGTGATGGTCCTGTTCTTGCCGCTGTGGCTGCTGCTGCTCGTCCCCGGCCCGCTGTCGCTGCGGCTGTCGATGATCGGCCTGGGGTACATCACCGGCCTGTACTTCTCGCTGTCGTTCATGGAGGACGCGGCCGAGCGCAGGCTCATCAAGCACGGCTACCCGGCGGGCCTGAACCGGCGCATCCGCGAAGAGGCGGCCGCGCACGACCGCGCCGAGATCGTCGCCATGTACGCCGCCTACCTCGACGAGCCCCGCCGGGAGTGAGCGTCGGTCCCTTCTGGTAGACCAGCCGTCATGCCCGACCCCGACGCGCTGTTCCAGGTCGAGGTCGCCGCCCCGGTGAAACCGCAGGCCAAGACCAGACCCACGGACAAGGCCACACGGCCTGCCAAAGGCAGACCAGCCCCGGCGGCCGAACTCCCGGTCGCCCGCGTCTATGTCGATGTGCCCTTGGCGCACCTGGACCGGACCTACGACTACCTGGTGCCCGCCAAGGCCGACGCCGAGGCGAAACCGGGCTGCCGCATCCGGGTCCGCTTCGCCGGGCAACTGGTCGACGGATACCTCCTGGAGCGAGTCGCCGAATCGGATCACACCGGCACCCTCCAGTTCCTCGACCGCGTGGTCTCCCCGGAACCGGTCCTCACCCCCGAGGTCGCCCGCCTGTGCCGAGCCGTCGCCGACCGCTACGGCGGTACCATGATCGACGTCCTGCGCCTGGCCATCCCACCCCGCCACGCCCGCGTCGAGGCAGAGGAACCACCCCCGCCCGCCCCCCGCCCACCCACACCGGACCCGGCGGGCTGGGCCCGCTACCCCCGTGGCGCGGCGTTCCTCGACGCCGTCCGCGCGGGCCGCCAAGCCCACGCGGTCTGGCAGGCCCTCCCCGGCGAAGACTGGCCCCAGCGCCTGGCCGAAGTCGCCACAACGGCGGCGTCAGCGGGCCGAGGCGCGGTCATCGTCGTCCCCGACCACCGCGACGTCGCCCGCGTCCATGCCGCCTGCGTCGCCCTGGCAGGCGAAGACGCCGCAGTCGCCCTGTCAGCGGACCTAGGCCCCGCCAAGCGCTACCGCTGCTGGCTGACCGTGCGCCGAGGCAGCGCCCAGATCGTCGTCGGCACCCGAGCCACCGCCTACGCCCCCGTCACCAGCCCCGGCGCCCTGATCGTCTGGGACGACGGCGACGACCAGCATTCCGACCCCCGTTCCCCCTACCCCCATGTCCGCGACGTCCTGATCCAACGCGCCCGCCTCAGCGGCGCCGCTGTCCTCGTCGCCGGTTTCGCCCGCACCGCCGAGGCCCAACTCCTGGTCGACTCCCGCTGGGCCCCGGAGATCGTCGCCACCCGCGACCAGGTCCGCGCGGCCGCCCCCCGGGTGACCGCCATCGGCGAACACGACAGCCAGCTGGCCCGCGACCCAGCCGCCCGCACCGCCCGTGTCCCCTCAGTGGCCTTCGACGCCGCCCGCACGGCGCTGTCGGCAGGCCACCCGGTCCTGGTGCAGGTGCCCCGCCGAGGCTATGTCCCCGCCCTGACCTGCCAGGACTGCCGCACCCCCGCCCGCTGCCGCAAGTGCGCCGGGCCCCTGGGCCTAGGTCAGGCCAGCGCCCCCGCCTGCCGCTGGTGCGCCGCCACCGATGCCAACGTCAAATGCGCCAACTGCGGCTCCAGGAAACTCCGAGCCACCGTCATCGGCGCGAAGCGGACAGCGGAAGAGCTGGGCAGAGCCTTCCCCGGCTACCCGGTCCGCACCTCCGGCGCCCAAGAGGTCCTCGCCACGGTCGACGCCCGCCCAGCCCTGGTAGTGGCCACCCCCGGCGCGGAACCGGTCGCGGAGGACGGCTACGGCGCAGCCCTACTCCTGGACGGCTGGGCACTCCTCAACCGAGCCGACCTAAGAGCGACAGAAGAAGCCCTACGCCGCTGGATGACCGCCGCAGCCCTGGTCCGCCCCGCCACCCAAGGCGGCCGAGTAGTGGTCATGGCTGAATCAGCCACCACACCAGTCCAGGCACTGGTCCGCTGGGACCCGGTATGGCACGCGGGCATCGAACTGGCGGCCCGCACCGAGCTCGGCTTCCCCCCAGCCGTCCGCATGGCCTCCGTAGACGGCCCCCCCGCAGCCCTAGCCCGCTTCCTGGACGACTTCCCCCTACCCCCCACAGCGGAAATCCTCGGCCCAGTCCCCCTGGGCACCCCACCCCCAGACGGCCAAACACCCCGAGAACGAGCCCTGATCCGCGTTAACCGCACTCACGGCAAAGACCTGGCCACAGCCCTGTCCAAAGCCCAAGCCATCCGCACAGCACACAAAGACCCAGACCCACTACGCGTCCAACTAGACCCACTAGACCTCATCTAAGAGACAAAGCCCTACCCCCAGCCCCCGACCCAAACCCCCAGCCCCAACAAGGCGCCTATCGCCCGCCAAGTGCTGGATCGGGTGGAGTGGTTTCTTTGGGGGAGAAGGAAGATCGCCAAGCTGGCCGCGCGTGTGGTGCCGCGGGCTTCCCACCCTCTTTCACACGGGCGATCTTCCTTCGTAGGGGCCCCGAAGAAACCACTCCACCCGATCCAGCCCACCCCAACGCAACCACCCGACCAACCACCCACCCCACCCAAGCCCACCCACAGAAGCCCCAGAAAGCCCCGCATAGACTGCACGGCACAGCGAGAAAGGACCCCTATGACCGTCCAGCAGATCCGGCTATTCGGAGACCCCGTGCTGCGCACGCCCGCCGCCGAGGTCACCGACTTCGACCAGGAACTGCGAAACCTGGTCCGGGACCTCTGGGACACCATGGAAACCCAAGGCGGCGCAGGCCTCGCGGCCCCCCAACTAGGCGTAGGCCTCAGAGTCTTCACCTACCACTGCGACGGCGCGGCAGGCCATCTGATCAACCCAGTCTGGACAGCCCTGGACGAAGAGATCCAAGACGGCCAAGAGGGCTGCCTCTCCATCCCTGGCATGTACTGGGACTGCCGCAGGCACCGCAATGTCGTGGCCCGAGGCTGGAACATGCACGGCGAGCCAGTCGAGATCCAAGGCTCGGATCTCCTGGCCCGCTGCATCCAGCACGAGACCGACCACCTCGACGGCGTCCTGTTCCTGGACCGACTAGACGACGAGACCCGCAAGCAGGCCATGCGCGAGATTCGCCGCGCCCCCTGGTTCACCGGCGCCGCTCCCACGATCAAGCAGAGCCCGCACCCCCTCTTCGGAGCGCGCTGATGCGGCTGGTCTTCGCGGGCACGCCCGAGGTGGCGCTGCCCTCGCTGCGCGCCCTGCTCGATTCCGATCACGAGGTGGCCGCCGTCGTCACCCGCCCCGACGCCCCAGCGGGCCGAGGCAGGCACGTGGTGCGCTCTCCGGTGGGCGCGCTCGCCGACGAGCACGGCATCGAGGTGCTGACCCCGGCGAAGGCGTCCGACCCGGATTTCCAGGCGCGGCTGCGGGAGATCGCCCCCGACTGCTGCCCGGTCGTGGCCTATGGCGCGATCCTGCCCCAGTCCGCCCTCGACATCCCCCGGCACGGCTGGGTCAACCTGCACTTCTCGGTGCTGCCCGCGTGGCGTGGCGCGGCCCCGGTGCAGGCGGCGGTGTGGCACGGCGACGAGATCACCGGGGCCAGCACGTTCCGGATCGTCAAGGAACTCGACGCGGGCCCGGTGTTCGGTGTGCTGACCGAGCCGATCCGCCCCGACGACACCGCGGGCGCGCTGCTCGACCGGCTCGCCGAGGCTGGCGCGGGCCTGTTGTTGTCCACTGTGGACGGAATAGCCGACGGTTCGCTGACCGCCGTCGAGCAGCCCGCGGACGGGGTCAGCTTCGCGCCCAAGATCAGCGTGGAGGACGCCCGCGTGGACTTCACCGCGCCCGGCCTCGCCGTCGACCGCCGGGTCCGCGCGGTGACGCCGGAACCCGGCGCGTGGGCGGAGTTCCGCGGTGAACGCGTCAAGCTCGGCCCGGTGTCCCGGGCCGAGTCCGAGATCGATCTCGAACCTGGTGAGTTGCTGGTGGAACGCAAGCGTGTCCTGGTGGGCACGGCGACCTGGCCCGTCCGTCTCGGCGAGGTCCAGGCGCAGGGCAAGAAACGAATGCAGGCCGCGGATTGGGCCCGCGGCACGCGCATCGAGGCGGGGGAGCGGCTGACGTGACCCAGCCCGGCAAGCGCTCGCACCGACCCTCGCGGCCCCAGCGGTCGCACCCCCCGAAGCGGCCGGACGGGCCCGCGCGCCCACCCGCGGACGACCCGGCGCGCCGGGCCGCCCTCGACGTCCTGCGCGCGGTCCGCGCCGAGGACGCCTACGCCAATCTGGTGCTGCCCAAGCTGTTGCGCGAGCGCAAGATCTCCGGCCGGGACGCCGCGCTGGCCACCGAGCTGACCTACGGCGCCTCGCGCGCCATGGGCCTGCTCGACCAGATCATCGCCGAGTGCGCGGACCGGCCGCTGTCCAAGATCGAGCCGGTGCTGCTCGACGCGCTGCGCCTGGGCGCCTACCAGCTGCTGCGCACCCGCATCCCCTCGCACGCCGCGGTGGCCTCCACGGTCGACCTGGTGCGCCGCGACCTCGGCTCGCGGGTCACCGGGTTCGCCAACGCGGTGCTGCGCAGGGTCGCCGAGCGCGACGAGTCCGCCTGGCTCGACCAGCTCGCCCCGGACGCTGAGGAAGACCCGGTCGGGCACCTCGCCGCCCGCACCTCGCACCCGCGCTGGATCGCCCGCGCGTTCGCCGACGCCCTCGGCACCACCGGCGATGAGCTGGCCGACGCGCTGCGCGCAGACGACGAGCGCCCGACCGTGCACCTCGTCGCCCGCCCCGGCGAGGTCAGCGCCGACGAGCTGGCCGCGATGACCGGCGGCGACCCGGCCCCCTACTCGCCTTACGGCGTGCGGCTGGACGCGGGCGCTGGCGACCCCGGCGACCTGGAGCCGGTCCGCGAGCGGCTGGCCAACGTCCAGGACGAGGGCAGCCAGCTCTGCGCGCTCGCGCTGACCCGGCCGGAGGTCGAGGGCCCCGACGAGCGCTGGCTCGACCTGTGCGCTGGCCCCGGCGGCAAGGCCACCCTGCTCGGCGCGCTCGCCGCGCTCAACGGCGGCACCCTCGACGCGGTCGAGCAGGCGCCGCACCGGGCGAAGCTGGTCGAGCAGATCACCTGGGGGCTGCCGGTCACCGTGCACGTCGCCGACGGCCGCGACCCCGGCCTGCCGGGCGGGTACGACCGCGTGCTGGTCGACGCCCCCTGCACGGGCCTGGGCGCGCTGCGGCGCAGGCCGGAGGCGCGCTGGCGGCGGCAGCCCGGCGACGTCGGCGACCTGACCAAGCTGCAGCGTGAACTGCTGGTCAGCGCGCTCGGCCTGGTGCGTCCCGGCGGCGTCGTGGCGTACGTGGTGTGCTCGCCGCACCTGTCGGAGACCGAGGGCGTGGTGGCCGACGTGGTCCGCAAGACCGGCGCGACCCCGATCGACGCGCGCGAGTTCTTCCCCGGTGTGCCCGGTCTCGGCGACGGCCCCTACGCGCAACTCTGGCCGCACCGCCACGGCACCGACGCCATGTTCTGCGCGCTTCTGCGGCGATGAGCCGGGGCGTCCTGGGCCTGGTCAGCTCGGCGGGCGGCGGCCTCGACCATCGGCTGCGGGTCGAACTCGCCGTCCCGGCCGCGCGCCGGGGCTGGCGGCTCGCGATCACCTTCACCCCCACCGCCGGGCGCTGGATGGCGGCGGCGGGGGAGACGGCGCGGTTGCAGTCGCTGACCGACCTGCCGGTGCGCAGCGCGTCCCGGCTGCCCGCAGAGCCCAAGCCGTACCCGATCCCGGACGTGTTCCTGTTCGTGCCCGCCACCGCGAACTCGCTGGCCAAGCTGGCCTTGGGCATCGCCGACAACCAGGCCATCACCGCCCTCGTCGAGGCGATGGGGACCCCGGGTGTCCCGGTGATCGTCCGCCCGCAGGCCGACCCGGCCCAGCGCGCCCACCCGCGCTGGGAGGAGCACCTGGAGACGCTGCTGCACGCGGGCGTCCACATCGCCGACGGCCCGGCGGAACAGCCCTGGGGCCCGCTGCTCGACCTCGTGGACACCGTCGCCGCGCCGTGACCCGGGCCACCGGCCGCGTCGACGGAATCCAACCCCGGCTGTGGCGGGCGCAGGCCCGACGGCTCGCCGAGCCGTCGGGCCTGCGCTGTTCGGGTCAGTACGAGCCGGTGGTCGCGTAGGCGGTGTTCGCGCCGTAGTCCGCGTGCCCCCGCGCGAACGACGTCACCCCCGAGTCGTTGACCTGCGGCGTGTAGCAGCCGCGCGCGCCGCCCGGGATCGCGCAGCCGTACTCCCGGCCGTCGCTGTTGCGGTGGACGGTCGCGCCGCCGCAGTAGTCCGCGCCCGGCACGCAGTTGGGCATGTTCTGCGTGGTCACCCTGGCCCACGCGGTCCGGCAGCGCGGGCTGTACCGCAGTTCGACGTACACCCGGGTGACGCCGCCGATCGCGCCGTAGGCGTCCCGGGCGGTGATCGCGTCCGCAGCGCAGCCGGTCGCGATCGGGTCCGTGCCGTCGACGGCCACCGTCGCGGGCTCGGCGCCGGCCGTGCCCGCCCCGCCGAGCAGCAGCCCCGCCGAGGCGACGAGGGCAGCGGTGATCGCACTGAGTTGATGGATCGTTCTCATGACTTCCCCTTATGGGCTCAACAGGTCCACCCCCACGACGGGCCTGCTCTCCCATGGAAGGGCAGTGGGTAGGCGAATCGGTACGCCCTTCAGTCGGACGAGCTACCCCAGGTGGGTGTGGCCGAAAGGTGGTAAACGATGTGATGGGGGTCTCATTCTGTCGGTCTCACCACGCTTTCGATAGATCACTATCATTTTCTTGGGGGACTTTCCCGTGATGGTTGGAGGTCGTGTGACTGAGACACCAGTGCTGCCCGTGTACATGCGCCGGAACGGATTCGATCCGGCGCGGGAGCTCGCGGACTTGCGCGACGGCCAAGGCGTCGCCCTGGTCGACTCGCCGTTCGGCCACCCGGTGTGGCTGGTGACCCGGCTCGCCGATGTGCGCCAGGTCCTGGGGGACGCCACACGGTTCGGCAACACCGATCTGCCGCTGCTCCGGATGCCGGGTGCGCCCAGCTTCACCGAGCAGGAGAAGGCGGCCATGCGCGCGGGCAACCTGCTCGCCTTCGACCCACCCGACCACACCCGGCTCCGGAAGTTCCTGACTCCGGAGTTCACCGTCCGCCGGATCAGGCGGCTCGAACCGCGCATCGCCGAGATCGTCGCCGACCACATCGACGCGATGGCGCGCACCGGCCCGCCCGCCGACCTGGTGGCCGACTTCGCCCTGCCGGTTCCGTCGCTGGTGATCTGCGAGCTGCTCGGCGTGCCCTACGCCGACCGCGACGAGTTCCAGGGCCACGCCAGCAGGCTGCTCGACGTGTCCGCGCCGATCGGGGAGCGGCTGGCCACCCAGCGCGCGGCCCGGGCGTACATGGCCGAGTTGGTCGCCAGGGCCATGGCCGAGCCCGGCGACGACCTGCTGGGGATGCTGGTCCGCGAGCACGGCGACGACCTGAGCGCGGACGAGCTCGCGGGCATCGGCAGCCTCTTGCTGGTGGCGGGCCATGAGACCACGTCGAACATGCTCGGCCTCGGCACGCTCGCCTTGCTCGAACACCCCGACCAGGTGCGGCTACTGCGCGCGGAGCCCGAGCGGATCGTTGACGCGGTCGAGGAGCTGCTGCGCTGGCTCACCGTCGTCCACACTGGCGTGGCGCGGTGCGCGACCGAGGACACCGAACTCGGCGGCAAGGCCATCGCCAAGGGCGACCTGGTCGTCTGCTCCCTGCCCGCGGCCAACCGCGACTCCGCCGTCCTGGCCGATCCCGACGCGTTCGACATCACCCGGGGCAACACCGGCCACGTCGCCTTCGGCCACGGCGTCCACCACTGCATCGGCGCGCCGCTGGCCAGGATGGAGATGCGCATCGCGTTCCCGGCGCTGCTGAACCGGTTCCCGGCGCTGCGGGCGGCAGGCCCAGAGGTCGACTTCCGCGGTCACCAAATCGTCTACGGGCTGGCCTCCTTCCCCGTCACCTGGTGAATCCGGTTTGTTAGCGTTCGCCCGGTGCAGGAACAGCCGCGCCGGGCCGACGCGCGACGCAACTTCGACCGCATCGTGCGGGCGGGGATCGCGGCGTTCGAGGACCTCGGCGCCGCGGTCCCCCTGGACGAGATCGCCCGCCGCGCGGGCGTGGGCATCGCCACCGTCTACCGGCTTTTCGGCGGCAGACAGGGCATCGTCCACGCCGCGTTCGAGACGTTCTTCGCAGAAGAGATCGAATCCCTGGCCCTGGCCGCCCGCGACGCCGACGACCCCTGGGAGGCCCTCACCCACGCCCTGAGCGCCACGGTCGAACGCCTCACGGCCCATCGCGTCCTGCTCGCGGTGGCCCATGAAGCGGGCGCGGTGACGGTCCACATCGCCGAGCGCTACCTGGGCCCGCTAGGCCCTCCGCTGGCCGCCGCCCAAGAGGCAGGCCAGGTGCGCCCGGACCTGGTGGTCCGCGATCTGGCCGCCATCCTGGTCATGGCCCTGTCCACCACCCGCATGGCCGATTCCGCCACCGCCGGCCGCCGCCGCTACCTGGCCATCCTGTTCGACGGAATCCGCCCAAGCCCCCGTCCCCTACCCCCAGTGAATTGCGGCAAGAGCCATCCCGACCAGGCGCATTGACCGCCTAGGCCGGACGCCCGCTCACGCTGGGCCGACCCGGTGCGCCGACCAGCCTGAGGGTGCGGCCGTGCCCCACCACAGCGCCAGGAGGACCGCCGACGCCGGAAAGAGAGGACTCGGGAGCGCGTCCCGCGCGACCCAGGTCCACTCCGCGAACACGTGCGGCTCCCGCACGACCGGCGTCCCGCCGCCACGGCCTGCCACTCCCACGGTGACGCCGCTTCCGTCCAACCGCACCGCGAGCGCGAACACCGAGGGATCGCCCACCGCCAGACCGGCCTCCTCGTCGGCTTCGCGGGCCGCGGCCGACTCGAACGTCTCGCCCGCCTCTAGGTGCCCGCCGGGCAGACACCAGGTCTCCCGCTCTCCGGCCTTCACCCGACGGCCGAGCAGAACACGGCCCGCTGAATCGAGCAGAACAGCGCCGACGCCGACAGCGGGGCGGGGGCCGCTCATCGGCCCGCGCGGTGGTGCCAGTTGATCATCCTGGCCACGATACCCGGGCTTGCCCGCGTCACACGTGGCGTTTGTCGCCGTTCGTCGGGAATCACCATTTACCGATTGGCAGGTAGCGTGGGTGTGGGCACCGCCGCTCGAACGCCGCACACCAGTGTCCGGGGCGTTCCTCGCCGATACCCGGTTGAGTGAGTTTGCATCGCAGTGCATAATCATCCATATGACGATTCGGATCGCGGTCGCAGGCGCCAGCGGATACGCCGGAGGCGAGCTGCTCCGGCTGCTGCTCGCCCATCCCGACGTCGAGATCGGCGCGCTCACCGCTGGAGGCAACGCCGGTTCCCGACTCGGGGAGCATCAGCCGCACCTGCTCCCGCTGGCCGACCGCGTGCTGGCCGAGACCACCGCGGCGGCCCTGGACGGCCATGACGTCGTCTTCCTCGCCCTGCCGCACGGCCACTCCGCGGCCATCGCCGCCGAGTTGGCGCCCGGCACCCTGGTCGTCGACTGCGGGGCCGACCACCGGCTGACCGACCCGGCCGACTGGGACCGCTGGTACGGCGGCGAGCACGCGGGCCACTGGCCCTACGGCCTGCCCGAGCTGCCCGGCGCCCGCGACATCCTGCGGTCCGCCACCCGCGTCGCGGTCCCCGGCTGCTACCCCACCGTCAGCACCCTCGCCCTCGCCCCCGCTGTCCAGCACGGCTTGGTCGAGCCGGAGGTCGTCGTCGTCGCGGTGTCGGGGACCTCGGGGGCGGGCAAGAGCCTCAAGCCGCACCTGCTCGGCTCCGAGGTGATGGGCTCGCTGCGCGCCTACGGCGTCGGCGGCGCGCACCGGCACACCCCGGAGATCACCCAGAACCTCAGCGTCGTCGCGGGGAAGCGGGTCGCGGTGTCGTTCACCCCGGTGCTGGCCCCGCTGCCGCGCGGCATCCTCGCCACCTGCGGCGCCCGGCTCACCGGCTCCGACGACCCGCGGTCGGTGTACGAGAAGGCGTACGCCGACGAGCCGTTCGTCCACCTGCTGCCCGAGGGCCAGTGGCCGACGACCGCTGCCGTGCTGGGCTCCAACGCCGTGCAGCTTCAGGTGACCGTCGACGCCGACCTGGGCCGCCTTGTGGTCGTCGCCGCCGTCGACAACCTGACCAAGGGCACCGCGGGCGCGGCCGTGCAGTCCATGAACATCGCGCTCGGCCTGCCGGAGACCGCGGGCCTGTCCACCGTGGGGGTCGCGCCGTGATCGACCGCGACCAGGGCGTCACCGCGCCCCAGGGGTTCCGGGCGGCCGGTGTCGCCGCGGGCATCAAGCCAAACGGCAAACCAGATCTCACACTCGTCGTCAACGACGGCCCGTCGGCCGCGGCCGCGGGCGTGTTCACCCGCAACCAGGTCAAGGCCGCGCCGGTGCTGTGGTCCCAGCAGGTGCTGACCACCGGCTCGCTGCGGGCCGTCGTGCTCAACTCCGGCGGAGCCAACGCCTGCACCGGGCCCGCCGGCTTCCAGGACACCCACGCCACCGCGGAGAAGGTCGCCGACGTGCTCGGCATCGGCGCGATCGACGTGGCGGTGTGCTCCACCGGGCTCATCGGCGAACGCCTGCCCATGAACGCCGTCCTGGCGGGCGTGGACCTCGCGGTCAAGGAACTCGGCCGCGGCGCCGAGGCGAGCCTCGCCGCCGCGACCGCGGTCATCACCACCGACACGGTCGCGAAGCAGGCCGCGCTCACCCACGCCGACGGCTGGACCGTGGGCGGCTTCGCCAAGGGCGCGGGCATGTGCGCGCCGAACATGGCCACCATGCTCAGCGTCATCACCACCGACGCCGTGGTCGCGAGGTCCACTGTGGACGAGACGCTGCGCGCGGCCGTCGAGTCCACCTTCAATCGGCTCGACGTCGACGGCGGCACCTCCACCAACGACACCGTGCTGCTGCTGGTCTCCGGCGCGGCAGGCGTCGAGGCCGGTCCCGAGGACTTCGCCGCCGCGGTGACCGCCGTCTGCGCCGATCTCGTCGCCCAACTCCAGGCCGACGCCGAGGGCGTCACCAAGCACGTCACGGTCACCGTGCGCGGCGCGGCCACCGCCGCCGAGGCCGTCGCCGCCGCCCGCGCGGTCGCCCAGGACAACCTGTGCAAGACCGCGTTCTTCGCGGGCGACCCCAACTGGGGCCGCATCGCGATGGCCGTGGGCAACGCGCCCACCGAGTTCGACCAGCACAAGCTGGACATCACCGTCAACGGCGCCGCCGTCTGCCGCGCGGGAGCCCGCGCGGCCCACCGGTCCGAGGCGGACCTGAGCGGCCGCGACATCCTGGTGGAGATCGACCTCCACGCGGGCGAAGGAGTGGGCACCATCCTCACCACCGACCTCTCGCACGGCTACGTCGAAGAGAACAGCGCGTACTCGTCATGACCGGGGCGAACGGGGCAGCGGAGAAGGCTGCCGTCCTGGTCGAGGCGCTGCCCTGGCTGCGGCGGTTCCACGGCGCGCTCGTCGTGGTCAAGTACGGCGGCAACGCCATGATCGACGACACGCTCAAGCGCGCGTTCGCCGAGGACATGGTGTTCCTCCGGCTCGCCGGTCTGCGCCCGGTCGTCGTGCACGGCGGCGGCCCGCAGATCAGCGCCATGCTCGGCAGGCTCGGCATTCCCGGCGAGTTCAAGGCGGGCCTGCGGGTGACCACGCCGGAGACCATGGACGTCGTCCGCATGGTCCTGACCGGACAGGTCAGCCGCGAACTCGTCGGCCTGATCAACGAGCACGGCCCGCACGCGGTCGGCATCTCCGGCGAGGACGCCCACCTGTTCACCGCCGAGCGCCGCACCGCGACCGTAAACGGCGAAGAGGTCGACCTCGGCCTGGTCGGCGACGTCGTGGCCGTCAACCCCGACGCGGTGCTCGACATCGTCCGCGCGGGCCGCATCCCGGTGGTGTCCACTGTGGCCGCCGACCGCGACGGCCGCACGCACAACGTCAACGCCGACACCGCCGCCGCCGCGCTCGCCATCGCGCTCGAAGCCCGCAAACTCGTCGTCCTCACCGACGTCGAGGGCCTGTACGCGGACTGGCCGGACCGTTCCTCGCTGCTGCACGAGATCCGCGCGAGCGAACTGGCGAAACTGCTGCCGGACTTGGAAAGCGGCATGGTCCCGAAGATGGAGGCGTGCCTGCGCGCGGTCATCGGCGGGGTCCCGCGCGCGCACGTCATCGACGGCAGGCTCGCGCACTCGGTACTGCTCGAAGTGTTCACCAGCGGCGGCGTCGGCACCATGGTGCTGCCGGATGAGGGGGAAGAATCATGATCACGTCCAATGTGGACGGACAGCGGCGGTGGCGGGCCGCGGTGATGGACAACTACGGCACGCCCGCGATCACCCTCGTGCGCGGCGAGGGCGCGCACGTCTGGGACGCCGACGGAAACCGCTACCTCGACCTGGTGGCGGGCATCGCCACCAACGCGCTCGGCCACGCGCACCCGGCCGTCGTCGCCGCGGTCACCGCGCAGGTGGCCACCCTTGGCCACACCTCCAACCTCTACGTCAACCCGGTCGCGGTCGAACTGGCCGACGCCCTGCTCGACGTGGCCGGGCTCGCGGGCAACGCCAAGGTGCTGTTCTGCAACTCCGGCGCCGAGGCCAACGAGGCCGCGTTCAAGCTGACCCGGCTCACCGGCCGCGGCAAGGTCATCGCCATCGAGGGCGCGTTCCACGGCCGCACCATGGGCGCGCTCGCGCTCACCGGGCAGCCGCCCAAGCGCACCCCGTTCGAGCCGCTCACCCCAGGCGTCACGCACGTCCCGTTCGGCGACATCGAGGCCCTGCGGTCCGCTGTGGACAGCGACACCGCCGCGGTGTTCCTCGAACCGGTCCTCGGCGAGGGCGGCGTCGTCCCCGTCCCCGACGGCTACCTGCAAGCCGCCCGCGAGATCACCGCGGCGGCTGGCGCGCTGCTCGTCCTGGACGAGGTGCAGACCGGCATCGGCAGGCTCGGCAGCTGGTTCGCCTTCCAGCAGGCAGGCATCACCCCGGACGTGTTCACCCTGGCCAAGGGGCTCGGCGGCGGCCTGCCGCTGGGCGCCTGCGTCGCGGTCGGCGCGGCGGCAGAGCTGTTCGCCCCCGGCCACCACGGCACCACCTTCGGCGGCAACCCGGTCAGCGCCGCCGCTGGCCTCGCCGTGCTGCGCACCATCGCAGCCGACGGACTGCTCCAGCACGTCGCCGCCATCGGCAAGGACCTCGCCGCGGGCATCGAGCAGCTCGACCACCCGCTGGTCGCGGGCGTGCGGGGCACCGGCCTGCTGCTCGGCGTCGCGCTCACCGCACCCGTGTCAGCCGCTGCCGCCGCCGCGGCGGCCAAGGCCGGATACCTGGTCAACAACGTCCAGCCCGACGCGCTGCGGCTCGCCCCGCCGCTGATCCTCACCGAGGAACAGGCGGGCGAGTTCGTCGCCGCGCTGCCCGCGATCCTCGACACCGCACAGGAGTCCTGAGCCATGGTCCGGCACTTTCTGCGCGACGACGACCTCACCCCCGCCGAGCAGCGCGAGGTCCTCGACCTCGCCAAGGCCCTCAAGGCCGCGCCGCTGTCGCAGCGGCCGCTCGAAGGCAAGTCCGTCGCCGCGATCTTCGAGAAGAACTCGACCCGCACCCGCCTGTCCTTCGAGGTCGGCGTGGCCCAGCTCGGCGGCCAGCCGATCATCGTCGACGGCCGCACCATGCAGCTCGGCCGCGAGGAGACCATCGAGGACACCTCCCGGGTCCTGTCCCGCTACGTCGACGTCGTCGTCTGGCGCACCTACGCCCAGAAGCGCATCGAGGCGATGGCCTCGGCGTCCCGGGTCCCGGTGATCAACGCGCTCACCGACGAGTTCCACCCCTGCCAGGTCCTCGCCGACCTGCAGACCATCGAGGAGCGCCACGGCACGACCGCGGGCGTCACCGCCACCTACCTCGGCGACGGCGCGAACAACATGGCGCACTCGCTGATCCTCGGCGGCGCCACCGCCGGGATGCACGTGCGCGTGGTCGCCCCCGAGGGCTTCCTGCCGCAGCCCGACGTCGTCCTCGACGCCAAGCACCGCGCCGCGGAGACCGGCGGCAGCGTCACCATCCTCACCGACCCGCACGCCGCGGTCGACGGGGCCGACGTCCTGGTCACCGACACCTGGACCTCGATGGGCCAGGAGAACGACGGCCGCGACCGGGTCAGCTCCTTCCGCAAGCTCCAGGTCAACGCCGAGCTGCTGGAGCGGGCAGCGCCGGGCGCGATCGTGCTGCACTGCCTGCCCGCCCACCGCGGCTGGGAGATCACCGACGAGGTGCTCGACGGCCCGGCCAGCGCGGTGTGGGACGAGGCGGAGAACCGGCTGCACTCGCAGAAGGCCCTGCTCGCCTGGCTGGTGACCCGGTCATGACCGCGTCGGCCACCACCCGCGCCGCCCGCCAGGCGCGCATCGTGGAGCTGGTCTCCGAGCGCGCCGTCCGCAGCCAGACCGAGCTCGCGACCCTGCTCGGCGCGGAGGGCATCGAGACCACCCAGGCCACCCTGTCCCGCGACCTCGACGAACTCGGCGCGGTCAAGCTGCGCGGCGCCGACGGCGGGGCCGCGGTCTACGTCATCCCCGAGGACGGCAACCCCGTCCGCGGCGTCCAGGGCGGCACTTCGCGGCTGACCAGGCTGCTCAGCGAGCTCCTGGTCTCCGCGGACTGCTCAGGCAACCTGACCGTCCTGCGCACCCCGCCCGGGGCGGCGCAGTTCCTGGCCAGCGCGATCGACCGGGCCGCCCTCATCGACATCGTCGGCACGATCGCGGGCGACGACACGGTGATGGTGATCTGCCGGGAACCGGTGACCGGGCAGCAGATGGCCAACCGCTTCATGGCGATGGCCGCGCGCACCAGCTCCGACTCCGCGAAATCCGAATGACGTACTGTTTTTCCGAGCACCACTCCGAGTACCACATTGTCGAGTACCACATTGTCGAGAAAGGACACTCGTGACCGAGCAGGGACCCACCGCGCTGTGGGGTGGGCGGTTCAGCTCAGGGCCCGCGGAGGCCATGGCCGCGCTGAGCCTGTCGACCCATTTCGACTGGCGGCTGGCGCGCTATGACATCGCCGGATCGCGGGCCCACGCCCGAGTCCTCACCCGCGCGGGACTGCTCACCGACGACGAGCTTCGCGGAATGCTCGCCGCGCTGGACGTCCTGGAGGCCGACGTGGTCTCCGGCGCGTTCACCCCCGTCGTCGCCGACGAGGACGTGCACACCGCCCTGGAGCGTGGGCTCATCGAGCGTGCCGGAGCCGACCTCGGCGGCAAGCTGCGCGCCGGTCGCTCCCGCAACGACCAGATCGCGACGCTGTTCCGGATGTACCTGCGCGACGCCGCCCGGGTCGTCGCGGGCGGCACCCTCGACGTGGTCGAGGCGCTGCTGTTCCAGGCCCAACTGCACCCCGACGCCGCGATGCCCGGCCGCACGCACCTGCAGCACGCCCAGCCGGTGCTGCTCGCCCACCACCTGCTCGCCCACGTCCAGTCGCTGCTGCGCGACGTCGACCGGCTGCGCGACTGGGACGCCCGCGCCGCGGTCTCGCCGTACGGGTCCGGCGCGCTCGCCGGGTCCTCCCTCGGTCTCGACCCGGCCGCGATCGCCGAGGAACTCGGCTTCGACGCGCCCGCGGAGAACTCCATCGACGGCACCGCGTCCCGCGACTTCGCCGCCGAGTTCGCCTTCGTGGTCGCCATGCTCGGCGTCAACCTGTCCAGGATCGCAGAAGAGGTCATCATCTGGACCACCGCGGAGTTCTCTTACGCCACCCTGGACGACGCGTGGGCCACCGGCAGCTCGATCATGCCGCAGAAGAAGAACCCCGACGTGGCCGAACTGACGCGCGGCAAGTCCGGGCGGCTCATCGGCAACCTCACCGGCCTGCTCGCCACCCTCAAGGCGCAGCCGCTCGCGTACAACCGAGACCTGCAAGAGGACAAGGAGCCGGTGTTCGACTCGGTCGCCCAGCTCGAACTCCTGCTGCCCGCGCTCGCCGGGATGCTCTCCACGCTCACCTTCGACACCGAGCGGCTGGCCGCGCTCGCCCCCGCCGGGTTCACCCTCGCAACCGACATCGCCGAGTGGCTGGTCCGCGAGGGCGTGCCGTTCCGGATCGCGCATGAGGCGGCGGGCGACTGCGTGCGGCGCGCCGAGGCGCGCGGCGTCGGCCTCGACGAGCTGACCGACGCCGAGTTGGCCGAGGTCAACCCCGCGCTCACCGCGCGCGTGCGCGAAGTGCTCACGGTCGCCGGTTCCATCGCCTCCCGCGACGCGTACGGTGGCACCGCGCCGTCGCGGGTGGCGGAGCAGCGGGACCGCGTCGTGCGGCGGATCGAGGAGTACCGGGCGTGGTCGGAGCAGGTCATCCGGAAGTAGCCCCTCCGGCAGGCTTCTCGTCGGCGACAGCCACGTTTACCGGGAAGGCGGTAACGCTGTGCGGTTGATGACCCGCGCCGAACTAGCCGTCGACCCGGTAGACGCGGCCAAGATCCTCTTGGGCGCCACTCTCGAATCCGACAGCCCCGAGGGCCGTGTCCAAGTCCGGATAGTCGAGGTCGAGGCTTACCGGGGCGCAGATGACCCCGCTTCGCACTGCTACCGGGGACAGACGCCGCGCAACGAGGTCATGTTCGGGCCCGCGGGCCACCTCTACGTGTACTTCGTCTACGGAATGCACTTCTGCGCGAACGTGGTCTCTCTCACCGACGGCGTTCCCGGCGCGGTCCTGGTGCGGGCGGGCGAGGTCGTCTCCGGACACGACCTCGCCCACCGCCGCCGCCCCGCGTCCCGGTCCGCCGACGACCTGGCCAGGGGGCCCGCCAAGCTCACCGGCGTGCTGGGCCTGCACCGCCACCACAACGGCGTCGACCTGACCGACCCCGCCTCCCCGGTGCGCCTTCTCGCGGGCGATCCCGTGCCGCCGAAGTCCGTTCGCGTCGGTCCGCGAGTCGGCGTTGCGGTAGCGGCCGACACCCCCTGGCGTTTCTGGATAGACGGTTCCCCGGCAGTCAGCGCCTACCGGCGCGGCGGTAAGCGCGGAATTGTCCGCGACGCGCCCAACCTGACGAGGTGACCCCAAACCCGGTGGTCGGGCCCGGTGCGGGCGGGGGAAGATGGGGGCCGTGAGTGAACACATCCTCGATGAGCTGTCCTGGCGCGGCCTGATCGCGCAATCCACCGACCTCGACGCGCTGCGCAAGGATCTCGACTCGGGACCACTCACCCTCTATGCCGGTTTCGACCCCACCGCGCCAAGCCTGCACGCGGGCAACCTGGTCCCGCTGCTGATGCTGCGCCGCTTCCAGCGCGCGGGGCACCGGCCGATCGTCCTCGCGGGCGGCGCGACCGGCATGATCGGCGACCCGCGCGACACCGGGGAGCGCGCGCTCAACACCACCGACGTGGTCGCCGAGTGGGCGAGCCGCATCCGCGGCCAGCTGGAGCGGTTCGTCGACTTCGACGCCTCGCCCACCGGCGCGGTCGTGGTCAACAACCTCGACTGGACCCGGGACATGCCCGTCCTCGACTTCCTACGGGACGTCGGTAAGCACTTCTCGGTCAACGTGATGCTGGCGCGGGAGACGGTCAAGCGCCGTCTTGAGTCCGACGGCATGTCTTACACCGAGTTCAGCTACCTGTTGCTCCAGTCTCAGGACTACCTGCGCCTGCACCGCGCGCACGGGTGCAAGCTCCAGGTAGGCGGCTCCGACCAGTGGGGCAACATCATCGGCGGCGTGGACCTGGTTCGGAAAGTCGACGGCGCGTCCGTGCACGCGCTTACCGCCCCACTGGTCACCGACGCCGAGGGACGCAAGTTCGGCAAGTCGACCGGCGGCGGCAACGTCTGGCTCGACCCGGAGATGACCTCGCCGTACGCCTGGTACCAGTACTTCGTGAACGTGGGCGACGCCGACGTCATCCGCTACCTGCGGCTGTTCACCTTCCTGGATCGCGAAGAGATCGACGCGCTGGAGCGCGACACCGCCGAGCGGCCGCACCTGCGGGCGGCCCAGAAGCGCCTGGCCGAGGAGTTCACGACGCTGGTGCACGGGGAGCGGGAGACCAACCAGGTCGTGACCGCCAGCCAGGCCCTGTTCGGCCGGGGCGACCTCGCCGACCTGGACCTGTCGACTCTGGACGCCGCCATGGCCGAGGCCCCCACCGGCGAGGTCAGGCTCGCCGACGAGCCCACCATCGTCGACCTGCTCGTCGCGGCGGGCCTGGCCGAGAGCCGCGGCGCCGCCCGGCGCACGGTCAACGAGGGTGGCGCCTACGTGAACAACGCCAAGGTCGCCGACGAGGCGTGGACCCCGTCGAAGGAAGAGCTGCTGCACGGCAAGTGGCTTGTCCTGCGCCGGGGCAAGCGCAACACCGCGGGGGTCGAAGTGCGGGTATGAGCCCGTCTGGGTGGTCCTGCCGTGGCCGTCGATCCTTCGGGATCGGCGGCCACGGCTGTTTCCGCAGGTCAGAGGGCTGTACGAGATCCAGCGAAGAAACTGTACGTGATCGCGGTCACATTCACACCGTCGATTGGGTGGGTTACGTTGGTCTTGAACCCCGACGCAGGGGTGTTGACCTGCGGTTTCCCCTTGCCGCAGGCACCTGGGGGCGCGATTTGACCCCGGGTTTCCGGGCGTGTAACTTTCTACCTGTCAGCGCGACACGGGCCGGAAAAACCGGAACGAGCGCAGGCCGCAGAGGGGCCGCGAACCAAGCTCCCACCGGTGGTGGTAGAGTGGGCGACCTCGGAGATCGAGCAAAAAGCTTAGAAGCAATATCAGCCTTGGATGAGGTCGCCTTGTTTGGCGGTTGATTCGGATGTGCGTGTGTTGTTTGAGAACTCAACAGTGTGCCGATTTAAGCCAGTAGAGCTTGAATGATTGAACCCCTTTTGTGGGTTCCTTTGAGATGATGGATTGATGCCAGTTTTTGGTGTCGTTTGTCAGGATGTGCCAAACAATTCATTATTGGAGAGTTTGATCCTGGCTCAGGACGAACGCTGGCGGCGTGCTTAACACATGCAAGTCGAGCGCTGAAGCCCTTCGGGGTGGATGAGCGGCGAACGGGTGAGTAACACGTGGGTAATCTGCCCTGCACTCTGG
>NZ_FMZZ01000018.1 GCF_900101685.1 Actinokineospora iranica
CCGCCGTCGGGCCGCTCCCGGCGTCGATCAAGCGGTCGCTGACGTGGGACTGCGGCGCGGAAATGGCTCTGCACAAGGACATCACCGCGACAGGACTGCCGGTGTACTTCGCCCACCCGCACTCGCCGTGGGAGCGCGGCAGCAACGAGAACCTCAACCGCATCGTCCGCGAATACCTGCCCAAGGGCACCACCATCACCAGCGACCCGCACTACCTCGCCGCGATCGCCGCCGAGATCAACGACCGACCCCGTAAGATCCACGACTGGAAGAAACCCAGCGAGGTATTCACCGAACTCCTCGAATCAGATGCTTCCACCGCCTGAACTCGCCCAGGTCAGCCAGTCCCGTACTGCGTTCCCGAATTCGGTCTTCCAACAGGATCGAGTTGGGCAACTTGCAACACCCCTTCCATCAGTGCGATTTTGCTGTTTCGGCAATATTCTGTCTCGGTGCCGCTCATGCGACCTTGCTCGAAGTAGCGATTTGCCGGGTGGCCACCACCGCAGAAGGCAAAGTAGGGACAGGTTCGCTCGCAGCCGTCCACGCCCCGAGCGAATGCGGAGATCCACGGAGTTTTCGCTGCTGACCGTTCGATTATGTCGCCGAGCGAATCGGTCAGGATATTTCCGCTTGAAAAGCAACCCTGGGTTGACCTGAACCCGGCCAGTTCGGGAGAGATGAGAGTCACCGAGCCGTCGTGAGCGACGGTCGGCAGCGGGTCGATAAACGGCCGCTCCCGGCGGACCCCGGTGCTGCCTCCCAACACTTCGCGGACATAACTGAGCACCCGGTCGACTTCTCGAACTCGGGTGACTGGGTTCGCCCGCCAAGCACGTGTCAACTCCGACCAGAACCCTTCCACTGACTTTCGGTCGTGCACGCTTGCCCTAGCGTTGGCGCCTTCCTGCTCTTCGATGTTGACGCCCAGAGACTTGATTCCGACACTTGTGGCGAACGAATAGAGACAGCGCGCGCGATCGGGCGTGGGGTCGGAGACGACGGCGATCACGTACAAGTCATGGCCGTACGCTCGGAGGAGCTGAATCGCCCGCATGACCCTGTCGTACACCGGTTTCCCGCGCCGATCCACACGATTCGTGTTGTCTGATTCCGCTCCGTCGATACTGACTCCTACGTACATGTCGCGCTCGGCAAAGAAGTCACACCAGGCGTCGTCTATCAGAGTGGCGTTTGTCTGCACCCCGTGCTTCACGTCCAGTCCCGCGAATGTGTCGATCAACTTCGCGAGGTGGGTGCGGCCCGTCGCCAGTGGTTCGCCACCGTGCCAGCAAACATCGACGGTCCCGTAGGTCGTCCAAGGCCGAATGGACTGTGCCACGGACCGCGCGACCGGGACCGGCATGGTGTTCCGCGCATGTCGGAAGGGCAGGTAGCAGTATCCGCAATCGAGATTGCACAGTGTCTCAGGTTGCAGGATCACCGACCGTGGACGAAGGAACAGAGCCTCTTTTGTGATACGCACCCGGTGCCTCTCGCCTGGTCGTCGTCATCGTGGTGTGCCTTCCTCGTTCCTACCGGCTGTACTTTGCGTTTATGCTGGAGGAGCGTTTACAGACGTTGACAACGTGGACCGGGAGTAGGCGTGTCGGAACTAAGCGACGCTCTCAGAGCGGCGCGTGAGGCTGCGGAGCCCAGAGTCAGCCTCACTCGAATGGCTCAACGCCTCCACTACAGTCCGGCCTATTTGAGCCTGATCGAGACCGGGAAGCGGAGAGTGCCGCCGGGAGTCATCGGCGCCTACGAGGAGTTGCTCGGCGTCTCGATTGGAAGCGATCCCGTTCGTCGCGCCCATGAGTGGCTGGTAAGGGATTCTCCTGCGGCTATGCAGCGCCGTGCGGGTCGCCGTTTGGGAAGTTCCCTCGTAGACGCCTTGGACGCCCGGGTGGCTGAACTGAGACACCTTGACGATGTTGTCGGAAGCGCCGACTTGTTGCCCGCCATCCGGCGAGAGCTTGCCGAAGCCGAAGCATTGGTGCGGGAGGGTTCCTACGCCGGGCCGGTCGGTCAGAGTTTGTTCACCGTGACCGGGGAGCTCGCACAGCTTGCCGGGTGGGTGGCGTCGGATGCGGGCCGACACACGGAAGCGCAGCGGCTGTACCTCGATGGCGTTTCCGTGGCTTCGGAGGCGGACAACGACCCGCTAGTGGCACAGCTGTTTTCCTCGCTCAGCTATCAGATCGCGAATGTGGGTGATCCACATGACGCGGTGCTGCTTGCCCGTACTGCGGTCGCGGGTGCCCGAGACGCTACGCCCGTGGTCCGCGCGCTGCTGCTGGAGCGGGTGGCTTGGGCATCCGCCAAGGTCAAGGACCGTGGGGCGACGCTGCGCGCATTGGACGCGGTAGACGATGCGTACGAGCAGCGCTTCACCGATGCCGAGGAGCCCGAGTGGGTTTACTGGCTTAACAGGGCTGAAATCGATGTGATGGCTGGTCGATGTTTCATCGAATTGGGGATACCGGACAAGGCTGCCCCCCTGTTGTCCTCGGCACTCGCCACCTACCCAGAGGAACACGCCCGCGAAGTCGCGCTGTACCTTTCGTGGCTCGCTGAATCCTACGCCTGCGCAGGTTTGCTGGACGCCGCCAAGGCGACCCTGGACAACGCACGGGAATACGCGGCACGCATGTCCTCGACCAGGACGGCCGACCGGCTGAACACCGTCGAAGCCTTGATTGAGTAGTGGTCTTCCTGCCCAGGAAAGACCACCACCGCGCCTGACCCAGGTTCCGGAGGTCGCGTCGTTCGTGACCGTTGACCTCGGCCGGTTCGGGCTGCCCGAGAAAATCTTGAAGTAGTTCCGCGCCGAGCGATGAGTTTGGCGGCTTGCCAGGGTTGTAGTGGTGTCAGACATCGACACGGGAGGCGAACATGCTGTTGCTCGACGGGAAGAACGCGGTCGTCTACGGCGGGGGTGGCTCGGTTGGCGGGGCGGTCGCGCGGGCGTTCGCCCGGGCGGGGGCGCGGGTGTTCCTCGCGGGCCGGACGGCGGTGTCGCTGGAGCGGGTGGCGGCGGTGATACGCGCCGAGGGTGGGGTCGCGGAGACCGCTGTGGTCGACGCGCTTGATGAGGGGGCGGTCGACGACCACGCGGATGGCGTGGTCGCGATGGCGGGCAGTCTGGACGTGTCGCTGAACGTCATCGCGGACTCCGACGTCCAGGGCACGCCGATGGTCGAGATGTCCCTGGCCGACTACCTCAGCCCGGTCGTCACGGCGGTGACCTCGAAGTTCCTCACCGCCCGCGCCGCGGCCCGGCACATGGTCCGGCAGGGCTCCGGGGTGATCATGATGTTCGGCGGCACCGGGGACCGCGCGCCGATGCGCGCCTATCACCTCGGCGGCCTGCTGACGGCCTTCGACGCCGTGGAGGCCATGCGCCGCCAGCTCGCGGCCGAGCTGGGGCCCAGCGGGGTCCGGGTGGTCACCCTCCAGACTTCCGGCATCCCCGAGTCCATCCCCGCCGACGCCGACCAGCGCGCCGCCATCGAGGCCGACCTGATCGCCCGCACCCTGACCGGCCGGGCCGCGACCCTGGCCGACGTCGGCGACGTGGCGGTGTTCGCCGCGTCGGACTGGGCCAGGACGGTGACCGGGGCGGCGATCAACATGACCTGCGGTGCGGTCTTGGACTGATTTCCGTCGCGTGATCTCAAAAAAGCGGCCCGAAAGGAGATCCTTTTTTGACTGTGACCCGCATTACTTGACTTGCCCCTAAAGCAGCGGTTTGACTGCCGACTGAACCCCGAATCCCCCAGTACAAAGCGAATATCGACTTCGACGCGCACACGCGCCTCGTTCCGAGCGGCCCCCGCGGGGCGCTCCCCGGTCCCCACCGTCATACCGCGGCTCGCCCGGCGCTGCCTTTGGCCCGCCCGCCGCCGCGCAAGGAGTTCGTCATGCCCTGGTTCCCGTCCGCCCATGCGCTCGTCGCAGCCGTGCTGGCCCTCGCGGGCCTGACCACGTCGCTGGTGGCCGCGCCGGAGACGGCAGCGGACTGGCGGCGCCCCGACCGCCCCTCGGCGACCAGGCCCGCGCCGACGCCTGCGCCCGGGTCCGCCCCAGCGCCCGCCCCAGCCCCGACGCCCGCCCCAGCGCCAACGCCTGCCCCAGCGCCCGGGGCCGGGCCTGCGCCCGCCCCGGTGCTCGACGCCGCGGCAGGGCGGGTGCGCTCGTTCTGGCTGCACATGAACAGCACCCCCACGACCGACGCCATGCTCGCCACCGAGGCGAAGCGGCGCAGCCACATCGTCCTCAACGCCTGGGAGGGCGGGCTGGTCGCCAAGCTCAAGGCGGCGAACCCGGCCGTCCAGGTGTTCGTCTACAAGGACCTGACCTCGACCCGCAGCTACGCCTGCCGCGGCGGTGTGGACGACCCGCACCTGCCCACCGGCGTCGGCTACTGCGATGCGGAGAAGAACCACCCCGACTGGTTCCTGCTCGGCCCGGCCGGCCAGCGCTTCGAGTACAGCGGCTACTCCGGACACTGGCAGATGGATGTCGGGAACACCGCCTACCAGAACGCCTGGGCGGACAACGTGATCGCCAGCAGCACCGCGGCGGGCTTCGACGGGGTGTTCATGGACAACGCCCTGTTCCCCTGCGACGCCTACCACGCGGGCGTCTGCCCGGCGAAATACCCGACCAACGCGGCGATCCAGGACGCCTACAAGTCCATGTTCGCCAACACCCGCGCCAAGTTCACCGCGGCGGGCCTCAAGACGGTCGCCAACCTGTCGAACGCGCGGCTGCACACCGGCGCGTGGGACGCCTACATGGCCAACCTCGACGGCGGATTCGACGAGTGGTGGCTGGCCTTCAGCAGCGGCAACCTGCTCTCCGAGTACCCCGAGGGGTGGAGCAGGCAGGTCGCCCAGATCGCGGCCAACGAGGCGGCGGGCAAGACCACCTGGGTGCAGCCGCACTTCGACGCGGGCGACGACCACCCGTTCCGCTACGTCCTCGCCAGCTACCTGATGGCCGCGGGCGGCAACACCGCCATCGCCGAGGTCGCCCAAACCGACGCCTACGGCGACCCGACCCCCTGGCACCCCGAGTACGACTGGGACCTCGGCGCGCCGACCGGCGCCTACCAGTCGGTGGGAACCAACGTCTTCCGCCGGGACTTCGCCTGCGGAGTGGCCGTCGTCAACGCCAACAAGACAGGCACCGGCGCGGTGACCGTCCCGCTCGGCCGCTCCTTCCTCGGCCCGGACGGGGCTTCCGTCACGTCGGTGTCGCTGTCGGGCACCTCCGGCTCGGTCCTGCGGAAGACCTGTTAAGACGCTCGATCCGGTCGGCGCGCTCATTCACGGCGGATGAGCGCGTCGACCATGGGCACGATCCGGTGCGGGCCCACCGCGGCCTCGTGGGTCTCGCCGCCGGACACCCAGTCCACGACCGTCGTGAACGTGCAGTCGCAGGTTTCCGCGGTGAAGCCCAGCCGGAAGACCTCCGGATCGTTTCGGCTGACCTTGAAGGGAAAAGCGGCCACTTCCGGCGCGGGGGCGGCCCCACTCGGTAGTGGCTTCGCGGCCGCGGGCTCTGGCCGGACCGGCGGCGGATCGGCGTCGAGGTCGACCACGAAGTTCCGAACGGGCAGCGGCGACGGTGCGCAGGGTTCGCGGACGAGGCGGCCGGCCTTGGGCGGCGGTTCCCGGCGCTGCACCACGATCCGGACAGCGAGGATCAGCACCTCTTCCTCACTGCGGTTCTGGGCCGTCAGGTGGATGACCGCGGTGTCGGTGAACGCGAGTGGCACGCCCGCGGGCCTGCCGTCGCCGACGAGCCGGAGCGCGCAGTGGCTGTCCACCCGAGCCGAGACGTCCAGTGCCGCCGGGGGCGGCGGCGGGGCTTCGGGCGGCCTCGCCCACCACACGGCCGCCGCGCCGAGCAGCCCCACGAGCGCGGTCGAGGCGACGACCGGCCGCCGCCATCCGGGCGCGGCGACGCGCACCCCGCCGTGGATCACCCCGGCCTGGACGACGGTTCCCCCGTCGACCGGGCCGACCTCGTTGCGCGTTCCGCCCGAGTCGTCGCCCACGCACGCAGTGTAAGCGGTCGCGCACAAGGCTTTCCGCGAAAACGGCCCCTGGTATGCCGAATTTCGCAGGGTTCCGCCTGCCCAGCGGCGCGGGTCAGCCGTCGAGGCCGGTCACGCAGGAGATCCAGTACTGCCCCTTCTCCTTGCGCACGCCGTGGGTCTCGGTGGTGAACCCGGGGAAGCACTGGTCGAAGTCCTCAAGCACGCGCAGGTACGTCAGCAGCGGCCCGTCGTGCTGGCCGGTGCGCTCGCCCGGCATCAGGACCGGGATGCCCGGCGGGTAGGCGGCGACCTGGGTGGCCACCACCCGTTCCGCCAGGTCGGCGAGCGGCACCAGTTCGGTCTCGCCGCCGATGAGGCGCTGGTAGGTCTCCGCGGGGGTCAGCACCGGCGTCGGCGGGGTCGGGTTGGTGAACGCCCGGTTGAGCAGGCCGATGACGTCGTTGGACGACAGGTAGCGGTGCATCTCGTCGCAGAGGTCGGACAGGGTCAGGTCGCCGTACCGCTTGGGGTGCGCGCTCACCAGGTCGGGAAGCACCTCGGCGAGCGGGGCGGCGTTGTCGTAGAAGTGTTTGAAGTCGGTGAGGGCGTCGAGCAGGGTGCCCCATTTGCCCTTGGTGATCCCGATCGAGAACAGCACCAGGAACGTGTAGGCGTCGGTCTTCTCGACCACGATCCGGCGCCGGTCCAGGTACGCGGTGACGATGCGGGCCGGAATGCCGGTGTCGGAGACCCCGCCCGCGGCGTCGACGCCGGGGCAGGTGATCGTCGTCTTGGTCGGGTCGAGCTGGCAGAAGCCGGGTTCGAGGTCGGGGAAGCCGTGCCAGTCGGCGTCCGGGTCGAGGGTCCAGCAGCCCGGCTCGGTGCGCAGCAGGTCCAGCGGCGCGTCGTAGAGGTCGGTGGTGCGGCCGGTGCGCGGGTCGGTGACGTCGGTCGGCTGCCACACGCCGAAGAACCACGGCGGCCGGTCGGAGACCGCGGCCATCTGCCGGGCCAGCCCGATCATCGCCTTGCGGAACCGGATGGCCTCGGTGATCGCCTCGGTGGTCAGCCAGGCGCCCGCGCCCGCGTCCATCATGCCCGCGGCGACATCGCAGGAGGCGATCATCGGGTACAGCGGGGATGTGGTCGAGTGCATCGCGTAGGTCTCGTTGAACCGCTCGTGGTCGAATGGCGCTGCGGTCCCCTCCTTCACGTGGATCATCGCCGACTGCGACAGCGCGGCGAGCAGCTTGTGCGAGGAGTGCGTGGCGAACACCGTCGGTCGCGTCTGTCCGTCGACCGACATGCCGTAGCGGCCAGCGTAGAGCGGGTTGAAGTGGGCGTAGGCGAACCAGGCCTCGTCGAAGTGCAGCACCGGCGTCGACTGGCCGAGCAGTTCGGTGACCCGGCCGGCGTCGTAGGCGAGCCCGTCGTAGGTCGAGTTCGTGATCACCGCGTACACCGGGGCCTTGTCCCGCGCCGCCGACGCGGTCGGGCTCGCCTCGATCGCCGCGGTGATCGCCGACGGGGCCAGCCGCTTGGGCGGCACCGGGCCGGTGATGCCGTAGCCGTTGCGGGTCGGCACCAGGTACACCGGACGGGCGCGGGTGATCATGGCGCCGTGGTTGATCGCCATGTGGCAGTTGCGGTCGAGCAGCGCGATCCGGTCGTCGGGCACCACGCTGTGCACGATCATCCGGTCCGAGGTGGACGAGCCGTGCAGCACGAAGTACGTCCGGTCCGCGCCGAAGACCCGGGCCGCGTTGCGCTCGGCATCGCCGATGGGCCCGGTGTGCTCAAGCAGGGAGCCCAGTTCGCCCACGGAGACGGAGATGTCTGTGCGGAACAGCGGTTCGCCGTAGTAGTCGAAAAACGCGCGGCCGACCGGGGATTTCAGGAACGCCACGCCACCGGCGTGCGCGGGGGTGTGCCAGGAGTACGCGTGCGTGTCCTCGAACCGGCGCAGCCGCCCGAAGAACGGCGGCAGAATGTGCTCAAGGTACTGCCGCGCGGCGAAGTCGATCCGCCCGGCGATGAACTCCGGGGTGTCCTCCAGCAGCCACACCCACCCGTTGACCACCTCCGACACCCACAGCGGCGTGTGGTCGTCGTACTCGCCGCTGGTCAGCAGGAACACCGGCAGGCGCGCGGAGTACCGCTGCAGCAGCGACCGCAGGATGCCTTCGGCAGGCCTGCACTTGTCGTGCGCGGGGTCGTCGGTGTCCCAGCTGTCCCAGCTCACCATGGCCGCGGCCAGGTCGGCCTGGGAGGCGACCACCGACGCGGCGTCGCCCGCGGTGTCGACCTCCAGCACCCGGTGCCCGCTCTCGCGCAGGGTGCGGCAGAGCTGCTCGATTTTGCCCCGGTAAACCCGACTTCCGTCGGTCGTTCCGTTGGTGGCGATCAGAATGGTCGACTTGGTGGTCATACGGACTCATCTCCGGCGAATATCGCTCGACCGCGTTCGCCGAGAATAAACGCCGGAGATGAGATCCGGACAAAACTATGACCGATGTGGTGAAACTTCGGTCATCCGGCTTGCGCTCTACGGCTCCAGGCGGTTCGGGCCGCGGAACAGGAACGTGGTCTCGCGGATGCTGTCCAGGCCGAGCATGACCATCAGGATGCGGCTGAGGCCCGCGCCGAGCCCGCCGTGCGGCGGGGTGCCGAATCGGAAGGAGTTGGTGTAGGAGCTCAGCGGCTCCAGGTCCATCCCCTTCTCCTCGGCCTGCTTCACCAGCACGTCGTAGCGGTGCTCGCGCTGCGCGCCGGTGGTGATCTCGATGCCCTTCCAGAGCAGGTCGAAGCTCTCGGTCACGTCCGGGTTGCCCTCGGCGCGCATGTGGTAGAACGGCCGGACCCCGGCGGGGAACTCGGTGATGAACACGAACTCGTGCCCGAAGCGCTCCTTGACCAGGGCGGAGATGGACCGCTCGCCCTCCGGGTCGAGGTCGCCCTTGACCTTCTCCGGCTTCCAGCCCTGGTCGGTCAGCAGCTCGATGGCCTCGCGCATCGGGATGCGCGGGAAAGGCAGCTCGGGGACGACGACCTCGGCGCCGAGCAGCTCGCGGATCTCCTCGCCGTGCTTCTCGGCGACCGCGGCGAGCACGTGCGCGAGCATCCGCTCCTCGAAGCTCATCACGTCCTCGACGCCGTCGATCCAGGCCAGCTCGACGTCGATGCTGATGAACTCGGTGGCGTGCCGCGAGGTGAACGAGGGCTCGGCGCGGAACACCGGGCCGATCTCGAAGACCTTGTCGATGCCGCCGGAGATCGCCATCTGCTTGTAGAACTGCGGCGACTGCGCCAGGTAGGCGTTGCGGTCGAAGTACTTGACCTTGAACACCTCGGCGCCGGACTCCGACGCGGTGCCCATGAACTTCGGCGTGTGCAACTCGGTCGCGCCCTCGCCGTAGGCGAACTCGCGCATGGCGGCCTCGACCGTGGTCTGCACCTGGAAGATCAGCTGCCGCGCCGGGTGGCGGATGTCCAGGAAGCGCCAGTCCAGCCGCTGGTCGATGCCGGTCTGGTCGTTGATCGGCAGCGGCGACACCGCCGCGTTGACGACCTCGACCGCGTCCGGCACGAGTTCGACCCCGCCCAGCTTGACGATGGGGTTGGCCACCACCGTGCCGGTCACCTTCACCGCCGACTCGGTGGGGACCCGCTCGAAGGTCTCCTCCACTTCGGACGCGGGCTCGGTGCGCTTGTTGGTGACCTGCACCATCCCGGTGTGATCCCGGACCACGATGAACTGCATCTTCCGCTGCAGTCGGGACGTGTTGACCCAACCGTAGACGGTCACCCGCTCACCGACGTGCGCGGAAAGATCCCGCACAAGTGTCCTGGACATTCGCACATCCTCGTGGTTGCCATCACTACAAGCCGCACCCAGCCTAGTTCAGCCGCCTGCCAGCGGGTGAGGGCGGTCCTGGCGTCGGCGGCGCGCGGGCAGGTGGCGGGGCCGACGCCACGCCGGACACGCGTTGTCGAATTCGATTTCTTTCGTTGTCCCCCGTATGCGGGTTGCGGTCAGCGGTATCCGCTTTTTCCGCAGCCGTGGGTAATGAACTCTCACTTGATCGGGTTCGGCTCGGTGGCAAACGGACGTCCGCCCGCGTGAACGGTTCCCGGTTTCCCACGGCGCTGACACCATGATCTCATGGCGGAGACGAACAGTAGCGAATGGACAGTCGGCCGATACCTGGCGACCAGGCTGGAACAGCTCGGAATCCGACACCTGTTCGGCGTTCCCGGCAACCACCTCGGCCCGTTCCTGGAAATCCTGCATAAACACACCTCGGTGGAATGGGTGGGCACGCCGACCGAGATCGGCGCCGGTTTCGCCGCCGACGCCTACGCCCGCACCCGCCGGGTCGACGGCACGCACCCGAGGATCGCCGCGGCGGCCACCACATACAGCGTCGGGTCGTTCAGCCTGCTCAACCCCATCGGCGGCGCGTACGTCGAGTACATCCCGATCATCGCGATCAACGCGTCCCCGACCTACGAGCAGTGGCTGAACTACCAGGCCATCGGATTGCTCACCTCGCACATGAGCCAGCGCCGGGAGAGCAACCTGGAGGTCTACCGGCAGGTCACCGTCGACGCCCAGGTGATCTCCAACCCCGGCTTGGCCCCGATGCAGATCGACGGCGCGATCGTGGCCTGCCTGTCCGAGCGCCGCCCGGTGTACCTGGAGGTCATGGAGGACGTCTGGACCGCGCCGTGCGAGGCGCCGCACGGCACGCTGACCGCCCGGCGGCGACCGGTCACCGAGGCCAACCGCAAGATGCTCGGCAAGGCCGTCGCCGCCGCGGTCGACCTGATCGAGGACTTCGGCACGCCGATCCTGTGGGCAGGCGAGGAGATCGACCGGTTCGACCTCGCGGGCGAGTTCGCCGACCTGGTGGCCGACACCGGCATTCCCTTCTGCACCACCATCGGCGGCAAAGCGGTGCTGTCGGAGGACAATCCGGACTTCGTCGGCGTCTACAACGGCAAGGCCAGCCTGCCCAAGGTCCGCGAGATCTTCAAGAACGTCGCGGGCTGCCGGATCGGCATGGGGTCCTGGTCCACGTCGAAGAACCTGGGCGGTGAGCAGAGCGTCGGCTCCGACTGGATCGTCGCGGCCAAGGAAGGTGTCAGCGTCGGCGCGTCCTACTTCCCGGACGTGCAGCTGGGCGAGTTCATCAAGGCGCTGCGGCAGCGGCTGGTCGAGCGGTTCGGCACGCGCTCCTTCGAGGCCGACTACTTCAGCATCGGCAACGCCACCGGGCTGGACGTGCCGGGCAGCGTCGCGGCCTACCGGAGCGAGACTTTCGCCGCCCCGCAAGGCAACGAGCTGACCTACGACAGCCTGTTCTGCCGCGTCAACCGGCTGCTGCGCGACTCGCCGGGCCGGTACACGGTGGTGTCCGACGCGGCGTTCGCGCTGCTGGGCTCGATGAACCTGCACATGGCCGAGCCGGACACCTACCTGGCGCAGAACAGCTGGCTGTCCATCGGCTACTCGGTGGGCGCGACGTCCGGGGCGGCCATGGCCCGCGGCGACCGGCGGCCGCTGGTGTTCGTCGGCGACGGCTCGTTCCAGGAGACCTGCCAGGAGCTGTCCACGCACGTCCGGCACGGCCTGCGGCCGGTGGTGTTCGTGCTGGACAACGAGGGCTTCTACGGCATCGAGCAGATGCTGGTGCAGTCCTGCTATTACACCAAGCCGCCCGCGGCGGACGCCGACTTCTACAACATCCTGCACCGCTGGAACTACCAGGCGCTGGCCGAGGTGTTCACCACAGACGAGACGAAGATGACCGCGTTCGACGTGCGCGACCTCGACCAGGTCGAGCGGGCCTTCGGCCGGATCGACAACCCGGCCGACGAGATCAACAAGGGGCCGATCCTGGTTCGCGTCCGGCTGCGCCGCGACGACTACCCGGCGGCCGTCCAGTACAAAGTGGACGAATGCGCGATCACCGTGCCGACCCAGGCCGAAAGCGTCGAGTCCGTGCGGCCGGTGGGCGCGACCACCACCTCGGCGACCTGAACCAGGCGAAGGAAGCGATATGACCACCACATCGGCCGGGCCGGACACGACCATCGCGACCCTGATGGCCACCGCGGACGAGGACCTCGACGTCGACTGGCTGCGGACCGCGCTGCAGCACGCGATCATCCTGGAACTGGCGACCATCCCGCCCTACTCGTGCGGGCTGTGGTCGATCATCGACCCGGAGCGGGACAAGAACGTCCACAAGACAATCCGCGAGATCATCTTCGATGAGATGTCGCACATGGCGCTGGTCGGCAACATGCTCACCGCCATCGGCGGCGAGCCGCTGCTGGCGGGCCAGGGCGTCGTCCCGCGCTACCCCGGCCGCCTCCCCGGCGGGGTGCGCCCGGAACTCGAGGTCCGCCTCGGCGGGCTGACCAGGGCGAGCCTGGACATGTACTCCCAGATCGAGAAGCCGGACGTGCCGATCGTCTCCCTCGACTCCGAGCACTACCCCTCGATCGGCGCGTTCTACGCGAAGATCAAGGCCGCGTTCCTGGCCATCGACCCGGCGCTGATCCGCCCCGAGCGCCAGATCAGCTTCGACCTGTCGCAGAAGCACGGCGAAGGCAACGCCATCATCCCGATGGCCAACCTGACGACGGTCCTGAAGTGCCTCGACATCATCATGGAACAGGGCGAAGGCACCTCGACATCGCCGGAGAACCCGTACTACCTCACCAAGGGCGAGCTTTCGCACTATTACGCGTTCCGCGAGCTGTACCACGGCCGCAAGCTCGTCAAGGGTCCCGCCGGAATCTGGGCGTTCACCGGCGACCCCATCGCCATGCCCAGGACTTACGCCGCGGCCGAGGTCCCCGCGGGCGGGTGGGCCGCCGACCCCGGCATCCCCGAGCACCACCCGCACGTGGTCGACACCCTCTATTCGTTCAACCACACCTACAGCGGAATGCTCCTGAGCCTTGAGGAAGCCTGGCGCGCCGACGACCCCGTCCGCGCCAAGGAGCTGGTGGGCACCGCCATCGGCCGCATGGGCGCGATGCGCGAGCTGGCCAGGGACATCATGACCTTCCCCCTGCCCGACGAGAGCGGTTGGCGCTACTGCCCGGAGTTCCGGTACGTCGACGGCGCCACTCCTTAGAAAACCCCGCGCATACCGCCACCTCGCGGGGATAGGGTGGCGGTATGCGTTGACCCCAGCCAGATTCTCGGGCGCCACCGTGCCTCCTTCGTGTCACAGCCCCCTTTTCGGAGCCCCACGAAGGAGAAACCCCGATGCACGCGTCGATCCGCATCGACGTCCCCGCCGCGTTCGCCGCGGCGCACAGCCGAAGCGGCGACGGCCGCGCCTTCATCGCCGCGCTGCCCGCGCTGGCCGCGACTCTCGCCGACCGCTGGGAGCTACGGCTCGACGGCCCGGCCCGGCACGGCGAGGCCTCGCTGGTCCTGCCGGTGATCCGCGCCGACGGCGCCCCGGCGGCGCTGAAGCTGCAACGGGTCACCGAGGAGAGCCTGGCCGCCCCGGTCGGCCTGCGCGCCTGGGACGGCGACGGCGTGGTGCGCCTGCTCGCGCACGACCCGGACACCAGCGCCATGCTGCTGGAACGGCTCGACGGCGCCCGCTCGCTGGCCACGCTGCCCGACGACCCGGCCATGGCCGTCCTCGCCGACCTGCTGGCCCGGCTGGTCGCCAAACCCGCCCCGCCGGGCCTGCGGCGGCTGGCCGACATCGCCGCCGCCATGCTCGACCAAGCGCCCCGCGCCGTGCCCGGGTTGCGCGACCCCGCCGAGCGGCGGCTGGTCCTGACCTGCGCGGCCGCTGTCGCCGAGGTGATCGGTGAACCCGGCGACCGACTGCTGCATTGGGACCTGCACTACGACAACGTGCTGGCGGGAGAGCGGGAACCGTGGCTGGCCATCGACCCGGAACCCCTCGCGGGCGACCCCGGCTTCGACCTGCTCCCCGCCATGATCAGCCGGGCGGACGCCGCGCTGACCCCGGCCGCGGCCACCCGTGCCGCGCTGCGCCGCTTCGACCTGCTGACCGAGGCCATCGGCCTCGACCGGCGGCGGGCGGCCAGGTGGACGCTCGGCCGGGTGCTGCAGAACGCCCTGTGGGACATCGAGGACGGCAAGACCGCGCTCGACCCGGCCCAGGTCGCCATCGCCCGTGCGCTGCCGCGCCGCTAGCTTCCCGGACCGGGGTGCCCGCGTCCCCCTCAAGCATGGAAGACCTTGCGGTCACCACGGGTGGGGTGCTCATGGGAAATGCCTTGGCGCGCACATTCAGCGGGCGGGACAGGGGAAGTCAAATATTCAGCGAGGCAATCATGAGATTCTTGTTCGACTGATTCTGGTCGCCCTGCTCACCCTCCGCGGGGCCTTGGTCCCGGTCGTCGCCGGACGGCACTTACCGTGACTTCCCGTATGCCTGGGCGTCCTGCTGATCGGCCGTTCCGGTCGTGCCCAGGATCTTGTCGGCGGGTAACGGTCGCCGGGCCGCGTCCTGGCGTCCGAACGGGCAATGCCACTGGTCGTCGCCGTAGCGGCATTAGGCTACCCGGGTGAATCTGTCACCGCTCGAACGGGGAATCGCTGCGCACACCGCGTCCCGGTAACGTCATGCCCCGCGCCGCTATCCGGTGGCGACACAGGGATCAGGGTGAATAACCAGGGGGGGACCGCGGTGAAAATGTGGGAAACACTCTCGTTCGAGCTGTCGGCTGACCAGGAAGCGGTGCTCGCCGCCGTTCCGGACGCGCCGGGCGCCGCCGCGGCTGACGGGCCGCTTGAGCCGTCCTACCGCGCGTGGAACGCCCACTTTGTCGACCCGGAGACCACGGCGCGCTGATTCCGGGCATTCCGCCCGACGAAAATAGGGACACGACAATGGGGCTTTATCTGCTCACCACGAAATTCCCGCCCGGCCTCCTGGAGGGCTCCGACCTGCTGGCCAAGAGCAGCGGCGTGCGGCGGGCCTACCGCGAGGCCGCGCCGAGTTTCTTCGTCACCGCGAGTTACCAGACCTCCGAGGACACCACTATCGACATCGTCGAGGCCGACTCGGCCGAGGACGCCGAGGCGGGCGCGGCGGCGATCGCGGACGCCACCGGCACCGAGATCCAGGTGGCCGCGATCACCACGTACAACCGGCACCTCGCCTCCCTTTCCTGACGGGCGGGGAGATGGGCGACGGTTCCACCGACGATCGGGACGTTCTCTCGCACTCCGCCCTGCGGCACTACGTCCGCGACGTCTGTCCGCGAGACTATCTAGACCAACTGCTGGACGTGGTGCGAGAGCACACCGACGACGACCTTCCTTTTTACACCGACGCTGTGACGGCCGCGTTTTCCGACGCCGTACCGGTTTTCGCGCGGCCGCGCTACGTCGAGTTCTTCTGGCGCTGCGCGACGACCGTTCCGGGATACGCGGCCAGGGCCGTGCTGGCCAATGGTCCCGCCGAAAGCGAGGGGTCGGAGAAACTGTTCCGGCTGTGGCGGTCCGTGCACCACGACACCGCGGCGGCCGACCAGATCCTGCACCACGCGCGCGACGAGGCCGCGCATTCCCGGCTGTTCGTCCGGCTCACCGAGACCGCGTTTCCCGGATTCCTGTCGCCAGAGTCCGGCGACCGGCTGGAGTGGTCGCTGCCAGATGTCCGGGCCCGCCCGCTGGTCAAAACGGAGAACCCGATTCCACAGGAACACCTGATCGACCATCTCGTGCAGATGAACATCGGCGAGATCCGCACCCGGCTGCACATGCACCTGTTCGCTCCGGTTGTCTTCGGGCTCACCCCGAAGCGAAACAAGGCGACCACGCGCCGCATTCTCGAAGGCCTGGTGCGCGACGAAGTCCGGCACATCGGCTACACCGCCGCCCTGATGGAAGGCTGGGCCCGCGACGGGGCGGCCGAGCGCATCCGGCGCCTCTATTCGGGCAGGCTGGCCATTTTCAACCGCATCACCGTCGAGCAGACCGAGGCCGCCGTGCGCGACCACGGCCGCGGCGAGTTCCCCGACCTCATCGAACTCTAGGAACGGCCCTGGTGACCGACGACCTCGACCCGCTCGCCGAACAAGTCCACGAGCAGGGGTGGTGCGTGCTGCCGGAGGTGATTCCGGACCGCGCGCTGCCCGCGGTCGCGGACCTCATCCGCGCCGAGGACCACGCGCAGGCGCCCGCGTGCGCCGCGACCTGGACGCCCACCAGCAACGGCAGCGCGGACACCAGCCGATACCAGCGGATCTCGAAGGCCGCGGGGATCGTGGCGAAACTGGGGGAGCGGGCCGGTTTCGTCGCAGGCGACCGCCTGATCGGCGTGGTGCGCAGCCTGCTCGGCGGCTACGCGCGGGTGTCGAGCGACTTCGGCATCGTGACCCGGCCCGGCGCCCGGCGCGGGTTCTGGCACTGCGACTGGCCGTTCGACCAGTCGACGGCCGCCCGCATCCCGCAGCCCTACGGCGACGCCATCGCCGCCCGGCCGCATTTAGAGGAACGGCAGGTGACCGGGCCCGAGGGCAGCGCCGTGCTCTACGACGCCCGCCTGTGGCACGCGGTCGCGCCTAACCGCGCCGGGGAAAGCCGGATCGCGCTGGCCGTCCGGTACGCGCCCTGGTGGCTCAACCTCGAAGTCCGGCGGCCAGGCTCCACGCAGGCGCTGCTCGTGGACGAACTCATGGACGGCAGGCCCACCACGGCCCCGCCGCTCGTGGCGGCCGAGTTCGACGCCCTCCCGACCGAGGTCCGCCCGCTCTACGCGCACTGGGTGGCCCGCCCGTGACAGCCGCGCCCGAGGTCGACGAGGCTGGCGAGGGTGGCGACACCGCGCCACTGCGGCTGCGGCACGGCCGCCACCTGCTCCCGATGCCCCAACTGGCCGCCCTGGACACGGGGCTCTTCGAGATCCTCGCCGCCACCCCAGCGGGCATCGCCGAGACCGCGGCCCGGCCGGGCACAACCGGCCGCGCGGCCGGGGCGATGCCTGCCGTCGAGGCCGCGCTCGGCTTCCTGGACGCCCCGCCCGGCGGCGGGTCCGCCCGCACCGAGCGGGCGCGCGCCTACCTGCTGCGGGAAAGCCCGCTCTACAGCGTCGTCTCGGGCAGGCGGCCGTCGTGATCATCGCCTGTCTTCTCGGCGCGGCGCTGCTGGCGCACGAGCTGCTCTACCTGGCCCGCGACGGCGGCGAGTACTTGCGGCGCTGTTTCGTCCCCACGCTGGGCTTGCGGCTGCGCTCCCGGACCCATGCCGTGCTGCACCTGGCGTTCATGGCCGCGTGTGTCTGGATGACGGTCCAGCCGTCGTCGCCGCTCGCGCACCTGGCGGTCTTCTCGCTGCTGCTCTTGGTGATCGCGAGCTATTCGCTGCGGGTGTCGAACCACTTGGTGCTGGCGCTGTTCATGCTCGCGGTGATCCTGCTGGCCGACTGCGCTGCGCTGTTCGGCGTGCCGAGGGCGGAAAGCCAGGCGGTGCAGGCCGTCGGCGTCCAGTGGCTGGTGATTCTCACCTACCTGCTGGCGTTCACGCACAAGCTCAACCGCGGTTTCCTTTCGCTGGACGGTTACGCGGGCGCTCTCGCCGCGTTCGTCTGCTGGGACCGAGACGTCCGCGATCCGCGGCTGGTCGACCGGATCAAAAGCTGCTCGATCGTGAGCACTCTGGTGTGCGAACTCGCCGTGCCGGTGCTGCTGATCGCGCCGCAGACCCGGGGCGTGGGAATGCTGGTGGGCATCGCGTTCCACTTCGGCCTCGCTTTGGTGGGCATCGTGAACTTCTCGGCCGTGATGTACGCCGGGCTCGCCGCCTTTCTGCCGTGGGCCGCCCACTCGGACTGGCCCGCGCTCCCGCTGGACGCCACGGCCGCCGTCGCCGGGGTGGCCGCCGTCGCGCTGGTGTGGCTGGTGACCCCGCACCGGGCCAACTGGAACCTGCCCTACCGGCACCGCGGTCCGGCGTGGGTGATCCAGACGGTGTTCGGTCTGCTCACGGCATGGTTCCTGCTGGCGGTCGCGCAGACCTTCGCCGACCCCGGGGCCGCGGACCACCAGGTGCCTGCCGGGTTGTGGTCGCCGCTGGCGCTGGTGCTCGGCCTGTTCGCGGTCAACGGGCTGATGCCGTATCTGGGGGTCAAGACCGAGTTCAGCATGGCGATGTTCAGCAACCTGCACTGCGCCAAGTGGAATCATCTGGTCTTCCCCGCCCGGTGGCGGCTCTGGGACGGGGCCCGCTATCTCACCGTCGAGCGGATCAAGGGACTGCCCTCGTCGGATGAGCTCGACGGCGACCAAGCCGCGGAGTTGGCGTGGACTGTCCTCTCGCAACCGGGGGCCTTCGAGATTCGGCCGTACTTCTTCTTCGAGGCGCTGCACCGGGTGTGCGTGGCAGTGCGGCGGCCGGTGACGGTCGTGGCGAGTGTCCGCTTCGACGGCCGCGAGTTCATCGTGTGGGCGAACCCGAAGTCCACACCGGAATCCATGCGGCCCGCCGGGTTCCCGCGGTGGCGGCGGCTCAACCTGTTCCCCTCCGTGCTGCCCGCCAGCGTGGACGCGCCGCACTCCGAACAGGGCTCGGTCCTCTCCGCCGACCGTGACAGGCAGCTCTTCTGATGTGGCGCTGGAAGCCGGACGGCCGCCCGCCGACCTGGGGCAACGGGTACGCCACGGCCCGGCACGGCGCGCGCCGGATCGCGGTCACCGGAAGCGTTTTCGGCGCGGGCAGCGCGACCGCGGACCTGATTCTGGACCAGCTCACCGAGCACGGGGTGGCCGGGCTGCGTGACCTCGACGGCCAGTTCGCCTTCGTGTTCTGGGACAGGGAAAGCCGACGGCTGATCGCGGGCCGCGACCGGTTCGGGGGCAAAACGCTGTACTGGCAAGAGAACGCGGACGGCCTCGTGATCGCCGACCGGGTCAGCGCGCTCGGCGTGGGCAAGCCGAGGCTGAACGTGGCGGCCGCGGTGGACTTCCTCGTCAACGGCTTCACCGATCAGGACGACAGCACGCTCATCGAGGGAATCCACCAGCTCCCACCGGGTTCGGTCCTCGATCTGAACCTGCGCGAGTGGACTCCGGGCGCCGCGGGACCAGCCGTGCGGGAATGGTGCCCGCTGCCCGCGCCGGACACGCTCGACCTCGGGCCGGACGAGGCGGCCGCCGAGTTCCGGACTCGGCTGCGGGCCGCGGTGCGCCGCGCGGCGCCGGGCGCGCTGCTGCTGTCCGGCGGTCTCGACAGCTCCGCGATCGCCGCTTTCCTGCCCGCCGAACCAGCTGTGCCAACCTACAAGGCGTATTTCGGTGTGCCTGAGCATGATCAGGCCGAGGTGGTCGCGGAAGTCGTTGCCCGCGGCGGAATGACCCACCATCGCGCGATGGTCGGTGGCGCCGATCTGATGCGGCACCGGGACACTCTCGTCGCCGCGCTCGAAGTCCCGTATGAGCGTTCCATCATCGCGGCCCACTGGGCGGTGCGCGCCCGGATGGCCGAGGACGGCGTCCGGGTGAGCCTCGACGGCATCGGCGCCGACGAGCAACTCGGCGGATACGTGCCGTGGCAGCGGTCGTTCGCGGCGCCGCGGCGGGGCGACCACGTGCCGGGCCTGCCCTTTGTGAGCACGTCGCACCCGCCCGGGCACCTGGCGGACCCGCACGCGCACCTGGGCTGGCTCGCGGAAGACCTGCGGCCGGTGGGCGCGGAGGCCATGCGGGACGAGCGCTTCCCGCCGATCCGGTCGTTCGGCGAGCTGTGCCGCCACCACCTGCGCTTCGGCGCGCTGCCGATGCTGCTGCGCCAGAACCGGGAAATCGGCTCGGCCTTCGGGCAGGATGCGCGGTCGCCGTTCCTCGACCGGAGCCTGGTCGACCTGTCGATCGGGCTGGGCGGCGCGCACAAACTGGTGAACGGGCACAGCAAACAGGTGCTGCGGTCGGCCGTCCGCGACCTCGTCCCGCCACGCCTGCTGCGGCGGGCGGAGAAGGTGAGCTATTCGGGGCTGGAGGTCGCCTGGCTGCTGGACAACTCGCTCGACCGCCTGCGGGCCGAAGCCGACCGCGCGGCCGAGGAATGGCCCGACCTGCTGGACCCGACCGCGCTACGTGCCTCGGCCGCCCCGTCGCGGCCGGACAAGACGACGGTCCTGCGGCTGTGGCGGGTGACCTGTTTCGCCGCCTGGGCCCGGATTTTCGCCGTGACCGGCTAGCGGGCCCCGTCGGCGGTCGCGCCGCCATCCCTGGTCGCGGTGTCGTCGGCGGTCGCGGTGGCGTCGGTCGTTGTGCCGTCGGTGGTTGTGGCGTGGCCGAGGCGGACGCGGAGTTCGGCGATCTCGGTGCGGGCCGCGGCCAGGTCGTCCTCCAGCCGCAGGATGCGGGCGGCGGCGGTGCGGGTGTGGCCGTCGTCGAACAGGGCCCGGAAACGCACCGCGAACGCGAGTTGGCGGCGCGAGTACCGGCGGTGGCCGCCGGAGGACCGGTGCGGCACCAGCATCCCGGCCGCGTCGAGGCCGCGCAGGAACGCCTGCCGCACGCCCAGCAGGTCAGCGGCCTGGCCGGTGGTGTAGGCGGGGTAGTCCTCGTCGTCGAGGTCGCTCAGGCCCACGGGCCGTTTCCCTTCCCGGTGATAGCGGCAGTAGGCGCTTGACGAAACCTACAGCGGTTGCTATATAAATCTTACATCGGTTAGTTGCCTGGTGAGAGTCCGGGGAGTGAGCCGACGTGCTGAACCTGAGGCAGGACTGGACATTCGCGGACCTGGTGTCCCACGACGAGGACTGGGTGCGCGCGGAGTTCGACGCCATCGTCGCCGCCAACTTCGGCGAGGTGTCGCGCGAGCGCCCCGAAGTCCCCGGCGTCCGGGTCCGGCCGGTGTCCAGTCCGGGAGCGCGGCGAGCGGGCCGGTCGACACCCGCTGCCGACTCCCGTCAGCGGTCGCCTCCGGCCGCGCGGTGATGTGCGAGAACCGTAGTGAGCCATTGCCGAGCGGGTATGGTCCCGTGGCTGTCCGGTCCGTCGTGGTGCGTCCCCCAGGGGTCACCCTCGCGTCCGAGAGACGCCTGTCCGAGACGGCCATCGGGACCTCCCGCGTGTCCCGGGTTCGCGGACGACTCGATGAGGTGCCCACCATGAATCCTCTGAATCTTCCTGACCAGGACTTCGACAAGCCGATCGCCGACGTCGTGGAGCAGCGACGGTTCGCCCGGGTGCGCGACGAGGTCGACGACGCGGAGCAGACCCAAGACCTGGAAGAGGCCACCGTCGGCGAGGCGGACCCGGCCGACGTCGCCGACCAGCACCGCCCGGTCCCCGAGCGCCCCGAGCCGTGGCCGTGAGCTTTTCCGATCTCGGGTGAGGTGGACCCGCGTCACCGGTGCCTGCGGACCGGTCCGACACGGATGAACGGCCCACGCACGCGACGGACGCCGACGCGGTCCGTGATGTCGCCCTGGGATGCCGAGCCGGTCGCCCGTTCGGCGCGGCCGCGGCCGTGGGCCCGGTCGTACGCTGCCCGGCGCAGGGGATCGCGCAGCGTCTCGTGGGCGGCGATCACCCGGGCGAGCGCCCGCTCGGCCGCGGCCGGGTCGCCCCCGGCCCGGGTGTCCGGGTGGAGTCGGCGGACCAGGTCCCGGTAGGCGCGCCCGATCTCCTCGGCCGACGCGGTGGGCGCCACCCCGAGGACCGCGTAGAGGTCCTGCTCCGCCACGTCCGGACAACGACCAGGCGGACGCGTCGGTTCCGCGCCCGCAGACCCGATGGTGGAACCCGTTCGGGTGACCGAATCGTTGTCGCTGGGTGGACACGACGGAGCTGGTGCTGAGTCTGGCCATCCCGGGCAGCACGCTGCTGCTGGTGGCCGCCGGGGTGTGCGAGCTACGGCGGCAGCGGCGGCGCGGACGCTCCGGGACACCGGTCACCGCGACCTATGTCAACGAGTTCACCGCCATCTTCTACGGCGCCAAGCGGATGGAACTCGACCACCGCGACTCCATGTCGATGATGCGCGAAGAAGACGCCCAGGGCGGCCCGCCCGGATACGGCGTCGACCTGGAGCGCGGGGTCGTGGTCCTGCCCACACCGGAGATATCGTCCGGGGACGTCGAGACCCGCCGCTTCGCTCCGTCTTAGGTGCGGTGCGGGGCGACGGCGTCCCGCCCGACACGAGGAGTGAGCGATGGGCAAGGTCACCTGCGACATATCGGTCTCCGTCGACGGCTACGTGGCGGGTCCCGACCAGCGGCTGGACCAGCCCCTGGGCGAGGGAGCCGAGCCGAGCCTGCACCGGTGGATGTTCGACGAGCCCGACGCGAACGCCGCCGAACTGGCCAAGATCACCGACGCGGGCGCGTTCATCATGGGGCGCAACATGTTCAGCCCCGGCCGCGGCGAGTGGGACCTGGACTGGACCGGCTGGTGGGGCGACGAGCCGCCCTACCACGCCCCGGTCTTCGTCCTCACCCACCACGAGCGCGCGCCGCTGCCGATGGCCGGTGGCACGACCTTCCACTTCGTGACCGGCGGCATCACCGAGGCACTGGACCGCGCGCGGGCGGCGGCGGGCGACCGAGACGTCGCGATCGCGGGCGGGGCGGCCACGGTGAACCAGTTCCTGGCCGCCGGACTCATCGACGAACTGCGCCTGCACGTCGCGCCCGTGCTGCTCGGCCGGGGCGAGCGGCTGTTCGACGGCGTCGGCCGGATCGACCTCACCCCGCTCGGCGTGCGGCACACCGGCTTGGTCACCCACCTCACCTACGCGCCCTGAGCGCCACGCCGTCCCGGAAGTCGATCTGGCCGCACCCCTCGGCGGCCAGCGGCGACTCGGTCGGGACGAGGGTCTTGGCTCACATGGCATCGGCGGCCTGCCCGGTGGGCGCGGGACGCACTCCCTGGTCCGGCGGCGGCCGCGCTTTCCTCGCGCCCCCGGTTCTCGGCTCACCTGCCCAGCGTGCCCGAGGACCGGGGGCCGGACGTAGTCCGCACGTGCACATGTGCTTGACCCTGAGTCCACAGTTTGCGGGCAGGAACCAGCCCCTTCGGCAGGGCGAGGTCGTGCGCCGGGGTTTTCTCAGCCTGCGGCGAGTTCGCCGAAGGCGCGGTGGACGTGGGAGCGCAGGGCGGTCGCGTCCGCCGGGGTGACGGTGACCCAGAGGCGGCCGTCCGGCCCGGGGGAGGTGATCGCCAGGTAGCGGCCGTCGTCGCGGCGGTCGAACCAGCGGGCGGCCAGGGCGCGGCGTTTGCGGCCGGACGAATCGCGCAGGGTGATGCCGATCTGGCCGCCCGCGGGGTGGGTGCCGCGCAGCAGGGCGCGCAGGTCGGCCGGGGCGTCGGGGGCGGGGTCCCACGGGTCCGGGTCGGGCTCGGGGGAGTCCGGTGTGGACAGTGTGTCCGCCGGGACCGGTCGCGGGCGCCACTGTCCTGGCGTCGAGCCGGGCAGCTCGCCCAGCGTCGCGTCCACCAGGCGCTGTGGGGCGATGTCGGTGAGTGTCAGGTCGCCCCCCGTGTGCGGGGACGGGCCGGATTCCTGGCGCAGCAGGACGGTCCGGTCGGCGCAGCGGGCGGTGATCACCCGGACCGGGGACTGGGCGCCGCCGGTCAGCCACACCGAGTCGAGCCAGTGGTCGGCCCGCGCCACCACGCGCAGCGCCCGCTCCAGGTCCGGGTCGGGGGCGGACACGTGGAAGAGGCCGCGCCCGCGCAGGTCGTCGCGGACGCGCTGGGCGATGGCGGCGCGCTCGCGGTCGGTGCGGCCGAAGCTGGGGACCTGCAACGGGAACGGGTAGTCCCCGAGGCCCAGGGTCTGCCACAGGAAGTCGAACTCGGTGGTGCTCAACGACCACATGCGCTCACCCGCCGATGATCGGCTTGGCGCACGGGGCGTCCGCGGAGAACAGGCCGGTGTCCTCCTTCTGGACGTACTTGGTCAACCGTTCCTCGTCGTCGTCGTCGCCCTGCGCCCGCCCGCCCGCGCCGCCGGGCACGCCGTGGCCCAGCCCGCGTCCGCCCGCGCCTGCCGCGCCGCGCGAGCCGGGGCGGGCCGCGCCGCCCGTCGGGCCCAGGCCGGTCACCGGGCCGCGGCCGAACGGAAGGCCGCCCGGCACGCCGTTTCCGACGCCGGTGGTGACGCCCGTGGCCACACCGGGAAGGCCGGAAGCCGAGCCGCCGCCGGGCACACCGGCGAACGAACTCGCCGTCGTGCCACCGCCGCTGCCCGGGTGCGCGGACGAGACCGCCGCGGCGAACGCGGGCGTGGTCGAGTCGACCTCGACGTAGCCGCCGGAGTAGTAGCGGTCCATCACCTCGGCCGCGCGCTGCCGCGCCTGCTCGTGCTCGGCGAACTGCACGGCCATGTCGCCACCGCCGCCGACCGCGCCGCCTGCCGCCGCGCCCAGTGCCGCGCCAGCCAGCGCCCCGGCCGGGCCCGCGACCACCGCGCCCGCGACCGCGCCGACCACGCCGCCGATCAGCGCGCCCTCGGCGGCCACGACCAGCAGGCGCTGCCAGTTGAAGTCCTGCGCCTCGGGCAGGTTCACCTTGGCGAGGTCGACGGCCGCCGCGGCTTGGTGGATCCGGGTGCCGGTGCCGTCGACGGCAGCCCCGAACGCCGTGCCCCACTCGGCGAACGCGGCGCAGTACCCGTCGGCGGCCGCCGCGGCGGCGCCGGTCCAGGTCTCGGCGACCGCGGAGGTCACCTCGCGGCGGAAGGTCTCGAAGCTGTCGGTGATCTGCTTGCCCAAGGCCTGCCAGTCCGACCCGGTCGCGGCGATGCCGTCCTGGTTGATCCCGTCGAGCAGGGCGTGCATCTCCTGGAGTTCCCAGGCCCGCCAGTTGTCGAGTTCGGCGATCGTGGGGGCGTCGAAGCCCGCGCCAGCCGCGTCGGCCTTCTGGTCGCCCTGCGCGGCGAGCGCGTCCCGGCGGGCGTCGCGGTCCGCGGTGGCCAGGGCCTGGTCGCGGGCCCGGGCCTCGCGCGCGCCGGGGCCGTCGGTGCCGACCAGCGCGGACTGCACCTCCAGGACGGGACTGAGCAGCTGTTCGACGGCGTTCACGCGCGCGTCCTCTCGGCCAGGTTCCGAAACTCCGCGGTCGCGTGCGTCTCGGTGTTGTCATAGGCGGCCGCCGCGGTGTCGTAGGCGGTCGCGAGCCGCGCGAGCAGGTCGCGCGACTGGGTTAGCAGGCCGACCATCGACGCTGGCCCGTCGCCAGCCTTGGCGGCGAACTTGCGGGAGAGGGAGTCGCCGACCGCGCACTGGCCGAAGTTGTCCGCCCGGGCGAGCACCCGCGCGGCGGCGAGCGCGTCCTCGACCCGTTTGGCCTGGTCCCGGCACGCCTTGGCGGCGCGGCGGGCGCCATCGGGGTCGACGGTGAACCCGTCAGTGGTCAGCAGCGCCTCGATCTGGGCCTGCCGCCCGATCAGCTCGTCCAGCGCCCCCGCCGAGTCGGCGAAGTCCGCGCCGCCGCTGTCCGGCCCGTTGTCCGGCTCGCGCATGACGCCCCCTCAGATTGTGATCGTCATCCAGATTGCGGTCGCAATGTTAGCGTAGCGGTGCTGGCGAACGCGGCGAGTTGGCAGCATCTCTCCAGGTACTCTCGCCGGGTTCACTCCACGGATGACCTCTAGGGCGGGACCGACAGTGACTGCACGCCGAATGCCGCGCGCGGAGCGGGCCGCGCAGACCAAGGCGGAACTGCTGGCCGCTGCGGCTCGGGTGTTCGCCCGGCGCGGATACGCCGGGGCGTCGATCGCCGACATCGCCGAAGAAGCCGGATACAGCCACGGTGCCGTGTACTCGAACTTCGAGAGCAAGCAGGAGCTGTTCTTCGCGCTGTTCGACGCCAGCACCGACGACCGGGTCGAGATGATCACCGCGTTCTTCGCGCAGGCCAGTGGGACGTTCGCTGAGCGGGTCAAGGCACTGGCGGACGCGAGCACCCGGCAGGTTCGGGACGACCCGGATCGGTTCTTGCTCAACTTGGAGTTCTCACTGGTCGCCGCGCGGGACCCGGCGTTGCGTGAGCGGTTCATCGAGCGGATCGCGGCGATTCCTCGGGCTATCGCCGGGATTATCGCGGATGAGCAGCGGGCTGGGCGGATCGATGGTTCGGTTGACCCGATGGAGTTGGCGTTGGGGATTCACGCGTTGGGGGTTGGGCTGGGGATTGATCACTGGATCGTGCCTGGGGCGGTTCGGCCGGAGTTCTTTGGGGAGCTGGTGGGGCGAATTATGTCTACGGTGGCGGTTCCGGAGGTTGACGGCTAGTTCGCTGGTTGGCTCTGGTGGTTTGCTCGATGAGGTGGAGTGGTTTCTTCGGGGCCTTGGTCTCAAGTGATCGTTGCGACACCGTGGTTGATCAGGAGTTGGTTGAGTTTTTCGGTGGGGGTTGCCCAGCCCAGGGTCATGCGGGGCCGCCCGTTGAGCTCGCGGGCGACCTCGTCCAAGTGGGCCTGGGAGTGCACCGACAGGTCGGTGCCTTTCGGGAAGTACTGGCGCAGCAACCCGTTCGTGTTCTCGTTCGACCCGCGCTGCCATGGTGAATGCGGATCACAAAAATAGACCGGCATCCCGGTCGCGAGGGTGAACCTCGCGTGCTCGCCCATCTCCGTTCCCCGGTCCCACGTCAACGAGTTCTTCAGAAACCCGGGCAGCGTCCGCATCTTCAACGTCAACAAGGTGGCCACCCGGTCGGCGGAGCGGTCGTGCGGGACCCGGATCAGCATCACGAACCGGGTCTGGCGTTCTACCAGTGTGGCGATCTGGGATTTGCAGGCCGACCCGAGGATCAGGTCGCCTTCCCAGAACCCGGGCACCGCCCGATCGTCGGCCTCCTTGGGGCGTTCGCTGATCGAGACCATGCCCGCGATCCGGTCATGCGCCGGGGCCCTTTTCGCTGGTGAGACCCGCTTCGCCCGCCCCGACCGCAACGCCCGGTACAACAACGCCCGCAACTCGCCCCGGCCCTGGACGAACAACGTCTGATAGATCGTCTCGTGCGAGATGCGCATCTCCTCGTCGTCGGGGTGATCCGCACGCAACCGGGTCGCTATCTGGCATGGGGACCACCGCAAGGCCAGCCTCTCCATCACATAGTCCCGGACCCGACCCGCCCGTTCCAGTTTCCGTTCCTTCGGCCGGGCCCGCATCCGCCTGGCCCGCCGATCAGCGGCCACCGCACGATATTTCTGGTTGCCACCGTTACGGGCGATCTCCCGAGAGATCACCGAATGATGCCTGCCCACCAACAACGCGATCCCACGATGAGACCGACCAGAGGCCAACTCCCGCGAAATCGTCTCCCGCTCATCCAACGACAACGACACATTCAACGCCACAGGACGACACTCCGATCAGTCCCCAAGATCATCCCACAGCGTCGCACTGACCAGTTGAGACCAAGGGCCCCTACGAAGGAAGATCGCCCGTGTGAAAGAGGGTGGGAAGCCTGCGGCATCACACGCGCGGCCAGCTTAGCGATCTTCCTTCTCCCCGAAGAAACCACTCCACCCCATCGAGCACCTGGCGAGCCTCGGTTCGGCCTGGCAGGCGCTCGGGTGTTTCTGGAGGTTAGTGCGTGCGGATGTCGTGTGGGGAGCGTGGGAGGATTTCGTAGTCGGCGTTGAATTGGCCGCTGAAGCCGGTTATCAGCATTCGTTGGCCTGGGTGGAAAGTGGTGACGTCGATGCCGGTTTCGAGGTTGACGAAGACCTGGACCTCGCCTGAGCCGTCGTCCACCCAGAACTTGTGGCCGAACGGGAGGTCGCTGGTGGGTGTCTGGGTGACCTTGCCGAACACCCGCACTAGCCTGCCCTCGGTTGATTCGTTTACGCCGGAGGTGGGCACCCATTTTGGTGGGATTGGTGGGCCGGGGTGTCCTAGTGTGACGTCGGTGTCGGTTGTGGGCACGAGGATGAGTAGGCCGAAGCTGTCGCGCAGGGTGCCGGTCACCCGGGCGCGGTGGCCGGGTTTGGCGTCGAGTTTGGTTGGCAGGCTGATGTAGATGCCCGCGCTCGCGTCCTGCAGGGCGAAGCCCTTGTCGAAGAAGCTTGACTCGAACGCGCCGGGTTGGGTGGTCACCGTGCCGTGCACGGTGACGACCGTGCCCAACGGGAGAGTCCTTGCCGTGGCAATGGGAATCGCCTGGGTTGGGGTGGCTGATGCGGGCGGTGTGACCAGCGCGGTTGCCAGCAGCGTGATGAACACCAGGGTGCGCAGTGACGCCATGGCAAGCCTTTCCTCGGTGTGGAGGCTGTCGATTATCGCACCGTGGACAGGAACTCCGCGAGTGCTCTCGTGGTGGGTTCGGGGGCCTCTTCCGGCACGTAGTGGTCGCTGGGGACGGCTTGGCCGCGCACGTCGTCGGCGTAGTCGCGCCAGATGTCGAGGACGTTGTAGTGGCGGCCGACGAAACTGTGTTCGCCCCACAGGGCCAGGAGCGGCGCGGTGACTCCGCGGCCCGCGTCGGCGTCGGCGTCGTCGTGGGTGAGGTCGATGGTCGCGGCCGCGCGGTAGTCCTCGCAGGAGGCGTGGATGGCATCGGGGTTCGCGAAGCAGCGGACGTACTCGGCTTGGGCGGCGGGGGAGAAGGGGGTGCTGCCGCTGTGCCGGATGTCCATTCGGTTGCGCACCCAGAACTCCGGGTCCTTGCCGATCAGGTGCTCGGGGATGCCGCCGCCCGCTGCGAGGAAGAACCAGTGGAAATAGCCGAGGCCGAACGCGGTGTCTGCGGTGCGGAACGTGTGCCGCGTCGGCACGATGTCCAGCACCGCCAGCGCGGAGACCGCGTCCGGGTGGTCCAGGGCGAGGCGGTGCCCGACCCGGCCGCCCCGGTCGTGGCCCGCGACGGCGAACCGCTCGAAGCCCAGGTCCCGCATGACCAGCAGCTGGTCGCGGGCCATCGCGCGTTTCGAATACGGGGCGTGGTCGGGGGCCGACGGTGGCTTGTCGCTGTCGCCGTAGCCGCGCAGGTCGGTCAGGACCACGGTGTGGGTGGCGGTGAACCTCGGCGCGATGTGGTGCCAGATCAGGTGGGTCTGCGGGTAGCCGTGCAGCAGCAGGAGCGGCGGGCCGCTTCCCGCGACGCGGACGTTGATCCGCACCCCGTCGGCGTCGACGGTGTGCCGGGTGAACTCGGGTGGCAGCAGGTCGCCCATGCCTTCGATTCCACCAGCGGACAAGCTGGTGCGCTTGGGATTGTGGCGAGCGGCGCACCGGTGATCACGACCTGGTCCGCCGGGCGCGTTGGTTGGCGTGCTTGTGCACCGCGAACCGGTGGGCCTCGGCCAACAGGTCCCGCACGGTGTCCAGCGTCGCGGGGCCGGGCGAGACCACGCAGACCCAGTGCCGGCCCGCATAGACCGGATGCGGCAGCAGAGTGTCCACTGTGGAGTAGTCAAAACCCGTTTCCCACACGCCGTCGCCGTCGCGTGTGGTCGGGGCGGCCCCGAAAAGCTCGCTGTAGCGGGCCTTGGTGAGACCGATGTTCACCCGGTAAACACCTGGCCGGTCCAACCGGGAGACCTGGTCGTAGTGATCGCCGGTCACGACCGTCGCGAAGGGAAACCCGCGCTCGGCGGGAAGGTCGCCGTCCGGGTCGTGGATGAAGAACGCGTCCCCGGCGTTCTCCGCGACCCGGACTCCGGGAAAGCTCTCGCGGATATAGCGCGTCATCTCTTGGGCGTCCACGCCGATCAATCCTTTCAGCCGGGGAAAACCGCCCCTCAAGTATGTCATTGACCTCCCCAGTGAGACTTCGCCGAAGAAAAGGCAGGACAGCGCGCGGAAACCCTCAACCCAAGAGCCAACCCAGAGTGTCGCGGTGGCGGTGGAGGCCCACGGCATCGAACTCGTCGCGGTGGCCACCGCTGGTGACGCCGAGCCGCCGAAGCGCCCGCGAGATCGGCGTGCCCTCGGCCGGGAACGGCTCGCCCTCGGCCAGGTAAAGCGGGCCGAGGACGACGTTCCCGCCGTCCCACACCTGTGCGCTCTGCGCGCCGACGCCGCCGAAGTACTCGGCTTCCAGATAGGCCACCGGACCGTGAACCGAGCAGGCGGCCAGCGCGCGGTCGAACCCGGCGGGCAGGTCCGCGAACCCGGCCTCCGGGGGTGCTCCGACGCGGGCGACCGCTGCGCGGAGGGCGGTGGTCATCGGGAGCAGGGACAGGTGGTGTCCGAGCGGCATGACGACCGCGTGCTCCAGATCGTCAACCAGTTGGCGCAGCACAGGGCGGGTGGCGGTCACCGCTTGTAGACAGTACACATGGGCATTGTCGCGCTACCCGCTGTCACGATCGCCTCGATCGGGTGAAGATCGGGGGTGGGTGCTTTACCGTGCACTACTGTGGCTTCCCCCTGCGCGGAAGTTCCCCCGCCGCGTCGGGCTTAGCCACGCTCACGACTCGTGACACCCCCGGGAGTGCCCATGCCCATCGACCACATCCGCCGCCGGATCGAGAGCCAATTCGACGCCCTCGACGTCACGCGCAGCGGTTACCTGGAATGGCGGGACTGGAAGCTGTTCATCGACCGCCTCAACACGCGGTTCGCCGACTCGGGCACCGAGCGGCACGAGACGCTGGAGAAGCGGTTCTACGGGCTGTGGGAGTGGCTGCGGAACCAGGCCGAGATCGACAGCGTCGGGCGGATCTCGCGCGCGGAGTACATCGACCTGTTCCTCGGTTTCCCCCGGGACGTGGCCAGTGAGCCCTGGTCGCGGGTGGCGCAGCCGGTGGCCGACGCGATCGTGGGGGTCGTGGCCGAGAACGGCGACGGCAGGCTCGACGAGCAGGAGTTCGCCGACTACCTGACCGTCGCCGGGTTCGGCGACGTCGACGTCGCGCAGGTTTTCCGCGACCTGGACAGCGACGGCGACGGGTTCATCACCAGCGCCGAGCTTGGCGCGCTCATCCGGGACTTCTATCTCGACACCGACGCCGACGCCCCGGTCGCTCAGTTCGGGTGACCGGTCACCGCGTGGTGGTAGCGGAAAGTGGTGCTGCTCCACCGGTGCACGCCGTCGACAAGCCGCGCGGTCTGCCGCAGGTACCAGCTCTGGTCCGGGTACTCGCGGCTCAGGCTCTCGCGCAGGGCGTCGCTTTCCCGGCGCAGGCCCTCAATCCAGGCGCGCACCGCGGCCAGCGCGGCGGGCCGGTCGGCGCCCTGGTGGCGCTGGAGGATCACGACCATGTTGAACGGGCTGTCGCGCTCCTCCTCCCGGCTGAGCGAGAACACGTCGTTGATCAGGGTGGCGGCGTCGGCGGTGTGCGCGCGCAGGCGGTCGAACGCGGGGTCGGCGCGCAGCCGGTCGGGCAGCTCGGCGCCGCGCACGCGTTCGAGCATGTTCATGAACGGGTACAGGCAGCTCGCGTGCCTGCGCAGCGGAACCGCGTCGTCCGGGGTGGGCAGCGTCCCGTCCGCGCGGTGGCGGGCCTCGGTGACGAACGTGTCCAGGCAGCGCGCCCACTCCGCCGCTGTCCGCCGCGCCCACGCGTCGGACATGCCGAGGCACTGGCGGCGGCGAATGTCCTGCCAGGCGGCGAGAATCGCGGCGGTGCGCGGGTCGGCCGGGGAGTCGGCCGGGGCGTTCACCAGTAGGTCGACCAACGCGCGGGCCTGCTCCGGGTCGCGGCCGGGCGGGCCGTCGAAGTGGTCGTCCAGGACGGTGAACCAGCCGAGGATGTCGATCAGGAGCAGCCGCGCCGCGCCTTGCGCCCGCGGGTAGCTGTAGGCGATGAGCTTCCACAGGCCCTGCGCCTGGTAGCGGTGGATTTCCCGCCCGGGCACCAGATCGCGCAGCCGCAGCCAGGCCACATGGTCCGCCGCCGCCGTGTGCCAGTCGGGGGCGAACGTCTCCGCAGTGTCGAGCGGCGGGCGCACCCGGGCGTCGACGGGGCCGCTCACGCCGCGCTTCCCAGTCGCCGCACCGAGTTCGCCGCGATGGCGGCCACGACCCGGGGGTGCAGCAGCGCCGCGGGGCTCGCCGCCATGTGCGCGGTCAGGTAGAAGCGCCGGAACAGGTCGCGGTCGCGCGGGATCAGGTCCAGCACCCGGTCGAAGTACCAGTGCGCGACGCGGGTGTGCGCGGCGGCCTCGTCCAGGTTCCAGGCCAGGTCCGAGCTGGTCGCCATGAGCCAGGGCAGCCGCAGGTCCCGTGCCGCCTGGCGCTGGAACCGGCGCGCCAGTCCGGTCAGGTCGCCGCGGCGCGCGTGGTCGGCGAGCAGGCCGCGCAGGGCCAGCGCCTGCATGGCCGCGACCGTCATTCCCTGCCCGTACACCGGGTTCAGCGCGCAGACGACGTCGCCGACGCACAGCAGGCGCTCCGGCCAGCGCGGCGCGCGGTGGAACAGGGTCCACCGGTTGTTCAGCTTGACGACCCGGTACAGCGGGGCGACCGGTTCGGCGGCCGCGACGCTGTCCGCGATGTGCGGGTTGGGCAGGGATCGGGCGTAGGCGAGGAATCCCGCCTCGTCGGCCGGGGTGACCTCGCCGCCCGCGCCGATGAGGGTGATCAGCCAGCGCCCGCCCTCGACCGGGAAGACGACCGCGCCCCGGCGTGTGCCGGGGGCGTAGGTGAGGCACGCGGTCGCGGTCCAGTCGGCCTGGAAGTCCGCTGGGACACGGTAAAGCCGTGAGCTGTAGGACAGATCGCCCCGCACGACGCGTTCGGCGGGCAGCGGGTGCCCGGCTTCGGCCAACGCGGCGGTGGACAGCGTGGACGTCCGGCCGCTCGCGTCGACCACGAGGTCCGCCTCGATCGTCCGCCCGCCGCCGCGCACCCCGGTGACCCGGTCGCCGTCCCAGCACAGGCCGTCGACGCGGACGCCGCCCAGGACGGTGACCGCCGGATTCGCCATGACCCGGCGGCGGATGCCCGCCTCAAGCGCGGCGCGGGTGGCGCTCTGGATCGGCACGCCGATGGCGCCGCGCGGCGCCCAGCCGGTGGGCAGCAGCAGCCGCCCGGACTCCCCGAGGTCGAAGACCGGCGCGCCCCGCCCGGCGAGTTCGGCCCGCAGCCCCGGGAACAGCTCCTCCAGGATGGCCGCGCCGCGGGCGAGCAGCGCGTGCGTGTGCCGGGCCTGCGGGACGCCGCCGCGGTATTCGGTGTCCGCGTCGACCGTGTCCTGCTCCACCAGGGTGACCCGCTCGAACCGGTCGGCCAGCACCCGGGCGGCCGACAGCCCGGCGATCCCGGCGCCCACCACGACCGCGTGCCGCCACTCGGCGCGGCCCGCGCCGACCCGCAGCGGCCACCGGCCCCGCACCACCGACGACAGCGATGCCGCCGACGGCACCTTCGACACCTTGGACACCTTCGACACCGACGACAACGACGCTCCGACCGCGTCGGCTACCCCCCGCATACCGCAACCGTGGCACATGTTGGGCCGATCCAGTAGCGGTCCAACCCGCTTGGAGCAGCGGCCGCGGGCGCGCTACCCGGCTGAGAGGGTGCGGCCGAGGCCGGTGAGCTGTTCGGTGGTCCGCTGAACGTGGTCGGACAGCAAGGCGAGCGCGCGGTCGACGGCCGGGGACAGGACCTCGGCCCAGTCGGCGGTCTCGGCTCGGGCGACGGCTTCGGCGGTGGGGTCCGGGAACTCGGCGGCGATGCCGTAGACGACCGCGCCGAGCGCCGACTCGATGACGAGGTCGGGGTCCAGCGCGCTGCCCCCGGACTCCGCGGCGGTGGCCAGCCAGGGATCGACCTGACTGCCCAGTGTGTCCCAGATCTCCGGTCGGAGCGCGCCGATGCCCAAGCGGCCCACCCACTCGACCACGATTCCCTCGACCCGCGCGGAGCGCGCCAGGTGGCCAACGCGCCTGATCTCATCGAAGGTCAGGCTGTTGGGATCGGCCAGGTACTCCGGCCGCAGGCTCATCGAGATCTGGTGGTGCCAGCGCAGCGCCCAGGCCGTCCGCCACCACATCAACAACTGCACCTGGGGTGGGGCGAGCCACAGCGCGATGTTGCGGAAGTACGACTTGATGTCCTCGTACGCCTGCCGCCCCTTTTCCGAGGCGAGGAAGCCCGCGCGTTTCACCGGGTCGCAGTTTTCTTTGTCACCGATGAGGTTGATGTTGAAGAAATGGTGCCAGGTGGCGTCGACCACCACCCGGCCGACGTCCGCGAGTTGGCCGTCGTAGGCGCCGATGACGCCGAAGGACTGCCGGTTCAGCGCTCCCTTGAAGTGCTTGGCGGGATCGGGGACGACGCCGACCGTGGCGTGGGCGACAAGCACGGGCGCGACCGATTGCGGGTACTCGACCACTTCGTGGCCGTCGAAGGTGAACTTGTTGTCCCGCTTGGCCGGGACGTAGCACTCGCCCTCGTGCGGGTGGTCCGGCAGCACGGTGATCGTCCCCCGGCACCCGCTCAGCAGGGGGTGGGTGTGCCATCGATACGGCTTGCCCGTGGGATCGTTCACCGAGTAGAAGGTCGGATAGATCGTCTGCGGGATGTCGTCCGACTGGTCGTCGAGCGTGAAGACGTCGTCGCTTCCCGACAGCAGCGTGTCGAGCCGGTCCGGGCCGAACTCGGGCGGGGCGATGGGCTCGTCCGTCTGTTCCGTCCGCGCCGTCGGATCTTTCTTGGGGTAGTACCACTTGCGCATACTGCGGACCCGGGGAACCTTGCCGCACATGGCATAGCCGAGGTTCTCGTGGTCGCCGGTGGCGAACACGCCACCGCCGTCGTTCATGAACTCGCTGAGCTTCCGCAATTCCTTGTCGCTCAGCGGTTCCTTTTCCCGATACACGCCGAACAGCCAGATCTGGTCGTACTGGGTGAGATCATGGGTGTCGAACCGGAAGTTCTTGTGGTCGGCCTCGGCCGACTCCAGGGTGTTCTGGCGGTGGGCCGTGGTCACCTCGACTTTGACCGATGGTGTGGTCTTCAGCGCGGCGATAAGCGCGTTCAGTCCCCAGGCCCGATCGGAGAAATTGCCCCGGTCGTCGGTGACGATCAGAACCTTGACCGGGGGCGGTGGCCACAGCAGTGGGTCCTCGCTCACGTTCTCGCTCCTGTCACTCGCAGGCGTCCTGGCCAGCGTCGCAGAGCCGGGAACGCCGCGCAGTCCCCGGACACGATGGTGGGACCGCGCCCTTCGGCTCTGCCCTGCGCGAACGGGCTCCCCGGCCCGGGGGAGGCTCACCTCGGGGTGTCGGCAGTGGACGGCACGGCTGATTCACACTGGTGCCATGACCGCGACACCGCTGACTCCACCGCAGGCCGCCGAGACCCGGGCGGCGCGGCCCTCGATCCTCACCGTGGACGACGACCCCGGCGTGTCCCGGGCGGTGGCCCGCGACCTGCGCAAGCAGTACGGCGAGCACTACCGCATCGTGCGGGCGGAGTCAGGGGAGCAGGCGCTGGCCGCGCTGCGGGAGATCAAGCTGCGCGGCGAGGAGGTGGCCGTGCTGCTCGCCGACCACCGGATGCCGCAGATGAACGGCATCGAGTTCCTGGAGGCGGCGATGGACCTGTTCCCGCACGCCCGCCGGGTGCTGCTGACCGCCTACGCCGACACCGACGCCGCCATCGCCGCGATCAACGTGGTCGACCTCGACCACTACCTGCTCAAGCCGTGGGACCCGCCGGAGGAAAAGCTCTACCCCGTGCTGGACGACCTGCTGCGGGCCTGGTCGGTGACCGACCGGCAGCCGCCGCGGCAGGTCAAGGTGATCGGGCACCGCTGGTCGCCGCGGTCGTACGAGGTGCGCGACTTCCTGGCCCGCAACTCCGTCCCGTTCCGCTGGCACGCCCTGGACGGCGCGGACGCCGAGGCCGCCCGGTTGCTGGAGGCCGCGGGCCAGGACGGCGGCAAGCTGCCGGTGGTGGTGACCGCCGACGGCGACGCGCTGGTGCAGCCGTCGGACACCGAACTCGCGGGCCGGGTCGGGCTCACCACGCAGCCGTCCGCGGACTTCTACGACCTGATCGTCGTCGGTGGCGGGCCCGCGGGCCTGGGCGCGGCGGTCTACGGAGGCTCGGAGGGGCTGCGGACCGTCCTGGTGGAGCGGATGGCCACCGGCGGCCAGGCGGGCACCAGCAGCCGGATCGAGAACTACCTGGGCTTCCCTGACGGCGTCTCCGGCGGGCAGCTCACCGAGCGCGCCCGCAGGCAGGCGCTGAAGTTCGGCGTCGAGATGCTCACCACCCGGGACGTGGTGGCGCTGGAGGCGCGCGGCTCGGCCCGGGTCGTGCGCTTCGACGACGGGACCGAACTGGCCGCGCACACCGTCCTGTTGGCCACCGGTGTGTCCTACCGGATGCTCGCCGCGCCGGGCCTGGACCGGCTGGCGGGCCGCGGCGTGTTCTACGGCGCGGCGACCACCGAGGCGCCGCACTGCGCCGGGCAGGACGTCTACCTGGTCGGCGGGGCCAACTCCGCGGGCCAGGCCGCCATGCACTTCGCCAAGCACGCCAGCCGGGTCGTGCTGCTGGTGCGCGGCGCGTCGCTGGAGCAGTCCATGTCGAGCTACCTCATCGACCAGATCGCGGGCGTCGACAACATCGAGGTGCGCAGCCACACCGAGGTGGTCGCGGGCTCGGGCGAGGACCACCTGGAGTCGCTGACGCTGCGCGACAACCAGACCGGCGAGACGACGACCGTGCCCGCGTCCTGGCTGTTCGCCTTCATCGGCGCCGCGCCGCGCACCGACTGGCTGGCGGGCACGCTCGCCCGCGACAGGCACGGCTTCGTGCTCGCCGGGCCGGACCTGGTCGCCGAGGGAGCCGCCCCGGCGGGCTGGCCGCTCGACCGCGCCCCCTACCACCTGGAGGCGAGCGTGCCCGGCGTGTTCGTCGCGGGCGACGTGCGCGCGCAGTCGGTGAAGCGGGTCGCCTCAGCGGTCGGGGAGGGCGCGATGGCCGTCACCCTCGTCCACCGCTACCTGGAGGTGTCGTGACTGAGCGACTCACGGCGGACGACCTGCGCGAGCTGTTCCTGTTCGAGCGCCTCGACGCCGACCAGCTGGCCTGGCTCGCCGAGCACGGCCAGGTCGAGACCGCGGCGGCGGGCACGTGCGTGCTCCGCGAGGGCGACCCGGCCGAGTGCTTCTCCGTGCTGCTCGACGGCACGGTCGCGCTCTGCCGCACCATCGGCGGCGACCGCGTCGAGGTCAACCGCACCGACCACCGCGGCGCGTACTTCGGCGCCACCCAGGTCTACCTGGAAGCCGACGTCGCGTCGAAGACGATCTACCAGATGACCGTCGAGTCGATCACCGACACCCGGTTCTTCCGGCTCCCCGCCGCCGAGTTCGGCCAGGTCGTCCGCGCGTGGTTCCCGATGGCCGTGCACCTGCTGGAAGGGCTGTTCTTCGGGATGCAGAACGCCCAGGCGACGGTGGGCAGGCGGGAGCGGCTGCTGGCCCTGGGCGCGCTGTCGGCCGGGCTGACCCACGAGCTGAACAACCCGGCCGCCGCGGCGGTCCGCGCGACCGGCGCCCTGCGCGAGCGCGTCGCCGGGATGCGGCACAAGCTCGCCATGCTCGCCGACGGCGCGATCGACCCGGCCACCCTGCCCGCCCTGGTGAAACTCCAGGAAAGCGCGGTGGAGCGGGTCGCGAAGGCGCCCAAGCTCGGGCCGATGGAGACCAGCGACCGCGAGGACGAGGTCGCCGACTGGCTCGACGAGCACGGCGTCACCGGCGGCTGGGACCTCGCGCCCACCCTGGTCGCGGCCGGGCTCGACGTCGAGTGGCTGGACGAGGCCGCGGCGCTGTGCGCCGGCTTGGTCACCGAGGCCGCCGTGCGCTGGCTGGCCTACACGGTCGAGACCGAGTCGCTGATGAACGAGATCGAGGACGCGACCACCCGGGTGTCGACGCTGGTCGGCGCGGCCAAGCAGTACTCGCAGCTGGACCGCGCCCCGTTCCAGGAGGTCGACGTGCACGACCTGCTCGACTCCACGGTGGTCATGCTCGGCCGCAAGATCGGCGATGACGTGCGGGTCGTCAAGGACTACGACCGCTCGCTGCCGCTGCTGTCGGGGTACGCGGCCGAGCTCAACCAGGTGTGGACCAACCTGATCGACAACGCGATCGGCGCCATGGGCGGCTCCGGGACCCTGACCGTGCGCACGTTTCGGCGCGACGAGTCCGCGGTGGTCGAGATCGGCGACACCGGCCCGGGCATCCCGCCCGAGCTCAAGGGCCGGGTCTTCGAGCCGTTCTTCACCACCAAGCCGGTCGGCGATGGCACCGGCCTCGGCCTGGACATCTCCTGGCGCATCGTGGTCGACAAGCACCACGGCGACCTCCGGTTCGAGTCGGCCCCCGGCGACACCCGGTTCCAGGTGTGGCTGCCGCTCGCCGCCCCGCCGCCGACAGAACGGCTTGCCGAGGGATAGGCCGAATGCGCCGCGATAGGCCGAATGACGTATTCGGTGATTGTCATCCCGTGCCATTTTCTCCGACCCCTGGTTAGCGGCGGGCGGGTATTTTTCCGGAGACTCGTTCTATTCTGGAGGACATTCTCAGAAGGGGTTACATTCAGCGGCGACGTCGGGGGCCGTCCCAACGCTGGGGAGAGCACATGCGGTTGACGAAGGCGCGCAGAGCGTTCGCGGGTTTCCTGGCCATGCTCTCGACGGCGAGCGTGCTCGCAGTGGCGAGCGCGGCGACAGCCGAGGCGACCACCGTGTCGCACTCGAAGTCCACCAGCTGCAAACTCTCCGCCGATGGCGGGGAGTACATCAGCGCGAGCGTGAGTATTTCCGTGGACTTCCCCGATCTCATCTATGCCGGTGTGCCGACGCGGCCCTCGCCCTTCACCGCGACGGCGTTCCCCCGTGATTTCGTCCAGGAGTTCCGCAGGGTCGGTGCGACGACGATGGACGCCACGGCCTCGGTGCAGTTGGCCTTGGACGGCGGCCTCGGCCCGGACAGTCGGGCGTCCGCGACCTGGTCGGCGACCGATCTCCCGCTCGATTCGCCCGAGTCGGGAAACTGGTCGGGGACGGGGTTCGTGCGACCGATCACCATGGCCGCCCCCGGCAAGCAGATCGCCGTTCACTACGTCGCCTTCGGGGTCACCTTCACTCCACGCAAGGCGGACGGCTCCCTCACCAGCCTGGGAGTCGTGCGGCCTGGGTGCATCCACGTCCCCTACTTCGAGCCCTGGCACATGATCGACGTCCTGCCCCGCGTCGAGCACGCCGACCTGGCGGTCTCCGGCAGCACCCGGCTCGCCCGGCCCGACGTCGAGGCGGCCACCGGGCCCGGGACCCTCAGCGCCGACCTCGACCACGCCGACGACTCGGTGACCGGCACTCTGCGGCTCGATGAGCCGATCCAGGCCAATGTCGCTTTCCTGGGCGTCCTTCCCGCCACCGCGACCGTCCACTTGACACAGACCGGACCGCTCAAGGGCGAGACACGTGACGGGACTCTGCGTGCCGAGGCGCCCCTGGTCGTCAAGGTCACCGACCTCGCGGTGCTGGGCGTCCCGGTCATCCGCGCCGACGCGGACTGCCAGACCGCGCCCACCGCCCTCGCTCTCACCTCGGGCCCCGCCTTCACCCTGGCCGAAGGGGGTCCACTGAGCGGCGGATACACCATTCCCGCCTTCACCGGCTGCGGCCCGCACACCGGCTTCCTGAACAGCCTGCTGTCCGGTCCGGGGAACACCCTGAGCCTCACCGCCGCCCGCGCGTAGAGGTTTCGCTTTCCCGCGGTGTCACCGGTTTTCGGCGAGGTGGCGGACGAACCACGCTGCGGCGAGGCGGGCGACCTCGGCCAGGGTTCCCGGTTCCTCGAACAGGTGCGTGGCCCCGGGGATCGTGCGCGACTCGGCGGGCGCGGTGAGCGCGGCGAGGGCGCGGCGGTTGAGGTCGAGCACCTCCGGGTCGCGTTCCCCGACGATCAGCAGGGTCGCCGCGCGCACCTGAGGCAGCGCGGGACCCGCCAAGTCGGGCCGCCCGCCCCGGGACACCACCGCCCGCACGGCGTCCGGCCGGGCCGCGGCGGCGATCAGCGCCGCGGCCGCGCCGGTGCTGGCCCCGAACAGGCCGACCGGGAGGTCCTGGGTGTCCGCGTGGTTCCCGAGCCAGTCGACGGCGCCGACGAGCCGGTCGGCGAGCATGTCGACGGCGAAGCGCGCCCGCCGGTCCGCCGCGTCCGAGCGTTCCTCGGCCTCGGTGAGCAGGTCCATCAGCACCGTGGCCAGGCCGTGCCCGGTGAGCACGGCGGCGACGGCCTGGTTGCGCGGGCTGTGCCGCGAACTGCCGCTGCCGTGGGCGAACAGCACCAAGCCCACGGCGTCGGCGGGCGCGGTGACGTCCGCGGCGAGCCGCACACCCGCGGTGGGGATCTCGACGGCGCCCATCCCGCCTCCCTCGGTCCGGGTGACCGGCCTACCCGCCCTGGGACGCGGGAAACCCTTGTGGCCTCAGCTGTTCACGCCCGCCAGGGCGAAGAACTCCTGCCGGGACCGGGCGTCCTCCCGCAGCGCGCCCTGCAGGGTCGAGGTCACCGTGCGGGACCCGGTGGCGCGCACCCCGCGCAGGGACATGCACATGTGCTCGGCCTCGATCACCACGCCGACGCCGCGCGGCGCGAGCCGGGTCTGCAGCCAGTCGGCCACCTGCTTGGTCAGCCGCTCCTGGACCTGGAGGTCGCGGGCGAACAGCTCCACCACGCGGGCGAGCTTCGACAGGCCGAGGATGCGCTCGCCGGGCAGGTAGCCGACGTGCGCGACGCCCTGGAACGGCAGCAGGTGGTGCTCGCACAGCGACTGCACGGGAATGTCGCGGGCCAGCACGAGTTCGTCGTAGCCCTCGTCGTTCGGGAACGTCGTCATGGTGAACTCGCGCGGCGTGAGCATCTCGGCGTAGGCGTGCGCGACGCGCCGGGGCGTGTCGGCCAGGTGCGCCGCGCCCGGGTCCCGGCCGAGGGCGACGAGCAGGTCCGCCACGGCCCGCCGCGCCGCGTCGAGGTCGATGTCCCCGTAGGCGGGCGGCGCGGAGGGCGGGATCAGCGCCGGAAAGTCGGCGCTCCACTCCGTCGGGTGGATGCTGGGCGCCTCTGCGGTCACGACTCCTCCTTCTATCGACAACTCAGGCTAACCTTAGAAGCCCTCCCGACATTTCGTCAACGAAGGTGGATTTTAGAATGGCCGACGAAGCCTGGGCCGCCCGCGTCTCCGCCATCGCCGCGCTCGACGAGCCGACCCGGCGGCGGCTGTACGAGTTCGTGGTCGACCACCCGGCCCCGGTGAGCCGGGACGACGCCGCGGACGCGGTCGGAGCCCCGCGCACCACGGTCGCCTTCCACCTCGACAAACTCGTCGCGGAAGGGCTGCTTGAGGTCGTCTACGAGCGCCGCACCGGCCGCAGCGGCCCCGGCGCGGGCCGCCCGGCCAAGCTGTACCGGCGCTCGGCGGCGCAGATCGCGGTCTCACTGCCCGAGCGGCGCTACGAGCTGGCCGCCCGCCTGCTCGCCGACGCCTGCCAGGAGTCCGAGACCTCCGGCGAGCCGGTCCGCGCCGTCCTCGGCAGGCTCGCCCGCGACCTCGGCCGTGACCTCGGCGCCGCGGCCCGCGCCACCGGAACCGGCACGGCCGTGGCCGCGCTGCGGTCCATGGGCTTCGCGCCCCGGGAAGAGGAAACCGCCGTGGTGCTGGGGAACTGCCCGTTCCGCAGCCTCGCCCAGCGGCACGCCGAACTGGTCTGCGGGATGAACCTGTGCCTGGTGGGCGGCATCCTCGACGGCCTCGCCGCCACCGGTTGCACCGCCCGCCTCGCCCCCCGGCCCGACCACTGCTGCGTCCGCGTCGACCAGTCCGCTCCCGCCTGACCGTCGAGTTCGGCCCGCGCCGCGTCCTGGCCGCCATGGATCGACTAGCGGGGCGCGTTCTCGCGGTATATCGCGAACGCCCCGCTGACCGGAAAGCCGAATACGGGAAGCTGACCGCCACCTTCACCGGCGACCTCCACCTGACCCCTCCTAGCACGAGCGTTCCCGGTCGTCACGGGGTTCCACACTGCGGTTCCCCTCACCATGCCCGCCGCGGGCGGGCATGGTGAGGGGGGTTCACCCCCCGCGAGAAGGAGAAGCAGATGACCGTGGAAGTGCGGAACCCCTTGAACGCCGTGGACATCGCGGCGGTCGGCAACCTCGTCGCCGCGATCCAGGCGGACGAAGCCAAGGCCAAGACCACCTGGGCCGCGCACGTCACCTGGAAGGGCGGGTTCCAGTCCGAGGCGCGGGTGCGCGGGTTCGCCCCGACGCCATCGGACGAGCCGACCGCGCTCGGTGGCGCGGACACCGCCGCGAACCCCGTCGAACAGCTCCTGAGCGCGCTGGGCAACTGCCTCGCCGTGGGCTACGCGGCGAACGCCACCGTGGCCGGAATCGCGATCGACAAGCTGGTGATCGACCTCAAGGGCGACATCGACCTGCGGGTGTTCCTCGGCCTGGCCGAGGGCAACGCGGGCTTCGACTCGATCACCGCGAAGGTCCGGATCGAGTCCTCGGCCCCGCGCGCGGACATCGAGGCCCTGCACGCCAAGGTCACCCGCACCTCCCCGGTGGGCCACACACTCGGCAACGCGGTCCCGGTCGACATCGCCCTGGCGTGACCGCCCGGGGGCTCGGAAAACGCGGTCGCGCTCGACGGCGACCGATTCCGCGCGGTCGAGCACCTGGCGGAAGCACGCCACCGCATCGTCCTCGGCGACGATCCCGCCGCCCCGGCTCCCGCCGCTGGGCCGCGTGCAAGCCCAACCTGCTCAACGTCGCGCCGTGGGAGCCGCGGTTTCGGTCCTCTTTTCCAACCGCTTCCACACGGGCGCGCCGACGAAAAGCACCCGGCTCCCGTCGGCGAACCGAGGGAGCCGGGTGCTTCAGATCCGTTGGCGCTTGGCCTAGTCCGCGCCGGACTCGATCGCGGCCCGGTCGAGGGCGTCGGGTTCGGCCGCCGCGCCCTCGTGGTCGGCTTGGGCGATGGCCGCCGCCCCACCGGGGGGCAGTTCGCCGATGAGCCCGTCCCACGCGGTGAGCTGGCCGTGGGCCGCGTACTGCTCCAGCTTGCTGCGCGAGTCGGCGATGTCGAGGTTGCGCATGGTGAGCTGGCCGATGCGGTCGCCGGGGCTGAACGCCGGGTCGGCGCTGCGCTCCATCGACAGCTTCTCCGGGTGGTAGCTCAACTCCGGGCCCTGCGTGTCGAGAATCGTGTAGTCCTGCCCGCGGCGCAGCCGCAGAGTGACGCTGCCGGTGACCGGGAAACCGATCCAGCGCTGCATACTCTCGCGCAGCATGAGCGCCTGCGGGTCGAACCAGCGGCCCTCGTAGAGCAGCCGCCCGAGACGGCGGCCCTCGACGTGGTAGGTGGCCACGGTGTCCTCGTTGTGGATGGCGTTGAGCAGCCGCTCGTAGGCGATGTGCAGCAGCGCCATGCCGGGCGCCTCGTAGATGCCTCGGCTCTTCGCCTCGATGATGCGGTTCTCGATCTGGTCCGCCATCCCGAGCCCGTGCCTGCCGCCGATGCGGTTGGCCTCCAGCACCAGGTCGACAGCGGAATCGAACGTCTGCCCGTTGACGGCCACCGGCCGCCCCTGGGCGAACTCCACGGTGACGTCCTCGGTCTGGATCTCGACCTCGGGGTCCCAGAAGGCGACGCCCATGATCGGCGACACGATCTCCATCGAGGTGTCCAGGTGCTCCAGGCGCTTGGCCTCGTGCGTGGCGCCCCAGATGTTCGCGTCGGTCGAGTACGCCTTCTCGGCCGAGTCGCGGTAAGGCAGGTCGCGCTGCTCCAGCCAGACCGACATCTCGTGCCTGCCGCCGAGTTCCTCGACGAAGGCCCGGTCGAGCCAGGGCTTGTAGATCCGCAGGCTCGGGTTGGCGAGCAGGCCGTAGCGGTAGAACCGCTCGATGTCGTTGCCCTTGAACGTGGACCCGTCGCCCCAGATGGAGACCTCGTCGGCGCGCATCGCGCGGACCAGCAGGGTGCCGACCACCGCGCGGCCGAGCGGGGTGGTGTTGAAGTAGGTCTGCCCGGCGGACCGCAGGTGGAACGCGCCGCACGCCAGCGCGGCGAGGCCTTCCTCGACCAGGGCCGTGCGGCAGTCGACCAGCCGCGCCTCCTCGGCCCCGTACGCGAGCGCTCGGTCGGGCACGGCGTCGAGGTTCGGCTCGTCGTACTGGCCGATGTTGGCGGTGTAGGAGTAGGGGATGGCGCCGCGTTCGCGCATCCACGCCACCGCGACTGAGGTGTCCAACCCGCCGGAGAACGCGATACCGACGCGCTCGCCGACCGGAAGTTCACTGAGGACCTTCGACATGCGCCCAGCGTAGTGAACGGCCCCGCTTCCCACGGTGGCGGGGCAGGCGGCCCCGGCCCGGCCCAGGCTGGCGTAACGCGGGTCACGCGGGTCCGCCGACAGTACTTTGAGGACAGTGCGCGGCGATTCGAGCGCTGTCTCAGTCTGTTTCCCGCGCGGATTCAGCCGGGTCGGTGGCGGGCCAGTTTCGGAGAGCGACGTCGAGGGCGTCCAGGGCCCGCGACCACGAGGCGTCCAGCGAGCGCGGGTGGTGGCCCATGCCGCCGGTCGCCTCCAGGTTCGCGTAGCCGTGGAAGGCGCTGTGCAGCAGGCGCACGGCGTCGGTCTGGTCGGGCTCGGACAGCCGGTAGTCGCGCAGCAGCGCCCGCGTCATCGCCGAGTGCCGCCGCGCCGCGTCCGCGCCCGCCGCGTCCGGGGCGAGGTCCATCCGCATCGCGGCGTAGCGGCCGGGGTGCTCGCGGGCGTAGTCGCGGTAGGCGTTGGCGAAGGCGACCAGGGCGTCCTTGCCCGCGCGGCCAGCCAGCGCGGTGGCGACCCGGTCGGCGAGTTCGGCCAGGGCGAGCGCGGCGACCTGCGCCTTCAGTTCCCGCACGCTCTTGACGTGCGCGTACAGGCTCGCGTCCTTGACGTCGAACCGGCGCGCCAGCGCCGAGGCGGTCACCTGCTCGAAGCCGATCTCGTCGGCCAGTTCCGCCGCCGCCTGGATCAGGCGCTCGGCGGTCAACCCCGCGCGGGCCATCTGCCACCTCCATTCCTAGGGTTCCTAGGATACAACTTAATAATTCGACCCTCCGGCCTAGGGGAGGTAGCTTGCTGCCTATGAAACCGATTGCCGAGCGCGACCTGCGCGCGTCCTTCGTCAACTGCACCAAGGGTGAGGCGAAGCGGCTGGCCGTGCCCAAGGACCTCGCCGCCCAGCCGTGGGACGACCTGGACTTCCTCGGCTGGCGCGACCCGGCCGCGCCGCAGCGGGCCTACCTGGTCGCCGAGTCCGGCGACCGGCTGGTCGGGGTGGCGCTGCGGCAGGCCGCGGCGCAGGCGGGCCGGGCGCGGCGGAGCATGTGCGCGCTGTGCCTGACCACGCACCCGGGCGGCGGCGTCGCGTTGATGACCGCGCGCAGGGCGGGGCAGGCCGGGCAGCAGGGCAACTCCGTCGGCTCCTACCTGTGCGCCGACCTGGCCTGCTCGCTCTACCTGCGCGGAAAGAAGGAGGTCGAGCCGGGCGGCAGGCTCCGCGAGTCGCTGACTTTGGCCGACCAGATCGAGCGGACCACGGCGAACCTGGCCGCGTTCCTGGACAAGGTGACCGGGGCCTGAGCGCGGCGAATCAGGCGGCGTAGTCGGAAAGCCTGCGGGCCACCTCGTCGGGCGCGGGCATCCGGGCGATCTCGTCGGCGATCACCTGAGCCGCGGCCCGGTGGTTCCCGTTGCGCGGCAACAGCTTCCGGGCGTGCTCGGTGACGGCGTCCGCGGTCATCTCGGCCGGGAGCAGGCGCAGCCCCGCGCCCGCCGCGAGCACGGCCGCCGCGTTGGCGAACTGGTCGGCGCCCTGCGGCAGGACCAGTTGCGGGACGCCGGCGCCGAGCGCGCCCAGGGTGGTGCCGCTGCCACCGTGGTGCACAACGGCGTCCACACGCGGCAACAGGTCCGACTGCCGCACCCAGGTCCGCGCGAAGACGTTGTCCGGCAGATCACCGAGGTGCGCCAGCGGCACCCGGCCCGCGGCGACGACCACGTGCGCGTCCAGCCGCGCCAGCCCCTCGATGACGGTGGCCAGCAGTTCCGGCGTACCGAACGCGGTGCCGAGCGTCAGGTAGACCAGCGGCTTGGAACCGCGCTCGCCACTGGGGGCGGCCGGTGCCGGATACGGGACGGGCCGCATCTCGACGCGTTCCTCGGTGGCGACGAAGTCCTTGTCCTGCAATGAAGGCGGGCAGATGTCGAGGTGCGGCAGCGCGGGCACGTCGGCGGTCGCGGGACGCTGGAGGCCGATGCCTTCGGGGAACATGCGGCCGAAACCGTGCCACAGGCCGGGAATCCCGGCGCGGTGCGCGGCCACCGCCGCACCCGGCAGCCCCCACTCGTGGATGACGAGGTCTGGCCGCAGCCGCGCCAGGTCCGGCGCGAGGTCTTCCGCGTAGATCTCGTAGAACGAGTTCGCGGGACGAAAGGGACGCAACCCATTGGCGGACAACGGTTCGTGCACCTCTTCGCCCGCTGCGAAGTGGACTTCGTGCCCGGCTTCCCGCGCGGCGATCGCCAACGGGATCAGCGGGTAGGTGTGGCCGACCGACCCCAGACTGGCGAACAGCACGCGCATAAGTCGAACCTACACGGGCCCTTGCGTGAGCGCGGACACCACGTAGGCGGCGGTCTCGGCGAGCAGGGCGGGGTCGGAATCGGCGTCGCGGTCGGCTTTGCTCGACATGATCGAGACGACCAGCGGGGCGGCGTTCGGCGGTCGCACGACCGCGAAATCGTTGAGGGTGCCGTAATCGCCGGTTCCGCTCTTGTGCGCCACGGCCCACTCCTTCGGCACGCCCGCCCGGATGCGGTCGGCGCCCGCGACACCGCGGTCCAGCAGGTCGCGGAGGAAGTCGCGCTTGTCGGTGGGAAGCGCGTCGCCCAGCAAGATTCGGTGATAAGTGGAGCCGAATGCCCGGGGGGAGCTGGTGTCCCGCGGGTCGCCGGGGGTGGCCTCGGTGATGTCGGGCTCGGTTCGGTCCATGCGGGTGACGGTGTCGCCGAGGCCGCGGGCGTAGTCGGTCAGGCGGGCGGGGCCGCCTAGGTCGCGGAGCAGGAGATTGCCCGCTGTGCCGTCACTGAAGCGGATCGCGGCGTCGCACAGTTGGCGGATGGTCATGCCGGTGGCGACGTGCCGGGCGGTGATGGGGGAGTGCTTCATGAGGTCGGTTCGGGTGTACTGGACGGTGGTGTCCAGGTGGGACAGCGGGTTGCGGTGCAGGACCGCGGCCGCGGCTAGCGCCTTGAAAGCTGAGCAGAAGGCGAAGCGGTCGTCGGGGTGGTGGGTGATCGTGGTGTTGGTGGCGGTGTCTATCGCGTAGACGCCTAGGCGTGCGGAGTACTTTCGTTCCAGCTCTGCTAGGGCGGTGTGGGGGGTTTCCGTGGTGGTCGGCGTTGTCGGGGTGGTGGTGGCGGCTGGTGTCGCTTCTCGTGTGCACGCGGCTAGGGGCAGGAGTGCCGCCGTGCCAAGGAGGGTGCGGCGGGTGATGCCGGATCGCTGCGGTGTCACGGGTTTTCCTTGTTGTGGCTGGGTTGGGTCTCGTGGGGGTTGCTCGATGGGGTGGAGTGGTTTCTTCGGGGCCCTTACGAAGGAAGATCCGTCGCGGGGAAAGACGGGTGGGGAGCCTTCGGCCCCACGACCACGGCGAGTTCAGGGATCTTCCTTCACCCCTGAAGAAGCCACTCCACCCCATCGAGCATCTGGCGAGCGTAGGTGCGGCCTGACAGGAGGGCGGGTGCCCACCTCTTTGCGCACATCGAGTACTGGGCTGGCGCAAGTGCGGCCTGGGTAGGAGGTGGGGTGCGCACCTTGCGCATCCCATCGGGCGCCTGGCAGGGGCGGGCCCGGTGGCAGGTGGTTGGGTGTGCTCGGCTGTCCGCGTTTCAGCCACCGCCATCCGTTGTGTCCATTATGGACTTCTGTGGTGGGTCTGGGTAATCACTTGTTCCGATCGGAGGCGAGCCAGAAGCCCGCGCCCGAGGACTTGGCGGTGCGCATGGCTGCTTCGGCCTTGAGTTCGAGGCGGCTGAGGCGCATGTCCTGGCCGGGGTGGAACAGGGCCACGCCGATGGAGATCGACAGGCCGGTGACCAGTTCGCGGCCGTGCTCTGTTTGGACTTGGACGACCAAGCCTGACACGCGCCTGCGTAGCCAGTGGGCCTTTTCCTCCGCCGCCACGCGGTCGGCGCCGCGTAGCCAGATCAGGAACTCGTCGGCCGCTCCGCCGCACCTGCTGACCAGGTCGGTCGGGGCGGTGCCGGTGCGCAGGACTTCGGCGACCGCGCGGAGGATGGTGTTTCCTGCGGCGTGGCCGTAGGTGTCGTTGACCCGCTTGAAAGCGTCCAGGTCGAGGTAGAGCACCGCCCCTGGGCTGCCCTCGTGGTCTGCTTGGCGCAGTTCTCTGGGCGCCTTGTCCGACCACGACCAGTGGTCGTACAGACCGGTGATCAGGTCGCGGGTTGGACGGCCGCACGTGTCGCACCACGGCACGTGCTCGGAGTCGAGTGAGTCGGTGACTCTGGTCGGTGGTGTGTGTTGCTCTTGCACGTACATCGGGCCCCCTTCTTTCTTCCCCTCCCGAGTTCGGCGAAGAGCACCGGCCGACCCCTCGTCCGGCTGGTGCCCGCCCCCCAAAATGCGCCGCCGCGCTTCCGTTTCGCAGCGATTCCCTTACACTCTGCAAGCATAGAGCCGGACAGCGACGATATCAACCAGACTTGAGAAGCGTTGGGTCGGATGCTAAATTCTGGTTGCTAAACGTTGGGGGGCAACAGGTTTTTGGAACATGGGTATCCGACCTGCGGAAAGGGGGCCTGTGAGCGGCACCGAGCGTCCCAGGTTCTGGCAGCTCCTCGATCGGCTCTGCAAGGAACGCGGCGTCGGCAATGTGGCGCTCGCCGCCGCGTTGGCCGAGGTGAACTGCCAGGTCACGCCGCAGTACCTGTCGGCGTTGCGCTCCGGCAAGAAGGACAACCCCAGTTACGCGCTGGTGCACGCGCTAGGTCGCGTCCTCGACGTGCACCCCGCCTGGTTCCTCGGCGGCCGCCGCGACCGCGCGCCCGGGTCGGTGGCCGCCGACAGCTTCGCCGTGCGGCTGCGCGCGCTGTTCGAGGCCATCCGCCCGGCCAACGGCGCCCCCTACAGCATCCGGGAGATCGTGAGCCGGGTCCCCGAGCGGGTCGCCACGCTGCCCGGCGACGGGTGGACGCTGTCCGCGCCGACGCTGACCGATCTCTACAAGGGGACCAACGACAACCCCGGCCTGCGGCAGATCCTGGTGATCGCCGTCGTGTTCGGCGTCGAGCCCTGGTACTTCTTCGATGACGACTACGCCCGCAGGGTGGACGCAGAGGCCACCGCGCTGCGGATCTCCACGGTGCTGGAGCTTGACGTCCGGGCCGTGGTGATGCGCAGCCTCGGCGGCGACCTCGCCCGGCAGGTCGACTCCCAGGTGATGGGCACGGTCATGACCCAGATGGCGCGCGCCTTCTTCCCGGAGAAAGCCGACCAGGTGGAGCAGTTGCTGACCGCGAACGACCCCGCTGGGAACGACCGCGCTGCGAACGACCCCGCTGGGACCGACGCTGAGCCCGGCCATGACTGACCTGACAGCAGCGATCTGGAAGGCACGAGAGGGATCGCACGGTAACCCTATGAATGGCAAAGAGCGCAAGAAGGTCGCGAGAGAGCTGGTCGAGGCTCTGGGCGTGACGAGCGCGATCACCACCGAGCAGCTGTGCTACCGGCTGTGCGAGGTGCTCGGCGAGTGGGAGAAGCGGCCGGTCAAGCTGGCCTTCATCGACGTCCGGCCGATGGGGCTCAGCGGCTGCACCTGGATCTCCAAGGACGACACCGGCCCGATGGGCATCGTGGTCTCGCCCGGTCCGAGCTGGGTCTACCGCCTCGGCGTCCTCCTGCACGAGATCGCCCACCGGCTGCTCAAACACGACGCCATCGTGCACACCGGCGAGGGTCCGCACCTGTTCGGCAACCTCGAGCCGCAGGCCGAACGCCTCATCGCGGGCCGGACCGACTTCACCCGCAAGGAAGAGGACGACGCCGAACGGCTGGCCACCACGCTGCACAAGGCGCTGTTCGCCTGGTCGGCGACGCGCAGCCGCGAACCGCTTCCCGTGTCCGCGCCGACCGCGCTGCACCGGATAGCCGGATCGCTGGAATAGCGCCGAGTCCTGGGGGAGTCCATGTCGCCATACGCGACCACTTATCTCTGCGCGGGGGTGGCGTTCGCCACCAGCGCGGTCAAGATCCGCCACGCGTTCCAGGTCCCCCCGGGGCCGGAAGCCGCGGGCAAACGCGCGCTGCGCCTGACGATCGCCGTGGTGGCCGCGCTGGCCGGGCTGGTGATGGGCCTGTCCGCGCCGCCCGTCGTGGTCTGGATCAACCGGGTCTCCGGCGTGGCCAACCTGACCGCGCTCATCGTCCACATGGGAATCATCGCGCTGGCCGCGTCGGCGCAGGTGCTCTTCCTGCTGTGGTCGGCCGACATCTCCGATTCCTGGCCCAGGGTGCGCAGGCGGCTGTGGGTGCTGGCCGCGATCGGAATCGCCCTGGTCGCGCTGTTCGCCCTCAGCGACGTGCCGGTCGAGCGCCCGGTGGACTACGAGTCGTACTACGCGCGGCAGCCGGTCGTGGCCGTGTACAGCGGCCTTTATCTGATCGCCTATGGGGCGGCGCAATTCGGGGTGATCAGCCTCGGGCTGAACTGGTCGCGCTCGCACCACGTCGCGGGGCGGCCCTGGCTGCGGCGCGGCCTGCGGATCGTGGCCGCCGGCTCGGCAGGCGGGCTCGGCTTCTCGGTGGCCCGGTTCACCGCCATGGCGGGCCAGTGGTTCGGCCTGGACTTCGACGCGGTCGCGCTGCCGCTGTCGCTCGCGTTCGGGCAGGTCGGCCTGCTGGCGTTCGTGGTCGGCCTGCTGCTGCCGCCGTTCGGGCCGCCGCTGGCGACCATTCCCGGCCGGATTCGGGTCTATTTCTGGGAACTGCGCGCCTACCGGCTGCTGCGGCCGCTGTGGAACGCCCTGCGCCCGGTCAATCCCGAAGCCGTGCAACCGTTGGCGCACAAGGAGAGGTTCAGCGTGCGGTGGCGGGTGATCCGCCAGGTGATGGAGATCTACGACTGGCTGGCCACGCTGCGCCCGCACCACGACCCCGAGGTGGCGCGGGACGCCGAGCGGGCCGGTCGCGCGGCCGGGCTGACCGGGGCGGCGCTCGACGACCTGGTTCTGGCCTGCCAGATCAAGGTCCTGGTGGCCACCAGACCGTGGCTCACCTCCCCGGCGGCGGCCCTGGCCGACCCGCCCGCCGTCGCCGCTGGCGCCACCGAGGCCGTCTACGTCACCGAGGTGTCCCAGTTGGCGCGCCTGGCGGTGGCCTACGGCTCGCCCCTGGTCGAGTCGGTGGCCAGAGAGCACCTACGCCGCGCCGTCACCAGCCCAGACCCGGTATGACCGCCGTTCCCACCACCACTCGGAGAACCCTGATGAGCCCAGTGCCCCGCCCAGTCCCGCGCGTCCGAGGCGGGGTCCGGTGACCCTCGTCGCCCTGGGGATCTTCCTGCTCTGGCTCGTCCTCGCCTTCGGCGTTCCGATGAGCCGGATGCGCCGCCGCACCGGCGGGCGGGACGCGGGCTTGCGCATCTCCGGCCCGCTCCAGTGGTGCGGCGAGGCGGCGTTCGGGGTGATCGGGCTGACCGGGCTGGCCAACCCGGTCCTGGACCTGCTCGGCGCGCTGCCCCGGATCGACCCGCTCGACCACGTGCCGCTGCGGGTTCTCGGCCTGGTCGTCGCGGTCGCCGGGGTCGCGGCCACGGTGTTCGCCCAGTTGTCCATGGGCGCCTCATGGCGCATCGGCGTGGACCGCGCCGAGCGCACCGACCTGGTCACCACCGGCCCGTTCGCGGTGGTCCGCAACCCGATCTTCGCCGCGATGCTGCTCACCGGCCTCGGGCTGTCCCTGGCGCTGCCCAACTTCCTGTCCTTCACCGGCCTGCTGCTGTTGTACGCCACGGTGTCCACGCTGGTGCGCCGCGTCGAGGAGCCCTACCTGACCGAGACGCACGGCGCGGACTACCTCGGCTACGCGCGGCGGGTGGGCCGGTTCTTCCCCGGTGTCGGCCGCCTGCGCCGGGCGGACAAGTCATACCCGGTTGGATAGTCGACAGCGCACACCTTGTGGTGGTGGACTTGAGCGAAGATCATCAACGACTGGAGGCTCGATGACGAGTTGGCCGATTCGCTCGTTGCTCGCGGTGGTCGGCGCGGTGGCGCTGCTGGCGCCGACCACCGTGACCGCGCAGGCGCAGCCATCCGCCGGGCGGCTGACGGAGTGCTCGCAGACCCACACGCTCGACGACCCGCGGTTCGGCCCCAGGGTGCTGCCCAAGCGGGGAGTCGTCGGCGAACAACTCGTCGGCTACCGGCGCACCGGGAAGCTCACCCCGCGACGATTCCTGGAGACCTATTACGACTCGGCGGCCAACGGCGGCCAGGGAAGCTGGCGCTACCCGCCCGCCGACGGCTATCTCCTGTCCCCGGAGGGCACTCCGGTGATCATCCCCACCCGACTCGCCCCGGGACGGCTTCTGGACCGCTACGGCAGCGAGTACGGCCAGTTCCTCGCCCCGAAGGGTTCCTCGTACGCCAGCCGGTCCATTCCCCCGCAGAGCCTGGTCAGCACCCCCGCCGCGTACTGCAACTACCGCGCCTATGAGGTTCTCCGGCCGTTCGTCGTGGACTCCGGCCCGATCGCGCCCTGGTTCGCCCAGCCCGGAGGGGGCTGGCAGTACCAGCTCAAGGCCGCGCACATCCCCGGCGCGCCGTCGCCGCTGAATGTGAAGTGGCTGCTGGACAACGGTTTCCTGAAGCGGATCATCGGCCCACCGCAGACCCGCGCCGAGCGGGACCTGCCCACGTTCGACCGCGCCCTGTCGTTCGGCTGAGCTAACCTGCTCGCTTGTGACACCACCGAATCCAGAGTTCCGGCGGCGGGTCCGCGAGCTGGCCGAAAGCCAGTGGCGGGAGCCGGTCGTCGTGGTCTACCTGCGCGAGGTCAAGCCCGAGTTCGACGTCCCCGGCAGGCGCAAGGACGGCACAGTCGAGGGCGAACGACTGGTCCGCCGGTTCTTCTGGAACATCTTCCGCGGCACGGTGGGCGGCCTGGCCTGCGTCATCCTGTCGGTCGCGGGCGGCGCCGCTGGGCACGTCTTCGGCCGGGACGGAAAGGTGACCGGCCCGGAAAACGCCCAAGCCCTGGCCCTGGTCGACGCCGCCCGGCCCGCCAACGGCCCCTGGCTGGTCTGCTCCCCGTCCCACGTCGCCGTGGTCGACACCGGCCACACCTACCTCGACCCGGCGGGCAGCCCGCCGCCCACAATCCTGTGGCACGCCGAGAAGCCGCACGCGCCCCAGGTCCGACCGGCCCACCGGCGCCTCACCTGGCCCGACGGTTCCGAGTACACGTATCACATCAGCGCAGAGGAATCGCGGTTCCTCAAGCAATCGGCGGTGTAGCGCCCGTCGAGCCGGAGTCCACTGGGGATAGTGCCAGCCGCACCGCCCGGACGACCCCTTCAGCGGCCCGGGGGCATCGGCGTCCGGACGCGTGTCGCCTGCGGGCCGGGGTCACGCGCACACCGCGCCGCGGAAGGGTTTGGCGGGGGATTGGACGGTGTCGGTGGGGTTGGCAGCCCGGACCTGGAAGCAGTACTTCCGGTCGGGCTCGACATCGACCAGGATCGTGGAGTTTCGGCCCGCGGGCAGGAACCAGGGCTTTTCGCCCTCGGGCATGACTTTCACCATGTAGTCCAGCGGGGTCGAGCCGCGCCAGGTCAGCCGCGCCTTGCCGCCTTCCTCGCTCGGGTCGTCCAGTTCCACCGAGGTGGACGGTCGCGTGGTCGGACTGCCTGGAGTGGACACTGGACGACTTGGGTCCACAGTGGATGCCGGTGCGGCAGCGGGCTCTGTGGACAGTTCGGAGGACGGTGTCCGGGTGAGCATGACCACGGCCGCCGCCGCGGCGGTCACGGACAACCCGATCGCCGCGCGGCGCGCGGCGCGCCGGGACTTCGGCCGGTCGGGCGCGGCGGCGCGGAAGTCGAAGGCGGCGACCGGGGTTCGGCCCGTGACGGGGGTGGCCAGTGGAGCCGGGGTGGTCGGCGGCGGGGCGATCAGCGCGGCGATCTCGGCCATGCGGGTGGCCACGGCGTCGGCGCTCTGCGGCCGGTGGGCCGGGTCGACGGCCAGCAGCCGGGCGACCACAGTGGACAGCTCGACCGGCACGCCGGGCCGGTTGACGGCGGGCACCGGTTCCCGCAGGACCCGCAGCACCCGGTCGCCCGCGCGCTCGCCCAGCCTGCCGGGGTGCGGCGAGCCCCCGGTCAGGGCGAAGTGCAGGACCGCGCCGAGGGCGTAGAGGTCGTCGCGTTCGCCCGGGGCGTCGGTGCGGATCGCCTCGGGGGAGCGGAACTCGATGGCGTGCAGCGGATCGCGGGGGAACGCCTGCCGCAGAGTCGGACCGGCGTCGGACAGCAGCGGCTCGCCGGTGGCGCGGAACAGCACGTTGTGCGGGGTGACCCCGCCGTGCACCACGCCCGCCCGGTGGGCCGCGACCAGGGCGGTGGCCAGCGCCCGGCCCAGCGACACGACGTCCCGGGCGGGCAACGGGCCCGCGCGCCCGACCAGATCCGCCAGCGAGCGCGCGCACAGTTCCATCCGCAGGATCTGCTTGCCGTCGCGCGCTTCCACGCCGTCGACCGGCAGCAGCGACGGGGCGCCGCGCAACGCGGCCCGCTCCCGCTCGAACGCGGTCCTGGTGCGCCGGTCGAACACCCTCGGAAACACCTTCAGCGCGACGGGAACGCCGTCGCGCTGTCCTGAGTAGACGGTGGCGACCGGTCCGCCGCCCACCACGTCGCCGGGGGTCGTCATCGCGGTGCCGCCGCAACCTCCATCCGCGTCTCGCGCGCCATGGTCCACCCGTCGCGGCGCAGCACGAGCCTCGGGTCGACGGCCGCCCGCAGGCGCATCGGCCACGGCGTCTTCGCCAAACCCTTGCGCACCAGCCCGACCGCGGCCCAGGCGCGCGGGCCAGCGTCGTCGTCGGCGCCGTCGGGCGACCAGAGCGTCGCGTCCAGGATATCCGCCAGATCGGAAAGCCCAGCCGCGACGGTGGGGTCGGAGACAGCGGCCAGCACGTCCCGAACCGTTGTGCCTGGCGTCACCGCCATCCCGTGCGCCCGCAACCGGTCCCGCGCCTCGAACCAGGCGCCCACCACGGCGCGCGTCCCCGGCGCGCGCCGCCGCCGCCACGCGCGCAGGGCCGTCAGGAGCGGAACAGCGGCCACCCCCACCAGGAATGCGCCGGTCACAGCCAGGGCGAGCGTGCGCCACGGCACCCGGAACCCGGAGTCCGGATTCGTCGCGTCCGGCGGGGGCGGTCGGAGCGCGGGCGCGACGAGATCGGCCGCGGGCGGCAGTTGCGCCCGCGCCCGGTCGGCGGCCTCGGCCAGGCCGCCGCGCGCCGCCCCGGTCGTCGCGGCGCGGGTCGGGTCGAGCGGGACCCAGCCGACGTTCTCGATCGCCACCTCCGGCCACACCAGGGCGTCCCGGTTGCGCACCACGACCGGCCCGCCGCTGGATGCTGGCGCGCGGTACCCGACGGCAAGCCGCGCGGGGATGCCCAGGAATCGCGCGAGGACGACGTAGGCGGCGGCGAACTGCTCGCTGGTGCCCACCTTGTTCTTGAGCAGGAAGGCGCGCAACTGCGGCCATCCGCTGCCCGTCGGGATGTCCGGGCCCTCGGCGAGGTCGTAGTTCTCGCTGAGGAACCTCTCCAGGGCCAACGCGGTCTGCGCCGACGGCCGAATGTCGCCGACCGCGGTCCGCGCCAAGTCGGCGACCTCCCGGGGCACCGGGCCGAGGTCGCCGATCCGCCGCGCCTCGACCTGGTCCACAGCGCCGTCGATCAGGTCGCCCGCCTGGACCGATGGCTCCCACCAGCGCAGTTCGTAGGACACCGGGCCGGTCCGCGCGGGCAGGCGCAGCGCGCCGGTGGCCTCGTCGACCAGCAGTCGGGGACCGGTCACCGCGGCGGGCAGCGCCTGGCTCGGCACCCAGGGCCCGGCCGCGCCCTCGATCCGGGCGGTGTGCGATGTGGCGTGCGCGGGCGAGGGCAGCGCGTCGCCCAGCCACCGCTGCCCGCCGTCGGTCGACCACGTCACGCCGTCGAACTTGTCCAGCGCCAGGAGCCGCCACCGGTCGACCGGCCCGGAGGTGGTGTAGGTGAACACCGGCTCGTCCGGGTGGCGCAGCCTGCTCGCCACCTCGCTGAGCGGGTTGACCACCCTGGTCGGCTGGGGCACGTGCTGCTGGTCCCGCAGCGAGTACGGGGTCCGCTCGGGTTGCGCGGTCCCCGCGAGCACCGCGCCGACCAGGGCGACCGGCAGCATCGCGGCCACCACCGGCCCCGGCGCGCCCGCCCGCCCGGTCGCCAGCAGCAAGACCACGGCGACGCCCGCGTACGCCACGCCCGCGACGATCGCCGCGACCCCGGTGACCGCGCCGAACAGCTGGCTCACCCCGAGCACCGCGAGGCTGGGCAGCAGCGCGGGCAGCGGCCGCCGTCCCGTGCCGAGCAGTTCGACGCCCGCCACCGCGGCGACGAGCACAGCCAAGGGGACGAACAGCAGCAGATCCGGCTCGGGCCGGGCGGGCCAGGTCGAGCGCAGCGTCAGCAGCCAGGACTCCGACACCCCGGCCACGATCGCGCGCACGGTCGCCCCGGTGGGCACACCGGCGACGGTGGTGTCCCGCAGGAGAAGCTCCACCAGCCCGAGCAGCCCGGCGGCGGTGGCGAGCACCGGCCGCCACGGCTGCGACCGGGGGAACCGCGCGCACAGCTCGGTCACCGCGAAGCACGCCACGACCACGACGGCGATCGGCGCGACCAGTGCGCGGAACCCGAACACCGGCTGGAACAGCAGCCCCGGCACGACGGCCGCGGCCAGCACCGCCGCCACCGCGATCCGCCCGCGCGCTTCCCGATCACCACCGCGATCGGCACCGCGGCCACCGGTTGCGACCCCCTGGATCATCCGGCGATCACGCTGTTCCAGCGGCGGGCCGCGGTCTCGGCGTCCGCGGCGCGCAGCACCGTCACACCGGGCACGCGCGGCAGGTCGAGCGGGCCGACGGCGAGGACGAACAGGGCCGAGAAGTGCGGCCGCAGCGCCGCCACCGCGCCGAGATCGGCCCGCGCGGCGGAGGTGACGACGGTGAGGCAGCCGCCTCGGCCCTCCGGCCTGCCCAACGACCTCGGCACGATCGCGCCGCCGTCGTCCGGGCGCAGCAGGGTCAGCTCGTCCAGCAGGCGCCGCACCGCGGACGGGCCGGAGTCCACCGACACGTCCAACCCGGCGGTGGTGAGCAGCCTGCAGCGGTGGCCAGCCGCCGCCGAGGCCGCGAGCAGGGACGCGGCGATGTCCACCGCGTCCTCGAACGCCGGGCCGGGGCGGGTGTCGAGCAGCGCGGTGAACAGCGGCCGCTCCGGGTCGGCGTAGTCGCGGACCATGAGCGTGCCGGTGCGGGCGCTGGCTTTCCAGTGCAGGTGCCGCACCTCGTCCCCGACGACGTACTCCCGGATCTCCCGCAGGTCCAGCGACCCGCGCGGCGCGGTCTCGGTGGTCGCGCCGTCGTGGTGGTGGTGTGGAAGCCCGCTGACCGGCGCGCGCATCGGGTACCGGCGCGGATACACCCACAGCGTGGTGGTGTCCCCGGTCCGCACCCGGCCGACCGCGAGCCCCAGCGGGTCAGGGCGCTCCAGGGTGAGCGGCCCGACCTGGTGCGCGCCGCGCGCCGCGGTGGGCAGCTCGTAGTGCTGGACGACCTCGCCGCCCGGTGCGAGCGGCCGCACGCTCACCCCGCGGTGGCCCGCGCCGATCCGGTCGCTCGCGGTGAACCCGGGTTGGCCGCGGCCGCCCTCGTTGCGCACGCGGATCCGGGCGAACGCGGGCCTGCCCCGGGTGACCCGGTCCGGGTAGACCTCGCGGACCACGGTGACGCTCGGCCTGCGGGCGACGACCGCCACCGCCGCGAGCACCGCCCCGCCGCCCGCGCCGCCCAGCGTGAGCGCCACCGGGTACCCGGCGAACCAGCCCGCGGCGAAGGCGGCGGCGGCGACAGCGGCGACGACGGCCCCCCGGCCGGTCAGCCGGGCCATCAGGCCACCGTGGCGCTCGTCGCGGGCGCCGGGACGGCGGCCAGGACCTCGGCGAGGACGTCGCTGGTCCGCCGCTGGTCGAGTTCGGCGTCGGCGGTGAGGATCAGCCGGTGTTCGAGGACCGGCCCGGCGACCTCCTTGACGTCGTCGGGGGTCACGAAGGCGCGGCCGCGGGTGGCCGCGACAGCCTGGGCCGCGCGGACCAGCGCGATGCTGCCGCGCGGGCTCGCGCCGTGCCGCAGCGCGACGTGCGCCCGGGTGGCCGCCGCCAGCCGGGCCGCGTACTCGACGACGTGCGGGTCGAGGTGCCCGGAGCGGACCTGCGTGATCGCCGCCCGCAGCGTCGGGATGTCCACCACCGGGGACAGCTCGTCCGGCTCGACCCCCGCGCAGTGGCTCATGATCACCAGGACCTCGGTGCCGAGGTCGGGGTAGCCGATCGACAGGCGCATCAGGAACCGGTCGAGCTGGGCCTCGGGCAGCCGGTAGGTGCCCGCCATCTCGATCGGGTTCTGCGTCGCGACCACCATGAACGGCGTCGGGACCTCGTGGCGCACGGAGTCGACGGTGACGGTGCGCTCGGCCATCACCTCCAGCAGCGCCGACTGGGTCTTCGGGGTGCCCCGGTTGATCTCGTCGGCGAGCACGATGTTCGCGAAGATCCCGCCGGGGTGGAACTCGAACCGCTCGACGTTCTGGTGGTAGACCTGCACTCCGGTGATGTCGCCGGGCAGCAGGTCCGGGGTGAACTGGATGCGGCTCCAGCTTCCGCCGATGCTGCGCGCCAGGCACCGGGCCAGCGTGGTCTTGCCCAGGCCGGGCACGTCCTCGATCAGCAGGTGCCCCTCGGCCAGCAGCGCGGCCACGGCGAGCCGGACGAGTTCCGGCTTGCCCCGCAGCACACGCGCGACGTTGGTCGAGATCGCGTCGTAGACCTCGCTCGCGGCGGTCATCAGTTCTCCGTCCACTTCAGACGATTGGACTCGAAGGTCCCGTTCGAGGTCTCCACCGTCACCCACACGGTGTGGCCTATCCCGTGGTAGTCGAAGGCGTGGAAGGTGATCTCGCCATTGCGGTCGGTGGTCTGCGACGAGCCCGGGTTGGAGTAGCCCGCCGCGGTCGAATGCGGAAACGCCTTCACACGGGTCCTCGGCGGGAAACCGGTCAGGGTGATCCGCATCGGCGCGCAGCCCGGTTTTGAGGCGTAGTCCGCGTCCGGGTCGCACTCCCGGTCGCCGCGCGCGATGACGACCTGCGGCGTCGGGACCGGCGTCACCGGGGTGGCCGATGCCGCGGGCCCGGAGCCGACGGCGTTCGCGGCGCGGACGGTGATGGTGTACGACACGCGGTTGGCCAGGCCGGTCACGGTGAACGCCGTGGCGCCGCCGCCGAGGCGGTGCGACCCGGACCTGCCGCCACCGGACCAGGTCACCGTGTACCCGGTGATCGCGGACCCGTTGGCCGATGCTGGCGACCAGGTCACCGTCGCCGAGCCGGGGCCGGGGGCAGCCGCGACGCCGACCGGGGCGCCCGGCGGGCTCGCCGCGATCGTCGGCGGGGGAGCCGTCGGCTTGGCGGGCGGCGTCGTCCTGGTCCGCTGGGGCGCCACTGGCGGCCGGGTGTCCACTGGCCGCGCGGGCGGGGGCCCGGTGTCCGCTGGCCGCGCGGGCGGAGCGGTCGCCCCGGTCGTGGTGGTGTCGGTCGGGGGCGGCGGCGCGACCGGCGGCGCGACGGGGCCGCGCGTCGGGTTGACCTTGCCGTCGACCGGGACGTCGGTGATCCGGCCGTCCCGGTCGAGGACGAGGACGTGGCCGCCCTTGTCGCCCTCGACGTAGACCTTGTGGTCGTCGCCCTTGGTGAGCCTCGGCTCGCCGGTCTCGGCGGGGATCGGCCGGGCGTGCTGGGGGCGTCCGTCCGCGTCGTAGGTCAGCAGTTTCCGGCTGCTCCGGTCGATCAGCGCGACCACACCGCCGGAGGACACCGGCTCGGTGTACTCGCCCTTGGGCACGGTCACCGGGATGGGCTTGGCCTGCGGGCGGGCGGGATCGAGGCCGGGGTCGACCAGGTGCAGCGTGCTCTTCGCGGGGTCGAAGATCGCGACCCGGCCGGAGACGTCGCTCGCGGCGACCGCCGCCGCGTCGGGGATGTCGATGCCGAGGTGGACGCCGGGGCCAAGACCGGTGTCCGCGACGGCGTGGGCGGTGTTGGTCGCGCTGTCGACGAAAACCGGCGTGTCCCCGACGACGGTGAGCGACCCGGCGTCGTTGCCGGGGATGGCGACCGGGCACGGCACGTCCGTCGCGCCGGGGGCGACCCGGCACAGCTGCCCGGTGTCCGTGCGCCGCAGCCACACCCGGCCCTGGGGGGTGGCCGCGAAGTCCACGACCGGGCCGCCGACCTTCAGCGCGAGCATCGGGTCGCCCAAGCGGGACAGCGTGCCCGCCTTCGGGTAGAGGACATAGGGGCCGCCCTCGACGCGGATCGGGATGCCGGGTTCCTCGGTTTCCGGGTCGAGGGTCTTCTCCACGGTCTGGCTGGGCAGGTCCACCATCGGGATCTCCGTCGGGCTGACGACATAGCCCTTGGTGTCGCCCTGGACCACCTCGCTGCCCGGGGCGGCCTGGACGCCGTCGACCTTGGCGTCGACGTTGCCGGTGCCGCCGTCGATGTGGAAGATCGCGCCCAGCGCCGCGTTGTAGACCCAGTGGCCCGGCGGGAGGAACGCCGCGCCGGGGGTGGGCGTGGCCGCGCCGGACACCGCGACGACCACGCCGCTGAGACACCCCACCGCGAGCAGCGCCGTGGGCAGCCGCCTGCGCAGCGAGCCGGTGAGAGCCTGCCGAGATCGTGTCCCCAGATTCACGCGACCCAGGGTAGGTCACCGAATACAGGACCGGTCCACTCCTGTCGCTTTACTGTTCAACGCCGGTCGGGCGCCACCGGCAATTCCAGCTCGAAGATGGCCCCGCCCTCGTCGGCGTTGTAGAGGTTCAGCCTGCCCCCGTGCGCCTGGGCGACCCACCGCACGATCGACAGCCCCAGCCCCGAGGACCCGCTGCCGGTGCGGAACCGGTTGAACATCTCCTCCGCGGCATCGGCGTCGATCCCCGGACCGTGGTCGGCGACCGTGACTCTGCCGTTGGCGACCGTGATGTGCACGATCGCGCGCTCGCCGGGCTTTCGCCCGTACCGCAAGGCGTTGTCGAGCAGGTTGCCGATCGCGCGCTGCACCAGGGTCGGGTCGGCCAGCACCGCGGACGCCGCCGCGGTGAGCGTCACCTGCGCGTCCTGGGCCGGGGTCGACTCCACCACGTCGGCGACGAGCTGGTCGAGCCACACCGGTTGCACGGCCAGCCGGTCCACGCCCGCGGCGAGCCGGGCGCGCACGAGCAGGCCGTCGATGACGCCGCCCATCCGCGCGGCGAGCTCGACCGTGCGCGGCAGCAAATCGGCGCGCTCACCGGGGTTGCGCAGCGCGGTCTCGGCGAGCGCCCGCAGCGCCGCGACCGGTGTCCGCAGGTCGTGCGCGGTCTCGGCGAGCAACTGCTCTTGCTGCTCCAGCGCCGAGGCCGCGGGCCGGATCGCCCGCCCGGCCAGGATGTGGCCCGCGGCGCCGAGCAGGCCGACCAGCAGCAGGCACCCGCCGACGATCCGCCACACCGCGGTGTCGTGCGCGCGCTGCTCGTCGGTCGCGTCGGCGAGCGCGATCACCGCGCCGACGTACCGCCCGGACTGACCGCGGATCGGCTCGACGCGGATTCGCACCGGTCTGCCGTCGGTGGCCCAGATCCGGCCGTAGCGAAGCCGTTGATCGCCCACCGCTTTCCGCGCCTCATCGGCCAGCAGGCCCCGGTCGACCGGAACGCACTCCACTTTGCTGAACTTCGCCGGGAACGACCCGCCGCCCGCGGGGAGCACGGCGAACTGCGGGCACATGTCGTTCAGCTCGTCGCGGTCGATGCCCGCGGTGCTGACCGTGCCATCGGCGTCGGCCCGCAGCAGCCTGCTCACCGTGGCGGTGACCCCCTGCAGCCGGGCGTCGAGCCGCTGGTCCCGCTGCTCCTGGTCGTTGCCGATCACCAGCCAGGACACGACGACCAGCCCGAGGGCGTTCATCGTGGTGAACAGCGCCGTCAGCACCAGCCGCAGCCTGCGGAGCCGGTCCGCGGCCGCCCCGGTCACCGGTTCGGCTCCTCGGCGAGCCGGTAGCCGACCCCGCGCACGGTGTGGATCAGCGCGGGCGCGCGCAGCTTCGCCCGCAGCCGCTTGACCACCGCGTCCACCACGTTGGCGACCGGGTCTGCCGCGCCGTCCCAGCAGTGCTCCATCAGCTCGTCGCGGCCGACCGCCTGGCCGACCCGGACGAGCAGCACCTCCAACACGGCGAACTCCTTGTCGGACAAGGTGAGCAGCACCCCGCCGCGGCGCACCTCCCGCCGCGCGCAGTCGACGACGAGATCGGCGTGCCGCAGCACCGACGGCCTGCCCGTGCCCGCCCGCCTGCACAGCGCGAACACCCGCGCGGCCATCTCGCCCACGGAGAACGGCTTGACCAGGTAGTCGTCGCCGCCGTGGGCGAACCCGGCGAGCCGGTCGGCCACGGTGTCGCGCGCGGTGAGGAACAGCACCGGCGTCGCCCACCCGCGCTCGCGCAGCCGGTGCACGTACGAGATCGAGTCGCCGTCGGGCAGCATCCGGTCGAACACCACGCACTGGTACTCGCCGTTGCCGAGCGCGGCGTCCGCGCCCGCGATGTCGGCGGCCGCGGTGACCAGCAGGCCCGCCGCCGTGAGCTCGGCGGTCACCGCGACGCGCAGGTCCTCGTCGTCCTCGACCACCAGCACCCGTCCGCCGCGTGTCATCGAATCCTCATGTCCACAGGTCGACTCTGGTCCCCGCGGCGCGCGAGCGCGCCGATCCGCTCGATCGACAGGAGTAAGGGCAATGCACTTCTCGGAGCCATCTTCGCATCTGTCTTCGCAGCCATCTCCGACGTTGTTCTCCGTGCTCGGCCCGGTCGAGGTGCGCGGCAGCGCGGCCGTGCTCAGGGCCCCGAAACCGATCACCGTGCTGACCACGCTGCTGGTACACGCTAACGCCTGGGTCGACACCGACACGCTGATCGCGGTCACTTGGCCGGAACAGGCCGCGCCCGCCTCGGCGAACGCCAACCTCAAGACCTATGTGTGGCAGCTGCGCCGGGCGCTGCCCGCGGGCCGCGTCGAGCAGCGGCCGGGCGCCTACCGGCTGCGGGTCGAAGCAGGCGAACTCGACATCGACGAGGCCGAGCGCCTCGCCGCGCTCGGCCGCCGCGCCCGCGCCGACGGCGACCTGGAGACCGCGGCCGACCTGTTCGCCGAGGCCCTGGGCCTGTGGCGGGGCAAGCCGTTCGGCGGCCTGTGCCTCGACACCGCGGTCGGCACCCGCGCCTGGCTCGACGCGCTGCACCGGGACCTGCGCTCGGCGCTGGCCGACATCCACTTCGAGCAGGGGCGCGTGAACGAGGCGATCATGGTCCTGCGCGGCCTGGTGGACGAGGACCCGGTGTCCGAGAGCGCCTGGGCGCGCTGGGTGGCCGCGCTGGCCAGGGCGGGCAGGCACGGCGAGGCGCTGGCGCTCTGCCACCGGGCCCGCGCGGTGCTGGCCGCCGAACTCGGCGTGCGGCCGGGCGCCGAGCTGACCGCGGCCCACCGGCTCGCCCTGGGAAACCGGGTCGAGGTCCGGACCGGGTCCGACCGCCGACACGACGTGGTGCGGGCGGGAGCGCGCTGTGGCCGCCCGTGACCGCCGCCCCGTCGCGCGATCCGCGACCCGCACCCCGAGTGTCCATAATGGACTGATCGGCGGCCGGTCGTGTCCCGGCGGGGGTTCCGCGCCCGACCCCGGGAAGTGGGGCGTGGCCGCGCTGCTCGCCGACGCTGCCCACGAGGTGCTGGTGATGAGCACCCGCGCCACCGCCGCGGGCGGCCCGATCGAGGTGATCCGCGGCGTCGACCGCCGGACCCCGCGGCGCGGCGTGCGCTACCGGCTGCTGGTGCCCGACGCCGCCCGCGCCGCGTCGGGCCTGGCCCGCCTGCGCGGCGCGCATCCCCTGGCGGGGGCGGACACGCGGACGGTCCGGCACGTGCCGACGGACGCGATCGTCGTCGACGGCCGGGTGGTCGTCCTGCCCAGCGCGCCGGGCGAGGTCGCCGCGTTCCGGCTCCCCGGCGTGGTCACCACCGCGGTCGAGCTGTTCGAGCGGGTGTGGCGCACCGCGGTCCCGCTGAGCACGATCGACCCGCCCGCGCTCGACTTGCCCGCGATCGACTTGCCCGCGGCCGAGCTCACCGTGCGGCAGCGCGAGTTGCTGACCCTGCTCACCTTCGGCGCCACCGACGAGTCGGCCGCGGCCAGCCTGGGCGTGTCGGTGCGCACGATCCGCCGCATGGTCGCCGACATCATGCACCGGCTCGGCGCCCGCAGCCGGTTCCAGGCCGGGGCCAGGGCCGCCGACCGCGGCTGGCTGCTGACCGAGGCGGGCTGACGACCAGCCCGCACTGGATCACCATCCCGGTGACACACCCGCTGTCCCGTCCACCCGTTGGTCGACTCGCCCACCGCGGTTCCACCGCCGCTCCCGGCGTCCCGCTGCTGGATTCGCCCCAGAGCGGCGGTGACTGGCTGCTACCGTCGGCGGCTGTGCGTGTGCTGGTCCTGGAGGACGACGAGAACATGCGGCTGGCCGTCGGCGGATCGCTGCGTGGCGCGGGGTTCGCGGTCGACCAGGTCGCCGACCTCGCGGCCGCCGACGAGGCCCTGTGGGTCAACCGATACGACTGCGCGGTCTTCGACCGCAAGCTGCCCTCCGGCGACTCGCTGCGCTTCGTCCGCGCCAAACGCGCCGCGGGACTGGCCACGCCGGTCCTGTTCCTCACCGCCCTCGACTCGGTGGACGACCGCATCGCTGGCCTCGCCGACGGCGACGACTACCTGGTCAAGCCGTTCGACATGGCCGAGCTGGTCGCCCGCGTCCGCAGCCTGTGCAGGCGCTCGGCCATCGGCCGCCCCCCGGTGCTGCGCTGCGGCGACCTCGAACTGGACCCGGCCAGCCGCCAGGTCCGCCGCGGCGGCATCCTGCTCACCCTGACGCCCCGCGAGTTCGCGGTCCTGGAACTGCTCATGGCCACCCCGGGCACCCCGGTCCGCCGCGATGCCCTGATCGCGGGCGCCTGGGACGAGATGGCCGACCCCACAAGCAATATCCTGGACGTGGTGATCAGGCAGCTGCGCCGCAAGCTGCACCACCCCCCGATGATCCACACCGTGCACCGGGTGGGCTACCGCATCGATCCCTGATGAGTGCTCAGGCGCGGCAGACGGCGCTGCGGATGGGCGCGGGCTCGCTCTCGTAGACCTGGTGGACGTCGCTGCCCCGGACGGCGAAGCAGTACTTGCGGCCCGGGTCGACCGGGAGGGTGACACTGGTGCTGGTGCCGACGTACTCGACGCGGGCCTGGTCGCCTTCGGCGTCGATCACCACGGCGTAGTGCAGGCGCTTGCCGCTGTGCCAGGTCAACTCCACCTTGTCGGCCACGTCCTTGGGCGCGGCGAGGACCAGATCGACCGCGGGCGCTGAGCTGGCGGGCGCTGTGGTGGCGGAGGGTGGTGACGTCGGCGTCGGCCGCGCGCCGTCTGCGCTGTGCCGAGGGCCGGACTCGTCGCGGAGGGCGACGACAAGCGCGACGGCGGCGAGCACCGCCACCCCCGCGGCCACCAGCGGTCGGCGCGGCGCGGCGGCAGCCGGGGAAACCGGCGCGATCGGCTTGGGCGGTCCCGGGACCGGGACCGGTTCGTCGCCCCCGACATCGGCCCCGGCTCCGGCGCCGACCCCGAAGCCGACCCCGAAGCCGCCCCCATCCCCGGCGTCGACAGCGAAGCCGACGTCGAACGGGACCGCGGGCTCGGTGCGCGGCGGCAGGCCGAGCGCGGTGCCGGTGATCGCCCGCGCGCCGGGCGCGCGCAGGGCGGCCAGGCGGGCCGCCGCGGTCGCGGCGTCGATGGGGCGGCGGGCGGCGTCGGGGGCCAGCAGGCTCGTGATGACGGCGGACAGCGCGGCGGGGACGTGTTTGCCGTCGATGGCCGGAACCGGCTCGCCGAGCACGCGCAGGACCCGGTCGCCGGGCGTCTCGCCCAGCCGGACCGGATGCGGGGACTCGCCGGTGAGGGCGAGGTGCAGGACGGCGCCGAGGCCGTAGAGGTCGGCCCGTTCGGTGAACTCGCCGGTGCGCAGTGTCTCCGGGGGGCGGTATTCGACCGCGTGCAGCGGGTCCCGGGGGAACGCGTGCCGCAGGGCGACGCCGAAATCGGCCAGCACCGGCTCGCCCAAGGGGCCGAAGAGCACGTTGAACGGGGTCACGCCGCCGTGCACGACGCCCGCGGCGTGGGCGGCCGCCAACGCGGTCGCGATCTCGTGGCCGAGCACGACGGCGTCCTCGACCGGCAGGGCTCCGATCCGGCTGACCAGCGCGGCAAGGGACTCCGCGCACAATGGCATCCGCAGCGCCTGCCTGCCGTCGGCGAGCCGGTCGACCGACTCGACCGGCAGGATGGACGGCAGCGCGGGCAGGGCGGCCCGCTCGCGGGCGAACGCCGCGGCGGTGCGCTTGTCGAAGCCGCGGGGGAAAACCTTGTACACGACCGGTTTGCCCGCGTGGAGCCCGGAGCAGATGGTGGCGACCGGCCCCGTGGTGAGTTCGTAAAGCGCGTCGCCGGACACCGGCCCCACCTCCCCTCGCGCTGTTCGTGAGGATCACGGTAAGGACGCCGGTATAGCGGCGGTACAGCCGCGTTCACCGGTCGGCGGGCGGCGTCCGCTGTCATCGAATCCTCATGTCTCCGGCGCGATGCTGGGGGCCACAACGCGTTCTCGGAGGTGCACAGTGGACAGCGCAGCGCGCACGACATCGGTCCAGCCGGACGAGCCGACGGTGGCCACATCGGCGCGGGCGTGGCGGCCATCGCTCACTGCGCCCCTGTCGGAGAACGGCACGGTGCCGCTTCCCGCGTCGGCGGTCTTGGCCCTGGCCGAACTCCCGCGCGTGCCGCGCACGGGCCTGGTGCGCGGGCCGGGACTGGGCGAACGGACGCGGCGGATCGCGGCGTTCCCGTTCCGCGGGCGGCGGCACGCCCTGCCCGGGGACATCCGCAAGGCGCAGGCGCTGCTGACCCGGGTGCGGCCGGGCGCGGTCCTGGTTCCCACCACCGCGGGCCTGGTCGTCCGGCACCCGGCGGGCGTGACCGCGGTCCTGCGGTCGAAGCGGGTGAGCGCGGACCGGCTGCCCAACCCGGTCGAGCTGCTTTCCTGCGGCCCGAACGTGGCGGCACAGGCGCTGTTCCACTGTTTTCCGGGGCAGCCCCCGCGCGCCTGGCTGACCGTCCACTCGGGACTGTCTGGTTCGGACGACCCAGAGCGGGTCCACCACCACACCCTGAACCAGGCGCGGGCACGCCTTGACGGCGCGGAAACGACGGCCGAGACCGATCCGGCCACGCTCACCGCGCTGGCCCACGTCACCGGCGGCTACCTGGAGACCCGTGAGACCTGGCGGTTCTGGCGGGCGGGCGCGGTCACGCAGGCGTGCTTCCGGGTCGAGGGCACGCCCCACCCGCACCTCGTCGCCACCCTGCTCACCCGTGCCCCGGGCGTCGCGGTCACGGTGGCCTGGAACGCCCACCCGCGCGGGCAGGGCATCGTCGTGCGGCTGGCGGCCACCACCGACAGCGCGGTCGACAGCGCCGCGCACACCCTCGCCTGCCTGGTCGCCCCGCTCCGCCTCGTCCGCCTCGACGGCGCCCACGTGGCCGGACTCGCCGCGACTTTGCCGATCGGGCACCTGTCCCGCTGACTGTCGGCCTGGCTTTCCCGTTCGTCGGCAACCCCGCTGGGTGAATCGCGTTGCTTTCGCCACTGAAACACCCGATCGTTCGCGTGGTCATCCGGGCCGCCTGGCCCCAGCGTGTCCTCAGTCGCGAGTCACGGGAGGCGGGCATGGCCGGTCGCACGAAGTTCCTGCTGGACGAGTCGGAACTGCCGACCCAGTGGTACAACATCGTCCCCGATCTGCCCGCGCCGCCACCGCCGCCGCCGCACCCGGGCACGAAAGAGCCGGCCGGGCCAGACGATCTGGCGCGCCGTCGACAGAGCGCCGCGTGCCAGGCTGGATCAGACCCGCGAGGGCGGCCTCATTCTGGCCGACCTCAAGATCGGCACAAGTGCGGGCAACCTGGTCACTCTCCCCCGGACCCGCGACGGCGCCGAGGGCCGGTTTGTCGACGGCCCGCCGACTTCATGGCACTGCGCGGGAATACCGACCATCCCACTCGGGAGCGTGCCCACGCGCGCCGCCGGGCGACAAACGTGACCGAAGAACGCCCGTGGGAGTTCCCCGTGTGGTGGTTCTTGGCGTGCGTGTCCATGCCCGCGGGCGTCCGATTCGGCTACACGATCAACCAGGACACCGCAACCCCCGAAGCTGTTTTCCTCAGCTGTCCGGACGGCTCATGGGCCGAGGTGTCGACCGGCCCAGCAGACGCACCGCGCAGCGTGTGGGAGGACGGGCCTGCGGGCTTGTGGTCCGCCGTCGAGCGAGCACGCGACCTCTGGATGACACACGGACAGCCCCGATGGAGCCGACTAGGGCTCACCGTCAGCGATGAAGAACACCGGGTGTGGCTCGACAGCCCCAGCGGCCCGAACTGGACACTCCAGCCGTAACCGTCCTCGGCGGTTTCCTCGGCTTGGCTCGCCCAGCGCGTCCTGCGCCGCTGACCCCGAGGGCCACCGAGGAAAGCCGGTGGTGACCCAGCGTAGGGGCGATGTCGGTCGGCTGTGGCACCATCCGAAGGGTGAGCAGCAGACCCGCGGCCGCCCAGCGCCTGAGTGACCTCGCGCGGCTGCGCCGCGTCCGCGACCGGATCGACCGGGAGTACGCGCGGCCGCTGGACGTCGAGGCGCTCGCCCGGGGCGTGAACATGTCCGCCGGGCACCTCAGCCGGCAGTTCCGGATCGCCTACGGAGAGTCACCGTACGGGTATCTGATGACCCGGCGCATCGAGCGGGCCATGGCGCTGCTGCGGCGCGGCGACCGCAGCGTCACCGAGGTCTGCTTCGAGGTCGGCTGCTCGTCGCTGGGCACCTTCAGCACGCGGTTCACCGAACTGGTCGGGATGCCGCCCAGCGTGTACCGGCGGGCGGCGGTGGGCGCGACCGAGGGGATGCCGTCCTGTGTGGCCAAACAGGTCACCAGACCGGTCAGGAATCGAGAAGCGCCCGCTGCGAGCCGCACATAGCCTGGCCGCCATGGACATCACCATTCACGCGAGTTTCCTCCCGCACGACGACCCGGACGCAGCCCTCGCCTTCTACCGCGACACGCTCGGCTTCGAGGTCCGCAACGACGTCGGCTACGCCGGGATGCGCTGGCTCACCGTCGGCCCGGTCGGCCAGCCCGGCACGTCCATCGTGCTGCACCCGCCCGCCGCGGACCCCGGCGTCACCGACGACGAGCGCCGCACCATCACCGAGATGATGGCCAAGGGCACCTACGCGGGCATCCTGCTGGCCACCCCCGACCTGGACGACACCTTCGCGCGGCTGCAGGCGAGCGCCGCCGAGATCGTCCAAGAGCCCACCGAGCAGCCCTACGGCGTGCGCGACTGCGCCGTCCGCGACCCCGCGGGCAACCTGATCCGCGTCCAGGAACGGCGCTGAGCCCGGTCTGAGAGAGGGACACCCTAGTGAGCGAGCTTGCGAGCGAACAATCGACACAGTGCGTAGGCACGCGAGGCCACCGGCCTTGTGAGGTGGCCTGATGAGCAAGGCCACAAGGCACGCGGCCGACAGCCACGACCTGATCCGCGTGCGGGGCGCCCGCGAGAACAACCTCAAAGACGTCAGCGTCGAGATCCCCAAGCGCAGGCTGACGGTGTTCACCGGCGTCTCCGGCTCCGGCAAGAGCTCGCTGGTGTTCGGCACGATCGCCGCCGAGTCGCAGCGGATGATCAACGAGACCTACAGCGCGTTCGTGCAGGGGTTCATGCCGACGCTGGCGCGGCCGGAGGTCGACGTGCTCGACGGCCTGACGACCGCGATCATCGTGGACCAGGAGCGGATCGGCGCCAACGCCCGCTCCACCGTCGGCACGGTCACCGACGCCAACGCGATGCTGCGCATCCTGTTCAGCAGGCTCGGGAAGCCGCACATCGGCCCGCCCAACGCGTACTCGTTCAACGTCCCCTCGGTCAAGGCGAGCGGCGCGATCACCGTCGAGCGCGGCGCGGGCAAGACCAAGACCGAGAAGGCGACCTTCACCCGCCTCGGCGGCATGTGCCCGCGCTGCGAGGGCATGGGCAACGTGACCGACTTCGACCTGTCCCAGCTCTACGACGACGGCAAGTCGCTCAACGAGGGCGCGCTCACCGTCCCCGGCTACAGCATGGACGGCTGGTACGGCCGCATCTTCCGCGGCTGCGGCTTCTTCGACCCGGACAAGCCGATCCGCAAGTACACCAAGCGGGAACTGCACGACCTGCTGCACAAGGACCCGACGAAGATCAAGGTCGACGGGATCAACCTGACCTACGAGGGGCTGATCCCGAAGATCCAGAAGTCGTTCCTGGCCAAGGACGTCGACGCGCTGCAGCCGCACATCCGGGCGTTCGTGGAGCGGGCCGTCACCTTCACCGTCTGCCCCGAGTGCGCGGGCACCCGGCTCAGCGCCGAGGCCCGCTCGTCCAAGATCGCGGGCATCAACATCGCCGAGGCGTGCGCGATGCAGATCAGCGACCTGGCCGACTGGGTGCGCGGCCTCGACGAGCCGTCGGTGGCGCCGCTGCTCGCCGCGCTCGGGCACAGCCTCGACTCGTTCGTGGAGATCGGGTTGGGCTACCTCTCGCTCGACCGCCCGTCGGGCACCCTGTCCGGCGGCGAGGCGCAGCGCACCAAGATGATCCGCCACCTCGGCTCGTCGCTCACCGACGTCACCTACGTCTTCGACGAGCCCACCATCGGCCTGCACCCGCACGACATCGCGCGGATGAACGACCTGCTGCTGGCGTTGCGGGACAAGGGGAACACGGTGCTGATGGTCGAGCACAAGCCGGAGGCCATCGCGATCGCCGACCACGTGGTCGACCTCGGCCCCGGCGCGGGCACGGCGGGCGGCGCGGTGTGCTTCGAGGGCACCGTCGAGGGGTTGCGGGCCAGCGGCACCATCACTGGCCGCCACCTGGACGACCGCGCCGCTCTCAAAGAGACAGTGCGCGAACCCACTGGAGCCCTGGAAATCCGCGGCGCCGGCACCAACAACCTGCGCGAGGTCGATGTGGACATCCCGCTCGGCGTGCTGGTGGTGGTGACCGGCGTGGCCGGGTCGGGCAAGAGTTCGCTGATCCACGGCTCGGTCGCCGGGCGCGACGGCGTGGTGTCGGTCGACCAGACCCAGATCCGCGGCTCCCGCCGGAGCAACCCGGCGACCTACACCGGCCTGCTCGAACCGATCCGCAAGGCCTTCGCCAAGGCCAACGGCGTGAAGCCCGCGCTGTTCAGCGCCAACTCCGCTGGCGCCTGCCCCACCTGCAACGGCGCGGGCGTCATCTACACCGACCTGGCGATGATGGCGGGCGTGGCGACCGTCTGCGAGGAGTGCGAGGGCAAGCGGTTCCAGGCTTCGGTCTTGGAATACCGCCTCGGCGACGCGGACAATTCCAAAGACATCAGCGAGGTGCTGGCCATGTCGGTCGCCGAAGCCGAAAAGTTCTTCGGGGCGGGCGAGGCGCGCACGCCCGCGGCGCACGCCATCCTCGACCGCCTCGCCGACGTCGGCCTCGGCTACCTGCGCCTTGGCCAGCCCCTCACCACCCTGTCCGGCGGCGAGCGGCAGCGGCTCAAACTGGCCACCCGCATGGCCGAGAAGGGCGGCGTCTACATCCTCGACGAGCCCACCACCGGCCTGCACCTCGCCGACGTCGAGCAGTTGCTCGGCCTGCTCGACCGCCTGGTCGACTCCGGCAAATCGGTCATCGTCATCGAGCACCACCAGGCGGTGATGGCGCACGCCGACTGGATCATCGACCTCGGCCCCGGCGCGGGCCACGACGGCGGCAGCGTCGTCTTCGAGGGCGTCCCCGCCGACCTCGTCGCCGCCCGCGCCACCCTCACCGGCGAACACCTCGCCGCGTACGTCGGCGCCTGACCCTGCCGAACCACGCCATGACCGACATCGAGGTCTCGGCAAGCCTTACACGATGACAGGCTAACCTGCCCAATGTGGACGACGGCGTGGTGGAAAGCTCATCTGAATTGGCCGCGCACTGGGACGACGCGTACGGCCATGGCGATGCGACGCGCAGTTGGTATCAGACCGAGGCGGACGGGTCGCTGCGGATGTTCGAGCGCTGCGCGGTCGTGCCCGCGGACAGCGTCGTGGACGTCGGCGCCGGGGCGTCCACCCTGGTCGACGCGCTGCTCGCCCGAGGGCACAGCGACGTGACGGTGCTCGACATCTCCGCGGCCGGACTGGACACCGCGCGGCGGCGGCTCGGCCCGGCCGCTGACCGGGTCAACTGGCTCGTGCGGGACCTGCTCGCGTGGCGGCCGGAGCGGACCTACCGGGTGTGGCACGACCGCGCGGTGTTCCACTTCCTCACCACCGACGAGGCGCGCGGCCAGTACCTGCGGGTTCTGCGCGCCGCGACCGCCCCCGGCTCCGTCGCGGTGTTCGCCACGTTCGCGCCGGACGGCCCGGAACGCTGCTCCGGCCTACCCGTCGCCCGATACAGCGCGGCCGGGTTGGCGGCGGTGCTCGACGCGCACTGGCTGCCCGTCGCCGACGGCCGCGAGCGGCACCGCACCCCGTTCGGCGCCGTGCAGCCCTTCACCTGGGCCGCGTTCCGCCGCTGCTAGGCCGATTCCGGTGCTGTCGCTTGTGGACAGTCAGGTGCGCTGCTCGCGGCGCAGGAACTCCCTGAGCCTGCGCCCCTGCCGGGTGCGAACCGTCAGGGGTTCCTCGTGCCGGGGCGGGGGAATGTCGCTGGGGACAGGCGGCAGCGTGTCCAGGATCTCGCGGGCGCGTTCCCTGGCCGCGTCGGAGGCGGTGGTGGGCGATCCCGCGTGGAAGGGCGGCTGCGGGTCGTACTGGACGATGAGCTGGATCGCTTCCGCGGTGACCTGGTCGGTGACGCGGGCGACCAGGGCCAGGGCCATGTCGATGCCCGCCGAGACGCCCGCCGAGGTGATGATGCGGTGTCTTTCCTGGAACACCACCCGGTCGGGGAGGTAGCGGACGCCGTATTTCCGCAACTGCTGGGCCGCGACCCAGTGGGTGGTGGCGTCGAGGCCCTCGTACAGGATGTCCGCCGCGCAGAGGATCAGGGCGCCCGTGCAGACCGAGGTCGTCCAGAGGGTCGTGGGGTGGACCGCGGCGAGCCAGCGCACCAGGTGCTCGGGTGGGGTGCGCGCCTCCGGGCCGCCGGGCACGACGAGGATGTCGCAGGAGTCGATGTCGTCCAGCGCCGCGTCCGCGGTGATCTCCAGAACCTGGCTGTCGGCGCGCACCGGCCCCGGGTGCGCCGAGGCGAAAACCACCTCGGCGTCGGGCATGAGGCGCAGCACCTCGTAGGGGCCGACGGCGTCGAGCGCGGTGAAACCGGGATAAAGCGGGATCACGATACGCATGTGAGTCCTTCCCTGGCCTCGCGGCACGCCGCGGCTTTTCGGCCGCGGGCAGAACTGAACGCTGGGACGAGACAACGACACCACGATCAGCCGAGGACCGTCCATGCCCCGATGCGGTGATAGTTGGTTCACGCGATGGGAGGAGGTTGAACCGGAGTTCTGGTGCGGGTGCCGGGGGCGATCCAGGCGGGAAATGAGGACGCAGCGAGTTTCGCACTGTGGCACCGGGTGCCTGCTGAAACCGGAGGACGCGCTGCGCTCGGTCGACGGCTGCGGCGGCGTGGCGCTTTCCTAGTGGGACGAGAGCAGCAAGCGCTCCCGCGAACACGGTGTCTCGAAAGTGCTCACGGACAAGACGCGCGCCTTCTCCTGCGCCGGTGACACCGTGGACAACCCGCTGTATTCCTACCTCTTGCAGAAAAACAACATCGACCACCGCAGTGAAGCCCGACGCGAACCACAGCGAACCCAAGATACGGCTGGTGGGCACCCTCGGAGGACCGAAAGGAGACCGAAGAGCGCGACAAGAAGTACGAGAAAGACGCCGTCGAGCTGTTGAACAACAATATCGTGACCTGGCTGACCGCGGTGCCGAGTATGAAGGCAAGTCCCTGCGCTCCGGCCTGGCACAGCCGCGGGCAGCGGGCGACGCCCGTCCGCCCGGCTGCGCGGGCCGGTCGGCGCGGGACCTGGTGCGCCACTCGGTCATCGACGCCTCGGGCGTCCTGGTCCCCACGGACGCGGAGACGGCCGAACTCGGCGCCCTGGCCACAGCATCCCGTCCGTCCTCGGTTGACCGTCCCAACCGAACGCTCCACCGGTCTTCCCCCACCAGACGCTTCCGGACCGCTGACGCCCGCCCCCGCCGTGGCTCGCGCGAAAACCGTCGGTGCCCTCGCGTATAACCGGCGCATGACACTGCACTGGAAACTCGTGATCGACACCGTGGACGCGCCCACCCTCGCCGACTTCTGGGCCGCCGCCCTCGGCTACGAGGTGGAAGACCCCAGCGCGCTGATCGCCAACCTCCTCGCCGCGGGACACCTCGACCAGGCCGCCGTCACCGAACACCGCGGTCGCCGGATCTTCCGCGGCTACGCGGGCATCCGCCACCCGGACGACCCCTTCGACCCGACCACCGGCATCGGCCGGGGCCGCAGACTCCTGTTCCAGGACGTCCCAGAGCCCAAGACGACCAAGAACCGCCTGCACATCGACATCCACAGCGACCCAGGCGGCCTGGCCGCCCTGGTCGAACGACTGGAGTCACTGGGCGCCACCCGCGTCCGCGAGGTGGACAAGGGCCCAGCGGGCCACTGGTGGGTGATGCGCGACCCGGAGGACAACGAGTTCTGCGCGACCTGACCCGGCCGTGCGTCGGCGCGGGCCCGCCGCTCTCTGTGGGGTCTGTGACCGCCTCCGAACAGCACAGCGGCCGTTCTCCCGCCGGTCTCGAACCGGTCTGCGGGCGGTCAGGGAGTAGCGCTACCGGCTCTTCGGCGCCGCTTTCCCGGTTGTGATCGACGTTGTCCGGTGCGGCCTGCCAGTCCTCGCTGGGCGCTCGGACCGGCAGGCCGCTGTGGTGGGAACGGCGCCGGTCTCAGGCGGAGGGCTTGCGGAACTGCTCGATCAGCGCGGCGTAGCCGCTGCTCGCGTGGCCCGCGGCCATCGCGCGGTCGCCGAACGCCTTGAACAGCGCGGGCAGTTCGGTGTTGACGCCAAGCTCCTTGCTCTCGTCGAGCAGGTGCGCCATCGAGCCGACGTGGGTGGCGACGGAGGCGTCGTCGCCGGGGTACTCGCCCGCGTCGACCTGTGCGGCGTAGGCGTCGACAGTCTGGGCGACCACGGCGATGAGCGGGGTGGCCAGCGTCGCGAAGTCGGTGGCCTTGACGCCCGCGGCGCCCAGCAGCGCCGCGCCGTGCAGGAAGCTGTTCTGGATGCCCCACATGACGCCGAGCAGCGCGACGTCGTGGAGGCTGGCCAGGCCGGGGTCCTCGCCGAGGTAGAGGGTCGCGGCGGGGGCGAGGGCCTTGAGGGTCGCCTCGTGCTCGTCGTAGGCGGACTTCGGGCCGCTGTGCAGCAGCACCGCCGCATCGGTGCCGATCCCGGCCGGGAAGGCCATGATCGCGCCGTCGAGATAGCCCGCGGCCTCGTGGTCCTTGGCCCACTTCGCGGTGTCGCGGGCCTGCGACGAGCTCGCGCTGCCGAGGTTCACCAGGGTGCGGCCCGCCAGCGAGCCCGCCAGCGGGTCGAGCAGTTCGTGCGCGGCGGCGTAGTCGGAGACGCAGACGACGACCAGCGGACTGGCCTCGACGGCGTCCTTGACCGAGGCGGCCAGGGCCGCGCCGGTGGCGACGAGCTCATCGGCCTTGTCCGCGGAACGGTTCCAGACCGTGGTCGGGTGCCCGTTCTTGAGGAACGCGGCAGCCAATGCCTGGCCCATCAGGCCGAGGCCGATGACGGTGACGGGCGCCTGGGCGGCATTGGGGTTGGGCATCGGTTTCACTCCCGTTCGGTCCGCGCGGGTGAACACGCGGTGTGGACGACCCCTTGCGCGGCAACGATTTCACCGATGGCGGACAGCCGACAGTGGCAGAACTGACCATTTCCGAACGATTCCTGCCGTACACTCGTGATCATGATCCCTGGGCCCGTCGCGCTCGCGGTGGTCAACGGCACCGACATGCAGGCCTGCGAGGTCTACGAGACGGCCATCGCGAACGCGGTTTTCGGCGATCCGCAGCCAGACCTGGCCGACTCCTGGTACGAGCTGAGGCTGTGCGCGGTCACCCGGGAGCCGCGGCCGACGGCCAGCGGGTTCTCCATCCGCACCCAGCACGGCCTGGACGACCTGGTCACCGCGGACACCGTGATCGTGCCGTCCGTGCCGGACTCCGTGCTGCGCGGCGGGACTCTGCCGCCGGAGTTCATCGAGGCGCTGCGCGCGGCGGCCAGGGCGGGCGCGCGGATGGTGTCGCTGTGCACCGGGGCCTTCGCCCTCGCCGAGGCGGGCCTGCTCGACGGCAGGCGCGCCACCGCGCACTGGATGCACACCGCCGACCTGGCCAAGCGCTATCCGGGAATCCACGTCGAGGACTCGGTGCTCTACGTCGACGACGGCGACGTCCTGACCAGCGCGGGCATGTCGGCGGGCCTTGACCTGTGCCTGCACCTGGTCCGCCGCGACCTCGGCGCGCACGTGGCAGGCCAGCTCGCGCGGCGGATGGTGGTGGCCGGGCACCGCCCCGGCGGGCAGGCGCAGTTCGTGGACCTGACGGCGCCCGACAGCGACGACGACACCCTGGCGATGGCCATGGACTGGGCCGCGCGGAACCTCGACCGGCCGCTCACGGTCGACGAGCTCGCCAAGCGGGCCGGGATGAGCACCCGCACGTTCTTCCGCAGGCTGCGGGCGTCCACCGGGCTCACGCCGCTGAAGTGGCTGCTCAACCAGCGCATCTCGCGCGCGCAGAGCCTGCTGGAGACCACCGCCCTGCCGATCGAGCGGATCAGCGCGGCCAGCGGCCTGGGCACCGCGGCCAACCTGCGCAGGCACTTCACCACGCACGTCGGGGTCACGCCGACCGACTACCGGCACTCGCTCGGCGGCGGCAAGCGCGGCCCCGCGCGGACGGCGGGGGCACGGACCCGGTGACGCGGCAGGACTTCTCGGGCCGCCCGGAGCCGCTGACGCCGTAGTCACGGAGCCGGGCGCCAAGGCGATGCCGTTCGCGCACAGGTAGCCCGACTCGGGTGATGACAGCCTTGGCCGCGCGTCCGCCCACGGACAGGCTGGACTCGGTTCCGCGCACCGAGTCCAGCCTGCTCGGACGCCGCCACGATGGCCGCCGCCGTGGGTCAGTCCAGGTCGGCGACGAGGGCGAACAGCTCCTCGTCGCTCGCCGCGTCGAGGTCGTCCGCGTCGTCCTCCGCCGCAGCGACGGCGCTCGGGGCGTCGACCAGGGCCAGCATGTCCCGAAGCAGGGTCGCCACCCGCTGCTGGGCGCCGCTGTCCGCCAGCGCCGAGGGCAGCGCCAGCCGCACCCTGGCCAGGTCGGCGAGCACCGGATCGGCAGGGGAGACCGGCTCCTGCTTGACCGCCAGCTCGTCGCGCAGGTAGGCGGCCAAGGCGGTGGGCGTGGGGTGGTCGAACACCAGCGTGGTCGGCAGCCGCAGGCCGGTCGCCGCGCCGAGCTGGTTGCGCAGCTCGATCGCGGTGAGCGAGTCGAAACCCAGCTCGGTGAACGCCTTGGTGGCCGAGACCGTCGAGTGGTCGGCGTGGCCGAGCACGGCGGCCGCCTTGGCCCGGACCAGGGTGGTCAGCAGGTGCCGCTGCTCGTCGTGGCTCAGCCGGGCGAGCCGCTGGGGCAGCGGGACCTCGGGCGCGGTGGGCCTGCTTGGCGCTGGGGCCAGCCCGCGCAGGGGGGCGGGCAGGTCGGTGGCCGCCCGCAGCGCGGCCTTGTCGATCCCGGTCAGCGCCTGCACCGCCGCGCCCACGTTGAGCGCCGCGTCGAACAGGGCGGTCGCGTCGGCGTTGGTCAGCGGGCTGAGCCCGAGCCGGGACAGCCGGGTGCGGTCGGTGTCGGTCAGGCCGGTGCTCAGCGCGCTCGCCTGCGACCACAGCCCCCACGCCAGCGAGTGCGCGGGCAGCCCGGCCGCCCTGCGGTGCTGCGCCAGCGCGTCGAGGAAGGTGTTCGCCGCGGCGTAGTTCGCCTGCCCCGGCGTGCCGAGGACGCCCGCCACCGACGAGTACAGGACGAACGCGGACAGGTCCGCGCCCCGGGTCAGCTCGTGCAGGTTCCACGCGCCGTCCACCTTGGGCCGCAGCACCGCGTCGAGCCGGTCGGCGGTCAGCGACCCCACCGTGCCGTCGTCGGTGCTGCCCGCGGTGTGCACGACCGCGGTCAGCGGCCGGTCGGCCGGGATGGCGGCGAGCACGGCGGCCAGCGCCGCCCGGTCGGCCGCGTCGGCAGCGGCGATCTCGACCCGGGCGCCGAGCCCGGTCAGCTCGGCCAGCAGCTCGTCGGCCCCGGGGGCGGCGCGCCCGCGCCTGCTCAGCAGCAGCAGGTCGCGCGCGCCGTGCGCGGTCACCAGGTGCCTGGCCAGGACCGCGCCGAGCGCGCCGGTGCCGCCGGTGATCAGGACCGTGCCGCGCCGCCAGCCGGGGTCGGCCGCGGCGGGCGCGTCGGCCCCGGGGGCGGCCAGGCGCGGCACGGACACCGCGCCCTCCCGGATGAGCAGCTGCGGCTCGCCGCCGCGCACCGCGGCCGTGAGGGCGTCCTCGCTGCGCGGGTCGCCGTCGGTGTCGACGAGGACGAACCGGTCGCGGTTCTCCGCCTGGGCCGAGCGCAGCAGGCCCCAGACCCCGGCGTCGGCGAGGTCGGTGACGTCCTCCCCGTCCGGTGCGATGGCGCCCTGGGTCCGCACGACCAGCCTCGACCGTTCCCACCGGTCGTCGGCGAGCCAGCCCTGAACGACGCCGAGGACCCGGTTGAGCGACGCCCGCGCCCGTTCGGCGACGTCGCCGCCACCGGTCCCGGCCGCCGCCAGCACCACGGTGTCCGGAACCGGCGCGCCCGCGTCGGTCTCCGCGGCCAGCGCGGCCAGGTCTTGCGCGTCGCGCAGGACCGTCCACTTCTCGTCCGCGTCCGGGCCGGTCTCGACCGGCAGCGGGGCCCAGCGGACGCCGAACACCCCCTCGCGCGGGCGGGCGCCCGCCAGATCGCCGTCGCCGAGCGGGCGCAGGCCCAGCTCCGCGACCCGCGCCAGCGGCAGGCCCGCGTCGTCGGCGACCACGATCGACACCGACACCGACGCGTCGTCGGAGCGGGTGACGGTGAACCGGACCCGCGCTGACCCGACCCCGGCCGCCGGGACGCTGATCCCAGCCCAGGAGAACGGGATCATCGCCGTCGGCGCCACGCCCGCCGCCCCGGGCAGCAGGGCGTGCAGCGCGGCGTCGAGCAGCGCCGGGTGCAGCGCGAACCGCGCCGCCTCCGCCCGCGCCGCGTCGGCGAGGGCCACCTCGGCGAACACCTCGTCGCCGTGGCGGGCGAGCCTGCGCAGGTTCTGGAACGCCGGGCCGTACTGGTAGCCGCCGTCCGCGAGGGTCGCGTAGAGGTCGGTCAGGTCGATGTCGCGGGCGTCGGCGGGCCAGCGGACTTCCTCGTCCAGCGGGGCGGGGGCGCTCGCGCCGACGATGCCCTCGGCGTGCCGGGTCCACGTGCGGCCGTCGCCCGCCGGGCGGGAGTGCACCGCCAGCGGCCTGCGGCCCGCCTCGTCCGGCGCGCCCACGGTCACCTGGAGTCGGGTGTCGCCGTCGAGCACCAGCGGCGCCACCAGGGTCAGCTCGTCCACCGCGGGTGCCCCCACCTGCCGGGCCGCGCTCAGCGCGAAGTCGACGAACGCCGCCCCCGGCAGCAGCGCCGCGCCGCGGACCACGTGGTCGGCCAGCCACGGGTGGGTCCTCGGCGAGACGCGGCCGGTCAGCACGACGACCTCGCCGCCCGCCACCTCGACGGCCCCACCGAGCAGCGGGTGGTCCGCGGCGTCGAGGCCGAGCCCGTCCGCGTCGGCCGCCGTCGTCCCCGCGGTCAGCCAGTGCCGCTCCCGCTCGAACGGGTACGGCGGCAGCGGCGCGCGGCCCGCGCCGGGGAACACCGCGGCCCAGTCGACCGGGGCGCCGCGCACCGCGAGCAGGGCCAGCGCCCCGGCCGCGGTCAGCGCCTCCGGCCTGCCGGAGCGCAGCAGCGGCGCGACGGAGCCGGGCGGTTCTTCGACGCAGCTCTCGACCAGGGCCGACAGCACGCCGTCCGGGCCCAGTTCCAGGTACTCGGTGACCCCCTCGGCCGCCAGGGCGCGGACGGCGTCGGCGAAGCGCACGGTCTCGCGCACCTGCCGCACCCAGTAATCCGGCGTGCTGACCAGGCCGGGGTCGGCAGGCTCACCGGTCACGGTCGACACCAGCGGGATCGTCGGGGCGTGGAAGGCCAGCCCCCGCGCGACCGCGCCGAACTCGGCCAGCATCGGGTCCATCCGGTGGGAGTGGAACGCGTGCGACACGGTGAGCCGCTTGGCCTTGCGGCCCGCGCCGCGCCAGCGCGCCTCGACAGCGGCGATCGCGTCCTCGTCACCGGACACCACGACCGAGCGCGGCCCGTTGACCGCCGCCAGGCTGACCCCGTCGGGCAGGTCCAGCTCGCCTTCCTCGGCCTGCACCGCGAGCATCGCCCCGCCCTCGGGCAGCGCCTGCATCAGCGCGCCGCGGGCGGTGACCAGCGCGGCGGCGTCGGCCAGCGACAGCACCCCGGCGACGTGCGCGGCGGCGATCTCGCCGATCGAGTGCCCAGCGACGAAGTCCGGGCGCAGCCCCCATGACTCCACGAGCCGGAACAGCGCCACCTCGACGGCGAACAGCGCGGGCTGGGCGTTGCCGGTCCGGTCCACCGCCGCGGCGTCGGTCCGGATGATCTCCGGAATCGCCGGATCCAGGTGCGCGCACACCTGGTCGAACGCGGCGGCGAACACCGGCGATGCCGCGTACAGCTCTTGGCCCATCCCGAGGCGCTGGCTGCCCTGCCCGGTGAACAGGAACGCGGTATTGCCCCGGGTGACCGGCTCCGACCGCACCACCCCGGGTGGGGTCTCGCCCGCGGCCAGCGCGGCCAGACCGGCCAGCAGCGCCGCGCGGTCGCGGCCGACGACGGCGGCCCGGTGGTCGTGCCGGGCGCGGCCAGTCGCCAGGGACAGGCCCAGCTCGGCGGCGGTCAGCTCGGGGTGGTCCAGCGCGAACCGGCGCAGCGCATCGGCCTGCCTGGCCAGCCCGCCCTCGGTCCTGGCTGAGAGCAGCCACGGGGTCGCCGGGTCGGCGTCGGTCTCGTCAGCTCGGACCGCGCTGGGCTCCTCGATGATCACGTGCGCGTTGGTGCCGCTGATCCCGAACGACGACACCGCGGCCCGGCGCGGGCGGTCGCCACGCGGCCACTCCCGCGCCTCGGTGAGCAGCGCCAGCGCGCCAGCGGCCCAGTCGACGTGCGGGGACGGCGACTCGGCGTGCAGGGTGCGCGGCAGCGTCGCGTGCCGCATCGCCTCGATCATCTTGATCACGCCGCCGACGCCAGCGGCGGCCTGCGCGTGGCCGATGTTGGACTTCAGCGAGCCCAGCCACAGCGGCGTGTCCCGCTCCTGCCCGTAGGTGGCGAGCAGGGCCCGCGCCTCGATCGGGTCGCCCAGCGGCGTCCCGGTGCCGTGCGCCTCGACAGCGTCCACATCGGACGCACGCAGGCCCGCGTTCGCCAGCGCCTGCCGGATCACCCGCTCCTGCGCCGGCCCGTTCGGGGCGGTCAGGCCGTTGGACGCGCCGTCGGAGTTGACCGCCGAGCCGCGCAGCACGGCCAGCACCCGGTGCCCGTTGCGCTCGGCGTCGGACAGGCGTTCCAGCAGCAGCAGCCCGACGCCCTCGCTCCACACCGTGCCGTCGGCGTCGGCGGAGAACGACTTGCACCGCCCCGACGGCGACAGCCCGCGCTGCCTGCTGAACTCGATGAACGAGCCCGGCCCGGCCATCACCGTGACACCGCCCGCCAGCACCAGGTCCGACTCGCCCGAGCGCAGCGCCTGCCCCGCCAGGTGCAGCGCCACCAGCGACGACGAGCACGCCGTGTCGACGGTGACCGCAGGCCCTTCCAGGCCGTAGGTGTAGGCCAGGCGCCCGGAGACCACGCTGGAGGTGTTGCCGACCAGCAGGAAACCCTCGAACTCCGGCGGCACCGACGACAGGCGCGCGGCGTAGTCGTCGTACATCGAGCCGACGAACACGCCGGTGTTGCTGCCGCGCAGGGTGGCCGGGTCGATCGCGGCGCTCTCGAACGCGTCCCAGGCCGTCTCCAGCAGCAGCCGCTGCTGCGGGTCGGTCGCGGTCGCCTCGCGCGGGGAGACGCCGAAGAACTCCCGGTCGAACAGGTCGGCCTCGTGCAGGAAGCCGCCCTCGCGGATGTAGGAGCTGCCGGTGGCCTCGGGATCGGGGTCGTAGAGCCGCTCCAGGTCCCAGCCGCGGTTGGTGGGGAAGCCGGAGATCGCGTCGGCTCCGGTGGCGACCAGCCGCCACAGGTCCTCCGGCGAGCGCACCCCGCCCGGGTAATGGCAGGCCATGCCGATGACCGCGATCGGGTCGTCCGCGGCGACGGTCGCCTTTGCCCCGGTGGCCACGGTGGTCGCGCCCGCTCCCTCGACCTGGCCGAGCAGGTAGGTCGCCAGGGCCTGCGGGCTCGGATAGTCGAAGACCACGGTGGCCGGGAGCCGGACGCCCGTCGCCGCGCCGAGCCGGTTGCGCAGTTCCACCGCGGTCAGCGAGTCGAAGCCCTGCTCCTTGAACGCCCGCGCCGCGTCGATCGCCGACCCGGCCGCGTGCCCGAGCGCCAGCGCGGCGGCGGCGCGCACCAGGTCCAGCACGGCCGCGTGCCGTTCGGCCTGCGGAAGGGCCGCCGTCGTGGCCTTCCAGTCGCCGCCCGCCGAGCGCTCGGCGCGCCTCGGGCGGACCAACCCGCGCCACAGGCGGGTGCGCTCGCCGCCCCCGGCCAGGTTCAGCGCGGCGGGAACGAGCAGGGCCTCCGACCGGCCCAGTGCCTCGTCGAACATGGCCAGGCCCTGCTCGGCCGTCAGCGGGTTGACCCCGGACCGCGTCCACCGGGCCACGTCCGACTCGGCCAGCGTGGCGCCCATGCCCGCGCCCCACAGGCCCCAGGCCAGGGAGGTCGCAGGCAGTCCGGCGGCGGCCCGGTGCGCGGCGAGCGCGTCGAGGTAGGTGTTCGCGGCGGCGTAGTTGCCCTGCCCCGGAGTCCCGTTGACGCCGGAGACCGAGGAGAACAGCACGAACGCCGCCAGGTCCGACTCGCGGGTCAGCTCGTGCAGGTTCCACGCGCCGTCGACCTTGGGCCGCAGCACGGCGCTGACCTGCTCGGGGGTCAGCGCCGCGATGGTCGCGTCGGCGAGGACGCCCGCGGTGTGGACGACGGCCGTCAGCGGGTGCTCGGCGGGCACCAGAGCCAGCGCGGCGGCCAGCGAGTCGCGGTCGGCGGCGTCGGCCGCGGCGATCCGGACCTGGGCGCCCAGCGCCGACAGTTCGGCGGCCAGCGCGGCCGACCCGGGGCTGTCCGCGCCGCGCCTGCTGACCAGCAGCAGCCGCCGCACACCGTGCGCGGCGGCCAGGCGCCGGGCGACCAGCGCGCCCAAGCCGCCGGTGCCGCCGGTGACGAGGACCGTACCCTCGCCCGCGCTGCCCGCGCTGCGTGCCGGGCCGGTCGGGCCGGTCGGGGTCGCGGCGGCGCGGGCCAGCCGGGGCGCGTGCAGCCGCCCGGCGCGGACGGCCACCTGCGGCTCCCCGGTCGCGGCGGCGGCCGTCACCAGCGCGTCGGTGTCCCCGGAGCCGTCGGTGTCGACCAGCACGATCCGGTCCGGGTGCTCGGCCTGCGCCGTCCGGACCAGGCCCCACACCGGGGCGTGCGCCAAGTCCGGGACGGTGTCGCCGGGGACGGCGGCGATCGCGCCGTTGGTCACCAGCACCAGCTTGGCCGCGGCGAACCGCTCGTCCGCCAGCCACTCCTGCGCCAGCGCCAGCGCTCGGGTGGTGGCCGTGTGCGCGTCGGCGGGGGATGGGCCGCCGCCGGTCAGGGTGGCGACGACGAGGTCGGCAGGCTCGGTCGCGGCCAGGTCGCCGACCAGGTCGGACCGGCTCAGTGCCGGGGCGTCCGGGGTGGCCACGGCGGGCCAGTCGACGGTGAACAGCGTGCTCGCCTTCGCCGCCTTGCCGATCGCCGCGCGGGAGACCGGGCGCAGCGTCAGCGACTCGACCGTGGCGACGGGCGCGCCGGACGCGTCGGTCAGCGCCAACCGCACCGCGTCGGGTCCGACCGGCGACACTCGCACCCGCAGGGCGGTGGCCCCGGTGGCGTGCAGCGTCACCCCCGCCCAGGCGAACGGCAGCCGGATCTCGTCGGCGCCACCGGCCGCCGCGGGCAGCAGCGGGTGCAGCGCGGCGTCGAACAGCGCCGGGTGCAGGCCGAACCCGGTGTCCTGCGCGGATTCCGGCAGCACCACCTCGGCGGCGAGGTCGAGCGGGTCCGCGCCCACCCGCCAGCGCGCCCGCAGCCCCTGGAACACCGGGCCGTAGTCGTAGCCGAGACCGGCGAGCACGGTGTAGGCGTCCTCGACCGGCTCGCTGGTCGCCCCGGCGGGCGGCCACGGGCCGGGTCGGTCGGCGGTTTCCTTGTCGGCGAGGGCCAGCAGGCCGGTCACGTGCCGGGTCCACGGGATCGACGGGTCCTCATCGGACTGTCGGGAGTGGACAGTGAAGGGCCGGGCCCCGGTGTCGTCGGCCGCGGCGACCCGCACCTGGACCCGCACCGGCTCCCGCTCGGGCAGCGGCAGCGGCGCTTCCAGGGTCAACTCGGCCACCTGGTCCGCGCCCACCCGCTCGGCGGCGGCGAAGGCCAGTTCCAGGAACGCGGTCGCGGGCAGCAGCGTCACGCCCTCGATGACGTGGTCGGCCAGCCACGGGTGCGTCCGCGGCGACAGCGCGCCGGTCAGCACGACGCCGCCGTCACCGGCCACCTCGACGGAGGCGCCGAGCAGCGGGTGCCCGGCCGGGTCGACCCCCAGGACGCGCGCGTCCGGCCGGGCGGTCGCGGGCAGCCAGTAGTGCTCGCGCTGGAACGCGTACGTCGGCAGGGAAACCGGTGCGGCGCCAGGGAAGAACGGGGTCAGGTCCAGCTCCGGCCCAACGGCGTGCAGGTGGGCCAGCCCCGCGGTGAGGGTGTCGGCCTCCGGCTTGCCCGCGCGCAGCAGCGGCACGACAGCGGCCTCGGGCGCGGAGTCCCGCGCCATCGCGGTCAGCACGGCGTCCGGGCCGATCTCGGCGAGCACCGTCGCGCCCAGGCCGACCGCGGTCAGCACGGCGTCGTGGAACCGCACGGTCGAGCGGATCTGGTCCGCCCAGTAGCCCGGGGTGCGCAACCGGTCGGGGTCGGCCAGCTCGCCGGTGACCGTCGAGACGATCGGGATGGCAGGCGCGTGGAACTCCAGCGTGGCGGCGACCGCGCGGAACTCGTCGAGGACGCCCGCCATGTGCGGGGAGTGGAACGCGTGGCTGACGCGCAGCCTCCTTGCCCGGTGCCCCCGGTCCTTCCACTCCCGCGCGACGCGGACGGCGACCTCATCGTCGCCCGCGACCACGACCGCCCCCGGCCCGTTGACCGCGGCGATGTCGACCAGCCCGGCGTATCCGGCGATCGACGCCGCCACCGCCTCCGGCTCGGCCTCGATCGCGACCATGGCCCCATCGGCGCGGGCGGCGCCCATCAGCCTGCCGCGCGCGGCGACCAGCGTGGCGGCGTCGGCCAGCGACAGCACCCCGGCGACGTGCGCCGCGACCAGCTCGCCGACGGAGTGCCCGGCCAGCAGGTCGGGGACCACCCCATGGTGGGCCGCCAGGCGGAACAGCGCGACCTCGACGGCGAAGAGGGCGGGCTGGGTGTAGCGGGTCTGGTCGAGTTCGTCACCGGTTTCGATGACCTCGCGCAGCGGGCGGTCCAGGTGCGGGTCGATGTGCGCGCAGACCTCGTCGAAAGCGGCGGCGTAGACGGGAAACGCGGCGTGCAGTTCGAGGCCCATGCCGACGCGCTGGGCGCCCTGGCCGGTGAACAGCAGCGCGGTCTTGCCCGCCGACGCGGTGCCGCGCACCAGGTTCGGCGCGGCCTCTCCGCGCGCGGCGGCGGCCAGCGCGGCCAGCCGCTCGTCGGCGGTGGAACCCAGCACGACCGCGCGCTCGGCGAAGGACGTCCGGGTGGTGGCCAGCGCGAGGCCGACATCGGCTGGGCGCGCGTCCGGGTTGGCGAGCGCGAACTCCCGCAGCCGCGCGGCCTGGGCGCGCAGCCCGTCCTCGGTCGGCGCGGACAGGGCCCACGGCACCGGCCCGGTCGGCGCGCCCGCGCCCGCGGCAGGCTCGGTCGCGGGGACCGACTCGATGATGGCGTGCGCGTTGGTGCCGCTGATGCCGAAGGACGACACGGCCGCCCGGCGCGGGGCCCCGGTCTCCGGCCAGTCCCGCCGCTCGCGGGCCAGCGCCACCGCCCCCGAGGACCAGTCCACGTGCGGCGTCGGCTCATCGACGTGCAGGGTGGCCGGGACGACGCCGTGGCGCATCGCCTGCACGACCTTGATCACCCCGCCCACCCCGGCCGCGGCCTGGGCGTGGCCGATGTTGGACTTCAGCGAGCCGAGCAGCACCGGCTCCCGGTCGCCCCGGCCCGCGCCGTAGGTGGCCAGCACCGCCTCGGCCTCGATCGGGTCGCCCAGGGTGGTGCCGGTGCCGTGCGCCTCGACCAGGTCGATGTCCGCGCCGGTGAGGCGTGCGTCGGCGAGGGCCTGGCGGATCACCCGCCGCTGGGACAGGCCGCTCGGCGCGGTCAGGCCGTTGGACGCGCCGTCGGAGTTGACCGCGCTGCCGCGCACCACGGCGAGCACGGTGTGCCCGTTGCGGCGCGCGTCCGACAGCCGCTCGACCACCAGCAGGCCGACGCCCTCGGCCCACGCGGTCCCGTCCGCCGCCGCGGCGAACGACTTGCACCGGGCGTCGGGGGCCAGGCCGTGCTGGCGGGAGAACTCCAGGAACATGCCCGGTGTCGCCATCACCGACACCCCGCCCGCGAGCGCCAGCGACGTCTCGCCCCGGCGCAGCGACTGCACCGCCAGGTGCAGCGCCACCAGCGACGACGAGCACGCGGTGTCGACGGTGACCGCGGGCCCGACCAGGCCGAGCTGGTAGGCGATCCGGCCGGAGATGACGCTGGCCGTGCTGCCGGTCAGCAGGTGCCCTTCCACGCTCGCGGGGGCGTCGTGCATCCGCGGCCCGTAGTCGCCCGCGGTGGCGCCGACGAACACGCCCGTGCGGGAGCCGCGCAGGTCGCGGGGGAGCAGACCGGCCCGCTCCACCGCCTCCCAGGCCGTCTCCAGCAGCAGCCGCTGCTGCGGGTCCATCGCCTGCGCCTCGCGCGGGGAGATGCCGAAGAACCCGGCGTCGAAGCGGCCCGCGTCGTGCAGGAAGCCGCCCTCGCGCACGTAGCTCTTGCCGGAGGCGCCGCGGTCGGCGTCGAACAGGTCCTCGGCCCAGCCCCGGTCGGCGGGGAAGCCGGAGATCGCGTCACCGCCCTCGGCGACCAGCCGCCACAGGTCCTCCGGCGAGGCGATCCCACCGGGGTAGCGGCAGGCCATGCCCACGATCGCGATCGGCTCGTCGTCCACGGCGGCGGTGACAGTCTCGGGGACGACGTCGTCGTCGCCCCCGCTGAGCAGGGTGTCCAGGTGCGCGGCGAGCGCGGCCGGGGTCGGGTGGTCGAACAGCAGCCCGGACGGCAGCGCCAGCCCGGTCGCCGCCGCCAGGGCCTCGCGCAGCTCGACGGTCATCAGCGAGCTGAAACCCAGGTCCCGGAAGGGCAGGTCGACCTCGACCGCCTTGCCCGGGGCCAGCCCCAGGACAGCGGCGACGTGCGCGGCCACCAGCTCGGCCGCGCCCGCCGACGCACGCGCGGCGGACTCGCGCGCCGGGCGCGGGGCGGTGCCCGGCGCCGTTGCGGTCGACACGGCGTCGTCGGCCGGGCCTTCGGTGATCCAGTGGCGCTCGCGCTGGAAGGCGTAGGTGGGCAGGTCGACCCGGCGCGCCCCGGTCCCGGCGAACACCGCGTCCCAGTCCAGCTCGACCCCGGCCGCGAACGCTCGGCACAGCACCGCGGCAACAGTGCGTTCCTCCGGCTTGCCTTGGCGCAGCGCGGGTTCGGCCCGCACAGCGGACCGGTCGGTGACGCTGTCGGCGATCATCGCCGAGCACACCCCGTCCGGGCCCAGCTCGACAATCGTGCCGACGCCCTCGGCTTCCAGGGCGCGCGCCGCCTCGGCGAAGCGGACCGGTTCCCGCACCTGCTCGACCCAGTAGTCCGCGGACGCCAGCAGTTCCGGCGGCGCGACCGAACCGGACACAGTGGACACAACCGGGATCTCCGGCGCTCGAAAGTCCAAAGTAGACACTACAGCGCGGAACGCGGAGAGCATCCCGTCCATGCGCGGGGAGTGGAACGCGTGGCTCACGGTGAGCCGCTTGGTCTTGTGCCCGGCGTCCCTGAGCCGAGCGGCGGCGGTGAGGACGGCCTGCTCGTCACCGGAGAGCACGACCGACTCCGGCCCGTTGACCGCCCCGATCGCCACGCCGTCGGACAGGTGCCCGGCGACCTGCGCCTCGGTCGCTTGAACGGCGACCATCGCGCCACCGGCGGGCAGCGCCCCCATCAGCCCGCCGCGCGCGGTGACCAGCGTGGCGGCGTCGGCCAGCGACAGCACCCCGGCGGCGTGTGCCGCGGCCACCTCGCCGATCGAGTGCCCGGCGACGTAGTCCGGGCGCAGGCCCCAGGAGGCGAACAGGCGGAACAGCGCGACTTCGACGGCGAAGAGGGCGGGCTGGGTGTAGTGGGTCTGGTCGAGTTCGTCACCGGTTTCGATGACCTCGCGCAGCGGGCGGTCCAGGTGCGGGTCGATGTGCGCGCAGACCTCGTCGAAAGCGGCGGCGTAGACGGGAAACGCGGCGTGCAGCTCCAAGCCCATGCCGACGCGCTGGGCCCCTTGGCCAGTGAACACCACCGCGGTCTTGCCCGGTGTCCCCGCGCCGGTGACCACCCCGGCGGCGGGGCTTCCCGAGGCGAGCGCCCGCAGCCCCGCGACAAGCTCCTCCCGGTCGGCGGCCGCGACGGCCGCGCGGTGGGTGAGACGGGTGCGGGTGGTCAGCGCCGACCAGCCGACCGACGCGAGGTCGGCCTCGGTCGACGCGACGAAGTCCGCCAGCCTCGCGGCCTGCGCGCGCAAGGCATCGGCGCCGTGACCGGAGACGGCCACCGGCAGCACCCCGGCGGGCCGGGTCCGCTCCGGCTCGGCCCGCTCGTGGGCGGGGGCCTCGGCGACGACGACATGGCAGTTGGTGCCGCCCATGCCGAACGAGCTGACGCCCGCGACCAGCCTGCGGTCCGGGTGCGGCCAGGGGGACAGCTCGGTGACGACGGCGATGTTCAGCTTGTCGAAGGGGATGTCCGGGTTCGGAGTCCGGTGGTTCAGGGTCGCCGGAAGCGCCCGGTTCCCGATCGCCAGCACCGTCTTGACCAGGCCGGTGATGCCCGCCGCGGCCTCCAAGTGCCCGACGTTGGTCTTCACAGAGCCGACCACCAGCGGGTCGCCCCGCCGCTTGAGCGCGCCGACCGCCGCCCCCAGCGCCGCGGCCTCGACCGGGTCGCCGACCGGGGTGCCGGTGCCGTGCAACTCGACGTACTGCACCTCGTCCGGGGACACCCCCGCGCGGCGGTGCGCCAGCCGCACCACCTGCTCTTGGGCGGCGGCGCTCGGCACCGTCAGCCCGGGGGTCGCGCCGTCGTTGTTCACCGCGCTGCCCAGCAGCACGCCGTGCACCCGGTCGCCGTCGGCGAGCGCCCGCCGCAGCGGCTTGAGCACGACGACGGCGGCGCCCTCGCCGCGGGCGTAGCCGTTGGCCCTGGCGTCGAAGGTGAAGCAGCGGCCGTCGGGGGACAGGCCGCCGAACCGCTCCGCGCCCAGCACGGTCTCGGCCAGGATGTTCAGGTTCACGCCAGCGGCCAGCGCCAGCCCGGACTCGCCGGAGCGCAGGCTCTCGCTCGCCAGGTGCACCGCGACCAGCGACGAGGACTGGCTGGTGTCCACCGTCAGGCTCGCCCCGCGCAGGCCGAGCGCGTAGGAGACGCGGTTGGCGATGACGCCCCGGTGCACGCCCGTGTTGGTGTGCTGGGTGATCGCGGCCGAGCCCTGCCGGTAGACCAGGCTCGCGTAGTCCTCCCGCGCCGTGCCGACGTACACCGAGGTCGGGCTGCCCGCGAGGTCGGCGGCGGGAATCCCGGCGTCCTCCAGCGCCGACCAGGCCAGTTCCAGCAGCAGCCGCTGCTGCGGGTCCATCGCGGCGGCCTCGCGCGGGGACACGCCGAAGAAGGCGGCGTCGAAGTCGGCGACGCCGTCGATGAACCCGCCGCGGCGCACCGGGTCGCCCGCGTCGGCGGAGATCCGCTCCCAGCGGTGCGCGGGCATGTCGGTCAGCGCGTCGCGGCCCGAGCGCAGCAGGTCCCAGAACGCCGCGGTGTCCGGCGCCCCGGGGAGCAGGCAGGACATGCCGATGACCGCGATCGGCTCGTGCGCGTCGGTGCCGGGGGAATGCTGGCCACTCGTCATGGAACTCGGCTGCCCTTCGATCGCCGGAAACCGGATGGGATTTGTCAAGCCCAGTCGACACTAACCAGAAAAACGAGCGTGCCGTCCCCGCTGCGGTCAATGCCCGGTAAGCGGCGGGCTCACCCATGCCAAGTGTGTTCGATTACCGCAGCGATACCACGGAGAGGTGGATTTCCGCCGGACGCCGGTATTGTCGGTCCAGTGCCAGGGGGAAGGCTCACCTGGGCTTTCGCAGTGTCAGGGCGGATGAGACCGGAGTGGATAGGGGACGATGATGAACCCGACGATGATGAACCCGGTGGCGGACAAACCCGAGCTCGCCGAGCCGCACATCGGCGGGTGGCTGGCCTCCCTCGGGCTCGGTGTCGAATACACCCGGTCGGCGGGGAACTCGCTCTACTACCGCGACGCGGAAGGGGCCGAGGTCGAGGTGCTCGACCTGGTCGGCGGATACGGTTCGACCATTCTCGGGCACAACAACCCCGATATCGTCGACTACGCGAAATCGCTGCTCGACGGCGGCACCCCGGTGCACGCCCAGTTCTCCAAACACCCGTACGCCAATGACCTCGCCTGGAAGCTGAACACGATCCTGCACCGCGAGTTCGGCGTCACCGAGCACTACTCGGCGGTCTTCGCCAACAGCGGCGCCGAGGCCAACGAGGTCGCCATCAAGCACGCCGAGATGGACCGCGTGCTCAAGATCGGCGCGGCGCTGGCCGCCGTCGAGGCGAACCTCGACGCCGTCGCCGCGACCGGCGCGGCGATCGGGGCAACCGCCCCGCTGCCCGCCGCAGCAGGGGGCATCGATGAGCTGGTCGCCGCCGTCCGCGCCGCCAACGCCGAACGCGCAGCCACCCCGCCGGTCTACCTCGCGCCGGAGGGCTCCTTCCACGGCAAGCTCGCGGCCAGCGTCCAGTTGACGCACAACCCCGGCTACCGCACCCCGTTCAGCGCGATGGCCGCCCAGGCCCGGTTCGTCCCGCTTGAGCGGACCGACGTCATCGCCAAGACCATCGAAGCCGAGCGCAAGACCCTGCTCGACCTGGCCGTCGACGGCGGCGTCGTCCACGTTGTCGAGCGCCCGATACCGGCGGTCAGCGCGTTCATCCTGGAGCCCATCCAGGGCGAGGCGGGCATCCGCGTCCTCGACCGCGACGCCGTGGCCCGGCTGCGCGACCTGCTCGACGCCGAGGACATCCCGGTCATCGTGGACGAGGTGCAGAGCGGCATGGGCCGTTCCGGGGCGTTTTTCGCCAGCTCCCACCTCGGTGTGCGGGGCGACTACATCACGCTGGCCAAGAGCCTGGGCGGCGGCATCGCCAAGGCGGCCATCACGCTCATCCGCGCCTCCCGCTACCGCGACGACTTCGAGCTGGTGCACAGCTCCACCTACGCCAAGGACAGCTTCTCCACCCAGATCGCCATCCGCGTGGTCGAACTCCTGGAGGCCGACGGCGGCGAGGCCTACCGCCTCGCCACCCGACAGGGCGAAAAACTCCTGGCGGCTCTGCGCTCCCTCCGCGACGAGTTCAGCGACGTGGTCAAGGAGGTCCGCGGCAAGGGCCTGATGGCGGGCCTGGAATTCCACGACCTGACCGGCTCCGGCTCCGAGGTCATCAGCGAACAGGCCGCAGGCGGCCTCATCGGCTACTTGTTCTCCGGTTACCTCCTGCGTGAACACAACCTCCGCGTGTTCCCGACCGCCAGCGCCACCAACACCCTCCGCTTCGAGCCGTCGATCCACATCACCGACGAGGAGATCGCCCGCACCGCCACCGGGCTGCGCGCCCTCATCGAGGTCGTCCGCGCCGAGGACGGCAAAACCCTGCTCGGCTGACCGCGGGCCAGGTGTGTTCTCGGCGAAGGACGAAGCCGATCCTGGCGGTCCGCCGGTCGCGGCCCGCCCCGGTGGCTCGACCTGCTGAGTCAGCCGGTCGGAATGCGGACAGTGAAGGCGGCGCCGCCCTCAGCCGCGGGACCCGCCTCGATCGTTGCGCCCATTCTGGTCACCAACCCGTGCGCCAGCGCCAATCCGATCCCGGTGCCCACCGGCCGACTCCCGCTGTAGCGCGCGTTCAGCATCCCGCGCTCGAAGGCCATCGCGTATTCCTCCGGCGCCAGCCCGGGGCCGCCGCCGCGCACCCGCAGCACGGCGGCTCAGGGGGAGCGGGACAGCGCCAGGACGATCGGCCTGCCCGCCGGGGTGACCCGCGACGCGTTCTCCGCCAACCCGTCGAGCACTTGCCGCAGCCGCCGCGGATCGGCGTGCGCGACGACCGGCTCACTTGGTGACTCCACCGAGAAACGCACACCCGCCGCGGCGCAGCGGGCTGACCACACCGTCGCGGCCTCGGCGACCAGCGCTGTCAGGTCGACGGCCAGCACGTCCAGGCGGAAGTCGTCGGCTCCCAGCCGGGCCAGGTCGAGCAGGTGGGCGACCAGCCGGTCGAGCCGGGTCGCCTCGCGGTCGATCGTCGCACCGGCCGCGGCCACCGCGTCGCCGGTCCATGGTGTTGCCTTTCGGGAGTTCCCTGTTGCCAAGGCACTCCCGGCGACACCTACGCCAATCGCCCGACCGTGACGGGAAGGGGGAGCACCCACATCGTTGAAACGTTCATGGGTCGCACCTCCCCGGGCGGTGTCGCGGTCCACCGCAAGCTACAAGCCCGAGCAGCATCCCGTCCAACCGTTTTCGGCTTACGGCAGGTACTCGATGCGCAAGGAGCAGTCGGCGATCGCCTTGTCGTGCCGAGCGATGAAGTGTTGCACGCTCTCGCGCGGCAGCTGTGCGAACGGATTGTGGTCGTCGGCGGCGCCCTCCAACCACTGTTGCAACGCCAGGGCGAGCAGGTGGGACTCCCTGTGCTGATCCTCCGGGCCGCCGCCCGTGCAGGCGTGGACGCCTGCCAGCGCGGCGCTGACCGCGGGCAGGTCGGCCCGCAGCGGGACAGCGGGGTGCACCTCGTACCACAAGGTCCGTTGGTCGTCGGGCAGGTCTTGGCGCAGACCCAGCAGCGCGCGATCGTAGATGCGGCCCAGCCGCCGGTCGGCCGCGCCGTGGGCGGTGAGCACCGGCGCCAGGGAGTCGGCCAGGTCGTCGAGTCGGCCGCGGTGGCCGGTGTGGACGCAGAGCTGGACTCGGGCCACGTCCGAGCAGGCGACGGGCGGATGCCGCTCCAGGACGAACAACGCGGGCTGGTTGAGCAGGGACACCGAGGCCACCGCGAGCAGCAGGGCGCACAAGCCGACGGCCTGGACCGAGGGCGCCGAACGCCGTGCCCGGCGCTCGCGCGCCGCCCTGGCCGCCAGCAGCGTTCCCACCGCGGCCACCAGCGCCAGGAACGTCACCCGGTAGAGCACCAGCGGAGTGCTCTCCCGTTGCCCCAACGCGGGGACGACGTGCAGCACCGGCGCCAGGCCCGCGAAGGTGTCACCCGACCAGCCCGCTACCGCGACCGCGAGCAACAGCAGGAACGTCACCGGAGCGAACCAGGCGGTCCTGCCGAGCAGTCCGATCAGGTAGCCGACGACGGTGGCGGCCACCAGGGCCAGCACGCCGCTGAGCATCACCAGCGGCTCGGCGTGCCCGGTTTCGGCGCGCAGTGCGGCGACCACGGTCAGCGGCGCCAGACCGAGCAGGTAGGCGGTGACGAACCCCGCGGTCAGCAACAGCAGATGACGCCGGACCACCGCGTGCGCCGTGGTGTCGCCGCGGTCGGGGGCAGGCAGCCGCCCGGACCAGTAGGTCGCGGCCGCCCCGGCGACCGGCGCGGTGAACGCGGTGAGCTGGTGGAACTGGGCGGAGACGGTCACCCATTCCGGAAAGCGCCAGCGCAGCATGTCGGTCGTCGACAACAGCGTCACCACGAACACCACCCCGGCGGGCACGCCCACCGCCAGCGGCGTCGCGGGCCAGCGCGGCGCGCGGTATCTGGTCATGGTCACTCCCTCCCCGGAATGGCCGGAGCTTCGGGTGTCATCTCACTGGCCAGGGAAACAACCGGAATACAAGTTCCTGACGGCGATGTGCGGGGAATCGTTTTTCGCGCGTCGGCCCGGCAGCCGCGCCTTGGCGGGGCGCGGCTGCCGGTGTGTCAGCGGGTCAGCATCGGGTGACGCGGCCCGACGAGTAGTCGTTGCCCGTCGAACTCAGGACGTAGGTGTAATAGGAGCCCCGGCCCGCGCACCCGCCGTCCGCGGTGAGGCTGCCGTTGCCGAAATTCGTCCGCGACGTCTGTCCCACCAGTTCGTCCCAGGCCAGGGAGACCTCCTTGTACACCCGCACCGTCAGGGTGACGTTGTTGGCGCAGCCCGAACGGCTGCCGGTGCCGTCCAGGTTGCTGTTGGGCACGTTGGCGCCAAGGCCACAGGCCTGGGGGGCGGCCTCCGCCGCCCAGGACGGGGACGCGGTCGCCACCGTCGCGGTCAACGCCGCCGCCGACAACACCAGCACTCCCGCTGTCTTCCGCAGATTCATGATTGGTTCCTTTCGGGTTGTCATGGTCGGATGCGAACTTCTCGGAAATCGCCATCGCGATTTCACGAGTGGCGTGGCGTCCGCCGACTGTTCGAACATCCAGATGTGACTTTAGTCGCGCTCGTGGGGACCGCTCCCGAATTGATATTGCGAGCGACTATCGCGCCGTGTGCGCCCGGTTGCCGGTTTGGGCGGCCGACCTGTGCCGATCTTGAAATGCCCGTCGGATTGGTTTCCCGCGCGAAATCGCTCGCGACCCAGGTGGCACTTTCGAGTTCGCGCCTTCTGAGTCGCGTGGTCGACGCCGAGCGCCCCGACCGTCGGTGACAGGAGCGGGCTGGGCGGGACCGGTTCCGCTCAGGACAACGGGTCGAGCAAGGCCAGGTCCGGTGGCACGAGGCTGGTGGACAGCATCAGCTCGCGCAGCAGGTTGTCGTTGAGCGTGTTGCCGACGGGTTCGCCGACCTCCTCGCGGAGCAGGCCAGGCACGCCACCGGCGGACAGCCGGGCGCGGACCTCGGCGACCATGTGCTCGACGCGCTTGACGCTCCAGTTGGCGTCCGGCCGCAGTTCCGCCATCACTTCCGCGACCTGTTGGCGGGACACGGGTTGGGGATTGGCCTCGTGCAGCAGGTAGCGCTGGCCCAGGGCGACGAGCAGGAGGCGTTCGTCGGGGGTGAGCCGCCATCGGGTCGGGGGCTGGATGACCGACTCGTGCTGGGGGACCAGCTGTTTGGCCGTGCCGTCGGCGACGTACAGCTCCAGCAGGTGCTCGCGGTCGCGGGAGCCGCGCACGAACAGCGGTGTGTAGCCGTTGGCCAACGGCACCGCTTCCTCGTCGCGGAACAGCCACCGGGTTCCGGGCAGCCGGATCGGTGACTGCCCGGTGTTGGCGACCCACCAGTGGCCGTCGCGGCGGGTGAGCAGGCCGTGCTGGCGGCTGACCCGCAGGTCGGTCTCGCCGACGCACAGGTCGACGTTCGGGCGGTTGCGTCCGAACCGGACAGTGCGCCCTTCGACGGGGTCGACGTGGAGGCGCCCGGTCAGCGCACGGGCGACGATGGCCCCTGGTGTGGCGTGCGGCACGCCGCGGGCCAGGCTGTCGTGGTTCATCAGGCTCCCTCAGGTCCGCCGACAGTGTGTCAACGCCGTCGGGGACCGGTCCCCTGGAACATGCCCGTCCGTGTCCGCGCTCGATGGGGGCCATGCGGGAACTCGTCCGATTATCGCCAGGAAGAGTCACGAAAGCACGCCCGCGGAATGCTTTACCCGAAAGTGTGGGAGACCCCTCCCGGTTGCGCCTTCTTAGGGTTCGCCGAAACCGATGGGAGGCCGAACGATGAGGAAGACCCTGGCGATCGCTGTGGCGCTCGCGCTGTCGCCTGCCGGATCGGCGGCGGCCGAGCCGTCCGCGCCCGAGGCGACCGCGAGCGGTGCCGACGGCGCCGTGCCCGCCGCGGGGTGCGAGGCGCCCGCGCAGGTGCTGGACCTGGCGAACTGGAAGGTCACGCTGCCGGTCGACAACCCCGACAAGGAGGACGTCCAGCCGCTGGAGATCACCCAGCCCCAATTGGACGACTACACGCTCGACCCGTGGTTCGTCACCGGTGAGAACTGCGACGGTGTCCGGTTTCGAGCCCCGGTCAACGGTGTGACGACGCGGAACAGCAGGAACCCCCGTTCCGAGCTGCGGGAGATGAAGGGGTCGAGGCTCGCGAGCTGGTCCGCCACGTCCGGCAAGCACACCATGGTGATCGACCAGGCGATCACCGAGCTGCCGAAGCGACGCCCGCACGTGGTGGCCGGTCAGATCCACGACGCCAGCGACGACGTCGCGGTGTTCCGGCTCGAAGGCCGGAAGCTGTGGCTGACCAACGGTGACACGACCAACCACAGGCTGATCACCGACGACTACGTGCTCGGCACCCGGTTCGTGGCGAAGTTCGAGGTGAGCGGCGGCGAGGTCCGCGCGTTCTACAACGGGCGGCTGGTCGACACGATCGACGCGGACTTCACCGGCGGCTATTTCAAAGCCGGGGCCTACACCCAGGCCAACTGCGGCAACTCGAAACCGTGCGACGGCGACAACTTCGGCCAGGTCACCATCTACGGCCTCGCCGTCACGCACAGCTGATTTCCGAATAGTGGAAGGTGAATGGTCGCCGATCCCCGCGCGCGACCGGCCATAGCGGGCACTCCCCGGAGTGGATAGACTACGTAGAGTGCGTACAGGGGATGTCGTCGACGGGCGTTACCGGCTCGAAGACGCGCGGGGCTCGGGTTCGGGCGGCACGGTCTGGACCGCGTTCGACACGAAGCTCAAGCGCGTGGTCGCGCTCAAGCGCCCGCACGGGGTCGCGAACTCGGCGGAACGCAGGCAGTTCCGGCGCGAAGCTGAGATCGCGGCCCAGGTGCACCACCCGAACCTGATCGCGGTGCACGACTGCGTGGACGACGGCTGGCTGGTCATGGAGAACATGGCCGCGGACAGCCTCGACAAGATCATCGCGACCGGGCCGCTGCCGCCTGACCGGGTCGCGCGGATCGGGGTGCAGATCGCGGGCGCGCTCGCGGCACTGCACGCCCAGCGGATCGTGCACCGCGATGTGAAGCCGGGCAACATCCTGGTCGGCGACAACGACCTCGCGAAGCTCACCGACTTCGGCATCTCAATCTGGCGCGAGGTCACCGGGACCGACGACGGCCGGATCAGCGGCACGCCTGGCTACACCGCGCCCGAGGTCGCGGGCGGGTTGGCCGCGGGTGCGGCGTCGGACGTGTTCTCCCTCGGCGCGACGCTGTACGCGGCACTGGTCGGCGCTCCGCCGTTCGGCACGGGCGACGCGGTCGAGGTGCTGGCCCGCGCTCGCGACAGCGAGATCACGGTGCCGGACGGGCCGCTCGCGCCGCTGATGACCGAGATGCTGGACCGCAAGCCCAAGCGGCGGCCGACCGCGGAGCAGGTGCGGCTGCGGCTGCGGGAGATCGTCGGCGACTGGGAGCCGCCCTCGCTGCCACCCGCCCGCACACCGCTCTGGCGGCGCGGGCTCGTCCAGGTGACCGGCGCGGGCCTGGCCGTCGCGGGCCTGACGGCGGCGGTGCTCGCCGTGGCGCTGCCGGAAACCGGGGACGGCCTCATCGGCGATGAGCACACGGCCGACCCGTGCGCGCTGCTCCGCGCGAGCGACTTCCGCGAGTTCGGCCCACCGGAGCTGAAGCCAGACTGGGCCAACTTCAACCGCTGCGACGTGCTGATCGACGTGGGGCGGAACGAGAAGCTCGATGTCGAGGTGCAGTTGGCGACTCTGGCTTCCCAGCGGCGGGACGCGACATGGCGCACCATCTCGGCTCCGCCGTTCGAGGTGCTCGCCATTCCGTTGCCCGACTCCGAATGCAACCGCATCGTGCTGGTCGACGACACGTACGGGGTCCGGGTGACCGCGACGATGGAGGACTCCCCGAAGGACCTGTGCCGGATCGCCGACATCGCGGTGGAGACCGTGCGGGAGGTGCTCCGCGCAGGCCCGATTCCCCGGCGCACCGAGGAATTCCCACCGGGATCGGCGGCGCACATCAACACCTGTGAACTCCTGCCGGACGACGCGCTGCCCGGATTGACCGCCGGGGTGAACGTGTTCGGTGGCTGGTCGTGCAAGTGGTACACGGCGATCACCAAGACCGGCGTCCACGTGCGCTACGACCAGCACGCCGCCAGAGCCGAGATCACGGGGACGCTGAAGCCGGTCGGCGGCCGTCCGGCCTACCTTGAGAAGAAGGACGGAGAGTGCACCTTCAGGGTGCCCTACCCGCCATCGAACCGGCCTGAGCGCGCCCTGGTGGACGTCCTGCTGGTGACCGTCGAGAACGACCAGCCCGAGGACCAGAGGTGCGCCACGGCCGAGCAGTTGACGAAAGTGGCCGCGGACAACATGAACCGGTGACCGAAAGCACCGGCCGGGGCCTTGGGGGAGTCGTCTCCTCGTCAGGCTTCATTTACCCATGCGGTTCATTCAGACCGGCTCAAGCAGTGCGGAGATTCTGGCGACTCGGCTGTGCGAATCGAACTCGAAGTGCAGATAACGGTCGTAGACCTCGTACCGGTCGAAATTCGGCCCGACACGTTCCGGATCGCCCAGGAGAGCCGTGACTTCGGCGCGGGTAGCGGTGGGGGACAGGCCGTCTATCAGCGCCGCAGGCCGCGGATACCGGCCGTAGGTTTCATCCTGGCTGTCTGGCTGGGTCCGCACCATGACCGATACCAAGACGCCGTTTTCGAAGAGCAGGTCCGTTCCGGCGGGCTTGAAGGTGAAATACGTCGACTTCTCGCCATCGAAGTCGAATTCCTCGACGTCCATGCGGGGGCCTACCAGGATGATCGCTTCGAGGATTCGGCTGTCGCCCTGTCCGCGCCCCAGCACGTCCAGCAGCACGGTCATTTCGCCGGTGACTGTGGCCATATTCCTTTCCTGTGATCCGAGGAGGTGGGCACGCTGAGATCGACGCGCGGCTGGAGGCAGTGCGACCAGGTTGTTTGGCTACCCGGAGCAGCGCGTCCTGGAGGACGCCGCGTTCGCCCGCGACGTGACCCCGATCCGGATCTTCGCGCTGTTGCTGCCGGTGTGGTCGGTCACCATCCAGGCCGGGTGACCGAGGCCCAGGACTACGAGCTGATCGACCGCTACCTCGTGCGCGGCATCGCCGAGGGCGCGGCCACCCCAAACGCCACTTCGCAGTCAACTCCAACGGGTGCCTGGAGCTAGGGTCGCCAAGACACCGGCCAGCGCCCGCGTGGTGCACCTGCCGCCGTTGCTGGCCGACCTGCTGCGCGAGCACCGCGACCGCAACCCCGATGCCAGGTTCGTGTCCACCGGAGCCCACGGCGCCCTCTGGCGGTGGTCCAACTTCCGCCGCAGGATCTGGCTGCCCGCACTGGCAGGCAACCCGAAACTGGGCTCGGCACCCCTCCAGGAAGACATGCACTTCCATGACCTACATCACATCCATCAGACCCGGCTGATCGAAGACAGCGCCCCCCGCGTCCTGCGCCTGACCCGACTGGGCCACCGCCGCAAAGACGTCGACGACGACTACAGCCACGTCACGGATGCCATGGTCGAACGCATGTTGATCAGGCTGCAAACCCGCTGGGAGCAGGATGGAGGCTGGACATGGCCCGAAACCGACGCAGTGCCAACGAAAGCGGCCCGACCCCTCCGGTATGGCGATTGGTCAGATCACGCTGCTTCCCAAAACGATCAACGCCCTGCCGGCAAGATCCGCTGGCAGGGCGTTGACCTGCATGTATAATCAGTTGGCGATACTGGGATCGAACCAGTGACCCCTTCGGTGTGAACTCCAGGCAAGCGGATCACCGCTGGTTGCCCAGGATGTGACGCGGGTGTCAGCGGTCGGCGCGGGCTGCGTTTGGTCACCCTGGTTGCTGCACAGCGGCCTGGTTCTCCTATGTGCCCCACTTGGGCGGGGGGCCCGGGGCAACAGGGCCTCGGGCCCCCCGACTTACCTATTTCCTGCGCTTCTTACCCGCGTCGCTGCGCTTCTTACGCCAGGCCCCATCCTTGCGCCTGTCGCGCTCCTGCTCTCCGCCACCCGGCGAAGGAACCGTCGGCACACCCACGTTTCTCATCCTTCCTGACGTCAGGACTCAGAAAGAACATCTCGACGGCGTAACAGCCGCTAGCCGGCCGAGCCGGGTCAACGCGACTGCGGTAGGTTGCAAGTGCGCCCCTGGCTCCTGGCCGAGGTATTCCTCCGATGAAGGCGGACTGCCTCCACCAGTGCCAACCCTACTCGTGACCTCCGACATTCTCTGGACGGTTACGACCCTTTGATCGGTTCTGGTCGCTCCGCTCGCCAAACGGTCTCTAGCTGATCAGCCCGGCAGAAACGCTTCCGCGCCAAGTGGCGCTCCACAATCTTCCACAAGACCACGGCGGCCCTGGGGACGGCCGTCGCTTTTTCCGTCCGCCGACGGCTGGAGCTGTCATTGCAGGCTGAATTGGTGCTACCGAGGGATCAGCAGTGGGCCGGGGTGCTGATGATCAGCTGAGGCTACTCACGTCTCGCTTTTGACCTCTGAAACCCGAACCCGCTGGCCAAGAGATCCGGCGACCCAGCAGACTGTCACCTCTTCGCTAGACGTCTCCACGTCGATCCGCCGCTGCACAACACGATTCACCTGCCCGGGCAGGTGCGTCTCGATGATCCGCGGTCCGGCTCCGGGGCAGGACACCCGGGCGTCACCTGCGGCGGATCACTCGGCGTCGGCGACTGTCGCGGGCGACGCGGCCTGCGATTCCCGGTTCTCGACCTTGATGCCGCACTTGCCGACCAGCGCCACCCCGGCTCCGATCGTCGTCGCCACTGGCGCGGCCAGCGCGGCCACCATGCCGACGGCCAACGGCACGTCCAGTACCACGTCGTCCTTACTGTCACGGACGACCACGCGGCGGTTGATGCCCTCGTGGAACAACCCTCGCACCGCGTCGACTACGGAGTCGGCGGCGGAGCGGGTCGACTCAGGCTTGGCCTCGTTCATGAACTCTCCTCGTGCTGTGGAACGGATCCCCTGACGACCTTGATGCTGCCGGTTCCGCAGCGGCGCGCCATCAGGGTTTCCCCGGGGTGTCCCCCTGATTCGCCCCGGCAGCCACCAACATGCCGAATTCGAGCTCGTAGATCCCCGCGTAGGTGTCGGCGCCTTGTGTGGGTGTGGCGACGTCGACGCGCACGTCGCGGGCAGTCGTGGCGGTGAACAACACCACCGTCATCGACCGCGATCCCATCCGTGCCATCAGCAGCCTCAAGGAGCAGCCGGGCGCCGACATCCTGCGGTATGGAGTCGGGCCGCTGTCCCGTGCGCTGATGGCAGAAGGACTCCTCGACGAGCTGCGCCTGTGGGTGCACCCGTTCCTCCTGGGCGCCGGCACTTCTGATGATCTGCTCTATCTCCCGGGTTCGTCGGGATCGTTCACGCTGGTGGAGTCGACAACGCTGCCGAGCGGAGTCGTCATCCTGACTTTCGCCGCGAAGAGGGAACAGGACGGACAGTGAGCCACGCCGGACTCATCAAGCGGCTACGCACCCCGCCGGACGACATGATGATCGACACCTCCGTCGCGCACCTGCCCGCCGTCCGCCCCTTGATCGACGCGGACGTCATGCCAGCCCGCGCGATCGTCGCATCATCCACTCCCCGAGCACTTGTAGCTGCACTCAGGCGCCCTCTGCTATTCACCTACGAATCTCTGGCCGCCTACGACGCCTTCGACGTCTTCCGCTCCCTGTCGAAGACTGCGCAGGATGCCTACGCGGTAAACTCGTTCCACATCGCACCACGAGCCATATTGGCGATGAGCACCTATTGCTCCGACATCGTCACCGACCTCACCTACTTCCATCCCTCGTTGGCCGACTTCGGCGCCCCGCTCGCCTCCTCCTGCACAGCAGCCAGGAGCACGCGGACCTCATGATGAGTCTGAGGCCGGCTACCCCCCGAGATACCGCGACCCTCGCAGCGATTGGCAGCAGGCCGGGCTACGAGGGGGACTGTAAAACGAGCGATCACCTGGGTTATGACTAGCACGACCGGCAGGCCACGGGACGGGGAACTTCCGCAATGGGACCCGGTCGAAGACCGTGCTCACCGACGTGGGCCCGGTGGAGATCGATGTCCCGCGTGACCGCAACGCGGAGTTCTCACCGAGGATCGTCGGCAAGCGGTAGAAGCGGTAGACCGGTGTCGATGAGATGGTGATCTCGTTGTCGGCCGAGGCATTGACCACCGGTGAGATCTCCGCGCACCTGGCCGAGGTCTACGGGACCGAGGTGTCATGGCAGACGATCTCGACGATCACCGACAAGGTGGTCGAGTGCATGGTCGAATGGCAGAACCGGCCCTTGGACCCGGTCTACCCGGTCGTGTTCATCGACGCCGTGCACGTCAAGATCCGCGATGGGCAGGTCGCGAACAGGCCGGTCTGCGTGGCGCTGGGTGTCATCACCGAGGGCCACCGCGACATCCTCGGGTTGTGGGTCGGTGACGGTGGTGAGGGCGCGAAGTACTGGCTGCACGTGCTCACCGAGCTGTGCAACCGCGGTGTCGCGGATGTGTTGATGCTCGTCTGCGACGGGCTCACCGGGCTGCCCGACGCGGCGACGACGGTCTGGCCGCGCACCGTGGTGCAGACCTGCGTGGTGCACCTGCTGCTCAACAGTTTCCGCTACGCCCCCCGCCAGGACTGGGCCCAGGTGGCGAAGGCCCTCAAACCCGTCTACACCGCCCCCACCGAAGCAGCCGCCAGCGAACGGTTCACCGAGTTCACCACCACCTGGGGCACCCGCTATCCCGCCATCATCAGGTTGTGGGACACCGCCTGGGCCGAGTTCGTCCCCTTCCTGGCCTTCGACATCGAGATCCGGAAGGCCATCTGCACGACCAACGCCATCGAATCCGTCAACGCCCGCATCCGCCGAGCGGTCAAGGCCCGCGGACACTTCCCCAACGACCAAGCAGCCCTCAAGTGCGTCTACCTGGCGGTGACGAGTCTGGACCCGACCCGCACCGGACGACGCCGCTGGCCCATGCGCTGGAAACCAGCGCTGAACGCCTTCGACCTCGCCTTCGACGGCCGCCTCGCCGCCAGCCGCAAGTAAACCCCTTCAACCCGAAGTTACACCGCTCGTTTGACAGACCCTGAGCGGGTGGACGAGTACATCAATGACCGCGTTGCGGCGGCGTCCTGATGTCGGGCCGGGCACGTGCCAACGGCGAGGGCTCAATTTACTCGTACCGAAATGGGTTCGCCGCTTACGTGTGGGTGGAGACACCGAGCGGTGAGCGGAAGCGGAAATACGTCTATGGCAAGACGCGCGAGATCGTGCACGAGAAATGGCTCAAGCTACACCAGGCCGCAAAGGTGGGGCCGGTGGCGACGAAGGTGCCGAAAGTGGGCGCTTATGCGTTGTCCTGGCTGGAGCGGGTCGTCAGGCCGAACTGCGCCCCGATGACGTATTCGACCACGCAGACCCTGGTCCGGCTGTACATCGTCCCGGGTCTGGGGCACTTGGCGTTGACGAAGTTGACCGTGGCCAACACGCAGGCGTGGTCGAACAAGGTCGCGGCGACGTGCCAGTGCTGCTCGCAGGGCAAGGACGCTCGCCGCAAGGTCGGTCGCCGGAAGTGCTGCGCGGTCGGCGAATGCTGCGGGATTACCTGGGTAAGCGCTCGTTGACCGATATCCGAACGACTCTGCGGAACCTGGTCAATCACGCGATGATGGAGGAGTTGCTGACCAGGAACGTGGTCGGTCTGACCAAGGTGCCCAAGCCGAAGCGCCGCCCGCCCCGGAAGTCGCGCCGCTGGTCGAATGAGCAGGCCCGACGCTTCCTGTCCTCTGCCCGCGACGACGGGGACCCAATGTACGTCGCCTACCTCCTGGTCATTCTCCTGGCCATGCGCAAGGGGGAGGCGCTGGGAGTCCCTGTCGACGCCACCGACAACGTGTTGGACGTGGGGTGGCAGCTCCAGCGGGTCGGGGGCGGCTGCTGCACAGGGAGACTAAGACCGAGGCGTCCGACGGCACGCTCCCGTTGCTCCCGGTGGTGACGGCGGCGATCCTCGACCGGCTGACGAAGCGGGCCGAGGACGAGAGCCGTGCCGGAGCGGCCTGGCAGGAGAGCGGCCTGCTGATGACCACGCGATATGGCAGGCCGATCGAGCCCCGGAACTTCAACCGCTCGTGGGACGCGCGATGCGCCAAAGCGAGAGTGCCGAAAATCACAGTCCATGACGGACCGCGGTCCTGCGTCACAATGCTCGCCGATTTGGAAGTCCCCCCGAGCGTCATGATGCGCATCCTGCGGCACACGAACATGAAGGTCACGGTGGAGATCTACACCGAGGTCTCCGACGAGCAGGTACGGGAGGCCCTGAGGAAGCTCGGCGACGACCTGGACTGACCCGCTGCTGTACTTCACTGCTGTACCCAACGCCAGAGGCCCACCCTCATGGTTGAGAGTGGGCCTCTGACCTGCGTGGGCGATACTGGGATCGAACCAGTGACCCCTTCGGTGTGAACGAAGTGCTCTCCCGCTGAGCTAATCGCCCGGCTCGGCTAGGCCGCGTCGACGTGGAAGAGAGTACAGGATCACCCGGCTGAGGTGAAAAGTGGGGACCCCAACCAGGGCCACTCGATGCCGAACCAGCCGCCGACCAGGGCGAATCCGTTCAGCAGCCAGATGGTGGCGACCACGATGACGCCGGTGAGGGCCAGCACGAGCAGGCGGACGGCGAGGCTCTGGCGCTTGAGCCAGTCGGTCCAGGCGTCGTATTTGCCGCGGCCGTAGGTGAGGACGCGGTGGGCCCAAGTGAACTCGACGGCGAGGATCGCCAGGCCCGCGAAGACGACGAGCCACCCCGGGCCGGGGTAGGGGATCATCAGGATTCCGCCCGCGAGAACGAGGCCGCCGACCACGGCGATGCCCGTGCGCCATACGGCGCGGGTCGTCGGGTTCTTGTCCGCCCAGTCCGGACGTGCCAGACCTTTCTGGCGAGCCTCGCCTGCCACTAGATCACGCACCTTCCACCCATCTGGCCCATTGTGCTCTTGGAGTACCCAGATGGCAGCGGGAACGATCAGGCCTGGCTGTGACCTGCGGGAAGGTGGCTCTGGCCACAACGGCGACCCGGCGGCCCAGGTCAGCGCGAGATTGGTGCGCCAGGCACATAAACGCCTGCGAATATTCGTGCCTGAGGCGCTACCAACCGGGAGAAAAACCAGCCAGTATGGGAAGCGCCTCGGAGCGGGTTTGTCACTTTGCGAAGCGGCACGGCTGCCTCGGGTGCGCGGCAGTGGCCCGGATGGGTGATGTCGGCTCGTTCGGCGTTCAGATCGGGGCGCTGGAGCGTCACATAGTAGGGGCTCAGTCGTTTTGGCTGGGAGGGGAGAAGAAGGGTAGCGACGATGCGAAACGATCACGTCACGCTGCGGTCGACCGCGGTGTTCGACCTCTTGGCGCCGAGGACCCCAGCGGTCCCGGTGAAGGTCGAACTGCGGTACGACACGCGTGATCCGTACGCGGTGGTTGCGGCGTTCCGCACCGGCCGCGCAGGCTGGGTCGAGTGGGTGTTCGCCCGCGACCTCCTCGCCGACGGCCTCATCGCAGAAGCGGGCGACGGCGACGTCCGGATCCGCCCCGCGGTGGACGACCCGGAGGTCGTCGTGATCGAACTCAGCTCGCCGTCGGGCCACGCCGTGTTCGAGGCGTCGGCCCAGGAACTCGCCGACTTCCTCGACCGCACCTACGACGTCGTCGTCCCTGGTAACGAGCACCTGTGGGTCGACGTCGACGAGGCGCTCACGCACCTGATCTCCACCGACCTCACCTGATCACCACCCCCCGATTTGGAGCGGCGAACCGGCGTCCGATAGAGTTCTGCTCGCACCACGGAGGAAGGGCCGGACGGGAAACCGCCCCGCAAGCCCCCAAACCGGTGGCTTGCGGACGTAGCGCAGCTGGTAGCGCATCACCTTGCCAAGGTGAGGGTCGCGGGTTCGAATCCCGTCGTCCGCTCGGAAGCGGTTCGGCCTCTGCGCCGGCCCCCCGGGGGCCAACCCTTCGGGATCCGGCGGAGTGGCCGAGTGGCTTAGGCAAGGGCCTGCAAAGCCCTGTACGCGGGTTCGATTCCCGCCTCCGCCTCGGGCGATTAGCTCAGTGGGAGAGCACTACCTTGACACGGTAGGGGTCACTGGTTCAATCCCAGTATCGCCCACCAGTTATATAGGCTGGTCAGACGACCCGTCGGTGATCTTCACCGGCGGGTTTTTCTGTTGGACCATGATCAGGCGGCGGTGAAATGGCGATGGGGTCTGGTTCACCCACTGGGTGAGTGGCCGGCCACCTCGATGTGGGGGAACCAGGTCCGTAGGCGCTCTTGTTCCGCAGCGGTCAACCCGTGCAGGGCGTCCTGCCAGCGGCGTTCGAGCACGGTGGTGATCTTCGTGCGCATCTCCGGGGTGACGTGATCGTAGACACGGGCGATGCCTTTCATCTTCTGGCCCAGTCGCGCTCGGCGGGCGACTTCGGGGATGCCGTCCTCGGCGAGCCAGGTGGAGTGGGTGTGACGCCCCTCATGGAAGGTGAACCAGGGCAGGATCGCCGGTCGGTGGTTTTCCGCCCAGGGGCGTTCGGGGGCGACTCCATCCCAGGCCGGGCGCCAGAAGCGCTGTCGGAAGTTCGAGCGTCGCCACGGTTTGCCCTCGGGTGTGGTGAACACGAACACATCGGAGTGGCTGTCGAGCAGCATTTCGTAGAACGTCGCGAGAGTCGGCGGCAGGTCGACCATCCGGGTGCCCGCCGGGGTCTTCGTCCGCCCGCGCTGCCGCCCCCGGGCCCGGCCTGCCCGTTCCGCGGTCGGGGATTCTTGGGCCTGCACGTGGTCGATGCTTCTGCCCGCTTTGAGGAGCGCGCCGTTGACCTCCTGCAGCGGTGCGCGGATGCCGATCGCCCGCCGATCGCGGTCGTACTCGTGTCGTTGTTGTCCGGCCAACTCGCTCCAGCGGGCGCCGGTGAACAGGTCCGCCAAGCAGAGCACGAACCCGCCCAGGCCCAGTGACTCGTGCAGGCGCATCGCCGCGCGCAACCCCTGCACCGGAGTCGCGATGAGGTGCTCGACCTCATACGCGCCGCCGGTCACCCGGATGCCGTAACACGGGTTGGCCGGGATCATGCGGGCCCGCACCACGGCGTTCATGATCGTGGAGAACGTGGCGAACACCGACGCCACCGTCGAGTCGGCCAGGTCCTCGTGCAGTTCCGAGACCCACTTCTCGATCTCGACATAGCTGTTGAAGATCCCGATCACCGGCCAGTCCCGCCACTGCGGCAGCAGGTGAGTGTCCAGATGCGAGCGGTACTTCACCGTTGTCCCGGGGGAGTGCCGTGGTGTGACCGCGGACATCCACTCCTCGGCGAAGTCACCGAAGGGTGTCTCGGCGTCGCGTGGGTCGATCCACATGTTCCGGCGGATCAGGGCCTCCTGTTCGTTGCCCCAGTTCTCGGCTGCTGTCTCCGAGGAGAACCCGGAGCGGCTTCCATAGGTCCCGTCAGGTCGTTTGAACCTGGCCCGCCATGGGTCCTCGCCGTCGTGGTCTTTCTGCGCGTAGGCCATCTTCCGTCCTTTCTATCTGCTGTCTTGTGGATTGGGTCCCGGTGTCGCGCGGTCACGCCACCAGGCGTGGACGTGATCGCCGTGTGGGTGGCTCGTGTCGGGACAGGCGCAGGATTTCTCTGACGTCGTCCCGGGTGAACCGGTAGTGCTTGCCGAAGCGGTGATGTGGAATCACTCCCGCTCCCGCCTGGTCCTTCAACGTCCTGGCCGACAACTGGAACAACTCCGCCAACTGCTCAGCGGTCAGCAACGCGTCGGGATCGGCAGGCAGCAGGCGGGAGATCTCCCGAAGAATCGAGCTGATCATCACCGCGTGGTCGAGCAAGGCCGCGAGAACGGTCCCGTCGGCGGCGGGCTGGCCGGGCGTTCGGTCGGTCATCGCGTCGTCACCTCCCTTGACTCGGTCAGACGCCCGCTCGCGCGGCGGTCGTCTCGGCACCGGCTCTCGTGCCGTTTGACACCGGGCGCGGATCGGCGAACTCCGGAACATCACGCCGTCCGCATCCGGTTCTTGTTTCAGGACTTGGGTTCGCGCGCCGTCCGGATCGATCCGCACCGCTGTATCCACGCTCGGAGGACCCCAGACGGTCAAGCCCGACGGACCGAAGCCTCGCCGTCACACGACACCGCGCCTGACACCCCGACCCGCTTGTTTCCCCATCCCCACCAGGTTCGGCGGCCACACACCCAGCGGGGCGGGCGACAGGGCACACCCCCGCGGTTGCCACAGCGGCGACACAGGCAAGCCCGGACCGCGATCCCCCGAGTTTCATGCTGCACGCTCCGTTGTCGTGTCGTGGCGGGGGTGACGATGAGTGGGGACTGGCCGCGGGTGGACAGGGGCGTGGCAGCCTTGGCCCGCTGTCGGGGGTCGTTGGCGCGCCAGTGGGCCAGGTGGCAGTAGTCGGCGGAGGCATCGGCGCTGATGCCGGTGCGGCCGTGCATGACGGCGACCAGGGCGGTGGTTCCGGTGCCCCCGAAGGGATCGAGCACGACCCCAGGGGTGGGCGCGGTGGTGTCCGGGCGGCGGCAGCCGTGGCCGTGATGTGTCGGACCGTGTCGTACCGCCAGTTTCCGACACCGGTCGTCTCGCCTTGGATGCCGCCTCGTTTCCACCCGCCGGAGGCAGGCTGGTTGTCGACGGTTCGCCGGGTCTCCACGACCGGGTGACGGCCTTGGCCGCAGGCAGTGCAGACCTCGCGGGGTGACCAGCCGAGGATCACTCGGCGGGGCCATTCCATGGGAAAGGCTGCGTAGTGGTCCAGGCCGAGTTCAGGGGGAACTCGCAGTGGTTGAGTGGGGATCTTCCACACCGAGCCGGGCAACTTTCCCACCGGGTGCGCGAACTGCGCGGGGTTCAGGGGCTGCGGTGCGCCCGGGGAAAAGCCGTCGCCCGCCTTGTACGCGCGCCTGGATCTGGCCGGTGGCGAGGGCGCGTGCGGTTGGCGGATCTCGTCGACGGCGGAGTAGTAGCGCGGTGAGACGGTGAAGTGGAACCACGTCTCGTGGCTGCGTCGCACCCGGTCGGTCACCGACTCGGGCAACCCGTTCGGCTTGGACCACACCACTTCCGCGCGGAGAATGAGCCCGAGTTCGTCGGTGCACCGGATCGCGTAGCGCCAGGGGATGCCCAGGAGCGACTTGGGGCGTCCGGCTTTGGTGGTGTCGCGGTAGCCGGTGCGGGTATACGCGGTCTTGCTGCCGCTGGCGCCGGTCGGCCCCGGCGCGCTGGTCGCGTACTTGTCGCCCAGGTTGACCCAGATCGATCCCGTCGGCTTGAGCACCCGTACGCACTCCCGTGTGACCTCCAGCAGCGCGTCGAGATACTCGCCCACGGTCGACTCGGCTCCGATCTGCGCTTCGTACGGCCGACCACCATCTGTACAGGACCTGAGCCCGTAGTACGGCGGGCTCGTGACAACGAGATCGACGCTGTTGTCGGCCAGGGGCAGGGATCGGGCGTCCGCGTAGAAGCACCGGCATCGGCCCGCGATGAATCTCGGGGCTCATGCCGCACGTTCCTCTGAGGCGGTGGCCGGTTCGCCGGAGCGGCAGGACCAGGGTGAGCAGCCGTCGGAGCCGCCGTCCTCGTTGGTCACTGTCGGGGAGGTGATCAATCGGAGATGTCGTGTGGTTTTGGTGGGTGTGTCGAGGTCGGCTTGGTCGAGTGGGACACAGGAGCGGTGCAGGAAGTATTGCCCGCGTAGGGGTTGGCCCTGGGCGGTGGCGTGCGGGTGGCCGTGGCGGATGGCTTTGTCAAAGGCGACCGCGTCGGCCCAGCCGTCGGGGTCGTTGTCGCGCAGCCATTTCCAGCCCACGCGGCCGTGGAAAGGGCAAGTTATTGCGAATATTCGGTAACGACTGACGGCGTCGTGGAGGAAGCTGTGTGGATGGATGCTGTCCGCACTGCCCGCGATTTCGTCGTTGATCGGTTTCCCGACGCGCTGGCCGCTGTCCTGGGGTGGCAGCGCGTGCACCGAGCGTCGAACCCCGTTGTCGGATCTCGACGTCGTGGTATTCGTCAGCGGGCCGCCCGCCCCGTTTCGCGAAACGACCGAACACGATGGATGGGTGGTCGAACTGTTCTGCCGCACCGTCGAGTCGTATGCGGCCTTCGTCGAGCGTGAGACCGAGGCCCGCCGCTCCCCGTTGCTGCACATGTGCGGTGAGGGCGTGCTGCTGCTCGACCGGGACGGCCTTGGACGACGAACCCAGGAGGAAGCGTCTGCACGGCTGCAGGCAGGGCCACCTCCGCTGTCCACGAACGAGTTGGAGGACCGCCGCTACCTGATCACTGACCTGCTCGACGACCTTGTCGGATCGTCCGACCACGAGGAGTCGATCTTCATCGCCAATCGGTTGCTGACCGCGGTTGGCGAACTGATCCTCGCCATGCAGCGATGCTGGCAATCGCACGGCAAGTGGCTGTTGCGTCGCCTCCGCGACGCCGATCGCCAGACCTGTGAAGACCTCATTCTCGGCTACCGACAACTGGTCGGCGAGGGCGATGCGAAGGTGTTGCATCAGGTCGCCTGGGCAGCCTCAGACGGTCGTAGCATGTGATCTTGGTGTTCGGTGGGGAAGGATTCCCTGTCGTGCGCAGGATGTTGACGTTGGCTGATCGGGAGGAGATCTCCCGTGGTCTGGCGGAGTCGTTGGAGTACAAGGAGATCGCTGTCCTGATCGGGCGTGATCCCTCGATCGTCTCGCGTGAGGTTGCCCGTCATGGGGGGCGGCGGGGGTATCGGGCGGTGGTGGCCGAGCGGGTCGCGGCGGCGGCGCGGTCGCGGCCGAGGGTGATGGCGGTGGACCGGTCGCCGGGTTTGCGGTCGCTCGTGCTGGGGTTGTTGCGTTTGGGGT
>NZ_FMZZ01000010.1 GCF_900101685.1 Actinokineospora iranica
CCCCAGCCCCAGCCCCAGCCCCAGCCCCAGCCCCAGCCCCAGCCCGCCGGTGCCCGGGCCGTTCACGCCGAGCCCGCCCCGCCCCAGTTCTCCGACCGAATCAGTGCCGAGCCCGCCTCCGACCCAGGCGATGCCGGACGCGTCGAACACCAGCCTGGCTCATCCGACCGTCTCGCCCACGCGTCCTCCCACCGCGTTCGAGGGCCGCGCGGATGGCCTCCGGAACATCCAGCGCCGGGAGAGCAGCCCATCCGGGTTCGCAGGCCGGACCGGCGCCGGTGGCCAGACCTCCACCGCGTCCCCCACCGCCACCGGTTCAAGCACCACGGCTTCGCCGACCGCTGCCCCGATCACCGCCCCCACAACCACCACGCCCATGACCACCACGCCCATGACCATCCCGCCCACAACCACCGCGCCCCTGATCACCGCGAGCCCGGCCACACCGAGCCCGGCCACACCGAGATCCGCCACGACGAGCCCGGCCACGACGAGCCCGGCCTCAGCGACATCATCACCCAGCACGGCATCGACTGGCCCAGCCGCCCGGACCGCCCCGGCGTCGGCAGGCGCTGTCTCGCCCGCTGCGGCCACCGCTCCCCTGACCGTCGCAAGGTCGGCTGCCACGGCCTCGACAGCCGTAGGCCCGCCCGCCACGAGTTCGCCGTCTTCTGCCCCGACCATCGTGCCCCTGATCGTCGCGAGGTCCGCGACCAAGGCTTTGAGTGCCGCAGGCTGGTCTCCCACCGCCCAGACCGCCGCACCCGTGGCCGCTGCGGCTCCGGGCCCACCCAGCGCGGCCCCCACCTCCCCAGGTCCGCCGACCGCCAGCCCGACCGGCGCGAGTCCGGCGGCCACCGCCGCCCCCGCGAGCCCGGCCACCCCGGCTTCCGGAACTGCGTCCCCTGCGCCCCTGATCGCCGCGCCCGCGATCACGGTGTCCGCGCGCGCGGCCGCCACCTCGACAGCTTCGCCTTCTACGCCCTTGACCTCTGTGCCCGCCACGGCCTCCGCGATCCCGAACACCGCGCCGACAACCCCGTTTGCCGGAAGCCCCGCCACGGCCTCGCTCCGGAGCCAGCCCGCGTCCCAGGGCATCGGTCCGGTGTTCCGCCGCGTGCTGCCGATCCTCCCCGACCGCCCCCTGACGCCCAGGCTGACAGCGCCACCCGCGCCGGAAAAGGCAAGCGCGCCAGCACTTGTCCGTCCCCGGTGGTCTCCGCCCCAGGCTGACGCTCCCCATGAGCCCTCAGTGCGGCGCGCCACCTCCACAAGCCCCACAGCAGCCCCGTCCTCAGCCGTGTCACAAGCGCGGCCGCTTTCCGTGACCGCGCCAGTGATCCAAGCGCGGGGCCTCCCGTCCGCGCCATCGCGGCAGGCGCCCATCGCCCCGCGCGCCGTCGAACCGCCGCAGCGGCCTTCCCCATCGGCGTCGCAGGAGCGCAAGCCAGACGCGAAACGGCCGCGAGACGAGCTTGACCTCGACGAGTTGGCCCGGAGTTTGTTGGAACCGGTCAGCAGGCTGTTGCGCGCGGAACTGCGCCACGGCAGGGAACGCGCCGGACGTCCGCATGACCGCAGTCGGTGAGCAGAGGAGCGAGCCATGACCGACACCGTGTTCGCCAGCACCGTTTTCTTCCAGCTGTCCATCGCGGGCAACGACCTCGGGGCGTTCCACACCTGTTCGGGGATGGGCGCGCAGATGGAGGTCGAGCAGTTCGCGGAAGGGGGGAACAACGGGTTCGCCTGGCAACTGCCGACCCGGATCACGTGGTCGAACATCACCATGACCCGGCCGGTGACGGCGGCGTCGGTGAAGGTCGTGCGGTGGATGACCGAGGTGATCGAGCGGGTGGAGCGCAAGAACGGCGAGATCGTCGCGCTCACCCCTGATCTCACGCCGATCACCCGGTGGCAGGTGCTGGGCATCGTCCCGGTGCGGTGGCAGGGGCCCTCGTTCGACCCGGCCGACTCGGCCGCCGCGGTGGAGACGTTGGAGTTCGCCCACGAGGGTCTGCGGGCGTCCTGAGAAAGGGGAGCACGGTGGCGATGACTTCGGGGGCAGGCCTGGCCCGCGCGCAGCTCACGATCATGGAGCCGCCCGCGAAGGTCGGCGCGAAGCCGGGCGCGCAGATCGCCCGTGTCCCGTTTCAGTTCAACCCCAACACGTTGGCGTTGACCAAGAGCACGGAGTGGCGGCGCAAGCCGTCGCGGATGGCCAGTCAGTCCGCGCTTCCCGAGTTCGTCGGCAGCGGGCCGCGGTCGCTGTCGCTGGAGGTGTTCCTGGACGCGACCGCGACGCACGACAATTCCGTTGAGCGCAAGGTGGAGCAGCTCATGCTGGCGTGTGTGCCGACGCCGCGCAGCCTGGCGAACAAGAAGCCCGCGAGCCCGTGGATCCGATTCGAGTGGGGCACGTCGAAGACGACCTCGTTCGACGGGGTCCTGTCCAGCTTCTCGGTCAACTACTCCCTGTTCGACGTCGATGGAAAACCCTTGCGCGCCACCTGTTCCCTGGCGATCGAGGAAGCCAGCGCGGACGCGCCGGGGCAGAATCCCACGTCCGGGTCGCGGGTGGCGCGCCGCACGCACCGGGTCGTCGCCGGGGACAGCCTGCCGCAGCTCGCGTGGCGCGAGTACGGCGACGCCACCGCGTGGCGGCTCATCGCCGAGGCCAACGGCATCGACGACCCGCTGGTGCTGGTCCCGGGCGCGGAGCTGCTGGTCCCCTCGGCCGACGAGGACGGCGCCTGGTGACCGCCGCGGCGCTCTCGGCCCGGTCGTACTCGGCGTATCCGCTGATCGAGGCGCCCGGTGCGCTGCCGAAGCCGTGGATCACCCAGCTGGTGAGCTGTGTCGTGGACGAGAACGTGGGCCTGCCCGACACCGCCGTCCTCACGTTCCGCGACCCTGACCACGAGTTCCTTACCGCGACCGGCATCACGATCGGCACGGTCCTGCGGATCTCGGTCACCACCGCGTCCGGCAAAGCGCAGGAGGTGCTGTTCGAGGGCGAGGTGACCGCGCTGGAGTTGGACGCGGACCCGACCGGCTCGTTCACCGTGGTGCGCGGATTCACCAAGGCGCACCGGCTTTTCCGTGGCCGCAAGGTCGAGGCGTTCCGCAACATGACCGCCGCGGACATCGTGCGCAAGGTGGCCAGGGGCGCGGGCCTGTCCGTCGGCCGAATCCAGGCCGGGACGGTCACTTACACGCAGCTGACCCAAGCTGGGGTTTCGGACTGGGAGTTCCTGCGGAGCCTCGCCCAGGAGCACGGCGCGATCGTGCGTGTGGACGGGAAAGGCCGGATCGAGTTCAGCAAACCGGAGCCCGCGGCGACGGCCCCGCCGCCGGGCACCCCGTCGCTGCGCAACCCGTTCGTGCTGGAGTACGGGCGCAACCTGATGTCCCTGCGGGCGTCGCTGACCAGCGCCGACCAGGTGGGCGCGGTCGAGGTGCGCGGGTGGGACGTGGCGACGAAGAAAGCGTTGGTGGCCGTGGAGCCCGCTGTCACCAGCACCACGGTCGCCCCCGGGTTGCCCGCGGCCAAGGTCGGCGCGGTGTTCGGGGCCCGCGCCCGGATGCTGGTCGCCGACGCTCCGTATGGCACCCAGGCCGAGACGGCGGCGGCGGCCCGGTCGCTGGCCTCCGCGGTGAGCGCCGGATTCGGCGAGATCGAGGCCGTCGTGGAGGGAAACCCGCTGTTGCGCGCGGGCGTGCCGGTGGCGCTGGGCAACGCGGGTCCGGCGTTTTCCGGGAAATACACGGCAAGCGCGGTGCGGCACGTGCTCGAACCCGGCGGCGGATACCGGACCACGGTCATGGTCAGCGCGTCGCCCGACCGCTCGCTGGCGGGCCTGGTGACCGGCGGCAACGCGCCCGCCCGCAGCCAGAAGATGCCCGGTCTCGCGATCGGGATCGTCACCGACATCAAGGAAGTGGGCAAGGCCGAGCGCGGCTGGGTCAAGCTGCGGTTCCCGTGGCTGGACGACAACTACGTGACCGACTGGGTGCGCACCGTGCAGCTGGGCGGGCATGGCGGCGGCGGGGTGTTCAGCCCCGAGGTCAACGACGAGGTGCTGGTCGGGTTCGAGCAGGGCAGCCTGGACCGGCCGTATGTCCTCGGTGGTCTCTACAACGGCGTCGACAGTCCATCACCGCACGACGTTCCGTTGGTGGACCGCAGAAGCGGCCGGGTCAACCGCCGGTCCCTGGTGTCGCGCAAGGGAAACCGGATCGAGCTGCTGGACGGGACCACGGCGTCGGGCGTGCGGATCGCCAGCGGCGACAAGCGCTTGGCGATCCACATCGATGAGACCACCGGGACGATCGAGGTCACCGTGCGGGCCAGGGGCGGCGGCCGGGTGCTCAGCGCCGTCACGCTCACCGACCGGGGCATCACCCTCGACGCCAAGCGCGGCGACCTGACGCTCAAGGGGCGGTCGGTGTCGGTCGAGGGCACCGCGTCGGTGTCCGTCGACGGCGGGGCGCAGGCCGTGCTCAAGGGCCGGATCGTCCGGATCAACTGAACCACCAGGCACATGAAGGAGTAGGACATGCCCGCCGCGGCTCGACTGGGAGACAAGACCTCGCACGGGGGCGCCATCGGCCCGCCTCCTGCGTCGGCGGCGGCCGTGGTGTCGACCGTGCTGATCGGCGGCAAACCCGCCGCCGTCGTCGGCAGCACGCACATCTGCGTCGTGCCGCCGCACGCCGCCCTCGGCCCGGCGAACGTGGTCACGCCCCGGCCCGCGGCGACCGGGCTGGTGTTGATCGGCGGACTGCCCGCGGCCAAGGCGGGCGACAGCACCACCTGCCAGGCGACCATCCTCTTGGGAGAGATGACCGTCCAGATAGGAGGTGCGCTGTGAGCGAGCGGTTCATCGGTCGGGGCTGGGCTTTCCCGCTGCGGGTCGGCCCGACCGGCGGAATCGGGATGGTGGAACGGGAACAGGAAATCGAGGAGGCGATCCGCCTGGTGCTGGGCACCGCGCCCGGTGAGCGGCCGATGCGCCCGGAGTTCGGCTGCGGCATCCACGAGCACGTGTTCGCCTCCGCCGACGGCGCCACCGCGGGCCGCGTCGCCTACGAGGTCCGCGCCGCGCTCGACCGGTGGGAGCCCCGCATCGAGACCACGGACGTGCTCGTCGCGTTCGACGCCGTCGACGTCGGGACTCTCTACATCGATGTGCGCTACACGGTGCGGTCCACCAACGACCAGCGCAACCTCGTCTTCCCCTTCTACACCATCCCCTCCGACGGGAGCGACTGATGGTGCTCCCCGCGCCCAACCTGGACGACCGCCGCTTCCAGCACCTGGTGGACGAGGCCAAGCGGTACGTGCAGCAACGGTGTCCGGAATGGACGGACCACAACGTCTCCGATCCCGGCGTCACCCTGATCGAGACGTTCGCGCACATGGTCGACCAACTCGTCTACCGGCTCAACCGCGTGCCGGACAAGAACTACATCGCGTTCCTCGACCTGCTGGGCGTGCGGCTGTTCCCGCCGGCGGCGGCCAAAGCGGAGGTCACCTTCTGGCTTTCCGCCCCGCAGCCGGAAACCGTGGCCCTGCCGAGGGGAACCGAGGTGGCGACCGCGCGGACGGACAACGCCGAGGCGGTGGTGTTCGCGACCGTCGACGAGTTGCCGGTTCCGCCCTGCGCGCTGGAAAGGCTGGTGACCCGCTCGGCGGGCGGCGAGCACGCCGACCGCACCAAGGATCTGGACGCGGGCAAGGACGTTCCCTGTTTCCAGCCCGCGCCGGTCGCGGGCGATGTGACGCTGTTCGGGCTGTCCGCCGCCGTGCCGCGCTGCGTGGTGGTGCTGCGGCTGGACAGCCGGGTCGAGGGCATCGGCGTCGACCCCCGGCAGCCGCCGCTGGTGTGGGAGGCCTGGGACGGGCAGGGCTGGGCGCGGTGCGCCGCCGACGAGGACAGCACCGGCGGGCTCAACCGGCCGGGCGAGGTGGTGCTGCACGTTCCCCCGGGGCACACCACGTCCGTCATCGCGGGCAACCGCGCGGGCTGGTTGCGCTGCCGGGTGACGGAACCGGAGCCGGGGCAGCCGTTCTACAGCGAGTCGCCGACCGTGCGGGTCGCCGAGGCGTTCACCATCGGCGCCACCACGACCGTCGAGCACGCCGAGACCGTGACCGACGTGCCGCTGGGCGAGTCCGCTGGCGTGCCGGGGCAGCGGTTCGCCCTGGCCAGGACCCCGGTCCTGCTCGACGGCGCGCCGATCGTCGTCCGGGTGTCCACTGTGGATGGCTGGGTGGACTGGACGGTGGTGGAGCACTTCGGCGCGTCCGGCCCGGACGACCGGCACGTCGTGCTGGACGCGACCAGCGGCGAGGTGCTGTTCCCGCCCGCCGTGCGCGAAGCGGACGGGAGGTTGCGCCAGTACGGGGCGGTGCCTGCCAAGGGCGCCGTCGTCCAGGTGCCGCGCTACCGCACCGGCGGCGGCCGCGCGGGCAACGTCGCGCGCGGCGCGATTTCCGTGCTGCGCAGCTCGGTTCCGTACGTGGCCACAGTGGAGAACCGGGAGGCCGCGGTCGGCGGGGTGGACGGGGAGACCGTCGAAGAGGCGAAACTGCGTGCTCCCAACCAGTTGCGGTTGCAGGAGCGGGCGGTGACGGCCGAGGACTACGAGCAGATCGCCCGGCTGGCCGCGCCGTCGGCAGCCCGCGTCCGGTGCCTGCCGGTGGACGGTGAGCCGGGGGCGGCGCGGGTGCTGGTCGTGCCGGAGGTCGTCGCCGATCGCGGGGATCGGCTGCGGTTCGAGCAGTTGGCGCCCGCGGCGGAGATGCTCGCCTCGATCGCGCGGCGGCTGGACGAGCGGCGGCTGCTGGGCACCCGCCTGGTCGTGGAACCCCCGGACTACCAGGGCGTCACGGTCGTCGCGCGGCTCGTGGCGAGCACGGCGGCCAACGAGGTGCGTGAGGCCGCGCTCGACGCGCTTTACCGGTACCTCAACCCGTTGCGCGGTGGCCCAGAGGGAATCGGCTGGCAGTTCGGACGACCGGTGCAGTTCGGCGAGGTGTTCGCGGTGCTGCAACAGGTTCCTGGAGTGGGTCTGGTGGAGGAGGTGCGGTTGTTTCCCGCCAACCCGCTGACCGGCGAACGCGGGGGACTGGTCGAACGCGTCGATGTGGCCGCCAACGCGCTCGTGTTCTCCCACCAGCACCAGGTCGTGGTCACACTCGCGGCGGGGCCGTCGTGAGGGCCGCGCTGCCGGGCCTGGCGAGCAGGCACCCGCTCGGTGGCCTGCTCCCGGCCATGTACGCCGGGGACGAGTTCACCCAGCGCTTCACCGGCGGCCTCGACGCCGTGCTGTCGGCGATCGTGTCCACAATGGACAATCTGCCGGGCTACCTCGACCCGCGCCTGGCCCCGGACGACTTCCTGTCCTGGCTCGCGTCCTGGGTCGCCACCCGCCTTGACCCCGCCTGGCCGGAGCCGCTGCGGCGCGTGGTGGTCGGCCGCGCCGTCGAACTGCACCGCTGGCGCGGCACGGCCCGCGGCCTGGTCGAGCGGCTTGAGCTGTCCCTGGGCGTGCGCGCGCAGGTGCTCGACGGTCCCGGCGCGGCCTGGTCGCGCACCCCCGGGACGCCGCTGCCCGGCGCGGCGGTGGACACGGTCGTCGTGCGGGTGTGGCCGGGCCGGTCCGGCGAGGTCGACCGAGCCCGGGTGGCCGCGCTGGTCGCCGCGGCTTGCCCGGTGCACGTGGCCTGCGCGGTCGAGGTGCTGACCGAGGCGCCGGAGGGAGGAGCCTGATGTCGTTGTCGTGCCCGCAATGCGGCGCCCCCGTCCAGGCCACCGACGACTTCTGCGGCAACTGCGGCACCTACCTCGGCTGGCTCAAGGACGCACCCCCTGCCCCAGGCACGCGCGAGGCGGCGGACGCGGCAGGCACTCGACCAGCGGCGCACGCGCAGGAAAACAGCGGGCATGAGGAAACCGGCGACCGGGACGGACCAGACCCGGGCGACGACAGGGCGAGCGGGCAGGGCGACGCGCGCGCGGTGGGGCAACGGGACGGTGACGCGGGGCCGAAATCGCCTGTGTCGGACGCTGTCGCGGGCTCCGCGGAGCGGGGATCCGGCACCGCGGACGAGCGCCCAAGGAGAGATCTCGCGGCGGCGGGGGACACCCAGTTCGGGCCGGTGCAGCCGGGGTTGCCAGTCGCCCGGCGACCGTTGCCCAGTTCGTCTGCCGAGGCCGTGGTCGAAGGGCCGCCTTGTCCGGTGTGCGGCACCGCGAATCCGCCGGGCAGGCGGTTCTGTCGGCGCTGCGCGGCTCCGCTGGGGTCGGACGGCGGCGCCGAGGACGGGCCGTCGCGACGGCGGTGGCGGTGGCGGGGCGACGGCTCGCGGTGGCTGCGGCGGCTGGTCGCGCTGATCGTGGTCGCGGTCCTGGTGGTCGCGGGGTTCCTGCTGTTTCCGCACGTCAAGGGGCTGGTCGAGGACCTTCGGGACCGGACGGCCACCCCGGCGCCGATCGGTCCCACGGGCACGACGGCGACCGCCGAGGTGCCCGGTCACCCGGCCGCCGCGGCGGCGGACGGGCTGTCCAACCGGTACTGGGGCGCCCCGGCCGTCGGGGACGCCGTCGAGTTCGGCTTCGCCGGGCCGTTTCGGCTGTTGACCGTCGTGGTGCACGCGGGGGCGTCGACGAAGGAAGAGGACTTCTTCGCCCAGGCCCGGCCCGCCGCGCTGGACCTGGTGCTGACCTCAGCGGACGGCGCCACCCGGACGGTGCCGGTCCCGCTGGCCGACCAGCCCGGGCCGCAGCGCACCGACCTCGGGGTCAGCGACGTGGTGCGGGTCCGCGTGGTCGTGCGCGCCGCCGTCGGGCTGGGCGCGGGCAGGCACGTCGCGCTGGGCGAGGTGGAGTTCTTCATGCGTCCTTGACCGGCGGCGGTTCGGCGCGGTCGGCCGTCGGGTAGGTGCCGAAGGCGGCGCGGAAGGCGCGGGTGAAGGCCGCGTGGTGGGTGAAGCCCCAGCGGGCGGCGATCTGGTTGACCGGAACCGCGCGCAAGGCGGGGTCCCTGAGGTCGCGGCGGGCGTGTTCGAGGCGCTGTTGGCGAATCCAGGCCATCACCGTGACGCCGTCGAGTTGGAACAGACGGTGCAGATAGCTGGTGGAGATGTGGTGGGCGGCGGCGATCACGGCCGGGGTGAGCTTCGGGTCGTGCAGGTGCTGGCGGATGAAGGCGCGGACGCGCATAACCAGGACGCGCTGGTGGCTTTCCGGCGACAGGCGGTCGTTCGCGTCGAGGATGTGCGCGAACACCGCGGACATCAGGTCGATCAGGACCGCGCCCAGGCGGGGCCCGTCGGCTGGCTGGTATGTGCTCGCGTCCTCGGCCAGTCGGGTGACGAAGCCCGCGAACAGGGCGCCCACCCCGTCCCGGCCTGACATCAGCCGTCCCACGACCTGGTCGGCCTTGGTCCTCGGCAGCGGCAGCAGCACCTTGGGGACCTTGACGCCGACGCTCTCGATCATGTCCTGCTCGTCGTCCACCCAGACCGAGCAGGGCCGCGAAGAGTTGTTGCAGTGCAGGTCGTAGTCGCGGTACTCGGCCTCGTGGTCGTCCCAGGTCGCGCCGCCTCTCCCGCGCGTGACCAGGGCGAGGTGGTACATCTCCGGGTCGGACTGGCGGATGAGCTTGGGAGTGCGCCGGAAAACCAGCGGCTGGTAGGCCGCGGTCAGCACCGACACCGGACCGAACCGCAGAATGCGTTGGCTCGCCCGGAAATCGGCGCTGTGCGCGCTGACCAGGTCCATCGGCGCGTGCATCCGGCGCAGGTTGTCGCGCCAGTACTCGAACCGGTCCTCGGCGGGCACGTCCGCGGTCCGGATCACCGTCTCGATCATGTATTTCCCCCTTGGGTGTCTCGATGCGGACGATAGTGGATAGCCGTGGGCAAGGCCGCGAGGTGTCGCGGTGAATGTCGATGTGGACTCCGGATCAAAGAGTTGTGCACTCGGTGTCAAGTGCTCGGCGCGGTCTCTCCGGCATACTTGGGAGTAGCGTTACCGACGGGTATGACCTGGTCGGGCGAGTCCGCGGGGTAGGCGCCCGCGCGCAGCCGACCGAAAGCGGTTCCGCTTCGTCGCTTTGGGGGACTTTTCTTGCTTTTCCCGAGGAAACAGAGGTACAAACAGCGGCGTGCCCACATTAATTCTCGCCCGGCTGCTCACCGTTGTCGCATTGGCCGGTGTTTTCCTTGTGGATTCCGGGCAGCGGGCGAACGCGGCGTGGGCGCCGGGGCCGCAGCGGTACGGGGTGGGCAAACAGGGCGAGGTCCCGGTGACGATGTCCGACGGCACCGTCCTGCGGGCCGACGTGTACTACCCGACCGACGAGACCGGCGCCCCGGCCCCCGGGCGCTTTCCGGTGGTGCTGAGCCAAACCCCGTACGGCGCGCTGGCCGAGGCCGCGCCGGGCCTGAGCGACCCGGACGCGGGCGCCCTGACCCTGATCGGCGGCGGTGACACCTACCTGGTGCGGCGCGGGTACGTCAACGTCGTCGCCGACGTGCGCGGCACCGGCGGCTCGCAGGGCACCTGGGACTTCCTCGGCCCGCGCGAGGCCGAGGACGGCGCGGCGCTCGTCCGCTGGGCCGCCGGGCTGCCGATGTCCAACGGCGTCGTGGGTCTGACCGGATCGTCCTACATGGCCATCAACCAGTTCTTCACCCTGGCCGCGCTCGGCCCGGATTCACCGGTGCGGGCGCTGTTTCCGGTCATGCCGAGCCTCGATCCCTTCCGCGACATGGTGTTCCCGGGCGGCACGTTCGGCCTCGGCTCCAACGCGGTCTACCTGGGCCTCACCGCGCTCATGCACCTGGTCAACGCGGGCACCGCGGGCAACCCGGACCTGGCCCAGGTGTTGGTCGACCGGGTCGCGGGCCTGTTGTCCTTCCACGCCAAGGTGATCCTCAACGGCGCGACCGACGGCGACCTGGCCTACGACGGCCCGTTCTGGCAGGCGCGCAGCACCCGCGCGGTCCTACCCGACGTCGTCCGAACCGGCGTGCCGATCCAGTTGGTCGGCGGTTGGGACGACGTCTTCGCCCGCGGCCAACTCCACCTCTACAGCGACCTGCAATCCCTCGCGGCAGGCGGCCGAACCGGGGAGCCGATGCGGCCCGACCGCCCCGCGGACCCGCGCTACCGCCTGCTGATGGGGCAGTGGCACCACGTCACCGTCGGCGCCGGTGTCGACCTCGACGCGCTGCGGCTGCAATGGTTCGACCACTGGCTCAAGGGCATCGACACCGGGATCAGCGGTCCCCCCATGCGTCTGGCCGAGATCGGCGGCGACCGCTGGGTCGGGGCCACCCACTTCCCGTTCCCCCAAGCCCACCCCACACCCCTGCACCTGCGCGAGGCCGGTGGCCTCACCCGGGAACGCGCCCCCGTCCACCGCGCCGACCTGCTCGTCCACTCCCCACTCGGCGTCCCCTGCAACCGCGGCCTCGACCAGTCGACCGCGGGCGGCCTCATCGTGGCACTGCGGGCACTGGGACTACCGGAACCCTGCGCGGGCAACGACAATCTCAGCCAGCTCCCACCGCTGGCCACGACCTACACCACAGCGCCGTTCACCGAGCCGACCGTGCTCGCGGGCCCGATCGCGGCCACCGTCCACGCCACCTCCACCCGCCCGGACACCCAGCTCACCGTCACCGTCTCCGACATCGCCCCCAACGGCGCCTCCACCCCCCTGACGTCCGGCTCCCTCGCGGGCACACACCGCGCGGTCGACCCCACCCGCAGCTGGCTCGCCCCGGACGGCAACTACCTGCTGCCGTTCCACCCGTACACCCGGGAAGCGGCCACACCCGTCCCGGTGGGCGCTTTGGTCCGCCATGACATCGAGATCGCGCCCACTTTCGCCAGACTGGAGCCGGGGCACCGCCTGCGGATCACAGTGTCCACAACAGACACACCGCGCCTGCTGCCGCTGCCGAAACCCCTGCTGAACCAACTAGGCGGCCTCTACGGCATCCACCACGGCCCGACCGTTCCGTCCCTGATCGAGATCCCCCTGGCCCCGGCATCGGCGTTCTCCGGCTGACACCTACACCAGCGCGGGCATCAAGACGTCGGCTTCATCGAAGAAGCCTTGGACCGTGGGTGAGTCCTTGTGTGGGGTGAGGCGGTTTCGCAGGTCGGTGACGGCGTCCACCGAGCGGCTTGACTTGACGGTGGCGGCGAGCTTGGTGGCTGTCCGGGCCGCTGTCGCGGCGGCTTCCAGATCGTGGGCCGCCAGTGCCGCGCGGGCAAGGGTCGCGTGGGCGAAGGCACTGCGCCGCGCGCGGTTCTGTTTGGCGGCGTCCTCGGCGGACTCGCGTGCGAAGGCGGCGGCTTCGGTGGGGCGTTCCAGGTCGCGGAAGGCGTTGGCGTATTCGCCAGTGAGGTAGGCGGTGTCGATGAAGCGTGCCCACTCGGGTTCGTTCGCTGGGTCGGACTTCTCGAAAGCCTGCTCGGACAGGAGGATGCTGTTGGTGCTGGCCTTGCTGTCGCCCATCGCGGCTTCGCCGAGAGCTTGCAGGGCGAGCAAGTCTGCCAGGCAGGCGGGCGAGTGGCCCCGGTTCAGTGCGGCGACGCCGGTCTTGGCCAGCCGGACGCCTTGGTCGGGGTGGCCGGTGGCGGTGGCCTGGTTTGACAGGCCCGCGAGGATGTGCGCGCCGAGTTCGACTTCTTTGGCGGCTTCGGCCAAGCGGAGAGCCTGGATGAGGTAGCGCTGCGCCAGCGGGTGTTCTCGGTTGTCGAAGGTCATCCAGCCCAGTAGGTAGAGCTGTTCGCTCGCGGCTGCGAACAGCTCGCGGCCCGTGTCGGTGTCGGGGTTGTTGTTTCGGAGCAGCGGCACGACTGTCTGTTCGAGGTAGGCGGTGAGCTGTTGGCGGGCGTACCCGCCGCCGCGCATGACGTCGAGTTCCTGGAAGACCGCGAAGGTTCGCCGAATGGCCGCGACTTGCGCCGAACCCACCTTGCCTCGAGCCTGGGTGGCGGTTTCATCCAGAGTGGCGATGAGCCAATCATGGCTGGGGGCCAGCGAAGCCGCCACGCTGAACACCGCGCCGGTGAGGAACTGCCTTCGCTCCATGTCACTTCTCCCGAGTTCGGCTACGACGTCAACGGTAGTGGTTATCGACGCGGAGTAAACGAGTCCCAGGTTCGCTCGGCCGGGCGTCGTGCCGCTGCTGTCCGTGGCTCTGACCATGTCGGGGGTGCTCGACGGCTCTTGCCCGGTGCCGTCCGTCAGCAAGTTCTCCAGCTCTCGGTGGTCGATCCCGAGCAGGGTCGCCAACTTCGGCCGCAAGTGGGGCAGTGGTTCCCGGCGGCCCGCTCCCCGACCACTGCCCCGGATCGTGGCGGCGATCCCGTTCGGCGCTGGATGCCCAGCCACTGACGCCAAGCTGGGAGCCGATCGGATGCCGCACACCACCATCGCCCAAGCCGACGCCCTGACCCGCCAACCGGAGTTGTGCGACGTGCTGGCCGCCCGGGATGACGGGTGGGTTTTCCACTCGCTCAGTGAGAACGACCGCGTGCTCGGTGTCGCGGCCAGTCGTGGTCAAGTGGGGCATACCGATGTGGTCTTCGTTTTCGGCGCGGGGTGGGTGCTCGGAATGCGGGTGGCGCCGGATGCGGGCGGCGGCATCGTCTGGGCGAAGCAGGGCACTGGCGGCGCCGAGGTTTGTCGGGGAACTCGTGGCCGTTCCCGCTTCGGGAGAGCCTGGGGCGCCGCCGTCGGATTTCCCCGCGAGCGCGCTGTTGGCACCGGAGCCCCGCTGGGCCACGGGAGCAACGGTGGGTGGTGGAGCATGAGCGGACGGAGCGCGGGCCGGGCTGGTCGTCCCGTACATCGCCACGTGGAGCGCGGAAGAGTGCGCTGACAGTCCGCCGATCGTGGAACGCGGGGGCGGGATTGCTTATGCGGACGAACTTCTCGGCGGCCCAGCGCTGCGACAGGGGCACATTCTTCTGCGCGCGGGATCGTTCGCTCTCTACGGGGTGGACGGTCTCCGTTACCGGACCGGCCGTCCCGCTCCTGTTCCCATCGACCACCACGTGGTGTCCTTCGCCGACCCCGCGATCCGCTGGACTCTCGCTTCCAAGCTGGTCCGGGAACTGGGCGACTACACCGTTGTTGACCTTTATGGACAGTCTTAGCTGTCCAGGCCCAGTTGGTGCCGGATGGCGTCGGTGTCTTGGAGTGCCCAGTGTTCGACGATCTTGCCGTCGCGGACTCGGATCATGTCCATGCTGTGCACCGCGTAGTGCTTGCCGGTGGCGGTGTGGGTGCCGCGGCTGGTGTAGCGGTTGACGGAGATGTCGCCCGCGGTGACGTTCTGCTCGATGGTGACCGAGGTGTCGTGGAAGCTGTTGTCCGCCGCCATCGCGGTTTCCCACTTGCGGCGCCAGGCGTCGATCCCGTGGTGGTCGCCGTCGGAGCCGCCGCGGTGGTCGATGACGTCGGGGTCGACCAGGGCGAGGGCTGGGGCCAGTTCGCCGGTGGCGAGGGCTTGCGGGTGCATCTCGACTATTCGCCGGTGGACTTCCGCCGCGCTGAGCATGCTCTCCTCCTAACCGGGGAAGTCCCCGTTTAGGTACTCTAAGCGGAGGTGTCTCCGGTTGGCAAGGGAGTGCGGTGCGGGCGGACGCGCGGAGGAACCGTGAGCGGCTGTTGGCCGCCGCGCGGAAAGTGTTCGATGAGCGGGGAATCGACGCGGCGCTCGACGAGGTGGCGCGGCGGGCCGGGATCGGCAACGCCACCCTGTACCGGCATTTTCCGACCCGGCGGGACCTGATCGTCGCGGTGTACGCCGACGAGGTCGCCGACCTGTGCGGCCGGGGGGAGGCGTTGCTCGCCGCCGACTCGCCCGGTGCGGCGCTGGCGGAGTGGCTGCGGCTGTTCGTGTCCCACGTGGCCGCCAAGCGTGAACTGGCACTGGCCATCGAGGGGGAGCGCTCCGCTCTGTTCGAGCAGTGGCACCGCGCGGTGAGCGACACCGCGGCCGCTCTGCTGGCCAGGGCGCGGCGCGACGGCGCGGCTCGGGACGACGTGGACGTGGCGGACCTGGTGGCGCTGGCGACCGGGATCGCGGTGGTCGACCCCGGCGGGGAGCGGACCGAGGCGCTGCTGTCCTTGGTGCGCCTTGGTCTCGCGCCCCGGTGATCAACAGTCCATCTGGGCCGTTGGGGAACGTCACTCCTTCGCCGCGCGCTTTGCAGGCGGGATTCACCGGGAGTTACCCCGCGCCGCTACCCTGGCGGACGACACGCGGGGGAGGTCTCGGTGGAGTTCAGACATCTCGTCTCGTTTCTCGCCATCGCCGACGAACTGCATTTCGGACGTGCCGCCGCCCGGCTGCACCTGACTCAGCCGTCGCTGAGCCAGCAGCTTCAGCGGTTGGAGCGGACGCTGGGTGTGGAGCTGGTGGCGCGCACGTCCCACGAGGTACGGCTGACCTCGGCCGGTCGCGCCTTCGAGATCGAGGCGCGGGCGATCGTCGCGCAGATGGACAAGGCCGCGCACACCGCGCGGGAGGCGGCGGCCGGGCGCACCGGGACGATCACCGTGGGCTACAACTTCCCGGCCGGGCAGCACATTCTGCCCGCGACGCTGGCGCGGATGCACGCGGAGTACCCCGATGTGACCGTCGCGCTGGAGGAGAAGCGCACCGGTCCGCAGCTGGCCGCGTTAGCCGACGGCGCGCTGGACGTGGCGCTGGTCTACGGCCGGCCGATGACCTCGGACTTCCACTACCGGCGGCTGTTGCAGCTGCCGATGGTGGCGGTGGTCGGCCAGGGGCACAAGTGGGCCAACCGCCCGGGGGTGCCGTTCGCCGAGCTGGCCCGGCAGCCGTGCATCCTGTTCGACCGGGAGACGTGCCCGGCGATGTACGACGCGATCCTGTCCGCCGTCGAGCGCACCGGCATCATGCTCAACGTCGTGCACAAGCTCGACGACCCGGGCGCCACCTCGATCCTGGTGTCCATCAAGCCGCTGATCGGCTTCGCGTCCGCATCGCGCGGGATGCTGGTCGGGTCAGTGGCGGGCGGGGTGCGGCCGGTGGCGGTGCAGCTTTACGACCCGGTGCCCACCGTCGACCTCTACGCGGTGTGGCGGGGGTCGAGCACCAACCCGCTGGCTGAGGCGTTCCTCAACTGCCTTGAGGCGGTGGGGCCGTTCCAGAATCCGTCCTTCGGCCGCGCCGACGCGCGCCCGGCGCGATAGGATATTCCAACCGGCCGATCGTCTCGCGTGTGTTGCCCCAGCGCCGTGGCATCCCGAGAATCAATTCACGTGAATATACCGACATTCTCCGGGACGACGAATTCCGACATTTCCCTGTTAAGCACATCGTTCTCCGGCAGTGGGGTCGAACTGCCGAGTGACGCCGGTCTCTTCTTTGTTCTCGGCGAGGGTGTCGAGAAGTACCCTGGTCGGCCAGCGCTGAGCCGGAAAAACGGCGCGGAATGGCAGGACATCGGTTACCCCGAATTCACCGAGCACGTGCTGGCGGTGGCGAGTGTGCTGCTCGGCCACGGTGTCGCGTCCGGCGACCGGGTCGCGGTGTTCGGCCGTACCGCCTACGAATGGGCGGTCGCCGATTTCGCCGCGCTGGCCATCGGCGCGGTGACCGTGCCGATCTACCCGACCGCGTCCGACGCCCAGATCCGGCACGTCCTCGACGACAGCGGCGCCCGGGTCTGCTTCGCCGAGACCGCCGAGTTCGCCGACCGGCTGACGGCGGCGGGTGCCTCGCGGGTGTGGCTGTTCGCCGAGGTCGAGGGTATGCGGGCGCAGGTTGCGCACCCCGACCTGGACGCGCGGGTGGCCGCCGTCCGGGCCGACGACCTCGCCACGATCGTGTACACCAGTGGGACCACGGGCCTGCCCAAGGGCTGCATACTCACCCACCGCAACATGTACGCGTCCTCGGCGAACACCGTCGAGCAGACCGACTGGCTTTTCCGCACCGCGGTCGAAGGGAGCGACGAACAGGCCGCGACGCTGCTGTGCCTGCCGCTCTCGCACGTGTTCGGCCGCACGATCCTGCTGTCGTGCCTGGTCGCGGGCACCCGCACCGGTCTGGTCGCGGGAGTGCCGGAAATGCTGCCTGAGCTGCCCGTGTTCCGGCCGACGTTCCTGGCCCTGGTGCCCTACGCGCTGGAGAAGATCCGCAAGCGGGCCCGCGCGCTGGTGGACCCGGCCGCCGAGGAGACCGCGATCGAGCTTGGCCTGGCGGTCGCCCGGGGCGTGCCGGTCGAGCCCGCGCTCAGCGAGGCGCACGCGGCGCTGGACGCCACGGTGTTCCAACGGGTGCGCGACTCCTTCGGCGGCCGGTTCCGCTACGTGATCTCCGGCGGCGCGTCGCTGGACGACAGCACCGCGGGCTTCTACGCGGGCATGGGCGTGCGGATCCTGAACTGCTACGGGCTTACCGAGGCCGCGACAGCGGTGACTGTCAACGAGACGGTAAGCAACCGGCTGGGCAGTGTCGGCAGGCCGATCCCGGGCACCACGATCGCCATCGCCGAAGACGGTGAACTGCTGGTGCGCGGCCCCAACGTCTCGCCCGGCTACTGGCCCGACCCCAGCTCGGACGGCCCATGGCTGCGCACCGGCGACCTGGGTGCCATCGATGAGGACGGCTTCCTCTACATCACCGGGCGGCGCAAGGAGCTGCTGGTCACCAGCGGCGGCAAGAACGTGGCCCCCACCCCGCTCGAAGACCGGGTGCGGCTGCACCCGCTGGTGAGCAACTGCATGGTCATCGGCGACAACCGGTCGTACGTCACCGCGCTGATCACCCTGGACGAGCCCGCGCTGCGGCAGTGGGCCGCCGAGCACGGGCTCAGCTTCGATGACCCCGCCTGGCGCGAGGACCCCCGGCTGCTGGCCGAGGTCCAGGTCGCCGTGGACGACGCCAACGGGCTGGTGTCCCGCGCCGAGTCGATCCGCAGGTTCCGCCTGCTCCCGGTGGACTTCACCGTCGCCGACGGGCACCTGACCCCGTCGATGAAGCTGCGGCGCGCGGCCATCGAGGCGGCCTTCGCCGAGGACGTCGCCGCCCTCTATTGATCTGTCCGGCACGTGAATACCGGCGCAACGGGAAGAGAAATTCACCCCGAAATGTTTCCGGCGGGTTTCCCGTACCCGTCGTCATTGTGCGAGCCAATCGCACCATGGGGGCCGACCCGGGCGCATTGACCCTTATTCGGCGGCTTAGCAGAATCGAATTCATCCGGCCTGCGAGGAGAAGTGAGAGATCACATGTACGACGTAATCGTGGTGGGCGCGCGCTGCGCAGGCTCACCGGTGGCGATGCTCTTGGCCCGGCGCGGTCACCGGGTCCTCGTCGTCGACCGCTCGACTTTCCCCAGTGACACGGTCTCCACCCACTACATCCACCAGGCAGGTCTTTCCCGGCTGAAGTCCTGGGGCCTGCTGGACAAGGTCGTGGCCACCGGCGTGCCCGCGATCCGGAAGCTGAACTTCTCCTACACCGGCATCTCCCTGGCGGGCTTCGCCGACCCGATCGAAGGCGTCGACGCGGTCTACTGCCCGCGCCGCACCGTGCTGGACGAGATCCTGGTCGGCGGCGCGCGGGAGGCCGGGGCCGAGGTCATCGAGGGCTTCACCGTGACCGACGTCCTGTTCGAGGACGGCCGCGCGGTGGGCATCCGGGGCCGTGCGGGCGACGGGCCCGAGCGCGAGTTCCGCTCCACCGTCGTCGTCGGCGCGGACGGGCGCGGCTCCATCGTCGCGGAGAAGGTCGGCGCCGAGTTCTACCGGGTCGTTCCCGCCGCCGGGTTCATCTACTACAGCTACCACAGCGGCCTGGACTGGGGTATGCACCACCGCACCGGGTTCGGCGAGCAGCAGATCGGCACCTGGCCCACCAACGACGGGCTCAACCTGCTGGCGATCATTCGCGGCCGGGAGCGGTTCGGCGAGTTCCGCGCCGACGTCGAGGGCTCCTTCCAGGAGGTCTTCGACCAGGTCGTGCCCGAGATGGGCGCGGAGTTGCGGAGCAAGGGCAAGCGCGAGGAGCCGTGGCGGCCCATGCGCTACCCGGACAACTACTACCGCACCTCCGCGGGTCCCGGCTGGGCGCTGGTCGGCGACGCCGGCTACCACAAGGACCCGTTCACCGGCTGGGGCATCACCGACGCGTTCAAGTACGGCGAGGTGCTGGCCGACCGGCTGCACGAAGCCCTCTCCGGCGAGCGCGCGATGGACGAGGCGATGGCCGACTACATCAAGGTCCGGGACGAGGAAAGCTCCGGCACCTTCGAGCTGACCTGCACCCTGGCGAAGCTCCAGCTCACCCCGTTCTACGACTCGGTGTTCCGCGCGACCAGCCAGAGCCCGGCCTACACCAAGAAGTTCTTCGGCCTGATCGCCGGTGGCGTCCACGGCGAGGAGTTCTTCGCCCCCGGCCACCTCGAAGAGCTCTACGACGAGGTCGGGATGCCCGCGGACGAGCGTCGCTACAGCCCCTCCTGAGTCCTTCCCGGACATCTCTCCTGACGACTCACCCCGATCAGCCCCGATCAGCCCCGATCAGCGTTGCCGACAGCGGAGGACCGCATGCCCACGACCAGGCTGACTGTGCTCGGAGACAGTTTCGTGGAGGGTCGCGGCGACCCCCGCCCGGGCGGCGGCTACCACGGCTGGGTGCCGCGCCTGGCCGACTCGCTCGGCCTGCCCGCCGCCGCCGTGCGGAACCTGGGCGCGTACCAGGCGACCACGCAGGTCGTGCTCGACCAGCAGCTTGACCGCGCGCTGGCGGGCAAGGCCCCGCTGATCGGGGTGATCGTCGGGGTCAACGATCTCGTCACCGACTATCACCCGATCAGGTTCCGCCGCAACCTGGGCTCGATCTTCGGTGTTCTGACCGGCATGGACACCACCGTCGTCACCGCCAGCTACCCCGACATCCCGGCGAACCTGCCCGTGCCGGAGGGTTTCCGCACCCTGCTGCGCGGCCGGTTCGCCGAGGCCAACGCCGTCCTGCGCGAGGTCACCGACCAGACCGGGACCCTGTGCCTGGACATCGCCGCCGACCCGGCGTGGGCGCGCGCGGACATGTGGTCCGAGGACGGCCTGCACCCCAGCCCCCAGGGGCACCGAGTTTTCGCCAAGAGCGTGGCGGACCTGCTGGCCCGGGTCTCCGGGCTCGTCGCCGCGTGATGTTCGCGGATGATCACCGAGTCATATCCGAGAGGAAGAACGTGAGCGAGCAGCACGAGCTGTCGGACCGGCGCCTGGCCCGCAACCCGATCGCGATCGTGGGCATGTCCGGTCTGTTCCCGATGGCCCGAGACCACCGCGAGTACTGGCAGAACATCGTCGACGGCCTCGACTGCACCGAGGACGTCCCGGCGTCCCGGTGGAGCCTGGACGACTACTACGACGCCGACCCCGCCGCCCCGGACAAGACCTACTCCCGGCGCGGCGCGTTCCTGCCCGACGTCGACTTCGACCCGGTCGAGTTCGGCCTGCCGCCCAACCAGCTCGACGTCACCAGCACCATGCAGACGCTGAGCCTCGGCGTGGCCAGGGACCTGCTCCGCGACGCGGGCGCGGGCCCGGACGGCTGGTACGACGCGTCGCGCACCGGCGTGGTGCTGGGCACCACCGGCCCGGTGCCGCTGATGCACCCGCTGGCCGCCCGGCTGTCCACCCCGGTGCTCAAGGAGGTCGTGCAGAGCTGCGGTCTGTCCACTGAGGACGCCGACGCGATCGCCGAGAAGTACGTCAAGGCCTTCGCGCCATGGGAGGAGAACTCCTTCCCCGGCCTGCTCGCCAACGTCGTCGCGGGCCGGGTGGCCAACCGCCTCGGCCTCGGCGGGATGAACTCGACCGTGGACGCCGCGTGCGCCGCGTCGCTGTCGGCGATCCGCACCGCCGTGGCCGAGCTGGTCGACGGCCGCGCCGACATGATGATCACCGGTGGCGTGGACACCGAGAACTCCATCTTCATCTACCTGTGCTTCAGCAAGGTCGGCGCGCTCTCCCGCAGCGGCCGCATCAGCCCGTTCGCCGACAACGCCGACGGCACCCTGCTCGGCGAGGGCATCGGAATGCTGGCCCTGCGCAGGCTTTCCGACGCCGTGCGTGACGGAAACCGGATCTACGCGGTCATCCGCGGCATCGGCTCGTCCAGCGACGGCCGCTCCAAGAGCATCTACGCGCCCCGCGCCGAGGGCCAGCGGGTCGCGATCGAGCGCGCCTACGCCGACGCCGAGTGCTCGCCCGCCTCGGTCGAGCTGTTCGAGGCGCACGCCACCGGCACCGCCGTGGGCGACCGCACCGAGCTGACCGCCCTCGGCGACGTCCTGCGCGCGGCCTCCGACGAGCGGCACTTCGCCGCCCTGGGCAGCGTGAAGTCTCAGATCGGGCACACCAAGGGCGCCGCGGGCACGGCCAGCCTGATGAAGCTCGCGCTCGGCCTCTACCACAAGGTGCTGCCGCCGACGATCAACGTCGACCGGCCCAACAGCGCCGTCGACTTCTCGGCCGCGCCCTACTACGTCAACACCGAGACCCGCCCGTGGATCCGCGACCCGCACCGCCCGGTCCGCCGCGCGGCCGCGTCGGCGATGGGCTTCGGCGGCACCAACTTCCACGTGGTGCTGGAGGAGCACGACCCGGACCGGGCGCCGGTCCGCACCCTGCACCGCACCGCGCGGGCGCACCTGTGGCACGCGCCGGACCCCGCCGCGCTGCTGGCGGCGCTGCGCGCGGGCGAGCCGTCCGTCGACGGCGGCGAGATCCCCGACGAGCACGCCCGCATCGGGTTCGTCGCGCACGGCCAGGATCTGCCTGCCGCGCTGGCCGCGCTGCGTGAGCTTGCCGTCGAGCGGCTGGCCGCCGCGCCCGACGCCGACGAGTGGGCGCACCCCCGCGGCGTGTTCTACCGCCGCCGCGCCAAGACCGACCTCAAGATCGGCGCGCTGTTCGCCGGGCAGGGCAGCCAGTACCTCGGCATGGGCCTGGAGGCGGTTCTCAACAACCCGGTCGTCGGCACCGCGTTCGACGAGGCCAACGCCGCCTTCGACGGCGCCCCGACCCGGCTCGCGCCGGTCGTGTTCCCCCCGCCGACCTTCGACGCCGAGCAGCGCCAGGCCCAGGAGGCCGCGCTGCGCCGCACCGAGCACGCGCAGCCCGCGATCGGCGCGCTGGCGGCAGGCCAGTTCCGCTACCTGCGCGGCCTCGGGCTCGACTGCGCGGGCTACCTCGGCCACAGCTTCGGCGAGCTGACCGCGCTGTGGGCGGCGGGCTCGCTGTCCGACGCGGACTTCTTCCGGCTCGCCCGCGCCCGCGGCGAGGCCATGGCCCCGGCCGAGGGCACCGACGACCCGGGTTCCATGGCGGCGATCACCGCGAGCCGCGAGGACGTCGAGCGGCTGCTCGCCGACGTCGACGGCGTGGTGATCTGCAACCACAACGCCCCCGACCAGGTCGTCGTCGGCGGCCCCACCGACGCGGTGGGCCAGGTCGTGCGGCTGTGCGCCGACCGCGGCCTCACCGCGCGGGTCCTGCCGGTCGCCGCCGCCTTCCACACCAGCCACGTGGCCCACGCCGTCGAGGCGTTCGGCCAGACCGTGGCGTCGGTGCGCGTCGGCGAGCCCACCGCCCCCGTGTACGCCAACTCGCCCGAGGCTGGCTACGGCGCGGACCCCGAGGCCAACGCCCAGACCCTCACCAACCAGCTGCTCAGGCCGGTCGAGTTCGTCGCGGGCCTGCACGCCATGCGCGACGCGGGCTGCACGGTGTTCGTGGAGTTCGGCCCCAAGCAGATCCTCACCTCCCTGGTCGGCCGCACCCTGGGTGACGAGGTCGTCGCCATCCCGACCGACGCGGGCCCCCTGGGCGACAGCGACGTGGCCCTCAAGCAGGCCGTGGTCCGCCTGGCCGTGCTCGGCGTGCCGCTGTCCGCCGCGAACGCCACCGATGCCCCGGTGGCCGAGCGCCAGAAGCCCAGCGGCATGTCGATCCCCCTGTCCGCCCCCGAGTACGTCTCCCCGGCCCGCCGCGAGGCCTACCGCACCGCCCTGACCGACGGCTACCGGGTCACCCTCGCCCACCCGGCGACCAACGGCGCCCCCGCCGCGGTCGGCGCACCACCCACCTCGAACGGCACGTCGATGACCGCACCAAGCTCCCTTCCCACCACCCCCGCCCCGGGCTCCTCGCCCGCGGCTTCTGCTCCGGCTGCCTCAGCAGCGGGCTTCTCGCCCGCGGTTCCCACCTCGGCCGCCCCCACCTCGGGTCTGTCGCCTGCGGCTTCTGTTCCGGCCGCCGCCACCTCGGGCCTCTCGTCGGCGGTTTCTGCCTCTGCCGCCCCCACCACGGGCCTGTCGCCCGCGGCTTCGGCCACGACCGGCTTCGCGGCCACGGGCGCGCCCACCTCAGCCGCGACGGGCGCCTCGCCCGTGGCAGGCGGAGCATCGACCGCGCTGGCAGTGAACGGCGGAACCAGCGTGACCGCCCACTCGGCCTCCGCCACGAATGGCGCGGCAGGCGCGTCGACCGCGCCCAACGGCCTCTCCACAATGCCGCCGAGTGCTCCCGCCCCGCACCACCCGGTCACGGCGCACGGCCACGCGTCCACCCCGGCCGCCCACCCGGGCGTCGGAGCCGCGCTGCGGCAGCACATCGCCATCCACAGCGAGTACCTGGAGACCCAGCTGCGTGTCGCGGGCACCCTCGCCGACGCGGTGCGCCACGGCGACGTCGACCTCCACCTGGCCGACGCGGTGACGGCGGTGAAGGACCAAAGCGTCGCCATCGGCCAGGCGCACACCCGCGCCAACGAGATCCTCGCCGCCCTGACCGAGATCGAGCTGACCGGCGCGACCTCCTTCCCGACCATCCAGCGACCCAGCGTCGAGGCAGAACTCCAGGCCCTGGTCGACGAGCCCGCCCACTCCCTACCCCCCGCCATCCCGACCCCACCCCAACTGCCGCCGACCCCAACCCGCTCGGCGTCGTCCCACTCGGCCCAGCCGCCCACCACCGCCACTAACCCGCCCTCGCCCACCCCCGCCCACCCGGCCCAGCCGCCCACCACCGCCACCAGCCCGGCCCCACCCACCCCCGCCCACCCGGCGCCGCCCACCACCTCCGCTCAGTCGGCTCCGCCCCACACAGCCTCGTCCGCGACTCCCCACCTCACCCCCGCGGCCACCCCCGCCCCGTTCACAGTGGACAGCGCGAGCATCCGCACGGCACTGCGGGAAGTAGTGGCGGACAAGACCGGTTACCCGGTCGAGATGGTCGACCCGTCGATGGACTTGGAAGCCGACCTCGGCGTCGACTCGATCAAGCGGGTTCAGGTCCTCGGTGTCGTGCAGGAGCGGTTCCCGTCCCTGCCCGACATCGGCCCCGAGCAGTTGGGTGAACTTCGGACCCTGGACCAGATCGCCGACTTCCTCTCCGCCGCCGCTCCCGCCGCATCGGCCCCCGCCGCGAGCAACGCCCCCACCGCTGACATTCGGCTGGTGCTGCGGGAGGTCGTCGCGGAGAAGACGGGCTACCCGGTGGAGATGGTGGACCCGTCGATGGATCTCGAAGCGGACCTCGGTGTGGACTCGATCAAGCGGGTTCAGGTTTTGGGTGTGGTGCAGGAGCGGTTCCCGTCGCTGCCGAACATCGGTCCGGAGCAGCTAGGCGAACTCCGCACGCTGGACCAGATCGCCGACTTCCTCTCCGCTGCCGCGCCCGCGGCACCGGCTCCCGCCGCGAACGGCGCTCCCACCGCTGACATTCGAGTGGTGCTGCGGGAAGTGGTGGCCGAAAAGACCGGTTACCCGGTCGAGATGGTCGACCCGTCGATGGACCTGGAGGCTGACCTCGGGGTCGACTCGATCAAGCGGGTTCAGGTCCTCGGTGTGGTGCAGGAGCGGTTCCCGTCCCTGCCCAACATCGGCCCCGAGCAGTTGGGTGAACTCCGCACGCTGGACCAGATCGCCGACTTTCTCTCCAACGCCGCTCCAGCGGCTCCCCAGGCCGCCGCTCCCACCACGTCCGACGTTCGGACCGTCCTGATCAGCGTGGTGTCGGAGAAGACGGGCTACCCGGTGGAGATGGTGGACCCGTCGATGGATCTCGAAGCGGATCTCGGTGTGGACTCGATCAAGCGGGTTCAGGTCCTCGGTGTGGTCCAGGAGCGGTTCCCCTCCCTGCCGAGCATCGGCCCCGAGCAGCTAGGCGAGTTGCGCACACTCGACCAGATCGCCGACTACCTGGAAAGCGCGGGTGGTGTCGCCCCAAAAGCGCCTGAGGCTGGGGCGACCGCGCCCCGGCACCGGGTCGGGCTCGTGGCGCTGCCGTCGATCGACCTGACCGACGCGCCCTACGCCGCCGAGCCGGTGGCGCTGGTGGTCGGCCGCGGCGGTGCCGACGGCGACGCGGTGGTCGCGGGGCTGGAAAGTCGCGGATGGACAGTGCGACGGGCCGCCAAAGTCGACGCCGCGCAGGACGGGCGGCTCGACCTGTGCCTGGTGCTGTGCGACGCCGACCCGGACTGGGCGGTGGCCGCTGCGCGGCTCGCCGAGCCGATTCTGCTGGCCAAGCACGTGATCCCGCCGCTGAACGCCACAACGGCCGCCGGAACCCGGGCGGCGTTCGTGACGGTGACCCGGGTCGACGGTGCGCTCGGGTTGAGTGGGCGGCGGTCGATGGCCGAGTCGCTGATCGGTGGTGTCGGTGGTGTCGTCAAGACGCTCGCCGCCGAGGCTCCGTCGCTGTTCTGCCGGGCCGTGGACGTCGACCCGGGCTTGGACGGCGCGGCGTTCGCCGACGCGGTGCTGGCCGAACTGCACGACGGCGCGCGAGACACCCTGGAGGTGGGCGTCGACGCGGACGGCCGCCGCACGCTGACCCCCAGCAGGCACGCCCCGGCGGCCGAGAAATCCACAGTGGACACCTCGGCCCCGGTGCCCGCGGTGTCGGTGACCGAGGACGACCTCCTGGTGGTCACCGGCGGCGCCCGCGGTGTCACGGCCCTGTGCGTGCGGGCCCTCGCCCGCCAGGCCGCGGCCGGGTTCCTGCTGCTGGGCCGCACCGAACTGGCCGACGAGCCGGACTGGGCGCGCGGCGTCGCCGACGCCGACCTCAAGCCCGCGGTGATCGCGGGGCTGCGCTCGACCGGCGCCAAGGTGACCCCGCGGGATGTCGAGCGCGCCTACCAGACCGTGTTGGGGCAGCGGGAAATCCGCGCCACCCTCGCCGAACTGGGCGGCCGCGCGACCTACCTCGCGGTCGACGTGACCGACGCGGACGCCGTGCGGGCCGCGCTGGGCGAGTACCGCGACCGGGTGACCGGCGTGGTGCACGGCGCGGGCGTGCTCGCCGACGCGCTGCTGCCCGACAAGACCGCCGCGCAGGTCGACCGCGTGTTCGGCGCGAAGCTCGGCGGGCTGCGCGCGGTGCTCGACGCCCTCGACGGGACGCCGCTGCGGCACCTGGTGCTGTTCACCTCGGTGGCGGGCCTGCTCGGGAACCCGGGCCAGGCCGACTACGCCGCGGCGAACGAGGCGCTGTGCCGGGTCGCGGCGGCGTGGCAGGCGGCCAACCCCGGCAGGCACGTCACCGCGATCGACTGGGGCGCCTGGGATGGCGGCATGGTGACCGCGGAGCTGCGCGAGCTGTTCTCCGCGCGCGGCGTGCCGCTGCTGGACCCCGAGGCGGGCGCGCGGGCCTTCGTGGAGCAGTTCGACCCGAGGCGGGCGGCCGAGACCTGTGTGCTGATCGGCGCGGACGTCTCCCTGGCCGGGAATGCCACCGTGGCGGCGCCCGCGTTCACCGCCCGACGCGAACTCGGCGCGCTGGCCGAGGACCCGGTCATCCAGGCGCACCGGATCGGCGCGCACCCGGTGCTGCCCGCCACGTTCGGACTCGGGTGGCTGATCAACGTCCTGGAGCGCGCCCACCCGGGACTGCGGGTCGTCGAGGTCCGCGACTACCAGGTGCACAAGGGAATCATCTTCGACGGGACGCCGCGCGACGGCCTGCGGGTCGAGACCGAGCCGTCCACAGTGGATGGTGACCGGCTCGTGGTCGCCGCGGCGGTCCGGTCCGACTCCGGTGGGGCGCTGCCGACCTCGCACTACGCCGCCACCTTCGTCCTCGCCCCGGCCCCGGCCGAGGCCCCGACCGCGCGGGCGCACCGGTTCGGCGCCGGTCCCGAGGACGGGCTGGAGATCTACCGGGAGGCGACCCAGTTCCACGGCCCCCGGTTGCAGGGAATGCGCCGTGTTCTGGAAAGCGGCGAGCACGGCATGGTCCTGGAGTGCGCGCTGGCCGACGCCGCGGTGGCGGGCGGAGCCTTCGCCGGGGCGCTGCACAGCCCGGTCCTCGCCGACGTGCTGCTGCAAGGCCCGCCGGTGCTGGGGAAGCGGCTGCTCGGCGCGGCGTGCCTGCCGCTGGGCATCGGGCGCGCGGAGTACTTCGCCCCGCTCCCGGACGGCGAGCCGTTCGCCCTGGTGCTGGACGACGTCCGGCGGACCGGCGGCGGACTGACGGTGACCGCGACCGCCTGCGACGGCGCGGGACGCGTCCTGCAGCGGTTCGCCGAAGTCGCGGTGGTGTCCACACCGGACATGACCGCCAAGTTCCGGGAAGCGGTCGCGGGCTGGCTGGACCGGCCCGCGCCGGCCCTTGAGGAGACGAGCACACGATGAGCGAAGTCCTGGAGTTCGTCGGCGAGCCGTTCGACGCGGCCGCGTTCACCGAGCCGGTGCCCCCGCCACCACCCCCGCCCGCGCCATCGCCGGTCCGATCCCGCGGCGGTGCCGGTGGCGGAATGGCCGAGGCGATCCGTGACCTGCGCTCGTCGCTGGTCGACGCGCACGCCAGCGCCCTGGGCGCGCAGGCCGCGCTGCAACGGCTGATGCTCGCGAGCCACCGATCCCCCGCGACCGAGCAGGCGCCCACCACCGCCGCGACAGCGGGCTTCGGCCCGGCGGTCTCGGGCTCGGCAGCGTCGGCTGCCCCGGCACTGGTCGTGGCCGCGGAAGGCGCGTTCAAACCCTTGGCGCGCACCGGAATCACTCGCCTGGACGGCGGGCAGCTCGCCCGCCTCGCCGACGGGGACATCGCGGGTGTGTTCGGCTGGGCCTACGACCAGGACGGCGCCAATCCCGCGGTGCGGCTCGGCGCGGGCGGGCCGCTGGCGCTCACCTCGGTCGAGGCGATCGAGTTGCGCGGCGGCGCGCACGGCATGGGCCGGGTCGCGGCGTCCTGCGCGCCCGGCGACCTGGTGGCCGCCGCCGTGCAGGCCGCGCAGCTGTTCGCCCTCCACACCGGGCTGCACCTGTGCCTGGCGGGCGCGACGTTCACCGTGCGCGAGGCTGGCCGGGTCGATGCCCGGGGGACTGAGCGGGCGGGCACGGTCGAGGTCGAGGTCACCGGTATCGACCTGCTGCCCCGCCCTTGGGTCCGGGTCGACGCCACGTTCTCCGACGGCGGCCAGGTCCGCGATCTGGTCGTCGCGCTCCAAGAGGCACCCGGGGCCCTCGTCGGCCCCGCGCGCGGCGGGGTGCCGTCGACGTGGCTGGGCCGCAAGAGCGCGGCGGGGGAGCGGGCCATGCTCAGCGAGTTCCACATGACCCACCTCTCCCGCGGCGACCAGGGGATCGCGCTCGGCCCGGAGTTCGCGCACTACACCGGCCGCAAGGCGACCCGGCTCCCGACCGGCGGCCTGCTGCTGGTCGACCGGGTGATCAACGTGGACGGCGCCAGGGGCAAGCTGGACGGCGCGACGTACGAGACCGAGTACGACGCGCACGCCGACTCCTGGTACTTCGCCGACACCGCGAACGCCTCCATGCCCAACTGCGTCTACATGGAGACCTCGCTGCAGGCGGCGCTGCTCATCGGCTACCACCTCGGCCCGACGCTGACCGCGCCGGAGGCCACCATGAGCCTGCGCAACCTCGGCGGCACCGCGACCGTGCTGCGCGAGGTCGACCTGCGGGACAAGACGATCCGGCAGCGCTCCGAGCTGCTGGCGACCACGATCCTGCCCGGCTCGTCGCTGCAGAGCTTCGCCTACGAGCTGTCCGCCGACGGCGAGCCGTTCTACCGGGGCGAGACGATGTTCGGCTACTTCAGCGACGAGGCCCTGGGCAACCAGACCGGCCTCGACGCGGGCAAGCACCGGCCCACCTGGCTGGACGAGCAGTCGCCCCGGCCCGCCACCCTGCGCATCGACATCGCCGGGCGGCGCGCCGACCCGGCCGCGCGGCTGACCTCGCGCGGGACCCTCGCCCTGCTCGACCACGTGGACGTGGTCGACGGCGGCGGCCGGTACGGGCAGGGCTACCTGCACGCGGTCCGCCCCATCGACCCGGGCGACTGGTTCTTCCAGCGGCACTTCCACCTCGACCCGGTGATCCCCGGCTCGCTCGGCGTGGAGTCGGTGATCCAGGCGATGCAGGAGTGGCTGCTGGCCTCCGGGCACGCCGACACGCTGACCGACCCGGAGTTCATCGTGCCCGCGGACCTTCCGTTCACGTGGAAGTACCGCGGCCAGTTCCTCCCGACGGACTGCGAGTCGACCCTGGAGGTGCACATCAAGGAGGTGCGGCACAGCCCCGGCCGGGTGCGGGTCGTCGGCGAGGCGAGCATGTGGAAGCCGGGCCTGCGGATCTACGAGCTCGAAGACATCGCCATCGAACTCCGGTCCGCCGAACTCCGGGGAGCCCGGCGATGACCGCGGCGACCACGGGGCAGGCCCTCGCCCGCGACGAGGACTCGATCCGGCGCGCGCTGCTGCGGCTGGACCGGCCGCTGTTCGTCGCCCGCGACGGCGCGGGCGTCGGCGTGACGACCGACGACCGGCAGGCCAGGGCGGCGGCGCAGGTCCTGGCCGCGGTGCCCGCCCTGACCCCGGAATCCCTGGGCGACCCGGGTTTCCGCCACGCCCACGGTGTCCGGTACGCCTACATGGCGGGTGCGATGGCCAACGGGATCGCCTCAGCCCGCATGGTCGTCGCCCTGGCCCGCGCCGGTTTTCTGGCCTCGTTCGGCGCGGCCGGGGTGCTGCCGGACCGCATCGACGCCGCGCTGTCCACCATCACCAGGGAAGCGCCCGGCCTGCCGTTCGCGGTCAACCTGATCCACAGCCCCAGCGAGCCCGCCCTCGAACGCGCCATCGTGGACCGCTGCCTGCGGCACGGGGTGCGGTGCGTTGAGGCGTCCGCGTTCCTCGACCTGACCCCGGAGGTGGTGCGCTACCGGCTCAGCGGGCTCGCCAAGGACGCCGCGGGCTCCGTGGTCGCGCACAACCGGGTCATCGCGAAGGTGTCCCGCGCGGAGGTCGCCGAGGTGTTCCTGCGCCCGGCCCCCGAGCGGCTGGTCCGGCCGCTGGTCGAGTCGGGCGCGGTCACCGCCGAGCAGGCCGAGTGGGCGCGGCGGGTCCCGATGGCCGACGACGTCACCGCAGAGGCCGACTCCGGCGGGCACACCGACCGGCGCCCGCTGCTGGTCCTGCTGCCGGAGCTGCTGGCCGTGCGCGACCGCGTGCGGCGGGAGCTGGGCTACGAGCGGCCGGTGCGGGTCGGCGCGGCGGGCGGCATCGGCACCCCGGCGGCGGCCGCGGCGGCGTTCACCCTCGGCGCGGCCTACGTGGTCACCGGCTCGATCAACCAGTCCTCTGTGGAGGCCGACCAGTCCGACACCACGAAGCTGCTGCTCGCGGGCGCGGGCGTGGCGGACTGCGAGATGTGCCCGTCGGCGGACATGTTCGAAATGGGCGTGGACGTGCAGGTGCTCAAGCGCGGCACGCTGTTCCCCGGCCGCGCCAAGAAGCTGTACGAGACCTACCGGCGCTACGACGGGATCGAGGCGATCCCGGCCGCCGAGCGCGCGGAGCTGGAGAAGCGCGTCTTCCAGCGCCCGATGGCGGATGTCTGGCAGGACTGCCTGACCTACTTCGCCGAGCGCGACCCCGAGCAGATTCACCGGGCGCAGGACAACCCGCGCCGCCGTATGGCGCTGGTCTTCCGCTGGTACCTGGGCCTGTCCTCGGGCTGGAGCATCCGGGGCGTCCCCGAGCGGACCGGCGACTACCAGATCTGGTGCGGCCCGGCCATGGGCGCGTTCAACGCCTGGGTCGCGGGCACCTACCTGGCCGCGCCCGCCAACCGGCAGGTGGCCGACATCGCCGCGCACGTCCTGCGCGGCACGGCGTTCGCGAGCCGGGTCGCCCAGTTGCGCCTCGCCGGGGCCCGCCTGCCCGCCGGGTGCTCGACGTACGTGCCCGCACCGACGCGAACCGAGGAGGAGTCATGACCGCGACCCTGCCCGACCTGGCCGACCGCGCCGACGACGTGCCCGCGTGGCTGGTCTGCGGCGGCTGCCGCGCGATGCTGTACGGCAAGCGCTTTCTGCGCGCGGGCCGGGTGTGCCCGGACTGCGGCTGGCACGCCCCGCTGACCGCGGCGCAGCGCCTCGACAGCCTGCTCGACCCGGGCTATCGGCCGCTGGAAGTCGCCGTGTCCGACAGCGACCCGCTGGGCTTCACCGACACCCGCCCCTACCGCGACCGCCTTGCCGACGCCCGCGCGGGCACCGGGCTCGCCGAGGCCGTGCTGTGCGCGCGGGGCCGGATCGAGGGCAACCCGGTCGTCGTGGTGGCGATGGACTTCCGGTTCATGGGCGGCAGCCTCGGCGCCACCGTCGGCGAGGTCGTCACCCAGGCCGCCGAGATCGCGCTGCGCGAGCGGACCCCGCTGCTGCTGGCCACCGCGTCGGGCGGCGCGCGGATGCAGGAGGGGGTGATCGCGCTGATGCAGATGGCCAAGACCAGCCAGGCCCTGGCCCAACTGGACGAGGCGGGCGTGCTGACCGTCTCGCTGATCACCGACCCCACCTTCGGCGGAGTCGCCGCGTCGTTCGCCACCTCGACCGACGTGATCGTCATCGAGCCCGGCGCCCGGCTCGGGTTCGCCGGGCGGCGGGTGATCGAGCAGACCATCAAGCAGACCCTGCCGCCGGAGTTCCAGACCGCGCGGTTCCTCGAAGAGCACGGTGTGGTCGACATGATCCGCCCGCGCGCCGAGCTTCGCCCCACCCTGGGCAGGCTGCTCTCGGTCGCGACCCGCCGCCCGGACGGCGTGCCGCACCAGGCAGGCGGCGGGCCCGCGATGGTCACCGACGCCGAGCGGCTGCCGGAGCGGGAGCCGTGGGAGTGCGTGCGGGCCGCCCGCAGGCTCGGCCGTCCGACCACTTTGGACTACATCTCCCTGCTGGTCGAGGACTTCGACGAACTGCACGGCGACCGGATGTCGGCCGACTGCCCGGCTTTGGTCGCCGGTCTCGGCCGGTTCGAGGGCATCCCGGTCGTGGTGATCGGCACCCAGAAGGGCCACACCGCCCGGGAGTTGCGCGACCGCAACTACGGGATGCCCACCCCGGCCGGATACCGCAAGGCGGCCAGGGCGATGCGGCTGGCGGCCAAGCTGGGCCTGCCGGTGATCACCCTGGTCGACACCGCGGGCGCCTACCCCGGCATGGAGGCCGAGCGGCAGGGCCAGTCCGTGGCGATCGCGGAGAACCTCAAGCTGATGGCGGGTCTCCCGGTGCCCGTGGTGGCCGTGGTGACCGGCGAGGGCGGCAGCGGCGGCGCGCTGGCGCTGGCCCTGGCCGACCGGGTGCTGATGTGCGCCAACGCGGTGTACTCGGTGATCAGCGCGGAGGGCTGCGCGGCGATCCTGTGGCGCGACCCCACCGCCGCGCCCAAGGCCGCCGCGGCGCTGCGCGTCGACGCCCGCTCCCTGCTGCGCATGGGCGTGGTCGACGGCGTCGTGCCCGAGCCGGGCGAGGGCGCCGAGACCGACCACGTCGCCGCGGCCGCCGCCCTGCGCGCCGCCCTGGCGAGCAGCCTCGCCGAACTGCTGCCGCTGGACCAGATGAACCTGGTGACCGCGCGGCACGCCCGGTTCCGCCAGTTCGGCACCGACACCTCGGTGCTGCTCGACTCCCAGCCCCGCGATTCCCAGCCGTCCGATTCCCGTGACCCGGCCCCCGACAGGGAGGATGCCCGATGAACGCGACCGCGAACGGCGGTGTGGCGGTGTCGGTTCCCGCACGCGACACCCGAGCCGACCTGACCGACCAGACCGTCCACGCCGCGCAGGCCGACACCGGTCAGGTCGACCACATCGGCCAGGTCGACCAGGTGGTCACCGTGCTGCGCGAGCAGGCGCTGGCCACCTACGCCAACGCGTCCCACGCGCCGACCGTGGTGCGGGTCAGCGCCCACGACGTCGCGGTGGAGGTGCGGTGGACCGCAGAGGCCCGCCCCGCCGAGCCCCGGCAGACCGAATCCTGGGCAACCGATTCCCGGGCAGTGGATTCCCGAGCGGTCGATTCCCGCACGGCGGGCTCTCGTGCCCCGGAATCCCGCGCGCCCCAGTCTCCGGAGCCCGGTGCGGCGGCTGACGACACCGCGGGCCGATTCCCCTTGTGCGCCAACACTGTCGGTGTCTTCTACCGCGCCCCCGAGCCCGGCGCCGCGCCGTTCGTGGTCGAGGGCGACGTCATCGCCCCCGGCCAGCAGGTGGCGATCGTGGAGGCGATGAAGCTGATGATCCCGGTCGAGGCAGACCGGGCTGGTCTGGTCGTGGAGTTCCTGGTGCCCGACGGCGCCCCCGTCGAGCACGGCCAGCCCGTGCTGCTGCTGGAGCCCGCCCGATGATCTCCAAGGTGCTGATCGCCAACCGCGGCGAGATCGCGGTCCGGGTCGCGCGCACGTGCCGCGAGATGGGCCTGCGCACGGTCGCCGTGCACTCGTCGGTGGACCGGGACTCCGCGGTGGTCCGCATGGCGGACGAGTCGGTCCAGATCGGCCCCGGCCCGGCGAAGGAGAGCTACCTCGACATCCCGTCGGTGATCGAGGCCGCGCGCATCCGCGGCGCCGACGCCATCCACCCCGGCTACGGCTTCCTGTCGGAGAACCCGGACTTCGCCGAGGTGTGCGAGGCCGAGGGCTTCACCTTCGTCGGCCCGCCCGCCGCGGTGATGGCCCGCCTGGGCGACAAGGCGAGCGCGCGGGCGATCATGGTGGACGCGGGCCTGCCGCTGCTCCCCGGCAGCCGCGACGCTTTGGACAGCGCGGAGAAGGCCGCCGCGCTGGCCGACGAGATCGGCTACCCGGTGATCGTGAAGGCGGTCGCGGGCGGCGGCGGCCGGGGCATGGCGGTCGTTCGCTCCGCGGCCGACTTCCCCCGGGCATGGGCGAAGACCAAGGCGACGGCGCAAGCGGTCTTCCGCGACGGCCGCCTCTACATCGAGAAGTACCTCGACTCCGCGCGGCACGTGGAGATCCAGGTCCTCGCCGACGCGCACGGCGCGTGCGTCCACCTGGGCGCGCGGGACTGCTCCCTGCAACGGCGGCACCAGAAGCTGGTGGAGGAGTCCCCCGCGCCCCGGCTGCCCGAGGACACCGTTCGCGAGATGGGCGAGGTCGCCGTGCGCGGCGCGCTGGCCGCGGGTTACGTCGGCGCGGGCACGTTCGAGTTCCTGGTGGACCCGGACGGCCGGTTCTACTTCATGGAGGTCAACTGCAGGCTCCAGGTCGAGCACCCGGTCACCGAGATGGTCACCGGCATCGACCTGGTGCGCGAGCAGCTTCGGGTCGCCGCGGGCGAGCCGCTGGGCTACGGCCAGCACGACATCGCCCCGCGCGGGGTCGCGATCGAGTGCCGGGTCAACGCCGAGGACCCGGCCCGCGACTTCGCCCCCGCCCCCGGCCTGCTGACCGAGTGCGCGCTGCCCGCGGGGCCGTTCGTCCGCGTCGACACCCACGCGGCCCCCGGGTACCGGATTCCGCCGCTCTACGACTCGCTGCTGGCCAAGGTGATCGTCTGGGCGCCCGACCGCGACCAGGCCATCGCCCGGATGCGCGGCGCCCTGGCCGAAACCAGGATCAACGGCCCCGGCGTCGCCACCACCGCGAGCTTCCTGCGCGACGTGCTCGACCACCCGCGCTTCCGCGCCGCCGAGCACGACACCGGCCTGATCGGCGACCTCACCGCCCCCGCGGTCGCCTGAGGCCCGTGCGCCCTCCGACCGTCTCGACCGTCGGAGGGCGCACGTGTGAACCGTTGGGAACTCCCTGCCGGTATGGGGATCACCTACCGGGTCGCTGGGAACGGCCTGCCGCTTACTTCGGCGGCGGGGGAACCAGGCAGCTCACCGGAGCGGACTGGTTGCCCGACGCGTCCACCGCGTAGACCAGGGCGTCGCCGTTGAGCGTGATCTTCCAGTCGATGTCGCCGACGCCCGGCTTCTGCGTGGGCTGCGCCCCGGAAGCCTGCACCAGCTTGATCTTGGTCCCGCTCGGGAACCCGCCGAACACCGCCGGGCTCGCCGAATCGGACACGAAGATCTGCGGGTCGGGGTCGACCGCGTCCGTGGCCGACAGGACGAAGAAGCCGTCCTCGTTGTCCGCGGGCGGGACGTTCCCGCCGCCGGGGTTGTTGGTCGGCTCGCACGTCACGGTCGGGGGAGTGGTGTCCACCCAGTCCTTGAGCACGTCGTCGCACACCGGGTTGCCCGCTGCGTTGGTGAAGCAGCCCCGGATGGAGTCGGTGCCCAGGCCCGCCAGGCCCTGGGTGGCCGGGTAGGTGAAGTCCACCGAGCCGGTCGCCGCGGTGGCGCCCGCGCTCGCCGCGCCCGCGTTCGGGCCCGCGAGGATGTCGAAGGAGACGCCGACGCCGCCGACCGGGTCGCCGAAGTCGTCGGTCACCGTCGCGGTGACGGTGTGCGTCTGGCCGGGCGTGCCCAGCTCGTTGACCTCGTGCTCGGGCTCGACGTCGATGAACGCCGCGCAGCCGCGCACGTTCACCGTCGGGTTCGGGAAGGCGACGGTGCGGCCCTCGGCGTCGCTGTAGGCCACGGTCGGGTTCACCGCGAGCACGCCGCCGCCAGCGGCGGGGATGTGCGTGGCGGTGAAGGTCAGCGTGACGGTCTCGGTGCGCAGCTCGTCGATGGTCCAGGTGAGCTGGTTGCCCGCCTGGTTGACGCTGCCCTTGGAGACGGCGGCGCCGCTGACGGTGAACTGGGACGCCACCGTGTCCACGACATGGACGTTGGTGGCCGCTGGCACGACGATCGCCGCGCCGATGGACTCGAACACCTGCTGGAGCTGGCTCGCGTCCGGGGCGTGGAAGTAGTGCACGCCCTCGTCCGGGTCGGTCGTCCAGTCCTTGATCTCGGCCTCGTCCAGGCTGTCGCCCAGCCCGATGCCGAAGATCTCGGTGCCCGCCCCGCGCGCGGCCGCGGCGGCGGCGCTCGCGTCCGGCGGCACAGTCGTCTCGCCGTCGGTGAAGATGATCATCTTCTTGGCGTTGGTCGGCACGGAGCCAGCCAACTGCGCCTGCGCGGTGGTGATCGCCTCGTGGTGGTTGGTGCTGCCCGTCGCCACCATGGCGTCGATCGCGGTCTTGAGCGCGCCCGCGTCCCCGGTGAGCCCGACGTCCACCGTCGCGCCGGTGGCGAAGCTGACCAGGCCGACCCGGCTGCCGTTGGCGATGACACCGTCCAGTGTGCCGTCGGTGGCCTCGTCGATGATGTCGACGAAGGCCTTCGCCGCCTGCTTCATCGCGCCGATCGCGCTCGCCATGCTGCCGGACCGGTCCAGCACCAGTTCGATGTCCACCGGATTGCCCGCGATCCCGGTCTGCGCGTCGAGCGTCACGGTCACCGGAACCGAGCCCCCGCACGCGATATCGCTCGCCCCGAGCGACTTGCCGCCCGCCACCGTGCCGTCCGCGGCCGCCCCCGCCGATCCGGCCAGCGGCCCGGCGAGCGCGGCGATGGCCACGACGACACTTGCCCCGGCTAACGCGCCCCGTCTTCGACTTGTCCGCACGTCAATCGCACCTCCCTGTGTCGACCGACGCGCGCGGACCCCACGCTGGGACCGCGTTGTGGTGCAGCCAAAGCCAGGCGGACAACTCATTCCCCGAGCCGCACGGCGCCTTCTCCCGTGCCATGATTCGTCCGATGGGAGCAGGCTTCCGCATCGGCAGGACGACGATAGCCTGCCGCAGACGCGCGGCGATCGCCTTCTGGCCGAACGGCCCCTTTTCCCGCCCGAAGGGGCGAACCAGGGACAAGACGCCAACGGCCGCCTGCCCAGGGCAGGCGGCCGTCGGCGGTCCCGCTACTTCAGACCCGAACGCACGAACCCGTTCACGATGTGCCGTTGCAGCACGAGGTAGAGCAGGAACACCGGGAGGCAGGCCAGGCCCGCCAGGGCCATCAGCGGCCCCCAGTCGTTGCCCTCGGTGCCCATGAAGCTGCGCAGCCCAAGCTGCAGGACGTCGTTGCTGCGCTGGAGCACCATCGCGGGCCAGAAGTACTCGTTCCAGCCGTTGACGAACAGCAGGATCGCCAGCGCGGCCAAGGCGGGCCGCAGGTTCGGCACGACCACTGTCCACAGTGTCGTCCACGACGACCGGCCGTCCATCCGCGCCGCTTCCAGCAGCTCCTTCGGGAAGCTCTCCATGTGCTGGCGCAGCATGAGCACAGCCAACCCGGAGCACAGGGTCGGGATGATCACGCCCGCCAGGGTGTTGAGCAGGCCCATCTGGAACAGCAGCACGTAGTTCGGCAGCATCGTCACCTGGAACGGCACCAGCCAGGTGCCCACGAACGCCAGGTACAGCAGCCGCTGGAAGCGGAACCGCCACGCGGCGAACGCGTACGCGGCCAGCAGCCCCGTCAGCAGTTGCCCGAGCGCGGTCAGCAGTGCCACCAGCGTCGTGTTGGCCAGCAGCCCGACGACGTCGATCTTCGCCGCGGCGTCGGTGAAGCTCTGCGTGGACAGCGGCCATGGCAGCGGGGACAACTCGTAGACGTCCTCCGGCCGCCGCAGGGAGGTCGCGTACAACCAGTAGATCGGGAACACGCACAGCAGGCCCAGCACGGCGAGCACGGCGTGCCCCCGGATGGTCCGCCAGCGCGCCGCCCCGCCGACGGTGTCGGTCCTGTCATCCACTTTGCCGTCAGCCTTTCAGTTGTCGTGGAAGCTCAGGCGCTCGGCGAGCCAGACCAGTCCGGCCGCGATGATGCCGAACCCGGCGAAGAGCAGCATTCCGGCCGCGGCGCCCAACCCCGCGTCGTAGCTGTGGAAGCTGTAGTCCCACAACAGGTAGTAGACGTTCGTGGTCGAGTCCGCCGGTCCACCCTGGGTGAGGGTGTCGATCAGCGGGAACGTCCACTGGGCCGACAGCAGCACCGTCATCAGGGTCAGGAACACCAGCGTCGGCGAGAGCAGCGGCAGTGTGATCCAGCGGGTGATCTGCCAGCGCGACGCCCCGTCGAGCGAGGCGGCGTCGCCGTAGTCGCCGCTGATCCCGGCCAGGCCGGCGGACACCACCAGCACCGCGAAGCCGAGGATGTGCCAGCCGGTGATCACGATGATCGAGAACTGCGCGGAACCCGTCTCGTAGAGCCAGTTCAGGTCGATGCCCAGCACCCGGTTCACCGCGCCGCCGCCGGGGTCGAGCAGCCACCGCCACACCGCGGCGCTGGCCACCGGGGCGACCAGCATCGGGGCGAACACCATGGCCTGGTAGACCGCCTTGCCCCGGCCGCGGACCTGCCTGCTCAGCAGGCCGACGACCACCGGGATCAGCACCGAGAACGGCAGCAGCCCGAGGATGACGACCAGCGTCCGCAGCGTCGCCTGCCCAAGGTCGGGCAGGTCGAGGAGCCGTTCGTAGTTGGCGAACCCGACCGGCACCATCGGCGTGGTGGGCAGCAGGTTCCACGAGTGGAACGACAGCTCCGCGGTCTGCGTCAGCGGCCGGTAGGTCCAGATCACCAGCAGCGCCAACCCGGGCGCGAGGTACAGGTACGGCGGCGCGCCCCGCAGGACGCGCCGCAGCGGCGACGGCCGTTCCGCTGTCACCGGCGGGGCCTTCGGCGGCCCCGTGATCTCCATCAGCATGGCCGCCTCACCCCGCGCTCGGCGTCAGGTCGCTGATGTAGCGCACCATCGCCGCCTCGTCTTCGTCGTACACCGCGGGCGACTCGGCCAGGTCGACCGCGGTCGCCACGAACGTCCCGTCGATCAGGTCGACCCGGGTGATGCCGCTGCCCACCACGCCACGCAAGCGCTCGCGCGGGGACAGCGACTCGACCCGGTAGGCGACCGCGGGCGAGACCCACACCGGGATTCCGGCCAGCGCGCCGCACCCGGTGTGGTGGGCGTGCCCGGTCAGGATCATCCGGACATCGGTCCCGGCCAGCACCTCGGCCAGCCGCTCGGGTTCCCGCAGCCGCAACAGGTGCACGGTCGAGACCGGGGACGGCAGCGGCGGGTGGTGCAGCACGAGGACCGTGCCCAGCGGGGCGGGCGCGGCCAGTTCCGCGCCCAGCCACGCCAGTTGCCCGTCGTCGAGATGCCCGTCGTGCCGACCGGGGGCCGTGCTGTCGAGCACGACCACCCGCAGTCCGCCGAGCCAGTGCACCGCGTCGTACGGCGCTGTTGTGTCGCCGTCGCCGGGCTCGCCCACCAGGACCGCGCGGAAGGCCGCGCGGTCGTCGTGGTTGCCCATGGCGTAGATCACCGGGCAGCCAAGGCTTTCCGCCGCTTTGTCCAAAGTGGTCTTCAGTCTGCGGTACGCCGACTCCTCGCCGTCGTTGGCGAGGTCGCCGGTGAGCAGCAGCCCGTGCACCGCCGCCCCCGACCCCGCGATCGCGTCGAGCGCGACCGCGAGGTTGGCGAGCGTGTCGATCCGGCCGTGCATCAGCTCGCCCGCTGGCTGGATGTGGGTGTCGCTGATCTGGATGAGCGTCAGGTCGGGCGCCCTCACTTGCCGCCGCCCGGCACCAGCGGCGCCGCCTGGTCCTTGGCCGCCGAGAGCGTCGCCTGCGCGTCGGCGCCCTGGTACACGGCGTTCTCCACCGCGGTCATCATGCCGTCGCGGATCTGCAGGTAGCTGGTGCCGGGGAAGGAGGTCCAGGGCTCCATCTTGGCGAGCTGGTCCAGGTTCGGCTTGATCAGCGGGTTCTTGTCCGCCCAGTCCTTGAGGCCAGCGGGGTCCTGGGCGAGGCCGGTGCGCAGCGGCAGGTAGCCGATCTTGGAGGAAATCGTCACGTACGCCTCTTCGCTGGTGAGGAACTTGATGAGCTCCCAGGCCGCGCGCTGCTTGGCCGGGTCGTTCGAGAAGATGTACAGCGAGGCGCCGGAGTTGGTCGGCACGACCGGCTTGGCGCCGAAGCTGGGCATCGTGGTCGCGCGCAGGTCCCATTTGTCCTTGGCGCCCTTGACGAAGGTCGCCTGCACCGCGCTGGTCTCCAGGATCATGCCGACGTCGCCGCGGGCGAACGCCTCGTAGCCCTGCTTCTGGCCCAGCTTCGGGCTCTCACCGGCCTTGACCATGTCCTGGGCCATCTGCACGACCTCGACCGTCGGCTGGTCGGCGAAGGTCAGCGACTTGCGGTCCTCGGAGAGCACCCGGCCACCGTTGGAGCGCACCAGGGCCTGGAAGCACCAGTCCTTGGCCTCCTTGGTGAGGCAGTCGAGGTACGCGCCGTCCTTGCCGGTCGCCTCCTTGATCTTCTTGGCCGCCGCGCGCACCTCGTCCCAGGTCTTGGGCGGGTTCGCCGGGTCCAGACCGGCCTGCTGGAACAGGGTGGCGTTGTAGTAGAAGACCGGCGTGGAGAACACGAACGGCACGCCGTAGGTCTTGCCGCCCCAGTCGCCAAGGGTGCGGGCGGTGGGCGCGTAGGAGTGCTTGGCGCCGGAGAAGTTCGCCTGCACCGCCTCCTTGCCGACGAGGTCGTCGAGCGGCTTCGCGCCGAGCTGGTGGATGGTGAAGTCCAGGTCGCTGAAGCCGAGCTGGGCCACGTCCGGCGGGTTGCCGGTGGCGAGCTGGCTCTGCAGGCTGGGAATCGTGTCGGTCGCCGGGTTCGCGCTGTTGCCCTGCGGCTTCTGCGGGGTCACCGTGATGTTCGGGTACGCGGCCTGGAACTTCTCGATGAGCTGCTTGAACGTCTCGGTCCACGCGCCTGCCTGGCCGAAGTTGTAGCTCTCGAAGACGATGGACACCTGCTGGTCAGGGGCCAGCTCCGGGGCCCTGGCGACGGCGCTGGTCTGCTGGACGTCGGTGCTGCCGAGACCGCCGCACGCGGATGCGGTCAGCGCCAGCGCCACGACCGCGAGGCCGAGGCGGGAACGGGAACGGTTCATGACGGGGTTGCTCCTAGCTGGTTGTGCTTCTGCGAAATCAGGGGGCGGAGTAGTCGAGTTCGACGGCGGCGCGGTTGGCGGTCGGGGACTCGTCGCGCCAGACGAGCCGCTTTCCGCTCTCGCGGTGGAACAGGTGGATGTGTTGCGGCGCGGCGGAAAGCGTGACCGCGTCGCCCGTGGCCAGGTCGAGCGGCCGCGATCCGCGCAGGCACACCCGCGCGTCGCCGACGACGACGTGCGCGAGTTCTTCGCTGCCCAGGTTCTCCACGAGCCGGACCACGCCGCGCAGCCCCGGGTGCGCGCCGCCGATCCGCAGGTGCTCCGGCCGGATGCCGAGCACCACATCTTGACTGTCCTGATCGGACAGTTCCCCGGTGATGTCCAGCGCGACGTCGACGTCCTCGGCGACCGCGTGCAGCCTGCCCTCGCGGCTGACCACGCGCGCGTCGAGCAGGTTCATCGCCGGAGAGCCGAGGAACCCGGCGACGAACGCCGACGCGGGCCGGTCGTAGACCTCCGTCGGCGAGCCGACCTGTTCGAGCTTGCCGCCGTTGAGCAGGGCGATGCGGGTGGCCATGGTCATGGCCTCCACCTGGTCGTGGGTGACGTAGACGAACGTCGAGCCCAGCCTGCGGTGCAGCTCGGACAGCTCGGCCCGCGTCGCGGTCCGCAGCTTGGCGTCCAAGTTGGACAGTGGCTCGTCCATCAGGAACGCCCCTGGGTCGCGCACCAGGGCGCGGCCCAGCGCGACCCGCTGCCGCTGGCCGCCGGAAAGCTCGCGCGGCCGCCGGTCCAGCAGCGCGGACAGGTCGAGTGTCCTGGCGACCTGCTCGACCTTCTCGCGGATCTCGGCCTTGGGCCTGCGCCGGGCGCGCAGCGGGAACCCGATGTTGCGCGCCACGGACAGGTGCGGGTAGAGCGCGTAGCTCTGGAACACCATCGCCAGGTCGCGGTCACGCGGGGGCGTGTGGGTGATGTCCTTGTCGCCCAGGGTGATCCGGCCCTCGGTGAGCGGCGTGAGCCCCGCGATGGCGCGCAGCAGCGTCGACTTCCCGCAGCCGCTCGGGCCCAGGAGCACGAGGAACTCGCCGTGCTCGATGTCGAGGGTGACCTGGTCGACCGCGGTCACCTTGTCGAAGCGCTTGCTGGCTGCCTCGATGTGGATACGGCTCACCGAATGTGCCTCCAAGATCAGGGTGTGTCGTCGGTGTTTGTCATCTGCGCGCGAATCCCACCACCGCGCTGTGTCCGCGAGGTGAACGCCCCGGGAACGGCAAACTGGTGAATTCCCAGGTCAAGGCCGGTGTGCAGGGACGATCGGGGCGAGCGCGGCCGCGATCGGAAGATCGAATGGCCGAGGATCGGGATCTCCTATCGGCCTAGTGCGATCTTCACTTGACAGCTTTTCACCTGATGCCCAGGCTTACGGTGAGACATATGCGCCCACGGCTCGTGCTCACGTTGGTCTGCGTGGCGACTTTCCTGGTCTACCTCGACACCAGCATCACCCCCGTGGCGATCCCGGCCATCAACGCCGACCTCGGCGCGGGCCCCACCGCGGCGCAGTGGCTGCTGGACGCCTACACCCTCGGATTCGCCTGCCTGCTGCTGACCGCGGGCTCGCTCGGCGACCGCATCGGCCGCAAGACGGTCCTGGTCGTCGGCACGGCCGGGTTCACCCTCGCCTCGGTCGCCTGCGCCCTCGCCCCGACCCCGGAGTTCCTGATCGGAGCCCGTGCGGCCCAAGGGGTTTTCGCCGCGGCCGTCGTCCCGCTGTCGCTGGCGGTCACAGCGGGCCTGTTCGCCGACGCCCGCGCTCGTGCCCGCGCGATCGGAATCTGGGGCGGCACTTCCGGCGTCGCGCTGGCCCTGGGACCGCTGCTCGGCGGCCTGCTGGTGGAGGCGGCCGGGTGGCGCAGCATGTTCTGGATCAACCTGCCGATCGGGTTGATCGCGCTCGCCGGTCTATTGTGGACGATGCCCGCCGCCGCCCCGACCGGCGGCAGGCGCCCCGACCTCTTCGGCCAGACCCTGTTCGTCCTCGGCGGCGCGGCGCTGACCTTCGTCCTCATCGAGGGCAACCACCACGGCTGGGCGTCCCCGCTGATCCTCGGCCTGCTCGGCGTCGGCCTGCTCGCCCTGGTTTCCTTTGTCTTCTGGGAAATCCGGGTCGCCGAGCCGATGCTGCCGCTCAAGCTGCTGCGCGTGCCCGCCGTGGCGATCGCCTGCGTGGTCAACTTCCTGGGCCTGTTCGGGCTGTACGGGGTGCTGTTCCTGGTGACCGTGCACCTACAGGGCACGCTCGGACTGTCCCCAATGGACACCGGGCTGCGCTTCCTGGCCCTGTTCGGCGCGCTGGGCGCCGCCGCGATCTGCGCCTCCTGGGTGGCGGCCCGCTTCGGCACCCGCCAGACGATGGTCGCGGGCCTGCTGTGCGTCGCCGTCGGCCTGGCGGGCTTGACGATCCTGCAAACCGGCGCGGGCTACTTCGGCTACGGCTGGGCACTGCTGCTGCTCGGCATCGGCGTCCCGCTGTCCAGCGGCGTGGTCGCCATCCAGGCGATGATGGGCGCGGTGCCCCCGGAGCTGTCGGGAACGGCGTCGGGCACCATGAACACCTTTCGCCAGTTCGGCGCGGTCTTCGGCGTCGCCCTGGCGGGCATCCTGTCGCCGTTCCAGGACGGGAAGGTGACCTCGCTGCACGTGACGTTCCTCGTCGCCGCCGTCGCCGCGGCCGGGGCGGCGATCCTGACCGCGTTCGTCCTGCGCGACCGCACCCCGCCGAAGGCCCCCGTCCCCGCCACGTCGGCCCGGCTCTGACCGGGCAGGACAGCCCACCTCCGGGAATCAGGTCGGCGCGTCACTTGCCTGCTGGCCGAATTCACTCGACAGGGCAGGAATTGTCGGTGCCTGCCCGCCGTCGTGGCGGGCTCGGACACGGGGAGTCCGTGCGGTGTCAACAGGTTTACCGTTCCAGGTGACTTCTGGCCACCGACTTAGCGGTACCGCGCCCGATCAGCGGTGTGTTCGATATGCCTCATGAGCCGTTCCGCGTTTCTCGAAGCGAAGATCAGTCACGGTTTCGACCGCCTCGACGCCGATGGAGACGGGCTGCTGACCGAGCACGACCACGTCCTCATGGGACAGCGCGCGGCGGCGTCCCTCGGGCACCAGCCCGGCTCGCACGCCGAGGCGGGGATTGTCGACGCCTACGTGCGGGTCTGGCGTGACCTGCACCTGCCGCACGTCCCCGGCGGCGGTGACGCGATCACCAAAGACCAGTTCGTCGAGTCCACGTTGACCCTCGCCGACGACCCCGCCACCGCGCAGGCGACTCTCGGCGCGCTGGCGGAGGCGTTTCTCGCCATCGCCGACATCGACCAGGACGGCAGGCTGAGCCCGACGGAGTTCCACAGCTTCCAGGCGGGCCACTTCCCGGACATCAGCGAAGCCGAGACCCGGGAAGCCTTCCAGCACCTCGACCGGGACGGCGACGGGTACCTCTCCGCGGCCGAGTTCGTTCGCACGACTATCGAGTACTGGGCCAGTGGCGACCCCGACGCGTCGGGAAACTGGTGGCTGGGCCGCGGCCCCGGGCAGTCCGACTGAGCGCCGCCGCGAGTCGGCCCCCCGATCTTGTCGAGACGCCGGGTGACCAGGCCGCCCGCGTGGACGTCCTGGTCACCCGGCGGCGCGTGCTGTGATCCGCGCGACGCTTGCCCGCGACGCGGGGCGGCGGCTTCCGGCCGGGGCGCGCCCGGCACGGCGCCCTCGGTGATCCAGGTCGCGGCCGCGGGGCCGATGACCGCGCGGTCCTTGTTCGTCCTGCGCGGCCGGACGTCCGCCGCGGTTCCGGTTTCGGTCCCGTCCCGGCTGTGACCGCACGGTGTCAGGCGGGCGGCCAGCAGAAGCCGACCGGGTTGGGCACCGGGACCGCGCCCGCGGCCATCACCAGGTCCGACAGCGGGTGGACGAGGGCGATCAGCTCCGCGCACCCGCGTTCTCCGAGGGCGAGGTAAGGGAATCGGGCCAAGCGGTCCGTCTCCTGTTCCAGCCGCTCCCGCGCCCGCGCGCCCGAGGCGGTGATCGTCCCGGCGCCGGTGAGCCAGCCGCGTGCAACCAAGCTGTCGCGGGCGGTGTTCCATTGGGTGTCGGTCCACTTGTGGTAGCGCTTGGAGCTTGACTCCGGGGCTCCGCCGGTGGCCGCCGACAGGACATGGGCCGCGCAGGGGTCGATCTCGGCGGCGGTGAGGGCCGCGACGTGGCCGTCGCCGCGGTATTCGCGAAGGGTGGTGAGGGCTTGCCAGAGGGCGAGGTGGGGCTCGGCCGGGGACGGCAGGGCGGCGTTCGCCGCGCCGAGCGGACGGCCCGCGCCGTCCGCCGCGGCCGCGGCGGCGACGGCCAGTTCGGCGGCGCGGGCGGTCTCCGGGGTGACGCAGTGGGAGCCGAGGAGTCGGCGGAGCGCGGCGTCCACCGCGGTGAGACGGGCGTCGAGGAACTGCTCGGGAGTCGCGTGCCGCCACAGGGCCGGGACGGACCGGGCGACCATGGCCGGGGCCAGGTTGTAGAACACGGCGGTGGCCGTGGCAGCCGAGACGCTGCCCATGGGGGCGGCTCGGCAGCCGAAGTAGGTCATCCAGCCGACCGGCAGGTCGAACCGCGCGGTGGCGGCGGCGGTTTCCGGGGCGTAGTAGAGGACCGCGTGCAGCGGCTCGGCGGTGTGCCAGGCCAGCCGGGCCAGCCGGGCCAAGGTCGTAGTCATCGCGGTGCGCCTGCGGTCAGGGTGGGGTGAGGCCGCAGGCACACAGCATCTCTCACACCCCCACGGCATTTCCGGTGGCGAGTCGCCCGCACCACACGGTGGTGCCCACCGCCACGCGGAGCCGAATCGGTCGCACCGCACAGGGAAAGCCGACGGCCAGCGCACCCCGGTTCTCCTACGACAGCGGCGTCCGAGGCTCGGTGAGCCAGGTGTGCGGTGCCGGAGTGTGTCGCGGCGGCCATGGGCCGGGTGCGAAGGATCGGTGCGGTCATAGTGGGGTCCCGGTGACCGGGGGTGGGGTGGACAGGTGCGCCGCGGCGGCCATGGCCTGGACCATGCGGGCCAGGACGGGGCGGGAGGTGGCGAAGGTCAGGCGCGCGTGGCCGGGGGCGCCGAAATCCCGGCCCTCGGCGAGGGCGACGCGGGCCTCGCTGAGGAAGAACTCGGCGGGTTCGGCGGGGAGGTCGATGGCGCGGAAGTCCAGCCAGGCCAGGCAGGTGCCTTCGGCGGGACGGGACACGACCCGCGGGAGCAGGTCGGCGAGCAGGGTGGCGAGCAGGTCGCGGTTCCCAACCAGGTGGGCGCGGACGTCGGCCAGCCACGGCCCGCCGTGGCGGAACGCAGCGGTGCCCGCGATGACGCCGAGGGTGCTTGCGCCCCAGGTGCGCAGCTTGGGCAGGGCCGACCACGACAACCGGTCCGCTGGGTTGGACACGACGACCTGGGCGCACTTGAGGCCCGGCAGGTTCCAGCCCTTCGACGCCGAGGTGACCGTGACCGTGTGCGCGGCCGCAGTGGGCGACACGCTCGCGTACGGCACGTGCCGGTGCCCGGCGTACGTCAGCGGCGCGTGCACCTCGTCGGCCACCACCCGGCCGCCGTGGTGGTCGACGACCGCGCACAGCGCGGCCAACTCGTCCGCCGTCGCGACTGTCCCCAGTGGATTGTGCGGGTTGCACAGCAGCAGGGTCCGCGCGCCCGCTGCGAACGCGGCGGCCACCGCGTCGAGGTCGAGGGTCGGCCGCCCGGAGGCGGTCATGGGCGCCTCGACCACCGGCCGCCCGCACTGCGCGATCACCTCGAACAGCGGCGGATACGCCGGTGTCGGCAGGATGACCGGGCTGCCCGCGGGGGAGTGCAGCGCCACCCCGAGTTCGACGCCGCGCAACGCGTCCGGCACCACATGCACGTCCTCCGGGTCGACGGCCCACCCGTGCGCCCGCCCCAGCCACCCGGCGCAGGCCGCCGCGAGGTCGGCGAGGGCCTGGTCGGCGGCATAACCGAACAACTCCCGCTCAGTGGCCTCCCGCACCGCGTGGACGATCTCCACCGCGACCGGGAAGTCCATCTCGGCGACCCACGCGGGCAGCACGTCCTCCCCGTGCCTGGTCCACTTCACCCCGCCCCGCCGCCGCAGCACCTCAGGCGCAAGCGATCTCATGACCGAGCCCCCGGAAAAGCGGCGCGCGAGGCTTTGCCTGCCCGGTGCGCGGGGGCGTGTGCGGTGAGCCGGGGGAGCGCGGCGGGCGTCGTCACGGTCGGGCTCCCTGGGGAGGCGGTGCGTGAGGTTCCAACGGCCCGGTGCGCGGGAGTGCGTGCCGCCAGCCGGGGGCATCCACCGCCCGCGCCGTCATGACGCGGCCGCAGTGAGCATCGCCCGCACGGCGCGGCTGTCTTCGGCGGGGGTCGGGGTCTCGCGCTTGTCCGGGTGGAACTCGACGCCTCGGGTGACCACCAGGGCGGGGTCGCGCAGGGCGGTGAGGTCGGTGAGCGGATCGGCGTCGACCAGCAGCAGGTCCGCGTCCTTGCCGGGGGCGAGGCTGCCGGTGCGGTCGCCGACGCCGAGGGCGGTGGCTGCGTCGGCGGTGGCGGCGCGGATCACCTCGGCGGGGGTGAACCCGTAGCCCGCCATGGCGAGCAGGGCGGCGGCGTGGTCGCGGTGCGGCGTGCCCGCCACCCCGGCGTCGGTGCCGCTGATGAACCGGACGCCGCGCTCGCGCATGTCGGTGACGACCTGGCGGCGGCGCTCGGCGAACTCGGGGTGGGCGGCCAGGCGCGGGTTGAACGTGGCGCAGACCGCGATGCCCGCGCGGGCGATCTGGTCGGCGAGCGCGGCGGAGTAGCCGTCGAAGCCGCTCTCGGTCTGCCACGTGCAGTGTTCCAGGGTGTCGACCCCGCACTCGACCGCGAGGCGGATTCCGTCCGCGCCGTGCGCGTGTGCGGCGACCGGGCGGCCGAGCCTGCGCGCCTCCGCGACGATCAGGCTCAGGTCCGCCCGGGAGAACTGCGTCTGCCACGACCGTGACCCGGGGGTGCTGTTGCCGCCGGTGACCATGACCTTCACGACGTCGGTGCCCGCCGCGTCCTGGGTGCGGATGAGGCGCAGCAGGTCGTCGGGGGTGGCGCTGCCGCCGCCGAAGTGCCAGCAGTGGCCGCGCGGGCGGGTCAGCGGGCGGTTGGCGACCAGCAGGCGCGGGCCGCGCAGGGTGCCCGCGGCGACCGCGTCGCGCAGGTCGGTGGCGAGCAGGCCGAGCGAGCCGAGGTCGCGGGCGGTGGTGACCCCCGCGGACAGCAGTTCCCGCGCGTTGCGGGCCATCAGCAGCAGTTGCCGGTTGGGCCGCTCGCGCAGGACGCGGGCGAGCGGGTCGGGGCCTGCGTCGAGGCCGAGGTGGACGTGCGCGTCGATCAGGCCGGGCAGCAGCGTCCCGGACCAGGCCACGACCCGCGCCCCGGGCGCGGACAGCCCCGCCCGGGGGCCGACCGCGGTGATTCCGCCGTGCTCGACCAGGACGGCGCCGTCGTCGATGACGGCGCCGTCGCCGGTGAGCACTTGCCGTGCGGTGTAAAGGGTCGAGCTCACGCGGGCGCGCCTGGCAGGGTCCGCTCGGTGATCCAGGTCGCGACCGCGGGGCCGATGACCGCGCTGTCCTTGACCCAGCCGAAGTGGTCGAGGTTGGCCACCCCGGCCCCGGCCGCGATGTGCCAGTTGGCCAACCGCGCCGACTCCAGCCGCTCGCCCAGGAAGTCCACATTGGACTTAGGGCCGAGAATGTCCCGCTCCAGCGAGATGAGCAGCACCGGGATGTCCAGCTTCGCCAGCGCCGCGTCGTAGCCGACATTCGTGCCCTTGGGCCGGTACCGGCTGGTGCGGGAGTGCCGCGCCCAGTCGATCATCACCCCGCCCGCCATCGCGCCGGGGATGAGCACCCCGCCGGGCCACCAGCCCTTGACCTTGGACACCAGGCCGATCCACTGGATCTTCCACAGCGCCTCGAACCACCGCTTCGGCCCGAACGCGCGCCAGAACACCGTTCCGGTGCCGATCGTGGACACCCCGGCCACCACGCCCGGGTTGGTCGCGGAGAACAGCAGCGCGAGCTGCCCGCCGAGGCTGTGCCCGAGCAGGTGCAGCGGCCGGTCGGGGAACCGCTCGGTGACCGCGGCGACGATCGCGGGCAGGTCGACCTCGATCAGCTCGCGGTAGCCGAAGTCCGGTCCCTCGCGCAGCGCCGGCGTGCTCTCGCCTTGGCCGCGCAGGTCGCAGGTCGCGACCGAGAGCCCGGCCGCGCGCAGCGCCTTGGCCAGCGGCAGGTAGAACTTCGCCTTGACCGCCATCGCGGGCAGGATGAGCACGACCGGCGCGCTCGCGTCCTCGCTCGGCAGCAGGCGCAGGGTGAAGGCCGTGCCGTCGCCGGTCTCGACGCGCAGCGACTCCAGCGTGGTGAACTCCGACGGCGGCCGGGAACCGGCGGCGCCGCGGCCGGTATGGCTGACGGACATCGCTTTCCTCTCAGTTCGCCGCGATGGTGCACACGTAGTCGAAGGTGAACTTGGCGACCAGCACGTCGGCGTCGTCGTAGAGCGCGGCCTTGCCGTCGATCTCGAAGCGCTCGTTGCCGGTCGCGGCCAGGATGCGCCGCATCTCGCGCTCGTCGATGGTGGCGATGGCGCGGATGCGGCCGATGGCGGGCTTGCGGAACGCGGCCCGCGCGTCCCGAAGCACCAGCAGCTCCACAGTGGATAGCCGGGTCGCGACCGCGCCGACGAACGCCGCCGCGCCCGCGATGTCCGCGGCCAGGAACAGCGCGCCCGCGTGCACGGTGTTCATGTGGTTCTTCAGGTGCGGTTCGGCGGGCAGCTCCACGACCGCCCGGTCCGGGCCGATCTCGGTGATGTCGACGCCTGCGTGGTTGCCGAAGGGCACCAGGGCGTCGGAGATGGCGCGCAGCGCGTCGTAGTCGGGGTTTTCCCCGCCGTGGCCCGCGAAAGCGTCGGCGAACCCGGGGTTGATCCTGATATCGGTCGACACGTGATCAGTCCTTTGTGGTCAGACGGTGATCGGTGGGGCGAGCAGGTCACTGGTGGGCGCGCAGCACACGCCGGGCGATCGACCAGCGCAGGACCTCCGACGGGCCCTCGTAGATGCGGAAAGCCCGCGCCTCCACGAGGAATCGGGCGACCAGGTGGTCCTCGCAGACGCCGAGGCCGCCGTGCAGCTGCACCGCCCGGTCCAGCACCCGCCAGACCGCCTCGGAGACGAAGGTCTTGGTCACCGACGCCGAGTGCCGGGCCGCCGAGCTCGCCGCGCCCTCGGCGTCGATGATCGCGGCGGTGCCGTGGATGAGCGCGCGGGCCGCGGTGATGTCGATCTCGTTGTCGGCGATGTGCGCCTGGGCCATGCCGTGGTCGGCGATCCGCGCGCCGAACGCCTGCCTGCCGTTGATGTGCCGGGCGGCAAGCTCCTGGGCCCGCACGGCCAGGCCGAGCCAGTTCATGCAGAACGTCAGCCGCGACGGCGCGAGCCGCACCGAGGCGTACTCCATGCCCTTGCCGACCGCGCCGAGCACCGCGTCGTCGCCGACGTGGCAGTCGGCGAAGGTGACCGCGCAGTGCCCGCCGGGCACGCTGTGGTCCAGCGTCGGCATCCGCCTGCCCACCCGCAGGCCCGGATTGTCCTGGTCCACCAGGAACATCGTCGGCCCGTCCGCGGTGGCCGCGACCACGATGGTGAACGCCGCGCCGTCCGCGCCGGTGGTGAAGTGCTTCTCTCCGTTGATGACCCAGCCGCTGTCGGTCTCCTCGGCGACCGTGCGCAACATGCTCGGGTCGGACCCGGCGCCGGGCGCGGGCTCGGTCATCGCGATCGAGGACCGGACTTCGCCGGAGGCGAGCGGAGCCAGGTAGCGCCGCTTCTGCTCGGGGGTCGCGGCGTGCGCGAGCAGGTGGATGTTGCCGTCGTCGGGGGCCCAGCAGTTCAGCGCCAGCGGCCCGATCAGGCTGGTGCCAGCGGCCTCAAGCACGAAGGCCTGCGCGCGGGTGTCGAGGCCGAGACCGCCGTGCTCAACCGGCGACAGCGGGCCGAACACGCCCGCGGCCTTGGCCTTCTTCTGCAGTTCCAGGCGCAGGGCGTCGTCCATGGGCCTGCCGTCCACAATGATTTCCCGCTCGACGGGGTAGACGTGCTCGCGGACGAACTCCAGTGTTCGCTCGGCCAGTTCCTGCGGGCTGTGGGTCGTCCCGGTCACCGTGGCTCCTTGTTCTCCGGGCTGTGCCGTGCGGTCCAGCCCAGTCTCTTGTGGCCGCGGTGGCCGCCCGCGCCTCATTGCCAATTCCAATCGGGCGAGTCGAATGCGCTGACAGGCCGCCGCCGGGGCGGTCCGGTCGGTGAGGCTGGCGGGGAGACGCGAGGAGGGTTCACCGTGCCGACGTCAGCCGGATTGATGACCTTGCAGGTAGTCGCCAAACGCGTCGAAGCCGACGACGTGGCGTCGTTCGTCCTGGCCGCGCCCGATGGCGCCGACCTGCCCGAATGGGTGCCAGGCGCGCACGTCGACGTCGAGGTCGCACCAGGGGTGCTGCGCCAGTACTCGCTGTGCGGGGACCCGGCTGAGCGGGCGCGCTGGCGGATCGCGGTGCTGCGGGAGGACCCCGGCCGCGGCGGCTCGCGGCGCCTGCACGACGAGGTCGGGGTGGGCGCGAACCTACCGGTCGGCTTGCCGCGCAACAACTTCCCGCTGGTGAACGCCGAGGAATATGTGTTCGTCGCGGGTGGGATCGGGATCACGCCGCTGCTGCCGATGATCCGCGCCGCGCACGCCGCGGGCGCGTCCTGGTCGCTGCACTACGGCGGCAAGCGCCGCGACCGGATGGCGTTCCTGGGCGAACTGGCCTGCTATGGCGACCGGGTCCGCGTGCTGCCCGAGGACGAGCACGGCCTGCTGCCGCTGGCCGACATCCTCGCCGCCGCGCCAGCGCGGGCCCAGGTCTACTGCTGCGGCCCCGAGCCCCTGCTCGACGCGATCGAGCGGGCCTGCGCGGCCGGGCGGGCGGATGCCCTGCGCGTCGAGCGGTTCGCGCCCCGCGCGGTCGCCGCGGGGCCGGATTCCGCGTTCGAGGTGCTGGCGGCCAGTTCGGGCAAGGTGGTCGAGGTTGGCGCGGGCCAGTCGGTCCTCGACGCGCTGACCCGCGCCGGGATCGAGATGCCCTCGTCGTGCCGGGAGGGCACCTGCGCGAGCTGCGAGACCCCGGTGCTCGAGGGTGAAGTCGACCACCGCGACTCGGTGCTCTCCGCGCAGGAGCGCGCCGAGGGCAAGGTGATGATGCTCTGCGTGTCCCGCGCGCGCTCGCCCCGTTTGGTCCTTGACATCTAGGCCCTGGCCCGACAGGGCCCGGCGGCGATAGGCGCGGCGAATAGGTCTTTCGGTCTTGGCCATCCGCCGCACACGCGATCGTCACTTCCCGCCATGCTCCCGAGGCCAGCGCAGGCACCGGTCCTCGGTGACCGCGCCTGCGGCCGTCGACAGATCGGAACCTAGGTATGCAGCTCACCATTCTCGGATGTCGCTCGGGGTCACCGGCCGACGGTCAGGCCAGCTCGGGGTACCTGGTGGAGACCGGGCGCACGAGACTGCTGCTGGACTGCGGGCCGGGAATCGCGACCGCGCTGTCCGGGGTGGTGGAGCCGGAGGCTCTCGACGCGGTGGTGATCAGCCACTTCCACACCGACCACTGCTACGACCTGCTGCCGATCGGCAAGGCGATGCTGTCGCGGCTGGTCCGCTTCCCCGGCGGCCCCGAGCACGCCGACCGGGAGTTCCGGCCGGTGCCGCTGTTCGTCCCGGAGGGGGCGAGGGAGCTGTTCGCCAAGTGGGCGGCGCTGTTCCCGGTGGCGAGCCTGCCGCTGCTTGACCAGGCGTTCGAGGTCGCCTTCGACGTGCGCGAGTACCAGCCGGGCGACCAGTTCGAGGTCGGCGACTGCACGCTGGGTATGCACGGACTGCGCCACATCCGGCCCAACTGCGGCGCCCGCGTCGAGTCCGCCGAGGGCACCCTCGCCTACACCGGTGACACCGGGGTCACCGACGCCGCGGTGAAACTCGCCGCCGACGCCGACCTGCTGCTGGCCGAGGCGACGCTGTCGGCGACCGACGAGACCGACCACGGCCACCTCAGCGGCGGCGACGCGGGCCGCCTCGCCGCCCGCGCCAACGTCGGCGAGCTGGTGCTCACCCATTTCGCCTCCACCGAGAGCGCGTGGCTGCGCGCCCTGCACGAGGACGCGGCGTCGGCGTTCGCGGGCCCGGTCCGGCTGGCCACGCCCGGCCGCAGGCTGCCGGTCGGGAAGCGGGCCGTGGTCTGACGTGCCGGTCGGGGTGGCGGCTGATGCGGTGCTCGGCCGCCACCCCCTCCCCCTTTATCCGGCCGGAACGGGTTCCTGTTCGGCCTGGTGCGGCGCGCTTGAGCGCCGGATGTCCCTGATCCCGGTCAGCGAGACCACCACGCCCAGCGCCGCGATGCCCGCGACGACCGCGAGCGCGGGCGTGTAGCCCGCCAGCAGCTCGGCGGGCGTGGTGACCGCCCCCTCGGCCGCCTCGTTCGCCGTGATCACCGCGGTGACGACGGCGAGGCCGATGGCCCCGCCGACCTGGAGAGAGGTGTTGATCAGCCCGCCCGCGAGCCCCTGCTCGTGGGCGGCGACCCCCGCTGTGGCCTGGATGTTCAGCGAGGTGAAGCACAGCGCGCAGCTCACCCCGAGCAGCACCATGCACGGCAGCACCACGCCGAGCACGTTGGGCGTCACGTCGGCGTTGACGAAGAACGCGTAGGCCACCACCAGCGAGCCGAACCCGGTCAGGATCAGCCGGGCGGTGCCGAAGCGGCTGACCACGGCGTCCATCTTGGTCGAGCTCGCCAGCACGATCACCGCGGCGGGCAGGAACGCCAGCGCGGTTTGCAGCGCGGTCCAGCCCAGCAGCCGCTGCATGTACTGCATGACCACGAACTGGAAGCCGACGTAGGAGCCGAAGAACACCATCGCCCCCAGGTTGGCCCGGACCAGCGGCCCGGACCGGAAGATGCCCAGCCGCACCAGCGGATGGCTGGTCCGCCGCTCGATCACCACGAACGCGGCCCCCAGCGCGACCGCGAGCCCGAACCCGACCAGCGTGGCCGCCGAGGCCCAGCCGACCTCGGGCGCCTGCACAATGGTGTAGACCAGCAGGAGCAGCGCCGCGGTCGAGGTGGTCGCCCCGGCGATGTCGTAGGAACTGCCGTCCCGGGCCGGTCGCCCGTCGTCGGGCACCAGCTTGATCGCGGCGACCAGGACCACGGCCGCGACCGGCGCGGGCAGCAGCAGCGGCCAGCGCCACCCGATCTCGGTGAGCAGCCCGCTGAAGACGAGGCCGAGGGAGAACCCGCTGGCCGCGCACACGGTGAGGATGCTCAGCGCCCGGTTGCGCGACGGCCCCTCGGCGAAGGTCGTCGTGATGATGGACAGCGCGGCGGGCGCGGTGAACGCGGCCGCCACCCCCTTGACGAACCGCGCCGCGATCAGCAACTCGGCGTTGTCCACCAGCCCGCCAAGCAACGACCCGATGGCGAACACCGCCAGAGCGGCCAACAGCACCCGGCGACGGCCCAGCAGGTCAGCGGCGCGCCCACCGAGCAGCAGCAGCCCGCCATAACCGAGCACGTACCCGCTGACCACCCACTGAAGCGCGGAAGTCGACATGCCCAGATCGTCCCGAATGGACGGAAGGGCGACGCCGACCATGGAAATGTCGAGAGCGTCGAGGAACAACGCGCCACACAGCACGATCAGCGTGCCCCACAGCCGTGGCCCCCAGCGCTGGTCGGAAGTTGAGGTTGTTGACGAAGAGTCGGTCACGAGCGCACTGTTTCATGCGTCTGCATCTAATGCAACCGAATCTAATTCGGTTGCATACACTTTGGGACGTTGGTAGGATCGCCGCCATGGTCGCCGAGGACGCTGACCTCCCCCTGGTCCAAGGCTGGCGGGAGCTGCTGACAGTGCACGCCCGCACCTGGTGCGCACTGGACCGCGAACTCGCGCGCCACGGGTTGAGCGCCAGCGAGTTCGAGATCCTGGACCGTTTGGTGGAGGCAGAGGGGGCGGACGCCCGTGTCCAGGACTTGGCGGCAGCCGCTCATTTGAGCCAGAGCGCGGTGTCCCGGCTCATCGGCCGGTTGGAGCGGGACGGGCTGGTTGCCCGTGCGATGTGCGTGCAGGACCGCAGGGGGATTCAGGTCTGCCTGACCCCGGCTGGTCATGCGCGGCACGCGGAAGCGCTCTCTACTCACCGGGCTGTGCTGGCGGAGATGATGACCGCTCCTGATCCTGGGCCGCCGCAGTAGCTTCGCGGGCTCTTGTGGGCTCTCGTGGGGTTGCTCGATGGGGTGGAGTGGTTTCTTCGGGGCCCCTACGAAGGAAGATCCCGTCGCGGGGAAAGACGGGTGGGGAGCCTTCGGCCCCACGACCACGGTGAGTTTGGGGATCTTCCTTCACCCCCGAAGAAACCACTCCGCCCCATCGAGCACCTGGCGAGCCTCGGTGCGGCCTGGCAGGTGCTCGGGTTCGCTGCTTGGCCGAAACGAGCACCTGGGCGGGGTGGGGCTTGGTTGGTAGGTAGGGGTGGGTTTAGCGCTTGAGGCCGACGCCGCGTAGACGCCTTCGGTGGTGTCGGTGGGGGCGTCTGGGTCCGGGTGCCATTGGGGGGCGCTGACCAGGCCGGGTTCCACGAGGTCGAAGCCCTCGAACAGGGGAAGCACCGCGTCGTAGGGGCGGAAGTACATGGGGTCGCGGCTGTTCTTCATCGCCTCGACTACCCCCGCCATCTCGGTGGGTTTGTGGTCGGCGGTGAGGTGGGACAGGGCGAGCAGGCTGCCCGGGGGCAGGGCGTCGCGGTAGCGGGCGATGATGTCCGCTGGGTGGCGTTCGTCGGGGACGAAGTGGAAGACGGCGACCATCAGCAGGCCGATGGGCTGTGTGAAGTCCAGGAACTCGGTGACCGCCGGGCTCAGCACGGTTTCGGGCTTGCAGAGGTCCGCCGCGACGACGGTGGCGTTGTCGTTGTTCTGGAGGATCAGTTTGCCGTGGGCCACGGCCACCTCGTCATAGTCGACGTAGACGACTCGGCTGTCCGGTCGGCGGCGTGGGCGATTTCGTGGACGTTGCCGGTGGTGGGGATGTCGGAGCCGAGGTCGAGGAACTGGCGCACGCCTTGGCCGATCATGTATTGCAGGCGCGGCGCAGGAAGGCGCGGTTGGAGGTGGCGACTTTCCGGCCGTCCGGCAGCACTTGGAGCACGCGTTCGCCGACGGCGCGGCCTACGGGGAAGTCGTGGTAGCCGCCGAGTAGCCAGTCGTACACCCGGGCCGCGCTCGGCACCTCGGTGTTGACGTCCTCCGGGACCCAGGGCGCCTGCTCGGCCATCGCTCGACTCCACGTTCGACCCTCGACTCGGGGCGAAAGCCTAACGCAGGGGGCGGTCAGGGTTGGGCCGCGATGGCGTCCTCTCGCCAGATCCGCTTGACCTCGTCGATCACTGTCTGGCGCAGCACCTCGACCACCTTGGGGATGAAGTTGCCCTCGGCGGTGTCGGTCACCCAGGGGTCCATGGTGGTGGAGATGATGTAGTCGATGGACTGGCTTGGGTCGTCCTCGACGCCGAGGCGGGCGCGGAGCCTGCCCATGTACTCGTCCTTGTAGACGCGGGGGTCGAAGGTGGACCCGGTGACGATCATCGGCGGCACGGGTTTGCCGTTGGGCGGGGTGATCGAGTCGGCGGGGGCCATGCTCAGGGTGGCGAAGACACGGGAGTTGAGCTTGTTCATCTTGGCGATGCTGGTGTTGAGCCGGGTCTTCTTCTCGTCGGCGTAGAAGTTGAACGCGTAGGCGATGATCACCTGGTCCGACCCCAGGTCGCGGAAGAACACGCAGAACTTCCGCTGCTTCGGGTCGTCCAGCTTCGCGTAGATCTCTTCGTTGGTGGCGCCGATGATCTCGTCGCGGATGTACCGCAAGTCGTTGTGGATGGCCACTTTGTCGCCGGGGTGCTTCTTCTCCGCGGGCAGCCGCTGGCAGGGGACGACGATGAACGGGTCGTCCGGCTGCGCCATCGTGACCACCTGGGCGTAGAGGCGCTTGCTGTTGAACAGCGTCTGCCCCAGAATCCGCCCGTAGCCGCGCTGGTCGGGGGCGATCACCCGGTGGCTGAGGTACACCCCGGCCGCCGCGGCGCCCGGCTTGGAGCCCTCCACGCCGTAGAAGCCGACGCTGGTGTCGACTTCCTCGTCGTGCGCCACATACGGCGGGCTGAACGCCACCAGGTTCCGCTGCGCCTTGTTGCGGTAGCAGAGACCGCCCGCGGGGTAAGGGATGTAGCCTGCCTTGTGCGGGTCGATCGTGATGGAGTCGGTCTCTCCCAACGCGTTGTACTGCTCGTTGACGTACGGGCTCATCGACAGGTCCGGGGTGAACCGGATCTGCCCGGCCGCGGCGGGAATGGCGCTTTCCCGTTTGATGGAAGCGAAGTAGCCGCCCCAGGCGGCGTCGGCGTGGATGACGTAGGAGAAGTTGCGGCGCTGGTACTCCCTGCGCATCGCGATCATCTTCGCCAGCGGGTCGACCGAACTCTGCTCGGTGTTTCCCAGGACCGCCACGGCCATCAGCACCGGCCGCTGCTCGGTTTCGCAGGTGTCCAACCAGGACCGCAGGTGGCTGGCCTTGGCCCTGGCGTCGAGGTCGACCTCGATCGGGATGAGGTTGTGCTGGCCGATCCCCAGCAGCGCGGCGGCTTTGGGCCACGAGTAGTGCATGGTGATCGGCGCGAACACCGCTGGCTCGCCGATGTCGCCGCCCAGGTGCTCGCGGGCGAACTTCTCGTAGCCCAGTTTTTGCAGCGAGTGCTCGTTGATGGCCGCCAGCGCCTCGACCGGGACGCCGTAATCCTCCACTATGCGCGAGGGCAGCGCGAGCGCGTCGTCCACCGTCAGGTTCAGCAACTCCCACGGTGTCAACCGCGAAATCCGCTTGCTGGTGACGCCGTCGGCGAGGGTGACGGTGAGGTTGCGGGCTTTCGCCAGCGCGGGTTCGTGCTCCAGCGCGGCGGCCACGGCGATCGGGTAGTACTTGAGGTTGCGCGCCGACCACAGCGCCTCGATGTTGGCGACCGAGCCGTCGCAGGTGATGTGCCCCCACGGCCGTGGCGTGGTCTCGGCGAGGATGTCGTAGCCGAGCATCCGGCACAGGTCGTCGCCGACGGCCTTCTCCAGCAGGGTCGTCACCGGGGAGGCCTCGGCGGCGACGTTGTTGGGGTTGTAGAGCATCCCGGCGAAGTAGCCGACGATCGCGGGCAGCGTCACGTCCCAGTTCATGTGGGACTGGTAGCGGTAGCTGAAGAAGGGAACCGAGCCGCGCAGCGCGTTCAGCAGCTTCTCGGTTTCCTCGGAGAGCACTTCGACGCTGTTCTTGTATTCCTGCGAGTTCTTGATCTCCGGGGTGACGTAGGCGGGATCGCCGGGATAAAAGGACTTCCGGTCCTTGCAGTGCGATTCCAGCGCCCGGTTCAGTAGTTGCCCGAACAGCTCCTGGTTCTCCGCGAGCGGCCCGAGGAACCAGGCGCCGAGTGTGTCGCTGCCCTCGGCGGTCTCCAGGTCGAAGTCGCCGTAGAGGTCGACGAGCCGGTCGCGGTATTCGGGGGCTTTGCTGCTGCTCTCGTCCGCCCTGCCGGTGATCTCGTCCATCATCGCGTTTCTCCTCGGAAAAAGGGTAGAAAGCGTGCGCGGCGACCTCGTTCGGCGAACGTAACAGCGGGCCGCTCGCGGTGACCAGGGCACGGCCGCGCTACCGCACCATCGGGTGGTCCGCGCGGTGAAGGGTGGACTTTCCGGCGCCAGGAGCCCCGGCCCGGTCAGTAGATCGAGACCCGGGTGCCGACGGTGAGCTGGCCGTAGGTCTCGTCGACGCTGCGGTCGGTCATCCGCACGCAGCCGTTGCTGTCCGGGAACGCGCGCACCGGCTCGCCGCCGTGGAAGGCGATGCCGTCGTAGCCGAGGTAGGACGGCCGCCACATCGGCCCCAGCGGCGCGTGCCGCCAGCCGTCGATCTTGCGGGTGACGGTGAACTCGCCGGTCGGGGTGTGCTTGCCGGGGGCGTCGCGGCCGGTGGAGACGTCGTAGACCCGGCCGACGACGCCGTCATGGACGAAGTACGCGACCTGGCGGGCGAGGTCGACCTCGACGTGGAAACCGGGCGCGGCGGTGCGGGCGGTCGGGGGGCTGGGAGCGCGCAGCGCGGCCAGGGTGGCCGCGTCGGCGACGCCGGTGCGGGGCAGGCCGTGCACCTTCTGGAACGCGATGACGCCGTGCGCGGTCTCGTCGTCGTAGGCGCCGGGTGTGCCGATCTGGTAGCCGAGCCCGCGCAGGGCAGCCTGCAGCGCCACGACCCGCACCCCGGTGGCCCCGGCCCGCAGCGGCGTCGCGGCCGCGGGCTCCAGCGGCAGGTGAGCGGTCGGCTGGTCAGCGGTCGGAGGGGCCTGGACCAGGGCGGCGGCCGCCATGGCGCCCGGAACCGGCGCGTCGGCCGGTGGGCGCAGCCGCGCCCACGCCGTCGCGCCGCTCGCGCCGACCGCGACCGCGCTGAGTCCGGCGATGACCGCGCGTCTGCTCCGCATTCCCCCGCGCACCCTCAAGTCCCGTTCCCGATGAGCCTGTCGTCCCTGGCGAACCACCAGTTTACCGGCGGTCTCGGCTGGTCGGCGTCACCGGGGCGCGGCGAGGACGCCGTCGAGCAGACCCGGGAACAGGGCGTTGAGGTCGTCGCGGCGCAGCGTGGTGATCCGGCTGGTGCCTTCCGGGCGGATGCGGACCACGCCCGCCTCCCGCAGGATGCGCAGGTGGTGGGTGCGGGTGGACTTGCTGATCGGCAGGTCGATGGAGCCGCAGGCCACGCCGGTGTCGAGCCGGGCCAGCTCGCGGACCATGTGCAGCCGCATCGGGTCGGCGAGGGCGGCCAGCACCGCCTCGATGCGGATTTCCGCGCGCTCCGGATGCGGGAGGTCTTGGCCCATCGTCACATAGTAGGAGCTTGACTGGTTCGACGAACACCGTAGTACGGTCAACGTCGTACTACGGTCGGCGTCGTACCGGCTTGTCGATCATGCCAACTGTCTGAGGGGGACGGCATGTCATCACGCACCTACCTGCTCGCCGCGGGCGCGTTCACGGTGGGCACCAGCGGTTACATCATCTCGGGCGTGCTGCCCGCGGTGAGCCAGGAGCTGAGCGTCTCGACCGCGACCGCGGGCCAGCTGGTCACCGCGTTCGCCATCGCCTACGCGATCGCGTCCCCGCTGCTGGCAGCGGCCACCGGGCGGTGGGAGCGCAGGCGGCTGCTCGTGGCGGCGCTGCTGGTCAGCGCCCTGGGCAACGCGCTGGCCGCGGTGGCCCCGACCTACGAGCTGCTGCTGGCCGCCCGGGTGCTCAGCGCGCTGGGCGCTGCGGTGTTCACCCCGGTGGCGACCGGGGTGGCCGCGCTGCTCAGCCCGCCGGAGCGGCGCGGCCGGGCGGTCGCGGTGGTCTTCGGCGGCCTCACCGTCGCGCTGATCCTCGGTGTCCCCGCGGGCAACCTGCTCGGCGGCAAGATCGGCTATCAGGGTGTGTTCGCGCTGGTAGCGGCCCTGTCCGCGGTGGCGGCGGCGGCTGTGTGGGCGGGCGTGCCGACCGTGGCCGCGCCCCCGGCTGCCACCGTGCGCGAGCGGGTCGCGGTCCTGGCCGACCGACAGGTGCGGCTGGTGCTCGGGATGACCGTGCTGGGCGTGCTCGCCGCGTTCAGCGTGTTCACCTACATCGCCCCGCTGCTGTCGGCCACCGCGTCCGTGGACGGCACGACCCTGAGCCTGCTGCTGCTCGTCTACGGCGTCGGCGGCGCGGTCGGCAACTCGGTCGGCGGCCGGGCCACCGACCGGTACGGCAGCCGGACGCCGATGCTGGTCACCTTCAGCATGTGCGTCGTGGTCCTGGCGACGCTGCCGCTGACGATGGGCACCGTGGGCGGCGCGGCCGTCGCGCTGTTCGCCTGGGGGCTGCTCACCTGGTCGGTCAACCCGCCGATCCAGAAGTGGCTGATCGACATCGCCCCGGCCAACAGCAACCTGCTCCTGTCCCTCAACGCCTCGGCGATCTACCTCGGCGTCGGGCTCTCCGGCGTCTTCGGCGGCCTGGTGATCAGCCTCTGGGGCATCCTGGCGCTGGCCCCGGTCGCGGCCGCGGTCGGCGCGGTCGCCCTGGCGATGCTGGTGACCTCCGGCAGGCCGCCGGAGCAGGCCCCGGCGGCCGAGCCCGCGGCGGCGCTCGCGGCCAAGGGATAGTTGTCGGCCCCTGCCGATAGAGTCGCCATGCGGTCACCGACGGTGGTGGCCGCGGGAGTCCGGGGAGGTCGGAGTTGGCGTTCGAGATCGTGACCGCGAGCGTGGCGGACATGGCTCGCCTGATCGAGTGGGCCGACGACGAGGACTGGAACCCCGGGACGGCCGACCCGCAGGCGTTCCACCCGGCCGACCCGGGCGGTTTCCTGTTCGGCGTCCTCGACGGCGTGCCGGTGGCGTCGATCTCCGCGGTGCGCTACGGGGCCGACTTCGGGTTCATCGGGTTCTACCTGGCGCGGCCCGAGGTGCGCGGGCAGGGATACGGGATTCAGCTGTGGCGCGCGGGCATGGCCCGCCTCGCCGGACGCAACGTGGGCCTCGACGGCGTGGTCGACCAGCAGGACAACTACCGCAAGTCCGGCTTCCGCAAGGCGTGGAACAACGTCCGCTACCAGGGCGTGCCGTCCGTTGTGGACGTTCCGGACGGCGTGACCCTGGTGGATGCTCGGACCCTCCCGTTCGACGTGCTCGCCGCCTACGACCGCCGGTTCTTCCCCGCCCCGCGCGACGCCTTCCTGGCCGCCTGGCTCGGCCTGCCCGGCCGCACGGCCCTGGCCGCCGTGGCCGACGGCGAACTCCTTGGCCTCGGCGTCCTGCGGGCCGCCAGCGTCGCCGCGCGCGTCGGCCCGCTCTACGCCGCGTCCGACGAGGTCGCGGCGGCGCTGGTGACCGCCCTGGCCGAGACCGTCCCGGGCGCGCCGATCGCGGTCGACGTGCCCGACGTCAACAAGCCCTCGGTGCGCCTGATGGAGCGGCTCGGGCTGGCGCCGTCGTTCGAGGCCGCCCGGATGTACACCGGAGCGGACCCGGAGGTGGACCTGCCGCACATCTTCGCCGTGACCAGCCTCGAACTCGGCTAGAAGGCTGGTCGAGGCGCCGTGCGGGATGCCGAAAACCGCTCGACCAGCCCTGCCTGAGCGCGGAAGATGGACCCCGGAAACCAGGGGGTCTGGGGAAATGAAGAAACACTTCGCGTTCATCGCGCTGCCCGCGGCAGGCCACATCAACCCGACGCTGCCGCTCGTCGAAGAGTTGCGCGGCCGGGGACACCGGGTCACCTACGCCGTCAACGAGCATTTCGCCGACGCGGTCGAGGCAGCGGGCGCCGAGCCGTTCGTTGTGGACTGGCGGCTGCCACCGGTCACCGCGGACGCGGGGCGGACCACCGAGCAGCTGGCCGAGATGCTGATGGGGTTCCTCACCGGCGTCAAGCGCGTCCTGCCCGACCTGGACCGCTGGGTGGCCGAGGACATCCCGGACGCCATCTGCTACGACATGATGACGTTGCCCGGCAGGCTGCTCGCCACCAGGTACGGGGTGCCGGAAGTGGCCACGGTGGCCAACTTCGCGGGCAACGAGTCGTTCGACCTGGGTTCCCTGCTGACCCCGCCGGACTTCGACCCCACTCACCCGAAGTTCGCCGAGTACCTGGCCGAGATCGCCAAGATCATGGCCGACTACGGCCTGTCCTTCGGTGAGGAGCGGATCACCGGGGGCATGGTCGCCCCGCTGAACCTGGTCTTCATCCCCCGCGAGTTCCAGATCCGGGGGGACACCTTCGATGACCGCTTCCGCTTCATCGGCCCCTCGGTCGGCTCCCGCGCGACCGGATCGCAGTGGCGTCCACCCGCTGACGGCTCCCCGGTGCTGTTCGTCTCGCTGGGCACGGTGTTCAACGACCGAGCCGACTTCTTCACCCTGTGCGCCAAGGCTTTCGCAGGAACCCGTTGGCACGTCGCGATGGCCGTCGGCGACCGAGTGGACCCATCGGCACTCGGCGAGATCCCACCGAACTTCGATGTCCGTCCCCGCTTCCCCCAACCGGCCGTGCTCGACCACGCCACCGCGTTCCTGTCCCACACGGGCATGAACTCCACCATGGAGGCCCTGCTCAACCAGGTCCCCTTGGCCGCCGTCCCCCAAACCCCGGAACAAACCGCCAACGCCCGCCGCGTCGAGGAACTGGGCCTGGGCAGACTCATCGACACCGAAGCCCTCACCCCCGACGCACTCCGCGCGGCGGTGGAGGAAGTCGCCGAGGACCAGAACATCCGCGCAGCCCTGGCAGCCATGGCCAAGCACCTGCACGCGGCGGGCGGCCCCACCGCCGGAGCCGACGCCCTGGAGACCTACCTGGCGACCACCCCACCCGACGAGTGACCACCCGCGCCCTGGCGTCACCACCCAGTGATGACGCCAGGGCAGACAACCTCAGGCGCTCGGCGTCAACAGCGTGTCCAACACGCCACCCTTCACATCACCGATGAGGTCGGAGAGCTGCCCCAGGCTCATCTGGATGCGCTGCCCAAAGTCATCAGTGATGACAACGCGCTTCTCCTCAGGCGCGTCCGGGTCGATCCACAACTCAGGGCAACCACAGTCGCACTGCCCACAGAACGTCGCGATATGCCGCATACCGTTGGTGTCAATCACAGTGACCGTCCCAGGTGAGAAGGTGTCAATCGGATCATCTGGACAGTGGTCGCCCCCCACCCCGAAAAAGTTCCCAACGCTCGCCCGGAACGCACACCTGCCCACCTGCCAAACCGAACCAGCGCCTGCCAGGTGCTCGATGGGGTAGAGCAGCGAACTCGCCTTCCTGCCAACCGCACCCATCGAGCCGACCCACGAGAGCCGGCGCCGAACGAGCCAGAACGAGTCAGCGAACGAACCGGACAGCAGGCAACCGACTGGCCACCCGAGACACAGCGGACTCCAGCGGCGGCACCACCAACGGCCCCACCACAGCCGTCCCCATCGCGGCTCCCACTCCCGCCCAGGCCACCGGCCCCAACGGCGTGCACCCGAAGAACTGGCTCAGCCCAGGCGTCTGCACCACGGCGAACAGCGCCGCCGCCGACCCCACCGTCGTCACCAGCACCAGCGGGCTCCGCTGCCGCCCCATCAGCGTCTGCACCAACTGCGACCCGACCAGTCCGCACAGCGCCATCGTGCTGGTCCGCCGCGCGGTCCCCGGTGTGCTGGTGCCGATCAGCCACGCCGTGCTCGCGCCGAGGCCGGTGGTGATGCCGCGTTGGCGGATCTGCCGGGTGAGCGGCCCGTCGAGCACGGTTGTGCCGACCGGGGTGTGCTCGTCGCCGTTGGTGGCTGAAGCGGGCGTGACCGCGACCGCCATCGCCGGGAACATGTCGGTGAGCAGGTTGACCAGCAGCAGCTGCCGTGTCGAGAACGGGGAGGCGCCCGCCAGCAGCGTGCCCAGCACGGTGAACCCGACCTCGCCCGCGTTGCCGCCGATCAGGATGCTGATGGCGTCGGCGACGCTGCGCCACAGCGCCCGGCCTTCCTCGACCGCGCCGACCAGCGCCGTGAGGTCTTCATCGGTCAACACAACGTCGGCGGCGTTGCGCGCCGCAGCCGATCCACGGGCCGCGATGCCGATGCCCACGTCCGCCGCCCGGATGGCGGCCGCGTCGTTCGCGCCGTCGCCGACCATGGCGACCACCCGCCCCGAGGCCCGCAGCGCCTCGACCACCTGGAGTTTCTGCTCCGGGGCGACCCTGGCCACGACCCCAGCGTCGTGCAGCAGCCGCGCGCCGCCCTCGCGGTCGAGGGAGGCGAGTTCGTCGCCGGTGACGACGAGGGTGTCTTCTGGCCAGCCGAGGCCGATGGCGATGGCCCGCGCGGTCTCCGGGTGGTCGCCGGTGAGCACGACCGGGTTGACCCCGGCCGCGCGCAGCCGCCGCACCAGGGGCGCTGCGCTGGGTCGGGCGGTGTCGGCGAGGGCGATCAGGCCCTGGTACTCCAGTCCGCCCAGCGGCTCGTCCACCGCGTCAGCAGCGTTTTCCCGATCGATGCGGCGGCGCGCGACGGCCAGCACCCGCAGGCCGTCCGAGGCCAGGATCGCGACCAGGTCGGCGATGTCGGCGGGCGCGTCGGCGCAGGCCGGGAGCACGACCTCCGGCGCGCCCTTGACCGCGAGCAGCGCGGCGTCGCCGACGAACCCGGCGGCGGCGGCGTAGCCGCGGCTGGCCTCGAACGGCAGGCCCGCGACCAGCGTCCAGTCCGGGTCGGCTGGCGCGGCGCGCAGGGTGGCCTCGTCGGTGGCGTGCGCGTGCTTGCCCGCGTCGGTCGGCTGCTGCGGGCAGGCGCGGGCCGCGAGGGTGAGGACGCCTGCCGCCTCGGACCGGTCGGCGGCGAAGACCTCGCCCTCGGCGGTGACCGCGCGGATCACGGTGAGCTTGTTCTCGGTGAGCGTGCCGGTCTTGTCGAAGCACATCGTGTCGACCCGGCCCAGCGCCTCCAGCGTCCGCGCCGTGCGCACCAGGATGCCGTGCCTGCTCAGCCGCCGCGCCGCTGCCATCTGCGCGACGGTGGCCACCAGCGGCAGCCCCTCGGGCACCGCGGCGACGGTGACCGCGACCCCGCCGCCGATGGCCTCCCGGATCGGCCGCCCGTGCAGCAGCGCCAGCCCGGTCACCGCGGCGCCGCCGATGATGGTCAGCGGCAGCGCCTTCTTGGTCAGCTCGCCCAGCCGCGCCTGCACCCCGGCCGAGGGCGGGGTCCGCGAGGCCAGCGCGACCGCGCGCCCGGTCTCGGTGTCCTTCCCGGTGTCCACGACCACGGCCCGCGCGTTCCCGGCGACCACGGTGGTGCCCTCGAACACCATGTTGTGCCGGTCGGCGATGGCAGCCGCCGAGGTCGCGGCGAGTTCCTTGGTCACCGGCAGCGACTCCCCGGTCAGCGCGGACTCGTCCACCTCGAGGTCGTGCAGCGCCAGCAGCCGGGCGTCGGCCGGGACGACGTCGCCGCCGCGGAGGTCGATCACCTGTCCCGGGACGAGGTCGTCGGCGTCGATCACCTCGACGGTCTCGTTCGCGCCGGTCCCGCCGTCGCTCCCGGGGCGGCGCACCAAGCGCGCCTGCTGCCGCTGGCCCGCGGCGAGCGCGGCGAGCGCGTGCTCGGCCCGCAGCCGCTGCGCGCCGCCGACGAACGCGTTGACCCCCATGACCCCGATCACGAGTATCGCGTCCACAGTGGACCCGAGGACGGCCGAGGCGGCCGCGCCGACGGCGAGCACCGGGGTGAGCGGGTCGCTGAGCTCGGTGCGCACCGCGTCGGCCAGCCGCAGCGTCACGGTCACCGGCTTGGCCCCGGGCAGCCGCGCCAGCCGCGCGCCGAGGTGGCGGCCCTGCGCGGCCAGCCCGGTCGCGGCCTGCCGGTGCCGCCAGGCCTGCTCGCGCACCCGGGTCAGCACCTCGTCCGCGGCCAGCGCGTGCCAGGGCACCCGGGGCCGGGGGATCGGCGCGGTCTCCGCGCCGGTGCTCGCGGCCAGCCCCCACCCCGACAGCAGCGCGACACCGGCGGCTAGGTCGACCGGGCTGACCATGGACAGCGGCGAGAACAGCCTACCCCACCGCCGCTGCTGGTTGGTGACGACCAGCAGGCCCGACAGCGCGGCCCCGGCCTTGGCCAGGGTGACCGCGTGCTCACCAGCGGCCCGCGCCGCCGGAATCGCGCGCAGCAGCCGCCACACCCCGACGAGCCCGTCCGCGCACAGCAGGTCGGCCGACCAGAGCACGGCGCTGTCCTGGTCGGCCAGGCACACCGAGAGGTCGCCCCCCAGCACCCCGTCCAGCACGTCCTCATCGAGCGCGTGGTGATCAGTCCCTTGTCCAGTGCCCGCGTCCTCGGCCGCCGCGTGATCGGCTGGTGTCTCGCCCGCCGTCCCGTGGTCGGCCGCGCTTTCGCCGTCCCACCTGGCCCTGGAGCCGTTGCCGTTCTGGATGCCGCCCGGCCGGGCGAGGGTGAGCACGACGTGGCCGTCCGCGCGCAGCGCGTCGAGGACCTCGACCATGGACCGGTCCGCGCCGATCGTCTCGTCGGCGGCCCCGACGCACGCTCCGGCGACCCCGTTCTCCATGACCACGACCCGCAGCCCGGCCTGGCCTGCCGCGTCGAGGACCGCGTCGGCGACCGGGTCGGGCTCGTGGCCGACCAGGACCGTGCCGACCTCGCGCCCCTCGGCCGAGGCGATCATCAGCCCGGTCGTCTGCTCGGCGTTGTCGGCCACCGGGCGCAACTCGACGCCCGCGTCGGCGCGCCCGGCCAGGGCGGCCTCGGCCGCCTGCCACAGCCTGCCGTCGGCCCACTCCGGCTCGTGCGGGTTGGCCTCGCACACCATGCGCCGGTCCAGGTGCAGCGCGCCCGCGTGCACCAGGAGCGTGTCCACGGTCTGCAGCGTCCGCAGCCGGTCGGGGGAGCGCACCAGCACGCCGTCGCGGGCCAGGACCTGCCCCAGGACGGAGGCGAAGGCGGTCCAGCCGAAGCGGGCGGGGCGCGGCGACCCGGCCAGGACCGCGTTGGCCGCCTCGGTCACGCTCCGGTTGACGACCCCGGTGGCGATCGCGCCCACCACGCCGCCCGCGGACGCCTTGGCCGCGTAGTCGGTCACCGGGTCGGACGGCGCGGGCCGGGGGACCGCGCGGCGCTCGACGCTTTCCCGCTCCGGCACGCACAGCGTGTCGTGCGCCCGCTCGAACGCGTGCACCCTGGCCACCGCGTCGAACAGTTGGCCCGCCCGCAGCGAGGTGTCGAGCAGCACGTCCGTCGGCGACTGGCCGAACCCGTTCACCGCCGCGCTCGCCGCGGCCAGGACGACCTCGGTGTTGCCCGCGCCGAGTTTGTCGCACAGCAGCGCCCGCAGCCGGGGGTCTTCCCGCGCGACCGTCAGCGCGGCGGCCGCGGGCCGCGGCGGGCGGCGCAGCCAGAACATCCGGCCGGTCAGCGCGGCGGTCAGGCCCGCCGTGGCCAGCGCGAGGGCGATGGCCGACGTCCTGATCTCGGCGAGGTCGCCGGGGTGGGCGCGCGGCTCGGGGTCGGCGACCGCCAGCCCGTGCCGCTGGGCCAGTTCGGACACCTCGTCGGCCACCCGGTCGCCCGCGGCGTCCTCCGCGACCCGCACGACCAGCCGGGCGAGCCCGCCGTCCCAGTAGGCGCTGAGGACGTCCGGGTGGTCGAGCACGGCGGCGACGGCCCGCGCGATCGGCTCCCGCGCCCGCTCCGGCGGCTCGCCGGGCAGGCTCAGCGGCACGTGCACCAGGCTGCCCGTCTGCCACCGCCGGTCGCGCCGGGTCAGGGCGTCGCGCACCAGGCGTCCGGTGACCGCCGCGGCTTCCCGGCCCGCTCTGCTCCCGGTGACGGCGACCCGCCGCCCCAGTCCGACGGCCTCGTCGGCGACGCTGAGCGCGGTGCTCGTCGCCTCCCCGGCCGCCCGCAGGGCGCGGGCGGGGGCCGCCAACGCCAGTCCGAGCAACGGCAGTCCTGTAACGCCTTTGAGCACCATGTGGACCTTTCATATGTCCGAACCGGCCAACGCCCTTTGAGGGCGGGTCATACCCAGTCCAGGCCCGGGTCTCCCGGACCGCATGTCGATTCACTCAAAGGAGGCCTAGAGGGCACTCACAGTTAACCCGCCGTCCGTTGTCATCGCAGCGGCGCCGGGTGATCCTCGGCTTGCCCGAATGGCCCACTCCGCTGTGAGAGCAGGACCATGTTCGAGTTGATCCGCGAGCAGACCGGTCACGGCGGGACGCGCCCGGTGCTCCTTGTGCACACCCAGCCCCTGCTGCGGCTGCTGGTCCCGGTTCTGCGCCACGCCGAGCCGGTGCTGTCCGCCGCGGTCGGCGGGTCGATTCCGGCGCAGGTCGCGGTCAAGATCCTGTTCTGGAGCATCCGGGCCTGAGGCGCTACTCCTGGGCGGAGTCCAGGAGCGTGACCCTGCCGAGGGTGCCGTCGACCCGCACCCGGTCGCCGGTGGCGAGCCGGGTGGTGGCGTCGCCGCAGCCCACCACGGCGGGAATGCCCAGCTCGCGGGCGACGATGGCGGCGTGCGAGAGCGGGGCGCCGATGTCGGTGACCACGGCGGCGGCGCGGGGGAACAGCGGGGTCCAGCCGATGTTGGTCACCGCGGTCACCAGGATCTCCCCAGGCAGCAGCGCCGCGCCCTCGGCCGCGGTCGACACCACGCGGGCGGCGCCCTCGACCACGCCAGCGGCCCCCGGCGACCCGGTGATGTCGGCGCTGTCAGCGCTGTCGCTTTCCAGCGGCTTGTGCGCACCGGTCTCGTCGTAAAGGTCGGTGCGCCGGTCCGGGTTCGCCGCCCAGGTTTCCGGGTCGAACCGGCCGCGGATCAGCGTCGGGTACGCGGGCAGCGCGCTGTAGCGCCGGTAGGCCGCGCGCCGGGCGGGGACCGCGGCCAGCGGGGCGGTGTCGCCGTCGAGGACGGCCACGATCTCGTCCACATCCAGGAAGAACACGTCCGCGCCGTGCCCGGTCAGCTCGCCCGCGCGCACCGCGAACGCCCGCAGCACCCAGAACGTGCGGACCATCTCCGAGCGGGCCAGCTCCCGGCGGCGGGCGGCGACGGCGGCCCGGTCGACGCGGCGGCGCAGCCGTCGCGCCGCGCGCGGGTGGGCCTGCCGCAGCCGCCGCCACGCTTCCGCCCGGACGGCGGCCTGCTTGCGCAGCAGGTCCTCCGGGTCCGGCCCCGGGGCGTGCGGCTGCCGGTCGAGCCAGGCCGGGTCTTCGCCTGGCCGGGGCACGGACAGCTCGAACTCGTCGGCGCAGCGGTGCCCCCAGGCGCGCGCGTAGGCGTCCCGGTCGATCTCGCCGCGCCGCAGCCGGGCGAGCCCGATGACCGGGCCCAGGCTTTCCAGCGCCGCTCCGGACTCCTCGTGCAGGCCGGTCATGAGCGTGGTCGCGTCGGCTTCCCCGGCCGCCTTCACCAGGGCGGCCCGCACCCGCTCCGGCCCGCCCTGCCGCGCGCCCGACTCCAGAATCCGACAGGTCACCCGCAGCAGGTCGGCCACATCCGACCGCCACAGCGCGGCCAGGGCTTCCGGCGACTCGGCCGCCCCGATGCGCTCGCGCAGTTCCTGGCACCGGCCCGGAGTCTCGGCGAGCAGCGCGGGCAGCCGCCGCCGGTAGGTCACCGTCTGCCGCAGCGCGAGCCCGGCCAGCGACACCGCCGAGCGCAGCAGCGCGGGCCGCGACATCGGCAGCGGCGGAACAGCCACGCTGTCGGGGATGCGGCCGAGAAGCTGCTCGCCCTGGCGCCGCGCGAACCCGCCCAGGCCGAGCGCGTTCGCCACCCCGAAGGACACGCTCAGGTTGAGGTAGAACCGGCCGCCGATGTTGCCCGAGACCGGGTGCCCGCCCACCGCGGGCATCGCCAGGGCCCGCGCGACGGACCAGGTGGCGGGCGTCATCACGCTCGGGATGGCCTCGCCGAGGTTCGCGCACGTCCACAGGTAGTCCCCGGCGAGGCTGTCGTTCCACACCTCGGCGGTGTCCTCGTCCGACAGGTTCGTGATGGGCCGCGCCTGCACGATGGCGAACTCGTCCCCGCTCAGGGTCCACTCGACGTCCATCGGCCCGCTGTAGAGGTCGTGGATTCGCTCTCCGAGTCCCGCCAGCTCCGCGGCCCGCGCCTGGTCGAGCACCGGCGCCCGGCGCAGCCGCTCGGGGGTCGCCTCGGTGGCGGTGCCCTCGGGGGTGCGCACGGTCATGACCGCCTTGTCGCTGACCTCGCGGCGCTTCTCCGTCCGGCTGCCGTGGGCCAGGACGTAGGTGTCGGGGGTGACCTCCCCGCCCACGACGGCCTCGCCGAGCCCCCAGGCCGCGTTGATCACGGACTCGCCGCGGGCCCCGGTGAGCGGGTTCGCGGTGAACAGGACCCCGGCCGCGTCGGCGGGCACCAGCCGCTGCACCACCACGGCCAGCGCCACGTCCTCGGGCGCGATGCCGTTGCGGGACCGGTAGCCGATCGCCCGCGCCGTCCACAGCGACGCCCAGCACCGCTTCACCGCGGCCAGCAGGGCATCCGCGCCGGTGACGCCGAGGAACGTGTCGTGCTGCCCGGCGAACGACAGGTCCGGCAGGTCCTCCGTGGTCGCCGACGAGCGCACCGCGACCACGCCGCCGCCCAGCGCCGTGTAGGCGGCCAGCACGGCCTCGGCGGTGTCGGACGGCAGGTCCCGGCGGGCGAACCCCTCGGCGATCGCCGCCGCCGCGCCGTCTTCGTCGGTTTCCCGCAGCGCGGCGGCGATCTCCTGGTCCAGGCCAGCGGAGACGAAGGCGCGGTAGGCGCGGGTGGTGACGTGGAACCCGGGCGGGACCGGCAGCCCGGCGCGGGCCAGCCGCGCCAGCGACGCCCCTTTGCCGCCGACCGCGGCGATCTCGGCGTCGGCGTCGAGCGGGAGCACCAGTGCGGTGTCGTTCATGGAACCAGTGTTCCGCATTCGACCGCCGCCCGTATGGGCTTTGACGTTGCCGCTAATGGGGGGGCGGCAGGGGGAACAGACCCCTGTGCCGATGTCTGGATCATGATTCTCACTCGGTCGTGGGACCCCCGTGCGATGGCTGCGGGCAACGAACACCCGGTGCTACTTTCAGTGTGCGCGCGCACACGAGCCGTGACACGGCCCGCGCGGGGTTTCGCTCGCGCGCTTTCTGATCCTGACGACGAGAGACAGGACACTCATGCCCGAAGAACCTGGCGCCTACGCCACCGCCAACGGCATTCGCCTGTGGTATCGCGACGAGGGCGACCCGGACGGCGAGCCGCTGCTGCTGATCATGGGCCTGAACTCCCAGCTGATCGCCTGGCCGGACGACTTCGTCGCCGCCCTCGGCGACCGCGGCTACCGGGTGATCCGCTTCGACAACCGCGACAGCGGCCTGTCGGACAAGATCGAGTCGACCGCGGCGGACGCCGAGCCGCTCGCCCCCGCCTACTACCTCAGGGACATGGCCGACGACGCCGTCGGCCTGCTCGACTACCTCGACATCGACCAGGCGCACGTGGTCGGCGCGTCGATGGGCGGGATGATCGCCCAGCTGGTCGCCGTCAACCACGCCGACCGGGTGCGCAGCCTCTGCTCGATCATGAGCACCACCGGCGCGCCGCTGGTCGGCCTGCCGACCTTCGCGGCCGCCCTGGCGCTGCTCGCGCCCGTTCCGACCGAGCCCGAGGCGGCCATCGAGCACATCGCCAAGGTGTACGACGTCATCGGCTCGCGCACCCACCGGGAAACCGAGTCGGAACGCCGCCGTCAGCTGGCGCGGGCTTCCTACGAGCGGATGAACTATCCCGCGGGTGCCCGGCGGCAGGTCGCCGCGATCGCCCACGCGGGCAACCGCACCGCCGACCTGGAGAAGCTGACCATGCCCGTCCTCGTCGTCCACGGCGGCGAGGACGCCCTGATCACCGTCAGCGGCGGCCGGGCCACGCACAAGGCCATCCAGCACTCCACCTACCTCGAACTCGACACCATGGGCCATGACATGCCCAGCCCGCTGCGCGCGGAGATCGTCACCGCGATCGACGCCAACGCCAAGAAGGCCGCGGCCGCGCAGGCCGCCGTCTGACCACAGTGGACCGGCGCGGTCTTCTCCGGAAGGCCGCGTCGGTCCTTCATGCGGCCGCGAAGTCGGCGCGGTTGGCCGCGACCCAGTCCCGGAACGCGCGGGGCGGGCGGCCGGTGGCGCGTTCGACGGTGTTGTTGACCGGCGCGGGCACCCCGACGGCGGCGGCCTCGGCGGCCAGCAGCGTGCGCAGGACCGGCTCGGGCAGCCACGCCGGACGCCGCAGCACGGCCTGTTCCGGGGTCAGCGGGTCGATCGCGATGGGCCTGCCGAGCACATCGGCGACGACGGCGACGAGATCGCGCAGCCGCAGCGACGCCGGGCCGGTCAGCACCTGGATTCGGGCGCGGTGCGGGTCCCGGGTGAGCAGGTCGGCGGCCACCTCGGCGATGTCCGCAAGGCGTCTCGATAGCGGCCGTCGGTGAAGAACTCCTCCCGCAGCGTCCCCTCGACGGTGAATCCGGCCTTCCGGTAGATGTGGATCGCGCCGTGGTTCTCAGTGCTCACGATCAGGTAGACCTTGTGCAGGTTGAGCACCGCGAACGCGTAGTCGAGGGCCAGGCGGGTGGCGGTGGTGGCGTGTCCCTCCCCCTGCCTGCTGGGAGCGATCATGATCTGGAACTCGGCGCAGCGGTGGATGTAGTCGATCTCCACGAGTTCGACCACGCCGACCCGCTCCGGTCTGGGCCCGGACTCCGCGATCCCGTCGCCGCCGGTCGCCTCAGGCTCGCGGGCCTCGATGACGAACCGCCGTTCCCGCAGGTCGTGAATGTGGCGGTCGTAGATCTCGTGCAACTCCGCGAGCGAATCGAACGGCTCGTTGAACCAGTAGGACATGACCCGCGAGTCGTTGGACAGGCTGTGCGCAAACCGCAGGTCGTCGCGTTCCAATGCCCGCAGGCGGACACTCATCAGGGCACCTTCGCTGTTCCAGGTCGAGGCCAGGCAGGCTGCCCAATCTTCCACCGACAGGCCGAATCCGGCACCACACTCGCCCTGATCGAGCGACGGGCAGGCGTGCCGATAGACCCGGCATGGCTCGCTACGTTTACCGGATCGCGGCAGGTCTTAACGCAGCTGAAATCAGATTCACACTTTTCGTTATCGCGGCTTATCAGTCGCGATAACGCCCGGATATGTTGCGGATTTCGCACGCGCGGGGCCCGCTCGTGGTGAGCGGGCCCCGCGCGTGGGGCCTGCGGCGGTCAGTCGCGTTTGGTGGCGAGGCCGGGGCCCAGGATCTTGCGGGCGATGCGGCGCGGCAGCGACTTGCGCGGGCGCGGGCGGGCCGCGGCGGCCTGCGGCGCGGGGGTCTGCGGCGTGGGGGTCCGGACGGCGGGCTGGGCCGCCTGCTGGGCAGGGGGGCCGGGCGGCGGGGAGTCCTGGATGGCGGGGAATTGGACCGTGGGGCGGTCCGCGGTGGCGAAGGCATCGGTGGCGAGGGCATCGGGCGCGGTGGCGGGGGAGCTGGTCGTCACGGGCCCGATCTTGCCATCCGTCCCGGGGCGATCGCGCACCCACCGTGTGTGAGCCGTCACCCAGAAGGGGTGATGATGGTGACGCCTGAACCGGGTGCGGCTCCCATCGCGGTGAGCGCGGCGGGGACCGCGTCCAGGCCGATCGTCGCGGTGATCGCCAGCTCCGGCCGCAGCACCCCGGCGGCCACCAGGGCGATCAGCTCCGGGTAGGCGTGCGCGGGCATCCCATGGCTGCCGAGCAGGGCGAGCTCGTAGGCGACGACCCGGCCCATCGGCACCGGCGGGTCGCTCGGCAGCAGGCCGACCTGGACGTGCCTGCCGCGTCTGCGCAGGCAGCGGACCGAAGCGGCGCAGGTCGCCGGGCTGCCCAGCGTGTCGAGGGACACGTGCGCCCCGCCGCCGGTCGCCTCGACGACGGCCGTGACCGGGTCGACGGCCGAGGCGTCCACACACACCGCCGCGCCCAGTTCCGCGGCCAGATCGAGGGCGGTGGGGGAGACGTCCACCGCGACGACCCGCGCCCCCGCCACGGCTGCGACGGCGACCGCGGCGAGCCCGACCCCGCCGCACCCGTGCACCGCGACCCACTCGCCTGGCGCGACCCGGCCCTGCGCGGTCACCGCCCGAAACGCCGTCGCGACCCGGCACCCCAGCCCGGCCCCGGCGGCGAACGTGGTCTCCTCGGGCAGCCTGACCAGGTTGACCTCGGCGTGCTCGACGGTCACGTATTCGGCGAACGAGCCCCAATGGGTGAACCCCGGCTGGGTCTGCCGCTCGCACACCTGCTGGTCCCCGGCCGCGCACGCCGCGCACCGCCCGCAGGCGCAGACGAACGGCGCCGTCACCCGGTCGCCCACTCACCGGCCGCGCACGCGTGATCCGACCGCGGCCACCGTGCCCGCGAACTCGTGCCCCGGCACGTGCGGCAGCCGGATGTCCGGCTCGTGCCCGGCCCAGCCGTGCCAGTCGCTGCGGCACAGCCCGGTCGCCTCGACCCGGATCACCGCGCCGTGCTCGGTCGGCGCCGGGTCGGCCACCGTCATGACCCGCGGCTCACCGCCGAACTCGGCGTACACCACCGCCCGCACCGGCCACCCCCCTCAGCAGGCCCGCTTCGCCACCGGAGCCCGCGCGACCAGGACCCCGCCGCGCCGAATCCGTAGTAGGCCCCCAGCGCGATGGTGCGGTCGCGAAACGGCCCCGGGTCGGTGCGGGCCACCAAGTCCAGCATCTCCGGCACGTCCTCGGGCCCAAGCCGCACGCACTCGGGATCGACCGCGCCCCGCGCCTCCGTGCCGACCAGTTGCACCCCCGGCAGCCGCAGTTCGACCCCCCACCCCCGCGGCGGCGCGAAGTCGGGCCCGCCTATCTGCGCCACTTCCCCATGCCCGGCGAACTCCGCCACCACCTGCCACCCCGCCCCCACGGGCGCGGCGGCCAACCCGAAGAACGGCGCGACATCCCCCGGATACCGCACCACCTGCCCCTGCCACTCGGCGAGATGCGAGTGCGGCCCGGTCAACGCGGCCCAGACCGGATTGTCCAGCACGGAAACGGAAGCGGTCACCGCACGAAATCTACTGCCCCGCCATCCCGCGCCGAGGCGGTCGCGGGATGTGGGACCACCGGCGCCCGCGCGTCGACAGCGGGCGGCGGGTTGGCGGGAGGATCATCGGGGCATGAGCACACGAACGCTGCCGCCCCCGGAGATGGTCGAGGTCGCCTCGGGGGTGTTCGCCTACGTCCAGCCCGACGGGAGTTGGATGGTGAACAACACCGGGGTCGTCACCGGCCGCGGCGGTGAGCACGTGATGGTCGACACCACCTCCACCGAGGCGCGCAACCGGGCGCTGCTGAGCGCGGTGGCGAAGATCAGCCCGGACGCGCCGCGGGCGCTGGTGAACACCCACCACCACGGCGACCACACCTTCGGCAACTGGCTGCTGCCCGCCGGGACGCCCGTCATCGGGCACGTGGCCTGCCGCGAGGACGTCCTGGCCGCCGGGTTGATCGCCGCCGAGGTGCTGCCCGGACCCGACTACGGCCACCAAGAAGTCCGCGCGCCCGACCTGACCTTCACCGACCGGATGACCCTGCACCTGGGCGAGCGCCGGGTGGAGCTGATCCACGTCGGCCCCGCCCACACCCGCGGCGACGTCCTGGCCTGGCTGCCCGACGAGGGCGTGCTGTTCGCGGGCGACCTCGCGTTCACCGGCGGCCAGCCCTTCCTGGCCGAGGGCAGCGTCGCCGGGTACCTCAAGGCCCTGGCCCGCATCCGCGACCTCGCCCCGGACGTCCTGGTCCCCGGCCACGGCCCCGTCCGCCGCGGCGCCGAGGTGGCCCGCCTGCTCGACGACCTCGGCGCCTACGCCGACTTCGTGGCCGAGACCGCCCGCGCGGGCCACGAAGCGGGCCGGACCCCGCTGGCGGCGGCGTTCGCGGCCCGGGACAACCCCTTCGCGTCCTGGCAGGAAAACGAGCGCCTGGTCGGCAACCTGCACCGCGCCTACTCCGAACTGAACGGCGACCCGCTGGGGGCAAAGCTCCCGCTGACGGTCATCTGGCCGGACATGGTCGCCTTCAACGGCGGCCCGATCGGCTGCTACGCCTGACTTTCCCACTGACCGTTCCGAGCGCCCCGGGCCGGCCGTGTGGTTACCGGGTGCTCTGGCCGTGATCGGCAAGCGGCCCGGTTCCCGCAGCCGAATCCGGATGGCGCTCAACGGCCCCGGCTGCCCGGTCAGGTGCGATAGCCCGATGCCTTGGTGAGCCTTGCCGTCACCGGGCCAAGGGGCGCAGGACGGCGGACACACGGCCCATGCCCAGCAGCGTCACCACCACGCCGAGGACGTAGATCGCGAACGCGACGGTCAGCATCCCGGTGCCGAAGCCCTCGCGCCGCTGGTAGAGCACGTAGAGCGGGGTGGGCAGCGCGCCTGCCGCGCCATCGGCGCGCCGTAGGTCGCGACCGGTCGCCACCAGACCGTCGTGCGGAGCGGGTTCTCGACATCGAGAATCGCCTGCATGTCGAAACGGTGCTGCGGGGGTTAGCATTGTCCAACATGAATCTTGGCTAGGTCTAGCATGACTGGAGATAAGCGCATGGAGACCCGCAGGCTGCGGCACTTCCTCGCCGTCGCGGAGGAGCGCAGCTTCACCCGCGCCGCGGCGCGCCTGCACATCGTGCAGTCCGGGATCTCCGCGTCAGTCCGCGTGCTGGAAAAGGAACTCGGCGCCCCGCTGTTCGAGCGGACCACACAGCATGTCGACCTCACCCCCGCGGGCGCGGCCTTCCTGCCGGAGGCCCGCCGAATCCTGCACGCCCTGCGCGCGGCCCAGCAGGTCGTGGACGAGGTTCGCACCGGTCTGCGCGGCACGCTGGAGTTGGGCATCCTGTTCGGCCTCACGCCGACCCGGGTGCTCACCGCGCTCGCCGAGTTCCGCGCCCGCCATCCCGAGGTCGAACTCCGCCTCATCAACCCGGGGGCGCGCGGCTCCACCTCGCACGCCGAGGCCCTGCGCGACGGCGACCTCGACCTGGCGGTGCTGACGAGCACCGGCGCCGTCCCCGGCCTGCGGCTGGACCCGCTGACCACCGAGACCGTGGTCCTCGCCTGCGCCCCGGACCACCCCCTCGCCGCCCACGACACGCTCGCCCTGACTGACCTGCCGGGTCACGACCTCATCGATTTCCCCCGCGGCTGGGGAGTCCGCAACGCCGTCGACCGCGCCTTCACCGCCGCGGGCTTCCCCGACCGCGCCACCTCGTTCGAGATGAACGACATCGCCACCATCCTCGAACTCGTCCGCCACGGCCTCGGCGTCGCCTGCGTCCCCGAATCCCTGTCCCGGCAGGCGCCGGAACTGCGCTACATCCCGTTCCGCCGCCACATCCCGCGCTACGACATCGCCATCGGCTCCCCGCTCGACCGCCCGCTCAACCCGACCGCCCGCGCCTTCCACACCACCCTTCTCGGGAGTTGACGCCCTCGGGAGTCGACGCCGTGCTAGGCGGGCTTGCGGTAGACCGACACGTGCAGGGCGGACTGGGCGGTGAACGGGCCGCGTTCCCAGTCGCCCCAGCGGTGTTCCAGTTCCAGGCCCGCGATGGTGGCCATCAGGTCCATCTCGTGGTGGGTGCAGTTGCGGCCGTGCAGCGGGTAGAACGACGCCCCGTCCGGCTCGATGATCACCCAGGCGCCCCGGGAGAGACCGGTGACCGGGTCGACGAAGCCTGCGCCCAGCACCAGTTGGTCGGTTTCCACCCGGACGACGCCCAGCCGGGAATTGCCGCTGTCGCGGCTTTTGAGCAGCGCCCCGGTCTCCAGCACGAACCGGCCGCCGGGCCGCAGATGCGCGGCGGCGTTGCGGAAAAGCTGAACCTGATCCGCCTGGGTGGGCAGGACGAAAATCGAACTGGAGCCGACGTAGACCACGCTGAACACCCGGTCCAACTCGACCGTGGCCATGTCGCCGACCACCGTGGTGACCTTCGCGGAATCGGGCTTGGCGTGTAGCCGCGCGAGCATGTCCTCACTGACGTCCACCCCGACCACGTCATGCCCGCGCGCGGCCAACGGCAGCGCCAACCGCCCGGTGCCGACCCCGAACTCCAGCAGCGAGCCATCCCCGGCGAACTCGCTCAGCCTGGCGACGGCGCCATCGTCGTCCAGCATTCCCGCGTGCCACTCGTCGTAATTGGCGGCCCACCGGGTGCCATAGAGCTTCGGATCGAAGTTTTCCATGATGGCTTTCCTTGTCGCTGGAGGCGATTCACCCGCGTCGGCGCTTTTCCCGGAACGCTCGGTGAAATGTCGCGGCGCTCGCGTTCTGGCCTGCCATCAGGTTTCCGGTAGCCGCTGGACCTGTCCAGGGCGCCGGTTGTTTTCCAGTGTTTTTCGTAGTGACCGCGCGGTCAGGCAGGCTGGGCCGCGGTGACACCGCCGGGGCAGGCCAAGTGGTCCACGTCCCAGCCCGCCCGGCGCGCGCCCGCATGGTAAGCGCTGTCGAGGAACGCGAGCACGGCGGCTTTCGGGTCGGATTCGGCGCGCGCGTCGTCGTAGCGCAGCAGGGCCAGGTGGCCGTCGCCGTTGGCCACCCATTCGGCCGCCTTGAGGGGCAGCGGTTCGTCGGCGAGGCCGGTGGGCTCCGGGGCGGTGTAGGAATAGAACGCGGGCTCGCCGGTGGCCGGGTCGCCGAACCAGAAGCCGAAGCTGATCACTTCCCGAGAGTAGGCCTCGCGGGTGACCGGGTCCGCGGCGGACTGGTCCACGCGGCGGTCGGAAAAGCGGGTGTAGGCCAGGTCGAAGCTGTGCCAGAACAGGTGCACCGGGCTGGCCTTGCCGGAGAAGCCCGATGCGAATTCCTCCAGCACCAGGTTGACCTGCGACAGCACTTGCCAGGCGCGGGTCATCCAGACCGGGTCGTAGGCGCCGTGCTCGGTGTCCTCGGCGAACGGGGGGTACTCCTCCGGCAGCCCGAACGGCGACGGGTCGGCGATCTCCACCGTGACGCCGAGTGCCGCCAAAGCGTCGAGAACGCCGCGGTAGAACGAGGCCACCGACTGGCCTGCCAACGGGAACGACACCGACCGCCCGTCCACAGTGGACACCACTAGCCGGTGGCCGACGAAGTCGAAGTCGATGGTGAAGATCGGGTTGCCGTCGACCTGCCCCATGGGGCGGGTGGTGACACCGCGCCCGGTGGCGTGGAAGGGAACGTTCCACCAGTGGTTGCGGCGCGGGCTCGCGGCCAGCCGGATCTTGCCCACCACTTGGCAGAACAGGTGCACCGTCGTCTTGGTGTCCTGCCACTCGGTCAGTGGCAGCGCCGGAAACAGTTCCATGGAAACGGTTCTCCCTTCGTGCTCGCCCGCACGCCCGACAGCGCCCGCGCGGTCATGGCAGGAGGATGACCTTGCCGCCCGCGTGGCCGCCCGCGACGAACTCGTGGGCCGCCGCGGTGTCGGCGAGCGGGAAGGTGCGGGCGATGACCACGTCCAGCTTGCCGTCGACCGCCAGCGGGAACAGCTCTCGCCACGCGTCGGCGCGGATCTCCGTTCCGGGGTCGGCGCCGGGAGCGCCGCCGAGCAGCCGGATCCCGGCCGCGGCGCCGCGCTGGAAAGCGGCGATGGTGGCGATCCTGGACCGGTCGGCCACCAGTTCGAGGGAGACATCGACCGCCTCGTCTGTGCCGACCGTGTCGATGGCGACGTCGGTCTTCTCGGGGACGAGCGCGCGGACCCGGTCGGCGAGCCCCGCGCCGTAGGTTACGGGCTCGACGCCGTGCGCGCGCAGCCGCTCGTGGTGGGACTCGGCGGCCGTGCCGATCACCCGCGCGCCCCGCCCCACAGCCAGTTGCGCGGCGAGATAGCCCACTCCGCCCGACGCGCCGTGCAGCAGCACGGTGTCCCCGGACGCGACCCCGGTGGCGGCCAGGGTGTGCAGCGCGGTGGCGCCCGTGGCGAGCAGCCCAGCGGCCACCTCCCAGCCCAGGCCCGCGGGTTTGGGCAGCAGCGTCGCGGCCGGTGTGGTGACCTCGCTGGCGTAAGCGCCGGACACCGGGAACCCCACCACTTCGTCGCCTGCCCGCACCGGCCCGGCCGGGCCGACGGCGTCCGGCCCCACCGCGGTCACCACGCCGGACAGTTCGAGGCCCAGCCGCATCGGCAGCGTGCCGGGATCGTCGCCGAACGCGCCGCTGTAGCGCTTGTGGTCGATCGGGTTCACCCCGGCCGCGCGCACCAGCACGGTCGCCTCGCCGGGACCGGGCGCGGGCACCGGTTCCTCGCGCACGGACAGCATTTCCGGTCCACCGAATCCGGTGGCCACCACAATCACAGCCATGGTCCGCCAAACCCTTCCGCGCTGGCGTCTATTCCGTCCCAGGTGCGGTGGCGGACTCGGCGAGTCCACCTGGGACACCGGCCGGGGCGCCGACGCCTGGAGCCAGTAGAACCGGAAACCGGCGACCGGGCAACACGGCGCCGAGGTTCAGGGGAGACGGCCCTCGCAGCGGGGGTCGGTGGCGCCCTGGGGGACTTTGACCGGCAGCAGCCAGTCCATGGCGGCGTCCTCGACCAGCCAGCCGCCCGCGGTGACCGCGCTGTAGGGGATCTGCTCCGGGCCCTGGCACAGGGACTTGGCCTTGATCAGGCTGTTGGGCACGAACCGGATGTCGCCGTGGGCGTCGAGCAGGGTGGTCATGGTGTCGTCGACGGTGACGACGTTGCCCAGGACGACGGTGGCGGGGCGGTCGTCGGTGGCGCGCAGCTCCACCGCCACCGCGGGCAGCACGGGGACGCGCAGGAACATCGCGATCAGGGCGAACGGGGCGACCAGCCCGCCGACCGACGCGATCGCGTGCGTGGCCGTCTTGGCGACCCGCTCGGGCAGGGGACCGGTCAGCAGCGGGCCGAACAGCGGCGGCAGGAGCAGCAGCAGGGCCAGCGGCGCCTCACCCCGGCTGAACGCCGCCGCGATCGCGCCGCCGAACCACAGGTACTCCAGCGCCGCGACCGCGATCGGCAGCAGCACGCACACCGGGAACACCAGGTCGTCGCGGCCGCGTCTGCGCGTGGTCAGCCCGGCGATCGCGCACGCCAGCAGCAGCAGGGTCGGGATGAACCGCAGCTGCCACACCAGCAGCGCCCACACCACCGACCCGATCACCAGCCAGTTCGGGGTCCGCTCGACCGTGCGCTCCAGCCGGGACTCGCGGCCGGGGGCGCGGCTCACCAGCGACAGCAGGCCGAGCAGGTGCGCGGTCAGCAGGATCGCGGGCGGCACCGCCAGCAGGCTGATCACCAGCGAGCTGGCCAGTTCCAGCGCGTGCACGTGCTGCACCAGCAGCAGCATCGTGTTGAGGTCCTGGCCGCTGAGCTGCCACAGCCGCAGCACCAGCAGGACGATCGGGAACGCCGGGAGCAGGGTCAGGGTCCACTGGAAACCGCGAACCTCATCAGACCCGCCAGCCTCTCCCATGGCCATTGCCGAACCTCCACCTCCACCGCGCCCCGTTGCTGGTCCAGTGGGATGAGCTGCTCGGGACTGTGCCTGGCCATCGGCCGCAGGTGCCGGTTGTACGCGTCCTCCCACCGTTTGTCGGCCGGGTCGTTCTGCGACCGGTACAGCGCCAGGTTCACCAGGGTCCGCAGCGGCTCGTTGCCCCCGGTGTTGACCGCCCACAGCTCCTTGGCCTCCAGCGCGATGTCGTGGTGGCGCAGCTCGTCGGGGTAGCGCTGGGCGAAGCCCGCGAGGATCGCCGCGTCCGTGGTGACCGAGCCGACCTTGCCCGCGCGCAGCAGGTCGACGCAGCCCGCGATCGTCAGGTCGTAGACGATCTTCGCGCCCGCCGTCTCAGCGGCCCGCACGGACGTGGAGGTGGTGAGCGTGCACACCGACTCGCCCGCGAGCTCGGTGAGCGCCAGCACCGGCCGGTGGTCCTTGCGGGTCAGCACCGACTGCTCGGTCTCCAGGTAGGGGAACGAGAAACTGACCCCGCCGACCGCCGCGCGCTCCGGGGTGTCGCTGTAGGTCGCCACCACCAGGTCGACGCGCCTGCCGTCGGCGCCGCGCATCTTGGAGCGGTCCTCGTTCTCGATCTCGACCAGCCGCACCTTGCTCGGCTCGAACCCGAGGTCGGCTGCGATCAGGTAGGCGATGTCGATGTCGAACCCGGAGAGCACCCCGGTGTCCGGGTCGAGGAAGCCGATGCCGGGCATGTCCGTCTTCACGCCGATGACCAGCTCGGACTTCCCCTTGAGCCCGGCCTGCTCCTTGAGCTCGTCCTCGGTGGGCACCTGTTCCCACCACACCGCGACCGCGATCCCCGCCGCGACCAGCGCCGCGGCGATCAAGGCCGCGAACCGCACCCACTTCGGCCTCTGGTCCCCATCCGCCATGGGCGGATCCTTTCACGATCAACTAGTGCGCGACCAAGGATTCGGGACATTCGCCGGGTCCCCGTTGGTGCTGGTGGTGCCGGTGAGGGGCCAGTGGGGGCGCTCAGTTCGGGTGAAGACCGGTCGGTAGGCGCGCGCGGCGGAAGACCATGCGGAGGACGACTCGCGACTTCCGAGGATGGCCACCGATGACCGCCGACATCCAGCAGACCGCACCCCCTCGTTCGCTCGCCGCCACCGCCGCCCACCGCACCGACGGCGATCTCACGCTGCACGGCATCCAGTTGGCGTGGACCGTCGGCGCGAACAGCGGCGATGACTGGCCGCCGCCCGCCGACTGGAACGACGGGGTCAACCCGCCCTACCCCCATGTCTACGAGGTGTGGCTGAACGGCGGCGAGATCAAGCAGACCGCCGGGCTGTACTGGCCCACCTGGTCCCCGGGCTGGCAGTGGGCCCGCGCGCACTGGGTGTGCCTGGGCGCCGAGCCCGCCTCCGAATACCGGGTCAAGATCCGCGCCAAGCTGGACGGCGGCGCGTGGAGCGAGTTCACCGACGAGGTCACCGTCGCCACCGCGGACACCCAGCCCTACGCCGCGCTCCCGGCCAGGCAGGAGACCACCGTGTCCGCGAGCCCTCGGCACGGCAGCGTCGACCACCCGGTGAGCCGCGCGGTCCGGGTCATCCGCGACAACGACCCGGCCGAGATCTGCCGCCGTGCCCGCGAGCTGAACACCAGCAGCACCTGGCAGGAGGTCGTGCCGCCCGCCGACGCGATGCTCGCCGACCCGCCGTGGAACGGCTCCTACCTGGAGTACCGCAAGTTCTTCCACGGCCCGGACGTCGCCTCCGCGGGCAACGCCGCCTTCGCCGGGCTCGACCTGGTCGGCGACTGGCCGGTCACCTACCTGGCGGGCGGGGAGACCACGCACACGTTCAGCTACGCCTACACGGCCCACCACGTCGACCACACCTGGACCCACCAGTGGTTCGTCACCAAGGACGGCTGGGACCGCCAGGGCGGGGTGACCTGGGACGCCCTGGAACCCGTGCCGTTCATGACCGAGACCCACGGCGACCCCGCCGTCACCAGTTACACCACCGAGACGCTCCCCGCGAAGACCGGCAAGCACGTCATCGTCAACGTCTGGGGCGGCCACGGCGGCCCGAGGGACCAGCACGGCAACTTGGTGGGCGAGTTCTTCATGTCCTGCTCGGACGTCGAGTTCGACTGACAGGCCCCGCCGTCCTCCGCCTATCCTGAGCCAGGGGAGGTGGGGGACAGGTGGAGTTCGACCGCAGAGTCGCGTGGCCGCAGGTGCCCGCGATCAACAAAATCAACAAGGCCAGGGCCGCGATGGCCCACGAGCGCGGCTGGGAGTTCGCCGAGGAAGCGCCCGCTCTGCTGCAGCGGTGGCCGGTCCTGCCGTTCACCGACCGCGGCGACATGCGGCTGGCGTACGGGGCGCTGAGCGGGACCAACGACGGCTTGGCGTTCACCGTGTTCGAGTTCATCCGCAGGCCGACCGTGATCGCCACGAAGGCCATGGGCATGACGGTCAACAAGCAGCACCGGTTCAGCACGGACTCGGTCTGGGTGGTGCGCCTGCCCGCGCCGATGCCGTACTTCCAGATCACGTCCCGCGACCAGGTGTACTTCGACCTGCCCAGCAGCCCACGCCCGACCACAGCCGACCGCAAGTTCAACCGCCGCTACCGACTGGTGGATACCGACCCGTCGTTGGCGGCGCAGGTGCTCACCCCGCAGATCGTGGCCCTGTCCCTGGAAGCGCGCCTGGGCACCTGGTCGCTGCTGGGGTCGGAGCTGGTGTACGCGGAGAACACCATGCTGGGCATGACCTCCCCGGCGAAGGTGCTGGAGACCCTGGCCAAGCTCGCCGCCCTGATCTCCTGCCTTCCCTTCCACCTCGGCGGCGGTCAGCCCCCGGTTGCCTACCCGCCCCAGCAGCTTCCGGCTGGCCCGCCGGAGTCGGGGTATGTGTTTGTTCCGGCGGCTGATTCGTCGGGGGGTTTCCCGCCCCAGCAGCTTCCGGCTGGCCCGCCGGAGTCGGGGTATGTGTTTGTTCCGGCGGCTGATTCGTCCGGGGGTTTCCCGCCCCAGCAGCCGTCGACCGGCCCGCCGCAGTCCGGGTACGTGTTCGTTCCGGCGGCCGATCCGCGGGCGGGTTTCCCGCCGCGGCAGCCGCAGGCCGGTGCGCCGTGGCCGGAGCAGGGGTATCCGCAGCAGTCCGCTCAGGTGTCCGGTCCGCGGCCGGACCATCCGCCGCGCCACCCTGGTCCGCCCGCCCACCAGCCGGACCATGCCCCGAGGCAGGTCCCGTCCGCTCAACCGGGTCCGCCGCCGCAGTGGCCGGGCTATCCGCCACCCGGTCAGCAGTGGGGCTATCCGCCCCCACAACCCGGTTACCCGCCCCCGCGCCAACCGGGTTACCCGCCACCCGCTCAGCAGCAGGGCTACCCGGCCGGTCACCAACAGGGCTATCCAGCCGGTCAGCAGCCGTACCAGCAGTCCGGTCCGCCGGTCGCACCCCAGCCGGGGCACCCGCCCGCGCAGCCGTACGGCCAGGCTCCCCAGCCCCACCAGTGGGGTCCGCCGCCTCCCCCAGGGCAGCCCACACCGCCTGATCACCTTGGTTACCCGACATCGGACCGGTGACCAGGAGTGATCCTCGGCACGTGATCAGCCGAAGGTGCGCCGGAAGCGCCGCCAGGACGGCCCGATCGCGGGCGGCCTGGTCACGCTGGGCTTGACGGCGTGCCAGGTCGCGTCCCAGTTGTCCACCGGACCGGCGAGGTTCGCGCACACCGCGCGCGCCAGGCTCTCGGGGCCGCGGCCCCGCCACGGCACGGTCACGAAAACCTGGTAGTCGTCCGCCATCCAGAGACCCACCTGGAACAGCTCCGGATCACGGTAGTCGTTCCCGACGGACCGGGGCTCGAGGCCGAGGCCGCGCAGCCGTTCCCGGTCCACGTTCGCCAGGACAAGCCGCCCGGCGGTCCGCTCCGGGGTCTCCCACGAGTGGTCGGCGGACGCCCGGGCGATCTCCGCGCCGTACGTCGCCGCCGCGAAGACGAAAGCGCGGTTCTCGGCCGCCCGGGGCAGCCATTCCCAGTGCACCCGATCGTCTTCCCGGACAATGACGACGTCGGTCGGCCCGCAGCCGTAGTCGCCGCACGAGCAGCGCCCGATCGGCACTGTCCGCGGCTCGTCGGTGGCCACCAGGCGGTTGTCCGGGACGAGGACCTTGTACGGGTCCATGCCCAGCCCCCCGCCCGCCGCGGTCAACACCTCCCCGTTGACCCGCACCCGCACCTCGAAACCGGCGTGAGTAGGAGTATTCGCCTCAGCCACCTCCAGTCGGAGCTGGTCGACGCGACCCGAATGGTTTTTGCCCATCGCCCGATCATCTCCCAGCACCGCGGTCCGCCCGAGCGATTTATCGCGACAGGGCGGCGTCCAGTTCCGCAGGCGGCTTGGCCTTCGGGCGCGCGCCGGTTGCTTGCCGCTTGCGGGGTCTTCGGGGCCCCTACGAAGGAAGATCGCCCGTGTGAAAGAGGGTGGGAAGCCTTCGGCCGCACATGCTTCTTTTCGCCGCCTCACAACAAACTTCGCCCGTCCACGTCAAGGCAAGCCTCACGGGCGCCGCAAGATGGCCGCCAGTTCCTCGGCGAAACCGTCCTCCAGCTTCCCGTTGTCGTTGAGGGCGCGCAGGATGCCCTGCCGGAACACGCGGCTGAACTCCGGGTAGTTCCGGGTGACCGGACGCAGGCGCGCCCCGTCGAGCGCGGTGCGCACCGCCTGCCGGTCGGGCCGTTTCGCGTTGCTGAACGCGGACTGCCGGGTCGGGGCGAATCCGCCGATCTCGGACAGGAGCAGTTGGCTCTGCGCGCTGGTGAGGAACTCGATGAGCGCCTGCGCCGCCCGGGGCTTGTCCGTCGACGCCGAGATCGCGAGGTTCTGGCCGCCGAGCACGCTCGGGCTGGGCGGGACGGCGACACCGAACGGCACGCTCTCGCCCACCCGGTCCACGGCGACCGGCCAGTTGCGCATGTACAGCGTCCGGCCCTCCCGGAACGCGTCTGACGCCGCGGTCTCCGCGGTCTTCCTGGCCTCGTCGTCCTCGGTCAGCACGATGTCGGGGTCCCGAGAGGCCGCCGCCAGGTTCGCGATCCCCTTCAGGTCGGCCTGTCCGAAGTAGACCTCGCTCTTGTCCGGGTTGTGCAGGACCTGCCCGGTCTTGTCGACCACCTCGCCGCCCGCCGCCCAGATCGCCTCGAACGCGGTGACGGTCAGCACTTCCTCGTTGGCCAGCTGCGCGGCGTTCGCCGCCGCGACGCCGGGCGTGCGGGCAGCCGCTGCCTTGGCGGCGGAACCGTAGTAGTCGTCCCAGGTCTTCGGGCTGACGACGCCGGGAATGTCGGTGCGGTGGAACAGCAGCCCGACGTCGGTGTTGAACGGCAGCGCCCACAGCGTCCCGCCGCGCTTGCAGGTGTCGAGCACCTTGGGCACGAAGTCGCCGGTGTCCTGCGCGGAGAGCCGGGCCTGGTCCAGCGGGCGGATGTAGCCGCGGTCGGCGAACTGGGCCATCCACACCACGTCGAGGACGTAGACGTCGGCCTCGTGCTCGCCGTCGGGCTTGGCGTCGTTGACCATCCGGGCGTTCTGCTGGTCCGGCTCGCCCGGCGAGACGTTGAAGACGACGGGGTTGTCGGGATTGAGCTGGTTCCACTGGTTCACCAGCATCGACCTCGGGTCGCTCGCGCTCTCGCTGAACCCGGTCATCAGGACCAGCGGCCCGGGCTCCAAACCGGTCGACGCGGGGCGGAAGGCCACCCCGGCGGCCACGATGGCGACCACCGTGAGCCCGATCCCGACCTGCTTCAACGGCCGCCGCAGCGCCCGGCCGAGCCTGCCCGCCAGGTCCACGAACCCGATGTTGGCCCGCTCGGGGTTGTGCCAGACCGTCCGGATCGCCTTGGGCAGGAAGTTGACCGAGACGCCGGAAAGGATCACCACCACCCCGACCGCCAGCAGGCGCAGGACCGAGCCCGCGCTCCACCGGTGGTCCGTCTCCGCCGCCAGCAGCAGCGAGGTCAGCAGCACGGACGTCGAGGTGATGGCGATGACCACGACCAGGACCAGCGTGACCACGAAGACGCGATAGCGGGGACTCCAGCGTCCCCCGGAATCGGGCATGTCCCCACCTTTCCCGTGATCGGGCAAACTACGGAACACCAACCGGGCGACGCTGTCAATCCACCGATAAAACGAATCAGCGACCGGCGATCCCCGGACGGTCAACGGACAAACCCGTTCGGGGGCAAGGAAAAATTTCTCGATCGTGGTGTTCGGGAACGGTTTACCTTGGCCTTCTCGATATCGAACGGAGGCCGCGATGGCGCAGGAGAAGCCGGACACCGCTGTCGTCCTCACCCACCAGGCCATCGCGGTGAGCGAGTCCGACCCGGCGCGGGAGCGGGAGTCGCTCGGTCGCGCTGGCCAAGGACGAGGACTACGAGCCCGCGTGGCGCTGGCTCGCCGAACTGGTCGACAACACCTGGACGAGGTGAACCGCGCGGGCGAGAATCCCCGCCGTCACCCCGTCCGCGGGCGCGCCGCGGGTGACCGAGGACAGCGACTGGTACTTCCGCGGCATATTCGGCACCCGCACGGAAAGCGCCTTCCTCGCAGGCTACGCCGCCCGGGTCCTTGGCTCGGCGACGGCCGCCATCGTGTTCGAGGACACCGAGGCGGGCCGGGCCGGCGATGAGAGAACCTGCTTCCGCTGGTGCTGCTCAACAACGTGACGTCCCAACTCCCGTCGGTCAGCTACACCGCCGCCCTGGAATGGGGCTACTACGCCTTCATCCGGCTGGCCGCGATCTGCGTCCTGATCGCCATGCTCCGAAAACGCCTGGCCACCGTCGGCCGCAACGACCTGGAACGCCAAGCTGACCACGGCCGCCCGGATCGGCTATCCGGCCTACATCCTCGGCCTGGTGCTCACTTGCCTGGTCGTCTTCAGTTGATCGTCACGCCCCGGTGGTGGAGCCGGGGCGCACGATCATCAGGACGGTGACCGTGGCCCACAGCAGGTTGAACACACCGGTGTGCATGGCCAACCGCGCGCTCAGGGCGGGAACGGGCGTGCCCGCGGCGAGGATCTGGTTCTGGCGGGGGAGAATCAGCAGCGCCAGCACGCCTGCCGCGGCGGCGGTCAGCAGAATCGAGACGATCACCCACGGGTCGCCCATCACCCGCATGGCGCCCGCGGTGGCGAAGCCGAACACCGGGACCGCGATCCCGACCGCCGCGTAGACCCGGCAGATTCGGTGCAGGACACCGAGTTGGTCGCTGTTGCCCGCGCGGCGGGCGGCGGCGGGGAACATGCTCGCCGCGACCGTCACCGGGCCGATCGCCACGATCGCGGCCAGCACGTGCAGGATGAGCAGGATCTTGGTCACGCCGCGCCCGCCGACCAGACCGTGCCGCGGCGCTCGTGCGCGATGAGGGTTTCGACCTCGTGGGCGACGCGCGGGCTCACCTCGCGTTCCAGTAGGTACAGCGCCACATCGAGGCCGGAGGTCACCGCGGCGCCGGTCACCAGGTCGCCGTCGTCGACCACCCGCGCGTCGATGGCGACCGCCCCGGCGGCGGCCAGGGCGTCGCGCCCCAGGTGATGCGTGGTCGCGGGCCTGCCGGTGATCAGGCCCGCCATCGCGAGCAGCAGCGAGCCGCCGCACACCGTGGCCACGGTCAGCCCCGGCCGGTCGAGGGATTCTTTGAGCAGCGCGGGCAAACCGGTGCCGAGCGCGCGGGCCAGGATCGCCGGAATGCTGTCTTCCCGGGTGTCCTGGTCGCCATCTGGCAGCCGCCCCGACGCGCCCGGCACGACGACCAGGTCGGCGCGCGCGGGCTCCAGTCGGGCCGTCGCCCGCAACGACAGCGGGCTGATTCCGCTGGGCACCTCGCGCGCCCCCTCGGCCGAGACGAGTTCGACGGTCAGCGCACCATCGGCGATGGGCCCGCCCGCGGCCAGCACCTCGTAGGGGGCCACGACGTCCAGTGGGTCGAAGCCGTCGAACAACACGACCTGGGCAAGCATCCGCGCTCTCCTTGTCTCGGGTGGGGAAAACGCTAGGGACAGCGAGCGATCCGGAGAAGTGGCCGGATTGCCAGGTTCCAACGGATTCTCGCCATCGGCCGGGTCGGGCCAGTAGGTTCCGGTCATGCGCACCGTCGCCGTGCTGGCTCTGGACCAGGTCATCCCGTTCGACCTCGCCACCCCGATCGAGGTCTTCACCCGCACCCGGCTGCCCGACGGCGGCCCCGCCTACCAGGTCCGCGTCTGCGGCGCCACACCGACCGTCACCACCGCCGCGTTCACTTTCCAGCCGCCGCACGACCTGACCGCCCTGGCCGAGGCGGACACGGTCATCGTCCCCGGCCTCACCGACCCGACCGCACCGGTCCCGCCCGAAGCCATCGCCGCGCTCCGCCATGCCGCGGCCGCGGGCGCGCGCATCGCCTCGATCTGCGTCGGCGCGTTCGTCCTCGCCGCCACCGGCCTGCTCGACGGCCGCCGCGCCACCACGCACTGGCTCGCCGCGGCCGCGCTCGCCGCCCGCCACCCGGAGATCGACGTCGACCCGCACGTCCTCTACGTCGACAACGGCCAGTTCCTCACCTCGGCGGGCGCCGCCGCCGGGCTCGACCTGTGCCTGCACCTGATCCGCCGCGACCACGGCTCCGCGGTGGCCGCGGACGCCGCCCGCCTGTCGGTCATGCCCCTGGAACGCGAAGGCGGACAAGCGCAGTTCATCGTCCACGACCAGCCGCCGACGCCCCGAGGTTCCACGCTGGAACCCCTCCTGCAATGGCTGGAGGAAAACGCGGCCAAGGACTTGGCCCTCGACGACATCGCCGCCCACGCGGGCATGAGCGCCCGCACCCTCAACCGCCGCTTCCGCGAGCAGACCGGCACCACGCCCCTGCAGTGGCTCCACCGGGCCCGCGTGCGCCGCGCCCAACACCTCCTGGAGGCCACCACCCACCCGGTGGACCGCATCGCCACCGAGGTCGGCTTCACGTCCCCGACCACCTTCCGCGACCGCTTCAAACGCGTCGTCGGCACCAGCCCCAACGCCTACCGCGCCGCCTTCCGCCGCCCCACCGCGGGCTGAGAAGGCGTGGGCCGCCGCGACGACGGGTTCTGGCGGGACCTGTGCGCCCTGCTGCGGTCGCTGCCGTTCGCCGGGCGGGTCCCGGGGGTGCGGCGGCGCGCCGCGGGGTATCTGGCGGGGTTCGACCGGGTGGTCGCGCCGATCGTCGCGGCGGCTGTGCCGGAGCCGGGGGACCGGGCGCGGGCGGCGGCGGTGCTGCGGGCGACGAGCGTGAAACTGGGCTTCCTCGTCGCCGGGTACGCCGCGATGGCGCGGGTGCCGGTGCGGCCGGACCTGCTGGTCCTGACCGGCGCGATCACCCGGGTGTACGACGACCTGTTCGACCACTTCGGCGGACCGGAACTCGACGACCGGCTGGCGGAGTTGTTTCGTGGTGGGGCGTTCGAGCCGCGCGGTGACATGGAGCGGCTTTTCCTCGGTCTGTACCGTGAAGTCGAGCGGCGGCTCGATCGGAGCCCCGATGCCCCACATGATGTGGTCTTCGCCGCGCTGGCCGCGGTGCACGAGCACCAGGCCTGGTCGCGCGGGCAGGCCGACCCGGAGATCGGGTCAGCGGAGATCGCGCGGATCACCGAGGGCAAGGGCGGCCACGGCATGGTCGTGCTGCTGTCGTTGGCCACGCCGCCGATGAGCAGGGTCGAGGCGGACCTGGTCTACGAACTCGGCGCGATCCTGCAACGGCTCGACGACTACCAGGACGCCGAGCCGGACGCGGCGACCGGGGTGGCCACGGCCGCGACGCGGGGGGAGGCGACCCTGGACGACATCCGCGCCGCGCTGCGCGGCCTCGCGCCCCGGCTGCGCGCCCACTACGGCAGCGAGCGGCCACTCTACGCGGTCCTGCACGCGACCCTGTGGATGTCGTTCGCGCGCAGGCGGTGCCCGAACCTGGGCCGGGTCCTGCGCGGATTCCGCACGCCGCTGGCGGTCCTGCTGCGGCGCGCGGGGAGCCTGGCGGACGGAAAGACGCGCTAGCCCCGTCACGCGCGGGCAGACTGGGACGAGAAGGGAAGGTGTGACCATGGCCGGTGAGACGTGGAGCGACTGGGAAACACCCCGCCCTGACCTGGCCGTGCCCCTCGCCGCCCGCCCGACGGTCCTGTCCCGGGCCATGGCCGCGCCCCGCGAACCCGACTTCACCATGGCGCGCCACCAGACGCTGGTCATCGCCCTGTCCTCGGGCGCGCTGATGCTGGCGGCCCAGACGCTGGTCGTGGACTCCGCGCGGGCGCCGGTCATCGCGGCCGCCGTTGTGCTGGTCCTCTACGCCCTCGCGCGCGAGGTGTATCTGCTGGCGCTGGAGCGGCGACAGCGCGCCTTCGAGCCGGACTGGCTGGCGCGGCGGTCGGAAACCTTGCGGGACAGCGAGTTCGAGGTGGTCCGCTGTGTCGTCGGCGACCGGGTCTACGACCTGTCCGACGGCGAGCAGGCCGCCCGGCTGCTGGCGTCGGCGGACGCCGACACCCGCGTCGAGATCGACTTCACCTACCCGCCCGCCGCCATCGAACGTGCCAGCAGCAGATTCGGCGACATCCGGTTCCGCCCGATCCGCGCCGAGGCCCCGCCCCGGGCGCGGTTCCCCGACGCCCGCTACGGCCTCCAAGCCAGCGGCCGCAAGACGTTCTGGCGGCTCGGCGCGAGTGTGGTGGTCACGATCGCCGCGCCAGCCGGTCGCGCAGCAACTCGTGCCGGAACTGGTAGGTCGGCCCGACCAGGCGCAGCACGCCCAGTCGGTGGGCGTCCCGCAGAAATGCCATGAGCCGCACCGGGGTCCGCCCGCGCAGCGCCAGCCACAGCCGGGCGGTGTTGAACCGGCTGGACGCGCTGGTCGCGTAGATCGCCAGGCCGAGCCCGCCCGCCCCGAGCAGCACGCCCACCGCGGCGCCGAGCAGGCCGACGAGCACCGGGTGGGCCACCGGCACCACCAGTCCCAGGCCGGACACCCCGACGACGCCGCCGAGGAACCCGCCCGCCAGGCCGCCGAGCACAGCGCCGAGACCGGCGGCGAACAGCACCGCGCGCTTGTCGTCGCGGTGCAAGGATTCGGGGGTGACCGCCTCGGTCGGCTCGGTCGGCTCGGTGAAGCGGCGCACCATCCCGTAGGCGACGCCGAAGACCAGGCCGATCGCCACGCCGTAGAGACCGCCCCAGAGGACACCGACCGCCACCCCGCCCGCGACCGCGCCGACGGCGCCGAACAGCAGGTCCCGGCCGAGTTCGCCGCGGCGCAGCACCCGGGGGACGAACCGGCGCGGGGCCTCGGCCGGGAGCAGGCCCAGCCCGGTCCCGCCGCTGACGCCGATGGCCGCGCCGAGCAGCAGGCCAAGGCCCGGCTGGCCGAACAGGCCGAGCAGCAGCCAGCCCAGCAGCGCGGCGAGCGGCCCGCCCACCAGCACGCCGCGCATGACGAACACCGTCGTCGGGACCGCGCGCCACAGCCGCCACCACGACAGGTCCCGGAACTCCCGCGCCAGATAGGACAACCAGCGCTCGGCCTGCTCCGGGTTCCAGCGCGGCGGCTCGTGCGCGGGGTTCTGCAGCGGCGACGGCGGCCGGGTGGTGAACGCCTGGCGGGTGAACTCGTCCAGCAGGGTGGCTTCGACCTGCTCGGCGTCCGGCACCCGCAGCAGGGCGGCCGGGTCCTTGCGCGGATCGGCGTACACGGCGCGCGCCAGCGACAGCATCAGCGGCGTGCGCAGCGCGTGCCCGAGCGGGGTGCCGGTCCGCTCGGTGAGGTCGGCCAGGACCGGCGCCCAGCGCTCGACGCTCGCCTGCGGGGTCGACTCGCGCAGATAGCCCGCGATCGCCTCGTCGGGCAGCGGCAGCAACTCGACCACGTGCGAGTCGCTGATCACGCCCCCGGCGTTGGCCGCGGCGAACTCGGCGGCGCGGCAGGTGAGCACGGACGGGCGGGCGCTGCCGAGATCGGCGTCCAGCGCCCGCAGCGCGGCGGGCCGCTGGTCCTCGGCCAGTTCGTCAAGCCCGTCGAGCACCAGCAGGATCCGGTCCTGGTTCAGCAGTTCCCGGGCGGCGGTAGGGCCATACCGCGACTCGTTGGCGAGGAACGGGTAAATGTCGAGCAGGCTGGACAACAGCCAGGAGTCAAGGTTCTCGGCGGGATTCCACGCGGAGATCTGCAGCAGCACCGGCACCCGGCGCGCCTCCGGCCGCCGCAGCAGTTCCAGCGTCAGCAGCAGGCACAGCCCGGTCTTGCCCGAGCCCGGTTCCCCGACGACAACGGTGCGCCGGGGATCGTCGGCGAAGTCGGCGACGAACTGGTCGAGGTCGATCTCGTGGGAGCCGCGCGGGATGCGGCAGCGCACGGGTAATCGGCGCGACCGGTCCAGCGACCGCCTGCGCGCCTCCGCCTCCCACTGCTTGCGCACCTCGGCGGCCAGCGCGTCGGCCGCCGCGTCCACCTGCTCGGCGGAACTGGCTCGCGCGGCCGGTTTCCACTTGGTGGCGGACAGGAACTGGGTCACCGCGGCCGCGCCGGACAGGATCGTCAGCAGCGTCGCAGCCGCGCCCGCGTCCTTGCGCGCCCACATCAGCGTCAACCCGAGAACCAGCAACCCCCACACGGCGACCTGGGTGAGCGCGACACGTCGGGACACCTGGACAGTTAACCCAACCCGGGTGGCTGACGCCAGTAACTCGGTGGCAGGCGGGGCAGGCGCGTGGCTAGCCTCCGTCCATGATCTACGAGCACCCACTGGCGTATCTGCTTGGTGTCGAAGGAATCGCGTTGCTGCGCGCTTTCCGCGGCGAGCACGACAGCGACTTCGTGGCCGCGCGGATCGCCGAGATCCGCCGGTTGCTCGACGACGAGTCGCTGGCGGACGCGGCTGTGCAGGTCGAGCGGGTCGACACGGTCACGGGCTACCGGCTGTGGTCGCCGACCTACGACAACGCCAACACCGCTTTCGACGTCGACGGCCCCGTGGTCGAGGAGATCGTCGGCGCGCTGCCCTCGGGCCGCGCCCTGGACGCGGCCTGCGGCACCGGCCGGATGGCGCGGGCGCTCGCCGCGCACGGGCACAGCGTGATCGGCGTCGACAGCTCACCCGACATGCTCGCGCTGGCGCGCGAGCGGGTCCCCGAAGCCGAGTTCCGGCTCGGCGACCTGCGTCGGCTGCCGGTTTCCGACGCCGAGGCGGACCTGGTGGTCTGCTCGCTCGCGCTGACCCACGTGCCCGACCTCAACCCGGTGCTGGCGGAGTTCGCCCGGGTCCTGCGGCCAGGCGGACACCTGGTGATCTCCGACATCCACCCGGAAAGCGTCGCCCGCGGCTCGGTCCCCACCGTGCGCGGCCCGGACGGCAGGCCCGGCAGGCTGGTCGCGCATCCGCACCGGGTCGGCGACTTCCTGCGCGCCGCCCTCGCGGCGGGTATGCGCCCGCTGCGCTGCGAGGAACCCGGTTTGCCCGCACCGCAAGACGATCCGGCGCCGAATCCCACCGCGCGGCCTTCGTCGGCGCCGGAACCCGCTGGGCGGCAGCCCGTCAACGACACGCAGCCCGTCAACGACACCCCGCCGGGGTTGGGACCGTGGGACCTGTGGCCGTGGTCCCTGGCCACCCTGGTTCCAGAAGCGGCCCAAGCCGCCGCGGCGGGCACGCCCGCCGCGATCATCTGGCACTTCCAGACGGCCGCCCGCGGGTAGGGAGGACTCGGCCCGGCTCCGGTGCGAGCCGCCCGGAGGCCGGGCCGAGGCGGGTCAACTGGTGGGTGTGGCGGCCCCTGGGCGGGTGATGGTGTCGGCGAGCAGGAATTCCTCGTCGGCGTAGGTCTCGAACAGGGCGGCCTCGGCGAGGCCGTACTCGCCGCTGTACTTGTCGTAGGCGAACCGCTGCACGGTGCCGGTGACCGTGACCGTCGTGCCCTCGCCGAAGTCGGCCTGCTCGCCCTTGAAGAGCACGAGCAGTGTGTCGTCGCCCTGGTCACTCGCGTCGAGGACGACGGACTCGTCGGTGAGGTCCTGCTTGACGGGGGCGGTGACGGTGACCTGCCTGCCCACGTGCTTGTCATCGGCGAAGTAGCCCGCGCCCGCGTCCTGCCCGTCGTCGCCGTCGGACTGACCGGGCTGGACCGTGGTCGTGGTGGGCACACCGGGGACGTCCGCTCCGGGGTCGGGGGTGTCGTCGTCGCCGCAGGCGGCCAACAGCGGGGCCACGCCGAGCGCGATGGTGGTGGCGAGCAGGCGGAGCGAGCGGCGGGAGCGGTGGTCGATCATGATCGCCTTTCGGTGCGGGTGTCGAGGTGGGACAGGGCTACCCACCGCCGCCGTGGTGATGCGCGCTGTCACCCGATCGCCCGACATCACGGAGATGTCTCGGTCGGCCGCCATCGGGATTGCCGCCGCCCGGCACGGGGACTACCTCATCGACATGACACGCCGTATCACGTGGAGGAGTTCGCTGATGACGACACCCGGTGGCACCCCGGCGAACGACCGCGCCGGTCACCCCGTCGACCCCGCGCTGGGTGCGCAGCCCAAGACCGGCCCGCGGGCGTCGACGGCCGAGCCCGCGGTCGACCGGACGATGACCGGCGCGCGTGCCCGGGACGGGTTCGCCGCCACCCTGCCCAGCGGGCTGGTCCTGCTGGCCGGGGTCTGGCTGATCATCGCGCCGTTCGCGCTCGGCTACCCCACGGGCAGCCCCTTCTGGAACGACATCGTCGTCGGCGGCGTGGTCGCCGCGCTGGCGCTGGTCCGCGTCGCGCTGCCGCGCTCGGTGGCCTGGCTCAGCCTGGTCAACGCCGCGCTGGGCTTCTGGCTCATCGCCGCGCCGTTCGCGCTGGGCCACCCGGACACCGCACCCGCGTCGGTGGGCAACGACGTGGTCGTGGGCGTCCTGATCGTCGTGCTGTCCGGGACAAGCGCACTGCTCACCTTCGCTGCCCGCGCGGACCGCGCCCGGGGCGAGGCGCCCGCGCGCTGACCGCGCCCGCCCCGCCACCGGCGCCTTTCCACACTCGAGTTCCGATTGTTACCCGGCGCCGGTGAATACGCCACGACAGCGGGTAGGCGGTGGGCATGACGCGGAAGCGAATCGGTCTCGTCGCCGTCCTGGTGACCGCGGCGGCCGGGTGCGGCGGTGAGGTTCGTGAGAACGACGCGCTCTCCACGATGGGCACCAACGCCGAAGTGGGCCAGGTGCTGCTGCGCAACGTCTACGTCCAGCGCCCGGAGGACGGGGGATACGAACCAGGCGACAGCGCGACCATCCGGCTGTCGTTGTTCAACAAGGCGCGGGAGGACGACGCGCTCGTCGGCGTCACCAGCCCCGTCGCCCGCGCGGTGGTCCCCCGATGGGACAAGGAGTGCGACGGCGACGCCGAGCGGGTGGAGGCGATCACCGTCCTCGCCGAGGGGACGGTGCCGGGGACACCGGGCACGGGCGAGACCGGGCACCTGCCGTACTACCTGGCCCTCGATCAGGTGACCCAGACCGTGCGCCCCGGCACCACCATCCCGGTGACGTTCACCTTCACCCGCGCGGGGAACGTCACGGTGGACGTGCTGGTACAGCCGCAGGGCACCGCGGACGTGCCCGCGCCACTGGCCTGCCAGGGGACCACCGAACCGGCCGCGCCGACGACAGGACCGGCGGGCGGGTGAAGGACCACCACCGCGACGACCTTCGGAGGGGAAGACCCATGACGATCGGACCGCGACTCGTCGCGGCGACAGGAACGCTCCTGGCGCTGGCCGCCTGCGGGCAGGCGCCTTCCGGCCCGGACACGACGGGACGAGCGGCGACGGGCGGCGCCACCACGGTTCCCACCTCGCCAGCCGCCGTCCCCGAGCAGCCCGAGGACGTGGCCGCGCCCGGCGGGACCACGCGCTGCACGGCCTCGATGCTGCGGGGGGAGATCGGTGAGGTGGGCGCGGCCGCGGGCAACCGGTACGCGACCCTCACGGTGGTCAACGGCGGCGAGCAGCCGTGCACCCTCTACGGGTACGGGGCCCTGCGGCTGATCGGGCCGGGAGGCGAGCCACTGCCGACGGACGCGGTGCGCGTGCCCGATCCGGCGCCGGAGCTCGTGGTCCTCGCCCCCGGCGCCGCCGCGGAGAAGGACCTGCACTGGGGCGTCGTGCCCGGCCCGGGGGAACCCGTGACCGGGCCGTGCCAGGCCACACCGGAGCGGCTCGAAGTGATCCCGCCGGACGGGACGGAGCCGGTCCCGGTGGCCTGGTCCTTCGGCCCGGTGTGCGGGCACGGCCGCATCGAAGGCAGCGCCTACCACGCCCGCTGACGGGAACCGTCGAACGCCCGGGGCCTGGGCCGGGAACCGGGACACGCCATGCCGTGCCGGGGCGGCCGACGCCGCCGGGCAGGCGACACGGGAGCCCGGCGCGGCGCCGTGGTCCTGATCGGCACCGAAGCCCGTCGAACCAGTCGCGGACCGCGGAGACGCCGCCCGCGCCGAGGGCGACCATCAGGTGGTCCGCGTGTGTCCAGGGGCCAGGCCGCGCGGGCGCTGATGGCCCGGCCCTGGTCGCCAGGCCGGTCGCGTCGTGCCAGCGGGATGTCCCACTTGGTCCACTCGCCGATGGCGGTGAGCAGGTCGACGGGCGCGTGCCCGGCCCCGGTGCCCTCCAGCACGACGCCGCGCGCCCGAGGCGACCGAGGGCGGGCCGGAATGCCGCCGGTAGGCGACCGTGTCGCCGGTGGCCACGAGCGGAACCCGTGCCATCACACCACTCCCATCATGATTGACAGCAGCGCCACGGTGATCGCGGCCTGCCGGAGGACCCGCCGCAGCGCCACGCGGATCGGTGAGTCCGAACAGGACACTCAGACTCCCCGCTGTTCCAACCGGTCGAGCCGGTCGAGCACCGGCCGCAGTTCCCGCTGGACCACGGCGGCGATCGCGGCGGCCGCGTCGGAGCCGCCGCCGGACTGCGCGCGCAGGTGCGTGTAGCCGCTGAGCGCGGCCTCGACCGTCCGCCGGGTGGAGCGCAGGTCGACGCCCAGGCTCCGCAGGACGCTCCCGGCGGTCCCCTCTGGCTCGCCGACGAGGCCGAGCAGCAGGTGCTCGCAGCCGACATAGTTGTGCCCCAGCGAAATCGCCTCGGTCACGGCCAGTTCCACCGCGTTGGCGGCGGGCCCGCTGAACCTCGTCGCGTCCCCGGCCCGCCCGGACCCGGCGTCGGCCAGCGCGCGGGCCACCTGGCCGGGGTCGATCTCCAGGACGCGCAGCACTTGCAGGGCGAGGTTCCCGCCCTCGGCGAGGATGCCGTGCAGCAGGTGCTCGGTGCCGACGGCGGCCGAGCCGTCCGCCCGCGCCCGCTCGATCGCCAGCCTGAGCACGGCCCGCGTCCGCTCGGTGAACTGCGACAGCCGCGCCGTCGGATCGTCGGCGTCGAGATCGCCCAGCACGGTCGCCCGGATCGCGGCCACCCGCTTCACCGACTGCTCCAGCGCCCGCTGGCAGATCGCCGACACCGGCACCCCGGTCGCCTTGACCGCCTCGGCCAGGTCGTCCGGCAGGTACACGTTGATCTTCGGCATGTCCGCCCCCTTCGATACCCCCTGTTATAACCCTACATGGGGGTATGGTCAACCAAGTCTTACATACATACGGTATGTATGTAACTGACGCGGGGGAGGACGGAATGCTGGAACGGACATGCCAGGCCCGGCTCGACCAAGGGGTGCTGGACTATGTGGAGATGGGCGAGGGCCGCCCGGTGGTGTTCGTGCACGGGCTGCTGGTCAACGCGGACCTGTGGCGCGACGTCCTGCCGCTGGTCGCCGGGGCGGGCTACCGCTGCCTCGCCCCGGACTGGCCGCTGGGCTCGCACCGGCGGCCGATGGCCCCCGGCGCCGACCTGAGCCCGCCCGGCCTGGCCCGGCTCATCGCGGACTTCCTCGCCGAGTTGGACCTGCGCGATGTCCTGCTCGTGGCAAACGACACCGGCGGCGCGCTCACCCAGATCCTGATGGCCGAGCACCCCGACCGGATCGCGGGCGTGGTGCTGACCCCGTCCGACGCCTTCGAGCGCTTCTTCCCGCCGATGTTCGCGCCGCTGCCGCCGCTGGCGCGGGTGCCGGGGGCGATGTGGCTGACCGCGGCGGCGCTGCGCAGCCGGTTCGTGCGCGGGCTCCCGTTCGGCTACGGCTGGATCGCCAAGCGGCCCATCCCCGGCGCGGCGATCCACTCCTACGTCGACCCGGTGTGGCGGGACCGCGGTGTCCGCGCGGACCTGGGCCGGTTCCTGCGCGGCGTGCACCGGCGGCACACCCTCGCCGCCGCGCGGAAACTGGCGGACTTCCGGCGGCCGGTCCTGCTGGCCTGGGCGGCAGAGGACCGGCTCTTCCCGATGTCGCTGGCCCACCGGCTCGCCGAGGTCCTGCCGGACGCCCGGATCGCGGAGATCCCGGACAGCCACACCTTCGTGCCCGAGGACCAGCCCGCCGCCCTGGGCGAGCTGATCGTCGGGTTCGCGCGGGAGAAGGTGTTCGGATTGGCACACTGACTGGCCATGCGCCGTAGTCAGCAGGACCGCTCCCGCGGCACGAAGGCCGCCCTGACGGCCGCGGCCCGCGCGCTGTTCGCCGCCCGCGGGTACGACGCGGTGCCCGCCGACGAGATCGTGCGCGCAGCGGGCGTCACCCGGGGCGCGCTCTACCACCACTACGCGGACAAGAAAGCCCTCTTCCGCGACGTCGTGGTCGGCTTGGAAGCCGAGATCACCGCCGAGATCCGGACCGCCATGACCAGCGCCCCAGACCTCCCCACCGGCATCGCCGCCGCGCTGACCGCCTTCCTCGATGCCTGCGCGCGCCCCGAGGTCCGGCAGGTGTCCCTGCTCGACGCCCCCCGGGTGCTGGGCTGGAGCGACTGGCGCGCCATCGAGGCCGAGTTCGGCCTTGCCCTGCTGATCGAGGCGTTCACCCTGGCCACCGACGCGGGCCTGGTCCGCCCCCAACCGGTCGGCGTGCTGTCCCGCCTCATCCTCAGCGCCCTCACCGAAGCCGCCCTCCTCATCGCAGACGCGGACGACCCGGCCCAGATCAGGGCGCAAGCCGAGCAGGCATTGGGCACCTGGATCGCCGGTCTGATCGGCTAGGTCACCCGGCAGTGCCCAGTGCTCGGTGGGTGGAGCGAAGGAGCAAACCCACCCCATCGAGCCAACCCGCCCAAGCCAACCGCCGGGCGCGGCCAGCCGACGGCAGGCAACACCGGCAGGCGCCCGATCCGCTTGCCCCGGTCCCAGTCGCTGCCGCGGAATGGGGATCGCCGGAAACACCGTTCGTCGTACGATGTCATTATTGCCGGTAGGCGGGCGTGTGCCGCGTTCGTGGGCAGTGATTTACCGTCCACCCGAGAGGTATCGCGGGACGCGGGGATTCCCGGCGGGCCCGATCTGTCCGAGCGGGCTGCCGCAGGGGGCATCACCTGTGCCGACATGGGGATTCGGCCGTCCGATCCGTAGTGCGTGGATAAATAAGCGCGCCCGGAAGCAATCGGATCTGATAAAAAACTTCGCTTAGTGGAGTGATTCCTCGGATGCTACGCTCATTCCAGCAAGAGTAAATACTGGTTGAATTAGTCACGATGCCACACATGCCCATCCCGAACTTTGTGCCCACCGCGCAAACCGGGCAGGGCGGCGCTGCGGCCTCGTGACTCCGTCGTCGCTCGGAGGTACATGCGGTGCTGAGTATGTTCGCTCGCTCGCGGCAGAGTCGCCGCCCGAAGTCGTCCGCGCGTGCCGCGCGCCTCGGGCGGGTGTTCTCGGCCGCCATGGCGACCGTTGTGGCCGGTTCCGCGGTCGTGGCGCTCGGCGTGACCCCGTCCAGCGCGGCTCCCGTCAGTGGGAATCCGCCGCTGCCCGGCGGCACCGGGCCCGCCGACGACAGCTTCTACACCCCGCCGTCACCGCTGCCCCAAGGGCAGCCGGGCGACGTCATCCGCTGGCGGCCCGCGCGGCCGGGCCCGCGCGGGGCGATCGCCAACTCCTGGCAGATCATGTACCTGTCGAACAGCGCGCTGGGCAAGCCCATCGCGGTGACCGGCACGATCATCATGCCGAAGAGCGCGAACCCGGCCACCGCGCCCATCGCCGCCGTCACCTCCGGCACCCAGGGGCCCGCGTTCCTCTGCGCCCCCTCGATCATGGAGCAGACCGGCTCGCACTACGAGCAGCCCGCGATCGATGACTTCATCAAGGCGGGCTACGCGATCGCGCTGCCCGACTACGAGGGCTACAAGCCGGACCCGAAGACCACCTACATGACCGGCCAGTCCATGGGCCGCACCACGCTCGACGCGGTCCGCGCGGCGCAGAAGTTCTCCGAGACGAAGGTCGCCGCGGGCGCGAAGGTCGTGCTCAAGGGCTACTCGCAGGGCGGCGGCGCCGCGATGTGGGCGGGGCAGCTGCACCCGACCTACGCCCCCGAGCTGAACCTGGTCGGCGTCGCCGCGGGCGGCGTGCCCGCCGACCTGGTCATGGTCGGCCTGCCGCTGGACGCCAAGTGGGGTTCGGGCTTCTTCCTCTACGCCCTGCTCGGCCTCGCCAACGCCTACCCCGAGCTCGACCTCTACAGCGCGCTCACCCCGGCGGGCAAGGCCGCGTACGACGACATGAGCAAGGACTCCTGCACGTTCGAGCTGCTCACCAAGTACGCGAACAAGAAGATCTCGGACTACTTCACCCAGTCGGTGTTCGTGACCCCGGCGTGGGCGGCGCGGCTGGCCGAGAACAAGCTCGGCGCCACCCCGATCAAGGTCCCGGTGTACCAGTACCACGGTTCGGCCGACAACATCGTCGCCTTCGGCCAGGCCGACACGCTGCACAAGACCTACTGCGGCGCCGGAGTGAACCTGACCTGGAAGGTCATCCCCGACCAGGACCACATCACCCCGATCTACATCGGCAACGCCGAGGCGTTCGCCTTCCTGCAGGACCGGGTCGCGGGCAAGCCCGCCACCTCCAACTGCTGAGTTCCCAGCACGTCAGCTAACGGCCCGCCGATGACTGTCACCGGCGGGCCGTTCGCTTTCCCGGGTCCATGTCCGAATCCGAGGGGCACCCGTCCTTGCGGACATCGGGGCCGCCGCCGAGGCTGGAGTCATGGCCGAACGTCTCGTCGCGCTCGTGGTGTACCCGGGCATCCAGATGCTCGACGCCGTCGGCCCAGCCGAGGTGTTCGCCGTGGCGAACCGGGTGCTGGGCGACCAGGGGTACCGGCTTGTCGTCGCCTCGCCCGACGGGGCGGCCGTGCGGGCGGACTCCGGGCTGACGATGGCCGCCGACCGTGCGCTCGCCGATCTCGCCGAGAACGTCGACACCCTCGTCGTGGCGGGCGGGTTCGGGGTGGACGCGGCGTCGGCGCCCGACTTCGTCGCCGAGATCCGGCGGGTCGCCGGGCGGTCGCGGCGGGTGTGCTCGGTGTGCAGCGGGGCGTTCCTGCTCGCCGAGGCGGGCCTGCTGGCGGGGCGGCCCGCGACGACGCACTGGCTGGTGTGCGCGGAGTTGGCGCGCCGCTACCCCGACGTCCGGGTGGAGCCCGACCGGATCTTCGTGCGCGCGGGCGCGGTCTACACCTCCGCGGGGGTGACCGCGGGCATCGACCTCGCGCTCGCGCTGGTGGAGGCCGACCACGGCGCGGACGTCGCCCGCGCGGTCGCCCGCGGCCTGGTGGTGTTCCTGCAGCGGCCGGGCGGGCAGTCGCAGTTCTCCGCGCGGCTCGACCACGGCGTGGCCGCCGAGTCACCGCTGCGGCCGGTGCTCGACGCGATCGCCGCGGAGCCTGCCGCCGACCACCGCGCGGCCCGGCTCGCCCGGCGGGCCGGGATGTCCGAGCGGCACCTCGGCAGGCTCTTCTGCGCGCAGACCGGGACCACACCCGCCCGGTTCGTCGAGCGGGTGCGCGTCGAGGCCGCCCGCGACCTGCTCGAACGCTCCACCCTGTCGGTCGAGGCGGTCTCCCGGCGCAGCGGCTTCGGCAGCGACGAGACGATGCGCCGGGCCTTCCTGCGCGTGCTGGGTGTGCCGCCCGCCGATTACCGCGCCCGATTCCGCACCACATGAGGAGAAACCCGATGCAGGTCGCCATCGTGCTCTACCCCGGCCTCACCGCGCTCGACGCGCTGGGCCCGTACGAGGTGCTCAACCTGATGCCGGACACCGAGATCCGGTTCGTCGGCGCGCGGCCGGGACCGGTCGCCGCCGACAGCGGCGTGCTGTTCCTCGGCGTCACTCACACCTACGCCGAGACCCCCGCGCCCGACCTGGTGCTGGTGCCCGGCTCGTCCGCCGCGACCGCGACCGCGATGGCCGACCGCGCGCTGCTCGACTGGCTGCGCGCGGTGCACCCGACGGCCCGCTGGACGACGTCGGTGTGCTCCGGGGCCCTCATCCTCGCCGCGGCCGGTCTGCTGCGCGGCAAGCGGGCGACGACGCACTGGCTGGCGCAGTCCGGGCTGGCCGCGTTCGGGGCCATCTCGTGCCCCAGCGAGCGGATCGTGCGCTCGGGCGACATCGCCACCGCGGCCGGTGTGTCGGCGGGGCTGGACCTCGCGCTGTGGCTGGTCGGCGAGATCCACGGCCGTGAACGCGCGGAGACCATCCAGCTGCTGATCGAGTACGACCCGCGGCCGCCGTTCGACATGGGCCACCCGGACAAGGCGAGCCCCCGGGTGCTGCGCCAGGCCCGCGCGGAACTGGTGCGCGCGGGCGCCAACGCCCGCACCGCCATCGCCATCCCTCAGGTCGCCTGGCGGGAAGCACTCGACCGGTTCCGCGCCCGCGGGCGGCGCCGCGCCCCGAGTTCCTGATCCGGCCGCGACGGCCCAGGGCGGGCATGGTTTGATCACCGTGGTCGGGGATTACAGCACTTGTCCTCGGGAGCACGTGTGCGAAATGCCAATCAGGCCAACGACCCACTGACCCCGGCGGCCCGGACAGCGCGTTCCGGCCGTCGCCGCGTCGCCGTCATCGTGGTGATCGCGGCCCTCGCCCTGACCGTCGCCATCGTCGGAGCGTACGCGGCGGGCCGCAAGCAAGGCGCCGCCGCGGCCGCTGCCACCACCGTGACCGAGAGCGTCACCGTCTCGCCTGACCCCGGTTCGCCCCCGGCCACCTCGTCCAGGGGCGCCGCGCCGTCGAGCGCTTCGCGGTCCAGCGTCCCTTCGGCCCGTTCGGCCGCCCCCCGGGCAGCGGACGACGACGTGTCCTCGCAGATCCGACTCGAACCGGGGTACGGGGTCGACCTCGACGCGCCGGAAGCCAATGCGGAGGAGGTGTCCGGCCCCGACGGCGACATCGACCTGCACTTCAGCGACGACTTGACCGTCACGGCCAGCCGAGCCGCCCTGTTCTACTACTACGGCACCGAGTCCGACGCGAAGACCGACTGCCCCAAGACGGTGAAGGAGGGGCGGTCGACTACCGGACCGCTCACCCCCTCCGCCATCGGCTCGCAGTACTGCTTCCGCACCTCCCGGGGCGCCTACGGCTGGTTCAACATCAACTCCGTCGACCTCCAGCCAGGCCCGCCCGAGGACCACGTAGTGATCAATTACCGCGTCGGCCTGTGACGGTGCTGCCCGTTGCCGGTGGGGGCCCGGCCGCGCCCGGGTTTCAACTGGTGGCTGACCCCACGCGGACGGACCGGCGTGAGTAGGCGGTCGCGGCCGCGGGCTGGGGGGCACGGGGTCGCACGAGGCGGTGAACCGGTCGATGGGACGACCGGTGACCGCATGAGGAACGGGTCAGGGGCGTTGTCGTCGGTCCGATAGCAACGCGCGTGCCTTGGTGAGGTCGGCGATCACCTCCGCGACGTCGGTCGGTCCGCCGCCGTCGCGTTCCACCACCGAGCCGCGTAGCGGAGCCCGGGTGACCAGGGTCGCCAGCAGGTCCCAGACCGGGGGCGGCACCGGGTCGCGGTGGGTCTCGACGGTGGTCGCGGCCGGTGCGGCGCCCGCGGTGAGGTGCGCCTCCACCACCCGCTCGATGGGTATCCGGTCCAGGAAACCCGCCGGGTCTGGGCAGTCCCTGGCCAGCCGGGCCAGGTTCAGCACCAGGCCGCACTCGCAGTGCTCCAGCACCTCGGTGATGAACTCCGGCGCGTCTGGCGCGGCGTGTTCGGTGTTCTCCAGCAGGAACGGCGCCCCGACGCTGTCCCGCAGCCGTTGGGCGGCGCGGCCCAGGTCGCGGGCGGCTTTGCGCTGGGCGAACCAGAGGTGCCCGCTGAACCAGGGCGCGTCCAGGTCGGCCACCAGCGCGGCGCACGCGGCCAGTTCCGCGCCGTCCGGTTCCCCGGGCACGTCGACGGCCCGGCCCACGCCGTGCGGCGCCACGGGGACGGCGAGTTCCCGCAGCCCCGCCCGCACCCCGGCGGGCACCTCCGCCCACCGCTCCACGATGAACTCCACCCACTGCGCGCCGAGAACCCCTTGGCGCAGCCCGGGTTCCCACTCGGCCCGGTGTCCAAGCCCGGACCCCAGCATCGGCAACTCGCCAAGCGAACCCATACCCGACCCCGCCTTCGTCGACCGGGTTCGCCTACCCCGGGCCGAGGGCGGCAAACGACCCACTCGGGTGTCACCCGCCAGAGTGGATTGGGGAATGGGGAAGTCGACACGGCTATCCCCGAACTGTGTCGAGAGACGCACACGGCTGTCGGTCGACCCGTAGGTAAGAGCAGGTCCGACCGGGTTTCACCGGCACGACGCTGGTCGTGACGCCGGAAGCAGAGAACGGGTGGACCCACCTGCCGCCGCCAGCCGACAATCCACGATGCGGCCGGTCAGTCGAAGAACCGCGCCAGGTGCTCGCGGGCGGGCGCGGGCGCGTCGGCGTCGACCTTCATCAGGTCCGCGAAGACGCTGGCGCCGTCGCAGCCCGCGTGCAGCGGGTGCCAGCGCAGGCCGGTGTCGACGCGGTCGCAGATCCCCTTCATCGTCTGCACGTCGAGCAGGCGGACGTGGGTCGGGTCGGCCACCGCGTTCACATACCGCCACCAGGGAGACAGCACGTGCAGGATGCCGCCGGGGCGCAGGACGCGGTGGCACTCGTCCACCAGCGGCAGGAAGTCGACCAGGTGTTCCAGGACGTGCACGGCGAAGACCCGGTCCGCGCTCGCGTCCGGGAACGGCAGGCCGTCGCGCAGGTCGGCCACCACGTCCACGTCCCGGGCCGCGCGCAGGTCGACGCCGATGCTGTCCGGGTACTGCTTGGTGTCGCCGCAGCCGATGTCGAGGATCACCGGCGTCCGGCCCGCGACCAGCACCCGGTCCCAGACCGCGAGCACGCCCGCCAGCCTGCCGAGCAGGTCCCTGGCCAGGCGCAGGTGCCCTGGCTCGGCCACGGCGCCGGTCAGGTGCGCGACCCCGCCGCGGAACTCGGCTTTGAGGTCGAGGCCGCGCAGGCGCCGGTCGTGGTCGAACAACTCGTGGGCGGCGGTGTCGAGGTAGCGGTCCAGGTGCTGCAGGCGGGTGTCGCCGAGCGGGGCGTGGAGCACGGGCGGTCCTTTCCGCGGGCGGGATAGTCCGAGTCGCGGTTACCCGGCGGGCCGGAAAGTGAACGCGCGGCCGTATCTTTGATCAGGTGAGCGACAAGACGGCGGCCGTGCCGGACGGGGTGGGGATGACCGCGATCGGGGTGGCCGCCCTGCGCGCCCAGGAGAGCGCGCGCCCGGACCGCTGGTTCGACGACCCGCTGGCGGCCCGGTTCCTGACCGCCGCCGGGTGGCCGCAGCCGCCGTCGGACATCGCGGAGGCCGAGCGGCAGGCGCCGCCGAACTGGCTGCTGCTGATGCGCTCGGTCCCGGTCCGCACCCGCTTCCTGGACGAGTTCGCCCACACAGCCGCCGCCGCGGGCTGCCGCCAGGTCGTCCTGCTCGGCGCGGGCTTGGACACCCGGGCGTTCCGGCTGGACTGGCCGCCCGGCACTCGGGTGTTCGAGCTTGACCTGCCGGTGATGCTGGACTTCAAGCGGGACGTGCTCGCCGACGCGGGCGCGACGCCCCGGTGCGAGCGGATCGCCGTCCCGGCAGACCTGGTCGCCGACTGGCCAGCCGCGCTCGCCGCCGCCGGACTGGACACCGCCGTCCCGACGGCGTGGATCGCCGAGGGCCTGCTCATGTACTTCACCGCGGCGCAGAACGAGGAACTGCTCGGCCGGATCGGCGCGCTGTCCGCGCCGGGCAGCAGGCTGGCGCTGACCGTGGTGAGCCAGAACCGGCTGGACAAGTCCAAGAGCAGCCTTGAGCAGGGCGACACCCTCGGCGCGGACGTCGTGCGGATGTGGCGCTCGGGCGCGCCGGAGGACCCGGTGGCGTGGCTGGCCGAGCACGGCTGGCGGGCCACCGTGTTCGACCCGGCCGAGCGGGCAGCCGCCTACGGCAGGCCCGGCCTGTTGGACGGCCTCGGCCGCGAGCCGGGCGGCGGCGGCCTGATCAGCGCGATCCGCGCCTGACTTCTTGTCGGCCCGCTGGGGCACTCTTGGGCCATGACTACCCGACCGATGCCGCCGCGCGACGCCGACGAGCGCGCGACCCTGGCGGGCTGGCTCGACTTCTACCGGGCCACCCTGGCCGAGAAGTGCGCAGGCCTCACCGAGGAGCAGTTGCGGACCGCGTCGGCGCCGCCGTCGCCGCTGACCCTGCTCGGCCTTGTCCAGCACCTGACCGAGGTCGAGCGCACCTGGTTCCGCCGCGTGCTGGTCGGCGAGGACGCGCCGCCCGTCTACGGCCCCGCCACCGACCCCAGCGGCCACGACGGCGGGTTCGCCGTCTCCGCAGACGTCACGTTCGAGGCAGCCCGGTCCGCCTGGGAAACCGAGATCGCCCGCGCCCGGGCCAACTGCGCTGACCGCGATCTGGCGCGGACCAGCCCCTTCCCGGGCGGCGCGGTCACCTTGCGGTGGATCTACACCCACATGGTCGCCGAGTACGCCCGCCACGTCGGCCACGCCGACCTCATCCGCGAGCGCATCGACGGCGCGACCGGCGTCTGAGCGGCACCGGTGGCGGCTCCTGCGTGGGTGCCGCCGCACCATCGTGGGACAGCGGAAGGTCCGGTGCGCGATGGCAGACGACACCGCCGCGACGCCGCCCGCCGTCGGACTCGACGACGAGGGCGACGTCCTGCGGCTCTCGGGCTTGTCCTGTTCGCCGTGGGGGCCGGTCGTCCCTGGGCGCCATCGGGATCGTCACGGGGTGGCCTGCGGCTTCCCCCGGCACGCCGTGACGGCGGCGCCGTCGAGCGGGCAGTCGCCGCAGACGGCGCCCGCGTGCGCGCGGTAGTAGAGGCAGCAGCTGCGGCGTGTGCCGTCCGGGGACAGCGCCGCCGCGAGTTCCGGGGTGCCGAACAGCCGCCGGGCGGGGTCGCCGCCGGTCTCGGCGGCCATCCGCAGGGCGGCGGCCGCGTTTCCCCACAGCAGCCCCTCGGCCACCCGGGTCGCGGCCCGCAGCGCCCGGTGCAGCGGCCGCAGGTGCTCGTCGACGACCAGGCGCGACAGCAGCGGCGCCGGGTCGGCGGGCGCGGTCCACCCGCCCGGCTCCGGCAGCGACAGCCGCACGAACGCGTCGCCGGTCAGCCGAAACCGCACCCGGTCCACGTCGGGCACCACCCCACCGGCGGCCAGCGCGCCGATCGCGACCGACCACACCCGGGTCACGATCCCGAAGTGCAGCGCCGACGCCGCCACCCGCGCCTCGGCGACGCCCAACCTCCTGCCGACCCGCGCCACCGCCTCGCCCAACGCGGCGCGGTCGCCATAGAGCGCGCGCAGAGGCACGCCGTCAGCGTTGTCCGCGGTCACGTAAGCGCTGACTACCGCCGCGTCGGCAAGCGCAGCCTCGACCCGCGCCGCATCGGCCCGGCGCGCCACCCGGCCCGACCGGGAAACGGCCGCGGCCCACGCGGACACGGCCGCCACGTCGGGCAGCGGCGCCGCCCGCCCGTCGGCGAGACCGAGATAGCCCTGGGCGCCCCGGCGGACCTCGATGTCGGCGTCCCCGGAGCCCGCGCACGACCAGCCGCCCCGGACCAGCACCGGCCCGAGCCCCGAACAGCCAGGCCCGAGCCGGAAGGTTCCGCCGGATCTGCCCGCCCCGGCGGTCAGGTCGGCGACGGCGGGGCGCGGCTGGCTGGTCAGGCGCGGGCTCATCGGGACTCGCTTTCTCGGCCCGGCTCAAGCGGGGGATTGCCCATAATCGCGGTAGTCGTGGTGAATGCTCTTCGAGTTCCCGTGAGCCGCGGTTTCTTTCGAGTGGATTCACTGCTTGCGCGAACCGCGCCCACTCTCCTGGAAGTCAAGTAAAGAACATTGTGACCACTGGGTCCCCTGTGGACGGTTCCGGGGCGGAAAACTGGTGTTTTCCCTGAAGAGCTGCGCCACCACTGGGGAAACCGTCGCCCGCTCTGGTTCAGTGGCGGTGCGGCACACCGGCGCCGAGCCACTGGAGGGTCCGATGGAGAACAAGCTTGTTTACGAGCCGCCGCGGCTGACCGAGTTGGGCGAGTACGGCGAGCTGACCCGGGGTGTCGGCTTTCCGCTTGTCGACTTCTTCATCCACTTCGACTGAGCGGGCGTGATGGGGACGGCTGCCGGGGGCTGGCTGGCGCTGCCCGACCGCGCCGCAGCCGCGCGGCTGCCCGGGATTCCCGATGCCGTGGTCGACCACCCGTCCGGCAGGCCGTGGCTGGTCGGCGACCTGACCCGCGGCGGCGTCGACCGGGTGGTGGCCGCGACCGCCGGGGACGTCACCCTGGTGGTCGTCGGAGCCACGACCGCGACGGCGGAGTGGCTGCGCGCGTGGGCGGGCCGGGTGAACTCGCTGTCCGATGTGGACGAGGTGGCCGCGCGGCTGCACGGCAGCGTCCACCTGCTGGCCTCGATCGGCGGACGGGTCCGCGTCCAGGGCAGTGTGTCCGGGGTGCGCGCGGTCGCCTACGCGCGGATCGACGGCATCACCGTCGCCGCCGACCGGGCCGACCCGCTCGCGGCGCTGACCGGCGCGGGCGTGGACGAGGTGGGGCTGGCGGCCTGCCTGCTCCCGATCTCCTCGGCCGCGCTCACCGGGTCGGTGTGGCGGGGCGTGCGCCTGCTCGCCACGGACTCCTGGCTCGAACTCGACCGGGCCGGCCACGAGCGGGTCGTGCGGTGGTGGTCGCCGCCCGAGCCGCGACTGGGCCTCGCCGAGGGCGCGGCGCGGCTGCGGCACGCCCTCGACCAGGCCGTGCGCGCCCGCGTCGGCCCCGGCGGGCACGCCGGCGCGGACCTTTCCGGCGGCTTGGACTCCACGCCGCTGTGCTTCCTCGCCGCCGACGCCGTGGCGGGCGGCGGCCTCACCACCGTGCGGGTCGCGGTGGCCGACCGCGCGCACGACGACCACGTCTGGGCCGCGCGCGCCGCACGGTCGCTGCCCGGGAACCACCACGTGTTCGGCGGCGCGGACATGCCGGGGATGTTCGCCGAAGTCGGCGAGCCGGTCAGCGGGGTGGACGAACCGGTGCGGTGGATCCGGTCCGTCGCGCGGCTGCGGTTCACGGCCGGGTGGCTGGCCGAGCGGGGCGCGGGCGCGCACCTCACCGGCCACGGCGGCGACGAGATCTTGGTCCCCAAACCGAACTACCTGCACGACCTGTCCGTCCGCAGGCCCGCGCTGGTCGCGCGGCGGTTCACCGCGCTGCGCGCGGGCAAGCGGTGGTCGCTCACCGCGGGCCTGCGCGAACTCGGCGACCGCGCCCCGTACCGCCGCTGGCTGCTGCGCGAGGCCGACCGGCTCACCGACGCCTTCCCCGCCCCGGCCACCCCGATGTTCGGCTGGGAGTACCCGCTGCGGATGCCGCCCTGGGCCGCGCCCGAGGCCACGGCCGCCGTCGCAGCCCGGCTGCGGGAGGCGGCGGCGCGGGCCGAGCCGCTGGGCGCCGACCGGTCCACCCACCTGGCCCTCACGCTGGCCCGCCAGGTCGGCGCGGCCGTGCGGCAGGCCGGGCAGGTCACCGCGGCCACGGGCGTCCCACCGCACGCGCCCTACCTGGACGACCGGGTGATCGAGGCCTGCCTCGCCGTGCGGCCGGAAGAGCGCGGAAACCCGTGGCGCTACAAGCCGTTGACAGCCGAGGCCATGCGCGACCGGATGCCCCCGGAGTCGCTGAGCCGCGGCACCAAGGGCGAGTTCTCCGACGACCTCCAGCGCGGCCTGCACCGGCACCGCGACCAGGTGGCCGCCCTGTTCGACGACCCGATGCTGGCCCGGCTCGGCCTGGTGGAGCCCGACCGGCTGCGCCGCGCGGCGCTGTCGGCTTACCCGATCGGGCTGCCGATGGCGGCCCTGGACACGGCCATGTCGGTGGAGAACTGGCTCCGCGCGACGGTGGTTCGGCCCGCCGGAGCGAACCGGGTGGCGTGAAGCGGCGCTCGGGGAAAGGTGTGCCATGTCGGTCTCATTGCGCGCCGAGGTGTCGATGGCGACCTCGGCGCTGGGCGCGGTCCTGCTGGACGAGCGCACCGGGAAGTACTGGCAGCTCAACAGATCCGGCAAGCAGGTCCTGGAAACCCTGCTGGCGGGCGGAACACTGCCGGACGTGGTCGCCGCGGTGACCTCCGTTTACCGGGCCGACCCGGACACGGTGGCCGCGGACGCGGAAGACCTGGTGGCCCACCTGCTTTCCAGCGGCCTGATCACCCGATGACCGCGTTGACGCGGGCCGCCGGACGGGGGTCGGCGAGCCGTGACAGACCTGAGTGCCCGCGTGCGCCGGGCTGTGGTCGCGCCTGGAGACCTGTTGGCGCGCCAGGGTTGGAGTGAGGTAATGCTGTGATGAGCGAGCTTGTGAGTGAACAATTAGCACAGTGCGTAGGCGCGCGAGGCCACCGATCTTGTGAGGTGGCCTGGTGAGCGAGCTTGTGAGTGAACAATTAGCACAGTGCGTAGGCGCGCGAGGCCACCGATCTTGTGAGGTGGCCTGATGAGCGCGCCGGTTGTTCTCCGGGGACGCGGTGGCGTCGGCCTGAGGCGGTTGGTGGTGCCGTGGCTCGTGGTGCGGGTGGCCGTGATCGTCGCCCGGTGGTCGCCCGCGCGGATTCGGCGGGTGCTGACCCGGGTGAGCGCGGGCGCGCGGCCCGCCACGGTCGAGCAGGCGCGGTGGGCGCGGGAGCGGGTGGTCGCGGCGAGCGCGCGCTGCGCGGGTGAAGGGTGCTTGCCGCGCTCGATCGCCACGGCGCTGCTGTGCCGCCTGCGCGGCACGTGGCCGACGTGGTGCTGCGGGGTGCGGGTGCAGCCGTTCCTCGCCCACGCCTGGGTCGAGGTGGACGGCGCGCCGGTGGACGAGCCCTACCCGGCTGGCTACCACCACGCCCTGATCCGGGTCGGATAGGCCGTACGGCGACGGTCGGGGCGCCGAAGGCTGACTGGGTCGCGCCCCGACCGTCGCGGGCCGGGTCCTAGCTGGCCACCAGGCGGGGTGGCCAGTGGCGGGCGTTGAGGATGCCGAGCACGTACGCCTTGGAGACCAGCGCCGCCCGGTTGGGGACGTCCAGTTTCTTGAGCATACTGCTGACGTGGTACTCGACGCCCTGCTTGCTCAGGTACAGCTCGGTGGAGAGCTCCTTGGTCGAGACCCCCGCCGCGATTCCCTCGATGATCCGCATGTCGATCTCGCTGAGCACGAGGGTCTGGTTCTTGCGGCTTCTGGTGTCGGTGCTGACATACGGCCGCAGCACCGCGACCACCCGGCTGACCTCGTCGCCGGGGACCTCGTTGGGGAACGCCATGATGCGCACGGCCGACTTGACCCTGGGCGGGCCCGCCAGCCGGGCCTCGATGCTGACCCTCGGCGCGGAACCGCGGACCAGCGCGTCCAGTCTGCCCGCCAGGTCCTTGCGGTCCTCGGCGTGGAACCAGTCGGTGACCCGGTTGCCTCTGATCCGGGCGGGCGGCACCCCGCCCATCATGTGGCAGGCGCCGCTGTTGGCGTCGACCACGCGCAGCCGCTCGTCCAGGGTGAGGATGCACAGGTCGGCGGGAGAGAGGAACATCGAGTTGGCGATGATGTCCAGTTGCCGGACTGATAAATAGCTCGGGCTTTCGCCCGCGCGTCCGGCCGCGTTGAGAACCACGCTTACCGCTGCTGATCTGGCCCCCATGGTATCGGTCATGAAACAACAACCCCCAGGTGGATACGGGAAACCCCCGAGCGCGCCGGAACCGGCGGCGCTCTTTTCCGATATTCCTGAATTGTCAGCCCACCCTGAGCGGTCAATGGCGATATTGGCCGCTGATGAGTGTCACGCGATCGGTCTACCTCCTTTCGGGTGGCCCTAGCTGCCGAGGTACTTCACTACCGCTACGACCCGCCTGCTCAGCCCGGTCGAGCGGGCCAAGCCGAGCTTGTCGAAGATCGCGTTGATGTGCTTCTCCGACGCGCTCTGCGACACGTGCAGCACCTCGGAGATGCGGGCGTTGGTGAGCCCTTGCGCCATGAGCGCGAGCACCTGCTTCTCGCGCGGGGTGAGCCGTTCCAGCGGGTCGACGTGCGTGGTGCGGGTCAGCAGCTGGCGCACGACCTCCGGGTCGAACGCGGTGCCGCCGGCGCCGACCCGGCTCAGCGCCTCCAGGAACTCGTCCACCTGGGCGACCCGGTCCTTGAGCAGGTAGCCGACCCGGCCCGCGGCGCTGGTGATCAGCTCGGTGGCGTAGCGGTTCTCCACGTACTGGGAGAGCACCAGCACGCCGATGTCGGGCCACTCGCGGCGGATGTGCAGCGCGGCCTTGAGTCCGTCGTCCTTGTGCGTCGGCGGCATCCGCACATCGGTGACTACCAGGTCGGGCCGGTGCTCCTCGGTGGCGCGCAGCAGGTCGGGGGCGTTGTCGACGGCGGCGAGCACGTCGTAGCCCTCCTCGGTCAGCAGCCGGATCAGGCCCTCGCGCAGCAGCGTCGAGTCCTCGGCCAGGATCACGCGCACGGCAGGCTCGCCTCCACCTCGGTGGGGCCGCCACGCGGGCTGCGCACCGAGAACAGCCCGTCGACGGCGGCGACCCGGCGGGCCAGGCCGGACAGGCCCGTGCCGGTCGGGTCGGCCCCGCCCACGCCGTCGTCCCTGATCACCACGTGCACCCGGTCGTCGCGGCGGGCCACCGACACCTCCACCAGGCTCGCGTTCGCGTGCTTGGCCGCGTTGGTCACCGCCTCGGACACCACGAAGTAGACGGCTGTCTCCAGGGTCGAGCGCAGCCGCTCGGTCAGCTGGAAATCGAGCCGGATGGCCACGCTGGAGCGCTCGGCCAGCGACTCAAGCGCCGCGTGCAGGCCCGCGTCGTCCAGCCCCACCGGATACACCCGGCTGGCCACCTCGCGCAACTCGCTGATCGCCTCCTGGGCGGCGACCTGCGCCTGCTCCAGCAGGTCGCGCAGCGGGTCGGCGCCCGCCGCGGCCCGACGCGCGCGCCCGACCAGCATCCCCAGCGCGACCAGCCGCTGCTGCACTCCGTCGTGCAGGTCGCGCTCGATGCGCCTGCGCTCGTCGTTGATCGCCTCGATGACCTCGGCGCGGGTGTTGGTCAGCTCGACCACCCGCTGCTGCAGCAGCGCCTGGGGGCTGGTGCCCAGCGCCTCGGTGGCCAGCCAGCGGTCGAGCGTGCCGACGCCGAGGATGCCCGCCGCGCTGACGAAGGTGAGCATGGTGCCCGGCAGCGCCGCGAGCACCACCAGCCAGGTGTCGACCCGGTTGTCGCTGTTCTCGATGAACCCCCAGCCGCCGTCGAAGATCCACGCCGAGAGCATCGAGCCCGCCACGATGAAGCACAGCAGGAGCATCAGCAGCACGCCCAGCCCCAGGCCGCCGACCATCCAGCGCAGCGAGAGGTAGCGGCGGCAGCGCTTGGGGGTGAGCACGTCGGTGTGCACCGGCCCGTGGAACCGGGTGACCCGGCGCAGCTCCATCCCGGTGAGCCGGATGGCCTGCTCGTCCACCGCGTGCGCGATCCGCTTGCGGTGCGGCCCGGGGACCGCCTGCAGCGCGGCGGCGAACACCGTCCACATCAGGTAGCCGAACTCGACCAGCCCGGTCGCCGCCCCGGCCAGGATGCTCGCCACGGCCCGCAGCCAGCGCGCGGCCATCGCGCGTGCGTTCAACTCCTCGGGCAGCGGCAACTGCAGCGCCGGGGGCGCCCAGGCGGCATTGTGGTCCACATCGCCAAGGTAGCCGAACGCGCAGGCGACGGTACTGAGGTTTACCGCAATATCCCCCTAGTGGTTTGACGCCACGGGCTGGGTGGCTGCCCTCATTGTCCGCGGTCCCGGCGGTTCATAGGTTTGGGACAACCGCTGATCCACAGTCCGAAAGTTGCCAAGGGGTACCAAAGAATGACACATTTTCTGCTAGCCGAAGGCACCGCCGAGCCAGTGGGGGGACTGGCGGGCTGGGCGGTCGAGGTGATGGATTCGCTCGGCGGGCCCGGCGCGGCCATCGTGGTCGGCGCCGACAATCTCTTCCCGCCCATTCCGAGTGAACTGGTGCTGCCGCTGGCGGGATTCTCGGCCAGCCGCGGGACTTTCAGCATCGTCGAGGCGCTGGCCTGGACGACGGCGGGCTCGGTGGTCGGCGCGATCATCGTCTACCTGCTCGGCGCGTGGCTCGGGCGCGAGCGGACCCGGGCGCTGATCGCCAGAATCCCACTGATGAAGGTGTCCGACTTCGACCGCTCCGAGGCCTGGTTCGCCAAGTACGGCACCAAGGCGGTGTTCCTGGGCCGGATGGTGCCGCTGTTCCGCAGCGTCATCTCCCTGCCCGCGGGCGTCGAGCGGATGCACGTCGGCAAGTTCCTGCTGCTGACCACGCTGGGCAGCCTGATCTGGAACACCATCTTCGTCTCCGCCGGGTACGCGCTCGGGGCCAACTGGCACCTGGTCAGCGATTACGCCGACATCTTCCAGAAGATCGTCATCGTGGCGGTCGCCGTCGCCGTGGCGCTGTTCGTGGTGGTCCGGCTGCGCAACCGAGGGCGGCGCGGTGTGGACCCGGAGGCCACCCAGGTCATCCCGGCCCACCGCAGGCCCTGAGATCCGGGTCCCTGGAGGGACCAGCGAAGTGGACAGCGGCGCTCCCCCCGGCGTCGCTGTCCACTGCTGTGTCGGGGGATGTGTGACCACGGTCGGTGATTTGCTAACGAAGTCACTAGAGGTTGCCGAGCCCAGTCGGGGCTCGGCAACCGGCTTTCGCGCACCGGGAAAAGTGATTCCCACCAGCCAATCTGTCCGGATTCTCCGGGTTGGCCGATGCCGCCGACGCGCCTCCGGGGCATCTTGACCTGGCCGAACGCGCGGGACATGCTGCCCATGCCGATCAGGCTCCGACTCAGTCGGGCAATGGGGATTTCACCGCAGGGCGCCACACTCGGGGGAACGCGTCCACAACGGACGCGAAACGGCCGTCGTTCGCACGCCCACGCGGTGCTCGGGCGAAGGGCATCCAATCCAGTGCGCACCGCTACGTCACCGACTTCAGGCGATCACACTTGGCGCGAGCACAGTTCGCGCGATCCGGCTTCCGGGTTCGGGAAATCCGGAACCACCGCCGGGGAAGCCGACGGCATCGTCACCAGGATGCCGCGGTGGATTCGACCGGGCGCCCCGGTCCGCGCCGTGTTCCGCGATCATTCCACCCCGCTTTCCGAGGATCTTGTTCTGCCCGCGGGAGATCAGGGGAATGTGGTGACGGCCGCCGCCGTCGCGGTTCTGCGGAGGGTGGTGGGGGAACGAGACCTCGTCGTCGGAATCCGCTCCGGCGGCCAGGAGAGCAGACTCGCCATCACGGTCGCCGACGGCGATTGGCGGTCCCTTCTCGCGGCGGTGGCCCAGGCCCGCGCCGACGCCGCGCCGGGCGCGGGCGGATACGAGATCCTGCTCGACCTCGACGCAGGCACGACCGAGGCGGCGGCCGGGGCGGTGGGGCTGGTGATCGCGGTGGGGCTGGTGATCTCGGTGCGCGGCGGGGAGATCCGGCTGCGGCACCGGGACGACCTGTTCGACGCCGAGCACGCGCGCAGACTGGGCGGGTACCTGCTGCGGGCCCTGCGGTCCGTGCTCACCGAGCCGGACGCCGGGCACCAGGACCTCACCCTGCCTGCCGAGGACGAGACGCGCCACCAGGTCCACGGGCTGGCGGGCCCGGCGCGGCCGGTGGGCGCGGCGATGTTCCCCGAGCTGTTCGCGCGGCGGGTCCGGGCGCATCCCGAAGCGCCCGCGGTGAGCCACGGCGGCCGGTCGTGGACTTACCGCGAGCTGGACGAGCGGTCCGACCGGGTGGCGGGCGCGCTGCTTGCCGCCGGGCTGGTGGCCGAGGACGTGGTCGGGGTCGTCACCGAGCGCACCCTGGGCTGGGCCGCGGCCACTCTGGGCGTGCTCAAGGCGGGCGGGGTGTACCTGCCCATCCGGCCGAGGTTCCCCGCCGACCGCATCCGCACCCAGCTTGAGGTCGCCGCCGTGCGATTCGTCCTGTCGGAGGCCGGAAGCCACGACTCCCTGGACGTGGCCTTGGCCGCGCTCGGCGAGCCCTGCCCGCGGCTGCTCATCGAGGACCTGCCCGCCGCCGCCGCTCCCGCCGAGTCGGTGGCGCCGGGGCAGCTCGCCTACATCTACTTCACCTCGGGCTCCACCGGGCTGCCCAAGGGCGCCATGTGCGAGCACGCGACCCTGGTCAACCACCTGCTCGCCAAGGTTGACGACCTCGACCTCGACGCGGGGACGGCGGTGGCGCAGACCGCGTCGCAGTGCTTCGACATCTCGCTGTGGCAGCTGGTCGCGCCGCTGCTGGTCGGCGGGCGGGTGCGGATCGTGGACACCGAGACCCAGCTCGACGTCCCGGCTTTCCTCGACGAGCTGGCCGCGCACGACATCGGCGTGGCGCAGCTCGTGCCGTCCTACTTCGAGGTGCTGGTCACCGAGTTGGAGCGGCGCCCGCGCGACCTCGGCGCGCTGCGCGCGGTCTCGGTCACCGGCGAGGCGCTGAAGCTGGACCTGGTGCGCCGCTGGTTCGCCCGCCATCCCGGGATCGCCCTGGTGAACGCCTACGGGGCCACCGAGGTCGGTGACGACACCATGCACGAGGTGCTGACCGGCGAGCCCGACCGCCCGTTCGTCACCGTGGGCCGGTCGCTGCGCAACGTGCGGACCTACATCGTCGACGCCGACCTGCGGCTGGTTCCGCTGGGCAGCCCGGGGGAGATCGCGTTCGCGGGCGTGTGCGTGGGGCGCGGCTACATCAACGACGAAGAGCGCACCCGGCAGGCGTTCGCCCCGGACCCGCACGTGCCCGGCGAGCGGCTCTACCGCACCGGCGACTTCGGCCGGTGGCTGCCCGAGGGGCGGATCGAGTTCCTGGGCCGCCGCGACCAGCAGGTGAAGATCCGCGGGTTCCGCATCGAGATCGGCGAGATCGAGGGCAGGCTGCTGGAGCTGCCCGGGGTGCGCGGCTGCGCGGTGGTGGTCGACGGCGACGGCGAGGCGCGCAAGCTGGTCGGCTTCTACGCCGGGCCGCCGGAGCTGGCCGAGGCCGACGTGCGCGCGCACCTGGCCGCCGCGCTGCCCGACTACATGGTGCCCGGCGCGTGCCACCGGATGGACGCCCTGCCGCTGACCGAGAACGGCAAGGTGGACCGCAAGGTGCTGGCCGAGCTGGCCGCCACCCTCGGGCACGCCGCCGCCGGGTACGCCGCGCCGAGCACGCCGGAGGAGAACGCGCTGGCCACCGCGTGGGCCGAGGTGCTCAACGTGCCGGTGGAGCGGATCAGCCGGGAGGACCGGTTTTTCCAGCTCGGCGGCACCTCGCTCGCCGCGGTGCGGCTGGTGGTGCGGCTCGACCGCAGGCTGAGCCTGCGCGACCTGGCGCGGGACCCGGCGCTGGGCGAGCTGGCGCTGCGCCTGCGCGCGGAGAACAGAGCGAACGGAACACCGTCGCTGCTGCACCGGCTCAGCCCGGACGGCGTGCGCGGCGTGAACCTGGTCTGCTTCCCGTACGCGGGCGGCAACGCGGTCAACTTCCGCGGCCTGGCGGCCGAACTCGCCGACCACGGGGTGGCGGTGTTCGGCGTCGAGCTGCCCGGCCACGACCTGGCCCGGTCCGGCGAGGCGTTCGCCGACGTCGGCGCGGTGGCCGCGGCCGTGCGCGCCGAGATCGCCGCCGACCTGACCGGCCCGGTGGCCGTCTGGGGGCACTGCGCCGGCGCGGCGCACGCCCTGGAACTGGCCCGGCTGCTGGAAGCCGACGGGGCCGCCGCGGCCGCGGTGTTCGTCGGGGCCGCGCCGCTGGACGGTCCGGAGCCGCTGCGCGCCGAGGTCGCCGAGGTCGTCGCGATGGCCAACCAGGAGATCACCGCCGCGCTGCGGGAGGACAGCTCCTATGTCGAGCTGGACGAGCTCAAGTCCGAGCGCACGGACCTCGTCGGCGCCGCCTACCGGCACGACGTCGTGAGCACCAACGCCTACCTGCTGGGCGCGCTGGCCGACCCGGCGGCGCACCGGCTGGCGGGGGAGTTGCACGTGGTCAACGCCGCGGACGACCCCCGCCACCCGAGCGCGTCGGCGGGCCGGTGGCCGGAGCTGGCCGCCCGGGTGGACGCCCGCGTGCTGCCCCAGGGCGGGCATTACTTCGTCCGCACGGTGCCCGACGCGGTCGCCGCGCGGGTGCTGTCGGCGCTGGAGACCGTGGCGGCGGCGCGATGACCGCGGAGGTCGCCGCGCTCACCGGGCGGATCGCGGCCGGGCCCAGCGCGCTGCTGCGCGCCGAGGTGCTGTTGCCGCAGCTGCGGTTCGAGCTGGACAACCTGCTGCCGCACTACCTCGCCATCGAACGGGTGCTGGTGCTGGAGTACCACCGGATGGGCGTGCTGACCGACGCGGACGCGGCAGCCGTCGCCCACGCCTTGTCCACAGTGGACAAGGTGACGGTCGACGCCGCCGCGCAGGGCATGGCCGACATCGCCTTCGGCGTCGAGGGCGCGGTGCACGCCTGGCTGGGCGAGGTCCCGCCAGCGTGGCACGTCGACCGCAGCCGCAACGATCTGCAGGCCACCGCGCAGAAGATGTACGGCCGCGACCGGGTTTTCGCGGTGGTGGCCGAGCTGGTCGACCTCGTGCGGGCCGTGCACCGGCTCGCCGAGCGGGAGATCGCCACGGTCATGCCCGGCTACACCCACGCCCAGCCCGCGCAGGTGATGACCGCGGGCTTCTACTTCACCGCGCTGTCCGAGCAGTTGCTGCACTCCCTGGACCGGTTCGCCGCGCTGTTGGGGGTTTTCGCGGAGTGCCCGATGGGCGCAGGCGCGATGACTGGCGGCGACCTGGGCTGGGACCGCGACCGGATGGCCGCGCTGCTGGGCTTTCGCGGCGGGTCCGGCAACGCGCTGCGCGCGGTCGCCGCCCGGGACTGGCCGCTGGAGGCGACCGCGGAGCTGTGCCTGCTGGGCGTGCCGCTGAGCCGGTTCGTCACCGACGTCATGACCTGGGCGGGCGCGGGCTACGGCTTTCTCGACCTGCCCGACGAGCTGAGCGGGATTTCCTCGGCGATGCCGCAGAAGAAGAACTTCCCCGTGCTGGAACGGCTGCGCGCCCGGACGGCCCGGCTCGCGGGCGGCTTCGTGGAGGTCGCCATGGCCCAGCGCGGCACGCCGTTCGCCAACTCGGTCGAAGTGTCCAAAGAGGCCAGTGCGGGCGTGCCTGCTACCTTCGACGACGCGGGTTCGGTGCTGCGGCTGCTGCGGGCGGTGCTGGACAGCCTGGTGCTGCGCGCCGACCGGCTGCGGGCGGCCTGCGCCGCGGAGTACCTGGGCGGTTTCGGCCTGGCGAACGGATTGTGCCTGGGCGCGGGCGTGCCCTGGCGGCAGGCGCAGGTGGTGGCGGGCCGCTACATCGTCGCCGCCATGGCGCGCGGTCTGCCGCCGGGAGAACCGGACGGCGCGCTGCTGGAGGACATCGTCCGCGACGCGGGTTTTCCGCTGGCGGACGGCCACGAGCTGCTGGCGGAGGCCTTCGACCTCGACCGGGCGCTCGCCGCCAAGCGGACGGCCGGGTCGACCGGGCCGGGGCCGGTGCGCAGCCTGCTCGACCGGCAGCGCGCGGAGCTGGCCCAGGCCGAGAAGTGGTGGGCCGGGCAGCGTGCCGAGGTCGACGGCGGGCGCAGGCGGGCCGACCGACTGCTGGCGGATCTGCTGTCGTGCGATGAAGGGGGACGCAGATGAGGGTGACCATCCGGCGAGGGGGCCTAGACCCTGCCTCGAAGCACCGGCACGCACCAGCCGCGCCGGGTGCGGCCCCTGACGGCACGGCCACAACTGACACGCACCGGTACTACGAGACAGGACCTGGAGTGCGGGCATCGACAATCCTGGAGCCGCGGTCTTACCGCGGCGCGACTGGTGTGAGCACGGCGTTCGGCACGTTCGGCGAACTGCTGCAGGGCGCGCTGCCGGAGGCGGACGGGGATTTCCTGGTCACACTGCCGATCGCGCGGTGGAGCATCGCCACGTTCCGGACCGACCCCGAGTCGCCGACGGTGCGGGTGCGGCCAGAGGGCAAGCGCAAGGCGCTGCGGCTGGCCAGGATGATCCTGGACGAGGCGGGGGAGACCTGCGGCGGGCTGCTCACCATCGACAGCGGCATCCCGGAGGGCAAGGGCCTGGCGAGCTCGTCGGCCGACCTGGTGGCCACCGCGCGGGCGGTCGGCAACGCGCTCGGGCTGGCCATGCCCGCGCGCCGGGTGGAAGACCTGCTCGGCCGCATCGAGCCGACCGACGGTGTGCTCTACCAAAGCATTGTCGCCTTCTACCACCGCAGAGTGCGGCTGCGCTCTGTGCTCGGCTCGCTGCCGCCGATGGCCGTGGTCGGCATCGATGAGGGCGGCATGGTCGACACGGTGGCGTTCAACCGCATCCCGAAGCCGTTCACCGCGGCCGACCGGCGCGAGTACGCCGGGATGCTCGACCGGATGACCGCGGCGGTGCGCGCGGGCGACCTGCGCGCGGTCGGCGAGGTCGCCACCCGCAGCGCCGAGATGAACCAGGTGCTGCGGCCCAAGCGCACGCTGGCCGCGCTGCGCCGGATCTGCGCCGAGGTCGGCGGGCTGGGCGTGGTCAACGCGCACAGCGGCACGACGCTGGGCGTCCTGATCGACACCCGGGAGCCGGACAGCCGCGAGCGGGTGGCCGAGGCGGCCAAGCGATGCCTTGGCCTGGCGGGAAACGTGACCGTCTACCGCTCGCTGAGCTTCGAGGGTCGACCATCTCTTGTGGAGGATCACCGTGCGCGGTGAGCGGCTGATCGACGCGATCGGCGACACGCCCCTGGTCCGGCTGGGCCTGCCGGGCAGGCCGGACGTGCGCGCCTACGCCAAGCTGGAGATGGGCAACCTGTTCGCGATGAAGGACCGGGTGGCGCGCAACATCATCCTGCGCGCCCGCGCGTCCGGCGAGCTGGCCGAGGGCGCGCCGCTGGTGGAGAGCTCGTCGGGCACCATGGCGCTGGGCGTCGCCCTGGTCGGCCGCGCGCTCGGGCACCCGGTGCACATCGTCACCGACCCGCGCATCGACGCGATCACCCTGGCGAAGCTGGACGCGCTGGGCTGCGCGGTGCATGTCGTGTCCCATATGGACGAACGCGGCTGGCAGGGCGCCCGGCTGGCGATGCTGGGCCGGATCATGGCCGAGAACCCGGGCGCGTTCTGGCCCCGGCAGTACGAGAACCCGGACAACCCGGCCGCGTACCGCACGCTCGCCGACGAGCTGCTGGCCGAGCTGGACCACATCGACACCATTGTCGGCCCGGTGGGCAGCGGCGGTTCGCTGTGCGGGACAACGCGGGCGCTGCGCGAGACGCTGCCCGAGCTGCGCGCGGTGGGCGTGGACTGCGTCGGCAGTGTCCTGTTCGGACAGCCGGACTGGCCGCAGCGGCTGCAGAGCGGGCTGGGCAACAGTATGCACCCGCCGAACCTGGACCGCACGGTCATCGACGAGGTGCACTGGCTCAACGACCGGGAGGCCTTCGCCGCGACCCGGGACCTGGCCCGCGAGCAGTTCCTGTTCGCGGGCAACACCTCCGGCTCGGCGTACCGGGTGCTGACCTGGCTCGCCGAGCGCGCCGAGCCCGGCGCGACGATCGTGGGCATCTTCCCCGACCGCGGCGACCGCTACGTCGACACCGTGCACAGCGAGAAGTTCTGGGCAGACCGGAACCTGACCGCGCTGCCGCTGCGCACCAGCCCCCGGCTGGTGCCGCCGGACGCGGTGGTGCGCGAGTGGGCGTATTCGGTGCGGCCGGACGAGAACCGGCCCGCGTTCGTCTTCGTGGAGTCCAACACCACCGGCACCGGGATGCGCGCGCCTGCCACCGCGCGGCGGCTGGGCTACCGGCCGGTGTTCCTCACCGACCGGCCCGAGCGCTACCTGGGGCTGGCCGACGCGCCCGCCGAGACGGTCGTGTGCGACACGGGCGACCTGGCGGCGATGACCGACGCGTTGGCAGGCTTGCTGCCGCTGGAGCAGGTTTCCGCGGTCGGCACCACCAGCGAGTTCTACCTGCTCGCCGCGGCGGAACTGGCCGCGCGGCTGGGACTTCCGGCCGCGGCGCCCGCCGCCGTCGCGCGCTGCCGCAACAAGGCCGAGTTGCGGGCGACGCTCGCCGCGGCCGGTGTGCCGCAACCGGAGTTCGCCTTCGTCGCCGACGCCGAGGAAATCGGTGCGGTTCCGGTGCCGTGCGTGGTCAAGCCCGTGGACGAGTCGGGGTCGACCGGGGTGCTGCGGTGCACCACGGCGCGCGAGGCCGCGGCGCAGGTGCGGGCGATCACCGCGGTGACCGTCAACGGGCGCGGGCAGCGCCGGGCGCCCGGCGCGCTGGTCGAGTCCTACGCGGTCGGGCCGGAGTACAGCGTCGAGATGATCGGCGTGGACGGCGAGCCCCGGCTCTACGCGATCGTCGAAAAGTCCCTTGTGGACGATGTGCAGTTCGTGGAGGCCGGGCACGTCGTGCCCGCCGACCTGGCCGCCGACACCGCGCAGGCGATTGCCGACACCGTGCGCAAGGCGTTGCTGGCGCTGGGGATGACGCACGGGGCCACGCACACCGAGGTGCGGCTCACCGCGGCGGGGCCGGTGGTGATCGAGGTGAACCCGCGCCTGGCGGGCGGGATGATCCCCGAACTGGTCCGGGTCGGGACCGGCGTCGACCTGCTCGAGCAGCAGGTGCGCCACCTCGGCGGGCTGCCGGTGGCCGAACCGGCACCGTTCGACGGGCACGCGGGCATCCGGTTCCTGCGGGCCGACGTGCGCGGCACGCTCACCGCGGTCGACGGGGTGGCCGAGGCCGAGGCGGAGCCGTTCGTGCGTCAGGTGACCGTCACCGTGTCCCCGGGCGCGGTCGTCGGGCCGCCCACGGACGCCTACGGGCGGCTCGGATACGTCATCGCGCACGCCCCGTCGCGGGCGGAACTCGACCGGGCGCTGGACCGGGCGGTGGCGCTGGTGCGGTTCCGGGTCGCCGCGGCCGGGTCCGCGGGCGCGTCCTGGGTCAGCGGGTCGTGAGAGGGCCGAGCATGGCGACGATCTCGCGGTCGCCGGTGTAGGGCAGGCGGCTGTGCGCGGTGCGCGTGTTGTCCACGAGCAGCAGATCGCCGTCCCGCCAGGGGGTGGCGACGGTGTGGGCGTCGTAGACGGCGTTGATCCGGTCCACGGTCGCGGTGTCGAGCGGGCTGCCGTCGCCGAGGTAGGTGGTGAACGGCAGGCCGCGCTCGCGGCCGAACTCGGCGACGAGGTAATCGCGCACCGCCGGTTCCATGGTCCACTCGTTGAGGAACGCGACCTGGTTGAACCAGCACGCGCGGCCGGTGCCGGGGTGCACGCGCACCGCGGGCATCCGCCGCGTCGTGCGCAGCGAGCCGTCCGCCGACCATTCCCATTCGACGCCGCCCGCCGCGCACCGCCGCTCGACCTCGGCCCGGTCGACGGTTCCGAACGCTTCGCGCCAATCGACCCCAAGCAGCTCGCCGTAGTTGCGGACGAGAATCCAGCCGTGCTCGGAAAATGGTTCCCGAATGTCGTCCGGAAGGGCGTCGAAGACATCGGCGGCGTCCGCGAGCGCGGTTTCCCCGCCGCTGGAGGGGGCGCGGACGCAGCCGAGCAGGAGTGTTTCCGGGAAGGCGGTTGAATAGCTCAGCTCGTGGTGCATACACATCGGCTGGTCGGCTGGCCATTTCGTGGCCGAATAGAGGCCGCCGCCGAGGTCGTCGCGGGGCGCGAAGCCCTCGCGTTCGACCGAGAGCGTGCCAAGCAGGGCCGTGCCCGCGGTCCGGAAATCGTCGTGTTTCCGCAGGCCAAGCCCACGGATGAGGAGGCTTCCGTGCCTGGCGAGCAGGTGGCGGGCCGTCTCGGCGTTCCGGTCGAGCCAGTCGCCGCCCGGCACGGTGAGCACCGGCGGACGGCCCGGCTCCGACACCGGTTCCAGGGGCTGATGCGTGGTCTGCGAAGCGGTCACGGCACTTTTCTCCATCCTGGTCATTCGTGGTCCCAGTATCCGACGCGCCGGGTGTGCCCACTCTTCGCGCTGAGCCGGATCTAATGGTGTCACCAGTTCTTTCCCGGGATGCTGTGACCGGGCGTGCGTTGATCGTAGGCTGGGATCGACCGTGGGTTTTGTCGCGAATTCGAGGTGGGGGCATGGAGACTTGGCTGCTGGGCCAAGATGACCTGGGGCGCATTCTCCAGGTGATCGGGCGGGACGAACTCATGCGCAGGATGATCGACCGGCTCGGCGCCGAACTCGCCGAACTCGGCCGCGGCGGCCGGGCCGAGACCCCCGCGCGCAGCGGGTTCACCCGGGCCGGGGACGCTCCCGGGGTCATCGAGCTGATGCCGCACCGGGAAGCGGGCTCGTCGGTGACCGTGAAGACGATCTCCTACAGCCCGCGCAACCCCCGCTCCTTCGGCCTGCCCACGATCGTGGGCACGATCTCGCGGATCGATGAGGCCACCGGCAGGCTGGTGGCGCTGGCCGACGGCGTGCTGCTCACCGCCGTCCGCACGGGCGCGGCCTCCGCGGTGGCCAGCAGGCTGCTGGCCGCGCCGGAGTCGACCCGGCTCGGGCTGATCGGCGCTGGGGCGCAGGCGGTCACCCAGGCGCACGCGCTGAGCCAGGTCTTCGCGTTGGACTCGGTGCTGGTCGCCGACGTCGACCCGGCCGCAGCCGCGGGCTTCGCCGAGCGGATCGACTTCCTCGGCCTGCGCGTCGAGGTGGCGCAGCCGCGGCGGGTGCTCGCCGAGAGCGACATCGTCTGCACCGCGACCTCGGTCCCGGTCGGCACCGGCCCGGTGGTCGAGGACGGCCCGCACCCCGGCCACCTGCACGTCAACTCGATCGGCTCGGACGAGGTGGGCAAGACCGAGCTGCCGGTCACCCTGCTGCGCCGCGCGTTCGTCTGCGTCGACCACCGCGGGCAGGCCGAACGCGAGGGCGAGTCGCAGCAGCTGTCCCCCGACGAGATCGGCCCGACCCTGGGCCACCTGTGCGCGCACCCGGCCGAGGCGGCGCGCCACCGCTCGGGCCTGACCGTGTTCGACTCCACCGGGTTCGCCTTCGAGGACCACGTCGCGCTGGACGTGTTCCTCGCCGTCGCGGAGGAACTGGGGCTGGGCACCAAGCTCGCGATCGAGCACCACCCGGAGAACGCGCTGGACCCCTACTCGACCCGACTGCTGCGGACCCGGAGCTGAGCCATGGACTTCAGCCTGCTGTACTTCGCCAACCGCGAGGTCGACGATCCCCCGCGCGAGTACGACCTGCTGCTGCGCGCCGCGCGCTTCGCCGACGAGCACGGCTTCACCGCGCTGTGGCTGCCAGAACGCCACTTCCACCCGTTCGGCGGCGCCTACCCCAACCCCGCGCTGGCCGCGGCCGCGCTCGCCACCGTGACATCCCGCGTCCGGCTGCGCGCGGGCAGCGTCGTGCTGCCCCTGCACGACCCGCTGACCGTGGTCGAGGACTGGGCCTTCGTGGACAACCTCTCCCGCGGCCGGGTCGACCTGGCCATCGCCACCGGCTGGAACCCCAACGACTTCGTCATCGCCCCCGACGGCTTCGCCGACCGCCGCGCCCGGCTGCCAGAGCAGATCGGGCAGCTGCGCGACATCTGGGCGGGCAAGGCGGTCACCCGCCGCAACGGCGCGGGCGACCAGGTCGAGATCACCACCTACCCGCGGCCCGCGCAGGAGGAGGTCGAGCTGTGGCTGACGTGCAGCGCCAGCCTGGGCACCTTCGAGCTGGCGGGCGCCCTGGGCGCGAACGTGCTGACCGCGCTGCTGTTCCAGCGGGTCGAGGAACTGGCCCCGAAACTGGCCGCCTACCACGCCGCGCTGACCGCGCACGGACACGACCCCGCCGCCCGGAAGGTGACCCTGATGGTCCACACCTTCGTCGGCGACTCCGACGACGCGGTGCGCGCGACAGTGCGGGAGCCGTTCATCCGGTACCTGCGGTCCTCTGTGGACCTGTGGAAGGCGCGGTGGACGGAGCTGGGCGCGATCAAGGAGGACCGGCTGCTGGGCTACGCGTTCGAGCGGTACTTCCGCACCGCGGCGCTGTTCGGTTCCGTGGACCGGTGCGCCGAGTTCGTCGCCGAGCTACGGGAAGTCGGGGTGACCGAGGTCGCCGCGCTCATCGACTTCGGGGTGCCCGCAGAGGAAACCGTGGCCGCTCTGTCGCATTTGGACGAACTTCGGCGGCGCGTCGGTTGAGGTCGGTCAGGCGGGTTCGCGGGTGAAGGCGCGGATGGTGACGGCCGCGCTGACCGCGCCCAGCAAGGCGATCACGCCCACCGCCGTGGCGGGTGCGGCGGGCCGGCCGAGCGCGAGGGCGCGGATGGCGTCGATGGCGTAGGTGAGCGGATTGACCGTGGCCGCCGCGCCCAGCCAGGCAGGCAGCCGCTCGACCGGGGCGAAGGCGCTGGAGGTGAACATGACCGGGAACAGCAGCACGCCCAGGCTCTGCAGCACCTCCGCGCTGCGCACCCACACGGCCAGCGCGAGGAAAGCCCAGACCAGCGCCCACGCCAACCCCACCGCAACGACGAACGCCGCGGCCAGTCCCGGGCGCACGGTGAACCCGAGGACCAGCGCGGCGGCCACGACCAGCGCCGCCTGCGCGGTGTAGCGCACCACGTCGGCCAGGCTCCTGGCCGTCGGGAGGACCGCCAGGCGCACCGGCAGCGAGCGCAGCCGGTCGAACACGCCGTTGCCCATGTCCCGCAGGAACGCCTGCCCGGAAACCTGGGCGGCGCTGACCGCGGTGGTGACGAGGATGGCGGGCGTGAGGTAGTCCAGGTAGCCCACGCCGTCGGGCAGCAGCGCCGCGTCGGCGATGCTGCCGAACACCTGGCTGAGGATCACCAGCGTGAGAATCGGCCCCACCGCTCCGAGCGCCACCGCCCGCGGGTCGCTGACGAAGGCCCGCAGCGACCGCCCGGTCAACGCGGCCACCTGCTTCCCGAACCCGGGCCGTCGCGGCCGGGACGGCGCCGGGGCGTCGACGGCGGTCATCTGGCCACCGCCCGCGCACTTGGACAGCGGCGTCCTTCGGCGGTCGGCGGGGCGGCTTGCTTGGTGGATTCGCGACACAGGGTCATGCGGTGGCCTCTTCCGGTTCCGCCGCCCACGGCTCCCGGGCGGCGAAGTAGTTGATGTCGGCCAGGATCTTCTCGGTGATCCGGCCGGTGCGCTGGTTCAGCAGCCCGCGCTGGCGGTCCAGTGCGGCGCGCGGCAGGGGGAGGGCGCCGGGGCTGTGGTAGCGGACCGCCCCGGTGGGGTCGCGCAGCGGGACCACGGCCGCGTGCGCGTGGACGCTGGCGCTGAACGGGATGTCCAGGGTGCCGTCGGCGAAGGCCGCGCAGATTCCGGCGGCCAGGGTCGGGGCGCGGTTCAGGACCGGCTCGACCAGCGCGGCGACCTCGGTCTCGATCCACGCCTGCTCCTCGGTCACCCGGTCCTCGTTCAGGCGGATGAAGTCCAGCAGCGGGGAGCAGGCCGCGCGGGCCAGGCGCAGGCCCTCGGCGTTGGCCGCGGCCGTCGGGATGCCGTGCGCCTCCTGGCGGGTCTTGGTGATCACCTTGTCCGCCGCGCCGATGCGGCCGACCAGGCCGCCGTAGTGGACCAGGGCCTCGGCCCAGCCGCGGTCAGCGGGGAAGACGCCCATGAACTCGTGCAGCACGGTGAACACCGTCATGTCCGCGGGCAGGTACCGGGCGGCGACCGACCGGATGGCCCGCAGTGCCGCCACGTCCTGGTGAACCTCACCCGACTGGGGGTAGGACACCGACACGCACCGCACCCCCTGCTCGGCGGCCAGCAGCGCCTCCAGCAGGGTCATGGCCAGGCTCAGCGACGGCGGCACCAGCACCGCGGTGAGACTGCCGAACAGCTCCCGCTCCAGCACCACCCCGTGCCCGGCCAGTGCCGCGGTGACCGCGTCCACCTGCTGCCACGCGCGCAGCGATTCGGCCAGCGGGACGTCCTTGGCGTACGGGATGTTGTAGCCGATGCCACCGCCCTCGAACGAGGTGATGCCCGCGGCGAGGGACACCGCGAACAGGTCCCGCCCGTCCGGCGACCCGTGCCGCACCTGCAACGGCACGCCCACCGCGTCGACCAGCGCCCGGCCGCGCTCCCAGCCGTGCGCCACGAGCGGATACCCGTTGAGCTGCCCGGGGTTCTCGCGGCGGGCGCGGTCGGCGGTGGCGAAGTGGCGCAGCCGGGTGTGCGAGTCGATGGTCACCGACAGCAGGTCCGGGGCGCCCGCGCGGTCCAGCGCGCGCAGCAGCGCCAGCATCTCCGGGTGCCCGCCGACCCCGCACCTCGGTTGCAGCGCGGGCCGCCCGCCGCCGCGGCGCAGCACGGCCACCGCGGTGTCCCGGGTGGACGAGCGCAGCCGGTCGACGATCTCCGACCAGTCCGGCAGCCGCCGCCGCTGCGCCCGGTCGAGGTCGATGAGCTCACGCATGGGTGAGGGCGGCGGACAGGATCGAGTCGAGCACAGCGGGCAGTTCCTCGGGGCGGTCCAGCACGTGGTCCACCCCCAGGTCGCGCAGCCGCGCGCGGGCGGCCGGGTGTCCGGCCGCGTCGATCGAGGGACGGCCGCCGAACACGACCGGGCAGCGCAGCCTGCCCATCCGGCGCAGGTCCGGCAGGCCGCGCAGGTCTTCGACCGCGTGCCCGTTGACGCTGCCGACGATCACCGCCGCCGCGTCGAGGTCGGCCGCCGCGTCGGCGAACTCCGCCAGCGGCGTGCACACCCCCAGGTTATGCGGGCGGAACCCCTGCTGGACCAGCATCAGGTGGATGAGCCGGTTGGCCACGGCATGTGCGTCACTGGCGGCGACGCCGAGTACCAGGCGGCGGCGGGAACGGAACGCGGTGTCGCCCATGTGGGTGCCCCCTGCTCACGGAAAAGGAAGTGCGGCGCGATCTCCGACGCGCGCGTGGCTTTCGTGAACGTAACAACCGGCCCGTCCCGACTCCATGCGAAAAGGCGCGTTCCGAGATTTTCACTAGTCCCGCCGCGAGCCGTTGGTGGCTGCGGGAACCGCTGGTAGCGTCAGGATCGGCGCCGGGGAAATGGCGCGGAGTTCACGCCCAGACCGGGCAACGGGGGAATCGCAATTCGGCGGCCGCGGCGCGCGGCGCCTGTTTCGCCGTGCCCGCAGCAATGGACCGACCGGGATGGTGGAAGATGCACGCTGATCTGGATCGGCGCGACGCCTGCGCGGTGCTCCGCGCCCACGCGCTGGCGACGCCCGCGGCGCAGGCGCTGGTCTTCGTCGCCGATCCCGAGGCCGAACCGGACGGCAGAAGCTGGACCTACGGCGAGCTTGACGAGCGCGCCAGGGCCATCGCCGTCGCCCTGCGCGCCCGGCTGCCGCGGGGGTCCCGGGTGCTGCTGCTGTTCCCGCAGGGCGGGGAGGCCGTGCACGCGTTCGCGGGCTGCCTCTACGCGGGCATGGTCGCGGTGTTCGCCCCCGCCGGGGGCCGCTACCGGCACGAGCGCGCCCGGGTGCGGGTCATCGCCCGCGACGCCCGGGTCGGCGTGGTGCTGACCGACTCGGCCAGCCGCGCCTCGGTCGCGGAACTGCTGGCGGACCAGGGAATGACCGACCTCGACGTGCTCGCCGTCGACGACATCGCCGACGGCGCGGACGACTGGGCCGAGCCGGACGTCGACCGGTCCGCGCCCGCGCTGCTCCAGTACACCTCGGGGTCCACTTCGGACCCGAAGGGCGTGCTGGTCACGCACGGCAACCTGCTCGCCAACGCGCAGGACATGGTCGACGTGCTCGGCCTGCCCGACCGGGCCCGGCTCGGCGGCTGGAGCCCGCTCTACCACGACATGGGCCTGATGGGGCAGGTCACGCCGCCGCTGTTCCTCGGCGGCGCCTGCGTGCTGATGGCCCCGATGGCGTTCCTCAAGCGCCCGCACCTGTGGCTGCGCCTGATCGACCGGCACGACCTGTACATGTCGGCCGCGCCGAACTTCGCCTACGAGCTGTGCGTGCGCCGCATCGCCGACGAGCACATCGCCGGGCTCGACCTGTCCCGCTGGCACCTGGCGTGCAACGGCTCCGAGCCGGTGCACATCCCGACCATGCGGGCCTTCGCCGAGCGGTTCGCCGCGTTCGGCCTCCAGCCGCACGCGATGACCCCGTGCTACGGCCTCGCCGAGGCGACCGTGCTGGTCAGCGGCACCCGCGACCGGGCGTACGCGGTGTGCTCGGTCGACCGGGACGCGCTGCGCCGCAACGAGTTCACCCCCGCGTCCGGCCCGGACGCCCAGCCGCTGGCCAGCTGCGGCGTCACCGGCGGGCTCACCGTGCGGATCGCCGACCCCGTGACGCTGCGGCCGCTCGGCGCGGGCGAGATCGGGGAGGTGCTGCTGCGCGGGCAGAGCATCGCGCAGGGCTACTGGGAGAACCCGGCCGCGACCGCCGAAGTGTTCGATGTGTCCACATCGGACGGTGAGGGCGGTTTCCTGCGGACCGGGGACCTGGGCGTGCTGCACGAGGGCGAGCTCTACATCACCGGGCGGCTCAAGGAAATGCTGATCGTGCACGGCCGGAACCTGTACCCGCAGGACATCGAGCAGGAGTTGCGCGCGCAGCACGCGCCGCTGGCCGGGCTGACCGGGGCGGTGTTCGCCGTGGCGGACGAGGGTGTCGCCGAACCCGCTGTAACTGTGGTGCACGAGATCCGGGGCCGGTTCACCGACGCTGAGCACGACGCGCTGGCCGCCCAGATGCGGCAGACCGTGGCCAGGGAGTTCGGGGTGGCGGTGGCCGATGTCGTGTTCGTCCGGCCGGGGACGGTGCTGCGCACCACCAGCGGGAAGGTCCAGCGGGTGGCGATGCGCCAAGCCTATCTGACCGGTGGGCTGGCGCCCGTGCGCGCTGGGGCGACCGCCCTCGCGGGCTGAGCGAGAAACGTGGGCTGAGTGAGAAACGTGGGCTGAGTGAGAAAACAGCTCTCGCGGGCTGGGCGAAGGCACCGCCTTGGCGGGCCGGGTGTGAAGGGGGAGAGGCGATGACGTCAGGAGAGGCGGTCCGTGCCGATGTGCGGGCCTGGTTGTGCGCGCGGGTCGCCGAGTCGACCGGGCGGTCGGCGGACGCGGTGGACATCGACCTGCCGATCGCCCAGTTCGGGTTGGACTCGGTGTCGGCGCTGACCGTGGTGACGGCGGCCGAGGACGAGTTCGGCATCGAGTTGGACCCGGCGGACCTGTGGGACCACCCGACCGTGCGCGCGCTGAGCGAGCGCATCCGCGTGCTGGCCGAGAACCGCTGAAAGCGACAAGACCGACCGGAAGGCGAGTCAGTCAGCCATGCCAGCGCAGCTTCGGCGCCTGCCCCTGTCGGCGGCGCAGACCGGGATCTGGGTGAGCGAACGGCTTTACCCGGGGACCGCCCAGTACAACTGCGGGGTCTTCGCCGACCTCGACGGCGAGATCGACGCCGAGGTGTTCGCCGCAGCGGCGCGCACGGCGGTGGCCGAGGCGGAGGCGCTGCGGTCGACGTTCCGCGAAGTCGACGGCGTGCCGGTCCAGGAGATCGCGCCCGAGGCGACGGCCGGTGTGCGTGCCGAGGTTGGTCCGGCGGCTGCGGTTCCGGTGGCCGGTGTGCGCGGTGTGGCAGGTCCGGCGGCGGTGGCCGCGGTTGCGGTGGTGGACCTGAGCGGCGAGGCCGATCCGCGGGCAGCCGCGGAGACGTGGATGCGTCGGGATCTGGCTGTGCCGCTCGACCTCGCGCGGGGGCCGTTGTGCGCGCACGTGCTGTTCCGGCTCGGGCCCGCGCGGTGGCGGTTGTACTTCCGTTACCACCACATCGTTTTGGACGGTTTCGGCGCTCACCTGTACCTGAGCGGGCTCGCCGCGGTGTACGCCGCGCTGGCCGCGGGCCGCACGCCGGAGCCCGCCGGGTTCGGCGCGGTCGCCGACGTGGCAGCCGAGGACGAGGCCTACCGCGCGTCGCCGCGTTTCCTGGCGGATCGGGACTTCTGGGCCGACGCGTCGGGAAACGCCGATGGGCAGGGGCTTCTCGGCGCGGCGGGAACCGAGGTGTCCGACACCGTGTGGCACGGGGCCGAGTTGCCCGCGGCCACGGTGGCCGGGTTGCTGCGGCTGTGCCGGGAGGCGGGCGTGCCGTGGTCGGTGCTCGCGGTGACCGCGTGCGCGGCCTTCGCCCACCGGGTCGGCGGTTCGGCCACGGCGACCGTGGGGCTCCCGGTCGCCGCTCGGGCGACTCGGGCGGCGCTGCGGACGCCGACCATGCTCGCCAACGAGGTTCCCCTGAGCCTGAACGTCCACTCGGGAATCACCGTTCGCGAGGCGCTGACGGCCGCGTCCTCGGCGATCGGGCAAGCGCTGCGGCATCAGCGTTACCGGGGCGAGGATGTCCGGCGTGACTCGGGCCGGGCACGGGAAGGTCTCTACGGCCTGGTCGCCAACGTCGTGTCGTTCACCCGCCCGCTGGACTTCGGCGTCGCGGCGGGCGCGCTGCGGCTGGTGTCGCCGGGCCGGGTGGAGAACCTGGTCGTCAACCTGCACGGCGCCCCCGAGGCGGGGGAGGGCGTCCGGGTCGAGTTCCACGGCAACGGCGCGCTGCACAGCCAGGACGAGGTGGTCGCGCTGCACCGGCGGTTCCTGGTTTTCCTCGCGGGTTTGGCCGAAGTGGACGGTCCGCTGGGGCTGGTCGAGACCGCGACCGCCGATGAGCGCGACCTGGTGGTGCGGCAGTGGAACGACACCGCCCGGGATGTGCCCTTCACGGCACTGCCCGACCGCGTGGCGGCGCAGGCCGCCCGCACCCCGGCCAGCCCGGCTGTGGTGGACCACGGCCGGACCCTCACCTACGCCGACCTGGCCGAGCGAGTCGACGGCGTGGCGGCCGCGCTCGCGGGCCAGGGAATCGGCCGCGGCTCAGTCGTGGCCCTGACTCTGCCGCGCGGAGCCGACTTCCTGGTGGCGGCGCTGGCCGTGGCCAGGGCGGGCGCGGCCTTCCTGCCGATCGACGCCACCCAGCCTCCCGCGCGCCGGGCGGCCATATTGGCTGACGCCACCCCCACGCTCGTCCTGGACGCCCTGCCCGAGGTGACTCCGGGTTTGGGCGCGCCCGCCGCAGGCCTGCCCGAGGCAGGCCCAGCCCGGTCCGAGGTGGCCGCGCGTCCGCCTGAGGTCGCCCCAGCCCTGCGGGCGGCTGCGGCTCCGCTTGAGATCAGGCCGGACGACGCCGCTTATGTCATCTACACCTCCGGCTCCACCGGCACGCCCAAGGGCGTCGTGGTCGAGCACCGGTCGCTCGCGGCCTACTTGGCCCACCTCGGCGCGACACATCCGGCGGTGGCCGGGTCGGCGGTCGCGCACACTTCCGTGGCCTTCGACCTCGGCCTCACCGCCCTGTTCGGGCCGCTGGTCACCGGCGGCGCGGTGTGGTTCGCCGACTCCGCCGACGCGGCCCACGCCGCGCCCACCTTCCTCAAGGGCACACCGTCGCACGTGGACCTGCTGGAGCGCGGCCCGACCGCCGAGCTGATGCTGGGCGGCGAGACCCTGTCCGGCGCGGCGCTCGCGGCATGGCGGCGGGCGCACCCGGACGTGGTGGTGGTCAACGAGTACGGCCCGACCGAGGCCACGATCGCCTGCGTCGAGCACCGCGTCGAGCCGGGAGACCCGGACGCCGCAGGCGCCGTGCCGATCGGCACGCCGTTCTGGAACACCCGCGCCTACGTGCTCGACGCCGCGCTGCGCCTGGTCCCGCCCGGGCAGGTCGGCGAGCTCTACCTCGCGGGCGCGCCGCTTGCCCGCGGCTACCTCGGGCAGTCCGGCCGCACCGCGGAGCGGTTCGTGGCCGACCCGTTCGGCCGCGGCCGGATGTACCGCACCGGCGACCTCGCCCGCTGGGCCGACGGCGTGCTGCACTGCCTGGGCCGCGCCGACGACCAGGTCAAGATCCGCGGCTTCCGGGTCGAACCCGGCGAGGTCGAGGCGCAGGTCCGCGCCCACCCGGACGTGCGCGCCGCCGCCGTCCTCGCCCGCCCCGACCGCGCGGGCAGGCCGAGGATCGTCGCCTACGTCGTCACCGGCGACGCGGAGTTGGGCCGCGCCGACCTGCGCGCGCACCTGGCGTCCCGGTTGCCCGAGCCGATGCTGCCCTCGGCCGTGGTGACGGTGCCCGCGCTGCCGCTCACCCCCAACGGGAAACTCGACACCCGCGCCCTGCCCGACCCCGCCTACCGCGGCGGCGCGCCGTTCCGCGCGCCCGCGACCCCGGCCGAACGGGTGCTGTGCGCGCTGTTCGCCGAGGTGCTGGGCGTGGCCGAGGTCGGCGCCGACGACGACTTCTTCGAGCTCGGCGGCGACTCGCTGCTGGCCACCCGGCTCGCGGGCCGGGTGCGCGGTGAGCTGGGCGTCGAACTGGCGGGCAGCGTGCTGTTCGACGCGCCCACCGCCGCCGGGCTGGCCGAGCGGGTGGCCCAGGCCGCGCCCGCCCGGCCCGCGCCGCGCCGGGTGTCGCCGCGGCCCGCGCGTGTGCCGCTGTCGGCGGCGCAGACCCGGCTGTGGCTGCTGGAGCGGATGGAGAACGCGGGCGCCGCCTACAACGTCCCGGTCGTGCTGCGCTTCCACGGCCCGCTGGACGCCGACGCGCTGGAACTGGCGGCCCGGGACGTGGTCGGCAGGCACGAGACGCTGCGCACGCTCCTGGCCGAGGACGACGACGGCCCGCACCAGGTGGTGCTGCCGCTCGCCGACGTCGTGCCGCTGGTGCGGCCGTCCGACGACCTGGCAGCCGAGGCTGAGCACGCCTTCGCCCTGGCAGCCGAGGTCCCGGTTCGGCTGCGGGTGCGCTCGCTCGGCCCGCGCGAGCACGTCGTGCTGCTGCTGGTGCACCACGTCGCGGCCGACGCGGTGTCGGCCGCCCTGCTGGTCCGCGACCTCGGTGTCGCCTACGCCGCCCGCACCCGAGGCGCCGCGCCGGACTGGGCGCCGCTGCCGCTGCGGTACACCGACTACGCCCACTGGCAGGCCGAGACGCTGGGCGCCGCGGACGACCCGCGCGCCGAACTCGGCCGCCAGCTCGCGCACTGGACCACCCGGCTCGCCGGGATGCCGCACGAGTTGGCCCTGCCCGCCGACCGGCCCCGGGCGGCGTCGTTCGCGGGCGCCCGGGTGCGCTTCGAGATTCCGGCCGACCTGCACGAGCGTGTCGACCAGCTCGCCGCGACCGGCCGGGCCAGCGCGTTCATGGTCGTGCACGCCGCCATCGCCGCGCTGCTGTCACGGCTGGGGGCGGGCACGGACATCCCGGTGGGCGCGGTCGTCGCCGGACGCACGGACCCGGCGCTGGACGAGCTGGTCGGCTTCTTCGTCAACACGCTGGTGCTGCGCGTGGACATCGGCGGCGACCCGACGTTCCGCGAGCTGCTGGACCGGGTCCGGGACGTGGACCTGACCGCGTTCGCCCACCAGGACCTGCCGTTCGAGCGGCTGGTGGAGCGGCTGAACCCGGTGCGCGCGCCGGGCAAGCACCCACTGTTCCAGGTGATGCTGTCTTACCAGAGCGAGGACCCCACGACCGCCGTCGCGGCGTTCGCGGCGGTGCCCGGCCTGCGAGTCGTGGTCGAACCACCGGTGGAACGGGTCGCGAAGTACGACCTGTCCTGGGAAATCCTCGAACGCCGCGGCGAGCACCGGGAGCCACTGGGCTTCACCGCCGAACTGGAGTACAGCGCCGACCGCTTCGACCACGACACCGCCCGCCGTCTCGCCGACCGCTTCCACCAGCTCCTGCGCGCGGCGGTGGCTGACCCGGACCGGCCGCTGAGCGCTGTTCCGCTGCCCGAGGACACGCCGTCGCCCGAGGCGTCCGGCAGCGGGACCGGTGTCCTCGCACGGGAGCGTGCCGACGCGGCCCCTGCGGCCGCTCGTCCCGGGGAGCGCGACACCGCGCCCTTCGCCGCCCGGCGGGAACGGAGTCCGCGGATGGAGATCCTGCGGGGGATGTTCGCCGAGGTGCTGGGGCGGGGCGAGGTCGGGGTGGACGACGACTTCTTCGCCCTGGGCGGGCATTCGCTGGCCGCGGTGCGGTTGCTGAGCCGGGTGCGGTCGGCGTTGGGCGTCCAGGTGCCGATCCGGCGGCTGTTCGAGGCGCCGACGGTGGCGGGGCTGGCCGCCGCGCTGGAGCGGGCTGATGGGGCGGTCGCCCGGCCGAGGGTGACCAGGGCGCCGCGGCCCGCGCGGGTGCCGGTGTCGCCAGCGCAGCAGCGGCTGTGGTTCCTCAGCCACCTCGACGGCCTCAACGCCACCTACACGATCCCGGCGACCATCCGCCTGCGCGGCGCGGTGGACGTGCCTGCCCTGCGCGCGGCTCTGGCCGACGTGGCCGACCGGCACGAGAGCCTGCGCACGGTCTTCGTCCAGGACACCCACGGCCCGCACCAGGTGGTGCTGCCTTCGGTCGCCGTCCCGCTCGCCGTGGCCGATATCGCCGAGGTCGACCTCCCGGCCGCGGTGGACGCCGCGGCGGACACCGAGTTCGACCTGTCCGCCGAGCCGCCGCTGCGGGCCTGGCTCTACCGGCTCGGCGACGACCACCACGTGCTTTTCCTGCTGCTGCACCACATCGCGGGCGACGGCGCGTCGATGGGCCCGCTCGCGGCCGACTTCAGCGCCGCCTACACCGCCCGGGTCGCGGGCCGCGCCCCGGAATGGCCGCCGTTGCCCGTGCAGTACGCGGACTACACGCTCTGGCAGCGCGCGGTTCTCGGCGCCGAGGACGACCCGGACAGTGCTCTGTCCCGGCAGGCGGAGCACTGGCGCGCCGCACTCGCGGGCCTGCCCGAGGAACTGCGGCTGCCCGTCGACCGACAGCGACCCGCGGTCGCCTCGTACCGCGGCGGGCGCGTCCAGTTCACAGTGGACAGTGAGCTGCACGCCGGGATCATCTCGGTTGCCAAGGCCAACCACGTGACGCCGCACATGGTGGTGCAGGCCGCGGTGGCGACGCTGCTGTCCCGGCTCGGCGCGGGCACGGACATCCCGATCGGCACCCCGGTGGCGGGCCGCGACGACGACGTTCTCGACGGACTGGTGGGCTTCTTCGTCAACACGCTGGTGCTGCGCAATGACTTGTCCGGCGCGCCCACGTTCGCCGAGCTGCTGGGCCGGGTGCGGGAGACCAATCTCGCCGCGTACGCCAACCAGGACCTGCCCTTCGAGCGGGTCGTGGAGGAAGTCGAGCCGGTGCGCTCGCTGGCCCGGCACCCGCTGTTCCAGGTGCTGCTGGGCATCGATGACAACCAGGCCGCCCTGCGGCTGCTGCGGCTGCCCGGGGTGAGCGCCGAACTGGTGGACGTGCGCGGCGGGCGCTCGAAGTTCGACCTGTCGTTCTTCCTCGACACCGAGCACGACGAGCACGGCGACCCGGCCGGGATGCGCGGCGGGCTGGAGTACAGCGCCGACCTGTTCGACGAGGGCACCGCCGAGGTGATCGCCGAGCGGTTCGTCCGGGTCCTCACCGCCGTCGTCGCCGACCCGGAAACCCCAGTGGCCACAGTGGACATACTGTCCGCCGGTGAGCGGGCCGTGCTGCTGGGGCCCTGGCACGGCAACCCGCACCCGGTTCCCGGGCTGACCCCGGCCGAGATGGTGGCCGAGCAGGTCCGCGCCACCCCGGACGCCCCGGCCGTGGTCTTCGGAGACCAAAAACTGTCCTATATGGACTTGAATGGGCGGGCGAACCGGCTGGCGCGGCTGCTCATCGAAGACGGCGCGGGGCCGGAGCGGGTCGTCGCGATCGCCCTGCCCCGCTCGGTCGACCTGCCGGTCGCCATGCTCGCGGCGGCGAAGGCGGGAGCCGCGTTCCTGACCGTGGACACCGAGGCCCCGGCCGAGCGGGTCGCGGCGATCCTCGCCGACGCGGCCCCGGCCGTGGCCGTCACCGACCTGGCCACCGCGCCCCGGCTCGGTGGGTTCCCGGCCCGCGCGCTGGACGATCCCGCCGTTGTCACCCGGTTGGCCGCGCTGTCCGCAGCGCCCGTGGCCGTGCGGCCCGACCAGCGCAACCCCGCTTACCTCGTCTACACCTCCGGGTCCACCGGGACACCCAAGGGCGTGGTCATGCCGGTCGCGGGTCTGGTGAACCTGCTGTCCTGGCACCGCGCGCGGTTCGGCGGCGACGGGCGGACCGCGCAGTTCCTCTCGCTGGCGTTCGACTTCGTGGTCCAGGAAGTGTGGCAGGCGTTGGTGTCCGGCAAGGCGCTCGTGCTGCCCGAAGACGACGTCCGCCGCGACCTGGAGCGCTTCGCCGGGTGGCTGGACCGGCACCGGGTGACCGAGTTGTTCGCGCCCACGCTGGTGATCGACTCGCTGATCGAGGTCGCCGGACGCGCCGGGGCGAGCCTGGCCTCGCTGCGGGAGGTCTTCCAGGGCGGCGAGGCGTTCCGGCTCAGCGCGGAGTTGCGCGGGCAGGCCGCGCGCGGGCTGCGGGCGCACAACGTCTACGGGCCAGCCGAAACCCACGCGGCGACCACTCTGACCCTGCCAGAAGACGTCTCGGCCTGGCCCGCCGTCGCACCCATCGGGCGTCCTCTGTGGAATGTGCGGGTGTGCGTGCTGGACGCCGCGCTCACGCCGGTGCCGCCCGGGGTGGTCGGCGAACTCTACATCGGCGGCGCGCAACTGGCCCGCGGCTACCTGAACCGGCCCGACCGCACCGCGGAGCGGTTCGTGGCCGACCCGTATGGCCCGCCCGGGTCCCGGATGTACCGCACCGGCGACCTCGTGCGCTGGCTGCCGACGGGTGAGCTGGACTACCACGGCCGTGTTGACGACCAGGTCAAGGTGCGCGGCTTCCGGGTCGAGCCGGGCGAGATCGAGGCCGTGCTCACCGGTCACCCCGGTCTCGCCGCCGCCGCGGTCGTCCCGCGCGCGGACGCAGGCGACACCCGGCTGGTCGCCTATCTCGTGCCGTCCGCGGGCGGGGTGAGCGACTGGCGGGAGGTCCAGGCGTACTTGCAGCGGCGGCTGCCCGATTACCTGGTGCCCTCGGCGTTCGTGCTGCTCGACACGCTGCCCAAGACCGCCAACGGCAAGCTCGACCGCGCCGCGCTGCCCGCCCCGGAGCGGGCCGCGCCCGCCACCGGCAGGCAGGCGGGCAGCGCGGCGGAGGCCGTGTTCGCGCGGGCGTTCGCCGAGGTCCTGGGCATCGAGCCGCCCGGAGCCGACGAGGGGTTCTTCGACCTCGGCGGCGACAGCATCCTGTCGATCCAGGTCGTCAGCGCCGCCCGGCGGGCGGGTTTCGCGGTGAGCGTGCGGGACGTGTTCGAGCGGCGGACCGTCGCCGGGCTCGCCGCCGTGGCGACCCCGGTGACCGACGAGCGGGCCGAGGAGCCCGGCGCGGGCGTCGGGCCGGTCCCGCTGACGCCGATCACCCGGTGGCTGGCCGAGCGCGGCCGGGGCGGCTGGCTGGCCGAGTTCACCATGTCCGTGGTCTTGCGGGTCCCGGCCGCGGTCGACCAGGAATCCCTCACCGCGGCCGTCCAGGCCCTGGTCGACCACCACGACGCGCTGCGCGGCGTGTTTGACCTGTCCGCGTCGCCGTGGACGCACGAGATCCGGCCGTCGGCGGACGCGACGGGCTGGGTGCGCCGAGTCGACGTCGCGGGCCTGCCGGACTACGCGCTCGACGCCGAGATCGCCGCGCACGGCCGCGCCGCGCGTGAACGGCTCGACCCGGCGGGCGTGCCGCTGCAAGCGGTCTGGTTCGACCGCGGCCGCGGCAAGCCGGGTCGCTTGGCCCTGCTGGCGCACCACCTGTTCGTGGACGGCGTCTCGCTGCGCGTGCTGGTCGCCGACCTCGCCGAGTCGTGGCGGGCGATCGCCGACGGGACCGCGCCGAAGCCGCAACCGGTGGGCACGTCCCTGCGCGGCTGGGCGCGGCGCCTCACCGCAGCGGCCCCTCGCAGGCGCGGCGAGCTCGACCACTGGGTGTCGGTGCTGACCGCCCCCGACCCGGCGCTCGCGGTCCGCCCGCTCGACCCGGCCACCGACACCTACGGCGCAGCGGGCGCGTGGGAGGCCCGCCTGCCGGTGGACGTGACCCGGGACCTGCTGACCACGGTCGCCGCCGTGTTCCGCGCCGAGGTCAACGACATCCTGCTGACGGCGTTCACCCTGGCTCTCGGCGACTGGCGCCGTCGGATCGGCGACGAGGTGCTGATCCACCTGGAAGGCCACGGGCGCGAAGAGGAAACCGTCGGCGGAGCCGACATATCCAGCACCGTGGGCGGCGCCGACCTGTCCCGCACGGTCGGCTGGTTCACCAACCTCTACCCGGTCCGGCTGCGCCCCGGGCCGGTGAACCGGGCCGAGGTGTTCGCGGGCGGCGCGGACCTGGGCCGTGCCCTCAAACGGGTCAAGGACCAGTTGCGCGCCGTGCCGGACAAGGGCATGGGCTACGGGATGCTGCGCTACCTCGACGCGGACAGCGCGCCCGCCTTCGCCGGGCTCGGGCACCCGCAGGTGGCGTTCAACTACCTGGGCCGCTTCGAGGTCGGCGGCGCGGACGCCGACTTCACCCCCGAGGGCACGATCACCGCGGCCGTCGACGGCGAGCACCCCGACATGCCGCTGGCGCACCTGCTGGAGCTCAACCCGCGCACCGAGGTCGGCGTCTTCGGCCCGCAGTTGGTCGCGACCTGGACCTGGGCGGCCGGGCTGGTCGCCGAGGACGAGGTGCGCGCCCTCAACGACACCTGGTTCGCGCTGCTGACCGCGTTGACCGAGCACGCCCGGCGCCCGGGCGCGGGCGGCATGAGCACCGCCGACGTCTCGCTCCACTCGATCACCCAGGTGGAGCTGGACGAGTTCGAGGACTTCGCGCGGGAGATGGAATCGGAATGGGAGAGCCAGCCGTGAGCCGCATCGAGGACGTCTTCCCGCTCTCGCCGCTGCAAGAGGGGCTGCTGTTCCACAGCGCCTACGACACCGCCGCGCCGGACGCCTACACGGTGCAGATGGCGTTCGACATCACCGGCCCGCTGGCCCCGGCGACGCTCAAGACGGCGGCGGCGGCGCTGGTGCGGCGGCACGTCTGCCTGCGCTCGGCTTTCCGGCAGCGCAAGACCGGCGAGTGGGCGCAGGTGGCGCTGCGCGAGGTGCCGCTCGGCTGGCGGGAGACCGACCTGCGTGAGACGGCCGACCCGGAGGCCGTCGCCCGGGAGTCTGCCGACGCCGAGCGGGCCAGCGGGTTCGACCTGGGCAGGCCGCCGCTGGTGCGCTTCGCCCTGCTGCGACTGGCCGACGAGCGGCACCGCCTGGTGCTGACCAACCACCACACCGTCCTCGACGGCTGGTCGGTTCCGGTGCTGGTGCGCGAACTCCTGGCCGTCTACGACAACGGCGGCGACCCGGCCGTGCTGCCGCCCGCCCCGAACTACCGCGACCACGTCGCCTGGCTGGCCCGCCAGGACCGCGACGCCGCGCGCCAGGCCTGGGCCGAAGCGCTCGACGGCCTGACCGAGCCGACCCTGGTCGCCCCGGACACCGGCCGGTCGGCGGCCAGGTCCGACGACGTGGAGCTGGAGCTGCCCGAGCCGTGGACCGCGGCGCTGACCGCCCGCGCCAGGGCGCACGGGCTCACCCTGAACACCCTCATGCAGGCCGCCTGGGGGCTGGTCGTGGCCCAGCTGAGCGGCCGGGACGACGTGGCGTTCGGCATGACCGTCGCAGCCCGGCCCGCCGAGCTGCCCGGGGCCGCCGACCTGGTCGGCCCGCTGATCAACACCGTGGCCGTGCGGGTGCGGGTGCGCCCGGCCGAGACGCTGGCCGACCTGCTGACCCGGGTGCAGGGGGAGCAGGCGCGGCTGCTGGCCCACCACCACCTCGGTTTGGCGGACATCCAGCGCGCCGCCGGGGTCGGCGAGCTGTTCGACACGCAGATGGTGTTCCAGAACTATCCGGTGCGGCCCACCGCGCGGTCGCGGGTGTCGGTCGCCGACACCCGCGCCCGCGACGCAGCGCACTACCCGCTGGTGCTGATCGCCGCCGCCCGCGCCGGGGTGACCCTGCGGCTGGGCTACCGGTCCGACCTGTTCACCGCCGCCGACGCCCACGCGATCGTGGGCCGGGTCGCCCGGGTGCTCGACGCGTTCGCCACCGACCCGGACCTGCTGGTCGGCAGGCTCGCCCTGCTCTCCGACGACGAGACCGCGCGGACGGTCGGCGCATGGAACGCGACCGGGCACGACGTGCCGGACCTCAGTGTCGTAGACCTCTTCGAGGAGTCCGCCCACCGGCACGGCGACAAGACCGCCGTGCTGAGCGAGCTTCCCGGCGCGGACGGCCTCACCTACACGGAGGTGAACGCGGCGGCCAACCGGCTGGCCCGGCTGCTCGTCGCGCGCGGTGCTGGCCCGGAGCGGTTCGTCGCGGTCGCGCTGCCGCCGACGGACCGGCTCGTGGTGGCCCTGCTGGCGATCCTCAAGTCCGGCGCGGCCTACCTGCCGCTCGACCCGGACTACCCCGCCGAGCGGCTGGCGTTCATGCTCGCCGACACCGCGCCCTCGCTGGTCGTCACCACCGACGCCCTGCTGCCCCGGCTGCCCGACACCGACGCGCCGGTCCTGCTGCTCGACGACGACCCCGCCGCTGGCCTGCCCGAGCACGACCTCACCGACGCCGAGCGGGCCGCGCCGCTGCGGCTGAACAACCCCGCCTACGTCATCTACACCTCCGGCTCCACCGGCAGGCCCAAGGGCGTCGTGATCGAGCACCGCTCGCTCGGCGCGTACCTGCTGTGGGCGCGGTCGGCGTACCCGATGACGGCCGGGACCGCGCTGGTGCACTCGCCGATCTCTTTCGACCTCACGGTGACCGCGCTCTACACGACCCTGGTCAGCGGCGGCCGGGCCCGGCTCGCGCCGCTGGCGGAGGAGTCGGCGGCGGGGCCGCGGCCGAGTTTCGTCAAGGGCACGCCCAGCCATCTGGCGCTGCTGGACGCCGCGCCGGACGAGGTGTCGCCGACCGGTGCGCTGATGCTCGGCGGCGAACTGCTGCTCGGCGAGGCGCTGGACCGCTGGCGCGCGCGCCATCCCGGCGCGACGGTGTTCAACGTCTACGGCGCCACCGAGGCCACGGTCAACAGCACGCAGAACGAGATCCGCCCCGGAGAGCCGACGCCGGACGGGCCGCTCCCGGTCGGGCGGCCGTTCTGGAACACCCGCGTGCACGTGCTCGACGCCGCGCTGCGGCCGGTGCCGGTCGGTGTGGTGGGCGAGGTCTATCTGGCGGGGACGGGTCTGGCGCGCGGATACCACAACCGGTTTTCCCTTACCGCCCAGCGGTTTGTCGCCGACCCGTTCGATGTGGGTGCCCGGATGTACCGGACCGGCGACCTCGCCCGCTGGAACGCCGACGGGATGTTGGAGTTCGCGGGCCGGGTCGACGGGCAGGTCAAGATCCAGGGCTACCGGGTGGAGCTGGGCGAGATCGAGGCCGCGCTGACCCGGCTCCCGGCGGTGCGGCAGGCGGCCGTGGTCGTGCGCGAGGACCAGCCGGGCGACCGGCGCCTGGTCGGCTACCTGGTGCCGGAGGACAGCGACGCCACAGACGCCGCCGCGGTTCGGGCAGCCGTCGCCGACGAGCTGCCGTCTTACATGGTGCCCGCCGCCCTGGTCGCGCTCCCCGCGCTTCCGTTGACGGCAAATGGGAAGCTCGACCGGAAGGCGCTGCCCGCGCCGGACTACGCCTCCGGCTCCGCGGGCCGCGCACCCCGGTCCGCGCGCGAGGAAATCCTTTGTGGACTGTTCGCCGACGTGCTCGGTGTCGAACGGGTGCGTATCGACGACAGCTTCTTCGACCTCGGCGGGCACTCGCTGCTGGCGACCCGCCTGGTGAGCCGCATCCGATCGGCGCTGCGGGTCGAACTGGCGATCCGCGCGCTGTTCGAGACGCCGACCGCGGCCGGGTTGTCCGACGCCCTCGACGCGGCGGCAGGCGCCCGCCGCTCGATCACCGCCGTCGACCCGAGGCCGAGCCTTATTCCGCCTTCCTATGCCCAGCAACGGTTGTGGTTCCTCAACCAGTTCGACGACGAGCAGGCCGTGGCCTACAACTCCCCGGTCGCGCTGCGGCTGTCCGGCGCGCTCGACCGGGACGCCATGGCCGCGGCGCTGCGCGACGTCGTGGCCCGGCACGAGAGCCTGCGCACGGTCTTCGCCGACGGGGCGACGCAGGTGATCCGCACCCCGGAGCAGGCCGATGTGGCTCTCCCGGTCGTGGAGATCGCCGAGGAACGGCTCGCCGAGCGGATCGCCGAGTGCTGCGCGCACCGGTTCGACCTGTCCGTCGACATTCCGCTCAAGGCGTGGCTGTTCGCCGTGAACGGCGACGAGCATGTGCTGCTGCTGCTGACCCACCACATCGCCAGCGACGCCTGGTCGCGCGGGCCGCTGGCCCGCGACCTCGCCGCCGCCTACACCGCCCGCGCGGCGGGCGAAGCGCCCGACTGGACGCCGTTGTCGGTGCAGTACGCCGATTACGCGCTCTGGCAGCGCGACCTGCTGGGGTCGGAGACGGACCCGTCGAGCGTGGTGTCGCGGCAGCTTGCGTTCTGGTCGGCCGCGCTGAGCGGCGTCCCCGAGGAACTGGCGTTGCCGTTCGACCGGCCCCGCCCCGCCGCCGCGTCGTACCGCGGCGATCGGGTCGCGTTCGCCGTGCCCGCCGAGGTCTATCGGGGGCTGGAAAAGCTGGCGCGCGAGTGCCAGGCGACGGTGTTCATGGTGGTGCAGGCCGGTGTGGCGGCGCTGCTGTCCCGCTTGGGCGCGGGCACGGACATTCCGCTGGGGACGCCGATCGCGGGCCGGACGGACGAGGCCGTGGACGAGTTGATCGGGTTTTTCGTGAACACGTTGGTGTTGCGCACCGATGTGTCCGGCGATCCGTCCTTTATGGAGTTGGTCGGTCGGGTGCGGGAGACCGCGTTGGCGGCGTACGCGAATCAGGATGTGCCGTTCGAGCGGTTGGTGGAGGTGCTGAACCCGGCCCGGTCGCTGGCCCGGCATCCGCTGTTCCAGGTGCTGCTGACGTTCAACAACACCGATCCGCAGTCGGCGGTCGCCGAGATCGGCACGCTGCCCGGCCTCGACGTCGAGCCCATCCGGGCCGAGACGGCGGCGGCCAAGTTCGACCTGTCCTTCGGCTTCGCCGAGTCCCACGGCGGCGACGGGCTCCCCGAGGGCCTGTCCGGGTCCCTGGAGTTCGCCACCGACCTGTTCGACCGGTCCACCGCCGAGGCGCTGACCCGGCGTCTGGTGGCGGTGCTCGCCGCGATGGGAGAAGACCCGACCCTGCGGCTGCGCCAAGCCCCGGTGCTGGACCCGGCCGAACGGCACGACTTGGTGGTTGCCCGCAACGCCACCACCCGCGCGGTGCGGCGGGCGAGCCTGCCCGCGCTGTTCGCCGAGCAGGCCGCCGCCACTCCGAATGCGATAGCCCTCAGCGGCGGCGGGGAGTCGCTGACCTACGCCGAACTCCGCTCGCGGGTGAGCCGGATGGCCGGGGCGCTGCGTGCGCGCGGGATCGGGCGGGGCGCGCTGGTGGCGATCGCGCTGCAGAAGACCCCGGACGCCGTGGCGGCCATGCTCGCCGTCCTCACCGCCGGGGCGGCCTACTTGCCGCTCGACGTCGACCAGCCCGCCGAGCGGGTGGCGTCCATCCTCGATGACGCCCGGCCCGCCCTCCTGGTCACCGAAGGGCTGAGCGCGCCGGGGGTTCCGGCGCTTCGGCCGCGCGACCTGCTTGACGGCGAGCCGGTGGGAGTCGCGCCGACTCACCCCCACGACCCCGCCTATGTCATCTACACCTCCGGGTCGACGGGCAGGCCCAAGGGCGTGGTGGTCGAGCACCGGTCTGTCGGGGCGTATCTGGTGCGGGCCCGCGAGGTCTACCCGATGACCGGCATGTCGCTGGCGCACACGTCGCTCGCCTTCGACCTCACTGTGACCACGCTGTTCACCCCACTGGTCTCCGGCGGGCACGTCCACCTCGCGGCGTTGGACGAGACGGCCCCAGAAGGCGCGTCGATCATGAAGGTCACGCCCTCGCACCTGCCGCTGCTGGACGCGCTGCCGGATTCGGTGTCGCCGTCGGACATGCTGATCCTCGGCGGTGAGGCGCTGATCAGTGAGGCCCTGGCGGGGTGGCGTGCGCGGCACCCGGACGCGGTGGTCGTGAACGCGTATGGGCCGACTGAGGCGACGGTGAATTGTCTGGACTTTCGCTTGGAGCCGGGGGAGCCGGCGCCTGCGGGTGCGGTTCCGGTGGGTCGGCCGTTTTGGAATACCCGGGCGTATGTGTTGGATGCCGGTTTGCAGCCGGTTCCGTCCGGTGTGGTTGGGGAGTTGTACGTGGCGGGTGACGTTCTCGCTCGTGGGTATTTGAACCGGGCGGCGTTGACGGCTGAGCGGTTTGTGGCGGACCCGTTCGTCGAGGGTGAGCGGATGTACCGGACCGGGGATCTGGTGCGGTGGAACGCCGATGGTGACTTGGTTTATGTGGGCCGGGCTGATGATCAGGTGAAGCTGCGGGGGTTCCGCGTCGAGCTCGGCGAGATTCGCTCGGTTCTGTTGGAGCAGCCGGGGATCGCTGACGCCGCTGTTGTGGTGCGTGAGGACCAGCCGGGGGACCAGCGGCTGGTGTCCTATGTGGTTGGTCCGGTGGCCGGTCTGCGAGACGCGCTGGTGGCGCGGCTGCCCGAGTACATGGTCCCCTCGGCGTTCGTCGCCCTGGACGCGTTGCCGCTGACCGTGAACGGCAAGCTGGACCGCGAAGCCCTGCCCGCACCCGATTACGAGACTGGAGTCCGCCGCCGCGCGCCTCGGTCTCCCCGCGAGGAAATCCTCTGTGGACTGTTCGCCGAAGTGCTGGGCGTGAGCGAGGTCGGGATCGATGACTCGTTCTTCGACCTGGGCGGGCACTCGCTGCTGGCCACTCGACTGGTGAGCCGGGTCCGGTCGGTGCTGGGTGTGGAACTGGCCATCCGGCGGCTCTTCGAGACCCCGACCGTCGCGGGCCTCGCCGCCGCCCTCGACAACGCGGGCCAAGCGCGGGCCGGAATCACCGCACGCCAACGGCCCGAGCGGATTCCGCTGTCGTTCGCCCAGCGGCGCCTGTGGTTCCTGCACCGGTTCGAGGGCCCCAGCGCGACCTACAACATCCCGCTCTCCCTGCGCCTGACCGGCGACCTGGACGTGCCCGCCCTGCTGGCCGCCGTCGCCGATCTCGTCGCCCGGCACGAGAGCCTGCGCACGGTTTTCGCCGAGGACGCCGACGGCCCGCACCAGGTCGTGTTGGCCACCGCCCGACCCGTGGTGGTTCACGAGCGGGTCACCGAGGCCGACCTGCCGCGCTTGCTCGCCGACGCGGCCCGGCACCCGTTCGCCCTCGACGCCGAGATCCCGGTGCGGGCGTGGCTGTTCGAGACCAGCCCGACCGAGCATGTCCTGTTGCTGCTCATGCACCACATCGCGGGCGACGGCTGGTCGCGCGGCCCGCTGGCCAAAGACCTCTCGACCGCCTACGCCGCCCGCGCCGAGGGGCGCGCGCCGGACTGGGCGCCGCTGCCCGTCCAGTACGCGGACTACACCCTGTGGCAGCGCTCGGTTCTCGGCGCGGAGGACGACCCGGACAGCCCCATCGCCCGCCAGTCGGCCTACTGGACCGACCGGCTCGCCGGTCTGCCCGAGGAACTGGGCCTGCCCGCCGACCGCCCCCGCCCCGCCCAGGCGACCTATCGGGGCGGGCGGCTGGAGTTCACCGTCCCCGACGATGTGCGCGCGCGGCTCACCGAAGTCAGCCGGAGCCGCCAGGCGAGCCCGTTCATGGTCATCCAAGCCGCGCTGGCGGTCCTGCTGTCCCGGCTCAGCGGCGGCACGGACATCCCGCTGGGCACCCCGGTCGCGGGCCGCACCGACGACGCCCTGGACGACCTGATCGGCGTCTTCCTCAACACGCTGGTGCTGCGCACGGACGTCTCGGGCGACCCCACGTTCGCCGAACTGGTCGCGCGGGTGCGGGAAACCGACCTGGCCGCGTACGCGCACCAGGACCTGCCGTTCGAGCGGCTGGTCGAGACGCTGAACCCGCCCCGCTCGCTGGCCAGGCACCCGCTGTTCCAAGTATTGCTGGCGTTCAACAACACCCTGGTCGACGCCGTCGACCCGCTGCCCGGCGTCGAGGTGCGCCGCGAGGGCGGCCAGACCGGCGCGGCGAAGTTCGACCTGGCGTTCTCCTTCGCCGAGCACGCCGCCACGCTGCACGGGGTCCTGGAGTTCAGCGCCGACCTCTACGACGAGTCGACCGCGGCGACCCTGGTCGACCGGTTCCTGCTGGTGCTGCGCTCGGCGCTGGCCGCCCCGGACGCCCGCGTCGGCTCGCTCGACCTGGTCACCGCCACGGAGCGGACGCTCCTGCTGGACGACTGGGGCCGCGCCGACGCGCCTGCGCCGGACGCCTCGGTGGTCGAGATGATCGCCGCCCAGGCCGCCGCCACCCCGGACGCGCTCGCCGTGCTGGCCGACGAGTCCCTGACCTACGCGGAACTGGACGACCGGTCCTCCCGGCTGGCCCGCTTTCTGGCCGAGCGGGGCGCGGGGCCCGAGCGGCTGGTCGCGGTCGCCCTGCCGCGCCGCGCGGGCATGGTGGTCGCGCTGCTGGCCGTGCTCAAGTCCGGCGCGGGCTACCTGCCGCTGGACACCGACTACCCGGCCGACCGGCTGGCGCACATCCTCGACGACGCCCGCCCGGTCCTGGTTCTCACCGCCGCCGAGGTGGCAGGCCAGCTTCCGCCTGCTGAGGCCGAAATCGCGTACCTGGAGGACATCGATCTCACCGGCTGCTCGGGCCAGGCCGTCACGGCCCACCCGGAGGCGCCCGCGTACGTGATCCACACCTCTGGTTCGACCGGCAGGCCCAAGGGCGTGGTGGTGCCTCGGGCCGCGCTGGCCAACTTCGTGCGGGCCCTGCGCGACCGGCTCCGGCTCGACGGGCGGGACCGGCTGCTGGCGGTCACCACGATCGGCTTCGACATCCACGGGCTGGAACTGTTCGTGCCGCTGGTTTCCGGGGCGGCGGTGGTCGTCGCTGACCGCGATGTGGTGCGCGACCCGGCCGCGGCCCGCGCGCTGATCCGGTCCGCGGGCGTGACCGTGGCGCAGGCGACGCCGTCGTGGTGGCGCGCGGTCGTCACCGACGATCCGGGGGTGGTGGCCGGGCTGCGGGTGCTCGTCGGCGGCGAGGCCCTGCCGCGCGATTTGGCGGCGGCGCTGGCCCCGGCCGCGTCGGTGACCAACCTCTACGGCCCCACCGAGACGACCATCTGGTCCACCTCGTCTGATGTGGACGGTGAGATCCGCATCGGTTCGCCGATCGCGAACACCCGCCTGCGCGTGCTCGACGCCGGTTTGCGACTGGTGCCGCCGGGTGTGGTGGGCGAGTTGTATATCGGGGGCGCGGGCGTTGCCCGCGGCTACCACGGCCAACCGGCGCTGACCGCGGAACGGTTCGTCGCCGACCCGTTCGGCGGCGGGCGGATGTACCGGACCGGCGACCTGGCGCGCTGGAGCGCGGCGGGTGAGCTGGAATACCTGGGCCGGGTGGACCACCAGGTCAAGGTGCGCGGCCACCGGATCGAACTGGGCGAGGTCGAGGCGGTCCTCGGCGCTCGACCGGACGTCGCCCAAGTCGTCGCGGCCGTGTGGGAAGACCGGCTGGTCGCCTATGTCGTGCCTGCCGGCGATGTGGACACCGCGGGCTGGGCCAAGCACCTCGCCGAGACCCTGCCGCCCGCCATGGTGCCGTCGGTGTTCGTGCCGCTCGACGCGGTTCCGTTGACTCCGAACGGAAAAGTCGCCCGCAATGCCCTGCCCGCCCCGAGTGTCCGTGGCGCCGTCGCGGGCCGGGCGCCGCGCACGCCGCGCGAAGAGATCCTTTGTGGACTATTCGCCGACGTGCTCGGCGTGGACCGGGTGAGCGTGGACGACAGCTTCTTCGACCTGGGCGGGCACTCGCTGCTGGCGACCCGGCTGGTCAGCCGCGTCCGGTCGGTGCTGGGCGTGGAACTGGCTATCCGGCGGCTTTTCGAGTCCCCGACCGTCGCGGGCCTGTCCGCCGCGCTGGACAGCGCGGCTGGCCCGCGCAGGCCGGTGGTCGCGGTGCGGCCCCGGCCCGAGCGGGCGCCGCTGTCGTTCGCCCAGCGGCGGCTGTGGTTCCTGCACGAGCTGGAAGGCCCGAGCGCGACCTACAACATGCCGATGACGCTCGCCCTGTCCGGCAGGCTCGACGTGGACGCGCTGCGCCAGGCCTTGGCCGACGTCGCCCACCGGCACGAGGCGCTGCGCACGGTGATCCGGCAGGACGAGGACGGCCCGTACCAGGCTGTGCTCGACCAGACCCCTGAGCTGACCGTCGTCGACACCGCCGACCCGGACGCCGACCTGGCCCGCGCCGCGCGGCACGCCTTCGACCTCGCCGCCGGGCCGCCGGTGCGGGCCTGGCTGTTCCGGCGCGGCGAGACCGAGCACGTGCTGCTCCTGCTGCTGCACCACATCGTCGGCGACGCCTGGTCGCGTGGGCCGCTCGGTCGCGACCTGACCACCGCCTACACCGCCCGCCGCGCGGGGGAGGGCCCGCAGTGGGCGCCGCTTCCGGTGCGGTACGCGGACTACGCCCTCTGGCAGCGCGACGCCCTCGGCGCGGACGACGACCCGGAAAGCCCGTTGGCCGCCCAACTCGCGTACTGGACCGAGGAACTGGCCGACCTGCCCGAGGAACTGGCGCTGCCCACCGACCGCCCGCGCCCGCCACAGGCGTCCTATCGCGGCCGCCGCACCCCGATCGCCGTGCCGCCCGCGCTGCTCGACGGGATCGCCGCGCTGGCCCGGGACGCCGGGGCGAGCCCGTTCATGGTCGTGCAGGCCGCCATCGCGGCCCTGCTGCACCGGCTGGGCGCGGGCGCGGACATCCCGCTCGGCGCGCCGGTCGCGGGCCGCACCGACGACGCCTTGGACGACCTGGTCGGGGTTTTCGTGAACACACTGGTGCTGCGCGCCGACGTGACGGGCGACCCGACGTTCCGCGAGCTGGTGGCCCGGGTGCGGGCGACCGACCTGGCCGCCTACGCCAACCAGGACGTCCCGTTCGAGCGCCTGGTCGACCGGCTCAACCCGGAGCGCTCGCTGGCCCGGCACCCGCTGTTCCAGGTCGCGCTCACCTACAACAACATCGCGACCGCCGCCCCTGCCGCGCCCGAGCCAGCGGGCCTGGCGGTCACCGGCCGCGCGCTGCCCGTCGAGCACGCCAAGTTCGACCTGTCCTTCGAGTTCACCGAACGCCCCGGCGCGCTGACGGTCGAACTGGAGTACGCCGAGGACCTGTTCGACGCCGAGACCGCGCGGACCCTGGCGCGGCGGCTCGTCCGCGTGCTGGAAGCGGTCGTCGCGGCACCGGACGTGCCGGTGGGCGCGATCGACGTCCTCGACCCGGCCGAGCGCGACTGGATCATCCGCGACTGGAACGCCACCGACGAGCCGTTCCCGGCCGACCGCGCCGTGCACGAGCTGTTCGCCGAGCAGGCCGCGCGCGTCCCGGACGCCCCCGCGCTGCGCCTCGGCGGCGAGACCGTGGCGTACGCGGAACTGGACGCACGGGCGAACCGGCTCGCGCACGAGCTGATCCGGCGGGGTGTGCGGCCGGAAAGCAAGGTCGCCGTCCTGCTGGACCGCTCCTTCGAGCTGGTGACCGCCACCCTGGCCATCCTCAAGGCGGGCGGGGCGTACGTGCCGATCGACCCGGACCAGCCCGACGAGCGAACCCGGTTCATCCTCGCCGACACCGCCGCCGTCGCCCTGGTGACCGACCGCGCGGCCGACTACGGCGTGCCGGTGGTCGCCCCGGTCGCGCAGGGACCCGACCACGCGCCGGACGTGCGCACGCACGCCGAGCAGGTCGTGTACGTCATGTACACCTCGGGTTCGACCGGGCGGCCCAAGGGCGTGGCCAACACCCACCGCAACGTCGCCCACCTCGCGGTCAACCAGCGCTGGCGGGCGGGCAACCACGAGCGCGTGCTGATGCACTCGCCGTACGCGTTCGACGCGTCCACCTTCGAGCTGTGGGCGCCGCTGCTGAACGGCGGGCAGGTGGTGATCGCCCCGGTCGGTCCGCTGTCGGCGCACGAGGTGGCCGAGGTGATCGCGGACGGCGCGGTCACCGGGTTGTTCGTCAGCGCGGGCCTGTTCCGGGTGCTGGCCGAGGAACGGCCCGACTGCTTCGCCGGGGTCCGCGAGGTGTGGGCGGGCGGCGACGTGGTGTCCCCGGTCGCGGTGCGGCGCGTGCTCGACGGGTGCCCGGACACCGTGGTGGCCAACGAGTACGGGCCGACCGAGACCACGGTGTTCTCCTCGGTCAACCGGATGCGCTCCGGTGACGCAGTGCCGAGTATCGTCCCTATTGGACGTCCACTGTGGAACACCCGGCTGTACGTGCTCGATTCCACGCTGCGGCCGGTGGCTCCCGGTGTGCTGGGCGAGCTTTACATCGGCGGCGCGGGATTGGCCCGGGGCTACCTGAACCGGCCGGGGCGCAGCGCCGAGCGGTTCGTCGCCGACCCGCACGGCGGACCCGGCTCCCGGATGTACCGCACCGGCGACCTCGCCCGGCTGCGGCCGGACGGGCTGCTGGAGTTCGCAGGCCGGGTCGACGACCAGGTCAAGCTGCGCGGCTTCCGGGTGGAACCGGGCGAGGTCGAGGCGGCCCTGGTCGCGCACGGCGCGGTGGCCGAGGCCGCGGTGATCCTGCGCGAGGACCGGCCGGGGGACAAACGCCTCGTCGCCTACCTGGTCGGCGACGGGGGCGCGGACCCCCGCGCGCACCTCGCCGAGCGGCTGCCCGCGTTCATGGTGCCGTCGGCGTTCGTCTGGCTCGACGCGCTTCCGGTGACCCGCAACGGAAAGCTGGACCGCGGCGCGCTGCCCGCGCCCGACTTCACCCCGGACACAGCCACGACCGGCGCGGGCACCGCGGCCGAACGCGTGCTGGCTGGACTGTTCGCCGAGGTGCTGGGCCTGCCGGAAGTGGGCGTCGACAGCGGGTTCTTCGACCTCGGCGGCGACAGCATCATGTCCATCCAACTGGTCAGCCGCGCCCGCCGCGCCGGACTGGCGCTCTCCGTCCGCGACGTGTTCGAGCACCGCACCGTGGCCCGCATCGCCGCCGCGGCGGCGATCACGACCCCCGCCGCCGCCGAGGACCCCGGCGACGCGCTCGGTTCGCTGCCGCTCACCCCGGTCACGCGCTGGGCCATGGCCCGCGGCGGCCCGCTGCGCGGTTACAACCAGTCCCGCCTGATCACGGTGCCCGCCGGTACGCGCCCGGAGCACGTGCTCGGCGCGATCCAGGACCTCATCGACCATCACGACGCGCTCCGCGCCCGCCTGGACGACGCGGGCCTCACCATCCTCCCGTCCGCCACCGCCACTCTGTCCACAGTGGATGGAGTCGGTCTCGATGAGGACGGCTTGCGCGAGCTGGTGACCCGGTGGACCGTGACCGCGCGGGAAGACCTCGACCCGGCCGAGGGCACGATGACCCGCGCCGTCTGGTTCGACCGGGGCGCGGCTCCCGGCCTGCTCCTGCTGATGATCCACCACTTCGTCGTGGACGGTGTCTCCTGGCGCATCCTCACCGCCGACCTGGCCGAGGCCTGCCAGGCCCGCGCCCGGGGTGAGCGGGCGGCCCTCCAGCCCACCGGCACGTCGCTGCGCCGCTGGGCGCACCGCCTGGCCGAGGCCGCCCCCGCCCGCCGACCGCAGATTCCGCACTGGACCGAGACCCTGGCCGCGGGCCACCCGATCGCCGACGGCGCGTTGGACCCGGCCCTGGACACCCAGGCCACCGCCCGGCACCTGACGCTGCGGCTGCCCGTGGCCGTGACCAAGACGCTGCTCACCACCGTCCCGGCCGCCTTCCACGCCGAGATCAACGACGTCCTGCTCACCGCGTTCCTCCTGGCGGCGGTCGACTGGCGGCCCGGCCACGCGGAAGATGTCCTGCTCGACCTCGAAGGCCACGGCCGCGAGGAGGACGTGGTCGGCGGAGCTGACCTGTCCCGCACGGTCGGCTGGTTCACCAGCGTCTACCCGGTCCGGCTCACGACGGGCGGCCTGGACCTGGCCGAGGCGTGGGCGGGCGGGCCGTCGGTGGGCGCGCTGCTCAAGCGCGTCAAGGAGCAGGTGCGCGCCATCCCCGAGCGCGGCATGGGCTACGGGATGCTGCGCTACCTCGACCCGGACAGCGCGGCGGCCTTCGCCGGGGCGGCCGAGCCCGAACTCGGCTTCAACTACCTCGGCCGGGTCGCGGGAGCCGACGCCGACGCGAGCCTGGACAGCGTGCCCGCCTGGACCGTCCTGGGCGCGGCGGCGGGCGCGGGCGGCGTCGACCCGGCGCAGGCGCTCGCCCACGTGGTCGAGGTCAACGCCCGCACCACCGACACCCCGGACGGCCCGGTGCTGACCGCCACCTGGACCTGGGCGACCCGTCTCGTCCCCGACGAGCGAGCCGAGGCGCTGGCCGAGGCATGGTTCCGGGCGCTGCGCGCGCTGGCCGCGCACGCGGAGAACCCCGACGCGGGCGGCCTCACCCCCTCCGACGTCGCACTGGCGGACCTGGACCAAGCCGAGATCGCCCGCCTGGAAGCCGACTGGGAGGACCTGACATGACCCGATCCGGTTTGCGGGACATCCTGCCGCTGTCGCCCTTGCAGGAAGGGCTGCTCTTCCACGGCGTCTACGACGAGACCGCCCCCGACGTCTACCTGGTGCAGCAGGTGTTCACCCTGGAAGGCGCGCTGGACGAAGACCGGCTGCGGGCCGCCGCCGGGATGCTGCTCGACCGGCACGACAACCTGCGCGCCGCCTTCCGCTACCAGGGGCTCAGCAAGCCGGTGCAGGTCATCCCGCACCGCGTCGAGCCGCCCTGGCGGGTGGCCGACCTGGCGGGCGAGGCCGACCCCGACGCCGCGGCCGACCGGGTGCTGGCCGAGGACCGGGCCACCCGGTTCGACCTGGCGCGGCCGCCGCTGGTCCGGTTCACCCTGCTGCGCCTGGGGAACCGCCGCCACCGGTTCGCCCTGACCAACCACCACATCCTGCTCGACGGCTGGTCGCGCCCGGTCCTGGTCCGCGAGCTGTTCCGGCTCTACCTGCGCGGCGCCGACGCGAATCTGCCGCCCGTGCGCCCGTTCAAGGACTACCTCGCCTGGCTCGCCGCGCAGGACCGCGACCAGGCCGGGCAGGCGTGGCGGGCCGCCCTCGCCGGTGTCGAACCGACCCGCGTCGCTCCCGGGCGGGCCGCGGCGGTCGCTCCGGGCCGGGTCACCCGTGAGCTGGACGCGCGGGAGAGCGCGGCGCTGGCCGACCGCGCCCGCGAACGCGGGCTCACCCTGAACACCCTGGTCCAGGGCGCCTGGGCGGTGGTGCTGAGCGGGCTGGTCGGCCGCGACGACGTGGTGTTCGGTGTGACGGTCTCCGGCAGGCCGCCGGAACTGGCGGGCGTGGAGACCATGGTGGGCCTGTTCATCAACACCCTCCCGCTGCGCGCCCGCCTGCGGCCGCGGGAGCCCCTGACGGCGATGCTCGCCCGGCTGCAAGCCGAGCAGGCCGCGCTGCTGGCCCACCAGCACCTTAGCCTGGCCGAGATCCAGCGGCTGGCGGGCGTTGGCGAGCTGTTCGACACGTCCATGGTGTTCGAGAACTACCCCCTCGACACCGCACCGGCCGCCGAGGACGACGGCGGCCTGCGCGTCGTCGGCAGCCGCAACGCCGACGCCACCCACTACCCCCTGGCCCTGGTCGCGGTGGCCCGCCACAACGTCCACTTGCGACTCGACTACCGCCCCGACGTGATCGCCGAGACCACCGCGGCCACCCTCATCGACCGGTTCACCCGCGTGCTGCGGGCAGTCGTGGCCGCCCCGGACACCCCGGTCGGCGCGCTGGACCTCACCGACCCGGCGGCGGTCCGGCAGGCGCTGGCGTTCAGCGGGTCCAGCGCCCCGGTGTCCGCCCGTTCGGTGCCGCGGGCGTTCCGCGAGCGCGCCCACGCGACCCCGGACGCCGAGGCCATCGTGTCCGCGAACACCCGCTGGACCTACCGCGACCTGGACGAGCGCTCGGACCGGATAGCGCGATCCCTTGCCGCCCAAGGCGTCCGCGCGGAAACCCCGGTCGTGATCCTGATGGACCGCGCCCCCGACCTCGTGGCGGCCACCCTCGCCGTGCTCAAGGCAGGCGGCGCGTACGTGCCGATGCACCACACCTATCCGCTCGACCGGATGCGCTCCCTGGCCGAGGACACGGCCGCCCGCCTGGTGGTCACCGACGCGGCGAACGCCGATCGGGCGGCGAAGCTGGGCATTCCGGTCGTGCGCGCCGACGACCCCGGCGAGCACCCGCAGGCGGCCGATTCAGACGCAGGCGACGCGGCCACCTGTGATCAGTTCGGCGAGCCCCCGGCAGCCGGGACGGTCCCTGATCCGGGGCACCTGGCATACGTGATCCACACGTCCGGGTCGACCGGCGCGCCCAAGGGGGTCGCGGTGACCCACGGCGACATCGTGGCGCTGGCCGAGGACAGCGCGTTTCGCCCGCCCGCCCAGCGGCGGGTCCTGCTCCACGCCCCGCACGCGTTCGACGCGTCCACCTACGAGATGTGGGTTCCGCTGCTTACCGGCGGCACTCTTGTCGTCGCCCCGCCCGGGGAGTTGGACGTCGAAGCGCTCGCCGAGGTGATCACCGGGCACGCGGTAACCGGGTTGTGGCTCACCGCTGGCCTCTTCCGTCTTGTCGCCGAAGAGGTTCCCGAGTGTCTTACCGGTGTCCAAGAGGTGTGGACCGGCGGTGACGTGGTCTCCGTCGACGCCGTGCGGCGAGTGCGGGCGGTCTGTCCTGACCTGACCGTGGTCAACGGGTACGGCCCCACCGAGACCACCACGTTCGCCACGACCCACCGGCTCACGCCCGCCGACGACGTGCCCGCCGCGCTGCCCATCGGCAAGCCGCTGGACGCCATGCGCGCCCTGGTCCTCGACCGGGGCCTGCGGCCGGTCGAACCCGGGACCGCCGGTGAGCTGTACCTGGCGGGCGCTGGCGTCGCCCGCGGCTACCTCGGCCGCCCGGGGGCCACCGCGGAGCGCTTCCCGGCGAACCCGTTCGGCGCGCCCGGCGAGCGGATGTACCGCACGGGCGACCTCGCCCGCTGGGACGCGCACGGGGTCTTGCACTACCTCGGGCGCGCCGACCAGCAGGTCAAGGTGCGCGGCTTCCGGGTCGAGCCCGGCGAGGTCGAGGCCGCCCTGGTCGCCGTCCCCGGAGTCACGCACGCCGTGGTGGTCCCGCGAGAGGACACCCTGGTGGCCTACGTGGTCGGCGACGCCGATCCCGCGACTATGAGAACCAGCCTGGCGGCCGTCCTGCCCGGCTACCTGGTGCCGTCCGCGTTCGTCCCGCTGGACGCGCTTCCCCTGACCGACAACGGCAAGATCGACAAGGCGGCCCTACCCGCGCCCGACAAGACGACGGCCGCAGGAAGAGCGCCGCGCGACCCGCGCGAAGAGATCCTGTGCGGCCTCTTCGCCGAAGTGCTCAACCGCGCCAGGGTCAGCATCGACGACGACTTCTTCGCCCTGGGCGGGCACTCGCTGCTCGCCACCCGCCTGGTCAGCCGCATCCGCGCCACCCTCGGCGCCGGGCTCGCCATCCGCGCCCTGTTCGAGCACCCCACGGTCGCGGCGCTGGCCCCCACCCTCGACGCCGACCGGGACACCCGGCCCCCGCTGGTCGCCGCTCGCCCCCGGCCTGCGCGGGTCCCGGCGTCCTTCGCGCAGCGGCGGCTGTGGTTCCTGCACCGCTTCGAGCCGGTGGGCGCGACCTACAACATCCCGCTCGCGCTGCGCCTGTCCGGCCCGCTGGACGCGCCCGCGCTGCGCGCCGCGGTCAGCGACGTCGCGGCCAGGCACGAGACCCTGCGCACGGTCTTCGGACAGGACGCCGACGGCCCGTATCAGATCGTGCTCGACGCCGAACCGCCCTTCGAGACGCGCGCGGTCACCGCGGCAGCGCTGCCGGACGCCCTGGCGGAGGCGGCGGCCCACGAGTTCGACCTCGCCGCCGACGTGCCGCTGCGGGTCTGGCTGTTCCGGCTCGCCCCCGACGAGCACGCCCTGCTGGTGCTGGTCCACCACATCGCGGGCGACGGCTGGTCGGTGCCGGTGCTCGCCCGCGACCTGGCCACCGCCTACGCCGCGCGGTCGGCGGGGACCGTGCCGGATTGGGCGCCGCTGCCGGTCCAGTACGCGGACTACACCCTCTGGCAGCGGAGCTATCTGGGCGACGAGTCCGACCCGGCGAGCCCGCTCGCCCGCCAGCTCGCCTACTGGCGCGCGGCGCTCGCCGACCTGCCCGCCGAGCTGGACCTGCCGTTCGACCGGCCCCGGCCCGCGGTCGCCGCGCACCGGGGCGGCCGGGTGCGCTACGAGGTCGGCGCGGACACCCACCGCAAGATCGTCGAGCTGGCCCGCCAGGCGCAGGCGAGCCCGTTCATGGTCGTGCAGGCCGTGGTCGCCACGCTGCTGTCCCGGCTCGGCGCGGGAGACGACATCCCGCTGGGCACGCCGGTCGCGGGCCGCACCGACGACCGGCTCGACGGCCTGGTCGGCTTCTTCGTCAACACCCTGGTCCTGCGGGCCGACCTGTCCGGCGACCCGACCGCGCGCGAGCTTGTCGCCCGGGTGCGGGAGACCGACCTGGCCGCCTACGCCCACCAGGACGTGCCGTTCGAGCGGCTGGTCGAGCTGGTCGACCCGCAGCGCTCGCTGGCCCGGCACCCGCTGTTCCAGGTCATGCTCACCTTCAACAACACCGCCGACCGCGCCGAGCCGCGCGAGGTGGACCTGCCCGGCCTGACCGCCGCCCCGGCCACGGCCGACTCCGGCACCGCCAAGTTCGACCTGCTGTTCTCCTTCGCCGAGCGGTTCGACGCGGCGGGCGCGCCCGCGGGCCTGGGCGCTGGCCTGGAGTTCGACGCCGACCTGTTCGACGCGGCCACCGCGCGCGACCTGGTGGCCTGGTTCCTCGGCCTGCTCGACCAGGCCGTGCGGCTGCCCGACAAGCCGGTCCGGCAGCTCACCCTGCCCGGAGCCACCGCCGCGGTCCAGGGAATCGAGCGGGCGGCCTCCGGCCAGACCCTGCCCGCCGCGTTCGCCCGCCAGGCCGCCGCGACTCCCGACCGGATCGCCGTGGTCGACGGCGACACCGCGCTGACCTACGCCGCGCTCGACGCCCGCGCCGACCACCTCGCCCACGCGCTCATCGCCCGGGGCGCCGGGCCGGAGCGGCGGGTCGCGGTGGCGCTGCCGCGCTCGGCGCACCTGGCCGTGGCGATGCTCGCCGTGCTCAAGGCGGGGGCGGCCTACGTGCCGGTCGACCCGGAGTACCCGGCCGAGCGGGTCGACCTCATGCTGGCCGAGTCCGCGCCGGTGGTCGTGCTGTCCACCGGGGAGACCGCCGAACGCCTGCGCCTGGGCGAGTGGCTTCCCGCCGACACCGAGCCCGACGGCCCCATCGAGCCGCCCGCCGTGGACATCCGCCCCGAGCACCCGGCGTATGTGATCTACACGTCCGGGTCGACCGGCGCGCCCAAGGGGATCGAGATGCCCTCGGGCGCGCTGCTCAACCTGCTCGACTGGCACGGCGCGGCGCTGCCGGGGCCGGGCGCGCGGGTCGCGCAGTTCACCGCGGTCAGCTTCGACGTGTCCGTGCAGGAGATCCTTTCCGCGCTGCTGCACGGCAAGACGCTGGTGTCCTGCCCGCAGGACGTCCGCCGCGACCCGGCCGCCCTGGTCCGGTGGCTGGCCGAGCGGCGGATCACCGAGCTGTACGCGCCGAACCTGGTGGTCGAGGCCGTCGCGGCGGCGGCCCTTGCCGCGGACCTCGACCTGCCCGACCTGACCACCGTGGCCCAGGCTGGCGAAGCGCTCACCCTGAGCGGCCCGGTGCGCCGCTGGCACGCCCGCGCCACGTGGCGGCTGCACAACCACTACGGCCCCGCCGAGACCCACGTGGCCACCGCATGGACCGCGCCCGCCGCCGTCGAAGACTGGCCCGGGACACCGCCGATCGGCAGGCCGCTGCCCAACCTGCGCGCCCACGTCCTCGACGCCGCGCTCCGCGCGGTCCCCGCGGGCGTGCCGGGCGAGCTGTACCTCGCCGGGGCCGGACTCGCCCGCGGCTACCTGGGCAAACCAGCCCTCACCGCGGAGCGGTTCGTCGCCGACCCGCACGGGACCGGGCAGCGGATGTACCGCACCGGCGACCGCGCCCGCTGGACCCGCGCGGGCGAGCTGGAGTTCCTGGGCCGGGCCGACGACCAGGTCAAGATCCGCGGCTTCCGCATCGAGCCTGCCGAGGTCGCCGCCGTCCTCACCCGTCACCCCGACATCGGCTCCGCCCGCGTCCTGGCGCGCGACGGCAGGCTTGTCGCCTACTACACCCCGGCCGCCGCAGGGGTGTTCTCTCCGGCAGGCGTGGTCCCGGCCGCCCCCGCCACCGTGGCAGGCGGGGTTCCGGACGCGGCGACCTTGCGCAAGCACATGGCCCAGTCCCTGCCCGAGCACATGGTTCCGGCCGCGTTCGTGCCGTTGCCCGCGCTCCCGCTGACCGCCAACGGCAAGCTCGACCGGCGCGCGCTGCCCGCCCCCGAATGGGGCGCGGCCGAGCCCGGCCGCGCGGCCCGCGATCCCTGGGAGGACGTGCTGCGGGAGCTGTTCGCCGAGGTTCTAGGGCTGCCCGAAGTCGGCGTCGAGGACGACTTCTTCGAGCTCGGCGGGCATTCGTTCCTGGCCGCGGACCTGGTCCGCCGGGTCGCGGCCACCTTGGGCGCCGAGGTGCCCGTGCGCCGGGTCTTCGAGGCCAGGACCCCGGCGGCGCTGGCCGAGGCGGTCCGCGGCGCCGACGCCGGACACGCCCAGGACGTGCTGCTGCCGCTGCGGCCCGGCGGCTCCGGGACGCCCCTGTTCTGTGTGCACCCGGGTGCCGGGTTCAGCTGGTGCTACGCCCGGCTGCTGCGCCACATCGACCCGACCGTGCCCGTCTACGGCTTGCAGGCCCGCGGCCTCGACCGGGACGAGCCGCTGCCCGGCAGCGTCACCGAGATGGCGGCCGACTACGCCGAGCAGATCCTGCGCGTGCGCCCCGAAGGTCCTTACCGGCTGCTCGGTTGGTCGTTCGGCGGCAACGTGGCGCACGCCGTCGCCGCGCGGCTGCGGGGGCTGGGGCACCGGGTCGACCTGTTGGCCCTGCTCGACGCCTACCCGTCGGAGGAAGACCTGCGCGGCGGCGAGCTGGACGAGCGGGAGTTGATCGAGGCCAACCTCCGGCACTTCGGCTTCGCCTACGACCCGGCGGAACTCGCCGACGACGAGGCCGCCCTGTTCGCGCGGTTCCGCGACTACCTGCGGGCGGAGAACGTCGCGATGGGGCACCTGGAGGCCGCCGACATGCTCGCGATCAAGCGGGTCTTCGTCAACAACGTGCGGATCATGCGCAGGCACGTCCCGCCCGTGGTCGACACCGACCTGCTGTTCGTGTCCGCCCGGCACGACCCGGAGCGCTCCGGGCTGGACCCGCTGGCGTGGCGGGCGCACGTCACCGGGGACATCGCCGTGCACCCGGTGGACGTCGAGCACGGCGACATGGTGACCGACGACGCCGCGGTCACCGAGATCGCGCGGGTGCTGGCCACCCGTGTCAGGGGATAACCAAGGGAGAGAACAATGAGCACCAACCCGTTCGAAGACGCCGACGGCCGCTACCTGGTCCTGGTCAACGACGAGGGACAGCACTCGCTGTGGCCGTCGTTCGCCGAGGTCCCCGCGGGCTGGACCGTGGCGCTGGCCGAGACCGACCGCGCGTCCGCGCTGGCCTTCGTCGAGGAGAACTGGACCGACATGCGCCCGCTCAGCCTGGTGCGCGCGATGGGGGAGTGACGTGCCGCTGATCCGGGTCAACGGCATCCGCCTGCACTACCGGGACACCGGTAGCGGCGACCCGGTGCTGCTGCTCATGGGCACCGGCGGCAGCGGCTCGGTATGGGACCTGCACCAGGTCCCCGCGCTCGTCGCGGCGGGATACCGGCCGATCGCCGTGGACAACCGCGGCATCCCGCCGTCCGACGAGTGCGCGGACGGCTTCACCGTGCACGACATGGTCGCCGACACCGCGGGCCTCATCGAGGCGCTTGGCCTGGGCTCGTGCCGGATGGTCGGCACGTCGATGGGCGCCTACATCGCCGCCGAACTCGCCCTGGCCCGGCCGGACCTGGTGCGCCAGGCGGCCCTGCTCGCCGCCCGCGGCCGCAGCGACGTGCTGCGGACCGCGCTGGCCGCGGCCGAGCGGGACCTGCGGGAGTCCGGGATCGATCTGCCCGCCCGCTACCGCGCGGCCATGCGGGCGGTGCAGTTCCTGTCCCGGACCACTCTGTCCGACGACACGGCGGCCCGGGACTGGCTGGACCTGTTGGAACTCTCGGCGGGCGAGGGCCCCGGCGTGGCGGCCCAGCAGGGCCTGGAACCCATGCCGGACCGCCTGGCGGCCTACGCGGCGATCCGCGTCCCGGTCCGGGTCGTGTCGTTCTCCGACGACGTGATCGCCCCACCCGGCCTGGGCGCCGAACTGGCCGCCGCCATCCCCGGCGCGGAGTCCACCGTGATCCCGGACTGCGGCCACTACGGCTACCTGGAGGACCCCGAATCGGTCAACAAAGTGCTAATCGACTTCTTCGCGGCGGTGAGTGGTGGACCCTCGGCTTGAGGCAGCACTGCCTCCCCGCGGTGAGCGGCGCACCCGGGCTGGGCCGCCCGGCGGCTCGCGGTCGGCGTCATCGCCTCACGTCGGCTGCCTCGCGGTCCCGGGGTCGGTCCACGAGATCCTGGTCGTCTTGGCGAGCGACGGCCGTGCGGCCGCGGCCAGGGTCGCCAGGGTGAGCAGCACGCAGGCCCAGGCGAACACGTCGCCGACGCGGGCGTAGACCGTGTTGAGGTTGCGCGTGGTCACCTCGGCCCGCACGACCTGCCGGTCGGTGGCGAAGAAGTCCGACGCGGCCACGACCCGGCCCAGCGGGTCGGTCACCTCGGCGATGCCCCGGCTGGCCTGGTGCACCAGGGAGTAGCCGCCCTCGACCGCGCGGAACCGGGCCTTCTCCGCGTGCAGGCGCGCGATCCCCGCCCAGTTGTTCGCGGGCACCAGCAGCAGGCCTGCCCCGCGCGCCCCCGCGTCCCGGGTGAGGCCGGGGAAGTCGGCGTCGAAGCAGATCATCGCGGCGAGCACGCCGACCGGGGTGCGCGCCACCGGCACCGGAGTGTCGGCGGGGGTGTCGGGCTCCAGGCCGGGCACCGGGTGGCCCTTGTCGTAGGTCCAGGCGACACCGCCGCCCGGGGTCACCAGGATCGCCTGGTTGCGCAGGTGCGGCGCCTCGTCGGTGTAGACCGACAGGGCGAGGTTGATGTGCACGCCGTGGCGCCGGGCGATGCCCGCCGCGGCGTCGACGAGCGCCTGCTTGTCCCGGGCCATGGTCTGCCCCGCGCTTTCCGACCAGGTGATGATCCGCGCGCCCGCCCGCGCCTCCCGTTCGGTGCGGTCCAGCATCCGGGCGTTGGCCACGGCGAACGCGTCCCGCATCCGCTGCGGCGGCGCGGTAACGAAGTCCCGCAGTTCGGGCAGGTCCGCCAGGCTCTTGGTCCACGCCTTGACCTCGGCGGTGGTGGGACTGACCCCGGCCACCCGCACGGTCTGCCCGTCGGTCCTGGTCGTCACGAGCCGGATCGTGCCGAACACGCCCGCCGCCGCGAGCGCGCAGAGCGCCAGCGCGACCGCCGCCCTGGCCGCAGGCCGCCGCTCCCACACCAGGACGGCCACCGGAGCCGTCCAGGCCACCAGGAAACTGACCCCGTACGCGCCGAACACCGACGAGATCTGGATGAGCGTGTCGAACTCGTGCTGCGTGGTGCCCAGCGACCCGTAGACCGCCCCGAACGGGCTCAGCGCCGCGATCCCGAACTCGACCGCGACCCGGGCGCAAGGAAACACCAGCGTGCCCAGGACCGGGCGTCTGTCCCTAATGGACTCGGTGAGCCGATCGGCCAGGAACGGCAGTCCCAACGCGACGGACAGCGCCGCGATCCCCGCGAGAGCCACCGGGTTCAGCAGGCTTTCGGCCTGGTAGAGCCAGAAAACACCGGCGACGACCTGAACCCCGGCCATCGCGGCGAAACCGCGCGCGACCCCGCGCCGACGGCAATACCGCACCAGGAAAATCGCCGCCACCCACGCGGCGATCGGGATGTCCCACTTGCCATGCACGGCGAAAAGGGAGAGTAACCCGCCCACGCCAAGCCAAACCCGCGACCGGTCAGTCGCGATCGGACGGATTCCGGGTGTGTCCACATCTTCGGCTGGAGTGCGCATGTCGGCCAACGTAGGACGTCGGCGAGACGATCACCATGAGGCTGACCGCGTGATCCGCGCCGCCACACCCCACCGGTCCTATGCGGATCACCCCTACGCCATCCGAGTGATCATGCTGGTCATCGGAAATCGGCGATCCGGCGCGGGTGTGCCAGAGTCCTGGCCGGGGTAATCCCTGGTGGCGAAGTGCATCCTCATGGCGTGAGGTCGACCAGCCAGATTCGGTTCGGCTGGCTGGCGTCGTTGAGCCTGGGCAGCCCGAGCGTCTCGAAGACCTCGGTCTTGTGCAACATGCTCTGCGCCAAGGCCGGTTTCCACACCCCCTTGGCCGAGATCTGCGCCTCCTTGATCGCCGCTGCGGCGATCCGGAACGCGTCGCGGCCGGTGGACTCCTCGCTTTCCACCGCGCTGGGCGCGAGGCTGGTCATGGTCAGGCGCGCCCACGGGTAGCGCTCGGCGAGCGTGTCGGTCGCCGCTTCGACGATCAGGCCGGGGCCGGACAGGATCGGCAGCGGAGTCGGGCGGCGGACGCAGCTATCGATGTTCTTGGCGCGGTCGAGGAACTTCAGCACCTGGTCGGCGCGGTTGGTGAGCACCGGGATGCGGTTGTCGGCGTTCGCGCACATCGCCGCGATGTCGCGGTCGGCGATGTCGGCGCTGTCGCCCTCCTCGATCTCGATGTCGGTCTCCGGCGAGCCGACGCCCCTGGCGCGCAGCAGGTCGCGCAACTCCCGGCTGAAGTAGTCGTCGCCGGGGTCGTAGACGACCGCGGCCCGCGAGCCGTACCCGCGCTCGGCGAGCCAGGCCGTCATGCGGTCCGCGAACGCGGCGTTGAGCGGGGCGGAGAGGAACATGTTGTCGTTCTCGGCCATCCGGCTGCCGTACATGCTGCTGCCGATCACCGGAATGTCCTTGAGGTGGTCCCGGATGGCCTTGCTGACGATCGGCCTGCTCTGCGAGATGCCGATGACCGCGGCCAGGCCGCCGTTGTCCGACCGCGGCCGTTCGGCGATCTTGGCGGCCACCCAGTCGCCGTCGGCGAACCGGTCGCCGCTGTTGGCCAGGACGAGCTTGATCGGCACCCGGTTGACGTCGCCTGCCGCGTCGTCGTTGTGCTCGCGCTGGGCCTCGACGGCGCCGCGCAACTGCCAGATCGAGTTCGGCGGCGCGGTGCGCTCGGCGGTGTTCGGGCGGGTCAGCGGCGCGAAGAACACGATCTCCCGGTGGTAGCGCTTCTGGTTGTTCTCGTCCCGCAGCAGGTCCACGGCGGCGTTGTTGGCGAACACCGCCTGTTCCAGGTCGGACAGGTTCGGCACACCGGGCGCGGACGGCGGCTGGTCGAAGCTGCAATCCTTCTCGATGATGCCCACCCGCTGTCCCAGCGCGTCCACGCGCGTGCCGGCGCAGCCGCTGACGAGGTGCCGGTAGGTGCCGAACCCACCGCCTGCCGTGATCAGCAGCACGGTGAGGGCGAGCGGCGCCCAGGCCGACAGGCGTCCGGGAATCCTCGGCGTCACCCGGCGGTGCGTGCGCAAGTAGGTCTCGGCGATCGGGTCCACCGGCGGGTCCGGCGGCAGTCGCAGCGCTAATCGGCGCGGCGGGTCCGCCTCCGTCTTGTTCACCAGGGCACGCAAGGCGGGCGCGGCCTTGTCGATGTCGAGGACGGGCGCGGTCGCCGTGGTCGGGGTCGCGTTGTCACTCAGCGCGGCCACGACCAGCAGCGGCATGGTCGACGCGGTCCTGGTCAGCTCGACGTACATGTCGACCAGGTCGGCGGCGGGCTTGGCGTCGGGGGAGTCGGTGGCGTCAAGCAGCAGCACCGGTGTCCACCGCCGCCGCCTGCGGTGCGGCAGGAACCGCCGCCGCCGGGTGAACAGCGCGATGTCGTGCAGCAGCGCGTCGAACAGCACGCGCCTGCGCAGCGCCGTGACGTCCTCCAACCCGCTGTCGGGCAACAGATACACGGCCTGGTCGAGGAAGTCCCCGTGCAGTCCCGTGGCGTTGGTCAGGTGCTCGCCGAACCAGCGGAGTTTGCGGCTGTTGAGTCGTCTGCCGAACCACCAGCGGCTCGGCCCGCTCAACAGGGCAACCAGGACCGTGCCGAGAAATTGGATCGGAAGGTCCTCGGTGCTCATAGTCCTGACCCAGGAGAGCAGCCTGTTCCGCTTCTCCCACCGGGAATAGAGCCAGGCCAGCAGTTGCTGGCGGGTGCCCTCCGCCGTCGTCGTGTCGATGATGCCCGCGGCCTGGATCACGTCCAGGCAGAGGCGGAACTGCTTGGTCCGCCAGCGCCTGCCCGCGCCCGCGGGCACGCTCGACCGCAGTTGCTTGGCGATCTCGTCCAGGAAACCGACGTCCGGCGACGTCGTGGTCTTGGCGATGCCCGCGGTCACTTTTCCGGCGTGCGCGCTGGGTACCAAGGCCCGATTGCCGATATCGAACAACCGGTCGCGGTAGCCCGCGACGAACGCGCGGGCCTCGTCGGGGTCCGCCGAGAGCACGCCGATGACCAGCGGCGGCAGATACGGTCGGGTCTCGGCGATGTGGTCGATCAAGGGGAGAACCGACTGCACACCGCTGATCGGCTTGATCATCGCCACCTCCGGGGGCGCTTGCCGCTGCCGGAAGTCCCGACGGCAAACGGGTTGTTACGACCTATCCCGGTTCAGGCGGCGAACGTGACACCGTTCGTGGTGATGTGTCGGTTTTCGTCCGGTGTCAGGGTGGGGAATCGGCGCGGGTGAAGCGCAGCCGCCACGCGTCCGGGCCGATGTCCTCGGCGTGCGGGCGCCAGTGGTGCTTCTCGGCCAAGGCCAGCAGGTCGGGTTTGGGGATTCCCCGTAGCGCAGCCAGTCCAACTCCAGGCGCGTGCCCTCGGACCGGGCCAGGAGAGCGGTGAGCTCGGCGCGGTGCCGGTCCTGGCGGGCGCGGCGGGAGCCTGCGGTCGGCCAGACCATGGTGGCGACGGCGGTGAGCCCTGCTCCAGGTTCTGGAACCGGGCCCGCACCCGACCGGCGAGCACCCACAGCGCGACCAGCGCGAGCAGCGAACTGCCGATGACAGCACCCACCGCGCTACTCCGCGAGCCGGTCGGCGATGGAGCGCTCGCCGGGGTTGCGGAAGGACACGCTGCGGGCGATGCCGTCGAGGATGGCGACGTACTCGGCCCAGTCGGCGAGCTGTTCGCTGGCCACCGTGAACAGCGCGATGTGCGCGCGGTCCGGGCAGGCGAAGATCACCTGCGCCTGGCGGACCAGGTGCGAGTTCGCCGATCTTGGCCCCCGGGTAGTCGGCGAAGCCCATCTCCGGCAGGGAACCGGGCTGGCGCAGCCCGCCGATGTCGACGGTGAAGTCCATTCGCCAAACCCCCGTGTTCGGCTTCGGCCCGCCCCGGGCCGGTGGTGCCAGCGACAATAGCGGAGCGCCCCGACAGTCCATTTGGGTCTCGGCGCGCGCGGCTCACGCCGCGCTCGAATCGTCGTCGGTGCGCTCGGCGAGCCGCGGGGCGAGCGCGCGCAGCCGGGTGATCAGGTGCGCGAGGTCCTGCCTGCAGTGGTCGTGGCGCAGCCGGGCGTACTGGGTGCGTGCCAGCCAGCGGATGCTGGGCGGCAGCGCGGCCTCGGCCAGCCGGGGCGCGCCGTCGACGAGCACGGGCACCACGTGCGCGCCCGCGCGGCCCGCCTCGGCGATCTCCCGGCGGACCCAGTCGCCGCGCCGGTCGATGAGCCTGCGCCCGTGCTCGTCCAGCGCCATGAGCCACCGCTCGCCGATCACGACCAGCAGGACGTCACAGTTGCGCGCCGCGGTCAGTAGAGCTTTGTCGAAGCGGGTGCCCACGGCCATGGACCGGCCGTCGAGGAACACCCGCTCGGGTCCGAAACCCAGGCACAATGCGGTGTCCAGCAGCGCTGCGGCCAGCAGCTCGTCTGAGGAGCGGTAGTTGATGAAGAAGGAAGTGGAAGGCTTCTCGGTCATGGCCCCAGAGTGGAACAGGACCAATAATGCGCACTAACCTAACCACCGCCGCCGGCCGGGCCGCCCGCGCCGTGCTGCGCGGCAGGCCGCCCGCGCCCGCGCCGGTCCACGTCCTGGCCAACCGCGAGCTGTCCGTGGCGATGCGCCAGCTGCGCATGGCGGTCGGGATCAACCTGGGCGAGACGGTCGCGATCCTCAACGAGACCATCGACGACCTCTACGCCGACGTCCGCGACGCGCCGACCCCCGGCGGGCGGGTCCCGTCGACGCCGCACCGGGTCACCGGGGACTACGTCCGCCGCGTCGAGCGCGGCGACCACGGCCGCTTCGACCTGGGCACCCTCCCCGCGTGGGCGCGGCGCAGCGAGGTCGAGAAGAACCGGCTCAACGCCAGCCGGGTCCCGGCGTGGCTCGTGCGCGCCTACGACGTCGCTTTCGGCGCGGACGGGTTCCTCGTGGACATGCACACCTGGAGCGTCGCGTTGCAGGCCGACCAGCTCCGCGACCTCCCGCGCAGGCTGCGCGACCTGCCCGGCCACGTGCCGCCGGGCGGCGAGTACGAGTTCCTGGTTCGTGACCTCGGCGAACTGGACGAGCAGGCCCGGGACCTGCTGCGCGCGCAGGCCGGGGAGCTGGCGGCGCTGCGGGACCGGCAGCCCGGGGGCGCGTCCTGGCTGCCGTTCGCCAAGGACGCCTCGCTCAACGCGGGCGAGGCGGAGGAGCCGGAGGGGATGCTGGTCGCGCCCGGCAGCCTGGTGACCACCCACTTCGTCCTGCGCAACGCCGGGACGGTCCCGTGGCGCGACCGCCTGCTCTACCGCGTGGGCGACACCGCCACCGGGATAGCCAGCCCGCCCCTGGTGCCGGTCCCCGACACCGAGCCGGGCGCGGACACCGCCGAGATCGGCTACGTCCTGCGCGCGCCCACAACCCCGGGGACTTACCGGGTGTGCGTGAAGATGGGCTGGCCCGACGGCACCTACTGCTTCCCCACGACCCTGCTCGGCCTGGTCACGACCCTGGTCGTGCCGCCAGCGGACATCATCGACCCCTACCGGGAGTGGCCGGACCATGTCGGATGAGCGGGTCGCCGCGCTGCGCGCCCTGCGCGGCGAGCTGTCCCTGGCCGCGTTCCTGGACCGCCTGGTCGAGCACGGGCTGCCCGCGAACAGGGTGAGCAGGCAGCGGCTGAGCAGGCTGGAGAAGGGCGAAACCCAGCTCCCGGTCACGCTGTGGGAGGAGATCGCCGAGGCGCTGACGGCGGCGGGCGCGCCGCTGGAGCGGGTCGCCGTGCTGCGCGGCCCGGTCGCCCGGATCGACCCGGTGCCGCCGTCCACTCCCGAGCTGCGGCGGCGGCAGTGGACCCGGGTGGTCTCCCGGCTCGCCGGGAACAAGTGGTGGCACGCGCCGCTGCTCCTGGTCGCCCGGCACATCGGCGTGCGGCACGCCGCCCACTACCAGCAGCTGTTCGACCGGTACGGCGGCCAGCAGGAGACCATGCTCCAGCAGCTTCAGGCCCGCCTGGCCCTGGGGAACTCCAGCGCCCGCTTCGCCCCGGTCCCCGGCGACGCCGCCGCGATCGACCGAGCCGCGTCCACGGTGTCCGTCCGCGTCGAGCACGGCGAGCTGTTCGTGCTCACCGCCCGGCTGGTCAACACCGGAACCGTGCCCTGGCGCGACCGCGTGCTGCTCCGGCTCGGCGCCCCGAACACCTCCAGCCTGCCGCTGACCCCCACCGTGCTGCCGCTGCCCGACACCGACCCCGGCGGGCACTGCGACGTCCCCGTCCCCGGCCGCGCCCAGTGGTTCACCAACATGGCCGAGGTGACCTACGTGATGGTGTTCGCCGACCTGTCGTCCTGCCTGCCCGGCCGGATCGTGTTCCAGGTCGACACCCGCACCGGCGAGCTGGACCGCAGTTTCGACCTGCCGCCCGGTTTTCCCGCCGCCGACGCGCCGTGACTCAGCGGTTCGCCGTGCCGACGCGCGCCGTGTGCCACTGGCCGCCGCGCACCTCGTACACGGTGAGCGTGGGGTTGGTCGTGTCGCCGTGCTCGTCGAAGCCGAGTGGGCCGGTGGCGCCCGCGCCGGTGTGCGCGCCGATCGCGGTGAGCAGGTGGGGGCGCAGGCCGGGGTCCCAGTCGCCGTCGCCGACCGTGGCCGCGACGCTGGAGATGATCACGTTGGCGGCGTCGTAGGCCATCGGGCCGTAGGCCGAGAACGATTCGCCGAAGCCGCGCGCCTCGTACGCCGCGACGAAATCCGCCGCGGTCTCGATTTCGGCCGCGGGCGCGCCCACCGCGGTGGCCAGGTCGCCGTCGCGGCCGCCCAAGCTGAGGTATTCCTTGGCGAAGATCCCGTCGCCGCCGACGACGGGGACGGCCAGCCCCGCGTCGGCGGCCTGCTTGGCCAGCGGGCCGCCCTGCGGGTACTCGCCGCCGAAGTAGACCGCCTCCGGCGCGGCGGCCTTGATCCGCGGGAGCGCGCCGCCGAAGTCGTTGTCGCGCACGATCTCCCGGGCGACGACGGTCATGCCGTTGGCCGCGGCGCGGCGCTCGAACTCGGCGCCGAGGCGTTCGCCGTAGGCCTTGCCGTCGGTGACGACCGCGACCCGGGTCTTGCCCTCGCCTGCCAGGTGGTCGGCGGCGAACGGGCCCTGCGAGTCGTCGGTCGCGCAGACGCGGAAGTAGTTGTCGTGCAGGCGGTCCGGGCTGTTTTCGGGACCCCGGGTCAGCTCCGGGTAGGTGTTGGCGGGCGAGATCTGGGCGATCGTCTTCGCGGCCAGCACCGGCGCGGTCTCCTGGGCGACCGACGAGTTCAGGGTGCCGACCACGCCGACCACGGTCGCGTCCCCGGCCAGCGCCGTCGCGGCCTGTGCGCCGATCTCCGGCCTGGCTTCGTCGTCGCGGGCGTCGAGGACGAGTTTGTAACCCTGGACGGCGCACCGCTCGTTGGCCTGGTCGACCGCCAGCTGGGCCGAGTTCCTGATCCCCCGCCCGTAGCTGGAGATCGGACCGGTGAGCGGCGCGATGACGCCGACGGTGAGCGTCCCCTTGTCCTGGGAGCAGGATGTCGCCTGCCCGGCCTGGTCGCCGCCGGGCTTGGGGGTCGCGGTGCCGGGGACCGCCAGATTCGGCACGACGACCAGCGCGACCACCAGGATCGCCGCGACCACGACCGAGGCCAGCGGCACGATCCACACCAGCGGCGACCGGCCCGCGGGTCGCGTCATGACGTGCGTCAGCGGCGACCGGGTCGGGGGCGTCCGCGTCGTCGGGGGGTCGGCAGGCTCCGCCGTCAGCGCTCGTTGGGCAGCGGCGGCGAACTCGCCTGCCGACGCCGGGCGGTCGGCGGGGTTCTTCGCCATTCCCCGCGTGATCACCTGCCCGAGCGCGGCGAGCGGGCCGCCGAGCACCGGCGGGTCGAGGTAGCAGTGCGCGTGCATCATGGCCAGCGCGCCCTCGCCGGGGAACGGCTTGCCGCCGGTGAGGCATTCGTGCAGCACGCAGGCCAGCGAGTACACGTCCACGCCGTGGTCGACCTGCCCGGAGGTGAACCGCTCGGGCGCCATGTAGGCGAGCGTGCCGACGGTGTTCCCGGTCGTGGTCAGCCTCGACCGGTCGGACGGGTCGATGGACCGGGCGATGCCGAAGTCGCCGAGGTAGGCGGACTCGGGCGCGTCGGCGGTCGCGGGCGCGACCAGGATGTTGGCGGGCTTGACGTCGCGGTGCAGCAGCCCCTGGGCCTTGGCCGCGTCCAGCGCGGCGGCCACCGCGGTGATGACCGCGACCGCGCGCCGGGGTTCCAGCGGGCCGTTCGCCCGCAGCAGCGCGGCCAGGTCCATGCCCTCGATGAGCCGCATGTCGAGGAAGAGCTGCCCGTCGACCTCGCCGAACCGGTGGATCGGCACCACCTGCGGAGCGGTCAGCCGGGCCGCGGCGCGCGCCTCGCGGCGGAAGCGCTCGCGGAAGTCCGGGTCGGCCGACAGCGCGGCGGGCAGCACCTTGAGCGCGACATGCCGTTCCAGTTCGGTGTCGAACGCCCGGTAGACGATGCCCATGCCGCCGCGACCGAGCTCGCCGTCGAGCCGGTAGGTGCCGAAGGTCGCAGCAGTCATGTGTTCCTTGCCCTGAAGTCCCGGCCCCGACCGCGGACCCACTCTATCGGGTCACGGGCTCGGTCGGCGGTGGGCACTCGCGATCCGGCGGCTGAGCATCCACTCAGGACTGCCGGGCGTCATGCCCCGGGTCGCGCCATGTCCCGGGTCGCGTCATGTCGTAGGTCACAGTGTGCCGCGGCGGCGGGGCGGCTAGGGTCACTGCGACATTGAGGCCCGTGGTGCGGGGAAGCCGGTGCGAGTCCGGCGCGGTCCCGCCACTGTGACCGGAACGTGTCGCCCGCGTGGGCGGCCGGTTCGGGAGTCAGGTTACCGCCCTCGGGTTTTTTCGTGAGGTCCACGAGGATGGAGCTGACACGCCATGGCGCCTGTCCGCACGTATCGCGCTGTCGAAAGCGCCCGCCCACCCGTTCGTTCCTGGCGCAGGCTCCGCGCCGCCGCCGCGACTGTCCTTTTGACACTGTCGGCCTGCGGTTCGCCCGCGGCTCAGGACAATCCGGTCGGCGAGACCGTGCGCAACTGCGGGATCGAGGTGCCCGCCACGCCGCCCGCGCGGATCGTGGCCACGTTCCACAACGCGATCGAGATGGTCTACGCGCTCGGCGCGGACGACCGGCTGGTCGGCGCGAGCTACCTGGACAACCCGATTCTGCCCGAGTTCGCGGGCCGGTTCCGCCCGGACGAGCGCGAACCCGCCTACTACCCGACCGACACGCCCAGCCGGGAGGAGTTCCTCCGGCTCGACCCGGACTTCGTCCTGTCCGGCTTCACCGGGACGTTCACGACCGAGGGCCTGGGCACCCGGGCCGAGTTGACTGACCTGGGCATCGGCTCCTACCTGTTCAGCCAGTACTGCCCAACGGCGGACGGGCAGGGGCAGACTTCCTTGGCCGCCAACGACACCACGCTCGAAAGCGTCTACCGGGACATCACCGACCTCGGGCGAATCCTCGGCAAGCCGGACGAGGCGACGGCGCTGGTGGCCCGGATGCGCGCCACCGTTGCCGAGGCGGCGAACGCGCTCGGCGGGGTCGCCGAACGCCCGCGCGTCGCCATGATCAACCGGCCGGGCAACGGCGACATCCGCGTCTTCGGCGCGGGCGACGTGGCCACCTCGATCATCGAGGCCGCTGGCGGCGACCAGGTCTTCGACGACATCAACGGCAGGATGACCCGTATCGGCGTCGAAGAGCTGATCAAGCGCGCCCCGCAGGTGATCCTCGTGCCCGCCTGCTGCGGCGCCGACGTCGGCCCGGAAGGCGCGAACAAGGTCATCGAGGAACTGCGGAAGGACCCGGCGGTGGCCAATGTGCCCGCCGTGCGCGACAACCGCGTCCACGCGATCACCTTCGCCGAGATCAGCCCCGGCGTCCGCAACGCCGACGCGGTGGCCGCCATCGCCCGAATGCTGCACCCGGAGCGGTTCTGAGGCGGCAGGCGGCGTTCGCCTGCGCGGTGGTCGTGCTGGCCGCGACCTGCCTGGCCTCGGTGCTGATCGGCAACGAAACCATCGCCCTCGGCGACGTGCTGGCCACCTGGCGGCGGCCGGACGGCTCGGACGCCCAGCGGATCGTGGCGTTCCTGCGGGTGCCGCGCACCCTCGTCGGCCTGCTCGCTGGTGCCGCGCTGGGCCTCGCCGGGGCGCTGATGCAGGGCCTGACCCGCAACCCGCTCGCGGGCCCGGAGGTGCTGGCGGTCAACGCGGGCGCCGCGCTCGCGGTCGTGGCCGCCATCGCGGGCCTGGGCTTGACCACCCTGGGCGGATACATCTGGTTCGCGTTCCTCGGCGCGGCCGTGGCCGGAGCCCTGGTCTACTTCCTCGCGGCCGCGGGCCACGGCGGCCCGACTCCGGTCAAGCTCGCCTTGGCGGGCGCCGCGCTCACCGCGACGCTGGCGGGCCTGACGACCGCGGTCACCTTGCTCGACGTCTCGACGTTCACCGTGTACCGGTTCTGGTCGGTCGGCGCGCTGACCTCGGCGGAGATGTCCTCGATCGGCGTCGCCGCCCTGTTCGTGGCGGCGGGCGCGGCCCTCGCCATCGGCTCGACCCGGACACTGAACGGTTTGGCGCTCGGTGAGGACGTCGCCCGCTCACTGGGCCAGCGGATCATCGCGGGCAAACTCGTCGCGGTGGCCGCGGCCGTGCTGCTGGCGGGCAGCGCTGTGGCTTTGGCGGGCCCGATCGCGTTCGTCGGCCTGACTGTGCCGCACATGGCGCGCGCTTTCGGCGGAACGGATTACCGCTGGATTCTGCCGTGGTCGGCGGTGCTGGCGCCGATCGTGCTGCTGGCGGCGGACATCCTGGGCAGGCTGCTCGCCCGGCCGCAGGAGTTGCAGGTCGGCATCGTCACCGCCGTGATCGGGGCACCGGTGTTCATCGCCTTGGTCCGCGGGCGACGGCTGGCCCGGCTGTGAGGGCGGCCGCGGTCACCGCCATGGCTTTCGGTCTGGCAGGCGCCGCCCTGGTCGCGTCGCTGGTGTTCGGCGATTACCCCATTCCGTTGAGCGACGTGGGTTCCGTGCTCACTGGAGGGAGTGGGAGCACGCGCCGGACCGCGCACGTGGTCCTGAACCTGCGGCTGCCCCGCGCGGTGGGAGCGGTCGCGCTGGGGGCGAGCTTCGGTTTGTCCGGCGCGATTTTCCAGCGGCTGGCGGGGAATCCGTTGGTGAGTCCCGATATCGTCGGTGTGGACGCGGGAGCCGCGACCGTCGCCGTGCTGCTGATCGTCGTGTTCGCCGCTGACCCGCCAACGGTGGCTGTCGGTGCTCTGCTTGGCGCGTTGGCCGCCGCCGCGGCTGTGTATGTGCTGGCCTATCGGCGGGGGGTCACTGGTTATCGGTTGGTGCTGGTGGGTATCGGGGTCACGGCGGTGCTGTCGTCGGTCACCGCTTACCTGCTCACGACCGCTGACCTCTACACGGGCCGGGCGGCCACCATGTGGCTGTCGGGCAGCCTGAGTGGCCGGTCGTGGCCGCATATCGTGCCGGTCCTGATCGCCCTGGCTGTGCTGGCGCCACTGGTGTTCCGACTCGCGCATCCGTTGCGCGCGTTGGAGTTGGGTGACGACCTGGCCCGGTCGTTGGGCACCCGGGTGGAGTTCGCGCGCGCCGGTCTGGTGGCGGTCGGGGCGGCTTTGGCCGCGGTCGCCACCGCTGCGGCTGGACCTATCGCGTTTGTGGCTTTGGCGGCTCCGCAGATAGCGGGGCGGCTTGTGCGGGGGCAGGCGTTGGTGGCGTCGGCGGCGTGCGGGGGTGCGTTGCTGGCGGTGGCGGATCTGGCCGCTCGGGTTGTGCTGGCACCGGTCGAGGTGCCGGTGGGGGTGCTCACGGCGGTGTGTGGTGGGCCGTTTTTGGCTTATCTGTTGGTGCGGGCCAATCGGGCCTGACCTGTTGTGGGGGTCTCCAGGTGGGTGCCTGTTTGGGTGGTTCGCCTTGATTTGGGGCCCCTCGAAATGGGCCTGCGCGGGCCAAAAGGCGGGGCGAAGGAACCCCACTCGCGCCACGAGTTTAGGCCCATTTCCCCCAAATCAAGGCGAACCACCCCAACAGGCCGTTGGCCTGGGCCCGTTGCTTTTGGTGCTGGGCTGGGTGAAGTGCCAAGCCGAACCAGCGCCCATCCCATCGAGTCAACCAACACGGGCCAACCGACGCAGAAGTCCAGCTCAACGATCCTTACGGCCGACGCTTGTCCATAAAAGAGTTGTTGGAAAAGTCGTCGTCGTCCCAGTCCCGTTGCGACTTCTGCTGCTGAGCGGCCACTGCCCGTTCCGCCGCCAGGCGGTTCTGCGCCGAGACCGCAGCGGAGAAGTCAGGGTCGTCGCCGACCTTGCCGGAGGCGATGGCCTCCCAACTCAACTGGCCCGCTTCGATCTTCTCCACGACGCGTCGCCATTCCGGGGCCGCTTTCGGGCCCGTGGCGTAAGCCTTGAGGTTGTCGATCTCTTCTTTTGACGGGGGCTGTTCTGCCCGCTTCTTCTCGTCGTGTTCGCGTTGGGCCTTGGCTGCCGCCTGTTGGGCTCGTTCGGCGGCGTCGCCGAGGAGTTGTTCCGCGCGGAGCATGGCCGTGGTTTTGAAGTTCTCAAAGGCAGACGGGTCGACCACCTGTGACTCCTTATCTGTGCGGTCGAACGCCTACTTGGGCGGTGCTTTCGAGTCCATGTCGCTGAGCTGCTTGGTGATCTCGCCGGTCTTCTGGTCGATCGCCTCGCGAGCCGCTTTCATGTCGCTGATGCTCTGGCTGATCTGCTTGCCGGTGTCCACCGCGTCGTGGGTGTTGTTGATGTCCGGGATCTGGCCGACGGCTTCGGTCACCGATTTGAAGGCGTCCCAGTAGGCGTTGGCGGACTGCACCAACGATTCCAGGTTCTCGAAGAGGGTGATGATACTCTGGATTCCCTCAACGATGGCCTCAGCGTCGCTGATGTAGGGGAAGTCCTCGAAACCGCTGATCACCCATTCGGCGATCGACCACAGGGTGCCGAACCCGGGAATGACTTTCGCGGCGAGTTTGACCAGTTTCTCGATGACGGTGTTGAGGAGGTTCGCGCAGGTGTTCGCGATCTGGATCGAGACGTCGGCGAGTTTGTCGAAACCCTTTTTCAGCCAGTCGCAGCAGGTTTTCGCGATATACAGGGCGCCGGTGGCGACGACCTGGACGAAGTTGTTGAACGAGGTCGCCGCGTCACCGGTCCAGTGCTCAGTGGTGAGGGTGGCGGCGTTCTTGCCGAGGTTCCCGGCGATGTCCCAGTACATCTTGCCCGCGTCCTCAAACGCGGTGCCGTTGGCCCTGATCCGGTTGAAGTCACCCGCGATGGGCTTGAACAACAGGTCGTAGAGGCTTTCCGGCTTGCCGATCATCGGACCGATGATGTTCGTCCACACGAAGTCGACGGTGTCCAGGGCCGGGTGCTTGCCCTGCACCTCGTCGGCGAGGCTCTTCTTCTCGGAGGTGATCTCGGCAGGCTGGATCGGGGTGATGTCCTGCCACTCGCCGTAGGAGGCGGGGGAGTACGCGGTGGTCATCGGGGCTCAGCCCCTTGCCGGGGTTTGGTTGAGCAGGGTGGTGTTGTGCTGCTCGACGCCCTGGTACTGGTTGGCGGTCGCCTCCAGGCCCATGGCGATGCTGGCCAGCTTGCCGCTGAACCCCTTGTTCACCTGCTCGGTGATGCCGCGCAGGAGGTCCATCGCCGCCTGCAGCGGAATGAGCAGGCCGTCGAAGCCCTCTTTGTTGCAGCCTTGCTGAGACATCTGCGACTGGACCTGGCTGGTGAACTGGTTCGCGACTCCGCTTGACCAGACACCGAAGTTGTAAATGGACTGCGGATGGATCGTAGGCACGTGTGGCCCCCCAGGGTTGTGTGCTTGTCATCTCGACCGTGTCAGGTCATCGCCCCGACCGGCGGCATACTAGCGGTCCCTTGAGGACTGTCAATGGCCGATGATGATCACTGCCCGCGCCCGCTGCGGTAGGGTGCGGCTGCTGTTGGACCCGGATGAAAGGGGGACGGGGACCACCCGCGGGTCCCCGACGACCGATGACCAACAACCGACTCCGCCGCAACGTCGCGCTCCTCGGTCTGCTTCTCGCCGCCGCCACCGGCGGCTCAGCCTGCGGCAACGCCACCCCGACCCCGCCCGGGGGCTCGACGGCTCCCGCCACCACGACCGCCGCGAGCCAGGGCGGCGGTGACATTCCCATCGCCACCCCGAAGAAGGTTCTCAAGCCCTCCGAGTGCAAGGGTCTGCTCACCGCGGCCGACGTGCAGCCCGCGGTCGGCTTCCCGACGTCGCCGGACGAGAAGTCGAGCAGCGCCTCGCACTGCAGGCTGTCCTTCCAGGAGTCGACGGTTTTCAATGGCGCGGTCGGCGTGACCCTCACCTTGGACGACTCCGAGCCCTCGGACCGGGTCATCGACATCGCCGGGAACCACGCCACCGAACGCGATGAAAACGGCCCCGCCCTCCACGAGTGCAGCGTCCGCGTGCGTGTCGCGCGGGTGCCCAAGGAGCAGCCGGGCGGAACCCTGCTGGTCACCACCCTGTTCTGGTCCGAGGCGGGCCGGGCAAAGGACGTCTGCGCGATCACCCGTGCTTTGGCCAAGACGGCCTTCGACCGAATCCCCAACGCCTGAGCCCTGGCATCGCACCTGTCCCCGCTGTGGCTCGGCACAGCGGGGTTCGTGTTTCGCGGTGGACCGCCCTGGTACGGGTTAGGCTGGTTGTCGACCTGCCGACAAGGAGTGAATGGGGTGCCCGCTCAACAGCCGACCATTCTGGCGACCGCCATGGGCTTCAACCGCGCACGGTCCCCGTGGCAACCATCGCCGGTCTTTCGGTACGCCTTTGAGCTGACCGAGGTCGAAAGACCCCGTTTGTGCTTCATCTCGACCGGAACAGGCGACAAAGAAGCCAGTATCGACGCCTTTTATGCGGCATTCGCTGAAGCTGACGTCCGCACCAGCCACCTTGCTTTGTTTGACAAGCCGAACGTGCCGGATGTCGCCGACCACCTGCGGAATCAAGACGTCATCTGGGTCGATCGGGGCAGTGTCGTCAACCTGCTGGCCGTCTGGCGCGCTCACCGTCTCGACCGGATCTTCCATGAATGCTGGGAGTCGGGCATTGTCTTGGCGGGTGAATCAGCGGGCTCGCTGTGCTGGTTCACCGGCGGCACGACTGACTCGTTCGGCGAGGTCCGCCCGTTCGCGTCCGGGCTGGGTCTTCTCCCTTTCTCGAACGCTGTTCACTATGGCGATCGGCGTGCTTTGTTTCATGAGAGCATCAAGCGTGGCGACTTGCCCGAAGGTTACGCCACCGACGCGGGCGCGGGCTTGCACTTCACCGGTACGACGTTGGCCACGGCACTATCGGACCGCCCGAATGCGAGTGCCTACCATGTCACCCGAAGCTCGGACGGAGAAATTCAAGAGCAAACATTGGACGTTCGGCTGCTCAGTCGCGAGACTTGATCCGGCGCATGACCATCTGGACGTCCTCGCGGCCATGCCAGTTGTTGAGAACGGGTAGGGCGCGTTTTAGCTCGCTGCGCGCGGAGAGCGAGCCAACCCGCCCGATGTCATCCAGGGCGGCCAGCGACCAGTGGGCGGCCTCTTCAGGTTGGCCCGCGTTGGCGTACGCGCGAGCCAGTTTGGCTCGGGTGATGGTGGCCGTTCGTGCGGACGAGGCTGACAGGGAAGCCACACGTGGCGCGAGCACCGGCACCACCCGTTCGCCTCGGCCGAGATAGATGTCGCAGGTGGCCCGAAAGATGGCGAACAAGTCGTCGTCAACAACGCTGCGCTGACCGAGCACGGCATCATCCTCACGCAATGGTTCGGAAAGTAGGCGCATGGCGTCATCGAGCGAACGGTCGCTGGCCGATGCGGCACCGGTGAGCGCATATCCGAAAGCCATTTGTTTGGCGGCCAAACCTCGTATCCGGGGCGACACGTCGGTCAAGCTCATGACTGTCATGGCATTGTCGATCGCGCGAGACCCGTCGCTGGAAAAACTGACCGCCATCATGGATCGGCGGACAAATCCGTAGGCGCTCATGCCGTGCCAGTCGGCTGCCTGTCCCCATTGGCTGGCGCGATCAATCCAATACATCGCGTTCACGGGATCGCCCGCTTCTTCGCTGAGCCAGCTTAGCGTTTCGGCATAACGGGCTTGCATACGGCTATAGCGTGGCCGCTCGCGGGCGCCTGCCCGGTGTCGTAATCCGTCGAGCACGGCCACATTGCCGATCATCCCGTCGATGAGGTGGCCGGGCGGCAGTGTTCGGGCGGCGGTTTGGAATCCGGAGTAGGAGTCCTCACATCGTCGGAGCGTGTCATCTGTCAAGGGGATCGCGTCTAGTGCTTGTTCAAACTGGTCGCGCAACAATCCGCCGGTGATGCCGACGCCAAGCGCGATGAGCAATTCTCGTCGGGAAAGAGGCATTGAAACACCGTCCGCTGGCTGTTCCACGATCACTGTGTCGCTGGAAAGTGGTGTGGCACCGCTAGTCGCCTGACTTGTGCTGTGCAATAGCGCCGCGACCGCACCGCCGGTGCGGTAGACCTCGTCAAGCCTGCTTGCCAGCCAGGGGTGGAGTTGTCGGTTGCCGGACTCCACATAGGACACAAGTGACTCAGCGCAACCCGCATGGCGGGCGACGGCCCCGAGTGTCAAGCCGCGTGACTTGCGCAACTCCCGCAGCACAGCCCCGAGTTCCTTGTTCCCTGGCACTGGCGGTGCTCCTTGACAGTTCTTCACAACTTGCTGTGACCGGTCGACAGCACTCAGTGAAGCACACGACGCTACTGGTGACACGCCAGTGCCCGGACTGCTTCCTCGGCAGCGCGAGCCGGGTGTCACTGACCTAGACGCCGAGCTGGGAGTCGACCCGATGTCACACACCGTTGTTTCCCTAGTCGATGCCGCGCCGCATTGTCCCGAGCTGCGTGAGCTGCTTGCCGTTCGGCAGGATGGGTGGCGGTTCCACCTGCTCAGCCAGGACGACGTGGTGTTCGGCGTCGCCGTCAGCCGTGGCGAGGCCGGGCACACAGACGTGGTCTTCGCCTTCGCTCAGGGGCCGGTGCTCGGGCTGCGGGTGGTGTCGGTCGAGGACGGCATCGTCTGGATGGCGCATGGCGAGAGCCTCGCCGAGGTCGCCCGAGAGCTCATCGCGGTTCCCGCTCCAGGTCGATGTGGAGCACCAGACCTGATTCTTCCGGTGAGCGCGCTATCGGCGACCGGTGATGTGGCATGAGCGGTCTCGGCGCGGCCACTGATCGGGCCGGTCTTGTCGTCCCGTATGTCGCCACGTGGAGTGGGGAGGAGTGGGTGGATCATCCGCTTGTGGTGGAGCGTGGGGCTGGGATCGCGTACGCCGATGAGATCGTCGGAGACCGGGACGGTGACGGTGTCTTGTGGGACCGGGTGACCGGCAGGCCTGGGCAGGGCACGCCGTTGTTCGCCAAGATCCATCCGTTGCGGCAGCGCCGGGCGATGCGCAGGCTGCTCTGCCAGATCTGCGGCAGCCCCGCCGACAACACGTGCCACGGTGTCCTGTGGCTGCTCCGCGATACGGGTGCGCCTTCGTCACCGGAGATGCTGGTCAGCGAGCCACCGATCTGCCTGCCCTGCGCGCGGTTGTCGGTGCGGGTCTGTCCGGCGCTGCGAAAAGGACACATCCTGCTGCGTGCTGGATCGTTCACCCTCTACGGCGTTGACGGAATCCTGTATCGGACAGCACGGCCCAGCCCGGTGCCCGTGGACCACCACGCCGTCGCTTTCGGCGACCCCGCCATCCGCTGGACTCTCGCCGCCAAGCTGGTCCGCGAACTCGGCGACTGCACCGTCCTGAACCTTTGACCACGGAAGCTGGTCGTCCTAATGGGACAGTTGAGCGCTCGCTTCCGTCGATGTTGTCAGCAGCACGGGGGTGCGGGGGACTTCCGGGCTGTCCCCGGTGCCGAGGAGTCGGTCGAGGGCGGCGCGGACCCGGTGGGCGGCGCGGCCGTCGCCGAAGGGGTTCTGGTCGGCGGGGACGCGGAGGTTGGTGGTGAGGATTCGGTCGGCGCCGTCGAGGATGCGGGTGGGGTCGGTGCCGACCAGCCAGGCGCAGCCAGCGTCGATCGCTTCCGTGCGTTCGGTGGTGTCGCGGGCGACCAGGACGGGGACGCCGAAGCTGGGGGCTTCCTCCTGGATGCCGCCGGAGTCGGTCAGGACCAGGGCGGCGCGGCGGAGCGCGCGGACGAGGTCGGAGTAGTCCAGGGGCTCGGTCACGGTGATCCGGGGACGGCCTGCGAGGGCTCGGGTGACCTGGGCGCGGACGTCGGGGTTCGGGTGCGCGGGCAGCACGACCCGCACGTCCGGGTGGCGTTCGACCATGGTGCGCACGGCGTGCAGGACTTCGTCCAGGGGGGTGCCCCAGGACTCGCGGCGGTGCACGGTGACCAGGACCAGCCTGCCGCCGGTGGCCTCGACCTCGCGTTCGACCTCGGCCAGGGTGGGGTCGATGGCGGGCAGCTCGGCCGCCGCGATGTGCTGGACGGCGTCGACGACGGTGTTGCCGGTGACCACGATCGACTCGGCGGGCACCGACTCCGCGCGCAGCGCCGCAGCGGCGCCGGGGGTGGGGGCCAGGTGCAGCGCGGCGATCCGGGCGACCAACTGCCGGTTGGCCTCCTCGGGGAACGGGTGCGCCAAGTCCCCGGTGCGCAGGCCCGCCTCCAGGTGCGCCACCGGCACCCGGCGCCAGAACGCGGCCAGCGCCCCGGTCAGCGTGGTCGCGGTGTCGCCGTGGACCATGACCGCGGCTGGCGCGCGCCGGGCGATCACCGCGTCGAAGGCGGGCAGCAGCCCGGCGACGAGTTCGGCCACGTCGCCAGCGTGGCGGTCCACCGACAGGGTCTCGTCCGGGGTGAGGCCGAACGGGGCGAGCGCCTGCTCGACCATGCCCGCGTGCTGTCCACTGTGGACGATCACGGGCCGCAGCCGGGGGTGGCCGCGCAGCGCCAGCGCCACCGGCGCCACCTTCAGGGCCTCCGGCCTGGTCCCGACTAACAGAAGCACTTCGTTGCGCATGTACTGGAATCTTCCGGTCGACGGCGCTGGGATATCGGGGGCGGGACACAGCGGACTCCGGGCGGGACGTGCCCGCCCGGAGTCCGCCGGTCGACCTACTGGGTCTGCTTCCTACGCCGGTTCGCGTGGATCAGCAGCGCCCCGGTGATGAGCAGGGCGATCGCCAGCGCGATCCACCAGCCCACGTCGGCGCCGGTCGCGGCGAGGCCTGCGCCTCCGCCGACAGCGCCTCCGGTTGGAGCTCGGTACACGGTCCGGACCTCCGACTCAGACCGCGGCCGACGCCTGGCGCCTGCGCAGCACGGTGACGCCGACCGGGACGGCGACGAGGCCGACCAGGCCGAGGCCGATCCAGAGACCGGCGCCCGAGGCGAGCGGAACCGGCGGGGCGGCCGGGCCGCAGGTGGCGCTGCCCAGCACGACGTCGCCCTTGCCCAGCAGGGCGTTGAGCTTCACGTGCACACCGTTGACGGTGAGGCTGCCGTCGTTGTTCTTGATCTGCTCGTTGAAGACGATCGTCACCAGCGGAAGCGAGATCACGGTGTTCGGCGCGGGGTTCGCGTCGACCTTGACGCCCGCGAGCTTCACGCCGACCAGCGAGGTCTTGCCGGTCGTGCCCGCCTGGGTGGCCTCGCAGTCGACGTCGATCGCCTTGACCGAGCCCAGCGCGGCCAGGGCCACCTTGACGTCGGTCAGGTTCGCCGAGGAGTGCACGATGCCGGTGGCGTCGTCACGCTTCGCGGAGCTGGTCACCAGGCCCGCGCTGACCACGCCGGGCACGTCGATGCTGGCAAGCTGCGCGTCGGTCGGGCCGTCGGTGTGGCTCGGCGAGAGCGGGCCGACCTTGACCGCGGGCTGGCCGAGCAGGGTCACGCCGACGTCGGCGACGTAGGCGGAGCCGTCGCCGGGGGCGGCCGACGCGGGCATGGCCCCCACCAGCAGCGCTGCGGCGGCGGCGACGCCGATCAAGCCGCCGCGGCGCACCAGTCTCATCTGCATTAAGAACTCCATTATGGGTTGGCGACTTAGCCCGTCGGGGTGACGAGTCACCCTAACGGGGGTCGCTGTCGGTCGTGCATCGGTTTTGACAGTCGTGCCATCCAGCCCAACGAGCCAGCGGTATAACGGACACGCGGGGCAAGCACGATTGTGTTGATGTTGCCGCCTAGACTGAACCACAGACACGGAACGTGTGCATTCTGGCGGCGTATGTCACTCTAATTTAGGATGACCACCCGTGCGGGGGCGGGTATCTGATCAACGATGACGCAGGGCGTCACGAAGTGAGAGCACGGAGGAGACACCTGTGGCCTTTGCTGGATCGTTACCAGCCTCACCCGTAAGGGGGAGCACTATTGGCGCAAAGCTCCTGGTTGTCGCCTTGGTCGCGGTGGCCGCCGCGCTGATCATCGCCAACCGGGCGTTCCGCACCGCGGAGATGGCGCTGGCCGCCGGGTTCATCCGGCTCACGTCGTCCTCGGGCGTCTACCTGGCCGCCGAGCGCCAGTCCGTCTACTTTGGCCTCGGCACGGACCAGCCCTTCGGCCTGCAGATGAGCCCGGAGTGCACCTCGGCGTTCCTGCTGCTGCCGCTGATCCTGGTCGGCGCGGTGATGGTCGCGCTGCGCCCGCACATCGCCACCCGCGTGCTCATCGGGCTCGCCGTCGCGGGCGCCGCGGTGATCGCGGTCAACCAGGTGCGCATCCTCGGCCTGGTCGGCCTCGTGGACTGGCTGGGCACCGACCGCGGCTACTACTGGGGCCACACCCTGCTCGGCTCGATGATCAGCATCATCGGCGGCGCGCTCGCCCTCGTGCTTTTCGTGTGGCTTTCGACACGTCAGCCGCGGTCGCAGCGGTGAACCTGAGCCTGCTGCTGGGCCTGACCCAGGCGATGGCGCTGACCATGAGCGTCACCTTCCTCACCTACGTCGTCCTGATCGTGGTGCCGTTCCTGCGCTACCGCCCGCTTCCCGCCGGGGACGCGGACAAGTTCGAGTGGCACTTCCTGGTCCCGTGCCGGGACGAGGAGGCCGTCATCGGCGACACGATCCGCTACCTGCGCGGCAACTTCCCGCACGCGCACATCTGGGTCGTGGACGACGACTCCGACGACGCCACCGTGGCGGTCGTGACCGGTCTGCGCGGCACCGGGCCGATGGCCGACGGCCACGTGCACCTGGTGCGCCGCTACCGGCCAGAAGCGCGCACCGGCAAGGGCGACGCCCTGAACTCCGCCTACAGCGCGCTCAAGGGCTGGCTCGGCTCCCACCACGACCCCGAGCGCGTCGTGGTGGTCGTCGTCGACGCCGACGGCAGGCCCGGGGCCAACTGCCTGTCGGTCTGCGCCGCCGACCACCTCTTCGGCAACCCCGCCATCGGCGCGGTCCAGGTCGACGTGCGGATGAGCAACCGGGGCACGTCGCCCACCAGGGGCGGTCCGGTCAAGCGCGGGTTCGGCCGGATGATGGTCCGGTTGCAGGACTTGGAGTTCCGCGCCGCCATCGCCGCGATCCAGATGTCGCGCGGGCTCACCGGCACCATCTCCATGGGCGGCAACGGGCAGTTCACCCGGCTCTCGGCATTGGACTCGATCGCCGGGGACGGCAACGGCCCCTGGCGCGGCGCGCTGCTCGAGGACTTCGAACTCGGCGTCCACCTGCTCACCGTGGGCTGGAAGACCGGTTTCACCGTGGACACCCACGTCGACCAGGAAGCCCTCTACAGCCTGCGCCGCTTCCTCGCCCAGCGCACCCGCTGGGGCCAGGGCACGATGCAGTGCATCCGGTACGTGCGGCGGATCTGGGACTCCAAGCACCTGTCCACATTGGGCGCGGCCGAGATGATGTACTACCTGGCGCAGCCGTGGCTGCAGCTGCTCGGCACGCTGATCTACCCGATTCCGTTCATCCTGCTGGGCATCCGCGCGGCTGGGGACCCGGCGCAGGTGTGGGCCTGGTTCAGCGAGGGCGCGTGGATTCTGTTCGCGGTCTACGGCTCGTTCGGCCTGCTGCCCTTCGTCATCTGGGGACCGATCTACCGCAAACGCTGCGAACCGGAGACGAGTTTTCTGCGCGGCCTCGGCTACGGTTTCGCCTACGCCCTCTACATCTACACCTTCTACATCACCTCGTGGCGGGCGCTGATCCGGCTGATCCGCGGCCACAACGGCTGGACCAAGACCCGGCGGAACAACGATCGGGCGGGCCTGGTCGCGATTGATCACTAACCGGGCGGGCCAGGGGACAAATCGGGCGAAGCGGCGTTTCTCAATGTTTGGGAAACCGGTTTGACGGCTTGCGGCGCGGGAACAACGGCGGTGAAGAACAGCCAGTCCGGCGACCCCGGATCGGCGACGTGCAGCAGGTTCTCCACCGCGTCGTAGGGGGTCGCCGGGTACCGCACGACCCGGCGGACCACCTCCTTGACGATGTGCGGGGCGGAGAGCTCCTGGTCGCCTTCGTGGTGCGACACCACGATCTCGCGGCCCACCAGGTACGCGCGCAGGCTGCCCGCGAGCCGGGTGAAGTGCGCGTTGTCGGCGTAGAGGCCGAGGTAGTCGCGGTGCGTGCACAGCCGCCGCTCGCTGACCAGCTCGCGGAAGCCCAGCGCCCGGACGACCAGGCGCACCAGCTCGGCGGTCTCGATCACCCCGGGGCCCGCCAGCGCTGGGCCGTCGACCAGCTCCCGCAGCGCGGGCAGGTGCACCTCCGGGCGGCGCAGCGCGCGGACGTACCACGTTCCGGCCCGCGCCTTGCGGTCGATGGCGCGCGTCGCCACCGCGACCGCGCCCGCCGAGGCGGCCACCTCGAACGGCCCGGCGTCTTCGGCGGTGTAGACCGACAGCAGACCGCGCACGGTGTCCCGCGCGGCGGCGCGGCCGCACACCGCGAATGGCCCGGAGAGAATGTCGGGCTTGAGGATCACCAACGCGGGCGTGCTCATCCCGCCACCGCGTCGAAGAGGAAGGCGAGCAGCCCGAGCAGCCGTTCGAGATCGTCGATCGGCACGGTCTCGCCCAACCCGATCAGCAGCGTGCCCGGCACCGCCGGGTCGGTCACGCCATAGGCGAGGTGGTGCGCGGCCAGGAACTCGCCGATCTCCGCCACGGCCCGCGCGGGCGCCGAGACGCGCACCCGCGCCACGAGGTCGCCACCCACCCGCAGCGGCGGTTCGGCCACCCACGGCTTGTCCACGGCCCAGTCGCGCACCAGAGCCAGCCGGGCCCGCGCGGCACGCTCCAACGCCCCCGGTTCCCGATCGGCCGCGTCGCGAACCGCGTGCGCCAACAACACCAGGTCGGTCACGGTAGGCGCCGGGGTGAACAGCGCCCCGAGCCCGGTAGGCCGCGCCGCCGCGACCGCGCGCGGCGACAGCGTCACCACGGTCAACCCCGCCGGGAGACCGAACACCCAGCTCGCGCAGAAGAACGCCACATCGACCCCACCCAGCACCCCCGGCGCCATCGGCGCGGTGGTGCGGGTCAAGTCCACAACCCGCCACGGGTCCCCCGCGCCGACGGCGTAAGGCCAGTGCGGATTTTCCCGAGCCACCACCGGAACCGCCGACCCCAGATCGGCCATGGCCAACTCCAGCACAGCCCCCGGAACGACCGGGACCACCACGCACCCATGCGTCCCCGGCAGCCCCAACACCCCCCGAAGCTCAGAGAACACCGACGCGACAAACCCGGCCACATGCCGGTAACCCGAAGCCAACCCGATAACCGCCGACCCAGACTGCCCCAACGCAGCAAGCCGGTCGGCGGGCACCGGCACACCACACCCACCCAGCCGAGGCTCACGCGGAACCAGCCGGTCAGGAACAAGGTGCAACCGCAGCTCAACGCGCGCGGCGGTCATGTCAGCGTGGTCATTCAGCAGGGCCTTCGACAGGGGACTGGATCGCCCCGGCAAAGTTGGAGGCCGGATCAGTTGGTCTCAGACTGCTGAGCAGGTGTCGGCGGCCGCTTGGTGGAACGTCTCCTCGTACTCGGTCGGAGGAGTGTTCCCGCAGAAGGAATGTAGTCTTTCCGAGTTGTACCAGGCAACCCATTCCATCGTGGCCAGTGTCACGTCCGTTGTATTCTTCCAGCCGCCGTGGAAGTCGATGAGTTCCTTTTTATAGAGACTGTTGAGCGACTCGGCTGCGGCATTGTCGTAGGAGTCGCCCTTGCTGCCGACAGAACGCGCGGCGCCGATCTGGTCAAGTCGTTCGGCGTAGCGGATGGATGTGTATTGAACGCCTCTGTCGGAATGGTGGACAAGGCCGTCGATGCTGCCGCCGCGCGCCCATATCGCCATGTCGAGGGCGTCGAGCGCGAGGTCGGCGCCCAGGTGGTCGGCGACCTGCCAGCCGACGATGCGGCGGGAGAACAAGTCCTGGACGAACGCGGTGTACACCCAGCCGACCGCGGTGGCGACATAGGTGATGTCGGCGACCCACCGCACGTTCGGCCCCTCCGCGGTGAAGTCTCGTTCCAGCAGATCACCGGGACAATCGCGTCCGGGCAGGGTGGTGCGGGGCCGCTTGCGGGACGCGGTCACCCCGCTGACGCCCAGCTCGCGCATCAGCCGTTCGACCGTGCACCGCGCCACGCCGACGCCCTCCCGGTTCAACTGTCCCCACACCTTCCGCGCCCCGTACAGGCCACGTCCCGGCCCGCGCCACACTCTCAGGATCTCCTTTTTCAGCCATTCGTCCCGGACCGCACGAGCCGACGGACTCGACTCCCGTTTCCTGGCCGCCCAATACGTGGACGGTGACACTCCCAACACGGCACAGGCGGGCTCGACACCGAACCGCGCACGATGGGTATCGATGAACTCGACTAGCGCGGCGGTTTGGGGTCGAGTTCCCGGGCGAAATACGCCGACGCCGCTTTCAGGATCTCGTTCGCCCGCCGCAGCTCGCGATTCTCCCGTTCCAGCTCGGCGATGCGCTGGGCATCACTCGTCGATGTCCCCGGCCGTTTCCCGCCGTCGACCTCAGCCTGCCGGACCCACGTCCGCAACGCCTCCCGATGCACCCCGAGCTGGTCCGCAACCCGAGCGATCATGCCCGTCCGCTCGCCCTGCTCACGCAACTCAAAGACCATCCGAACCGCGCGTTCCCGCAGCTCAGACGAGTACTTCCTCGGTGGTGCCATAGCTCCTCACCCTTCCAGGTATCAGAGCCTCCAACCGACTCGGGGTGGTCCAGACAGTCCGGGCGCTTGGCCCACTTGCTCAGGATGCCACCGCCCCGCACCCTCACTGGGCCGGGGCAGCAGCACACCTGCCCACCCGCCAGCCAGGCCCGGTCCCGCCAGTGCCAGGCGGGGTGCAAGGAGCAGACCCGCCCTCCTGCCAGGTCGAACCTGCGCTCGCCAGGTGCTCGATGGGGTCAAGCAGCACACCCGAGCATCTGCCAGGCCGCACCGACCCTGCCAGGTGCTCGACGTGGTGGAGTGGTTTCTTTGGGGGTGAAGGAAGATCCCTGAACTTGCCGTGGTCGTGGGGCCGGAGGCTCCCCACCTGTCTTTCCCCGCGACGGGATCTTCCTTCGTAGGGGCCCCGAAGAAACCACTCCACCCCATCGAGCAGACCCCACAGCGAGCCACTTACTCAGCCCTGTCTACAGAGGACTCGGCCGGGCTCAAACCAGTTCATTCGGCTTGGCCAGCAGCACTCGGTCCGGCCGGATCGGCAGGTGCCGGTGGCGGACGCCGGTCGCGTGCCAGACCGCGTTGGCGATGGCCGCAGCGGTGCCGACGATCCCGATCTCGCCCAGCCCCTTGATCCCGCCGGGCATCTCGGGGTCCGGATCATCCACCCAGTCTGCCTCGATCACCGGCACGTCGGCGTTCGTGGCGATGTGGTAGCCCGCCAGGTCGGCGTTGACCTGCGTGCCGAGTGTCCGGTCCCAGAGCGCTTCCTCGTGCAGCGCCTGGGAAAGCCCCATCGTCATCCCCCCGACGAGTTGGCCGCGGGCCGCGGTCGGGTTGACCACCCGGCCGACGGCGAAGACGCCGAGCAGCCGCCGCACCCGCACCTCGCCGGTGGCGACATCCACCGCCGCTTCGGCGAACTGCGCGCCGAAGGCCAGTCGGTGCCGCTCGGCGGGCGCCCCGAGATCGGCCGCGGTGTCGCCGACGACGGTGATGCCTCCGGCTGGGATCGGCTCGGCCAGCGTCTCCCGCAGCCGGGTCGCGGCCTTGACGACCGCCGCCCCCCACGAACTCGTGCCCCACGAGCCGCCCGCGAGCGGCGCTCGCCCGAAGTCGCTGTCGCCGATGAGCACGCGGACCCGGTCGACCGGCAGGCCCAGCGCCTCGGCGGCGAGCAGGGTGAGCGCGGTGCGCGCCCCGGTGCCCAGGTCGGTCGCGCCGACCCGGATGGTCACCGTGCCGTCGGCCTCGGCGGTCGCCGCTGCCGTCGCCGGGACGGACAACGCGGGGAACACCGCGGCCGCTGTCCCGGTGCCCACCAGCCACCGCCCGTCGCGGCGCACGCCGGGCCGCGGGTCGCGGCCGTCCCAGCCGAACCGCCGGGTGCCCTCGGTGAAGCACGCCGCCAGGTTGCGGCTGCTGAACGGCCACCCGGTGACCGGTCCCGCCGCCGGTTCGTTGCGCAGCCGCAGCGCGACCGGGTCCACACCGCACCGGTGCGCGAGTTCGTCCATCGCGGACTCCAGCGCGAACGAGCCGGGCGCCTTCCCCGGCGCGCGCATCATGCGCGGTGTCGGAACGTCGAGCCGCGTTACCCGGTGGCTGATCCGCAGCGCGTCGGCCGCGTAGAGCACGCGCGTGCCCGCCCCGGTCCCCTCGACGTACTCGTGCAGGGTGGAGGTGGCCGTCGCGCTGTCGTGGTCCACGGCGCGCAGCCGCCCGTCCGGGTCGGCGCCGAGCCGGAGCCGCTGCACGGTCGCGGGCCGGTAGCCGGTGAGCGCGAAGACCTGCGCGCGGTCGAGCACGACCCGCACCGGACGGCCGAGCCGCAGTGTGGCCAGCACCGCGAGCAGCACGTGCGCGCCGGTGACCGCCTTGCCGCCGAACCCGCCGCCGACGTGCTCGGCGCGCACCCGCACCGCCGCCGGGTCCAGCGCGAAGAGCCCGGCCAGGTCCCCCGCGATGACGAACGCGCCCTGGTTCGAGTCCACCACGTCCAGGCGGCCGTCGCGCCAGTGCGCGGTGGCCGCGTGCGGCTCCATCGGGGCGTGGTGCTCCGCGGGCGTCGTGTAGGTCTCGTCGACGACGACCGGCGCGGCGGCCAGTTCGGCGTCCACGTCGCCGACGACGGTCACCGCGGGCTCGTACGGGAACACCCGCTCGGGGGTGTAGTGGCCGGGGTGGTCGGCGGTGAACGCGACGTCGTGCTGCTCTCGCGCGTAGGTCACCACCAGCGCGTCGGCCGCGGCGCGCGCCTGCTCGGCGGTCTCCGCGACGACCAGCGCCACCGGCCAGCCCGTGTGCGGCACCCGGTCGGACTGGAGCACCCGCGTCGACGCGTCCGGCCCCAGCCTGCCCGCCACCTCGGCCAGGCGCGGCGCGTTGCCGTGGTGCAGCACGGCGAGGACGCCGGGCAGCGCCAGGGCGGCGTCGTCATCGATGGACACGACCCGGCCGCGGGCGATCGTGGCGGGCACCAGCGCGCCGTGCGCGTGGCCCCGCGCGGCGGCGTCCGCGGCGTAGCGGGCGGCCCCGGTGACCTTCGCGCGGCCTTCCACCCGGATCATCGGCTCGTCTCCCTCGTGAGTTCCGACAGCGTCGCGACCGTGAGCTCGCGGATCAGCGCGACCTTGTATCCGTTGTCCGGCAACGTTTTCGCCGCGGACAGCTCAGCGTCGGCCGCCGCGGCGAATGTCTCGGGAACGGCTGGCGAGCCGATCAGCGCCCGCTCGGCCGACCGGGCACGCCACGGCCGCGAGGCGACCGCGCCGAAGGCGAGCCGCGCGTCGCGCACCTGACCGTCGGCGATCTCCACCGCGGCGGCCACCGACCCGATGGCGAACGCGAACGACGCCCGTTCCCGCACCTTCCGGTACCGCGACCGGGCCGCCACCGGCAGTCCGGGCAGCGTGACCGCGGTGATCAGCGCCGCGGCGGGCAGGACGGTCTCCCGGTGCGGGGTCCGCCCGACCGGGAGGTAGAAGTCGGACAGCGGGATGTCGGTCTCCCCGGCGGGCGTCGCGACGGTCACCACGGCGTCGAACGCGGTGAGCGCGACCGCCATGTCCGAGGGGTGGGTGGCCACGCAGTGCTCGGACCAGCCGAGGACGGCGTGGTTGCGGTGCTCCCCGCCGCGCGCGGCGCACCCGCTGCCCGGAACCCGTTTGTTGCACGGCATCGCCGGGTTGGCGAAGTACGCGCAGCGGGTGCGCTGGAGCAGGTTCCCGCCGACCGTGGCCATGTTCCGCACCTGCCCGGACGCGCCCGCCAGCAGGGCCTGCGCCAGCGCGGGCCAGCGGCGGCGGACTTCCGGGTGCGCGGCCAGGTCGCTGTTGGCGACCGTCGCCCCGATCCGCAGCCCGCCGTTCCCGGTCGGCTCGATCAGGTCCAGCGGCAACTCGCGCACGTCGACAAGCAGGCTGGGCTCCTCGACGCCGGACTTCATCAGGTCGACCAGGTTCGTTCCGCCGCCCAGGACGCGGGCGCCGGGCTCCCGGTCGAGCAGCGCGACCGCGTCGTCCACTGTGGACGCGCGGTGGTAGCCGAACTCCTTCACCGCGCCGCCACGGTCGACACCGCGCGCACGATGGCGCCGTAAGTGCCGCAGCGGCACAGGTTTCCGCTCATCCGCTCGCGGATCTCGGGCTCGGCCAACGCGACGGGGACCTCGGGGGAGAGGTCGTCGGTGACCGCGCTCGGCCAGCCCGCGGCGTGCTCGTCCAGCACCGCCACCGCCGCGCAGATCTGCCCAGGGGTGCAATAGCCGCACTGGTAGGCGTCGAAATCGAGAAACGCCTGCTGCATCGGATGCAGGTCCTCGCCGTCGGCCAATCCCTCGATCGTGGTGACCGACGCCCCTTCCGAGGCGACGGCGAGCCGGAGACAGGAATTGACCCGCCTGCCGTCGACCAGCACCGTGCAGGCGCCGCACTGTCCGTGGTCGCACCCTTTCTTGGCGCCGGTCAGGTCCAGGCGGTCCCGCAGGGCGTCGAGCAGGGTGGTGCGGTTGTCGATCGTGATGACCCGGTTTTCTCCGTTCACCCGAAGCTTTATGGTGCTGGAGTTGGTCCAACTCATGGATTCCCCTCAGATAGCCGATCTCCACCAGTGAACCGGAATCCGCCCGTTCCGTCACCTCGCTCACCACGGTTTACCACCACCGTGGCGGGTAATCTCCTCGACATGATCGGAAAACTCCGCAACATCGTCCTCGACACCCGCGAGCCCCGGCGGCTCGCGGACTTCTACGCCGCGCTCGTGGGCGGCGAGGTGACCGAGGACGACGGAGCCTGGGTCGTCGTGGTCGACGGCGAGGGCAGGCGGCTGGCGTTCCAGTTGGCCCCGGACCACACCCCGCCCCGCTTCCCCGACCCCGCGGGCTCCCAACAGGTTCACATAGACCTGCACGTCGAGGACATCGACGCGGCCGAACGCGAAGTGCTGGCACTCGGCGCGACCCGGGTGACCGAACCGCACGAGGAAACCGACTTCCGCGTCTTCCTCGACCCGGCCGGACACCCGTTCTGCCTGATCTTCAACATCGACTGACCGCGTCGGCCCGCTGCCCGCGCCGCGGCTACCGCGGCGCCGTGAGGTGGTCGCGCAGCCGCGCGTGCCGGACCCGGTAGACCCCGCCCGCCTGCCTGAGCACGCCCCGGCGGTGCGTGTCGGCCAGGAACGCCATGACCGGCCAGGGCAGGCGGCCGGTCAGCGGGAGCCACACCCGGGCGAGCGGCCACGGACCCCACACGGTGACCAGCGGCATCCAGGCCAGCAGCCCGAGCACGGCCGTGGTCAGGTGGCCGAAACCCACAGCCCGCCCGCGAACACCCGCCGAACGCGGGCTTGGCTCGGAGGCAGGCAGCAGCATCAGCCAGAACACCGCCGACCCGCCCACGCCCGCCCAGCCTGCGAGGCCGCGCCGATCCAGACCGTCATCATGATCATTAGCCCGGCGGCGGCGCCGACCAGAGTGCGGGGGACGGCTCGGGCGCGAGGACCGGATGGTGGCCAACGTGCGCGCGAACACCGCCCCCGGCGGCGCCGTGGTGGTGCTGGTGGCCAACCCCGACGTCGACTGGGACCTGCTCGCGGGCTACCGGCCCTACGGCTACGACATCCACCGCGTCGGCCCCCCGGCCCGCGGCAGGCGGGGTCGGTGGGCGTCCTCGGCGATCCCCCGTTCGAGTTCACCTCGTACTTCTGGGCGGGCACCGTCTTCGAGGACGCACTCACCCGCGCGGGCCTGCTCGACCTGACCCGCCACAAAACCGTGGCGCCCCAGGACGACCGCCCCCCGGGCTTCTGGGACCTGCTGCTGCGCAACCCCAGCTTCGCCGTGTTCAGCGCCCGTAACCCGACCTGACGGACATGCCTTTGTAGGGGAATACCCGGTGTCGAACGGCGTTGGTGCTGACATGACAGACACGCTGTTCGACCCGCACGCGCTGCTCGCGCAGAGCAGCATCGGCGTCCTCGCGACGATCAAGTCCGATGGGCGGCCGCAGCTTTCCCCTGTCCAGCCCGCTTATGACCGGGCTGCTGGTGTCATCCGGGTGTCGACCACCGACCGGACCGCGAAGGTCGCGAACCTTCGGCGTGATCCTCGGGCGGCACTGGAGGTGACCAGTGCTGATGGCATGGCTTGGGCTACGGCGGAGGGGACGGTCACTCTCGTCGGTCCTGGGGTTGATCCTCATGGGCCTGAGGTTCAGGCTTTGGTGGACTATTACCGTGCTGCCGCTGGGGAGCATCCCGACTGGGATGAGTATCGGGCGGTGATGGTGTCCGATCGGCGGGTGTTGATCTCCATCGCTGTTGAGAACGTGTATGGGGCTGATCTTCGCTGATCTGATCTTGGGTTGGGTGGGGTTGCTCGATGGGGTGGAGTGGTTTCTTCGGGGCCCCTGCGAAGGAAGATCCCGTCGCGGGGAAAGACGGGTGGGGAGCCTTCGGCCCCACGACCACGGCGAGTTCAGGGATCTTCCTTCACCCCCGAAGAAACCACTCCACCCCATCGAGCACTGGGCGGGTGCCTGCTGGCCTGGCAGATGCTCAGGTTCGCTGCTCGACCCCATCTCGCACCTGGCAGGCGTGTGTTCGGCCTGACAGGAAGGCAGGTGCGCTGGTTCGCTCCATCGAGCAGTTGGCACCTGGCAGGGCAGGCTGGGTACGGCTTTGGGGCGGTTGTCCTCCTAGCGGTGTTGCCCCACCTCGCGGGGGTCAGTCAGAGCAGCGGCACCCTGGCTGTCCTGCGTCGTCCTTCTTGTCCTTGTCGGGGGTGGGCTGAGAGGCGGGGGTGATCGCACCGGATTCGGCGATTTTGGCCAGCCAGCCTTCCGATACCTCTGCGTCGCTGTATTCGTCGTGCCAGTTCCACCATTCGTAGGGGCGGGTTTGGGGGTAGTCCTGGGGGGAGTCTTCCCATTCTTCTTGGCGGCCCAGGGCGGTGATGTCCAGGTAGCTCCAGGTGCTGCCCATTGCCTCGTCGCCACGGTTGTTGATGAAGTAGGTGCGGTAAATCTGGTTTCCGTCTCGGATGAAGGCGTTGGTGCCGTGCCATTCGTCGACGTTGAAGTCTTTGTCGAAGTCGTCGGTGATGGTGTGCCAGGGGATGACTGGCCAGGACATGCGGGTTTTGAGGCGCTCGATGTCCGACTGGGGGGCGCGGGAGACGAAGGCCAGGGTGGTGTCCCGGGCGTTGAGGTGGGCGGGGTGGGCCACCTGGTCCGCCACCAGGGAACAGCCTCGGCAGGCGTGGTCGGGCCAGCCGAAGACGCCGGGCTCGAAGAAGGCGCGGTAGACGATGAGCTGGCGGCGGCCCTCGAACAGGTCCAGCAGGGTCGCTTCGCCGTTGCGGGTCTCGAAAGAGTAGTCCTTCTCCACCGGCAGCCAGGGCATTCGCCTGCGTTCCGCGGCCAGCGCGTCTCGGGCTCGGGTCATTTCCTTTTCCCGCACGAGCAGGCGCTCGCGGGCCGCTTCCCATTCCGGGAGAGTGACGATCGGGGGAGTTCGCATGGTGAGTTCGCCTTCGAAGCTAGAGGGATGACGGTCAGTCGGATAGGTCAAGGTGGTTCTTCAACGCGTCGAGGGGGCCGTCCCAGTCGCGGGCCAGGGCGGCCAGGAACTGCTGTGCCACCCGCATGGGGGCCGAGCGCAGGCGGTACCGGACGCGGCGGCGTTCGCCGGGCTCGGCGGTCACCAAGCCCGCCTCGGACAGCAGGGCCAGGTGCTTGGCGATGGCCTGTCGGGAGATGGGCAGGTGGTCGGCCAGGTCCGTCGCCGTGGCTGGGCCCGTTGTGGCCAAGGCCGCCAGGATGGCGCGTCGGCTGGGGTCGGCCAAGGCGGTGAAGACCTGTTCGGCGACGGCCTCGGTGTCAGGCGGCATCGAGGTAGTCGACCAGTTGCTCGCCCACCTCGCTCGCCCACCCCTGGACGTGCGCGTCGTACTCCGTCCGGTGGGTGTCGTCCGGGAGTTGGGCGAAACCGGTCTCGACCACGGTCAGCCGGGTGCCCGCGTCGACCGGTTCGAGGGTGAACTCGACATATGTGCGCCGCGGGTCGTCCTCGGGCAGGCCTTGAACGGGCCAGGTGAACCCGAACACCGCGGGCTCCTCCACCCGTTCCACCCGCAGCGCGACCGTGGGTCCGTCGGTCCACCGCATCCAGGCCGCCCCGCCCGGGCGCAGGTCGATGCCCGCCTCGTTGCCGAACCAGGTCCCCAGGCCCTCGGCGGTGGTGATGGCCGACCACACCTTTTCCGGCGGGTGGGCGAGTTCGACGGTCCGTTCGATGCGATCGGGGAATCCCATGACAGCCTCCACTGAGTAGCAACTGGATGGTTGCCACAGTATGGCAACCATCTAGTTGCGTCAATGGCTGTCAGGACGGTGTGCGGGACACCTGCCGGCCCACGGTGATCATCACCTTCGCGGGCTCCGCGTCGACCTGCGCGGATGATCTCGCCCCCGGGTCCCGGCCACCCCCAGCACCAGCGACCCCTGGTCGGCGCTCACGGTGAGCACGGGAAGCCCCGCCTGATTCCTGATCAGAACCTGGGCCGTAGTGGAGAAGGGAGAAGCACTTCCTCCCACCACTCCACCCGGCAACGCCGCCCCGGACGGCGGAAGGCCATATCCGACTGCCCGAATGGCCACCGCAAGGATCATTGGCCATCGCCCGGAAAGCTGTTGGGATGGCCGATCTCTTACAGTCCATAGTGGACCGCGGCTAACTTGTCCCGTTTATCGCATGAGCGGCAGCGCTCTCTCCTGGCTGACCAATGGACACGCCAGTGTGCTCGGCCTGGTCACCAGGCCGAGCACACCGAAAATCGCTGCTTCTCGCGCGGTTTTAAACGCCTGGGACGCTGTAGTCCTGGCGGGCGCGGTGGTAGCCGGAGGGCGGGTTGGTGCAGGCGGCGAACAGGCCGATCTGGTGGGACTTGGCATCGCCGTTGCGGAGGGCGGTCAGCCAGACCGACTGGTCGTTGGCGCCGACCGTGCCGGGGGCGGTTTCCTGGATGGCGGTCTTGAAGTCCTGGCTGCCTTCGCCGACTACCGCCGCGCCGCCGCCGAGGGCGACCTTGCCGGACGGGCACCGCACGATGTCGCGGAGGAAGCCGCCTGCGGGGACGGTGAGGTCGCGGCGGACGAGTTCGTAGCCCGCGGGGGGATCGGCGCAGACAACGGTGAACCCGACGGTGTGGGATGCGTTGTCGTCGTTGCGGATCGACACTCCCCAGAGGGAGTAGGCGCCGCCGCCGACTGTGCCGGGGGTGGTTTCCTGGATGGTGGTTTTGAAGTCGCGGGTGCCTTCGCCGACGACCGCGGCGCCGCCGCCGAGGGCGACCTTGCCGGACGGGCAGATCACCGTCGTGCGCTCGGCGGAACCGGCGGGAATGGCGATCGTCTTGGACACTTTCTGGTAGCCCGCCAGTTTGTCGGCGCAGGTGGCGAAGACGCCGACGGTGTGCGCGGCGCTGTCGTTGTTGCGCACCGACGCCAGCCACAAAGTCCGCGCGCCGCCGCCGATCGTGCCGGGGGAGCTTTCCTGGATGGTGGTTTTGAAGTCGCGGGTGCCCTCCCCGACGACCGCTGCGCCGCCGCCGTAGGGGGACTTGCCTTCCGGGCACAGGACCGTGTTCCGCAGGAACCCTTGCACCGCGGTGGGTTCCGGGATGCCCATCGCCGTCCCGGCGTCGAAGTCGACGCGGTCCGGCGCGGCGTGCGCCGGGGCGCAGAGCAGCAGCATCGCCGCACTCATCGACGCCAGGATCGCGGTTCTGCCGACATGACGGCGTGGCGCACGGTGGCACTTCATCTTCGGTCCCTTCTCGAACTCTCGATCACCCACGAAGGCGCGGAACAGGAGATCCGCAGCGATGAGCAAACCAAGGGAAAGCACGCCGGGGGAACGGGATTCGGCCGAGTCCACTCCGCCGGGACGGCATCGGCCCCGATCCAGCGCCGAGCCTCACGCAACGTAGGCGCGGCACGGGCGGTGTTTGCCGCGGCCAAAGGGAAGCCGTACCGTTGCGGTTCAAGTCGACTTGAGGTCAGGCGATGGCGGAACTGGACATCACCGAGGTGGCGCTGCGCTCCGGCGCGCCCGCCTCCACCCTGCGGTACTACGAGGACAAGGGCCTGATCGCCTCGACCGGCAGGCGGGGCCTCAAGCGCGTGTTCGACGCGAGCGTGCTGGAGCGGCTGGCGCTGATCGCGCTCGGCCGCGCCGCTGGCTTCTCCCTTGACGAGATCGCCCTCATGTTCGCCCCGGACGGGCGACCGCGCATCGACCGAGGAGTGCTCGCGGCCAAGGCGGACGAACTCGACGCCACGATCGCCAAGCTGACCGCCGTGCGCGACGGCCTGCGGCACGCCGCGGCGTGCCCCGCGCCGAGCCACCTGGAATGCCCGACGTTCCGCCGAATCCTGAGCGCGGCCGCGTCCGGCGCCGAACGAAAAGCGCCCGCGAAAGAACTGACGCGCCGTGTCAACAGACCCGGCGGGCACAAGCCGGAGTCACCTGGGGCCGACTGATTCGCGCGCGACCCACGCGGCGATCTGGGTGCGGGTGGTGAACCCCAGCTTGGTGAGGATGTGCTCGACGTGCGACTCGGCGGTGCGCCGGGCGATGGTGAGCCTGCCCGCGATCTCCCGGTTGGTCAGGCCCTCTGCGACCAGTTGGGCGATCTCGAACTCGCGCTTGGTCAGCGGGCCGAGCCGCTCGGAGTCGACCGCTGCCTCGGCGGTGTCCTCCTCCAGCGCGTAGTGCATCGCGAGGTCGCTGGGCAGCGCCCGCCCCTCGGCGAAAGACTTCTGGAACGCGGGCTCGCCCAGCGCCTGCCGGTTCAGCTTCAGGTACTCGTCGTGCGGCCGCTTGAACTCCGAGGACATGCTCGGCGAGCTGCCGATCATCGTCCAGATCGCGCTCGCGGCGCCGAAGAGCATCGCGGCGCGCGCGTGCCTGCCCTGCCGCTGCGCGACCCAGGCGAGCAGGTCGGTGCTGAACGCCTCGCCGAGGCGGTTGCCGAACGTCCGTTCCAGCCGCAGCGCCTCCTTGCCCGCCCGGTCCGCCGCATCGACGTCGCCGTCGCTGATCTCGATCTGGGCCAAGGCCCACAGCGCCCAGGCCCGCCAGAACGTCTCCCCGGTCGCCGAGCTGGTGTCGACGGCTTCCCGGAGCATCGCCCGTCCCGCGCCCGGGTCGCCGCCGACGCCGAGGGTGTAGCCGTAGATGAACAGGGTGAACAGCTCGCCGCGCAGCTCACCGTGCGCGCGGAAGGCGGACAGCACCTCGGCGAACGTCTCGGCCGCCTTGGCCAGATCGCCGCTGAACAGCGCGGCCATGCCCCAGGCGTGCGCCAGGTACGCCTCCTGGACCGGGTCGGCGCTGGCCGCGAGCAGCTCGCCCGCCTCAGCCAACCTGCTCACCCCGACCTGGACGTCGTCCTGCAGCAGCGCGAACCAGCCCGACATGCGCAGCGCCGCCGCGCGTTCTGGCGCGTCGGGCGCCGCCGCGGCCAGCGCCCGGTCCAGCCACAGCCGCGCCTCGGTGTGGAAGCCGCGGATGCCCCAGTAGTCGTCCAGGCGGGTGGCCATCCGCAGCCCGATCACCGCGTCGGCGGGGTCGGTGACGCAGAAGTCGAGTGCCACGCGCAGGTTCGCGTGGTCCTGGCGCAACCGGTCCACCCAGTCCACCTGCCGCGCGCTGAGCCACTCGGCCTCGAACCGCTCGATGAGACCGGCGTACCAGTCGCGGTGCAGCCGCGACACCCGGAGCCTCTCGCCGCCGCGGTCGAGGCGGTCCTGGGCGTATTCCCGCAGGGTTTCCAGCATCCGGAAGCGCGCGATCCCTTGGTGCTCTTCGCGGATCAGCACGGATTTGTCCAGCAGCCCGTCGATCAGGTCGAGCACCTGCGCCCGCTCGACTCCCGACCCGCCGCAGACGTGCTCCGCCGCGGCCAGGTCGAAGCTCCCGGAGAACACCGAAGCCCGCTCCCACACCAGTTGCTCGCCGCGCGAGCACAGCGAGTAGCTCCAGTCGATCGTGGCGCGCAGCGTCTGCTGGCGCTCGGGCGCGGTGCGCGAGCCCATGGTCAGCAGCGAGAGCCGCCGCGACAGCCGCTCGGCTATCTGGCGCACCGACATCGACCGGCACCGCACGGCGGCCAGCTCGATGGCCAGTGGCAGCCCTTCCAGCCGCGCGCACAGCTGGGCCAGGTCGGCGCAGTTCTCCTCGGTGATCTCGAACGAGGGCAGCACCGCGGTCGCCCGGTCCACGAACAGCCGGACCGACTCGTAGTTCGCCAACTCGGCGGGCGAGCCCACCTCGCGCGGCACCGCGAGCGGCGGCACCCACAGCAGGTGCTCCCCGTCGACGCTGAGGGACTGCCTACTGGTCGCCACGATCACCAGCCGCGGACACGACGCGATCAGCCTGCCCGCCAGGTGCGCGCAGGCGACCACCAGGTGCTCGCAGTTGTCCAGCACCAGCAGCATGGCGCGCTCGCGCAGGTGCTCGGCGACGGTGTCCGCGGCCGCCCGCGCCGACTGGTCCCGCAGCCCGAGCTTGTCGGCGACGAGGTTCGCCAGCAGTTCGGGGTCGCGCAACTCGGCCAACTCGATGAAGGCCACCCCGTCCGGGAACTGCCGCCCCACCGCAGCCGCGATCCGGTGCGCCAGCCGGGTCTTGCCCACCCCGCCCGGCCCGGTAAGCGTGACCAGCCTGCCGGTCTCCAGCAGCTTCCTGGCCTCGGCGATCTCATGCCGCCGACCGATATAGCTGGTGACCTCGGCAGGCCTGCCCGCCGGGTCTCCCTCGACAACCATCGCTGTACTCAAATCCACCGCGTCCCGTCGACTCGATGAGGGTCACCCAGTGTAACCCCGGTCACAGATCAAGCAGGCAACGGGTGACGCTCGACCTCCGGCGGGCCTCCCACCCGTCGAACGAGCCCGAGACCCGCACGGGCCGGTGGGCGGTTCCGGTCACGCCATCGGGTCGGCGTCGGTCGTCACGACCCCGGTGACCGTTCCGGCGCGCACGTGGATGGTGGTCGGCCGCTCTGGCAGGGGGATGGTCGACCACCAGTGCAGTGCCGCGGCCGTGGCGGAGACGGGCGCGGTGGTTCGCGCGACGCTTGTGCCGTTGTCGACGGCGACCGCGACCCGGGTCTCATCGATGGACACGAGCGCGACGCGGGCGCCGGGGAAGGTCTCGCGGAGGTTCCTGGCGCGGGCGGCCGCGGTGTCGGCGCGGGCATGGGGGTGCTCGGCGTAAATCGCTCCCGCGCGTTCGAGGAGAGCGAGGTCGGCGCAGTGCTCGGCGGCGGTGAGGAACGAGCCGTCGGCCCGCCATCGGGCGGTGGTGCGCTCGAGGGTGATCTCCGCGCTGTCGCCATGCCTGCGCGCCGCGATCACCTTGATCTGGAAGTGCGGGGGTGCGGGCACCTCGGTGTCGGGGACCGGCACCGCCGGTGGGACAGGGGCGTCCGAGTCGTCCGGCAGGCCCAGCAGGCTGTAGAGGTGTCCGATGAGGACGTCCAGGGTGGGTGGCCGGTGCGGTGTGGCGTCGGGGGCGCGCAGCGCCCGGGCGATCTCCGTCCGGTCGGCGTCGGTGAGCCGGGGCAGGCGGGCGATGAGGTCGGCCATGGGGGAGTGGGCGACGACCTCGTCGGCGCCGTCCGCGGCGATGAGGGTCGGCAGGCCCAGGGCTGCGGCGTAGAAGGTCAGCGACCCGTGGTCGGAGACGACCAGGTCCGCGGCGAGCAGGGCGGGGCGCCAGTCCCTGGTCGGGGGGACGACGACGAGGCCCGCGGTGACCGCCGGCCGGAGCCACGCGTTCACCTGGAGCGGGCCGTGGAGTTCCCAGATGTTGGGGTGCAGGGTGAGGACCACCCGGTACTCGTCGGCGGGCAGGTGGGTGACGAGTCGTTCGGCGAAGTCGGGGCGGTGCCCGTACAGGGAGTTCGGGCCCCAGGTCGAGCAGAGCAGGACCAGGTGGCGGCCGTCGGCCTGGTAGGCGCGACGGTGGAGTTCCCGGTGCGGCCGGGACGCGCGGAGGCGGTCCAGACAGGGGTCGCCCGCCACCAGTGCGTGGGCGGGCAGGCGCGGGTCCACCGAGCGCATCACGTCGAGTTGGTCGGCGTCGGCGACGACGATCGTGGTCGGCAGCACATGGTCGTTTTGGATCAACGCGGTCTTGCTCAGCCCGGATGGCCACTGCCGGTCGTGCGGCGAGTGGCGGTGGTACCCGGCGCCGTGGGGGAGGAGCACGATCGGCCCGCGCAGCCGCGCGAAGTCGCTGTTCTCACTGGCCGCGACGATCAGGTCGAACCGGCGCTGGTCCACGTTCTCCCAGCTCAGCAGGAGCGCGCCCGCGTCGCTCAGCCGCTTGCTCAACCCGCCGGAGAAGCGGGACCCTGGGGCGATGGTGAACCACACCTCCAGCCTGCGGTCGCGCAGAAGCAGCGGCGCGATGTCCTCCAACCGGTCCAGCGCCGCGGGCGAGCGCACCACGATCAGGACGTGCCGGAGCGGCTGAATGGTGTGCCACGGTTCCCGGTTCCCGGTTCCCGGTTCCCGGTTCCCGGTTCCCGGTTCCCGGTTCCCGGTTCCCGGTTCCCGGTTCCCGGTTCCCGGTTCCCGGTTCCCGACATTCTCGACTACCACGGCTGGCTTCGGTTCGGCAATCACACGCGCGGGTCACGCGGCCGCACGCTCGGTCGCCGGGGGTGCCGGTGCCGACCCTGGGCCGCCGGACCTCTGGCCGCCTGCGTGGCGCTGAGCGTGAGACTGGGTTCGGACATGCGGTTCCCTCGGCTGTCGGCGGTCGCGTGACACGGTAGCAACGAGGTCTCCCCGTGCCCGCGCAACGGCCCGATGTCCAGTACCGTGATCGTCACAGATGGCTACGGAGGGCTCGTGTGGGGATGAGCGCAGGGGACAGCCACAACGAACTCAGCGGCTCGGCCGCCCAGGTCGTGCAGGCGGGGTCGATCGGCTCGGTGACGTTCGTCGCGCCGCAGCCGCAGGCGCCCGCCGCGGTCCCGTTGCTGACGGACCTGGCGCCGAACCCGTTTGTCAACCGCGGCGAGCAGATTCGGGAAATGGACGAGCTGGTCCCGGTGTCAGCGGGTCTGGGGCGCCCGGTGGTGGTCGCGGTCAGGGGGATGCCGGGGGTCGGCAAGACCGGCCTGCTGCGGCATGTCGCGGCCAGGTTGGCGGACCGGTTCGACGACGGCGTCCTCTACGCGGCGTTCGGGCCGCACGGCGAGACGCCCAGCGAGGCGCTTGCCCGGTTCCTGGTCGTGCTCGGTGTCCCCGAGGGGCAGGTGCCGTCGAGCCTGGCCGGACGACGGGACCTCTATCGCTCGCTCACCGCCCGCTCCCGCCTGCTCGTGGTCCTTGACGATGTCACCGACGCGGCCCAGGTCGAGGTGCTGCTGCCCAACTCGGCCGCGGCCATGGTCCTCGTCGCGGGCAACATCGTGCTGGAAGAGCTGCACATCGACGGCGCCGTCCCGATCTCCCTGGACCCGCTCGCGGCGGCAGACGCGCTCGACCTGCTCAAGCGCCTCTGCGGGGCGGCCAGAGCCGACGCCGAGCCGGACGCGGCCATGGAGTTGGTCGGGCTGTGCGGCTACCTCCCACTGGCGATCCGAGTCGTCGGCGCGCGCCTGAACCTCCACCGGAACCGGTCGCTCGCCACCGAGGTCGAGAGACTGCGGGACACCGGCCAGGGCGACGTCCTCGCCCGTGTCGCCGGGGTGTTCGACGCGGTCTACGACGATCTCGCCGAGCCCGTCCGGCAGGTCTACCGGGCCTTGGGCGTGCTGGTCACCCGAGACTTCTCGGTGGAAGTCCTCGCCGCGGCGCTGGACGCGCCGGTGGCCCAGGTCCGCGCCCACGTCGACCAGCTCTGCGCGGCGAACCTGCTGGAGGAGCGCCCCGACGGGCACTATTCGATGCACCGCCTGGTCCGCGGGCACGCCTTGCGCCGCGGTGACGCCGAGAGCTCCCGGGCCGACCGGATCGCGATGCTGCGGCGCGCGGTCCGGTGGTGGTGCCTGGGCGCGGCGGCCGCCGACGTGGCCGCCACCGGGCGCAAGCGGCTGCGCGTGGCCGATCCCGACGTCTTCCTCGACGGCCAGGACCCGGCCATGGACGCGCGGACCGCCCTGGCGTGGTTCGACCGCGAGCACGCCAACATCGAGGCCGCCATGCGCGCCTGCGCCGAACAGGGCTGGCACGACCTGGCCTGGCGGCTGTTCGAGTCGGCTTTCGCCTATTACGAGGCCCGCAAGCCGTTGGCCGCCTGGATCGAGGCGGGCACGCTCGCCGTGGAGGCCGCCGTCCTCGACGGCGACACCGCGGCCGAGGTGCGGTGCCGGTGCCTGCTGGCCAAGGGTTTGCAGGAAACCGACCGCCACGACGACGCGGCCAAGCATCTCGCCCGCGCGCGGGAGCTGGCCCGCGACGACCGCCTGCGGGCATCCACCTACGACTTCAGCGGCAACCTCGCCTTGCGCACCGGCCGGTTCTCCGACGCCCTGGACTGGTTCACCAGCGCCCTGGAGATCAACCGCGCCCTCGGCCTGGCCCGCGGCACCGCGCTGCAGACCCTGTTCGTCGGCCGCGCCCTCACCCGGCTCGCCCGCCACGACGAGGCGGGCGCCACCCTGCGCACCGCGTTGCGGCTGGCCGAGGCGGCCGACGAGCCGGTGGTGCGCGCCAAGGCCCTGATCGCCCTGGCCGACCTAGGCGCAGGCGCGGGGGACCTGGCCGCCGCCGAGGCCGCCCTCGCCGACGCCGCGGATCTCGCCACCGCTTTGGACAACACCGCGCTGCTCGCCGAGGTCGCGGTGCTGCGCGCCCGAGCCGCCCACCGAGGCGGCGACACCGCCGCGGCGGCGCGGCACCGGGCCGAGGCCATCGCCGCCTTCGAGCGCATGGGAAGCCCCCGCGCGGCCCGCCTGCTGGTCGACGGCGCCCTCGGCGAGTAAGCGCGGCACCGCCGGGTGATGTTCCGCATAATGAGCCGTGACCAGGCGGTTCCCGGAAGCTAAGCGGGTATGAGACACACGAGGTAGCCTGTCTAGTGGCCCGCAACAGCATGGTGGAGCCGTTGACCGAGGTGACCAGCTACGTCGGTAGAGAAGGTGAGCTGGCCGAGGCCAAGCGCCTGCTGGCCGCGAACCGGCTCGTGACGCTCACCGGCGTCGGCGGCGTCGGCAAGACCCGGCTGGCGCTGCGCATAGCCGACGCGCTGCGTGGTGATTTCCCCGACGGCGTGGCCTTGGTCGAACTCGCCGAACTGCGTGACCCGGAACTGCTGGCGATCACCGTGGCCCACCAGCTCGGCCTGTCCGACCAGTCCGAACGCCCCGCGGTCGATGTGCTCTTGGACTACCTGCGCGCACGCAGGTGCCTGGTGGTGCTGGACAACTGCGAGCACTTGGTCGACGTGTGCGCGCGGCTGGTGGACACCCTTGTCCCGGCGTGTCCGCACCTGACGGTCCTCGCCACGAGCAGGCAGTCGCTGGGCGTCCCCGGCGAGCAGCTGCTCGCGGTGCGGCCGCTGTCCATGCCCGAGGAGGACGGGCAGACCTCGGTCGCCGACCTGCTGCGGTACGAGTCGGTCCGGCTGTTCGTGGATCGGGCGCGCGCGGTGGCGCCGTCCTTCCAGCTCACCGAGGAGAACAGCGAGGACGTCGCGCGGCTGTGCGCCCGGCTGGAGGGCCTGCCGCTGGCCATCGAGCTGACCGCGGTCCGGCTGCGGGCGCTGGGCCTGCGGCAGATCGTCGAGCGGCTGACCAACCGGCTGGACATGCTGACCGGGGGCAACCGACTGGCCCCGCAGCGGCAGCAGACGCTGCGCGCGATGATCGACTGGAGCTATGAGCTGTGCTCCGCGCAGGAGCGGGCCGTGCTGGCGCGCGCCTCGGTGTTCTCCGGCGCGTTCAGCCTGGAGGCGGTCACCGAGGTCTGCGGCGGCGCCGGGGTGGACCCGGTCGACGTGCTCGACATCGTGCACGCGCTGGTGGACAAGTCCCTGCTGCTCACCGAGGAGCACGCCGAGGCGATCGAGTACCGGATGCTGGAGACCGTGCGCGAGTACGGCCATGACCAGCTCGTCCACGCGGGCGACGTGGAGCGGGTGCGCCGCCTGCACCGCGACTGGTTCGCCGACCTCACCGCCCGCTACGAGAGCGGCTGGATGGGCGGGGACCAGGTCGCCTGGGTGGAGCGAATCCAGCGCGACCACCCCAACATCCGGGTCGCGCTCGGGTTCTGCGCCACCGAGCCGGGCGAGGCCGTGGCCGGGCTGCGCATGGCGAACCAGCTCGACGTCTACTGGACCGTCCGGGGGTTCCTCAGCGAGGCCAGGATCTGGCTGGGCAGGCTGGGGGCGCTCGCGCCGTCCGGCTCGCCTGAGCGGGTCCTCGCCCAGCGGCTGATCGCGTGGTGCGCGCTGCTGCAGGGCGACATCGACTCCGGCGTCGCCGCGCTGGAGGTGGGGCGCGAGCTCGCGGAGCAGATCTCCGATCCCGTCTCGACCGCGTACGTTGACGTCGGGTGGGCCCTGGCGAACCTGTTCACGCACCGCGAAACGCTGGGCAGAGAGCAGCTCGCCCGCGCGTTCGCCGTGTTCCGCGCCCATCGGGTGCCGCACGGCGAGGGGTACGCGGGGTTCCTGCACGGTCTGGCCGCGGCGGTCGACGGCGACGTGGACGAGGGCAGGCGGCTGGTCCGGGAACGCGTCGAGGCGGGGGAGGCCGCCGGGGAGATCTTCTGGCGGTCGTGGGGGCTGTGGGCGCTGGGGATGATCGAACTGTTCTACGGCGACCCCATGGCGGCCAGGGAAGCGGGACTGGCGGCGTTCGGGCTGCACCAGGAGCTGGGCAACCGGGCGGCGGAGCCGTTCGCGGTCCACCTGCTCGGCGGCGTCGAGGTGCGGCTGGGGCACCTGGAGCGGTCGGCCACGTTGTTCGGCATCGCCGCCGAGCTGTGGCGCAGCGTGGGCGCCTCACCGTGGCGGTTCGGCGTCTTCACCGAGAAGTTCGCCGAGTTCGGCGCGCGGTCCTACGAAGGGCTCGGCGAGCAGGAGTACAAGAAGAACTACCGGCTGGGCATCGAGATGCCCCGGGACCAGGCGGTGCGCTACGTGCTCGGCGAGCCGTCCGGGGGCGCGGCCCCGGAGCAGGAGCCGGACAACCCGCTGTCGCGGCGGGAGAGCGAGATCGCCGACCTGCTCGCCGCTGGACTGACCAACCGCGAGATCGCGGCCCGCCTGGTCATCACCCGGCGAACCGTGGAGACCCACGTCGATCACATCCTCACCAAGCTCGGCTTCCACAACCGCGCCCAGGTCGCGGTGTGGATAGCGACCAGACGCAGGCAGGCGGAAGGAAATTGACCGCCCGCGGTGACCACGCCGCGACTGGTCCGATCTCGTTCAGGTGAAACTCGCGATCGGCGCCCACCGCTCGCAAGTCGAACGTCTATAAGTGGTAGTGACGAGTAGTTCATTCGCAGGGGGTTCAAAATGAAGATCGTCGTCAGTCCGGTCAAGACAGCCATAATGGCGCTAGTGGTCGGTGGCGTCTCACTTGCGGCCGCGCCCACCGCCACCGCCACCGAAAACGGCGTCACCGGGACCGCTCCCGCCTGTGTCAGTCGCAACGTCTACGCCACGCCGAACGGGTTCGATGTCTTTCTCCAGAACAACTGCGGCGGGACCATGTCCGTGAAAGTCATCGTCAACAACGGCGGGGACAGCCCCTGTTATGTCATGGGCGCGGGCACGAGCAAGACTTTCATCTATGAGGGCGTCTTCGGCACCTACGACAAGACGGTCACCTGCTGACCGCGGCGATAACGGAAATGGCGCCTGCCCAGCCGCGAACGCGCCTGCCGCAAGAAAGAAACGCACCACACTCGACCAGTTCTAGGCGGCGTCGGGACGCGGCAGGGCAGTGTCGATGAGCACCTCAGCGGCCTGACGGGCCTGGCGGGCGGCGTCGGTCGTGCCGGAGATGGCCGCGGTGGTCTGCGCTCCTTCGGCGAGGATCGCCAGCTGCGGGGCCAGGCCCGCGGGCGCTCCGGCCGCGCGAGCCAACTCGGCGACGCGCGCTTGGAAGTCGGCCTTGTGGGCGCGGACGATCTCGGCGACCCGGGGCATGACGGAGCCGAGCTCGCCGAATGAGTTGATGAACATGCAGCCGCGGAAGTCGTCGTGGCTGAACCAGCGAGCCAGCATGTCGTACACCGCGAGCAGTCGGTCGCGTGGTGTGTCCGCCGCGTCGATGGCGGCGGCGAGCCAGGCGTCCCAGGTCTCGTGCTGGCGCAGCAACGCCTGCTCCACCACGGAATCCTTCGACGGGAAGAGCCGGTACAGCCGTTTGAGGGAGACGCCGGACTCGGCGCGCAGGTCGACCATGCCGACGTTCTGGATGCCGCGCCGGTAGTAGAGCCTGGCCGCGGCGTCGAGCACCCGCTCCCGTGCGGTCCGGTCGTCCATCGCTCCTCCTTGTGGCGCTGGTCACGGCGGCGCCCGGGAATGCCGCGCTGAGAACGCCTGTTCTCCACCATACCGGAGAACGAACGTTCTCCCAGCGAGGAGAGGCGCGAGACGATGCCATTCATCACCGTCGGGACCGAGAACAGCACCACCGTCGATCTCTACTACGAGGACCACGGCGAGGGTCAGCCGGTCGTCCTCATCCACGGCTACCCCCTCGACGGGCACTCGTGGGAGAAGCAGAGCTCAGCGCTGCTGGCGGCGGGCTACCGGGTCGTCACCTACGACCGCCGCGGCTTCGGCCGGTCCAGCCAGCCCACCACCGGCTACGACTACGACACCTTCGCCGCGGACCTGAAGGTCGTCCTCGACACGCTCGACCTCCGCGACGCCGTGCTCGTCGGGTTCTCCATGGGCACCGGGGAGGTCGGCCGCTACCTCGGCTCCCACGGCTCCGAGCGGGTGGCCAAGGCGGCTTTCCTGGCTTCGCTGGAACCGTTCCTGCTCAAGACCGACGACAACCCGACCGGTGTGCCCGGTGAGGTGTTCGACGGCATCCTGGCGGCGGTCAAGGCCGACCGGTACGCCTATTTCACCGAGTTCTACAAGGGCTTCTTCAACACCGACGACACACTCGGCACCCGCCTGTCCGAAGAGGCCCTGCGCAACGCCTGGAACGTCGCCGCGGGCGCGTCCTGGTTCGCCTCCAGCGCGGTCGTGCCCACCTGGCTGACCGACTTCCGCGCGGACATCGCCAAGATCGCTGAAACCGGTGTGCCCACCCTGATCCTGCACGGCACGGCGGACAACATCCTCCCGATCGACGCCACCGCCCGCGAGTTCCGCAAGCTCCTCCCCGAAGCCGACTACGTCGAGATCGAAAACGCCCCGCACGGTCTGCTGTGGACACACGGGGCCGAGGTGAACGAAGCCCTGCTTTCCTTCCTGGCCAAGTAATTCCCACGCCGTCTCGCCTGCCGGAGAAGTCCGGCAGGCGAGACGGCGAACCGGCCGCCGTGTCTGATCAGGTGACTGCGAAACCCGCGGCGGCCTGCTGGGTCAGTGTGTCAAGAGGTCGCCGAAGAAGGTGGCGATGTCGCGGGCCAGCAAATCGGGTTCCTCGGCGGCGGCGAAGTGGCCGCCGGTGGGGGAGACCGTCCAGCGTCGGAGGTTGTAGAGGCGTTCGCCCCAGGAGCGGGGGACGGTGCCGTTGTGGGCGAACTCGTTGTCGAACAGTCCGACGGCGGTCGGCACGCGTACCCGGTCGGTCGGGGTGAGGGTGTCGTACACGCTTGCGTTGTCGTGGTAGTCGCGCAGGGTTTCGGTGATGGAGCCGCTGACCCAGAACAGTGTCACCGTGGTCAGCAGGAAGTCTCGGGAGAACCGGGACGCCAGGTCGCCCCGGCAGTCCGACCAGGCCCGCCACTTCTCCAGCACCCAGGCCGCCAGGCCGGTGGGGGAGTCGTTGAGCGCGTAGCCCAGGGTCTGCGGCCTGGTCGACTGCACCAGGTTGTAGCCGCCCTCGCGCTCGGCGAAATCCTCCTCGTGCTCGACGAAGGAGCGTTCGGCGTCGGTCAGCGGCGGGGAGCCGGGGCCGAGGTAGGGGTCAAGCTCGAAGTTGCTCAGGTGCAGCCCGATGAGCGCGTCCGGCTGGTCGAGGCCGAGGAAGGTGGACACGCCGGAGCCGAAGTCGCCGCCGTGCGCGCCGTAGCGCCGGTAGCCGAGCCCGCGCATCAGCCGGTGCCAGAGCCCCGCGGTGTCGCGCATGGTGATCGGGCGCGCGGGCCGGGTGGAGAACGCGTAGCCGGGCAGCGACGGGATCACCACGTCGAACGCCGGGCCGTCGATGCCGTGCGCGGCCGGGTCGGTCAGCCGCGGCACGAGCGGCAGCAGTTCGGCGAAGGTGCTCGGCCAGCCGTGCGTGAGCACGAGCGGCACGCCGTCGCCGCGCGCGGCCCGCGCGTGCACGAAGTGGATGTCCACGTCGTCGAGCCTGGCCCGGAAGTGCTGGTGCCGGTTGAGTTCGTCCTCTTGTGCCCGCCACGGGAATCCGTCCGCCCAGTAGTCCGCGATCGCGCGCAGATACGCCAGATCCGTGCCCTGCGACCACGGCGCGCCGGGGGCCGGGGATGGCCACCGGGTGTTGCGCACGCGGGCCCGCAGGTCGGCCAGCACCGCGTCGTCCACCGCGACGGCATAGGGTTCCACGATCACGTGCCAGAGGCTCCCACAGGCGCCCCGGCTGGTCCAGACGCCGACTCGAAGCGAAGCGGCCCGGGTCGCGCCCATTAAAGGACAACCTTGACAAAGCGCCATGGCCCGCCCGGTCCATTCCCCGCTACCCCGGTGGATGGCACCTCGGCACCGTTCGGTCGAAAACGGTTCCCGGTGTGCCGGTTTTCCCGAATCCGGTTGGCTTTTCTGGTATGGGAACACCTGAGAAAAAGTATGCGAAAGTGGTTCTCGACACGCGTTCGGTGAGCTTAGAATGCGTTCCCGTGCCCGCCGGAACACGGGCGGGCAAGCACGCACGCGACACCGTGCACCACGGATAGGAGAACCACCCCATGGCAGAGGCTGGCCCCGGGACCAGAAAGTTCCGTTTGGCGGTCGACAAGCTCACGCCCCACCTGATGGAGGCATTCGAGCAGCTTGACGAGTTGTCGGAGAAGGTGAGCCTGCCGCTGCCGCTGTTGGAACTGGTGCGCCTGCGCGTGTCGCAGATCAACGGGTGCGCCTACTGCGTCGATTCGCACAACACCGACGCCCGCGAAGCCGAGATCCCCGAGCGGCACATCGCCGCGCTGCCGGTGTGGCGGGCAGCGCCGTTCTTCTCCGAGCGCGAGCGCGCGGCCCTGGAACTGGCCGAGGCGCTGACCAACATGAACAACGCGCCGGTCACCGACGAGCAGTGGCGCTCGGCCGCCGAGCACTTCAGCAAGGTCGAGTTGGCCGAGCTGACCTGGACCGTCTCGGTCATCACGGTGTGGAACCAGATCGCGGGCGGCGCCCGCCCCTGGCTGATCTCCTAGCGCCGAAACGGCGCGAAACGACATGGACCACCAGGTATGACCGGGCGAACGGGCAGGACGTGCGGATGCGGATTGGACTCTTAGGCGCGGGCCGGATCGGCCTGGTGCACGCGGCGACCCTGGCCGCGGACCCCAGGGTGGCCGACCTGGTGATCGCCGACCTCGACCCCGGCAGCGCGGGCAGGGCGGCGGCGCTGCTCGGCGCCCGGACCGCGGAGTCGGTGGCAGGGCTGCTGGCGTCGGCTCCGGACGCGGTGGTGGTCGCGACCCCGACCGACACCCACGCCGACCTCATCACCGAATGCTGCGACCGGGGGATTCCGCTGTTCTGCGAGAAGCCCTGCTTCACCGACGCGGAGACCGCCCAGCGCGTGGTCGACCACGTCGCGGCCTCGGGAGTGGCGGTGCACGTGGGCTTCCAGCGCCGGTTCGACCCGGGCTACCGCGGCGCGCACGACGCGGTGCGCTCCGGCGCGCTCGGCCAGGTCCGCAGGCTGCACCTGGTCACCGCCGACCCGGCGCCGCCGCCCGCGGCGTACGTGGCGGTGTCCGGCGGCATCCACCGGGACTGCCAGATCCACGACTTCGACGCGCTGCGCTGGGTCAGCGGCCGCGAGGTGGTCGAGGTGTTCGCCACCGGCGCGAACCGCGGCGCGGACTACTTCGGGGCGGCGGGCGACGTGGACGAGTCGGCCGCGCTGCTCACCCTGGACGACGGCTCGATCGTCACCATGCAGGCCTCGCGGTACAACGGCGCGGGCTACGACGTGCGGATGGAGGTCGCGGGCAGCAAGTCCACCATCTCCGTCGGCCTGGACACCCGGGTGCCGCTGCGCTCGGTCGAGCCGGATTCCCCGGTGCTGGCCGAAACGGCCTGGTCAGGGTTCCTGGAGCGGTTCACGGTGGCCTACCGGGCCGAGATCTCGGCGTTCCTGACCATGGTCGCCACGGGTGCGCGGAGCCCGTGCACGGTCGAGGACGCCATGCGGGCGCTGCTGGTCGCCGACGCGGTGGCCGCGTCGCGCCGGGAGCGGCGGCCAGTGCTGGTCGACGAGGTCAGCCGCGGCGCGCGGCCGGTCGAGATGGGGCTGGTGTGACCAATCCGCAGGGGCTCGCGCTTTCCGAGGACGCGGTCTTCGCCGACTTCGCCGCCCGGGTGAAGCTTGCAGGCGCGGTGGTGGCCGAGATCGGCGGCTCGGTGCCGGTCGAGTTCGCCACCGGGCACGGCGTCGCCCAGTGGCACGCGGTGGACCCCAACCGCGACCCGTTCCGCACCGAGGCGGGCGACTACCAGGTCCTGCGCGCGCGGGCCGAGGAGATGCCGCTGGCCGACGCGTCCGTCGACGCGGTGTTTTCCAGCAACGCGTTCCAGTTCATCGATGTGAAAGCCACACTGGCGCAGGTTCGCCGCATTCTACGGCCAGGTGGTCTGCTTTATGCGCATTTCGGCCCCATTTGGAGTGGGGTGGACGGGCACCAGTTGGAATACGTCGAGCACGACGGCCGCGATCTGGTGTTCTGGCGCGACACGCTGCTTCCGCCATGGGCGCATCTGGCCTACACCCGCGACGAGTTGGCGCGAGTGCTGGCGACCGGATTGCCGCCGGATCTGGTGGAACTGCTGATCTGGCATGTGCATGACAGCGACACGGTCAACCGGCTGTTCTTCGAGGATTATATTGCGGCCGCTCTGGACAGCGGCCTGCGCTGGGTCGAGGTCACCGCGTCCACGCATGTGGACTACTCGATAGACCTGCCCGCGTTCGCCCCCGGATCGGTCCGCGACGTCGACGAGCGGGAACTCGCGGCGCTGTGGTCGGCCCGCAGGGGAAGACCCACCCAGGTCGGCTACCGCGACGTCCTGATGGTGTTGCGGCAGCCGGACTGAGCGGACCCAGACCGAGTAGAGGAGTCCAGTGGCAGGCAACGACCTTCGGGCCAAGGATCTCGCCGACGGTGAACTCGACCGCTACCTGAGCGCGGCCGTCCGCGCCGCGCACGAGGCGGGCCACCTGATCCGGGCCGCCTTCACCGACGACGCGGTGGCGGTGCGGTCCAAGTCCCCGGGCGACTACGTCACCGAGATCGATCTGGCCGCCGAGAAGGCCATCCGTGACCGGCTGTGCCGCGAGGTGGGAACCGCTGCCGCCTTCATCGGCGAGGAGTGCGGCGGCGCGGCCGGGGTCGTTGACGGGCTCTGCTGGGTCGTGGACCCCTTGGACGGCACCACGAACTTCGTGCGGGGCTTTCCCTCCGTCGGGGTCTCCATCGCCTTGGTCGCCGACGGGGAGCCGGTGGTGGCCGCCGTCCACGCGCCCATGTGGGGGGAGACCTTCACCGCGGTGCGGGGACACGGAGCCGCCCGCAACGGCACGCCCATCCGGGTGGCGGGCAGACCGGCGGCCCAAGCGGTCTGCGCGACCGGCTTCCCGTTCAAGATGCCGGATTCCTTCCCGCTGTACCTCGACGTCCTCACCCGGATCGTGCGCGCGGTGGAGGACATCCGCCGCCCCGCGGGCGCCAGCCTCGACCTGGCGTGGGTGGCCTGCGGCGTCTTCGACGCCTTCTTCGAGCTCGCGCTTGGCCCGTGGGATGTGGCCGCGGGCGCCCTGCTGGTCCGCGAGGCGGGCGGCGTGGTCACCGACTGGCACGGCGACCACAACCGCTGGCTGACCACCGGCCACGTCCTGGCGGCCTCCCCGAGGATTCACCCGACGCTGCTGGCCCACACCCGCACCGCGGACCTTCCCGGCTTCGTCACGAGCGCCTGCGCCCCCACCGCGGTCGACGTTCCCACGACGATCGGTGACGCGGTGGCCCTGGTGTCGGCTCAGATGAACTCGTCCATCAACCGGTAGTAGAAGTACCGCCGCTCATCCACAGTGGACACTCCGTACCGCTTGAGGAATCCGGTTGCTGGAACCCGCAGCTCTTCGGTGATATCCCGGACCGCGATGGCGAGGTCCAGCCACCGGTCGGCCCGCCCCAACCGCCCCGCGTCCAGAACGCCTGATACGGCAAGGGATCGGGGATCGACCAGGATGTTGTCGAGCCCCAGGTCCCCATGGCACACGACCACGTCCTCGCGTGGCGCCGGCAGGGAATCCAGCTCCGCCAACAGGTCCTGGCCGGACCACCCCGCGTGCCGCTCGTCGAGGTCGTCCAGGTCCACCGTCCCCAGTTCCACCGCGACCCGGCACCGGGGCAGCGTCACCGCGAGCGTCCGGTCGAACGGGCACTCGGCCGGGGGAATCGAGTGCAGCGCCGCGGTGAGGTCGGCCACCGCGTCCAGCACCCGGACCCGCTCGTCGGGACGCCAGGGGCCGCTGGCGGGCACCCCGGGAACGGCGGTGGTGACCAGCCACGAGAGGCCTTCCGCGGCTCCGACCTCCACCACCTCCGGGACCGGGAACCCGTACCCGGCCAGCCAGCTCAGCCGCTCGGCCTCGTTCTCCGGGTGGAGCCTGAGGTCGTCCCGGTCCACAGTGGACATCGTCTTCACGTAGTAGGTTCCCCGGCACTGCACCCGGTGGATGGCGGCGCCGTAGGAACGGGTGGCGACGCGGTGCCAGTCGCCGTCGAGGATGTGGCCGGTGGCCAGCGGGGCCTGCGACGTCACGGACGCCGCCGACCCCGCCGGACCGGTCTGCCGAGTGCTCATCCGCACGCGCTCACGCCTGCGTGCCTGCGGCGATCCGCCGCACCATCGTGTCGATCTTCGCCAGCACCTCCGCGCTGTCGACCGGGTTGCCGCCGAACGCCTCCGCGGCGAACTCCGCCTTGCGGTCGACGCTGAGCCCGCCCGGCTCGAAGTTCGTGGTGGCGGCGACCTTCCTGGCGCCCTTCTCGAACGCGGTCAGCGCGTGGTCGGTGTCGGAGTCGGTGAACGAGGTGGTGACCATGTGGGTGCCGCTGTCCTCGAAGTACGCGCCGTAGTCGAAGGCGGCCCGGTAGAGGTCCCAGGACAGCGCCTCGGACGGGACGACCACGTCGAACATCATCGGCGGCCCGCCGACGAAGGCCGGAATGCCCACCGCGTCGAGGATGTCGCGCATCCCGTTCATCAGCGTGGTGCCCTGTTTCCGCGCGTTCGCGAGCGCGCTGCCGTCGGCCAGGACGTCCAGCACGGCCAGCGCGGCGGCCATCGGCGGCACCTCGCGGGTGTAGGTGCCCGCGATCCCGGCCGCGTCGTAGCAGTCCATGACCTCCGCCTTGCCCAGGATGGCGGCGATCGCGTGCCCGTTGGCCAGGCCCTTGCTCATCGTGATGATGTCGGCGGGCACGCCGCCGGTCCCGTTGAGGCCGTGCTGGCCGTAGCGGAACGAGGTGATCACCTCGTCGATGATGAACAGCACGCCGTGCTTGGCGCACAGCGCGGAAAGCCGCTGGTAGTAGTCCGCGCCGAACCAGGCGGGCTCCGGGGTGACGATGACGCCCGCGATCCGGTCGGCGAACTCGGTGAGCAGCCGCTCCAGCGCGGTCTCGTTGTAGCCGAAGGTGACCGTGCGCGTCCCGGCGTCGTACCCCATGGTCAGGAAGCCGGTGTGCCAGTCGTGCCAGCCGTGGTAACCCGATGTGACGATCAGGTCCTTGCCGCTGGCGGCGCGGGCGAGCCGGATGGCGGTGGTGGTCGCCTCCGAGCCGGTTTTGGTGAACACCGCCTTCTCCCCCGCCGGGAACCACTCGCACAGCCGCTCGGCCAGTTCGATGCGCGGCAGGGACAGCGTGCTGGCGAACACCACGCCGTGCTCGGCGATGTATCTGTTGATGGCGCCGACCACGTGCGGGTTCCGGTTGCCCAGCAGCAGCGCGCCGCTGGCAGCGGTGACGTCGAGGCAGCGGTTTCCCTCCACATCGGTCATCCAGGAGCCGTCGGCTTCGGTGTAGACGGCCGGAAACCGGGTGCCGATGTCGTAGACCTCGGCGGCGGTCACCCGGCGCGCCCGCTTGATCAGTTCCTCGTTGCCCTGCGCGCCTGCGCTCATCGGAATCCCTTTCACTGGCTCGGTTCCTGGTTCACGGAAAAGATGTTGCGCAGCGGCGCGGAGTCCGCCGGGATGTCCAGCACCGCCCGGTAGTCCGCCAGCGGCAGCGCGTCGCTGAGCAGCGGTCCGAGCCGGACGGAGCCGTCGGCGACGACTTCCAGCGCCCGGTCGAGCCTGCCCACGCCGGACAGCGACCCGACCACGGTCAACTCGCGCAGCATGACCAGGCTCGGCTCGAACGGCGTCGAGTCCTCGCCGGAGTAGCCCACCAGGACGTACCGGCCGCCCTGCGCGGTGGCGACCAGTCCGGCCGGGAAGACCCCGGCGACGCCGGTCGCGTCGACCACGACCTCCCGCGGGTCGTCGTGCCACACGGTGAGGTCCGCGACCGCGCCGAGCCCGAGTTCGGCGGCGATCCCGCGTCGCTGTGCGGCGGGATCGGCCACGGTGACGGACGTCGCGCCGCCCGCGACAGCCAACTGCGCCACCAGCAGGCCGACCGTGCCCGCGCCGATCACGCCGACCGTGCGCCCGGTCACCTCGCCCGCGCGTTCGGCGGCGTGGATGGCCACGCACAGCGGTTCGAGCAGGCAGCCCTCCGCGCCGGACAGGCCCGCGGGCAGCGGCCGCAGGTTCTGCACCGGCAGGCAGAACGCCTCGGCGAACGCGCCGGGCAGCGTGAAGCCCACCTCGTCCAGGGTGGGGCACAGGTTCGCCGCGCCGCGCTCGCACCACCCGCAGGCGCCGCAGGACTTGAAGTTGTGGCCGACGACCGCTTGGCCGACGAGGTCGGGCCTGCTCGGCGCGGCCAGCACGACCCCGGCCCACTCGTGCCCGGGGATCACCGGGTACTCGGCGTCGTGCAGGGTTCCGCGCAGCAGCCGCAGATCCGTGCCGCACAGGGCGACATGGCTGACCGCGACCAGCGCCTCGTCGGGCTCCGGGCTGGGCCGGGGGACGCGTTCGAGACTGTGCTCGCCGGGGCCGGTCACGACGACCGCGAGCATCGTGCTCGCCTCGGCGACGGGATTTTCGGTATACATCATCACCTTTGCCTGGATGTGCTGACTCGGACCAAGGAGCGGACTGTGCACGGATTCACCGGTTCAACTGACGACGGGCCACTGTTAGCGCTGTCCCCCCATCTGGACGACGCGGTGATGTCGGCGGGCGCGGCGCTGGCCGCGGTCGCCGAAACCGGTCGGCAAGTGGTGGTCTGCACGGTCTTCGCGGGCAGTCCGCCGCCGCCGCTTTCCGGCCCCGCCACGGAGTTTCACCGTGACTGCGGCCTCGGCCCGGACGCGGTGGACGTGCGCAGGGCCGAGGACAGCGCCGCCGTCGCCGCGCTCGGCGCGGAACCGCTGCACCTGCCGTTCCTCGACGCGCTCTACCGGCGGCTCGACGGGGACTGGCTGTGCGCCTGGCTGGGCGCGCACTTCGACCCGGACCTGCCCGCGGAGCCCGACCTGGCGGCCGAGGTCACCGCGTCGCTGAGCGCGCTGCTGCGCGACCTGCGGCCCGCGGCGGTGTGGACGTGCGCGGCGGTCGGCGGCCACGTGGACCACCGGACGACCCTGGCCACCGCGACCGCCGCCTGCGCGGCCGAGGGCGTCGCCCTCGCCCTGTGGGAGGACCTGCCCTACGCCATCGGGCAGCCGCCCGCCGAGACCACCGGGCCCCTGGTGCCCACTCAGGCATCGGAATCGCACCGCGCGGCCAAGTTGGCGGCCGTCGGGCGCTATTCGTCCCAATTGGACATGCTGTTCCCGGATGGGCCGGGCTGGCGCGCGGCGTTCACCGGCCACGCGCACGCGCGGCTGGCGACGCACGGCGCGGCGGAACTGGTGTGGTCCGCCGCGCCGGTGGCACCGCCGTCGGGAGCCGACGCTCACGCGTCCGGGTTGGGGCTGTCGCCCAACCGGTGAACGAAGAACGCGCGGCCGTGCCAGCCGTAGCGGATGAACTCGCTGAACTCGTAGAAGCCGTCCGTGCGGGCGAAGCACTCGCGCATCGCCCGGCGCATCCCGAACCTCGGGTTGGCCCGGTTGCAGTTGTAGTCGTCCATCAGCAGCACCGCGCCGTCGGGCAGCAGGTGGCGGCCGAGCAGGTGGTCGAGCACCTCGACGCTGGAGGAGTAGAGATCGCAGTCGAGGTTGGCGATGGCCACCTGCTCGGTCAGCGGGGTGGCCCGCAGGCTGTCGGAGAACATGCCGGGCACGATGGTCCAGGCGCCCGGACCGAGCCTGCGGCCGAACTCGTGCCGCAGCATCTCCTCGGTTCCCGGGGGCGAGGCGTCCTCGTGCTCGCGCCAGTAGCCGCTGTCGGCCACCTCGTAGGAGATCGAGTCGACCGAGTTGGTGCTCTTCGGGAAGCCCTGGAACGAGTCGTAGACGTAGAAGTGCCTGGGGAAGGTCTGGGCGTAGAACTCCGTCTCCGCGCGGAACTCCGCGATCAGGTCGGCCAGCAGCAGCGAGCTGAAGCCCTCGAAGCAGCCGAACTCGGCGACCGCGCCGGGGATGTGGCTGCCGTAGACGTACTCGAAGGTGAGCCGGAAAGCCTCGCCGTAGATCCTGGTGGCACGGCCGAGGTCGCCGTAGGTGGCGTTCTCGACCTGGTCGAACGTACGGGTCATCATCGTCCTTCTGCCGGAGTGAGGGGTTCGTCGCTGAGGGTTTCGTCGCCGCGGGGTTTGTCGCCGTCCTTGGCGAACAGGGCTGGGTCGACCTCGATGTCCAGGCTCAGCTCGCAGCACCGGTAGCAGATCGGCTCCAGCTCCTGCTTGATCAGCTCGCGCATCCGGCCGTACATGTCGTTGTTCCACACCTCGCCGAGCGTGGTGTCCTTCACCGAGCCCATGACGGTGTCGGCGAACGGGGTGCAGCTGAGCACGTCGCCGTTGGGCAGCACGGTGGTCTGCGCCCACAGCTTCGGGCAGGTGGTCTCCTCCACCGTGGACTTCCAGTCGTCGGTGAAGAACGCGCTCTGCTGCTCGGAGGTGTAGCGGACCGGCGCGACAAGCACTTCCACCTTGTCCGAGCAGGTCTTGGCTTCCTCCAGCACGCGCAGCAGCACGGCGCGGTCGACGTCGGCGTGCTGGTGCTCGTTGCAGTAGCCGGTCCAGGACAGGAAAGGCCTGCCGGTGACGCCCTCGAACGCCGGGCGGCTGGCCTTGCCCTCCTCCTTGGTGAAGTACATGGCCAAGTCGACCGTCACCTGGTTGACGTCGAGCTCCTCGGCCAGCCGCACCATGCCCGGCAGCGAGGTGTAGTTCATCCCGGTGAGGGTGAAGTTGAGCGCGATGCGCGGCCCGCGGCCCGCCTTGCGGGTCGCCTTCTGCAGCGCCTTGATCCCGTCGACGACGCGCTCGAAGGACTTGCGGCCGCGGATCGGGTTGTTGATCTCCGCGGTGGGGCCGTCGAGCGAGACGTAGACGATGTCGATGCCGCCCTCGACCAGGCCGTCGGCCACCCGGGGCAGCAGCGTGCCGTTGGTGCTCATGTCGAGCTGGCAGCCCGGCGCGCGGATTTTGGCCTGCCGCACCAGTTCCAGCACGTCCGGGTGCATCAGCGGCTCCCCGCCCATCATGGAGATGCTGGGGTTCGGGTTGTGCGCGACCAGTTCGTCCACCAGCCCGTTCCACATGTCCAGGGTGATGTGCTCGCGCTTGACCTCCTCAAGCCAGGTGTTCTCGCTTGAGGAATCGCCGTAGAGCCAGCACTCGCGACAACTGAGGTTGCACGCCCAGTTGACGAAAACGGTGACATAACGCGGAACTTGCGGTAATGCGGGCTGTCGTGCGGGTTGTATAGGCAGATGGATCATGACATTCCTCCGAATGGCCGTAACGCACTCGAGCAGCCCTGAGGGCCCCCGCTAACCCTTGACATGGCTTTCGTAGATGCGTCTAATAAACCACGCGGGAGGTCGTCAGATCAAGGACCCCGCAGAAAGGGGTCCGATGTGGCGGACGCCGGAACAACCAACCCCATTCAAGTACTACTCATCAAACCCCCGATCAGATCCTGCATGGTGGAGATCGGCAGGCATATGCCGATCGGGCTCGCCTATCTCGCGGCCCAACTCCGGCAGGACGGCATGGCCGTCGAGATATTCGATTCCCTCGCCTGGACCGACGACAACCACGTCGTCGCGCCGGAGGACTACACCGACGCCGACCGGGCCAAGATCGCCGCGCATCCGCGCTGGCGCAACCTCGTGCACTGGGGCGCCACCTGGGACCGGATCACCGACAAGCTGCGCGCGGGCGCCTACGACGTCGTCGGCGTGTCCTGCATGTTCACCCCGTACTACGAGCCCGCCTACCAGCTGGCCAGGCTGGTCAAGGAGATCCTGCCGGAAGCGAAGATCGTCCTCGGCGGGCAGCACCCGACGGTCGCGCACCACCACGCGATGACCGAGACCGCCTTCGACGCCCTCGTCCTCGGCGAGGCCGAGGCCAACGTCGCGCCGGTCTTCCGGGCGCTGCACGAGGGCGAGAGCCTGCTCGGACAGGCGGGCGTCGCGTTCCGCTGCAATCGTGGGATGTGTGATTGCGCGGAACCGGCCGACCGGGTCCACCTCCAGCCGAGGGCGAATTTCCTGCAAGATCTGGACAGTCTTCCCCGGCCCGATGTCGGCCTGTTGGACATGGCGTCCTACGACGCCACGGCCACCTTGATCACCAGTCGCGGCTGCCCCTTTTCGTGTTCATTTTGCACTGTGCACGCGACGGTCGGGAAACAATTCAGGACCCGGTCGTCGAAAAATGTCGTCGACGAAGTCGAGCACTACGTCGAGGTGCACGGCATCCGCCGCTTCTTCATCGAGGACGACAATTTCACCTTCGACATCGCACGCGTGCACGAGATCTGCCGGGCCATCCGGGACCGGGGCCTGGACGTCGAGCTGCACCTGCCCAACGGCATGACCGTGGTCAAGCTCAGCGAGGAGCTGGTCAGCGACATGGCCGGGGCGGGCTTCCGCAGCCTGTTCCTCGGGCTGGAGACCACGGACATGGCCCGGCTGCGCAAGATCCGCAAAGGATTCACCTCGCTGGCCAAGGTCCGCGACGGCGCGGCGCTGTTCACCGAGAAGGGCGTGGACGTCGGCGCGTCGCTGATCGTCGGCCTGCTCGGGCAGAGCACCGCGGAGCTGATCAAGGACTCGGTCAACCTGATGCTGGCCGGGGTCCGGTTCTGGACCAACCCGTTCTACCCGATCCCCGGGTCGCCGGACTTCCAGCAGTGCCTGGGCGAGGGGCTGATCACCCACGACACCGAGCTCGCGCTGTATGACCAGTTCAACTTCGCGATCGGCTCCGACCGGCTCTCGCCCGGCGAGCTGTACTGGGCGTGGGTGAGCACCCAGGCCATGGCCCAGTGGCCCGCCTACGTGCTGGAGGGCGCGGCCCGGCGCGAGCGGGGGCCGGTGTCGCTGGCCGAGGGGCTGGAACGCCTGCTGGCGCACAGCACCGACCTGTTCGGGCCCGACGGCGGGCTGGAGGTGCCCGCGGTGCCGGTCATCGTGGACGGCGACCGGGTCCACGTGCACCCGGACGGCTGCTACGACTCGATGCAGCACATCGCGGACAAGCCGCGGCCGGACGGCCTGTGCACTTTCACCGGGGACGCGCTGGCGGCCGCGGTCAGCCTCTACACCGGTGTCGCCTACGGGGCCCGGCAGCTGCCGGGCAAGACCGACGGCCGCTGCGTGTTCGCGCTCAGCGTGGACGATGTCGACCCCGCCTTCGAGGGCACCTGCCGGACCGCCGTCGCCGTGCTGCGCGAGTCGCTGGACGAGTTGGCCGGGGAGCCCGACGCCGCGATGGCCGAGTAGGCGCTGGCGATGGAGCGGGCGATGGAGCGTCGGTACGACGTCTGCGTGATCGGCAGCGGCGCCGCGGGCGGCGTCGTGGCCAGCGAGCTGGTCGGCGCGGGCTGGGACGTGCTCGTCGTCGAACAGGGCGAGCACGTCCCGGGCGGGGCCTACCTGGTCGACCTGATCCCCGGCTACGAGACGGCCAGGGCCAGGACGATGACGGGGGAGTGGACCGAGGAGGGCTACCCGTGGACGGCCTGCTGCGTCGGCGGCGGCACCCGGTTCTACGCCGGGGTCTCGCTGCGGATGCGGCGGGTCGACTTCGACGCAGCGGGGCACGTCGCCCCGGACGCGCTGCCGCCAGCCTGGCCCTTCGGCTACGACGAGCTTCGCGCGCACTACGACTGGGCCGAGCGCGCGCTCGGCATCACCTCCGACGGCGGGCTGGACCCGCAGCGGCCGTCGCCGCCGCTGGACCTGCTGCCCGCGCACCGGCCGAGCGCGCGCGGGGCCGCGCTGGTCGCCGCGGGCCGCTCCCTGGGGATGCGGCCGTTCCCGGTGCCGCTGGCGGTGGCGTCGGCGGCTTTCGGCGACGCCCCCGCCTGCGCGGACCTCACCGCGTGCACCGACTACGCCTGCCCGTCCGGCGCCAAGGGCGACGTGCACCAGCGGCTGCTCGGCCCGCTGGCAGGCGCGCCCAACCTGACCCTGCGCACCGGGCTCAAAGCCGTCCGGCTGGTGCAGGACCGGCCCGGGCACGTCGGCGGGCTGGACTGCCTCGACCTGGCCACGGGCACGCGGGAAACCGTGCGCGCCGGGATGTTCGTGGTGGCGGCCAACGCGATCCAGAGCGCCGCGCTGCTGCTGCGCTCGCGGTCGGAGTTCGCCCCGGACGGCCTGGGCAACGACCACGGCATGGTCGGCCGCGGCCTGTGCATGAAGGCGGGCCAGCACGTGCGGGCGACCCTCGCCGAGGATCTGCCCGAGCCGCTGGTCGCCGCGGGCGGCCGCTACGCCACCGTCGCGCTCACCGACCACTACCTCGACCCGGACTGCCCGAGTGGGCTGGGCGGGCTGATCCTGGAGACCGGCCCGCTGGACGAGGATCGCGGCAACCCGCGCGTGCTGCGGGTGGAGTGCCTGGTGGGCGACCAGCCGATGGCGTCGAACCGGGTCGCGCTCGACTGGTCTGCCCTGGACGCCAACGGCCTGCCCAGGCTGGTCATCGACTACCGGCCGCACCCGCTGGACCTCGAACGCCTGGCGTACCTGCGCAAGCGGGCCGCCGAGCTGATGACCGCGGCGGGCGCCACCAGGGTGGTCACCGAGCCGATGGACTTCCCGCTGGGCAGCGCGCACCTGCACGGCACCTGCCGGATGGGAACCGACCCGCGCGCCAGCGTGTGCGACCCGGACGGCCGCGTGCACGCCACGGACAACGTCCGGGTCGCCGACGGCGCGCTGATGCCCTACCCGGGCGGGGTCAACCCCACCCTCACGATCCAGGCTCTCGCCCATCGTCTCGCCACTTCCCTGGTAGTGGACGGAAAACCGTGAGGGTCGCCGCCCGGCGACCCTCACGGCTGGTCGCTCACCGACGGGCGACGACCGAGGCGTAGACCTCGGCGAGCCGCCGGGTCACCGCCGCCAGGTCGAAGCCCGCCGCCCGCGCCATCCCCGCCGCGCCCTGCTCACCGCGCAGGTCCGGCGACTCCAGGAGCTTGCGGACCGCTGCGGCCAGCGCTGGCGGGTCCCACGGCGGCACGATCAGCCCCGCCGCCCCGTGCCCGACGACCTCGGGCAGCCCGCCCACCTCGGTCACGACCACCGCCCGGCCCGCGGTCAGCGCCTCCAGCACCGTCCCGCCCAGCTCCTCGTGCCGGGACGGGATGACCACGACCGCGGCCGACTTGACCGCCGCGGCGATCTCGGCGCGCTCAAGGTGCCCGCGCAGCTCGACGTGCCCGGTGATGCCCAGCCGGGCCAGCTCCGCCCGGCAGTGCCGCAACTCGTTGCCGTCCCCGCACATCACGAACCGCGCCGCCGTGCCTTCCCGCACCAGCATGGCCGCGGCGGCCACGTAGTCCGCCCAGCCCTTCTCCGGGGCGAACCGGCCGCAGTAGAGCACCACGGGCGGGCCGGGGTCCGGTTCCGGATCGGCGGCGGACGGCCGGAAGTCGTCCAGCCGCACGCCGTCCGGCACGATGTGCACCCGGTCCTCGGTGGTGAGGCCGGTGTCCACGTACACCTTGCGAATCCGCTCGGTGAGCACGACCGCCGCGTCCGCCCGCCGCACCGCCCACCGCTCGAAGAGCCGCGCGGGCCCGATGAGCACCTTGCCGAGCAGGCTCTCCGGGTGGAAGGTGGCGATCGCGCTGCAGTGCGTGGTGATCACCAGCGGCACGCCGAGCACCGCCTTGGCCACGACCGCGAACAGGAACGTCCAGGGCAGCTCGCTGCAGTGGACGTGGATCAGCGAGAACCGGCGGCGCCCGCCGCGCAGCCGCTGCCGCACGCACCACGCCGTCAGCGCCAGCCCCCAGGACACCAGCAGTCCGATGTAGCCCTTGGCCCTGGTGGGGATCGGGGCGATCGGCAGGGCCAGCAGCTCGAAGCGCGTGCGCGCGTCGACGTCCATGGTCTTGCCCATCCCCGGCCTGCGCGGGAACACCACGGTCTGCCGGGCGCCGAGCGCGGACATCTGCTCGGTGGTCTGCATGATCTGCACCTGCATCCCGCCGATCGGCTCGTACTGCAACTCCCGGTGGGTCAGCTCGCGCCCGGCCAGGTAGTAGTACGGGGTCAGCCGCAGGACGTGCAGATCCGGCTCAGAGTTCGGCTCAGAGTTCGGCTTAGAGTTCGGCATGGTGATCGCGGACCTTGGCCAGCGCGGCGACGACGTCCGCGGCGTCGGCCGGGTCGCCCAGCAGCGCGCCGTGGTGGAACAGCAGCGCCGACTCGGCGAACTTCTCCGCCCCGGAGTAGTCCCGCCCGACCGCCCGCGCGCGGCCTTCCGCTGTCCAGATCTCGGCGAACCGGCGCTTGGTGTGCGGCCGGAGCATCAGGCTCCGGTTCAGCGGGGCGTCCGGCGGGTAGACCGCCAGGCCCAGTTCCGCGCTGACCGCCTCGGCCACCCTGGTGGCGGGGACCGCGCCGAAAGTGCCTTCCTCGAAGAGGATTCCGTACTCGTAGATGGAGCGGCGCTCAGCCTGCGGCGGCACCGGGATCGGCTCGAAGCCGCCCAGCTCGGCCAGCCCGCGCTCCAGTTCGGCCGCGACCTTCTCCCGGTGCCGGTGCTGCGCGTCGAGCCGGGGAAGCTGGTCGAGCAGCACGGCGGCGGACAGCTCGGACATGCAGTAGTTGGCGCCCATCACCTCGCCCGCCTCGATCAGCTCCATCACCCCCGCGGGCACTTCCTCGTCTGGGTAGCGGCGCGAGTCCGCGCGCAGCTGCTGCGCCCGGCGGTAGAGCTCGACGTCCTTGGTTATCACCGCCCCGCCCTCGCCCCCGGCGAGCACCTTGCCGTTCTGGAAGCTGAACACCCCGACCGCGCCGAGTGCGCCGACCGCCCGGCCGCGCCACCGCGCGCCGTGCGCCTGCGCGCAGTCCTCGACCAGCGGGACGCCCGCCTGCTCGGTGACCGCGAGGATGCCGTCCAGATCGGCCACCGTCGCGCCCAGATGGACCACGATGACGGCTTTGGTCCGCTCGGACAGTCCGGCGCGGACGCTTTCCGCTGTGGCGCAACCGGTCCTCGGGTCCACATCGACCAGAACCGGGAGCGCGCCGCAGCGCAGCACCGCGGTGACCGGCGCGACCCAGGTCATGGCGGGCACGACCACCTCGTCGCCGGGGCCGACGTCGAGGGCCTCCAGGGCGACCAGCAGCGCGCTGGACCCGTGGTCGACGCTCACGCAGTAGGGGACGTCGTTGTAGCGGGCCCATTCCTCCGCGAAGCGCCGCTCCCGCGCCTTGGCTCCGTCGCTCGGCCAGCTGATCGCCCACCGCCCGGACCGGATGGCCGCGACGACCTCCTGCTCGGTCGCGGCGTCGTGCTGCGGCCACCGCGGCCAGGCCCGGTCGTGGCGGACCGGAGTTCCACCGAGAACGGCGAGTCGGCTCATGAACGCTCCTTGTCGTAGCCGTGCTGGACAGTCGGGACCGGGTGCGTCCCGAGGGGATCTGGCGAATGTCGTGCGGGGCGCGGTTCCGCCCGGGTATGCTGGCGTCGTCACGAGCCGCGACCCGATCCGGGTTTCACGTGCCCTTTCTCCGGTGTCCGGTTTCGGCATGATCCCGGGTGGGCCGGTGTCCGGCAAGCCGTTCGCGCTCGGCCCTGCGGTGCCCGTTATCGAGCGTCGGCATTGTTTCCCCAGTTTCGGCGAGGCGGCATTCGGTTGTCGTCGGTGGTGTGCCCGCGCGGGTGCCGGGACGCCGTTTTGGCTATTCATGAATGCGCACCGATAGGCCATTCGGCCGACCGGCGGCGCGCTTTTGGCGGTCCTGGGATCGATTTCTTCCGGCGCTGAGTCGCCTCCCCGTCGAGGCTCCCGTCCCCGTCGTGCCGCACGAGTTCGGAAGCTCAAAAGCATCATACGAAGGTGTCAAGAGCGGCGATCGGGGCATTGTGCCCTTGACCGGCGAGGATGCCGACCGGATTCGAGAGAGATGCGCCATTCGCCCGCACCTGGGCAGCCGATCGGCCCTCCGTGGCGTATTCGATTTAGGGCGTTCGGGTGAGCAACGGCCCAATGCGCGCGCTTGGCGGTATCTGGCTACGTCCAGAAGCACTCTTTAAGGCATTCCACTCACACATGTCCGGTTCGCCGCTATAGTGGCCACCTGAGGGGGTGACACGGGGGTCGGCGGTTCACGTGAAGGGCAGCCAGGGGCATGTGTTGTCCTGGTCCTAAGTCACGACCTCTTGTGCTTCGCCCTTTTCCCTGTCTGTCTCACCAAACGCGACTCAAGTAAAGGAATCGCACGATGGGCAAGACCGTTAGTCCGACACGACTCTGGAAGCGGGCGTGGTCCGGCCGCGCGCGCCAGACCGCGCTCATGGTCCCGGTGGCCACGGCTGTCGTGCTCGGGGCCGCGGGTCTTGTGCTGGGGGGCGGCGCCCGCCCACCGCTGTTGACCTCGGCGGGAATCGCCCTGTTCGCCGCCGTCGCGACCTTCGTCGTGTTCTCCATGACCGCGGCCGCCCCCGTCCCCGGCCACCTCGACGGCACCACCCTCGGCGACGGCGAAGAGGCCCACGACGAGGACCTGACCGGCGTCCGCGACCCGGACTTCCTCGCCCTCGGCCTCGGCGGCACCAACATGATGGCGATGCTCTGGTCGGTGGCCATGGGCAGGCGCGTGGTCGGCGTCGAGATGCGCGGCGACCCGTCGCTGGGCGTGCACTGGAACATCCGCGAGGACCTGTACCACCACTTCGGCCTGATCGACCAGATGATGCTCGACCGCTACGGCCCCGACGGCGTCCCGAAGCGACAGGACGGCAAGCCGTTCCTGCTCGCCGAGTGCTTCTACCACCCGGACACCGCCGCGGGCGCGGTCGCCGCGGACGAGGTCGTCACCGGCTTCCTCGACTCGCACCTGGGCGAGGAGTCGCACATCTCCGGGATCATCCACCACACCGAGTTCATCGATGACCGCTGGCACAACGGCGAGCCGCAGCGCATCGTGACCGTGGTCCAGTCCGCGCTGCCGCCGACCGAGCACGACCCGTCCAAGATCGGCCGCAGCATGGTCGACGTGCTCGACGGCCCGTCCACTTTCCAGGCGGGCGCGTCGGAAGTCCTGATCCTGCAGCGCCGCTACCTTGAGGCCATCGAGGAGATGGACCGCGAGCGCGGCCTGGAGCGGCCGCGCGTGCGGTTGTTCACCAGCCACCGCGTGGTGACCCCGAGCGACGACGGCGGGATGCTCGCCTGGTTCCGTCGCGACGAGGGCTTCGTGCCCCGGTCGGACGGTCGCAAGGGGATTCGGATCGAGAAGATCCGCGAACTGGACTACAAGGGCAAGTTCAAGCGGGTCCGGGTGCCCGGCACCAAGGTCATCGATCTCGGCGTGCCGGAGCTGTTCATGATCGCCCAGGGTTTCGACAGCGGCGACGCCACCCGGCTCGGCTTCCGCCAGCAGCCGGTCAAGGTCGACCACCAGGACGGCCGCGGCCCGGTGGTGGCCCAGGCCGACTACCTCGCCGGTCTGCTTGAGGTGCTGGTCGACGGCCGCCTGCGCAGGCGCATCGCCTCGGAGTTCGACAAGGAGGGCAACGAGTACTGGGTGCGCCAGATCGCCGTCGGCCACCAGGACGACCCCGAGGTCGGCTGGATTCTGGTCCAGGTGCCCGACTTCAAGACCTTCGACCCGATCCTGGCGGGCCTGGTCCCGGAAGGCACGGACAAGGACACCCCGGAGTACTTCGCGGCCTACCAGTTCCTCCTCCGCGACTACTACCTCGAACAGGTCTCGCACATCGTCGAGATCCCCAAGAAAGACCTGGAGAAGGTCCAGATGCCCTATGGCCCCAAGCTGTTCAGCCTCATCGAGCAGGTCGGCGACGACGCGCTCATCGCGGCCAACGGCGTTGTCGCGGGCGACTCGTTCGGCAACGGCCACTTCCTGACCAGCGGCGGCGCCATCACCGGCATGGTCGGGCACGGCGCCCGGGTGCTGCGCTACTGGGAGGCCCGCGCCGCGGGCGTCGCGCACGAGACCGCCGTCCGCACGCTCGCGGACGGCATCAAGGAGGACACTGAAGGGTGGCTGCACGTCAGCGCCCAGGAGTTCAGCCAGGCCGTGCCGATCAACTTCGGCGCCGAGCGCATCGAGAAGATCTCCGCGGCCAGCGGAAAGTCCACCATGGAGCGGGCGACCACGATCGACGCGACCCGGCGGCACCGGCACTCGCTCGCGCCGCTGGACTACTCCGACTGGCGCAGGCTGGTCATCCGCAGCGGCCGCACCTACGCCGAGCCGCTGCCCCCGCTGAGCCAGGTGCACCCGGCGCTGCGCGACCGGATGCCCGCTGCGGCCGAGCCGGTCATGGCCGACGCCGAGTTCGCGACGGCGGGTGGCGCCTGATGTCGACCACACCTGAACCGCGCCCGGTCCCGGCGCTGCGCACCTTGCGAGAGCGCCAGTTGGCGCTGGTGGTGCTCAGCGTGGGCACCCTGATGATCATCCTCGACAGTTCCGTGGTGAACGTCGCGTTGCCCACCATCCAGGCCGAGTTGGGCTTCTCGCAGTCCGAGTTGGCCTGGGTGATCAACGCCTACCTGATCCCGTTCGGCGGCCTGCTGCTGCTGGCGGGCAGGCTCGGCGACCTGTTCGGCCGCAAACGGCTCTTCCTCGGCGGTCTCGCGCTGTTCACCGCCGCGTCGGCGGCGTGTGGCCTCGCGCAGACCAAGGAGATGCTGATCGGCGCCCGGTTCGTGCAGGGCATCGGCGGCGCGATGGCCTCGGCCGTGGTGCTCGGCATGATCGTCACGATCTTCCCGGGACGGCGGGAACAGGCGCGGGCGATCAGCATCTACGCGTTCGTCGCCGCGTCCGGCGCGTCCGTCGGCCTGCTCGCGGGCGCGGCGCTCACCGAGGCCGTCAACTGGCACTGGATCTTCTTCGTCAACCTGCCCATCGGCGTCGTGGCGATACTGTTCGCGGCCAGGCTCCTGGACGAGAACCGCGACGGCGACACCGGCAAGAGCCCCGACGTGCTCGGCGGCGTGCTGATCACCGCGGGCCTGTCGCTGCTGACCTACACCATCGTCCAGGCCGCCGACCACGGCTGGGTCTCTGCGCGCACCCTGCTGCTCGCCGCTGGCGCGCTCGTGCTGGTGCTCGGGTTCGTCTACCGCCAGGCGCGGGCGAAGAACCCGCTGGTGCCGCTGGGGATCTTCCGCGCGCGGAACGTGGGCTGGGCGAACCTGATCCAGACGCTGATGGTCGCAGGCTTCGCGGGCATGTTCTTCCTCGGCGCGCTGTACCTGCAGAACGTCCTGGGCTACAGCGTCGCCGAGATCGGCTTCGCGTACCTGCCGCTGACGGTGGCCATCGCGGTGCTCTCGCTCAAGGCAGCGCCGAAGCTGATCGAGAAGGTCGACGCCCGCACCCTGCTGGTGCCCGGTCTGCTGCTCGTCGCGGGGGGCCTCGCGTTCTTCGCCAGGGTGCCGGTCGACGGGACCTACTGGGTCGACGTCTTCCCGGTCATGGTGCTGCTCGGCGTCGGCGCGGGTATCTGCTTCCCGGCCCTGCTCACCGCGGCCATGTCGCAGGCGACCAGCGAGGACGCGGGTGTGCGCTCCGGGCTGGTCAGCACCACCCAGCAGATCGGCCCCGCGCTCGGTCTGGCGGTGCTGGCGGCCCTGTCGACCGCCCGCACCCGCGACGCCGTCGCCGAGGGCGAGCCGCTGGCCGAGGCGCTGACCAGCGGCTACCAGCTGGCGTTCCTGATCGGCACGGGTTTCGTGCTCGTCGCGATCGCGCTGACCGTGACCGTGCTCAAGCCCGCGGCGCCCAAGACCGCGCCGGAAGCGCTCGACCACACCACGGTCGGCGACCGGGCGGAGAACCTCACCGGCGTCCGCGACCCGGAGTTCCTGGCCCTGGGCCTGGGCGGGACCAACATGATGGCGATGCTCTGGTCGGTCGCCATGGGCAGGCGGTCGGTCGGCGTCGAGATGCGCGGCGACCCCAACTTCGGCGTCATGCACTGGCAGGTGCGCGAGGAGCTGTACCACCACCTCGCCGAGATCGACCGGATGATGCTCGCCCGCTACGGCGCCGACCGCATCCCCAAGCGCGGCGACGGCAGCCTGTTCCTGCTCTCGGAATGCTTCTACAGCACCAAGACGCAGTCCGGCGACGTCGCGGCCGACGAGGTGGTCAGCGGTTTCGACCTGGAGTCGCACGTCGGCGGCGTGCTGCGGCACAGCGAGCACATCGACGACCGCTGGGTCGACGGCGTGCCCAACCGGGTCGTCCGCGCCCAGGGCGCGGCGACCCCGCCCGCCGAGCCCGACCCGAGTGTCCTCGGCCGGGACATGTCCGAGGTCTTGGAGTCGCGCTCGGTGTTCCTCTCCGGCGCGGAAGAGTTGCTGGTGCTGCTGCGCCGCTACCTTGAGGGCATCGAGGCGATGGACCTGGCAGCGGGCGTCGAGTCGCCGCGCGTGCGGCTGTTCCTCAGCCACCAGGTGGTCGACCCGACGCAGGGCCTCGGCCGCGCCACCCAGCGCGGCGCCGACCAGCCCGGGTTCGAGCGGCTGCCGGACGGGCGGGTGCGCGTGCGCATCGAGGCCATCCGCAACCTGGACTACAAGGGCCGGTTCAAGCGGGTGATCGTGCCCGGCACCGAAGTCATCGACCTCGGCGTCCCGGAGGTGTTCGTCGTCGCCCAGGGCCAGCACAGCGAGGACGCCGAGCGGCTGGGCTTCACCCAGCGCGAGGTGATGATCGACCACGGCGACGGCCGCGGCCCGGTCGTCGCGCAGGCGGACTACCTCTCCGGCCTGATCGAGGTCCTGATCGACAGCCGAATCCGGCAGCGGGTCGCGACCGAGTTCGACAAGGAGGGCCTGCCCTACACGGTCCGCCAGGTCGTCATCGGCCACGAGGACGACGCCGAGATCGGCTGGACGCTGGTGGAGGTGCCCGAGTTCAAGACCTTCGACCCGGTGCTGGCGGGCCTGGTCCCGGTGGGCACCCCGATCGACTCCGCGGAGTACTTCGCCGCGCACCAGCACCTGCTGCGCGACTTCTTCCTGGAGCAGACCTCGCTGTTGGTCGAGGTCTCCAAGGCCGAGCTGGCCAAGGTGCAGCTCACCTACGGGCCGAAGCTGTTCCGCCTGGTGGAGAAGATCGGTGAGGACGCGCTGCTCACGCCCAACGGGGTGGTCGCGGGCGACTCGTTCGGCAACGGCCACTTCGGCGCCAGCGGCGGCGCGATGACCGGCATGATCGGGCACGGCTCCCGGGTGTTGCGCTACTGGCAGGCCCGCGACGCGGGCGTCGCGCACGAGGATGCGGTCCGCGCCCTCGCCGACGGCATCAAGGAGGACACCGAGGCCTGGCTCAAGGTCAGCGAGCGGGAGTTCAGCCCGCTGCCCGACGGCGGCGCCGGGGTGGCCGCGACCATCGAGGCCACCAGGAAGCACCGCACGGAACTGCTCCTGCGCGACCACTCCGACGAGTGGACCAGGGTGGTGATCGTGGCGGGCAGGCTGCACGCGTTCGTGCTGCCGGAACTGTCCACAACGCACCCGGCCACCCGCACCGGCCCGCTCGCGGCCGAGGCGGCGGACGAACTCGCCCCCGCCAGGAACAGCTGACCGCGGGCCAAGCCGGAAGGCGGCCGTCCGCGGGCGTGCCACCGAAGCTGTCCATAGCAGCCGGAAAGGCGCGACCGGGCCGCTCGCGGCCGAGACCCGCGCCAGGAACGGCTGACTGCCAGGCAATGTGACCGCGACCGGCGGCGGATAGGCCACTGTGGACTATCCGCCGCCGGTCGCGCGCTCGAAGGAGTCCATGATCATGACGCTGGCCGCGGTGCCGGTGCCGTCCATCGCCCACCACCAACTGCTCGTCTTCCTCCTGCAGATCGGCCTGGTGCTCGGCCTGGCCACCATCCTGGGCAGGCTCGCCGTCCGGCTGCGGCTGCCCGCGGTCGTCGGCGAACTGCTCGTCGGCGTGCTGCTCGGGCCGTCGCTGCTGGGCGCGACGGCGCCGGGCCTGTCCGCCTGGCTCTTCCCCGCCGACCCCGGCCAACTGCACCTGCTCGACGCCGTCGGCCAGATCGGGGTGCTGCTGCTGGTCGGCATCACCGGCATCCACCTCAACCTCGGCGTGATCCGCGGGCAGGGGACGATCGCCGTCCGGACCAGCGCGGGCGGCCTGCTCATCCCGCTCGGCCTCGGCGTCGCGATCGGCTACCTGCTGCCCGGGTCGCTGCTCGCGGACTCGGCCGACCGCACGGTGTTCGCGCTGTTCCTCGGCGTTGCGCTGTGCGTGAGCGCCATCCCGGTCATCGCGAAGATCCTGCTGGAGATGCGGCTGCTGCACCGCGACATCGGCCAGCTCACGGTGAGCGCCGCCGCCGTGGACGACGTGGTGGGTTGGCTGCTGCTCTCGGTGGTGTCCGCGATGGCCACCACCGGTGTCCGAACAGGGCAGGTCCTCGTCGCGGTGGGCAGCGTGCTGCTGGTCGTGGTGGTGGCCTACCTGCTCGGCCGCCCCCTCGTCCGCGGCGCCCTGCGCGCGGCGAACCGATCCGAGGACTCCGGCCCTACCGTCGCGGTCGTGTCGATCCTGCTCCTGCTCTCCGCGGCGGCCACCCACGCGATGAAACTGGAGGCCATCCTCGGCGCGTTCGTGTGCGGCATCGTCATCGGCTCATCCGGCCTGCTCGACCACGAGAAGCTGGCCCCGCTGCGCACGTTCACGATGGCGGTGCTGGCGCCGGTCTTCTTCGCCACCGCCGGACTGCGCATGGACCTCACCGCGCTGGCCAAGCCCCCGGTGCTCCTGGCGGCGGCCGGTGTCCTGCTGGCGGCGGTCATCGGCAAGTTCGGGGGCGCGTACCTCGGCGCGCGGTTCAGCGGCCTGTCCCGCTGGCAGTCCCTGGCCATCGGCGCGGGCCTCAACGCCCGCGGCGTGATCGGCCTGATCGTCGCGATGACCGGCCTGCGGCTGGGCGTGCTGAGCACGGACGCGTTCACCATCGTCGTGCTCGTCGCCATCGTCACCTCCCTGATAACCCCACCCACCCTCCGCTACGCCCTCCGCAAGATCCCCCAAACGGACGAGGAGCACACCCGCGAGAAGTCCTTCGGCGCCTACGCCAGGGAATCCACTTGACCATCCCGCCCACGAGACACGGAACCCGGCCGTGCGTATGACTGGGGACGCGGCAAAAGCGCATCCGGCTGCCGCCAGCGGGAAATGATCAAGATGCGTGGCGCCCGCTTCGGGGGCTTCGCTCCCCGGCATGACGACCCTCCCCGCCTGAGGTGGTGGTGCCGGACAAGGACCTAGGACGACAACTGGGTCTACGCGACCATGCCCGCCCTGTTGCCGCTCACACGCGTGCCGGTGAGACTGAAGCGTTGACCGTGCGCCTTCCGGCAAGCGGGCTGGTCGACCGGCCGCCGTCGGACGCGGGCCGGATGTCGCGGAGGAGTGTCGTCATGGGCCACCCGGAAGAGCTGGCGGCACTGGACCTGCATGGGGTCTGGACGACGGCGGCGGAGCTGACCGGGACGTTCGACCCGTTCCGTTTCGAGCAGCGGATGGCCGCCTACCGGCTGATGATCAACAACACCAACCCGGACGATCGCTTCGGCGCCGACAACCGGCGGAACCCATTGTGGAGCCTGATGTTCCAGCACCAGTGGCAATACCGCACAGGCAGGCTCGGCGCGAGCACCCGACAGGACGGGCGAATCGACCCCGACTCGCCGTGGGGCTACGGCAACTACACGCTCTGCGTCATCCCGTGGTTGGCCGCCGTGGTCGCCGGGGTGGCGCCTGCCCTGCCCGTCGCCGACCCTCCGACTCGTTCCCGGTTCCGCTACGTGGCAGGCGGAGCGGTGCCGGAGGAACTCGCGGGCGCGGTGACCGACTGGCGTGCCTACTTCACTCTGGTGAGCAATCCCGGGCCCACGGACCCGGAACCGGCGCTCCTGGCACTGTGGAAAGCCCACAAGACCTGCCTGGACGTCGTGGTCGACGCGATCACGGCCGTCGACGCCGCGCCCTGGCCCGAACTGGAGATGACCTTCCTGCGCGGCTGGTGCCGGATGGTCGACTACCTGTGGGCGGCGGCCTGGCCCACCGACTTCGAGTTCATGACCGCGCACGGCCTCGACGTTCTGCCCGAGTCGCTGCTCACCGCCCCCGAGGACGTGCGCGCTCTGCCGCCCAAGGTTCGCCGCAACGTCGACAACGTGCTCAAGCTCGCGGTCACCCCGAACTGGCGCTACCACATCAACCTGATGCTGTGGAAGCGAATCATGCGCACCCGCGAGGCCCGTGACCAGGTGCTGCCGCTGCTCGGCGCCGTGTTCGAGTCCCGGCCGGACAACGCCGCCGAACGCCGCAAGCTGATCGGCTACCTGCTGCGCCCCTGACCGCCGCCCCCTCGCCGGGGCACACCGGATCGCGGTACCGATAAGGCATGATGAAGACGGGCCGGTCCAGCGGTCACCCCAGCTTCGAGCGGTGAACCTCTTCAGGTCGCTCACTGGCCCTCACCCGATATCGTGAGCGCGCTCAGGCCTCGACCGCGCCCCGGGCTTCGGGCTCGTCACCTAAAACGGCGATCGTCGCCTGCGAGCCGATTCTCGTGCCCGCCAAGGCGGACTGCCCATACATCCGATCCATAGAACGGAGTGCGATCCATGAGCACCGACAGAATTACCGACGGCCCCGAACGGGCGATCATCGAGAACATGCTCGACCGCAACCGCGAGGCCCTGATCGAGACCGTGCGGGGCCTCTCCGAAGCCGACGCACGCCGCAGGCTCGTCGCCTCGCTGACGACACCGATCTCATTGATCAAACATGCCGCGGCCGCCGAGCGAATCTGGTTCCAGCGATTCTGGGCAGGTCTGGACGAATCGGAATGCGATGGATACTCGAACCGGGACGAGGGCACCTTCGCCGTCGCGGACGACGAGACCGTGGTCGACGTGATCGCCGAATTCACCCGCGCCAGCCGACGATCACGTGAGATCGCCGCCCGCTTCACCCTGGACGACACCAAGGACAACCCGCGTGAAGGAACAGTCAGTATGCGCTGGACGCTGCTCGCCATGATCGAGGAATTCGCCCGCCACGCTGGGCACGGCGACATCCTTCGCGAACAGATCGATCAAAAGGCCCGAGGCCAGAGTGGTGCCTGAACTCGTTGGGCATGGAAGTGGCGAGAAGACGTCATCGCCACTTGGCCGATCGACTGGACCAAGATCATCCACTAGTGTGACCGGCGAGCCGAGTGGGCACGCGTCGCGGTTGGGTTCGACCGAGGCCGCGCCGATTCCGAAGGGAGACCGCCGAATAGCCCTGTCCGCCTTGCCATGGAAGAGTTCGGCCGGTGATCGGCGCGATCTCTCGCTTGCTGTTTCCGGCCGAGGAGGTCCTGTCCCGGGAGGTCCATTCCGGGCTGCGCCTGCCGCGTCCTGAGGGTCCGGCGTACCGGGGTGCGTCCCCGGGCGCGCGGGTTGGTAGAACCTGACTAGGACGACCGGTTGGGGGCATGAGATGACAGAGCAGTTCGGCGCGCTGCTCCTGGAGTTCCGTAGGCAGGCCGGGTTGACTCAGGACGAGTTGGCCGCCCGGTCGGAGATCGCGGTGCGCACCATCCGGCGGTTCGAGACCGGGGCGCACACGAACCCGCAGGTGGGCACTGTGCGTCGGCTGGCGGCGGCACTTGATCTGTCCACGTCGGACCAGGCGAGGCTGCTCGCAACGGCGGGCAAGTTCGGGCAGCGGGCCGACGATCCAGCCACAGTGGACTCGCCGCAGGACGGCAGGCCCGCGCGGCAGCTGACAGCGAACGAGCACGAGCTGCTCGAAGCTGCCAACGAGCTCGCCGACGTGGTGCGGGCCCGGTGGCAGCAGGAGGAGGTCCGGCGCCGGATTCACGATCCCGGCCCGTTGCCGGTGCGGTGGCGCTCGGCGGGCGCCGAGCTGACCGACGGTGACGCGCCGACCGATCTCGGGGGAGCGCTCGACCAGATCGTGTCCTGCTACCGGCGCGTTCCGTCCGGCAGGCTTGTCGTGCTCGGCCAGGCAGGCGCGGGCAAGAGTATGCTCGCCGTCCGGCTCGTCCTCGACCTGCTCGACCCGTCGACCGCCGCGGGCGCGGTCCCGGTGGTCATCGGCATCAGCTCATGGCATCCGGCCAAGACGTCCTTCCACGAGTGGCTGGCCACTCAGCTGATCCGGCACTACCCCGGCCTGGCCAAACCGAGCCGCAGCGGTTCGACGCTCGCCGCCCGGCTGATCGAGAGCGGCCGGATTCTCCCGGTGCTCGACGGCTTCGACGAGATCGCCGACGGGCTGCACCAGCCCGCGCTGGCCGCCCTCAACCAGATCACCCTGCCACTCGTGCTGACCAGCAGACCGGACGAGTATCGGGACGCGGTCGACGCCACCAGGGTGCTGCGCGGCGCGGCGGCCATCGAGTTGGCCGACCTCACCGTCGCCGACCTCGCCGACTACCTGCCGCGCACCGCGCGCAAGGCCGCCAGCGACGTGGTGACCAAGTGGGACCCGGTGCTGCGCGGGCTGGCCGATCAGCCCGACAGCCCGCTGGCCGCCGCGCTCACCACCCCGCTCATGGTCGGCCTCGCCCGTGTCATCTACAGCGACACCGCTGACCGCGACCCGGCCGAGCTGCTCGCCACCGAGCGGTTTCCCACCGTGGAAAGCATCTCCGACCATCTGCTGACGAGTTTCGTGCACACCGCCTACCGGCGCCAACCGCTCGATCGAACCGTGGGCCTTGACGAACGCTGGTCGGTCGAGCAGGCCACGCGGTGGCTTCGGTTCCTCGCCACGCACCTGACCAGGCGGCGCACCACCGACTTCGCCTGGTGGGAGTCCGGCACCGCGCTGGGCCGCGGGCCGCGAACCCTGGTGATCGCCCTGTTCACGGGTGTCACGGCCACCCTGGTCGACTGGCTGGTGGAAGGCGCCGCGAGCGCGTTCGGGGTGCGGGTCGGGACCAGTCCGTGGTTCGTCTCCGGCCTGCTGATCGGTTTCCTCGCCGCCGTGCTCATGGTGGTCAGCTACCGGTTGATGGTCGGCCGCGGGGTGCCGCCGCCGCTGTATCTGCGGATCAGCGTGCGCGGCGGCGGCTGGCGGCCGAGCGCGACGACGAGAACCCGGCTGCGGCACGGTGTCCTCTGCGGGCTCGTGTTCGGCGTCTGCCTTGGCACCGCGCACAACCTTCTCGCGCTGGTGACGTCCCCGTCCGCGGCCGCGCTCGTGGTCTGGACGGTCGACGCGATCATGTTCGGGCTCGTCTACGCGCCTGCGGGCGCACTCGTGTTCTGGATAATCAGCATGATCGAGGCCCCGGTCGACCTCGCGTCTGCGGGCAGGCCCGCCGACCTGATCCGCGCCAACCGCAGGGTCTTGGTCGGCCCGGCGCTCGTGCTCGTGCCGTTGTTCGCCGGATTCATCGTGGCCACGGCCGAGGTGCTGGCCGCGCTCGACGCCGGTCGGCCGTTCGGACTCGAACTCGACTGGACACCGCCGCTCGTCATCGCGGCGGGCCTGGTCAGCGCGATCAGCGGCGGCGCCGGTTATGTGCTCGGCATGACCCCGTGGGGCCAGTGGCTGGTGTTCGCGCGGATCTGGCTGCCGCTCACCGGGCGGCTGCCCTGGGCGGTGGTCGCGTTCCTTGAGGACGCGTGCCTGCGCGGCGTGCTCCGCCAGTCCGGCCCGTACTACCAGTTCCGCCATGCCCGCCTTCAGGCCCATCTCGCGGCCGGACACGCCTGACAGGACCTGGCAGTCAACTCGTGGACATCTCGGCGAGCACCGCGCCGAACCGCTGCCGTGCCTCGTCGTCGGTGGCAGCCACCCGATTCGCGCTTGACAACAGGCCTTCCGCGGTTTGCCTGCTCTGGTCGATCAGGCCGAGCAGTTCCTGCTGCCACGTCTCAGCGCACTTCTTCAGCGCTTCCGTGGTCAGCCAGCCCGGATGCCGCTCCACCGCCGTCCTGGTGCTGGCGAACAGGTTGTCGACGTTGTTCTTCGACGTTTCCGCGTCCGTCCTGATCCGGTCGGCGATCAGCCGCACCACTTCCGGGGTCATGGTGATGAAGTCGTTCTGCGGTGGCGCCATTCGCTCGTCTCCTGATCCTCGTTGTCTGTCTCGCTAGACCCAGTCCGGGTGTGGGCGAACGATGATCGGAACGTCCGACCCGATCGCGATGTCGTTGTGCGGCACCCGGTCGTTCAGGCCCAGGCTCGACAGGCTCGGCGTGTGCTGGGTGTAGACGACCTCGCCGTCGGGCATGACCGCGGTGACGACGGCGGCGTGGTGGATGCTTTCCTTGTCCTTGAAGTAGACGATGTCACCCGGTTTCGCCTGCTCCACCGGAACGGTCTCACCGCCGTGCTTGAGCATGTAGTCATGGTGGTTCTGCGCCGCGGCCCACGGCTCGGAGTGGTCTTTGTTGTTGGGCAGATAAGGCCGGTCGCCGGGCTCTCCCCGGTTCGTGTACCAGTCGTCGGGGTTCTTCCAGCCCTGGCCGTCGCCTTCCTCCGGCAGGCCGCCGCCGTCGCGCATGGCGTGCGAGACGAAGTTCGTGCAGTTGGACATGCCGGGAACGTCCTTGTGGGTCGTGTCGCCGTGCTCGGCCACCCAGCGGAGCATTTCGACCCGGTTCAAGCCGTCGTTCCCGATGAGGTCCTTCCGCACGCTGTCGGGAATCCCCTTCATGTCGTGCAGTTCGACGGGGGCCGCCTTCATGTACTGGTCCTGCTGCTCTTTCGTCAGCGAACTCCACCAGGCCGCCTGCTCCTGCGGGCCCGCGTCCAGCGGCATCGTCTCTTTGATCATTTCCAGGGTGCTTGCGGTGGCGTCCCGCACCGACTTGTTGAGCACTTCGTCGCGGAGTTCCTCCTGCGTGAGCACCTTGGTTATGCTCGCCGGTTCGATCAACCTGGCCAGGCTCGCCGCCGCCTCTTTGTCGATCTCGGCGGCGTCACGCACCGCGTCCGCGATGAGCGCCGTGGACTGCTGCGCCCGCTCAGCCAACTGCTGGTCCTCCGCGCCCGCGGGCACGGTGACCTGTCCGTCGGCGTCGACCGTCAGCCCTGACCTGACCGCGAAGTCGACCGCGGAGTCGAGATTCCGCTTGCACAGGGCGATAGCGTCGGCATAGCCGTCCAAAGTGGACAACACGCCGCGCATGGACATGCCCGCCGCCTGGAAGTCCTGGGCGACCTTGCGGATGGTCTGCCGCGCCTTTTCGCCGACCTCGTCGGCCCAGTTCTCCGCGAGCGCCTTCCCGTCACGTTCGTACAGGTGCTCCGCCGAGGCCTCCGCCTCCTTGGCCAGCTTGAGCCAGTCGTCGGCGGCGTCCGCGAACGATTGCGGATCGAAGTCCTTCAGTTGCTGATAGGTGATCATGGGGCCGGTTCTCCCGGGTGCTCTGGCGTCGCGCCGATGACCCCGGAGGCGGCGATGCCGTCCTGATCGTCGGCGGCGAACGCGTCGTCGGCGTCGACCGGGTAGCGGGACTCGTGCTCGGCGTCCTCGGCGCCCTGCCCCCGCGCGCCCGCGCCCATTCCCATCGGCCCGCCGAGCCCACCGGTTCGCGAGGCGTCGGCCGCGGCGGAGGTGATGACTTGCCTGCTCGCGGTTGTCTCGTTCGGCCCGGCGGTGAAAAGGGACCCGTCCGGCGCCAGCCGACTGGTCGACCGGACGCCCGATGTGCCGCTGTTCGGCGCCGCGCCCGCCATCGGGGCCGCGCCGCCGAACGGAACCGCGCCCGCGGCGCTGGTCGCCGGGCCTGCCGACGACGGGGTGGCGACGGTCGGGCTTGGCGTGCTCAGCGGGGACGCCAAGGCACCGGTCCGCGCACCGGTCCGCAGTGCGGCGGCCTGGTTGGTGTCGCTGGGCGGGCTTGCGGAGGCGCCAGTGGTGGCGCCGGGTGTCACCGGCTTGGTCCCCGTCGAGTCGGCGTCGCCCGCCGCCACCGGACTGGCTCCGGTTGACGCGGCGGCGTTCGTGGTCGTCGGGGTGCTCGTCGGCCGGCTGTGCTGGGTGGCCGTCTTCTCGCCGCCCTCAAGGTTTTTCGACGGTGTGCCCTGGGCCGCCGAGGTGTCGCCGCCCTCGGCCAGTTTCGCCAGCTTCTGCAGCAGCTGGGTGACCGCGTGCACGATGGTCAGCACCATGTCGACCAGCTTCATCAGGTTCATGGCATTGGCCAGCAGGTTCCCCATGACGCCCGCGATCTCTTGGCCTGCCTCGGTGGCGATGCCGACGCACTCGGTGATCGCCTCGCCGATGCTCAGGCCCATGGTCATTGGGGCGAGGGCGATGCCGTTCGCCATCACCGGAACCATCATGCCGACCGCCTTGCCGATTATCCCGGTGATCGCGGTGAGCGCCTTGACCACGTCCTCGCCCGCGCCGACGATCGCGCCGGAGATCGTCTTGGCGGCCTCGGAGATCGCGGTGATGCCGTCGGCGAACTGGGCGCTGGTGATCCGGTGCTTGTCCGCTGCCTCACCGGTCCACCCGCTGGTCTCGGTGGTGATGCTCTGCCGGAAGGTGTCGGCGAGGACGCGGGTGTGCTCGGCCGCGGTCGCCATGCCCTGCGCGGGCGCGCTCACCGCGCCCGAGTCGCCGCGGAACTCGTCGAGCGGTTTCGCCAGGAACGACACGTGCGGGGTCAGCATTCCGACGCCCGCGCTGCTGAGGTTCGCCAGCGGGTTGGCCGAGGAGATGAGCGCGCCGAAGTCATTCGGTTTCGGCAGGCCCGCCAACTCGCCGGTGGACCACTCCCGGTTGAGCACGGAATCGGACAGGGTGGAAATCTCGGCCAGCAACTGGCTGGTGGTCTTGTCGGTGCTCATCGGGGGTACTCCTGGGCGAGGTGGCTGGCGGAGTGCTCGTCGGTGCGCTCGTACGCCTCCGCGGAGCGGCGGATGGCGAGGCTCATCGTGTCCACCGCTGCGGACACGTCGGCGATCGAGACGCCGGACTGGCCGACCGCGTCGGACAGTCCGGTGGTGAGGAACTGGGTGAACGAGCCGAGCGCGCCGTCGGCCACGCGGTCCGGCGCCCGATCGGACACCCCGGAAAGCTGGTCGGCGATGCTGGCGGTCGTGTTGGCGTGCCAACGCAACTGGTCGGCGTCGATGTCGAAGCCGCTCATTCCCGCACCTCCGGGTTCGCGAAGTAGACGTCTTCGTCCACAGTGGACTTGGCGGAACGGCGGGCGCCCGGGGGCGGGGTGTCCACCCCGCCCGGCAGATGCGCCTTGACCAGATCGAGCGCGGCGCCCGGGCCGACGAAGTCGGTCATGATCTCGGTGATCTGCCCGGCCGCCGACCGCTGCGCCGCCTTGGCCGTCGCCACGATCAGCTTGGCCAGCGCGTCCGGTTCGAGCGCGCGGGCGTGCGCGGTCAGCCGGAGCCGCTCCAGCGCGCCGCTCACGCCGACCCACGCCTCGACCTCGCCGCGCGGGGCGATGGCGTGCCCGCCGACCTGGCGCAGCCGGGCGTTGGCCCGGACCGCGCCGTCCGCCGCACCGGCCAACTCTCGCTGGTAGTCGGCCAGCCACTGTTCTGCGCTCACCTTGGTTCCTTTCCGGTGTTCGATTCCGCGACACCGCAGGCCAACCGGCGGATGAAGCGGTGGATATCCTTCGGGCGCAACGGATTCACGCTCACCCAGCCGTCCTTGCCGTGGTCGATCCGAACCCGTCCGGCCGGACCGTCCAACCAGGACAGCTCATCGGTTCGCCTGCCCGCGCTGGTCGCGCCGAGCTGGCCCCGACCGGTCACCGTCGGCAACAGCGCGGCCAGCCGGTCCAGCTCGTCCGGGTCACCGCCCGCGGCCATGGCCAGCGCGCGCAGCCGGTCGCGGGCGACTTCCTCCCGCTCGCCCGCCGCCGAGGTCGCCGCGCTCACCACCCCGGCGTCCAGCGAGATCGGCGCCACCGTCGCGCCCGCCAGCCTGGGCACGTCCCGGAACAGCTCGTCGGCCAGGCCGTCCTGGTAGACCCGGGTGACCGCGACCTGGTTGGTGTGCCCGCGCGCCAGCGGTTGCCTGCACACCAGCGCCGCCGACCCGCACCGCAGCGCCAGCACGCCGACCGGGCCGCGGGCGATCCCGGTCAGCACCAAGTCGACGGTGCTCCGCCGGTCCCGCAACGCGGCCACCAGTTCGGCCGCCAGGCCAGTCGGTCCGGCGTGGTCGGCGAGGCGGCGCGCGGTCAGCGTCGCGCCCGCCATGGCCAGCACCGCGGCGCGTTCGGCGGCGGTGCGGCCGTAGCACGGCACCCGCACCGGATACGGCATCCGCACCCCGGCGTGCGTGGTCAACAGGTCGAGTTCGGCAAGTCCGAAGTAGACGGTCTGGCTGCTGGGGCCGCTCGCCGCCTCGTCGGTCGCGTCGCTGGTGGCGATCACCGGAGCAGCCCCCCGACCACATCCGTCGCCGTGTCGAGCACCGCGGCCGCCGTGTTCATCGTGGCCGACACAGTTCGGTCGAGATCGAGGTAGTCCGCCAATGTCGAGACCAGTGACCGGTGATAGTCGCGCAGTTCGGTGTCCGCGGCGCCGAGCTCACCGGTCAGCCCGGCCTGGCCCGCTGTGGCTCGCAGCCGGTCCGCCAGCGCCAGCGCGGGTGGCGCGGTGCCGAGCAGCGGCGACCTCTGCCCGAGCCGGTCGGCGGAGGCCACCAGATCGCTCATCGCGTCCGCGATATCCCCCAGCGTCTTGACCAACGCCTTCAGTTCCCCGGGCGCGACCGCGTAGCCACGTCCCGACGCCTGGTCTGGCATGTCGTCTCCCCGTGTTCTCGTCTGAAGCGCCCGCCGCTCATTCCCCGATGATCGGTTTGCTGGCCGTTCGCTCATCGGTGAACAGGCCCTTGTCGACATTCGGCTGTCGCCGCTTGTGCTCTTTGTCCCCGGCTGACACCGACATCGGCGGCAGAATGGGCGGGACCCCCGCGCCGCCCGCGCCATGTGGTCCGCGGCCGGGCGCCAGGAGTTGGTTCACCGCGGCGCGCAGCGCGGGCCCGCCCGCACCGGGCCGCTGCCGCCCGCCGCCCGGCCAGGGCCCGCCCGCGTCGGGCGGCAGCGGGCCCCGAACGGCCCCGCCACCTGGTTCCGGCACGACGCCATGGGTCAGCCGGGACCACGGCACGCCGCCGCCCCCTCCCGGCACGGCTGGACCGGCGCCTCCCGGCACGAAGCCCGCCGCGTTCGTCGCGCTCGTCAGGTCCGCGCCGCCCGCCGCGGTCCGGACAGGCGGCGCGATCAGCGCGTCGCTGCCGTGCAGGCTCGACTCGTAGCCGCGCATCACCTCCTCCGCGCGCGACCTGCCGGAGCCCGCGAGGAAGTCGGCGTCGAACATGCTGGCGCCGCCGGTGGACACCGCCCCGACCGCGAACACCACGCCGCCGCTCCCGCCCGGGACCCCGCCCGCGCCGCTCGCCGCGGTGAACGCCTGCGGTCCGGACGGAGCGGGCATGGTGTTCCTGGCCAGCGCGAGCGCGTCCGCCGAATCCTGTGCGGCCTGCCGAACCTGGCCGGCCCGCGCGCCGATGGCTTCAATCAGCTCGGCCAGCTGATCGATCCGCTCGGCAGCCCGCTCGGCGGCTTCCCCCTGCCAGCTCGCGGTGAGCGCGTCGCGTTGCCCGCGCACCGTCTCCGCGTGGCTGGCCAGCGCGTCGGCGTGCCGACCCCACTCGGCCGCGATCTCGCTGACGTCCCCGACATCCGCCTGGTCCCGCAGCATCCGGTACAGCTCTTCGTGGCTGTAGGCCGCCCAGTTCATCGGCGCGAACGAGGCGCCCTCGGTCGCGCCAGCGGCCGGGTTCCCGGTCCCGGCCAACGCGCCCGTCAACGCGTCGACAACCGCCTGCCCGGCGACGTCGATCTCCGCCAGCATCGCCGTGATGGCGTCGGTCATCTCCGCCACCCCGGCGGCGACCGTGCCTGCCATCGCCGCGAACGGGTCGTCGATCATCCCAGCGCTCCCCACGAGTTCGTCCGAGCCTGTCGCCAGTGATGCTCGGATCGTGGGGGCGGCCATCACAAGGCCACCGACCGGCCATCCATGTCCGGCCCGTTGACCTGCGCGAACCGACGTGACCGGCCACGCGCGACGCGGCTGGCCGTCGTGTCCGCGAGCATGGCCCTCAGGCGAGTGGTTTCTCGGTGGCTTCCCACAGTTCTCGTTGGATGACCTCACCTCGGCCGGGTTCGGGGCAGGGGAGGGGGTTGGCGTCCTTGACCGAGAAGCAACCGCCGGTGGCGAAGGCCGGGTCGGTCGCGAGTCGCTTGATGATCGCGGCTCGGGTCGCCGACGCGCAGGCCGTGGAGGGCCTTTTCCAGCAGTCCGGCGAAGTTCACACCAGGCGGACCGGCCGCGGTGGACGGACCGGCCTGCGTTTAGGCCTCCCGTCGGTGGATTCCGAAGCCGAGGTGGGACAGGCACGACCATGCTTCGTGCACGGAGTCGAAGGTTCGCTCGGGCAGCAGGCTGATCCCGGCGAACACCGCGGGCCGGGCGTGGCAGCGGAGCGCGGTGTTGATGAGGTCGGCATTGCTCGCGGGTGGGGTGATGAAGGCGTCTTCCAGGCAGGTCTGGAACTCGGTGAAGGTCAGTGGGGCCTGCGCGGGTGGTGGTGAAGAGTCCAATGCGGTCACCTGGGGTCGTGGACGTCGGTGGGGTCCACGATCCGGGGCTCGTGTTGAGATCGTCTGACCCGCTCGTTGACGATCAGGTGACGAGCGGGCCTGGGGCGGGCCGCTTCGTTCACTCGATGGTGTCTTCCGGGGTGTTGTCCAGGGGGAGGGCCACGACGAACCGCGCGCCGCCGCCGGGTGCGTCGGTGCAGTGGACCGTGCCGCCGTGCGCGGCGATGGTCTCGGCGACCAGGGCGAGGCCGAGGCCGGTGCCCGCGGAGGAGCCGCGGGCGGTTCGGCCGGTGGCGAAGCGCTCGAAGATCCTCTCCCGCTCGGCGGGCTCGACGCCGGGGCCGTGGTCGTCGATCTCGACCAGCACGTGGTCGCCGTGGGCGTGGAGGCCGACGCGGGCGAGGCCGCGGCCGTGGCGCTCGGCGTTGTCGACCAGGTTGGTGAAGGCGCGCACGAGGGCGAGCTTGCGGCCGAGGACGGGCCCGTCGGTGTCGGCATCGACGGGGGTGGCGGCCTGGCCTGCGAGGACGTGGTCGAGCAGGTCGACCAGGCGCAGCGGTTCCTCGTCGTCGTGGTGCAGGCCTGCGTCGGTGCGGGCCAGGGTGAGCAGGTCGTCGAGCATCCGGCGCAGGTGGTCGAGTTCGCTGCCGACCAGTTCCAGCGCGCGGCGGGGGCGGTCGGGCAGTTCGGCGGCGTGCCGGTGCATCACCTCGACGCTGGTGACCAGGGTGGTGAGCGGGGTGCGCAGCTCGTGGGTGACGTCGCCGACGAACTGGCGTTCCCGTTCGATCCGCCGCTGCAGGGAGTCGACCATGGAGTTGAACGAGGTCACGATGGTGTTGAGGTCGCGGTCGTTGTCCTCGGGCAGCCTGCTGTCGAGGTTGCCGCCCGCGATGCTCGCGGCCGTGCCCGCCAGCGACCGCAGCGGGTGCAGGACCCGTCTGCTCGCCCAGAGCCCGAGCAGCGCCGCGCCCACGGTGGCCGCGAGCGCGCAGGCGGCCAGGACCGTGCCCAGCACCTGGATCGTGGACCGGAGTTCGATGATCGGGGTGAACTCGAAGAACGCGTCGCCGTCGCCGAGCGGGACGCCGACGACCAGGTAGGGGAGTTCGCCGACAGTCACCGGCTCCAGCGTGGTCGCGCCTGCCGCGACCTCGGCCAGCAGGCTCGGTGTGGGCGGGGCGGGCGGGGGGTTCCCGTCCGCCGAGATCCACTCGCCGTGGCGGAGCAGCAGCAGGATGGTGTCGGCGGCCGGGTCGAGCGCCATCAGCGCCGCCCGGGGGTCCGCGTTCGGCGCGGCGAGCCTGCGCTTGACGAAATCGGCGTCGGCGGAGGCCAACCGCTGGGCGGACCGCTCGCGCTGGTCGAGCAGGTAGCCGCGGCTGATGGTGAACACTGACACGGCGAGCAGGAGCAGCACCAGCGCCGCGCCGAGGGCGAAGGTCAGCATCACCCGGCCGCGCAGGCCCAGGCGGCGGCCGGGGGACTCAGCGGACATCGAGGCGGTAGCCCAGGCCGCGCACGGTCACGACCGTCCTCGGGGCCGACGGGTTGCGTTCGATCTTGGTCCGCAGCCGCCGGACGTGCACGTCGACGATGCGCTCGTCGCCGAAGAACCCGCGGTCCCACACTCGGGAGAGCAGTGTCTGCCTGCTCAGCACGCGCCCCGGCTCCTCGGCCAGCTCACACAGCAGCCGGAACTCGGTGAGGGTCAGGTGCAGTTGCTCCTGTCCTCTGCGGACAGTGCCGCCCTCCGCGGACAGGACGAGAGGGTCTGGCCCGGAATCAAGCACCTTCTCGTGCGGCGCCCCAACCTGGCCCGAGCCCGCCGCCCGGCGGCGCAGCGCGCGCAGCCGGGCGGTGATCTCCTTGATCTGGAACGGCTTGGTGACGTAGTCGTCCGCGCCCGCCTCCAGCGCGGCGACCACGTCGTGGGTGTCCACCCTGGCGCTGACCACGATGATCGGCACGTCGCTGGTCTGCCGCACCTGCCGGATGCAGCTGAACCCGTCCATCCCGCCGAGCATCAGATCGACGATCATCACCTCCGGCGGCCCGGTCGCGGCCAGCGCCGCCAGCGCGTCCTCCCCGCTGGGCGCCTCGACGACGTCGTAGCCCTCGTCCTCCAGGGCCAGCCGCAACGCCGCGCGCACTCGGTCGTCGTCCTCGACAATCACCAGTCTCACCGCCACCGCACCGATGCTGTCAAACGCGGGCGTGGGATCCCGGGCGGGTCCGGTCTCGTCACACAACCGCAAAGTGACGGCCGCGCCGGTCTCAACACGGCCGGTCAAGCATGTGGTCATGCTTGCGAAGGCAACCGCGACCGGCATGGTCGTCCTGGCCCGGGAGGCGCTGCTGCTCTGGCCGCGGGAAAGCGACCGCGACAGCCACGCCGACCTGTGGCCGGTGTTCACCGTCGTCCTGGATGACGACGACCTGGCCAGAACCACCTGCGGCGGCATGTTCACCTCCTGGGTCGAGCGGGATCACCGCGCGGTCGTCCTGCTCGACGGGGTGTGCCGGTGGTCGGTCCTGGCCGAGGACGAGCCGCTGCTCGGCCTGCTGATCGAGGCCACGGCGCCGGTCCCGGCCGCGCTGAGCGTCGTCCTGCCCGCCCGGTCGCTGCGCTCCGAACTGCGCAGACTGGCCTGTGGTCCCACCGTCGGCATCACCACGGCCCGGGTTGCCCGTTCCCTGAGCCCCGGGGTCGACACCCGGCGCGCGCTGCGATCGATGGTGCTGGCCAGGAGCGCGCCCGCCCCCAGGCTCGCCGCCTTGGCGGAGGAACTCGCCTCATGACGACAACGACCACACCGGCGGCGAAGGCGCCGCGCCGGATACCCGGCCCGCAGCTTCCCGGGCTGGTCAGCGGCGTCACCCTCGTCTTGGGCTGCGGGCTGGTCGTGTTGTCGCTGCACGGCGACTACGGCACGCCCACCGGGTTCGACGCGCCCTGGAACGACCGGATCGCGGGCTTGGCCGCGGCGGCGCTGGGCTTGGTGCGGGTCATGCGCAAGACCACCCTGCTGGCCGCGACCACGCTGGGCGCCGTGCTCGGGATCTGGCTGCTGACCGCGCCGATGCTGGTCGACTACGGCTTCGGCGTCGAGTCGACCCTGGCCACCGGGGCCGATGTCGTCGCGGGCGTGGCCATCGCGAGCCTGAGCGTGCTCGGCCACCTGCACGCAGGCGACTCGACGGCTTCCAGCGGTGGAGCGGAAGCCACGCGGGACCGGGCACGTTCACGGCCCGGGGAGAACCGACGCGATCGGATCGGCGCGAGGAGACACGGGTGAGCGTTCACTATGGCCAACACTGCGCCGTCGCGCGCGCGTCCGAGCTGCTCGGCGAGACCTGGACGCTGCTGGTCGTCCGGGAGCTGCTGCGCGGCGCGCAGCGCGTCGAGGACATCGCCCGCGGCCTTCCCCGGATCTCGCGCTCGCTGCTGGCGACCCGGCTGAGGACGCTGGTGGCCGCGGGCATCGCCGAACGGATGGCCTGCGCCGAACGGGCCTCCCCGAGATACCGGCTGACCGAGGCAGGACAAGAACTGCGCCCCGTGGTGGAGGCCCTTCGGTCGTGGGGGCGGCGGTGGCTGCCCGAGCCCCGGCTGCGTGACCTGGACCCGGCGCTGCTGGTGGCCGACATCTGCCGCGTCGCCGACACCGCGGACTTACCCGGCCCGGTGTCGGTGCGCGTCGACTTCGCCGACGCGCGACCGCGGGAACGGTGGTGGCTCGCCCTGGCCACGGGCGGTTCGTCGGCGCGGGACACGCCCCCCGCCGAGCCCGCGAGCGTTCGGGTCGTCTGCACGCTGGGCGCGCTGGCCCGGGTGTGGCTGGGCCACGGGCCGCTGCTCGAAGCGGTGCGCGACCGATCGATCCTCATCACCGGCGAGCTGGACCACGTTCGCACGGTGGTCGCCGTGCTGGCCCGCGGCGGCGACACCGCCCGGCCCGGGCCACCGGACATCGCCACGGTCGCCTCGTGAGCCGGACCGGGTGCCGGGTGTCCACGGGGGATGGTCACACGCGGCCCATCCGCGGCGGCCGTGAGAACACGGATGGTGGTCACGCTGTCGGAGGACTGGCCGCCGCGCGGGTATTGCGATCAGCCGGACGGCTACTTTGCGGTCGGATGACACTTGGGCCGTCCCCGGCTCGGAACGTTTTCCTCGCGCCGATGGACGGGAAGACTCGTGAGCCAGTCGACCCGGAACAAGTGACTAAGGAGGACCGCGATGCGCCGCCAGGACCCGGATGACGACCACGCCCGCCTGAGCGAGGACGAACGGCACGCCTTCGACGACATCGCGCGTCGCCTGGCGCACCAGTCGAGGCAGGACCTGTCCGGGTGCGACGACTGCTGTTTCATCGATGACGAGCCATTCGGCGACGGGCATTCCGACGGGCATTCCGACGACCGGCCGCGGGCGGCCCCGCTGGTGCTGATGTCCTGCGCCGCCTGCTGCGTCGTGCTCGGTGTCGCCACGGGCAGCTTCGCCGTCGTCGCCACGGGAGTCGCGGTGATCATGCTGGTCGGGCTGCTGCTGCCCTACCCCTCGACGGGAACCGGACGGCGATGAGCGGCGGGCCGGGTAGCGGCCTGCCGGGAAAGCCGAGCCGACTCACCAGATGACAGCCATCCCCGACGACAGCGGCACACCGGCACTCGTCCTGATCTGTGACGGATGTGGACGCTCCCGCCGCGGCGAACGGGCCCGGCCCGAGGCGTGGCTGTTGCTGTGGTCGCAGGCGGGCGGCGCGGGCTGGCGCGGCCGCGACCGCGCCATCGGCCCGCACTTCTGCCCACTCTGCGCCACCCCGTGACCCGTGCGACGGTCCCTCCTGGGTGTGGTCGCGGTCGGGCCGGTGTGCTGAAGTGCTCCCACGCCCGAAGCAGGGATCGGCGGCATCCGCGGGCTGCGCTTCCACACCGTGGCGTTGACAGCGCGCGATGACCTCACGACGGCGAGCGAGCTTTCGCTGCGGACCGAGGTGGCGGCGCTGGCGACGCGCGGGCTGCGGCGCCGGGGCGGGCTGACTTCCCTGGCGGGCCTGCTCCGGCGCCATCGGCTTCGTCCGCTGACCCGCCGGGTCCGCGCGGTGCGAGGTCAGGATTGGCGCCGAGGGCACGCCGAGGCTGCCAGAGGCCGGGGACGCGCCATCCGGGTGCCGCCAGAAGACCCGGCGGACGACCAGTCCACGCTGGTCACCACCCGGCCGACAACGCGGCCGATCCCGCCCGAGTCCAGTCGCGGGGACGTCACGTGGGCGGACAGGGCCGACGGACGGTGGCCGTGTTCCTTCGCGGCTCTGTGCTCGCCGCCGCCAGGCAGATCCGGGCGAAGAAGCGCCAGAGCGACCGACCAAACCGATCGACGGTATGTGACTCAGCGGTGGGAACGCAGGGCGCGGCCGTGGACCACGCGGGCGAGCAGCAGCAGGGCGACGGCGCCGAGAGTGGCTGTCACGAGGCTGGGAAGGTCGAAGTCGAAGGCCGTCTTCTGTCCGGTGACCACCATGACGAGCAGTCCGCTGAATCCGGCTCCGAGCAGGCCGAGGCCGATGCTCGCGAACACGTTGGCGGCGAGACCGCCCCGTCGGGATCGGCGCCAACCGACGAGCAGCGTCGCCGCCCACCCCGCCGCGGCACCGAACACCAGCAAAGCGACTAGACCCATGTGATCATCGTACCCGTCCGCGTCGCGGTGCGGGGGCCGTTTACCAGCCGGTGGCGTCGAGGATGGCGTCCTCGACGACGGGCGCGAGTGTGGTCATGAACGTGGCCGTGACGTGGTTGTCGTCCATGTACACCAGCACGTTGCCGATCGTCGGCGGGCAGGTCAACGATGTGCAGAAGTAGTCGCTGAAGTCCAGGAACGACACGTTCGAGGGGATGTCGGGGATGTTGTCGTAGGGCGGGTCGGCGGCGAGGATGTCGCCGCGTGGCACGGCGCAGCGATCGGACTCCGCGCCGTCGCGCAGGACGCATTCGGGGGGAGAGTGCCCGAACCGCGGATTGTCCCGCACAGCGAGCACCGTGATCCCGGCCCGGTCGAGTTCGCGCCAGCGCTCGACGAACCCGGGCGGCGTCCACTCGGTGCGCCCGACCCGGACATCGCGGGTGGCCAGGGTGAACACCGCGTCCGGGCGCAGGCGCAGGATCTCGGCCGTGGCGTCGTCGTTCCATTCGAGGCAGTCGAGATCGCCGGGGGCGAGTTCGGACGCCGTGGAGTAGGGGCAGCCGCCCCTGGTGATGATCACCAGTTGCCAGTCGTGGCGTTCGGCGATGGGCGCAAGCGCGGCGACGTACTGCCCGATGTGGGAGTCGCCGACAACCGCGATCCGCTTGGCGGGCGTGGTCCTGGTCTCGCTGGTGCACACGCGCAGCGCCCGGGTGCCGGGAGCGAGGGCGCAGTCGCGTTCATCGATGCCCGCCCAGTCGTTGGACAGCGCCACCATGGGCGGCAACAGGGACGCGTCGGGAATGCCGGAGTACTCGAAGCCCGGGGCGCGGGCGAGGGCGCCGGGGTGGTCGGGGTCGCCCTGGGCGATTCCGGAGAAGTCGTTCGCCCGCAGGACCAGGGTGTGCCAGGAGAACAGGACCAGCAGGACGGAAGCCAGTGTGAGAGCCGCGAGCCGGTAAGGGGCCCAGCGGGCGACGCCGAGCCGGGAACGCCGTACCGGTTCCTCGATCAGGTGGTGAGTCAGCGCGGCCAGGGCCAAGGACACGACGATGATGACCGCGCCCGCGCGCGGGCCGACCGTGGCCCGGTCGTGGACGACCAGGAAGAAGACCAGCACCGGCCAGTGCCACAGGTACAGGCTGTAGCTGAGGTCCCCCAGGTAGCGCAGGGGACGGGAGACCAGAAACCGGTCCACCCCCATCCGGTCGCCGGTGTTCCCGGCCAGGATCACCGCCACCGCGCTCAGCGTCGGCCACAGCGCGAGGTAGCCGGGAAAGCTGCCGCCCACCGGGATGACGAGCCCGCAGAGCACCAGGGCCACGACACCTGCCCAGCCCAGCGCCACCCGCACCCGGCGGGGCAACGAGACAGGGACGAGGGCGAGCACGCCGCCCAGAGCGAACTCCCAGACCCGGGTGAGGGTGTGGAAATAGGCGAGCGGCTGGTTGACCGCGGTCAGCCACACCGAGTACGCCAACGAGGCCGTCAGCACCGCCAGCAGGACAGCCAGCAGTGCGGGACGCAGCCGTCGGCCTGCCCGGTGGACGAGGAACGCGAGCGCGCCGAACAACAGCGGCCAGGCCAGGTACAACTGGCCCTGGATCGACAGCGACCAGAAGCGCTGGACGACACTGGCGACGTTGTTCTGGGCGTAGTAGTCGATCGAGTCGGTCGCCAGCTGCCAGTTCTCCACGTACAGCGCCGCGGCGCCGATCTCCCGGATGGTCTGCAGCCACCGGTTCTGGGGCAGCCACACGACCGTGGCGACCATCACCGCGAACAGAACCGTCAGCGCCGCGGGGAACAGCCGGGTGATCATCCGACCCCACAGCGGCCGAAAGTCGATCCCCCGCCCCTCGACGGCTCGGGTCAACTGGCCGGTCAGCAGGAAGCCCGCGACGACGAAGAACACATCGACGCCACCGGACACCCGGCCCAGCCACACGTGGTACACCACGACCAGGGTCAGGGCGAGGGCTCGCAGCCCCTGGATCTCGGGCCGATACCGGCGCGGCCTGGCCTCGTCTTCCGGACCGACGACGCCGGTGGCCAGCCGCTCTCCGCTCGCCAGGCCACTCACGGCATACCCTCCGGGGAGATGCCCCGGCGAGCCGGGGCGTCAGGAGAGCGGAACCGGTCATCGAGAGCCGGACATGCTGTTGTGGTGCTGGTCATGCGCTCTCCCGCTGGTTTGACTCTTCACACTCGCCCCGACGGAAACGAGCGGCCGACCAGACTTCCCGGCACACCGCGAGACACCCTGCCCGATGGGCCCAGCCGCAGACAAACCAGGGCCGATCGGGAAGGAGGCCGAGGATCGGCGTTCAGCGACCCGGAGCCGAGGAATCGAGGCGAACCCCTCCATTGTCGCGGCCACGCGCCTTACCCGGGGGAGTCCGAGTTCGGCGTTCGGGGACGACACGCGGGTTCACCCCGTCTCGTGTCGCCCGCGGGTGTCGGGCCTGCCGGTGGGGAGGTTGGCCGGGGGTTCGATGCTGAGCGCTTTGGCCACCGGCACGTCGGTGGAGGAGTGCAGCACGATCGACAGCGCGATGGTGATGGCCACGAGGTCGAACACGTGCTCTCCCGCGGGGATCGCGGCCTGCAGGACCAGCAGGCCGTAGACCACCGAGGCGAACCCCTTGGGACCGAACCACGCCGCGGCGGAGCGTTCCCGTGCCGGCAGCGGGGTGCGCAGCAGGGACAGCGTCATCGCCGCCGGGCGCACCAGCAGGATCGCGATCACCGCCACCGCCCAGTCGCCGAGCGACAGGTGCGAGATCCGCTCGGGCGTGATCAGCGCGCCGAACACCAGCAGCGCGGCGAACTTCGTGACCTCCGAGAGCAGGTCGCCGAGGTGCTCGAAATGCTCCGCCATGCTGCGGTCCAGGGTGGCCAGGGTGGACCCGGCGGCGAACGCGGCCAGGTAGGGGTTGGCGTGGGTGAGGTGGCAGGTCGCGTACAGGATGACCGCGATCGCCAGCGGCCCCAGCGCCTGCAGGCGCGGTTCGGCGGTGAACACGCGCGTGCGCCAGGCCAGCGCGACCGCGGCCGGGATCACGATGCCCAGCACGAGTCCGGCGACCAGTTCCACGGCCACGGCGCCGAGGTGGGTGTCGGAGTTGGTGGCGGTGGCCAGGAAAATCAGCACGAACGGCAGCGCGAGCCCGTCGTTGAGACCGGACTCGACGTTGAGCAGCCGCCGCAGCCGCAGCGGCACGTCGTCCCGCCCCACGATGGCCGAGGCGAACACCGGGTCCGTGGGCGAGAGGACCGCGCCGACCAGCAACGAGGTCGTCCAGTCCAGTCCGGCCAGGTAGTGCGCGGGCAGCGCGATGCCCACCATCGTCAACGGCATCGCCAGCCCCAGCGCCCGCCCGGACAGCCGCCAGCCCTCGCGCAGATCCGGCAAGCCCGCCCGTTGCCCGTCGGTGAACAGGACGGTGAACAGCGCCAGATCGGCCAGCCCCGTGACGAACGCCCCATCCGAGGGGATGTCGACCAGTCCGAGGCCGCCGCGCCCGATCAGCGCCCCCGCGACCAGGAACAACAGCGCGGTGGACAACACCGTTCGCGCCGCCAGCGCCGAGAGCGACACACAAATCAGCAACACCACACCGAACGCCAACACCAGCGCCACGGAAGAACCCCTGCCCACGCCGACCACGGCCCACCACCGGACGGGGGTGGGCGTGCCGACCAGACTTCCCGGCGCTCCGCGCGCAAAGATCCCGTATAGACGCCATCGGCGCAACCTCCGCGCGGCGACACGCGGTATCCGCGAACCTGCGGGGTCCGCGCCGGAAGGCGCAGTCGATTCGGGGGACACGGGGATCGCCACCCGAGATGGACGAACATCGGCGTGGTCGGCGGGCAGGTCGGTGTCCTCTGCCACATTCCGGCTTTCCCAGGTCACCTTCGGCCCGGGCGCGTCGGTAAAGTGCGGTCGCGGTGGTGAGGTCAGCCCACCAGGCGCGGGGACGACGGTGTTCCCGCCCACCCATCTCTCAAGGACAGGAGACGACGCGTGCGCCCTTGCTCGCCCCAGTCCCTGTCCTGTCCGCCGTAACGGGCCGTCTTTCTCGCGCTGTCACCGGCTTTCCCGGTTCGACGGTGCGGTTCCCGGTTTGCCTGACCCCGACGCGGGCCTTTGCTCAAGGGGTTGCCGTCTTCCGTTCCGCTTCTTCGCGCGCGGTTCCACGCGTGCCCGAGTACGACAGGATCGCTGTTGAACGTCTCTTCTCCGAACATGTCGCCGTCCGGCTCCGGGCGGAAGGCTCCGGTGTTCGCTCGTCCGGCGTGGCTGCGCCCGAAGGTGCTGCGCACCGAGGTGCTGGCCGGGCTGGTGGTGGCGTTGGCGCTGATTCCGGAGGCGATCTCGTTCTCGATCATCGCCGGGGTCGACCCGAGCGTGGGGCTGTTCGCCTCGTTCACCATGGCCGTGGTGATCTCGGTCGTGGGCGGTCGCCCGGCGATGATCTCCGCGGCCACCGGGGCGGTGGCGTTGGTGGTCGCGCCGCTGACCCGGGAGCACGGGCTGGGTTACCTGCTCGCGGCGGTGATCCTGGGCGGGGCGATCCAGATCGCCCTGGGTGGGCTCGGCGTGGCGAAGCTGATGCGGTTCGTCCCGCGGTCGGTGATGGTCGGGTTCGTCAACGCCCTGGCGATCCTGATCTTCCTGGCGCAGGTTCCCGAGCTGGTCGACGTGCCATGGGTGGTCTACCCACTGGTGCTGGGCGCGCTGGCGCTGATGGTCTTGCTGCCCCGGCTGACCACGATCGTGCCCGCTCCGCTGGTGTCGATCATCGCGTTGACCGCGTTGACCGTCGGCGCGGGAATCGCGGTGCCCACGGTCGGTGACCGGGGAGCCCTGCCCTCGGCGCTGCCGGTGCCCGGCCTGCCCGACGTCCCGTTCACCCTCGACACCCTGAAGATCGTCGCCCCGTACGCGCTCGCGCTGGCCCTGGTCGGGCTGATGGAGTCGCTGATGACCGCGAAACTGGTCGACGACCTCACCGACACCCACTCCGACAAGACCCGCGAGTCCATCGGCCAGGGCGTCGCCAACGTCGTCACCGGGTTCTTCGGCGGCATGGGCGGCTGCGCCATGATCGGCCAGACGATGATCAACGTGAAGAACGGCGCCCGCACCCGGCTCTCCACGTTCCTGGCCGGGGTGTTCCTGATGATCCTGTGCGTGTCCTTCGGCCCGATCGTGTCCCAGATCCCGATGGCCGCCCTCGTCGCGGTGATGGTCCTGGTCGCCTTCGGCACCTTCGACTGGCACTCGGTGGCCCCGGCGACGCTGCGGCGGATGCCCACCGGGGAGATCACCGTCATGGTGGTGACCGTCGCGGTCGTCGTGGCCACCGACAACCTCGCGATCGGCGTCGTGGTCGGCTCCCTCACCGCCATGGTGATCTTCGCCCGCCGGGTCGCCCGGGTCGTCACCGTCGAACCCGTGCGCGATCCCGACGGGAACCGGGTCGTCTACCTGGTCACCGGAGAGTTGTTCTTCGCTTCCAGCAACGATCTCGTCTACCAGTTCGACTACGCGGGCGACCCGGACACGGTGGTCATCGACCTCGCCGCCGCCCACATCTGGGACGCGTCCTCGGTCGCCGCTCTCGACGCGATCACCACCAAGTACGCCGCCCGCGGCAAGACCGTGGAGATCACCGGCCTCAACCACCACAGCGCCGCCATCCACCAGACCCTCACCGGCGAACTCGTGAGCAATCACTAGGCGTCAGCGTCGAGGTGCGCACCTGACCGGGGGCGTGTTCGCCGCGTGGTCACCAAGACCGCTCCCGCTGGACCGCGTAGCCGACACGCATCGCCGCGGCGAGGACGGCACTACTTTCGGAAAGATCATCATCAGGGTATGAGATGGTGTGTGGGAACCGGACCGGCCACGACTGCGTCGGATCGTCCCGTAAGCCGGAGTCGAACCGTGGGGGGCAGCCTTGAGTGGCTACCAAGTCGAGATCGAAGGACTCGGTCGTCTGATCCAGACGCTGGAGACGGCGGCCGACAGCATCACCGACGCCAACAACCGGCTCAAAGACGCCTCGCCCTCCGATCTGGGCAGCGCTGAGCTGGACCGTGCGGGCGGGGACTTCCAGGACCGCTGGGAGCACGGCACCAAGAAGCTGGCCGAGGCCGCGGGCAACGTCACCGAGGGTATGCAGGTCACCAAGAAGGCGTACGAGGAAATCGAGAAGGCCCTCACCGAGGTCTTCAGCACGATGGCGGGCGCCTTCAGCGGCGGCGGGTCCGGCGAAGGTTCCGGCAACAGCGAGATCTCCTCGCGCCTGGGCGGTGACGCGTGAACGTCTTCGCCCCGACGGTCGACCGACCCGGATTCGACGCGCTCGGCTTCGACCCCGCCCCCGGCGACACGGGCCGGATCGAGTCGCTGTGCACGACCTACCAAGGCGTGGGCAAGGCGCTGTCCGACGCGTACGAAGCCCTCCAGCGCATCGGTTCGGAGTCCGGCTTGTGGCAGGGCGAGGCCGCGGAGAACTTCCGCGACAAGCTCGGCGAGCTGCCCGACTATCTGGACAAGGCAAACCGCTCGCTCAACGCCGCCGCCGAGGCCCTGTCCGGCTGGCACTCCGACCTGGTCCCGATGCAGCGCACCGCCGCCGACCTCGAACAGCAGGCGCGGGCCGCGATCAGCCAGGTCGAGTCCGCCCAGGCCAACCCCGACCTCGGCCTGGCGAACCAGACCTTCGCCGACGAGGAGTCCCTGCGCAACGCCCAGCAGCGCCTCGACAACGCGGTCAACCGCCTCCGCGCCGCCCAGGACGAGCTGGAGGCGATCCGCGAGCAGGCCGAGCGGCTGAAGACGCAGCACGAGGACCTGGCTCGCCGATGCGCCGACGCCCTGCGCACAGCCAAGGACATCGCCCCGGAGAAGCCGGGCATGTTCGAGCGCCTCGGCGAAGCGCTGGACAACGCGCTGGCCGCCGTCGCCGACAGCCTGGACTACATCGGCGAGCTGGCGGGCAACATCATCGCCAACATCGCCGACGTGCTCGGCGACATCAGCACCATGCTCGGCGTGATCAGCGGCATCGCCGAGCTGATCCCCGGCGTCGGGACCGTCGTCGGCACCGTGCTCGACGCCGTCGCGCTCGGCCTGTCGGTCACCGCGCTGCAGGGCCACATCGTCGGCGACCTGCTCGGCGCGGACATCCCGCCGGAGACGTACTTCCTCGACGCGGCCGCGATCGGGCTGGGCGTGGCCAGCCTGGTCACCCCGGTGCCCGGGGTCGGCCTGGGCATCGCGCTCGGCAACCTCGGCGGCCAGGCCCTCGGCGAGGGACTGACCGGTGGCGACGCGTCGACGTTCTACGACAACCTCGGCACCTACTGGGCCCCGCGCAACCCGGCGCAGTGGGCCGCCTACGGCACCGGCCTTGTCGTGCCCGGCGCGGGCTTGGCGGTCCCGTTCTGGAACGCCATCGAAGAGGGCATCGCCGAGACGAACGCGGATTAGGGGAACCATGACCTCAGCCATCCAGGGCCTGCGGCTGGAACTGCCGCCCGGCTTCGCCGCGCTGCCCATCGGCGAGAACGCCGCCGCCCAGCGCGACCACGCGTTCGAGCTGGTCAGAAAGGCCGAGTCCGCGGGCCAGGACGTCGGCGACGCGGTCACCACGGCCGAGCAGATGGTCGGCGTGTTCGACGCGCTCCGGGCGATGGACATCCAGCTGTGCGGCAAGTTCGCCGTCGTCACCGACGACGCCCCGGCCACCGCGACCGTGCTGCTCTCGGTGCAGCGGCTGCGCTCGGCCGACCCCGCGGCCGCCGCCGGGGACCTGGTCGGCATGACCGGCGCGGTCAAGGAGCTCTTCCAGCGGCGCAACCCGCAGGCCCAGACCCGCACCATCCAGCTGCCCATCGGGCACGCGGTCGCGGCCCTGGTGGTCGGCGAGTTCCGGATCCCGCCGGAGCGCTTCGGCGCCGAGGATGAGCTGGTCATCCCGACCTTCCGCGCGGTGTTCCTGATCCCGCTGACCACCGGAGACCACCTAGCCGCCCTCGACGTCAGCACGACCAGTGAAGCAGGCTGGCCGGAGATCTCCCGGCAGGCCGTGGCCATCGCCCGCAGCCTCCGCTACGGCCGCGACGACCGGTGATCGCGGTGCTGGCGGCGGCGCAGTCGGAGAACGCGGGGACGATCGCGATCGTCGTCATGGCCGTCGTGCTGCCGATCGCCGCCGCGGCTGTCCTGTTCGCCTACCGGCACCGGTTCACCTCGCCCCAGCGCCAGCAGCAGGTCTTCGCCGCGCGCTTCGACGGCCACCGGATCGTGCACTTCCAGCCCTGGTACTGGTCCTTCGACACCGAGACCGCCCGCCGCATCGCCTGGAGCCGCGGCTACGTCGAACGCGACCTGAACCCCGGAGCACCCCGCGTTGGCGCGCACCGCGACGTGGTGACCTTCGTGCCCGGCGCATGGCGGCACCCACCCCGGACCTGAGTGTCGACGCTGCCGTTCCGCGAGCTGAGCGCCGCTACAGCCGGGTCACGGAGTTGATCACCAGAGCTGCTGGAGCGACGACTTCTTGGGGGAGTGAACCCGGAAGCGGCAGTCCGCCAAGCCGCCGCGATCGCGGCGGTTCGAGCACCGGGAGACTGGCCTGATATCCGGGTCCGCCTACGGCCGTGCCTGGCGCAAGGCCCGCAAGGAGGCCCTGACCGAGGAGGAGTGCGTCCGGGAGCGGGGTCGTGAGCACCTTGTCGATGAAGGTGGCGATCCCCTTCGCCGACTCGCCGGAGGTGAGATCGACGACGCCGTACCCGGCGTGCGCGAGGGGCAGTGACCATCCCGTTCAGCTTGCGTGCGGTGGCTCGGGTGTCGGGGTCGCCAAGCTGGCCGCGGCATGATCGACAACTCGGGTAGGGAGTCATCTGTGGCTGTTTCCGTGGACCTGGCCAAGCAGCTCGACAAGGCGTATGAGGACTTGACCGTGGGCGAGGTTCTCGACGCGCCGGTCGCCGCGCTGGCGGGGGTCAGCGATGGCGACGCGGAGAAGTTGGCTGGACGCGTTCGGGGTCACGACGGTGCGTGACCTCGGGACCAACAAGTACTTCCTGCTCGCCGCGGCCCTGGTGGAGCTCGACAAGTCGGCCAAGTGAGTCGTCGGGCGCGCGAGCGGTGACGGGGTGGGGCTCGCAAGCCCCACCCCTTGTCGTTTCTGTCGTTGGTTGGGCCGCTGGGCGTCGGAGTGAGGGGTCGCTCCGAGTGTGGGTGGCTGGTCGGACGGTTATCGTGTGGCCCGTTCGGTGTGGTTGGAGTGGGCGTGGGCGGCTACGGTTTCACCCTCGTGTTGGTCGGTGTGCTGGTGCTGCTGAACGCGGTGTTCGCGGGCAGTGAGATGGCGCTGATCTCGCTGCGGGAGGGGCAGTTGCGGGCGCTGGAGCGCGACAGCCGGGTGGGTGCGCGCACGCTGGCGCGGCTGGCGCGGGACCCGAACCGGTTCCTGGCCACGATCCAGATCGGTATCACCCTGGCGGGGTTTTTGGCTTCGGCGACGGCCGCGGTGTCGCTGGCCGAGCCGCTGGTGCCCATGCTGGGGTTCCTGGGTGGCGCGGCGAACGCGGTGGCCATCGGTTTGGTGACGGTGGCGCTGACGTTCGTCACGCTGGTGTTCGGTGAGCTGGCGCCCAAGCGGTTGGCGATGCAGTACGCGCTGCGGTGGGCGTTGCTCGTCGCTCGGCCGCTGGATGTGCTCTCGGCGGTTTCCCGGCCCGCGGTGTGGGTGTTGAGCGCGTCGACGAACCTGGTGGTGCGCCTGTTCGGCGGCGACCCGCAGGCTGAGTCCGAGCAGCTCACACCGGAGGAATTGCGGGAGCTGGTAGCCAGTCAGCGGGGGTTGAACCCGGAGCAGCGCATGATCATCAGTGGCGCGCTGGAGATCCACGAGCGGCGGCTGCGGGAGGTGCTTGTGCCGCGCCGGGCGGTGTTCATCCTCGCCGCCGACCTCGATGCGGCGCGGGCGCGGACCGCGCTGGCGGGGTCGGGCCATTCGCGGGCGCCGGTGGTGCGCTCCGGTCATCTCGATGACGTCGTCGGGGTGGTGAACCTGCGCGACCTGCTGGACGAGGGCGCGCGGTTGCTCGATGTGGTCCGTCCGGCGGTGGTGTTCCCGGACTCGCTGCGGGTGTCCGACGCGCTGCGGCGGTTCAAGGCCGAGCACGAGCAGTTCGCGCTGGTGATGGACGAGCACGGCGCGGTCGCGGGCATCGTGACGCTGGAGGACCTGCTGGAGGAGATCGTCGGTGAGATCTACGACGAGACCGATCGGGATGTCCTGGGGGTGAAGCGGGCCGCGGATGGGTCGCTGGTGCTGCCCGGCACCTTCCCGGTCCACGACCTGGTCGATCTCGGGGTCGAACTGCTCGACGCGCCGGACGGGAGTTACGCCACCGTCGCGGGCTTGCTGCTGGTCAAGCTCGGCCGCATTCCGGAGCGGCCCGGTGACGTCGTCCGCGTGTCCGGGTGGACGCTGGAGGTGCTCGCGGTCGAGCACCACGCGATCACCTCGGTGCGCTTGCGCCGAACCGAGACGTGGTAGCGGATCAGAGCATCGGCAGATCGGGCGGGATCTGCAGGGCGATGGTGATCAGGGAGTGGACGCGGTGGGCGATCGCCGCCAACAGCCCGTGGACATCCGGGGGCGCTGCTTCGGCCGCGGCCTGCAGGGCCCGCAGGTCGGTGTCGATGCGGTCCAGGATCTCGCTGACGTCGGCCTGGCGGGTATTGAGCGCGGCGGCGATCTCCTCCAGCGGCACGCCATGGCCTTCGAGGCGTTGGACGAGGTGGATGCGGTCGACGTCGGTGGGCTGGTAGAGACGGTAGTTGCCCGCGGTGCGCCGCGCGGGGGCGAGCAGGCCGAGACTGGTGTAGTAGTCGACAGTGCGGGCGCTGACTCCGGCGCGGGCGGCCAGTTCGCCGATCTTGAGCAGTGCCTCGCTCATCGAGATCCTCCCTTCGTGACTTCCCGTGAACCCTACAGTGCAACGTGCTACTGTGAAGTATGCCTGCTGATGCCGACATAGACGGCTGTAGTAGTCGGCCGGGTGGGGCCCGGCCGACCACTCTTCCCACTGCCGCGGGTGCGGCATGTTGATTCTTTCCGGCCTGCTGGCGATCGTGCTGCTGACCGTCGCCACCGGGTACTTCGTTGCCCAGGAGTTCGCCTACATGGCGGTGGACCGGGGCCGGTTGCGGCAGCTGGCCGAGGCGGGCGACAAGGCCGCCGACCGGGCCTACGGGGTGACGCAGCGGTTGTCGTTCATGCTGTCGGGCGCCCAGTTCGGGATCACCGTGACCGCCCTGCTGGCCGGCTATGTCGCCGAGCCGCTGCTCGGCTCCGGCCTGGCGGAACTGCTGGGGTCGACAGGTTTGCCGACGACGGTGGCGGTCTCGCTGTCGATGGCGGTGGCGCTGCTGTTCGCCACCGTGGTGCAGATGGTGCTCGGTGAGCTGCTGCCCAAGAACCTGGCCATCGCCAGGGCCGAACGGCTGGCCAAGGCGCTGAGCGGATCGACCCTGGTCTATCTGAAGGTGGCCGGTCCGGTGATCCGGTTGTTCGACGCCGCGGCCAACCGGCTGCTGCGCGCGATGAACATCGAGCCGGTGGAGGAGTTGCCGCAGGGCGCCACCCCGGATGATCTGCGGCAGATCATCGCTGACGCGAGCGACCAGGGGCATCTGGACGCCGAGTTGACGCGCCTGCTCGAACGTGGGCTGGGGTTCCGCGAACTCGTCGCCGAGCAGGCGATGACCCCGCGCGTGGCGGTGCGCGGCGTGCGCGCGGACGAGCCCGCCGCCCGCGTGGTGGAACTGCTGGGCACCGGCCACTCGCGCTTCCCGGTGACCGGTGACGACCTGGACGACCTGCGCGGCGTGGTCGGGTTGGCCGAGGTGCTGACCGTGGCGCCCGAGCAGCGCGCGAGCACGCCGATCGGGCGGATCGCCTCGCCCGCGCTGGTGGTGCCCGCGACACTGCCGCTGCCCGCGGTGCTGGAACGCCTGCGCGCCGAGCGCAGACAGCTGGCCTGCGTGGTGGACGAGTTCGGCGGCTTCGCCGGGGTGGTGTCGCTGGAGGACCTGGCAGAGGAGCTGGTCGGGGAGATCCACGACGAGGACGACCTGGTCGAGGACACCATCGAACCGATCGTCGACGGCGTCTGGCGGGTGCCCGGCCGGATGCGCGTGGACGAGATCGATGCCGCCACCGGGGTGGCGCTGCCCGCGGACGACAGCTACGACACCGTGTCCGGTCTGGTGCTGCACAGGCTCGGCCGCATCGCCCGGGTGGGCGACGAGGTCTTCCTCGACGGCGTCTCGGTCCGTGTCGTCGCGGTCGCGCGCAACGTGCCCGGCAGCGTCGTGCTCAGTTCCCGCACCGCGGACCGGGAGGCGGCCCGATGAGCACCACCTGGTCCTTGCTCGTCTCCCTGGTGTTGTTGGCTGCCAACGCGTTCTTCGTCGCCGCCGAGTTCGCGCTGATCGCCGCGAAGCGCCACCGGCTGGAACAGGCCGCCGAGACCAGCCGCGCCGCCCGCGCCGCGGTGGCCGGGGTCCGCGAGCTGTCGCTGATGCTCGCGGGCGCCCAGCTCGGGATCACGCTGTGCACGCTCGGATTGGGCGCGCTGGCCAAGCCCGCGGTGGCCGATCTGATCGATCCGCTGCTGCGCGCGACCGGTCTGCCCTCGGGGGTGTCGTACGCGTTCGCGTTCGCGGTCAGTCTCGTGCTGGTGGTGTTCCTGCACATGGTGGTCGGCGAGATGGCGCCGAAGTCCTGGGCGATCACCCATCCCGAGCGTTCCGCGCTGCTGCTGGCGCTGCCGTTCCGCGCGTTCGCGCACGCGGTCCGCTGGGTCCTCAGTGGACTCAACGGCGTCACGAACGGGATTCTGCGCCTGTTCAAGGTGCGGCCGCAGGACGAGCTCGCCCAGGCGCACCGGCCCGACGACCTGCGGATGCTGGTCCGCCAGTCCGGCGAGCACGGCCTGATCGGCGAAGGCCAGCAGCGGCTGCTGACCCGGATGCTGCAACTGCAGAACACCACCGTCGCCCAGGTGATGGTGCCCATCGACACCACCGACACCGTCACCGAGCGCACGACCGCCCGCGCCATCGAGCGCCACAGCCTCCACAGTGGACGGTCCAGGTTCCCGGTCACCGACCGGCGGGGCGGGTTCGTGGGCCTGGTGCACATCCGCGACGCCATGCGCGCCACCGCCACCGGAGCCGACCCGGCCGCGCGGGAGCTGATGAGCACCCCGCTGACCTTGCCCGCCACCATGCCGGTGGCCGCGGCGGTCACCGCGATGCGCGCCGATCGCGCGCAACTCGCCCTCGTCGCCGGTCCCGACACCGACGGCGGGGCGCGCGTGGTCGGCATCGCCGCGCTGGAAGACCTGCTCGAAGAGCTGATCGGCGAGTTCGAGGACGAGACCGACACCACCCCACGCCACCCGGTCGGCGCGAGCTGACCTCGAAGCACACCACCCACCACAGGAGGACACGGTCCATGTTCAAACGGATGCTCAGCGCCTTCGGCGTCGGCGGCCCGTCCGTCGACACCGTGCTGGACTCGCCGCACGCCACGCCCGGCCAGGTGATCACCGGTCAGGTGCGCGTCCAAGGCGGCAGCGCGGACGCCGAGATCGGCCAGGTCGTGCTGTCGCTGGTGACCCGCGTCGAGGTCGAGCACGGCGGCCACGAGAGCGCGGGAGTCGGCGAGTTCCACCGCATGGTGGTTCAGCAGGGCTTGCGCGTCCCGGCGGGCCAACTGGTGGCCGTGCCGTTCCAGCTGCCGATCCCGTGGGAGACCCCGATCACCGCGGTCGGAAACACCGCGCTGCCCGGCATGACCGTGGGCGTGCGCACCGAGTTGGTCATCGCGGGCGCCCCGGACAAGGGCGACCTCGACCCGGTCCTGGTGCACCCGCTGCCCTCGCAGGACAAGGTGCTCGACGCGTTCGGGCAGCTCGGCTTCCAGTTCCGCGCGGCCGACGTCGAGGTCGGCCGCCTGGCAGGCGTGCGCCAGGAACTCGGCTTCTACCAGGAGATCGAGTTCTTCCCGCCCGGCCAGTTCGCGGGCCGGATCAACCAGGTCGAGCTGACCTTCGTCGCCAATCCGCACGAGCTGTACGTGGTGCTGGAGGCCGACAAGCGCGGCGGCATGTTCCGCGCGGGCGGTGACTCGTTCGGGCACTTCCACCTGTCCCACGTCGACGCCGAGCAGGCCGACTGGGCCGGGCTGATCGGCCAGTGGCTGACCCAGGTCGCCGAGCGCGGCCAGGCCAACCCCGCGTTCGGCGGCGGGGCCGGGTACGGCCAGCCGGGATATGGCCAGCCTGGTTACGGCCAGCCCGGTTACGGCCAGCCCGGGTACGGCCACCAGGGATACGACCAGCACCACCACGGGCGCCGCGGTCCCGGCATGGGCGGGGTCGTCGCGGGCGCCGCTGCGGGCGTGGTCGGCGGCATGATCCTCGGCGAGGTCATGGGAGAGGTCTTCGAGGACGACGGCGGCGGCGAGGACATGGCCTTCGAGGAATGATCCCGGCGTCGACCGGCTGCCTGCGGCTCATCTGACCCAAGGAGTGACCGTGACCGTCTCCGGAATCATCAGCGCCCTGATCGTCGGTTTGATCATCGGCGCGCTGGGCCGACTTGTGCTGCCCGGCAAGCAGAACATCCCGATCTGGCTGACCATCGTCATCGGCGTGGTCGCCGCCGTTCTCGGCACGTTCCTCGCCAACGCCCTGGGCGTCGGCGACACCCGCGGCATCGACTGGATCGAGGTCGTCATCCAGATCGCTCTCGCCGCGGGCGGCGTCAGCCTGGCCACCGGCATCTACAACGGCCGCAAACGAATCCGCTGACACCTCACGACCCGATGCGGCAGGCAGGCCACTGCCAGGCCTGCCTGCCGCGCCGAGCCCGTCGGCGGGCTCGGCGCTTTCGGCCCGGGCTACGGGATGTTCAGCCGGGCGACTTGGGGGTCGTGGTCGGTGAGTCCGGCGGCTGGTAGCGGCCGAACAGCGGGTCGTCGCCGCCCTTGGCGGTGCGCGGCCCCCTGGATCTGGCGGACCCGGGTTCCGGTGTAGCCGCAGGTGTCGGCCGCCGCATCGGCGGGCGCGAGCGCGACCAGCGTCATCGTGGCGGTCGACAGCACAACGCCCACGGCGGCGAATTGCTTTCGGGAAATGCGGGCAGGATTTGTCAAGGTACGCCAACCGATGGAATTGTGGCGGGTGTCGACCAGCGGGCAGGGCGGGGAGGCGGGCGCCCGCCTCCCCGCCGGAGAAAGGCGATTACAGGCTGGTGCGGAACGGGCCGGTGACCTCGTAGGTGATGCCGCCGCTGCTGCTGCCGGAGGTGCCGCGCTGGGATGAGAAGTACATCCGGTTCCCGGCGGGGTTGAATGCGACGCCGCAGAGTTCCGAGGACGACTGGTTGGTGACCCGCAGGAACGGGGCGATGATGTCGTCTGGGGTGATGACGCAGATCTCCATGTTGCCGCCGTCCTCGGCGACGTAGAGGTCGCCCACCGAGGCGCCGGTGATGTTGTCGACCCCGGTCAGCGGCGGGTTGCTGGTGAGGTTGTCGTCGTAGACGACGTCGAGGGTGTTGGCCGCGGCGTTGTAGGCCCACACCTTGTTGTCGCCCTTGGTGGTGAAGTAGCAGATGTCGTTGCGGTAGAAGGCGCCTTCGCCGCCGTTGAACACCTTCATGCCGGAGACCTGCTTGCGGGTGGTGGTGGGGGAGCCGTCCGGGTCGGGGACGGTGGCCCAGGTCAGGTCGGTCTTGAGCACCTGCAGAGTGCCCGAGGACAGGTCGCCCCAGGTGGTGGGGACGAACCGGTAGAAACCGCCGTCGGACTTGTCCTCGGTCAGGTAGACGACCTTGCGGACGGGGTCGCACGCGGCGGCCTCGTGGTTGAACCGGCCCATCGCGGCCCGACGCATGGCGGCGTTGACCCCGTACGGGTCGGTCTCCCAGCAGTAGCCGGTGTCGACTTCCTCGCAGGAGATCCAGGTGTTCCACGGGGTCGGCCCGCCCGCGCAATTGCGGTTGGTGCCGGACAGAATCCGGTAAGCGGAGGTGATGTTGGAGTTGCTGTCGAACTTGATCGCGCTGACCCCGCCGCCGCCCGAGCCCATCTCGGCGTTGGAGACGTAGATCCAGCCGGTGCCGTCGGCGAAGCACACGCCGCCGTCCGGGGCGCTGTGCCAGGTGTAGCCGGTGTTCGCCACCGCCTGGGTGGACCGGGCGATCACCCGACTGGTGAAGCCCTGCGGCAACATGATCCCGTTGGCGTCGGCGGCCTGCAGGGCTCCGTAGGGGCTGGTGCCGGTCTGGGCGGGATAGGCCAGCGCCTGCCGGGTGACACTGAACCCGAGGGCGACCGAACCGGCGCTGACGACGGCCGCTCGAAGAAAACTACGACGTTCCATGGATTGTCCCTTCGGCTACAGGGGGCAGCAGGCGGGAACTGTAGAGGTGAGAACTTGCCGACAAACACGGTATAAAATGAATCGTTCGTTACCGGCGCGTGAGCGGGAGAATATGAATTCGTTTTACTTGGCGGTCGTGCTTCGGTAGCGCGACGATCGAGGTGTACGGGAAATGAATCCTCGCGCACTTTCGCGTCGAAGCGCATGGATCGCCGGGTGCGGGTACCACCATTCGGCCGTGTTCCATTCGCCGTTTTCGGGGCAGTCGCACGGGGGAAAATTTCCGAGGACGCCAAGGTAGGGTTCGTGATGTTCTCACTCCTGTCCGCGGGCCGCTTCCGTCTCGCCGCCCGGCTTCGCCGGTGTCTCTAGCGCCGACGCCAGGCCGACATGCCCGCGGGCACGTCCGCCACCGGTTCGCAGCCCGCCTCGCGCAGTTCGGCGCGCAACTGCTCGTCCGAGGCGACGAACGAGGGAAAGGACACCGACTCCGCGGAGACCAGTCGGTCGCCCTCGTGCACCCGGTAGGTCATCGTCCACACCAGGCGGTCGCCGTCGACCACCGCCTCGGCGACCGTGTCGTAGCGGCGGCGGCCCAGCGCGCGACCGGGAATCACGGTCGCGGGCACCGCGACCGGTTCCTGCGGAGCCTGGACGTCGACGACGACGAGCCCGCCGTGCCGCAGTCGGGGAACCCAGTGCCGCCACAGGGTCTGCCGGTCGGCGGGAGAGAAGTGGGTGAGCACGTGCAGCAGGACCACCGCGTCCAGCGGCCCGTCGACATCGGCGGTGAGGCCGCTGTCCGGGAGCACCGTCACCGGCGGGTCGCCCAGCGCGGCCAACCGGGTGGTGAGCGCGGCGCGCATGACCGGAGCCGGTTCGACGGCGAACACTTCCCCGCCCGCGGGCAGGTTCGCGAGCAGGGTTTCGGTGAACAAGCCGGTTCCGGAGCCGATCTCCACCACCCGCGCGGCGCCTGCCAGCACCACGCCGAGTCCCGCGCGCAGCGCGTCCCGGTGCTCGGCGGGGAAGATCAGGTCGTAGTACTGGGCGTTGACGGTGTAGCCGGTCGCGCCGGAGATGTCGGTTTCCATGGATCACGAGTCCTTGGTCGGTGGTTCACGGCGGTCGGCGGCCGCCGCCCGCTTGGCGGTCTTCGTGGGGATGTTAGGGAACCCGCGCCTGACGGAGTTGTCAGCGCAGCACTGAACAGCTGATATGCACCAATGCCTATAATCTAATATATTGGGTTCCGACCAGTTCGACACGATCGCAGGAGATGGGTATGACCCTGGCGCACGCCGAGCACACCGGCCATGACCACGCGCACGGAGAAGGGTGCGGGCACGTCGCGGTGCCGCATGGGGACCATGTGGACTACGTCCACGACGGCCACCTGCACCGCGCTCACGACGGCCACTTCGACGAGTGCGAGCCCGCCGAGCACGCCGCGCACGAGCGGCACGACCACCGGCACGGCGCGGACTGCGGGCACGTCGGCGTGCCGCATGGCGACCATGTGGACTATGTCCACGACGGCCACCGCCACGCCGTCCACGGCGACCACTACGACGAGCACTGAGCGGAAGGGTCCGTTCGTGACGATGACGGCGGTCCCGCGGGGCCGCCGTCATCGTGTTCACGCCTCGTCGTCGCGGTATGTGGCCGCACACGAGGCGCACGTGCCCGAGAGGGTGACACCGGTGGTGGCGTCGGTGAAGCCGTGCGCCCGCGCGGCGTCGCTGACCCACGCGGCGATGTCGTCATCGGCGATCTCGGCGGTATGGCCGCAATTCGCGCACACCAGGTGGTGGCGGTCGCGACGGTCCGCGCGGCGACGGTAGACGGCGGTCCCGGCTCGGGTGGGCATCCGGTCGACCAGGTCGGCGCGGATGAGACGGTTGAGGCACCGGTAGACCGAGCGAAGCGGCATGTGGTGGCCCTGGGTGAGCAGGATCTCGTGCAGTCGGACGACTGTCAGGAAACGGGTCGTCGCTGTCAGGGCGCGCAGGACGTGGGTGTCGTGGTCGGTCAGTGGTGGCGGGTCGGTAGGCATACACGTGCGATCAACGGGATAAATTGGGAACGATTGTCATGTTCTCATCTTGCTGGACCGGATCCCGCCCGCGGTAGCCTTCGCTCGCTTCGCGGAGGGCGGCCTGCGCGCAAGGGTGTTGACGCCACTGGTGTCGACGGCCAGGTGGTCGACTCGTCCGGTCGCACCATGGATTGCCCATCGCCTGTCCGCGGCCTCGGGCAGGCGGGCCGGTTTGTCCGGCGATTCCATTGATCGCGTTGTCCGCATGTGTGGCGCAGAGGACCTGTCGTCCGTCCGTATTCCATGCCGTGGCGGCAATGTGGGGCCGTTTGCCCGCAAGCCTTGCGGTTGGCGGGCGGACCGGTCATGATGTCCGTAATGGTAATCATTTTCATTAGTCCGTTTGGCTGCCGGTCGTCCGCGCGTGCCGCGGGAGGCAGGAGCGCGCTGGGGGCGCGCGTGAACGAGATCTGGATGGGGATTGAGTGGAAACGGACTTATTCCTGACACCGCTGGTGGACGGGTTGTTGCGGGAGGTTCTCGACGCGCCGGACACCCTGTTCGGCATGGTCGAGGCGCTGGGGTCGCCGTTGAACCTGGTGGCGCCGCGGCAGATCGCCGAGAACGTGGCGCGATACCGGGCTGTTCTCGGCAAACACCACCTCGGCGGAGGCGTTTTCTTCGCGCACAAGGCCAATCGGTCCAGTGCGCTGGTCCGGGAGTTGGCCGCGGGCGACGCGGGCGTCGACGTCGCCTCGCTCGGCGAGTTGCGGCATGTGCTGGCGGCCGGGTTCTCCGGTGACCGGATCATGGCGACCGGGCCGAAGGACGCCGACTTCCTGTGGTTGGCCGCTCGGGTCGGCGCCGTGGTGAACGCCGACTCCCGGGAGGAGTTGGCAGAGTTGGCCTCGATCGTGGCGCGGCACCGGCTGCCCGCCGTGCGGGTCATGGTGCGGCTCTCCGCGTTCGACTCGCCCGGTGTGCGGGTGCTGAGCAGGTTGAGCCGGTTCGGGGTGCACGCGCGGGAACTGGGCGCGGTGCTCGACCTGCTCGACGCGCACCGCGACGAACTCGACCTGCACGGGATGGCGTACCACCTGGACACCAATGGCCTGCCGGAAAAGGCCGCGGCGCTGGAGGGCTGTCTTCTCGCCATGCGCGAGGCCGCCGCGCGCGGGTTCGCGCCCACGGCCGTCGACATCGGCGGCGGGTTCGGCGTGAACTACCTGGTTGACCAAGGCGAGTGGGAGCGGTACACCACCGAGTTGAGCAACGCCGTGCTCGGCGCCCGGTCGCCGATGACCTGGCAGAACCACGGCTACGGCCTCCGTGCCGAGGCGGGCACGCTGCGCGGCGCGCTGGGCGTCTACCCCAGCCACCGGCCGGTGGCTGGCGCGGACTACCTCGACGCGCTGCTCGACCGCGAAGCCCCGTCGCTGGGCAGGCCGCTCGCGACGCTGCTGCTGGAGAGCCTCTACGACCTGCATGTCGAGCCCGGGCGGGCGCTGGTCGACCAGTGCGGCCTGACCCTGGCGCGGGTCGCGGAGGTCCGCGCGACCCACGCGGGCGACACCCTGGTCCGGCTGGCGGCGAACTCGCGCGACATCAGCATGGAGGACCACGCGGTGCTGGCCGACCCGGTGTTGCTCCCGGCGCGGCCCGCGCCGGTCGGGCCGGTCGGGCCGGTCGGGGTGTACCTGTCGGGAAACCTCTGCCTCGAAGACGACTTGATCACCCGCCGGAAGGTGGCCCTGCCGCGCGTGCCCGTTCCCGGCGACCTGCTGGCGTTCGCCAACACCGCCGGGTACTTCATGGACTTCGCGGCCGACCACGCCCTGATGCAGCCCATCGCCCGCAAAGTCGCCGTGTTCCGCGCCGGGGGCGCGTGGAAGTGGTGTCTCGACGATCAGTACTGGCCTGTGAAAGGTGACCGCTAGTGAAGTACGACAGCATTCTCGACGTCATCGGGGAGACGCCGCTGGTCCGCGTGGCCCCGGATGTCCACGGGCTGCGCAACATCGACCTCTACGCCAAGCTGGAGATGCTCAACCCGTTCGGCTCGGTCAAGGACCGCCCGGCCTGGAACATGGCCAGGGAAGGCTTATCCCAGGCCGTCGAGCGCGGTGACTCCATTGTGGAGCTTTCCAGCGGGAACACCGCCAAGGCGCTGGCCGTCATCGCCGCGATGCACGGGCTCCCGTTCAAGAGCGTGACCAACCGCATGAAGGTCCCCGAGATCAAGGACCTGCTCCTGCTGCTCGGCGCGGAGATCGAGGAACTGCCCGGCCAGACCGAGTGCCTCGACCCGACCGACACCGAGGACCCGCTGACCCGCATGTACCGGATGCTGACCGAGGAGGGCAGCGGGTACCTGCACACCGACCAGTACTTCAACCCGCGCAACCTCGACGCCCACCGCGGCGGCACGGCCCCGGAGATCGTCAAGGACCTCGGCGGCCGCGGCCCGGACATCTTCATCGCCTGCGTCGGCACCGCTGGCTCGTCCACCGGGGTGGCAGGCGTGCTGCGCGAGCACAACCCCGCCGTCTCGGTCGTCGGCCTGGTGGCGCACAAGTCCGACTTCATCCCGGGTATCCGCAACATCGATGAGGTCAACGAGGTCGGCCTGTTCGACCCGGCCAACTACGACACCATCGAGTCGGTCACCGCGCAGGAGGCCATCGACGGGATGCTCACCCTCAACCGCCGCTGCGGGATGCTCGGCGGTCCCACCGGGGGAGCGGCGTACTTCGGCGCGGTGCGCCACCTCAAGGAGATCGACGAGACGCTCACCGAGCGCCGCACGGCGGTCTTCATCGTGTGCGACCGGGTGGAGAGCTACATGAGCTACGTCCGCCAGCGCAGGCCGGAGCTGCTGCGCCAGCCGCCGCGGGCCGACTCGGTGGACACGCTGACCGACGCCGAGGCCGCCGCCGCCGTGTCGGTCGACGTCGCCGCGGCGCGCGAGTGGATCGAGCGGGACCGGCCGCTGGTGGTCGACCTGCGCGGCTCCTTCGCCTACTCCGCGCTGCACATCGCCGACTCGGTCAACATCGTGGACGAGATCTTCGACGAGCTGGTGCGCGGCGGGCTGCCCTTCGGTTCGAGCAGACCGGTCCTGCTGGTGTGCCCGGTGGGGGAGAAGTCCGCCCGGTACGCGGCGCTGCTGGCCAAGCTGGGGCACCGGGACGCGCGCAGCCTGCGCGGCGGCGTCGTCGCCTGGCGGGACGCGGGCGCCCCGCTGGTCCGGGACTGACCGCGGTGCCGACGATGACCGACATCAGCGTGCTGGACCGCCTCGCGGACTGGCAGCGGGGACTGCGCGCGGAGTTCCCCATCATCGCGAAGAACCCGGGCCTGGCGTATCTGGACAGCGCGGCGACCACGCAGAAGCCCGCCGCGGTGCTCGACGCCGTGACCGGCTTCCTCACCACCGACAACGCCAACGTCGGCCGGGGTTCCTACCCGTGGGCGACGAGCACCACCGCGCGGATCGATGCCGCCCGCGACCGGGTGCGCTGCGCCATGGGCGACGACGGGACCGACTCGTCGGTGGAGTTCGTCAGCGGCGCCAGCCAGGGGCTGCGCGCGGTCGCCGAGGAGTGGCTGGCGGACCGGCTCGCCGACGGCGACGAGATCATCGCGCCGTTCGGCGACCACCAGGCGAACCTGCGGCCGTGGCTCGACCTGCGGGACCGCTTGGCCGCGCGCGGGGTGCGGATCGCCGTCGTGCCGATGCCGGTGGACCCGGCCTCCGGCGACTACGACCACCGCGCCCTGCCGTCCGTGGTGACCAGCCGCACCCGGTTCGTCGCCGTCACCCACGTGCACCATGTGTTCGGCGCGGACATGAACGTGCACCGGGTGCGCGAGGTCGTCGGCCCGGACGTGCCGATCTGCCTGGACGCCGCGCAGAGCGTCGGGCACCGGCCGGTGTCGGTGGCCGACCTGGACGTCGACTTCGTGGTCTTCTCCGGGCACAAGATGCTGGCCCTGCCCGGCGTTGGCGCGGTGTGGGCGCGCAACAGCCGCGGCCCCCGGTTCACCCTGGGCGGCTGGGCGGGCACGCCGAACACCGCGGGCGTCGTCAGCATGGCCGCCGCGTTCGACTGGCTCGACCGCGCGGGCCTGGCCGACATCCAGGCGTGGACGACCGCGTTGTGCGTCCGGCTGACCGACGGGCTCAGCCGGATGCCCGGGGTGCGGGTCCTGGGCTGCCAGGACAGCCTCGCCGCGGACTCTCCCGTGCAGCGCCGGGAGGGAATCGTGACCTTCCGGCACACCCGGGTCCGGTCCGACGACCTGGGGTTCGTCCTCGCCGACGAGGGGATCATGGTCCGCGCCGACAGCCACTGCCAGGCGGGCCGCGACGCGCGGGACCGCGCGGTCCGGGTGAGCGTCCATGTCTACAACACGCCTGAGGAGATCGACCGGGTGCTCGCCGTGGTGAGCCGTTGCGAAGGGATGGGAAGTTGAGCGAGACGGTTGTGATGGTGGACGTCTACGCGCCCACCGTGCCGCTGGCACAGGCGTTCCTCGACGCGGGCGCCACCGTCGTCCGGGTGCAGAGCACGGTGGCCGCGCCCCCGGTGTACCGCGCGCATCCGGACCTGGGGATGTTCGCGGGCAACGTCGTGCACACCGGAGACTTCGCCGCCACCCGCGCCGCGGTGGCCGCCTACGGCCCCGACCTCGTCATCACCGGCGGCGAGACCGGCGTCGAACTGGCCGACCAGCTCAGTGAGGCGCTCGGGCTGCCCTCCAACGGCACCGCGCTCAGCCCGGCCCGGCGGGACAAGTTCCTGCAGAACGAGACCGTGCGCGCGGCGGGACTGCGGGCCACCCGGCAGCTGATGGTGACCGACGAGGAGAAGCTGCGGGCCTGGCACGCCGAGATCGGCGGCCGGGTGGTGGTCAAGCCGGTGCGCAGCGCGGGCAACGACGGGGTGACGTTCTGCGCGACCCCGGACGAGTCCGTCGCCGCCTACCGGTCGATCCTGGGCAGCACCAACATCTTCGCCCAGCGCAACGAGGCCGTCGTCGCGCAGGAGTACCTGGTGGGCACCGAGTACGCGGTCAACACGGTCAGCTCGCACGGCCGTCACCGGGCCACCGACATCTGGCGGTACGCCAAGATGACCGTCAACGGGGTCGTGGACCGGCACGCGGGCGTGTTCTCCACCCCGGTCGACGACGTCCCCGACGTGGTGGAGTACGGATTCGCGGTGCTCGACGCCCTCGGCGTGCGGCACGGCCCGGCGCACCTGGAGATCATGTCCACTCCGGACGGTCCCTGCCTGGTGGAGGCGGGCGTGCGGCTCTGCGGCGGCGGCGCGGCCTACTACGCCGCACTGGCGGGCGGTGAGTCGCAGTTGGAGTGGACGGTCGACGCTTATCTGCGGCCCGAGCGCTTCGCCGAGCGGCACCGGCGGCCGCACCAGGTCAGGCAGCACGTCGTCACCGCGTACCTGACGTCCCCGGTGGCAGGGGTGCTGGAGGAGTACCCGCTGCTCGACCAGGTGCGGGCGCTGCCCAGCTTCCACAAGGAGCACATCGGGGTGCGGCCGGGCGAGCGCCTGCCGCGCACGGTGGACGACTCGACCGAGCCGCTGATGATCGGGCTCGCGCACCCTGTGGCCCAGGTGGTGGCCGACGACTTCCGCGCGGTCAACTACCTCGACGGCGCGGGCTTCTACAAGATCCGCGCATGACCGCGGCCCCGCACGTCGTCGTGCTGCACCGCTGGCGGGCCCGGTACGCCGACTACGCCCGCTACCTCGACCACGCGGCGCACGCGGTGACCTATGTCAGCACCGACGTCGGGGCCGAGTCCGTGCCGTCCGCCGCGCGCGAAGTCGTCGTGGTGCCCGCCACCGACGACTTCGCCGCGGTGGACCACGCGGTGCGCGGCCTGGCCGCGCGGCACGGTCGTCCACAGTGGATCGTCGCGCTCAAGGAGGACGATCTGGGCGTCGCGGCCCGGCTGCGGCGGCGGTGGGGATGCCCCGGCCCGACCGTCGCCGAGACGACCCCGTTCCGGGACAAGCTCGCCATGTGCCGGGCCGTGGCGGGCGGCGGGGTCGACGTCCCCGCGTTCGCCCCGGCTGACAGCCCGGACGACGTCGTGGCCTTCGCCGATGCGCACGGGTGGCCGGTCGTGCTCAAACCCCGCGAGGGCAGTTCCAGCGCGGGCGTGGCCGTGCTGCGTGGACGGGAGGACATCCCCACGGCGGTGTCCGAGGCGCTGGCGCAGGTCTTCAGCCAGGGCGCCGTCCACCACGTCGACGGGGTCTTCGACGGCTCGGACGTCGCGTGCTGGAAGGTGTCGCGCTATCTGCGTACCTGCCTGGAGTTCCGCTCCGGCGTCCCGCTGGGCTCGGTCGAGGTCGACGACCCCGACTTCCACGCGCGGGCAGGGGAGTTCGCCCGGCGGGTGCTGGGCGCTCTCACCACCGGGCCGACGGTGTTCCACCTGGAGATGTTCGCCGACGGCGGGCGGTTCCGGTTCCTGGAGGTCGGGGCGCGCGCGGGCGGGGCGGAGGTCCCGTTCCTGTGGCGCGAGGTGCACGGGTACGACCTGAACGAGGCCGCGTTCCGCGTCGCCATGGGGGAGCCGCCCCCGCCGGGCGCGACCGAGGGGCCGGGCGCGCCGATCGGCGGGTGGCTGATCGTGCCCGCCCCCGCGCGGCGGCCCTGCCGCGTCGAGCGGTCCACCCCGATGCTGGGCACGGTGCCGGAGCTGTACGCGGAGGCGGTGTTGGCTCCGGGCCAGGTCCTGCCCGCGGCCGACGCCTACTACGAGCACGTCGGCGGGCGCTTCCGCTTCCGCGGCGCGAGCACGGCCGCTGTCGCGGCGGCGGTGTCCAAGATCGCGGCCGAGTACCGGATCACCGGCGTGGCCCTGGACTGACCGGTTCGGACGGATCGACTGGTTCGACTTGAGTGACTGGATCGACTGGACTGACTCGGCGGCGCCCGGTCCGGCACACCCCGTGCCGAACCGGGCGCCGCCGCGGTCACGGCGGGTCCACGTGGTGGCACGCGACCTGTCGTGCCCCGACTTGCCTCGGCTTCGGCGGCTCCTCGGCGCAGACCGCGCGGTCGACCCCGGACAGCTCGGCGTAGAGCGGACACCGGGGCCGGAACGCGCAACCACTCGGAAATCCGGTCGGATCGGGCAGTTCGCCGCTGAGCACGGCCGCGCGCCGGGCACGTGCGGCCTGGACGTCGAGCACCGGCGTCGCGGCGACCAGGGCCCGGGTGTACGGGTGGGCCGGGTGGTCGAGGACGTCGGCCGCGGTCCCGGCTTCGACGATCGTCCCCAGGTACATCACCGCCACCCGCTCCACGGCGCGCCGGGTGAGGGGGATGTCGTGCGACACCATGAGGAACGCGAGGTCGAACCGCGCGCGCAGGCCGGTGAGCAGGTCCATGATCTCCGCCCGCAGCGACGTGTCCAGCGCGGACACCGGCTCGTCCAGCAGCACCAGCCGCGGCCGGGGCGCCAGCGCCCTGGCGATGGCCACCCGCTGGCGCTGGCCCCCGGACAGCTGTCCGGGTCGGCGCTCGGCGTGCTCGGGGGAGAGGCCGACGAGTTCGAGCAGTTCCCGTGTGCGCGCCCGGATCTCCGGGCGCGGCCAGCCGTGCACGCGCAACGGTTCGGCGATGATGTCGGCGACCGCCATGGTCGGGTTCAACGACGACGTCGGGTCCTGCATCACCATCTGCACCCGCTCGCGCAGGGCGGTCCGCTCCCGGCGGCGCAGGCCGGACACGTCGCGGTCGAACAGCTCGACCGTGCCCGTCTGCGGCGCGCGGAGACCGACGATCTCCCGGAGCACGGTCGTCTTGCCGCAGCCGGACTCGCCGATCAGCGCCAGCGCCTGTCCCGCGCGCACGTCGAGGTCGACCCCGTCGACCGCGCGGACGACGGCGCCGCGCCGCGGGCTGAACTGCCTGCGCAGACCGGTGATCCGCAGGACGGGCTCGCCCGCGGGCCGCTCGGGCCCGGCCGCCGTGGTCCGCGCGGAGAGCAGGCCGCGCAGGTCGTCGCTGCCGGGGCGCTGGAAAAGCGGCGCCACGCCGCCCTCTTCGACCAGGCTTCCCTTCCGCAGGACCGCGACCCGGTCGCACGAGCGGGCCACCACGCCGAGGTCGTGGGTGATCAGCAGCAGCGCGGCTCCGGTGCGGGCGCGCACGTCGTCGAGCAGGTCGAGGATCTGCGCCTGGATGGTGACGTCCAGCGCGCTGGTCGGCTCGTCGGCGATGATCAGGTCGGGGTCGTTGGCCATCGCCATGGCGATGGCGACCCGCTGGCGCATCCCACCGGAGAACTCGTGCGGCAGCGCCGCCGCCCGGGTGCGCGCGGACGCGATGCCGACGGCGTCGAGCAGCGCGACGGCGCGCTCGGCCGCGGCCCGGCGGCCGATGCCGGGGTGGTGCGCCGAGACCGCCTCGGCGACCTGGGCGCCCACCGGGACCACCGGGGTGAGCGCGCCGAGCGGGTCCTGGTGGACCATCGCCACCTGGCGGCCGCGGACGCGGGACAGCTCCCGGTCGGACCGGCCGAGCAGCTCCCGGCCCGCCAGCAGCACCGAGCCGCGCACCCGGGCGGTCTCCGGCAGCAGTCCCATGACCGCGAGCGCGGTCGCGGACTTGCCCGAGCCGGATTCGCCGACCAGCGCCAGCGCCTCGCCTGGGGAGACGGTCAGCGACAACCCGTCCACCGCTGTCACCGGGCCGCTTCGGCCACGGAAGGCGACCGTCAGGTCGCGGATCTCCAGCACTGGACTCATCGTGCCCCCTCGTCGTCGCGGAGCCCCTCGCCGAGCACCGCCGCCGCGAGCACGGTCGCCGCGAGGAAGCCGACCGGGGCCAGGAAGACCCACGGGAAGGTCAGAGCCGAGCCGGTGCCAGCGGACACCAGCGTCCCGAGCGAGACGTCGGGCGCCTGCACCCCGAAGCCGAAGTAGCTCAGCCCGGCCTCGGCCAGCACGGCCGAGGCCACGTTCAGCGTGCAGTCGACGACCAGGAGCGGCGCCATCTGCGGCAGCAGGTGCCGGGTCACGACGCGGGCGCTGGACGCGCCCATGTTCTCGGCGGCCACGACGTATCCCGACGAGCGCAGGCTCCTGGCCCGCGCCCGCACGACCCGCGCGGTCAGCATCCACTGGAACCCGGCGATGAGCAGCACCAGCACCAGCCACGACTGGTCGCGCAGCGCGGGCGAGACCACGGCCACGACCAGGATCGGCGGCAGCACCAGCAGGACGTCGACCACCGCCATGAGCACCCGGTCGACCATGCCGCCGAGGTAGCCCGCGACCGTGCCGACGACGGCCGAGACGACGGTGGTGAGCACCGCGGCCAGCAGACCGATCACCAGCGACTTCTGCAGCCCGCGCAGGCACAGGGCCAAGACGTCCTCCCCGAGCCGCGCGGTGCCCAGCGGGTGCGCGGGCGACGGCGCGGACAACACGGTGGCGAGATCCTGCTGCGTGTGGGTGTACGGCAGGAACAGCGGGCCCGCGAACGCGGCCAGGGCCAGCGCCACCAGCAGGCAAGAGCCCAGCACGACACCGGGGCGGCGGCCCGGCCGCCGCCGCGGCGTCCCCGCGGCGGTCACGACCGCGTCCTCGGGTCGAGCAGCACCAGCGCCAGGTCGGCCAGCCAGCCGACCACGACCACGAGGACCGCCATGAGCAGCGTCGAGGTGGCCACCACCATGGCGTCCTGGTGCTCGATCGCCGACATCATCCAGTCGCCCAGCCCGTGCCAGCCGAAGATCCGCTCGGTGAACACCCCGCCCGCCAGGTGCAGGCCGAAACTGAACGCCACCAGCGCGGTCATCGGGATCAGGGCCATCCGCAGGCCGTGGCGGCGGACCGCGCGGGCGCGGGTCAGCCCGCGGGCCCGCGCCGCGCGCAGGAACTCGCTGTGCAGGACCTCCAGCATCGCCGCCCGCTGGTACCGGCTGTAGAACGCGATCTGCGGCAGGGCGATGGCGACCGTTGGCAGGACCAGGTGCCGGAGCCGGTCGCCCGCCGCGGCCCAGCCCGCCAGGTCCGAGCCCGGCGTCTTCTCCCCGCTGAACGGCAGCAGGTCCGTGCCCGCGGCCTCGTTCACCGGCAGCCAGAGGATCTTCAGCAGGGTGCCGAGCACGAACACCGGGACGGCCAGCAGGACCAGAGCGGCGGCCATCGAGATCTTGTCCGCCCAGCGGCCCGCGCGCAGCGCGCCCCAGATGCCGACCGCGACGCCCAGCAGCACGGCCAGCACGCTGCCGGGCAGGAACAGCCGCAGGCTGGTGCCCGCGCGTTCCCACACCTCGTCGGCGACGGCGTGCCCGTCGACGGTCACGCCGAAGTCGCCCGCGGGGACCCCGGACAGCCAGCGCAGAAACCGCGGCAGCACCGGCAGGTCCAGGCCCAGTTCGGCGGCGCGCGCGTCGAGCACTGCCTGCGGTGTCGGCGGCTGGGTGGAGCGCAGCTCGGCGAGGGGGTCGAAGCTCAGCGCCGCCAGGGTGTAGGTCAGCAGCACGGCCGCCAGGCACAGGGCCACCCGCCCTGCCACCCGCCCCGCCAGCCCGGCGGCGAGCCGGGCTCTCCCGGCAGGCGCGGAGAGCGCCACGTGGCGCTCCCCGTCCAGCATCCTCACTTCATGAACCCGGCCGCGGCGAATCCATAGGCGCCCAAGCCCCGGGCGCCGTAGTTGGCCAGTTTCGAACGGACCGCGTACGCCCCCGACTCGGGGTAGAGCGGCAGGTGGTGGGCGTGCCGCCAGGCCAGCACATCGATCTCGTTGGCCAGCTCGTCCCGCTTCGCCGGGTCGAACTCGGCGATGGCGCGGTCGTAGAGCTCCTGGATGCCGGGCACCACGACGCGGCCGAAGTTGTTGCCAGCCTTGGCGCCCTCCGGAACCTGGAACACCGGCCGGTCATGGGAGACCGGGTAGGGCGACTTGGTCCACTCGAAGGCGATGATGTCGAAATTGCCCGGCTGCAGGTAGGTGTCCTGGAAGCGCTCGACCGGCACCGCCTCGACCTTGGCCTCCACCCCGACCTTGGCCAGCTGCTCGGCCACCACGCCCGCCACGGTCCGCCCGGTGGGCGTGGCCTGCACGACGAACCGCAGGCTCAGCCGCTGCCCGTTCTTCACCCGGACCGCGCCGTCGAGGACCCAGCCCTGGGCGTCCAGCGCGGCGCGGGCCGCGTCCGGGTTGTGCGGCAGGACACCGGAGTTGTCCCGGTAGCCCGCGTAGCCCGGCGGGAGGATGTGGTTGCCCACCGCCTTGCTCCCGGGGGCGATCGGCCCCACGACGACGTCGGTCACCGCCTGCGGGTCGACCGCCTGCGCGATCGCGACGCGCAGCTTCTCGTCGGACAGCGGCGCGCCGTCGCCGCCGTTGAAGCTGAGCTGCCCGGCGCGCCGCTCGGTCGCCTGCCGGATCTCCACCCCGGAGACGGCCTTCGCCCGGGCGAGCAGGTCGATGTCGCCGCCGATCGGGTACAGGTCGATGCCGCCGTTGGCGAGCTCGTCGGCCCGGGCGGCTGGGGCGAGCGCCCGGAAGATCACGCGGTCCAGCATCGGGCGGGCGCCCCACCACCTGTCGCTGCGGCGCAGGGTGACGACCTTGGCGGTGGTGTCGACCTCGGCGACCTCGAACGCCCCGGCGGTCACCGTGGGGCCGTTCAGCCAGGACTTGTTGAACGCCTCCGGGGTCTCGGTCACCTCGACCGGGACGAGCGGGCGGAACAGGCCTGGCCAGTCGGCGAACGGCTTGGCGAAGGTCAGCACGGCCTCCTTGTCCGACGCGCCGCGCTCCACCTTCGCCACGTCCTGGTAGCCGACGTGGTTGTTGACCTCGTACCGGGTGTCCGTGCCGTTGAGGGCCGCCCAGTGCCCGCGCAGGTCCTGCCAGGTGAGCGGCCTTCCGTTGCTCCACACGGCGTTGGGCGCGATCGTGTAGCGCACGACCTGCGGCTGCGTGGACACCAGCTCGATGGCGGTGAAGAAGTCCTTGTTGACGGCGGGCACGCCGTCGGCGGTGTCGAGGAACGCGCTGGGCAGGATCGCGTCGGCGAGCTGGTAGGTCACCACGCGCGCGCCGTTGACCTGCTTGGGGTTGAAGTTCGACGGCAGGGAGTCGATGGGCACCCGCAGGTCGCCGCCCTCGCGGAGGTTGGCCCGGTCCTGCCGGTTGATGTCGGGCCCCTGGGTGGCGCTCGCTCCCGGAGGCGCTTGTCCAGGCGTCGCCTGGTTCGCGCAACCGGATGCGCCCACGGCGAAGGCGAGCAACAGCCCGCCCAGCGTCGATGCCTTGCCCCGTAACGGCATGTGCGTCCTCGATCCGCCCCGTTGTGGGGCCCAGTGTTCATTGGATGCCGCGCACCTTAACGCAAACCGTAATCATGTTCAATAAGGATTCCGGGGTGAAGAGTGTCGGTCACAATTGGCAACGATTGTCATTTTCCGTGTTAGGCTCCCGAACCCGGAGACCGAGGGGGGACGATGAGCGCTGCCGACCAGAAGTCGTTACGGCACAACAGGGACTTCAGTCGGTTCTGGTTCGGCGAGACGGTGTCGCTGTTCGGCGTCCAGGTCACCAACCTGGCCCTCCCGCTGACCGCCGTGCTCGTCCTGCAGGTGTCACCGGAAGAGCTTGGGCTGCTGCGTTCGTTCGCGTTCCTGCCGTTCCTGTTCCTGGCACTGCCGTTCGGCGTGCTGGTCGACCGCAAACCCAAGCGGCCGTTGATGATCACGGCGAACCTGCTGCGCGCGGGCCTGGTCGCCCTGGTGCCGATCATGGCGGCGGCGGGCCTGCTCAGCGTGCCCGCGCTGGCTGCGATCGTGCTCGCCATCGGCGTGTGCACCGTGCTGTTCGAGGTCTGCTGGCTGTCCTACGTGCCGGTCATCGTCGACCAGGAGCACCTCGTAGCGGCCAACGGCCGGGTGAGCGCGAGCTCGTCCGCGGCCGAGTTCGCCGGACCCGGGCTCGGCGGGCTGCTGGTCCAAGTGCTCACCGCGCCCTACGCCCTGGTCGTCAACGCGGGCTCCTATCTGGCGTCGGTCCTGTCGCTGTGGGCCATCCGGGTGCCAGAGGAGGTCCGCCCGTCGGCCAAGCGGCACATCGGCAAGGAGATCGCCGAGGGCATCGGTTTCATCGTCGGTCAGCCGTATCTGCGGGTGCTCGCCGTCGCGGGCGCGGCATTCAACTTCTGCTACATGTTCGTCGAGGCGCTGTTCGTCATCTACGCGGTGCGTGACCTGGGCTTCGGACCCGGCCTGATCGGCCTCATCGTGGCGCTCAGCGCGGTCGGCGGCGTGCTGGGCGCGTCCCTGGCCGCGGGCCTGGTCCGCCGGTACCGGTTCGGCCGGGTCTACGCCGCGGCGGTCCTGGTCGGCTACGGCGGTCCGCTGCTGATCCCGCTCGTCGCGGGACCACCCTGGCTGACCGTCATCGTCGTGACAGCCGGGTTCTTCTTCATGCGCGCCGGACTCGCGGTGTCCAATGTGGCGGGAACGAGCCTGCGCCAAGCGGTCACCCCGCGCGAGCTGCTGGGCAGGATGACCGCGGGGATGCGCACGCTGATGTGGGGGATCGGCACGACGGGCGCCATCGTCGGCGGCGTCGTCGGCGGGTGGCTCGGCCTGCGCGCGGGGCTGTGGGTGGCCGCGGTCGGCTTCCTCGTCGCCGCCCTGCCGATCCTGTTGTCCCGCATCCCGCGCCTGGGTGAGATGCCCTCGCTGGCGTCGCCGGAGCCCGCCGCGCGACCGGCGGACTGATCCAGCGACGAGGGCGTGGTCCCGAGTGCGTCGACCGGGACCACGCTCCGTCGGTCATGTCTGCCCGGTCATCCTTGCGGGGTCATCCTCGCCGGTGACCGGCCCCAGTGCGCGGTGCGGGCGGTGAGCAGGACGAGGTCGGTCCGGCGGCCGAGCCACGCCGGGTCGGCCGGGTCGAGCAGGCGCGCCCAGGCCGCGGCGTCATCGGCGTCGAGGAAACCGGTGGCCCTGCCCACCCGCGCCGCCAACTCGTCCAGCACCACGGCGCGCACGTCGTCTGGCACCGGTGCGGGCACGTCGACCAGCGCGTTGTGGCTGGTGACATCCACCAGACCGGCGTCGGCCATGATCTCGCCCCAGTGCCGGGTGCGCCGGGCGCCGGGCCGGGCGGCGAACCACTCGGTGAACCAGCGGTTGTGCGCCTCGTCCAGCCGCACCTCCAGACCCGGCCTGCCCACCCCGGCGTCCCACGGCAGGCAGCGCGTCGGCAGCCCGCCCTCGGCCAGGCAGAGCACGCCCCCCGGCCGCAGCAGTCCCGCCAGGCCGCGCACCGCGGCGTCCCAGTCCCGGGTGTGGTGCACACACGCCGACGACCAGACCCCGTCCACCGGTTCCGGCAGCGGCGGTGGCCCGTCCTCCAGATCGTGCTGAATCGGGCGCACCTGGTCGGCGACCCCCGCCCGCCGCGCCGCGGCCATGGTGGCGTCGAGCATCGCCGGGTCGAGGTCCACCGCGTAGACCCGGCCGCGGTCGCCGACCAGGCGGGCCAGAGCCACCGTGGCCGACCCCGCCCCGGGGCCCACGTCGGCGACGACGCCGCCCTCCATCGCCCGCAACGGCGCCAGAAGGCGCAGAGTGGCCTCATGAAACACCGCTTCGGCTGCGGCCGGATTCTTGGTGGACGTCCCGACCCCCGGTGGCACGGCCCGGCGGTCCTCGGTGATGGTCATGCGTTAATGATAGTGATCACCATTATCAGTACGGTGTGGGGTCCGGCCACGTCACCCGGTCGGGTCGCCCAGGCGCCAGGCGGCTCGACCATCGCGGCGAGTGGTGTCAGCGATGTGGTCCGCGTGGCGGCCGGGGCGGAGTCATCGCCGCGCAGGTGATCACCAGGGCGGCGAGGATGAGCACGGTGAGGGAGGTGTCGATCAGCGCGTTGGCCAGAGGTTCGGTGAGCATGGTTCAGTCCTGTCGTGCGGTGGCCTCCGGGGCGGGTTGACCGATGCGGTCAGCGGCGCGCCGCCGAGCGCGCAGGCTGGTCACGGTGACGGTGGCCAGGATGGCGATGATGACGGCCAGGGAGATCGGGGTGGGGATCTGCGGCACGCCCGGCCAGAGGCCGTGCGCCCAGTGCAAGACTAGTTTCAGCCCGATGAAGGCGAGGATGATCGCGAGGCCGTGGTTGAGGTGGATGAGCTTGGCCAGCGCGGAGTGCAGCACGAAGTAGAGGGCGCGTAGGCCGAGCAGGGCGAAGGCGTTGGTGGCGAACACGAGGTAGGGGTCGTCGGTGATGCCGTAGACCGCGGGCACCGAGTCCACGGCGAACACCACGTCGGTCGCGAAGACCGCCACCACCACGACGGCCAATGGGGTGAGTGCGCGTCGGGAGTGGTCGCGCACGGTCAGGCGGGTGCCCCGGTAGTCGTCGGTGACCGGCATCATCCGGCGCACCAGGCGGACCGACCGCATTCGGGAGATATCCCCAGCGCCGCTGGCGCCGGTCAGCGCTTCACGCAGGATCTTCACCGCTGAGCCGAACAGGATCACGCCGAAGACGAGAAACGCCCAGGTGCCCGCCGCCAGCAGCGCGGCGCCTGCCGCGATGAAGACTGCCCGAAGGACCAGGGCGCCGACGATGCCGAACAGCAGCACGCGTTGCTGGACGGCGGGGGGTACCGCGAACGCGGCGAGCAGCAGCATGAAAACGAACAGATTGTCCACCGACAGGGACTTCTCCACCACGAATCCCGTCATGAACTCGATCGCTTGCTCGCCACCGAACTCGGTCCAGAGCCAGAACGCGAACACCATCGGCAGCGCGAGGTAGAACCCCGACCACCCGACCGCCTCTCGCATCGACACCACGTGCGGGCGACGGGTGACCATGAAATCGGCGACAAGCAGCCCCAACAGGACCGCGATGCTGAGCAACCACAGTCCCGTCGAACCCACGGACTCGGTGGATTGGGCAGGGCTCGCCAGGACGACCGCTGAACCGGGCACCAGGACCTCCTCGAACATCTCAGTTCGAGGTCTCCTTCACCCACTTGGGGCGGCCTCCCGGGGACAACCAACGGGATGTCCGTACTGACCGGGCAGACCCTTGCGAAGTACTCCCCTCATCCGCAGTATGACCGCCAGCGGCATCCATGTAAAGCAGAAGTAAAGGCGAGCATCGCCGATCGGGTGACGGCGATCGCACCGCCCATCAGGCGTCCGGAGCCGCGTCATCTCGGCGGATCGGCGACCGGTCCTCCGGGAAAGGCCCACGCGATCCCGGTCCCCGCGCCGGGTGGCGGGCCACTCCTGTCCGGTCATGCCCGTGACCACGACCAAGTCCCGCAGGTCGAAGTCCCGCGATGCCGGGTCGGTCAGCCACCGAACGAGGATCGCCAGCGTTATCATGCGACTTAGACACTCACATGATCAACGAGAACCGTGCCCGCCCCACATCCAGGGTGATCGACTTTGCCGGGGCCCTGACCTTGATGCCGGTCGCCTTGTGCACGGCAGGAAAGACCTGGCCCTGTCCACCTCGGCCGACCGGACAGGAGTCCATCCGGTAATCTTGTTTTTCATGCCTTGGGTGGTTCCCCAGCGGACCGTTCGAGCCCACGCCGTTCCTCCCTTGCCCGCCACGTCGCATCCAGGACTTGACTCGTTACCGAGTGCGGCCCCACTGCTGACAGAGGCCATCTCCAGGCCGATGGACGCGGCGAGTTCAGGCGGTGGAAGCATCTGATTCGAGGAGTTCGGTGAATACCTCGCTGGGTTTCTTCCAGTCGTGGATCTTACGGGGTCGGTCGTTGATCTCGGCGGCGATCGCGGCGAGGTAGTGCGGGTCGCTGGTGATGGTGGTGCCCTTGGGCAGGTATTCGCGGACGATGCGGTTGAGGTTCTCGTTGCTGCCGCGCTCCCACGGCGAGTGCGGGTGGGCGAAGTACACCGGCAGTCCTGTCGCGGTGATGTCCTTGTGCAGAGCCATTTCCGCGCCGC
>NZ_FMZZ01000007.1 GCF_900101685.1 Actinokineospora iranica
CCCCCAGTAGACGACTGGGTTGATAGGCCAGAGATGGAAGCCTGGTAACGGGTGGAGTTGACTGGTACTAATAGGCCGAGGGCTTGTTACAAAAATGCTACGCATCCACTGTGTGGTGTCTGAGACACCAACCATCCCCACCATCCCTGTTTTTCGGGTTGGGTCGGGGTTGAGGGTTGTGTTTGTTTCATAGTGTTACGGCGGTCATAGCGGTAGGGAAACGCCCGGTCCCATCCCGAACCCGGAAGCTAAGCCTGCCAGCGCCGATGGTACTGCACTCGTGAGGGTGTGGGAGAGTAGGACGCCGCCGGACAATCATTGCGAGCAGCCCTCGTTCCCCAGGATTCCGATCCTGGCGGGACGAGGGCTGCTCCGCGTCCCGACCACTTTCCGCGCCATGTGAGCCACTGTGCGGCAGGATGAGCCGGTGGCCACAGTGTTCGTCGCGGGACCCGCGTCCTGGAACCAGCTTGTGTCGGTGCCGAGGCTGCCCGAGGGACGGCCGGAGACCCTGTTCGCCCACGGCCACCGCACCACACTCGGCGGAACGTCGGCGGGCAAGGCCCTCAACCTGGCCGGACTGGGCGCGGACGTCACCCTGCGCACCGTCGTCGGCGACGACGAGACCGCGGACCGGATTCTCGACACCTTGACCGAGGCGAAGGTGACCGTCATCGCCGAGCGCGTGCCCGGCAGCAGCGAACGCCACCTCAACCTCATGGACGCCGACGGCGGCCGTGTCTCGATCTACCTCGACCTGCCCGAACTGGCCGAGGCCGCCCACCGGGAACAGGTGTCGACGGCGCTGCGCTCGGCCGACGCCGCCGTCATCGACCTGGCCGAGCACAGCAGGCCGCTGCTGGCCGAGGCCCGCGGCTTCGGCGTGCCCGTGTGGTGCGACATCCACGACTACGACGGCGTCGCCGACTACCACCGCCAGTTCATCGAGGCCGCCGAATACCTCTTCCTCAACGACGACGGCATGTCCGACCCGTTGCGGCTGCGCGGTTTCATGGTTTCCCGCGTCGAAGCGGGCACGCGCCTGGTCGTGGCGACCCTCGGCGCTCAAGGCGCGGTCGCGCTCTCCGCCGCCGACGGGTGGCACCGGGTGGCGGCGACCCCGGTAGAGACCATAGTGGACACCAACGGGGCCGGGGACGCGTTCTTCTCCGGCTTCCTGTTTGCCCACCTCGGCGGTGAAGGCATCGCCGAGGCCCTGCGCGCGGGGGCGGACCAGGCGGCCAAGTGCCTCGGCTCCCCGGGCTTGGCCCCACCCATGTCGTGATCGGCCGCCGCGGTGAGCACGGACACGTGGACAACCCTTTCTCTCAGGTTAGGCTAACCTAAGTAGACAGAAAGGGGTTCCTGCCATGTCGCGTCCAGTGGTCGATCCGTACGACATGTCCGACGCCGCCAGGCTCCCGCGCGCCGCCGTGGAGTGGGTGGCCGCAGCGGGCCGGGCTGTCCTGCTGGTGCACGACATGGGCGACGACAAGGTGTGCGCGTTCGACGCGGGCAGTTCGCCGATGGTCGAGTTGGCGCACAACGTCGGCAAGCTCCGCGACACCTGCCGCGACCTCCGAGTGCCGGTCGCGGAGTCGGTCCGGGAGGGCGTGTCGGTGTTCACGACGGTCACCGGGCTGGGTCCGGACAAGACGCTGACCGGCGACCACTACGCGCGGCTGCGCGACCTGCTCGACGAAGCGGGCCGCGACCAGTTGATCGTAACCGGCATCCGGGCCCACGCCGCGTGCCTGATGGCCGCGGCGGGCACGCACCTCGCGGGCATCGAGGTGTTCTGCGTCGCCGACGCGATCGCCGACCTGTCCCTGGACGAGCACCGCCGCGCCGTGCTCTCCGCCGCCGAGTACGGTGCCATGCCGACCACCGCGGGCCGGGTGATCGGGCAGCTTCTCGGCGTGCTGGCCTGAGCAGGCCACGGTCTGCGAAGGACAGCACGCCACGCGGGTGAGCGGCTGCCCGGTGACCCCGGGCAGCCGCCCACATCCGGCCCGTCCCGGCCGGAGCCTCAGCCGCGCAGCGCGGTGATCAGCTCACCGGTGGCGGTGTCACCGGAGAGTTCCCAGAAGAACGACCCGCCGAGGCCCTGCGACCGGGCCCAGTCGCGCTTGCCCGCGATGGTGGCAGGCGTGTCGTAGCTCCACCACTGCGAGCCGCAGTGGGCGTAGGCGGTGCCCGCGACGGTTCCCGTTGCCGGGCGCCGGTTCTTGAGCACTTTGTAGTCCTCGATGCCCTGCTCGTAAGTGCCCGGCGCGGCTCCGGTCGCCCGGCCGCCGGGGGCGGACTGGGTGACACCGCTCCAGCCGCGCCCGTAGAAACCGATGCCCAGCAGGAGTTTGGCCGTCGGAACGCCCTTGCCCTTGAGCTTGGTGATCGCGGCCTCAGTGGTGAACCCGGCCTGCGGCAGGCCCGGGTACGCGGTCAGCGGCGAGTGCGGGGCGGTGGGGCCCTGGGATGCCCAGGCGCCGAAGAAGTCGTAGGTCATCGGCATGATCCAGTCGAGGTGCCTGGCCGCGCCCGCGTAGTCGGCCGCGTCGATCTTGCCGCCCGCTGACGCGTCCGCGGTGATCGCGGCGGTGACGAGACTGCTCGGGCCGAACCGGGAGCGCAGCGCGGCGACCAGGTTCTTGAACGCGTCCGGCCCGCTGGTGTCGCAGCTCAGGCCACGGGCGTTGGGGTACTCCCAGCCGATGTCGATGCCGTCGAACACGTCGGCCCAGCGCGGGTCCTCGACCAGCCGGTGGCAGGACTCGGCGAACGCCGCCGGATTCCGCGCCGCCTGGCCGAAGCCGCCGGACCAGGTCCAGCCGCCGAAGGAGAACACGACCTTGAGGTGCGGGTGCAGCTTCTTCAGCTTCCGGAGCTGGTTGAAGTTGCCGCGCAGCGGCTGGTCCCAGGTGTCGGCCACGCCGTCGACGCTGTTCGCCGCGGTGTAAGCCTTGTCGTGGTCGGCGTAGGTGTCGCCGAGCACGCATTGTCCATTCTGGACGTTGCCGAACGCGTAGTTGATGTGTGTCAGCTTGCCTGCCGACCCACTGGTGTGGACGTTCTTGACGTGGTAGTCGCGGCCGTAGACGCCCCACTGGGCGAAGTAGCCGACCACCTTCTAGTCCGCGGGGAGCGGGGTTACCGCGCCGCTCGCGGGGACGAGTCCGAACGCGACGGTGGCCGCGACTACCAGCGCGGCGGTGAGCTGCCATGGGTGTCTGGACATATGTTCACCTCTAAGGGAAGCGGATTCGGCTTCTCGGCCGAAATCAGACCGTTCGCCAGCACTTCGGCGGCGGCGCGCAGGCTCGCCCAGGACCCGCCGAAGGTGTCCACCCGCCCGCCCGCGCCGAGTTCCGGCCCTGGCGTTCCGGTCTCGACGTGGACCACCGTGGGCACGGTCCGCACCAGCCAGGCCACCAGGTCCAGCACATCGGGATGCCGGTGCGCGTCGCGGGTGACCACAACGACCTCGCGCGCGGACCCGACCAGCGCGGGCCGGTCGCCGGGAACCACGCGCTGGCCGGGATGGCGAGGCTGGAGCCGCCCTGGAAGACCGGCGCGGTCGCGCCCGCGTTCTTCGACGGGATGGGGAAAGCGGAGGTGCGCGCGGCGAGCGTCGGGTCGCTCTTGGCCGCGGCCGCCACCTCCCAGGGCAGTCCGACGAACATCGCGACCTTGCCGCCGCCGTAGATGCCCGCCTGCTCGGGGGTCTGCTCGTCGGCGTCCTTGGCCGCCTTGGTGCCCGAGGCCTCGACGAGTCGCCGGTAGAACGTTCGTCCCGCCTTGGCTTCCGCGCTGTCGAGGGTCGCGGTGAACCGCGTGCCCTCCCCGCGGGCGATGTCGCCGCCCTCGTCGTAGATGAACGACAGCAGCGTGTACCAGTTCTGACCGGGCAGATAGAGCGCCTGGAAGTCCGGGTCGGCGCCGAACTCGGCGCGGAACTTGGCGATCGCGTCCAGCCAGTCCTGGCGCGAAGTCGGCGGGGTGACGCCCGCTTGGGCGAACAGGTCGGTGCGGTAGAGGACTACGCGGTTGGCCGCGTAGAACGGCATCGCGTACACCTTGTGGTCCCAGGTGGCCGAGTCCCTGAGGCTGGGCAGCCACTGGTCGCCGTTGAAATCGGTGAGCGAGCCGGTCAGGTCGAGCAGCACGTGCGCGGCGGCGAACTTCGGCGCCTGGGTGTTGCCGATCTCGATGACGTCCGGGGCGTCGTCGCTCGCCAGGGCGGCGTGGCTCCCGCGCATCCCGCGACAGCCAGCGCGATCCCACCAATCACCGCAGGCAACTGACTTCTCACTGGTGAGTTCCTTCCGGCGCGGCACGACTGAGTGGTTTAGACCATTTCGGCCAGCGTGGTCTGAACCTCTCCGGCTTGTCAAGGCACCCGCGCGAATGGCGAAGGATCGGGCTCGGGGGAGTGGGAAGAACGGGAAAAACCGTTGCTCAGGCGCGAATGTGGCCGGGGACGCCCGGCCTGGCCTGCCAGGGGAGCGGCCCGGACAGCGGCCGGTACTCGACCCCGAGCGCGTCGAGGCGGGGCAGATGGTGGGTGGCGAGCCGGTCCACGAACTCGGCGGTGTCGCGCCCGTGCCGCGGACTCCACACCACCTCGGCGAACGCGGCGAGCCGGGGAAAGGCGGCGTAGTCGAGGCGGCGGGGCGAGTCGAGGTGCTCCGACCAGAGCGCGGCCTGCGCGCCGAGCACCCGGCGCCGGGCATGGGCGGGCAGGTCGGCGGGGACCGGGTCGTAGGCGTAGACCCGTTCCAGCGTGTTCAGGAAGCCGACGGGGACCGGCTCGTCGGGATGGTCGGACTGCCGGTGGTCGAGGTAGACGTGCTGTTCCGGGCACATGACCACGTCGTGCCCGGTGCGGGCGGCCAGCACGCCAGCCGACTCGCCGCGCCAGGACGCCACGATCGCGCCGGGCGGCGGGTCGCCGACGTCGAGGATGTCCTCCCAGGCCAGCGCGCGGCGGCCGTGCCCTGCCAGGTGTCGGGCGAGCGTGCCGATGAACCAGCCGTGCAGCGCCTCGACGGAGCCAAGGCCGAGGTCCACCGCGCGCTGCTTGACCGCGCGGCTCTCCCGCCACTGCCGCTTGGCGACCTCGTCGCCGCCCAGGCAGACCACCGGGGAGTCGAAAATGCCGACCACGTGGTCGAGGACGGCCCGGTAGAAGTCCACTGTGGATTCTGTGGGGTCGAGCACGTGCTCGCTGACGCCCCAGGCGTGCCACACCGGCACCGGCTCCTTGGTCACGCCCAGTTCCGGGTACGCGGCGATCGCGGCCTGGCTGTGGCCGGGCACGTCGATCTCCGGGACCACGGTGATGTGCCGCGCGCGGGCGTGGGCGACGATCTCGCGGAGGTCGTCGCCGGTGTAGAAGCCGCCGTGCGGGCGCCCGTCGTGCGTCGGGTCGCCCTCTTCCCGCCTACCCGCCCAGGACCCCGCACGGGTCGCGCCGACCTCGGTCAGCCGGGGGAAAGCGGGCACATCGACGCGCCAGCCCTGGTCGTCGGTCAGGTGCAGGTGCAGCACGTTCAGCTTGTGCGCGGCCATCAGGTCGAGGAACCGCAGCACGCCCGCCTTGGGCAGGAAGTGCCGCGCCACGTCGAGCAGGACGCCGCGCCAGGCGAAGCGCGGGTGGTCCTCGATCACCCCGCACGGCACGGTCCACCGCCCGCGGTGGATGTCGGCGGCCCGGAACGCGTCCGGGCCGAGCAGCTGCCGGATGGTCCCGGTGGCGTGCAGCGCGCCTGCGGCGTCGGCGGCGACGGCCTCGATCCCGTGCGGTGTCACGGAAAGCCGGTATGCCTCAGGACGCGGTAAAGCGGCCGGGTCGATGACGACTCGGGCGGGGTCGGTGGCCTCGGCCGCGGAGTCCACCACGCAGTGGCCGGGCTCCGGCCGGGCCAGCACGGGGCGGGGGAGCAGGGTGTGGAAACCGGCCATCCCCACTCCTCACGGCCCAGTCGCGTGCCCGCAACAGTGGTTTCGCTGATGGCACTGTGAATGGATGGTAGATCGCGGGTCTGCCGGGCACAAGGATCGCCGTTCCTGGCCTGCCTCGCCCGCCGCGCTCCTCCTGGTCCTCTGTGGACGATCCGGGCCGGTCGTCCGGAGTCAGAAGAAGGTGCGGATGAGGTCGACCACGGTCTCGCCGTCGGTGCCGGTGACCGGCAGCAGCGGCCACTTGTCGAACACGGTGCACGGATGCGACAGGCCCAGCCCGACCCAGTCGCCCACCTCGACTTCCGCGCCGACGGTCATGAACGTGTGCTGGTCGGCGAGGGCGGTCACCCGGCACCCGCTCAGCGCGCGGGTTCCCTCGGCCGTGCGCAGCACCTGCGGCTCGGGCATTCCCAGGTCGTAGGGAAGATCGCGCTTGCCTGCCGCGAGCAGCGCGAGGCCCGGCTCCGGGCGGGACTGGACCTGCGCCCAGGCGCGCAGCGCGGACCGGAACCGCGGCACGTTCGCCAGCCTCGGATGGGCGCCCAGCGGCGACAATGCGCGGTAGGCCCCGTCGTCGTGGGTGATGTACGCGCCCGCGCGGATCACCGGCCACACCGCCAGTCCCGCGGGCCACGGCGCGGTGAGCGCGTCGGCCACCAGGTCGAAGAACGAGCTGCCGCCCGCGGTGACGACCACCCGGTCGGTCTCGTACCGGCCGCGCAGCGCCACCGCCACCTCGCGCAGCCGACCGAGGTAGGCCGACACCGCGTCCAAACCCGCCTGGCTCGCGTCGCTCGCAGCCGGGCCCTCGTAGCCCGCCACCCCCGCCAGCCGCAACGCCGGGCTGGCCACGATCGCCTCGGCGACCGCCCGCGCGGTCGACTGGTCGCGGACCCCGCAGCGTCCGCCCGCCACACCCACCTCGACCAGCACGTCGACCGGTCTGCGCGCGCCCGCCGCGGTGAGCGCGGCGGTCATCAGCTCGACGCCGCGCACCGAGTCGGCCCAGCAGCTGAACTCGAAGTCCGGGTCGTCGTCCAGCTCGCCCGCCAGCCACGCCAGGCCCGCTGGGTCGACAAGCTCGTTGGCGAGCAGCACCCGGCTCACGCCGAAGGCGCGGTACACCCGCAGCTGCGCGGTGTTGGCCGCGGTCATCGCCCACGCGCCGCAGTCGATCTGGCGGGCGAACAGGGCGGGCGCCATGGTGGTCTTGCCGTGCGGCGCCAAGTGCAGGCCGCGGGAGGCGGACCAGGCGGCCATGGTCGCCAGGTTGTGCTCGATGGCGGCGTTGTCCAGGGCGACGATCGGGCCGACGAAGCCGTCCCGGAACAACCCGAGCCGCCGAGTCACCGCCTCGCCGACGGTAAGGCCGAACAAGGCGTGCGGCATGGACTTGAACCGCCAGTCCAGCCGCTCCGCCCGCAGTCCCGCGACCGCGTCCCGGTCGATGCGAGCGGGTTCGGCGGGCAGCGTCACAGTAGTTGTCTCCCCGATGTTGCGTGGCGTGCAACGACAAGTGCGTTGTGCGACACGCAGTGTGTAGCATCCCGCCGACGCCGGTCAACGTCGTCGCCAGCCGGGAGGAGGCCCTGGTGGACCAGCCCAGCGCGGTGGGGCGCGGATGAGCCAGAGCCTCGACCGCGCGCTGACCGTGCTCGCCGCGCTGGCCGAGGGACGGCGCACGCTCGACGAGCTCGCCGCGACGGTCGGGGTGCACAAGACCACGGTCCTGCGGCTGCTGCGGACCCTGGAAACCCACCGTTTCGTCCACCGCGACGACATCCGCCACTACCGGCTCGGCACGGCCCTGTTCGACCTGGCGAACCGCGCCCTGGACGACCGGGACGTGCGCCGCTGCGCCGAACCCGCCCTGCGCGCCCTCAACGAGCGCACCGGCCACACCGTCCACCTGGCCAGCTACGAGGGCGGCGAGGTGGTCTACATCGACAAATACGAGAGCACTCACCAGGTGCGGATGTACTCCCGGGTCGGCAAACGCGCCCCGCTGCACTGCACGGCGGTGGCGAAGGTCCTGGTGGCCGCGTTCGAGTCCAGCCGCCGCCGCGAGATCGCCGAATCCGTCCAGTACACGGCGATGACCGAGAACACGATCACCACCCCCGAGGCCTACCTCGCCGAACTGGCCGCCGTCGCCGACCGCGGCTGGGCCCTGGACGACTCCGAGCACGAGGACTTCATCCACTGCGTCGCGGCCCCGATCCGCGGCGCCCGCGGCGAGGTCCTGGCCGCGGCCTCGGTGTCGGTGCCCAAGGTGCTGCTCGACCACGACGGGCTGCTCGCGCTGGTGCCGGACCTGCTGACCGCGACAGAACAGGCCTCCCACGCGTGCGGCTGGGCGCGCGGTTAGCGCGGTGGACCAAGGCAGTGGACCAAGGCAGTGGACCAAGAAAGTCCGCGTCGAATCGCCTTGCTGCTTCAGGGGGAACCCAGGGTGATCCCGGACGTCCCACACAGCGGAGTGGCTCTAGGGTGGCCGCAGGCGCGTGAGGTTAGGGGAGAAGATGGTCTTCAAGAAGATGCTGCGGGCACTGGGGGTCGGCGGCCCGTCGGTCGACACCGTGCTCAGCGAGGCGCGGGTCTACCCGGGGGGTGTGGTCGCAGGCGAGATCCGGATGACCGGTGGGGACGCCGACGCCGACATCGACTATGTCGCCCTGTCGCTGGTGACGCGGGTCGAGCGGGGCGATGACGGGGTCGCGCCGGTCGAGTTCGAGCGGTCGGTCGTCGCGGGGCGGTTCGTGCTGCCCGCCGGGCAGACGAAGGTGATCCCGTTCCAGCTCCCCATCCCGTGGGAAGCCCCGATCACCGAGGTCTTCGGCCAGCACCTGCACGGCATGTCGCTGGGCGTGCGCACCGAACTGGCCGTGGCCAAGGCCGTCGACAAGGGCGACCTGGACCCGCTGCACATCGTGCCGCTGCCATCGCAGGACGCGGTGCTGCGCGCGTTCGCCGACCTGGGCTTCCGGTTCAAGGCCGCGGACCTCGAGGCGGGCCGCATCCACGGCGAGCGCCAGCACCTGCCGTTCTTCCAGGAGATCGAGTTCTACCCGCCGCCGCACCTGGCGCGCGGCGTCAGCCAGGTCGAGTTGACCTTCCTCGCCGAGTCCGACGGCATGGCGATCGTGCTGGAGGCCGACCGGCGGGCGGGGCTGTTCACCTCCGGCGGCGACGCCTTCGGCCGCTTCCACGTCAGCCACCACGACGCCGAGCGCACCGACTGGCGCGCGCGGATCGAGGAGTGGGTCGGGCAGGTCGCCAGCCGCAGGCCGAGCCACTTCGGCGGGCACGGCGGCCACGGCGGTCACCACGGTGGCCACCACGGCTCGGGTGTCGGCGGCGTCGTCGCGGGCGCGGCGGCGGGCATCCTGGGCGGCATGGTGCTCGGCGAGGTCTTCGACGAGATCGGCGACGCCTTCTCCGGCGAAGAGGACTGACCGGTAGCTTCTGCCGGGTGCCGAACCACACCGACGAGTTCCTGGAGTTCTGGCGGGAACGTCACCTCTGCACCCTCACCACGCTCCGTCCCGACGGCACACCGCATGTGGTCCCGGTCGGCGTCACCTACGACGCCGACCAGGGGATCGCGCGGGTGATCACCTCCCGCGCGTCGCGCAAGGTCCGCAACGCGCTCGCAGGCGGTCGCGCCGCGGTGTGCCAAGTGGACGGCAGGCGGTGGACGACGCTGGAAGGCGCGGCTGCCGTCCGCGACGACCCAGACAGCGTCGCCGACGCCGAACGCCGCTACGCCGCCCGCTACCGCCCGCCGCGCGCCAACCCCGAGCGGGTCGTCATCGAGATCGCCGTGGACCGGGTGCTCGGCACCGTGCGCTGAGAACCGCTCAGGTCCAGACGATGTCCGAAAGGGACTCCAGCGCCGGGGCCGGTCCAGTGCTTTCCGCCGTCGCGGGCTTGGTGTCGGCCTCCCGCAAGGCGTCCGGGAAGCGCAGGCGCGTGCGCTCTTCCAGCGCCGCCACCGACACCTGGTGCACCCGGAACTCGTCGAGGTCCAAGACTTCCAGGTTGTCCAGGTTCTGGGTGAGCAGGAACGCGCTCGCCTTGAGCGCCCCCGCCGTGCCGAAGGCGATGACCTTCCAGAACTCGCGCGGGATCGCCACGCCGCGGAACACCCGGTCGTCGGAGCCGAACACCGGACCACCGAAGACACTGACCCGCAGGTCGTCCACGTCGACGTCCTCGAACAGGGCGTCTTCGAGCCTGCCCCACAGGCCCGCTTTCGCGCTCTGGTTGAAGTCGTCCATCTGCGGGGTGATGTTGGTGAAGAAGAACGAGTCGCGGTTGGCCTTCTTCGCCTCGGCCAGCGGGCCCCACAGCAGGTCGGCGCGCCGGGCCAGGTGGCCGCGGTCGAGGCGGTTGTCGGCGTAGAGTTCGTCGCCCGCCTGCGCCGCAGCGGGCAGCCGGGGGTCCTTGCGGAACGGGACGCCGGTGCGGCTGATCTTCTTGAGCCCGCCGCCGTCGATGTTCCAGGCCACCCAGAACGCGAACGTGCGCGACATGCTCAGCGCCAGCGAGAAGTGCGTGTAGTCGATCCGGGTCGACCCGTCGAGCACGGCCGCGTCGTCGCGCAGGTCGGGGTCGAGGTCGGGCACCGGCAGCGATCCGCCGAGGAAGTCGGGGTCGTAGCCGAGCCCGCGTGCCCGCGCCGCCCGCTCGGCCGGGCGGGCCAGGGTGATCCCGAGCTTGTCGAAGACCGACTTGGGCAGGCACGCCAGCGAGTGCTCGTCGGGGTCGCCCGCGCCCTCGCCTGCGAAGTGCAGGCCGGCGAGCACCTTGGTCGGCCTGCCGTTGGCCGACTTGAACACCCACGCCGCGCCGGAGTCGCCGCCCTGGCTGATCTCGCCGCCCGCGGGCGCGTGGTTGGGGTCGACGCCGATCTCGAAGCAGCCGATCTCCTTGACGCCTGCCGCGCCGCCGTAGTCGATCTTGACGATGGTGTCGATCCGGCGCACGACGCCGTGCGTGACCCCGGTGGTGCGGCCGCTCTTGACCACCTTGTCGCCCAGCTCCGGGTCGCCGAGCTCGTCCGGAGCCACGTCCAGGTCCATGATCGCCGGGTCCAGCCCGCGGCCGTCCACGGACGCGATCGCGCAGTCGCCAGCGATGCCCAGGTATGAGCGCGCCAGCGGGCCGAGCCGGTTGTGCTCGGTCCGGTTGTCGTCGTGCGTGCCCGGCTGCACCACCGCGTCGCCGAGCGCGCCGTCGGCGCCGTGCAGGACGTGCCAGTTGCTCAGCACGTATGGGGCGCCGGTCTCCCGGTCGTAGACCACGGCGCCGACGGTGCCGCAGGTGATCGACGGGTGCCCGACGCTCACCCCGGGTCGCACCGGGTCGATCCGGGTCTTGCGCCGATCGGCCTCGGCTTCGGCGACGACCTTGAAGTCCGGCCGGTAGGACCGCTGCAGCACGTCGGTGGGCACCTCGACGCCCGCTACGGTAACGCTCTCCGGCAGCAGCGCGCTGCCCAGCTCGGCGAGTTCCTCTGGCGCGGCCTTGGCGTCGACGGTGAACTGGACCGCGACCTCTTTGGTGCGCTTGCCGCCGCGGACCTTGTGGCCGATGCCGATCGAGGACACGTTCGGATCGCGCAGGTACGCCGAGCCGCGGGTGCGCACGAACTCGCGCAGGGCGGCGAAAAGGTCATCGTCAGCGGTGTTGGCAGCCATGGGACGTCCTTCGGCGGCACGATAGTGTGAAATGACCATGCCCGTGATCACGGACTGTTGGCAAGAGTGCGGGACGATTGCCTGCCGCGACAGCCCCAATGGGCGAAGAACTGGTGTCGACCCGGTGTCGACTGGGCGCCTTTGGGGCAGCAGGCGGACGGTTACCCCTCGGTCATGCCCAGACATGGACCCGTCACTTCCGCTGACGGGTGAACAGGTACGCTCCTGTCTCGCGTACTGCGGGTGATCGCTGGCTCTGCGTAAGATTGATCTTGAGATGATCCGGCTGATCACTCGCTAGGGCGATGACCCTATTGAGGGACACACGAGTTCGATTACAGGTGACGGGTGACGCCGCTGATGCGAGGTGTGGTTCGGTGCGACGGGGTCCAGCGCGGCAGGGCGCGCCAGGGTCTCCCCGATTTCTCGTGAACCCCCCGAGCGGGCAGCAGGTGTGCGCCACTCCGCGCGCCGCGGCCGGAGATTGTGGAGAGCTGTGAAGCGGAACAGTGGCACGCCCGCCAAGACGACGACGATCCGGTCGCGCCTCACCGGCGTGGTCGTGGTGCCCAGCGTCATCTTGCTCGTCATGTGGGCGGTGTTCTCGTCCTACACGGTCTTCGACGGCATCTACCTCAAGGCCATCACCAGCGGTGTGAAGGGCGCCTCGATCCCCGCGGTCAACACCTTCGCCGCGTTGCAGCGCGAGCGGCAGCTCACCATGACCGCCCTGAGCACCAACACCCCCGACACCGTCGCGCTCAGCAGCCAGCAGCAGGTCACCGACAAAGCGGTCCAGGAGTTGCGCAGCGCGCTCGACGGCCTGGCCTCCAGCGCGCCTGCCGAGGTCAACGCGCGCGTGCAGGCACTCAACCAGGTGCTGCAGCCGCTGCCCCAGCGCCGCGCGTCAGTCGAGGCCCGGCGGGCCAACCCGGACGAGATCTACAACTACTACAACAGCGTGCTCGACGCGGGAACCGCGCTGTTCGACACCCAGTCCCGGATCGTGCCCGACCCGGTCGTGACGCAGGCCGCGCTGTCGGCGACCGACATCTTCCGCGCCGCCGACCGGATGTCGCGGGCGTCCTCGGTCGCCGCGTCGGCGATCGCGGCGGACACGTTCACCCCTGAGCAGCACGTGGAGTTCGCGGCTCTGGTCGGCTCCTACCGGGCGACTCTCGCCACCGCGTCGGCCGTCGGCACCGACAGCGTCAAGGCCCACTACCAGCAGATCATCACCTCGGAGAGCTGGCTTCGGTTGACCAACGCCGAGAACGCCCTGATCGGCGCGGCGCCGCGGGTGACCGAGCAGGGCACCGGCGGCAACCGCAGGCCCGACCCGGCCGCGATGCCGGTCGACTCGACCGAGTGGGAGACGCTGAGCACCCAGATCTCCGAGGACCTGATCAAGCTGGCGGTCGAGCAGGCCACCGACGGCGTCGACATCGGCCAGGAGCGGGCGGACGACAAGTTCTTCGAGGTGCTCATCGGCAGCCTGATCGCGCTGATCGCGGTGGTCACCGGCATCGTGCTCGCGGTGCGGATCTCGCGCAGGCTGGTCAACAAGGCCCTGGTCACCCGCCTCGACCAGCTCAAGAACGACTCGCTGCAACTGGCCCACGAGCGGCTGCCCAGCATCGTCGAGCGGCTGCGCCAGGGCGAGCGCGTCGACGTCGGCGCCGAGGTCCCGCCGCTGGACTACGGCACAGACGAGATCGGGCAGGTGGCGGACGCGTTCAACACCGCCCAGTACACCGCCATCGCCGCCGCGGTGAAGGAAAGCCAGGCGCGCGAGGGTGTCAACCGAGTCTTCCTCGGCATCGCCCACCGCCACCAGGGCCTGGTGCACCGCCAGCTCAAGATCCTGGACAAGATGGAGCGGGAAGAGGAGAACCCCGAGCACCTCGACTCGCTGTTCCAGCTCGACCACCTGGCCACCCGCGCGCGCCGCAACGCCGAGAACCTGATCATCCTCGCGGGCGAGCAGCCGGGCCGCCAGTGGCGCAAACCGGTGCGCCTGCTCGACATCCTGCGCGCCGCGGTCGCCGAGACCGAGCAGTACGTCCGGGTCCGGGTGCGGCAGGTGCCCGACGTCGCGCTGCAGGGCGTCGCGGTCGCCGACACCATCCACCTCGTCGCGGAGCTGGTCGACAACGCGGCGTCGTTCTCGCCGCCGCGCTCGCAGGTCGAGGTCTACACCAGCCAGGTTTCCGGCGGCGTCGTGGTCGAGATCGAGGACCACGGCCTGGGCATGACCGCGGAAGACCGCGAGCAGGCCAACCAGATGCTGGCCCACCCGCCGGAGTTCGACGCGATGGCGCTGCGCGGCGAGTCCCGCCTCGGCCTGTTCGTCGTCGCCCGCCTGGCCGCGCGCCGGGCCATCCGGGTGGAGCTGCGCGAGTCGCCCTACGGCGGCACCGTCGCGCTGGTCTTCGTGCCATCGGACATCGTCGCGGAGACCGTCGAGTACGTGCCGGAGTCCGACACCCCCAGCCCCCGCCCGCGCAAGCCCAACGACCGGCCGGAGCCGGGGACCTCGACATCCGGTTCCATCGCGCTCGACGCCATGGAGTCGCCCTACCGCAGCGGAATCGACCGGTTCTGGTCGGACGCCATGGTCGAGGACGACGGGCGGGTCGAGACCGACCCGGACGCCGCCCAGTGGCCGCAGACCGACGAGGAAGCGCCGGAGTCGTTGCCGGGCGAGGCGTTTTCGGGGGAGAACGGAGAAGGGGAGTCGCCGCACACGCAGAACGGGCACCAGGGGGAGCGCCCCCGACTGCCACGCAGGCAACGACAGCAGAACCTGGCTCCGCAGTTGCGCGAGGAACCGTTGCTCCCGGACTGGGAGGCCGAGCCCGAGCCGCACTTGGAGCACACCGCGGAACGAGTCCGCGACACGATGTCCGCGTTCCAACGCGGGACTAGGGACGCCCGTCGGGCAGACCCGCCCGTCGAGCAGTGATGGCTGGGACAACGGGGAAGGACAGCTCAAGGTGAACGACAAGATCGGTCAGGACCACCAGCTCAATTGGCTTTTGGACGACCTGGTCCGCAGGGTGGTGGGCATCCGCCACTCGGTCGTGCTTTCCGCGGACGGGTTGCTGCTCGGCCGGTCCGCCGAGCTTTCCAAGGACGACTCCGAGCACCTTTCCGCCATGGCCTCGGCTTTCCAGAGCCTGGCCAGGGGCACCGGCAGGCAGTTCAACGGCGGCCAGGTGCGGCAGACGATCGTCGAGATGGACCACGCGTTCCTGTTCGTCACCGCAGCGGGCCGGGGCGCCTGCCTCGCGGTGCTCGGCGAGGAGGACGCGGACGTGGGCATGATCGCCTACGAGATGAACATGCTGGTGAAGCGGGTCGGCGCTCACCTGGCCTCCGCGCCGAGGGCCGGGCAGCCGGTGACCGTGCCGGGCAGGCGGCCGTCGTGAGGCGCCTGTGATGGGCGGTGGGGACCAGGACTGGTGGTTCGACGAGGCGGCCGGACCGCTGGTGCGGCCGTACGCGATGACGCGCGGACGCACCCGGCCCAACGCCCCGAACCTCAATCTGGTGACCCAGATCAGGGTTTCCCGGTCTCCCTCGGACCCCTCGTCGCTGACCCCGGAGCACCTGCAGATCATCGAACTCTGCAAGACCCCGCTCTCGGTCGCCGAGGTGGCCGCGTATCTCAACGTCCCGCTTGTCGTGGTGAAGGTCCTGATCAGCGACCTGATAGAGCGGGGCGACGTGCTGGCTGGCGCGATGTTCCAGACCACGGAGATCACCGACACGAAGCTTCTACAGGCGGTACTCGATGGCATTCGGAGGATCTGAACAGGTGAGCGACGCGCTGGTGATCCCCACCTCGATCAAGATCGTGGTGGCGGGCGGGTTCGGCGTCGGGAAGACCACCATGGTCAACTCGGTGAGCGAGATACCGCCTCTGTCGACCGAGGAAGTCCTGACCGAGGCCAGTGTCGGTGTCGACGACATGAAGGGCATAGAGGGCAAGGAGACCACCACGGTCGCCCTCGACTTCGGCCGCATCACGATCAATCCGCAGGTGGTGCTCTACCTGTTCGGCACCCCGGGGCAGAACCGCTTCTGGTTCATGTGGGACGAGTTGGCCCAGGGCGCGCTCGGCGCGATCGTGCTGGTCGACACCCGGCGGCTGGACTCGAGCTTCCCGTCGATCGACTTCTTCGAGCGGCGCAACATCCCGTTCATCGTCGCGGTCAACGGCTTCGAGGGCGCCTGGGAGCACAGCATCGAGGAAGTGCGGCAGGCGCTGGACATCGACCCCACGGTGCCGGTGGTCCAGTGCGACGCGCGCAAGCGCGAATCGAGCAAGGACGTGCTCGTGGAGTTGGTCCAGTACACGATGGACCAACTCCAGAGCGCGTCGGCGTGATCAGCGGATCGGTTCGACCCGGCAGTTGAAGTGCCGGAGCAGGGCGGGGGCCTCGACGACGCGGTACCCCGGCACCCGCTCCGGGTTCTTGGCCACCTCGGCGATCGTCTCGGCCACGTACTCGAGGTGGCTCTGGGTGTAGACCCGCCGGGGGATGGCCAGCCGGACCAGCTCGTAGGGCGCAGGCTTGACCAACACGCCGTTCTCGTCCTCTTCGCCCAGGTAGAGCGACCCGAGTTCGGCGCATCGGATGCCACCCGCGAGGTAGAGCTCGGTGGCCAGCGCGTGCCCGGGGAACTCGCTTGGCGGGATGTGCGGCAGCAGCCGCCCGGCGTTGAGGTAGAGCGCGTGGATGCCCGGGGGCTCGACGACGGACACGCCCGCCGCCTTGACCAGCTCGGCCAGGTGCGCCGTGGCCGCCGCCCTGGCCCGCAGGTAGTCCGGCTCGACGACCTCGCGCAGGCCCTCGGCCAGCATCTCCAGGTCGCGCCCGGCCAGGCCGCCGTAGGTGCGGAAGCCCTCGGTGGCGATGAGGATCGCCTCGCAGTGCTTGGCCAGCCCCTCCTCGCGCAGCGCGAGGAAGCCGCCCATGTGCGCGATCGCGTCCTTCTTCAGGCTCGCGACCGCGCCGTCGGCCAGGTCGAAGGCCAGCCGGGCGACCTGCTGGGGGGTGTGGTCGGCGTAGCCGGGCTCGCGCTGGATCACCAGCCACGCGTTCTCGGCGAACCGCGCGGCGTCCAGGAAGAACGGCACCTGGTGCTCGCGGCACAGCTTGGCCACCGCGGTGAGGTTGGCCATCGACACCGGCTGCCCGCCGCCGCCGTTGTTGGTGATCGTCATGACCACGATGCCCACGTCGTCCGGGCCGTCGAGCTTCGCGGCCAGCGCGGCGAGGTCGATGTCGCCCTTGAACGGGTAGGCGTTGTCGAGATCCGCGGCCTCCGGGCAGGGCAGGTCGACCGCGACGCCGCCGGAGAGGATCACATTCGCCCGGGTGGTGTCGAAATGGGTGTTGCTGACCGAAAGCTGCCCCGGCTTGAGGACCGCCCCGAACAGAATCCGCTCGGCGGCCCGGCCCTGGTGCACGGGCATGATGTGCGGATAGCCGGTCAGCTCGGACACCGTGTCCCGGAACCGGAAGAATGACCGCGCGCCCGCGTAGGTCTCGTCGCCACGCATCCCCGCGGCCTGCTGGGCCGCGGAAAGCGCGCCGGTTCCGGAATCGCTGAGCAGGTCGATGGTGACCTCGTCTGCCCGCAGGCTGAATGGGTTGTAGGCCGCTCTGACCATTGCCGCTTCCCGCTCGGCCCTGGTGAGAATGGGAATGGGCTCCACGACTTTGACGCGGTACGGCTCCATCAGCGGCATCGACTGGTCACGTCCTTTTGTGCTGGGTTGAACATGGGGGAACTCAGGCCGCGCCGGTGTGCGCGCCGCTGGGGCGGGCCACACCGTAGGCCTCGGCGGACAGGTACACCGTCACGCCAGGGCGGGGCGGCCCGATGCGCAGCGACACATGCGCGATAAGCCCGACGCCCTCTTCGAGCGGCCGGTCGGTGACCGCGGTCACCGAGCGCTCCAGCGCGTCCCGGTCGAGACCGTAGCGCTCGACCAGCAGTCGCACCCGCTGCATCGTGACCGCGTCGTCGCGGACGTAGTCGCGCACCGGGACGTAGAGGGAATAGCCGCTGGGCTGGGCGGAATCGCCGCTGAGGAAGGTGAAGGCCGACACCAGCGGACGGCCGTCGAACGGGCCGTCGCCGCCGCCGATCAGGGTGCCGAACTCGGCCAGCCTGCGGGTGTCCACCGACCGGCCCGCGCCTGCGGCGTGCTGCGCGTCGCGCAGGGTCGCCCGGTAGTGCGACTGGTACACCTTGACCCGGGAGCGGGGGGTGTCGTCCAGGTCGAGCGCGAAGAACGAGTACCGGTCCAAGGTGGACTCCGGGCGCGGCGTGTGCTCCCGCAGCCAGGCGTAGCTCCCGGCGAAGCCGAGCCGGTCGAGGGCGGCGGCGACCAGGGTGTTGGCCTTGGCCTTGCCGCGCACCTCGGGGTTGAAGTAGATCTTCACCCGGGGCGGGTCGTCGCGGCGGACCACAATGGAGAACCACAGTGAGAAAATCCCGCGCGGCTCGTCGGGCAGGAAAAGATCGCGCACCGCGTCGAACCGGTCGAGGGTGACCGGATACCGCGCGGCCAGCCGGTCGAGCGCGGCGAGGGCGGCGAGCTGGTTGGCCCGAGGGCTCGGCTTGGCCGCCACGCACTCGATCAGCAGCCGCAGGGTGTGCGAACCGTCCTCTTCGAACGCCACCGAGTACTCGATCGGGGTGTGGTCGTCTGCCACATCCGAACGCCACAGCGGCGGTTCGTCGACGGACCGGACAGCCGCCGGGCCGAGCAGATCGGCGACCAGGTCGCACACTTCCTCGGCGCGGTCACCCAAACCAATGGCATGGCACAATTGCCGCAATTGGGCACCGGTGTATTCCTTTAGTGAAACTGCTTTCATCACGACTCCGAGATCTTCACCGTGCGCCGACGTCAGAGGCAACTTACGGGCGACCTGGATCGGGCCACTACCGCCAAGCTGGTGATCCACTCCGGACGCGCCTTTACTGAGGGTAAATGATGTCCGTCGGATGAATGACAGTTGTCCTACCGGGACTCATCTGCTAAGCGGCATTTCCGGTGAACACGGAGCGTGTCATACCAGTGCGTCCCGTTTTCTGTGAACTGTTTCACTCGCCGAAATTCGTTCACCGTACGACCGTATTGCTTACGGAGCCGTGATCAGTGTCTATGTGCGCCGATGGATATTCCGGGCGGCGGCGGACGTGGACCAATCGCGGGTCCTTCTGTGCCGCACTCGCCACGGACGGTAGCGGGCAGGCGGATAAACCGCGATCTTCGTCACGTTTGGACGAATACTCCGAACGGGGTCATTTCTCGCGGTTACTCGCTAGTAATATACCGTCCTGGACGGATGATCGGCAACCACGCGCTCGGCACGCGCCCGCTTCGGGAGCCGTGTTAACGTCGAGGCCATGACGTCCGTGGAGGGCTGTAGTCCCAGGCCGGGTCGCGCCCGGCGCTCGATCGAGGTCGACGGTTCGGCTGCTCGCCTGGCGGATGGCCCGTGCTGATCCTGATCGGACTCGTCTCCGTCCTCGTGCTCACCGCGGCCACCGGATACTTCGTGGCCCAGGAGTTCGCCTACGTCGCCGTCGACCGCAACCGGCTCCGCCAGCTCGCCGACGAGGGGGACAAGGCGGCCGAACGCGCCTACCAGGTCACCCAGAGCCTGTCGTTCATGCTTTCCGGCGCCCAGTTCGGCATCACCGTCACCGCGCTGCTGGTCGGCTACGTCTCCGAGCCCTACCTCGGCGTCGGCGTGGCCGAACTGCTCGGCCTCGCGGGTCTTCCGGGCGGGGTCAGCACGGCCCTGTCGGTCGCGCTGGCGCTGCTGTTCTCCACCGGCGTGCAGATGGTCTTCGGCGAGCTGGCCCCCAAGAACCTCGCCATCGCCAAACCCGAGACGCTGGCCAGGGCGCTGAGCCGCTCGACCCTGGTCTACCTGACCGTCGCGGGCCCGCTGATCCGGCTGTTCGACACCGTCTCCACCCGGCTGCTGCGCGCGGTGGGCATCGAGCCCATCGAGGAGCTGCCGCACGGCGCGACGCCGGAGGACCTGCGCGGGATCATCGACGAGTCCCGCCATGTCGGGTACCTCGACGCGGGCACGTCCCGGCTGCTGGAGGGGGGCCTCGACTTCCGGGCCCTCACCGCGGGCCAGGTGATGACCCCGAGGGTGGACGTGCGCACCGTCGCCGCGGCCGACCCGGTCGAGCGGGTGGTCGACCTGCTCGACACCGGCCGCTCCCGGTTCCCGGTCGTCGGCCACGACGTGGACGACGTGGTCGGCGTCGTGGGGATCGCCGAGGTGCTGACCGTCGCGCCCGACCGGCGCGCGGACACCCCGGTGAGCGAGATCGCCGCGCCGCCGCTGTTCCTGCCCGACAGCCTGCCGCTGCCCGAGGTGCTGGAGCGGCTGCGCGCCGAGCACCGCCAGCTCGCCTGCGTCGTGGACGAGTTCGGCGGCTTCGCAGGCGTGGTGACCTTCGAGGACGTCGCGGAAGAGGTCGTGGGGGAGATCCTGGACGAGGACGACCACATGGAGCGCCAGGCCGTGCCGCACCCCGACGGGTCCTGGTCGGTGCCCGCCCGCTGGCGGGTGGACGAGGTGGCCGAGGTGACCGGCATTGAGCTGCCCGAGAGCCAGGGCTACGACACGGTCAGTGGCCTGGTCATGCACTCCCTTGGCAGGCTCGCCCGCCCCGGCGACCAGGTGGAGGTGGTGGTCGAGGTGCCCGACGACGGCCCAGCCGACACCGCCGCGGCCCGGCGCGCCGCCGTGATCGAGGTGACCGAGGTCCACCGGCACGTGCCGCGCACGGTCCTGGTCTCGGTCCGCCCGGAGGTGTCGGCGTGAGCGAGAGCGCGAGCCGCCGATCGACGCGGCGCGTCGGCGCGCGGGCGCCGATCTTGTGCGGTGGCCGCGTGAGCGGGCCTGCCGCGGGCGCGGTGCCGGGACGTGCGGGGGTGTGGTCGTGAACGTCGGCTGGGCCCTGGTCGTCTCGCTGGTTCTGCTGGTGGCCAACGCGTTCTTCGTCGCGGCCGAGTTCGCCCTGGTGGCCAGCAAGCGGCACCGGCTGGAGGAAGCGGCCGCGGCGGGCAGCCGCGCGGCCCAGGCCGCGGTGCGCGGCTCGCGGGAGCTGTCGATGATGCTCGCGGGCGCGCAGCTGGGCATCACCCTGTGCACGCTGGGGCTGGGCGCGCTGGCCAAGCCCGCGGTCGCCGAGCTGTTCGCCCCGGTGTTCGGCGCGCTGGGGCTCTCGCCGGGGTGGAGCTACCCGGTGGCGTTCGTCCTCGCGGTCGCCCTGGTCGTGTTCCTGCACATGGTGGTCGGCGAGATGGCGCCCAAGTCGTGGGCGATCTCGCACCCGGAGCGGTCCGCGCTGCTGCTCGCGCTGCCGTTCCGCGCGTTCACCCGGCTCACCCGGCCGCTGCTGGTGCTGCTCAACGGCCTGGCCAACGCCACGCTGCGCGCGGTGAAGGTCGAGCCGCAGGACACCCTCGCCCAGGCGCACGGGCCCGACGACCTGCGGGTGCTGCTGCGCGAGTCGCGCGAGCACGGGCTGCTGCCGGAGCAGCAGCACCAGATGCTCAGCGGCGTCCTCCAGGCGCAGCGCACGACCGTCGAGCAGGTCATGACTCCGCGCGCGGCCATGGTCGCGATCCCCGGCTGGGCGAGCGCGGCGGACGTGGAGGACGGCAGCCGCGCCAGCGGCCGTTCCCGGCTGGTCGTGGTGGAGGAGAACGACACCGCGGAGGACGAGATCCTGGGCATCGTGCACGTGCGCGACGCGGTGCGCGCCACCAGGTCGGGCAGCGGCGCGACCGCGCGGGACATGATGTCCGCTGCGCTGGTCCTGCCCGCCGACCGCTCGGCGGGCGACGCGGTGACCCAGATGCGCGCCGAGCGCTGCCAGCTTGCCCTGGTGGCGGACGCGGCGGGCGCGGTCATCGGGCTGGCCGCGTTGGAGGACCTGCTGGAGGAGATCCTCGGCGAGTTCGACGACGAGACCGACACCGGCTGACCTGCCCCCGTTGTCGATCTGTCACGGTCGATCTTTCACGGTGCTCTCATGCCCGCCGCATATCCTGCTGGGAAGGGAGAAACGGGCGAGGTGGGGGCGGCACATGACGGCGGTGGACACCATCGGGCCCGACGCGGGGCCCGCGGCGGATCGGCGGGGCGGGCTCGTCCCGGTGCTCGGGCTGGTCGGCCTGCTGGCGGGCGTGGCGCTCATGCTCGCGCTGCACGTGCTGCCGCCGACCAGCGCGATCAACCCGGTGCGGCGCACCATCAGCGAGTACGCCCTCGGGTCGAGCAAGTGGCTCTTCGACCTGTCGGTGGTGCTGGTCGCGGCGGGCTCGGCGCTGGGCTTCGCCGAACTCGCCCGGCGCCGCGCGGCGCGCCCGGCCGCCCTGGCGCTGGGCGTGGTGTGGACGGTGAGCCTGCTGGTGGTCGTCGTGTTCACCAAGACGGACTGGTCGGTCGGTCCGAGCCTGGGCGGCACCATCCACCGGTACGCGAGCGTGGCGGCGTTCCTGTCGCTGCCCCTGGCGGTGCTGCTGCTCGCCGGGGCGGTGTTCCCCTTGTCGGCGGGGTGGCGGTGGACGGCCCGGGGTCTGGGGATCGCGTCGCTGGTGTGGTTCGGCACGATCCTCATCGGCGTGCTCAACATGGTCGCGGGCGGGCCGCCGTGGTGGTACTTCGTCCCGCTCGGCCTGGTCGAGCGGATGGTGGCGGGCAGCGCGGTCGCCGCGCTCGCGGTCGTGCTCGTCGGCCTGGCCCGGCAGGCGCGGACGTGACGTCGAGCCGTGGCGGGCACGGCGGGGCACGGCAGCGGGGATGATGGCGCGATGGACGCCATCGCCGCCCCGCTGCTCGACCCCGGCGGCCTCGACCTCGAGTCGGCCGCGCGGATCACTTACCGCATCGAGCAGAGCTTCCGCTACGACTACGACAGCCCGGTCGAGTCGGTGCGGCAGCGGCTGGTCGTGGTGCCGCCCGCGCGCCACGGGGACCTGCACCGGCGCGCGCACCGAGTCGAGGTGACCGGCGCGCCCGCCCGGCGCCGGGTCAGCCGCGACGCCGCGGGCAACACGATCGTCCGGGTGCGCGCCGACCGGGTCGAGGACAGCGTCGAGTTCCACGTCCTGGCCGTCGTCGAGCGGGTGCGCGGCGACGGGCCGCTGACGCTGCCCGCTGCCGCGCTGGCCGACCCGAGGCTGCTGCGCCCCACCCGGCTCACCGCCGCGGACGACCGGCTCCGCGCGCTGGCCGCCGACCTCGGCGGCGGCGGGGCGCGCGGGCTCGACCTGGCCGACCGCGTGTGCGCGGAAGTCCACGCGGCGCTCACCTACGAGTTCGGCGTCACGACCGTGCGCACCACGGCCGCCGAGGCGCTGGCCTGCGGCCGGGGCGTCTGCCAGGACACCGCGCACCTGATGCTGGCCCTGTGCCACCTGCTCGCGCTGCCCGCCCGCTACGTCTCCGGGCACCTGCTCGGCCAGGGCGGCACGCACGCCTGGGTCGAGGTCGTGGTGCCCGAGCGCGGTGGCGCGGTGGCCGTCCCGTTCGACCCCTGCCACGGCAGGCGCGCGGATTCCAGCTACGTCACCGTCGCCACCGGTCGCGACTACACCGACGTCGCGCCCACCTCGGGGTCCTACCTCGGCGCGCCCGGCGGCAGGCTGACCGCGACCCGCGAGGTCGGCGTCGTCGCCATCGCCGCCTGACCCCGGTCTCCGGCGTCCGCGTGCCAGGCGTCGCCCTGGTCGGCCGACCGGCTCTCGCGGTTTCAGCAGGAGGCCGACGACCCGCTTCACCGCGGCGGGCGTGGCCGCGAGTCCGGCGCGCACCCATTCCGCGGGCGAGTGCTGGTCCGGTTCCGCCAGTCGGACCTCGACGGCGTCGGCGTAGTCGTGTCGAGCGCGGTGGCGATCGGATCGGTCACCTCACCCGCGCGTGCTTTCGGCCAGGTCGGGGTGGGACGGTCAGCCGAGCAGGTCGGCGACGGGCATGTCGGGGGTGACCTCGACGCCGAGGTCGGCGAGGTGGCCGATGATCAGGTGCAGGATCGAGGACGTGAGGAAGTCGGCCAGCGCCGCGGGCGTCTGCCTGCGGTTCGGGTCGGTGAGCCACCGGTTGACCGTGGCGTCCACCAGACCGACCAGGCCGAACGCCAGCGGCTCCGCCAGCGCGGGGTCGGTGTCGATCCGGGAGAGGGCGAGGCCGAACAAGCCGCTCACCTGCACGGCGATCGCGGTCTTGGTGCTGGAGACGATCTTCGAGCCGCCGCCTGCCCGCTCGGCCTTCGCCCCGGTGCCCAGGAAGTGGTGCAGCTTGGGGTGCGCCTCGATCCAGCCCAGGTAGGTGCGCACCGCCCGGTCGACCGCCGCGCCGACCGTGCCCTCGGGGCTCAGCGACGGCGCCAGGTCGCGCATCAGCTTCTCGATGACCCGGGCGCGGATCTGCTCGTCGAGGTCGTCGCGGTCGCGGAAGTGCCGGTAGACCACCGGGCGCGGCAGGCCGACCCGGTCGGCGATCTGCTTGACGCCGATCGCCGGGCCTTCCGCCTCGATCAGTTCCACCGCGGCGTCGAGCACTTCCAGGCGCCGCTGGGCCTTGTGCGCGTCCCAGCGCGTCGCGCGGCCGTCGGTGGCGTTCTCGGCGGCGTCCAGCATCAGGCAAGCCTAGCCGGAAAGAAGTGTCTGTGACATCTTGTCTCAGACACTTATGTGAGACACACTGTCACACGCAATCGTTCGGACGAGGAGCGAAGGAGACGCCGATGGGCGGCAGGGTGTACGTGGTCGGCGTCGGGATGACGAAGTTCGAGAAGCCCGGCGGGCGGGACTGGGACTACCCGGACATGGCCCGCGAGTCCGGCACCGCGGCGCTGGCCGACGCGGGCGTGGACTACGCCCAGGTCGAGGCCGCCTACGTCGGCTACGTCTACGGCGAGTCGACCGCGGGGCAGCGCGCGGTCTACGAACTCGGGCTCACCGGAATCCCGATCGTCAACGTCAACAACAACTGCTCCACCGGGTCCACCGCGCTCTACCTGGCGACCCAGGCGGTGCGCAGCGGCCAGGTCGACTGCGCGCTGGCGCTGGGCTTCGAGAAGATGCAGCCCGGTTCGCTCGGCTCGACCTTCGACGACCGCGAGCAGCCGCTGATGCGACACCTGCTCGCGCTGGCCGAACTGCACGAGTTCGCGATGCCGCCAGCCCCGTACATGTTCGGCGCGGCGGGGGTCGAGCACATGCGGCGCTACGGCACCACCGCCGAGCAGTTCGCCAAAATCGGCGAGAAGAACCACCGGCACTCGGCGAACAACCCCTACGCCCAGTTCCAGGACGTCTACACCCTCGCCGAGATCCTGGAGTCCCGGCAGGTCTACGGCCCGCTGACGAAACTGCAGTGCTCGCCGACCTCGGACGGCTCCGGCGCGGCGATCATCGTCAGTGAGTCCTTTGTGGAGCGGCACGGCCTGGCCGACCGCGCGGTCGAGATCGTCGGCCAGGCCATGGTCACCGACCTGCCGAGCACCTTCGCCGACCGCAGCGCGATCAGCCTCGTCGGCGCGGACATGACCCGCACCGCTGCGGCGAAGGTCTACGCCCAGGCGGGCATCACCGCGTCCGATGTGGACGTCATCGAACTGCACGACTGCTTCTCCGCCAACGAACTGCTCACCTACGAGGCGCTTGGCCTGTGCGCGGAAGGCGAGGGCGGAAAGCTCGTCGACGCAGGCGAGACCACCTACGGCGGCCAGTGGGTGGTCAACCCCTCCGGCGGCCTGATCTCCAAGGGCCACCCGCTCGGCGCCACCGGCCTGGCCCAGTGCGCCGAGCTGACCTGGCAGCTGCGTGGGACCGCGGACGCCCGCCAGGTCCCCGGGGCGAGCGTCGCCCTCCAGCACAACATCGGCCTCGGCGGGGCCGTCGTGGTCACCGCGTACCGCCCCGCCAACCGCTGAAATCCGTTCACCAGAGAGGAAAACCCCGCATGACCAAGATCAGTGTGTCCGCGACCCTGCCCGCCGACCCGGAGAAGACCTGGGCGACCCTGGCCGACCCGGCCCGCTTCGAGGAGTGGCTGACCCTGCACCAGGGCTGGCGCGGCCCGATCCCGGCCGAGATCACCGTGGGCACCACCATGACCGAGGTCGTCGCGGTGATGGGCATGGCCAACAAGATCGAGTGGACCGTCGAGGAGTACGCGCCGCCGAAGTCGCTGCGGATCAGCGGCACCGGCATGGCGGGCGTGAAGGTCTCGTTCACCCTGTCGGTCACCCCGCAGGGCACCGGGTCGGTCGCCGAGATCGACGCGGAGTTCACCGGGCAGATGATCGTCGGCCCGATCGGCGCGGCCATCGGCAAGAACACCCGCGGCGAACTGGAGAAGTCGCTGGCGCGCTTCGCCGAGCTTGTGGCCTGATGGCCGAGTTCGACACCGCCGCGATCGGGCAGTGGACCGACCCGGACACCTTCGAGGTCACCGCGGAGCGGATCGCCGCCTACGCCGAGGCCACGAACGACCCCATCGCGCGGCACCGGTCGGGCGAGGTCGCCCCACCGGTGTTCGCGGTGGTCCCGGTCTTCGGGTCGCTCGCGCCCGCCGCGCTGTCGGTCGCGCCGGTCGAACTGCTCGCGAAACTGGTCCACGGCGAGCAGGACTTCCACTTCCACCGGCCGATCCGGCCCGGCGACGTGCTGGTGTCGCGGGCCCGGCCGGTGGGGGTGGCTGGCAAGCCCAACGGCACGGCGGTCGTCGTGCGCACCGAGACCCGCACCGACGCCGGGGAACTGGTCAACGAGCAGTGGATGACCGCGTTCTTCCGCAAGGTGGACGCGGGCGTCACGGTGGGGGAGCGGGCCCCTGGCCACGCCTTCCCCGACGCGCTGCGGGAACAAGCCCCGGTCGCCGAGGTCACCGCGCACGTGGACGACGACCAGACCTTCCGCTACGCCCCAGCCTCCGGCGACCCGATGCCGATCCACCTCGACGACGAGCTCGCCAAGATGGTCGGCCTGCCCGGGATCATCGCGCACGGCCTGTGCACCATGGCGTTCACCTCGTGGGCGGTGCTCACCGAGCTCGCCGACGGCCGTGTCGAGCGGCTGGCCCGGCTCGCGGTGCGCTTCGCCAAGCCCGTCCTGCCCGGCCAGGACATCACCACGCGGATCTGGGCCGACGGCCCAGAGTTCGCCTATGAGACCACTGTGGACAGTCAAGCGGAAGCCGGGGCGGTCGTCGTCAAAGACGGCCGCGCGGTGCTCCGCGAAAGCCAGAAGGGATAGCTCCATGGGAGCACTGGACGGGCGCGTCGCGATCGTCACCGGCGCGGGCCGGGGCATCGGCCGCGAGCACGCGCTGCTGTTCGCCCGCGAGGGCGCCGCGGTGGTCGTCAACGACCTCGGCGGCGCCAACGACGGCACCGGTTCCGACGCCGGACCGGCGCAAGAGGTGGTGGACGAGATCCTTGCGGCAGGCGGCTCGGCGGTGGCCAACACCGACAACGTCGCCGACTGGGCGGGCGCGGAAGCGCTGGTGCGCCAGGCGGTCGAGGCGTTCGGCGGGCTCGACGTGCTGGTCAACAACGCGGGCATCCTGCGCGACGCGTTCATCGCCGGTATGACCGAGCAGCAGTGGGACGCGGTGATCGCGGTGCACCTCAAGGGGCACTTCGCGCCGCTGCGGCACGCCGCCGCCTACTGGAAGGACCGCGCCAAGGCTGGCGAGCCGGTGGCCGCATCGGTGATCAACACCGCCTCGGCGTCCGGCACGTTCATGCCGAACGCGGGCCAGGCCAACTACGGCGCGGCCAAGGCTGGCATCGCCGCGCTGACCCTGGTCGCCGCCGACGAGCTGGAGCGCTACGGGGTGCGGGTCAACGCCATCGCCCCGATCGCCAGGACCCGGCTCACCCTGGCCACCCCGGGCATGGGCGCGCTGTTCGCCGCCGAGATCCCCGAGGGCGAGTTCGACCCGTTCAGCCCGGCCAACATCTCCCCGCTGGTCGCCTACCTCGCCCGCGAGAAGTGCCCGTTCACCGGCAAGGTGTTCGCGGTGCAGGGCGGCGCGGTGTCCGAGCTTTCCGGCTGGCACGGCACGCGGACCGTCGAGGGCGACGGCCCGTGGACCTCCGACGACATCGAGGCCCGGCTCGCGGAGTGGGTGCGATGAGCGGCATCGGACTGACACCGGAGCACGCCGCGCTCGCGGACTCGGTGCGCGCCTTCACCGAACGGCACGTCACCCCTTCGGCGCTGCGCGCCGCGGTCGACGCCCGCGCCGAAGTTCTTCCCGGCTACTGGTCCGCGCTCGCCGAACAGGGCCTGCTGGGGCTGCACGTGCCCGAGGCGCTGGGCGGGCAGGGCGCTGGCCTGGTCGAACTCGCGGTGGCGCTGGAGCAGTGGGGCCGGGCCGCGGCGCCTGGCCCGTTCACCGGCAGCGCGCTCGCCGCCGCGCTGCTCGTCGCCGCCGACGCCAAGGTCACGCCCCAACTCGTGCCCGGCCTGGTCGACGGGACGACGGTCGGCGCGGTCGGCCTGGCGTCCGGTGTGGACGGTTTGCGCACCGCGGCCGGACTGTTGCTGTCCGGCAAGGCCGTGGGGGTGCTCGGCGGTGTGGTCGCCGATGTTTTCCTGCTCCCCGTTGGCATCGACGGCGAGACCCGGTGGGTGCTGTTGCGCGCAGGCGAGGTCTCGGTGTCCGAAGAGGACAGTCTGGACGTCGCCCGGCGCTCCGCGCTCGTCGCGGTCGACGGTGTCGAGGTCCCGGCCGACCGGGTGCTCGACGGGCTCGCCGACGACCGCGCCCGCGCGCTGGCCGCGGTCGTGCTCGGCGCCGAGGCGGTCGGCGTCGCAGCCTGGTGCGTGGCCACCGCGGCCGAGTACGCCGCCGTGCGTGTCCAGTTCGGCAGGCCCATCGGGCAGTTCCAGGGCGTCAAGCACAAGTGCGCGGGCATGGCCGTGGAGCTGGAGCGCGCCCGCGCGGTCGTGTGGGACGCGGCCAAGGCGCTCGACGCGGGCGAGGACACCGCGCCGTTCGCCGCGGCGGTGGCGGCCGTGGTCGCCCCGGACGCGGGCGTGCGGTGCGCGGCCGACGCCATCCAGGTCCTCGGCGGCATCGGGTTCACCTGGGAGCACGACGCGCACCTGTACTACCGGCGCGCGTTGACCCTGCGCGGACTGCTTGGTTCGTCCGGACAGTGGACCGACCGGGTGGCCGAGCAGGCGCTCGCCGGGGTGTCCCGCGCGGCGGAGATCGACCTGCCGGAAGACAGCGCGGAGATCCGCGCCCGGGTGCGCGCCGAACTCGCCGCCCTGGCCGACCTGCCCGAGGACGACCAGCTCGTGCGCCTCGGCGACGAGGGCTGGGTGCAGCCGCACCTGCCGCGCCCCTACGGCCGCGCCGCCGGGCCGGTCGAGCAGGTGGTGATCGCCGAGGAGATCCGGCGGGCGGGCATCGCGCTGCCGGAGCTGCTGATGGGCGGCTGGGCCGTGCCCGCGATCGTCGCCTACGGCACCGAGGAGCAGAAGGAGCGGGTGGTCGTGCCGACCCTGCGCGGGCAGGTGGTGTGGTGCCAGCTCTTCTCCGAGCCGGGCGCGGGCTCGGACCTCGCGTCGCTGACCACCCGCGCCGAACGGGTCGAGGGCGGCTGGAAGGTCACCGGGCAGAAGGTGTGGACCACGGTCGCCCAGTTCTCCGACTGGGCCATGCTGCTGGCCCGCACCGACGCCTCCGGGCCCAAGCACGAAGGCATCACCTATTTCATCCTGGACATGTCCAGCCCCGGGGTGACCGTGCGCCCGCTGCGCGAGGCGACCGGGTCGGCGCTGTTCAACGAGGTCTTCCTGGACGGCGTGTTCGTTCCGGACGACTGCGTGGTCGGCGAGGTCGGCCAGGGCTGGGCGGTCGCCCGCGCCACTCTGTCGAGTGAACGGGTGGCGCTCGGTCGAGGGAATGCCTCGTACCCGACGCTGGCCGATCTGCTCCGGTTCGCGGGCGGCCGCGCGCTGGACCCGGTGGCGCGCCGCGAGGTCGGCGGGTTCGTCTGCGAGAACCAGGCGATCGACCTCATCGGCGCCCGCGGCGTCCTGCGGCAGCTTTCCGGGGCGGACGACGGCACGGCGGCCAGTGTCGGAAAACTGCTGTCCATGCGGTTCGGCCAGCGGATCGCCGAATTCTGTGTCGGCGAACTCGGCACAGCGGGCGTGGTCTCGGTCGCGGGCGAGCCAAGCGACCGGTGGATGGACCAGGTGATCGCGTGCCGCGCGATGACCATCTACGGCGGCACCACCGAGGTCCAGCTCAACGTCATCGGCGAGCGAATGCTGGGCCTGCCCAGGGACGCGGCCTGAGCGGACACCGATCGCACCCGTTGCGCCATTCGGGTGCGATCGGTGTCACAGATCACCTCGGTCGGGCGATACTCTCCCCGTGACCGATCTCTGTATCGATGAAGGGCGCTCAGCCGACCCCGAGTCGTCCACCCCCGTCGTCGGGACTTACCCGTTCGGGCGGCCGGCCACCAGGCGCCTGCCCCGGCTTCCGGAGACCGACAGCGCAGCGGTCCTGGTCCTGGGTGTCTACCCGAGCGCGCTGCACGTGCGCTGGGCCCGGCCCGGCGGCCCGCCGATCGCCGCGCTGGCCGTGGACGACGAGCCGACGGTCTTCTGGACAGGCCACAACCAGGCCGAGCGCGTCGAGTGGTGGCGGCGGCAGGTGGGCTGGCGGCCGGAGTGGGGCGCGATCAGCCCCGCGGGCGCCAACGGCGGCTCCGGCAGGCTGGTGGTCACCGACGTGCTCGAACCACTGGGCCTGGACCCTCGGTCGGCCTACTTCACCGATTGCCTGCCGACGTACTTCGTGAAGCCGGGGGAGCGCCAGGACCGCGCCATACGCGAGTACGACGAGTTCGCCGTCGCCGCCGGGCTTTCCGCGTCGGTCTTACGCAGACGCCCAGACAAGCGCGACCTGGTGCGCATCGCGGTGCAGACCGAAGGCTCCGAACTGCTGCGCCAGTTCCGTGACTCCGCCGCGCCGACGGTGGTGACCCTGGGAAAGGAAGCCGCCGACGTCTTCGCCGCGCTCACCGGAACCGACCGGGTGCCATTCCGCCTCACCGGCGAATACGGGGTGAGCCGCGCGGTCCCGCTCGGCGGCCGGGAAATCCGGTGGATCCCATTGGTCCACCCCGGCGTGCGCCGCGACATCGGCTGGCGCAACTGCCATGCCCGCTGGGTCCTGTCGCAGCGGAGTTAGTGCTGTGGTCGGGAACATCCACCGCGTTCGACCCGCCCACGACGTGCCTGACGGCACTGCCGGACCCGCCGACAGTTTCCGGTCACAGCAATAGTTTGTCCTCCCGCGCCCCGGGGAATGTCGCCGTGGACGCGAGGAGGACGGATGCGGCTGCGGCGCAGCGACTGCGCGGGTCCTGGGATTCGGCGGGTGCGCCGCGGCCGGGGTTTCGGCTATGTGGACGAGAACGGCCTCCGGGTCACCGACCCGCAGGTGCTCGACCGCGTCCGCGCCCTGGCGATTCCGCCCGCGTGGCGCGACGTCTGGATCTGTCCACACCCCAATGGCCACATCCAGGCGGTCGGCACCGACGACGCCGGGCGCAAACAGTACATCTACCACGAGCAGTGGCGGAAGGAACGCGACGAGGAAAAACACGAGCGCGTTCTGGCGCTGGCCCGCCGCCTCCCTCGCGTGCGCGAACGCATCCACGCCGACCTGACCCTTCCCGGGCTGCCGAGGGAACGGGTTGTCGCGGGGGCGCTGCGCATCCTCGACCGGGGCGTCTTCCGCGTCGGTGGTGAGGAGTACGCGGAGGAGAACGACTCCCGTGGCGTGTCGACTCTGCTGCGCGGGCACGTGACCATGCGGGCGGGGGAGTTGCGGTTCCGGTTCCCCGCTAAGAGCGGCATCGAACGGGTGGCGGCGATTCGCGATCCCGAGCTGGCCCGGTTGATCGGCGCGCTGCGCCGTGGTCGTGCAGATGACGAGCGACTGTTTGTGTACCGAGTGGACGACGCGGTGCAGCATCTGCGGGCGGCAGAGGTGAACGAGCGGTTCAAGGAGTTCGCGGGAGACCGTTTCACGGTGAAGGACATGCGAACCTGGACCGCGACGGTGCTCGCCGCGGCCGAATTCGGCGCTCGGTCGGTTCCCCGGTCGAAGACGGCGGCCAAGCGGGCTGAGGCTGAGGTCATGCGGGCGGTCGCCGAGCAGTTGGGGAACACGCCCACGGTGGCCCGGCAGTCCTATGTGGACCCCCGGGTGGCTGAGGCGTTTCGGGACGGTCGGACCATTGAGGCCGCGTTGCGGCGGATCGGGGGCGGTGATGTGAGTGCTCCGGAGGTTCGGGAGTCGTTGGAGCGGGCTGTTCTGCGGTTGCTGCGGTCGTGAGAGGTTTCTGGCTCTGCGGGGGCTGGCTCTGGCGGGGTTGCTCGATGGGGTGGAGTGGTTTCTTCGGGGCCCCTACGAAGGAAGATCCCGTCGCGGGGAAAGACGGGTGGGGAGCCTTCGGCCCCACGACCACGGCGAGTTTAGGGATCTTCCTTCACCCCCAAAGAAACCACTCCACCCCATCGAGCACTGGGCGGGCCTCGGTTCGGCCTGGCAGATGCTCGGGGGTGCTTCTTGACCTCAGTTGGCAACTGGGAGGGCCGGTAGGGGCTTCGTGGGAGCCGGGTGTATTGGTCCGCCCCGATCGAGCACCTGGCAGGGCCAAGTACGGCTGGCAGGGGACGGGTTTGCTTCTTGACCCACCGGGCACTTGGTGGCGTTTGTGGACAACTTGTCGCTATGCGGGGGTGCTGGGGGTGGCTGCTCCGGTGTCGAGGATGTGGGTGGAGCGGCGGGGTTCGCGGCCGGGGGGTGGGGTGGGGGTGGGGTAGTCGGGGGTGGGTGGGATGGGGATGGTCAGCCTGGTGGGGCCGATCTCGATGGGTTCGCCGTGGTGGGCGGTCGGGACCGGGTCGCCGGAGACCAGGTGGTAGTGGGCTTGGGTGGGTTCTATTTCGACTTGGATTCTGCTGCCGCGGAAGGACATTCGGAAGGCGACGCGGTGCAGTGCCGAGGGGAGGCGGGGGGCGAAGGTCAGTGCGCCGCTGTGGTCGCGCATTCCGCCTAGGCCCGCGACGACCGCCTGCCACGCTCCGGCGAGGGAGGCCATGTGCAGGCCGTTGCGGACGTTGCCGTGCAAATCGTGCAGGTCGGTCAGGGCTGCTTCGGCCAGGTAGTCGTAGGCGAGGTCCAGGTGGCCGCATTCGGCGGCGATCACCGACTGGGTGCCTGCCGACAGGGATGAGTCGCGGACGGTTCTCGCCTCGTAGTAGGCGAAGTCGCGGGCCTTCTGTTCGAGAGTGAAGGCGTCGCCGCGGAGGTGGAGGGCCAGGACCAGGTCTGCTTGCTTGACCACCTGTTTGCGGTAGAGGTCGAAATAGGGGTAATTGAGCAGGAGGGGGTAATGGTCGTCGGGGGTGTTCTCGAAGTCCCATTCCTCGTGTTCGGTGAACCCCTCCGACTGGGGGTGGACCTGCAACAGCTCGTCGTAGGGGACGTGCATTCGCTCGGCCATGTCGCGCCAGCGCTGGGTTTCCCGGGCGGTGACCTCCAGGCGTTTCCCCACCTCGGGGTTGCGCTCGCAGGCGTCGGCGGCTTCCAGGAGGTTCTTCTGGGCCATGAGGTTCGTGTAGACGTTGTTGTCCGCTATGGCGGTGTACTCGTCGGGACCGGTGACGCCGTCGATGCGGAAGCCGTCGTGCGGGTCGTCGTGGCCGAGGGACGCCCACAGGCGGGCGGTCTCCACCAGCAGCTCAGTGCCCTCTTCGCGGTCGAAGTCGGTGTCCAGGGTGGCCGCGTGGTACCGGGCGGTGGCGTCGGCGATGTCGGCGGAGACATGGAAGGCGGCCGTGCCCGCGGGCCAGTACGCCGAGCACTCCTGGCCGTTGATCGAGCGCCACGGGAACGCCGCGCCCGCCTTGCCGAGCACCTGGGCGCGGTCGCGGGCCAGCGGGAGGGTGCTGTGCCGCCACCGCAGGGCGTCGCGGGCCGCGTCGGGCATCGTGTAGGTCAGCACCGGCAGCACGAACGTCTCGGTGTCCCAGAACGCGTGCCCGTCGTAGCCCGGCCCGGTGAGGCCCTTGCCGGGAATGGCCCGGCTCTCCCCGCGCGCCCCGGCTTGCAGGATGTGGAACAGGCCCAGCCGCACCGCCTGCTGCAACTCGTCGTCGCCGTCGATCTCGACGTCGGCTGCGTCCCAGAAGTCGTCCAGGAACGCGCGCTGCTCGGCCAGCAGGCCCTCCCAGCCGGTCTGCAGCGCGCCCGCCAGAGCCGCCTCCACCTGCGCGCGCAGGGCGGGCGCGGACCGCTTGGCCGACCAGCCGTAGCCCAGGTACTTGGTGACCCGCAGGGTCTCGCCCGCGGGGATGTCCGCGGCGATGGTGACCCGCGCCAGGTCGTCCTCGCAGGCGATGTCGGTGCGCAGGCCGTCGTTCGCGGCGATCTCGTGGTCCATCGCCGCGGCCATCCGCAGCCCCGACTCGCGGGTGCGGTGGATCAGCACCGCCCGGCGGTCCTGCGACCAGTGGAACTCGCCGACCAGCGGCGACCTGAGTGCCTGGGCCACCCGAGGGTCATGGGTCTCGGACTCGATCGGTTCGTTGGCCAGCAGATCCGATTGCAGGACCAACTGCATCTCGTCGTGGACGGGCACGACCTCGTAGCGGATCGCGGCCACCGCGCGCTGGGTGAACGACACCAGGCGCTGGGAGCGCACCAGCACGCGCCGCCCGGTGGGGGACTCCCACTCGGTCTCGCGGGAGAGCACGCCTGCGCGGAAGTCCAGGGTGCGGTGGTGCGCGTGCGCTTTGCCGTAGCGCATGTCCAGCGGCTCGTCCTCGACCAGCAACCGGATGATCTTGCCGTCGGTCACGTTGACCACGGTCTGCCCGGCCTCCGGGTAGCCGTAGCCCGCCTCCGCGTAGGGGAGCGCGTGCTCCTCGTAGAACCCGTTGAGGTAGGTGCCCGGCAGCCCGACCGGCTCGCCCTCGTCCAGCGACCCGCGCAACCCGAGGTGGCCGTTGGACAGTGCGAAAGTCGACTCGGTGCGGTGCAGTTGGTCGACGGCCAGCCCGCTCCAGCGCAGCCGCCATGGCTCGGTGTCGTAGCCGGGATCGCTCACTCGTCCACCTCGCAGGTTCGGTGGCAGCACGGGCCCGCGCACTGTGTTGACGGTTCGCTCGCGAGCTCCCTCACGCCGGACCCTCCAGGAGTTCGGCGAGGTCGTTCACCACGACGTCCGCGCCGTGCTCGCGCAGCGCGTCGGCCTGGTTCGCCCGGTTGACGCCCACCACGTAGCGGAACCCGCCGGAGCGCCCGGCCTCGACGCCGGACAGCGCGTCCTCGAAGACCGCGGTCTCCGACGGCGCGGTGTCCAGCGCCCGCGCGCCCGCGAGGAACGAGTCCGGGGCGGGCTTGCCGCGCAGCCGCTCCGCCACGATCGTCAGCCCGTCGACCCGGGCCTCGACGAACGGGGCGAGCCCGGCGACGGCGAGGACGTGCTCGCCGTTCGCCGACGAGGTCACCACGCCGATCTTGAGCCCGGCGTCGCGGGCGGCGCGCAGATAGGCCACCGAACCCGGGTAGGCCTGGATGCCGCGCTCGTCGATCAGCGCCAGCAGCGCCACGTTCTTGCGGTTGCCGACGCCGTGCACGGTCGGGCGGTCCGGCGGGTCGTCCGGCTCGCCCTCGGGCAGCCGGACGCCGCGGGAGGCGAGGAAGGTGCGCACCCCGTCGGCGCGTGGGCGTCCGTCGACAAAGGACGTGTAGTCCAGGGTGGTGAACGGCGAGCGGTCGCCGACCCCGGTGGCGGCCAGGAACTCGTCGAAGGTGCGTTGCCAGGCGATCTCGTGCAGTGCCGCGGTGCTGGTGAGGACGCCGTCGAGATCGAACAGGCAGGCCCGGACACCGTCGGGTAGACCGATCATGACAGCGACGCTACCGTTTCGGGCCTGCCTCGGCAGCGTTCGCGCTGCCGAAACCGGTGTGTTGCTGCGACACTGGCGCCATGTCCGAGGCATTCGACCGGCCTGCTCAGCGCCCGCTGCTCGACGTGGTGCTCGACCGGCACGCCGAGGGCGCCGTGGTGATCCGGCCGAGGGGGGAGGTCGACCTGCTCACCGCCCCCAGGTTCGCCGCAGGCATGTCGGACGCCATCGACGGCGGGGCCACGCTGGTGGTAGTCGACTTGGGCGAGGTGACGTTCTTCGGCTCGGCGGGCGTGGCGAGCCTGGCCAGGGCCGCGGAGCGGGCGATCGAGGTGGGCGCCGGATTCCGGCTCGTGGTGGGCGAATCGATGGCCAGTCGGGTGCTGGAGATCAGCGGGCTGACCCAGGTGCTGGAGATGCGGGCGACGGTCGCGGCCGCGCTCGCGGGCTGACCGGCGTTCGAGAACGGCGCAGCACCCGCGATAGCGGAGAGTGACGGGAAACACCCGAGTGGGGGAACGCAACGGGGGGTTGGGACGTTGAGCCGTATGTCGCCACGCAGAGCAGGACCGGTCGACGTTTCCCGGCGGTGTTCCCCCCGATATCGCTGGACGCACGTCGCTGAACCGGCGCATGGCGGCGAAATGCCGCCGACCGGACCAACCCCCCACCCCAGTCCGGTCGGCGGCCCCGACCCCTCCCGATGATCACTCTGCGTGGCTGGTCGTGCGGCCATGCGGAGGATGACGCGGCCGTCCCGACCGGGCGACCGGACCCCCGCGGGCGTTTTGTCCCCTGACCCCGGGGGTAACGCGAACAGGTGAGCACCGCCATCGAGCCCTGGCAGGACCGCGGCGCCTGCCGCGGGGCGCCCGCCGACCGGTTCTTCAGCCCGGACAACGAGCGGGGCCGCGCCCGCGACCAGCGAATCCGCGAGGCCAAGCGGGTGTGCGCGCGGTGCCCGGTGCTGACCCGCTGCCGCGACCACGCCCTGCGCACCGCCGAGCCCTACGGGGTGTGGGGCGGGCTGGACGAGAACGAGCGCGCGGAACTGCGCAGACGCGGCCGCCGCCGATCCGCCTGACTCCTGGGACTTTCCCGAGGCCTCGGAGCGCGCAAGTGGTCGCCGCGATCGGAGAACCGCGTGGTGATCGGGAGAATCAGGAACCCGGACCGGCCCGAACTGGCCCAAACTGGCCCGAACTGGCTCAGTCCTCGGTCATGGCCTGCCGAAGCTGGGACAGCGTCTTGGCCAGCAGCCTGGAGACGTGCATCTGCGACAGGCCCACCTGGTCGGCGATCTGCGTCTGGGTCATGTTGCCGTAGAAGCGCAGCAGCAAGATCCGGCGTTCGCGTTCCGGCAGCCGTTCCAGCAGTGGTTGCAGCGTCTCGTGGTACTCGACGCCGTCGAGGGCCTTGTCCTCGACGCCGAGCCGGTCGCCCACCGACGCGGTGTCCTCGTCGGGGCCGATCATCTCGTCCAGCGACTGCGAGCGGTAGGCCGAACTCGCCTCCAGTCCGGCGTAGACGTCCTCTGTGGACATGTCCAGGTGCCGGGCGAGCTCGCTCGGGGTCGGCGCGCGGCCCATCCGCTGGGCCAGCTCCGCGGTCGCGGTGTTGACCGCGAGGTGCAGCTCCTTGAGCCTGCGCGGCACCCGGACCGACCAGCTGGTGTCCCGGAAGTGCCTGCGCACCTCGCCCATGATCGTGGGCACGGCGAAGGACAGGAAGTCGCTGCCGCGCTCGGGATCGAACCGGTCGACGGCGTTGATCAGGCCGACGGTCGCCACCTGGAGCAGGTCGTCGTAGGGCTCGCCGCGGTTGGCGAAGCGCTGCGCGATGTGCTGGGCGACCGGCAGGTGGCCGGTCACCAGTTCTTCGCGCAGGGCGGCGCGCTCGGCCGGGCCCGTCCGCGGCTCGGTCAACCGCAGGAACAGCGGCGTGAGGTGGGTGTAGCCGTCGGAACCGGCACGACGAGCCGAACTCGACAGGTGTGGTTGGGTCACGCGGCGGCCGACCTCCTCGCCATACGCAGCTCGATCGCCAGCCGGGCGAACGACTCGCCACCGGAGACCTCGGTCCGCATCGACTCCACCAGGGCGGTCAGCAGGCTCCAGCCCAGCGAGCCCTTGTCGAGCGGGGTGTCGTCGAGCACGGGCACCGTGCAGTGGATGTCGATGCCGTGCGGCGTCGTGCGGAATCGCAGCACCAATTCACTGAAGGGGAGGGCGCGGCTGATGAGCATCGTGCACGTCTCGTCCACGACCAGTTGCAGGTCGGCGATCGAGTCGACGTCGTAGTCGCGCCGCATCGCGATGTTCGCGGCCACCGCTCTTGCCAAGGGGAGTTGGGTCAGGGCGGCGTCCACCCGGAGTTCGACGAGTTCGCCCTCGTCGGACATGCGGTCGGGCATCGCCTCTCCCACTCGCGGTTGCCTTGGCCGCGGAAGGGGCAACGCGCCCATGGCGTGCTCCCACCGATGTCGCGGTTCTGTCACTGACTCCGGTTACCCCGTTCGGCGCGCGCTACACCTAAAGTGCGTTTCGCTGGCCCTCGGCCCGGGAACGCCCCGGGCATGACTCCTCGCCACCCCAGACCGTACGAAGACGACCTGCGGGAATCCGCCTACCGTGGCCACACCGAGGACCGCGACGAGCTGGTCGGCGACGAGCCGATTGAGGTGGACCGCGACGAGGTGGGCAGCCCGACGGAGGCGCCGGAAGAGGCGCCTGGGGTGATCCCGGAAGGCAATCCGGACGACGTCTTGGCCGAGGAACGGCCGCCCGCGGAGGGCTGACGCAGGGTTGAGCGGACGACGCCGGGGTAGCCCGATCGGGACCGCACCTGCTTTCGGAAAGGAGAGATATGACTACCGCTCGGGAGATCATGACGCCGGACGTGAGTTGCGTCCGCGCGTCGGACACCGTGCTGCAAGCGGCGCGGCGGATGGCCGAACTGGACGTGGGGGCGCTGCCGATCTGCGGCGAGGACGACCGGCTCAAGGGGATGCTGACCGACCGCGACATCGTGGTGAAGGTGCTCGCCCAGGGCAAGGACCCGGTGGCGGTGCACGCGGGCGAACTCGCCCAGGGCGAGGCGGTGACCGTGGGCGCGGACGACGACGCCGAGGTCATCCTGCAGACCATGGCCACGCACGGTGTGCGCAGGCTGCCGGTGATCGACGGGCACGACCTCGTCGGCATCGTCGCCCAGGCCGACGTGGCCCGCTCGCTGCCCGAGCCCAGGGTCGGCGACCTGCTGAGCGCGCTGTCCGTGGACGATTAGCCGAACCGATCCTCCCACCAGCTCACAGAGTGAAGGCCACCTCCCGCGACGGGAGGTGGCCTTCACTCTGTGCGCTCAGAAGACCTTCACGATGCCGAGCAGGCTGATGACGGTGAAGGCGACCACCGCGAGCAGCACGATGATCACGAACACCAGCGTGATCATCGGCAGCGCGCGGGAGGGGTAGCGCTCGCGGCGGGAGAGTCCCCGGGTGGTGCTGCCCGACTCGGGCGGGGTGTCGCCGGGCCGGACCCCGCCGCCGGGTTCGAGACCGAGGCCGGGGGTGCGGTCCGGATCGGGGTCCGGGGGAGTGGCGGTCATCGCGCTGCCTTCCTTCTCGTGGTTCGGTTTCCGGCTACCCGGCGACGCAGGTCCGCACACCGCGGCACCCGTCCGAATGAGTAACGACCGTTGATCAGGGGTAGTCCCAGAGCATGACGAATGAGCCGAACCGCACCGAGGAGGTGCGCCAACTGTCCACTGGCGAGCTGGTCGGCAGGCTCGGCGAACAGGTGTCCCACCTGATTCGCGACGAACTCGCCTTGGCGAAGAACGAGCTGAAGGACAAGGGCAAGCAGGCGGGCGCTGGCGCGGCTTTCGGCGGCGCGGCCGCGGTGTTGGCCTGGTTCGGGGTAGGGGCGCTGGTGATCACGGTCATCGCCGCGCTGGCCCTGGCGCTGCCCGTGTGGGCGGCCGCGCTGATCGTGGCGGTCGCCCTGCTTGCCGCAGCGGGGGGCCTGGGGCTGCTGGCCAAGAACAAGGTCCAGCAGGCCACCCCGCCCATCCCGGAGCAGGCCGTCGGCAGCACCCGCCGCGACGTCGAAGCAGTGAAGGAGAGTGCGCACCGATGAACCCCAGGCACAAGCAGGACGAGTTGCGCGAGGACATCGAGCGGGTCCGCGGCGACCTCGCCGACACCGTGGACGCACTGGTCGCCAAGACCGATGTGAAGCGCCGCGTCGGCGAGAAGACCGATGAGGTCAAGGCGAACCTGGCCGACAAGACCGAGGAGGTCAAGGCCACGGTCGCGGAGAAGACCGACGAGGCCAAGGCGGCTCTCGCGCAGAAGACGGGCCACGTCCGGGAGACGCTGGCCGAGCGCGCCCACGAGGCCAGGATCAAGGCGGACGGTCTCGCGGGCCAGGCCTCCGGGCAGGCGAGCCACGCGGTCGAGGTGGCGCGCCGCAAGCCGGTTCCGGTCGGAGTCGCCGCCGCGGTGCTCGCCGCGCTGATCGTGCTGCTGATCCGCAAGCGGACGAGGTGAGACGGTCGTGAAGCTGCTCTACCGTCCCCTCAGCATGCTGATCAGCGTGCTCGGCGGCCTGGTGTTCGCCGCGGTCTTCCGCCGCGTCTGGCGCGCGGTGTCCGGTGACGAGGAAGCCCCAGAGGCCACCTCGCCGGAGCACTCCACCCGGGAGGTGCTCGTCGCCGCGCTGCTCCAGGGCGCCATCTTCGGCGTCGTGAAGGCGGGCGTGGACCGAGCGGGCGCCAAGGGCTTCCGCAAGCTGACCGGAAAACTCGACGACGACTAACGGGCGACTGTTAATCGCAGAGAGTGCGGGCCACCTTCCGACAGGAAGGTGGCCCGCACCCGTATCGATAGGACTGGGTCGATAGGACAGACAGCGAACGGTTAGTCCGGTGGTTCCGCTGCCGGGGGCGTCTGGTCGACGGTGTCCGCCGTCCCGTCGACGGAGGTGTCGGCCTCGGCGTCCTCGCCGTGCAGCGGCACGCGTTCGCGGGTGTGGCTCTGGGCGTACTCGTCCAGCGACGCGGTGCTGCGGTCCAGCATCTCGTCGCGCCCACCGGGGTCGTTGCCGTCGGATTCGCTCTCGGGTCGGGTCACCCCGGACGGGTATCCACTGTCGGCGGCCGACAAACGGGTCAGGCAGCCAAACGGATCAGGCAGCCGAACGGGTCAGGCAGCGGCCTCGCGCAGGGCGGGGAGCAGTTCGTCGCGGGCGAAGGCGAAGAAGTCCTCCTGGGCGTCCCCGCCGATCTGGACGAGCGCGATGTCGGTGAACCCCGCCTCCCAGTACGCCGAGACCGCCTTGACGATCTCGCCCGCGTCCGGGCCGCACGGGATGCCCGCGGCCACGTCGTCCTCGCGCACGAACTGGGTCGCCGCCGCGAACGCCGAGGGGCCGGGCAGTTCGGCGTTGACCTTCCAGCCCCCGCCGAACCACCGGAACTGCTCGTGCGCGCGGGTGACGGCGGCGTCGCGGTCGAGGTCCCACGAGATCGGGATCTGCCCGATCTTCCGGCTTTCCGTGCGCGCCAGCTTGTCCCAGGCCGAGCACAGGCCGCTGTCCGGCTCGACGGCGACCATGTGGTCGGCCAGCGGCGCGAACCGGCGCACCGACTGGGCGCCGGACACCGCGACCGCGACGGGCACCCGCAGGTCCGGCCGGTCCCACAGCTTCGCCGAGTCGACCCGGAAGTGGTCGCCCTTGTAGTTGACGTAACCGCCGTCGAAGAGCGCCGAGATGATCTCGACCGCCTCGACCAGCATCTCGTGCCGCACGTTGACCGGCGGCCAGCCGCGCCCGACGATGTGCTCGTTGAGGTTCTCGCCCGCGCCGAGGCCCAGGGTGAACCGGCCCTCGGACAGTAGTTGCGTCGTCGCGGCCTGCTGCGCGACCACGGCCGGGTGGTACCGCATGATCGGGCAGGTCACGTAGGTCATCAGCTCGACCGCGCTGGTCGCCTGGGTGACCGCGCCCAGCACGCTCCACGCGTTGGGCGCGTGCCCCTGGGCGGCGAGCCAGGGGTTGAAGTGGTCGCTGCTGACCTCGAAGTCGAACCCGGCCTCCTCCGCTCGCGCGGCGAAGCGGACCAGGTCGCGCGGGTCAGACTGCTCGGTCATCAGCGTGTATCCGAAGCGGGTCATCGCTCATTCCTCTCGCAGTGCCGAGATCGCTGGTTCCCCCTCGGACCGCCCGCGCCGCGACGGACGGGTCATTCCTCCCGCAGCGCCGAGGCGACCGAGCCGCCTGCCTCGTCGGCGGCCCGGCCGCGCCGTTCGGTGTCGGAGCGCCTTTCCGGTTCGTCCGGGGCGACGTCGTCCACGTCGTCGGCGGGCTCGTCCATCCGGTCGGACAGCTCATCGATGGGAGTGTCCTGGCCGGGGCGGCCAGGGTCGGACACGTCGGGTTCCTCCGCCGCCAGCCGGTCGCCGATGTCCGCGCCCTCGCGCTGCTCGGCGATGGTCATGCCGTGCTTGTCCGCCTCGGCCCAGCGCTCCGGGGGCTCGATGCCCTCCTCAAGCGGATCGAGGCCGAGGTTGTCCTCGTCGAGGCTCTCGAACTTGCTCTCTCCGTCCGTGCTGAAACCGTCGGTGCTCATGCCGGTTGTGCTACCCGGGGACGGTCTGCGACAAACTCGTCTGCTCGGCCAGCAGCCGCAGCACGCCGTCGAGCCCGCCGGTGCGCGCGTAGGCCTCCCGCTGGCGGTGCGCGCCGTCGCCGTTGTGGTTGAGCCAGTTCAGCGTGGACTCCACGAACTCGAGCTCGCCGGTGGCCCGCAACTCGGCGGCGTGGTCGCGCACCAGGTCGCCCACGATCGACCGCACCGGCCGCAGCGCTCCCGACGCCGGGTCGGGCACCTCGCCCGCGAGGCCTTCGCGCGCCGCCCGCCACTGCGCCGCGCGGATGATCTCGGTGGGCACCCGGGGCGCTGGCTCCGGCGCGGCGAGCGCGTCGGCGACCAGGCAGCGCACCAGCACCGCGAGCAGCGTCGCCTCCTCCACGGTGCCCGCCACATCGGACACTCGGATCTCCACCGTCGGCTGCGCCTCGGAGGGGCGGACGTCCCAGTAGACCATCTTGCGGTCCATGGCGGCCCCGGTCGCCAGCAGCCCCTGCACGATTTCCTCGTACTGGTCGGGCGAGTCCATATAGGGCGGCGGGCCCGCCGACGGCCAGCGTCCCCACAGCAGGTGCCGGACCGAGGCGTAGCCGGTGTCCTCGCCCTCGTGGAACGCGGAGTTCGCGCACAGCGCCAGCAGGGTCGGCAGCCACGGCCGCAGGTGGTTGGCCACCGCCAGCGCCGTCGAGCGGTCCTCGACGCCGACGTGCACGTGGCAGCCGCAGGTCACCCCGCCGAAGATGAACTTGCCGACGTGGCGGGCGATCCGGTGGTAGCGGGTGCCCGGGCCGATGGTGGAGATGTCGGGCTGGCCGTGGGTGGCGGTGCCGCAGGCGATGAGCGTCGCGCCCTGCTCCTGGGCGCCGCGCGCGAGCTGCTCGCGCAGCCCGGCCAGCTCGTCGCGGATCTCCTTGGCGCCACGGCAGATTCCGGTGGCCGACTCGACCTGGCAGCGCATCATCTCGGTCTTGAGGTCCGCGCCCTTCTCGTGGTCGGCGATCGCTTCCGGCCCCTGGTAAACCAGTCCGCCCTTGTCATCCACCAGGAGGAATTCCTCTTCCACCCCGACTGTCAAACCCTGTGTCGCCAACTGGTTCTCCTTATTCCGCACCGGTCACTCCATCGAGTACCCATCCGTGCGGAGACTCACCCAGTGTCATAGTGAGGAGATGACGACCCGGGTACGTGAGATCGAACGCAAGTACGAGGCGGGCGCGGATTTCGCGCTCCCCGATTTGACCGCGGCGGGCCCGGTCAGCGCCTGCTCCGGTCCCCGCCGCACGGAGTTGGACGCCACCTACTTCGACACGGCCGACCTGCGGCTCGCGCACGCGGGCGTGACCCTGCGCAGGCGCACCGGCGGTGACGACGCGGGGTGGCACGCCAAACTGCCGGTGGGCCTGGACACCCGCGACGAGATCCGGTTCCCGCTGGGCCGCGCGCGTGCCACCGTGCCTGCCGACCTCGCCGCCCTGGTCCGCGCGCACACCCTGGGCGCGCCGCTGGCCCCGGTGGTGCGGATCGCCACCGAGCGCGACGAGTGGGAGCTCAAGGACGCCGAGGGCGCCACGATCGCGCTGCTCGCCGACGACAAGGTCACCGCCCACCCCGCCGACGGCGAACCCCGGCGGTGGCGCGAGCTGGAGATCGAGGCGACCGACCGGGACGTGCTCGACGCGGTGGGCGCGGTGCTGGGCGCGCGGCCGTCGAAGTCGACGTCGAAGCTGGCCAGGGCGCTGGGCGGCCGCGCGGCCGCCGTCGCCGCCCCCGAGCTGCCCAAGCGCCCCACCGCGGGCGATGTCGCCCTGTCGTACCTGCGCGCGCAGGTGGACGCGCTGCGGGCCCATGACGCCGGAGTCCGGCTCGACGCCGAGGACGCGGTGCACCAGTTCCGGGTGGCCTGCCGCAGGCTGCGCAGCGCCCTGCGCTCGTTCCGGCCGCTGCTCGACCGCGAGCGGGGCGAGGCCCTGCGCGCGGAACTCAAGTGGCTCGGCGGCGAGTTCTCTCCCGCGCGGGACACCGAGGTCCTCGAAGCGGAACTGCGCGCTGAACTCGACCGCGTTCCCGCCGAGGATGTCCTGGGCGGGGTGTCCGCGCGGCTCACCGCCGAGCTGGGCAGGGCCGCCGCCGACGCCCGCGCCGCCGCCTTGGCCGCGGTGGACAGCGACCGCTACCTGGCCCTGCTGACCAACCTCGACGCGCTGCTCGCCGCTCCGCCGTGGACGGACAAGGCGTCCCGCCCGGCCGCCCGGGAACTGGGCAAGCCGGTGGTCAAGGCCTGGCACCGGCTCGCCCGGTCGGTGGCCGCGGTCTCCGCGGCCGAGTCCGACCGGGACACCGCGCTGCACCAAGCGCGCAAGGACGCGAAGAAGCTGCGCTACACCGTCGAGGCGGTGCGCCCGGTCTTCGGCGTGAAGCTGGCGAAGTGGGGCAAGAAGGTGAAGAAGACCCAGTCCGCGCTCGGCACGCACCAGGACGCGGTCGTCGCCCGCGCCGCCCTGCGTGACCTTGGCGTCCGCGCCCACCTGGCGGGCGACAATGGCTTCACTTACGGTCTGATGCGAGCCCGCCAGGATGTCCGCGCGCTGCGCGCGGAACAGGAGTTCACCCGGCGGTGGAAGCGGTTGCGCAAGGCAGGCGGACCGCGCGGGCTGCGCTGACCGCGTTTTGGTCTCGATCGCCGCGGGTACCTATCAGGTGACCTGCCGTGTCCGGAAGGGGCCGATCGTGGATGAGAACACGTATGTCATATTCCTGCTCCTCGGCATCGCGCTGGTGGTGGGAGACGGCCTGATCATCTACCGCAGCGGGCTGAGGTACCTGTCGGATTCCTACGGCGAGGCGCAGTCGGCCCGGTCGATGGCGCGACTCGTCTCCAGCCTGTTCGTGCTCGCCGTCCTGGGAATCCTGCTGCTGATCTCGGTGATCAACTTTGGCGACGCGCCACTGGAGGGCGTCGTCGTGCGGCTCGGGGTGGTGCTGCTGCTGGTGGCCATCGCGCATGGGATCGCCATCAAGGTGCTCACCCGGATGCGTGACCGCCTCGACGCGGAGAACCTGACCAAGCAGCGCTACGACCACATGCACCACGACGACCGCCCGCGCGACGACCGCCCGCGCGACGACCGCCCGCGCGACGACCGCCCGCGCGACGACCGACCGGCCGACGGCTACCCCGCCCGTGGCACCACCGCGCGTGACACCACCGCGCGCGGCGACCTCGCCACCGAGCCGGTGGGCCCGATCGACGCCGAAGCCGAGGCGCGGGCCAACGGCGACGGCGAAACCCGCCTGTCGCGGGCGCCCGGAGCCGAGCCCGGGGTCGGCAGCCGTCCCGCGAGCGCCTACGAGCCCGAGATCCCCGGACCGCAACGGCGCGGAACCGTCGCGCCGGAGATCCGCTGACCGTGCGACCGCGGCCCGCCACCCGGCGGGCCGCGGCTCCGTTCGGGCTGGCCGTCGCGGCCACCGTCCCCGGGGTCTACCTGGGCGTCACGGGAACCCACCCCCCGTCACCGCTCGCGGCGGCGCTGTTCGGCCTCGCGGTCGTCGGCGCCGCCTTCGTGCTGTCCTGGGTGGCCGAGGCCATCCAGGTCGACATCTCCGCCGGACTGGCCATCTCGCTGCTCGCGCTGATCGCCGTGCTCCCCGAGTACGCGGTCGACTTCGTCTTCACCATCGAGGGCGGCCAGGCCTACGCCGAGCACGGGCCAGCCTGCGTGCCGCCGGACGCGGCCGAGGGGACGCAGTCCGCCTGCGGGCTCGCGCTGGCCAACATGACCGGTGCGAACCGGATCCTGGTCGGCGTCGGCTGGGCCTTGGTCGTGCTCTTGGCGGCGTGGCGCGTGCACCGCGACCGGGTCGCGCGCGGCTCCACCAGGCCGATGCGCAAGCCGTCGGAAACCGAGGTGCGACTGCACCGCACCGACGCCGTGCCGCTGGCGTTCCTGGCCGTGGCCACCCTGTACTCGCTCACGCTGCCGCTGCGGCAGAGCATCACCTTGGTCGACACCGCCGTGCTGGTGGGCGTGTTCGTCCTCTACAGCGTGCGGGTGGCCACGGCCCCGCCGGGCGACCCGGACCTGGCGGGGACCGCGGCCTGGATCGCGGACCAGTCCCGGACCCGGCGCAGGCTGTCCTGCGCTGGGCTGTTCGTCTTCGCGGCCGCGGTGATCCTGCTGGTGGCCGAGAACTTCGCGCACGCGCTCGTGGACACCGGGACCGATCTGGGCATCAGCCAGTTCTTCCTGGTGCAGTGGGTGGCCCCGCTGGCCTCCGAGGCGCCGGAGCTGCTGGTGGCCTCCCTCTACGCCTGGCGGCTCAAGACCACTGACGCGCTGGCCACCCTCATCTCGTCCAAAGTGAACCAGTGGACGCTGCTGGTGGGCACGCTGCCGGTCGTCTTCGGCATCGCCGCGGCCGCGCCCGCCGGTCTGCCGATCGACGGCGCGCAGCGCTCGGAGTTGCTGCTCACCGCGGCGCAGTCGCTGTTCGCGGTGACGCTGCTGCTGGGCCTGTCCATCACCGTGCGGGGCGCGCTGGTGCTGCTGGGCCTGTTCGTGGCCCAGTTCGCGCTCGCCGCGCTGCTGCCCGCGGCGGCCAAGGGGGTCGAGCTGCTGATCCTGTCCGGGATCTACCTCGTCCTCGCCGTGGTCATCGCCGTGCGGCGACGCGCCCAGGTGCTCGTCTTGCTGCGCGACGGCTACCGCACCCCGTACCGCGAGCTGGCCGAGTCGGCCGAGCGCTAGGCCGCGTAGGGCCGCAGCGCGTCGGCCCGGTCGGCGTGCAGTTGGAACGCCTCGCGCAGGCCGGTGACCTCCAGCGGGCGCAGCACCGGGCGGCTCGCGGCGACCACGCGCAGGTCGACCGCGCGGGCCTCGGCGCCGTCGCGCAGGTCGAGCAGGAGGCCGATGCCCGCGGCGGCCAGGAAGTCCACTTCGGACAGATCGAGCACCAGGGCCAGCAGGTCGGGGGTGCGCAGCGCGGCGCGCAGCGTGTCGCCCGCGTCGGGAACGGTGCGCAGGTCGATCTCGCCGCGCAAAGTGGCCACTGTCGCCCAGCGGCTCACCCGCTCCACCCGCACGTTCGTCTGCTGGGCGGGCGGCGCGGGGGCCCTGGGTGTCGAGGCGGCGGGCAGTCGGGCGGGAGCAGCCATGGCGGCCTCGGTTCCGAATTGGTGACGCGGGAGTCAAGAGGTGTCTCTCGCAGCATAGGGCATATTTGCCTCAAGACAACCATTTTGGCGAGGCGTCGCCGGAAGTTCGCACAGTCGCAACACGGCCTTGGTGCCCCCGCGTTTGGCAGGCCATCAGAGTGGTAGTTCTCCTATTGCCGGTTCTCCCACTGGGCGGCTTCCACTCGATTCGAGGAGGGACGACGTGCTCCGACGGTGGTATCGGCTCGCCTGGACAGCGACAGCGGGCGTCGTCGCCTTCGCGGGGGTCAGCGCGGGGGTGGTGCTGCTGCGCTCCTGGACGCTGTTCTTCCTCGCCATGACCGCGGTCTGCCTCGGCTTGGCCGCATCGGCTGCCTTCGCCGACATCGACCAAGCCGCCCCCGGCCGGACGCGGACCATCGCGGCCTTCGCTGTCGGCCTGATCGGCACCGCGGGCCTGGTGACCGTGCTGGAGTGGGTCGCCTTCGCGCTGCTGGCCACCCTCGCCGCCGCCGCGGTCCCGCTGCTGGGGCCGGGCAGGCTCAGCACACCGGATCTGTGCGCCCGCTGGAACGCGGGCCTCGACGCCCTGCGCACGGCCGCCACCCCCGCGGAGGCCGCCGCGATCCTGCGCGACCGCCAGCGCTGCCTGGACGAACTCGAGCGCCGCGACCCCGACGGCTTCCGCCGCTGGCTCGCCACACCGGGGGCCGACCCGGCGACGGTGCTGCGGCCCCACCAGGGCACCTGAGCGCGGCGCGCGGAAGCGCCCGCGCGCTGCGATAGTGGGCCTGCCGGAGACGTTCCAGCGACCCCCCCGGGAGAACCACGTGCCAACCTGCCTGGTGCTCGGCGCGGGCGGCTACATCGGAACCCGACTGGTGGCCGCCCTGCGCGCGGACGGACACCAGGTTCGGGCCATGGGCCGGTCGCTGCCCGCCGTCCCCGACGGGGTGCGCGGCATCCGCGCCGACATCCGCGACGCCGACGCGCTCGCCGCGGCCACCTCCGGTGTGGACGTCGTCTACCACCTCGTGCATTCGCTGGCGGGCAAGGACTTCGTGCGGGTGGACGAGCGCATCGCGCACGCGGTCGCCGCCGCGGCCGCCGCGGCGGGTGTCCGGCAGATCGTCTACCTCGGCGGCCCCCGGCCCCGCGCCGCGGACCTCTCCGACCATCTCGCTTCCCGCGCCGAGGTCGGCGACGTCTTCCTCGAAGGGCCGACCCCGGCGCTGGTGCTGCGGGCGTCGATGATCATCGGGCGCGGCTCGGCGTCCTTCGAGCTGCTGGGCTGGGCGGCCCGGGCGCCGGTGGTGCTCCGGCCGTCCTGGATGGCCAACCGGAGCAGGCCGGTCGCGGTCGGCGACGTCCTGCACCACCTGCGCGCCGCCGCGAGCCGCGAAGACCGCGTCAACGGGGCCGTCGACGTCGCGGGCCCGGACACCATGACGTATCTGGACCTGCTCCAGCGCTACGCCCGGATCGCGGGCCTGCCCTGGCGGCTGCCGCTGCCGGTCGCCGCGCTGCCCGGCGGCCCGGCGCTGGTCGCCGCGGTGGGCCCGCTGCCCGCGCCGCTGACCCGCGCCCTGCTGGAGTCGATGCGCCACGACCTGGTGCCCGACCCCGCCACCGTGCTGCCCCCGCCGCCTGGTGGAGCCACCAGCGTCGACCGCGCGCTGCGCGCCGCGGTCGGCGGCGACACCGAGCCTGCCCGGCCACCCGCGCGGGCCCCTGGCCTGGTCCGCGACCGGCGCGTCCTGCGGGTCCGGGCCACCGCGGCCACCCTGTGGCGGGTCATCGCCGACATCGGCGGCGACCGCGGCTGGCACACCATCCCCGGCGTCTGGGCGCTGCGCGGCGCGCTGGACCACCTGGTCGGCGGGATCGGCCTGCACAAGGGCAGACCGGCCCGCCTGAGCCCCGGCGATGTCGTGGACTCCTGGACGGTGGTCGACCGCGGCGACGCCGAGCGCGTGCTGGTGCTGCGCGCCGACATGCGCCTGCCCGGCCGGGCCTGGCTGGCGCTGCGCGCGGTCGACAACGGGCGGCCCGGCGAGTGCGACTACGAGCAGACCGTCACCTTCGTCCCGGACGGTCTGCCGGGCAGGCTCTACTGGCTCGCCCAGAAACCCGCGCACGACATCGTCTTCGGCCTCATGGCCCGCAACATCGCCCGCACCGCCGAAGCCTGAGGCCTGCCGTCGGCGGGCCTTGTCAGGTGATCGGAGAGCCGCCGGTCACCGCGATGATCTCGCCGGTGATGTAGCTCGACTCCTGGGAGGCGAGGAAGACGTAGGCGGGGGCCAGTTCGGCGGGCTGGGCAGGCCTGCCCAGCGGGGCCTGCGCGCCGAAGGACTCGACCTTGTCCGGGGGCATGGTCGCCGGGATCAGCGGCGTCCACACCGGGCCGGGGGCGACCGAGTTGACCCGGATGCCGCGCTCGGCCAGGTCCAGCGCCAAGCCCTTGGTGAAGTTGACGATCGCGGCCTTGGATGTGGCGTAGTCCAGCAGGTGCGGCGAGGGCTGGAACCCCTGGATCGAGGACGTCGTGATGATCGACGCGCCCGCCGACAGGTGCGGCAGCGCCGCCTTGCACAGCCAGAACAGGGCGTAGACGTTGGTCTTGAGGACCCGGTCGAACTGCTCGGTGTCGATCTCGGCGAGACCGCCGTCGCGGGACATCTGGTAGGCCGCGTTGCTGACCAGCACGTCGATCCGGCCGAACGCGGCGACGGCCTGGTCCACCACCCGGGCGCACTCCGCCTCATCGGTCAGGTCCGCGACCACGATCTCGGCCCGCCTGCCCGCGTCGGTGACCAGGGCGGCGGTGTCGTGGGCGTCCCGCTCCTCCTCCGGCAGGCATGTGATCAGCACGTCGGCGCCCTCGCGGGCGAAGGCCAAGGCGACCGCCCGGCCGATCCCGGAGTCGCCGCCGGTGATCACCGTGGCCGCGTCGGTGAGCCTGCCGCTGCCCCGGTAGGTGTTCTCGCCGTGGTCGGGTTCGGTGTCCATCTGCCCGGTCGGGCCGGGGTGCTCGATGGTCTCGCCCTCCTGGACCGGCCCCGGATACCGCGTGCGGGGGTCTTGGCGGGTGCTCTGGTCGGGCATGTGTCACTCCCGTGCTCGTCTTGCGCTCGCACCGGGGATGCCCACCGGGACCGGGACGAAACGGCCGTTCCCACGGCGGGGCCCCGCTCGGGTTGAATGGGCTTGGTCATCCGTGCGGCGAAAGGTTCCACTGTGGACGATCGACTGGCCGAGCTGGCCGCGGCGCACGGCGTCGCCATCGCCTACGAGAACGGCGACCGCGAACGCGTCGAGGTCGACCCGGCGGTGGTCGTGGCCGTGCTGGGGCAGCTTGGCGTCCCGGCCGACAGTCCGGACGCGGTGCGGGAGTCGCTGCGCCGCGCCCCCAGCGGCCCAAGCGTGCCGTCCGTCGTCCGGCAGGGCGACCCGGTGCCGGTCGGCTCCGGCGAGGTCGTGCTGGAGGACGGCGGGGTCGTCGAGGTCGACGGCGCGCTGCCCGACCTGCCGCTGGGCTGGCACCGGCTGCGGGTCGACGGCCGCGAGAGCACGCTGGCGGTCACCCCGGCCACACTGCCGCCCGTCCCGCGCACCTGGGGGTGGATGACCCAGCTCTACGCGCTGCGCACCCCCGGATCGTGGGGTATCGGCGACTACGCGGACCTACGGGAGTTCGTCGCCGCTGCGGGCCGCGACGACGCGGGCGCGGTCCTGGTCAGCCCGGTCGCCGCCGTGGCCACGACGCACCCGGTGCGGAAGTCGCCCTACTCGCCCTCCAGCAGGCGCTTCCTCAACCCGCTGCACCTGGCCGTCACCGAGACCGACGCTTTCCGCGCCGCCGACGAGCAGACCCGGCGCGAGGTGCTGGCGCTGCGCCCGGACGCGGGCGACCGCATCGACCACGACGCCGTGTGGCGGGCCAAGACCGCCGCGGTCGACCTGCTCCGGCCCCGGCTGCCCGACCTCGCCGGACTCGACCCGGCCCTGCTCGACTTCGCCACGTTCAACGCCCTGGCCGAGCGGCACGGCTCGGACTGGCGGACCTGGCCCGAGGCGCTGCGGCACCCGGGCGCGCCGGAGGTCGCCCAGGCGCGCGCGGACCTCGCCGAGCGGGTCGCGCTGCACGCCTGGTACCAGCTCCAGTGCGCCGACCAGCTCGCCGCCGTGCGCCAGGCCGCGGCGGGCATGGCCGTCGGCGTCGTCCACGACCTGCCGGTCGGCGTCGACCCCGGCGGGGCGGACGCCTGGTCGCTGCGCGACGTGCTGGCCTCCGCGGTGACCGTCGGCGCGCCCCCGGACGCGTTCAGCCCGCGCGGCCAGGACTGGGCGCTGCCCCCGTTCCGCCCCGACCGGCTGGCCGAGCACGGGTACGTGCCGTTCCGCGACATGATCCGCGCCGTCCTCGCCCACGGCGACGGCATCCGGGTGGACCACGTGGCCGGACTGTGGCGGCTCTGGTGGATCCCGCCGGGCGAGACACCGGACCGGGGAACGTACGTGCGCTACGACGCCGAGGCGATGCTGGGCGTGCTGGCGCTGGAGGCGCACCGGGCCGGGGCCGCGGTGATCGGCGAGGACCTGGGCACCGTGCCCAAGCAGGTCACCGACTCCCTGCAGGAGCGCGGCGTGCTCAGCTGCGCGGTCGCCTGGTTCCAGCGCGACGACGAGGGCCGCCCGCTACCGCCCGCCCGATGGCCCGCCCAGGCCGCCGCGAGCGTGTCGACCCACGATTTGCCGACCGCGCCCGGGTTCCTGGCCGGTGAGCACGTCCGGGCCCGCGCCGAACTCGGCCTGCTGGCCGATCCGGAGGCCGAATACCGCACCGCGGCCGACGAGCGCGCCGCGATCGTGGGCCTGCTCGTCGACGAGGGCCTGCTGGCCGACCAGGACGCCTCGGCGCAGGAGATCGTCGCCGCCCTGCACGCGCTGCTCGCCCGGACGCCGTGCGCCCTGGTCTTCGCCGCGCCACCGGACCTGATCGGCGAGACCCGCCAGCCCAACCTGCCCGGCACGGTGGACGAGTACCCGAACTGGCGCCTGCCGCTGCCACTGACCGTGGCCGAGTTGATGGCGCACCCGGCCGTGCGCGAGGCGGTGGCCGTGTTCCAAGCCCGCTGACCCACTGCCCGCTGACTTGCCGACAACCCGCTGACTTGCCGACAACCCGCTGACCCGCCGCCTCTTGATGGCTTGCCCGGCTGCCGCGCGCTGGCTCGCCCGCTTGTCCGCGTGCCTGCCTGCTGGCCGAAACCCGTGCGAGGGGCGTTCTTTCGCCTCTACTGCGCGGTTTCGGTCTCCATCGGCTCCTCGTCGGGCACGGGGACGACCCCGTGCTCTTCGCTCAACGCCGTGTAGATGGGGTTCGGGTCAGTCTCGATCACGGTGCCCTGCTTTCCGCATCCGGTCGGGGGACCAGCCGGAGATACCACCCAGTGCCGGTTTTCAACCGCGGTATCACCGGAAAGTGTTGCCCGCCGCCCTGTCCTCGGCGTCCAGCAGATCCAGGTAACCCGCCCCCACCTGCCACAACGCGTCCGCCACCGGTTCCAGCTTGCCGGGCTTCCACCGCCGCTCCTCGTACTCCGCGCTGCGCTCGCGCAGACCGCGCAGGCTGATCGCGAGCTCGTCGGCGACCCGGGCGCGCAGGTCCGCGGGCGTGGGCGCGGCCGGGCGCACCGACTCGCCCTCGCCGTCGGCGATCGCGGCCAGCACATCGGTCCGCACACCGTCCGCCTCGGACCAGACCAGCACCGGCCGGTACAGCTCGTGGTTCCACACCGGCGCGTGCGCGGAGCGCCAGAACGGCCGCACCGGGCTCTGCGGCAGCCGCGCCGCGTTCGCCCAGTGCCGCGCGCCCGAGGGCTCGGTGCGCCACGGCACGGCCTCGGCGGGCAGGTCTACCGTCAGGGCCACGGTGATCAGCTCGATCTCGGCGATCGGGCCGAGGATTTCCCCGGCCGCCCACAATTCGCCCACCCGCCGGGGGAAGATCGATACGGGCCGCGTGGCCATGTCGGCACAGGTGCTGGCAAGGGTTTCCAGGTGATGCACTGCGCGGGTCCACTTCACCCGGCCATCCTGCCCGCCCCGTCCGCGCGCGGGGCCGGGGGTGACGCCTTGATCGGAAAGCGACGGAACGGGGACCGATGTCGGAGAACGGAACCACACGCAAGCGCGACGCCGCGGCGACCAAGGAGGCGCTGCTGGCCGCGGCCACCGAGCTGTTCACCACCCGCGGGTTCGACCGCACGTCGGTCCGCGACATCGCGGCGCTGGCCGAGGTCAACCAGGCGCTGGTGTTCCGGTACTTCGGCTCCAAGGAGGCGCTGCTCGGCGCCGTGGTGACCGCGCCGGGCCGCGCGCTGCTCGCCGAGACCCCGCCGGGGCGGCTGCTGGCCACGCTGGTGCGGGAGACGCTGGCGCAGGAGCCCGGCGGCGCGAGCGGGAACCTGCTGCTGCTCGCGCTCAGCGGCCCGCAGGACGGCGGCGCGGCCGAGGTGCTCGAGCGCGAGGTCGCCGAGCCGCTGCGGGCGGCGCTGACGGCGCGGACCGCGCGCCCGGACGCGGAACTGCGGGCCGAGTTGGTGTGCGCGTGGCTGCTCGGCCTCGCGCTGACCCGGCACCTGCGCACGGACGGCCAGCTGGCGAAGGCCGACCCGGAGACGGCGAGCACGCTTGTTCTGGACGTGGTGACAACCCTGCTTGGCGCCGAGTCGGAGTCGCCGACCGCGACTGATCGTTGACGCTCCGCGCACCGCCCCGTACCGTTGTAACCAAGTGCTTACAACACTGAGGGGGCCCGTTGACCGCCGCGGACGAACGACTTCGCCGGTACCCGTTCAACCTGAGTGAAGGGCTTGAGATCGATCCGGCCTACGCCGAGGCGCGCTCGGCGCCGGGGCTGCTGCGCGTCCAACTGCCCTTCGGAGAGCCCGCCTGGCTCGCCACCCGCTACGAGGACGCGCGGTTCGTGCTGGGCGACCGGCGGTTCAGCCGGGCGATGGCGGCTGAGCGCGACGAGCCGCGCAACCAGCCCTACCGCAGGCCGGGCGGCATCCTGTCGATGGACCCGCCCGACCACACCCGCCTCCGGGTGCTGGTGGCGGGCGCCTTCACCGTCCGCAGGGTCGAGAAGCTGCGGCCCTGGGTGCGCGAGATCGCGAACCGGCTCATCGACGACATGTTCACCGCCGGGCCGCCGGTCGACCTGGTCGAGGCGTTCGCGCTGCCGCTGCCGGTGCAGGTCATCTGCGAACTGCTGGGCGTGCCCGTCGCGGACCGGTCCCGGTTCCGGGTGTGGAGCGACGCGCTGCTGTCGACGTCCTCGCTGACCGCGGCTGAGTTCGCCCGGGTGGACGGCGAACTGCGCGCCTACATGGCCGATCTCGTCGTGGCGCGGCGCGCGGAACCGGCCGAGGACCTGATGAGCGCGCTGATCGCGGCCAGGGCCGAGGACGGCGACCGGCTGTCCGAGGCGGAGCTGATCGACCTGTGCATCGCCGTGCTGGTGGCCGGGCACGAGACCACCGCGACGCAGATCCCCAACTTCGCGCACGTGCTGCTGGCCAGGCCGACGCTGTACCGGGGCCTGCACGACGAGCCGGACCGCGTCCCGGCCGCGGTCGAGGAGCTGATGCGGTTCGTCCCGCTCGGCGCCGGGGCCGGGTTCGCCCGCTACGCCACCGAGGACGTCGAGGTCGGCGGCGTGCTGGTGCGCGCGGGGGAGCCGGTCATGGCTGCCATCGGCTCGGCGAACCGCGACGAGAGCCGCTTCCCCGACGCCGCGCAGGTGCGGTTCGACCGCCCGGACACCGCCCACCTCGGCTTCGGCCACGGGGTGCACCACTGCCTCGGCGCGCCCTTGGCCCGGCTTGAGCTGCAAGAGGCGCTGTTGGCGCTCACCAGCCGCCTGCCCGGTCTGCGCGAGGCGGGTGAGCCGGTGTGGAAGACCCAGATGATCGTTCGCGGTCCGCGGCACATGCCGGTGGCGTGGTGAGCTGGACCGTCCGGGTCGACGCGACCGCCTGCATGGGCTCGGGGGTGTGTGCCGGTTCCCGCCCGGACGTGTTCCGGCTCGCCGGGCGCCACTCGGAGGCCGTGCGCGCGGCCGTCCCGCCCGATGACGCCGTCCTGGACGTGGCCGACACCTGCCCCGCCTCGGCGATCACCGTGACCGACGAGACGGGCGCGGAAATCGGCCCGCGCCCGTGACGGACAGCGCGTGTCCCACCTTCGCCAGGCAAGGTGGGACACGCGCTGTCCGTCACGGGTCAGAGGCGGCTGGATTCCAGCGGGGTCACCAGGATCGCGCGGGCGCCGACCTCCCACAGCTCGTCCATCACGAACGGGGCGCGCTCGCGCGGAACCAGCGACCGGACGGCCACCCAGCCCTCGCGGGCCAGCGGTGAGACGGTCGGCGACTCGATGCCGGGCGTGAGCGCGCACGCCGCCTGCTGCACCTCCACCGGGCAGTCGTAGTCGATCATCACGTACTGCCGGGCGATCAGCACGCCCTTGAGCCGCCTGCGCAGCCGCTCGATCGCGGCCAGTGACTCCTCGGTCAGCTCGGCGGCGGGCCTGCGGATCAGCACCGCCTCGGACTTGAGGATCGGCTCGCCGAACACCGCGAGGCCGGAGTTGCGCAGGCTGGTGCCGGTCTCGACCACGTCGGCCACCGCGTCGGCGATGCCAAGCTGCACGGAGGTCTCGACCGCGCCTTCCAGCCGGACGAGCTTGACCTGCACCCCGTGCTCGGCCAGGTGCTTCTCGACCAGGCCGGGGTAGCTGGTGGCGACCCGGCGGCCGTCGAGGTCGCGCAGGTCGGCGATCGCGCCCGGGCGGGCGGCGAAGCGGAACGTCGACTCGGAGTAGCCCAGGGCGAGGATCTCCTCCGCGCCGGTGTCGGCGTCGAGCAGCAGGTCGCGGCCGGTCAGGCCCGCGTCGAGGGTGCCGGAGCCGACGTAGAGGGCGATGTCGCGCGGGCGCAGGAAGAAGAACTGCACGTCGTTGCGCGCGTCGTCGATCATCAGCTCGCGGTTGCCGCGATGGACCCGGTACCCGGCAGCGGTGAGGAGCTGTTCGGAGGGGACGCTGAGCGACCCCTTGTTGGGCACGGCGATCCGTAGCGTGGTCACGCGGACGAATATTGCCACAGGCACAGGTCCGCCCGATGACCCGGGCCTGAACACCCGATGGCGCATCCGCCCTGGTCGGGGCCGTGCTGTGCGCTGCGTTACCCCCGTCGGCGATGTCCACTGTGGTCATCGCGGACCTATTGACAAAGAAGATTTTTACGTACAAACTCATTTTTGCGATGAGAGACGTCCTGTACCTGGAGCACATCGAGCAGGCCGAGGCCCTGCTCAAGCCGCAGCGCGTGGAGGTGCTGCGGCAGTTGGCCGAGCCCCGTTCGTGCACCGAGGTCGCGAGCAGGCTTGACCAGACCCCGCAGCGGGTCTACTACCACGTGAAGAAGCTGGTGGAGGCCGGTGTGGTGACCCTGGTGTCCGAGCGCAAGGTGCGCGGGATCAACGAGGGCGTCTACCAGGCCACGGCCCGCTCGTACTGGCTCTCGCCCCGGCTCGTCGGGAGCGTGGGGACGCGCCTGCACGACGACAAGCGGGGGCTGGGCTACCTGCTCGACCTCGTGGAGGAAGTCCAGCAGGACATCGCGGGCCTGGACCGCACGGCGCCGGACCTGCCGTCGCTGGGGGTGTCCGGCGCGATTCGGGTGCCGCCCGAGCGCAGGCCGGAGTTCCTTGAAGACCTCAAGAGCACGTTGCAAGACCTGTTCAGCCGCTACGGGGGCGCGGAGGGCGACGCCTTCGCCCTCGTGGTGGCCTGTTACCCGAAGGAGAAGACAGATGAGTGAGCAGTTGGCCGAGCCGTTGACCATGAGCGCCCGCCTGGCCGCGCCCGTCTCGCGGGTGCGCGCCGCGCTGACCGAGGCGGGGGAGTTGCGGGCCTGGCTGTCCGAGCACGCCGAGGTCGACCTGCCGAACCGGTTCGCCTTCTGGGGCCCCTCGATCCCCGATGGCGCCGAGCCGCACCAGCGGCCGCTGACCGTGACCGACACCGAGGTCAGCTTCGCTTGGCAGGTCGGCGGTGAAGAGACCACGGTCGAGTTCACCCTCGCCGAGGAGTCGGCGGACACGACGGTGCTGACCGCCTCGCAGAGCCACTTCCCGGGCTGGGGCGTGGCCGCATCGGGTGGCGGCGGCGTGCTCGCGGTGCTCGGAACGTTCTGGGCGGCGGCGATCGCCAACCTGGTCGAGCACATCGAAGGCAGGCCGCTGACCCCTCGGGGCGACCTGACCTCCGCCGACCTCAAGGCCGAAGTCGTGATCGCGGCCTCGGCCGAGAAGATCTACGACGCCCTCATGGACCCGGCCAAGTTCGCCGAGTGGTTCGGCTACCCGATCGAACTCGAACCGCACGTCGGAGGCCGCTGGGCCATGGGCGGCTTCGAGAACAACCCGTCCCCGGCGAAGATCGTCGAGCTGGAGCCAGGCCGCGCCCTGACCCTGGACTTCGGCGGCTCCAGCTACGGCCTGAACAGCTGGGAGCTGGCCGAGTCCGACGGCAAGACCCGGCTGACCTTCATGGCCAGCGGCTTCAACAGGGACAACCCGCCGTACGCGGGCTGGCTGGGCTGGATCAGCGGCATCGCCGAACTCCGCCGCTACGTCGAGATGCCCGACTGGCGGATGACCTGGATCGTCCCCACCGAAGAGGAAACCCGGCCCGCCGAGTGAACCTGGGTTGTCAACTGAGGTTATCCCTACTTGGTATCTAGATAATGGGCTTTCGGCGCCCTGGAGGCCTGCTGTGGAGTGGGCCCGGCGAGGCCGGACACGCAGGGCGTAGGTCGCGTGTCCGGCCCGTACCCGTGGCCAGCCCACCATTCGGGTGGCCCGGGGCCCGGAGCCGGTCGGCTGCCATCGTCGGCGGGTCGCCCGCTCCGATCGGAGTGGTGCAGGGTCCTCTGAGCTTGCCGTAGACGCCTGCCGCGCGCCCATCCCAAAAGTGCATAGCCCGGGGTTATGGGGACTCGGCCGAACGGCTCGGCCGATGCGGGCCGTTCGGCCGCGATCGCTTGTCGGGGGGAGCTTTCGGGGCTCGGATGGGGCACGCTGGTCGGGTGACGTGGACCACGTTCGAGGTCGGGTAGGTTCTGGCGCGATGCTGCGGTGGATGTGGCCGCTGCCCCGGCGCCGGTGGCCGGTTGCGGTGGCGGTGATTGTGGGCGCGATGGGCGCGGGATCTGTGGTGGCGCACTTCGGCGGCGTCGGCGTGGGCGTGGTGGCCTTCGTGGTCACGGTCGGCGAAGTGCTGGCGCTGTTCTGCGCCCGCTCGTGGCTGCGGTCCCGCAGGCAGGCGAAAGAGGTCGAAGCCGAACGCGACCGCACCGACGAGCTGATGACTATGTGACGGCCCGTTTTGCGGGTGTCAGCCTGGGGGCGACTTCGTCAACTCCCGGTTGACGACCATCGGGTTGTCAACCTATGGTTGACGTATGACGAATCCAGTCCAGATGACCAACCCGGTCCGCCTCGACGACCTGATCGAGGCGATCAAGAAGGCCCACACCGACGCGCTCGACCAGCTTGCCGACGCCGTGATCGCCGCCGACCACCTCGGTGAGATCGCCGACCACCTGATCGGCCACTTCGTCGACCAGGCCCGCCGTTCCGGCGCGTCCTGGAAGGACATCGGCGCGAGCATGGGCGTCACCAAGCAGGCCGCGCAGAAGCGGTTCGTGTCCAAGGACCCCGGCCTGGACCCCAGCCAGGGGTTCGGGCGCTTCACCGACCGGGCGCGCAACGTCGTGATCACCTCGCAGAACGAGGCCAGGGCGGCGAGCAACTCGGAGATCACGACCGGGCACCTCGTCCTTGGGCTCCTGGCCGAGCCGGAAGGGCTTGCCGCGCGGGCGATCCGCGCGCAGGGCGTGTCGCTGGACGCGGTCCGGGAGGCCGCGGTCGCGACGCTGCCCGCGGCCGCGGAAGAACCGCCCGCGCTGGTCCCGTTCGACGCGGGCGCCAAGAAGGCGCTGGAGTTGACGTTCCGGGAGGCCTTGCGGCTGGGGCACAACTTCGTCGGGACCGAGCACATCCTGCTCGCCCTGCTGGAGTTGGAGGCGGGCGATGGCGTGCTCTCGGGCCTGGGGATCGACAAGGCGACCACGGAGGCGACGGTCGTCGAGACCCTCGGCGCCCTGACCGGGCAGGCGGCACCGGGGCAGCAGGCTCAGCAGGATCAGTAGGTCACCGTGACGCGCCTGCCTGGGCCATCGACCAGGATGGGCGCGCCGTAGGGGAGCACGACCTGCGGATCGGTGTGGCCGAAGTCGACGTCGAAGACCAGCGTCGCGGCGGGGGAGTACTCGGCGAAGGCGCGCAGGACGGCGGCGCGCTGGTCGTCTCGGTAAGCGGCGGCCTCGGCGGGGGTCGTGCGCTTGCTGAAGTACCACGTCTTGGGGCGGCCGACGAGCGCGGCGGGGAACTGCCGGAGCAGGCCGCGCTCGCCCATGCTGCGCAGCACCCGGTAAACCTCGGTGGCGGTAGGCATTTCCTCGGAGGTCTCCAGTAGCAAGACCGACCCGGCGTAGTCCTCGACCGGGCGGATGGCTCGGTCGGCCATCAGCAGCCACGACAGGACTTCCACGTTCCCGCCCCAACTTCGGCCCTCGACCACCTGGTCGGCGTTGTGCCAGCGCCATCCCGAGCACGGGCGCAGCGGCGGCTCGCTGTCGAAGGTGGCCGGGTCGTCCCACGGGCGGTCGATGTCGCCGGACGCGGTGACCTCGGGGAGGTCGTAGGGGCCGGTGGTGAACAGGGCGGCGCGCAGTGCGGCCGCGGTGACCGGGTGCAGGGCGCCTGGCCTGCCGAACTGGGTCATCACCGCCCCGCCGTGGAAGCCGATGACGCCCGCGGCCCACAGGTAAGCCAGGAAAGCGGTGTTGTCGCTGTAGCCGAAAAACGGCTTCGGGTTGGCCCGAAGCAGTGCTGCGTCCAGGTGCGGCAGGACTCTGATCTGGTCGTCACCGCCGATACTGCTGATCACCGCGGCGATCTCGGGGTCGGCGAACGCGGCGTGGATGTCGACGGCCCGGTCCTCGGGCGTCGACCCCATCCGCCGGGTGGTCGGGTACTCCACCGGCACCAGGCCGAAGTCCTCGCGCAGCCGCAGCAGGCCGAGGTCGAACGGCAGCGGGAACAGCCCGGGCAGGCCCGCGGACGGCGAGAGGACGGCCACCCGGTCGCCGGGGCGGGGTTTCGTCGGATGCCGCATGGCCTCACGCTACGGCGCGCGTCCACCGGTTTCCGGCTGGGTTGAGCCACCCCGGGAGGCCCGGGATGGCTCAACCGGCTCAGCTCGCCTGTCCCGTGTAGACGGTGACGGCGCTGAGGTAGAAGGCATCCGGCCGCCGCAGGATGCCCGCGGGGGAGTCGGGGTCGGTGAGGGCGGCGAGGGTCGCCCGGTCCTCGGCGTCGAGCAGGTCGCCCGCGTGGTCGAGGGTCTGCCGCAGGGTGTCCCGCAGGATCTGCCGCGTCGGCAGGTCGAGCGGGGCCGGGCGGTTGATCAGGACGCCGCGGACCGCGCCCGAGACGAGTCCGGCGCGGGCGAGCAGGGCGGGCCAGTCCTCGACCGTGGTGACCGTGTCCGGGAGGGCGGCGCGCATCTCGGTGAACCACGCCTCGGTCGCCACGTCGACGCGGGCTTGCAGGCCGGGGCGGCCGATTCCGATGTCGCGGGGGAGGAACCGGGTCGGGAGCCCGCCCTCCACGACGGCCAGCACGCCGCCCGGCCGCAGCAGCCGGGCCAGGGCGTCGAGGACGGCCTGCTGGTCGCCGACGTGGTGCACGGCCCGGCTGATCCAGATCAGGTCGGCCGGTTCGAGGTCGGCCAGGCAGTCCGGCAGGTCGCCGAGGTGGGTGCGCACGGCTCGGCCTTCCCGGGCGGCCCGCTCGCGGGCCCGGTCGAGCAGCGGGGCCGCGCCGTCGACGGCGACGACCTCCGCTGACGGGAACGCGCGGGCGAAGGCGAGGGCGGCGCCACCCGGGCCGCTGCCGACGTCGTAGACGCGGCGGATGTCCGGCACGACCGAGCGCGCCCACTCGGCGGTGTCGGCGAAGACGGGCAGGAACAGGTCGGCCTCGCGTTCGAGTCGGTCGGCCATGGTGGCCCAGTCGAAGTCGTGCGTGGTGTGTGCCATGCCGCGATGGTGGCCGGCTTTGGCCGATAAGCCAAAAAACCTTGCCGTTTTGGCAAACCGCCCATTTCCAGGGATAGGATAGTTGTTATGTCTTATCAAGATAACGGGTAGAGGGTGTCCGAGTGGGGGGAGCGGAGTCACGGGAGAGGTGACCGGAAGGGGGTGGAGAACAGATGCCAAGAAGAGGGGCGTTCAGGTGCGGGTGGTCTCGGGTGGGGTGGGCGTGTGGTCGATCATGACGCGGCCGAGCACCAGGATGGTCAGGCCTGCCAGGACGACGGTGACGAGGCCGACGCGGAGGCTGGTGGCGTCGGCGATGAGGCCGATGAGCGGCGGGGAGGCCAGGAAGCCGATGCGGAGCAGCCAGCTCACCACCGTCAGCCCGACCCCGACGGGCAGGCCCGGCAGTTCGTCCGCCGTGTGCATCGCGGCTGGGATGAGGGTGGCCACGCCCAGACCCGCCAGGGCGAAGCCCACGAGGGTCGTCGGGACGGACGGCAGGGCCAGCGCGGCGCCGACGCCCACCGCGGTGAGGGCTCCGCCGGTGCGGACGACGAGCCGCTGGCCGAACCGGTCCACCGCCCGGTCGCCCAGCAGGCGGCCCGCGGTCATCGCGGTCTGCAGCGCGACGAATGCCAGGCCCGCGGTGGCCGCGCCCGCGCCGAGCGAGCCGGTGAGGTACAGCGCGCCCCAGGACGCGCCCGCGTCCTCGACCATGGCGCCGCAGCCCGCCAGCACGCCCAGGGCGAGCAGCAGGCGCAGCGCGGCCCAGTGGAACCGACGCGGCGTGGCCGGTGCCGAACTGTGGCTGTCCGCCCCGGCGGTGTCCTGGCCCTCGGTGACGCGTTCGGCGTCTTCGCCGCCGGGCAGCATGAACCGGTAGCAGGTCATGGCGACGGCGCTGAACAGCGCCGACGAGATGAGCAGGTGGATGGGCAGAGGCACCGACAGCCCGGCGGCCGCGGAGCCCATGAGCCCCCCGCACACCGCGCCGACGCTCCAGAGCCCGTGGAAGGAGTTGACGATCGAGCGGCCGTAGCGGCGCTGCACCCGCAGGCCGTGGGTGTTCTGGGCGACGTCCACCACCGAGTCGAGGGCGCCCGCGACGAACATGGCCGCGGCGAACATCGCCCAGTCGGCCGCGGTCGCGATGAGCAGCAGGGCCGCGGCGAGGGCGACCATGCCCATGGCCGCGACGCGGGCCGAGCGGAAGCGGTTGATCAGCGCCGAGGCGAACAGGCCCGCGATGAGCGCGCCGAGGGGGAAGGCGGCCAGCGCGGCGCCCAGGGCCGTGTTGGTCAGGCCGAGGGAGGCCTTGATCTCGGGGAACCGGGGGACGGCGTTGGCGAACAGCGCGCCGTTGGTGAAGAAGACACCCGCCACGGCGGCGCGGGCGTGCCTGCTGATCCTGGTCTCGGCGGTCTGCTCGGGCATCCCGACCGAGCGTACAGACCAAAGGTCGGATGACCAGCCGCCACTGTGCGTGGGTGCCGACGATCTTGGTCGTACCGATCGGGTGGATTCGCGGCAGGAGCCTTGGCCCGCGCCCGTCCGCGCTGGTTTTCTGCACCCGGTCCGGGCCGTACCACTAAGGAAAGGTCGGGTGCGCGCGATGCCGCAGCCCTTCGAGCTGCCTGAGTTCTACATGCCCTACCCGGCGAGGCTGAACCCGAACCTGGAGGGCGCCCGCGCGCACAGCCGGGCGTGGGCCAGGGACATGGACATGATCGACGTGCCGCAGAACGGCAAGGTCATCTGGGACCAGGACGACCTGGACTCCCACGACTACGCCCTGCTGTGCTCCTACACCCACCCGGACGCCCCCGGCCCCGAACTGGACCTGATCACCGACTGGTACGTCTGGGTGTTCTACTTCGACGACCATTTCCTGGAGCTGTTCAAGCGCACCCGCGACATCGCGGCCGCCCGCGAGTACCTGGACCGGCTGCGCGCGTTCATGCCGGTGGACGGCGCGATCACCGAGACACCCACGAACCCGGTCGAGCGCGGGCTGGCCGACCTGTGGACGCGCACCACGCCGTCGATGTCGGCGGACTGGCGGCGGCGGTTCGTGGAGAGCACGAAGAACCTGCTGGACGAGTCGCTGTGGGAACTGGCGAACATCAACGAGGGCAGGCTGGCGAACCCGATCGAGTACATCGAGATGCGCCGCAAGGTGGGCGGCGCGCCCTGGTCGGCGAACCTGGTCGAGCACGCGGTCGGCGCCGAGGTGCCCGCGGCCATCGCGTCCAGCCGCCCCATGCACGTCCTGCGCGACACCTTCGCCGACGGCGTGCACCTGCGCAACGACCTGTTCTCCTACGAGCGCGAGGTGCTGGACGAGGGCGAGCTGAGCAACGGCGTGCTCGTGTTCGAGAAGTTCCTCGACATCGGCACCCAGGAAGCGGCCGAGGCCGTCAACGACCTGCTGACCTCCCGGCTGCACCAGTTCGAGCACACCGCGCTCACCGAGGTGCCGCCGCTGCTGGACGAGCACGGCATCGACCCGGCGTCCCGGCTCGGCGTGCTGGCCTATGTGAAGGGGCTGCAGGACTGGCAGTCCGGGGGTCACGAGTGGCACATGCGGTCCAGCCGCTACATGAACAACGGCGGCGCGCCCGGCGCCGGCGTGCTCGGCGGGCCGCAGGGCCTGGGCACCTCGGCGGCGCGGATCGCGCGGTCGCTGGCCATGACGCACCGGCAGCGGGCGCGGTCGTTCACCCATGTCCCGTTCCAGCAGGTGGGCCACGTGTCGCACCCGCCGCTGCGGATGCCGTTCAAGTCCCGGCTCAGCCCGCATCTGGAGCGGTCGCGGGAGAACGCGGTGTCGTGGTCGCACAAGATGGGCATCATCGATGAGGTGCCGGGCTTGTGGGACGAGGAGAAGACGCGGGCCTACGACCTCGCGCTGTGCTCGTCGGGCATCCACCCGGACGCCGACCTCGAGGCGCTGGACCTGTCCACCCACTGGTTGGTGTGGGGCACCTACGGCGACGACTACTACCCGGTGTTGTTCGGCCGGACCGGGGACATGGCCGGTGCGAAGGCGCTCACCGAGCGGCTGTCCCAATTCATGCCGCTGGACGGCGAGCCGACCCCGGTCCCGGTGAACGCGCTGGAGCGCGGGCTCGCGGACCTGTGGGAGCGGACCGCGGGGCCGATGGCGCCGGACGCGCGGCTGGCGTTTCGCCGGGCAGTGGACGACATGACGGAGAGCTGGCTGTGGGAGCTGGGAAACCAGTACCAGAACCGCATCCCCGACCCGGTCGACTACATCGAGATGCGCCGCAAGACCTTCGGGTCCGACATGACCAAGAGCCTGTGCCGGATCGGGCATGGCAAGTCGGTGCCGGACGAGGTGTACCGCAGCCGGGCGGTCCAGTCGCTGGAACTGGCCGCGACCGACTACGGCTGGATGATCAACGACGTGTTCTCCTACCAGAAGGAGATCCAGTTCGAGGGCGAGATCCACAACATGGTGCTGGTCGTGCAGAACTTCTTCGACTGCGGCCCCGAGATCGCGATGAAGATCGTCGGCGATCTGATGGAAGGCCGGATGCGCCAGTTCGAGCACGCCGTCGCCGTCGAACTGCCCGCGATGTTCGACGATTTCGACCTGGACACCGACGCCCGCACCACCCTGATCGGGTACGCCGAGGAGTTGCAGAACTGGATGTCCGGAATCCTGGTGTGGCACCAGGATTGCCTGCGCTACGACGAGCCGCACCTGCGCAAGCACTTCGCGGATAGCCCCGGCGCGGCCGGATCGCCGCCCACGCCGCAGCGCCTGCGCGGTCCCAGTGGTCTGGGCACGGCGTCGACGCGGATCGTCCCGCGGCAGGGGCCGGTCTCGGCGCACTCCGTCGTGGGGGTGCACGCCCACTAAGCCTGCTGATTCCTGAGTGGCCCGGGAGTCGACGGTGAGCGGTCCGCCGTCGGCTCCCGGGTCGTAGTCACTCTTCCCGGTCGTCAGGAAAGGCGCAGGACTGACCGGATCGCGAACTCCGCGTCCTCCCAGGCAGGCGCCCAGGGAAACCGCGGCTTGTTGATCCGCATCGACACCACGCCGTGCAGGATCTGCCAGATGACCACGGCCAGCCGCCACGGGTCGGCATCGGGAGTCTCGCCCGCGCGCATGGCTTCCCGCAGCGCCTCGACCGATGCGGTCAGAACGGTTCGGCCCGGGGTCGTGTCCAGTGCTGTCGTGTCCGGTGTGGACAGTGTGGGGAGGACGCGGCCCTCGTAGAGCACCTTGTAGCGGCCCGGTTCGAGCAACCCGTAGTCGAGGTAGGCGCGGGCGTGGGCGAGGACTTTGCGCACCGGGCTCGGCTCGTGTTCGGCCGCGTCGGCCAACGCGGCCTCCATGTCGCCGAACAGCCGGTCGAGCACGGCCTGCAGCAGGGCGGACTTGTCCTCGAAGTGGCGGTAGATCGACGGCGGGGTGACCCCGACGGCGTCGGCGACCGCGCGGATCGAGACCGCGCCCTCGTCACCGGTGTCGGCGAGCAGGCGGGCGGCGGCGTCGACGATCTGCTCCCGCAGCCGTCCGCCCTCGCCCCGGGGCGCCCGGCGGCGTCTCTCGGTGGTCTCTGGCACTTGACAAGGCTACAACATGGGTTAACTTATCACTCGTTACGTTAACGAGTGATACCTTGGAGTGGTGATGCACTTCCCTTCCGTGAAAGCCCTGGTCACCGGCGGCACCTCCGGCGTCGGCCGCGATCTGGCCCGCCAACTCCTGGCGGAAGGCGCCGCCGTGGCTATCTGCGGCCGCGACCCGGACCGGCTGGTCGAGACAGCGGAGGAGATGCCCGGCCTACATGCGATCCGCGCCGACCTCGCCCGCGAGGGCGACCTGGCCCGGCTCGTGGACACCGCAACCGAGGCGCTGGGCGGGCTGTCGCTGCTGGTGCACAACGCCGCCGTGCAACTCACCTACGACCTGGTCGGCCGCGACCCCGGCCCGCTGTTCGTCGACATCGACGCCGAGATCGCGACCGACCTCATCGCGCCGATGAAGCTCACCGCGCTCGCCCTGCCGCACCTGCTCGCCGCGCCCGCCGCCGCGGTGGTGACGGTGTCCACGGCCTTGGCCGTATCGCCCAAGCGCAGCGCCCCCGGGTACGCGGCCGCGAAGGCGGGACTGCGCGCGTTCACCAAGGCCCTGCGCTATCAACTCGACCACGACGCCCCCACGGTGGCCGTGGTGGAGGCGATGCTGCCCCTGGTCGACACGCCGATGACCGCTGGCCGAGGCGCCGCGAAGATCACTTCGGCCGCCGCTGCCGCCGAACTGCTCGCAGGCCTGCGCGCCGCCCGCACCGAGATCCACATCGGCCGGGCGAAGACTTTCCTTGTCCTGCACCGCATCGCGCCCCGCCGCGCCGACGCCCTGCTGCGCGACGCTTGAGGTTTCGGGTTCGCCGCGGCATTCGCCGTGTGACGGCCTGAGCGGGCGCGCTGACATTCGGCGGTGCGCGAACCCCAGGCAGCCCTAGCCGCAGGCCGGTGTTCCACGACGGCGCGGCCGCAACCAGATCCGCCGTGCCGGTGTTCTGTTCCACGACAGCCGAAATCCTTGGGAGAACAGCATGAACGCGTCCCTTGTCCGTCGCCTCTACGCGGCCATCGAAGCGGATGAGTCCGCCACCGTGGCGAGTCTGGTCGCACCGGATGTCCTGCTCCGCGTGCCCGGAAACCATCCCGCCGCGGGCGATTACGTCGGCACGGCAGGCCTCGCCGAGTTCCTGGCCGCTTCCGCCGCCATCGCTCCCGGCGGCGCCCACACCGAGGTCATCGATATCCTCGGTGGCGACAACCACGCCGCCGTGTACGCCATCACCCGTGCCGAGCGGCCGGGCAGACCGCCGCTGGCCAATCCCACCCTGCACCTGCTGGAGATCCGCCACGGCCGCGTCCTGCGGGTCTGGTTCCACAACCGGGACCAGGCCTCCGTCGACGCCTTCTGGTCGTGACCGCCATGTCCCGGACCGTGGCGACGGCGGGCGCGGTGCTCGCCGTGATCCTCACCCCTATCCAGTCCGCTGTCTACAATGGATCGGAAGCGCCGCCCCTGGTTCGGCTTCTGTCCCCACTGACCGAACCGGCGCTGTCCTTTGCGGACTGGCTAGGGCTGGACGCGTACCACTTCTACGGCCGCATGGTCGCCCTGGTCTACCTGACCACCTTGCTGGCACTGCGTTGCCTGCGCCTGGACTCGCGGTGGTTCCGGGCGTGCGTCGGCCTGTTCGCCGTCGCGTTCGCGGGCGACGTGCTCACCTACTGGTTCGGCGACCCGGGTGAGATCGGGTTCGCCGTCGAGACCGCGGGTCTCGCCGGGGCCTTGCTCGCGTTAGCCTGCTGCGCCCGGGACGCCCACGCCTCCGCAAGGCTGACGCGGGTTGGAGCCTGGGCGTTCGGTCTCACCGCCCCGGCGGTGGTGGTCGTGTTGTCGCTCGTGCAATACCTACCGCACGCGGCGCTGCTCCCGGTGGCCGTGGTGACGGCGACAGTCACCAGGAAAACCGAGGTCGCCGCCGCAGTCGCGTGACCGCCGTGGCGAGCCGGATGAAGCAGGTCAAAAGTGAGGGGGGTGCCCCTATGCGGTTGTCAGGCCGCCGCAGGGGCGGGAGTGCTTGCCCCCGATGTCGGGGGATGGAGGTCAGGACCGGAGCCAGAGGGCGCATCGAGCATCCCTTCGATCTCGTCGGCCACCGCTTTCCGTTGCTGGAGCCGCGTTTTGGGGCTGTCGGTGAGTCTGGGCCGGACCGTGTCGGCCGCCGTGGTGCCCGGGGCGGTCACGGTTTGTCCATCCAGGGCGGTCAAGATCTGGTCGACCAGGTTGTCACCCATGCGGGGCGCGTGTGGGTGGCGACCGCGCCGTCCGGCCTTGCGGATGCTTGCGGGACCGCCGCGGCGGGACAGGATCTCCAGCACCGCGGTGTGGGTGACGCGGGGACCGAGGACGCGTTCGAGTGCGGGGTGGATGCCGGTGAGCAGGCCGTGTATCCGGTTGGACAGTTGTGGCCTCGGCGGCCAGGTCGTCGTCGAAGCGATCAGGACCCCGAGTTCGGCCAGGGCGTCGTCGCCGTTGTCGACGGGGGCAGCCGGGAGATCGCGTTGTCGGGCGTTGGCCGGGCCTGCGCAGGTCGCGGTGCTTGCCTTGCGTCCATAGCGGGGCGGTGTGCGGAGCGAACTTTGGGCATCGGGACTCCGCCACCGCGGCTCAAGGCCGTCGCGGTCACTCAACACCTGGTGGGGCACGGTCTAAGTTGGGACTGTGCTGGACTTGCGGCTGGTCGACGCGACCATTCACACCATGGACCCCGCCCATCCCGTCGCGCGCGAGGTCGGGGTGTGGCGGGGTCGGGTGGTCGGGGTTGACGACGAGGTGGCGGACTTGCCCGCGCGGCGGGAAGTGAGCCTGGGCGGGGCGACGGTGCTGCCCGGGTTCGTCGACGCCCATGTGCACCTGGCGTGGGCCGGGATGCGCGAGGGTGGGGTGAGTGTCGCGCCGTGTGAGCGGGTCGACCACGTGTTGGCGGTGATCGAGCGGGCCGCCGCCGCGGCGCCGGTGGGGGAGTGGGTCGACATCGTCGGCTACGACCAGCGGGCACTGGGCAGACACCTCACCGCGGGCGAACTCGACGCGGTGAGTGGTGGGCGGAAGGTGTTCGTGGTCCACGACTCCGGGCACGCGTGCGTGGTCAACACCGCGGTCACCGCCCTGTTGCCGCTCGGCGTCACCCACGACGACGGCGTGCTCACCGAGGGCGGCATGGCCGCCGTCCGGGACCTGCGGCAGCCCTACTCGGTGGCCGAGGTGTCCGCCGCGATCACCCGGGCGGCGCGCACCTGCCTGTCCGAGGGGGTGACCACGGTCGCCGAAGCGGGCATCGGCGGCGGGCTGATCACCCACAGCCCGATCGAACTCGCCGCGTACCAGCACGCCCTCGACACCGGGCTGCTGCCGATCCGGGTCCAGGTGATGGTCGCCGCGAGCCTGCTGCGCGACCTCGGCGCGCACCCGACCGATGACACGCCGCGCGCCATGGATCTGGGGCTGCGCACCGGCTTCGGCGGCGACCGCGTCGGCATCGGCGCGCTCAAGGTGTTCACCGACGGCGGCATGATGGCCCGCACCGCCGCGCTCACCGCCCCCTACATCGGCTCCGGCCACAGTGGACAGCTCTACGCCGACGCCGACGAGCTGCGCAGGCTCATCACCGACGGCCACCGCGCCGGGTGGCAGCTCGCGGTGCACGCCATCGGCGACCGCGCCGTCGACCTGGCCCTTGACGCCATCGCCGACGCGCAGCGCGCCCACCCACGCCCAGCGCCCCGGCACCGGATCGAGCACGCGGGCCTGGTCCGCCCCGACCAACTGGCCCGGTTCGCCGCGCTCGGGCTCACCGCCGTCATCCAGCCCAATTTCCTGTGGTACCTCGGAGACGACTACGCCGACATCATGGGCCCGGAGCGCGCGGACTGGCTTTACCGGGGCCGCGGCTTCCTCGACCACGGCGTCGCGCTCGCGGGCAGCTCGGACCGCCCGGTCACCACTGGCGCGCCACTGCGCTCGATCCAGTTCATGGTCGAGCGCCGCACCGCCACCGGCCGCCCAGTCGGCCCCGACGAGGCGGTCACCGTGCTGGAAGCCTTGCGCGCCTTCACCATCGACGCCGCCCGCGCCTGCCGCCTTGAGGACTCCCTCGGCAGCATCACCGCGGGCAAACACGCCGACTTCGCCGTCCTCGCCGCGGACCCGACCACCACGCCCCCGGGCGCGATCGGCGATATCGAGGTGGTCGCGACCGCCGTCGCGGGCGCCGTGGCCCACGGCGAGCGGTTGTGGTGATCGGGCGCTCGTCGCCCGGTGATCTCAGACGGCGGCGATAACCGGGTGGTCGACCAGGCGACGTACCTGGGCCTGAGCGCGCGGCGGATCGCGGAACTGGTCAACACCCGGGAACTGGCCGCGGTGGATGTGGTCCGGGCCGCCCTTGCCCGGCTCGCCGAGGTCGACGGGTGGTTGCGCGCCTTCCGCGACCACTGGCCCGACCAGGCCCTGGCCGAAGCAGTCGCGGTGGACAGGGCTATCACAGCGGGGCGGCGGCTGCCGTTGGCCGGGGTCCCGCTCGGGGTGAAAGCGTGGGAATGGCCGGACAGCCCGCAGATCCGACGGCTGCGCGCGGCGGGATGCGTCCCGATCGGCGCCACGTCCGTGCCGCGCGGCACCGACTGGCAGACCTGGGGCCACACCGACCGCGGCCCCACCAGCAACCCCTGGCGCCCGGACCTGTCCCCGGGCGGATCGTCCGCGGGTTCGGCGGCGGCCGTCGCGGCGGGGATCGTCCCCCTGGCCACCGGCACCGACGGCGCGGGCTCGATCCGCGTCCCGGCGGCCTGGTGCGGTGTCGTCGGCCTCAAACCCACCGGCCGCGGCCGGGTGCCCGGTCCCCTGGCCCGTTCGGCCGCCGACGCCGCCGCCTACCTGGGCAGGACCCTCCATGCCACCTGGCCACCTGTCGACCAGAGTGGTCCGCCCGGGTGTGCGTTGCCGGTTGCCGCGGCGTGGTCGGCTGATCTTGGTCTGTGCGAGGCGGACGCGAGAATCGTCGCCGTCGCTCGTAGTGCCGCGGATCGGCTCACCGCGGGCGCGGGGATCGTCTGGGGCGACCTCGATGTTCGGCTGCGCGATCCCGGCGCGGCTTGGCGGGCGCTGCGGGACCCGGCCGCGGACCACACCGAGGCCAAGGCCGTCCGCGCCCGCAACGACGCCGTGCTCTCGGCGGTGTTCGATGCGGTCGACCTGGTGGTCACACCGACCACGCCTCGGCCGCCGCATGGCCATGACGGGCCGGGGGAGCATCTGTCGGTCGCGTTGACCTGGGCCGTCAACCTCAGCGGCCACCCCGCGGTCAGCGTCCCCGCCGGACTGTCCGACGGCGTCCCGGTCGGTTTGCAACTCATCGCCGCTCCCGGGCGAGAGGACCTGCTGCTGGCGGTCGCCGCGGCAGCCACCGGTAGTGGAGTGATCGCCGGGTGAGCTTTGTTCAGCGCCTTCTCACCCCAGATGAAGCCGAACACCTGCTCGTCGTGGGGTTCTCGGCGGTCGTGGTGCCGGGTGGTCGTGCGGTTGTGGACCTTCAGTGCCTCTCACCGATAAGTGCCGGATGCCGGAGGCGGTCGGGTTTGAGGTGGGGCGGGGTGGCTTGACTGAACGCGGGCCGTGTCAAGCTGGCGGGGTGTTGGACACGGCGGTGGTGCTGCGGCGGCAGTCTCTGGCGGTGGCCGGGTTTTGCGCCGTCGCCGATGTCGGCGTGTTGGTCGTGTTGTGCCCGGGGCTGTGGTCGGCGCCGGTGGGGTGGGTGGCGGTGGCGCTCACGGTGCTGGTCGACCTGGCGTTGGCCGCGCCCGCGCGGCTTTCCGGGGTGGTGGCCGTCGGGCACGCCGTGCTGCAGGTGGTCGGGCCCGCGCTGCTCAGCGGGGTCGGGCCGTACCGGGGGAGCAACGAGGCCGGGCTGCTGGTCGCCGGGTATCGGGTGGGGGCGTGGTCTGGGCGGTGGGAGTCCACCGTGGCGATGGCCGCCCTGGCAGCCGGGGTGGTCGGCGGGCGGTTGCTGCAACCCGGGCGCTACCTGCTCACCGACTGGCGGATGATCGCCTTGGACGTGCTCGCGTCCGCGCTGCTGCCCTGGCTCGTTGGGCGCAACACCACCACCCGGCGGGGACATCTCGCCGAGCTTGAGCAGCGGGAGAGCCGCAGGCGCGCGGAGGAACGCGCCGCCATCAGCCGGGCGGTCGCCGAGGAGCGCACCGCCATCGCGCGGGATCTGCACGATGTCATCTCGCACCATGTCAGCGCTATCGGCGTCCACGCGGGCGCGGCGCGGCTGGCGTTGAGCGATAGCACGGTGCCGGTGAACGCGGGTCCGGTGGTTCCGGAGAGCACCGTGCGGCGGTCGCTGTCCGCGGTCGAGACCGCGAGCCGGTCGGCGATGGTCGACCTGCGCCGACTGCTCGACCTGCTCCAGCGCGGCGACGACGGCGCGGTCCGCCAACCGGGGCTCGACGACCTGGACGACCTGGTGGCGGGCATCCGCGCCGCCGGGCTGTCGACGCGGGTGGTCACCGCGGGGCCGATCGGGGACGTGCCGCCGTCGGTGGACGTCGCGCTCTACCGGGTCGTGCAGGAGGCGTTGACCAACGCGCTCCGCCACGGCGGCGGGAGCGCCGAGGTCGTCGTGCGCAGGCGTCCGGGGGACGTCGTCCTCACCGTCACCAACGACACCGCGGACGGCCAGGCCCCGACCGGGGGCGGGCGGCGCGGCCTGGCGGGCATCCGGCAGCGCGCCGCGCTCTTCGGCGGCGAGGTCGACTGCGGGCCCACGCCGGACGGTCTGCGCTGGACCGTGCGGGTTACCGTGCCGCTGGAAAACCGGGAGAGCTGATGGTCCTGAGCGTCCTGCTCGCCGACGACCACGCCATGTTCCGCTCGGGTATGCGTGCGATCCTCGACACCCAGGCCGACCTCGACTGCGTCGCCGAGGTGGGCGACGGGGCCGCCGCCGTCCGCGAGATCGCCCGGCTGCGGCCGGACGTGGCCGTGGTGGACATCCGGATGCCGCGGCTGGACGGGCTCGCCGCCACCGAGGAGATCATGGCCGCGACCGACAACCGGACCAAGGTTCTCGTGCTCACCACCTTCGACCTGGACGAATACGTCTACCGGGCGCTGCGGGCAGGCGCGAGCGGCTTCCTGCTCAAGAGCCTGCCGCCGGAGGAGATGATCTCCGCGATCCGCATCGCGGCCCGCGGCGACGCGCTGATCGACCCCTCGGTGACCCGACGCCTCGTCTCCCGGTTCACCGCCACCCTGTGGCCATCGGCGAGCGAGCACGACAAGCTGACCTCGCGGGAACGGGAGGTGCTGCTGCTGTTGGCGGACGCGTTGAGCAACGCCGAGATCGCCGCCGAGTTGAACATCGGCGAGGAGACGGTGAAGACGCACGTCTCCCGCGTCCTGGCCAAGCTCGGCCTGCGCGACCGCGTGCACGCGGTCGTCTACGCCCACCGACACGGCCTGGTCCACCAGCCTTAAGGGCAGCGTCCCCCGGACGGGGGACGTCGGAGTCCCCTCTTGTCATGACGATCTCAGTCCCGTCCCTCGGTAGCGTCCCGGTCGTGCGGAGTGGGGCTCGACTGATCGCGGTGCTTGTGCTGGCGCTGACGCTGGCCATGCCGTCGACCGCGCACGCCGACGGCGGCCCGATCGGCGCCGACCTGCACATCGCCCAGACCCTCGGCGACCGCGAACTCACCGTCGTGGTCCGCCGCGCCGACGGCGCGCCCGCGCCGGTGCGCGTCGATGTGATCACCCACGCGGGCGGCCCAGCCGGGACGCTGCGGCTGCGGCTGATCCCGCCGGGCGCGTCGCCGGTCAGCGAGACCACGCTTGCCTTGGCCGCCGACCCCGGCCCGCACAGCGCGACCCTGCGCGTCGACCGCTTCGGCGCCTGGGAACTCGAACTCAGCGATGGCGCGCACGTCGCCCGGGTCCCGTTCACCGTGCCGCAGCGGGTCACGCTCGCCTGGGAGAGCGCGGCCTACGGCGGGTTCGTCGCGGCGGGCGGGTTCCTGCTGGTGGCGCTGCTGCTCGCGGCTCGGCGCAGCCGGTTGACCCTGGTGCCGGTGGCGGGTGTGGTGGTGGCGCTGTCGGTGGCTCTGACCGCGGCGCTGCTGTCGCCGACCATCGGAGTGTCCACCGTGGAGGCCTCCCGGCCCGCGGTGAACCTCGCGGCGCGGCCGATCGGACCGGCCGCGGCGGGGCAGCCGGTGGAGGTGGCCCTGCGGTTCACCGACAGCGCGACGGGCCGGGTCGCGGACGACTTCCTGGTGCACCACAACGCCCTGGTGCACCTCGCGGTGGTGAGCCCCGGCGGCCACCTCGCCCACCTGCACCCGGTGCGCGCCGCCGCGGGCGACTACCGGGTCCGGTTCGTCCCGAACGAGGGCGGCAGGCACGCCATGGCAGCCGAGGTCGCGCGGCTCGGCGGGGGTGTGCAACTGGTCCGCGCCGCGATCGAGGTCACCGGCCCGGCCTCGGCGGAGCCGCCCGCGGTGCTGGTGGGCGCCGAGGACGGTCCCGGCCCGCGGGCCCCACTGGAGTCCCCCGCGGTTCGCGGCGGTGGATCGGATGTTCCTGGAGGTTCGGTGTCGGTCGGTGGTCCTGGCGCTGACGTTCCCGTCGGGGGCGGGCGGACGGCTCGGGTGACGGTCGGGGCCGTGCGGGTGGGGCGACCCGCCACGCTGACGGTCGACTTCGGCGGGCCCGCGGACCTGCAACCGTGGCTCGGGATGCGCGGGCACCTGATCGTGCTCGGCCCGTCGCCCGCCGAGACCGTGTGGGCGCACGTGCACGCCATGACCCCGACCACGCCCGGCGCCACCGGGGGACAGCCCGACGAGACGGTCGCCGCCTACGACCCGCGCGTCGAGTTCACCTTCACCTTCCCCGAACCGGGGCGCTACCGGCTGTGGTTCCAGGCCGAACGCGACTACCGGGTGCTGACCGCGCCCGTCATGCTCGACGTCCCGCCCGCCGGGGAGCAGCGGTGACGCCGCGCGGGAAGGCGGTGCTCGCGGTGACCGTCGCCGTGGTGATCGCCGCGCTGGTCTGGGTGTGGCGGCTCGGCGGCGACGACGCGACGCTCGACCTGCGGGCCGGGACGCCGAGTTACGCGGTGCGGCTGACCGTGGCCGACCCGCGCGTCGGCGCCAACTCCGTCCTGGTCGAACTCACCGACACCGACGGGCGGCCGGTCGCCGCCGACGAGGTCACCGTCGAACCGGTCATGGTCGACATGGGCCACGCCCTGACCCCGGTCACCGCCGTCGCCGAGGGCGGGGGGCGGTACCGGGCCGACCGGACCGACCTGCCGATGGCCGGGCCGTGGGAAATCACCGTCGCCGTCCGCCGCGCCTCGACCACCGAGCACGCCGTCTTCAGCCTGATCGTCTAGTCCCGTTCCCCAGGAGGCACGATGGATCTCACCGCACCGGGCGCGCACGGCGTCCGGGCCGCCGCGACACCGCGGACGGCCGCGCGCGGTATGCCCACCGCCATGGCGCTGCTGGCGGGCAGCGTGCTCGGCCTGGTCGGGCTGACCTGGGACGTGCAGTGGCACACCGACGTCGGCCCGGACACGTTCTTCACCCTGCCGCACCTGTTCATCTACGCGGGCAGCGCGCTCAGCGGCCTGGCCGCGCTCGTCGCCGTCCTCGGCGCGACCGCGGCCGCCCGCGCGGGTCGCCCGCTCGATCCCACGGTCGGCGGCGCGTCGGTCGGGGTGTTCGGCCGGACCTTCACCGCCCCGGTCGGCTACCTGATCTCGGGGGTCGGCGCGGCCGTCTTCCTGCTCTACGGCATGTGGGACCTGTGGTGGCACGGCGTATACGGCTTCGACGCGGTCATCGACTCGCCCCCGCACATCGGGCTGCTGCTGTCCGGAATCGTCACCATGGTCGGCACGATCATGGTCTTCGCCGCGGCGGCGGAACACCGCTGGGGCCGGGTGGGCACCGACGTCTCCATCGCCCTGACCGCCGCGAACGTCACCATCACTGTCCTGGGCCTGACCGACGTCGGCGGCCCCGTCGACGCTGTGCACACCGCGATGGCCTGGCTGGTGGTGATCCTCCTGCTGACCGCCGCCGGATTCCGCCCCACCCGAGGCGGCGCGGTGATCATGGCCGGCTGGCTCGCCGTCATCCAGGCCGTGACCTGGTGGTTCTCTCCCTGGGCCGCCTACGCCTACGCCGACGCGGTGGGGTTGCCGGTGCGCGACTACATCAACGGCGTCCCCGTCATGCCCGCGCTGATGCCGATGGCGCTGATCGCGGTCGCCCTGCTGATCGAACCAATCCTCAAAGCGGCCCGCGCCCACGGCAACCGCTGGCTGCCGGTGGCAGCGGGCGCGGTGGCAGGCGCGCTGGTCGCGGCCCTACAGGGCATCCAAGACTCGATCGTCTACACCTACCCCACCCCCGGCCCCGGCACCCTGCTCCCCACCGCCGTGGCAGGCGCCCTGCTCGGCGCGCTCGCCGGACACCTCGGCTGGCGCTTCGGCCACATGCTGCGCCTGGTCAACCGCACCCGACCGGAAGGAAACTGACCATGCGCGTCCGACTGCGCAGGCAGGCCACCCTGCTCGCCACCGTCGCCGGGCTACTGCTCGCCGCCACCCCGGTCGCGCAGGCCTACGAGCCGGTCAACATCGTCCACACCGAGAAGGTCCAGGCGGGCCCGTACCCGATCACGGTCGGTTTCAGCACCTGGCCACTGCGGGCCATCCAGTCCCTCGACTTCACCTTCGCCCCAGACGGCGGCATCGAGGGCAAGTCCGGCACCCTCACCATGACCCCCGCCACCCGGTCCACCGAGTCGCGAAAACGGCCCCTGGTCCGCCACCCCCGCAAACTGGAAGTGTGGGGCTTGGACATCCGCGCCTTGGAAGAACAGGGCGATTGGACGTTCCGGTTCCGCCTCGATGGTCCAGAAGGCCCAGGTGAAGGCGCGCTGACCCTGACCGCCTTGGAGCCTCCGGGCCCTCCGATGGCTTTGAACTGGTCGCTCAGCACTCTTCCACTGATCGGCTTGGTCGCTTTCCTGGCCATCGCCTGGCGTCGGACGCGCGCGGAGGTGCTGGCGGGGTAGCGATGCGGCTGGCTGGTGGGGGCTGGTTGGTGGCGTGTGGTTGGTGGGGCTGGATCGGGTGGAGTGGTTTCTTCGGGGCCCCTACGAAGGAAGATCGCCGTGTGAAAGACGGGTGGGAAGCCTTCGGCCGCACACGTGCGGAGCCAGCTTGGCGATCTTCCTTCTCCCCCGAGGAAACCACTCCACCCGATCCAGCACTTGGCGGGCGTGGGGCACCAAGGCGGTACCTCGGTTTGCCAGTCAGGTCCGCGCCCCTGCCAGGCGTGTAGGGCTTGCCCAGTGTCTGAGGGAGCGGAACAACACACCCGCCACTTGCGAACCGGCTCCCGGCTGCCGGGTACTCGGTGGGGTAGGGGAGGGCACCTGCCCTCCTGCCAGGCTTCTGGTGGCGGAACCGAGCAGCGAACCTGCCCTCCTGCCAGGCAGAACCAGTGCCCGCCCAGCAGACCCCACAGCCACGCCCCCCTAGAAGCCACCCATCGAGCCAACCCACGAGAGCAGGCTCCCGCAGAGCCACCCATCGAGCACCCCGGAACCAGCCCTCAAGCCAGCCACGCAGAACCCGGAACGGCACCGCCGGCATCATTGCCCATCATGTCCACCCTGCCCGCCGACCTCTCCACCGCGCTCGACACCGAGCTGGCGCGGTTCCCGGCCCAACGGATGGCGGACGCGGTCCAAGGACTGATCCACCGTTACCGCGCCGGTGTCGATCCCACCGAGCAGGTGCTCGACGCCGATCTCACTGTCGCCGCCTACGCGGCCTACCGGATGCCCGCGACTTTCGCCGCCGTGTCAGCCGCCCTGCGGCAGGTTGCCATGGTCGCACCCGATTTCGCACCCCGATCCCTGATCGACCTTGGCGGGGGAACCGGAACCGCTGTCTGGGCGGCAGCGCGCACTTGGCCCTCGCTGGCCGAAGTGACCGTGCTGGAGCAGTCGACACCCGCGATCGCCCTGGGAAAGCGGCTCGCCGCGCGGTCGGAGGTCGCGGCTGTGCGGGGCGCGATCTGGCAGCGAGCGGTCATCAGTGGTGCTGTCACCGGCCAGGCGGATGTGATCACACTGTCCTATGTGCTCAATGAACTCGCCGCTCAAGCCCGGGCCGAGGTGGTGACCTCGCTCGCGGAGCGGGCCGGGGTCGTGGTCATTGTGGAACCGGGCACGCCTGTGGGCTATGAGCGGATCGTCGCCGCGAGAGATGACTTGATCCGGGCGGGGATGCGCGTCGTCGCGCCCTGTCCGCATAGCGGGACCTGTCCTATTCCGCGTGGCAAGGACTGGTGCCACTTCGCGGAGCGGCTCAACCGCAGCGCGCTGCACCGGAAGTTGAAAACCGGTGCTCTCGGCCACGAGGACGAGAAGTTCGCCTATGTCGCCGCGACCCGCGCCGACTGGGGTGCCGCGAACAACAGAGTGTTGCGGCATCCGCGTAGCCGCAAGGGGTTGGTGTCCCTGCGACTGTGCACAGGCGACGGTGCCCTCACCGACACCGTTGTGACGAAACGAGACCCTGAGGCCTACCGCGCCGCCCGGGACGCGGGGTGGGGCGATCCCTGGCCCTGAGTCCTTTTCGGACTGCGCAGCGCACGGGCGCGTAGCGCGATCTCGATGGCGAAGCGCTTCTCGTGGTCGGTGAGGCTGTCGCCGAACAGGTCTTCGAGCTGGTGCAGGCGGTAGCGGACCGTCTGCGGGTGCACCGAGAGCCGGGTGGCCACCTCGGCGACGCCGCCGCGGGTCGCCAGCCAGGCCAGCAGGGTGCTCTCCAGGCGTTCGCGCTGCTTGTCGGTCAGGTCCGCGAGCGGGGCCAGCACATTCTCGGCGATCCGGTCGACCAGGAACTCGTCGGACAGCAGGGCCAGGGTGGTGAGGTGGTCGTCGCAGCGGATGAGCTGCCTGCCGCTGAGCACGCCGCGGTTGGCGAGTTCGACCGCGCGGCGGGCCAGCGCAAGCGAGCGGGGCGCGTCCGCGGCGTCGACCGTGGGACCGACCGCGCCGCGCCGGACGCCGAGCCGGGCCGTCACCGCGACGAGGGTCGCCTCGTCCGGGTCGGGCAGGACGAGGCAGGGCTCGTAGCTCTCCAGGTCGACCAGCACGCTGTCAGGGAACATCGCGCGCGGCGTCGGGACCTTGCTTTCCAGGTACTCCAAGGCGATCACGGCCAGCCGCTCGGGCATGACCCAGTCCGCGCTCGCGGCCAGCGCGGCCAGCGTGGTGGCCGGGGTCGCCGTCTCGGCCACCAACAGCCGCAGCAGCTCCCGCCGCCGTCGCTCGCGGGCGCCGCTCGCCTGCGCCTGGGCCTCGGTGTAGCCCTCGACCGCGACCGCGCACATCTCGTCGACGTAGACGAAGATCGCGTCGGCGATGGCGAAGAGCACCTCGGCCGACACCCCCGCCGCCTGGCCCTCGGCGCTCAGGTGCCGCCAGGCGACCCGGGCGCCGACGCGCACCGCGGTCTGCAGCGCGTCGGTGGTGCGGCCTTCGAGGAACTCGACCCGCCCCGCGCGGCGGAACGCCGCCGCCCACTCGTCCTGGCGGGCGTCGGGGTTGCCCAGGTAGTCGTATGCCTGCCGGACGGCCACGTCGACGCTGCCGACCAGCAGCTCACGGAACTTGCCCGTCAGCGGGCGCTGATAGGCCGCCACCGCGCGCTGGATCTCGGTGATCGCGTCGGCGGTGATCTGGCCCGCGAGGGGCCGCAGCCGTTCCGCGAACTCGGGCGGGACGGTCGCCCAGATCCGGTGAGCGGCGCTGCGTGAGTCAGTGCGGGGACACGCAGCGGCGGCGCTGGACTTGTGCATCAGCATGCAGGGCTACTCCGATGTGACAAATGGACGAATAAGGGCTACCCCGACCGCCGTAGGCTGTGGCGGGACGATAAGAGCAGCTGATCGTCATTGTCAATAATTCGCACATTGCGGTCGTGCGAACTGAATTCGTTGAGATGACAACTTGTTCCGCGGTTCGGAATCCGCCCTGCCTGGTCACGGTGGACAGTCCATTACGGATGTCCGGATCGGAGGTAGAACGTGATCGGCGTCTCGCTCGCCGCGTCCGCCTTGACGGTGGAGCGGGGTGTGCAAGTTAATGTGAACATGAACTCCGGCGAGATGAGCATCGGCGAACTGGCCCGCCGCTTCGGGCTCGCCCCGCACGTGTTGCGGCACTGGGAGTCGATGGGCCTGCTGACGCCGAGCCGCCGGGTGAACGGGCGGCGGCGCTACGACGACGGGCACCTGACCGACATCGCGATCATCCAGCTCGGCAAGGACAGCGGCCTGTCGCTCGAGCGGCTGCGCTACCTGCTCGCGGAGGGGGTCGGACGCGCCGACCGGGCCGCGCTGCTGCGCGCGCACCGGGCGGCGCTGGCCCACCGCATCGCCGCGGCGCAGGCGTCGCTTGAGGTCGTCGACCACGCGCTCGACTGCGCCGCGCCGGATTTCCGCCGCTGTCCGGACTTCCTCGCCAAGGTCGAGGACTATCTGGCCGCGGCGTCGGTCGACCGGGCGGCTCCCGAGGGGTGAAGGCGGGCGTCGAGCCGCGGCCCCCGCCTGGCCGGGCGGCGGCGCACCGAATCGGCCGCCACCGCGGGGTGCGCGCGCAACGCGGCCATCGCGGGTTCCATGTCGGTGAAGCGGAAGTCGTAGAGCGCGAGCACCCCGTCCGGACGGGTGACCCGGGCCAACTCGGCCATGGCCGCGACCGGGTCGGGCCAGTGGTGCAGGGCCAGGCTGGAGACGGCCACATCGACCGAGTCGTCGGCGAACGGCAGGCGCGCCACGTCGGCGACGTGCAGACTGACGCCCGAGCCCGCCAGGTCCCGCTCGGCGACGGCGATCATGTCCGGCGACAGGTCCACCCCGTGCAGCGCCACATCGGGCCGGGTGGCGGACAGCACGCGCAGCAGCCCGCCGGCCCGGCGCCCACGTCCAGCACCGTCGCGCCCTCTCCCGCCAGAAACTCCACATCGGACGCTATGGCGCGGTAGAGCCCGGACATCGTCCAGTCCGCCCGGCGGGCGTAGCCCTCGCTCGCCCGCCGGTCGAAGCCGTTGTCGTGGCCCCGGTGCACGGCCCCGTGCAGACGTTCGCGCAGTCCCATGGTGGTTCTCCTCATGTCGGTGAACGGACACCGCGACTGTGCCAATTCAGGTCGACATGAGGTCAAGGGCCGCGAAATCGCCGTTCAGGCCACCGCGCATGGCGACGGGGCCACCGCGCCCAGCGCGGTGGGCAACGGCCCGGTGGTCGTGGTGGTCGGCGGCGGCGTGGTGGTGGTCGTGGGCGGGTCGACGGTGATCGGCGGCCCGTACTCGGCCAGGCGGTTGCCCGAGCAGAGGCCGGTCTCGATCACGAAGTCGCTTGGGTCGCCGGTGGCGAACACGACGTATTTCTCCCACACGATGAGTTTCGTGCCGCAGGTGGCCGTCTCCACGTAGGTCTCGACATTGACCAGGATCGGCGCGCTGCCCTTGTAGCTGTGCAGGCGCAGCACGAGATAGCGGCGCTTGTCGTCCCGGGTCTCCTCGGGGTCTCCGGCCACCAGCGTCTCACTGATGACCAGGCCTTCAAAGACGTGCTGGGCGCGCTGGTATTTGCTTCCCTCCCCGCCGGGAAAGCACGAGCACGCGCTCGCCGAGGTCACGAACAGGCCGACGAGCATGGTCGCGGCCAGCGCGATCACCGCGAGAACGCGCCCGAGCCGCCGGTCGCGCCGAGCGTGAAAGGGGGACATGCCGTTCCTCCAGACCCTCCAGCGGGATTGCTGGAGCCAGCTTAGAATCGGGTTCCAAAAGGACAACCGCCGTTCGCAGCAGCATTCGCCGCGGCAGGAACACCGCCGAGCACGGCGATGAGTGTGAATGGCTCCGTTTTTGGCATGTCCGGATAACCGTTTCAGTCCTTGTCGAACTCGGCGATGAGCTCGCCGGTCAGCCGGATGCTGGTCATCACCTGCTCCGCGCCCAGGTTGCCGATCTGGTGCAGGCACAGTAGTCGGTCGATGCCGAGGTCGGCGTAGGCGCGCAGCTTCTTCCGGCAGGTGTCCGGGCTGCCCACGATCAGCGACTGTTGCGCGCTGAGCACGTCGAACAGTTCGTCGTCGGGGATGTCCTCGCCAGCCAGGATGCGGCCGATGAGCACCTGCGCCGGGGTCGGGCCGGTGGCCGCCGCGGCCTCGGCGCGCAGGAAGTCCCCGGTCAGGCCGCCGCCCGCCGGGTCGGCCAGGATCGCCTGCTGGCGCTCGACCATGCGCTGGAAGTCCGTGCCCGCCTCGAAGAAGTTCAGCGCGGTCACCGTGTACCAGGCCGCCGCCGCGGCGGCGCCGTTGCGCATGGCCTGCTCGTCGGTCTCGGCGCAGTGCACGAAGGTGAAGAAGCCGACCTGGTTGTTGACGAACGACCCGACCGGCTCGGCGCAGGCGTCGGCGGCCGCACGGTACAGCGCGATCATCCGCTCGACGCGGTCCAGCGACTCCCAGAAGGTCGTCCCGAGCACCCCGACCCCGCGCCCGCCCGCCTCCTCGAACGACGCCGGGCTCGCCGCGGCCTGCCACAGCGGCGGATGCGGGCGCTGCACCGGCTTCGGCGAGATCGACACGTCCCGGATGTCGAACCCGCCCGCGGTGTGCGAAAACCGCTCGGAGGTCCACATCTTCGGCACCATCTCGAACGCCTGCCGCGTCTGCTCGCGCACGTCATCGGGGTCGATGCCGAACAGCCGCCACTCCGGCACCGTCGACCGGGTCATCCCCAACTCGACCCGCCCGCCACTGAGGTGGTCCAGCGTCGCCGCCCGCTCCGCGATCCGAATCGGATGGTTGAACCGCGTCGGCGCGAGCACCGCGGAGTGGCCGAGCCGGATGCGGCTCGTCTGCTGGGAGATGGCCGCCAGCACCAGCTCCGGCGCGGACGACAGGCTGAACTCGCCCGCCCCGTGGTGCTCCACCTGCCACCAGCACCCGTACCCCAGCTCGTCCGCGGCCTTCGCCTGCTCGATGGCCTGCTGGAACCGCCGCTGCTCGGTGTCGGCGGACCAGGGGCGGGGGTTCTGGATCTCGTTGAAGATGTCGATCTTCATCGGGGCCTCCTTGCGGGTGCGGCGGCGGTGGCGCGGTCGATCAGGGAGAGAGTCACCGCCGGGCGCGGTTTCGTTACCGGCCGCCCGCGGCCGGGGAAGGCTGATTGTCCACTGAGGAGCGTGAATGGTGGGGCTGTCCCTACCCGCTGTCGGGGTGTTCGCCGGATGGAGGCTGGGCCGGGTGGTCCCTAGCGTCTGGGGCGATGTCGACGCGAGGGGGAGAGTGGGATGGCCATCGCCGGTGCTGAGGTCGATCGGGAGGCTGGGCGCGGGGATGAACGGCCGCGCCGGTCGTGGTGGCCGCGGCCGTGGGTGGCGCCGCTGGGGGCGGTGATCGTGGTTTTCCTGGCCTTCTCGCTGCCGCCGTACCTGGGGCTCGACGCGGGGCGGTCCCGGGTGCCCGCGCCAGAGGGGTTCGCCGCGCACTACCCGGTTCTGCTGGTGCACATCGGGTTCGGGCCGGTGGCCATGGTGAGCGGGTTTCTCCAGGTGTGGCCGTGGTTTCGCGGACGCTTTCCGCGGGCGCACCGGCGGCTGGGGCGGGTCTACGTCTTCGCGGGGGTGCTGCCCGCGGCGGTGGCGGGATTCGTGGTGGGGGTGGTGTCGCCGTTCGGGCCGGTGGCCAGGGTCAGCGCGATGGTGTTGGCCCCGGTGTGGTTCGTGACCACGGTCGTCGGGTACCGGCGGGCCCGGCAGCGGCGGTTCGGTGAGCACCGGGAGTGGATGATCCGCAGCTTCGCCCTCACCGTGTCCACGATCACCAACCGCTTCTGGGCTCCGGTGGTGGCGGTGGTCCTCACGCCGTCGCTGGACACGACCTTCGGCGGCAGCGAACTCGCGCTGGGGCAGGCGATCGCCGGGATCACCGCGTGGCTGGGCTGGACGCTGCCGCTGCTGGGCGTCGAGTGGTGGCTGCATCGGCGGCCCAGCCGCCGGACGGCGGGGTGAGGCCCCGGGCGAATGCGAGCGGATCGCCGTGCGGCCCCTGGCCGCACGGCGACCGGCTATGCCTGGATGACTAGATCACCGCCCGCGGACGCGCTTTATGACCGAATTGTCTCCCGAATTTCCTGCCGCGGCTGACAGGATCCGGCCGCAGGCGGTTATGCCACGCCATTGGTGGTGTGCTGGATGCCCATCACGTTCTCTTCCGCCCATCGGCTCAGCGGGGTGAGCGCCTCGGTTAGGGAAATTCCGAGGGCGGTCAGCGAGTATACGACTCTGGGTGGGACCTCGTCATATGTTTCGCGGTGGACGAGACCGTCCTCCTCCATCTCGCGCAGGTGCTGGCTGAGCACCTTCTCGCTCACCCCCACCACCTGTCGCTTCAACTCGCCGAACCGTCGGTGCTGTAGGCTCAACTCCCAGAGAATGAGCACTTTCCACTTGCCATTGATGATGTCGACGGCGGCGTCGAGGCCGCACACGTAGTGCTGGCGTTTCATATCCCCTGCCCCACTTACCACGAAGTAAGTACTCGCGACTTTGTAAGCGTAAGGATACTCTACGCAGGACGTGTCGTGGGCGGATTGCCGATAGGCGCTCCTGAGCAGCGGCGCGGCGCAGGCGCACAGCAGGCCATCGGACGGAGGAGGTCCCCACGGATGTCGCGGTCGCGATGTCGGATCGAAGACCACGAGCGGTCTGTCGCCTGCGGGGACGATGGGGTGTCCGGCCGTCCGGCGGGCCGGGCGGCCCGCCCCGGCCCCGGAATTCGCCGGGCGGGCCGGAGCGCCGGTCGGTCCGTGTGATCTCATCGGCAATGGTGGCGAAAATTTCGCCAATGCGCTTCAATCGAACTGTCGGGTGACTTATGGGGGTTGGCTCCGGGCAATTGCGGAGAGAGTTTTCTGGGGATTGCTGATGTTCGCTCGGCCGCCGCGGCGCGGTGGCCCCGGTCGGGTCGGGGCCGATCGGCGATTGTTCCGTTTCCAACTCCGTCTCCGGCGGATTCGCGTGGTCGTCGCGGTGCTGCGACGGGCGCGGACGCTGTCGAGTCCGATTGACGTGGCGCGCCCGGTGTCGGTGGGGTCGGCCGAAATCACCGCGGGCGGACCTGGTGTCGAGCCGGGAGCACGCGCGCCGTCGGTATGGCATTGCAAAATAGACTGGGGTATTTCGCATGCTACTGGGTGGGGGAACAATGCAGTTTCGGGTCTTGGGCCCACTTGAGGCGACGCTCGCCGAGCGCGCCGCCGCGCTGGGCGGCACCAAACAGCGAGCGACGCTCGGTTTCCTGCTGCTGCACGCCAACCACGTCGTCGCCACCAGCCAGCTGCTGCGCGCGCTGTGGCCGGAGGACGAGATGCCGACCTCGGCGCGCAAGATCCTGCAGAACGCGGTCTGGGGCCTGCGCGGCGTCCTCGACCTCGACGGCGGCTCGACCCGGCTGACCACCAAGGCGCCCGGGTACATGCTGCAGGTCGACGACGAGCGGGTCGACCTGTACCGCTTCCACCACCTGATCGCCCAGGGCCGGGCGGAGCTGGCCGCGGGCAAGCCAGCGCAGGCCCGGCAGCTGCTGCGCGACGCGCTGGGGCTCTGGCGCGGCCCAGCCCTCGCCGACCTGGTGGAGATCGGCATCGCCTGGCCGAAGCTGGCCGAGGTGCAAAGCGCCCGGCTGGACGCGCTGGAGGACTGCTTCGAGGCCGAACTCGGCTGCGGCCGCCACCAGGCTGTGCTCGGCGAGCTGGAGTCGATGGTGGCCGCGGAGCCGCTGCGGGAGCGCTCCTGCGGCCAGCTCATGCTCGCCCTCTACCGCTGCGGGCGCCAAGCCGACGCGTTGAGCGTCTACGCCCGGGTGCGCGCGGCCCTGGTCGAGGACCTCGGCCTCGAACCGGGGCACGACCTGCAACGGCTGCAGCACGCGATCCTCACCCACGACGAGGACCTGATCCGGCCCGTCGCCCAGCGCGACCGCGAGCGGATGACCCAGCGGGAACGGCTGGTCGTCCTTCCGCCGCTCGCCGAGCCCGCGGGCGAGCAGCCGCCCGTTGTGCCGTCGCCGCGCGCCGCGGCGGCCGAGCGCAGGCTGGTCACGGTGGTGCTGGTGCGCACCCAGCCCGCCGACGGGAGCCCGGAGCGGGTCGACGAGATCCTCGAACTGGCCAACGCCGTCATCCGCGAGCAGGCCGAGCGGGCAGGCGGCGTCGTCGCCGCGTCCATCGGCTCGGTCTCCCTGGTCGTATTCGGGACCCCGGACGCCCGCGACGGCGACTCGACCCGCGCGGTCCACGCAGCGCTGGACATCCGCCGCGGGCTGGCGGGGCTGCCCGGCACGCTCACCCGCTCGCTGCTGCCAGCGCCGGAACTCGCGGTGCGCATCGCCGTCGCGACCGGCGCGGCCCTGGTGCGGGAAAACGGCAGCCTGCCCTCGGTCAACGGGGCGCTGCTGGACGAGTGCCAGGCGCTGCTGGCGCGGGTGGCTCCCGGGCAGATCCGGGTCTGCGCGCGCACCCGCCAGCTCACCTGGTGCGCGATCCAGTACCACCACGTGGAAGAGCACCCAGGGGAGTACCTGGGGGACAACCGAGGGGACTGGCAGGTGCGGCGGGCGCTCGACCACGAGCACATCGCCCCGCACACGATGCCGATCATCGACCGGGAGCGCGAGCTTGAGGTGCTGCGCGGGCTGCTGGAGCGGGCCGGGCACCGGGCGCGTCCGCACCTGGTCACGGTGTTCGGCGAGGCGGGCATCGGCAAGACCCGGTTCGTCATGGAGTTCGAGCGCCGGGTCGCGGTGCACGCCGAGACCGCGCGGTTCCTGGTCGGGCGCGTGCGGCCGTTCGCCGAGCACAACGAGTTGGCCGTGCTCGCCGAAACGGTGTTCTCCTACTGCGGCGCGACGCACGACGATTACCTTGAGACGAAACGGGAAAAGCTCGCGGGCGCCCTCCAGCGGCTGGTCGCGGGCGAGGAGGAGCGGGCCTGGCTGCTGTCCCGGCTGGGCTGCCTGCTGGACCTGCCCTCGGGGGTGCCCGCGGGAGTCGACGTCGGCGACCTGCTGCGGGCGTGGCGGTGCTTCCTAGAGGCGGTCGCGGCGCGGCGCCCGCTCGTCGTGGTCATCGATGACCTGCACTGGGCGGGCGAGCAGCTGCTGGGCTTCGTCGAGGACATGGCCGAGTCCGCGCGCCCGGTGCCGCTGCTGGTGGTCGTCACCGCCCGCCCGGAACTGCTGGAGCGCAGGCCCGGCTGGGGCGGCGGCCAGCGGCACTCGGCGACGATCACCCTCGACCCGCTCTCCGACGCGGCCATCGACCGGCTGCTGGAATACCTGGAGGCCACCACCGACCGCGAGCGCGCGGACACCGGCGGCCTGATCGCCCGACCGCAGCGGGACCTGCCCGACGCGCGCCGCGATGGCACAGGCACGCTCGTGATGTCCGCGCTCGACACCGCTGGGGACGACTGGCGGCTGAGACGGGTGTGAGGCTTCTCCCACCGGGAACGCCGACGGCCCAGGCGACACGAGCGCCTGGGCCGTCGTCCGCTACCGCTCGCGGTGCGCGAGTCGGTGGAACCGGCCGCGGTGGAACAGCAGCGCCTGCTCGCCCGAGCCGCGTCCGGCGGACAGCACCGCCCCCACGAAGATCGAGTGGTCGCCGCACTCGTAGGAGCCCGCGAGGTCGCATTCCAGCCAGGCCATCGCCCCGGACAGCAGCGGCGCGCGGGTGCGTGCCCCTGGCTGCCAGTCCAGGCCCGCGAACTGCGCGGGACCCAGCGGCCGCGCCTTGTCGGCGAAGTGCCGCGCGAGGTCTTCCTGCCCGGCGTTCATCACCGACACCCCGAACCGCCCGGCCGCGCTGATCGCGCCGTGCATCACCGCGGTGTGCGCGACGCAGCACAGCACCAGCGGCGGGTCGAGGGACAGCGAGGTGAACGCGTTCGCGGTCATGCCGTGGATGTGCTCGCCGCCGACGGAGAGCACGACGACGCCGGTCGCGAGTTCGCCCATCACCTCGCGCAGCGCCGAAGGGGTCACGGTTCCCGGGTCGGCGATCAGGTTCGCGGTCTTGCGGTTGTCGGCCATGTCATCCTTCCGCTCCGTCGAGGACCGGGGTGACCAGCACCGCCCCGGAGGGACAGCAGCCCGCCACGTCCTCCGCGGACTCGATCTCGGCCGCGCCGGTCACCAGCGCCGACCTCGGCTCGCCGACGCCGTCGCCGGTCAGCCGGAACAGGGCAGGGGCCAGCGTGGCGCACAGCCCCGAGGCAACGCACGCCCGCTGGTCCACCGCGAGCCGCGCCCGCTCAGCCATCGCCGTGCGGGCGGACGGGCAGCGACGTCAGGCTGCGCACGAGCCACATCTCGTCGTAGCGGAGTTCGTCGACGGGCACGGCAGGCGTCATCTTCGGGAACCGGCGCACGATGGCCGGGATCGCCACGCTCGCCTCCAGCCGGGCCAGCGCGGCGCCGAGGCAGTTGTGCAGCCCGAAGCCGAGGCCGACATGCCGGGGCACGGTGCGGGTGATGTCGAGCCGGTCCGGGTCGGCGAACCGGCGCGGGTCGCGGTTGGCCGAGGCGACCGCGGGGATCACCGGGGCGCCCTTGGGCAGCGCGACGCCGCCGAACTCCAGATCCTCCTTGGCGAAGCGGAAGAAGCCGACCGCGACGCCGCCGTTGAACCGCAGGAACTCCTCCACCGCCGAGTCCACCAGATCCGGGCGCGTGCGCAGCAGCTCCCACTGGTCGCGCCGCTCCAGCAGGGACAGCACCGTCGTGGCGATCAGGTTCCGGGTGGTGTCCAGCCCGGCCATGATCAGCACGGCCAGCATCGCGACCAGCTCGTCCTCGTTGAGCCGGTCGTCGCCGTCGCGGGCCTGGATCAGCGCGGTGGTCAGGTCGTCCGCTGGCTCCTGCCGCTTCTGCGCGATGAGGACCCGGCCGTACTCGGCGATCTCCTCGAACGCCTTTCGGGTGGCGTCCTCGTCCTCGGGATCGGTGTGGAAGGCCCGCTCGATGGCGTGCAGCATGTCGTTGTACCGGTCGAGCGGGAAACCGAGGATCTTGCCCATCACCTCGGCGGGGATGACGCCCGCGTAGTCCACCACGTCCGGGCGCTCGTGCCGCTCCAGGCGGTCGAGCGCCGCCTCCACGATGGCGTGGGTCGGCTCGTGCCACTGCGCCACCCGGCGCGGGGTGAACGCGCTCATCGCCAGCTTCCGGATGCGGGTGTGGTCGGGCGGGTCGAGCATGGTGATGATCCGCTCCACCGCCGTCCCCGAGCCGACCATCATCTTGGCGTCCATGAACTCCTGGCTCGCCCACGACGGCGGGTTCGAGCTGAAGCGGGGGTCGCCGAGCAGCTGGTGCACGTCGTCGAACCGGCTGACGATCCAGGTCCGGATGTTCCCCACCGGGAAGGCGAACTCGTGGACCGGCGAGTTCTCCCGCAGCCATTCGTAGGCGGGAAAGGGATTCTGGTAGAAGTCGTAGCCGAACAGTGCGGTCGGTGGTGCTGCCGTCGTCATCGGTGCCCCCTAGTCGCGGAAACGGCCGTCGTCGGCGCGCGCGGCCGAGCGTCGGCCACGACTCTAAAGTCGGCCTGACCAGGCGTCGGTCATCGCGCGGTAACTACCGCGCGAGTCCGGTCTTCCCCGGTTCGGACCGAAAAACCCTTGTGGCGTCGGGATTTGCGGTGGTGTGGCCCCGCCGCCGGGGCCACACCACCGGCGCGGTCAGCCCACCGGAGCCGACGCGACGAACTGCTCCTGCGCCTCATCGCTCGAACGCCCCCGCAGCAGCGCGGCGATGTGGGTCGCAGCCCGCAGCCCGCTTTCGATGGCGCCGTCCATGTAGCCGTTCCAGCCCAGGGCGATGTCGCTGGTGGCGAAGGCGATCCGGCCCAGCGGCCGCTGCAGGGTCCGCATCGGCCCGGTCAGCACCCCGGGCGCGCGGACGGCCCACCCGCCCAGGGAGAACGGGTCGCGGCCCCAGTGCTGCGCCCGCACCGCGAGCACCTCGATGTCGGGGACGAACTGCCGCAGAACCTGTTGCAGCGCCTGCTGGTTCGTCGGGTCGAACGCGGCGTCCGCGCTGAACCCGATCACGATGTTCGTGCCGTCGGCGCGCTCTTGGAACGGGAAGACCACCATCACCGGCGAACCCGCTGGCGCCTCGGCGTAGAACCGGCCGAGGTCGCTGCCGCGCACGTGGATCAGGAACTTCTGCGCGCCCCGCACGCCGATCCCCTGCGTCGACATCGCGGTGAACTCACTGGGCAGCCGCGGTGCGAAGTTGATGCTGTTCCACAGGTTCACCGGCGTGGCCACGACCGTGGCGCGGGCCCGGTACACCTTGCCGGACCGGGTCGTGACGGTCACCCCCCGCCCGTCGTTGACCACCGAGTTCACCGGGCTGTTCAGGCGCAGCGGCACCTGCGAGCCGGACAGGATGGCGTTCAGCATCCCGACAGAGCCGATCGCGGGCCGCAGGGTGTTCACGCCAGCCAAGCCGTCGTAGTTGTGCCCGGCCAGCGCCCACCAGTGCGCCATCTCGGTGAAGCCGATCGTGCTCGCCGAGCCGGTGAACCCGCCCGCGAACTGGTCGATGAACAGCTTGTCCGCCTCGGAGTAGTTGAGCTGGTCGAGCCGGTCCTGCATGGACAGCTGGTCGAGCGGGGTGATCAGGTCCAGCCGGGCGTACGGATTGAACGGCTGGGGGAAATACTCCTCCGACCCCTCGAAGAACGGGTCGACCAGCGTCGCGTGGTGCGCGAACGCCTCGGCGGCCGCGAACGTGGTGAACCCGTTCGGCGTCGGGAAGATCGCCCGCTGCGGGGGCGCGTCCGAGACGACCTGCAGGTTCAGCCTGCGCGTCTCGGCCCAGACGAACGGCTGCTTCTGGTCGATCCAGGTGCCGCCGAGTTCGACCTGCTCGCCATCGAACGTCTCCGTCCACACGCGACCGCCGATCCGGTCCCGCGCCTCGAGCAGCACGGTGTGCAGGCCCATCGCCGCGAGCGCGCGGGCGGCGCTGACCCCGGCGAAGCCCGCGCCGATGACGACCACGTCGAAGCCCGCCTTGTCCGCCGCGTCCGCGTCGGCGTCCACCTGCGCGAGCGCGGTGTTGATCTCCGGCCTGGCCGCCGGCGTGGCCAGGGCGCGCACGCTCCGCAGGAGCGTCAGGTGCGAAAGCGCCTGTTCCGCGTTGGCGGCGGGCAGATCGCTGTTGGTGCTCATGGTTTCTCCTGGAATCCGAATTTGATTTCTAGGTCGAGTCGCGCCATGATGGGTATGCGGTTGGACACAGCGAGTCGCCGCCGAAGCGCTTGAGCGCGCGGCGGATGGCGGGGCAGCGAAGTAGCTCTCCGAGAATCAGCGCACGATGAAATCACTGCGCGTGGAATGCGTCGGTGTGGCTCGCCGAGATGGCCGAGCCGCGCTGCTCGCGCGTTCCGGTTCCGGTGTGTCCGGCCCGCGTGGGCCGATGTGATCGCGTGTGATGACGCGCCCCGCGCCTTCCCCCGAAGGCGCTAGCGGGCGGTGATCGCGCTCAGGAGAGCCCCGCCCGTGCTGCTGCCGTCGTCCACGACGGCACCCGGCGGGGTGGGCGATAAGTAGTCGACACCTTTCCTAACCCCCTTGTGTGCTCGCGGCGGGTGACTTCAGCGTGACTGTCCACACGAAGCGGCCGCGTTGCCCGCGATCCTAGCCACTTCGTGCGGGATCGCTTCAGAAACTTGGTCATGAACCGTCAATTGTGAAAGCGGGCGACCGCAGATTCTCGGTTACCGGACGATGGAACCCTCGACGTTGACTTGAGGGTTTCTGGTCTCGCGGTCCGATTACCACGCTGTGACCGCGCGATTCGGAGTCCGCTGACTACGCGGCGGTACGTTCGATGAGGCGGGGAAGCGGGCGGTGACCGTCCGCGCCGATGGCGGCACTCGAGCGATCTGACGTTCTCCCTGGCCGAACGCGCGCCGTCGTGCGGTGGCGGGTTGGTGAAGACGACCGAGGAAGGAAGCGGAATGACCATGATCGAGGTCGCGGCCCCGACTGTGCTGGCCGCGGTGCGGGACATCGTCCCGACGCTGCGGGCCAACGGCCTCGCCGCGGAGGAGGGCCGCTGGATTCCGCGGGAGAACATCGATCTCCTTGACCGCGCCGGGGTTTTCCGGATGGCCGTGCCGGAGCGGTTCGGCGGTTCGGACCTGCCGCTGGCCGAGCAGTTCGACGTGCTCGCCGAGATCTCCCGCGGCTGCGGCTCGACCGGCTGGACCAGCGCGGCGTGGGTGTCGACCGCCTGGATGATCAGCCTGTACCCGGATCGCGCGCAGGAAGAGGTCTTCGCGGGCGGCTCGGTCCGGGTGTCCGGCGGGTTCACCCCGAGCGGGACGGCCGTTCCCGCCGAGGGCGGCTTCGTCCTCAACGGCGAGTGGCGGTTCAACACCGGATGCCGCGCCGCGGACTGGGACATGCTCGCGGCCCTGCTCGAACGGCCCGACGGGACGGTCGAGCAGGTGTTCGCCGTGGTGCCCATGGCGGAGTTGGCCATCGCCGACGACTGGCACGTCTCCGCGGCCGCGGGCACCGGCAGCTCCACCGTCACCGCGACGGACCTGTTCGTCCCCGCGCACCGCGTCGCCTCCGGGGAAGCCGCCGTCGAGGGCGTCACCGGGGACCGGTGGAACTCCGGCGCGACGGGCCGCAACTACGGGCTGATCGGCATGGTCATGGTGGAGGGCGTCGCGACCCACGTCGGGATGGCCCAGGCCGCGTTGGAGCTGTTCGTCGAGCGGCTGCCCGGCCGGGCGATCTCGTACTCGAACTGGGCCGACCAGAGTGCCCACCCGCTCACCCAGATCAGCGTCGCCACCGCCGAGAACAAGATCGCCGCGGCACGGGCTCTCGCCGCCGAGGTCATCGCGCTGCTGCAGCGGCGGGCCGATGCGGGCGAGCAGCCGACCTTGACGGAGCGGGCGACGATCCGGGGGCGCTGCGGATTCGCCGTGCAGCTGGCGAAGGAGGCCGTGCGGGAGCTGCACGCGGTGAGCGGCGCGTCCGCGCTGAGCCGCAAGGCCGCCTTCCAGCGGTTCTACCGGGACCTGGAAGGCCTGTCGCTGCACGGGTTGATGGCCCCCAGCACCAACCTGGAGGTCCAGGGCCGGGTCATGCTCGGCCTCGACCCCGACGCGCCCGTCCTCTGAGGACAGACCGTGCTTTGTTCGCCCACCTGAGAAGCAGTGTCCCGATCGGGGTTCACGACCAAGGGAAGTGATTCGCATGACCAGTGTCCGTGAAGTGCTTGTCACCAGCGTCCTCGAGCACGCCGAGAGCTATGTCCGCGCCTTCAACTCCGGCGACCCCGCCGCCCTCGACAGCCACTACACCGACGACGCGGTGACGGTGTGGGAGAAGGGGGTCGCGCTCTCCGGCGAGGCGCGGCGGGCGGGGATGGCGGAGTTCCTGGCCCAGCAGCCGAAGATCACCACGACCGTCCTGGAGTCCCATGTCACCGAGGACACCGCCCTGCTGGTGGTGGACTGGACCATCGACATCCCCGGTGGTGAGCGGCTTTCCGGCATCGGCACCGATGTCCTGCGCCGCGGCGCGGGCGGGCAGTGGCTTTTCGCGATCGACAACCCGTACGGCAAGGACATCTGAGCAGCCATCTGAGCAGTCAGCTGAACCGATAACCGAGCGCACGAGGAGACATCGCCATGAGCAGCACCCTTGACCTGACCCTCACCGAAGACCCGGACCAGCAGAACGACGTGTTCACCGCCGCGTTCAACTCCGGCGACGGCGCGATCTTCGACCAGCTCTACCGGGCGGACGCGATCTCCAGCCTGACCGGCGTGCCGCTCACCGGAGCCGAGCGCACGGCGGCCATCACCGCGTTCCTGGCCACCAACCCCAAGCTGAGCGCGAAGGTGGTGCACACCTACCGGACCGGGGACACGTCGCTGCTGGTCGTGCGGTACCGCCTGGAAACCAGCGGACCCGAGGGCGAGCCGGTGGTGCTGGAGGGCACCTGCACCGACGTGATGGTGCGCGACGAGGACGGCAAGTGGGTCATGGTGATCGACCGGCCGGTCAACGACGAGCCCGCGGCCTGAGCGAACGGCTTGAGCGAACAGTTCCGAACGAGCTATGCGGAGGGGGACCATGGCGGGCGAGGACGATCTGCGGGAGCACCTGAAACGGGCGGTCGCCCATGCCCGCGAGTCACGCAAGCGCTTGGCGGAGCTGGAAAGCAGGCAGTCCGAGCCGATCGCGATCGTCGGGATGGCCTGCCGCTACCCGGGCGGTGTGTCCACACCGGACGACCTGTGGCGGCTCGTCGCCGACGGGGTCGACGCGGTGGGCCCGTTCCCGACCGACCGGGGCTGGGACCTCGACCGGCTGTACCACCCCGACCCCGACCATCTCGGCACCTCGTACTCGCGGGAGGGCGGGTTCCTGCGCGACGCGGGCCGGTTCGACGCCGCGTTCTTCGAGATGTCACCGCGCGAGGCGCTCGCCGCCGACCCGCAGCAGCGGCTGCTGCTGGAGGTCGCCTGGGAGGCGGTGGAAAGCGCGGGGATCGTCCCGGCGACGCTGCGCGGCAGCCGCACCGGCGTCTACGCGGGCGTGATGTACCACGATTACCAGCCTGATCCCGGGGCGAGCCCTGGGGCGGTGGAAGGGTATCTGGCCAGCGGCGGCGCGGGCAGCGTCGCCTCTGGCCGGGTGTCCTACGCGCTGGGGCTGGAAGGTCCTGCGGTGACCGTCGACACGGCGTGCTCGTCGTCGCTGGTCGCGCTGCACCTGGCGGTCACCGCGCTGCGCAGGGGTGAGTGCGACCTCGCCTTCGCGGGCGGTGTCACGGTGATGTCCACGCCGATGGCGTTCATCGAGTTCTCCCGGCTGCGCGGGCTCGCCGCGGACGGCCGCTGCAAGTCCTTCGCCGCCGCGGCCGACGGGACCGGCTGGAGCGAGGGCGCGGGCATCCTGCTGCTGGAACGCCTGTCCGTGGCGCGAGCCCGCGGGCACGAGGTGCTGGCCGTGGTCCGCGGCGCCGCGGTGAACCAGGACGGCGCGTCCAACGGCCTGACCGCTCCCAGCGGTCCCGCGCAGGAGAAGGTGATCCGGGCCGCGCTGGCCGACGCGGGGCTCGATCCGTCCGATGTGGACGCTGTCGAGGGGCATGGCACGGGGACGCGGCTCGGCGACCCGATCGAGCTGAACGCGTTGATGTCCGCCTACGGGCGCGACCGGTCGCGGGACCCGCTGTGGGTCGGCTCGCTGAAGTCCAACATCGGTCACGCCCAGGCGGCGGCCGGGGTCGGCGGGGTGATCAAGATGGTGCAGGCCATGCGGCGCCGGACGCTGCCCAAGACCCTGCACGCGGCCGAGCCCACCGGGCACGTCGAGTGGGAGCCGGGAGCGCTGTCCCTGCTCACCGAGGCGCGGCCGTGGCGCGCCGAGGACGCCCCGCGCCGGGCGGCGGTGTCCTCCTTCGGGTTCAGCGGCACCAACGCGCACGTCATCCTCGAAGAGGCGGAGGCGGTCGCCGAGCCTGCCCAGCCCTCGGTGTCGCCGCCGTTGGTCCCGTGGGTGGTCTCGGGCCGGTCGGCCGCCGCGCTGCGGGACCAGGCTCGACGCCTGGCGTCCGCTGTGGACGAACGCGGTCTGGACGCGGTGGACGTGGCGTACTCGCTGGCGACCACCCGGTCCGCCTTCGAGCACCGCGCCGTGGTCGTCGGCGCCGACCGCGACGAACTGCTGTGGGGCCTGCGTTCCCTCGCTGCGGACGAGTTCGCCCCCGGCGTGGTCCGCGGCACGCGCCGCGACGGCCGCACCGCGTTCCTGTTCGCGGGCCAGGGCGCCCAGCGGGCGGGCATGGGCGCGCAGTTGCGGGCGGCCTTCCCGGTGTTCGCCGCGGCGTTCGACGAAGTGGCCACCGCGTTCGCCGCCGAGTCGGCCGCCACGTCTGATGGCGCCGCGCTGGATCGCACCGCGCTGGATCTCGCTGGGGTGATCGACACCGGCCGTGGGCTGGACCTGACCGGGAACGCCCAGCCCGCGATCTTCGCCGTCGAGGTGGCCCTCTACCGGCTGCTGGAATCCTGGGGCGTGCGGCCGGATTACCTGGTGGGCCACTCCGTCGGCGAACTGGCCGCGGCACATGTCGCGGGCGTGCTCACCCTGGCCGACGCCGTGACCCTGGTCGCCGCGCGGGCGCGGCTGATGCAGGCCCTGCCCGAGGGCGGCGCGATGATCGCGCTGGCGGTGGGCGAGGACGAGGTGCTGCCGCTGCTGGCGGGCAACGAGCACCTGGTCGGCGTCGCGGCGGTCAACGGCCCGCGCTCGATCGTGGTCTCCGGTGACGCGGCCGCCGCCGAGGCGGTCGCCGCGAAGGTCGAGGCGGGCGGCGCCCGGATCAAGCGCCTCACGGTCAGCCACGCCTTCCACTCGCCCCTGATGGAGCCGATGCTCGCCGAGTTCGCCCGGATCGCGGGCGCGGTGACCTACCACCCGCCCCGGATTCCGATTGTCTCCACGGTCACCGGCACGCTCGCCGACGCCGCGCTGCTCACCGACCCGGGCTACTGGGTGCGGCAAGTCCGCGCGGGTGTGCGGTTCGCCGACAGCGTCGCGGCCCTGCACGCGGCCGAGGTGAGCACGCTGGTCGAGGTCGGGCCGGACGCCGTGCTCGGCGGTCCGGCGCAGGAAACGCTGGCGGAGTCGGAAAGCACGGCGACCGTGGTGGGGTTGCTGCGGCGGCGACGGCCCGAGGTCTCGGCGCTGGTCGCCGGGATCGCGCGCCTGCACACCCTCGGCGTGCCGGTCGACTGGGCGGCGTTTCTCGGCTCCGGCAAGGGTGTTCCGCTGCCCACCTACGCGTTCCAGCGCGAGCACTACTGGCTGACCCCGGCCGCGGCCGACCCGGCCGGGCTCGACCTCGCCCCGACCGGGCACCCGCTGCTCGGCTCGGCCGTCCCGCTGGCCGCGGGCGGCGGGACGCTGTTCGCCTCGCGGATCTCGGCCAGGGAGCACCCGTGGCTCGCCGTCGACCCGGACTCGGGCGAGGTGGTGATTCCCGCGTCCGCCTTGGTGGAACTGGTGATCCGGGCGGGCGACGAGGTCGGCGCTTCCGTTGTGGACAGTCTGTTCCTTCGGGCGTCTCTGGTGGTTCCCCGTGACGGCGCGGTCCGGCTCCAGGTGGCCCTGAGCCCGGCCGATGACGAGGGCAAGCGCTCTCTCACCGTCCACGGCCGGATCGGGGACGGCGACTGGTCGCCGCTCGCGGACGGGACGCTTGGCGTGGCCGCGTCGGCTGAACCCGTGGCGGGGTCGGGAGTCCGGGTCGATCTGCCCGAGGAACTCCGGTCCGACGCGGCCGCCTACGGCCTGCATCCCGCGCTGTGGGAGGCCGCGGTCAACCAAGCCGCGATCAACCAAGCCGCGACCGGTGAACCCGTCGAGTGGCACGGCGTGCGCCTGTTCGCGACCGGCGCGACCGCCGTGCTGGTCAGCGTCGAGCCGGTCGGGGCGAATGCCGTCGCCGTGCTGCTGGGCGACGAGTCCGGCGAACCGGTCGCCACCGTCGACCGAGTGGTGTTCGGCGACCTGCCCACCGCGCGCGGCGATTCCCACGCGACCGATCCCGCCACGCCGCTCCCCGGGAGCACGCGGCGCGTGGTGGGCCGAGCGGACGCGCTGGCCCGGCGGCTCGCCGGGCGTGCGGCGGACGAGCAGCACGTCATCGTGCTCGCCCTGGTCCGCACCGAGATCGCCGGGGTGCTCGGGCACGCGGACCCGAACGCCATCGACGTCGGAACACCGTTGCGGGAACTGGGTTTCGACTCGATGACCGCCGTCGAGTTGCGCGACCGGCTCACCACCGAGACCGGCCTGCGGCTGCCCACCACGCTGGTCTTCGACCACCCGACCCCGCTGGCCCTCACGGAGTTCGTGCTGGCCGCGGCGGCCCGCGGCGCGGACGACGGCCGGTCGCCCGCGCTGGCCGGACTGGACCAGGTGGAAGCGGCGCTGACCGGGCTGGACGGCGCCGAGCGCGGCGCGGTGGCCACGCGCCTGCGGACCCTGCTGGCGAAGCTGACCGAGACCGCGGTCGCGACCGAGGAAGTCGAGCACGACCACCTCGAGTCGGCGTCGGTGGAGGAGATGTTCGCCCTGATCGACACCGAACTCGGGGACACCGTGTCCTGACCGGTCGCCGCGCTCGCGACCCCCGCACGCTGAGTGGAGATTTCTCATGGCCAGTGACAACGAAGCGAAGCTGCTCGACTACCTCAAGCGGGTCACCGCCGATCTGCGGCGGGCGCGCCGCCGGGTCGCCGAGTTGGAGTCGGGCGCGCAGGAGCCGATAGCAATCGTCGGCATGGCGTGCCGGTACCCGGGCGCGGAGACACCCGACGAGCTGTGGCGGCTGGTCATGGCAGAAGGGGACGCCATCTCCGAGTTCCCCGCCGACCGCGGCTGGGACCTGGACAACCTCTACGACCCCGATCCCAAGGCGCGCGGCAGAACCTATGTGCGGCAGGCGGGTTTCCTGGACACCGCGACCCGGTTCGACGCGGCGTTCTTCGGGATATCCCCGCGCGAGGCGGTCGCCATGGACCCGCAGCAGCGGCTGCTGCTGGAGACCGCGTGGGAGGCGCTGGAGCAGGCGGGCATCGATCCCTTGGGGCTCAAGGGGTCCCGGACCGGGGTGTTCACCGGCATGGTCGAGCAGAGCTACCTCGGCCTGCCCGCGCCAGCGGAGTTCGAGGGCTACCTGATGACGAGTCTGCTGACCAGCATGGGTTCCGGGCGCATCGCCTACACCCTCGGACTCGAAGGCCCGGCGGTCTCGGTGGACACCGCCTGCTCGTCGTCGCTGGTGGCGTTGCATTTGGCGGTGCGGTCTCTGCGCTCGGGCGAGTCGGACCTGGCGCTGGCGGGCGCGTCCTACGTGTCGGCGAATCCCGTGGGGCACATCGACTTCTCCCACCAGAACGGCCTGGCCGCCGACGGCCGGTGCAAGCCGTTCGCCGCGGCGGCCGACGGCATCGGCTGGTCCGAGGGCGTCGGACTGCTGGTCGTGGAACGGCTTTCCGACGCCCGCCGCCTCGGGCACCGGGTGCTCGCCATCGTGCGCGGCACGGCGGTGAACTCCGACGGCGCGTCCAATGGCCTCACCGCGCCCAACGGCCCGTCGCAGGAGCGAGTCATCCGCGACGCGCTGGCAGACTCCCGGTTGACGACGTCCGATGTGGACGCTGTGGAGGCACACGGGACCGGCACCCGGCTCGGCGACCCGATCGAAGCCCAAGCCCTGCTAGCCACCTACGGGCAAGGCCGCCCCGGGGACCGTCCACTGTGGCTCGGCTCGCTGAAGTCCAACATCGGCCACGCCCAGGCCGCCTCCGGCGTCGGCGGTGTCATCAAGATGATCCAGGCCATCCGGCACGGCGTCCTGCCCAAGACGCTGCACGTCGACCGGCCGACGCCGATGGTGGACTGGTCCGCGGGGGCGGTGCGGCTGCTGGAGGAGCCGCTGTCCTGGCCGGAGACCGGGCGGCCGCGCCGGGCCGGGGTGTCCGCGTTCGGGGCGAGCGGCACGAACGCGCACGTGATCCTGGAACAGGCCCCGGAACCGGCAGAACCGGCCGAACCGGCCGCGCGGCCGACCGCCGCGCCACCGGTCCCGTGGGTGCTCTCGGCCAAGACCCCTGCGGCGCTGCGCGCCCAGGCGGGCAGGCTGCTCGCCTTCGCAGAGGGCTCCGCGGTCGCCGATCACGTGGACGTGGCCGATATCGCGTTCTCGCTGGCGACCACGCGATCGGCGCTGGAGCACCGGGCCGCGGTGACCGGGCTGGACCGGGGCGAACTCCTCGGCGGGCTCAAGGCGCTCGCCGTGGGTGTCAACGGCCCCGGGGTGGTGCGCGGCCGCGCGAAGCAGGGCGGCAAGACCGTGTTCGTCTTCCCCGGCCAGGGCGGGCAGTGGGCCGAGATGGCGGTCCGGCTGCTCGACGAGGCCCCGGTGTTCGCCGAGCAGGTGCGCGCCTGCGAGCGCGCGCTGTCGCCGTATGTCGACTGGTCGCTGGAAGCGGTGCTGCGCGGTGCCGAGGGCGCGCCCACCATCGACAACGTCGAGGTGATCCAGCCGGTGCTGTTCTCCGTCGCGGTGTCCCTGGCGGCGCTGTGGCGCTCCTACGGCGTCGAGCCGGACGCGGTGATCGGCCAGTCCCAGGGCGAGGTGCCCGCCGCCTACGTCGCGGGGGCGCTCACGCTGGAGGACGCCGCGATGGTCGCCGCGCTGCGCAGCCAGGTCGCGAGCGTGCTGCACGGGCAGGGCGCGATCGCCTCGGTGTCGCTCTCGCGCGACGAGGTGGAGCAGCGGCTGCGGAACTGGGGCGGGCGGCTGTCGGTCGCGGTGGTGAACGGGCCGGGGGCGACGGTCATCGCGGGCGACCTGGACGCGCTGGACGAGTTCGTGGCGCACTGCGCCCGCCAGGACATCCGGGCGAAGGTCTTCCCCGCCTCCTACGCATCGCACTCCGCGCAGGTCGAGCAGATCCGCGACCGGCTGCTGGCCGCGCTCGCGCCGGTCCGGCCCCGATCGGGCACGGTCCCGTTCTACTCCACCGCGACGGCGGACTGGATCGACGGCGCCGACCTGGGCGCGGAGTACTGGTACCAGAACCTGCGGCGGCCGGTGGAGTTCGAGAAGGCCACGCAGAGCCTGGTCGAGCAGGGGTTCGGCGCGTTCGTCGAGGTCAGCCCGCACCCGGTGCTGACCGGGTCGCTCACCGAGCGGTTCCCCGACGCCGTCGCCGTGGCCACCCTGCGCCGCGACGACGGCGGCCTGACCCGGTTCCTGGCCTCGCTCGGCGGCTTCCACACCAGCGGCGGCCGGGTGGACTGGCGGCGGCCGTTCCCGCAGCACACCGCCGCGGTCGAGTTGCCGACCTACGCCTTCCAACGCGAGCGGTACTGGCACGCGGCGTCGGCGGCCCCGGCCAACGCAGCCGACCTGGGCCTGGCCGCTGCCGAGCATCCACTGCTCGCGGCCGCGGTCCCGGTGGCGGGCGCCGACCAGGTGCTGTTCACCGGCCGCGTCTCGCCGCGCACTCACCGCTGGCTTGACGACCACCGCGTGCTGGGCGCGCCGGTGCTCCCGGCCGCGCTGCTGGCCGAACTGGCGACCAGGGCCGGGGACGAGGTCGGCTGCACGGCGGTGGCCGAGTTGACGACGACATCGCCGCTGGTGTTCCCGCCCGCGGCGGGGGTCCAGATCCAACTCGCGGTCGGCGCGCCGGACACCGCAGGCCGACGCCGGTTCACCGTGCACGCCCGGCCGGAGAACTCCGAGGTCACCTGGACCGAGGTGGCGTCGGGTCTGCTGGCGCGGCACGCCGGGCACGGCGACGCCGACCCGGCCCCGTGGCCGCCCGCGGCGGCCGAGGCGATCGATCCGGCGCTGGCCGGGGAGCGGCTGGCCGCGGCCGGACTGGCCTGGGGACCCGCTTTCGCGGGCCTGACCGCGCTGTGGCGGCGGGGGAACGCCGCGTTCGCCGAGGTTACGCTGCCCGCCGGGGTCGCGGCCGCCGGGTTCGGGCTGCACCCGGCGGTGTTGGAGGTCGCCTTGCGCGTCCCCCTGCTCGCCGGGCTGAGCCTGCCGGGCCAGGCCGCAGCCGTGGCCCGGCTGTCCGGGTTCCGACTGCTCGCCACCGGCGCCACCACGGTCCGGGTGACGGCGACCCTGAGCGAGGACGGCGCAGTCGCGGTGCGCCTCGCCGACCAGGGCGGGCAGCCGGTCGCCGAGATCGGGGTCCTGCGCACCCGGGCGCTCACCGCGGCCGAACTCGGCCTGGCCGGGAGCCGGGACCACGACGCGCTGTTCGAGATCGGCTGGGAGCCGGTCGAACTCGCGTCCCCGGCCGACGCCCCGGGCGTGGTCGACTGGGACGCGGACACCGCGGACCCGGGCGCTGTCGTCGGGCGCGCGGACACGTCGCCGATGGCGGCGGTGGCCTGGCTGACTGGGTCCACTGAGGACAGTGTGGATTCGTTGGGTGGCGCGGAGACCAGTGACACGGTTGGGGTTGTTCACCGGGCAAGCCGTCGTGTGTTGGGTCTGGCGCAGCGCTGGCTGGCTGACGAGCGGGTGGCCGACCTCCCGCTGGTCCTGGTCACCCGGGGCGCGGTCGCGACCGGCGGCGAGGATGTGGCGGACCTGGGCGGAGCCGCGGTCTGGGGCATGGTCCGCTCGGCGCAGTCGGAGTTCCCCGGCCGGTTCGTCCTGGTCGACACCGACACCGGTGAGCTGTCCCAGACCGCGATCGAGGCCGTGGTGGCCGCGGGGGAGCCGCAGGTCGCGGTGCGGGGCGGGCAGGCGTTCGTGCCTCGGCTGCGCCGAGTGCCCGCGCCATCGTCCGCCGCGCCGGTCTGGGGCGGTGCGGGCGGTGCGGGCACCGTCCTGATCACCGGCGGCACCGGCACGCTCGGCGGGCTGGTCGCCCGGCACCTGGTCGCCGAGCACGGGGTTCGGCGGCTGCTGCTCACCAGCCGCAGGGGGAGCGCCGCGCGGGGAGCGGACGAGCTGGTAGCGGAGCTGACCGGGCTCGGCGCGGAGGTCACCGTCGCCGCGTGCGACACCGGCGACCGGGCGGCGCTGTCCGCGCTGCTGGCGAGCGTGCCCGAGGCGCACCCGCTGACCGGGATCGTCCACGCGGCGGGCGCGCTGGACGACGGCCTGATCACCGCGCAGACCGTCGACCGCCTCGACGCCGTGCTGCGGCCCAAGGTCGACGCGGCCTGGCACCTGCACGACCTCACCCGCGACCGGAACCTGTCCGCGTTCGTCCTGTTCTCGTCGTTCGCTGGCGTCGTCGGCGGCGCGGGCCAGTCCAACTACGCCGCGGCGAACGCCTTCCTCGACGGCCTCGCGCACCACCGCGCGGCCACCGGGCTGGCGGCGACCTCGGTCGCCTGGGGCCTGTGGGCGCAGACCAGCGGGATGGCCGAGCACCTCGACGCGGCCGACATCGACCGCATCGTCCGCGCGGGCTTCCCGCTGATCGAGTCGGACCAGGGGCTGCGGATGCTCGACATCGCGCTCACCCTCGGCCGCCCGATGGTGGTCGGCGCCCCGGTGGACGTGCCGACGCTGCGCAAGTCCCGGCCAGCGCAGGTGCCCCGGCTGCTGACCGCGCTGGCCAGGACTCCGTCTCGGCGCTCGGTGCGCGAGACCGGGGTGAGCCTGGCGTCGCTGGCCGACTCGCTGGCCCGGCTGCCCGCGGCCGAGCAGCGGGCGGCGCTGCTCGATGTGGTGCGCGGCGAGGTCGCCGCGGTGCTCGGCCACGCCGACTCGACCGGCGTCGGCGACGACCAGCGCTTCACCGAGCTGGGGTTCGACTCGCTGACCTCGGTCGAGTTGCGCAACCGGCTCAGCGCGGCGGCCGAGATCCGGCTGCCCACCACGCTGATCTTCGACCACCCCTCGCCCGCCGCGCTCGCGGAGTACCTGCGGGCCGCGCTCGTCGGCGGCGGCGATGCGACCGACACCCGGTTCGACTTCGCCGCCGACATCGCGCTACCCGACGACATCCAGCCCGCCGACGACGTCCTCACCTGCGTCGCCGACCCCAAGCACGTCCTGCTCACCGGGGCCACCGGCTTCCTGGGCGCGTTCGTGCTGCGCGACCTCGTGCGCACGACCGGCGCCACGGTGCACTGCCTGGTGCGCGGGCAGGACGAGGCCGACGCGCTGCGCCGGGTCCAGGAAAACCTGCGCTGGTACCGCATCGGCGAGCAGGTCGACCCCGACCGGGTGCGGATCGTCGTCGGCGACCTGGCCGCGCCCCGGCTCGGGCTCACCGAGGAGCGGTTCGACTCGTTGGCGCGCACGGTGGACGCCGTCTACCACGTCGGCGCGTCGGTCAACTGGATTCACACCTACGAGACAGTCCGGGCGGCCAACGTCGCGGGCACGGTCGAGTTGCTGCGCCTGGCGGCCCGGCACCGCACGGTCCCGGTGCACCACGTCTCCACGACCGGCGTCTTCCCCGGCCCGCCGACCCCCGGCGTGCCGATCACGGTGACCGACCCGGCCGGCCCCGGCGCGGCGTTGCCCAACGGGTACACGCAGAGCAAGTGGGTCGCCGAGCAGATCATCGGGCTGGCCAGGGAACGCGGCCTGCCGGTGTCGGTTTACCGGGTGGACCAGGTGGCGGGCGACCAGGTCACCGGGTCCTGCCAGACCCGCGACTTCGTCTGGCTCACCGTCAAGGGCGTGGTGCAGGCGGGCGCGGCGCCCGAGGACCTGCCGGGCCTGTTCCGCCTCATGCCGGTGGACTACGCCAGCGCCGCGCTCGTGCGCGTCTCCCGCGACCCGGCCTCGGCTGGCGGCACTTTCCACCTCTGCAACGACAGCCACGTGAGTTTCGCCGACATCGTGGCGCACCTGCGCGACCGCGGCTACCCGCTGCCGGAACTGGACCGCGCCACCTGGTTCGACCTCGTGCGGGCCGACCCGAAGAACGCGATCGTCGCGCTGCTGGACGCGGTGGAGATACTGATCGAGGACCCCGAGTCCTTCTACCCGGCGTTCGACACCGCCCAGACGGCGGAAGCGTTGCGCGGCAGCGGAATCACCTGCCCGGCGGTGACCGGCGACCTGCTCGCGAAGTACGTCGACTTCTTCATCCAGGCCGGATACCTGCCAGAACCGCCCGCTCAGGCGGAACGGGCGCGGGTGCGCGTCGGCGGCGCACCCGGGTAACCGGCCGCTCATCTCCCGCCGGTTGCCGAGCGGCGACCGAGCCGTGAACACGGGTCGGGAAGATCCGACAGGAAACACACGAGGAGGCAGGGTGACCACGACCGCGACCGACATCGCGCGCGTTCTCGACGCGGTGAAATCCATTGTTCCGCAGCTTCGGGAGAACGGTCTGGAAGGCGAGAGGCGACGGTGGATCGCCGAGGAGAACATCGACCTCCTGGAAAAAGCCGAGGTGTACCGGACGGGCGTGCCCCAGCGGTTCGGCGGCCTCGACCTCACGGTCGTCGACCACATCAAGATCCTGCTGGAGATCGCCCGCGGCTGCGGGTCGACCGGCTGGGTCTCCGAGGGCTACATCACCGCGGCCTGGATGATCCGGCTGTATCCCGAGCGGACCCAGCGCGAGGTCTACGCGGACGGCTCGGTGCGGGTGTCCGGCGGCTTCACCCCGTCCGGGAAGATCGAGCGCGTCGAGGGCGGGTACGTCCTCGACGGAAGCTGGCGGTTCAACACCGGCTGCCGGGGCGCGCACTGGAACCTCGCGGTGTCCACCCTCACCAACCCCGACGGCACGACCGAACAGCTCATGGCCGTGGTGCCGATCCAGGAGTTCGGCATCGCAGACGACTGGGAGGTGATGGCCGCCGCGGGCACCGGAAGCGCCACGGTGACCGCGCGGGAGGTGTTCGTGCCCGAGCACCGGGTGGTGAACATGGCCGACGCGTTCGCCTGGCCAGGCGACCCGGCCGGGGACCAGCCGACCGGCCGGGACTACGGCCTGATCAGCCTGGTGATGGCCGAGTCGACGGCGGTGATCGTCGGCCTCGCGCGCGGCGTCTACGAGATGTTCGTGGAGCGGGCCCCTGGCAAGCCGATCTCCTACACCGCATGGGAAGACCAGGCTCGGCACCCGCTCGTGCACGTGCAGGTCGGGACGGCGGCGAACAAGATCGCCGCGGCCGAGGCGCTGCTGGCCAACCAGGCGGCCCTGATGCAGCGGCGCGCGGACGCGGGGGAGCGGCTGACCCTGGTCGAGCGGGCGACGCTGCGCGGGCAGTGCGGGTACGCGGTCCAACTCGCCCGGGAGGCGGCGAGCGAGCTGTTCGCGGCGAGCGGGGCGTCCGCGATCGCGCTGGCCATGCCGATCCAGCGCTTCTTCCGCGACATCCAGGGAATCTCCATGCACGCGGTGATGACCCCGAACGCGAACCTGGAGCTCTACGGCCGGGTCCTGCTGGGCTTGGACCCGGAGACGCCGTTTCTCTGAGAAAAGCGGGAAAAGCAGTGTCGGCCTCCATGACCCGACCCGGTGTGGGTCATGGAGGCCGACTTTCCGCACTCGCCCCGCGGGCGGGGTGACCGGGCTGACCGACGAGGGGGAGGCGCCGGGTCAACGGTGCCCACCCGCCCAAGGGACGAGGAACAACCCGCGGCGGCGCCGTCGGACCCGCGACCGACGACGCCACCAGCGGCCGTGCCCGCCTAGCCCTCGAGCTTGAGGGCCTCGTAGACGCCGGAGAAGTCGTCGGAGCCGAAGCCCGCGGCGACCCGCTTGTCCATGAGGTCCTGCATCGGGTCGAGCAGGGCGGAGCTGATGCCCTGGTCGACGCTGGCCTGGCGGATGTTGCGGAAGCCGACCTGCTGCATGGCCAGGGTCGCGGCGACGTCGACGGTGTACTCGCCGGTGTCGATCTGCTTGGCGAAGTGCGGGACGATGCCCATGATCCCGGTGAGGTAGGGGATCAGCAGGGACGTGGAGAAGTCCTGCGCGCCGATGCCCTCGCTGCCGACGACGGCCATGGCGTGCACCGCGCCGCCGAGCATCCCGTACATCGCGCCGTTGAGGGCGAGGTCGAGCAGCGAGGCGTGGCCGGGGTCGGTCCCGGTGAACCGGGCGTCGCCAAGCACCTCCAGCAGCGGCTTGTTGTCCTCGAAGACGGCCTGCGACTCGCCGCTGTAGAGCACGAACGCGCCCGGCTTGCCGATCATCGGCGGGACGGCCATGATGCCGCCGTCGATGTAGGCGCAGCCCTTCTCCTTGGCCAGGGCGGCGGCTTCCTTCGCCTCGGCGGGGAGGCCGTTGGTGATGTTGAAGACGACGCTGCCGTCGAGGGCGTCGCCCGCCTGCTCGAAGACGTCCTTGACGGCCCGGTAGTCGAGCACGCAGATGACGACGGCCTCACTGGCCCGCACGGCGTCGGCGACGCTGTCGGCCCGGTGGGCGCCCTTGGCGACCAGGTCGTCGGCCTTGCTCGCGGTGCGGTTCCACACCGTCGTCGAGTGGCCCGCCGCCAGGAACGCCTCGGCCAGGGCCTTCCCCATGTCCCCCAGGCCGATGACCGTGACGTCGGTTTTTCCGGTGCTTGCCATTGAACTCCCTTTCCGCGGGTGTGTCTGCACCGACCAGTTTTCCGGTTCCGGCGAAATCGTCAAGTACTTACATTTTTGTTAGTACCTAGGGGGCTGTCGCGGCCTGCTCGACCGGTAATCTGTCAGCTTGTCACATCATTACTACCGGGCGGCGCGGGGGCTGGCAATCCAATATTCGGATTACCGCGCCCCGGTCGTCCACAGGTGTGATTCCGATTCTGTCGAGGGTGGAGTGCGGTGCTGAAGTCGATTGTGTCGATTTTCCATTCTCACTCCGGATATCGGGTTCGGAGGCGCGTGTCCAGGGGATTTCAGCCTCGTCACTCGGCCAACCGGGGTGGGACGTGGCGCGATGATCGGGCTTTTCCTGGAATCACCCCTGAATGTCCCTTAGGAGTGCCTGGTCGGGCGGTTGTGCGAGCGACAGCGCCTTAGGCCCGGACCAGGATTTCCCGGCGACCCGGGGCGCCGCAACGGCGCCCGTCGGCCCATGGGTGGTGGAGAGGGAGACATGACCAGCCCATTCGGGCCGTCGGACGAGTTCTGGCGTGTGCTGCGCGACGGGGTGGACGCCGTCACAGCGGCCCTCGGGCTGGGCGAGGGCCTGCGGGCCGGATTCCTGGCCGATGTCGACGCCTTCGACGCGGCCTTCTTCGGGGGTGCCGAGCCATTCGGCGGTGACCGCGGCGTCGGCGACCACGAGCCCGCGCGCAGGCCGGAGGCCTCCCGCCGGTACCGGCAGCGCGACAGCGTGCGCTCGAACGCCTCGACGGGCAGCAGCGCGGTGGTCGAACTCGGCCACGCGGTCGAGTGGTCGTCGGCGAGGGCGTGCACGAGCGGCGGGAGGCCGCCGCTGAGGGAGTGGGCCTGCGCGGCGAGCGCGGGCTCCATGCGCTGGGCCAGGATCTGCTCGACGCCTCTGGGGGACAGCGGGTGCGGCCGCGATCGGCGACAGCGCGGCTCGTGTGGGAGTTCGGCGTGGAACAGCGGGTGGGTCGAGTGCGGCGCCGCGGGTGTGGGGGCGGATGCACGGACTGGTGGCGCTGGAGGTGTGCGGCCACCTCCAGCCCCAGGTCGCCGACCCGGTCAAGGTCTACCGCACCGACATGCGCGACCTCACCCGCTCCCTGGGGCTGAGCGACTAAGTCTTAGCCCCGCAGGACGGTCGAGCTGTCGATCTTCCAGATGCCGTCCTGGTTGACCAGCCCGTAGCGGTGCCGTTCGCGGGAGACGCTGCCGCTGGTGAAGGTGTACTCCACGGTGGCCTCGACGAACGCGCCGTCGCCGCCGGTCACCTCGGAGACCCGCACGGATCGTTTATCCCGCCAGAACCGCTGGTACGTGCCGAACCCGCCGGACGGGTGCGCCTGGTACTTCGGGGTGAGCCGGACCCACGCCTGCTCCAGGCTGCCGGGCACCAGGGCGTAGTAGTCGCTGATGGCGGCCTGCCTGGCCGCCGGGGTGTCCGGGGCCGGGGTGGACAGTGCCGGGGCGGGGGGCGTGGTGACGGTGCTCGTCACGGTGGTCACCGAGGTCACCGTGGCTGTCGTGCTCGGCGGCGGGCTCGGGGTCGTCGTGGTGACCGGCGGCGGGGGGACCGCGGACTCGGTCGTGGTCGCCTGCGGGGTGGGGGTGGCTTCGCTGGTGGTCGGGCCGGTGGCCGCGGCCGCGGGGCCGCCGTCGTCACCGGACAGGGTCAGCGCCAGCAGCCCGCCGACCAGGCCGAGGACCACCACGGCCGCGGCCACCAGCAGGACGGGGCGGGTGCGGTCCTTCTCCCTCGGCTCGTCCTCGGCGACCACGGGCGTGGGCTCGAACAGCGGGGTCGGTGGCGCGGGCGGGGCCGTCAGGGTCGGGGGATTGGCCGCCGTCGGGGTCGCCACGGCCGTCGGCGCGGCGGCGGGCAGCGCGGAAAGCTGCCTGTTCCCGGCCAGGACGTCGCTGATCTCGGCCATGGTCGGCCGCGCAGCCGGGTCCGCGGCCAGCATCCGGACCAGCAGGTCGGTGAGGTCGCCGGACCGCTTGGGCGGGGTGATCACCCCGGAGGACACGCGGTAGAGCAACGCCATCGTGTTGTCGTCCACGCCGAACGGCGGGATGCCCTCGACCGCGGCGTAGAGGGTCGCGCCGAGGGAGAACACGTCGGAGGGGAACGTCGCCCGCTCGCCCTTGGCCACCTCGGGGGCGAGGTAGGCGGGAGTGCCGGAGACGGTGTTGGTCATGGTGCCCGCGACGTCCTCGACCAGCCGGGAGATCCCGAAGTCGGTGATCTTCACCGCGCCCTTGTCGCCGAGCAGGATGTTGCCCGGCTTGATGTCCCGGTGCACGATCCCGGCCTCGTGCGCCGCGGCCAGCGCTGCGGCGAGGTCCGCGCCGATCCGCCCGGCCTCGGCCGGGGACAGGGTGCGCTCGGTCATCACGTGCGCGAGGCTGGTCGAGGGCAGGTGCTCCATGACGAGATAGGGGAGTCCGTCGTCCTCGATCACGTCGTAGACGGTGATCGCGTTCGGGTGCTGCAGCTTGGCCGCGATCCGGCCCTCGCGCATCGCGACCCGGTTGACCTCGTCGGCCTGCAGACCGGTCAGCGAAGCGGGGGTGCGCACCTGCTTCACCGCCACCGTGCGGTGCAGCCGCTCGTCGTAGGCCTGCCAGACGACCCCCATCCCCCCGCTGCCGAGTTCGCTGATCAACCGGTACCGACCGGCGATCACCCGATCTTCGTCACTCATCTCGCCTCGCCACAGTGCAATCTCACTCCATACGGGTTACACGATCGAGTGAAACCGAAACAGGAAAGGAGATCGTTACCACTCTCGGGGGGTCCGTGGCCAGTCGCGCCGTGTTTGCCCTGCGGCCGTCCGGGTATGCGGCACCATGCGAATCGTCATGGTGGGTGCGAGCGGCAACGTCGGCACGGCTGTTCTCACCAGCGCGTTAGCGGCAGGCCACGTGGTCGACGGCGTGTCCCGGCGGGCGCCCGCGGCGGGCGGAATCTACGACAAGGCGACCTGGCACTCGATAGACCTGACCGACACCGGCGCGCTGCCCCTGCTCACCGAGGCGATGCGGGGCGCGGACGCCGTGGTGCACGCGGCCTGGGCGATCCAGCCCAGCCACGACCGCGAGTACCTGCGACAGGTCAACGTCGAGGGCAGCCGGATCGTGGCCCAGGCGCTGGCAGGGGCGGGGGTGCCGAGACTGGTCTACCTGTCGTCGGTTGGGGCTTACGCGGAACGGCAATCCCTGAACCCGGTGGACGAAACCTGGCCGACGACAGGCATTCCGTCGTCCTCGTACAGCGAGGACAAGGCCGCCGTGGAAACCCTTCTGGATGAGTTCGAGCTGGTTCACCCGGACGTGTCGGTCACCCGGCTGCGGCCCGCGCTGATCCTCCAGCGGGACGCGGCCAGCGAGATCCAGCGCTACTTCACCGGCCCACTGGTGCCCGGCCCGCTGTGGAAGCTCGCCAGCGACGGCAGACTGCCCGTGCTGCCGATCCCCAGCGGCCTGGCCCTCCAGTTCGTGCACGCCACCGACGTCGCCGACGCCGTGCTGGCCGCGGCCGAGCGCGGCTACCGGGGCGCGGTGAACCTCGCCGCGGAGCCCATCATGGACGGTCGCGACCTCTCGGCCGTCCTGGGCGGACGGGTCATCCCGATGCCGAGGGCCGCGGTGCGCACGGCCGCGTCGGTGGCCTGGCAGGCGCACGTGCTGCCCGCATCGCCCGGCTGGATCGACCTGGCGATGGCGGTGCCGCTGCTGCGTGCCGACCGGGCCCGCGAAGACCTCGACTGGCACCCGCGCTGGAACGCCCAGGACACCCTGCGCGACCTGGTCGGCGGCTTGGCCGACGGCGCGGGCGTGTCCGCCAGCCCCGCCCTGCGCCCGCGCGCATAAGTCCCCCATCCGCGAGTCCCCATGGGAAACCGGCACCAGAGAGGCGCGGTATGAAGGCAGTGACCTGGCACGGGAAGCGGGACGTCCGGGTGGACACCCACCCGGACCCGGCCATCGAGGACCCGACGGACGTCGTCGTCCGGATCACCTCGACCGGCCTGTGCGGTTCCGATCTGCACCTCTACGAGGTGCTGGGTCCGTTCCTCCGCGAGGGCGACATCCTCGGCCACGAGCCGATGGGCGTGGTCGAGGAGGTCGGCCCGGAGGTCACCACCCTGTCGCCGGGCGACCGGGTGGTGGTGCCGTTCAACGTCTCCTGCGGCACCTGCTTCATGTGCGGGCAGGGCCTGCACTCCCAGTGCGAGACCACCCAGGTCCGCGACCAGGGCATGGGCGGCGCCCTGTTCGGCTACACCAAGCTCTATGGCGCGGTCCCCGGCGGCCAGGCGGAGCTGCTGCGGGTCCCGTTCGGCGACACCCTGCCGATCAAGGTCCCGCACGGCCCGCCGGACGAGCGTTTCGTGTTCCTCTCGGACGTTCTGCCGACCGCATGGCAAGCGGTCCAGTACGCCGACGTGCCCCCCGGCGGCAGCCTGGCGGTCATCGGCCTCGGCCCCATCGGCGACATGTGCTGCCGCATCGCCCGCCACCTCGGCGTGGAGAACGTCATCGGCATAGATCTGGTGGACGAACGCCTGGCCCGCGTAGCCCGCAACGGCGTCACCACCCTGGACCTCCGCGAACACGGCCACGACCTCCCCGACGTGGTCCGCGACCTCACCGACGGCAGAGGCCCGGACTCGGTCATCGACGCGGTGGGCATGGAGGCCCACGGCGCCACCGGAGCCAAAATCGCCCAGCAGTTGGTCGGCCTGCTCCCCGACCCCGCCGCGGCCAAGCTCATGCGCAAAGCAGGCGTGGACCGCTTGGACGCCCTCCGCCTGGCCATAGACCTGGTCCGCAGAGGCGGCACCATCTCCCTGTCCGGTGTCTACGGCGGAATGGCGGACCCCCTCCCGCTGCTCACCCTGTTCGACAAGCAGATTCAACTCCGGATGGGCCAAGCCAACGTCCACCGCTGGGTGGACGACATCCTCCCCCTGCTCAATGACGAAGACCCACTGGGCACCGAGGGCTTCGCCACCCACTCCCTGCCCCTGTCGGAGGCCCCACACGCCTACGAGATCTTCCAACGCAAACAGGAGGGCGCCATCAAAATCCTCCTCAAGCCCTAATAGTCAGCACGTTTCCGCCCAGTGGACAGCCCGGTAACGGCCTCATTGCACCCACCGACTCCCTCCCTGAGACAGAAGGCCGAAAGGGAGGCGAGCCGGTGCCCATCGCGTCGCCACCAGATGCCGAGGGAACCGACCCACCCCACCCCCGACGGCGGCCCAGCCCCCTAGCCGCCTTCGCGGCAGGCGCGATCCTCACCGTGATGATGCCCCCACGCACCGCCCACCTGGCAGCGGTGCGCACCCACATCAAAACGTGGCTAACCGGTCTGGCGGTGGCAGACACCACCGCCCACGACATAGTCACGGCCACAGACGAAGCCCTAACCAACGCGGTAAACCACAACCACGACACCCTCACCGGCCTGGTAGCACTGACAATCGAAGCCACCCCTACCGCAATCACCACCACCATAACCAGCAACGGCACCTGGACATCAAGCACACCAAAGGAACCCCGAATTAGCCCCATAGGAACTTCAACCCCCTGCCAGACCACACCAAGTGCCCGTCGAACCCCCGAGCCCGCCCGTGATCGCAAGTTATCCACAGGCGCGGCGGCCCCTCTTCCCCGCGCTGACCTGCGCCGATAGACTGGAGCGGGGTCAGCCCCCAGGGTGGGTGGGGCTTTGTTGTGGGGGCTGTCGGGCGGCGAAACAAGGCCTGTCGCGGACGTGGCTGGGGCGGTTGAGCGGCCTTTGTGAGGGCCAGTCCACCCCATCGAGCCAACCAACGAAAGCCGGCCCCCGAGCACGCATGACAGCACGCACACGCGGGTACGCCCCCACTTTGCCCCATCTCATCAAGGAGGCACCGCGTGCCACCGAGGCGCAAACGCGACCAGTCCGCCCCCGAACCCGCAAGCCCAACGGGAGCGACGTCCACAGAGGATCAACGAGCCCAAACAGGCGACTACCTCACCACAGCCCAAGGCGTGCGACTCCCCGACACAGACCACTCCCTCAAGGCGGGCACCCGCGGTCCGACCCTGATGGAGGACTTCCATCTCCGCGAGAAGATCACCCATTTCGACCACGAACGCATCCCGGAACGGGTGGTCCACGCCCGCGGCGCGGCGGCCCACGGGGTCTTCACGGCCAACGGAAATGCCGCCTCGGTGACCAAAGCCGCCTTCCTGGCCGAGAAAGGGCGGGAAACCCCGGTCTTCACCCGGTTCTCCACCGTCCTGGGATCGAGAGGATCAGCGGACACGGTCCGAGACGTCCGTGGCTTCGCCGTCAAGTTCTACACCGCGGAGGGCAACTTCGACCTGGTCGGCAACAACATGCCCGTCTTCTTCATCCAAGACGGCATCAAGTTCCCCGACATCATCCACGCGGGCAAACCACATCCAGACCGCGAGATCCCCCAGGCGCAGACCGCCCACGACACCTTCTGGGACTTCGTTTCCCTGCACACCGAGGCGACCCACCATGTCATGTGGGCGATGTCCGACCGAGGCATCCCCCGTTCCTACCGGACCATGGAGGGCTTCGGCGTCCACACCTTCCGCCTGGTCAACGCCGACGGCGCCACCGCGTTGGTGAAGTTCCACTGGAAGCCGGTCGCGGGAATCCATTCCCTTACCTGGGAAGAGGCGCAACTGGCCGCGGGCATGGACCCCGACTTCCACCGCAGGGACCTCGCCGACTCCATCGAGGCAGGCGCCCCGTTCGAGTACGACCTGGGCATCCAGGTCATGTCCGACACCGAGGACCACACCTTCGAGGGCATCGACCTGCTCGACCCCACGAAGATCGTTCCAGAGGAACTGGTCCCCGTGCGGGTGATCGGCAGGCTGACCCTGAACCGCAATCCCACCAACTTCTTCGCCGAGACCGAGCAGGTCGCCTTCCACACCGGCAACCTGGTGCCGGGCATCGAGGTCACCGACGACCCGCTGATGCAGGCCCGGCTGTTCTCCTACCTGGACACCCAGCTCACCCGGCTCGGCGGCCCCAACTTCACCCAGATTCCGATCAATTGCCCGCACGCGGCGGTGAACGACAACCTGCGCGACGGAATGCACCAGATGGCCGTCCACCAGGGACTGGCGCCGTACCTGCCCAACAGCGTCGACGGCGGCTCGCCTCAGGTCGCCACCGAGGGGGAGGGCGCCTATGTGCACCTGCCCCGGAGGGTGGAGGGCCGCAAGCAGCGCGCCAACCCGGTGTCGTTCTCGGACCATTTCTCCCAGGCCGCGATGTTCTACCGCAGCCTGTCGCCGGTCGAGCGGATGCACATCATCCAGGCGTTCACCTTCGAGCTCGCCAAGTGCTACGAGCAGGCGATCCGCGAGCGGATGCTGGCCAACCTCGCCAACATCGACGCCGAGTTGTGCGAGCGGGTCGCCGCCGGGCTGGGGCTGCCCGCGCCGAGCGGCAACGCACCGCAGGACACGGTCGTGTCCCCGGCGCTCTCGCAGATCCCGCCTGGCCCGGGGCCGATCACCGGCCGGGTCATCGGCGTCGTGGCGGCGGACGGGGCCGATCTCTCCGGCGTCGGCAAGCTGCGGCGCGCGGTGGAGGCCAAGGGGGCGATCCTGCGGGTCGTCGCGCCGACCGGCGGTGTGCTGAAGAAGGGGCGGTCGCAGCAGACCGTGGAGCGCGCCCTGCTCGCCACCCGCTCCATCGAGTACGACGCGATCGTCATCGCCGACGGCACGGCGGGGCTGACCGACATGAAGCTGTCAGTCCTGCTGGAGGAGATGTTCCGGCACTGCAAGGCCATCGCGGCCTGGGGCGACGGCGAGCAGGTGCTGCGGGACGCGGGCATCGACGTGACCGCCCCGGGCGTCGTCCTGGGCGAGTCGGTGGCCCGCCCGTTCACCGCGGCCCTGTTCGACGCGGTCGGCCTGCACCGGGCGTGGGACCGGGCCGAGCAGGTCATGGCGAGCCACTGACGGCGCACTGGGCCCACCCGGGCTCCCCGGGTGGGCCCAGGGTCAGGACCGCGCCTTGGCGGTGGCGCGGTCGTTGGCCTTCTGCACGGCCTCGACCAGTTCGCTCTTGCTCATCGAGGACCGGCCCTTGACGTCGAGGCGGCGGGCCAGGTCGTAGAGGTGCCGCTTGCTCGCGTTGGCGTCGACGCCGCCCGCGGTCTCGCCGCGCTTCGACGTCCGCCGCTCGGCTTGGCGGTCCGACGGGCCGCGTTCGGCTTTGGCCTCCCAGCGGTCGCCGACCTTCTCGTAGGAGTGCTTGAGCGCGGCGTACGCGGTGCGCTGGGCGCGTTCCCCTTCGCCGTAAGTCTCGATCGCCGAGTCGTGGGCGGCGACCCAGAGGCGCTGCGCGTGCGCGTCCGAGCGGCGCACCGTGCTCGGCAGGCTTTCCCGTCCAGGCATGTCTACCTCCCGTTCCACGTGGGTCCGGTGTGCCCTGGGTGGGACGGCGTGAAACGGGGTTTCGGCGCGGGCGGGCGGGGTAGTTCCCCGGCGGCGAGTCGACACGGAGGTGCGCCCATGACCGACAGCCCGACAGACCTGCCTGCCCGCTCTTGGTGGGCCTTGCTCAAACGCACTGTCCGCGGGTTCCAGAAGGACAACCTCACCGACTGGGCGGCGGCGCTGACCTACTACGGGGTCCTGTCCCTGTTCCCCGCGATCATCGTGCTGTCCGCCGTGCTCGCGATGCTCGGCCCGTCGGCCACCGCGACCCTGGTGGAGAACGTCAACGCCCTCGCCCCCGGCGCCGCGGCCGACATCATCACCGGCGCGCTGCGCGAACTCCAGGGCAACGCCTCGATCGCGGGTCCGCTGGCCATCGTCGGTCTGGTCGGCGCGCTGTGGTCGGCCAGCGGCTACGTCGGCGCGTTCATGCGCGCGTCGAACTCCATCTACGAGATGCCCGAGGGCAGGCCGGTGTGGAAGACCGTCCCGCTGCGGGTGGCCATCACCCTGGGTGTGGTGGTGCTGCTGGCGGTCAGCGCCGCCGGGGTGGTGGCCACCGGGGGCATCGCCGACCGGCTCGGGTCCGCGCTGGGCATCGGGTCGACCGGCGTCCTGGTCTGGGAGATCGCCAAGTGGCCGGTCATCGCGCTGCTGGTGAGCCTGGCGCTGGCCATCCTGTACTGGGCGGCGCCCAACGTGCGGCACCCGCGGTTCCGCTGGCTGAGCCCGGGCGGCGTCCTCGCGGTAGTCCTGTGGGTCCTCGCGTCCGTCGCGTTCGGACTGTATGTCGCGAACTTCGGCTCTTACAACAAGACCTACGGCTCGCTCGGCGGCGTCATCGGCTTCCTGGTGTGGCTGTGGATCAGCAACCTCGCCGTCCTGCTCGGCGCGGAACTCGACGCGGAGATCGCCCGCGCCAAGGCCATCTCCGAGGGCGGGCCCACCGACCGCGAGCCGTTCCTCCCGCCGCGCGACACCCGCTCGCTCGATGACGAGGAAGAGCGCGAGATCAAGCCGGTGCTGACCGAGCGCGACCGCACCGAAGCCGCCCACCGGCGCGGCTGACGCCCCCGGGTTGGTCAGGTGAGCCGAGTCGCGCGGGCCCCGGCGATCTCCCGCCGCTCCATCGGCCTCCACTTTCAGGGTTGCCGCGTCCGGTGCCTGGGTAGTCGCACCGCGACCGGCTATGACGCGACCGCTCCTCAGCGAGGAAGGACCACCCAGCCATGACCGACGTGTCGAGCATCGGATCCGGACCGGACGACGACCGCCCGGTCCTGACCGACCGCCAGGGGCACCCCGTCTATGACAACCAGAACCAGCGGACCGTGGGGCCGCGTGGCCCGGCCACGCTGGAGAACTACCACTACCTGGAGAAGATCAGCCACTTCGACCGCGAGCGCATCCCGGAGCGGGTGGTGCACGCGCGCGGGGCCGTCGCGTACGGGCACTTCGAGGCCTACGGGACGTGGGGCGACGAGCCGATCGCGCGATACACCCGGGCCAAGCTGTTCTCCGAGCGCGGCAAGCGCACCGACGTCGCGGTGCGGTTCTCGACCGTCATCGGCGGCCGGGACTCCTCCGAGTGCGCCCGGGACCCGCGCGGGTTCGCGGTGAAGTTCTACACCGAGGACGGCAACTGGGATCTGGTCGGCAACAACCTGGCCGTGTTCTTCATCCGGGACGCGGTCAAGTTCCCCGACGTCATCCACGCGCTCAAGCCGGACCCGGTGACCTTCCGGCAGACGCCGAACCGGATCTTCGACTTCATGTCGCAGACCCCGGAGGCCATGCACATGCTGGTGAACCTGTTCAGCCCGCGCGGCATCCCCGCCGACTACCGGCACATGCAGGGCTTCGGCGTGAACACCTACAAGTGGGTCAATGCCAGCGGGGAGACGCATCTGGTGAAGTACCACTGGATGCCCTCCGCCGGGGTGCGCAGCCTCACCGAGGCCGACGCGGCGGTCATCCAGGCCGAGGAGCTTGGCCACGCCACCCGCGACCTCTACGAGGCCATCGAGCGCGGCGACCACCCGCGGTGGGAGTTGCTCGTGCAGATCATGTCCGACGACGAGCACCCCGAACTGGACTTCGACCCGCTCGATGACACCAAGGCGTGGCCGGAGGAGCTGTTCCCGCCCAAGCCGGTCGGCCGGATGACGCTCGACCGCAATGTCGGCAACTTCTTCGCCGAGAACGAGCAGATCGCCTTCGGCACCGGCGTGCTGGTCGACGGCCTGGACTTCTCCGACGACAAGATGCTGGTGGGCCGGACCTTCTCCTACAGCGACACCCAGCGCTACCGGGTCGGCCCGAACTACCTGCAACTGCCGGTGAACCAGCCGAAGAACGCCCTCGTGCGCACCAACCAGCGCGACAGCCAGATGACCTACTACGTCGACCAGGCGGGTGAGAACCCGCACGTCAACTACGAGCCGTCCACTATCGGGGGCCTGCGCGAGGGCCAGTACCCGACCCATGACGACCAGGGCCCGGTGATCGAGGGCAGGCTGACCCGCAAGCGCATCCCGCGCACCGACGACTACCGCCAGGCCGGTCAGCGTTTCCGGCTGATGGAGGACTGGGAGCGCGACGACCTGGTCCGCAACCTCGTGGCCCAGCTCGCGCAGTGCGACCGCCCGATCCAGGAGCGCATGGTCTGGCACTTCCTGCTGGTGGAGGACGAGCTGGGCCTGCGCGTCGGGGACGGTCTCGGCATCGGGCCCGGCGATGTCGCCCACTTGGAGCCGCTGCCGAGCCAGGACCTGGGCGACGAGGACCGCAAGCGGCTGGCGAACCTCGGTCAGAACGGCCCGCGCGATGTCTCCGGGATCACGATGACCCACTGCGTGCCCAACGAACGGGTGACGCTGGCGCGCGCGTGACCTGCCCGACGCCGAGAATGGCGAGTGGGTCTGGTTCCGCGGGGGAACCAGACCCACTCACCGTCGAGATGTGGAGACTCTTCATCGCTTGCGGCCACGGCCGGTGCCCTTGTCACCCGCCGTGTCGGCCTCGATGTGCTCCTTGCGGACCTCGCCCGCGACGGTCTCGGTGTCGGCCACCTGCTCCTTGGCGAGCCGGACGCGTTCCACCGGCACCGTCTCGGTGTCCACCACCGGGCGCTCTTCGCGCAGCGTGACCTCGTGCTCGGCCTCGGTGATGTCCGGGCCGGACAGCGCGGCGTCGCGGTTGGCCTCGGTAATCGGCTCGCGCTCGACGCGGACCTCCTCGCGGGTCACCGGGACCTCGATCTGCTGCTTCTCGGTGGTCACGTACTTGCGCAGGCGGGCCCGGCCGGTCTCCCGGCTTTCCGTGCCGACGCGCAGCTGCTCTTCCGAGCGGGTCATGGCGTCGTCCGTGCGTCCGGCCTGCTTCTTGTCCCGGCCGATCGTGTCGTGCGTGCCCGCGCGCTGCTGCCCGATCGTGCCCTGCGGACCCGGGCGGCCCGCCGTGCCCTGCCTGCCCGCCATGCCCTCCTGGGCGGTGTGCCGGTTGGTGACGCCATAGTGGCGGTAGAGCCGGTCTTCCTCGGTCTCGTCGAGGTGCCCGTGCTCGGGGTCGACATTGGGAGCGTCCTTGACCTGCTGCTTGGTGAACGGGGTCTGCAGGTCGCCGCTGCTGGCGCCGCGCAGGCCCTCGATCGGGACGAACGACTCGTTCATGCCGAACAGCCCGGTGCGGACGCTCACCCAGGACGGGTTGCCGGTCTCGTCGTCGTACCACATCTGGCCGACGTCACCGATCTTGTTGCCGTCGCAGTCGTAGACCGTGTGGCCCGCCAAGTCGGCGAACTGGATGGTGTTGGTCATCTTGTCCTACCTCTCTTCAGGGAATGCCGTCACTGGCCGCGCGGCTGCCCGAGGTTCCCCGGGGTCGCCGTCGGCGCCGCGCCGGGTGGCCGGGTCGACGTCCCGCTCGGAGCGGTCGCGCCCGCGCGGGCCATCCGCTCGGTGCTGCCGACGCCGGACTCCGGTTGGTGCGACTCCGCCTGCTCGCGCATCCGCGGGATCTCCTGCTCGGCCTTGTTCAGCCAGCCCTCCCAGCGCTCCTGCATGGGCCGGACCAGGCCGCCGCCGACCCCGACGATCGCGATACCCGCGACCGTGGCCAGCACGGCGATCAGCACCGGGGTGGTGACGGTCGTGGCGACGCCGATCTGGTTGAGCGCGGCGATGATGCCCAGGGCGAGGATGAAGACCGACGCGATGTTGGCTAGGACCCGCCCGTAGGACAGCCCGCCCGTGGCGCCCGCGATGAAGTCCTTCGCCGCCGACGCGATGGCCGCGGCGATCACCACGATGACGATCGCGACCACGGCCTTGGGCAGCCATCCGACGATGTCGGCGAGCAGCGACGAGACCGGGTTGGCGCCCCACACCCCGAAGGCGATCTGCAGGGTGAGCAGCAGGATGGCGTAGTACACCAGCTTGGCGATGATGTCCGAGGCGTCGTATTTGGACCGGGCCAGCGCCTGTTTCACGCCGCCGCGCTCGACCACGCGGTCGAAGCCGACGCGTTCGAGGACCTTGTCGACGACCTTGGCCAGCGCCTTGGCGATGAACCAGCCGATCAGCATGATCAGCAGGAAGCCGACCAGTTTGGGGACGAAGGTGGCGATCGCGCGCCACGCGTCCGACACCCCCGCCCCGAAATCGATCGCGGCGATATTCGGCGGTATTCGAGTCGTCACGATGTCTGTCCCTCCCTTCTCGGGTGCACAGCCATTCGACCGAACGAACGGCTGTCAAGGCACTACCCGGGGGATCTGCCCAGCACACCGAGCTACTCCCTCGTCTGGGTGAGCGGGAAAGTGAATCGCCAGGTCAGCGGCCCGGGAAAGTCGTCTCGATCCCCTGAACGGGTGGCCCCGGGTTTAGCGACCATGAATACCGAAGAGAGGTTTCCGGAATATGCGACCATCGTTTCCGATGGATGCAGGCCGGGTGCGGCATGATGGTCGGCATGGATATCGCGGTCCTGTCCGACACGCACGCGCCCCGCCGGTGGAAGACCTGCCCGGCCGCGGTGGCCGAACGCCTGCGGACGGTGGATCTCATCCTGCACGCTGGCGACGTCTGCACCGCCGACGTGCTCGACGAGCTGTCGGCCTACGCCCCGGTCCACGCGGTCCTGGGCAACAACGACGGCCCCGACGTCGCTGCCTGGGGCGCCCCGGAGACGCTGGAGGTCGACTTGGCCGGGCTGCGGGTCGCGATGATCCACGACAGCGGGCCTGCCGCGGGCCGCACCGCCCGGATGCGCCGCCGGTTCCCGGACGCGGACCTCGTCGTGTTCGGGCACTCGCACATCCCGATGGACCTGACCGGCGACGGCGTGCGGGTGTTCAACCCGGGGTCGCCGACCGACCGCCGCCGCCAGCCGCACGGCACCATGGGGCTGCTGCGGGTCACCGACGGCGCGCTGACCCGCGCGGAGATCGTCTCGGTGACCTGAGTGATTCCCATTGGGTGAATGGCGTTATTCCGTGGAGTGACATTTTCCGGGTATTCACCGGCGGTCACATTGTGATCGCGGCGACTAGGGGGCGCCGGGGGGAATGCCGGGTCGAATATGCTTGGTCGGGTCGTGCGGCGCTGCTACGCTGACGTCCGTGACGGCGCAGACTGCGGATTGGGCCGCTTTTCAGCGGCGCTATCGGGCGTTCTTCCGCAACCGGGAAGAAGTGCCATTCCGGGTCCAGCCCCCGACCGGGGCGGGGCGGACGCTGGGAGCCGGGGAACCGGCCTTCGAGTTGATCGCGCGCGATTCGGCGGGCCTGGCGGCGCTCAACTCTCTTGACCAAGTCCAGGTCGCCCTCGCCTACCTCGACGGCCACGTCGACGTCGAGGGCGACATCTTCGCCGCGCTGTCGGTGCGCGGCTTCTTCGGCGACTTCCATCCGATCGCCTGGGTCAACCGGTTCCTGCCCTCGTTCGTGCGCGGGAAGACCGAGCACGACCGGCGATCGATCACCGCGCACTACGACCGCGACCCCGAGTTCTTCCTGTCCTTTCTCGACACCCGGCACCGCTGCTACACCCAGGGCTCGTTCAAGACCGACGACGAGCCGCTGGAGGACGCGGTCACCCGCAAACTCGACATCGCGATCGAGGACCTGGGCCTGCGCCCCGGCGACCGGGTGCTGGAGGTCGGCGGCGGCTGGGGCGCGTTCGTCGAGCACGCGGGCCGCAAGGGCATCGACGTGACCACGCTGACCCTGTCCGAGCCGTCGGAGCTGTATCTCAAGGACCTGATCTCCCGGGAGAACCTGCCCGCGCGGGTGGAGCGCAAGCACATCCTGAGGTACAAGCCGGGCAAGAGGTTCGACGCGATCGTCAACATGGGTGTCACCGAGCACCTGCCCGACTACCGCGCCAGCCTGCGCAAGTACCAGCAACTCCTGCGCCCCGGCGGCCGGATCTACCTCGACGCGCTGGCCATGCGCGCCAAGCACCGCATGTCGACCTTCATGAGCCGCTACATCTACCCCGGCGTCTCGACCCCCTTGCTCCTGCACGACTACCTGCGGCAGGTGGCGAAGTCCCCGTTCTACCTCCGCTCGGTCAACGACGAACGGCACAACTACTACCTGACGTGCAAGGCATGGGCACAACGCCTCGACGCCGCCCACGACGACATCGTCGCAGGGTGGGGAGAGCAGGCCTACCGGCAGTTCCGCCTGTTCCTGTGGGGCTCGGCGGCCGGTTTCAACTCGGGGCTGGTCCAGGCTTACCGCTGGACTCTCGACCTTCCCGAATAGCCCGCCGTTCCCGCCGCCGGTCGCGAACGCGCGGCAGGCGGCGGTCCGCCGGGTCCCGGACACCGGCGGGCCGGTAAAGGCCGACCGCGAAACCGACCGCGAAACCGAGTGCGGAATGCGGTCACGCTAAGGATTGCGCATGGTGACCGTGACATCGAATGGAAAGTCTTTTCACAAAAGAATTCACCCGTTTGGCCGCTGATCTTGGTTGCGCGCAGTGGTCTGCTGGGGGCACGCCTCTGGGGAGGGGCGACATGATTCTTCTGGGGGATTACCAATGGAAGACCGCTGTTCTCTCGTGCGCGCGTCCCGGCTCGCCGCCGCTGACGCCGCGACCAGGAATCCGTGGCCTGACCACGTGAACAACGGCGAAGAGGGGGACTATCCCTTCGTCGCCAACTTCAGCAAGGGACTGCCGCACGACGACACCGGCGAAGTCGTGCCCGAGGCGTACAACCTGTTGCTGCGGGCGCTGACCACTGGCCGGGCCGAGGACTTCGAGCGCGTTCCGGTGGGTGAGCGCAAACTGGTCAACCCGCGGGCGGGTCTGGCCTTCGACCTGGAGGGGACGGACGCGCAGGCGCTGCTGATGCCCGCCGCGCCGCGCGTCGACAGCGCCCGCAACTCCGCGGAGATGGTCGAGTTGTACTGGATGGCGCTCTGCCGCGACGTCCCGTTCACCGATTTCGACACCAACCCGCTGGCCGAGCAGGCGGCGGCCGAGCTGTCCCGGCTGTCGGATTACCGCGCTCCCAAGGAAAACGGCCGGGTCACCCCGGGGTTGCTCTTCCGCGGTGACACTCCCGGCGACCGACGCGGCCCGTACCTGTCGCAGTTCCTGTTGCGCGACATCCAGTACGGCACGCTGCGCATCCCGCAGACGCACGACACGGTGCGCCGCAACCGGGACTTCCTGACCAAGTTCGACGACTGGCTGGCGGTGCAGCGCGGCGAGCGGGTCGCACCGATCCAGCGTGACCACGTCAACCGCCGGTTCCTGCGCACGCCGCGCGACATGGCGAACTACGTGCACTTCGACGCGCTGTACGAGGCCTACCTCAACGCCGCGCTGATCCTGCTGGGCCTGGACGCCCCGGTCGACAACGGCAACCCGTACCGGCACTCGGCGAACCAGGAGGGCTTCGGCACCTACGGCCCGCCGCACGTGCTGACCCTGGTCACCGAGGTCGCCACCCGGGCGCTGAAGGCGGCGTGGTTCCAGAAGTGGTTCGTGCACCGGCGGCCGCGGCCGGAGGCGTTCGGCGGCCGGGTGCACGCCCATCTCACCGGCCTGCGCGACTACGACATGATCGACATCGAGGTGCTGGACTCCACGGCGCTCAAGCTGGTGCACGAGCGACACGGTTCTTTCCTGTTGCCGCAGGCGTTTCCGGAGGGTTCGCCGATGCACCCGTCCTACGGGTCCGGGCACGCCACGGTGGCTGGCGCGTGCGTCACGGTGCTCAAGGCGTGGTTCGACGAGTCCTGGACGCTGCCGCGCGCGGTCGTGCCCAACACCTCCGGCACCGCGCTGGCGCCCTACGAGGGCGCGGACGCGGACAAGCTGACCGTCGGCGGCGAGTTGGACAAGGTGGCCGCGAACATCGCCAGCGCCCGCACCATGGCGGGCGTGCACTGGCGCACCGACTACTCCGCAGCGGTGCGCCTCGGCGAGGCCGTGGCCATCGGCGTCCTGCGCGACCAGGTCCGGGTCGGCCACGAGGACGCCTCCTTCGGCCTCACCCGGTTCGACGGCACCCGAATGACGATTTAGGTCCTGTCTCAAGGCGCGGGCACGCGCCAGCCGCACCGGCACGTCGAGACAGGACCTAACCGCCCACCGGCAAACCGTGGTGAGGGCCGCCTTCGGGGAGGGCGGCCCTCACCTTTACTTGAGGTACCGGCCGTAGCCGAGTGGGTTCGAGCCGTGATTCACCCGTTCAGCCGCTCCCTCGGACCCTAACCGGTCGGGTGGGCGCGGCGATGAGAACAGGTACGGCAAACAACGGCCCCGGTCGCGTTGGGGCCGGAAAGTAGGAAGCATGAACGCACCGACGAACGGCCGCGTTTCCACGCGGCCCCGAGTGCTGGAATCCCTCCCGGACGAACTCGTCGCGTCCCTTCAGGTGCGCGACCAGTGGCGCGCGCGGACCGCGGCATCGGAAGACGGCTTGGAGTTCCTGGTCTCCGACATCGCCCGCTGGCGCCCCGGCTCGACCGTGCGGGTCGCCTTCCTCGACGGCGACGCCGCGCTGCACGCCGATATCGCCGAGGCGACCAAGCAGATCACCGACGCGTGCAACCTGACCCTGGACTTCGGTTTCGCCGCCGCCACCGGCGGGTTCCGCCGCTGGCACGAGTCCGACACCGAGCACGCCGCCGAGATCAGGGTCAGCTTCGACCTGGGCGGGTTCTGGTCCCTGGTCGGCACCGACAGCAACGACCCGACCATCGGCTCGCCCGGCGGGCCGGTCGGCGGCGGCCCCGGGCAGCGCAGCCTCAACCTCGGCGGGTTCGCCGTCGAGCGCCCGGACGACTGGGAAGGCGTTGTGCGGCACGAGTTCCTGCACGCGCTGGCCTTCCACCACGCGCACCAGAACATGCGCGGCCCGTGCGAAACGGAGTTCCGCTGGGCGGACGACCCCGGCTACCTCCCGACCAAGAACGCCCGCGGCGTGTTCGTTCCGGACGCCGCGGGCCGCAGGCCGGGCATCTACACCTACCTGGCGGGCGCGCCCAACCACTGGCCCAAGGCGAAGGTCGACCACAACCTGCGGGTCAACGAGTCGCCGGAGGTGATCGCGGGGCCGTTCGACAACAACTCGGTCATGCTCTACGCCTTCGAGTCGTTCTTCTACAAGACGAACCCGAGTTCCTGCGCGCCGAGCGGCAACGGGATCGATCTGTCCGAAGGAGACAAACGCGGGCTGGCGCTGCTCTACCCCGAGGCCGCCGAGGAGATCTCCGACGTGGTGGTGCGGGCCGAGAACGCGCTGAGCAGGCTGGAAAGCGGCCTTGAGGCCGACACCGGGCCGGTTTCCGTTTACCAGGAGCGGGTTGTCGAGCTTCTCAACGAGATGGTCGGCGCGCGCGCATAGTGGCAGCGGCCCGGCCCCGGCCGGGCCGCTGCCCGACTTCGGCCAGGCACGGGCCGTGGCCGCGGGACAAACCTGGTCCGTCCGCCGGACGGGCCGCTGGGCAGGAGGCTGCCATGACATTCGCCCATCTCACCCCGAGCGCGCTCAAGGAGGTCCAGCACGCCGCGATCGAGCTGGGCTTCGCCGACGACGGGATGCTGGCCGCGCTCACCAGCGGCATCCCGCCCGCGTTCGTGGCCAGCGCCATGCAGGGCGGGCAGGGCGTGGCCAAGCTGATGACGCTGACCAGCCGGATGAACTGCACCCGCGTCCTGCTTTCCGGTCAGGTGCCGCTGTTGCAGTGGCTGGACAACGCGGTCCTGCTGGCGGCGGGACGGCCGGAGGAGATGGTGTTCCGCCGGGCCCTGGAGATCGCCTCCGTCGACGGTGACGCGCCGCCGACGACATCGCCCGTCGACGAGCCTGCCGCCGCGGTGCCGGACGTCGAATCGATGCTCGACGACCGGGGCGCGCTGGAAGTCGTGATCGCCGAGGACGACACCCTCGACGTCGGGTTCCTGCACACCGGGGCGGCGGTGTCCCGGTCGGTGGCGAAACTGGTCGTGCAGCGGCATTTCAACGGGATGCCCGCGACCCTGGCGGGCAACGCGCCGGACGTCGTCCTGGGCACCGGCTGGATGATCGCGCCGCGGCTGCTCGTCACCAACCACCACGTGGTCAACGCCCGCTCGCCCAGGGAGCCGCGGGCGAGCGAGGCCGACTTCGCGCTCCAGGGCGCGTCGGCCACGGCGCTGTTCGACTACTACAGCGCCGACGCCACCGGCCACAGCACCGCGGCCGTCGGCTGCCTCGCCCACGACACGGACCTGGACTTCGCGATCCTGCGGCTGGCCGAGGACGACTCGCCCCGGCCGCCGCTGCGGCTGCGGGCCAACCCCATCGTCCGGACGCCGGACCGCGAGCTGAGCGAGCGGGTGAACGTGCTGCAGCATCCCGGCGGGCACCCGATGCGGCTGGGATTCCGCAACAACTTCGTCGTCAGCGGCTCCCCGGACCGGCTCAGCTACCTGACCGACACCGCGGGCGGGTCGTCCGGCTCGGCCATCTGCGACGACGCCTGGCACGTCGCCGCGCTGCACCGCGGTTTCCAGACCATCGTCAACGGCGCGGTGCAGGTGTGGGGCCGCACGATCAACCAGGAGAACTACGGCACCCCGATCGGCGCGATCCTCGCCCATCTCGCCGCGCGCCACCCGGAGGTGCACGCCGAGGTGATGGCCGGACAGGGCTGATCCACCTCGACGGTGGCCCCCGCGACCAGATCCGCCTGTTCCGCCACCATGCCGAGCCGGACGGCTGGTCGAGAGGCCGCGCCGGTTCTCAGCGCGTCCTCGGCCGGGGGACAGCGAGGACCGAGCGGTCGATGTCGGCGAGGGTCGGACGGCCGGTGAGGGCCATCGCCTCCGCCAGTTCCTCGCGCAGGATGGCGAGCACGTCGGCGGCGCCCTCCGCGCCCGCGTGGGCCAGGCCCCAGAGCACCGGGCGGCCGACGAGCACCGCGCTCGCGCCGAGGGCGACGGCCTTGAGCACGTCGGCGCCGGTGCGGACGCCGCCGTCGACCAGGACGGGGACGCGGCCCGCCACCTGGTCGGCCACCTCGGGGAGGGCGTCGACGGCCGCGGGCACGCCGTCGAGCTGCCTGCCGCCGTGGTTGGAGACCACGATCGCGTCGACGCCGTGCGCCACCGCCAGCTCGGCGTCCTCGGCGGTGAGGATTCCCTTGAGGGCCAGGGGAAGCGCGCTGCGCTCCCGCAGCCATGCCAGTTCGGCCCAGGTCAACGACGGGTCGAACCGCTCGCGGGAGTGGCGTTCGATGGCGGAGGTGCCGTCCTCTGCGACGTGGCTGGTGGCCATCACCGGGGCGTCGAGGTTGACCGCGCGGACGTCGGCGGGCACGGTGAAGGCGTTGCGCAGGTCGCGGGGCCTGCGGGCGATCCTGGGCGCGTCGACGGTCAGCACGAGCGCGGAGATCCCGGCGTCCTCGGCCCGGCGCACCACATCGAGCAGGGCGGCGCGGTCGCGCAGCCAGTACAACTGTGTCCACAGTGGACCGGTCGCGGCGTTGGCGATGTCGGCGTAGCTCGCGCTGGCGAACATGCTCACCACGAACAGCATCCCGTGCGCGCCCGCCGCCGCCGCGGTGGCCCGCTCGCCGTCGTCGTGGGCCAGCCGGTGGTAGGCCATCGGGGCCACGCCGATCGGCGCGGCCAGCGCGGCGCCGAGCACGGTGGTTCGCGAGTCGCAGGTCGCGACGTCGGTCAACACCCTGGTCCGCAACGTGATCCGCTCGAACGCGGCGCGGTTGTCCCGCAGTGTCCACTCCGCGCCCGACCCGCCGTCCAGGTAGTCCCACACCCGCGCCGGGAGGGCGGCCCTGGCCAACTCCGCGTAGTCCGCCACCCGCACCGGTTTCATCATTGGACCCCCGTCATCCGTGGTGAGCCATTCGGCGGAAGGATAGCGCCGAATTCCGCAGGCACCAGAGTCGCTGTCGAAAACAACTTGGGAATCGGTTACGGAGAGCGCTTTTCGGACACCCTTTCATGTGCGCGCTGTCACCGCTCGCGCGGGTTAATCCTCTTCACAGACAGCAAGTTGGGGCGGCCGGCGTTCGTCCGTGCGGACCGTATTAGTCCGTCTGGGTGACCTTGACGGGCGCTGCTCACTGTGTAATTGTTTCTGTCTGTCAGGGTGGTGATCGGCAGCTCATACGGCATTCGGCGTGGCAATCGACGCGAAGGGTCGGCGATGAAGCGCACCCGGGTTTCCGAAGTCGGCACGGTCGGTGCGCATCGAAAATGGGTTGCCGAGGTCCTGCTCGACGGCGACCTGGCCGAGGCTCGCGGTCGGTTCGACCGCCCGAATGATCGCGCCGCATCGCGCGAACCGGTCGCCGACCGCGAACGCGTCCCGCGTGCGGCTGGGCTGGCCGGTGGTGGGACTGTCGCATCGCGATTGTCGCCGTCGCTGTCCGGCGTGGCCACGCTGCCCGCCGCTCACGCCGACGGGGAAAACACTTCCCTAGACAGGGAAATCACCAACCGGACCGGCCTCTGCGAGACACCCAAGACCTGCGCGGGCGCGGGTGTGGCGGCTAACACAGTGGTGTCCGACGCAAGCACGGTGATCACGGCAGGCCAAGCGGACCGGGTCGTGGCCGCCGCCGGAAGACCCGGATCGCCCGCATCCGGGCCCGGGCGTGGAGCCGGTGGAGCGGCCGCGCGCCCGCACTCTGAACGCCGTCTACTGGGTCGACAGCGCACTGCTCGTCGGCGCGCCGTGAACACCGCCGCGCTGGTCGACCACACGGAACAGTCGGCGCTGACCGTGCTCGCCTCGGCGCGGTGGCCGGGGTCTGCCTCGGACACCCGGTCGGTGAAGGTGATGTCCGCATTCATCCCGCTGGTCGCCGCGACAGTTGGCCTGCGCCCCCGCGGCGGGTGCACCCGCGTGGTCACCGCGCCACCGGTGGACGGCCTGCCCGACATCGGGGGTATCGCCGACGCGCGGATCTCCGTTGGCGTCGACGTGACCCACGATCGGGTGGCTGTGGTCGGGCCCACCCGCGGCGGCGGATCGCTGACCCATGGGAACTTCTCCACTTTGCGCAGGGAGCACGGCGGGCGGAGGGCGAGTCCGCATCTGTTGCCCGGCACACCTGCCGCGATGGCCGCGGCCAGAATCGCGATACGGCAGGGGATTCGCGGGTACAGTGGGCGTATCACCACGGCCTGCGCGGCGGGTGCGCGGTCCATCGCCAAGGCGCCGCGGCCCGTTCGCGCGGGGGAAGCCGATGCCGTGGTGTGCGGCGGCAGCGACACCGCGCTGCACCTGACGGTGGCCGCCGCGTTCGCCAACGCATGGGCGCTCGCCCGGGGCCGGTGCGCCGACCCGACCTCGGCGTGCGGACGATTTGACAAGTGCCGCAACGGTTTCGTACTTGGCGAGGGGGCAGGGGTGCTGGTGGTCGAACGCGCGGATTTCGCCGACGCGCGCGGCGCGGCTGCCCACGCCGGGTCGCTCGGGAGCGGCGGCACGACCGACATCTGCTACCCGCCCACGCCCCCGCCCGATGGCATGGGCGTGGAAACGGTATCGCGCAAGGCAACTATCGATGTCTGTTGCCCGACGGCGGTCCTGCCCGATGGCGTGGGTGTGGAAGCGGTGATGCGCAAGGCAACTATCGATGTCTGTTGCCCGACGGCGGTCCTCTCGGATGGCGTGGGTGTGGAAGCGGTGATGCGCAAGGCAACTTTCGCTGCCGGATCGGCGTGGTCCGATGTGGACTGTGTGAGCGCGCAGGGCACCTCGCCGCCGGGCGACGCACGCCGGAGTTCTGCCGCCCGCCCGCGATCCCGGCGACCCGGGCCGCCTGTTCCACCACGTGCTCGGTGGGTGCGGGTCGGCGCGGTCCGCGCCGCGCTGTCGAACTCGTTCACCTTCCGCGGCCACCACAACCTCAGCCTCCCCATCGCTGCCCCGAACACCCGACCGACCCGCACCACCACACCCAGCGACGCGACCAGCCCACTCCGGCACACCAGGGGTTGACCATGAACCTTTCCGCCATCGAGTATGTCGAGTTCCATGTCGCGGACGCCGAGCAGACCGCGGCCCGCCTGCGCGCCGAATACGGCTTCCGGGTCATCGGACGGCTCGCCGAACGCCCCGATCGCCGCGGTGTCCTGCTTGGTCAGGGCGACATCCGCATCCTGGTGACCGAGGGGCGGAGCGCGGCCCACCCGGCGTCGACGTACGTCGCCCGGCACGGCGACGGCCTCGCCACGATCGCGCTGCGCGCCGACGACCCGGACGCCGCGCTGGCCGAGGCGCTCGAGCGCGGCGCGGTCCTGGTGGCCGAGCAGGCCGCGGTGTCCGAACCCACGCGCATCACCGGTTTCGGCGATGTCGCGCACTCCTTCGTCCGGCCCGACGCCCTGCTGGCCGAGCTTGAACCAGTGGACGGCGACGACGGGGACGACCCGCTGGACCTGCTGCTCGCCATCGACCATGTGGCCGCCTGCGTCGAGGCGGGCCAACTGGAGCCCACGGTCCGCTACTACGAGCAAGTGCTGGGCTTCAAGGAGATCTTCGAGGAGCATATCGAGGTCGGCGGCCAGGCGATGAACTCCAAGGTGGTGCAAAGCGTCTCCGGCGCGGTCACGCTGACCCTGCTGGAACCGGACACCACCGCCCTGCCCGGCCAGATCGACGACTTCCTGGCCGCGCACTCCGGTCCCGGCGTGCAGCACCTGGCGTTCCGCACCGACGACATCGCCACCGCCGTGCGCACCCTGTCCGCCCGCGGCGTCGGATTCCTCAGCACCCCCTCGGCGTACTACGACACGCTCGCCGAGCGCTTCGCGCACGTCGCGGTGCCCGTCGACGTGCTGCGCGAGCTGAACGTGTTGGTGGACCAGGACAACGAGGGCGAGCTGTTCCAGATCTTCACCCAGACCACCCACTCACGGCGCACGATCTTCTTCGAGGTGATCGAGCGGCTGGGCGCGCTGACCTTCGGCAGCGCCAACATCAAGGCGCTCTACCAGGCCGTGGAACGCGAGCGCACCGGGGCGCGAGAGGCACTCGCTTAAGGCGGCGAATGGCCCGTTTGAAGTATCATTACTACTACGAATGGTCTAATCACGTGTGTGGTTGAATATGCTTGCGCATTCAACCGTAGCTTTCCTCGTCCGCCTCACCAGGCGAGATCACCGGTCGCGCGAGATTGTTGGCGACTTTTGACAAAACGCGGAGGGTGATCCTGATCGCGGATCACGCCACTCCGATGGCGGTTAACGGCATGTCTTTCCCCTGGAATGCTTGAATTGTTCGAGGTGATGCAAGGCGGACGTAAGAGCGATGTCGGAAGGGTTTTTTTCTCCCCATGACAGCAGACTACGAGGAATACTGCCTTGTCGACCCGGTGTTCTTCGACGTGCCTGCGAGTGCGAACCCCGCGGACAGTTCATTCGCCGCCGAACTGCCGCGTCTCCCGGACGGCTGGGTGTCGCACCAGCGTGATGCCTGGCAGATCGTGTGCCCACCGGACAGCGACCTGCCCAGCCAGGGCTGGAAGATCCACGTCTCCGCCGGGCTCGACAGCGCGTCGCGGGTGATCCGGACGGTGCGCGACTATTGCGTCGGCGCCGGGGTGGCGTTCAAGTTCCTGCGGAATCGGAACATACACCTGTCGAAGAACTCAAAGTACGCCGCCCGTGAATCCAGCGGCAAGCTGGTCACGATCTACCCCCGGGGCGAGGCCGAACTCGCCACCACGCTGGCCGAACTCGGCGAGCGGCTCGACGGGGAAGCCGGTCCCTATATCCTGTCCGACCTGCGCTATGGCTCAGGTCCGTTGTATGTGCGGTACGGGGGCTTTCTGGAACAGCCGATGGTCACCGAGCACGGCGAGTTGGTGCCCGCGGTGCGGCGGCCGGACGGTGTGCTGGCGCCGGATCGACGGCGGCCGGGGTTCCACGTGCCGGACTGGGTGGAGCTGCCCGAGTGTCTGGTCCCGCATCTGGCCGCGCGCGACGCCGACGATGCGACGGAGTTTCCGTACCGGGTGCGCGGCGCGCTGCACTTCTCCAACGGGGGCGGGGTGTATCTGGCCGAGCGGCTGGCGGACGGCGCCGAGGTGGTGCTCAAGGAAGCGCGGCCGCTGGCCGGGCTGGACCGGGACGGGACCGACGCGGTCGCCCGCCTGGAACGGGAGTGGGAGACGTTGCGGCGCCTGGCGGGCGTCGCGGGCGTGCCCGCGGCCCACGACCTGCTCACCTATGGCGAGCACCGGTTTCTGGCGATGGAGAAGATGCCGGGCAGGCCACTGGGCAAGTGGCTCGCGGGGAACTACCCGCTGACCTGGAGTGCGGTGACCGACGCGGACCTTGCCCGGTACACAGGGCGCGCGCTGGGGGTGGTCGACCAGGTGCGGCGGCTGCTCGGGGACCTGCATGGGCGCGGCGTGGTGTTCGGCGACCTGCACCCGCACAACCTGCTGGTGGACGACGACGACACCGTGTCGCTGATCGACTTCGAGCTTGCCGGGGACGTGCGGGAGGCGCGACGGCCCGCGCTGGCCGCGCCCGGGTTCGCCGCGCCCGCGGACCGCGGCGGTGTCGCGATCGACGACTACGCGCTGGCCGCGCTGCGGCTGTGGCTGTTCCTGCCGCTGAACGTCATGCTCACCCTGGACAGCGGCAAACTGGACGGCTACCTGGACACGGTGGCCGCGCGGTTCCCGGTGCCGCCCGGCTACACCGACGAGATCCGCGCTGTCCTGCGCGCGGCCGATGCCCCGTCCCCGCGCAGGCGAAGCGCGCTGGACCGTCCTGACCCGGACTGGGCCGCGGTGTGCGACTCGATGGCCGAGGCCATCGTGGCCTCGGCCACCCCGCACCGGCCTGACCGCTTGTTTCCTGGCGACATCGCGACCTTCCGGATGGGCGGGGCGGGCTTCGGCCACGGCGCGGCCGGGGTGCTCTACGCGCTGGAAGCCTGTGGCTTCGGCCGGTTCGAGGGGTGCGAACAGTGGCTGCTGGACGCGGTGCGGCGGCAGCCGCCCCGCCAGGCGGGGTTCCTGGACGGCGCGCACGGCGTCGCTCATGTCCTGGCCGGATTCGGCCACCGCGAGGCGGCGGGCGCCCTGGTGGCCGAGTTCGCCCCGGCCCTGCCCCGGATCACCGACCACAGCCTGGCCGCGGGTCTGGCCGGTATCGGGCTGAACCTGTTGTCCCTGGCCGAATCCTGGCAGGACGAGGACCACGCGGCCACCGCGACGCGGATCGGCGCGCGGCTGGCCGACGCGCTGGGGCACGCGCCCGGCCCCGGCGCGAAGGGGGCGGCCGGGCTGCTGCACGGCTGGTCCGGGCCCGCTCTGCTGTTCGTCCGGCTCTACCAGCGCACCGGCGATCGAGCCTGGCTGGGCTTGGCCGATCGCGCGCTGCTGCGTGATCTGGCCGAGTGTGTGTCCACTGAGGACGGTGCGCTGCAAGTGCGAGACGGCGGCCGTTCGCTGCCGTATCTGGGTGTGGGCAGTGCCGGTGTGGCCGTGGTCGCCGGTGAACTGGCCGAGCACCTGCCGAACGCGCGGTGCGTCGAGCGGTTGCCGGACCTGCACCAGGCGTTGCTCGGCGAGTTCGTGGTCCAGCCGGGACTGTGCTACGGCCGGGCAGGGCAACTGGCAGTCCTGGCCGCGGCGACAGCCCGCGATGATGACCCGCGACTGGCCGCGGGGATGCGGCGGCACCTGGCCCGGCTGTCCTGGCACGCCATTGTCCACAACGGACGGATCACCTTCCCGGGCAACCGGTTGCTGCGACTGTCGATGGACGTGGCCACCGGTGGGGCCGGGGTGTTGCTCGCGGTCACCGCGGCGATCCGCGGCGGGGTGCGGGTGCTGCCGTTCCTCAGCGAGACTCCCCGCCCGGCAGGTATGCGACTCACGCCTGCCTCGTGAACGCCGGTTCCACCCGGACCCGGCGCGACAACACCGAGTAAGGAGAGTGCGATGAACAGTGTGCTGGAACTTCAAGAACTGGCTGTCGACGACCACGAGGGCGCGCCCGGAGCGCCTGACTTCAGCAATGGCAGCCTGCTCAATTGCGACAGCACCCTCTCGCTCCTCATCTGCGAATGATGGATGACTGACCGCTGAGCGATAGGTGGGAGTGGCGTGGCGTCACACGCCGCTCCCACCTCGTCGTGTCTCGCGACCCGGCTTTGGTCGTATCATGGGACCAAGCGCGAGACGGGGGTCGACGATGACGAAACGCAAGCCGCCGGGCATGTCGATGGAGACGTGGGTGGAGTCGCAGATCCGCCACGCCACTGCCCAAGGCGAGTTGGACAACCTGCCCGGCGCGGGAAAGCCGTTGGCGAACCTCGACGCGGACACCACGGAGCAGTGGCTGACCGGCTTCCTCCGCCGCGAGGGGCTGTCCGCCGACCCGCTGCTGCCGGAGCCGCTGCGACTGCGCAAGGAGATCGAGCGCCTTCCCGACCTGGTTCGGCCGCTGCGCTCCGAGGACCAGGTTCGCGCCGTGGTCGAGGAACTCAACGACCGGGTCAGGGCGTGGATGCGGTCGGGCACCGAGCCGTTCCACGTCCCGCTCGTGGCTGAAGAGGCCATTGTGGACGGCTGGCGGGCAACCCGGCCCGAGCCGGAACCAGAGCTGCCCGCGCCCGTCACGCCCCGCCGCCGGTGGTGGCGGCGCGGGCGGTGACCGCCTGGATGCCTGCCCACTGACCATCCGGCCGTGGAGGCGCCACCAGGGTCGGCGTTGGTGTGATCGTGCGGCTGCGGCTGTTCAGCCGTGCAGGTCCCGGTAGGTCTCGGCGGCGGCCGGGTGCAGTGGGGCGGAGCCGGTGTCGATCAGGGCGCGAACGTCGAGGTACTGGGTGCCGACCGCCTGCTGGGGCACGAGGCGGTCCGCGCGGGTGGCCAGCACGCGGACCACGGCGCGCACGACGTCGTCGGGCAGGGTGGGGGAGGGGACCAGCAGGTTCGCCACCCCGACCGTCATCGTGTCGGCGGTTGAGCGGTAGGTGCCTTCCGGAACGACCACCTGGTCGTAGACCGCGCCGTGTGCGGCGCGCAGCCCGGCGACTTGGCCGCCGAGGTCGAGCAGCCGGATGCCCACCGCGGCGTCGAGGTCGGCCAGCGCCGGGGTCGGAACCCCGCCGGACCACAGCAGCGCCTCGACCCGCCCGTCCCGCAGAGCGCGGGCGGCCTCGGCCAGCGGCCGGTGATCGGCCACGACCGCGACCCCCGCGGTGGCCAGCAGCCGCGACCCGAACAGCGCCGCCCCGGACCCCGCCGCCCCCAGCGAGATCCGGTGGCCCGCCAAGTCGCCGAGCGCGCGCACCGGGCTGTCGGCGCGCACGACCACCTGCATGTAGTTCTCATACACCCGCCCCAGCGCCCGCAGCGGCAGCGCCGCCCGGAACGGCTTGCCGCCCGACCGCGCCACGTCGAGGGCGTCGGCCAGGGTCAGCGCCAGGTCGGCGTGGCCGTCGCTCACCCGCTGGAGGTTCTGCACACTGCCCGCCGTCTCCACCACCCCGGCGCGCAGCCCAGGTTCCGCCCTGGTGATCTCGGCGGCGAGCAGCCCGGCGAACTCGACATAGAACCCGCCCGGCTCACCCGCGGCCACCCGCACCGCCCCCTCGGGGCCACCCGCGCCGCACCCGGCCCCGACCAGCGCCGCCGCGACCAGAAAGCCCCGTCGTGACAGGCTCATTCCGCTCCTTCGGGGAAAGTCCGGCGTCGATCAGCGCCGCGACCGGGAACCCGCGTCGTGACCGGCTCCTGCGTTTCCTTCAGTGTTGTCTCGGTCATTCGGCCCTCCTGGCAAGTCGACCACGACGGTCAGCCCGGTCGGCTCGCCCCGCCGGAGGACCAGGCCGCCGCCGCGGGCGGTGACCAGGCGGTCGGCGATGGCCAGGCCGAGTCCTGAGCCGGGTTTTCCGCTGGGCACGCGCCAGAAGCGGGACGTGAGGTTGGGCAGGTCGGTCTCGGCGACCCCGGGGCCGGTGTCGGCCACCGTGATCCGCGCCCGCCCGCTCTCGGCCTCGACCGACACGGTGACCGCGCTGCCCGCCGCGTACTTGACGGCGTTGTCCAGCACGGCGTCCAGCACCTGGGCCAGCTCGGAATCCGCGCACGCCACCGGAACCGAACTACGGGATTCCACTATGGACAGTTCAACGCCCGAGTCGGCGGCGGCGGCCGACCAGGCGTCGATCCGGTCCGCCACAACGGACCGGGCCTCGCATGAGGTCTCCGGACCGTGCCCAGCGGCGAGTTCGGTCGCCGCGGTGTCGGCCGAGGCGAGGGCCAACATGCCGTCCAGCAACGATTCCAGCCGCTCCAGCTCCGCGACCATCGACGCGTAGGTGCCCTGCCCGCGCGGCTCGACCCATCCCGCGAGGGAATCCATCCGCAGCCGCAGCGCCGCCAGCGGATTGCGCAGCTGGTGCGAGGTGTCCGCCACCAGCGCCCGCTGCCGCCGCTCGGACTCGGCCACCGCGTCCGACATCCGGTTGACCGACCCGGCCAGACCGCGCAGCTCCGGCGGGCCCAGTTCCCTGGTGACGTGCGCGCCCTGCTCGCCCGCGCCCACCGCCCGGACCGCGCGGTCCAGCTCGGCCACCGGCCGCAGCACCCACCGGGCCACCAGCAGCGCCAAGGCGACGAAGGCGGCGGCGACCGCCAGCGCGCCGGAAAGGATCAGGCTCCACTGCGCCGCCACGTCCGCCGCCGCCCGGTCGACCGAAGCGCGGATCAGGACCGCGCCGCTCACCCGGGTGCCGCTGCCGATCGGGCGGGCGAACAGCATCGTCCCCGACGACCACGGCCGCAGGTCGGCGGGCGGCGCGGCGGGCTGGTTGCGCAGCGCCGCGTCCAGGGCGGCCCGCGCCGAGGGGTCCTCGGCGCGCAGCCCGGCCTCGACCAGCGGGGTGTGCCGGGCGTCCACGACGACCACCGCGTCCCGGTACAGCTCGACATAGGCCCGCACCTCCGCGGCCAGCCGGTCCCGGCTGCTCCCGGCGAGTTCGGCGAACCGGTCGATGTCGGCCGTCCGCGAGATCGCGAACCGCTGGGTCCGCTCGGCCGAGGTGCTGGCCAGCAGCGGCACGGCGAACCCGGTCAGCGCCGCGAGGGAAAGCCCGAGCAGGACCAACAGCAGGCGGCGCCGCACGTCAGGTGCCCAGGCGGAAGCCGAACCCGCGGATGGTGTGCAGCAGCCCCGGCCTGCCGAGCTTGGCGCGCAGCTGCGCCAGGTGCACGTCCAGCGACCGGGACACGGCCAGGTACGCGTCGCCCCACACTTCGTCCAGCAGTTGCTGCCTGCTCACCGCGGCGCCCGGGTGCCTGGCCAGCACCGCCATGATGTCGAACTCCTTGGTGGTCAGCTCGATCGCCGTCCCGGCCACCGCGACCCGCCGGGCCCCCAGGTCGATCGAGACGTCCTCGACCTCGACCACCCCGGGCCGCCCGCCCGCGCTCGCGACCGCCCGGCGGGTGACCGCCTCGATCCGGGCCAGCAACTCGATCATCCGCACCGGTTTGACCAGGTAGTCGTCCGCGCCCAGCCGCAGCCCGCGCACCACCGTGCGCTCGTCCCCGCGCGCGGTGAGCACCACCACCGGGGTCTGCGCGAGTTTTCGCAGCCTGCGCAGCACATCCAGGCCGTCGATGTCGGGCAGCCCCAAGTCGAGCAGGACCAGATCCGCGTCGCGGTGGCGGATCAGCGCGTCCGCGCCCCGGGTGACCCGCTCCACCGGGTGCCCGTGCGCGCCCAGCACCTCGCTGACCGCGCCCGCGACCCCGTCGTCGTCCTCGACCAGCAGCACCCGCATCCTCAGTCCCGCTCTTCCAGCGGCGAGTCGTCCGAGGTCTCGCCCATGACGAAGTAGACCACCAGCGACACCAGCACGCACCCGGCCACATAGTAGAAGAACAGGGTCTCGTGCCCGGCCTGCTTCAGCGAGAGCGCGACGAGTTCGGTCGTGCCGCCGAAGATCGCCACGGTGAGCGCGTAGGGCAGGCCGACGCCGAGCGCCCTGATGCCGGTGGGGAACAGCTCCGCCTTCACGATCGCGCTGATCGAGGTGTACCCGGTGACGATGACCAGCAGCACGACCATCACCGCGAACGCCCCCACCGGGTCGCTGGTGCCCGCGAGGATCGTCATCAGCGGCACGGTGAGCAGCGCGCCGAGCAGACCGAACCCGATCAGCAGCGGCCTGCGCCCGACCCGGTCGGACAGCGCGCCCGCGACCGGCTGGATGACCACGAACAGGACCAGGGCGAGGAAGTTGATCCAGGCGACCGTGCCCTTGGGGATGCCGCTGGTGTTCACCATGAACTTCTGCAGGTAGGTCGTGTAGGTGTAGAACGCCACCGTGCCGCCGATGGTGAGGCCGACGACCACCAAGCACGCCTTGGGATGCCGCAAGAGCGCGCGCAGCGTCCCGCGCGACTTCGCGCCGTCCGCGGACTCGCGCTCGAAGCTAGCCGACTCGTCCATGGTGCGTCGCAGCCGCATCACCACCAGCGCGCCGAGCGCGCCGACGGCGAACGCGATCCGCCAGCCCCACGACGCCATCTGCTGCTCGGAAAGGACCTGCTGCAACACGATCTGCAGACCGAGCGCGGTGAGCTGGCCCGCGGTGAGCGTCACGTATTGGAAGCTGGAATAGAACCCCCGTTTGCCGCTGGAAGCCATTTCCGACAAATAGGTCGCCGAGGTCGCGTATTCCCCGCCGACGGAGAGCCCCTGCAACAGCCGGGCCAGCACCAGCACGATCGGCGCCAGCACGCCGATCGTCTCGTAGCCCGGGGTCAGCGCGATCATCAGCGACCCCAGCGCCATCAGGGTCACCGACAGCGTCAGCGCCCGCCGCCTGCCGAACTGGTCGGCGAACCGGCCGAGCAGCCACCCGCCGAGCGGGCGCATCAGGAACCCGACCGCGAACACGGCCGCGGTGTTGAGCCATTGCGCGGTCTGGTCGCCCGCGGGGAAGAAGGTCGCGGCGAAATAGATCGAGAACGCCGTGTAGGCGTACCAGTCGTACCACTCGATCAGATTGCCGATGGAGCCTTTCGCGATGTTCGAGACGACTCGGCGCTCACTACCGGGTGCTCGGATTTCCTGCCGCAGGGCCATGTCCCACTCCTCGACCGATCGACGGTGATCGGGATTACAGTGGGGCGCACGTCCCGGGGCGACAAGGACTTCACGCTCGAACTTACAGTCCCTTAGGAGAACTTCCCCCGGCTACCGGACAATCACGACACGGCGGCTCAATGGCACGGCGGGCTCAGCGGCGCGCGGGTATCGCGGCGCGCGGGAAGCCGTGCTTCTCCATGGGCTCCATCGGCTGCTGCAGCGGGTCCTCGCTCGTCGGCGGAAACGGACTGATCACCCTGGGTTCCAGGCGCTGCATCCCGATCGCGGCCAACATCAGCAGTAGCGGGAGGGCCAGTGCCATCCACATGGGAACATCCCCTTGTGCTCGTGCCCTTGGTCTCTTGGTCCGTTCACTGGTGACGTACCCGGATGGCGTGGTCGTCACACCCTCGATTCAGTGCCGCCCGCCGGTGATCGTCGATCGTCAGGTCTCCCGCCGCCGCAGCAGGGGCCGCCGGGAAAGCGTGGCCAGCGCGGGGTCCCACTCGTCGGCGATGGCGGCGAGCACCGGGGCGGCCAGCGCCGCGCCCGCGTCCGCGGCGTCGTAGCCGACCGAGGTCAGCCGGGGCCGGACCATCTCGCACAGCGGCTCGTCGTCGATGCCGACCACCGCGACCTCGCCGGGCACGGCGACCCCCCGGTCGAGCAGCGCGCCCAGCACCAGTCCGGCGAGCACGTCGGAGGTGCCGACCACGCCGTCCGGCGGGTCCGACCGCAGCAACTGGTCGACCACCCGCGCCGCGTCGGCCGGGGTGGGGTCCATCGGCACCGGCCGGACGCCCGCGGCGGCCTCGCGAATGCCGGTGAGGCGGTTCGCGGCGAGGTCGTCCTCGGCGATGCCGGACGGCACCAGCGCGACCAGGTTCCCGCGTCCGCGCGCGACGAGCTCCGCCGCCGCGGCGCGGCCGATCGGCCCGTCGTCCAGCACCACCGTCGGAGCCAGCTCGGAGGCGACCCGGCCGACGCCGATCACCGTGCCGCCGCCGCGCCGGACCGTCTCCACGATCTTCTCGGTCAGAGTCGAGACCGGGACGACCACCGCGGCGGGCCGCAACTCGGCCCACTTCTTGGCCTTGTCCGGGGCTTGGCCGCCCATCGCCACGGTGAAGCCCGCCGCGGCCAGGCGCCGGACGAACGCGGTGAACCCGCGGGTGATCGAGCGGGTGAGCGCGGACTCGCCCAGCGCGAGGATCACCAGGTCGCCCCGGCCGTTGCGCAGCGCCCGCGCGTGCGCGTGGGTGACGTAGCCCAGGGCGTCGACGGCCTCCTGCACCCGGACCTGGGTGGCGGCCGAAACCCGCCCCTCGGCGCGGCCGTTGAGCACGAAGGACACGGTGGCGGTCGACACGCCCGCCCGCCGCGCGACGTCGCCGAGGGTCGGTGCTCGGGATGTGCCTGGGTCCATGGGCTCAGATGGTGCCATCCGTACTCACTACGGCACCGGTTATGAACCAACTCCGGAGTAGGTTAATCGTTTCACTTGCCCTGAATGGCTAGTTTTTGACCTTCATGCGTCCAGCGGGACTGCTGCCCGTGAGTGCACGGATCGTCAAGAAACCCTGCGACTCCAGTCAACGACAGCGGGGCGTCGCGCCGGGATGCTGTGTGCCGTCGCCCGAGGTGGTCGGGTCGGGCTTCGATCCGTGACGGAGTCCATTCGCGCGACGTACCCGGCGCTTCCTGGGGCTTTGTTTCCTGGCCGTGATTCTCGCCGCGTTTGTCGCCGCCGCTACGTGGTGGACACCTGCTGGAAACAGCCCGCTGAGCGGCCACTGGGCGGTGCCTGGCTGGACGGCTCCGGCTCGCCGAGGTTGATTCCGGTTCGCTTCGGGAACTACACCCGCGCGTGCTTCCCGACCGGCGAGGAGTCCCGTGCGGCACAGTCAGCACGTCGGTGTGACCATCGGCGTCGAAGAAGAGTTCCTGCTGGTCGACCCGGTGACCGGGCTGCCGGTGGCCGCGGCGGCCGACGTGCTCGCCGCGGCCAGGGCGGCGGGCGGGACGCCCGCGCTGCACGCCGAGTTGCTCGGCACCCAGGTCGAGGCGGCGAGCGGGGTGTGCCGCTCGCTCGCCGAACTCGGGGCGCAGGTGCGCGACGGGCGGCGCGTCCTGGCCGCCGCCGCGGCCGACCGGGGGCTGCGCCTGGTCGCCAGCGGGGTCCCGGTGCTGGACGGGTCCCCGCCCGCGCGGACGCCGGGGCCGCGGTTCGACGAGATGCACGCCCGCTTCACCACACTCGTCGCCGACTACCAGGCCTGCGGTTGCCATGTGCACGTCGGCGTCCCGGACCGGGAGACCGGCGCGGCCGTCCTCAACCACGTGGCGCCCTGGCTGCCCACCCTGCTCGCCCTGTCGGCCAACTCCGCGCTGCGGGACGGCCGCGACCACGGCCACGCCAGCCTGCGGATGGTGGACCAGTCCCGGTTTCCCGGGTCCGGGCTGCCGCCCTGGTTCTCCTCGGCCGCGGACTACGACCGGCAGGTGGCCCGGCTGGTCGACTGCGGCGTCCTGGTGGACGACCGCATGACGTTCTGGCTGGCGCGCTGCTCGCCGCACCTGCCGACGGTGGAACTGCGCGCGGCCGACACGGTGATCGAGCCGTGGGAGGCGGTGTTGCAGGCCGCGCTCAGCCGCGCCCTCGTGCGGACCGCTCTCGCCGAACTGGCGGTCGGCCGCGAAGGCCCGCGCCTTGACCCGCAACTCGCCGCGGCTGCGGTGTGGGCGGCGGCCCGCTACGGCCTGCGCGGGCGGGCGGTCGACCCGGTGCTGGGCGCGCCGACCACGGCGGTCCGCCTGGTCGACCGGCTGGTCGCCTGGGTCGAGCCCGCGCTGCGCGAGATGGACGACCTGGACCGCGCCCGCGCCGCCATCGTGGCCCTGCGCGGGCGCGGCACCGGGGCGGACCGCCAGCGCGCCGCGGTCGAGCGGGGCCAGGAAGCGGTGCTGGACGCGGTGACCGCCCGCGTGTGGGAGACCACCCCGTCGGGTAATCGGCCCGGGTCACGCGAAAGGACTGGAATATGACCCTGGTTGACCCCGCCGCCGCACCCGATCCGATGTCCGCGGGCTCCACCGCCCGTCCGACGCTGCCCGCCGCCCGCGGTGAGCTGTCCTCGGCCGTCTGCCGCGCGCTGGAGGGCAAGCCCGGCGCGCTGCCGGTGGCCGAGGCGCTCAGCGCCGACCCGCACGGGGAAGACCTCACCATCGCGCTGCACCTGCTCTACGAACTGCACTACCGCGGTTTCCCCGGTGTGCGGCCGGAGTTGGAGTGGGACCCCGAACTGCTGCGCCTGCGCGGCGCGCTGGAACGCCGGTTCCGGCACGGACTGCGCGCCCAGACGCGCGCGGGCACCGACATCGACGCGGTGCTGGCGGACCTGCTGGTCGAGCGCGTGCCCGGCGACGGGGTGTCGCACTTCCTGCGCGACGAGGGCCAGTGGTGGCACGTCCGCGAGTACTTCGTCCACCGGTCGGTGTACCACCTCAAGGAGGCCGACCCGCACGCGTGGGTGATTCCGCGGCTGCGCGGCCGGGCGAAGGCGGCGCTGGTCGCGGTCGAGTTCGACGAGTTCGGCGGCGGGCACGCCGACCGGATGCACTCCCGGCTCTACGCCGACCTGCTTGACGAGACCGGACTGAGCAGCGCGTATCTGCACTACCTCGACGTCGTGCCAGCGCCAGCGATCGCGGTGGTCAACCTGATGTCGCTGTTCGGCCTGCACCGCGCGCACCGGGGCGCGCTCGTCGGGCACTTCACCGCCGCGGAGATCAGCACCCCGCCGAGCGCCCAGCGCATGGTCTCCGCGCTGCGACGGCTGGGCGCGGGGCCAGCGGCCATCCGGTTTTTCGCCGAGCACGTCGAAGCCGACGCCGTGCACGAGCAGGTGATGCGCCGGGACGTCGTCGGCGGGCTGCTCGCGGACGAGCCGGAGCTGGCCGGGGACGTGGTATTCGGTGTGCTGGCAACGGAACTGCTGGAAAGCAGACTCGCCGAGCACCTGCTGGGCGCCTGGCGCTCGGGGCGGTCGTCCCTGCTCTCGCCACTGCCGGACGACCGCCCGTGAGCCTGGCTACACCGGCGTGGGAAGGCGATCGGCCCGGACCACCACGAGTTCTTCGTGCCGCTGGCCCGGGGCGATCAGCCCTTCCCGCTCCAGCAGGTCGATCCGGCCGTTCATGACCGGCCCGAACGGCTCGTCCGCGCGGGCCACCACCGCGGCCTTCAGGCCGCCGCCGCGCAGAACGCGCACCGTTTTATCCACATCGCACAGTGTCGAGTGGACGATCAACATGACGCCGCCGGGATTGAGCAGGTCGGGCGCCCTGGCGCACAACCGGTCCAGGAAGGCCCGGCCGTCGCGGCCCGCGTCCCACGCCCTGGCCGGGCCGCTGGCGGGTGGCGTCGGCGACGCGCACGGCACATAGGGCGGATTCGACAGCACGACGTCAAAGCTCTTGCCCGCCACCGTGTCCAGCGCGTCGCCGTGCTCGACCCGGATGGGCAGCCGGTGCAGCAGCGCGTTCGCCCTGGCCGTCCACACCGCCCGGTGTGACACGTCGACGGCGGTGACGTGCCGCGCGCCCGCGCGCGCGGCGGTGATGGCCATCGCCCCGGTTCCGGTGCCGATGTCCAACACTGTTCCCCCACGGGGGATTCCCGCGGTCGCGAACGCGGTGCGCAGGAGGTGGGTGTCGCCCTGCGGTCGGTACACCCCAGGTGCTCTTAGTAGCAGCATGAGCGGCGAATACCTCAGCAGCGGCAGCCCAAACCGCGTGTTTCCGCTACGTTTCAGCCGTTTCGACGCCGTCGCCTTCGGACCGAACCGCCGTCACGCGCTTTCGCGTCCGGTGGCTGGCGTCGCACAGCGGATAGATCTTGCTCCGCCGACACGTGCACACCGCCGTCACGAAGCGGTCGGACCGCACGGCCGACCCGTCCGCCCCGCGCACCACGACCGGCCCGTCCACCAGCATCGGGCCGTCGTCGGTCAACCGCACCTGCCCCACCGCGTCCGCCATGCCGGACGGATACCTCGCGCGCGGCCTGCCAAACGCGCCGGGACTGAACGGCGTTCTGGGTCAGGTTTCGCGGATTCGGGCGAGCCGCGCGGCCATGCCGTCCAGCGTCCGCTCGACGACGTAGTCGTAGAAGCCCGCGAAGAACCCGGGAACCGACTCGGGGTGCTCGGCGATGTCGTGCGCGAACTCACCCGTGGCGGCCGGGTCGGCGCGGTGCACCTCGGCCCCGCGGTCGTCCTCGGTGGCGATGAACTGGCAGGCCGTGCCCAACAGCGTGGTGTGGGCGAGCACGCTTTCCGTGCCGAAGCCCGCTTCCCGCAGCAGGGCAACGCCGCGGTCGGCGATCGGCGCGGCCCGCTCGACGCCGGGACCGCGCGCGGCAAGGCGTCTGGCCGTGCCGGGGTACCGGCGCAGCACGACGCGCAACTCGCCGAGCAGCACGCGGAACCAGTCGCGCCAGGGCAGGGCGGCTGGCGGGAGCGGGATCATGCCCGCCACCCGGTCGAGCACGGCGGCTGCGACCGCTTCCCGGTCGCCGACGTGGTGGTAGACCACCGCCGGGTACGCCTCGACGGCCGCGGCGAGTTGCCGCAGCGTCCAGTTCTCCAGGCCGTGTTCCTCGGTCAGCCGCAACGCCTCGTCGACGATGCGCTCAGCGGTGATGGCGGGAAGCCCCGCCGCGTAGCGCGAGCGCGGGCGGGTGTCGTGGATGGGGACTCGACCGGCCATGGCCGAAGCCTAATTGAACTGTGTTCAGGACGTGGGCGCGGTCACACAACCGAACGAAGGGTTTTTCCCGCCCGGTGTCGATCCGGGCGCGGGCCGTTCGTGTAGATGGCGGAAGTACCGTCTGACCCAGGAGGACAAACGCCATGACGCGCTACCTGCTCAGCTTCTATCAGCCCGACGGGCCACCCCCGCCGCCCGAGGTCATCGAGCCCATCATGGCCGACTGCCGGGTCGTGATGGACGACCTCAAGGCCAAGGGCGAGTGGGTGTTCGACTCCGGACTGCACGACCCGGACACCGCCACCGTCGTGCGGGTGAAAGACGGCGACCTGCTCATGACCGACGGCCCGTTCACCGAGGGCAAGGAGCACATCGGCGGGTTCGTGATCATCGAGTCGGCCGATCTGGACGCCGCGCTGGACTGGGCCGCCCGGCTCGCCGGGGCGAGCACGCTCCCGATCGAGGTGCGGCCGATGCAGGGCGGGTGAGATGACCGGGCCGCCCGAGATCGCGCGGGTGTTCGCCCAGGAGCACGGCCGGGCGGTCGCCGTCCTGGTCCGCGTGTTCGGCGACATCGACATCGCCGAGGACGCGGTCCAGGACGCCTTCGCCGAGGCCGTGCTGCGCTGGCCGGAGACCGGGCCGCCGCCGAGCCCGGCGGGCTGGATCATCACCACCGCCCGCAACCGGGCCGTCGACCGCCTGCGCCGCGAGGCCGCCCGCGACGGCCGGCACGCCCAGGCCGCCCTCCTGCACGCCCGCGACGAGCCGATCGAGGAGGGGCCGGTGCGCGACGACCGCCTGCGGCTGATCTTCACCTGCTGCCATCCCGCCCTCGCCACCGGCGCTCAGGTCGCGCTGACGCTGCGGCTGCTCGGCGGGCTCACCACCGCCGAGATCGCCCGCGCGTTCCTGGTCCCTGAACCGACCATGGCCCAGCGGATCGTCCGCGCGAAAGCCAAGATCCGCGCCGCCAAGATCCCCTACCGGGTGCCGCGCGAGGCGGACCTCCCCGACCGGCTCCGGGCCGTCCTCGCGGTGGTCTACCTGATCTTCACCGAGGGCCACACGGCCAGCGCGGGCGACCGGCTCGTCCGCGACGACCTCTGCGCGGAGGCCATCCGCCTGGGCAGGCTCCTGGCCGACCTGATGCCCGACGAGCCGGAAGCGCTGGGCCTGCTGGCGCTGATGCTGCTCATCGAGGCGCGCAGACCCGCCCGCACCACCCCGTCCGGCGAGCTCGTGCGCCTCGCCGACCAGGACCGCGGCCGGTGGGACCGCGCCCTGATCGCCGAGGGCCAGGGCATCGTCCGGCGGTGCCTGCGGCGCGGGCGGCCGGGCCCGTACCAGGTCCAGGCCGCGATCAACGCCGTCCACAGCGACCCGCCGCCGACCGACTGGGGGCAGATCCTGCGGCTCTACGACCACCTCATGGCCCTCGCCCCGAGCCCGGTCGTCGCCCTCAACCGCGCGGTCGCGCTGGCCGAGGCCGACGGGCCGGACGCGGCGCTCGCCGTCGTCGACAGCCTCGACCTGACCGGCTATCACCTTTTCCACGCCGTCCGCGCCGACCTGCTGCGCCGCCTCGGCCGGACCGACGACGCCGCGCTGGCCTACGACGCCGCGATAGCCCGCGCGGGCAACGCCGCCGAGCGCGACCTGCTGCGCCGCGCCCGCGCGGGGCTCAGTCCGCCGCCCACGGCATGATGCGGGGGTGTCCACCGCCAACGGGCTGCGCGCCGTCGCCGCGACCCGCTACGTCACCCCGCTGCGGGAGGGCGGCTCGCTGCCCGGCCTGGTCGAGGCCGACGACCTGGGCATGTACGTGCTCAAGTTCCGCGGCGCGGGCCAGGGCGTCAAGGCGCTCGTCGCCGAGGTGATCGTCGGCGAGCTGGCCAGGGCGCTGGGCTTCCGGGTGCCCGAGATCGTGCTCGCCGACCTCGACCCCGAGCTGGGCCGCGCCGAGCCCGACGAAGAGGTGCAGGAGCTGCTGCGCGCCAGCGGCGGCCGCAACCTCGGGTTCGACTACCTGCCCGGCTCGTTCGACTTCAACCCGCTGGTGCGCGACCCCGGCCCCGACCTGGCCGCCCGGGTGCTGTGGCTGGACGCGCTGGTGCTCAACGTGGACCGCAGCTGGCGCAACCCGAACCTGCTGCTGTGGCACCGGGACGTGTGGCTGATCGACCACGGCGCCGCGCTGTACTTCCACCACCGCTTCGGCCCCGGCTGGCGGCCCGCGCCGGATTACCGCTACGACGCTGGCGACCACGTGATGCTGCCCGTCGCCGGTCCGGTCACCGAGGCGGACCGCGAACTGCGGCCGCTGCTCACCGGCGACCTCTTGCGCCGGACGCTCGCGCTGGTCCCCGACGAGTGGCTCGCCCAAGACGGCGCGTTCGCCACCCCGGACGACGCCCGGGCCGCGTACACCGCGTTCTTCGACGCCCGCCTGGCGACCTCGTCGCGCTGGGTCGACGCACTGGAGGCGACTCGTGCCGCACGTGTTTGAGTACGCCCTGCTGCGCGCGGTGCCGCGCCAGGACCGGGGCGAGGCGATCAACGTCGGCCTGCTGCTCTACTGCGCGCCGCTGGACTACCTGCGCTGCCGCACGCACGTGGCGCCCGATCGGCTGCTCGCCCTGGACCCGGCCCTGGACCTGGACGTCCTGGCCGACGCGCTGAGCCACCTGTGCCGGTCGTGCGACGGCGTCGTCGGCGACCCGGTCACCGGGATCCCGCCTGGTCAGCACTTCCGCTGGCTGACCGCGCCGCGCAGCACGCTGGTGCAGACCTCGCCGACGCACACCGGCCTGACCGCCGACCCCGAGGCAGACCTGGAGCGGCTGTTCCGGCTGCTGGTGCTGCCGCCCGGCGACCGGTAGCGCCGACCCCGCCTCGGGTGATCCACAGGGCGGGAGAGGCGGGTGTCCATGGCGCTGGTGTTCATCAACTACCGGGAGCGGGATCAGGCCCACCTCACCCAGACCCTCTACGCCCATCTCGCCCGCCGGTTGGGCGACGAGCAGGTGTTCGTGGACTCGCGGTCGCTGCCCATCGGGCGCAGGTACCCGCCGGAGATCCTGTCCGCGCTGGCGCGCGCCGACATGGTGCTGGCCGTCACCGGCCGCGACTGGGAGACCGCGCGCGACGAGACCGGCGGGCGCAGGCTCGACAACCCCGGGGACTGGGTGCGCCGGGAGATCGCCGACTCGCTCGCCCGGGGCGTCCCGGTGGTGCCCGGGATCGACCTCGACCGCGAGCCGCCCGCGACGAGCGCGCGGTGCGACGATGTCGTGATCACCGTGCCGACCCAGATCGACGCGGCCGCGGAATCCACGCTGGCGCTGTGGGTCGGCTTAGGCCGCCCGACCGGGCTGGACTGCGCGCGGCAGGTGACCGGCGCTCTCGCGGGACTGCCGGTGTTCACCTTCACCCGGGGGACAGTGGTCTGCGTGCGCACCACCGAAGGCCGCGTCGCGCTGATCGAGTTCGTGGAGACCGACGCCGGGGCCGGTCGGTGGTCAAGGCCGTCGTCTGGGCGAAGTGACTGTTTCGGCTGTGTAACCGGGATCACGGCGCCGGTGGCCTGGCGATGCCGGATGATCTACACGGCCGATCGGGGACGGGGATGGCGAGGACACCGGAGTTGTTGACAGATTTGACAAAACTGGCCGCGCTGGGCATGTGGCCCGAGACGGTTTACCGCGATCTGCTTGATGTCGAACGGGGTGCGCTGTCCGAGGCGGACTTCCGCGCCCGCCACATCCACCGCAAGGCCGTCCTGGAAATCGACTCCATCGGCCTGACCTCGACCAGCCTGCGCCTGGGCGAAGTGGCCGCTCTGCGCCGAATCCTGCGCTTCCAGCAGGTGTGCGCCCCCGTCTTGGCCGACTTCGGCGCCGAACTCACCCACGCCTTCGCCGACAACCTGACCGTCCTGTTCGACTCCCCGACCCAGGCCATCGACGCCGCCTTCGCCCTGCACACCCGACTGGCGGAGGCGAACACCGACGACCTCGTTCCCCAGTGCGGCATCGGCATCGGCTACGGCGACGTGTTCGCCATCGGCCCCAACCTCGCCATGGGCGACGAGATGAACAAGGCGTCCAAACTCGGCGAGGACACCGCCGAATCCGGGGAAACCCTGCTGACCGACGCCGCTTTCCAAGCGGTGAAAGACCATCCGGCCGCCCGCTTCACCGTGGTCGCCGAGTCCGACCTCCCCTTCCCTTACGCCCGAGCGGAACCCGCCCGCTGACAATTTCCCCACCTGACCTTCTGGGGCGCTGACCACACCGCCAGGTGGGCGCGGGCACTAGTCCGTATGCTCGGGCCAATGGGGATCGATCTTTCACGACGTGCCGTTCTCGCGTCCATGCTGGCCGTGCCGACGCTGTTCGGGCTGGCCCACGCCGGGAGCGCCGATGCGGGACCGGTCGCCCGCTCGGACAAGCGGCACCGGCTGCGTGAACTCGAAGCGGACTACCCCGGCCGGATCGGGGTGTCGGCGTTCAACACCGGCGACGGCCGCGCCATCGCCTACCGCGCGGGGGAGAGGTTCGCGATCGCCTCGACGTTCAAGGTGCTCGCCGCCGCCGCGATCCTGCGCAAGGCCCGCCGGGACGAGCCCGGCCTGCTCGACCGGGTCGTCCACTACACCCGCGCCGACCTGGTGCCCCACTCGCCGATCACCGAGAAGCACGTGGCCACCGGCATGACGGTCGCCCGACTCTGCGAAGCGACCATCACCCACAGCGACAACACCGCGGGCAACCTGCTGCTGCGCGAACTCGGCGGGCCGGGCGCGATCACCGCGTTCACCCGCACCCTCGGCGACCACCGCACCCGCCTCGACCGGTGGGAAACCGAGTTGAACTCCGCCATTCCCGGCGATCGGCGCGACACCACGACGCCCGGGTCGATGACCAGGAACCTCTACGCGCTCACTCTCGGCCACGGCCTCGTCCGCCCGGACCGCGAGCGGCTGACGGGGTGGCTCTTGGCGAACACGACCGGCGGCGGCCGCATCCGCGCGGGCGTGCCGAGCGACTGGAAGGTCGGCGACAAGACCGGCACTCCCGCCTACGGGGGCGTCCACGACGTCGCCATCGTGTGGCCGCCGGACGCGCGCCCCTTGATCATCTCGGTCTACACCACCCGCACCGACCCGGACACCCCCGGCGAGGAGCGCGTCGTCCGCGACATCACCCGGGTCGTGGTCGACGCGATCGGCCCCCGCTGAGCCGCGGGACATGCGCCCCGAGCCAGGGGAGGTCTTGCACTTTTCCGAGGACCCCACGATCACCCGGTTCGTCCCGCACGGCGCCGCGACGGTCCGGCAGCCGGAAGCGTTCGTCTGGGCGGTGGACCACGCCCGCGCCCCGGACTACTGGTTCCCCCGAGACTGCCCGCGCGCGCTGGTGTGGACCCTCCCCACGACCACCGCAGCCGACCGGGACCGCGTTCTCGGGCCCGGCGGCGGCGAGCGGGCGCACGTGGTCGAGCACGGCTGGATGGACCGGTTCCCGCGCGCCCGGCTGTTCGCCTACCGGTTCCCCGCCGAGCACTTCACGCCGTTCGGCGACCTGCTGCGCCCGCACCGCGAAGCGGGCATCCAACTGCGGCTGCTCGACGACCTGTGGGGTTCTGGGACGCGGTGGTCGGCAGCACCCTCGGGTTCAGCGGCATCCGCCTGCGCGACGCCCGCCCGCGACCACCAGGCGAGTCACCCGTCTAGGAAAGCGAGCAGTTCGGCGAGCAACCGGTCCCGGCCGCGCTCCGGGCGGTCCAGGTGGGCGTAGTGGGTGGCCCCGGCCAGGGTCACCGCGCGGACCTCGGCCGCGTGCACCAGATCGCGCCGCAGGTCCGTCACATCCGCCGGACGGCTCCAGAAATCGCGCTCGGAGCGCACGATCAGCACCCGCGCGCCGACCGCGGAGCCGTCCCACAGCCGACGGCCGGTGGCCAGGTAGAAGCTGTCCTCCAGCGCGCCCGACGGCGCCCGGAACGCGGGCGGGTCCTGCTCGGCCGACCGCGGGTCGCTGGCGAGCGCTTCCCGCTGGTAGGCGGCGGCGATCTCGGGGTCGCGCCAGCGGGACTTGTCCGCGTCCGGGATGGACGAGTCCCAGGACGGCAGCAGCGCGGCCGCGGTGCTGTGCCGGTAGCCGCCGAAGGCCGCGAAGTGGAACCGGCCGGGGTGGTCGGGGTCCTCGAACGGTGAGCCGTGCCCGATGCCGGGGTGCTCGGCGCTGCCGCCGTAGAGGCTGTTGAACAGGATGAGGCCGCCGACCTTGTCCGGGTGCAGCGCGGCGTACAGGCCCGCCCACTGCCCGCCGGTCGCCCAGCCGAACAGCGCCACCCGCTCGGCCCCGGTCCGCCGCCGGGCCAGGTCGACCGCCGCGTCGAGGTCGCGGACCACCTCGGCGCCGCGCACCAGCGGCGCCGACCGCTCCGGCGGCCGCTGCATCGCCTCCGGGCGCTGGGAGGACCCGTACCCGCGCGCGTCGACCAGGTACACCGGGTGCCCGGCGCGGGCCAGGTCCTCGGCCAGCGAGCCGTTGGGCACCGGCAGGTCGAACGAGGCCGCGCTCGGCACCCGGGCGCCGTGCAGCAGCAGCACCGGGTCCCGCCCGGTCCGCCGCCCGGCCAGGACTTCCCGCACGGCGATGCGGAAACCGTCGACGGTCCGTGCGACCAGGGCGCGCCGCCGCGGCTCGGTGTCGGCGGGCGGGGCGAGGGCGGCCATCAGCGTGGTGACGAGCAGGGCGAGGGTGACGGGAACGCGCATACCTCCACCGTCGGGAAGATCCAGTGCGGTGTCCAATACCGATCCACGGCCCCGGCGATACTCTCGGCGTATGGCCGCGATCGATCTCCGGTTGCTGGCGCAGTTCGTCGCGGTGGCCGAGGAAGGCGGGTTCGGGCGGGCGGCTGTCCGCCTGCACATGGCGCAGCCGCCGCTGAGCGCGGCCGTGCGCAGGCTGGAGCGGGAGCTGGGCGGCCCGCTGTTCGTCCGCACCAGCCGGGGCGTCCGGCTCACCGCCGCGGGCGCGGTGTTCCTCGACGAGGCGCGGGCGGTGCTGGCCCGCGCGGACCGGGCGGTGGACACCGGCCGCCGCGCCGTCGCCGGGCTCGCCGGTCGGCTGCGGCTCGGGTTCGTCGGGTCGGCGACCTTCGACCTGCTGCCCCGCCTGCTCGCCGCGTTCCGGGCCAGGCACCCCGACGTGCGGCTCGACCTCACCGAGGCGCCGACGGCGGCGCAGGTGCGGTCGCTGCGCGCCGACACCACCGACGCCGGATTGGGCTGCCCGCCCATCCACGACGACGACGGCCTGCTCACCGCCGAGGTCGTCTTCCGCGAGCCGTACGTGGCGGCGGTCCCGGCGGGGCACCCGCTCGCGGCCCGGGCCGCGATCGGGCTGGCCGAGCTGTCCGACGAGCCGTTCGTGCTCTTCCCCCGCGACCTGGGCCCCGGCCTGCACGGGCGGATCCTGGCCGCGTGCCAGGCGGCCGGGTTCACGCCGAAGGTCGCGCAGGAAGCCGTGGCGCTCCAGACGATCGCCGCGCTGGTCGTGGGCGGCGTCGGGGTCGCGCTGCTGCCCGCGTCGGCGCGCGCCGTCCCCCGCAGCGGCGTCGGCTACCTCGACCTCGCCGACCCGCCCACCCACGAACTCGCGCTGATCCACCGACGCGCGGACGTCTCGCCCGTGCTGGCCCGGTTCCGCGCGGTGCTGGCGGACCTGACCGAGGCGCCTGTTCCGCCAGGGTGAGCGGTCAGGCCGTGGGGCTGATCCGCAGGACGGCCGCTCCGTCGGCCACCGACAGCACCTCGACCGCCACCCCGTTCGCGGTGACCCGGCCGCCGGGCCGGGTGCTGGCCCGGCCGGTGGTCTGACCGTCCTCGTCCGCGCCGGTGATCGTCGACGAGCAGTCCGGACCGGCGCAGCCGAAGCCCGCGCCGCCGATCATCGGGATCTGCAGGGTGACCACGTTCCGCTCGATCGAGCGCACGGTCAGCTCGCCGACCCGCAGGCGCGGCTCGAACGCGATCACGGCCGCGGCGGTCACGGTGACCTCGCAGTCCCCGTCGGCGCAGGCCGCGACGTCGGCGCGGGGCACGCTCGTGGTCGGCGCGGAAATCGGGGCGGCAATCGGCGCGCCGGGGACACCGGCCGTGCACGCGCTCGCGGCGACGAGAGTCGCGACCACCCACCCGATGCGCCCACGTGTCATGTCGCCGCCCGCTTCCTTGCCAAGTGGTAACCGCCGCCGAAAAACGATCTTGATTTCGCCCGCTGCTGTCTACAGTGGCCCCGTGGCGACGAGACGGCCACTTGGGGAAGGAGCAATGCCATGGGGGAGCGGCAGACCGAAATCGTCAGCGGAGTGGCGGCGGGCGTGCCGTTCACGGCGCTGCCGCCTGCCGTCCCGGCCGGGGGACCCGCGCCGCTGGTGCTGACCTGGCACATGATCGACGCCCCGCGCACCGACGCCGCGTTCGCCGCGGCGCTGCCGCTGGCCGGTGTGCCCGCCTGGCGGGTGCACCTGGGGATGCCGCTGTGCGGGGCGCGGATGGCCGACGGGTCGATGGACGCGGTGGTCGCCCGCGCCATCGAGGACGCGGTGCTGTCCTACGCCGCTCCCTTCGTCCGGCAGGCGGTCGATGAGCTGCCCGCCGCGCTGGCGGACCTGCGGGAGCGGCTGCCGGTGGACGACGGGCCGATCGGCGTGGTCGGCGGGTCCCTCGGCGGGGCGGTGGCGTTGCGGGTCCTGGCCGAGCGCCGGATTCCGGTCGCCGCGGCGGCGGTGGTGAACGCGGCCGTGCGGGCCCGGTCCCTGGTCGCGCTGATCGAAGGCCTCACCGAGCAGCCTTACCGGTGGACCGACGAGGCCGCCCAAGCCGCCGCCGACCTGGACTTCGTCGCCCGATCGGGTGACATCGCCGGTGGTCCGGCCCAGCCGCCGCTGCTGCTGGTCAGCGGCGAGCAGGACTACCCGACATTCCGCGCGGACACCGCCGAGCTGGCCGCCGCGCTGCGCGGGCGGTACCGGCGGCCCGACGACGTGCGGCTGATAACCGTGCCTGACCTGGCCCATCCGCTCGCCGAGCCGCCCGGCGTCGAGCCCGCCCCGCAGCTGCCCCAGGCCACGGCCGTCGACGCCGAAATCACCGCGTGGTTCCGTCACCACCTGGTCTCCAGTGGACGTACGGACCACACGGAAGAGTCCGTGTCGGACGGAACTACGTAGCCGTCCGTAGCCGGTTTCGGTACCCGGATAGGTAGTTCTCCCGATGTTCGGCACGCCACACGAGCGCACTCTTGACACAACCCGAGATGTGAGGTGTGAAATGACCGAACAGGAAAGACAAGCTCTCCGCCACGTCGCCGCCGGACAGCTGCTGTACCACACCGGACTGTGGGGCGGCCCCGCCGGTTACCGCTGGCGCGGTCAGGACGGCTCCGAGGCGGGCGTGGTGTCCCCTTGGGAGACCCAGGCCCTCTACTCGCTGACCTCCGGCGGCCTCATCGCCGTCGAGGCCCGCACCGACCCCTTCGCCCGCCGGGTCCGCATCACCGCGGCCGGAATGTCCATGCTGGGCGAACTGGCCCAGGCGGCCTGACCAGTCCGCGAGCCAGGGTCGCCACCGACGACCTGTCTTCACCAGCCCCTGGTGACCCCGCGCTCCCCGGACCCCCTCGTGCTCGCGGCGCGGGAATCCCCCGCCCGCGCCCGCCTGGACGAGCAGCCCGCCCGCACACCGCGCGCCCATGACCGACCCCCGCCCTCCGACAGGCCCCCCGAAGGCCTGGGACGGCAAGGCGGGCTCCTCGGACTGGACCTGCTAGAACCGCCGAACACGTGACCACCGGTTTCGCCGCCACCGGCGTCGCGGAGCCCCTGGTCCACCCCACGACCTGGCCGACGGCCTCGGCTTGGCCCCGCCCGCCGCGCCCCCGCGCTCCCCGCCCGTTCCCCCGACGGCCCCGACCGGGTGGTCCACCCCTGCTGTGGGCCACCCGGTCGGGCCTCCCCGGCTACCCACGCGGCCCGACTCGGCGTCGGCCCGCCGTGCCCAAGGTTCTCGCCTTCCACGTCAGCGATGTGGAGCACCCCGGCAAGCGGTGCTACCTACCGCTCCAGCGCTAGACGCGGCGGAGTGTGCGCATCAGGTATTCCTTGCGGTCGAGCGGATTGTTGTCCGACCGCGCCCGGGTGGGGATCGGCCCCTGGATTGGCTGGTAGTGGTCGAACGCGCACTCCAGAACGGCCTCGCCCCGGGTCAAGCCGGGCAGCAGCGACTCCAGCTCGTGCACTTTGGCCGCTGGGAGGACTCCCGCGACCAGGTACGACGACCCGCGCGGAGTCTGGTCGCGGGGGACACCGCGCAACCGGGCGACCACGGGCAGGACCGCGCCGAGCGTGTCGGCGGGGATGTCGAGGTGGAAGCGGTGCAGTGGCTCATGCACGACGGTTCCGGCCTGCCGCAGCGCGGTCATCAGGACCAGCGGTGTGAGGTCGCGGAAGTCCCCCGCGGTGCTGGACATGCTCTTGTCGAAGGTCGCGCCCGAGTGGCTTTGCCGTGCGGCGTAACCGGAATGCGTCATGGTGACCACGCAATCGGGAATCTCCCACCCGTGCGGTCCTTGACCCAGCGTCTCCCGCACGGTTTCCGCCACCGCGGTGAAGAACGCGAACGGCATCGACCCGAGTTCGACGCCCAGCCGGAACTCGACGCCCGCGCCCGCCGGAGCCGGGTCGACGCGCAGCCCGACGGTCGCGAGGAACGGGTTGGGCTCCTTGCCGATGAACTCCACAGCAGCGCCGGAGCCCACGAGCCGTTCAATGTGGACGGTCGTCGTCTCGTGGAAGGCTGCCTCGACGCCGAACTCGTCGGCGAGCGTCGCCTGGATGACTTCCTTCTGCACCTCGCCGTAGAGGGACACGGAGAACTCCCGCCGAGCCCCGTCGTACCGCAGGTTGATCAGCGGGTCCTGCTCGGCCAGTCGGGTGAGCGCGACGTGCAGCGCGCCCCGGTCGGGCTCGTGACACGGAACGACGACGGTCTCCAGGGTCGGTGGAGCGAAGAAGGCGTTGTCCTGAGCCGTTTCCGGAACCCCGATCGGGTCGCCGACGCGGACGTCGTCCAGGCCCCAGAGCTTCCCGATTCGTCCCGCCTCGACACTGTCCCGCCGCACGGCCGAACCCCGCTCGAACACGCTGATCCCGGTCACCTTCGCGATTTTGTCCCCAACCCGCAGCCGCTCCCGCGTCCGCACCGTGCCCGAGAACAGGCGTGCGTAGGCGATTTTCTCCCCGGCCGGGCCCCGCTCGACCTTGAACACCGTGCCCGTGACCGGCCCGTCGGCGTCGCTTTCCTTGGCGGGCAGCAACCCGGTGACCCCTGAGATCAACTCGGCCACCCCAGCGCCGGTGATCGCCGAGCCGAAGAACACCGGGTGCGCCACCGCCCGCCCCGTCTGCGCCCTGAGTTCGTCGCGCACCCCGCCGACCTCGCCGTCGAGGTAGGCGGCCAGGAACGCGTCGGAGTTCTCGGCGAGCGCATCCGCTGGCAGTTCACCCGCCCCGAACGGCAGATACCGCGCGCCGCGCGTGCCCAGCCCGCTCACCGAGCCCATCGGGACCGTGGCCCCCAGCTTCTCGGCGGCGTCGCACCGCGCTCCCCGGCGGTCGATCTTGTTCACGAAGACGAGCGTCGGAATGCGCAGCCGCCGCAGAGTCCGCATGAGCACCCGTGTCCGCGCCTGCACACCCTCCACAGCGGACACGACCAGCACGGCCCCGTCGAGCACCGTGAGCACCCGCTCCACCTCGGCGATGAAATCCGGATGCCCCGGCGTGTCGATCAAATTGACCGTGACCCCGTCCACGACGAACGACACCACCGCCGACTTGATCGTGATCCCCCGCCGCCGCTCCAACTCCAGCGTGTCGGTCCGTGTGCTGCCCTCATCGACACTTCCCACCGCATCGATGACCCCGGCGGCATACAACAGCCGCTCGGTCAAACTGGTCTTACCGGCGTCGACATGCGCCACAATCCCCAAGTTCACCGTACGCATCAAGCCTCATGTCCTGTGGATGGGTGTGTGTTCCTTCCTGGATGGACACGAAAGCTCGGCGCATCTGCTTCTCCTGCTCACTGGATATCGGCTGACCGCCCACCAGCACAGCAGCAACCCGCACCCACCAGCAACCGATTTGCGCCAACGGGTGAACCCACCCCGTCCCGCGACTCGGACAGCCGCTACGGCGTCAGCTCTCGTTCTCCGGCGAGGTCCGACGGGGTGGCGAGGCGGGTGACCTGGTGCTGTTCTTCGACGAGGCCGACGCGCTGTTCGGCAAGCGCTCCGAGGTCGCCGACGCGCACGACCGGTACGCCGACATCGAGGTCGCGTACCTGTTGCGGCGCCTGGAGTCCTACCCCGGGCTGGTCGTCATGGCCACCAACCCGCAACGCAACATCGATGACGCGTTCCAGCGCCGGATCGCGGTCACGGTCGCGTTCGAGCCGCCGGGGGAGGCGCAGCGCAAGCCGATCTGGCAGCGCTTGTTCCCGCCCGGGGCACCCGTGGCCGACCTGGACTTCGACTTCCTCGCCAAGCAGTTCCGGATCACCGGCGTCATCCACAACGCGTTCCTCGGCGCGGCCTTCCTCGCCGCGGACGCGGGCGGGCCGATCACCATGGAACGGGTGGTGCTGGCCGTGAAACGCGAGTTCCAGAAGCTCGGCAGGCTGCGCACCGAGTCGGAGTTCGGCCGCTACTTCCACCCGGTGAACGGGGACGACGATGCTGCACCTGCTCGATGAGTCGCTGGAGGAGTTCCTGCGCGCGGAGGTCCCACTGCCGCGCAGTGAGATCGACATCGTCTTCGCGGCCCCGGACAAGGAATGGTCGGCCCGCGTCTCCCGCCCCACGGTCAACCTGTACCTGTGGGACGTCCGCCGCAACCTCTCCGCCCGCGACCTCGGCGTGGAAACGGTCCGCGACGCCGACGGCCGGGTCCGGCAGCGCCCGCCCCTGCCCCAGGTGGACTGCCGCTACCTGATCACCGGGTGGACCTCCGACATCGGCGACGAGCACGCCCTGCTCGGCGCCACCATGGCCGCCCTCCCGCGCGTCCCCGAACTCGACGACCGCTACCTGCACGAGGCCTACCGCGCGGTGAAGCCGATCCCCAAGATCACCCTTGCGGCAGGCGGCGCCGGGGAGAACTCGGACTTCTGGTCCGCCTCGGCGGCCAGCTCAAACCCGGCCTGGACGTCACGGCCACCGCGACCGTCGACATCGCCCTGCTGGTCCCCGCGGGCCCACCGGTCCTGCGCTACTCCATCACCGCCACCCCCGACGGCGCCGACCCCGCCCCCCGCCTGTTCGTCGGCGGCCACAGCCCCGCCCCGGCGGGCACCGTGATCGCCACGGACCACGGCGCCACCCAGGTCCGCCCCGACGGCACCTTCGTCCTCCCCACCACGGAAGGTTCCGAGATCCGCGTCGATGGCGAGCCCCACGGCGAGGTGGGGAAGAAGAGCGAGATCGACCTCCGCTAGGCAGTGCCGAGTCGAGGTTTTCGGTGGCCGCTCCGGTCGCGTGCTGGTTCCGATTCGGGGTCGGCGGTGTTCGGCTCGCGCACGGGCTGATCACTCGCGTGGCGGACTCGGCTGGCGGGGGCGGGGGATGGCCCCCATCCTCGACGTGGACAAAGGAGGAGCCGACATGACGGTGGTCCCGCCCCGCGCGTTCTCGGTGTCGTTCGACCAGGAGTCCGTCCGCGCCCTGCACAAGATCACCGGGCGCTGGTGGGTGGTCGCCCTGCTGGGGTTCGCGGTGGCGGTGCTGGGCGTGCTGCTCCTGGCGGACCTCGCCGCCGCGGTGGGGACGCTGGCCGTGCTGGTGGCGATCGCGCTGATCGTGGACGGGGTGGCCGAGATCGTCACCGCCGACCGCTACCACGCCATGTGGCCCTCCTATGTCCTCGGCGCGCTGTGGCTGGTGCTCGGCGTCGTCGCCCTGGTGTGGCCGGACATCACCCTGCTGGCCGTGGCGGTGTGGGTCGGCATCGGGTTCGTCGCGGGCGGCGTCGTGCAGATCGGCGCGTCGGTGTCGTGGCGCGGGCGGCTGCCGATGTGGGGGCTGTGGGTGGCGCTGGGCGTGCTGACCTTCGTGGTCGGCCTGGTCGCGCTGGCGCTGCCCGGTCTGACGATCCTGACCCTGGCGATCTGGCTGGGACTGGCGCTGTTGGTGCGCGGTGTCGGCATGGTGTGGTTCGCCTTCTGCCTGCGCAGGCTGCGCGCCAAGACCACCGCGGGCTGATCGGGCGGCCAGGGATCAGAGGCCGCGGTCGATCACGGCCTGGGTCACCCGGTCGTCCGTCGAGCACACCGGGGACTCGGCGCGCACCCAGGGGGAGCCGCCGAAATGGCGCTGGAAGATCTTCTCCGCGGTGCGGGTCGCCAGGGCCTGGGTGCTGAGGGTGGGGTTGGCGCCGCCCACGGAGTTGGGCAGGGCGGAGTTGTCGGCGATGTAGAGCCGGTGGACCCAGCGGGCCTGGCCGTCCGGGTCGAGGACGGAGTCCGCGGCGTCGGCGCCCATGCGCATGCTGGACTGCATGTGCAGCAGCAGCGGGGGCCAGTCCATGCGGTGCACCCGGCGGGTGCCCGCGGCGCGCAGCAGCTCCACCGCGCGGGCGGCCAGGTGCTCGCGGTTGCGGCGGGTGCGCGCGCCGCGGTCGCGGTGCCGGATCTCGACCCGCGGGACCGGGCCGTGCGGGTCCGGGGGCAGGAACGGGGAGAGAGTGACGCGGTTCGCGGGCTCGACGTCGTCGTCGGTGACGACCAGGGCGGTGAGCAGGCGGTCGACGTCGGCGAGGGCGGTCTTGAGGTCCTCGCCGACCAGCCTGCCCACGGTGTCCGCGCCCTGGGGGCCGATGCCGCTGCCGTTGTCGTAGAAGCCCGCGATGCCGGAGTCGCTGTAGGTCATGGCGAAGCTCTGCAGCGCGGGCGGCAGGCAGACGTTCTCCACCCCGCCGCGGCCGGGGAAGTCGCACCGCGCGTTGGAGCCCGCGCCCTTGGTCGCGCCGGTGTACTCGTCGAAGACGCCGACGACCCAGTCGAGGTGGTGCTCGGTGAGGCCGCGGCCGACCCAGTCGTTGGGGTTGGGCAGGCCGCTGGTGAGCCACAGCCTCGGGTTCTCGACACAGCCGCCCGCGAGGACCACCACCGCGGCCTCCACGGTGTGCAGGGTCCCGTCGGGGGTGCGGTAGACGACGCCGCGCGCGGTGGTCCTGGAGCCCTGTCGGTCGGTGAGGACACGCACGACGTACGCGTCGCTGATCAGCTCGGCCGCGCGTCCACCGGGGGACCACGCGTCGGCGGTGAGCATCATCGGGACGTAGGAGTTGTCCGTGGAGCGGCGGGCCTTGAGGTTGCGCGGCGCGTGCCGCGGTTCCAGGCAGCCCTGGTAGCAGTGGCCGCAGAACGTGCAGCCGCGCGCCTCGGGGTAGCGCAGCCGCAGCGGGTCGGACGTGCGGCCCGCGGTGCCCCGCGGTTGCAGGATCGCGTTCTCCTGGGCCCGGTAAGCCGGTCCCCGCACGTCCTTTGTGGTCTGATGCGGCAATCCGAGGCGTTCCGCGCCGCGGAAGAACACCGCCTCCTTGGTGCCCATCGGCGCGGTCCGCACCGGCAACGTCTCTTCGCACCATTCCAGATACGGGCGGAACTCGGCATAGGTGAACGGGAACAGGTGGGCGGTGTCGTAATTGTCCCGGTCGGCTCCGGAATAACCGCTGAACACGCCGGGCGCGGGGCGCGGGCAGTTGCCGAAATAGTGCAGCGTCGTGCCGCCGACCCCGGCTATCTGCAACGCGAACGAGTTCTGCGGGAAATCCCGCGGCCAGAACGCCTCGTCCCGGCGGGACGGGCCGGGACGCAGCAGGCCGGTGATGGGGTTGTTCGTGTCGTCCTCCAGTCGCGTCCATTCCTGCTCGGGCCGCAGATGGCGGGCCCCGGCCTCCAGCACCAGCACGTCGAGCCCCCGGGCGGCCAGTTCCTTGGCCACCACCGGCCCGCCGCCGCCCGCGCCGACCACCACGACGTCTCGCACAACGCCCTCCTCAGTCCGTGACCCGGTCGATGCCGCGGTAGTAGCCCTGGAACTCCGCCCACCCGTCGCCGACACCGTCGTAGCCCGACAGTTGCCAGCCGACCGGAACCGCGGTGAGTCGCCCGGTCGCCCGGTCGAACACCGGCGCCTCGGAGTACGCGATGAAGGCGGCCAGCGTGGGAATCGTGTTGATGAGGAACCGAACCGGCGTGCCGTCGGCCAAGCCGGGGCGCTCCAGCCTGGCGAAAACCTCGGCCTTCCGCTCGAACGACAGATTCGCGAACGCGGCGGCGAACGGACCGACCGCGGCCAGTGGGTCCACCGCCACCGCGGTCAGGTTGAGGATCGCCGCGATCGCCGCGGCGCCCGGCAGGTCCAGGTCGAAAGGCCGCCCCACCAAGGGAAAGGGGATGGCCTGGTCGTAGGTGCGCTCCAGCGGCGCCGCTGTGCCCGCCTCGACTCCGCCCGGTGTCGCCGAGGTCCGCCCCTGGTGCGCGGAGAACCGGTCCCGCCCCGGGACGAGGAACGCCGACAGCCCGTGGAAGGTGTCCCGGATCGGCGGCAGGACGACTGCCTCGGCGGACGCTCCGCCGACGAACGGCGCCACCGCCAGCACGCCCGCCATTCCGGCCAGCAATTCCCGCCGGGAGATTCCGCTGTTCGGTCGGCCTTCGCCGGTCATCGCCACCGCCCGTGATCACCTGGGAGCACAAACGATATCGACCGTAAAACGGGCGGCGACGTCCCGCAGAACGAGTCGGAGGATTCGGTGAAATTTCGCCGGGAATGATAGAAAGCTCGGTCTGTTTTGCGAGGTGGGGGAATCAGGGTGCGAACTCACGCGCGGCGGCACGGCAGCGCCGTTCGTGCCCACCGAGATCGACTTCGCGCACCCCCGGCGGACCGCCCGGCTCGGGCCGGACGATCGACGGAGGACCCGCCGTCGGACCGGGCATGATCCACAACCAGCCCTTGGCGACCGCTCGCGCCCCGAAGCCGGATTTCGGGGCGCGAGCGGTGTCTCAGGACAGCCGCACCGGCAGGGACAAGATCCCGCGGTGGATGAGGCTGGGCTGGTACTCCACCGTCTCGGTGGCCAGTGACAGTTCGGGCGCGCGGTCGAGCAGGGCGCGGAACGCCGCTTCCGCCTCGATCCTGGCCAGTGGGGCGCCCACGCAGTAGTGCAGGCCCAGGCTGAAACCGAGGTGCCTGCGGGCCGGGTGCTTGCCGTCGTACCGGGTGATGTCGAACGTGTCGGCGTTCGGGTAGACCAGCGGGTCGCGGCTGGCGGAGGCGGTCAGCACGACCACGCCGTCGCCGCGCTTGAACCGGTGCCCGCCGACCGTGGTGTCGGCCAGGGCGACCCGGATCGTGAACTGGGTCGGGGCGTCGTAGCGGAGCATCTCGTCGATGGCCGACGCCATCAGCTCCGGGCGCTCGCGCAGCAGGGCGAGCTGGTCGGGATTGCGCAGCAGGGCGAGCATCCCGTTGCCGATCAGGTTGATCGATGTCTCCATGCCCGCCACCAGCAGCAGCACGCACAGGCCCAGGATCTCCCGCTCGGCGAGCTGGTCGCCCGCCTGCTCGACCGCGATCAGCTCGCTGAGCAGATCCGGGGTCGGGTCGGCGCGCTTGGCGGTGATGAGGCCGTGGAAGTAGGCCAGGCACTCCTGCGCTGCGGCGGACCGGGCGGCGATGTCGGCGGGGCCGAGCAGGTGGTCGGGGTCGCTGCCGCGGGCGATGGCGAGCTGCCACTTGCGGAACAGCGGGCCGTCGGCCACCGGCGCGCCCAGCAGCCGCCCGGGGATCATGGCGACCGCGAGCGGCACCGCGAGTCCAGTGAGGACATCGATCTCGCCGCGCCGCAGGCCTTCGGTCACCAGTTCGTCCACAACGGACTGGGCCAGCGGCACCATGTCCGCGACCGTGCGCGGGGTGAACGCCTTGTTGACCAGGCCGCGCAGCCGCCCGTGCTCGGGCGGGTCCATGCGCACGAACGAGCCGGGGATCGCCGCGACCGTGTCCCGGAACGGGCTGATGCCCTCGGCGTAGCCGTGGCCCCAGTCCGCGCCGGTCAGCACCTCGGCGCATTCCTCGTACCGGGTGATCAGGGTGACCGGCACGTCGTCGAGCAGGTGCGGCACGAGCGCGTCCGCGCGCAGCCGGTCGTAGCTGGGATAGGGGTTGGCGTGGTCATCGACCCAGAAGGCCTCGACGGAGGGGGCACTCATCACGACTCCTGAGCCTCGACACGGACGAACAGTTCCGACATGCCCCGCACCACCAGGTTCGGGCGGTACGGCGGCGGGTCGGCGCGCAGGGTGAACTCCTTGACGCGCGAGGCGATCGCGCGCAGCGACAGCTCCATCTCCAGCCGGGCCAGCGGCGCGCCGATGCAGTAGTGCAGCCCCAGGCCGAACGACAGGTGCCGGTTGACCCGCTTGCCCGCGCCGTAGCGGGTCAGGTCGAGGCGGTCGGGGTCGGCGAACGCCTCCGGGTCGCGGTTGGCCGAGCCGAACAGCACGATCACGCTCTCGCCCGGGGCGAACACGCGCCCGGAGACGGTGATCTCCTTGCGGGCGGTGCGGGTGGTCAGGTGCACCGGCGCGTCGTAGCGCAGGATCTCGTCGGCGGCGGGCGCGGCGAGGTCGGGATCGGCCTTGAGCGCGGCGAACTGGTCGGGGTTGCGGATCAGGGCCAGCACGCCGTTGCCGATCAGGTTGACCGTGGTCTCGTGCCCGGCCACGACCAGGATCAGCAGCGTGCCCAGCAGCTCGGTCGGGGTCATCCGGGCGCCTTCGGCCTCGGCCTGGGCCAGCCGGGTGATCAGGTCGTCGCGGGGGTCCTTGCGGCGCTGGGCGACCAGGTCGCTGAAGAAGTCGGTGAACGCGTGCACCGCCTTGGTGCGCGCGGCCAGCTCGTCCGGGGACAGCAGCGCGTCCGGGTCGAGGCCGCGGGCGATGGCCGCGGACATGTGCCGGATCTCGTCGTGCGCCTCGGCTGGCACGCCGAGCAGCTCGCAGACCATGGTCAGCGGCAGCGGGTACGCCAGCGACTCCAGCAGGTCGACCTCGGTGTCGGAGCCCTCGGCGAGCATCTTGTCCATCAGGTCGGCCACGACCTGCTCGGTACGCGCGCGCAGGCCCTCGACGGTGCGCATGGTGAACGCCTTGCTCACCAGGCCGCGCAGCCGGGTGTGGTCCGGCGGCTCCATCCACAGGAACGACCCGGGCAGCTCGACGTCGCTGTCCGGGTGCAGCAGCTCGGACTCCTCCGCGTGGCTCCAGTCCGGGTTCTGCATGATCAGGTCGGCCTCGCGGTAGCGCGGCACGAGCTGGGTGTCCATCGGGCCGGGGATGAACGGCCCGGCCGCGCGCAGCACGTCGTAACTGCGGTACGGGTCGTGCCGCCAATTCGGCGCGACGCTCTCGACGACGGCAAGCTGCACCGGGGTAAGCCCCTCGGTCTGGTGTTCGCTCACTTTTGCGACTCCGATTCGGTGGAAAGCGCACCGCGGGAATAGTCCAGCCCGAAAGGGCGGAAATCTTGGGCGAGTCTGGCGTTATTCTCCCGGTCGCCTCGCCGGGACCGGGACCAATTCGTGGTGAACATTTCGGGTGCTCTGCCACAGCACCCGGGCGATCATCGCCGGGCGCATGAGCGCGGTCGGCGACTCGACCAGGTTCGCCAGCCGCATGAAGGTGCGCGACACCGCCGGGTCGATGTGCGCCGCCCGGTGCGCCCGGGTCACGTAGCTGTTCACCAGTCGCGTGCGCAGGGTCCGGTCGCCGACGACGCCGGGGTGGTTGAGGTCGGAGTTGGTGGACATCTGCCAGGCGATGTCGACCAGCCGCGCGGCCTTGGCGTAGAAGCGGGCGGGCAGGTCGCCGCCGGTGTCCGGCAGGCACTCGCGCAGCGCCAGCGCCTGCTGGGCCGCCACCGTCATGCCCTGGGCGTAGAGCGGGTTGAAGCTGCACAGCGCGTCGCCGACGACGAGGAAGCCCGCGGGCGGCGACGCCAGGCGCTCGTAGTAGCGGCGCAGCGAGCCGCGGAAGCGGTGCGGGACGGCGTCGTCCAGCGGTTCGGCGACGGAGACGATGCGGTGGATGTCGGGCACCGGCAGCGTCGCGGCGAACGCGGTGAACCCGTCGTGGTCGGTGGGCGGGTGGTCGCCGAGCATCCCGCCGAGGGTGACGTGCCAGCGGTCGCCCTCCAGCCGGATCGCGCCGCCGCCGCGCCTGCCCGGCATGGTCGAGATGACCACCCCGTAGTCCCCGTCCAGGTGCTCCGGCCTGCGGCGATAGGTGCGCGAGGCGTACCCGAGGTCCACATCGACCCGGTCCTCGCCCGGCACGGCGGCGCCCATCGCGGCCAGCCAGTCCGGGGCGCGGGAAGCCCGGCCGGTGGCGTCGACCACGAGGTCGGCGGCGATGGCCTCGGTCCGCCCGTCGGCCATCTCGTTGTCGGTCACCTCGACGCCGGTGACCTTTCCCGCCGAGGTGAGCAGGCCGACGGCCGCGGTCCGCTCGCGCAAGCGCACGCCCAGGGCCGAGGTGCGCCTGCGGATCTCGGTCTCCAGCAGCGGCCTGCTCGCCAGCAGGGTGGTCAGGCCGGTCGGGGTGGGGTGGGCGCGCAGCCCGCTGAGGTACCAGCGGGACCGGACCAGCACCTCGGTGGTGGGCGCGCCGAGCCTGCTCACCTCGTCGGTCAGCCCGGGGTAGAGCGACTCCATGATCGAGCGGCCGCGCTCCATCAGGCCGTGCAGGTGCCTGCCCTGCGGCACGCCGCGCCGCTGTCCGGCCTCGGGCAGGCGGTCGCGTTCTACGACGGTGACCCGGTCGTAGTGCTCGTGCAGTACCCGGGCGGCGAGCAGTCCCGCGATGCTCGCGCCGAGGACGACGGCATGGGTGCCGGATGCCATGGGGTGCCTTCCCGGAAAAGTGGGGGGTGCGCGGTGATCGTGCGACCCGCACCGCGTCCGGGTCAACAAGAATGCGCGCGGCCAATCGCGCCATTGCGTCTTGGTCATCGCCACGGACGATGACGCTATTGACAGGCCCTATCGTGCGGGACAAATGTCGGGCATTCACGGGCAATTCATGTCAGCGCCATTAATCGCTGCTGTGCTCAGTCGCATGAATACCTCCGCGATGGGCTTGGTCGACTCCGCGATGGCCCGGCTGTTCCTGCCGGACAACCGCCCGGACCCGTACACCCCGGCCGGTGAGCTGCGGGCGGCTGGCCCGGTGCACCGCACCCCGCTGGGGCTGCACCTGCTCACCCGCTACGCCGACTGCGCTGCGGTGCTGCAGAACACCGCGTGGAGCCACGCCGACGAGGCCGCGCAGCTGCACCCGAGCGTCGCGGCCGAGCACGCGGCCGAGGAGATGCCGACCTCGTTCCTGTGGATGGACCCGCCCGACCACACCCGGCTGCGCACCCTGGTGTCCAAGGCGTTCGTGCCGAACATGGTGACCCGGCTGCGGCCCAGGATCGCCGCGCTCGCGGAGTCCCTTGTGGACCAGGCCCTTGCCGAGGGCGAGTTCGACCTGATCCAGCTGATCGGCTACCCGCTGCCACTGACGATCGTCTGCGAGCTGGTCGGCATCCCCGCCGCGCTGCACGCCGACGTGCAGCGCTGGTCGCAGGACCTGGCCCGCGGCTTCGACCCGGACCCGCTGATGACGCCGGAGTCGCACGAGGCTCGCAGCACCGCGGCGCGCGAGTTCATGGCGTATGTCCGCGAACTGATCGACGAGCGCAAGACCGACCCGAAGGACGACCTGCTCAGCGCGCTGTCGGCGGTGGAGGACCGCGGCGACGTGCTGACCGAGACCGAACTGCTGAGCACCTGCGTCACCACGGTCGTCGCGGGCCACGAGACCACGGTGAACCTCGTCGGCAGCGGCCTGCTCGCGCTGATGCGCGACCCCGACCAGCTCGCCCTGCTGCGCGAGCGCCCCGAGCTGATCCCGGCCGCGGTGGACGAGCTGCTGCGCTTCGAGCCGCCCGTGCAGCTCACCACCCGCTCGGCGACCAAACCGATGACCGTGGCGGGCCACGACTTCGAGCCCGGCGACGGCGTGGTGGTGCTGATCAACTCCGGCAACCGCGACGAGACCGTGTTCGCCGACCCCGACCGCCTCGACGTGACGCGCTACCACGACCGGACCAACCCGCCGCCCCGGCACCTGGCCTTCAGCCTCGGCATCCACTACTGCCTGGGCGCCCCGCTGGCCCTGCTGGAGATGGAGATCCTGCTGGAAGTGCTGCTGCGCAAGGTGTCCGTGCTCGAACCGCTGACCGACACCCCGCCGTACAAGCCGAACCTGGTCGTGCGCGGCCTGGCCGCGCTGCCCACCCGGTTCCAGGCCTGAGGAGCGGCGATGCCCACCGCGATCGACCCCGCCTCTGTGTTCGACCCCTCGACCGTGTTCGCCCCCGAGACGCGGGCCGACCCGTCCGGCGTCTACCGCGCCCTGCGCGAGTCGGGCCCGCTGCACGAGTACGTGCCCGGCATCCACCTGGTCCCGCGCTACGCCGACTGCGACGCGGTGTTCGGCGACCCCGCCTTCGGCCACGGCTACTTCTCCGGCATCAACCCGTTCCGCCCCGGCGTGGACCCGAACCTGCTGCCCGGGTCCTTCCTGCTGATGGACCCGCCCGACCACACCCGGCTGCGGTCGCTGGTCAGCAAGGCGTTCACCGTGCGCGCGGTGGCTGCGCTGCGGACCAGGGTGACCGAGATCGTCGACGGCCTGCTCGACGCCGCGATCGCCGCCGGGGAGGTCGACTTCGTCGCCGAGGTCGCCTACCTGGTGCCGCTGACCACGATCTGCGAACTGCTCGGCGTCCCCACCGCCGACCACGGCGTGTTCGGCGAGTGGGCGACCGCGATCAGCCGCGGCCTCGACCCGGACGCCCTGCTCACCGACGAGGAGAAGCGGGCGCGCGGCGTCGCCGTCGCCGCGTTCGCCGAGTACTTCGCCGCGCTGATCGCCGAGCGGGAACGCGAGCCGGGACCCGACCTGCTCAGCGGTTTGGTCGCGGTGTCCGAGGGCGGCGACCGGCTCAGCGTCAAGGAGATCGTGGACATCGGCGTGCTGCTGCTCATCGCGGGCTTCGAGACCACGATGAACCTGATCGCGGGCGGGGTCCTCGCCCTGGCCCGCGCGCCGGAGCAGCGCGCGATCCTGCGCGAGGACCCGAGCCTGAGCCGGATCGCGGTCGAAGAGTTCCTGCGCTTCGACACCCCGGTCCCGTTCCCCACCCGGGTCGCGATGCGGGACGTGGAGTTCGCGGGCCACACGCTGCCGCGCGGGACCGGGCTGATCCTGCTCGCCGCGTCGGCCAACCGCGACCCGGAGGTCTTCGCCGACCCCGACCAGCTCGACGTGCTGCGCTTCGACCCGGCCCGCGGCGCCGCGCGGCACCTGGCCTTCAGCCACGGCCCGCACTTCTGCCTGGGCGCCCCGCTGGCCCGGTTGGAGAGCGAAGTGCTCTTCGAGCGGCTGATGCTGCGCGCGCCCGACTACCGGCTGCTCGCCGAGCAGCCCGAATACCGGCCCAGCGTGTCCATGCGCGGCCCGCGCGCGCTGCCGGTCTCCTTCCGCTGAGCAAGGGGTGATGTGGGTGAACGAGCCAGAAGTGAACGAGGTCGCTGTGACCGCGCCCGCGGTGGACGAGCCGGTGGCGGGGGAGACGCTGCACTCGATCCTGGACCGGGTGGCCGCGGCATACCCGGAGGTGACCGCGGAGTTCCCGTCGGAGAAGGAATCCATCACCTACCGGGACCTCGCCGCGTCGGCCCGGTCGATGGCCGCCGGGTTGCTCGCGCTGGGCGTGGCGCGCGGCGAGCCGGTGGGCATCCTGTGCCCCAACGCGCCCGAGTTCCTGGTGAGCCTGTTCGCGGTGAGCGCGGCGGGCGGCGCGGCGACCCCGCTGCCGCTGCCGCTGGGAATGCGCCACGCGGGCGCCTACCCCGCTCGGCTGACCGCGATCGCCGAAGCGGCCGGGATGCGGAAAATCCTGGTGTCGCACCGGTTCGGCACGCTCGCGGACGGGCTCACCGACACCCTGCCCGGCCTGGAGCTGATCAGCACCGACAGCCTGAGCGGCGACGGCGGCCTGCCCGAGGTCGGCGGCGGCGATCTGGCCATCGTGCAGTTCACCTCCGGCAGCACGTCACTGCCCAAGGGGGTGCGGCTCACCCACGACAACGTGGTGAGCGGGCTCGCCGCGATCCGTGAGGGCATCGCGCTCGGGCGGCGCGACGGCGGCGGGTTCTGGCTGCCGCTGTTCCACGACATGGGCCTGTTCGGGACGCTGTCCGCGGTCCTCATCGGCATCCCCGCGTTCGTGTGGTCGCCGCTGTCGTTCATCAAGGACCCGGCGCGCTGGCTGCGCGAGTTCCTGGCCAGCGGCGCGACGATCACCGCGATGCCGAACTTCGGCTACGACCAGCTCGCCGCCGCGTTCACCGACACCGAGGCCGCCGAACTCGACATGGCGCACTGGCGGATCGCGTTCAACGGGGCCGAACCGATCGCCGCCGACGCGGTGCGCGCCTTCTGCGACCGGTTCGCCCCCGGCGGGTTCACGCCGGAGACCATGTTCGGCGTCTACGGCATGGCCGAGGCGACCCTGGCGGTGTGCTTCCCGCCGCTGGGCAGGGAACCGCGCTTCGAGCACGTCGACCGGGACAAGCTCGCCGACGGCGGCCGCGCCGTCCCGGTCGAGCCGGACGCCCCGGGCGCGCGGGCGATAGCAGGCGTCGGCGCACCCGTGAAAGGCGTGCGGCTGCGCGTTGTCGACCCCGACGCTGGCGGCGACCTCGCCGACGGCCAAGTCGGCGAGATCCTGATCCAGGGCGCCCCGGTGACCGCGGGCTACCTCGCCGTCGACCGCACCGACGAATCCTTTGTGGACGGCTGGCTGCGCACAGGAGACCTCGGCTACCGGCGCGACGGCGAGGTGTTCGTCACCGGGCGGCGCAAGGAGATGATCACCGTGCGCGGCGCGAACTACTACCCGCAGGATGTCGAGGCCGTCGCCCGCCGGACCCCGGGAATCTACAAAGGACGGTGCGTCGCCGTGGCCGCGCCGGACGGAGCCGAGTCGATCCTGCTCATCGCCGAGACCGCGGCGGCGGGCGCCGACGCCGACGCCCTGGCCGCGGCTCTGCGCGCGGCGGTGTCCGCCGAGCTGGGCCTGGCCGCGGTCACCGTCCGGCTGGTCTCGCCCCGGGCCATCCCGCGCACCAGCAGCGGCAAGTTCCAACGGCTCGCCGCGCGCGAGCTGGTCGCGACCACCCCGTAGATTCCTCTGATTGGAGACCCTGTGCACAGCTACGACGTCTTCCGCCACTACGAGCGCCTGCACTGGAAGCTCGCCGACCTCGACGTCGACTCGATCGACCGGGACCTGGTCAAGCCCGAGTACGTGACCCTGGCCAAGAGCGCCACCATGGGCGAGTCCAACGTGATCGCCGCGGTGCACGGCTTCCTCAACGAGTTCGTCGACGACTACGACTTCTCCACCTTCGCCGTCGTCTGGGGCTACCAGGAAGTCCAGCACCACTACGCGTTCCGCTCCTGGCTCGCGGGCGTCGGCGAGGCCGTGGACGACCGCGCCGTCGACTCGATGCGCGAGCCGTACGCCCCGGGCACCACGCCGTCGGCGACGCTGGCGACCAACATCATCTCCGAGCTGACCGTCAACCACGTCTACCGCGCGGTCGCCGCCTGGGTCGAGGAGCCGGTGCTGAAGTCGCTGCTGCTCAACGCCAGCCGCGACGAGGCCGGGCACGCCCGCGAGTTCATCCACTACACCACCAAGCGCCTGGAGAAGCGCCCGGAGGAATTGCCCTCGGTCCTGGAAACCCTCTACGTCTACAGCTCCGAGGCCAAGATCAAGCACCCGGTGAGCACGTTCAAGGCGGGCATCAGCGACCTCGGCGACCACGAGACCATCGACACCGGCTTCGACCTGTTCCTGGAGAAGGTCGCCGCCGACGGCGAGCTGGACGTGCTCCAGGACAAGATCCGCCGCACCTTCGGCGGCATGACCGGCCTCGACCTCGGCAGCAACGGCAAGGTCCGGCGCGCGCTCGCTGAGGCTCTGGCGTAATGAGCGAGCTTGCGAGCGAATCATTGACACAGTGCGCCGCGAGCGGAGCCACCGATCTTGTGAGGTGGCTGGTATGAGCGAGCTTGCGAGCGAATCATTGACACAGGGCGTTGGCGAGCGGGGCCACCGATCTTGTGAGGTGGCCGGGTGAGTATTCAGGTGCCGTGGTCGGTTTTGCCTGACTACCGCTGTTTCGGCTGCTCGCCGCACAACCTCCACGGCTTGCGCCTGGAGTTCCAAGCCCACCCCGAGGGGCTGCAAGCGCGGTTCGCCCTCGACCGCGGGTTCGAGTCGTACCCGGGCGTGGTGCACGGCGGCCTCGTCGGCGTGATCTGCGACGAGACCATCGGCAACCTGATCGTCCTGGAGCGGCGCCGCCCCGCCTTCACCGTCTCCATGCGGACCCGGTTCGTCACCCCGCTGCTGGTCGACCGCCCCTACCGGTGCGTCGCGCGGCTGCGGGCCGACGACGGGGACCTGTTCCACGGCTCCGCCGACGTCCTCGACGCCGACGGCGTCGTCTGCGCCACCGCCACCGCCGTCTACCAGCCCTTCTCCCTTGACCAGGTGCGCCACCAGCTCACCCTCGGCGACGACGAGGTCGCCCTGCTCGACCAAGCCATCACCGCGACACTCGCCCCGAACGGAGCCTGAACCATGGCCGAGACCACCAGCCTCGACAGCATCACCGAGATCACCGCCGCCGTCACCGAGATCGCCGCGGCGGAGACCGGCGTGCCCGCAGCGGACCTGACCCCCGACACCGACCTGCGCGCCGTCGAGGGCGTCGACTCGGTGAAGGTGCTGCGGATGATCGCCAAGATCGAGCGCCGCTACGACATCGAGCTTGAGGACGAGGACGTCTTCGGCGTCGCCACCGTCGGCGAGGTCGCGGTCGTCGTCGACAAGACCCTCCGGGAGAAGGCGTGACCGTCGCCGACACGAACCAGCACTACGACCTCGACCCCGAGGTCTTCGGCCAGTTCCTCGACCCGCTGCGCAAGTACAGCTCCGCGCTCTACGCCACCCCGGACGAGTCGCTGGCCGACGCGCAGGTGAACAAGCTGCGGTTCGTCGCCGAGTGCCTGCGGCTGCGCGGCGGGGAGCGGCTGCTCGACATCGGCTGCGGCTGGGGCGCGCTGATCCTGTTCATGGCGCGCGAGTACCGGTGCGAGACGCTGGGCGTCAGCCCGGCCCCGCGCCAGCACGACTACATCGCCCGCCGCGCCCAGGAACTCGGCGTCGCGGACCTGGTGCGCACCCGGGTCGGGCACTTCGAGCGGCTCGACCTGGCCCCGCGCGGCATGGACGCGGTGTCCATGCTCGGGTCCATCGTGCACATGCCCGACCTGGACGAGGTGTTCCGCCGGACGCGCGCGGTGCTGCGCAAGGGCGGGATGCTCTACGTCTCGGAAAGCTGCTTCCGCAACGCCGCGGCGCACGCCGCCTTCGACGCCAGGGTCGGCACGGACTTCGTCCGCAACGACATCTTCGGCTGGGGCGACATGCGCCCGCTCTCGGAGCTGGTGGCGGGCGCGGAGCGGGCCGGGTTCTCGATCACCGCGGTCGAGGACCTGACCGACCACTACCGGCGCACCATCGAGGACTGGCTGCGCAACGTCGCCGCGGCCGAGGAGCGGCTGGAGGCCCACGAGCCCGGCCTCACCGCGAAGCTGACGCACTACCTGGAGGTCGCCAACGCGGGCTGGGGATACACCACCAAGCACTACGCCCTCGTGTGCCGGAACGCCCGATGAGTGGGCTTTCGAGCGAACCATTGACACAGGGCGAGTCATCGAGCGCCCAGGCCGGCGGGCCGCTGCTGCCCGCGACCGACATCGCCGCGGCCGTCGACGGGTTCATGGCCGCGTCGCCAGCCGCGCGCGGCTGGGACGTGGAGACCGCTGTCGACTGGGCTGACGCGGACGCCGGGAAGCTCAGCGAGGGCGAGGTTTCCGCGGTCCGGTTCATCACCCTGATCGAGGACCACCTGCCCGGCTACTTCGACATCTATCACAAGCACTTCCCGGTGGACGGCGACGTGGACCCGGCGATCTTCGTGCACAACCGGGAGCTGTACCACTTCACGATCCGGTGGGCGTTCGAGGAGGACACCCACGCGCGGGCGCTGACCCGCTACCAGGTGGCGGCCGGGATCGCCGAGCGCACGGCGCTGTGGGAGGAACTGGCCGTCGAGGGGCGCAAGGAGTTCAGCCTGCCCCTGGAGCACTCGGTGCAGTTCTTCGCCTACGCGCTCGTGCAGGAGAAGGCCACGCAGATGTACTACCAGCACCTGCGTGACGTGGTGGGCGACCCGGTGCTCAAGACCGTGCTGAACCGGCTCTCGCGCGACGAGGCGCGGCACTTCACGTTCATGGCCGACGTCGTGGGCCGCTACCTGCGGGTCTACGGGGACGCCGTGGTCGAGCCGATCCGCGATGTGGTGGCGGGTTTCCGGATGCCGCTGGCCGACACCATGCGCGGCTACTGGCGCTGGGCGCTCAAGATCGCCGATGTGGCCCGCTACGACCACACCGAGGCCTACGAGCACCTGATCCGGGTCATCGACCGGGCGGTGGACACCAAGTCCGACCGCCAGGACGAGCTGACCCGCTTCATCGCCCAGTGCGCCTCCCTGCCCGCCTGACCCACCAGCGGAAGGAGCGCCAGGACTGTCCCCGCCTGGCGCTCCTTCCCTTACCCGGTCCGGGAAACCCGCGGCGCCAGCACGGCGATCAGTCCGGCCGAGGTCAGCCCGGCGGCGATGAGCATGGTGGCGGGCACGCCCAGCAGGCCGGTCGCGACGCCCGCGGCGAGCGGCGCGGCGGCCAGGCCCGCGGTGTAGGCCAGGGTGTAGACCGAGTACGCGCCGCCGTACGCGGGCGGGTCGACGGACTCGGCGAGACCCGCGACCAGGACGAGCGTGGGGGCGAGGATCAGCTGCGCGCCGACGCCCAGGATCACTAGGCCGACGACCGACAACGCCGCTGACGGACGGCCGGAGAGCGCGAAACCCGTCGCGGTGACGGCGAAACCGATGGCGACGACCCGCCGCGCGCCGACACGGTCGGTGAGCGCCCCGGCAGCGGGCGCGGCGAGGATGCCGCACAGCGCGACGGCGGCGAACGCGAGCCCGATCCCGGTGCCGCCCAAGCCGAACTCGGTGAGATGCGCCGGGATCACCGGTTCGGGAAAGGAAAGCGCCACCGCGCCCAACGCCGTGAGGCCCACCAGCGCGGGCAGCCGCGGGCCGCGCGACAACGCGCGGTAGGGCGTCCCGACCGCCGTGGTGTCCACCGGCCCGATCAAGACGATCCGCGCCGCGGCGTCCACCGCGGCGAGCACGGCGATGAGGACGAACGGCGCGTGCGGGCCGTAGGCGTCCGCGAGCGCGCCGCTGGCGGCCGGGCCGACCAGCGCGCCGAACCAGGCCGAGGACAGCGCCACGCCCATGGCCTTGCCGCGCCGGTCCGGCTCGTGCGTCGCGGCGATGAGAGCCAGGCCAGCGGTCCAGGACACGGCCGCGGCGGCGCCCTGGGCGACCCGGGCGAAGAACAGCACCCCGACCGCGGCGTCGCCCATGCCGGTCGCCGCGGCGAACGCCGCGGTCGCCGCCGCCGTGCCCGCCAGTCCCGCGAGCAGGGGAACCCGCGGTCCCTTCCGGTCGACCCACGCTCCGACCAGCGGTGTCGCGGCTAGCAGGGCGACCGCGTACACCGCGAACAACGCTCCGGACAGGACCGGGGAGCCGCCGACCACAGGCAGGGCGGGCAGCAACGGCACCAGGCTGCTGTAGAGGCACAGGTCCACCGCGAGCGCGATGGCGGTCACCGTCGTGGCTGCTCCAGGGCGCGGCGGCGCCGTCATACCGGTGACTTTCTGGTCGTGGGCTGTCACTGGTTGCTACTGTGACCTGGCTGACATTAGCAACCCGGTGAAGGGCGATGTCATGACCGCGACCCAGGACGAGCTCACCACGGCGGCGACCGCGCCGACCCCCGAACAGGTCGGCGCCAACTACGACGAGTTCGGCGACCTGTACGCGCTGACCATCGGCGACGTCGGCATCCACATTGGAATGTGGGTCCCGCCCAACGGCCGGGGGTCCGTCTCGACGCTCGGCGATCTCGCGAACCTGGCGCAGGAACGGCAGACCGAGCACCACATCGACACCATCGGCCTCGGCCAGGGGGAGCACCTGCTCGACATCGGCTGCGGCACGGGCGGGCCAGCGGTCCGGGTGGCCGAGCGCAGCGGGGGCCGGGTCACCGGGATCACCGTCAGCCGCACCCAGGTCGACACCGCCACCGGCCTCGCCCGCGCCCGCGGCGTGGCCGACCGGGTGACGTTCGCGCTCGGCAACGCCATGGACCTGGACTTCGCCGACGAGACCTTCGACGCCGCCATGGCGATCGACGTCTTCGCGCACCTTTCCGACCGGCGGCAAGGTCTGCGCGAAACCTGGCGGGTGCTGCGCCCCGGTGGCCACTTCATGATGAGCGAGTTCACCGCCCGCGGAAACCCGACGGACGAGCAGTTGGCCGCCTACACCCGGACCTGGTGCTGCGCGCCCCCGATTTCCCCGGCCACCGCGCTGGAACTGGCCGAGACCGCCGGTTTCGAGCTGGTCAAGGTCGAGAACATGACCGAGAGCTGCTCGTTCACCGGCGAGGTCATGGGCCTGCTCTACGCCGACCGGCACGACGAGATCGTGGCCCGCTACGGCCCGGAGCTGGTCGCCCAGATGGACGAGGTGGTTCCGCTGGTGCGGTCCTTCATCCGCGACCACCTCGGCTACTACCTGTTCCTGCTGCGCAAGCCGCGGTAGCGCCGCCGTCCCGCGAAGGCCACCGCGCTGTGGCCGCCGCGACGACCGTGCTCAGGCGCCGCCGTTGGACTGCGGCTGGAAGATCATGCAGGTGCACGAGCCATGCGCGATCAGCTTGCCCGACGGGTCGGTGATCCGCGCCTCGGCGGTCGCGGTGCTGCGGCCGACGTGGATGGTGTTGGCCTCGCAGCGCAGCCGCTCGCCGTCCACCCGGACCGTGCGGATGAAGTTCACCTTCAGTTCCAGGGTGGTGTAGAGCACGCCGTCGCCGAGCTTGGTGAACACGGCGCTGCCCATCGCGGTGTCCATCAGGGTCGCCAGGACGCCGCCGTGCACGGCGTACATGGCGTTGATGGTCGCCGGGCTGGGGTCGAGGTAGTAGACCGTGCGGCCCTCTTCGAGGGATTCGACGGTGACGCCGAGGGAGACGCCGACGCCCTGGCCGGTGTTCACGCCGTGTTCGAGGACGGTGTGCAGCTCGCGGATGCGGGCCGCGGACGTCGGTTCGGTGGTGACCTCGGTGCCGTTGGTGTTCATCGCGGTCCTTCTCGCCGTCGGGATGTCACCCCGATTCGAGCAGCGCGTGGTGAACACCTCCTTGCCGGAACGCCTGCGATGCCGGATTCCGATCGTGTGATCGGCCGTTCACCGGTACCCCCAGCACCGGTGATCGGATTTTCCTTCGCTGCGGCCCTGTCTAGTGCATCCTGGTTGTTCAGTGTCACGCCGTGACCGGTGAACGACACGCGGTGAACAACCGGCGGGGGACGGTCCCCGCGGAGGGGACGGCAGTGGCGAGAGGGGAACGCCCGCTTGAGGGCGAGGACGGCCCGGTTCTGCGGTTCGCGGCCGACTTGCGCGCGCTGCGCGAGAAGGCGGGCCGACCGGCCTATCGGGAGCTGAGCAAGCGCGCCCACTACTCGACCGGCGCCCTCTCCGACGCCGCGGGCGGGCGGCGGCTGCCCAGCCTCGCGGTGACCCTCGCCTACGTCGGCGCGTGCGGCGGCGACACCGAGGCCTGGGAGCGCCGCTGGCGGGAGGTGGCCGCCGAGCTCGACGCGGAATCCGCCGATCCCGTCGGCGACGACGGCGAGGCCCCGTATGTCGGGCTGGCCCCCTTCGGGGTCGAGGACGCCGACCGGTTCTTCGGTCGGGAACGGTTGGTAACCGAGTTGGCCGCGCGGGTGGCCGACCAGCGGTTCGTCGTGGTCTTCGGCCCGTCCGGGTCGGGCAAGTCCTCGCTGCTGCGCGCCGGGCTGGTGAGCGGGGCGGCCGGGCCGGTGCTGCTGATGACCCCCGGGCAGCGCCCGCTGCAGGAGTGCGCCGCGCGCCTGGCCTGCCTGGTCGGCGGTTCGGCCATCGCCCTGCGCGCGGCGATGGGCGCCGACGACGACAGCCTGCACCTGACCGCGCTGCAGGCGCTGGTGAGCGGGCAGGCGTCGAGCGACCTGCTGGTGGTGGTGGACCAGTTCGAGGAAGTGTTCACCCTCTGCCGCGACGCGGACGAGCGCGCGCGGTTCCTGGCCGTGCTGCGCGCCGCCGCGCACGCGCCCAACAGCCGGACCAGGGTCGTGCTGGGCGTCCGCGCCGACTTCTACGCGCACTGCGCCCACCACCCCGAGCTGGTCGAGGCGATCCGCGACGGCCAGTTCCTGGTGGGGCCGATGACCACGGACGAGCTGCGGACCGCGATCACCCGGCCCGCCGTCGAGGCCGGGTGCAGGCTGGAGACCGCGCTGGTGTCGCGGGTGATCGCCGACGCCACCGGCAGGCCGGGGGTGCTGCCGCTGGTCTCGCACGCCCTGCTGGAAACCTGGAAGCGCCGCCGCGGCACCACGCTGACCTCGACCGGCTACGACGCCGCGGGCGGCATCACCGAGGCCGTCGCCCGCACCGCGGCGGCCGTCCACGCGAGCCTGTCCCCCCGGCAGCGCCAGTGGTCCCGGCAGCTTTTCCTGCGGCTGGTCGCGCTGGGCGAGGGAACCGAGGACACCAAGCGCAGGGTGGACCGCGCCGAACTCGACCTCGACGCCGACGGGGCGCTGGTGCTGGAGCGGCTGGTGCGCGCCCGGCTGGTCACGCGGGACCGCGACAGCGTGCAGATCACCCACGAGGCCCTGATCCGCTGCTGGCCCCAGTTGCGGCACTGGCTCACCGAGGACCGGGAAACGCTCCGCGTCCACCGGCAGCTCGTGGAGGCCACCGCCACCTGGGAGTCGTTGGACCGCGACCCCGGCGCGCTCTACCGGGGCGCGCGGCTGGCCCTGGCCCGCGAGCTCGCCGACAGCGCGGTCACGCTCACCGCCCGCGAACGGGCCTTTCTCGACGCGAGCCTGGCCGCCGAGGCCGCCGAGCGCGCCGCCGCCCGGCGGCGGACCCGGCGGCTGCGGCAGCTGGTGGCGGTCCTGGCGGTCCTGCTCGTGCTCAGCACGGCATCGACCGTCTACGCCATCCGCGCCGACATCGCCGTGTCGCGCCAGCGCAACGCGCTGCTGGCCCAGGAGGTCACCAAGGAAGCGGTCGCGCTGCGCGCGACGAACCCCGCGCTGGCCGCCCAGCTCGGCCTCGCCGCGTACCGGCTGGTGCCGAGCAGGCAGGCCCGCGACGGCCTGATCAGCACGCTGGCCGTCCCGCTCGCCGGGCACACCCAGGTGGTCAGCTCGGTCGCCTTCGCGCCGGACCGACGCCACCTGGCCACCGCGGGCTTCGAGGGCAGCGTGTGGCTGTGGGACATCGGCGAGCCGGTGCTCGCGACACCGGTGAGCAGCTTCGCCGGGAACTGCGACTCCATCGCCACGGTCGCCTTCAGCCCCGACGGCGCCCTGCTCGCCCTCGGCTGCCGCGACCACACCGTGCGGCTGTGGAACGTCGCCGACCCGCAGCGCCCGGCCGAGGTCGCCACGCTCGTCGGCCACACCGACGTCGTCTTCTCCGTCGTGTTCGCCCCCGACGGCCGCACGCTGGCCTCCGGCAGCTACGACCGCTCGGTCAGGCTCTGGGACGTCGCCGACTCGGCCCGCCCCGCGCCGCTGTCCGCGCTCATCGGCCACACCCTCAACGTCAAACCGGTGGCGTTCAGCCCGGACGGGAAGACGCTGGCCTCGGGCGGCGACGACCGCACCGTGCGGCTGTGGGACACCGGCGATCCCGCGCGTCCCGTCGAACTTGCCGTGCTGACCGGTCACGACGACTTCGTCAGCGCGGTGGCGTTCAGCCCGGACGGGCGCACCCTCGCCTCGGGCAGCGACGACCACACCGTGCGGCTGTGGGATGTCGGCGACCGGCGGCGGCCGACGTCGCTGACCACCCTGGCCGCGCACAGCGACATCGTCGGCTCGGTCGCGTTCAGCCCCGACGGGACCACCCTCGCCACCGGCGGCTACGACCAGACCGTGCGGCTGTGGGACCTCGCCGAGCGCGGGCGCCCCACCGAGCGCGCGACCCTGACCGGGCACGCGGGCGCGATCAACTCGACGGCGTTCAGTCCCGACGGCAGGACCCTGGCCACCGGCAGCGACGACCACATCGCGCTGCTGTGGGAGACCGACGGCGACCGGGTCGAGGCCAGGGCCTGCGCCGTCGGACGGCCCGCCATCAGCCCCGACGAGTGGGAGCGCCACCTCCCCGGCCTGGACTACCAGCCGCCCTGCCCCTGATCGCGGCGCTGATCATCGCGGCCGATTGTTCACCGGACGTCGTTCACCGTCCGCGTCCTGACCCTGAACAACCCGGGTGCGCTACAGATCGACAGCGGGTGAACCGCACCCGACACTCAGGCAGGGAGCGCCATGTCCAAGATCACCCGTAGGCCGTCCCGCAGGCGAAGACAGCTTCCGGCTCTCGCGTTAGCCGTGGCGGCCTTCGCGTCGCCCCTCATCGCGGACCAGGCATCGGCCGACACCGCGCCCGCGGCCCGGCAACCGGACCGCGCCCAAGACCACAGCGCCCAAGACCACAGCGCCTACGACCACAGCAACGACAAAGCCCTCGCGGCCGCGAGCCCCGCGCCGGACTCCGCCACCGAGGTGTCGGTCAAGTTCCGCGCTGACCGGGAAGTGCGCATCCGCGACCGGCGGCTGGTCGCCCGGGACGGCCAGGACGCCGCGGCGATCCGCGCGGTCATGGACCGGCACCCCGGGGCGACGATTCGTCCGCTGCGCCCGGCGACCGTGTCCGAGGACGCCGCCACTGAGGAGCGCGTCCGGCTGGAGCGGCGCGTCGGCCACGATCTGCCGGACCTCAACTCCTGGTTCGCCATCACCGTGCCCTCGGGTGCGGCCGCGCTGGCGAATGACCTCAACGCGCTGCCCGCGGTCGAGATCGCCCAGGTCCCGTTCGCCACCGTGGCGCCTGCGGCCGACCCGTTCCGCCCAAACCAGGTCTACCGCAACCCCGTCGGCGCGAGCGCGGGCACCGGGATCGGCGCGGACGGCGCCAACGCCCTGCCCGGCGGCAAGGGCGAGAACGTCACCGTCACCGACATCGAAGCCGGAACCCAGGACCGCGTCGCCGTCCGCCGGGGCGCCATCGCCGCCGGCCAGAGCCACGCGCTGGCGGTGATCGCCGAGCCGGGCGCGCCGGACGACCGCACGGTCCGGGCGTGGGGCGCAGGAGGCAGCGGCCAGCTCGGCATCGGCACGACGGCGAACAGCTCGGTGTACATGCGGGTCACCGGGCTGACCAACGTCGAATCGGTGGCAGCGGGGACCAACTTCTCGGTCGCGCTCAAGACCGACGGCACGGTCTGGACATGGGGGGCCAACAACTTCGGCCAGCTAGGCCTAGGCGACACGGCCACCCGGCTGGCTCCCGCGCAGGTCCCCGGTCTCACCGGGGTCAGAACCATCAGCGCGAACGGCGGGCATGTGCTCGCCGTGCGCTCGGACGGCACCGTCCGCGCCTGGGGCAACAACGCCAACGGCCAGCTGGGCGTGCCCCCGGCCAGTGTCTCGTTCAGCGCGACGCCGATCACGGTCCCCGGCCTCACTGGCGTCTCGACGCAACCTGGCGGCGTCTCGGCGGGCTTCAACCACTCGCTGGCGCTGCTCACCACCGGGGCGGCGCGCGCGTGGGGCGCGGGCGGCAGCGGCCAGCTCGGCAACGGCTCCACCGCGTCGAGCGCGGCCCCGGTGCCGGTGACCGGCGTGACCGACGCCGTCGAGATCGTGGCGGGCGGGCTGCACAGCGTCGCCCGGCTGGCAGGCGGGACGCTGATGGGCTGGGGCAACAACTTCTTCGGGCAGGTCGGCGACGGTGGCAACGCCAACCGCACCACACCCCAGCAGGTGACCAACCTCAACTCGGTCGTCACGCTGGCGGCGGGCAACCTGCACAACGTCGCCGTCAACTCGGACGGAACGCTGTGGGCGTGGGGCGCGGGCGGCAGCGGCCAGCTCGGCACCGGCACCACGGCCGACCAGAACTTCCCCGTCGAGGTGCTGCCCGCGCCCGCAGACCCGACGAGCCGCGCCCTGGTCGGCGCGGGCACCGCGTTCAGCCTGGGCGTCGGCTCGGACGGGATCGTGTGGGGCTGGGGGACCAACGCAGGCGGCCAGCTCGGCACCGGCGACACCACCGCGAGCCAGGTGCAGCGGCAGGCCGTCACCATGCGCAACCTGTGGAACACCTGCCACGAGGAACTGGCCAACCGGCCCGCTCCCGCTGGCCCGCCCGTGCGCCTGCACCCGATGGTGTCCTCGCCCTGCGCTCCCGTCGCCGTGCACGGCACGGCGGTCGTCGGGATCGTGGCGGCGCAGGAGGACAACGGGCTCGGCGTCACCGGCCTGCTGCCCAGGGCCAAGCTGCAACTGGCCAGCTCCGCCGACGCGGTCGGCGCCATGACGCTGGCCCGGCAGAACTCGCAGCCCGGCGACGTGATCCTCGCCGAGGTCGCGCTCGCCGTCGTGGGCGGCTCGCAGCAGTACCCCTGGGAGCTCAACGCCGCGGTGTACGACCAGATCGTCCTGGCCACCGCGGCGGGCGTCACGGTGGTCGAGGCGGCGGGCAACGGCGGCAACAGCCTCGACGACCCCGCCGACCCGCGCGCGGCCCTGATCATGGGCAGGCCGGACTCCGGCGCCATCGTCGTCGGCGCGGGGGAGCCGCCGAACATCCCCGGCACCGCGGAGTGCGTGCCGGGCAGGCCCGCCGAGCGGACCTCGACGGCGTTCTCCACCCATGGGCAGCGAGTGAACTTGCAGGCCTACGGCAAGTGCATCGCCACCCTCGGCGGCGGCCCGGAAATGCTCAGGGACCTCACCCCGACCGCGACGGACCCGAACAAGATGTACTGGTCCAACATGAACGGCACCTCGGGCGCGAGCCCGATCGTGGTCGGCGCGGTCGGGGCGGTGCAGAGCATCGCCCAGCAGTCCGGCCCCGCGCTCACCCCCGCTCAAGTGCGCCAGCTGCTCGTCTCGACCGGCACACCGCAACCGGCGGCGGACCCGCGCCACATCGGGCCGCTGCCCAACCTGCAGGCGGCGATAGCCGCGATGTAGCCGCGACCCCGGAGGCGCCGCGTTCGGGGGGCGGCGCCTCCGGGGTTCGCCTAGTCGGCGACCGCCGCCACGTCGGATTCGGTCTCCGCCTGCTCGTTGAGCCGCACCACGCCGTCGAACGCCGCGCCGTCCATCCGCACCTCGGCGGGCTCGATCCAGCGCAGGTCCGCGAAGTTCGCGACCGCGGTGTCACTGAGGTTCGCGTGCTCGGAAAACCGGACTTCGCGCAGCGAGAGCCCGCCGGTGAACCGGGTGCGGCGCATGTCGACCCGGCCCCGGAACACCGCGCCGGTGAACAGGGCGTTGCCGGTGAACTCGGCGCCCGCGAGCCGGGTGATGCCGTAGAAGGTGGCCCGCCGGGCGAGCACGGTGCCCACCGCGCGGTCCTCCAGGTTGAAGTACTCCAGCGACGCGCCGGTCAGGTCGAGGTCGTAGGTCCGCTCCGCGCCGACGGGCGGGAGAAGCTCCTTGAGCATCCGGTGGGCGGTCAGCCGGACCTGGTGTTCCCGGTCGTCGGCTGCCTCGTCCTCGGTGAGCCGCCGCAGGAGGGGTTGGGCGTAGTCGTTGCGGTCCGGGTCATGGGCCTCGTTCTCGTAGGCGCTGTGGAAGTACGGCCGCCGCAGGTACGCGCAGAGCACGTCGATCACGGTCTGGGTGTACTCCGGCGTGCTGCGCGCCAGCCCGACCAGAGCGTGCATGGCACCCACCCGCACCTGGTCGGCGTCGTTGCCGAGCAGTTCGATGGCCCGCCCGAACCGCTCGTGCGAGATCCGGGCGCCGTCGGCGCGCAGCCGCTCCTCCTCGACGTGCTGGCGGTCCTCCTCGACGCGGCGCCGCCGGTCGTTGAGCCACACCCCGTACAGCGCGACCACCGCCGCACCGGCGAGCCCGCCGGTCTTGACCGCCTCCGACATCCCGGCCCGCGCGTCCGCCCGCAGCACCCAGAGCGCGATCCCCGCGGTCACGCCGATGGCGACGACCAGCGTCCCGAGCAGCGCCAGCGCCTGCGACCGGCGCCCCTTCTTCGAGTCCACCCGGTCATTGTGTCCGATCGGCCGAAGGCCCTGCGCCGGGCGGCGGAATCCCGTGATCACGGATGGTTAGTCCTCAGTGGACGATATGCGTGCTTGAGCATTCCGTTGTGCGGCGCGGGAAATTCGTCTCGATCTCCTCTGTACGATTGAGACGATAATGGTTATCATTGGCGACCGGTCGAGCCGGGCACGGAGAAGGAGCGTTGTGGGGCACCTGCTGATGGTCGAGAGCTGGGTCGGGGCGATGAGCACCCTGCTGCCGAGGGCGATTCGGGAGGCCGGACACCGGTTCACGTTCCTCACCAGGGATCTGCACCACTACCTGCGCGCCAATCCGGTGGCCGGGCCGCATCCGCTGCTCGCCGCGGACAACGTGCTGACGGCCGAGACCAACGACCTGGACCGGTTGCTGCCGTACCTGGAGCGGGTGCACGACGTGCTGCGCTTCGACGGCGTGATCTCCTCGTGCGACTACTACTTGGGCACGACCGCGCGGATCGCGGCGCACCTGGGGCTGCCGGGGTCGTCGCCGGAGGCGGTGGAACGGGCCTACCGCAAGGATCTCACCCGGCGGGCCCTCGCCGACGCCGGGGTGCCGGGGCCGAGGTTCGCCCTGGCGCAGGGCTGGGAGGAAACCGCGGCGGCGGCCAGGGAGATCGGGTATCCGCTGGTGGTCAAGCCGGTCGACCTGTGCGCGGGGATGTTCGTGCGCAAGGTCGATGACGAGGCCGCGCTGCGGGACGCGGTGACCGCGATGGACGCGTTCCCGGTCAACGCCCGGCATCAGCCGCGCGTGCCCTCGGTGCTGCTGGAGGAACTGCTTGTCGGGCCGGAGTTCAGCGTCGAGACGGTCACCGTGGACGGCGCGACGCACGTCATCGGCGTGACGGACAAGTCGGTCATCGGGGCGCCCTGGTTTGTCGAGAACGGCCACATGTTCCCCGCCGACCTCGCCCCGGCCGACGCCGTCGCCGCCGCGGACACGGCCGTCGCGGCGATCAAGGCGCTCGGCCTGGACCGGGCCGTCGCGCACACCGAGGTGAAACTCACCGCCGACGGGCCCCGGCTCATCGAGGTCAACCCGCGCCCGGCGGGCAACCAGATCACCGAACTCGTCCGCCGCACCACCGGAATCGACCTGCCCATGGTCTACGCGCGGCTCGCCGTGGGCGAGTCGCCCGCGCTCGCGCCCGCGGACACCGGGGCGCGCAGCGCCGCCATCTCGTTCCTGTTGCCGCCGCACGCCGGGATCGTGGACAGCGTGGACGGCGTCGACCGACTGGCCGCGGACCCCGATGTGGTCGACTGGACGGTCAAGCCCGACGGGCACCGCGCGGGGGAGCCGACCAGCAACAACGCCTACCTCGGCCACGTCATGGTGGTCGACCGGGCCGGTCTCGGCGCGCGGCGGCGGGCGGAAGAACTCGTCGGCGGCCTGACGGTCCGGTGCTCGGCGTGAGCGCGCCGGTCGTCGCCAACTGTCTCGCCGACCTCCTCGGCCACACCCGGGCGGGCAGGTTCGGCGCGTCACCGGGCGACCTGTCGGTCAGTGTCGGATTCGTCACCCGCCAAGGGGTTCGGCACGCGTCGCGTGGACAGGGCTACCGCAACCACGTCGTGAGCCTGCGCGTGGGCCAAGCCGTGGGTTCGTGCGCTGTCGAGCCGGATTCGGTGAACGACAACGCGGTCTACGACTGTGTTGGGTCCACAGTGGACGATCTGCTCGACCACCCGGTCGAGGCGATCCGGGTCGCCGCGCTCGACGCCTACCTGATGAGCGTGCGCCCGCACGAGCGGCACGCCACCGAGACCATGACGATCCCGGCGGGCAGCTCGCTGGACAAGTCGATGGCCCGCGCCGAACGCGTGATCGACCTGCTCGATCCCCAGCCGGGGCAACGGGTCCTGGTCATCGGCGTGGTCAACTCCCTGCTGCACCACCTGCGCGGGCGCGGCATCGCCTATGTCGCCTGCGACCTCAAGGGCGGCGTCACCGAATGGGGCGAGCCGGTCATCACCGACGCCGCGCGGGCCCTCGGCCGGTGCGACACGATCCTCGCCTCCGGCATGACCCTCGGCAACGGCACCCTGGACGCCCTGCTGGACCACGCCCGGTCCACCGGCAAGCCGCTGACCTTGTTCGCCCAGACCGGAAGCGCCGTCCTGCCCTGGTTCGTCGGCTCCGGGGTGCGCGCCGTGGCCGCCGAGCCGTACCCGTTCTTCTGGCTCGACGGCGGCCCGACCACTGTCCACCACTACCTGGCGCCGCCACTGGAGTCGGTGTGAGAGCCAATCCGCAGCTTCTCGACCTTGTCGGCAAGACCCCGCTCGCGCGGATCACCACCCCGCTTCCGCACGCGCACAGCGGTTTCTGGGCCAAGCTCGAATGCCTCGGCCCCGGCGGCATGAAGGCCCGCGCCGCGGTGTCGATGCTGCGCGCCGCCCGGTCCCGCGGCCTGCTCAAACCCGGCGCCCCCGTGGTGGAGTCCACCAGCGGCACCCTCGGTCTCGGACTGGCCTTCGCCGGGCAGGCGCTGGGCCACCCCGTCGTGCTGATCGTGGACGACGAACTCGAACCGGCCATGCGCGCCCTGCTCACCGCCCACGGCGCCCGCCTGGAGATCGTCTCCCGTCCCCACCCCGATGGCGGCTGGCAACAGGCCCGCCTCGACCGTCTGCGCGAGGTCCTGGAAACCCTGCCCGGCGCTTTCTGGCCCGACCAGTACAACAACCCGGACAACCCCGCGGGTTATGTCTCCCTGGCCCGCGAACTGGTCGACCGCCTGGACCGGATCGATGTCCTGGTGTGCAGCGTCGGCACCGGCGGCCACAGCGCGGGCATCGTCACCGAGTTGCGCAGGCACTGGCCCCGCCTCCGTCTCATCGGGGTCGACACTGTGGGCTCCACCATTTTCGGCCAACCCGCCTTACCCCGGGTGATGCGTGGCTTGGGCAGCAGCATCTACCCCCGCAACGTCGCCTACCACCAGTTCGACGAGGTCCACTGGCTGGGCCCGGTCGAGGTGGTCGACGCCTGCCGCAGACTGGCCCGCGACTGCTCGGCAGGCGGCGGCTGGAGCACCGGAGCCGTGGCCCTGGTGGCGGCCTGGGCGGCCAGAGTGGACCCGGGAACCTCCGTCGTCACCATCTTCCCCGACGGCCCCCACCGCTACCTGGACACCATCTACGACGACGCTTTCTGCCGGGAGCGCGGCCTGCTCGGCAGCCCCAGCCCGCACCCCGTCGAGGTGGCCCACCCCACCGCCACCACCGTGTCCGAATGGTCGCGCTGCCGCTCCGTCCCCGACCCCCTGGTAGCCGTAGGTGTCCCCGCATGAACCTCGACTGGTCTGTGTCCGAACTGACCCTGCGCGAGCCTTTCCGAATCTCCCGCTCGGTGATGACCGCCCGAACGGCCGTGGAAGTCATCCTGACCCACAACGGGATCGAGGGTCGCGGTGAAGTGGTCACCAGCGTCTACTATGGACTGAACGAGGAAAAGGTAGTAGCCCAGCTAGCCGACCTGAGGCCAACCCTGCCCGAAACCCCCGAAGCGCTGCTGGCCGCACTTCCCGCCACCTCGTTGGCCCCCGGAGTCCGAGCCGCCGTAGACGCCGCCGCCCACGACCTCATCGCCCGCCACCGCGGCGTCCCCGTGCACACACTGCTTGGTCGTCCCGAGTGGACGGACGTGCCCACCGCGTACACCATCGGCATCACCACCCCAGAGCAAGCGACCCACACAGCCGCGACCCTGGTGGCACAGGGCTTTACCGTCCTCAAGGTCAAAGCAGGCACGGAAGACCCGGCCGACGACGTCCTCCGCCTCAAAGCCGTTCGCGCGGCAGCCCCAGACGCCCGAATCCTCCTGGACCCCAACGGCGCCTGGACCCCAGAACAGGCCGTCCGACTCTTGGACACCCTCGCCGACCTAGCCTTGGACGCGGTAGAGCAACCCATCCTCCCCGGCACCCCCGACCGCCTGGCCTGGGTAACCGAACGCTCCCCAATCCCCGTCATCGCCGACGAAGACGCGGCAACCCTCACCGACGTCCGCAACCTCGCGGGCGCGGTACACGGAATCAACATCAAACTAGCCAAATGCGGCGGCATCCAAGCAGCCAAAGAGATCATCGAAGCAGCCACAACAGCAAACCTCGACATCATGCTCGGCTGCCTGGTCGCCAGCTCATTGGGCATAGCCCCCGCAGTACACCTGACCGGCCACGCCCGCTGGGTAGACCTGGACGGCCACCTCCTCCTGGCCCACGACCCCTGGACCGGCATCGACGGCAAAGACGGCGTCCTCCGCCTAACCGAAACCCCCGGCCTGGGAGTGACGCGACCGTGATCCGATCAGCCACGCCAACCTCCCAGCCCACTCACCTGCCAACCGGCCAGCCCGCCCCCCACAAAGCCACACCCCCGTCAGGCCGCACCAACCCTGCCAGGTGCTCGATGGGGTGGAGTGGTTTCTTCGGGGGTGAAGGAAGATCCCTGAACTCGCCGTGGTCGTGGGGCCGAAGGCTCCCCACCCGTTTTTCCCGCGACGGGATCTTCCTTCGTAGGGGCCCCGAAGAAACCACTCCACCCCATCGAGCAGGCCACCAAACCCAGCCAGCCCCTAAGGGCGCGGCCACATGAAAACCTTCCCCCTCTCCGTACGCCTGCTCCTGATCAACCAGCTAGGCGTGAACACCGGCTTCTACATGCTCATCCCCTACCTGGCCACTCACCTCACCGACAACCTGGGCATGTCCGTAGCGGTGGTGGCAATCGTCCTAGGCGTGCGCAACCTCAGCCAGCAAGGCCTCTTCCTCATCGGCGGCGTAGCCGCGGACCGCTTGGGCGCCCGTAGAGTGATCATCGCAGGCTGCGGCCTACGCACCATCGGCTTCGGCCTGTTCGCGGTAGGAGAATCCCTCCCCCTTCTCCTAGCCGCGGCCGTCCTCAGCGGCGTGGCGGGCGCACTGTTCAACCCGGCGGTCCGCGCCTACATCGCCGTCGAAGCCACTGAAGACCGCCGCGCCGAAGCGTTCGCCCTGTTCAACGTCTTCGCCCAAACCGGCGCACTGCTCGGCCCAGTTCTCGGCAGCGTTCTCCTACTCGTCAACTTCCGAGTATCCGCCATCGTCTCCGCCGGGATCTTCGCCGCGCTGACCATCGCCCAAGCGCTGGTCCTCCCAGCCAGAAAAACACCGCCAGCAGAAAAGTCAGCCGCAGCCGGAATCCGCGAATGCCTCACCAATCGCCGATTCCTGGCCTTCACCGGCGCCCTGGCCGGAATGTTCGCCCTGCAAAACCAGCTCTACCTGGTTCTCCCAGTGGAAGCAGAGCGGGTGACCGGCTCGGCCAGCAGCGTGGCCGCCCTGTTCCTGGTGTCCACAGTGGCCACCCTGGTGTTCCAGGTCCGCATCACCCGCCGCTTCACCCGTATCCCCAGGGGAAGGGCGATCGCCCTCGGCATGGCGATCATGGGCGCGGGCTTCATCGCCCCCGCGCTCTCCCACCTCTGGGCCCCCAGCAACGCGATCATCGCCCTCCTGCCGGTCCTCACAGCCACCCTTTTCCTCGCATTCGGCCTCATGATCGCCCAACCGTTCGTCTACGAGCTGATCCCCGCATTCGGCTCGGAAGCAGTGGCGGGCACCTACTTCGGCGTCTTCTACCTGGGCTCCGGCGCACTCGCCGCCCTGAGCACGGTGGTCATCGGCTGGGTGGGCGGAATCGGCTGGCTGGCGTCCCTGCTGTGCGCAGCCCTCGGCTTCGGCAGCGCGGCCGCGGTCGCCCTGCGGGAGCGGCGAGGCGTGCTGACCCCCGGAAAACCAGAGGCCGCCCTGGCATGAGCAACTTCCTCACCGACAACCCCGCCCTCTACGAGCAGCAGTTCCCCGACCCGGAGCACAAGGCGGCGCGGTTCGTCCACGACCTCATCACCCGTTTCGGCGGCGGCCGCCGCGTGCTCGACGTCGGCTGCGGCACCGGTCGCGACGCGGGGCACCTCGCCTCCCTCGGCTACACGGTCACCGGGCTCGACGCCGCCCAGTCCATGTTGGACTACGCCGCAGAACGCCATCCCACGGTCGAGTTCGTCCGAGCCGACATGCGGGCCTTCGACCTCGGCCGCACGGTGGACGTGATCACCTGCCTGGACAGCGCCCTGCTGTACTGCCACACCGACGCCGACCTCGACGCGTTCCTCGCCCGCTGCCGCCTGCATCTGGCGCCCGGCGGCCTGCTGATCGCCGAGATGCGCAACGGCGCGTTCTTCCTCGGCAACACCGAGTTGCTTGACGAGGTCCGCACCCGGACCGTGACCTGGGACGGCGTGCCCTACACCTCGCGCACCCGGCTCTGGATCGACCACGCCGCGCAGTTGCTGCGCCGCAGCCGGGTCTGGGAGTGGCCCAGTTGCCCGGCCCCGCTGGCGCAGACCTCCGCGTGGCGGCTGCTGTTCCCGCTGGAGCTGCGGCGCGTCCTGGACCAGGCGGGCTTCGACGTGCTCGCCCTGTTCGACGAGCCCGGCCCGCGTACCGACCGACCCTGGGCGCCCGACGCCCACCTGTCCGAGGCGCTGTCCGGCGACCGGCTCCACCTGGTCGCCCGCCTGCGCCCCGACCTAGAAGGACCCTGAGATGAGTAACCACCCGTTCCCCACCCTCGACCGCCGTGGCTTCCTCGGCCTGACCGCCGGGCTTTCCGTGGCCGCGCTGGCGGGCTGCGGCACCGGGGCGCCCGCGCCAGCAGCGGGCGCGCCGCGCGCGGGCGGGCGGCTGCGGGCCGCGTTCGCGGGCGGCGGCGCCAAGGAGGTGCTCGATCCGCACCTGGCCAACCTGTTCCTGGAGGCCGCCCGGTCCAAGGCGCTTTACGACAAGCTCGCCGACTTCGGCGACGACGTGGCCCCACGCCCCCGGCTCGCCGAGAAGTGGGAGCCCAGCGCCGACCTCACCCGCTGGCGGATCACCCTGCGCGCCGCGGAGTTCCACGACGGCAGGCCGGTGCGCGCGCAGGACGTGCTGGCCAGCTACGCCCGCATCCTCGACCCCAAGCGCGCGTTCCGGGCCAAGGCGAGCCTGGGCCTGATCGACCTGCCCAACAGCCGCGCGATCGACGACCGCACCATCGAGTTCGCGCTCAAGCGGCCCTACGTCGAGTTCCCCAACGTCCTGGCGTCCTTCTCCGCCTACATCATTCCTGAGTCCACAGAGGACTTCACGAACCCGGTCGGGTCCGGTCCGTTCGCGTTCGTGTCGTTCCAGCCGGGCAAGTCGACCGTCCTCAAGCGCAACCCGCGCTACTGGGAGGGCGCCGCGCACCTGGACGAGCTGGAGTTCGTCATCGCCAACGAGGAGTCCGCGCGGGTCAACGCGCTGCTCGGCGGCCAGGTCGACTACGCCCACGACCTCGCCCCGGTCACCGCGCGCGGCCACCAGGGCAGCGACAAGCTCATGCTGGTGCGCTCGCCCAACAGCGGCATCCAGGCGTTCGCGATGAAGGTCGACCGCCCGCCGTTCGACAACCGCGACCTGCGCGAGGCCATGTTCCTGCTCGCCGACCGGCAGCAGTTGGTCGACACGACCCTGTCCGGGGCGGGGCAGGTCGCCAACGACCTGTTCGGCAAGGGCTACCAGCACTACGCCGACGACATCCCGCAGCGGGTCCGCGACCTCGACCGGGCCAAGTGGCTGGTGAAGAAGGCGGGCGCGGAGGGCCTGAAGGTCAAGCTCGACACCTCCGAGGCGGCCAGCGGTTTCGTCGAGGCGGCCAGCGTGTTCGCCGACCAGGCCCGCGAGGCCGGGATCGAGATCGAGGTGGCCGTGGGCAACAAGGACACCTTCTGGGCCGACACGCTCAAGAACGGGTCCCTGTCGAGCTTCCGCTCCGGCGCGATGCCGATCGAGTCGCACTTCTCGCAGCGGCTGCTGTCGAAGTCCACGACCAACGTCACCAAGTGGGCCCGGCCGGAGTTCGACGCGCTCTACGACAAGGCCGTGTCCACCGCGGACGACGCGGCGCGCGGCGCGGTGTACCGGGACATGCAGCGCACGCTGCACGCCGAGGGCGGGTACCTGATCTGGGGCTTCGCCGACTGGATCATCGGCACATCGCCCAAGGTCGGCGGCGTGGCGACCGCGCCCGCGAACACCCTGGACTGGGCCCGGTTCGACAAGGTCTGGCTGGCGTGACCCTGGGGCACTACGCGCTGCGGCGGCTGCTGCTCGGTGTCGTGCAGGTGGCGGCCGTCGCGACGCTGGTGTACCTGCTCGTCGCGGCGCTGCCCGGGGACGCGGCCGTCGCGCTGGCCGGGGACAACCCGGACCCGGAGCGCATCGAGCAGATCCGGGTGGCGATGGGCCTGGACCGGCCGGTGTGGGAGCGGTTCGCCGAGTGGCTGTGGGGGCTGACGCACGGGGACTTCGGCGTCTCGATCGTCTCCGGGCGACCGGTCGCCGACTTCCTCGCCGACGGCCTGGAGCCCACCCTGCTGCTGGCCGGGCTGACCATGTTGATGCTCGTGCCGGTGTCGGTGCTGCTCGGCGTCGCGTCGGCGCGCCGCGAGGGCGGGTGGCTGGACCGGGTGGTCACCACGACCGCGGTGGGGCTGCACGCGATCCCCGAGTTCACCCTGGCGATCGTGCTGATCGCGCTGTTCGGCGTGCAGCTGGCCTGGCTGCCGCCGACCGCGGTGGGCACCGACGGCGACCTGCTCGCCGAGCCGGCCGTGCTGGTGCTGCCGCTGATCGTGCTGCTCGCCCGGCCGATCTGCTCGATCAGCAGGCTGGTCCGCGCGGCGATGATCGACGCGGCGGCATCGGACTACGCTCGGCACGCGCGCAGGCTCGGGCTTTCCGCGCGCCGGGTCCGCTACGCGCACGCGCTGCCCAACGCGGTCGCCCCCGCCGTGCAGCAGATGGCGCGCACGACGGACTGGCTGCTCGGCGGGGTGGTCGTGGTCGAGGCCGTGTTCGTCATCCCCGGCCTGGGCACGATCCTGGTCGACGCGGTGGCGGGCCGGGACCTGCCGGTCATCCAGGGCCTGGCCGTGCTGTTCGCGGTGACCACCGTCCTGGTGAACCTCGTCGCCGACGTGGTGGCGTTCCGACTCGCACCCCGGGCGGTGACGTGAAAGCCGTGCTGCGCTACGGGATCGGCGGCCTGCTGGTCGCCGTTCCGCTCTTGCTCGCCGTGGCGGGCCCGCTGTTCGTGCCCGACGCGCTGACCCGGGGTGCCGCCTTCGGCGACACCGGCCCGCTCGGCACCGACTTCATCGGCCGCGACGTGTGGCACCAGGTGCTGCTCGGCGGCCGGACGGTCGTGCTGGTCGCGATGCTGGCCACGGTGCTGTCGTACCTGGTCGGCGTGCCGATCGCGCTGCTCGCCGCGATGACCCGGCGGCGGTGGGTCGACGAGGTGCTGATGCGCCCGCTGGACGTGCTGCTCGCGGTGCCCTCGCTGCTGGTGCTCATCCTGCTGGCGAGCATCGCCCCGCGCGGGGTGCTCACCCTGGTGCTGATCGTGGCCCTGGTCAACGTGCCCGACGTGGCCAGGATCGCCCGCGCGGCGGCCCTGGAGATCGCCAGCCGCCCGGCGCTGGAGGCGATGCGGCTGCAGGGGGAGACCTGGTGGCGCACGGCGGTCGGCTACGTCGGCCGGTCCATGCTGCGCACCCTGGTCGCCGACCTCGGCATCCGGCTCACCGCCGCGCTCTACCTGGTGGCCTCGGCGAGCTTCCTCGGCGTCGGCGTGCCGCCGGACGCGAGCGACTGGGCGGTCATGGTCGACCGCAACCAGACCGGGCTGTTCCTGGCGCCGGAGGCCGTCATGGCGCCCGCGCTGCTGATCATCGCGTTGTCGGTCGGGGTGAACCTGGTGTTCGACCGGGCGCTGCGCGACCGGGGAAGGGCTTGGCTGTGACCAGGTTGGCTGGGACTGTTGTTGAGGTGGCCGACCTGCGGGTCGTCCACGGTGACCGGCCGCTGGTGGACGGGGTGTCGTTCAGCCTGGCCGGGGGACAGGTGCTCGCGCTCGTCGGCGCGTCCGGCAGCGGCAAGACGACGATCGGGCTCGCCCTGCTCGGCGAACGCCCGCGCGGGGCGGTCGTGTCCGGGACGGTGCGGGTGTCCGGGCAGGACGTGTCGCCGGACCGGCCGCCCGCGGCCGGGTTCGTGCCGCAACACCCGTCGTCGGTGCTCAACCCGGTGCGCCGGGTGGGTGCGGTGCTGCGGGAGATCGCGGCCCACCACCGGCCCGGCGGCGCGAAGTCCGAAGTGGACAGCCTGGTCGCGGACGCCGCGCGGCGGGCCCGGTTCCCCGAGAGCCTGCTGCGCCGCTACCCGCACCAGCTTTCCGGCGGGCAGCAGCAGCGCGTCGTGCTCGCCCAGGCGCTGGTCGGCGACCCGGTGCTGATCGTCGCCGACGAGCCGACCACCGGCCAGGACGCGGTGACCCGCGACGAGGTGGTGGCGGAGTTGGCCGCGGTGGTGGCCGAGGGCGTCGCGGTGGTGCTGCTCAGCCACGACCTCGACGTGGTGCGCGCGCTCGCCGACCAGGTGGTCGTGCTCCGCGCGGGCCAGGTGGTGGAGGCCGGGCCCGCCGCGAAGGTGCTCACCGATCCCGCGCACGAGCACACCCGGGCCCTGCTCGCCACGCCGCCCGAACCACGCGACCACGCGCCCGCGGGGGCGCACCGCCTGCGCACCACGGGCCTGACCGCCCGGCACGGCCGCGCGACCGTCCTGCACGACGCGGAAGTGGCGGTCGGCGCGGGGGAGTGCCTGGCCCTGGTCGGGCGCTCCGGCAGCGGCAAGACCACCTTCGCCCGCTGCGTGGCCGGGCTGCACCCGCCCAGCGCGGGCGAAGTCCTCCTGGACGGCACGCCGCTGGCCGGGACGCTGCGCAAGCGCCCCCGCGCCCAGTTGGCGGCGGTGCAGTACGTGTTCCAGGACGCCCGCGCCTCCTTCGACCACCACCGCACGGTCCTGGACCAGGTGAGCCGCACCGCGGTCCGCCTGCGCGGACTGTCCACACCAGACGCCCAGGCGGCGGCGCTGGCCACGCTGCGCGAGGTCGGGCTGACCGAGGCGATGGCCGCCCGCAGACCCGTCGGACTCTCCGGCGGCGAACTGCAGCGGGCGGCACTGGCGCGGGCCCTGCTCGCCGAACCCGCCGTCCTGATCTGCGACGAGATCACCTCCGGCCAAGACGCCCTCACCCGGACGGGCATTCTCGACCGCCTCGACGCGCTGCGCCGCGACCGTGGCCTGACCCTGGTGGTCATCACCCACGATCGCGCGGTGGTGACCCGCCTCGCCGACCGGGTCGCCGTCGTCCACGAGGGCCGGATCGTGGAACAGGGCACGGCAGGCGAAATCCTGCGCGCCCCACGCCACGAGGCGACCCGGCGATTGCTCGGCGAGCCACTGCTACTGTCCATTGAGGAGTGACAATGACCGGCTACGAACTGCGCGCCGCCCGGCCTGAGGATGCCGGGGGCGCTCGCAGCGTCATCCTTGACACCCTGTACCGGGATCTACGCTACGGCTACAACCCCGTGTGGCATGAGGATGTCATCGACATCGAAGGAATCTATCTGCGGCCCGCGCGGCACGCGCTGTTCGTCGCCGAGGCAGGCGGGGAGATCGTGGCCACTACTGGGGTGCGGGCGGTGGGTCCCAAGAGTCCGCCGCATCCCCGGTGGCTCGCTGAGCGGTATCCGGATGAGAGCACAGCCCAGTTGTTCCGGGTGTATGTGCGCCCGTCACACCGTCGCAACGGGCTTGCTCGTGGGCTTGTGGAGTTGGCCGTTCGGTTCGTTGCGCAAACTCCTGGATATCAGGCGCTGTACTTGCATACGGACGCTCGGGTGCAAGGGGCTGAGTCGTTTTGGCGGTCGGTGGCCAAGCAGGTCCATGACGGTCGTGATGGCGATCCTGCTCACTTCCAGACTGTGCACTTTGAGATTCCGATCCCCTGAGTGGGGGCTGGTTCTTGCGGGCTTCTGTGGGGCGTGGCTGTGTTGGTTTGCTCGATGCCCATCGAGCACTTGGCGAGCCTCGGTTCGGCCTGGCAGATGCTCGGGTGTACTGCCTGCCTGGCAGGTCGCCCAACCCACCACCCAAACAGGCACCCGCCACCTAACTAGCGACACTCCCGGCCCACTGCGCGACCACACGGTGATAGTCCGGTGCGTTGGGCGCGTAGTTCATCGAGTGCCCGTACCCCGGCAGGATGAAAGTCTCGAACCGGGGCGAACCTGAGAAGTAAGGCGCCTCCGACGCGCGCAGGGCCTCCGCGGAACGGCAGTCGCTGCCCAGGGGAGCCCCGCAGAAGTGCGTGTCACCTTCGCCGAGCGCCAGCAGGACCGGCACATCGATCCCCCGTGAAGCCGGGATCAGGATGTTGGTCAGCGCGATGTTGTCCAACGCCTCAGTCGCGGCGAAAACGTCCTTTGTGGACTCATCGGCGGCGATGGCGGCGGGATCGTGCTTGCCTGCGCCGTGGAACGCCGCGGCGCGGGTGCCGGGGCTCGTCGTCAGGTAGCCCAGATCCGGCCCACGGCGCGCAAGCTGGGAATCTAGCGGGGCTGGGATCATGTTCGCCAGGACCGGCGCCACGGTCACCAGGTTCATCCGGTGGGTCATGCCGGTGACCAGCACACCGTCCACGTCACGGTGCAGGCCTGCCTCGATCATCGCCATGGCCGCGCCGATGGAGTGGCCGCCGATGAGCACCTTGTCGAACCGGGGGCGCAGGGTCTGGACCACCTGGTGCAGCGCCTCCGCCTGGACCACGGAAGTCACCAGGGCGCTCGGGGGCTTCGAGCTTTCGCCGGTGCCGAGTCGGTCTACGGCGAAGGTGGCGTGCCCGGCTTTGTTCATCGCCAGCCGGAACGAGCGAATCCCCGGGGTGTAGGCGATGTCCCAGTATGAGCGGTTGTATGTGCCGCCGGGCACCAAGACCTGGACTGAGGTCGCGCCCTCCGGCGCGCACAGGGTGCCCGCCATCGTCTGCGCGGTGCCCGCGACCGACACCGGGACCCGTAGTTCCGAGCAGGCGACCTGGGCCGCCCCGGCCGGGCTTTGCGCGGGCAGCAGCACGGCGGTGGCGACCAGCAGCGCGGCTGCGGACAGCTTGCGGGATCGGGACCAGCGCACGGAAAGCGAACCTCCGACTAGAAAGAGGGAACCCGGGGGACCACCGTCATCGGCAGGCGGCTGGGGTAGGCGGCAGAGGTGAACTTTACGCTTACCGGTTTCCCGGCCACCGGCACCAGTCGCCACCGGGCCGCGACGGTGGCCAGGGTGATGACGATTTCGGTTTGGGCGAAGACGTTTCCCATGCACTGGCGGGTCCCGGCGCCGAACGGCACGAACGCGCCACGGGGCAGGTCCTTGGCCCGCTCCGGGGACCAGCGGTCCGGGGCGAACCGGTGTGGGTCCGGGTAGGAGGCCGGGTCGTGGTGCAGGGCGTGCGGGCTGACGATCACCTCGTCGCCCGGGCGCAGGCGCACGCCGTCGAGGTCGACCTCGGTGTTGGCCCGGCGCATCAGGATCCAGATCGGGTACATCCGCAGGACTTCGTTCACGACCTGCGTGGTGTAAACCAGTTTCCGCACGTCCGCGAAGGTGACCGGGCGCCCGGCCAGCACCTCGTCCACCTCGGCGTGCAGCCGCCGCTCCACCTCGGGGTGGCGGGCGATCTCGTGGAACGCCCAGGCGAGCGCGAGCGCGGTGGTCTCGATCCCGGCGGTGAGCAGGGTGAGCACTTCGTCGTAGGTCTGCTGGTCGGTCATGCCCGCGCCGGTCTCGGCGTCGCGCGCCAGCAGCAGCATCGAGAGCAGGTCGCCGTGGTCGGCGCCGTCGGCCCGCCAACTCGCGATGACTTCGAGCACGATCCGGCGCATCCGCTCGATGGCCGCGTCGAACTCCCGGTTGCCGGGAATGGGCAGCCTCTCCACGAAACCGGGCGAGAGCGCGCGGATCATCCCCTGCTTGATCACCACGAAGATGGACCGTCGGGCCTCGTCGATCGCGCGTTTGCCCATCTCGGTGGAGAACAGCGCCTCGCCGACGATGGTGACCGCGAGGCCCTGCATGTCCTCGTCGATCGCGCGTTCCTGCCCCGGCCGCCACGATTCGGTGAGGTCGGTCGCGGCCCGGACCATCGTCTCGGCGTAGCGGGCGATGCGGTCGCGGTGGAACGCGGGCTGGATCAGCCTGCGCTGCCGCCGGTGGAACTCGCCGTTGGACAGCACCAGCCCGTTTCCCACGTAGGGGCGGAACTTGTCGAACATGGCGCCCTTGTCGAAGCTGGCCCCGTCGGTGGCCAGGACGCGGTGCGTGAGCCGCGGGCTGGTCACGAAGTACGTGCGCATCGGCCCGAGGTAGACGGTGACGACCTCGCCGTGCTCGCGCAGGCCCGCGGTGAAGCCGAACCGCCTGCGCAGCATGGCCGGAGTGTGGCCGAGCAGGGGCCACCGGCCGGGCGCCATCGGAACGGGCATCGTTACTCCTCGCGACGATAGCGGGCAGAAAGGCCAGAGTAGGGACCGATCGAGTGAACTCAATAGCGCCCAAACGGGTAGAAGATCATCACTGTGGTGCGCTGTGAGTGTGAGGATTGCCCGGTCGCTAAGCTCATTTGTCCGAGACGCGAGAGGGGTTCGCCATGGCGCAACGGGAGTGGGTCCCGCTGGACGTCGATGTCTCCGTGCCGAGCATGGCGCGCACCTACGACTTCATGCTCGGCGGCGCGCACAACTTCGCCGTCGACCGCGAGGTCGGCGAGCGGATCGAGCGCGCGATGCCCGGCCTGCGCAACGCGGCCAGGGTCAACCGGGCCTTCCTCGGGCGAGTGGTGCGGTTCATGGCGGACCAGGGGATTCGCCAGTTCCTCGACATCGGGTCGGGCATCCCGACCGTCGCCAACGTGCACGAGGTCGCCCAGGCGCGGGACCCCGAGTGCCGGGTCGTCTACGTCGACCGCGACCCGGTGGCCGTCGCGCACAGCGAACTCATCCTGGCGGGCAACGACCGCGCCGCCGTCCTGCACGCCGACATGCGCGACCCCGAGGGAATCCTGTCCAGCCCGGAGGTGCGCGGGCTCATCGACCTCGACCAGCCGGTCGGCCTGCTGATGCTGCTGATGCTGCACTGGGTGCCCGACGAGTCCGACCCGGTCGGCCTGATGGCGCGGTACTGCGCCGCGCTCGCCCCGGGCAGCCACCTGGCGATCACCCATGTCAGCGGCGACCACCAGGGCGAGAAGCTGTCCGAGGCGACCGACGTGATCAAGCGGAGCAACAGCCCCGACCAGGTGACCCTGCGCACCCACGCCCAGGTGACCGCGCTGTTCGCGGGCCTGGAACTGGTCGAGCCCGGCCTGGTCGGCTGCGGCGAGTGGCGGCCGAGGGGACCGGGGGACATCGCAGGCGAGCCCGGCATGAACATGCTGGTGTACGCGGGGGTCGGGCGGAAGCCCAGCGCATAGACATGCCGGACATGCCGGAACTGACCAACAGAGAGCCCGACGGGACACCCGAGCGGCCGGACCCGGACCGGGCGCGGGCGGCGCTCGCCCGGAAGTGGGCCTATCTGCTCAGCGGAGTCGTCGTCCTCCCGCTGACCTCCCACGACCTCGGCCAGGAGTTGCGCGGCCTGCTGGACGCCCTGTGCGCCGCGCTGCTCGCCGAGCCGCCGACCCGCGCCGCGGAAGAGGTGGGCGAACGGCTGGCCGCGCTGGGATACCTCGGCGAGGCGGGCCTGCGCTGCACGACCGAGGTCCTGGGCAAGGGACTGCTCGCGCTGCCGGAGTTCCAGCCCGTCGAGCGGTTCGCCGCCCGCGTCCTGGTCGGGATGGGCGCGCTGACGACCGGCTACCTGGCCGCCGACCGGCGCGCGCTGCTGGCGCAGCAGGAGCACATGCACCTCACGTTGCTCAAAGCGGTCCGGGACGCCAAGTGGCACCTCAAGGAGAGCGAGGCGCGCTTCGCGGAGGTCTCGACGCTCTCCGCGAACGGCATCATGATCGTCGGCTTGGACGGGCGGCTGATCCAGGCCAACGCCGCGATCGGCGAGATCCTGGACTACTCGCCCGCCGAGCTGACCGGGACCTCGCTGTACGACCTGGTGCACCCGGATTCCGCGGCGTCGCTGCGGGAAGGCGTGCTGGCCCTGCTGGACGGGAAGCGCGACCGGATCAGGCAGTCGCAGAGCCTGCTGCGCAAGGACGGCGAGGTCGCCCGGATCTCGCTGACCGCGTCGGTGCTGCCCGGCGCCGACAACCGGCCCAGTCACCTCGTCGCGGTGGTCGAGGACGGCACAGAGCTGATGCTGCTGCAAGGCGAGTTGCGGCGGCAGGCGCTGCACGACGTGCTGACCGGCCTGCCGAACCGCCAGTTCTTCGGCACCCACCTGGAAAGCGTGCTGCGCCGCGTCGACCCGGCCTACGGCATCACCCTGTTCCAGTTGGACATCGACGCGTTCGGCCTGGTGTGCCACAGCCTCGGCAGGCGCGCGGGCGAACGGCTGCTGGTCCATGTGGCACAGCAGTTGCGGGCCGTGCTGGCCGACGAGACGGCCATGGTCGCCCGCTTCGACGGCGACGAGTTCGGCGTCGTGCTGGAGAACTCGGCCACCACCCCGGCCGTGGAGACCATCGTCGCCGCGATCAACCGCGAGCTCGCCGGACCGTTCTATGTGGACGGTGTCGGCCTGAGCGCGGTGGCCAGCGTCGGCGTGGTGCACCGGCCATCGGGCGATCTCGACCCGGCGGAGTTGCTGCGCGCGGCGGACGCGGCGCTGCGCAGGGCCAAGAATGGGCGTCGCGGCCAGTGGGAGCTGTTCCACCCCGACCAGGACGCGCGGGACCGGCGCGCCGCCGCGCTCGCCGTCGGTATGCCCGGGGCGTTCGAGCAGGGCGAGATCAGCGTGCGCTACCGCCCGGTGGTCCACCTGGCCGACGGAACCGTCGCGGGGGTGGAAGCGCTGTTGCGGTGGGACCGCCCGGACGCGGACCCGGTGCCGCACGACGCCTGCCTCGACCTCGCCGAGCGCACCGGCCTGACGCTGCCGCTGGGCGAGTGGCTGCTGCGGGTGGCGGGCGGCCAGGTCCAGTGGTGGCGCCAGCGCGGGTTCGACGTCCCGCTGGCCGTGGGCATCACCGCCTACCAGGCGGCGGACGCGGACCTGGTCTCCCGGGTCGTCCGTGTCCTGGGCGACACGGGCCTGCTGCCGAACCAGGTGGTGCTGGGTGTCCCCGTCCGCGCGCTCGCGGTCCCCGAAGCGGCCGAGAACCTCACGGTGCTGCACGACATGGGCATCGGCACCGCCTTGGACGACTTCGACTTCGGCCCCGACGCCATGGCCGCCGTCGAAGACCTCCCGGTCTGCTGCGTCCGGGTGGCCAGCCGAGTCGTGCGCCGCCAGGCGACCACCGGCGGGGCGGTGGTCGGCGCCCTGCTGCCCATCGTCCTCGGCGCGGGCGCGACCGTCATCGTGGACGGCGTCGCCACCGACACCGAAGCCGCCTGGTGGCGCGCCGCGGGCGCCAGCACCGCAACCGGTGAGCACTTCGGCAGCGCCTGCCCACCCGGCGACATTCTCGCCCGGTTCGCGTCCGACTGACCGTAGCGCCCGAATTCGTTTGGCGTAGAACGGTTCGCCGACCGTCACCACCGGAAACCATTGGCACGCCCCCAAAGGCGGATACCCGCACCGGGTCGCCTCCGGTAGCGTCGCGGGGAATCAGCCTGCGACCTGAAGGGGCACGGCGTGGTGTTTCTCCTTGAGTTCCTTCGCAATCCGCGGCGCACGGGCGCGCTCGTGCCCAGTTCCCCCTGGTCTGTCCGGTCGCTGCTCGACGAGGCCGATGTGGCTGGGGCGCGCACCGTGGTCGAGCTGGGGGCGGGAACCGGGGCGATCACCGACGCGCTGCTGCGCCGGGTGGTCCCGGACGGGCGGTTGCTGGCCATGGAGGTGAACCCGGTGTTCGCCGCCCGGCTGCGCAGGCGGTTCGACGCGGGACGGGTGGAGGTGGTGTGCGGGTCGGCGGCGCGGTTGGGGCCCGCGCTCGCCGAACGCGGGCTCAGCGCGGTGGACCGGGTGGTCAGCGCGCTGCCGTGGACGACGATGCCCGACCGGCAGCAGGAGGAGATCCTGGACGCGGTCACCGCGGCGCTGGCCGAGGACGGCCGGTTCAGCACGCTGATGTGCAGGCACCGGCTCGCTTCCCCTGGCGCGCGCCGGTTTCTGCGGCTGCTGAACAGCCGGTTCGGCCAGGTGCGGCGCGGATCGACGGTGTGGGCGGAGTTTCCGCCGATGTTCGCCTACCACTGCGCGGCCCCCGCCCGAGACCGCCAAGGGTGACGGGCCGCACATGCTGGTGCTGGGAGTCAACTGCTGCCTGTCGCCCGCCTCGGCCGATTTCATGGCGCAGCGGTGGGAGTTGCACTTCCACGACGCCGCGGCGGTGCTGCTCCGCGACGGCGCGGTGGCCGCCGGGATCGAGCAGGAGCGGCTGAACCGGGTCAAGCACACCACCGCGTTCGCCGGGGAGGCGATGCGGGCGTGCCTGGACACCGCGGGCGCGACGATGGCCGACGTCGACCGGATCGCGTTCTTCTTCGGGGAGGAGTACACCGACCGGGAGCTGTTCGAGCACTACGCGACCCATCCCGCGCTGCCCCTGAAGTGGAGCCGCGAACTGATCGCCAGCCGGGTCCGCGAGCACTTCGACCTCGACCTGCCCGACTCGGTGTTCGAGTTCGTCGGGCACCACACCGCGCACGCCTACTCCGCCTTTCCGCAGTCGGGCTACGACGACGCGCTCGTGGTGGTCATGGACGGGGCGGGCGAGGACAACGCGATCTCGGTCTACGACGGGCACGACCGCGGCATGGAACTGCTGAGCGAGCACGAGGTGAGCCGCTCGCTGGGCATGTTGTACCTCGCCGGAACCCGGTTGCTCGGCTACGGGCTCGGCGACGAGTACAAGGTCATGGGCCTGGCCCCGCACGGCGACCCGTCGACCTACCGGCCGGTGTTCGGCTCGCTCTACGAACTGCGCGCCGACGGTGACTTCCACCTCGACCACGCCACCGTGGCGCCCGCCTTCGCCGCGGCCGGGTTCCGGCCCCGCCGCAGGGGCGAGGCGTTCGACCAGCGCCACCGGGACTTCGCGGCGGGACTCCAGGAGGCGGTGGAGACCATCGGCTGGCACGTCATCGGGCACTGGCGGCGCGCCACCGGCCACCGGCGGCTGGCCCTGGCTGGCGGCGTGGCGCAGAACTGCACCTTCAACGGCAGGCTGCTGCGCAGCGGCGCCTTCGACGACGTCTTCGTGCACCCGGCCGCGCACGACGCGGGCGCCGCGCTGGGCGCGGCCATGAAAGTGCACGCCGATACTTCAGGCGCCTTTCCGCGCGCCCGGGTCCGGCAGGTGTTCTGGGGGCCGCCCCTGCCGCGGGCCGACGAGCTTGCCGACCTGCTCGGCCGGTACCGGCGGTTTCTCACCGTGACCCGGTCGGACCAGGTGGAGCGGGACGCGGCGGCGCTGGTGGCCGAGGGCAAGGTCATCGGCTGGGTGCAGGGCCGCTCGGAGTTCGGCCCGCGCGCCCTGGGCAACCGCAGCATCCTCGCCGACCCCCGCCCCGCGGCCAACCGGGACCGGGTGAACCGGATGATCAAGCAGCGGGAGAGCTACCGCCCGTTCGCGCCGTCGGTGCAGGCGGAGAGCCTGCGGGACTACTTCGAGTTCCCGGCCGGGGCCGCGACGCCGGACTTCATGGTCTTCACGGTGCCCGTGCGCCCGGACAAGCGCGCCGTGCTCGGCGCGGTGACCCACGTCGACGGCAGCGCCCGGGTGCACGCCGTCGACCGCCGCGTCAACGAGCGGTACTGGCTGCTGCTGGAGGAGTTCGAGCGGCGCACCGGGGTGCCGGTCCTGCTCAACACCTCGTTCAACAACCACGCCGAGCCCATTGTCGACTCGGTCGAGGACGCGGTGCAGTGCTACCTGACCACTGGACTGGACCACCTCGTCGTCGGCGACCTCGTCGTGTCCAAACTCGACTGGACCGACGACGACCTGTGCGACCTCGCGCCCGCCCTCGTCCCATCGGCCCGGCTGCGCACGGTGTGGGAGCCCGACACGGGTCCCAGCCACGCCATCGCCTTCGTCCACCACAACGGGGGACAGCGCGCCATCGACGCGGCGACGCACCAGGCACTGAGCCAGGCCGACGGGGTCCGCTCGCTGCGGCGGTGCGGGATCGCCGCCGGGTCCGCGGCACTCGACCAGATCCGCGGCCTCTGGAGCGACCGGTACGTCACCCTGCGCCCGACAGCCCCATGAGGCGCCGACCAGGACCCCACCGGTCCAGGTCTTGGACCAGGGTCTTGAGGCTCTTGCCCACCGGGGTGAGGGCGTAGTCAGTGTGCGGCAGGGCCACGGCGTGGACAGTGCGCCAGACCCGGCCGTCGCGTTCGAGTTCGCGCAATGCGACCGCGGCGTCCTAACGGCTGTCGGCCGCGCCGCGGTAGCCCTTTTCGCCATCGCCATCCTCACCGGGTTCCCGCCGGGGAAGAAAAACCCGCCGATTCACCACCCGCCGTCACCGACGTCCTGACCCGCGGCCCTGGCAGAATGGGCGAATGGTTCCCGCCGCCGTCGCCCAGGCCGTCGACCGCTACCTGGCCGTGGCGGACCGACTGCTCCCGGGACGGATTACCGGCTTCCACCTGGTCGGCTCGGTCGCGCTCGGCGCGTGGCGGCCCGCCAGCAGCGACATCGATTTCGTCGCGGTGACCCGAGACGCCCTCGGTACCGGCGAATCGCGCCGCCTGCGCCTGCTGCACCCGATCGGGAACTGGACCGCGGTCAGCCGCGCTGTGGCGCGTCGCACACCCGCCATTCCGGGCACGGTGAACGGTGTTTTCGTGGCGGCGGGGGATCTCGCCACGCCGGTGACCAGGATTCGGCCGGTGGCCGCGCACACCGGTAGGAGATTTCACCTCGGTCGGGCCTTCGATGTGAACCCGGTCGTCTGGCGGATACTTCTGGACCGCGGGATCACCGTGCGCGGCCGTGTCCCAGGTGAACTCGGACTGGACCCGGAGCCCGCGGTGCTGTCCAGATGGAACATGGACAATCTCAACGGATACTGGCGCTCCTGGGCGGGCCGGGCGCGGGCCAGGAAGCGCCAGCCGATCGCGCGCCGCCGGTCGGTTGACGACGCCGTGTCCTGGGGCGTTCTCGGCTCGTCCCGGCTGCACCGCACTATTGCCACCGGTGAGATAGTCTCGAAAGAGGACGCGGGCGAATACGCTCTTGACGTCTTCGCCTCTCGCTGGCGGCCGCTGATCCGCGCGGCCCTCGCCTATCGGCGCGGTGAGCCCGCTCCCACGAGCCCCGGGCAGGCGCTATCGGACCCGGTCAGCCGACTTCGCCTGACCGGTGAGTTCGTCGAGGAGGTAATAGCCGACGCCAGTCGCCTAGGCTAGTTCACCCGACCGGTGGGACCCGGATCGGAGAACCGGTGAGATCGGGCACGTGTGCCGTGCGCTGTACCGACCGTCGGCGTTAACGACCCGAATATCCTTCAGCGCGAAGACCGGTTGTTCCTATAAGGACTATCGGGTAATGTCCGCGCTATCGCCGAGTAGCGGAATCGTCGGCGACACCACTCGAGGCAGTGAGGGAACATGGCGCAGCGAACCATCGTCGAACTTGTCGACGACCTGGACGGCACTATCGGCGACGACATCAGCACGATCAGCTTCGGCCTCGACGGCGCGCAGTATGAGATCGACCTCACCGAGGCGAACGCCGAACGGCTGCGCGAGATCCTGGACGAGTTCGCCTCGGCCGCGCGGCGTATCGGCGGTCGGGCGAAACGCGCGTCGGTGAAGTCCGCGGGCACTTCGGACGCCCGCAACAAGGAACAGACCAAGGCCATTCGGGACTGGGCGCGGCAGAACGACTACGACATCTCCGGCCGCGGCCGCATCCCGTCCTCGGTCATCGAGGCATTCGAGCAGGCGCACCAGCCCAAGCCCAAGAAGGGCAAATAAGCACCGGACACGAGCGCTTCCGACAGCCAGGGCGAGGCGGACCTATCCCGACCAGGGAGGTTCGTTAAGATGCGAAGGCTGTCGGAAGGCTTGATGAAAGGGTGCACGTGACCGCGAGAGTCGAAACGCTCGAGTTCCAGTCCGAAGCGCGGCAGCTGCTGCAGCTGATGATCCACTCGATCTACTCGAACAAGGACACGTTCCTGCGCGAGCTGGTGTCCAACGCCTCCGACGCGTTGGACAAGTTGCGGTTGGAGGCGTTCCGGGACAAGGAGTTGCGGGTCGACACCGACGACCTGCACATCGCGATCGAGTCGGACCCGGAGAACCGCACGCTCACCGTGCGGGACAACGGCATCGGAATGACCCGGGACGAGGTGGTCGCGCTGATCGGCACGATCGCCAAGTCCGGCACCGCCGAGTTCCTGCGCAAACTCAAGGAGTCGCAGGACGCCGCGGGCTCGCAGGACCTGATCGGCCAGTTCGGCGTCGGCTTCTACGCCAGCTTCATGGTCGCCGACCGGGTGACCCTGGTGACCCGCCGCGCGGGCGCGGACGAAGGCGTGCGCTGGGAGTCCGAGGGCGCGGGCACCTACACGATCGAGCCAGCCCCGGACGCCCCCCAGGGCACCTCGGTCACGCTGCACCTCAAGCCGGAGAACGCCGAGGAGCAGCTGCACGACTACGCTTCCCGGGCGAAAATCGTGGAAATCGTCCGCCGGTATTCGGACTTCATCACCTGGCCGATCCGGGTCCCCGCCGCGGACGGCGGCGAGCCGGAGACGGTCAACTCCCGCAAAGCCCTGTGGGCGCGGTCGCAGAGCGAGGTGACCGAGGAGGAGTACACCGAGTTCTACAAGCACGTCAGCCACGACTGGACCGCCCCGCTGGAGACGATCCGGATCGCGGCCGAGGGCACCTTCGAGTACCAGGCGCTGCTGTTCATCCCGGAGCGGGCGCCGCTGGACCTGTTCATGCGCGAGCGCAAGCGCGGCGTGCAGCTCTACGTCAAGCGCGTCTTCATCATGGACGACTGCGAAGAGCTGATGCCCGAGTACCTGCGCTTCGTCAAGGGCGTTGTCGACGCGCAGGACCTCTCGCTCAACGTCTCCCGCGAGATCCTGCAGCGCGACCGGCAGATTCAGCTCATGCGCAGGCGCCTGGTCAAGAAGGTGCTCTCCACGGTCAAGTCGATGATGGCCGACAAGGCCGAGGCCTACGAGACCTTCTGGCGCGAGTTCGGGCGCGCGGTGAAGGAAGGCCTGCTCGACGACTTCGAGAACCGCGACGCCATCCTGGAAATCTGCTCCTTCCCGTCCACCCACGACGCCGAGCGCCAGACGACGCTGGCCCAGTACATGGAGCGGATGAAGGAGGGCCAGGAGCACATCTACTACATGACCGGCGACTCGCGGGTGGCGCTGGAGAACTCGCCGCACCTGGAGGCGTTCCAGAGCAAGGGCTACGAGGTTCTGCTGCTCACCGACCCGATCGATGAGATGTGGGTCGGCGCGGTCCCCGAGTTCGACGGCAAGCAGTTGCGCTCCATCGCCAAGGGCGAGGTCGACCTCGACACCGAGGAGGAGAAGGAGGCCGCCAAGCAGCGGGAGGACGAGTTCGCCGACCTGCTGGCCTGGCTGCGCACCGAGCTCGCCGAGACGGTGAAGGACGTCCGTCTTTCCGCCCGGCTGACCACCTCCCCGGCGTGCGTCGTCGGCGACACCTACGACCTGACCCCCAACCTGGAGAAGATGTACCGGGCGATGGGCCAGGAGATTCCCCGGATCAAGCGGGTCCTCGAACTCAACCCGACCCACCCGCTGGTCACCGCGCTGCGCGCCGCGCACGCCAAGGGGGAGGACAAGCAGGACCTGGCGAGCGCGGCCGAGCTGATCTACGGCATCGCCCTGCTCGCCGAGGGCGGCGAGCTGCCCGACCCGACCCGGTTCATCCGCCAGGTCACCGACCGGCTGGAGCGCACCCTGTAGTTCGCGCCCTGTGGTTCGCCGCCGGGCCGGTGCGGCGTCGAGCACCGGCCCGGCGGCGATCTGCTGTAAGGCAGGCGGGGGAGTGGTTGCGCACCCGCACTACCCCTGTGGTTAGACGTGAATCTCTATCCCCAGGTGGATGAACCCGGTGTGGTTCGCCACTACGTTCCAGTCGCACGCGATCGGAACGAGATTTGGGGGAGACATGAGTTTGTTGCGCGATGGGGGTTTTATCGCCAGAAGCAGGGTGCGCGCCGTGGCGGCCGCTGGGCTCGCGGCCGTGGCGCTCGCGGCGGCGGCCGCGACCCCGGCGGGAGCCGCCCCGCCGGTGGACGCGCCGAACAGCGGATTCGGGATCACCGTGACCGGGTGGCGGCAGGTGGGTGCTGAGCCCGCCACCGACGTGCGGCTCTACGAGGTCGCCCTCACGACCGAGGCGATCTACCGACCCGGCGTGAATCCCGCGCAGGGCGTGGTGCCGATCCGGACCCGAATCCTGTTACCGGCGAACTACGGGCTCGATCCCGCCCGCCGCCACGACGTGCTGTACCTGCTCCACGGCGGCGGCGGGGGAACCGACGACTGGGCCAAGCAGACCGGCGGCGACGCCATGGACATCGTGCGCGCCTCGTCGTTCGACGGCATCGTCGTCATGCCCGAGGGCGGCTACACCGGTTGGTACAGCGACTGGCACGGGTTCACCGACGGCCGGTTCCGGCCGGACTGGGAGACCTTCCACATCGAGCAGTTGATCCCCTGGGTGGACGCCAATTTCACCACCGACGCCAGTCGCGCCGGGCGGGGCATCGCCGGGGTCTCGATGGGTGGTTTCGGCGCCCTCAAATACGCGGGCAGGCACAGCGACCTGTTCTCCGTCGTCGGCAGCTTCTCCGGCGGCACCAACATCAACGACGGCTGGGCGCAGGACATCATCGCCAACTCCGGCTGGCAGACCGGCGCCGCCATCCGCGGTGTCAACCTCCTCGACGGGACCACGCGGGTCAACCTGTACCGGCCGAGCGGTGTCATCGAGCCCGACCAAGACCTCCAGCGGGCCTATCGCCTGCGCGCAATCCTCGGCCCGACCACCGACTGGCCCTTGTTCAACCCGCTTGATCTCGCCGCGACCGAGCTGTTCGACCCTTACGACGGCAAATTCGCCCTCTATTCCGGCGGAAACGCCGCGACCCCCGGCGGCGCCCCGTCCGGCGAACTCGACATGGGCACGTCGAACAACACATTTCACGCCACCCTGAACGCTCACGGCGTGACCCACCGTTATTGCACCGGTCCCGGCACCCACACCTGGGACTTCTTCCGCAACGACTTCAGAGACTTCCTGGAGTACGCCTACGGCACGCCGCCCGCGAACTGCACCGCCAACACCGGCTGGAGCAGCAGGCCGACCGTGCCCTGAGCCGACGGGAAAGCGGCGGCGCCGGACGCGTCCGGCGCCGCCACTCGGCCCCCCATGGCACACCAGACTGGCTGTGCGCGCCGAGTCCCGCTGTCGTGGTTTCGGTCAGGACGTGAACCAGTTGACGCACCGCAGGGCCACGTAACCGCCACCACTGGCCGTGACGCGGACCCACCACTCGCTGGACCCGCCGCACGCGGTGTACTTCCCGCCGTCGGTGGCCGTGCACGACGCGGACGAGCTTGCCCCGGCGTTGAGCTGTCCCTTGGCGGTGCTGCCCGTGCTCGCCGACGCGCGGATGATCACCGCCTGCTTCGCGACGACCCGGCAGGCCTGGGCGGTCTGGCCCGTCGATTCGGTGGCCGTCGCGGTCGCGGGCGCCAACGCGCCCATCGCGAGCGTGCCCGCCGCGACCGTTCCCATCACCAGCGCTGTGGCTTTCCTCATGGTTCCTCCCCAAAGTAATGGCTGTCCGTGCCCAAACGATCCCAGCGGCCGCGCGTGGTTTCCGCACAGATCACGCACAGAAGGCGCACGAGGTGACCCGTCCGGGGGTATGCCGCCTGCTCCGCCGTGCGCCACGATTGCCCTATTCCGGGCCGGTGCGCTCAACCGGTCCGGAATAAGGCCAAGGGGACTCCCGGGGGACACAGGTGGAGATCTTCTTCGTCAGGGGGACGTAAAGTGGAGTTCTCGCTTTTGGGCGCGGTCGAGGCCCGGCACGCGGGCGCGGCCGTGGACCTGGGCGGGCGACGCCAGCGCGCGCTGCTGGCGGCCCTGCTGCTGCGGGCCAATTCGTTCGCGGGCGTCGGCTATCTCGCCGAGTCGGTGTGGGAGACGCCGCCCGCCGCCCCGGAGTCCAACATCCGCACGTACGTGGCCGGACTGCGGCGCAGGTTCCGCGCGGTCGGGGCCGACGAGACCCGGTTGGCCACCAGGCCCGGCGGTTATCTGCTGACCGTCGAGCCCGGGGAATTGGACGTCGTGGAGTTCCGGGACCTGGCCGCAGAGGGCGAGCGGGCGCTGCGGGAGGGCGACTTCGCCTCGGCGATGGCCGAGCTTGGCCGCGCGCTGGACCTCTGGCGCGGCGAGCCGCTGGACGGGCTCGGCTACCGGGGGGCGCCGCTGGCGGCCGAGACGTCCCGGCTGAGCGACCTGCGGCTGGCCGTCGCCGAGCACCACGCGCGGGCCGCCATCGGTTTGGGCAGGGCGGACCTGGTGGTCGGCCCGCTGCGGTCGCTGCTCGCCGAGCACCCGTTCCGGGAAGAGCTGTGGGCGCAGGCGATCCTGGCGCTGCACCAGTGCGGCCGCCAGGCCGAGGCGCTGGACGCGTTCGCCACCGCGCGACGGCGGCTGGTCGACGAACTCGGCGTGGAGCCCGGCCCCCGGCTGCGGCGGCTGCACCAGCGTGTCCTGGCCGGGACGGCGGCTGCCGACGCCGAGCCCGACGAGTTCAGCGCCCACCGCCAGCTGCCGATGGACGTGGCCGAGTTCACCGGGCGGGCCGCCGAGCTGCGGCTGCTGCGCGCGCCCGCGCCCGACACGACAGCCGTCTACTCGATCGAGGGAATGGCGGGGGTCGGCAAGACCCGGCTCGCGGTGCACGCCGCCCACCGCCTCGCGGACGTCTACGACGACGTCCAGCTCTGGGTCGACCTTCGCGGTTTCGACCACGACCAGGAGCCGGTGGACCCGGCCGTCGCGCTGGAGGGGTTCCTCCGCGCGCTCGGCGTCCCCGGCCACCGGATTCCGGCCGAGCCGCAGGACCGCGCCGCGCTCTACCGGCACCGGCTCGCGGGCAGGCGCGCGCTGGTGCTGCTCGACAACGCCGCGAGCGCGGACCAGGTGCGGCCGCTGCTGCCGGGCACTCCGGGCAGCCTCGTGCTGATCACCAGCAGGCGCGGCCTCACCGACCTCGACGGCGCCGACACCGTGCTGCTGGACGTCCTCGCGCCGGACGAGGCGGTGGGTCTCATCGGGCGGGTGGCGGGCGCGCGGCGGGTCGCGGACGACCCGGCCGCGGCAGCCAGGATCGCCGAGCTGTGCGGGCACCTGCCGATCGCGGTCACCCTGGCCGCGCGGCGGTTGCAGGTCCGTCCGATGTGGACGGCGCGGAACCTGGCCGACCGGCTGGAGAGCGCGGACCAGCGGCTGGCCCGGCTGTCCAGCGGCAGCCGCGACCTGCACAGCGTGTTCGACCTGTCCTACCGGGCGCTGTCGCCGGAGCAGCGGCGGGTGTTCCGGCTGGTCGGCCTGCACCCGGGCGACGACTTCGCCGCTGACTCCGCCGCCGCCCTGGCGGACCTCCCCCTGGACCGGGTCGACGTGCTGCTCGAATCCCTGGTGGACGCGCACCTGCTGCAACAGGCGACCATCGGCCGCTACCACTTCCACGACCTCGTGCGCCCGTACGCCCGCTACCGGGCGCACGCCGACGAAAGCGGCGAGCAGCGCCGGGACGCGGTGTCCCGGCTGCTCACCTGGTACCTGCACGCGGCCGACTCGGCCCGGCGGACGCTCGCGCCGCACCACCGCCGGTCGTTCGAGATCGGCCGGTTCCGCGCGCGCTGCCCGGTGCCCGAGTTCCCCGGCTACCAGCGGGCGCTGGACTGGTGCGAAGCCGAATGCGCCAACCTGGAGGCGGTGGTGCGCGCCGCGGCGGACCTGCGCGCGGACGTCGCCTGGCGGCTTCCCTCGGTGCTGGTCACCTTCTACTACCTGCGCAGCCACTGGACGTCCTGGCTGGCCACCCACGACGTCGCGCTCGCCGCCGCCCGCGGCACCGGCGAGCGGCACGGCGAGGCCATCATCCTGCGCGGCCTCAGCGTCGCCTACAGCGACCTGCACCGATTCGACGAGGCCATCGCCTGCCACCACGCGGCGCAGGCGATCTTCCGCCAGGTCGGCGACCGGCACGGCCAGGCGTGGAACCTGAACAACTTGGGCGTGGTCCACGTCGACCTCGACCGGCTCGCCGACGCCGCCCGCTGCCTCACCGAGGCCCTGCCCCTGTTCCAGGAGATCGGCGACCGGCACGGCGAGGGCATCTGCCTCAACAACCTCGGAGATACCTACCGCCGCCTAGGACAGCCGACTCGGGCGATCGACTACCTCGAACGCGCGCTGAGCAGCCAGCACCGCACCGGCGACCAGGCGGGCCTGCGCTTCACCCTGACCAGCCTCGGTGACATCCACCGGGACACCGGCGCGCACGACCTGGCGATCCAGCGGTACTCGGAGGCCCTCGCCACCGCCCGCGCCCTCGGCGACCAGCGCATGATCGGCCGGACCCTGGTCAGCCTCGGGCACGTGCTCACCGAGGCAGGCAGGCCCGATGCCGCCGCGACCCACTGGCGCGACGCGCTGGCGATCTTCGAGGAACTCGGCGACCCCCAGGCCGAAGCCACCCGGACGCTGCTGAGCTGAGGGGCCCGGCGGCGACCGGGATCGTCTCGTTTCCCGCCTTCGGGCCCGTGGGTGTCGGTACGATCATTGGGTGATCCGCAGCGTCCTGTTCGGTTCGTCCGGTCCGCCCGCTGGACTGGACGACGTGCCGGAGCCGGAGCACTTCCGCGACCTCAACCTCGACCAGGTCGCCGCCGCTCTCGCCAGGGACAACGCCGATCTCCCGCTGACACCGTATTTCCGCCTGCCGCTGCGCGACGCCGGGCTCGTCCGGGCGCGCCAGCAGGTTTTCCGCGACCTTGAGGACACCGAGGTGCTGGCGGTGGTCGAGCGGTTCACCGCCGCCATGCGGCGGATGCGGCGGCGGCTGGAGATGCTGGCGCAGGTGCGGCACGCGCCGCAGCGGCAGCGGTGGTTCCTCGACATCGTGCTCACCCACGTCGACACGCTCGACGCGTTCGCCGCGGAGTCGCACCAGGTCGCGCTCGCCTCCCCGGCGCTGCGCGGGATGCGCGACGACCTCGGCGCCCACACCGCGTCCGGGCCGTTCGGGGCGCTGCGGCGGGCCGCCCGGGACCTCCGCGACCGGCTCGACGCGGTGCGCTACGACATGCTCTTGCGCGACGGCCGGGTCACCGTCGCCCCGCGTGATCCGGCCGACGACGACTTCACCGCCCGGGTGCTGGCCACCTTCGCGCGGTTCGGCGCGCGGGCGCGGCGGGACTACCGCAAGGACCTGTCCGCGGACCTGGGCCTGGACGAGATCGAGGCGGGTGTGCTGGACCTGGTGGCGCGGCTGTGCCCCGAGGTGTTCGGCGACCTCGCCGCGTTCGCGGTCGACCACGCCGACTTCGTGCCCGCCGACATCGCGCGCCTGGACCGGGAGTTGCGGTTCTGCCTGGCCTACCTGTCCTGCCTCGCGCCCCTGCGCGCCGCCGGGCTGCCCACCTGCTACCCGGAAGTGTCCGACACGGACAAGGATCTCGTCGCCCACGACGTGTTCGACCTCGCCCTGGCCGTCGACCTGGTCGCCCGCGGCGAGCCGGTGGTGTGCAACGACGTGCGGCTGACCGGCGCCGAGCGGGTCCTCGTCGTGTCCGGCCCCAACCAGGGCGGCAAGACGACTCTCTCCCGCGCGTTCGGCCAGCTGCACCACCTGGCCGCGTTGGGCGCTCCCGTGCCCGGCAGCCAGGTGCGGGTGTTCTTGCCGGACCGCGTCCTCACCCACTACGAGCGGGCGGAAAGCCTGGACACCCTGTCCGGCAAGCTGGAGGACGAGCTGCGCAGGCTGCGCGCGCTCATCGACCTGGCCACGCCGGACAGCGTCCTCGTCCTCAACGAGATCTTCGCGTCCACGACCTCGCGGGACGCCCAGGCGCTCAGCAAGGCGGTCCTGGACACCCTGGTCGGCCTGGACGTGCGGTGCCTGTGGGTGAGCTTCGTGGACGAGTTGGCCCAGCTCAACCCCGCCGCGGTGAGCATGGTCAGCCTCCTGGCGGGCGAGGGCGACCTGGCCCGCGGCTACCGGGTGGTGCGCGCCCCCGCGGACGGCCGCGCCTACGCCCACGCCGTCGCCGAGCGGCACGGCCTGACCTACGCCCAGCTCAAGGCCAGGATCACCCGGTGAGACCGCACCTGATGTTCCCCGACGGCGACTTCGACCCGTCGCCGCCCGCGGCCGACCTGGCCGATCTGGTCGAGGACCTGGAGCTGGAGCGGCTGTGGGCGGCCATGGCCCGCGGCGACGAGGTGCTGTTCGCCCTGGCCAGGACGGCCACCCTGACGCCGAGCACCGACCCGGCGGTCATCACCCACCGCCAACAGGTGCTGGACGACTGCCTGCGCGACACCGCCACCGTGCGCGTCCTCTACGACCTCGCCCGCGACGCGGTCGCCGCCGAGGGCAAGCTGCTGCGCAGCGCGTTCACCGGCCGCCCGGAGCCCCTGCTCAACCGGGCGGTGCAGGCCCTGGAGCTGCTCGGCGGCTTCCTGCGCAGGCTGCGGCGGCTCGCCGAGGGCCACGCCGCCGACTTCCGGTCCGCCGGTTTCACCACGCTCTTCGGCGCTATCGGCGCGGAACTGGACGACGGCTACCTCCGCGAGGTGGACGCGCTGCTGGACCAGTTGCGCTTCGAGCACGGCATCGTGGCCACCGCGCGGCTCGGCCCGGGGAACAAGGGCGTCGACTTCGTGCTGCGCGAACCACCTGGCAAGGGCCGCGACTCCTATCCCGCGCTCCGCAAGTCCAAGCTGACCCACACGGTGACCGGCCGCGACGAATCCGTTTACCGCGCGCTGAGCGAACTGCGCAACCGCGCGCTCAACGAGGTCGCCAACGCCGCCGCCCAGTCCTCCGACCACGTGCGCGACTTCTTCCTGGCGCTGCGCGACGAACTCGGCTTCTACCTCGGCTGCGTCAACCTGGCCGAGACCCTGGCCGAGCTGGGCGTGCCCGTCTGCTGGCCCGAGCCCCGCGACCCGGGCGAGCAGGCCTGGGCGGCGCGGCGGCTGTCGGAGCCGTGCCTGGCCCTGCGCCTGGGCGGCGCGGTCGTGGGCAGCGACGTCGACGCGGACGGCCGCGGCCTGATCATGGTCACCGGCCCCAACCAGGGCGGCAAGTCCACGTTCCTGCGCGGCCTGGGCATCGCCCACCTGATGATGCAGTGCGGCATGTTCGTCGCAGCCGACCAGTTCCGCGCCTCGGTCGCCCACGGCGTCTTCACCCACTACAAGCGGGAAGAGGACGCCACCATGGCCAGCGGCAAGCTCGACGAGGAGCTGGCCAGGATGAGCGCCATCGCCGACCGGATCACCCCGGGCGCGCTGCTGCTGTGCAACGAGTCCTTCGCCGCCACCAACGAACGCGAGGGCTCCCGGATCGCCGCCGAGATCGTCGCCGCGCTGACCGACGCGGGCGTCCGCGTCGTGTTCGTCACCCACCTCCACGACCTGACCAGCCGCATCCGCGCCGACTACCCGGACCGCTGCCTGTTCCTGCGCGCCAACCGCCGCGCCGACGGCTCCCGCACGTTCCACCTCACCCCCGGCGAGCCCACCCCCACCGCCCACGGCGCCGACCTCTACCGGCGGCACTTCGGCTGACCCCGCTACGGGCGCGGGCGAACCCGGGACCAAGGGCGCTCGTCGCGTCCGCGGGTCGCCGCGACGCAGCGGGCGCACAGGACCAGGGGCCGGTCGGTGGTGTCGGCCAGCCAGCGGGCGTCGGCCCAGGACACGTGCGGAAACCGGTCGAGGCCCGCGCGGTGCAGCGACACCCCGCACAGGGCCTCGTTGCGCCCTGGCGACCAGGCGTGCGTGTCGCCCCCGGGCTGGCGCACCCCGTCCTCGTCGCGCCACATACTCGACGCGGCGACAGCCGGTCCCCGGTTCACGGAACCCCGCGGAGTGTGTGCTGAGTCAAGGCGACCTCCGGACCGGGAGTGCCCACAGGAACGGGCGCGGACACCCGCCCAGGCCGAGTTTTCGTCTCGAACGCGGCGACTGCCGGTCCTCGATTCATGGGACCTTGCGGAGTGTGTGTCGAGTCAGCGCGACCTCCGGAGCGTGCGCCGACACCCGCCCAGGCCGGGTTTCCGGGTGCTCAACCGGTCAGCGCGGGTTCTCGTTCCGGTTCGACCAGACGGGGCCGCGTCTCCGGCAGCGGGCGGAGCAGCGGATCGGCCTCGGCCAGCAACCGCTGGGTGGCGCGCAACTCCGCCGCGATGCGCTCGCGCCGCTCGCGCAGCGCGGCCAGCCGCTCACGGGCCTCGGCCAGGATTCGCGCGACCTGGGCCTTGGCGTCGCTGACCAGTCGCTCGGCGTGCGCGTTCGCGGCGGCTTCCTGCTCGGCCATCGCCGCGGCGGCCTCCGCCCTGCGGGCCGCCATCGCCATGGCGAAGTCTTCCTGGACCTGCTCGCGCCGCGCCTCGGCTTGCTCATCGAGTTCCCGGCGTCGGCGTTCCGCTGCCGCGGCCTCGGCGCGAATCCGCTCGTCGGCGCGGCGCAGCACTTCCTGGTGCTCGGCTTCCATTTCCTGGCGGCGCTTGTCGAGCGCGGCGACCAACTGCCGGTGCCGCCGCAGCAGCCCGGCGGTCGCCTCGTTCGTCGCGGCCCAGTGGTGCTCGGCGGCGGCCCGCGCCCGCGCGGTGATCTCGGCCGCCTCCTCGTGCGCGAGTTCGGCCATCCGCCGCAGCCGGTCGGTGACCGCGTTCGGGTCGATCGGCGCCCGCGAGATCCGATCGACCTGCTCGCGCAGATTCCGGACGTCCGCCCGGGCGGCATCGAGTTGCCGCGCCAACTCCCGCACCTGCGCGACAGCCGCGTCCCGATCACTGGCGAGCAGGCGCAGGTCGGCTTCGACGCTGTCGACGTAGTGCCGAACCTGGCCCACGTCATACCCACGCCACACCACGTCGAAGTCGGTCCGCATCGGCACCAGATCCCCGCGCGTGTCCACCGCAGTCACCCGCGTACTCCTTTCCGCACACCAGTCGATTCCTTCTCTACTACGAAGCCGCACCGAACGAAGTTCCCTTCGCGCGCCGCGCCACCCATTTGGCCGCATATCGGGTGCACCGCCGGATTCGTTACGGGACAAGAGCTTTCGGCGACCAAGGTGGCGGCGGTGCGAGTCGGACAAGCAACTCCCGGGCTTCGGCGCGGCACACCTCGCTCCACCGGGCCTAGGGCGTTTTCGTGGGCCATGGCGCGCAGCCCGAGCGTTCCTTCCACAGCCTTGATCTCACCGCCAAGCGCGGCTGGACATCCACTTCTTCAGCCAGGCCGAACTCAAGGCCCACGACAACGCGCTAGGCCCGGTCGCCCGGCTGTGATGCGCCGGGGAAATGGTCGAGGCTCAGTCACCCGGGCCGGGCCGACAACCGCGTCGAACTCCAGCGGCACAAGGCTTTCGTGCCCCCTGCGCCGGGGCACTGGTGCCAGTGGGAGGCCATCTGGGCGCGGTCAGGCGGTCAGTCCTGTTTGGCGTAAGTGCGGGTGCGGGCGTACGGGCGGAATCCCAGTCCCCGGTACAGGACTCGCGGAACCGGGTATGCCGCGTCGCCGCGGGGGTAGACGATGGCTTGGGTGGCGCCCGCGGCTTTGAGGGCGTGCAGGGCGGCCAGGCAGACGGCGCGGGAGAGGCCGCGGCGGCGGTGGGCGGGGGCGGTGCCCACTGGCTCGATCAGGCCGACCCGGTTGGCGGGGTCCAGCCAGATCAGGCAGTTGGCGGCGAAGTCGCCGTCGGGGGATTCGATCACCCAGTCCAGGTCGGCGCGGTAGGGCCAGGTCGTCATCACCGCGCGGTAGGACTCAGGGGTGACGCGGGTGGAGTTCCACGCCGCCTGGTGGACCGCGACGCGCTGGGCGAGGTCCGCCTCGCCGCGGACGGGGCGGGCGGTGAAGCCAGCAGGCAAGACCGGGTCGGGCAGCGCGGTCAGGTCATGGCGGTGGTAGGCGAAGAAGGGCGCGTCGTCGCGCGGTCGGTAGCCGTGCGCGAGCAACGTCTCCACCAGGTCGGTTTGCGTGTCCAGCGGGTTGATCTCCCGGAGCCCGCCCTCGGCCAGGTCGTCGAACCAGGCGAGGGCTTCCCCGACCAGGTGCGGGTGCGCCGGATCGACCTGCAAGCGCAGGTCGTCGGGGAGGTTGGCCCACGCCCAGGCCCCGACCCGGCCGTCGGCCTCCCACATCGCGATGGGCCAGTCGGCGCTCTCCGTGTGCGACCGTCCCCAGGCGAGGTCGCCCACATGGTGCGGGCTGGTCGCCGACCACACCCGTTGGGTCAGGTCCTGCATGGCCCGCACATCGCGGCGACGCGTCATGCCGTCCAGTCTGCCCGACCACAAGATCAGTGCTCGCCAACGCCTTCCCGCAGCGCGGCGCCCTGCCGCCGCAGTTCGTGTTGGACGGCGGTGGCCGCCACCTCGCGCGGCACGTGGCCGCTCTGCGCGGCCAGCGCCGCGCACACCCCGGCCGCCTGCCCGGTGGCCATCGCGATCGGCATCACCCGGTAGGACGAATGCGCGACGTGTGTTCCGCTGATGCACCGCCCGGCGACGAGCATCCGCTCGGTGTCGCGGGGCAGCAGGCAGCGCAGCGGGATGTCGTACGCCTTGCCCTGCGGCACCCGGTGCAGGGTGGTGCCGACGCCCGCGGGGTTGTGGATGTCTACCGGGTAGGCCCCCTGGGCGATGGCGTCGGCGAACGGGCGCGCGGTGAGGATGTCGTCACCGGTGAGCTGGTAGTCGCCCAGCACGCGGCGCGTCTCCCGGACGCCGATCTGCACGCCGCTCTGCGCGAGGTAGGACTGCTCGAAGCCGGGCACGTGCGTGCGCAGGAAGTGGTCGATCTGCTCAAGCTGCCGCCGGGCCAGGCACTCCGCGCGGCTGAGGTCCCACACGCTGGTGCCGACCAGGCCGGTGACCCGGGTGCTGTTGACGCTCACCTCGCGCTCGTGCGGGGTGGCGAAGAACAGGATGTCCTCGCGCGGCAGCCGCAGCTCGCCCGCCTCGCCAGCTTCCCGGACCAGGTCCCAGAGCCCGTGCACGCCGCGCCACTGGTCCGGGTGCTCCCGGACGTACTCGGCGAACTTCGGCTGCGCGAACTCGACCATGCGGAACATCAGGGTCATCGGCTGGACCAGGCCGTCGTCTGGCCTGCCCACCTCGTACGGCGCCCCGGCCGCGGTGGCGACGTCGCCGTCGCCGGTGCAGTCGATCACCGTGCGGGCCTCGATCACGACCGGCCCCGACTTGCCCTCGAACACCACCTGCCACCCGTCGTCCACCGGCAGCGCGTCGGAGGCGAACGCGTGGAACAGCAGCTTCACCCCGGACTCGTCCAGCAGGTCCAACGCGACCAGCTTGAACAGCTCCGGGTCGAACGGGACCGTGTAGCCGGTCGCCTGCGACGGGGCGACCGCCCCGTGCCGCCGGATCAGCCGCTCCAGCAGCACCCACAGCGCGCCCGCGACGACCACGTCGCCCTCGCCGTGGTCGGTGGGCAGCAGCCGGGTGTCGTCGCCTGCGACCGCCTGCTTCTTCTCGTTGTGGAACGACATCAGCGGCATGACCAGCGCCGCGGTGGCGTTGCCGCCGAGGAAGCCGTACCGCTCGACCAGCGCCACCTCCGCGCCGGTCTCCGCCGCGCCGAGCGCCGCGCCCAGCCCGGCAGGCCCGCCGCCGACGACCAGCACGTCGACCCGGGCCACCAGCGGCGCCGCCCGGGGCGGCAGGGTGACCGTCGCCGGGTTGTCGAACGGACGCAGGACTCCCATCACACCTCCGTGGTCGCGGGCGCGGGCGCGCGCACCTGGTCGAGCAGCTTCGCGCACCAGGTGTGGTTGGTCAGCGCCCGCTCCCGCAGGACGCGCACCCGCCGGGCGAGTTCGTCGCGCCGCCCGTCGCGCTCGTCCCACAGCCGGTCGATCTCGGCCATCAGCAGCCCGCACTGCTCGCGGGCGACCCTGGTCAGCGCCGGGGCGCCCGCGGCGCGGGCGAAGTCGAACACCTTGCCCGCGTAGGGCAGCGGCAGGAACGGCACGCCGCTGACCGCCGCGAAGATCAGGAAATGCAGCCGCATCCCCACGGCGAGGTCCAGGTGCCGCATGAGCCCGAGAAGCTGCCGGGGCCGGTAGGAGCCGTTGAGCACCCGCCCCTTCTCCGGCGCGGTCATCTGGGACAGCACCGCGTGCGCGTGCCCCACGTCCTGCCGCTCCATCGGCATGAACACCACATGCGCGTCCATCCGGCTCACCAGGAAGTCGGCCACGTCGCCCAGCAGCGCGTGGTAGCCGCTCTCGTCGAGCTTCTCCGCCGCCCGCCCCGGCTCCCGCACGGACATGCCGACCAGCCGCACACCCTGGGGTATTCCCTCGCAGCGCAGCATGTCCTCGGAGAACTCCTCGGGGGTCAGCAGCAGGGCCGGGTCTGCGGTCACCACGATGTCCCGGGTGACGCCGACCTCTTCGAGTATCAGCCGGGACTCCTCGTCCCGCACGATCACGGCCAGCATGTCCGCCAGCGTCTCGCGCACGATCTGCCGGTCGTCGGCGTCGGTCAGCGGGCCGACCCCGACGGCGTAGGCGAAGCTGGGAACGCCGCACTCCCGGGCGATGCGGACCAGGCGCAGGTACCGGCGCGCCTCGCTGTCGTAGAGCACCCCGCCGCCGCCGAGCACCAGCACGTCCAGCCGGGACAGCACCTCCAGCGACTGCCGCTGGCTCATGCCCTCCCAGCCCACGACCTCGGCCACGTCGTGGTGCGCGCGGGTGTGCTCGGCGTCCCGGCTGAACACCACGACCCGCGCGGCGGGGCACTGGACGCGCAGGCTGTCCAGCACGCAGGTCAGGATCGCCTCGTCCCCCTGGTTGAGGCCGCCGTAGGAGCCCAGCACGCCGATCGCGGGTCGGCCAAGCCTGTCCGTCATCACGATGCTCCCAAGCTCTTGTGCCGATCCTGGATAGGCCCGCGCCGGTGAGGCACCGATCACCGCATACCCCGTCTCCGGGTCGGCAAACGGATCGGCAGGCCTGCCACTCGTCCCGGCGACGTGGCTGTCGCCTTCCGCGTGCCGGTGCGGCCAGGCGTTGTCACCTTGCCCGCCAAGGCCGCCTGCCGAGAGGTGCGGACCCGTCGGACAACTTGGTGACCACCGAGTTCGGCGCGCCCGAGGACGTCATCGACGTTTGCCGCGACATCGACTAGCCCGGCGATCCGGATCATCCCGAGGGCGGATGGGCCTCCGTCGAACGATGGATGGTCCCCGGCGCCGCACCGCCCCTAGCGTTTCCGGCGGAGGAACACTAGGGGGATGAATGAGCGGTCGGATAACGGCCTTGGACGTGCTGCGCGGCGTGGCGATCCTGGGCACGCTGGGCACCAACATCTGGGTCTTCACCAGCCCGAGGGGAGCGCCGAGTTTCATCGAGGGCTTCGGCTCGGCCGCCGCGGGCGGCGCGGAGTCGGTGTTGCTGGCGTTGAGCAACGGGAAGTTCCTCGCGCTGCTGTCCATTCTGTTCGGGGTGGGGCTGGCGTTGCAGCACGGGGCCGCGGTGCGCCGGGGCGCGCGGTGGCCGGGGTGGTACCTGTGGCGCTCGGCGCTGCTGCTGCTCGAAGGGCTGGCGCACTACCTGCTGATCTTCGAGTTCGACGTGCTCATGTGGTACGCCGTCGTCTCGGTGTTCGTGGCTTACCTGGTCGGGCGGCACGGGCGGGTGATCAACCGGTGGATGGTCGCCGCTGGCGTCGTGCACCTGGCGTTCGTCGGGTTGGTCACCGCCGCCCTGGTGGCCGGGGAGGCCGAGGCGGGGGGCGCGCCGGTGCCGGGGGACACGACGAACTGGCTCGCCCAGGTCGCGGCCAGGGTGGAGTTCTTCGCCACCTACCGGGCCGAGGTGTTCTTCGTGCTTCCGCTGAGCACCCTGCTTTTCCTGGCCGGGGCGCGGCTGCTGCGGGCGGGCGCGCTTGAGGACTCCGACCGGGGACGGCGGCTGCGGGTGCGGCTGATCGGGTGGGGACTCGGCGCTGGCGTGCCGATGACCGTCGCGGCCGGGGTGGCGGGCGGGGACTGGTTCCTGTTCGACCGCTACGTGTGCGCCCCGGTCGTCGCGTTCGGGCTGCTGGGGCTGGTCACCAGCCTGGTGCTCGGGATGCGGCCCGCCCCGGGACTGGTGCGGCGCGGGCTGACCTCGGTGGGCCGGATGGCGCTGACCTGCTACATCGCGCAGAACCTGATCGCGTCGATCGTGTTCTACCAGTGGGGTTTCGGCCTGGCGGCCCACGTCGGCTCGAATGTTCCACTGTGGACGGCCGTGGGCTGGCTGCTGATCTCGGCGGTGCTGATGGCAGCCGCCTCCTGGTGGCTGGGCCGCTTCTCCCGGGGGCCGGTGGAAGCGTTCTGGCAGTGGGCGTACCAGGCGCCTCAGCGCCGCCGGGAACCGCAACCCGTCCGGTGAGGCGACCGGCGCGGGGCGGGGTGGCCTGGCCGCCCCGCCCCGCGCCGGGTCACCGCTCGACGTGCTGGGTCACCAGGCCGCGGACGAAATACCGCTGGGCGAGCAGGAAAAGCAGGATCATCGGCGCGGTGGCGATCACGCTGGCGGCCAGCACGATCTCCCACTCCGCCTCCCCGCCCTGGCCGAACTGGTCGAGGATCGTCTTGAGGCCGCGCGGAAGCGTGAAGAACCGCGACTCGCGCAGGTAGATCAGCGGCTTGATGAGATCGGTCCACGCGGCCCGCAACTCGAAGACGAACACCACGATCATCGCCGGGCGGGCCAGCGGCAGCGCGATGGCGGTGAACGAGCGCAGGTGCCCCGCGCCGTCGACGCGGGCGGCGTCGAAGACCTCGCCGGGGAGGCCGAGGAAGAACTGGCGCAGCAGGAAGATGTAGAACGCCGAGCCGAACAGGTTCTGCGCCCACAGCGGGATCTGCGTGGTGGCCAGCCCGACGGCGTGCCACTCCAGGTAGACCGGCACCATCGTGACCGCGCCGGGCAGCATCATCGTCGCCAGCACCAGGCCGAACAGCAGGTTCCGCCCGCGGAAGCGGAAGCGGGCGAAGCCGTAGGCCACCAGGGCGCTGGACACGGTCGCTGCGGCGGCCGCGGCCAGCCCGACCGCGATGCTGTTGCCGATCCAGACCAGCAGCGGCGCGGCCTCCCACACCGCGACGAAGTTCTCCGGCGCGAACGGCCGGGGGAGCAGCGCGTTGTCGAACACGTGTGCGCGCGGCTTGAGCGAGGCGCTCACCAGCCAGACGAACGGATACACGAACGCGACGCCGACCACGCCCAGCGCCACCAGGCACGCCGCCCGGCCCGGCCGGTTCACCTCGGCTCGCCCTCGTAGTGGACCAGGCGTCTGCTCACCCGCACCTGCACGACGGTGATCACGGCGATGACCAGGAACAGCATCCACGCCAGCGCCGAGGCGTACCCCATCCGCAGCGACCCGAACGCCTGCTGGAACAGGTAGATGACGTAGAACAGCGCCGTGTCGTCGCGGCCTGCCGCGGTCTCGCTGTTGCCGTAGAACATCACGTACGCCTCGGTGAAGACCTGGAGCGAGGCGATGGTGTTGACGATGACGGTGAAGTACACCGTGCCGCTGATCATCGGCAGGGTGACGTGCCGGAACTGCCGCCACGGGCTCGCGCCGTCGAGCCGGGCGGCCTCGTAGAGTTCCGGGGGCACCCGGGTGAGCGCGGCGAGGTAGATGACCGCCGTGCCGCCGACCGTCCACAAGCTCATCAGCACCAGCCCCGGCTTGACCCACATCGGGTCGGTCGTCCAGTTCGGCCCGGTGAAGCCGAACCAGCCGAGCACCTCGTTGATCGCGCCGGTCTGCCCGTTGAGCAGCAACAGGAACAGCGCGGCCAGCGCGACCGGCGGCGTCATCACCGGCAGGTAGAGCACGGTGCGGAAAAACCCGCCTGCCCGGCCCGCCCGCCGCAGCAGGCTCGCCAGCGCCAGCCCCAGCGCGATCTGCAGCGGCACGTGCAGCACGGTGAAGAACAGCGTGTTGTAGAGCGCCGTCGCGACTTTCGGGTCAGTGAACAGCTCGCGGTAGTTGTCCGCGCCGACGAAGACCGGCGGCTTGAGCATGTCGTAGTTGGTGAGCGACAACCAGAGGCTGACCAGCATGGGGCCCGCGGTGAACAACAGGAACCCGACCACCCAGGGAGCCAGGAAACCCCACGCGGCCCTGTTCTCGGTCCTGGCCACCGACTACCTCCCGACGATTCGGTCGACGGCCTGGTCGGCTTCCCGCTGCGCCTGGCGCAGGGCCTCCTCGGGGGTCTGGCTGCCGGTGAGCACCCGGGTGGCCGCCGACTGCCAGGCCCGGACCAGGTCGCCGCCCGCCGGGCTCGGCGGCAGCGCGAAAGCCTTCTCCTGCAAGCCCAACACGATCGGCACCCCCTGGTCGAGAATCCGATTCCCCTGCGGGGCGTAGACGGTGGCGAAAATGGCCTCGTCGGCGGCCCGGTTGGCGGTGAAGGTGCCGCCGTAGGGCCTGCCCTGCCTGGCGAGCGCGTCGCGGCGGGCGTTGGCCGCGGTCACCCAGGTGTCCTTCGCGGTCATCGTGGCCAGGAAGTCGCACGCGTGCTCCGGATGCCGCGCCCCCTTGGGGATCGCCCAGGCTTGACCGCCGAGTTCGGTCGTGGGAGCGCCACGCCGGTCGGTGAACGGCGCGATCGTCACGTCGACGTCGGGTGAGTTGGCGGCCAAGGTGTTGAGGTAGAACGACTCCATCGGCATCACGGCCAGCTGCCCCGTGGCGTACTGGTTGCCCGCGCCGAACTCGTCGAAGCTGTCCCGAAACGCCTTGAACGACGCCCACCCGCCCTGCGCTTTCACGAGATCGGCGGTGAACCGCAGCGCTTCCACCACGGCCGGGTCGTCCAGCCGCGCCCGCCCGTCCGCGTCGATCAGCTCGACCCCGTTGGCCTTGGCCCACAGCGGGAGGGAATCCGGCAGCTTCGGGTCGAACCCGATCCGCCGAAACCGGCCACCCTCCCGCACCGCCAGCTTCCCAGCCTGCTCGGCGAGCGCGGACCAGTCCGTTGTGGACACCCGAGCCGGATCGATCCCCTCGGCCAGGACCGGCCCGTTGTTGATGATCAGCACCCGCACCGTGGCGAACTCGGGCACCCCGTACACCCGGCCGCCGTAACTCACCTGCCGGACAGCCGCGGCCCGGTAATCCGACAACTGCACCCCACGCGAACGCAGGCAGTCGTCAATCGGCTCCACCGCCCCCCGAGCCGCGTAGCTCCCCAACTTCAACCGGTCGGCGTACACCAGATCCGGCGGCTCGCCACTCGCCACCGCCGAGAGGAACTGCTGCTCGTCGAAGGCCCCCTCGGTGATCCGCAGGTCGATTCCCGGGTACTTGCCGCGATACACCGACACCCGCGCCGTGGCGTGCTCGTCCGGAAGCCCGAACCCCATGGTCGTGAGCACATCCGGCCGATCCTCCACCGAGGCGCCCAACCCGCCGCACCCCACCACCCCAGCGGCGACCACCGCGAGAACGCCTGCCCGAACCGCCCCGCCCACCCGCATAGCGCCCTCCCGGAGACGGGAAGTCACTACCCGCTGGGAAGAGCGGCGAAACCACCGCCGGGAAAGTTCCGGGTCGCCTGCGCCCGCGCCGAGCCCAGCGGCTGGGGTGGGCGGACCTAGGTGTGCTTCGAGACAGGACCTAGCGGAGCCGGGGGAGGGCCTGGTCCGCCGCCTCGCTGATCTTCCGGAGGTCTTGGACCAGTCGCTTGCGGTGCTCGGCGGGGACCGGGTCGAAGAAGTGCCGTTGGACGTTGCGGGCGTGCATCGCCGAGGCCCGCTCCACGATGTCCTTTCCCTTCTCGGTCATGTGGACTATCTGGGACCGGCCGTCGGCCGGGTCCGGGGCGCGGGTGACCAGGCCCGCCGCTTCCATCCTGGTCACCAGGCGGGTCACGCCACCGGTTGTCAGGACGCGTTTCCTGCCGAGCAGGCGCATCGAGGACGGGCCGTCCCACTCCAGGTGCAGCAGCACCTCGTACATGGTGTGGCTGATCCCGAACTCATCCTCGATCGCCTGGCCCAGCAGGTGCTCCAGCCTGCCCGCCGCCCCCAGCAGGGCCCCCAACGCCCGCACCCGGTAATCCCTGGAAGCCGTGTCCCGTTCGCTCGCCACCGGCACACGATGCCACACGGTTCGGCCCGCGCCGGGGGCAGCGGCGGCTCACGGTCGGCTGGTGGCAGGCGCGGGTGTGGCGTCGGGGTCGACGCCGACGGTGATCGACGCGGTCAGCCCGGCGGCCAGCGATCCGGCGTCGACCTGGGTCGTGGCCAGGACGGACCGCAGGCCCCCCTGCCGGGTGAAGTAACGGTCGTCGCTGTTGCGCAGCCGGGGGAAATCGTGCTGGCGGTAGGGTTCGAGGGCCGCGACCTGGTCGGTGATGGGGTCGTCGAAGTAGAACTGGCCGGTGTGGGTGACATGCCCGCCGTGGAACACCTTCACGTGGATGTGGATCGCGCGCCCGAAATACCAGCCTGGGTAGATGGTGCGGAACTCCACCGCGCCCGCCGCGTCGCTGACCTGGACTCCGCGCAGGAACGTGAGGTCGTCGGTCGGTTCGATGTGCACACCGGAGGTGGCTTGGACGTCGGGGTCGTTCTTCGTGTAGCCGGAGTAGTACCCCAGCGCGTCGCAGTGCCAGATCGAGACCGTCGCGTTCGGCAGCGGCGCGCAGTCCGGCACCGAGATCACTTTGAGCCGCAGGGTCACCGGCACGCCGGGCTTTCCTTCGGTGATGTCGGCGCGAACCTGCCTGCCGTCGATGAAGTACGGGCCTTCGACCACCTCCGGCGCCAGAACCGTGTCGCAGGTCGCGCCGGTGGCCGCGCCGGGTGCGGTCGATGCGGTGGCCGGGTCGGGCTTGCTCGCGCAGCCGACCAGGCCCGCCGCGGTGAGACCCGCGCCGAGGCTGGCCATGGCGAGTAACCGTCTGCGCGTTGTCGAGGCGTCTCCGCAGGCGTGGGGGGTCGGAGATTCCGGTGCCCGCTGGGCGGAATCGGCGTGGACCTGGGCGCGGTCGCCGGTCGCCCGGTCGCGTGCTGGCTCGATGATCATGCTCAAAGTATCTGACTAGTCAGGTATTTTTGGCCAGTCGGACTGGCGTGTCGAGTGTCACTGTCGGTTATCGGACAACGGGGTCGCGGTACCGCAGGCGATCGGCCGAACGCGGTCCTGTCCGCGAAATGACAGCGGCCCGGTCCCGTCCGGAGTGGACGGAACCGGGCCGCTGGGATCAGGGGTCAGCCGCGCCAGGCCGGGGTGCGGCGGGACTGCCTGGTGGAGCGGGCGGAGATCGCGCGCTGGGAGACAGCGGCGATGGCGATGGTGGGGATGATCAGCCAGACGGGCCAGAAGTGGACGTCGTCCTCGAACTGGAAGCGGACCAGTGCCCACACGGCCAGGTTGATGACGAGGGTGACCGTCCACCACGTCCACACGATGCGCACCCACTTCGGCACCGATGAGCGGGCGGCCGGGGCCGCGGCGGGGACGGCGGGCAGGTCGGCGAACAGGGCCGAGAGGTCGCCATAGGTGACCGCCCGGTTGACCGCGTCGAGCCTGCTGTCGAACTCCGCGAGGCTCAGCCTGCCCTGGCTGTGCGCGGCCCGCAGTTCCTCGGCCGCGGCGCGCCGGTCGGCGTCCGAGACGCGCATGTCCCGTTGGTGAGCCATGACTTCTCACATCTCCTGTCGAACCCCGCGAAGCAATCTGACACTACGCCGTGTCACTCCGTCTAAGGTAAGACAATGCCAACAAGACCTGGGGATGGTCAAGTGCGCGCGGGGGACGGCCGCAGGTACGGCGGGCGCGACGCGCGGCAGCGGCAGGTTGAGCGGCGGGGCAGGCTGATCGACGCGGGCCTGGACGCCTTCGGCCGCGACGGGTACGCCGCGTCGTCGGTGGACCTGGTCTGCGAGCGCGCCGGACTGACCAAGCGCTACTTCTACGAGTCGTTCAGCGACCGCGAGCGGCTGCTCGCAACCGTCTTCGACCAGCAGATCGCCGTGGTCCGCGCCGCGGTGGCCGACGCGGTCGCCGACGCGGGCGAAGTGGTCGAGGACAAGATCCGGGCAGGGCTCACCGCGCTCATCGACACCATCGGCGCCGACCCGCGCCGGGCCAGGGTGCTGCTCATCGAGATCGTCGGCGTCAGCCCCGCCCTGGAGGCCCGCCGCCGCGAGGTCATGCACCAGTTCGTCGACTACATCGCCGCCCTGGTGCGCGCCGAGGCGGGCAGGCTGCCCGCGGACATCCTGGGGATCGGTGTCATGGTCCTCGTCGGCGGCGTCACCGAGGTCTTGGTCGACCAGACTCTTGGCCACCGCCGCGCCAGCACCGCGGACCTGGTCGAGATCATCACCGCGCTCTTCATGGGCGGATACCGGGCGTTGGCCCCACGCCGCGAGCAGGCCGGGAAAACTACCCAGGTGACATAGCGGTTGCTCCCGGCGAGTGAATCGATCACCGTCCGGGTGCTCTCTGCTGCGTTCGGGGTGGGGCGTGACTAGCTTGGGGCCTGTGCATCTGTCACCCCAGGAGCGGGACAAACTGCTTGTCCACGTGGCCGCCGACCTCGCCCGCAGGCGGCTGGAACGCGGTCTGCGGATGAACTACCCCGAAGCGGTCGCGCTGATCACCGCGTTCGTGCTCGAAGGCGCGCGGGACGGCCGCACCGTGGCCGAATTGTCCGCGACCGGACGCACTGTGGTGCGCAAGGACCAGGTTCTCGACGGCGTCGCCGATCTGGTCGACATGGTCCAGGTCGAGGCGACCTTCCCGGACGGCACGAAACTCGTGACCGTGCACGACCCGATCCACTAGCCGATCCCACTAGCCCGATCCATTGGCCGATCCACCAGCCGACTAGCTGCGGAGGCGCGCGTGCGTCCAGGCGAGATCATCCCGGCCGACGAGCCGATTCCGCTCAACCCCGGCAGGCCGCGCGTGCGGGTGTCGGTCCGCAACGTCGCGGACCGCCCGGTGCAGGTCGGCTCGCACTACCACTTCGCCGCGGTCAACCCCGGCCTGGAGTTCGACCGCGCCGCGGCGTGGGGCCACCGGCTCGACATCCCGGCGGGCACGGCGGTCCGGTTCGAGCCCAACGTGCCGCGCGAGGTCTCCCTGGTGCCGATCGAGGGCAGGCGGGTCGTCCCGGGCCTGCGCTGGGAGTACGCGGGCGAGTTGGACCACCGGGGCCCAGAGCCGACCGCCCCGGAGCCGACCGACCCCGAGCGGAGCGCCTGATGAGCGGCGAGATCAAGCGGCGCCGGTACGCCGAGCTGCTCGGCCCGACCGTCGGCGACCGGATCCGCCTGGCCGACACCAACCTGCTGATCCAGGTGACCGAGGACCGCGCCATGGGCCCGCGGGGCTCGGGCGACGAGGTGGTCTTCGGCGGCGGCAAGGTCATCCGCGAGTCGATGGGCCAGGCCATGGCGACCCGCGCGGAGGGCGCCCCGGATGTGGTGATCACCGGGGTCGTCGTGCTCGACCACTGGGGCGTGGTCAAGGCGGACGTGGGCATCCTGGACGGGAAGATCGTCGGCATCGGCAAGGCGGGCAACCCGGACACGATGGACGGCGTCGACCCGGCGCTGGTCATCGGGCCGGGCACGGAGGTCATCGCGGGCAACGGCAAGATCCTCACCGCGGGCGGCGTCGACTGCCACGTCCACTTCATCTGCCCGCAGCTGGTCGACACCGCGCTCGCCAGCGGCCTGACCACGCTCATCGGCGGCGGCAGCGGCCCGGCGGACGGCAGCAAGGCCACCACCGTGACCCCCGGCCCGTGGAACCTCGACCTGATGTTCCGCGCGATGGACGGCCTGCCGGTGAACATCCTGCAGCTGGGCAAGGGAAGCACCGCGCGCCCCGACGGGCTGTGGGAGCAGCTGCGCGCGGGCGCGGGCGGGTTCAAGATCCACGAGGACTGGGGCGCGACCCCCGCGGTGATCGACATGGCCCTGCGGGTGGCCGAGGAAAGCGGCGTGCAGATCGCGATCCACACCGACACCCTCAACGAGGCCGGGTTCCTGGAGTCCACACTGGACGCCATCGGCGGGCGGTCCATCAACGCCTACCACACCGAGGGCGCTGGCGGCGGGCACGCGCCGGACATCATCCGCGTCGTCGGCCACGGCAACGTGCTGCCGTCCTCGACCAACCCGACCCGGCCGCACACCGTCAACACCTTCGACGAGCACCTGGACATGCTGATGGTGTGCCACCACCTCAAGCGGTCGATCCCGGAGGACATCGCCTTCGCCAACAGCCGCATCCGGCCGAGCACCATCGCCGCCGAGGACGTGCTGCACGACCTCGGCGCCATCTCGATGATCAGCTCGGACTCCCAGGCCATGGGCCGCATCGGCGAGGTCGTCATCCGCACCTGGCAGACCGCGCACGTGATGAAGGCCAAGCGCGGCGCGCTGCCCGACGACGACCAGCCCGCCGACAACCTGCGGGCGCGGCGCTACGTCGCCAAGTACACGATCAACCCGGCCATCGCGCACGGCATCGACCACGTGGTCGGCTCCGTGGAGGTGGGCAAGCTCGCCGACCTGGTGCTGTGGGACCCGAAGTTCTTCGGCGTCCGCCCGCACCTGGTGCTCAAGGGCGGGTTCGTCGCCTGGGCGCAGATGGGCGACCCGAACGCCTCCATCCCGACGCCGCAACCGGTCTGGGGCAGGCCCATGTACGGCTCGCGGCCCAGGGTCGCCGCCGACCGCAGCGTCCACTTCGTCGCCCAGGCGGCGCTGGACGACCACCTGCCCGAACGCGTGCCCACCACCACCGAGATGGTGGCGATCGCCGACACCCGCGGCCGGGGGAAATCCGCCATGCTGCTCAACCAGGCGTTGCCGGACGTCGTTGTGCGGCCGGATAACTTCGCCGTGTATATCGACGGCGACCTGGTCGAACCCGACCCGGTGGGCGAACTGCCCATGGCGCAGCGCTACTTCCTGTTCTGATGCCTGACGACCTGGACGCGGCGGGGGCCGCCGCCATCCTGTCCCTTGTGGACTCCCGGTTTCCCGGCGGCGGCCACGCCCACTCTGGCGGACTGGAAGAGGCGGCCGCCCGCGGCCTCGTCACCGACCCGCAGACCCTGGCCGGGTTCCTGCGCGGCAGGCTGCACACCGCGGGCGCGCTCGCCGCCGTCTTCGCCGCGGCCGCCGCCCACACCGCGCGCAACCTGCTCAGCCCGCCCGCCGCCAGCCGCGCGGACACCAACGGCGTGGGCGAGGCCGAGTTCGCCCGCGCCACCGGCAACGGGCACGGCTCGACCGGTCGGCGGCAATGGACCGCGCTCGACGCCGAACTCGACGCCCGCACCCCCTCACCAGCCCAGCGGGCGGCCTCCCGCGCGCAGGGCAGCGGCATGGCCCGCGCCGGACGGTCCGCGTGGCCCTCGCCGGTGCTGGACGGGCTGCTGGCCGCCACCCCGCGCCCGCACCAGCCGGTGCTGCTGGGCGCACTGGCCGGGATCGCGGGCGCGAGCCCCACCCAGGCCGCGCTCGCCGCCCTGTACCTGGCGGTCAGCGGACCGGCGAGCGCCAGCACCCGCCTGCTGGGGCTCGACCCGTTCGAGGTGAACGCGGCCGTGGTGGCCCTGTCCGCGCCGATGAGCGAGATCGCCGCCCACGCCGCGCAGACCTGCCACCTGCGGCCCGCCGACCTGCCCGCGCCCAGCGCGCCAGCCCTGGACCTCATGGCCGAGGCCCACGACCGAACCCACCGCATGGAGGTGCGTCTCTTTGCCAGCTGACCACACGACCGGGCACGGCCACACCCACCCGGTCAGCTTCGACCCCACCGCCACCGCCCCCGACCCGCACGCCCCGCGGGCCGAGGCCGGGCGCGCGGTCCGCATCGGCATCGGCGGCCCGGTCGGCTGCGGCAAGACCGCCCTGGTCGCCGCCCTGTGCCGGGCCCTGGGCGACGAGGTGGCGCTGGCCGTGGTGACCAACGACATCTACACGACCGAGGACGCCGACTTCCTGCGCAGGGCGGGCGTGCTCGACCCCGAGCGGATCGAGGCCGTGCAGACCGGGGCGTGCCCGCACACCGCCATCCGCGACGACATCACCGCCAACCTCGACGCCGTCGAGCGGCTGGAGCGGCGCTACCCCGGCCTGGAGCTGGTGGTCATCGAGAGCGGCGGCGACAACCTCACCGCCACCTTCAGCCGCGGCCTGGTCGACGCGCAGGTCTTCGTCGTGGACGTCTCCGGCGGCGACAAGGTGCCCCGCAAGGGCGGCCCCGGGGTCACCACGGCCGACCTGCTCGTCATCAACAAGACCGACCTCGCCCAGCACGTCGGCGCGGACATGGCGGTCATGGTCGCCGACGCCCACCGGATGCGGCGGCACCGCCTGCCGGTGATCACCCAGTCCCTGGTGGACACGCCAGACGCGCCTGAAGTGGCGGCCTGGGTGCGCGCCCGGCTCGCCGACGCCGCGCCTTCCGGCGCGGCATGAAGGCCCGCGCCCGCCTGGTCGTGGAACGCGACAGCGGCGGCGCCAGCGTGGTGCGCGAGCTGCGGTCGATGTCGCCGCTCACGCTGCTGCCCTGCCCGCCGAGCCTGCACGACGGCGACCCGGACACCGCCCTGGTGCACCTGGCGGGCTCGGCGGCGACGCCGCTGGGCGGGGACGTACTCGACCTGGCCATCGTCGTCGGCCCCGGCGCGCGGCTGCGGCTGGTCGGCGTCGGCGCGACCCTCGCCCTGCCCGGCCAGCACCCCGGCCCCAGCACCATGTCCGTGACGATCGAGGTCGGCGCGGCGGGCAGCCTGGAGTACCTGACCGAGCCCACCATCGTCGTCTCGGCCGCCGACCACCACGCCGACCTGCGCGCGGACCTCGCCGCGGACGCCCGGCTGCGCTGCCGCGAGGTCGTCGTGCTCGGCCGCAGCGGCGAACGCCCCGGCGCCTTCCACAGCGAGACCCGACTGCGCCGCGACGGCACGACCCTGCTCCGCCAGCGGCTCGACCTCGGCGGCGCCCTGGACGCCACGCCCACCCACCTCGCGGGCCACCCGGTGATCGCCACCGAACTGCTCGTCTGGGGCGCGGACCCCGCCGAGGCCGCCGTCGGCGACTGGTGGTCGCTGGTCCCGCTCGCGCACGGCGGTTCCCTCGCCACCGTCCTGGCCGAGGACACCATCACCGCCTACCGACGCCTCGACACCGCGACCGCCGCGCACCCCGGCCTCGCCGAACCGGCCGCGGCGGTCCCCGTCAGCGGGTGAGCCCGCCCGAGGGGCCGTGCGGACGCGGGCTCTTGTCGTCATCGAAGGCGACCGAGGCGAACACCTCGGCCAGGTTGGCGTATTCGACCGGCGGGATGGCGCGCAGCGCGCGGATCGTGTTGCCGTCCCCGCGCTCGTCAGCCGCGGCCAGCAGGTCGTCCTTGCTCGCGGGGAAGTCGACCTCGTTGAGGGCTTCCTTGAGTCGGTCCCGGGTCGTGGACGCGGACATCATCACTCCTTAACGGTTCCTCAGTGCCCTGGCGTTACCCCGTCGCCCGCCCCTGAAACACCCCGCCCACCCTCTGACGATCCGGCGCGCGCAAGGGAGTAAACGGCCATGGGTCGCGCCATCCAGAGTCACGGTCGAGGCCGGGTAGTGCTACATCGGACTGGGTGATGCGTCAACATCACGATAGGATTCGACGATGACCGCGCCGCGATGGCTGGACGAGTCCGAAGCCCGGTTGTGGCGGGCGTACCTCGTCCTCGTCCGGGACCTGCGGCGGGCGTTCGACCGGCAACTGGAGCGCGACGCCGGGTTGTCCGGCGCGGACTACGCGGTGCTGGTGCCCTTGTCGGAGGCCGCGGACGGGGTGCTGCGGATGCGTGAGCTTGGCCGGTCGGTGGACTGGGACCGCAGCAGGCTCTCGCACCAGGTGCGGCGGATGGAGAAGCGCGGCCTGGTCGCCCGCGAGGACTGCGCGGAGGACGCCCGCGGCTCGATGGTCCGGCTGACCGACGCGGGCCGGGCCGCCATCGAGGCCGCCGCGCCCGAGCACGTGGAGACGGTGCGCCGGTACTTCATCGACCAACTGTCCGAGGACGAGCGCGCCGTGCTCACCGACGTGTTCGAGCGCCTGAACCAGCGGCTCGACAGCGACGGCGCGGTCTGACGGCGCGGTCTGACGGCGCGGCTCTCAGCCGAGCAGCGGCTCCACAGTGGCGGCGTGACTGGACGAGCGGAGCCGGTGGGCTCGACAGCGGCGGCGGGGCTTTCAGCCGCGGACGGCCTTGACTTCGGCCAGTGCCTCGGAGGTGACCGCGCGCCGGATGTCCTGGTGCTCGCCGTGTTTGGTGAGGTACGCGGCGACCAGTGGGCACACCGCCACCACATGCATCCCGGACGCGCGGACGTCGGCGAGGGCGTCGCCGATGAGGACGCCGCTCAGGCCCCGTCCGCCGAAGGCCGGGTCGATCTCGGTGTGGTGGAAGATCCGGTCGTCCGCGTCGTCGAGGTACGCGGTGAATCCGGCGAGCGCGCCGTCCACCCGGATCTCGTACCGGTGCGCCTGGTCGTCGCGGCGGACGGTCACGTCGCTCACCGGGCCACCTCACAAGTTCGGTGGCCCCGCGCGCCCACGCAGTGTGTCGATTGTTCGCTCGCAAGCTCGTTCATGGGTTCTCCACTCGGGGTGCGGCCGCGCCGCGCGGGGTGAGCCGGGCGTGCGGCAGGGGTGGGGCTGGCAGCCGACGGGGCGTGCCCGAGTAGCCGACGACCTGGCCGAACCGCTCGGACTCGGCCTCCCACGCCGCGCGGAAGGCGACGATCTCGTCGTGGTCGCGGCCCACGAAGTTCCACCACATCACGATCTCCTCGGCGAACGGCGGGCCGCCGAGCAGCAGGGCCCGGGCGGGCCGGTCGGTGTGGTTGGCCAGGCTCAGCGTCGTCGCGCCGGGGGCCAGGTAGCCGAGTTCGCTTGGCGCGAGCCTGGTCCCCGCGACAGTCACCGATCCAGTGTCCAGCAGCACGCCGTGCTCGAAGGCGGGGTCGACCGCGAGGTCGAGTTCGCCGCCCGGCGCGAGCACGAGTTCGGCGCCGAGCAGCGGCGTGAATGTGGCGACCGGGGACGTCTCACCGGCCAGCGAGCCGAGGAAGACGCGCAGCGTGGCGTCGCCGAGTTCCCGGGGCGCGGGCTTGTGGTGCCGGAAGTCGCGGGCGGCGTCCCGGTGCTCGTCGGGCAGCGCGACCCACAGTTGCACGCCGTGCAGGATCGCGGTGCCCGTGGACATTGCGGACACTGTGGACACTTCGGAATGGCAGATGCCGTGCCCGCCGGTCATCAGGTTCAGCTCGCCCGGTCGGATCACGGCGTGCGAGCCGAGGCTGTCCCGGTGCTCGATCTCGCCGCTGAACAGCCAGCTCACGGTCTGCAGCCCGGTGTGCGGGTGCGGCGGGACGGTCATCGGGCCGGTGTCCGCGACGTCGACCGGGCCGTAGTGGTCGGCGAAGCACCACGCGCCGATCAGCGACCGCGCGCGCTGCGGCAGCGTGCGGCGCACCGACAGCGCCCGCGGCCCGCCCAGTGGCACCTCGCGGGCGGTCAGCACCTGCACCGCGCCCGGGTGTGGCCCCGCCCGGCACACCAGTGCCGGGGACGCCGCTTCGGTGTTGCTCATGGTGGCGTCCTCGTCTCCGCTTCCGCCGGGCCGGACCAGCCCGGCCGCAGCGATTGTTGTTGTGTCATCATTTCCTTGTCAAGGCGAGTGGGGACGAAGGGGGCGGCGATGACGGCCGGTCGGGATGTCGTGTACCTCGACAAGCAGGCTCCGCACGCCTACCAGGCGCTGCGGGACGTGGCCAAGGCCGTGCGGACGGCGGCGCGGGAAGCCGGGCTGGACCGGCGGCTGATGGAGTTGGTCAACCTGCGCGTCTCCCAGCTCAACGGCTGCGCCTACTGCCTCGACCTGCACACCCAGGCCGCCATGAGCGCGGGCGAGACCCAGCGCAGGCTGGCCGTGCTGTCGGCCTGGCGCGCCACCGAGCTGTTCTCACCGACCGAGCGGGCCGCCCTGCGCCTCGCCGAGTCGGTGACGACGCTGCCGGACCCCGAGGCCCTGGCCCACGACTACACCGCGGCCCGCGCGGTCCTCACCGACGCCCAACTGTCCACTGTGGTCTGGGCGGTCATCACGATGAACGCGTTCAACCGCGTCTCGATCATGAGCGGTCACCCCGTGCGCGCGGAAACCCCCTAGCAGTCCCCGGACCCGGCGCCCGCCGGGGCGAACTGGATGCGGACCTGGTCGGTGCGGGGCAGCACGATCGCGGCACCGTCGGCCGACGTCCAGGTGGCGGCAGGAGCACGTACTGGTTTCCGGACTGGAGCAGGAGTTTGAGCCCGTCGTACCGGTAGCGGTAGGCGGAATCGGGCCGTCCGCACTCGACCTCGCGGACGTCGGGGATGGCGAGGCTTCGCTCGCTGAACAGCAGCGCGTCCGGCATCGCGGGCACCCGCGCCTCGACCTCGAACGCCCGGCGCACGCCGCCCGCGCCCGAGTAGTCGCTGACCGCCCAGAACAGGCCGATGCTCACCAGGGCGAACGTGATCACCCATTCCGCGACGGCGGCACCCGCCACGCGGTCCGGCAGCCCGGATCGCGTCACCGCTTGGCGCCAGGCGAAAACCAGCAACAGCACGCCCGCCGAGAAACCCATGCCCGGCACGCCCGGGTAGTCCCGGAACGGCGCCGGGTCGACCGCGACCGCCACGGCGGCGGCGACCAGGACGACTCCCGACCCGGCGGCGATCGGGGCGCACACCCGCAGCAGGGCGAGCCAGGTTCTGGCGCGCAGTCGGGCGCGCAGACACCGGACCGCGCACATCACCAGGAGGGTCGTCGCCGCGATCACCGCGAGCGGGAGGCACATGCCGCCCGCGCCCCGGGCGAGGATTTCGTCGGTGGTCTGGCCGAGCAGGGTGCCGGTCGGGGCTAACTGCTGTTCGCCGTCGCCACGGTGGTCGGCGGTGTGCTGATCAGCCCGTACCTGCTGCTGGACGTCGAGGGCAGCCGCCTCGACGTTCGCGGCGGCTTCCACTACGGCGTGCTGGTGGCGCACGTCTTCACCGCCTGCGTTGCCGCGGTGCTCGGCCCGCTCCAGTTCATTCCCGCCGTCACCGCGGTGCCCGTCGCGGTGCTGTCCGGGAACCCGATAACCCAGCTGGGGCTGATCCCGCCCGCCGTCGGCCGGCTGGTGACCGGCTGGCTGGCGGTGCGCGCCATCCGCGGCGGCGACGTCGAGGCGCACCGTTCGTGGATGGCGCGGAACTACGCCCTCACCTTCCTGGCGGTGACCTCCCGCGCCATCGTGCCCATCCTCCTGCTCATCCACCTGGCCATCGACCCCTCGACCGACCGCGCGGCAGCGGTCCAGGAGCTGATCCCGATCGGACAGACGCTCGGCTGGATGGTGAACCTCGTCGTGGTCGAGGTCCTGATCCGCCGACGCAGGGCCCGCGCCCTGGTCCCCGCGACGGCCGCGGACTGAGACGCCCCTTCTCTGGGGACCATGAGCCGCGGTGTCGGTCTCGTGGACGGCCAGCCAACGGGCCGCTTCAGACGTGTTTCCGGTGGTCACCGACCTCGTGCGCGGTGGCGGTCAACCGGTGTGGCGTGCGATGAGCAGGGGGATGAGTTGTTCTTCCTCGGTGAGTGACCCGTGGTGGCCGAGGAAGGTGCTCAGGCCGGGTTCGGCCGCGGTGCGGACCAGGGCGAGCCGGTCCCGGGCGGCGACGACGAGGTCTCCGATCCGGGGGCGGACGTGCTCGGCGACGCGGGGGCCGAACCACCCGGCGGCGATGGCCTCGTCCCTCGACGCGATCCAGGCTCGGTCGCCGAGTGTCTCGGTCCAGGTGGCGCGCACGTCGTCCAGGGCGCCCGCGACGGTGTAGACGTGGCGGACGCGGGCCTCGCCGCCGAGTAGGCGCACGCCGTCTTGGAAGCGGGGGTCGCGGTCCAGGTCGACGCGGTCGGTGTCGGGCACGTGGACCATGCCGTGGTCGGCGGTGACCACGAGCGCGGCGCCAGCGGGCAGGCTGGTGGCGATCGCGGCGGCCAGAGTGTCCACAAAGGCCAGTTGACGGCGCCACGGGTCGCTTCCCGGTCCATAGAGGTGGCCGAGCGCGTCCAGGTCGGCGTGGTAGGCGTAGCAGAACACCCGGTCCCCCTCGCGCAGCGCGTCCGCGGTGCGGCTGACGAGATCGCCGAGCGCGTGCACGCCGTGGAACTCGCCGCCGCGCAGGACCGCCCGGGACAGGCCGCTGCCCTGCTGCTCGTGCGGCACGACCAGGCGCACCAGCACCCCGGCGTCGGCGGCCCGCTCGAAGACGGTCGGCCGCGGTTGGACCTGCTCGGGAACCAGCACCGACCGCAGGTCGACCTGCTCGGCGACGCCATGGCGGTGCCACCGCAGGGCGTTGAGCAGCCCGTCGGGTCCGGCGGCGAAGGAGTAGCCGACCAGGCCGTGCTCGCCGGTTGCCGCACCTGTCCCGATGGCGGCGATGCTGGTGGCCGTGGTCGCGGGGAATCCGGCGGTGATCGGCTCGCTGTCGTCCGCCAGCGAGGTCAGGAACGGGGCGTCGGCGCGGTGTTCGCGCAGCAGTCGCCACCCCAACCCGTCCACCAGCAGCAGGCACACCCGCGCCGGGCCCGCCACCCCGAGCACGTCGGCCATGCCCGGCACCCCCAGCCCGGCCAGCAGCGACGGCACGACCTCGGCGAGCGACCCGGTCCCATACCTGGGCGCGAACGGCTCCATACCCGGGACTTTAGCGAGCACAGCCGAGCAGGCCACCGAAATATCGTGCCGTGGATGACCGGGGTAACGCGATCATCACTCGGGTGATCACTGGTGCGACGGAGATCCCGCGCTGACCCCGCTCGTCCCGCGGCCGGGCGGCCCGCGCGACCGGAGAGTCGAGTCCCGACGGCGGTGGAACTTCTTCACCTGCTGAGCCTGTCGCGGTGTCGCGCCGCAGCTGTCACAGTCCCGCGCCGTGTCTCGTCCGTTGGGTGACGACGAGGGAGGACACATGCGGAACGGACATCGAGTGGTCGTGCTGGGCGCGGGCTACGCCGGGCTGGTCGCGGCGAAGCGGCTGGCGCGGCGGATCTGCCCGGGTGGGGCGTCGGTGACGCTGGTCGACGCGCGTCCGGAGTTCGTGGAGCGGATTCGGCTGCACCAGGTCGCGGCGGGACAGGCCGTCGCGGCGTTGCCGCTGGCCGAGGTGCTGGCCGGTTCCGGGGCGCGGGTGGTGGTCGGCCGGGTCACCGGCGTCGACCTGGCGGCGCGGGCCGTGCGGGTGGGGGACCAGGAGATCGGGTACGACACGCTCGTCTATGGCCTGGGCAGCGTGACCGAGGTGGACGGCGTGCCCGGGGTGGCCGAGCACGCGGCGGTGCTGTCGGGTCCCGCCGAGGCGCGGCGGCTGGCCGGGCGGCTGAGCGCGCTCGCCGACCGCGGCGGGGTCGCGGCCGTCTGCGGCGGCGGGCCGACCGGGGTCGAACTCGCCGCCGAACTGGCCGAGTCCTACCCGGGGCTGGCCGTCCGCCTGCTCACCAGGGGCGAACCCGGCGGCTGGCTGTCGCCCCGCGCGGCCCGCTACCTGCGGCGCAGGCTCGACCGGATGGGCGTCGCGGTCACCGCGGGCGCCGAGGTGTCCCGCGTCGAGCCGGACGCCGTCGCGCTGGCCGACGGCGTCCGGGTGCCCGCCGACCTCGTCCTGTGGACCGGGGGATTCACGGTGCCGCCGCTGGCGCGCGAGGCGGGCCTCGCGGTGAACGGCCGCGGCCGCGTCCTGGTGGACCAGACCCTGCGCTCGGTCTCGCACCCCGAGGTGCACGCGATCGGCGACGCCGCCGCGGTGCCGGGGCCGTGGGGCGCGGAGATCGCCTACGGCTGCCGCTCGGGCGGGTTCACCGGACCGTATGTCGCCGACGCGATCGCCACCCGGCTGGCGGGCGGGGTCCCGCGCCCGTTCCGGTTCCGCTACTTCCACCAGTGCCTCAGCCTCGGCAGGCGGGCAGGCGTGATCCAGTTCGTCGACGGGGCCGACGAGAGTCCTCAGTGGATGATCCTGCGCGGCCGAATCGCCGCCGGGTACAAGGAAATCGTGTGCCGGTCGTCGGTCTGGCTGTTCCGGCACCCCGGGCCGTACCTTCCGAGGGTCCTGGTCCCACCACGACCGGCGAAACGGCCATGAGGTCCGCGGGCGGCTCTCGCGCGCCCGCGGACCTCATGGCAGGCTTCTCGTGCGGGGCGGTCTTTACCGCCAGCACCACCACTGGCACCACCACGGCGGCGCGGGCGCGGGTGTCGGGGTCGGGGTGGGAGTCGGGCTGGGCTGGGGCGGCTGCTGGGCGCCCTGACCGGTGTAGAGCAGGCGGTTCGGCGTGTCGCCGGAGACGCTGGTGATCTTGGCGCTCGACGCGTTGCCGACGATGCCGCTCTTCACCTGCTGCGGGGTGGCGGTCGGGTTGCCCGCCAGGTAGAGAGCGGCGGCTCCGGCCACATGCGGCGCGGCCATCGACGTGCCGGACAGGCTCCTGGTCGCGGTGTCCGAGTCCTTCCCGGCCGAGGTGATGTCGGAGCCGGGCGCGAACAGGTCGGTGCAGCGGCCGTAGTTGGAGAACGACGCCTTGCCGTCGGTCTTGGTCGAGGCGTTCACCGTGAGCGTGGGGCCGTTCGCGCCACCGAGCCGGGCCGGGGACTGGCCGCAGGCGTCGGTCGCGTTGTTGCCGGAGGCCACGGCATAGGTGATGCCCGCGGTGATGGACCGCTTGACCGCGTCGTCGATGGCGGCCGAGGCGTTGCCGCCGAGGCTCATGTTGGCCACCGCGGGCCGAACGGCGTTCGCGGTGACCCAGTCGATCCCGGCGATGACAGCGGAGTTGGTGCCAGAGCCGTTGCAGCCCAGGACCTTCACCGCGGTGAGCCGCACCCCCTTGGCGACCCCGTGCGCCGTCCCGCCGATCGTGCCCGCGACGTGGGTGCCGTGGCCGTGGCAGTCGCTGTTGTTGCCGTCGCCGGTGGTGTTCGTGCCCCACACCGCCCGGCCGCCGAAATCGCTGTGCGTCGTGCGGATGCCGGTGTCGATGACATAGGCGTTCACCGTGGCCGCGGTCGCCAGATAGGTGTAGGCGCTGTTGAGCGACAGGTCGCGCTGGTCGACCCGGTCGAGTCCCCAGGAGGGCGGGTTCGTCTGCGTGTCCAGCAGGCTCACCGTCTGGTCCTGCTCCACATAGGCCACCCGGGGGTCCGCGGCCAGCCGCCTGGCCTGCCGCTCGCCCATCGTGGCGGAGTAGCCGCGCACGACGGAGCCGTACCGGTACCGCACCGTGGCGCTGTACGCGCGAGCCTGCGCGTCCGTGGTCGCCGCCGCCGACACCCCGTCCTTGAGCACCACGATGTAGGACCCGCTGATCGCCCGCTCCGAATCGGCGTAGCGGACGGCGCCCTCGTCGGCCGCGGCCAACCCGGTCCCGGCCACTATGGCGAACGCGCTGATCGATCCGATGCCTACCCAGCGTCGCCATGTCCTTGCTCGACGCGAGGTCGTCGTTGACCTTTTCGCCATAGCGGCGTCCTTCCGCCCGAATGCCCGTGCTTGGTGCGCCAACATGCCGCACGTCCGCGGTGGAATCATCGGGAGAAGTACCTAGAGACACCTACCTACGCCATTCGGCCTATCCGTGGGTCTCGCGTCCACTTTAGTCATCCAGTGACAAAGTGGACGGCTACGGCTGCCGTTCGGGCGGATTCACCGGACCGTGTGGGTAAACCAAGGGGCGGAGCACGTCCTCCCACTCGCCCAGCTCGTCGACCAGGCGCAGCACGCCGCGGCGCTCGGCGCGGAAGCTCACCGCGAGGCCGACCGCCGCCGCCACCAGCGCGGCCCCGATGAGCGCCATCCCGATCGCGACCACGCGCGGGGGCGTGTCGCCAAGCGACAGCCTGACCGCCAGACCGGCGACCGTCAGGCCGACGACGGCCCCGAGGGTGCCGACGAGAGCGGGCGGAAAGGGATCGCGCCGGTGCCCCATGGCGAGCCAGCGCCGCCACCGGCGGGCGGCGCGCTCCCGCAGCTCGGCCCGCACTTCCGACAGGGCCAGGTAAACCGACTCGGCTTGGCGGTGCCGGGCGAAGTCCCTGGCCGCCAAGTGGCCCTCGGCGAGCAGTTCCCGCGATCGGACGGCGGCCCTGCGGAACGTGAGCGGGTCCGGGGAGACCGGCGGCGGCCACTGGGTGTCCACTCGCGACACCTGGCTCACCTGGCGCTGGACCAGGCGGGCGAAGGCGATCGCGACGGCCCCGCTGACCAAGACCTTCATCTCGGTCCCCAGCCACGCCGCGTCGAGCAGCGGAAGCCCCATCCAGACGACCGCCACCACCAGCAGGTACAGGGCGTAGAGCGGCCACATGTCCTTCAGGCTCGCCCGTAACGCCTGTTCCTGCCATCGCCTGGTCACCGCGTCCAGCCAGGGCCGCAGCACGGCCACCAGGACGACGCAGACGGCGAGGGCTGCCGTCACCAGCGTCAGGACATAAGCCGTGGTGAGCAGCTTCTGCCACACCGGCCAGTCCAGCTCGAACGCGAGCAGCAGGGGGAACAACGTGAACACCGCGCCCCAGCCGGTCGCCTGCAGCGCGAGCACCAGGCGCGGCCGGGCGGGCTGGTCGCCCGCGGGGTCCGCGACCGCGACGGCCACCTCGGGCGCGGCGGGAGTCTTCTCGATCGAGGCGGTCAGCCTGGCCAGACCGGCTTCGTAGTCGGCCTGCCGCAGCAGGATGGACTGCCGCAGCGTGACCTCGGCGATTTCCGGCGGCACCTGGTGGTACTCGGGCTGCCGGGCCTGCCCCAGCAAGACCGGGATCACCGTTTTCCCCGTGCTCAGCGCTGTCGACAGCTCGTAGGCCACCCAGTCCATCCGCCGCTCGACGGCGAAGTCCGCGACCCAGCCGTCGTGGATCACCGCGACCACCACGTCGCTCGCGGCCAGCGCCGCCTTCAACTCGTCGGGGTACCGCTCGCCCGGAGTGAGGCCGGTGTCCACAAACACCCGGTCCGGCCCGAACCGCTGCGCGAGCCGCGCGACGAGCCCGGCCACGGCGAGCGCGTACGGGTCGTGTCTTCGGTAGCTGACGAAAATCGTGCCCACCTGCCGTGCCCCCGTGCTCGCTGGTGCCTCACGGCGCTCGCGTCGGACACCGACACCCGCGCGCCGACGACCGTGCCACATCCGCGTCGTCGGCGCCAGGACAGAACGCACCCATGTCAGCGGAACCGATCGCGAGGGTGGCCGGAGGAACGATCACTGGATGGCGAGCGGAGGCCATCGCGGACGGGCTCGTCTGGCATTTGATGTCAGGCGGGGCGCCAGCCGACGCAGTACCAGACATTCGACTTCTGGCAGACTCGGAAATCGGTGATCGGGTTCGACGACGTTCCGGGGAAGATGGCGCTGCATCCGGAGGCGCTTCCATTCGCGTCGTCCACGTAGCCCGAGCCCCCATTGCGGAGCAGATACTCGGTGCGGACGCCGATGCCGTCGCTGAAGGTGTCGCACGAGTAGACGCGGGTGTGGTTGTCGGTCACTCCGCCGTAGCCACATCGGGCTTGCCACTGGTATCCGCAGCGGATGACGTCGATTGAGGTGTCGTGCGCGGACGCGACTGGTGTGCCTGCCAGCAACAGGCCCGCGGCGGCCGCGCCCGCGCCCGCGACTCTGATCAACCTCCGTCCCCGGGCGCGCTGTCTCGGTGGCGGCATGGTCGTCGAGGAACCTGAGTGTTCTTGTGGAATAGGCATTTTGTGCTCCCTCGATGTGGAGTGTCCCGGCGGGCAAGCACACGACACCGCCTATGCGGTGGAGTGCACCAGCGGCCAGGTCTTTCCTCCTGATGATGGGCGTCCAACCACCCGTCCAGGCCGGTCGCGGCCGGAACCCGACCCGATCGGCTGACCTCGCGAGGTCTACGCGTCCGGATGGAGCCCGCGGGGTTGGGCCAGGAGGGGCGGAACAGGCGGGTGAAACCGCTCGGACTACCGGCGCTGTGTCCGGGGGTGCGCGATGATGCTGTGGTCGGACGCCGATGAGGACACCGGGGGAGCGCATGACGGAAACCAGTGACCTGCTGTCCGCGAACAAGAGGCTTGTCGCGGACTTCTGCGCGGCGTTCTACGACGCGAAGGACTTCGACCGGGCGGTGACGTTCCTCGCCGAGGGTTTTCACAATCACCATCGCGGCGCCGGGGTGGGGCCCATGCGCACCGTCGACAGCTTTCGGGAGCAGGTCGCCGATCGGTTTCCGGAGTTCTCGCTGGAGATCAGGAAAGCGGTCGCGGAAGGCGACTTCGTGTGGACCTACTCCCTGATCCGGCTCGCCGCCGGTGCGCCGAGCGCGGTGTCGGTGGACATCTGGCGGATCGCAGAGGGGCGGATCGTGGAGAAGTGGGATGTCGGGCAGGGGATCGAGGAGGGCACCGCGGCGGCGGACCTGCTCTGAACGGCTAGGCGGACCTAGCCGAAAGAGTGACTGTGGGCTGTCCGGCGACGCCATACCCTGGGCTTATGGCACTGGCTGACTGGGCAGACCCTTGGCACACTCTCCGCGCGACCACCACTTTGATGGCCGCGCCGCTCTCCGAGACGCTGGAGCGGTTCTCGGAGATCCTGGCCGATGTGGTCGCCCACCGGGCGGTGGCGATGCTGACCGGGGACTGCGCGCGGTCGCCGTTGATGAGCCACGGCGCTGTCGAGGCCACGAGTTCGGAGATGGCCTCGCTCGCCCGGCTCGTCGACGTCGGCCGCCCGTGGTACGGCGAGGCCGTGGTGGGTGGGACGGCCCGGCCGGTGCTGGCTGTGGCCTCGGCGCCGTCCGGGTCGGCGGGGGCGCTGCTCGCGGTGCTTCCCGAGGACGGGGTTGCCCCGACGCGCGCCGAGCAGGAGGTCGCGCAGCAGCTCTGGGATCTCGCGACCCTGCACGTGGTGGACCTGCTCACCGAGGCGGTGCCGGTCCACATGGCCGAGAACTGGGCGGCGGCCAGCGCGCGGAGCAAGGCCGTCGCCGAACTCACCGACGCGCACGCCACGACGCTGACCACATTGCTGGTCACGCTGCGCTCGAAGAGCCTGGACGACGCCGCGGCGCGCCGCACCGCGATCGAGGTGGCGGTCTCCGCCCTCATCGAGTTGCGCTCCGCCCTGGACCAGGACCGCGCCACCAGCGAGGAGACCGCAGGCGAGGCGTTCGCCCGGCTGGCGGACACCCTGGGCCTGCTCACCCGCTACAGCGACGTCGCGCTCGACCTCACCGGCCCCGAGGCCGCCCAGCGGTCGCTGCCCGCCGACGTCGCCAACGCCGCCCGCGCCACCGTCCGCGACGCGGTGGTCATCATGCTCGAACAGGGCGGCGTCAGCCGGATCAGAGTCACCTGGAACGTGGAGGACACCCGGCTGCGGGTCAGCGTCCGCGACAACGGCGCGGGCACCCTGGCCGCCGACGCGCTGCCCGTGCTCCGCCTCAGCGACCGGCTCCGCGCCCTCAACGGCGCCCTGGAGTTCGACTCGCCGCCGGACTGGGGGACCACCGTCACCGCCAGCCTCCCGCTGACCCCGCCGGAAGTGCCCGACGCGAACCCGCTGAGCTCGCTCAACCCCCGGGAAATCGACGTGCTGGAACAGCTCAGCCAGGGCCGCCGCAACCGCCAGATCGCGGCGCACCTGCACATCAGCGAGCACACGGTGAAGTTCCACGTCGCCAACATCCTCAGCAAGCTCGAGGTCACCTCCCGCGGCGAGGCCGCCGCCGTGGCCAGGGCCGCGGGCCTGCCCGCGCGGGTCTCCCTCGTCCGCCTGCCCGGCGACACCCGCCCCGGCCAGCACGCCATCTAGGGCAGATATCCCAGGCGGTCGATGGCGGCATCTGGCGCGGGTGCGTCAGACACGCACACCCAGGGTGATCTGGGCCAGGTAGCCCGACGCCGCCGTTGCGGTCACCGTGAGAATCGAGTTGTCGCCCGACCGGCCGAACAGGAAGTCGTTCGCGTTGTCGGTGCGGGGATCGGTTCGGTCGGAATAAGGGCGGACGCGGGTGACCGCGGAAATCACGTCCTCGCTGAAATAGAGCTGCCCGGTGTGTGTCTCCCGGCCGCCGACGAACGCCTTGACGTGGATGTGCGCGGTCCGGTTGTCGTACCAGCCGGGCACGATCGTGGTGAACTCGACCGCGCCCGCCGCGTCGGTGACCTGCACGCCGCGCAGGAACCGGCTGTCGCGGTCGTTCTCGAAACCGGAGTACCGCCCGCCCGCGTCCGCGTGCCAGATGTCGACCGCGCCGCCGTGGATCGGCCCGCAGGAGGCAGCGGCGACCAGCGTGATCCGCAGCCGCAGCGGCACCCCGGGCCTGCCGTCGGTGATGTCGGCGCGGTGGAGGTCCGTGTCCAGGTAGTACGGCCCCTCGGTGCCCTCCGGGGTGAGCACGCAGCCGGGCCGGGTGGACGGCCCGTCCGGGCCGCTCGGCCCGGGGCCTGCCTGCTCGGGCGCGGTGCAGCCGAGCGCGGTCAGCCCCAGTCCCATGCCCAGCAGCACCGCCCGCCGGGAATGCGGTTTCTCCGGATCGGACGCGTTGTCGCGCATGGTTTCCCCCGGGTCCTCAGCGACGGCCCGCGCTGGGTTCGGGCACCGCGTCCGCCCGCCCGGCGATGAGGTGGTCACCGCTGTAGCGGCCCGGTCCGGTGACCACGAGCGTGACCGAGACGGCGGCGAGCACCATGACCAGTTCGAACCCGCCGTTCTGCACGAAGATGCCGTGCGGCGCGTGGACGAAGACCCAGGCCCCGAGCATGATCAGGGCGAACGCGGCGGCCCACAGCCGGGTCAGGACGCCCAGCGCGAGCAGGACCCCGCCGATGATCTCGGTGAGAATGGTGAACGGGGCGGCGAGTTCCGGCAGCGGGATGCCCGCCGCCCGCTGCTCCTCGACAACGGCCGCCATGCCCCCGGCGCCCAGCGCGTCCCACCCGTGCGCGATGAACACCACGGCGGCCACCAGTCGCAGGAGCAGGAGCGCGGCGTCGGCGACGGGCGCGGGAACGCGGGCCGTGAGCAGGTGACGTCGGGACACAGCTACCTCCATGGTCGGAACAGCGCGGAGAAATGTCCCTTATGAGTGTTCTGTTCGACCGGGTGCGCGAACATCCCCTGTTGGAGCAGATCTCCCTAGCCGAACGGCCGCCCGGCTCAGGTATCGATCTCCACGATCCGCGACTTGTTGCGCAGTTCGCCATTCTCGCGCACCAGGACGTCGGTCACCACGCAACTCGCCCTGATCTCGGATCGGGCGCCCGGCCGGGTGATGACGACCAGCGCGTAGAACACCGTGTGGATCTCGTCGCCGTCGCAGAACACCACGTCGAGCATGGTGAAGTGGTGCCTGCGCCGCATCGGGTCGGTCTCGAACCGCCGGTGGAACTCCACCAGGTCCTGGAGAATGCCCGCCCTGGTGCGCGCGGGCTCCCGGTCGGCGCTGTGCGCGAACACCGCGTCCTCGGTGAAGGTGTCCGCGTACGCGGCCAGGTCACGCGAGTCGAGCAGCCGCATCTGCCGCGCGTAGTACTGCTGCACTTCGACATACAGGTCAGTGCGGATTCCGGTGGTCGTCGTCATGATGAGGCCCTTTCCGAGCGAAAGCCGTTGGACCCACCGTGGCGCAGCGGCCTCGAAGCTCGGTCGAACCGGGCCGGGTGGCCGCGCGGGCGGTTCGACCGCGGTTCGAGCGGGCCCGCTTAGTTTCGGTCGCCACAGGCACAAGGCCGGGGGAAATGGAGCAGTCATGGCGGACACCCAACGCGTAGCGCTTGTCACAGGAGCCACCAGCGGAATGGGACTGGAAATCGCGCGGAGCCTCGCGCTGGACGGGCACCAGGTGTTCCTCTGCGCACGCGACGCGAACGCGGTCGCGGCCACCGTGAAAGAACTCCAGCGCGCCGGACTGGACGTCGACGGGCAGGCCTGCGACGTGGTGTCGGTGGCCGACGTCGAGAGCCTGGTGCTGGCCTGCGTGGACCGGTTCGGCCCGATCGACATCCTGGTCAACAACGCGGGCCGCCCTGGCGGCGGCGCGACCGCCGAGATCGACGACGACCTGTGGCACGAGGTGATCAACACCAACCTGAACAGCGTCTTCCTGGTCACCAAGCGGGTGCTCACCCTCGGCGGCATGAGCGCGAAGACCAGCGGCCGCATCATCAACATCGCCTCGACCGGCGGCAAGCAGGGCGTCGTGCACGCGGCGCCGTACTCGGCGTCCAAGCACGGCGTCGTCGGCTTCACCAAGGCGCTCGGCCTCGAACTCGCCAAAACCGGGATCACCGTCAACGCGGTCTGCCCCGGGTTCGTGGAGACGCCGATGGCCGAGCGGGTGCGCGAGCACTACGGGCGGATCTGGGGAGTTGACGAGGCCGAGGCGCACGCCCGCATCACCGCCCGGGTCCCGATCGGCCGCTATGTGGAGCCCCGCGAGGTGGCCGCGATGGTCCGCTACCTGGTCAGCGACGGCGCCGACGCGGTGACCGCCCAGGCGCTCAACGTCTGCGGCGGACTCGGGAACTACTGAGGCCACGGGGAGGCACCACGATGAACGACAAACCGGCGATGAACGACAAACCGGCGATGAACGACAAACCGGCGACGAACGACAAACCGGCGACGAACGACAAACCGGCGATGAACCAGCAACCGGTTGACGCCGAGGGCGGTGCGGAAACCGATCTCGTCGCGGTCTCCCACGCGCTCGGCGTGGTCCGGGAGAACGCCCTGGAACTGCTGCGGGAGTTCCACAGCCCGCCCAGTTCGCTGCGCATCCAGGCCGCGGGCGTCACCGTGGAGGCCCGGTGGCCGGGCGTGGCCCGCGCCGTCGCGGCCGAGCCGCTGGTGGCCGACACCGGTCTGGCGGCGGCGAACGGCCACGCCGAGAACGGCGCGGCCGCTGCCCGGCGGGCAGGCCACGAGGTGCGCTCCCCTGCCGTCGGCGTCTTCCACGTCGCGCCCGAGCCGGGGGCCAAGCCGTTCGTCTCCGTCGGCGACACGGTCGCCGCGGGGGACCAGGTGGCCATCATCGAGGTCATGAAGCTGATGATCCCGGTCGAGGCGGACACCGCAGGGACCGTCACCGAGGTGCTCAAAGCCGACGGCGAGCCCGCCGAGTACGACGAGCCGCTGTTCGTCTTGGCACCCGCCGCTTAAGCCTTCCACCCAGGGGGAATCGCCACCGTCCACCGAGGACAACTCGATGGACGGTGGCGATCTAGTGCTGTGCCCCCCGGGAATCCGTCCGGCTCGCGCTAGACGGGATTCGGCTAGACCGGATTCGGCGTCCGCACGCTCCTGCCGTGCGCCAGCACCTCGTGGTGCAGGCGCTGCACCTCGGGGGCGGGCGCCACGCCCAGTTCCGCGTCGAGGACGCGCCAGAGCCGCTGGTACGCCTGCAACGCCTCCGCGCGCCTGCCGCACTTGTGCAGCACCTCGATGAGCTGCGAGTGGAACCCCTCGTTGAGCGGGTTGGCCGCGACCAGCGAGCGCAACTCGGGAACCAGCACCTGGTAGCGGCCGAGGCGCTTGTTGGCCTCGACGTGGTGCGTGATCGCCGAAAGCCGCAATTCGTGCAGATAGGTGACGTGCGCGTCGAGCACGTCCCCGACCGGCATCCCCGCGAAGGGCGGGCCCTGCCACAGCGTCAGCGCCTCGGTCAACCGGTCGGCGGCCAGCTCGGCGTTCCCCGCGGACAAGCCCGCGATCCCCTGCTTGACCAGGCACTCGAAGACATTGGCGTCCACCGCGTCGTCGGGAACCGAGATCAGGTACCCGGGCGGTCTGGTGACCAGCAGCGACTCCGCGCACGGCACGTGCAGGCTGCGGGCGAACATTTTCCGCGCGTGGTAGACGTAGGTCTGCAGAGTGGTGAGCGCGCTGCGCGGAACCCGGTCCCCCCAGAGTTCCTCGATGAGGGTGTCGACCCCCACCGTCTCGTTGTTGCGCGCCAGCAGAAGCGCGAGCACCTGGCCGGTCTTCGATTTCTTCACGAAGACTGAAGTGTCGTGGCCATGTGATATCTCGATTCGCCCGAGCACCTTGAACTGCATATTATGGATCATCTATTTCCCCCTGGTTTGGAGCGGCACGTCCCACGCTCGGCCCCCGCCGAGCCGGGCTCGACTCCCGAACCGTCCGGCCCCCCGGGATGTGCCCTCGCTGCGGTATTCTACCCCGGCGGTCGGGGCGGTGACGCGCATTAAGTGCGATGAGTTCGAGGGTGAAATACTCACCGTTCGGCTAGGTCGAAGTGCTCGAAAGAATAGGCCGCATCCACCCCCGGATAGGGCACGCTGGAGTGGCGCGCGGGACGCTCGGCGGGCGCGCGCCGCACACAATCGGCACGAGAGGGGTGGACGCATGTCCGACAATTCGGTGACGGTCGCCGTCGCTTACCACAGTGGTTTCGGGCATACCGCCCGAATGGCGGACGCGGTGCGCGACGGGGCGGCGGAAGTCGCGGACACGGCAGCGGTCGTGATCGCGGTGGACACGATCACCGACGAGCAGTGGAACGTCCTGGACGCGGCCGAGGCGATCATCTTCGGGTCGCCGACCTACATGGGCGCGGCCAGCCCGGCGTTCCACACCTTCGCCTACGACTCCAGCAAGCGGTGGGTGGCCCAGGCCTGGGCGGGCAAGATCGCCGCCGGGTTCACCAACTCCGGCTCCAAGGGCGGGGACAAGCTGCACACCCTGCACTACTTCACGCTGCTCGCCGCCCAGCACGGGATGCACTGGGTGAACCTGGGCCTGATGCCCGGCTGGAACACCAGCACCGCGTCGGAGAACGACCTCAACCGCCTCGGCGTCTGGCTCGGCGCGACCGCCCAGTCCAACGGCGACGAGGGCCCGGAGCTGGTCCACAAGTCCGACCTGCTCACCGCGGCGCACCTGGGCAAGCGGGTGGCCGAGCACGCCCACCTGCTCCGCAGGGGCCGGGTGCGGTGAACCGCGGGCGGCCGGGCGCGGTGTTCCGCCGGTGGCGGGGCACGGCTCTTGCCGCGCCCGAAATGCCTGCCCGTGACCGGGAATGGCGGTTGGCGGGCGCGTCGCGCGGGGGGCTTCGTGCGCGCGCGGAGCCCAACGGCACATCTCGCGCCGTCGCCTGACCAACCTGGGGGTGACCCCGGCCGGGGACGACCCGGCCGGGGTCCGCTTCGGGCGGCCCCGGAGTGCCCGGCGTGCGGTTTTCCTCAGCCGACCAGGCGCCTGCGCAGCACGTCGAGCTGGTCGGCGACCATGCGTTGCGACACCGCGGCGTGCGCGACGCCGATCGAGGCGTGGAACGTGCCGGGGTAGTGCGCCACCTCGGTCGGCACGCCCGCCTGGATCAGCCGGTGGGCATAGGACAGGCCCTCGTCGCGCAGCGGGTCGAACTCGCACGCGGTGACGAACGCGGGTGGCAGTCCACTCAGGTCGGTCGCCCGCGCGGGCGCCGCGTACGGCGACACCGCCCCGCCGGACCCGCGCAGGTAGTGCTTCCAGCTCAGCGCCAGGTTGCCCCGGTCGAGCATCGGCGTGTCCACGAACGCCCGCGCCGACACCGTCTCCATGCGGTCGTCCAGCTCGGGGAACAGCAGGCACTGGAAGCGCACCGGCGGCCCGCCGCGGTCGCGGGCCAGCAGCGCCAGCGCCGCGGCCAGCCCGCCGCCCGCGCTGAGCCCGCCCACGCCGACGCGCCGGGGGTCGACGCCCAGCTCGGCGGCGTTGTCCACGGTCCACTCCAGTGCCGCGTAGCAGTCGTCCAGCCCGGCCGGGAACGGGTGCTCCGGCGCGAGGCGGTAGTCCGGGGAGACCACCAGGACGCCGAGCAGGTCGGCGATCCGCAGCGATGACGTGCGCGCGGTGTCCAGGTCGCCGGTCACGAACCCGCCCCAGTGCGGGTAGACGAGCGCGGGCAGCGGCCAGTAGCGCCGCTCCGGCTGGTAGAGCCGCACGGTCACCGACCCGGGAATCACCCGGTCGGTGACCGAGACCGGCCCGCGCGGCTGGTAGGCGGGCTGGCCTGCCATTACCGCGCGCAGCGTCGCCCGCGCCGTCTCGGGGTCGCCGTAGTCGATCGGCGCCATCCTCGGGGCGAACGGGGCCAGCTCGGGGTCGAACGCGTACGTCATGCCGGACCTCTCTCGGTTGTCCGCCGCCAGCTCAGGACCCGCCGCTGGGGACCGCCGGGCAGCAGCGCCACCCCGCTCAGGGTGAGCCGGTCCCCGTCCAGCGCGAGGTCGCGGACCTGCCGCGTGCCGACCATGTGCGGGTGGGAGCTGACCGCGACCTCGTGCGCCACCTTTCCGTCGGCCAGCGACCAAGTGCCCGCGTAGCCCATGAACCCGTGTGGCTCGGCGCGCATCATGCTCACCGACATGAGCCCGCTGGCGTGGTAGAGCAGCAGCCCGTCGGGGTCGTCGCCCAGCGGGCCGGTGTTCGGCACGCCGTCGGCGTCCACGTCGTGGTAGGAGACCAGCCGCCACCCGCCGACCAGGTCGCCGGGGGTCATGGCCTGCTCGGCAGGCTCGACACGACCATGCGCGACATGGTGAACGCGGCGCCCTGCCCGAACAGCCGGTTCGACGCCAGGCTCGCGTCGTCGAGGAAGCGCTGCGGCGTCGGCGCGCCCGCGAGCGGGTCGAAGTAGTGGTTCGCCGCCGGGGTCAGCCGCACCAGGCCGGTGCCAGAGCGGCCGGGCAGCGCGCCGTCGAGGATCGTGAACATGCCCATCCCGCAGGTGAGCTGGCGCGGCGCGACCCGCTCCTCGACTCCGCCGTGGTCGAGCATCAGGTGCTCGCGGCCGGGCAGCCGCAGGCCGATCTTGTCGACCCGGAAGACCTCGCGGCCGTCGAGCACCCACCTGGCCACGCCCGCGGCCCGGTCGTAGGCGATGGTGAACTCGTGCTCCTGGCCGGGGACGCGGCGCGCGACCGGGACCGTGTGGAGGAAGGCCGCGTAGTCGTGGTCGGGCGTGCGCAGGTGCGGCAGGCGCTCGTAGAAGGCGTAGACCCGCTCGTTGGTGACGAAGAAGTCGAAGACGACGTCGGTCTCCGGGTCCTGCACCGGCATCCCGACCGAGGCCAGCCGCAGGTCGTCGGCGTGGTCGGCGACCTGCCCGCCGAACGGGTGCGCCGCGGTGCCGTAGGACCGGCCGGAGATCGTGGCCGAGCAGGACAGCTCCTGCCCGGGAACGGCGTCGAACCCCGCGAATCCGGTGGTGGCCTGGTGGTTGGTGTAGGCCAGCCACTTGACGTGGTCGAGCCCGCCGGGCAGGCCACTGGGGTCGGCCTGGCCCAGCGTCTTGGTGAAGGCGGGCTGCCCGGTGTGCGGGTTCGCCCCGGGCGCGGCCACCCGCAGCCCGCGGCGCGAGGTCGAGACCCGGCCGTCGTCGGCGACGAACGGGCCGATCGCCAGGTAGGACCACTTCGCGTCCGGGCCGGTCGCGGAGAACCCGGCGGAGAAGTCGTCCCACACGATCCGGTACGGCTTGGGTGTCCTCGGCCCGTCCGCCGCCGAGGTGGCGGGCGGGATCGCCGCGCCCAGCGCGACGGCCAGCCCGGCCGCGGTGAGCGCGCGTTTCGTGAGTCTCATGTCAGCGCCTTCCCAGGTGACCGGGCGCCGTCCGGCGCGGCCGGTCCGGATGCGAGCAGTTCTTCGACCAGTGATGTGGAGTGCTCCGCCGCCGCGAACTTCGGGTGGGCGAGCACATCGCCGAGAAAATCCTGTGTAGTGCGCAATCGCGGTCCGCGCACCCGGAACTCCGCGAGCGCGTGCCGCATCCGGGTGATGGCCTCGGCCCGGTTCGGCGCCCACACCACGAGCTTGGCCAGCAGCGAGTCGTAGTTCGGGGGCACCACGTACCCCGGGTACACGTGGGTGTCCACGCGGACGAACGGGCCGCCCGCGGGCACGAACTCGTCGACCAGCCCCGGTGTCGGGGCGAACCCGTTCGCCGGGTCCTCGGCGTTGACGCGGCACTCGATCGCCACCCCGCGCGGCCGGATGTCCTCCTGGGTCACGGTGAGCCGCGCGCCCGCGGCGACCTTGATCTGCTCGGCCACCAAGTCGATCCCGGTCGTCATCTCCGTCACCGGGTGCTCGACCTGGATGCGGCAGTTGACCTCCATGAAGTAGTAGCTGCCGTCCGGGGCGAGCAGGAACTCGAAGGTGCCGACCCCGACGTACCCGGCCGCGACCGCGCCCGCCACCGCCGAGCGGCCCATCCGCTCGGCCAGGCCGTCCGGCAGCGCCGGGGCGGGGCTTTCCTCGATGAGCTTCTGGTGCCTGCGCTGCACCGTGCAGTCCCGCTCGCCCAAGTGGACGGCGTTGCCGTGGCCGTCGCAGAGCACCTGGATCTCCACGTGCCGGGTCTGGCTCAGGTACTTCTCCACATACACCCGGCCGTCGCCGAAGAGGACCTGCGCGGTGGCCTGGGTCCGGCGGAAGTCGTCGGCGAAGCGGGCCGGGTCGGTCACGACGGTCATGCCGCGCCCGCCGCCACCGGCCGCCGCCTTGATGATCACCGGGAACCCGATGCGCCGGGCCAGGTCCCCGGCCGCGTCGACGTCGAGCGGGTCGACGCCGCCGGGCAGCAGCGGCAGGCCCGCGCGGGTCATCAGCGCCCGCGCGGAGGTCTTGTCGCCCAGTTCGGCGAGCACCGCCGCGGGCGGGCCGATGAGGGTGACCCCCGCGGCCTCGCAGGCGTCGGCGAAGTCGGGCGACTCGGACAGGAAGCCGTAGCCGGGGTGGATCGCGTCCGCGCCGCACTGGTCCGCGGCCTGCAGCACCGCCGCCGCGTTGAGGTAGCTGCGGCCGGGCTGCGCGGGACCGATGTGGACGGCCTCGTCGGCTAGTCGCACCACCGCGGAATCACGGTCCGCTGTGGAATACACCGCGACCGACGGCACGCCCAGCTGCTTGCACGCCCGGGCGACCCGGACGGCGATCTCGCCCCGGTTGGCGATCAGGATCTTCTGGAACATACGGATTCCTCAGCTCAGGCGGATCGGCGTTCGCGGATGGCGAGCAGCTCGGCCTCGACGGTGATGGCCGCGCCGAACTGGCGGAAGCGGGCCCGCCGGTCCGCGCTCAGCTCGCACCCGGTCAGGGCGGACAACCGGCCGAGCTCGCCGAGCACGGCGGCGCGGAGCAGGTCCGCTGCGCGCACCGGGTCGGCGCCGACCCCGCCGGGGGGCTCGGGCAGCACCCCGTCGGCCACGCCCAGCCGCAGCAGCTCCCGGGAGTTGAGCCGCAGCGCCTGCGCCGCGCGCGGGGCGGCGGCCGGGTCCTTCCAGATGATCGCCGCGCACCCCTCCGGGCTGATCACCGAGTACACGCTGTCGGAGAACATCAGCACCCGGTTCGCCACCGCGAGCGCCAGCGCCCCGCCGCTGCCGCCCTCTCCGATGATCACGCTGACCACCGGCACCGACAGCGTCGCCATCAGCCGCAGGTTCTCCGCGATGGCCACCGCCTGCCCGCGCTCCTCGGCGTCCGCGCCGGGGAACGCGCCCGGGGTGTCCACCAGCGTCACGATCGGCAGCCCGAGCTTGTCGGCCAGCCGCATCAGCCGGGCCGACTTGCGGTAGCCCGCAGGCGATGCCATGCCGAAGTCGCGCTGCACCAATTCGGCCGGGGTGTGGCCCTTCTGCGTGGCCAGCACCAGCACCGGCCTGCCGCCGAGCCGGGCCAGGCCGCCGACCAGCGCCCGGCACTCCCCGGACACCCGGTCGCCGTGCAGCTCCTGGAAATCGGTGAACGCGAGCCCGAGGTAGTCCAGCGCGGTGGGCCTGCGCAGGTCGCGCGCCTTGGCCACCTGGCTCCACGGGTCGCTCTCCGGCAGCCGCTCCGGGTCGGTGACCACAACGGACTCGACGGACTCGACGTCGATTTCCTTGGGGCAGGCCGTGCCGGTGCGCAGCAGCTTGCCCAGCTCGGCGCGCAGCCGCGACCTGGGCACGATCATGTCGAGGAAGCCGCGCGCCAGCAGGAACTCCGCGGTCTGGAAGTCCGGCGGGAGCACCTGGTGGATGGTCTGCTCGATCACCCGGCGGCCCGCGAACCCCAGCCGCGCGCCCGGCTCGGCGATGAGCACGTCGGCCAGCGTCGCGAACGAGGCCGCCACCCCGCCGAAGGTCGGGTCGGTGATGACCGAGACCGACAGCACGCCCGCCTTGTCCAGTTCGGCCAGCGCCGCGCTCGTCTTCGCCATCTGCATCAGCGAGAGCGCGCCCTCCTGCATCCGCGCGCCGCCGGACGAGGTCACCAGCACCAGCGGCGTGCGCTCGGCGATGGCGGTCTCGATCGCCAGGGTGATCAGCTCGCCGACGGCGACGCCGAGACTGCCGCCGAGGAAGCGGAAATCCAGCACCGCGATGATCGCCGGTGAGTCCTCTATGGACGCCCGCGCGCACAGCACCGCCTCCCGCATCCCGGTCCGCGCCTGGGCTTTGGCGAGCCGGTCCGGGTAGGCGACGGTGTCGGTGAACTCCAGCGGGTCGGGATTGCGCACGTCGAAGGACAGCAGCTCGTACCGGCCGCCGTCGGCGAGCTGTTCGAGCCGTTCGCGGGCCGACACCGGCCGGTGCAGCCCGCATTCCGGGCACACGTGCAGGTTCCTGGCCATCCGTTTGCCGTAGACCGCCGCTCGGCAGCCGGAGCACAGGACCCAGTCCGCCTCGGTCGCCCGGTCCGTGGTCAGCGTCATCGTGTTCCCCCCGGTGGTCGGATGGTTTGGGCGGCTCACAGCGCGATCACCTCGTGGGAGTACGCGGTGGCCGCCGACTCGAACTGCAAGCCCTGGTGCCCCGCCAGCGAGTTCACGTCGCGCCAGAAGCGCTGCACCGGGTTGCCGGTGGTCTGGCCCGTGGTCCCCATGCCGCGGAAGAGCCGGTTCACCACGGTGATCAGCATGTCGGTGACCTGCGCGCAGTCCCGCCAGTTCCGCATCGTCAGATAGGGGGTGACCGCGCGGCCGAGATCGGCGACCTCGGACGCGCGTTCGAGCAGCATCTCGGCGGCGTCGATCTCGGCGGCGGTGCGGGCCAGCGTCACGTCGTGCGAGGTGCGGTTGAACCTCGGCATCCCGGGCAGCGGCGCCGCGGTGACCTTCGCCGCGGCGGCGATCTTGGGCGTGATGTGCTTGACCCAGCCCGCGAACGCGCCCTTGGCCGCGCCGAGCGCCGGGGTGACGAACATCAGCGTGGTCGCCTGCATCGGCAGCGCGTGGCACGCGGCGGCCGAGTCGACCGCGCGGCCCGCGAACAGGTCGTCGCGGCGCATCGTGCGCGCCTCGGGCACGAAGACGTCCTCGACGATGACCGTGTTGCTGCCGGTGGCGGCCATCCCGACGTTGTGCCAGGTGTCGACCGTGCGCCACGCCGAACGCGGGACCGCGAACACGCGCGGCTCCGGCCCGTGCTCGCGCGCCACGTTCGCGGCCAGCAGCGCCCACTCGGCGTGGTCGATCGCGCTGACGAACGGCCACTGACCGCTGAGCCGGTAGCCGCCCGGGACCGGCTCGGCCGTGCCCATCGGGGTCAGCGACCCGACCACGAGCACGTCCGGCCCGTCCGCCCAGATCTCCCGGTACCCCTCGGCGGGCAGGTGCGCGGCCATCCGGGACACGTGCGCGGACAGCGACGCGCACCAGGCCGTCGCGGCGCAGCCCTCGCCGAGGGCGCTGACGGCCCTGGTCAGGTCGAGGAACGAGCCCAGGCTCCCGCCGCACTCGACGGGCACGAAGTGGCGGGCGAACCCGGCGGCGACGACCGCCTTCACCACGTCCGGGTCGAGTCGGCGGGCGCGCTCCGCCGCGGGCGCGGCCTCCGCCGCGGCGACCGCGACATCGCGGGCCGCCGACACCAATGGGGTCGGGCTCGGCTGGTGGTCCATCTCGGTTCGCTCCTCGGCAGTTCGCGGGTGGGTGCCGGGCGAACGCTGTCGGGCGCCGGTCGAACGCCGCTCGACGCCTGCTCGAAGGGCCGCGGGCACCCGGTTCGACGGAACCGCGTCGGGTCGCGACCGGCGTTCGAGCACCGTTCGAGTCCGCGTCTTCAGCCTTGCCCGATGCGAGAGGCCGCGCGTGGCATGTGCCCGCATTCGCCAAGGAGGTCAGTGATGTTCCGTCCAACGGGTTCGCACCATGGTGGCGGTGCCTTGTGAGTCGCCGCGTCGTGATCACCGGAATAGGCGTGCGGACGGCGGGCGGAAACAGCACCAAGGAGTTCTGGAACCTGCTGACCTCCGGTTCCTCCGCCACCAGAAGGATCTCGTTCTTCGACCCGTCCCCCTATCGGTCGCAGGTCGCCGCCGAGGCCGACTTCGACCCCGTCCACGAGGGACTGTCCCCATTGGAGATCCGCCGGATGGACCGGGCGTCGCAGTTCGCGGTCGTCTGCGCGCGGGAAGCGGTCGCCGACAGCGGGCTGGAGTTCGACACCGTCGACCCCAGCCGGGTCGGGGTGAGCCTGGGCAGCGCGGTCGCGGCGGCGACCAGCCTGGAACAGGAGTACCTGGTGCTCTCCGACAGCGGCCGCGACTGGCTGGTCGACCCGGCCAACCTCTCGCCGCACATGTTCGACTACCTCGTCCCGAGCGTCATGCCCGCCGAGGTGGCCTGGACCGTCGCGGCGCAGGGCCCGGTCACCATGGTCTCCAACGGCTGCACCTCCGGGCTCGACTCGGTCGGGCACGCCTGCCAGCTCATCCGCGAGGGCAGCGCCGAGGTGATGCTCGCCGGGGCGTCCGACACCCCGATCACGCCGATCGTGGTGTCCTGCTTCGACGCGATCAAGGCCACCACCCCGCGCAACGACGACCCCGAGCACGCCTCGCGGCCCTTCGACCGCACGCGCACCGGGTTCGTGCTCGCCGAGGGCGCGGCGATGTTCGTCCTGGAGGACTACGACCGCGCCCGCCGCAGGGGCGCGCGCGTCTACGCGGAGATCTCCGGCTACGCCACGCGCTGCAACGCCTACCACATGACCGGGCTGAAAACAGACGGCCGCGAGATGGCCGAGGCGATCCGGGTGGCGCTGGCCGAGTCGCGGACCGCCGCGACCGCCGTCGACTACATCAACGCGCACGGCTCCGGCACCCGGCAGAACGACCGCCACGAGACCGCCGCGTACAAGCGCAGCCTCGGCGAGCACGCCTACCGCACGCCGGTCAGCTCCATCAAGTCGATGGTCGGGCACTCGCTCGGCGCCATCGGCTCGATCGAGATCGCCGCGTCGGCGCTGGCCATCGAGCACGGGGTGGTGCCGCCGACGGCGAACCTGCACGAGGCCGACCCGGAATGCGACCTCGACTACGTGCCGCTGACCGCCCGCGAGCAGCGGGTGGACACGGTGCTGACCGTCGGCAGCGGATTCGGCGGCTTCCAGAGCGCGATGATCCTGCGCCGCCCGACAGGAGGAGTGCGATGAGTGGTCCCGTGGTGACCGGCATAGGGCTGTTGGCCCCGAACGGTTTCGGCGTGGAGCGGTACTGGGAGGCGGTGCTTGAGGGGCGCGGCGGCATCGGGCGGATCACCCGCTTCGACGTCTCCAGGTATCCCGCGCGGCTCGCCGGGCAGATTCCCGACTTCCGCGCGGCGGACCACCTGCCGAGCAGGCTGCTGCCGCAGACCGACATCTCCACCCAGCTCGCGCTCGTCGCGGCGGACTGGGCGCTGCTGGACGCCAAGATCGAGCCGGGCGCGTTCGCCGACTACGACATGGGTGTGGTCACCTCGAACGCCTGCGGCGGGTTCGAGTTCACCCACCGCGAGTTCAAGAAGCTGTGGTCGCAGGGGCCGAAAGCGGTCAGCGTCTACGAGTCCTTCGCCTGGTTCTACGCGGTGAACACCGGCCAGATCTCCATCCGCAACGAGCTGCGCGGGCCCAGCAGCGCGCTGGTCGCCGAGCAGGCGGGCGGGCTCGACGCGATCGGCCACGCCCGCCGCACGATCGCGCGCGGCACGCCGATGGTCGTCACCGGCGGCGTCGACTCGGCGCTGGACCCGTGGGCATGGGCGGCGCAGATCGCGAGCGGGCGGGTGTCCCGCTCGGCCGACCCGCGGCGGGCGTACCTGCCGTTCGACTCCGCCGCCGAGGGCTATGTGCCGGGCGAGGGCGGCGCGATCCTCGTGCTCGAAGCCGCCGATGCGGCCAGAGCCCGTGGCGCGCACCAGGTCTACGGCGAGATCGCGGGCTACGCGGCCACGTTCGACCCGCCGCCGGGCAGCGGCGCGCCGTCCGCGCTGCGGCGGGCCGTCGAGCTTGCCCTGGCCGACGCGGGTATGCGGCCGGACGAGATCGACGTCGTGTTCGCCGACGCCGCGGGCGTCGCCGACCTCGACCGCGTCGAGGCCGAGGCGATCAGCGCGGTGTTCGGGGCGGGCGCGGTGCCCGTCACCGCGCCGAAAACGCTGACCGGCAGGCTCTATTCCGGCGGTGGCCCGGTCGACGTCGCCGCCGCCCTGCTGTCCATTCGGGACGGTGTCGTCCCGCCGACCTCGGGCACGACGGATGTGCCCTCGGGCTACCGGATCGACCTCGTCCGGGGAGTGCCGCGCGCCGGACGGGTGTCGTCCGCGCTCGTGCTCGCCCGCGGCAAGTGGGGATTCAACGCGGCCGTCGTCGTTCGCGAAGCGACTGTCTGACAACACAAGGGGGATTCGACCATGACCACGATGACCACAGAGGACCTGCGCCGGGTGCTGATCGAGTGCGCGGGGGAGGCGGAGCAGGACGTCCTCTCCGGCGACATCGCCGACGTCGAGTTCGACGACCTCGGCTACGACTCGCTCGCCCTGATGGAGACCGCGGCGCGCATCGCGCAGGACTACGGCGTGCAGATTCCCGACGAGCGAATTGTCGAGCTGCGCACCCCGCGGGAAGTGCTGGAGCTGGTGAACAACTCGCTGGCCCAGTCCTGAAACCCCACAACCGAAACGGAAAGGATCGGACCGAATGTCGGAACCCGGACAGCGGCACATGATTCACTCCCTGGCCGTCGCCGCCGCGCCTGCGAAGGTCTACGACCTCGTCGCCCAGGTCAGGAGATGGCCGGTGATCTTCGAGCCGACCGTGCACGTGCGGCAGCTGGACCGCGGCGCTGGGGTCGAGCGTTTCCAGATCTGGGCACTGGTCAACGGAACGGTGAAAAACTGGATCTCGCGGCGGACCCTGGACGAGCGGAACCTCAGCATCACCTTCGAGCAGGAGCGCAGCCAGGCCCCCGTCTTGTCGATGGGCGGGCGGTGGTCGTTCCGCCCCACCGGCGACGGCCGCACGGAAGTGGTGCTGGAGCACTGGTTCACCGCGACCGACTCGGACGCGGTCGCCGCGGCCGTGGACCACAACAGCGGCAGGGAACTCGCCGCGCTCGGCCGCGTCGCCGAGCAGCCGCACCCGACCGACGAGCTGGTGTTCACTTTCACCGACCGGGTCGCGCTCGACGGCACGGCCAAGGCGGCCTACCGGTTCGTCAACGACTCCGGCCGCTGGCCGGAGCGGCTGCCGCACGTCGGGCGGGTCGCGCTGCGCGAGGACGAGCCCGGTGTGCAGGACATGGAGATGGACACCGTGACCGCCGACGGTGGCAAGCACACCACCCGCTCCATCCGACTGTGCTTCCCGCCCGAGCGCATCGTCTACAAGCAGCTGGTGCCACCGGCCCTGCTCGCCGGGCACGCGGGCGCCTGGGACTTCGCCGACGGCCCGGACGGCGCGCACGCGGTAGCCACCCACACGGTCGCGATCAACCCGGCGGCCATCGCGACCGTGCTCGGCCCGGACAGCACCGTCGACGACGCGCGGACGTTCCTGCGCACCGCGCTCGGCGCCAACAGCCGGGCGACGCTGGCCCACGCGGCCGGTTTCGCGGAACGGCGGTCGTGATGACGCGGCCGAGTATCGATGCGACGCCGGTCGAGGTGGGCGACGGCGTCTTCGCCTACACCCAGCCGCCCGGCGGCTGGTGCGTCAGCAACGCGGGCGTGATCGCGGGCCGCGACGGCGCCGTCGTCGTGGACACCCTCGCCACCCAGCGGCGGGCGCGGCGGCTGCGCGAGTTCGTCGACGGCCTGCCGGTCGGCCCGCGCCGGACCGTGGTCAACACCCACCACCACGGCGACCACACCTTCGGCAACCAGGTGTTCGGCCCTGCGGCGGCGATCGTGGCGCACGAGCGCGCGGCCGAGGAGATGGCCGAGACCGGGTTGGCGCTCACCTCGCTGTGGCCCGAGGTCGAGTGGGGCGACGTGCGGGTCACCCTGCCGACGGCGACCTTCACCGACCGGATCACCCTGACCGTGGGCGACACCCGCGTCGAACTGATCCACGTCGGCCCCGCGCACACCACCAACGACGTCGTGGCGTGGCTGCCGGAGTCCCGGGTGCTCTTCGCCGGTGACGTCGTGCTCGCGGGCTGCGCGCCGTTCAGCCTGATGGGGTCGGTGTCCGGCACGCTCGCCGCCATCGAGCGGCTGCGCGGGCTCGACCCGGCGACGGTGGTGTGCGGGCACGGGCCGGTGACCGGGCCGGAGGTGTTCGAGGAGAACGCCGCCTACTTCCGCTGGATTCAGCGCTGCGCGGCGACCGGCGTCGCGCAGGGCTGGACTCCGCTGCGCACCGCCCGGGAACTCGGGCTGGGCGAGTTCGCGCACCTGCTCGACCCGGAACGGGTGGTGGGGAACCTGCACCGCGCGTTCGCCGAACACCTTGACGCCCCGGCGGGAGCAGCGGCGGGCGCACCGATGGACGTCCCGCCGGTCTTCGGCGAGATGGTCGACTACAACGACGGGAAGCTTCCGACATGCCTGGCGTAACCCCATTCCGGCCGGACGGGACGGCCCTGCGCGAGGTCATGGCGCGCGTCCCCACCGGCGTCGCGATCGTCACCACCCGCGACCGGCACGGCAACCACCACGGCATGACCGTGAGCGCGTTCTGCCCGGTCTCGCTCGACCCGCCGCTGGTCCTGGTGTGCCTGGCCAAGTCCGCGACCTGCTACGCCGCATTCGCCGACAACGACCGGTTCGCCGTCAGCGTCCTGCGCGAGCACCAGGCCGAGATCGGCAGGCGGTTCGGCAGCAAGAACGTCGACAAGTTCGGGCCAGGCGGGCTGGTCAGCACGCCCAGCGGCGGGCTCGTCGTGGACGGCGCGCTGGCGACGCTGGAGTGCGTTGTGGACAGTCGCCACCACGCGGGCGACCACGTGATCACCGTGGGCGAGATCGCCCGCGTCACGTTCGCCGAGGAAGCACGCCCCGCGGTCTACTTCGACCGCGCCTTCACCACGGTGGGCCCGCCCGTGTCCGCCCCGGCCCAGGAGACGCCCCATGCGCACGCCGATCACCGCTGACGACGACGCCCTGCGCGCGTACCTGGCCGACGCGGAGGTCCCGGCCCTGCTGATGACGGTCGCGCACCTCACCGGCGACCTGTCGGCGCTGCGCGCGGACCAGCGCGCGGCGGGCTGGCTCTTCCAGCCCCAGGGCGGGCTCACCGAGCGGCAGCAGGAGCGGGCGCGTGACCTCGCCTTCGCCGCCCTGGTCCGGCTGCGCGACGGGGAGATCGACGTCCCGCCGCCGCCGGACCCCGAGACGCTGCGCGCGATCACGAGCTGGGCCATCGGCTCGGACACCGCGGACCTGCTGCCGCTGCTGGCCGAGGAGATCGTCCCCGCCGGGGCCGACCCGAAGGCGCCGCGGTGGACCAAGGCCGACCTCGCGCCGACGACCGACTTCGGCGTCGTCATCGTCGGCGCGGGCTTCAGCGGCCTGCTGGCCGGACACCGGCTCGCCCAGGCAGGCGTGCCGTTCGTGATCTACGAGAAGAACCCGGACGTCGGCGGAACCTGGTTCGAGAACACCTATCCCGGCTGCCGGGTCGACGTGGCCAGCCACCTCTACAACTACTCCTTCGCGCCCAAACTCGACTGGCCAGACCACTTCTGCGTCCAAGAGGTGGTGCTCGACTACCTGCGCTCCTTCGCCGAGGAATCCGGCCTCACCGACGCCATCCGGTTCGGCGCCGAGGTGACCGGGATGGCTTGGGACGACACGGAATCCGTGTGGCGGGTCAGCACCCGCACCACCGATGGCGCGATGGAAACGGTCGTCTGCCAGGCCGTGGTGACCGCGGTCGGTCAGTTGAACCGCCCGCGCCTGCCGGAGATCAGCGGCCGGGACAGCTTCACCGGCCCGGCGTTCCACTCCGCGGCCTGGGACCACTCGGTCGACCTGGCGGGCAAGCGGGTCGCCGTGGTCGGCACCGGGGCCAGCGCGTTCCAGTTGATCCCGGAAATCGCCGACGTGGCAAGCGAACTGACCGTCTTCCAACGCAATCCGCCGTGGCTGCGCCCCACCCCGCACTACCGCGACCCGGTGCCGGACGGCGCGCGCTGGCTGTTCGAGCACGTGCCGTATTACGCGCGGTGGCACCGGTTCTGGCTGTTCGCGCCCGGTCTGCGCGGCATCCTGGAGGGCTGGATCGTCGACCCCGACTACCCGCCCACCGAACGCGCCGTGTCCGCCCTCAACGACCGACTGCGCTCGGCGCTGCTGGCGTCGATGGAGGCCCAACTCGCCGACGCCCCGGACCTGCGCGAGCAGGTCATCCCGCGGTACCCGGTTGGCGCCAAGCGGGTGCTGCGCGACGACGGCCGCTGGCTGGCCACCCTCAAACGGGACGACGTGGAGCTGGTCACCGCGCCGATAGAGCGGATCACTGAGACCGGAATCGTCGCCGGGGACCGGGAGTTCCCCGCCGATGTCGTCATCTACGCCACCGGCTTCGAGGCGTCGAAGTTCCTCGCGCCGATGACGGTCACCGGCCGCGGCGGCGTCGACCTGCACGGCATGTGGAACGGCGTCCCGCACGCCTACCTGGGCGTCACCATTCCCGGTTTCCCCAACCTGTTCTGCCTCTACGGCCCGAACACCAACCTCGTCGGCCAGGGCGGCAGCATCGTCTATTTCTCCGAATGCGCCGTCACCTACGTCCTGGACGCCCTCCGCCTACTCCTGGCGACCGGCAAACGCGCCATCGAAGTCCGCAAAGACGTCCACGACGACTACAGCGCCTGGGTCGACCAGGGCAACCGCACCCGAGCCTGGGGTTTCTCCACCGTCACCGGCTGGTACAGCGAAGGCGGCCACAGCGCCCCCAACTGGCCCTACTCCACCGACGAGTACTGGCGCCGCACCCACCGGGTCGACCCGACCGACTACCTCATCACCTGAGCCGCGCGACGCGTCGGCGGACAGGCGAACCGCGCCTCGCCGCTGAAACCGGCGACCGACGATCGCGCGCGGACGCCGAGCCCCGGGATCGCCGCGGGCAGCGGCGGCAGCACCGGTGTCGCCGATGATGCCGCCGCCGCCATCGATACCGCCGCGCCGCCGGTCAGCAGGCGCAGACGCCGCCGTTGTTGGTGCCCGCGACACCGTTTCCGCCCGCGAGGCCGTTGGCGCCGGACGGGGTTGCCACGGTGTCGAGCGCGTCGTTGATGGTTCCGGTGTTCCCGGAGCCACCGGCGCCCGCCGCGCCGCCGAGGCCGCCCGCGCCGCCGGGACCGCTGCAGCCGGTGCCGCCGTTGCCGCCGCCCGCTCCGTTGCCGCCGACGCCGCCGGTGGCGGTGATGCTGTCTACGCCGGTTCCGCCGGTGAGGGTGCCGGAGTTCCCGATCCCGCCCGCGCCCCCTGCGCCGCCGACGCCGCCAGCGCCGCCAGGCTCGACAGCGGCGGAGCCGTTGCCGCCCTTGCCGCCGACGCCACCGTTGCCGCCGCGCCCGCCGTTTGCCTTGAGCGTGTCGACACCGGCGCCGCCGCTGATGGTCCCGGAGTTCCCGATCCCGCCCGCGCCGCCCGCGCCGCCGACGCCACCGCTGCCGCCGCCGTGGCCGCAGCCGCCGACGCCACCGGCCGCGCCGGTGCCGCCCGCGCCGCCGTTGGCGGTGACGTTGTCGAGACCGGGATCGCCGACATCGCCGGTGAAGGTCCCGGAGTTCCCGACGCCACCGGCCGCACCGGCGCCGCCGATACCACCGGCGCCCGCGCTACCGGCCACGGAGCCGCTGTTGCCGCCAAGGCCGCCGAGACCGCCGTTGCCGCCCTTGCCCGCGGTGAAGACGACGGTGTCGCTGCCCGCGCCGCCGGTGACGTTTCCGGCGTTCCCCGCGCCGCCGATCCCGCCGACGCCGCCGTTGCCGCCCGCGCCGCCTGCGCCGCTGAGGAATCCGATCCCGCCCGCGCCGCCGTTGCCGCCGTTGCCGCCCGCGCCACCGGTGACGGTGATGCTGTCGGTGCCCGCGCCGCCGTCGATGACGCCGGTGGTCCCCACGCCTGCCCCGCCGACGTTCCCGGCTCCGCCGTTGCCACCGGCGCTGCCCGCGGGTGTGCCCGCGTCGCCGTTGGCTCCTGGCGAGCCGGTCGCGCCCACGGCGCCAGCGACGCCGGTGACCCTGATGGTGTCATTGCCCGCGAGACCGTTCACGGTGCCGTTCACGGCGCCGCCGGTGATGGTGATGATGTTGTTCCCCGTGGTGCCGGTCAGCACTTGACCGGCGGGAACCCCGGCGGTGCAAGTGAAGTTGGCTCCGGTTTGGACGCACCCCGGTGGGAGCGCCCAGGCTTGAGTGGGGAAGAAGACCGCGAACCCCGCCGCGGTGCCCAAAGCGATCAGGGCCCGACCGGCCCGGCCTGCCGTGCTCGTGCGCGCTGTCGATCTCATGATCAACTCTCCAATCCGGGTGAGAGTCCGGGACTGCTGCCACGGACTCGCGGAGTGGTGGGATGACCAAGGTCTGGGGTCACTGACCGGTGCCATGCTCTTGCGGGCACCGGATAAGCCAACACCCGCGACACGGCCAAGCCTTCGCCTTCGCGTCGAGGTTGGCAAGGAAAACCGCGGCTCGTCACCCGCATGCGAACTGCTCCCCCCGAATGCCGCGCGGCAGCGAGGTGTCTCCGTGGGACTTCGGTGATTCGCCGTTGGCAGGTCGTCGCGATTCCGCCGCGTTTCTCCCGACCGGCCTTGCCTATCGGCGTTCAGACCACAGTGGATAGACGGGTGGAGTCGCGGGCAGGCCCCGCCTGCCCGCCGTGATCGCCGAGAGCGGCGAGGCCGCCGCCCCGGGTCAGCGTCGCAGCGGTTTGGTCTTGGTGGCCGCGCTGAGCAGTTCGGTGGTGTTGATGGTGCCCGCGATGACCTCGTGGGCGACGCGGCTCAGCTTGAGGTTGTGCCCGCGGGTGTAGCCGCGCAGCGCGGCGAATGCGGTGTCCATGTCGACCTGGAGGCGTTCGGCGACCAGCCCCTTGGCCTGCTCGATGACCACCCGGCTGTTCAGCGCGGCTTGCAGTTGCTCGGTCAGCACCTGGTGGTGGTTGATCGAACGGTGTTGCAGCAGGCCGATGGTGGCGACGTCGACCAACGCCGTCGCGGTCCGCAACGCGCCCGCGTCCAGTTCCCCGGTCTGGTTCCGGAACAGGTTGAGCGCGCCGATGACCTCGCTGCGCAGGCGCATGGGCACCGCGTCCACGGCGGCGAACCCCATCTCGGTGGCCGCGGCGGTGAACCGCGGCCACCGCTGGCCCGCGTTGGCCAGATCGGCGTGGCTGACTCTGGCTCCCGTGGCGAACGCGTCCAGGCAGGGGCCTTCGTCGTTCTGGAGCTGGAAGAGTTCCAGCAGTCGGGCCTGCTCGTTGGACGTCGCGATCAACTGCAGCCTGCCCTTCTGGTCGGCCAGCAGCAGTCCCGCCGCGTCCACGTCGAGGAGTTCGACGCACCTGTCCGCGAGCATGTGCAGAAAGTCGATGACGTCGAAGTCGTCGACCAGGGTGTCGGCCAGTTCGACGAAGGTTTCGACGAGACGTTCGCTGTTCATCGCAGCCACCTCCATGGGTGTTCACAGTGCGGTCGTGTCCGACTTGTTGTCACGGTCGTTCCTCGTCCCGGTCGAATCGCCGCCTGCGGGTCACCACATCGGCCGCCAGGCCGCTCAGCGGCGTCTGCTCGACGAACGACCGCGCGCGCAGGTGGGCGAACGCGTCGGCCATGCTCACGTCCAGTTGCGCCGCGACCATCCCGGTGGCCTGGTGCACCTGTGGATGGTGCAACGAGAGGACGTCGTCGGCGATGCTGTCCGCTGTGTCCCGGCCTGCCTGCTCGTCGAGCAGCAGCCGCAGCGCCAGTTCCGCGAACGCCAGCGAGTCGGTCAGCGCCGCGGCGTCGAGGTGCCCCGTCTCGGTCCGGTGCAGCGACAGCACCCCGACCCGGATCGCGCCGACGCACAGCGGCAGGGCGAAGAGCGCGGCCGCTCCGGCTTCGACGGCCAGCGGCGCGAACATCGGCCACCGGGCCTGGCTGGACGGGGCGTCGAGGTCGGCGACCAGCGCCGGACCGTCGCCGTGCCAGACGTCCACGGCCGGGCCTTCGCCCACCGTCACCTGCAACTCGGTCAGCCGTTCCCCCAGCGCGTCCGTGGCGTCCCGGACTTCCGGCCAGCCGGAAGTGTCCATGGTCAGCACGGCGCCGTGCACATCCAGCCGCGCCACCGCGGTCTGGCAGAGGACGCCGACCGAGACGGGCTCGTCCCGTTCGATGGCTTTGTCCGCGATCCAGCCGAACACCCGCGTCAACCGACTGGTGGTGGGCCGGACCATCCGGAGACCTCCCAGTCGCTTGGTCGCACGACACGACTCGGGACGGTTCCATCGCTGGAATCGTGGAGTCATCACTGTACGCGCAGCCAGCGCTCATGTTCGGTGTGGACCCCTGGATGGCCGCGGCCATTGTGGCCGCACGGCGTCGACACCGCGCCGGAACCGTGGGCGGCCACTTTCGACGGTGGCCGAATCGAGGATTCGGCCGAGGCGGCGCGAGTTCGCCTCCTGGTGCGATTAGACCGTTCGGGGGTCACGGGTATCGGCTATCCAGACGCGGTGTTAAGCTGCCGTTGTTACTCAAGACCTCGGTGACGTGATCGCGAACGCGAACCACACACCGAGGTCTTTTTTTTGTGTCGATTCACTCGCACAGCGCCCGCGAGTCGACCGGTGCGCGTTCGCCCGTGTCGAACACCTCGCCCGCGGTGCGCCGCACCGGTCGGCGGTCGTTCGATTTGTCCCTGGAGAAAGAAGGCGTGATGAATCGTGTCCGGAGCACCGCCCGATTATTGTGCGGAGGCGTTGTCGTCACCGGTTGCCTGGTGGTCGTCGCCCCCGTGGCGCAGGCCGGCACCATTCCGGTGGCCTGCGATGAGAACGCTCTCGTCGCGGCGGTGAACCTCGCCAACTCGACCTCGGCCGCGGACACCCTCGCGCTGGCCAGGGGCTGCACCTACAGGCTGACCTCCGCGCACGGCGGCCTCGCCAACGGCCTGCCGGTCATCACCAGCCCGATCGAGATGATCGGCCCGGCGACCGTCACCCGGGCGTCGCTGTTGTCCTTCCGGATCGCCGAGGTCGCCCCCACCGGCAGCCTGACCCTCACCACGGCGGTGCGGTTCAGCAACGGCAGCGCCGTCGGTGACGGCGGGGGAATCCTCAACCGGGGCGCGGTCACCTTGACCAACAGCTTCCTGAGCGGCAACGCCGCCGCGTTCAACGGCGGCGGCCTGGCCAATGCCGACACCGCGTCGGGCACCGCGCCCGCCGCCACGTTCACCAGGAGCCCGGTGACCGGAAACTCCGCTCTGCTCAGCGGCGGCGGCATCTACAACGGTCTGCGTGGGACGTTGACCGCCACCGGTGTCACCGGCAGCCCGCTGTTCATCACCGGAAACACCGCGACCCTGCACGGCGGTGGCATCGCGGCGGTCGACGCGACCGCGACCACGCTCACTCAGACGGCCGTGACGACCAATTCGGCGGTGGTGACCGCGGGTGGCGTGTACCGCGTCGGCGGCACCATGACGACAACGAATTCTCCCATCAGTGCCAACACGCCGAACAACTGCGTCGGCAGCACGCCTGCGGTTCCCAACTGCACCGGCTGACCGCGCGCGTCGCGCGATGCCAACGCTGTGCCAATCAACAAGCTGTGCCAATCAAAAGGAGAAATATCATGGGTGTGGTCATCATCGGCGGCCTCGTCGACTCCGTGGTGGGTATCGTCACCGGAACCGCTTACGGCATCGTCGGCGCCGCGAGCGCGGTTCTGGCCTCGCTGACCGGCGGGGTCGTGTAACCAGAAGAACCAGCCCCGGCGGACGACCAGAACGTTGTGGTCGTCCGCCGGGGCTCGTTGTGCCATTGCCGCGACATTCACCCCGCGGAATCTCCGCTGCGGCCGCGGTCAGGTTTCCGCCGTGCGCATGGCGATGGTCAAACCGTCGGCGATGGGCAGCAGCACGGACTTGACCCGGTCGTCGGCGCGCACCCGGTCGTTGAACTGGCGGATCGCCTTGGCGTTGCCCTGGGCGTCTTCCTGAGCGGCTTCGCCGTAATAGAGGACGTTGTCGGCGAGCAGGACGCCGCCGGGCCGCACTCGGGGCACCAGCAGTTCCCAGTAGTCGAGGTAGCCGGTCTTGTCCGCGTCGATGAACACCAGGTCCAGCACCGGGTCCTCGGGAAGTCGCCGCAGGGTTTCCTCTGCGGGGCCGAGTCGGAAGTCGATGCGGTCGGCGACGCCTGCCTCCTGCCACGCCGACCGGGCCAGCGGCTCCCACGTGTCGCTGATGTCGCAGGTGAGGACCATGCCGCCGGGGACGAGGCCGAGCGCGAGGCAGAGGGCGGAGTACCCGGTGAAGGTGCCGACCTCCACGATGCGGCGCGCGCCGATCAGTTCGGCGAGCATCGTGAGGAACACGCCCTGCTCGTGCGGGATCTGCATCTCCGCGGCGTCGCCGAGGTCGGCGGTGGCCTGGATCAGCCTGGCCTGGGCTGGCGAGGGCGGCGGCGCCTGCCGCAGCAGGTAGTCGTAGATGGGCTGGGTCATCACGATGTTCTTGAACGCGTCCACGAACCGGCCTTTCGACGGGCCCGTCACGGCGCTGATCCGCCAGTGGCGCGACGGGCGAGGATATCGGCGAACCGCGTGAGAATGGCCGGGCCGTCGTCCGCGACGCCGCGCACGGCGCGCGCCCACTGCGGGTCGCGCGCCGAGCCGCCGCGGGCGAGCAGGTCCGGTTCGTCGGCGAGGTCGCGGAGCACCTGGGCCAGCCGCCGGACCAGTTGCGCGGCCACCACCCGCTCGCAGACCCGTTCCCGGCGCACGCGGAAGAACGCGTCGTAGCGGTCCTGGGTGTTCCCCATGGCGCCAGCGTGCGGGCACCGGCCCGCTTCCCGCAACAATGACGCGCCGTTCGGCACGAGCTTCTTGGCTATCGCGACATGCGCCAGCTTGTTGGCCCGGCTCGCCCGGTTGAGCGGGCCGACCAGCGAGCGCGGGTGCCGGTGCTTGACCCGCAGCAGCAATTCCGGAATCCGCTCGTAGTCGCGCGCCCATGTCCCGCTGAACGCCGGGTCGTAGGCGTGCATGTCGCGCCGGAGCGTGGCGGCGTACTGCTCGGCCGAGCAGCTTCCGGAGTAGAGGAACAAAACCGAGTAGCAGTCCAGCATCCGCGTCGCCGCGTCGACGGTCCGCGGACTGGGCCGCGGCTCGCGCAGGATGCGGTCGAGGGTTGCGGTGAGCGTCTGCCACAGCGCGAACGCCGCGTGGTGCCCGACCCACCACCGGTACCGGATTCGCTCCCGTTCGTCCTCGGGCGGCGTGAGCAGGCGCGGGCGCCCGCCTTCCGCGGCCAGGCGCAGCAGCGCGAGGTCGGCGGCGATGGGCTGCGGGCAGCGGTGCGGCCGCTCCCCGGCGTCGGGCGGCGGCGCCTCGGGCAGCACCAGCGGCTCCACCGTGCCCACCGGCCCGGGGTCGGGCACCCGAAGACAGGTGTCGACCCCGTGCGTCTGGATCATGGTCATCGCGAGTCACCTCGTCGGTGTGCTTGCGTCCTGCTCTTCCGCGGCGACGGCGTCGAGCAGGTCGGCCGCCTGCCGGACGTCCCCGTCGAGCGGCCGGTCCGGGTCGATCGGCGCCACCAGTTCGGCCAGCCGGTCGATGACCGCGGCGCAGCCGTGCGCGGTGGACCGCCGGGGGCTCAGGTGCGCCGCCTGCCGCAGCGCGACCGCGAGCGAGCCCTGCACCAGACGCAGGGCGCCCGCCTGCTGGAAGGCGTTGAGCGCGGCGTGCGTCCCGCAGGGGACCACGTCCTGGTTGTGCAGGTTGGTCGGCACGGTCTGCACCGACGCGGGCGTCGCCCGGCGGCGCATGTCGATCACCATGGCGGTGGCCGCGAGCTGCACGCCCTGCACGCCATGCTGGGAGCCCGGGTCACTGGCCAGCATGGCGTTGAGCCCGCCGTTGCGGTTCGGGTCGATCAGCAGGTCGAGCTGCCGTTCCGCGAGGTTGGCGAGCTGGGTGGCGACCAGCGACATCAGGTCCGCGGCGAACGCGGCGGGCTGGGTGAAGAAGTTCCCGCCGTGCGCCACCAAGTCCTGCTCCGGGAAGAACAGCGGGTTGTCGCTGATGTTGTTCAGGTCCCGCTCGACCACGTCCTCGACGTGCCGCAGGCTCGACCACGCCGCGCCGATCAACTGTGGCGCGCACCGGATGCTGTAGGGCTCCTGCAATGGCCGGTCGGCGGCCCGCTCGCCGCCGCGCAGCCGCTCGCGCAGCGCCTCGCCGACGCGGATGACCTCGGGATGGCCGTAGGCGTCGAGCAGCGGCGGCGCCAGGAACTGCCGTTCGCACCCCAGCAGGTCGGCGAGCACGGCGGTGAGGGTGGCCGCCGTGCGCGCCGAGCGCAGGAGCCCGGCGAGCGCGAGGCCCGCGGCGGCCGAGGTGAGCGAGGTGCCGTTGACCAAGGCCAGGGCCTCGCGGCCGTCCGGGGTGATCGGTTCGAGGCCGAGGCGGCGCAGCGCGTCGCGCGCGGGCAGCCGTTCTCCGGCCAGGTAGGCGTATCCCCGTCCGGCCAACGCCTGGCTCAGGTAGGTGAGCGGGATCAGGTCCCCGCTGGCGCCCAGCGATCCCAGTTCCGGCACCGCTGGCGCGATCGGCGTCGCCAGCGCCGCGACGAGCGCGTCGAGCAGCCGCGCGGTGACCCCGGACCGGCCGCGGGCGAGCGAGTGCAGCCGGACCAGCAGGCAGGCCCGCACCACCGGCGCGGGCAGATCCGGCCCCTGGCCCGCGGTCAGGTGCGCGAAGGCGTTGTCGGCCTGGTCGTCGATGTCGGGCCGGGCGTCCTCGCCGACCAGCGGGCCGAAGCCGGTGCTCACCCCGTACACCGGTGTGTCCGACGCGAGCTTGTCCAGCATGAAGGCGTGGCACGCGTCGGTCTCCGCGCGGGCGCGGTCGCCGACGCGCACGCGCAGCGGCCGGGCCGCCCGTTCCAGGATGCCCGGTTCGAGGCGGTCGCCGATGTCCAGCGCGGGGGCGCCCTGGTCCGGTCGCGTGCTCGGCCGCACTGCGCCTCCTTCGGGTCATGGCGGTCGGGGCCGTTGGCGGCAAGGGGTTCGGAATCAAAGGCCCGATTTCGCGCGGGGTCTTTATGGGGGATGCCACCAGATTCGACCCACACACGTGCTTCTGGCGGCGGCAGTCGATAACCACACGAACGGGTGAATCACGGGTGCTGGATGATGCCGTCCTTCATCACGAAGCCGACCCGGCCGGTGGCCTTGATGTCGTCGAACGGGTCGCCGAACAGGCCGATCAGGTCGGCGACCGCGCCCTCGGCGATCCGGCCGAGTTCCGGGCGGTCCAGCAGCGCCGCCGCCTCGCTGGTGGCCGCGCGCAGCGCGCGCACCGGCGCGATGCCGTTGTCGACCATCGTCGGGAACTCCTTCCAGTTGTCCTGGTAGGGGATCACGCTGGCGTCGGTGCCGTAGGCGATCCGCACACCGCTGGCCGCCGGGTGCCGGGCGCACTCGCGCAACCGGTCCGCGTAGTGGCCGAGCTGCGCCCGGTGGAGTGGCGGCCGGGTCGCCCAGAACTCGTCGTCGTCCAAGCTGTCCAGAAACGTGGCTGGCACGATCTGGGTGGGCACCAGCCAGATCCCGCGCTCGGCCAACAGGTCCAGGGTCTCCAGCGACGCCATGCCCGCGTGCTCGACGGACCGCACACCCGCCCGCGCCGCCCGCGAAATCCCCTCGTCGGTGAACGCGTGCACCGCGCACGGTTTGCCGAGGTCGGTCGCGGTGCGCACGAGGACATCGATCTCGGCCTGCGAATAGGTGGTGTGGCTGGGGGAGTCGTGCGGGGAGAAGAAGCCGCCGTCGACGGCGAACTTGATCCAGTCCGCGCCGACGCGCGCGTCTTCGCGGACCCGCCGTGTGATCGCATCCGGCCCGTCGGCGATGGCGCCGATCTCCTGAGTCCGGCTCCCGGCCCGCCCGTCGGTGCGGTCGCCGTGGCCGCCGCTGGCGCTGATGATGTTCGGCGCGACCACCATCCGCGGGCCCGCGACGGCCCCGCTGTCGATGGCGTCGCGGAGTTCGACCGTCGTGGTCGAGCCCAGGCAGCCCAGGTCGCGCACGGTGGTGAACCCGTTGCGCAGCAAGGCACGCAGCGCGGACAGCGCGTCGAGCGCCTGTCGGGCGGAGGACGCCGTCGCCAGCGCCGCGTCGACAACGTGGACGTGGCAGTCGATGAACCCGGGCAGCAGCATCCGCTCGCCGAGATCGATGACCTCGGCTCCGATGGCAGACGTGCGGGAGGCGCGGACCGAGACGATCCGGCCCGCGCGCACGGCCACCTCGACCGGGCCGCTCGGCCGGTCCGCGACTCCGTCCCAGAAGCGCTCCGCCCGCACCAGCACGTCGGCCATGGCACTCGCCCCGCTTCCGAATCGTCCGCCCTGGATCAGGGAATCCACCGTCGCACGGCCGCGGCGTTCGCGCCGCAGCGCGTGGTTGCGGTGGCGGCGGCTCTGGGCACGCAGCACCATGGTTGGCGCGAGGACCCGACATCCAGGAGATCCGATGCCCGCTGCGGGCGGCGCTACCGACCAGCTCACCTTCGGTGTGGAGGAGGAGTTCCTCTTGGTCGACGCCGACACGCTGCTGCCCGCGCCGCGCGCGCGGGCCGTGCTCGACCGGACCGCGGCGTCCTCGGCCGGGCATGATTCCGGTTTCCACCACGAGTTGTGCGCCAGCGTGGTCGAGGCGGCCAGCGCGGTCTGCGCCACCCTTCCCGAACTCGGCGCGAGAATCCGGTCCGGCCGGGCGGCCCTGGCCGCGTCGGCGCGGCGGGAGAACGCGCGCCTGGTGTCGGTGGGGGAGCCGGTGCTCACCGCCGCCGAGCCCGAGATCACCGCCACCGACCACTTCCACCGGATGCGCGAGTCCTACGCGGGCGTGGTGACCGACCAGGAGCTGTGCGGGTGCCACGTGCACGTCGGCGTGCCGGACCGGGACACCGGCGTCGCCGTGCTCAACCACATCACCCCATGGCTGCCCACCCTGCTCGCGCTGACCGCGAACTCGCGCTACCGGCACGGCGCCGACTCGGGCTTCCACAGCTGGCGGATGATGGTGCACACCCGCCTGCCCGCGGCCACGATGCCGCCCTGGCACGCCTCGGCCGCGGCCTACGACGCGGACCTGGCGCGCCTGGTCGACTGCGGCATGGTCGAACCGGGACAGGGCAGCCTGCGCGTGGCGCGGCTGTCCCGGCGTTACCCCACAGTGGAAATCCGGATCGGCGACGCCGCCGCCACCGTGGCCGAGGCCGTGCTCTACGCCGCGCTGGCCCGCGCGCTGGTTCGGCGCGCCCTCGACGACCTGGCGGTCGGCCGCACGGCCGGGCCGCTCGACCACGGCGTGCTCGACTGCGCGCTGTGGGCCGCCGCCCGCCACGGCCTGCACGGCGCGGCCGTCGATCCGTGGCGGGAACGCGAAACCCGGGCCATCGACCTGCTCGACGCGCTGCTCGCGCACGTCCGCGACGCCTTGGACGACCTCGGCGACGCCGCGGCCGTCACCGCGTTGGCCGCCGCCGCGCGCGGGCGGGGCTGCGCGGCCACCCGCCAGCGCGCCGCGGCCGCGACCGGTGGCGCGCCAGCGGTCGTGCGGATGCTGGGGGCGGAAACCGTCGCGGGCGTTCGGGTACCCGACCCGCCCGGGCTGGTCGACAGCGTGCGCCGAGGAGGCGGCCGATGAGCGAGGACGACACCCGGAACCTTTCCGGCATCGTCGGAAAACGGTTCATTTACACCTACGACAGCGGTTGGCAGTACGAGATGTACGTGAAGAACGCCAACACGGTCGCCTATCGAGTCCACAGTGGACTTTTCGCGGGCCGCTGGGTGAAGAACCAGCGGGTCCGCCTGGCCCGTCTCGGCGCGGAGGTCTACAAGATCTCCTGGACCGAGCCGACCGGAACCACGGTCAGCGTGGATGTCCTCCCCGGCCGACGGCGGCTGCACGCCGTGATCTTCCTCCCGCGTTGGGTGGGCGAGCACCCCGAACGCGTCGCGGTTCTCCAGGACGACCACGTGGACGAGATGGCCAAGTACCGCGACGACGGCCCGACCTACCCGACGACTGTCGTCTTCGAGTCCGCGGAGATCACGTTCCTGGAGGACTGCGGCCCGGACGACGAGACCGTCATCGCCATGAGCCCGGCGGAGTTGCCCACGGGGCACACCGCCCAAGTCAATTGAGCGCCCGGAAACTCGATTGAGCGCCCGGAAACCCGTCACTCGCCGACGGGCGCCCAGTAGACCCAGCGGCCGTCGACGCGCAGGAACCGGCTGTTCTCGTGCAGTTCGCCCCGCTCCCGGCCATGGCGGAAGTGGGCGCGGAACTCGACCGTGCCCTCGTGGTGCAGCGGCCCGCCCGCCGTGGTGGCGAGGACGTCGAGCCGGACCCACCGCTGGTCCGGGTCGAGGTCGACGCTTTTCGGCCGGGTGTCCGGATGCCAGCTGCGCAGCAGGTAGTCGGCGTCGCCGAGCGCGAACGCGGTGAACCGGGACCGCATCAGCGCCTGCGCGGTGCCCGCGGGCACCGCGCCGCTGTGGGCGCGCCCGCAGCACTCGCCGTAGGTCAGCCCGGTCCCGCACGGGCAGCGCGCGCCCTGGTCACGGTTGTGCACCCGCCGAGCCTAGGACATGCCCGGCCCGGCTCCTTGCGGTGGTTTCGGCAGGCCCGCCATGCTGGCGGAGTGTCGAAGGTGTGCGCGAATTGTCTTGAGCCGGTGAGCGGCAAACCGGGCAGGCGGGACCGGGGCAGGGACATCGCGTGGTGCGCGCAGTGCCCGGCGTGCGCGGCCGTGGTCGCCGACCAGCTCGAGGTGGTTCTGGACCGACCAGACGGCGCCCCGATCCAGATCCGGCGCTGCCGGTGGTGCGGCGCGGAACGGGTGTGCAGGCCGACGTGGGCGACGCGGTGCCACATCTGCCTGGACGACCGCACCTCACCCGAGTCGGAGGTGATGGCGATGGGCCGCGAGCTGGTGCGCCGGACCGATTCGGAACCGGACCTGGCCGACCTGGTGCGGTCGTTTCTTGGGCTGGGCAAGGAAAGCCGCGTGCCCGTGCGCGGCGCTGCCGAGTTCGCCGCCGCGACCGCCCTGGTCGGGGAACTGGCCGAGTACGAGCAGCCGGGGTGGACCGTGCTGGCGGGCGACGTGCACGGCCTGCCCTGGTTCGGAGCCCGGTGGCTGACGTGGTCGCACGGGACCTGGGGACGGCACGACCGGTGTGGCCGGGTGCGCAAACTCGACCGCGGCCACACCGAGTGCGCCGTGTGCGAGCCGGAACCGGGATCGCGCACCCACCGCGCCCGCGCCGACGACCAGCACCTGCTGTACCTGGTCGGGCACGGCGACCTGGTCAAGTTCGGCTGCGGCTACCCGGCCCGCGTTCGCGATCACCTTCGGGAGGGAGCGGCGCCGATCCAGGTGCTCGCCGCGCGGCACGCGGACGTCGCCGCGGCCGAACTGGCGCTCAAGCGCCGTTACCGGAATCAGGTCGTCGCGGCGGAACCGGCGCGCAAGCGCCGTTACCGCGAGCAGGTCGCCGCGGCCGAACTGCCCAGGTCGTTCGGCGCGGGAACCGAGGTGCTGGCGGCGGGCACATCCGTGGACCTCTACGCGGTGTTGCCGCACGGGGCCGACGTCACCCACCGGTACCGGCAAGCCGGCCGGTGGTGAGCGGTTGCCCACACACGCCGTGACTACCCTGCGCGCGTCCCCGCCGCGCGTACGCTCGGCTCTGTGAGCGAGACGTCGACATCCGCGCAGACTGACAACCCGCAGGCCGACAACCCGCAGACCGACAACCCCGAGCACGGCGAGGGCGGGAAGTACACGGTGCCGGGCAAGGAGTTCACCCGCGACACCCGCTACATCCCCACCCGGATCACCGCCGACGGGCGCGACGGCTTCCCGGTCGAGCCCGGCCGCTACCGGCTGGTCGCCGCCCGCGCCTGCCCCTGGGCGAACCGGGCGATCATCGTCCGCAGGCTCCTCGGCCTCGAGGACGCGATCTCGCTCGGGCTCCCCGGCCCGACGCACGACGCGCGGTCGTGGACCTTCGACCTCGACCCCGGCGGCCGCGACCCGGTGCTGGGCATCGAACGCCTGCAAGAGGCCTACTTCCGGCGCGACCCGAACTACTCGCGGGGCATCACGGTCCCGGCGATCGTGGACACGACCACCGGCGCGGTGGCGACCAACGACTTCGCGCAGATCACCCTCGACCTGTCCACCGAGTGGCGCGCCCACCACCGCGACGGCGCCCCCGACCTGCTGCCCGAGCAGCACCGCGACGAGATCGACGCGGTCAACCAGCGGGTGTTCACCGAGGTGAACAACGGCGTCTACCGCTGCGGGTTCGCGGGCAGCCAGCAGGCCTACGACCAGGCGTACGAGCGGCTGTGGACCGCGCTCGACTGGCTGGAGGACCGGCTGCGCGACCGCCGCTACCTCGTCGGCGACACCATCACCGAGGCCGACGTGCGCCTGTTCACCACTCTCGTCCGCTTCGACGCGGTCTACCACGGCCACTTCAAGTGCAACCGGTCCAAGCTCGCCGAGATGCCCGCCCTGTGGGCCTACGCCCGCGACCTGTTCCAGACCCCCGGGTTCGGCGACACTGTCGACTTCCAGCAGATCAAGCGGCACTACTACGTCGTCCACCGGGACATCAACCCGACCGCGATCGTGCCCGCCGGTCCGGACCTGTCCGGCTGGCTGTCCGTCCACGGCCGCGCGGACCTCGGCGGCAGGCCGTTCGGCGACGGCGCCCCGCCCGGCCCGGTCCGCGACCACGAGCGGGTGAACCCGGCGGGCGCGGTCGGCTGACCTCGGCTCTCGGTCCGGGCCGGTCCGGTTGGCCCGCGCGGCGGCGGGGTAGCCAGCGGGCGACCGTTTGTCCGGACCGAGACAAGAGGTGATCACGTTGACCACGACGATGCCGATGCTGCAGACGTACCCGGCCACGATCAATCTCGACCGCGGCAAGCTCGCCGCCGCCATCGACGCGCTGATCGGCTGCGCCGAGGCGTGCACCGCCTGCGCGGACGCCTGTCTGAGCGAAAGCTCGGTGGCCGAGCTCACCAAGTGCGTGCGCACGAACATGGACTGCGCCGACATCTGCGCCACCACCGCCCGGGTGCTGTCCCGGCACACCGGCTACGACGCCAACATCAGCCGCGCGCTGCTGGAGGCGTGCGCGATGGCCTGCAAGTCGTGCGGGGACGAGTGCGGGGCGCACGCCAACATGCACGAGCACTGCCGCATCTGCTCCGAGGCGTGCCGCGACTGCGAGGCCGCGTGCCGCGACCTGCTGGCCGCGATGGGCTGAGGGCATACGTTCGGCGCGACCGGGTACCTGAGGTCCCATGTGGGAGACAAGCGAACAGGACCGGACCGTTGTCCAAGGCCGACCGCGGATCGTGGTGGTTGGCGCCGGGTTCGGCGGCCTGCGCGCGGTCAGGGGGCTGCGCGGGGTGGACGCGGAGGTCGTGCTAATCGACCGGGTGAACCACCACCTGTTCCAGCCCCTGCTCTACCAGGTGGCGACCGCGCTGCTGCCCGCAGGTGACATCGCCCCGGCCCTGCGCTCGGTGCTGCGCAAGCAGGACAACGCGCGGGTGCTGCTGGGCGAGGTCACCGGCGTGGACGCCCAGGCGAAGACCGTGCGGCTGTCGCTGCCCGACGGGTCGACGCGCGCCCTGGACTACGACACGCTGGTGGTGGCCGCGGGTTCCACGGACAGCTACTTCGGCCACGACGAGTGGCGGACGCACGCGCCGCCGATGAAGACCCTCGCCAACGCCGTCGCGCTCCGCTCGCGGCTGCTGCGCGCGTTCGAGAACGCCGCCAACGCCGAGGACCCCGACGAGCGGGCCCGGTGGCTGACCATCGTCGTCGTCGGCGCGGGCCCCACCGGCGTGGAATTGGCCGGCCAGGTCGCCGCGATGACCCGGCGCGCGTTCCGCCGCCAGTTCCGCACCCTGGACCCGCGGCAGGCGCGCGTCGTGCTGGTCGACGCCGCGCCCGCGGTCCTGCCGCCGTTCGCCGAGCCGCTGCGCGAGCACACCCGGCGCGAGCTGGAGCGCCTCGGCGTCGAGATCCGGCTGAACGAGGCGGTCGCCGACATCGACGCCGACGGCGTCACCACCACCGACGAAGACCACATGCGGCACCGCATCTGCGCTCCCACCGTGGTCTGGGCTGCCGGGGTCAAGGCCAGCCCGCTCGCCGCCGAGCTGGCCAAGGCCACCGGAGCCGAGGTCGACCGCAAGGGCAGGTTGCTGGTGGCTCCGGACTGCGCCCTGCCCGGCCATCCGGAGATCTTCGCGATCGGCGACATGGTCAACCTCGGCGACCTGCCCGGCATGGCCGAGCCCGCGCTGCAGCAGGGACACCACGTCGCCAAGGTCATCCGCTCCCGGCTGGCGGGCGAGCCGTCCCCCGGCCCGTTCCGCTACCTCGACCTGGGCACGATGGCCACCATCTCGCCCGGCGACGCGGTGGCCGACATCCGCGGCCTGCGGCTGCGCGGCCTGCCCGGCAAGATCGCCTGGGCGGGCGTCCACCTGGCCTTCCTGGTCGGCTGGCGCAACCGCGTCGCGGTGCTCGCCGAGTGGGCGTGGACCATCGCCACCGGCCGCCGCACCCAGCAGGTCATCCTCGAACCGGTGCGTTCGCCCCCCGGCTCATAGCGGCCTATCGCTGTTTGCCCGCTTTGCCCCGCAGGCGGCCGAGGACGACCGCGGCCAGCGCGCCCGCCGCCGCGCCGAGCCCGGTGAGCACGATCGCGGGCGGCCGGGCCCGCGCGCTGACCTGGATCACCACCGGACCCGGCGGGGGCGGCGGCGTGCGGCGCGTCGGCCGGGCCGTCGCCGTCCACGCCGTGATGAACACGAGCAGGCGCGACACCAGCGAGATGAACACCAGCAGGCCGATGACCGAGCCGAACGCCACTCCGGTGGGGGAGTCGCTGATGATCCGGACGTAGACGTTGCCCGCCAGCTTGAGCAGTTCGAATCCGAGCGCGGCCGCCACCGCCCCGCGCATCGCGCTGCGGGTGCTGACCGGCTCGCGGGGCAGCCGGGCCAGCACCCACAGGAACACCAGCCAATCCGCCACCAGCGCCAACGCCGACGAGGCGATCACCAGCACCGGGGACGCCCAACCCGTGCCGTCCAGGTGCGCGAGCCGGAGCACGTCGTCGCCCACCGCGCCGCCCGCCACGGTGAGCAGGAAGGAGACCAGCAGCGCGAGCACGAGGCTCACCAGCGCCACCAGGTCCTTGACCACCGTCCGCAGCAGCGGCTGGTCGCCCCGGTGCTGGTCCCACATCGCCGTCAGCGCGTCGCGCAGGGCGTTCATCCAGTTCCACCCGGAGTACAGGCCGATCAGCAGCCCCAGCACGCCGACGTGCGCGCGCTGCCCGATCAGGTTGTCCAGCAGCTCGCCCACCTGCGCCCCCAACGGCCCAGGGACGGCCCCGGTGACCCCGGACCGCAGCTCGGCCAGCAGACCAGGCTGGCCCGCCAGCACGAACCCGGCCGTGGAGAACCCCACCATCAGCATCGGGACCACGGACAGCAGGCTGAAGTAGGTGATCGACGCGACGTACTGGTAGCCGCTGTGCTCGATGTAGCGGTCGACCGCCCTGGCCAGGTGATCGAACCACCGATACCGGTCCCGGTACCGCCGCCACCGCGAGATGTCCGGAGCTGACCCTTGAGTGCGCACAGGCACTGTCTACTTGGTCACCGCACGGGCCTGGCACCCGGATTCGGTGACGTCGAACTCGGTCGTCAGAAACCCTGGAAAACCAGCTCGGTGGTCATCCTGTTCCCCGGACCCGAGATCAGGCCGGTCATGAGCGGCGACAGGTCTTCGGCCGTCCCGCACCCGGTGAACGGCGGAATGTCGAACACGGACTCGAAAACCGACGGCGGACTCTCCGGCGCCATGGCGATCGGGCCGCGCAGGCGGATGACCAGCGGCGCGACCGTTCGGCAGTCCGGCCCGACCCGAAGATCGACGCCGTCCTGCCGCACGTCGGTCAAGGCAAGGCGGATGTGCAAGGTCAGGTCGAGGTCCGGGTTGAGCAGACCGTCCCTGATATCGGCGACCCCGGTGGCCGCCCCTTCCTGGGTCAGCACAGAGGTGGCCGTGACGGGCATGAACCCGAACACGACGAAATACCCGGGCGCGGGCGGCAGATCCAGCGTTCCGGACACCGCGACCTCGCCCGCGACCGACCCTTCGGCCAGGTTCGCGGTGAACAGGCCGCCCTTGGCCAGCGGCAGGTCGGAGCCCAGCTTGGCCACCCGGGCCCGCCCCCCGACCGCGAACTTCCCGGTGAGCAGCGGATCGGACCGATTCACCGGCAGGACAGCGGCCGCGCCAGACGGCGGGGACACCGCGGCGACCGCCGCGGTGTCCCCGCCTGCCACCGGTTCCGCGCGCTGCCCGATGACCGCCACCGCCGTCATCGCGGCGGCCGTCATCGCCGCGGTGGCCACCACAAGCGATCTCCGGCGAAAAGCCCCACGTGCACGAGTCGAATCCATCGTGTCGGCCCCCAGCCGTCGATGACGGCAGCGCCCCGCTGCCATTCCCCGAGCACGATACTGGTGGCCGAGCGGACGACCGGGGGCCATTCGAGCGAATTCCCGCGCCTGTTTGTCGCAAGCAGGATCGCGGTTTGGCTTCACCACAACGAAATGAGCGTTTTCTTGTCCGGCATATGGCAAGAAGCGAGCAGGTCGATGCGGCCGACCCGCCCCTTCGTGCCCGCTACGGCATACCGCGCTGGTTTACGCGGGCTTCAACTCTCAGGTTGACGAGCGGACCGCTCGGGTCGACTACCTTTCTCGAGCCGGAAGGCCACGGCGATCGCTTCTGGGGGTGGCTCGGTGCTTCGGATCCATTTCACCAGCGCGGATGTGTCCCGGATCAGTGTCGCTGACGGCCCGGACCCGCTGTGGGAGGCGCTGCTGAGCCTGCACCTGCTCCAGGAGCGGGACTCGTCATTGGTCTTCGGGGAATGGCGACGGCTGGTCAGGAAAGCGCGCCCAGCCCGGGTGCGGTTGCTGCTCGAGTTGGCCCCGCCGGTGGGATACTCGCCGGACTTCCTGACCCCGGGCCGCGGCGACGGTGACCTGGGGACGCTCGTGGACCGAATGCTGTCCACTCCCCGCCGGAACCTGCGCGACGACCTCACCCACCTGGTGCGGGAGCGACCGGTCACGCCCTGGACCCGAAGCCTGGCCAGCGGCGACTTGGGCGCGCTGGAACAGTTGCGGATGGCCATGACCACGTACTACGAGACCGCGATCGGCCCGTATCTCACGCGAATGCGGACCCAGATCGAAGCCGATCGAACCCGCCGGGCGCGCGCGCTCCTCGATGGCGGGGTCGATCGGCTCCTGTCGACCTTGCACCCCAGCGCGCGCTGGGATTCTCCAGTGTTGACGGTGTTGCAGTACACCGACCAGGACCTGTATCTGGGTGGCCGCGGCCTGGTGCTGCTGCCGTCCCTGTTCTGCCGGGGGCATCCGATCACTCTCAAGGATGACGGCCGGGCGCCAGTACTAGTCTACTCGATCACGCCGAGCCTCGGCTGGCTCAACGCCACCGACCCGGTGGCCGCCGACCCGGTGGCGGGGCTGCTGGGCCCCACCCGCGCCACCTGCCTGCGGGCCTGCGTTCAACCACGCACCACCACCGACTTGGCCCGCCACGGCGGCATCTCGCTGTCGGCAGCCAGTCGGCAGGCCACCGCGCTCCGCGAGGCCGGGTTGGTCGCCACCTTCCGTCACCGCAATATGGCGCACCACCAGATCACCGCGCTGGGCATCGCCGTCCTCAACAGCGAGCTTCCCGTCTGAGCGCTACGGATAAGTCGTGTACACCGCGCAGTCGGCGCACCCCTTGTGCTGCGCCGCGGTCATATAGGGCGACCGGGCCTCCACCAGGGACGAGTGATGCCGCCAGCTCTGCCAGACGCCGCCCACCTGGATGCGCAACCAAGCGTCGCCTTTGCAGGAACCGCCGGAGTGCTTACGGGTGTTCGCATAGTCCGTCGCGGCAGAGCTGACCCCCGAATACGTGGTGCCGCAGCTGCGAGTCCACTGAGTCGAGCTCAACACGCCCACGTCCGCGACCGCCTGCGGCGCCGCGAGCGACACAGTGCCCAGCACCGCCGCGGCGGCTACCAAGGCTCGTGATCTCATGCGCTGTCCCCTTTCCTGAAGCAGTATCTGGCTGATTCAGGAAATCATCGACAGCACCCGCGCTCCACTGCTTGCGTGGAAACGCAAACACCCTGGTCCGATCATGCCCACGGCCAACACCTTCCACCGGGCAACATGCTCAGCGCGGGGCGACGGCGTCCGGGTAGGACACGGCGGCCGCGGGCGGCGCGGACGCGAACAGGTCGTCGAACACGCGGGCCCGGTCGAAGGACATGGCGTGCTCGCGGGCGCGGGCCGCCATGGTGTGCCGCTCTTCCGGCGACATCTCCAGCACCACCCGGTCGATCGCGGTGGCGATGCCCGCGACGTCCCCGGCCTCGACGATGACCGCCGTGCCGCCGACCGCCTCGCCGGTTCCGCCGGTGGTGGTGGTGATCACCGGGCCGCCGCCCGCGAGCATCTTCTCGGTCAACGCGATGCCGAAGGTCTCCACGAAGTCCGGTTCCGGTTTGGTCGGCAGCGCGTACGCGGCGCAGCCGCGCATCAGCAGCGGCTTCTCCTCGTCGTCCACGTCGTCGAGGAACACGATCCGGTCGTCGTCCGCCGCGAGCGCCCGCACCTGCTCCAGGGCCGGTCCGGTCCCGGCGACGACCAGTTTCACCCGCGACCGCGACCGCGTCCGGGCGAACGCGGCCACCAGGTCGAACACGCCCTTGGCCCGCGCCACCCGGGACAGGAACAGCACGTAGCCGTCGCGTTCCAGGCCGCGCCGCGCCAGCGCGGCGTCCACCAGCGCCACGTCGAGGTCGAGGTAGGCGCTGGTGTCGATCGGCGGGTAGCTGACCGTCACCCGGTTCGCGCACTCCCGCGCGAACCCGGTGCCGCACCGCGCGTCCACGGCCTCGGCCGCGGCGACGATCTCCCGCCGGGTGTACTCCGACACCGCGATCACCTGGTCGTTGGCGAGGAACGTCGTGAACAGCACGACCGCCGCGCCGAACCGCCCCTCCCGCAGGCACGAGCGGATCACGTTGGTGACGTCCGAGCCCACCGCCTTCGCCATGGTGCGCACGTCGGGGGAGTAGCCCGCGGCGCGCGCCGTGGCGACCGCGTCGCCGACCACCGCGGTGTGCGGGGCGAGGTACATCGACAGGCACGTCGTCGGCACCGGCTCGGCCAGCAACTCGACCAGCCTGCCGGTCAGCCCGGCCATGTACCGGCCGTCGGGCACCCGGTAGTCGCCGACCGGCTCGGGCCGCTCCACGGTGATGCCCGCGCTGTAGGGCGTGATCCGGTCGAGCGGCTTGAGTGGCAGACCCGCCTGCCGCAGCGCGGGGATGGGCCAGGTCAGCAGGCGCACGTCGTCGAAGCCGCGGGTGAGCGCGACCTCGGCCAGGTTGCGGGCCTCGCCGGAGTGCCCGCAGATCACCGGGTCGGCCCGGACCACGATGACCAGCCTGCGGTTCGGCCGGGTCATGGGACCTGGGTCGGTCATGGGGTGGCTCCTGTCCTGTGCGGGTCGGACAGCGACGGTGGGCGGATGGCGTGCCCCCACGCGGAGGGCTCCGGGCCGAGTTCGAGGCGCAGCCTGCCGCCCGCGTGGACGTCGGACGCGCGCAGACACGCCACGTCCAGCGGCTTCCCGTTCAGCCAGGCGGATTGGACGTACTGCGGCGGCGGCACGCTGCTCAGGCCGTCGGAGCTGATCGGCGTCTCCCGGTGCCCGCTGGTCTCGATGACGAACTCCCGGTCCCGCAGGTGGATCGTGGCGTGCGCGAAGGCGGGCGCGCTGACCAGGAACAGGTTCTGCCCGGCGATCGGGAACAGCCCCAGCGAGGCCCACACGTACCAGGAACTGAGCGCGCCGGAGTCGTCGTTGCCCGGGAGGCCGCCGGGACCGGTGCCGAACTGCCAGGTCAGCGCCGCGTGCACGACTTCGGCCGTGCGGTCCGGCCTACCGGCGTAGTGGTAGGACCACGGCGCTTCCATGTCCGGCTCGTTGTTCAACCCCTGGAACCGGTTGAGCGCGTACCCCGCCGCCATCTCCGCCGGGTCGGGCCGCTGCCCCGGTTGCGCGACCGCTGGCGCGCCGTAGCCGAAGAACGAGTCCAGCATGGCGACGAACGCCTTGTCGCCACCGGCCAGCGCGATCCGCCCGGCCATGTCGTGCAGCAGCCGGAAGGAGTAGTTCCACTTGCCGCCCTCGTAGAACGACGAGTCCCACAGCAGGCCGGTGTCCGGGTCGAACGCGTTGGTCCACAGGTGGCTGCGCGCGGCGAGGTCGTCGGCGAGCGCGTTGTCGTTCAGCGCCCGCGCGACGGCGGCGGTGCAGTGGTAGGCGTAGGCGAGGTCGAGGGTGTGCGAGATCGGGTGCACGACGCCGTGCTCGTAGAAGTCCTCCCCGTACATCCGGCGCAGGTCGCCGTCCATGTGCGCCAGCGCCCAGTTCCAGTCCAGGTCGCCGAGGTCGAGCGCGTGCGCGTCGGCCAGCGCGGTGTGCGCCAGCGCGCTCGCCTGCCGGAAGAACCGGTCCGCGCCGCGCGCCATCCGGTACCCGATCGGGAAGTTGCCCTCTTCCTCGCAGACCCGGATCAGCGACTCCAGCAGGTCGACCGCCCGGTCCGGGCAGATGGCCGCGAGCAGCGGCAACTGGGTCTTGTAGATGTCCCACATCGTGCACACGTCGAACGCGAACGGCCCGGATGTCGGCCAGAACGGGCTCTCGTCGTCGGCGAAGCACGGCTTGATCAGCGAGTGGTACATGGCCGTCGCGAACACCTGCCGCCGGGCGGGCGAGCCGCCCTCGACCTCGATCCGGCCCACGTGGTCGCGCCACCGGTCGGTGGTGCGCGCCCGCACCGTGTCGAACGCGGGCGGGCCGTCGCCGCACTCGCGGCGCAGGTTCTCCCTGGCCTGCTCGCAGCCGCGCAGCGAGAAGCCGATCCGCACCTCGACGCTGCGTCCTGCGGTGGCCGGGCCCATGAACAGCAGCCCGAACGGGCGCAGGGTGGTCTGCCGGATGCGGTCGAAGTCCAGCCGGGTGCCGCCCTCGATGAGCCGCCGGTCGTGCCAGAGCATCTGCCGCCACCCCGGGCTGTCGACCTCGACGTGCACCGACAGCGGCACGCCCTCGACGACGACAGTGCCTTGCGCGCGGCCGTTTCCGATGCTCTCCGCGTACGCCCGCAGCGGCACCGTGCGCCCGTGGTCGATGGCCAGCCCGCCGCAGGACAGGTCGACCACGATCCGGGCGTTGCGGTGCTCGGGGAAGGTGTACCGGTGGATGGCGGCCTTCGCGCCGACGGTGATCTCGCACCGGATGCCGGTGTCCAGCGTGGCCGCGTAGTACCCGGCCTCGGCCACCTCGTCGCGCAGCGGCCACGCCTGGCCGAGCGCGTCCAGCGACTGCACCATCGGGGTGACCCGCACGTAGTTGTAGTACTTGCGGATCGCGCCGGTGCCGGACTGCTGGAAATGGGTGAACCCGGACGCCTGCGGCCCGTCGAACATCTCTTCCGGCAGGCCCTCGGTGTTCTTGGTGTAGACCCCGTACCCGGTCGGGTAGGCGCCGGAGTACGCGCAGGCCGAAACCATCCCCAAGGGGGAGGTCGCCCCCGGATGGGTGTTGCCGACCTGGGCTTTCGGCCACCACCAAGTGGCCGCGAGACCCCGCGCCGCGGGCAGTGAGGTCGCAGCCGTTCCGATGAAGGGATCGATTTCGCTGAGGATGGCCGAACTCTAAGTCACCGCGCGGCCCCGGATGGTTTCCGCGACGTGAACTCCAGCGGCAGTCCCCCGTCAGGGGTCCGCCGGGTCCGCTCAGGCGCGGCGGCGGGGTTTGCCGCGTGTGCCGCCGGACGCCGCGCCACGGCGCCGGTTCCCGCCCGCGGGCTTGCCTGCGGCGGCCTTGCGCGTGCCGGTGTCCGGACGCGCGGCCTTCTCCGGCGCGGGCTGGCGGCCACGGGTGCTGTTGCTGGTCCGGCCGCGGACGACGCCGATGAACCGCTCGACGGCGTCGGTGGTCTCCTCTTCCAGCCACGTCAGCGCGACCGCGGACTGGGGCGCGTCGGTGACCGGCCGGTAGGTGAGGTCCCGGCGGTGGTGCAGCCGGGCCAGCGACTGCGGGACGACGAGCAGGCCCACGCCCGCCGCCACGAGGTCGATCGCGTCCCCGGTGGTGGCGGGCCGCTCGACGGCAGGCTGCCCAGGGGGCCGTTCCCAGTCGAGGGTGTCGTCGAGGGGGTGCAGCACGACGCTGTCGGCCAGGTCTGCCGCGGTCACGTCATCGGCCGCGGCCACCAGGTGCTCCTTGGGGACCACCACCACGGTCGTCTCGGTGTAGAGCGGGATCGCGTGCAGGCCGGTCCGGTCGATCGGCAACCGCACCAGCGCCGCGTCGGCGCCGCGCTCCCGCACCAGCCCCACGGCCTCGGCGGCAGGGGTCCGCACCAGCGTCAGCGGCGTCTCGGGCGACCGCTCGTCCCAGGTCCGCGCCCACTTGCCCGGCGTCACCCCGGGGACGTAGGCGAGAGTGAAGGAAGCAGGCATGTCCGAGCCGGTCACGAGGCCAGATTACCGGGCGTGAGCGGCTTGGCCGCACACCCGCCCGGAGCCAGGTCGGCCATTGCCCGGGGTCGCCGGGGGCGGTCGCCCAGGGCGCGTGTCTGCCGGTGTACCGCAACGGCCGTGACTGGAATGTCTCGGTCCCGCCGGACGCGGTGCCCTGCCAGGCCGAACGTGCCACGCAGGTGCCCGTTCCCTACAACCAGGTTCTGCTTGTGGCAGCCGCTTACCGGGCGCCCGCGGGCGCCGACGCCGCGCACTGCCGCACAAGCGCCCACGACAACCGCCGGTACTGGTCCCTGCTCGCCGACGACGGCAACACCCTCGTGTGCTTCACACCCCGTTTCTGACGGACGGTACGGCCCCGCGATCGGCTGCTCCGGACCGCGCGTCCATGCCGGAGAGCGCCGTCGTCGCGAACAGCAGGCACACGTGCGGGCACTGGGCGTGGAAGTTGTTGCGCACCAAGCATTCGCAAGCGCAGCATGGTGAGCCGCGCCGAGCGGCGCGGCATGGACCAGGGAGGTCCCATGCTCACCAAGTCAGCCATCACCACCATGCTCCCGGTGTCCGATGTGGACCGGGCGGGCCGGTTCTACGCCGAGTGCCTGGGATTGCGCCGCGGCCCCACCGGTCCCGACGGCGCCGTCGTCTTCGACGCCGGAGCGGGCGACTCGATCGGCCTGTTGCCCGCCGACGACGAAGAGCGCGGCAAGCACACCGTCCTGAGCTTCCGCGTCGACGACGTGGCAGCCGAGATCAGCGAGTTGGAGGCCCGCGGCGTGCGTTTCGAGGATTACGACCTGCCGGGTCTGCGCACCGTCGACCACATCGCCGACCTGGGCGGCGAACGGGCGGCATGGTTCACCGACTCCGAAGGGAACATCCTCTGCCTGCACCAGGAGAAGACCAACCGCTAGCGACTTCTCGGGCTCGCGCACACCTCGGCGGTGGTTCGCGTCACGTGGGCTTCGGCGAAGCGCTGGGCCAGTGGGGTCCGGTCGTTCCAGACCTCGAACGGGATTCGGCCGTCGTCGGCACACAGACCGGCGGTGAGTTCGGCGTGCGGCAGCCTTTCCCGGGCGCGGAACAGCCTGGCCCGGTCGTCGGGCGCGTCGTGCGGACCTGTTCGCCCTCCGGCAGCGCCGCGAGCCGGTCCGACCAGGGCTCCCCAGGCGGTCGCCGGGGCGCAGCCAGCCGTCCTCGGTCAGCCGCGGCCCGGGTGGCCTCAGGGGCGCGCGGGTAGCCGTGGAACAGGCCCGGCCCCCGGTACCGCGACGTTGGCGAGCAGCGTGCCGGGGCTGTGCGGACACAGCTTCGGGGAGCCGGACGCCGGGTTCGGCGACCGCGACGTGCGCGAGCAGGAGCTCCCAGGAGTTCGGCAGGTGCGCCGCCACCATGTCGCCGACACCGACGCCAGACTTCCGCGGTCCGGCCGCCTGCGCCCGCGACTCGCTCCACCACTGCGGCCACGTCCGCGAGACGCCTTGGTCGATGACCGCGGGCTCGTCACCGAAACGGTCGACAGCCGCGTCGAAGACATCGCGGAGGGTGCGCTCGTGTTCCCGGTCCACGTCGTCCCGGAGGCCGGTCAGGTAGTCCTCGGCTGAGATCGCCGCAGCTGTCGTTCTCCGTCCGATATCGGCGGCGTGACCGGAATCAGGCCGCGGCCGCGACTTCGCCGAGCGAGGACGGAAAGACCAGCATGGGGTCAAGGCGATTGTGCCTGCCGATTTCCGGGGGCCATAACCGGAGAAATTGGTGGGATCATTTTCGGACTGCGGCTTGCCCGGGATTGGGCACGCGGGGTGGCAGGCCGCGCCTCGTCTCGGGCGGTGGGGGGTGTTTGCAAACAGCCGCGCGAGCCTGGTTCGGATGGTGGAACCGGTTGCCCCCGACCCGCTGTGCCGCAGGTCATAGGCCTTGGCGGGCTTCCCGTGGCTGCTAGCATCGGCGACACGGCCCACAGTGGCGCGCCGACCGGATATGGTGTGGCCAATGGGGGCAGGCGCGGTCGTCGCGGACCTCGGCGACGGTGGAATCGCCGGGTGCGCGTCGAACGGGCGGTGTCATTCGGGAGAACGGGAATCGTCTCGCGAACGGACGGGCGTTGTCGGGGCGATCGGGAATATCGAGGGTTCGCGGCATGAGAAACTGGGGGAGCAGATTGTGATTCAGTTCCGTGTGTTAGGCCCGCTCGATGTCGTGTGCGACGACGAGCGGACCGCGCTCGGCGGCGTGAAGCAGCGCGCGCTGCTGGGGCGCCTGCTCCTGGAACCGAACCAGGTGGTCTCGACCAGTCGGTTGGTGGACGCGCTCTGGGCCAACGACGAGCCGCCGGTCACGGCGCGCAAGATCCTGCAGAACTCCGTGTGGTCGCTGCGGTCGGTGCTGAACGCGCTGCCGACCGCCGACGCTCTCCCGGCCCTGGTCACGCAGCCGCCGGGCTACCTGCTCAGCGTGGATGAGGACGCGGTCGACCTGCACGTTTTCCGCCGCAAGGTGGAGTTGGGCCGGGAGAAGATGGCGAACGGCTCGCCCGCGGCGGCGGCCGTGATCCTGCGCGACGCCCTCGACCTGTGGCGCGGGGACGTCCTCGCCGACCTCGCCGAGGCCGGGGTCACCTGGCCGGAGTCGACCCTGGTCGAGAAGACCCGCCCCGACGCCCTGGAGCTGTACTTCGAGGCCAAGATCGAGTGCGGGCACCACCACGCGGTGATCGACGGCATCGAGAAGCTGGTGAAGAGCGAGCCGCTGCGCGAGCGCGCGTCCGGGCTGCTCATGCTCGCGCTGTACCGCTGCGGCCGCCAGACCGAGGCGCTCGACGTCTACAGCCGCACCCGCGCCGAGTTGGTCGACAACTTCGGCCTGCAGCCCGGCCCCTGGCTGCGCCACCTGCAGGAGCGCATCCTGGCCCACGACCCCGCCCTCGACCACCCCAGCGCGGGCGCGGCCGCCGTCGAGGACCCCGAGCGTGACGACCGCGCCATCGAGCTGGGCTCGTGGCCGCGGCCGCGCGCCGACGACGACTTCATGCCGGACCTGCTGAGCGTGCCCGACTGGCTCGGCGCCGCCGTGCCGACGCAGGGCCTGCGGGCGCGCAGGCGCGAGGCCACCATCATGATCGTGCGCGCGCACGTCGGGGCCAGGGCGAGCACCGCGCACCCGGTCGGGGTGGACGAGCTGCTCGAGGGCATCCACACCCTGCTCCGCACCGGGGTGGAGTGCTGCGGCGGCGAGGTCCTGGCGTCGGTGGGATCGGCGACCATCGCCCTGTTCAACCTCGACGACTCCCGGGAGAACGCCGCCAGGGCCACCAAGCTCGCCCTGCTGCTGCGCGACAGCCTCGACATGTCCGACGAGAACAGGGACGGGCTGACCATCCGGGCGATGGTGGCCACCGGCGACCTGCAGTGGTACGGGGACGCGTCGCGGCGGCGCAGCCAGGTGTCGGTCAACGGCACCCTGTTGGACCAGTGCTGGGAGATCTTCCCCCGGGTGCCGAGCGGCACGATCTGGGTGTCCGACCGGACGAAATCGCTGACCTCCGACCAGGTGTCGTACCTGGCGACGGCGGGCGAGTCGCCGTACTGGGTGGCCGAGGCCCGCTCGATCGACCACCTGGTCGACACCGAGCCGTTCATGGACCGCGAGCACGAGATGGAGATCCTCCGGCGGACGTTCCAGCGGGTCGAGCGGCGCGGGACCCCGCACCTGGTCACCGTCCTCGGCGACCATGGCACGGGCAAGAGCAGGCTGCTGATGGAGTTCTGCGCGATGGTCGCCGAGCAGGCAGGCACGAGGCCGCTGGTGCTGCGGTACCGGGTGAACCGGTCGGCGAGCGTCGACCCGGCCGCGGTCGCCGCTGAACTGCGGGCGCTGCACCACGAGGTCGACCCGGTGGCGGCGGTCCGGTCGGCCGAGCGGGCGGGCGCCCGCGGCGGCGCCGAGGTCCTGGTGCGGGAGATCGCCGCGCTGCGCCCGGTCGTCATCGCGGTGGACGACCTGCACTTGGCCGACCAGGCGACGCTGGCCTTCTTCGAGCGGCTCGGCGCGGGCGGCCCGCCGGGCAAGCTGCTGGTCGTGGCAGGCGCGAGCGAGTACTTCCACCGCCGGTTCCCGCGCTGGGGACGGTCTCAGCCGAACAGCACCCGGATCTTGCTGGAGCCGCTGTCGGAGGACGCGGTCGGCAGGCTGTTCGAGAACCTGGCGGGATCGGCTGGCGAGTGTGTTCCGGACTCGACCTGGCAGGTGTTCCACCGCGTCTTCGGGGCCCCGGACTCCGCGGCGGCGAAGCGCGCGTGGTTGATGCGGGCGCTGCCGCTGGTCGTCGGGACGAAGACCTTCCCGGCCGAGCACATGGCGGGCGGCCCCGTCTCGGTGCGGTAGCGCGTCGAACGGAAAACGAGGGGGCGGGATCGCAGCGATCCCGCCCCCTCGTTCACGTGCGTGTGTCAGTAGCCGTTGAAGAAGCCGTGCAGTCGGGTGACGCGGCCGTCCCTGAACAGCGCGACGTCGTAGCCGCTCACCGCGGGCGCGCCGGTCGCCGGGCCCACCTGCCACGAGAAGTGCACGGCGTCGTGGTGGGTCAGCACCGTGCCCACGGTGAAGCGCATCCCGGTGAAGTTCCTGGTTGCGGCGGCGATGTACTGGCCGATGGCGGCCGTGCCGCTCGCGGAGGTGTTCGGGTCGACGTAGAGCGCGTCCGGGGTGAACACGGCATCGACCATGGCCTGCCGGTTGTTCTCGTCCGTCTCGTTCCAGATCGCGATGTACCTGTCGACCAGGTCGCGCACGGCCTGCTTGTTCATGGTTCGGGTGTCCTGTCCGGGGTTGTCCAGCTTGTCGGGGAAGGGAAGCGGCGCTCAGGTGAGCTTGTCGACCAGCGCGAACAGCTCGTCGTCGGCGATGTCATCGATGTCGTCGAGGTTCTTGCTGACCTGTTCGGCGCGGGAGGACGCGGAGGGGGCCGCGCCGAGCATCTCGCGCAGCCTGGCCATCGCGTCCTGGTCGAGCCCGCCCGCGCGGAGCAGCGACTCCAACTGGTCCAGCAGGGGCTCGGTTCGCTTGCCCGCCATGGTAGTGCGGATTTGCTCGGCCAGCGCCGACGGGGTCGGGTGATCGAACACCAGCGTGGTCGGCAGCCGCTCCCCGGTGAGCGCGGCGAGCCGGTTGCGCAGCTCCACCGCGGTCAGCGAGTCGAACCCCATCTCGGTGAACGGGACCTCGGAGGAGACCGCGGCCGCGTCGCCGTGGCCGAGAGTCGCGGCGATCTCCCGCCGGATCACGTCGAGCACGGCTTTCGGCTGCTCCCAGGGGATCGCCGAGCCTGCCGGGGCCGGTCGCGGCCGCTCGGCCCGGGCCGCCGCGCCCGGGTGGTGCCGGGTCGCGAGGTCGCGCAGCGGCGCGGGCGCCGCCGGGCCGAGCGCCGCCGGGTCGACGCCGGTCACCGCGAACACCGGGGTCGCGCCCCCGGCCGCGGCCGAGCCCGCGCGGGCCGAGGTGGCGAAGTCGAACGCGGCCAGCGCGTCCGGCGCGGTGATCGACCGCAACCCGAGCCCGCGGATTCGCCCTCGGTCGGCCGCGGACAGCTCACCGCCCATGCCCGACTCCCACAGCCCCCAGGCCAGCGAGACCGCGGGCAGGCCGAGCGTGTGCCGGTGCGCGGCCAAGGCGTCGAGGAAGGCGTTACCGGCCGCGTAGTTGGCCTGTCCCGCGGTGCCGAGCAGCCCGGCGATGGACGAGTACAGCACCAGGGGCCGGTCCCCGGCCAGCTCGTGCAGGTGCCAGGCGGCGTCGATCTTCGGCCGCAGCACCGCGTCGACCTGGTCTGGGGTGAGCCGGTCCACGGTGCCGTCGGCCAGCGTCCCGGCGGCGTGCACGAAGGCCACCGGCTGGTGGCGCTCGACCAGGCGGGCGAGCGCGGCGCGGTCGGTGACGTCGCCCGCGGCCGCGATGACCTGCGCGCCCTCGATCTCCGGCGCGCCGCCGCCGCGGCTGACCAGCAGCAGCGACCGCGCGCCGTGCCGGTCCACCAGGTGCCGGGCCAGCTCCGCGCCCAGCGCGCCGCTCCCGCCGGTGATCATCACGGTGCCCTCGGACCAGGGGACGGCGCCGCCCGCCGCATCGGCCTGCCGCTTGCCGCGGACCAGTCGCGGCACCAGCACCTCGTCGCCGTCGACGCGGATCTGCGGCTCGTCGCCGACGCCGGTGGTCGCGAGCAGGTCTTTCACCGCGTCGCGGACGTCGCCCGCGCCGGTCCAGCCCTGGTGGTCGACCAGGAGGAACCGGCCAGGGTGCTCGGTCGCGGCGCTGAGGACCAGCCCGCGGACACCCGCGTGGGCGAGATCGGACCCGATCACCACGGCCAGCGCGCCGGTGGCGTCGCGGTCCAGCCAGTCGCGGAGCACGCCGAGCGTGTGGTGCACGGCCTGGCGGGCGCGCCGAGGAAGATCGCCCGTCCCGGCGTCCACCTGGACCACCTCGTGATCGTGGCCGGAGCCGCCCGGCGAGTCCAGTGGGCGCCAAGCGGGCGCGTGCACGAGGTGCTCGCCCGCCGGGGCGGCCGCCAGAGCGGCGAACGGGCGCAGGACCAGCTCGTCCACCTCGAACAGGGCGGTGTCGTCCGCGTCGGTCACCAGCAGCCGCGCCGAGTCCTGGCCCGTCGGGGTGATCCGGGCCCGCAGGACCGGGCCGCTCGCCGCCGCGCGGAACCGGACCCCGGACCAGGCGAACGGCAGCGTGGCGGGCCGGTCGTCGGCGACGCCGGGCAGCAGCGCGTGCAGCACCGCGTCCAGCAGCGCCGGGTGCACGGCGAACCCGTCGCCCAGCGCCACCGGAGCCTCGACCTCGGCGAACAGCTCCCCGTTCGCCCGCAGCAGCCGCCGCAGGCCCTGGAACGCCGGGCCGTACTCGTAGCCGTGCTCGGCCACCCGGTCGTAGACCCCGGTGAGGTCGACCGCTTCGACGCCGATCTCCCGGTCGTCCGGCCACGGCTGGACGACCGGGGGCGTCCGGCGCGCCCCGGTGTCCAGAGTGGCGGTGGCGTGCCTGGTCCACGGTCGCGCGTCGTCGGCGCGCGAGAACACCGCGACGTCGTCGCCGTCGACGGCCATCTGGAGGGTGAGCGTGCCGGTCTCCGGGACGACCACCGGTTCGGTGACAGTCAACTGGGCGACCGCGCCCGCTGACGAGACCAACTCCACCAGCGCGGCGCCGGGCAGGACCAGGGCGCCGCCCACCCGGTGATCGGCCAGCCACGGCTGCGTGGCGGTGGAGAGCCTGCCGGTCCACACGGTGGCGTCGCCTTCCCCGGCCGCGAGGTCGACCGCGGCGCCCAGCAGCGGGTGCGCCGCGGCCCGCAGGCCAGCGTCGGCCACGTCGGCGCCGCCCGCCGGGGCGAGCCAGAACCGCTTGCGCTGGAACGCGTATGTGGGCACGTCGACCGGCCGGGCGCCGGGGAACACCGCGGTCCAGTCGACGTCGACGCCGCGGGCGAACAGGGCGCCCAAGGCGGCGGCGACGGTGTCCGGCTCGGGCTTGCCCGCCCGCAGCAGGGGGATCGCGACGGGGTTGTCGGGCGAGTCTGCGGGGAACCCGGCGGCGATCATGCCGGTGAGCACCGAGTCGGGCCCGACCTCCAGCACCGTGCGCACGCCGGTGTCTCGCGCGGTCCGCACCGCGTCGTGGTAGCGAACGGTCGCCCGGACCTGGCTCACCCAGTATTCCGGGTCGGTCCAGCCCTCGGCGGGCTGTCCGGTGACCGTGGAGATCGCGGGGATCACCGGTGACCGGTAGGTCAGCTCCCGGGCGACGGCGCGGAAGTCGGCCAGCATCGGCTCCATCAGCGGGGAGTGGAACGCGTGGCTGACCGCGAGCCGCTTGGTTCGCCTGCCCGCGAACTCGGCCGCGACGAACGCCAGCACCGCGTCCTCCGCGCCGGACAGCACGATCGAGGCAGGGCCGTTGACCGCGGCGACCGCGACCTCGTCGGGCAGGTCCAGCCCGTCCACCTCGTCCGAGGACGCCTCGACCGCGACCATCGCGCCGCCGCGGGGCAGGGCCTGCATGAGCGCGCCCCGGGCGGCGACGAGCGTGGCCGCGTCGGGCAGCGACAGCACCCCGGCGACGTGCGCGGCGGCGAGTTCGCCGATCGAGTGGCCGAGCACCGCCCGCGGTGTGATGCCCCAGGACTGGACCAGGCGGAACAGGGCCACCTCGACGGCGAACAGCGCGGGCTGCGCCGTGCCGGTCTCGTCAAGGCCGTCCCCGGTGGCGATGGCGGCGCGCACCGCCGAGCGCAGCGGGGCGTCGAAGCTCGCCAGCACCTCGTCGAAGGCCGAGGCGAACACCTCGTGCGCCGCGGCCAGCGCCACGCCCATGCCTGCCCGCTGCGCGCCCTGGCCGGTGAAGGCGAAGGCGAGCGGGCCGCCGACGGCCCGCACCGGGGTCGCGTCGGCGAGCGCGGCCGGGCTGGTCGCCGCGATCCGGTACGGCATCGGGGCGCGGGTGGCGAGGGTGAACGACTCGTCCACTGTGGACAGATCGGCGACTCGGCCCGCCTGGTCGGCGAGGGCCTGTGGGCCGCGGGCCGAGAGCACCCAGGGGACCACGGTCGGCGCGGCGACCGCGGCGGCGGGCACCGGCTCGGCGTCTTCGATGATCACGTGCGCGTTGGTGCCGCCGAAGCCGAAGGAGGACACCCCCGCCCGCCGCGGGCGCTGCCCGCGCGGCCACGGCCGGGACTCGGTGAGCAGCTCAACGCCGCTGTCCGCCCAGTCCACGTGCCGGGACGGGGTGCCCACGTGCAGGGTGGCCGGGGCCATGCCGTGCCGCATCGCCTGGACGACCTTGATGATCCCGCCGACCCCGGCCGCGGCCTGGGCGTGCCCGATGTTCGACTTCAGCGAGCCCAGCAGCACCGGAGCCGCCCGGTCGCGGCCGTAGGCGGCGATGACGGCCCCGACCTCGATCGGGTCGCCGAGCCGGGTGCCGGTGCCGTGCGCCTCCACCAGGTCGACCTCGGCCGGGGCCAGGCCCGCCGCGTCAAGCGCGGCGCGGATCACCCGCTCCTGGGCGGGGCCGCTCGGCGCGGTCAGCCCGTTGGACGCGCCGTCGGAGTTCACCGCGGAGCCGCGCAGCACGGCCAGCACCCGGTGCCCGTTGCGCCGGGCGTCCGACAGCTTCTCCAGCAGCATCATACCCGCGCCCTCGGCCCAGCCGGTGCCGTCCGCGGCGTCGGAGAACGATTTGCACCGGCCGTCGGCGGCGAGCCCGCGCAGGCGGGAGAACTCGACGAACGGCGTCGGCGTGGCCATCACCGTCGCGCCGCCCGCCACCGCGAGCTCGCACTCGCCCCGGCGCAGCGCGCTCGCCGCCAGGTGCACGGCGACCAGCGACGACGAGCAGGCGGTGTCCACGGTGAGCGTGGGCCCCTCGAACCCGAAGGTGTAGGCGAGCCTGCCGGAGGCGATGCTGCCCGCGCTGCCGCTGTACAGGTATCCCTCCACCCCCTCGGGCGGCAGGTCCGGTCGGGAGCCGTAGTCGCTGTACATGACCCCGACGAAGACCCCGGTCCGGCTGCCGCGCAGGCCCTGCGGGTCAAGGCCCGCGTTCTCCACCGCTTCCCAGGTCGTTTCCAGCAGCTGCCGCTGCTGCGGGTCGACGGCCAGCGCCTCCCGCGGCGACAGGCCGAAGAACTCCGCGTCGAACAGGTCGGCGTCGTGCAGGAACCCGCCCCGGGTGGTGGTCGACGTGCCGGGGTGGTCCGGGTCCGGGTGGTACAGGTCCGCGGGCCAGCCCCGGTTCACCGGGAACTCGGAGGTGGCGTCGCGGCCTTGGGCGACCAGCCGCCACAGGTCCTGCGGCGAGGCGACCCCGCCGGGGTACCGGCAGGCCATGCCGACGATCGCGATCGGCTCGTCGTGCCCCGCCGCCGCCGCGGTCGGCCGCGAGGCCTGCGCCCGCGGCTCGGCGACGGAGACCAGGTCGCGCAGGTGCTCGGCGAGAGCGGCCGGGGTCGGGTGGTCGAACACCACCGTCGCGGGCAGCCGCCGCCCGATCGCCGCGCCGAGCTGGTTGCGCAGCTCCACGGCGGTCAGCGAGTCGAAGCCCAGCTCGCTGAACGACCGGTCCGCCGCGACCTCGGCCGGATCGGCGTGGCCGAGGACCGCGGCGACGTGGTCGCGGACGACCACGGCCAGGTCGGCGGGGACCAGGCTCGGGGCGTGCGGCTCGCCCGCCGCCGCGCCAAGCGGGGCGGCCGGGGCAGGCCCGGCGAGGTCGCGCAGCACCGCGGGCAGGTCGGACCGGCCGCGCAGAGCCGACCGGTCGATCCGGGTGAGGGCCAGCACCGGATCGCCGGTCCCGATCGTCCGCAGTGCGGCGTCGAACAGTGCGAGCCCTTCGTCGGTGTCCAGCGGCCGCAGGCCGAACCGTGCCAGGCGGTGCAGGTCCGCGTCGGTCAGTCGCTCGGACATGGCGCTCGCCCGCGCCCACAATCCCCAGGCAAGGGAGACCGCGGGCAGCGCGCTGGCGCGCCGGTGCTCGGCGAGGGCGTCCAGGAACGTGTTGGCCGCCGCGTAGTTGGCCTGGCCCGCGGTGCCGAGCAGCCCGGCGACCGAGGAGTACAGGACCAGTGGCGTCGCCCCGGCCAGCTCGTGCAGGTGCCAGGCCGCGTCCACCTTCGGGCGCAGCACGGCGTCGACCTGCTCGGCGGTGAGTCCGGCCACGGTGGCGTCGGCGACCACGCCAGCGGTGTGCACCACGGCGGTGGGCCGGTGCTCGGCGAACACCTGTTCCAGGGACGCCCGGTCGGCCACGTCCGCGGCCACCAGGGTGACGGCGGCGCCGAGGTCGGCCAGCTCGGCCCGCAGCGTCGCCGCCCCGGGCGCGTCCGCGCCGCGGCGGCTCAGCAGCACCAGGTGGCGAACCCCGTGCGCCACGACCAGGTGCCGGGCCAGGACCGTGCCGAGGGCCCCGGTCGCGCCGGTGATCAGCACCGGGCCCGCGCCCAGGCCGACCCCGGCGTCCTCGGCGTTGGCCGGGCGGGTCAGGCGGGGCGCCAGCACCCGGCCGTCGCGGATCGCCAGTTCCGGCTCCGCGGTGGCCAGCGCGCCCGCCAGCAGCGCGCCGGTGGCCGAGGCGTCGGCCTCGATGAGGACGAACCGGCCGGGGTGCTCCGACTGGGCGGCGCGGACCAGACCGAGGACCGCCGCGCCCGCCAGGCCCGGGGCGACCACGAACGCGTGCCTGCGCTCGTCGTTCCCGGCCAGGACGGCCCGGATCTCGGCGAGAGCGGCGTGCGTCGCCGCCTTCGCCGCCGCGGGCACGTCCTCGTCGTCGGCGACCGGCACCCGGTGCGCGACAGCGGGCTCAAGGGCGGTGTCCGGCGCGGGGGCGTCGACCCAGGCCACCGCGTGCATTCCCGCGGGGAGCCGCCCCGCGCCGAGCGGCAGCAGCGCCAGCTCCTCGACGGTCAGCACGGCCCGGCCGTCGCCGCCGAAGGCCACCAGGCTCGCCGCGTTTCCGCGGACCGACACCTTCGCCCGCAGCGCCGTCGCGCCGGTCGCGTGGCGGGTCACACCGGTCCACGAGAACGGCAGCACAGCCTGGGCGGCGGGGTCGGCGACGCCGGGCAGCAGGACGTGCAGGACGGCGTCGAGCAGCGCCGGGTGCACCCCGAACCGGCCCGCGTCCGCCCGGTGCCGCCGGGGCAGCTCCACCTCGACGAACCGGTCCGCCCCCGCGACGCGCACGGCGCGCAGACCCTGGAACGCCGGGCCGTAGTGATAGCCGTGCTCGGCCAGCCGCTCGTAGACGCCGGTGAGGTCGACCTCGGTCCCGGCCGGCTCACCGGCGGCGGGCGGTGGCCGCAGGCCCGCGGGCACGAGCACGCCCGTGGCGTGCTGGGTCCACTCGCCGTCCGTCCGGGAGTGGACGACCACCGGCCTGCCGCCGCTGGTGTCCGGCGCGCCGACGCCGACCTGCACCACGGCGGTCCCGACATCGGGCACGGCCAGCGGGACGCTGAGGGTCAGCTCGGCGACGGCCGGGCAGCCCACCGCGGCCCCGGCGTGCAGGACCATGTCCAGCAACGCCGTGCCTGGGACGACGACCTCGTCGCGGACGCGGTGGTCGCCGATCCACCCGGTGGAGCCGACCGCGCCGGTGAGCACGGCGCCGCCGTCCACCAGCGCCACCGCCGCGCCCAGCAGCGGGTGCGCGGACGACGGCTCCGCCAGCCAGAACCGGCGGTGCTGGAACGGGTACCTCGGCAGCGGGACCAGCCTGGTCGCCGGGAGCAGCGGCGACCAGTCGACCGCCACCCCGCGCACGTGCAGCGCGCCCAGCGCGGCGTAGGCCGACTCCAGGTCGTCGCGGCCGGACCGCAGCATCGACACAGCGGCGCCGACGGCGCCTTCCTCGTCGGCGACGGCCTGGGCGACGAGCGCGGTCAGCACCCCGTCCGGGCCGAGTTCGACGAACTCGGTCACCCCGGCCCGGCGCAGGGTGCGAACCCCGTCGAGGAACCGGACGGCCTCCCGGACGTGGCTGACCCAGTAGTCCGGCGAGGTCATCCGCGCCGCGGTGGCGATGTCGCCGGTCACGTTCGACACGACCGGGAGCAGCGGCTCGCGGAAGGTCACCGAGTCCAGCGCGGACCGGAACGCGGCGAGCACCCCGTCCATGTGCGCGCAGTGGAAGGCGTGGCTGACCGCCAGGCGCCGGGTGCGCCTGCCGCGGGCGGACCACAGCTCGACCATCGCGGTCACCGCGGCCTCGTCGCCGGACACCACGACGGCGCGGGGACCGTTCACCCCCGCGATCGCCGCCCCGGGGGCCAGGGTGCCGAGCACCTCGTCCTCGGACGCCTCCAGCGCCGCCATGGCCCCGTCCGACCGGGCCGACCCCATCGCGGCGCCACGGGCGGCGACCAGGCGGCAGGCGTCGGCAAGGTCGAACACCCCGGCCACGTGCGCGGCGGCCACCTCGCCGACCGAGTGGCCGAGCAGGTAATCCGGGGTGAGGCCGTGGTGCTCGGCGAACCGGAACAGCGCCACTTCGACCGCGAACAGCGCGGCCTGGGTGAACTGGGTCTGGTCGAGCATGGCCGCGTCGGCCGAGCCGGAACCGGCGAACACGACCGAGCGCAGCGGGCGGTCCAGAACCGGGTCCAGGTGCGCGCACACCTCGTCGAAGGCGGCCCGGTACACGGGGGAGCGCTCGTACAGCCCTCGGCTCATCCCGGCGCGCTGCGCCCCCTGCCCGGTGAACAGGAACGCCAGGCCGCCTCGGCCCGACCCGTGCCCGGTGAGCGTGCCCGGGGCGCCCGCCGCGACCGCGGCCAGGCCGCGCAGCAGGGCGTCCCGGTCGGCGCCGAGCACGACCGCCCGCTGGTCCAGGTGGGCGCGCCGGTCGGCGAGGGTGCCCGCGACGTCGAGCACGTCGACGGTCGCGTCCTCGGCCAGGTGGGCGCGCAGCCGCTCGGCCCGCGTCCGCAGGGCCTGGCCGTCGCGCGCCGACAGCAGCAGGGGAACCACCGGCCCGGCCGGGTCTGGGCGGCGGGCGGGGGCCGCGGTCTCGACCTGCTCCAGGATCACGTGCGCGTTGGTGCCGCTGATCCCGAACGCGGACACGGCCGCGCGGCGCGGCCGGTCCAGCTCCGGCCAGTCCCGCTGCTCGGCCAGCGGCTCGACCGCGCCTGCGGACCAGTCCACGTGCGGCGACGGCTCGCCCAGGTGCAGGGTCCGCGGCGCGACGCCGTGCCGCAGCGCCTGCACGACCTTGATCACGCCGCCGACGCCAGCCGCGGCCTGCGCGTGGCCCAGGTTCGACTTCAGCGACCCCAGCCAGACCGGCCGGTCTCGGTCCTGCCCGTAGGTGGACAGCAGGGCCTGGGCCTCGATCGGGTCGCCGAGCCTGGTGCCGGTGCCGTGCGCCTCCACCAGGTCGACATCGCCGCCGGACAGCCCGGCGTCGGCCAGGGCGGCGCGGATCACCCGCTCCTGCGCGGGCCCGTTGGGCGCGGTCAGCCCGTTGGACGCGCCGTCGGAGTTCACCGCGGAGCCGCGCAGGACCGCCAGCACCTGGTGGCCGTTGCGGCGGGCGTCGGACAGGCGCTCGACCAGCAGCAGGCCGACGCCCTCCGACCAGCCGGTGCCGTCGGCGGCCGCGGAGAACGACTTGCACCGGCCGTCGGCGGACAGCCCGTTCTGCCGGGAGAACTCGACGAAGGTGCTCGGCCCGGACATCACCGTCACACCGCCCGCCAGCGCGAGGTCCACCTCGCCGGAGCGCAGCGCGTTCGCGGCCAGGTGCAGCGCCACCAGCGACGAGGAGCAGGCGGTGTCCACCGTGATGGCGGGCCCCTCCAGGCCGTAGGTGTAGGCCAGGCGCCCGGAGACCACGCTGGAGGTGTTGCCCGCCAGCAGGAAGCCCTCCACCTCGGGTGGGGTGACGGGCAGCCGGGAGGCGTAGTCGTCGTACATCACGCCGGTGTAGACGCCCGTGCGGGTGCCGCGCAGGCCGGTCGGGTCGATCCCGGCGTGCTCGAAGGTCTCCCACGCGGTCTCCAGCAGCAGCCGCTGCTGCGGGTCGGTGGCCAGCGCCTCGCGTGGGGACATGTCGAAGAACGCGGCGTCGAACAGGTCGGCGTCGTGCAGGAACCCGCCGTGCCGGGTGTAGCTGGTGCCCGGGTGGTCCGGGTCCGGGTGGTAGAGCCGGTCGAGGTCCCAGCCGCGGTTGACCGGGAACTCGGAGATCGCGTCCCGCCCGTCGAGCACGAGCCGCCACAGGTCGTCGGCCGAGCGCACCCCGCCGGGGAAGCGGCAGGCCATGCCGACGATCGCGATCGGTTCCGTGGACCGCGGCCGGGTCCGCGCTGGTTGCCGGGGACCGTCGGCCCCCTGCCCGTCGTCGGCCAGGAACGCGGCCAGCGCCCGCGGCGTGGGGTGGTCGAACACCGCGGTGGCGGGCAGTTGCCTGCCGGTGGCCGCGATCAGCCGGTTGCGCAGGTCGACACCCGCGAGGGAGTCGAAACCCTGCTCGCGGAACGCCTTGCCCATGTCCAGCGTGTTCGGGTCGGACAGCCCGAGCACCACGGCGGTGGTGGCGCGGACGAGGTCGGCCGCCTGCTTCCCGCTCATGCCCTGCCCCGAGGGCAGGACCCGCGGGGGCGCGGACGGCTTGCTGCGGCGGCGAACCAGGCCGCTCAGCAGGGTCGGCACGGTGTCGGCCGCGGACAGCAAGGACGGCTGGAACGCCGCCGGGACCGGCAGCGCGACAGCCGCGGCCATGGCCCGGTCGAACAGGGCGAGGCCCTGCTCGGCGGTCAGCGGCGCGATCCCGGTCCTGGCCCAGCGCCGCACGTCGGTCTCGCCGAGGGACTGCCCCATGCCCTCCTGCCACAGCCCCCAGGCCAGCGACGTCGCGGGCAGGCCATCGGCGCGACGGTGCGCGGCCAAGGCGTCCAGGTAGGCGTTGGCCGCGGCGTAGTTGGCCTGCCCAGCGGTGCCCAGCAGCCCGGAGACCGAGGAGAACAAGACGAAGGCGGCCAGGTCACGGTCGGCGGTCAGCTCGTGCAGGTGCCGTGCGGCGTCGGCTTTGGCCGCCATGACAGCGGCGATGCGCTCCTCGGTGAGCGCGGCGATCGTGGCGTCGTCCAGGACGCCCGCCGTGTGGATCACCGCGCTCAGCGGCAGGCCGTCGACCAGGCTTGCGAGCGCGGCGCGGTCGGTGACGTCGGCGGCCACGATCCGCGCGCCCGCCAGCTCGGCCGCCAGCGCGGCCGCGCCGGGGGCGTCCTGGCCGCGCCTGCTGACGAGCACCAGGTCGCGCACGCCGTGGCGGTGGCGCAGGTGCCGGGCGACGAGCGCGCCCAACCCGCCCGTCCCGCCGGTGATCAGGACCGTGCCGTCGGGGTCCCAGCCGAACGCGGCGGCCGCGGGCGCCGCGACCTTGGCGACCCGGGGCACGAGAATCCGGCCCGCGCGCACGGCTGCTTGCGGCTCGCCGGTCCGCACCGCCGCGTCGACCGCTGCCGCCGCCTCGGCGTCGGCCGCGATGTCGACCACGACGACCTGGTCCGGGTGCTCGCTCTGGGCCGTGCGGGCCAAGCCCCACACCGCCGCGGCGGCCGGGTCCGCGGTCGGCTCGCCCGGGACGGCGGCCATGGCGGCGCGGGTGACCAGCACCAGCCGGTCGGCCGGGTCGTGCTCGACGGCGACCCACTCCTGGATCTCGCGGAGACACCGGGCGACGGTGGCCGTCGGGTCGGCGGTCGCGGGGACCTCGACGACGGTGGGCCTAAGGTCCTGTGCGGCGGTGGACCGGACCGCTTGCCAGGTCAGCTCGTGCAGCGGCACGGCTCCCGCCTCGGCCCGGGTCGACGCCCGGAAAGCCAGCCCGTCGACGGTGGCGATCGGGACGCCGGTCGCGTCGGCGAGCAGCAGCTCGTAGGTGTCGCCGCCGGTCGGGGTGATCCGGGCGCGGACCTCCTGGCCGCCGAGGACCCCGGTGTGCGCGCGCACCCCGCTCCACGCGAACGGCAGCCGCAGCCCGTCGCCGTCGCCGTCGCCGTCGACAAGGCCCAGCACGATCGGGTGCAGCACCGCGTCCACCAGCGCCGGGTGCAGCAGGTACCCGGACTCGTGGCCCAGGTGCTCGTCCGGGAGCCGGACCTCGGCGTAGACGGCGTCCCCGTCGTGGTGCGCGGCCCGCAGCCCGCGGAACACACCGCTGTAGTCGTAGCCGAGGGCGGCGAGCCGGTCATAGGCGTCGCCGAGCGCCGCCGAGCCGCTTTCCGATGGCCACTCCAGCCGCTCGGCCCCCGCGCGCGCAGCCTCGGGGTCGGCGTCGGCGAGCAGGCCGGTCGCGTGCCTGCTCCACTCCCGTTCCCCGTCGAGCCGCGAGTGGACCGAGAGCCGCCGGTCGCGCACGGTCACCTGAATCTGGACCGAACCGCTCTCCGGCACCGTGAGCGGGCTCTGCAGGGTCAGGTCCGCGACCTCCGGCAGGCCCACCCGCTCGCCCGCGAACAGCGCCAACTCCAGGAAGGCCGTCCCGGGCAGCAGGGTCGAGCCGTTGACGACGTGCCCGGCCAGCCACGGGTGGTCCGCCAGGGACACGGTCCCGGCGAGCACCACCTCGTCCCGGTCGACCAGTTCGACCACCGAGTCCAGCAGCGGATGCCCTGCGCCGCCGCGCGCGGGGCGCGGCGGCAGCCAGTACCGGTCCCGGCGGAACGGGTGTGTCGGCTCCTCGCCCGCCACCCTGGCCATGCCCGCGGCGAACACCTCCGGCTCGGACCCGGTGGACCGGCCAAGCGGGACCACCCTGGCCACTCCGGCGGAGCGGATCAGCGGGGTCAGCGCCGCCGACGGCCCGACCTCGACGAACAGCGCGGCCCCCGCCGCGCGCAGGGCGGTCACCGCGTCGTGGAAGCGGACCGCGCCGCGGATCTGGCCGACCCAGTGCTCGGCGTACCCGGTCACGTCCGCGGGCAGCGGTCGCCCGGTGACCGCTGAGACCACCGGGACCCGCGGCGGGTGGTACTCGATGGACTCGGCCACGGCCCGGAACTCGTCGAGCACGTCGTCCATGTGCGGGGAGTGGAAGGCGTGGCTGACGGTCAGCCGGGTGACCCGGCGCCCGAGACCGCGCCAGTGCGCCGCCACCGTCTCCGCAGGCTCGGCGTCCCCGGCGACCACGACGGAGGCCGGGCCGTTCACCGCCGCCACGACGACCCCGTCGACCAGGGTGGCGGCGATCTCGGCCTCGGTGGCCTCGACGGCGATCATCGCCCCGCCCGCCCTGGCCCGCTGCATCAGCCTGCCCCGCGCAGCCACCAGCTTCGCCGCGTCCGCCAGGGAGAACACCCCGGCGACGTAGGCGGCGGCCAGCTCGCCGATGGAATGCCCGGCGAGCAGGTCGGGGGACAGGCCCTCGGCCGAGGCCAGCGCGGCCAGCGCCACCTCGAAGGCGAACAGCGCGGGCTGGGTGTAGCGGGTCTGGTTCAGCTCAGGCGCGGCGTCGGCCGCCGTGGCGAACATCAGCTCCCGCAGCGGCCGGTCCAGGTGCGGGTCGAACGCGGCGCACACCTCGTCGAGGGCGCGGGCGAACTCCGGGAACCGCTCGTGCAGCTCTCGGCCCATGCCGGGGCGCTGCGCGCCCTGGCCGGTGAACACGACCGCGGTCGGGCTCGGCTCGCCCTGTTCGATGATCACGTGGGCGTTGGTGCCGCTGATGCCGAACGCGGACACGCCCGCGCGCGCGGGCCGGTCGGCCCGCTCCCACGGCAGCGCCCGCGACAGCAGTTCGACCCGTCCGGACGACCAGTCCACCCGGGGGGTGGGCGCGTCGGCGTGCAGACTGCGCGGCAGCACCCGGTGCCGCATGGCCTGCACCACCTTGATCACCCCGGCGACGCCTGCGGCCGCCTGGGTGTGGCCGATGTTCGACTTCAGCGACCCCAGGTACAGCGGGTCGTCGCGGTCCTGCCCGTAGGTGGCCAGGACCGCCTCGGCCTCGATCGGGTCGCCGAGCGCGGTCCCGGTCCCGTGCGCCTCCAGCAGGTCGACGTCGGACCCGGCCAGGTCGGCGTCGGCCAGCGCGGCGGTGATCAGCCTGCGTTGGGACAGCCCGCTCGGCGCGGTCAGCCCGTTGGACGCGCCGTCGGAGTTGATCGCGGTCCCGCGGATCACGGCGAGCACCGGCTGCCCGTCGCGGCGCGCGTCGGCCAGCCGCCGGAGCACCAGCACGCCAACGCCCTCGGCCCAGCCGGTGCCGTCGGCGTCGGCGGAGAACGGCTTGCACCGGCCGTCCTCGGCGAGGCCGTGCTGCCGGGAGAACTCATCGAACATGCCGGGCGTGGCCATCACGGCGACCCCGCCCGCCAGCGCGGCCGCCGCCTCGCCCGAGCGCAGCGCCCGCACCGCCAAGTGCACCGCGACCAGCGACGACGAGCAGGCCGTGTCCACGGTGAGGGTCGGGCCGACGAGCCCGAGCTGGTAGGCGACGCGGCCCGCGAGCACGCTGGCGGTGGTGCCGGTCAGCACGTAGCCCTTGACCGAGTCGTCTGCCTCGTGCATCCGGGGGCCGTAGTCGGCCGCGGTTCCGCCGACGAACACCCCGGTGTGGCTGCCGCGCAGTGACCTCGGGTCGATCCCGGCCCGCTCCAGGGCCTCCCACGACGTCTGCAGCAGCAGCCGCTGCTGCGGGTCCATCGCCAGCGCCTCACGCGGGGAGATGCCGAAGAACTCGGCGTCGAACTCGGCCGCGGTGTGCAGGAAGCCACCGGTCCGGGCGTACCCGTCGCCGGGCCGCCAGCCGCGGTCGGCCGGGAACGGGCCGAGCACGTCCCGCTCCTGCGCGACGACCCGCCACAGGTCTTCCGGGGTCTCGATCCCGCCGGGGTAGCGGCAGGCCATGCCGACGATCGCGATCGCGTCCCGGTCCTCGTCGTCGCTCACCGGACGTGTCCGGGCGGTCGGGCGCGCGGCGCCGGGGTCGACGCCGGTCTCGGCGAGATGGCCGATCAGCTCCCGCGGCGTCGGGTAGTCGAACAGCAGGCCGCCCGACAGCGCCCGGCCGGTGACCGCGGACAGGTTCTCGATCAGCTCCACGGTCATCAGCGAGGAGAAGCCGAGGTCGCGGAAGTTCGTCGCCAGGTCGACCGCGTCCGGGTCGGCCTGCCCGAGCACGGCGGCCACCTGAGCCTTGACGATCTCCGCCGGGTCGTCGCCGGACGCCGTGGCGCGCGGGGTTTTCCGCTCGCCGGTCCAGAACCGTTCCCGCTGGAATGGGTAGCCCGGCAGCCGGACCCGCCTGGCCCGCACGCCCGCGTACGCCGCGGCCCAGTCGACCTCGGCGCCCCCGACGTACTCGACCGCGAGCCTGACCAGCGCGGCGGTCGGCTCGTCGGCTCCGTCGGGCGCCGCGCCGTGGTCGGTCTCGGAGACCACGTTCGGCGCGGCGGTCCCGTCCGCCACCGCGGCCAGGCCCGCGCGCAGCTCCTCGGCGTCCGCGGCCAGGACCACGGCTCTGCGCCGGAACGCGGTGCGGGTCGTCGCCAGGGAGAACCCGAGGTCGTGCGGGGACAGGTCGAGCCCGCGCAGCAGCGCGGCGTGCGCGCGCAGCGCCGCCGGGGTCCTTGCGGAGACGGGCACGGCCACCAGCGCGCTGTCCGGCTCGGCGGCCGGGCGCTCGACCGGGGGCGGCTCGGCCAGGACTACGTGCGCGTTCGTGCCGCCCATGCCGAACGAGGACACGCCCGCGACCAGCGGCCGGTCCGGCCGCGGCCAGTCGGCGAGGTCGGTGGCGACGCGAAGCCCCAGCTCGGCCAGCGGGATGGCCGGGTTGGGGGTCTCGAAGTCCAGGCTCGCGGGCAGCCGCCGCCGCCGGATGCCGAGCACGGCCTTGACCAGGCCGGTGATGCCCGCGGCGCCTTCCAGGTGCCCGACGTTGGTCTTGACCGACCCGACCACCAGCGGCTGGTCGGCGTCGCGCCCGGCGAACACCGCGCCGAGGGCCGCGGCCTCCACCGGGTCGCCGACCGGGGTGCCGGTGCCGTGCAGTTCCACGTACTGCACCTCGGCCGGGGTGACGCCCGCGCGCCGCTGCGCGGCCTCGATGACCCGCTGCTGCGCCTGCGGGCTCGGCACGGTCAGGCCGGGAGTGGCCCCGTCGTTGTTGGCGGCGCTGCCGAGGATGACGGCGTAGACGTCGTCGCCGTCGGCAACGGCGGCGGACAGCGGCTTGAGCACCACGACCGCGGCGCCCTCGCCGCGGACGTACCCGTTGGCCCTGGCGTCGAAGACGTAGGCGTGCCCGTCCGGGGACAGGCCGCCGAACCGCCGTGCCCCCAGCGCCCCCTCGGCGAGCAGGTTCAGGTTCACCCCGGCGGCGATGGCGATCGGGGACTCGCCCGATCGCACGCTCTGCGCCGCCCAGTGCACGGCGACCAGCGACGACGACTGCGCGGTGTCGACCACGACGCTCGGCCCGCGCAGGTCCAGGGCGTAGGAGACCCGGTTGGCGATGATCGCCCGGTGCGTGCCGGTGTTCGTGTGCTGGGTGATCGCCCGGTCGCCGCCGCTGTGCACCAGGCTCGTGTAGTCCTCGCGCAGGGACCCGACGAACACCGACGCTGAGCTTCCCCGGAGATCGGCCGGGACGATCCCGGCGTCCTCCAGCGCCGCCCACGTCAACTCGAGGACGATCCGCTGCTGCGGGTCCATCGCCGCGGCTTCCCGGGCGGAGATCCCGAAGAACTCGGCGTCGAAGTCCCCGACACCGTCCAGGAACGCCCCGAACCGGGTCTCCCCGTCCAGCCGGACCGACCCGGACACCGTGGCCCGCCGGTCGTCCGGCGCCTCGGTCACCGCGCTGCGACCGTCGCTCAGGAGGTCCCAGAACTCGGCTATTCCCGCCGCCCCGGGTAACCGGCAGGACAATCCGACGATCGCCACCGGGTCGGTGTGGTCACCATCGTGACCGCCAGGCCATGTCGACATCTCAACAGCTCTTTTCTTCATGAATGGAGAAAGGCGCGTCGCGGTGGCCCGCACACGGCCCAGGTGCGCCCGCTGGTGGTTCGGGGTTCGTTTTCCGCGGTTCTCAGCCGGGCGCGATGGCGGCTTCGTCCCCGTCGCGCAGGGCGGTGAGCAGGGCGCGCAACCCGGCTTCCACGCGGTCGATCTCGCCGTCGGTGATGAACACCGACGGCTCAAGGCGCAGTGTGTCGGTCGCGCTGGCGGTGGGCAGGACGCGCAGGGCGTGCGCGCGCAGCAGGTAGCCGGACAGCGCGTAGCCGAGGAGCCCGTCGCGGGCCTGCTCGGCGATGAACCCCGCGGCGGAGCCGGACTGGTCGCGGAACTCCATGCCGATCATCAGTCCGACGCCCCGCACGTCGGCGACCACGGTCGGGAACTCGTCCCGCAACCCGTTCAGCATGGCCAGCAGCCGGGCGCCGCGCTCGGCCGCCAGCGCGTAGACCGCGCCGCCGTCGGCTTCCAGCAGGTCCACCGTGCGCGCCGCGATGAGCGTGGAGAAGGCGTCCTTGGCGAAGGTCGAGCTGTGCACAAGCTCGAACTCGTCGCGGTAGCGCGACTTGCGCACCAGGGTCATCGCCGCCTTGGCGATTCCGCCGCCGAGGCTCTTGGCCAGCGTGTAGTAGTCGCCCAGCAGGCCCACCTGCGAGCTGGCGAAGAACGTGCCGGTGCGGCCCATGCCGCTTTGCACCTCGTCGACGATGATCGGCAGGTCGACGGCGGCGCACACCCGCTGGACCCGCTCGACGGTCTCCCGGTCGAACGGCCGGATGCCCGCCTCGCCCTGGACCGGTTCGAGGATGAACGCGCAGATGACCGGCAGGTCCCGCTCGACCACGCGGACGGCGTCGCCGTCGACGGCCACGTCGAACAGGGTTCCGCGCTCGGCGTCGATCGCCTCGGCCAGCGCGTCGGGCTCGCGCACCGGGACGAACCGGCACCGCGCGGCGAGCGACTGGAACGGGGTCCGGAACCCGGCGTTGTGCGTGAGCTGGACGCTGCCGACGAGCTTGCCGTGGAACGAGCCCTCCGGGGCCAGGAACACCGGCGCTGCCGCGGCGCGCTCGGCGTTGGCCCGGGTGACCGCGTCGAGCACCGCGTCCGGCGGGGCGGCACGCGCCACCGTCAGCCGGTCGAGGGTCTCGTCCGCCGGGACGCGGGCGCCCCCGGCGAGTGCGGCGCGGGCCTTCTCGATGTTCCCGTCGATCTCCGCCATCAGGTCGGCCACCTTCGCGACCCGGTCCAGCTCGGCGTGCTTGACCGCGATCTCGACCGCCTCCGCGCCGCTGTTGGCGAAGATCGCCGAGTACTCCCCGACGTCGCCGAACTCGCGGCGGAGGATGGCGTTCACCCGCTGGGCAAGGTCGTTGGCATAGGGGTGCCGGGAGAACTGGGCGTGCACCGGGACGCCCTGATCCAGCAGCTGCCTGGCGTGGGCGACCAGTGCGGGGTGGTTGTGCCCGAGGACGGTCGAGCCGTATCCGCCCACGAGGTCGAGCACGGCGACCTCACGGCCTGTTTCGTCGCGGTAATAGAGAGTGTCCTTCCGCGCCCGGTGGTAATGGACGTTCAGTCCCAGTGAGGCGAGCAGACCCCCGAGGTAGGGCTCCGCGAGGTCGCTTCCTGAATGTTCAGGGTTCGTGGTCAATCCGGTTCCCAACCTTGTGAGGGCCTACGTGTGCGCAAAGCTACAGAATCGCGAGTAATGCCCTTCTCATTCAGTGCTAATCGGTCCGATTATCGTTTCGAGGACCGGCGAGAGTGGACGATTACTGCTTTGCGAGCGCGGTCGGGACACAATGCCAGAGCGGCGAGCCGAAAGACGAGTTCTCCGCGAACGGGAGATGACCGTGCACGGTGTCCAGGAGCCCATCCGTGCGCCCCATCGACGATTTCGGGAGCTGACGGCGCGTGCGCACTGACGAGAACCAACTCCGCCAGTACCTCAAGCGGGCCGTCGCGGACGCCCAGGCCAGCCGCGCGCGCCTGCGCGAGGTGGAGAGCCGGGAGCGCGAGCCGATCGCCATCGTGGGGATGGCGTGCCGCTACCCGGGCGGCGTGGACTCGCCGGAGCGGCTGTGGCGACTGGTCGCCGACGGCGTGGACGCGGTGTCCCCGTTCCCGGACAACCGGGGCTGGCCGCTGGACCGGCTCTACCACCCGGACCCCGACAGCGTCGGCAAGTCCTACACCGACCTGGGTGGGTTCGTGCACGACGCGGACCGGTTCGACGCGGCGTTCTTCGGCATGTCGCCGCGCGAGGCGCTGGCCACCGACCCGCAGCAGCGGCTGCTGCTGGAGAGCGCGTGGGAGAGCCTGGAACGGGCCGGGATTCCCGCCGACTCGGTGCGCGGCAGCCGGACCGGAGTGTTCGTCGGCTCGATGTACCACGACTACGGCGCCCGTCCGCACCTGCCGCAGGAGGAGTTCGAGGGCTACCTCTACAGCGGCAGCGCGGGCAGCGTCGCCTCGGGCAGGCTGGCCTACGTCTTCGGGCTGGAGGGCCCCGCCGTCACCGTCGACACCGCGTGCTCGTCGTCGCTGGTCGCCATCCACCTCGCGGCCGCGTCCCTGCGCCGCGGCGAGTGCGACCTGGCGCTGGCCGGTGGCGTGACAGTGCTGTCGACGCCGCAGGTGTTCGTGGAGTTCTCCCGGCTGCGCGGCCTGTCCGCGGACGGCCGGTGCAAGTCCTTCGCCGCCGCCGCCGACGGCACCGGCTGGTCGGAGGGCGTCGGCCTGCTGCTGGTCGAGCGCCTGTCCGACGCCCGCCGCAACGGCCACGACGTGCTCGCCGTGATCTCCGGGTCGGCGATCAACCAGGACGGCGCGAGCGCCGGGCTCAGCGCCCCCAACGGCCCGGCGCAGGAGCGGGTGATCCGCGCCGCGCTGGCCGACGCCGGGCTCACCGCCGCCGACATCGACCTGCTGGAGGCGCACGGCACCGGCACCCCGCTGGGCGACCCGCTGGAGGCCAACGCCCTGATCGCCGCCTACGGCCGCGGCAGACCCGCCGACCGGCCGCTGCGGTTGGGGTCGCTGAAGTCCAACATCGGCCACACCCAGGCCGCGGCGGGCGTCGGCGGCGTCATCAAGGTCGTGCAGGCCATCCGCAACGGAGTCATGCCCAAGACCCTGCACGCCGACGAGCCGACCCCGCACGTCGACTGGGCCTCCGGCGCGCTCGCCCTGCTGACCGAGGCCAAGGCGTGGCCGGAGTCCGACCGGCCCCGCCGCGCCGGGGTGTCGGCGTTCGGGTTCAGCGGCACGAACGCCCACGTCATCGTCGAGCAGCCGCCTGTCCCGCCCGTGGGCGAGCCCGCGGACGATGCCACCGACCGGGCCGAGGGCAAGCAGGCCGACGTGCCCGTCGCCGCAGCCCCGGTCCTGCCCTTCGTGCTGTCCGCCCGCTCGCCAGAGGCGCTGCGCGCGCAGGCGGGGCGGATCGCCGCGCTCCTGGCCGAGCGCCCCGACCTCGACCTGCTCGACCTGTCCTACTCGCTGGCCACCACCCGCAGCGCCCTGCGGCACCGCGCCGTCGCCCTGGCGGGCGACCGCGCCGAGCTGGTCGCCAGTCTCGCCGAGCTGGCCGAGGGGACGCCGGGCGCGGTCATCGGGACCAAGGACGAGGGACGACTCGCGTTCATGTTCACCGGCGGCGGCGCCCAGCGCGTCGGGATGGCCCGCGAGCTGGCCGAGACGTTCCCCGTCTTCGCCGAGGCGTTCGACGAGGTCTGCCTGGCTCTCGACGAACACCTGCCCCGCCCGCTGCGCGAGGTCATCGAGACCGGCGACGAGCTGGGCGAGATCGATTACACCCTCGCCGCCCTCTTCGCGGTCGGAGTCGCGCTGTTCCGCCTGCTCGACACCTGGGGCGTCCACCCGGACCACCTCGTCGGCCACTCCACCGGCGAGCTGATCGCCGCCCACCTCGCCGGGGTGCTGACGCTGCGCGACGCCGCGGTTCTGATCACCACCCGCGGCAGGCTCATGCGCGCCTTGCCAGACGGCGGCGCGATGGTCGCGGTCGAAGCGAGTGAGGACGAGGTGCGTGAGACCCTCGACGCCGAAGGCCGTGCCGTGATCGGCACGGTGAACGGGCCGAGGGCGGTCGTGCTCTCCGGCGACGAGGACGCCGTGCACGCCGTCGCCCAGGTCTGGCGGGACCGCGGCCGCGGCGTCAAGGTCCTGCCGATCCTGCGCGCGTCGCACTCGCACCGCATGGACCCGATGCTCGACGAGTTCCGCGTCGTCGCCAAGGGGCTGACCTTCCACAGCCCCCGGGTCGGGATCGTCTCCACGGTCACCGGCGAGGTCGAGACGGGCGCGGGGTGGACCTCCCCCGACTACTGGGTGGAGCAGATCCGCAAACCGGTCCGCTTCCTCGACGCCGTCCGCACCCTGGAGGCCCAGGGCGTCACCACGCTGCTGGAGCTGGGGCCGGACGGGGTGCTGTCCGCGATGGCCGCAACCGGCGTCGAGCACGCCGTCGCGGTGCCCGCCCTGCGCCGCAAGCACTCCGAGCCCAGGACGCTGGTCCACGCGCTGGCCGTGCTGCACGCGCGGGGCGTCCCGGTCGACTGGGCCGCGTTCTTCGCCGGGACCGGCGCGGGCAAGGTCGACCTGCCGACCTACCCCTTCGAGCGCGAGCGGTACTGGCTGGAGCCCGTCGCCCCCTCGGCCAGCGGGGGCGCCGACCCCGGCGGGCCGGACCCGCTCGGCGCGCTCCACCAGGTCGCGTGGGTTCCGGACGTGATCCGGCCGTCGGCCCGGGTGACGCCATGGACGACGCTCGGCGACTCGGGCGGGGACGACCTGGCCGCCTTCGCCCAGGCGCTCGCGGCCGGGGACGGCGCCCGCGCTCTCCTCGCCCCGGTCGGCGGCGGGAACGCGGTGCGGAAAGCGGCGGACCTGGTCCAGCGGTGGCTGGCCGACGACCGGTTCGCCGAGGTCCGCCTGGTCGTCGTCACCCGGGGCGCGGTGGACACCGAGGCGCCCGACCCGGCATCGGCGGCGGTGTGGGGCCTGGTGCGGTCGGCGCAGACCGAGGCGCCTGACCGGATACTGCTCGTGGACACCGACTCGGACACCGACTCGGACACCGACACCGACACCGACCCGGTCCCGCCCGCGCTGCTGTCGGCGCTGCTGGCCGCGGACGAGCCCCAGGCCGCCATCCGCTCCGGACAGGTCCGCGTCCCGCGCCTCACCCGGCTCCGCCCCGCCGCGGCCAGCGCGGCGAACGGCCCGACGTGGAATCCCGAGGGCACCGTCCTCATCACCGGCGGCACCGGGGTCCTCGGCGCCGCCGTCGCCCGCCACCTCGCCGCCGCCCACGGCGTCCGGCGCCTGCTGCTGGTCAACCGCGCGGGCCCGGCCGCGGCCGGGGACCTGGTGGCCGAGCTGACCGGCCTCGGCGCCGAGGTCCAGGTCAGCGCGTGCGATGTCGCCGACCGCGGCGCGCTCGCCGCGCTGCTCGCCGACATCCCCGCCGACCGGCCCCTGACCGGGGTCGTGCACGCGGCGGGCGTGCTGGACAACAGCCTGCTCCCGGCCATGACCCCCGGTCGCCTCGACGCCGTGCTGGCCCCCAAGGCCGACGGCGCGCGGCACCTGCACGAGCTGACCCGGGACGCGGACCTGTCGGCGTTCGTGCTGTTCTCCGCCGCCGTCGGCCTGTTCGGCGGCCCCGGCCAGGCCAACTACGCCGCCGCCTGCGCCTATCTCGACGGGCTCGCCCAGCACCGCCGTGCCCTCGGCCTGCCCGCCACCTCGGTGGCGTGGGGGCTGTGGGACGTCGACGGCGGCATCAACGCGGGCGTCGGCCCCATCGACCGGGCCCGGCTCGCCCGCGACGGCTTCGTCCCGATTCCCGCGGCCGACGCGGTCGCGCTGCTGGACACCGCGCTCGCGACCGGACTGCCCGCGGTGGCCGTCACCCCGTTCGATCTGGACGCGGTGCGCGCCCTGCACCGGGTCCCGCCGCTGCTGCGCGCGCTGGTCCCGACCACCGGCAGGCCCGCGGCGGGCGGCCAGGAGCCGATCGCGGCGCGGCTGTCCGGGCTGACCGGCGTCGAGCGCGCGGAACTCGTCCTCGACCTGGTCTGCGGCGCGGTGGCCGCGGTGCTCGGCCGCACCGACCCGGCCGCGATCGACCCCGGGCAGCCGTTCCGGGAACAGGGCTTCGACTCGCTCACCGCGGTCGAGCTGCGCAACCGGCTCACCGCGGGCACCGGAGTCCAGCTGCCCGCGACCGCGGTGTTCGACCATCCCACGCCCGCGCGGCTGGCCGAGTTCGTGCTCGACCGGGTCGCCCCCGATGCCGCCGCCGAGCCCCGCTCGTCCGCGCTCACCGCGCTGGACCAGCTGGAGCACGCGCTGGCCGCCGCCGAGGACACCGCCGACCGCGAGCAGATCACCGTGCGGCTGCAGACCGTCCTGTCCCGGTGGCTGGAGAAGGACGCCGCCCAGGCCGCCGGACCGGACGACCCGCTCGAGTCGGCGTCCACCGCGGAACTGCTCGACTTCATCGACAACGAGCTCGGCCGCGCCCAGCGCTGACGCCCGCCCGACTTCCCAGAACAGGTGCCCCTCGCCATGGCGGATGAGAAGAAGCTCGCGGAATACTTGAAATGGGTCACCGCGGACCTGCGCAAGGCCAGGCAGCGCATCGCGGAGTTGGAGTCCGGCCGCGCGGAGCCGATCGCGATCGTCGGCATGGCCTGCCGCTATCCGGGCGGCGTGCGCTCGGCCGACGACCTCTGGCGGCTCGTCGCGGACGGCCGCGACGGCATCACCGGGTTCCCCGACGACCGCGGCTGGGATATCGACGCCCTCTACGACCCCGACCCGGACTCGCCCGGCACCACCTACACCCGCGAAGGCGGCTTCCTCGACGGCGCGACGGACTTCGACGCGGACTTCTTCGGGATCTCCCCGCGCGAGGCGCTCTCCATGGACCCGCAGCAGCGGGTGCTGCTGGAGACCGCGTGGGAGACCTTCGAGCACGCCAACATCGACCCGACCCCGCTGCGCGGCGCCGACGTCGGCGTCTTCGTCGGCGCGGTGGAGCAGTCCTACCTCGGGCTGACCGGCCCGCAGGAGTTCGAGGGCTACCTGCTCACCGGCAAGCTCGGCGCGGTCGTGTCCGGCAGGCTCTCCTACGCCTTCGGATTCGAGGGCCCGGCCATGACCGTGGACACGGCGTGCTCGTCGTCCCTGGTCGCCATGCACCTGGCCGCCCAGTCGCTGCGCGGCGGCGAGTCCCGGCTCGCCCTCGCGGGCGGTGTGACGGTCGTCGGCAGCCCCGGCGGGTTCGTCGACTTCTCCCGCCAGCGCGGCCTGGCCCCCGACGGCCGCTGCAAGTCGTTCGCCGCGGCGGCCGACGGCACCAGTTGGGCCGAGGGCGCAGGCCTCGTCTTGCTGGAGCGGCTCAGCGACGCCGTCGAGAACGGGCACCGGGTGCTCGCCGTCCTGCGCTCGTCCGCGGTCAACTCAGACGGCGCGTCCAACGGGCTGACCGCCCCCAGCGGCCCCGCCCAGGAGCGCGTCATCCGCGCCGCCCTCGCCTACGCGCGGCTGGACGCGGCCGAGGTCGACGCCGTCGAGGCGCACGGCACCGGCACCAGGCTCGGCGACCCCATCGAGGCCCAGGCGCTGCTGGCCACCTACGGCGCCGCGCACACTCCGCGGCGCCCGCTGCTGCTGGGCTCGCTCAAGTCCAACATCGGGCACACCGTCGCGGCAGCGGGCGTCGGCGGGGTGATCAAAATGGTCCAGGCGCTGCGGCACGGCGCCCTGCCCCGCACCCTGCACGTCGACGCGCCCACCCCGCTGGTCGACTGGTCCGGCGGCGGCGTCGCGCTGCTCACCGAGCACAGCCCGTGGCCGGAGACCGACCGGCCGCGCCGGGCCGCGGTGTCGGCGTTCGGCGTCAGCGGCACGAACGCGCACGTCATCCTCGAACAGGCTCCCCCCGAGAGCGCGGCGGCAGGACCCCGGTCAGCGCCGCCCGTGCTCCCACTGGCGCTGTCGGCCAAGTCCGGCCAGGCGCTGGCCGCCCAGGCGCGCAACCTGGTTTCCCTCCTGACGGAGACGCCGGGCCTGTCCGGTGTGGACTTGGCGTGCACGCTGGCCACCAGTCGGGCCGCATTGACCGAGCGGGCCGTCGTCGTCGGCTCCGACATCGGCGCGCTGCTCGCCGGGCTGCGCCCGCTCGCCGAGGGAGGCGCCAGCGGCACGACCGCCGCCGCGCCGGGCAAGGGCAGGCTGGGAGTCCTGTTCACCGGCCAAGGCGCCCAGCGCGTCGCCATGGGCGCCCGGCTGCGCGCGGCGTTCCCGGTGTTCGCCGAGGCGTTCGACACCGCGTGCGCCGAACTGGACCGGCACCTGGAGCACCCGCTGCGCGACGTGCTCGACGACGCGGACCGGCTCACCGCGACCGAATACGCCCAGCCCGCGCTGTTCGCGCTGGAGGTCGCCCTGTTCCGGCTGTTCGAGTCCTGGGGCGTGCGCCCCGACTACCTGGCCGGGCACTCCGTCGGCGAACTCGCCGCGGCGCACGTGGCCGGAGTGCTGTCGCTGCCGGACGCGGCGCTCGTCGTCACCGCGCGGGGCAGGCTCATGCAGGCGCTGCCCGAGGGCGGGGCGATGGTGGCGCTGCAGGCCACCGAGGACGAGGTGGCGCCCCTGTTGGCGGGGGCGGTCGCGATCGCCGCGGTGAACGGCCCCGACTCGACGGTGGTGTCCGGCGACCAGGACGCGGTCGAGCGCGTCGCCGACACGGTGAGCTCTTGGGGCAGGCGCGCCAAACACCTGGTGGTCAGCCACGCGTTCCACTCACCGCTGGTGGACCCGATGCTGGCGGAGTTCGGCCGGGTGCTGGACAAGGTCGCCTTCCGCGCGCCGGAGATCCCCATCGTCTCCACGGTCACCGGCCGCGTCGCCGTCGGGGACGAACTGCGCTCACCGGCGTACTGGGTCGGCCAGGCGCGCGAGCCGGTCCGCTTCCTCGACGCGGTCCGCACCCTGGTCCAGCGGAAGGTGACCGCCACCCTGGAGTTGGGCCCGGCCGGGGTCCTCTCGGCCATGGTCGCCGGGATCGCCCCGATCACCGCCGTGCCCGCGGTGCGCGACGTCCAGGCCGAGGCCCACGACGCCGTGGCTGCCCTGGGCGGGCTGTGGTCCACCGGCGTGCCCGTCGACTGGCCCGCCTACTTCGCCGGGACCGGCGCGCGGCAGGTGGACCTGCCCACCTACCCGTTCCAGCGCGAGCGGTACTGGCTGGAGACCACCGAGGTCACCGTGACGCGGCCCGCCGACACGCCGCGGGACGCCATCCTGCGCGTCGACTGGGCTCCCTTCACCCCGCCCGAGCGGGCCGCCCCGCGGGCCTTGGGCCTGCTGCGCCTCACCGGGGCGGAAATCCCGGAGATCGCCACCGGCGCCGGACTGGTCGAGTTCGTCGACGCGGCCGCGGCCCTCGACGCGGTGGGCTCCTACGACGCCCTCGTCGTGCCCGCGCTGTTCGCCGCGGGCGGTGACGTGCCCGCCCGCGCCGAGCGCGCGGTGCTGGACGCGCTGGCGCTGGTGCGGGCGTGGCTGGCCGACGAGCGGACCACCCAGGTCCCGCTGGTGGTGCTGACCCGAGGCGCGGTGGCCACCGAGAGCGGGGGAGTGGACGCCGCGGGCCTCGTCGCCGCGCCGCTGTGGGGCCTGCTGCGCACGGCGCAGTCGGAGGCCCCGGACCGGGTCGTGCTCGTCGACACCGATGACGACCCGGCGTCCACCGCCGCGCTGCCCGCCGTTCTCGCCTGCGGCAGGCCGCAGGTCGCCCTCCGCGCGGGCCGCGCCCTCGAACCCGGCCTGGTCAAGGCGGGCAGGCCGGGCGGGCGCGACCACCGGTGGAATCCCGAGGGCACCGTGCTGATCACCGGCGGCACCGGCGCCCTCGGCGGCCTGGTGGCCCGCCACCTGGTCCAGCGGCACGGCGTCCGGCGCCTGCTGCTGGTCAGCCGCCGCGGCCCGGACGCGGCGGGCGCGGGCGAGTTGGCCGCCGAGTTGGCCGAGCACGGCGCCGGAGTGCGGGTCGCCGCCTGCGACCTCACCGACCGGGACGCGGTCGCCGCGCTGCTCGCGGGCATCCCCGCCGACCACCCGCTCACCGGCGTCGTGCACGCCGCGGGCGTCATCGACGACGGCATGATCGCCGACCAGACCCCCGACCGGGTGACGGCCGTGCTGCGGCCCAAGGCGCACGCGGCGTGGACCCTGCACGAGCTCACCCGCGACCACGACCTGGACGCCTTCGTGCTGTTCTCCTCCGTCGCGGGCGTCATCGGCGGCGCGGGCCAGTCCGGCTACGCCGCGGCCAACACCTTCCTCGACGCCTTGGCCGACCACCGCGCCGGGCTCGGGCTCCCCGCGACCTCGCTGGCGTGGGGCCTGTGGGCGCACGAGCGGGGCATGAGCGGGCACCTGACCCGCGCCGAACTCGACCGCATCGCCCGTGCCGGGCTGCTCGCCATCACCGAGGACACCGGCCCGGCGATGCTGGACCTGGCCCTGCGCGCGGGCAGGCCCGCACTCGTGGTGACCCCGGTCGACCTGGACGCGCTGCGGGCCGACGCCAGGCGGTCGCCGCTGCTGCTGCGCCGCCTGGTCCAGGACACCGGCGGGGCCGCGGCCGACGACGAGTTGACCGCCGAGCGGCTGGCGGGCCTGACTCCCGCGCGCAGGCGCGCGGCCGTCGCGGAGTTCACCCTCCGCGAGGTCGCCCTGGTGCTCGGGCACTCCGGACAGGCGACCGTCGAGGGCGGCAAGCGGTTCACCGACCTCGGGTTCGACTCGCTCACCTCCGTGGAGCTGCGCAACCGGCTCGCCGACGCCACCGGACTCACGCTGTCCCCGGCGCTGATCTTCGAGCATCCCACCCCGGACGACCTGGTGGACCACCTGCTCGCGGCCCTGGCCGCCGCGACGCCCGCGGAATCGGGCCCGACCGGTGTCGACCACGTCGACCACGTCGACCCTGTCGGACACGTCGATCACGTCGACTACGCGGCCGACATCCACCTGCCAGACGACGTCCGCCCCGCGCCCGAGACCACGGTGGCCGCCGCCGACCCCGCCGAGGTCCTGCTGACCGGAGCCACCGGCTTCCTCGGCGCCTTCCTGCTCCGCGACCTCATGCGGTCCACCCGGGCCAGGGTGCACTGCCTGGTGCGCGGCGCCGACCTCGCCGACGCCACGCGCAGGCTGCGCGACAACCTCACCTGGTACCAGGTGGGCGCCGAGGTCGACCCCGAGCGGCTTGTGGTCCACGTCGGCGACCTGTCCGCCCCGGGACTCGGACTGGCCGAGGACGCGTTCGACGACCTGTCCCGCCGGGTGGACGCCGTCTACCACGCTGGCGCGGCGGTCAGCTGGCTGCGGCCCTATTCCGAGCTCGCCGCTGGCAACGTCGGCGGCACCCGGGAGGTGCTGCGGCTGGCCGCGGCGCACCGGACCGTCCCGGTCCACTACGTGTCCACCACCGGCGTGTTCCCCGCCCCCGAGCCCGGCGCCGCCCCGGCCACCCCGACCGACCCGACCGGGCCCGCGCACCTGCTGCACAACGGCTACCTGCGGAGCAAATGGGTCGCCGAGCAGGTCATCGGGCTCGGTCGCGCCCGCGGACTGCCGGTTTCGGTCTACCGGGTCGACGTGGTCTGCGGGGACCGGGTGAGCGGCGCGTGCCAGACCAAGGACTTCGTCTGGCTCAGCCTCAAGGGCCTGCTCGAGTCGGGGGCTGTGCCGCGGCGCCTCGCGGGCGTCGTGCACATGGTGCCGGTCGACTACGTCAGCTCGGCGATCGTGCACCTGTCCAGGCGGGAGGACACCGCGAACCGCACCTTCCACCTCTACAACCGGCAGGACCAGACCTTCGCCGAGTTCGTCGGCCACCTCCGGTCGGCGGGCTACGACCTGCCCGAAGTGGACTGGGACACCTGGCTGGGCCGGGTGCGCGCGGACCGGGCCAACGCCATCGTCCCCCTCCTGGACTCCTTCACCGGGATGAACCAGGTCCCCGGCCGGGCCACCTACCCCCCGATCGACGTCTCGGACACCGAGCGCGCCCTGTCGGGCACCGGGGTCGAGTGCCCGCCGGTCGACCGGGAGCTGTTCGACAAGTACATCGACTTCTTCGTCCGCGCGGGCTACTTCCCGTCTCCCGCCGGGTCCGGACAGGCAGGAGAGTGACCGCAGTGCAGACAACTGATCGGGGCCGCGCGATCGTCCTCGGCGCGAGCATGGCCGGGCTGCTGGCGGCGCGGGCGCTGGCCGACAGCTACGCCGAGGTCGTCGTCGTGGACCGCGACGACCTGGCCGAGGACGACCGAGGCAAGGGCCACAGCGAGACCCGGCGCGGCGTCCCGCACGGCGGGCACCTGCACAACCTGCTGGCCGCGGGGCTGATCGCGGTGGAGGAGCTGTTCCCCGGCATCACCGGCGAGCTGAGCGCGGCGGGGGCGGTGGTGGGCGACGGCACCGAAAATGTGCGGTGGCTGGTCAACGGCACGCGTATGCCCAAGCCGCGATCCGGGCTGCCGCTGCTGTCGGTCAGCCGTCCGCACCTTGAGCGGCGGGTCCGCGCCCGGGTGCGTGCTCTGTCCACTGTGGTCTTCCAGGAACGTGTGGAGATCAAGGGGCTGCTGACCGACCCGGCCCGCGCCACCGTCGTCGGCGTCCGCGTCGCGGTGGGCGAGGACCACCGCGACCTGCTCGCCGACCTGGTGGTCGACGCGACCGGGCGGCGCACCAGGACCCCGTCGTGGCTAACCGAGCTGGGCTACGGCGAGGTCGAGGAGGAGAAGCTGACCGTCAACGTCGGCTACACCACCCAGTACTACCGGCTGAGCGAGGACCGCCTCGTCGACGAGGTCTCCATCGACGTCGGCGGATCGGCGGCGGTGCCGCGCGGCGCACTCTGCGCCAAGATCGAGGACGGCTGCGCCGTGGTCACCGGCTACGGCATCGCGGGCGCGTACCCGCCGCGCGACACCGCGGGCTTCCACGACTTCCTCAAGTCCCTTGCCGCCACCGACATCCACGAGGCGGTGCACGACCAGGAGCCGCTCGGCGACCCGCTGACCTACCGGTTCCCGGCCAACCTGCGCCGCCGCTACGAGCGGCTGCCGTCCTTCCCCGACGGCCTGCTGGTCATCGGCGACGCGGTGTGCAGCTTCAACCCCGTATACGGGCAGGGCATCACCGTCGCCGCCCTCGGCGCCCGGGTGCTGCGCGAGCACGTTTCCCGGCCGGGGGCCGTCGCGCCCCGGACGTTTCTCGCCGACCTCGCGGCCAGAGCCGTCGACCACGTGTGGGACCTGACCACCGGCGCCGACGCCGCTTTCCCTGGCGTGGGTGGGGAGCCGACCGAGGAGCAGGTGGCCGAGCAGGCTTATCTCGACCGGTTCCTGGCCGCGGCGGCGCGGGACGGGGACCTGTTGGTGGCCTACGCGCGGGTGGCGTTCCTGCTCGACCCGGCCGCGGCGCTGGTCGCCCCGGAAATCCAGGAAGCGGTGGCGCGGGCGTCAGTCCCGACCGCCTAGACAGGGCCTAGACCTTGACGGGCGCGTTTTCTCCTCGGCCCGGTTCTGGTAATCGCGCGGTGCCGCACGTGATTACCGGGACGAGAGCAAACCGAGGACGCGCCCTGATAGCTTGCAATCAGTTCTGTGCGGCTGCCGCAGACACGAATGGAGTAAATCGTCGTGACCGACCGTGACAACGTTCTGGCGACCGATATCGATAAGCACCAGGAAGCCTTCGGGATCGCTTTCAACTCGGGCGATGTCGACGCCGTCAACTCGATGTACGTCGACGGCGCGGTGAGCGTCTGGGAGCCGGGCAACCCGCACTACGGCGAGGCCCGCCGCGAATACGTCGCGAACTTCCTCAGGACCCGCAAGCCCACCGTCGACGCGAAGGTCCGCCAGCAGCTTGTCGTCGGCGACACCGCGATGCTCGTGGTCGAGTGGGAAATGCAGGCGCTTGACGAGAATGGCGAGCCCGAGCACCTCGAAGGCGTCGCCATCGATGTTCTGCGGCGCGGGGACGACGGCTTCTGGCGCTACGTCGTCGACAATCCGTTCGGCGTCAGCGGACCGTGGACAGCGGACGAGGCGGCCACCGCGGGCAAGGTCTGACCGGCGGTCCCCACCGGCGCGGGGGTGGGCGCGGGCCCGCGCCACCCATGACGCAGGCGCAAGAACCGAAACAACCCACCGCGGCGCTTACCGCATGAGATATGGAGAACCACCTGTGTCGACCCTTCCCCCCTCCGAGTCGCCGGTCACCGTCATCGGCCTCGGCCTGATGGGCCAGGCGCTGGCCAAGGCCTTCCTCGCCAACGGCCACCCGACCACCGTCTGGAACCGTTCCGCGGGCAAGGCGGACGAACTGGTCGGCCAGGGCGCCGTCCTCGCCGAATCCGTGCGGGCCGCGGTGGAGGCGGGCCCGCTCGTCGTGGTCTGCGTCTCCGACTACGACGCCGTGCACGGCCTGCTCGACCCGGTCGGCGCGTCCCTGGCGGGCCGCACCCTGGTCAACCTGACCACCGCGAGTTCCACCCAGGCGCGTGAGACCGCGCAGTGGGCGGAGAAGCTTGGCGTCGCCTACCTCGACGGCGCGATCCTCGCCCTGCCCGCGGCCATCGGCACCTCCGAGGCCACCATGCTCTACGCCGGGTCCCAGGCCGCCTTCGGCGAGCACGAGGCCACCCTCAAGGCGCTGAGCGAGGACGTCACCGTCTACCTGGGCGAGGACCACGGCCTGTCGGCCCTGTACGACATGGCTGTCCTGACCATCATGTGGGGCGTGCTCAACAGCTTCCTGCACGCCGCGGCGCTGCTGGGCACCGCGAACGTGAGCGCGGGCGCCTTCGCGGGCATGGCCACGACCGCTATCAACGTGACCGCCGACTACGTGACGGCCTACTCCGAGCAGATCGACGCGGGCGAGTTCCCGGCCACCGACGCCACCGTCAATGTCCACCTGGGCGGTATGCGGCACCTGCTTGAGGAAAGCGAGGTGCTCGGCGTCAACATCGACCTGCCCAAGTTCTTCCTGCAAGTGGCCAACCGCGCCGTCGTGGACGGGGACGCCGAGAACAGCTACGCGGCCTTGATCAAGCAGTTCCGCAAGCGCTCCGCCTGACCGACGGCCGCACCACTTTCTGAATCACCTTTTAAGTTTTTCTTTCCGCACTCGCGGTAGCGGAGTCGGGAATCCGGATCGTCCGTATTCGCTCGATTCGGATTCCCGTCCTCGCGACGACCGCCGCTGGTGTGGTGTGTTCTTCTTTCATCTCATCCTGGGGGATAAAATGACTGACAATGACGCGCGTCCTGGCTCGGGGGGCAGCGGCCACTTATCGAGGCGGACCCTGCTCAAGGCGGGTGGGCTCGTCGTCGCGGGCACGGCGGCGGGCTTCGGCGCCGCCGCGATCGCCGAGGCGACGGAGTCCGCGCAAGCCGCGGAGCAGGCGGGCCGCAGCGACTACGACACGATCGTGGTCGGCGCTGGCCTGGCCGGGCTCACCGCCGCGCGTGAGCTGCGCAAGAAGGGCCGTCGGGTCCTGCTGCTCGAGGCGCGCGACCGCATCGGCGGCCGCACCTGGACCGACCGCTTCAACGACTACGAGATCGAGCGCGGCGGCGCCTGGGTCGACCCGCTGCAGCCGCACGTGTGGCGCGAGCTGTCCCGGTACAACCTCACGATCGTCGCCGACCAGGGCCCCGAGCGGGTTCTCATGCCGACTCCGGGGGGCTTCGCCGAGTTCGACCCGGTGACCGCCTACACCCGGCAGGGCGAGCTGTTCACCCCGTTCTTCGCCGGAGCCAGGGACTACTTCCCCAAGCCCTACGCGCCCTTCACCCGCGAGGACCTGCTCACCCCGCTGGACGGCCTGTCGCTGCGCGACCGCCTCAACCAGCTGGCATACCCTCCCGCGGACGAGATGCGCATGACCGGCACCACCAGCTTGTACGGAGCGCCCTCCAGCCGCGGCGGGCTGCTGCAGCTGGCGCAGTGGTGGGCACTGGCGGGCTGGAACTACACCGGATTCTCCGGGGTCAACACCTTCCGCATCGAGCGCGGCACGGTCGCCCTGGCCACTGCGATCCTCAACGAGGGCAAGCCCGACCTCAAGCTCCGCGCCCCGGTCGCCTCGGTGGTGCAGGCCAACGGCACGGTCCGGGTCACCACCCGCTCCGGGGCCGCCTTCACCGCCCCCGAGGTCATCATGGCGGTGCCGGTCAACGTCTGGAAGACCATCGCCTTCAGCCCCGGCCTGCCCCAACCGCACCTGGAGGCCACCGCCCAGGGCTATGGCGTGCCCAGGCAGAAGAAGCTGTGGCTGGACCTGGCCACCCCCACCGACCGGTTCATCGCCGAGGCGCCCGAGGGCTTCCCGTTCGCCATCATGGGCCGCCTCAACGACAACGCCCCCGCCGTGGCGTTCACCGTCGACACCTCCTTCGACGTCACCAACCGCGCCGCGGTCGAGGCAGCCGTCCGCGAGATCATCCCGTCCGCTGTGGTGCGCAGCCACACCGTGTCCGACTGGCAGGCCGAGGAGTTCTCCCTCGGCGGACCCGCGTTCCGCCAGCCGCGGCAGCTGACCAGGCTGCACCGCGCGATCGGCCAGCCGCTGGGCAGGGTCAAGTTCGCGGGCGACGACCTCGCCCTCGGGTGGAGCGGCTACATGGACGGCGCCATCGAGTCCGGCCTGCGGGTCGCGGGCGCGCCGACCCTGGCGCCGTCGCCGAACGCCTCCCCGGACACCCAGGGCATGGCCCTGCCGAAGGTGAACCGCCGGGTTTACCGCTCTTTCGTCGGCCTGTGACCACCGACCCGGCACCAGATCAGGGGAGGCCATGAGCGCCACCGAGCACATCACCGCGGACACAGCCGCCGATCCTGTCGACTCGCTGTTCTCCTGGTTCCGCGAGATGCAGGACACCACACCGGTGCACCACGACGACGAGTACGGCTGGCAGCTGTTCCGCCACGCCGACGTCACCCGGGTCCTCACCGACCCGAAGACGTTCTCGTCGGAGACGGTGCGGCTGTTCAACGACCCCCAGCCCGACCTCGACCTGTTCCTCACCGGCAACCTGGTCACCAGCGACCCGCCGCACCACAGGAAGCTGCGCCAGGTCATCAGCCACTCCTTCACCCCGCGCGCGGTGGGCGACCTCGCCGAGCGGATCGGCCGGACCGTCGACTCGCTGCTCGACGACCTGCCCGCGTCGGGCCGGTTCGACCTGATCGACGCGGTGGCGTACCCGTTGCCGATCATCGTCGTCACCGAGATGCTCGGCCTGCCCGCGGGTGACGTGCACCGGTACCGGGCGTGGGGCGACGCGCTCGGCGCGCTCGACGCGGCCACGGTCCCGCCGGACGTGATGGCGGCCGAGGTCGCGCCCGCGATCCGGGAGATGAACGAGTACATCCTCGAGCACGTGCGCGCGCGCCGGAAGAACCCGGCCGACGACATGCTCACCGGGCTGGCCCACGCCACCATCGACGGGGAACCGCTGCGGGACGGCCACCTCATCGGCTTGGTGGGGCTGACCCTGTTCGCGGGCCATGCCGCGTCCATGGCGCTGCTGGGCAACGCGGTCATCACCTTCGACCGCCACCCCGAGGCGCTGGCCGAGGTGCGGGCCGACCGCGACCTGCTGCCGGGCGCGGCCGAGGAGCTGATGCGCCTGTATCCGCCGTTCTCCCGCATGGCGCGCGTGACCACCGCCGAGACCGATCTCGGCGGCCACCGCGTCGGCAAGGACGAACTGGTGACCCTGTGGACCGGCGCGGCGAACCGGGACCCGCGGCGCTTCGCCGACCCGGACCGCTTCGACATCCACCGCGCCACCGGCGGCCACATCGCCTTCGGCCAGGGCATCCACTTCTGCCTCGGCGCCCCGCTGGCCCGGCTGGAGGCCAGGATCGCGCTCAACAGCCTGTTCGACCGCTTCAGCGAGATCACCGTCGACCACGACGCCGGAATGGAGTGGGAGAACCCGATGCAGTTCATCTGCCCCCGGCGGCTCCCGGTGCGTGTCTCCGGCTGACTCCGGCTTGGTGGACCGGGAGCGGTTGTCGCTCCCGGTCCACCAAGCTCGACGGCCGACGCGGAACGGGCGAGCGGAAATCCTGTTCTTCGACGGGCCTTCCACGTCATGGCACCCCATGCGAACACATGGTCCACTGTGGAGCGACGCCACCGCGGACGCGCACGTGCGCGCACCGCCCCGAGCACGGCAGGCGAGCGCGTGGTCGGTCATCCCCCTAACCTCAGACCATGACCACCGCTGACGTCGGCTCCGCGTCGTTGCGGGTCGACTCGCTGACGCGGGCCTTTCTGGCGATGCAGGAGGCGACCGGCTCTTCCGGAAGCCTCTACTTCGGGGTCCTGCTGCGGCTCAGGGGCACACCGCCGCCCGTCGACACGCTGCGCGCCCTGGTGGGGCGCCACCTCGACCACCTGCCCGCGTTCACGCACCGGCTCGCGCAGGGGAGCGAGCCGCGTTGGGAGCGCGTGGAAGTGGATCTGGACGCGCACATCGACGTGTTGCCGGCGGCCGTGGTCGGGCCGGAGCCCGCGACGGTGTGGCTGGGGCCCGACCCGGAGCGGAACCGGCCCCTGTGGCGGATGTGGCTGCTTCCCGGCGACGGCGAGACCTGGGGCGTCGGCTGCCTCGTCCACCACGCGGCCCAGGACGGGGTCGCCCTGCTGCGCACCCTCGAAGTGGTCTTCGGCGACCGCTCCCCGACCTGGAAGACCCAGCCGAGGAAACCCCGCCCCTGGCACGCGCTTGGCGCCCTGCCGGACCTCGCCGCGGCGCTCACCCCGGCGCGGAAGGTCGCCGCGCTGGCGCAGGCCCCGGACGCGCCGCGGCGCCTGACCTGGCGGAGCGCGCCGCTGAGCGACCTGCGGACGATCAGCGCGGCGAGCGGGGCCACCATCGGCCAAGCCCACTTGGCCGCCCTCACCGGGGCGCTGCGGCTGTGGTCCCCGACGTCCGACGTCACCGGCGCCACGCTGCCGGTGTGCGTGCCGGTGGACACCAGGAGGGACGGCGAGGACCAACCGGCCGCGGGCACCTCGATCGGGCTGATGCGCGTCGCGTTGCCCTGCGGGGAACCCGATCCGCTGCGGCGGCTGGCGGCCGTGACGCGCGCGGCGTCCCGCCGCAGAATGGCCGCCCGCCGACCCGCGCTGCGCGCGCTCGCCGAGGATCTCCCGCCGGGGCTCGGCACGGTGTGCGTCACGCTGCTGGGCAGCCGCCGCAACGTCGCGTTGACCGCGTCGAGCTTCCCGCCGGTCCGGCCGCTGGCCGTGGCGGGCACGCCGGTGGACGAGGTCATCGCCATTCCCTGGCTGCCGCCCAAGCACACCTGCTTCACGATCCTCACCAGCTACCAGGGCCAGGCCACCCTGTCCGTGCTGACCGCGCTCGACCCAGCGCGGACCGCTGACCTCGCCGACTGCTGGGCCGACGCGCTGACCACGCTGCGGATCGCCTGCGACAACCGGAAATGACCCGATGGCGTCGACGGTGCTGTCCCCGATTTCGGGAAGCCAGGGAATTCCGTCCGAGCCGAGGGCCTGTGCCGGACACCCGCGCCGCTTAGGAACCGCCCGAGTCGGCCTGGCGCTGGGCGACCTCGCGCAGCCAGTCGAGGTCGGGTTTGCCGCCGGGACCATGCTTGATCTTCTCCACGAGAACGACTTGCCGGGGGCACTTGTGGTCGGCGAGGTCTCCGCGCACGTGCGACCGCACGGACTCCACCGTCGGCTCCGCGCCGGACCGCGGCGCGATGACGGCCACGACCCGGTGCCCCCACCGCGGATCGGGCGCGCCGATCACGTTCACGTCCTCGACGTCCGGGTGGCCGCCGACGGCCTGTTCCACTTCCTCGGCGAACACCTTTTCCCCGCCGGTGTTGATGATCCGGCTCGACCGGCCGCGCAAGGTGACCGCGTCGCCGGGTTCCACGGTCGCCTCGTCCCCGGGAACGACGTGGCGGACGCCGTCGATGACCCGGAACGCCCGCGCGGTCTCCGTTGGGTCGTCGAGGTAGCCGATGTCGTCGCGGGTGGGCGCGGCCAGCGAGCCCGCTTGCCCGGTCGGCACGTCGCGGCCGTCCTCGTCCACGACCCGGCACCCCGGCAGCAACGTGAACCGGCCGGTGACCGGATCGTCGCCCCGGGTGGTGACCGACCGCGCGAACGGCCCGCCCTCGGACGCGGCGACCAAGTCCTCCAACTCGGCGTCGAAGTGCTCCAGCAGCCGCTTTTTGGTCTCCGCGCTCCACATCACGCCCGCGCTCATGATCCGCCGCACGCTGTCCACAGTGTACGGTCGACCGTGTTCGGCCGCGCGGTCGAGCGCGTCCGCCAGGGGAACCGAGAACGCGTCGCCCACCAGGCACACCGTGGTGACCCGGTGCCTGCCGATCCGCTCGGCCAGTTCGTCCGGGTCGAAGGACCGGGAAGGCAGGAACACCACCGTTCCCGCGGCGAGCAGACAGCCCAGCGTGGTGTAGAGGCCGGTCGCGTGCATCAGCGGCGGCGCCACCAGGGTCACCTCAGGCGGGCCGTCGAGCAGGGCGCGGGTGGTGGCGCGCAGTTCGGACAGGTCGGCGGGCATGGCCACCCCGCGCGGCCGGTAACCGTTGTCCGCCACCACTTCGAGAAGCCAACGGTGCGTGGTCAGGACGCCCTTGGGCGCGCCTGTCGTCCCGCCGGTGAACGTCAGCCACTCGTCTTCACCCGAGCGTTCGACCCGGTGCGCCGGGGGAGTCGCGGATAGCGCGGCCTCGTAGTCCGCCCCGGCCGCGAGCATCGGCATCGGCGGCAGTCGGTCGCGCACGCCCGTCACCTTCTCCGCCAGCGCGGCGTCGTGGACCAGCGCCCCGGCGCCGGAACGGGTCAGCAGGTCCACCAGCTCGCGGTCTTGGTAGCGGTGGTTGACGTTCACGGCCGTGGCCCGCAGTTTCATCGCCGCGAGCACGGTCTCCACGTACTCGGGCCCGTTGTGCAGGGCGACGGCGATCCGCGCGCCCCGGCCCAGGCCCTGGGCCGCGAACCATCCGGCCAGCCGCGCGGCGCGGTCGTCAAGCGCCCGCCACGTCCGGGTCAGGTCGCCGTGCGCGACCGCGACCCGGTCACCCGCCTCGTCGGCCACGGCTTCCAGAAGCGTGGCGAGATTGTCGTCCATCCACTTTCCTTTCCGGGTCGGCCGCTATTTCTTCTCGGCGGCGAGTTCGGCGAGGTCGTCTTCCGCCGTGACATACCGGCCGGACAGAGTGTCAGCCTCGCCTGTCACGAGGCGCAGCAGCGTGCTCTTGGCCTGCTCGATGCTGGTGAACCGGCCCTCGTCTTTTTCGTGGCGGAAGAACTCTGCGACCTTTTCCTCCCACGGATCGGAATGCTCCGCGGTCATGAGCTCGTGCGTCATTCCGGCGTCGATCAGGCCCGGGTGGTAGCTGACCACGCTGACGTGGTGCGGTTTCAGTTCGACGGCCAGATTCTCGGTCAGCTTGATGATCGCGCCTTTCGACACCGAGTAGGCGCTCGCGTGCGGCCACCGGTGCTTGCCCGCGTGGCTGGTGATGTTGATGATCCGCCCGCGCTCGCTGGGCGCCATGACCTCGGCGGCGGCGCGGCAGGCCAACAGGGTGCCGCGGACGTTCACCTCGAAGGTGTGCCACCATGCGGCCTCGTCGACCTCCCACGTCGGCCCGAGCGGACCGGGCGTGCCCGCGTTGTTCACCAGCACGTCGAGTTTGCCGAACGCGTCCACGGCGTGGTTGACCGCGTGCTCGATCTCCTTGCGGTCGGTGACGTCGGCCCTGACCGCCTCGGCGGTTCCGCCCGCCTTCCGCAATCCGCGCACCGCGTGGTCAAGCGCCGCCTGGTCGCGGCCGGTCACCAGCACCGCGGCCCCGTCCTCGGCCAGCGCGCGGGCGAACTCCAGGCCCAATCCCTTGCCGCCGCCGGTGACCATCACCGCCAGGTCGCGCGCTGACCCCATGTCTGGTTCCTCCTCGTTCCGGGCGCCCCGCTCACGTCGATGGGGACGGTGAGCAGCCGATTCGGTCGGTGTACCCGGACGGCCGCTGTCCCATGGCCTTCGCCCCGGGAACCGGCGAAGTTCACCCCGAAGGAGGCATCCCCATTTTCCGTGGCTATTGAATGCCCAATCCACTATGCATTATCTAGATAAGGGAGAAATGCTGACTGGGAAGTGGAGGCGCAGTGTGTGCGGAGGTTTCTGAATGGGAAAGAAAAAACGCCCGGACGGAGAGGGGCGCTTGGCTCGATGGAGAAGTCAGCTCGGCGGCTGTTCCGGGGAAACAGGGGCCAACCGTGATGTCCAGGTCGGCGGGCGGGGCCGCCGACCTGGACATCGGGGTCAGGCTGGGTGGGTCAAGCCGGGTGGATCAGGCAGGAATCGGGCAGGAATCAGGCAGGAATCAGGCGATGTCGAACCGGTCGAGGTTCATGACCTTGTCCCAGGCGGACACGAAGTCGCGGACGAACTTCTCCTTGGCGTCCTCGCTGGCGTAGACCTCGGCGACGGCGCGCAACTCGGAGTTCGAGCCGAAGACGAGGTCGACGCGGCTGCCGGTCCACTTGACCGCGCCGGTGCCGCGGTCGCGGCCCTCGAAGGTCTCCGCGTCCTCGGACGCCGCCGACCACTGCGTGCCCATGTCCAGCAGGTTCACGAAGAAGTCGTTGGTCAGCGACCCGGGGGTGGCGGTGAGCACGCCCAGCGGGGACTGCTGGTGGTTCGCGCCCAGGACCCGCAGGCCGCCCACCAGGACGGTCATCTCGGGCGCGGTCAGGGTGAGCAGGTTCGCGCGGTCGATCAGCAGGTACTCCGACGGCAGGCGGTGGCCCTTGCCGCGGTAGTTGCGGAACCCGTCCGCGGTCGGCTCGAGCGGGGCGAACGACTCGGCGTCGGTCTGCTCTTCCGTGGCGTCGGTGCGGCCCGGGGTGAAGGGGACCTGGACGTCGAAACCGGCGTTCTTGGCGGCCTGCTCGACCGCGGCGCAGCCGCCGAGGACGATGAGGTCGGCCAGCGAGACCTTCTTCCCGCCGGTCTGGGCGCTGTTGAACGACGCCTGGACCTCTTCCAGGGTGCGCAGCACCGTCGCCAGCGTGTCGGGGTCGTTGACCTCCCAGGTCCGCTGCGGTTCGAGGCGGATGCGCGCCCCGTTCGCGCCGCCGCGCTTGTCGCTGCCGCGGAACGTCGACGCCGACGCCCACGCGGTGGAGACGAGCTGCGCGGTGGTCAGGCCGGAGTCGAGCAGGCGGGCCTTGAGGGCGGCGATGTCCTCGGCGTCGACGAGTTCGTGGTCGACGGCGGGCACCGGGTCCTGCCAGACCAGCGTCTCGCTGGGCACCAGCGGGCCGAGGTAGCGCTGGATCGGGCCCATGTCGCGGTGGGTGAGCTTGAACCAGGCCCGGGCGAACGCGTCGGCGAACTGGTCCGGGTTCTCCAGGAACCGCCGGGAGATCGGCTCGTAGATCGGGTCGACGCGCAGCGCGAGGTCGGTGGTCAGCATCGTCGGCTGGTGCTTGCGCGCCGGGTCGTGCGCGTCGGGCACGGTGCCCGCGCCAGCGCCGTCCTTGGGCTTCCACTGGTTCGCGCCAGCCGGGCTCTTCTCCAGCTCCCACTCGTAGGCGAACAGGGTCTCGAAGAAGGTGTTGTCCCAGGTCACCGGGGTGGGGGTCCAGATGCCCTCCAGCCCGCTGGTGATCGTGTCCGGGCCCTTGCCGGTGCCGAAGGTGTTGTTCCAGCCGAAGCCCTGCTCCTCGATCGAGGCGCCCTCGGGCTCGGGGCCGACGTACTGGTTCGGGTCGGCCGCGCCGTGGGTCTTGCCGAACGAGTGGCCGCCCGCGATCAGTGCGACGGTCTCCTCGTCGTTCATCGCCATGCGCCCGAACGTCTCGCGGATGTCCCTGGCCGCCGCGAGCGGGTCGGGGTTGCCGTTGGGGCCCTCGGGGTTGACGTAGATGAGGCCCATCTGGACGGCGGCCAGCGGCTCTTCGAGGTTCCGGTCGCCGGTGTAGCGCTCGTCGCCGAGCCAGGTGCGCTCCGGGCCCCAGAAGACGTCCTCGTCGGGCTCCCAGACGTCGGCGCGGCCGCCGCCGAAGCCGAAGGTGGTGAAGCCCATCGTCTCCAGCGCGCGGTTGCCCGCGAAGATCATCAGGTCGGCCCAGGAGATCTTGCGGCCGTACTTCTGCTTGACGGGCCAGAGCAGGCGGCGCGCCTTGTCGAGGTTGCCGTTGTCGGGCCAGCTGTTCAGCGGCGCGAACCGCTGCATACCAGCGCCCGCGCCACCGCGGCCGTCGCTGATGCGGTACGTGCCCGCGCTGTGCCACGCCATGCGGATCATGAACGGCCCGTAGTGGCCGAAGTCGGCGGGCCACCAGTCCTGCGAGGTCGTCAGCACCTCGTCGACGTCGTGGGCCAGGGCGTCGAGGTCGAGGGTGGCGAACTCGGCGGCGTAGTCGAAGTCCTCGCCCATGGGGTTGGCGGCGGCGGTGTGCTTGCGGAGGATCGCCAGGTTGAGCTGGTTCGGCCACCAGCCACGGTTGCCGCCGCCTTCGGTGGGGTGGTTGAAGCGACCGGTGGAGACCGGGCAGCCGCCCGCGTTCTCCACGTTCATCTCTCCAACGACGGCGTCAGGACTGTCAGACACAGGAATCCTTCCAAGGATCAAACGGTGAGTTCAGGAACTGGTTGCGGTGGAGCAGGCGGGGCACAGGCCCCAGTAGACGACCTCGGCTTCGTCGATCGTGAAACCGTGGTCGTGGGACGCGGTCAGGCAGGGCGTGCTCCCGACCGCGCAGTCGACGTCGGCGATGGCGCCGCACGACCGGCACACCACGTGGTGATGGTTGTCCCCGACCCGGGCCTCATACCGCGCCACCGATCCCTGCGGCTCGATGCGCCGCAGCAGCCCGGCGCTGGTCAACGCGCGCAGCACGTCGTAAACGGCCTGGTGGGACACGCCGCCAAGCCCCGCGCGAACAGCCGTGATGATCGAGTCCGTGTCGGCGTGCGGATGCTCGTGCACCGCGGACAGCACCGCGACCCGGGGACGTGTCACACGCAGCGCGGCTCCCCGCAACATGCGCTCGTAGTCCAAAGGTGTCGGCACGCTCTGGAGTGTGCCCCATTTTCTGGAATCAATCAAGAATCCAGTAGGTGTCCTCGACGCGACTGGCTGGTGTCCAGGTCCGGTTTCCGCGTGCGGTCCGTGTCGATCCGGCTTGCCAGGGGATGCGTCGGGGTGCCCGCGCGGGTCAACCAGCCGTGGTAGCCGGTGGGTAAACCTGAGTGTGACGCGCGGTTGTCGGTCGCCGGCTAGGTTGTGCGGATGCGCGGCGATCTTCCGGCACGGTGGCTGACCTCGGTCCCTCCCTACACGGTGGACGTGATCATCGCCGTCGGGCTCACGGCGATCGGCTGCCTGGTCGAGGACCAGTACGTGCCTAGCGGTGTCGGTGGAGACGAGCTCGCCTATGGTCTGACCGCCTTGGTCTTCCTGCCGTTGGCGGTGCGCAGGCGATGGCCGGTGACGGTGCTGGTGGTGACCTCGCTGGCGTTCCTGGCGTATCTGGCTCTCACCGGCCGCAACCAGCCGACGCCGAAGTACTGGGCGCCGATGCTCGCGCTCTACACGGTCGCGGGCACCCGGCCGCCGCTGACCGTGGTCACGGGCGCGGTGGTGCTGGCCCCGCCGCTGTTCTGGGCCGGGTTGCGGGCGTCGTTGGCTCCGCATGTCGCGGTGGGCATGGTCGTGGCCGCGGTCGCGGTGGCCTGGGGGTTCGGCGATGTGAGCCGCAGGCTCGGCGAGAGCAACCGGAAGCTGGTCGAGCTGACCAGGCAGCTGCACGCCGAGCAGCGGGCCAGGACCGAGCGGGCGCTGACCGGGGAACGGGTGCGCATCGCCCGGGAACTGCATGACGTGGTGGCGCATCACATGGCGGTGATCGCGGTGCAGACCGGGTTGGCCGGGCATGTCTTCCACTCCGACCCGCCCGCGGCGCACGCCGCGCTGGACACGGTCGCCGCGGCGAGCCGGGAGGGGCTGCGGGAGATGCAGCGGATGCTGCGCCTGCTGCGCTTCGACTCGGACGACCCGGTGGGCGGGCAGCGGTCATCGACCCCGGGCCTGGCCGACTTGCCCGCCCTGATCGACCGGGTGCGCGCCGCGGGCGTCCCGGTGACGCTGGAGTTGACGGGGACGCCCACCGTGTTGCCCTCGGGCCTGCAACTGTGCGTCTACCGCGTGGTCCAGGAAGCGCTGACCAACGTCATCAAGCACGCCGCGGGGAGCCGGACGACCGTGGCCGTCCACCGTGGCGCCGACCGGATCACCGTGCGGATCGGCAACGAGGCTCCGGCGGCGCGAGTCGCGCCCGCCGAGTCCGACAGCCCGCGCCACGGGCTGATGTCCATGCGCGAACGCGCCGCCCTTTACGGCGGAACCGTCAGCGCACGACCGAGACCGGAGGGCGGCTTCGATGTCGAACTCACCCTACCCAGCACAGACCGAACAACGGTATAAGCATCGCGTGGCTGGGGGAGTGGTCAAGCTGATGGTGGTGGACGACGAGGTCCTCATCCGCGCCGGACTCGCCGCGCTGCTGCGCGCGACACCCGGCTTCGAGGTCGTCGCCGAGGCTGCGGACGGGGAACAGGCCGTCGCGCTGGCTGCCGCGACCGGCCCGGAGGTGATCCTGATGGACATCCGGATGCCCGGTGTCGACGGCATCCACGCCACCGAGCGCATCCTCGCCGCCAGCCCTGTCCCGCCCCGGGTGATGGTCTTGACGACCTTCGACCTGGACGAGTACGTCTACGCGGCGCTCCGCGCGGGCGCTGCGGGGTTCCTGCTCAAGCAGACCGAGCCGCGCCAGCTGATCTCCGCCATCGAGGTCGTCGCGGCGGGGGAGACGCTGTTCGCCCCGTCGGTCACCCGCAGGCTCATCGAGGCGTACCTCGCCCATTCCGGCGAGTCGCCACGGCCCCAGGCGGTCCCGCCCGGCCTCCGGCATCTCACCACCCGAGAGCGGGAGGTGTTGCGGCATGTGGCCACCGGGAAGTCCAACACCGAGATCGCCGCCGCCCTCACCGTGAGCGAGGCGACCGTGAAGACCCACCTCAACCGCACCATGACGAAACTCGCCCTGACCAGCCGGGCGCAGGCGGTCGTGCTCGCCTACGAGACCGGGCTGGTCATTCCTCGGGCTTGCCTCGACGCGGACGTCCCGACCGCCTGATCGGCCACGCGCCCGGCAAACCCGCCCCTGCCGCCGATGAGGCTTCGCTGAGCGCGCGGGAGCCCGGCGGAGACAACTAGTCGAATATGATTATCATGTTCTGCATGTCGTCGCCGTCGCGTGTTCCTGTCACCGTGTTGTCCGGCTTCCTGGGGGCGGGCAAGACCACGCTGCTCAACCACGTCCTGGCCAACCGCGAGGGGCGCCGGGTGGCGGTGGTGGTCAACGACATGAGCGAGGTCAACATCGACGCCTCCCTGATCGCCGGGCGCGGCGGGGAGCGGCTGGTGGAGCTGACCAACGGCTGCATCTGCTGCACCCTGCGCGAAGACCTCCTCGACAGCGTCGCCGCCCTGGCCAGGGAAGGCAGGTTCGACACCATCCTGATCGAGTCCACCGGCATCTCCGAGCCCATGCCGGTGGCCGCGACCTTCGAATGGGTCTTCGACGACGACACCAGCCTGTCCGACCTCGCCCGGCTCGACACCATGGTCACCGTCATCGACACGGCCAACTTCCTCACCGAACTCGACCGCGGCGACACCCTCACCGACCGCGCCCTGGCCGCGGGTGATGGCGACGAACGCGGCATCTCCGACCTGCTGATCGACCAGGTCGAGTTCGCCGATGTCCTGGTGCTCAACAAGACCGACCTCGCCACCCCCGACCAGGTGGCCACCGTCGAAGGACTCGCCCGCGTCCTCAACCCCACCGCCCGGCTCATCCACTCCGTCCGCGGCACGATCGACTTGGCCGAAGTCCTCGACACCGGCCGCTACGACCCGGTCACCGCCGCCGCCACCCCCGGATGGGCCGCCGAACTCGCAGGCGGCCACACCCCGGAAACCGAGGAATACGGCATCCGCTCGGTCACCTACCGCGCCACCCGCCCCTTCCATCCCGCCCGCCTCGCCGCCGCCATCGAAGACTGGCGCGGGGTGCTCCGCAGCAAGGGCTTCTGCCACATCGCCACCCGCCCCGACACCCTCGCGGTCTGGTCCCAGGCGGGCCCCAACCTCACGATCGACCCAGGAGAACTCCTCGACAACCGCCTACCCGGTCAGGAACTCGTGTTCATCGGCATCGACCTCGACCCCGCCGAGCCCCAGCGCCGACTCGACCCCGCCCTGCTCACCGACGACGAGATGGCCGCGGGACCCGAACACTGGCGCCTGATGGAAGACCCACTGCCCCCCTGGGAAGACCCCGAACCGCACGACCACGCCCATGGCGGCATCGCGTCCGGCCACGACACGACCTGACGACCGGGCCTTCGTCGCGTTCGGCGGCCCGCGGGAAGGGTATCTTTCGCCGACTTCGCGGATGACCTGGGAGCAAGCAGTGTCCAACGACATCTTCGACCACCCTGAGCTGCGCGATCCAGAATGGAACCGGGTGGCTCGGCGGGCCGTGCGCGGTGTGCGCTGGCGTCGGTTGCGGAATCCTCGTCGGCCGGGGCCGCCCGCGTTCTGGTGGAGGCACCGCGTCAAGATCATCTCCGTGGGTGTCCTCCTGGCGATTCTCGGCCTGGGCGTGGTCGCCGTGGGCTCGGTCGAGCGCGGGGCTGTCCCGCCCCGGGCGTCCGGAGCGCCGACGACCACCGCGACCGTGCCGAGTGAGATCCGACGGGTCGACTTGGCCCAGCCGTTTGTCGGCACCCCCGCGGCCGGTTGGTCCGATGGCGAGAGCGGTGTGGTGGCCCCCACGCCCGTGGCCGTGAACGGCTTCACCGCCGCACAGGTCGCCGCCGCGACCGAGCAGATTCGGCGTGTGCTGGTCGCGGCCCGGCTCGACCCGGAGGTGCTCCGGGGCGGAAACCTGGAGTCCTTCGTGGCGCTGTTCGCCCCGAAGGCCCGGGACCAGATCGCCACCGACAGCTCCAACCGCACGAATCTGGCTCCTGAGCACCGATTGCTCGACGTCGCCCCGAAAGTCGACGGCCGAATGACCGTCGAGCCGGGGGCCGAGGGGGAGTTGGTGGTGCGCACCAGTTACGTCTTCGCCTACGCTTTCGCCCCGCACGACCCGACTGTGATCCACGACCCGCTGGATATCGTCAGCGTGGTCAGGGTCGACGCGGACTACATCTACCGCGCTCATGCCAAGTTCGCCGAAAGCAGTGTCGGACTCTGGCCGGGCAAGCTGGAAAGCTTCTATTACGCCATGTCCTGCGCCGCCCTGGAGAAGGGCCTGCTTGCCCCCTACTATACCGAACGGGGCAAGTACGCGCACCAGGAAGTGGCTTTCGAGAAGGAGCAGGCGTTCGATCTCGCCACCCCCGTGTTCGTCGCCGTGAGCTGCCCTGATTCCTGAACGTCGTTCGGCGCTGGACCGCAGGTCGGCGTCGCGGTTCGGGTCGCCGTGCTCAGGCGGTGTCGCGGATGATCAGGCGGAGGATGTCCGGCGGGGGAGCGGGTTCGCCGCGTTTTCCCTGGACGGCGTCGGCGATCAGGGCGGACAGGTGGGTGCTCATCGCGGCGATGTCCTGGTCGACGGTGGTGAGGGCAGGGTTGGCGAAGGGGGCGGTGGGGATGTTGTCGACGCCGACGACGGCCAGGTCGTGCGGGGCGGCCAGGTTCAGCGCGCGCATCCCGGCCAGGACCGCGAAGGCGAGTTCGTCGTTGTAGGCGCAGACCGCGGTGGTGCGGGGCTCGGCCCGCCAGGCCGCCACCGCCGAAGTGGCGCTGGAGAGGTCGAGATCGACCGGCTGGACCGACGGGGCGGCGAGGCCGTTCTCGCGGCACGCGGCGGCGACTCCGGACAGGCGCAGGTCGACCAGGTGCCGGACCCGCTCGTCGGTGGGGGCGGCGTAGCCGAGGCGGCGGTGGCCCGCGGCGATGAGGTGCGCGGCCTGGAGGCGGCCGATGCGGTCGTTGGGCGCCAGGACCACCACCGGGTGGTCGGCCGCGGGTTCCGAACCCGGGCGCACGCACACCAGGTGGACGTCCGCGGCGCGCATGGCCTGGTGCTCGGCGGAGCCCACCGGGGTGAAGGCGATCACCGCGGCGGGGGCGAGTTCGCGCCAGGTCGCCGCCAGCGTGCGGCGCGGCTGTTCCTGGTGGGTGATCAGGCCAAGGCCGATGGCGCCCAGGTCCTCGGTCAGCGCCTCGATGAGGTGGGCGATGTGCGGGCCGATGGGCAGGCCGGTCAGCGCCAGCAGGACGGTGTCGCCGCGGCCGCGGATGAGCGCCCGCGCGGCCGCGGAGCGGGTGTAGCCGATTTTCTCGACCGCGTCGCGCACGCGGCGGCGGGTGGCGTCGGGGATCTTCTGATTCGGGTTGTCGTTGAGGACGTAGCTGACGGTCGCCTGCGACACGCCTGCCTCCCGCGCCACGTCGGCGACCGTGATCCGTTTGCGAGCGCCCATAGCGCCGATTCCTCCTGAGGCCTTGACCACACCGCGAGCCACGCCTACCTTAGCTGAAACGTTTCACTGAAGCGTTTAAGTGATCTAAGGCACTGCGGAGGGAAGTCGATGGCGACCGTCACCTACGAGAAGGCCACGCGCGTCTACCCCGGGGCCGAGCGCCCAGCGGTGGACGCCCTGCACCTGGAGATCGCCTGCGGGGAGTTCCTGGTGCTGGTCGGGCCGTCCGGCTGCGGGAAGTCGACGAGCCTGCGGATGCTGGCGGGCCTGGAGGACGTCGACGACGGCGCCATCCACATCGGCGACCACGACGTCACCCACCTGCCGCCCAAGGACCGGGACATCGCCATGGTGTTCCAGAACTACGCGCTCTACCCGCACATGAGCGTCGCCGACAACATGGGCTTCGCGCTGAAGATCGCCGGTGTGTCCAAAGAGGAGCGACGCAGGCGGGTCGCGGAGGCCGCCGCGCTGCTCGACCTGGAGCCCTACCTGGACCGCAAGCCCAAGGCGCTCTCCGGCGGCCAGCGCCAGCGGGTCGCGATGGGCCGGGCGATCGTGCGCGAGCCGAGGGTGTTCCTGATGGACGAGCCGCTGTCCAACCTCGACGCCAAGCTGCGCGTGCAGACCCGGACCCAGATCGCCGCGCTGCAGCGGCGGCTGGCCATCACCACCGTGTACGTGACCCACGACCAGGTCGAGGCCATGACGATGGGCGACCGGGTGGCGGTGATGAAGGACGGGAAGCTACAGCAGTGCGCCGCGCCGCGCGAGCTGTACGACCGGCCCGCCAACGTCTTCGTCGCCGGGTTCATCGGCTCCCCGGCGATGAACCTCACCGAGGTCGCGGTGGACGAGGACGGCGCGAGGGTCGCGGGCACGCGCGTTCCCCTTGGCCGTGCCGCCGTGCGGGCGATCGCAGCCGAAGGCGGGTCCAGGGCCACTCTGGGCTTCCGGCCCGAGTCGCTGGAGCCGGTCGGCTCCGCTGACGGCGGTTTCGCCGTGCTTGTCGACGTCGTGGAGGAACTCGGCGCCGACGCGTTCTGCTACGGCAGGCTCGAGAACGGCGCCGACGTGATCGCCAAGGTCGACGCGCGTGTCCCGCCGCGCAAGGGCGAGCGCCTCCATTTCCGAATCCGGCCCGGCGAGACCCACCTGTTCTCCGCCAAGACCGGAGACCGGCACTAGCCCGTATCGGTGGCCGTCCCGGCCCACAGCCGACTGTCCAGTGGAGAAGGAGTTAGGCGTGCACACCACGAGAGCCCGCATCGCCGCGGGCGCGCTGACCGCCGCGGTGGTGGTCGGGTTGACGTCCTGCGCGAGCGCGGGCGGCGGCGCCCCGGCCAGGGGCGGCGGGTTCGAGGGCCGCGGCCCGATCAACTACGTCGCGGGCAAGGACGTGAGCGGGACCTTCCGCGGCGTCGTGGACCAGTGGAACCGCGAGCACCCCGACGAGAAGGTCACCTTTGTCGAGCTGCCTGAGCAGTCCGACCAGCAGCGCCAGCAGCACATCCAGAACGCGCAGACGCGCTCGGATGCGAACGCGGTGATCGCCCTCGACGTCGTGTGGACCGCCGAGTTCGCCGCCAACCGCTGGATCGAGCCGCTGCCGGAGGAGCAGTTCCCGCTCGACCAGACGCTGCCGCCGGTGGTCGAGGGCGCGAAGTACCGCGGCGTCCTGTACGCGGCCCCGGCGTGGGCGGACGGCGGTTTGCTGTTCTACCGCACCGACCTGCTCGCCGAGGCGGGCATCGACAAGCCGCCCACGACATGGGCGCGGCTGCGGTCGCAGTGCGGCCAGGTGCTCGCGCTGCCCAACGCCGCGGGCATGTCCTGCTACGCGGGCCAGTTCGAGAAGTACGAGGGGCTCACCGTCAACTTCGCCGAGGCCGTGCAGTCCGCGGGCGGCGCGATCGTGGACGAGAACGGCAAGCCCACTGTGGACACCCCGCAAGCAAAGCGGGGGCTGGACTTCCTCGTCGACGGCTTCAAGTCCGGGCTGATCCCGCGCCCGGCCATCACCTTCCAGGAGGAGCAGGGCAGGCAGGCGTTCCAGAAGGGCCAGCTGGTCTTCCACCGGCAGTGGCCCTACCAGCACGCGCTGGCCAGCAAGACCGACGGGTCGAGCGCGGTCGCCGGGAAGTTCGATGTCGCGCCCCTGCCGGGGGCGGACGGGCCCGGCTCGTCCAGTCTGGGCGGCTGGAACCTGGCCGTGTCCTCGTTCGCGAAGAACAAGGCGACCGCGCTGGACTTCGTCAAGTACATGACCTCCGCGCAGCGCCAGCGCCAGAACCTGGAAGCCGCCTCGCTGGCGCCCACCTACACCAGCCTGTACGACGACCCGGAACTGGTGCGGGCGTTCCCGTACCTGCCCACGCTCAAGGCCTCGATCATGACCGCGCAGCCCCGGCCGAGGGTGGTGCGCTACGGCGACGCCGCCGGCGCGATCCAGGACGAGGCCTACGCCGCGCTGACGGGCGTGAAGAGCAGCGAGGCCGCGCTCGCCGACCTGCAGGGCCGCCTCGACAAGATCACCGGGGGGCGGTGACATGACCGCGGTGCTGTCCCGTCCGCCCTCGGACCGCCGCGCCGGGTCGGCCCGGCTCGGCGCGCTGCTGGTGGCGCCCACCGTCCTCGTGCTCGCCGTCGTCGTCGCCTACCCCACGGTCCAGGCGGTGTGGCAGTCGCTGTACGGCGCGCGGGGAATCGACCCGGAGTCCGGATTCGTCGACGACACCGAGCCGTTCGTCGGCCTGGACAACTACGCCGTCCTGTTCACCAGCGCGGGCGACCGGTTCTGGAACGCGCTCGCCAACACCGTGTTCCTCACCGGGACCTCGGTCGCGCTGGAGATCGTCCTGGGCGTGGGGATGGCGCTGATCATGCACCAGGCGCTGCGCGGGCGGGGGCTGGTCCGCGCGGGCATCCTCATCCCGTGGGCCATCCCGACCGCGATCGTGGCCCTGCTCTGGCGGTGGATCTTCAATGCCGACGGCCTCGCCAACGCGATCCTGCCCGGCCAGGTCCTCTGGACCAGCGAGGGCCTGCACGCCAAGCTCGCGGTCGTCTTCGCCGACGTGTGGAAGACCGCCCCGTTCGTCGGGCTGCTGGTGCTCGCCGGACTCCAGGTCATCCCCAAGGAGGTCGACGAGGCGGCCAGGGTCGACGGGGCCGGGTCATGGCGGCGGCTGCGGAGCATCACGCTGCCGCTGGTCAAGCCCGCGCTCCTGGTGGCGGTGCTGTTCCGGGTGCTGGACGCGCTGCGCATGTTCGACATGCCCTATGTGCTCATCGGTGCCCGCAAGGAGTCGGTGGAGACGCTGTCGATGCTGGCGCACGACGAGGCGTCCAACGTCCGCTTCGGCCCGGGCGCGGCCTACGCGGTCATCTTGTTCGTGTTCGTCTTCCTGGTGGCGTTCGCGTTCGTCAAGCTGCTCGGCGCCGATGTCGTCGGCGACGCGGGCAAGGGCGTCCGGAGCAGGAAGACCCGACGAGCGAAGGTGATCGCGTGAGCGTCCTGGAAAGTCCCGTCGCGGCGACGCCCCCGAGGACCCGGCCCGCCTCAGCGGCCGCCCGCAAGCGCACCCGAGGACCGCTGGTGATGATCGGCGTCACCGTCGTCATCGTGTTCTGCCTGGCCCCGTTCTACTGGATGGTGGTGTCCAGCTTCCGGCGCACGTCCGACATCTTCGACAAGTCGGCGCTGCCGTCGCCGTGGTCGCTGGAGAACTACACCGCCGTGTTCGACCCCGATCAGGGCTTCCTGCGGTCGATGGCCAACAGCCTGGTCGTTGCCGGGACGACGACGGCGCTCGCGCTGGTCATCGCCACGCTCACCGCGTACGCGATGGCCCGCCTGGACTTCCCGTTCAAACGCCTGGTGCTGACCGGGATCATCGCCACATCGATGTTCCCGGTGGTCTCGATCGTGGTGCCGCTGCTCAAGCTGTTCACCGACTGGGACTGGATCAACACCTACCAGGCCATGGTCGCGCCGAGCCTGTCGTTCGCGCTGCCCCTGGCGGTGTGGATCCTGACCGCGTTCTTCCGGCAGATCCCGATCGAGCTCGAACAGGCCGCGATGATCGACGGCTGCACCCAGGGGCAGGCGTTCCGCCGGATCGTGCTGCCGCTGGCCGCCCCCGGCGTGTTCACCACCGCGATCATCACGTTCGTCGCGGCGTGGAACGAGTTCCTCATCGCGCTGTCCATGACCAACGACGCGGCCATGCAGACCGCGCCGGTGGCGATCTCGAAGTTCACCGGCGCCAGCCAGTTCGAGACGCCGTTCGGCAGCCAGATGGCCGCGGGCGTGCTGGTCACCATCCCACTGGTGGTCCTGGTCGTGGTGTTCCAACGCCGAATCGTGGACGGCCTGACCGCGGGCGCGGTCAAATGACTCACCGACAACGAAAAGGACTGATTGCCATGACCCGCACCAACTGGTGGCGCGACGCGGTCATCTACCAGATCTACCTCCGCAGCTTCGCCGACGGCGACGGCGACGGCATCGGCGACTTCGCCGGACTCCGGTCCCGACTGGACTACCTCGCCGAACTCGGCGTCGACGGCGTCTGGCTCAACCCGTGCTTCCCCTCGCCGCAGGCCGACCACGGCTACGACGTCGCCGACTACACCGACATCGAGCCCGACTACGGCGACCTGGCCGCCTTCGACGCGTTCGTCGGCGAGGCCCACGAGCGCGGGCTGAAGGTGCTGCTCGACCTGGTGCCCAACCACTGCTCAAGCGCGCACCCCTGGTTCACCGCCGCCCTGGCCGCGGGCCCCGGCTCGCCCGAGCGCGAGCGGTTCATCTTCCGCGACGGCCGCGGCGAGCACGGCGAGCTGCCGCCGAACAACTGGAACTCCCAGTTCGGCGGGCCCGCCTGGACGCGGATCACCGAGCCGGACGGCGCCCCAGGACAGTGGTACCTGCACTTCTTCGACTCGGCCCAAGTGGACTTCAACTGGCGCCACCCCGACGTCACCGCGCTGTTCGACGACGTGCTGCGGTTCTGGTTCGACCGGGGCGTCGACGGCTTCCGCATCGACGTCGCGCACGGCCTCTACAAGCACGAGGAACTGCCGGACTGGGACGGGGGCCGCTTCAACGAGCACGCCTGGGACCGCCCGGAGGTGCACGACATCTACCGCCGCTGGCGCGCCATCGCCGCGTCCTACGGGCCAGACCGCGACCTGACGCTGGTCGGGGAGATCTGGGTCCCCACCGTCGAGGCCCTGGCCGCCTACCTGCGCGAAGACGAGCTGCCGCAGGCGTTCTTCTTCGACCTGCTCATGCAGCCCTGGAGCGCGGCGGGCTGGCGGACCTCCATCGAGCGGGCGTTCGCCGACATCGGCTCGACCGGCGCCACCATCACCTGGACGCTGGCCAACCACGACGTGCACCGCGCGGTCACCCGCTACGGCATCGTCACCCCCGCCGAGTTCCCCGTCTCGCTCGACCCGCAACTCGCCCTGGTCCGCCCGCGCGGCGAGGTCGACTTCGCGCTGGGGGAGCGGCGTTCCCGGGCCGCGACCCTGGCCCTGCTGGCGCTGCCCGGCTCGCAGTACCTCTACCAGGGCGAGGAACTGGGCCTGCCCGAGGAGGTCGACCTGCCCGACCACGCCCGCCAGGACCCGAGCTGGAAGCGCACCCAGGGCGTCGACTTCGGCCGCGACGGCTGCCGCGTGCCCCTGCCGTGGAGCGCCCAGCCCGGCAGCTTCGGCTTCTCCCCACCGGAGGCCACCGCGGCTCCCTGGCTTCCCCAACCGGACTGGTTCGGCAAGTACGCGGTGGCCGAACAGGCCGCGGACGCGGGGTCGATGCTCGCCCTGCACCGCGCCGCCCTCCGCGTCCGCCGCACCGAGCCAGGCCTGACCGCGCCGGAGTTCACCTGGCTCGACGCCCCGCCGAACGTCATGCTCTTCGCCCGCGGCAACGGCGTCGCGTGCGCGGTCAACTTCGGCGCCGCGCCGTTCGAGCTGCCCGAGGGCAGCGAGGTCCTGCTGTCGAGCACGCCACTCGCGAATGGCGCGGTGTCGACCGACACCGCCGTCTGGCTGCGACTGCCCTGACCGGAACGCGTCAGTCCCACCGCATCCCCCGACTCTCGCGGTGAGCCGACGCGTCAATTGACAGCGGCCGAACTGGTGCGCGGTAGACGCGCGCTCCCCGCCCTCCCGCCACCCCGGTCGCATCGGCGCCCCCTCCAGCGTGACCTGGAGGGGGCGCCGATGCCGTGTCTCAGGCGCTGGATGGACTGGCGAGGGCCAATTCGGCCAGCAGGTCCCTGCCTTTCTCGGCGTGCCGTGGTTCGCAGAGCACGTCGTAGCGCCCCGCGACGATCTGGGTGGTGGAGACGAAGTCGCGCTGGCCGCGCAGGGACGCGTAGCTCGCTGCGGCGAACGACGCGCCGAAGGCGACACCGGTGAGCAGGCCGATCAGGATCGGCGCGAGTGTGGGGCCGGGACTGAACAGGCCGAGCAGCAGCCCGACGAACAGGCCGAACCAGGCGCCGGACGCTGCGCCGCCGCCCAGGACACGCGGCCAGGTCAGGCGGGCGGCGACCCGTTCGACCACCATCGGTTCGACCCCGACGATGGTGAGGTCTTGCACGGGGAAGTCGTGGTCGGCCAAGTAGTCCACGGCGCGTTGGGCTTCGGCGTAGGTGGCGTAGGAGCCGATGGGCCAGCCAGTCGGTGGGGTCGGCAGGTTCACCAGACCGGGCGCGGTGAGCTGGGTGGCGGAGAGTCGCGTGGTGGTCATGCGGCGGCACCTCCATCGTCACGGTCACGAAACAGGTTGGGACCGGTCGGTTTCAGACAGCGTTTCCTTCTGCGGCACGGCCTCGCGGTTCAGCTGAGCCGTCCGGCTCGGGCGGCGGCCTCGCGCGCATCGCCTCCGGCGCGCGGAGGTGGGTGTTGTAGCGGCCCCGGCCCGCGGGCCGGGGCCGCACCGGGACACGCCGGGCTCACGTGCCCCTGATGGCGATGCGACGCGGCTTGGCCGCCTCGCTCTTGGCCACGCGGATGGTCAGCACGCCCTCGTCCAGCGACGCCTCGACCTTGTCCGCGTCCACGCTGTCGGGCAGCGTCACCCGGTAGGAGAACTCGCCGGTGCGGCGGGTGCGGTGGCGCAGCAGACCCTGCCGCTCCTTCTGCTTCAGCTCCCCGGTGACGACCAGGTCGTTGCCGACGAGCTCGATGGCGACGTCCTCGCGCTTGACACCGGGCAGGTCGACCTCGACGACGTAGGCGTCCTCGACCTCGGTCACATCCGCCAGCGGAGCCCACGCGATGCCCTGGTCGAGCCGACCCAACGCCGAGTCCATCCACCGGCCCAGCTGGCTGTAGAGGTCCTCGAACTCACGGAACGGGTCCCAGCGACCCACCTGATTGCCCGATCGCACGGCAGGCAGCGCCATGGTTCACACCTCCCACTACTAGATCCACTTGGTCACGGTCTTCGTCAACGGTCACCGATAGTCGGCACCGCGGTGGCGCCGCCCTGGACAACGCCCACCGCAACGAGGTTGTTCCCAGATTGAGTCTGATCCACTCAACTTTTTCGCCTCTCGATCACCGCCCTTCCCCCGGTCGCAGTTGAGTGCGTGAGGCTCAACTTTGGGAACCCGGGGCGATGATGTCGCGTTGGCGATGGTGCGAGCGCCTCCGAGCTGACCTGGGTATTCGCATGCTGAGGAGAGCTGGCTGACCGTCAGGCAAGCACACCACGCCAAGGTGGACGAGCCGTCACCGCGAGAGGAAGAAGCTGACCACAATGCGCCACCATCACAGCCGTTGCCGCAACGGACTCAAGACCGCGTCGCTGCTCGGTCTGCTCACTGCCCTCGTCATCGCCTTCGGCCACTGGGTCGGCGGCGGCCCCGGCCTGATCGCCGCCACCGTCCTGTCACTGGCGATGAACGCGGGCGCCTACTTCTGGTCCGACAGACTCGCGCTGCGGGCCATGGCCGCCGAGCCCGTCACCGAGCGGCAAGCGCCACGGCTGCACGCGATGGTCCGCGAACTGGCCGCCGCCGCTGGGCAGCCCATGCCACGGCTGCACATCAGCCACATCGCCCAGCCCAACGCGTTCGCCACCGGCCGGAACCCGCGCCACGCCGCGGTCTGCGTCACCGACGGCATCCTGCGCCTGCTCACCCCGCGGGAGCTCCGCGCGGTTCTCGGGCACGAACTGTCCCACGTGCGCAACCGGGACATCCTCATATCCAGCGTGGCCGCCGCCCTGGCAGGCGTCATCACCTCGCTGGCCAACCTCGCCCTGTTCCTCCCACTCGGAACGTCCGACGACGAGGACACGCCTAACCCGCTGGCGGTGCTGCTGATGGTGATCCTCGGCCCCATCGCCGCCGGGCTGATCCAGTTGGCCGTCAGCCGCGGCCGCGAGTACGAAGCCGACGCCGACGGCGCGCGCCTGTCCGGCGACCCACTCGCCTTGGCCGACGCCCTGGAGAAAATCGAACACTGGACCCGGCGGATGCCGCTGCCTGCCGACGCCCCACACGCTGCCCAAGCCCACCTCATGATCGCCAACCCGCTCGCGGGCGACGGACTGGCCGCGCTGTTCCACACGCACCCGCCCACAGCCGACCGCATCCACCGGCTGCGCCAGATCGCCGGTCGCCTGCCGCGCCGCGCCCACGGCGCGCGGGCGGACGACGTGGCAGGGCGGGAGACGGCACCCCTGACCAGGAGGTGAGGCGCCATGCCCAGTACGGCCAAGGCACAGGCGACCCGGCTCGGTGCCGTGGTGGCGGCGGCGATCGTCGCGCTGTCAGGCTGCACCGGCGACGACGACACCCCGTCGAGCCACGAACCGACCACCGCGGCCTCCGCCCCGCCGGGCCGGACGGCGGGTACGCCGATGTGGTGGAACGGATCGGCCCCAGCGTGGTTACCGTCCAAGCCGAACAGGGCGTCGGCAGCGGGGTCGTCCTGCGGCCCGACGTCGTGGTCACCAACCAGCACGTCGTCGGCGCCCACCGCGAGGTGACCATCGCCTACGCCGACGGCGCGCGCTCACCCGGCACCGTGTTGGCCACCGACACCGTCACCGACCTCGCCGTGGTGCGCACCGATCGCAAGAACCTCCCGGTGCCCGAGTACCGGACAGACCTGCCCCGGCCCGGTGAGCGCGCGCTGGCCATCGGCAGCCCGCTGGGCCTGCAGAACTCGGTCACCGCCGGGATCATCTCCGGCCTGCACCGCGAGATTCCCGGCTCAGCAGGGCAAACCCCGGCCCTGGTGGACCTCATCCAGACCGACGCGTCGATCTCCCCGGGCAACTCCGGCGGCGCACTGCTCGATGTCCAGGGCCGGGTCGTGGGCATCAACGAGGCCTACATCCCACCCGCGGCCGGAGCCGTCTCCCTCGGCTTCGCCATCCCCGCCGCGACCGTCGTCGACGTCGCCGACCAACTGCTCACCGAGGGCGCTGCGGCCCACCCCTACCTCGGCGTCTCACTCGGTCGGCTCACCCCCGACATCCAGCGGCGACTCGGCGCGCGCACCGACCACGGCGCCCTGGTGCTCGGCGTCGACCAAGACGGACCAGCCGCCCACGCGGGCATCCGCGCAGGCGACGTGCTGGTGGAATTCGCCGGTAAACAGATCCGCGGCGTGGAAGACCTGCTCACCGCCCTCCGGCAAACCGAACCGGAGCAGGAAGTGCCTATCACTCTCATCCGCGGGGACACGCCCCAGCAAATCACCCTCGTGATCGGCTCCCGAACCGGCTAGATCACCCACGAGGTGCGACACCATGGGTGGCATCGGCGTTCGTCGGCCTGCGCGGGCGGCGACCTAGCCCACGGCGGAGTTGAGGTCATCGCCGACCGACGGCCTGGAGCACGTCGTGTCGGCGATCACGAGAACATGAAGGCGACGAGCGCGAGAATGGAGGGCAGCTTGGCGATCAGCCCGCATGAGGTATCGGCGTAGCGTGCCAGGAACCCCTTCACCGCATGGAAGGAACCCACGAGAATGTTCGTCCCGTTCAGTGTCTCCGATTTCATCGACCGGGCCGTGCAGGTGTACGGCGGGCGCACCGGCGTCGTCGACGAGCCGGGACAGCAGGTCGCCTCGCTGGGGGACCTGACGTACGCCGAGGTGGGCGCCCTGGCACGGCGCCAGGCCGCCCACCTCGACGACCTCGGTATCGGGGTCGGCGACCGGGTGGCGGTGGTCAGTCCCAACAGCGCGCGCCTGCTCGGCTCGTTCTTCGGCGTTTCCGGCTACGGCCGGGTGCTGGTGCCGGTGAACTTCCGGCTCCGGCCAGACGAGGTCCGCTACATCGTGGAGCACTCCGGCGCGCGGGTGCTCTACGTCGACCCGGAGCTGGACGAGGCGCTGGCAGGCGTCACCGCGGAGCACCGGTTCGTGCTTGGCCGCGACGATGACCTCTACGCCCCGAAGGGGGCCGAGCCGAGGCCGTGGGAGCCCGACGAGAGCGCCACCGCGACGATCAACTACACCTCCGGCACCACGGCGCGACCCAAGGGCGTGCAGATCACGCACCGCAACATCTGGGTCAACGCGGTCACGTTCGCGCTGCACGCCGGGGTGACCGATCGCGATGTCTACCTGCACACGCTGCCGATGTTCCACGCGAACGGGTGGGGGATGCCCTTCGCCATGACCGGGCTCGGGGTGCCGCAGATCGTGCTCCGCAAGGTCGACGGAACCGAGATCCTGCGCCGCGTCGAGAAGCACGGCGTCACCGTGATGTGCGCGGCGCCCGCTGTCGCGGCCGCGGTGCTCGACGCCGCGCGGTCCTGGGAGGGCGAGATCCCCGGGCGCGACCGGGTGCGGATCATCATGGCGGGGGCGCCGCCCCCGACGAAGACGATCGCCCGGGTCGAGCGGGAGCTCGGCTGGGAGTTCGTGCAGATCTACGGCCTCACCGAGACCTCGCCGCTGCTCACCATCAACCGGACGCGCGCCGAGTGGGACCACCTTTCGGCGGAGGAGCGGGCGACCCGGCTGACCCGCGCGGGCGCACCCGCTCTCGGCGTGCGCCTCAAGGTCGAGCAGGCCGCCGACGGCGCGGGCGAGCTGCTGGCCCGCTCCAACGTGGTGCTCGAGGGCTACTGGGAGCAGCAAGAGGAGAGCGCGAAGGCCCTGGCCGACGGCTGGTTCCACACCGGCGACGGAGCCGTGATCGGCGACGACGGCTATGTGACCATCCAGGACCGCAAGAAGGACGTCATCATCACCGGCGGCGAGAACGTCTCCTCGATCGAGGTCGAGGACGTGCTGTTCTCCCACCCTGCGGTCGCCGAGGTCGCCGTGATCGGGGTCCCCAGCGAGAAATGGGGTGAGACCATCAAGGCCCTGGTGGTGCTCGCCGACGGCCAAGAGGCCACCGAGGCCGAGCTGATCGCCTGGTGCAAGGAGCGAGCGGCAGGCTACAAGGCACCGACCTCGGTCGAGTTCCGCGGCGAACTGGCCCGCACCGCGACCGGCAAGCTGCAGAAGTTCAAGCTGAGGGCGCCGTACTGGGAGGGCTACGACCGCCAGATCAACTGACCAAATGTGGGTCGAACGACCGACAGGCTGGTGACGATGACCTCTCTACTCTGAGTTCAGGGAACTCGATTACGGGGGGATGCCATGGAAACGCTTGTGCCACCGGTCATCTATGTCGCGTGCGAGGTGGCGGATGACCAGTCCTTCACACCGGATCTGCGTCGGACGACGGACGGTGAGGTCACCTTGCTTGCTTACACCGCACTCGACCGACTGATCGCTTGCTGCGGGGAAAACCAGCCGTGGGTGGTGGTTGCCACCGCACGCCTTGAGGATGTCCAGCGGGAAGTCCCGTTCGACGCCATCACATTCGACGTGGAGATTCCCGAAGAGCACCGCAGGACGGCGGTGTGAACCATGTCGAACGGATTCCAGATTGATCTGGACACCCTTGAGCAGGTCGCCGGTGCGCTGAGCAAGGCAAGTGACAACATCGGAACCGCGCCTGCCGCGCCGCAATCAGTGGACGCCGGAAACCTGAACGACGCGTTCACCAGATTAATCGTCAAACTCGTGCGGGATGCCGACCAAATATCGATCGGACTGGCGGCAGCGAGTGCGGAGATAGACAAGACACGTCAGGACTACTTGACCCAGGAAAAGAAAGCTCAAGAAAAGTTCAAGAACTGACATCCACGGGGGTGGGTCGTATGCTTGACACGAAGATCAAGGGGAACCCGGAAAGCCTGTACCAACTTGCCGACTGGTTTAAGAACGTTCTCTCGGAGGAGGTCGACGAGTCGGTGAACCAGGTGTACCGGGCACGGACGAATACCGAAGCCGACTGGACGGGGCCGGCGGGGGACTCGTTCCGCCAACGAATGACAACGGGAGGCAAGAAGGCGGAAGAAGTCGCCGAAGACGCGAAAACCGGCTTTTCGTGGGCGGAACGGCAGGCCGCGAGCCTTGAGACGCACAAGCGCAGGATGGATGCGATCCGCGCGGACGCCGAGAAGGCCGGTCTGACCGTCACCGCCGACGGCATTCTTTCGCCAGTAGCCGCGCCCGCCGAACTTCCCGCGGGCGCTACTCCACAGCAGGAGCCGACGTACGCCGCCGCAGCCAAGGCGCATCAGAACCAGACGGCCGCGTATGCCAAGGCGACGAAAGACATCGAGAAAGTCCGGAACGACTTGAGCTCCTTTGAGATGACCGCCAAGAACGCCATCGATGATCTGGTCAAAAAGTGGCATTTTCAAGCTCTGGCTTTTGCCAATGACACCTACATCGCACACGCTATGAGCAAGCGTGCCGCCAAGTATCGCATGAGGCAAAGCAGCATCATGAGCCAGGCCCGGGGCTTCAGCCGCGCGAACCCGACCGCGAACATCGGAACCCAGGACTACCGGCAACAACGCCAACATATGCGAACACAAAAATCTTTCGGGAAGCTCGCGCAAAAGGCTGGCGGCCAGTCCCTTCGCGCTGCGCGGGTAGTCCCGGGATTAGGAATAGGTATCGCCATCGGCGTGGCCTGGTACGATATCGAACACGGCAAGCCGCCGACCCAGGCCATTTCGTCGGGAGTGGTCAGCACAGTCGCCGGGATGGGTGGCGGAGCCGCCATCGGCGCTGTCGTGGGCGGCGCGTTCGGCAACGTGCCAGGGGCGATCGCGGGTGGTTTGGGCGGCTTGGCCATCGGTGTCGGCACCGGCGCCGTTTACGATACCGTCTGGACCAAATCAGGCATGCAGGACAATGGCTGGGTCAAGTGAACCGACAAGAAACTCAAGTCGATTTTCTGACCACAAGTCGACGTCACAGTGTCCTTCGATTCACGTGAAATCATTGTCACTCGAAGGTGCGAAAACCGGAGCAACCTGCCCGGTTCCGTAGATCGGGTCGGCGCAGGCGGGAAGACCTCGCAGCGCCTATACCGTCAAAATTCACACCACCACGGCGCGGGATATCAAGGACTCCGGCAGTCCGCCGCTACCTAAGGCGGAATTGGGTCTTTATGTCGTACGCGAGCATTTCTGTGTCGGCGACAGCTTGTTGCCGGGGGGGGGGCAACCTTATGCCTGCCTCAGCAGGTTGATCGCTAGTGCGATGAAGATGACTCCGGACGCCTTGGGCATCAGATCGATCCAGCGCTGTCGGCCCTCCAATTGAGAGGTAAGCCAACCGGCGCAGCCCGCGATGGCCAGTAGAACCAGTGTTCCCAGGAAATTGAAGGTGAGCGCGAAGAACAGCACTTGCTTCCATTCCTTGCCCACGGCGGGTTGAATGAATTGCGGCAGAAACGTCAGGTAGAAAAGGATCACCTTGGGATTGAGCAGGTTGGTGACTATCCCACGGCAAAACGCACCCGTCGGTGTCAGTCTCGGCTGGCCTTCTGCGGATGTGGTACGACCGGACTCACGCAGCGCCCGAATACCGAGCCAGGCGAGGTAGGCCGCTCCCGCGTAGGTCAATACCGCCAGCATTTTCGGCGAGGCCGCGACGACCGCTGAGATACCCACCACCGCCAACCCGCCATGTAACACTGAGCCGCTGGCGATTCCCAGCGCAGCGAATCGGCCGCATTTGGGGCCGTTGGCCAGAGACTGCGCCACGACGAACATCATGTCCGCTCCCGGTGTGATATTGACCAGGAAGCTGACCAGGAGGAAGGAGGCCAAAATCGAGATTTCCGGGACGAACATGGCAGTTATCCGATCTTATCCGGTCGGTCTCGGTCACGGTGCGCCGCAGTTAGACCGCGATGTTGATCGTGATGAAAGTGGTCATCGCCAGCACGGCGACGATCGACAGGGATGATTGGCTCAACAAAGCCACCGAGTCGGTGACCTCGCCACACTCGGCGAGCGCGTCTTGGAGAGTGCGAAGACGGCCCAGCGCCGCAGTGGTACGGGACCGGTCGTCCAGGCGGGCCGCCGCACGGGCCTCGATCGCGGCGAGCCGCAGCCGTGATTTCCGGGACGCCGAGTAGCCGTTGCCCTGGTCGATGAAGCCGAGGGCGGAGTGGCGCGGCGCGGGTCGATTCGTTGATCAAGCCGCGGTGCCGCGCGCCCAGGTCTGCAGGGCCGGGCGATTCGCGTGTCCGCGCACGCCCATGCCGCACGCAGTTGGGCGAGGTCGGCACACTGGTTGCCGACGTTCTCGATCACTAGCGAAACGGCACGCCGTCTGCCCACGCCACGATGATCCAGCGCTCGCCGGAGATCGTCACCCGGCCGCGGTGGTAGAGGAATGACGGGAAGACCACCGCGTCTCCTGCGGGTAGCTTGACGATTTCCGAACACCCTGGCCGGGGCCACATGAACTCGGTTCCCCCGCCCTCGTAGCCGGTGTTCAGCGAGATCACCATCGACAGCTTGCGTTCGCGGCCTTCGACCAGTTCGTTGTCGGCGTGCCATGAGTACTCGCCGCCGCGGCGATAACGCAGGATCGAGATCCGTTCGATGGTCGAGTACTCGATGCCGGTGATGTCAGCGGCTCGCTTGAACGCGTCGGCGACGGCGTTCTCGACGGCCTCGTCGAGCAGTTGCCTGCCGTCGACGATCCGGGTCTCGCCAGGGCTCGCGTGTGCGCTCTTGTCCAGAAGCTCTTTGGTGTGCAGCTCGATGAGCGACGCGGGCGAGGAAATCACCTCTGGAATCACGACCCACGGCTTGGTCACTGCTTCACTCCGATCTCGACGGTCGGGTCGATGCTCTGCGACCGCTCAAAACAGGCGCGGGCCAGGTCTGGGTTTCCAAGCTGTTCGTGGATCCAGCCCTGGTAGAAGGTGGCCGCGGCCGCTGGAAGACCCCCGAGCGCCTCCATGTGTGTGTAGGCCGCCAGGGCCTCTTCCAGCTCGCCCAGCTCGACCAACGCTTGGCCCCTTGCGACCCACGCCCGGTGATCGTGCGGGCTGAGCTCCAGCAGCCGATCGGTGGCGGCGAGCGCGCTGTCGAATCGACCGGTCAGCAGGTTCGTCTTCGCCAAGGTCTCGAAGAGCGGGAAGGCGTAGTCGGTCCACGCGAGACCTTCCAGTTCACCGCGCGGCACGGCGTCGGCCTGCGCCTGCAATGCCCGATCGAGCAGCTCGAACGTGCCCGCCTCGTCGTGGCGGAGGAACGGTAGAAAGGCGAGGCCCCGGTAGTAGGACTGCTTCGCCAGGCTCGACGCGCAGTGGTTGACCGGCAGCTCAGCCAGTGCCGACTCCCCGAGCCCGATGGCCTGATGCATCTCGGCGGTCTCGATGCGCAGCTTGCCGTTACGCACGATCACGAACGTCGCCAGGCTCAGCCGGGTATCGGCGTCCAGCGACGGATCGGAGGCGCCGTGCAAAGCCAATTGTTCCAGCGCGAGCGGGTCGTGCGATCGCCAGTAGAGGACAGCGAACTCCTTGATCGCGACCTGTGTGTCGGTGAACCTGTGCGTTGCCGCGTCGACGCCATCCATGCCGAGTAACGCCGACGCCCGTTTCACATACCCCAGGCGCAGCAGCACATCCGCCGCCACCCGGCGCTCGATGGACGACAGCAGGCCCGGATCCGTGGTCAACTCGGTGACCCGCCGCCACACCGGCGACGCCAGATCGGACGGGAACCTTGCGATGTCCGTCCCCATCGCGTCCGCGCGGCCCCGACTTGCCGCGGCGAGCACTCTCAGTATCGGTGCTGGATTGGTGTTCGTCCTCGGCACATCCTTGGCCATGCCGTCTGCGAACAGGCGTGCGCTGATATAGGTGACCACGGCGTGCTTTGGTGAAAGCGATCCCGGATCCGCCAGGCCCACGTAAACAGGACATTGCGTCGGCACGTTCGCCGTCAACAATGCTCGCAGTCGCCGAGTCAAAGGCTCGACGCCTTTTGGTGGAGCGTATGACGGGGTTGTATAACGCATTTGAATTCCCCCACGGCGGCGGTGCGGGGGGTGGAGACGACCTGCGCTCCACCCCCCCCCTTTGCGACGTCAGAGCACGTGCGGCATCTCGCTCAGCGTCTCGTGCGCGAACTCGACCGCCACCTGTTCGATGCTGTCCATTTGTCCACCTCTCGCTCGATTTGCTCGACACCGAGGTGGGTCAACAAGCCTTAGTTCCCCCCCGGCAATTTCAACCTAGACGCGGGTACTGTGTGCGACAAGGTCCGAATGGGTGACGTGTGGAATGGAATTTGTCCGATTTTGTGGTTTCAGTGATGAGGCTGGTAGATGCGGATTTGACCGTTCTTGGGCACCACCTGTTCGGAAGGAGGACAGTGGGAACGATGGGAGCGAAGATGTGGGGGCGACTACAGGCTGTCGCGATAACGGGGGCGACCAGCGAGGGCTTGATGCTCGCGGCGTTGCCGTTGCTCGCGGTCTCGATCACGGTCGATCCCCGTGAGGTGGCGCTGGTGAACGTCGTTGGACAGGCGCCGTGGCTGCTGTGTTCGCTCTTCGCGGGACTTCTGATCGACCGCGTCCGGCGCGAGACCGTGTTGAGATTCGCTTACATCGGGCTGACCTGCGCAGCGCTCATACTCGCGGTAGCCACATCGATCGGCTTGTTGACTTTGCCATTGCTCGTGGTGGTCGCGTTCGCGGTGACGTCGGCGCAGGTCCTCGGCGACGGTGCGAGCGGCGCGCTGGTGCCCGAGATCGTGCCAAAGGACCAACTCCCCGCCGCCAACACTCGGCTCCAGGTCATCGACCGTGGTCTGGTGCAATTCGTGGTGCCGCCCGCAACCGGGGCGCTGATGACGCTCGCCCCCGGTGTGCCCGTCTGGGCGGCCTGTGTGGCGGCGTTGGCGGCGTTCGTGCTGACGCGCGGCATCCGCGCCGCCTCGGATGCGCCGGTGGGCACTTATTCTTTGCGGGACATGGCCGCAGGGGTCAAACACCTGTTGGCCACACCGCTGCTGCGGTCCATCACTATCACGGTCGCGCTCGGCTCCTTCGCGTCTGGCGCGGCCAACACCATGCTCGTGCTTTACGCGACGCAGGAGTTGCACCTCGGCCCGGTCGGCTACGGCGTGCTGCTTGCGTGCATGGCTGTCGGCTGGGTCGCGTCGTCGTTCATCGTCGGGTGGATCGTGGCGCGGCTGGGCTACTCGATGTCGATGCGGATAGCGCAGACGGCGACCGCGGTGGTCCTGCTGCTGATCGCGGGCGCGCCGCCGTGGGCGCCCGCCGTGGGCGCGCTGCTAGCGTTGATGACTGCGGTCACCCTTGTCTGGAACGTCTGCTCGCAGTCGAGCAGGCAGCTCCACACCCCTTCCAGACTGCTCGGCCGGGTCCTGACCAGCCATCGCGCACTCGCCTGGGGCCTGACCCCGCTGGGCGCGCTCGCCGGCGGCTTGGTGGCGGCAGAACTGGGATTGCGGGAAGTCTGGGTGATGAGCTCGGCCTTCCAGGCAGTGGGCGCGGTGATCGTGTGGTGCACGCTGTCGCCTGCCGCGTTCGCGCGAACGGCGATGAGCCTGGACAGCGCGCACACACGTCAGGACGCTGCTGAATAGTCGGTCGTCGCCCATGAATGCGGTTTGACAGACCCGCACGACCAGTCGGCGGTTTATTGCGGCGTTTCCAGCGGAAGCCACGTCGCGCCGGGGCAAGGCGGTCGCCGAGTCGGTGGTGATCCAGAGCCTGCTCGAGTACAACCCGGCCCAGCTGGATGTCCTGCGACGGGTCAACGTCCTCATCGCGGAAACCCCCTAGTGTTTTAGGGTGGAAACGCTTGCTGTGGGGCCGTCAACCGCCACCCGCACCGCCACGCAAACACTTTCAAACACTCGCTAGTGGCTTGTCACGCAACTTTGGTTGGGTAATGGGTCCAGGTTCGGATGGGTGAGTCGGTAGCGAATGCGGTCTTGGGTTGGGTGCGGGCGTTGCGCCAGCGGATGTAGCCCTCGATCGCGGCGTTCTGTTCGCCGTGAGTGCGGTGGTCGGTGCCGTTGAGGGCGAAGTAGCGCAGGGCGGCGAACTCGGCTTCGATCCAGTTCAACCAGGACCCGTAGGTGGGCAGGAACACCAACTCGACGTCGTTGGTAGCGCACCAGGCGCGGACTTTGGGGTGGCGGTGCGGGGAGAAGTTGTCGCAGATGATGTAGAGCTTCTCGCCGGGCCAGC
>NZ_FMZZ01000038.1 GCF_900101685.1 Actinokineospora iranica
GGCCTTTCTCGCGATGGCGTGGGATCGGGTCCGGAACAACCGTGGTGCCCGTTCCTCGGGTGTGGACGGCGTCAATGCCTACTACGTCGAAGAGCAACGGGGAGTGGAGGCGTTCCTGACGGGCGTGCGCGCGCAGTTGAAGGCGGGCACATTCGCACCGCAACCGGTGCGGGAGCGGATGATTCCCAAGGCGAATGGCAAGCTGCGTCGCCTGGGCATTCCGACCGTGACCGACCGGGTGGTTCAGGCGGCGCTGAAACTCGTGCTGGAACCCATTTTCGAGGCCGACTTCGTGCCGGTCTCCTATGGGTTTCGCCCGAACCGGCGGGCGCAAGACGCGATCCAGGAGATCCATATACTCGCGACCAAGGGCTATGAATGGGTGCTCGACGCGGATATCGAGGCGTGCTTCGATTCGCTCGACCATACCCTGATCATGGACCGAGTCCGGGCCAGGGTTTCCGACAAGCGCGTGTTGGCGCTGGTGAAGGCGTTCCTCAAGGCCGGGATCATGACCGAACTCGGTGGCGAGGAAGCCACCACCATGGGGACACCGCAAGGTGGGATTCTGTCGCCTCTGTTGGCCAACATCGCACTCTCAGAACTCGATGAGTACTGGGCGCAGCGGTGGCCACCGTCCCGAGAACGGGAACGGCGACGGAAACGAGGACTGCCGAACTGGCGAATTGTGCGGTACGCGGATGACTTCGTCATCATGGTGATCGGCACTCGTGTCGACACCATCGCGATCCGCACCGAGATCGTCGGGTTCTTGTCCTCGATCGGTCTGCGCATGGCGCACGCCAAAACGAAGACCGTCCACATTGACGAGGGCTTCGACTTTCTCGGGTGGCGCATCCAGCGCCACCGGAAACGAGGCACCAACCAGAATTTCGTCTACACCTATCCGTCCAAGAAGGCCGTTGCCTCCGTGGTCGGGAAGATCAGGGCGGAAACACACCGTGACAAGCATCGCCAGCTCATCACGCTGTTGACCAGGGTCAACCAGGTCATGGCGGGATGGGCCTACTACTTCAGGCACGGCGTTTCCCAAGCCGTGTTCGGCTACCTGCGCTACTACTCGTGGCTGCGGGTCTGCCGATGGCTGCGGAAACACCACAAGGGCCTGTCGTGGAGAAAACTGCACCCACGGGCCTTCACCGGCTCGACCAAGTGGGAAATCAGGGCAGGAGAGGTCACCTTGTTCGACCCGACCTCGATACCGTCCAAGCGCTACCGGTACCGAGGCGCGAAAATCCCCACACCCTGGAGCAGCAACGCGGCGTGAACCAACGAGACGCTGTGGAGAGCCGGATGCGGGGAAACTCGCACGTCCGGTTCGGCGGGCGGGGCATGGAAACGTACCAGAAGCAATTCCGGCAACGCGCCATGCCCCGACCCACC
>NZ_FMZZ01000024.1 GCF_900101685.1 Actinokineospora iranica
TACGGCCGCCGAGTGGTCAACAGCTCGAACATCGGACGGGTGTGCAGGCGCGACCCGTTGGTCGAGATCGTGACCATCATCCCCAGATCCCACGCCGTCGTGTAGACGTGCGGGAACAACTTGTCGATGGTCGGCTCGCCGCCGGTCAGTTGCAGCCACAGCACCCCGGCGTCGCGCATGATGTGCAGCACCCGCTCGCGGTCGCGCCACTTGAGCCCCTCGAACCGCTTCAATCCGAGGTAGCAGTGCTCACAGTCGTAATTGCACCCGAGATTCAGCTCGTACGACGCTCGACCGAAGCCGCGACTCGACGGCCGACGAACGATCACCACCTCGGCCAGAGACCGCCCCACGATGTCCATGCCCCACCGCTGACGAGCAGCATCGGCCAACCATTGCGGGCACGACGCAACCGGATCGGCCGACGCGGTCAGCAACTCGCCGAACCGGCGTGACCCGATCCTGACCGCCTGCCGACTGTCCGGCCGTAAGACCAGGTACTCACCCAGAAACGGACTCGCGATCAACTCGTGCATCCCAGCTCCCCATCTACGGTTTCAGGTGATCAAGCAGCGAAACTGAGGGAGCGCGACCCCTCGGTCTCTTTGCGCGCGACCAAGGTCCTTACCGCCGCGCTGCGGTAGTCGGCGCGGTCCAAGTACGGGCGCACGAGCGCAAGCGACCCCGGCAACTCAGGATCGAAAATCACAAGCGTGGGCGCGTCGTCATGCGGACAACCCCGCGCCCTGGCCGTGACCACCGGCGCAGACGCCGCGCGCGCCGTCGCCACGGTCACCGCAGCGCCATGCGGGTTCGCGTGCTGCCCCCGCGACGGGAACAAGTAGTAGAAAACCGTCAGGCCCAGGACGAAACAACAGACCACGACGACAGCCGAAAAATACCCGAAAAACGACATAGAAAACCTCTCCGCCCAAAAGAACCAAAGGGAATCGACCAGTCGAGTTATCGACCGGGAAACCACTCTCGCCCGGCATTCCCAGGTGAGCCGTGACTTTGGACCCGACGCGACGGCGCCCCGGGTTCGCCGGGGTTCGGCACATCGAACAGTTCTATGACGACTTCGACCAAGCCGCGACAGCGAGCGCTCCATACCACGTTCTCAAGCGCGAAGAGGTTCGGATTGCCCCCGTCAGCCGCTGAGCGAACCGCCGTGACGTCGCCCTCGGCCCGCACGTGGACGACATCAATGAAAGGCTCTTCCCACGCGAACGTGAAGACAAGGGAATCTTCGCTTTCCAGGCAGCGAAATCCGCGCGCTACCAAGGCGTTCAGAGCGTCATCACTGCTGTGCATGACGCCCCCTGCTGTACCAACCAGTCGTCTCCGCGCTACCAGACGCGACGGATGCATCCGACCCATGCTGTTCCGAACACAGCAGTTCATCGACGATGACAGCGAACGAGGCCGCGCTCGATGGTTGCCCGGTAGGCTCGAAAGGATTCGCCCAGTCACGCGACAACGGCAACCGGGCACTGAGCGCATAATCGTCACCCCACGCGCTGACGACCTCCAGTTGTCCCGACTGGCACCGCACGAAGAGCAGACCCGAGTCGAGGCCCTCAGTATCGAGCGACGGACTGACGACAAACCCGGCGGCGCGCAGGCGCGCAACCACATGGTGATCGCTCATCGGTCCTCCTTCTTTCGCTTATCGCGCCGCGCAAACCTCACCCAGTCGTCTACAGGTCTTGCCAACGCGCCGAGGAACCAAAGAGCCGCGGCGACGACGAAGACGACCTGCTGCGTCAAAGACACCGACCAACCTCCCGCCAACCTCCGGCGCCACAGCGCGGCGCGCCCGATGCGGGACCGGCCGACACCTGAGGTAGGTGTGGACTCGCGAAGCCCGCAGGCTCACTGTCTCCAATCCGCCTTCTCAGTGCAAGCAATCCGAGCAATTCTTGCGCACTCTTACGCCGTTCGGAGTACTGTTTTCACTCTCAGTGGCCTCCCCTTCGCCAGCTTTGACGTGCAGCGGCGTAGCTTGTGCGAGAGTTGCGCAGATTGCTCGGAGCCGCACCAAGGAGGGCACATGAAGTTGACGTTCCTCGGCACGACCAGCAACAGCGGTTCGTGCCCCAACCTCTACGCAACAGATCGAGGCACGTACGTCGTGCAGGGCGCCAAGATCACCGATGCCGAGGCGCTGGAGGCTCTTCGGGAGCGTGGCCTGCCCGACCACGAGACCGCCGTCGAGATTCCTGTCGAGCTGCTGCGCTTCGCTCCCAAGGGCGCGTGATGCCGGATCTGGTCCGCGGAGAGGATTTTGCCAGTCTGTTCCGTCGCTTCACCCGTTCGGCTTGGCGCTGGGAAGCCCAAGGGACATACCGGCAACCCGACGAGGTAGCGCCCTGGCAACGCTGGCGGGAGGGCGTCCCTGTTGCGAATGATCTTGATTGGCTGGGGCCGTGGCTCGATGATGTGCGCGCCGCTACCCGCGCAGGCAAGCGGTTCGAGAGAGTGCGACTGGTCACTGACCCGTTGACGGAGTACCTGCGGTGGCAGATGGAGGTCACGCCGGCAAACATCGAGGCAGGCGAGGTCATTCGCCTGCTTCCAGCGGCCGACGCGCGAGCGCTAGGTCTGCCGGTTCACGACTTCTGGCTGTTTGACGACGAGAGGGTCGCTGTCCTGCACTTCGGTGATACCGGCCTGACAGGAGCCGAGATCATCACGGACCCGGCTACGGTGGCGCAACATCAGTCTTGGCGTGACGTAGCGTGGCGACACGCGGTCGCGTTCGAGGACTACGCATCGCTATAGCCATCAAGAGGAGCCCGTGAGCAGCACGCCCGACAAGCGCCGTCTTGAGTTCGCCGACGAGCTTCGACGTCTCCGTGTCGAGGCTGGCTTGTCGGGCAAACAACTCGCGGGCAAGGTCAACTGGCACCCGTCCAAGGTGTCGAAGATCGAGAACGGCAGGCAGGACCCGACCGACTCCGACGTCTCGACATGGCTTGATGCCGTCGAGGCGTCGGAGTCGGTTGTAGGCCGTATGCGGGATGATCTACGCGGAATCCGGATCGCTTCCAACTCATGGAAGCGGCAGCTTCGCACCGGCCACAGCAGCCGACAGCAGTACAGCAGCGAAATCGAAAGCAAAGCGAACGTAATCCGCGTATTCGAGTTGATAGTAGTTCCGGGTTTGGTTCAGATCGCCGAATACGCTCGGCACGTGTTCATCAAAGCTGCCGAGTTTCAAGAGACGCCACGTGACACGGATGACGCCCTACGCATCCGGCTTGAGCGTCAACGGGCGCTATACGACAGCGCGAAGCGCATCGAGCTGTTAATTTGCGAGTCGGCGTTGCGGTATTTCGTCTGCCCACCAGAGGTGATGGTTGCGCAGATCGACCGTCTTCTCGCACTGCTCGGCCTGTCAACAGTTCGATTCGGCGTCATCCCGCTGGACACGCAGATGCCAGCCGTGCCGACCAATGGCTTCTGGATCGTCGGCAACACGGTCCTCATCGAAACAGTGGACACAGAGATCAACACCGACTCTCCCACTGACTTGGCGACTTATCACAAGCTCGCGGACATGTTGTGGTCCGTGGCGGTCGAGGGTGACGACGCGCGCCGTATCCTGACGAACTGCTCGACCGCCATCGCACGAGCACATAATCTGACCAGAATTAACGAATAGAGCAGGACCACGAACATGAAACAAGCACAGTGGAGGAAGTCAAGTCACAGTGTGGGGAACCCCGAACAATGCGTCGAGGTCGCGCAGCTTAACGGCGCGGTAGCCGTCCGCGACAGCAAGAACCCCAACGGTCCCGTCGTGGTCATTTCCCATGGGCCGTTCATCGGCCTCCTAAGCAAGCTCAAAGACGTAGAACGGGCCAGCTAGTCATAGGCCGGTAGCGCAAGAGGCACTCACTTCGGGTGGGTGCCCCTTGCGCACGTCCAGCCTCTCTACGGGTGAAACCGGGAAGACCTTGCCCGTACCTCACTGCTTGCGGCGTGTCCGTGCCCGCGCGCTAAGCAGGGCCATGCGCGAGAAGTGCGCCGACCGGGCGCTCTCGGCCCGTCGAGCCCGCTCGTCAGGAGGCAGCGCGCCGTCCGGGTCGACCTGTGAGGCGAACCGGTCGCGGGAAGCCTTGCGCGCCGCTGCGGTTCGTGCCGACCAGTTCTCGGTCTTCGCCCATGAGGTGTGAGCCGCGATGCGAGCGCGAAGCGAGCGCTGTTCTGGTGTCATTCGTTCAGTCATGAGACCAGCACAGCGCATCGCCGTCACCAATCAGACCCTGTCGCCGAGTCGCATAGAGCGGTGCGACGCATGGGCGCGTTCCGTGGCTGCGCTCGCGCCATACCGGCGAAGCATCTCCGGGGACTTCCACCCCATGATCCGCATAAGGTCGGTTTCGTTCCCTCCCTCGGCCTGCCAGTAGTGCGCGAGCGCGTGTCGGAACATGTGCGGGTGGATGTGCCCGACCTTCGCCTGCTCGGCACGACGCAGCAGCATCATCTTGACGCCGTCGTGCGTGAGTGCGCCTTTCCCGGTCGACCCCAACCACAACGCAGGCAACGCGGCTTGCTTGTGACGTCCCCGCAAACGGAGATAGCGGTGCAACGCTTGCGCGGTTTTCGCGCCGACCGGGATCGCCCTCGGGCGCCGCCCTTTGCCGGTGACGAGGATCGAATCGGTTTCGAGGTCGAGGTCGTCCAACAGCAGGTTGCTGACCTCGGCTCGTCGGCTACCGGTGTCCCACAGGACCCGCAATATCGCGGTGTCGCGTCGGTCTGCGAAGTCCTTGCCCTTGCACGTTTCGAGCAACGCGCGCATCTGATCGATTGTCACGATCGGGATCGACTGCTCGGGCACGATCGGCGCCCTGGTCTTGTCCATCGGCGAACGGTCGATCTCGTCCTCGTTGACCAGCCACTTGAAGAACGTGCGCAGGCTCCGGTAGTTGTTGTGCGCGTTCCCCGCACTCGTTCGGCCGAGCAGATGAACCATGTAGTCGCGAATGTCCGACGGACGAATCGTGGTCGGCGCGATAGGCGTTTCCTGGGCATTCGCCCAGTCGCCGAGCAGACGAACCACGTGCAGGTAGATCCGCACCGTGTTGGCCGACTTGTTGTCGGCTTCAAGTGATCGACGCCACTCGCTGGCGAGGCTTCCCCATTCGCCCGAGGCGTACTTGTACGGGGTCTTCATGGCTTCCATCCTGGTTCCGGTTTGTCACCAGGCGAGAGGACTGGGAGCGCTGTGCTCGCTCAATCCGGCACTACGGAGCGCCTCATCAGCCAGTTTCCGCAGGTCAGAAGCGGTCGGAGCCGGTGAGGGGACTTGAACCCCTAACCTTTCGCTTACAAGATCTCAGATGCACCGTTCCGAGCGTTGCCACTGATTCATCTGTGCTGGTCAGGGACAAGCTTGCATCAGAAGAAGCGGCCCGCACTGGGCTGAACTGAGCCCCCATAGGAGCCCCCCGTTTCAGCACCGGAAGGCGCGTCCCCTTGCTCCGACCCCGCGGTTCATGAGGGCGTTCTCTGGCCTCCGGGGCGTGGTTGGGGGACTCTGGGGTTATGCCTGGGAAGATGCGGACGTGTCCTGAGTGCCTGGGAAGCGGGCTGGCCCCGAACAGGACGGACTTCTGTGGGAGGTGTGGAGGCATTGGCGAGGTCATCGTCAGCGGCGTCACCCGAGGGGGCCTGTCCGCATGGCTGCGGCCCAGACGGGATGCTGCGCTGGCAGCAACCCAGCACGGACGACACCGGCCGCCTGGTGCTCACCGAGATGGAACACCCGTGCCCCGGTGGCTGCGCCCCCCAGTGGCGCTACCCAGCTGCTGAACGGGACCTGGTGGTCGACGTCCCCGACCACCAGGCCGCCACGGATGCGGCGCCACCGCCGACCCGTGCCCGTGGGCACGCCGACGCGGCCCAGGAACTCCCTGACGCACTCGCCGCCCTGATCCAAGCAGCCGTGCGCCGAGCAGAAGGCCGCGCCGACTAGTGCGCCACCGTCATTTCACGTCAGAGATCGCGTACTCGTAGAAAACCCAGTTACCGGCAAGCGCAGTCGACTCGCCGTATTCAACGACCGCTCCCTCAGCGTCAAGAAAATGGTTCCTGCTAAGGAGAACCGGCGAACCAGCTTCGATGCCCAGTTCGCCCGCGTCTTCGGAGCTAGCACCGCCGCCAGCGTGCTGTACATGGGTCGCGCTGATGGCTCGTCCGGTGACTTCTTCGACATACCGGCTAGTGCCTTGAGGAATGCGGGAGCACTCAAGTAGCAACGGCGCTATCTCCGCAAGTTCACCCGCATACCACGAAACAGACGTCGACAAAGGAACGTCATCAGCGTTGTACGTCGTGCGCCGTCGCTGGATGACCTGATCTCCCTCTGTGACGCCCAACGCTCCGGCCACAGTCACGGGCGCAGGAACAAGGCCGGCAGAACGGATTTTGGCGTAGTGACCAGGTGGGTAAATCTTGCCGGTTCGCTGGATAGCAAGAACACGATCTTGCGCAGAAAGGTGTAGCGAGCCTCCCGCGACAACAGTGCCAATTCCAGGGACCGACCGAACTAGCCCCTCAGAGTTCAGCAGCCCCAGTGCCTTAGCAGCTGTGGCCATCGCGACATTCCACTCGCGGGTGATCCGGCGGGCGGACGGCACCGCGTCGTCCGGCTTTAGCTCGCCGCTCTTGATCCGACCTCGAATGTCGGCTGCGATCTGCACGTAGGGCGGTTCGGGCCGCTCTATGGACGGCATGTGGCTCATCTCCCAGGTAGAGCACTCCGGGCGTACTAGGACACCTACAGGTTAGCTCCCGGTGCTACAGGGACAAACCTGCAACAGGTGCTCTAGTACGCCTACTTGACAGCGTTCTAGTACACCTCTAACGTCTGTGGTGTTGCAGGCGTCGCAGGAGAGACAGACGACGCAGTGACAGCAAGAAGCCCCGACCGGTGCTGGAACACCGGCCGGGGCGTCGCATCCGGCTTTGGGAGGACAGATGCAGGTTGAGGGTACGGCCCGGTATCTGCGGGTCAAGGAGGTTGCGGTGCGGTTCGCCGTGTCGCCGTCGACGGTGTATCGGGCTGTGGAGGCGGGGGAGTTGCCGTCTGTGCGGATCGGTGGGTCGGTGCGGATTCCGGAGCAGGCGTTGGCGGCGTTCGAGGCTGCCGCGTTCGGGTCGGCGCTGCCGGGGGTGGCGTGATGCGGGAGTTGTTGGCGGCTGCGGAGGCGATGTCGCGGGTGTTGGTGGAGAACCCGACCGCGCCGAAGGTGTGCAACGTGCGGCTGTTCTCGGAGTACCAGATGCGTCCGGCGGCGCAGTTGCAGGTGACCGGTGGGTGGTCGTCGGGGGCGCTGGTGTCGGTGGCGTTGTGGGCGAAGGCGTTCGGCAGGCCGGTGGTGTTCACCTCGCACGAGACCTACGTCCAGGTCTGCACGACGACCAGCGTGGTGACCGCTTCCGGTGACGTGGTGTGGGTGGAGGTCTGGGACCACCTGGACTCGGAGGACCGGGAGGTTCTGGCCCGGCACGCGGGTGTCTCGGTGGTCCCGGGGCAGCCCGGGGCGGTCGTGGAACTCACGGCCGCGCGGGTGCTTGACGCCGTTGCCGCCGCTGCGGAGTTCGCGGCGGCGCGGGATGAGGCGGTGGCGCGATGACGCCGCGGATCGTGCGGTTGCCGTGGAACGGGCAGTTCTGGCACGGGCGGATGGAGGACGGGTTGCCGACCTTCGGGTTCCGTGACGCGCCCGCTGGTCTGGTGACTCGTCGGCAGTTGCGGGCGGCGGGGTTGTGCCCGGGTGGGCGTGGCTATGTCGCCCAGCTCAAGTGGCGGGGTGGTCGGCGGTGGGCGGCGCTGTACCTGCTGGAGGCGGCGGTGCCGTCGCCGGGGTCGACCACGCCGCAGCTGGTGGCGCTGTGGAAGGCCAACCGCGCGTTGCGCACCTGTCGTGACTGCGGGCGGGTGTTCGACTTCCGGCTGCCGACCTCGAACGGGCGCCGCTGCTGGGACTGCGACCAGGACCCCGACGAGTTTCCAGCCCCTGTCTCTGCCGGTGTGTCCCGAATGGAGCGTGTCGCATGAGCGCGTTGGTCCTGATCCCCTCGCATGTCGTCGTTCCGGTGGGCGGGGGCCTGTCGGTGCGGACGATTCGCGTGGTGGTGACCATCAACGATGTCGCCTACCAGGTCGACCGGCCGCTGCTCATGGTCGGCCGGAACGTCGCGTTGTCGCCGGACGTGTCCGTCCAGGGCGCGGTGGTCGGGTTCCACATGGACCGGTGGTGCGTGATCGCCTTCGGCGACACCGCAGGCGCGGGTGTGCAGTTGCCCCGCTACCTGGGCGACCAGGTTGTGGCCGCGCGGATGGCGCGGGACTTCGAGGGCGACCCCCGGATCGGGTGGGACTCGCCCGAGGTGGAGATCGAGGCGTGGTGCGTGCGCTGGATCGAGACCCACCGGGGCGGGGAGGTGACAGCGCCGTGACGCGGGTGATTCGGGTGGCGTTGCTGCCGCTGGTGCTGGCGTGGTCGCTGGCGCGGTTGCTGCTGGGCCCGGCGCTGATCGTGGTCCTGGGGTGGTGGCTGATCCCGGCGGGGTCGGTGTGGTTCGTGCTGCTGGCCTCGCTGGTGGGGCTGTACCTGGTGGTCGCGTTCACGGCGTGGAAGGCCGGGGTGCGCGGGGAGCTGCGGTCGCTGACCCGGGGCGTGGTGCGCGTCGCGGCCGCCGGTCGTGGGCGGCGCCCGAGGAGGGGGAAGCGATGAGCGGGAACGGGAAGCTGACCGGGCGCAAGGTGGCGCTGTTCGCGGTGATGGCCGGTGCGCTGGCGTTGACGGTCAACGGTGAGGTCCAAGCGGTCGCGCCGATGCTGGGGACCGGGTTCGGGGCGGTGCTGGCGGCGGTGTTCGCGCTCTCGACGCTGCTGGCGCTGAACTACGTGATCGAGGGCACCGGGTCGGTGCGGCTGTGGGCGTGGCTGGTGCTGGTGCTGGCCGGTGGCATGGAGTTGGGCCTGAACACCTGGCACGCCCTCAGCGCCGTGCTGACGACCCCTGAGGGCGCGGTCGTGCTCGACTCGCGGGGTCGGGCCGTTCCGGCGCTGCCGCCGCTGGCGGCGGTCGCGGTCGGGGCGGGGCCGGTGCTGCTGGCGGGTCTGCTCTCGCACCTGGTCGCGCTGACCATGGCCGACCGCCCCGCCCCGGTGCCGCCTGCCGCGCCCACCCCCGCCCCCGCGCCCGCTCTGCCGGTGCCGGGTACCGGATTGGCGGCGCGGGAGGAATCGGGGGCGGGTGACCCGGTGCCGGTGCGGGCGTCGGCGACCCGGGTCGGCGTGAGCGCCGGTACGGGTACCGGTGCCCGGGGTCGCAAGCCCAGGGCGGTGGAGGCCGGTACGCGTACCGCGCCGAAGACGCCGCGACCAGATGACGAGTTGCTGGCGGTGCTGACCTACCCCGAACTCGTCGCCCGCGACGCCGACGGCACCGTGCCGGTACGCCGCGCCGCCCGGGAACTGGGATGCGGGGTGGACCGGGCGCGCAAGCTGCTGCGCGAATCCGGCCTCCTGGCCGACCGGGCCGAGGGCAGCGCCACCGAGGACGCGCGGTCGGAGTTGGTCGACGCGGCGGTCTGACCGTCCAGGGTGCGGCACCCGCCCCACCGTCCGTGGTGGGTGCCGTCGCCCGGTCGGCCGGAAACCGGCGACCACATCTTCCCTCTTCGTCACCCTTTGGAAAGGACACCCCTGATGGCCGAGATCACCGCGTTCGGTGAGCCGGAGTTCTTCTCCACCAGCCAGATCCGCGACTACTGCGGCAACGCCCGCAAGGTCCTGCGTCCGATGCACCACGAGCTGATGGTCAGCGCCGAAGAGCTGCACGCGGCGTTGAAGTACGTGCGCTCGGCCGACCCGAAAGCAGCGGGCCTGGACTCCCGGGTCCGGGCGCGCCTGGTGGCCCGGCACATGCACACCGCCGCCGACGCCCTGCTGGTGGCGCAGTCGGCGATGGTCAAGACCTACCTGTCGTTCCGCCGCCACTACGTGGTCGAGCTGAACGAGGCCGGGTTCAAGGACAAGGCCCGCCGCGAGTTCCGCTTCGACGACTAACCGCGTCACCCGTACCGGGGCGCTGGGCGTGCCCGGTGACCGCGAGGCAGTACACCGCAAGGAAAGGAGAACGATGATGGGCAGGCGCAACGGGGGCCGCGCGGTCACCGAGCACGAGCAGGACAAGGCGTTCGGCTACTACGTGCCCCGCAAGTACTGGGCGTCCCGACTCGCCCCGTACGCCGGGGAGTGGGCCGGGGTCGGGGCGATGTGGGCGGCCGGTGCGGGCACGCACCTGCTGTGCGCGGACTCCACGGTCCTGCCGTGGGTCACCCCCGGCATGACCCTGCTGGGCACCGGGTTGGCGGCGGTGGCGTGGAAGGCCGGTGCCGCACGCGGCATGGTGACCCGGCTGCACGCCACCGCCACCACCGCGCTCGGTGGGCTGTGGATGACCGCGTGCTCGATCGTGGCCCCGTGGCAGCAGCCGATGACCGGGCTGTGCCTCTACGGCGGCGCGGCGGTCGCGCTGTCGTGGAACATCCGACGGATGCTCAACTCCGGTGGCGACAACGACGGCAGCGGCGGGCTGTTCGACAAGATCAAGCTGGCCGGTGTCCACACCGGTCCGTCCCAGGTCGCCCCGAACAAGGTCACCGTGCCGCTGGCGCTGACCGCCGGTGAGACCTCTGTGGAGGACGTGCAGAAGAACGCCGACAAGGTGGCCCAGGTCCTGCGGCTGCCCAAGGGGTCGGTGCGGATCGTGGGCGACCCCGACGACATGTCCCGGGCGACCATGAACCTGGTCCCCACCGACGTCCTGCGCCACACCCAGCCCTGGCCGGGGCCGTCGCACCCGGGCGGGTCCATCACGGACCCGATCGTGCCCGGGATCTACGAGGACACCGAGCCGCAGCGCATGTTCTTCCCCGGCGACAAGGCCACCGGCCGCCAGGCCATGACCCTGATCGTCCAAGGCATGAAGGGGTCCGGGAAGACCGGCGGGGCGAAGAACTGCTGGACGGAGATCCTCACCCGGACCGACGTGAACCTCATCGTCCTCGACCCGTCCAAAGGGGAGCAGTCGGTGGCGTTCCTGGGCGAGAAGACCCATGTGGTCACCGGGCACCAGAAGTGCGCCGACCTCACCGGCCGTGTCCCCGACGTCATCACCGACCGCTCCACCGCCCTGGGCCGGTGGGGCTACGACGAGTGGACCCCGGAGGCGTTCACCCGCCACGGGATGCCCTACCTGATCCTGTGGATCGAGGAGGCGACCCGGGTCCTGGAGGACGCCGCGCTCATGACCCGCATCACCCAGGAGTGCCGCTCGGCGGGCATCTCGGTGGTGCTCTCCTTGCAGAAGGCCAGCTACCGGCAGATGAGCACCGACGTCCGCTCCCAGGTGGACGGTGTGTGGTGCTTCGGGGTCAAGGACCTCGAAGACGCCGCGTTCACCCTGTCCGAACAGGTCATCGACGCCGGAGCCCGCCCCGACCGGTGGCAGAACCGCCGCGTCGGCTGCAACTACCTCGAAGTCCCCGGGGTCGACGAGGACCGCTACCCGATCCCGGGCCGCACCTTCACCGGCACCGACGAGCAGCGCGCCGCGACCATCGCCGCCCACGACCACATCCGCCCGCCGCTGTGGGCGCCCACCGCGAAACTCCTCGGCCTGCCCACCCACCCCGGCACCACGACCACGACGACCACCGCGACGACCGCGAACGGAGCCACCTCAATGTCCAGCGGCCGCGCCGACGACCACGCCGACCTCGACCGCCTGCCCCTGCCCGCCAACGACGACCCGGACACCCTGCCCGCCGACCCCGAACCCGACCTGCCCGCCGACCCCGACGCCGAACTCCCCGACGACCCCGACATGGCCCTGCCCGGCGGGCGCCCGACCCGCAAGCAGGCCCTGGCCATGGTCCGCGACGCCATCGGCGAACTCGCCGCCCAGGGCGTCACCACCTTCACCATCCGGGACCTTCCCGACCCAGCCCTGGTCAGCCGGGGCCGCCCGTGGCTGTCCGGAGTCCTCTCCGGATTCGTCCGCGACGGCCTGCTCGCCGAGGCCGGCACCGACGGCAAAGCCACCCGCTACGCCCTCGCCATGAGCGACGCAGCGTAACCACGCGCGGGCGTTCCTGACGACACGTCACGTCAGCCGTCAGGAACGCCCGCACTCCCACCCCAACGCGTGCGCGCGCACGTGCGCGCGCGAAACCCGATTCATAACAGTGTTCCGACAACGGCTGGACGCCCTCCGGCTCGACCCCGCACGCCCATCTGACGCTACACACAGTAACCAAAAGGAGGACCCTGGAATGCGAACCCGCCATCGACACCTCACCGCCGACTGGTTCGGCGAAGGCCACGACCTCGACCCCGACCGCCTCAACGTCGCCTTCCACGAGATCGGCCACCTCACCGTCTGGGAGACCCTGCCCGGAGCCCGTGTGCTCGCCGTGAAGGTCACCGGCAAGGGCAACGGCACCGAGGGCCTGGTCCACATGCGGTGGCCCAAGAACGCCCCCGAGATCGACCGCGGCTACCTGGTCGGCCGCCTGGCCGGAAGCGAAGCCGACCGGCTGCGCTGCGACCAGACCGGCGACCGCCCCGACACCGCAGGCTGGGGCCACGACATGGCCGACTTCCGCCGCGTCCGCCGCCAACACGAGCCCTCCCGGCAGTGGACCGAAGCCGAACTCCGCGCCGAAGCCCGCCGCCTCCTGCTCGCCCAACTCCCCCGCGCCCAGCGCCGAGCGCTCCAGCTCGCCCGCTACGGCCACCTCCACACCTGACCCCCACCCCGCCCGCAACAACCGACAAGGAACCTGCCATGACCGTGGAAACCCGCTGGGAACAAGCCATCCGCGACGCCATCACCAGCCTGGAACACACACGCGGCGACTGGGTCGCCCTGGTCGACCTGCGCCCCATCCTCAACCACTGGGGAACCAGCCGCGCTGCCCAGGACCGCCACCTCAAACGCCTCTCCCTCGAAGGCAAGGTCCACCTCGTCCCCGAGTCCAACCGCAAAGCCCTGCGCGAGGAAGACCACGACGCCTCCCTCCGACTCGGTGGCGACGACAACCACCTCATCGCCTGGAACTACCACCGCCACCCCTGACCACCCACCAGTTCGTTTTCACCCATCCCCATCCATAGGAGACAGATCAGTGAGTACGCCAAGCACACCGAACAACAAGATCATCGCTGCCGCTGCCACCCGGCGCGGGGTTCGCGCACACAACATGGACGCCGCTGCGGTGTTCCGTGCTGGCACCGGGGTGGTGGGCGCGGCGCTGGTGGACGGGATCGGCAACGACGAGCAGGGCGCGGCCACGATGGGTCTGCTCGCCGAAACCGCCGCGCGGATCGCCACGACCAAGGGCACCCTGGCCGGGCTGCTCGCCGCCGCAGCGCTGATCGAGGACCCCGGAGTCGAGCCCTACGCGCCCAACGGAGTGATCGTGGTCGCCGCCGCCGAACCCGGCAGCCCGACCGCGCTGGCGTGGGTCGGCGACTCCCACGCCTACGGCTGGAACGGCCACGTCCTGCGACGCCGCACCGACCCCCACACCATGGGCGCCTACCTGCGGCAGAACGGCGACCACGAAGTCCTGGCCGGACTGCACGACAACTGGGTGCGGCTGAGCCTGACCGTGGCCGCACCCACCAACGTCGCCCGCGCCGACGCCCCCGAAGACGAACTCGTCCTGCTGGTCTCCGACGGCCTGGACGACCTCACCACCGACGAACTCACCGCGTTGATCCGGGAGCACGAGCACGACCCGCAGGCCCTGGCCGAGGCCATCGTCGCCACCGCCCGACTCGACGACAACGGCTACCGCGACGACGCCACCGCCATCGTCCTCACCAGCCGCGCCACCCGCGAGAACGGCTGATGTGAGCACCCCGGTGGCCGCGCGGGGCACCTCCCGCGCGGCCACCGGGCCGACTCGCCCCACCCCGAAACCGAGACCAGGAAGGCAGACCCATGACGACGACCGCCGACATGCTCGCCGTGGCACTGGACGCCGTGGCGCGAGGTTGGAAGGTGTTCCCGCTGCGGCCGAATTCGAAGAAGCCGCCCGCTCTGCACGGTGAGCGCGATTGCCCCCGCACCGGGATCTGCGCCACCGACCACCAGGGATGGGAGCAGCGAGCCATGGGCGACCCCGACCGGGTGCGCTGGTTCTGGACAAGCCGCCGCTTCTGCGGCTGCAACGTCGGCATCGCCACCGGCCCCAGTGGGCTGGTGGTGGTCGACCTCGACATGCCCAAGTCACCCGCCGACCGCCCCAAGGACGGCTTGAACCGGGGGGAGGGTATCCGGGACGGAGCGGATGTGTTCACCGCCGTCTGCGCCGACCTGGGCCACCAAGTTCCCTGGGAGACCACGACTGTGCGCACCCCGACCGGCGGCACCCACCTTTACTACGCCGCTCCCCAGGGCGTGGAGCTGCGCAACACCGAAGGCTCCTCCGGCCACGGACTCGGCTGGAAGGTCGACACCCGCGCCTGGGGCGGCTACGTCGTCGCCCCCGGCTCGATCACCCCCGCCGGGACCTACCGGCTGATCGAGGACCGCGCCCCGCTGCCCCTGCCCTCCTGGCTGACCGCCCGACTCACCCCGCCCCCACCACCCGCGCCGCGCACCGCCGCCCCCGCGACCGGTTCCGACCGGCGCCCGGCCTACGTCGCCGCAGCCATCCAAGGCGAATGCGACCGGGTGGCCGCCGCCCGACCGTCCCAGCACACCCGGACCCTGTTCTCCGCCTCCGGCAACCTCGGCCAACTCGTCGGAGGCGGACTCCTCCCCCCGGTTGAAGCCGAAACCGCGTTGTACGCGGCCGCAGCCCACATGATCACCGGCCCCTGCGCCTGCACCGACCACGAAATCCGCCGCACCATCACCAACGGCCTACGCGCCGGAGCCGCGCACCCCAGGACCCCGGCCAAGCGAGGCGCGGCATGACCGCCCTGAACGTCCTATCGCTGTTCTCCGGCATCGGTGGCCTCGAACTGGGGCTCGAACGCGCCGGGATGCGGGTGGTGGGCCAAGTCGAGATCGAGGCGACGGGCTCCTGGCGGCCACATCCCAACCACGTCGAATGGCTGATGGGGTTCCCCCAGGACTGGACGCTGCCCGCGTCACCGCCCTCGGCAACGCCGTCGTCCCCGCCGTCGCCGAACACCTCGGCCGATACCTGCTCACCCTCGAACACCAGCAGCACGCGGCCTGAACAGGACACCACCATGACCACCGCACCACGCCTGCACGCCGTCCCCGACACCCCCGCCCAGCCCGCGACCACCGGGCAGGACTGGGAACAGCCGCTGCCCCTGGGCTCCAGCCGCGCGGTGCCGCCGTTCCCGGTCGACGCCCTGCCCGGCTGGATGGCCGCCCATGTCACCGCGGTCGCCGAACTCACCCAGACCCCGCCCGACCTGGCCGGGTGCCTGGCCCTGGTCGCCCTGTCGACCGCCGCCGGGGGTCGGGTCCGCGTGCAGGTCCGCCCCGGCTGGGAGGAACCGGTCAACCTCTACTCCGTGGTCGTGCTCCCGCCCGCGTCCCGCAAATCGGCGGTGTTCAAGGCCATGACCCGACCCATCCGCGCGGTGGAGAAGGAACTCAAAGACCAGGCCAAAGTCGAGATCGAAGCCGCCCGCATCGGGCGCCGCGCCGCCGAGGAGTTCGCCGCCCGCGCCGAGAAAGCCGTCCTGAGCGCCGAGGCCGCCGACCGGGATGCCGCACTCGAAGCCGCGGTCAACGCCGCCATGCAGGTCGACAAGACGGCCCTACCGATCGTCCCGAGGCTCATCGCCGACGACGCCACCCCCGAGGTCGTCGCCACCCTGCTCGCCGACCACGGCGGACGCATCGCCGTCCTGTCCGCAGAAGGCGGCCTGTTCGGCACCATGGGCGGGCGCTACTCCGGCTCCCCGAACCTGGACGTGTTCCTCAAAGGCCACGCAGGCGACCTGCACTTGGTCGACCGCCAAGGCCGCGAGGCCACCGCCGTCGAAGAACCCGCCATCACCCTCGGCCTAACCATCCAGCCCACAGTCCTGGACGGCCTGGCCCGCAACGAGACCTTCCGAGGCACCGGCCTACTCGCCCGGATCATGTACTCCCTGCCCGTCAACACCGTCGGCAACCGCAAAAGCCGCCCCACCGCCCCCGACCCCGCCATCTCCGACGCCTACGACACCCGCATCCGCGCCCTCGTCCGCGAACTCGCCGACTGGACCGACCCCGCCGTCCTCGCGTTCACCCCCGCCGCCGACGACCTCATGGCCGACCTGCAAGACGAGATCGAACCCCGCCTGCACCCCGTCACCGGCACCTGGGCGCACCTCGGCGACTGGGGCGGCAAACAAGCCGGACTCACCGCCCGCATCGCCGCCCTGCTGCACCTGGCCAACAACCCCACCAGCTGGGCCGGAGCCATCACCACCACCACCTTCACCAACGCCCGCCGCATCACCGACTACGCCGCCATCCACGCACTCGCCGCGTTCGACCGCATGGGCTCCGACCCCGTCATCGACGACGCCCACACCCTCCTGGACTGGATCGCCCGGACCCGCCCCACCAAGTTCACCGTCCGGGAGCTGTTCACCGCCCTGAACCGCAACCGGTTCCGCACCGTCGCGGACCTGACTCAACCCCTCGAACTGCTCGAACAGCACTGTCACATCCAGAAAGCCCCGCCCCCAGCCCGCGCCGGACGCGGGCGCCCACCCAGCCCCACCTACTACGTCCACCCCACCTACCGCGCCCAGGAGCAGCGATGACCCTCCGCAAAATCCGCAGAATCCGCAGAAATCCCCGCCTACCCCTGTTTCCGCAGCTCACACCCCATCCCACCCCCGGGCCGCCGGACTCCGCAGAAACTCCGCAGAAACTCCGCACAAACCCACCCAGCACCCCCGCCCCCGCACCCCGCTCCCACCCGCCCAGGAGCCGCCGAGCCCCACCCCCAGGTTTCTGCGGACTTTCTGCGGACTTTTTGCGGAGTCCGACCATGATCACCACACAAGGCACTGACCAGCGCGAACGACCCCGAACACCGTTTTTTGCGGATTCTGCGGATTTTGCGGAGCCCCCCGCCCCCGACAGGAGGACCGACCCATGACCAACACCCCAGAGCCCACCACCCCCGCGACCCTGCTCACCGTCGAAGCCGCCGCAGCACAGCTGAGCATCGGCCGCACCACCATGTACGCCCTCATCCGCGACGGCAAGATCCAGACCGTGCGCGTCGGCCACCTCCGACGTGTGCCCGCCACTGCCCTTGACGCCTACATCGCCCGACTCGCCGCAGACCAACAAAAGACATAACCCCCGGTTGCAGCCCCAAAAAACCCCACGCAATACCGCCAAGGGCACAGCCATGCCCAAACAACCTAGAAGGAAAACATGTCCCGCAAAAAGCGCCCCGAAGGAACGCGTCGACCCAACGGCACATCTACCGTCTACTACAGCGAATACGACGGTAAGTGGCACGGCCGCGTCACCATGGGGGTCAAAGACGACGGCCGCCCGGATCGGCGACATGTTAAACGAGCGACCGAAGCAGAGGCCATCAAGGCCGTTCAGGAGTTGGAGGCAAAGCGTTCTACGGGGGACGTGACGCGTCCTGGCACGCCGTGGAAGGTCGAGAAGTGGCTTACGCACTGGCTCGACACGATTGCCACACCGTCGATCACGCCGAATGCGGCGTCGGCTTACCGGTACGCCGTGAACAAGTGGCTCATTCCCGGCATTGGCGGTCACAGGTTGGACCGCCTCCAGCCGGAACACCTGGAAGCCCTTTACGCGAAGATGCTGGCAGCCGGAAAGGCTCCCGGGTACGCGCACCAGGTTCACCGCACGATCAAGACGGCGCTCAATGTGGCACATGCGCGCGGTCGTATCACCCGCAACCCTGCGGAGCTGGCAAAAGCCCCGAAGTTGGCCGAGGATGAGATCGTCCCGTTCACCGTCGATGAGGCAAGGAAGATTCTCAGGGCGGCGCGGGACGGCCGAAACGGTGTTCGTTACTCGCTGGCGCTGACGCTCGGGTTGCGCAAAGGCGAGACGCTGGGATTGAAGTGGTCGCGTATCGACCTCGACAACGGCGTCTTGCGCACTCCGAAGCAGATTCAGCGGCACCGCTGGCAACACGGATGCGATGACCCGCACGAGTGCGGCGCACGGCTGCACAAGACGAAGCCGTGCAAGCCTGACTGCACTGTGCACCGCCGGAAGCCTTGTCCCCCAGTATGTGCGCCGAACTGCGCGAAGCACGCCTCTGCCTGCCCGCAGCGGCACAGCGGCGGCCTGCGGGAGGTCGACGTCAAGTCCCGGGCCGGACGTCGCGGCGTGGGCATTCCCAAGCCGCTGTTGCGCGACCTGGTCGAGCACAAGGCCCGCCAGGATGCGGAGCGTCGACGCGCGGGCAGCGTGTGGCAGGAGGGCGGCTGGGTTTTCACGCAGCCGACCGGGCGGCCGGTCGATCCGCGAGCAGACCACGACGAGTGGAAGGCGCTGCTTGACCATGCGGGGGTTCGTGAGGCGCGCTTGCACGACGCCAGGCACACGGCCGCGACGATGCTGCTCGTGCTGGGAGTCCCGCCCCGGGCGGTCATGGAGATCATGGGGTGGTCGCAACTGTCCATGACCGCGCGCTACCAGCACGTCTCAGCAGAGCTGGTAGCGAGCATCGCAAACCAGATGGAAGGGCTCTTTTGGAAGGACTAATGAGCCCCTGACTGAAACCCTGGCTCTCTCTGCGGCTGACCTGCGTATTCGTTTGCGCAGGTCAGCCATGGAGCCGGTGAGGGGACTTGAACCCCTAACCTTTCGCTTACAAGGCGAGTGCTCTGCCAATTGAGCTACACCGGCGCTGCGCCCGGGGGCGCTGGGGTAATCCTAAGGCTCGGCGGGACGCGGTTGCGGGGTGGGCCTTGATCCGCGACGGTCGGTAGGGGACGTGGCCGTGTGTGGTGGAGGTGGTGGACTTGTGGTTGGCCCGGCGCGGGCGTGGGGGGTGGCGGTCATCGGGGCCGGTCGGGTCTGGGGAGATGGCGCCTGGGCAGCCGGAGGCGGTGCAGGGGCCCGCGCTCCCGGAAGAGCGGACTGTGCACTTCGTGCTCGATCTGGCGTTGCGGATCGGGGAGGTGCAGATGTCGTCCGGGGCGGGGGCGGCGGATGTGACGGCGACGATCATCGCGGTGGCGGGGGCGTATGGGTTGCCGCATTGCGAGGTCGACGTCATCTTCACGTCGATCACGGTGGCCTGTAGTCGGGGGACTGATGAGCCGCCGATCACGTCGGTGCGGGTGGTGCGGTCGCGGAGTCTGGACTACACGCGGCTGGCCGCGGTGGAGGGGCTGGTTCGGCGGATCACCTACGGGCGGGTGGGGGTGACCGCCGCGCAGACGGAGTTGGAGCGGATCACGTCGGCGGCGCACCCGTATCCGCGGTGGGTGGCGACGGCCGCGTGGGCGGGGATGGCGGCGGCGATCACGGTCTTGATCGGCGGGGCGCCGATGATGGCGGTGGCGGCCGCGGGCATCACGGCGGTCATCGACCGGGTTGGGCGGTTGTTGAACAAGCGGGCCTTGCCGTTCTTCTACCAACAGGTAGTGGGTGGGGCGTTGGCTACCGGTGGGGCGTTAGCGCTGCTTGCCAGTGGCCTCTTGCCCGCTCGACCGACTGTCTTGGTCGCGGCGGCGTTGACGGTTCTGCTTTCCGGGTTGTCGGTGGTGTCGACGGTGCAGGACGCGATCACCGGGTACAACGTGACCGCCGCGGGCCGGACCATGGAGGTTTCGCTGATGACCGCGGGCCTCATCGCGGGGGTCGTGCTCGCGCTGCACATCTCCGTTTCCCTCGGGATGGACTACACGCCGCTGGCCGACCCGCTGCCGCCCAGCGCGCTGCGTCTCCCGGTCCAGACGTGCGCGGGAGCCGCAGCCGCCGGTCTTTTCGCGCTGGGCAGCTACGCCACTCCCCGGGCGCTGTTGGTGGCGTCGGTGGCCGGTGGCGTCGGGGCGGCGGCGTACGGGGCGCTGGTGCTGGCCGGGCAGGGGGCGATCGCGGCGTCGGCGGGGGCGGCGGTGGTGATCGGGTTCGCCGGTGGCGTGATCTCCCGGCGGCTGCGGATGCCGCCGCTGGTGGTGGCGGTGTCGGGGATGGTCCCGCTGCTGCCGGGGCTCACCACTTACCGCGCGTTGTATGAGTTGGCTGTGCAGCGCAGCGCCAACGGGGTGCCGACCCTGATGCTGGCCGCCGCCATCGCGTTGGCGCTCGCCGCCGGGGTGGTGCTGGGCGAGTACCTGGCGCAGCCGGTGCGCAGCGGGCTGGGGCGGCTGGAGCGGCGGCTGTCCGGTCCGCGCATGTCGGGTCCGCTGCAACCCACCGAACGTAGACTTGAGTGAACCCCTTGCGGGAGTGACAGTTCCCACGCACACGTGCACCGGTCGCAGGACGCGGTCACGGCGGCGAATGACTAGCCTCGAACGGGGTACCCGACCTCGGTTCGACAGGAGGCACACCAGGCGTGAGCAGCGAAAACGCCCCCGGTAACCACGGTGCGGAGTTCATCGTCGTCGCCAACCGGCTACCGGTCGACCTCGAACGCCTGCCCGACGGGACCCAGCGCTGGAAGCACAGCCCTGGCGGTCTGGTCAGCGCGTTGGCGCCGTTCCTGCGCAGCCACAGCGGCGCGTGGGTCGGCTGGCCCGGTGTGCCCGACGTCGACCTCGACGAGTTCACCGAGGACGGCCTGCGGCTGCACCCGGTGTCGCTCACCCAGGACGAGGTGCGCGACTACTACGAGGGTTTCTCCAACGGCACCCTCTGGCCGCTCTACCACGACGTCGTCGCCCCGCCGGTGTTCGACCGGGGCTGGTGGGACAGCTACGTCAAGGTGAACCACCGCTTCGCCGACGCGTGCGCGAAGGTGGCCGCCCCCGGCGCGACGGTCTGGATTCAGGACTACCAGCTCCAGTTGGCCCCGGCGATCCTGCGTGAGCAGCGGCCCGACCTGCGGATCGGCTTCTTCCTGCACATCCCGTTCCCGCCGACCGAGCTGTTCATGCAGCTTCCCTGGCGCGCGGAGATCGTGCGCGGCCTGCTCGGCGCCGACCTGGTCGGCTTCCACCGGCCCGGCGGCGCGCAGAACTTTTTGTGGCTGGCGCGCAGGCTGCTCGGCCTGGAGCCGACCCGGGGCGCGGTCGGGGTGCGGACCCGGCCCGGTGTCATCCAGCTCGGCGACCGGGCGGTGCGGGTCGGCGCGTTCCCCATCTCGATCGACTCGGCCGGGTTGGACGCGTTGGCGCGCAAACGCGAGACGGTCGCGCGTACCCAGCAGCTCCGGGAAGACCTGGGCAACCCGAAGAAAATCATCTTGGGCGTCGACCGGCTGGACTACACCAAGGGCATCGACGTGCGGCTCTACGCGCTGCAAGAGCTGCTCGCCGAGGGCAGGGTGGACCCGGAAGAGGTCACCATGGTGCAGCTCGCCACCCCCAGCCGGGAGCGCGTCGAGCACTACCAGCGGATGCGCGGCGAGATCGAGCAGGTCGTGAGCCGCATCAACGGCGAGTTCGGCCGGGTCGGGCGGCCGGTCGTGCACTACCTGCACCAGTCGGTCAACCGGGCGGAGCTCGCGGCGTTCTTCTCGGCGGCCGACGTCATGCTGGTGACCGCGGTCCGCGACGGCATGAACCTGGTCTGCAAGGAGTACGTCGCCTGCCGCCACGACCTCGGCGGCACCCTCGTGCTGTCGGAGTTCGCGGGGGCCGCCGCCGAGCTGACAAGCGCTTTCCTGGTGAACCCGCATGACCTTGACGGAGTCAAGAACGCCATGCATGCGGCCCTCACGATCGATCCAGCAGAAGGCCGCCGTAGGATGCGCGCGCTGCGGCGACAAGTGCTGACCCACGACGTCGACCGGTGGGCTCGCTCATTCCTTGACGCACTGGACCCTGAGCACGCTCACTAGAGCAGTCAGCCCTGCCCCACCCACGCCAGAGTCCCAAGGAGAAGGCGTTGACCGCCGAGGCCCTCCCCGCAGACTTGCGCCGTGCAATCGTGCAGATCGCGCGAACACCGCGGTTGCTGGTCGCCTGCGACTACGACGGGACGCTCGCCCCGATCGTCGAAGACCCAGAAAACGCCCGCCCGCACACCGAGTCGGTGGGCGCTCTGCGCTCGCTGGCGGGTTTGCACGAGACGACGACGGCGGTGATCTCGGGTCGGGCTCTGCGCGACCTGGCCACGCTGTCGCGGCTGCCGTCGGAGGTGCACCTTGTCGGCAGCCACGGTTCGGAGTTCGACGTCGGCTTCGTGCACGCTCTCGACGCGCAGGCCCGCGAGCTGCACCGCCGCATCGAGGCCGAGCTGGAGAAGCTGATCGAGGGCGCCCCCGGGGTGCACCTTGAGGTCAAGCCCGCGAGCATCGCGGTGCACGTGCGCCGGGCCGAGGCCGAGGTCGCAGAAGCCGTGCTGGTCCGGGTGCGCTCCGGGCCGTGCACGTGGGAAGGCGTGCAGGTCACCGAGGGCAAGGCCGTCGTGGAGCTTGCCGTCGTGCAGACTGACAAGGGCCACGCGCTCGACGTCCTGCGCCACCAGGTCGGCGCCACCGCGGCGATCTTCGTCGGCGACGACGTGACCGACGAGAAGGCGTTCGCCCGGCTGTCCGGCCCCGACCTTGGGGTCAAGGTGGGCGACGGCGAGACGCTGGCCGGGTACTACATCCCCGACCCGGTGTCGGTCGCGTTGATGCTGGCGTTCTTGCTCGAAGAGCGCCGCAACTGGCTCTATGGCGACCAGGCCCCGCCTATCGAGCGCCTGTCAATGCTGGCTAACGAGCGCTCGGTAGCGCTGGTCACCCCGGATGCCCGGCTGACCTGGCTGTGCCACCCGGAGCCGGACTCGGCGGCGGTGTTCGCCGACCTGCTCGGCGGCCCCACCGCGGGCCACTTCTCGATCTCGCCGGAGCGCGGTGGCCTGCCGCTGGGCCAGCGGTACCTGCCGGGCACCATGACCGTGGAGACCCGCTGGGCGGGCCTGCTGGTCACCGACTTCCTCGACCACGGCGCCGCCGCGCACCGCACCGACCTGACCCGGATCGTGTCCGGCACCTCGGCCGCGGTCGTGGAGTTCGCGCCGCGCCCGGAGTTCGGGCAGGTGCAGGTGCGGCTGGAGGCCACCGAGGACGGCCTGCGGGTGCTGGGCACCTCCGACCCGATCGCGCTGCGCGCCCCGGGCGTGCGGTGGGAGATCACCTCCGACGGCATGTTCGACTCCGCCCGCGCCGTGGTCCAGCCGACCGCGACCGAGCCGGTGGTGTTCGAGTTGCGCTGCGGCACCAACGACCTCGACGCGGCCGAGGTGCCCGAGGCCGACCGCAAGGCGCGGGCCGGGTCGTACTGGTCGGAGTGGCTGGACACGCTGGTGCTGCCGCCGGTGGAGAAGGACCTGGTGGCCCGTTCCGCGCTGGTGCTGCGCGGGCTGTGCCACAGCGAGACCGGCGCGATCATGGCCGCGGCCACCACGTCGCTGCCGGAGGAGATCGGCGGCATCCGCAACTGGGACTACCGGTACTGCTGGCTGCGCGACGCGTCGATGACGGCGAAGGCGCTGGTGTCGCTGGGGTCGACGGCCGAGGCCGAGGCGTTCCTGCGCTGGGTGCACGGGGTGCTGGCGACTGTCCCCGGACCGGAGCGGCTGCACCCGCTGTACACGATCGCGGGCACCACTCTCGGCCCGGAGGCGGTCATCGACACCCTCCCCGGTTACGCGGGCTCCCGCCCGGTGCGGGTCGGCAACCTCGCCAACCAACAGGTCCAACTCGACGTGTTCGGCCCGGTGGTCGACCTCGTCGCGGCCCTGTCGGAGGCCAAGGGCGGCCTGACCGACGACGACTGGCGGATGGTGTGCGCCATGTCCGAGGCGGTCACCCGGCGCTGGCACGAGCCCGACCACGGCATCTGGGAGGAGCGGCACCGCCCGCGCCACCACGTGTACTCCAAGGTCATGTGCTGGCTGACGATCGACCGGGCGATCAAGCTCGCGGAAACCTACGGCCGCGAGATCGAGCCCGGCTGGGTCCCGCTGCGCGACGAGATCGCCCAGGACGTGCTGACCAACGGCTGGAACGACGAGATCAAGTCGTTCACCACGGCCTACGACGGCACCGACCTGGACGCGGCGACCCTGCTGATCGGCATGGTCGGCCTGATCGACCCGACCGACGAGCGGTTCCAGAGCACGGTCACCGCGACCGAGGCGGAACTCCGCAGCGGCTCCACGGTCTACCGCTACCACCGCGACGACGGCCTCCCCGGCGACGAGGGCGGCTTCCACCTCTGCGCGGCCTGGATGATCGAGGCTTACCTGCTCACCGGCAGGCGCACCGAGGCGGAAGACCTGTTCGCCCAAATCGTCGACGCGGCGGGCCCCACCGGCCTGCTGCCCGAGGAGTACGACCCGATCGCGGAACGCTCGCTGGGCAACCACCCGCAGGCGTACTCGCACCTGGGCCTGATTCGCTGCGCCCAACTGCTGTCCGCATAACCGGACAACCACATAACTGGATAGCCACGCTGAGCGTGCCGACCGCCCCGCGGTCGGCACGCTCTTGTCCGTAAGAGGGCTACCGCGAACGGTAACGCCCGCAACACTTTCCGCAACCAGGTCACGCGGCCCGCTCGCACGCGACATGATCCGCCCATGCCCACTCGCGCCGCCCTGCTCTGCCTCGCCGCCCTGACGCTCACCGCGTGCTCGGACCAGTCACCCGTCCCGCCGCCGGTCGCGGAATCCAATCCGCAGGCGAACACTTCGCCAACGGCGAGCAAAGACCGGATGCACGGCGCGCCCCAGGTCTCCGAACCGCTCGACCCCAAGGCGTGTGACGACGCCAAGGAGCTGGCGGCCCTCGCGATCGACACGGTCAAGAGCGGGCGCTGAGGGGCTGAATGCCCGGTTCCGCCTCGAACACGCTGCGCGATCCCTTACGGTGTGAGCCGCTGAGTCGCCGTGTCGTAGGGGGTCTGGAGTGGATGGGCTCGTCGTCGTCTTGATCGTGGTGGTCGCTGTCGCGGTCGGGGCGTTGGTGACCGCTGTGGTGTTGCGGAACAAGAACAAGGTTTCACCTAAGAAGGCGCCGGTTGACCCGTTCGCCGACAACGATCATCACGCCGTCTATGGGGACCCGCGCGCTCTCAAAGCGGGTGATCTTGTTGAGCTGCGCGGGGAATCGTACGCCGTGCGGGGAAGTCTGCGGCTTGACGAGGGTGGGTGGACGTGGTCGGAGCACCTGCTGGAGAAGGCGGACGGCGAGCGGGTGTGGCTGTCGGTCGAGGAGGACCCCAACCTGGTGCTGGTCGCCTGGACCGAGCAGTCCGAGGGCTCCGATGACTCCACAGCGCTGGAGCCCGGCCCGAAGTCCCTGTCTTACCAGGGAAAGCAGTACCGGTCGGACGAGTCCGGTAGGGCTGCCTACCGCAGTGAGGCGACCACCGGTCTGACCGCCGAGGGCACTGTCCGCTACCACGACTACGAGTCCGGCGACGGCGCGCTGTTGTCCTTCGAGGCGTATGGCGACGCGGGCTGGGAGGTCTCCACCGGCGTCTCGCTGTCCACTTACGACATCCGCATCTACCCGGCGAGCACCGAATGAGCGCCACAGACGAGCCCAAGCCGGAAGAGCCCAAGCCGGAGATCGTCCCGGCGCACAAGAAGCCCCGGTTCTGGTTCTGGACGGCCGGGATCTTCGGCCTGATCGCCGGGATCGTGGCTATCGCGATGATCGCGCGGGGCACGTCCGTGCGGGGTTACGTCGAGCGGACCTACACCCGGGCCGCGTCGATGGATGTCGGCGAGGAACGCGCCTATACGAGTCCGAACGCGCCGAGCGCGGTGTCGGCGAACATCGTGGGGCAGTGGAAGCCGGTGTCGCAGTACGCCGACGCGTCCGGGATCTACCTGCGCTACAACGACGACATGGTCCTCATCCGTCCACAGGGGAAGGGCAGCGTGATCCGGGTGGACGACATCGATCGCGCCTACCGTTCGCACCATTCGTCGGTCGGCGGCCACTGGGGCTGGACGTCCGGGCACGGCGAGTCGTTCCGCGGCCGGGGACCGGGAGCGGGCAAGTGAAGAAGAAAAAGAAGGGCACTGTCTGGACCCTGGTCATCGTGGTGTTCATCGTCCTCTTGGGCGCGGGCAACGGCTGGTTCTCCGCCTCGGACGACAGCACTGTCGTCGAGTCGATCTCGGCGGTGGACGGCGCGGACCTGGCGAAGCGGCTCGCGGCGGCCGAGGCGGCGCACGGCATCTGCTACGGCTGGGAGTTGCACAAGGGCACCAGCACGACCGGGAAGCCGCTGAGCGAGGGGTCGAGCCGGGGCGTGGGTGTCAACGCCGAGACCTGCCAGCGGTACATGATTCTGCGCGGCTCGGTCGACTACACCTCCGCTGACAGCGTGTTGGAAGACAGCGCTTACCTGTCCGTGGACAGTTCTAGCGATCTGCGGTCTAACCGGCCGTCCACAGCGGACCTGGACCGGGTGGGCGTGTCGACGGCGTCGATGCTCAACGAACCGGCGGCCACCACCGGGTACGGCGCGCTGGCGCTGCCGCTGCTGCTGGCTGAGAAGGGTGTCGTGGCCCCGGTGCCGGAGCCGACGACCGCCGCCGCGCCCGCGACCCCGATCGGGCGGCCGGGGTCGGACTTCACCAGCAACCGGCAGACCGCGCTCGTCCTCGTCACGATCTTCGGCGGGGTCGCCCTGTTCGGCGTCGCCATCGGTTTCCTCATCAGCCGCAAGCGCGGGCAAGAAAGGTAGACACCGTGTCCGACCTGCTCAACGGACTCATCGGGACGCTCGCCTACGGCGCGGTCGGCCTGGTCCTGATGGCTCTCGGCTTCGTCCTGGTCGACGTCGCCACCCCCGGCAAGCTGCGCGACCTGATCTGGGTGGAGCACAACCGCAACGCCGCGGTGCTGCTGTGCTCGGGGCTGTTCGGCATCGGCGTCATTCTGACCACGGCGATCGTCATCAGCGACGACAACCTCGCCGTCGGCCTGGTGAACACCGGCATCTACGGCATTCTCGGGCTCGCGCTGATGAGCCTGTCGTTCGTGGTGATCGACGCGGCCACGCCCGGCAAGCTCGGCGAGGTCCTGGCCACCACCGAGCGGCACCCCGGGGTGTGGGTGTCGGCGACAGCGCACGTGGTGGTCAGCGTGATCATCGCGGCGGCGATCTCCTGACCGTCACCGAGGTCCCGCGCAGGCGGGCGGCGCGTGTCGCGCTGCTCGCCACGGTGTTCGTGTGCGCTGCCTGCGGGCTGGTCTACGAGCTTGCCCTGGTGGCGCTGGGCAGCTACCTGATCGGCGACACGGTCGGGCAGGCGTCGATCGTGGTGTCGCTGATGGTGTTCGCGATGGGCGTCGGCGCGCTCGCGGCGAAGCCGTTGCAGCGCCGGGCCGCGGTGTCGTTCGCCGTCGTTGAGCTGGTGCTGGCGCTGCTGGGCGGGTTGAGCGTGCTGCTGCTGTACGCGGCGTTCGCGTGGCTGAGCCTGTACACGCCCGCGCTGATCGTGATGGCGCTGGTGCTGGGCGCGTTGATCGGCGCGGAGATCCCGCTGCTGATGGTGCTGTTGCAGCGCATCCGCCGCCAGGACGCGGGGTCGGCGGTGGCCGACCTGTTCGCCGCGGACTATGTGGGCGCGTTGCTGGGCGGGTTGGCGTTCCCGTTCGTGCTGCTGCCGGTGTTCGGGCAGATTGAGGGCGCGCTGCTGGTCGGCATCGTCAACGCGCTGGCGGGGCTCGGGTTGGTGCTGACCGTGTTCCGGGCAGAGTTGGGGCGCCGGGCGAAGGCGGCGCTGATCCTGGCGGCGGTAGCGGTGGGTGGGGTTCTTACCGGCGCTTACCTGTTGGCTGAGGACTTCGAGGTGACGGCCCGTCAGGCGCTCTACGCGGACCCGGTAGTGCACGCCGAGCGCACCCCTTACCAGGACATCGTGGTGACCGAGGCTGTGTCGCTTACCGGGAACCGGGATGTGCGGCTGTTCCTCAACGGCGACTTGCAGTTCAGTTCGGTGGACGAGTACCGCTACCACGAGGCCATGGTCCACCCGGCGATGTCGGGGCCGAAGCGGGACAACGTCCTGGTGCTCGGCGGCGGCGACGGCTTGGCCCTGCGCGAGGTGCTGCGCTACCCGGACGTCAAGAGCGTGACCCTGGTCGAGTTGGACCCGGCCGTGGTCGCCCTGGCCCGCACTGATCCCCGGCTGTCCGAGCTGAACCGGCACGCGTTCGACGACCCCCGGGTGGCGGTCCGCACCGAGGACGCCTTCGGCTGGCTGCGGTCCAACACCGACCGGTACGACGTGGTGCTGGTCGACATGCCTGACGCGGATTCCACGGCGACCGCGAAGCTGTACTCGGTGGAGTTCTACGGCCTGGTCGACCGGGCGATGGCCGACCACGGCCGGATGGTCGTGCAGGCGGGTTCGCCGTTCTTCGCGCCGAAGGCGTTCTGGTGCGTCGAGACGACTCTCCGCGCGGCGGGCGTGCACAGCGTGGCTTACCAGGTCTCGGTCCCCGCGTTCGGCGAGTGGGGGTTCCACCTCGGCGCGCGCGGCGGCGTCCCGGCGCTGACGCTGCCGCCCGGGATGCCGCTGCGTTCACTCGATCAGGCGAGCCTGGCGGTGGCGGCCACGTTCCCCCCGGACCGCCGCAGGCCCGCTGACCTGCCCGCGTCGACCCTGATGAACCCGGTGATCCTCGGCTTCGCCAGGGAAGAGTGGACCAACTACTGATCGCCCCCGCCTGGTCCGCGTAGACGCCGTTGGCCGTGGAGACCTACCTGAACCAACCGTGCCTCCTGAGCGCATCGAGCAACTCAGGAAATATCGAACTGGGCACTTCTTCCCGTCGACAGCGTGCGCGAAGCCCTACATGAGTACTTCACCAAACGACCCACGTCCGTCGAGTGGAAAGAAGACGATTTCAACTAAGCACACAGGGGGTTTTCGCGCTCCAGAGGGTGTCACACCCCCGCCGTAGCCTCACCCTCGTGGCCTCCATCGAGGAACTGACCGCCCGACTGGCAGGCGAGCTGGCCAGGCTGACCGCCCTCAAGGCAGCCGTCATGGCCGCGGTGCTGCCCCCGCTCGATGAAGTACGCCAGGCCGTGGACGCCCTGCTCCACGGCACCGCGACCCACGAGACCATAGCCACCCCACTCGCCCACGCCCACCAGGGCATGGGCGAGCTGTACCAGGCCCTGACCGTGGCCCAAGAGTCGATCAGCGCCGCCATAGCCCATCAAGGGGTCACCACACCAGCAACCAGGCCCCCACAGCCGACGCGGACAAGCACCCCGGCACCACCACCCGCCGTATCCGCTGAACGCATCGACCAACTCAGACGCGAGCTGCCCCCCGATGTGATCCCGGAGGAACGTAGACCGCGTGGCACGCCTCGCCCCAAGACCCACGGCAGGTGGATCGACCCGGACGGCAACACCCACACCGAGGTCAGCGGCAAAGACGAGAAGTACGAGCAAGCCGTGGCCTATTTCGACTCGACTCCCGACCAAAGGGTACCGCTGCGTGCCTACGATGTGGAAATGAAACTCGCGGTCCATATGCGAGTCAACAACATTCAACCACGTCCCTTGCAATAAAGGCTACCTGAACTGCGACTCCCTTGTCCCGGTCATTTTGCCCGAGGGCTACACTATAACCGTGCACGGCGCAGGCGGATATCACAAGGTGTACCGGGGAGGACAGACACTGAAATGACCACCATAAAAGCGTTCTATCGTGAGGACGGGCCCGACGAGGGGGTCACCATCAGCACGGACGCCGAAGCGGCTGCGCTGCTGGGCCGCGTCCATGCTGACTCGGTCGCGTTTGATTGCCCGCTGTTGGTTCAGATGTACGTCGAAGGCGAGTCGCCTCGGGCCACGCCGGAGTTCGGCGTGGGGGTGGACGGAGACCACGGGGTGTTGTCCTATTCCGGGCGCGGCTGGAAAGGACTGTGGGCCAGCCACAACGGGGCCGACGACGACGGCGATTCCATCGAATACTATTACATGGGAAACGGGACGCCGTTTCCCGCCAATTGCCGGATACCATACGACGACCTCGTCAAAGCCGTCCAGGAATTCCTACTCGACGGCGACAGGCCGGCTTCGGTCACGTGGCAAAAGATCACATAGGTAGACAGCGGAACCGCTCCGCGTGGGTGGACACGGCCTATGACCTGTCGTGGACGGTGGCCGTCAGCCGGGGGCGCACCGAGGACGAGGTGCGGGCGGCCTACGGGGTGGATCAGGGGATCGGCCTGCTGACGTTCGGGCAGGCCGATGCCGAGCGAGCCGAGCACTTGGGCGACTACGGTCTTGTGCAGTTCAAGGCGCACGGTGAGTATCTGGTGGCCATTGAGCCGAACGGCTGGGTCGGCAACGGCACCGAGGTCGCTCGCGTGCTGTCGAGGCCCACCGGGTTGTTCTTCTCGGTGTACTGGAGTGTGAACGGGCATCAGCTTGTGCAGGCCACGGACGGACAGATCACCGGGCGCTTCGATCCGACGTTCGTCGGGTTGCCTGCTGGAGCCAATGACATGCCCGGGTGGGTGGGGGACGACGAGTTCCCGCTGGAGCACTTGCGGTCCGCGAGCCTTGTGGCGATGGAGCGGCAGACCGGCCTGTCCTTTGATCCGGCGTGGCTCACCGAGCCTCTCCCGACCTACCGGATTCCCGCGTAGCCCCCGGGCGGGCTGTGGTGGAGTTAGGCGGTCAGGTTGCGTACGAAGGCGTCCCACTGGCGGGTGCCGAAGAGCAGCACCGACTCCGTGCCACCCACCTTGCTATCCCGGGTCGCGATCTCGTCGTCACCCAGGAAAGCCACCTCAACACAGTTACCGATGTCGTCGCTCCGGGTGCTCTTGAACCACCGGGCGTCAGACAGTCTGTCGTGGCTCATCGCGGCGTCTCCTTTGTGGGAAGGGCGTCATCCAACGATGGTGATCACGGGGGCGTTCGTCAAGCAGCCCGCGCGCACCAGGTGCGGGCGGGCTGCTTTGTGGTGAAGTCTGGTGTTGTCAGGCGTTCAAGCCGCGCACGAAGGAATCCCACTGGCGCGTGCCGAAGAGCAGCACCGACTCGGTGCCACCCACCTTGCTGTCCCGAGTCGCGATCTCGCCGTCACCCAGGAACGCCACCTCAACACACTCACCGATGCTGTCGCTCCGGCTGCTCTTGAACCACCGGGCGTCGGCCAGCCTGTCGCTGCTCATCACTGCATCTCCCTTGCCAGCTTGGCGATGTAGTTCACGGACTCCACCTCGCTCATCGAGGCTTCCCAGATGCCCGCGAACGCCTCACTGTACTGCTTGATCTCCTGCGGCTTCTCCAGGAAGAGCGCCCCGGTGAAGCCCTCCACGTAGACCGTGGTCGGCTCGGAGGGGGAGCCGCTTTCCGTGGTCGGGAACTCCAACTTGACGAACTGACGGGACACGGAGCCATAGTGAAAACCAGCCGAGAACGGCACCACCCGCAGGGTCACATTGTTCCGTTGACTAATCACCACGAGATGCCGAAGCTGTTCGACCATCACGTCGGTGCCACCGTACGAGCGATGCAGGACGGCCTCATCGAGCACCATCCTTACCCAGAGTGGACGAATGGTCCGCATCACCAGCGATTGCCTGGCCATACGAAGCTGCACCCTGCGCTCGACCTGCTCCGGGGTGACACCTGGCCATCCCTCAAGCAGGACACGGGCGTAGCGCTCAGTCTGGAACAGCCCTGGCACCCGCTCCGTCCAGTAGCCGTCTAGTTCGACAGCCGCTTCTTCGAGACCGATGTAGACGTCAAGGTAGTCGGGGATGACGTCGCTGTAGCTCATCCACCAGCCGTTCGCCTTGGTCTCCCTGGCCAACGCCATCAGGGCATTGGTGGTCTCTTCCGGAGCGTCGTAGAGCTGGCACATCATCTTGACGTCGTTGCCCCGCATGGACGTCAACCCGGACTCAATTCGCCACATCTTGGTCTCAGACCACTCGAACTCCATGGCCGCCGACCGCACCGAGAACCGCGCCCTACCACGCAGATCCCGCAGGTAGCGGCCCAACTGGCGGCGCGCCACCGTCGATCCCGTCGCACCCTCTTGAGACACCCTTCACCCCACTTCTCACCGACGCCGGTCCTGCATCCACAATGAAAGAGTCGCCGCGTCCGATTTGAAAGACAAATACTGACTGACCATTACTCTATCCTGGGAGTGACCGAGAAGTCTCGCGATCCCGCTGCCCGCGTGTCGCCTACCAGGACTGTTCGGTCAGGAGCACCACCACGAGCAGTCGCGATCTCACCTTTTCCACCGCCCGCAAAGAAAAAGGCGAGCGCCGGACTGGAAAGCCCCCACGGATTGAATCGAAGGCAAAAATCCCGCGCCAATCCCCTGAACACGACCGAAAACCCCCTGACCTGCGGCAAGACGCCAACTATCAGCCACGATCCGCCGTCCGGCGCAGCCCCAGGCACCGCCGCCCAGGAGACACAGCGCGCCCCCGCAACAGCCGTGACCACACGCCCCGGCGCAACCCGCCCGTTCTCCTGACAGCCCTCAGCACCCCCCGCTACCGTGAGATTCCGGAGAGTGTCAACACGGAAACCGGGAGTGCGGACATGGACGACACCACCGCAGGCGGCGCGATCGGCTCAGGCCTCGGCGACCAGATCGCCCAGATGCGCCAAGGCTCACGCGGCTTCCTCACCGCCGCCCAACGCGGCGAGTTCGGCGTCAGCGAGAACGCGGGCAAGGCCATCATCACCGCCATCCACACCGTCCTCGACGGCATCGACGGCCTCGACGAGAAGGTAAAGCGGATCAGTCAGGACACGAAGTTGGGGACGAGCCCGGACGCTCTGGTGATGAGGGCCTTCAACAAGGACGTCGCGGCAGGCCCCAACTCGGCCGCCAGCAGCCTGCGAGACCTCCGCGACCTGCTCATCGAAGTCGAAGCAGGCATCACCGAGGCCATGCGCCACTACCGCAACACCGACGACCACAACCGCAGCACCCTCACCCGCAAAGACCAGTGAACCCAGCACCCGACCACACTGTGACCATGCCCAAACCCCGTGCGGCCACCCGTCTCGCCATCGCCGCGATCCTGCTCACCGGACTCGCCGCCTGCACCGAAACCCCCGGCCAACCCCTCCCCCAACCCGACCCCACAACCCCCACCCACTCCACACAACCACGCACCACCAGCACCACACCCGCCGCCACACACGCACTCGACAACCTCGACCCCTGCCAACTCCTCACCCAAGCCGAAACCACACAACTCGGCGCAGGCCCCGGAGAACGCCACGACACCAGCCTGCGAAGCTCGTGCCAATGGACAATGAAAGGCCAAGGTGTCTTCAGCATCACCATCCGCCCCGAACAGGGCCTCAAGGACATCGTGACCGACAACGGGACCATCAGCGACTACCCGGTCGGTGACCGACACGGCCGCAAACTCGAAGGCAACGGCGGCGGGGGATGCATGATCATTATCGAGATCGCCCAATCCGCACGAGTGGACGTCAGTGGCACAACGCGCGCTGACACGGCGAAGGCATGCCGGGTCGCCAACAACGTCGTCAATTTGATCGAGCCCAGACTGCCCAAGGGGGAATGACCAATGCCACCGCGCGACCCGCAGACCCAGCACACCCCCCAACCGCGAACCTACGAAGGCACCTACGAAAGCAGGCTTCACGACGAAGCCGCGCAGGTGATCGAGGACGCACGCGGCCAAGGCCCCTTCGCCACGCTGGCCGCCCTCGCGCAGGCAACCCCGAAACTCTTCGCCGCCGGAATCGACTCCCAGCAGTACACCGCGACCCAGCAGCAAGCCCTGCGGGACGCCGGAATCGACACGCGGGACGCGCCTCCGATGCCAGGCACCTACTACCTGGGGTTCGAGCACCCCGAGATGAAGAAAATGCTCGAAGACGACATGGACCCCGGCCAGGTCGACGAGACCGGGGCCGAGTGGAACGCCCTCGGCAACAGCCTGATCGAGTGCAAGGCCGCTATCGCCGCAGGGGTTGGGCAGAGTGCCGAGGACTGGACCGGCGCCACCGGTGACAACGCGCGCGGGTTCCTCACCGGTCTCGGCGACTGGATGGAAGGCACCGGCCAGGCCTTCCACCTCGCCTCGAACCGGATGCACGCCCAGTCCGAAGCGTCCGGGGCGGCTCGGGCGGCGATGCCCGAGCCGGTCGACTTCACCATGGACGACGCGATGGCCCGGCTCAGGGAGGAACAGGACCCGGCCCGGCTACAGGCCGCGGTTGACGAGGTCAACCAGAAGTTCGCCGAGAAGCAGCGGGCGCACGAGCAGGCCGCCGAGGTGATGACCACGTTCTCGGCTTCCCTGGCCGACTCCGGCACCGGGATGCCCGTGTTCGCACCCGTGCCCACGATGGCGAGCGGCACGGACGACGGCACCGGACGAGGCGTCGACAGTGGCCCCACCGAGACCGGACACGACGGCGGTCCTGACCGTGGCCGGGCCGGGATGCCCGGCAGCGAGCCCGGTCGCGGCGACACCTCCGGACCCGACGGCGCGACGCGGCCTGCGGCCACCGCGACCGGGCCGGGCGGCGGGCCGACCACGGGCCAGGGGGGCCTGGTCCGGTGTTCCCGGAGGGCAGGTCAGACCTGGCGGGGCTGGGTCTGGCGGATTCGGGACCGGCGGGCCTGGGTCCGGCGGACTCGGGGCAGGCGGGCAGGAACCGGGCATGGGCGGGCTTGGGTTCGGCGGGTTCCCGGGTGGTCTCGGCGGCGGCGCGGGCGCGGAGGCGACCGGGCGCGGCGGACGTGGCGGCGCGGCGGGCCTGGGACGACCGGGCGGTGGGCTAGGCGGCGGCGCGGGCTTCGGCCCTGACGGCGGCAGGGCAGCCGACGCCGCCGGTCGCGGTCCCGGGAGCGGCGCCCGCCAACCCGGCGCGCTCGCGGCGGAACACGCCGCGTCCGGCGGACGTCCCGGCACCGGCACCGGCAGGGGCGCCGGTGGCTCTGCGGGCGGCATGGGCGGCATGGGCGGCGCGGGCAAAGGCGGCGGCGGTGCGGACACCGAGCACCAGCGACCGAGCTACCTCGTGGAAGCCGACCCGGACGACCTGTTCGGCACCGACGAGATCACCGCGCCTCCGGTGATCGGCCAGTGACGTTCCGGTCGTTCACCCTGTCGTTCGCGGCGATGGACATTCTCTTCACGGAGCACCGGCTCGGGCTCGCGCCGTTCCCGTTCGAGATTCCCGGGCACGGCCGCACCCTCGCGCAGCGGGCAGACATCCGCCGCGCGGTGTTCGCGGACTTGGAGCGGCGGAACCTCGCTGTCCGGGGGCGGATCGAGCCAGACGTCGAGGAAGCGCTTGCCCTGCTCGTCCGGCCCCGGCTCGCGATCACCGGATTCGGCGACCTGGGCGGCGGGCACACCCTGTGCGCCAGGCTCGGCGCGCTCGGGAACCGTGCCGTCGTCGCGGTCCGGCAGGGCCAGACCGTGCGGTTCGACGCCATCCGGGAAACCGCGCTGGTGTCCACCGCCGTCGGGCTGCTTCCCCAGCACCGGCCGGGTCCGGGGCAGTCGGTGACCATCGAGCTCACCGCACCGCCCGCCGAGGCCGGAGCCATCGAGCCAGTCCGTCCACACCGGACATCGCGGTCGGCGCAAGCACGAGCGGTGCAAGCGATGCTGGCACCGCCCAAACTCCGGCTCGGCCAACTCCAGGCGCACGCTCGCGACCGGCACGGACGCCAGTCGAGCGCGCCTTGCCTGTTCTGGTTCGACACCGCGGACGGCCGGTATCTCACGGTGGGCAGCGCCCGCGCGGACGGCGCCCGGTGGACCACCTACGCACCGGCCGACAACCAGCGGATCGCGCGGCACCTCAGCGGGCAACTGGCGCACCTGACCGGGTGAGCCATCGCAGGCCCCCCTTGCTCGGCTTCCACCCCCGCCATCCGCCACGACCTCCTGCGCGGCGGCCGCAAGGCAGACACCGAGGCCGTGCTCGCGCCGCCGAGCCATGACCGGACCTGGCGGCCATCAGCGTAAAACTTGCAGATTCCCCATAGCCGACCCGAGGTCAGGCACCACCCGGATCTGGAGCCCGTCCGGCACGTCCCCCGAGTCCGGCGGGATCAGCGCCTTGGTGAACCCCAACCGCATCGCCTCGGTCAGCCGGGCCTTCACCCCGCTCACCCGGCGGACCTCCCCCGCCAACCCCACCTCGCCCAACACCACCAGATCGGGTGGCAACGCCACGTCACGGGCAGCGGTGGCGACCGCCAAGGCGATAGCCAGGTCAGCCGCAGGCTCCGGGATCTTCATTCCCCCGACCGTCGCGGCGAAGACATCCGCGTCCCCCAGTCGGACCCCGCCCCGGCGTTCCAGCACAGCGAGCACCATCGCCACCCGGGCCGAGTCGAGCCCGGACACCGCGCGCCTCGGCGTGCCCAGCGGCGACTTCGACACCAGCGCCTGCACCTCACCGAGCAGCGGCCGTTTCCCCTCCACCGCGACGGTGACCGCCGTCCCCGGCACCCCCACGTCACGCTTGTTGAGGAACAGCCCCGACGGGTCGGGCACGCCGACGATCCCGCTCTCGACCAGCTCGAAGCAGCCCACCTCGTCGGCCGGGCCGAAGCGGTTCTTCACACCGCGCAGCATCCGCAGGGACGAATGCCGGTCGCCCTCGAAGTGCAAGACGACATCTACCAAGTGCTCCAGCACGCGGGGACCGGCGATGGACCCGTCCTTGGTGACATGCCCGACGAGCAGCACCGGCAGGGCCCGCTCCTTGGCCAGCGCCACCAGCGCCGCCGTCACCGCCCGCACCTGCGTCACCCCGCCGGGCGCGCCGTCGACCGCGGGCGAAGACATCGTCTGCACCGAGTCGACAACCAGCATTCCCGGCTTGACCGCGTCGACATGCCCGATCAACGCGGACACATCGCTTTCCGCGGCCAGGAACATCGACCCGTGCACATTGCCGGTGCGCTCGGCCCGCAGCCGGACCTGCCCGGCCGACTCCTCACCCGTCACATACAGCGTCGGCCCGTATTCGCCGTCGCGCGCCGCCCAGCGGTAGGCGACCTCCAGCAGCAGCGTCGACTTGCCCACCCCGGGCTCACCCGCCAGCAGCACGACCGCCCCGGGCACCAGGCCGCCGCCGAGGACCCGGTCAAGCTCGGGCACGCCGGTCCGCCTGGCCTTGGCGGCCTCGATGTCGACCTCGGCGATCGGGCGGGCCGGGGAACTCGGCAACCCCGCCGCGACCCTGGTCAGCGCGGCGCGCGGGACGCCGACTTCCTCCAGGGTGCCCCACGCCTGGCACTCGGGACAGCGGCCGAACCACTTGGCCACGCCGTGCCCGCACTCGGCACAGCGGTAGCCCGGCTTCGGTGATTTGGTTGCCACGCGATCACCGTACGGCCGGGCACCGACAATCCCAGTCGGCCCAGTCGGCGCGTCAGTGCTCGGTCTTGGGCTGTTCCTCGCGGGGGCCGTTCGGCGCGGCGATGGGCAGGTCGAAGGTGACCGGGCCCGCCTTCGCGAAGACCAGGGTGATCGGAATCGTCTGGCCGGGCACAAGCTTGGCGTTGAGGCCCTTGAGCACGACCTTCAGCTTGCCGAGCTGGGTCCCGGTCGTCGTCGCGGTCGTGGTGGCCGCGGCGGACGAGGTGGCAGGCGGGGGCGTCGGCGACGTGGCCGCGTGCGAGGAACCAGCGGGCTCGGCGTGCGACGACTCGGGGTGCGCGGGAGAGGTGGACTGGGCGTGCGCCGAGTCGGCGAGCTTGGCCTCTTCGCCGGGGGTGCCCACGACCAGGACGGCGCCGCCGGGCAGCGCGGTGTCGCCGGTGACCTCGACGCTGGCCGCCGCGGGGCTGCTCAGCTCGACCAGGGTGTCCGCTTCGCTGCCGACGTTGACCAGAGTCAGGATGACCGGCGCGTCGGAGCCCTGCGGGTAGCTACCGCCGTGCGGGTAAGCGAGCTTGGCATCGCGGACCGCGATCTGACCGACCTGCGCGAGCGACCCGTTCACCGACGGAGGCTGCGAGTCGGTCTGCGTGATCTGACCGGCCGAGCACCCGACGGCACCGAGGACTGCGGCAAGACCGAGTCCCAACGCGGCCGGGGCGAGGCGCAGCCGACCGGTCGAGTTCTGCTGTGCACGGCTCACGAGCGCTCCTGCGTCTGCTGCGGACATTTCACCTTCTCGGCTGCGAAGCCTAGCCCGCGCAATGGATCGGGCCCGCGTGTGGTCGGACATATCACCACGGCGGTGTCGGACGAATCACGTCCATTGTGGATGCGGAGGCGATCTCCGGGCGTGCCCACAGGCCTCGGGCAATAGGGGCTGAGTACGCGAAAAGCGCGCTTGTCAACCCCCGTCCACCTCCTGATGTGGCCGCTGACCTGCGCAGACGGTTCGCAGGTCAGTCTCCTCCACTAGGCGGGCCGTGTTAAGATGGAGCCAGCGAAAGGGGCAGAGGACACATGGTTTTCAAGGTCGGAGAGACCGTCGTCTACCCGCACCACGGTGCCGCACTCATCGAAGCGATCGAGACCCGCGTGATCAAGGGCGAGGAGAAGAAGTACCTCGTCCTCAAGGTCGCGCAGGGTGACCTCACGGTTCGCGTCCCCGCAGACAACGCCGAGATCGTCGGCGTGCGGGATGTCGTGGGCCAGGAGGGTCTCAACCGCGTGTTCGATGTCCTGCGGGCGCCGCACACCGAGGAGCCGACCAACTGGTCGCGTCGGTACAAGGCGAACCTCGAGAAGCTCGCCTCTGGCGATGTGAACAAGGTTGCCGAAGTGGTGCGAGACCTCTGGCGGCGGGAGAAGGATCGCGGCCTGTCCGCTGGCGAGAAGCGGATGCTGGCCAAGGCCCGGCAGATACTGGTCAGCGAGCTCGCGCTGGCCGAGGGCACCGATGAGGACAAGGCCGAGGTCCTGCTCGACGAGGTCCTGGCAACCGCAACCGTCTGACCGCACGTCCCGACCGGGCCTCCCCCGGAACCTGGCCCGATTGTGACTTGCATGACACCCCGTGGGACGAACCTGAACAGGGTCCCTGAGCAGGCGAGCCGCCCGTGACAGCGGTCGCGCTCGTGCCCGCCGCGGGTCAAGGCGTCCGCCTCGGCCTCGGCACGCCCAAGGCCTTGGTCCCGGTCCACGGCACACCGTTGCTCACCCATGCCGTGCGTGGCCTGCTCGACGCGGGCTGCGTGCGGCATGTCGTGGTCGCGGCCCCGCCCGCCGAGGTCGCCGCCACCGCGGCGCTGCTGGCCGAGGCCGGTCTCGCCGCCGACGTCGTGCCCGGCGGGGCCGACCGCACCGACTCCGTGCGCCGCGCCCTGCGGCACGCGCTCACCGTCGTGCCCGACGCCCGGGTCGTGCTGGTGCACGACGCGGCGCGCGCGTTCACTCCACCGGAGGTTATCCAGGCCGTGGTCGCCGCCGTCGAGGCGGGCGCGCCCGCGGTCATCCCGGTGCTGCCGATGGCCGACACGGTCAAACAGGTCGACGGCGGGGGCACGGTGACCGCGACGCCCGACCGGGCCGCGCTGCGGGTGGTGCAGACCCCGCAGGGATTCGACGTCGAGGTCCTCACCAGGGCTTATGCCGCCGCTGGCGACTCGGCGACCGACGACGCGGGCCTGGTCGAGAAGCTGGGCGTGCCGGTGGCCACGGTCATGGGCCATCCGTGTGCGATGAAGATCACAACCCCGTTCGACCTCGCGATAGCCGAGGCCGTCCTGTGCGCGAAGAGGAACCCGTGAGAGTCGGCATCGGCACCGATGTGCACCCGATCGAGGCTGGGCGCGACTGCTGGATCGCGGGCCTGCGCTGGGACGGGGTCGACGGCTGCGCCGGTCACTCCGACGGCGACGTCGCCGCGCACGCGCTGTGCGACGCGCTGCTCTCGGCCGCCGGCCTCGGCGACCTGGGCGCGGTGTTCGGCACCGGCGACCCGAAGTGGGCAGGCGCGCACGGCGCGGTCTTGCTCGCCGAAGTCCGCCGGTTGATCGAAGCCGAGGGTTACCGCGTCGGCAACGCTGCCGTGCAGATCATCGGCAACAAACCGAAGATCGGTAAGCGCCGCGAAGAGGCACAGGCAGCGCTGTCGGCGGCCGTAGGCGGCCCGGTGTCGGTGTCGGGAACCACCACCGACGGACTCGGGCTCACCGGCCGCGGCGAAGGCATCGCCGCCATGGCCACCGCCCTGCTGCTCCCCACCCGGTAAGGGTGGCGTTGATCACAGCCAACCGGGTGGCGGGCGGCCCGGGGTCTCCCTTTACCGTTGAGGACGTGGCCATCCGCGGCGTCCTGCTGGACTTCTCGGGCACCCTGTTCCGCCTGGAACCGAGTGCCCGACTTGTCGACGGCATGGCCCAGCGCGACGGCGCACCCCTCGACGCCGACCGCTACGCGGAGATCCTGGCGCTGCTGACCGTGCCGGTTGGCGTGCCCGCGCACCTGCCCGCCGACCTGCACGAGGCGTGGCACCGCCGCGACCTCGACCCGCAGGTGCACCGCGCCGCCTACGAGGCGTCGCTGGCGCACCCGGAGTTCGGGCTGGCCGAGGGCATGGCCGCGCGCCTCTACGACCTCATGCTCTCCCCCGAGGCGTGGCGGCCCTACCCGGACGCCGGAGACGCGCTGCGCCTGCTCAAAGCCGAGGGCATCCCCGTCGCGGTGCTCAGCAACATCGCCTGGGACCTGCGGCCGACGTTCGCCCGGCACGGCTTCGACAGCCTCGTGGACGAGTTCGTGCTCTCCTACGCCGAGGGCCTGGTGAAGCCGGACCCGAAGATCTTCCGGCTGGCCTGCGAACGCATCGACGTCGCGCCGACCGACGCGCTGATGGTCGGCGACAGCGCCAAGGCCGACGGCGCGGCCGTCGAAGCGGGCTGTCGATTCGAGCGGGTGGAGCCGCAGGCGACCGCGAACCGCCCCGACGCGCTGCTCGGCGCGTTGCGCGCGCACGGCATCGCGGGCTAGCGCCAAGAACGGGCCGTCAGGCCTGTCAAGTCAAACCTGGCACGAGTGACCCTCGCGTTACCCGTACCATTTCCCCCAAGAATTGCAATGCTCCCACCAGGAGATCCAGGTGTCCCTGCACATTTTCGACAGCGCAAGCCGCAGTCTGCGTGAGTTCAGCGCGCTCACGCCCGGGGTCGCCTCGATCTACGTCTGCGGCGCCACCGTGCAGGGCGTCCCGCACATCGGGCACGTGCGCAGCGGGCTCAACTTCGACGTCGTGCGCCGCTGGCTGGCCCACTGCGGGGCGGATGTCCGGCTCGTCCGCAACGTCACCGACATCGACGACAAGATCATCGCCAAGGCCGCGGACGCGGGCAGGCCGTGGTGGGAGTGGGCGGCGACGCACGAGCGCGCGTTCGACTCCGCCTACGACACGCTGGGCTGCTTGCCGCCGTCCGTCGGACCGCGGGCGACCGGGCACATCACCCAGATGGTCGACCTCATGCAGCGGCTGATCGACACCGGCCACGCGTACGCCTCCGGCGGCGACGTCTACTTCTCCGTCGCCTCTTACCCCGCGTACGGCGAACTGTCGCGGATGAAGCTGGACGAGGTGCAGCAGGGCGAGGCGTCCGCCGAGGGCAAGCGCGACCCGCGCGACTTCACCCTGTGGAAAGCGGCGAAACCCGGTGAGCCGTCGTGGCCGACGCCCTGGGGTCCCGGGCGGCCCGGCTGGCACCTGGAGTGCTCGGCGATGGCGCGCGCCTACCTCGGCCCCGAGTTCGACATCCACGGCGGCGGCGTCGACCTGGTGTTCCCGCACCACGAGAACGAGCAGGCGCAGTCCCGCGCGGCCGGTGACGGGTTCGCCCGGTACTGGATGCACAACGCGTGGGTCACCATGAGCGGCGAGAAGATGTCGAAGTCGCTGGGCAACGTGGTGTCGATCCCGGAGATGCTGAACCGGGTCCGCGCGCAAGAGCTCCGGTACTACCTCGTCGGCCCGCACTACCGGTCGATGATCGAGTACTCCGAGGCCGCCCTGGACGAGTCGGTTCGCGCGTACCAGCGCATCGAGTACTTCCTGCGCAAAGTCGCGCAGCGGACCGGCATCGTCGCCCCCGGCGACCCCGGCCCCGAGTTCGCCGCCGCGATGGACGACGACCTCGCCACCCCCGCCGCGCTCGCCGCCGTGCACAACGCCGTCCGCCTCGGCAACACCGCCCTCGACGCGGGCGACGAGGAAACAGCCCGCGCGGCGGCGGCGTCGGTGCGCGGGATGACCGGCGTGCTCGGCCTGGACCCGCTCTCCCCCCAGTGGTCGGACACCTCCGCCGCCGACACCGGCCTGCGGCAGGCGCTGGACGCGCTAGTCGAGGACCTGCTGGAAGAACGCCAGCGGGCCAGAGCCGACCGAAACTTCGCGTTGGCCGACGCGATTCGAGACCGCCTGCTGACCGCGGGCGTCACCGTCGAGGACACCCCCGGCGGTCCGTTGTGGACACTGAAGGACAGCTGACGTGGCAGGGAACTCCAGGCGCCAGGGCGCTATGCGCAAGCCGGGCTCCAAGAAGGGCGCCGTAGTCGGCTCCGGTGGACAGCGGCGCAAAGCGTTGGAAGGCAAGGGCCCAACCCCCAAGGCCGAGGAACGCCCCGGCCACAAGGCCTACCGCAAAGCGAACGCGGCCGCCAAACGCACCCAGGGCAGCAAAGACAAGCCCGTCAACGAGTTGGTCGCAGGCCGCAACCCGGTCGTGGAATGCCTCCGCGCAGGCGTCCCATCGACCGCGCTTTACGTCGCGATCGGCATCGACGCGGACGACCGGGTGGCCGAAGCGGTGCAGCTTGCGGCTGACCGGGGGATCTCCGTGCTGGAGGTGTCCCGGCCGGAGCTGGACCGGCTGACGCACGCCGCGATGCACCAGGGCTTGGCGTTGCAGGTTCCTCCGTTCGAGTACGCCCACCCGGACGACCTGCTCGACGCGGCGGTCGGCACGGGTGAGCCGCCGCTGATCGTGGCGCTTGATGGGGTGACCGATCCGCGCAACCTTGGGGCGGTGATCCGGTCGGCGGCCGCGTTCGGAGCCAACGGGGTGCTGCTGCCGCAGCGGCGCAGCGCGGGGATCACGGCGGTGGCGTGGCGGACCAGCGCGGGGACAGCGGCGAAACTGCCGGTCGCGGTGGCGACGAACCTGACCCGGGAACTGCGCGGGTTGGCATCGCAGGGACTGATGATCGTCGGCCTGGACGCCGACGGGTCGATGGAGCTGGATGAGCTGGAACTGGCCACTTCGCCGCTGGTGGTGGTGGTCGGGTCCGAAGGGCGCGGCCTGTCGCGGCTGGTGAAGGAAGCCTGCGACGCCACGGTGTCGATTCCGATGTCGGCTGGGGTGGAGTCGTTGAACGCTTCAGTGGCGGCTGGGGTTGTGCTGGCCGAGGTCGCTCGACGGCGGCGGGCTGCTGGGCGCGTCTGAGCCGCTTTCGGGGTCTGCTCGATGGGGTGGAGTGGTTTCTCCGGGGCCCCTACGAAGGAAGATCGCCGTGTGAAAGACGGGTGGGAAGCCTTCGGCCTCACACGCGCAGCCAGCTTAGCGATCTTCCTTCACCCCCGAAGAAACCACTCCACCCCATCGAGCACCTGGCAGAGGCGGGCTTCGTTGGCAGGAGGGCGGGTTCGCTGTTCCTGCTCCACCCAGTCGAGCACCTGGCCGGGTTGGGTCCGGTTGGCAGGAGGGCCGGGTCTACCGCGCGAGCGCGCGGCACGGCTTACCGCGCCGGCCCGGTATACGCCGCGCAGGCGACCGGGAGGCCTCGTCCGTGCGGACGGCCGTGCCGGTGTCAAGGAGCGCTGTCGTGGTCCTCGACCCGCGCATTCCAATAGGCCAGGTTGTGGCGGGTGGCGAGGGTGTCGGGGTGGTCGGGGCCGAGGTGGGTGGTGGCGGTGGTGTGCAGGTCGTCGTAGTAGGCGATGGCGGCTGTGACCTGTCCGGCCTCGCCCAGGCTTTCGCCCGCGCGGAACAGCAGGGGGTGTCCGTCGGGGTGCCACAGGTAGTTCCCGGCGACGGCGGCCACGTCCGCCCCGGCACCCCCGCCGACCGATACGGCAACACCCCGGACGGCCGTGGGCCCGTCCCCAGGTACACGTTGCCCTCGATGCGACCGGCCTGAACCGACCGCCCAGCCACGTCCCCGCTCACCAAGTTCACCGAGTCGGGCTCCCCGGGCATCCCCTCGCGCATCCGCCCATGATCCCCCGCACCCACTTACCTGCGACACCCGCACGCACTGGCCCCCAAACGCACCCGACAAACACAAACCCACGAGCTGGGCAGGCCCAGGTGCCAGTGGCGGGGGTGCTCGAAGGGGACCTGGGGACGCCCAAGGTGGTGAAGGTGGGGGTTGGTGGGTGCGATTGATCCATCCGGGGGTATGTGACTCGCTAAGGTCAGCGGGGGTTGATCGCCGAGGGAGCAGAGGATGTCATTCGCCAGTCCGTTGTTCCTGTGGTTCTTCACCCCTGTGGTGTTGCTGGGCGTCCTGTCCTCGCCGAGGCATTGGCGCAACGGGATCGTCGCGGTCGCCAGTCTGGTGTTCTACGCGGCGGGGGCTGGGCCGAGCACGCTGTTGCTGCTGACCACGATGGCCGTCAACTTCATGGCGGGGCCGTGGCTGGAGCCCGACGAATGGGACACCGGGCGGGCTCGGCGGTTGCGGGTGCTGGTGGCGGTCGTGGCGTTCGACGTCGCGATTCTGTTGGTGTGGAAGTACGCGGGGTTCGCCACTGAGCAGATCGCCGGGTTCGCGCGGTTGTTCGGGGCGGACTTGCCGGTGGTGCACCTGCTGCTGCCGATCGGGATCTCGTTCTACACCTTCCACCACATCTCATACGTGGTGGACATCTACCGGGGCGAGCGGCCCGCGCTGCGTGACCCGGTCGCGTTCGTCACCTATATCGCGATGTTCCCGCAGCTTGTGGCCGGGCCGATCGTGCGGTACCGGGAGCTTGCCGACCAGCTTCCGCAGCAGCGCACGCACCGGTTGGACGATGTGGCGTCGGGGTTCCCGAGGTTCGCGCTGGGGCTGTGCAAGAAGGTGATCGTCGCGGACTCGCTGAGTCCGCTGGTCGAGCAGTGCTTCGACACCCCGGCAAGCCAGATGACGTTCGCGGTGGCGTGGCTGGGGGCGGTGGCGTACACGCTCCAACTGTTCTTCGACTTCTCCGGCTACTCGGACATGGCGATCGGGCTGGGCCGGATGGTGGGGTTCCGGTTGCCGGAGAACTTCGCGCGCCCGTACTCGTCGGTGACGATCACCGAGTTCTGGCGGCGCTGGCACATGTCGCTGTCCCGCTGGTTCCGCGACTACGTCTACATCCCGCTCGGCGGCAACCGCGAAGGCGCGGGGCGCACCTACCGGAACCTGAGCATCGTGTTCGTGCTGACCGGACTGTGGCACGGCGCGAACTGGACGTTCCTGGTGTGGGGGCTCTACCACGGGGCGCTGCTGGTCATCGAGCGCGGCTACGGGCTCGACCGGACACCCGCCAACCCGTGGCGACGGATCGGCAGGCGGGCCCTGACCCTGGTCCTGGTGGTGTTCGGGTGGGTGTTCTTCCGCGCCGCCGACATGGGGCAGGCGCTGGTGATGATCGGCCACATGCTGCTGCCGGACTTCACCGGCCTGACCGACCGAGTCGACGCGGCACTGGGCAACCAGGTGCTGGTGACCCTGGCGCTGGCCGCGCTGATCGTCTTCCTGCCCGCGAGCCCGGTGACCGGCCCCCTGCTGGAGTCGTCCCGCAGCCGGACGGCGCGAATCCTGCGGGTCACGGTGATGGTGCCGGGCATGTTGTGGGCGGCGATCATGGTGGCGACGGGGACGTTCAGCCCGTTCCTGTACTACCAGTTCTGACCGGAAGCCCGAGACCCACGGCGTTGGACGCCGGTGGATATCGGGCTTCGACGGGTCATCGTGCGGCTCGGCCGCGGAATGCGGCTATCGGGGGGAGAGGTAGCAGAACCAGCTGTAGGCGTTGCGCCGGTCGGAGAAGCCTGCCCGCGCCCATGGTTCCCGGTACTGGAGCTGGCAGGCGGCGTACATGTTGATGGGGATGCGCTCGTTGACGTTGTAGTGGCACTCCCAGCCGTACGCGCTGCGCGCGTCCTTGAGGAAGATGTCGCCGCCATAGAAGTGCTGGCAGTAGGCCTGGAGGTCGATCACGCCCAGGTAGACGTCCTCCTGCAGCATCGAGGTCTCGACGGCGCTGGGCGGCGCCGGGGCTTCCTGGGCCGCGGCGACGGCGGGAGCGAGAGCGCACACGAGGGCGGCCACCGCCACCGAGAACATTTTCACGATCCTGTACGACATCGAGCTATTCCCCTTCTTGGAGACGCGTGATGCTTGCACCGGAAGCTTTTCCGCCGGCAGCCCTCCGAATATAGGAGATCGTTTTCGGTAGTCGCAATGCCCGTTTTGGGGCTGCTCTAAAGGGAACCGAAAACGCGCCGTCCCTTGTGGACGCTTGATCGGGCGGCCGTGGTGATCACGAATAGTGATCAGGTTCGGCGCGGTAGCCAGTTCAGGTGCCACCACTAGTGGGGTACCCACGATCGGGCGGCCGGTCCCGAAACGACGCCGGCCGATCCGCCCAACGGGCGGATCGGCCGACTTGCCCTGACCTGTGCTCTCGTGGTGGTGCGCCTACCGCAAGCGAACTAGATCCAGCAGTACCAGGAATAGGGGTCCTTGAACTCGTAGAAGTCGGGCCGCGAAGGCCTGCGGTACTGCCACCAGCAGGCGTCGTACATGTCGATGCCGTAGACCTCGCCGTCAAGATGACAGCGCCAGCTGTACACGTCCTTCGGGGGAAGGAGGGTGACATCGTCGAATCCGTGATACTGGCAGTACGACTTGAGATTCACCCCGCCCAAGTCCACCGTGGTGTCGGATACCGCCGAAACGGCGGGCGGCGCCACCGGTTCCGCCACGGCGACCGCGGTCGGAGCCAGTACGGCGATGACCGCGAGAATCGTCACCGAGGCGACCTTGAGCATTCTCTTCAGCATCGAGCGTTTCCCTTTCGTCGAGCCGGATGACACCTGCCGAATGACACCTGCCTATTCGCTGGCGGCAATACCCATGTAAGCAGCAGGCGTTTGTGTTCGCAATGCCCGCATAGGGTTGTCCACAGGTGCCCGATCGAACACGAAAAACACCACAAACAGCGGACGCCCCCCGGTTCGACACACGATCAGTGACCATTTCGCCGGTTGGTTACCTGTCCGGGCGAGACACTGTCGTGGGGCCAGCCCGTACTGTCTCGCCCAGGAGACCCGGGCGGGCTGTGGGATGCTCATGTGCTGGTCGGGGACGGTGAGAGGGGTGAGCGGGTGGACTGGCAGGGCCTCTTGGCCGACTTCGGGACGCACTGGCACGTCTACCTGTCGATGCCGTTGATCGCCGCCGCCATCGGATACGTGACCAAGCGCGCCGCGATCGAGATGATGTTCCAGCCGCTGGAGTTCGTCGGCGTCGGGGTCGTCGGGTGGCAGGGGGTCATTCCGCGCAACGCGCACCGCATGGCGAACGTCGCCATGGAGCTGATGACCACCAACCTGATCAAGCCGAAGGAGATCTTCGCCCGGCTCGACCCGAAGCAGGTCATCGCGGAGTTGCGGGAGCCGATCGAGCAGGCGGTTGACGAGATCACCCGCGACCTGCTCGCCCGCTACCAGCCGAACCTGTGGGAGCTGATGCCCCAGCAGGCGCAGCGGCTCATCCTCGCCCGGGTGCAGGCCGAGGGGCCGCGCATCGTGGAAAAGCTGATGCGGGACCTGGCCGAGAACATCGACGACGTCCTCGACGTCAAGGACATGGCCGTGCGCAGCCTGGTGCGCGACAAGGCCATGCTCAACCGGCTCATCCGCGACACCGCGCAGCCGGAGATGCGGTTCATCGCGCACTCGGGAATCTGGTTCGGCCTGGCCATCGGCCTGATCCAGGTCGTCGCATGGGCGCTGACGAAGAACCCGTGGATCATGCCGATCTTCGGCGGCATCACCGGCTGGCTCACCGACTGGCTGGCCCTCAAAATGATCTTCCTGCCGCGCGCGCCCAAGCGGTTCCTGGGCCTGGTGACCTGGCAGGGCATGTTCCAGAAGCGCCGCATGGAGGTCGCCCGCGACTACGGCGACCTGATCGCCACCGAGATCATGACCGTGGCCAACGTGATGGAGGCCGTGCTCACCGGCCCCAAGTCGGACCGCCTCTACGCCAAGATCCACCGCGAGGTGCAGCGGGCCATCGACACCCAGGCCAGCCTGGCGAAGCCGTTCGTGGTGGCCGCCGTCGGCTCCCGGCGGTACCAGGAGATGAAGCAGGAGGCCGCGCGCGCCGCGATCGAGCGCATCCCCGACACCATCCGGCACATCGAGGGCTACGCGACCGGCGCGCTCGACATCCGCAACACCATCATCCGGCAGATCCAGCAGCTCACCCCGCTCCAGTACGAGGGCCTGCTGCGGCCCGCGTTCCGCCAGGACGAGTGGAAGCTGATCGCGGTGGGCGCGATCATCGGTTTCCTGGTGGGTGAGCTACAGGTGCTGGTAGTGCTGCACTGAGTTAGCCTCTTAGCGGATTTCAGTCGAGGAGGATGCTTGGACGGCTCGATCCTCGACCACTTCGCCGCCCACTGGCTCGTGTACGTGTCGATGCCGTTCATCGCCGCGATCATCGGGTACATCACCAAGCGGGTGGCCATCGAGATGATGTTCCGCCCGGTCCGGTTCATCGGCGTCCTCGAACCGTTCCTCGGCTGGCAGGGCGTCGTCCCCCGCAACTCGGCCAGGATGATCCGGGTCTCCGCCGAGCTGATCACCAGCAGGCTGGTCGACCCGAGGGAGATCGTCGCCCGCCTCGACCCGGACGAGATCACCCGGCAGATCCAGGGCCCGCTGCTGCTCACCATCGACGAGACCACCCGCGAGGTGATGGCCAAGCACCACCCGCAACTGTGGGAGATGCTGCCGGTGCTGGCCCAGGACATGATCGTCAAACAGGTCCAGGCAGGCAGCCCCGTCCTGGTCCGCCGGGTCGTCGCCGAGATCCGCGCCAACATCGGCGAGGTCCTCGACGTCCAACAGGTCGCGATCACCGCCCTGGAACGCGACAAGGAACTCCTGGTCCGCCTGGTAAGGGACATCTCGCGCCCGGAGATGGCGTTCATCGCCCGCTGCGGCATCTACTTCGGCTTCGTCCTCGGCCTGGTCCAGACCGGGGTGTGGGCACTGACCCGCGAGCCACTGATCCTGCCGATCTTCGGCGCCGCCATCGGCTGGTTCACCGACTGGCTGGCCATCAAACTGGTCTTCTTCCCCCGCGAACCCGTCCGAATCCTCGGCCTGTTCCCCTTCCAGGGCGTGTTCCAGCGCAGGCGCGCCGAAGTCGCCAAGCAGTACGGCGCCCTCATCGCCCGCGAGGTGATGACGGTCCCCAACATCGTCGAAGGCATCCTGCGCAACCCCAAATCGGACCGCCTGCTGTCCCTGATCCGCCAAACCGTCGAACGCACTGTCGATGAGCAGGCAAGCATCGCCAAACCCCTGGTAGCCGTGGCCGTGGGCACCCGCCGCTTCCAAGACCTCAAACACGCGGCGGCGGACAAGGCCATGTCGCGCCTCGACGCCACCGCCCTGCAAGCCGAGCCCTACGCCACCCGAGCCCTGGACATCGGCAACACCATCGCGGAAAAGATGAACCGCCTCACCCGCGAGGAATACGAGGGCCTCCTCCGCCCCGCCTTCCGCCAGGACGAATGGAAACTGATCGCCGTGGGCGCCACCATCGGCGCACTGGTGGGACACCTGCAAGCAGTGCTGATGCTCCAGTAACCCCAGCCCTGCCCAGCTCAGACCGCCCCCCTGCCAACCGCACCTAACGCTGCCAGGTGCCGCCTAAGAGCGCTCCACCCCATCGAGCAGACCCACAAGAGCCAGCAGAAACCCAGAGCACGCACCAGCCGAACTCTGAGAGGCTGACCCCGTGCAGGTTGCGATGCTCGGCCCCCTACGCCTCCAGGGCGCGGGCGGGCACTGGATCGAGCCAGGCGGTCTCCGGCTGCGGATGCTGCTGGCCCGACTGGCGCTGACCCCAGGCCAAGCCGTCCCCGCGACCGTCCTGATAGCCGATCTCTGGAAAACCGAGCCGCCAACCACCAACGCCCTCCAATCCCTCGTCTCCAGGCTGCGCCGAGCCCTGCGCCCGGAAGCGGGCGAAGTCCTGGAGTCGCACCCGACCGGCTACCGGCTCCTGATCAGCGACGACGACGTGGACGCGATCCGCTTCGAGCACTTGGCGACCCAAGGCCGAGCGGCACTGCGCGACGGTCACGCGACCAAGGCCGCGGACCTTCTGAGACAGGCGACAGAGCTCTGGCGGGGAGACGCGCTGACCGGCCTGGAGGAAGCACCATTTGCCGCCCCAGCGATAGCCCGGCTAACAGAGTTGCGGACAGCGGCCCGGGAAGACCGCCTGGACGCCGAGATACGCGCTGGACGCCACGCGGACGCGATCACCGAGTTGCGCGCCCTGGCAGCCGAGCACCCGCTGCGGGAGCGCCCGACCGCGTTGCTCATCCACGCGCTGTCGCTCGCGGGTAGGCAGGCGGACGCGCTCGCCGAGTACGAGCGGGCGCGGCGGACACTGGCCGACGAGTTGGGGGTCGAGCCGTCCGCTGAGCTGCGTGACCTGCACGTGGCCGTGTTGCGCGGCGAGGTGGCGCGGGCGCCGGGGCGGCGGCTGCCGGTGGCGCTTACCAGTTTCGTGGGTAGGCAGGCGGAGCTGGCCGAGGTGTCGCGGCTGCTGGCGACGACCCGGCTGGTGACGCTGGTGGGGCCGGGCGGCGCGGGGAAGACCCGGCTGTCGCGGGAGGTGATCGCCGCGCGGGACGAGACCGCGTGGCTGGTCGAACTGGCGGGCGTGGCAGGCGCCGAGGACATGGCCGCCGCGGTCCTGGGCGCGCTCGGCGTCCGGGAGACCCCGCTGCTGGAGCCGCCCGGCGCGGGCGCGCCACGGCCGGTCGACGTGCTCGACCGGTTAGCCGAAGTGCTGTACCCGCAGCGGTGCGTGCTGGTCCTGGACAACTGCGAGCACCTGATCGGCGCCGCCGCGCGGCTCGCCGACGCCCTGCTGGCGCGCTGCCCGGGGCTGCGGGTGCTGGCCACCAGCCGGGAGCCGCTGGCGATCACCGGCGAAGTCGTCTTCCCGGTCGGGCCGCTGGAACTGCCAGCCGAGAACGCCACCGTGGAGCGGGTGACGGCGGCGGAGGCCGGGCGGCTGTTCGCCGACCGGGCCGAATCCGCGAGCCCAGGGTTCCGGGTCGACGCGGACAACGCCGCGACCGTCGCCGAGATCTGCCGCAGGCTCGACGGGCTCCCGCTGGCGCTTGAACTGGCCGCCGCCCGGCTGCGCTCGATGACGGTCAACCAGATCGCCGAGCGCATCGACGACCGGTTCCGGCTGCTCACCGGCGGCAGCCGCACGTCCCTGCCGCGCCACCGCACGCTGCGGGCCGTGGTCGAGTGGAGCTGGGACCTGCTGGAGAAACCCGAGCGGGTGCTGGCCGCGCGCCTGTCGGTGTTCCCCGGCGGGGCCACCGCCGACGCGGTCACCGCCGTCGCCGCCGACGGTGACCTGCCCGCCGAGGACGTGGTCTACGTGCTCGCGTCCCTGGTCGAGAAGTCGATCGCGCAGGCGGCCGAGGGCCGCGACGGGCAGGTGCGGTACCGGATGCTGGAAACCGTCCGCGCGTACGCCGCCGAGCGGCTGGCCGAGGTGGGTGAGACCGAACGGGTCCGCGAATGCTGCAGCCGGTACTACCTCGGGCTGCTGGAACGGGCCGAGAAACACCTGCGCGGCCCGGAGCAGGTCGTCTGGCTCGCCAGGATCGCCGCGGACCACGAGAACATGCTGGCCGCGCTGCACTACGCGGTCGCCATGGGCGACGCGGACCTCGCGCACCGGCTGGCGCTGAGCGCGGGCTGGTTCTGGATGCTCAGCGGGCACCACCGGGAGGCGCTGAACCTGATCACCCAGGTCAACGCGGTCCCCGGCCCCGCCCCCGGGTACGCGCGGGCCGCGCTGCGCGCCATGGCGGCGTTCGGCCAGGCGGCAGGCATCCCCGACCGCGACACCATCCGCGACCTGCGCGCCGACCTGGCCGCGACCGACGCCATGACCCACGTCCCGATGATGGCCATGCTCGAACCCATGCTGGCCGCGTTCGCGGGCGACGTCGATGGCGCCCGCGAAGGCCTGCGCCGCGGCGCGGCCCACCCGGACCCGTGGGCGCGCGGCCTGGTCCTGCTCGGCAGCGCGTTCCTCCTGGAAAACCTGGGCGAACCCGCCGAAGCCGAAGCCGAGGCCGAACGCGCCCTGACGGTCTTCCGCGACCTCGGCGACCGCTGGGGACAGGCGATGGCCATCGGCCAAGTCTCCGAACGGCGCTCACTGCGCGGCGACCACACGGGCGCGGTCGCCGCGTACGAGGAATCCGTCCGCCTGGTCAGCGAACTCGGCGCGACCGAGGAACTGCCCGGAATGCTCGGCCGCCTCGCCGTCCAACGCGGCCGCGCAGGCGACCTCGACGGCGCCGAACGCGACCTGCGGGCGGCCCTGCGAGCGGCCAGGGAAAGCGGTTCCCGGGAAAACCTGGCGCTCATCTTCGGCTGGCTGGCCAGCCTCCTGCGCCTGCGCGGCAACCTGGCCGAAGCCCGCGAGTTCCTCGCCGAAGGGCAGACACTGCTGGCCGCGGTCCCACGCCAGTCACCGCACTGGGACTCGCTGTACGCCAGCGTCCGCGCCCAACTGGCCCTAGCCGAGAACGACCCGGACACCGCCCTCACCCACCTCGCCGCCGCCATGACCGGCGTCGAGGACATCCCCGACATGCCGGTCATCGGCGCGGTCGGCGAACAGGCCGCCCTAGCCCTGTTCGCCCGCGGCGAGCCGCTGGCCGCGGCCCACATGCTCGGCGTCGGCGCGGCCCTGCGCGGCGCACCCGACCTGGGCAACCCGGAACTGGTGGAACTGATCGCCCGCTTGGACACCGCCCTGGGCCCCGAGGCACGCGCCACCGCTTTCACCGCGGGCCAAGCTTTGGACCGCGAAACCGCCCTCACCGAACTGCGCCGAGTGCTCGGACGGCCTGCCTCGACCTGACCCAGGTCAGGGAAGTTGGGCGGCCACGGCCTCAGCGACCTGAGTGCCGATCTGGCAGCCCTGCTCGTGGCCGCTGTTGGCTACACCGGTCACATCGACGCGGGCGGTGTCGGTCACCGAGACAGCGATGACGCAAGCGCCGCCACGTGCTCGCTGAAGTTTGGCGGGTCGGCCGCCGATGGTGATGTCGGTGGCGGCACCGAGTGAGGTGTCGAACTCACCGATGCCCTGGGTGTTCCGGATGGTGATGCCCACGGTGTAATCGGATTCGGTGTCATCCCAGACGCAACCCCGCGCGCTGCTGGTGTCGCTGTCTCGTTCTTTGACGAGTTTGAGTTGGGTCTTGAGCGTGTCAGGGATCAAGGTGCAGGGATCGGTGTCTGCCAGGGGACTGGCAGGCTTCGCGGGCTTGCTGGTGGTCCGGGGGCTGGTCCGCGATGTGCTGGTGGCCTGTGTGGTGGTGTCCTCGGGCAGGGGTGTGCCGGGGGTGTCGCTTGAGCAGGCGGCCAACGTGGCGGTGAGGGCGATGGCCACCGGTAGGGCGAGCAGGAGGCGGGGGGCCGGGGTCGGCAACGGTGTCCCTTTCAAGCGATGGGCGGTCAGGTCGTGAACTTGCCCTGGGCATCGTCGGACGGCCTGCCTCGGCCTGACTCGGGTCAGGGAAGCTGGGCGGCCACGGTCTCAGCGACCTGGGTGCCGATCTGGCAGCCCTGTTCGTGGCTATTGGCGATGGTGGTCACGTCAACGCGTGCCCTGTCGGTGACCGAGATGGCGATGACGCAGGCGTCGCCGCGTGCTCGCTGGAGTTTTGCGGGTCGGCCGCCGATGGTGGTGTCGGTGGCCGCCCCGAGCGACGTGTCGAACTCACCGATCCCCTGGGTGTCCCGGATACCGATCGCCACCGTGTAGTCGGACTCAGTGTCATTCCATAGGCAAGCCCGTGCGCCACCGGTGTTGTCTGTTCGTTCGTCGACGAGCTTGAGCTGAGTCTTGAGCGCGTCGGGCATGAGGGTGCAGGAATCGATGGCGGCCAGGGGACTGTCCGGTTTCGCTGGCTTGCTGGTGGTCCGGGGGCTGGTCCGGGCTGTGCTGCTGGTGGCCTGGGTGGTGGTGTCCTCGGGCAGGGGTGTGCCGGGGGTGTCGCTGGAGCACGCGGCCAGGGTGACAGCGAGGGCGATCGTCGCCGGTAGGGCGAGCAGGAGGCGGGGGGCCGGGGTCGGCAACGGTGTCCCTTTC
>NZ_FMZZ01000021.1 GCF_900101685.1 Actinokineospora iranica
CCCCCAGTAGACGACTGGGTTGATAGGCCAGAGATGGAAGCCTGGTAACGGGTGGAGTTGACTGGTACTAATAGGCCGAGGGCTTGTTACAAAAATGCTACGCATCCACTGTGTGGTGTCTGAGACACCAACCATCCCCACCATCCCTGTTTTTCGGGTTGGGTCGGGGTTGAGGGTTGTGTTTGTTTCATAGTGTTACGGCGGTCATAGCGGTAGGGAAACGCCCGGTCCCATCCCGAACCCGGAAGCTAAGCCTGCCAGCGCCGATGGTACTGCACTCGTGAGGGTGTGGGAGAGTAGGACGCCGCCGGACAATCATTGCGAGCAGCCCTCGTTCCCCAGGATTCCGATCCTGGCGGAACGAGGGCTGCTTTGCGTTTCCAGGACCTTGCGGGCGTGTTTACGCGGGCAAGGCTGCGGGCGGAAGGCTGTGCGGCGGAAAACCGGTCGCGAGGGGCCCGGGTGGTTCGTCACCATGACTGGATGAAGGTGACCCGCTACGCCACGGCCCCCGACTACTGGGAAGTCGTGGGTCCGCTGTTCGAGGCCGATCCGGTTCGACACACCGTGGCGTTGACGGCGTTGTACGGGCTCATGGTCGTCGGGCCCGAGGACGATTCGCTTCTGCTCGCGATCCACCAGGATGAGCGGCTGGTCGGCGCCACCTTCCAGATCGAGCCGTGGCCACTGTCGGTGTCGGCGCTGCCGGTCGAAACGCACAACACGCTCATCGATTACCTGCTCGACCACAACCTCCGGCCGATGTTCGTGCGGGGACCGAGGGACGTGGCCGACCCGTTCATCGATCTGTGGCGGGAGCGGGCAGGCCTGGTGATCACCAGCAGGCGCCCGGATCGGCTTTATCGGCTCGGCGAGTTGATGGCTCCCGACACACCGGGGCGGTTCCGGCTGGCCACAGAAACGGATACCCCTCTCCTAGGGCGGTGGTGGGATGAGTTCAGCGCCGAGGTGCTGCCCGGGTTCACCGGACCGCCCGGGGAAGAGCAGATGCGGCGGCAAGTCGCGGCCGACCGACGGATCGGGATTTGGCTCGATGAGCAGGACACGCCCGTGTCCCTCGCGAGCGGCAGCGCGCCGCTGTGCGGCATGTCGCGGATCGGGCCCGTCTACACCCCGAAGGAGCACCGGGGCCGCGGGTACGCCAGCGCGGTGACGGCAGCGGTGGCGCAGGTGACGCTCGACCGCGGTGCGCGGGATGTGTTGCTGTTCGCCGACCTCGACAACCCCGTGTCGAACTCGATCTATCAGCGGATCGGGTTCCGGCCGGTGTTCGACGCTGTGGAGTCCTTGTTCGGTGAACGGCATACTCTCCAAGCGTGACGCCCGTACGCATCCTCCTGGTGCAGCTTTCCGACATGGACCCGCCCGCTCGCCTCGCGGACTGGTTGGCCGACGCGGGCGCCGACCTCGACCTGGTGCACGCTGACCGGGAGCCGCTGCCCGCCGCGCCTGCCGACTACGCCGCCGTGGTGTGTCTGGGCGGGCGGATGGGCGCGAACGACGTGCTGGAACACCCGTGGCTGGTCGACGTGCGGCGGTTCCTGAGCGCGTGCGTCACCGGGAACGTGCCGCTGCTCGCGGTGGGCCTTGGCGCGCACCTTCTCGCGGTCGCCATGGGCGGGGAAGTGGTGGCCGGGCCGGAGGCCGGCGGCGGCCTGGTCGCCAAGCGGGACGTGGGATGGGCCGACCCGCTGTTCGCCGACCTGCCGCTGATGCCCGACGTCGTGCAGTTCCACACTGACACCGTGCACCGGCTCCCGGTCAACGCCGATCTGCTCGCCTCGTCCACCCGCTACCCGAACCAGGCGTTCCGGATCGGGCGGGTCGGCTACGGCCTCCAGTTCCACATCGAGACCACCACCGACATCGTGCTGGACTGGGCACAAGCGGACCCGGCGACCGCCGCCCACGCGCGGCCCGGCGAGCTGACCCCTGAGCGGCTGGACGAGGTGCACGCCGACGTCGAAGAGACCTGGCGGCCGTTCGTCGACCGGTTTGTGCGCCTGGCGCGCGGGGAACTCGCCCCCGTGGACCCTGCCCGCCCACAGCTGCCGATGATCTGACGTGGCTGACCCCGCGCGTTCGATTTCCTCCGCTGCCCGGTTCGGCCTGACCGAGAGCCGGGCCGAGCAGGCGCTCCGGGCGGCAGGCCTCTGGGGCGATGTCGGCCCACAGGCCGAGTACGAGGTGATCCTCACCGCCCTTTCCCGCAGCCCCGACCCCGATCTGGCGTTGCGCGGGCTGGACCGCATCCGCGAGTCCGACCTCGACGCCTGGCCGGAGTTGCGGGACGCGTTGGTGGCCGACCGGCGGCTGCGCGGCAGGCTCGTCGCCGTGCTGGGCGGGTCGAGCGCCCTGTCGGACTTCCTCGCCGCGCGCCGTGGCGAGTGGCGCAGGCTCGCGGGCGACGGCACTCCCGTCGACGGGTACAACGCGGCCCTGTACGCGGCCGTAGGCGCCGACGCCCAGACCGATGGGCAGGGGCCGGTGGCGACGCTGCGGGGCGCGGAAGCGGTGCGGGCGCTCAAGTTCGCCTACCGCGGGCTGCTGCTGGAGATCGCCGCCGACGATCTCGGGCATGTGGTCGAGCCGGGGCTTCCGGCCGCCGTGTACGACGTGATCGCGGGCAGGCTCAGCGACCTGGCCGAGGCCGCGCTGCGGGCCGCGCTCGCGGTCGCCTGGGAGGAGAACGGCGCCGCCCCGGTCCAGGAGCGGGCCCGGTTGGCGGTCATCGCGATGGGCAAGTGCGGCGGCCACGAGCTCAACTACGTCAGCGACGTCGACGTCGTCTTCGCTGGTGAGGGCGACAGCTCGCTGGCCACCCGGGTGGCCACCGCGATGATGCGGGTCGCCAGCGAGGCGTGTTTCGAGGTCGACGCCGGGCTGCGTCCCGAGGGCCGCAACGGCGCGCTGGTCCGCACCCTCGACGGGCACAGCGCCTACTACAAGCGCTGGGCCAAGACCTGGGAGTTCCAGGCGCTGCTCAAGGCGCGGTTCGTCGCGGGCGACGCCGGGCTCGGCGCGACATACCTGGACACGGTGCGGCCCATGGTGTGGAACGCCGCCGACCGGGAGAACTTCGTCCCCGAGGTGCAGGCGATGCGCAGGCGCGTCGAGGAGCACGTGCCGTCCGAGCTGCTCGACCGCGAGCTCAAGCTGGGCCGGGGCGGGTTGCGCGACGTCGAGTTCGCCGTGCAGCTGCTGCAACTCGTGCACGGCCGCACCGACGAGGCGCTGCGCCTGGGGTCCACTGTGGACGCGCTGGCCGCGCTCGGCGCGGGCGGGTACGTCGGGCGGACCGACGCGGCCGAGTTGGGCGAGTCGTACCGGTTCCTGCGCACCCTCGAACACCGCTTGCAGTTGCAGCGGCTGCGCCGCACGCACCTGTTCCCCGCCGACAGCGAGACCGCCGACCTGCGCTGGCTCGCCCGCGCCACCGGCATCGGGCCCGAGCGCGGCCGGTCGGCGGCGCAGGTGTTGCAGGCCGACTTCAAGCGGCACGGCAACCGAATCCGAAGGCTGCACGAGAAGCTGTTCTACCGGCCGCTGCTCGAAGCGGTGTCCCGGGTGCCGACCGACGCGCTGCGACTGACCGCGCAGGAGGCGCGGGCCCGGCTCGCCGCGCTCGGCTACACCTCGCCGCAGGGGGCGCTGCAGCACATCAAGGCGCTCACCGAGGGGGTGTCGCGGCGCGCGGCGATCCAGATGGCGATACTGCCGGTCCTGCTCGACCTGCTCGGCAAGACACCGGACCCGGACGGCGGGCTGCTGGCCTACCGCAAGGTTTCCGAGGCGTTGTCGGGCACGCCCTGGTACCTGCGGGTGCTGCGCGACGAGGGCGCGGTGGCCGAGCGGCTGGCCACGCTGCTGGGCACGTCGAAGCTGGTCCCGGACCTGGTGGTGCGCGCCCCGGAGGTGCTGCGGTTACTGGCCGAGCCCAAGGAGTTGGCGGTCCGCGACCCGGCCGAGGTCGCGACGTCGCTGCGCAACGCGGTGAACCGGCACGGCTACCTGGGCAACGCGGTCACCGCGGCGCGGTCGCTGCGCAGGCACGAGTTGCTGCGGGTGGCGTGCGCGGACCTGTTGGGGTTCATGGACGTCATGTCGGTGTGCTCGGCGCTGTCGAGCGTGTGGAGCGCGGTGCTGCAGGCCGCGATCGCCGCGGTCGACCGGGCGGAGGCAGCGGCGGCGGGCGGTCGGCAGGCGGCCGTCGCGGTAATCGGCATGGGCAGGCTCGGCGGGGCGGAACTGGGCTACGGATCGGACGCCGACGTGCTGTTCGTGTGCGAGCCCGCGCCCGGGGTGTCCGATTCGGACGCGGTGAGGTACGCGAGCCGGGTCGCGCAGGCCGTGCGCAAGCTGCTCGGGTCGCCGAGTCAGGACCCGCCGCTGCAGGTCGACGTGGATCTGCGGCCGGAAGGGCGGCAGGGGCCGATCGTGCGGACCCTGGAGTCCTACCGGGCGTATTACGCGCAGTGGGGCGAGATCTGGGAGACCCAGGCGCTGCTGCGGGCGCGCCCGGTGGCGGGCGACGAGGAGCTGGGCGCGCGGTTCATCGAGCTGATCGACCCGATCCGCTACCCCGAGGGCGGTCTCGACGCCACCCAGGTCCGCGAGATCCGCCGGATCAAGGCCAGGGTCGACACCGAGCGGCTGCCGCGCGGGGCCGACCCCACCACGCACACCAAGCTCGGCCGCGGCGGGCTCGCCGACATCGAGTGGACGATCCAGCTCGTGCAGCTTCGGCACGCGCACGCCTGCCCGTCGCTGCGCACGACCTCCACTGTGGACGCCCTGGCCAACGCGGCCGCGGCGGGCCTGATCGACCCCGACGACGCCCGCGCGCTGCGCGAGGCCTGGCTGCTGGTGACCCGGGTCCGCAACGCCGCCACCCTGGTGCGCGGCAAGCAGACCGACCAGGTGCCCACGCACGGCCGGGAGCTGGCGGCGGTGGTCAGCGCCCTGCGCGAGCCGCTCAGCGAGGACCCCGGCGAGTTCCTGGACGCTTACCGGCGCACCACTCGCCGGGCCAGGGCGATCGTGGAGCACATCTTCTACGACTGACCGGTGGGGACTTGTCGGGCTGGTCACGAGCGCGGGCGGGACTGTCGGGTGCGGACATAGGCTCAGGCCATGAGCGAGCTTGCCTGTGAGGTGGCCCGGTGACCGCCAAGCCCTGGAGTACGCGCATCTCCGTGCGCACGTACGAACTCGACAGCCTCGGGCACGTCAACCAGGCCGTCTACCACCAGTACGCCGAGATCGCCCGCGTCGAGGGGTTCGCCGCGGCGGGCTGTTCGTGGGACGGGCTGATGGCGGCCAAGACGGCGCCGGTGCTGCTGTCGTCGACCATCGACTTCCGGCGTGAGTTGCGGACCGGGGACCAGATCGAGGTCACCTGCGAGGTCAAGTTCGGCACCGGTAAGACGTTCAACGCGGACTCGGTAATCAGCAAGCTCGACGGCACGGTCTCCGCTGAGATCACCTGCGTGATCGGCGTGATGGACCTGGACAAGCGCAAGCTGGTGGCCGACCCGCGGGCGGTGCTGGCGGCGCACGGGTTCGACCTGGCGCGGCTGTCCTCCTGAAGGACAGCGCAACCAGAACAGGCGTTCTCTACACTGGGCCGATGCCCCGTGTCACCCAGCCCTACCGGGACGCCCGCAGGCGGCAGATCGTCTCCGCCGCCCGCCGGTGCTTCACCCGCTCGGGCTTCCACGCCACGTCCATGCAGGACATCTTCGCCGAGTCGGGGCTCTCGGCGGGCGCGGTGTACGGGTACTTCGCGAGCAAGGAAGCGCTGGTCGAGGCCATCGTGACCGATGTGCTCGCCGAGATCACCACCGGCTTCGACGCTGTGCTCGCCGACGACGCGCCGCCGCGTCCCGGCGACGTGCTCCAGCACGTGTTCGAGGTGCTGGAGCAGCAGGAGGGCGGGCGGGACTTCGCGTGCCTGGCGGTGCAGGTGTGGGCGGAGGCGCTGCGCAACCCGGCGCTGCGCGCGCTGCTGGCCGACGCCTACGAGCAGGTGCGCGTCAAGTTCCTCCGGCTGGTTGAGCGCGGCAGGCAGGCCGGATCGCTCGATCCCGCCGTGCCCGCCGAGGATGTCGCCCGCGCTCTTACCGCGCTCGGTCCCGCTTTCCTGTTCCAACGCGCGCTGCTCGACAGTGCTGACGCGCGGGTTTTCCACAGTGGGCTGTCCGCGGTCTTATCCGCTCGTTCACCCGCGCCAGTGGGCGGTGATCAGCCAGCCGCGTCCTGAGTCGGCACGGGCGGGGTCGAAGGCGGGCGGCGCGGGGCGGCCGTAGCTTTCGGCCACCTCGGCGACGTCGAGGACGGCGGGCTCCCAGCCGTGGTCGGCGAGCCAGGCGCCGGGGTCGGCGGGGCCGCCCTGCCAGAGGCCCACGAGTTCCGACGAGATCGCCGCCCGCGCCGCGCGCAGCGGTTCGGAGTCCTCGCCGTGGTCGGCCGCCAGCGCGCTGCCCGGCGCGGACAGGCCGCTCACCCGGGTCAAGAGCAGGTCGGCGGCGGGCGCGGGTAGCGCGTACAAGATGCCCTCGGCCAGCCAGACCGTCGGCGCGGTCGGGTCGAAACCGGCGGCGCGCAGGTCGTCCGGCCAGTTCTCGCGGAGGTCGGTCGGCACCTCGACATGCGCGCAGCCCGCGACGGCTCCGGTGAGCGCGGTCCGCTTGTGGGCCAGCACCTCGGCGAAGTCGAGTTCGTACAGCCGGGTGTGCTCGGGCCAGTGCAGCCGGAACGGCCGGGTGTCCATGCCGGACGCGAGCAGCACGACCTGCCCGCGCCCGTCGGCCACCGCGTCGAGCAGGGCCTGGTCGAGGAACCGGGTCCGCACGGCCACCTGGTCGGCCATCAGGTCGATGAAACTCGCCGCGCCCGCGCCCCACGTGCCCGGGTCGACTCCGGTGGCGGTGAGGACGTGGCGCGCGTACGGGTCCTCGAAGAGCCGGTCGGGCCGCTCGTTCTCCCTGGCCCGCAGCGCGGCCACCCCCAGCGCCGTCCAGCCGATGCCGCTCAGCGTCTCGCTCACCCTAACCCCCTAAAAGGAACATTCGTTTTGTTTCAGTCTCCCCGCGGTCCGGGGCGACGTCAAACAGAATCAGCGTTCGGTTTCTGTGGCGAGCGCTAGGCCAGGACCTCGCCGACCTCGACGGTCGCCTCAGCGGTCGCGCGGCGGAGCAGTTCGCCCGCGAGGGCGGGGGATTGCAGGTCGAGCGGGCCGTAGACCGGGACGTCCAGGCCCGCCTGCGCCTCGCGCACGGCCAGCGGCGACGCGGTGAGCAGGCCGCTGACCGCGAGGACCGGCTGACCGGCCGCGCGGAGCCGCTGCACGCCGTAGAGGGCGCCGGAAGAGTCCGCCGCCGCGAAGAGGACGCCGTCGGTGAGGCGGCGCAGTTCCGGGCGGTCGAGCAGTTGCGAGGTCTCCGGCTGCAAGAGGCCGTCGGCGATCTCCCGGACGATCGCGTCCACGCCACGGGCGGCCAGGTGCCCGTGCAGCAGCACCGAACTCGCCACCAGCCGCTCCAGCGGGATGCGGAACGTGGTGGCCATGCCCGCGTCGGTGAAGTCCAGGGCGACCACCGCGCCCGAGTCGCGGAACAGCCACGGGTCGCCGCCAGCCGCGGTGCCGGTCAGCTTGGCCGCGCCCACCCGCAGACCCGCACGGGCCAGGCCGTGCACCAGGGACGCGACGGTCGTGGTCTTGCCCGAGTTCATCGACGTGCCGACCACGACGAACGTGGGCGGCTTGCGCAGCGCGGCAAGCGGCGCGCCCAACGCCAGGTCGGACACGTTGAGCACCCGGCCCGCGCTGTCGCCGACGAGGCCGAGCGGGCGGACCGTCGTCGGCGCGCTGACCGCGGCGTTGCGGCTGCGGACCTTGCCGAGCACGCCACCGGCGGCGACCAGGTCGCACGCGCCGAGGTCGTCGGGCAGTTCCGCCTCGAAGTGGTCGGGGGCGTAGCGGGCGCCGTAGGCGAGCAGCAGCTCGTCGCCGAGGTAGAGCTTCGCCTTGCGGCCGTCGGTCAGCTCGATCACCTCGTGGTAGCCGACCTTGGTCACCTCGGCCAGCACGAGGTCGCCGTGGCGGGGCTGGTGGTCGCTGTGGTGGACCAGGCTCAGCGGGGTGCCGAGGTCGAGGTTGCGCACCGAGTAGGCGACCTTGAGGCGGTCGACGCGGGCGGGTTCAAGGGCAGCGGACATGGCGGATTCCTCGTCGTCAGCGCGGAAAGACCGTCCGAACGAGCCCGCGCGGACGTGCTGCGCGGGAGCGTATGGCTTCGCGCGCGGTGCGCGGAATCCCAGCGCGGGTAGCGGTTCGGGAAACACTTCCGTAACGCGGGGAACGCGCAGGGTGAGAGGTCGTGGGCTTCCGCGATGTCGCCCTCGCCGTCTGCCGCAGGCTGCGGCCCCAGCCGTGCCGCGGCTGTCCGACCGGCTGGGGCGTCTTCCGGGTCGTCGGGATGTCCGGCGGCCACGAGGTGCTGGTCACCGATCCGGCGGCCACCGCCCGGAAGGTCATCGAGGCAGGCCGGGACTGACGCGGGGCCGCGCGATCAGGCGGCGGGCGCCGCTTCGATCAGCGAGAACGGGTGCGGCGGCGGCAGGGCGCTGATCCCGGTCACGGTGAAGCCCGCTCGGGCGCAGAGGTCCTCGAAGTCCGCCCGGTCGCGTTCGCGCCCGCCGAGGTTCACGAGCATGTTGAGGTCGCTCAGGTACATGATCGGGGAGGTCGAGCCGTCCACCGCGGCGGGAAACACCGGCTCGACGATCAGGAGGCGGCCGTGGTCGGGCATCGCGGCGCGGCAGTGCCGCAGGATGGTTTCCGCGCGGTCGTCGTCCCAGTCGTGGATGACGCTCTTGAGCAGGTAGAGGTCGCCGCCGTCGGGAACCGAGGCGAAGAAGTCGCCGGTCTTGACGAGGCAGCGCTCGGCGACGCCGTGGCGCCCCAGGGTCTCTTCCGCCCGGCTGAGCCCTTCGGCGGTGTCGAAGAGGATTCCGCGCACCGCCGGGTGCTCCCGCAGGATCGCGGCGAGCAGGGTGCCGTCGCCGCCGCCGACGTCCACGACCGTGCCGAACCGGCCGAAGTCGTAGCGCGCGGGCAGCACGGCGGCGCTGGCCCGGGTGCCCTGGCTCATCGCGGCATTGAACTGGGCTGACAGCTCCGGGTTGTCCTTGAGGTAGGCGAAGAAGTCGACGCCGAAGACCTCGGTGAAGGACGGCTGGCCCGTGCGCACGCTGTCGTCCAGGTGCTCCCAGGCGCGCAGCATGGCGGGGTCGGCGAACATCCGGACGAAGGAGGCGAGCGAATCGGGCCGGTCGACGCGCAGCAGCGAGCCCGCCGGTGTCAGCGCGAACGTGCCGGGCTGGTCCTCGGCCACCAGGTCCAGCGCGGCCAGCGTCCGCAGCAGCCGACGCGTCGCCTGGACGTCCGTGCCGCGCTCGCGGGCCACCTCCGCCGCGGTCAGGCGACCGTCCCCGATCAGGTCCGCCACCCCGAGCCGCACGGCGGTGGCCACCACCTGCGCGGCCATGTGCCCGAACACCAGCTGGGCCACTTTCCCCCGGGCGGCCATGGCCTGCGCGGTCGGATCTGCTTCCGTCACGATGTACCCCCTGTGGTCGCTTCTCCCTACCGTCATACCGTAACGACAACCGTTGTCAAGTATCGGCCCGGGGTGGCGCCACCTGTTCGCCGACTTACTTCCTCCGAAAGAGTCGCGATTCACTCGGCCGTGCGAAGTCGTGGTCTCGGCAGGCTGACTATTAATCTTTGGGCGACGAGACGTCCGCGGCTCTTGTGCGAAAAGAGCAGAGGCATTCACTCGATAGTGCGTATCAACTGCGCTAAACATAGTGGTGGCTTTTCTGTTCCGCGAAACCCCCGAACGAGCCCCGAGGTAGCCATGAGCCTGCAGCGTGAGATCACCGATGAGCAAGATTTGCAGATCGCCCCCGTCTTCGCGCAGCGGATCGACGAGGACGTCATCCCCAAAGGCAGACTCGCGGAGAATCCGATGCCAGCGGGTGTCGCCGCGGGCATCGTGCATTCCCGGCTGCTGCTCGACGGCCGGGCGGCGCTGAACCTCGCCACGTTCTGCACGACCGTCGCCGAGCCGGAGCTCGAACGGATCTACGCGGACACCGCGTCGATCAACCTCATGAACCGCGAGGAGTACCCGGCGAGTTCCGACATCGAGCAGGAGTGCATCAACGCGCTCGCGAATCTGTGGCACGAGGACGACGGCCGATTCATCGGCTGCTCCACCAGCGGCAGCTCGGAGGCCGCGATGCTGGCCGGTCTGGCCATGCTGCGCCGCTGGCGGGAGCAGGGCGGAACGGGCAAACCCAATATGGTGTTCGGCTCCCACGTCCACGTCTGCTGGCCGAAGTTCTGCAACTTCTGGGACGTGGAGGCGCGGATGGTGCCGCTCGCGGAGGGGCGCACGATTCTCGACCCCGCGCTTACCGCCGAGGCGGTAGACGAGAACACGATCGGCGTCGTCGCGGTGCTCGGCAGCACCCAGGACGGGCGCTACGACCCGGTCGCGGAGATCGCCGCCGCCCTCGACGCCGTGGCGGCGGACCGGGGCATCGATGTGCCGCTGCACGTCGACGCGGCGAGCGGCGGGTTCGTCGCGCCGTTCCTCGACCTCGACTTCGCCTGGGACTTCGCGCTGCCCAGGGTGGTGTCGATCAACGCGTCCGGGCACAAGTTCGGCCTCGTTTACCCGGGGTCCGGATGGTGCCTGTGGCGCGACCCCGAGTACCTGCCGCAGTCGCTCGTCTTCGACTGCAACGTGCTCGGCGGCCACCACCCCACGTTCACGCTGAACTTCTCCCGGCCCGCTTCCGGGGTGATCGCGCAGTACTACCAGTTCCTGCGCAACGGGCTCGCGGGCTTCCAGCTGATCGCGCAGCGGTGCCAAGAGGTGGCGCGGCAAGTCGCGAAGGGCGTCGCGGCCGCCGGGCCGTACGACGTGCTCAGCGACGGCGAGGACCTGCCGGTGGTGGCCTTCCGCCTGCACGACCCGGAAGACGTCGGCTTCACCGTCTACCACCTGTCCGAGGCGCTCAAGAGCGACGGCTGGCACGTGCCCGCCTACAGCCTGCCGCCCAACCTGGAGCACGTGCACGTGCTCCGCGTCGTGTGCAGGCAGGGGTTCACCCTCGACCTCGCCGGGAAGTTCCTCGAAAGCCTCGCCAAGCACACCGAGCGGCTGACCAAGCACCCGTTCCCCCTGCCCGACGTCGCGACCGCGCTGACCTACACGGACTGACGCGTGGTCACGATCGCGGAGCTGCAGGCCGACCCGTACCCGGCCTACGCGCGGCTGCGCCGGGACGAGCCGGTCAGCTGGGTGCCGGAGGCGCGCCAGTGGCTGGTGACCGGCTGGGACGACGTGCACACGGTCCTGACGGACACGGCGCGGTTCACCACCGACCAGCCCGGGTCGCCGCTGCTCGGCCTGTGCGGCGGGCCGCCGATGCTGCTGCGTGAGGGCGAGTCCCACCAGGACGTGCGGGAGGCGTTCCAGCACGACTACGCCGCCCACCGGGTGACCGACCACGTGGACACGGTCGTCCGCCCGGTCGCCCACCAGGTCGCCGACGAGGTGTTCCCGTCCGGCCGGGCCGACCTGGCCGGGGACTACTTCGAACCGGTCGCGGTGACCGCCGTGACCAGGCTGTTCGGGCTCGACGTCGGCGGCGCGGACACGATGCGCCACTGGGGGGAGGCGCTGGCGAACGTGGCGAACGACTTCGGCCGCGACCCGACGGTGCACTCGGCGGCGGCAGAGGCGCTGTCCGAGGACAGGGGCGTGACCGCGCTCGTCAAGCGGCTACGCGGGCAGCCGGACGGGTCGGGCATCTCCCACCTCCTGCACGCGAACCGCCGCCCCGGCGACCCCCGACCGGAGGCGGACGTGCTGCCGGTGCTCAAGCACCTCGCGCTGAGCACCCTCGAACCCGGCTGGCTGGCGGGCTGGACCCTGGCGGCGCTGTGGGCGGCGCCGGACCAGCTCACCGCCGTCCGCGCCGACAGGTCACTGCTCGGCGTGGCGGTGTACGAGGCACTGCGGTGGAGCGCACCCGTCGGCGTCCTGGGCAGGCGCACGACCTGCCCGGTGACTCTGGGCGGCCAAGCCATCCCAGCGGACAGCATGATCGCCGCCGCCATCGCCTCAGCGAACCGCGACGAGACGGCGTTCACCGAGCCCGAGCGTTTCGACCTGCACCGCGACGTCCGTTTGCACCTCGGATTCGGCACCGGTCCACACCACTGCCCGGCGCACCCGCTGGTCACCGCCGTGGCCCGCACGGCACTGGACGTGCTGTTCGACCGCCTACCCGGCGTGCGCCCAGCACCCGGTTGGCAGGCGGCGCCGCACGGCTGGAAGCTGCGGCTACCGGGGCCGCTCGCGGCAGTGTGGGACGCGACAGCCCAGCGGGCATCCTGACCGGGCAGGCCAACACATGACGAACGGCCGGTTCTGCGCTGGTGGCGGAACCGGCCGTTCGCTGTGATCACGGTCGCAGTCGGTCTGAGTGACCAAAACGGGTCTGGGGTCGGGACGCAGTGCCGATCACAGCCATTTTGGGGATGGCATGGCGACAAGTAGGGGCCGGTTGCAGCCCACTTCCCGAAACTCCTGGCGTGGCCGGATGCTCAGGGTATGGGCGACAAGTGGGTGTTGAAGTGCTCGTCGCTGGAGACGCCCTCAATGGCCATCGGCTGATGTTCTGTGATGGGATGACTTCGACGTTGTACGGGGGCTTGATGGGGGTGCTAATGATCGATCGCGACGGTCGCGAGGAGTACGTGTCCAGCCTGATCAGTGAGTTGCTGCCATTTGATACTGCGTTCGCGGTCTTGGGCTGCGCGAGGTTCCGCAACCTGGTGGATGTGCTTGGCAGGCTCGGACGCGACGACGCTGCGGCAATAGAAGGTCTCCTGCGCGAGGCGGTCGTTGAGCTGGAACCACATAAGTTGGAGTGGTTGGCAGAGGGCGCCGAGTCACCTGCTGGATTCTTGGTCAGCAGAGTGCGACGTGCCTACGAGGAGCAGTCCTGAACTTCCTGGCTTACCCGCAGGGGTGTTCGACGTGCGCGGCAGGGTACGAGTTGTCTGGCAGGTTGTCGATGATCGCGCCCTGCGTTTGTCAGTCAACGAGATAGGGACTCCGATGTAGGTCCTTGTGGAATCATCGGGTGCCGAGCGGCTTCACCATGTATGTCGATCACCACGAACGGCCGGTTCCGCGCGGGTGGCGGAACCGGCCGTTCGTGGTGGAACCAGGTGTTCTACCAGGTCAAACCCGGTGTGCGATCACACGTCGTAGTACAGGCCGAACTCGTACGGGTGCGGGCGCAGGCGCAGCGGGTCGATCTCGTGCTCGCGCTTGAAGGCGACCCAGGTCTCGATGACGTCCGGGGTGAACACGCCGCCTTCGAGGAGGTAGTCGTGGTCGGCCTCCAGGGCGTCGAGGACCTCGCCGAGGGTGGCGGGGACCTGGGCGACCTGCTTGGCCTCCTCCGGGGGAAGCTCGTAGAGGTCCTTGTCGATCGGGGCCGGGGGCTCGATCTTGTTCTTGACGCCGTCCAGGCCCGCCATCACGATCGCGGCGAAGGCGAGGTACGGGTTGCCCGAGGAGTCGGGGCAGCGGAACTCGACGCGCTTGGCCTTGGCGTTGTTGCCGGTGATCGGGATGCGCACGCAGGCGGAGCGGTTGCGCTGGGAGTAGACCAGGCTGACCGGGGCCTCGTAGCCGGGCACCAGGCGGTGGTAGGAGTTCACCGTGGGGTTGGTGAACGCCAGCAGGCTGGGCGCGTGCGCCAGCAGGCCGCCGATGTAGTGGCGCGCGGTGTCGGACAGGCCCGCGTAGCCGGACTCGTCGTGGAACAGCGGCGTGCCGTCCTTCCACAGCGACGAGTGCACGTGCATACCGGAGCCGTTGTCACCGAAGAGCGGCTTGGGCATGAACGTCGCGGACTTGTCCGCCTGCCACGCGGTGTTCTTGATGATGTACTTGAACAGCTGCAGGTCGTCCGCGGCGTGCAGCAGCGTGTTGAACCGGTAGTTGATCTCGGTCTGGCCCGCGGTGCCGACCTCGTGGTGCGCGCGCTCGACGGTGAAGCCCGCGCCCTGCATATTCAGCACCATCTGGTCGCGCAGGTCGGCGAAGTGGTCGACCGGCGGGACCGGGAAGTAGCCGCCCTTGAAGCGGGTCTTGTAGCCCTTGTTGTTGCCGTCCTCGTGCGCCCCGGTGTTCCACCAGCCCTCGACCGAGTCGATCTCGTGGAACGAGCCGTTCTCGGTGTAGTCGAAGCGGATCGAGTCGAAGATGTAGAACTCGGCCTCGGGACCGAAGTACGCGGCGTCGGCGATGCCGGACTCGGCGATGTAGAGCTCGGCCTTGCGCGCGATGTTGCGCGGGTCACGGGTGTAGGCCTCGCGGGTGAACGGGTCGTGCACGAAGAAGTTGACGATCAACGTCTTCTCGATGCGGAACGGGTCGATCCGTGCGGTGTACGGGTCGGGCAGCAGCAGCATGTCCGACTCGTGGATCGACTGGAAACCGCGAACCGACGACCCGTCGAAGGCGAGGCCCTCGGTGAAGGCGTCCTCGTCGAACGCGCTTGCGGGGAGGGTGAAGTGCTGCATGACGCCCGGGAGGTCGCAGAACCGGACGTCCACGAACTTCACGTCCTCATCGGCGATGAAGCGCAGGACCTCGTCGGAAGAGTTGAACACGCTTGTTGACTCCTTCGTCTACTCTGCCGGCCGCGACCGGCCCACCGCGCGAGCGGGCAGCCGTTCCTGCCGGCGATCACGGCGGCATGGCCGTGCCCGCTCTGCGTGATGACGCTAAGAGTGTGGTGTTGCCCGCCAATCACCCCCATGTTTCACGGGTGTTAACGAGACCTGTTAGTGCACCTCGAAGCATGCCAGGTCCACTCGCCACGGTGACGCCGCCCTACGCTGGAGGGGTGAGCAGATGGACCGGAACCTGGTTGTCCGGGCCCGGCGCGGCCCTTGAGCCCGCCGACGGCCCACAGCGCTGGCGCGGAGAACGCCTCGGCCTGCCCGAGCGCGGGTCGGGATCGGTCGCGTCCACCGGCATCCGGCTCGGCGCGCTGGCCATCGACCTGGTGCTGGCCTCCCTGGCGACCTCGGTGTTCTTCCGCCCCGACTTCACCGACCCGGCCGTCATGCGCACCTTCAACTACTGGGCGTTGCTGACCTGGTTCGTCATCACTGTGGCGGGTGTCGCACTGGCGGGCTTCACACCGGGCAAGGCGCTGCTGGGGCTGCGGGTGGTCCGGATGGACGGAGCGCCACTGGTGGGCCCCATCCGTGCGATCCCCCGATCGGTGCTCGTGGCTCTGGTCGTCCCGGCGGCCATCACCGATCGGGACGGCCGAGGACTGCATGACAAAGCTGTCGGGACCATCGTCTTGCGCACCCGCTAGACGAGTAGTCGGTCAGGACCGGGGTCAGCGGGCCTGGGCCAGTTCGTCCACCAGTTCGCCCAGTTTGCGCGCCACTCGTTCGCTGTCGGCGGGGAAGTAGGTGACGTTGGTGTCGCCCCGCTGGTCGGTTCGGCTCAGGCCGAGGTACCGCCCGGCGTCGGTGTCGACCCAAGTGAGGCCCTGCGTGCGGCGCCGTCCCCGGTTGACGACGAAGTAGCCGTCGCCGAGCCTGGGCCTGCGGAGGATTCGCGTGGCTGCCTGTTCCTGCGCGTGGGCCCCGGTTCGTGGCGGGCGCACCACGCTGTGCGCGGCGCCGACGCTGTCCGGGGCTGTGGCCGCCCGCGGCCGGGTGATGCTCACGGACTGGCCTGGCCCGGCCTTCGCGGGCGGCAGCAGGTGCGCGGCAGCGCGGACCATCGCCTCCGGACGGAGCACCTCGAACCGCAGGGCCTGCTCTACCCGGGTCACCAGCACCGCGTGTCGGCCCGCCGTCGACGCTCGCGCGTGGAGCGGGCCGGTAGCCGCGGAACTGCCCACCACCGCGATCGCCACCTCGGGCTCGGCCAGCACCCGCAGCGCCTGTTCGACCTCGGGGGCAAGATCCCCCGCCCGCGCGAGTCCCCGGCGGTGGAGATCGTCGCGGACCGCGCCGACGAGGCGCAGGCGGTCCGCCACGTGGTCGCCGAAGCTGTGGATCTGAAAGGGGAACTGGCGGCAGTTGATCCCGAGTCCCTGGGACAGGACGTCAACCGCGGCGAAGGACAGGTCGAACGAGGCGATCATTGCCCGATGACCGGGGGCGCGGTGATCTCGTCGGTGCCGAACAGGTCGTCCGGGTCGGCTTCGACCAGGTACGACGGGCGTTGGTGCTCGGTGTCCTCGCCGCCTTGACCGGCGCCGCCGCCCCCGCCCATGCCGCCTGCGCCGCCACGCCCGCCGCCCGCCGAGCCGCCGCCCGCGGGACCGCCGCCGCGACCGGCCGCGTGCTCGGCGGCCAAGGCTCCCGCCCCGGCTCGCGGTCCACCGGCCGTGGGCCCAGGGCCGCCCGTCCCGGGGCCGGGTCCACCGGTCCCCGGCCCGAACCCGCTGCCCCCGCGTGGGCCGAATCCCCCGCTTGGCCGGGCGCCCGCGCCGAATCCGCCCGCCGAACCCTGGCGCGGGCCGCCAGGTCCGGCTCCGCGCCCCGCGCCTCTCCGGTCCGCCTGCTGGTCACCGCCGCCAAGACCGGCGATCGGGAGTCCGCCGAGTGGCGGGGAGAACTCGCCCGGTCTGCCCGAGGACGTGATCGGGCGTCCCGCCTGGTTCGCCTGCCCCTGCTCGAATCCCTGGGCGGACACCGCCGCCGGGGGCACGCTGGTCACCGAGTCCGGGCCGCCGGTCCCCACCGACGACGGTCCGGCGACCTGGCTGGGCACGAACGCCCCGCCCGGCTCACGGGACTTCGGCGGCGGCGACGGCGGTCCCGGCGGCTCCACCGGCGGCGTGCTGCCCGCGCCCATCACCGGCGGCGTGGCGAAGGCGGGCATGGTGCTCGCGCCCGCCATGCTCTGGTCGTATCCCGACGCGACCTGCGCGGCTTCCTCATGGGCCCGCTGGCTGCGCTCGTAGGTCGCCATGTGCTCTTCGTACTTCGTGGCTCGCTCGACCGGATCGGTGATCGTCCCCAGCTCGGCGTTGGCGGCGTCGACGTCGAAATCGACCGGATCGGGCATCGCGCGGGCCGTGGACAGCGCGTCCGCGTGCAACTGCGCCTGCCTGCCCGCCAGTTGCGCGCTGGTCCCGGCCTGGCCGACGTAGTTGCCAACATCGGCCATGAACTGCCGAGCGGCAGTGCCCGACGTCCCTTCCCAGGTGGACTCGCTGGCGGCGATAGCGCCGCTGAACTGCCGCTGAAAACCGATCATCCACTCGCCGAGGCCCACCCAGGCGTCGCCGACTCGGCCGACCTCACCCGGGTCGGCATCCTCCATGACATTGTTTTTGAGATCGCTGTGCGGGATAGCGAGGTAATTCATGCCGGGAATCGAGGGCGCGGCTCGCATGTGACCCCCTTGAGACAGGATGCCCGCCTCGGCGGCCATCCGGTCGCGCACCTGGTCGTTGACCATGCTCTCGCGGTGCAACTGCGCCATGAGCTCACCGAAGAGCCCGTCGCCGTAGCGGTTCCGCAATTCCCGATCGACTTGCTGCTCAACCTCGGCGCGCAAATCCCCCTGCGACCGCACCGAGCCGACCTCGTTGACTACTGGCTTAGGCCCCACCGCTCCCCCTCACGGCAACTTCGGCTCGACGGCTTGAGCAATCTTCATCGCGACCTCGCACGACTCAGCATCCGTTCTAGCCGACCCGGCCCCCTCCACGGTGGATGTGGCGGTGACTTCCATCGTCACCAAGCAGGTGATGCCGAACATCGAGTGCAGCGCCTTGTGTCGTCCCACTGTCGGCACTGGCCGCACGTCGGTGTTACCGGCTTCCACGCTGTCCAAGCCCAGCCTGTAGTAAATGTTCACACCGGCCGTGAACCGGTCTTCATTGAACTTGCATGACCGTCGGTCGACATAGTCGACGTCCTTGGGCTCGGTTTTGAAGCCCAGTTGGGCGCGATCCGCCTCGGTCAGCAGCGAGCACGGCACCACATCGGCCAACGGGCCATCTCCGGTCGGCTTGCCGGTGCTCGTCGGCACCTTGGACGTGCCGGTCGAACGCGGCAGGCCGGTGCCAGGGATGGTCGGACCCGCATCGGACCCGGGCACCGGTCCAGGCTGGCCGGGTGTCACTGTCGAACATCCCACCATCCCCACGACCGCACCGAGCAGCACCGCCAGCGCTGAACCCCGGACTCGCATCGACTTCCTCACTGTGCCTCGTCCCGCAGCCTGTTCATCGCCGCCCGGTTGGCTTCCTCGGTGGCCTCGTAGTTCGCCATCGACTGCCGGATGGCCTCTTCTGCCTTCAACAGCGACTCCCGCAACTCACGAAACCGCGTCACGAAACCGTTCTCATCGGTGGCCACCTCGACCATGAACGGCGCCATCACCTCCCCGCCCTTCAACCGCCCCAACGGCGGCGGCCGAGAGATGAGGGTGAGGTTGTGAGCCTGGTCTTGCATCCCGTCCAGGAAGCTCTTGATCACAGCCAGGAGGGCTTCGCCGCCTTCTTCGGTGATCTTGACCGCGCCCGCCGCTGCCGCGTCGGCGAAGCCCTGCATGTTGTCGAACAGCGAGCCACCCATCGGGCCGAATGGGTTCGCGTCCTCTGGTGTCATCCCGCGACCTCCCCGCCAAGATCCACTTGGGGAACCGTAGCAGCGCGGCCACGCTCTGTGCTCGGAATGACGAAAACAGGATCTCGGGGGTTTCCCTCGGCTCAGGGGGCCGGGGGCCTGACCTGGGTGTTCGGGGACTCGGGAGGTTGGTTGTGGTTGGCGCGGGTGGTGAGGTCTTCGTAGGCCGAAGTGTCACCGCGAGCCAGGGCGCGGAAGGCCTCGGCGCGCAGGGCCAGTGACATGGCCCAGCCCACCCCCGCCTCGCCGCCTGAGGTCTCGACTGTCAGGTCCGCGAGGCGGTCGCTGTGCTCGGCGACCATCCGACACACCGACCACGCGGTTCTCAGCATCTCGACGCCTCGGCGGCGTTGCTCGTCGGTCAACGAGTCCAGCCAGACCTGCTGTTCTGGGGTGACGATGAAGCCTTCGGCGTCCATACCCGCACTATGCCGCGCCCTTGAGAATCACACAGCCGATTGTCGGACCTCGGTTTCCTTCGCCTACTCGGTTGTGCGGCGGAGGAGGGTTAGTGACTCTTCGGGGGATAGGGCTGTGGTGGTGAGGTTGTCGAAGGCGTTGGTGTAGGCGCGGGTCTCGGTTTTCTTTCTGAGTTGGAGGGTGCCTGCGGGGTGGTCTACGCAGGCGATTTCGGCGTGGGTGGGGAAATCCAGGAGCGAGAACGAGCAGACGAGCCGGACAGTGGGCTGGGGTGATGGGGGGAGGATCTGGACGGTGACATTGTCCAGTTCGGCCAGTTCGGCTATGTGGCGGCGTTGTTCGGCCATGTGGGGGGCCGTGTGGTCCAGGCTGCTGGCGTGGATGATCGCGTGCAGGCGCAGGGGCGGGTTCTCGGTGAGGCGCTGTTTGCGCCGCCGGTGGAGTAGGACGGCCTTGGTGGACTGGGTGGTGGCGCGGACATGGTCAGGGGTCTGCAGGAGCGTGGGAATCGCGGCGAGTTGGAATGAGCGGACGGACACTGCCTGGGCTTCCAAGGGAACATAACCGCGGTCGTCCAGGCCGAACTCGCGCCACCAACCCCTGGCCTTCGCCTCCTCGCGCATGATCACGTATGGCTCCCAGTCGTTGACCGGGACGCCGTAGAGGTCGAGCATCGCCAGCAACTCGTGGTGGCTGGGGACCTGGAAGGTTTCCAGGCGGCTGATCTTCCGGTTGTTGAACAGCAGCCTCGCCGCCGCTTCCTCCTGGGTGATCCCCGTCCGCTGGCGTAGTTCGCGCAGCGCGGTTCCCAAAACTCGCACCGGCAGAGTGGGCTCGATCCGCATTCGCGTGGTTCCTGTCAAATATGGTGGTTGATGGCGATGTGGGTGATTCGGTAATGGACTTTCACCGCCGCCACGGGGTCGATCGTCTCGGCGGCCACACCGAACCCGCATGGCCGGTACCGGCACAGGTACCAGTCCTTTCCACCGCTGTCGGTCGTCCTGTCGCAGAACGGGGAGACCTGCTCGACCTCGGGTGGGCGGGACTTGGCGGCCATCGGGTTTTCCGTTCGCTATTTCTTGGGCGGGGTGTGCTTGGCGATCCAGTCGAGGTGGTCGAGGATCATGTCGTTCGTCATGCGAAGCTCATCCACGAGTTCTTCAGTGCATTCCACTTCTTCCACGGCCCGCTTGATCTTCTGCATCAGGAATGTCAAGTCGTCGATGTCGGTGCAGATGTTTTCCAGGCTCTGCGGGATGAAGCCGTGCGGGCACGGTAAAAACGGCTGGTTCATGGTCGTTGTTCTCTTTTGATCCGGTGGGGACGGGCTAACGGGCGGTCGCCCGGGGGTACGAGCCGGACTGGCGGCGGCGCTTGGGCAGCGCGAAGTCCGGCGGGACCGGACGCAGCGGCGGAATCTCATTTCCCGGAGGTGAAAGAGTGAGAATCCACCGCAAAACCCAGGTCGCGGGACCGCTGTATTCGGCGACCACGTGGGTCGGAGCGAACTCGGACAGCCCCGGCCCTCGTGGCGTTCGGTAGGCGATTGCCGTCGTCTCATCCCATACGATCACCACATCGTGGACGGAAGGCCAGGTAAGCACGGCGGCGAATACCGCGCGTGGCTCCGTGGCCGCCTCAGCCGGGTGAAGTTGCCATCGGCGCCGCCGAAACTCCCCAAGCCAGTAGTCGGCATCGAGGGTGATAAGAGTGTGCATCCGCCGCTCCAGATGATTGGGGGAGAGCGGGAACGACCCGCCGATGAAGAGGAAACACGTTCGGCGGTGGATCTGCAATACTGCGTAGGTGATTTATTGGAAAGAATACGCCTAAGCGGTGAGTTTCGACCGGCGCGTACCTGATGAACCTTTCAAATAGCGCGTAAGATTCCTTCTGAGCGAGTGAGGTGGAGAGTGTCGGACGAAGGCACGACGGGATCGACGTTGCCGCGCCGCCAACTGGGGCGGTTCCTGCGCGGCCTGCGGAACGAGGCGCGGATGGGAGTGCGGACCGCTGCGGTCGAGCTGGAGTGGTCGGAGACGAAGATGTGGCGCATCGAGAACGGCCTCACCTCGCTGCGCGGACTGGACGTGCAGGCGATGTGCGCACTGTACGGGGCGCCAGCGGAGACCACAGAGGCGCTGATGGCGCTGGCCAGGGAGACCAAGGCCAAGGGGTGGTGGGTGAGCTACGGCGACGTCCTCCCCGAGGGCTTCGACCTCTACATCGGCCTGGAGGAAGCGGCCGAGTATCTCTGCGGGTACTGGTCCGAACTGGTGCCCGGACTTCTGCAAACCGAGCGCTACGCCCGCATCTTGATTCAAACAGACAACCCCGGAGTCGACCCTGCCGAGATCGAGCGCAGGGTGCAGGTGCGGATGGCTCGGCAGACGCTGCTGTTCCGGCGGTTTCGGCCACTTGTGCTCCACATCGCGCTCAACGAGGCGGTTTTGCGCAGGCCCGTTGGCGGTCCCGAAGTCATGGCCGAACAACTGCGCCGACTTGTCGAGTTGGGGCAGTTGCCCAACGTGTCGGTGCGCGTGGTGCCGTATGCGGCGGGATTTCACTACGGCGTCCTGGCTGGCCCGTTCGTCAAGTTGGATTTCCCGACCAACGGGAATGGTCAGCCTCTGGAGCCGTCGATAATTTATATCGACAACTTCGCTGGTGCGCTCTTCTTGGAGAAACCGCACGAAATTCGGCGATACGCTACGGCATTCACGAATATATGGGACTCTGTGCTAGACGAGACGGAGTCCATGAATTGTATCGCCACTGTAGCAAGGGAGATGGGACAGTGAACAGCAAGAAGCTGGCCAACGCCAACTGGTTTAAGAGCAGTAAGAGCAACGGGCAAGCAGAGTGTGTCGAGGTGGCGTTCCTTGGCGAGCGTCAGGTCGCCACCCGGGACAGCAAGCAGTCCGACGCCGGTCCGGCCCTGGTCTTCGGCTCCCACCAGTGGGACGCCTTCGTCCGCCACACCACGCAGCACTGACGCGCTTTCTCGTCCCTGCCGCAGCCACGCGGCAGCGGTGACCTGTCGAAGGCCGCCCCGACCCGTCGGGAGCGGCCTTCGACAGGCCCTCCCGCCCCCGGCGCTACGGGGCCGTGGGGCTCCGCCGCCCGAGTTTCCGCCACGCCACCGACGCGGGCCGGTCCCCGCCGAGCCGAAAGAACTCCGCCGCCGCCTCGGCCACCTTGGCGAACGGGATTTCACTGTTCGCCGGGACCGGGCGCTCATTGTCCTGGTAAGAACAGGCCAGAAGTTCGTCAGCGGGAGGCCATAGGCCAAGGAATCGGCTCGCACTCTTTCGAGCAGCGGGGAGGCATCGCTGAGGTCACGGAGGACATTCGGACCGTCTCGCTGATACCACGCTTCGATTGTCATTTCGCTCTCCCGTGATAGATTTTGCGGAAACCTCAATGGTGAGGGCGGTGTGTCGGATTCTATTGCTGCGCATGTGGATTGCCATCTTTATCTCCACGTCGGCGGCTGTTGAAGGGACCTTGTTTCCGGTTGGTTCTCGAACCATTCGACTGCCGCTTGGTGTTTGTCGTCCCATCCGCTGACCTCGGAGTTGATGTTGCCCTCCGGGTCGATCCAGCGGCCGTGCGCCTTGGGCTGGGGTGTGCCTCGCAGGCGATCCTCTGACCGGATGATGTCGGGAGGCAGGCCCGTTCGTAACCGCTCCACCTCTGCGGGCGGCACCGGGACTCCGGCGTCGACCGATGGTGTCGGCGACGATGTGCCGTGGAGGTGGCGCTCCGCTATGTCGGAGATGTGCCGGGAAACCATGTCCAAGACGGCATGGAGGTCGCTGAGACGGGCTCGGCTTCCTCGATGGCGTGGTTGACAGCCGCCGCGCGGTGTCCAGTGCCGAGTATTCGCGCGGTGTCGGTGTCGACGGTGTCCATGGTGTCCGAAATGGCCACAAGCCGGTCTTGGACGCGGTCCACCGCTCCGGCGAGCGTTGCCAGGCGCCGGGCGTCGTCGGCGATGGTCACAGCCAGGATGCTAGGCGCGGGGGCTGACAACCTGGGGCGGGATAAGCCGCGGGCCGTCAGGGCTCGGTGTCCGCCAGGTGCACGGCGGTGGCGGTGGGGACGAAGCCGACTGTGCGATACACCCGGTCGGCGTCTTCGCTGCCGGGGGTCAGCCAGGCCAGGCGGACGCCTGCCAGGTCAGTCGCGGCGCGGACGGCGTGGGCGGTGACCAGGGCGCCGAGGCCCTTGCGGCGATGGTTCTCCGCGGTGCCGACGCCCGCGATCTCGGTGACGCCGTGGGCCACCGGCGTCCAGGAGGCGACGGCTACCGGCTCGCCGTCGAGTGTGGCCAGGACGGAACCGCCGTTCTCGGGGGCGGGCGGCGGGCTGGTGGGCGGCTCGCCCGGGGGCGCGCCGAACGCGGCGCGGGCCACCTCGGCGGAGGCCGCGAGGTCGGCGGTCGTGCGCACGACGTCGATCGCCACGCCGTCGAGGGGCTTGGGGAGCAGCAGGTCAGCGGGGTCGAGGACCAGCAGTGGAATCCGCATCGTCACGGTCAGGCCTGCGGCAGCCAACGTGTCCGCGGCGCCGGGGCAGGCCTGCTCGATCAACTCGAACCGCAGACCGCCAGGCGGGAAAGCGGCGCGCAGGATCTCCAGACTCCGGGCCACCTTGTCGGCGTCCCTGACCGGCTCGCCCGGGTGCGTCGCCACCGCGTACGACATGTACCCGGGGCCGTCAGCGGAGAGCAAGCCGGTGAACGGGCCCGCTGGAATGACGGCGCGGTCGCGGCTGAGCCCCGCCAACTGCGCGGCGGCGATACGGGAGGCGAGACGGTCTGCTTCTGGCACCCGAGGACGGTAACCGGGGCCGAGCCTGGCCCGCCCGCGAATTACTGGAGGGCGTCGAGGTCGATGGTGACTGGGAACGGGACGTCGGTGGTGAAGGTTCCGGTCACCTCGTCCCTGTTCTGGTACCCGAACTCCTCGGCCAGGTGGCATGGCAGTAACGAGACCGGGTCTTCGATGTCGAGCAGCCAGTAATGCGGAATCCCGGCGTCGGCATACTCGCCGCGCTTGGTGACGCGATCCGTGCGCTTGGACCCCGGCGCGACGATCTCGACCACGACCAGCACACCGGCGGCCCGGAGGATTCCTCCTTCGGCCTTGCGGCGTGCCACCTCAGCCTTCTCGACCACGACGAGATCCGGCCGCCTGCTGAAACCGGGGCCCTCCGCCGGGCCCAGACCGAGGTCCACGTCCACATCGGCGATCAGGTCAAGGTGATCGGGCAGTTGGTCGAACAGTTGGTAACCCAGCACCATCATGGCCTTCTGGTGCTCCGGGGTGGGACTTGGCGACATCAACAGGCGGCCCTCTAGCAGCTCCGTGTACCCCGTCTCGGTCTCTTCGAGCGCGGCGTACTCCTCAATGGTCAGCAGGTGTGCGGGCGCGCTCGACTCGGTTTGACGCATCGGCATCGCGGTCACGGGCTTCTCCTCACCTTCTGCCGACAGGCTGCCAGAGGGGTACGACAAATGGCCTAACGCCGCCGCATGGTGCGCTGCACGCTGCGCATCTTGGCTCCCTGCGGCATCGGACCCTTGGGCAGGGCCGCGCCGCGGGAGGCGAGGGCGGCCAGGCGCTTCTCGACCACGTCGATCTGGGCGGGGCGCAGGTTGTTGGGCAGCTTCATCAGGTGCCGCTGCAGGTGGCGCAGCTCCACCTGGCCCTGGTCGTGGCCGACGACGACGTCGTAGATCGGGATCTCGCCGATGACCCGGGCGGTGCGCTTCTTCTCCTGGGCCAGCAGGGTCTTCACCCGGTGCGGCGCGCCCTCGGCCACCAGGATGACGCCGGGGCGGCCGATGACCCGGTGCACCGCGTCAAGCTGGGTGGTGCCCGCGACGCTGGGGGTGACGCGCCAGCGGCCGCGCAGGTTCTCCAGCGCCCACGCCGCAGCGCCCGGCTGGCCGTCGGCCTTGGTGTAGACGTTCTTCTGCACCCGCCGCCCGAAGATGATCACGGCCGCGAGCAGGCCGAACGCGATGCCGACCGGCAGCACGAACCACTCGATGCCCAGCAGCAGGCCGATGCCGAACACCACGCCGGTGACCACCAGCAGGGCGCCGAGCATCCAGGGGATCAGTGCCTTGTCTTCCTTGCGCTGCATGTTGAACGCCTGGAAGATCTGCCCGCGCTTGGCCTTCGACGCTGCTTTGCGCGCCTTCTTGGCTTCCTTGGCGGCCGCTTTGTCCTGCTTGTCAGCCATAACCCCCAGGATACGGGGCGGGGTCCCCCGGCAGGCGGGCGCGCTCTGTCAGGATGCACCCCATGGCTGGCGAACGCGGACCCACGGACCTGCTGGCCGGGCTCGACCCGGAACAACTCGCCGCCGTCACCGCGCCCCGGGGGCCGGTCTGCGTGCTCGCGGGCGCGGGCACCGGCAAGACCCGAACGATCGTCCGCAGGATCGCGCACCTGATTCACGCCGGGCACGTTTCCGCTGGTCAGGTCCTCGCGGTCACGTTCACCGCGCGCGCGGCGGGGGAGTTGCGGACCCGGCTGCTGGCGCTGGGCGTGCCCGGCGCGCAGGCCCGCACGTTCCACGCCGCCGCGCTGCGCCAGCTTCGCTACTTCTGGCCGAGGGTGGTCGGCGACCAGCAGTGGGACCTGCTCGACGGCAAGCTGCGGCTGGTCGGGCAGGCCGCGCACCGCGCCGGGGTGGGCACCGAGCGGGAGACCCTGCGCGACCTGGCGAGCGAGATCGAGTGGGCCAAGGCGTCGCTGGTGGCCCCGGAGGACTACCCGGCCGCCGTCGCGCGCGCCCGGCGGGAGACACCGGTAGCCGCCGAGCAGGTAGCCAAGGTCTATGCCGCCTACGAGGCGGCTAAGAACGCCGCGCGGCAACTCGACTTCGACGACCTCTTGCTGCATACCGCCGCGGCGTTAGAAGAGCACTCCGCGGTCGCGGAAGAGTTCCGGGACCGCTACCGCTGCTTCGTCGTGGACGAGTACCAGGACGTCACCCCGTTGCAGCAGCGCGTGCTCGACGCCTGGCTGGGCCGACGCGACGACCTGACCGTGGTCGGCGACGCCAACCAGACCATCTACTCCTTCGCGGGCGCCTCCCCGCGACCGCTGCTCGACTTCACCCGCCGCTTCCCGGAGGCCACCGTCGTCCGCCTTGAGCGTGACTACCGGTCGACGCCGCAGGTCGTGTCGCTGGCCAACCGGGTCATCTCCGCCGCGCGCGACCGCCCGGCAGGCTCGCGGCTGCGGCTCATCGGGCAGCGCCCGAACGGCCCCGAGCCCACCTACGCCGAGCACGACGACGAGCCGACCGAGGCCAAGGCGGTCGCCGCGCGGATCAAGGACCTGGTCGACGCGGGCACCGCGCTCAGCGAGATCGCGGTGCTCTACCGGGTCAACGCGCAGTCCGAGGTCTACGAGCAGGCGTTGGCCGAGCTGGACATCCCTTACCTGGTTCGCGGAGGCGAGCGCTTCTTCGCCCGCCAAGAGGTCCGCCAGGCCATGGCCGCGTTGCGGAAGGCGTGCGGCGACCCGCCCGAGGGCGAGCTTCCCGCGATCGTGCGCGGTCTGCTTGAGCCGTTCGGCCTGACCGCGGAACCGCCGTCGGGCGGCAAGGCCCGCGAGCGGTGGGAGTCGCTGCTTGCCTTGGTGGAGTTGGCCGAGGAACTGGTGGCTACCGACGCGCGGGCAGACCTACCGCGCTACGCCAACGAGTTGGAGATGCGCGCGCAGGCGCAGCACCCGCCGACGGTCGAGGGCGTCACCCTGGCCTCGCTGCACGCGGCGAAAGGCCTGGAGTGGGACGCGGTGTTCCTCGTCGGCCTGGTGGACGGCACGGTCCCGATCCAGCACGCCGACGGCGACGACGCCGCCATCGAGGAAGAGCGCCGCCTGCTCTACGTCGGTGTCACCCGCGCGCGCGAACACCTGGCGTTGTCCTGGGCGCTGTCGCGCACCGAGGGCGGTAAGCGCTACCGCAGGCGCAGCCGGTTCCTCTACGGCCTGATCCCGGACAACCATCCGACCGCGCGGATAGCGGCGACGCGGCAGCGCGACACCCGGCCCGTCATGGGCCGCGCGATGACGCCGGTCCGGTACTGCCGGGTGTGCGGCGACAAGCTGATCGGCACGATGCCCACGAAGCTGGGCCGCTGCGAGAGCTGCCCGTCGGACCTGGACCAGAGCCTGCTCGACCGGCTGCGCGAGTGGCGGATGGAGCGGTCGAAGGCGCTCAAGGTGCCCGCGTACGTCATCTTCACCGACGCCACACTCCTGGCCATCGCCGAACAACGTCCGGCGGATCGGGCCGCGCTCGTGGCCATATCCGGTGTCGGAGCCACCAAACTGGACAAATTCGGCCCTGAAGTCCTGTCGGTCATCGACGCGGCCACCCGTTCGGGTGGTCTGTGACCGGGGTCACCGGAAGTTCTGGAAAATCGGTTGCACGGCCTCAGTGAAGGCCAATAACCTGCAATAGCGGGGCACGAAGTGCCCCGAAGACTTTCGGCCCGAGGACAACTGGGGAGGTGGCCAACGTGGAGATCTTCATGATGAAGCAGACCCTTGGCCACGTGCTGTCCGACGGCTTCGCCGCGCCTCTCGGCGCTGTCGCGTCCTTCGGTATCACCGCCATGGGTGCTGCCGCGTGCTCTGGCACCGCGTCCGCAGGCACCGCTGTGTCCCGCGGCACCGGTCTGCGTCCGTTCGCGGGCGGCCGAGCGGTCGACGTCATCCGTGTCCAGCGTGAACGGCGCGCCATTGTCGGCGCCACCGCGCGCACGGCCGCCGCCGCTCCCAAAACCGGCGTCGTCGTGACCAGCCCGGCCATGGCCATTGCGGTCAAGCCGGTCGCCTCGACCGTGCCAGCCGCCGCGTGGACGCACGTCCGCACCCTCGATGTCAGCACCCGCCTGTCCGCATACTCGGGCTGGAGGACTTGACGCGCTGTCAAGCACTCCTGGCCCCGAGGCCGCGGACTCCGACACCGGAATCCGCGGCCTTTTTGTTTGTCGAATGTGGTTACACCGCAACGGTTTTCCCAATTTTTCAAGAGAGTCAGGAGCTTTACACCATGTCAACCGCCACTGTTCCGCTCACTGGCGGAGCACTCAACGACCTGATGGGCCCTCCGGGTTCCGGGGTGAGCGAGCTGCTGGACGCCGCTCCCGCCGCGGGCATGGACCTGCCCTGCCGGTCGAACGACAACCCGGACCTGTGGTTCGCCGACGCGCCCGCCGAGTTGGAGCGCGCGAAGGGGCTGTGCGGGGACTGCCCGGTGCGCGCCGCGTGCCTGGCCTCAGCCCTCGCCCGGCACGAGCCCTGGGGGGTCTGGGGCGGCGAGATCTTCGAACGCGGCGTCGTCATCGCCCGCAAGCGGCCCCGTGGCCGCCCGCGCAAGGAAGATGTCGCCCGCGCGGCGGCCGAGCAGGCCGCCCAGAACCGGGACGAGGTCGCCGCATGAACGCGCTGCTGAAAGACCCGATGTACAACTTCAGGCCACAGGGGAGTCAGCAAATGCTGATTTATGAAGATCTCGCGAGATCGCGAATGCGCGAGGCGGAGCAGGTGGCGCGTGCGCGTCGCCTGGTTCGCCTGCTGGGCGCGGCCAAGCGCTGGGACCGGCTCGCGAAGTGGGCGGCGCGGCGCGCCGACCGCGTGAACGCCATTCTGTAAAACCCAACCGCGAAAAACCGACACGAAGCCCGCTCCGGCTCACACCGGGGCGGGCTTCGTCCTTAGGGTTGGGAAACGCGATGGAAACTGACCTGTCACCGCCCACATGCACCCCGCCGCTACGGTTGGCCTCCCCTGTTCACGACGCGCCTTGGGGCTGACGTGGTGATGCAAATGTTCGACACAGGCGCCGCCGGTGGCAGGCGCAGGCGAAAACGCAGGACCGAGGTCGGGCGCACCGGTGCGCGCTTCGGCCCTCCCGGACAATGGCGGATCGCACCCGACGAATCCGACGAGGACGATCCGCTGCTCGAACCCCCCGACCCCGAATCCGAGGTCGGCCTGGTCGGCGCCCGATTCGGCGGGCGCAAGCGCAAACCCCGCGACGACGATCCGGCGGACGAACCCGCTCAGACCGACGAGCAATCCGACCAACCACAGAGCGGGCCCTACGACCCACCGACGGTCCCCGGCCTCGTCGGCAACTCCCCGAGCTGGTCCGACGAACACGACGACTGGCTCGACCCGCCCGAACCCCTCATCCAGGCGCGGGAACGAGAGCCCGAGCGCGACCTCGGCGGAACCCGCTGGTCCGGTGAGCTCACCGACGGGTCGGATTCGCCGGAGTCTGCTTCGCGGGAGTCGGGGCATGACCCTGGTGAAAGCCCTCGGCGCTGGTCCGGCGAGCTCACCGGACGGTTGGGTTCGTCTGAATCTGGTTCTTGGTCTGGTGAGTTCGCTGACCGGTCTGGTTCGCCTGAGTCTGGCTCCTGGGCGGAGTCGGAGGACGACCGTGGCGGAAGCCCTCGGCACTGGTCGGACGACCACGCCGACTGGCTGAGCAGGCCCGAGTCCCACGCGCTGGTCCGGCCCTACGCGTGGACCGGCGGACGCACCCGCGCCCGCAGCGACCTCGCCCTGGAAGCCCTGGTCTCCACGGCGGTCCACGGGCCGCCGGTGTCGTGGGAGCACCGGGCCATCGCCGACCTGTGCGCCCGGCCCCGGTCGGTCGCCGAGATCGCCGCGCTGCTGGGCCTGCCGCTGGGCGTGGCGCGCGTGCTCATCGGCGACCTCGCCGACCGTGGCGTGCTTACCGTGCACCAGATAGCGAGCGCGGCGCCGAACCTGGAGTTCATGGAACGGGTCTTAGCCGGATTGCGGAAGCTCTAAGAGGTCAGTGAAGGCCGTTTCCACCCCAGTGGAGACGGCCTTCACTAACGTCTCAGCCATGGCGCACACCCACGACGGCATCGACTGGACCACCCGACTCGCCCCGATGCGGCGGACCGACGCGATCGAGGCCGAGGTCAACGGCTGGGTCGCCGACCGACTGGTGGAGCCGCTGCCGCCCGGCGCGACCGTCGTCGACGTCGGGTCCGGCTCCGGCGGCATGGCCGCCGCGCTGACCGCTGCCATCGCCGCGCGCTCAGGCGGGCGGATCGTGCTGGTCGACGCGGTCCCGGAGTTGCAGGCCGTCGCGGCGGAACAGGTCGCCGCGGTCGCGGGCGACCGGGTCGAAGTCGTCACCGTCCTGGCCGACGCCGCCGCCGACGGCCTCGCCGACCTGGTGCCCGCCGCCGACCTGGTGTGGGCCTCGCGCGTGGTGCACCACCTGCCCGACGAGCGGCGCGGAGTCGCGGGCCTGGCCCGGCTGCTGCGGCCGGGCGGGGTGCTCGCGCTGGGCGAAGGCGGGCTCAGCACCCGGTGCCTGCCCTGGGACGTCGGCGTCGGCGAGCCCGGGTTGCAGGACCGGCTGATCGCCGCGCGCGGCGAGTGGTTCGCCGAGATGCGCGCGGGCATCGAAGGCGCGGTCCGCACCCCGGTCGGCTGGAACCGGGTGCTGGGCGAGGCAGGGCTGGTCGACATCACCTCGTTCAGCTACCTGGTCGACCTGCCCGCGCCAGCGTCCGAGCAGGTCAGGCTGTCGGTCGCGGACTGGCTCGGCATGTACGCCCGGGTCTGCGCGGAACGGCTGTCGGAGTCCGACCAGGCCGCCCTGGCCCGGCTGCTCGACCCGACCGGCCCGGATTGGGTGGCGGCCCGCGACGACGTGTTCGTCCTCGGCGCGTCCACCGTGCACCTGGGCCGCGCGGCGTAGCGTCGGACGGCATGACTCCGGCCTGTTCAACCACCTGCTCGCTCTGCGGCCGCGCCCGCGCCGACGACCCGCCCGCCGACGCGCTCGCCTGGGCGCGCGAACCCGGCCCCCGCTGGCTGTGCCCTGCCTGCGCCCGACGGCACGTCCGCGACATCGAGGGCAAGCTGCCCCCGGAGTACTGGCTCGGCCAGGACCGGTCGTAAGACAGGCTGTTCGGTCAGTCTTCGTCGGCGAAACCGGGTTGCCAGCGGGAGATGATGGCGCGCACCGGGACCCTGGCGTCAAGCTGGCAGAGGATGCCGGTCGCGCCCGCGGTGACGCGCTGGACCAGGAGATACTGCGGGGGCAGGTTCAGCGAGCGGCCGGTTTTGAAGTCCTGGCCGCGCAGGTCGCCGACACGGCCCGCTTGGCGGCGCATCCAGCGGCGGGTGAAGTGGAAGGTCTCCACCGCGGCTGGCTCGGCGAACGGCGCCAGGTAAGCCAACACGTCGTCGGCGTCCAGTTGCATCCCGGGGCGGATGAAGCCCTCGTCGCGCATGAGTTCCATCAGCTGCGTCGAGCGGCCCTGCAAGGACAGGCGGGTCATCTGGCCCAGGGGGCGCGGGAGACCTTCGGGGAGGCGGGCGACGGCGCCGAAGTCGATGACGCAGAGCCTGCCGTCGGGGGTGATCATGAAGTTGCCCGGGTGCGGGTCGGAGTGCAGCAGACCCGTCCGGGCAGGTGAGGAGAAGTGGAACTCCGACAGGAGCGTGCCCGCGATGTCGCGTTCCTCGCGGTCGCCGTCCTTGATGATCGCGGCCAGCGGGCGGCCGTCGACCCACTCGGTCACGGTGACCTTCGGGGCGCTCGCCACGACCCTCGGGACCAGCACGCGGTCGTCACCGGCGAACGCCTTCGCGAAGACGCGCTGGTTCTCGGCCTCCGCCCGGTAGTCCAACTCCTCGGTCATCCGGTCGGCGAGTTCCTGTAGCAGCGGCTTGATCTCCATACCCGGCGCGAACGGCTGGAACAGCCTGCTGAACCGCTGAAGCTGGCGCAGATCCGACAGCAGCGCCTCGTCGGCCCCCGGGTACTGCACCTTGACCGCGACCTGCCTGCCGTCGTGCCACACCGCCTTGTGGACCTGCCCGATACTCGCCGACGCGGCAGGCGTGTCGTCGAACTCGGCGAACCGCTTCGCCCAGTCCCGCCCCAACTGCTGCCCCAGCACCCGGTGCGTGGTCTGCGCGCTCATCGGCGGCGCCGCTGCCTGTAGCTTGGTCAACGCCTCCCGGTAGGGCTCGGCCAACTTCGGGGGCACCGCGGCCTCGAAGACCGAAAGCGCTTGCCCGAACTTCATCGCACCGCCCTTGAGCTGCCCCAACACGGCGAACAACTGCTCAGCCGTGCGCGCGGACAACTCGGCGCTGACGTCGTCGGCGCTCTGCCCGGCGAGCCGCTTCCCCCAGCCGCCCACCGCCCGCCCCGCCACCCCAAGAGGAATGCTGGCGAGCCGCGCGGTGCGCGCGACAGTCTTGCGTGGCATCTCGGTCACGAGCCGATTCTCCCTTGCCCAGGCGGCGGACCCTACGAAAATACCCGGTGGTCACATGCGGGCTGCTCACATTCGCCCTGGAACAGGCTCCGAACACGCATTGTCGACGGCTGCGGACCGCCTGCGCGCGCATTCGGCTGCTGCGCGGGCTTGCCTGCTGTTCGTCGTCACGGCCTGTGGTCAGGCGCTGTGCTGGTTGTCCGCGACCTGTGCTTCGACGGCGGGCGACCGCGTGGGCACCTCGCGGGCTGATCGGCCGCGTGGGGTGTGGCTGTCGGGGTTGGCTCGATGGGGTGGAGTGGTTTCTTCGGGGCCCCTACGAAGGAAGATCCCGTCGCGGGGAAAGACGGGTGGGGAGCCTTCGGCCCCACGACCACGGCGAGTTCAGGGATCTTCCTTCACCCCCAAAGAAACCACTCCACCCCATCGAGCACTGGGCGGGCGTCGGTGCGGCCTGGCTGGGGGCGGGTGTGCCGCACCGCAACCATCCAGCGCTGGGCGGGCCTCTGTTCGCGGTCCGGCAGGTGCTCGGGTGTGCCTGGGCGTGGGGGCTGAGCGGCGTTCGGGAGTCAGCCACGTGGGGTTGAGCGGCCGTGTGGGTTGAACGGCTGGGTGGGGCTGAGTGGCCGTGTGGGGTTGAGCGGTCCCGGGGACTGAGTGCGGTCTGGGGCTGACTGGTGGCTGACTCCCGTGGTGCGGTTGTTCGCGGCTGGGGTGGGTTTCCGCTGGTGAGCGCTGTGCGCTTGGGGAGGTGGTGTGGTCGTGTCCGGTCCTGGGCGGTTGGGCGGTTGGGCGGTTGGGCGGTTGGGCGGTTGGGCGGTTGGGCGGTTGGGCGGTTGGGCGGTTGGGCGGTTGGGTCGTGGGGGTTGTTCCGTTGTGGTTGTCATCGGCTACGGGGGCGGCGGTAGGTGGGGTGGGTGGCGGCTCGGCAGTCGCAGGCCGGGTGGGGGGTCCAGGGGCGGTGTTCGACGGTCGCGGCGAAGGGGTCGATTTCGATGGCGGCGTTCCAGACCGCGGGTGGGTTGGGGTCGGGGGCGTGCAGCCAGCCGAGGGCGTCGATGACCTGGGCGGCGGCTACACCGGCGGTGGCGTGGACAGTGGCCAGGTCGACCAGTTGGGTTCGGCCCGCCAGTTGGGCGGCGACGGTGGGCCAGCAGGGGTCGATGTCGGCTCGGTGGCGGTCGGCGCAGCGGAGACAGCTGGTGATGCCGGGGACGACCATCGGGCCGACGATGCCGACGCCGTCGCGGACCCGCACGCAGAGATGGGGGACGGCGTCGGCGATCAGGGAGATCACCAGGTGGGGGTCGGGGACCAGGGCGTCGGTGAGGATCACCAGGTCGGGCCGCTTGCGGGTGAAGCGTTGGGTGCGGACCGTGTCGTCGGTGCGGTGGACGGCGTCGTGCGCGGCGGCCTGGCGGGGGCGGCCGATGTCCGCCGGGCGCAGGCCCGCGCCCACGTCTTCCGCGGTGACCGTGCCCTCCGCGGAGACATGGAGGCGGCCGATGCCCGCCGCGGCGAGAAGACAGGCCAGGGCCACCGCGATCCGGCCGTTGCCACGTAGGTGGACGGCCGCTTTGGAACGGTCGGCCAGAGCGGCGACGGGGGCGCGTAGGGCGGCGGTTGTCTGATCGGCGGCCAGTCGCCGCGGGACGGGGGTGCCTGGGGCGGCGGCGTCCTCGACCAGGCCGTGGCTGGCCAGGTCGGCCAATAGGGCGCGCATGGTGGGCCGGTGGGCTGAACCGAGGGCGGCTAGGAGCTCCGCCGTGGTGTGGCCGCCGTCGAGGCCGGTGGCGGCCGCGACGACCGGATCGGGCAGGCCGCTGACGACCGCGGCCCGCCTCGGGTGCAGACCCACCTGGATCTCGCCCGCCCGGCGGCGCAGCACGGCGACACCCGGTCGGAGGCGGGGGCGCTGGGGGAGTGTCTGTTCTCGCATATGGCCAGGCTGCCCGATTGCGCCGAACGGCGGAGCGAGTTATCCACAGGCGAGAGTCACACCCCACCGGTCCTCCCGTTGTGTCGGTGCGGACCCTTACGGTTGGCACCGTGGCCGAACCCCGCGTCGAGGTGCGCAGGAGCAAGCGCAGAACCCGCACCGTCACCGCCTATCGCGAAGGTGACACCCTCATCGTCCTCATCCCGGCCAGGCTCTCCAAGAAGGAGGAAGCCCACTGGGTGCAGGAAATGCAGCGCAGGCTCCTGCGCAGTGAAACCCGCAGGCGCTCACCTGCCCGGACCTCCGACGCCGCGCTGCTCGCGCGCTGCGGGGAGCTGTCAGCGCTGTACTTCGACGGAACATGCGACCCGCGCTCGGTCCGCTGGGTGCCGCCGATGCGGACGCGGTGGGCGTCCTGCACGCCGGTCGACCGGACGATCCGGGTGAGCGAGCGGTTGCGGGAAGTGCCTGCCTGGGTGCTCGACTACGTGCTGGTGCACGAGTTGGCGCATCTGCTGGTGCCGGGGCACGGGGAGGACTTCTGGGAGCTGGCGCGGCGGTATCCGCGGACGGATCGGGCTGTGGGGTACCTGGAGGGGCTGTCCGCCGCTGCCGGGTGGGGGATTTCGGCCGCTGACTAGCCGGGGTGCTCGCTTGCGGGGGTTGGTTCGTGGGGTTGGCTATGGGGCTTGGGGCGGGTGTGCCGGTCCGCTCCCATCGGGCACGGACGAGCTTGAGTGCCTGGTCGGGCGGCGGGCCTGGTTGGCAAGCCGGGGCGCGCCCTGGTTTGCCAACCGATCCAGGCCCTTGCCAGACCCCGGAAACCCCTAGTCCCCGTTCTCGCCCTCGGCGTCCTTGGACTCGGGGGACTGTTCGGTGCGCTTGAGCTGGGCGATGGGGTCGTCGTCCAGGTCGGGGTTGGCGCCTAGGCGTTCGGCGAAGTCCAGGGGGTCGTCCAGGTCGGCGGCGGTGGGCATGAGGTCGGGGTGGGCCCAGAGGCCGTCTCGGGTCTCGATGCCGTGTTGGTCGGTGAGCAGGCGCCAGAGGGAGGCCGCGGCGCGCAGGCGGCGGGGGCGCAGTTCCAGGCCGACCAGGGTGGCGAAGGTCTGCTCGGCGGGGCCGCCGGAGGCGCGGCGGCGACGCAAGGTTTCGCGGAGGGCGTCCGCGCCGGGGAGGCGTTCGCTGACGGCTTCGCCTACGACTATGTCGACCCAGCCCTCCACCAGGGCCAGGAGGGTTTCCAGGCGGGTCAGGGCCGCTTTTTGCTCCGGGGTGGTCTCTGGTTCGAGCATCCCGGACTGCATGGCGCGTTCGATGGTCTCGGGGTTCGACGGGTCGACCTGGGAGGCCAACTGCTCCAGGGCGGCGGTGTCTACCTTGATGCCGCTGGCGAACTCCTCGACGGTGGCGAGCAGGCGCTGGCGCAGCCACGGGACGTGCGCGAAGAGGCGCTGGTGGGCGGCTTCGCGCGCGGCGAGGAAGACGATGACCTCGCTGGCGGGCCGCTCCAGGCCCTTGGTGAACTCCTCGATGTTGGCCGGGACCAGCGCGGCGGTGGCGGCGGGTCCCAGGGGCAGGCCGATGTCGGTCGAGGTCAGGACCTCGGCGGCGAGCTGGGCCAGCGCGTTGCCCAGCTGCGAGCCGAACGCCATGCCGCCCATCTGGCCGACCATCGCCAGCAGCGGACCAGCCTGCTGCTTGGCCTCGGCTGGCAGCGCCTCCACCCAGGCCCCGGACATGCGCCGGGCCACCGGGTCGCACAGGCGCTGCCAGGTGGGCAGGGTGTGCTCGACCCAGTCGCGCGGGGTCCAGGCCCTGGTCACGGTGGCGCCCGCGGGCAGGGTGGTGACCGGATCGAGCCACATCTCGGCGAGGTGCACGGCGTCGGCCACGGCCTTGCCGGAGTCCGACGGGGCAACGAAGCCCATCTGGCCGGACAGCTTCTGCACCGCGATCTGCTTGGCGAGGTCGTAGTTCACCGGGCCGGTCGACGTGCCAGCCTGGCTGAGCATCTGCCCGAGCTGGCTGAGCATCTGGCCGAGCTGGCCGAAGGCGTCGAACGGGTTTTCCGCGCCCCCGCCTTTCCCGGGCTCGCCCGAGTTCGGGTCCTTGTTCTTGTCCCGGTCGTCAGGGTCCGGCGCGCTGAAGCCGAACGTGAACTCGCTCATGTGTCCACGGTACGCGGCGGCGCCGTGGGTCTGCCGTCCGGTGATTCGCCTTCGGTGAACGCACGTACTCTGTGACGTCGTGAGCACCCCACCGGACGCCCCAGCTCAGCAGCCAGCGCCAGCGGCCGAACCCGCGTCGAGAACGCTGTCCCGACGCGGGTGGACGCTGGTGTCCAGCCTGGTCTGCACGCTCACCCTGCTGCTGATCGGCGTGCTCGTCCCGATCCCGTACGTCTCGCTCGGCCCCGGCCCGACCTTCGACACCCTGGGCTCGGTCGACGGCGTGCCGGTGGTGAAAGTCGACGGCGAGCCGACTTACCCGACCACCGGTCAGCTCCGGATGACCACGGTGTCGGTCAACGACGACATCACCCTCTTCGGCGCTCTCGGCCGGTGGGTCAGCGGGCGGTACGCGCTCGCGCCCCGCGAAGAGTACTTCCGTCCCGGAGAGACCGAGGAAGAGATAGACGAGCAGAACACCAAGCTCTTTCAGGACTCGCAGAGCAACGCCGAGGTCGCCGCGCTGCGCTACCTCAAGTACCCGATGAAGGTGATCGCCCAGCAGATCACCGCGGGCGCCCCCGCGGACAAGGTCCTCGTCCCCGGCGACCAGTTGCTGACGGTCAACGGCAAGACCATCGTCACCGCGGCCGACGTGCGCGCCTCGCTCGCGGGCACCACGCCCGGACAGAGCGTCACGATCACCTACAAGCGGGACGGCCAAGAGAAGACGGCCACGCTCACCCTGGGCAAGGCAAGCGACCACGGCGCGGAGGACCGGCCGGAGGGGTTCATCGGGCTCGGCCCGATCGAGCGCCCGGACGTGCCGTTCACCACCACGATCAGCCTGCAGAACGTCGGCGGCCCGTCCGCCGGGCTGATCTTCGCGCTGGCCATCGTCGACCGGCTCACCCCCGGCGACCTGGGCGCCAACGCCACCATCGCGGGCACCGGCGAGATCGACATCGAGGGCCGGGTCGGGCGCATCGGCGGCATCCCGTTCAAGATGGTCGCCGCCAGGGAGGCGGGCGCGACGACGTTCCTGGTCCCCGCGGACAACTGCGCGGAGGCCAAGGACAACGCCCCCGCGGGCCTGCGCCTGGTGAAGGTGGAGGACCTGGGCGGCGCGGTGCGGGCGCTGGAGGACCTGAAAGCGGGCCGGGACGCGCCCGGCTGCTAGCAGGCGCCTGGCAGGTCACTCCCGGAGTGTGTCGAGCAGGGCGGTGGTGAGGTTCGCCGCCAGGTCCCGGTGCTCGATGATCTCGTCCAGCTCGCCCTCCGCGCCGCGCAGCCTGAGCACGCAGGCGACCGTGCCGTCGCGCAGCGCGGCCGCGACCAGCCGGGCCTCCCTGGCCTGCGGGTGGGTCGCGGCGATCCGGCTCAACGCGTCGCTGTCGCCCTCGGGCAGGTCCGCCTCCGCCTCGGGCGGCAGGATCACGATCTCCTGCGCGAGCGCGCACCCGGCCACGACCGGCGGCCACATGATCCCGGCCAGCGCGACCCCGAGGTCGGGCTCCTCCAGCGCCTCCTGAGCGACCGGGGTCAGCGTGGACTCGGCGTCGACCTGGCCCGCGAGGTCGGGCTGCTCGCGGAGCAGGTGCTCGGTGGGGACCAGGGCGAACAGCTGCGGCGGCTGGTCCCAGCCGCCCGCCGAGACGAACTCCTCGACCTCGCGGGTCACCGAGGGCAGGTCATGGTTGCCGGGAGCGCTCACCAGGCCACCGCACAAGATCGGTGGCCGCGCGCGGCTACGCCCTGTGTTGATCGTTCGCTCGCAAGCTCGCTCATCGGCACATCGTCGCATCCCCCCGTCCGCGTCCCCCCGCCACCGGGAGTTCACCCGATCGGACGCCCGCGCGAGGTCATCCGCACATTTCGGGCACCCTCACGGGAACCTGAACCCGTCCTAATAGAGTTGAACAATCAGGGCGGGCCCTCGGCTCACCCGAGACTTCTCTGCAAGCGACTCTGGAGCGTGCCCAGTGGCCACTCGGCCCCCGATCGGCCTGCCGAAGCTGTCCCGTCGCAGCCGGTTCCTGCTTTTCATCGCCGCCGCGTTCGTCCTGCTGCTGCTGGTGGGATCACGGTTGCTCAGCACCTACGTGAACTGGCTGTGGTTCGGCGAGGTCGGGTTCCGGTCGGTGTTCACCACCATCCTGTGGACGCGGATCGTGCTGTTCTTCGCCGTCGGCGCCTTCGTCGGCGGCCTGCTCGCGCTGAGCCTGTGGATCGCCTACCGCGCGCGGCCGGTGTTCGTGCCGGTCTCCAGCGCCGACGACCCGCTCGCCCGCTACCGCTCCACCGTGGTGCAGCGGGTGCGGCTGTTCGGCATCGGCATCCCGCTGGTGATGGGGCTGATCGCGGGCTCGGCGGCGCAGTCGGACTGGCAGCAGACGCAGCTGCTGCTCAACGGGACGAACTTCGGCGTCACTGACCCGCAGTTCAACATCGACATCGGCTTCTACGCGTTCACGCTCCCGTTCATCACCTGGGTGATCAACTGGCTGTTCGTCGGGGTCGCCATCGCCTTCTTCGGCGCGCTCATCACGCACTACCTGTTCGGCGGCATCCGGCTCGCGGGCAAGGGCGGGCAGCTCGCCGCGCCCGCGCGGATGCAGCTGTCGATCACCGCGGGCGTGTTCGTGCTGATCTACGCCGTCGACTACTTCTTCGAGCGCTACGAGCTGCTGTTCTCCCAGCGGGAGAGCTTCAGCGGCGTCAGCTTCAGCGGCGCGACCTTCACCGACCTCAACGCGGTGCTGCCCGCCAAGCTGATCCTGATGTTCATCGCGGGCTTCTGCGCGGTCGCGTTCTTCGCGGGCGCGTTCCTGCGCAACCTCCAGCTTCCCGCGATCGCGACCGCGCTGCTGATCCTGTCCGGCATCCTCGTCGGCGCGGCGTGGCCCGCGGTCATCCAGCAGTTCTCGGTGCGGCCCAACGAGAACACCAAGGAAGCGCTGTCCATCCAGCGCAACATCGAAGCCACCCGCGCCGCGTTCGGGATCACCGACAAGCACGTGACCACCGAGGGCTACGCGGGCACCACAGACGTCTCGCCCGCGAAGATCCGCTCCGAGCAGAGCAGCATCAACACCATCTCCAACGTGCGGCTGCTCGACCCGAACATCCTCGCGCCCACCTTCACCCAGCGCGAAGGCCGGGAGAACTTCTACGGCTTCCCGGACAAGCTCGACGTCGACCGCTACACCATCGACGGCAAGACCCAGGACTACATCGTCGCCGCCCGTGAGATCAAGTCCAACGGCCTGACCGACGTGCAGGGCGGCTGGATCAACCGGCACATGGTCTTCACCCACGGCCACGGCTTCGTCGCCGCGCCCGCGAACACCATCAACTCCGCGCTGCAGGACTCCACTGGCCAGAACAACGACCAGGGCGGATACCCGGTCTTCAAGGTCAGCGACCTGAACACCAAGGGTCCGATCGAGGTCACGGAACCGCGCATCTACTTCGGCGAACTCGCCACCGACTACGCGATCGTCGGCGGCAAGGACGGCGACAAGCCGATGGAGTACGACACCTCCGACAAGACCTACGCCTACACCGGCAGCGGCGGCGTCCCCATCGACGGGCTGTTCAACAAGATCGTCTTCGCCGCGCACAACACCGAGCGCAACATCCTGTTCTCCTCGCAGATCGGCGAGGGTGCGAAGATCATGTACAACCGCAACCCGCGGGACCGGGTGAGCATGGTCGCGCCGTGGCTGACCGTCGACGGCGATCCGTACCCGGCCGTCGTGGACGGCCGCATCCAGTGGATCGTGGACGGCTACACCACCCTGGAGAACTACCCGTACGCCCAGCGCACCCCGCTCGGCGAGGCCACGACCGACTCCCTCGCGGGCGTCGTCCGCCAGGAAAACCGGACGATCAGCTACATCCGCAACTCGGTCAAAGCCACCGTCGACGCCTACGACGGCAGCGTGAAGCTCTACGAGATCGACGAGGAAGACCCGGTCCTCAAGGCATGGCAGGGCGTCTTCCCCGGCACGGTGAAGCCGAAGTCGGAAATCTCCAAGGACCTCGAATCGCACTTCCGCTACCCGGAGGACCTGTTCAAGGTCCAGCGCGAACTGCTGTCGAAGTACCACGTGTCCGACGCGGGCGAGTTCTTCTCCCAGAAGAGCTTCTGGAATGTGCCAGCCGACCCCACCGAGGACGGCACGCCCAACGCCTCCGGCACTGGGGCCAAGCAGCCGCCGTACTACGTGCTCGCCCAGGCGCCCGGACAGGACAAGGCGACCTTCCAGATCACCAGCGCGCTGACCCTGCTCAACCGGGAGTTCCTGGCGTCGTGGGTCTCGGTGTCCTCAGACCCGGGCAGTTACGGGAAGATCAAGGTTCTGCGACTGCCCACGTCCGGAACGGACCAGGTGGAGGGTCCGGGGCAGGTGCAGAACCGGTTCCAGACCACACCGGAAGTCGCGGAGAACCGGACGCTGTTCAACAACCCCAGCGTCTCACCCCGCTTCGGCAACCTGCTGACACTGCCCGTCGCGGGCGGACTGTTGTACGTGGAACCCATCTACATCCAACGCAAGGACGCCAAGGCCTTCCCCCAACTCGCGCGCGTTCTGGTGTCCTTCGGCAACAAGGTCGGCTTCGCGCCCACCATCGACGAGGCGCTGGACGAGGTGTTCGGCCCGGGAACCGGTGACACGGCCACCAAACCCGGCGAGAACACCGCACCCCCGCCCAGCAGCCCGACGTCGCCCCCGCCGACCGACACCCCGCCGCCGACCGACGGCGGCAGCGGCAACGCCGAGATGGACCAAGCGGTGCAAGCCCTCAACGCCGCCATCGGCCACCTCCGCGAAGCCCAGCGCAACGGCGACTTCGCCGAACAAGGCAAGGCCCTCGCCGAACTCGACGCCGCGGCCAAGCAGTACGACACCGCCAAGGCGAAGGCAGGCCAAACCCCGGCGCCACCGTCCTCACCAGCCGTCACCCCGTCACCGACCCCCGGCGCCAACGGCGGCGGGTGACCCCACTCACCTGACCGCCCCCCGATTTGCACCTGACCGACACACCCGCGTAGAGTTCCATTTACCGACGCGGGGTGGAGCAGCTCGGTAGCTCGCTGGGCTCATAACCCAGAGGTCGCAGGTTCAAATCCTGTCCCCGCTACAAGACTGGGAGACCCCTATCCACGGAAAGCGTGGATGGGGGTCTTTCCGTATTTCTTGTGGGGGCGGAGCCCCCACGCCCCGCCCCGGCGGGCTTCGCCCCCGGACCCCCGTGTGGGGGGCGGGTGGGTGGGGGAGGTGGCGGTTGGCGGTGGGGGTCTTATTCTGCGGCGTGCTGGGCGTGTTGGGCGTGTTGGGCGTGTTGGGCGTGTGGGGCGTGTGGGGCGGTGTTGTGGGGGACGTGGGCTTTTCGGGTGTGTGGGGCGGTGGACCGGGGGGTGGGGAGTGGGGTTGAGGGGGGTGGGTGAAAAAGGGTTTTTGGGGGCGTGTATGGTTCTGTTTGTAAGAAGGCGGCGCGGGGTGGAGCAGCTCGGTAGCTCGCTGGGCTCATAACCCAGAGGTCGCAGGTTCAAATCCTGTCCCCGCTACTACGTGGAAAGCCCGGTCCTATGCGGACCGGGCTTTTCGCGTTTTTGGGGTTTTGGGGTTTTTTTTTGGGGGGGGGTGGGTTAGGTGGTGGTGGGGTAGGGGGTTGTGGTGCGGGCCTGGCGGAGGGGGTGGGCCCACCAGGTGAGTTGGTCCAGTAGGAGGGTGGCGGCGGGGTTCACGGCATCGGGGGCTTTGGGGGCGCCGGTGGGGGTGAAGAGGGTGTGGGCGTTGGCGAAGCTGACGGTTTCGCGGATTGTGACGGTGTGGAGTTCGGCGAAGACCTGGCGGAGCTGTTCCGCTGCGCGTAGGCCGCCGGAGATGCCGCCGTAGGTAATGAAGGCTACGGGTTTGGCGTGCCAGGCCGTGTAGACGGAGTCTATGGCGGTTTTCAGGGGGCCTGGGTAGCCGTGGTTGTACTCGGGGGTGATCACGGCGAAGGCGTCGGACTCGGCGATCTTGGTGGGAAAGTCGGTGGGCTCCGCGAGGTCTATCAGGGTGACCTGGAGGTCGGGGCGCTGTTTGGCTTGGTCCAGGAACCAGGCGGCGATGGTGGGGCCGAAGCGGTTCTCGCGGACGCTGCCGAGGATGACGGCCAGTCTGACGGGGGCGATCGGCTCGGCAGGCGCGGTGGGTGGCGTGAGGGTGGGCATGGCGGGTGTTCTCCTTCTAGGCCGTTCTGGTGGGTTGCGTGGTCGACGGTAGGACCTCCAGTAAGGACGAGGTCAACGTGAGCGGCGGGATTCCGCCGCACAAGTGGGTTTTGGGGGCTGTGAGGTCGGGGGGTGGGGTGACAGGGTTCTGACTCCGCGGCTGAAATGACCGTGCGGACGGCATGTGCGGAACAACTGTGCAGCTGCACGGTCGGGTGCTCGCGCGGTCGCTGGTGAAAGTTGTCCACTTGGGACAATAACGGGCGCGGGTGTTGATAGTGGGGGATGGCGGGGTGGATGGCGGTGCGGCGGCTGAATGGGTGACGCGGTGGGGACGGTGGGTCTTTGGCTGTGCTTTGGGTGTGCGCGCGATGGGGGGCGGGCGGCCGCGGCGGTGGTGTACGGGGGTGTCGAGAGGGGTATTGGTAGCGGAATTCGGCCGCTGACCTGCGGAATTCGTAGTGATATGGCGCACATTGGTGGGTGGTTTGGGGCTGTCGTACTGACTACGGTTCGCCCACACCCCTTTGGGCCGAACGGGTATTCCGGGGTGCCGAGATCCACTCCTTCGGGTGAGTGGAGCCGGCCGGTCCACGTGGGACCGTCCCAGTTTGGGCCAGATGGGGTGCCGCGCTTCGGCTGTTCGGTCGCGGACCGAACGTGCCCCCGGCGGCCGTTCGCGATCAGCCACTGTGGACTCCGCGACTTGGCCACTGTGGACAGCTCGGCTCACTCGTGGCACCGTGGACCACGTGTCTGAATTGAATGCAACCGCCGCAGCACTCCTTGGCCTGCTGCACGAGGGCCCGCAGACCGGTGGTCAACTCGTGGCGGCCGCGCGTGAACGCTTCGGCTCCTTCTTCAGCGTGACGCGCAGCCAGGTCTACCGCGAGCTGCCCGCCCTGGCCGACAGCGGTCTGGTCCGGCTCGGAAAGCAGGGTCCCCGCTCCAGCCAGCAGTACGTGATCACGGCCGCGGGCAAGAAGGCATTCAAGGCGTGGCTCGCAGGCGAGCCGGGCCCCGACCACCTTCGCAGCCCGCTGATCCTGCGCCTGGTGCACGCGAGCACGCTCACCGCCAAGCAGCGCGTCGGGCTGATCGACGCGGCCAAGCAGGTCTACAACGGCGAGCACGAGGCCGCGAAGTCCGCGGTCAAGGTCGCCGAGGACCCGTACGCCAAGGCGATCGCCGAGTTCGGCGTGGCCCGCGCGAAGGCGGTGCTCAAGCTGCTGGACTCGATCCCGAAGTCCTGACCGGCCTACCGCTGCGGCGGCGGCGCCCGCGCCCGCGTAATCTTGTCCGACGTGAACCCGGACGCCGCCGCTGACCTCAAGGAACTCTCCGCCACGCTCGCCAGCGTCGAGGCGGTGATGGACCTCGACGGGCTGCGCGCGGAGATCGCCGAGCTGGAGGAGCAGGCCGCCCGGCCGGACCTCTGGGACGACCCGGACGCGGCGCAGAAGGTCACCAGCAAGCTCTCCCACCGCCAAGGCGAGCTGCGCAAGGTCGAAGAGCTGCGCTCCCGCTTGGACGACCTCGGGGTGCTCTACGAGCTTGCCCAGGAGGACGAGGGCGACGCCGACGCCACCGCCGAGGCCGAGGCCGAGCGCGAGAAGCTGCGCGCGGACATCTCATCGCTGGAGGTGCGCACGCTGCTGTCCGGCGAGTACGACGGCCGCGACGCGCTGGTGACGATCCGGTCCGAGGCCGGGGGCGTCGACGCCGCCGACTTCGCCGAGATGCTGATGCGCATGTACCTGCGGTGGTCCGAACGCCACGGTTACCCCACCGAGGTCTACGACACCTCTTACGCGGAAGAGGCGGGTATCAAGTCGACCACGTTCAAGGTCGCCGCCCCCTACGCCTACGGCACCCTCTCGGTCGAACAGGGCACCCACCGTCTCGTGCGGATCTCGCCGTTCGACAACCAGGGGCGCAGGCAGACCTCGTTCGCCGCGGTCGAGGTCGCGCCGGTCGTGGAGCAGACCGACCACGTGGAGATCGACGAGAAGGAACTCCGGGTCGACGTGTACCGGTCGTCCGGTCCGGGCGGACAGGGCGTCAACACGACCGACTCCGCGGTCCGGCTGACCCACCTGCCCACCGGGATCGTCGTCTCCTGCCAGAACGAGCGCTCGCAGTTGCAGAACAAGGCGTCGGCGATGGCCGTGCTGCAGGCCAAGCTGCTCGAACGCCGTCGGCAGGAGCAGCAGGCCGAGATGGACGCGCTCAAGGACACCTCCAGCGGGTCCTGGGGCAACCAGATGCGCTCCTACGTCCTGCACCCGTATCAGATGGTGAAGGACCTGCGGACCGAGTTCGAGGTGGGCAACCCCTCCGCGGTGCTCGACGGGGACATCGACGGTTTCCTCGAAGCCGGTATCCGGTGGCGCCGCTCGCGCTAGTAGTCACGGCCGCACCCTGTGTGACCAGCGGAAACCGCTACGGTAGCCGAGGCAACGTCTCGATAACGACCGAAGGTAGACTCGCCCACCGTGATCCGGCTCGAACAGGTATCCAAGGTCTACAAGACCTCCACGCGGCCCGCACTGGAGAACGTTTCCGTCGAGGTCGACAAAGGTGAGTTCGTCTTCCTGATCGGCCCGTCCGGGTCCGGGAAGTCGACTTTCCTGCGCCTGTTGCTGCGCGAGGAGGTGCCGAGCAAGGGCCGGGTCTACGTCGCCAACTTCGATGTCGCCAGGATGGCGCGCCGCCGGGTCCCCCGCCTGCGCCAGTCCATCGGCTGCGTGTTCCAGGACTTCCGGCTGCTGGCCAACAAGACTGTCGCGGAGAACGTGGCGTTCGCCCTTGAGGTCATCGGCAAGCCCCGGCACACCATCCGCAAGGTGGTGCCCGAGGTGCTGGAGCTGGTCGGGCTGGAGGGCAAGGCCGAGCGGATGCCGCACGAGCTTTCCGGCGGTGAGCAGCAGCGCGTGGCCATCGCGCGCGCGTTCGTGAACCGGCCGCTGATGCTGCTCGCCGACGAGCCGACCGGAAACCTGGACCCGGACACCAGCCAGGACATCATGCTGCTGTTGGAGCGGATCAACCGCACGGGCACGACGGTCCTGATGGCCACCCACGACCATTCCATCGTGGACTCGATGCGGCGCCGGGTGGTCGAACTCGACCTCGGCCGCGTCGTCCGCGACGACGCCCGCGGCGTCTACGGCGTCGGCCGCTAGCCCCCAACCCCGGCCCCGACAGCAAGGAAGCCCACCCCCGATGCGTGCCAGCTTCGTGTTCAGCGAAGTCGTGACCGGCCTCCGCCGGAACATCACGATGACCATCGCGATGATCATCACGACCGCCATCTCGCTCGCCCTGCTCGGCGGTGGACTGCTGGTCGTGCGGATGATCGACAAGACCAAGACGCTCTACCAGGACAAGGTCGAGGTCAGCGTCTACCTGACCAACGACGTCTCATCCTCCGACAACGGCTGCGTCAACGACCCGTGCCGCACCCTGCACAGCGCGCTGCGCGCCGACCCGGCGGTGGAGGACGTCGACTTCGAGAACCGCGAACAGGCGTACGAGCGGTTCAAGCGGATCTTCGAGGCGCAGCCGGAACTGGTGAAGCTGGCCCGGCCCGAGGCGCTGCCCGCGTCGTTCCGGGTCAAGCTCAAGGACCCCGACCGGCCCGAGGTGATCACCCAGACCTACGGCGGCAGGGCCGGGGTGGACACCATCGCCGACCAGAGCGAGTTCCTGGACCGGTTCTTCAACGCGCTCAACGGGTTCCGCAACATCACCTTCGCGGTCGCGCTGTTCATGGCCATCGCCGCGCTGCTGCTGATCTCCAACACCGTGCAGCTCTCCGCGTTCACCCGGCGAACGGAAGTCGGGATCATGCGCCTGGTGGGCGCGACCCGGTGGTACACGCAGCTCCCGTTCCTCCTGGAGGCCATGGTCACCGGCCTGATCGGCGCGCTGCTGGCGATCGGCCTGCTGGTGCTGGCCAAGCTGTCCTTCCTGGACGACGTGCTCGCCGACCCGATCTCCGCGGGCGTCGTGCGCTCGGTGGAGGGGCTGGACATCCTGCTGGTGTCGCCGTGGCTGCTGCTGGTCGCGCTCGGCGTCTCCGCGACCACCGGCTACGTCACCCTGCGCCTGTACGTGCGCACATGACAATCCCGTCGCAGCGGCCTGCCGCCCGCACGTAGAGTTCCGGTCATGGCGAAGGAACGCGGGCAGAAGGTGATCGTGTCCAACCGCAAGGCGCGGCACGATTACTCGATCCTGGACACCTACGAGGCCGGGGTCGTCCTGGTGGGCACCGAGGTCAAGAGCCTGCGCGAAGGACGGGCCTCGATCGTCGACGCGTTCGCGACAGTGGACGACGGCGAGGTGTGGCTGCGGAACCTGTTCATCCCGGAGTACACCCAGGGGACCTGGACCAACCACGAGCCTCGGCGCACCCGGAAACTGCTGCTGCACAAGGGCGAGATCCTCCGGCTGATCGGCAAGATCAAGGAGAGCGGGCTGTCGCTGGTGCCGTTGTCGATGTATTTCTCGGACGGCAAGGTCAAGGTCGAGCTGGCGCTGGCCAAGGGCAAGAAGTCTTACGACAAGCGGCAGGACCTCGCCAAGCGCGACGCCAACCGGGAGATCGCGAAAGCGGTGGGCAGGCGGGCTAAGGGCCGGGCGTGATCGGGCCGGGCTCGGACTCCTCGGTCGCTCGTTGGGTTCACGGGCTCGGTGTTCTGGGGCTGGTCGACCTGCATCTGCACTTTCTGCCGGAGTCGGTGCAGCGGAAAGTGTGGGCCTATTTCGACGATGCTGAGCGCGATTACGGGCTCGCGTGGCCGGTGCGGTATCGGCAGTCGGAATCCGAGCGGGTGGAGATTCTGCGGTCGCTGGGAGTGGTGGCCTTCGCGCCGCTGGTTTATCCGCACAAGGCTGGGATGGGCGAGTGGCTGACCGAGTGGGTGCTGGAGTTCGCCGCTCGGGTGCCGGAGGCTGTGCCGACCGCGACTGTTTATCCGGAGCCCTCGCTTGGGCGGTATTTGGAGAAGGCGCTGCGCGGTGGGGCGCGGTGTGTGAAGGCGCATGTGCAGGTCGGGGGGTATGACCCTCGGTCTTCGCTGCTGGAACCGGCATGGGGGATGTTGGCTGAGGCCGGGGTACCGGTGGTGGTGCACTGCGGGCATGGGCCGCTGCCTGGCGCGTTCACCGGGTTGGGGGTGTTCGAGGAGGTTCTGCGGCGGCATCCGCGGTTGACGGCGGTGTTGGCTCACGCGGGGATGCCGGAGTTCTCTTTGGCGCTGGATCTGGCCGCTCGGTATCCGGGGGTGCATCTGGACACAACGATGGTGGGAGTGGAGTTCACATCGCGGTCCGCGCCGTTGCCCGCGGACTGGATTCAGCGGGTGGTTGATATGCCCGACCGGATTGTGCTGGGGACTGACTTTCCCAGCATTCCCTATGCGTATGCCGAGCAGTTGCGGGTTATCGCCGCGTGGGGGGAAGAACTGGGGGAAGGGTTCTTGCGGGGGGTTCTGTACGAGAATCCTGCCCGGTTGCTTGGGGTCTAGGGCTGCTCGCCGGGGCTCTTAGACGTACCACAGGACGCGGACGGTGTCGGGTGCGACAGTTCGCAGTTCCGCGCAGACCTCCTGGGTGGTCACCAGGCCGGTTGTCCGGCACAGTTGCTCGATGTCGGGCGAGTGGGTCGGGCGGGGTGTGAAGCCTTGGTCGGTGAGGTGCTGCCGGGTCCGTTCGCTGGCTCGGTCACCGATCGCGTCCAGGGTTCTCGAGCAGCCACCGGAGCCGCACGAGGGATCGTGCTCGGTGATCGACAGACCCGGTGGGCCGGGCAGCACCCCCTCGTCGCCTGGTGGTGGCCCCTCGTGTCGGAGCACCAGGGTGAGACCGGCGAAGAGGAATCCGCTGAAAAGGAAAGCGGTGAAAAAGCACCCGGTGAACACGGCCCCGGGCAGGCGTGGGGAACCGGCGCGGCGCCCGTGGTCCGCCCGCGCGCCGATTCCGCACACGACCGCCCCGAGCACTGAGTGCAGCCAGAGGACCTCGATGTCCGAGGGAACCCACCGGCCGGAGAAGCCCAGTCCTCTGGGCACGACGAACCAGGTCAGCAGCGCCAACAGGATCAGGCCCACCGTCAGCCCGGTTCGCCGGTCGCGGGCGATGCCGCACCAGATGAGCATCGGGGCCAAGCCGAACAGAACGAACAGGACTGATGGTGGGTTCCAGGGCCACACGGCCACCGTCGCGGCCGCCGCTATCAAGGCGATTCGCCACCAGTGTTCCCCCATGGTCTTCATCGGCCCAGTGTCTCGGGCGGGGGCGTCCGGGCTGGTGGGTGGAGTGCTCGCTGTGGGCGAACGCGGGTGGGAAACAAAACCCGGCTCAGGGAGGTTGAGCTGTCCAGACTCAACTTCTGGAGAGTGATCAGCATGTCCGAGGCTCTGACGTTGCCGGTGCTGCCGCTGGATGACACGGTCCTGCTGCCCGGCGTGGTTGTCCCGATCCAGCTCATCGGCTCCGACAACGCCAACGAGGCCCGTGCGGCCATCGACGCGGCGCGGGCGGGGGATGAGCCCGCCCGGGTGGTCCTGGTGCCGCGGCTGGACGGGAAGTACGCCCGGGTCGGGACGCTGGCCGTGGTGGAGCAGGTCGGCAGGCTGCCCGGCGGTGAGCTTGCCGCCGTTGTGCGCGGGACCGGGCGGGTGCGGATCGGGGCCGGGACCACCGGGCCGGGGGCCGCGCTGTGGGTGCGGGTGCAGACCGCCGATGACGCCGTGGACGAGCGCACCCGTGAGCTGGCCCGGGAGTACAAGGGGCTGGTCACGACGATCTTGCAGCAACGGGGTGCCTGGCAGGTCGTCGACACCGTGAACCAGTTGGACGACCCGAGCGCGCTGGCCGACATGGCCGGGTACGCGCCGTACCTGTCCGACGAGCAGAAGGTCTGGCTGCTGGAGACCACCGACGTCTCCGCGCGGCTGGAGAAGCTGCTGGAGTGGGGGCGCGAGCACCTCGCCGAACTCGACGTCGCCGAGACGATCCGCAAGGACGTCAAGGAGGGCATGGAGAAGCAACAGCGGGAGTTCCTGCTGCGCCAACAGCTTGCCGCGATCCGCAAGGAACTCGCCGAGCTCGACGGCAAACCCGCGTCGGAGGAACAGGACTACCGCGCCCGGGTGGAGAGCGCCGATCTGCCGGAGAAGGTCCGGGAAGCCGCTCTGTCCGAAGTGGACAAATTGGAGCGGACATCGGACCAGTCGCCCGAGGTGGGGTGGATTCGGACCTGGCTGGACACGGTGCTCGACATGCCGTGGAACGAGCGGACCGCGGACGCCTACGACATCGCGGGGGCGCGGGCGGTGCTCGACGCCGACCACGCCGGGCTGGACGACGTGAAGGACCGCGTCATCGAGTACCTGGCCGTGCGGAAACGGCGCGACGAGCGTGGGCTCGGAGTCGTCGGCGGGCGGCGCAGCGGGGCGGTGCTCGCCCTGTCGGGGCCGCCCGGGGTCGGCAAGACCTCGCTGGGGGAGTCGGTGGCGCGGGCGATGGGGCGCAAGTTCGTCCGGGTGGCGCTGGGCGGTGTGCGGGACGAGGCCGAGATCCGCGGCCACCGGCGCACCTACGTCGGCGCGCTGCCCGGCCGGATCGCGCGGGCCATCGCCGAGGCCGGGTCGATGAACCCGGTGGTGCTGCTGGACGAGATCGACAAGGTGGGCTCCGACTACCGGGGCGACCCGACGGCGGCCCTGCTGGAGGTGCTGGACCCGGCGCAGAACCACACGTTCCGCGACCACTACCTCGAAGTCGAGCTCGACCTGTCCGACGTGGTGTTCCTGGCCACGGCGAACGTGGTCGACGCCATCCCGGCGCCGCTGCTGGACCGGATGGAGCTGGTCCGGCTCGACGGCTACACCGAGGACGAGAAGGTCACCATCGCCGCCGGTCACCTGCTGCCCCGGCAGCTGGAGCGGGCCGGGCTGACGGCCGAGGAAGTCGAGGTGTCCGAGGCCGCGCTGCGGCTGCTGGCCGGGGAGCACACCCGGGAGGCGGGCGTGCGGCAGTTGGAGCGGGCGATCGCGCGCATCCTGCGCAAGGTCACCGCCCGGCTGGCGCTCGGCGAGGTCGACCTGCCGCTGCGGGTCGACGCGGGCGACCTGCGCGGCTACCTCGGGCAGCCCAAGCACACGCCCGAGTCCGCCGAGCGCACGGCGGTTCCCGGGGTGTCGACCGGGCTCGCGGTGACCGGGGCCGGTGGCGACGTGCTGTTCGTGGAGGCGTCGCTGGCGGAGAAGGAGACCGGCGCGTCCGGGGTCACGCTCACCGGGCAGCTGGGTGACGTGATGAAGGAGTCCGCGCAGATCGCCCTGTCCTACCTGCGCTCGCACGGGCCGCAGCTGGGCCTGCCGGTCGCCGAACTGGCCGAGCGCGGCGTGCACGTGCACGTCCCGGCTGGCGCGGTGCCCAAGGACGGGCCCAGCGCGGGCGTCACCATGACCACGGCGCTGGCGTCGCTGCTCTCGGGCAGGCCCGTCCGCGCGGACGTGGCGATGACCGGGGAGGTGTCCCTCACCGGCCGCGTCCTGCCCATCGGCGGGGTGAAGCAGAAGCTGCTCGCCGCGCACCGGGCGGGCATCACCACGGTGCTGCTGCCCCAGCGCAACGAGCCGGACCTGGACGACGTGCCGGAGTCCGTGCTGGCGGCGCTGACCGTGCACCTGGTCGCCGACGTCCGGGAGGCCGTGGCGTTGGCGCTGGAACCGGCCGGGCAGGCTCAGCGGGTCGCGGCGTGACGTAGTGGGTTGAGGGGCTGTCCCGGGTGGGATGGCCCCTTCAGCCGCGGTCGAGGAAGGTGAGCACCGCGCGGACCCGGCGGTGCTCCTCGCTGCTGGGCTCCAGGCCGAGCTTGGCGAAGATGTTGCCCACGTGCTTCTCCACCGCGCCGTCGGAGACGGTCAGGGACTTGGCGATGGCGATGTTGGACAGGCCCTGCGCCATCAGGCCGAGCACTTCCCGCTCCCGTGGGGTGAGCAGGTCGATGGGGTTGCGCCGCCCGCGTGCCATGAGCTGGGCGATCACCTCCTGGTCGATGCACGTGCCGCCCGCGGCGACCCGGCGCACCGCGTCCACGAACTCCGCGACGTCGGCGACCCGTTCCTTGAGCAGGTAGCCGACGCCGCCCGCGCCGCCTGCCAGCAGCTCGACCGCGTAGCGCTCCTCCACGTACTGCGACAGCACCAGGACCGGCAGGCCGGGCAGTTCCTCGCGGGCGCGCACGGCGGCCCGCAGGCCCTCGTCGGTGAACGTCGGCGGCATCCGCACGTCCACGATCGCCAGGTCGGGCCGGTGCTCGGCGACCGCGGTGAGCAGCCCGTCGCCGTCGTCGACCGCGGCGACCGTCTCGATGCCCTCGTCGGCGAGCAGGCGCAGCACGCCCATCCGCAGCAGCACCGAGTCCTCGGCGATCACCACACGCACGGCAGGTCAGCCCTGATCACAGTCGGCCCGCCGATGGGGCTCACCACGGTCATCACGCCGTCAATCGTGGCAGCGCGGTCGGCCAGCCCGGACAGCCCACCCCCCGGCCGCAGCGCCGCGCCGCCGCCGCCGTCGTCGGTGACCTCCACGACGACCTGGTCGCTGTCGGACCGCCACACCTTCACCCACACCGCGGACGCGTTGGCGTGCTTGGCGATGTTGGTCAGCGACTCGCCCACGATGAAGTACGCGGTGCTCTCCACCGCCGCGGGCGGGCGCGGCTCGACCTGGACCGACACCTCGACCGGGACCGGGCACTTCGCCGCCAGCGCCGACAGCGCCGCGTCCAGCCCCCGGTCGCCCAGGACGGCCGGGTAGATGCCCCGCGCCAGGTCGCGCAACTCGGCGACGGCGAGCTTGGCGTCGGCGTGCGCCTCATCGATCAACGCGCGCGCGGTGTCCGGGTCGGCGTCGAGCTTGCCCTTGGCCCGGCCCAGCCCGATCGCCACCGCGACCAGGCGCTGCTGCGCGCCGTCGTGCAGGTCGCGCTCGATGCGGCGCCGCTCGGCCTCCGCCGCGTCCACGCCCCTGGCCCGGGACGCCTGCAGCCGCTCGGCCTTGGCGGTCAGGTCGGCGGTGCGGTCCGGGCTGAGCAGCGCCACCGCGAGCCGCGAGTGCAGCCAGGCGTAGCGCGGGGCCACCCAGATCGCCAGCGGCACCAGCGGAATGCTCGCCACGCCCAGCGCGAAACCGAACACCGACAGCGGGAAATCCAGCATCAGGTAACCGAAGTCGCGCCACGTCCTGGCATCGGTGAGCAGCGCCCGCCACTGCCGCAGCACCCCCTCGTCGGACGGCAGGACCGGCCGCGCGGGCAGATCCGCGCCCACCAGCGTCCGCGCCCAGAACCGGTGCGCGTTGCCGAACGCCCTGGTCGTCACCGCCGCGCCGACCAGGATGCCCACGCCCACCCAGATGATCACCGTGGACACGCCGACGCACACGAGGACCACGGTCACCACGAACGTGAACAGGCTCAGCGGGAAGCCGCCCAGCAGGTAGGCGATGGCCGCCGCCGGATGCGGGTAGCGCCGCTGTTCGGTCACCCCAGGATCATCCACCGTGGACCCCGCTGACCGACCGGCCGAACCCCGGCTCCCACGCGCCGAACGACCGCACCGTCGCCCCCGACGGCCCCAGCAGCGCCCGCGCGAACACCGCGTGCGCCGACGCCAGACCCCGGGTCAGCACCACGGAGACGGCCAGCACCAGCAACCCGAGAGCGGCGAACGGCAGCGCCTCGAACACCGAGTCGACCACCAGGACCGGGCGCTCCCAGTCCCACAGCCGCCAGCTGCCGGTCGGCAGGAAGCGGTAGTAGACCGGCAGCAGCAACAGACTCAGCGACACCGACCAGAACGTCACCATCAGGACGAACTCCGCCACCCCGATCGGGAACAACAGCAGGAAATACCCCACATCCCGCCATGTCGCGCCCTCCTTCACCCGCGCCTTCCACTGCCCCTTCGCGGGCAGCGGCGCGTACGGGGACGCGATATAGGCGCCCAGCATCGCGTGCACCCGCGCCCGCTCCACCCGCGCCGCGCCCCGGGCCAGCACGATCGCCACCGCCAGCACCGGCAACCCCACCCACACGACCGCCGTGCCGACGCCCACGCTGAACAGGGTCACCAGGGCGACGAACCCCGCGATCCCCACCGGCAGGTTCATCAGCAGATAACCCAGCGCCCCGAATATCGGCGGGCTGGGCCGCCTGCCGTCGCTGTGGATCGTGGTCATGGTGTGTGTCCCCTCCTCGTGCCAGTGCGACCAGCATCGCGGGCAGAGGCGGGCGTGGACCATGGGGAACGCCACCGAGCGGGGGGTAGGGCTGTCCCTACCTGGCAATCGGGATGAAACGACAGGCGGGTAGCGTTACACTCAGTAGAGAACGACCCACAACACCACGGGGGTGAACGGTTTCGACTCTGGACGTCGAGTCAGGGGAAGCGTGCAGGTGCAGGCGAGATGACCACCTCAAGCGTCGCTCGCAAACCAATAAGCGCCAAGACTAACAGTCGCGCTGACTACGCCCTCGCTGCCTAAGCGAGCGCGTGTCTGTCGGCCCGGGGATGCCTCCGCCCCGGTCGCCGGCATCAGCTAGGAGGCTTACCGCCAGACCCGGTCACGGGGTCCACGCGGGAAACCCACAGTGACTGGGCCCGTCACACCGGCTAGTTCGCGTGACCGGTGGGGCCAAGCAGAGACACAGCGAACTGCGCACGGAGAAGTCCTGGTGAAGCGACAGAGGACCCGGGTTCGATTCCCGGCACCTCCACGGCCTCGGCCGACCTGTGTTCGCGGAAAGCGCGAACCAGGTCGGCCGTCGTTATATCTGGGGGGCGACCCCCCAGACCCCCACGGTGCGTTACCTCCTGAACCAGCCGTGCCCCGGCGCCGTAGGCGGTCGGGGACCATAGGCGGTCGGGGACCGTAGGCGGTCGGGGACCGTAGGCGGTCGGGGTTCGTAGGCGTAGGCGGTCGGGTTCGTTGGCGGTGGTCGGTCTGCTTGTTGGTGGACGAAGCCCTAGCCGCGGATGGTTTCTGTGGTGGTGAGGGTGGGCTTGGTGTTGTTGGGGGGCCAGGTCAGGACGGCGAGGCTGGAGGTTTTGAGGGTGGGGCGGGTGTTGGTCAGGGATTCGACCACGTCTTCCAGGTCGGGGTTGTGGCCGATGAGGAGGACGGTTTTGGCTGTGTCGGGGATGGCCGCGAGGACGGTGAGGATGGCGTCCGCGCCTTCGCCGTAGAGCTGTTCGTCGAAGGTGGTGGGTGGGGTTTGGGGCCAGTCCGCGCGGATGAGGTCCCAGGTTTGGCGGGTGCGGGTGGCGGGGGAGACCAAGGCCAGGTCGATGGGGGCGACGTGCTCGGCCAGCCAGCGGCCCACGGCGGGGGCGTCGCGCCTGCCGCGCTCGTTGAGGGGGCGGCGGTAGTCGGGGACGCCCTCCGGCCAAGCGGACTTCGCGTGCCGCAGAACCACCAACCGGCGCATGGGCCCCTCCTCGTCGTGGACTCCCATCGAACCAGCTTCCCTGGTGCCCGTGTCGGGGACTGGCCAGTGTGCGCTGGTGGGGGCACTGCGGGGTGGGGTTGATCACGTCACGGGCGACTTCTTCTTCGCGCGGATCCGGCGGACGACGAACCAGGTGAGCGCCAGCGCGGCCACGCCGAGGACCCCGTACTCGAAGACCTGGGCGTAGCCCTCGATGAGGTGCCAGTTCTGGCCCAGGGCGTACCCGGCGAGCACGAACGCCGAGTTCCAGATCAGGCTGCCGGAGCCGGTCAGCAGGACGAACCGCCACAGCGGCATCCGGTGCACGCCAGCGGGAATGGAGATCAGGCTGCGGAACACCGGCAGCATCCGGCCGAAGAACACCGCCTTGCCGCCGTGCCGGTCGAACCAGCGCGACGTTCTGTCCACATCGGACGAATCGAGCAGCGGAATCCGGTCCGCCAGGGCGCGCAGCCTTTCCTCGCCGAGGCGCGCGCCGAGGAAATACAGGGCCAGCGCGCCCACCAGGGAGCCCAGGGTGGTGAACAGGATCGCGGCGCCCAGGCCGATGCCGCCGCGACTGGCCGCGAAACCGGCCAGGGGCAGGAAAACCTCGCTCGGCAGCGGCGGGAACAGGTTCTCCGCCGCGATGAGCAGGCCCGCGCCGGGGGCGCCCAGGGCGTCCATGACGTCCAGGGCCCAGCCGGTCAGGCCGCCGGTCGGACCGCTCATCCGGCGGGCTCCGGGTGGGGCTCGTGCATGATCGTGGACATACCCGCCGGGGCTGGGCGGGGAAACCTGGTGTCCTCGCCGGGGGCCGACGGGCGAGGACACCAGGTCATGGCCGGGTCAGGTCACGCAGGGCGTGCCCTCCAGGTTGGCCTTGGACTCCGCGATCACCACGTCGGTGAGCAGGGTGTCGAGGACGACCGCCTGCTGGACGATCGTGCCGCCGCTGACCACCTGGCTGTTGAGCCGCAATTCGCCGATGACCAGCGGGATCGTCACCGGGCCGCTGCCCACGGCGATCGGGACGCCGTTGATCCGCAGGCCCGCCACGCTGGACGTGCCGTGGAACACCGGCTGGAGCCCGTCCGGACCCGCGACGCAGGTCGCGGACGCCGCCGAGCTGACCACGCCAAGCTCGATGGTGACCAGCAGCGCCGCGGTGATCCGGGTGTGGTCCACCCGGGCGTTCGCGTTCGACCCGTCGCCCGGGGCGGGCGGGGTGACTGGGGCGTTGTCCGGATGCTGCTCGGTCTGGGCGTGCAGAGCGTTCGTGGTCACCCGCAGGATGCCCGCGTTGAGCGTCGCCGTCGCCACGGTCTGCTCGTCGTCCACGCACGGCACGTCCGGCGGGTTGGCGCGCGCGACGATGATCCCCGCGACGTTGAGCGCGGTCGCCTGGCAGGAGAACGAGCCCAGCCGCTGGTACGACTTGATCCGCAGGTCCGACAGCACGGGACTGTCGCCCGCCGCGTTGGCCCGCAGCGTCGCCCTGACCTCGATATACCGGCCGATCTTGGCGAACTGCACGCCGTTGGCCACCTCGGCGAACGCCTCGTTCGCCAGGCCCGCCTCGCTGTCGGACGTTCGGGCCTCGACGGTGATCGACGTGCCCGCCGGGACCGAGCCCTGCGGCTCGGTGTTCCAGGTGACCGTGCCCCAGGCGTGGCCCGCGGCGCCGCCGTCCTGCACGACCGACCACGTGCCGACCGGCGCGGTGATCTCGCCGAGCACCGACCCGGTCATATCGGAATAGTTATATGGACCAGCGCCCGCGCCGAGGTCGACGGTCAGGTCCACCGCGCCGACCGGGAAGCCGCCCCCGCCGACCGGGCCAGCGTCCGGGTCGATGCGCATGGCGTTGTTGCTGTTGATGTTGGTGACCCACACCTTGCCGTTGCTGTCGACCGCGACACCGGTCGGGCCGGAGCCGCCGGACAGGGTGACGTTGCCGACGTAGGTGCCGTCGGTGCGCAGGCGGCCGACCGTGGTGGCCGGGCCGATGAGCGAGTGCGCGACCCAGACGTTGCCGTCCCGGTCGACCGCGACGCCCTGCGCGGCGGAGTTGCCGTGCGGGTAGGCGTCGATCAGCGTGCCGTCCGGGGCGAGCTTGGCGACCCGGTTGCCGCCCACGTTGGTGTGCCAGATCTCGCCGGTGATCGGGTCGAGGCCCAGGCCGTAGTCGCCGTGCGTGCCGTCGAGGCAGGCGTTGGCCCCGGTGCCCGGCTCGTAGCGCAGCAGCCCGAAGTTGCGGGCCGACCACAGGGTTCCGGCCTGGTCGATGAGGCCGCCGTAGCCGCCGCAGCCGAAGTTGACCTGGGTGCCCGGCACCGGGGCGCCGGTGCCGCCGTCGACCTTCTCGTGGTCGAGGTCCATGCCGCCGGTCCACAGGTTGTTCGCGCCGTCGACGGCGACCGTGCGGGTGTTGGCGCCGGTGACCCGGGTGTAGTTGATCAGGCACTCGTCCGCGGCCGTGGTGACGCCGCCGTTGTCGTCCGCGCCGCCCGCGTTCGTCCACGGCCGGATGTCGCCGAGGCCGCGGCTGGTTGCGTAGCGGCCGTCCTGGTCGCGGTCCTGGCAGGTGTTGTAGGCGAACGGGCCGACGAGGTAGTCGCCCGCGGCGTCCGGCGCGCCGGACGCGTTGACCCGGGTGCCGCCGACGATCACGCCGACGCGGGTCACCGAGCCCTTGCCGCCCGCGCCCTCGTTGCGGTTGGACAGCCAGGTGTTGCCGAGTTTGTCGACGGTGGTGCGGGAGGGGTTGCGGCCCCGGCCGTCCGGCGCGGACAGCCACTCGCCGACGATGGCCCCGGTGTCGACGTCGATGCGGACCATGGTGCCGCGCGCGGAGGCGGCGACGTTGACGAACGGGAAGAACGTGCTGGTCCGGTCCAGTTGCAGCTGGTCGCTGTTGGGGGCGTCGTGGTTGACGTCTTGCAGGACGCCCTGGTCGAAGTCGCCGTCGAGGGTGTAGAGGACGTCCACGCCGGGGACGGGCGCGGCTGCGGCGATCGGGGTGGTGATCAGGGGGAGGGTCAGCGCGGTTATCGCGACGACGGCTAATCGGGGGGTCGGTCTTCGCGTTCTGGTACGCATAGTGACCGGATTCCTTTCTATATCACCGAATGGTGGACGGTGAAGGTGTGGGGTCCCACGCGGGGGGTCGCTATGTGTGAAAAGTCTGTTACGGTCCGTTTGGGGGATTGATCGACGGGCGTTCTCCGGAGAGTGACGTTCTTCCGGCGGACGCGCCTGCCCGATCGGGCGATGGCGTGCGGCCGGATCGGGTGCGCGGTGTGATCGCCGCTGCTGGCGCGGTTTCTCTCTCGGGTCGGCGGCGGCGAGTTATCCACAGGCGGCGCGCACCCTCTTCCCCCGCCTGACCTGCGCCGATAAAATGGATCAGGGCTCGGCCCCCAGGGTGGGCGGGGCTTGTTGGGTGGGGGTTTTCGGGCGCGGTGGCGAGAGGTTTGGCGCGTGCGGGCGGGGGCCGCGGGGGCTAGGCCGGGTGGGTGGTTCGGAGCGCGCGGTATTCGCGGAGGACGACGGCGATGATCGCCAGGTCGATGGCGGCGAAGAACGGCAGCGCGATGGAGTCGGTTCGGATCGCGCGGTAGACCTCGTTGGCGGCGAAAGCGGTCAGCACGGCGGCGGCGACGGGGTAGGCCGCTGTGATCTTGCGGAGCAGGGCGGCGACCAAGGCGAGCTTCACCAAGGCGAGCTTCACCAAGCCGTGCAGCAGCAGGTAGGCGATGGCGAAGGTCCGCGTGCCGCCGTCGGCGAAGTCCTGGCGGCGCGGGACAGGTGGAGGGCGAGGGTGCCGTTGTGGTCGCAGGCCAGGTCCCGGGTGATCACGGCGTCGGCGACGCCGGTGACCACCGGCGGCGGGACGACGCCCAGGACCGCGGCGCCGAGCACCTGCGGCGCGCCGTCGGCGCCTTTGACCAGCATGGTCAGGCGGAACAGCGGTTTCGTCACCGGTCCTGCCTGCGGTGGCGCTGGATGCTGTGCCGGGTCGGCGGCGCGGTCAGCGGGTCCTCAGGCCAGCGGTGCTTCGGGTAGCGGCCACGCAACTCGCCGCGGACCTGGGGGTAGCCGGTCGCCCAGAACGACGCCAGGTCCGCGGTGAAGGCCACCGGCCTGCCCGCGGGGGAGAGCAGGTGCAGCACCACCGGCACCCGCCCGTCGACGACCGTGGGGCTCGCCGTCCAACCGAAGACCTCTTGCACCTTCACCGGCAGCGCGGGCGTGTCCCCCGAGTAGTCCAGGCGCACCTTCGAGCCGGACGGCACCTCGACGCGCTCCGGGACCAGCTCGTCCAGGCGGGCCGCCGCGGGCCAGGGGAGCAGGGCGCGCAGGGCCGAGGCCATGTCCAGGCTGCGCAGGTCGGCGCGACCGCGGGCGGCGCCGATCCAGGACTCGGCCCGCGCCAGCAGCGCCTCGTCGTCCACCGCGGGCCAGGGGTCGCCCAGCACGCGGCGCAGCAGCGCCAGCCGCAGCCGCAGCGACCGGGCCGCGTCGGAGAAACCGACCAGGCCCAGCCCGCCGCGCCGCAGGCCGTCGAGCACCGCCGCCCGCACCGCAGCGCCGGGCGGCTCGGCCAGCGGCTTCTCCCGCAGCACGATCGCGCCCAGCCGCCGGACCCGCCGCGCCACGACGTCGCCGTCGACCCAGGCCACCTCGTCGGCGGTCGAGACCAGCGCGGGCGCGGCGGCCGTCGCCAGGTCCTCGTCGGCGCGCGCGGCGAGGCGGACCCGGCCGTGCGCGGCTCCCGGCGGCCGGTCGGCCACCGCGACGGCCAGCCACTGCGGGTCGCCCAGGCCGCTGCCGGGCGGTAGCTCGACGGCCGTGCCGCCTGCCATCAGGTAAACCGGCGCGTCACCCGAGCGGCGGCGGGCAAGCCGTTCGGGGTGGGCGAGCGCGGTGACCAGGGCCGCGTCGGCGGGCCTGCCGCGCGGGCCGTCGACCATCGCCGCCAGCCTGCGGACCTCGCGCCGCCAGCGAGCGGTCGACGGGGAGCCGTCGCGCAGGGCGCGCAGGCTCGCGTCGAGGTCCGTGCTCGCGGCCAGGCCGTCGTCGTCGAGGACCGCGACGACCTCGGCGGCGTTGTCCGGTCCGACTTCGGCCGCGCCGTCCAGCAGGGCGCGCGCGAGCCGAGGGTGCAGGCCCAGGCGGGCCATCGCTTTCCCGCGCTCGGTAACGCTGTCTCCGTCGAGCGCGCCCAGTGCCGTCAGCGTTGACCGGCCCGCGGTAAGCGGACCGGCGGGCGGGGCGTCCCACCAGCGCAGCCCGCCGCCGTCCGGGGTGCCCCAGCAGGCCAGCTCCAGGGCGAGCCGGGTCAGGTCGGCGGTGCGGATCTCCGGCTCCGGGTAGCGGGGGAGCGTGCCGTGCTCGTGCTCCGGCCAGCACCGGTAGACCCGGCCCGGCGCCTCCCGGCCCGCGCGGCCCGCCCGCTGCTCGGCCACCGCCGCAGACACCCGCACCGTGGCCAGCCCGGACATCCCGCGCCGGTGGTCCACCCTCGGCACCCGCGACTGGCCAGAGTCGACCACGACCCGCACTCCCGGCACGGTCAGGCTCGACTCGGCGACCGCCGTGGACAGCACCACCCGCCTGCGCGGCCCCGGCGCCAGCGCGGCGTCCTGCTCGGCGGCGGCGAGCCTGCCGTGCAGCGGGAGCACGTCGACGCCAAGACCGTGCAGCGCGCTCGCGACCCGGCGGATCTCGGCCGCGCCCGGCAGGAACACCAACACGTCACCGTCCACTTCCGACAGCGCCATGCGGACGGCGCGCGCCACGCGACCCTCGATCCGCTCCCCGCGCAGCGGTGGCACATAACGGTGATCGACCGGGTAAGCCCGCGCTTCTACGCGAACCACCGGCGCGCCGCCCAGCAACTCGGCCAGCCTGCCCTCGGCGACCGTTGCGCTGGTCGCGAGCAGCCGCAGGTCCGGGCGCAGCCCGTCGCGGGCGTCGAGGAGCAGGGCCAGCAGCAGGTCGGCGTCCAAGTGGCGCTCGTGGCACTCGTCGAGCAGCACCGTGTCCACACCGGACAGCTCAGGGTCGTTCTGCAGCCGCCGCACCAGCAGGCCCGAGGTGACCACCTCGACGCGGGTGTCCTTCGAGGTCTTCCGGTCGCCGCGCACCGCGTAGCCGACCGTGCGCCCGACCGGCTCGCCCAGCAGCGCCGCCATCCGCGCCGCCGCCGCGCGCGCGGCCAGCCTGCGCGGTTCCGCGACCACGACCTTCCCGGACTCGGCCAGCGCCAGCGGCACCAGCGTCGTCTTGCCGGTTCCCGGCGGCGCGACCAGGACCGCGGCGCCGTGCTCGGCCACGGTCCTGGCGATCTCACCGAGGGCGGCGCGGACCGGAAGATCCGGAAGTCGGTCGGGCAGTCGCATGAGGCCAGCCTCTCAGCTTGCCCTCAGCGTGCGCGGGTAGCGTCGGAAAGCGTGACGAAGGGGGCCGTGCTGGACTGGGTCGGCACGCTGCTCAGACTCGGACTGGCCGCGGTGTGGCTGGTCTCGGGCTGGATCAAGGTGAGCGACCCGAACCAGACGTTCATCGCCGTGCAGGCCTACGACCTGCTGCCCGGCGCGCTGGTAAGCGTGGTCGCCGCGGCCATGCCGTTCCTCGAACTCGCGCTCGGGCTGCTGCTGCTCGTCGGACTCGGGACCCGGCTCACCGCGGTGCTGTCCGGCCTGGTGCTGCTCGCCTTCATCGGCGCGGTCGCCCAGTCGTGGGCGCGCGGGCTGAGCATCGACTGCGGCTGCTTCGGCGGCGGCGGGCAGGTCGCGGCGGGGGACACGCGGTATCCGCAGGAGCTGGCCAGGGACATCGGGTTCCTCGCCATGGCGGTGTGGCTGGCCGTGCGGCCGCGCACCCGGTTCTCGGTGGACTCCCGGTTTACCGGGACGAGTTAGGAAGGCCAGGGCAGACAGTGGGTGGAGCGGAACGCAACGCGCGCAAGCGGCGGCAGGGCCAGACCGGCGCCACACCCGCGGCCAGGAACGCGGTGGCCGCCGCGCGGGGCGCGAAGACCGACCGGAACAAGATCATCATCGGCGTGCTGGTGGTCCTGGTCATCGCGGGCGCCGTCATCGGCGGCGTGGTCTACACCAACAACAAGAAGAACGCGACGGTCGGCCAGACCATCCCCGTCCACCAGGTCAGCCTCGCCGTGCCCGTCGTGCGGGAGGACGCGGCGGTCGTGGTCGGCAAGGACACCGCGAAGGTCACGGTCGACGTCTACGAGGACTTCCTGTGCCCGGTGTGCGCCTCCTTCGAGGACCGCTACGGCCCGCAGCTCGACCAGCAGCTGGAAGCCGGGACGGTCAAGGTCCGCTACCACCTGGTCAACATGCTCGCCACCAGGTCGGACCCCGAGGGCTACTCCACCGACTCGGCCAACGCGGCGCTGCTCGCCGCAGACGAAGGCAAGTTCCTCGCCTTCCACAAGAGCCTCTTCGCCGAACAGCCGGAAGAAGGCGCGCGCGGCTGGACCAAGGACCAACTCGTCGACCTCGGCCGCGCCGTCGGCGCGACCTCCCCGGCCTTCGCCGACGGGGTGCGGACGGGCAAGTACGACCAGCTGATCACCGAGGCGTACCAGAAGGCCAGCACCACGGACTACCTGTTGCAAGACCTCGGCGACGGCCGCAAAGCTTTCGGCACCCCCACCATCGCCGCGAACGGCACGGCTCTCGACATCTCCGACCCGAAGTGGCTCGACAACCTGATCGCCGCGCCCCAGGGCTGACAGTCCCTACTCTTGTTCGCCGTCCTTGTCGAACCGGTTATCCACATACACCTTGGCTGTCCACAGCTTTCGCGGCCCTCTTCTTTCCGTGCCCAGGGCCGATAGACTGGAGCGGGGCTGCCACCCGGGAGGGTGGGGTCCGTCTGTAGGTGGGATTGTGGTCGGAGCGTTCAACCGGACAAAACAATGGGGCGGGCAGTCGGGGCCGGTCGGGCGTGGCGGCCTGCCTGGGCTTAGGTCAACCCGGGCAGTGGCGGGTCTCCCTCGGACCAGCGGACCAGGCGGCGGGCCTTGCCCACCTCGGTCCTGGGCACACTGCCCGGCATGAGCACCCGCACGTCACACCCGAGGCCCAGGCGTTCCCGCAGGGCCAGGACCAGATCGGCCCGGAGGGTGTCGGTGTCGATGCCGTCGGACATCGGCTCGACCGCCACGAGTAGCTCTGCCCGTGCCGCCACTCTGCGGTCCTCGACCACCAGGTAATGCGGGCTTACCCGGTCGTCGGCAAGCAGTACTGACTCGACCTCGGTAGGGAACACGTTCACGCCGCGGATCACCAGCATGTCGTCCGTGCGGCCCAGCACCTTCGACATGCGCCGCAACGTCCGGGGCGAACCCGGCGCCGGTCCGGTCAGTGTGGCCACGTCCCCCGACCGGTAGCGCAGCAACGGCATCCCCGTCTTCGTCAACGTCGTGAACACCAACTCCCCGGGCGACCCGTCCGGCACCGGGCTCCCGTCGGCGTCCACGCACTCCGGGTAGAAGTGGTCCTCGGCGACGTTCAACAGCCCCTCCGAGTCCAGCGACTCGCACGCCACCCCCGGCCCGATGATCTCCGAAAGCCCGTACAAGTCCAGCGCCCGAATCCCCAGCAGCCGCTCGATCTGCCCCCGCATCCCGTGCGTCCACGGCTCCGCCCCGTGCAACCCCACCCGCAGGCTCGTCGGCCCCACCCCCGCCGCGGCCATCGCCTCACCCAAGTGGATCGCGTAAGAGGGCGTGCAGGCGAGCACGTCCGGCCGCAGGTCCTGAATCAGCCGAACCTGCCGCACGGTCATCCCACCCGAGACCGGCACCACCGCCGCCCCCAGCCGGACCGCCCCGTGATGGACCCCCACCCCACCGGTGAACAGCCCGTACCCGTACGCGTTGTGCACCACGCTGCGCCGGGTCGCCCCCGCCCCACCCAGCGCGCGAGCCATCACCTCGGCCCAGACCTCCAGGTCGCCCGCCGTGTACGGCACCAACGTAGGCCGCCCACCCGTCCCCGACGACCCGTGGACGCACACCACGTCCTCCGCCCCCACCGCCCGCAACCCGTGCGGGTAGTGATCCCACAGATCCCGCTTACCGACCGTCGGCAGCCGCCCCAGATCGTCCAAGTCCACGTCGGACCCCGCCCGCACCCCGCAGTCCCGCAACCGCGCGGCCTGCAACCCCCCAGCCCGCAACAACCGGTCGACCAGCCCCCGCAGCCGCTGTCGCTGCAGGTCACGCCGCCGCTCCGGCGCCATGCCCTCGGCGCGGGCGTCCACCATCGGAACACCGTCGTCCCCTGCGGTCACACCTGCCGGTCTAACACCCCCGCCGCCCGTCTGGGAAGAGCCGACCCCCCGGTTTTTGCCCTCTCGGCCCCGTGATGTAACGTATGCGCAGCACGACGGGGGCTTCCCCCGAAAGTGTCCGACCCGGGGCTGTGGCGCAGCTGGTAGCGCATCACACTGGCAGTGTGAGGGTCAGGGGTTCGAGTCCCCTCAGCTCCACTTGAATTGAGAGCCCGTCTGATCAAGCGAATCTCGCTGGTCAGGCGGGTTTCTTGCTGTTCTCGGCGGATCTTGAGGCATCGTCTGGTGATCGTGTTGCGGTGACCCTGTGGAGCAGTTCTGGAGCAGGATTCTCCGGCTTGATCGGTCCGGCCGGATGGATCTCGGTGTTCGTGGTGCCCCTTCCATTAACGGGTGTGGGGGCACTGAGGTGATCTCACCAACTTTTACTTCAGGCGGCCGTGTTCGAGGTGGGTGAGGACGAGTGCGGCTTTGGTGATGTTGCCGATTTTGCCGGGGCTGGCGGTGATGTGGTGCAGGGTGCGCCAGCGGCCGGTGAGGATGGCGAATCCGCGTTCGCCGATGCGGCGCAAGCCGCGTAGGAGTGCGTTGTAGGTGCGATTGCCCACGTGGAGGATCTGGTCGTCTGCGGGTTGTTTGATCGGGGTGTGCACGCCGATCCCGGCGCCGTCGTAGCCGCCGTGGGCCAAGGTGGGGAGGTCGAGGTGGGAGGATGCCCGGTACAGGGCGCCGAGCACGTGCTCACGGGCCGCGGTCAGGTCGTGGGTGGAGCCGGGTTCGACATCGGCCGCCCACAGCGGGAAACCGTCCGGCCCGGAGAGCGCTTGGACGTTGCCACCGTGTTCGTGGGCTTTCCCGGAGTACCAGAGGTCGATCTGTTTCCCTTTGACACTCGTGGTTTTCTCGCCACACCGGTCCGTGGAGAAGATCTTCCCGTCGAGGATCACGTACGCCGACCCGTCGGCTTTGGCCTTCTCCAGGGCATTGTGCAGGTCCGGTGCCAGGTCGGCGAGCACATCGATGACCTCGTCGACATAGCGGTACGCGGTGGCCCGGGAGACGCCGTGATCGCGACCCAGCGCGGTGACATCGGCGTCTTGGCGGAACCACCGCAAACCGAGCACCGCTTGGCGGAAGCAGGTCAACGCCCTGCTGTTCTTGCGGGTGCCACGGCGACGGCGTTCAGCCTCCAGCAGCCGGGACACCCGCCAGGCGAGTTCACGGGAGACATCGAGCATGGCACGATAGGCAATCACGGGGAGCCCCTGAGGTCGGACTTGATCTTCGCAAATCCAGTCCTATCAGGAGCTCCCCGCCCACGTCTCACCGGCTCCCGACACCAACGACGCACCCCGCACACCACACACCTGCGACCATCTTGGTGAGATCACCTCACTGTGTTTCGATTGTCGGGTGAGGCGCCCGGCTATATTCCTGTGGCATCGTCACGGCTACGCCGCAGACTTTCACCGTGACCTCCCGAACCGGCGACCTAAACCAGCCCAGGAGTTCCCCGACCACCACAAACACGTGACCGGGTGCGCACCGCGATCCAGCCCATATCCACCGAATTGGAGCCGGCGGGAGACTTGAGGGATGTGACAACACCGGTTCCTCTCGTACACCTTCCCGTCTCGCTTGCCGGACCCGAACCATTCGGCAGTGCTGGCCCGTCCCGGCGTTGTCGGGGCCGCTTTCCACCCTCCCCGGCGATCCCCGGATCAGGCTGCCCCCAGCTTCGCTATGCTGCTGCGACAGCACAACGGCGCAGGTCTTTCACCTCCGCTCGAAAACACACAGCGCCTCGTGGCGCACCAGGTCGCCCTCCCAGAACCCGGGCACCGCCCGGTCCTCGGCCTCCTTCGGGCGTTCGCTGATCGAGACCATCCCCGCGATCCGATCATGCGCCGGGATCCTTCTCGCAGGTGAGACCCGCTTCGCCCGCCCCGACCGCAACGCCCTGTACAACAACGTCCGCAACTCGCCCCGGCCCGGGGCGGTCTGGCCGACACGGTCCGGAACAGCCTGCCGATCGGTGGCCATCCGTGCAGGCGTGCGGGGCTCAGAGCCGACGCCATCGGTGTCAAACCTGCTCGTACAGGCGGTCGTGCTGAGCCCGTCGACCGTGAACGCTTGAGGTGCCGTGTCTTGCCGTCGGGTCGGTGCCCCGCGAGGTTCGGTGCTCCATCCCGGTGGTCGTGCGCGCCGATCCGGTCATAGGCGGCGATACGGACTTCGGCCCGATAGGGTGACAAAGTCATGATCGACTACTAGACGTGAGGGGAAGTCACCAGTGGCTGTTTCCGTGGACTTGGCCAAGCAGTTGGACAAGGCGTACGAGGGGCTGACCGTGGCCGAGGTCCTCGACGCGCCGGTCGCGGCGTTGGCCGGGGTCAGCGAGGGTGACGCGGAGAAACTGGCCGCGGCATTCAACATCAAGACGGTGCGGGACCTGGGGACGAGCAAGTACTTCAAGCTCGCCGCGGCCCTGGTGGACCTGGACCAGGCCGCCAAGTAGCGTCGCGCGGGTCGCTGATTCGACGGGGCGCGGACCTGGAGGCTCGCGCCCCGTCGGCTTCCCCGCACAGCTGGGCATGCGGCAACTGCATCGCTGCCTGCCTGTAACCGGTCCTTGTCGGGACTGAGCCAGCGAGTGACCTTGAGGTCACCGTGGACATCCCACTGCGGCTGCCGAGTCGTCGCCCCGCCGATGCCGCGGGATCAGCCGCTCCGTGACCAAGCGACGCTTCGCCGTTTCGCAGCCGCGGCGACAGGGGCACGGAGGTCAGTACGTCGACATGGCGACCAGGACCTCGCCAAGACGGCAGCTTCGGATCTCCTCGATGGTGGGTGTCACCAGGTTCGCCGGGCAGGCGCGACGTGCGCGGGCCGATCGATGGCGGGGTCGACGGACGCAGCCACGGCAGCGGGCCGCGCCACGGAGGAGGTGGTGGCGGACGACTTGGTCAGGTTGCTGATCGGCGCCGTCGTGGTGACGGCGAAAGTCGCGTCGGTCTGCTCCTCGGCGCCATGCTCGCCGCGGTCGGTCTCGTCGTCGGCACCCTCCTGGTCGACTTCCCGGGTCGCCGTCACCGTCGCCCTGTCCCTGGTGATGATCTGTTCGTGGGCCGCCACGATCACGTCACCATGCCGCTGCTGGCCGAACGCGTCAGCATCGACCGCGCCGTCATCTCCGCACCCCTGGTCACCACCCTCGTCGACGCCACCGGGCTGATCATCCAATTCCTCATCGCCAGCGCCGTGCTCTCGGTGCAGGGACGGATCGAGCGAGCAGGTGGCCGCTGCGTCGCCGAGCATTGGGCGAGATGCGGTGAACCTGGAGGCGAGTCCACTCCAGTGGGGATATGTGGTGTTCGACGCGGTTGAGACTTGAACTCACGGCTACCCCTTCACGAGATCGTCGAACGCGTCCGGGTGTGGACGTCCTCGAAAGAGGTCAATCAGCGGGGAGGGATCTTGGCCGACGACCGCGAAGCCGGTTCCGGTCTGGCGCAGCGCGTGGTGGACCCGTTGCGGCGGTTCGTCCACGACGAGGCCGCGGGCGGTGTCGTGCTGCTGATGGCCACGGTGGCGGCGCTCGTGTGGGCCAACAGCCCTGCGGCGGCGGGTTACGAGGGCTTGTGGAACTTCCGGTTGACCGTGGGGGCAGGCCCCGTGGCAGTGACCGAGGACCTGCGGCATTGGGTCAACGACGGCTTGATGGCATTGTTCTTCTTCGTCGTCGGCTTGGAGATCAAGCGCGAGCTGGTGGTGGGGGAGCTGCGCGACCGGCGCGCGGCGGCGCTGCCCGCGCTGGCCGCCCTGGGCGGTGTGCTGCTCCCGGCGTTGCTGTTCCTGCTGGTGGTCGGCGGTGGGCCGGAGGGGCGGGGATGGGGCATCCCGCTGGCCACCGACATCGCGTTCGCGGTGGGCGTGCTGGCGGTGCTGGGATCGCGCATCCCGGCCGGGGTGAAGCTGTTCTTGCTGTCCGTGGCGATCGTGGACGACATCATCGCGGTGGGGATCATCGCGGTGGTCTACACCGACGCGCTGGACGGGGGGTGGTTGCTCGCGGCGGCGGGTGCTCTGGTCGTGGTCGCGGTGATGCGTTGGGCGGGTGTCGCCTCGGTCGCGGCGTACGTACCGGTGGGGCTGTTCATCTGGTATGCGACGCTGCACTCCGGTGTGCACGCCACCATCGCGGGCGTGGTGCTTGGCCTGATGACTCCGGCCCGACCGGTGGACGGCCGCGGTGTCCTCGACTCCCTCCAGCACAACCTGCACCCGATCACCGCCTTCACCGTTGTGCCCCTGTTCGCCCTGGCCAACGCCGGGGTGGACCTGCGGGGCGGGGCCCTGGGCGACGCGGTGGGCAGCCAGGTGGCCTGGGGGGTCCTGGTCGGCCTGCTCGTCGGCAAGGTCGTGGGCATCGGCGGCGTGACGTGGCTGGCGCTGCGCCTGCGCATCGGCACCTTGCCAACGGGGATGCCGATGCGCCTGGTCTGGGGCGTGGCGGCGCTGGCCGGGATCGGGTTCACCGTCTCGCTGTTCATCGCCGACCTCGCCTACACCGACCCGGTGCTGAGCACCCATGCCAAGGTGGGCATCTTCGCCGCCAGCGCCGTGGCCGCCGCCCTCGGCAGCGGCCTGCTGATCGGCCTCACGAGGCGGAGCGCCACCGCCGCACCCGGACCGGCCCGAACCGCGGAGTAAGGAGGAAGACGGCGGTGGATGAGTTCGACGAGATCGTGCGGGCGGGCATGGACCTGCGACCGCTGCGGCGCCAGGACGGCTACCTGCCGATCGCCGACCACGCCCTGATCGGCGACGGCCACGGCTGCGCCCTCGTGGGGCGTGGCGGGGCGATCAGCTGGCTCTGCGTGCCCCGGTTCGACTCCGCGCCGCTGGTCTGCGGGCTGCTGGACCCCGAACGAGGCGGCGTCATCAGCCTGCTGGCGCAGGAGGTGGTCGAGGCGGACCAGTCGTACCTGACCGACACCGGGGTGGTGGTGACCACCGTGCGCACCGCCACGGGTGTGGCCGCGATCACCGACGCGTTCCTGCTACACCCGCACGCCAGGCTGGAGGATGAGACCTCACCCGGTCGTGGCGAGCTGCTGCGCCGCGTCCGGGTGCTGTCCGGGCGGGTGTCGCTGCGCCCCTGGGTCGAGTTGCGGGGCGGCGCGCGGGTCAGCCGCTCGGGTGGCGGCTGGCGCCTGTGCCCCCACGGCCGCGACGACGTCGAACTGCACCTGTCCGTCGACCAGCACCTGGCCCCCGGCGAGGTGGTCGAGCTGGACGCGGGCCTGCAGGTCGACGTGGTGCTGCGCTGGGCACCCGGCTCGGCGCGGCAGGAGCGCCGGGGTCGCGGCGGGATGCTGCGGGACACCGCCGAGGTGTGGCGGCGCTGGGCCGACCTGATCCACTACGACGGTCCGCAGCGCGCACTGGTGCGCCGGTCGGCGTTGACCCTCAAGCTGCTCGACCACCTGCCCAACGGTGCGATCGTCGCCGCGCCCACCTCCAGCCTGCCTGAGGAGATCGGCGGCGAGCGCAACTGGGACTACCGCTTCACCTGGGTCAGGGACGCGGCCTTCACCGTGTACGCGCTGCGCCGCATCGGCCTGCCCCACGAGGCCGGTCAGTTCCTCAGCTGGGTGCTCGACGCGGTGGAGCGCGACGGGGTGGCACGCGTGATGTACACCATCGACGGCGAACAGCCACCCACCGAGTGGATCGACACCGAGCTGGCAGGCTACCGGCGCTCCACACCGGTCCGGTGGGGCAACGCTGCCGCCGAGCAGACCCAGAACGACGTCTACGGCGAGATCTTGGACTGCGCCTACCAGTGGGCAGGCGCGGGTGGTGAGCTGGACCCCCACCTGTGGAAGCGGCTCGCGGCGCTCGCCGACACCGCACGGGCCAAGGCCCGCGAGCCCGACCACGGCATCTGGGAGGTGCGCAGCCCAGGACGCCCGTTCACCTACTCGGTGGCCCTGTGCCAGGTCGCCCTCGACCGCGCCGCCCGCATTGCCCGCAAGCAAGACCTGCCCGGCGACGCGGACGGCTGGGCGGCCGAGGCAGCGGCATTGCGGCACCTGATCCTGACCGAGACCTGGGACGACGAGCTGGGCTCGCTAACCGAGCAACTCGGCGGCGGCGGCCTCGACGCCAGCCTGTTGACACTCCCCCTGCGCCGCGTCCTGCCCGCCGACCACCCCCGCATGATCGCCACCACCCGCGCCGTCGCCGACCACCTCGACGCCGGTGACGGCCTGCTCTACCGCTACCTGCCCGAGAGATCGTCCGACGGACTGGCCGGTCACGAGGGCGCGTTCCTGCTGTGCAGCTTCTGGCTGGTGGACAACCTCGCCGCCCAAGGTGAACTCGACCGGGCGCTGGAGCTCTACGACTCGCTCTGCGCGCGTGCCGGGAACCTGGGCCTGCTGCCGGAGGAGATCGATCCCGCCAGCGGCGCCTTCCTCGGCAACTACCCGCAGGCGTTCAGCCACATCGGCGTCATCTCCTCCGGCATCAACCTCACCCGCAGACTCAACAGCCGTGAACACGGCCCGCGAGGAAGCACGGGATGACCACGCTGCTGATCTTCGGCGCGGTGGGCGACCTGGCAGGCCGCTACCTGCTGCCCGCCCTGGCCAGCCTGGCGGCATCGGGCAACCTCCCACCCGAGCTGCGCGTGCGCGGCGCGGGCAGAGAGGATCTCGACCGTGACTCCTTCCGGGCGCACGCGGGCGAACAGCTGGACCAACACGCGGGTGACGTGCCTCCCGACACCCGCGACACCGTCCTCGACCGCCTTGACTACGTCGTCGCCGACGTCACCGATCCCTCCGCCGTGGCGTCCGCGCTGCGCGGTACCACCCCCCTGCGGGTCTATCTCGCCCTGCCGCCCGCGCTGTTCGAGCCGACCGTGCGCGCCCTCGCCGAGGCGGGGCTGCCGCGCGACGCCCTGGTGGTCGTGGAGAAGCCGTTCGGCACCGACCTGGAAGGCGCCCGCAGGCTGAACCGGTTGCTGGCCGAGGTGACCGACGAGGACCACATCTTCCGCGTCGACCACTTCCTGGCCAAGCAGACCGTCCAGAACATCCTCGGCCTGCGCTTCGCCAACCGGATCTTCGAACCCGTGTGGAACGCGCGGCACATCGAGTCGATCGACATCACCTGGGACGAGACGCTCGCGCTGGAGGGGCGGGCGAGCTACTACGACACCGCAGGCGCGCTGCGCGACATGCTGCAGAACCACCTGCTGCAACTGCTGTGCCTGGTCGCGATGGAGCCACCGCACACCCTCGGAGCGCGCGACCTGCGTGAACGCAAGGCCGACGTGCTCCGCGCCGTGCGCACGCCCACCGCCGCCCAGACGGCCCGCGACACCGTGCGCGCCCGCTACACCGCAGGCCGCGCCGGGAACCGCGACGTTGTGGACTACACAGCAGAACGCGGAGTCGACCCCGACCGCGGCACCGAGACCTTCGCCGCCATGACGTGCTGGATCGACAACTGGCGCTGGGCGGGCGTGCCGTTCCGCCTCCGCTCCGGCAAGGCGCTGGGCGCCGCGCGATCCGAGATCGCCATCCGCTTCCGGGACGTGCCGCACCTGGTCTTCGGCCAGGGGCACGAACCCGAACCCAACGTGCTCAGGATGGTCCTCGACCCCGACCGCGTCGAGCTGTCGCTGAACCTCAACGGCGCGGGCGACCCGTTCGACCTCGAACCGGCATGCCTCGGCACCGACCTGGCCGCTCAGGAACTCCCCGCCTACGCCCGGCTGCTGCTCGACGTCCTCGACGGCGACACCACCCTGTCCGTCGGCGGCGCCGAAGCCGAGGAGGCATGGCGGATCGTCGACCCGGTACTGGCGACCTGGTCGACGGAAACGCCGCCGCTGCTGGAATACCCGGCGGGCTCATCCGGGCCCAGCGCGAAGACGTGAGGCCACTCGATCCAGCTCACCCACCCAAGTCAAGGCCGCCCTCAATAGGCGTTCCGATGAACGAGCCGCCCAAACACCTCAACCGCGCACAGGGCACCACGTCTTCAGATCAGATTGAAGCGGCCCTCGGGTTCGAGTCCCCTCAGCTCCACAAGTGAAAATGTTGCGAGGATCGCCCGCTGACCTGCGAAAGCAGGCTTGGTGGGCGATTTTTTTCTTCAATTCCAAGTGGACAGGAGCTGCGTGAGTGGAGCAAATCCGGAGCACGGGGTTTCGGGCGTGTTCGGGACCGGTTGGTGGTCGTGGGTTTTGTGGTGGTGGATGGCGTGCGTGGTCGTGGTGGGGTGCTGTCGATCACTGCGCGGCGGTGAGGGGCGCGGTCGGAACGGGTGCGCTGTCGGGTGCGGAGGGGAGCGACACGGCACCAGTGGCCGTCTGCGATGACGCGGTGGGCGGGACCGGCCCCTAAGCACCGGTGTTGGCCGAAGCCTGGCGTGACGCCACCGCCAACGCCGCGGCCGCCACCAGCGGGCCACCGATCCCGGCGATCCAACTCAACGCCTCCAGAACCGGGCGGACCACGTGCTTCTCGTCGGTGAGGAAGACCGGCACGCCCAACCACAACACCGCCCACACCACACCACCACCGACCAGCGCACCACCGGCCACCCGCCACGCACGAGCCCGAACGGCCAACGACAACCTCCACCCCCGGGGTACGACCGGCAGCGGCCCGAACCGTTCGCGGCGGCGCCGCGGGCCGCGAAGGCCGCGCTCGATCCGGCGGGCATCCTCAACCCCGGCGTCCTGATCGACCCTCTGGCCGGTGCCCGATGAGCCGGGCGGGAACCAAGGGCGTGCCGCGCGAGCGACGTGAACGGCCAGATCCTCGACATCGCCACGATCGAGTTCGGCGACCGCGGCTACGCCGGTGCCTCCATGACCGACATCGGCGTCGCGGCCGGTGCGGTGGCCCAGTAGCAGCCAACCGTGGCCGGGGCGGTGAAGTCCGGAATGAACCGGGATGTGTCCTCGGTCGGCGGGGCGGTGACGGTGATCAGGTCGCCCGGGCATGTCTTCGGTGTGGGTGCGGCCCGCCGCGGGTCGCGAGACTGGTTCCCTGCCAGTTGAGCGACATGAGTCGTTTCCTCGGTTTTTGTGTGTGGCGGAATTTTCACAATGTTTTGCGGTGTGACGGTCGGCGGGATTGTGTTCCGTCACAACGTTTCTCCGGAAGTGTTGTGGTTGAGTCCATTGTGTGTGACGTCGCATTCAGGCAGGCTTGTTCATCAATCGAATTTCGATTCACGCTTGCGAGGAGTCAGACGGTGCGGAGAAATCTCAGGTGGCTTGGGCCGGTGGCGGTGGCGCTCAGCGCGGCGGTGCTTGTGCCGCTGGCCGGTGCCGCCGCGCCCGCGCCTGGTCCGGCGAGTGCCGGTGTCGCCGCGGATGATCCTGGGGCCGGGCCTTGGGCGCAGGTGCCTCGTGACCAGGTCGCGGCGCGGTGTGGGCTGGACCCGGTGCTGCTGGACCAGGCCAATGCGGCGCTGCCGGGCATCCCGTTCACCATCGTCCGGCACGGGAAGCTGTGCTGGGTCAACCGGCCCGCCGACACGACATCGACCTATCACGTCGCGTCGGTGACCAAGACGTTCGCCGCGACCCTGTTCGGCATGATCGCCCAGCGCAGCAGCACCCTGGAGGACACCGACCCGGTTCGGGAATGGTTGTCCTCGTGGGAGGCCGGACCGATCGACCCGCGGGCCACGCTGGCGCACGTGCTGGCGATGACGTCGACCAAGTCGAACCTGGCGACCGATCAGAAGGGCGGCTGGAGCTACGACGCGCTCGGCTGGCGGGAGATCAACCGGCTGATCACGGTGATGAACCGGGCGATCCAGCGCGAACCCGCCGCGTTCCCCGGCGTCACCGACGTCCAGCAGTTCGCGCAGCGCTATCTGTTCGACGTGCTCGGGATGCG
>NZ_FMZZ01000004.1:0-256450 GCF_900101685.1 Actinokineospora iranica
CGTAGATCGTGGGCGAGATGTTCGTGTACACGGTGTACGGAACGCCGAGGTTCTCGGCGAACGCGCGCATGGCGTCGAGTTCGTGCTCGTTGTGACTCGTGATCACCAGATTGAGGTTCACCGGCAGCCCGACCTCGACGGCCGCGGCGAGCCCGAGAGTGAACGACTTGAACGAACCGCGCCGCCGAGTCAGCGAGTCGTACGACTCCGCGGTCGCCCCGTACACGCTGACCGTGACCCGATACGGCCGCCGAGTGGTCAACAGCTCGAACATCGGACGGGTGTGCAGGCGCGACCCGTTGGTCGAGATCGTGACCATCATCCCCAGATCCCACGCCGTCGTGTAGACGTGCGGGAACAACTTGTCGATGGTCGGCTCGCCGCCGGTCAGTTGCAGCCACAGCACCCCGGCGTCGCGCATGATGTGCAGCACCCGCTCGCGATCGCGCCACTTGAGCCCCTCGAACCGCTTCAATCCAAGGTAGCAGTGCTCACAGTCGTAATTGCATCCGAGATTCAGCTCGTACGACGCTCGACCGAAGCCGCGACTCGACGGCCGACGAACGATCACCACCTCGGCCAGAGAGCGCCCAACGATGTCCATGCCCCACCGCTGACGAGCGGCATCGGCCAACCACGGCGGGCACGGCGCAACCGGATCGGCCGACGCGGTCAGCAACTCGCCGAACCGGCGTGACCCGATCCTGACCGCCTGCCGACTGTCCGGCCGTAAGACCAGGTGCTCACCCAAAAACGGACTCGCGATCAACTCGTGCATCCCAGCTCCCCATCTACGGTTTCCGATGATCAAGCAGCATCAAGCGGCGAAACTGAGCGAGCGCGACCCCTCGCTCTCTTTGCGCGCGACCAAGGTCCTTACCGCCGCGCTGCGGTAGCCGGCGCGGTCCAAGTACGGGCGCACGAGCGCAAGCGACCCCGGCAACTCAGGATCGAAAATCACCAGCGTCGGCGCGTCGTCATGCGGACAACCCCGCGCCCTGGCCGTGACCACCGGCGCACACGCCGCGCGCGCCGTCGCCACAGTGACCGCAGCGCCGTGCGGATTCACGTGCTGCCCGCGCGACGGGAACAAGTAGTAGAAAACCGCGAGGCCCAAAACAACACAACAGACCACGACGACCGCAGACAAATACCCGAAAAATGACATAGAAAACCTCTCCACCAAAATAGCCAAAGGGAATCGACCAGCCGAGTTATCGACCGGGAAACCACTCTCGCCCGACATTCCCAGGTGAGCCGTGACTTTGGACCCGACGCGACGGTGCCCCGGGTTCTCCAGGGTTCGGCACCTCGAACAATTCTGTGACGACCTCGACCAAGCCGCGACCGCAAGCGCTCCATACCACGTTCTCAAGCGCGAAGAGGTTCGGATTGCCCCCGTCAGCCGCTGAGCGAACCGCCGTGACGTCGTCCTCGGCCCGCACGTGGACGACGTCAATGAAAGGCTCTTCCCACGCGAACGTGAAGACAAGGGAATCGTCGCTTCTCAGGCAGCGAAACCCACGCGCTACCAGGGCGTTCAGAGCGTCATCACTGCTGCGCATGACGCCCCCTGGTGAACCAATCAGTCGCCGCCCCGCTACCAGGCTCGACGGACACGTCAGGCTCGCCCTGCTCCGAACACAGCAGTTCGTCGACGATGACAGCGAACGAGGCCGCGCTCGATGGCTGTCCGGTCGGCTCAAACGGATTCGACCAATCACGCGACAACGGCAGACAGGTGCTAAGCGCGTAATCGTCGCCCCACGCGCTGACTACCTCTAGCCGTCCCGACTTACGCCGCACGAAGAGTAAACCCGAATCGACCCCGTCGGCGTCGAGCGACGGGCTAACGAAAAATCCGGCTTTTCGCAAGCGCGCGGCGAGAGGATGCTCCGTCATTGGTACTCCTTCGGGCACTGCCGAGGCGAGCGCGCGAACTGCCACCACTCGCACAGGTGCCAAGCCAACTTGCCGACGGCCCCTAGTCCGACGGCAGCGGCAAACACGACTTGCCCAGCCATATGTGCGCCGACCTCCCGTACATCTCCGCGCCGCAATGCGGCGTCTAATTGCGGGATCGGTGCCGGTCATGGTGGCGACCAATCCCCTTAGTTCGAGGGGAGCGGCAGGTCTGCTGTCAGGTTCCTGGCCTGCCAGCCAGCAACCTGCCGCTCCCACCGGGTGGAGACGGCAAGCAGCCCCCGTCCGCACCCGGCATGACGTTCCGTGGCTGACGCCTAACCGGAACGACGATCTTGGTAAGTTACCTGCTCTCTGACTCATCCCCCAAGGATGTTAGCGGGTAAGTTACCAAGTCAGTTGCTACCGATTGGGTGAAGTGTGCTCGCTACCGACAGTCAAGAGGCAAGATGTAGCCGCGTACCCAAGGACACGGAGGATCACCGAATGGCGTCACCAGCAACGACGGCCTACCGCGTAGTGCTCGGCATCTTCCTGCGCAGCATCCGCGAGCGCGTCGGCTTGACGCCCACCGAGGTAGCCCACGGCTTCGGCTGGTACGGCGTCGGCAAGGTGAGCAAGATCGAAGCGGGCACCGTACGACTCGGTGAGGAAGAGCTGGACAGGTTGCTCACCCTCTACGAGGTCACTGGCCCGGAAGCCGACAAACTCCGCGAGTTCGGTACTGAGGCACGCAAGCGCACCAGCCCCGGACGGACACCGGCTTGGGGCGAGACCTACAAGGTGCTGGAGGCCCAAGCGGCCGAGATCAAGCACTACCGTGAGACGGTTCTACCGGGAACGGTTCAGACAGAGGACTACGCGCGGGCGCTGCTGTCAATGTCGCTCACCACGCCACCGGCCGAGGTGGGCCGGACCGCCCGCGAGCGCGCGAAGCGACAGGAGTTGCTCACCTCGGGTAACCCGCCCGGCTTCTGGTTGGTCGTCGCCGAGCCAGTCCTACTACGGCCAGTTGGCGGGACCGACGTGTTCCGCGCCCAACTTCTGCGGCTCCGCGAGCTGGTCGAGCTGCCGCACATCACCTTCCAAGTACTGCCGTTCGGCAAAGGCGAGCATCATGCGATCGGAACACCGTTCACCCTGCTACGGCTCGCGCTGCCGACGTTGAGCGTTGCCTACCTGGAGGGGCTGACGGACGCCAACTACCTCGACCATCCGAAGGCCGCCGAGGTCTATACGCTTGCCTTCGACAAGCTGCGTGTGACCGCCTTGGACGACAGGGAGTCAGCCAACTTGTTGGATCAACGCATCAACGAACTCAAGTAGCGAAAGGGGTAAGGCATGTCTGCCCCGGGTCAGTACCACTTCGATGGGCGCTGGCGTAAGGCTAGCTTCACCGAGGGTAACGAGAACTGTGTCGAGGTAGCCAACGTTCCTGGCGTGGCTGCCATCCGGGACACCAAGGACCGCTCAGGCCCTGCGCTGGTGGTCACCGAGGACGTGTTCACGCACCTCCTGTCCACCGTCAAGGCCCGCCGTTTCGATCAGTAGTCCCTGACACAGCGAGGGGCAGCCGTCCACACGGGTGCCCCTCGCTGCGTGTTCAGGATTTCGAGCCGCGGGACCGGGCTCGCGCGCTCCGCAGAGCGAGCCGCGAACAGCTCGAACGACTTCGTGCGCTGGCAGACCTCCCGCACGTGTCGTTCCGGGTGGTCAAGCTCGACAGCGGAGCACACGCCGCACTCGGCTACCCGTTCACTCTGCTGTACATCGAACGCGCCAAGGGCGACCATCGCGTATATCGAAACCCTCACTGACGCGGACTACATCAAGAAGTCCGCCACCTATATCCTCGCGTTTGAGCGGATCGAGCAGAAGGCTGCGAGCGCATAATCTGACCGGAATTAACGACTAGGACAGGACCACGAACATGGAGCAAGCACGGTGGAGGAAGTCAAGTCGCAGCGTGGGGAACCCCGAGCAATGCGTCGAGGTCGCATACCTTGACAGCGCTGTAGCCGTCCGCGACAGCAAGAACCCGACAGGCCCGGTCATGCTCGTTCCCTTCGCAAGGTTCGGCGACATCCTGTGCGGGCTCAAAAACGCAGGACGAGGCGTCTAACGGTCGCGTAAGCGAAGGGGGCATCCGCGCTGGGTGCCCCCTTCGCTTACGCGGCGTAAGAGCACGCGGAGCAGCGGCGGGTCCGCGAACTGCGTTGAGGCTGCACACCGGTTCTACATGGTGGCACTTCATAACAGCAAGAACTCGGATAGCCCCATAGTGATCGTTCCCCGTGCCCGTTCGGCGTCCTCCTGTGCAGCTCGAACACATGGCCTTCCGTCTCAGCGGGTGATGCCACGAGCGCGCGCTCGGGCGCTGCGCAGAGCGAGGCTGCGGAAGTGTGCCCGGCGTGCCGCTAGTGCTCGCTGCTCGCGTTCGTCAGCAGGTAGCGATCGCGTTGGGTCGACTTGGTCCTCGAACCGGACGAGGGCGGCGCGACGAGCGGGCGCCGTCCGCGCGCTGCGGTCGGTGGTGTTGGCCCACGACGCGTAAGCAGCCGCGGACGAGCGGAGGGCGCGCTGCGCCGGGGTGAGGTTGGTAGAGGCAGCCATACCCCAAGCACAGCGCGCCTATGTCACCCGTCAGGCGACCAGCGAGTCGGCAGGGGAAATCCGCTCATGCTCGGCGAGGGCACGCCGAGTCTTGGCTGCCTTGCCGTAGTGCCTGGGCATCTTGGTGGATGCCCAACCGGCGATTTCCATGAGCCCGGCCTCGCTGCCGCCGTTCGCCTGCCAGCGGTCCGAGAAGTCGTGTCGGAAGCGGTGCGGGTAGACCGAGCCCGGCACCTTGGCGCGCTTGCCGCGGTGGTGGAGCATGGACTGAATGCCGTGGATGGTCAGCGGCTTGGTCTTGCGGCTGGACAGCCAGAGGGCAGGCGAGTCGGCGAGCGGGTGCTTTTCCCTGACTTTAAGGTACCGCGCCAGCGCGAGCCCGGTCGAGTTGCCGAACCGAACCACCCGGATCTTTTTACCCTTGCCGACGATCATAAGCTGCTTGGTCTTGAGGTCGATCGCCTTTACTTGGATCGAGTGCAGCTCGGAGACACGCATCCCGGTGTCGACGAACAGCAGAATTATCGCCCGGTCACGCAGTGATAGAAAATCCTTGCCGGAACAGGTCAGCAGCAGGGCCGCGTGGTGCTCGTCGTCCAACAGGTCGGTGATCTTCTCGGGCACCTTGGGCGGCTCGGTCTCGTCGAACGGGTTGCCGGTCTTGATCTCCTTGCGCTTGACCAGCCAGGCGAAGAACACCCGCAAGTTGCGGTAGTGGTGTGCGGCGTTGGCCGCGGAGCTGCTGTCGATGATGTCGACGATGAAGTCGTCGACATGGTGGGCCTCGACGTCGTCGGGCTCGATGTCGTGGCCCTCCTGGTCGAGCCACTTCGCCCACCGGTGGGCCGTCGACAGGTAGCGCTGCTCGGTCTTGTCGGACAGGGCCGTGGCCCTGATCGTCTTGCGCCAGCGCTCGGCCAGCATGGCCCAGACCGCCGCCGAAGTCCCCGTGGTACCCATGTAACAGACGCTCCAATAGTGTTGGCACCGAGCCCTGTGCTAGCTCCATGCCAACCCCGCGCACCCCCTCTGACCCCCCGTTTTGGCAGGTCATGCCCCCATCCGGTACCCTCTCCGACGGAGGATTCGCATAGTGGCCTAGTGCGCACGATTGGAAATCGTGTTGGGTGTTAAAGCCCTCAGGGGTTCAAATCCCCTATCCTCCGCAGATAGCAGGCGGTCTGTGTTCCGGAAACGGGACACAGACCGCCTGTTTTGTCTTGGCGGGCTCGCTCACCCGGCGCCGCTGCTCCGCAGGTGGGGACAACGTTGGGGATGAATCGAACTCATGTTCGATATCGGGTGGTCAGCCGCCGAGGAGGCGGGGCCAGGTCGCGGGGCCGATGACGCCGTCGGCGGCGAGGCCGAAGGCGCGTTGGGCGTCCTTGACGCGGGCTTCGGTGGCGCGGCCGAAGTCGCCGTCGACGTTGAGTGGGGGGAGGTTGGGCAGCCGCGCGTTGAGGAGGTTTTGGGCCTCGCGGACCAGGTCGCCCTTGGCGCCTCGGCGGATGGTGGGGCGCGGCGCCGGGGCGGCGGCCGGGGGCGCGGCGAGCAGAGCGCCCCAGGTGTTCGGGCCGATGACGCCGTCCGCGGTGAGGCCGCGGGCGGACTGGAAGCGGCGGGTGGCCTCGCGGGTGCGGGGGCCGAACGCGCCGTCGGCGCGGCCCGGGTCGAAGCCGTGGGCGGCCAGGCGCTGCTGGGCCTCGCGGACGGCGTCGCCTCGGGAGCCCTGGCGGATCGTCGGCCTGCCACCGGGGTTGGGCGACGGCGGCGGCGGGGTCGGGCCGCCGCCACCGGCGATGCCCCATCCCTGCCCCGAGTCGTAGCCGCCCGCGGCCAGCGACACCGACACGTGCGTGTGCGACACGTGCGGGTTGCTGCCGGTGTAGGCGCGCCACGCCCACCCCGACTTGGGCGACGCGATGCGCCGGGCGGAGATCACATAGGAGCCGTTGCCGAGAGCGGGATGCCCGGCCCGGCCCAGGGTGCGCACGTGCTCGGCGACCCACAGGCCGATCTCGGTGTCGCCGCCGGGCCCCGAGTCGACGTCGAAGGCGCGCACCACACCCACCCCCGCACCGTCCTTGACCCACGGGTTGTGGTCGGAATTGCGCGTGGCGTGCGCGGCGTCGCCGATCCACCCGTCGGAGGCGTGGTCACGGTTCGGCCAGCGGGTGTTGACCTCGTCGCGGAAGACCGCGAGCGCACGAGCGAGTCTGTACGCCATCACCGCACCTCCTGATCGCTCATGTGCGCCTGCGGGTCCTCGTCCTCGGCCGCGGCGAAGTCGCTCACGTCCTCGGGAATGGGCGGCTCACTGTCGTCGAAAATCACGTCCGGAAACTGCTCGTCAATCACGAATCCCCCAGATGGCCATCGAAATGTGGACACGCGGCCAACAAAAGGCGCGCGCATCCGACCCCCGCTATGGGGGCTGCCCAGGTAAATAAAAGAAAAATCATGCGGTCATCGACGCAGCGAACCGTGGGCGACAGCGCGCCCCATTCGCGACGTCGGTGTGAATACGAACGCTTCGCCTACGGCGGACCCGTTCCCCCACTCGACACCACCGCACTCGGCGACGGAGCAAGCTTGGACGCCCTGTCGTCAGGCGGATACAACCAAGACCCAGCGCCCTCTGTGGAGCGCTGCGCGCCGATGCCCCCAGCACCGGCAATCACAACGTGCACGTCATGTACCCCCGACATCAGCCAGCGGGTATCAATCACGGCGCGATCGGCCAAGCGGATTGAAACCCCCTGCGTTCCTCCCAGTGCGACCCAGCGTACGCCGAGTTGGATCACTGTGGTAGCAAAAATCGATCATTCTCTTTATCAGAAGCGTGACTGGACGGAAAGCCGCCAATGGCAACGTCGTTCGCGGTCCCTGGTCTGAGCCTGCGGCTCATCGGCACCAGATCGCGGGGCGCGCCGAGGGTAACCGGGCTTCTCGGGGGCTGGCTGTCGTGGGGTTCGCTCGATGGGGTGGAGTGGTTTCTCCGGGACCCCTACGAAGGAAGATCGCCGTGTGAAAGACGGGTGGGAAGCCTTCGGCCGCACACGTGCGAAGCCAGCTTGGCGATCTTCCTTCACCCCCGAAGAAACCACTCCACCCCATCGAGCACCTCGCAGGGCGGGTCCGGCTGGCAGGAGGGCGGGTCCGCTGCTCCACCCGATCGAGCGCTGACGGGGGCGGTGTGGCCTGGCAGGGGTGCGGCTGAGGTGGGCGAGTGTGCTGGTCCACGCCGGTTGGGCCACAGGCCGCACCCAGCGTCAAGCGGGCAGAGGTGCCGCCTGTGTCGGGCTAGTGAGTGACGCGGGCGCGCGACGGCGGACAGCGCCCGCACGGCGGGGAGGGGCCTGATCGGCCCTGGGCGGCATTGAGAAGTTGACGTTGGTCGGGCCGCAGGCGTTTGGGCGCTCGGGGCAGGGCGGGTGCGGGGCAGGAGCGGGTGCGCGGGCAGGGCAGGTGCAGGCAGGGTGGTGCGGGGGCAGGGCGGGTGGCTGCAAGCAGGGGGGTGGTGCGGGGGCACGGCGGGCGCAAGCAAGCAGGGTGGGTGGACGGTGGGTGGGTGGGTGCGGGGCGCGTGCGAGCAGGTGTGTGGGGCGCGGTCAGCTGGCGACGCGGCGGTGGGGGTGGAGGTCGGCTTGGTCGGCGGCGGCTAGGCCCGCGCCCCACCCTGCGGCGTCGCTCACTGAGGAGCGGCGGACGCGGATGCCGGGGAACATGGCGTCGAACTTGATGTCGACGGCGTGTTTTCGGGCGGCTAAGACGGGGACCAGGCGGGTGTCGCCGCAGGTGGCGTCGTGGCCTGCGGTGTCGAGGCGTTGGCGGATGCGGTGGGCGTAGGCGACCAGGAAAGAGTGGCGGTAGGCCCTGGTCCGGGAGGGGGCACGGGTCATCGCCCGGGTGGCCTGGACGTGCAGGGAGGAGGCCAGGACTTCGACGATCTCCAGGTCGGTGTCGTGGCCGACGATGCCGACGCAGCCGAGTTTCGAGTAGAAGACGGCGCGGCAGCGGTTGGCGCTGGCGACGGCGTCGACCAGTTGGGCCTTGGGGCCCTGGTAGGGGGCGGTGAGCCACAGGCGGCGGGCGGACGCGTCCTGGGGGCGGCGGTCGTCGGCCTCCAGCACGGCCTGCTCGAAGGCGTAGCGGGCCATCAGCTCCTGCGCTTTGGCCGACAGCGCTTCCGCTTCCTCCGGGTACGGGGTGGACTCGGCTTTCGCCAGGAGACCCCGGACGCGGGCCAAGACCCTGCGGTCGACACCCGGGGCGCGGGGCTCGTCGGCCACTGGGCTGCCGGGCGCGGGCGCCAGGTGGGGCAGCTGTGGCAGTGCCATCAGCTCGGCGATCAGCTCGACGACCTTGGTGAGGGCGGGTGCCAACGCCGTGAAGCGCAGCGGGCGGGCGGGGCCGATCTCGGCGAGTTCGGCGCGCCAACGGGGGTGCAAACGGGACGCCGGATAGCGGGCGCACTCGTGGGCTATCGCGTCGGCCAAGAGCCGGGTGAGCGGGCGTGGGACCGCCGCTATCGCGTCGCCGGGAAGCCAGCCGCGCTGCCAGAGCAGTTCCAGCGCGCGCGACAGGGCCACAGCCGCGGCGGCGGACGCGACTTCCGGCCCGCGGGCCACGACGTCGCGGACATACGCGGGAGCCGACCGGGCGTCGCCGCGGCCGAGCACCGCGGCGGCCTCGGTCAGGCGGGCCGCCAGGACCGCGACCGATCCCCGGGTTTCTCGATCATATGTTCGCATGGGGCCATGATGCACCCCAGGGGCGACAAACGCAGACCACCCTGTGGATAACCTGCGTTTGCCCTGGTCGCAGGCCCTAGTCCTGATCGTCTGGCGCGGCGTGGTCCGGCTTGCCCGGATTCGGGTCGCGGGACAGGTCGATCAGCGGGTGCCGCTGCGCCCCCTCGGGCGCGGCGTGCCTGCCGTGGTGTTCAGTGCCCTCGTCGTGCTCGGTCACGACGCCTCCTTCTCCCCTGCTTGCACCAGGCGTCGAGGCTACCCCCGCCGGGCCCGCACCCACTCGGCTATCCCGTCCGCCGTGCTGGGCAGCGCGGCGGAGACCACCTCCGCGCCGGTGGCCGTCACGACCAGGTCGTCCTCGATGCGCACGCCGATCCCCCGCAGCTCAGGCGGCACGGTCAGGTCGTTGGGGTGGAAGTAGAGCCCCGGCTCGACGGTCAGCGCCATACCCGGTTCGAGCACGCCCTCGTGGTAGGCCTCGGCGCGCGCCTGGGCGCAGTCGTGCACGTCCATGCCGAGGAAGTGCCCGACGCCGCAGACGATGTAGCGCCGGTGGTGCTGGCCGTTGTCGTCCATCGCCTTGTCGACCGAGCCGGGCAGCAGCCCCCAGTCGTGCAGGCCCTGCGCGAGCACCCGCATCGCGGCCTCGTGGAACGCCTTGTACTCCGCGCCGGGCCGCACCCGCGCCATGCCCGCCAGGTGCGCTTCGTGGACCAGGTCGTACACCCGCCGCTGGGCGTCGCTGAACTCGCCGGACACCGGGAATGTGCGGGTGACGTCGGCGGTGTACAGGGTCGAGACCTCCACGCCCGCGTCGAGCAGCAGGAGGCCGTCTTCGGGGACGGGCCCGTCGCAGCGGGTCCAGTGCAGCACGGGGGCGTGCGCGCCCGCGGCGACGATCGAGGTGTACCCGGGGCCGTTGCCCGCGGTGCGGGCGCGCCGGTCGAAGGTGCCCTGCAGCCACCGCTCACCGCCGCCGCGGACAGCCTCGCCGAGTTCGCGGGCGACGTCGTCGAACCCGAGCACGGTGGCGTCGACAGCGGCGCGGAGCTGGGCGATCTCCCAGTCGTCCTTGATCCGGCGCAGCTCGGCGAGGGTGGTGCGCAGCGCGGCGCTGTGCGCGCCGACGATGGCGTCGAGCAGCGGGTCGACGCCCTTGGCCGCCAGCACCCCGGGGAGTTGTCCGCGCAGCGTGCGGGGCAGGTCTTCCAGCGGGCGGCACGCGATGCCCAGCGCGGCCGACCAGTCCGCCAGGCCGGGGACCGGGTCGTTCCACAGCTCGCCGTCGCGGGCGTTGGCGAAGAAGTCCGCCTCGGCGGGGCCCGCGGGTTCGCGCAGGTGCAGCACGGCGTCGTGGCCGCCGCCGGACGGGATCATGACCAGCACGGCGCCTTCGGAGTAGCAGCCGGTGAGCCAGGCGAAGTCGCTGTCGGCGCGGAACTCGTAGTCCGTGTCGTTGGATCGCACGGGCGCGCGACCCGCGGCTACCGCGATCCGCTTACCGGGGAACGCAGAAGACAGTCGGGCGCGGTGCGCGGCGGCCGCTTCTGCCGCGCCCGCCACCGTGCGCACAGTGCGGTCGGCGGGTCCCCAGCCGTCGCGGACGTGCTCGCGGAACCCCTCGGCTTCCACCAACTTCGACGGGTCGCGTCGGGCCGGGTGGTCGCTCATCTGGCACACCTCTCAACCTGGTCTGGCCTGTCTTGCCAGCCTATAGACACGGCGAAGGCCGCCATCGGACGTCCGACGGCGGCCTTCGCGCGGGGGTGGATCTACTTGGCGGGCCAGGGGATGCTGGTCGGCTGGAAGCGAACGACCTGCGGGTCGTGGTCGCTGGCCTGGTCGGCGAACTCGGCGTTGATGTGCACGACGTCGTAGTCCGGCCGCAGGATGAACGGGCTGGTCGTGATGTGGTCCAGCACCTGGGAGTTGCCCTCGAAGACGTAGCTGTAGCGCTCGGTCTCGGGCAGGGTGTCGATCAGGGTCCGCAGCGCGCCCCCGTCGGTCAGGCGGGCGATGGCTGGGGAGAACTGGAAGTCGTTGAAGTCGCCCAGTGCCACCACGTTCGCCAGCGGGTCGATCGCCAGGACCGACTTGACGAAGTCGTTGACCAGCGCCGCCTGCGCGAGCCGCTGGGTTTCCGAGCCGCGGGTCGGCGGCTGGTTGCGGCCGCTGAGCGGCTGGTCGCCGCCCTTGGAGTTGAAGTGGTTGGCGATGACGAACACCGGGCGCCCTCGGAAGGTGAACTCTCCGACCAACGGTTTGCGGCTCGCGTTCCATGCCTCGTTGGCGGGCTCTATGCGGCCGGGAGAGACCGACAGCTTCGCCTGGAACGGGAAACGGCCCCGCACCGCCTGGACGGCGGTGGTCGCGCCCCCGCCGGGGCGGTCCACAAAGGACACGCGATCCGGGTTGAACAGGAGCGCGACCCGGATGTTGCCGCCCGGCTGCCCACCGTCCTTACCGTCGACCGGATCGATCTGACGCCACTCGTAGCGCGGACCGCCCGCCGCCGAGATCGCGTCGGTGAACCGGCGCAGAGTCTGGTCTGCGGCGACGACACCGTCGTTGGTCGGGCCTGTGTTGTCCTGGATCTCCTCTAGCGACAAGATGTCCGGCGTCGCGAGGTTCTCCACGATCGCGGTAGCCAGGCGGTCGAACTTCGCCTGTGGGTCGGCGGCGGACAGGTTCTCGACGTTGTACGTGGCTACCGACAGCTCGTTAGCCCGCTCGGCTCGAGTCACCTCGGGCCGAAGACCACCCGAGACCAGCTCGCCCAGCTCGGTCGCCTGGACCACGTAGCCGCCGAACCGGCTGAAGTCGACCGGGCCCGCCGTCGCGCCCGCGAGGGTGTCGCCCACATTGGCCTGGGGGAAGGGCCGCTCGGCGAACGGGATCAGGGACAGGACCTGCAACCGGCCGCTGTTCTGCTGGTCGTACCCGGTGTAGACGGTGCCGCCGCGCGCCGACCGGTTCTGGTCGGGTTTGCTGGTGATCCACACCTCGTTGAAGTCGCTGGTGGCGCCGACGACGCGGGCGTCGTCCACCCGCACCAGCATGCCCTCGCGGGACTCGTAGAAGTCCAGCGCGTAGGCGGCCGGGTCCAGCGCCAGCGGCTCGATGCTGGCGCCGGGGCTGGGGGTGTACGCGGCGGGGACGGTGTCCGGGCCGAGCACCTCGGCGGCGGGGATCGGGTTGCCGCTGGAGGTGACCGTCCACGTCGCGCTGGTCAGCTCGGTCGTGGACTGCTGCACCGAGGTCGCGGGAGAGGCGTCCGGGTAGAACTCGTCAACGGTGCCGGTGACGCTTACCGCGTCGCCGACAGCGACCGCGGGAGTAGTCGAGCCGGTGAAGACGAACAGGCCCTCGCTGGTGGCCGGGTCGGCGTCCGGGGCGGTGTCCTGGAACCAGAAGCCGCGCGCCGAGCCGAACCGGCGGACGGCGGTCACGACGCCGGTCACGGCGGTGACCTTCTCGCCGTCGAGCGGGGAGAGGCGGGTGGTCCCCTGGATCTCGTGGATCTTGGCCGGAGTCGGGGCCGCCCCGCCGCCACCGGGGGTCTCGCCCGCCGCGTTGGTCGGCGTCGGGGCGCCAACGGCGAAGTCGGCCGCGTTGTTGTCGGTGTCGGTTAGCGCTACCCGCGCCGCCGAAGTGGTGTTGCTCGGGGCGGCCGTCGGCGCTACCTCGCGGACGACAGTGCTACCGCCGTAGCCCACCAGGTCACGCACACGCGTGTCCGCGCCGCAGTCAGCGGCGGTCTTGCAGGTCAACGGGGCGGTGGTGGTCACCAGCGCCACGGTTCCCCCGGTCGCGGACATCGGGATCGCCCCGGTGGCCTCCGGTGCGGGCAGCTCGACGGTCCCGCCCGCGCCCTTGGCCTCGGCGACCAGGTAGCGCCCGCCCGGGGCGACCGCCCCGGTCAGCGGCGTGACCTGCCAGGTGCTGGACGCGCTCGCCGACGCGGGCAGGTACTGCACGCTCCAGCCCGCCAGCTCGACCGGGGCGGCGCCCGCGTTGGCCAGCTCGACGAAGTCCGACATCAGCGTGGCGCCGGAGTTGCCGCCGCCGCCGTAGACCTCGGCCACCAGGACGTCCGGGCTGGGCGCCGCGACGGCGGCGGGCACGGTCAGCGCCGTCAGGCCGACGGATAACGCGCTGAGCAGCGCCACCCGTCTGCGTGCTGTTGAGCTCACGAGAGGTTCCTTCCCTCACTGGAACGGTGGGCGCATCTTTCACTGAGGGGGTGAACAGCAAAAGACCGCTGGGGAGACACTCTCGGCTAGTCGGAGCAGGTGCGGCACGCATTACCGGCGCGAAAGCGACAGCGCCGGTGACTCCGAAGAGTCACCGGCGCTGTCGTGATCGCTGTTGGCGGTGGCGGTGGGATTTGAACCCACGGACGGGGTGAACCGTCACGCGCTTTCGAGGCGCGCTCCTTCGGCCGCTCGGACACGCCACCGCGAAAGAGAGTACAGAAGGTGTTCACCCTGCCGGTAAGGACCCCCTGACGGCCACGAGCCCGCCGACCGGCTCGGGGCCGGTGGGCGGGCTCGTGGGGTGGGCAGCGCGGGCATCGACGTCAGGCGGAGCGGCTTGGGCCCTGCGCCGCACCCCGGGAGGTGCGGCACCACTCCGGCCGGTCGCGTCAGCAGCCCGTGAGGACTCGCTTAACCCCTGCCGTCAAGCTTGTCCTTGGCGTCTTGGAACGCGCCCGCTGCCTTGTCTCGGAGGTCGTGACCGGTCTCCTTGGCCTCACCGGAAAGCTGGTCAGCCTTGCCGGAGTCCGCCAGGTCTTCGTTGTCGGTGTGTTGACCGAGCTTCTCTTTAGCTTGGCCGATGACCTGCTCGGCCTTGTCCTTGGCCTTGTCGAACACACTCATCGGGCACTCCTCCCATCATGAGGCTCAATCCCTCATGACCGGGGTGTCCACTGCCCCGAGCCAACCCACCTGAATGTGACAGCTATCACATTCGATGGCTGGCGAAGAACTCCGCCAGCAGGGCCGCGCACTCGGTTTCCAGCACCCCGCCGACGACTTCGGGCCGGTGCGTCAGCCTGCGGTCGCGAACCACGTCCCACAGTGAGCCCGCCGCGCCGGTCTTGGGCTCCCAGGCGCCGAAGACGACCCGCTCGATTCTGGCCAGGACCAACGCGCCTGCGCACATGGTGCACGGTTCGACAGTCACGACCAACGTGCAGCCGGTGAGACGCCACCCGTCGCCGTGCCGCTTAGCCGCCTCTCGCAGCGCCAAGACCTCGGCGTGCGCCGTGGGATCGCCCAGCGCCTCGCGGGCGTTGCACGCGGCGGCCAACTCCGTGCCGTCCGGCCCCAGGACCAGCGCGCCGATCGGGATGTCCCCGGTCGCCTCGGCGCGGCGGGCCACCGCGAGCGCGGCGCGGACCAGGTCCTCGTCGCGGGTCACGTCGCCGAAGAGCACGTCGTCGCCCAAGAACACGTCACTGCAAGATCGTGTCGAGGTGCTTGGTGAACTCGGCCTCGAACCCGAGCCGCTGGGCGATCATCTGCAGCTGCTCGTCCGGGTACAGGTCGATCTCGTCGATGATCACCTGCATCTCCGGGGCGGGCAGCCCCAGGTCGGCCAGGATGTCGAGAGAGCCTTCCGGCCACACCTCGTCGTCGTCCTCCGGCGGGTCTACCCGCAGCAGGTCAAGAGCGTCTGCCGCGATGTCGTAGTCCAGGGCTGCCGCGCTGTCGGACAGCAGCAGCGAGACCCCGCCCGGACTCGGCCGCAGCAGCAGGAAGAACTCGTCATCGATGGCCAGCAACCCGAACACCGCGCCGGTGGACCGGATCTTGCGCAGCTCGGTGATGGCCGCGTCCAGCTCGCGCAGCGCCGAGCTGTCCATCGGATCGCACCGCCATTTGCCGTCCTCGCGAACGACCGCAACTCCGAAGCCCGGTACCGGCTCCTGCTCCGACATGCACATACCGTATTCCGCCAGGGGGTCACCCGGAAGAAGCAGTCCCCCGAAGCGGTCTGCGATGACACTATCGGGAGATGACGCCCCACGTTCCGGCCTCGTCCGCGCTCTCGGGCGATCCCCGATTCAGCGGTCTCGCCGAAGCCGCACGCGTCCTCCAGCCCAGGACGGTCGCGCTCCGCAGGCGCCTGCACCGGCAACCCGAACAGGGCCTCGCCGTGCCGAACACGCAGGCCGCCGTGCTCCGCGCGCTCGACGGGCTCGGGTTGAGCGTGCGCACCGGAACGGCCGTCGGGTCGGTTGTGGCGGTGTTGACGGGCGCCCGGCCGGGGCCGACAGTCCTGCTGCGCGGCGACATGGACGCGCTGCCGCTGCAAGAGGACACCGGTCTGCCGTACGCGTCCGAGATCCCTGGGTCGATGCACGCGTGCGGGCACGACACGCACGTCGCGATGCTGGCCTCGGCCGCCAGACTGCTCGCCGGTAGGCGCGAAGACCTCGCGGGCTCCGTGGTGTTCATGTTCCAACCGGGCGAAGAGGGCTACCACGGCGCCAAGCACATGCTCGACGAAGGCGTGCTAGAGGCGGCCGGTAAGCCGGCGGAGAGCGCGTTCGCCTTGCACATCACCTCCAAGGAGACCACCGGGGTGATCCGGTGCAGGCCGGGGCCGATCATGGCCAGCGCCGACGCGTTCACCGTGCGGGTGACCGGCCGGGGCGGGCACGCCTCGACGCCTGCTGACGCGGTCGACCCGGTGCCCGCGGCGGCGGCGATGGTCGGCGCGGTGCAGACCGTGCTCACGCGGCGGATCAGCGTGTTCGAGCCGACCGTGGTCACCGTCGCCCGGATAGCGGCGGGCACCACGTTCAACGTCATCCCGGAGACCGCCGAGTTGCAGGGCACGCTGCGGTCGCTGTCGGAGTCGTCCCGCGCGACGATGCTCGCCGAGCTGCCGAAGGTGTGCGAGCACGTCGCCGCCGCCCACGGCTGCTCGGTCGAGTTCATCCCGGAGCCGGGCTACCCGGTCACGGTCAATGACGCCGACGTCGCCGCCCGCGTCCAAGACCTCGCGGCGGCGGTGCTCGGCGCCAGGCACTCGCTGGTCATGCCCAACCCGCTCATGGGCGCGGAAGACTTCTCCTACGTGCTGCGACAGGTGCCCGGCGCGTTGGCCTTCCTCGGCGCGTGCCCGCCAGGGGTGAAGCCAGCGGACGCGGCGCCGAACCACTCGAACCGCGTGCTCTTCGACGAGTCCGCGATGGCGCACGGGGTCAGCGCGTACGCCGCGTTCGCCCTCGACGTGCTGCGCTGATCGGGTGATCGATAGGGCATTATCTGCCGTCATGCGAGCGGTGTGCGTTGTCGGCCTGGGTCTTATCGGGGGTTCGGTGCTGCGTGCGGCTGCCGCGGCGGGCCGGACGGTGTGGGGCGCGACCACCGCCGACGCCGACGCCGTCACCGCGGCCGGGTTCGACGTGCTCGACCTGGACAAGGCCCTCAAGCGCGCCCGCAAGGAAGACGCGGTGGTCGTGATCGCGGTGCCGCTGCCCTCGGTCGACGGCGTGCTGCGCAAGATCGGCGACTTCGCCCCGCGCTGCCTGCTTACCGACGTGGTGAGTGTGAAGGGCCCGGTGGTCGAGGGGGTGGCCCGGTTCGCGCCGGAGACGCGTTTCGCCGGTGGCCACCCGATGGCCGGTAAGTCCGCTTCCGGGTGGGCGGCAAGCGAGGCCACGTTGTTCACCGGGGCCGCGTGGGTGGTGACCGCGGACGAGGACACCGCGCTGGACGCCTGGCGCGAGGTGGCCGAACTGGCGATCGACTGCGGCGCTGGCGTCGTGCCCACCACCACCCAGGAGCACGACGCGGCGGTGGCCCGGATCTCGCACCTGCCGCACGTGCTGGCCGCCGTGTTGGCCGCGTGCGGCGCTGACGGCGGACCGTTAGCGCTGTCGTTGGCCGCCGGATCGTTTACCGACGGCACACGGGTCGCGTCGAGCAGGCCGGAGCTGGTGCTTGCCATGTGCGAGGGAAACCGGGCCGCCCTGCTGGAGGCCGTGGACGACGCGCTGGGCAAGCTTGGCGCCGCCCGGGGCGCGCTGGCGTCCACCGGCGCGCTGAGCGCGACGATCCGGGCCGGGCACGCCGGTCGCGTGGCCCTCGACGCTTACCGGGCGGCTGGTCAGGCGCAGGCGATGATCGACCTCACCGCGGGCGACCCGCTGGAGGAGTTGCGGCTCATCGGCGCGCAGGGCGGCCGGATCGTGGGCTTCGACGGCGACCTCGCGCTCGCGACGCTCCCCGTCTTGCCGGACTGAGGTCTCGGGTCGGCAACGAAGCTGTGATGAAAGTCTCGTCCCGCCTACGTTGATCCGGTGGATCGCCCTGTTCCCCATCAGGCGCCCACCCGACCACACCGGTTCCGCCGGATCGCGATGACCGCGGCGGGGCTGGTGGCGCTCGGCGGGGCGATCGTCGTGCTGCGCACCCCCGATGAGCCCGGCAGGCACGTGCCCCAGCCCGCGCCGCCGCCGCAGACGGCCGTCCGCGAGTTCGCGGGCGAGGACGTGGTCATCCCCGGCCCCGGCGCCAAACCCGCCCCGCCCGAGCGGGTCGCCGCGCTGCCCGGATCGCAGCGGCTGCGGCTGCGCTGGGCGCCACCCGCCGGGGGCGTGGCCGTGGCGGGGTACGAGGTCAAGTGGGGCCGCGCCAGCGCCATGGAGCACGTCCGGCTCGTGGCCGAGCCGGCGGCGCAGCTGAACGCGCTGACGGACAACATCCCCTACAGCGTGGAAATCCGGTCGGTCGACTCTTACGGCCAACGCTCGGCGCCCGCGACCGTCACGGCTGTCCCGGCGCAGGCCCCGGACGACCTGCCGTGGTCGTTCCAGGACCGGTTCGTCTCCCGGGTCGTGCCCGATCCGGTCGGCTGGCGGTTTTCCAGCACCACCGACTGCGCCCGCGCCACTCGCGGCGCGGCCGAGGACGGCGACCGGCTGGTCGTCAGCGGACAGTGCGCCGCCGAGCCGGTCGCCCTGCGCTCCCGGGTCCCGCTGCGGCTGCGTGCGACACCGGTGGACGGCGAACTCGGCCGGGTCGTGGTGTCGACCGACCATCCCGGACACGACGGGGAGTTGACGCTAACCTTCGTGCCCGGTCCCGTGGACCTGATCGGCGGCTCCCCCAGTGGCTCACCGTCGCCCGGTAAGCCGGGGCTCGCGCAAGACGACCCGTCGCTGCCGCCGGGGACCGTGCGAATGCGCGTCGTCGGGCGAGACGCCGCGGTGCGGGTGCTGGTGGCCCCGGGAACGCCCCGGCTGGGCCGCCCGGTCGCGGTCCAGCCCGTTCCGCGCGCGGAGATCGGCTTCTCCGTGCGGTGGGAGGTCGTTTTCCGCACCGACGGTATCCGTGTGCTGCGAGACGGCGTGCTGGTGGGCGCGGGCGACGTGGTGCCCGACTGGCGCGCGGCGACGGCCCTGCTCGGGTTCGTCGGCGGCGGCGTCGGGCTGCACGCGGCCGTCGACCTGGTCGGTTTCGTCGGCGCGCCCACGGTCCGGCCAGTGCTGGTCGTGCCGCCGAGGATCGATGCGGACCGGGTGGTCGCCGCCCCGGACACCCCGCTGGTGACGCCCGGCGCGGGGGCGCGGGTGGCGGGCGCGACCGGCGGGCAGCTTCGGGTCACCCTGGTCCCGCAGGCGCCCGGGGCGGACGCGTTCACGGTCGAGGCGGGTGGCCGGGAGTACCCGGCCCGACCCGCGGTGGCGGGCCAGCCGTTCACCCGAGGTGTGCGCTACCCGATCGTGGCGGACCTGCCGCCGGAGGCACTGGTGTTGGGACCTGACGGTAAGACGCTGCCGGTACGCGTGCGCGGACCAGTGCTCCGAGAGACAGGCCCGACCAGGGTGATCAGCGCGTCGATGGAGCTGACCGCGCCCGAGGGCGCGGTGTCACCCGCCGCGGGCACCGGTATCGAGACGCCACTCCCCCGGGTCAAGCCCGCGCCTGCCCGGCCCAGCGCGGCCTTCTTCGACGTCGCGGCCAAGCCCATCGCCGCGGACACCGAACTGCCCCGCGGCCGAGTGGTGCTGGAGGTGCGCGCCGACGGCCTGGCAGGCCAACGCCAAAGCGGCAGGCTGGCGGGCATGGCGGGCGTCGAGGTCCGCATCGATGGGCAGCGCGTCGCGGGCATCCCGACCGTCGCGGACGGCCCAGGCGTCGGCGGCAGGTGGCGGCTGGCTCTGACGACTAAGGAACTGGCGGCAGGCAGGCACACCGTCGAGGTGAAGGTGGTCGGGGTGGACCCGGGCACTGCCTTCGCCGTCGCCTACGCGCCGTTCCGGATCGGCGCGTAGGTCCTGTCCCGACCTAAACGCGACGAGCCACGCCCGGGTAGTCCACCACGATGCCGTCCGCGTCCACCGTCAGGTCGGCGCTGAACTCGCCCTGGGTGAAAGCGATGACCGAGAGCTTCTCGTCTGTAGAGACCGTCCGGTAAGTCTGGCGCACCAAGGTCACCTTGAGATCGGGCATGGAGACGAACACGACCGGGATCTCGAACTCGCCGGGTGTGCGGTGCAGGCCGAGACGGCGGATCGGCAGCGTGTTGAAGGTGACCGCGCCCGCGACGTCGACGGTGACCGACCCGTCGAACTCGTCGCGCTCGGACGTGTGGCCGTAGTCGACCAGCCAGACGCCGTCCTCGGTGCGGCTCAGCGAGATCTGCCGCTCCTGCTCGGCGGTCGTGGTGCGCAGCAGCAGCCTGCCAGCCACCTCGCCCTTGTCGACCGAGGCCTCGAAGGACGCGCTGAACGGCTCGGCCCCGGTGCCGAGGTTCGCCGCGGCGATGAGCCGCCCGGAGGCGCGCAGCCGGGTGTCGGCGACCAGCAGCCGGACCGACTCCAGGGTGACCGGCTCGGCCCCCTGCCAGGTGACGACGGTGGGTTTGCGCACGGCGGCGGAACTCACGCCTGGGTGCCCTTGGGGTCGCCGTGCTCGCCGGGGATGAGGTCCTGGATCTTGTCGACCACCAGGTCGACCTGCGCGTCGTGGCCGAACTTGTTCTTGGCGAACTCGCCCGCCTTCTCGACGCCCGCCTCGATCTTGTCCCCGTGCTGCTCGAGCAGGCCCTCGGCCTTGTTCCTCAGCTCGTTGAAGTCGATGCCCATCGCTGCTCCTTCGCACTCTGACAGGCCCGGGCGAGGACCCCGTCGAAGGGTACCCAACCGGCGCCGCCGTTCCCAATGCCCAAACTGTCGCGGACGCCAACCTACTCAGCCCGCGCGGCCGCGCGCCCGCCCACGCTGTCCGCGGCGCCGTTGGCCCAGGTCAGGCCCACGCAGCACGCCGTGCACCGCGACCAGCTCGGCGACGACCCGCTCCAACCGCTCGTCGTCGGGCAGCGTGCCGCGCTTGGGCGCACGCTCGCCTCTTACCGCCTTTGCCGCCTCCCGGACAGCGGCGGCAAGAACCTTGACGTCGTGTGTCTCGACCGGTGGCGCACCGCGTTCTATGGCTACCGCGACCCCGGTGATCGCGTCGGTGAGCCGCTCCAAGCCGACGATCACCGGCCACCACGCCGCGGCCTGCCGACCGGCCGGGGAGGGCTCGACCAGGGACTGCTGGAACGCGGTCCGCAGATCCGACAACGCCCGGTAGGCCTGCCTGCGCAAGGACGACCGTTCATCGGAGCCGCCGGAAAGAGCGTGCTCCAGGTACTCGGCGATGACGTCGAGCGCGTCGGCCAGGTCTTCGCCGACGCGGGGCCGTCGGCCGCCTGGCCAGAGCAGGTAGCCGAAGACGAGCACGATGGCGCACCCCAGTGCGGTGTCGAGCAGCCGGGCGGTCACCAGGTTCCAGTCGCCAGCGTCGGCCAGGTCGAGCTGCACGATCACCAGCGGCGTCACGAACGTGCTGAACATGCCGTAGTTGCGCACCTGCCCGACCGGCAGCGCCGCGGCCGCGCAGGTGACGAGCAGGACCAGCCCCCAGCCGGGTGGGTCGATGGCGAGCACGCCCGCGCCGAGCAGCACCCCGACAGCGGTGCCCAGCCCGCGCAGCACGGCCCGGCCGAACACCGAGCCGAAGTCGGGTTTGAGCACGATCGCGACCGTCAGGGCCACCCAGAACGAGTGCTCCAGCGGCAACAGGCGGCCCGCGGCGACCGCGAGGCCGACGCAGAGCATGAGCCGCAGGGCGAGCGGCCACGTCCGCCCGCCGAACGTGTCACGCCACCCTCTTAGCCGTTCGCGCACGGACGCGCGTTCCCCGGCGGGGCGGGCGTCGACGTCCGCTTCACCGCGCCGGAACTCGGCGACCGCGCGGAGGCCGGAGTGCAGGAGCGCCAGGGCGCGGGCGTCGGCAGGCGGGTTCGGCGGCTCGGGCAGTGGCTCACGCGCCCTGATCCGGTCGGCGGCGTCTTCGAGGTAAGCGACGAACTCTTGGGGCACTTTCCGCCGGGCGTTGACCAGTGCCACGGCCGCCTCTATGACCGGTGTGCTCTCGGTAAGCAGCACGAACAGTCTGCGGTAAGACCGATCGCGCCCCGCCAGCCGCGACCGCGCGTCGAGCAGAGCGTCGTAAGCGGCGTTAAGAGCGGCCGTGAGGTCGCGTCTGGCGACTCGGGCGGCCGGACTCCCGGACGCGGCAAGCATGACCGCGATCTGGTCGTACACGGCGGCCACCGCCGCCCGCTCCAGCGCCGCTCCCCGCACCGGCCACGCCGCGGACGACAGCGCCCACGCGAAGGCCGCCCCGACGACAAAGCACACCCAGGCCAGCCACGGGTCCGCGACTTGACCGGACCCGAGCACGGCGAACACCAGCAGCTGCAACCCGGCCATCGACGCGTTGCTGCCCGCCGCGCTCACCAAGGCCGACACGCCCGCGACCAGGACGAGAACCAGCGCGGCCAGCACCCCCTGCTCACCGACCAGATTTCCACAGAGGTAGCCGACCGACCCCGCTACCGCCGCCCCGCCTGTCCGCTGGGCGCGGTACCGGTATGGACCGTCGGAGTCGGCGAATGTCACGCACAGAGCGCCGATCGACACCAGGACCCCGAGGTCGATGCGGCCCGCCGCCATCCCCACCGCGATCGGCCCGGCGATCGCGACCGGAGCCCTGATCACCCGCTTCCACGGGACCGGGACCGGCTTCTGCCGCAGCAGCTGCCGCAGCCAGTGCGGGGCGGCGACCTCGTCCCTGGTGCTCACGGCGACGACGGTAATCCTCATCTCCGGGTCCGGCTCGGGTCCGGAAAAGACTGATCCCCCTCCCGGCGTCGCCGGGAGGGGGATCAGTGCGCTCAGGTCAGGCCGAGCGACGGTGCCGCAGGTAGAGCAGGGTGCCCGCGCCAGCGGCGAGGAGCACGAGGCCGATCAGGCCCGGCAGCAGGATCGACGCGCCGGTGTCCGGCAGGTCGCCGGTCGTGGCCTGGGCCGCCGGGGCGACGGCGGCGGACGACGCCGCGGGCGCCACCGCGGCGGAGGTGTTCGCCGGGGCGATCGCGGTCTGGGCAGGCGCGACGGTCTTAACGGGCTGCCACTCGGCGTGTCCCTGCGCGGTCAGCTTCACGGTCTCGGAGTCGGCGACGATCAGCGACTGCGCCTTGTGGTTGGCGTAGTCGTCACCGACGAACAGGCGGCCGATCTCGATGCGCGGGGAGTCCGCGGTGAGGTCGAACGAGCCTTCACCGGCCTCTGCGTCGGCCGGGACCTTGACGTAGACCTCGGTGCCGTTCTCGATGTCCCCGGCCTGGATCTCGTTGCCCTTGGCGTCGGTGAGCACAACGCCCTCGGGGAGGTCGGTCCGCAACTCGGTGATCTCACCGTTGGTGGTGACCTCGTACGGGCCGACGAGCTCGCCCGCCTCGCCGGACTGCTTCTCGGGGCTGATCTTCAGATCGCCGACGGTCTGCTCGCCGATGCCTTTGTTCGCATCCGAGATCAGGTAGTCGTAGAGGGCCAGGACATCCTGGTCGGCGTCTCGGTTTTCCTGGCCGGTCTCGACGTTCGCACCGCGCGCGACGGGCGTGTTGCGGTTGATGTCGTAGCCGTCGCTGAAGTGCCAGATCGCGGCCTGGGTGGCGGTGATGGCCTCTTCGACCTCCAGGCCTGCCTCGCCCCAGTTGAGGCCGAGCCCGTTGAGCTCCTCGATCGACTTGTTGGGGAATCCGTTGTGCAACACCCAGTTGATCTTGTCGCGGTTGGCGTTGAACGGCGACTTGTCGTCGGGGTAGGCGTCCCAGGGGACCTCGACCATGTCCTGGTCGTGGCTGGCGTCGACGTTGATCTCGACGCAGTACACCTTGAGCATCTTGCCGTCGGTGAGCTTCAAGTGCAGCAGCGACGCCTGCAGCACGTCCTGCTTGTTCTCGAAGCGGACGCCGAAGCCCTCGGTCTTCTCGTGCTGCAATCTGCCGCGCGCGGCTTCTTCGGCGGCGGCAGGCAGCGCGGCCACCGACGCCAGCACCGCCGCCGCGGCGAGGGTGGCGCCTACGCGCCCGAGCTTCCAACGACTGCCCATGATTCTCCTTCTGCGTTCCGAACGTCGATCCCCAAGACTTGGACGCGGCGCGGATTCATCAGCAGATCCGCCGCCCGCCGGGCGGAAAACGATCAGCTCACCCCCGAATGAGCGGATCGAACTGTCCAGCGTGGGCGGACTCTACTGACCCCGAGAATGGGGACTTCCGCGGGGGTTCCGCCACATACTGTTGCACTGTGAATCGTTCACCTATTAGTGCGAACGCGCTAGAGATCCGTCACCCGGAAAGACCACAGGCCGCCCGGATAGACGACGGATCCGCCTATCGTTTCGGTGTGCCGGACCGGCAGGACGAGATCGGACCGAACACCGGGGCTATTCCGAAGCACCAGCCGAACGGGCGGGTTTGACCGGCCATCCCGGCTTCCGCAGTGCTCAGTGTGATCACAGACCCGTCATCGACGGCACAGTGCGCACGATCGTGTTCCTCATTCGTGGCAACGCCCGGACCCCAGTGACCCTCCCGATCACCAGCACGTCCGTCCACTGTCGTCCCCGCCCCCGACGAGGCCGTCCAGCAACAGCACCCGCCCACGAACGGGCGACGCGGCACGGACGACAACCCCCGCCGCCCGCCTGCCCCCTCCACAAACGACAGTCGAGCAGGCGGTGATCAGCCCATCGTGATCGACGGCAAGAAGGCGGTGACAGCCACCGCCAAGGTGCGGCGGCCAGCCCATCCGCCGCCCGCCACCGTTGAGGAAATCCTGGCCCGCGCCCACATCCGTTAGTTCCCCCCATGCTATTCAACGATCTCGATGAAACTCGACGGGCCGCACCCTTTACGCCGCACAGTGATAACGCACCACACAGTGGTATCCGAATCGGGTGAATCCGCAACCGAGAGTGGCGGAAAGTGACTTCGCCGTCCAAGCAGGCGGACTCCCGCAAGGGCACACCGCTCGCGTCACCAGACCGACACGCCACTCCGGTTCAGCGAGCCACAACCGCTGCGGCAGCAGGCAAGCTCACCCGGCCGAATACGCGATCACGCCTACGGCGACCAGAGCGCCGACAGACCATGGCCACAAACCGAGGCCATAGCCGAGACCACTGCCGAGTCACCCACCCCACGTCACCGCACCCCCACCGACGCCAGCCCGTGCACCCCACCGAGTCAGACCCGTGCACCCCACCGACGTCGGGCGGTGCCTCCCCGCCGAAGTCAGGCCCGTGCGCGGGCCCCGGCGCACCCCGGACGAAGTCAGGACCGAGGGCAGGCGGCCGCTTCATGAGCTCAGGTCACGGTCCCCGATTCGCTGGCCCAGCCCGGAAACACGGTCCGCCTGCCGCGCGGCACCGAGCCCGGGCCTCGCCGTCGGGGCGCGGCCCGAGCGGCCGCGCCGTATTCACCTGGTGGTCAGTTCCCCCAAGCGGCCACCACCTCGTCCAGCACGGTCAGGGGCAGTGGGCCGCCGCCGAGGATGAGGTCGTGGAAGGCTCGGATGTCGAAGCGGTCGCCGAGGCGGGCCTGGGCGGCGGCGCGGATGCGCTGGATCTCCAGCCTGCCGACCATGTAGGACAACGCTTGGCCGGGGTAGGCGATGTAGCGGTCGATTTCGTTGCCGATCTCCAGCACCGACAGCGGAGTGTTCTCCCGCAGGTAGGCCACGGCCTGGTCGCGGCTCCAGCCCTTGGCGTGCAGGCCGGTGTCGACAACGAGCCGTCCGGCGCGCATGGAGTCCATGGCGAGCATGCCGAAGCGGGCCACGTCGTCGGAGTACAGGCCCATCTCCTCTGCGAGGCGTTCGGTGTAGAGGCCCCAGCCCTCGACGTAGGCGTTGACGTCGGCGAGCCTGCGCAGCAGCGGCAGTTCGGCGAGTTCCATGGCGAGGGTGAGCTGGAAATGGTGCCCTGGCACGGCTTCGTGGAACGCGGTGACCTCGGCGAGGAACCGGTCCCGTTCGTGCGCGCGGTCGGTGTTGGCGTAGTAGACGCCGGGGCGGAGGCCGTCGAGCGAGGGCGGCATGTAGTAGGCGGCGGGCGCTCCGGGAGCCTCGGCCGCGGGCACCGGCTCGACCCGGCAGCGCTGCCCCGGCAGTCGGCCGAACCAGCCGGGGGCGGCGGCCTCGGCGCGCTCGATGGCCGCGCGGGCGTGCTCGAGCAGTTCGTCGCCATCGCGCCAGCGCAGGTCGGGGTCGCTGATCAGGCGTTGGAAGATCTCCGTCTGGTCTTGGGTGCCGAACACGCGCGCGCCCAGTTCCGCGTACTCCTCGCGCAACGCGGCGATCAGGTCGAGCCCGGTCTGGTGCAACTCTTCCGGCGTCAGGTCGGTCGTGGTGTGCACCCGGGACAGGGCCGCGTAGGCGGCGTCCCCGCCGGGGAGCGCGCACAGGCCGGGTCGGTCGTCCGCGCGGCCGTGCGGGGCGATCTCGTCGGCGAGCGCGGCGCGGTACCGGGCGAACGCGGGCCGGACGATCTCGGAGACCACCCGTTCGCGTTCCGCGGCGAATCCGTTGTCCTCACCGACGAGTTTCTGCGCGAGCAGCGGGTCGGTCGCCACTGGCGAGGTGAGGTACCGGTCGAGGTGGGCGACCGCGGCGTCGACCAGCCTCCGCACCGGTGTCCGGCCCGCCGCGACGCCCGCGCGGTGCCGCTCGGCGACGCCGTCGAGGTGTTCGGGCACAGCCCGCAGCCTGGACAGGTAGGACTGGGCCCGCTCGACATCGGGCAGCGCGACCATGGGCAGGAACGTCAGCAGGGACGCGGCCGGTCCGACGAAGATGTCGGTGACCGTGTACTCGATCATGCGCGCGTCGATCCGGTCGATCATGGCCCGAGCCTGCTGCGCCACGACCTTCGCCGTCACCGGATCATGGTCGTGCGCGCCGACGGACGCCTCCGCCCGCTCCGCGATGTCCAGCGCGTGCGCGCGCAGGGCCTGCTCGGCGGACTCCGACGGATCGGCCAGCTTGTCGTCGTATCCGGGCACGCCGAGGAGCGTCGCGCCCAACGGCTCGGCCGCCAACTGCGCGGCCAGCAGTTCGTCGGCGAGCGCGAGCACGCCGCCGTCCCCTGTCGTCATCACGTCCCCAATCCGGCCGAATCCGATCACCTGTGCCCCGAGACTTCGAGGCTACGCCGGTGCGAGGATGCCGGGGCCGAGTTATCCACAGCCCCATTCGGGAGGTCGCCCATGGTCGAGCGCCAGCGCACATTCGCCGTCGAAGTCACCGCGAGCAGCAGCGCCGACGCGCCGGAGCTGTTCGCCTTGGTCGCGGACGCGAGGCGGTGGGCGCAGTGGGCGCGGCCGGTCGTGGCGCACGCCTTTGTCGAGCGTGAGGGCGATCCGGCTCCCGGGGGCGTCGGGTCAGTGCGCAAGCTCGGGCGCAAGCCGTTCCTGATCCGCGAAGAGACGGTCGAGTACGAGCAGGACCGCAGGCACGCCTACGAGCTGCGCACCCCCGTCCCGGTGAAGAACTACCGAGGAGAGGTCAGGTTGATCCCGCGTGACGGCGGTGGGACCGATCTCGTCTGGCGGTGCAGCTTTGTCGAGTGGATCCCGGGTACCGGTCCGGCGGTACGCGCGGGCGTGCGGTCCCTCATTCAGACGTTGAGCGGAAAGCTGGTGCGCGCGGCGGAGCGGTGACCGCGGGGGCGAGGTGCCGCGCCCAGTGCCGGTACCCCTCTTCGGAGGGGTGAAAGCGGTCTTCGCAGAAGAGGTCGCCGTCAAGCAGAACCTCGGGCATCGGTTCGTGGGCGACCCAGGACACCGCATCGGCGACGCGTCGCGCCGCGGCGTCGAGTTCGGCGGCGCGCAGGCCGAGCACTGTCCGCAGTGGACGGGGCAGCGCGGGAAAGGCGCCCATCGGCGGGACGCCCGCGAGGACGACCCCGCGGTGCCTCGTCCGCAGGTCGATGAGCAGCCGCAGCAGGTCGCGGGTCCAGTGCGCGGCGGAGCGGAACTCCAGCACGTCGTTGACGCCGAGGACGACGACCACCACATCCGCCGGGTCGAGCGCGGCCGCCAGGTCCGCGCGGGTGTCGCGGGCGTTGATCCCGATGCGGCTCGACACCTGCCACTCGACGGCGCGGCCGGTGCGCTCGGCCACCTCGACGGCGAGCCTGCCCGCGAGTCCGGCCTCGTGGGTCCGGGCGCCGACGCCCGCCGCCGTCGACTCGCCGAGCACGGCCAGCCGGAGCGGGTCGCCGGAGCCGACTGTGCCGCGCGTCGGCCCGGCAGCCCCGGGCAGACGTGGGATCGCTTTGCGCGCGCGCAAACCTTGAACAAGGAGAACCGGGAGTAAGAGGCTGGCGGTAAGGGTTGCGCGCACGTCAGCGGGCCGCTTCCTGGGCGCGCCACTTGTCCATCAGCAGAGCCATCTCCTTCTTCAAGAAGTCGAAGAAGCGCCGGGTCTCATCCATGCGCTGACCGGCAGGCGTGTCGGCGCCGAGCACCGCGACCCCCTCCGCCATGGCGGTCGACCAGCTTTCGAGCAGCTTGTCGCGGTTGGTGATCGCCTCGATCCACGTGTCGTTGGACACCGCGTAGTGGTCGCGGCGCTGGCCCGGCTCGCGGCCTTTGACGACCAGGCCGACTTGGTCGAGGTAGCGCACCGCGCCGGAGATGGCCGCCGGACTCACCTGCAACGCGTCAGCGAGCTCAGTGGCGGTGAGCCTGCCCGAGTCGGTCGCCAAGAGCCGGGTGAACACCCGGGCAGGCATCCTCGCCATGCCTGCCTCGGCCATGAGCAGCGCGAACCGCTCCACGAACCGTGCCACGGCCTCTTCCTGGTCTGCTTCGGTCACGCGTTCACCCTCTCGACGTCACCGCAAGATTAGCGCGTTCAGAAGATTCACAAACTTCTAAAACGAGAGTACGTTACGAGCCATGACAACGGCAATCTCGGTGTCCGGCCTGGTCAAGACCTTCGGCCAGACCCGCGCGCTCGACGGTCTCGACCTGACGGTGCGGACCGGGGAGGTGCACGGCTTCCTCGGCCCCAACGGGGCGGGCAAATCCACCGCCATCCGGGTGCTGCTCGGCTTGCTGCGCGCCGACTCCGGCACGACCACCCTGCTCGGCGGCGACCCGTGGCGCGACGCGACCGCCCTGCACCGACGCCTGGCGTACGTGCCCGGCGACGTCTCCCTGTGGCCCACGCTTTCCGGCGGCGAGGTAATCGACCTTCTCGGCAGACTGCGCGGGGGTCTCGACAAGAGGCGCCGAGCAGAGTTGCTGGAACGGTTCGACCTAGACCCGCGTAAGAAGGGTCGCACCTACTCGAAGGGCAACCGGCAGAAGGTCGCCCTCGTCGCCGCGCTCGCCTCCGACGTCGACCTGCTCATCCTCGACGAGCCGACCTCCGGCCTCGACCCGCTGATGGAGTCGGTGTTCCAGGAGTGCGTCGCGGAAGAGCGCGACAGAGGACGCACAGTGCTGCTATCCAGCCACATCTTGGCCGAGGTGGAGACTCTTTGCGACCGGGTGAGCATCATCCGCGCGGGCCGCACAGTGGAGACCGGAACGCTGGCGGAACTGCGCCACCTGACCAGGACGAGCATCACCGCCGACCTGGCCGGGCCGCCCAACGGCATCGCCGACCTGCCCGGCGTCCACGACCTGCGGGTCGAGGGCAACCGGGTTCGGTTCGACGTCGACACCCGGGAACTCGACGGCGCCCTGCGCGCGCTCAGCTCGTCCGGGGTGCGCTCGCTGACCAGCCAGCCGCCGACCCTGGAAGAGCTGTTTCTGCGGCACTACCAGGACGAATCGGCAGTGGCGCGATGAGCGGGCTGACCGGCACTGGGACACTTGTCCGGCTCGCGCTTCGCCGCGACCGGGTGATCCTGCCGATCTGGACCGTCCTGCTCGGCCTGATCCCGGCCAGCACGGTGTCGGCGTATGAACAGCTCTACCCGACCGCGGCAGACCGAGCGACGCTTACCGCGGGCACGGGAAGCAACCCTTCCGTCGCCGTGATCTACGGCCCCGCGTACGACCTGAGCACAGCAGGCGGGTTCACCGCGTGGCGGTATGGGTCCTTCCTGGCGCTCTTCGTGGCTCTTATGGCGATCTTCACCGTCACCCGGCACACCCGGGCGGAAGAGGACAGCGGAAGACTGGAACTACTCGGCTCCGCGGTAGTGGGCCGGTTCGCGGCTCTTACCGCGGGCGTGACAGTCGCGGCGGGGACAAGTGTGGTGATCGGGCTGGTCGCGGCGCTGGGCATGATCGGCGCGGGGCTGCCCGCGGCGGGCTCGGTCAGCCTCGCACTCGGGGTGGCGGGCGCGGGCTTGGTGTTCACCGCGATCGCGGGTGTGGCCGCACAGCTCACCGAGTACTCGCGCTCGGCCAACGGTCTGGCGACCGGCGCGCTGGGCGTGGCGTTCCTCCTGCGCGCCATCGGTGACTCGACACCGTCGGCGAACTGGGTGTCCTGGCTTTCGCCGCTCGCGTGGGGGCAACTGGGGAAGCCGTTCGTGGCCGAGAAATGGTGGGTGTTCCCGATGGCCGTGGTCGTCGCGATCGCCGTCGGCACGCTCGCTTACCGGCTCGTCCCGCTGCGCGACCTGGGCGCGGGCCTGTTTCCCGCCCGCCTGGGGCCTGCGGGCGCCCCACCGTCGCTGTCGAGCCCGTTGGGGCTGGCGTGGCGGCTGCAGCGCGGCGCGCTCATCGGCTGGACGATCGGCCTGGTCGTCGTCGGCGCCGTGTTCGGCTCGATCGCCAGCGGCATCACCGCCCTGATCGGCAACAGCGACCAGGTCCGGGAGATCTTCGCGAAGATGGGCGGCGCGCAAGGGCTTGTCGACGCTTACCTGGGCGCGATAGCCGGGGTCTTCGGGATGGTCGTGGCTGTCTACTCGGTGCAAGCGGCTCTCCGTATGCGGACAGAAGAGACCGCCGTACGCACGGAACCGGTACTCGCCACCGCGGTAAGCCGCTTTGGATGGCTCGCCAGTCACCTGGTCTTCGCGCTTCTCGGCCCGCTGGTACTCCTGACCGGCGCCGGGGTGGCCGCTGGAGCCGCCCACGGCCTGCGGGCAGGCGGACTGGCCACGCAGGTCGGACACGCGCTCGGCGGCACCCTCGCCCAACTGCCCGCCGTGTGGGTCGTCGCCAGCACCGCGACCCTGCTGTTCGGACTGCTGCCCCGGGTGTCGGTACCCGCGTCGTGGGCAGTGGTCGGCGTGGTCCTGGTGATCGCCCTGTTCGGGCCGGTCATCGGGCTCAGCCAGGTGATTCTCGACGTCTCGCCGTTCGCGCACGTGCCGAAGCTGCCGGGCGCGGTGTTCACGTGGACACCGCTGGTGTGGCTTACCGCGGTGGCGGTAGTCGGCGTCGGCGCCGGAGTCACCGCTTTCCGTCACCGCGATATCGGCTGACCTGCGGGAAGAGGGCCGGGTGGGGTGCGCCACCCGGCCCTCCTGCCTTGTCAGACGCGGCCGGAGTCAGCCTCCACGGGCAGCCCAGCCAGGTCGCGAACGATGCGCTGGGCCAACTCCAGACCTGCCGCCTGTCCCTCGCGGTGGGCCTCGTCGGCCGTCAGCTCCCGCGCCTCCCGCTCCGCCTCGGCGAGCTTGACCAGCAGCGGGATGACCTCGACGGTCTCAAGCGGTTCCGACATGGGCGTTCCTTCTCTCGGTGGGTGACGAGTGCGAAGTACCCCCATCGCCCTGTCGTGTCACGGAATACCTGATCGACGCCAGGCGTCCCTGTATTTCGCGACGCTAAACATTCTGGGGGAGGACGCGCGTGGTCACCGCTGTGCAGCGACAGGACACTCTGCCCCGGGAGGTGTGGGTGCTGGTGGCGGCGAACTTCGTGATCGCCGTCGGCTTCGGCCTGGTCGCACCCGCCCTGCCGAGCTTCGCCAGGAGCTTCGACGTCAGCGTCACCGCGGCGTCCATCGTGGTGAGCGCGTTCGCGATGGCCCGACTGCTGTTCGCACCGGCCAGCGGCAGACTCGTCACCCGACTCGGTGAACGCCGGGTCTACCTCGCCGGGCTGCTGATCGTCGCGGTGACGACCGGAGCCTGCGCGTTCGCGGGCGAGTACTGGCACCTCGTCGCGCTGCGGGCGCTGGCGGGCACCGGGTCGACGATGTTCACCGTGTCCGGCCTGGCGCTGCTGATCCACCTGACCCCCGCGCCGTTGCGCGGACGGGCGTCCGGCCTGTGGGGCACCAGTTTCCTGCTCGGCAACGTGGCAGGCCCGCTGGTGGGCGGCGGCCTGATCGCGATCTCGCTGCGGGCGCCGTTCCTGGTCTACGCCGTCTCCCTGGTGGTGGCGGTGGCGATCGTCTGGCTGTTCCTGCGGCGGTCCACCCTGATCACGCCGGTAGGCGAGAACAAGCTCCCCGTCTTCCCGCTACGCGCCGCCTTGCGCGTGAGCGGCTACCGGGCGGCTCTTGCGTCCAATTTCGTCAACGGTTGGGCGGTCTTCGGCGTCCGGATGTCGTTGGTGCCGCTGTTCGTCACCGAGGTCTTGCGTCGCGAAGACGCCTTCGCTGGCACCGCACTGGCCGTGTTCGCCGCGGGCAACGTGGTGATGCTGCTGGTGTCCGGGCGGCTGTCGGACCGCTGGGGACGCAAACCGCTGGTGCTGGCCGGGCTGCTGGTGTCGGCGGGCGCGACGGTCGGCGTCGGCTACACCGAGACGGTCACGCCGTTCCTGGTCATGACCGCGGTCGCGGGCCTGGGCACGGGCATGTTCACGCCCCCGCAGCAAGCCGCGGTCGCCGACGTCATCGGGGTGAACTCCCGCGGCGGACCGATGCTGGCGACCTACCAGATGGTCGCCGACGTCGGCGCGATCCTGGGTCCGTTCGCCGCGGGCATGTTGGCCGACCGGCTCTCATTCGGCATGGCTTTCCTGGTGACCGGTGGCCTTGCCGTCGTCGCGGCGATGGTGTGGCTGCCCGCCAAGGAAACCCTGACCCAGGATCACGCAGCGCCACCGGCGGGCTCCGACGGGGCGAATGGGGTGACCGCGGGCACGAGCGACACTGCCTCTTCGCGAACCGTCCGGTGAAACGGTCACTAAGCGTGGGACCATTGCTCCGTTGGAGCGTATTCCTGGCCGGTCGACGTCAAAGTCCGAGCTACGGGCTGCGCGACCGTGAATGAAATGGGAGCCTCTGGGGTATCCCGGCCAAGCGGGCGGCACGGCTGAGGCGGAGTGATCCGATGGCTACTGCACTGTGGACCGTGGCAGCGGCGGTTGCCGCGCTCCTGGTCATCTGGCGGTTGCGCCGCGCGAATCTCACGGTGTCCACGATCCTGCGCGAGGAACGCGCCCGTACTGAGGCGGAACCGGTGGACGAGAGGCACTACGAAGACGAGCCACACCGCGTGGGCCGCCACCGCAAGTCCCACTGACCCCTGTGGATAACTTTCTCGCCATGTCGCCCGATGGGCATAACGTGGCCCCATGGCATTCAACCTGGAATACACAAGCAAGCACCGCGACGTCACCTACGCCATGACGGTCGTGGCCGACGACGACGGCGAACTCGGCATCGAACTCCTCGGCGCGAACGACCGCGGCACGGTAGTGGCGGAAGGCGCCCTGCGCCTCCCGCCCGGAGGTGCGACCGAAACCGCCAAACTCCTCCGCGAAGCGCTCGGCGCCATCGCGGGCTTCGAGGGAAAACGAATCCGCCAGTCCGTGGGCAACGCGAACCAACGGTGGACAAGAGACCAGGACATCACCTTGCGCGAAGCCTGGCTATCCCATCCGCCGACAGCCCCGGCCACCGAAGTGATCCGCACCCTGGCCGCGGAACGAGAACGCACCCCCGCCGCCATCCGCGCCCGCTTGCCCCGGCTCGGCTGCGATCCGGACGTCACCGGCCGCGTGCTCACCGAGGAGACAGCCGCACTAGTCGGCCGGGACGCGATAGCGGGCTGACCACCACACCAAGGTTCCGCCGCCAACAGAAAGAGAGAACGCACGGGAAAAACTGGTGCCCTGAATCAGGGCGTCCTCGGTGTGCAGAGCCGGTGAGATCCCGGGACCACCGTCTCTCCGCACCCGCACGGCTCGCAACGGGATGCCTTCAAGCGCGCTGTCCTCACACCGTGATGGCCTCGCGACAACTGGAAGACATCCCAGCGCGATGCCCTCACAACGTGCTGCCCGCACACCAACGCGCTACTCACCAGTGCGGTGCCCTCACAGCGCGATGCCCTCGCGGTGGTTGCCCGCCATGGGTAGCTGATGGCCAGCTGCGGGTTCATGGGTCGGCCGGGCGGTGGGTTGGCCCGGCCGTGGGTTGGCCCGGCGGTGGGTTGGCGCAAGGGTGCGGCGCGGCCGATTTTGGCCGGAGCGGCGTGCTCTTTGGGCTCTGTGTGCCGGTGTCGGCCGGGCCTGCCGTTCTCGACCCAACCTGCCGCTGTTGACCCAGGCGTGCCGCTGTCGACTCGGGCGCGACGCTCTCGTCCCGGCCTGCCGCTGTCGACCCGGGCGCGACGCTCTCAGCCCGGGTGTGCCGTTCTCGACCCGGCGCGCCGCTGTCGGCTCCGGTGTGTCGCTGTCGGCTGGGTGGGTTTCTTCGCCTCCGTGAGAATTGTGGAAGGCGGCTTGGGGTGGGAGGTGGTCGTCGTCGGAGTGGGGACCCATGATGGGGGCCATGGTTGCCACCTGTCGGATAGAGGTCGGGCTGGGGTTGCGGTTGAGCGCGCCCGGGAATGTCACTGTGTCGGTCGCGGTGGCGGGTGAGGCGGAGGAAAGTCTCACCCTTGAGGGATCGCCGGGGACGTTGCGGGTCGTGCGGATGCCGCATGGGACGCGGTTGCATGTGGTGGACGCCAGTCCTGGAGACCTGGTCTTTCGCTACCGGGCCACGCACAAGTACGGGAGGCCGCCGAGTGAGGTCACGGCCGCCGAGCGCATCGAGTATCTGCGTCCTAGCCGGTACTGCCCCTCTGACCGGCTAGGCGGTTACGCGGCCCGGTTGTTCGGGCACCTTGCCGAGGATGCAGACCAAGTCCGGGCCGTGGTCGACCACGTCGCGGGCCATCTGTCCTATGTGGGCGGATCAAGTGGGCCCACCGACGACGCCATCGACACGCTGTTGGCAGGCGAGGGGGTCTGCCGCGACTACGCCCACCTCTGTGTGACCCTCTGCCGCTCGTTGGATATCCCGGCTCGGTTCACCAGTGTCTACGCCCCCGGACTGTCGCCAATGGACTTCCACGCCGTCTTCGAGGCCGCCCTGGGTGGACACTGGCACGTCTTCGACGCCACCCGGCTCGCTCCACGGCAGTCCCTGGTTCGCATCGCCACTGGGCGCGACGCCGCCGACACCGCGTTCCTCACCACTCCCAACGGCGCCGAACTGACGTCCACCACCATCACCGTCACCGCCGACCCCAGCCTGCCCGAAGACGACGGCGCTTCCCTGGTCGCCCTCTCCTGAAAGCTGTCCACAGGCCTGTGGATCACCCTGGGGATATCTCCGCCAATCCCAGACACGCGAACAAGCGAGCCTCCACAGCGGCAATAAACTCGCGGTTCAGCGATCGTCCGGTGGACCGCTTTCAACCAGGGCTCCCTCGAACAGACGCAGCCACCGGGTAACGCCGACATCGGACAGGAAGCGGTCGTCGTGGCTGACGACGACGAAAGCGCCCTGGTAGGCGTTGAGCGCGCTCGTCAACTGGTCGACGCTGGCCAGGTCCAGGTTGTTGGTCGGCTCGTCCAGCAGCACCAGGTGCGGCGCGGGTTCCGCGCACAGGACGCACAGCAGCGTCGCCCGCAGCCGCTCGCCGCCGGACAGCGCGCTGCCAGGCATCGCCAACCCGCTCGACTTCGTCTACGTCGAGCAGTACGACGACGCCCGCTACCTCGACGACCACGACCGCGTCGAGGCCTACGAACAGCTCTGGGGCTACCTGCAAGCAGCCGCGCTGGGCCCACTGGACTCCATCGAGTTCATCGGGACAGCGGCGGACCAGTACAGCTAGCACACCGGAAGGAATCCTCATGGCCCTACAGCACGACTACCTGCCCGCCGAGGCGTTCGCCGATGCCACCTGGCAGAAGGCCACCGCGAGCCAACCCAACCAGTCCTGCGTCGAGTTCGCCAAGATCGGTCGCGTCATCGGCGTCCGGGACAGCAAACTCGGCCCCGACAGCCCCATCCTCCAGTTCACCGAGCACGAGATCGCCGCCATGCTCACGGGCGCGAAGGACGGCGAGTTCGACCACTTGGCCTGATGATGGCCGTCAGCTGCCCCGCGCATTCAGCCAGCCGCGCGGAGCGGCCACCGCCAGACCACTCGGCCCCCGGCACCGCCGGGGGCCGAGTGGTCTCAAGCCCAGCCGTCCGGAAGCAATCAACGCCGTAGCCATTGTTCGAGGCTCGCGGCCAAAAAGGATCGGAACTGGGCGTGGGACGGTCAGCGACCTGAGCGGTGGTGGGCGCGGGTTACCAGGTTGGCGGCGTGTGGGGTGCGGAGGTGCAGTGTTGAATTGTCGGCGAAGCGGAGGCGGATGACGCGTGGCGTGGGGAGACTGTGTCCGGCGAAGGGCGCGTCGAGGCCGGTGAGGTGTCCGGTGGGGACTTCGGCATGGGTGGTGAACACGGTGGGCGGCTTGGGGTTGTCGGGGTGGAAGAGTTTCGTGGGGTAGACCACGGCGACCCGCTGGTCGCTCAGCGCGATGCGGGCCTCGCCGCCGCTGTGGGCGAAGTGGTCGCCGAGGCGCACGGCGATGGTGTCCTGGTGTGGGGCGCTGACCCAGTAGCCGAGGGTGGGGTCGTCCACCCAGTCGCTGTCCACATCGGGGCCGCAGACGGTGGCTTCGGCGGGCAGGGGCCAGCGCGGTCGGTCCAGGGTGAGATGGGGCATCGCGCCGATCGGCTCGTGGGGAACTCGGATCTGGTCGCCGATGTGGGCGCCGACATAGCCGGGAATCGGGGGACAGCCGAGCAGCAGCCGTTCGCCGGGGCGCAGCCAGAACTGGCCAAGCTCGTTCTCGACGATCTTGTCGTCGGCATCCAGCGGGGCGGCGCTCACCGGGTTCCGCCGGAGAGTTCCACGGCGTGATGCGCGCTGTCCTGATCGAGGATGAAGTCCACACCAGAACCGTCGATAAAGGACACGCGCAGACATGCGTCCCGTTTGCGGTTCACCACCTGGACCGAGGCGATCAACGCGCGCGGGAAGTCAGCGACCTGGACCAGATCGGGCACGGCCACGGGTTCCCCCTCGATGTTCGCGCCGTATTTGCGCCGGTTGTCGGTGACGATCTTGGCGATGTCCCGGCTGACGTCCAGCACCCCCTTGCCGAACCCCACCGCCTTCCCTAACAGCGACTTCGGCGCCTCCGGCTCCGGTTCCGGCACCGGGCGGGGCGCGGCGACCGCCAACCGGGCCGTGGTCAGCACCCACAGCCGGTTCATCCGCTTGCCCGGCTCGGCGCCGATCCCCGGAACCGCCTGATGCGCCAGGCAACCCGGCCCGGGACCGAACACCAGATGATCGGCGGCGGGCGGCTTGTCGTTGCCGCTCTCGTCACCACCGCCGAACAGCACCTCGCCAACCCCGGTGAGCACGAACTCCCCGACTCCCCGGCCGAACGCCAGCGCTCCCCGGCTCATCGCGTTCTTACGCGGAGCGCCGAGCGGGTCCAAGCCCTCGACGTCGAAGTAGAACACCTGACGGTAGCTGGCCCACAGCAGCCGCTCCCCCGGCCCGCACACCCGCAACCGCCCGACCAGCCCCGCTCCCAGCGGCGCGGAGTGGTCCATCACGGCCTACTCGTACTCGAAACCACGATCCATGGTCTCCTGCCGCTCGCCCTCCGATGAGGGGTCCTGTCCCTTGTTGTAGCCGTACTTGATGCCTTGCTCCAGCGCCACGCTGGGGGCGTTCTCCAGAACGCCTTTGGTGACGGCGGTGGGCACGTGCGTGGTGCCGCTCATCCCCGCCATCCGCAATCCGGCCTCGGTCAGGTTGGTGGTGAGCGCGTCCGACCCCTCGCCGTCGACCCCGAACCGCTTGGCGAAGGTGTTGCCCGTCTTGGACGCCATCGTCTCCGGATTCGCCTTGGTCACGATCTTGGCGAGCGGGTTGCCGTCGATCTTGCGACCCACCCACTGCTGGACCTTGCCGCCGTTGCGCAGTCCCTCAGCCCGCTCCACAAGCTGCTTCAACGGCCCCTTGCGCAGCGTCTGCAGGATGTCTTCGAGCTTGTCGATGAGGGGCTTGAGCTTGCCGAGCAACTGCTTGACCTTCATGCCCAGCCGCGCTCCGGTGCTCGCGACCTGCGCGGTGGTCATCGCTCCCGCCGCCCCCATCGACGCGCCCGCGGTGATCCACGAAGCGGCCAGCGCGGCGAGCCACTCGATGATCAGGCCCATGACCAGTTCCTGCAGGATGTCGACGCAGATCTCAACAAACGCGTCGAACAGGTCCGCTGCGATCTCCAGAATCTGCTGCAAGTTGCGAATCTCGTTGGCGAAAGCGGCGGCACCCTGGCCGAACTCGCCCATCTGCTTGCGGAAGGCGTCACCCGCCGCGCCCCGCCAGGGTTCCGCGGTGGCCTCGGCGCGGTTCTTCTCGTGTTCGCCTGTCCGGTCCAGCCAGTCGGCGACCTCCGACCAGCCCTTCGCCGTGCTGCGCATCTGTTCCGGGTCGCCGATCGCCGGTTCGAGCACGAGTTCCACGATCGGGCTGATCACGATGCCGATGAGGAATCCGAGCCCGTTGTCCACGAACGACTGCCCGGGGCTGGTGATCAGCTGAAGCTGCTCCATCCTGGCGTTCACCGCGGCGATCGCGATATCCGGAGGACTGCTGGCCCTGGCCACGTCGCCTGCTTGGCTCACCCAGGAGCTGCCGTAGGCTGCGTGCTGCTCAAGCTCGCTCTTGCGCTTGCTGTCGCCTGCGCTGTTGAGATCCCCCAGACTGCCCGGTCCGCTCCCACCGTCGCCGAGGGCACCGATAAGCCCGTCGAACATCGTCTGAAGCGCGTCGTCAACGTCCCGGTAATCCTGTGCGGTTTGCCGCAGGCGTTCGTTCACCCCGTCCATGAACGTCTTCGCCCGGTTGGCCAGATTCTGACACTCTTCGAGGCCGTCGAAGTACTTGTAGGCCATCAGCTCACCGAGCGGGCCGAAGCAATCGTCGCTGACCCGTGCCTGCTCCAACAGAGTAGCCAGTTGCCCGAAATTGCCTGCGGCTTCCTCCGACCCTTGGCTGTGCGCCAGCAACGCGGCGCCGCTCACCTCGTACCCGGTCATGTCCGTGTCACCTCAGGCTGAATCCGTCGAAGTCGTCGTCTTCTTCGACCATCGACGCGGCCCGCCGGTTCCCTCCAGAGGGCGCCGCCCCCGCACCCACCACGGTCGAATGCGCGTTGAAGGCCTCATTGAACTGCGCGGCGCGGTCACCGAGAACCGGCTCGACGGTGGCCTGGAGCGCCTCAGCGGCCTGCTGGGTCGCCCGGCGCAGGGTGTCCATGATCTCCTGCTGCAACTGGGTGTGGCTGTAGCGCATCGCCCCCGGCCCGAGCCGCAGGTCAAGCACCGCGCCGGAGGGCGCCACCGTCGCCTCCACCGCCCCGTCCCCATTCCGGGCCTGCCCACGCAGGTCCGCGAGCTTGTCCCTGAGCTCGGCGACCTTGACTGCCTGCTCCTGGAAAGCGCGGATATTCTCCTCCAGCCGCGCCCTGCGGTCCGACACCGGCAGCCCCCTTGCTCTCCATCCATCCGACAACGGACAACGTAGCAACTGGAGCTTGTGTAGGTACCGGGAACCAAGAGTGCAACGAATTCCCGAGCTTGAGCTGTAATCGTTGGTGCTTGGACGGCTCACCAAGCGACCCAATCGTCACCGCCACTGGAGCCAACCGAGCAAGCTCAACATGCCGCAGCAAACACAGCCAACCTCTCGCATCGCTACGACTCACTGAGGGCTCGAAGCACAGATGCCGTGACGACGCGGTACCGCTGTCCGACCTGGATGACCCGCGCGGGGAACTCACCCCGGTTGACGAGTTCGTACGCATGACTGCGGCTCAGGCCGAACGCGGCGGCCGCGATCGGTATCGAGACGGTGGCGGGCCAGGTCTCCTGGATCTCGCGCGGCGTGGGTGCGGCAGATTCTTGGTTCGCAAGTTCCCCCATGACCGATTTTCAGATCGCCTGGGTCTCCCCTGCGGAGCCCCGCGAACCCGTCAACTACGTGCGGACAGGCCCGGACACGGCCATGCCCATCCGGTTCAGGGCATCCATCGCGTTGGCCGTACCGGACGCCGCAGTCACGATCGAGGTGTTCACCGGTGCCGATATGCGGCCGCGCATCAACGAGTTGGTCATTCGTTCGAGCGTCCAGAAGCCGATCACCACATCTGTGCTCCGCCAGGTGCTCGTCGACCAGTTGCTCCGAGCCGCGGTGAAGGAGGCCGAGGTGCCTGTGGACAGCTTGTCCGCCGGGACAGTGCTGGGCACCCAACCCGTTCCGGCGACTGGCAAGGCCGACGAAGACGCGAGCATCGCCGCCCGCATCTACCGCGAAGCCGTCGCGTCCGGGAACCCGGCGCCCGCGATGGCAGTGGCTAGCTCGATGGGCCGGTCACGGGCGCAGGTCGCCCGCTACATCCGGAAAGCGCGTCAGATGGGCCTCCTGCCCGAACTGTGAACGCGGTCAAGGAGATGCTCGAACGCCAAACCAGCGGCCGACCAGGCTGCTGCCGAAAAGGAACAGGAAACTGAAGGCAGGAAGCACACGGCGGCGATGTCGCTGCCGTGACGAGAATGGGAAGGACTTGGGTGCGGGGTGCCCGAAGCTGTCCCAGCGCTCGCACGGCGCATGGCAGATTCGCCAGGAACTCGCCCCGACACCCGAGGGTCAGCGGCGCACCTTCCGGCGTCTCGGCTACCCCACGCAGACGGCCGCGCAGGCAGACCTCGACAAGGTCCGCGCCCTGCTGGCCCTTGGTGAGGACGAGGATGACGCCGAGGCTGTCTCAGCGATGCTGGACGCGCTCAGCAAGGACGACGCGCTACCGGACGTGGACACAATCCGTCGGAAGCTGCGAACGGGCCAGGCCCTCGCTAAGGGCATGACGGTCAGCGAGTGGCTGGACCGCTGGACCTCGCAGGAGGCGGGGACGCACCGCAAGGCCACCGACATCTCCTACGAGTCGCACATCCGTCTCTACCTCAAGCCCAAGGTCGGCGATGTGCGGATCGACCGCCTGACCGTCGGCCAGGTCAAGGAGATGTTCAACAAGATCTGCGACGACAACGACGCGATCGAGGCGAACAACGCCGACCGGCGGTCGCTGCTCAGCCAGGCGAAGCAGGCGCGCAGCCGGGCGGAGAAGCGGCGGCTGCGCGCAGCGGCAGCGGAGCTGCCGCCGTTCCGACGGACGGCCGGACCGTCCAGCCGCCGACGTATCCAAGCCACTTTGCGGGGCCGCGCTCAACGACGCGATCACCGAGCAGTTGATCACGTTCAACCCGGCCGAGCACGTCAGCATCCCTGCGAAGACGCCCAAGGCACTCCCGTGGACCGCGGAACGGGTGGCCGAGTGGCGGCGCACCGGTCAGCGGCCCGGTCCTGTGATGGTGTGGACCCCGGCGCAGACCGGCGCGTTTCTCGATTACGTTGCCGAGCACGACCCGGAGTTCGAGGCGTTGTGGCACGTGGCCGTGACCGCGGCCCACGCAGGGGCGAACTGGCGGGTTTGGGGTGGACCGAGGTCGACCTCGACGCGGAGTCGGTGCAGATCAACACCCAGCTCACCGAGGTCGCCTACGAGGTCGCCGAGGGCGCTCCGAAGTCCGAGGCCGGAGAGCGCACCATTCCCCTCGACGCCGAGGCAGTGCGGCTGCTGCAGGTGCACCGCGCCCGGCAGAACGAGGCACGGCTGCGACTTGGCCCGGCATGGGTGGGCTCGGGGCGGGTGTGGACACGTCCGGACGGTGCGGCGCTGCGGCCGAGCTGGCTCAGCGACCGGTTCGCCGCCTTGGTCGCTGCCGCGGGGCTGCCGCCGATCCGATTCCACGACCTGCGTCACGTGGCGGCGACGACCATGCTCGCGGCCAAAGTCGACCTCAAGGTCATCCAGGAAACGCTCGGCCATGAACGGCTCCAGACAACCAGCGACCTCTACACCTCGGTGCTGCCCGAACTGGCCCGCGACGCCGCCGAAGCGACCGTCGCGCTCATCCCAAGGGCACCCAGACAAACGCTCGGGCACCCTTCGGGCACCCAGGGGAACCCACAAGCTAGGGCAAGCGGCGACAGTGATGTCCATAGATAAATAAAACCGCAGCTAGACGAGGTCTCTCTGCGGTTTCATGTGGTGCGCCCGAAGGGATTCGAACCCCTAACCTTCTGATCCGTAGTACGAAGCGGATCATCCTGGGCGGCCCTCGCAGTCCGTTTGCGCTGGTCACCGTCCTGGTCAAGTCCAGGTCAGGGCCTCCTATCCGGCCCCGTCCACCCCGTCCGTGAGACAGGTGTGAGACCGGGCCCGAACGGAGCCCATGCCATGTCAACAGCACCTCGCGCTGTAGAGCGCCCCGACGACATCCCCTTCCAGTCGATGACCGAGCTGGTCGGGCAATGGCTCGCAGTCCGCCTGCGCACCTTCACGAGTGAGCGACCCGACCCGACCGATCTGCTCACCGAACTCGCCTTCGGTTCCCGGATAGCCAGGGAGGCCATGAGCGGTCGCTGGTGTGTCATCGCTGAACTGCTGTGCACAGGCGCGGCCACCTCATGGACACAGCTCGCCGCCGCCATGGGGGTCACACCGGCCGCCGCCCGCGACGGCTTCCACCAGTGGCTCACCAACCAACGCGACCTCCGGCGAGACACCGGCACGATCGGTCTCAGCGACGAGGCCGCCACCGAGCTCGACAGGCTCGCCGGGGCGGTGGCCTGGTGAGCATCGAAGCCATCAACTGGGTCCTCACCGCGGCCCCCATCCCCCGCGACCGACGGGACGCCTCCAGCCTCGCCGTCGTCCTGGTCGGCCTCGCCAACCACGCCGACCCGGACGGCCGAAACGCATTCCCCTCACTGGCTCGGCTGTCCCGCTACACCCGCCTGTCGGAACGCTCCGTCCGTTACGCCCTCCGGACCCTCGAAGACCTCAAGCTGATCCGTCCATCCGACCCGGTCATCGTCGCCGCTTACGTCAAACGAGCCGACCGCAGGCCAAACGGCTACGACCTAGCCCTCAACCGCACAGAGCCTGTGGACAACTCCCCGTACCAGGGGCAACCACTGCCGCCCGTCACCAGCCACGAGGGGCAATCTCGTCCAGAACGAGGGGCAAACAGCGTATCCACGAGGGGCAAAGCTTGCCCCCGAAACATCCTTAACCATCCAGAGAACCACCCGCCCCGCAGCGATTCACCGCTCCCACCACCTTGCGGCCAGTGCGACGCCCGCCCACATGACCCACCCGCCGCCCGCCTCATCTGGCCCAACGACGACTCCAACCCGATCCCCTGCCCCCGTTGCCATCCCAAGTCCATCGACCCGAACGGCCGTGCGCGATGACCGCCACCAACAGCCACCTGGTGGCTCAAGTCCGCGATGCCCTCGACACCGCCAAACGATCAGGTCAGCCAGTGCCCGGCAGGCCTACGCTGGTACGCCTCACCGGCGCCACCGATCACGCAATCCGCAAGGCCCTGGCGGAGCTGGCGAGCGAACCCACCAGCGCTGGCGAACCTGGTGAACCAGCTCCACCAGCACCGCACCAGCCGGTCGACACCCGACCATCGAAAGATGCCCGGCTTGTCGCGTGGGCAGGCTTCGTCTTCGGGTCGATCATGTCCATCGCCGCCAACGTTCTCCACACCTGGCTCCCGGCCACCAGCCAACCCGCGGACTGGTCACCAGGACTGGCCCCACAGATCGGCGCTGCGGTCTGGCCCATCGGCCTACTGCTGTCGGTCGAAGTCCTCTCCCGCGTCCCCTGGCCCAGCGGCTTCCAGTGGACCCTGGCCCGCTTCGGCGGAACCGGTGCCGTCGCCCTCGGCTCAGCCGTCATCTCCTACGGCCATCTCCGCGACCTGCTCCTGGCCTGGCACTACGGCCCGCTGGCGGCCGCTGTCGGCCCACTGGTGCTCGACGGCCTGATGGTCATCTCCGGCTTCGCCCTCCTGGCGATGAGCCGCACTGCACCTCAGCGGTGCTGACGGACTATGTGCTCATTCACTGAACCGGCTTGGGTTGGCCTATGACGTCCAGGGCGTTCTCGCGTACGCGGCGAAGGCGGCCGTGGTCCTGAGCACATGAAGGTCAGAGTCCTCGTCCCCGTCGCGCGGCCTGGTTCTGCCAGGTGCGCAGGTGGTGGGCTGGGCGCTGGTGTTGCGGCGGTTTGGCTGCCTGGGGCGGTGTCGGGCGATCCGGCATGGGACCGGCCAACGCGGCGAGGCCGCCCGCCGCGGTTCTCGCCGCTGCGGCTTGGTGAATCCGGCCGCGTGCATGGTGCGCGGCGGCGATCTCGGCGACAAGACCGGCCAACGCGAGTACGAGAGCCGCTGCCGCGAACTTCTCACGGCCCCGGCCGGATAGCACGCCCACAGCCGCGATGCGCCGGGACGCGTAGCGAAGTTCTCGGGCCACCGCGCCCACCTCACGGGGCAGCGCGTGCCGCGGGGTTCGAGCGGCGCGGTCGTAGCGCTCGGCTATCTCGCTGAGCGGTCCCGCGTCGTATCCCTCGCGGCCACGGGCGAAGACCGTCAGCACCTCGCCTGTCGCGTGAGCGATGCCGTCGACGTCCGCTCCGGTACGCACGAGCACCGTGGCACGCTCGACAAGCCCCGCGGTGTCGGCCAGAGATTCTCGGCGCTCGACCGGCGTCGTGCGGCCGTCCTCGGTGCGCTCGGTTTCCGTGGGCGGGGGAGTGCTCGACCAGCGAGCCGTCAACTTCGGCCAAGACAGGTCGGGAGCGAGCTTCGAGCCGGAGTACCGGATGGGTTCCCTGCTGGCAGCCCGGTCGTCGGGACGAAAGACGGTGTAGCCGAGCACCCGTCCTTCGCTGTCCACCGTCGCCTGCGGCATCACACCCTCCAGCCGAAGACTGGCGAAGAACTCGGCGCCGTCACGCGTCGCCGCCGCGGCCTGACTCACCACCCTCCGCAGGTGCTCCCGGGCGGTCATTCCCCGGCCTGCCCGCGCGGCCTTGCCATGCTCCTTGCGACTCGGCCGACACGGCGCGGTCTTGTCGGCCCCAGCGGTGGGCGTGAGGCCGAACTGGCGCTCCAGGGCCTGGCACTCTCGACGCAACGCTGGGTAGTCCCGGTACGGGTGGAACCGCTTGCCGGTGGTCTCCGAAACCAGGGTCGCCATCAGGTGGATGTGGTCGTCGGCGTGCCGCACCGCGATCCACGGACAGCCTGCTTGGTGGATGCCGGTCGCCTTCATCAGCCGCTCACCGATGTGCTCCCACTCCTCGTCGGTCAGAGTCCGATCACCCGGGTGCAAACGCACGGAGGTGTGCCACACGTACCCAGGCGACAGCACGACCGCCTTCTTCTTCGAGTCGTACTTGTAGTGCCGCACCCACGACGGAGCATCGACCGGAAGCCGCCCGCCCCGCCGAAGCGCCTCCACCCACTCGGGCGTAATCACCGGCGGGTTGCTCAACGGCAGTCCCGCCGCCTTCGCCAACTCCTGCATCGTGGCGGTGAGCGGCCCGAGGTCGAAGTCGAACTCACCGGGCTCAAGGATCTCCCCGTCCAACTCCACGCCCGCCAACTTCTCCGGCTGATGCAGCCACGGCGCCCCATCCCACGACGCGACCACCCGCGGATTCCTGTGCGACTCATACTCACCCGGCCCGAACAGATACCGCAGCAACCCGGCAGGCCGATACCCACGCACAACCTTCGCGATCACGGAAGCAACTCCGCCCGCACCCGGGCAACCAACTCATCCGAAGCCCGCACCACGTTTCGCACGACTCTCAGCAACCCCTGCGCCGCGGGCAAGTGCTCCACGCCGCCGGTCGAGTTGGCCACTTTGGCGAGCTGGTTGAGGCTCCCGCCGATGTTCGCCAACACGCGCCGCTGCTCACGCAACTCCGCGATCAACTCGTGGACCAGCCCCCGCTCGAACACCTCACCCCGCTGCCTCCGCAACGCCGCCTCATACGCGGCCTGCTGAGCCCACGCCCCCGGCTTCATCCCCTCCCGAGCCGCGACCATCACGATCACAGCCCACTCAAGATCCGTATAGCGAAGCGCTCCACGCCGTTCCCGACGCTGCCCACTCGCCTGCTCGCGGTATCCCAAGCGCAGTCGATTCCCACCATCCACCGTGTCCCCCGACATCGGCTCGGATGACGCCGACACCGACGCCATCACCACCAGCCGGGTGGGCCAACCTGGTGGTCTCCCAACAACTCCACAACCCGCCGACGACCGCACGCATGCCCGCCAGCACCACGCCGTGACGCAAGCCCACGCAGGTGCACACCCCAGCCGACACCTGCACGTCAATTCGGCCACGCGGCCCGAGCTGCCTTTCCCGCTCCGCCCGCTACACCAGCCTGCCACGGCTTGTGGCCTTCAACGGCGAAGAGGCACTCTTCGCCCTATCTTGCTCCGCCGATTGCCGGGGGTTCACGGACGGTGAAGGTCGTTCGGTGGGAACCCAGGGCGTTCTGATCACGAGGCGGCGAATCGCGTCGAGTTCGCTGTGAATCGCCTCGCGCAACGCGAGGCTTCGACGGGGGACAGGCTGCTGGAGTCAGTGATCCAGGCCCGAGGTGCGTCCTCGATGGGCTTGGCCATGAGGTCCCGCGCGACTGCGGCGTAGTCGATCGCTGTCTGGCTGCTCAGTCCGGAGGCGGCGGCCAGGTGCAGCGGGTCGGCGTTGACGGCGAGGCCTTCGTGCAGGACGCGGTCGGCACGTAGGCGTCCGAGCGGGACGTCTTGCATGGCCAGGTAGTAGGACAGGTAGTAGTCGCTGACCGGCGCGGTCCCGGCCGCCGAGTCGCGTGAGATCAGCACGTGTCGGTTGAGTGTGTGTGGCCAGCGGCAGCGGCGCTCGGTGAGCCACTCCCGGATGAGTCGGTGCACCAGCTCTGGCATCGGCTGAGCGGCGCCGTTAATGCGCAAGCGGCGGCGGGAGAGGTCTATGTCGTCGAGCGTGAGCCGACGGATAGTGCTTGCGCGAGCGGCGTGGACGACGACCAGGGCGACCACCAGTCGCTGCATCGGAGTGACCACGGCTCGGTTCACCGCGACGATCTGGTCGTCGATCATGGGCAGCGATGTGCGCTCGGGTGCGCGGCCGACGTGCAGTCGACGGGTCGGATCGGTGAACACGAGTCGGTGGCGGTGAGCGAACCGGAACAACGACTGTAGGGAGGTGAACGTGCCCGCCCGGAGGTGCCCGCGCTGGCTGTCGAGCACGTCGGCGACGTCCTGCTCGGTGACCTGCCTGAGGTGCTCGTAGGTCCGCGACCAGGTGGCCAGGTGCGGTTGGACGCGCCCGAAGTAGGCGTAGAGGGTGCTGCGCGCCCGGGCCTGGATCGCTCGCCGCCGGCGGCCAGCTCGACCAACCAGGCGCGAGTGTCGTCGCGGAATCCCGCTGGCAGATCCGCGGTCCTGCGGTCGATCCAGACTCGAATAGCGGGCGGGGTGTCCTCGTCGAGGGCATCGTGTTCCCGCAGCACCTCGGTGGCCAGGTTCGGCATCGCAGGTGCGCGGAGTGCGGCCATGACGCGCTGAGCGGGACCGCGCTGTCGCCCTGGTGTGTGGCCAGCACCTGGTTTAGCCCGGTGAGCAGTGTGCCGACCGCCCTGGCCGGCCAGCGTCCGGCCTCGGCGAGTTCGGCGGTCCGGGCGAGCACGCTGCGGTGCACTGGCGTGGTGTCGCGACTGCCCTATGAGCGGCTGCTCAACGTCGGCGCCCGAATGCGAGAGGCCGCCGCCCGGCCGGTGATCGTCCCCGAGCAGGTCGTGATCGACCACGGGAAGGTGTTCGTCTCCGACACGTTGACCCGCGCCTGCGAACGACTGGGCATCTCGATCCAGCCCGCACGCCAGGACACCCCGACCGACAAGGCCGTGGTCGAGGCCACGTTCACCGCGATCAAGACGCTGTTCGCGCAGCCCGTCGCCGGGTTCAAGGCCGCGAACACTCAGCTGCGCGGGCGCGACGTCGCGGCGACCTGGACGCTGGATCAGTTGCAGGACCTGCTCGACGAGTGATCTACCGGACCGGGTTGTCGAACAGGTTGTGCAGACGCTGGAAATCGGCCAAGTACACGGTGCTGGCCTTGACGACGGCGTGCCGTTCTCGATGAGGGCGTCGCGGGGTCAAGTGAAGTCGTGGTCGTGACCAGAGCGTAGCCGGGGTTATCGCAGCCGGTGCGGTCGTCGATCCACTTGCACCAGGTGCGGGTGTCGAGGTCGACGTGCGCGTTGACGTGAACTCCCGGATCGCCGCCTGGGAGCCCCATCTGCGTTTTGTTGCGGGGGCCATCCAGTCTTGAACGAGAGGGATGTTCGGACGAAAAGTTCACAGAGCCCGTACTTTACGTACGTCTCGTCAGTACTTGTGATACGGTCTAGGCATCCTGGATGTCCGACTAGGGAGTCGCGCCGTGCCCATGACCTACGCGTTCTGGAACAACAAGGGTGGCACTGGCAAGACCAGCCTGTGCTTCCAGTCCATGACCTTCTTCGCTCATCAGAACCCTGATATGCGGGTGCTGGCCATCGATGTCTGCCCTCAGGCGAACCTGTCCGAGTTGCTGTTCGGCGGCCTGACGGGCAAGGGCAGCGAAGTACTGCTGGCCCGCCAGAACGAGCCGACTCGCAGAACCATCGGCGGCTACTTTGAGCTGCGCCTCCCCAACGCATTCTCAGTTCCGGCTATCGACCCCGACGTTTACATCTCGCACCCAGCCGACTACAACTCCGCGATACCGGACAACCTCGACCTCATCGCCGGGGATCCGATCCTTGAGTTGCAGACCAACGCCGTGTCCACGCTAGCCAACACCCAACTCCCGAACACCCCCACATGGCTGCGGGTCATCGACTGGATCCGGGATCTAGTAGTCACTTTGGGGGACAGGTATGACATGATCTTTGTCGACGCAAACCCGTCGTTCTCCATGTACACCCAAATCGCCCTCGCAAGTGCCGACCGCTTTGTTCTGCCGGTGATGGCCGACGACTCGTCGCGTCGGGCAATCCAGAATGCGTTTTCATTGGTGTACGGACTCAAGTTGCCATCCGAGATCTACACCCAGTACGCCTTCGCGACGAAGTTGAGGGCGGAGGGGCGCGAGCTGCCGAAGGTCCACGTGATCGCGAAGAACAGGCTCACTCAGTACGTCGTGGCGGCGTCGGGATACTCCGCAGTGCTGAAGACCATCGACGCCGACGTTAAGACGTTGATGGCAGGCAACCCCGACATGTTCTCGGCAAGCGAAGCGAGGGACGTCATGGTTGAGATCCGGGACTTCCAGACCGCTGGGGTGGTCTCTTTCGCTCGCGGCTGCCCCTTCTACGCACAGAAGCCCGGCCGCATGGAGATCAACGGTAAGCGGGTTGGTGTGAAGAGCGAGTACCTGGAGAACTGCGTGAAATCCGTACAGGCGCTCGTTGACCAACTCTGAGTCGGATTGCAGAAATGGCCACGAGGTAGGCCGGGCACTACCTCAGCCAGTCACGCAACCTCAGCGGCGAAGGCCTGGTGACCGAACAACGAATTCGAGGCGTTCCTGGGTGGAGCTACGTCCGACGCTGCTGTCGTCGTACCGCAGTCCGGGTTAGAGGCGAAGCCTACGTCCTGGAACGCCAAGCTTATGGCACCGACCGTAACTGCCGGTCATCAGACTGCGAAACAGACTGTGGGTGCTCGTGCTGATCAACTCTCTCACGCGAGCCCGTCTTGCTGCCGACTTCGCCAAGTAGGTCCGGACACTCGGTCCGCCGTCTGTTCGGACCTACTTGGCGAACCGCAGGTCAGCAGCCCTTACTACCGCCAACTTCGAGCGGAACGGACAGTGGGAACCCAACGGGTTCTAGTTACCAACGTCAAAACGCTGTGGGTTCCGCGCGAACCCGGTCCTCGAACGCGAGCAAGGACGCCGACGGCTGGTCCGAAGCTGGTCAGCCTTCGGCGGCCGGGGCCTGGCTCTAGGCAGGCTGTTGGAGGAAAGCTCGGGCGATCTCGAAGTAGTCGATCGCGGTCTGGACCCTCAGGTTGAACGCCTGCGTGAGGTGTAGTGGATCGGCGTAGACGGCGACCGCTTCGTGCAGGACACGGTCGGCGCGAGGCGCTCCAGCGGGACGTCCTGCATGGCCAGGTGCTAGCTGAGGTAACAGTCGCTGACCGGCTCGGTCCCGGCCGCCGCACCAGTGCACATTGGTTCAGCATCCACAACTGTGGTGGCGATGCAATGCTGCACCACCGCACCCTCAACCCCGTCGTCATTCGCGACTGGTCACCGAAGATGGAGACGTTCGCGCTGGCCAGCGCTTGGCCAGTTGAACAAGGTGGGTCTGCTTAACCCGAACTAGTCACCAACTACCCAGGTGAGGTGCCAAGTCTCCTGGCCAAGGTGTCCGCGCTGGCCGAGGAACACGGTCTACTGCCGCTCAGCAGCCCTTGCCCATGAGCTCCAGTGACGGCTACCGAGACTGCAGATTCTTCGCAGTGTCGGTTGTTCAAGCCGGTTACGGGTTAGGTGTCGTATGCCGCTCGTACAGCCGCGCCTCGGCTTCAGAGTGTCTGAAGCCGAGGCGCGGCTGTTCTCAGCGATGTAGCGGATCACCGCGGCGCTCGGGTTACAGCGTGGCGGGCGCCTTCTTGTACCAGCTTGTGATCACACCGACCAGGTGGACGATGTTCTGCGTGCGCATGATCGGTGCGAAGGCATCAGGCTCGAAGTCCTTGTGGGCGTCGGTGGTGCGCCAGATGCTGGACTCCGTGACGGGGGCAGCCATGTGAGGGTCGAGCTTCTTGAAGAACGCGGCGATGTCGTCGAGTTCGGCGGGGTTGTCGCCCGCGCGCAGTTCCCGGAACACACCACCCAGCACGCGCAGCATGCCCACCGAGCCGAGCAGCGAGGTGCGCCTCAGCTTCTGCGACATGGTCAGTTCATCAGGCTTGCACTCGGCCTCCGGGTCGTCCTCCGTTACTGCGGCCAGGTCGCCGAAGGCGGTGGAGATGATGTCGAGGAAGTCCTTGACCTGCTCGATGACCTCACCGTCCGTCAGGCTCTGTTCGGCCTTCTTGCTGATCCTGCCGCCAGCTCCGGCGATGACGGCGCGGGTGATGTCCGCGACGTGCTTGGCGCCCATCAGGTTGGGGTTCTTCAGGGTCATGCGGTCCTGCTCCGCGTCGACCCGCCCCTTGAGCAGCGGGTGGTCGATGACGTCGGACAGGGTACGGTTGGCGACCTTGTAGTTGTCGAAGCGCGCGCGCACGGCACTGCTGATGCCCTTGGCGTTGTCGGCGACATCGACGAACATCTGCTGCGACTTGATTGGGTCGGGCTCGACGTAGATGTCCAGACCGACGTACTCCTCCTTGAGCCGAGTCATCTGCCCTACGAGCCGCTCGCGCTCGGCTTGGAGCTTCGCGGCCTTGTCGACGCTGACCTTGCGGGCCAGTTCGCGGTCGATCGCGGAGACGGCATCCGTGATGCGCTGCTTCTCGATAGAGACTCCCAGAATCCGGTGCTGGCCATCGATGGTGCGCAGCGTGGCGATGCCGCCGATCGCCCACGGAACGGTCAGATAGCCGACCCGTCCCTCCTCGTCGGCCTTCTGGAACGTGCAGCCGCCGCCGTCACGGGCAAGGAGCGCCGGTGCGACCCAGTCCTGCTTGGAATCGAGGTACTCACCGAACTGCTTGGCGTGCAGCCGGTCGACCTTGCGGTTGTCCTTGTCGACGTTGTTCGGGTCGGGGACCGGGAGGATCGTCGGGAGATCCAGGAGAGGAACGCGCGTCGAGTACACCGCGCGTCCTCCCTGCATCGTCTTGAGAGCCAAGTACGTGCTGGAGTCCTGCGGCCTCGACAGCAGTCGGGGGTCTACGTTGATGCTCATGGCTAACCTCCTACTCAGGGGCTCAGCCCCCTAATGGAGGGTGAGTGGAACTTACCGTATCGGATACCTATCTAAGCCTCAAGATTAAATCTTATTTAACCCAGCAAGGGCTAGTATGTGTAGTCGAAGTTGACTGACCAGCAGGCGCTGCTCGACAGAGCCGACCGGAGATGGGAGTCAAGCGTCAGAACTCGACTCCACAGCAGAACGAACCCGCCAAGTAGCGACCGACGCTTCAACCCGGGCGGGCTCACCCCCGCTCACGCGCCGCCACCACTGCCCCTCGACGTCGCGGAACGCGAACGTGATGTCTGCGGTCCCCCAGTTCAGCATCTCCAGGCTGACGCCATCGATACCCAGCCCGGGCAGCTCGACGTCTTCACGAGGCCCGAGAACATCAGCAGCCTTGAGCGGACCCGGCCGGGGCGTGGCGTTCCACACCACCGTGCTCCTCAAGGCTCAATCTGCGTGGCGGACGCCCTCATCGTCGGTGAAAACCATGTCCAAGACGACGACTTCTAGCACCGGCACCGACCCGTGGTTGCTGATGCTCACGCCTGGGAACATCGAATTTGAGTTTGGGCGCCTCATCGGCTTGAACTCGATCACGACCGTCGAGGCCTCGGCGAGTTGTCTCGCCCTTCGAGCCGCATCCGCTGCGTCCACCTGCTGGACCTGCTCCGCTCGGAGTTTCGTCATCACCTTGTTGTGCAACCGCCGGTCCCGAATCAGCACGACGACAGCGACCGCCACGGGACGTGGTGATCAAGTAAGTGACCAACTCCGCCACGAGGCCGCCGAGTGGTCGCGCACCTACCGAGGTCCAGAGGAACGACAAGGCCCTCCCCCGGATCTGTTCCGGGAAAGGGCCTTGATCGTGATATTCGCTGGTCAGCGGCGTGGTCGGAGCAGTCTCAGTACGGTCAGGGTCATTCCGGCAAACAGGAGGACCATGGCCGTGGCAGGGTATGCCTCGACACCATCGACCAGGAGCAGGGCGATGAAGGCGAACAGGATCATACTCAGAGCGCTGAGCAGGGCGACCGCGTTCAGCACCCACCTGTAGTTGTCCAACAGGTCACGCAGAAATGGCCTGCGACGGCGCTCACCGGATCGTTGGTTGGTTCCCTCCTGTGATGCGCCCTCGTCCTGTGTGGCGTTATCGGTTTGGGCGCCGGAGTGACTGTATCGGTGGTTGGTGATGTTGTGGTGGGTGTTGTAGGCGATGTTGATGTCGCCGTGCACGGCGACGCTGCCCATGCCACCGGTCAGCCGCTGCAGCACCGGCTCGTCACGGTGCTGCTCGTTCGGGCGGTGGTCGACGAGTTCGGCGTCGAGCACGAGTTCCTTGGGAGCGATGATTTCAAGCGCGGTAGACATCTCGCGCAGGTTCGCCCAGAGCATCATGACCTGCTCGACTTGCTCGGGTCTGAGCCTGCAGCCGCGGGCGAAGGCCCGAACTTGGTGGGCGTGTTTGGGCAACGTGGTGTTCTTCTCGGACACGAAGCGGTAGGCGGTGCTACGGGGCAGCTTGGCGTACATGGCGACCTGCCCGGCAGTGAGCCCGGAGTGGGCGAGCATGGCTCGCATCAGCGCCATGAAGCCCGTCTCGTCCGCCGCCGTGATCGTCAGGTCGCCGTCGGGCTCGGAGGCGACAGCAGGAGAGGTGCTCATCGTGGCCCCTGTCCGTCGTCCGCGAACGCCGTCAGTGCCCGCACGAGCCTGCGGCCGAGGCTGTTGCCCGACTTGGTGGGCACTACCAAGGGCACGATCACGGCGAGCAGACCGATGGGGACCAGCACGGCCGTGTGAACCTCCAGGCCTGTTCCCAGCAGCAGGTAAACGAACACGAAGGAGGACATCACCAGCGTCAGCACCAGTAGCACCGTTTGCCAGGTCCACGCGGGGCCAGCCGCCACGTCGGTGACACCCGGCGCGGGCTTGGTCGTCGCTGTGATGTCCTCGGACTCGCGGCCCGGGATGTACTGGGGACCGTCGTGGTCCCCGGGTCTTGTCGTCACGGGTTCCTCATCCTGGCCACTGGAGGGTGGCCGCGCGGGCGGGGTCCCGGTGGGCAGAACCGTCTGCTCGAGTCCGTAGGCGGAGGCGCCGTCGGTGCTCGACGCCATGTCGAGCACTGACGAGCCCACGCACACAGGTAAGAACTCGAGCGGCTCCGCTTGGAGGGGACACCGCGCTGGGGGATGCAGTCGAGGCTTGTTGCCTGGTCTCGAAGCCGTGATCGATTTGGCCCTCGATCACGGCCGCCCCGGACATCGGGACCGGGGACCGCAAAGTTGATGATCCTCAGGCGATACGCGGAAACCAAGCCGATGCGCCCTGCACCGAAAAACTTGTGTCCAGCGTCGGCTCGCCCTTCCACACCCGTGGCACCGAGACAGTGTCCAACAGCGGGTTCGTGTCTCTTCGACGGCTCAGCGGGTGTCCAACGCAGTGTCCAACGGTTGCCGTGATGTACAGCAACATCGTCCGCTGAACTCGCCGCGACCACTGCGCCGGGGATGTTATGGCTGATCAACGCCCCATCAGAAGCTGTTGGACAGCGCCAGTCCCCTATCGTTGCTCCTGCAGGTTCAGGATTGTCCGACGATCCTGCTGCCCCCGGACGCCCGCTAGTGGGATGCAGTCGAGCACTGGGGAGGTGGGACGGTCCGTTGGCCCGGATCCCCGCCATCACACGAAAGGCCCCGGAGGTTCTGCGAATCTCCGGGGCCTGACGCGTTTTCGTTCCACCGGACCGTGGTGACAGCAGGGGCACGGTGCCCTACAACCAATCGCCAGCCGAGAGCTCGCCGCGCAGCCGGGTGAGGGCGCGGTGCTGGGCGACGCGGACGGCGGTGGCGGTCAGGCCGATCGCGGTGGCGGTCTCCTGCGCGGAGAGGCCGACGACCAGGCGCAGCACCAGGATCTCGCGCTGGCGCGGGGCGAGGGTGTCCAGGAGCCTGACCAGCCGGGAGCGCATCTCGCCGCGCAGGGTGATCTGCTCGGGGCCCAGGTTGTGGTCGATGGTGTCCGGCACGTCGGCGACCGGCTCGGAGCGGTCGCGGCCGGAGCGGCGGTAGTAGTCGGCGACCTTGTGCGAGGCGATGCCGTAGACGAACGGCAAGAAGGACTCGCGGTCGTCGGAGTAGCGGGGCAGCGCGCCGAGGACGGCGAGCAGGATTTCCTGGGCCACGTCGTCGGCGTTGGAGAACGCCGAGCCGGTGCGGCCGATCCGGGCCCGGCAGTAGCGGATGATCGCCGGGTTGATCCAGGCGAACAGGGTGCCGATGGCCTCCTGGTCACCTTTGAGCGAGGCGTCCACGAGTTCGTGGAAGGCGGCGCTCTTCAACCGGGCGAAGACCGCGTCCACGCTCTGGGGCCGACGGGGACGCGACGCCGACGGCGTTGCGGAGGACGCCGCCTGCCCCGCCAGAGCCGGAGCCAGGGTGGTGACAGCCTCCGGACGCGGGACGTACTTGACCACCGCAGCGACCCCGCGTGGTTCCTTCCGCAGCGCCGACAAGGCCGAGAGCCGCGCGACCGCGGCGGCCTCCACACCCCGCAGAGTGCCTTCAACGTCGAGTTGGGCGGTGGTCGAGGCGACAAGTCCCCGCCCCGCGTCCCCCATCCAGGCTCCGATGTCGATCTCAGCGTCGTTGACCACGGGTGGGCACCTCCTCGATCTGCAGCAACGTCAGGAACTCGTCGAACTCACCTTGCACCTCGGCACGCAGCTCGCGTACGAAGCCGCTCAGCTGGATCTTGGCGTGGCGCCGATGGGAGCGGATGGTGCTTTCCTTGCTCGCGAGGATGTCGGCGATCTCGTAGGTCTCGAACCCCTGGTAGTAGAGCGCGATCACCTGCCTGCGCACCGGCGACAACCTCATCAGCAGGTCGAGAACGACCTCGTCGAGCTGCCCCGAGCCGATCTCGCTCACCTTCGGACGGTCGCGCCGCGCCGCGAGGGCCGCCTTCTGCCTCCCCAGCACGGCCCGCTGCGCGTTGCGGGAAGCGTCCCGGATGGCGATCTTCACCACCCAGGCCAGCGGACTCGTAATCTCGGCGGTGCTGGTGAGCAACGCGATCATCGCCTCCGAGGCCGAATCAGCGGACTCCTCCAAACCGAAGCCCATCTGGCGCAGGACGGCGACCGTCTTGGGGAACGCGTGACGAAAGAAGTCCTGGAACTCCGCGTCCATCCGCCCACCACCCCTTCATCGCTCCGCCACCGTGTTCAAGGTGTAGTGCCACGAGCCCGACCGCGCGTGCAACGCACACCAGAAAATGACGATCACAGCAGCTCCTGGCCGGAGGCGCACTGGCCCGGCCAGGCAAGTGGCGATTACTCACTCCCGAAACCACAGTCGTTCACGGCGCAGCTCAGGCGAAGTGGGTGTAGGCGGCGAAGCTGTCCAGGTCGTGCCGCGAGTGGTCGTAGCGGCGAGTGGTGCGAGCTCGCGGTGGCGGGCGTAGTCCCGGGCATCGCGCATCCCGATCCCGGCGCCCAGGGCCGCGGTGATGGCGATGTGGCGCACAGGCTGTGTGGGACAACTGCTCCCAGGAGGCCGATACCCGCCGCCTTGCCAACCTCCGGACCAGCTCTCATAGGTTGCACCAAGTCAGGCACCCACCGTTGCGGATGGCCACTCCACCCGGGCCAGCAGGACCAACGATAACAGCGAAAGTCACACGCCATGTACAACGAAAATAACGGCACAGGGTTACCAACGCTGCCTGTAGTGTGTGATAATCGTTGCGTGAACCTGGTGGATGCAATGGAAGCGATGGTCAACCACACCACCGAACAGTGGGGTCTGATCACCGCAGCCCAGGCTAAGACGGTGGGTGTGGACGGCATGACGCTGCAGCGCGCCGTCGAGGCGGGCCTGCTCGAGAGAGTTCGCCGCGGCTGTTACCTCGCTACAGCAGCCACCATGCCTAAACACCTCCAGCCCAAGGCCGTGTGGCTGGCACTGAACCCGACCGTCCCGGCCTGGGAGCGTCCAGATCTCGACCCCGACGGCGGGGTGATCTCACACAGCTCGGCTGCTCTAATTCACGGTATCGGCGACCTTCGCGCGGACATCGTCGAGATCACCGTTCCGCGACGACGGGTGACGCGTGAGCAGGACGTAAGTCCGCGGCGCGCGGAGCTGACCGAGGATGATGTCGAACTCGTCGACGGGCTACCTGTGACGACGGTGCCGCGCACCATCACCGACCACCTGGCAGACCACATCGACGGCGGTCACGTCGGCGCGATGATCTACCACGCCGCTCGCCGCGGCTTGGTCGACCTCGACCAGTTGGCAAATAGGTCAGGAACGTACGCGCGTCGATACGGCCTGCCCCGAGGTCACGGCCGCAGCCTGATCGAGTACCTGCTCGCTCAGGCTGGACACAGCCTCGCCGATCTCGTCGCCCCCAACGGACTCGTACGCACTTCAGACCTACGTCACATCTTGGAGGTGCTGCCTAGGACGACTCTGTCTCTGTCGGGCACGCCGATCAACGCTGCGCTCGCGCAGATGGTGGAATCCATTCAAGGAATGGTTCCGGCTGCGGGGGTCCTCGAGAACCTGTCCGTGCCTTTGACTTCGTTCGCACGATCCCTACCGCAGCTGTCTTCTTCGCACATCGAGGGTCTTCGTAGGTCTCTGTCACAGCTTGACGTGCTCAACCGGCAGGCTGAGCTACTTCGAGCGCTCGAGTTGCCGCATGCCTCGGCGGAGATCGCGCGATCTTCAAGCATTATGGCTGCAGCGCTCGCGGCCGCGGGTGCCGAGGCCGCGCGATCTGCAGCGATGCCTGGCGAAGACGACGAGGATATGCCCTGATGGACTTACCCGCCGCAGCGCGGCGACGACTCAATAACCTGGCCAGAAACCACGCCCGCGCCACCGGTCAGAACAGCACGACCTTGGTAGAGCGTTACCTCTACGACCGACTGTTGGCCCGTCTAGCCACTCACGACGCTGAAGGTTGGCTGGTCAAGGGCGGCCAAGCCCTGCTCCGCCGCTATCCGCATGCCCGCCACACCCGAGACCTCGATCTGCTCCACCTGACGTCGTTGAGCGCCGATCTTGACGACGCGGTCGCGGTCCTTCGTACGGCCGTCGCTCTCGACCTCGGCGACCACCTCCACTACGTCTATCGCGACACCACAACCGCATCGAAAGGAGGACAAGCCCGCCGCGTCCGATTCACCCCGTACTACGGGCGTACAGCGCTCAACACGATCAGCGTCGACCTCGTCGTCGGCCATACGCCGTTAGGTCAGCCCACCACCCGTTCTCTGCAGTCATGCGTACCCGGCTTGGACGACGGCCAATGGCCGGATGTCCACCTGTACCCCATCGTCGACCACATCGCAGACAAGATCTCCGCCATGTATGAGCGCCACGGGCCTCAGGCCATCCCGTCCTCGCGCTCCCATGACCTGGTCGACCTGCTGCTGATTATCTTGAGCGAGACCATCGACGGCACCACAATGCACACCGCCCTGCACGCCGAGGTCGCTCGCCGCCGCCAACGCGGCACCATGTTGATCCTGCCCGCCAAGTTCCATGTTCCCGGCGGTCAGAGCTGGAGTGCGGGCTACGCTCGCGATGCCCGCGGCGTGACCGGACTGGCGCGCCACCAAACCCTCAACGAGGCTGCGGGCCTTGCCGCCGCATTCATTACCCCCCTGCTGACTGCGACTCCACCTGGACGTTGGACGCCGGATCATCTGCGCTGGCTTAACCCGCCATAAACCGCATGCGCCTACAGCCCACTGCGGTCGCGGGGCACGCTACGACCGGAAACTCGCCCGGCCAGGTCGAGATCAGCACCGCAATCGCTAGCCCCGGCCGCCGTCCACCCCTTGACCTTCTAGCTCATCGGACTGTCTTCCCGACCTCAACTCGACGCCTGTCCGGTAGCGCCCCTGCGGATCGCGCCGCGAAAGCGTCTGCGGGGAGCCCGGTCAGGGTGTGACAACCATCCGGACGTGGCGCTTGTCGATGACTACTCCGCCGACGGGGAGGTTCTCGGCGGGGGTGTCGGCCGGGTAGGCGGTGATGGTGGGCTGGGCGGTGCGGTCGCTGTCCCAGTGGCGGATGTGTTCGCACAGGCGCTCGGCTAGGTGGGCTCCGGCTGGGCCGTGGCCGGTGGCGCCGAGTTCGTAGCGGCGTTCGCCGTCCTGGTCTAGGGGGCGGGGCTTGGTGAGGTAGGCGAGGGAGTCGCCCTCGACCATGGCGGGAGTGCGGTGGGCGAACACGGGGCGGCAAAGACCAGCGTCGATGGCGGCGGGTTCGGCCGCGAGGCGGCAGGCGCCGGGTTCGGTGGCGGTCAGCCAGAGCCAAATGTGGTCGAACGACTCGTTGGCGACCACTGAGGCGCCGGACCACACCGTGGTGGCGGGCTGGGTGAAGACCTCGTGCAACGCGGCCGGGTCGATGTTCTGGTCGGAGTCCCAGTACAGGGCGACGTCGTCGACGATGTGGCCGGTCTGTTCCCCGGACGGGACGATGCCGATCATGGGGATGAATCCGCAGAGCCTGCTGTCGGTGGCCCGTAGCCCGCGGTCAGTGCGGGTGAACGCGACGCTGCGGGCTTGGCCGCGCCAGTGCAGGGGCACGACGAGCGTCCCTCCGGGGGCAAGCTGGTCGAACCAGGCGGGTGGCAGGTCCCATGGGCCGACGGTGACGATGATCTTGTCGTAAGGAGCGTGGTCAGGGTCGCCGAGTGCGCCGTCGCCGGTCACGACGCGGACCTGGTCGTGGCCGGTTTTGTCGAGGGCTTGGCGGGCGTGGGCGGTGACGTCGGGGTGGATGTCGATGGTCGTCACGCTGCCGGTAGGGCCGACGAGTTCAGCCAGGAGTGCGGCGTTGTAGCCGGTTCCCGCGCCGATTTCGAGGACGTGATCGCCCGGCTGCGGGTCGAGCTGGTCGAGCATCATCGCCACGACGGTCGGAACGGAGATGCAACTGGCGGGGCGGTCGGGACCTGGCTTGATGGTGATGGCCTTGTTCGCGTAGGCGTCCTCGACGGAAGCGGCGGGCACGAACAAGTGCCGAGGGACGGTTCGCAGAGCCAGCTCGATGCGGTGGGAGCGCAGGTGCCCGCTGTCCTTGAGGTGCTCGACCATGTGGTCGCGCAGGTCCTCGGGCTCAGTGCTGGTCATGCTGGTCATCCGATTCCTTTCGGGTGCGGTGATTCGAGGTGTCTGCTGGTGCGAGGAGCAGGCAGGCGTCCCACCGGGTGGTGGGTAGCTTGCCCACGTCAGGGGTGTGCCGGGTCAGCGCGATGCCCGCGGTGCCCTCCAACATCCCATTCCGGTCCGACACTCCGAGACGGCGCTGTTCCCAGCGGGCGCGGAGGCCAGGCAGGAGAGCGGCAAGTTCGCTGTCGGGACCGGCGGCGGCCATCCGCGCGGTCGTGTGGACGAATCCTGCCCAGCCGTGGCAGAGGGAGTCGTCGTGGAGCAGGGCGAGCTGGGCTTCATCGCTGACAGAACGTGCCAACACAGTCTCTGCGCGATGCTGCCGCTGCGGATTGCTTAAGGCGAGGCCTGCCAGTTGCCGGGCTCGCGCCAGGCCTGGAGTGCCGTAGCACCAGGACGGCCGTTGTGGACCGGGTTGAGCGACGTCACCGGTTCTCCATTCGGCCGGGGTGATCGTGCCAGGCCACCACGGGCGCGTCCGGGTGCCGCAGCGCCAGCGACCCAAGGCGGCGTCGAAGTGGTCGATGGCCTCGGCGTGGTCGGAGACGGTGACGCCGTGGATCACCGCAGTGGCCAGTAGCGCCAGCGGACCGGCGATGCCGTGCGCGAGGCCCAGGTTCGCGTGGCCGCCTGGCCACCGCGGGTCGGGCCGGTCGGCGGGAGCGTTTCCAGTCCACCAGCCCGGCAACGTCTGGCCGTCGACGCGCAGCGGCTCGGTCAGGCGCACCAGGTAGGCCAGCACGTCACGCAGGAGTTCGGTGTTGTCGGTCTGGAGCAGGTATGCGCCGATCCCGGTCAGCCCGTTGATCAGGTCGAACTCGCGCAACTCCGGAAGCAGACCTCGCTCGATCCGGTCGTGCGCCTGGTCCAAGCGGTGCCGGGTGAGCTTCGCAATGTGGTCGTCAATCGCGGCCAGCGCCGCGGCGTAAGAGGGTTGGCCAGCAGTGCGCAGAACGAAGGCGACCGCGGGGGCTCCGTGGAACAGGCAGGCGTCCGGATGGGCGGCAACGGGGTCGCGGGTCATGGCGGTGACCCAGCGGTGGGCGGTGGCCCAGTCGCCGACGCCGGTCTGGGCGTAGGTGATGTGGAGCAGGGCGAGCCCGGCGGCCCCATCGGACAGGGACTGGTGCCAGCCGGGTTTGGGCTCGTGCTCGGGCGGAGGGCTGCACGGGTCGGTGTGAGTCACTGGCCGCTGCCTTCCTGCCGAGCGCGCCAGGCGAGGGCGGCTTGTCTACTCAGGCGGCGGCAGATGCGTTCGGTGTCGGGGGCGATGCCTACGACGCGGTTGTGGTGCATGTGCAGCAGCGACTCCACCACGACGTCGATGTCGAACTCGGGCGGGAGATGTTCACGGTATGCGACCAGGGCGTCGGTGCGGTCCTGCCAGGCCTGGCCGATCTCGCTGTCCCAGCCGGACACCTGTGCCAGTGCTGCTGAATCAATGGCCAGCCGGATGGCCTGGTCAGTCACTGCCCGGTCGATGGCGGGCGTGCTCGGGACGGGCCGGGTGCCCAGCCAGTTCATTGCCTCGCCGCGGTCGCCAAACAGGCCGTCAACGATGCCCACCATGTTTGCCACGACGAAGGGAATGAGATCCCGGTCCGTACCGGGGCGGTGCCTCAGCACGGCCGCCACGGTGGCCGAGTCGGCGGCGAAGACGTCCTCTGCGGCATCCATCGCCGGGCCGGACCCATAGCGGCCGATCTCCGGGCGGTAGGTGTCGTAGACCAGCCGCCCAACCAGCCCCTTCTGCCGCATTCGCCTTGTCCACTCCCCCACCGCTTTTGTGCACGCAGCGTAGCGGTCCGGGCTAGTTTGGACACGGAGGCGAAGGTGGTCGGTCTCGTGTCGATCGCGGTAGCGAAGCCACCAGCACGAGGTGGTGCCCAGCATGGTCAGCAGGTCGGGCAGGTACTCGGTGACGATCTCGGTGATCCGCTCGGGGTGGGTGAAGACCTTCGCCGACAGCCAAGTGGCGTCCGGGGCGCCTGGCAGGTGCCCGTGCGTGTTCGTCACCTCGGGTAGCTGCCCGCGCAGCGGGTCAGGCGCGGCCGGGCGGGTGGTGACCAGGGGCAAGGCGATCTCGTGGGCGTGGCCGCCGATCCAGCCGAAATCGTCTGCCGGGGTGGCGGTGTGGAGGATGGCTTGGCCATGTCGCGTGAGGTGCGTGCGCAGCAGGGAGGCGTGGGTGGGCTCGTTCAAGGTGAGGCGCAGGGTGCGGTCGGCGTCGCGAAGTTCGACCACGTCTGGGCAGCTCCAGCGCTGCCTCCAGCGGTCGAGCACCGGTCGCCAGTGGTCGGGACTGGCGGGAAGGTCAGCGGTGGTCAGTCGCCATTGGGCTGGAGACAGGATGGTGCGGCGGTAGCGCACTTGCGGGAGGAACGGCAGCCTGAGGTGCGGCCCCCAGTCGAACTGGTACCAGGCGGCGGAGAACGCGCGCGGAAGATGCGCCAGGAATCGCGCGATCAGCGGTGGCTGCTTGTTCAGCGCGAGAGCGTGAAACACCTGCGGTTCGACCACCCGGCGGCGGGAGCGGCTGACCAGGTGCAGGCGGTCGCGCGTCGCGGTGATGGCCAGGTCGTCCACTGTGATTAGCGCGTGGTCGCCTCCGGGTGCGCGATGTTCGCCCAGCGGGAGCAGGTGGTCGAGATACGCCGGGACGCGACAGACGTTCTCCGCGTGCGGGTAGAGCGGTCCGAAGGACATCTGGGCACGCAACGCCCCGACGGTCGCGGCGGGCAGCGCCCGGTAGGCGTCGGCCAGGCCGGTGCCCGTCGCCATTGGGGTGAAGCGGCTGGTCAGCGTTCCAGCGGAGCGGGCTGGGGCGACGGTGAGCAGGAAGTCGCCAGCGTCGAGGGCGGCGGCGCTGGTGGCGTGGACGCGGGCGGAAAGCTCCACGTGCGGCGGGATGAAGTGCTCATCGAAAGTTGTGCCGGTCAGCTCACCGATCTGGTCGTCGGTGAGGATGATCTCGCGGGTGCCGGTGGCCAACGCCTGCCAGGCCAGCGCCAACAGCCGCTCGTCGCGCTCAGAGACATTCGAGGACGACGCGGGCAGCACGCTGCCCTGGTATCCGGCTGGGAAGCCGAGTCCGGTGTCCGGGTCTATGACGTCAGCCAAGGGAACCAACGTTCCGGCGCCGTATCGGTCTATGAACGCCGAGTGGTAGTTCCGCCAAGCCGCTTCCCCGGTTGGCTGTCTGGTCAGGCGCAGCAACGCGCCCGCGGCACGTTCCATCTCGTGCGCGACGTGGTGGGGCAGCCGGATTTCACAGTCCAGCATCAGGTCCACGGCCAGCGGGGTGCGCCCGACCGGAGAGAGTTGCCTCATGCTCGCGGTGATCGTGGCGCGTGCGCGGCGCTGATCGTCCCGGGTGGTCGTGGCGTGGTTGTGATGGTGCAACTCGACATGGATCGCGTTCAGGTCGCGCACGAAGGCGGCGGTGTCGGGAAGCGTGTCGGCTTCGGTTTCATGGAGTTGGTCCATGAGGTGGGTGAACGGATCGGTGACGGTAAAGGGGGCGCGCAGGTTGGTCAGCAGGTAGCCGCTTCGCACGAGTTCGGTGAGCATGGCCTGGACCTTGGACCGATCGGCGGCGAAATCCACGGCCAGCGTGTCGATCAGGACGCCGAAGCGGACCGGGACGGCCGCCTTGTCCTGGACGGCGGCAATTGCTGGGGTGTGGCGGACAGTCACGCGGTTCGGCCCCTGTGGGACTTCGAAACGGCCACCGCGCCTGACCGCGAGGTCGGTGACCACAACCCGGAGCCGTCGCAGCAGCTCCGGACATCCCTCGGCGCGGGTGATGATGTCGGCCAGCCACTCGGTGTTGACGCGGGCGACCGCCCGGTGTTCCTCACCCCAGCGCGCTTGGGCGCCCGCTCCGAGTTCGACCGGAGCCACGCCCGCGAACAACCCGAACGGCGTGGGACGGCCGATGCTGCGCAACAGGTAGCGAGCGGTGGACAGGGTGGCGCTGCGGATCTGCTTGTCCTCGACAAGGTGACCGGAGCGAATGGTGTCGACGGCCGCACCCAGCGACGGGCTGGCCTGGCGAACCGCGTCAGCGAGACGGGGACTGGACCACACGGTATCCAGCCAAGTGCGGCACGACCGGGGGTCGGTGAGGTCGGGCCAGTGGTCGGGCGCGTTGGTCAGCGGCGCGGCGGCGGCTCGTAGCAACGCGACACCGGTGTGCCGGTAGAGCGGTTTCTTGTCGGTGGCTCGCATCGCGGTTCCTCGGGCAGGCGGAGCAGGGGCCGGAGGCGTTCCGGCCCCTGCTCACGGGGTGAACGACGGTTCTCAGACGCCGTCGCTGATGCAGGCTGACGCGCAGGTGGGGTCGCAGCCGTCGTCTGTGCCGTTGCCGCACGCCGAAAGCGGGTGGCCGGGCGGAACATCGGTGATGATCCGCACGTCAAGGGCGAAGGGGTCCTCGACTGGTGGGGCGTCTGCGCTGATCGTTGCGGACATTAGGTGCCTTTCGTCGTATCGGGCAGATCCTCATCAACCTGACCAGAAACACCTTGCGAGACAAGGATTCGAGCCAGGAGCCTGTCGTGCCGTCCCATGGCCGTCCGGCTGAACGGGACAGCAAAATCACGGTGGCGGAAGAGCCGTCTGGTGCGCTTGCGGGCTGGGTTGGGGTGGTTGCAGGTGCCGATGCAAGTCCCGAGGCACGAGTTCACCTATGTCGATCCCAGCGGCGCGCACGTGGTGCGCGGCGTCCCGGAACCGGACACACGGCCAGCGTTCCGTGGAGCACAGCGGGCACATCCTGGGCGCGTGCTGGGGCGGCAAATGCGCGGCCAGGTCGTCGATGCTCTGGGCGACCAGTCCGACCGTGCTGTCCGCGGCGACGATGACGGCCCGGATGCCGCGCAGCCCGCCCGCGTTCACGCGGTGACCGCCGGGCCGGTTGGGGTCTGGTAGCGCGGAAGCCGCCTACGACCGGACCATACGTCGATCCAGTCGATCAGCACGGCACGCGCGGCGTCGACCGATCGGGCCGCGGCCGCCACCACGTGATCGTCGGCGTGTGGGTCGCAGACCAGTCGGTGGGATTGGGCGCGCAGCCGGTGCTGGGTGGCCAGTCTTGCGGCGGCGGTGAGCACCGGGTGCCCGACCGGGGTGGCGGCGAAGGCGCCCACCACAACCGACGCCCGTGGCGGTGTGGTGTTCCTGCCCGATGGAACCGGAATGGCCTTGTCGCTGATCGCGGTGCTCACGTTGCCGACCTCCTTGATCCGTACGTGGCGGGGAGTGCTGTCGTCGGTACTCAGCGTGGCCTACCCGAAGGGTGGTTCACCTCCTGCTCGGGCGGGAACATTTCCTCGCTTACTCCAGCCGTCCTGATCAGCGCGAACACGGAATAGACGGGTGAAAAGTTCCGCCCCTCGGAGCTGGCGCGCTCCCGGCGGCCCACTTCTCGGCGCTACCGTTCGCAGTAGCTGCGGCACACAACGGGTGCACCGGGAGGGTGGTCGATGCCTAGGAAGGCCGGGGCCTCCGGAAAGGCTGAGCGCGATCAGCTCCGCGACCGGATGCGCGCTCTTGGATGCTCGGTTGCCCAGATCGCCGCCGAGATGTCCCGCAGGTTCAACCTGCGGCCCCGCGCGGCGTGGCGGCACGCGTTGGGCTGGCCGCAGTGGAAGCTGGCGCAGGAGTACAACACCGCCCATCCCGGCGCCAAGCTGGCAGACAATCGGATCAGCGAGTACGAGAGCTGGCCGCACGGGGGTACCGCGCCAAGCGTGCGCTACCTGTCCAATCTCGCCGCGACCTTCGGCCACGGCTGCACACCCGCCCACCTCGTCGACGTCGACGACATGGAACATCTCAGTCCCACAGACCGCAGGCTCTTGGCCCCGGCCGGGGACGCGCTCATGGTGTCCAGCGCGAACATCGCGCCGTTCCCCGAGACCCACCCTGATCTCCGGCTTGCGAGCCGGAACATCAACACTGTCGGCAGCCGGGGAAACCGTCGCGTGGTACGCCGCGACGCTCGGGGGCTGCCAATCCGCGAGGAGGTAGTCATGGCCGCCGAGGAATCCGCCCAGTTCCGACGCTGGAGCGCCACCACCAACGTCGATGACGAAGTGCTGGAGCAGATGGCGGCCGACATCGCAGAGGTCGCGTCGAGCTATCTCACCGATCCGCCCGCGACCGTGTTCTCCCGACTGATCGGCGCCCGCGACGACGTGTTCGCCTTGATCGCCGGACGCCAGCACCCGCGCCACAGCATGGAGCTGTACAAGATCGGCGGACAGATGTGCGCGCTGCTCGCGCACGCCTCCGCCGATCTGGGCCACCCGCACGCCGCGAACACCCACGCCCGCACCGCGCTGCATTGCGCCGAAGTCGCCAGCTACACCCCGCTGCGGGTCTACACCCGATGGGTGCAGAGCAACGTCGCCTACTGGGACGGCCGCTATGACGACGCGGCCGGACTGGTCGAGGCCGCGTTGCCCGACGCCACCAGCGGGACGGCACTGCTACGACTGACCAGCCAGCAGGCCAGGATCAACGCCGCCCGCCAAGATTCCGCAGGTGTCGTTCGGGCGCTGGCCGCCGCGTCCGCCGCCCCGACCGACCCCACCGCAGACGAACCGGGCGTGTTCGCCTTCGCCACCGGCAAAGCGGCCTACTACGCCAGCGAAGCTCACCGGGAACTCGGCGGTGACAAACACCTCGATGCCGCCATTGACTGGGCACTTACCGCCGTCAACGAGTTCGCCGCGGAACGCCACCCCAATGCCCAGTTCGTCGCCGCCGCCCGCATCGACCTCACCCGCGCCCACCTGGCCCGCGGCGACCTCGACGCGGTGGGCGAGCACTTGGCTCCGGTCTTGTCCACTGTGGCCGAGCAGCGCACCGTCCCGGTGATCAGCCGCGTCAGGTCGTTGACCACCCTGCTGAGCGGCCACCCGGGCATCGAGTCCTCCACTGTGGCCTCTTTGCGCGATGATCTCGCCGAGTTCTGTTCCACTCCGGCGGCCAGTCCGTCGGAGCTGAACTCGGCCGACTGACCCGCTCACAACCGGGAGGTGTGAACGTGCCCGTGCAAGTCGCTGTCTGCGGACCACGCCACTGCACTGAGCAGGACCAGGCCGACGCCCAGCAGGTGGGCAAACTGCTGGCCCAGGCCGGTGCGACGGTGATCTGCGGCGGCGGCACCGGAGTGATGGCCGCTGTCGCCGCGGGCGCCCGCGCCGAGAACGGCCTGGTCATCGGCATCCGCCCCAACGACTCCACCGAAGGGGCCAACCCCGACCTGTCGGCGGTGATCGTCACCAACATGGGCGAAGCCCGCAACGCCGCCATCGTCTGGTCCGCCGACGCCGTCATCGCGATCGGCGGCTCGTGGGGCACCCTGTCCGAGATCGCCCTGGCCAAACGACGCGGCGGCATTCCGGTCATCACTCTGAACGGTTGGACCGTCCTCGACCACGACGGCAACCCGTTGCCAGACACCACACTTACGGCCGACAGCCCCCAAGACGCCGTCGATCTTGCCCTCAACGGCAGCCGCTAGAGCACGTCGCGATCGTCTGACAATGTCGTGATGATCGAGGCCGTGACCACTCGGTAGCGGCTGCCGACCCGCAGCACCCTTGCCGGAAACTCGCCCCGCGCTATCAACTCGTAGGCATGGCTGCGGCTCAGACCGAACGCGGCTGCTGCTTCCGGCACCCCCACCGCAGCGGGCCAAGTCTCGCGGATCTCGCTCAGCGTCGGCGTTCTACTGAGCTTGTTCACCTCATCTGACATGTTCCCCCCATCGACGATGTCCGGGCATGATACAACTAAGTCATTGCCATGTCATCGTAGTCTGGGGAGGATCGTGGCGCGTCAACCGAAGGACTTCCGGATCGCGTGGGCTTCCGCCGAGCCCTCGGCGCCACTCGGCTATCTCTTGACTGGCCCGGAAACCGCCATTCCCATGCGGTTTCGCGCGTCGATCACGCTGGAGACACCTCCCGCGACCGTGACGATCGAGGTGTTCGTCGGAGCCGACCTGCGGCCAAGAGTCCACGAGTTGGCCATTCGGTCGAACACCCAGTTCCAGATCACCACCACGGTGCTGCGCCAAGTGCTGGTCGAGCAACTGCTCCGGGAAGCGGTGGCGAAGGCCGAGGTCCCGGTAAGCGCCCTCCCGCCAGGCGCGATCTTGGGCGCGCCCCCGCAACCCGAAGTGGCACATGGGAAAGCCGAGACAGACGCGCAGACCGCGGCCCGGGTCTACTCCCAGGCAGTCACATCCGGCAGCCCCGCGCCCGCGATGGCCGTGGCCCGGGAGATGGGGCGGTCACGGGCGCAAGTCGCCCGCTACCTGCGCAAGGCCCGACAGATGGGGCTCCTGCCCGAACTCGCACCACCAGGTGTGGAGAACGATCGAGAGGAAGGACAGACGCACCAGTGAGTGATCCGATCAAGAAGATCACGTTGAAGAGCGGAGCGGTGAGATACCGCTTCGTCATCGATGTCGGGCGTGACCCGGAGACCAGCCGGAGGCTGCAGAAGACCTTCACCTTCGACACCAAGCGGGAAGCCCGCGCCGAGTACGACAAGATCCGGCACCAAACCAACGAGGGCAGCTACATCCGGCCTGCCAAGGTCACCGTGGCCGAGTACCTGACCGGCTGGCTGGAAGGCGCCACCCGGGATCTCCGGGACTCCAGCAAGAGGAGCTACCGGGATGCGCTCCGACCGGCCTTCGAGCGGCTGGGTCCGACAGCGATGCAGAAGGTCACCAAGGCCGACATCGAGCGGATGGTCACCTGGATGGCGACCGAGGGCAGGCGACGCGGCGGAAAGCCAGGCACCGGCCTCGGCCCGCGCAGCATCCAGCTCACGCTCGGACGGCTCACCGCCGCGTTCGAGATGGCGACGCTGGAGGGCCTGATCCCCAGGAACGTGGCCAAGCTGGTGAAACCGCCCAAGTACGAGCCTGCTGAGCCGGAGACCTGGTCGAAGGCCGAGGTGCACAGGTTCCTGACCAAGGCCAAGAAGGATCGCCTCCATGCCGCCTGGCGGCTCTCGCTCTATGGCCTTCGGCGCGGCGAGGTCTTGGGCCTGCGATGGAAGGACGTGGACTTCGGACCGTTCAGCGCTGTGTGCGGGAAGCACAGCGAACGTTGGTGTGCCGAGTGCTACGGCGCCAAGCACGCCACCGTCCATGTGCGGCAGTCGCGAGTGCTGGTCGAGGGCAAGATCCTGATCGAGCCGCCCAAGTCCAGGAACGGGTTCCGGAAGCTGCCGCTCGACGCCCGCTTGGCCGTCGCACTGCGGGCGCTCAAGGTCGCGCAAGCGGCCGAGAAGCTGGCCGCGGGCGAAGGCTATGTCGACAGCGGCTACGTGGTCGTCAACGAACTTGGCCAGCCCGTTCACCCCGAGTGGTACTCCGACGAGTTCCAGCGGCTGTCGAAGCGCGCCGGAGTCAAGCGGATCGTCCTCCACGAGGGGCGGCACACCACGCTGAGCCTGATGGAGAAGGCCGGGGTGCCGATCTCCATCATCAGCAAGTGGGCCGGGCACTACGACACGGCGTTCACCTACTCAACCTACGTGCACGCCGACGACGAAGACCTCAAAACCGGCACCGACGCCCTCGGCAGGATCTACAAGTAAGCAGTACAAGCGTTCGTGTGACACTGTGAGACAACGAGGCCGGAAACAGAACAAGACCTCGTCCCCATAACTGAGAACAAGGCCCTGACCTGGACTTACTTGGTGCGCCCGAAGGGATTCGAACCCCTAACCTTCTGATCCGTAGGACTTCGGTCCACCGTTCCACAGAGTCCCGCTTGCGTGTTTTTCCTGGTCACCTGCGGTATGTGCAGCAGTAGCTTTTACCCGAACGGGCGAGGACTGAGACGGCGATTGAGACGGCTCAGGAAGCCCCCTGCCTGGAGCGTGCCAGCCGCTGGCGTGGCGGCGCGAAGGCTGTCACCGTAGGTGGATGAGGATGGTGACGTGCCCGGACTGCCATGGGTCAGGCTTGCAAGACCCGCCCGCGAACGAGAGCGACGACGACGGCAGTCCCCGCGGTAAGTGCTCGGGTTGCGGCGGTCTCGGGCAGGTGCCCGGATGAACACGGTCGAACGCACCACGCCACCGGAAGATGGCCCAGACTGCCGAATCTGCCGCGACACAGGCGTCATGACCTGGCAACAACCAGTGCAACGGCCCGACAGCGGCTGGGAAATGCGCGAAGTCTCCCACCCATGCACCTGCGCCGCAGCACGCGCGGCAGGGACTTGGCGGCACCCAGCGGCGGAACAGAACCTGGTAGTCGACGTCCCCGACCACCAGGCCGCCACGAATGCGGCGCCACCGCCCACCCGCGCACACGGGCACGCCGACGCGGCCCAGGAACTCCCCGACGCACTCGCCGCCCTAATCCAGGCCGCCATACGCCGCGCCGAAGGACACATCGACTAGCTACTACGCGTCTCCGCCATTACCCACGCTAGGTAATCCGGGTTCCCCAGCTCAATCGGCCACGCCACCACACATGGAACGTCATACGGATGACGCGCATTTGCGAGCGAGATAATCGCGTCTACGTGCACCGAACGAGTGTGCAGCGCAATACGCGCCTCAGCCTTATCGTGGATATCACCTTGCCATCGATATAGGGATCGAACCCGTTCGATCGAATGACCACCCGCGCATAGCCGCTCATCGAGGAGCATCCTCGCAAACTCAGCCAACCAATCAGCGTCGGGCGCGGTGATGACGACTTCCACAACGTCAGACACTGTCCGCATTCCCTTCGAGTTCGGAGATGATGCCGCGCGCACCATCTTCACTCTTGGCCACCCCGCCCCACCCAGTGATGATCTTTCCGTCGTAGCTCAAACCGACCCAGCGGCCGCGCATGGTGAGTCCATGCGGATGCAACACGAAATAGAAAGTACCTTTGGAGCGAACGGAGCCGTCAGCAGCGGCATACCACCCCATGAGGATCTCATTATCCCATAGGCGCAATTCACCCTGCCAATGGTAGCCGCCGTCCTCGACCTCAATTCCCCTCGTTGTCGTGCGAACGCTCAGCAAATCACCCTGTTGCCCAATGCGTACTTCCTGGGCCGTGATGACCTCAACGCCGTCTTTCCACGTTTGCCAAGACGCCCACCACTCCCCCGACAGACTCAGCCGCTGAGAAGTCATTCCGGCCAGTTCGTTGACGGTGATCTTGAGCGCGTCCGCGATCGCTACAGCCACAGGCAACACGGGGTGCTGCTCCCCTGCTTCGTACCGCCTGATCTGCCGCGTCTGGACGCCCACAGCCGCCGCTAGCTCAGCCTGGGACATGCCCAGGTCAGCGCGACGTTCCTTCATCACTTCTGCCATCTCGCTCATGCGTCCCATCATGAGGGGTCTAGTTGGTCCTTGACAACAGGACCGACCGGACCCCACCATAGGGGACGTAAGAGACCCCAGAGAGGTCTGAAAAGCCCTGAACGGTGTGGCAACACCGTTCAGGGCGCACATCGAGCTTGGGAGAGCCGCGATGCAGGTCGAGAGTACTCGGATGTTCCGGGTGAAAGCAGTGGCCGACATGTTGGACGTCTCGGTCAACACGATCTACCGGGCCGTGGAGACCGGCGAGCTGAACGCGTTGAAGATCGGCAAGGCGCTGCGTATCCCGGGGGCTGCGCTGAACGCCTACTTGAGCCAGTGCGCGGAGCCGGTCGACGCCCAGGTGCTCAGCGACCAGGTGGCTTCCGTCGCCGACGCGGGCACGGCCCAGGACGCGGCGATCACGAGCGAGGTGTCCCGATGACCACGACCACGACCACGAACGTCGAGCAGGAAGACGCGTCGGTGGGCGCCCGCCTTCTGCGGGAGTTGCGGGTGGGTGAGGTCGCGTTGGCGATTCACCACAGCGGCGCGAAGTTGCACCGTGAGTTGAGCGACGACGAGATCACGGTGTTGGTGGGCCAGGGCGCGGCCTGGGTGGGTGTGGAGCGGTTGCGTCTGGACGCCGAGTACGCCCGTGAGGTCACCCGGCGCGGTGACCTCACCCGGCACAGGCGGTTGTGGGGGTCCCGCGCCCGTTACCAGTTGTGCGTGGATCTGGCGTGGCAGGTGTCGGCGGATCGCGCGTCCTACCGGGCGGCGGCTGCCGCGTTCCGGGCGAGCCGCAAGGGTGCGGGCCGGGGGCATGCGGCATGAGCGACCAGTACCCCACCCTGACCCCGGTGGTTGATGCGGTGGTGACGGCGTTGTACCTGTCGCCGTTCGAGCCCGACCAGGTGCCCGCGCTCGGTGCCGACCGGGTGGCCCGGTACGTGGCCCGGATGGCGCTGCTGCCGGAGTTCGACGCCCTGATCGGCGTGCTCCGCAAGCACGGGCACCCGGGCAGCCGGTACGTCGACCACGCGCGTCTGGTCGCGTGTCACCGGGCCGCGCGCCTGGTGCGTCGGTCCTCCCGCCGTCGCGGGCACCGGCAGCGCTGACCCACCCCCGCACCGCCCCCTTGTACCGCCCCCGGTCCTGTCTGCCGGGTGATCCGCCGCGCCTGTCGTCGCGCACTGAGGAGTCTTGTCGTGTCCATGCCTGTACCGCCGTCCCATGACCCCGCCGACCCGTGGCTGTACCCGGTGACCGCACCGGGGGCGGACCCGTGGACGGAACCGGTGGGGGATCTCGCCCCCGTCTACGCCCTGCCCTCGGTGCTGACCAGCACCGGCACCGGCACCGGTACGGGTACCGGTGCTGGTGCGCTCGACGACGCGGCCATGGGTGAGCGTGTCGCGCGGATTCGGGGGTGGCTGCCCCCGGTCGACCCGGCCGTGTTCGGGTGCTTTTTGGGGCAGTTGGCCACCCACCTGGACCCGTTCACCGAAGCCGACCCGGTGGGGGTACTGGTCACCCTGCTCGCCGCCGCCGGGGTCCACATGGGTCCGGGTCCGCATGTGGTCGTCGGGGGGTTCGAGCGGCACCCGTTGCTCACGTGGCCGATCGTGGTCGGCCCGACCGGTACCGGTCGCAAAGGGACCGGGTACAACGTGGCCAAAGCCCTGCTCTCCCACGCCATCCCCGAGTTCGTCGCGGACAACGTCCACTCCGGTCTGTCCAGCGGCGAAGGGCTGGCCTCGGTGTTCGCCACCGACGACACCCCCGGCAAGGGCAAGCCGCGACTGCTGCCCGAGCACGACGTCCGGCTACTGGCCTACGAACCCGAGTGGGCATCGGTCATGGCCCGCATGAAACGCGAGGGCAACACCCTCTCCGCGACCCTGCGCGCGGCGTGGGAGGGCGGGAACCTGTCCACTCTCAACGTCGATGCCCGCACCGCCCGACAGTCCCACGTCGGGATCGTCGCCCACATCACCCCCACCGAGTTCCGCGACCGCGTCAGCTCCACCGACATGGCCGGAGGCACCTACAACCGGTTCCTGCCCATCGCGGTCGCGCAGTCGAAGTTCCTGCCCGCCCCCGACCCCATCGACCCCACGACCCTGCTCCAGTTCGGCGCGGCCCTGTCCGACCGCCTGGCCGCCGCGTCCCGACTCGACGCGCTCACCCTCGACCCCGACGCCGCGCAGCTGTGGCGTCGCCTCTACGTCGACTTCTCGGCCGCAGCCGACGGCGACGGTGACGGCGTCCTGGCCCAATTCACCAGCCGCGCCGTGCCCAACTGCCTTCGCATCGCCGCCACCTACGCCGCCCTCGACCGAACCGACCACATCACCACCACCCACCTCACCGCCGCCGCCGCACTCGTCCGCTACTCCATCGACTCAGCCCGCGTCGTCCTACGGCCCAACGACGACCTGGTGAAGCTGCTGACCCACATCCGCGAGCACGGTCCGCAGGGATGCACCCGCGAGCAGGCCCGCGATGCCTTCCAGCGCAACAAGTCCGCCGCCGACGTCGGTCGCCTGCTGGACCACTTGGTCACCGCAGGACAGGTCACGGCCACCAGCCGACCACCAGCCGGGGGGAGGGGACGCCCCGCCACGGTCTTCACCGCGACCACCCCACGCGGTTGACGCGGTTACGCGGGAACTGCCCTGACCAGCGCGAACGCCAACCACTAACCGCGTACCCGACGCGGTTAGTCCAGAACAAAACCCCAGCTCAGGCCACTTACCGCGTAACCGCGTCAACCGCGTGCCACCCCAGACCACCATCCGCCAGGCGCGGCCCGGACAGCCACAGCACCCCACCGAGCCGACCAGACCAATCACCGACGAAACCCAGGAGGACAGCCACCATGACCACCCAACCCGCCGGGCAGGGCCGTACGCTGCTCACCGTCGAGCAGGCCGCCGCGCAGCTGGCCATCAGCCGGACCCGGATGTTCGCCCTGATCAAGGCCGGACACATCCACAGCGTCCGCATCGGGCGCCTACGCCGTGTCCCCCTCGAAGCCCTGGCCGCCTACGTCCAGGGCCTCACCGACGCCCAGCGGGCCATCGCCTGACCTCTGGGCCGCGCCCGTCGACCGGCAGCGGGGCAACGACACCCGGGCGCCCACCCAGCCTCCCCCCGGTTCCAGCCATCCCCTAGGACGGCTTAAACCGGGGGGAGTGGCCCCAACCCAGCCCCCCCCACCCATCCCAGCCGCCCAGCAACCCGCCACACCGGACAGGAGAACCCCGGACCATGCGCGCCTACGTCGACGGCCACCCCGTCGAGACCACACCCCGATTCCGCGCCACCGGCCGCGGACGCGCCGTCACCAGCGCCAGCTTCAGCGTCCCCCTACGCCACGACGACCTCACCGCGATCCTCTACACCAGCACGTTGACCACCGACCAACTCACCGACGCCGACCACGTCCGCACCGTCATCGCCGACACCCTCGTCAACAAAGGCGCGAACCGCATCGCCCAAGACAAAGCCGCATTCCTTATCGCGGTGAACAACCGCACCCACGACCCCGCCCGACTCACCGCCTGCACCCGCCGAATCACCACCCTGTTCCCCCGCGCCACCACCGCCCGAGCGGCCACCCGCGACCACAGGCGGTAACCGCGCACCCCCGACCGTCACGTCAGGCGTCACACGTCAGACACCCGCCCGCACTCACCCCCAATGCGTGCGCGCGTACATGCGCACGCGACGCGCGCGCGCGAAACCCCACCACCTGACAACACCTGACGACTTCTGACGACACCCACCGTGACGGTTCCCCCTCGACGTCGACAGGGTTCCGTCAAGCCCCCCACAAGAAACACCAGCCCAAACCCACCCGGGCACACCCATGCCCAAAACCCGACCAGAAAAGGACACACCAGGAATGCCACGCAAGAAACGACCCGAAGGAACACGCGCACCCAACGGCGCATCAAGCATCTACCTCGGGAAAGACGGCAAATGGCACGGCCGCGTCACCATGGGCGCCCGCGACGACGGCAAACCAGACCGCCGACACGTCGAACGCAAAACCGAAGCCGAAGTAATCAAGGCCGTTCGGGAGCTGGAACGCAAGCGTGACAGCGGGAAGGCCAGCAAGGCTGGCAGCGGCACCTGGACGGTGGAGAAGTGGCTGCTTCACTGGTTTGAGCACATCGCAAGCCCCAACGTGCGGTACAAGACGCAGACCTACTACAGCACGGCCATTCACAAGTACCTCGTTCCCGGCCTTGGCGCACACCGACTGGAGAAGTTGGAGCCCGAGCACATCGAGCGCTACTACGCCAGTCTCCGCAAGACCGGGGCGAAGCCGTCGACCGTGCTGCAAGTGCACCGCACCTTGCGCGCCGCCCTGAACGAGGCAGAGAAGCGCGAACGGCTCACGCGCAACCCGATCAAGCTTGTCCGCACACCACGCACAGCGGAGACTGAAATTGAGCCGCTCAGCTTGGACGACGCGCAAACCATTCTCAATCTCGCACGCACACGCCGAAATGGCGCACGGTGGGCGATCGCGCTGGCGCTCGGTCTTCGACAAGGTGAGACGTTGGGCTTGAAATGGCCCGACGTCGCCACAGAGTGGCATCACGGTTGCCCAGAAAAGGTTCCATGTGGAAACAAACCCGCGAGTTGCCCTGACGCGTTCCCCCTTGGGACGCTCACCGTCCGGCGCGCATTGCAGCGACACACCTGGCAGCACGGGTGCGCCCCAGATGCGCCGTGCGGCCGGAAACGAGGTGCCGAGTGCCCGAATCGGCACGGTGGTGGCCTGGTGATTGTCGAGCCGAAGTCCCGGGCCGGACGACGAGTGGTCAGCCTGCCGTCGCCGCTGGCTCGTGCCCTCATCGACCACCGAGAGACACAGGCCGGGGAGCAGGCGACAGCGGCCAACCTGTGGCGTGACGAAGGGTGGGTTTTCGCCCAGCCGAACGGAAAGCCTGTCGACCCGCGCGCGGACTACGGCGAGTGGAAGGAGCTGCTTGCCACAGCTGGTGTGCGCGAGGCCCGTCTACACGACGCCCGACACACGGCCGCGACGTTCCTGCTCGTGCTGGGAGTCTCGGACCGCGCCGCAATGGACGTCATGGGCTGGTCGAAAGCCGACATGGCGAAGCGCTACATGCACGTCCCCGACGAGATGCGGCACAAGATCGCTCGGCAGATCGGCGGCCTGCTCTGGGCCGACCAGGACGACGACGATGAAGGCCCGGCAGGGGTACCAGCACCGGTCTGAGAACGGCCACTGAGACGGAAAGTGAGACGAAACGTCAGGGGGTGTCCACACTGGACACCCCCTGACCTTGTGCGCCCGAAGGGATTCGAACCCCTAACCTTCTGATCCGTAGTCAGATGCTCTATCCGTTGAGCTACGGGCGCATGTTTAGTTGTCACCCGGCGAGCCGGGTGTCCAGCGGAGGCTCCGGGATTTGAACCCGGGAGGGGCAGTTAACCCCAACCGCATTAGCAGTGCGGCGCCATAGACCAGACTAGGCGAAGCCTCCCGGGGCCCCAGGCCGCTCGGGAGATAAGACTACACAGGCCCCCGTCCGGCAAGCAAAACGCCCCCTCCCCAACGGCTCGTCCGCAGGTCAGAGGTCGAGGCGGGCTGGTGGGTCCCGCCACCCGCCGCCGCCCGATCGTGGGTGCGCCTGCTACGTCGGGGGGTGGTGGTGCGGCACTAGAGTTACCAATGCCACACCAGAAGGAGGGGCACCGATGGACAAAGTCGTCGCCAGCGCCGCCGACGCGGTCGCGGACATCCCGGACAACGCGAGTCTGGCGGTTGGGGGGTTCGGGCTGTGCGGGATACCGACCGTGTTGATCCAGGCGTTGCTTGCCGGTGGGGTGAGTGGGCTGGATGTGGTGTCGAACAACTGCGGGGTGGACGACTGGGGGTTGGGGCTGCTGCTGCGTGAGCGGCGGATCGCCCGGATGACCAGTTCGTATGTCGGGGAGAACAAGGAGTTCGCGCGGCAGTACCTGGCCGGGGAGCTGGAGTTGGAGCTGACGCCGCAGGGGACGCTGGCCGAGCGGTTGCGGGCCGGTGGGTCCGGGATTCCGGCCTTCTACACCCGCACGGGGGTCGGCACGCAGGTGGCCGAGGGCGGGGTGCCGTGGCGCTATGACGACGCGGGCAACGTCGTGGTGGCCTCGCCGGTCAAAGAGGTTCGGGAGTTCGACGGGCTGGACTACGTGCTGGAGCGCGCGATCGTGTGCGACTTCGGGCTGGTGCGGGCCTGGAAGGGCGACCGGCACGGCAACCTGGTGTTCCACGCCACCGCGCGGAACTTCAACCCGCTGTGCGCGATGGCGGGCCGGGTGAGCATCGCCGAGGTCGAGGAGCTGGTGGAGCCCGGCGAGATCGACCCGGACGAGGTGCACCTGCCGGGCATCTTCGTGCAGCGGGTGGTCGCGCTTACCGCCGAGCAGGCAGCCGACAAGCGCGTCGAGCGTCGCACTGTCCGTCCGAAGCAGGAGGCCTGAGATGGCGCTGACCCGTGAGCAGATGGCCGCCCGCGCCGCGGCGGAGCTGTCGGATGGCTCTTACGTCAACCTGGGCATCGGTTTGCCGACGATGGTGCCCAACTACGTGCCTGACGACATCGAGATAGTTCTGCAGTCCGAGAACGGCATCCTCGGTGTCGGCGCTTCCCCGATCGACGGTGAGGAAGACCCGGACCTGATCAACGCGGGCAAGGAGACCGTGTCGCTGCGGCGGGGCGCGTCGTTCTTCGACTCCGCGCTGTCGTTCGGGATGATCCGGGGCGGGAAGGTCGACGCGGCGATCCTGGGCGCGATGCAGGTGTCCAAGGACGGCGACATCGCGAACTGGATGATCCCGGGCAAGATGGTCAAGGGCATGGGCGGCGCGATGGACCTGGTCCACGGCGCCAAGCTGGTCGTGGTGCTGATGGAGCACGTGGCCAAGGACGGCTCGTACAAGATCGTGCACGAGTGCTCGCTGCCCTACACCGGGCGGCGGGTGGCGCAGCGGATCATCACCGACCTCGCGGTCGTCGACGTCACCGCCGACGGCCTGGTGCTGCGCGAACTCGCCCCGGGGGTGAGCGTGGACGAGGTGCGCGCGAAGACCGAGCCGGAGCTGGCCGTGGCCGCCGACATCACCGAGATGGTGGCCTGACCTCAGTACACCGACGCCACGAGGTCGCCCAGCCGCTGGGCGAGCCCCGCGGAGTCGGCCGGGGCGAGGGTGAGCCAGGCGACGCCGTCGCGCTGGGTCGGCAGCCACAGGTAGCGGCCCGCGGTCGTGTCGAACCAGTTCACCGCGTCGGTGCGGGTGCGGCGGCCGAGCCGGTCGAGGCTGTTGGCCGCCACTTGGCCGCCGCCGTGCCGGGAGTTCTCCACCAGGGTCGCGATGGTGCGCATGTCCGGCCCGCTGACACCGCCCCGGTCGAGCGTGGCCGCCAGCCCGCCGAATCCCGACTCCACATAGGCGTCGACGGCGTTGTTGAAGACCGCCTTCGGCAGGGTCACCGGGTTTCCGGGGCCAGCATCCGCGTCGGGCAGCAGCCCGGCGAGTTCCGCGACGAGCCCGCCGCCGCCCACCGGGCCGACCCTGATCCGGTCGCCGGACTGCACGGCGAGCACCGCGTCCGCACCCTTGCCCGCGCCGAGCACGCGCACGGTGCGGCCGACCGAGAGCAGGCCGTCGACGGTGACCTCGTTGCGCGCCAGCAGCACTAGCTGGTCTTCCAGCCGCCGGTCGAGGTCGCGGCCGTCGTGCAGGCCGCGGGCGACCAGCCCCGCGACGACCTCGCCGCGCAACCGGTCGCGCTCGCCCACCGTCTCGCCGAACGAGGGCACGTCGATCGGGTACGGCCGTTCGGCGAACCCGAGCCCCTCCCAGATCAAGTCGAACTCGACCGCCCCGAGCCAGGTGACCATCAGCGCGAGGTGACCATCACCGCAGGTGCGCGTCGAACCAGTTCAGCGCGCGCTGCCACGCCTCGAAGGCGCCCGCGGACTCGAACGGGAACCGCACCACGTCGGTGGCGATCTTCGCGGTGCTGGCCGCCTCGCGCAGCTTCTCGACCTGCTCGGCGGTGATGTCGTCGCCCTGTTCGCGGTACAGGCCCAGCCACGGGACGGTCAGGTCGCCCGCGATCTCGACCAGCGCGGGCAGCCCGTCGGCGAGTGGTTCGAGGATGCCGCCGCCCGCGATGGTGACGGCGGCGCCGATGATGCGCCGCGCGGCGACCACCATGGCGACCGCGCCGCCGAACTCGAGGCCGATGACGCCGATCCGGTCCAGGTTGACCTTGCGGCCGGAAAGCCAGGCGAACGCGATGTCCGTCGCGGCCAGGACGGATTTGCCGGACAGCTCGCCGACCTTGTCGCGCGCCTCGTCGTGGCCCACCTCGGCCGATCCGGACTCGCCCCGGTAGAGGTGCGGGACGACGACGAGCCATCCTTCCGCGGCAAGCCCCGCGACCATGCCGCGCACGGCGTCGGTGATGCCGCGCGCCTCGTGCAGGACCACGAGCCCGCCCCTGGTGACGCCATCCGGTTCGGCATAGGTGAGGCGCAGCGCACGGCCGTCGTCGAGCCGGAAATCCTCTGTGCGTGTCTGGGCCATGACATACCCAACCATGCGGGGGTTAATACCAGTCAACGTGATCACCCGCTCACCCATCTGCGGGAAGTGGGCCGAATGCGGGCATTCGCGGCGCGGAAACCGAACACTGGTGTCCGCTCTGTAGCATCTTGGGGCGCCACCTTGACGATGAGGAGCCCCGATGACCGTGCGAATCCGCGCCGACCTGGACTCGCTGCCCGGTTATGTGCCCGGCAAGAACATCCCCGGGGCGATCAAGCTCGCCAGCAACGAGGTCTCGCTCGGCCCGCTGCCCAGCGTGGTGATGGCCATCGCCGAGGCGGCGGAACGGATCAACCGCTACCCGGACAACGGTTCCGTCGAACTGGTGGCGCGGCTCGCGGCCAAGCTCGGCGTCGATGAGGACCAGGTGGCCGTCGGCTGCGGCTCGGTCACGTTGTGCCAGCAGCTCATCCAGGCGACCTGCACGGCCCAGGACGAGGTCCTGTTCCCCTGGCGGTCGTTCGAGGCTTACCCGATCGTGGCGCACGTCGTCGGCGCCACCCAGGTGCGCGTGCCGCTCACCGCCGAGCACGCCCTCGACGTGGACGCGATGATCGCGGCGGTGACACCGTCGACGCGGCTGGTTTTCGTGTGCACGCCGAACAATCCGACCGGCACGGCGCTGCGGCGCGCGGAACTGGAGCGGCTCATCGACGCCGTGCCCGACGATGTGGTCGTGGTCGTCGACGAGGCGTACCGCGAGTTCGTCGCCGACCCCGAGGTGCCCGACGGCGTCGAGGTCGCCAAGGCGCGGTGGGCGCGCGGGCGGGACAACGTGGCGGTGCTGCGCACGTTCTCCAAGGCGTACGGCCTCGCCGGGCTGCGCGTCGGGTACCTGGTGGCCGCCGCGCCGGTGGCCGCGGCCGTGCGCAAGGTGTTCGTGCCGTTCGGGGTGAACGCGCTCGCCCAGGTGGCCGCACTGTCCTCTTTGGACGCCGAAGCCGAGTTGCTGGCCCGCTGCACCGGAATCGTCGCCGAACGCGGCCGGGTCCGCGCCGCGCTGATCGCGGCGGGATACGACGTCCCGGAGACCGAGGCGAACTTCGTGTGGCTGCCGCTGGGTGAGCGGACCGCCGCGTTCAACGAGCACTGCCTGGCGCACAAGGTGGTCGTGCGCGCGTTCGTCGGCGACGGCGCCCGGGTGACGATCGGCACGCCGGACGAGAACGACGCTTTCCTCGCCGCCGCACTGAGTTTCCCGCGCTAGCGGGTCAGGATCTGCACGATCGCGGCGAGACCGACGACCACGATCACCGCGCGCAGCACCACCGGGGACAGCTTGCGGCCGACCTTCGCGCCGAGCAGCCCGCCGACCATCGCGCCGACCGCGATGGCCCCGACCGCGAGCCAGGCGACGTCCGCGACGAACACGAAGACCAGGCCCGCGACCAGATTGACGATCGCGGCGAGGACGTTCTTGACCGCGTTGATCCGCTGCAATGTCTCGGCCATCAGGATTCCCATGAGCGCGAGCAGGAGAACCCCTTGCGCGGCGCCGAAATATCCGCCGTACACACCGGTCACGCACACACCGGCCAGCAGCGCGACACCGCCGTGCTCGTGCCGTTCGGGCTGCCGTTCGGCCAGTTTCCGCGCCAGCCACGGCTGCGCGACGACCAGCACCAGCGCCAGGACGATCAGGATCGGCACGATCGTCTCGAACGCGCCCGGCGGCAGCACCAGCAGCAGCACGGCCCCGACGACACCGCCGACGAGCGACGCCGCGCCGAGCCGGAGCAGCCGCGGCCCCTGCCCGACCAGTTCCCTGCGGTACCCGATCGCCCCGGTCACCGACCCCGGCACCAGCCCGAGCGTGTTGGACACATTGGCCACCACCGGCGGGTAGCCGACGGCCAGCAGCACCGGGAAAGTCACCAGCGTCCCCGACCCGACCACCGCGTTGATGCCACCGGCGAACACGCCAGCCAGCACCAGGCCCACGACCTCCCAGGCCGTCATCACGAACATCCCATCATCGGCACGAGGACGACCCTAACGCGTCTCACCGCCTGCCGATGATGTCGAGCATCTCGTACTCCGCGTCGTTCAGATACGCCCGGAGCTGGCTCTCGGCGCGCATCGCGTCCCCGGCGGCCAGCGTGTGGACGATGCCGCGGTTGCGCGTCAGGTAGCTCTCGTGGAACGCCTTCGGGTCGCCCATCTCGTGGAAGCCGAGACGCAGCTCGGCGGCCACCTGGTGCATCAGCTCGTCGATGCGCCGGCTGCCCACGAGGCCCGCGATCGCCTGGTGGAAGCGGAGATTCGCGGTGCCGACGTCCACCCAGCGCCCCGCCGCGGCGGCCCGCTCCCCCACCTCGACCGCGGCGGACAGCGTGGGCACCCCGGCCTTGCCCGCCGACAGCAGCGCCGAGCACTCGATCAGGCGGCGAACCTGGAACAGGTCTTTGACGTCGGCGGCGTCGAGCCTGCGGACGAAGACGCCCCGGTTGAGCTTGTGGACGAGCAGCCGCTCGTGGGTGAGCAGGCGGAACGCCTCGCGCAGGGTGTTGCGGGACACCTCCAGCGGCCCGATGAACGCCTCCTCGGACACCCGGCTTCCCGGTGGCAGCGCCCCTTCCAGGATCAGGTCCCGCAACACCGCCGCCGCGACGTCGGCCGCGCTGCTGCGCTCCCGCCGCCGCTCCAACGCGAGTTCGGTGAGCCTGCCACCGATGTCCGCCGCAGTCACGCTTGCCTCCACTGCTCCGTAGCTGCCCGCACGGTAATCATCCAATTGGCTGCTTGTCATATTGTTCAACAATCCTCAAACTGAACTTTCCTACACGAGTGCGAATGGACGAACCACCAGGACGAACGAGAGCGGGGCACGGGGCATGGGGAGCAGGGGTAAGCACGGCGGCAGGGCGGTAACCAGCGGGAACAAGGCGGGCGTCGACACAGCGGGACAGGTGGCCGACATGGTGGGCGAAGACGGTGCCGGGGCGAGCGCCGAAGTCGCCGACGCCAGCCTCGGCGCGTCGGACGCGGCGAGTGGGCGCCGCAGGAGGCCGGGTGACCGGACTGGGCGTCATTCGGCGGCGGGTGCGGACTGGTTCGCGTGGTTTCGGGAGTTGCCCGGGAAGGGGCGGCGGGCGTTCGTCGGGGCGTTTCTCGGGTTCGGGTTGGACTCCTACGACTTCTGGGTGCTGCCGCTGGGCCTGGCGGCGATCGCGGGGACATTCGGGCTCGACACCGGGCAGACCGGCCTGCTGTCCACGACGACACTGGTGTTCTCGGCGATCGGGGGCGTCGCCGCGGGCGTGCTGGCCGACCGGTTGGGGCGGGTGCGGACGCTGATGATCACCGTGGTGACGTATGCGGTGTTCACCGCGCTGTGCGGCCTGGCGCAGAACTACGAGACTTTGCTGGTGTTCCGGGCGTTGCAGGGCCTCGGCTTCGGCGGCGAATGGGCGACCGGGGCGATCCTGGTGGCCGAGTACACCAGCGCCCGGCACCGGGGGCGGGTGGCCGCGGTCATCCAGAGTTCGTGGGCGGTGGGCTGGGGAATGGCCGTCATCGCCTACACCGTCGTGTTCAACCTGGTCGACCCGGACCTGGCGTGGCGGATCCTGTTCTTCACCGGGGCGCTGCCCGCCCTGCTGGTCGTCTACCTACGGCGCGGCATCGAGGACGCGCCCGTGTTCACCCGGCACAAAGCCGAGGCACGCGGGTCGCTGCGGGCCATTTTCCGCCCGGACCTGATCAGGACGACCGCTTTCGCGTCATTGCTGGCGACCGGCTGCCAAGGGGGCTATTACACCCTGGCCACCTGGCTGCCCGCCTTTCTGAGCAAGGAACGCGGCCTCACCGTCATCGGCACGGGCGGGTACATGTTCTTCCTGATCAGCGGGGCGTTTCTCGGCTATCTCACCGGCGGCTATTTCACGGACCGGTTGGGGCGGAAGAACACTTTCCGCCTGTTCGCCGTCCTCAGCGCCGTGCTGATGACCCTCTACACCCAGCTTCCCCCGTCCTTGGGCGCATACGTGATGTACCTGGGATTCCCCCTGGGCTTCTGCTCGTCGGCGATCTTCAGCGGCTTCGGCGCCTACCTCGCCGAGCTGTACCCGAGCCGGGCGCGCGGCGCGGGCCCCGGCTTCACCTACAACTTCGGCCGCGCGGTGGGCGCGTTCTTCCCCACCGTCATCGGCTTTGTCGCCCTCCGGTACGGAATCGGCGGCGCGATGGGCTTCGGCGCGCTCGCCTACGGGGTGACCTTCGTGTCCCTGTTCGGCCTCCCCGAGACCCGCGACCGCGAACTGTCCTAATTGGAGCACGTGATGAGAACCCCGAAGCAAGCCCGAGCCGCTTTCCGTTCCGGCACAGTCGCTTCCACTTCCGGCTGGGCCAACGGCTACATCCAGGCAAACCTCATCGCCCTGCCGAAGGAACACGCCTTCGACATGCTGCTGTTCGCCCAACGCAACCCGAAACCGTGCCCCCTGCTGGACGTCACCGACCCCGGCTCATGGCGCACCGGCCTCGCCCACGCCGACCTGCGCACCGACCTCCCCCGCTACCGCGTCTGGCGGAACGGAACCGTGGTCGCCGAACCCACCTCCGTCGAAGAGCACTGGCGGCCCGACCTGGTGACGTTCCTCATCGGGTGCAGTTTCACCTTCGAGGCCGCCCTGACCGAAGCGGGAATCCCCTTACGACACGTCGAAGCAGGCACCACAGTGCCCATGTACCGAACCAACCGCACGTGCCGCCCCGCGGGTTCCCTTTCCGGCCCCTTGGTCGTCTCCATGCGGCCCATCCCCACCGATTTGGTGGCCACCGCCGTCCAAGTGAGCGCACAGGTGCACACCGCCCACGGCGCCCCAACCCACATAGGCGCACCCGAATCTTTAGGCGTGACCCTGAACTCCCCCGACTACGGCGACCCCGTGGAAATCCACGACGGCGATATCCCCGTCTTCTGGGCCTGCGGCGTCACCCCCCAGGCAGCACTAGCGGCGAGCCGAATCCCCTTCGCCATCACCCACGCCCCGGGCCACATGCTCATCACCGACATATGGGAACCCGTTTACCGATTGGGGAGTTGAAGACATTCACCGACCTCGGCGACCAAGCGTGTGCACTGGCGGCGCAGCCCGCGGCTGCCTGCGAGCTGGCTGACCAGCGTTTCCGCTGGTCAGAGCCAGTGAGCGGAGGCGGAGGGATTTGAACCCCCGGACCCTTGCGGGTCTTCCGCTTTCAAGGCGGATGCATTCGGCCGCTCTGCCACGCCTCCCTACCCGTTCAGCGTAACGAAGTCACCGGCTCAGGTGAGATCGAGGTGCTCGATGACTCGTTCGAACAGGCCCGCGACCACCTCTTGTTCCGCCGGGGACATCAGGTCGACCAGGTGTTCGCGGACGCCTTGGACGTGGACGGGGGCCGCGGTGCGGAGCATGTCCATGCCCTTGGGGGTGAGTTCGGCGACGACGCCGCGGGCGTCTTCCGCGCAGTTGAGGCGGCGGACGAAGCCTGCTTTCTCCAGGCGGGAGATCTGGTGGGAGAGTCTGCTCTTGGACGAGGCGAGTTGGCCCGCGAGTTGGCTCATGCGCATCTGCCAGCCTTCGCGCTCGGAAAGGCGCACCAGCACCTCGTAGTCGGGCAGCGCCAGGCCGTGCTTCTCTTGGAGTTCCCGGTTGAGCTGCTGGCGCAGCAGTTCGCTGGCGATGACGTAGGCGCGCCATGCGCGCATCTCGTCTGGTTCCAGCCACCGGGGTTCGGCACTCACAGATGTCACGCGTCCCAGGCTACGGCGTTCATCCAGCCGGACTGGTCTTCGGCATCGGCAGACGGCAGACTCCGACTCCTTGCGCTCGATCGGGTGATCTTGGGTGTTGGGGACGGAGGACTGATGGGCTTTTCTACTCGGATCTCGGCGGTTCTGGCGGTGGCTGCCCTCACCGTCGCCGGGTTGGCGGGGGCCGTGGGGGCGGACGCGGCGGGCAGGCCCATGGCGGCCGACTTGCGGTTGATCGCGTTCAACGACTTCCACGGCAACCTGGCGCCGCCCGCCGGGTCGTCTGGGCGGGTGACGCTGCCGGACGGCAACACCGTCGACGCTGGTGGGGCCGCTTATCTGGCCACGCACGTCGCGCGGCTGCGGGGAGAGTCCGAGCACTCGCTGGTCCTGTCCGCCGGGGACAACATCGGGGCGTCGCCGCTGACGTCGGCGCTGTTCCACGACGAGCCGACCATCGAGTTCCTCAACCGCATCGGGGTGGCGGCCACCACGATCGGCAACCACGAGTTCGACGAGGGCTACCAGGAGTTGCGGCGGATGCAGTCCGGCGGCTGCCATCCCGCCGACGGGTGCCAGTTCCGGCCCCGGTTCCACGGCTCCCGCTTCCCTTACCTCGGCGCGAACATCGCCTTCGACAGCGGCGCGCCCGCCGCGCTGCCGTTCACCATCAAGTTCGCCAGCGGCGTCCCGGTGGGCGTCATCGGGGTGACGCTGAAGGACCTGCCGTCCGTGGTGACGCCGGAGGCCGTCGAGGGCTTCACCTTCGGCGACGAGGTGGCGGCGCTGGACCGCACGTCCCGGTTGCTCGACCGGGTCGGGGTGCGCACCCAGGTCGTGCTCATGCACCAGGGCGACAACACCGAGGGCGGCGGGCCGGACGACTGCCGCACGGTGCCCGGACCGGCGCGGCGGATCGCGACCGCGGCGTCCGCGTCGATCGACGTGTTCTTCACCGGCCACAGCCACCAGCAGTACAACTGCGTCGTGGACGACCCGGACGGCAACCCGCGCCCGCTGATCCAGGGCTCGTCCTTCGGCAGGCTCCTGTCCGTGGTCGACCTCAAGATCGACAAGCGGTCCCGCGACGTGCTGCGCGCGGAGACCGTGGCGCACAACGAGATCGTCACCCGCACCGTCCCCGCCGACCCGGAGATCGCCGCGCTGGTGGACGAGGCGTCGGCCAAGTCGGCGCCGATCGCGAACCGGCGGGTCGGGACCATCTCCGCCGACCTGGTGCGGGCAGCCGCTCCCTCCGGCGAGTCGCCGCTGGGCGACGTGATCGCCGACGCGCAACTCGCCGCGACCGCGGGCAACCAGGCGCAGGTCGCGATGACCAACCCCGGCGGCATCCGCACCGACCTGACCTACGCCTCGTCGCCCGCGGGCGAGGGCGACGGCGTGGTGACCTACGGCGAGACGTTCGCGGTGCAGCCGTTCGGCAACATCACGCAGACGGTCACGCTGACCGGCGCGCAGATCAAGGCCGTGCTGGAGCAGCAGTGGCAGCCGCAGCCCAACGGGACGACGCTGACCCGTTTCCTCCAGGTCTCCTCGACCCTGACCTACACCTGGTCGCGGTCGGCGGGTCAGGGCGACCGGGTGTCGGACATCGCCATAGCCGGGCAACCGCTCGACCCGGCCGCCACTTACCGGGTGTCGGTGAACAACTTCCTCGCCGCGGGCGGCGACGGCTTCACCGAACTCGCCAAGGGCACGGACCTGACCGGCGGGCCGGTCGACCTGGACGCGTTCACCGCCTACCTCTCGGCCAACCCCAACCTGTCACCGCCCGCGCCGACCCGGGTCACCGTCATCCCCTAGAGCGCATCACGGGCGCGGCGTGCGCGGGATGGACGGCGGAACCCCGACGACCTTCCCACGGAGGACCCGAGTGACCACGTCCAGGCAAGACCAGATCAACGTCAAGATCGCCCGGACGTTCCAGACCCTGGACGGCAACCAGAACGGCTACCTCGAATGGTCGAACTTCGAGAGCCTCGCCAACCGCTTCCTGACGGCCTACAACCTGGACAAGAACGACCGCCGGGCGCGGGCGCTCTTCGCGTGGAGGATCGCCGTGCCCGAGGCGATGGAGTCGTTCAGCAAGGTGGACACCGACGGCGACGGGGTGATCTCCCGGCAGGAGTTCATCCGCGCCACCCGCGAGTACTTCCACTCCACGGACCCCCACGGACCCCGACGGTGTGCTCCCACAACGGCCGCCCGAACCACTCCGGACCAGCTCCAGGGTGGTGATGTCGTTGCGGATGCCGCTGTCGACCGACCGGGCGGAGCAGCGGGCCGGCACGAACTCGCTGAGCGGGGCGGTCGCCAGGGCCGCACACAGGAGTTCGGCAGCGCCACCGTCCCAGCCGGACACAAGATCGTCGCATTCGGACAGTGACGGAAAACTTCACCAATTCAGGGGCGGCCCAAAGACTTGTCAACGGCGGCGGTCGGGCGCAACATGGGGGTGACGGCTGGCGCAGGTGAAAACGTGTGGAACAGCAGTCTGATGTGATCGGTCACCGTGCCCGCCGAGAAAGGGTAGGTGGTGCCGTGGCGAAGCAGAGAATCACCGTAGTGGTCCGCGGCCTGCCGCGACCCCGTGGCTGAGCCGACAGTATCGACCCGGTCGCGGCTGTGAGCGGCAGCTCGACGAGTCTTCGAGTGCGCGGGTGCGCGGGACGCGCCTAGTCAGCACCTCGACGATGTTGAACCCCGCATCGGACGCGTCTTCTGATCCGCCCGGCAGGGATCCACGCCAACCGACGAGGGTGGCGGACCGCTACGACGTGTGGGACACCTGGGTGCGGCGCCGGGATGGCGCCGCACCCAGGTGCGTGCTGGGGCACAGGTGACAAGCACGGGTCGCATGTCGTCGCCCGGAGGCAGGGGTGCGGCACTAATGTCTGGTGCGACAACAGGCAGCCGAGGACCGCTGAGGCCCCCGACGGACGCGGAGCGTGCTCGTGGAGTTCAACGACGACGTAGGCCTGGACGCCTCCCAGGTGCAGGACACCCGTGGCGTCGGCGGGCGGGTCGCGCTCGGCGGCGGTGGGCTGGGCATCGTCGGGGTGATCATCTACTTCGTGCTCTCCCAACTCGGGGGTGTGCCCGCGGGGGCGCCGCTGAGCACGGACGCGGTCGGGCGGGGGCAGGCGGTCAGCAACACCGACCTGGCCGCCGAGTGCCGCACCGGCAAGGACGCCAACACCAAGTCCGACTGCGCCCTGGTCGCGATCATCAACTCGATCCAGGGGTACTGGGCAGACGAGTTCGCCCGCTCGGGCTCGACGTACCGGCCTGCGCCGACGAACTTCTTCAGCGGCGGGGTGAACACCGCCTGCGGCAGCGCCACCTCCGACGTCGGCCCGTTCTACTGCCCCGGCGACCAGGAGGTCTACGTCGACCTCACCTTCTTCAAGGAGCTCCAGACCCGCTTCGGCGCGCAGGGCGGCACGTTCGCCGAGGCCTACGTGCTGGCCCACGAGTACGGCCACCACGTGCAGAACCTGCTGGGCACCTCCGACAAGGTCCGCCCCGGCACCGGCCCCACCTCCGACGGCGTCCGCCTCGAACTCCAGGCCGACTGCTACGCGGGTGTCTGGGCGAACCACGCGACGACCACCCCGGCCCCGGGCAGCAACAAGCCGCTGATCAAGTCGATCTCCCAGGACGACGTGAACCGCGCCCTCGACGTCGCCGCCCGGATCGGCGACGACTTCATCCAGAAGAACCTGGGCAGCGGCCGGGTCGATGAGAGCCAGTTCTCGCACGGCACGTCCGCGCAGCGGGAGAAGTGGTTCACCGCGGGCATCAACAGCGGCGACCCCGCGGTCTGCGACACCTTCGGCACCCGCACCCTCGGCTGAGGCGTGCCCATCCCGTCCCCACGCCCCTGATCAGACCCACCGCGACAACCCCGGCTGGATCGCGGGACCGCCCGGGTTGGCATGGTGTCGCTCGTGCTGCCGGTGGTCCGCGCCGACGGCACGCGACGGCCTTGGCGGACCGGCCCCTCACCCGATCGGGCGGGTGAGGGGCCGGGTCGTCACGCGGCGGCTCGGTCGACGTGGATGCAGCCGACCCCGGCGTTGCCCGCCGAGGCCTTCGCGTCGTCCTGGGCCATCTGCAGGCGCATCATGTTCTTCTGCGCGGCCCGGGTCTCCGCGCGGGCGGCGCGCGGCGGGATGCCGTTGACGTCCTCGGTGCTGATCGCGTACGACGCGGTCACCCACGCGATGGCGTCGGAATTGCGGTCGAGGGCGACCCGGTCCAGGTTGCCGAGGTTGTCGCACTTGGCGTGGTAGCAGGCGTCGTAGGCGACGCCTGCGACCCCGCCCCACTTGTCGGTCTGGGCCTGGGTCTTGACGCCCTCGGCCCCGGTGAACAGGCCGCCGGACGGGATGCCCTGGGCGATGAACTCGCCGTAGTCCGAGCGGCCGGTGAAGTCCGAGCCCTCGGTGGGCGCGCCGATGGCGCCGAGGAAGTTCGCGAACGCCGCCTCGATCTGCGCCGAGCCGTACGGGCCGGGGCCTGCGCCGACGGCGTCTGAGTCGTCGCCGTCGTAGACGAAGTACGCCGTGTTGGGCGAGGCGATCATGTCGAAGTTCAGGTAGAGGGCGATGTCAAGCTGCTGCTCGAACGTGAGGCCCTGCACGTACTTCTTCGACCCGACCAGGCCGAGTTCCTCCGCGCTCCACCAGGCGAACCGGACCGCGTTGCCCACCTTCGGCGAGCCGCCCATCTGCAGCGCGGTCTCCAGCAGGCCCGCGCTGCCCGAGCCGTTGTCGTTGATGCCGGGACCGGCCATGACGCTGTCCAGGTGCGCACCCGCCATGACCACGTTGTCCTTGCGGCCGGTCTTGGTCTGGGCGATGACGTTGTGGCTGACCCGCTCCTCGCTCAGGGCGCGCAACTCCAGGGTGGCTGTGCCGCCGGTCGCGGCCAGCGCCTCGCCGTCGGCCTTGGTGATGCCGCCGGTGGGCAGCTTCGCCGCGGCCGGGTCGCTCAGCGTGCCCGCGAGCGCCCCCTCGGTGTTGTTGTAGATGACCGCGCCGACCGCGCCCGCCTCGAACGCGGCCTGCTGCTTGGCGGCGAAGGTGCAGCCGCCGCGCGGGATCAGGGCGATCTTGCCGGTCGTGTCGGTGTAGTCGGTGACCTCGCAGCCGGGGGTGGTGTCCGCGCCTGCCGGGACGACCGCGAGCGGGGCGGTGACGCCGCCGGTCGGGGTGGACAGGCTGTAGGTCATGATCGAGATCGGCACCGGCTTGCCGCCCACGCTCAGCGTCTCGGCGAGCGTCTGGGTGAAGGTGAACGGGAACTCGTGCCTGCTGACGTCGAAGCCCGCCGCCTGGAGCTTCGACTCGACGTACTCGGCGGACTGGGCGTGGCCGGGGGTGCCCGCGGCGCGGTTGCCGCCGTTGCGGTCGGCGATGCGCTGGAAGGCGATCAGGTGCCGGTTCACCCCCGCCCCGGTGACCTTCTTGACCAGGTTCCGCGCCAGGGCTGGGCCGTCCGGCAGCTCGGTCGACGCGGTCGGCGCGGCCGAGGACGGGATCGTGGTGAACGCCAGCGCGCCAGCGGCCACGAGGATGGCGGCGCCGACGCGTAACGTCTGGTTGGTGGGCATACAGGTCCCCTCGCTCACGAATGAGTACCACCGCAACCGGTGACCGCCCCGACGCGGGCCGTGTTCCGGCAAAACACACCCTCACTCGAACGCGACGCCTGGTCAAGAGCTGTTCATTCCCAGACGCGCATGGATTGGTTCAGGTGGGTGCGAACGGGCGGGGTGGCGTGGACTGAACGCCGCAGCGGCGCGGGAGATAGCGTTGCGGGCATGTACGCGATCACCGTTCGGGAAGCGGGTGGGCCGGAGGCGCTGCGGTGGACGGAGGTGGCCGACCCCGAGCCGGGACCGGGCGAGGTCCTGCTCGACGTCGCCGCGACCGCGGTCAACCGGGCGGACCTGCTCCAGCGCAAGGGCTTCTACCCGCCGCCCGCGGGCACCAGCGACGTCATCGGCCTGGAGTGCTCGGGGACGGTCGCCGCGCTCGGTGAAGGGGTCACCGGCTGGCAGGTGGGCGACGAGGTGTGCGCGCTGCTCGCGGGCGGCGGGTACGCGGAGAAGGTCGTCGTCCCCGCCGGGCAGCTCATGCCGGTGCCCTCCGGCGTCGACCTGGTGACCGCGGCGGGCCTGCCCGAGGTGGCCTGCACGGTGTGGTCGAACGTCGTGCGGACCGCGCGGCTCGGCGCGGGCGAGACGCTGCTGGTGCACGGCGGCGCGGGCGGCGTCGGCACGCACGCCATCCAGCTCGCCAAGGCGCTGGGCACGACGGTCGCGGTCACCGCCGGGTCGGCCGAGCGGCTGCGCCAGTGCGCCGACCTGGGCGCCGACATCACCGTCAACTACCGCGAGCAGCGGTTCGAGGACGAGGTCAAGGCCGACGTCATCCTGGACAACATGGGCGCGAAGTACCTTCCGCGCAATGTCGCCGCCCTCAACCGCGGCGGCAGGCTCGTGGTGATCGGGTTGCAGGGCGGGGTCACCGGGGAGCTGAACCTGGGCCAGTTGCTCAGCAAGAACGCCAGCGTCACCGCGACCAGCCTGCGCTACCGGCCGCCCGCCGAGAAGGCCCTGATCACCGCCGAGGTCGCCGAGCACGTGTGGCCGCTGGTCACCGCGGGCGCGGTGCGGCCCATCACCCACCAGGTGCTGCCGCTGCGCGATGCCGCCGAGGCGCACCGGCTGCTTGAGGCGGGCGGGGTCTTCGGGAAGCTCGTGCTGGCGGTCAGGTCCTGAGCGCGGCGATCGCCTCGATGAGCTGGTCCACCTCGACCGCGTTGGTGTAGTGGGCGAGGCCGACGCGGACCGCGCCGCCCACCTCGCCCACCCCGAGGGTGGCGAACACGCCGCTGGGCACGTCGTCGGCGAACGCGCAGATGCCGCGCTCGGCCAGCCGGACGACCGCGTCCTGGGCCTTCATGTCGGTCACGGTGAACGCCAGGGCCGGGATGCGGCGCATGGCGTCGCCGATGACCATGACGTGCCGCTGGCCGCGCAGGTCGCCGATCAGCCGGGACAGCAACCCGGCCTGGTAGGACTTCGCCGAGCTCAGCGACGTGATCAGCCGCTCCCGGCGGGTGCCGGTGGGGGCGTCGTCGAGCATGGCCAGGTAGTCAACCGACGCCACCAGCCCGGCCAGCAGCGGGTACGCGTGCGGGCCGAGTTCGAGCCGCTCGGGGCCGTGCGCGCGCGGGTCCAGTGAGCTGGCGGGCAGCCGGTCGAGCATCGCCGGGTCGGCGAAGGCCAGCGCGGCCACCGCCGGGCCGCCCCACGCGCTCGCCGACACCGTGACCACGTCCGCGCCGATCGCGTGGATGTCCAGCGGCACGAACGGCGCCGACGACGACGCGTCGACCACCACGCACGCCCCGTTCGCCTTGGCCACGTCGGCGATCTTGTTCAGGTCCGGCCGGGTGCCGACCGCGCCGGACGCGGCGGTCACCGCCACCACCTTCGTGCGGTGCGAGACCAGGTTCTCGTACTGCCACGCGGGCAGCTCGCAGGTCTCGATGTCGATTTCCGCCCAGCGGACCGTCGCCCCCGCCCGTTGCGCCACCCGCAACCACGGCGCGGTGTTGGCCTGGTGGTCCAGCCGCGACAGCACGATCTCGTCGCCGATCAGCCACCCGTCACCCAGCGCCTCGGCCAGCCGGGCCAGCAGCACCGCGTTGTTCGGCCCGAGCACGACCCCCGCCGGATCGCACCCCACCAGGTCCGCCACCGCGCGCCGCGCCGCGTCCACGATGGCCTCGGCGCGCTGGGAGGCCGGAAACACCCCACCCGGCCCGGACACCGGCGCCCGCAGCGCGGTGGACACGGCGGTGGCGACCTGCTCGGGCACCTGCATACCCGCCGGGGAATCGAGGTGGACCCAGCCGTCACCCAGCGCGGGAAACAGCCCACGAATTCGAGCGACGTCGAACGCCATGCGCCACACCGTACGAGAGGCCCCTGATCCGGCGTTTCGTGGGGCGTCGAGGCGACTACCCTCGCAGTGGTGACCTCGGTCGCGTCCCCCTGGGGGACGCCATTCGACCCGAACCAGATCTGGCCCAGGATGGAGCAGATGACTCACTCAACCAACGGCGCCGAACAGCCTGACGAGGGACACCACGTGATGGTGGTCGGCCCGGACGGCTCGCCACTGGGCACCGCCCGCATCCCCGACAGCGCCGACGGGCCGGGCGGCGAGTCCGTCGGCGACATGGTCGAGCAGCCTGCCAAGGTCATGCGCATCGGCACCATGATCAAGCAGTTGCTGGAGGAAGTGCGCGCCGCTCCGCTGGACGAGGCCAGCCGCAACCGGCTCCGGGAGATCCACAAGCGGTCCATCGCGGAGCTTGAGGACGGGTTGGCGCCTGAACTCCGGGAGGAACTGGAGCGGCTGTCACTGCCGTTCACCGACGAGAACACCCCCTCCGACGCCGAATTGCGGATCGCGCAAGCGCAGCTGGTGGGATGGCTGGAGGGGCTGTTCCACGGGATCCAGACGGCGCTGTTCGCCCAGCAGATGGCCGCCCGGGTGCAGCTTGAGCAGATGCGCCGGGGACTGCCGCCCGGGGTGGGCGCCGCTGAGGCCGCGCCGGAAGGGCCGCACATTCGCGGCACCGGCCAGTACCTCTGACACCCGCTCAGCACGTCGCACAGACGATGGAGCCCCCGAGATCACATTCTCGGGGGCTCTAGTCGCCGAAACGTCAGTCCTCGCCGATCTTGGTCAGGCTCAGGGTGAAGCTGACGCTGATGAGCTGGAAGCCGGTCACCAGCAAGACCATGCCGAGGATCGGCACGCGCATCGTCTCGACCACGTCCAACGCCCCGAACCCGGCAGCGCCCCAGATGCTCAGCGCGACCACGAAGCAGGCGATGCCCAGCAGGATCAGCAAAGCGCCGATCCACAGGCCGCGTTCGAGTGAGGCTCGGGCGACGCGGAGGATGGTGCGGCCGGACGGTGGCGGCAAGAGCCCGAGGTGAGCGGCGTAGGAGCGGGCGACCACCGCCAGGCCGATGCCTTGCAGGCCGAGCACGAACATGGTGGCGAAGGCCAGCATGGAGTGCAGGCCGAAGCCGATGCCGCCGACCTGGCGGGGGCCGAAGGACAGCCACAGCAGGCCCAGCAGCCCCACGCTCATCAGGGCGACCGACGGGTAGTACAGCAGCCACCGGGGGCTGAAAGCCAGGAGGAACCGCAGGTGCCGCCACCCGTCGCGCCAGGTGCGCAGGTGCGGGGCGCGGCTGCGGCCGTCGGGGCGCAGCGTGGTGGGGACCTCGCGGATGTCGAAGTGGTTGAGCGAGGAGCGCACGACCATTTCGCTGGCGAACTCCATGCCGGAGGTGCGCAGGCCCAGTTCCAGCATCCGGTCGCGGCGGAAGGCGCGGATGCCGCAGTGGAAGTCGCCGACCGGGATGCGGAAGAACAACTGCCCCAGCTTGGACAGCACAGGGTTGCCCAGGTAGCGGTGCAGGAACGGCATGGCGCCCTCGGCGATGCCGCCCTGGAAGCGGTTGCCCATGACCAGGTCGGCGCCCGCGCGCAACTCGGTCAGGAAGCCGCCGATGTCGTCGAGCGCGTAGCTGTCGTCGGCGTCGGCCATCAGGACGTACTCGCCGCCCGCCGCCTCGATGCCCGCGGCGAGGGCGGCCCCGTACCCGCGGCGAGGGACGTCCACGACCCGGGCGCCGTTGGCGCGGGCGATGTCCTGCGACCCGTCGGTGGAGCCGTTGTCCGCGACGATGACCTCGCCCACGACGCCGAGGGAGTCCAGGGACTTCCGCGCCTTGCGGACGCAGATCTCCAGCGTCTCGGCCTCGTTGAGGCAGGGCAGGACGATGGACAGCTCGATGACCGCTGACGGGGTCGTCTCGGCCTCGGCCACAGGCTTGGACGTTGTCATGGCTGTGCGCGCTCCTTAGCTGGACAGGCGCTGGAAGGGTATGGGGTGACCGACACGCGCCCATGCGACGGTGTGGAAACCGACGGCCTCATGGTAGGCCGACCGTCGCAAGCGGTTACCCTCAGACCCGTACTCGGTCGCGCGACGCGACACCATCACGTTCGGAGGGACCCCGTGTCCGACTGGTCAGACGTGTGGCTGGTTGTCCCGGTCTACAACGAGGGCGCGGTAATCGCCGAGGTCGCCCGTCGCGCCATGCAGACCTTCCCCAACGTCGTGTGCGTCGACGACGGCAGCCGGGACGACTCGGCCGCCCAGATCCGCACCACCGGCGCCCACCTGGTGCGCCACCCGGTGAACCTCGGGCAGGGCGCGGCGCTGCAGACCGGCGTCGAATACGCCCGCGCGCAGCCCGGCGCCCAGTACTTCGTCACCTTCGACGCCGACGGGCAGCACCAGGTCGCCGACGTCGAGCGGATGCTCAAGCGGATCAAGTCAGAAGACGTCGACATCGTCGTCGGCACCCGGTTCCGCGGCGGCGACACCAGCCACATCCCGTGGATCAAGCGGGTCGTGCTGCGCACGGTGGTCGCGCTGAGCCCGCGCACGAAGCGGCTCGGGCTGACCGACGCGCACAACGGGCTGCGGGTGTTCAACCGGACGGTCGCCGAGCAGATGAGCATTTCGCTCAACGGCATGGGGCACGCCTCGGAAATCGTGGAAATGATCGACCGGCACAAGTGGAGGGTCGCCGAGGAACCGGTGACGATTCTCTACACCGAGTACTCCATGGCGAAGGGCCAGTCCCTCATCAACGGAGTGAACATCCTTTTCGACACCGCACTGAAGACCGGTTCGAGGCGCTGACATGCTGATCCAAGTTCTGCTCATCCTGGCGGTCGTGCTGCTGCTGGTGTTCTTCCTGCGCCACCACGGCAAGAGCAAGACCGCGGCCAGCGTGAAGATCGGGTTCGCGCTGTTCATGGTGTTCGGCGTGATCGCGGTGCTGCGGCCTGCCGAGCTGACCCGCCTGGCCAACCTGTTCGGCGTCGGCCGCGGCACCGACCTGCTGCTCTACGGCACGGTCGTCGCGTTCGGCTTCGCCACGATCAACACGTACCTGCGCTTCAAGGAACTCGAGTACCGGTACGCGAAGCTGGTGCGCGCGGTGGCCATCCAGAACGCCGAGAAGCCGAACGCGGAGCCCGCCGAGCACTAGCTCTGTCCCGACAGGACCTAGGCGCGGAAGTAGTCCACGGTCCGGCGCACGCCCTCGGCGATGTCCACTTCGGGCTTCCAGCCGAGGTCGCGCAGGGCGGCGGCGTTGTCCAGCGCGGAGGCGCGCAGGTCGCCGAGGCGGGCGGGGGCGTGCTCGGGGTTGTCGGGGGCGCCAGCGGCCTTGGCGACGAGGGTGTGGAGTTCCCGGTCGGAGACCTGGACGCCGGTGCCGATGTTGTAGCGGCGGGCGGCGCCGACCTCGCCCGCGGCTGCGATGAACGCGGACACGACGTCTTCCACGAAGACGTAGTCGCGGGTGTTGCCGCCGTCGCCGAAGACCTTGGTGGGCTTACCGTTCAGCAGGGCGTCGGCGAAGATGGCGACCACGCCCGCCTCTCCGTGCGGGTCTTGGCGCGGACCGTACACATTGGCCAGTGCCAGGTGAGTGCACTGAAGGCCGTAGAGCTGGTGGTAGGTGTCCAGGTAAACCTCGCCGCTGACCTTGCTCGCCGCGTACGGCGACTTCGGGTTGATCGGCTGCGTCTCGGCGACCGGCAGCTCGTCGGGGGTGCCGTAGATGGACCCGCCGGACGAGGCGAACGCGATCTTGCGGACCCCGGCCTTGCGCGCGGCCTCGGCGAGGTTGACCGTGCCGAGGACGTTCTGGGTGACGTCGAGCAGCGGATCGGCCACGCTGACCCGCACATCGATCTGCGCGGCGAGGTGGAAGACGACCTCGGGCCGGGCGTCGGCGAGCACGTCGTGCAGGTCGGGCGCGGTGACGTCGACCTCGCGCAGCTCGCAGCGGCCGGTGGCGAGCGCGGCGTCGAGGTTCGAGCGCTTGCCCCGGGTCAGGTTGTCGACCACGACCACGTCGTGGCCGTCCCGCAGGAGCCGGTCGACAAGGGTGGAGCCGATGAAGCCGGCACCGCCGGTCACGAGAGCGCGCATGGGCCCCACTATGCCGTAACCGCTTCCGCGGAAGTTCAGGCGACCAGCGCGACGACGGTGCCCCGCAGGTCGGCGGTGAGCTGCCGCGCGCCGGTCACGTTCCTGACCTGCGCGGGCGAGCGCACCACGCAGCGGTCCCCTTCCGGCGCGCAGGCGGGGCCGGTGCCGAGCTGGCCGATGCCGTTCACGCCCCACGCCCACACCGTGCCGTCGGACTTCACGGCGAAACCGGAGCCGTAGGACGCGGCGACACCGGTCACGTCGGTCAGGCCGGGCACCGGGACGGGGGTGGCCGCGGCGCAGGTATCCGGCGCGAGACAGGACTGTCCGGTGCCCAGTTGACCGCCCCAGTCTCGGCCCCACGACAGGACTGTGTTGGCGGCGGTAAGCGCGTGCGCGTGGTCGACGCCGGGGCGGATCACGCGGACGCCGGTCAGTTCCGGCACGGGGGTCGGGGTGGCGATGTGGCACCCGGTGGCCGCGCAGCCCTGGCCGGTGCCGAGCTTGCCGCCCTGGTTCGAGCCCCACGCCCACACCGTGCCGTCCCGCCGGGTCGCGAAGACCGAGCCGTTGGCCGCGACCAGGTCTTCGACGTCGGTCAGGCCGGGGACACGCACGGGGGTCGCCGTGTGGGTCGTGCCCGGACCGACGCCCAGGGCGCCCTCGGTGTTGAACCCCCACGCCCAGACCGAGCCGTCGGTGAGCACGGCGTATCCGGTGCCTTCGTTCATCGCGATCCGCCGCGCCCCGGCAAGTCCGCCGACGCGCGTCGGCGTCGCCGAGGAACCCGCGGGCGGGCCCGGGGCGGCGAAGGCGATGCCCCACGACCACACGGTGCCGTCGACCCGCAGGGCGAGCGCGCCGCTCTCCCCGCCGACGACGGCGGTCACCTGGTCGAGACCGCGCACGGCGACCGGGACCGGGCTCCAGCCGCCGGTCCAGCCCGCACCGAGCTGCCCGTAGCTGTTGTCGCCCCAAGCCAGGACCTTGCCGACTGTCGTGACCGCGTACTGACCACCGCCGCCCAGAGTCTTAGCGCCGGTTAGTCCTACCTTCTCCGGGTCAGTCAGCAGGCTTGCCGCGCGGCCGGTGCCCGTCGCGCCGCCGCGGTTGGCGCCCCAGGCGACGACGCAGTCCTCCGCGCACGGCGTCCCGGTGAACACGAACACGCCGGACAGGTCCGCGACCAGGTTCAGCGACTGGTGGGCGAACGCCCGGAACGCGCGTACCGCGCCCACCGGGACAGCTACCCCGGCCGCGACAGCTTTACCGGGGACCACGTTCAGGTTGGACGTGTTAGGCCTGTCCTCGCGCTGGTCAGGCGACCACACCGTGACGAACGACGGGGCGACCGCGTCGACCGCGGTCACGTTGAGCAGCACGCCCGCCGCGTCGGGCGGCACCGGGGACGCCAGCGGCACGTCCACCTGCCCGCCCGAGGCCAGCGGGCCGACGACACCGCCGCGGCCGAGGCCGGTCCGGGTGTCGAGGATGCGGCGAGGGCTCAGCGGCACGAAGCCCGCGCCGATGCCCGGGGCGTGGAAGCCCGCCGCGTCGGCGATGAGGTGTGCGGTTCCCGCGTTGTTGTACAGCGTCACCTTGCGGTCCGCGCCCAGGGCGACGGTGACCAGGTTGGCCCGGGTGCCGCCGGATTCGAGATTCAGGTTCGACGCCGTGGGCCGCGGGGCGCCGGTCGGCCAGGCGGTGACGAACGTCGTGTGGGTCGCCTCGGCGCCGGTGAGGGTGAAGGTGACCGCGGTGGCGGCAGGCGCGATCCGGCCCGTGAAGTCGAGGGTGACCGTGCCGCCCGGCCCGACCGGGGCCGACTGCCGGGTGTCGAGGACGCGGGTGGGCGGCACGCTGGTGAACAGCGCGCCGCCGCCTGCCGCGTAGTAGCCCGCGACGTCGACGACCACGTGCGTCGCCCCGGCGTTGTTGTAGATGTCGACCACGCGGTCCGCGCTGAGGGCGATGGTGGCCTGGTTGGGCCGGGTCTCGCCGACGGCGAGGTTCAGCGTCGAGGACACCGGCCGGGCGGCTCCGTGCGGAAAGAGGGTGAGGAAGGTGTTCGCGGTGACGTCGGTGCCGGTCACGTTGAGCACGACAGCGGTGGCCGCCCCGGGCAGCCGGGCCGACAGGTCGAGCACCAGGGTGCCGCCGCCGCGCAGCGGCCCGCCGGAGCCGAGCCGGGTGTCGAGGACGCGGACGGGTGCCACCGGGTTGAACCCCGACGCGGCGGTGGCGGTCTCGGCGACGGTTGACCGTTCGCCGGTAAGCAACGCGCACAGGAGACCGGTGACCGCCACCCACGACCTGCAGCGCATGGCTCCCCCACTGCCCGCGCGCCGTCCCGGCTCACCGCGCGATCGGGCCCCGATTGTGGCAGCAGGGAAATCGGCTGTCCATGGCCCGTTTACCGGGCGATGTTCGGCTCCGTCAGCGCGAGCGCGCCCTGGGCGTAGCCACCGACCGCGAGCACACCGCTGATCCCGGTAATCCGGACCGGTAGCTCTGCCTTGGCGCCGACAGCGGCCGGGCCAAGCTGCCCCGCGCTGTTGTTGCCCCAGCCCCACAGGGAGCCGTCGGCGCGGATCGCGTACCCGTTGCCGGACTCGCCCGCCGCGACGGCGGTGGCGTCGCCGATCCCCGAGACCTGCACCGGGCCTGCCGAGGGCGCGCCGCTGACGCCGATCCCGAGCTGGCCGTCCTGGTTGCCGCCCCACGCCCACACCGTGCCGTCGCCGCGCACCGCGAACCGGTTGGCGCCGCTGCCCGCGATCCCCACGATGCCCGAGAGGCCGGGCACCTGGACCGGGGTGAGACCGCGCGGCTCGGCCGACCCGGTGCCGAGCAGGCCGCCGGTGTTCGTGCCCCACGTCCACACGGTCTGGTCGGCGCGCAGGGCGAACCCGTCCTCGGACACGGCGATGACCCCGCTCAGGCCGGACACCGGCACCGGCACGACCGAGTAGCAGCCCGCCCCGGTCCGAGCGTCGCACGCGACACCGTTGCCCAGTTCGCCGTTGCGGTTGCTTCCCCACGCCCAGACAGTGCCGTCACCGGCCACCGCATAGCCCGTCCGCGTGCCCATGGCGATAGACGTGACCCCGGTAAGCCCGGCGACCCGCACCGGCACGGGGATCGCGAGGACCGCGCCGTCGCCGCCCCGGTCGACGCCGTCGCCAAGCTGGCCGTGCCTGCCGTCGCCCCACGCCCAGACCGCGCCGTCGGAGGTCAGGGCGAGCGCGTTGTCGTCCGCGGCCGAGACCTGCGCGACGTCGGCGGGGAGCCCGGCGACCGGGACCGGCCGCGCCGACTGCCCCGCGGGGACGGCCGCGCTCTGCCCCCACGCGACGACCGAGCCGTCGCCGCGCAGCGCCAGGTTCTCCCGGCCGCCCGCGGCGATCGCCACGACCCCGGGCAGGTCGGTGACCGGGGCGGGCGCGGACCGGTTCGGGCCTGCGCCGCTGCCGAGTTCGCCGCCGGAGTTGGCGCCCCAGGAGAGCACGCACGGGCCGCTGCCCGGGCAGGCGCGGAAGAAGTATCCCGAGACGTCGGCGATGAGGTGGACCGAGCCCGCGTTGTTGTAGAGCCGGATGCGGCCGGTCGGGTCGACCCGCACGGTGGCGAGGTTGGCCGCGGTCTGCCCGGGGGCCAGGTTCAGGTTCGATGTCGATGTCCGCTCGGCGGGCGCGGCGATGACGTGCGTCCCGGCCGTGGGCTCGGTGCCGGTCAGGTTCACCACGACGGCTGCGGGCACCACCGGGTCGGCCGCGGTCGGGGTGAACACGGTGACCGGAAGCGCGCCGCCCGGTCCGACCGGGCCGGTGGCGCGGGTGTCCACGGCCCTGGTCGGCCGGGCGGGGGTGAACAGCAGGCTCGCCTCTTTGTCGAACCAGCCCGCCAGGTCGATGATCAGCTGGGTGGAGCCCGCGTTGTTGTAGAGGCTCACCTTGCGGTCCGCGCCGAGCGCGACCGTCACCAGGTTCGGCGAGGTCTGACCGGGGACCAGGTTGAGGTTGGACGAGATCGGCCGGGGCGCGCCGGTGGGCCACGCGGTCACGAACGTCCCGCCGGTCGGGTCGGTGCCGGTCAGGTTGAACGTCACCGCCGTCGCGCTCTTGGGCACCCGCGCGGAGAAGTCGACGGTGATCGTGCCGCCCGGCCCGACCGGGGCGGACTGCCGGGTGTCGATGACCCGCGCCGGGGTGATCGAGGTGAACTTGACGCCCGACTCCGTGCCGTAGAAGCCCGCGAGGTCGGCGACCAGGTGCACGCGCCCGGCGTTGTTGTAGAGGTCGACGCTGCGACCCGCGCCGAGGGCGACGGTCACCAGGTTCGGGCGAGTCTCGCCGGGGCTGACGTTGAGGTTCGACGCGGAGGTCCGGGCGGTGCCGCGGGGGAACACGGTGACGAACGTCCACGCGGTTGGCTCGGTGGCGGTCACGTTCAGCACGACCGCGGTCGCCGACGCGGGCACCTTGCCGGACAGGTCGAGCGTGATCGACTGGCCGCCGTCGACCGGGCGCGCCGGGGCTCCGTTGCCGATCCGGGTGTCGAGGACCCGCTCGGGCGCCATGCCGTTGAACGCGGAAGCCCGCGCGACCGGCGGCGCGACCGGGCCCGCAGACGCGGGCGCCGCGGCGAAGGCAAGGGACGTGGCCGCGCACAGCAGCACGGTCAGGAGTCGAACGCCCACTTTGTTCCCCCAAAAGGAAAACGGCCCCCGACCCGATTTGGCAAAGGGCAGCGTACATGGCCGCGCCGGCCAGTCTGGCGTCCACACCAGACCGACCGGCGCGGCCGGAACTTCCTACCCGAACTCTCTTACACGGTTCCCGCCACCGCGAGCGCGGTAAAGCCGCCCGCGCCGATTGCCGTGACGTCGGTAAGTCCGCTTACCTGCAACGGCACGTTAGACCCGCCGACGTTGGCGGCGATCGCGCCGAACCCGTTGTAGCCCCACGCCGAGACAGTGCCGTCGGACTTGCGAGCCAACGCGAACAGCGAGCCAGCGGCGAGGTCGGTCACGCCGGTCAGACCGGACACCGCGGTCGGGGTCGGCACCGTGCAGTTCGTGCCGGACGGGGACTGGCAGTTCGCCCCGGTGACGCCGTGCCCGACCTGGCCCTGGGCGTTCCAGCCCCAGCCGAGGACGGTGCCGTCGGACTTGAGCGCGTACGCCGTGGTGGCGCCGCCGACGACCTTGGTCACGCCGGTGAGCGCGGGAAGCTGCTTCGGGGACAGCTGCACGCAGTTGGGCAGGGTGGTGTTCTCGTAGCAGGACCCGCCGCCCGCCTGGCCGTCGCCGAGCTGGCCTTCGGCGTTCCAGCCCCAAGCCCAGACGGTGCCGTCGGCCTTGACCGCGTACGCGGTGCTCCACGACGCGCCGATGGACACGATGTCGGTCAGCCCGGGGACCTGGACCGGCAACGGCGCGCGGCAGGTGGCGGCGACCGGGTACTGCTCGCAGCCGGTGCCGTAGCTGCCGTTGCCCAGGGCGCCGCCGTTGACGCCCCACGCCCACACCGTGCCGTCGTTCTTGAGCGCGTAACCGGTGCTGTACCCGGCGGCGATGGCCTTCACGTTCTCGATGCCGACCTCGCGGGCGGTGAACTCCGGGGCGTCGTTGTTGTTGCCGCCCTCGTTGCTGCGGTTCTCACCCCAGAACAGGATGCGGCCCTGGTTGGTCAGGCCGTAGGCGGTGGCGCTGCCCGCGGCGACCGCGGTGAACGTGGCCCCGACCGGAACCTTGATCGGAACCGGGCTCTCCGCGACGGTGGTCGAGGCGAGGCCGCCGTTGTAGTTCAGCCCGGACGCCCAGATGCTGCCGTCCTTGAGCAGCGCGTAGCTGCTGTGGTGCGACGCCGCGACCGCCTTGACGTTGCCCAGCCCCGACATCTGGCCGGGCTTGTTGGCAGCGTCGCCGCTGGTGCCGTGGCCGAGCTGGCCGCCGGTGTTGTCGCCCCAGCTGATCCCGCAGTCGACAGCGCAGACCGCGGGCGGGTTGGCGAAGTAGCCCGCCACGTCCACGATCAGGTCGACGTCGCCGAAGCGGTTGTAGAGGCTCAGCACGCCCTGGTCGAGGCCCACGGTCGCCAGGTTCGGGCGGGTCTGGCCGCCGACGAGGTTCAGGTTCGACGAGTTGGGGAGCTGGCTGGGGTTCTGGCCGGGCCACGCGGTGATGTGCGTGCCCTGCGACGGGTCCGTGCCGGTCAGGTTGAACACGGCCGCGCGCGCGGTGGCGGGCAGCAGCGGGCGGAAGTCGACCGGCAGGTGGCAGTTGCCGCAGATGGGCTCGGGGAAGAACCGCGTGTCCACGAGCCGGGTCGGGGCGACGTGGTAGAACGCCGCGCCCGCCGCCGAGTCGTAGTACCCGGCGAGGTCGGCGACCAGGTGCGTGTTGCCCGCGTTGTTGTAGAGGCTCACCTTGCGGTCCGCGCCGAGGGTGACGGTGACCAGGTTCGGCGCGATCTCACCGGGAGCCAGGTTCAGGCTCGACCCCGGCTGCCGCACGGTGCCCGACGGGTAAGCCGCGACGAAGGTGTGCGCGGTGCCGTCGACGCCGGTCAGGTTGAAGGTGACCGCGGTCGCCGTCGCGGGCACGCGGCCGGTGAAGTCGAGCGAGATCGTCTTGCCCGGTCCGACCGGGGTGCGGCTGCCGCCGGTGCCGGTGCCGAACCGGGTGTCCAGCAGGCGGGTCGGCGGGGTCGGGTTGAACAGCGACCCGGCGCCCGGCTGGTAGTACCCGGCGAGGTCGGCGACCAGGTGGGTGCTGCCCGCGTTGTTGTACATCAGCACGGTCCCGCTGAACGCGAGAGTCACCACCACCGCGTTCGGGCGGGTCTGCCCGGGGGCGAGGTTGAGGTTGGACGAGATCGGCCGGTCGGTGCCCGCGGGGTAGACCGTGACGAAGGTGTTCGCGGTGCCCTCGGTGCCGGTCACGTTGAGCACGACGGCGGTGGCGGTCGTCGGGACCCGCGAGGCCAGGTCGAGCGCGAGCGTGCCGCCCGGCCGCAGCGGGGTGGTCGTCGGCACGCCGGTCCCGTTGCGGGTGTCGAGCACGCGCGTCGGCGCGATCGGCGTGTACCTGGTGCCGGTGGGGGCACCGGCAAGCGGCGCGGCCGCGGTGTCGGCGCCGAGCGTGCCCACGGTCCCCGGGACGGCGGTCAGGTCGCGCCCCTCGCGGCGGCTTTCCAGCACGCCCTTGCCGTGGTCAGGACGCGCCTGCGGCCCGGGCGCCTGCGGTGCGGCCGGAACGGGCGTCGGCGCCGCGGCCGCGGCACCGGCCTGCCCGCCGAGCATGGCGGCGGCGAGTGCCGTCACCAGTGCGAAGGATCTGAAACGCATTGTTCCTACTCTCTTCGGATAACCCCAGATGCGACGCGCGGAGTGAACAAACCCGTCTCTGGCGTCTCGAAGCCGCGTCGAGTCCTGTCCGCGCATGGGCAGCGCGAAGCGATGGGCGCACGAAGACTTCCCCCAGGAATACGGGCCCCGACCCGAACTGTCGGTCGAGAGAGTAGCCCAGAGGTCTGACATTCCCTAGGGCCAATACGACGAAGTCCCCGGCCGCGGGCCGGGGACTTCGTGTGGCGCGGTGGTGTCAGGCGCTGTGCCCGGGGCGGCGCATCACGTACAGCACGTTGTTGCGGCGCGGGGGGATGCGCGCTTCAAGAGCGATGTCGTAGCCCGGTAGACCGGCGGCAAGGTAACCGCGCAGTTCTTCCCGGCTCGGGAAGCGGACAGTCTTATCGCCGGTCACATAGCGGTCGGCGGCGAAGGCCATGGCGTGCGCGATGCCCGCGCCGCGCTCCCAGTCCTTCACGGCGATGACGCCGTCCTCGGTGCTCAGCGCGACGGCGTCGTTCAGCACCGGGACGCGCAGGCTCTCCGGGAGGTGGTGCACCACGTCGACAATGCAGACGAGGTCGAACAGCTGCGGCCGCTCGGCGACCAGCTCCGAGGACGGGATGCTGCGGAACGTGGCGCGGCTGGTGTCGCCGCGGAAGAGCCGCCCGGGGTCGGGCGCGACGTCGATGCCGACGTACTCCGCTTCCGGGTAGGCCTCGCACAGCCGCTGCCCGAAGGACCCGTCGCCGCAGCCGATCTCCAGGATGCGCTTGGCGGGCAGGGCGCTGGCGAGGGTCGTCGCCAGATCGTCGAGGTTGATGAACCGGTTCCGGTAGGCCTCGGCCGCCGGAATCTCGAACCGACCTAGCTTGTGGCGAATCGTCGGACCAATACCCACCGAAACTCCTTGACCACGGTGAACGTGAGGACCGACACAAGGTACCGCAAGGTGATTTCAGTCCCACTACGCCCGGGTCACCGCGCTGGTTCGGGTTCCTGGGCCTTCGTGGCCGCGGTCTGGCGCAGCGGTCCGACCAGGCTGGCCGCCATCACCGCGGTGACCAGGCCACACGCGACGAGTTGCGCCCACACCGCGGTCCACACCGGGTCGATCGGCAGGGAGAGCAGGCCGATGAGCACGACACCGCCGATCACCCAGGCGACCGTCACTATCCGGTGCTTGGACAGCGCTACCAGGGCGGGCAGAAGAACCTGGGTCAGCATCAGCAGAATCGTGCTCGCGGCGAGCAACCCGAGGATGGCGTGCGGCAGTCGGACTTCGGCCCCGAAAAGAACCTCCACCGCCCACGGGCCGAGGATCGTCGCGCCCAGCACGGCGGGCACGCCGATCGCGGCCAACAGCAGCAAGATCTTGCGCAGCGTCGCCCTGAACGCGGGCAGGTCGCCCGTGGTCACCGCCTTGGTCAGGACCGGCATCAGCATGGCCTGGACCGCGGCGAACAGCAGAACCGGAATCCGCACCAGCACGAACGCCGACCCGAACGCCTCCGCGATTTCCTTGTCGTACTCCAGGCGCGCGTTGACCAGGATGGGCGCGAGGTTGGCGACGGCCTGGAACCCCAGGGTCGCGCCGACCAGCAACGTCATGCCCCGCGCCATCGCCGTCACCGGGTTGCCCGCGTCTGTCGGCAGCCCGTCGACCGCCGCGACCTCGACCGCCGCCGCGTCCCGGTGGCGCAGCCAGGGCAGCCCGGCGAGCAACGAGAACACCGCGCCCAACGCGAAGATGAACGCATAGAGGGTCGCGTTCGTCAGCCCGAGGACCACCACGACCGCGCACAGCACGATCCGCGACAGTCCCTCGACGGTAAGACTGACCGCGTAACCGTTGAACCGCTGAGTGCCGCCGAGCAGCCCGCGCACCACGTACACCGCCGCCGAGCCCGCGACCCCGAGCCCGAGCGCGAAGAACAGCCCCCACTGGCCGTCGAGCACCTTGTCGGTCAACACCGGCGACGCCGCCGCCAACACCACCAGCACCACGCCGACCAGCCCGGCGGCCACCAGCGACGCCCGGCCCGCGACCGTCCGCAGCGAGCCGCCCGAGGCGAGCCACGCGCTGGTCGACCGACTGGTTTCCTGCTCGACACCGGTGAACACGCCGGGGCCGACGATGCTCATGATGAGGTAGAAGCTGAGCACCGCCGCGTTGTCCGCGGCGGACAACGTCTGCCCGGAAAGCGCCAGGAACCCGTAGCCCGCGAGACCGACCACGACGAGTCCGGCGCCCATCCCGGCGGCGGGACCGAAGCGTTCCCGGAGGCTTGCGGCAGTCACCGGACAACCGTAGAGAACGCCCGCCCGCTTAAGCTGCCCGGGTGCGACATGTGGTGGTGGTCGGCGGCGGCATCCTGGGCCTGGCGACAGCGCGTGAACTGGCAGTCCGCGGCCTGGCGGTGACCGTCTTGGAGAAAGAGGACCGGTGGGCGGCTCACCAGACCGGCCACAACTCCAACGTCGTGCACGCGGGCCTCTATTACGCGCCCGGGTCGTTCAAGGCCCGCATGTCCGTCGCGGGCAACCGCTCGATAGTCGAGTACGCGCGGGCTAACGGTGTCCCGGTAGACCTGTGCGGCAAGCTGGTCGTCGCCACCTCGGAAGCAGAACTCCCGGCGCTGCGAGTGCTCGCCGGACGCGCGGAGGCCAACGGCGTCCCGGCCAAGCTCATCTCGGCGGCGGAAGCCCGCTCTTACGAGCCCGAGGTGTCCTGCGTCGCGGCCCTGCGGGTCGAGAGCACCGGCATCATCGACTTCCCCGCGGTGTGCGCCGCCCTGGTCCGCGACCTGCGCGAGGCGGACCTCCGCCTGTCGACCCCGGTCCTGGGCATCCGCCCGGCCCGTTCCGGCGGCGTCGAAGTCGCCACCGGGCAGGACGTCGTCCGCGCCGACGCCCTGGTCAACTGCGCGGGCCTGCACAGCGACCGCATCGCCCGCATGGCTGGCCTGACCCCCAAGGCCCGCATCGTCCCCTTCCGCGGCGAGTACTACGAACTGCGGCCGTCCCGCGCCCACCTGGTCCGCGGCCTCATCTACCCGGTCCCCGACGCCTCCCTCCCGTTCCTCGGCGTCCACCTGACCCGGATGCTCGACGGCACCGTCCACGCGGGCCCCAACGCCGTGCTGGCCCTGCGCCGCGAGGGCTACCGCTGGCGCGACGTCTCCGTCGGCGACCTGCTGGACACCGCCCGCTTCCCCGGCACCTGGCGCCTGGCCCGCAAATACGCCTACCCGATCGGCCTGGACGAGGTCCTGCGCTCGCTGTCCCAGCGGCGCTTCGCCGCCAGCCTCGCCAAACTGGTCCCCGCGGTCGGCCAGGACGACATCGTCCGCTCCGGCGCGGGCGTCCGCGCCCAGGCCCTGCTCCCCGACGGCTCGATGGTCCAGGACTTCCTCATCGAGACCGCCCCGAACCAGGTCCACGTCCTCAACGCCCCATCCCCCGCGGCCACCTGCGCCCTGGAAATCGGCCGCCACATCGCCGACCGCGTCACGGCGGGCTAAGACGCCGAACTGTCCGGCCGCGGGCAGCGTTGCCTGCGGCCGGACAGCCCCGCTAATGCGTGTGCCGGTTAGCGAACCGGCCGTAGGACCTCCAGGCCCAGGAACGGGCGCAGCGCCTCCGGCACCACCACCGAGCCGTCGGCCTGCTGGTGGTTCTCCAGGATCGCCACGATCCACCGGGTCGTCGCCAGGGTCCCGTTCAGGGTGGCCGCGACCTGCGGTTTGTTGTTCTCGTCCCGGTATCGGACGCCCAGGCGGCGGGCCTGGAAGGTGGTGCAGTTGGAGGTCGAGGTGAGTTCGCGGTACGCCTGCTGGGTCGGGACCCAGGCTTCGCAGTCGAACTTGCGGTGGGCGCTGGTGCCGAGGTCGCCGGTGGCCGTGTCGATGACCCGGTAAGGCACCTCGATCTTGCCCAGCATCTCCTTTTCCCAGTCGAGCAGGCGCTGGTGCTCGGCTTCGGCGTCCTCTGGCGCGCAGTAGCTGAACATCTCGATCTTGTCGAACTGGTGCACGCGGATGATGCCCCGGGTGTCCTTGCCGTACGACCCGGCTTCGCGGCGGAAGCAGGTTGACCAGCCCGCGTAGCGGCGCGGGCCTGCCGAGAGGTCGAGGATCTCGTCGGCGTGGTAGCCGGCGAGGGCGACCTCCGAGGTGCCGACCAGGTACAGGTCGTCGTCGCGGAGCCGGTAGATCTCGCTTTCGTGGGCGCCGAGGAACCCGGTGCCCGCCATGATCTCCGGCCGCACCAGCACGGGCGGGATGACCAGGGTGAACCCGGCCGCGGTGGCCTGCGCTGCGGCCATGTTCAGCAGCGCCAGTTGCAGTTGCGCGCCGACGCCGGTCAGGAAGTAGAACCGCGAGCCGGAGACCTTCGCCCCGCGTTCGGTGTCGATGGCGCCGAGTTTGAGGCCGAGGTCGAGGTGGTCGAGCGGGGTGAAGTCGAACTGGCGCGGCTCGCCGAGGTGTTCGAGGACGGTGTAGTCGTCCTCGCCGCCGACCGGGGCCGCGGGGTGGACGAGGTTCGGCAGGGCGCGGTGCAGGTTCTCCAGCGCCGTCTCGGCCTCGTTCTGCTCGGCTTCGGCCGCTTTGACCTCGGCGGCGAGTTCCTTGCCCTTGGCGAGCAGCGCGTCGCGCTCCTCGCCGCGGGCCTTGCCGACCTGCTTGCCGAACTGCTTCTGCTCGGCGCGCAAGGTGTCCGCGCGGGAGATCGCGGACCGCCGCCGTTCGTCGGCGGACAGCAGCGAGTCGACCGTGGTGGGGTCTTCGCCGCGGGCACGCTGGGAGGCGCGCACGGTCTCCGGATCTTCGCGTAGAACCTTGAGGTCAATCACGGTGTGTGAGAGTAGTCCGCACTCTTGCCGCTTCTCGACCGGTATACGGACCTAAGAGATCGCGACGGCGACGATCAGGCCGAGCGCGATGTGCACGGCGGCGACCACGACGCTGGCCGGGGCGAACTTCTCGCTCTCGATGGTGCCGCGGACGTCGAGCCGGGTCACCCATTCCAGGGTGCGCACGGCGAGCACCTGCACGACGATGCCGATCAGGCCGTAGACCACCGAGGTGATCAGGCCCGCGGTGAGGTCGCTGGCGGAGAAGAAGATCGCCACGACGATGATCAGCGCCATGCTGAGCATCCCGGAGGCTGTCACGATCACCGCGTTGGGCTTGCCGCCGCGGACCAGGTCGGACAGCTTGCCCGGGGTGGTCCAGTCGATCGCGTAGAAGCCGATGAGCATCAGCACGAGGCCGACGATCGCGTAGAGGGCGATGGCGCCGATGCCTTTGCCGAGGTCGGCGCCGAATCCGGCGGGCAGCGCGAGGTTCGACACCGCGGCGAGATGACTGGTCACACGTCCTCCATGGGCGTACAGGTCTTGCGGTTGCACATCATTGCGGTATCCGGTGGGGAACGAACGCCGCGCCGTCGTCGGTCACCAGGCCTGCCGTCTCCCGGATCCCCAGGCCCGCCGAGTGGTCGCCGACGATCCAGGCGCCGAGAGCGGGCCGGTAACCGTCGAACTCCGGCAGGGGGTCGAACGCCTGGTAAACGAATCCCTCTTCGCCGTAGACGCCGGTTGTCTGCGTCTCGTAGCCGGGGGCCACGATCTGGATGTTGGCGCCCTCGCGGCCGAGTTTGGGCTTGCGCACGTACTCGGTGAGCAGGCCGGGCTGGTCGAGGAACGCGGGCAGCAGGTTGGGGTGGCCCGGGTACATCTCCCAGAGCACCGCGAGGATCGCCTTGTTCGACAGCAGCATCTTCCACAGCGGCTCCACCCACAGGGTGCGCGGCAGCGACTCCACGACGCGCTTGCCGAACTCCTCGGTGACCATCCACTCCCATGGGTAGAGCTTCATCACCGTGCCCATCGGCGCCTCGGCGAGGTCGACGAACCGGGCGAGCACCGGGTCCCAGCCGACCTCCTCGATGGCCAGCCCGATAGTGTCCAGGCCCGCTTCCGCGGCTGTCTCCTGCAGGTAAGCGGTGGTGATGTGGTCCTCGCCGCTGGGGTCGGCCTGCGACCAGGCGAAGTGCGCCACGCCGGACGGGAGCAGGTCGGCGACCTCGGTCCAGCGCTCGACCAGCTTCTCGTGGATGGAGTTCCACTGGTCGTCGGCCGGGAAGACCTCGGTCTTCCAGTACCACTGCACGACAGCCGCCTCCAGCAGGGAGGTCGGGGTGTCGGCGTTGTACTCCAGCAGCCGGGCCGGGCCGGAGCCGTCGTAGCGCAGGTCGAACCGGCCGTAGATGTGCGGGTCGCGCCGCTTCCACGACTCGGCGATGTGCGGCCACACCCACTCGGGGATGCCGAAGTCGCGGTACCGCTCGGTCAGCACGACGTTGTCGACCGCGTCCAGGCACATCGAGTGCAGCAGTTCGACGTCCGCCTCGATGGAGAGCACCTCGGCCATGTCGAACGCGTAGTGCACCGACTCGTCCCAGTACGGGCGCGCGCCACCGCCGCCGTACCGGGCGGGACTGCCGAAGACGAGTCCCTGGGATTCGATCTTCTTGCGCCAGTCGGCGCGGGGCTCGGACCGCTCTCGGCGCAACTCAGCTTCCCCCGCTCTTACCGCCGCTGCTCACGCCAAGACCGCCGCGTTGCACCGTCTTACCGGAAGAGGTCTTGACGGAGGTGTTGCCCGACGGCGCGACATAGCTGCCGCCGGTCACCTTCTGCCCGTATCTGCCGGTGCCGCCGTAGTTGTAGCGGTAAGAGCTACCGCCGATGTAGATGAAGCCGCCGCTGGAGTACCCACCGTGGCTTCTCGCGTAAGAGTCGTCACAGTAGTCGTCGTCCACCACCACGCCGTTGGTGTCGACACAGTGCGCGACCACCTCGTCATCGTCCGGGGTCGCCGCGGCGTAGATCGCCGCGACCACGGCGACGACGCCCACGCTGACGCCGGTCCCGATGAGGATGCGCCTGCGCTTCGTGCGCTTGCGCTCGGCCTCGGCGATCTCGGCCTCTTCCGCTTCACGCTCGCGCCGCAGGGCCTCCCGCCGGGCCCGCTGCTCGGCGAGGGTGGGCTCACGGGGAGTGGTGTTCTCGTCCTGAAAACTGATGGACCCGCGCTTGCGCTCGGGTTCCGGCTCGTACTTCGGCACCGCCAAGGGCGTCGTCTCGGGGTCGCTCGAAGTCGACGCGCCGCCGGTGGGCTCGCTCGTGCCGTCGCCCGCCCCAGTCGCCCGCGGTTCCTCGGTGGAGCCGTCGGGCGTGGCCGGGTTCTTCGGCTTGTCGCTGCTCGACCTGTCGTTGTCAGTCATGAACCACTCCCGGCGCGAACCCTACCCACCGTTGTCCGTTGAGGTCGGATGATTGTCCTGATCGCAACCTGACGCATCTCCGTTCGGTCCCGGTGGCCGCCGTCCCCGGCGGGACACGGCATCATGGAGTAGATGTCTGGACGCGGCGACTGGTTTCGGTCGAATGACAGCACGGCGAAAACCCGGCTCATGATGGTCGGGGCGTTCGTCGGCGCGCTGCTGCTCCTGGCCACCAGCATGGCGTTCTCCTGGCCGGTCGGCGTTGGCGGCGACCTGACCCCGGCCGAGGAGGAGCGCGCCCGCGCGTTCGACGCCCCCACCGGCAGCTGTCTCGACTGGACACCACCGGACGGGGCCGACCTGCGGCAGGTCGACTGCGCGCGGCCGCACCTGTTCGAGGTCACCAGCAACGTCGACATCTCCGCGGAGCACCCGCCGGACGCGCCACCGCCCGACCTGGCGCGCTGGCAGGAGATCGCGCTGGCCAAGTGCGCCCCCGGCGCGACCACGTACCTCGGCGGCAAGCTCGACCCGTTCGGCAAGTACACGGTCAACGCTCTCAAGCCCAGTGACGCCCAGTGGCGCGACGGCGACCGCAAGTTGCGGTGCGGGCTCCAGCGGGCGGGCATGTCGGGCAACCTGCTGCCCAGCACCGGTTCAGCGGCCAATCAGGACCAGTCCAATGTGCACGAGCCGGGCACCTGCCTCGCGCTCGACGGCCAGAACATCGGCGGCCCCATCGACTGCGACAAGGCGCACGCGTTCGAGATCGTCGGCAGCGTCGACCTCGGCCCGGCCTTCCCCAACGAGTTCCCGGACGAGGTGGCGCAGACCGAGAAGGCGATCGAGCTGTGCGCCCCGGTCACCGCCGCCTACACCGGCGGGGCCGACCTCGCGGCGAAGGGCCTCACCCCGTATCCGGACACGCTCCGGCCGGAGAGCTGGGAGGTCGGCTCCCGCAAGGTCGACTGCAAGGTCGGCGCGAAGCTGTCCGACGGCAGCGGCCTCGCCCCCGTCCGCGGCAGCGTGCGGGCCGCGCAGACCCCGTCGAGCACGGCCCCGCCGAGCAGCACGGCCCCGCCGCCGAGTTCGCCGGGCGGGTGAGCCGGTGGCCGTGGAGATGACCCGGCGCCGCTTCGACGAACTGGTGGCCGACGCCCTCGACCTGATCCCGCCCGCGTTCGCCTCGGCGATGGACAACGTCGTCGTGCTGGTGGAGGACCGCGACCCGGAGGACCCGACGCTGCTCGGCCTCTACCACGGCATCGCGCTTACCGAGCGCACGTCAATGTACGGCGGCGAGCTTCCCGACCGGATCTTCATCTACCGCGACGCGATACTCGACATCTGCGACAGTGAAGAGGACGTGGTCGAAGAAGTCGCCGTCACCGTGGTTCATGAGATCGCGCATCATTTCGGCGTGGACGACGACCGCCTCCACGAGCTCGGCTGGGGCTGAGCCCCAGCCGAGCCACGCGGTTCAGAGGTAGGACTCGACCACGTCAGCGGCGGCCCGAGCGCCGCCCGCGGCACGGATCTCCACACGCATCTTCGCGAGGTTGGCCGCGATCTGCGGGTCGGAGCTGACCCGCGAGACCGCCGCGCGCAGCGCCTCCGGCGTGACCTCGTCCTTGGGCAGATGCGCGCCGAGTCCCAGTTCGACCAGGCGGGCGCCGTTGAGCGGCTGGTCGACGGCCTGCGGAACGGCGACCATCGGGACCCCGAAGTACAGCCCCTCCATGGTCGACCCCATGCCGCCGTGCGTGACGAAAGCGCTTGCCTGCGACAGCACGCTCACCTGCGGCACCCACCGCACCACCTCGATGTCGTCCGGGACCTCACCAAGGTCGCGCGGGTCGACAAACCGGCCGACGGAAAGCAGAACGTGCCACCCCATACCGGTAAACGCTTCAACGCACTGCCGGTAGAAGTCGAGCTGGTCGGTGTAAGCGGAACCCAGGCTGACCAACAGCACCGGTTTGTCCCCCGGCGCCTGCCACTCCCCTTGGTGCGCCCGCTCGTCCACACTCGGCCCGACGAACGTGTACCGCTCGTCGACCGTCTCGCCCCGCAACTGCCAGGCGCGCGGAATGGTCACCACACACCGCTTGGGCTGGTATTTGACCTCCGAGGCGCTGATGTCGACCCCCACCCGCGCGGCGAACGCCTCCAATTCGGCCTCCATCGCCGCGATCGCGGGGTCCGGCGCGGCCTCGAGGTCGATGCCGAAGTCCTCGGCCCATCCCTCGTAGGCGACGAACGTCGGGGAGAGCTGGATCGCGGGCACTCCCCACTTCTTCGCCAGCACCGGCGCCTGCCAGGCCCCGATGTCGTACACCACGAGATCAGGCAGATCATCCGCGTACGCGGCCTCGATTCGCGGTGTCACCGCGATGAACTCGTCGTGAAACAACCGCTGCGCCGCGACAACGTCGTCGTCGTCCGGCCACTCCCTGCTCGGGTTCGACTCCGACGGGAAAGTCGAGTCATAGAGGACGGCGGTAGCCCCCGCCTCGGTCACCTGCTTCGCGAACTCCGAATTGATCGCGAACGTCACCCGATACCCCCGCCGAACCAGCTCGGCGACCAGGGACAGACTCGGATTGACGTGCCCGTGGGCGGGCACGGCCAGGAAAGAGATGTGCTTCGACAAGGTTGACTCCCAGGTACTCGATCAGCAGACGCACGACACGGGCTCCACGCCAAGCGCGGCGGGGTGCCCGAGGGCGGGATCAGAGGTAGAAGACCTGGAAACCGAACATGCTTCGACGGTAGCGCAGGCGGTTCGCCACTACACCTGATTTATCGCTCTGTCCACTGTGCTCGGTCGCCTGTGGATGGTTTCGGGGTATGTGGACAACTTCCTGCTCGCCTGCCGCCCCCGACCTAACCTCAAGCCATGACCACGTTTTCCCTGGCACCCAGCACATCCCCGGCACCGACCCACCTCTCGGCCGCGGCCACTACGCCCGGAGCCGTCGCCGCACGCGGCATCGACCCGACCGGCCCCAGGCCCGCCATAGCCCTCAGTGCCGCCGTTCCCGGTTGCGTCGGCCGGAGCTCACCTGATGAGGCGGGCTCGCTTCCAAATGGCCGCCGACGGGCCGCCGATCATCCCCGTCTCGGTGAGGAAGTCGACCACCTTCTCGGTCATCCAGCGGCGGGTCTCCAGGTAGTGCGGGTTCGCCAGGGCCACCGCGCGGCCTTCCCGAGGAGCGATCCCGACCGCCCGGTAGATCCTCGGATTCACCAGCGCGTCCATCACCGCGACCGCCGTGACGGCGGTGACCAGGCGGTGGAACTCCAACTGGGCGCGGCTGAGAGCGGGGACGCCGCGGATCACCTCTTCGCGGGCGTAGCGGACGTGCCGGGCTTCCTCGATCACGTGGATGCGGTTGACCATGCGGATCAGCGGCTGCATGTCCGGGTCGTCCATGGTCGAGCGCTGGAGCCGGTCGGTCGCCTCCTCGGCGACGAGGACGGCCGCGAACATCGACGGGCCGCCCGCGACGGCCTTGTAGACCCGGCCGAACCGGTGCAGCAGCCTGCCCGGGCCGTAGGCGGGCGCGCCGAAGCGCTCGATCGCCTTGGCGAACATGATCGAGTGCCGGGTCTCGTCCCCGATCTCGGTGAGGGCGTACTGAGCGTGCGGGCTGCGCGGGTCCAGGTCGTAGGCGTAACGGACCAGGAGCTGCATGAGGATGATCTCGAACCAGAGGCCGACGCTGGCGATGCTGGCGATCTCGTGCTTGGACAGCTCGACGCGCTGTTCCTCGCTCAGCCCGCGCCAGAGGTCGGTGCCGTAGAGCGAGACGCGCTCGAACGGCATGTAGGCCTTGCCCTCGGCGAGCGGCGCGGTCCAGTCGATGTCGAGGAACGGGTCGTAGGTGTTGCGCACCGACGCGTCAAGGAGCCGAGCGGCGACCTGATCGGCGTCCTTCGGTTGCGGTACCCGCGCCATTGCCGTCCACCCCTCAGCCTGGTGGCGTCGTCGCCACCGGTGTTACTAGCAGTAACAGTTACCTCCTGTTCAGAGTGGGTGACCAGGGCCACTCCTGTCAAGAGTCCGCACAGCTTTGTCGAGATTGCCCCCGCACCCCCTCCCTGGCAAGGGTCTGGACAGCCAAATCCCAGGGAACCGACCGCCCACGCCGCTCCCGTCACCTGGCATCGCCGGACCGCTGAGAGGGACACCGCCAGCCGCCCGGCAGGCCGCAACGCGGCTGTTGGTCGGCGATGCCCGTCCCGCGACCACACAGGACGACACGAAAGGCACCCAGCATGACCATCGGCTCCCAGGTGTTCCTCGGCCCGGACGTGGGCAAGGGCCTAACACCACGCCGTCGCCCTGGACGCCACCGGGCAACGCCTTCACGACGTCCCGCTGCCCAACACAGAACCTCGGCTCCGCCGCTGTTCGACAAGCTCGCCCGCCACGGATCAGCGTCAGTCGTGGTCGCGCCCGGCCCGGTCGCAGCTTGCTCGCCCAAGGCCGCCCGGTCACGACTTGCTCGCCCAAGGCCGCCCGGTCACGACTTGTTCCTCCAAGGCCGCCCGGTCACGGCTTGCTCGCCCGGGGCGGCGGCCCAGAGCTGCTCGACCAGCCGGTCACCCACCTGTGGGCAGCGGGTGCGGCGGCGATCGAGGCGACTTCGCTCCGTCCGGCCTTGCGAATGCAGCGGGACCGCGCCACAGCGGCCGACACGGTCCTGCCCAGACTCACCTACAGCCTCAAATCGTGCTCCAGAAGCGGAAAGCGGTGGTCGACGAGGTCGAAGGGATGCTCGCTGCGCACCCTCTTGCCCGATCCTCCATACCGGCATCGGGGGTCAGGACCGCGGCCCGCAACCTGCCCGAAGTCGGCGACGCCTCCGGCTTCGCAAGCTCCACCCACCTGGCCGCTCACACAGCCATCGCCCCGGTCACTGGCCGCTCCGCCACGAGCGTCAAGGGCGAACACCCGGCCCCTACCGGCGCCGCGAACTCAAACGCGCGTTCTTCCTCGCCGCCTGCGCAGCCACTTTCCGACCCGACGTTTGTTCGCCATGCTCCGCGACAAGACCCGCTACCGGCACCCCGAGATCACTCCCGCCCCTGCTGCGGCCTGGCAACCACATAGGCACCCCCTTCGCGAACAGGAACAGGAGGAAACCATGACATGAGGTGGCCGAACCCGGCCACGATCCGTCCCAGGTGGACGACCTGCGGAAACCCCATTCGGCGGCTAGCGTCGAAGCCATGAGCGTGGCGGCGAAAGTCCTCGACGCGGTGCTGGACCGCACGGTGGTTCCCGGCTACACCCGGCTCGGCTACGCGGTGCGCAGCAGGTTCTGGCCCGCCGATCCGGCGCCCGATGCCCTGGAGGGCTGCGTGGTGCTGGTGACGGGGATGAACTCCGACCTGGGCAAAGCCGCCGTCGTCGGCCTGGCGAGGCTCGGCGCGACGGTGCACATGCTGGTCAACGACCTTGAGGAAGGGGAACGGGGACGGCTCGACATCGCCGAGAAGGTCCCCGACGCCCACCTCGAACTGGAGGAGTGCGACCTGGCGGACCTGCGTGCCGTCCACGAGTTCGCCGAGCGCTTCCTTGGCTCCCACGGCAGCCTCGACGTGCTGGTGCACAACGCGGGCGCCCTCCCACCGGACCAACGGCCAGCCGCGACCGTCACCGACAGCGCGGGCACGAACCAGGCCGCGGCCGAAACGTGGCCTCCGCACGAACGCGACCTCTCCCGAGCGAGCGAGGCCGCCCCCGCGAACACGGCTGCCCCCGCGAACGCGGTCGGTCCCACCGACACGGGTGCCCCGGGGAACGACGCCACGGACGCCAGCGCGAACGCTGTCGTCGGGAACCTCGGTGCGGCCGCCGATGGCCCGGGTGCCGGTGAGGCCACCGACCTCGGCGGAGCCGACGAGGCAGGTGTGCCCGCTGGTTCACGCGAGGCCGTCGATGTGGGACGTGCAGGCGTAGGCGGAACCACTGGTCTGGACGAGGCTGGTACGGCTGCTGGGAAGGGCGCGGCCACCGATGGGAGCGCGGGCCCGGGCGAGGACGCGATCGTCCGGCATGTGCTGGGGCCGTTCCTGCTCACCGGGCTGTTGCGGCCCGCGTTGGCCGCCGCCAAGGGGCGCGTGGTGTTCGTGACCTCCGGTGCCGCCTACACCCATCCGCTGCGAGGGGATGACGCGCGGTTGGCGGGCGGGGAGCACGGGGGAAAGGGCGACGGGCGCATCAAGCGGATGCAGGTGGTGCTGGCCGAGCAGTGGGCGCACCGACTCGCCGACGACGGGGTTGTGGTGCACAGCGCCCAGCCGGGGTGGGCGGAGGTTCCGGGGGTGACGGCGTTGGTGCCCGGAGCCGACAAGGTCGTGGGCTCGCTGCTGCGCACTCCCGAGCAGGCCGCCGACACGGTCGTCTGGGTCGCGGCAGCGGACGAACCCGGGCGGTCGAATGGGCACCTGTGGCAAGACCGCGCCATCCGGCCCACTCACTACCTGCCCTGGCAACACGACGACCCGCGGTCCCGGAAAGACCTCTGGGACCTATGCGAACGGGAAACCGGCCTGCCGATCTGACCCGCGACCGCATCCGAAGCCCACAGCGGGAACAACGCGCAAGCGGGAACAACGCGCAAGCGGGAACCTGACCTCGAAACGCGCGAACGAAGCGCCGCCCTGCGGACACACACGAGTGAATCGCCACCCAACAGGCGAGACGCGCCCGGCCAACGGGCAAGACACCCGCCACGCCAACCCGGAACGGATGCCCGGCCACGGGCGAGACGCGTGCCCGGTCGCACAGCCCGAGCGGCGTTCCGCTCGCACCTAGCCCTTGCTCCCCGCTTGCGTCTCGCCGCTTGGCGCGGGATTCCGCTCGTGACTCGCCTTGGGAGGCACCCCGCTCGCGGCTTGTCCCTTGGGCAATGTGGGCCGGAGCGCGGAGGTGGGCAACGTGGAAGGTGCCAAGCCTTCACTCGGCGCTCACTCTGTGGTTGTGGGCGGGTGCCAAGGTGGCCTACCGCCCACTAGGAGGATGCCTGTGAAACGCGCCCTGTTACTCGTACTCCCGTTAGTCGCGGGGGCCATTGCCGCGCCGGTGGCCGATGCCGCTTCGGGGGTGTCGCCCGTGGTTCGGTTCGCGACGTTCAACGCGTCGCTCAACCGGGCTGTTGCCGGGCAGCTTGTGGCGGATTTGTCGACGCCGGATAACGCTCAGGCGCGGAAGGTGGCCGAGGTTGTTCAGCGCAACCGGCCGGATGTGCTGCTCATCAACGAGTTCGACTACGCGCCCGCGGCTGTTGATCTCTTTCGGGACAACTATCTGGAACGCGGGCAGAATGGGGCGGCGGGGATCGACTACCCGTACGCGTTCAGCGCGCCGGTCAACACGGGGGTGCCGACCGGGTTCGACCTCAACCGGGACGGGCGGACCGGGACTGCGGACGACGCCTACGGGTTCGGGTTCTTCCCGGGGCAGTTCGGGATGCTGGTGCTGTCGAAACATCCCATCGACACCGACGCGATTCGCACGTTTCAGCACTTCCGGTGGAAGGACATGCCGGGCGCGCTGCTGCCAGACGACCCGGCGACGCCCGCCGCTGGGGACTGGTACTCGCCCGCTGTCCTGGATGTGTTCCGGTTGTCGTCGAAGTCGCACTGGGATGTGCCGATCCAGATCGGACGGCACGAGGTGCACTTCCTGGTTTCGCACCCGACTCCGCCGGTGTTCGATGGGGCCGAGGACCGCAACGGGACCCGCAACCACGACGAAATCCGGTTCTGGGCCGACTACCTGACACCCGGTAAGGGCCGCTACATCTACGACGACAACGGCAAGCGTGGCGGCCTTCGGTTCGGGGAAAGGTTCGTCGTCGCGGGTGACCAGAACTCCGACGAGGTCGACGGCGACAGCATCCCCGGCGCGGTCCAACAGCTCCTCACCGCGCCCAGGGTGCTTGACGTGCGGCCCGGGTCGGCGGGTGGGGTCGAGGCGGCCCGGTTGCAGGGCGGCGCGAACAACACCCACATGGGCGATCCGTATTTCGACACCGGTGACTTCTCCGACAACGCTCCGGGTAATTTGCGGACCGATTACGTGCTGCCGTCCCGTGGGCTGTTCCCCCTGGAAAGCGCCGTTTTCTGGCCACTTCCGGACACCGAGTTCGACCGGCTCAACGACACGACCGACCATAAACTAGTCCGGGTGGACGTGCGCCTAAACCGAGTTAACTCGAAAGAGTGACCAACGGTTGCGGGTCATTCTCGACCGCATGACCCTCGAATGATGAATACAGCAACGAGGTTGCGATTGCGGTTCGTGGCCGGGATTGTCGGCGCGGTGGCGGCGTTGTTCCTCACCCAGGGGCAGGCCGTCACTGCGAACGGCCCGGCCGCGACGACCGCCATCGCCGACGCCAAAACCGACGACAAGACCACCATCGAAGAGGACATCGCGGTCGAGCAGGGTGCGATGACCGATCTCGACACCCAGGAAAAGGTGCGTGACCAGGCACTGCGCATGGTCGACGCCAAGTTCCTGACCGTCGCGGAGCCCGCGGCCCGAGCGGTGGCCAGCGAGTACAAGATCCCGGCTTCCGTGACGGCCGCGCAGTCGATCCTGGAGTCCGGGTGGGGTCGCAGCGCCCTCGCGGTGAACGACAGGAACTTTTTCGGGTTCAAGTGCACCGCCGCTGGCCCCGGCCCGATCGCGGTCGGTTGTCGTGACTATCCGACAACCGAGTGCACGCCGGTGTGTCACCCGGCCAAGGCGTGGTTCCGCGTGTACGACTCCCTGGGTTCCTCCTTCCGCGACTACGGCAGGCTGATCACAAGGAGCCCGTACTACGCCGCCGCGTTGCCGCTGGCCGGGGACCCGAACGCGTTCATCGCCGAGGTCGCCACGCGGTATGCGACGGACCCCATGTACGCGGACAAGGTGATCAAAATCATGCAGGACCACGACCTCTACCGGTTCGACCGGCCGAAACCGTGAGTGACGGGCCGTACGCGTTACGCCTCGTGACCGAGAAAGTGCCGCGCCGCTGAAAATAGAGCCCTTCGTCCTGTATTTCGCGCCTCCCTCAGCGCTCTGTAAGTGGTGAGAGCAACGCCCTTGGCGCAGGAGGATCGCGATGTTGTGCACAGTGGACCTGGACGAGGAGCTGGCAACTCTTGAAGCATCGCTGACCAGGGTCGCCGAGCCCGCCCGCCGCGGCACGCGCGTCACGACCCGGGTCGAGCGGGACAACCTGGACGCGGTCGTCGCCGAGGCCATCGGGGGCGACGCCCGCGCGACCGAGCAGCTCCTGGTCTTCCTGCGTCCCCTGGTCCTGCGGTACTGCCGGAGCAAACTGGGCAGGCTCCCGCGCTCGTTCAGCAGCGCCGACGACGTGGCGCAGGAGGTGTGCGTCGCCGTGTTCCGCGCGTTGCCCACTTACCAGCAGCTCGGCCGTCCTTTCCTGTCGTTCGTCTACGGCATCGCCGCGCACAAGATCGCCGACGTGCACCGGGCCAACACCCGGGACAAGTCCGAGCCGATCGCCGACACGCCGGACGTGATGAGCGTCGAAGACGGCCCGGAACAGCTCACCCTGCGGAACGAGCTGGTAGAGCAGACCGGCGCCCTCTTGCGCACGCTGACGCCCCGCCAGCGCGAGATCCTGGTCCTGCGCGTGGTCATGGGCATGTCGGCGCAGGAGACCGCGAGAATCGTCGGCACCACGGCTGAGGCCATCCGCGTCGCGCAGCACCGGGCGTTGAACCGGCTGCGCAAGACGCTGGCCCGCCGCCGGTAAGACCGACCATAAGACCAACACGGTAAGACCCGAGGGTGGGAGACCCGTCGGTCGTGGCCTGGCCGGGGAGGGACAGGCCACGACCGGCGTGGGGTTCGCCCGGTCAGTCCTTGCGCAGGGCCGCTCCGCCGACGCCGGGCGGGAAGCGGTGCTCGTTGCGGTCGATCTTGGCGTTGGCCGCCGCGACGAGGTCGACGCCGAGCACGTCGGCCAGCCGGATCAGGTACAGGAACACGTCGGCGAGCTCGTCCTCGATCTTGGGGCGCAGGGCCGGGTCGTCGGCCGCGCGCGCGGCCTCGGTGGCGGTGAGCCACTGGAACAGCTCGGTCAGCTCGCCCACCTCGCCGGTGAGGGCCATGACCAGGTTCTTCGGGGTGTGGAACGGGCCCCAGTCGCGGGCCTCGGCGAACGCGCGCTGCCGGGCGGCGAGGTCGTCCAGGGTCATTTGTCGGTCTTCTTCTTGGACCGCAGCAGCACCTTGTCCGACTGCGGCATGACCGTGCCCGCTGGTGGTATCTGCTCGACGACCACCCAGTTGCGGTCGGACACCAGGAACCGGCCCTGACCGGTGGCGTCTTCCTCGGTCAGGTAGTGGAAACCGGCCCTCTGCAGGGTGTCCTGGGCGTCCTGGTGGACCATCCCGACCACGTTCGGCAGCGCCAGCGACGCCGTGGACGCGCTGGGCGGGACCAGGGTCGGCACTTCGGGCACCGGGCCCGCCGGGTCGCAGCCCGCGAGGGCGACGGCGAGCAGGACAGCGGCGAGCACGCGCATGGGTCCCCCTGGGTTCGGCCTGGGCGCCCTCCATAGTCACCGATCGCCCCGCCCGGCGCTACCCTCCGCCACCGCTTCTCCGGTCACCCCGTCTCGCGGGCCGCGCGCCGCTGTTCGTGCTTGCGTTCGTAGTGGTTGGCGTCCATTTCCACGATCACCGGGCCGAGCGCCATCACCAGCAGCAGTCCGATCCCCAGCACGACCCCGACCCAGACCAGCACCGCGATCACCATGCTCCCCACCTCCGTGTTGTTTCCGCTGCTCACAGCGTCTCTCGTGACCCGGGGGCAGCGGATCGGCCGGACGGGTGGGCCTGCCGGGCCAACCGGTCAGCGCGCTGTGGCCGAACCGCGGCCGATCGGCTGACCCGCGTTCGCCGGTCGGCCGAGGCGAGGCGGCGCCATCGGCTCTACGTTTGTCCGCCATGGACCTTCACCTGCCCGTTCGGCGGTGGCTGGCTGGACTGCTCGCCTTGGCCTACCTGTTCGACCTGCTGCTGCTCGGCGCCGACGGCGGTGACCTGACGATCGCGCTCGTCCCGCTCCCGCTGATCGCCTGCGCGCTGCTCGCGCTGACCCGGCCGGTCGCGGGCGCGCTGGGCGGGGCGGGCGCCCTGCTGCTGGGCACCGCGGCGCTGCGGCTGGTCGGTTTGGCGCCGCCGAGCACGCCGGGCATCGAGAACCTGCTGCTGTCGGAAACGGTCGCGGGCGGCCTGCTGGTGGCCGTCGTGGTGTGGAAATGCGGGCGCGCGACGGCGGCGGCGACGGTGGCGGCGCTGGTGGCCGCTGGGCTGGCCGCGATGGTGGGGCGGGCGCCCCGGCTGTACCTGCTCGGCTGGCGGGAGATCCTGTTCTCGCTGTTCATGGGCCTGGTCGTGCTGATCGGCGGGTGCGTGGTCGGCATGGCGCTGCGCTCCCAGGGCGACCAGCGGATGGCTCCCCGGGCGCGAACTCTGATGCGGCGGCAGTGGCCGCTGGCGGTCGCGCTGGTGTTCCTGCTCTTCGTGGACCTGGCGGCCGCGGTCGACGGGCTGGGCCCGCGCGGCTTGGCCGATGTGGTCTACCTGGTGCCGTTGCTGCTCATGCTGGCCACCGGGGTGTGCGCGTTCCTCGGTCCGCTGGCCCCGGTGCGGTGGACGCTCACCGCCGCTGCGTTGGTGGCCGCTTCCGCGCTGGCGCTGGCCCCGTTCGACGTGCTGTTCGGCTTCGTGCCGCGGTTCCCGCCGCCCACCAGCGTCGCCGCGGCGCAGATGGCGCTGGTCGCCTACGTGGTGCGCTCAGCCGACCGGCGGCAGGCGGCGTCCTGCGTGGCCGCGCTGGCCGGGGCCGACCTCCTCGCGGTGATCACCACGGCGCACTACAGCGGCAGGGGCGGCTCCAGCGTGCCCGAGTTCGTGCTGGTCGCGGCGTTCCTGCTGGTCGTGTCGGTGGCCACCGGCCAGTATTTCCGCTCCCGCGACCGCGAACGCCACCAGACGGTCCAGGTGGCGGTCACCGGGGCGCAGCAGGCTGAGCGGATGGCGCTGGCCCGGGAGTTGCACGACGTGGTCGCCCACCACGTGACCGGGATCGTCGTGCAGGCCCAGGCCGCGCGGCTGGTCGCGGAGACGTACCCGGCCGCGGCCGTGCAGGCGCTGGCCAAGATCGAGAACAGTGGGACCGAGGCGCTGGCCGCCATGCGGATGCTGGTGGACAGTATGCGCGGGGCCGCGCCCGCAGGCGGGTCCGGCGCGGCGAGCCAGGCGACCAGCGACCTCGAAGCCGATCTGCGCGCCCTCGCGGACGGCTACGGCGGGCCCGCCGTCCAGATGGAGCTGGACCTGCCGGTCGCGCTGCCGCCCGAGGCGGGCCGATCGGTGCTCCGGTTAGTGCAAGAGTCGCTGACGAACGTCGGTAAGCACGCCCGCAACGCGCAGACCGTCCAGGTGCGCATCGAGACCGACGGCGACGAGTTGCGCCTGCGGGTCACCGACGACGCGCCGACCCCCGAGATCCGGCCGACGGCGGACGGGGGCGGCTACGGCCTGGTCGGGATGCGCGAGCGGGTCGAACTGCTCGGCGGCCGGTTCACGGCCGGTCCCGGCGAGACGGCAGGCTGGACGGTGGACGCTCGGATTCCGCTCAGAAGGGACGGCACGTGATCCGCATCCTGATCGCCGACGACCAGGAGATGGTCCGGGCGGGTTTCCGGATGATCCTGGAGACCCAGGACGACATGACCGTCGTCGCCGACGTGCCCGACGGGGTGAACGCGCTGGCCAAGGCCCGGGAGCTGCGGCCGGACGTGTGCCTGCTCGACATCCGGATGCCCGGCATGGACGGCCTTGAGGTCACCCGCGCGCTGGCCGGGCCGGACGTCGCCGACCCGCTCAAGGTCGTCGTGGTCACCACATTCGACCTCGACGAGTACGTCCACGCCGCGCTGGCCAACGGCGCGAGCGGCTTCCTGCTCAAGGACGCGGGGCCCGCGCTGCTCATGGAGGCGGTCCGCGCGGCGGTGCGCGGCGACGCCCTGGTCTCGCCGCAGATCACCGTGCGGCTGCTCAAGCACTTCACCGTGGCCGCGGTGAAGGCGCCCGCGCCCGAGACCGCCGCGCTTACCGACCGGGAGACAGACGTCGTACGCGCGGCGGCCAGAGGTCTCACCAACACCGAGATAGGCGCCGAGCTCTACCTCTCGCTGTCGACGGTGAAGACGCACCTGGCCGCCGTCCAGGCCAAGATCGGCGCCCGCAACCGGGTCGAGGTCGCCGCCTGGGCCTGGCGCACGGGGCTGATGAGCTGACCGGCTAGACCACTGTCATTTGACCACGGTCTTGACGGTGAGCTGGTTGCCCGGCGGGGAGCCCGCGCAGCCGACCCCGGGCAGTTCGACGAACATCGACGCGGTGTCGTGCGGCGGGTAGACCCGCAGGCCGCGCACCTCGGTCGGCTTGCACGCGGCTGCGTCGTAGTTGCGCACGTTGACGAACCCGACGTCGGCGCTCGCGCTCTGGCCGGGCGCCAAGGTCACCGGAGCGCCCTTGGCGCCGACCCGGAACGCGGCCGGGCCGACCTGGTGCCCGTCAGCGCCCGCGACGTAAGAGACACCGGGGAAGCCCTGGATGGTGCAGGTGCGTGTGCCGGAGTTAGTGAAGACCAGCGACCGGTAAACCGTGCCCGCGGCGGCGTCGCCGTCGCGGACGGCGAGCTTGAGGTCGGCGGCCTTGCAGTCGTTGCCGGTGGCCGCGCCGTTGTCGGCCTGGCTGGTTCCGGTGGGGCCTGCGCCCGCGTCGGCGGTCGCGGGCGGCGCCGCGGCGGACGACGTGGCTTCGGTCGTCGTCGTGGCGTCGGCAGTGGTGGTGGTCGTCGGAGTGGTGAGCTGGGTCTGCCCAGCGGATGGGGCAGCGGTGTTGTCGTTGCCGCAGGCAGCGGTCAACGCCGCCAACAGGACTCCGCTCGCGATCAGTGTCTTACGCCCGTGCACGGTGATCTCGCCTCCAGACATGCCTGAAACCGCTGGATCGTCCATACAGAGGACGGGTGACCACGCCGAAAGGTTGCCTGTCCACCGCATACGTCAACGATGGGCTAATTATTCACCATCCGCCACCGATGGTGCTTCCCAAGCCAGGGTGAGCTGGGCAAAGTGCCGCCCGTTCGGGTGTGGCACCACCCCGACGACGGACAGTAACGTCACGGTATGGCGGGGACCGCTGCGGGCGCCGGGGCCAGAGCATGACCAACCCGGACCGAAGACTCGGGTGGCTGCTCGGCTCCAGTGCGCTGTCCAACCTGGGCGACGGTATCGGCAAGGTTGCTTTTCCGCTGCTCGCGGCCAATCTGACCCGGGACCCGGTGCTGATCGCGGGTCTGTCGGCGACCGCGTTCCTGCCCTGGCTGTTGTTCGCGCTGATCAGCGGCGCGCTGATCGACCGAGTCGACCGCCGCCGCGCCATGCTCCTGGCCAACCTGTCACGCGCGGTGATTGTCGGCGTCCTCGGCGCCCTGGTGGTGGCCGACGCGGTCGTCATCTGGCTGCTCTACCTGGCGGCCCTGCTGCTGGGCACGGTCGAGACCGTCGCCGACAACGCGGCGCAGGCGCTGATCCCCGCGGTGGTGGCCCGCCCGGGTCTGGAAGCGGCCAACGGGAAGTTGCAGTCGGTCGAGATCGTCGGACAGACGTTCCTCGGCGGCCCACTGGGCAGCGTGACGTTCGCGGTGTTCGCGGCACTGCCGTTCCTGCTGAACTCGGTGGGTTTCGCGGTGGCCGCCGCACTGCTGATCGCTCTCCGTGGCCGCTACCGCCCGGCCGCGCCCGGCCCCGCGCCGCGCCTGCGGGAACAGCTCGGCGAAGGCCTGCGGTGGGTGGCCCGCCGACCACTGGTGATCCGGCTGGTGGTGTTCGCCGCCTGCCTCGCCCTGACCTCGGAACTCGCCCAGGCGCTCCTGGTGCTCTACGCCCTACAGGACCTGGGCCTGAGCGAGGCCGCGTTCGGCGTCTTCGCCCTGGTCGGCGGCGCGGGCGGCCTCATCGGCGCCGCCATCGCCCCACGCCTGACCCGAGGCCGCTCCCGCAGAACCGTCCTGACCCTGGCGGTCGCCTGCTGCGCCACCAGCTTCACCGCGATGGGCCTGGTGGCCGACCCGGTGACGGCAAGCCTCCTGTTCGGCCTGTTCGCCGCGGGCGTGGTGGCCGTCAACGTCATCCTCGGAGCACTGCGCCACGCCCTGGTCCCCGAACACCTCTTCGGCCGCGTCCTCGGCGTCTGGCGAACAGCCGTGTGGGGCGCGATCCCCGTCGGCGCCCTCCTAGGCGGCGTCCTGGCGGCCTGGCTGGGCACTCGGTCGGTCTTCGTGATCTCCGGCGGCCTGCAACTCATCCTGGCCGTCTGGCTGTGGCTGGCCCTGGCCCGACACCACACGGAAGTCGACACCCTGCGCGCCACCAACCCCGCCAACGGCAAGAACGCCGCAGCCGACGCCTGACCCAAGGACACCCGCCCCCTGCCCAAACGGAACGTCCGCCCCATCGAGCCACCCCGGGACGCCACCCCCGAGATCACGGCGTCGCACACGCGGTAATCCGGTACAGCTTCGCTTCACCATCGGAAGCGACAAGCTCGAACCCAGGTTTGCCAGCAGGGTCCTCGAACCCGGGATAGTTCGCATTGCGCGGGTCCCAAGGCCAGAACTCGGACTCCCCGATAAGCAGATGCGTCACCCCAAGCGCACGCGCCGCGGGACACACCTTGGGGTCGGTGGCGACGTCATCCAGATGCTGCGCGAGGTAAGTCTGCTCCTCAGTGGGGCTAGGCATCGTGAAGTGCGGATACAGGGTCTGCCGGTCCGCCAACGCCCACAAGAGCCCGCTGCCGTCCCACGGGTTGTTGGCGACCACGGCGTCCTCGGGGATCTGGTCCTTGACCCGAGCGAAGAACTCCCGCTGTTCGGCGTCGGCGAGGGTCGCGGTCTCCGGGAGGTTCTGGTACGAGCCCGCGATGCGGGCGGTCCGGTCCGGCAGGTACATGCCTCGGCTGCCGAGAGCGAGCAGCGCCACGACCACAACGGCGGCGGTAGTCGTGTTGGACAGCCCAAGCCGGGGCCTGGACCAGTCTTCCGCTGCCACCCGGCTGGCGATCTTTTCGGCGAGGAAGAGGACGCCAGCGGTGCCCAGGACGACGCCGGTGATGGGGAGCATGGCGGCCAGGCGGTACGAGTCGTTGTACCAGTATCCGGTGAACTTCTGGGTGTCCGGGCGGTTGAACGAGGCGGCAACCAGGTAGAGGAAACCGGTGGCGGCGTGCCCGGCGACCACCCAGCGCAGGGGGACCGACCGCAGGCAGGCGACCACGCCGACCAGGACGACGGCCGAGATGAACCACAGGGCGGGCCTGCCGTTGGTGGCGTTGAGCAGGATCTCGCCGACCGCGCGGGACGGGGTGTCGAACGGGGCCCAGTAGGTGGTGCGGGTGTTGGCGAACAGCGGGTTCGACGTGGTCGCCGTCCAGTACCAGACACCGCCGAGGACGGCGACGACCGCGACCAGTTCCGCGGCGCCGCGGGCGGACCGGCCTGCCTTGTGCAGCCGCCATGAGCGGCGGATGACGGACGCGAGCAGCGGGAACACGGCGAGCACGATCAGGCTGAACGCCGCGCCCGGGTTGGCCAGGCCGATGGCCAGCCCGACCACGGGCAGCAGCACCAGCGACCGGATGCGGCCGAGGGCGTCGTCCTTGGCCAGGCCGGTGATGGACACCGCCAGCGCCAGCGCGGCCGGGACCAGGGCGAGGCCGAGGGCGTTGGGCCAGAGCACCCCGAATCCGAGCAGGCCCCAGGGGAACGCGCCGAAGCCGATGCTCAGCACCCCGGTCACCGCCAGCGCCGCCCGGGACGGGCCGAAGACCTGCCGGGCCAGGACCAGGCAGGACAGCGGCCACACGACGATCGCGATCGCCGCAGAGAGCAGGTTCGCGGCCGCCGGGATGCTGGCGCCGGTGCTCATCACGACCAGCGACCCCAGGTCGTGCCAGGCCGCTGGGTAGAAGCCGCTGCCACCGTTGGTGCGGGCGCCGAGTTCCGCGAGGTTGAGCGAGGAACCGTTGCCGGAGTCGAGGATGAACGCGATGGCGTTCATGTGGAACATCGCGTCGTAGGTCTGCGACAGGTTGTCCGGCCTGCCGAAGCCGCGGAAGACCGTGACCGCGCCCAGCGCCAACGCGGGCAGCAGGCCGAGGACGGCGGCCAGGGTGACCGGGCGCGGATCAGGAGTGCGGGCCACCCGGAACCGGCGGCGCAGCACGAGCGCGCCGACACCGAACGCGACCCCCATCGCCGCGCACACCGCGACCGGTAGCAGCGGCGACCACGACATCCCCACCACATCCGCGACGACGGCGGTCACCGCGGTGGCCCCGGTCGTGATCGCGGGCGCCACTCCCCAGGCCGCCACCCCGCGCAACCCCAGCGGGTAGGTGACCGCCAGACCCGGCAGCAGGAGCCAGAGAGTGCAGACAAGCGCGACCGGAATGGCCTCGAACCAGGTCATGGACGTAGAGGGTAGCCAGCGTCAAGCGCCCTCCCCCGGGGGCCGGTACCCTGGCCCGGCACTCGTCGCCGGGCGTGACCTGCCCGCCCCCATTCCCCCGCGGAGCCAGCACATGGACACGCCATCGTCCCAGCCGACCACCCTGCCCCGGGTGAGCGCGGTCGTCCTCGCCTGGAAGTCGGAGCCGTGGCTGCGGCGCAGCGTGACGGCGCTGCTGGCCTCGGAGAAGGTCGATGTGGACGTGGTGCTGGTCGACAACGGCTGCACCGATGACGACGTCGAGGTGCTCGCTGAGCTTGACCGGGTGACGGTGGTCCGGCCTGGGCGCAACCTGGGGTACTCGGGCGGCAACAACGCGGGTGTCGCCGTGTCGGACGGTGACTACGTCGCCCTCATCAACGGCGACGCCATCGTGGAGCCCGGGACCCTCGCCCGCCTGGTCGATGAGCTGGTGGCTCGGCCCGAGGTGGGCATCGCCGCGGCGAGCGTGCGGCTGGCCGAGGACCCGAGCCTGCTCAACTCCAGCGGAAATATGATCCATGTGCTGGGGATCAGCTGGGTTGGTGGGCTCGGTGAGCCGGAGACCCGCACCGCGCCGACCGAGGTCGCGGGCGCCATGGGGGCCGGACTGGTCACCACTCGCGCGCATTGGGATCGGCTGGGTGGGTTCTTCGAGCACTACTTCGCCTATCACGAGGACGCCGACCTCTCCGTCCGCACGTGGCGGCTGGGGTTGAAGGTCGTGAACGTGCCCGACGCGGTTCTCCTGCACCGTTACGAGTTCTCGCGCAACACGAACAAGTACTACTTGGTCGAGCGCAACCGCCTGATCTTCGTGACGACGCTGTGGAGTGCTCGGGCGTTGCTGCTGCTCAGTCCTGCCCTGCTCGCGCTGGAAATCGCGATGCTGGCGCTGGCCCTCAAGGAGGGCTGGGCGCGGGACAAGGTGCGCGGGTGGGTGTGGCTGTGGAAGCACCGGCGTGATCTGCGGGAGCGGCGGGCGCTGGTGCGGGCCGCGCAGACGGTGCCGGACAAGGAGTGGATGCGGGTGTTGACCACGACTCTGGACACCCCGCTCATCAAGGTCCCCGGCGTGGTCCTGCGGCCGCTGAACGCTGTGACGACGGCGTACTGGAAGGTCGTCCGCCACCTCGTGTGACCAGGTCTGCCCCTAGGGCTTGCGGGTGACCACCACGTAGGGCCTGCTCAGGTCGTCTGAGACAACCCACTCCGGGGAAGCGAACTGGGCTGGGGTGAACGCTCGGTCCAGGGCGATCCAGGTTTGGTCGTCGCGTCGGTGGAGGACGAAGACGTCGATGGGGCCGAACTTGGTGTTGCCGGATGCTCGGGCGAGTTCCTGGGGGTCCTTGGTGTTGGACAGGCGCACGATTTCCTCGTGGCGGTCGTCCCAGTAGGAGAGGGAGCTGGCCGAGGTGCGGTCGGTGCCCATGTATCCGCGCCACGGTAGGAACGCGAAGAGGCGTTCGTCGGTGGACAGGGTTACCGGGCGGTCTTCTGTTCCGCGTACGCGCTGCACCCGATCCTTGATCTCTTCTGCGGGAAGACAGCCCTGCCTGCCGGCCTGTGGCGCGAATTGTGGATAAGAGCAGTCCGGTAGAGGTTCCAGGTGGGCCATCGTCGAGTAGTCGGCGCGGTCGGCGGCTGACTCCGATGTGCCCAGGGTGGGGAGGGGGCGCCACTCGTCCCAGTAGGTGACGCCTGCCCACAGGACTGCCACCGCTGTCGCCGCGACGCCTACCCGGGGTGGGGCGGTCAGGTTGACGCGGCGCAGCAGTGCGGGGGCCGCTTGGGCGAGGGTGAGCACGCCCGCCGCCGCCAGGGTGATGCCGGTGAGGCGGGGAATGTAGTGGATCAGGGTGGTGTGCTGGGTCAGGACGAAGCGGATGCCCATGAGGACCCAGAACAGGGACGAGCCGAGCACCAGGTACAGCATCGGCCAGGCCCAGGACGTGCGGGTGCGGTACCAGATCAGGCCCGCCAGCCCGGTCAGCTCCAAGGCGCCCAGGAGGGTGGGCTGGAGGAACGGGAAGCCGTTCTCCGGGATCTCGTAGCTCATATAGAGGTCGCCCAGGCCCTGTCCGCCTTGGGTCAGGACAGCCAGGGCGTACGGCGCCAGGTAAGGGGTGGCCACGATGAGGGCGACCACGCCGACGCCGACCACGTGCAGGGCGTAGGCCTTGCGGTTGTCGCTGCGGCGCCACGCGCTGACCAGGATCGCGAGGATGCCCAGGACGCCGAAGGGGAACCAGCCGTTGTAGGTGAGCATGATCAGGCCGCCGAGCAGGCCTGCGGGCAGCCAGTGCAGCTTGCCTCGGGCCGGGTTGGTGAACGCGGCGATCAGCCAGGGGACGAACACGAACAGGGTGATCACCGAGAACGCCTTGCGCGGGTCGCCGAAGACCAGCAGGCCGACGCCGCTGACCGCGAGGGCCGCCGCCGTGGGGACCAGCCTGCGCCACATCAGGAACGCGGCGAGCACGGCGAACGAGGTCACCAGCACCTCGGCCGCCGAGAGCAGCTGCCAGGCGGGGATGTCGAGCAGGTTCGACGCCCGGCCGACCAGCCACGGGTACAGCGGGGGGTACTCGGAGGTGATGGTCTCGATGAACGCGTCCGATGGCTTCGGGTTGACGCTGTAGCGGTTGGCCGCCGCCGCCATCCGGCCCATGTCGCCGACCAGGCCGGAGAAACCGAACGGGGTGCCGTTGAGGGCCACCTGCAGCGCGAACGCCACCCAGGCCGCGAACAGGCCCGCCCCGACCGCGGCGATCCGCTCGCCCGCGCGCTTGAGGCAGGCGGCGGCGGTGACGACGGCGAACAGGGCGCCGCCCGCGGCGAAGGGGACGAAGGCGCCGCGCACGCTGAACGGGTCGCTGTCGTTGGAGCGTTCCACGAGCAGCAACAGCGGAGTGGCGACAACCCAGGTCAGGATCGCGATTACCGAAGGGCCGGTAAGTGCGGTGCGCCACCGGCTCGGTTTCGCGGTCCGGGTCTCGCCTGGGGGCTCGTCCAGTGCGGTCGTGGCGGGCTGGGACCGCGCCGTCGACTCTGCCTGTGACGCTGATTCCGGCACCGAGACACCTGCCATGCGAGGGGAGTGGACGCCGCCCAGGCGGACGACCCGGCACGCACGATAACGCTGTCCCTGCCCCACCCCCGACCTGGGGGCCGCCACCCCAGAGGCTGGTAGGCGGACTCGTCCACAGCCGAACGGGTAGCCTGTTGAGGCCTCATTCGACGTGTGCCGTAACTGACCGAAACCGATACTGACGCAGCGCCGCCCCTGGCGACCCGGAGGACGACAGACCTATGCCCAGTAGCACCTCGTCAAGGAGCGGCTCGGCGGAAACGGAGAGCGCGGGCGAACGGGCGAACGCCGCCGCGCAGCCGGACGACAGCCTGGTGGGCCACGCCTCGACCGGTCGTCTGGTCGCCCAGCGCGGGCTGTTCGGAGGACCGGCGGTCATCCCGCAGGAGCTGTACGCGGGCATCGGGCACGGCTCGGCCACCCGGGGCCGCGAGCGCCTGGTGGTGAACCCGAACTCCGCGGTCACCACCGACACCTACTTCGGCCGGTTCCCGGCGAGCTACTGGCAGCGGTGGACGGTCGTCGACGAGGTCGTGGTCGAACTGGCCGCCACCGGGTCGGGCAAGATCGCGCTGGTCGCCTCCGACCTTGAGGGTGAGACCCGGGTCGTGGTGGCGCGGACCGTGCGCGACGCCGAGAACGAGACCGTGCGGCTCACCGCGAAGCTGAACATGTTCCTCGACGGCGGGTTCCTCTGGGTGGAGTTCACCACCGAGGAGACCCCGCTGACCGTCGAGCGGATGCGCTGGACGGTCGACGCGCCGGAGGTCATCCGCCCGACCGCTGTCGTCATCTGCACCTTCAACCGCGCGGACGACTGCGTGGCCACCCTCGGCGCGCTCGCGGGCGACCCGGCCGCGCTCGACGTGGTCGACGCCGTCTACGTCGTCGACCAGGGCACCGACACGGTGTCGTCCCGGGCGGCGTTCCCGGACGCGGAGAAGGCCCTCGACGGCAGGCTGCGCTACCTGCGCCAGCCCAACCTCGGCGGCGCGGGCGGCTTCGGCCGCGGCATGTACGAGGTCACCGAGGTCAGCCACGCCGACCAGGCGAACGTGCTGCTCATGGACGACGACGTGCTGCTCGACCCGGAGATCGCGATCCGGCTCACCGCGTTCGCCAACCGCACCGCGAAGCCGACCATCGTCGGCGGGCAGATGCTGCGGCTGCTGCACCCGACCAAGCTGCTCGCTGGCGCGGAGTACGCCGACTTCGCCCAGCTCGTCCCGGGCAAGGTCGTCAAGGGCGGGCTGGACGACGTCGACCTGCTCGCCGAGGCCGAGGACGACAACGGCAAGCCCACCGGCAAGCCCAACCGGGGCGACCTGCGGGTGGACGCGCACTACAACGCCTGGTGGTCCTGCCTGATCCCGTCCGAGGTGGTCAACCGGCTCGGCTACCCGCTGCCGTTGTTCTTCCAGTGGGACGACGTCGAGTACGGCTACCGGGCCCGCGCCCAGGGCATCGCCACGGTGACCCTGCCCGGCGCGGGGCTCTGGCACGCGGACTTCGACTGGAAGGACGCGGACAAGTGGAACGAGTACTTCGCCGTCCGCAACGCCATGGTCGTCTCCGCGCTGCACTCCGAGACCGACCCCAAGCGGATCGCCCGGGTGCTGCTGTCCCGCGTCGTGCGCTACCTGCTGAGTATGCAGTACGGCTTGGCGCTCACGGTCATCAAGGCCGCGGAGGACTTCCTCAAGGGGCCTGCGATCTTCGCCGACGGCGGCGCCGCGGCGGCGGCTGAGATCCGCAAGCTGCGCGCGGAGTACCCGGACACGATCATGCACTCGCCCGCCGAGGTGGGGCAGGTGCCGATGGTCAAGGCGGGCCCGACCCCGAGCTGGAACCGGCTGGTGCTGCTCAAGCGGCTCGTCTACCTGGCGATGGGCAAGACTGTGCACGACATCGCCGCGGTTCCCGCCGGGGACGCCGCATGGTGGCACGTGTCGCAGTTCGACAAGGTCGTGGTGACCGACGCGTCCCAGGAGGGCGTGCGCATCCGCAAGCGCGACCGGGAGCAGGTCGTCACCCTGGCCAAGCGGGCCGCCGCGGTGGCCCGCCTGCTGGTCTCGGAGACGCCCCGGCTGCGCGGGGAGTACCGGGCAGCGGTGCCCGAGGTCACCAGCAAGGACAACTGGAAACGGCTCTACGACCTGTAGACGGGTCGCCGAAAAACCGGGGCCGCTGGCCCGCTGGAGGAGTGCAGTGACCGAGCAGGCTAGTGCGACACGACCCGGTGGGGCGCCCGCCGCGAGCACGCACACGGTGCTCCAGCGGGTGATCCTCCCGCGCGACACCGATCCGCTGGACGTGCGCCCGCTTTACCTGGACGAGCCGGAGAACGTGCACAGCCACGTGTCGTCCCGGTCGGCGGTGACCGTGCCGGTGTCGGCGCGGGTGTCGTTCGCGTCGTACTTCAACGCGTTCCCGGCGAGCTACTGGAAACGCTGGACGCGGCTGAAGGACGTCGTGCTGCGGCTGAACGTGCGCGGCGGCGGCCGGATCGACGTGTACCGGTCCAAGCCCAACGGCGACCATGTGCACGTCCAGGGCCAGGCCGTGCGCAGCGGCGGCGAGTGGGAGACCGTCGAGTTCCGGATCAGCCTGGCGCCGTTCGAGGACGGCGGCTGGATCTGGTTCGACGTGTTCACCGACGACTCGACGTTCGAGGTCGCCGACGCGGTGTGGGCGACCGACCTCGACCTGCCCGCGAAGAAGCTGTCGATCGGCACCACCACGTTCAACCGGGTGGACGACTGCGTCGGCGCGCTGCTGGCCCTCGGCGAGGACCCGGCCGTGCTCGACATCATCGCCAAGGTCTACGTCGCAGACCAGGGCACCCAGAAGATCTCCGGCCACCCGCGCTTCGCCGAGGCGGTCGACCTGCTCGGCGGCAGGCTGGAGGTCATCGAGCAGGGCAACCTCGGCGGCTCCGGCGGGTTCAGCCGGGCGCTGTTCGAGTCGCTTGAGCACTCCGACGTCGACCAGATCATGCTCATGGACGACGACATCGCCCTGGAGCCGGACAGCATCCTGCGGGCCAGCGCGTTCGCCCGCGCCGCGGTGAACCCGGTGATCGTCGGCAGCCAGATGCTCAACCTGCAGGCCAAGTCGCGGCTGCACAGCATGGGCGAGGTCGTGGACCTGGCCACCTGCGTGTGGCGGCCGGCGCCGGGCGCGGTGGTCGACCACGACTTCGGCGCGCACTCGCTGCGCGAGACCCGCGCGCTGCACCGGCGCATCGAGTCCACCTACAACGGCTGGTGGATGTGCCTGTTCCCGCGCGAGGTGGTCGAGGCGACCGGGCTGCCGCTGCCGCTGTTCATCAAGTGGGACGACGCCGAGTACTCGATGCGCGCGCTGCGCAACGGCTACCCGACCGTCACGCTGCCGGGCTCGGGCGTGTGGCACATGCCGTGGACGGACAAGAACGACCTGTCCGACTGGACGGTCTACTTCCACCTGCGCAACCGGCTGGTCATCGCGGCCCTGCACAGCCCGCACGACCTGCGCAAGACGCTGCTCAAGCAGGGGCTGCGCGCGACGATCCGGCGGCTGCTGTCGATGGAGTACTCGACCGTCGCGATCGAGCTGAAGGCGATCGAGGACTTCCTCGCGGGCCCGGACCGCCTCTTCGACCTGCTGCGCACCGGTTTGCCGGAGGTCCAGCAGGTCCGCAAGAAGTACACCGACGCGCAGACGCTCCCGTCCGCTGGCGAGTTCCCGCCGCCCACGTTGGACTCGGTGCGCGCGGAGCAGATGCTGCGCCCGCCGGTCCACCCGGTGAAGATCGCCGCGCAGGCGTCGAAGGCGCTGCTGCACAACCTGCGCGCCCCCGAGCCCGCCGCGCGCGAACGCCCGCAGGTCAATGTGCCCGCCGGTAGCGCACTGTGGTTCCTCTTGGGCAATCTGGACAGTGCGACGGTGTCCAACCCGGACGGCAGCGGTGTCGCTTTCCGTCGGCGCGACCCGAAGGTGTTCCGGGAGCTGTCCAAGGCCGCCGCGCAGGCTTACCGGCGGCTGGCGACCGAGTGGCCGAGGATGCAGGAGAGCTACCGGGCAGCGCTGCCCGAGCTGACTTCCGCCGAGTCTTGGCGCAAGGTCTTCGAGAACTGACCGCAAGAGGGAGACCCCGCGAACCGCCCGGTTCGCGGGGTCTCCCTCTTAGGCGAGGTTGTCGTCGCGGCCTGCCTTGATTCGGGACCACTGGGCGGTCGGGCGGCCGTCGAGCCGGAACTGGCCGCCCCGCGAACCCCACCGCCGCGGCCAGCCGTCCGGTGAGTCCTCCCAGAACTCCTGCCTGCCGTAGACGGTCAGATCGAGCAGGCCGTACGACGGCGCCATCGGCTCGTTGCCGCGGCCGGTGGTCCAGTAGGTCTCATAGACCTTGTCGTCGTCGCGGAGATAGCTGACCAGGATGCCGAAGTGGCGGCCCGCGACCAGCCGGTCCACGGACTCCTCCGGCACCGAGTACCAGGGGACCGTCCAGCCCATGAAGTCGCGGTAGCGCGCGCTCTCGGCGTACGGCCCCTGGCAGAAGGTCGCGTAGCTGACGTCCCGCGAGTGCAGGTAGGACAGCTCGGTGATGTGGGCCGTGGAGAAGGTGCAGCCCTCGCACTGCTCCGCGGCGGGCTTGCCCAGGTGCCACATGTGGAAGTACGCGATCAGCTGGGACCGGCCGTCGAAGACGTCGGCCAACGGCGTCGGGCCGTCCGCCCCGATGAGCGGAGTCCGCGGATCGACCTCGACCATCGGCAGCCGACGCCGCTGCGCGGCCAGCGCGTCCCCGGCCCGGGTGTGCGCCTTCTCCTTGACCCGGAGCGCGTCGATCTCCGCCTGCCAGGCCTGCCGGTCGGTGACCTGCGGAAGGGGGCGCTCACCTGCGGGCGTCTCTGTCATGGGACGTGTCTAGCCCGGCCGGCGAGCGCCGCACAAGCCTTAGCTGGGTGTCGGTCCCTGGTCGGGGCGCAGCACCGGGCCGCAGGTGCCCCGGGGAGCGGCCTGCTGGAGCTGGATCGCGGGCCGGACCACGGTGTTGGCGTAGGCGCGCAGCGCGGCCAGGGCCTCCTGGCTCGGCACGGCGTCCTTGCGCACCCAGTCGCCGCCCACGACGCCGTCGTCGACGCCGACGACAACGTGGTAGTCCGTTTCCAGGCGTGGGTCGCTGATCAGGCCGGTCTGCGCGCTCCAAGGCGCGTGCATGTGGATGAAGGTCGGCTTCACCTCGGTGAACACGTGGTCGCGCAGGCCGCGCCAGTCCTTGTCGTGCCAGAAGTCGGCGATCGGGGCGTCCGCGAGCCCGGCGAGGTCGACCAGGGTGAGCCGGGTGGACATCGCGGTCGCGCCGAGGTCGGGGGCCAGCAGCGAGGCCTCCCGCAGGCCGAGCACGTCGGCGTAGCCGTTGACACCGCGGCCGAACGCCTCGCCGACCAGGCACATCGGCACGGTCGGGGCCGCGCGGAATGTCTTGCCCGCGGTGGTGAACACGGCCAGGCTCGGCAGCGTCGCCAGCACCAGGCCCGCCGCCAGCAGCAGCCGGGCCCGCGCGCTCACCGACCGCAGCGCCGTCGGCAGGGCCAGCGCCCCGGCCAGCGCGACGAGCACCCAGAACGGGGTCGCGAACCGCAACTCGCCCATCCAGTCCGGCGCGAGGACGCAGAACGCCAGCAGCGACAGCCCCAGCGGAACCAGCACCCCGCCGAGCGCGGCCCGCAGCCGCGACGGGTGCGCCAGCGCGATCCCGACGCACACGGCCCAGCCGAGGAACGCCAGCCCGCCGCCGTAGCCGATCAGCTCCCCGACCCGGGACAGGCTTTCCAACTCCGGGGGCTCCTGGCCCTTGGCGACGGCGGTGTTGGCGACCAGCCTGCCGAACACCATCAGCCGCCACCCGACGTACGCGCCGTACGGGACCAGGCAGGCCAGCGCGCTGATCAGCACCGCGCGCACGCTCACCGCGAACATCGGGCGGGTCAGCCGGAACAGCACGAGCAGCGGGTACGCGTCCAGGTAGATGATGCCGTCCGGCCGGGTCAGCGCCGCCAGGGCGACCAGCAGCCCGGCGTAGAGCGCCACCCGGGGCGACAGCAGGCGGTCGTCCATGACGGCCCGGAACAACAGGGACGCGAGAGCGGCCACGCTCAGCGCGTACAGGGAGTTCTCCAGCCCGGAGAAGGACCAGATCACGAACGACGGCACCACGGCCAGCGCGGCGCCGACGAGCAGTGTCAGCGCCCAGGGGCGGCGGGTGACCTTGGCCGCGGCCAAGTGGACCGCGGCGAGGATGCCCGCGCAGCAGAGCAGGGCGAGCGCCTTCGGGAACAGCACGTAGTCGGGAACCCCGAAGATCGCCCCCCGGTCGAACAGGCCGACCAACCTGCCGATCGCCAGCAGCGCCAGCCAGGTCGGGTTGGAATACCCCTCGACCGGGTCGGCCCCGGGTTGCAGCACCGGGCCGAGCCCGTCGGCGACGCTGCGCGCGTAGGCGAAGGTGATGGCCGCGTCGTCGACCACCCAGTTCCCGTACAGCGCGGCGTGCCCGCCGATCAGCGCGGCGCCGCCCGCGACCGCACCCACCGCGGACACCTGGCCCGCACGGCGTGGACGCTTCAGCGGCTGGTCCGGTTCAGTCGATTCCGCGGCAGGCTCGTGGCCCGCGACCAGTGTCTCCACCGGCGGGAGTGTACGGAACCGGTAAACAGCGCGGCCCCACCTCCCGCGGGAGGTGGGGCCGCGGTTGCGAAGCTCTCAGTCAGATCAGACGGCGCGGACGCCGGTGGCCTGCGGGCCCTTCTGGCCCTGGCCGATCTCGAACTCCACGCGCTGGTTCTCGTCCAGGCTCTTGAAGCCCGAGCCCTGGATCTCCGAGTAGTGCACGAAGACGTCGGCGCCGCCGTCGTCCGGCTGGATGAAGCCGAAGCCCTTCTCGGAGTTGAACCACTTCACTGTGCCCTGTGCCACGTCTATCTCCTCAACAGGTACCGCTTGGACGCTGCGCGGGTGCGCAGGCCCTGGTCGGTTTCAGACGGCGACTTCTCCGGCTTGACCTGGAGGAAAACCGCGCGCCCGCAACGATCTCTTGCGAGCGTGATCTAACACGTACTCAAGAAAATTCACGACCGTTTACAGTCAACCACACACCTGCTCGCCCCCGCACGTGTGACGTTCCACGACCCGGGGGGTTGCGGCGGCCTCCCTGCTGGGAGACTCTTTCAGAGTGAGCGAGCTCGCCAGTGACAAATCCGAGACCATCGCGTTGAACCTCGACGAAGCCGGAGTCTCCGTCGACCTGCCCCGCCCCGCGCACCGGGGAGACCAGGTACAGGGCGTGCCCTACCGCCCAGTCGAGTTCCGCGACGACGATCTCCCCACAGCCCTGGAACGCGCCGCGTCCTGGCTGCGCAGCACCCAGGAGTGGCTCGGCGAACCGGTGGACGTGATCGCCATCCACCTCGACTACGACGACGGCGAAGGTTCCCCGTACTACGACGTCAAGCTCCTCTGCAACGAGGAAGACCTCGCGGGCGCCCCCATCGCCATGCGCCAGCACGCCGCCAAGAGCGTGAGCGGCTAGTGGCCGAGTTCGTCTACCCGCCAGTCGTCCTGGCGGCCAAAACCCTGTTCCGCGTCATGGACTACCGCCTCGACGTCCAAGGCACCGAGCACATCCCGCCGACCGGCGGCGCGGTCATCGCCTGCAACCACGTCAGCTACCTGGACTTCATCTTCTGCGGCCTGGGCGCGCAACCGGCCAAGCGGCTGGTGCGGTTCATGGCCAAGCAGGAGATCTTCGCCAACAAGATCGCCGGGCCGCTGATGCGCGGAATGCGCCACATCCCGGTCGACCGCGCGGCAGGCCAGGCCTCCTACCAGGAAGCCCTGGACAAACTCCGCGCGGGCGAGGTCGTCGGCGTCTTCCCCGAAGCCACCATCAGCCGCTCCTTCACCGTGAAGGACATCAAAACCGGCGCGGCCCGCCTGGCGGCGGAAGCCGGTGTCCCCATCGTGCCGATGGCCCTGTGGGGAACGCAGCGGCTGTGGACCAAGGGCAGGCCCAAGGACCTCACCCAGCGCCACATCCCCATCTCGATCCTCGCCGGGGAGTCCTTCACCGTCGCCCCCGACGACGACCTGGACGAAGTCACCCGGGACCTGCGAATCCGGATGACCGCCCTGCTGGACCGCGTCCAGAAGGACTACCCGGAGTCCCCCAAGGACGCCAACGACTCCTGGTGGATGCCCACCCACCTGGGCGGCACCGCCCCCACCCCCGAGGAAGCCGCGGAACTCGACAAGCGCAAACCGGAGTAGGCCGACAAGCTCAGCGCACCCGCCGGACCAGCCAGGTGCGCTGAGCTCCCAAGCCGCCGATGGTCGCGAGTTATTCACAGCCGCAGCGCACTCTCTTCCACGCGCTTACCTGCGGCGATAGGATGGAGCAGGGCCCGGCGGCCCCAGGGTGGGAGGGGTTTGTTGCTCACGAGAGGGAACCGGCAACCCGACTGACTACTGGATTTTGGGCACCGTGGCATTGAGACCGGCAGGCAAGACCCTGTCGTCCCTGACTGGCATCCTGGTCATGGCAGCCGTGCTTTGGCTGCTCCTGAACTTCGTCTACGCGCCGAGCTGCGGCCGGTTCGCGTGCGGTCTTGAGCCTGCTTGGTGGCCGCAGGCGGAAGCCGACAGCGGGGTTGCCTGCCCGGACAGCATCAGCGCCGCCGCAGAGGACGCCGAGTGGGCAGCCGCCCGGATCGCGTCGCTCCGGGAGGCGGACGCCAAGGTCACGACGGGGTTGTTCTACGACTCGGATGGCACCGAGCACACCATCCGAAGTGGTCGGGACGCGGACGCCAAGCGGGCTGACAAGGCTTTGGTGGAAGCGGGCGTGGAGATGCCGCGCGCGGGGCCTCACCCGGCTGCGTCGCACGTGGAAACCAAGATCGCCGCGCTCATGCGCGAGAACGGCATCACCTACGGGATCGTTGTGATCAACAATGACCGCGGCCCCTGCGGCACCGATCCCGACGCGCTCGAACCGTTCAGTTGCGGAGTCGTCATTCCCGCCATCCTGCCCACAGGTTCGACCCTGGCGATATGGTCGCCGAAGGACCCCGACCGGCCGGTCATGCTGTCAGGAAGGGCGCAATGACTGATCACGTGGTGGTCGGCAAACGAGCGGGCTACGCCAGCGCCGAAGTCGTCGCGCGCACGTCGCACCAGCGTCGTGACCTGGTGGAGATGCTCGTGCTGCCGGACCAGGAGCAGACCGAGGTGTGGATCGGCATCCAGGGGCAGCCGAAACGTTGGAGCCGCGCGGGCTATGCGGGCGACTTCGGCGCCGTGTTGTTCGTAGACGAGACCACACCGCCTGGCGCCGATTGGGCGTGGGCTGCCCTGAGCCCCGAACCGCTGGCCACGCCGCCCACGATCTACTACGACCCAGATGGTGTGACGATCTTCCCGCCTGCCACGGTCATGCCCTTGGAACGCCTGCGCGCCGTGCTCTTGGAGTGGGTGCGCACCGCCCAGCGGCCTGCCGCCGTGGACTGGCTGCCCGTGAACGCCCTGGTCTGGGAGTTGACCGAGGACGGCCGGGTGCATGTGCCCGACCCCGCTCACTAGCCGCCCGCGACGGGTGGGCTATGCGTTGTTCGTGGCGGGTGGCCCCCTCCGTGGAGGGGGCCACTCCAGTTTCCGAACGCCGAGTCCGGTCAGCGCGAAGCGTGGCCTCGGACCCAGGAGACCAGCGACTCCACCGGCGCCGCAAGGGCCGGACCGCCCTGGTTCTTGGAGTCACGCAGCGCGTCGAGAGTCGACCGAACCTCGACACACTCGCCGCCGTTTGCGTCGCTGAAACTGCTCTTCCGCCATGTGACAGACCGGCTCATGCTGGCCCCTTTCTCGCTGCCCAGGATCGTTCCCCCTGCCATCGGGGTCACTCACGGCCCAGGGTAGTCAGCAGGTCAGCGGACTCTTCTGGCGAGAGCGCCATGTCACGCACACGGGTGAAGACCTGGCCATAGCGGATCAGGTCGCCCGGCTTCTCGAAGTACATGCTTCCGCGCTCAGTGGCGACGTAGACGAGATCCATGTCCTCGGTGTCCTCGAAGTCGTCGAACTTGAGCATGGAGAACGCGCCCGCCATCGCCGGATGGGCGCCTGCGGAGAACGGCAGCACGCGGACCTGCCCGCGCTCGGCTTCCGCACGCAGCCGAGTCAACTGCGCTCGCCACACCTCCGGCGAACCGATGGGCCGGTGCAAGACCGCCTCGTTGACCACAGCGGTTACCCGCGCCCGAACCACAGACTGGCGTTCCATCCGCAGTTCGATCAAGCGGTCGATCTCTTCCTGAGCCAACTCTGGACGGAGGGCGAGGTGCAGGGCCGCAAGGACGTCCGCCGTCTGGAAGAGACCTGGAACGAACTCCGCTTGGTACATCCAGATCTCGGCGGCGTCGGGCTCCAACGAGGCGTAGATCTCGAAGCCCTTCCCGATGATGTCGCTGTACGACTCCCACCAGCCGCGTTCTTCGGAAGACACCGCGAGGTCCATCAAACGGTCGGCCTCGGCGTCGGGCACGCCGTAGATCCGCAGGAGGCTCGCGACGTTCCGAGGCACGATGGTGCCGCGACCGCCCTCGATCCGGGACAGCGTCGGCTGCGAGATCCGCGCCTGGGCCATCACCTCGGCCGAGGATCGCTCGCCGCGCAGCGCGCGCAGCCGTTTCCCGAGGTAGCGGCGACGAGCCGCAGGTCCTGCGCCAGCATCCATGGAAACCATCCTGCCTGAGTCGTGACCGTCACCTTGTCCCCCATTCGATGGATATTCACTATGCATATCCACAGGGTATCGTCCCTGGTACCGGCTTCGGCCGGGGGCCGCGCGGCCCCCACTCCAGCCCAGGATCACGGGGCCGCGCAGGTCCAGGCATATCCCCACCATCGAGGGAGTTCGCAGTGTCCCCACACCAATGGGTTCACCGAGCACCGGGCCAGGACGGCGCCGACCAGAACCGACCCCTGACCGTCCACGGGGACGACTGCCCGAGCGTCCCACCCGGGACGAGCGCGCACTTCGTCACCGAGGACGCCACCCCGGTCCCCCATGACACGATCAGGGCATCACGAGTCGCGCGGCGCCGCACGATCCGCCGCCAGCGGTCCGAGTGACGTCATGGGTGCGGCTTGGATAGTCCTGTTCCCTCTCGGCGGGATGGTGCTGGCCGGGTTGCTCGTGCTCTTGATCGTCATCGCCCTGGACCGCCCTTCGAGACGTGCCCAGGGCGATGGCAGCGCGGGCAGGCACACGCGATGACCCCGTTTCAGCGCGGCGTCATCACCTGGTTCGAGTACATGGCCGTCGTCGGCCCACTGGTCATCGCCGCGCAGATCGCCCTCGTGGTCCGGCGACGCAGGAACACCATGCCGCCTCTGCCGTTGTCCCCGCGCTGGCGGGCGCGGCGCCGGTACCGCCGCCGCGCGGCCCTGAGCAGCCGGGCCACCGGTAGCGCTTCCCCCCTGCCGGTGGCCCGGCCCCACACCCCGGGCGGTGCGGGAACCCCCGACCCCGCACCGCCCGGGCACCGCGTGGAGACGCCATGGTGACCCCCGACCCGGAGCAAGTGGACTTGGCCGCGAACCTCGCCCGCCTCGCCGCCCGCCTGGACGAGGTAGCCCACACCATCACCCAGACCGCGAAGAAAGCACGCGTCTACGCCTCCGGAGTGGTGATCGGATGGGCCACCCGCGAACAAGCCGACCAACTCGCCGAACTCTTCGAAGAAGCGGCACGGCAAGTCCGACTACTGCGCCCCGACGACACCAGCGGGACGGTCATCACCGGAACCCCCCAGGAGCAGGACCAGTGACCCCCGCAGAGCACTCCACGCCGATCCAGCCCAGGCACGTCCTCGGCAGGAACGGCGAGCACTCACCCACCAGGCACGGCGAAAGCCTCGACCTGTGCCTGTCGGCATTGCGCGCACGACGCTGGCACATGTGGGCCTACGGAAACGACCCGGTCCAGGCGTTCGGGGCCACGCTGACCTGGCCCCACGTCGTGGACATGATCATCCTCTGGTCGCCCGCCACCGCCCTCGCCTACCGGACACCACGCCACCCGGACACCGACCCCTACTGCCCCACACACGTGACCGGCCACTACACCGGCCCGGCCCTGTGGGCCACCCGCTGGCTGCTGACCATCACCCCACCCGGAAACACGCTCTCGGCCCTGCGTCCTGTCGGGCCGGACTTCGCCGCCCTCCTCGAAATGCGGCTACACCCCGAAAAGACCTGGGTCCCCCTGCCGCCTCCCGGCCCGTCCGACTCTCGCTGACAACCCGCCTGACTCGAACAACGGAACGCTATACATGAGATTGCCGTATGAACCGGATGACGATCGCGCCGCAGAAGAACTGATCAATATCGAACTGCGGAACCCGGTCATCGCCCGCTGGCGAGCGATGACCAGCGACCACTACGTGATACAGACCGACCGAGTGTTGCTCCGCATCTACCGCCGAACCGAGGCAACATATATCACCCGCAACGCGCGGATGGCCGACATGCGCGCCGCGTTCGTCGCCAACGAGATCACCGCCGAACAACGACGCGACGCCATAGCCCAACACGAAGCATGGAAAGCCACGGTCGAGGTATTCCGCGCCGAAGTCGAACAACGCCGCGAACAGATCATCCACCGAGTGCGCACCCTCACCGGCGACAACGGATTCACCATCGCCCGCACGTCACTGCACGCCCTCGCCCGCGCCGTCGCCGAGCACCGAGCGACAGTCGACACCGAATACGAACCCACCAAAGCCGACCGGCTGCTCTGGTCCCGACTGTCGATCGTGACGTACCCGCTGGATCGACACGGCGAACACACCGCCACCCTTGACGAATATTTGCGACACGAAGAGCGAAAACAAAGGGGTCAACACGCATGAACCACCACAGGCGCCTTTCCTTTTAGCGCGCGATTCGCCTGCCGATTTCTTGACCAGCACACCCGCCCGCCTCTCCCCGGAGCCCGCACGAATGCCGCAACACGAACCCTCCCCCCGCGCCCGACGACTCGGGCTACGCCTGGCGCGACTGCGCAAAACAGCCCGTCTGCCCCAGGAGGAAGCCGGTAAGCCGCTGCGCTACGACCTCCGCAAGATGAGCCGCATCGAGAAAGGCCAGATCCCAGACTACGCGGGCCTGACCGCGCTACTCGACGTCTACGGGGTCCCCGTCAACGAATGGGAACCGTATGTCCGCCTCTGGGAACAGGCCAAGGACAAAGGCTGGTGGCACGGGCTCGGCCTGACGGATGCCGGATACATCAGCCTGGAACACCACGCCAGCACGGCACGCGTCTACGCGCTCACCGCCGTGCCGGACCTGCTCCAGACCCCCGACTACACCCGCCTCGCCCTCACCGACCCCATCACCGGCCGCCCTCACCGCAACACTGCCGCCGAAGTCACCGCGCGCGCCCAACGACAGCAGCGCCTGACCACCCACCCACCGCTGGCCCTGCACGCGATCATCCCTGCGCACGCGATCACCCCCCAGCACCAGACACCGGATTCAGTGCTGGACGGGCAACTCCGCCACCTGGCCGACCAAGCCCGCCTGCCGAACATCACCGTCCAAATCCTGCCCACCACCGTCGGCGCCCACCAAGCGCCGTTCACGATCCTGTCGTTTCCCGATGCCGACGACATCGACACCGTCTACACCCACCACGCCTTCGGATCGGTCATCACCGACAACCCCGACCGCGTCACCACCGCCACCCACCGGTTCCGGCACCTGGCGGAACTCGCGCTGAGCGAACCCGACTCCCGCGCCCTCATCGACCACCAGCACTACCTGGCCACAGGCTGAACACCCACCCTGGATGGGACGCCGACGATGCCCGTCAGCCTGCGGCGGCGTCCTCAAGCCGGGCGATGCGTTCCTCGTAGCGGGCGACCAGACCCAGCCGGGCACGGACCCGAGCGTGTTCCATCCGGATCTCCTCGACCAGCGAGAGCACCGAGTCGAGCCCGGAGTCCAGGCCGGAGCCCAGTTCCGGCGGGTCGGCGTCCATCGACGGAATGGCTCTGCCCGCCCGGTGCTCCAACTCCGCCAGCCGCGACTCCAGGGCGGCCAGCTGGGGCGCCATGCGGCGCTGTTCGTTGCCCAGCCAGTCGACCGCCGCGCCGACCTCGCCCAGGCGGTGGTCCAGGGCCTCGACCCGGCCCATCAGGTCGTCTCGGACGGTGTCGCGGAGGGCGGTGAGCTCGTGGGCCAGTTCGTCGTTGCGGCGGCCCGCGTCGTGGGCGACCGGGGCGATCTGCTCCCGGGCGATCGCCTCGATGCGGGGCCGGAGCCTGCGCCACACCGGGCCGCCGACCAGGCGGGCGGTGTCGCGGAGGCGGTCCACCACTGGTCCACTTGTCATGGCAGCACCTCGATCTTTCCGATGTCGATCCAACTTCTCAGTAGCGCCGCCTCGGCCGCCAGCCGGTGTTCCTCGGTGACCCGCACCGCGTCGCCCCAGGCGTGGGCGAAGGTGGTCTGGTCCGGCTGGTCGATGATGGACATGCCCGCCATGCGGACCGTCGCCTTGGGGAACAGTTCGGTGACCAGGTACGCGGTCAGGGTGCCGGTGGTCGACCAGATCGCGGCCCTCGGGTCGTAGCCGAGCAGGTCGTTCAGGGGGACCGTGAAGTCGCGGTTCGAGACCGGGACGAAACCCAGGTCGGCGGGCCACCAGTCCGGGATCAGCTCCGGCTCCCAGTGCAGCCTGCCCGGCTCGACGAGCAGGTAGAGCCGCGACGGGTAGTCGGCGAACGTGTGCGGGCTGGCGATGAGGCCGCGGTGCAGCACGACCACGTCGGTCCGGGAGCCCAGGGCGGGGGGCGCGTCCGGCGTGTCGACGGCGAAGCTGGTCATCCGGATGACCAGGTCGGCGGCGTCGATGGCGGCCGCGCGTTCCGGGTCGGGTGGGACCGGCGCGTTGCCGACGATGGTGACGGTTTCCGGCGCGTCCATGGACGCGGTGCGGCGGGCGTACGTGGCGACGAGCGCGGCCAGATCAGCCCGTGACCTCGCTGACGCCGGGGTCACGGCGTTGAGGGAAATCATCGACAAGTCGGTGCCTCGGGGGGACTAGGCGGGGCGGGAAGCACGTGCGTGGGAGTGACGAACACTACATCGGCTCCGTCCGGTGGGACACTTCAGCGGCCGAGTGGCGCGATCACACGCGGCGCAACCGCTTGCGGGGGGTCTCTTCCCCCGGGAATACCCGCTTCACGCCGTCACCCATGGCGGTTTCCACGATCCGGATGTCGCGCACGAGCCTGCGCAGGCCGTCGGGCTCCAGCGACGCGGCGTGGTCGGAGCCCCACATCGCGCGGTCCAGGGTGACGTGCCGCTCGACCACGCACGCGCCCAGCGCCACGGCGGCCACCGACACCTGCAAACCGCGCTCGTGGCCGGAGTAGCCGACCGGCACCGGGAAGCGTTCCCGCAGCGTGGTGATGCCGCGCAGGTTCGATTCCTCGGGCGGGCACGGGTACGTCGAGGTCGCGTGCAGCAGGATCAGCCGCTCAGTGCCCAGCACGGCCACCGCCTGGTCGATCTCCGCCATGGTCGACATGCCGGTGGAGGCGATGATCGGGCGGCCGGTGTCGCGCAGCGCCGACAGCAGGGCGGTGTCGGTCAGCGACGCCGAGGCGACCTTGTGCGTGGGGACGTCGAAGCGCTCCAGGAAGTCCACGCTCGGCACGTCCCACGGGGAGGCGAACCAGGCGATGCCGCGCGCCTTGCAGTGCCGGTCGATCTCCTCGTACTCCTCGACGCCGAACTCGACGCGGTAGCGGTAGTCGAGGTAGCTCATCTCGCCCCACGGGGTCTCGCGGCGGGTGTCGCGCATGTCCGGCGGGGTGGCGATGTCGGGGGTGCGCTTCTGGAACTTGACCGCGTCGGCGCCCGCGTCGGCCGCGACGTCGATGAGCCGCTTCGCCAGGTCCAGGTCGCCGTTGTGGTTGATGCCCGCCTCGGCGACGACGTACGCCGGGTGGCTGGGGCCCACGACCCGGTCACCCAGGACGACGGTGGGTGCGGCTGCGCTCATGTCCAGGCTCTCCAATTCAGCGTTTCTCGCCGTGCTCTTCACTGCCGCTTCGCGGCCAGGATCAGGTCGGCGACCTCGCGGACCGCGCCCGCGCCGCCGGGGCTCGCGAGCACGACCCTAGCCACAGCGCAGACCTCGGGCCGGGCGTCGGCCACCGCGATGGGCCACCCTACGAGCCGCAGGCAGTCGATGTCGCGCAGGTCGTTGCCCACGTACGCCACCCGGGCCGGGTCGAGGCCGCGCTCGGCGATCCAGTCGCGCAGCAGCACCGCCTTGTCGGCGACCCCGTGCGCGACCTCCACGCCGAGCTTGGCCGCGCGCGCGGCGACGACCGGGTTCACCTCGACGGACAGGATCATCACCGGCACCCCGGCCGCCCGCAGCGCGGCCACGCCCGCCCCGTCGGAGCGGCTCACGACCACCGCCTCGGTGCCGTCCTGCAGCACGATGGCCCGGTCGTCGGTGTGCACGCCGTCGAAGTCGGTGACCAGCGCGTCCACGGCGATCGGCTCCCGCTCGGCGCGGCCAGCGGCGATGCGCCGGGCCAGGTCGAGGTCGTCGGCGGTGTCGATCTCGATGGCGTCCCCGGCTGGCACCTCGACCAGCCCGATCCGGCCGAAGAACCGGTGCCCGCCCTCGCGCAGGCCCGCTGTGCGCATCGCGTAGACGGCCCCGGTCTCGCGGAACTCGGGGTCCCGGTCCTGCCTGCGCGGCCGGTAGGCGGCGGAGTGGTTGACCCCGGACGCGGAGCCGCCCGGCTCGACCCGCCACAGGAACTCGTGCACCCGGACCGCGGTGAACGCGCTGTCGCAGCCCTCGTCGCGGACCCGGGCCACCACCCCGTCGATGGTCTCGACCGCGATGAACGGCGAGGTGCACTGCACCAGCAGCACGGTCTCCGGGTCGCCGCCGTCGCGGGCGCGCAACTCGTCCAGCGCGTGCAGCACCGCCGACTCGGACGAGTTGGTGTCCCCGGACAGGTCCGCTGGCCGCCGCACGACCACCGCGCCCGCTGCGACGGCGACGTCGGCGATCTCGGCGCTGTCGGTGCTCACCACGACCTCGTCGACCCGGCGGGCCGCCCGCACCGCGCGCACCGCGCGGGCCACCAGCGGCACCCCGCCGACCCGGGCGAGGTTCTTGGCTGGCACGCCTTTGGAGCCGCCGCGCGCCGGGATGACGGCGACGACCTGCCCGGTCGATGAAGTGGGTTGAGTCACGGCGGCCATGCTGCCACGAGCGGTCCGCACGGCAGCCGCGCCCAGGGTAAGAGGGCAACAGGCCGCCGGTAGGCTCAACGATCGTGCAAGCAATCAGCGCGATCGACGTCCCTTCAGCACCCGTGGCCCACACCGGCCGCAGCTGGGCGCGCGCGGCCCAGGACATCCGCCAAGGCATCGGCCACCGCGAGCTGTGGGGCCATCTCGGCTGGCAGGACATCAAGCAGCGCTACCGCCGCTCGGTCATCGGCCCGCTGTGGATCACCCTCAGCATGGCGATCACCGCCGCGGGCCTCGGGCTGCTGTACTCGCAGCTCTTCGAGGCCTCGATCGGGACCTTCCTGCCGTACCTGACGGTCGGGTTCATCGTCTGGAACTTCATCCTCGGCTGCCTGACCGAGGGGTCGGACACCTTCATCGCCAACGAAGGCCTGATCAAGCACCTGCCCGCGCCGCTGACCGTCTACGCCCTGCGCACCGTGTGGCGGCAGACGCTGATGCTGATGCACAACCTGCTGGTCTACGTCGTCGTCCTGGCCATCTTCTTCAACGACCTGTCGACCCCCGGCTACGAGATCACCGAGCACGGCACACCGCAGCCGGGGTTGAGCTGGGCGGCGCTGCTGGCGATCCCGGCGTTCTGCCTGATCGCGCTCAACGGCGCCTGGGTGACGCTGCTGTTCGGCATCATCAGCACCCGCTACCGCGACATCCCGCAGGTCGTGGGCGCCCTGACCCAGCTGCTGTTCTTCATGACCCCGATCGTGTGGTCGACCGACATCCTGACCAAGCGGTTCGGCGAGGGGGCGGCGGACTGGAAGATCCTGGTCGCCGAGCTGAACCCGCTGTACCACTTCATCCAGATCCTGCGCGCGCCGCTGATCGGCAACACGCAGAGCTGGCACCACTGGGTCGTGGTCGGCGGCATCACCGTGATCGGGTGGTCCCTGGCCTTCCTGGCCATGCGGAACTACCGTGCCCGTGTTTCCTACTGGGTCTGAGTGAGGCAGCTAGCCATGGTCAGCATCGAGGTCCACAACGCCTCCGTCGACTTCCCCATCTTCGACGCCAAGACCCGGTCGTTGAAGAAGGCCGTCCTCGGCAAGGTCGGCGGCAAGATCGGCACCGAGGCCCGGGTCCCGGTCATCGAGGCCCTGCACGACATCACCCTGACCCTCAAGGAGGGCGACCGGGTGGCCCTCGTCGGGCACAACGGCGCTGGCAAGTCGACCCTGCTGCGGCTGCTCTCAGGCATCTACGAGCCCACCAGAGGCACATCGCGGATCAGAGGGAAGATCGCGCCGGTGTTCGACCTCGCGGTCGGGATGGACCCGGAGATCTCCGGCCTGGAGAACATCATGATCCGCGGGCTGTTCCTGGGCATGTCCCGCAAGGAGATGGAGAAGCGGGTCGACGACATCTCCAACTTCACCGAGCTGGGCGACTACCTGCACCTGCCGCTGCGCACCTACTCCACGGGTATGCGGGTGCGGCTGGCGCTGGGCGTGGTCACCTCGATCGACCCGGAGATCCTGCTGCTGGACGAGGGCATCGGCGCGGTCGACGCGGCGTTCATGACCAAGGCCAGGGACCGCCTGGTCGACCTGGTGCGCCGGTCGGGGATGCTGGTGTTCGCCTCGCACTCCGACGACCTGCTCTTCGAGCTGTGCAACACGGCCATCTGGATGGACGAGGGCCAGGTCAAGATGCAGGGCTCGCTGCGCGAGGTCCTCACGGCCTACAAGGGCCGTGACCCGTTCGAGCACATGAGCAAGGAAACCCTCGAAAGGCTCGGCGAGACCGGATGAGCGGCCTGATCCCATGAGCACAGCGCAGCTTCCGCCGAACTCGGTCGTGGCCGTGGTCGTCACCCGGCACCGCCGCGCGCTCCTCGCGGACTCGCTGAAGATGATCGCGGCGCAGAACCGGCCGCCGGACCACCTGATCGTGGTCGACAACGGCCCGGACGACCCGGCCCGCGACATCGTGGACAACTGCCCGCTGCCCGCGACCTACCTGGTCTCGCACCGCAACCTCGGCGGCGCGGGCGGGTTCGCGCTGGGGATGCTGCACGCGCTGGCGCTGGGCGCGGACTGGCTGTGGCTGGCCGACGACGACGGCCGCCCCGCGGACGAGAACGTCCTGGGCACGCTGCTGGAGGTCGCCGAGCAGCGCGGCCTGGCCGAGGTCTCGCCGATGGTGACCAACATCGACGAGCCTGCGAAGCTCGCGTTCCCGCTGCGCAGGGGCCTGACCTGGAAGCGCACCGCCGACCAGCTCGGCGAGGACTTCCTACCCGGCATCGCGTCGCTGTTCAACGGCGCCCTGTTCCGCGCCGACACCCTCGACGTGGTCGGCGTCCCCGACTACCGCCTGTTCTTCCGCGGCGACGAGGTGGAGGTCCACCGGCGGCTGCTGCGCTCCGGCCTGCCGTTCGGCACCAGCCTCAAGGCCGCCTACCTGCACCCCGACGGCTCCGACGAGTTCAAGCCGATGCTCGGCGGGAAACTGCACGCGCAGGACCCGGAGAACGAGGTCAAGCGGTACTACACATACCGCAACCGCGGATACCTGCTATCGCAGCCGGGAATGCGCAAGATCGGGCTGCTTGAGGTGTTCCGCTTCGGCCTCTACTTCCTGGGCACGAAACGCGACCCGAAGGCTTTCCTGGAGTGGCTGAAACTGGTCCGCAAGGGCCGCCGGGAACGCTTCTTCCGGCACTGATATCTAAATTGAACCACTCGATTGGCGGTTATTATCGGCACATCAGACTGTCACCATGCCCCTCGTGGCCACCAAGACCAGAAGCGGGGCACTGCTATTCGCCGCGATCGCCGTCGTCACCGTTGTCGCCATCCCCGAGTTGCGGGTCAAGGTCACCGACCTCGTTGAGGGAATAACCGGCGGGACCGAACTAGTGGGCGAAGTTGAGACACAATTCATGGTTGCCGCATCAGCCGCGTCACAGGTGCGCAAGTGCGTTTCGCAACGAAATACCCTCGACCAGGATTGCGACGACCTCAAGTTCGTCATGATCGATGCGCAGCGGATGCCGTTCATCGCCCGCAACATCTCCACCGCATGGAAAGCCGGGAAACCCGGCGTGTTGACCAAGGATTCCACACGGGAATCCGTCAACCGCAGGCAGGTATGCAGACCGAGCTTTCCCCGGCCGAACGGCGGGCAATGCGATGAATTTCCGTTCGCGTCAACCAGGCAGGGCGGCGAGGGCGCCCAAGAGCATGAAGTGCCCGCACGTGAGAATCGTTGCCAAGGTGGCACTCTTGGGAGACGGTACGATGCGGCAGGAATCAGGGATGGCGACGACTTCCTTGTTGTGATCACACACCCAAGCAAGATCGCGCCAGGGCCGTACCAAGGTGTTGACATCGCCAAGGAGCGGGGTGACTGCTGATGACGAGGCCAGATATCACGATCAGCACTGAAGTCGAGATCGACTACGGTCAAGTCTACATCTACTCGGCGTCCCCTTGGGGCAGGAAACCTCCGAGCGAGGCCGTGACGCGCGCGCTGAACGACGCCGAACAATCTGAACGATTCGTCGGTGTCGCAGACGGGTTGATTGACCTTGTTGTGCCCTTCCGTAAAAGCTTCAACGCCCCGATGCGGATCGAGGTGTGGCAGCAGGAGCCGCCGCCCGATGACGACACCTGGGATCACGTGGTCGATGTTGATTTCGACGTGGTCGACGGTCGGATCGTGTTCGAGCCCTCCGGAGGGTTCGGATCGCTCAGCACGGAGGAATCAGTGCCGTCCGGAGCGTACCGAGCCCGGGTATCTGGTCGCGGCTACACCGAGGCGGCCAGCGGCGCTGAAGGCAGCGACTCCTATCAGTTGCGACTCTGGCCTCGCGATGCCGACACACCGCCTGCACTGCGCAAATCCTGGTCCGGTTTCCCAACAAGCGGGTAAGCGCCATCTCTGAGGTCAACAGGTCCAGAGCAACTGCTGGGTGTGGTCACCTCGACCGGTCCAGGTTCCCGCTGAACCGGACCTGACTTGGAAGCGCACCACCGACCAGTTGGGCGAGGACTTCGTGTCCCGCGCCGCTCACAGCCGTTCGAGCGCTTCGGCGGCGGGCACGCTGGCGTACGCCGACCACGAGGACAGCAGCGCCTTGAGGTCGCCCGCGTGCCGTTTGCGCAGCTCCGGGCTCTGCGCCAGCACGTCCAACTCGTTGGCGAAGGTCAGCTCGACCAGGTCGCGCACCAGTGCGGGCTCGGCCCGCGACTCGACACCGGTGAACCGGTCGCGCACCACCCGCGACAGCAGCCGGGGGTAGCTGAACTCGCGGTCGAGCGCGCAGTAGGCGTAGACGATCGCCTCCGCCTCGCCGCCGACCAGGTCGACCAGGACGTGTCTTTCCGCCAGCGACACCAGCGACTGCGGAAACCCGGCCGTGCCGTACGCGGCGTGCGCGAATCCGGCTAGCTGCAGGGCGGGTCGGGCGCCCCACGCGACCAGCGCGTCCCGGGTGCGCCCGAGGTGGGCGAGCAGCGTGCCCCCCGGGTGCGCCAGCTCAGCGGCTCCCCTGGCCGCCAAGAAGTCCTCGATCATAGGCCAGAGGCTACGCGCTGTCCGCCGAAAGCGAATCCGCTATTGGTGAACTATTGTTGTGCGCCAAGGGTTTTCGTGGTCGAGTGCTGCCATGAGCGAATCCCGGCAAGCCCTGATCCTGCACCTGGCCAGCGGCGGCGAGCCCCTGGTGTTCTCCCTGTCCGCCAAGAGCGCCAAGAGCCTGGCGCCCCGCCTCCCGGTCCTGCTGGCCTCCGGCGGCGTCGACACCCCGGAACTGGAGGACGGCACGACCGTCGCGGTGAACTTCGCGCACGTGGTCACCGCGCACCTCGACGTCCTGCCCGCGCACGTCCGCGTCTACGGCACCCCGGACAAGGGAAAGCACGGCTTCGGCGTCTGAGCGGCCCGTCGGTGGTGATGCTGGGGGGTGTTCACCACCGGCGGGTCTTCAGTGCCGGAAGACGACCGTGCGCAGCAGCACGAAGTTGATCGACGTGCCGACGCCCTGGGCGATCACCCAGGCCAGCGCGTACTCCCAGCGGAACTCCGGCAGCAGCGCCAGCATCAGCGCGTTCGTGCCGACGTTGACGAAGAACGTCACCGTGTAGAGCAGCGCGAAACCGCCTGCCTGGCCGATGCCGCGGTCGGCGGCGTCGGTGAAGGTGAAGCGCTTGTTGAGGAAGTACGCGGTGGTGGTGCCCGCGACGAAGCTGAGCGCCTTGGCCAGGTGCACCCACAGGTCCGCCTGCAACAGCAGCCAGTAGGTCCCCGAGTCGACCAGCGCGCAGAAACCGCCGACCATGACGAAGCGCGTGAGCTGCCGCAGCAACCCGGCGCGCTGGATGTCGTTCCGGACCTCGGTCATGTCGTCCCGTCTCCGCTGTCGCCGCTTAGGCGGGACAAGTCTAAGAGCGCCGAGACGCGCCGCTACCCTGGGTGCCGTGGAGCCAGCGAAGTTCGAGACGCGCACGCTGACCGGATGGGGTCGCACGGCGCCCTCCGCGGCCCGGGTGGCCGGTCCGAGCACCGCGGACGACGTCATCGCCGCTGTCGCGGCCGCGGGTGAGCGGGGCGTCATCGCGCGCGGCCTCGGCCGCTCCTACGGCGACCCGGCGCAGAACGCGGGCGGGCTGGTCGTGGACATGACCGGGGTGGACCGCGTCCACTCCATCGACGCAGGCAGCGGCCTGGCCGTCCTCGACGCCGGGGTGAGCCTGGACAAGCTGATGCGCGCCGCGCTGCCGTTCGGCCTGTGGGTGCCGGTGCTCCCGGGCACCCGGCAGGTGACCATCGGCGGCGCGATCGGCTCCGACATCCACGGCAAGAACCACCACTCGGCGGGCAGCTTCGGCAACCACGTCCGCTCGATGGACCTGCTCACCGCCGACGGCCAGGTCCGCACCATCACCCCCGACGGCCCGGACTCCGACCTGTTCTGGGCGACCGTCGGCGGCATGGGCCTGACCGGGATCATCCTGCGCGCCACCGTGGCCCTCAAGCACACCGAGAGCGCCTACTTCGTCGTCGACACCGACCGCACGTCCGGCCTGGACGAGACGCTGGAACTGTTCTCCGACGGCTCCGACGACGGCTACGACTACTCGATGGCCTGGTTCGACTCCATTTCCACCGGCCCCAAACTCGGCCGCGCGGTGTTCTCCCGCGGCTCCCTGGCCAAGGTGGACGAGCTGCCCAAGAAGCACCGCGCCAACCCGCTGCGCTTCGACGCGCCGCAGCTGCTGACGCTTCCGGACGTGTTCCCCAACGGCCTGGCCAACAAGCTCACGTTCCGCGCGCTCGGCGAAGCCTGGTACCGCAAGGCGCCCAAGCGCGGCCGCGGCCAGATCCAGAACCTGACCGCGTTCTACCACCCGCTCGACCTGTTCGGGGAGTGGAACCGGGCCTACGGCTCGCACGGGTTCCTCCAATACCAGTTCATCGTGCCGTTCAGCGCGGACGCGGAACTTCGCACGATCGTGCGGCGTATCGCTGAATCGGGGCACGTGTCGTTCCTCAACGTGCTCAAGCGGATGGGTGCGGGCAACCAGGCGCCGCTGTCGTTCCCCCAACCCGGGTGGACGATCACGGTCGACTTCCCGATCACCCCCGGCCTCACCGAGTTCTGCGCGTCGCTGGACGAGGCCGTGCTCGCCGCGGGCGGCAGGCTGTACCTGGCGAAGGAATCCCGCACCGCCCCGCAGACTTTCCACCGGATGTACCCGCGGCTGGACGAGTGGCGCAAGGTGCGCGACTCGGTCGACCCGGACGGACTGTTCACCTCGGACCAATCGCGAAGGCTCGGACTTTGATCAACGCAGTCGGCACCCCGCAGTCCCTGCTCCTGCTCGGCGGCACGTCCGAGATCGGGCTCGCCATCGCCGAGAACTACGCCCGCCAGCGCCCGCTGACCGTCACCCTGGCCGCGCGCCCCTCCGCCCGCCTCGACGCCGCCGCGGCGAAACTCCGCCACCTCGGCGCGACGGTCCGCACCCTGCCCTTCGACGCCCGCGACATCGACTCGCACCCCAAGCTGGTCGAGGACGCGTTCAGCGAGGGCGACATCGACGTCACCGTCGTCGCCTTCGGCCTGCTGGGCGACGCCGAACAGCTCTGGCAGGACCACACCGCGGGCGTCGAACTCGCCCAGGTGAACTTCACCGCCCCGGTCTCCCTCGGCATCGCCCTCGCCGAGCGGCTGCGCAAGCAGGGCCACGGCGCCCTGGTCGCCCTGTCCTCGGTCGCGGGCGAGCGCGTGCGCCGGTCCAACTTCGTCTACGGCGCCACCAAGGCGGGCTTCGACGGCTTCTACCTCGGCCTCGGCGAGGCCCTGCGCCCCGAGGGCATCCACGTGACGGTGGTCCGCCCCGGTTTCGTGCGCACCAAGATGACCGAGGGCATGACAGCGGCCCCCATGGCCACCACCGCCGACAAGGTGGCCGAGGTCGTCGTGGACGCGGTCCGCAAGCGCAAGGACCTGGTGTGGGCCCCGGCCCAGTGGCGGCTCGTCATGTCGGTCCTGCGCCACATCCCGCGCCCGATCTTCCGCAAACTGCCCATCTGACCACCCGCGGCTCGGACCGCGATGCCCGGGGATTGTCCCGGGAAAGGCCTTCCCGGCGGTGTGGGTTATCCACATGCCCCACACCTGTCCACAGGTTTCGCGCTCCCCTTCCCTCGGGCCCCAGAGCCGATAGACTGGAGCGGGGCGGCCCCCCGGGGAGGGTGGGGTATGCCGCCCGCGTGTTATGCCGCCCGCGTGTGATGGGGCGCTTTGTTGTCCTGGCGAGGGCGGTGTCTGTCGCGCGGGTGGGACGCGCTAGCGGCACGAACCAGGTGTCAGCGGCGCGGTCGAGGGATTCGCCGCCACAGTGCGTGCGGGACTTCCGACCGTTGAGTGGCAGGCGCGGCTTCCGACGTGCACATGCCCTGGTTTCGCGGTGGCTCGGGCGCGGCCGCAGGCCTCAGGCGTCGCTGGGGCGGGGGGTGGGAACGTCCGCCTCGGGGGTGTCGACGACTTTGAGGGCGCTCAGGACCCAGGTGGTGGTGGTTTGGCCCACCTGCACCGGGAAGGTGGCCTGGTGCTCGCTGTAGCACTCGTAGTGGCGGACGACGCCCACCCGGCCGTCGGGTAGCTCGACGCGGGTGCCGACGTCGGGGAGGGTGCTGGGCGGCTCTCGGTCGGCCATGCGGCCCACCAGGCGGGGCGGGTAGGTGTGGGTCGGGTCGGTTTCCGGGGCGGGCAGGGTGAGGCCCGCGACGACGTGGCTGACTCCGGTGAGGGCCTTGGTCGCGCTCGACGCCGGATGGGCGACGGGGTGGGCTGGGGCGGCGGGTCTCGCGGTGCCAACCGGACGCTCACCTGCCCGCAGTCGCGACGGCTCGGACGGGCAGAGAACGCTCATCGATCACTCCAAATCGGACAGGCGGGTCGGGCGCCGATGGCCGGGGCGCCTGCCGCCGTTGGGTTCGACCGCGCGGTGGTGGTGACAGTCGCCTACGGTTGCCGCTACGCGCCTGGGGGCGGGCGCCAGCGGAATGAGACCATAATATTCCGAATCATTCGCCCCGGGCGATCCCTCGAAGGGTGGAAACGTCCGTAACCAAGGAGTGACTCTCTGTGCCCGCCGGCCCTCCCTCACACCGCCGTGTCCGCCTCGGCCTCGCGCTGCGCGACGCGCGCAACGCGGTCGGACCGAGGGGAATGTCGCAAGTGGACGCCGCAGAACAGGCCGGAATGAGCCAGCCCAAACTGGCCAAGCTGGAAAACGCGCACATCGTCCGGATAAAGATGGACGATTTGAACCGGCTCATCGCGCTGTACGGCATCGATGACGCCCAGGCCGAGGAATTGCGCCGGTTCGCGCGGTCGCCGTACAGCGAAAGCGGGACCTTTGTGGAAACCTCGCCGAACGCGGCGTGGTGGCAAAAGCACGAAGAGGTCGAACGCGACGCGCGCGTCATCAACGCGGTGCACCTGCAAGCCCACGACGGCCTGCTCCAGAGCGAAGAGTACATGCGCAGGCAGTTCGAGTTAGGCGGCGCGGTCAGTGTCGAGCCGAAGATCCGAACCCGACTCGCCCGGCAGCGCGCGATCCTCATGCAGGACTCCCCACCGGACTGCACGTTCATTCTTGATCAAGCCTGTCTGCACACCGACATGGGCGACCCGATCATGATGGCCGCGCAACTGCGACACCTGCTCGCGCTGTCCGATCTGCCGCACATCACCATTCTCGTCAAACCCTTCGGCGCGGCTTTTCCAGCGGCCACCTACGGGTGGACTTTCCTTAAATTCGACAGTGTCCTCATGCGAGACTTCGTCAGCGTGCAGTACGAGGTCGGCGCCGCCACGATCGATGACGACGAGGCCCTGCGCCTGTTCCAGACCCGATGGGAACAGATTCGCGGCGCCGCACTGTCCGAAGTCGACACGCGTAAGCTCATCCGTCGCGTACTGACCGACACCGTCAAGAAAGCGAAAGGGCTGTAGCGACACATGCAGAAGTACGACCCGATCACCTCCGCCGCCCGGTTCCCCGAACAGAGCTGGCTCAAGGCCACCGCCAGCGACGCCAACGGCACCGGCTGCGTCACGGTCAACATGGCCCTCAAGAGCCAGGGGATCATCGGCCTGCGCGACAGCAAGCAGCCGGAGGTCGGCGCGTTCGTCTTCGACCTCGACGAGTGGGCGGGGTTCCTGCACGGCGCCAAGAACGGCGAGTTCGACCTGTGAATCGCGGGCGCCGTTTCCGGCGCCCGTCAGGCAGACCCCTGGCGACCGGTCCCAGACCGATCGCCAGGGCGTCGAAGCTGAGAACAGCGCAGGCCCACTTCCGGTAAGCCCCTCCGGTGTTACACAATGCGTCGGGGGCTCAATACGCGTGGTTGAGCACACCTACCTGGGGGTAAGCACGTGCGCATCCTGGTGCTGGGGCCGGTGCGAGTCCGGATCCGGGACGCCGAGGCCCATCTCGGCGGACCCGAGTCGAAGGCTCTGCTCTCGGCGCTGCTGCTACAGGCTCGGCAGGTCGTCCCGACCGACCGGCTGATCGGCCTGCTCTGGGACGATTCGCCGCCGCGGTCGGCGGCCGCGTTGGTGCGGGACTACATCTCGCTGCTGCGGCGGGGTCTCGCCGCGGCGGGTTGGGCGGAGGCACTGGCGGCGCGCTCGCAGGGCTACCTGCTCGCTGTCGACGCCGCCGACAGCGACTTGGAGACGTTCGAGCGGACTCTCGCCGCGGGCAGGCAAGCCGAACGCGCCGCCGACCACGGCGCCGCGGCCGAGCGGTACGGCCAGGCCCTTGGCCTGTGGCGCGGGCCAGCGTTCTGCGGGATCGACGCCGGTTTCGCCCGCGCCCGCGCGCGGGTGCTCGCCGAGGAACGGCTGAGCGCGGAGGAGGGGCTGGCCCGGTGCCTGCTCGCGCAGGGCCGCGCGGGGGAGCTGTGCGCGTCGCTGCGCGCGTTGGTCGTGGCGAACCCGCTGCGCGAAGAGGCCCGCGGTCTGCTCATGCGGGCGCTGGTCGAGACCGGCAGGCAGGCCGACGCGCTGGCCGTGTACCGCGAACTCGCCGAGCCGGGCGAGCCGCTGCGCGACCTGCACGAGGCGATCCGGTCCGGCGCGCTGGAGCGGCGGGTGCCGCGGCAGCGGGTGGAGACGACCACGCCCATGAACTTATCCGGGTTACCCGGCCCGCCGAGGGTCGTGCCGGGAAACCTGCCGCCGGACATTTGCGACTTCACCGGCCGCGCCGAGCCCCTGGCCACCGTGCTGCGCCTGGCCGAGGCCCCCAAACCCGATAAGTCCGCTGGGTCCGCTGAGTCCGCTGAGTCCGCTGAGTCCAGCGGCGCGCGCACGAGCCCGCCGACCGTGGTGGTGTCCGGTTTCGGCGGGTCGGGGAAGTCGGCGCTGGCCGTGCACGCCGCGCACCGGCTGCGCGCGCGCTGCCCGGACGGGGCGCTGTTCGCCGACCTGCGCGGCCGCGACCGCGACCTGGGCGCGTTCGATGTGCTGGGCCGGTTCCTCGGCGCCCTGGGCGTCGCGGGCAGCGACCTGCCCGCGACCGTGGCGGATCGGGCGGCGCTGTTCCGGCGGACGGTGGCGGGCCGCAGGCTGGTCATCGTGCTGGACAACGCGCGCAACGAAACGCAGGTGCGCCCGCTGTTACCCGACGACCCGCACTGCCTGGTGATCATCACCAGCCGGTCGCGGCTCACCGGCATCGACGGAGCCACCCCCGTCGAGCTGGACTTCTTCAGCACCGAAACCGCCGTGGAGATGCTCGGCAAGATCATTGGCGCGGACCGGGTGGCCGCAGCGCCCGATGCGGCCGCGCGGATCGCGACCCTGTGCGGGGGCATTCCACTGGCCATCCGGGCGGCCGGGGCGAAGCTGCTGGCCGAGCCGGACTGGCCGCTGCCCGCGCTGGCCGCGCGGCTGTCCGACGAGCGCCGCAGGCTCGACGAACTCGCCGTCGGCGACCTGGCGGTCCGCTCCAGCCTGCTGCTCAACTACCGCGAGCTGGACGACCTGCAGCGGCGCGCGTTCCACCTGCTCAGCGTGCTCGACCTGCCCGACTTCGGCTGGTGGCTGGCCGCCCCGCTGCTCGACATCCCGCTGGAAGATGCGCAGGACGCCGTGGCGCGGCTGGTCGACCTGCGGCTGCTTGAGGTGGCGGGCCTCGACCGCATCGGCCGGGTCCGCTACCGCCTGCACGACCTCGTGCAGCTGTTCGGGGCGGAGCACGCCGAGGTGGACGAGCCTGCGGACATGGTGGCCGCCGCGGTGTCGCGCACGCTGGCCACCTGGATGGCGCTGGTCGAGGCAGGCTCACGCAAGCTGCCCAGGGTGACGCTGCGGCTGCGGCCGAATCTGGCGGCCAACGTGGAGGTGGACCCCCGGCTGGTCGCCGAGGTCGAGGACAACCCGACCGAGTGGCTCAAGTCGGAGACCGCCACGGTGGTGCGGGCCGTGGAGCGGGCGCACGACCTGGGCATCGACGGCATGACGACGCTGCTGATCACGACTCTGCTGTCGTCCCCGTTCGCCGCGCGCAACGAGTTCGACGGCTGGCAGCGCACGCACGAGGTCGCGCTGACCGCGGCCCGTTCGACCGGCGACCGGCAGGCCGAGGCCGTCGTCCTCGCCGGGCTTGGCCAGTTGCACTACGAGAAGGACGAGTACGCCGCGGCGCTGGAGCACTTCACCGCTGCCGTGGCGCACACGGCAGCGACCGGCGACGACGCGACCCGGGCGGTGGCCCTGGTCGGGCTCGGCACGGTCCGCCGCGACCTGGCCGAGATCGCCGGCGCGCGGCGCGACCTGGCCGCCGCCGCGGACGTCGGCGCGCGCATCGGCGACGGCAGCGTGGTCGCGGCGGCCCGCTACGGCCTGGCCGCGATCAGCCGCGACCACGGCGCGATGGCCGACGCCGTGACCGGGTTCGAGCGCTGCGTCGAGCTGTACCGGGGGCTTGCCGACCTGCGCGGCGAGGCGCTGGCGCTGCGCGGGCTGAGCCTGTGCCACCGCGCGCGCGGCGAGCACGGGCAGGCCGCGGAGCTGAGCGAGCGGGCGGCGGCGGTGCTGTCCGCCGCGGGCGACGAGTTGGGTGAGACCTACGCGCGGCAGTCGTGGGCCAAGGCGCTGCTGCGGCTGGGCGCCAGCGGTCACGGTCAAGACACCACTGGCAAGGGCATCGCTGGCCAAGACATCATCGACACGCTCACCGGCTGCCTGGCGACCTGTGTCAGCCAGTGCGACCGGTTCGGGGTGGCCCTGATGACCAGGACCCTCGGCGAGGCGCACCTCGCGCTCGGCGACCGGGCCCTGGCCGCGGACGTGCTTGGCGCCGCGCTGCGCGGCTGGGAGGACCTGGGGCTGCCGCTGTGGCAGGCCAGGACCCTGCGCGATCTCGCAGCGGCCGACCCGGCGCTGGCCGACGCGCACTGGCGGCGGGCGACCGCGCTGTTCGCCGCGTCCGCAGGGCGCGAGGCGGCCGAACTCGCCGCCCACACCCCGGCCTCCTGGTACGAGCACGTGCGATCAACCCACCGATAGTGGCGGCTAACTCCGCGCGTACCGGGCATCCGAGGTGCCATGAAAAGCACCCACGGACGCGGAAACCGCCTGGTCCGCGCGATCCTGGCGACTCTCGTCGCCACGACAGCACTGACCGGCGCCGCCTTGTCGACCGATAACGACCGCCTCCACGAAGCGCGCCACAGCACACCGGTAGACCGGGGGAAGCTGCCCGCGCTGACGACTACCGCCGCGCCGATAACCGGCGAAGAGGTCCTTGCCCGTGCCAAACACTGGGTCGACCTCGCCGTCCCCTACGACAGCGGCGCCACCTTCGAGGGCTACCGCCAGGACTGCTCCGGCTTCGTGTCGATGGCCTGGAAAGCCGACCGCAACCACACCACCAACGACCTCGACACGGTCAGCCACCGCATCGACAAGGACGACCTGCGCCCCGGCGACATCCTGCTGTGGAAGAACCCGAACTGGCCCGCCGAGGCGGGGCACGTGCGGGTCTTCGGCGGCTGGGTGGACCAGGCGCGCGACAAACACTGGGTGTACGAGCAGAACCCGCCGCACACCGTCCGCCGCGACTACCGGTGGACGGACACAGCCGCGCACTACCAGCCGTACCGCTACCACCAGCTGATCTAGGTCCTGAAGACCTACAGGTAAACCGACAGCGCCAGGCACCCGATCCAGGACGCGCCGAGGACCTGTAGCACCCGGTCCCTGAGGGCGATGTCCTCCGGCTCACCCGCGTGGCCGCCGTCGACGTCGACCGCGTAGCGCAGGACGGCGATGACGAACGGGACGATCGAGATGACCGCCCACACCGAGTTGTTCACCTCGCGGATCTCGAACGCCCACAGCGAGTAGGTGGTGATCATGATGGCGGCCGAGGTCGCCCACACGAACCGCAGGTAGCTCGACGAGTACTTCGACAGCGACGAGCGGATCTTCGCGCCGGTCTGCTCGAACAGGATGATCTCGGCGTAGCGCTTGCCGGACACCATGAACAGCGAGCCGAACGCGGTGACCAGCAGGAACCACTGCGACAGCGGAATCCCGGCGGCGACACCACCGGCGATCGAGCGCAGCAGGAATCCGGACGCGACGATGCACAGGTCGATCACCGGCTGGTGCTTGAGCCCGAGGCAGTAGCCAAGCTGCACGGCCGCGTAGACGGTGAGCACGATGACCAGCGGCCAGCCCGACAGCAAGCCCACCGCGAGCGACGACAGGAACAGCACCACCGCCAGCCCGTAGGCGAGCTGGACCGGCACGATCCCGGCCGCGATCGGGCGGTTGCGCTTGGTCGGGTGCTCGCGGTCGGCCGCGACGTCGATCGCGTCGTTGACCAGGTACACCGACGAGGACACCAGGCAGAACGCGGCGAACGCGATCGCCGCGTCGACCAGCACGTCCCGCTCGAAGATCCGGTTCGCGGCGAACGGGGCCGCCAGCACCAGGACGTTCTTCACCCACTGGCGCGGCCGGGCCGTGCGGATCAGGCCGCCGACCACACTGGTGCGCCCCGACACGGCGGCGGGCTCGGTGACGGTCCCGCTCACCAGACCACCTCACAAGTTCGGTGGTCTCGCGTGCCTACGCACTGCGTCAATGATTCGCTCGCAAGCTCGCTCATGCGACCACCTCACAAGTTCGGTGGTCTCGCGCGCCCACGCACTGCGTCAAAGACTCGCTCGCAAGCTCGGTCATCGCCGTCCCCTTCGCAACCGCCTGCGCAGCACCCCGCCGAGCACCGCGCCCAGCGCGGAGCCCGCCAGGACGTCGGTCGGGTAGTGCACGCCCAGGACGAGCCGGGAGACCAGCATCGGCGGCACCAGCACCGGCACCAGGCTGCGCCCGGTGAGCCCCGAGTACAGCACCGCGGCCGCCGTCGTGGACGTCGCGTGCGAAGACGGGAAGCTGAGCTTGCTCGGCGTGCCGACCAGGATCTTCACCGACGGGTCGTCCGGTCGGGGCCTGCGCACGACCCGCTTCACCGCGATCGACGCGGCGTGCGCCGCGACCACGCCGCCCGCGGCGACCAGCCAGTCCTTGCGCCGCTTGCGGTCGACGGCGGCGCCGACCAGGCCGAGGGCGAACCAGCCCGCGCTGTGCTCGCCGAACAGGGACAACCCGTGGGCTGCCTTCACCACCGCCGGTGTGCCGATGGCGCCCTGCACCCGGCTCAGTGCGGCGGTCTCCCGCCCCACGGCGGACGCGCTGCGGTCCACAATTACCTCCTGATCGCGGGTGGCTCCCCCGACCTGAATCGGGGGAGCGCCCACGATGTTTCTATACGTCGATGGAGCCCTCCAACGGGGCCCCTTCAGTGAGATGCGGAGCGATCTTGTTGTCGAACACCGACAGCGCCGAACCGATCGCCATGTGCATGTCGAGGTACTGGTAAGTGCCCAGCCGCCCGCCGAACACGACGTTCTTCGTCGCCGCCTCAGCCTTGGCAAGCTCGCGGTAAGCCGCGACCTTCGCCCGGTCCTCGGGGGTGTTGATCGGGTAGTACGGCTCGTCCTGCCCCTCGGCGAACCGGGAGAACTCGCGGACGATGACCGTCTTGTCCGTCGGGTAGTGCTTGCGCTCCGGGTGGAAGTGCCGGAACTCGTGAATCCGGGTGAACGGGACGTCCTCGTCGTTGTAGTTCATGACGGAGGTGCCCTGGAAGTCGCCGGTCGGCAGGACCTCGGTCTCGAAGTCCAGGGTGCGCCAGCCCAGCGTGCCCGCCGAGTAGTCGAAGTACCGGTCCAGCGGGCCGGTGTAGACCGTCGGCGTGCCCGCGGGGATCTTGTCGCGCACGTCGAAGTAGTCGGTGTCGAGGCGGACCTCGATGTTGGGGTGCGCGGCCATCTTCTCCAGCCACGCGGTGTACCCGTCGACGGGCAGGCCCTCGTAGGTGTCGTTGAAGTACCGGTTGTTGAAGGTGTAGCGGACCGGCAGTCGGGTGATGATCGACGGCGCCAGTTCCTTCGGGTCGGTCTGCCACTGCTTGGCGGTGTACCCGCGGACGAACGCCTCGTAGAGCGGGCGGCCGATCAGCGAGATCGCCTTCTCTTCGAGGTTCTGCGCCTTCTCGGTCTCGATCTCCGCGGACTGCTGCGCGATCAGCGCCCGCGCCTCGTCCGGGGTGAAGGACTTACCGAAGAACTGGTTAATCAGCGCCAGGTTCATCGGGAAGGAGTAGACCTGTCCCTGGTAACGCGCGAACACGCGGTGCTGGTAGTCGGTGAACTCGGTGAACTGGTTCACGTAGTCCCACACCCGCTTGTTGGAGGTGTGGAACAGGTGCGCGCCGTAGCGGTGCACCTCGATGCCGGTCTCGGGTTCCGGCTCCGAGTAGGCGTTGCCGCCGATGTGCGAACGCCGGTCCAGCACAAGCACACGCTTGTCCAGCTGGGTCGCGGTCCGCTCCGCGATCGTCAGGCCGAAGAATCCGGACCCGACGACGATCAGGTCGTAGCCGTCGTAGTTGTCATGGGTGTCTGCCGCCGCGCTCACGGTGCTGGAGGCTACCCGCGTCAGCCCCCGGGGTCGCCCCCGGGCGCGGGACGGCCCCGGCACCATTCCCCCCTGCGCCGGGGCCAGGTGTCCCCCACTCACCCCTCCGGGTTTCCTCCCCTGCCTTCTCGGACGCCCAAGGGCCCCGGTCCGTTGCCCTCCGGGCCATTCCCTTGTGCCGCGGATTGGCGGGTGGCCCAGCCGCCGAGCAGCGGGAGCACATCGGCGGCGACTTCTTCGAGCACGGTCTCGCGGCCCGCGTACGGTCCGTCGGCGCGCGGCCAGTGGGTGATCACGTCGGTGAACCCGGCGTCGCGGGCGCGGCCCACGTGCTCCTGGAACGCGCCGACGCTCTCCAGGGAGTACAGCGGGGAGGCGTCCACGCTGACGTAGCGGGCCACCTTCGCCGGGTCGCGCCGCTGCGCGGCCAGGATGCCGTCGAACCGCCGCGCCCGCCGCTCCACGTCGCGCCACCACTCGTCCACCGTCGTGGCCTCCCGCGAGCCGGTGGTGACCCACCCCTGCCCGTGCCGCGCGGCCACCAGCATCGCCCTGGGCCCGTTGGCCGCGACGACGAACGGCACCCGGGGCCGCTGCACGCAGCCGGGCGCGCTGCGCGCCTCGGTGGTGCGGTAGAACTCGCCGGAGTGCGTCGTCTTGGGCTGGATCAACAGCGAGTCGGTCAGCCGCACGAACTCGTCGAACCGGTCGGCCACCTGGTCGGGGGTGATCTCCTCGTTCCCCATGACCACGCGGTCGTACCCGCCCGCGCCGCTCGCCCCGGACCCCAGGCCGAGCAGGAACCGCCCGTCGGAAATGTCGTCGATGGCCAGGATCTGCCGGGCGAAGGGGACCGGGTGCCGGAAGTGCGGTGTCGCGACGAGCGTCCCGAGTCTGATCCGCGAGGTGACCATGGCGGCGGCGGTCAACGTGGTGATCGAGTCGAACCACGGGCCGTCGACCAGGGTTCTCCACCCCAGGTGGTCGTAGGTCCAGGCGTGGTCGAAGCCGTATTCCTCGGCCCCCCGCCAGCAGGGCTCCGCGGCCCACCATCGATGTTCGGGAAGGATCACAATGCCAACGCGCACCAGGCGAACCTATCGCTCAGAGCCCACGATTCAGGCCGAGGTAACCAAGCCCACCCTGGACAGCCGCCCACGTCGGGGAGGATAAGACGGTGGACAACCCCCGCCTCGTTGCCTCCGACGTCGACGGCACCCTGCTCGACCCGATGGACCGCGTCTCCCCTCGCACCCTGGACACCATCACCAGGGTCCGCGCGGCCGGAGCGCCGTTCGTGCTGGTCAGCGGCAGGCCCCCGCGCTGGATTCCCCCGGTCGCGGCCCTCGCGGGCCTGGAGGGCTACGCGGTCTGCGCCAACGGCGCCATCGTCTACGACATCACCTCCGACGAAGTCCTCTCCGCGCACTCGCTCGACCCGATCCTCTTGCACGACGTCACCCACACCCTGGAGACGGTCCTACCGGGCATCCGGGTTGCCACCGAACGCGCGGAAGTCGGCGCGGACCTCGGCGTCACCGCGTTCGCGTCCGAGCCGGGGTACAGCAATCCGTGGGGGGACGCGGAGAACAACGTGCGGCCTCGTGCGGAAGTGCTCGGGCACCCGGCCAGCAAACTGCTGATCCGGCACCAGGGCATGACCAGCCATGAGATCGCGCTGGCCGCCACCGAACTGCTGGGCGACGCCGTTGACGTGACTTACTCGACTGACCGCGGGCTGATCGAGGTGTCGGCGCCCGGCGTCACCAAGGCGACGGGGCTGGCTGAAGTGGCTGGTTTGCTGGGGGTTCCGCAGACCGCGGTGATCGCGTTCGGGGACATGCCCAATGACATCGAGATGCTGCGGTGGGCGGGGCATGGGGTGGCTATGGCCAACGCTCATCCCGCTGTGAAAGCCGCCGCGGACGAGGTGACGGCCAAGAACTCCGAGGACGGGGTGGCTCGGGTGCTGGAGCGGTGGTTCTGAGGGGGCTTGCTTTCGTGGGGTTGCTCGATGGGGTGGAGTGGTTTCTTCGGGGCCCCTACGAAGGAAGATCGCCCGTGTGAAAGAGGGTGGGAAGCCTGCGGCATCACACGCGCGGCCAGCTTAGCGATCTTCCTTCTCCCCCGAAGAAACCACTCCACCCCATCGAGCACCTGGCAGCGTTGAGTCCGGCTGGCAGGAGGGCGGGTTCGCTGTCCCGCTGCGGTCGAGCCCCCGGCAGGGTCTGGCTTCCTTGGCAGGTGAGAGGGCTGGCCGCTTTACCCCGTCAAGCACCTGAGAGGTCGGGCTCGGTTGGCAGGTGAGTGGGGTGGGTTCCTCAAGGTGAGGCGGCGCTCGGGGAGCACCGCCTCACCTTGATTCAGTTGTTTTGTTCAGTTGTTTGTCGAGCTACTTGCTTGCGACCTTGCGGTACTTCGCCACCGCGATGGGGGTGAAGATCACCAGGATCGCCACGCAGGACACGATCGCGAACAGGACCGCGTGCTGGGCAGGCCAGGACTCGGGGCGGGCGGCCAGGACGCCGGGGCGTTCGTTGCCGAATAGCTCGCGGGCCGCGTCGGCGACGGCGGTGACCGGGTTCCACTCGGCGAAGACCTTCAGTGGGCCGGGCATACTCGACGCCGACACGAATGCGGACGAGATGAAGGTGACCGGGAACATCCAGATGAAGCCCGCGCTCTGGGCGACCTGGACGTTGCCGGAGAGCATCCCGATCCAGGCGCCGATCCAGGACATGGCGAACGAGAACAGCAGCAGCATGGCGTAGCCGATGACCGCGTCCACGACGCTGCCTCGGATGCGCCAGCCGACCAGCAGGCCGCAGACCGACATCACCAGCAGGCCGAGCGCGCTGACCACGAGGTCGGATGTGGTGCGGCCGACCAGCACCGCCGCCCGGGACATGGGCAGCGAGCGGAACCGGTCGATGACGCCCTTCTCCAGGTCGGCGGCCATGCCGATGGTGGTGTAGGCGGAGTTGAACGCGACCGTCTGGGCGAAGATGCCGCCCATCAGGAACTCGCGGTACGCATCGGGGTCGTTGCCGATGCTGTTGCCGAAGACGAACGCGAACAGCAGCACGAACATGATCGGCTGCAGGGTCGCGCCGAGCAGCAGGTCGGGCTGGCGGCGCACGTTCATCAGGTTGCGCCACGTGACGACACCGCTGTCGCGGGTGCTCGCGGAGATCGTGGTCATCGGGACTTCGCCTTCCTGCCCTTGCTCTTGCCCTCGGGCTCGGCGGTGGGCTCGTCCTCGGCCGAGTGGCCGGTCAGGGAGAGGAACACGTCGTCGAGGGTCGGGCGGTGCAGGGCGACATCGAGGACGGTGACGCTCTGCTGGTCGAGCCTGCGCAGCGCTTCGACCAGGGCCTTCGGGCCGGTGTCGACCTTGACGTGCACGCGCCGCTGGTGGTCCTCGGTGACCGGCTCGTCCGAGCCGACCTCGGACAGCACCTGGGCGACCGCGGCAAGCTCGCCCGGCTCGCCCACGACGATCTCCAGCCGTTCGCCGCCGACCTGGGCCTTGAGCTGGTCGGCTGTGCCGTCGGCGATGACCTTGCCGTGGTCGATCACGAAAATCTTGTCGGCGAGCTGGTCCGCCTCCTCCAGGTACTGCGTGGTGAGCAGCACCGTGGCGCCGTCGGCTACCAGTTCGCCGATGACCTCCCAGGTGTCGAGCCGCCCGCGCGGGTCAAGCCCGGTGGTCGGCTCGTCCAGCACGACGACCGCGGGCTCGGCGACCAGCGCGCCCGCGAGGTCGAGCCTGCGGCGCATACCGCCGGAGTAGGTCTTGGCTGGCCGGTCCGCGGAGTCCTGAAGCCGGAACCGGGCCAGCAGCTCGCGGGCGCGGGCCGCCGCGTCGGTGCGGTTCTTCCCATAGAGCCTGCCGACCATGTAGAGGTTTTCGTAACCGGTGAGGTGCTCGTCCACGGCCGCGTACTGGCCGGACAGGCCGATCGAGCGCCGGACGGCGTCCGGGTCGGCCACCACGTCGTGGCCCGCGACGAAAGCCCGCCCGGAGTCCGGGCGCAGCAAGGTAGTGAGGATTCGTACGGTGGTTGTCTTCCCGGCCCCGTTGGGGCCGAGCAGACCGAGGACGGTGCCTGCGGGGATCTCTAGATCGACACCGTCGAGGGCGCGGGTCGACCCGAAGGTCTTGACCAACGCTTCCGCGCGCACAGCGATCGAGGACGCGGGCGGGGGCATGTGCCCTCCCTGGATAGTCCGAATGAGTCAGTGCCCGGAGGGTAAACCGGGCCACCGACAAAGTCGGCCCATTTTCGCCGAGGGCGGCACCCGATCGGCCCAACTCACACCACTGAGGGTGAGGAACCTAGAGGTCGACCCCGGTCCACTCCAGGCAGTGCCACCCCGCCTGCCACCCCACCCGCGACCCCGAGCCGCGCCACTCCATCAGCACGTGCCCGGTGTTGGGCAGCGGCCGCGCGTTGGCGAGCTGGGCGCCGATGTTGTCGCACAGCCAGTCGGCGACGAGCCGGATGACCCCGCCGTGGCTCACCAGCAGGACCAGGCCGTCCGGATGCCGGTCCTGGATCTCCCGGAGGGCGGGGAAGTAGCGTGCGCGGATCTCTTCGCCGCTCTCGCCGCCGGGCATCGCCGCGGCCAGGTCGCCTTCGGCCCACCGGGTGAAGACCTGGCCGAACAGCGTCATCGCCGCGTCGTCCGAGCGGCCCTCCAGGTCGCCGACCTGGAGTTCGTGCACGCCGTCGACGACAACCAGCGGCAGCCCGTGGGTCTTCGCCAGCGGCTCGGCGGTCTCCCGCGCGCGGGTGGCGACGCTGGCGTAGACGGCGGCCACGGGTTCGTCCGCGAGCCGTTCTGCGAGGGCGGCGGCCTGCCTGCGGCCCATCCCGGTCAGCGACGGGCCGGGCGGGCGGGAGTCCAGCACGTGCCGCACGTTCGCGGGCGTCTCACCGTGCCGGATCAGCATCACCCGCAGGCTCACGCGTCCTCCCCGCGGCGCAGCGCCGCCAGCCAGGCCGCTGACTCCCGGTAGTCGGTGTCGCCGGTCCCATCGGTCACTGTCGACGCCACACCGTCCGCTTTGGGATAAGAGCCGAGGAAGCGCACGCGTTGGCTCCGGCGGTGCAAGGCGGCGAGAGCGTCGCCTACCCGCTGCTCGGCGATGTGGCCGTCGAAGTCCAGGTAGAAGCGGTACTCGCCGAACCGGTTGCGCAGTGGGCGCGACTCGATCCTGGACACGTTGATCCCGCGCATCGCCAACTCGGTGAGCATCGCGGCCAGCTCGCCCGGCCGGTGCGACACGACGACGAACACCGACGTGCGGTCGGCCCCGGTGGGCTCGGGGAGCGCGCCGGGTCGGGAGAGCACCAGGAACCGGGTCACCGCGTCCGACTCGTCGGCGACCTCGGTCGCCAGTTCCGCCAGCGGGTAGTGGGCTGCCGCGACCGGGGCCGTGACGGCGGCGTCGAACTCCCCCGCCAGCACGCCGACGGCGGCGGCGGCCGTGGAGGTCGACGCCAGCTGGGTCACGTTCGCCATGTGCTTACCGAGCCACTGTTGGACCTGTGCGAGCGCGTGCGGGTGGCTGGCCACGGTCTGCACGTCCGCGAACGTCGCACCGGGACGGACCAGCACGGAGAACCGGACCGGCAGCACGCGCTCGGCGACCGCGACGACGGGCGCGTCCCCGGCGAGAGTGTCCATCGTGGCCGACACAGCGCCCTCGACCGAGTTCTCCACCGGCACGCACGCCAGGTCCGCCTCACCCGCGCGTACCGCGGCGACGGCAAGCGGGATCGTCGGCAGCGGCACCAACTCCGCGTGCGCGTCGAACGCCGCGGCGGCCTGCTCGGTGAAGGTTCCTCGGGGCCCGAAATAGGCGATTCTCGGCACGCGCTCACCCTACGCACGATCGGGGAACACCTGTCACAGACCGTCTACGCTGCCCAACGTTGTTCCGTTGATTGCCAAACAACGGTTACCGCCGGTGCTTCCCAGATGCCATGCTGGGAGTGTGACCGCGGATTCGGAGACCGGGACGGCGGCGGTGCCCCGCCGGATATCCGGCACCCCAGACCTGGTCCTGTGCGCGGTGAGCGAGTCGCTCGCCGCGGCGTGGGAGACCGCGGCCGAGGGCAGGCAGGACGTCCGGGTGCACCGCGGGTCGGTGCTGGATGTGCCCGCGCACGCCGTGGTGTCCCCGGCGAACTCGTTCGGCTGGATGCGCGGCGGCATCGACGCGGTGTACGCGCGGGCCTTCCCGGGCGCGGAGCAGCGCGTGCGCAGCGCGGTGCTGGCCTACCACGGCGGCGAGTTGCCGGTCGGCGAGGCGCTGATCGTGCCGACCGACGCGGTGGCCCCCGCGTGGCTGATCACCGCGCCGACGATGCGCGAGCCGTCGCAGATCCTGGCGCACGACACCGTCCATCCCTATCTGGCGGCGAAGGCCGTCTTCCGCCTCTGGCGCGACGGCACCCTTGACGACGGCACCCCGGTCCGCGCCGCCGTGCACACCATCGCCATGCCCGGGTTGGGCACCGGTGTCGGCCGGGTGCCACCCGAGGTGTGCGCGCGGCAGGTCTCGGTGGCCTGGGACGAGATTTTCCTCGAAAGCTGAGTTCTGATCACCTCGCCGCAGGTCATCGGGTGTTTCATAAATCGGGCGTTCACCGAAACGTCACGTGCGCCACACCGTAGGTCCCCCGATCGGTGTAATCGGTCACAGCGCAAACCCGTGCTGAGCACCTACGTTGACGCTAGGTACGCCCATCACAACTCGGCGAGGAGTCGGACATGGCGCGGGTGCGCGAGCTGAGCCCGTATGTCGAGCTCCGCCGCGAGCAGTGGCGTGAACTGCGCAAGTCGACGCCCCTGCCGCTGACCTTGGACGAGCTGGTGCGGCTGCGCGGCCTGCGCGACCCGGTCGACCTGGAAGAGGTGGTCGACGTCTACCTGCCCCTCTCCCGGTTGATCTCCCTCCAGGTGGCGGCCCGGCAGCGCCTGTACGAGTCGACCACCGAGTTCCTCGGCGAGGACCCCCGGGCGGGCCGCAAGGTCCCGTTCGTCATCGGCATCGCGGGCAGCGTCGCGGTGGGCAAGTCCACCACCGCCCGGCTGCTGCGCACCCTGCTGGCCCGCTGGCCCGACCACCCGCACGTCGACCTGGTCACCACGGACGGCTTCCTGTTCCCCAAGGCGGAGTTGCTGCGGCGGGGGCTGATGAGCCGCAAGGGTTTCCCGGAAAGCTACGACCGCCGCGCCCTGCTGCGGTTCGTGTCGGAGGTGAAGTCCGGCGCGGAGGAAGTGCGCGCCCCCGTCTACTCCCACCTGGCCTACGACATCCTCCCGGACGAGGAACAGGTGGTCCGCAGGCCGGACATCCTGATTGTCGAGGGCCTCAACGTCCTCCAGCCCGGCGCCCGGCTGGCGGTGTCGGACCTGTTCGACTTCTCGATCTATGTGGACGCCCACTCCGACGACATCGAACGCTGGTACGTGGACCGTTTCCTGGCCCTGCGCAGCACGGCCTTCGCCGATCCCGCCTCCCACTTCCACCACTACGCCGCCCTCACCGACGCCGAAGCCCAGGCAGAGGCCGTCCGCCTGTGGAAGCAGACCAACGAGCCCAACCTGGTCAACAACATCCTCCCCACCCGCCCCCGCGCCACCCTGGTGCTCCGCAAAGGCGCGGACCACCGCATCAGCCGCGTCCGACTCCGTAAGCTCTGACCCGTGATCCGCGTCCTGCTGGTAGACGACCACGAAGTCGTCCGCCGCGGCCTGCGAGACCTCCTGGACGGCGAAGACGGCATAGAGGTCACCGCGGAAGCCGGGAGCGTCGCGGAAGCGCTCACCAGGGCGAACGCGGTCCCGGTAGATGTGGCCGTAGTGGACGTCCGCCTCCCCGATGGCGACGGTGTGGCCCTGTGCCGCTCCCTGCGGTCCCTGAACCCAGCCCCCCACTGCCTGGTCCTCACCGCGTTCGACGACGAGAACGCCCTGGTAGAGGCCATCATGGCAGGCGCGGCAGGCTATCTGCTCAAACAAGTGCGCGGCCAAGACCTGGTGACAGCCGTCCGAGAAGTAGCCGCGGGCAGGTCGCTCTTGGACCCGGTCACCACAGCCCGAGTCCTGGACAGAATGCGCCGCACAGCCGAAACCGATGAACTGGCAGGTCTGACCGAACGCGAAAGAGCGGTACTGGACCTCATCGGCGAAGGCCTCTCCAACAGGGAAATCGCCGAACGCCTCTTCCTGGCCGAGAAGACGGTCAAGAACTACGTGACCTCGGTACTGGCCAAACTAGGCATGGAACGCCGTACCCAGGCAGTAGCCTGGATCGCCCGCCGTCACACCCGCTGACCAAGGGGAACCTCCCACACCACGGTGGTCCCACTACGTGGAGAAGACCGCACATCACATCGTCCACCCAGCTTCTCAGCCCGCTCACGAAGATTCTTGAGCCCCCGCTGGGTAACGCCCTGGGGAATGCCGCAGCCGTCGTCAGCGACGGTGAGCCGCAGAACATCCTTGTCACGGCGAAGACGAACAGCGACCCGAAGAGCACCAGCGTGTCGAACCACATTCGACAGCGCCTCACGCAACGCTGCCCGAGTGTGATCGGCGACCACAACCGGCACGTCCCGGATGTCATCGGGAAGATCGAACGACGGCTCGAACCCCAACAGCTCCCGGGCGATGGCGATCTCCGCCCGAACCGAATCGGCGAGATCGGCAGGTTCCTCAGGATCAGGGTTCCGCAGAGTGCGAACCACAGCCCGCACATCGGCGATGGCGGCGTCCAACTGGTCCACCGCGTCCCCCAACCGAGCGGCATCAGCCTTCGCGAGCTTCTTGGCGGGCCGACGCGCGAGCAGATCCAACTGCATCCCAGCCGCGTACAGCCGCTGCACGATGACGTCGTGCAAATCGCGGGCAAGCCGCTCACGTTCTTCGTACACACCAACCCGCTGCCGGGCGTTGGCGCCGTCCGCGAGGACCAGAACCAGCCCTGCCTGCGCAGCGAAGGCGGTAAGCACCTCCACCGTCCCCCGCATGAACGGCTTCCCTGACCGACGGCGGTAAACCGTCAACGCCCCAAGCCGACTCTCCCGAGTGCCGAACGGCGCGGCGGCGAACGGCCCGAACCCCCGCAACTCGGCAGGCACATAGGGCGCGGTGCGCGGATCAGTCACCATGTCGTCGGTGACGATGGGAACCCCGCCACGCGCGACCCGAGCCGCCGACGACCGCGGCGAGAGCACCAGTCCCACTGGATCGAAGTCGCGAGCGCCGTAAGCGGCCTCCACGACGAGCGACCCGTCCCCGCTGCCTGCCATCACCAGCCCCAGATCCGCCTCGGCGAGCTCGGCCGCCGCGCGCACCACCAAGTCCAGCACCGCGTCCGGGTCACGCCCGGACAGCGCCGCCGTGGCGATCTCGGTGGACGCGGTGAGGGTCCGCGCGGCAAGAGTGGGGTCCATGAGCTGCATCCCAGGTTAAGCCCTCACGCGCGCGACCTCGCGCACCTCGCCATCGGACACCTGGAGAATCACATCGGCGTCGTCAGCTTCCTCGGCCCGGTGGGTCACGTGCACGATGGTGCGGCCCGCCAGGGTCTCCCGCACCCCGGCGAGGACCCGGCGGGCAGTGGGGACGTCGAGGTGCGCCGTCGGTTCGTCGAGCAACACCAGCTCGGCGTCGGCGAGCAGCGCACGCGCAAGAGCGATCCGTTGAGCCTCGCCTCCCGAGACAGCGGTCGCGCGTGCGTCCAGATCCAGGTAACCAGCGGCCGCCCGGGTAAGAGCGGCCCGTAGGTCGTCGTCGCTCGCGTGTGGCGCGGCCAGCCGCAGGTTCTCCCGGATGGACGTGCCCACCAGCATCGGCTCCTGCGGGCACCAGGCAACGGTCGCGGGCCGGGTCACCGTGCCACGCTCGGCGTCGAGAAACCCCAGCAGCAGCGCCATCAGCGTGGACTTGCCAGCACCGGACGGCCCGACAACGGCGACATACGCGCCCGGCTCGATCCGCACGTCCACGTCCCGCAGCGCGGGCCGGTCGGCGCCAGGCCAGCGCACGTCCACCCCGTCGAGCCGCACCCCCGGCCCTGCCGCGAACCGTGCCGAGAACGGCGGCGCGTCGGTATGCGTGTGCGCGGCCCGCAGAGCGGGCAGATGCGTGATGGCAGGCGGCAGCAGGGCGAGCGCTTCGGCGACCGCGAGCGGCACCAGGGCGACGATCGGCACGAGAACCGGGTCGATCCGACTCGCGGCGAGCGCGGTGGAGGCGACCGTGGCCATCCCCAGCGCGAGGGTGATCAGCGCCAGCGCCGCACCCGCCCCGAACGCCTGCTTGCGGGCCCGCGCGACCAGCGCGGCGTCGGCGTCGGCCAGGGCCGCGCGCCGAGCGGTGTGCCTGCCGAACGCGATCAGGTCGGCAGCCGAGTCGAGCAGCGTCAACACCCCGCCCGCGACGACCCGCCGCCCCTGCGCAAGCGCTTTCGTTGCCTGTCTCTCCACCACCACGGCGATCAGCGGCGCGCCCACCCCGGCGACCAGCACCGCCCCGGCCAGCACCACCCCCGCGACCGGCAGGATCACCGCCTGGATGACCACCGCGGCCACCGCCACCCCGGCCGCGACCAGCGGCGGCACCAGCACCCTCGGCGTCAGATCGCGCACCGCGTCCACGTCGTCCACGAGCCTGCGCAGCCCTTCTCCCCGCCGCAGGCCAAGCGTCCGCGCGGGCCCGAGCCGCACGAGACCCCGCCACAGCCGCACCCGCGAACCGGTGGCCGTGCGGAAAGCCGCGTCGTGCGTGACCAGCCGCTCGACGTACCGCAGGCCGGCACGCGCGAGCCCGAACGTGCGCACCCCGACGATCGCCACCGACAGCGTCAGTATCGGCGGCTGCTGCGACGCCTTGGCGATCAGCCAGGCCGACAGCGCCGCCAGCACCACCCCGCAGGTCAGCGACCCCGCGGCCAGCGCGGCCCCGGCGAGGGTCCGCCCGCTGAGCAGATCGCGCAGCCGCCCAACCCGGGTCACCGCGTTGTCGACCACCGCCACGGCCGCGCCGGGAGCGCCCACCGGTTCGACTCCCCCATCGACCCTCCGGTGGGTGGCCAGCAGCACGGCGGTCCCCCGTTGCGCCGCGCGGTCGACGGCCGCCATCACCAGCGCGGCCGTGGCGGGGTCGAGGGCGGCGGTCGGCTCGTCGAGCAGCAGCAGCCGGGTGCCCGGCCGCAGCAGTGCCCGCAGCAGAGCCACCCGCTGCCGCTCCCCCTGGGATAGTTCGTCGATCCTACGATCCAGTAGTTCAACAATCCCCAGATCAGCGGCGGCCGACCTCAACTCCGCGACCGGCACCGGCCCGACCTCGGCAGCCACGGTGGATTCCGCGAAAACCGGCTTTTGCGGTACCCAGGTGACGATTTGTCGCCAAGTCGACATGTCGATGTCAGCCAGCGGCACGCCGTCGACCAGCACGTTTCCGCCGGACGGGGACACGAAGCCGAGCAACACCCCGAAAAATGTCGACTTCCCACTTCCACTGGGCGAGTCGAGCCGCACGACCTCCCCGGGCCGCACGACCAGCGACAGCCCGTCCGGGGCGAACCCGTCCCGCCGCCGCACCCACAGCCCCTCGACTCGGATCTCGCCGAACTCCCGCACCGCCCGCCCGCCGGGCACGGGCGCGACCGGAATCTGGGCGACCCGCCGGACCGCCTCCATCCCGTCCTCGCTCGCGTGGTGCGCCGCCCCCGCCGCCCGCAGCGGCAGGTAGCACTCGGGCACGACGATCAGCACGAACAGCCCGACCGCCAGCGACAGGTCTCCCCCGACCAGCCGCACCCCGATCACCACCGCTACCAGCGCCACGGAAAGCGTCGCCACCAGTTCCAGCGCGAACGCCGACGAGAACGCCACCCGCAGCACCCCGAGCGTCCCCCGCCGGTGCGCCTCCGACACCGCCCGCACCGTCTCGGCCTGCGCCTCGGCGCGACGGAACGCGGTGAGCACCGGGAGCGCGCGCACCAGTTCCAGCAGGTTCCCCGACAGCCGTTCGGTCGCCGCCGCGGCCGGTCCGACCCGGTCTTCGGTGTAGCGCCCGATGAGGATCGCGAAGAGCGGGATCAGCGGCACTGTCATGGCGACCACGACCGCTGACGGCCAGTCGACCACCAGGATCACCGCGCCCACCCCCAGCGGCACCACGGCGGCGGTGACCAACGCGGGCAGGTAAGTGCCGAAGTAGGCGTCGAGCGCGTCGAGCCCCTTGGTCGCGAGCGCGGTCAGCTCACCCGGCCCCCGCTCGGCGATCCACTCCGGCCCCCGCGCCAGCGCCCGGTCGATCAGCACCCCGCGCAGTTCCTCCTTGGCGCCCGCCGCCGCCCGCGCCGCGACGACCTGCGTCGCCCACCCCAGCAGGGCCCGCGCGACGACCGCCCCGGCGAGGACGGCGAGCGCCCCCGACGGCATCCCCCGTCCGCTCACCACCCCCGCCAGGGCCGAGGCGAGCGCCCACGCCTGGACCACGAGCGCGGCCGCGGTCATGGTGGCGAGGACGCCGCAGGCGAGCAGCGCCCGGCGCGCTGACGGGGACAGCCCCGGCAGCGCGCCGAGCGGCCCCCTCCCGAGCCGACTGGCGGGTCGAGGTCGCTCGGGAGAGATCGGGGGGTTCACGGGACGTGCACCGGCGGGATGTGCGCGGTGCTGACGCGCTTGCGGAACACCCAGTACGTCCAGCCCTGGTAGACCAGCACCGCGGGCGTGCCGAACAGCGCGACCCAGCTCATGACCTGGAGGGTGTACGGGCTGGACGCGGTGTCGGCCACGGTCAGCGAGAACGCCGGGTCGAGCGTCGAGGGCAGCACGTTCGGGTAGAGCGCGCCGAACAGCGCGATCACCGACGCGGTGATCAGCACGCCCAGCCCGGCGAACGCCTGCCCTTCCCGCCCCAGCGCGAGCCGCTGGAACGCCACCGCGCCCGCCGCCGCGGCCACCCCGACCGCGAGCCAGGTCCACAGCGACCCGGATTCAAGCTGCACCAGGATCAGCAGCGCGGCCAGCGGCAGCAGCGCCCCCGGCCCGAGCCGCAGCGCCAGCGCGCGGGCCCGGTGCCGGATGTCGCCGTCGGTCTTGAGCGCGACGAACACCGCGCCGTGCGCCAGTGAGAACCCGGCGACGGCCAGCGCCCCCAGCGCCGCCTCCGGGGTGATCGCGGCGAACGGCGAGCCCACCCGGTTGCCGTCGGCGTCGAGCGGGAGCCCGAACATCATCGTGGCGAGCAGCAGTCCGACGCCGAGCGCGGGCAGCCACGACCCGGCGACGATCACCCGGTCCCAGTTCCGCCGCCAGCGCTCGGTGTCGACCTTGCCGCGGTACTCGAAGGCGACGCCGCGGCCGATCAGCCCGAGCAGCACGACCAGGATCGGCAGGTAGGCCGCGCTCAGCAGAGACGCGTACCAGCCGGGGAATGCGGCGAAGGTGGCGCCGACGGCGACGATCAGCCAGACCTCGTTGCCGTCCCACACCGGGCCGATGGTGTTGACCATGACGCGGCGTTCGGTGTTGTCCTTGGCCAGCACGGGAAGCAGCATTCCGACGCCGAAGTCGAAGCTCTCCAGGAACAGGTAGCCCAACCAGAGCAGGGCGATCACGCAGAACCAGACGACCGAGAGTTCCACAGTGGACTCCTAGTAGGCGAACGCGAGCGTGTCGCTCGGCTTGTCGGATTCCGGTTTGTCCGGCGGCATGACGCCTGCGACTCCGGCGCGGGTGTAGCGGGCGATGAGGAACACCTCGACCACGGCCAGCGCCGCGTAGACGACGGTCAGCGCGATCAGCGAGGTCAGCACTTCGCCGCTGGTCAGCCCGGACACGCCGCGCGCGGTGAACATCCACACACCGTCCACACCGGACGGGTTGGGTGCGACGACGAACGGCTGCCGCCCCATCTCGGTGAAGATCCAGCCGAAGCTGTTGGCCAGGAACGGTGTCGCGATCCCGGCGAGCGCGAGCCGGGGGAACCACTTGCTCTTCGGGACGCGGCCCCCTCGGGTGAGCCACAGGACCGCGACCGACGCGAGCGCCGCCAGCGCCCCGAAGCCGATCATGAACCGGAAACCCCAGTAGGTGACCGGGAGGTTGGGCACGTAGTCGATCGGCTTGCCGGACAGCTCGCCCAGCCGCTCGTCGACCGGGTAGTTGGTCCCGTAGCGCTCCTGGTACTCCCCGACCAGCTGCTCGATGCCGCGCACCTCGGTGGTGAAGTCGCTGTGCGCCAAGAAGGACAGCAGCGCGGGCACGGTGATCGACTTGACGTTCTCGCAGTCCGGCCGGGTCACATCGCCCACCGCGAAAACCGAGAACGCGGCAGGCTGCTCGGTGTGGCACAGGGCCTCGGCGGCGGCCATCTTCATCGGCTGCTGCTCGAACATCAGCTTGCCCTGCAGGTCCCCGGTGATCGCCAGCGCGGCGAACGACACCACGCCGACCCACCCGCCGAGCTTCACCGACGCCCGCCACACCGGCCCGTCGTCGTCGCGGCGCCGCCACAGGTGCCAGGCGCCGATGCCGACGAGGAACGCGGCCCCCACCGCGAAGCACCCGGCGACGGCGTGCGGCACGGCGGTGAGCGCGGTGTTGTTGCCCAGCACCGCCCAGATCGAGGTCAGCCGGGGCCGCCCGTCGACCATCTCGACGCCGACCGGGTGCTGCATCCACGAGTTCGCCGCGATGATGAAGTACGCCGAGGCGATCGTGGCCAGGCTGAACGCCCACGCGCAGGCCAGGTGCACGCGTTTCGGCAGCCGGTCCCACCCGAAGATCCACAACCCGAGGAACGTGGACTCCACGAAGAACGCGACCAGCCCCTCCATCGCCAGCGGCGCCCCGAACACATCCCCGACGAACCGGGAGTACTCACTCCAGGCCATCCCGAACTGGAACTCCTGCACGATGCCGGTCACCACGCCCATCGCGAAGTTGACCAGCAGCAGCTTCCCCCAGAACTTCGTCATCCGCAGGTACTTCACATCACCCGTGCGCACCCACGCCGTCTGCATCCCGGCGACCAGCACCGACAGGCCGATGGTCAGCGGGACCATCAGAAAGTGGTAGACGGTGGTGATGCCGAACTGCCACCGCGCGAGTTCCAGTACGTCCACGCCGACCAGCCTGTCCCCGCGCGCGCCCGGACAGTAGGTGCCCGGGTCCCGCGTGGACGGGACGTAGGTCCCGTGAGCGGAGACACGTCCACGGCCACGGGTCCGGCGGTTAGGATCGGGACAGCCAGAGGGGAGTAGTTCCGACGGCCAAGCGTCCATGACGAGTGGCCCGGCGAGGACATCGACATACTGACTCGCGTGCGAGTCCGGTGCCTCACCCGCTTCCAGGAGCGGGCGAACGAGACCTCCGGCCGGGTTCACTCATGCCCGGTCGGAGAAGACTCGCCTTCCTCCGTCCGGGCCCGGACGTAGAGGACTTACCGTGGGCACAGCCCTGATCGCGTTCGCCAGTGCTTTCGCGTTGGTGTTCGTCGTGGAACTGCCGGACAAGACGCTGGTGGCCACTCTCATCCTGACCACCCGCTACCGCGCGTGGCCCGTGTTCGTCGGGGTGACCGCCGCGTTCGCCGTCCAGTGCGTGATCGCCGCCGCGTTCGGGGGCGTGCTCACGCTCCTACCGGACCAAGCGGTAGCGGGGATCGTCGCGGTCTTGTTCGCCGTGGGCGCGTTTCTCTTGCTGCGGGAGGGGTTTTCTGAGCAAGAGTCCGATTTGGATGAAGAGACTTCCGCTCAGCAGACCGTGCCCTTTTTGCGCGCTGCCCTGACCTCGTTCGGTGTCCTCTTCGCGGCGGAATGGGGGGACGCTTCCCAGATCGCCACGGCGGGCCTGAGCGCGAAGTACGCGGCTCCGGTGTGGGTTGGGCTTGGCGCGTGGCTGGCTCTGGTTTCAGTTGCTGGGATCGCGGTTCTGGTGGGCAAGAAGATCGCTGAGCGCATCAAGCCGCATCTGATCCAGCGCGTTGCGGGGGTGGTGTTCGCGGCGTTCGCCCTGTTCGCGGCGTATCAGGCGCTGTTCGCGTAACGTCCTGGATAAGAAGTTACCCTGGGTGCTCGATCGACCACGGAAGGGAGAGAGCGTGGACAATTTTGACGAGGTGTACGTCGGTCCTGTGGTGTTGGAGGTGGTTCCCACCGAATACACGAAGATTCCGGGCGACCACGACGTGCGACACAACTACGACGAAATCTGACCGACCGCGACGGGGGCGGGTAGCCCCGCCCCCGTCGCCTTCCACGCAGAGGTCGCCCGTGTTCAAGTTCTGCCTGCACCAGACCCAACCACAACACCCGTGGCAATGGACCGTGGACTGCTGGTCGGATGGGATAAGCACCATTCAACCCTTTCCACACCCGATGCTTGAACACATCTCCATGACCGACGGCCAATCCACCTTTTTCGTCGTGCGGGAACGAATCGACGCCGGTTCGCCGCTCGACGCAAGGCAGACATCAAAGATCGCCGACACCCGCACCTACCAACAATCGCTCGCCGAAATACGCGCATCCGCGCTGGACTTCACACTCATCGAATGCAATCCCGACCTCCCTTTTCGGATAACCGTAGGATTATGGGGAACAGCTCCCCTCTACCTGACCGATGCCGGGGGCAGGCTGCACGGTTCATGGTCGCTGCCGGATCTGCGGGAACATTTCAACCTGGATGCGCTCGAAGAAAGGGTCGTCACTCGCATCCTGACCGTACGGCATCGCTACGCTCGGGAGACGCTGTTCAGCGGTGTCTACCAACTCACCGAACGCGCCTACGCAACCTTCGACGAAGTGGGTCTTGCCATCCACTACCCGGAGCCTGCAAGACACGCTCGCCCCCGCGAACTACGGGAGGGAGTCGATGCTGCCGAGATCTACCGGCAGACATTGTCCGACGCGGTGCATGAAAGGCGTTTCAACCCCAAGGAGACCGCCGTCGAGCTTTCAGGGGGAATAGACTCGGCGAACATCGCAGCCACGCTCGCCGAGGAACACCACGGACAGGTCCTCTCTTACGCCCTGTTGATCGGTGGCGAGGCAGGTGAGCAGCAGGTCAGGCGCAGAGCCGAGATGTTGACCAGATTTGGATTTCCCGACCTGACCGTCGACGCGTTGCCTTTGGCTCCCCTGAACCCGACTGGGCAACGTGCCCGTGGCGAATTGATCGATCCTATGGGCGAGCCTTACCACGAGGCAGTCGGGAAGATTCTCGCTAGAGCGCGTCAGCAAGGGGTACGGACGGTGTTCACTGGGGACGGTGGCGACGAACTGCTGAGCCTGCGCGGTGACGAGTGGGCTGAGGTCGGCAGAGTGCCGGGGCGCTATGCCGACAATGTCGAACTACCGGCCTGGCTAGGCCCACGTGCCCTTGATGTCATCGACTCGATCGAGGAAAATGTCGCCCCGCCATCGACCATCAACCATTCGACCCTGCGTGGCTTCGCTCTGCGCTCACCACAATTTCTCGATGCCGGACTGTGGCCGGTATCGCCGTTCTGCTCGCCTCGGCTGATCCGCTTCGCCGAACAACTCCCGGTGCGCTGGCGACACGACAAGTACGTTGCCCGTGAGCGCTTGGCCCGGCTCAGCTTCTCACCTGAGGTCGTGCGACCGCCCAAGCGGGAGAACTTCCGGCATGTCATGGAACACGGGCTCCGACACTACGGCATGCCCTTGCTCGAAACGCTGTTACCGGATTCGATCACGGTCGACCTCGGGTTCGTTGACGGTGACGCACTCCGCAGAGAACACCAACGAGTGAACGACGGCGGCCCCATCGCCACAATGCTGTTCGCGGTGATCTCGCTTGAACTCGCTCTACGTGCTCTGACGACGAGCCGCGACTACGGGAAGGACTCATTGTGTATGTGATCCGGCCGGGCGCCCCCGAAGATCGCGAAGCGGTCGCGACCTTGGTGGGCGCGCGGGCAGAGTGGATGCGCGCGAGCGGTCTTTCGCGGTGGCAAGGGTGGGCGAAAACCGCTGACACGCTGGCGAGTCTGGTCGGTGAGCCTGGTTGGCCGACGGTATGGCTGCTGACCGACGTCAACGGCGCCCTCTTGGGCACCACCACGCTTGGCATCACCCCAGACCTCGGCTGGACCGAGCAGGAACGCGCTGAGCCAGCGATCTTCCTCCAGTCCACGGTCACCCACCCGGCGGGCGCGGGTGGAGGTCTGGGGATGGTCATCGCGTTCTGGGCGCTCGACCGCGCCGCGCGCCAAGGGCGGCAGTGGGTTCGGCGGGGGGTGCTCAGCGACAGCGGTGGCGGAAACCTCGGCTTGGTGCGCTACTACCGGCGGCAGGGTTGGCGAGTGGTCCGCACAGTCCCGCACCCGCGCAAGCCGGGCGAGATCACCGTGTGGTCACTCGCCCGGCCTGCGGCGCGACAGCCCGATCTCGTCGGCGTCGTGACCGAGCCGACCACAGCGACGCATGACCGCGCATGTGTCTGACCTGTGGCACGTTCGCCGGATCAGGGGCGGGTCAGCGGAGGGCGTCGGCTACGAGGAGGGCGGTGGTGACGACCTTGGGGCCGACTACCTCGCCGTCTAGGGGCTCGAAGGTGACTACGCCGACGCTGGCGCGGAGGCCGGGGACGCCGCGGACGGGGGCGGCGATGCCGTAGGCGCCTGGTTGGAGTTCGCCTACGGTGCCGATCCAGCCGGGGCCTTCGGTGCGCAGGTCGATGGCTTTGCCCGCGGCGCCTCGGTGGAGGCCGTGGCGGGTGCCGACGCGGTAGGCGACGTGGTAGGTGGTCCAGGTCGGCTCTACCACCGCGACCGCTTGGGCTTCGTCGCCGTCGGCGACGGTGAGGTGGGCGGTTGCGCCGACGGCTTCGGCGAGTTCGCGGAGGGCGGGTAGGGCGGCGATGCGCAGCTGGGGGGCGACTTTCGCGGCTAGTTGCAGCAGGCCTAGGCCGAGTCGGACCTTTGAGCCTTCCCGCCGCACTAGGCCGCGGGCCTGGAGGGGGACCAGGAGGCGGTAGACGGCGGCGCGGCTGGCGCCGATGGCGGTGGCGAGGTCGCTGATGGTGGGGGCTTCGGTGTCGGCGTCGGCGACGGCTTGGAGCAGGGCGAGGCCGCGGTCCAGGGTGAGTGAGCTTTCCTTGGTGGCGGGCGCGGACGGCCGGGGCGCCGGGCCGGACGAGCGGATGCCCGGCATGTCAGACCGCCGCCACGACGGTTCCCGCGACCTCGGACAGGCCGATCACCGACCCGTCGGGGCCGGGCGCGGTGGCGGTGATGACAACGGTGTCGCCGTCTTCGAGGAAGGTGCGTTGGGCGCCGTCGTCCAGGGTGATCGGCTCCTTGCCGCCCCAGCTCAGTTCGAGGAACGAGCCGCGTTGGCGTTTCTCCTGGCCGGAGACGGTGCCGGAGGCGAACAGGTCGCCGGGGCGGACGGTGGCGCCGTTGACGGTCATGTGCGCGAGTTGCTGGGCGCAGGAGTACGCCATGCCCGCGAACTCGGGCCGGGTGACGACGGTGCCGTTCCAGGTCACGGTGAGGGTGATGTCCAGGCCCCACGGCTGGTCTTCGACCAGGTAATCCAGCCTGGGGTGGCCGGGGTCGGGCACCGGGACGCGGGCCGCGGCGAAGGCCTCCAGCGGGGTGATCCATGCGCCCAGGGAGGTGGCGAACGACTTGCCCAGGTGCGGGCCGAGGGGGGCGTACTCCCAGGCCTGGATGTCGCGCGCTGACCAGTCGTTGACCAGTGCGACGCCGAAGATGTGCTCCGCGGCTGCGGAGGTGGGCACCCGGCGGGCGACTGGGCCGCCGCAGACGAAGCCGACTTCGGCTTCGATGTCGAGCCGGGTGGTCGGCCCGAACACCGGTCCGTGCTCGCCCGCGCGCTGCCCGTGCGGGCGGACGACCTCGGTGCCCGAGACGACGACCGTGCCCGACCGGCCGTGGTAGCCGACCGGCAGGTGAGTCCAGTTCGGCAGGAGGGCTTCACCGTTCGGCCGGAAGATGCGGCCGACGTTCTCGGCGTGGTGGCGCGACGAGTAGAAGTCCACGTAGTCGCCGACGGTGAACGGCAGCCGGGTACGCGTGTCCGCCAGCGGCAGCAGTTCCGCGCTGTCCGGCGCGGCGGTAGCGGTGACCAGTTCGCGTACGCGCGCGCGAAGAGCGGACCAGGCAGTCCTACCGGCGGCCAACAGCGGGTCGAGCGAGTCCGCGGAGACCAGCTCGGCGAGCTCCAAGGTGAACTCGTCCGCGAGGGGCCGCAGCGGGAGGGCGTGGTCGCCGACGCGCACCGCGACGGCCTGCCCCGAAGCCGTCTCCACGACGCCGCAGGGCAGCGTCTGCGGGCCGAACGGGCGGTCGGCGGCGAACGCGGGGTCCTCGATCCAGGAGCGCGGCGCGGTCACAGCAGGCCCAGCCCCTCCAGATCCTCGACGGGCTCCCGCAGCGAGCACGAGCCGTAGGAGCCGAAGACCGCGCGGACGGCGTGGGCGGCCTGGTCCGACAGCGCTGACGCCTCGCCCGCGAGCACCGCGCCGTCGGTCTCGGAGAGTGCCCCGCGCACGTCGCCGCCGGAGAGCAGGCGGGCAGTGGCGACCAGCAGGTTCAGGAACCCGTGATGGGTGAACCCGGTCTGCTCGTCGGTGCGGCGGACCGCGTTGTGCAGTCCGGCGGTGGCCTTGAACGACGCCTCACCGGCGCTGATGACCGCGAGGAAGTCGGCGACCTCGTCCACGCTGGGGAACGCCTCGTGGCTCACCCCGCCGCAGCGGATCTTGGGCCAGCTGCCGTGCTCCACGACGCGGCGGATGCCCTCCAGCCACTCCGGGCCGCCGCGGCGCGGCTCGACCACCCGGATGACGTCCTCGGGCACGAACTCGTTGACCCGTTCCAGCCACACGTCGTCCACGTCGGCGGGCGCGGGCATCTCGACCATGCGCAGCGCGAGCAGTTCGGCGCGCGACTCCACGATCGACAGGGCCTTGGGCACGCCCCCGAGCCCGGTGTCGGTCACCAGCGAGAGCGCCACCGGCTTGGCTGGCTTCGCCTTCACCAACTCGGTGATCAGCTCGGGCAGCCGGGACGCCTGGCACAGGAACACGCCCAGCACGCCCGCGTGCTCGCCGTCGCGTCCCGCGAGGTGCAGGCGGACCGCGTCGGGCATGGCTGCGTTGCCCGGTGGGAAGAGAGCGGCGTCGTCGACAAACCGCGCGAACAGCGGCGGGATGCCTCTTGGACCGGGCGCTGGGAGAGGAACGGCGCTTGACACGGCTGACACGCTAGTAGCGTATCGGCTACTGAACAAAGATGTCCGTTATCCGGACTTTTCAGTGGAGTTTCGGAGGGGCCATGCCGCACTACCGCCGCGTCGGGGAGATCCCCCGAAAGAGGCACACCCAGTTCCGCTCACCGGACGGTTCGCTCTACGCCGAAGAGCTCATGGGCGTCGAGGGTTTCTCCTCGGACTCGGCGCTGCTCTACCACCGCCACCTGCCGACCGCGATCGTGAACGCCGAGGTGGTCGAGGATTTCCGCGGCCCGCTGCGGCCAAACCACCCGCTCAAGCCCCGGCACCTGCGCACCCAGGACCTCAAGTGGCCCTCGGGGGCCGACGCGGTGACCGGGCGGCGGACTCTCCTGGGCAACTCGGACGTCGTGATCGGCTTCACCGTCGCTACCGAGCCCAGTCCGCTCTACCGGAACGCGGTAGGCGACGAACTGCTCTATGTGCAGGGCGGTAGCGGCACTGTGGAGACTGTCTACGGCCCCCTGCGGGTCGCTGACGGCGACTACGTCGTCATCCCGACCTCGACCACTTACCGCGTCGTCCCGGACGGCGAGATGCGGCTCTACGTCGTGGAGGCGACCGGCCATATCGGCCCGCCCCGGCGCTACCTGTCGGCGAAGGGCCAGTTCCTGGAGCACTCGCCCTACTGCGAGCGCGACCAGCGCGGCCCCACCGAGCCGTTGCTCGCCGACGGCGAGGACGTCGAGGTCCTGGTCCGCCACCGCGCGGGCCTCACCCGGCTCACCTACGCCAACCACCCGTTCGACGTGGTGGGCTGGGACGGCTGCCTGTACCCGTGGGCGTTCCACATCGGCGACTTCGAGCCGATCACCGGCCGCGTGCACCAGCCGCCGCCGGTGCACCAGACCTTCGAGGGCCCGAACTTCGTGGTGTGCTCGTTCGTGCCGCGCAAGGTCGACTACCACCCCGAGTCGATCCCGGTGCCCTACAACCACGCCAATGTCGACTCCGACGAGTTGATGTTCTACGTGGGGGGCGACTACGAGGCGCGCAAGGGTTCCGGCATCGGCATCGGCTCCCTGTCGCTGCACCCGTCCGGTTTCACCCACGGCCCGCAGCCGGGCGCGGCCGAGGCGTCGATCGGGGTGGACTATTTCGACGAAACGGCGGTCATGGTGGACACTTTCCGGCCGCTTGAACTCGGTGAAGCCGCAGGTGAATGCGAGGATTCCCGTTACGCGTGGTCATGGAGCAGGCGCGGTCCGAACTGGGACTGAATGGTTGTGGACAACTTCTGATGGCCCGCCCTTTTCGCCCGCATAATGACGGTCTCGTCGGCGGAGCTTGGAGGGCACCGGCATGGCCTACGCGAAGGAACTGGCGGACCCGTGGGGCCTGCTGCTGGCGGTGAGCGCCGCCCTGGTGGCCGTGGCGATCGACCTGCCCGCCGGGGCCGTCGTCGCCGTGGGCGTGGCCGTGCTCTGCGGCCGCGCGGCGATCATGCTCTGGACCCGCGCCAACAGCGAGCCCGAGGTGGAGATCGTCCCGGAGCAGGTGTGGCTCGACCGCGCTGTCACCGCTGAGGCCGATTTCCACGCCGCCTCGACAGCGTTGGTCTCGGACTCCTTATCCGACTGGCTCGCGGACATGGCCGGTGGCATAGAGGACGCCGTCAACACTCTGCACGCTCTCGCGGCCCGCGCCGACGAGCACCCCGAGGTCCTGGCCCACCTGGAATACGGCGCGCTCGCCCTGGAAGACCTGGTGTCCCGCATCGAGAACCTGGCGAGCGCGGACGCCGACGTGCTCGCCGACTTGGCCGACTATCTCGACGTCATCCGCCGCACCGTGGCCGAAACCGAGGAAACCACCCGCCCGACCGTCGGCTGAGCACCCGGCCCCGGAGACGCATCGGCGGTCAGGTGGCTGATAGTTGGCGTCTTGCCGCAGGTCAGGGCGGTCTTCGGTCGTGCACCGGGAATCGGCGCTGGAGTTTTTCCGACGCATTCCGGCGGGACCTTTCAACCCCGGATGCTCGCCTTTTTCTTGCGGGGGTGGAAAAGGTGAGACCGCGACCGCCCCCGGTGGCGATCCTGACCCAACGTCCCTGGTAGGCGACACGCGGACGGCAGGATCGCGGGACTTCTCAGTCACGTCCAGGATAGAGTAATGCTCAGCCAGTATTTGTCATTCATATCTGACGCGGTGACTCTTTCATTGTGGATGCAGGACCGGCGTCGTTGAGAAGTGGGGTGAAGGGTGTCTCAAGAGGACGCGACGGGGTCGACGGTGGCACGCCGCCAACTGGGCCGCTTCCTGCGGGAACTGCGGGGCAGGGCGCGGTACTCGGTGCGGGCGTCGGCGCAGGAGTTCGAGTGGTCTGAGACCAAGATGTGGCGGATAGAGTCAGGTCTGACGTCTATGCGGGGCCAGGACGTCAAGATGATGTGCCAGTTCTACGGCGCTCCGGAGGAGACCACCACTGCCCTCATGGCGTTGGCCAAGGAGACCAAGGCGAACGGTTGGTGGATGAGCTACAGCGACGCCATCCCCGAGGACTTCGACCTCTACATCGGTCTCGAAGACGCGGCGGCGGAGCTTGACGGCTACTGGATAGATGTGGTGCCGGGGCTGTTGCAGACCGAGCGCTATGCCCGCGCCCTGATCGAGAGGCGGGTCGGCATCAGTCCAGAGGTGGTCGATCGCAGGGTGCGGCTCCGCATGGCCAGGCACACGTTGCTGTTGCGCATGGTGCGTCCACTGTGGGCGAGGATCGTGCTCGACGAGGCCGTCCTGCATCGCCCGATCGGTGGGGCCGACGTGATGATCGAACAGCTTCGGTATCTCGTCGTGATGAGTCAGCGCAACAACCTCGCTATTCGGGTGATTCCGTTCTCTGCCGGTACTCATCGGGGCATCTCGTCCGGCCGGTTCGTCAAGCTGGACTTCCCGTCCTTGGCGAACGGTTCCCCTTCCGAGCCGACCACGGTCTACGTCGAGGGCTACACCGGAGCGCTCTTCCTGGAGAAGCCTAACGAGATCGAGCGCTACAGTGAGGCGTTCGCGGAACTCTGGGAAGCCTCGATGAGCGAGGTGGAGTCCGTGAACTACATCGCCAAGCTGGCAAGGGAGACGCAGTGATGAGCAGCGACAGGCTGGCCGACGCCCGGTGGTTCAAGAGCACCCGGAGCCTGGAAGAACGCGAGTGCGTCGAGGTGGCCTTCCTGGGCGACGGCGAGATCGCGACCCGCGACAGCAAGGTAGGCGGCACCGAGCAGGTGCTGCTCTTCGGCACCCGCCAGTGGGACGCCTTCGTGCGCAACCTGAACGCCTGACAACACCAGACTTCACCACAAAGCAGCCCGCCCGCACCCGCTGCGCGCGGGCTGCTTGACGAACACCCCCGTGATCACCATCGTGGAAGCCGCCCTTCACACAAAGGAGACCCCGCGATGAGCAACGACAAGCTGGCCGACGCCCGCTGGTTCAAGAGCACCCGGAGCCTGGCCGATGAGTGCGTCGAGGTGGCCTTCCTGGGCGACGGCGAGATCGCGACCCGCGACAGCAAGGCAGGCGGCACCGACTCGGTGCTGCTCTTCGGCACCCGCCAGTGGGATGCCTTCCTACGCAACCTGAACGCCTGACCTCGCCGCAGGCAGCCCGCCCGGGGGCTACGCGGGAATCCGGTAGGTCGGAAGAGGCTCGGTAAGCCACACCGGATCGAAGGACAGACCGGTCCGCCGTTCCATCGCCGCCAGGCTCGCGGACCGCAAGTGCTCCAACGGGAACTCGTCGTCCCCCACCCACCCCGGCAGCAGGTCGTTGGCTCCAGCAGGCAACCCGATGAACGTCGGATCGAAGCGCCCCGTGATCCGCCCGTCCACGGCCTGCACAAGCTGATGCCCGTTCACACTCCAGTACACCGAGAAGAACAACCCGGTCGGCCTCGACAGCACGCAAGCGACCTCGGCGCCGTTGCCGACCCAGCCGTTCGGCTCAATGGCCACCAGATACTCACCGTGCGCCTTGAACTGCACAAGACCGTAGTCGCCCAAGTGCTCGGCTCGCTCGGCATCGGCCTGCCCGAACGTCAGCAGGCCGATCCCCTGATCCACCCCGTAGGCAACCCGCACCTCATCCACGGTGCGCCCCCTACTGACAGCCACCGTCCACGACAGGTCGTAAGCCGTGTCCACCCACGTGTAGCGGTTCACACCGCGCATTCTTCCACCGGTTCCTCCGCGTCATCGGCGCCGGTGAACGGCTTGGTCGCGACCTTCGCGGGATTCGCGATCACCACCAGGAACCTGTCACCTTGGCCAACGCCTGCCTTGGCGTAGCCGCCTGCCACTGCCCCGCCCTGGCAGCGCTGCTCACGCAGGGGAACTTCCTCCACACGCGCACCAGAGCCACCCTCATCGGTGGTGGCGAAGCTGAACTCGTCGCAACTGCCACCGTACTTCGGGACAAACGTGCCGCAGGCCGCAGCGCGGTTCGCGGCCTGCTTGGCCGAGTTGCGGGTCAGGATGGAGGGAATGCCGTCCGACCATGCCAGTTGGATGTTGCGGGAGATGAACGGCATCTTCGCCGCGTCGATGGGTACGACCTTGAGATCGCCGCACTTGCGAGTGGTCAGAGCGACTTGTGGCGTGCACTGCTTGACCGTGGACTCACCATCACCGCCGACAAGGAGCTGGAGACCGTCGTCCGCCACGATCACCGGATCATTGCCGCCGAACAGGTCGCCCACGGTGTCCGCGACTTGATCCACGCCCAAGTAGGCCACGAGACCAGCCACGACCAGGAGCGGCAGGAACATGCCCGTCTTGGTGCTCGCCACGGATACCCCCGCCTACTACATACAGTCGCCATGCGGACACGACAGGTGTAGTAGGCGGAGGCGGCAAGACGTGACGCATTCGGGAGGCTGTACCCCAGTCGGAGCAGCCGGTGCGACAGCATTCGTAAGACGGGGTGGCAGTGCTGGATACGACACCGTACCTGTGGATCATGGACGAGCGGTACGCATCCGTCACGGTCGCCGTGGCGGAAGGCGCGACACAGGACGGACTGATCACCGCCTACCGCGGTGCCCCTGACTCGTCCGGGACCATGACATTTTCCGACGCGGCGGCCACGTGGGAGGACGGCGACCCTTTCTATGTCCAGACGTTCGCGGCGGGCTCGTGCGTCGTCGCCGTTGAGAACAACGGGGTTGCCGGAAATGATCTCGGCATCGCCAAGGCGGCCGTTGGCGATACCGGCCAGTTCGTCAGCTTCCGATGGAGCGTGACCGGCGGCCACCACCTTCTATCCCTTGTCGGCGGCCAGGTTGACGGCGACTGTGACGTGTTGGCCTACGTCCACGGCGGCGAACCCAACGGCCCCGTACCCGAGTGGGTCAGCCGGGTCGACTGGACGAAAGACCCGGCCCGCGCGGCGTACCTGGCCCTGATCTCGGACGTGATGCGCGTACAGGTCACCCCTGAGTGGTTCACCGGCCCACACACCACAACGCCGATCCCGTGGACCGCGTAGTGGCGCTCTGCCCGCTTTGGCGGATTCGTTGGCGGATTCGGTCGCACGATTGCGCCAAGTAACTGTCCGTAGTTCGCCCCAGTGCTCGGCTCGCTCGCCATCGGCCTGCCCCAATGTCAGCAGGCCGATCCCTGATCCACCCCGTGCGCAACCCGCACCTCGTCCTCGGTGCGCCTAGGCAGGACCGTCGGGCCTCGTCTTTCGCCGATCCCGGCAGCGCCGCCCACCTCGGCCACACTGAAAAGATCAGCAACTCAGCAGGTACGGACGATTTCGATTCCGAGCTGATCGACTACGAGCTGCATCGGATTACTGAAGGAACGCTTCGCGGGTGGATCGCTAGCCGCGAAGTGCAAACCAAGGAGATCGTAGCTAGCGCCGACCTTACCTCCTGGCGGCCAGAGCCACACAGCGGAACCAGAATCCCCACCCCCCGTGAAATCTTCCCCGATCCCTGTAATGCCAATTTGCCCAGCGAACACCGCCGCTGCTTGGTGAATTTTCGACCATACTCGTACGGTCACATTCACATCTGACACCTTCCCTTTTGTCACGCCAGTGCTACGCCCCGACTTCCCAACCTCCTCACCGAGAGAGTTATTCCAGTCCTGTACGATACTGCTCCCAAACTCTTGGCGCCCATCCTGATGATCCTTGTCAGTACAAAGGAATGCGCAACTGGCCGGAATGACTAGCTCGGCAATGGCGCAGTCAACACTATTTTTCGCCCCCGAGAAGTCGATAGGGGCCGACGAGTGGTACTTTGCGGCCCAGTCATTGGGCATCTTCCCCTTGTCGTCCACCCCAGGCTGAACAATCGGATCATTCTTTTTGGCTGTATTATCTTTGCCGATCACGTGGTCGCACGTCAGCAGATAATAAACCTTCGGAGTGCCGCTCCGAATCACGATGCAGCCGAGAGTTCCCACGGCAGCTTGATCAGCACGGCCGATCGAAATACCAGGGAGGACGGGCCTGTACCGCTCCTGGTGCTTCTCGGCGTACGGGTCCTTCCCCACAGGGGCGGCTGACAGCTTATTCTCACGTTGAATCACCCCCGTAACGGTTATGCGCAGAGGAACGCTGAGGGCGGCCGTCCGGCCGATGCTGGAAGTGAGAAGCGAGCGGATTTCTTCGTCGGGCACCGGCTCTCTGGTCATGACTTCAAGGATCAAATTGCCCGGCTCTGAAGGGCGAGAAGGATCCGCCATGCCGACAGCTACCCCCTGTAGCTTTTCCTCTACAGCCCGGACCGACCGCCCCGCCGCACGGGCGCGTACGGCATCCTGGATAACCCGACTGAGCGCGTAGTGAGCCTCGATCATCTCCTGCGGTGTCCCGTCAGGGTTATTAGAGGCCAGAGCGTCGAAGTCCAGATCGTCGTTCCCCGAAGACATGTAAGAGACCTCTCTTGATCGTCATTTATCAGTCGTTATGCGATCCTGCACCCGGACGTCGACAGCCCTTCATTTGTTCTACCACTGTCCTCAGGTGACCGCGACTCAGGAGGTTCACGCCGTGGCCAAACGGACGTTCCCGTGAAACGTCTGGGTGATTTCTTGTCCCCCATCAGTAGGAAGGGGTCTCAACCCGCTAAAGGACCACCCGTCTGGTACCGAATATATGATTGGGCGGCATCCGATTGGTGCGCCCCGCGGGAACAACATGCCGACTGTGAGCGCCAGTGAAAACTTGAGAAGGAGAGCTATGCCAACGATAGCTGATGACGCGCTTGAAGGGATTTCAAGTGCCGTATGGACAAGGCTGGCCGTGCTGGCCAACAAGAACAAGTCCTCAGACCAGGACGACGTCACAGCGGCCCAGATGAAGAAGCTGTACTGTGACAGCATCCAGAATTTCCACAAGAATCCCGACACGACACAGACAGTCCAGGGGCCAGAACAGATCGACACAACGGCACCTCAGATGGTAATCGGCCCCTACAGCTTGACGGTGGTGGACTCCATCTCAGTCAGCGTCGGCGGGGAATTCACCGCTGGGGACGCAACCAGTTGGAGCGCAAACCTCACCGCCAGCCTGATGGTTTCGGGACGCACAGTTTGGACTACGTCCTACAACTTGTCTCCCGAGAACTACTACGTCCGGTACACGCCGAACGTGGGCATCGCAAAAGCCGACATCACCGTTGGCTTCTTCGGGCAGAAGCTGTGCTTCACAGCATCCGGAAACGCTTGCTACTGGTGGTTCGGCTTCCGGTGTACAGACTTCAACTCGATGTTCTATTGCCTCAGGGGCTGAGATTCACCGACAGTCCTTCTTCGTGCCTGTTTCCGAGTTGGCGTAGCTGGAGGACCTTTGGTGCGGAGACGAGGGAACTCCTGGTAGGTCGGACGTTGTCGAAGCGCTGCTCTACCAGGAGTTCCGTTGCTACAGATCTTGGAAGACCAACTCGACGTCATCCGCCGCACCGTCGCCGAGACCGAGGAGACCACCCGCCCGACCGTCGGCTGAGCACTGGCCCGGAGACGCGGCGGGGGGCGCCCGAATGCTCAGGCGCCCCCTGAATGCTGCCGCTGGACGGTCGAGGAGCCCGGTGGTGGGGTTACCGGCCACCATCGGACTGACCTTGTCCGCCTCGCCGGGCCACCTCGATGGCGACGACCGCGACGACAAGCTGTCCCGCGACGACCGCCACGCCACCCCAAGCGGGGAAGCCCGACGGAAGCGCGCTGAGCGTCAGCACAGGACCCAGTGCCGCGCCCACCGCCGCGACGACCACGACGAGTGTTCTCAGGAACCCACCGGTCTGCGCGGCGGGCACTTCCAATGCCACCTGCAGGTCGGCTTTCTCGATCGTCACCCGCGCCGCGTGACTGGGTTCCTCTGGGCCCTTCGGTGAATCGTCCTGTCCGTGGCGCTCCGGACTCGGTGCTGGGGACCCCATGGGAACCCCCCTTTCCACCCGAGACGAGCGGCGCGGCGCGCCACCTATGACCATCTCAGGCCTTCTATATATGGATCTACATAGATCGACCCCCTTTTTTCTGCCGATGAACCTCCTCGCCCCATCCTGCGGCGGGATGAGGTCAGCGTACAACGTCCGTGCCGGATCGCAACCGATTCCCCACACTTTTCGCACAGAAAAGGCGACAAGCGGCCACGGCTCTGGCATCATGGTTGGGTGCCAGCAGTGCGCACGGCAGAGGAACGGGAGGTGGACCAGAAGATGAGCCGGGAGACGAGCCAGGAGACGAGCACGGCGTCAGCCACCGAGAAGGCCGCGCGGCCGGGCGCCGTCGAGCGGCTGAACGTGGCCCTGGTCGCCGAGGCCGCCGACGCGGTGGCGAAGTTGCAGGAGCGCACCGGGCTCAAGAAGGTCGACCTGGTCAACCGGGCGCTGTCGATCTACGAGTTCATCGACGCCGAACTCCGGGCGGGCAACAAGGTGATAATCCGGGACCCGGACGGGGTCGACCAGATTGTGAAGATTTTTTAGTCTTTCCCGGAAAAGAAAATGCCGGGACGGCACCGCGTCCCGGCATTTCTTCAAGCGATGGTCAGCCGTCGCCCTTCACGTCCGCCATGCGGCACGCCTCGTCGACGGTCGCGGCGTCGGGGAGGATGTCGGCGAGCAGTTTCACGCACTCGTCGTACCGGCCGTCGCCGCCCAGGCCGCAGGCCACGATGATCTGGTCGGTCTGCAGGCCATGGCCGCCGAGGAACCTGATGCACTGGTCGGGAGTGGCCTGAGCCGGAGCGGCGAAGGCGATCGGGACAACCGTCGCAGCCAGAGCGATCATCGCGGTCGCCGCGGCGCGGCGGGCGAATCGGGAAATCATTGCGGTCCTCTCGAATGTGTTGTGGAACCCGGCCGGGTTCCACGGCCAGCGAGCCAGACCTTGGCAGAGAAAACGACCTACGTCGTTGTTGATCATGCTTGTGGGTGACATTCCCTAACCGATCGGGATCGGGTGTCCGCGCTCGCTTAAAGCGCCCCGAAGCGGGCCACGGTGAGAAACGGATAGCCCGGCAGCCCCACGGCGGCCTCACCGCCCGCCACGGGCGGGCCCGCGGTCCACAGCAGGCCGGTCGCGGCGATGTTGGCCCGCAGCGCGTGACCCGACCTGCGCAGCGCGACCGGGACGACGCGTCCGTCCGGCAGCGTCGCCCGGCCCGTCGCGGCCGCCCGCCGCACCCGGGTCGGCGCGGCGAACTCGGCCGGGACCGGCGTCCACGGGCCCGCGGCCAGGAGACGGTCGGCCTTCGCCCAGTAAAGGACGCGCCGGACCCGCCAGGCCAGCAGCGCGACCAGGCCGAGAGTGCCCAGGCCGACGAAGACCGCCAGCCACACCTGGTCGGGCCGGATGCCGCGGTTGACCAGGTCGACCACGACGAACCCGGCGAACACCAGCAGCAGCGCGGGCGCGACCAACTCGGTGCGAGAACGCCTGCGCGGGGTGGCGATCACCCGGGACAGCACGGCGTCCGCCGCCGCCAACGGCGCGCGGACCGGGGCGGGCTGCTCGACCTCGATCTGGTAGCCGGCCGACACGTCCTCGGCCGTCACCCGGGCCTGGCCAAGCGGCAGCGCCAGGCCCGCCGAGCGGATCGCCACCCAGCCGCGCGCGTCCGGGCCGACGAGCCACACGCGCCCGGTCCTGGCGAGCACCTGCTGCGCGGGCCAGGGCAGTGCGGGGGCGAGCAGGTTTTTCGCGGTACCGTCTTCTTCTCGGACGAGCAGTCGGGTGCGCGGGAAGCCGCGGGTCGGGCGGAAAACCGTGACCGCGGCGGGCCGCCAGGCCTGGGCGCGCAGCAATCGGCTCGCCGGGCCGATCCAGAAGCCGCTGATCAGCACGGTGAGGATGGTGGCGATGAGGAAGGCCAGCGCCGCGACGGCCAGCGCGGTGACCGCGATCCAGCCCGCCCCGGCCAGGGCGAGCCAGGCCGCGGGCACGCCGAACAGCAGAACCGCGACCGGCAGGCTCGCCAACGACAGGCGCAGACCGGACATGGCGCGGGCGGTCGCCGGGTCCTGGATCGCCGGGCGGTCCGTCGGCGGCTCCACGGCGGGCGCCTCCCGTTGGCCGGTCTTGCGCCCACCGGTCTTACGCTGACCGCGCTCGCCCTGGCCGGTCTCACTCAAGGCGGGTCTCCTCCCGTCCGATATCTCCGGCAGCGTAGTGCCCGGAAACGTCCAGGCAGTGGAACGCGCGGGGCATCGGCTTCCCAGCACGACCCGCTTCAAGTTAGGGTTACCTAAGTAGGAGGTGTGGCAGTGACCAGTGCAGCGGACCCGCCCCGTCCCCCGACGCCGCACCCGGCCGAGCGGGCCAAGACGATCGCCGCGCTCGGCGGCCGCGCGGCCGTGGTCCCGGCTGGCGGCGACCCGGGCAGAGCCGACCGCGTCTCCCCCCTGCTGCACCACGTCCACGCCGACGGCTCGGTCAGCGTGCTACTGCCCGCCGACCACGAACTGGTCGCCACGGCATGGCAGGCGCCGCGCGGCGAACTAGCCATGATGGTGGAACTCGCCGACCCCGCCCCGGTGCCGCTGCGCGAGCCGATCCGCGGCCTGCTGTGGATCACCGGCTGGCTGCGCGCGCTCGCCGACGACGAGGCCCGCGCGCTGGCCGTCGACGTCGCCGAGACCCGCCCCGACCCCCGGCTGCTCGACCTCGGCCACGGCGCGGCCCTGCTCCGGCTCGTGCCCGCGTCGCTGGTGCTGGCCGACGCCGAGGGCACGCACGCGGTCGCCCTGGACGCCTTCGCCACCGCCGAGCCCGACCCGTTCGCCGCGTTCGAGGCGGGCTGGCTGCGGCACCTGGAGGTCTCGCACACCGACGTCGTCGGGGCCCTCATCCGGCACCTGCCCGACAACCTGCGCGGCGGGCACGTGCGGCCGCTCGGCCTGGACCGGTTCGGCCTGCGGCTGCGGGTCGAGGCCGCCGACGCCGACCACGACGTGCGGCTGGCGTTCTCCCGGCCGGTGCGCACCGCCGCCGAGCTGAGCGTGGAACTGCGCAGGCTGGTGGGCTGCCCGTTCCTGGCCGAGCAGCGCACCCGGTAACTTGCCGCGGTGACCACCCTGCGCGCCTGGCTCGCCCCGCGCCGACCGGGCGGCGACCTGATCGCCGACCCGCGCGAACGGCGGCTGGTGTGGGCCGAATTGGTGATCGTCTTCGCGGTCACCCTCGGCCTGTCCGGGCTGAGCAGCCTCCTGTCACTGATCGACGCCCTGCTCGCCCCGGTCGCGCTCGGCGACCAGACGGTGGCGATCAACGTGCCGCAGGCCGACGTCGGCGTGCTCGACCTGCTCAAGCAGCTGCTCGGCGTGGTGCGGCTGACCGCGTGGGGCGCGCTGGGCGCCTACCTGCTCTACCGCGCCGGGATGCGGTTCGCCGACATCGGCATGGACCTGCGCCGCAAACGCGCCGACGCGCTCGCCGGGGTCGGCCTGGCCGCGCTGATCGGGTTGCCCGGGCTGGGTTTCTACCTCGTCAGCCACGCCATCGGGATCAACCTCGCGGTCGCGCCGTCCACTTTGGACGACACCTGGTGGCGGCCGGTCGCGCTGACCCTGCTCGCGGCGGGCAACGCGTGGGCGGAAGAGATGCTGGTCGTCGGGTACCTGATCAGCCGGTTGCGGCACCTGGGCTTCGGGGAGAACTCGTCGCTGCTGGTCTCGGCCGTGGTGCGCGGGTCGTACCACCTGTACCAGGGCTTCGGCGGGTTCATCGGCAACGTGGTGATGGGCCTGGTGTTCGGCCGGGTGTGGCAGCGCGCGAACCGGCTGTGGCCGCTGGTGCTGGCGCACACGCTGCTCGACTTCGTCGCCTTCGTCGGCTACTCGCTGCTACGCGGCAAGGTGTCCTGGCTGCCCTGATTGCGGGCTTTCGCGCGCGCGGGTACTAAGAGGACGCAGGGGGTACTTAGAGGATATGGCAGGCCTCGGCGAGTACCGCAGGAAGCGGGACCCCGGGCGCACCCCGGAGCCGGTGCCCGCCGACGACGCCCTCCCGCGCGGGGATGACAACACTGGGAACGACAACACCTTCGTCATCCAGGAGCACCACGCGAGCAGGCTGCACTGGGACGTGCGGCTCGAACGCGGCGGCGTGCTGGTGAGCTGGGCCGTCCCCAAGGGCCTGCCGACCGAGCCCGGCGACATCCGACTGGCCGTGCACACCGAGGACCACCCCATGGAGTACGCGACCTTCGAGGGCGAGATCCCCCAAGGCGAGTACGGGGGCGGCAAGATGCTCATCTGGGACCGGGGCACGTATGAGACGGTCAAGTGGAGCGACCGCGAAGTGGCCGTCGTGTTCTCCGGCGGCCGGGTGCGCGGCAAGTACACCTTCTTCCACGGCGGCAAGTCCCCCCGCGACTGGATGGTCCGCCGCTCCGACCCGCCGCAGCGGCCCGACTGGGCGCCGCTGCCGGACAAGATCGCGCCGATGCTGGCCACCCCCGGCTCACTGCCGCCCGCCGACCAGGACGACCAGTGGGCGTACGAGTTCAAATGGGACGGCGTCCGCGCCCTCGCCCGCGTCGACGGCGGGCGGCTGCGGCTGTTCGCCCGCAGCGGCAACGACATCACCGGCACCTACCCGGAACTGCGCCCGCTCGGCGAGGAACTGGGTAGCACCCAGGTGTGGCTCGACGGCGAGATCGTCGCCTTCGCCGACGGCAAGCCCTCGTTCGCCGCGCTGCAACGGCGGATGCACGTCACCGAGGCGCGGCTGACCCGCAGACTGGCCGCCGACCTGCCGGTCACCTACGTGGTGTTCGACGTCGCGCACCTCGACGGCCGCTCCTGCCTGCCCCTCCCCTACACCGAGCGCAGGGCCCTGCTGGTGAGCCTCAACCTGCGCGGGCCGCACTGGCAGACCTCGCCGAGCTACCCCGGCGAGGGCCCCGCCGTGCTGGCCACCGCCCGCGACCAGGCGCTGGAGGGGATCATCGCCAAACGCCTGGGCTCCCGCTACCACCAGGGCAAACGCACCCCGGACTGGATCAAGATCACCGACCTGCGCGCCGTGGAGGTCGTCATCGGCGGCTGGCGCCCCGGCGAGGGCAGGCGGAGTGACGTGTTCGGCTCCCTGATGCTCGGCATCCCGTCTGCGGACGGGTTGCGGTATGTCGGGCAGGTCGGCACCGGCTTCACCGACGAGATGCTGCGGACCCTCACCGCGAAACTGCTCCGCCTGGAACGCAAGACACCCCCTTTCGCCACCCCCGTCCCCCGCGAACGGGCGCGCGGCGCGCGGTGGGTTCGACCGACGCTCGTCGGGGAAGTCGTGTTCCGGGACTGGACGGCCGACGGCCGGATGCGGGCGCCGTCCTGGCGCGGGCTGCGTCCGGACAAGCGTCCGGAAGACGTCGAAGGGTGGCACGGCGATGGCCGGTGAAGTGCTGGTGGAGGTCGAGGGCAGACGACTCCGACTGTCCAATTTGGACAAGGTGCTGTACCCGGAGGACGGCTTCACCAAGGCGGACGTGATCGACTACTACAGCCGCGTCGCCCCCGTGCTGACCCCGCACCTGGTCGACCGCCCCGTCACGTTCCGCCGCTTCCCCGACGGCGTGGCCGCCCCAGGTTTCTTCGAGAAGAACACCTCACGGCACGCGCCGGAATGGATTCGGACCGTCACCATAGAGACACCCGGCAGCACCACCGGCGCGGAAACCCTCGACTTCGCGCTGCTGTGCGACCTGCCGTCCCTGGTGTGGGCGGCAAACCAAGCGGGCCTGGAACTCCACGTTCCACAATGGACAGTAGGCCCGCGTGGCGGCAAACAGTCCCCGGACCGCCTGGTGTTCGACCTGGACCCCGGCCCACCCGCCACCATCGTCGAATGCTGCGAAGTCGCCCAACACCTCCGCGAGACCCTGACCGAAGACGGCATTGAGGTGCTGGCGAAAACCAGCGGCTCCAAGGGAATGCAGCTTTACGCGGCGGTGACGACCACTTCGGACACCAAAACCTCCGACTACGCCAAGTCCCTGGCCGAACGCCTGGAGAAAACCCTCCCCACCCTCGTCGTCTCCCGAATGGCGAAGAACCTCCGCCCCCACAAGGTCTTCATCGACTGGAGCCAGAACAACCCCAAGAAGACAACGGTCGCCCCCTACTCGCTGCGCGCCCGCCCCCACCCCACCGTGTCGACTCCCATCACCTGGGACGAGGTAGCCGCCTGCCGCACCCCCCAAGACCTCACCTTCACCGCCGACGACGTCCTGGACCGCATAACCACCCACGGCGACCTGTTCGCCCCCCTGCTGGCAGGCAAAGGCCCCAAACTCCCCCGCTGACTCCACTCAGCACCAACGGCACCCTCAGCCACTCATGAAACCCAAGCAGCTCCAGTCACGGGGGCACCACCAAGCGCCCCCGGCCCTCGGCACTCCCCAGCACCCAAACACCACCGGCACCCCCGGCAAGCGCCAGCCCCCACCCCAAGTGCTCGATCGGGTGGACCGGCTTGATACGGGGAAGGGCGACCGTAAACTTGCCGTGGTCGTGGGGGCGAAGCCGCCCCACCCAGCTTTTCCCGCGACGGTCGCCCGAGGGGTCCCCGTGTCAAGCCGGTCCACCCGATCGAGCAAACCCACCCAAACCCGGGCACAGCACCCCGAGAAAACCCAGCAGAAACGCAACGCTCCCACACAACAAACCCCACCCGCCCTGGGGGCCAGGGCTCCGTCAAAGTCGTGTTTGGGCACGTCAGGATGGCTGCTCGGACCCGACTGCGAGGGCCTCGGCGGTGGGGGTTGTGGTGGTGTTCGCAGTCTCGGTGGCGTGTTGCCAGTGAGCGTCGGCGGGAACCGGGGCGTGATCGAATGGCGGGGAGACTTGCCGACCTCTCCCGGCACGTGCGGCGGGTCGGTCCACAAACTCCACTCTCGACTGAACGTGAACGCAGAACACCGTTCTGGTTCGTGAACCCGCAGGTCGGCGAGTGTCTTTTCCTCGCACGCGGGGTTGCTCCGGCTGCGACCGCCGCTTGGGGTGTTCGCGATGCCGTCTTCCCGACCCGGAGGACCCGGCCCATGGGCTGATCGAATTTGACGGTCCCCTGGTCCTGGGGCCGGGCCCTGCTCCAGACTATCGCCGTAGGTCACACGGGGATGAGGGTGCGTCGCGCCTGTGGATAACTTGGCGGCCGCAGGTCACAGAGCGAGAGCCGCCGAACCGAACGAGACATTGAAGCGGTCGCACCAGATGACGGCGCTGCGAAGACCTGCCAGGTCGACATCGGCAGGTATGGCGTAGTTGTGGTTGCCGTCAGTGGCCTTGAGCTTGCCCAGCGAAACGTATCGGCCGTCGTCGTACTTGCCCCAGGAGCCGCCTGCTTCGGCAGCGGAGAGCCACACGAACAGGTCAGGCCCATCCGAGGTGGAGAAGCCCTCCAAGCGCAGGACCCGGTCACCGCCCTGTTCGAGGACGCGGGCCGTGCCGCTGGTGGTGTGCTCCTGGGACACGAACGCCCCTTCGGCGAGCACCCGCGGCCCCACCGGCGTAGACGGGGTGGTGGGCGTAGCCGTGTCGGAGGCGGGAGCGGAGCCGGGCACGGCTGGGGCGGCGGTCGTCGCGACCGGGGCGAAACCCTCGGGCAGCGCCTCGTCGACCGTGCTGCGGGTCCACAGCCGCCACGGCTGGAACGCCCACAATCCGCCCGCCAGGAGCACCAGGGCGACCACAAGCCCGACCTGGACCACCCTGCGACGCAACAACCCGCGCATCGAACTCGCCTCTCGTTTAACGATTCGCCCACGAGCACGGCGACCACCGGCTTCTTCCGCCATTCTGCCCTGCGGCCTGCCGCTTTTTCCTTACCGAGTGGTTACGCTCGGCTGGTGACCGCCCCCACCCCGGACGCCGAGCGGACTCAGCCCGCGCCGCGCGTCGACAGCGAGGTCGGCCCCCTGCGCGCGGTGCTGCTGCACCGGCCGGGCAACGAACTCAAGCGTCTCACGCCCCGCAACAACGACCAGTTGCTGTTCGACAGCATCCCCTGGGTCGACCGGGCGCAGGACGAGCACGACGCGTTCGCCGACGTGCTCGGTGGGCGGGGTGTCGAGGTGATGCTGCTGGCCGAAAGCCTGGTTGTGGCGTTGGCCGACGAACGCGCCCACGCCGCGGCGGCGCGGACCGCGGTCGACCGGCGCAGGCTCGGCAACGAACTCGCCGACGCGCTCGCCTCCCATCTGTCCACAGTGGACGCCAAAGGGCTGGCCGATGTGCTGATGGGCGGCATGACCTTCGAGGAGCTGCCCGCGGCCGAGGGCGCGTCGCTGGTGCGCAAGATGCACCACCCGCACGACTTCGTGGTCGACCCGCTGCCGAACCTGCTGTTCACCCGGGACTCGTCGGTGTGGATCGGCGACCGGGTGGCGATCGCGTCGCTGGCGATGCCCGCGCGGGCGCGGGAAACGGCGCTGTTGGACGTGATCTACGCCTACCACCCGCGGTTCCGCACGGCGGGCCGCGCGTACGGCGCGCACTCCGCCCCCGTCGAGGGCGGCGACGTGCTGTTGCTGTCCCCCGGTGTCATCGCCATCGGCGTCGGCGAGCGCACCACCCCGGCGGGCGCGGAATCCCTTGCCCGGTCGGCGTTCTCAGACGGCTTGGCGCACACCGTGCTCGCCGTCCCGATCGCCCAGGACCGGGCGACGATGCACCTGGACACCGTGTGCACCATGGTCGACCGCGACGCCGTGGTGATGTACCCGGCGATCCGCGACACGCTGCGGGCGTACACGCTGCGCCCCAACGGTTCCGGCGGCGTCCAGGTCGACGGCCCTGACCCGTTCCTCACCGCGGCGGCCACCGCGATGGGCATCGATCACCTGCGGGTCATCGACACCGGCCTCGACCCGGTCACCGCGGAACGCGAGCAGTGGGACGACGGCAACAACACCCTGGCCCTCGCCCCGGGCGTGGTCGTCGCCTACGAACGCAACGTGGAGACGAACTCCCGCCTGGCGGACGCGGGCATCGAGGTCCTGCGGATCAGCGGCTCCGAACTCGGCACCGGCCGCGGCGGCCCCCGCTGCATGTCGTGTCCGGTCGCGCGGGATTCCTTGTAGACGATCACTTTAGAGGGAACTCCCGCCCGAACCGGACGGGTGACCAGCACTGGTGCCGATGTTCCTCGGGTGACCGTGCACGTCTTCGTCGACGAATCCCGCCGGGGCAGCACTTACCTGCTCGCGGCAGTTCTGATCCCACCCACCCAGCTGACCTCAGTTCGCGTCCTTATGCGCAAGATGTGCCTCCCCGGAGAGCGGCGCGTGCACTTCCAAGCGGAGCAAGACTCGCGACGGCGGCTGATCATCGGCCGCCTCGTGGAGGCGGGCCTGCAAGGCCGCATCTATCTGGGAGCGGGTAGGCCTGATCGGGTTCGCGCCGCGTGCTTGACCGCGCTGGTGGAGGACATCGTCAAAGCCAACGCCTACCGTCTGGTGGTGGAGTCGCGCGACGCCGCCGGAGATCGACTGGACCGCGCGGTGATCCACCGCGCCCTCGCGAACGCGGGCACCGCTCCCCTGGCCTACGAGCACCTGCGCGGGCACGAGGACCCGAATCTGGCAGTCGCGGACGCGATCGGGTGGGCCTTCGGCGCGGGTGGGGATTGGCGCCGCCGGGTCCATCCCGCGATAGACCAAGTTACCGACCTGGGTCGGGTCTGACTGCCCCTGAACAGCGCGAAGCCCGGGCTCCCGTCGTCCGGCGGGTCCTGCCCGGGCTCACTTCCTCGGCCTAGCGGCCTCGGCTGTCTCCCACTCTACACCACATACCGCACGACCCGCCGTCACAAGATCGGGTGAACGGTTTCCTGCAGCGGCACCGAATTAGGAATGCCTAACCTGAATTAGCGTTTCACAGCCTTACCTAACGTGATCCAGATACCGCCTCAAAAGGCTTGTTCGGATTGCGCGCACCCCCCGATGTCGGCGTATTCTCGACCCTATGACCGCCAAGTTCCATCGGCTTCTGCAGGTGCAGATCCGCAACGAGTTCACCGCGTCGCAGCAGTACGTCGCCCTCGCGGTGTGGTTCGACGGGCAGGATCTTCCGAGGCTGGCAAAGCACTTTTACCGCCAGTCGCTTGAGGAGCGCAACCATGCCATGATGATCACCAGGTACTTGTTGGACAACAGCATTCCGGTGTCGATTCCCGGCATCGACGAGGTGCGCAACGAGTTCGCCGACCCCATCGATCTGATCGAATTGGCGCTGCAACAGGAACGGGCCGTCACCGACGACGTCATCACACTGGCCAAGGTCGCCCGGGACGAGGACGACTACCGGGGCGAGCAGTTCATGCAGTGGTTCCTCAAGGAGCAGGTCGAGGAAGTCGCCGCCATGACCACACTGCTCAACGTCGTCAAGCGCGCCAACGGCAACATGTTCCACGTCGAGGACTACCTCGCCCGAGAGCATGTCGCCGCGGACACCAACGACTCGACGGCGCCGCGCGCAGCGGGCGGGACGGTCTGACACCGCCGCTGTTGAGGGGGCGGACCACCCGGTCCGCCCCCTCAACGGTTCTGCCGTAGCCCCGCAGAGACAGGAACTTCTCGCCCACCTCGTCGTTCGCGTCGCGGCGCGACCGTGATCCAGCCGCAGGCTCTACCGCTGGGCCAACGCCGACGGCAGAGTGAAAAAACCGTCGGCGCCGGGCGGGAAATCGTGCGCCGCGACCACCGCCGCGGCCGGGACCGGGCCGTACACGTGCGGGAACCACGGTCCGTCCGGGATGGGCGGCGACCCGGGCTCCCACCGGACCGGGACGCCGACCTTCGCCGGGTCGATCTCCAAGAGCAGCAGGTCCGTGCGGCCGCGGAACAGGCGGTTCGCGGGCAGGTGCACCGTGCCGGGGTCGGAGCAGTGCACGAAGCCCTCGGTGTCCAGGCTCGGCGCGCGGACCTCCCCGGCAGGCCAGGCCGCGCGCTCGATGATGTGCAGGATCACCGGATGGTGATCTGCCTGCCCAGGAGGCCGTCGCGGGCGCGGCGCTCGTCGCTGGTCAGCGGCTCGGCGGCCAGCGAAGCCAGCGCGGCGTCGATACGCGCGCCCAACTCCTCGACGCCGGTGAGCCATTCGCGGGCGTGCAGCTCGCGGTCGAGGTCCCAGACCGGCACCAGCAGGCCGTGCGCGCGGAACGAGCCCGCGTACCGCGAGCCGTCGCCGAGGCCGAGCTCACCGCGGGCGTGCAGCCGGGCCAGCGCGGCGAGCAGGTCGTCCTCCGGCTCGGGACGGACCCAGCGCAGGTGCGCCTTCTCGCCAGCGTCGACCCAGTAGGCCGCCGCGCCGATGCGCTCGGTCGGCAGGATCGCGCCGTTGGCCCGCTCCAGCGACAGCGCGACCTCGCCGGTCGGCTCGCTGCCCTCGGGCATCCACCAGCCGAAGTCGGCGTGCACGGTCGGTTCGAGGGTGGCCTTCGGGTCGAGCAGGTCCTGCAGGCGCTCCGGCTTGTCCCCCGGGTCGGTCTCCGGGCCGACCGCGCCGAGCACGTCACCCGGCTTCGCGTCCAGCGCCCAGCGCACCGCGCGGGCCAGGTCGCGGCTGACGTCGTTCGACCGGGTCTGCACCTGCAAGCCGACGTAGGCGACGCCGTCCGCGCGGATCAGCGCGGCCGCGGCCATCGGCAGCACGGTGGCCAGGGTGATCTCCCGGTCGCCCTCGGCCAGCGGCAGCACGGCGGTGCCCGACGGCACGAACTCGCGCAGCGCGATCAGCTCGCACTCCGCGGCGAGCCCGTCAAACGGCCGGGCCACGGGGATGTCCACGACACCGCCCGCCGAACCGTGGCACGCCTTGTAGCGCTTGCCCGAGCCACACGGGCACGGTTGACGCGGAGCGATGCCGGAGGGGTCCTCGGTCTTGGCCTTGCGCGCGCTCTTCACGGCAGATCGCCTGGACATCTGCGAACTCCTCGTCGAAACCGGGTGAACGATGCGGGAAACGCTATCCAACCAGCTCCGGCCCACTGCGGCTCGGGTAGCGGCGCGTCGCACTACCGTGACGGGATGAGCTTCGATCCCGGAGATCCCGAGTTCATCGCCGACCCGTACCCGGCCTTCGCCGCCCTGCGCGCCACGGGCGAGGTGCACCACCACGACGGGCTCGGCCTCCCGGTCGCCGTCTCGCACGCGGCGTGCTCGGCGGTGCTGCGCGACCGCAGCCTGGGCCGCCTGTGGACGGACGCGGCCCCAGTCGAGGCGTTCACCGCGTTCAACCTGCTGCACCGCAACTCGCTGCTGGAAAGCGAACCGCCGACCCACACCCGGCTCCGCGGACTGATCTCGGCCGCGTTCGCCCGAGGACACACCGAACGGCTGCGACCCCGCGTCGAGGCCCTGGCCGAGCGGATGGTGGCGACCCTGGCCGACCGAATCGCCGCCGACGGCTCAGCCGACCTGATCGAACACCTCGCCGCGCCGCTGCCGGTCGAGGTGATCGGCGAACTGCTGGGCGTGCCGGAAGAACACCGGCCGAGGCTGCGGCCGTGGTCCAACGCGATCGTGAAGATGTACGAGTACGACGTGCCCGCACCCGTGGCCGACGCGGCGGAACGGGCGTCGCGGGAGTTCGCCGACTACCTGGGCGAATTGGCGGACGAGCGGGCGGTCTCACCTCAGGCGGACCTGATCAGCGACCTGGTGGCGGTGCGCGCGGGCACTGACCGGCTGACACGGGACGAGTTGGTGGCCACGGCTGTGCTGTTGCTGATGGCGGGGCATGAGGCGACGGTCAACGTGATCGGCAATGGGGTGCTGGCCCTGCTGCGGCACCGGGAGCAGTGGGACCGGTTGGTCGCCGACCCCGCTTTGCTGCCCACAGCGGTGGAAGAACTGATTCGGTTCGACGCGCCGTTGCAGCTTTTCGAGCGGACCGCTATCGCCCCGGTGACTATCGGCGGGCATCGGGTGGCGGCGGGAGACAAGATCGCGGCGTTGCTCGGGGCGGCTGGGCGGGACCCGCTGGTGTTCCCGGAACCGGACCGGTTGGACGTGGGACGGTCGCCGAATCCGCATCTCGGGTTTGGGGCGGGGATTCACTATTGCGTCGGGGCGCCGTTGGCCCGGGTGGAGGTGGGGGCGGCGTTGCGGGCGTTGGTGATTCGGGTGCCGGGGCTGCGGTTGCTGGGGGTGCAGCGGCGGTCGGAGTTCGTGATTCGGGGGGTTCGGTCGTTGCTGGTGGCCTAGCTCGGTGGGTTGGCTCGATTGGGTGCAGTGGGCGGAAATTGGGCGGGCCCGACGGGATGGCGGTTCGGGCCGGGGTCAGCGGGTGGAACCGGCTGGGCGGGTGGCGCGCAGCGGTGGTTCGGGAGCGCCGTCGACGCGGATCACGCGCATGAGGTGGAGGGTGGTGGGGTCGAGGGGGGCCAGCAGGGTCGACAGGCGGGTGATCACCAGGGCGGTGAGGGTCGCGACCACGGCCGCCGCGAGGTTCGTCGTCGCGGTCAACAGGACACCGTCGGCTTGTGCTTGGACCGAGTCTCGGAAGCGCCAGGCGATGGTGGCCGCGAACAGGAGGCCGCCCGCCGCCCAGGCGGCCCACCACCAGCGGACCAGGGGGGTGGGGGTCGGGCGGGCTTCCGCCTGCCTGCGCAGTACCGCGTGTTCGAGTTCGGCGAGCATGGCGCCGGGGACGACCAGGTTCAGGCCGGGGACAAGCAGGCCGGGGACGATGTGCCAGTCGGGGCGGGCCGGGTCGTATCCGGCGGCGTCGGCGGCGGCGCGGCGGGCGACGAACAGCCACGACAGCACTGTCCCGGTGGCGATCAGGCCGCCCGCGATCGCGAGGACGGAGCCGGTGACCACCAGGCTGTCGGAGAACCGCACCGTCTCGCCTGACAGCGCGCTGGTGCGGCTTCGCAGCAGCAGGATGTACCGCCACACTTCCGCGCCCGCGGCCAGGACGGTGACCACGGTCAGGACCCACAGTGCCGACACCGCGAGCCGGGCGCGGCCGCGGACGCGTTCGATGGCCTCTTCGCGGGATTCCGCTATGCCGGGGACCGAGGTGGGCCACCGCCACGCCAGGGCCGGGAAACCCCAGCGGGGCGGGGTGCGGTACGCGGGCGGCCCCAGGTACGGGGCCCGCGGCCGTGGGGCGATGGGGGTGCCGACCCCGGGCGGCGGGGTGGCCACCCACTCGAACCGGGGCGACGGTGGCACGGCTAGATGACCTGCGGTTCCGCGCCGGAGTCGGTGACCAGTGGGCGGCCGAGCGCGGCCCAGGACTGCATCCCGCCGTCGACGTTCTTGGCTTCCCAGCCGTTGCCGTTGAGGTACTGGGTGACCCGGGCGGACCGGCCGCCGACCCGGCAGATCACGTAGATCTCGCCGCCGTCGGGCACGTCGGCGAGCCTGCCCGCGAGTTCGCTCATCGGGATGTGGACGGCGCCGGGGGCGTGGCCCGCGTCCCACTCGTCCTGTTCCCGGACGTCGAGCAGGACCGCGTCCTCTGGGACGTCGGCGCAGGACACGGCGGGCGGGTTCATCGGCTGCACACATCGATGCTGCCACGTCCACCCGTACGGCGCGGGTGAAGCCCGCCGCGTCCCGTGCGGCTCAGTGGGCGGTCGCCTTCTCCGAGCCAGCGCCGGTCAGCGCGCGGACCTCCATCTCGGCGTGCTTGGCCGCGTCGCCGGGCTTGGACAGGACCGTGCCCAGCCAGCCGAGCAGGAACGACACCGGGATGGAGACCAGGCCGGGGTTCTGCAGCGGGAACAGGTCGAAGTCGGCGTTGGGGAACATCGCGGACGGCCTGCCCGACACCGCGGGCGAGAACACGATCAGCAGCACGCAGACCGTGAGGCCGCCGTAGATGCTCCACAGCGCGCCCGCGGTGTTGAACCGCTTCCAGAACAGCGAGTACAGGATCGTCGGCAGGTTGGCCGACGCCGCGACGGCGAACGCCAGGGCGACCAGGAACGCGATGTTCTGGCCGTTGGCGACGATGCCGCCGACGATGGCGACCCCGCCGATGACGACCGCGGTGATCCGGGCGACGCGCACCTCGGCGTCCTTGTCGTCGGCGGCGCCGCGCTTGATCACGTTGGCGTAGATGTCGTGCGCGAAGGACGCCGACGCGGTGATGGTCAGGCCCGCGACGACGGCCAGGATCGTGGCGAAGGCGACCGCGGCGATGAAGCCGAGCAGGATCGGCCCGCCCAGGGCGGCGGCGAGCAGCGGCGCCGCGGAGTTGGCCTTGCCGGGGGCGGCGAGGATCTCGGCAGGCCCGACCAACGCGGCCGCGCCGTAGCCCAGGACCAGGGTGAACAGGTAGAACACGCCGATCAGGACGATGGCCCACACCACCGAGCGGCGGGCCTCGCGGGCGGTGGGGACGGTGTAGAAGCGCATCAGGATGTGCGGCAGGCCCGCGGTGCCCAGCACCAGCGCGACGGCCAGGGACAGGAAGTCGAGCTTGGTCACCTCGGTCGCGCCATACTGCAAGCCGGGTTCGAGGACCTTCTCGCCCGCCTTGGGGCTGTTCTCGACCGCGGCGCCGAGCAGGGTGGACAGGTTCATGCCGTACTTGCCGAGCACCCACGCTGTCATCACGGCGGCGCCGCTGATCAGCAGGACCGCCTTGATGATCTGCACCCAGGTGGTGCCCTTCATGCCGCCGATGAGCACGTACAGGATCATCAGCGCGCCCACGACGGCGATCACCAGCGCCTGCCCGACCTTGCTCTCGATGCCCAGCAGCAGCGCGACGAGCCCGCCCGCGCCCGCCATCTGCGCGAGCAGGTAGAAGAACGACACCGCCAGGGTGGAGGTGGCCGCGGCGGCGCGGACCGGACGCTGCCGCATCCGGAAGCTCAGGACGTCGCCCATCGTGTACTTGCCGGTGTTGCGCAGCAGTTCGGCGACCAGCAGCAGCGCCACCAGCCAGGCCACGAGGAACCCGATGGAGTACAGGAAACCGTCGTAGCCGTAGACGGCGATGGCGCCCGCGATGCCGAGGAAGGACGCGGCGGACAGGTAGTCGCCGGAGATGGCGATGCCGTTCTGCGCGCCGGTGAAGGCGCGGCCCGCGGCGTAGTAGTCGGACGCGGTCCTGGTGTCGCGACTGGCGCGGAACACCACGACCAGGGTGACGGCGACGAAGGCGCCGAAGATGGCGACATTGAGCCAGGCGTTGGACCCGGCGGTCTCGGCGGTCTGGGCGGTCAGCCCAGGCAGCCCGGTCAGCCCGGTCAGCCCGGTCTCAGCCGCGGTGACGTGCGCTGCGGTCATCGGTCGTCACCCTCCAGGTCTTGGCGGATCTTGGCCGCGAGCGGGTCGATGTGGCGGTCCGCGTGGCGGACGTAGAGGAACGTGATGAGGAATGTCGAGGCGAACTGCAGCAGTCCGAGTGCGAGGCCGACGTTGATGTTGCCGACGAGCGGGGTCGCCATGAACCCGTGGGCGTAGTCGGCGAGCAGGACGTAGAGCAGGTACCAGAGCAGGAACGCCGCGGTCATCGGGAAGACGAACCTGCGCAGTCTCCGCTTGAGTTCGACGAACTCCGCACTTTGCTGCGCTCGCACCCATTCCGTTTCCTCGGTGCTCATGATGGACACAGTGACCCTCCGTACGTTTTGGCTTCGGGTCGAAACGATAGGACTCCGTACTGGTGCTGTAACCAACCGATCGGGGCGATCTCGCCAAGCTGACGGGTGAAGCATTGCCGGAACAGATACTGTGGCTCGCATCACAACGCCACAATTACCAATAGTTCATAACCAAATCAGGTGAGGATTTTTTCACCCATTCGTGAAACCACCACGTGGGGTAATTGCCGAGCCGTGGCACTTATCGCCCTTCGGTGGCCTAGCAGCCGACCCGATCGGGCTTAGCGCCGGTGTCGGCCATTCGCCAGCCGAGTCCGGTCGGCCGCGCTGCCGAACCGGGCGATGTCCCGGTCGCGGATGAAGCCGAGCCGGTCCGGTGCGTGCATCCGCATCCGGATGCGGTTCGTGTCCGCCGGAATCCGGCTCTGCGTCGCCTTGCTCATGATCACCACGGCCAGGAACGCGACCGGCACGGTCACCAGCGCGGGCTGCTGCAGGTACTCCGGCGCCCAGTCCCCGGTGAACCTGCTGAAGATCGTCACGCCCAGCGCGGCCAGCACCAGCCCGCCGCCGATGACCATCCCGGCCGCCGCGCCGATCCAGGTGATCTTGCGCCACCAGATGCCCAGCACCAGCACCGGGCAGAACGTCGACGCGCCAAGCGCGAAGGTCATCCCGATGCTCATCGAGATGTCCCCCTGCTTCAAGACCAGCGCCAGCGCCAGCGGCACCCCGCCCGCGATGCCGCTGGCGAGCCGGAAGTCCCGAAACCACCTCTTGAGCCAGTCGGTGTAGAGCACCCCGGCCACGCTCACGACCAAGCCCCCCGACGTCGAGAGGAACGCCGCGAACGCCCCGGCCGCGGTGACCGCCCCCAGGATCTGCCCGAGCAGACCGGGCGCGATCTTCATCGGCAGCGCCAGCGCCGCCGCGTCCGTCGTGCCGGTGACCAGCAGCTCCGGGGTGTAGACCCGCGACAGCGCGCCGATCAGCATCGGGAACACGTAGAACAGCGAGAGCAGCAAGAGCACGTGCAACGTCGTGCGGCGGGCCGCGCGGCCGTCGGGGTTGGTGTAGAAGCGCACGAGCACGTGCGGCAGGCCCATGGTGCCCAGGAACAGCGCCAGGATCAGCGAGTACGTGGTGAGCAGGTCGCCAGAGCCGGACACCGGGCGCAGCCAGCTCTGGTTGTCGGTCGGCGCGCCCTCGACGACCGGGACCGACTCGCCAGCGGCGAACCGAAGCTCGGTGCCCTGCTCGACGGTGTGCGTGGTGCCCGCGCTCCAGTACGAGTGCCCATTGGCCGGGGCGTTGTCGATGCGGCCGCTGGCCCACGGCCGTACGCTCTCGTCTACCCGCACCACGACGTCGGTCTCCACCCGCACTACCGCCGCGCTGGTAAACCGGGGCGGTAGCGGCTCGGACAGCCCTGTCGCGTCAAGACCGCGCACACCGCCGTCGCCGATGAACAGCGCGCACATGACGAACGTCGGCGCGGCGATGGCGAACAGCTTCAGCCAGTACTGGAACGCCTGCACGACGGTGATGGCCCGCATCCCGCCGCCGAAGACGTTGACGATGACCACGACCGCCACCACCGCCGCCCCCACCCACGTCGGAGCCGACGGCAGCACCTGGTGCAGGGTCATGCCCGCGCCCTGCAACTGCGGGACCAGGTAGAGCATCCCGATGAGCACCACGAACCCCGTCGACAGCCCGCGCAGCCCCCGCGAGCCGAGCCGGGCCTCGCAGAAGTCGGGCAGCGTGTACGCCCCGGAGCGGCGCAGCGGGGCGGCGACGAACAGCATCAGCGCCAGGTAGCCCGCGGTGAAGCCGATCGGGTACCACAGGGCGTCCGCGCCGTCCTTGAGCACGAGTCCGGCGACGCCGAGGAACGACGCGGCCGACAGGTACTCCCCCGAGACGGCCGCCGCGTTCCGTCGGGAGCGCACGGTGCGCCGGGCGACCAGGAAGTCCTGCGTGGTGCTGGCCAGGCGGGAACTGCGGAAGCCGAGGGAGAACGTGGCCAGGCCGACCAGCGCGATTCCCGCCACGGCCCACAGGTTCAGAGTCAAGCTCGTCCGGATTCCACTCGTCGCCGAAGCTACTTCTCGACCATGTCGACGAAGTCGCGCTCGTGCCGCTCAGCCAGCACGTTGTACCAATACCCGACACCGAACAGCAGAGGGAAGGGCATGACACCCAACAGCAACCAGGGCAGCGACACACCCGCGACGCTCACCTCGGACAGCTCGGGAACCAGGAAGAACACTAGCGGCAGGCTGCCGAACACCACGACGACGATCCCGGCGAGCCGGACCGCGGTCCAGAACTGGGTGCGGATGAACCCGCGCACCACTTCCTCGGCCCAGCTGGTCTGCTCCTCCAACTCGATCACCGTGCGCAGCACCGTCACCGGCGCGCGCGAATCGGCCAGGACGACGCGCTTGCGGCGGGGCCGCGCCGCCGGGGCGGTGTCCTCGCGCCCCCCGCTCACGGCCCGGAGCCCCGCACCAGCCGGTCTTTGAGCTCCCGGGTGTGCCTGCGGCTGACCGGCAGCACCTTTTCCTCGTGGCCGATGACCACGGAGTACCCGGAGCCGCCCATGCGCAGTTCGGTGATCAGCGAGATCGGCACCAGGTAGGAGCGGTGGATGCGGACGAAGCCCGCCTTCTCCCAGCGCTCCTCCAGCTGCGCGAGCGGGATGCGCACCAGGTGCGAGCCGTCGGAGGTGTAGAGCCGCGCGTAGTCGCCCTGCGCCTCCACCCAGCGCACCGCGGCGCGCGAGACCAGCTTGGTCGTGCCCGCGAGCTCGACCGGGATCACCTCGTCGTCGCGCTGCTCGGCGACCGAGGCCGGGCCGCCCGGGCCGTCCTGGTGGAGCTTGGCCAGCACGCGCTCCATGGCCTTGTCCATCCGGTTCTGCTGGGCTGGTTTGAGCAGGTAGTCGACCGCGCCGAGCTCGAAGGCGGCGACCGCCTCGTGGCTGTGCGCGGTGACGAAGACCAGCACCGGGGCGGGCTTGAACCCGGCCAGGACCCTGGCCAGCTCCATGCCGGTGAGGCCGGGCATGTCCAGGTCGGCGAACACCGCGTCCACGACCGAGAGGCCTGCCTCCTTGCGGGCGGCGAGCTCGTCGTCGTCGCCTGCCAGTAGCAGCAGGGCCTCCGTGGCGTCGAACGCCTTGAGGACGCGGCGCACGTGGCGGTTGCCGTTCAGTCGTTCGACGAGCATGTCCATGCCGTCTTTCTCGTCGTCGACGGCCAGGACGACGAGACCGGGGGAGTTATTCGCTGTACTCACGGTGATCGCAATCTTGCCGATTACCCACGTCGCCTGTCCATGGTCAATCCTGCTGACAACCCACCGAGTGAATCCAGCCCGCGAACACCCACGCAGAGTTGATCACCGCAGGGCGCTACAGCCCAAATCTGGACCAAGCGGCCCTGCTCTCCAGCGCTTCCACAGCGGCGAGTACACGGTCCGCAGTCGAGAGCCCCAGCCCGGGACCGCCCGCGAGGCCCAACCGGGCCAACAGCGCCCGTTTGGGTTCGGTCACCGCGAGTTCCGCCTCCGGGAACCGCTTGGCGACAACCGAGCGCAGCGACCCCAGCCCGTCGACCAGGCCGAGGTCGAGCGCCTTGGCCCCGGTCCACACCTCGCCGGAGAACAGGTCGTCATGCTCGCCGTTGAGCTTGCCCGCCCGCCGCTCGCGCACCCACCCGGCGAACTGCTCGTGCAACTGCCCCTGCAACCCGGTCAGCCAGGCCACGTCCTCGGGACTCTCCGGCTGGAACGGGTCCAGCCGCACCTTGCGGGTCCCGGCGGTGTGCACCCGCCGCTCCACGCCGAACCGCTCCAGCAGCCCGGACAGCCCGAACCCGGCTGAGACCACCCCGATCGACCCGACCAGCGACGACGGGTGCGCGTAGATCTCGTCGCCTGCGCACGCCAGCCAGTAGCCGCCGGACGCGGCCACGTCCTCGCAGAACGCCAGCACCGGCACGGACTTCTGCTCGGCCAGCTCCCGCACCCGCTCGGCCACCAGCGCCGACTGCGTCGGCGCCCCGCCGGGCGAGTTGATCGCCAACGCCACCGCGACCAGCCGGTCATGCGCGAACGCCCTGGTCAGCGCGGACTCCACGGTGTTGGTGTTGATCGCGCCCCGGGCCAGCGGCGACGGCGTCGGCGTGATCACCCCGTGCAGCTTCACCACGGAGACCACCGGCGTGCGATCTCCCCGGTCAGCGATCTTGGGCAGCCGTGCGGCAAGCTTCTCGGCGACACTCATACCGCTCAACAGTACGTGCGCCCTCCTGAGAACCGGTCAGTCCTTGTCGACGAGCGCTCAGGTGGTGCTGTGGGCCGCTTGCGGGGGTGGAAACGGGCCGCCGGGTCCGTCCATGTCCTCGTCGTCGTCGGAGTAGTCGGGGAGATCGGGGCGGACGCCGGGGAAGAACTTGGGGACCCGGAGGGTGATCTTCATGCCCGCGCCGGGGGCGGTCTCGACCATCAGGGCGTACTCGTCGCCGAAGTGTTGGCGCATCCGCTGGTTGATGTTGCCGACGCCGACATGGGACCCGGTTTTGTGGGCGTCGCGCAGGTCCTCGAACAGGCGGTCGGCGTCCATGCCGACGCCGTCGTCCTCGACGATGATCAGAGCCTCGGAGCCGTTGTCGTGGGCGAAGACGCTGACCGTGCCGCCACCGGGCTTCTTCGCGATGCCGTGCCGGACCGCGTTCTCGACCAGGGGTTGCAGCACCAGGAACGGCACGACCACCGACTGCACCTCGGGCGCGATCCGCAGCCGCACGTTGAGCCGTTCCCGGTACCGGGCGCACTCGATGGTCAGGTAGCGGTCGATGTTGCTCAGCTCGTCGGCGAGGGTGGAGAACAAACCGGAGGACCGGAAGGAGTAGCGGGTGAAGTCGGCGAAATCCTGCAGCAGTTCGCGGGACTGCTCGGGGTCGGTGCGGATCAGCGAGGAGATCGTGTTCAGGGTGTTGTAGATGAAGTGCGGCGAGATCTGCGCCCGCAGCGCCCGGATCTCCGCGCGGGCCAGCTGCTGCTTGGACTCCTCCAGCTTGGCCAGCTCCAACTGGATGCACAGGAAGGTGGCGACCTCGTCCGCGGCGCGGATCAGCCGTTTGCTGTCGACGCCGCCGACCAGGATCAGCGCGCCCTCGACCTGGCCGTCGATGATCAGCGGCACGATCACCGCGGTGCGCATCGGGCAGCTTCCGCGACGGCGGCATTGCAGGTTCTCGTGCTGGACGTGCTCGCGGTGGCCGTGCCGGACGACCTCGACAATCTGCTCTTCGAGGTCGGCGTAGTGCTCGTTGGCCGCGCCGTCCCAGGACAGCAGCGTGCCCTCGGCGTCGGAGATGCCGACGGCCACGCACCTGAGCATCTGCAGCAGATGCTGGGTGGCCTGGTCGGCGGCCTGCTCGGTGAGGCCGTTGCGCAGTTCCGGCGCGGCCTTGGACAGCCGCTGCACCGTGTCGAGCACGGCGTCGTCGACCGAGCCGGACTTGCGCGGCCTGCAGAGCACGACGAACAGGCCCAGCACGAACAGCGTGGCGACGACGCCCACGAACGCGCGCTCGGTCAGCAACTGGGCCACCAGGCAATGCTCCCGTTCCACCCAAGGTGTGACAAGGACCCGATCACGGTACCGCCGTCACTTGAGCAACCGGGACATCCTGCGGTCGGCCAGCGGCTTACCGCCGGTCTGGCAAGTCGGGCAGTACTGGAACGACTTGTCGGCGAAGGACACCTCGCGGACAGTGTCACCGCAGATCGGGCAGGGCAAGCCGGTGCGGGCGTGCACGCGCAGCCCGGAGCGTTTCTCGCCCTTGAGGCGCGCGGCGTCCTGGCCGACCGAGCGGTCGACGGCGTCGGTCAGCACTGACCGCGTGGCCGCATAGAGCCGGTCCATCGCGTCGTCGTCAAGCCTGCCCGCGGTGGCATAGGGGGACAGCTTGGCCACGTGCATGATCTCGTCGGAGTAGGCGTTGCCGATGCCCGCTATCAACCGCTGGCTGGTCAGCGCCGTCTTGAGCCGCTCTGTCCTGCCGGAGAGCAGTTCGGCGAACTCGTCGCGGGTGAGGGCGAGCGCGTCAGGCCCGAGAGTGGCGATCTGCTCGATCTCCTGCGGGTCCTCCACGATCCACACCGCGAGCCCCTTCTTGGTGCCCGCCTCGGTGAGGTCGAACCCGGGCCCCTGCCCAGGCGGGCCGAGGTGCACCCGCAAAGCCAGCGGCCCCTTGCCTGGCCGGGGCGGCGCCGCCGCCATCGTGTCGGCCCACCGCAGCCAGCCCGCGCGCGCCAGGTGGGTGACCAGGTGCAGGCCGTCGCAGTCGAGGTCGAGGTACTTGCCGTGCCTGCCCGCGGCGGTGACCGGCCTGCCGTGCAGCGCGGTCCACGGCGGGCTGGCCGTCTTGAGCACGCTGAGCGAGGCGACGTCGACCCGGGCGACCGTGCGGCCGACGGCGTGTTCGCGCAGGTGGTGGGCTAGGGCCTCGACCTCGGGGAGTTCCGGCACGCCCCCAGTCTCACCGCTGCCGGGCGCGCTGTCATGCCCGCAGCGCCGAAATCCCCGTGCCCCGGGACTACGGGACGGGCTTGAGCACGCCCTCGTAGCTGGGCTGGGTGTCCTGGCCGATGCTCTTGGCGACCTTCGCGATCTCGCCGCGCGCGGTGAAGTAGCCGCGGACCGTGCCCACCCAGCGCTCAGTGGGCTCGCCGTCGCCGTCGTCGCCGGTCTCGGCGACCAGCCGCCACGGCCTGCGCAGCGCCCAGCGGGCCGGGAAGAACAGGCCCAGCAGCACCAGCGCCAGGATCAGCCACCCGGGCACGTAGACATCGACGGGCATCCAGGACACCAGGACGATGGCCAAGACCGAGATCAGCGCGATCATCACCACGCCGGGGACGTACCCGGCTGCGACGTCGTGCTCGAAGTCGTCCTCGGTGGCCGGAGTCCGCCACTCAAGCGTGCCGTGCACGGTCCACAGTCGGCCGTTCACGTCGCGTACCTGACGCGTCATCTCCTGCCCTCCGGCGCGGCATACGGGTAATCAGGACACCACTTTCCGTTACAACACCGAGAGATAACGTTACCGCCTCGGCGTTGACCTTAACGGGTGAAATGCCCGACATCCTCTTACCGGAGACCATACGCACGGGACCGCCGGGTGATCAACTGTCCGGCGGCCCGGAAGACGTCGGCGCGACCGATTCCGACGCGGGCGATGTGGACATGACCCGGCTGTCCTGCTCGCCGCTGGGCGGGGTGCGGTGCTGGGTGTGCTCGGACCGCGAGGTGGCGACAGTGGTCTGGTTGGCCGAGTTGACCCGGGTGACCAGGGTGGTCTCGGTGATCACGTCGTACCAGTCGAAGATCGACCACTTGCGCTCGTAGTAGCTCTGCTCGAAGACGACCGGCAGCGACTCGTCGTAGTCGTCCGGCTCGGCGGCGATGTCCAGGTCGACCCGCGCCGCCTCCGAAGTGGTCCGGGCAGGCTCGGGGCTCGCCGACGTCGGAACGACCTTGTTCGTCGACGTCGCCGCTGTCTGACGCGCCTGCGGCGCCTTCGTCGCCGCGCCCCTCGGCGTCTGGATGCGCCCCTCGGCCCGCTCGGGCTGGGCGATGGTCGAGGCAGTCGGGTCGGTCAGGCCGGGCGCGGGCGGGCCGGGCGTCGAGACCTGGGTGGTCACCAGCCGCGAAGGGCCGGAGCCGTCGAAGTCGTCGGCCACCGGCTTGCCCGAGGCGCCCCCGGGGACCAGCGCCAGGCCGAACACCCCGACCGCGGCCGCCGAGGTGGCCGCGAGCGTGATCTGCAGTTTCGCGCTCGCCAGCACGCCCTTCACCGCGGCGCCGGAGCCCACCGCCGCGCCCGCGTGCTGCCAGAGCGCGAGCCCGGCGGCCGGGACGGCCAGGTACGCCGCGTGCGCGCGCAGCCCGGAGCAGACATCGCGCAGTTCGGCGTGCATCGCAGCGCACGAGGCGCAGGTGGACAGGTGCGCGCGGACCTTGCGCCGCTCGGCGCCCCGGATACTGCCCGCCGTGTACGCGCCCAGCTTCTCCAGCACCGACCGGCAGCCCGTGGAGCCCCGCTCGACGGTCAGGTGCGCCTGGAGATATGCCGCGCGCAGCCCCTGCCGGGCACGGCGGGCCAGCGCGGCGGTCGCGTTCGCGCTCAGCCCGAAGTTGACCGCGACCACCGACGGCCGCTCCCCTTCGACCTCGACCTTCCACAGCACGCTGCGCCACCGCTCGGGCAGGCTGGTGAACGCCCGGGTGATCAGGGTCCGCTCGGTGGACTGGCCGGTGGTGTCCGGGTCCGCGCCGACGCGGTAGTTCAACTCCTCGTCGGACACCGGGACGTCGCGCTTGCGCCCGTTCCACTCCCAGGCGACCCGCCGGGCGACGATCAGCAGGTAGCCGCGCACATTGTCGACCGGGCCGGAGCCGCGCCGGACGGCCTGCAACACCCGGAAGAACGCCTCGGCGGTCAGGTCCTCTGCCTCGGCGCGGTCGCTGACCAGGCCGAGCGCGAAGCGGCGCACCGCGTCGCTGTGCCGGGAGAACAGCTCGCCGAACGCGGCGTCCTCACCGGAGCGCAGGCGGCGGAGGAGGGCGAGGTCTTCCCGTGCGGCGGCGGCCGGATCGTGCTCGGTGCCCGCCTCGTCGCGACGCCCGCCGACAGCAGGCCGGTGAGTCCCGGTCATCCGGCCCGGTACCTCCTCCTGGCCGTCGTGACAATGATGAACAAGATGCCACATCCACCTGTCCAGCGGTGGATAAACGTGAAGAACGTTAAGACGGCCCCCGACATCCGTACTGGGCCATCCGGCGCTCAGGAGCCTTAAAGTGGACCCTCCGTGACGGGGCCCGCCGGGGCGTCGGTATAGTTCATCCCGCACCGGGCAACCGGGGCACGCGGACGTAGCGCAGTTGGTAGCGCATCACCTTGCCAAGGTGAGGGTCGCGAGTTCGAGTCTCGTCGTCCGCTCCACGAAGGCCCTGTCTCATCGAGACGGGGCCTTCGTCGTGCGCGGGTTTGGTCAGTCGGCCTGGCCGAACGCGACGCGCACGGCGCGCTCCAGGTGCGGCAGCAAACCCTGGTCGGGGGTCTCGGCCAGCAGGCGGGCCACGCGGATGATCTCCCGGGCGGCGGGCGTGGCCGGGTCGGGCAGCGGCAGCCGGGCCACGTACTGGGTGATCCACCGGCGCCTGCCCGCGTAGAGGCGGTTGCCGCACACCTCGTCGTAGAAGCGGGCGCCGAACTCGGAGTTGGCGACGCCCAGCACCAGGTGGGCGAGATCATCGCTGTCGCCACTGCCACCACCGGCGCCCGCGCCGAGTTCCGGCACGCTGATCCAGTAGCAGTCCCCGTTGACCACAGCGCCGCTGCGGTCGACGGTGAACCGGGGCTCCGGGCTGATGTCCGGGAACACGATCTTCGGCGCGCGCCACAGCGTGGGCCGGTGCGGGACCCAGATCTCGAACCACTCCCGGCCCGCGGCGGTCAGGTAGTGGCGGGACGCCAACCGTTCGCGGTGCAGGTTCAGGTAAGCGGCCGCGCGCGGGTGGTTCGCCAGGTCCACGACAGCGCGGCGCGGCAGGTCCAGGTACGGGTAGAGCACCCGGGCGCGCGGCGGGCCGGGCGGGCGCCACGCGCACACGTCCTCGTGGGTGAGCAGCGGGCGCAGCAACTCCGGCTCAGGGCGGCGGGCAGGCGGCAGGCGGTCCCACTGGTCGCTGATGAACACCGGGTCGGCCGTGGTCTTGATGCCGACCCGGATGCGCGCCAGGTCGCCCAGCGTCCGCCAGGTGCGCTCGCGGACGGCGAGGTGCCTGCGTTCGCGGTCCGGGGTGCTCAGCCGCCACGGCTGGTCGGGCGTCCCCCTGGCCAGGGTCCCCACGGACACGGCGAACGCCCGGTTGTTGACCCGCACGTTCGAGTCCGCGTCGGCGGTGAGCGCGTCGAAGAGGTCGCCGTTGGGCGCGTCACCGTCCACTTGGTAAGCACTCGCGAAGAGAGCGACCGCTGATTGCGCGGAGTTGGAGTCGTCGCAGCGGGAATCGTCGCAGCGGGAATCGGCGCCGTCGGAATCCCCTGCGTTTACCGCGACCACGACAGCGGGCAGGACCGCGGCGTCGAACAACCGGGTGTCGCCCAGGTCGAACACCTCACGCACCGCGAACCGGTCCCCCAGCAGCTCCCGCACGTTCGCCCCGGCGCGGGTGGTGAGGAACCGGTTGGAGCACAGCAGCCCCAACACCCCGCCCGGCCGCAGCAGCCGCGGCGCCATCGCCACGAACGGGTGGGTCAGGTCGATCCGCCCGCGCAGCCCGAACTTCGCCGACAGCCGCGCCGCCGCCGCCCCGCCGAGCACCTGGGTGCGCACATAGGGCGGGTTGGTGATCACGACGTCGAAGGCCGCCGCGGGCAGCGTCTCCCCGATCTCGGTGAAGTCCCCCTGCTCGATCCGCGCCCCCGGCAGCCGCTCCCGCGCCACCGCCACCGCGTCGGCGTCCAGGTCGAACCCCACGAACTCCGCGTCCGGCGCCAGCTCGGCCATCGCGGCCAGCAGCTCGCCGTCCCCACAGGCCGGGTCCAGCACCCGAACCGGCCCGTCGACCTGCCGCGCGACGCGCCGCGCCAGGAACCGCGCCAGCCCCGCCGGGGTGTAGTGCGCGCCGAGGCGCTTACGGGTGTCGGTGGGCATCGGGAGGAGGGTGTCACACGCGGCCGCCCACGAATGATCCTCACCCTCCCAAGTGGTCACGTGTCGTCGCGCTGTGTGCTGCCGCCCCACGCGATGGCACTCAAGGCGGGTGCGTCACTCGGGGTCTTCGATGGTCGCGGTCAGGCGGCCCGCGCGGACGGCGGCGGTGAGGGCGGCGTGGTCGGCCTCGGTCTGGTCGGCGTAGTCCATGGCGTGTTCGCCGATGGCGGAGTCCAGGGGCTCGCCGCAGTAGCCGGACAGCAGGCGCGGGTCGACGGAGCGGGTGTGGGCTCGGGCGAGCAGGGCGCCCGCGAAGCGGCCGTAGTCGTCCAGGTGGTCGCGTTCGAGGGTGGTGGGGTCGATCTCGCCCTTGCGGTTGCGGAACTGGCGCACGATGTAATGCCGTCCCTCGACGGTCGTCCAGCCCAGCAGCATGTCGCTCTCGGCCTGGACCAGCCGGGCGCCGTGCACGACGCGTTTGCCCTCGTGCTTGGCGGCCGGGACACCGAGGTGGACGGCCAACGCGGACGGCTGGGCTTCCTTGACCTGCAAGACCAGGACGTCGTCCGCGTTGCCGCACAGCAGGACGAGGTAGTTGCGCAGCCCGACGCTGCCCGTGCCGACCACACGGAAAGCCACATCGGACACCGCGTACCGCATGATCAGGTTTCGGCGGGACTCGCGCAGCGTGTCCACATAGGCGGGCAGGGCGGCGACCACGGCGTCCGCCACCCGCTCGGTCACCCGGGTCAGCACCGGCGGGTCGGTGACGAACCGCGTCTGCTCGTCCGGGCCGCGCTGGGCCCACTTGGCGACGACCCGGGCGCTGGTGTTCTTGCGGGCCTTCTTCGCCGCCTTGGCGAAATCATCGATGAGGGCGTCCGCGGCGACCTTGGCCAGGACGGACTCGTCGCCCAACGCCGTCCAGGACTCCAGGAACGGCAGCGCGGCGAGGTGGTCAAGCGTTTTCCGATACGACCGCACGACGTCCTCGGCCGCCTCCCGGCAGCTCTTCTCCGACACCCCGCCCTCGCGGCCAGCGAGCACGATGCTGGTGGCCAGCCGCTTGAGGTCCCACTCCCACGGGCCGGGCACGGTCTCGTCGAAGTCGTTGATATCCATGATGATCTGGCCCTCGGGTGTCCCGTACAGCCCGAAGTTGGCCGCGTGCGCGTCCCCGCACAGCTGCGCGTCGAGCCCGCTGCGCGGCCCGGCGGCGAGGTCGCCCGCCATCAGGCCCGCGCTGCCCCGGAAGAACGCGAACGGCGACGCCAGCATCCGGCCCACCCGCAGCGGCGCCAGATCCGGCAGCCTGCCCGCGTTGGTGGCCGTCACATAGTCCGCCACCTCGGGCCGGTCGGCCGCCAGCGTGACGTCCCGATGCGCCTTGTGGTCGGCGCGCTCCCGCAGCGCCCGCCCCTGGGCGAACACCTCCCGCGGCTCCACCAACCGCCGTGTCAAACCCGCTGGTTCACCCATGAGGCGGAATCATGCGGCACGCACCCGCCGTGTGCCTCAGTTGGGTGTCGCAGGCCACGGAAGCTGCCCCGGGGATAACGTCTCACCGCACTTGCCCAGTGGTGACAGCCCACTCATGTGTTCAGCGGGCCGCATCTTCCGCACCGCGTACTCGCGCACGGCTTGCAGCTTCTCCGGGCTCTGGACCGCGTCCTTGCGGACGAAGTCGCCGTCGAGTCCCGCGCGGCCGAGCGTCTCCGGCCCGTAGTTGGTCGTGTAGACGACCTCGTAGTCGCGCATCATCCTCGGGTCGGCGAGCAGGCCGGTGTGATCGCTCCACACCGTGTGCGAGTGGATGAACGTCGGCTTGACCTCGTCGAAGATGTAGTCCCTGATCCCGGGCATGTCCCACTGGCCCCACAGCGCGCCGAGCCGCCTGTCGACCAGGCCCACCATGTCGACCAGGGCGAGCCTGCTCGTCATCCCCGCGCCGCCCATATCGGGTGCGACGAACGTCCCCTCGCGGATACCCAGCACATCGGCATATCCGTTGAACGCCCGCCCATACCGGGTCGCCACACCGCACATGGGCACGCTCGGGTTGTCCCGGAACTTCTGCGCCGCCGCGACGAACCCGTCACCGGCCGGGATCATCACCAGCACCAGCGTGCCCACGGTCGCGATACGCCCGCGCACCCCCGCGTGCTCCAGCACCGCGCCCACCGACACCGCCGCGACGAACGCCGCCAGCACCCACACCGGGGTCGCGAACCGGTATTCGCCCATCCAGTCCGGTTCCAGCAGCGCGTAGGCGACGATCGCCAACGCCAGCGGCACCAACAGCGTGACGATCGCGTTCCGCAGCACCGCCGACCGCGTCAGCGCGATGCCCACGCACAACGCCAGCGTCAACACCGCCAACGCGCCCGCGTAGGCCAGCAGCAGCCCGGCCCGCCCGAAGAACGCGAGTTCCGGGAAACCCTGCCGCTTCGACACGGCGGTGTTGGCCAGCCAGATCCCGAACTCGGCCTTGCGCCACAGGAAATAGGCCCCCACCGGCACGGCGAACGCCGCGAGGGACAACCCGACCGCCCGAACCCGCGCCAGGACGGCCCCTCGGTCGAAGTGGAGCAGCACCACGAGCGGGTACACGGCGCAGTAGATGAGGCCGTCCGGCCTCGTCAGCGCCGCCAGGGCGGCCAACAGCCCGGCGGTTACCGCGACCTTCCAGGCCAGCGTCTGGTCGCGCGCAACAGCCCGCACCAGCCCGCACGCCAACGCGGCCACGGCGAGCCCGTAGAGCGAGTTCTCCAGCCCGGAGAAAGACCAGATCACGAACGACGGGACCGCCGCCAGCAGCGCGCCCGCGCCGAAGGTCACCCACGCCGGGTGCCGCGACACCACCCGCGCCGCCGAGTAGAACGCGACGAGGATGCCGACGCAGCACAGCAGCGCCACGCCCTTCGGGAACAGCACGTAGTCCGGGATACCGAAGATCGCGCCGTGGTCGAACAGGCCCAGCCACTTCCCGATGACCAGCAGGGCCAGCCAGGCGGGATTCGAGTACCCCTCCACCGGCTCGGCCCCCGGCTGGAACACCGGCCCGAGCCCGTCGGCGACGTTGCGGGCGTAGCTGAAGGTGATGGCCGCGTCGTCGACCAGCCAGTAGCTGTAGACCAGCGCGTGCAGCGCGATCAGCAGCGTGCCGCCGAGCACCGCGGCCACCGGCGGGACCAGCGACCTGGCAGGCCGCCTGCCCGGCGGGACGGTCTCGGCCCGCTGAACCTCAGCGGCCATCGCGGTCGACACCACTGGACACCCCCTCACGGACTCCCCTGCCCGACGAATCACCGAATGGAACCACAGCCAGGCTATCGAACACTTGTGCACATGTGGACAAGCCCTGTGGATAACTCCGCCGGACCCCGCCGCGCTCAGGCGGCAGCCGCGAGCGCCCGCGCGGACCGCCTGGTCAGCGTGGCGAACAGGATGATCACGGCGGCGATCAGCGCGGCCATCAGCCACAGCGACAGGTGCAGCGCCTCGGTGTACCCGGCGCCCGCCAGCCGCCCCTCGGTCCCCGAGGCGAGGATGGAGCCGATCACGGCGATGCCGATGGTCTCGAAGGCCAGCCGGGACGTGCCGAACATGCCGGAAGCCGCGCCGGACCGGCCAGGGCCCGCGCTGCTCAGCGCCATCCCGTCTACCAGTCCGGTGGAAAGGCCGACGCCCGCGCCCATGGTCAGCAGCGGTCCCGCCAGCCCCGCGGCGGTGCTGTCCGCGCTGATGGTGGTGAGCCAGACCAGCCCGAGACCGAGCAACGCGAGCGCGGTAAGCAGCACCGCGTTCTCCGGAACGAGCCGGGTGAGCGCACCGGCAACCAGCGGCAGCACCAGGATCGGCGCCGTCATCAGGATCAGCGTCGCGCCCGCCTCCCGCGGGCTCTGCCCCATCACGGAAGTCAGGTACGACGGCAGGTACACGATCAGCGGGACCATCACCGTCACGAACGCCGCCGCCGCGAGCGCCGCGGCCACGAACCGGGGTGTGCGCAGCAGGTCGAAGTCGAACATCGGCTGCGCGACCCGCCGCTCGACCACCACGAATCCGGCCAGCAGCAGCACCCCCGCGGCGAACGCGACCACGACGAGCGGGCTCCCCCAGCCCAGCGCGGGCCCCTCGATGAACCCGGTGATGACCAGCAGCAGGCCCGCGGTGAAGGTGACCGTGCCCGCCCAGTCGACGCGGCGCGCTGCCGGGTCGCGCGACTCCGGCAGCAGCGGCGTCAGCAGCAGCGACACCACGCCCACCGCCGCGGGCAGCCAGAACACGGCCTGCCAACCCAGCGTCGTCATCAGCAGGCTCGACAGCGACGGCCCGAACGCCAGGCCGAAGCCGATCGCGACGCCGAACAGGCTGAACGCCCTGGCGCGCGCCGCTCCGGTGAACGCGTTGGACAGGATCGCCATGGCGCTGGTCGCGGCCGCGGACGCGCCGATGCCGGAGACGCCGCGCAGGACGTCGAGGAGCAGCAGGTTCGGCGCGACCGCGCTGAGCAGGCCGCCCGCGGCGAACAGCGCGGTGCCGAAGGCGAACACGCGCCGCCTGCCGAGGATGTCGGCGAGGCCGCCCGCGGCGAGCATGAAGCCCGCGAAGGTCGTGTTGTAGGCGTTGACGACCCACTGCACGGCGGCGAGGTCGCCGTGCAGCGCCTCACGGATGTCGGGCAGTGCTATCGATGCCCCGGTAAGGGTGATCGGGAACATCAGGACGGCGAGTAGAACCGTGGCAAGGGTGACCGCTTGGTTGTTACGCACCACCCCATGTTCGATGCTTACCGAACAACTGGAAAGCGAATAACCGGGGACGTGGTGCGCTCCACACGCGGCCTCCGCGTGATCGTTCGACACGTGTCGGCCGCTCACCCGTGTGGGCTACCGTGATCAGCGACGCAAGGGGGGTCGACGTGTCGAGCACTGAGCACGCCGAGGGCAGGGCCGAGGCCAGGACACTGCCGCCGGTCCACGAGTCGTGGCTGCCCAGGGAGCACTCGCTCTACCGCCCGCGACACGGCACCCAGCGGCTGGCACTGGCCAGCATGATCGTGTTCTTCTTCGCACCGCTCGTCGCACTGCCGGTCTTCGGCTCACCGCAGACAACGGAGAACCGCCGCCTCGCCGACTTCCCCAGTCCCCTCGACGGCTGGCAGTTCTTACCGAACCTGTCTGCCTGGGCGAACGACCACCTGTCGTTCAAGGCGGACGCGATCGCCGTGTCCGACTGGGTCAGCCGCGAAATCTTCGGCGAACGCCCTCGGCTCGGCCGGGACACACAGCAGCCGGTGGGGCCCGTGGCGCCGCCGCCGACGAGCCAGCCGCCCGCGCCGCAGCGGCAGGAACGCGACACCGAGGTAGTCGCCAATGGCTACCAGTCAGTGATCGAGGGCCGCGACGACTGGCTGTACCTGGGCTACGACGTGCAGGGCAAGTGCGAGCCGTCGCAGCCGCTCGCCGACGTCGTGGCCAACATCGCCCGGCTACGCGACGCGGTAGAACAGTCCGGCCGCCGGTTTGTGCTGGTTATCGCGCCGGACAAGACCACGATCGAGCCGTTCTACCTGCCGAAGCAGTACGCGGGCAAAGACTGCGCCGCGAAGGCGAGCGACAAGTTCTGGCGCGCGATGAGCGCCGAGCGCGGCGTGGTCGACCTGCGCGGCCTGCTGCGCCAGGAATCCGAGCGGGTCAACCACCCGCTGTACTTCGAGCAGGACACGCACTGGACCTTCGAGGGCGGCCTGCTGATGACCCGCGCCCTGACCAACGTGCTGAACCCGGGCGCGGCGGGGTCCTGGAAAGTGCTGCCGGGCCGCGACTGGCAGGGCCCGGCCGACCTGCCCAACCTGATCGGCGCCACCGGGCAGAACCGCGCCCCCATGCTCGGGCTCGCACCCGACGGCGGCGACGGCGACCGCACGAACTGGATCAGCGGCGACTTCCGCACCACGCTGACTTTCCAGCGCACGGCGGGTCCGGGGATGATCCCCGCGAAGACCGCGATGCTCGCGGACTCTTACACCCGCTTCGCCACCGGCTACCTCTCCGCGGTCTTCGCTGACATCACGATCACCCACGTCGAGCAGCTCACCAAGGACACCCAGGCGGTGGCCGACCGGCTCATTCCCGCCGACACCGTGGTCATCGAGGTCGTCGAACGGCACCTCGCCGCCGGGGTCAGCCCGGTGACCAACCCCGGTTTCGTGGACCGGATGGCGGCGACCGTCGCCGCCCATCCCCGCAGGTGACGGGCGGCGACGGTCAGGTGCCTTACTCGGCAGGGAAAGCCCGCAGCATCGCCTCGGTGTGGTTGCGGTAGCTGCCGCTCAGCGACGCCTCGTTCTCGAACGGCGTCTGCACGGCGTTGATCCGCACCACGTTGGAGCCGGACACGTACAGGCCCCGGTAGATCGCCTGCTCGGCGACGACCAGCTTCTCGAACACCACGCTCGGCGGCATGTTCGGCAGCGGCTCGGGAATGAAGATCATGCCCGCGCCCTCCTGCGCCGTGCGCAGGTCGGTGAGCAGCTTCTGCGCGTCGGCCGGGCTCTTGGTCGGGATGACGATCGCCTGGAGCGCGTCCGCGGTCGGCCCCTCCTCCGGCGCCTTGCGCACCGCGGACTTCCACGGCGCCTTGGTCACCCCGGCCGTGGTCAGCAGGTCCGCCTCGGCCTGGCTGATCAGCTTCAGCGAGACCAGTTCGGCGACGTCGGCGACCTTGCCGTCCTTCTGCTGGCTCGCGGGCGGGTTCGGCATGTCCTCGAACAGGGCCACGTTCGGGTCGGTCGGCCGCGGCTTGGTCGTGGTGGTCGGCTTCTGCGGCTGCTGCGAGGTCTGCTGCGCCACCGGCGGCTGCTCCTCGTCCTTGCCGGAGAACATGAAGTACGCGCCGACGCCGAGACCGGCCAGCACCAGCACGACCAGGCCGATGATCAGCCCGCGCTTGCCGCCGGAGGACGCGCTGTCGTCGAAGACCTCCGGGCCCTGCCGGACCCAGTCCGGGCTGCCGGACACCGCGAGCGGCGGGAACTCGGCGCCCTGCCACGGCGGGCTCATCTCGTCCGGCTGCTGCTGCGGCGGGGGCGGCTGGCCCCACGGGTTCTGCTGCTGTTGCTGCGGGTAACCGCCGCCCGGGTACTGCTGGTGCTGCGGCGGGACACCCGGCACGACCTGGGTGCGCTCGGCCTCACCGCTCTGGTGCGGGCGGTCGGTCTGCCATCCGCCGACGACCTGGGTCCGCTCGACCTCGCCGACGTTCACGACCTGGGTCTTGTCCGGGTTCTCCCCCTGGACCGGCGGGACGGGCTGCCCCTGCGGCGGGCTGACCGGTTGGATCGTCTGAGTCTGCTCGCTCTGGGTGGTCACCGGCGGCGGCGCCGGAGCCGATGACGGTGTGCCCGCGGCCGATGAGAGGACGTGGTCGCGACGGACGCGGTACTCGTCAGCCGAGAGCCGTCCGGTCGCCAGCTCCTCGTCGAGTGCGCGCAGTTCCTCCTGCCAGGACACGCTGTGGCCCCTTCCCCTTTTATCCCGGCCGACCGCGTCTTGTCCTGACACGACGCACCGGAGCTTGCATATTGTGCACGGTTCGTGCTCGCGGTTGACCCGCGAGGGTCAACTCGTGACCTAGTCGGTGAATCGGTTACGCGAGATCGTCACTCCCCGGGTTTCCGACCCTCCGACTGGGCGGTAACCGCTGCCCAGACCCGGCGCGGGTCCAGGTCGAGCGGCCGGGCGGGCGGGTCCGGCCGGGTCCGGCGCAGCAGCACCTGCTGCACCAGCGCGCTCGCCACCCCGCCCGCGGCGACCGCGCGCCAGAACACGTGGTCCTCCAGGCCGTCGAAGTGCGGGTCTTCCGACCAGCCGCCCATCCGGTCGACCACCGCGCGCCGAACCAGGTATCCGCTACCCAGATACGGGATCGTGCGGAGTCGGCGGTCCTCCGGCGGCAGCGCGCCGACCAGGCCGTCGACCGGGTCCCCCACCGGGCAGTGCACGACGTCGGCCGAGCCGGTGGCGGACCAGAAGCGCTCTAACAGGAACCGGGAAGCGCGCGTGCCGCCGTCGAGCACCAACAGCCACTCCGCCGACGACCGCGCCAACAGCGCGTTGCGGCCCACCCCGCGGCCCATCGGCGCCGCATGGGTCAGCAGGTCCACTGGGCGGGGCTTGCTCAGCGGCACGACGCCGTCTTCGCAAACCAGCACCCTCTTGGGCAGGACAGTGCCGACCAGGATGTCGTTGACCAAGTCGTCCGGGTCCACCTCGCCCGGCCTGCGCACGATCAAGACGTCGACGTCCACGCGCTCGGCGTCGGCGAAGAGCCTTCCGGTAGCGGCCGGGACCCAGTGCCTCTCGGCGCGCAGGCGAGCCGTCGCCGCCTGTTGCGCCGTCCGACCCGCCGCCCCCGACGCCGCGGGCGCGGCCGGGTCGGCCACCGTCCGGTCGCCCTCGAACCGCACATCCCACGACGGCGTGTCGATCGCCAGCGCGTTCTCCGGCGACCGCAGCGCCCCCGCCAGCGCGCGGGCGGACTCCACCGCCACCGGCGGCGGCGTCGCCCGGCCGTCGAGGACCGTGGCGGCCAACTCGACCAGCGTGCGGGCCGAGCGCGCGGTGTCGAGCCGCTTGACGAACTCGTAGGCGGCCTGCCGCAGGCCGCGCTCCCGCTCGGGCTCCTCGGCCAGCGCGGCGACGACCGCGCCCAGCGACCCGGACCGGGCCAGCACCAGGTGCTCGCCGGGGACCAGCGGCTCGACCTCGGTGGCGGGCTCGCTGACCACGACGGCGCCGTTGCACATCGCCTCCAGCGTGCGCACCCACTCCAGGGTCTGCTTCTGCTCGCGGTGCAGGTTCAGCAGGAACCGCGACCGCGCCAGGTGCTCGTGCTTGGCCTTGCCCGGCAGGAAGTCGACCCGCGCGGAGTCCATCATCTCGTGCGGCGGCGTCAGCAGACGCGCGTCAAGACCCTCCAGGTCTTGCGCGTACGAGCCGAGCAGCACCGACCGACGGCGCTCAGCGGTGCCCAGGTAAGTGACGTCGATGTCGCGCGGACTGTCCGGGTCGCCGCCCCAGGCGTCCCACAGCGGGCTGTAGCCGAGCTGGAACAGCTCCACGTCGATGCCCCGGGCGCGCAACTCGGCGGCCGAGGTCTCGTTGATGTCGACCGCGGCGGCCAAGCTCCCCACCAGGCCCGCGCTGCGCTCGAAGGTCGCCGTGCCCGGGTGCTCCACGCAGAACCCGATGGTCCGGCGGCACAGCTCGGCGCTGGGGTAGTGCGCGTCCGGGGTGACCACGAAGTACTCGTGCGGCACCACCACGTAGACGGTGTCCGGCTCGGGGTCGGGGAACTTGCCGACGGCTGTCCGCGCCCGCCCGCCCACGCGCCGCACGGTGTCGGCGACGACGTCGAGCAGTTCGGCCATGAACGCGGACCCACCCTCGGCGGAGACCATGCACAGGTCGGGACCGGTCACGACTGCCCGATCTTGCGGCGCACCGCGCGCAGCGGCTTGGTCACCTTCCAGCTCACCGTCTCCCGCGTCGCGGACAGCTCCCGCGCCAGCTCGCTCGCGCGGTGCTCGGCGAGCTGCGCCCGCTGCGCGTCCGTGGCGTCCGCCTTCGGCGCCTCACCGTCGACGTCGCCCGCGGCCAGCGCCAGCTCCGCGTCGAGGAGCCGCAGACGCAGCCGGTCACGCTCTTCGCGGCAAGCGGCCAGCTCCGCGCGCAGCAGGTCGCGTTCCCGCCGCCCGGTTTCCACGTCGGCGGTAAGCGCCTCCGTTCGCGCGGCGGCGACCCGGTTCTCCTCGGTAAGCGCTGCCACCAGCTCGGTCAGCTCGGCGAGCCGGTCGTCCGTCCCCTGCGCCCGGTCATCGGACAAGGTCGCCCCCTGTGGTCGTGCGCCCGCGCGCGGCGAGCTCGGTCAGGATCTCGGAGTACTCCCGCGCGTAACCCGCGGGGTCCAGCCAGTCGGCCAGCTTCCGGTGCGCGGCCCGCGCCATCTCCTTGCGCCGCGCGGGCTTGGTGTCCAGCACGCGCAAGAGGGTCGCGGTAAGCGCGTCCACGTCGTTGGTCTCGAACAACCAGCCGGTCTCACCGTCGACGATCATCTCCCGCGCGCCGAACACGTCGGTCGCCGCGACCGGCACACCGCAGCACACCGCTTCGAGGATCGACCGCGGCAGGGACTCGATGTCGGAGCTGTTGACGAAGATGTCCGCCGAGTACAGCCACGGCGTCGGGTCGCGCTGCACCGGCACCAGGTGCACGGCCTTCTCCAGGCCCGCGCGCTTCACCGTGTCCTCCAGCGCCAGCCCGTACGGCGACGGGTGCAGGCCGACGATGCTCAGCCGCGCCTCCGGGTGCCGCTCGCGGACCCGCTCCATCGCGCTGATCAGCGGCCCCTGCCCCTTGCGGGACTCGGCGACCCCGATGTTGACCAGCACCACGTCGTCGTCGGTGAACCCGAGCGAGTTCCGGGCCTGCCTGCGCACCTCGGGACGCGTCCGGCCGCCGTGCTTCCACATCGGCGTGCCGTAGCGGACCGTGCGGCAGCGCTCCGGCTTGCTGTAGGGCAGGAACATCTCGCGGGTCGCGTCCGCGACGAACAGCAGCATGTCGACCTCGGCGAGGGTCGACTCCCACCGCGCCCACACCGCGGGCGGCGGGCTCAGCGCCCCCCAGTTCTGGTAGGCGAAGTCCGGCAGCGAGAAGCTCTCGTGGATGACCCACGCCGTGGGCAGCCCCGCGCGCTTCGCCGCGTCGGCCGGGACGAACCCGCCGAGCGTGTTCACCAGCGCCACCCCCGCGCCGGAGCACTTCGCGAACCGGGCCAGCTCGGCGACGTGCCCCTCGTAGTTCGGCACCGTCGAGTGCCGGTAGTGCGTGGTCACGTGAACCGGGATGCCCAGCTCAGCGCAGTCGGCGCGCAACGGGCCGTCGGTCTCGCTGACCAGGCTGGCTTTCCAGCCGTGGTCTTTGACCATGCCCTCCAAAAGCTGCTGGAGCCACAGCTGGCCGCCGCCGAGGCCGAGGCTGTGGGTGTAGACGAGCACGTGCCGCGGGTCGGTGACCGCGTGGACCCGGGTCATCGCACGGGCGGTCTCCGCGGCCAACTCGTCGGCGAGCTCCGCGTCCTCCTGGTCGGCGGCCGGGTTGCGCAGCGTGAACGTCCGGCTCGGCGACAGGTACTCGCCCTGCCCCTCGGTGCGGTACCGCACCCGCACCGACAGCGTCCGCTCCTCACCCGCGGCCAGATCGACCGGCACCCGCGCTTCCCACCCGCTGATCGCGGCCTCGCCGAACCCGGGGAACTCCACCGGCACGTCCTCGCGCGGCAGCCTCGTCCGGGCGCGGACCGTGCCACCGCCCTCGACCAGCACCTCGACAAGACTCGGCGCACGGCCGTTCAACAACGCCCAACCGCACACATACACCACGTTGCCGAGAGCGACCTTGGCCGCGTCCGGGGACTCCAGCTCACCCAGCCACAACGGGTCCTCACCGGGCAACCGGCCCACCTCGACCGCGCACTGCGTCAACGCCACCGTGCGATCCGGCCCGTGCACCACGACCAAGTTCGTCCCCATCGGCACCGGCGAACTCGGCCGCGCCCGCCACTGCACCGCCCCCTCCGGCGCCGTCGGGCACTCCGCCACGTGCAGGTTCGCCTCGATCCCGCCGATCACGACGGCCACCTCGGCCAACCGGGTGACCCCGGTCGTCCAACCCGCCAACTCGAACAAGTGGCCCACCGGCCGGTCCGGCGGCAACACCCCCGCGGTGTGGACCGTCATCATCGCTGCTCTACCTCGTTCTCTCCCCCACCGAGCCAGCCAGAACCGTACTCGGCGGCCAGAAGCGGCCGAGATGAGATAGCCGATTCGTTACCCCTCAACCCACGTACAGTGGGGTCATGGCGCTGTTCGGGCGAGACAAGACCCAGCTGGTAAACGCGGACCAAGCCCTCCCAGGCAGGTCCACCCCGCTCCGCACCCCCACCCACCACACGGTCCACCCCGACCGGCGCATCGTGCCGCCGTTCCCAGAAGGCCACCAGACCGCGGTCTTCGCCATGGGCTGCTTCTGGGGCGCCGAACGCACCTTCTGGCGCACCCCCGGCGTCTACTCGACCGCGGTCGGCTACGTCGGCGGCCACACCCCGAACCCGACGTACGAAGAGGTCTGCTCCGGTCTGACCGGCCACACAGAGGCCGTCTTGGTCGTCTTCGACCCGTCAGCGGTGACGTACGAGGCGCTGTTGAAGGTCTTCTGGGAAGGCCACGACCCCACCCAGGGAATGCGCCAAGGCAACGACGTGGGCACCCAATACCGCTCAGGCGCCTACTACGCCGACGACGAGCAGAAAGCGGCCATCGAGGAAAGCCGCACCGCGTACCAGGAAGCCCTGACCCGCGCGGGCCACGGCCAGATCACCACCGAGGTCGCCGCCACGGGCCCGTTCTACTACGCCGAGGACTACCACCAGCAGTACCTCAGCGACGCCAAGAACCCCAACGGCTACTGCGGCATCGGCGGCACCGGCGTGAGCTGCCCCATCGGCCTCGGCCTCCGCGAAGGCTGACCGGCGGGCCCACCTACTTGCCGTAGTGGTAGCGGCAGGCAGCGATGCGGATCTCGTCCTCCACGATCTTGCAGACCAGTCGGTGCTCGTCGGTGATCCGCCGCGACCAATAGCCTTGAAAGCCGTGCTTCAAGGACTCCGGTTTGCCGATTCCCTCGTTGCCGTTGCGCCTGATGTCCTTGACCAGCTCGTTGATCCGCCGCAAGACCTTGCGGTCTTCGGTCTGCCACCAGAGGTAGTCGTCCCAGGCGTGCTCGTCCCAGATCAGCTTCATTCAGCGAGTTCGTGCTGTGTCCCGCCGCCGGACTCCAGTCGCTCGATGGACGTGATCAACCGACGCGCGTTCTCCGGGCTGCGCAGCAGGTAGGCGGTCTCCTTGAGCGACTGGTAGTCGTCAAGGGACACCATCACGACCGGTTCATGCCCCGCACGGGTGATCACGACCTCTTCACGGTCGTTGACCACCGAGTCGAGCGTCTCGGCGTACTTCGCGCGAGACTCGGAGTAGCTCATGGTCCGCACTAGCACCCTCCCTTCGACGTACAAAATACTGTACGTCGAGCGAGAGGGGCTGGCAAGGGGGTGCGGTCCAGCGCAGGCGTGCCTTCCGCCCCTCACGTCAAGGCGGCGAGTTTGGTGACGGTGTTCCAGTTGCGGGCGGTGGCGGTGATGCGCCATTTCCGTTCGAGGAAGGGGACCAGGGCGGGGGCCTCGGCGATTCCGGCCGGGCACCACTGGTAGACGACGCGGTCGCCGATGCGGATGGTGTCCGGGTCCAAAGCGACCGGGTCGTGTTCGGCGGCCAAAGCCGGGTCTGGGGTGGCGGACAAAAAGACCGCGAGCATCTTGGAGCCGTTGTCCGCCACGTCGGCAAGTGGGTGGGCGGTTAGGACTGTCTGGAGTTCGGGGCCGGTGCGGATGAGGCAGCGGGTGGTCAGGCCGAGTTCGGCCGCCAGGGCTTCCTCGATGGTGGATTCCAGGGTGGCCGGATCGGTTTCGGGGGCGGTGAAGACCGCGTTGCCGCTCTGCAGGACCGTGCGGACGTCGGTGTAGCCGAGGGTGGTCAGCAGGGACCGGAGGTCGGCCATGGCGATTCTGGTGCGGCCGCCGACGTTCACTCCGCGCAAGAGGGCCGCGTACGCGTTCACACGCGGATCTTGCCCGCCGCCACTTCCTGGGCGTACGACGGGTAGAAGTCGACGTACTTGCCGTCGGTGAGGACGTAGAGGGGGTCGGTGACCTTGTCCGAGTAGCCCTCGTCGCGGAGGTCCACCTTGCGGGATTTGAAGGTGGACGTCTGCTCCACCTCCTTGATGACGCGGACGAACAGGGGGACGGCGTAGCTGGGGAGGCGGGCCGCGAGGTGTTCGGCCATGGCTGGGCCGTCGAAGTGGGCGCCGTCGCGGAGTTTCACCGCGGCCATGCCCGCCTTGCCGTCGGTGCCGGGGATGGCGACGCCGTAGACGACGGCCTGGTCGACGTCGGGGTGCTCGCCGATGGCGCCTTCGACCTCGGTGGTGGCGACGTTCTCGCCTTTCCAGCGGAAGGTGTCGCCGAGGCGGTCGACGAAGGCGACGTGCTTGAAGCCCTGGCTGCGGACCAGGTCGCCGGTGTCGAACCAGCAGTCGCCGTCTTTGAAGCCGTTGCGGACCAGTTTGCGTTCGCTGGCCTCCGGGTCGGTGTAGCCGTCGAAGGGGGCGCGGCTGGTGACCTTGGTGAGCAGCAGGCCGACTTCGCCGGACTTCACCTTGCGCAGCCTGCCGCCCTCGCGGCGCGGTTTGCCGGTGTCGGCGTCGTATTCGACCACCGCGAACGGCAGGGGGCACATTCCGGCCGTGCGGTCGATGTTCAGTGCGTTGATGAAGGCCAGGTTGCACTCGCTGGCGCCGTAGAACTCGGCGATGCGGCGGATGCCGAACCGCTTGGCGAACTCGTCCCAGATCTCCGGGCGCAGGCCGTTGCCGACGACGACGCGCACCTTGTGCTTGCGTTCCGCCTCGCGGACCGGCTGGTTGAGCAGGTAGCGGCAGAGTTCGCCGATGTAGCAGAACGCGGTGGACTTGGTGCGCACGACGTCGTCCCAGAAGCGGGACGCGGAGAACGACCTGCCCAGGGCGAGGGTGGCGCCCGCGGACAGCACCGACGACAGCGACACCGTGAGCGCGTTGTTGTGGTAGAGCGGCAGACAGCAATAGAGGGTGTCGTTGGACCGCAGGCGCACGCCGAGGCCGCCGATGCCGGTCATGCTCTTGAGCCACCGGAAGTGCGACATGGCGCTGGCCTTGGGCAGGCCGGTGGTGCCCGAGGTGAAGATGTAGAACGCGGTGCTGCCCGCCATGATGTGCTCGGTCGTGTCCGGGTTCGCCGAGGACCGGGCGGTGTCGCCCAGCGTGTCGAGGTCGAGGACGTTGCGCGTCTCCACGCCTGCCAGCGCCTCGCGGTACTCCCTGCCGACGACCAGGACAGTGCCGTCGAGCAGGCGCAGGCTGTGGTCGAGGACGTCGCCGCGCTGGTTGGTGTTGATCATTCCGGCGGCCGCGCCGAGTTTCACCGCGGCGAGCGCGGCGAGCAGGGTCTCCGGCCGGTTCCCCGCCAGGATGCCCACGGTGTGGCCGGGGTGCACGCCGTGCTCGGCGAGCACCGCGGCGTACCGGTTGACGATCGTGTTCGCCTCGCCGTAGGTGATCTCGCGGTCCTCGAACCGGATGAACGGGCGCTGGGGGTGCTTGGCGGCGGCGCGCTGGAAGATGTGGCCGATCGATTCCCGGTCCGCAGGCCGCATCGTGAGCAGCCCGATGGCGCCGAAGGCCATGCGCGGACCGTCGAAGGTCATGCTCGGCAGTGCCCGCAGCACGTCGGTGGCACGAACCCGCTTACCCGCAAGCTGCTCCGTTGCATCCATACACGGGGATGCTACGGACAGGTAGGTGGGCGGGCTAGAGCCGCGACGCTCTGAGCAGGGATTTGTCGTCCCGGGTGAGTTCTTGGCCCAGCTTTGATCCGCCGTGGCGGAGTTGGCCGCCCACGTCCCGCGCCGCCGGGCTGTCGGACCGTGTTCAGGAATCATGACCAGCGAATTCCCGCCGGACACTGATCGGAGGACCCCCGACACCAGGAGTGTGCATGACAGGCGAACCCAATCTCCGCGTCCGAGTGCTGGCGCGCGCCCTGCGCGACCTCAGGCAGCGGAACCGGATGACGCAAGAGGAAGCCGGAAGGAGGCTGCGTTTCAGCAACCGCAAGGTAAGCCGCCTCGAGACGTTCCAGATGCCCAATTTCCACGAGCTTCGGGCGATGCTCGACCTCTACCGCGTCCCCGACGACCAGCGGGACCCCTACCTGGCGATGTGGGAGCAGGCGAAGCAGAAGGGGTGGTGGCGCGCCTACGGGCTCAGCGACCGCGGCTACATCCCGCTGGAAGCGCAGGCGTCCTCGATCCGGTCCGTCCAGCTCGGGATGCTGCACGGGCTCTTGCAGACTTCCGCGTACTGCCGGAGTTTCGCCGCCGGTCTGCCCGAGGCGGAGCGGGAGGACGCGCTGAGCGTGCAGGAGCGCCGCAGGCAGCGGCTCACCGAGGACCCGCCGCTGCTGCTGCACGCGATCGTCGACGAGCGGGTGCTGCGCGCGGACGGCCCGTTCATGGCCGAGCAGCTCAGCCACATCGTCAAGCTCGCCGAGTTCGACAGCGTGACGTTCCAGGTGCTCCCGGCCGAGCAGAACGGGGTGCTCGGGCTGTCCGGCTCGTTCGCCCTGCTCAGTTTCCCCGGGTCCGACCACTCCGACATCGTCCACGTCGACCACATCGCGGGGTCGTGGCTGTTGGAGAAGGAGGCGGAGATCCAGGCCTGCGTGACCGCGTTCGACACGTTGACCGGGGCGGCGCTCGACCCGGAGGAGTCCGTGGCGCTGGTCGACCGGATGGCGCGCGACGCGCGGTGAGCGGTGCCCGCGGCTCCCCGCGCCGCGGGGAGCCGCTGTCGACGGCGGTCAGCGAACGGCCAGGCCGAAGCTGAGGCCGCAGAGTTCCTCGCTGATGTCCCAGAGGCGTTTGGCCAGCTCGCGGTCGCGGGCGGCTTCCAGGGGCCACACGATCTTCGGGTAGCCCTTCTGCTCTTTGCGCCCGTCCGGGCCGATGAACTGGCCGCTCTCGACGTCGGGGTTGGTGGCGGCGTAAAGCTGCGGCAGCGCGCCCATGGCCGCCTCTTGCGCCAAGATCCGGTTCGAGACTTTCAGGGCCAGCTTGGTGACGCCCGTCGGGCCTGTCGTCTGCAGGTTGGTCGCCGCGTACCCGGGGTGGGCCAGGACGCTGGCCACCGCGAAGCCGTTGGCCCGCAGGCGCCGGTGCAGTTCCAGGCCGAACACGACGTTCGCCAGCTTCGACTGGGCGTAGTAGCCGGTCCGGGAGTAGTTGTGCTCGCCGTGCAGGTCGTCGAAGTGGATGCGGCCGCGCTTGTGCAGGTAAGAGCTAACGGTGACCACGCGCGGGTCCCGACCCTGCTTCAACACGTCCAACAGCATCGCGGTAAGCGCGAAGTGGGCGAGGTGGTTGACGGCGAACTGCGACTCGTAGCCCTGGGCGCTCTCCGCGCGCGGGGGCATCATCACGCCCGCGTTGTTGATCAGGACGTCGACCTGCTCGACGGTGCGGGCGAACGCCTCGACGCTGTCGAGGTCGGCGAGGTCGACCAGCCGGGTCTCGACCTGGGCGTCGGGCTGCTCGTCCAGGATCGCCGCGACCGCGGCCGCGCCCTTCTCCGCGTCGCGGGCGGTGAGGATCACCTGGGCGCCGCGGCGGGCCAGTTCACGGCTGGTCTCGAAGCCCGGGCCGCTGTTGCCGCCGGTGACGATGAAGGTGCGGCCGACCTGGTCGGGGATGTCGGCGGCGGTCCAGCCCGGGGGCGCCGCCCCGGGATCGCCTTCGGGTGTCGTGCTCATGCGTCATAGCCTGCCCTACCGAGTCCCCTTTAGAGGGTCTGGATCGGGTTAACGGATAGTGCTGGTTCGCACGCACCGTCCCCCATAGGGTTTGTCGGGTGGAGCTTCGTCACCTGGGCGAGTCCGGACTGGTGGTCAGTGCCGTCGGCCTGGGGTGCAACAACCTGGGCAGACCCGGAACGGCCGCGGAGTCGCTGGCCGGGTCGCGGGCGCTGGTCCACACCGCCCTGGATGCCGGGGTGACCCTGTTCGACGTGGCCGACGTCTACGGCGCGCCCCGCGGCCGCAGCGAGGAACTGCTCGGCCAGGCCCTGTCCGGCAGGCGTGACCACGCGGTCATCGCGACCAAGTTCGGCGTCGACATGCAGGGCGCCAACGGCCCCGACTTCGGCGCCCGCGGCTCCCGCCGCTACCTCCGGCAGGCGGCCGAGGCGTCGCTGCGCAGGCTCGGCACCGACTGGATCGACCTCTACCAGCTGCACCGGCCCGACCCGGGCACCCCGCTCGCGGAGACCCTGTCCGCGCTGGACGACCTCGTGCGCGACGGCCTGGTGCGCTACGCGGGCGTCTGCAACCTGGCCGCATGGCAGATCGCCGACGTCGGCTGGACCGCGCGGACCGAGCGGCTGCGCCCGCTGGTGTCCTCCCAGAACCACTACTCGCTGCTCGAACGGGAGACCGAACGCGAGGTGCTGCCCGCGTGCGCGAAGTTCGGGATGAGCGTGCTGCCGTACTTCCCGCTGGCCAACGGCCTGCTGACCGGCAAGTACGCCCGCGACGTCGAGCCGCCGCAGGGCAGCCGATTAGCGGGCAGACAGCGGCTGCTCGCCGACGCGCCGTGGGACCGGATCGAGAAGCTGCGCGCGTTCGCCGAGGAGCGGGGCATCACGATGGCCACGCTCGCGATCGGCTGGCTGGCCGCGCAGCCCGCGGTGGGCTCGGTGATCGCCGGGGCCACCGCCCCCGAGCAGGTCCTGGAGAACGCGCGGGCGGCGCGGTGGCGGCCCACCGCGGAAGACCTGGCCGCCATAGACGAAATCTGTCCCCCGATGCGCCGGTAGGGCGTGATCGGCCACATCGGAGTGGGGCCGGGGCTGAACGGGCGTTAACCTCGGTCCGCGAGGACCGTGCGAGGGCGCACGGGCGCGGGCGAAGGGAAAGCGACAATGCAGATCGACGGGACCGCGGCCATCGTCACCGGAGGCGCGTCCGGCCTGGGTGGCGCCACCGCGCAGGCGCTCGCGGCCAAGGGCGCGTCGGTGTTCGCGCTCGATCTGCCCGCGGCCGTCGACAACGCCCCCAAGGTCGAGGGCATCACCTACGTCGCGACCGACGTGACCGACCCCGAGCAGGTCCAGGCCGCGGTGGACGAGGCGTCCGGCGCCAGCGCGCCGCTGCGGTTCGTGGTCAACTGCGCGGGCATCGGGCCGTCGGCGCGCATCCTGTCGAAGAAGGGCCCGCACGACCTCGGCCTGTTCCGCAAGGTCGTCGAGGTCAACCTGATCGGCAGCTTCACCGTGGTCACCTTGGCCGCCGCCGCGATCGCCAAGACCGAGCCCCTTGAGCACGGCGCCCGCGGCGTCATCATCAACACCGCCTCCGTGGCCGCGTTCGACGGCCAGATCGGGCAGGCCGCCTACGCCGCGTCCAAGGGCGGCATCGTCGGCCTCACCCTGCCCGCCGCGCGCGACCTGGCCTCCTCCGGCATCCGGGTGCTGACCATCGCCCCCGGCATCATCGACACCCCGATGCTCGCCACCGTCAGCGCGGAGTTCCGCGCCGCCCTGGCCGAGGGCGTGCCCTTCCCGAAGCGGCTGGGCAAGCCGGAGGAGTTCGCGAACCTGGCGCTGTCGATCATCGACCAGGACTACCTCAACGGCGAGGTGATCCGCCTCGACGGCTCGCTGCGCATGGCGCCGAGGTAGTCCTGGGCGGTCCTGGAGCTCAGTGCCCCCGCTCTATCCATTCCGCCAGGTGCGGGCCTTCCGCGCCGATGGTGGTGGAGTCGCCGTGGCCGGTGTGGACGATGGTTTCCGGGGGCAGGTCCAGCAGGCGCTCGGTGATCGAGTCGATGATCGTGGGGAAGTCGCTGAACGAGCGGCCGGTGGCGCCGGGGCCGCCCTCGAACAGGGTGTCGCCGCTGAACACCGCGTTCAACTGCGGCGCGTAGACGCAGACACCGCCGGGTGAGTGGCCCGGGGTGTGCAGGATCTGCAGCAGGACGCCCGCCACCTCGATCTCCTGGCCGTCGTGCAGCGGCTCGAAGTCGTCGTCGGGGTAGACGTGCCGCCACAGCTCCTCGTCGGCCGGGTGCAGCATGACCAGCGCGTCGGTGACCTTGGCGAGGTCTTCCGCGGCGTTGATGTGGTCGTCGTGGGCGTGGGTGCAGATGATCGCGACGACCCTGCGGTCGTCTACGGCGGCGAGGATCTCGTCGGCGTCGTGCGCGGCGTCGATGATCACGACCTCGCGGTCGTCGCCGACGAGCCAGACGTTGTTGTCGACCTCCCAGGTGCCGCCGTCGAGGCTGAACGTGCCGGAGGTGACCACGTGGTCGATGCGGGCGTCGTCCATCAGAAGACCACCACCGAGCGCAGCACGTCGCCGCTGTGCATCCGGTCGAACGCCTGCTCGACGTCGCCGACGCCGATGGTCTCGGAGACGAACGCGTCGAGGTCGATGCGGCCCTGCCGGTAGAGGTCGACCAGGTAGGGGAAGTCGCGGGCGGGCAGGCAGTCGCCGTACCAGCTCGACTTGAGGGCGCCGCCGCGGGAGAACAGGTCGATCATCGGCAACTCGATTCGCAGGTCGGGGGTGGGCACGCCGACGAGGACGACGGTGCCCGCGAGGTCACGCGCGTAGAACGCCTGCTTCCAGGTCTCCGGGCGGCCGACGGCCTCGATGACCACGTCGGCGCCGAAGCCGCCGGTGAGGTCCCGGATCGCGGCCACCGAGTCGGCGGCGGTCGCGTCGACAGTGTGGGTGGCGCCGAATCCCTTGGCCCACTCCAGTTTCCTCGGGTCGACGTCGACGGCGATGATCGTCGTCGCGCCCGCGAGCCGGGCGCCCGCGATGGCCGCGTCGCCGACGCCGCCGCAGCCGATCACCGCGACGCTGTCGCCCCGGCTTACCGCGCCGGTGTTGAGCGCCGCGCCGAGTCCGGCCATGACCCCGCAGCCGAGCAGTCCGACCGCGGCGGGCGAGACCTCGGGGTCGACCTTCGTGCACTGTCCGCTGTGGACGAGGGTTTTCTCGATGAACGCGCCGATGCCCAACGCGGGCGACAGCGGGGTCCCGTCGGCCAGCGTCATCGGCTGGGCGGCGTTGTGCGTGTCGAAGCAGTACCAGGGCTTGCCCTTGCGGCACGCGCGGCACCGGCCGCAGACCGCCCGCCAGTTCAGGACCACGAAATCCCCGGGCGCGATGTCGACCACGCCGTCACCGACCGACTCCACGATCCCGGCCGCCTCGTGCCCGAGCAGGAACGGGAACTCGTCGTTGATACCGCCCTCCCGGTAGTGCAGGTCGGTGTGGCACACCCCGCAGGACTGGACGCGCACCACCGCCTCACCCGGCCCCGGGTCGGGCACCACGACCGTCTCCACGCTTACCGGCTGCCCCTTAGCGCGGGCGATGACGCCTTGGACCTGTTGTGGCATTCGCGCTCCTCATCGAGTCGGCTATCCGCCAACCGTATTGGAGGCCGCCCGTGCTCAGATGTCGCCCACATAGGGGATCTCGGTGACCGCGGGCGAGGTCATCCAGACCCGCAGCGCGGCCGTGGCGCGCACGTCGTCCTCGTTGTACTCCAGCAGCCGCTTGCGCTGGGCGTGGTCGGGCTCGCCGCCGTCGAGGCCCACCGCGTCGCGGTACCAGCGCATCGAGTTCTCGCCGCTGGCCTCGTCGTCGCGCCACTTGAAGCCCGCCACCGGGGCGATCGTCTTGAGGCCCTTGCCGTGCGAGCACAGGAAGTGCTCGCGGACGCTGCCGAACAGGTCGAACCACTGGTCGGACTCGATGAAGTCGAGGACTTCGCGCTTGGCCGGGATGCCGGGGCGGCCAGCGAAGCGCTTCACCGACGCCAAGAGCCAGCGGTTCTCCGCCAACTCGTTGTAGCAGTAAGCACGGAAAGTCAGTCCGCGATCCGCCGCCGCTTTCCGGACCGCGGTCAGCCACTGCCAGAACTCGGCGAACGACCGCGCTTCGTCCACTGTGGGCAACGGGTCCCAGCTGACGAAGGCGCGGTAGCCCTGCGGCTCGCCGATATCCACGCCGGAGAGCAGCACCCCCCACAGGTAAGCGCCCGCGTCGCCGAAGCTCTCCATGTCGACGTCGACCTCGACGTCGGCGCGCGGCACGCCGATCCGCTCGGTGCGCCGCACCAACGTCAAGTCGGCGAGCCAGGCGCGCGCGAGTCCCACCGCGTCCACCAGCGGCATCCCGACCAGCGGCGGCACGTCCTTGTCCAGCGGGTCGACGCGCGCGAGCGCGTCCACCGTCGGCACGCCTGCCGCGCGCAGCAGCGCGGCGTCCTCGCCGCGCACGACCAGGCTCACGTCCCTTGCCTCCAGCAGGGTCGCCTCGCACACCGGCCACCACGGGCAGCTTCGGCACTCCACGATCCGCGTCGGCTCGGCCAGCGGGTCGCCGCCGGTCGCCGCGGCGTCCGCCACCGCCACCCGGTCGGCGAACCGGGCGTCGTACTCGGCCAGCGCCGTCCGCCCGCCCGGCCAGGTCGGCGCCTCCAGGTCGTGCCAGACGACGACATCGCCTTCGAGGCCGATCACGCCCGCGAGCGCGTGCCGCTCGTCCGCGTGCCCGCCTGCCTGCAACAGCCTGCGGATGTGGGCCAGCCGAAGCTGGTCGCGCGGCTGCGGCCGGACCTTGCGCTTGGCGTCCTGCTTGCCCCCGATCACCGCCAGGTCGGCCAGCGGGGACGTGCGCGCGCCCGCGCCCGGGTCGGTGACCTTGTGCCGGACCACCAGGACCGGCACGTACCCGTGCGAGGTGCGGACCAGCAGATCGATCGTGCCACGCCTGCCGCCGTCGAGGTCGCGCGGCGGCTGCGCGCTCCAGATGAACGCGTGCCCGGCCGCCAGCGCCTCGACCGTGGCCGCCTCCCGCTCGGCGCTGGACCCGGCCGGGATCTCCACCCAGTCCCCGGCGAACCGCTCGGCGAGCTGGTCGGCGACCATCCGCCGATGCGCCATGGCGTCGCCTTTGCGCAGCTCAGCGGTGGGATCGGGGGCCCCGCGCGGGGCGTCGCGCATGGCCGGGTCGTGCTCGAGGTGCACCCGACGCCTGCATCGGCTCACCACGCCGGCGTCGAGGAGCACCTTGGCAGTCACACAGTGCAGCTTAGTTGCGTGGGACGACAGTCCTGGGACAGTCCGCCCAACCGGCCGAGCCGATGTGCCCGAGCCGATGTGCCTGAGCCGATGTGCCTGAGCCGATCACCGCCAGTAGGTTCTTCCCCATCGAGCGCGGGAGGCACACATGGCGCGGAACAAGGCGGTCGGCTCGCCGCGGATCACACCGGGCAAGGCGAAGAACGCGATCGCGATCGCCAAGGTCATCGGCCCGGCGGTGATCCCGGTGGTCACCCCGTTCGTGGTGCGCGGGGCGGCCGCGGTGCGCGAGCAGTGGGACCGGCGCAAGGCCCGCAGGCTGGGCGTGTCGGTGGACGACATCGGCCAGTACTCCGGCCGGGGCGGGGCGCTGCACGCGCGCATCTCGGGCGTGGCGACCGGGCTGGCCGAGTTGCGCGCCAAGCAGCACGTCCCGGCCGAGGACCTGGCGTTCGCCGAGGACGCGGAAAGCACGCTGCGGCAACTCGCCGCGGCGGTGCGGGCCGCTGAGCGGATGCCGACCCCGCGCCGCAAGGCCGCGCACCGGGCGGTCAGCGCGGAACTGGACCGGATCGAGGACCGGCTGCTGCACGCGCTCGGCGTCTGATCAGGTTCTTTACCCGGCACGTGGTTCAGCGCACACCGCGACGCCGCTTACCCTGGTGAGCTGTGAGCCCTCGCCGAGCGACACCGCCGCGCGCTTTCCGCGCCGTGCGGACTGTCCTGCTGGGGCTCTCGTCGTCGGCCCTGGCGGTCGCCGCGCACGGCATGGCGGGCGGCGGGGTGCCGGACGCCGCGGTCACCCTGGTGCTCACGGCGCTGGTCGCCTGGGCGGGCACCGCGGTCGCCGACCGGCGCGGCGGGCCGTGCGCGATGGCGACCCTGCTCGGCGTGAGCCAGTACAGCCTGCACGTCCTGCTTACCGACGTCACGGCGGCGCACCCGGAAGCCCCCGGCGCGGGCGGTGGGCTGATGCTTGCCACGCACGCGGTGGCCACTGTCCTGAGCGCGGCGCTGCTGACCAGCGCGTCGACAGCGCTGGCGATGATCGCCGCCGCCGTGTCCGGGCTGGTCCAGGCGCTGGTGGTGGCGCTGCCGCCGACTCCCGCCGTCCCGCGCCCCGCGCCGATCCAGACCGGCCGCGGACACCTGCTCGCCGTGGTGTTCCGCGAGGTCCTCTGCCGCCGCGGCCCACCGCTCACCTCCTGACCGCACGCATCCCCGAACCGAGCCCACGCCGGGCTCGCCCCTTCGCGTACCTCAGGAGACAAATCCCCATGTCGACTTACCGCTTTATCGCCCGCGCGGGCGTCCTGCTCGCCGCCACCGGAACAGCGGCCCTGTTCACCACCGGCGTCGCGTCCGCCCACGTCACCGCCAAGGTCATCGGCGAGACCGCGGCCCAGGGCGGCTACACCAAGATCACCTTCCGGGTCCCGAACGAGGACGACGCGGCGGGCACCGTGAAGCTGGAGATCAAGCTGCCGGAGGAGTACCCGCTCACCGCCGTGCGCACCAAGCCCACCCCGGGCTGGACCGCGCAGATCACCAAGGCCAAGCTCAAGACACCGGTCACCGTGCACGGCGCCGAGATCACCGAGGCGGTCACCTCGGTCGTCTGGACGGCGACCGAGGGCACCCGGATCGGCCCAGGCGAGTTCGGCGAGTTCGAGGTCTCCGCGGGCACGCTCCCGGAGAACACCGACCGGCTCGTCATCCCGGCTATCCAGACCTACGACAGCGGCAAGGTCGTGGCCTGGGACGCCCCGCCGCCCGCCCCGGGCGCGGAAGAGCCCGACCGCCCCGCGCCGGTCGTCGCGCTGACCAAGCCCGATGGCGACGGGCACACCGCCACCACGTCCACCGGCGCCGACAGCCACACCGACGCCGCCGTCGCGACCAGCGAGGACAACACCGCCCGCTGGCTCGGCGGCGCCGGTCTCGCCGTCGGCGCGCTCGGCCTCGGCCTCGGCGCTGGCGCGACCCTGCGCGCCAAGCGGCAGGTGGCGGCGGCGAAGGCGGGCGAGTAGGCGGTGCGGATTCTCAACCGCGCGGTAGCGGCGCTCGCGGTGGCCCTGTTCGCCCTCGTCGGGCTCGCGGGCACCGCTTCCGCGCACAACCAGCTCGTCTCCAGCAACCCGGCCGACCGGGCGTCCCTGGAGACCGGCCCGACCACCGTCGAGCTGACCTTCGACCAGCCGGTGCAGTCGGGCGACCGGCTCAACTCGGTCGTCGTCGTCGGCCCGGACGGCGTGGGCCAGTGGCAGGACGGCAAGGCCGCCGTCCGCGGCAACACGGTGTCGGTCCCGGTCCGCCCCCTCGGCCCGGCCGGGGACTACCGGATCGGCTACAGCATCGTGTCCGCCGACGGGCACCCCGTGCGCGGCGACCTCCAGTTCACGCTGACCAAGGCGGGCACCGGCACCCCCGGCCCGGCGGCCGAAACCGCCGCCGGAGCGGCCGCTGGGGCAGGCGAGGACAGCGACGGTGTGCCCGTGTGGGTGTGGATCGCGGGCGCGGTCGCGCTGCTCGGCGCGGGCATCGTGCTGGCCATGCGGGTCGGGGGGTCGGCGACGTGAGCGAGACCCGGACCACCGCGGCGGCTCGGCTGCACCTGGCGACCGTCCTGGTCGTGTCCTCGGTCGTCGGCGTGCTCGTCGGCCTGGCCATCGTCACGACCGAGCCGATCCCCGGGCTGCCGGAGCCCGCCGCGGTGGTCCGGGTCGGCCTCCCGGTCGTGCGGGTGCTGCTCGACATGGCCGCCGTGGTCACCGTCGGGCTGTGCCTGCTGCCGCTGGTGATCGGCTTCGACCGCCCCAAGCTCGCCGAGCCGGTGCTGGCGGGCGCCCGCCGGGTCGCGATGGCGAGCGCGCTGGTGTGGGCCGTGACCGCGCTGGTGGCCCTGGTCCTGCACACCGCCGACCTGCACCCCGGCGAAGACGTCTCGCCCGGCGCTGTCGTGGACTACGTCGGCACGGTGGGCGCGGGCAAGGCGCTGCTGTTCGTCGCGGTGTTCGCGCTGCTCAGCTTCGGGCTGTCGCTGTGGGCGGTGCGCGTCGGCGAGTCGGTGCCCGCGGAACTGCGGGCAGCGGTCGCGCTGTTCGCGCTGCTGCCGCTCCCGGTCACCGGACACGCGACCAACTGGCAGTGGCACGACTTCACGATGATTTCGATGGAACTGCACGTGATGAGCGCCGTCGCGTGGACAGGCGGCCTCGGTGCCCTGGTCGTGCTGCTCGCGGCCAACCGGACCCTGCTCGCGCACGCGCTGCCCCGGTTCTCCAAGCTCGCCACCGTGTGCCTGGCGGTCGTCACCGCGACGGGCTTGTTCAACGGACTGGTCGAACTGGCGGTGAGCCCGACGTTCTCCCTGGTCGCCGGCCTGTTCACGACCAGCTACGGAATCCTGCTGCTGCTCAAGACGGCGTGCCTGGTCGCGCTCGCCGGGCTCGGCGCGAACATCCGCTGGCGGCTCATGCCGGGCATCGTCGCCCACAAGCGCACGGCGCTGGTGGGCTGGGCGGGCCTCGAACTGGCCGTGATGGGCCTGGCCTTCGGCTTCGCGGTCGTCCTCACCCGGGCGCCCGTGTCCTGACAGTTCGCGCTCACCGGTTCACGGTTAGCGCTGCGCGCCCCTCTAAGTGATCGAAGGATCTTCGGAGCGAGAGGGGGCGCGGTGGCCGACATGATCGCGGTGTGCGGGATGCTCGTCACGTTCCTTACCCAGGGAGCGTTCATCTGGCGGGGCCTGGCCCGCGACCGACTCGCCCAAGAGCGGGTCCGGTTGACGGCCCTGCGCGCCCTGACCAAGGCCGCCCCCGGCGGCCTGGTGCGCTACGAGCGGCGCGGGACCGTGGTGGTCGTCGACCAACGGCGGCCAAGATGATCGGTCGAGCGGTCACCGCCCGGCGGAAGGGGCCGGTCGCGGTGCCCGATCACCCCGGCTTCGAGGGGTTCTACCGCGAGCAGACGCCCCGGGTGGTGGCGTTCCTGCTGGTCCTCGGCGTCCAACTGTCGACAGCGAAAGACCTGACGCAAGAGGCGATGATCGAGGTCTACCGCCGTTGGGACAGCATCGACCACCCGAAGACGTATATCCGGACCGTGGTCTCGCGCAACTGGGCGAAGCACCTGGCCAGCACCGAGTTCCCCACCAACGAGATTCCCGACCGCACGCCGATAGACGACAACTCGCCGCTAAGCGAAGTCCTCTTCAGCGAGACCAGTCAGGCTTACCGCCGGGCGTTGGCCCAACTACCGCCGCGCCAACGGCAGGTGATGGCCTGGACAGCCGACGGCTACCGCCCCCGGGAGATCGCCGAGATCCTGGACATCAGCGGGGACAACGTCCGGGCCAACCTCCGCAAGGCCCGGCAAACGCTGGACAAGACGCTCAGGGGCGATCTCCGATGACCCGCCGCCGACACGAGGCGCTCGTCGCCGACCTGACCGCCCACCTCGACCTGACCACAGGACTGCGCGAGATCACCGACGCCGCCCCGGCCGCCCACGCCGCCCTCGTCGCCGACCTCGACGCCCACCTGCCCATCGACGCGGGCCTCGCCGCGATCACCGACGGCGTGCCCGCCCAACGCGTCCCAACCCCGCGCCGCAAGCGCAAGCAGCTGCTCCCGACCCTGGTGTCCGCCCTGCTGGCCGCCATCCTGACCACCACATACTGGACCCTGGGCGAAGGCGCGAGCCCGCCCGTGATCGGCCCCGCCGCCGCGCTCCCCCACCGCATCACCCTGGTCCTGGACACCAGCATGTCCATGGCGCACCAGATGCCTTCCGCGGACAAGTACGTCGACACCGCCCGCAAGTTGGACTGGGTGCGGACCCGCCTCACAGCGGATCTGCGAACCCTCCCCAGCACCACGGAACTCGGTGTGTGGACCTTCTCGGACACCCCCTCGATTCTCGTTCCGCTCGGTCGCCTCGGCGAAAACCACCAAGACTTGTCCAGACGGATCGACTCGCTCCAGCCGAGCGGGAACAGTCGCCTCTACGACGCTGTGCTCGCGGCCTACCAGTCAGCGACGAAGGACTGGTCGGTCACCCGGTCCAACCGGGTGATCCTCATAACCGACGGGACGGACCAGCGCAGCGCCCTCTCGCTACAGCAACTGCTGGACCGGCTCCAGCCCCTGGCCGACCCACGTCGTCCCCTGCCCATTCACTTCATCACCCTGGGCCCGGAAGTCGACCCGGTCGCGCTGCGCCAGATCACCGGCGTCACCGGCGGCGACGTGACCGAGCTGGGGCAGGCGTCGCTGTTGGGGCCGGTCCTCGACCGGCCGTGATGGGACGAGTTGTCCACAACTGTGGACAGTTTCGGCGAGTTATCCACAGGAATCCGGGGATAACGCGCGTTCGCCGACGTGGCGGGGCCGCTCGGCGTTCAGCGGTGTGGATGACTCAAGCCGAGCCTGGGGAGCGTCGACCGAACGGCCCAACGCCGAATGGTCAGTCCTGCTCGGTGAGTTGCACCGGCAGGGGCCTGCTGCGGCGGAGTTGGTCCAACCGGGTCACCGCCGTCCGGCCCCGGCGGTCGAGTTCACGCTTGGTGATCCAGCCGCGGGCGTAGTGCCGGTATGACTGCGCGAGCATGACCAACTCGGCCAGGTAGTCCGCCGAGCGGCGCCTGCTCTCCTCCGGCAAGGCCGCCAACAGCGGGAGCTGGTGGGCCACCACGTCGTCGAGCATCGCGGCCGACGCCAAGGCGCGCTGGGCGCGCTCGCCGACCCGGACCATGCTGCGCAGCGACCTGACCATCTGACCACCTCGGGTCGAACCGATACCGACGGTGGTTCGGAACCCGGTCGGAAAGGCCGGCCGTCCCCCGTTGCCCGTGAATTCGTTCACCGTGCGCTCATTGTTACGCCCGAAATACGCCCATCGGGGGCAACGCGCGATCAGGTGTAACGCGACCAGCGGGCAGTGGTGTCGCCGATACGGAAATCCCGGAGCCGCCTGAGCAGCTCAGGGCGCACTTCCGGGCTGCTGTTCATGATCGGCAACACGCTCGTGATGAGTTTCAGTTCCCGCACTTCCCGCAACACCGGAAAGCCAGCCCATCGGGTGACGTCGAAGCCGTAGCCGACCGCCAGTTCGCGGTACCGCGCGGTCGGCTCGCCGAAGCGGCTCACGCCGACCGCCAGCGGGGTCAGGTCCCACTCCGGGGGGCCGACGCAGCTTGAGTCGAAGTCGCACAGGACCGGGCCGTCCGGCGCCGGGATGACGTTGCCCAGGTGGGCGTCGCCGTGCACGAACCCGCGGGGCAAGGCGTACTCCAGGCTGGTCAACCGGGCCGCGACCTCGTCACAGCGGTCCCGCAGGAACAGCAACTCGTCGCTGTCGAGGCCCTCGGCCTCGCCGAGCCTGCGGCGGATGTCGTCGAGCGGGTCCCACTCCGGCAGCACCGGCGGTGGCAGCGAGTGCACCCTGCGCAACAGCCTGGCCAGGTCACCGGCGTTGGGCTGCCTGCCGATCTTGGGGACGGCCTCCCACACGGTCGCCGCGTAGTCGCCGACGAAGACGGGCTGCTCCAGGCCCTCGACCAGCCGCACCGCGGGGACGTCCTGCTCGGCGAACCACCGGGCGACCCGGACGACCTTGCGCACCCGGTGCCGCAGCGACACCGAACCCACGATCCGCACGACCACCGGGTCGTGCGCCAGCCGGAAGACGGCGTTGTTGGTGAACCGCAGCAGGCTCGCCCCGGCATGGTCCAACCCGGTCTCCGCGCACACGGCCGCCAGCGCGGCGCGCAGGTTTTCCCTGGTGAACAGCCCATCCGTGGCCAACAGTGCCCACTGCCCTGCTTTCGGCCCAGCCGGAAACTCCGGTCAGGCCACGCTCAGATTGGTGATCTGGTCCGCGAGATCACGCGCGTCCTGGTTGTTGCGACGCTTGTTCGCCTCGGCGAGCAGCGGCTGCAGCCGGTCCTTGACCCGGCTCGACTTGAGGCTCTCGGCCAGGTCGACCGCGGCGCGGCCGATCCGGGCGCCGTGGTCGATGTCGCCTTCGAGCAGGTGGTTCGTGGCCAGGGCGCCGAGGTTGAACGCCTTGCTCCTGGTCATCTCCTCACCGTAGGAGTCGATGGCCTTCGACAGCGCCGGGATCGCGAACTTCGTGTGCGTCGGGTCGGAGGTCTGCGCCAGCACCGTGTGCACCGTGCCGATCATGGCGTAGACGTCGGTCTCGTTGAAGAACTTGACCCAGTCCTCTGCGTCCTCGGTGTTGGCCCGCGCGAACTCGTCCCTGGTGCGGCCGATGAGCTTCATCGTCTGCTCCTTGTGACCCATCAGCGCGTACGCCCAGGCCTGGTTCGCGCAGATGACCGCGACCGCCAGCTCAGAGCCGGACTCCTGCGCGGCGATCTGGCCGAGCTGGAACATCTTGAGCGCGTCGTCCGGGGACTCTTTGTGCAGGTAGACCCGCCCCATCCGGTACAGGATGTTGGCGACCAGCGGCTCGCTCTTACCGGCTTTCGCCAGTTCCAGCGCCTTGCCGAAGTGGTTGCGCGCCGAGTCGGTCAGGCCGATGTCGAACGACGTCCAGCCTGCCAGGTTGTGCAGGTCGGCCAGCGCGACGTGCAGGCGCTGCTTGACGTGGTCCGGGCCGGACGCGCCGAGCATCTGCTGACCCCACGACAGCTGCGCGACCACCGCGTCGCGACAGAAACCGCCGCCGTACTGGTAGTCCAGCGATCGCAGGGCTCTCGTCGCCGCTTCCACCTGACGCACATCGGTCATGCCGATCCGGCCGGGCGCGGGGGTCTGGACGGGATTGGAGACCCACGCCCCGGAGTTGGTGCCCAGCACGTTCGCGCCAACCGTGACGGCGGCCGCGTGTGCCAGGAACTCCCGACGCTTCACCTCTTCGCTCTCCTCAGAACGCGAGGCCTCGCGCGTCACCGCGACGCGAACCGCGGTGACTTCGTCATATGCGAGGCCCATGTATCCCCTCGGGACACCCAGCCCGTCGGCGATCCTGGCGAGCACGTCGTAGGCCATCACCTGACGACCCTTGAGGATCTCCGACACCTCGGACTGCGACTGGCCGGTCATCGCCGCGATCTGGCGCTGCGAGACACCAGTGCGACGAAGCAGCCGATACACGGAACTGACCTCCCGCGCGGCGAGCGCGGCCCGCATCTCGGCTTCCTCCCAGGCGTCCGACGGTATGGGAGAACTCTGAGATCCGATCGAGTTCATTCCGACCCCTCACAGTCCGCTGGGCGTCAAACGCAGAGTAAGCGCACTTCACGAGCAGCGAGAAGGGCGGATCGGCGAGCCTGATCGGCCCGACCGAACTTCCTCGACCGCTTAACGTGAAACGAACGCCGATCGGCGCTGTGACACTCCAATCTCGTTCCTCACGCATCAATGTAGTTCGTTGTAAGCGTACGAGCACGGAGGGAAACCGAGAACGTGGAACTGCTCCGGTCGACCACAAGCCCCGCGGCGGGCCAGCCCGCCCGCAGGCTCGACGAGCACCACCGTGATCTCCGTGACCTCCGCGACGGCCTGCACGGCTCCGTCGGCGAGCGCCGAGTCTGGCGCGTCAGCTGCGGCGACGTGATCAACCGCGACCGGTGCCTCACCGTGCTCGTCGAGAAGAACAAGGTGGTCCTGGTCGGGCCCCCTGGAGAGACCGCGGTCCTGACAGCGGGCCAACTCGGCCAACTGCGGGTCGCGCTCCGCGAAGCCGCCGAGCAGGCGGAAAGGTGACGGTGACGTTTAGGTGGACGAGATACTCGGCCAGGTCCTGCGCAGCGCCGTGTGGGAGCGCCTCGACATGCTCACCGAGCTGGCCAACCGGGCAGACGCCCCGTCACTGCTGTCCGTCGCGCGGTCAGAACTCCCACGACTGACCGAAGGCTGGCGCTCCATGCTGGCCGCCCACGAGCCGGACGACCGAGGCAACTGCCCGGTCTGCTCGACCCGCTGGCGCCAGCAGAAGGCCCCGTGCTCAGTCTGGCGAGCCGCCTACGAACACCTCGTCGCAGGCGGCTTGGCCCCACAACAACAACCGACACGCCACACCCGAGACGCACCCGCGAAGGCGACATCCCGCCGCCAACCGGCAGGCGCCCGCTAGCAGGCGATCCGAACTCCGCCGTTCCCCCGGACGATGCGGAGTTCGGTCGCCGCTCGCCGCTCGCCTCTGGGGGAGGTGTGCCCGCGGAAAGCGCGGGCCGGGGAGGCGAGCTCAGTGTTTTGTGGGGGCCAAGCCCCCACGCCCCAGCCGGCGGGCTTCGCCCCCGGACCCCCTCCCGGGGTGGCTGGGTTGGCAGGTTCGGCTCGGCCCCGGTGGTCGGGTTGGCAGGTTCGGCTCGGCCCCGGTGGTCGGGTTCGTAGGTTCGGCTCGGCCCCGGTGGTCGGGTT
>NZ_FMZZ01000004.1:256510-412771 GCF_900101685.1 Actinokineospora iranica
CCCGGTGGTCGGGTTCGTAGGTTCGGCTCGGCCCCGGTGGTCGGGTTCGTAGGTTCGGCTCGGCCCCCGTGGTCGGGTTGGCAGGTTCGGCCCGGTCCTTGGGGGTGGGCTGGCAGGTTTGGCCCGGTCCTTGGGGCGGGTTCGTCGGTTTGGCCTGGCCCTGGGGGGTGGGTCGGGAGGTTTGGCTCGGTCTTGGGGCCGGGTCGTGTTGCTCCGCGGGCCGGTGCTGATGTGCTTCACTTCCCCCGACCGGCACCGGTCCGCGGTACCACTTCACCACTCGGGTACCACTTCACCACTCAGTGGTTCTGGCAGGCGCGCTCGCGTCGTCTGATGCCGCTCGTGTCAGCCTCGCTTGCTGGCATCGTGTGTTTCGGCGCTGTGTCTGTCGCCCTCCTGCCGCGCCCCTCCTGCACCGGTTGTCGCCCACCGCCTTCCCGTGCCGGTGGCTGCCCGCCTTCTGGTGTGCTGGTTCGGGTTTGGGTTCTGGTTGTTTCGCTTCCGATAGGGGCTTGGCCTCAGGTTTCTTCGGGGTTTCCGGGGGGCTGGATTTGTTACCTGGCAGTAGTTTTGGGATTTGTTCCCGGAAGTGGGGTGCGGGGCACTTCGTGAGTCTTGTTCGGTCGTTGAACGTGCAAGATGGACGTCAGCGACCAGGAGGAGACGCAGTGGCCAGCCCTACCCCACTTCGCCGTCAGCCCGTGCAGCAGCGCAGCGCCAAGCGTGTGCAGAAGATGCTCGAGGCTTGCGCGGAGCTGGTCGACGAACTCGGCTACGACGGGGTCACCACCACGCTCATCGCCGAGCGGGCCGGGGTGGCCGTCGGGTCGCTGTACCAGTTCTTTCCGGACAAGCGGGCCGTGGTGCAGGCGTTGACGCAGCGCAACCTCGACCACTTCATGACCGAGATCGCCCGCAGGCTCGACGAGGCCCACCTCGACCACTGGTGGGACGGGGCCGACGTCATCTTCGACATCTACGTCGAGATGTACCGCGAGGTTCCCGGGTTCCGGCGGCTCCGGTTCGGCGACGAGGTCGACCTGCGGCTCATCGACGGCAGGCGGGACAACAACACCGTGATCGCCGAGAACATGGCCGGGTTGCTGGCCGACCGGTTCCAGATCCCGCTGGAGGAGATCCGGCTGCCGGTGGCGGTGGCCAACGAGATCGCCGACGGCATCCTCAACCTGGCTTTCCGGCGCAAGCTCTTCCCAGAAGAGACCGTGATCAGCGAGGCCAAGATGGTCGTGCGCGGCTACCTGTCCGGGCAGATGGAAACCGCGCGCTAGCCGAAGCCGCGGCCCTCGCCGCGGTAGGTGGGTGTGGCGCCTGCGAGCCGATCGCCCTCGATGATGTGGTACTCGGTGAACCGTTCGGCCTGCTCACCGGCCTTCGCGTGCCGCATCCACACCCGGTCGCCGACGCGCAGGGCGTCGGCGCCGGGGCCCGCGACCGGGGTCTGCACCTCGCCCGCGCCTTCCATCGCCATCAGCTTCAAGCCCTCCGGCAGATAGAGCTGAGGCAGGCGGGCGTGGTTCGCGGGACCGGAGGCCAGGTAGCCGCCACTGAACAGGGTGGCCAGCCCCGGGCCGGGTTTGCGGACTACCGGCACCGCGTAGAGCACGGCGGGCGCCGGGGTGAAGCGGCTGTAGTTGTCGAACAGGGTCGGGCCGATCAGGCCGGAGCCCGCGCCGATCTCGGTGACCGAGCGGTCGGCGCGGGTCACCTCGACGCTGCCGGTGCCGCCGCCGTTGACGAACTCGAGGTGGCACATCGCGGTCACGGCCCGCACCGCCGCGCCGCGGCGGCGGACCAGTTCGCGCGCCGAGCGGTGCTGCATCCACCGCCGAGCGGCGCCGAGCAGCGGGTTGCCCACCGGCACATCGCCCAGTCCGGCGATCTGGCCTTCGTACCCCATCACCCCGACCAGCCGGAACCCCGGCCGGGATAACACCGCCTCGGCCAAGGCACGCGCCTGGTCCGCGGTGAACACCGGGGAGCGGTGTGTCCCGATGTGCACTTTCCGGTTGCCGAACAGCGGACGCCAGGACACATCCAGTTCCAAGCACACGCGGATCTCGGGGTGGCTCGCGCCGAGCGCGGCGTCCACCAGGTCCAGGTGCGCGACGGAGTCCACGATGATCGAGACCACGCGGCGGGCGCGGTCGTCCTCGGCGAGGTCGCGCAGCGCGGCACGGTCGACGGTCGGGTAGGCGACCAGGATGTCGGTTTCCGCGAGATCGGTGCCTGCCCATGTGCGGGTAAGCCACAGCGCTTCTCGGAGGGCGTAGCTCATGACGCCCTGGAACCCTGGCTTGCGCAGGACGCGCTCAAGCAGGTACCGGCAGCGCACCGACTTGCTGGCCACCCGGATGGGTTTGCCGTCGGCCCGGCGCGTCAGGTCGGCGGCGTTGCGGTCGAAGGCGTCGAGGTCGACCACGGCCAGCGGCGGGTCGAGGTGGCTGGTCGCGCCATCGAGACGGCGGCGCGGCGCGGTCGGGGACACGACGACAACGGTACGACACCCAGGCTTGAAATGTGAAGCTGTTTCACTTAATTTTGTCGGACAATGGGGAGGTGCGGATGGCACACGCTGCCTGGCGCAACTGGGCAGGCACCGAGACCGCGGTCGCGACCGAGGTCCGGCAGCCGCGCGACACCGCCGAGATCAGCGCCGCGGTCACCTGGGCCGCCGAGCGCGGCACGACCGTCCGCGCCCGGGGCAGCGGCCACTCGTTCACCGCCGTCGGCGCCGCGCACGGCCTGGCGCTCGACCTGTCGCACTGGACCGGCGTCGAGGCAGCCGACCTGGAGACCGGCGAGGTGACCGTCCGCGCGGGCACCACCCTCGCCGCCCTCAACGCCGAACTCGACGGTCTCGGCCGGGCCATGGCCAACCTGGGCGACATCGACGCGCAGACGATCTCCGGCGCGATCTCCACCGGCACGCACGGCACCGGCGCGCGGCTGGGCGGCCTCGCGACGCAGGTCAGCGGCCTGGAACTGGTCCTGGCGGACGGGTCGGCCGTCCGCTGCTCCGCGACCGAGCGCCCGGAACTGTTCACCGCGGCCCGGGTCGGCCTCGGCGCGCTCGGCGTGATCAGCACGGTGACACTGCGGACAGAGCCGTCGTTCGCGCTGGCCGCCGAGGAACGGCCGGAGCCGCTGGACGAGGTGCTCGACCGGCTCGACGAGCACTGCGCGGACAATGATCATTTCGAGTTCTACTGGTTCCCCTACGGCCGGAAGGCGTTGACCAAGCGCAACAACCGACTGCCCGACGGAACCGCGACGCGTCCGCTGCGCCCGCTGCGGAAGTTCGTGGAGTACGAAGTCGTGGAAAACGCCGCGTTCGGCGCGCTATGCCGAATCGGCCGCCGCGCGCCGCGACTCGCGCGTCCGATGAACAAACTGGCAGTGTCAGCGCTGTCGCCGCGCTCTTACAGCGACGTCTCACACAAGGTGTTCGTCACGAACCGGCGCGTGCGTTTTGTCGAGTCGGAGTACGCGATTCCGCGCGCGGCGCTGGGCGAGGTGCTGGCGGACCTCCGGGTCCGGGTGCCCGCGCTCACCGATCCGGTGATGTTCCCGGTCGAGGTGCGGGTGGCGGCGCGGGACGACATCTGGCTGTCGACGGCGTACGGGCGCGACTCGGCGTACCTCGCCATTCACCAGTACATCGGTATGCCCTACCGGGCGTACTTCGACCTGTTCGAGGCGGTCGTCGGCGCGGTGGGCGGCAGGCCCCATTGGGGGAAGGTGCATTCGCTTGACGCGGCCGCGTTACGGGCCCGGTACCCGAGGTTCGCCGACTTCCTCCGCGTCCGATCCGAAGTGGACCCGGACGGCCGGTTCGCGAACCCCTACTGCGACAGGGTGTTCGGCGCGACGACGGCCTGAACCGCTTCGACGACCGGGGTGTCGCCAGCCACCAGTTCCAGGGTGAGCCCGGACGAGTCGACCTCGTCCAGGAGCGCGAGCACGACGGCGGCGACGTCGGCGCGGCTTACCGACCCGGCGTCGACGGACTCACCCAGCCGCACCCGCCCGGTCATCGGGTCGTCGGTGAGCCTGCCGGGCCGCAGGATCGTCCAATCGAGATCGCGGGCGCGCAGATCCTGCTCGGCTGCGGCCTTGGCGCGCAGGTAAGCGGCGAACACCGGGTCCATCCCGGGGTCGTCGGCGCGGTCGAGGCCCATGGCGCTGATCTGGACGTAGCGCAGCACACCGGCCAGCCGCGCGGCTTCGGCGACCAACGCGGACGCGGCCCGGTCGACGGTGTCCTTGCGGGCGATCCCACTGCCCGGCCCGGCGCCCGCGGCGAACACCACGGCGTCGGCCCCGGCGAGGAACGCCGCCGTCTGCTCGGCCTCGGCTTTCTCCAGGTCGAGGACCACCGCGTCGCCCCCGTGGGCGCGCACGCCTTCGACTTGGTCGGGGTTGCGGACCAACCCGACCACGGTGTCGCCGCGGTCGGCGGCGAGCCTGGTGAGCAGGAGCGCGATCTTGCCGTGTCCCCCGGCTATGACGAGTCGCATGTGGACGACCCTACGACGAGGACGGCACCGTCGCCGTCTCGAGGATTTGGTCGTAGGCAAGCTCGCTGACCCACCGGTACAGCGCGTCGGCCTCCGGGAACGCCCGGTCCTGCCGCCCCGGCAGGTCCAGGTCGACCTGCGCGTCGGGCTCGGCGCTGACGATCGCGACCCCGTAGGCGCGGGCCCGCGGCAGGCAGTTGGCGAGGTAGTCGTGGGTGAGCACCGCGGACGTCGGCAACACCATCGCGGCATCACCGAACCGAAGGAACGGCACCGCGTTCGCCAACCCAGTGCGCCAGTGCCGCGCCACCGCGATGGCCCCCACCACCCGAACGGCGGGCTCCGGCACCCGACCGTGCAATTCCGGGAACGCCCAAGTGGCCACACTGGCCCGATCCGTGACCGGCTCCTGCCCAAGGCAGATCCGCTCGGCGTGCACATCGGCCTTCAACTCGGCGACCAGACACACCCGCCGCCCGAACAACGTCATCTCCGGCAGCACCACACCCGGCCAGTTCAACGCCCCCACAGCGGAAGCCGCCAACTCGTCCACCCCGGCTGGCAACTCGACCGGCGGAGTGAGCTGCGCAGGCAGTGCCTTGAGATTCTCGGTTACCGCTGTGCGCCCTGGAATGCCGGTCACGAACTTCCGCCCTTCTCTTCCACCGGAGCCGGCCGCATCAGGTTGCGTGCCGGTCAACACGGTGTCGATTGGTACTTCAATTGAGTACCAGGAAGGACCCAGCGATTAAGAGGGTGAACCGCCCCCCGTGCGACCGGCGGCGCGAAGCGGTCGGTGACCGGTCGCCGACCGGTATTCAGACTTCGGCCCGACTGTGCTGCCGTCCGGGTGAGCCCCCGGCCAGGCGGTTGACCGGAAAACTACCCACAGTGCCCCAACGATCAACCCCGCCCCCAAGTTCCCCGCCCCCGCCATTCCCCCATCCGGCCCACACCCCCTACCCCCACCCGGCCGCACCACCGCCCCCCGAACCCCACCCCTGTCATTTTCCCCAAATCCCCTCCCCTTTTCCCCACCCCAAACCCAAACACCCCATGACCCCACCCCGCCCACCCCCGAACGCACGACAGGAGAGAAGACAGACAGTCCCGGAGGAAAAGACGCCCGAAGCCCCACCCACCCCCAGCGACGGAAGGACCCCCAGGAGGGACGAACGGACCAACACCCGAACGCCCACAGCCGGAACCACCCGCACAGCGGACGGAACGAACGCAACCGAGAGCCAGGAGGAACAACCGAACGAGACCCACCACCAGCCAGACCCGCCAAGCGGGCCGACAGGCTGGCGGGGCGCACGCGCGGGCAAGCCGGACACGGCGGATGAGAGGAACGGAAGAGACGGGGCAGGACCACGCAAAGGCAGAACCGGCGGGACGGACGACAGGTGAGCAGTGGCGGAGGAACTAGGGGAACAACGGCGAGGTGGTGGAGGAGGCGGAAGAGGCAGGGATGGGAGAGCGACAACGAACGGGAGACGACAGAGGCAGACAGGCCCCGGAGAGGCGAACGAGAGGAAAGCAGCCAGGAGAGGACGACAGGAGGCAGGACACGGCGAGCCCCCACAAGGGCGAAGGAAGCAAGGGACGGGAGCCCAACAGCGGGCAGAGAAACGACGAACCGGCGGACAGAACAACAAACGCACCGAGGCACAGAGGGAGCAACGGGCGAGGGACGACCAACAGAGGCAGACGGAGACAGGAACGCAGAACCTGTGGGCAGGCCAGGCAGGGCCCAAGCCAGAGGGCCGGGACAAGCGGAACGACGAGGACGACAAACGAGCAAACGAGGAACCACCCCAAGGAGCGAGGTGCTTCCAACCAAGGAGCAAGGGAGGAAGCGACGGCAAGAGAGGAAGACGAGGGCGCAGCGAGCCAGCGGCAGGGCCAGACCGGCCAAGGCCGGACCGGGGATATGCCGGGCGGACCGGCAGGGCAGGGCAGGCGGGGCAGGGCCGAGCGGGCCCGGCAGGCCCGGCAGGGCCGGTGGGCCGAGCGGGCCGGTGGGGCCGGTGGGCCGGCAGGGCCCGGTGGGCCGAGCGGGCCGAGCGGGCCGGTGGGGCCGGCCCGGCGGGCCCGCGGGGCCGGCGGGCCCCACGGGCCCGCTCGGCCCGCTCGGGCCGGTGGGCCGGTGGGCCGAGCGGGCCGGTGGGCAGGGCAGGGCAGGGCCAGCAGAGCAGTGCCAGACCGAACCGGGGATAGGCCGGGCAGGCAGGGTCGGTGGGCAGGCAGGGTGAGCAGGGCGAGTGGCCCGAGCCAGACCGAGCAGGGCAGGCAGGGCCGACCAGGGCGGGCGGGCCAGGAAGGGGAGGCCCAGCACGAAGGAAAGCCCCATCCACCACCACGGACCCCCAACTACGGACCCCGAACCACGGACCCCGATGCGCGAAGCGCGAGCCCCGCTGGGTCAGGAACCAACCGCACCGTGGGGGTCTGGGGGTCGCCCCCCAGATACAACAACGGCCGACCCGGCTCGCGCTTTCCGCGAGCATGGGTCGGCCGAGGCCGTGGGCGAGGGGGGAGTTGAACCCCCACGTCCTTTCGGACACACGGACCTGAACCGTGCGCGTCTGCCATTCCGCCACTCGCCCGAGTGGTTGGTGTCCCTCAGTGGGACGTGCGAAAGACTAGCACGGCCGAAAACCTGGTTTGCACATACCCGTGTCCTGCATGGCGCGCCCGGATACGATCGGTGCAGGAGCACACGTGGAGGGAGGGCTCATGGGCATCGGACAGCGGTTGAACCGCAAGCTTGAGGACGTCGTGGGCAACACCTTCGCGCGCGTGTTCGGTGGCAATGTCGTGCCCCAGGAAGTGGCGCAGGCGCTGCAGCGTGAAGGCGAGGACAACGTCCGCGAGTTGGCTGGTGGGAGGCTGTTGGCGCCCAACCACTACGTGGTGCAACTGGGCCCGGCCGACCACCAGAACTTCGCGGGCGACGAAGAGCGCATGAAAACGCTGCTCGCGGACTGTGTGGCGGAACATCTCGCCGAGCACGGATGGGACACCTATGGTGACGTCGTAGTCTCCCTGGAGCGCTCCGACGCGCTGCACACCGGACAGTTCCGAACCCGCTCGTCCGTCGACCCCGACGTGAAGCCTCACGTCGCGGGTGCAGGCCAACCGGCAGGCAGACGGCAGGCACAACCCCGCAACGCAGGAGACCCATCCATGAGCCAGCCTCCCGGCTACGGCCAGGCGCCAGAGAGCGACCCGTACGGACAGCAGCAGTACGGGTACGGCCAGCAGGGCGCGTACGGCAACGATCCCAACTACGGTCAGGGCTACGGCCAGCAGCCGCCGCAGCAAGGTGGCTACGACCAGCAGGGCTACGGCCAGCAGGGCGGCTACGACCAGGGTTACGGCCAGCAGGGCTACGACCAGGGTTACGGCCAGCAGCAGGGCTACGGCCAGCAGGGCGGCTACGACCAGGGCTACGGCCAGCAGGGCTACGACCAGGGGTACGGCCAGCAGCAGGGCTACGGCCAGCAGGGCGGCTACGACCAGGGGTACGGCCAGCAGGCCTACGGCCAGGACCCGTACGCCCAGCAGGGGTACGCCCCGCCCGCTGTGCAGACCGGTCCTCGGCAGCTTTCGGCGAGTCTGCAGCTTGACGACGGCTCGAACCGCAACTACTCGCTCAAACAGGGCGGGAATGTGGTGGGCCGCGGTCAGGACGCCGACTTCCGGCTGCCGGACACCGGTGTGTCGCGGCGGCACCTGGAGATCACCTGGGATGGTCAGAGTGCCACCCTCGCCGACCTGGGGTCGACGAACGGCACCACCGTCAACGGCACTCCGGTGCAGACGTGGCAGCTTGCCGACGGCGACGTCGTCCGGATCGGCCACTCGTCGCTGGTGTTCCGCACCCAGGGCTGAGCGGAGGGTCGGGCCGGGCAACAGCTCGGACGGGCCTGGACAGGCTTGGACAGGCAACGTTCGAGGTCGGCCAGACGTCTTGAGGGCTGTCCGGGGCGCACGCCCGGGCAGTCCTCATGTCGAGTTGGACGCGCGTCGAGCGGACAGCGTGAGAAGCGGGAGCGGTCACAACAAGTGCCAGAGTTGGTGATGCAACTGACCAGAGCGGGTTTTTTGGCCCTGCTCTGGTTGTTCGTGCTTGCCGCGCTGCGGGTGGTCCGGTCGGACCTGTACGCCGCGTCCGGGCTTCGCGTGGCGATGCCCGGCTTCCGCCGCTCGTCGGCCAAGAAGGTGCGGGGCAAGGCCCCCCGCCAGCTGGTGGTGACCCATGGCGCTCTCGCCGGGACGCGCATCACGCTGGACGGCAGGCCGATCATGATGGGTCGGGCGGACGACTCGACGCTGGTGTTGGACGACGACTACGCCTCGACGCGGCACGCGCGGCTGTCGCTGCGCGGAACGGACTGGTACGTGGAAGACCTGGGCTCGACTAATGGGACCTACCTGGACCGGGCTAAGGTCACGCAACCCCTCCGGGTCCCACTTGGTGTCCCGATCCGTATCGGCAAGACGGTGATCGAGCTGCGCTCATGACCCTTGTTCTTCGTTACGCGGCCCGAAGCGACCGGGGCCTGGTGCGTTCCAACAACCAGGACTCCGTGTACGCGGGCCCACGCCTGCTTTCCCTCGCCGACGGCATGGGCGGCCATGTGGCAGGCGAGGTGGCCAGCAAGGTCGTCATCGCCGCGCTGGCGCCGCTGGACGACGACGAGCCCGGGGAGGATCTGCTCGGGCAGCTTCGGGAGGCGACGCTCGCGGGCAACGGCGCCATCGCGGAGCTGGTGGCCAGCGACCCCGACCTGGACGGCATGGGCACCACGCTGTCGGCGATCCTGTTCGCGGGGAACCGGATCGGCTTGGTGCATGTCGGCGACTCGCGGGTTTACCTGCGGCGCAACGGCCAGTTCACGCAGATCACGCACGACGACACGTTCGTGCAGTCGCTGATCGACGAGGGCCGGATCACCGAGGACGAGGCCGCGACGCACCCGCAGCGGTCGCTGCTGCTCAAGGCGCTCACCGGGCATGAGGTGGAGCCGAGCCTGACGGTGCGCGAGGCGCGGGCGGGCGACCGCTACCTGCTGTGCTCGGACGGCCTGTCGGGCCCGGTCAGCCACGAGACGCTGAGCGAGGCCATCCAGATCCCGGACCCGCAGGCGTGCGCGGACCGGATGATCGAGCTGGCCCTGCGGGGCGGCGGCCCGGACAACGTGACGGTGATCGTCGCCGACGTGGTCGACATCGACTACGGCGACAACCACCCGATCGTGGGTGGCGCGGCGGGCAACGGCTCGGACGAGACGCCGCCGCCGGACTCGTCGGCGTCGCGGGCGAGCGCGATCACCACGCCGCGCCCGGAGCCGCGCAAGCCGGAGCAGCCGCCGGAGCCCCCGGACCCGAGGGTGCGGCGGCGCAAGCGGGTGCGGCTGGTCATCGGCCTGGTACTGGTCGCGCTGCTGCTCGCGGCAGGCGCGGTGGCGGCCAAGATCTGGGTGAACAACCAGTATTTCGTCGGCGAGGGCCAAGACGGCGAGATCGCGATCTTCCAGGGTGTGCGCGGCAGCGTGCTCGGCCTGTCGCTCAACAGCCAGCTGCAGGGCTCGTGCGACCCGGCGGCCGCGGCCACCTGCGACCGGTTCTACGTCCAGGACCTGGAGCAGTTCGGGCAGGACGAGGTGCGCTCGGGCAGCAACACCTTCGACAACATCGTCGCGGCCCGCGAGTTCGTGCGCGAGTTGCGCAGCAAGTTCGGCCTGCCCGACTGCGCGAGCTTCGTTCCCAAGACCACCGAACCGCCCACCGAGCAGCAGCCCGGCACGCCGCCCGCGCAGCCGGTGACCAGCACGACCGCGGGCCCCACCACGACCACCGACCCCGGCACGACCGTCAACCCCGGCACGACCACTGTGACGACCACCGCGCCGACAACCAGCGTGCCCGGCACGGGCTCGGCGACCTCGACCGTGCCGCAGGCGCAGCCCCAGCCGGGCGTGAACTGCCGCAACCCGCGCGACGAGGACAAGGGCGGCGGCTGATGGCATCTCCGGTCCAGGGCGCGGTTGGTCCGGCGGCCGGGCAGAGCAGCGCAGGCCCCGACGGCGCGCCGCCCACACGCCGCGGCACCGAACTCCTTCTCCTCGGCTTCGCCGCGGTCGTCGTCTCCGGCGCGCTCATGCTGGTCGAGGCGAACCAGGAGCAGCAGCTCACGTTCCGGATCTTCTGGTACGGGCTGGCGTTCCTCGGGCTGTTCGCGGTGGCGCACGTCGCGGTGCGCCGGTTCGCCCCGTACGCCGACCCGCTGATCCTGCCGTGCGTGGCGCTGCTCAACGGGCTGGGCCTGGTCATGATCTACCGGATCGACCTGGCCGAGGCCGAGAAGGCGCTGCGCAAGGGCAACGAGATCAGCAACGACGTGCCCCGGCAGATCCTGTGGACGACGGTCGCGCTGGTGCTGTTCCTCGTCGTGCTGATCCTGATCAAGGACCACCGGACGCTGACGAAGTACAGCTACACCTTCGGCCTGGTCGGTCTGGTCCTGCTGGCGCTGCCCGCGTTCCTGCCGAACATCCTCGCCCCCACGGTCAACGGCGCGAAGATCTGGCTGAAGTTCGGGCCGTTCAGCCTGCAACCGGGTGAGTTCGCCAAGATCCTGCTCCTGATCTTCTTCTCGGCGTTCCTGGTGTCCAAGCGCGACCTGTTCATGGCAGCGGGCCGCCGGGTGCTGGGCGTCGACCTGCCGCGCGCCCGCGACCTCGGGCCGATCCTGTTCGCCTGGGCGGTCTCGCTGGGCGTGTTGGTCTTCCAGAAGGACCTGGGCACGTCGCTGCTGTTCTTCGGCACGATCCTGGTGATGCTCTACGTCGCCACCGAGCGGGTCATCTGGGTCATCGTCGGGCTCAGCCTGTTCGTCGGCGGCGCGATCGTGGCCTACCAGCTGTTCACCCACGTGCAGCAGCGCGTGGCGAACTGGATCGACCCGCTGGAGACCTACGGCGACCCGGGCGGCGGCTACCAGATCGCGCAGGCGCTGTTCGGCCTCGGCACCGGCGGCGTCGGCGGCACCGGCCTCGGCGCGGGCCGCCCCGACCTGGTGCCGCTGGCCAACACCGACTTCATCGCCGCGGCGATCGGCGAGGAACTCGGCTTCATCGGCCTCGCCGCGCTGCTGATGGTCTACACCGTGCTGGCGCTGCGCGGGATGCGCAGCGCGCTGGCCGTGCGCGACACATTCGGCAAGCTGCTCGGCGGCGGCCTGTCGTTCCTGCTGATCATGCAGGTGTTCGTGGTCGTCGGCGGGGTGACCAAGCTGATCCCGATGACCGGCCTCACCGCGCCGTTCCTGTCCTACGGGGGTTCCTCGCTGCTGGCGAACTACGTGCTGATCGCCCTGCTGCTGCGCATCTCCGACGCGGCCCGCAGGCCGCAGACCGGGGCGCGGCCGCGCCCGGTCCCGCAGGCGCCGATCGCCGAGGCGCACACCGTCCTGGTGGAGCGGCCGACATGAACACCCCGCTGCGCCGCGTCGGCCTCGCCATGCTCGGCATGATCATCCTGCTGCTGGCCAACGCCACCTACATCCAGATCATCAAGGCCGACGACTACCGCACGGACTCGCGCAACCTGCGGGTCCTGCTGGAGGAGTACTCCCGCGAGCGGGGCAAGATCCTCACCCGGGCCGCGGACGGCCAGATGCAGGTGATCGCCACCGTGACGCCGACCAACGACCGGCTGCGCTACCTGCGCGTCTACAAGGACGGCCCGATGTACGCGCCGGTCACCGGGTTCTACTCGCAGCGCTACGGCGCGGGCGGGCTGGAGAACGCCGAGGACGAGATCCTCAACGGCTCCGACGACCGGCTGTTCGTGCGCCGCCTGTCCGACCTGATCACCGGCCGCGACCCGCGCGGCGGCAGCATCGAGCTCACCGTGAACCCGGCCGCCCAGGCCGCGGCGTACCGGGCGATGGAGGAGAAGGGCTTCGCCGGTTCCGTCGTCGCGCTGAACCCGAAGACCGGCGAGATCCTGGCCATGGTCAGCACGCCGTCCTACGACCCGAACCCGCTCTCCGCGCACACCCCGGACGCCCAAGAGCAGGCGTGGAAGGCCTACAACCAGGACAAGCGCAAGCCGATGCTGAACCGGGCGATCTCGGAGACCTACGCGCCCGGCTCGACGTTCAAGCTGGTCGTCGCCGCTGCCGCCCTTGAGGACGGCAAGACCAAGGACGACCAGGTCACCGCAACCGACAAGATCGCGGTGGGCGGCTCGTCGCTGCGCAACTACAACCGCGGCTTCTGCGCGGGCAGCCAGACCACGGTCACCATGGAGACCGCGATGGCGCTGTCGTGCAACACCGCGTTCGCCCAGCTCGCGCACGATCTCGGCGGCGCCAAGCTGCGCGAGCAGGCGGAGAAGTTCGGCATCGGCGAGGAAGACCTGACCGTGCCGATGCCGGTCACCCAGTCCTGCATCGGCCCGCGCGGCGAGTGCATGACGATCAACGACAAGAACGCGCTCTACCAGAGCGGGATCGGCCAGCTCAACGTCCGGCTCACCCCGCTGCAGAACGCGCAGATCGTCGCGGCCATCGCCAACGGCGGCGAGCGGATGAAGCCGCAGCTGGTCAAGTCCGTGCTGGCCCCCGAGCTGTCGCAGATCTCCAACTTCGACGAGGACAGCCTCGGCGACGCGATGAGCCGCGACACCGCGAACCAGCTGCGCGACATGATGATCCAGTCCGAGGCCAAGACCCAGGGCGACGGCAAGCGCGACGGCGTCGTCATCGCTTCCAAGACCGGCACCGCCGAGACCGGGGTCGACTCGGACAACGCCCCGCCGTTCGCCTGGTACGTCGCGTTCGCCCCCGCGGACAACCCGGTGGTCGCCGTGGCCGTCGTCGTGGAGAGCCGCGACGTCGCCGCGACCGGCGGCAAGCTGTCCGCGTCCGTCGGCCGCGCGACGATCAACGCGGTGCTGGACGGGGGACGTTGACCATGCTCACCTCGGGCCAGCTGCTCGCCGACCGCTACCGGCTCGCCCGCCGAATCGCGGTCGGCGGCATGGGCGAGGTGTGGGAGGCCGCGGACACCCGGCTCGACCGGCTGGTCGCGGTGAAGGTGCTCAAGCCGGAGCTGTGCGGCGACGCCGAGTTCCTGCACCGGTTCCGCACCGAGGCGCGCACCACCGCGTCGATCAACCACCCGGGCATCGCCGCCGTGCACGACTACGGCGAGACCGCCGCCATCGTCGACGGCCCGCAGGACACCGCCTACCTGGTGATGGAGCTGGTCGAGGGCGATCCGCTGGCCGCGATCCTGGCCAAGGAGGGCCGGATCGGCGCCGAGCGCACCCTCGACATCCTGGAGCAGGCAGGCCACGCGCTGCAGGCCGCGCACGAGCGCGGGTACGTGCACCGCGACGTGAAGCCGGGCAACATCCTGATCACCCCGACCGGGGTCGTGAAGCTGACCGACTTCGGCATCGCGAAGGCAGCCGACGCCGCGCCGGTCACCCGGTCGGGGATGGTCATGGGGACCGCGCACTACATCGCCCCCGAGCAGGCGCTCGGGCACGAGGCCGAGCCTGCCAGCGACGTCTACTCCCTGGCCGTGGTCGGCTACGAGTGCCTGACCGGGCGCAGGCCGTTCCTGTCGGAGAACGCGGTCACCGTCGCGATGATGCACATCCGCGACATGCCGCCGCCGCTGCCGCCGGACGTGCCGCCGGGCGCCCGCGCGGTCATCGACGCGACCCTGGTCAAGGACCCCCGGCAGCGCTACAGCAACGGCGGCGAGTTCGCCGCCGCGGTGGCCGCGGTCCGCGCGGGGCATCCGCTGCCCGCGCCGTCGGGCCTGGCCATGGCCGCCGCGCAGCACGGCGCGCCTGCGAACGGCACGCATCCGGGTATGGTCCCGGTGGTCCCGCCCGGCCGCGGCGCCCCTGGTTCGGGCGGGTTCGGCATGGGACCGCCGCCGCACCCGCCTCGGCAGGGTCGCACCGGGCTGTGGGTGACCATCGCCGTGCTGACGGTGGCGCTGATCGCGGCGCTGGCCTTCGGCCTGCCCGCGATCTTCCGCGAGGACGGCTCCGGGAACGACACCGGCGTGCCCAGCGAGACGACCGGACCGGGCGCGGGCTTCCCCGGGGAGGAACCCGGCACCGCGCCCGCCGAGCCGCCCGGCAGCAGACCGACCAGCCGGGCCCCGGACGACGAGGACACCGTCACCATCATCCCGACCCGCTTCGCGATGCGCCCCGCCACCGACGCCGCGTTCGAGCTGTCCCGGTCGGGGCTGTCGCCGATCGTGCTGACCGAGGGCGGCGCGACGCCGATCGACTCGGCGGCCTGCCTGGTTGTCGAAATCTCGCCGGTGGGCCGGGTGAAGGCGGGCGCGGAGGTCACAATCGTCTGTAGGCCGCAAAACGGGCCGCCGGGATGACCCGCACCGAGATCCGCACCGAAATCCGCCCAGACGACGGGCAGTCGCCGGGGCGGACAGCAGGCATGATGGGACAGGACTTGACTAGGAGCGGGACAACGCACCGATGACCACACCGCGACTGCTCTCCAACCGCTACGAGATCGGTGAGACGATCGGCTATGGCGGCATGTCCGAGGTCCACCGCGGGCGGGACGTCCGGCTCTCACGCGAGGTCGCGGTGAAGGTGCTGCGTCAGGACCTGGCCAGGGACCCGCAGTTCCAGGAGCGCTTCCGCCGGGAAGCGCAGAACGCCGCGGCGCTCAACCACCCCGCGATCGTCGCCGTGTACGACACCGGCGAGACCCGGCTGGAAACCGGGCCGCTGCCCTACATCGTGATGGAGTTCGTCGACGGCCGGACGCTGCGCGACATCGTCAAGACCGAGGGGCCGCTGCCCGGCCAGCGCGCGATGGAGATCATGGCCGACGTCTGCGCGGCCCTGGACTTCAGCCACCGGCACGGCATCGTGCACCGCGACGTGAAGCCTGCCAACGTGATGATCACCAAGACCGGCGCGGTCAAGGTGATGGACTTCGGCATCGCCCGCGCGGTCGCCGACGGGCAGGTCGCGGTCACCCAGACCGCCGCGGTCATCGGCACCGCGCAGTACCTCTCCCCGGAGCAGGCGCGCGGGGAGGCCGTGGACGCGCGCAGCGACGTCTACGCCACCGGGTGCGTGCTCTTCGAGCTGCTGACCGGCGAGCCCCCGTTCACCGGCGACTCGCCGGTCGCGGTGGCCTACCAGCACGTCCGGGAGGACCCGAAGCCGCCGTCGGCGCTCAACCCCCGGGTCAGCCCGCAGCTGGACGCGATCGTGCTCAAGGCGATGTCCAAGGGCGCGGCGAACCGGTACCAGTCGGCGGCGGAGATGCGCACCGACATCGTGCGCGTGCTTTCCGGGCAGCGTCCGGCCGCGCCGATGGTGATGACCGACGAGGACCGGACCGCGGTGATGGGCGCGGGCCGCCAGCAGGAGCCCCGGGGCAGGCACCGCCCCGAGGCGCTCGCCGAGGACTACGACGACTACGGCAAGTACCCGGACGACGACGAGGAAGACAGACGCAAGCGGCGCACGACCTGGACGGTCGTGCTGGTGGCGATCATCGTCGCCGCGCTCATCGCGCTGCTGTTCCTCCTGCTCAACCGCGGCGACGACGCGCCACCCGGCTCGACCACGTTCCCGCTTCCCGACGTCACCAAGCTGACCGAGACCGAGGCCACCGCCCGGCTGCGGGCCCAGGGGCTGGAAGCGCAACTCGAGTCGGTGCAGTGCCAGCCGACCGCGGACGGCCAGCCGGGCCCGTGCACCTCCGACGACATCGGCCGGGTCATCGGGACGAACCCGGCCGCGGGCACGCCGGTGGGCAAGGGCACCCGGGTCACGCTGCGGATCGGCGCGCCGCCGGGCAAGGTCACCGTGCCCGATGTGGCTGGCAAGACCCAGGACGAGGCGACGAGGCAGTTGCAGCAGGCCGGGTTGCAGGTGTCGCCGACCGTGGAGCAGCGGGTGGTCGACGACGAGTCCCAGGTCAACAAGGTCGTCGAGACCAATCCGGCCGTCGGGCAGTCGGTCAGCGTCGGCACCCAGGTCAAGCTGACCGTCGGCAAGGCGCCGGAGTCCGTCGACGTGCCGAACCTGGTCGGCCAGGACTACGAGGTCGCGGCGAGCAACCTGACCAAGGCGGGCTTCAAGCCGCAGCGCAGGGACGTGGCCTCGGACCGGCCGGTGGGCCAGGTCGTGGACCAGGCGCCCAAGGACGGCAAGGCCAAGCCGGGCACGACGATCCAGCTCAGCGTCTCCGACGGCAGCAATATCGAGATCGAGATGCCCGACCTGGAGGGCTACACCCGCACCGAGGCCGAGACCATCCTCAAGCAGCTTGGCTGGAACGGGTCGTTCAGCGTGGTGGAGAAGCAGGGCGACGCCGACGAGGCGGGCAAGATCCTCGACCAGGAGCAGCGGCCCGGCAGCAAGATCAAGCGGGACACCACCATCGGCATCGCCGTCGGAAAGCCGCGCGGCGGCGGGTCAACCAGCACCACCACCCCGACCTTCCCGTAACAGGCAGCACAGCGCGAAAGGCGCCTACCGGACGTCCGGTAGGCGCCTTTCGCGTGTAGACCTCTTAGCTGAGTGCGCTGGTCAGCGCGCGCATCCCGCGCTCCAGCTCGGCGACCGTGGCCTCGGCGACCGGGTGGCCCGCGGTGGCCATCCAGTTGGCCAGCATCCGGTGGCCGCCGTCGGTGAGGACGGACTCGGGGTGGAACTGGACGCCCTCGATGGGCAGGTCGCGGTGGCGCATGGCCATCACGATGCCCGACTCGGTGCGGCCGGTGACCTCGAACTCGGCCCGCGGGATGGTCTCGGGCAGCACGGTCAGCGAGTGGTAGCGGGTCGCGGTGAACGGGTCGGGCAGGCCCGCGAGAACGCCAGTGCCGTTGTGCTGGACCTGGCTGGTCTTGCCGTGCAGCAGCTCGGGCGCGCGGTCGACGGTGGCGCCCCAGGCGACGCCGATGGCCTGGTGGCCCAGGCACACGCCGAGCAGCGGGAGCCGGGCGTCGGCGCAGCGCTTGACCACGTCGACGCTGAGCCCGGCGCGCTCCGGGGTGCTCGGGCCGGGGCTGACCAGGACCCCGTCGAACCCGGTCAGGGCGTCGGCGCGCGCGAGCTCGTCCGCGTCGTTGCGCCAGACCTCGCAGTCGGCGCCAAGCTGCGCCAGGTACTGGACGAGGTTGTAGACGAAGCTGTCGTAGTTGTCGACGACCAAGACGCGCATGGCTCCAACGTACCGTGAACTCCGCGGACAACCCTGCGGACAACCCTGCGGACAACCCTGCGGACGACTCGGTGGACGACTCTGCGGACGACTCTGGGACCCCCTATCCCGGAGACCTCCCGAGCTGACAGCATCGCGCGCGTGACCCCGCCCGTTCCCCCGGCCGCGCCGCACGGCCTGGCCCGCAGACTCGGCCCGCTCGACGCCACCGCCATCGGTCTCGGCTCGATCCTCGGGGCGGGCGTGTTCGCCGTCTTCGCCCCGGCCGCGGCCACCGCGGGCGCCGGGCTGCTCGTCGCCCTGGTCCTCGCGGGCTTCGTGGCCTACTGCAACGCGACCGCGTCGGCGCAGCTCGCCGCGGTCTACCCGGCCTCCGGCGGCACCTACGTCTTCGGCCGGGAGGTCCTCGGCCCGTGGTGGGGCTTCGCGGCGGGCTGGGGTTTCGTCGTCGGCAAGACCGCGAGCTGCGCGGCGATGGCCCTGACCTTCGCCGCCTATGTGGCGCCCGGCTGGGAACGCCCGGTGGCGCTGGCCGCGGTCGCCGTCCTCACGGTCGTGAACTGCTTCGGGATCACCCGCACGGCCGCGCTGACCAAGGTCCTGCTTGTCGTCGTCCTGGTAGTGCTGCTTACCGCCGCGGCGGTATCGCTGCCTGCCGCCGCTCCGATCAACTGGTCCAACTGGGCTATCACTGGCCCGTTAGGCGTGCTCCAGGCCGCTGGTCTGCTGTTCTTCGCCTTCGCCGGTTACGCGCGCATAGCCACTCTCGGCGAAGAGGTGCGCGACCCGGCCAAGACCATCCCCCGGGCGATCATGGCCGCCCTCGCGGGCGCGATCCTGGTCTACCTGCTGCTCGGCGTGACCCTGCTGCTCGTCCTGGGACCGGACCGGCTGGCCGCGTCCACGACGCCGCTCGCCGACCTGGTGACCGCTGCGGGCCACCCCGGGGTCGCACCCGTCGTGCGGGTCGGCGCGGCCGCGGCGAGCCTGGGCGCGCTGCTGGCGCTGATCACCGGCATCGGCCGCACCACGATGGCGATGGCCCGCAACCGCGATTTGCCGCCGTTCCTGGCCGCCGTCGCCGCCCGCCACGGCGTGCCGCTGCGCGCGGAGATCGCCGTGGGCGTGCTGGTGTGCGGGCTGGTCCTGGTGGGCGACCTGCGCGAGGTCATCGGGTTCTCGTCGTTCGGCGTGCTCGTCTACTACGCCGTGGCCAACGCCAGCGCGTTCCGCCAGCCCGCAGCGCAGCGGCGCTGGCCGCGCCCGCTGAACCTGGTCGGCCTGACCGCGTGCCTGGTGCTGGTGGCGACGCTGCCGACCGTCTCCCAGCTGGTCGGGCTCGCCGTGTTCGCCGTCGGCTTGCTGGGGCGGCTGGCGCTGACCGCCCGCGCTACTGGGTCGTGACCTGGTTGAACGGCAGCTTCGGCTCGATCCAGGGGAACACCACGAACATCAGCAGGGCGATCACCCCGGCCACCAACAGCAGCGCGGTAAGCACCCGCACGGCCATCGGGCCGGGCAGGCGCCGCCAGATCCACCCGTACATCAGCTTGTCTCCTTCAGCTCAGGCGGCGTCTCGCCGGGGTTGGCCGGGTCCTTGGCCCACTCCCGCACCAGCACCGCGTGCACGACCAGGCGCTGGCGGTCGGAGAAGCGGGGGTGGCACGTGGTCAGCGTCATCAGCCTGGCCTGCGCGCTGGGGTTGACCTGCGCGTCCAGCCGGTGCGGAACCGGGGCGATCACCTCGCCGCGCAGCGGGCTGACGATCTCCTGGCCCACGACCCGCTCGTACGGGGCGCCGAGCGGGGCGACGTCGCCGCAGCGCGGGTCGGTCCCCTTGCCGGTGGCCCAGCCCGCGACCTCGTCGGCCTTCGGCAGCACCCGGTAGACGAACCAGCGGTAGCGGGTCTCCACCACGATCGCGTCGCAGGAGTCCAGCAGGTCGATGTCGTTGAACGGGGCGCCCTTGCCGACCCGGTGCCCGGCGACGGCGAAGTTGCCCGGCTCGCCGGGGTAGGCGGTGTCGAGGTAGTGCCCGGGGCCGATCTCCAGGGTCTTCTCGGTCGTGCCCTCAAGGATGGTGAACGAGTAGTCCGCGCCGAAGACCGGGATGTGCATCTTCGCGAACCCGGCGCCCTCGGTCAGCCCCTCGAACCGCTCGACGCGCTCGGGGTCGGCCGGATCGACGGGCTCGGGGCTCTTCCAGCGGTCGTCCAGGGCCGCGGTGGCGTCGCGCTGCTTGCCCGCGGAGACGAGGTCGGTCACGTAGACCTCGTAGACGACGAACAGCAGGATCACCAGGCCCGCGGTGATGAACAGTTCGCCGGTGACCCGCAGGAACGTCCGGACCGGATCGGCCCGCCGTGGCCGCTGACCAGGGCCGACCGGGCCGCTGGCCGGGTCGCTGTGGTCGAGCGTGCGCACCGGATGGCTCCTCTCGGATTCGCCGCGGAACCGCATCGTTGGCGACTGGTGACTCGACGGCCCGCTCAGTTACGTTAACGTGTTGCATTGGCCGTCAGTTGCGCCCATGCCAGCACGACCGCACCCAACGCTCCACGTCAGGCGAGGACAGCATGCCGAAGTCCAAGGTCCGCAAGAAGGCCGTGTACACACCGCCGGCCGACCGCCGCACGCCGGTGAAGGTGAAGCCTGCCGGGCCGTCACACCCGCTCTACATCGCCGTGATGCTCGGCGTGATGCTGATCGGCCTGGCCTGGCTGGTCGTGAACTACATCGCGGGCGACAAGATCGGGTTCATGGCGGACCTGAACAACTGGAACTTCGCCATCGGCTTCGCGCTGATGATCGCCGGTCTGCTGATGACCATGCGCTGGCGGTAATTGTCCGCTCGACACTGCCCACCACAGTGTGCACAACCGAGTGCCCGATTGGTTACCCCATTCGGCCCAGCGTGACTGAACCACATGGATGTAAGTCATCCCCATTGTGGATATCTCCTGTGGATAACTCGGTGGATGAGCGCTCTGGCCGCTCCGTCGACGGGAACCGGTGACGATGGACCGCTCTCGGCAGTGGGCGCCCCGGCCGCCGGTCGTGGGCGTCGCCTGGCTGCTCACCGCTGCCGCCGCGCTGGCCGCGGCGCTCATCGGCGACCCCAGAGGAGCCCTGCTGCTCGCCGTCGCCGCCGTCATGCTCGGTGTCCTTGCCCTGTTCGGCACCGTCGCCCGCCCCCGCCTGGCCGCTGACCCGACCGGGTTAACCGTGCGCGGGCTCACCGGGCGCAGGCGGTGGTCCTGGGGCGAGGTGAACGTCCGACTCGTGCGCAGCCGCCGGTTCGGCCGCGAATCCACCGCCGTCGAGATCGACGCCGACAACGCCGCGCGCCCCGCGCTGGTCATCCTCGGCGAACTCGACCTCGGCGCCGACCCCAGGGACGTCGTCGACGACCTCCTGCGGCTGCGGACCTAACGGCTGATTATCCGGTAGCACTCCGGGGTCGTCGGGTCGACGCAGAAGGTCACCTCGGCGACCTGCGGCGTGCGCACCACGAACAGGCCGATGATCGCGACCGTCACCAGCACGACCGTGCCCACCTGCCACCGCCGCCGCCGCTCGGGCGGCGCGTAGACCATCCCGAAGGTCACCGCGGCGCCCACGAACAGGCCGCCGAGGTGCGCGAGCAGCGAAATCTCGGGGATCTTGACGCTGATGGCCAGGTTCAGCGCGAGCACGCCGATCACCGTCATCAGGACGTGCCGGTCGCTCTTGAGCCGGATCACCGCGACCACCAGCCCGCCGAGCAGGCCGTAGATCGCGCCGGACGCGCCTGCGCCCTCCGCGCCCAAGTCGCCGAAGGCGTAGGCGGCGGCGCTGCCGCCGAGCAGGGACAGGACGTAGAGCAGGCCGAACCGGACCTTGCCGAGCAGCAGCTCGATGTCGCGCAGGAACCACAGCGCGACCATGTTGACCAGAATGTGGATCATGCCGAAGTGCAGGAACCCGCTGGTCAGCACCCGCCACAACTGGCCGTCGGCGATCGAGGGCGCGTACGCGGTGAGGGCGTGGAAGAACGCCGAGCGCTCGTTGTGGACCGGGTCGCCCGCGAGCGCCACGGTCAGCACGAAGATCGCGACGTTGACCGCGATGAGCACCGGCACCAGCACCGGCTTGCTCGCCAGTTCGGCGCCCGCCGCCGTCGTCGGCCGCCGGACCGTGCGGCTGCCCTCGGTGACGCAGTCGACGCACTGGAACCCGACCGCCGCCTCCACCAGGCATTCCGGGCAGGCGGGTCTGCCGCACCGGGTGCAGCTCAGGCCGGTGGGGCGACCGGCGTGCCGGACGCAGGCGGGCAGGCCCGCCTGCGTCCCGTACGGGTCAGGCTGGTTCGGCGGGGTGCTCAACTCACTGCTTCTCGATGCTGACCTTGGTGATCACGACGTCGGTGAGCGGCTTGTCGCCGGGACCGGTCGCGGCGCGGCCGATGGCGTCCACCACGGTCCTCGACTCCTGGTCGGCCACCTCGCCGAAGATCGTGTGCTTGAAGTTCAGCCAGGTGGTGGGCGCCACCGTGATGAAGAACTGCGAGCCGTTCGTGTTCGCCCCCGAGTTGGCCATGGCCAGCAGGTAGGGGCGGTTGAACTGGAGGTCGGGGTGGAACTCGTCGGCGAACTTGTACCCGGGGCCGCCGCGGCCGGTGCCGGTCGGGTCGCCGCCCTGGAGCATGAACCCGTCGATGACCCGGTGGAAAATCGAGCCGTCGTAGAAGGGGCCCGAGGTCTCCCCCTTGGCGTTCTTCTCTTGGTACTGCTTGGTGCCTTCGGCGAGACCGACGAAGTTCTTCACGGTCTGCGGGGCTTGGTCGGGGAAGAGGTTGAGCCGGATGTCACCCTGCGAGGTGTGCAAGGTGGCGGTCACCTTCGTCCCAACGAGGGATGCGTTGCTGTCTGCCACCACTTCATCGTGCCATCTTCGGCGGGATCCGTCTGGAAGGGGCAGGATTGACGGGTCGGGAATGTCTCCTGGAAGCACGAAGATGACAATGATTGGCGAGGTGAAGCCATGACCCGGGCCGGAGAGACGGTGGGCAAGGCCGTCGGCACCGGCTGGCGCGCGGTGCGCCAAGGTGCCGTTCGCGCTGGACAGGCGAGCGCCGAGGCGGCGCACGCCGCGGAGTTGAAGCTCGCCGCGAAGGGCGTCGCCCCGCAGCAGGTGGCCGAGGCGCTGGCCGAGTCCGCGCAGGTCGCGCGGGAAGAGGTCATCGCCACCACCCGCCGCACCCGCAAGCGGCTGGCGAAGACGACCGCGCAGGCCCGCAAGGACCTGGCCAAGGCCGCCAAGCAGGCGCGCAAGGAAGCGGGCAAGTCCGCGCCGATGCGCTCGGCCGTGCAGGCGGCCGGGCCGGTGAAGGCGCAGGTCAAGCAGCTCAAGAAGGATCTGAAGCCGCAGGTGAAGCAGTACCGGGCCGAGTTGCGCGAGCAGCTCAAGGCCGCGCGGGCCGCGGCGAGGGAAGCGGCCAAGGACCCGGCGAACAAGCGCCGCCGGTGGCCGTGGCTGGTCTTCCTGATCGCGGTCGGCGCGGGCGCGGCCGTGGCGCTGCGCGGCAAGGCCCAGCAGATCGCGCCGGAGCCGACGGCGGCCGCCCCGGAACCGGTCGTCCCGGTGCCGCCGGTCACCGCCGAGACCACCGCGGCCGCCGCCGAGCGCAACGGCCAGCCGACACCGGTGAACCCGATCACGTCCGAGAAGAACTGATCGCGGCAGGACAGACGGCCGCGTCCCGGTGCCCGGGGCGCGGCCGTCTCGCGTCCTGGGCCTAGAGGCCCGCGTTCTCGATCACGGCCTCGGTGATCCGGCGCGCCTTGATGGTCTGCTCCTGGTTCGTGGTGACCACGACCGCGGTCCCCGCCTTGGCGACGGCGTACACCGCGCCCTTGTCACCCGATAGCGAGCCGCCCTTCCACCCGGCGGGCGCGGACGCGGGGTTCGACGTGGCGATGGGCGCGGCCTCGTCCACGATCGCCTTCGCCACCACCGGCTCCCCGGCGTAGATCCGCACGGTGAGCTGCACGTTGCCGTCCGGCCGGTAGAAGAAGCACGCTGGCTGCGGCTTGTCCGCCGACGTGCGCACCTTGGTGACCCGCTGGCCGTTGGCGTCGGCCACGACCGCGCTCTCCAGGTACGGGCACGGGCCGCCCGCGACCGGCTCCGGCATCGGCGGCGCGACCGCGGCGGCGGTGGCCCCCGGCGGCGGCGCGGCCTGGGCCGGGGTCGACGTCGGCGACGGGCCGCCGGTCGAGTCGGTGGCGCACGCCGCGAGGGCGAGCAGGGGCGCGGCGAAGATCACGGCTCGTTTCATAGCGGGGCAAGTCAATCAGACCGCCGGAAGTGTGGCCACGGCCACTGGTCTGAACCGAGCGGGCGGCGCGCGGCATTACAAGGTGCGTGGCCTCGCGCCACGTTCACCCGACTGTCCCGACTGTCCCGTCTGAAGGAGAGCCAGGCATGGACCTGTTCGACCGAACGAAGGCCCACGTGCTTGCCCTGTTCCGGATCGTCATCGGCCTGCTGTTCGCCGCGCACGGCGCCGCGACCCTGTTCGACGTGCTCGGCGGCCCGCAGAGCGGGCACGTTCCCGAGTTCGGCGCGTGGCCCGGGTGGTGGGCCGCGGCCATCCAGCTCGTCGGCGGGGCGCTGGTGTTACTCGGCCTGGGGACCCGCGCCGCCGCTCTGGTCTGCTCAGGCTCGATGGCGTACGCGTACTTCGTCGCGCACCAGCCGCAGAGCCTGTGGCCGCTGCAGAACGGCGGCGAGCTTTCCGCGATGTTCTGCTGGAGCTTCCTGCTGGTGGTGTTCTTCGGCCCCGGCAAGTGGGCCATGGACGCGCTGTTCGACCGCACCCGCGAACGGGCAGCCGTGGCGGCCTGACCGCGCCCGAGCGGGCGAGGGCCGTCCCCCGCCCGCTCGGAATGGTTCCACGTGGAACCTGGGTTCTCTCCGGACCTAGAGGTGCTCGGCCAGGAAGTCGGCGACCACGTGCCGGTTGAACTCGACCAGGCCGTGCGGGTCGTGCCGCAGCAGCGCCTCGGCGTCGGTGAACGACGCGTGCGTCGCGTTCGTGGGCGTCTCCACCCGCCGCTCCCCCGTCGAGTTGGCTAGCAGCGCCTGCCACGACGGGGTCGGCGGCCTGCTACCGACCAGCAGGAACGGCCGGTCGACCCCGTCGGTCGCCACCGAGGACAGGTTCGTCCCGTCGTCGTCGAACCCGATCGACAGCTGCCCGTCGAAGTTCACCGCCGCCCGGACCCGCGGGTCGTCGTGCATCGCCTGCAACGCGGCGAAGCCACCGGCGGAATGCCCGACCACGGCGACCCGCGACCGGTCGACCAGCCCATCGGGCAGGGAGTCGAGCACGAAGCGGACGTCCGCGACCCGGGTGTCCACGATCCCGCGCAGCAGATCCAGCGTCGGCTCCCGGTCGAACACCACACTCCGCGCGACCCGCCCGTCCGGGAACTCGACCCCTGAGGACTCGTAGGTGTGGTCGACGGTCACGACCACATAGCCGCGGCTGGCGAGGTCGTCCACGAGCGACCCGTTGAAGGTCCGCGAATCCCCCAGCCCCGGCGAGTAGATGACGACCGGCCGCGGGCCACCGCTGGTGTCCGGCGCGGCGTTCCGGTGGGCGTGCGTGCGCACCGCGGCCCAGTCGAATGTCCCCGGCTCGACCCCGTAGTTGAACCGCCCCGCCAGGTCGCCGAACGCGGCGGCCTCGCCCGCCGTCATCTGCCGGGCGCGCTCCCCCTGCCCCGGCAGCGCCGGATAGCGCACATCCACCATCAGCTCGCGAAACGGTTGTCCCCCAAGGAAATCCTTCCGCCCCTGATCAACGAGCCGCAGCGAGACCACCCCCACCGCGCTCTCCCCCGTCGGCTCGGGCAACACCGGCGCCGCCCCGCCCCCGACTACCGGGCCACCCACAACCAAACTGCCTATAACGGACAAAGCCACAACGCTCATGCCGAAACCGTATGGCCTGCCCTCACCCCGGAAGAACCCGCCAAACCCCCGATCTCAGGTAGGGAAAACCCCCACCGCCTACCGCGGAAGCCGCTCGAACACCCGGTTGATCTCAGCCTCCAACTCGGCGATGGCCACCGGGTCGGGCGCGATCTCCAACGGAACCGCCACCTCGACCCTGTCCGACCGCCCCGATTCCACCAACTCCGGAATCCGGTCTATCCGACTGACGAACGCGTCCACAAAGGAATTGATCTGCGCGATAGGCCGGTCCGCGATCGCGGCCGCCTTCTGGAAAACGTCCCCGAACTCGTCGGGAGCCCGAATCCCACGGGTGCGCAGGGCCCAGTCCACCAACTCATCGAAGACCCGCACGAACCGCCCGGCGGCGTGCCTGATCTTGTCCGCGTCCCCGGCTTCCCCGAGCCGCCCGAAAATGAGCACCTGCACCCGCTCGTCGAACACCCGCATGAGATTTTCCAGGATCGCGAGCGGCTCCCCCATGAGCTCACGCAGACGGTCTTCCGCCTCTTCAGCGGAGTACGCGCGGTCCCCGGGCGTGGCGAATCCCATCTCGTGGTCCATCAGCTTCGCGTGCATGTCCTGCCTGCCCACCAGCACCTCGCCCCCGAAGAGCAGGTACTCCCAACACGCGTGCCGAGTCGCGACCAGCCGCTCGATCTCCGCCCGGCTGCGCGGTGTCTGCGCGAACCGCGGCCGGGCGTCCACCGCGGACTGTCCCAACGAGACCCCGGCGCCGCACAGCTTCGCGACCACCAGCTCCGCCAGCTTCTCCGGCTCCAGCCCGGTCAGATCGATATATCCCAGCGTGTCCCGAAGCCCAGGAATCTCCGTCCGGTCGAATCGGGCGGGCAGGATGTAGTCGCCCTTGGTGCGGACAGCCCGAGCCTGCGCGCTCTTGCGCTCGTGACTGGTCCACACCTTCTCGGCGTACTCCCGCGAAGCGAACAGGACACAGAAATGGGACCAACTCCCATAAACTTTGTCCAAATGCTCGAACAGGTCGACGCCCCACAGGTTCGCCTGCTCATACGTGTCGTAGAAAACGCGAACGTCACGCGCTTTCAGCGCGGCCGCCACCCGCTCCACATAAGCCCGCCGCTCACCGGCGAAAGAAAGGCAAACGTCGTACCTATACTCCGCGTTGTCCACCGACATACACCTATGCTAGTGGAGCCCCCGGCACCCACCCAGCCTGCGATAAACTCCTGCCACCCCAACGGGCGACACCTGGTGGAGACGACCTGAAGCCTGTGCCCCACTCCAGGGACCGGTCGATCACGAACCGGAGAGCAGGCCATCGACCTCCAAAAGCAGGCCGCGCCAGCTCCTGGCCGCGCGCGGGCACGCCATGCCACACATTCCCCGCCGACCGCAACCGCCAAGGGTGTTCTCAGCAAAGCAAAACCGCCAAACAATCGTTGATGCGAACAAATGGGTTAACAATAAAATGACCGGTGATGCGCGTCACTTGAACGATGATCGCAACTCAAGTAGCGTCGTTGTCACAGCGGAACGAAAGTTCGCGATGGGGTGTGTCCAAAACTCGCGATGGGGTGTTTTTCGGTGAGTGGATAACCGGGGCAGTTCCCTAATAGCTACTCCGACGCTTTCAGCACATAGTCCTTCGCTCGAACTCAAAGTGCTGGGCAGGCCTCAGCGCGCCCTGTGAGCTGTTTTCGCGAGGTTGCCGCTGCCCGTCGAGAGGACATTATGTCAATAGATCGCGCGACCGAGGTCACTATGCGCGATGTGGTCGACATGTTCGACAAGTGCGCCGAACAGTTTCCTGATCGACCAGCGCTCATACACGGAGACAACGTCACCAGTTACGCCCGACTGGCCGAGGCGGTGCGGGCGACGGCAGCCATGCTCGGCCCCGATCCCGGCGTAGTCGGCGTGCTGACCGCCCGCAGGCCCGAGGTGGTCGTCGCGCTGTTGGGCGTGCTGGCCGCGGGCGGCACGTATTGCCCGATCGACCCGGCGTATCCCCTGGCCAGGCAGCAGGCGTTGGTCACGGTGGCGGGCTGCCAGGTGGTGATCGCGGCGGCGCCTGGCGCGGCAGCGCCGCCCGGCGCGCGCGTGGTCGACCTGCCGAGCGGACCCGCGCCCGATCGGGTGGAGTTTCCCGCCCGAAAGGGCGACGCCGCGGCCTATGTCCTGTTCACCTCGGGTTCGAGTGGCGCGCCGAAGCCGGTGCTTGTCCCGCACCGGGCGATCGCGACCGTGGTGCGCGGGCTCGGCGAGCTGTTCGGCATCACCCCGGATGACCGGGTCCTCCAGTTCGCGGCGCTGAACTGGGACACCTGCCTGGAGGAGATCCTGCCCGCGCTCACCAGGGGCGCGGCGCTGGTCTTCGACGACGACGCCTACTCCGGTTCGCTCCCCCGACTGCTGCGCGTGGTCGAATCCCAGGGAATCACGGTCCTCGACCTGCCGACGGCGTTCTGGCACGAGCTGGTGGACCACCTGCACACGGGTGAGCACACCGTGCCCGGCTCGGTCCGGCTGACGATCATCGGCGGCGAGGCCGCCGGTCCGGTCCGGCTCACCCAGTGGCGCGGTCGGGGAACGGACCGGATTCGCCTGGTCAACACCTACGGCTGCACCGAGACGACGCTCATCACCCACGCCGTCGACCTGCACGGCCCGTTGGCGCCCGGGCCGGGGGCGTGGTGGGGCGAGGGCAAAGCTCCCATCGGCCACGCGCTGCCCCACGTGCGCGCGCGGATCGACGCCGCGGGGCAGCTGCTGGTCGGCGGGCCCGGACTGGCGTCCGGTTACCTCGGTATGCCCGAGGTGACCTCGGCCAAATTCGTCGCGGACGACACTGGCGAAATCTATTTCCACACCGGCGACCGGGTGAGTGTCCGGCCGGACGGCATGGTCGTCCACGAGGGCAGAATCGACCACGAGTTCAAAGTGCGGGGAATCCGGGTCGATCCCGCCGAGATCGAGGCGCACATCCTCGAACACCCAGAGGTGGCGTCGGCCGCTGTCGTCGGCGCGGGCGCCACCGAGCGAATCGTGATGACGGCCTATGTCGTGTCCCGATCCGCGACCAGGCCGGATCTCGCCGCCGATATCCGGTCGCGACTTCGGCTGCGGGTGCCCGGCCATCTCGTCCCGCACCACGTCAAGGTCGTGCCGGAGCTCATGCGCACGGCGACCGGAAAAGTGGACCGGTCCGCGACGCACGCGAAATATCAGCAGAAGCCATTCGAGAGGACATCCGAGTCATGAGCGTTGCGGAAATCGCAGCCATCTTCCGACGAGTGCTGGAGAACCCCGATGTGCACGAGGGGTCCGACTTCTTCGACCTCGGCGGGGACTCGCTGCTGGCGACCCGGGTGCTGAGCGCGATCGCGCGGGACTCCGGAGCCGAGCTGACCTTCGACGACTTCGCCGAGGCGTCGACGCCGCGGGCGCTGGCCGACAAGCTGTCGATGGTGCCGCGGTGAAGGCAGTCGTCGTAGGTGCGGGCCTCGCGGGCCTGACCGCCGCGACCAGCCTGGCCGACGCGGGCGTGGACGTGGTCGTCGCCGAGGCCAGGGACCGGGTGGGCGGCCGGATGCGCGGCATCGAGGTCGCGCCCGGCCGCTGGGCCGACGCGGGCGCGGCGTACCTGGGCGACCGGCACGTCGAACTGCACCGGCTGCTCTCCAAGCACGGGCTCAAGACCTGCCCGACCACCATGGAAGGCGCGAGCCGGTTCTCCCTCGGCGAGGGGGCGCGGTCGCGGTCCGGCCGGTTCCCGCCGCTGCCCGCGGTCGCGCTCGGCGAGCTGTTCGAACTGCTCGACGGCCTCGCCCGCGCCGTCGACGTGGACGCGCCGTGGCGCACCCCGGACGCCGAGCAGCTGGACTCGACGACCGCGGCGGCGTGGGCGCAGGAGAACCTCACCTACCCCGAGGGCAAGCTGTTCTTCCCGCTGTTCCTCGGGGAGATGATGGCGGCGGCCCCGTCCCGGATCTCGGTGCTGCACATGGCCTTCTACCTGCGTTCGGGCGGCGGCATCCGCTACCTCAACGCCTTCGAGGGCGGCGCGCAGCAGGACCGGGTGGCCGACGGCGCGCACGCGCTGTGCGAGGCGATGGCCGCCGAACTCGGCGACCGGGTCCGCCTCGCCGACCCGGTGCACGCCATCCACCAGGACGCCGACGGCGTCACGGTGCGCTCGGCGTCCGGATCGGTGCGCGCGGACGCTGTGGTGGTGGCGGTGCCGCCGGTGCTCGCCGACCGGATCGACTTCTCGCCTGCCCTGCCCGTCGCGCGGTCGACCGCGCACACCGCGCCGGGCTGCGCGGTCAAGGTGCACCTGGTCTACCCGGCGCCGCTGTGGCGCGAGCACGGCCTGTCCGGCTGGTCGGTGAGCTCGGACGGCCCCCTGCTGTCCACTGTGGACGACTCGCCGCCGGATGGCTCCGTCGGGGTGCTGACCGGCTTCGTCACCGGCGACGACGCCGTCGAGTTCAGCGGGCTGGACCCGGCCGAGCAGCGGGCCCGCGCGCTCGCCCAGGTCCGCACCCTGTTCCCGGACCTGCCCGCGCCGACCGCCTGCCACGTGACCGACTGGATCAGCGATCCGCACAGCCGCGGCTGCTACGCGGCCCTGTTCGGCCCGGGCGACTGGATCGGCCTCGGACCGCACCTGGGCGCGGCGCACGGCCGGGTGCGGTGGGCGGGGACGGAGACCAGCACCGAGTTCTTCGGATTGATGGAAGGCGCGATCCGCTCCGGACGGCGTGCCGCGGCGGACATCCTCGGCAACCACTGAACGTGAAGGAGTGCATATGCCCGCACCGAGCCCTGTCGCCCCTCTCGAAGTCCGCAGGAAGTTCATGACCGAGCCGGACCTCGGCGCGGGCAACTTCCTCGACTACGCGCTGGCGGCCAACCCCAACCGGGCGGTCCCGTACGCGTTCACCCACCGCACCGACCAGCGCGGCCACATCGTGATCAAAGGCCACAGCCTGCAAGACCTCGCCGCGACCCGCGACCGGTACGCGAAGTGGTACTGGTCCAACGGTATCCGCCCGGGCGACCCGGTCGCGGTGTTCGTCGGCGAAGGCCTCGAACCCCTGCTGCACTTCCTCGCGCTGACCGCGCTCGGCGCCGTTCCCGCGATGATCAACGACGCGATGGCGACCACCGTCGCGATCCGCTACCTCGACCACATCGGCGCCGAAGGCCTCGTCGCCGACGACCCGACCCGGCTGGTGGCCGGTTTCCGGGCCGACCCGAACAAGCGCAGGCCGCGCTTCATCGTGCCGACATCGGAACTGCGGGTCTTCGACGGCGAGCACAGCGCCCTGCCGGAGGTCTACCCGTACCGGCACGCGCCGGACGAGATCGTCGCGCTGATCCACTCCTCCGGCACCACCGGCACGCCGAAGTCCACGATGCTGGCCCACCGGCAGTTCTGGGACGGCAAGCAGCCCCGGATGGAGCGCTTCCCCGCCGAGCCCTACGACAGGCTGCTGTCCCTCATGCCGCACACCCACGCGGGCGGCCTCAGCTACTTCATGACGGCCACCCTGCTCGGCCTGCCCACCATGGTCATGTCCGGCTGGCAGCGCTCGGTGGTCGAGCCGGTCATGGCCGCGTTCCAGCCGACCATGGTCGCCTCCTTCCCCCGCACCTACGTGGAACTGGCCACCGGCGAGCTGCCCGAAAGCGCGGCGGCGAGCGTGCACAGCTGGTTCAACACCGGAGACAGCGCGCACTACGGCCACATCCGCCGTCTCGTCACGCTGGGGCGGCGCCCGGCGAAGCTGATCAAACCGTGGCTGCTGCCCAGCGGGGACGCGGGCGAGGAAACCCTTCCCGGGTCGCAGTTCATCGACGGACTCGGCTCGTCGGAGATGGGCATGGCCCTGTTCGGCCAGGTCACCACGCCGGAATCGCCGCGCAACGACCGCTGTGTCGGCAAGCCGCTGGAAGTGGTGCGCGAGGCGGCGGTGCTCGACGTCGACGGCAACCCGGTGCCCGACGGCACGGTGGGCCTGCTCGCGGTCAAGACCCCGTCGCGCACGCCGGGGTACTGGAACGACCCGGAGCTGACCACCTCGTTCGAGGCCGACGGGTTCTGGCTCACCGGGGACGTGGCCCGCCGGGACGCCGACGGCAACTTCTACCACCTCGACCGCACCGTCGACGTGATCGACACCGCGGCCGGGCCGGTGTACAGCCTGCCCATCGAAGAGGTGCTGCTCGCCGACTGCGACGCGGTGGTGCTGGACTGCGCGGTGGTCGGCGTGCCAGCCGAGGACGGCGCCGGTCAGCGGCCCGTCGCCGTCATCCGGCCGCAGGCGGGCGCGCAGGACGTGGCCGCGGCCGATGTGCTCGACCAGGCGAACAAGGCGCTCGCCGCCGCCGGGCTCGCCGAGCTGGCCGAGGTGATCATCGCCCGCGGCCCGGAGGACTACCCGACGGGCGTCACCGGCAAGGTCCTCAAACGCGAGCTGCGGACCCGGCTGGCGACCCTGCTGCGTCAGGGCTAGCGCCCAGCCAGGAAGCCGACCAGCGCGGAAGTCGAGCAGGAGGGAAGTCGCAGTGCTCACCTACCAGGCCGAGCCCGACACCGGACTCGCACAGCCTTACGAATACACCCGCCGGGAGCTCGTCGAGCCGGACTGGCGCCGGTTTCCCGGCTGGGCCGGGGTCACCGAGGCGCAGTGGCGGGACGCGCAGTGGCAGCGGGCGCATTGTGTGAAAAGCGCTCGGCAGCTGCGTTCGGTGGCAGGCGATCTGCTGGCGGAGTCGTTCTACGAGGACTTGGCCGCCGACCAGCAGCAGCTGGCCACGATGTCGATGCTGCTGCCGCCGCAGATGCTCAACACGATGGCGCCAACGGCGTCGCCGTCGCAGGCCGCGTTCACCGAGGCGTTCTTCGCCGACCCGATTCGGCGCTACATGCTGCCGGTGCGCTCGGACCGCGACCCGGTGTGGCCCAGCCATCCGCATTCGGAGCGGGATTCCCTGCACGAGGCGGAGATGTGGGTGACGGAAGGACTCACCCACCGGTATCCGACCAAGGTGCTGGCCGAACTGGTGTCGACCTGCCCGCAGTACTGCGGGCACTGCACGCGCATGGACCTGGTCGGCAATTCCACGCCGCAGGTCCAGAAGAACAAGCTGACGCTGCGGCCTGCCGACCGCCAGGACCGGATTCTCGGCTACCTGCGCGCCAACCCCGGCGTCCGGGACGTGGTCGTCTCCGGCGGGGACGTGGCGAATGTGCCGTGGAAGCAGCTTGAGGCGTTCGTGGCGGGCCTGCTCGACATCGAGTCCGTCCGCGATATCCGGCTGGCCACGAAGGCACTCGCCGGACTGCCCCAGCACTGGCTGCAGAACGATGTGGTCGAGGGCCTGGAGCGGATCGCGCGGGTGGCCGAGCGGCGCGGGGTGAACCTGGCGATACACACCCACGTCAACCACGTGCAGTCGGTGACACCGCTCGTCGCGGAAGCCGCGCGGGCGGCGCTGTGGGCCGGTGTGCGCGACGTGCGCAACCAGGGCGTGCTCATGCGCGGGGTCAACGCCACGTCCGAAGACCTGCTGGACCTGTGTTTCGCGTTGCACGGCGAGGCGAACATCCTGCCCTACTACTTCTACATGTGCGACATGATCCCCAACGCCGAGCACTGGCGGATCGCGGTGTGGGAGGCGCAGGAACTGCAACACGCGATCATGGGATACCTGCCCGGGTATGCCACACCGCGGATCGTGTGCGATGTCCCCTATGTCGGGAAGCGCTGGGTGCACCAGCTTGACGACTACGACCGCGAACTCGGCGTGTCCCACTGGACCAAGAACTACCGCGCGGGCGCCGAGCGGCTGACCGCCGAGGACGCCGAGATCCTCAATCGGCGCTATCCGTTTTACGACCCGATCGCCACGCTTCCCGAGCGCGGTCAGGCGTTTTGGCGGGACAATCCCACGTGGGTAGCCAACAACCTGCTGGCATGAAACACGCCAGCCTGCAAAATTCACCCGAAGGAGAAACACCGATGGACGGCATCCTGGAACTCGACCGGCGCGCGGTGGAGGCGAGCACACGTGTTGTCTCGTTGGTTCCCGATGACGCGTGGGATTCTCCTACCCCGTGTTCCGCGTGGGTGCTCCGGGAACTGCTCGAACACATGATCGCGCAGAACCGGGGATTCGCCGCCGCCGCGGCGGGCAATGGCGATCTCGACATGTGGCGCGTTCGTCCCCTCGGCGACGACCCGAAGGCGGAGTACGCGGAATCGGCTCGCCTGGTGCTGGACGCGTTCGCCGAGGACGGTGTCCTTGCGCGCGAATTCCCGCTGTCGGAGATCACCACCCAGCGGACCTTCCCCGCCGCGCAGGCGATCAGCTTCCACTTCCTCGACTACGTCGTGCACGCCTGGGACGTCGGCGTCTCGGTCGGCGTGCGGATGGTGTTCGACGCCGACGTGCTCGACGCCGCCCTGACGGTGGCCCACCGGGAGGTCCCCGTCGGCCCGTTCCGGGAACAGCCCGACGCCTCGTTCGCCCCGGTGATCGAGGTGGCGCCGACCGCGCCGAAGCTCGACCGGATCCTCGCGGTGCTGGGCCGTTCCCCGAGTTGGCCGCGGTGATGCCGGGGCTATCCCCTGCCCGCGAACGGGTTTCCGCTGAGCATCTGGCTCTGCCCGCGGAACTCGGCGACCACCTCGCCGTCGCTGGTGCGCACCGTGACGTCGTAGAGCCCGGTGCGGCCGACGCGCTCGCGCTCGGTCGCCTCGGCGACCAGGTCGGCGCCGACCCGGGCCGGGCGCAGGAACGTCACCTGCGCGCTCTGCGCCACGTTGACCGAGGCGTAACTGTTGCACGCGTAGGCGAAGGCCGCGTCGGCGAGCAGGAACACGTAACCGCCGTGGCCGATGCCGTAGCCGTTGGTCATCTCGGCGGTGACGCGCATCGACACGCTCGCCCGGCCCGGCCCCACCTCGCCGAGCGTGATTCCCAGCGACTGGCAGGTGCGGTCGGTGGCGTAAAGCTCCTCGGCTCGGCGTGCCGCGACCGTCATCGCGTCGGCCTGCTCACCGTCGGCGCCTGGCATTCAGATTCCCCCCAGAGTCGATTGTCGGGCAAGTCCATTGTCGGGCATCAGGATCATAGGACACGGAAAACCCGATGAATCAAGTCACCCCGTTCATCGAACAACTGACCGCGGCTCCGCTTTCCGAACGGCCGACCGTGCTGGAGCGGATGGTGGTCGACAAATTCAGAGCCTTGTTGCTGTTCGAGAGCACCGATGCGTACCCGCTGGACGAGAGTTATTTCACGCTGGGCTTGACATCGCTGGGCGCCATGGACGTCAAGCGGCAGTTGGAGGAGCAACTCGGCCGGTCGATCGAGGCCGCGACGCTTTTCAACAACCCGACGACCGGATATCTGCTCGCATACCTGCGTTCCGAGGTGCTGGCGGATCTCTTCTGCGGCGCGCGGGCCACGGCCGACCACAGCCCGGACTCTGTCGAGGACGACCTCGTCGACGACCTGCTCCGCGACCTCTACGACGGATGACCAGTCAAGCCACCAGCCAGGTGATCAGTTGACCACGGCGGCAGCATCGCCGAGAAGAACAGGGCCTTCCATGACCGGTAACACCACAGCTTCCAGGACCGACGCGCTCACTCGGCAGCTGCTCGCCGAGAAGTACGAACCGATCGCGATCGTCGGAATGGGCGTCCACTTCCCCGGCGACAACGACGACCCGGGGAAGTTCGCCGATTTCCTCCGGGCGGGCGGCGACGGCACCGGCCCCGTTCCTACCGACCGCTGGGATATGGCCGCGCTCCAGGCCGCCGAGCGTGCCGCGGGCAAGCCGCCGCTGGCCGCGGGCGGCGGGTTCGTCTCCGGAATGGACCTGTTCGACCCGCGGTTCTTCAACATCTCGCCGAAGGAAGCCGGTTTTGTCGACCCGCAGCACCGCTGGGCGCTGGAATGCTCGTGGCGGGCGTTCGAGTCGGCGAACATCGACCCGGCCACGCTGCGCCACGGCAACGGCGGCGTCTATCTCGGGGTCGGCCAGATGGACTTCACCATCGAGGTCGAGTCGGTGCCGGACGGCGAACTCGACGCCCACATCGCCGCGGGCACCGCGCACAGCGCGGCCGCGGGCAGGCTGTCGTATTTCCTCGGCTGGCGCGGCCCGTGCCTGAGCGTCGACACCGCGTGCTCGTCGTCTCTGGTCGCGCTGCACCTCGCGGTCCAGGGCCTGCGCAAGGGCGAATGCGAGATCGCCCTGGCGGGCGGGGTCAACGGCACGCACCACCCGCGCAACCACATCGTCTACTCGCGCGCCCGGATGCTGTCCCCGGACGGCAAATGCAAGACCTTCGACGACTCGGCCGACGGCTACGGCCGCAGCGAAGGGTGCGGAATGCTGCTCCTGAAGCGGCTTTCCGACGCCCGGCGCGACGGTGACACGGTGCTCGCGCTCGTGCGCGGCTCCGCGGTGCGCCAGGACGGCGAGAGCGGCGGCCTGACCGTGCCGAACGGCACCGCTCAGGCGGCGCTGATGCGCGCGGCCCTGGCCAGCGCCAGGCTGAAACCCGCCGAGATCGGCTACGTGGAGGCGCACGGCACCGGCACCTCGCTCGGCGACCCCATCGAGATGAGCGCCATCGACACGGTGTTCTCGTCCTCGCGCGCGGCGGACGATCCGCTGGTCGTGGGGTCGGTCAAGACCAACATCGGCCACATGGAGGCCGCGGCAGGCGTCGGCGGGATCGTCAAGACCGTCTTGCAGATGCGGGAGGGTGTGATCTACCCGCACATCAACCTGACCACGCCGTCCCGCCACATCCCCTGGGACCGGTACCGGGTGACCGTGCCGACCGACGTCCGCGACTGGGCCGCCGACGGGCCGCGTCGGGCGATGGTGAACTCCTACGGTTTCGCGGGCACCATCGCCTCGGTGGTGCTTGAAGAGGCGCCACGGCCCAAAACCGCGGCCGAGCCCACCGACACCGCGGACACCGGGGTGCTCACCATTTCCGCCAAGACGCACAGCGCGCTGCCCGCGCAACTGCGGCGGTACCGGCGTTTCCTCGATGACAACCCCGACATCTCGATCGCCGACCTGTGCCACACCGCCAATGTCGGGCGCACCCACCTCGCCGCCCGGATCGCGGGCCCCGTCGACACGCGCGCCGACGCGCTGCGCCTGCTCGATGAGGCGCTGTCGGCCCCGCCGACCGACTCGGAGCCGTCGCTGTCGAACGTCGCGTTCATGTTCGCCGGGCAGGGCTCGCAGTACCCGGGGATGGGCAAGGCCCTCTACGACCGGTACCCGGTGTTCCGCGCGCATGTCGACGACTGCGACCGGCTCTTCGCCGCGCACCTGGGGATGTCCGTCCGCGACATGATGTTCGACTTGTCCTCCGACGACGCCGACGACATCCACCAGACCCAGCTCACGCAGCCCGCGCTGTTCACCCTGGAATACGCGCTCGCGCGGCTGTGGATGGACTGGGGCGTGCGGCCGACTGTCCTTTTGGGACACAGCATCGGCGAGATCGTCGCCGCGACCGTCGCCGGGCTGTTCACCGTCGAGGACGCGGTGACCCTGGTGGCCGCCCGCGCCCGCCTCATGCAGGCGGTGTCCGCGCCCGGCGGGATGATCGCCGTGCGCGCCGCGGCGGCCGACGTCGCTCCCCTGCTGGCCGACTTCCCCGATGTGGGCCTGGGCGGGATCAACGCGCCCGAGCAGTGCGTGATCTCCGGCGGGCACGACTCGCTCGCCGCGATCGTCGCCACGCTCACCGAGCGCGGTGTGAAGACCAAGGCGCTGTCGGTCTCGCACGCGTTCCACTCGCCGCTGATGGCCGAGGTGTTCGACGCCTTCCGCGACGCCCTGCGCGACATCGCTTTCCACGAGCCGCGATTGAGCTTCGTGTCGAACGTGACCGGCGCGGTCGCCGCGTTCGCCGAGGTCGGCACCGCGGAGTACTGGGTGCGCCACATCGCCGAGCCGGTGAACTTCGCCGCGGGGATGCGCGCCGTGCAGGAGCGCGGCGCGCACGTCTTCGTCGAAGTGGGGCCCGCCGCGACGCTGAACAACATGGGCAGGCAGAACACCGATCCCGCCGCCCACCTGTGGGTGAGCAGCCTCGATCCCGCTGACGAGGGAACATCGACCATCCGCCGCGCGGTCGCGCGGTGCTACACGGCGGGTCTGCCGATCGACTGGGCGCGGTACCACAGCGGGCGGCCGGGCCGCCGCGTCCCGGCGCCGGGGTATGTCTTCGACCGCAAGCGCTACTGGCTGCCCGCGCTGCCGGGAGCCGCGTCGGGCGCCGCGTCTCACCACCCGCTGCTGGGCACGGAGATTTCCGCCGCGGCCGAGGCCGCCGATGGCCGCAGGGTGTTCCGGACGCGGCTGAGTCCGCTGGCGCCGGGATACCTCGCCGACCACGTCGTCATGGGGCAGGTCGTGTTCCCCGGCGCGGGGTATGTCGAGACGATCCTCGCGGCGCAGGACGCGGTGTTCGGTGAGACCGCGCGCCCGCTGCGCGATATCCGGATTCTCGAACCGCTGTTCCTCGCCCAGGACGCGCTGACCGAGGTCGAGACCCGGCTGCGTCCCCTGGGCGACGGGGAGTTCGCCGCGGAGATCGTCAGCCGCGTCGAGGGCCAGGACGGCGCCATCGAACGCCTGCACGCGACCGCCGTGATCGGCGGCCCGCCCCAGCCGACCGCGGCCACCGCCGAGGTGGTGGCCAGGCTGCGCGCCGAACGCGACCGCGGCCAGGCGCGGGCAACCGTGTCGGCGGACGACCTGTACGCGCGCTACACCGACTTGGGCCTGCCGTACGGCACGCGGTTCCGGCTGGTGCGCGAGGTTTCCCGCTTCGCTGAGACGTTCGCGGTCGGCGACCTGCGCGCCGCCGCGCACTCGGCGGTCGAGCAGCTGACCGCGGCCGTGCTGGACTGCGCGATGCAGACCATCGGCGGGATCGTGGATCTCTCCGACGCGTACCTGCCGGTGGCGTTCGCCACGATCGAGCTGTTCAAGAAGCCCAAGGGCGATCTCGAAGTGCTGACCGAGATCACCGCGCACGACGACGACGGCCTGACCGCCGACATCGTCGGCATGGAAGGCGACCGCGCTGTCTTCGCCGTCCGCGGGGCCCGGCTCAAGCGCGTCGCGCGGCCGAACGCCTCGTCCGGTCGCGCGTTCCTGGAGCCGCGGTGGGTCAAGCGCTCCCTGGTGGAGCGGGCGTCGACCGGCCCGGCGACGGTGGTCGTTGCGCACCGCCCGCAGGCGGATTTCGACGCCGTGGCCCCGGTTCTCGCCAAGGCGGGAGTCGAACTGCGGTTCGCCGCCGACGGCCGGGAAGCGGCGCGGATGGTCTCGGCCGCGGTGTCGGACGCCGAGCTGTGGTGGTTCTGGCGGGCCAGCCCCGACCTCGACGGAGTCGACCGGCTCGACGCGGAATGCGCGGCGAACTACCGCGACCTGCTCGATCTGATGGCCGGACTCGACGGGGCGAGCGTGGGCAGGTCGGTGCGGCTGCGGCTGATCACCGAAGGCGCCCAGGCCCTCCCCGGCGACCCGCCCGCCCGCGCGGAGCACCAGGCCGCGGCGTCGCTGTGGGGCGCGGGCCATGTGCTGTTGACCGAGTACCCCGCGCTGCGGGCCACCCTGGTCGATCTGGCCCAGGGCGACCTGCGTGCCCTCGCCGACGAGCTGCTGCACGGCGACGCGGGCGACGGGGAGTTCCAACTCGCCTACCGCGGCGGAATCCGGCATGTCCGCAGGCTGGCTCCGCTGGCCGCCCCCGCCGAGGGCGACTTCGAGCTGCGGATCACCGAGTACGGGGACTTCACCAAGGTCAAGCCGGTGCCGGTGCCTGCCGACGGCGTCGAGCCGGTGGGCGACGAGGTGACCATCGCCGTGCACGCGGCTGGCTTGAACTTCAAGGACGTCCTCAACGCGCTCGGCCTGCTGCGGCAGTACGCGCTGGACAACGGTCTGCCGGAGCAGGATCTGCCGCTCGGCTTCGAGGCCGCCGGGACGGTGGTCGCCGCAGGCCCGGCCGCGCGGTTCCAGCCCGGCGACGAGGTCATGTTCTCCCGGGTCGGATGTATGCGCTCGCGCGTCACGGTGCCGTCGTCGGTCGTCGTCGCCAAACCGTCCACTGTGGACTTCGAGCGGGCGGCGGCGATCCCGGCCGCCTACGTCACCGCCTACCACGCGCTGCGCGATCTCGCGCGCGTCAAGCCGGGAGACCGGGTGCTCATCCACGCGGCGGCGGGCGGTGTCGGACAGGCAGCGGTGCGGTTGGCTCAGCTCGCGGGGGCGGAGGTGTTCGCCACGGCCAGCCCGCGCAAGTGGGATCTGCTGCGCGGGCAGGGCGTGCGGTGGGTCATGAACTCCCGCTCGCTCGACTTCGCCGACGAGATTCTGGCGGCCACCGACGGCAGCGGCGTGGACGTCGTGCTCAACAGCCTGGCCAACGAGCACGTCGCCGCGAGCGTGCGCTGCCTCGCGCAAGGCGGCCGGTTCGTGGAACTCGGCAAGATCGGCATCTGGTCGCCGGAGCGGATGGCACGGCAGCGGCCCGACGCCGAGTACCACAACTTCGACCTGAGCGAGTTCGCCCCCGACGAGCTCGACCGGCTCACCGGCGGCATCCTCGACACCGTCGCCGGACTCCTCGCGGCAGGAGACATCGAGGCCCCGCCCACTGTCGCGTATGGACTGGACGAGATCGATGAGGCGTTCGGCGTGCTCAGCCGGGGCGCCAACATCGGCAAGCTCGTGCTGCGGCTGCGTGAGGACCGCCCGGCAGCGGCCCCGGCGCGGATCAGCCCGGACGAGACGTACCTGATCACCGGCGGCCTCGGCGCGCTCGGCACGGTCACCGCCGGGCGGCTGGTCGCCGAGGGGGCGCGGAAGCTGGCGCTGATGAGCAGGCGTGAGGTGTCCGCGGCGGACGTCCAAACGCTGACCGAGGCGATCGGCGCGGATGTGGAAATCACCGTGCACCAAGGCGATGTGGCCGACGCCGACGACATCGCGCGGATCACGGCCGCGGCGAATCCGCCGGACGCGCCGCTGGGCGGGGTGATCCACGCGGCGGGAACGCTCGCCGACGCGCCGTTCGAGCGGCAGACCTGGGACAGCTTCGACACCGTGCTCAGGGCGAAGGTCCGCGGCTCGTGGCTGCTGCACAAGGCGATCGAGGACATCCCGAGTGTGCGCTTCTTCGTCGGCTACTCCTCGATTTCCTCGGTGCTCGGCGCGGCGGGCCAGGCGAACTACGCCGCGGGCAACGCCTATCTCGACGCGCTGATGCGCCTGCGGGCGGCAGCGGGCCTGCCCGGTCTCAGCGTGAACTGGGGGCCGTGGGCCGAGGTCGGCATGGCCGCGGAACTCTCGGCCAAGCAGATCGAGAGCACCGAGGACCGGGGCATCAAGTTCATCAAGCCGAACGAGGCCTCGCGGGCCCTGGTGCGGGCGCTGGGCGCGGGCGCGCCGCAGGTGGTCGTCGGCGAGTTCGACTGGTCCGGCTACACGGCGGGACTGGCGGTCGCCGACGCCCTGTTCTCCCGGTTGAGCGACCAGGGGACGCAGCGCGAGGACGACTTCGACGTCGCGGCGCTGGACTCGCTGACCGACACCGAACGCGCGGGCGCCATCCGCGACGCCCTGCGCGGCCGGGTCGCGCGCGTGCTGCGGTTCGGCTCGGCCCAGGACGTCGGCGCCGACGCCCGGTTCGTGGAGCTCGGCCTGGACTCGCTGGCCGCGGTCGAGCTGAAGAACGCCCTGGAGTCGCTGTTCCGGATCGCGCTGCCCACCTCGGCGCTCTTCGACCATCCGACCGTGCGCGCGCTCGCGGAGTTCGTGCACAAGTCGCTGTTCGCCGAGGAAACCAGCGCCGACCCGTCCCATGAGGCCGCGGCGGACGAGGTGCGGAACCTGACCGAGTCCGAGGTCGACGCCGAGCTGGCCGCACTGCGCGCGCTGAACCTGTGAGGAACCGTTGAGCTACATCGACTATCTGGACTCGCTGTCGAAGAAGCAGCTTATGGTCATGCTCGCCCGGCGCAGGCAGGAGGACACCGAGCCCATCGCGCTGGTCGGCATGGGCGCCAGGCTGCCCGGCGGGATCGGTTCCCCGGACGAGCTGTGGGCCGCGCTGCGCGGCGGCCGGGTGGTGCCGACCAGCGCGGTCGGCCCGCCGCTGGACAGCCTCGGCCGCGCTCGCTGGAACCTCGACGCGCCGGACCTCGCCCCGATCGCCGACGTCCTCGCCCACGGCGCGTTCCTCTCCGACGTCGACGTGTTCGACGCCGCGTACTTCGGCATCTCCGACGCCGAAGCGCTGCACATGGACCCGCAGCAGCGGCTGCTGCTGGAGGTCGCGGTGGCGGCCGTCGCCGACGCCAACCTGACGCTGGCCGAGTTGCGCCGCGCCACCGTGGGCGTCTTCGTCGCGGCTGGCCAGGTGGAGTACCCGTTCGCGCGGCTGCGCAACGGGACGGACGCGGACGACCTGTCGCCGTTCATGAGCACCGGAAGCGGCGTCGGCGCGCTGTCCGGCCGGATCGGCATGGGGCTGGGCGTCAGCGGCCCCGCGGTGAGCATCGACACGGCGTCGTCGTCGATGCTCACCGCGGTGCACCTCGCGGAGCAGTCGCTGCGCCGCGGGGAATGCGATGTGGCGCTGGTCGGTGTGTGCAACCTCGTGCTCTCCCCGTTCAGCACGGCGATCCTGGCGCGCGCGGGCATGGTCTCGCCGTCCGGCCGGAGCAGGCCGTTCACCGCGCGGGCCGACGGCCACGTCCGCGGCGAGGGCTGCGGCGTCGTGGTGCTCACCCGGGCGTCCGATCCGCTGGCCAGCCGAGTGCGGCCGTACGCGGTGATCCGCGCGGGCGCGGTGCACCAGCACGGGGACCGTCCCGCCATGTCGGTGGCCTCGGCGGCGGGCCAGCGGACCGTGATCGACCTCGCGCTGCGCCGGGCGGGGGTGCGGCCGCACGACGTGCACTACGTCGAGGCGCAGGCGAACGGGTCGCGGATCGGCGGGATCATCGAGGCCGAGACGCTGTCGCAGGCTTACGAGCGGGACCGCCCAGGCGCACCGCCGCTCTACCTGGGCTCATGCAAGGCGAATCTGGGCTATGCCGAGACCGCGTCCGGCGCCGCCGCGCTGATGAAGACCGCGCTCATGCTCGCGCACCAGGAGATCGCGCCGCAGGTGGGCGCCGACGACCTCGATCCCGGCGTGCCGTGGCAGGGGCTGGGGCTGCGGTTCGCGGCAGCGCCGACCTCCTGGCCGGTTTCCGGACCGCGCCGGGCGGCGGTGAGCGGGTACGGCTTCGCGGGCACCCTCGCGCACGTGATCTTGGAGGGGGTCGACAGCGGGGACACCGCGACCGCGGGCGGTTCCGAGCCCGCGCTGCTGGTGCTCTCCGCGCACAACGCCGAAGCGCTCGCCGCGACCGCGCTGCGGCTGCACACCTATCTCGCGGATCATCCTGAACTGCCGGTGGAGTCCGTGTGCCGAACACTGGCGCTGGGCCGCGACCACGGTCCGGTCCGCGCCGCCGCCGTCGTGCCCGACCGCACCAGCCTGCTCGCCAAGTTGGCGGCCATCGCGAAAGGCACGACGCCCGATCTTCCTGGCGAAGGCGAACTGGCCGCGCTCGCCGCCCGCTTCCGCGCGGGCGCGGACGTCGACTTCGGGGCTCGGGACAACACACCCGCCCTGTGCCGCCTACCCGGCCCAGTGTTGACCGGCCGCAGTTTCTGGCCCACCGACAACATCTGGCACTGAGTCATCTGGCACTGAGTCATCCGGCACTGAGTCATCCGGCACTGAGCCCGATCGGAGACCCGAGATGCACTACCCCTCCCTGCGGACCGCGGCGGACACCATCGCGCTGCACGCGGCCGAGCGCGGAGAACAGTTGGCGATCATCTGCGAAGGCAGGCAGGTCAGCTACGGCGAACTGGGCAGGCGCGGCAACCGCATCGCGCGCGCACTGCTGGCCGCGGGCATCGCCGCGGGCACGCGGATCGCCTATCTGGGCAAGGAATCCGAGCACTACTACGCGATCTTCTTCGCCTGCGCGAAGATCGGCGCGGTCCTCGTCCCGATCAACTTCCGGCTCGCGCCGGAGGAGGTCGACCACATCCTGCGCGACTCCGGCGCCGAGCTTCTGTTCTGCGAGCGTGAATTCCACCCGACCGCAGTCGCCGGAGCGTCCGAATTGGACAGTCTCCGGCTCGTGGTCGACCTCGACGGCGACGGCGAGCGGGGCGACGGGCTCGCCGACTGGATTGCCCCGTACCCCGACGACGACCTGGTGGTCACGGCCGAGCCCGGCGACCCGATCGTGCAGATCTACACCAGCGGCACGACCGGACTGCCCAAGGGCGTGGTCATCGCCCACCGGAGCTTCTTCGCGATCCGCGACCTGCTCGCCGAACACGGCCTGCCCTGGTTGGACTGGTTTCCCGACGACCGCAGCCTGATCAGCATCCCCGGATTCCACATCGCCGGGATCTGGTGGGCGATGCAGAGCTTCAACGCGGGCGTCCCCATCGTCGCCATGCGGATGTTCGACCCCGGCGAGGCCGTGCGCCTGATCAGGGAACTGCGGGTCACCACCACCCTGGCGGTGCCCGCGATGCTGCAAATGATGGTGCAGGAGACCGCCGCCACCCCAGCGGACTTCGCGTCCCTGCGCATGGTCAACTACGGCGGCTCCCCGATCTCGGAAACGCTGCTGCTGCGCTGCCAGGAGGTGCTGGGCTGCGCGCTCGTCCAGATGTACGGCCTGACCGAGAGCGGGAACGCCGCGATCTGCCTGCCGCCGGAGGACCACGTGCCGGGCAGCCCGCGGATGCGCGCGGCGGGCAAGCCCTACCCCGGCGTCGAGGTCAAGGTTGTCGACACGGCGGGCAACCCGGTCCCGAACGGCCAGGTCGGCGAGATCTGCGTGCGCACGCCCGCGGTGATGCTGGAGTACTGGGGGATGCCGGAGGCGACCGAGCGCACCCTGGTCGACGGCTGGCTGCACACCGGCGACGCGGGCCACCTCGATGAAGACGGCTATGTGTTCATCTCCGATCGGATCAAGGACGTCATCATCGTCGCGGGCGAGAACGTCTATCCCGCAGAAGTCGAGAACGCGCTGACCAAACACCCCGCGGTGGCCGAGGCCGCGGTCATCGGGGTGCCGGAGGAACGGTGGGGCGAGGCCGTGCTGGCGTTCGTGGTGCCGAGTCCGGACGCCCAGGCCACGAAACGCGAGCTGATGCTCTTTCTGCGCACGCTGATCGGCGAGTTCAAGGTGCCGACGCGGTACGAGTTCGTCGAGGCGATTCCCCGCAACCCGAGTGGGAAGATCCTGCGCAGGGTGCTGCGCGAGCAGTATTGGTCGCATCTGGATCGCAAAGTCAACTGAGACTTACTCAATTCGGGAAGGAAGGACGACGCTGTGAGCGAACCGTTCACCGTGCGGATTGTCGTGCGCGGATACGAACTCGACATCCAAGGGCATCTGAACCAGGCGGTGTACCTGCTGTACTGCGAGCACGCCCGCTGGGAGAGTATGCGGGCGGCGGGCATCACCACCGACGTGCTGGCCGCGTCCGGCGGCGGCCCCGCGGTGCTGGAGAACACCATGCGCTACCACCGTGAACTGCGCGGCGGCGACGAGGTCGACGTGACCTGCGAGTGGGTGTGGGGCACCGGCAAGACGTTCCGGGTCAACCAGACGATCACCCTTGCCGACGGGACGCTGGTCGCCGACCTCACCTCGGTCGTCGGAGTGATCGACACCGCGGTGCGCAAGCTCGTCGCGTCTCCGGCCGAGCACTTCCGCTCCCTGGCCAAGGACCCCGCGGTGCTCGGGTTCTAGCGGTTCGCCCGCCGCCACCCGCGGTTGACAGTGAGTAATCTCAACACAACACTCGGTATAACCGAGGCACGGAGGGCCGTTGTGACAACCGGTACGGGGCACGAGTACGACGACGCGGGCTGGTTGGCCGATCCGCGCGCGCGGCGCCGGTTGGCCGAGTTGCTCACCGACGACCCGCAGGTCCGCGACGTGAAGCCGGACGACGCGGTGCGGGCGGCGGTGCGGCGGCCGGGGATGGGCCTCGCGGAGATCGTCGCCACGATCATGGCGGGCTACGCCGACCGCCCCGCGCTGGGTGAGCGGGCGACCGAGCCGGTCGTCTCGCCGGACACCGGCCGGACGTCGCTGCGGCTGCTGCCGAGGTTCGACACGATCACCTACCGCGAACTGTGGGCCCGGGTGCGCGCGGTCGCCGCGGAATGGCACCACCATCCCGAACACCCGCTGCGCGCGGGCGAGTTCGTCGCCATCCTGGGGTTCGCCAGCAGCGACTACGCGACGCTGGACCTGGCCTGCGTGCACCTCGGCGTCGTCTCGGTGCCGCTGCACGCCAGCGCTTCCGTCGCCCAGCTTGAGCCGATCATCGCCGAGACCGGGCCGCGGGTGCTGGCCGCGAGCGTCGAACGCCTCGACACCGCCGTCGACCTGGCCTTGACCGGGCCCACGGTGCGGCGGGTGATCGTGTTCGACTTCCACGCCGAGGTGGACGACGAGCGCGAGGCGGTCGAGTCCGCGCGCGGGCGCCTGGCCGACGCCGGGTCGCCGGTCGTCATCGACACGCTGGCCGCCGTGCTCGACCGTGGCGCGGCCTCCCCCGCCGCGCCCTTGTTCGCGGGCGAAGACGAGGACCTGTCCCTGCTGCTCTACACCTCCGGCAGCACCGGGACACCGAAGGGCGCGGTGTACCCCCAGCGGCTGGTCGCCGACCTGTGGTCGGGGGCGACGTCGGTGTGGCCGGAGACAGTGCCCCTGATCGGGGTCATCTACCTGCCGCTGAGCCATATCGCCGGGCGCGTCGTGCTGGTGGAGTCGATCGCCCGCGGCGGCACCGCGTACTTCACCGCGCGCAGCGACCTGTCCTGCCTGTTCGAGGACATCGCCCTGGTCCGCCCCACTCTGCTGATCCTGGTCCCCCGGGTCTGCGACATGCTGTTCCAGCGCTACCGCGCGGAACTCGACCGGCGGGGCGCTGAGTCGGAAGAGGCCGTCGCGGCGGAAGTGCGGGAGGTGTTCCGGCGCGCGGAACTCGGCGGCCGGGTCGTGGCGTCCATGTGCGGGTCGGCGCCGCTGTCGGCCGACGTCGCCGCGTTTGTCGAGTCCGTGCTGGAGGTGAACCTGCGCGACGGCTACGGTTCGACCGAGGCCGGTGTGCTCATGCTGGACTCCCGCCTGCTGCGCCCGCCGGTGACCGACCACAAACTCGCCGACGTGCCCGAGTTGGGCTATTTCCGGACGGACGTGCCGCACCCGCGTGGCGAACTGCTGGTGAAGGCCGCGACCGTCATCCCCGGGTATTACCGGCGGCCCGAGGTGACCGCGGACATTTTCGACGAGGACGGCTATTACCGCACCGGCGACATCATGGCGCAGACCGGGCCGGATCAGCTCGTCTACGTCGACCGCCGCAGCAATGTGCTGAAACTGTCGCAAGGCGAGTTCGTGGCCGTGTCCCGGCTTGAGGCGCTGTTCGTCACCAGTCCGCTGATTCAGCAGATATTCGTCTACGGCAACAGCGAGCGCGCTTACCTGCTCGCCGTGATCGTGCCGACCCCAGCGGCGACCGACCAGGGCGCGGAGCTCAAGCGGTCGCTGACCGAGTCGGTGCGGCAGGTCGCCCGCGACGCCGGGCTGAGCTCCTACGAGATCCCGCGCGATTTCCTGGTCGAGACCGAGCCGTTCAGCGCGAAGAACGGCCTGCTCTCCGATGCCCGCAAGCTCCTGCGCCCCCGCCTGCTCCAGCGCTACGGCGACCGCCTCGAACAGCTCTACACCGACCTCGCCGACGGGCAGGACGACGAGCTTCGCCTGCTGCGCGAGGGCAGCGCGGACCGGCCAGTCCTCGACACGGTCAGCGGTGCCGCGCGGGCGCTGCTCGGGGCGCGCGGCGCGGCGGTGGCCGACAGCGCGCATTTCCTCGACCTCGGCGGCGATTCGCTGTCCGCGCTGACTTTCTCGAACCTGCTCGGCGAGATCTTCGGCGTCGAGGTCCCGGTGGGTGTGGTGATCAGCCCCGCCAACACCCTGCGGAACCTGGCGGCCTACATCGAGGCCGAACGCCGTGACGGGGCCAGCAAGCCGACGTTCGCGAGCGTCCACGGCCAGGACAGCGTGGATGTCCGCGCAGGCGACCTCACCCTCGACAAGTTCATCGACACCGACACACTCACCGCCGCGCCCACGCTGCCCAGCGCGGGCGACCCGCGCACTGTCCTGTTGACCGGCGCCAACGGCTACCTCGGCCGTTTCCTCTGCCTGGAGTGGCTGCGCAGGCTGGCGCCCGTCGGCGGCAGGCTGATCTGCGTGCTGCGCGGCAGCAGCGCGGACGCGGCCAGGCAGCGCCTGGACGAGGCGTTCGACAGCGACTCCGGCCTGGCAGCCGAGTACAAGGAGCTGGCCGAGCAGGCGCTGGAAGTCGTGGCCGGTGACATCGGCGAGCCGAACCTGGGCCTGGACGCGCCCACCTGGCAGCGGCTGACCGCGGCCGTCGACCTGATCGTGCACTCCGCCGCGCTGGTCAACCACGTCCTGCCCTACACCCAGCTCTTCGGCCCCAACGTCGCGGGCACCGCGGAAGTGATCCGCCTGGCCATCACCACCCGACGCAAACCCGTCACCTACGTCTCGACCGTCGGCGTCGCCGCGCAGGTCGGCCCAGCCGCCCTCGCCGAGGACGCCGACATCAGAAGCACCAGCCCGACCCGGCGGATCGCCGACGATTACGCCAACGGCTACGCGATCAGCAAATGGGCGGGCGAAGTGCTGCTCCGGGAGGCGCACGACCTCTGCGGCCTGCCGGTCGCGGTGTTCCGCTCAGACATGATCCTCGCGCACACCCGCTACACCCGGCAGCTCAACGTGCCGGACATGTTCACCCGCCTGCTGCTCAGCCTCGTCCTCACCGGCGTAGCCCCGCACTCGTTCTACGAAACCACCCCCGACGGCGCCCGCCAACGCGCCCACTACGACGGACTCCCCGTCGACTTCACCGCCGAGGCGATCACCACCCTCGGCGCGGGCGAGGGCTTCCGAACCTTCAACACCCTCAACCCCCACGACGACGGCATCTCCCTGGACACCTTCGTGGACTGGCTCATCGACGCCGGACACCCCATCCACCGGATCACCGACTACCAGGAATGGCTAGACCGCTTCGACTCCGCCCTGCGCGCCCTCCCCGAAAAACAACGACAGCACTCCCTACTGCCCTTGCTCCAAGCCTTCACCGACCCCGCCCCCGCGACCCCCGGCTCAGCCATCCCCACCACCCACTTCGAGGCCGCCGTCCGCACCGCCGAAATCGGCCCCGACCACGACATCCCCCACCTGGCCCCGCCCCTGATCAGCAAGTACCTCAACGACCTACAGGAACTAGACCTACTGCCCGCACCGTAGGCGCCCCCCACCCCCACACAAGGTCCTTAACCGCAAACGGCCCAGGCACCGGGACACCCGCGCTGCCTGGGCCTTCACCACGAAGAACCACAGTGGGCCCAACGCATCAGCATAAGGACCGCGACGTGCTGGTCGATGGGCCTGGAATGACGATTCCGCCGGTAGGTTCCCGGCGCGCTGCCACAGGTCATCTCTGCCGCGGCTACAGCAGGCCACCGCCGAGGGCCTCGTCCGCCGCAGCGGCGATGCCGTGCCCCGGGTGATCGCGGGAGATGGTGGTCAGCATCGCGATGCGGTCGGGGTGGCGTGCGCTTGCGATCGCATGGACGAAGCCGAGTTGATCGTGGAGCGGATGCCCGGTCATCTCCTCGATCAGCATCCCGTGGTCGTGCATGGCGGCCATGTTCTCGGATAGTGCGAGCAGCATCTCCGGTTGCTCGGCGGCTTCAGGAGCCAGCTCGCCGTGGCTGACCAGCCACTCGGTGGCCATCCCGCCCGCCACACCGCCCTCGGAGCGCAACCGGCGGGCCTGATCCACCCCCGGCATTCCGGTGTGCTCCAGCGCGGCCCACGCCAGCAGCCGCGCCGCGGAGGACGGCCCATTCACGCAGAACGCGGCCAGCTCGGCCGCCGCGTCCTTGGCGTCCCTGGACGCGACCCATGTTTCCAGGACGGACTCGACGACCTCAGGTGCACAGTGCTCCACAACCTCGCAGACCCGCTTCAGCGGGGCCTCTGCCAGCTCCGCCACGGACGGCGCGTCGAATCCCTCGGCACGCAACGCCCTGCGCGCGCCCCAGAGGCCGAGCGGAGTCAGTCGCGCGAGAGTGAGGTCAGGATCATCATCGCCGGAAAGCTCAATGATCTTGTCCCGTTCCTGTGCGTCCGCGGATACCGTCAGCTCGACCGCTCCCACCGTCTGCAAGGCCGCGAGCACAGCGGCAAGATCCCGCCGCCACATCATTTCCCGGATACCGACCAGCGGCCCGCCGATGCCAAAGCCGAGCAGGGCCGACATCATCTCGCGAATGCTCCCGGCCAGCAGCTCCACCGGTACGGGTGTCCCGCCTGCCGTGTACAGACTCAGCCACAGGTCCAGCGCCACCTCCGGCAGCACCTGCGCGAGCAGAGAAGGCCCTTCGTAGCGGCTCGCGGGCGCGCACACCTCAGGACCCAGCTCGCCGAACGCCTCGAACGCCCGCCACCACAGGTCCAACGGCCGGTCCAACAGGCCTGCCGCGCTCTTGACCGCAAGAAGCCTGCCCTTGACCACCCGCACCAGACGAGCGGCCCTGGCCCAGGCCACCAGCAGCGACACCTCCGGCAGGTCCGCGCTGCTGCGAGCCCGCTCCAGATAGGGGGCGTCCACTCCCAGCAGCAGCGCCAGCTCACGGGCATCCGCCACACGCAGGCGCTTCGTCGTCGTCAGCGCACGACCAGCACCCACCCACGCCACCAACGTCCGGAACCGGGCCACCGCGATGGCGCTCTCCGCCAGGGACGCCAGCTCGCCCTCGGGCGGAACGAGCGCAGGCGGCAACGGCCCTGGGTCGTGCTCCTCAAACTCGGGGAGAACCAGGTCGGCTTCACCTTCGAGCGCGCGACGACCCATGATCTCACCGAGCACGTCCTGGTCGTAGTCGATCTCGCCGACCTGAACCGCCCGCAGAAAGCCGCGGACGGCGTCCTCATCCGCGATGTCGACGTCGTGCTCGATCATCCGGGTCATCCAGAACTTCGCCAGCCCATAGTTGCGCTCGTCGGTCATCCTCACCTGGAACTCCGGAGCGCTCCGGTCGATCACCGCGTGCAGCGCATCCAGATCCCGCACGTCACCACGGCGAGTCGCGGCCAAAAAGTCGACCCAGCAATGCAGCGTCGCCAAAGCACCCGACCACTCCGACCTCTCCAGAGTGACTTTCCGCGGGAACCACTCCAGCAGTAGCCGACCTATGTCCGCACTGTCCCAGCGGGTGAGCCCGCCATCACCCGTGACCCGCGCGTCCATCGCCGCCTCAACGACGAAAAGATCAACCTCAAACCCATGACCAGCAGCCCAGGCACCGAACTCGGCCACAAGTTCATCGGCCCGCTCTTCCAACTGCCCGGGGCCACCGCCAGAATCGCTCACAGCCACACGCTACCCAGTGCCGACGACCCCTCCGTCACCACATCCACGGCCCAACCGACCACACCGAGCCACCGACGCGGCCCCAGCGGTTCGCGCGACGACACCACCCCGGACAGAAAGCCGACGTTAGGCAAGATAGTGGAGACGAGGGGAATCGAACCCCTAACCCCTGCCTTGCAAAGGTGCACCCGAATACGCGCGGTCACCTCGGCGACCGATAGCGCGAACGCTCGGTGATTCTCCCAGCACCTTTGACACCCGTTCCCCGTGAGTCCCCGCTGGTACGGGCACGTGAGGGGCACGCAGAGGGCACACCCTGACAGCGCCCCTATATAGAGGTGCCCCCTCCCCACTCCCGCAGTGCGATCCGCGCCGACGGGCCTTGCACCGCTCCGCCGAGTAGGGCGCGGATCGTGCTGCGGGCTCCCGGGGTCCAGGGGCGGGGCAGCCCCTGGTACCTCGCAAGTCAGCTCCGCCAGCTCGCCGACGATCCTGGATCGAAGCTGCCTATGCGTGCTGCTCGTCGGCTTGGCCCTCATCACCGATCTGCCTACGCGCCTCCACCGTGTCGCCTGCGCGGCGCACCCGGCCTAAGAGCATGAGCCGTGCCGCGCGCCCGCGCGGCCGTAGCGAAGCGGCAGGCCGCGCCGTGGCGCGATGGATACGGACCACGGCCCCAACGAGACAGGCACACCGCGCCGCGCAGGCGGCGCGGCCTTGATCCCCTAGAGGTAAGTTCGGCAATACTTGACCTAATGAGTCAGTTTATCGCTCCCGTAAGCGTCTTGACCTGGGGAAACGAGTCAGACCAGCACAAGGTTGACTGCCGGACAAAACTTGACCCAGGAAGCAAACTAAGACAGGCTTGCATCCTGGTTGGGCCCACTGGTAGGTCGACCCAACCAGGATGCAAGGACGGGGAGCGTCCCTTCCTGTGTGTTACGTGCCCAGCATGTCGGTGATCGACTTAATCAGTCCGACAAGCTGGATCGCTACTGTGACGGCGCTGAGCCGGGTAGGAGTCACGATCCTAACCCGGCCAGTCCGCAGCTTGGAGCCGCGATGCGCCTTCTTCCTCTTTCGGCGGCGTAAGGCCACCTTCACCTCCTAGTCGGCTGGGTCAAGGTTCGACCGAGCGCCGACTTGCCCGGCCAAACCGGTCAGGGTCGGGCTAGGTGCAAGGGATGGTCTCTGGCAACCGATCACCGCTGGCTGCGATGACATGTAGAAGTCTCCACCTTCGGAGCATGTTCTTGCAAACGCCCCCAGAACAGACCCTGTGGACAAACCTGGGGATAACCTGGGGACGCGGATCACATTTCCCTAGCGCATTCATCCAACCCCTGTGGATAACTACCTGGTATTTTTCTTGGAATGCTACGAATCCCCTGGTAGGACGTCTGTGCGATTTTTGGGGACAAGCCAGGGCGAAACCTGTGGAAAACTTGGCACGGGTGTCTGTACAGGCCCCCGACCCAGCTCCGTCCCTGTCGCTGCGAGGTGCTGTAGACAACCTGACACCTTGGAAGGTGATAGGATTGAAGGCATCTATGCCATCAGGTGAGTCCTTCTAAAGGGAACCTGTCCATCGTCGGCACGGCCATCACTGAGAACATTCCTATTTTTCTGGCGCTATTAGCAAAGCCAATACAACGCACTCCCGCAGCACGGCCCGCTTGAATATCGGTTTTAGAGTCACCAATAAATACCGTTCGCCCCGGGCAAATAGCGAGCGCATCTAGCGCTTGATTCAACAAAAAGGGATTTGGCTTCAATCTTGTCGGATCGGCGAACCCGCGTGCCGAAATAACTGCCACATCATCCGACAAGTCATGCATCAGGCAATATGCCTCGATGGCGGTCGAACTGTTGTTGCTAACGATGGCAACGGGGCGACTAGTCTTGTGCCAAGATCGGATGAACTCGTGCGCGTTAGGTGTCGGTACCGCATACTTGATTGCGTCTACTTCGTGCGCCGTGAAGGCTGCTTCAACATATCGCGCTTCATCGCCACCAAGTTTTGCGGCATGAAACAATATATCGAAAGGGTCTAGAGAAAGCACGATGGAGGGCGGAAGGTCAGCATGACCGCCTTGGATGAGCACATCTCGCAACTGATCAGCAACGATGTTGGCTGGAAAGCCAGCAAATACGGAACAGACAGGGCCATCGAAGTCGAGTAGGAGCGCTTCAGCGTCGGCAAGGATGTGCTGAAGGGAACCGTGGGGCTCTGCTGGTGAGGGATTCATGGTGTGAACTCGGTGCTGACGGTGTTCCACATGCTGTTGAACCAGGTTTGGGCTTGGTCGACGTATTGGCTGCCAGTGCTGGTGTCGTCGTCGGTGGCGGAGTGGTGGAAGAGGATGGCGTCTTTGCCCATGAGGTCGTAGATGGGTGTTGGGGTGTCGCCGAAGGTGAGGATGTGTTCTCGGACGGGGTAGAAGCCGAAGAAGGTTTCTTCGCCGTTGATGATGTAGAGCTTGAACAGGGGGGCGGCGTGGTGGACGCGGACGGTGGCGCGGGCTTCTTTGATGAGGCCGAGTGAGCCCAGCTCGTTGACTGTGTCGGTTATGGCGCCGATGTGGCGGTGCATGATCGCGGTTGCGCGGGCTCGGAACTCGGGGCTGTCGGCTAGGTCTTCGACGCGGCAGGGGATGGCTAGTGGGGCTGTGGTGTCGGGGATGAGGATGCGGACGTGGATGGACTCCGGGCGCAGGCGTCCTTCGCGGATCTTGTCTAGGGGTTCTTGCATCGCGCCGTGGAGGGTTTCGCCGGAGAACCCGGCGAAGTCGATGGTGACGTGTTCGGTGGCGAAGGCGCGTTCGATGTGGGGGCGCAGACCGACAGGGCGCTCTGTGCGTTCGCGGACGAAGACGCCGCTGCCCTGGCGGGAGACGATCAGGCCCTCGTCGCGTAGCTCGCGTAGGGCGTTCTGCACGGTCATGGGGGCGACGTTGTAGGTCTTGGCCAGCTCGTTGCGGGAGGGGAGCTTGTCCCCCGCGCTGAACTTCTTGGTCAGGATGGCCGCTCGTAGGGCGTTCGCTACCTGCACATACGGCGGTCGCGGGTCATCCGGGTCTAGAGCCATGTCGTCTCCAAGCGTCGCCTAGCTCGCATGAGAGCAAGTTTCATGCACGAGTGAAACCCAGTCTCCATGCAATGCATGAAGTCGTCTAGCTGACCTAGCGAGCTAGCCGTCTTCCGTCACCGTTGACATGTCTAGCCAAGCTGGCGTACCGTCCCTACTTGTACAGCCGGACTAGCTCGGTTAGACAGGTGGAGGTCGACATGCCGGTCATCCCTACTCGGTTCGCGGTGGAGTTCAGGGAGGTGTTTCCGCTGGGTGCGTTCGTGCTCGGTGTGGAGCCGTCGATGGCGTTCTCGGACAACCCGGGGGCGGCGAAGATGCAGGAGCGGGACAAGGAGACGGGGCAGCTCGTCTGGATCGTGCGGGCGTTGGACGCGAACAGCGAGGCTGCTCGGTTCGGGGCTGAGTTCAAGGTGAAGGTGACCGCGGATCACCAGCCGGTTCCGCCTCCCGCGGCCAACGGGTTCCCGTTCCCGGCGGTGGAGTTCGAGCGGTTGACGATCACTCCCTATGCGAACAACAAGGGGCGAGTCGCCTACAGCTTCCGGGCCTCGGGAATGGGGGCGCCTGGAGCTGGTCGCGCTGGCAAGCCCGCTGCGGGCGCTGAGCAGAAGAACGCGGCGTGATGACGGGGCGGGCGTCTCGTGAGGCTGTCGCCCGCTGGAACCTCGCGTATGCGGAGCAGACGGCGGCCATGTTCGCGGCGGCCGGTCAAGAGCCCCCGGACAGAGACGCGATCCGCCGTCTTGCCTCTGCTTACGCCGCTGTCGCGGCTGCCTGGCGGGCCTTGGCCGCTGAGCTGGCCATCCCGTTGTGGGCACGTCACGCGGCTGCGATCGCCGCTGAGGAGTTCGACCGTCGTGCGGGCATGGAAGACCTGCGCGACCAACAACAGGGCGGGAGGCCCGAACAATGACGGTGAATGTGACGTGTGCTCCGGGTCGGGATGCGTGGGCTGGGTTTGTGGCTGGGAGTCCGGCGTTGGTGCTTTACCTGGGCGTTGTCAGCGTGACTGTCCAGTGTGAGCAGGGGCCGGATGGTCACCTGTACTTGGCGAACTTCTGCCGGAATCTGGCTCGTGAGGCGGCTCGGATGGCGGCGGTGATGGACCCGGATGGTGAGGCTGCGCCGCCGGAAGGGCCTGGGCCTCGGCATCGGTTGGTCACTGATGACGATGGTGATTCCGGGGCGGGGTACTGATGCTCTGCATGGCGGCGGGTGCTGGGCTGGGTGTTCGTCGTCGTGCTTTCCCTGTGGGAGGGAGGGTGTTGTGGCGGCTGCCCCGGTTCAGCGATGGAAGTCGACAGGACCTGTGCCGATGACGTTGGCCGGTGCGCGGGAGTACGTGCGGCCTGGGCCTGAGCGGTCGGCGACGCGGAAGGAATGGATTTCCTTCTACCAGCACTGCGCGACGGTGTTCCGAAAGGTCGCGGGCACCGACCCCCGGCACACGCATGAGGCGATGGCGGAAGCGGCCATTGCCAAGGATTGGGCGGCGAAGCTCACCGAGGACAGGGAGAAGGTGGGGCCTGAGGCGTACTACATCCCCTGAGAAGTCCATATCAGACAGATGAGTTGATCACGCGCTGGTCACGTGCGGAAGTCGGGGCTGAGTTACGCGGCGGTCGGCGGCTGATCAAGAAGCCCAAGAGCGAGGCGGGCATTCGGACGGTCTCCATCCCGAAGGTGATCCTCGCCGAGTTGACTGATCACCTGACGCAGTACGCCGAGTCCGGCCCGGATGGCGTGATCTTCGTGGGGCCGAAGGGCGGCCGACTGCGGCGGCACAACTTCCGGAAGGTGTGGATTGCCGCGCTGGTGGGCGCGAAGATCACGAAGTCGGACGTGCACTTTCACGACCTGCGGCACACGGGGAACGACTTGGCGGCGAAGGCCGGTGCGACCACTCGTGAGCTGATGGCGCGGATGGGGCACTCGTCCATGCGGGCGGCGCTGATCTACCAGCACGCCACCCGTGACCGTGACCGCGCGATCGCCGACGCGATCAGCGACAACGTGATGAAGGCCCGTGCCGACTCCGGTGGGGATGGGGCACGCGAGGGGCACGCCGGTTGATCCGGCCCTTCAACGCGAGCGGCCCAGGCGGCGAGACAACCTCGCTGACCTGGGCCTTCCCATGTCTGTCACGCGGTGGAGACGAGGGGAATCGAACCCCTAACCCCTGCCTTGCAAAGGCAGTGCTCTGCCAATTGAGCTACGTCCCCAAGCCAGACGCGACCCAAGGCCGCGCCGACCACATCGAACCAAGATCAAGCCGAAATCAAGCCTTCTTGACCCCGTTGTTGGCGGCAGGGGCGGTGGCCTCACGCCACAAAGCCGCCTCCGCCTTCGCCGAACTCTTCCGGCGCACGACCAGAAGGACGCCACCAGCGATCACGGCAAGCGCGAGCAGCTTCTTCACGTCCATGCCTCCTTAAGGCACTACCAATCCAATGACCCCCTCAGTCTGCCACACCCCCCACCCCCACCCACCAAACCCCCACAAGTGAGGACCAAGACCCACAAGGAGAGGGGAGCACCTAGGCGGCCACCACCCGCACCCACCCCGATGCGCGAAGCGCGAGCCCCACCGATCCAGAAACCAGCCCACCGAGGCAACCACCCACTACGGACCCCGAGCACCGCCGATCCAAGACAAACCCACCGAAGCGACCACCGCGTACGGACCCCGGGGTACCGCTGGTTCGAGAGCGACCGCACCGTGAGGGTCTGGGGGTCGCCCCCCAGATACAACAACGGCCGACCCGGCTCGCGCTTTCCGCGAGCATGGGTCGGCCGAGGCCGTGGGCCTAGGAGGACTTGAACCTCCGACCCCTTCGTTATCAGCGAAGTGCTCTAACCGCCTGAGCTATAGGCCCTTGTGGAACGCGACAAGAGATTACCGTAGGCCCTGCCGCGTTCCCAAATCGGCCCCCTACTCGCGTTCGGCGAGGGTGACCTCCAGGCCGCCCGCGAGGTCGGCCGAGACGTTGTAGACGAAGGCTCCGACGGTGGCCAGGGCGCTGAACAGCACGATGTTGATGGCGCCGATGATGGCCGCGATGCCGAACACGCGGCCCGCGCTGATCAGTGGGCCGCTGGTGGTGCCGTCGGTGGTGTTCAGCAGTTCGCTGGAGATGCCGTTGAGCTTGTCCCAGACGCCCATGCCGTCGAGGACGGCGTAGAGGGCGCCGACGGCGACGAGCCACACGAAGAACAGGGCGACGCCGAGGACGAGGGACAGTTTCAGCACCGACCAGGGGTCGAAGCGGCGGATCTGCAGGTTGGCGCGGCGGGGGCCGCGGCCGGGGCGGCGGGCGCTGGGCGGGTTCTGTGTGCCCGCGCGCAGGCCGCCGCTGTCGAGGTTGACCGCGGCCCGTGGGGGTGCGTGGTCGCCGAACACGCGACCGGCGGCGGTGCCGGTCACGACGGGGCGTTCGACGGAGACGGTGGTCTCGTCCACGGGCCGGTACGCCGCCGGGTCGAACCCGTTGCCCGCGGTGGGGATCGACTGGGTGGTGTCGGCGTCCGGTCCTTTCGGCTGCGCCGCCGCGGTGTCGGCGGCTTCGGAGTCGGCGACGCGTTGCCACGGTGGTGGCGCGGCGTCGTTTTCGGCGGTGGTGTCTTCCGCGCTGGTGTTCTTGGCGCTGGTGTTTTCAGCGCTGTCGTTCTTGGCGCTGCCGGTGCTGGGCTGCGGCTCTTGGCCGGGCGGGTCGAGCTTGCCACTGGTCGCGACGACCGAAGTCCGCTCCGACGTGTGCTCGGGCTCTGGTCCGGTGGTGTCCGGCTTCTCGGGTGGTGTCACGAGCGGATTCCCTACGTCTGCGCGTTCGGTGTTACTCGGTCGGCTCGGCCGCGGGGACGTCGCCGTCGTCGGTCTCGGTCACTTCCACGACCTCGGCGACTTCGGCTGGCCCCTCCGCGCTCCGGGCGATGGCTACCAGGGTGGTCCCTTCGCCCAGGTTCATCAAACGGACGCCCTTGGTCTGCCGTCCCGCCTTGCGCACCTCCTTGGCGGTGGTCCTGATGACCCCACCCGATGAGGTGATCGCGTACAGCTCGTCCTCAAGCTCGACGATGACCGCGCCGACCAGCCTGCCACGCCTGCTGTCGTGCTGGATGGTGAGCACGCCCTTGCCGCCGCGGCCCTGCACCGAGTAGTCCTCGATGGGGGTGCGCTTGGCGTACCCGCCGTCGGTGGCGACCAACACGAACGTGCCTTCCTTCACCACGCCGAGCGTCAGCAGCTCGTCACCGGCGTTGAAGCGCATCCCCAGGACGCCGGAGGTGGCCCGGCCCATCGGGCGCAGCGCCTCGTCGCTGGCGTGGAAGCGGATGGACTGGCCGCCTGCGGACACCAGGAGCAGGTCGTCGTCGGCGGAGCAGAGGACCGCGCCGACGAGTTCGTCTTCTTCGCGCAGGTTGATGCCGATGAGGCCGCCCGCGCGGTTGCTGTCGAAGTCGACCAGCCGGGACTTCTTGACCAGGCCGTCGCGGGTGGCGAGCACCAGGTACGGCGCGGCGGCGTAGTCCTTGATCTGGATGACCTGGGCGATGTGCTCGTCCGGCTGGAACGCGAGCAGGTTCGCCACGTGCTGGCCGCGGGCGTTGCGGTTGGCCTCCGGCAGCTCGTAGGCCTTGGCGCGGTACACGCGGCCCTTGTTGGTGAAGAACAGCATCCAGTCGTGGGTGGAGCACACGAAGAAGTGCGCCACGATGTCGTCCTGCTTGAGCGCGGCGCCCTGCACGCCCTTGCCGCCGCGCTTCTGCGCGCGGTACAGGTCGGTCTTGGTGCGCTTCGCGTAACCCGTGCGGGTGATGGTGACGACGACGTCCTCGACGGCGATCAGGTCTTCGACGGAGACCTCGCCGTCGAACGGGATGATCCGGGTGCGCCGGTCGTCGCCGTGCTTGTCGACGATCTCCATCAGCTCGTCGCGGATGATCTCCCGCTGCCGCTCTGGGCTGTCCAGGATGGCCTGCAGCTCGGCGATGTAGCGCTCGATCTCGGCCAGCTCATCGATGATCCGCTGCCGCTCCAGGGCGGCGAGGCGGCGCAGCTGCAACTCCAGGATCGCGGTGGCCTGGATCTCGTCGACGTCGAGCAGCGAGATCAGGCCGGTCTTGGCCTCGTCGGCGCTGGGCGAGCGGCGGATCAGCGCGATGACCTCGTCCAGCGCGTCGAGGGCCAAGGCGTAGCCGCGCAGGATGTGCGCGCGCTCCTCGGCTTTGCGCAGCCGGTAGCGGGTGCGCCGGACGATGACCTCGACCTGGTGCTTCACGTAGTGCCGGATGATCTGGTCGAGCCGCAGCGTGCGCGGCACCCCGTCGACCAAGGCCAGCATGTTGACGCCGAAGTTGTGCTGGAGCTGGGTGTGCTTGTACAGGTTGTTCAGCACGACCTTGGCCACCGCGTCGCGCTTGAGCCCGATGACGATGCGCATACCGCTGCGCTTGTTCGACTCGTCGGCGATCTCGGAGATGCCGGTCAGCTTCCCGTCCCGGACCAGCTGCGCCATGTTCTCGATCAGGTTGTCCGGGTTCACCTGATAGGGCAGCTCGGTGACCACCAGGATCGTGCGCCCCTTGGCGTCTTCCTCGACCTCGACGACCGACCGCATCCGCACCGACCCGCGGCCGGTCCGGTAGGCCTCCTCGATGCCCTGGGTGCCGAGGATGAGCGCGTTCGTCGGGAAGTCCGGCCCCTTGATCCGCGTCATCAGCGCGGCCAGGGTCTCGTCGTCGGACGCTTCCCAGTTCTCCAGCGCCCACACCACACCGTCGGCGACCTCACGCAGGTTGTGCGGCGGGATGTTGGTCGCCATCCCCACCGCGATCCCGCTACCACCGTTGACCAGAAGATTGGGAATCCGCGACGGGAGGACCTTGGGCTCTTCGGTCTTGCCGTCATAGTTCGGGACGAAGTCGACGGTGTCTTCGTTGATGTCCCGCAGCATCTCCATGGCCAGCGGCGTCAACCGGGCCTCGGTGTTGTGGCTGACGAAACCGTCGGTGATGAATGCGTGGTCCTCGGTGTCGACCCGAAGGCTGAACACCGGCCGGACACCCGCGTCCACGACCGAGGCGACCTCGGCGTAGTAGAACCGCCCGTCGACCAGCGGCTCGACCACGTCGAGAACGCCGGGTTCAGTGATCCGGCCGACGATCTCGTCGCGGTTGGTCTCCCACCGCTCGATCCGGTCGACGTTGTGCCTGCGCAGCCAGTCCCGCTCGGTCCAGCGGGCGGCGCCATTGGCGCGGATGTAGTCGCCGACGAACGGCACGTGGTCACTGGACATCGACCGGCTCTCGGTCGGCACGCCGTCGAGGATCGCGACGAGCTTGTCCTGCTTCGCCTGCAGGAAACCGACGTTGGTCGCGAACAGCCGCGCGTCGCGGCGGTTGGTGATGACGACCTTGATCTCGCCGTTGTCGTAGCGGACCAGCTTGCTGACGACGCCGAACTCCAGCAGAAGCTGCTGAACCTCGCTCGCAAGTCGAGTGCTGCGAGTCGAGTACGAGATCTGGACGGTGTTGCGCGGAAGCGCCGAGCACGAGCCGTCGCCGGTGAACAGCGAACTCAGGAACGCCCGCTTGACGGTGGTTCCGCTCTGCCAGATGAACTCCGGCACCCGCTTGTCCACGCTCCGGACGCCTGTCATCTCGCCAAGCGGACTGCCCGCCAGCGAGGTCAGGTTGTGCACGTCCAACTCGTGCAGAAGAGAACCTGAGGCGATGGTCCTCGACGAGACATAACGTGGGCCGCCGACAACGGTGTCGTAAGCGGCTACGACATAGTCGAAGAAGGCTTTGTCGATGTTGTTGAAACCAGCGCGGTTCGCCGAGACGAAGCCTTCGCTGACGAACGCGCCTGCCAGGATCGCGGCGGCGTAGTCCTTGACCGGCGGCAGGTCGGTCTCGTCCTGCGGGGTGCGCTGCATGACGACGCGGTCGCCGGGCTGGATCTCCTCCAGCAGCTTCCACAGCAGGGTCGGCACCCCGAGCACCGACACCAGGCACAGGACCGGGTGGTTGTGGGTGCCGGTCAGGGCGTAGCCCTCGCGGGTGGTGAGCGTCAGCGTCGGGTGTTCGCCGGAGTGGAACAGGCGGTCGGCGCGAACCGGGTTGCCGTTGCGGTCGAGGACCTTGAGGTCGATCGGATTGTCCGAGTTCGGCGCCGCGTCGGGCACGATGTCGCCGATGCGCACACTCGTCCCATCGTGCATACGCACACGGGTTTCTGCATCAATACAGTAACGCATGGCGGCAGCCGGATCGTTGCCCGGGGAGCCGAAGTTGCCCTGGCCGTCGACCAGGGGGTAGCGCATGGACCACGGTTGGGCGAGGCGCACCAGGGTGTCGTAAATCGAGCTGTCGCCGTGGGGGTGGTAGTTGCCCATGACGTCGCCGACGACGCGGGAGCACTTGACGTAGCTGCGGTCGGGGCGCAGGCCGGTGTCGAACATCGAGTACAGGACCCGGCGGTGGACGGGCTTGAGGCCGTCGCGGACGTCGGGGAGCGCGCGGCTGACGATCACGCTCATCGCGTAGTCGATGTAGGAGTTCTGCATCTCCTGCTGGATGTCAGCGGGTTCGATGCGGTCGCCGGGCGGCAGGGTTTCGGTCACGACCGGTTGTTCCTTCCAAACAGTGGGCGCGCGGGGCCGATCAGACGTCGCCGATCAGACATCGAGGAACCGGACGTCCTTGGCGTTGCGGATGATGAAGGAGCGGCGGGCTTCGACGTCCTCGCCCATCAGGACGCTGAACAGTTCGTCGGCCTGGGCGGCGTCGTCGAGGGTGACTTGGCGCAGGACGCGGTTGGCCGGGTCCATGGTGGTCTCCCAGAGCTCGTCGGCGTTCATCTCGCCGAGGCCCTTGTAGCGCTGGATGCCGTCCTCTTTGTTGACCTTCTTGCCCGCCGCGATGCCCGCTTCGAGCATCCCGTCGCGTTCGCGGTCGGAGTAGGCGTACTCCGGGTCGGCGCGCTGCCACTTGATCTTGTAGAGGGGCGGCTGGGCGAGGTAGACGTGGCCCTGCTCGATCAGGCCGCGCATGAAGCGGAACAGCAGGGTGAGCAGCAGCGTGGTGATGTGCTTGCCGTCGACGTCGGCGTCGGCCATCAGGACGAGCTTGTGGTAGCGCAGCTTGGTGACGTCGAAGTCTTCCTGGATGCCGGTGCCCAGCGCCGTGATCAGGCTCTGGACCTCGGTGTTCTTGAGCACCCGGTCGATCCGGGCCTTCTCCACGTTGATGATCTTGCCGCGGATCGGGAGGATCGCCTGGAAGCGGGACTCGCGGCCTTCCTTGGCCGAGCCGCCTGCCGAGTCGCCCTCCACGATGTAGAGCTCGCACTCCTCGGGGTTGGTCGAGCGGCAGTCCTTGAGCTTGCCGGGCAGGCCGCCGATGTCGAGGGCGCCCTTGCGCCGGACCAGCTCGCGCGCCTTGCGGGCGGCCAGCCGCGCCTGCGCCGAGCCGACGGCCTTGGTGACGATCGTCTTCGCGTCGGCTGGGTTGCGCTCGAACCAGTCGGCCAGCCACTCGTTGCAGGTGGTCTGCACGAACGTCTTCGCCTCGGTGTTGCCGAGCTTCTGCTTGGTCTGGCCCTCGAACTGCGGCTCGGCGAGCTTGATGGACACGATCGCGGCGAGGCCTTCGCGGACGTCGTCGCCGCTGAGGTTCGCGTCCTTCTCCTTGAGCAGCTTCTTGTCGCGCGCGTAGACGTTGACCACCCGGGTCAGCGCGGCGCGGAAGCCCTCTTCGTGGGTGCCGCCCTCGGGGGTGTTGATCGTGTTGGCGAAGGTGTAGACCGACTCGCTGTAGCCGGTGTTCCACTGCATCGCGACCTCGACCTCGATGCCCTTGCCCTTGGCCTCGAAGGCGATGACCTTGCGGTGGATGGGCTCGCGGGTGTGGTTGATGTGCTTGACGAAGTCCTCAAGGCCGCCCGGGTAGTGGTAGGTGCGCTCCTTGACCCGGGCCGCCTGGCCGCTGACGTCGGCCTCGGTCTCCTCCTCGGAGACGCGCTCGTCGCGCAGCACGATCGTGAGGCCCTTGTTGAGGAACGCCATCTCCTGCAGGCGGCGGGCGACCGTCTCGGCGTTGTAGGTGGTGGTCTCGAAGATGCTCGGGTCGGCCCAGAACGTGATGGACGTGCCCATTTCGCGGGTCGCCGGGCCGCGCTGGACTCCGGTGACCGGCTTGGAGTCCTCGTAGCGCTGGTTCCACACATAGCCGTCGCGCTTGATCTCGGCTTCCAGGGCCGTGGAAAGCGCGTTGACGACCGAGATGCCGACGCCGTGCAGGCCGCCGGAGACCGCGTAGCTGTCGCTGTCGAACTTGCCGCCCGCGTGCAGGACGGTCATGACGACCTCCAGCGCGGACCGCTTCTCCTCCGGGTGCTCCTCGACCGGGATGCCGCGGCCGTCGTCCACGACGCGGACGCCGCCGTCGGCGAGGAGCGTGACCTCGACCTTGGTCGCGTGGCCTGCCATCGCCTCGTCGACGGAGTTGTCGACCACCTCCCAGATCAGGTGGTGCAGGCCGCGTTCGCCGGTGGAGCCGATGTACATACCCGGACGTAGCCGCACCGCCTCAAGGCCCTTGAGAACCCCGATGGAACCGGCGCCGTACGCGTTCTCCTGCTTGTCAGCTACCACGTGCCCGGTGTCTCCTCGTGCGTCGGATCGACTGCGACGGCGGTGTGCGGGCGCCCAGCGGGCGGGCCCGGACACGCACCTCCCCACATAGTACTGGTGCGGTTCGCCAGAACCGGGTCAAGGACACCCCTGGTTCGCTCACAGAGCGTCGGTTGCGAAGGGGCGCGGGTCCGGACTCCGGCGCGGGGATCTCAAGCCGGGAGGGTCAGCCGTAGGTGTCTCGTGGTCCTCGGCCTGGGACGTGCCGGGGGCCGTAGCGCCAACTGGGCGTCGAGGGACCCTGGATTTTCAGTTTCCGGACCACGTCCGGGCCGACGCCCCTGGCGATCTTGACCAGGAGTTCGCGCTGGAGCAGGCGCAACTGGGTCGCCCACGCGGTGGACTCGGCCGCGACGGTGAGCTCGCCGTCCTTGAGCGCGACCGGCTTGGCGTGCTGGGCCAGTTCGGCGCCGACCAGCGCGGCCCAGCGGGCGAAGACCTGGCCGCCCGCGAGCTGGTCCTGCCAGCCCCGGTCGACCGCGATGCGGGAGGCGAGCCTGCCCAGCGGCTGCGGGTCGCGGTCGTCGGCCCCGGCGCCCGACCACCGGCGCCGCCGCCGGACTCCGGTGTCGGTTCCACGTGGAACCGAGCGGCCCTTCCGCTTGCTCTTGGCAGCCTGCCTCGCGGCCGCCAAAGCGGCTCTGGCAAGATCTGAGCCCCGGGGGGCCTGCCGCGCGGAGTCGTCACTCTCGGTCGCGGCGGCGAAGGGATCTTCGAGTTTTCCACCCTGGGGTGTGGACTGATTACCGGTTATCCCCGGTTCGAGGGGCGCTGACGGCCGCCCAGTGACCGTGTTATCCACACTATCCACAGGGTTATCCCCAGTTGTGGAGCGAGCGACCCCGCTGCCTGTCACGCTCTGTTGTTGGCTGTCGGGTGCCAACGCACCCCCGAACAGGTCATCATCCGACACGTCGCACCTCCCCATCCGACACCGAGTAGCGGACCCCGGTCAGCTCCCCGGGCACGTCCTCGGCGACCGCCGCGGTCACCAGGACCTGCTCCGCGCCGAGCGCGACCTCGGCGAGCCGTTCGCGCCTGCGCCGGTCCAACTCGGCGAACACGTCGTCGAGGATCAGCACCGGCTCGCTGCCCTCGTCCTTGAGCAGGTCGTACGAGGCCAGCCGCAGCGCCAGGGCGAACGACCACGACTCGCCGTGGCTCGCGTACCCCTTCGCGGGGGCCTCGCCGAGCACCAGGTCAAGCTCGTCGCGCTGCGGTCCGACGAGGCTGACCCCTCGGTCGAGTTCGGCGGTGCGCCGCAGAGCCATCTGCGCGAGCAGCGCGTCGGCGACGACCTCCTTGTCCGCGCGCTCGCCGCCGGGTTCGCCGTACCCGTCCGGCAGCGTGTCCTCGATCTTCGACCGGTACGCCACCCGCGCTGGCCGCGACTCCGGGGCCACCCCGGCGTAGGCGGCGGCGACCCGGGGCGCGAGGTCGGCCACCAGGTCCAGCCGCGCGGCGAGCAGTTCGGCGCCGTGCGCGGCGAGGTGCCCGTCCCACACGTCGAGGGTGGCCAGCGCGTCCGCGTCGGCGCGGCGCGCGCGCCGGTTCGCCGCCGAGCTTTTGAGCAGCGCGTTCCGCTGCCGCAGCACCCGGTCGTAGTCGGCGCGGACCCCGGCGTACCGGGGGGCGCGCAGCACCAGCAGGTCGTCGAGGAACCGGCGCCGCTCGCCGGGGTCGCCGCGCACGAGGGACAGGTCCTCCGGCGCGAACAGCACCGTGCGCAAGATTCCCAGCACGTCCCGTGTCCGTGGCACCGGGCCGCGGTTGACCCTGGCCCGGTTCGCCTTGCCCGGGGTGATCTCCAGTTCGACGGTCAGCTCGCGGTCGTCGTTGACCACGGCTGTCCGGATGATCGCGCGCGCGCACCCGTGCCGCACCAGCGGCTGGTCCGAAGCGACCCGGTGCGACCCGAGGGTCGCCACGTACCCGATCGCCTCGACCAGATTCGTCTTGCCCTGGCCGTTGGCGCCGACCAGCACCGACGGGCCAGGTTCCAGCTCCAGGTCGGCCTGCTCCCACGAGCGGAAATCGGCGACCTGTAAGTGCCGAACGCGCACTACTTGACTTCGCCGGACCCGGAGGTGGGGCCTGCCTTGTGCACCGCGTGCCCGCCGAACTGGTTGCGCAGCGCCGACACGGCCTTCATCGCGGGCGAATCGTCCTGCCGGGAGGCGAAGCGGGCGAACAGCGCCGCGGAGATCACCGGCGCGGGCACCGAGTGCCGGATCGCCTCCTCGACGGTCCACCTGCCCTCGCCGGAGTCCTCGACGTAGCCGCTCAGCTCGGCCAAGCCCGGGTCCTCGTCCAGCGCCTTGACCAGCAGGTCGAGCAGCCAGGACCGCACGACGGTGCCCCGGGTCCATGCCTTGAGCACGGCCGGGACGTCGGTGACCTCGGCGGCGGCGTCGAGCAGCTCGTAGCCCTCGGCGTAGGCCTGCATCAGGCCGTACTCGATGCCGTTGTGGACCATCTTCGCGTAGTGGCCCGCGCCGACCTTGCCCGCGTGCGCGAATCCCTCTTCGCGCGGGCCTTGCGGGCGCAGCGCGTCGAAGATCGGCATGGCGCGCTCGACCTGCTCGGCGTCGCCGCCGACCATGAGGCCGTAGCCGTTCTCCCGGCCCCACACGCCGCCGGACACGCCGCAGTCGAGGTAGCCGACGCCGGTCCTGGCGAGCAGCTCCGAGTTGGTCTTGTCGTCGGTGTAGCGGGAGTTGCCGCCGTCGATGACCAGGTCGCCCTCGGCGAGCAGCCCCGCGAGGTCGGCGACGGTGTTCAGCGTCGCGTCACCCGCGGGGACCATCACCCAGACAACCCGGGGCGCGTCGAGTTTGTCGACCAGGTCCGCGAGCGAGGCGCTGTCGCTGACCTCGGGGTTGCGGTCGTAGCCGACCACTTCGTGGCCCGCCGCGCGCAACCGCTCGCGCATGTTGAAGCCCATCTTGCCCAGGCCGACGAGTCCGAGCTGCACTGTTGGTTGTCCTCTCCGTCGGGTGTGTCGGTCAGCCGGGGAGGCGGACCGGCATGAGCAGGTAGAGGTAGCCGGGGGTGACCTCGCCGTCCTCGCCGACCGGTTTGATCAGCGCGGGGCGGTTGGGGGTGGTGAAGGACAGCTCGGCGCGGTCGCAGTGCAGCGCGGCCAACCCGTCCTGCAGGTAGCCCGGGTTGAACGCGATGGTCACCGGGTCGCCGGTGAACTCGACCGGCAGCTCCTCCTCCGCGCTCCCCTCGTCGTCGCCGCCAGCGGACAGCCGCAGGCCGCCGTCGGCGAACTCCAGCCGCACCTGGGTACCCCGCTCGGCGACCAGGGACACGCGCTTGATCGCCTCGACCAGCGGGCCGACGCCGATGACCGCGCTGGAGGTCTGCTCGGAGGGCAGCAGCTGGCGGTAGCGCGGGAACTCCGCGTCGAGCAACCGGCTCGTGGTGCGCCGCCCGGAGCCGGACAGGCCGAGCAGGCCGTCGCCGGGAGACAGCGCGAGCTCGACCGTGCGCCCGGAGCTGCCCAGCGCCTTCGCCGCCTCGGCGAGGGTGCGGGCCGGGACCAGGACCGCGGCGTCGTCCACGTCGCCGGAGGGCTTCCACTCGAACTCGCGCATGGCGAGCCGGAAGCGGTCGGTGGCGACGAGGGTCAGCTTGTCGCCCGCGATCTCGACCCGGACACCGGTCAGCATCGGCAGGGTGTCGTCCTTGCCCGCGGCGACCGCGACCTGGCTGACGGCCAGGCCGAAGACCTCGCCCGCGAGCTCACCGGCGTGCTGCGGCATCGCGGGCAGCGCCGGGTAGTCGTCCACCGGCATGGTCGGCAGGCTGAACTTCGCGTTGCCACAGGCGATCGCGACCCGGGCGCCGTCGACGGAGATCTCCACCGGCTGGGCGGGCAGCGACTTGGTGATGTCGGCGAGCAGCCTGCCCGAGACCAGGGTCCGGCCGCCGTCGGCGACCGTGGCCGGGACCCCGACCGTGGCCGACACCTCGTAGTCGAACCCGGAGACGGTCAGCCCGTCCGAGCCGTCTGCGGACCCGGCGTCGAGGAGAACCCCGCCGAGGACGGGGACGGGAGGCCGGGACGGGAGGCTGCGCGCGACCCAGGCGACGGCGTCGGCGAGGCCGTCGCGCTCGACGCGGATCTTCATGGGATTCCTTTCAGGCTCGACCGGCCCACCCGCACCGATCGTGCGAGGCGGTCCACCGAGCTGTCCACGCTGTAGGGCCCAACCGTAGAGCGTGGGCCCGCTCGCCGTCATCCCGGGCGGCGCTCGCCCACAGCGTCGAGCGAGCTGTCCCCAGATTCCGGAATCGCTTATTTCTTCTTTTTTTATTTCTCTCGAAGAGAGAAAAAGACAGTAGTGATAGTAGGTGCTGTGGATAGTGTGGATAACCCTTGTTTTCGCAGGTCAACCTGGTCTTAGTCCTGTGGAGATCCCCGGGACAACGCCTGTGGGGAAACTTGGCAACCGGTGGACAAGTTTCGCGGGGTCTTGCGGCGTCCACAGATCGGCCGAGTTGTCCACAGCTCGATCCCCAGATGTGGGCCGGTTCGCCCACAGGCGCGGCGACCGCCGCCCACAGGGTTGTGCACAGGCGAAGTCCCCCGTACTGGTGACGCAGACCACCGGGATTCCTGCCCCGGCAAGGTTTTTCCGGGTGTGGAGCGGCCGTCCACACCCGGAGAAAAGGTGCGATCGGCGGGCGCGGCAGGGGGTTCGGGCGGCCCGGCGGCGAGCGCGCGGGGGCCGGGGCGGGGAGCTCGACCGGGCACGCGCGGGCCGGAACTTTTCTGCGGCTGGGGAGCGCTGTCCACGGCGGCAATAAAAGGTGCGACACGGCCCGGGCGGCGGGGTGGGAACACGCGGGCGCGCGGGCCGTCGGAAGCAGTCTGTCAGTCCCTAGCGCCGCGCGCCGGCCCACTCACGCGCGGTGGCGGACATTCAGCCCGGCCGTGGCGTGGGGCCCGAGGGCGCGGCTCCAGGCGCGCGCGGGCGACCGGTCACCGGGAACCGGGGCGGGTGGGAGTTTTCTGCGGGTGGGGACGGCCGTCCACGGCCGCAATAAGAAGGTGCGCCGACCGTCGCCGGGCATGGGTGTGCCCCGGGGCCGATCGCGGTGGATCAGGCGCGGGCGCGCTGCTTGATGCGGGAGGTCAGCTCCTGCACCTGGTCGTAGATGCGCCTGCGCTCGGCCATCTCCTTGCGGATCTTCTTGTCCGCGTGCATGACCGTGGTGTGGTCGCGGCCGCCGAAGGTCTGGCCGATCTTCGGCAGCGACAGGTCGGTCAGCTCCCGGCAGAGGTACATCGAGATCTGCCGCGCCTGGGCAAGCGCTTTCGTCTTGCCGGGCCCGCACAGGTCATCGATGGAGACGCCGAAGAACTCCGCGGTGACGGCCATGATCGTCGCCGCGCTGATCTCCGGGGCGTGCGAGTCCGGGATGAGGTCGCGTAAAACGATCTCGGCGAGGCTCACGTCCACCGGCTGGCGGTTGAGCGAGGCGAACGCCGTGACGCGGATGAGCGCGCCCTCCAGCTCCCGGATGTTCGCCTCGACCCGCGCGGCGATGAACTCCAGCACCTCGGCGGGCGCGGCCAGCCGATCCTGCGCGGCCTTCTTGCGCAGGATCGCGATGCGCGTCTCCAGCTCCGGCGGCTGGATGTCGGTGATCAGGCCCCACTCGAACCGGGTCCGCAGCCGGTCCTCCAGGGTCTCCAGCCGCTTGGGCGGCCGGTCGGAGGACACCACGATCTGCTTGTTCGCGTTGTGCAGCGTGTTGAAGGTGTGGAAGAACTCCTCCTGGGTGCCTTCCTTGCCCTCCAGGAACTGGATGTCGTCGACCAGCAGCACGTCGATGTCGCGGTAGCGGCGCTGGAACGCCACCTTCCGGTCGTCGCGCAGCGAGTTGATGAAGTCGTTGGTGAACTCCTCGGTCGAGACGTACCGCACGCGCATCCCCGGGAACAGGCGCTGCGCGTAGTGGCCGACCGCGTGGAGCAGGTGCGTCTTGCCCAGACCGGACTCGCCCCAGATGAACAGCGGGTTGTATGCCCGCGCGGGCGCCTCGGCCACCGCGACCGACGCGGCGTGGGCGAACCGGTTGGACGCGCCGATGACGAAGGTGTCGAACGTGTACTTCTCGTTCAGCCGGGTCTTGGACGTCTGCGGCTGGGCGGGCGCGGTGAACGGCTGCCCGCTCGTCGGCGGCTGCCCGGTGAAGGTCGGCCAGATCTCGTGGACGGTGGCGAGCGCGTCGCCTTCCTCGTCCACCTCTTCGCCGTCGTCCTCGGTGTCGCCCCCGTACTGGCCGGGCGCCTCGGGCAGCACCGGCGGCTGACCTGCTGCGGCGTGACCCGCCGCCGGATGGGTTGGGTGGGCAGGGAGAGCTGGCAGAGCTGGAAGATCCATGGCGGCCTGGATCTCCATGGCCGGGATGGTCAAGGTGTCGCCGTCGGCCGCGACCGTGGGCGGAGCCACGATCGGCGGGGCCTTCGGCGCCGGGGTGGGCGCGGCGTCGACCTTGACCGCGAGGGACACGACGCGGCCGAGCCTGCGGGACAGCGCCGCGGTGATCGGCTCGCGCAGCGCGCGCTCGATGGCCTCTTTGGCGAAGTCGCTGGGCGCGGACAGCAGCGCGGTGCCGTCGAGCAGGCCGATGGGCCTGGTCATCCGCATCCACGCGCGCTGGGACGGGGACAGGGTCCCGGCTGAGAGCTCCCGAACGACCTGTTCCCAGACCACACCGAGATTCATCTGGTGCTCGGACATCGGCCGCGTTCCCCTCCCCTCGTTCTCGGTAAAGCTGTCCCGGCTCGCGGGTGCCTGTCCACAGGCATCCACAGGGTTGTCCACAACTGTGCACGAAGGTACGGCGAACCGCAGCGAAACCCGTCGGGGGGTTCAAGGTACTCAGTGGCTCGGCGACGTCGGCGCGGCAGGGCTCCCATTCCCCGGGGCGGCCAACCAAGAGCCGCACGGTAACAATGGTCGCGGGCAACTCACAAGACGCGCTGGTAGGCGGCCCCGCCGACCCCAGTTTTGAACCCGGCCGGGCAGGTGCGTACCCTCATAAGGTCTCCCGCTTGCGGAAGGCGTGTTCCGCGTGCCCATCAAGGTTGCCGATGGCTGCCGCGCGGCGCCGCCACGGCCGCTGTCCGGCAGGGAGCGCCAGACCTGCTCGACCATCAAGTACCGGGAGAACGAAGCCGTGAGCAAGCGCACCTTCCAGCCGAACAACCGCCGTCGGGCCAAGACCCACGGCTTCCGTCTGCGGATGCGCACCCGCGCGGGTCGCGCGATCATCGCCGCGCGCCGCCGTCGGGGCCGCGACAAGCTGTCGGCCTGACCCCAGCCAGCCGCCGTGCTCCCCGCGGCCGCCCGGCTGACCAGCAGCGCGGACTTCCGGATGGTGACCAGGAGCGGTCGCCGCGCCGGTCGTCCGAGGCTGGTGGTGCACGCCGTGACGGCGCGGACCGAGGCGGCGCCCCCCGAAGCCGACCCGTCGGCGGTGCGGACCCGTGCCACGCCGAGGGTCGGTTTCGTCGTGAGTAAGGCAGTGGGCAACGCGGTCGTCCGGCACCGCGTCGCCCGGCGGCTGCGGCACATCGCCGCCGCCCGGCTCGGAACTCTGCCGCCGGGCAGCACGTTGGTCGTGCGGGCGCTGCCGAGGGCAGCCACGGCGACAAGCGCCGAACTCGGCCAGGACTTCGACTCCGCGATGCGCAGGCTGCGCCTCATCGCGGAAGCGGATGACAGTGGCGGTGAAGCGTGACCAAGGCAACCGCGGTGAAAGACCGCGCGGCCGATGCGGCGCGCCCCGGGCCGGTCGCGCGCGTCCTGCTGGTCCCCGTGCGGGTCTACCGCCGGTGGATCTCGCCCGCGCTTCCGCCCGCCTGCCGGTTCTACCCCAGTTGTAGCGCGTACGCGGTCGAGGCACTCACGGTGCACGGCGCGCTGCGCGGCTCCTGGCTCGCACTGCGCCGCCTGCTCCGCTGCGGCCCCTGGCATCCTGGCGGGCTCGATCCCGTGCCGCCGAGGAGAACCGAGAACGCGTCCGGGACAACCAGCCCGGCTGACCCGACAGCTGCCGAGGAGTAGTCAGTGCTCGATTTCATCTACTACCCGGTGTCCTTCATCCTGTGGTGTTGGCACTGGGTCTTCGGCCACGTGTTCGGCGAGACCAGCGCGATCTCGTGGGCGCTTGGCATCGTGTTCCTGGTCTTCACGCTGCGCGCGATCATGTTCAAGCCCATGGTCAAGCAGGTGCGCTCCATGCGGAAGATGCAGGAGTTCGCGCCGGAGATCAAGAAGCTGCAGAAGAAGTACGCCAACGACAAGCAGAAGCTCGCCCAGGAGATGCAGAAGCTCCAGGCGCAGCACGGCGTCAGCCCGCTGGGCGGCTGCCTGCCGATGCTCCTGCAGATCCCGGTGTTCATCGGCCTGTTCCACGTGCTGCGCGAGTTCAAGCCGGGCAAGACCGAGAACTACTTCTTCGACGAGGGCGGCGTCGCCTCGTACAACGCGGCCAACCTCTTCGGCGCCCGCCTGGGCAACTGGATCACCCAGCCCGCGGCCGAGCTCGGCCAGTTCGACGTCTCCCGCGGCTCGATCATCGCCGTCGCGGTGCCGCTGATGATCGCCGCGAGCGCGCTGACGCACCTCACCGCCCGGCACTCGGTGGCCCGCCAGAACCCGGCGGCGGCCACCCCGCAGACCTCGATGATGAACAAGCTGACGCTGTACGTGTTCCCGCTCGGCGTGCTCGTCGGTGGCTTCTTCTTCCCCATCGGCCTGATCGTGTACTGGCTCAGCAACAACGGCTGGACCCTCTGGCAGCAGCACTTCGTGTACAAGCGCATCGACGCCGAGGAAGCCGCGCAGAAGGCCGCCGCCATCGAGAAGCGCACCGCCACCGCGCCCAAGCCAGGCCAGAAGCCGACGCAGCCCAAGAAGCGTCCCCAGGCCGCGAAGCCGACCGACGGCGACGCCGCCGCGGACACCACGGCAGAGCCCAAGCAGGACACTCCGCAGAAGCCCGCGGCCAACGGCACGGCGGGCACCGAGATTCCCGGTCTGATCTCAGACCGATCCCGCAGCAAGAAGTCAGGTCGCAAGAACCGCTGAGGCGTGGCTCGACCTGGAGAGGAGATACCGTGCCGGAGACGGTGCAGGCGTCCGAGAAGGCCACCGACGCGCAGAGCGAGGATGTGCGGGCCGAGGACGGTGAGCGTTCACCGAGCTCGACCGAGGAACTGCTGGTCCAGGAAGGCGACATCGCCGGGGACTACCTGGAGCGGCTGCTCGACATCCTCGACTACGACGGCGACATCGACCTCGACGTCGAAGCCAGCCGCGCGGTGGTCAGCATCGACGGCGGTGAGGACCTGGAGAAGCTCGTCGGCCCCCGCGGCACGGTGCTGGAAGCGCTGCAGGAGCTGACCCGCCTGGCGGTCCAACAGGAGACCGGCACCCGCAGCAGACTGATGCTCGACATCGCGGGCTGGCGCGCCGACCGCCGCGAAGAACTGCGGGACCTCGGCCGCGCCACCGCCCAGAAGGTCCTCTCCAGCGGCGAGCGCATCCGCCTCCAGCCCATGACCCCGTTCGAGCGCAAGGTCGTCCACGACGCCGTCGCCGCGGTCAAGGGCGTCCACAGCGAAAGCGAGGGCGAGGACCCCCGCAGGCGCGTGGTGGTCTTCCCCCAGTAACACCAGAACGACAAGAGGCGCGGTCCGTAGGAGGCGACGGACCGCGCCTCTTTTTTTGTGCGCCCGTTTCACGTGAAACACCGCCGCCGCCGCCCGGCGGGCCCGACAGCTCAAGAGGCGATCACTCGCGCCCAGATCCCCGACCAGCCAGATCCCGACAGCGAGAACTCAGCCCCTGCCCTCGGGCGCTTGGCCGCCGAGAACCACCCGGCCACCTAGATCCGAACTCGCTAGGCCCATGCCCGCAGGTCGGCACCCCCGCACCCGCCACCCCCACCGGCGGTCCATCACCGGCTTCCCAGCCGCTCGCGACCCGCCACCCGGCTACCTCGGTCGCTCCCTCCCGGCCACCAGCCACCGACCGCCCAGCCGCTTGGCTGCCTGGCCACTCGCCGCCCCGGCTGCCCGGCCTCTCGGCCGCCTAACCGCCTAGCCGCTCGGCCTCCCACCTTCCCGGCCACTCGGCCACTCGCTGCCCCGGCCGCCTAACCGCCCGGCCTCTCGGCTGCCCGGTGCTTGGCCGCCTGGTGCTTGGCCGCCTAACCGCCTAGCCGCTCGGCCTCCCACCCTCCCGGCCTCCCACCCTCCCGGCCACTCGGCCACTCGGTGGCTTGGCCGCCAGCCGCTTGGCTGCTTGGTCGCCAACCGCTAACCGCCAGCCGCCAGCCGCCAGCCGCTTGGTCGCCTAGCCGCCCGGCTTCTCGGCTTCTCGGCCGCTGGCTGCCTAGCCACCACCCGCCTTCTGGCAGCCTGGCTGTCGAACCGCCCGGCCTCCCGGGTGCCTGAGTGGTCTGGCTCCCGGCTAGCAACCGCCTCCTGGCAGCCTGCTGCCCCGACCGCCTGACCGCTTGGCCGCCTGACCACTAGGCCGCCCGGCCGCGCGGCCGTGTCATCTAGCCGCTCGGTCCCCTGGCCGCCTGGCCACGCGCCAACCCGGTCGCCCGCATTCCAGCCCCGGACGCCTGGCCACTCCAGCCGCCCGGCCGCCCGGCTGCTGGCCGCCCGCCTCCACCGGGCGACTCACACCCCGCGCTCCACGCCGCCGCCAATACCCAGCGGCCCATTGCTTGCCTGCCACCAGCTGCCTGCCCACCACGTGCTGGTGGAATGCCCGGTCTCCCGCCTCTCGCCGCCGAGCGTCCCGTGCCGCGATCCGGCGGCTGGCACTTGGACCCGCCGGCCTCCGCCGCTTGCCTCGGCAGCCGCCATCCGACTGGCCGACCCTCGCCCTCCCGGCAGCCCCCGCCCGTCTCCCCGCACCCGGCAACCACCACCGCACCCACCATCCTGCTTGCGCTCACTATCTGCCCCCCCGCACCCATCACCTGCCCGTACCCGCTGCCCAGTCCCAGGCCCGGTGCCCTCGCATCGGAACCCGCTACCCGGTCCCCGCCCGCCTGCCTGCACCCGACTTCCGCCACCCGCCTCAGGCCGTCCGGGGCAGGTGCCCGTCTCCCCCGATCGCTATTCGTCCCCTTTCCCGGGGTGGCGAGCCGTTGCTGTGCGTGGGGTGGGGTGTCGGGCGGGTGATGTCTGCGCGTGTCGGCGGTGGGGTGGGCGGGGGTGGGGTGGGGATCAGCGACAATCACTTCCGCACGGTTTCACGTGGAACATCGGATGGGGTTCGGGCGGTATGACCAACGTTGATCGGGCTGATCTGTCCTCGGCGGCGCGAGCCGTCTTCGGGGAGCGGGTGGGTCAGGCTGAGGAGTTCGTCCGGATGCTGGCCGAGCATGGGGTGGAGCGGGGGTTGATCGGGCCTCGGGAGGTCGACCGGCTGTGGGAGCGGCACGTGTTGAACTCCGCCGTCATCGGTGAGCGGGTGGGGGACGGGGTTCGGGTGGTCGACGTGGGGTCGGGGGCCGGGTTGCCGGGGATTCCGTTGGCCATCGCGCGGCCGGATCTTTCCGTGACGCTGGTGGAGCCGATGGCTCGACGGGTGGCGTGGCTGGACGAGGTCGTGGAGACTCTTGCTCTGTCGTCGGTCACGGTCCTGCGGGGGCGGGCCGAAGAACCGTCTGTTCGGTCGCGGGTGGCCGGTGCCGATGTGGTCACCGCCCGGGCGGTCGCTCCCCTGGCGAAGTTGTGTGGCTGGTGCCTGCCGCTGTTGCGGACGGGCGGTGTGCTGGTCGCGCTCAAGGGGGCCAGTGCCGCTGAGGAGATCGACCGGGATCGGCAGGCGATCGGCCGGTTGGGTGGGGGTGCGCCGCGGGTCGAAAGCTGCGGGGACGCCGTGCTTGAGGTTCCGACGACGGTTGTGGTCGTCGAACGTGTGAAGTCCGCTGGCGGGCGTGACCGGTCCGGGCGGACCAGGAAGGATCAGGATGCACACCGAGGCTGAGAACGGAGCGAGGATGTTCCACGTGAAACCGACGGCTTTCGTGGCCGACTGGACCGGGACGGGCAGGTGCGCGGACCGGTGAACCAGCCCTCCCCCGCCGCCGTCTCCGGTTGGACGCCGATCGCCGAGGAAGCCGCTCGGGCCACTCGCCTGAAGCACCCGGACCGGATGTTTCCCCGCCCCACGCACCGCCGCGTGATCACCGTCGCCAACCAGAAGGGCGGCGTCGGCAAGACCACCTCCACGGTGAACCTCGCCGCCGGGTTGGCCATGCACGGTCTGCGCGTACTGGTCATCGACCTCGACCCGCAGGGCAACGCCAGCACCGCCCTCGGGGTCGACCACCGCTCCGGGACGCCCTCGGTGTACGAGGTGCTGCTGGGCGAGGTGACCGTCGCCGACGCGGCTCAGGTCAGCGACCAGTCCGGCAACCTGTACTGCGTGCCCGCGACCATCGACCTCGCGGGCGCCGAGATCGAACTCGTGTCGATGGCGTCGCGGGAGGCGCGGCTCAAGGAGGCGCTGTCCGACCAGGCGCTCGACGAGCTGAACCCGGACTACGTCTTCATCGACTGCCCGCCCTCGCTCGGTCTGCTCACGGTCAACGCGATGGTCGCCGCGCAGGAGGTGCTGATCCCGATCCAGTGCGAGTACTACGCGCTGGAGGGGCTGAGCCAGCTGCTGCGCAATATCGAGTTGGTGCAGGGCCACCTGAACCGCTCGCTGGTCGTGTCCACGATTCTGCTGACCATGTACGACGGCCGCACCAAGCTGGCCGACCAGGTCACCAACGAGGTGCGCCACCACTTCGGCCAGACCGTGCTCACGACCGTCATCCCGCGCAGCGTCAAGGTGTCCGAGGCCCCCGGCTACGGGCAGACCGTGCTCGCGTACGACCCGGGTTCCCGCGGCGCCATGAGCTATCTGGACGCCGCCCGTGAAGTTGCCGAGCGAGGAGCGGAGGCGCCGCGATGAGTGCCACAGGACCGGCTGGACGCAAGGGCGGGTTGGGCCGGGGGCTCGCCGCCCTCATCCCCCAGGGACCGCCGACCGGCGCCCCGGCGGGCGGGCTGACGCTGCCCGCTCCCCCGGCGGCGCGCAACGGGGACACCAAGCCCGCCCCCGAACCCGAGCACGCGGGCACGGTCGCGGGCGCGGTGTACCGCGAGGTCCCGATCGCCTCGATCACGGCGAACCCGAAGCAGCCGCGGCAGGTGTTCGACGAGGACGCGCTGACCGAGCTGGAGCACTCGATCCGCGAGTTCGGGCTCATGCAGCCGATCGTGGTGCGCGAGCTGGGGTCGGAGACCTACGAGCTGGTCATGGGCGAGCGGCGGCTGCGGGCCTCGCAGCGCGCGGGCCTGGACCGCATCCCGGCCATCGTCCGGCAGACCGCGGACGACGCGATGCTGCGCGACGCGCTGCTGGAGAACATCCACCGCGTCCAGCTCAACCCGCTGGAAGAGGCGGCGGCGTACCAGCAACTGCTGGACGAGTTCTCGGTGACGCACGAAGAGCTGGCGGGCCGGATCGGGCGGAGCAGGCCGGTCATCACCAACACCATCCGGCTGCTTCGGCTGCCGCTGCCGGTGCAGCGCCGGGTCGCGGCCGGGGTGCTGTCCGCCGGGCACGCGCGGGCGCTGCTGGGGTTGGACGACCCGGGCGCGCAGGAGGAGCTGGCCACCCGGATCGTCGCCGAGGGGCTGTCGGTGCGGGCGACCGAGGAAGCGGTCACGCTCGCCAAGGGCGCTCCCCCGGCGAGGCCGAAGGCCGCGCCGCGCAAGCCGATGCAGGCGCCGGGGCTGCAAGGGGTGGCCGAGCGGCTGTCGGACAAGTTCGACACCCGGGTGAAGGTCGAACTCGGCAAGCGGAAAGGCCGGATCGTGGTCGAGTTCGGGTCGGTGGACGACCTGGAGCGCATTGTCGAGATGATGTCCGAAAATAGTACAAATCGGACATGAAATTCCCGCATGGAACCATACCGGCTAGTTACGTCACGGTGACGATGGCTCTGCGTCGACCCGAACTCACTCAGAGTGCGGGCTTGGCGCGGGCAATCGCCCGGTCGACCAGCCCCGCGTAGATCGCGCCGAACGACCGGCCCGCCGCCTCGATCGCCATCGGCACGAGCGAGGTCTCGGTCAGCCCCGGCGACAGGTTCACCTCAAGGAAGTGGACCCCGCCGTCGGCGGCCACGATCGCGTCGGTGCGCGAGACATCGCGCAAGCCGAGCAGCCGGTGCGCGGACACCGCGAGGTCCGCCACCTTCGCGGCGGTCTCCGCGTCGAGCCGGGCGGGCGTGTGGAACGTGGTGAGCCCGGCGGTGTAGCGGGCGGTGTAGTCGTAGACGCCGGTCTCGGCGGCGATCTCCACCGCGGGCAGCGCCTCCGGACCATCGGGCCCCTCGATGACGGTCACCGCCACCTCGACGCCGTCGACGAACCGCTCGGCCAGCACCGTGTCGCTGTAGGCGAGGCAGCCGACCATCGCGGTCGGCAGGTCGGCGGCGGCGCGCACGACCTGCGCGCCCAGCGCCGAGCCGCCCTGGTCGGGCTTGAGCATCAACGGCAGCCCCAGCCGCTCGACCATGGCGTCGAGCACCGGGCGCGCGCCGAGTTCGCGGAACGTCCGGTGCGGCAGCACCACCCAGTCCGGCGTGAGCAGGCCCGCCCGCGCCAACTCGGCCTTCGCGCTCGGCTTGTCCCACGCCCGGCGGCACGCGTCGGCGTCCGCGCCGACGTACGGGATGTCGAGCAGTTCGAGGATCGTCTGGATGGAGCCGTTCTCGCCCTCGCCGCCGTGCAGCGCGATCACCACCGCGTCCGGCCGCTGCTCGCGCAGCCGGGGCAGCAGGCTCGCGTCGGCGTCCCACTCCTCGACGGTGACCCCGACCGAGCGCAGGGCGACGGACAGCCGCCGCCCGGACCGCAGGGAGACGTCCCGTTCGTGCGAGAGGCCTCCGGCGAGCACGGCTACGCAGCGGTCGGACACAGGTGTCTCCTCAGGTGAGTCCACAGTGGAGCTGAAAGCGGGTCCTGACGCTACACGCCGACGATCAGGCGGTGTCCGGCGTGGGTGTCTGCGGACCGGACAGGGATCGGCTCGTCGTCGGGCCGAAGGTGTTGAGCAGGTCGATCTCCTGGGCCAGCACGCCCGCGAGCCTGCGCACGCCCTCGGAGATCCGCTCCGGCGGCGGGTAGCAGAACGACAGCCGCATCTGCCTGCTGCCGAACCCGTCGGCGTAGAACCCGGTGCCCGGCACGTACGCGACCCGCGCCGTCACCGCCCGGGGCTGCATGGCTTTGGTGTCGACGCCCTCGGGCACGGTCATCCACACGAAGAACCCGCCGTCGGGCTTGGTCCACGTGCAGCCCGCGGGCATGTGCTGGTCCAGGCCGGTCAACAGCGCGTCGCGGCGCTCCCGGTACATGGTCTGGAACGACTTGATCTGGCCCTTCCAGTCGTGCGTGGCCAGGTAGCGGGAGACGACCATCTGGTTGAGCGTGGGCGCGCACAGCGCGGCCGACTCGGCGGCCAGGACCAGTTTCTCGCGCACGGCGTGCGGCGCGAGCGCCCAGCCCACCCGCAGCCCGGAGGCGAAGGTCTTGGAGAACGAGCCAAGGTAGATGACGTTGTCGGCGTCCATCGAGCGCAGCGCCGGGTAGATCTGGCCGTCGAAGCCGAGCAGCCCGTACGGGTTGTCCTCGATGATCAGCACGTCGTGCCGGGCGCAGATCTCGATCACCTCGGCCCGCCGCGACACCGCGAGCGTCACCCCGGCCGGGTTGTTGAAGTTCGGGATCGTGTACAGCATTTTGACGCGCCTGCCCGCCCGCTCGGCGGCGGCGAGGGCGGCCCGCAGCGCCTCGGGGACCAGGCCGTGGTCGTCCATGGCGACGTGCCGGACGTCGGCCTGGTAGGAGGCGAAGGTGCCCAGCGCGCCCACGTAGGAGGGGCCTTCGGCGAGGATGATGTCGCCCGGGTCGCAGAAGATGCGGGTGACCAGGTCCAGGGCCATCTGCGAGCCGACCGTGACGACCAGGTCGTCGGGGTGGCCGTGGACGCCTTCGAGGGCCATGACCTCGCAAATCTGCTCACGCAGCACCGGCACGCCGTGCGCGGAGCCGTACTGCAGGGCGGTGAGCCCCTCGTCGGCGATGATCGAGGCGATCTGGTCGGACAGCGAGTCCAGCGGCAGGGCGGCCAGGTTGGGCATCCCCCCGGCCAGGGACACGACCTCGGGCCTGCTGGCCACCGCGAACAGTGCCCGCACCTCGGATGCCGTCATGCCCTCCGCGCGCGCCGCGTAGCGCCGCAGATGCGGGTCGAGACTGCGGGCGCCCTGTCTTTCGGGCGGCTGTCCAGTGCTGGTCATGATCGCTCCGTGGGTCCTGACGGATCAGACGAGTGTAACCGGATGAGTGACTTAGCCCTGATATTCGCCCCTACGGTTCCGACGCACGTCACATCGTCCTATTCTGGGTTGCGTAACTCGCCGTCCTCCCCTGCGGGCGCGCGACAGGCCCGCAAGGCACGGGAGGTTGGGTGTCGCGACGCGTTGTCGGCGTTACGCTGGACAACCTGGAGCACCTTCCGAAGCACTGCCGCGGATGCGTGTACTGGGAGTTGGCGCCGCATCTGAAGGAGCAGGCGGAGGAGTTCGGCACCACCGAGCTGGAAAAGGAAGCGTGGGTTTCCAGCGTGCTGCTGGACTGGGGCTCATGCGGCCGGGTCGTCTACAGCGACAAACTTCCCGTCGGGTTCGTGCTCTACGCCCCGCCGAACGCCGTGCCCCGCGCGTCGGCGTTCCCGACGTCCCCGGTCAGCGCGGACGCCGTCGTGCTCACCGGGTTCCACGTGCTTCCCGAGTTCCGTGCGGGCGGCCTGGGCCGGATGCTGGTGCAGGCGGTGGCCAAGGACCTGACCCGGCGCGGGGTGAAGGCCATCGAGGCCTTCGGCGACGCCAAGCCAGACGAGGACCGCTCCTGTGTCGTGCCCGCCGACTTCCTGACCAGCGTGGGCTTCAAGACGGTCCGCCCGCACCCGCGCTGGCCCCGGCTGCGGCTGGAGTTGCGCACCGGGATCACCTGGAAGGAAGACGTCGAGGCCGCCCTGGAACGGCTGCTCGGCACGGTCTCGGTCAGCACGGCGAGCCCGGTTCTGCAGCGCTGACCCGGGCCCGCCTGCTTGGCGTTATTCCGCTTTGGCGAGTTCGTGGGCGAGCACGTCGGCGAAGGTGAAGCTGCCGGTCGGCTGGTCGTTCTCGCCGAGCAGGTAGAGCCGCTTCACGGCGACGACGATGCCCTCGGCGACGATGTCGCGGAACGCCGGGTCGGACAGCCGTCGGCGGTCGTCGTCGTTGGTCAGGTAGCCGATCTCGATGCGGACCGCGGTGCAGCGGGTGAGCCGCAGCATCTCCCAGGTCTTGGGGTGCGCGCCGCAGTCCCGCAGGCCGGTGCGCATGGCGAGCTCGCGCTGGATCAGCCCGGCCATCGCCTCGCCGAGGGTGGACCAGGCGCCGTTGCCGGTGCCGAAGTGGAAGCTCGCCACGCCCTGGGCGTATGGGGAGCGGTTGGCGTCGCAGTGCAGGGAAAGCACCAGGTCGGCGCCTGCTTCGTTGGCGAACTGGGCGCGGTCGGCTTCCTCCGGGCACTGGTCGGGGCCGCGGGAGAGCAGCGCCTCCATGCCGGTGGCGACCATCCGGCCTTCCAGCCTGCGCGCCAGGTCCCACATCAGGTCGGACTCGTTGACCCCGCGCACCGAGACACCGAGGTCGGCGCCGCCGTGGCCGGGGTCGATGACGATGCGCTTGCCGCGCAGCCGGGGTCCGGAGCGGCGCACCCGCTCCTGCTCGCGCAACAGCACCGGTCGGCCGCCGCGGGCGCGCGGGGAGAGCTGGCGCAGGGCGCGGACGGTCTCCGGGCCGCAGATGCCGTCAATGGTCAGCCCGTAGTCGCGCTGGAAGTTGCGCAGCGCGGCCTCGGTCTGCGCGCCGAACACCCCGTTGGGGCGGCCCGCGTCGTAGCCGAGTTCGAGCAGGCGCTCCTGGAGGGTGACGACGTCGTCACCGGTGATCGGCGCGGACACCATGTACGCCAGCGGCCTGCCGCCGAGCTGGTGGGTGGCGTCCCGCAGCGCCCGGTAGGTCGCCGGGCCGATGAGGCCGTCGGTGATCAGCCCGCGCTGCTGCTGGAACGTGCGCACGGCGTTCTCCATGCCCTGGTCGAATTGACCGGACTCAAGGACGCCCTGTGCCGGAGGCAGTAGGCCCAGCGCGGCGAGCGTGGACCGAACCTCGGCTACGGCAGGCCCTCCATCGCCGCGGCGGAGTACCCGCATGCACCCTCGCTCTCGACTCGTGCACCGGTTTCCACCGATGCGGACCCTGACAGCTCATCATTGTGCCCTGTCGGACTTCCCAACAATCGCAGGGTGGCTGGTGCGTCACGCATACGCAAACCGGGGCCTCCGCGTCGACAACGAGACGCGAAGACCCCGGATACGGGTTGCCCGCTCAGGCCAGGTAGTCCTCAAGATCCTTGAGCAGGGTCGCCTTCGGCTTGGCTCCGACGATGGTCTTCACCGGCTTGCCGCCCTGGAAGACCATCATCGTCGGGACGGACAGGATCTGGTAGTCGCGGGCGACGCCCGGGTTCTTGTCGATGTCGACCTTCGCGACGGTGATCTTGTCGGAGTGCGCCGCGGCGATCTCCTCCAGGACCGGGGCGACCATCCGGCACGGCCCGCACCAGGTCGCCCAGAAGTCCACGATCACGGGCTTGTCGCTGGTCAGAACGTCGTCCGCGAACGAGCTCTCGGTGACGGTGACGGTGTTGCCTGCCATCTTCTCTCCTGTGGCGTCTGTGTTGGCGAGGGTCAGTTGACTGTGCTGTAGCCGTCGACGCCGTAGCCGCCGCCGACGAGTTCGGGGGCGATCTCGGCTTCGGCCGACTCTCCGTGCTCGGCGAGCCAGCGCTCGGCGTCGATCGCCGCAGCGCAGCCGGAGCCCGCCGCGGTGATGGCCTGCCGGTAGGTGTGGTCGACCAGGTCACCGGCGGCGAACACGCCGTCGACGTTGGTGTAGGTGCTCTGGCCCTGGGTGATGACGTAACCCTCGTCGTCCACGTCGACCTGGCCGGTGACCAGCGCGCTGCGCGGGTCGTGGCCGATGGCGACGAAGAAGCCGGTGACGTCGAGTTCCGAGGTGTCGCCGGTGACCGTGTCCCGCAGCTTCAAGCCCTTGACCGTGCTGTCGCCCAGGACTTCGAGGACCTCGGAGTTGAGCTGCCAGCGGATCTTCTCGTTGGCCCGCGCCCGCTCCAGCATGATCTTCGACGCCCGGAACTCCTCACGCCGGTGGATGATCGTGACGGACCGGGCGAAGCGGGTGAGGAAGGTGGCTTCCTCCATCGCCGAGTCGCCGCCGCCGAGGACGGCGATGTCCTGGTCGCGGAAGAAGAAGCCGTCGCAGGTCGCGCAGGCCGACACGCCGCGGCCGAGCAGCTCCTGCTCGCCGGGCACGTTGAGGTAGCGGGCCGCGGCGCCCATCGCGAGGATCACGGCCTTGGCCGCGTAGCGGACGCCGTTGGCGTGCACGTACTTCACCGGGCCGGTCAGCTCGACGGACTCGACGTCCTCCGGGCGAAGCTCGGCGCCGAACCGCTCGGCCTGGGCGCGCATCTGCTCCATCAGGTCCGGGCCCATGATGCCGTCGCGGAAGCCGGGGAAGTTCTCGACCTCGGTCGTGGTCATCAGCGCGCCGCCGAACTGGGAGCCCTCGAACACCAGCGGGTCGAGTTGGGCGCGCGCGGCGTAGACGGCGGCGGTGTACCCCGCCGGTCCCGAACCGATGATGATCACGTTTCGGATCTGGTCCGCTTCCGCAGGCATTGCCCCTCCATCGACCTTCGCCGAGCGCTCGCGGGCCCGGTCACGTGAGTGTCAACGCGATCGTAGGCGGCGATTGTTCCTGCGGTTCGCAGTGATGGCCCGCACCCGGCGGAAAACCGAGAGCGGGACCCGCCGAACGGCGGGCCCCGCGTTGCGCCGAGTGAGTGTCAGCGGCCGATGGTGTCGTTGAACAGCTGCGTGCAGTCCGGTGCGACGACCAGGACGCGCAGTTGGCCCGCGACCCCGGTGAACAGCAGGGCCATCACGCCGGGCTTGCCGTCGAGGGTGACCGGCCGCACGCCGACCGTCTGGGCTTTCGCCGCGTCGAACCCGTTGGCCGTGAGGCACCTGTCCAGCCCGGCCTCGTCGCCAAGCTGGCCGTAGTCCTTGCTCTCGCCGATCGCTTTGGCCGCGGCGCTGACGCCGTCGCGGGTGACCGCCAGCGGCCCCTGGTCGGCGGCGGAGCCCGGCGCTGAGGCAGGCGCGGACGCGGAGGGAGCCGGGGCGGCCACGCCGCCGGTGGTCTGCTTGGGGCCCGGGACGACCGCCACGGTCACCGCGACGGCCGCGGCCGCCGCGGTCAGCAGGCCGACGCCCCACGCGGCGCGCTTGCCGCGCTTGCGACGGGCCTCGGCCAGGTCGACAACCGGTGCGGCAAACGCTTGCGGGGCGGGTTGCGCGGGTGGGCCAGGGAGCTGCTGGACGGCGACACCGCCGCCGAACGCCCGTCTGGCCTCGGCCTCCAGCGCCGCGTCCAGGCTCGCGGCGAACCGCGCAGGCATCGGCGGCGCGGGGGCATCCCGGAGTTCGCCGAGGCCGACGCGCACCGACTCCAGCGCGTCGATGACCGCCTTGGCGTCGGGGTCGGCGTTGACCTGGGGCCACAGCCGCGCGCTCTGCTCCGGGTCGAGGACGCCCGCGTGCAAGTCGGCGAGCAGGTCGACAGACCACGGGGGCCTGCCCGGCCCACCGCCGCGAACCTCGTCTGTCATCGTCCCTCCCGGTGACGCCCCAGTGGCGCGCTTCTCAGTGCCGCGTTTCCATCTGCAACCGCGGCACCTGGGACGTTCGCATCTGCATCGGGGTTCCGCAGATGTCCGAGAACTTTCGCGAGCTTGGCCCGCCCCCGCGCGCACCGGCTCTTCACCGTGCCTTCCGCGATGCCGAGCAGCTTGGCGGTCTCGGCCACCGAATAGCCCTCGACGTCGACCAGCACGATCGGGGCGCGCTGCTCTTCGGACAGTTCGTTCAGCGCGGTCTGCACCACCAACCGGGTCTCCCGATCGGACATCGCGTCACGCGGCGTGACCGGCTCCCCTGGGCCTGCCTCAGGCAGCGGCACGGTCGGCCGGGCCTGCCGACGGCGCACCCGGTCGAGGCAGGCGTTCACCACGATCCGGTGCAGCCAGGTCGTCACCTGCGACTCGGCGCGGAACGAGCCCGCCGCGCGGAACGCCGAGATGAAGGCCTCTTGCAGCGCGTCCGAGGCCTCTTCGGGATCACGGAGAGTGCGCAGCGCCACCGCCCACATCCGGTCCCGATGCCTGCGCACGAGCTCGGCGAAGGCGCGCGGGTCTCCCGCGGCGTGCGCCGCGATGAGGGCGGCATCCGAACTGGCAGCGGCGGTCACCCGGACAGGGTAGCGGTCCTCTCCTGGCCGCCGTACCCCCCTCGGACCAGGGGAAATCCAAGCCGCATGGCTACCGCGCGCGGACGAAGCCGATCTCGCCGATCTCGGAGACGTTGCCCTCGCCGAGAGTCGTCACCCAGATCAGCATGTGCTGGCTTGGCTCGGCGTGGTCGAGCTGGAGCCGGGTCTGGCCCGCCTCGATCGTGGCCCTGCCGATGACCTTGGTCTCGTCCAGGTCGGGCTTCTCCGACGGCGCCGTGCGGATCTCGACCACGGTGCCCTCCGACGGCGAGTCGATCACCACGTCGAGGAACACGACCGGCTCGGCGAACGAGGCCATGATCCCCACGCCCGGCTTGAGCGCCGGGAACGGCCGCTCGTACTTGTCGGTCTTCCACGTCGTCTGCGGGTTGTCGTCGAACGCGCGGCTGGCCCGGCGCGGGTTGTCCGGGGTGCCCTTGACGTTGTAGACCTGCACGCCCGCCGGCTTGATCGGGACGCCGGGCTGCGGCGGCGGGGTGTTCTGGTTGGTGTTCCCCGCGTTGCCCGGCGCGGTCGCCACCGCGGTCGGGCCGACCCCGGGCGGCGGGTCGCCGAAGAAGCTGATCAGCTGCATCCCCACCCAGGCCAGCACGGCGACGGTGGCCACGGCCAGGGTGGTGACGCCGATGGCGAGCTTGCGCCGCTTCGCCGCGTCGTTGCTGGGCCGCCGCGTCGTCCACACCAGGCCGTCGTCTTCATCGTCGGAGTCGAGGACGGCGTCGATGCGCTGGGTCACGTCCTCGTCCACGTCGACCCGTTCCAGGGCCTGGACCAGGGCGGAGCTGGTGCGGATGCCGCCGGTCGGGTGCTCGGACAGGCTGTGGACCGCCGCGGCGGACAGCTCGTGCGGGATGTAGGGGAACAGCGCGCGCGGCGCGACGACCACGCCGTCCGGGCCGATCGGCGCCGCCGGGACGCCCTCGACCGGGGCCAGCGGCCAGCGCCCGGTGAGCAGCAGGTACAGGATCGCGCCGAGCCCGCGCACGTCGTCTTGCAGCGTCGCGTCCGGCTGCGGCCCGGGGAAGGCCATCTGGAGCCTGCCGTCGGTGGTGATCCGGGCCCGCCACGGGTGGTCGACACCGAGGACCAGGCCGATCTGGTGCGCCGACTCCACCGCGGAGGCCAGCGGCAGCAGCAGCCGGGCCGCGGTCGCGGGCGGCAGCGGGTGCTCGGCGATCACGTCGACGATGTCGCTGCCCGATGCCCAGTCGGCCACGACCATGCCGAGCAGGCCCTCTTCCGGGGCGATGCCGCTGCCGAGGCTGAGCACGTCGAGGACGCGGCTGTTGCCGGGGTGCACGATCTGCGCGGCGTGCGTGGCGCGCTCCAGGGTGCGGCGCACGCCCTCGACGTCGCGCGCGTTGCCCGGCGAGCCGGTCAGCAGGGTGAGGGCGACCTCACGGCGCAGCTGGCCGTCCTGGGCCCGCCACAGCCGCGCGTTGCCCCGGCTGCCGACGACACCAGCCTGGGCCAGCAGCCGGTAGCGGCCGTCGCCGACCACGCCACCAGGGACGAGGAAACCGTTCCTGGCCCGGATGCCAGCCGCTTCCTCGCCCATGGGGTACTCGGTCCGCCGTGTGGTCACCCGGTCTCTCTCCCGCCTGACGCTTCGGAACGAGAGTACGTGAGAACCGGCGTGGATCGCTGATGAACGAACTCAGCCTCGGCGCACCAGACGGGTGATCCGGCTCGTCGCGGGCTTGAGCTCGGGCACCCGCAGCGCGGCCAGGACACCGAAGGAGACCACCCCGGCGACGACGGTCTGCACGGTCAGCGCGACCCAGCCGGTGCCCCGCGAATGCGCCCCTTCCGGCAGCACAAGGCGGGTGACCAGCCAGGCCGCGAGCACTCCCGCGGCACCGGCGACGACGCTCATGGCGATCACCTTGACGATCTTCTTGCTGCGCAGGTTGCCCAGCCGGACCCACAGCCACATCTGGCCGAGGACCGCGCCGACGACGAAGGTCAGCGAGTTGACCAACATCACGCCGACAACCACCTGATCGGGTCGCACCACCGCGCCGCACATGTACATCAGCGGGATCTTCACGACGGTCATCACGACCATGATCAGCGTCGGGGTGCGGGAGTCCTTCATCGCGTAGAACACCCGGAGCTGGAGCATCACCAGCGCGTAGGGCAGCAGGCCGAACGCGGAGAACGCCAGCGCGGTGCCCAGCCGCTGCGCCTCGGCCGGGCCGGTCTCGCCAGCGTTGAACAGCGCCAGGCCGATCGCCGGGCCCGCGATGGTCAGCACCGCGCTGATCGGCACCAGCATCACCGCGGTGAGCCTGCTGCCGGTCGACAGGTTGTCGATGAGGCCCTTGTTGTCGCCGTCGGCCGCGGCCTTGCTCATCCTCGGCATGATCGCGGTCAGCAGCGAGACGCCGATCACCCCGTACGGGAGCTGGAACAGCAGCCACGCGTTGCTGTAGATGGACACGCCGCCGTTGGCCGCGGCGGTGAGCACCCGCTGGGTGACGACCATGCCGATCTGGCTGATCAGGACGTAGCCGAGAATCCACAGCGCCAGGCCGCCGAACTCGCGCAGCCGCGCGTCGATGCCCCAGGTCCAGCGGAACCTGAAGTCGATGCCGCGCAGCGCGGGCACCAGCATCGCCGACTGCACCACGATGCCGAGGGTGGTCCCGATGCCGAGCACCAGCAGCTTCGTGTCGCCCATCCGCACCGGGTCCAGCGAGATGTCGCCGGGAACCAGGGCGTAGACCACCAGGGTCGCCATGATCACCAGGTTGTTCACCACCGGAGCCCACGCTGTCGGCCCGAACACGTGCCGGGCCTGCAGGATCGCCGAGAGCAGCGCGAACAGGCCGTAGAAGAGGATTTCCGGCAACAGCAGGTAGGCGAACGCGGTGACCAGCTCCGGGTTGGCCTGGCCGGTCGAGTCGTCCACGTAGAGGCTGGTGAACAGCGGGGCCGCGGCGACCGCGATGACCGTGCCGACGGCCAGCCCGGTCATGCCGACGGTGAGCAGGCGGTTCGTGTACTCCGCGCCGCCATCCGGGTCGCTCTGCGAGCGGACCAGCAGCGGGACCACGATGCTGGCGAGCACCCCGCCGAGCAGCAGCTCGAAGATGATGTTCGGGAGCGTGTTGGCCAGGGTGAACGAGTCGCTGACCACGTTGATGCCGACCAGCCAGGCCAGCATCACCTTCCAGCCGAACCCGGAGATCCGGCTGACCAGGGTGGCGACGGCCATCGATCCGCTCGCGCGGGCCAGCGAGGGCACCTCTCGCTTGGGTGCGCCCTGTTCCACGGTGGCCGTCCTTGGTGTGTTCATCTCAGTGTGCTCACGTCACTGTTCGTTCGAAGCGCTCTTCGCGCGCGTCAGAGGTCGCCCGCCGCGGCGGCGCTCTTGCGCCGGGCCGCGCGGATCCTGCGGAACAGTCGCAAACCCACCAACAGCACCAACGCGCCCGCCGCGGTGCCGGTGACCGCGATGGTGATGGTGCCGTAAGAGGTGGAGTTGAGTTCCACCCGGGAGGTCTTGCCGAGCGGCGTGCCGTTGTCGGTGCTGAGCCAGACGTTGACGGTGAACCGGCCGGAGCGGGTGACCTCGGTGGGCAGGTAGCGCGGGAGCGCGGACTTCGCCGGGATGCGGACCAGGGCGATCTCCTCCGGCCGCAGCCCGGGGGTGTTGCCCACGTTGATCTTCGCGCGAACCGTCACCGGCAGCGTGTTGGTGATGAAGACCGGCAGCGGGCTGTCCTTCGACGCCAGCGACAGCGGACGGCCGGGGTCGTTGACCGAGACCTGTGTCAGCAGGTCGGTGAGCTGCCCGGACACCTGCAGCGCGGTGTGCTCGGCCTTCTCCGGCTGCCCGCGCCATGCCGTCGACGCTGCCCGGATCAGGCCGTAGCGGTACGGCTCGATCAGCGTTGTCGGGGTGACCTTGCTGGCGGGGTCCTCGAACAGCACGCTGTCGACCAGCTCCCGCTGCACGGCGTCGACGCGGGCCACCTCGCCGGTGACCGGGGCCGGGATCTCGGCCGCGCTGTCCTGCGCGCCGTAGTCCAGGCCGGTCGCGGTGCCCTGCTCCGAGCCGTCGGCCAGCCCCGGCAACCCCAGCGGCCGGATGAAGCCGGAGGTCTCCAGCGACTGGACGGTCTGCAGGAACACGGCCAGATCGTGCGCCGAGGCGTGCCACCGGCGCGGCGGGGCGACCAGCACCGACTGGCCGGGAACGGACTGGAAGCCGCTGCGGAAGACCAGGGTGGCGAGCCCGTTCTGCAGCGACGACGTCTTCACCCCCGCGTCGTCCACCGCGACCCGGGGCGCCAGCGAGGACGCGACCAACTGGTCGTACGGCAGGACGCGCAGGTTCTCGCCCAGCTTGTAGGGCGCGTTGCCCTGCACCCCCCGAATCCGGGTGGCGTCGGCGATGACGGTCGTGGGGCGGGCGGCGGCCAGATCGGCGAGGGTGCGCCCGTCGAGCGTGCCGCCGTCTGGCCAGACCGCGCCCGCGAGCGGCTTGGCGCCCAGCGTCTTCTCGACGGTCTCGGCCGAGGCCAGCGCCAGGTTCTGCAGGTCGGTGAGCCCGGCGCGGGACAGCGCGGCCAGGTCGGCGTCGGCGTAGGGCAGCGCGATCACGCACTGGCCGCGGGTCAGCTCCTGCACCCGGTCGAGCCACAGCTGCGCGGTGCGCCCGCCCCTGCCCTCGCTGACCGTGCCGTCCGCCCCGCGCACCAGGTAGCCCTCGGTCATGGCCCGCACGCTGTCGAGCAGGTCGGGGTCGACGACGAAGCACAGTGACCGCAGCATCGTCACGTTCGCCGCCGCCGCCGTCCGCACGGCGTCGACCAGGCCGAACAACCGGCCGTTGGACAGCGACGCGGCGAGCCCGTCGTCGGCGAAGACGGTGGGGCTGCCGTCGATCGGGGTCTGCACCCGGCGCGGCCGCTCGTCGATCAGCGGCCACAGCACGCTCAGCCGGGTCGGCTCCGCGGGCGGGGCGATCACGCCGCCACCGGGAGCCGACAGCACCGGCAGCAGCGTGCTCAGCGCGCCGACCCGCTCGGTGCGGCCGAAGTCGGGCACACCGTTGAAGTTGACGACCAGCGGGTAGATGCCCGGCTTGTCCAGCCGCAGCGCGCCCTTGTCTGCGTTCACCGGGACGGTGATGCTGAACCCGGTGCTCTGGTTCGGCTCCAGGACCGGCGCGACCGGCTGGAACGCGGAGCTGACCTCGGGCCGGTTCACCGCGTCGGTCCCCTGCGGGTCGCCCAGGGCCTTGCGCAGGTCGGTCTCGGCGCCGATGACGTCGCCGCGCTGGAGCCGCACGTCGATCCGCTCGACTCTGCGGTCGCCGGTGTTGGTGATCTTCCCGGTGACGGTGACCGTCTGGGTAGCCGCCTCGACCACCCGCGGGGACAGGTCGTCGATGTCGACCCGCAAGCGGCCCGCTTCAGCGGCATGTCCGGTGACGGGCATACCCAGGATGACGAACACCGCGGCCAATCCCGCGAATCCGGCGCGGCGCAGTCGAGTGATCACGGCTTCTCTCCAGCCATCGGGTCAGGCCCGTCCGACTTCGGGTAGGTCCCGCTCGACCGGATCGGGTGAGAGCGGATGCTCGGAGAGTAGTTGGCGCGCCTTGCGGACCAGACGGCGCTCGTCGGCATAGGCCAGCCGGTCGTCCAACTCGTCCAGCGCGACCCAGGCCACCTCGGTCACCTCAAGGTCTTCGTCGGACAACTCGAACGAGTGAGCGCGCAGCAGGAAGTGGTGGACGGTCTTGTGGATGCGCCGGGCGCCCTCGGCGATGAACCAGTAGTCGATGGTGCCCAGCGGCCGGATCACCTCGCCGTCGATGCCGGTCTCCTCGGCGACCTCGCGCACGGCCGTCTGCTCCGGGGTCTCCCCCGGCTCGATGTGCCCCTTGGGCAGCGACCACAGCAGCCGTCCGCGCCGGTCGAGCCTGCCGATCAGGGCGACGACGTCGTTCTCCGGGTCCACCACGACACCACCCGCCGAGGTCTCGTCCACCGTGGTGAGCTTGCGGCCCCGTCGCCGGAAGCGGCGCCCGGTGCGGGCGCCTCCTGACCTTCCGGACGACGACGGCATGTCCGCGATGGTAGTGCGATCGGCCCACTAGGGGCGGGCGTCCGACCTACCCCGAAAGCGGCCAGATACGCTCGTCCATCGTGTCTCGAACGTCGGCAGCCCAGAACGCGGTGGTGGAACTGCTGCGGATGTCCCCCGTCGCGGATGACCTGGCAGGCCGGTTCGCCCGTGCCGGTCACCGGCTCTACCTAGTCGGCGGCAGCGTCCGCGACGCCATGCTGGGCAGGCTCGGCAACGACCTCGACTTCACCACCGACGCCCGCCCCGAGCAGGTCATGAGGATCGTGACCGGCTGGGCGGAAGGCGTCTGGGACACCGGGATCGCCTTCGGCACGGTCGGCGCGACCAAGCAGGGCAACACCTGCGAGATCACCACGTTCCGGTCCGACGCCTACGACCGGGTCAGCCGCAACCCCGAGGTGCGCTTCGGCGACTCCATCGAGGAAGACCTGGTCCGCCGCGACTTCACGGTCAACGCGATGGCCATCGACTTGTCGACAAAGGTCTTCATCGACCCGCACGACGGCTTGGGCGCGCTGGCCGAGAAGCGGCTCGACACCCCGGCCACCCCCCAGGAGTCCTTCGCCGACGACCCGCTGCGGATGCTGCGCGCCGCCCGGTTCGTCAGCCAGCTCGGCTTCACCGCCGCGCCGCGCGTGCTCGACGCGCTGGCCGAGATGAGCGCCGAGATCACCCGGATCACCCCGGAGCGGGTGCAGGCCGAGCTGAGCAAGCTGGTCTGCGGGGCGCACGCGCGCCGCGGCATCGAGCTGCTGGTCGACAGCGGCCTGGCCGCGCACGTGCTGCCCGAGCTGCCCGCGATGCGCCTGGAGATCGACGAGCACCACCAGCACAAGGACGTCTACGAGCACTCGCTGGTCGTGCTCGACCAGGCGATCGCCTTGGAGGACGGCCCGGAGCCGGACCTGGTGCTGCGGCTGGCCGCGCTGCTGCACGACATCGGCAAGCCGGACACCCGCAGGCACATCCCCGGCGGCGGGGTGAGCTTCCACCACCACGAGGTCGTGGGCGCCAAAATGACCCGCAAGCGCTTGCGGGCGCTGCGGTACTCGAAGGAGATCACCGAGGACGTCGCCAAGCTGGTGTTCCTGCACCTGCGCTTCCACGGCTACGGCAAGGGCGAGTGGACCGACTCCGCCGTCCGCCGCTACGTGACGGACGCAGGCGACCTGCTGCCCCGGCTGCACAAGCTGGTCCGCGCCGACTGCACCACCCGCAACCGGCGCAAGGCCAACGCGCTGCAGCGCACCTACGACGGCCTCGAAGAGCGCATCGCCCGCATCGCAGCCGAGGAGGACCTGGCCAAGGTCCGGCCCGACCTCGACGGCAACGAGATCATGCGGCTGCTCGGCCTGCCGCCGGGCCCGCTGGTCGGCAAGGCGTGGGCGTTCCTCAAGGAGCTGCGGCTCGACCGCGGCCCGCTGGAGCACGACGAGGCCGTCGCCGCGCTGCGCGAGTGGGCGCGCGAGCAGGGGCTAGGTCCTGTCTCGGAGGGCCAGCACGCGCCAGCCGCGCCGGATGCGGCCCCTGACGGCACGGCCGCGACACCCAAGTACGACACCGGTACGAGCGGCGCAGCGGCCGCACCGCCAGGAACCACCCCGATCACGACTGACACGCACCGGCACTCCGAGACAGGACCTAGCGGTTCCGCCGGGTGACCAGGGCGAACCCGCCGAGGCCGACGACGTAGCTGAGCCCGGCGGCGACGACCAGCCCGCGTGAGGCCCCGTCCGGCGCGACGACCAGCGCGGCCAGCGCGACCGACACCACCTGGGTCACGTTGAACAGCGTGTCGTAGAGGGCGAACACCCGGCCGCGGACCTCGTCGCCGATGTCGCGCTGCACGGCCGCGTCCACGCACAGCTTCACGACCTGCCCGGCGAACGAGATCAGCAGCGCCGCGGCCAGGATCGTCGGCATGGTCAGCGGCAGCCCGCCGCCCACGATCGCGACCCCGCCCAGCGCCAGCGCGGCGCCGACCGTGCGCCGCCTGCCGAAGCGGGCCACGATCCGCGCCGTCGCCACCCCGGCGACCAGCGTCCCGATCCCGAACATCCCGGCGACCTCGCCCAGCCCGGCCAGGCCAGCGTCGAACCGGAAGCGCATCAGCAGCACCGCGAGCAGCAGCGCCACCCCGAACGCGGCCCGGTGCGCCAGCAGCGCCACGAACCCGGCCAGCACCGTCGGCGTGCGCACCGCCGCCCGGCCGCCGTCGACCAGGCCGTGGGCGATGGCGACCATGGTCTGGCTCGGCTCGTCCACCTCGTCCGGGCCCAGCGCCCCCCGGGCGAACCGCACCGCCAGCCAGGCCGCGCCCACAGACCCCAGCACGGCGAACGAGGTGGTCAGCCCGGAGCCGAGGTCGTCGTCGCCGAACACCGAGCGCAGCCCCATCGCGCACCCGGCCCCGGACACCGCGACGACCGCGCCCAGCGTCGTGGCCAGCGCGTTCGCCTCGACCAGGTTGCGGGTGGGCACCACGTGCGGCAGCGCGGCCGAGAGCCCCGACCCGACGAACCGGCTGATCCCGATCACCACCAGCGCCAGGGTGAACAGCGTCGGCCCCGACGCGCCCAGCACCACGGCGACCGCGGCGACAGCGACCAGCAGCCCGCGCAGCAGATTCGCCGCCACCAGCACCCGCCGCCGGTCCCACCGGTCCAACAGCGCCCCGGCGAACGGCCCGACGATCGAGTACGGCAGCAGCAGCGCGGTGAACCCGGCGGCGATGGCCAGCGGGTCGGCCTCCCGCTCGGGGTTGAACAGCACCGCGCCCGCGAGACCTGCCTGGAAGAGGCCGTCGCCCCACTGCGCGGCGAACCGGCTGAACAGGAGTCGGCGGAAACCGGGGATCGCCAGCAGCGCCCGAGCGCCGATCCGCGCGTGGTGCGCTTCGTGTCCGCTGTTCCTGCTAGCCGTGCCGGCCGTGCTCACGACTTGTCAGCCTACGGCCGCGCGGCAAAAGGAATGAGCGGCCCCCGAAGGGGCCGCCCATCCTGGCGGACGCCCGGTCGCCTCACGGCGGGTTGCGCGACGTGGCTCCAGCCGAGCGGTATTCCACGAAGGCGGTTCTAGTTGAGCCCGGGGGACACAGTGGCGCCAACCGCCCGGTCCAACGAGCGAGGGATGCCCGTTGTTCCCCACCCGGCGCCCCGACTCACCCGGTTGGATCCCAGCGCGGACGGTCCGGATGGGATCATGTGCGGTGTGCCGTCCGACGTAGCCGTCGAGCCCGGGACGCTGCTGGTAGCGGCGCCCAGCCTGCTCGACAACAACTTCCGCCGCACGGTGGTCTACGTGATCGACCACCGCGGCGAAGGCACGCTCGGGGTCGTGCTCAACCGCCCCAGCGACGTCCCGGTCGACGACGTCTTACCGAACTGGGGCCCGCACGTCACCCAACCCGGCTCGGTCTTCGTCGGCGGCCCGGTGGAGCAGAAGACAGCGCTGTGCCTGGCCGCCATGCGCACCGGCGTCGACGTGGACGGCGTGCGCGGCCTCGTCGCCGTCCGCGGCCCGGTCGCCCTGGTCGACCTCGACGCCGACCCGGACGCCCTGGCCCCCAAGTTCCGCGGGATGCGGGTCTTCGCCGGATACGCGGGCTGGGACACCGGCCAACTAGCGGGCGAAATCGACCGCGGCGACTGGATCGTGGTCCCCGCCCTCCCCAGCGACGTGCTCGCCCCGGCCGAGGAAGACCTCTGGGGCCGCGTCCTGCGGCGGCAGGGGATGCCGCTGGCCCTGCTGGCCACCCACCCGGGCGACGTCAAGCAGAACTAAGCGGTCTTGGTGAGCGCTCCGCAGCCGCCCGAGCCGCACTGGCAGCCCGCGCAGCCCGCGGGCAGTTCGGGGGCGGGCTCCGGGACGGCCCGCGCGGCCCGGTCGCCCAGGACGCCCGCGGCCAGGGTGATGCCGAGCAGGCCCAGCAGGGCGACCACCGACACGGTGAGCGCGCCCGCGGTGCCGGTCACCAGGAAACCGGCGACCGCGCCGAGCACCCCGACCAGGCCCGCGACCGCGGTCGGCAGCCCGGCGACTTTGTTGCCCACCCGGAACGCCTCGTCGCTGCGCAGCGTCGCCGCGGTGCGGACACCGCCGAACCGGTTGCGCGGCAGCCGCTCGGTCAGGCCGAGGAAACCGATGACGAGCAGCGGAAGGCCCGCCACCAGGGGCGCGAGCGGCACGAGGTTCACGAGTCGATGGTAAGAGGTCGCCCAACTGTCATGCGGTGGACACCCTCTTACGGTGTGCTCATGGTCATGTCCGGACGAGTCTTAGCCGCCGTGTGTGCCGCCGCCGTCACTACCGGTCTGCTGGTAACCCCCGCCACCGCCGCGCCGAAGGTCCGGCTGATCGGCGAGCAGATCGTGCCGCACGGGTTGACCTTCGACGGCACGACCGTCGGCGGCCTGTCCGGCATCGACCGCGACCCCAGGACCGGCGACTACGTCCTGATCAGCGACGACCGCTCCGACCGTCAGCCCGCCCGGTTCTACACCGCGCGCATCCCCGTCACCCGCGACGGCCTCGGCCCCGTCGAGTTCACCGGCACCCACCCGCTGCGCGCCCCGGACGGCGGAACCTACCCGCGCGGCGCGGTGGACCCCGAAGACATCCGCGTCGACCCGTGGTCCGGCGGCTACACCTGGAGCCAGGAGGGCGAACGCCGCCCGCCGGTGCTGCTCGACCCGTCCGTCCGCACCGCCCACCGCGACGGCACGTTCGCCGGGGAGGCGCCGCTGCCGGAGAACCTGCGGATGACCGCGGACCGGGGACCGGGCCAGAACCTCGCCCTGGAGGGCCTGACTTACGCCGCCGGTGGCGCCCTGGTCGTCACCGCCGTCGAAGGCCCCCTGCTCCAGGACGGCCCCGAGCCCACCACCGAGCACGGCGCGCTGTCCCGGATCACCGTCCAGACCCGCACCGGAACCCTGGTCGCGCAGTACGCCTACCCGCAGGAACCGCTGTTCGCCGCCGCCGTGCCCCCGGGAGCGTTCGCCTCGACCGGCGTCACCGCGATCCTGGCCGTGCGCGGCACCAAGTACCTGGTGGTCGAGCGCTCCTTCGCGACCGGCGTCGGCAACAAGGTGCGCCTCTTCGAGATCGACACCGCGGGCGCGACCGACATCGCCGACCGCGACCTCACATCGTCGGTCAAGCCGGTCCGCAAACGTTTGATCGCCGACCTCGCGGGCCTCGGCCTGTCCACCGTCGACAACATCGAGGGCATGACCTGGGCCCCCTCCCGCCCCGGCCACCCCCGCACCCTCCTGTTGATCAGCGACGACAACTTCGCCGCGAGCCAGGTGACCCAACTCATCGCCCTGGCCGTGCGCCTCTAGTCGCCCCGCCCCGCAAGCTCCCCGCGATCCCGTCGCCCCGCGCCACACCTTCAGACGGGAACTTCACCGCGCCCGCATCCCGAGCGCGCCCGGAGCCAAACCCGCTGCCGAGGGCGTCTCCCGAGCACGCTTGCCGCCGCCCCGGGCCCAATCTCGGCCTCGCACGCGCGCGCGCGGGCGGCATGACCCACCCTTCCCGGGGGACCGCCCCGCTCCAGTCTATCGGCTATTCGCGCTGGTGGAAGAGGAGCGGGAAACCTGTGGACAGGTTCGTCCTATGTGGATAAACGGTGCCAGCCGAGGCGTCGGATCAGGGACAATGGGCGGTTTGGCAGGGTGTGGCGACGGCTCCACGCCGCACGGCGGCGAGAGCACGGCCGGAAACGGGGTGGATGGTGTGCGCTATCCTCTTGGGCATGAGCACGGCCCGCCTGCTCCTTGGTCGGCCGCGCTAGCCGGCAGATCGGTAAGCGCGGCAACCCTCCATGCCCTCGGGCTGGGGGGTTTTCGTTTTTCCCCACCGGGAGCAGGACTTATGCGTGGAAGGAACCCCCGATGAGCGACGCCACCGCCGAGTCGGCGCCGAGCTACCGCTACACCGCTGAGCTGGCCGGGCAGATCGAGCAGCGCTGGCAGGAGCACTGGGACAGCACCGGCACCTACCACGCGCCGAACCCGGTGGGGCCGCTGGCCGGGGCGGTGCCCGAGGACAAGCTGTTCGTGCAGGACATGTTCCCGTACCCGTCCGGGGCGGGGCTGCACGTGGGGCACCCGCTGGGCTTCATCGGCACCGACGTGTTCGCCCGCTACCACCGCATGAACGGCCGCAACGTTCTGCACACCATGGGCTTCGACGCGTTCGGCCTGCCCGCCGAGCAGTACGCCGTGCAGACCGGGCAGCACCCGCGCAAGACCACCGAGGACAACATCCAGACCTACCTGCGGCAGATCCGCAGGCTGGGCCTAGGCCACGACGAGCGCCGCCGCATCGCCACCATGGACCCGGACTACTACCGGTGGACCCAGTGGATTTTCCTGCGCATCTTCCACTCCTGGTACGACGAGAAGGCGGGCAAGGCGCGGCCGATCACCGAGCTGGAGGCCGAGTTCGCCCAGGGCAAGCGCGCCACCCCGGACGGGCGCGGCTGGTGCGAGCTGACCCACGCCGAGCAGCAGGCGGTGCTGAACGACTACCGGCTGGTGTACCTGTCGGACGCGCCGGTGAACTGGGTTCCCGGGCTGGGCACGGTCGTGTCCAACGAAGAGGTCACCGCCGACGGCCGCAGCGAGCGCGGCAACTTCCCGGTGTTCCGGCGGAACCTGCGCCAGTGGATGATGCGCATCACCGCCTACGCCGACCGCCTGATCGATGACCTGGACCGGCTGGAGTGGCCGGACAAGGTCAAGGCGATGCAGCGCAACTGGATCGGCCGTTCGCACGGCGCGCGGGTGAGTTTCCCGGTCGCCGACAGCGCTATCGAGGTTTTCACCACCCGCCCGGACACGCTGTTCGGCGCCACGTACATGGTGCTGGCCCCGGAGCACCCGCTGGTCGACACCATCGCCGCCGCCGAATGGCCCGACGACGTCGACCCCCGGTGGACGACCGGGGCCGAGACGCCTGGCACGGCGATCGCCGCGTACCGGCGGGCCGCGTCCATGAAGTCCGACCTGGACCGCCAGGAGAACAAGGAGAAGACCGGCGTCTTCACCGGCGCCTACGCGACCAACCCGGTCAACGGCGCGAGCATCCCGGTCTTCGTCGCCGACTACGTGCTGATGGGCTACGGCACCGGCGCGATCATGGCCGTCCCCGGCCAGGACCAGCGCGACTGGGACTTCGCGACCGCGTTCGGTCTGCCGATCATCCGCACGGTCGCGCCCCCCGAGGGTTTCGACGGCGAGGCGTTCACCGGCGACGGCGCCGCGGTCAACTCCGGCTTCCTGGACGGCCTGGGCGTCGACGAGGCCAAGAAGACCATGATCGCCTGGCTGGAGGAGAACGGCCACGGCAACGGCACCATCCAGTACAAGCTGCGCGACTGGCTGTTCTCCCGCCAGCGCTACTGGGGCGAGCCGTTCCCCATCGTCTACGACGAGGACGGCACCCCGGTCGCGCTGCCGGAGTCCATGCTGCCGGTCGAGTTGCCCGACGTGGACGACTACTCGCCCAAGACCTACGACCCCGAGGCCGCCGACACCGAGCCGTCGCCGCCGCTGTCCCGCGCGACCGACTGGGTCGAGGTCGAGTTGGACCTGGGCCAGGGCCGCAAGACGTACCGCCGCGACACCAACACCATGCCCAACTGGGCCGGGTCCTGCTGGTACCAGATGCGCTACGTCGACCCCACCGACGACCAGCGCTTCTGCGAGCCGGAGAACGAGCGCTACTGGCTGGGCCCCCAGTCCCCCGGCGACACCGGCGGCGTGGACCTGTACATCGGCGGCGTCGAGCACGCCGTGCTGCACCTGCTGTACGCCCGGTTCTGGCAGAAGGTGCTGTTCGACCTGGGCGACGTGACCGCGGAGGAGCCGTACCGGCGGCTGTACAACCAGGGCATGATCCAGGCCTACGCCTACACCGACGAACGCGGCGTCTACGTCGAGGCGTCCGAGGTGGTCGAGCGCGACGGCAAGTACTTCCACGGTGACCGCCGGGTCAGGCAGGAGTACGGGAAGATGGGCAAGAGCCTGCGCAACGTCGTCACCCCCGACGAGATGTGCGCGGCCTACGGCGCCGACACCTTCCGCATGTACGAGATGTCGATGGGCCCCATGGACGTCTCCCGCCCCTGGGCCACCAAGGACGTCGTCGGCGCGCAGCGGTTCCTCCAGCGCCTGTGGCGCAACCTGGTCGACGAGGAAACCGGCGAGACCCGAGTCACCGACACCGACCCGGACGAGACGACTCTGCGCGCGCTGCACAAGGCCATCGCCGGTGTCCACGAGGACTACGCGAACCTGCGCTACAACACCGCGGGCGCGAAGCTGATCGAACTGAACAACCACGTGACCAAGAACTTCCCCGGCGGCGCGCCGAGGGTGGTCGCCGAGGCGATGGTCCAGATGCTGGCCCCGCTGTGCCCGCACATCGCCGAGGAACTGTGGTCGAAGCTGGGCGGCCCGAAGTCCCTGGCCCACGGCCCCTTCCCGAAGGCCGACGAGCGCTACCTGGTCGAGGACTCGGTGGAGTACCCGATCCAGGTCAACGGCAAGGTCCGCGGCCGGATCACCGTCCCAGCGGCGGCCAGCCAGGACGAGGTCAAGGCAGCGGCCCTGGCAGAGGAAAAGGTGGCGGCGCTGGTCGGCGACAGCACGCCGAAGAAGGTCATCGTGGTCCCCGGCCGGTTGGTCAACATCGTCCTGTGATCCCGGAGGCGGCCTTCAAGACAGAGGGCCGCCTCGGGTTGACTGGGCGTTCCTGCTGGTCGGGGTGCTGTCATCCCCCGTTTTTCATGGTGGCGATGGCTTGTTCGGCGATTTGCTTGATCTTGTCGTCGCAGGCCTTGCCTTTGGGGCCACCAGCTGCTCCGACGCGGAAGGTGAGTTCGTCGCGGATGCCGACGACCAGGTTGCAGGACCCGATGCCGCGCCGGTCCTGGCCTGCTGTGAAAACGCCGGGGTATCCGCTGACGGTGGTGGGCTCGAAGTAGGCGGCGAAGTTGGAGATGGTCTGGTTAGCCCGGTAATGGTCGGACAGACCGCCCTTGTTTGGGTTGAGCCAACCGATGGTGTAGTCCTCGCGCTCGTCGGCGCTGGGCCAGGAGCAGTACTGGGAACCCTGAGCCTCGTCTTGCTTGCCTTGGGTTGCGAGTCCCAGGGTGGCGACTTGGGCGGGGGTCAGTAGTGCGCAGGGTTTGTCGATGAGCGCGGCGGCGTCGATGGGGTCGGTCACGCGGGGTGCGCCGTAGGTGTTGTCCGGAGCCGCCGCGCTGCTGCTGGTGGTGGTGCCAGTGTTGTTGGCACCGCCAGTGGTGGGGGTTGGGGTGCCGCTCTCGGTGCAGGCGGTAAGCGCGGCGGCGGTCAGGGCGAGGCTGGTGAGGGTGCGGGCGGGGTGGCGCATGGCGGGTGTCAGGCTCCGTCGGCGGTGTTGATGGCGGTGGTGTTGTGGCCTTCGGTGTTCTCGTACTCGTGCCGGGCCGCGGTGAGCGTATCGATGTAACCCTGCACGTAGGCACGCATGCTCAGATTGTGCGTGATCGCCGCGTCCATGCTCGCCTGGCTGGCCGTGGCCTCCTTCTGGCTCGCCTCGTCTCCAGCCAGCGGTGTGATCAGGTTCTTCACCGCCTCAATCTTGCGGCGGTTGTCGTCGATCCTCTTGAGGAGGGCTTTCCACTGCTCGATCAGGCTGTCGAGTTCGGCGATGCTGGAGATGGCGTAGTGGCCGTCACCCCTGCCGCCGCTGGCGGGAGTGGCGCCAGGTGGCGTCATCCCGGGGAATAGCTGTCCCGGGATCTTGAGCAACTTGCGGTAGGCCACCTCGGCGCCGACCTGCGTCTCGATGTCGGCGGGTGCCGGTTCGGTCTCTTCAGCCATGGGTCCTCCAGCCGTCGGCACGGAGACCGTGATCGGTCTGGTTGAGCACCGACTACTCCCCCATGGCCGCGGTTTCCCTCGTGAACGGGTGTTTCCCGCGCGCGTGAGAGTACCGATTTCGGGAACCCGCCCGGTCGTGTTCCGGGAAAGCGGACTGCCGAAGTCATGCCTTCGAGGGCAGGTCCGCCAAGGTGGGGTAAGAGGGCTGCGCACCGGGGCGGGTCACGGAGAAAGCGGCGACTTGGACTGCGTGTTGGGCGGCTGTCACTAGGTCGTCGCCCGCTGCCAGGGCGGCTGCTAGGGCTCCGGTGAAGGCGTCGCCTGCGCCGGTTGTGTCGACGGGGGTGACGTGCGGGGCGGGGACCTCCGTCGTGCCGTTCGGGGTGGTCACCAGGGCTCCGCGTGCTCCCAGAGTGATCACGGTGCTGCGGGCGGCGAGCAGCGCGTCCCCCAAAGCCGCCGCCTCGTGTTCGTTGACGACCACGGGGTCCAGCGCCGCCACCGTCGCAGGTGACAGGATGGCGACCGGCGACAGGTTCAGCACCACCCGCACTCCCGTCCGCGAGGCCTCCGCCACCGCGTGCTCGACAACCCCCAGTGGCACCTCCAGCGACGCCACCAACACCGCGGCGTCCCCCAAATCCACGTCCGATGGCGTCAACGCGGCATTGGCCCCAGGTGACACCACGATCGAGTTCTCCCCGTCCGGAGTCACCGCGATATAGGCGAGACCGGTAGGCCGCTCCACCCGCCGCACCCGGTCCACGGACACCCCCGCCGCCCGCAGCGACTCCAGCAGCAGGTCCCCGTACCCGTCCCGCCCGACCGCCCCGAGAAACGACACCGCCGCCCCAAGCCGTCCGGCCGCCACGGCTGTGTTCGCGCCTTTGCCGCCGGGAAGCACGCGGGTGTCCGACCCGAGCACGGTTTCACCGCCAAGAGGCCGCCGGGCGACCTCGACCACGAGGTCCGCGTTCGCGGACCCGAGCACCACCACTGCCTCGCTCACAGCATCGACCCTAGTCAGCGGCCGTTGCCGATTGCGAACGTGCGCATGTGTGAACGAATGAGTAGTTCTGTGGATCGAGAGTGCGACACTGTGCGTCAGTGTTGTTGTCGCGCGTCTGTCCGCAGGCGCGGGGTGAACCCCCGGTGTGGGCCGCGAGGTCCGCGCCGGGTGCCGGCTTCGGCCGGTTTTCCGTGTCACCGGCGCCGGTCGCGTAGCCCCCCGAGCGATCGGCGTCGGTGGCGCGGTCTTGTGGTGCTTTCCCGTGGCGTACGGCTACGGTCGACTGATCGGTCACCACGAGCACGGAGCGCCACATGACTCAGGCCACTCGACGCGAACGTGGCCGTACGGGCACCGATCGGGATATTCGTCGGCAGGCGCGGGCACTGCTCGTGAGCGACGGTCCGCAGGCGGTGACGTTGCGGGCGATCGCCAGGGAGCTGGGGATCACCGCGCCCGCCCTGTATCGGTATTACGCCTCCCGGGAAGACCTGATCGAGCACTTGCGCGCCGACGTGTGCGACGACCTGGCCGTGCATCTCGCGGACGGCCTGGCCGAGGTGCCCGAATCCGACCACCTCGGCCAGGTGCTCGCCGTCTGCCGGGGTTTCCGCCGGTGGGCGCTGGCGCACCCGCAGGAGTTCACCCTGGTCTTCGCCTCGCCGTCCGGCCACGCCAGCAACCACCATCTCGCCCGCGGCTCGTTCGGCCGGATCTTCCTGACCGTCGCAGGGCGCGTGCTGGCCAGCGGCCCGTGGGCGACGCAGCCGGACTCGGCTGTCCCCGATGCCCTGCGCGCCGACCTGGCCGCGTTCCGGCTCGACCTGCTCGCCAACATGGCCCGCAACGGCCTGGACGTGCCGGAGAACCGGCTCGGCGTCGGCACCGCGTTCGCGATGCTGCGGTTCTGGGTGCGGCTCTACGGGCAGGTGGCGCTGGAGGTGTTCGGCCAGCTTCCGATGCCCGTCGTCGACGCCGCCCCGCTGTTCGAGGCGATGCTGGCCGATCTCACTGAGGAGATCGGCCTCCGCTGACGGCCGCGATGGCCCGGGAGACGTACTCGAACAGCTCCGGCGACATGCAGCCGCCCTGCTGGCCGAGTTTGCCGCCCTGGTCCGTCAACATCTTCGTCACCGCGTCGCGGATTCCCGGGTCGCCGCCGGTGAAGGCGTCGCCCAGTTCGATCCAGCGGCGCGTCACCGCCTGCACCTGCGGGTCATCCACGGGGGTGTCCGCCTGTTGGTGGGCGGTCATCGCGGCGATCACCTCCGGCCAGGCCCGCTCCACCTCCTTGATGGCGTCCTCCCCCAGTTCCTCGCGCCGTTTGGCGAGGTAGTCCAACTGCTCGGGCGTGTAGTAGTCCTCGATCATCTGCATCGTCTCCAAGAGGCTCATGACCTCGATCCCCTCTGTCGAGGTCATCCGTTCGAGCAGGGACCGCACCTGTGCGCGCAGGTCGCGCATCCGGCGCGCCTCGCGGTCGAGGTGGTCGAGCTGGCTGGCCAGCACCTGCCGCAGCGCGTCCCGGGTGTCCGGGGCGGCCAGGGACTCGGCGATGGCGTCGAGGCCGAGCCCGAGGGAGCGCAGCGCCCGGACCCGGTACAGCCGCCGCACGTCGGCGTCGGTGTAGCGGCGGTGCCCGGACGCGGTGCGCTCGGTGGGTTCGACCAGGCCGATCTCGTCGTAGTGGTGCAGCGTCCGCACGGTCAGCCCGGTCGCCCTGGCCAGCTCGCCGACGCTCCACCGACGTTCGTTCCCGCTCATGCCGATGACGCTAGGACCTCACGTGACGGGAGGTGCAAGCGTCGCCACCGGGTCAGTTTGGGTTTCGCGCCGGATCAGTGGGTCGCGTCGCCCGGGTGAACAGGTCGGCCAGCTCGCGGGCGTAGTCGGCGAGGTCGACGTCCGGGTCCGTCTCCCGGCGGGCGGCGGCGCCGTCGACGGCCTGGCTGATGGTCTGGGCCATCACAGCGATGTCGAACTCGCCGAAGACGCCTTCGCGCTGGCCCTGGGCCAGTTGCCGTTCCAGCCTGCCGACCCGCAGGTCGCGCAGCAGCGGCGCGTACTGGGGGGCGCCGTTCTCGTCGCGGGCGTTGCGGGCGACCTCGGTGATGGCCCGCATGTGCTCGGGGTGCGTGCGCAGCAGGTCGACCTGCGACTCGATGTAGCCGCGCAGCATCTCGACCCGGTCGGTGATTCCGGCGAGCCGCTCGTCCATGCGCTCGTCGACGACGCCCATGGCGGCGAGGAGGACGGCCCACATCAACTCGTCCTTGCCCTGGAAGTGGTAGGAGATCATCCGCGTGCTGCTCAGGCCCGCGCGCTCGACAATGCGCGCGAACGACGCCTGCCCGTAGCCGAGGTCGGCGATGACCTCGATGGCGGCGTCGATGATCTGCGCGCGCCGCGCGGCTTCGGTGACGGTCCGCTGATTTACCTGCATGAGTAAAAATTAACACGGCCAAGTAAAACTAGCTGCCGACTTTTTCCGCGGCCGCGCTCAGGGCCGCCCGCACGGCCGAGACCAGCGGATGTGTCTCGCGCCCGCGCCGGATCGCGGCGAACACCCGGCGCATCGGCGGCTCCCCCGCCACCGGCACCACCCGGGCCAGGTCGACGCCGCGCAGCGCCGTGCGCGGGATCAGCGCCACCCCGACCCCGGCCGCGACCAGGGCCGCCTCGGCGGCGAAATCGTCGGAGACGTGCGTGACCTTCGGGGTGAACCCGGCGCTCTCGCACGCCACGACCAGCACGTCCCGGCACGGGTTGCCCGGCAGCGGCACCACCCACTCCGCGTCGGCGAGGTCGGCCAGCGCGACCTCCGCGCGCCCGAGCAGCGGGTGCCCGGGCGGGAGCACCGCGTCGAACGGCTCGGCGTACAGCGGGTCCCGGACGATCCGCCGCTCCGCATCGTCGCCCCGCCGCCGCATCGCGATCGCGATGTCGATCTCCCCGTCCAGCAGCAGCGGCAGACTCCGCTGCCCCTCGGCGTCGCGCACCAGCACCGTCACCCCCGGCGCGCTCACCCGCAGCGCCGTGATCGCGGGCGCCACCACCTGCGTGATCGCCGACGCGAACGCCGCGACCGCCACCCGCCCACCGGTCCCGGCCGCGTGCGCGGCCAACCGGGCCTCCGCCCGGTCCACCTCGGCCAGCACCGCGTCCGCGTGCTCGACCAGCAGCTCCCCAGCCTGCGTCAGGAACACCCGCCGCCCCTTGCGGCGCAGCAGCTCCTGCCCCACCTCCGACTCCAGCGCCGCAAGCTGCTGCGACACCGCGGACGGCGTCAAATGCAGCGCCTGTCCGGCCGCGGTGACCGTGCCGTGGTCGGCGAGCGCTCGCAGCACCCGCAACCGCCGAGGGTCGATCACACCACCATCTTGCCCGACTCGCATCCTGATGACCGGTGAAGCCCCCTTCTGGTCGACGGCTTTCGCTCGTTCCTGTAGGTGGGACAGGAGGTTCGTAAGGTGATGAAGTAAGAGCGGATTCGTGCGGCCGATTTGGTGTGGGCGAAACGCCGCCAGATTTGGTGAGGTCACCCGGACGAGTCCGACTTGCCTCGGCAGGTAACGAGTGGACCCGTGCGGCTGACAACGTCACCTACAACGGGGGCTTGGGTTGTCAACAGAACCCGGGAGATGCGTCAATTAGCGCAGGCCACCTTCAGGCCGGACTGAAACTTGAGGAGTCGGACGTGCTTAAGCGTATCTTTGGTGTTGCGGTCGCAATCATGACCACATCGACACTCGGCGTTACCGCGGCAAATGCCGATCTGAGCGCGGGTGCTGGAACTTTCACAGGCGAGAACTGCAAGCCTAGCGAAAAGAGGCTGTGCATGTTCCGGAATACCCACTACAATGACGGTGGAGTGTACATTCAGGGCAAATTCGCACTCCGCAGCTTCGAGGATAGCTGGAAATTTGACAATCAAATGGCCTCGTGGTTGAACCTCAATGAGGAAGGTGGCGCAAAGTACAACTGCGTATGGTACCCGGAGAAAGATTACAAGGGTACGCCCCATATTATGACATACAACCACAAAAATGTTCTCTTGAAGCAAGAGATAAACACGGCGAGTTCGGTGAAGTGTGAATAGCGGCAAAATTTCGAGTCTGGTTTGAGTGAGAATTGAGCGCTATTCTTAGGCGCTGTGACGGGTAGAGCCTGGTGGTCGGGCTGGTTGCCTGCCGCCCGACCACCAGGATAGCCGAACACAATTTGACACGACGTGCTGGTGGCCCGACTGACCGCACTATTTTCTGTCTTATTGAGGAGGTTGACCCTGCCCGCGTCCAATCAGCCCATCTTCGCCCGCGCGGCGATGAAGGCGTCCACCGCGCGGTTGACGTCGTCGGTCGAGTGGGCGGCGGACATCTGGGTGCGGATGCGGGCCTTGCCGTGCGGGACGACCGGGTAGGAGAAGCCGATGGCGTACACGCCCTGGTCGAGCAGCAGGTCCGCCATCCTGGCCGCCTCGGCGGCGTCGCCGATCATGACCGGGATGATCGGGTGCTCGCCGGGGAGCAGGTCGAAGCCCGCCTCGGTCATCCGCGACCGGAACAGGGCGCTGTTCTCCCGCAGGCGGGTAAGCAGGTCGGCGGAGGAGTCCAGCAGGTCGAGCGCGGTCATGGTGGCGGCGGTGATGGACGGGGCGAGCGAGTTGGAGAACAGGTACGGCCGCGACCGCTGCCGCAGCATCGCCACGATCTCCGCGCGGCCGGAGACGTAGCCGCCGCTCGCGCCGCCGAGGGCCTTGCCGAGGGTGCCGGTGTAGATGTCCACGCGGTCGCCGACGCCGAAGTGCTCCGGGGTCCCGCGGCCGGTGGCGCCCATGAAACCGACGGCGTGCGAGTCGTCGACCATGACCAGGGCGTCGTGCTTCTCGGCGAGGGCGCAGATCTCGTCAAGAGGCGCCAGGTAGCCGTCCATGGAGAACACGCCGTCGGTGGCGATGAGCCGGTACCGGGCGCCCGCCGCTTCGCGCAGGCGTGCTTCCAGGTCAGCCATGTCGCGGTTGCGGTAGCGGCTCCGGCCCGCCTTGCACAGGCGGATGCCGTCGATGATCGACGCGTGGTTCAGCTCGTCGGAGATCACCACGTCCCGGTCGGTCAGCAGCGTCTCGAACAGGCCGCCGTTGGCGTCGAAGCAGGAGCTGTAGAGGATCGTGTCCTCGGTGCCGAGGAACCGCGACAGCCGCGCCTCCAGGTCCTTGTGCGGGGCCTGCGTTCCGCAGATGAACCGCACCGACGCCATCCCGAAACCCCACTCGTCCAGGGCTTTCTTCGCCGCGTCGACCAACGCGGGATGGTCGGCGAGACCGAGGTAGTTGTTCGCGCAAAAGTTCACCACCGCCGCGGACCCGTTCACCCGGACCTCGGCCTTCTGCGGGGACGTGAGCACCCGCTCGGCCTTGAACAGCCCCGCGGCCCGGATCTCGGCCAGCCCCGCCCGCAGGTCTTCGCGTATCGCGCCGTACATCAACTCTCCCAATCCAGGACGACCTTGCCGCACCGGCCCCCGCGCGCGGTGGCGAAGGCCTCGGTGAACTCGGTGTGGTGGAACCGGTGTGTGATCACCGGTGACAGATCGAGCCCCGCTTGCAGCAGGACCGACATCGCGTACCAGGTCTCGAACATCTCGCGGCCGTAGACGCCCTTGATGGTGAGCATCTTGAGCACCACGGCGCTCCAGTCGACCGTGATCTCCCGCGCGGGCAGCCCCAGCAGCGCGATCCGGCCGCCGTGGGTCATGTTCGCGATCATCTCCCGCAGCGCCGAGGGCTGCCCGGACATCTCCATGCCCACGTCGAAGCCCTCGGTCATCGCCAACTCGCCGTACACGTCCGACACCGCCGCCGACGACACGTCCAGCGCCAGGCTGACCCCGATCTTGCGCGCCAACTCCAGTCGCGGCCCGCTCACATCGGTGATCACCACGTGCCGCGCCCCCGCGTGCCTGGCCACCGCCGCGGCCATCAGCCCGATCGGCCCGGCCCCGGTGATCAGCACGTCCTCCCCGAGCACCGGGAACGTCAACGCCGTGTGCACCGCGTTGCCGAACGGGTCGAAAATCGCCGCGACGTCGAGGTCGACCTCGTGCCGGTGCACCCACGCGTTCGCCTCCGGCAGCACCGTGAACTCGGCGAACGCACCCGCGGTGTGCACCCCGACGCCGATGGTGTGCGCGCACAGGTGCCGCCGCCCGGCCAGGCAGTTGCGGCACGTGCCGCACACCAGGTGCCCCTCACCGCTGACCAGGTCGCCGACCGCCACCTTGGTGACCGCGGCCCCCACCGCCACGACCTCGCCGACGAACTCGTGCCCGAGCACCAGCGGCACCCGGATCGTCCGCGCCGCCCACTCGTCCCACGAGTCGATGTGCAGGTCGGTGCCGCAGATGCCGGTCCGCAGCACCCGCAGCAGCACATCCCCGGGCCCGGGCGTCGGCTCCGGCACGTCGATGAGTTCCACACCGGGGCCCGGGGCGACCTTGACCAGAGCCTTCACGACTTCCTCCGATGCACCGGACGGGCAACCGCCCCTCACGCGGAGTCTCGCGCCCCTCCATCGTGCGGTCCATCGGCACTTTCCGCACAGCCTCGTCAGCGCCGCTTCACACGGTCTAGCTCTCCCAGCTCAGCTTCCACGGCTTCCGGATCGTCAGCGCGCCCAGCCGCACATACGTGGGTCGGCGGATGGTGAGCGAGCCCGCCCGGACCGTGCCGGTGATGACGAAATGCGGGCCGTGGCCGCGCGGGGCGTTGCCGACCTTGTCGTTGACCGAGCCCGCCGTGACGTCGACAGCGGTCTGGCAGGAAGCGGTGTCGGGAAGCAGCAGGTCAACGGAGCCGCCCGTGAGGTCGACCTCGATCGTGACCTCGCGGTGGGGGATGACGGCCTCGGTGAAGTCCAGTTCGGTGGCCGACATGCGGTTGCGGAGCAGCAGCTCGCGCGGCACGTGCCAGCGGCCCTCACGCTTGACCGAGGACATCACCGCCGCCAACTCCACCGGCTGACCCACGGCCGGACTGCCCGACTCCCGGTTGACGACAGCGGGAAGGTCCACCAGCACCGTGTTCAACTCCGCCCGGGTCTTCGCGGCCAGGGCGGAGTCGGTGCGGACGGTGAACTCGTCGAGGGTGAGCATCCCGTGGCCGGTGGCCTTGCGCAGAACGGAGATCACATGCTCGCGCTCGGCGTCGGACACCCGCAGGTCGCGGGGATTGATTGGCTGCTCAGCGGTCACCAGGCCAGGCTACTGCTCCGGATCGACGTCGAGGCCGTGTTCGATGGCGTAGCGGGCGAGTTCGACGCGGTTGTGGAGTTGGAGTTTGCGCAGTGTCGACTGGACGTGGTTCTCGACGGTGCGGTGGGACAGGACGAGCCGGTCGGCGATCTGGCGGGCGGTGAGGCCCTTGGCGACCAGGCGCAGCACCTCCGTTTCCCGGTCGGTGAGGCGGGGGGCGGCGCCGTCTTCCGGGGCCGAGGCCATCCGCCGGTATTCGCCCAAGACCAGGCCCGCGAGTCCCGCGGTGAACACCGCGTCGCCCGCTGAGGTGCGGCGGACGGCGGCGACGAGTTCCTCCGCGGACGCCGACTTCACCAGGTAGCCGGAGGCGCCCGCTTTCACCGCTTCCAGCACGTCGTTGTGCTCTCCGCTCGCGGACAGCACAAGAACGCGGGTCGCCGCCAGTTCTCCGGTGATCTGCCGGGTGGCGTCCACGCCGGATTCGGCGCCGAGGTTGAGGTCCATCAGCACCACGTCGGGGCGGACCGCGCGCGCGATCCGGACCGCGGATGACGCGTCGGCGGCGGTCGCGCGGACGTCGAAGCCGCGTTCGGAGAGGTCGCGGGCGACGCCGTCGCGCCAGATCGGGTGGTCGTCGACGACCATGACCGTGATCGGTTGCTCGGTCACCGCTGTCCCTCCCGTCACCGCTGTCCTTCCCGTCACCGCTGTCCTTCCCGTCACCGCTGTCCCCTCGTTCCCTTCTTGGCGGGGGCGCGGGGAACCCGCACTTCCCACTCGGTTCCGGCACCGGGGCCGGTGTCCAGGGTGATGGTTCCACCCAGCTCGCTTACCCGTCCGCGGATAGAGCGAGCGATGCCCATTCGTCCCTCCTGCTCGGCGGCGGCGATCCGGCCCGCGGGGATGCCGACGCCGTCGTCGCGGACGCTGACCACGACCTCGCAGCCCAGGTCTTCGAGCAGGACCCAGGCCCGCGCGTCCGGACCGGCGTGCCGGTCGACGTTCTCCAGCGCCTCGCGCACCAGGTAGGCCAGTTCGGCCGCGGCGGACTCGGCGACCATGACCGGCGTCGCCGGGACCGACACCTGGCGGCGGTCGGTGGCCAGCACCTGCAGCCGGGGCCGCAGGTCGGCCTCGCCGCCCTCGGTGGACTCCAGCGGGGCAGCGGCCACCAGCGCGCGCAGCGCCACCTCCTGCCTGCCCGCGAGTTCAGCCAGCTCCGCGGCTTCCCCGCCGAGTTCGCGCCCGCGTTTGCGGACCCGGGCGAGGACCTGCAGCACGCTGTCGTGGATCGAGCGGGCGAGCCGTTCCCGCTCGGCGGTGGCCGCTTCCGCGCGCATCGCCTTCGCCAGCCGCTCCGCGGACGTCCGGGAGCTGGTGGCGGCCAGGCCCAGGGCGACGCCGATGCCGACCAGCAGAACCATGTCCCGGGTCAGGTCGGTGTTGACGAAGCCGCGCACCCCGAAGTTGAACAGGGAGATCACCAGGCCGAAGACCGCGCCGCCGACCGCCCCCGCGTGCAGCAGGCCGATGGCCACGACGCCGGTGACCCACACCGTCGGCACCAGCGGGACCATGTGCTCGGTGAGCTGGTCCGGGGTCAGCACCAGCCGGGACATGGCCATCATCCCGCAGCACACGGCCAGGTCGGCCGCGATGAACCACCGGGCGCGCCCGTCGGCGAGGTAGTACCAGGACGTGACCGCGGTCCACGCAGCCATCGCGCCGATGGTCACCCACGCCAGCGTCGTGCTCGCGTACTCGCCGTTGTGGTTGAACACCACGCCCGCGGCGAACAGCAGCGTGATCACCCGCAGCAGCACCGCGGCCCGCCACAGCGGCACGGTCGGGTCCTTCGGCGCGGGACCGCCGTGGCGTTCGCCGGGCAGCCGAACCGCCCGCGTCATGGCCGGGGAGATTCCGCCGCCTCCGCGGCAGCGGTTTCCGGGTCCTCGTGTTCGGCGTTGGGCCGAGAGCCCTCGTCTTCGAGCACCTCGACCTCTTCCGGCTCGGTCTCGGTGTCGTTGAGCAGCGACCGGACACCCGCGTTGAGCACCGCGAGCAGCGGCACGGCAAGCAGCGCGCCCGCGATCCCGGCGGCGATGAGGCCGACACCGATGGCGAGCACGACCGCCAGCGGGTGCAGCTTCACCGCGCGGCCCAGCAGCCACGGCTGTAGCACGTGGCTTTCGATCTGCATGACGCCCACGACGACGGCCAGCACCACCAGCGCCGCGACGAAGCTGTTCGCGACCAGCGCGACCAGCACCGCCACCGTGCCCGCGATCAGCGCGCCGATGATCGGGATGAACGCGGTCAGGAAGACCAGCGCGGCCAGCGGCACCACCAGCGGCACGCCCACGATCCACAGCCCGATGCCGATGCCGACCGCGTCGAACACCGCCACCGCCGCGGTCGCCCGCACGTAGCTGACCAGCGACGAGAACCCGCGGCGGCCTGCGACGTCCACCCGGTCGCGCACCGGGGCGGGCACCCCGCGCACCACGAACCGCCACATGCCGGGGCCGTCGAAGAGGAAGAAGATGAGGATGAACAGGGTCAGCAGCAGCCCCGTCAGCACCTCGCCGATCGTGGTCGCGGTCGTGATCGCGCCCGAGGTGATCGCCGACTGGTTCGTCTTGATCGCCTCGATGGCGTTGTCCAGGAACGACTGGATCTGGTCCTGGCGCAGGTGCAGCGGCCCGGTCGCCAGCCAGCCGCGGATGGTGTCGAGGCTGTCGTTCACCTGGCTCTGCAACTGCGGCAGGCCGTTGGTGAACTCGGTGATCACGAATGTCAGCACGCCGCCCACCACGGCCAGCCCGCCGATCAGCACGATCGCGGTGGCCAGCGAGCGCGGCACCCGCCACTCGACCAGCTTGCCCACCCCGGGGGCCATCAGCGCGGCGAGCAGCAGCGCGATCGCCATCGGGATCATGACGTGGGCGAAGTAGCCCAGCAGCCAGATGATGACGTAGAGCGCCCCGATGATCACCAGGAAGCGCCAGGCCAGCGCCGCGCTGACCCGCAGCCCCTTGGGCACCAGCGGCGTGACGTCGTTGCTCGGCGGCGTGGCGCGGTGCTTGAGGCCCGCGACTATATTCTTGGTCATCGCAGCTCACCGTATAGGTCAGGCCGCGCCCAGGCGACGATTCGGCCGCATGTGATCTCCGCGTTCACCAGCCGGACAGCGGTAAGCGAGGTAGCTCACCGTATCGGTAGAACTGCCCTCTTGGGACTATTCGGTCTGATCTTATTGCGCCGTGACCGGATACGTGCCGCTGGCCGAGCTGACCGAGACCGAGACGGCGGTCCGGGAGGCCTTCGGCATGGGCGCGCACCTGGACCTGGCGGGCCGGACCGACCGCGAGGTGCGGGGACCGGTGCTCGCCGCGCTGCTGACCGGGGCGTATCCGCTGGGCGTGGGGTCGATGCCCGCGCTGCGGCTCGACCACGCGCGGGTGACCGGGCGGTTCGACGTCGAGGGCCGGGTGGTCGACCACGTCATCACCCTGCGGCGGTGCGAGTTCGAGCGGGCGCCGATCCTGCGGATGGCCCGTCTGGTCGCGTTGAGTATGCGCGGCTGTCGGATGCCCGGTATGCGCGCGCGGAACCTGCGGGTCGGTAGTGACCTGCTGCTGGAAGCCGGGTTCACGTGCAACGGCGTGCTCGACCTGACCGACGCCACGGTAGAGGGCACGCTGCGGTTGGCGGGCGCGATCCTGCGCAACCCGGCCGCGGCCGCGCTGCTGGGCGCCCGGCTGCGGATCGCCGGGTCGATCCAGGCCGTGGCGCTGCGGGTGTTCGGCGAGCTTCGGCTGCGCGGGGCGAACGTGGGCGGCAGCGTCCACCTGACCGCGGCCCAGCTGACGCATCCGTCCGGGGTCGCGCTGGAGGCCACCGGTCTCGCGGTCGAGGGCAACCTGTTCTGCGACACCGGCGGCGGCCGGTTCGACGTGTCGGGCAGCGTCGTGCTTTCCGGCGCCCGGATAGGCGGCGACGCGGTGTTCTCCGGCGCGAAGCTGCACGACGCGCGCGGCGGCGACGGCCAGGTGATGGTCCTGCCGCGCGGCGCGGCGGAGGACCACTACGTGCTCGACGCCGACCGCCTGCGGGTCGACGGCGACGTCAAACTCGACGCGGGGTTCATGGCCGCGGGCACGGTCGGCCTCCGCAGCGCCCACATCGGCGGCCACCTGCTGCTTTCCGGCTCGTCGATCGGCCACCGGGCGGCCGTGGCCGAGCTGGCGAAAGCGTTTGCCGAAGGCCGGGCCGTCACCCGGGTCCCGGTCGCGCTGGTCGCCGACGGCGTGGAGGTGGGCGGCGACGTCGAGGCCCGCGGCACCCACCGGGACAACCGCTCGGGCAAGGCCGAGTCGGACGGCGACCCGCGCACCGCTTTCCACTCCTACGGTCAGGTCCGCCTGGTAGACGCCTACATCCACGGCAGCGCCAGCCTCTCCCGCGCCCGGTTACGCGGACCGGCGATAGACGTCCTCTTCGCGGACCGGCTCCGGGTGGGCGGCACGCTGTTCTTGCGCAAGGTCCGCGCCAGCGGCTCGGTGCGGCTGCAGAACGCGCACATCGGCTCCAGCCTGGACTGCTCCGGCGCCCAGCTCACCAAGCCGCGCCTGCGCCCGGACGGCACGCTCAAGCCGTCGCTGGACGCCCGCGTCGCCACCATCGGCAAGGACCTGCTGTGCAGCTACGGCTTCCGCGCGGTCGGCGGCGTCCGGATGCGGCTGGTCGAGGTGGGCAAGATGGCCACGTTCGCGGGCGCGCGGCTCGGCGGCCGCACCGGACCGGGCCACCGGATCGCCGACAAGGCCCTGTCGGCGTACGGGCTCTCGGCGCAAGAGTTGGTGCTGGTGTTCCCCGAGCACCGGCCGCCGCGCGGGGCGGTCATCCTCACCCGCGCGTCGGTCGTCTCGGTCATCGACGGGCCTGCCCTGTGGGCGGCGACCGGCGGCGTGGACCTGGAGGACTTCACCTTCCAGGCGCTCGGAGCCGTCCCCGAGGTGCCGGTGCGGACCCGGCTGCGGTGGCTGCGCGAGGTCCAGCCGGACTTCGCGCCCGGCCCGTACGAGCGGCTGGCCGCGGTCTACTCCGAGAGCGGCCAAGAGGAACTGGCCCAGCAGGTGCAGCTTGAGCGGCAGCGCAGGCGGTACGCGGAACTGCACGTGGCCGGGCGGCTGTGGGGCGGGCTGCAGGACGTGACCGTCGGCTACGGCTACCGGCCGTGGCTGGCGATGGTGTGGCTGGCGCTGTTCTGGCTGCTCGGCCTGATCTGGTTCGCCGGGCACCCGATGGAGAAGCTGGACAGCGACCTGAGCCCGGTGTGGAATCCGCCGCTGCTGGCCACCGACCTGCTGCTGCCCATCATCGACCTGGGCCAGGACAACATGTGGCGGATGGTCGGGCCGTCGCAGTGGATTTCCGGGGCGCTGATCGCCGTCGGCTGGATTCTCGCCACCACGGCGGCCGCAGGCGCGACGCGGGTGCTCAAGCGCACCTGATCCACAGGTGTGGACAACTCGGGGCGGAAATCTGCGATCACCTGGTGTAGTAACTCCTAGTGATCTGTGGAAACACTCTGTGTTCGCCACACGATCAGGTGGCGCTGTTCGGTCACGCGTGCGTAACGACGCCCTCCGGTGACAGTCTCTGCGGTGCACGGCGATCACCGTGCGACCCCGGAACGGAAAGCGACTGGTACCCCACCGTGGCTCAGGCGAAGCAGGAGACGACCGCGCTGCGGCGCGTGCTCTCGCGTTCCCTGACCGTCCTCGGCGGCACCATCGCCACCACCGCGGCCGCATGGGCCATCTCCACCGCCACCGCCGCCGCGGACGAATTCCCCGGAATCCAGGACGACCTGCGTTCCGTGGTCGCCTCGGCGCCCGTGCTCGACGTGCCCGACATGCCCGCCGCCGAGCGGGACCTGGTCTCCGGCCTCGGCCAGATCGTCAAGCCGGTCGAACCGGCGCTCGGCGACCAGGCCGCGAACACCGTCGAGCACGTCGGAACCCGGCTCACCGGGCAGATCACGCCCAGCGCGCCGGTCAAGCAGGTCGCCGAGCTGGTCGAGGTCGACATTCCCGACCTGACGCCCACGCGCGCGGACAGCGACCGGTCCACCGAGCAGACCGCGCAGCGGCTGCCCGTCGAAGCTCCTGCGGTCGAGACGGCCCCGGTCGTCGCGGCTCCGGTCGAGGCGCCTGCCGTCGAGCAGGTCGTGACCGGCGCCAAGCAGCGCGCCGACAGCGACAACGGGAGCGGACGCGGTTCGCCCGCCGCTCCCGAGAAGAGCCCCACCCCGTCCGGCCCCAGCCCGCTGGCGCCGCACAGCACCCCCGGTCCGGCCAACCCCGGCCACACCGGCAGCGGCGCCGACGCGCCGCACTCCGGCCTGCTGTCCTCGGTTCCGAGCGGCGCCCACCTGACCTCGGCCCGTGCCCTGCGCACCGCCCAGGTCTTCGTGCCCGCCACCGTCGACGCGCAGCCCGGCGTCACTCCCGACTGATTTCCGCGCGGCCGTGGAGCGGTTTCCGCTCCACCGGGTCATGCGCGCAGTCCGGCATACCCAGGCCGTGCCCCAGTCGCGGGACCACATCTGTCCCGCACGCCCCCAGAAGCGGATGACCGTCCACCCCGACGCGCCTGGCGCGCGCCCGGTCGCCCGCGCCCCTCCCGCAAGGGAATTCACCACAAGGAGAACACCACAATGCAGACCTGGGCGAAGCGCGGCCTCCAGTCCGCGCTGGTCACCGGTGGTTTGCTGATGCTGGGCACCGGCATCGCTTCCGCCGACGAGGATGTGAACCCCGACCGGCCCGCTTCCGCGCTGGATGGGTCCGTCACGGTTCCAGTCAAGATCGACAACAACGCGCTCGGCACCCCGGCCGGGCAGCGCGACCTCCCTGAGCTTCACCACGAGGCCGAGGTCGGCAGGGGCGCGCTGGCCGAAGCCGTGCCGCGGGAGCGGGTGCCCGCCGTCGTCGCCGAGGCGCTGAGCCGGGCCGCCGCCCGCGTGAGCGAGCAGGACACCACGCGCGGCAACCGGGCGAACGGAGACGTCGTCCTGCCGGTCGACATGTCCGGCAACGCGGTCGCCGCGGGTGGCGACGCAGCGGTGTCCAACACCTCGCGGCAGAGCGCGGGGCACTCGAAGCCGGTGACCAGCGTGAGCCCGCATCGCACCCTCTCGAACAACGCCGTCGACCTCGACTACACCTCCCCGGTGCAGATCACCGGCAACACGGTCGCCGCGGGCGCCGACGCGGAAAGTGTCAACCACGCCGCGCAGCACGCCACCTCGGACGGCGACGTGACCGTCGACGGCAGGCGCGGCGTGCTCGCGGGCAACGCCCTCGCCGGGCACGGCACCACCCCGGCCCAGTTCAACGGCAACGCCCTCGCGGGCGCAGGCAACGCCACCAGCCACTCGACCACCGCGTCCGAGAGCACTTCCGGTGGCGTCGTCACCACCTCCGGCCAGGACAGCACCCTGTCCGGCAACGCGGGCGCCGCCCCGGTGGCCGTCCCGTTCCGGGCCAATGGCCACGCGGTCAGCCTCGCGGGCAACGCCGACGCCATCGGCGCGAACGCCACCACGCCGAGGGCGGGCGCGCAGCGACCGGACTTCAACGGCAACCCGACCTACCTGCACACCGCGGGCGAGGACGCCACGCTCTCGGGCAACATCGTCCAGCCCGCCCTGGCCGGTCCCGCGGCTGGCGACTGCGCCGCCGCGACCGGCGTGGGCACCGCGGACGCGCTGTGCGCGTCCGCGGCCACCGCGACCGCGGGCGGCGGCAACCGCACCAACGGCGCGAACTCGGTGCTGTCCGGCGGCGCGGGGCACGCCCCGGTCGCCCTGCCCACGCAGGCCGGGGGCGCCGCGGGCGGCGTGGCGGGCACCGCCAACGCCACCCGGGCCACCACGGCCGACACCGCGGCGGGCGGGCACACCCGCACCCGCGGCCACGACGGGGTCCTGTCCGGCACCGTGCTCAGCGCGCCCGCCGCGGGCCCGACGGACATGTGCGCCAACGGCACGGGCGTCGTCGGCCAGGCCGAGGTCGCCTGCGACACGATCGTGCGCACCACCGCGGGCGGCGACACCGGCACCACCGGGCACGACTCGATCATCGGCGGCAACGGCGTGATCGCCCCGGTGGCCCTGCCCGTCGACGGCACCACCAACGGCGGCGCCGCGCTCGGCGACTCGGGCTTCACCGCGACCGAGTACAAGGAGACCATCGCGGGCGGCGACAACAGCACCGCCGACGACAACGCCGTCCTCGCCGCCAACCTGGTCCAGGCCCCGTTCGCGGGCCCGGCGCAGGTCTTCGGCAACGGCGGCGGCGCGGTGGCCAACACCGCCGCCGACGCCGCGGCCGTCAACCGGGTCGTCGCGGGTGGGAACTCCACCGCGTCGGGCACCGGCGGCACGCTGTCGGGCAACATCGCGCAGGCCCCGGCCACCGCCCCGGTCCAGGGCTTCGGCGCGGGTGCCAGCGCGCTGGGCCACGGCACCGAGAACGCCACCGGAACCACCCAGGCGACCGCGGGCGGCGCCGCGGTCACCGACGGCGCCGGGGGCCGCGGGACGGGCAACGTCGTCACCGCCCCGGTCGCCGCCGCAGGCCAGCTCTTCGGCGACTCGGCCGCGGTGTTCGGCGAGAACCGCGCCACCGCGACCAACGACATCGACACCGTCGCCGGTGGCGACACCACCACCAGCGGCCAGTCCGGCGAGCTCGCTGGCAACGTGGTCAGCCCGCAGGCGCTGCCCATCGCGCAGGCGTCCGGCCTCGGCGCCTCCGGGGTGGCGGGACACAACACCGCCACCGGGGCCAACGACACCTTCGCCCTGGCGGGCGGCGACATCGTCACCGACGGCAAGTGGGGCTACCTGGCGGGCAACCTGTTCGACGTCCCCACCGCGACGGTCGTGCAGCCGCACGGTGACGCGGTGGGCGCGGTGGCCAGCCAGTCGACCGGAAACTCGGCCACCGTCATCGACGGCGCGTCCGGCGGCATGTCGGTGACCGACGGCGACCATGGCCAGCTCTCGGGCCTGAGCCACAGCATCCCGGTGGGCACCGACGCCCCGCTCTACAACGTCCCGAACGAGGTGATCGCCGAAGCGATGACGAACGCCAGCCACGACAGCGACATCACCGTCGGCGAAGACGAGCCGCAGTTCAAGCTGCCCCCGACCGGGGCACTGCCCGCCACCGCCCTGCCGAAGGTGCCGAACCCGGCCGAACTGCGTGGCCTGTTCGGCCGCCAGGAGCAGGTCGCGGTGCGCTCGGTGGACGACCCGCTCACCGCCGTGGTCAAGGGCATGACCGGTGAGCGGGGCCTGGCCGAGGGCCTGGCCAACGGGCTCTCCACGAGCCTGGGCAGCACCCTGCCGGTCGGGCAGTTGCCGGTCAGCGGTCTGGGCGGCGAGGCGGCCGCCCGTGACCTGCCGGTGGGCCCGGTCAGCGACAGCTCGGCAGAGGACCTGACCTCGCGGGTGCCGGTCGGCTCCGTGACCGACGCCATCTCGGGCGTCCGCGGCCTGGTGCGCGGCTCAGCCCCGAGGGCCGCCCGCGACCTGCCCGTCGAGTCGGTCACCGACGACCTCGCCACCGACATGCGCTCGGCCGCCAACGGCGCCAGCGTTCGCGGCGTGGTTCGCGCTGTGCCCGGCGGCGACAGGGCAGTCCAGTCGCGCAACACCCGGGTCGCGGGCGTCCCGGTCGAGAAGGTGACCGACGAGAACGTGGCCGACGGCGTGCGCAGGCACGAGATCGGGGGCGGGAACCCCGTCGGCTCGATGTTCGACCCCGCGGGTGTGGCCCAGGTCGTCGGCCAGGTGCGCCAGTCGGTGCGGCACCTGCCGGTCGGCCAGGTGACCGACGACCTGCTCCGGCAGGACCTGGCCGCGGGTGCGCCGGGCAGCCTGCCTCTCGGATCGGTGGTGGGCGGCGACGATGTCCAGGCGCTGGCCAACCGCGTGGTGACGGCCAACGAGGTCACCGACATCCTGCCCACCGTGCCGGTGGAGCGGCAGGAACCGGCGGGCCCGGTGTTGGCGACCGGGGAGGGAACCGACGTCCTGCCCGGGCTGCCGCTCAGCGCCCCGGGACCCGCGGGTCCGGTGTCCGCGGGCCAGACGTCCGACCTGCTGCCGATCAAGTCGGTGGGACGCGGCATCCGCGCGAGCCTGCCGAGCCGGAACCTCTCGCTCCGCGACGTGCCCACCACCGCGATCTACAACGCGATCGTCGACGGCCTGCCGGTGCGCGGCCTGCCGATCAAGCGGGCGCCCCAGACCAGGCCCGCCATCCCGCTCCGCGCGCGTGCCCTGCCCGCTTCGCCCGCGTACGCCCCGCCGCGCCTCGGCGCCCCGGTCATGCCCGTCCGGGAAGCGGTGCACGGTGCGTTCACGGGTGATCTGTTCCAGGCCCCCGCCCGGGACAGGCTGCCGGTCCAGACCCCAGCGCTGTCGGGTCTGGACACCCTGGCGGCACTCCCGACTGATGTGCACGGTGCCCCCTCCCTCACCGACACGCAGTCGAAGCTGGCCGGCCTGTTCGGCCAGTTCCCGATCGGCTGACCACCGATCGAAGAACGGGCCCGGGAGCGCTGCTCCCGGGCCCGTTCGGCGTTCTCAGTGCGACAACCGGTCTTCCGCGGCGCAGACCATCTGGTGCACGGTGGCGTCGCCGCCGCTGCTGGCCCAGCCGATCCGCAGCCGGGGGCGCAGCACGCCGCCGCCGACCAGGACCCGGCCCTGGGCCAGTTCCCGCACCGACTCCGCGACCGCAGCGCCGGTCCCCCGCGCGTGCTCGGCCACCACCGCGAACGTGCCGCCGGTGTAGCGGGCCACGGTGTGGTCGGCGCGCATCCCGGCACGCAGCCGGGTGCCCAGCACGGCCAGCAACTCGTCGCCGCACTCGAAGCCGTGGGCCTGGTTCACCGCCCGAAGCCCCCGCACATCGGCCAGGACCAGCGTCGTCTGTCCGCCGTGCACGCGGGCGCGGGCCAGGCTCTGCCCGATCCGGTCGAACAGCAGCGCCCGGTGCGGCAGGCCGGTGACCGGGTCGAGCAGCCCGGCGGCCCGCGCGGGCTCGGCCGACACCGGGCGCAGGATCAGCAGCAGCCGCTCGCGGTCGGGCACCAGGTCGGCCCACAGCCGCCGGATCGCCGCGCCCTGCACCGTGACGACCAGCGGCATCGTCATGCCGGAGCCCGCGCGGGTGACCTGGGCGCTGAGGTCGGCCATCGCGGGCACGGCCGCGCCGGTGTCGTCGTGCAGCCGCCACTGCGGCGGGCGGGACCCGGTGCGCAGGTGCTCGGCGGTCAGGCCGAGCAGCGTGGCGGCGCTGGCGTTGGCGGCGAGCACGGCCCCGCGTTCGCCGTGCAGCACCACACCGAAGGGCAGGGCGGCGATCTGTTTGTCCCAATCGGACTCATTCAGCCGCATGACCCGGCGGAACCTCTCTCGTGTGAGTTGCGCAGAGCCTTCCCGCCCACAGCGTGAAGTTCAAGCGCAGCGCACCACCCGTACCGGTGAACTTCGGCCTCACCCGGTGTCGCGCTGACGGAAGGCTGACGGCTACCTGACAGGTAATCGACGGGCCGCGCGCGCCCTGGCAGGGTGATCGGTGTTGCGGCCGCGACGGACCGGAAACCAGTACCGCAGAAGGGGATTCTCGCCATGAGCGACCTGAACGAACTCGTGGACCGCTACCTCGCCGTGTGGAACACCGCGGACGCCGACGCCCGGCACGCCGCCATCGCCGACCTGTGGACCGAGGACGGTGTCTACGTCGACCCGCTCATGGAGGTCGAGGGCCACGACGGGGTCAACGCGGGCATCGGGGCCGCCCTCACCCAGTTCGCCGGTCACGAGATCAAGCTCCTCGGCGCGGTCGACGCCCACCACGACATCGCCCGCTTCCGCTGGGAACTGGTCCCGGTCGGCGGTGGCGGGTCCGTCGTCGAGGGCTTCGACGTGGTCGTCGCCGAGCAGGGCAAGCTCAAGGGCGTGTACGGCTTCATCGACAAGATGCCCGCCGCCTGAGCCGCGCCATGCCGGGCCGTGGGAGCCGGGAGCTCCCACGGCCACTGTGGGCGATTCCCGGGCGGCTACCATCGCCCCGTGTGATCACCGTGGCGACCTGGAACGTCCTGCACCGCGTCCACGCGGAGAACTGGGGCGAAGACGTCGTGCGGCGGTGGCCGGACGAGTCGGCCCGGATCGCGGCGGTGACCGCCCGGGTGGCTGGTGTGAGCGCGCGGGTGATCGCCATGCAAGAGGTCAGCGGCGACCAGTTGGCCGCCCTGCGCCGGGCGCTGCCCGACCGGACCGTCCACACGCTGCGGTACCCGCGCGTCCCGAGGCCGCGGCAGGGGGACTGCGCGCTTCGCGATCCCGACGAGCACCTGGTCCTCCTGGTCGACGGGCCGAGCCAGGAGATCGCCGCCGAGCCCTTCCCGGACGACCCGGGCAAAGGCGCGCTCGCCGTCGACGTCTCCGGGACGCTGGTCGTCGCCACTCACCTGAGCACGGACCGACGGGGCCTGCGCCAGCTCACCCGCCTGGCCGGCCTCGCCGCACCGGGCCCAACGGCGGTGCTGCTCGGCGACTTCAACACCGACCGCGCCACGGTGCTCTCCGTCCTGGGCGCGGACTTCACCGCCGCAGAACCCGCACCCGACGCCTTGCCGACCCGGCCCAGCGCCACCGAGTCGAGGCCGCAGCGCATCGACCACGTGGTCGCGCGGGGCATGGTCGCGGACAGCGCGGTGGTCGAGGACGCCGACGGCCTCTCGGACCACAACCTCGTCCGCGCCGCGGTCAGGTCGCGCGGCTGACTCGCCCGGTCCCGCCTGGAGAACCACGGCCCGTGCCGTCTCGCCGCGGCGGACATGTCGATCTCACTGCCCTGCCGGTTCCCTGGGTAGGGCCTGCCCCCGTGTGGGTTCGGTGGCCCGCCCCACTGTGCGATCGCCCGCGGGTCGGCAGGCTCGTTCCGAACAGGGGGAACTCAAGACCAGGGGGCTGACGTGGCGGTGGACGGCGGGCGGCGGCAAAGCGCGGTAGGGGCTGTGGGCGCGTTGTCGTCCTCGGCGTTGCTGCTCTATCTGGGCACCGGGCCCGCGCCGGTTCCCGCGTTGACGTGGTCGGCGCCGCTGCCGGTGCTGCTGCTGGCGCCGCGGGTCAGCGGCCGGGTGGCACTGGTCGTCGCGTTCACCGCCGCCGTGCTCGGCACCGCCAACAGTTGGGCGCATCTCCTCGTGTCGGACTCGGTTCCGCTGCCGACAGTGCCCGTGATCGTCCTCGGTGCCTCCCTCCTGCTGACGCTCGCCGTCGGGCTGTTCCGGGCGTTGGCGGTGCGGGGCCGTCCGCTCGCAGCGGCGTGCGCCGCGCCCGCGGTGTGGGTAGGTGGGCTGTACCTGTTGTCGTTGACCAGCCCGGTAGGCGTCATGGGAACGCTTGCCACGACCCAGGCTGACCTGCCGACCGTGATCCAGGTCGCGGCCGTGACCGGGGCGTGGGGGGTGGAGTTTCTGGCACTGTTCGTGCCCGCGGCCGCCGCGGCGGTGCTCGCACCCGGGGTCGCCGCAGCGGCGCGTCTGCGCACGGGTGCCGTGGTGGCGCTGTCACTGGTGGTCGTCTTGGGCTATGGAGCGGTGCGGCAGCCGGACTCGACGGCGCCCAAGTTGCGGGTCGCGGCCATCGCCCAATCGGCCAACACCTGGGCGACCGACATCGCAGGCCCCGCGGGCAGGGACGTCATGCGGTCCTATGTGGAGCAGATCGCGGCGCTGCCCGACGGTGTCCGGCTGGTGGTGTTGCCGGAGGCGGTGTTCGCGGTCGACGAAGCGGAGATGGACGCCCTGCTGGGGCCGTTGCGGCAGGCCGCCGAGGCCAAGGGAGCCGATGTCGTGGTCGGCGCGATCGTGCGGTCGGCGGCGGGCGGCAAGTACAACACCGTGCTGGGCGTTCCGGCGGACGGCAGGCCGCCCGCGGTGTTCCGCAAGTGGCACGTGGGCGACTCCCCCGGCACGCTGCCGGGCGACAAGCTGGCGTGGCTGCCGACCGGTGTGGGCCTGCAGAACTGCATGGACGTCAACTTCCCCCGGCCCAGCCGGGATTACGCGCTGGCAGGCACGTCCTTGGTCGCCGTCCCAGCCGACGACGAAGACGTCGACGGCTGGCAGCACAGCCGGACCGCGGTGCTGCGCGGCGTGGAGAACGGCATGGCCATGGTCTGGGCCGCCACCGACGGCAGGACCATCGTCGCCGACGCGTGGGGCAGGGTGCTCGCCGAGGACCGCACCGGCGGCAAGCCGTTCGCGGTGGCGGTCGCCGACGTCCCCAGCGGCGCCAGCCCCACCCCCTACAGCAGGCTGGGCGACTGGTTCGCCTGGCTGTGCGTGGCGACGGCGCTGGCCGCGTCCGCGTTCGCGATCCGCGGGCCCGACCGCGCCCCGGGACGTCAGCGTGCGTGAGCGCCGCCGCTCACGCCTGAGCCGCGCTACTGGCCGAGAGCGGAGATCACCTCGGCCGCGGTCAGCGGGGTGGAGAACATCGGATAGTCGTAGCTGATGGCGTTGTCGTGCTCGGCCTGCGATGTGGCCGCCACGCAGTCGGTCAGCGTGATCACCTGGTAGCCGTTCTCATAGCCGGTGCGCATGGTGGACTCCACACAGCAGTTGGTCAGGAAACCGCCCAGGACGATCGTCTTGATGCCCTTGCTGCGCAGGATGAAGTCGAGATTGGTGCTGGCGAAGGTGTCCAGCCCCCGCTTTCCCTCCACCACGATGTCGCCCTCCTGCGGGGCGAGGTCGTCCACGATGGCCGCACCCCAACTGCCCTTGACGAAGGCGTTGCCGTCCACCACACCCTTGAGGATTCCGTACGGATGCGCCGAAATCTCCCGGTAGCCCTGGACGAAGGTGATCGGGGCGTGCATCACGGTCACGCCCGCCTGGCGGGCCGCCGCCACCACGGCCTTGGTGTTGGCCAGCATGTCGGTCTCACCCATCACCCCGGCCACCGCGCCGTGCAGCGCCCCGCCCTCGCTGGTGAAGTCGTTCTGGTACTCGATCAGCACCACAGCCGTCGTCGCCGGGTCGAGCCGCGTACTGGTCATCGCCATGCTCCCGCCTCGCGTTCCTGCGTCGACAGGTGATCCTTCTCCCGGCCGCTGCCCGCGGCCATCCCCCGGTCGAAGGAACAACCAGACGGCCACCGCTCACCGCCGACCGCGTGAACGGTCGGGCGAACCATCTCGACCTTTGTCATCGAGTGCTGATAGATCGAGTACTGATAGACGGTCTGCTTGGAAACGTCCGCGAGTGAAGACTGGACCGTCCAGTCCGATTTCTCCGGAGGCCGCCATGCCCGCTGTGCTCCCGTCCCCGCGCCTGCTCACCGACGGCCTGACCATGGTCGAGTCAGGACGCTGGCACGAGGGCCGACTGTGGTTGGCGCATTGGGGCAGCGGTGAGGTGATCGCGGTCGATCTGGAGGGCAGGCGTGCGGTCGTCGGCCCAGGCCGCGACGGGATGGGCTGGTCGATCGCCTGGCTGCCCGACGGCCGCTTGCTGGTCTCCGGCGCGGAGTTGACCCGGGTCGAGCCGGACGGCTCAGCGGTGCGGCACAGCCCGCAGGGCGGCAACGAACTCGTCGTCGCCCCGGCAGGCCACGTCTACGTCAACGGCGCCGACTTCGACTTCCTCGGCGGCGGCGCGCCCAAGCCCGGGTGGATACGCCTGATCGGACCTGACGGCGCCGCTCGGGACGTCGCGGGCGACCTCGAGTTCCCCAACGGGATGGTGGTCACGCCCGACGGCTCGACGCTGGTCGTCGCGGAGTCCTTCGCCGGTCGCTTGTCGGCCTTCGACATCGCCGCCGATGGCACGCTGTCCGGCCGTCGCACGTGGGCGGAGGGGCTGGGACCCGAGGGCATCTGTATCGACCCCGACGGCGGCATCTGGTGCCAAACCGCCGACACGCACAGCGACAGCGGTCCCGCGGGCGCGGTGGTCCGGGTGCTCGATGGCGGTGAGATCACCCATCGTGTCGAGACTGACCTGCCGTGCTTCTCGTGCGCACTCGGCGGGCCAGCGGGCCGACACCTGTTCCTCCTGTGCAACGAGTTCGAGGGCGTCGACCAACTCGAAGCAGTCCTCGCTCGGCGCAGCGCACGCGTCTACGTCACCGACGTGCCCGAGTAGGGCGTCGCCTCGGGAACCGGGAAGCCCGGCATACCTTTGTGGGGTCTCATCGCGCATGACATGTTGATCTTGTTTGACCTGTGGTCTCGCCTTTGTCTCACGGCGATGTCCTCTTTGATCAGTCTCAGGTCCGTGGCATTTCTTGTCGCCCGGCCTGCGGCGATGGGTGCGAGGCGCAGACCGGCCGTCCCAAGAGCCTCGTCGGTGTCCGTGTCCGCCACGCAGAAGGAGTAACCAGCCCTGGTGTCGAGACGGCTGATCTGTCGTCCGATGCGCGTGAGCGTCCTCGCGGCCGGCGTTGCCCGGGAGCGAGGGGCGGGACGCCACGAACATCTTGCCGTGACGAGGAGCGCACGTTGCCATCAGGCTTGGGCGAGGTCGGCGAAGCGGCTGTAGTGGAGTTGGTGGGCGACGACCACGGTGGCGGTGGGGCCCGCGCGGTGCTTGGCCAGGATCAGGTCGGCCTCCCCCGCGCGCGGGTCGTCGCGCTCCCAGGCGTCGGGGCGGTTGATCAACAGGACCATGTCGGCGTCCTGTTCCAGGCTGCCGGATTCGCGCAGGTCGGAAAGCATGGGGCGTTTGTCGGTGCGCTGTTCGGGGCCGCGGTTGAGCTGGCTGATCGCGATGACGGGGACTTCGATCTCCTTCGCGAGCAGCTTGAGCTGGCGGGAGAACTCCGAGACCTCCTGCTGGCGGGACTCGACGCGCTTGCCGGAGGTCATCAGCTGGAGGTAGTCCACGACCACCAGCTTGAGGTCGTGGCGCTGCTTGAGGCGGCGGGCCTTGGCGCGGATCTCCATCATGGTCATGTTCGGCGAGTCGTCGACGAACATGGGGGCCTCGCTGATCTCGCTCATTCGGCGGGCCAGACGGGTCCAGTCGTCGTCGCTCATGCGGCCGCCGCGCATGTCGCCGAGGCGGATGCGGGCCTCGGCGGACAGCATCCGCATGACGATCTCGGTGCGGCTCATCTCCAGGGAGAAGATGACGCTGGTCATGCCGTGCTTGATGGAGCACGACCGGGCGAAGTCCAGACCCAGCGTCGACTTGCCGACGCCGGGGCGGGCGGCGACGATGATCATCTGGCCGGGGTGCAGGCCGTTGGTGACCTCGTCCAGGTCGGCGAAGCCGGTGGGGATGCCCAGGGAGTTGCCGCCGCGGGAGGCGATGGCGTCGATCTCGTCCATGGTGGGCTGCAGCAGTTCCTCGAGGGCGACGTAGTCCTCGCTCATGCTGCGTTCGGTGACCTCGTAGATGGAGGCCTGCGCGCGGTCCACGATCTCGGTGACGTCCGCGCCCTCGGCGCCCTGGTAGCCAAGCTGCACGATCCGGGTGCCCGCCTCGACCAGCCTGCGCAGGATGGCCTTCTCGGCGACGATCTCGGCGTAGTAGCCCGCGTTGGCCGCCGTGGGCACGGTGGCGATCAGGGTGTGCAGGTACGGCGCTCCGCCGACGCGGCGGAGTTCGTTGCGGCGTTCGAGTTCCGCGGAGACGGTGATGGGGTCGGCGGGTTCGCCGCGGCCGTAGAGGTCGAGGACGCAGTCGTAGATGATCTGGTGCGCCGGGCGGTAGAAGTCGCCGGGGCGCAGCGCCTCGATGACGTCGGCGATGGCGTCCTTGGACAGCATCATGCCGCCCAGCACGCTCTGCTCCGCGGCCAAGTCCTGCGGCGGCTGCCGGTCGAGGCCGTGGTCGGGCCCGCTGGGCATCGGCGGCATGGAACGGTCGTCGGTTAGCGCCACTGGTCCCGCCCCTCCTCGGTTGCCTGGGCACGTCTGATCGCCGAGACGATACGTGCCGGATACGACATTCGGGTGGTTCCCCCCGCCCGGTGATCTGTCGTGGGGACGACGCTAGAACGCCCGAATGGCCGCTTGCAACCGAGCTTGGGGATACACCTGTGGACAACTTGGGGATGGTTGCGCACAGCTGAGCACAGCCCGGTGCGGGCCTGTGGACAACTTGGGGACAACCGGCAGGCTTGGGTGAGAATCCGCAGGTCAGCGGCTGTGGACAAGGTGTGGAGAAAATACCCGGGGTGATCCTCGGCGTGTCGCGAAAAGCGGGCCTCTCGGCGTGTCGCGGCGGGCCGGGTCGGCGGCGGGGCCACCTGCCTGTGGACAAACTTCCGCACAGGAAACCGCCCCTCTCGGCGGTGACCGAGAGGGGCGGTTCCGGGTGTCTACCGGGTCAGCCCGCCGACGCGACGTCGACGGTGAACGCCGCCGTCACGTCAGGGTGCAGGCGCACGCTGACCGAGTGCTTGCCGAGGGTCTTGATGTGACCGCTGACCTCGACCGAGCGCTTGTCCAGCGCGGGGCCACCGGCCGCCTTGACGGCGGCGACGATGTCGGCGGTGGTGATCGAGCCGAACAGCTTGCCCGAGCCCGCGGCGGCCTTGGCCTTGAGCGGCACGTTGCCCAGGGCGGTCAGCGCGGCCTTGATCTCCTTGGCGTGGTCCAGGCCGCGGATGCGGCTGGCTTCCTGCGCCCGGCGGATGACCTGGACCTGCTTCTCCGCGCCCTTGGTCGCCGCGATGGCGAGGCTGCGGGGCAGCAGGTAGTTGCGGCCGTAGCCGTCCTTGACCTCGACGATGTCGCCGGGGCCGCCGAGGCCGTCCACATCAGCGGTGAGGATGAGCTTCATGATTAGCGTCCCCTCCTGGTCAGCGGGCGGTCGAGGTGTACGGGAGCAGGGCGACCTCGCGGGAGTTCTTGACCGCGATGGCGATGTCGCGCTGGTGCTGGCTGCAGTTGCCGGTGACCCGGCGCGCGCGGATCTTGCCGCGGTCGGAGATGTACTTCCGCAGCAGCGTGGTGTCTTTGTAGTCGATGTTCACCGGACGGTCTTTTTTGACGTCCTTGCAGAACACGCAGACCTTCTTCTTCGGCTTGCGAATCGGTGGCTTGGCCACGAGGTACTCCTGAGTGCTATCTGGGGAAATGCGTCTGGGGTTGGGTGCGGATCACCCGGCGCCGGTCAGAACGGCGGTTCGTCGTTGAAGCCACCGCCGCCGCCACCTGCGGGCGGCGCGGAGCCCCACGGGTCGTCGGCTGGCGGCGCGGACGGGCCGGACCCGCCGCCGTAGCCGCCACCGCCGCCGGAACCGCGGCTGACCTTGTTGACCTTCGCGGTCGCGTACTTCAGCGACGGGCCGACCTCGTCGACCTCAAGCTCCATGACGGTGCGCTTCTCGCCCTCACGGGTCTCGAAGGACCGCTGCTTGAGCCTGCCGCTGACGATCACGCGGGCGCCTCGGGTCAGCGACTCGGCCACGTTCTCCGCGGCCTGCCGCCAGATGTTGCACCGCAGGAACAGCGCTTCGCCGTCTTTCCACTCGTTCGTCTGGCGATCGAATGTGCGGGGGGTGGACGCGACGGTGAAGCTCGCCACGGCAGCGCCCGACGGGGTGAAGCGCAGTTCCGGGTCGGCGGTCAGGTTCCCGACCACCGTGATAATCGTGTCGCCAGCCATGATCAGGCCGTCTCGCGGCGCATGACCTTCGTCCGCAGCACGGACTCCTGCAGGGAGAGCTGGCGGTCCAGCTCCTTCACCGCTGCGGGCTCGGCGTTGACGTCGAGCACGGCGTAGATGCCCTCGCTGTGCTTCTTGATCTCGAAGGAGAGGCGACGCTTGCCCCAGATGTCGACCTTCTCGACGTTCCCGCCCGACGTGCGGATCACGTTGAGGAACGTGTCGAGCGACGGTGCGACGGTGCGCTCGTCGAGTGTGGGGTCGAGGATGACCATGACCTCGTAATGACGCATGAAGACCACTCACCTCCTGTGGACTCGGCGGCCACGGACGTTCCGTGGCAGGAGGGTCTGCGGAGTGAGCGTAACAGCAGACCGCTCAGCCTTTGCGCAGCACCCAGGCCCGCGCCAGTGCGCCACTGGCCACCGACAACGCGAGAACGGCCAGCATCACGGGCACGCTGAGGCAGGGGATCGGGGTGTCGGGCACGGACTGGGCGGCGCCGGTGGCGTGGAACGCGGCGCCGCGGCCGTCGAGCAGGAAGTCGGACCTCGGGCCGGGTGCGGCCTCGGTCGGGTCCGGTGTCCGGGTGCGCGTCGGCGTGTCGGACGGGGGTGCGGCGGACTCGCGCGGTGCGGTGCGGTCTGCGGGGTCGAACAGGCTCATCGGCCCCGGTTCCGCCGCGGGCGCCGCGGTGTCGGCCGCGGTCGCCGGGGGCGGCGCGGGCGGGTCGGCGGGGCTGGGCTGGCCGGTGTCGGGCTTCGGGTTCACCGGGCGCATGGTCAGCCCGCATTCCGCCGCGACCAGTTCGCGGACCCGGGCCGCCGCGGCGTCGGGCGCTGGCTCGACCTCGGCCATGGCGCGCACCGCGTCGGCCACCACGTCGCCGATGTGCTCGCCGGTGATCTCGCCGTTGCGCTCGGGCATCTCGCCGACCACGAGGGCCGGGCCGAGCGGGAAGGTCAGGCCGACGGCGTGCGCACGCATGGGGCCCAGGCCGGGGGTCTCCCGGACGGCTCGGACGACCAGGTCGGCGACGGCGACGCGGGCGAGGGCGACCGACTGCCCGGCGAACGCGGAAACTTCTTGCGCGCAGTCGACCGCGAGGTACGTCGCCGGTTCAGCCGCCGCGGGAGCCGCGCCGAGCGCCCCCAAGACCAGAGCGGACAGCGCTGAGCAGAGCATCCTTCGCACGTCTAGGACCTAGTCCCTTCGTCGACCGGTTACCCGCTCTCCGGGGTGAACGATAGACGGATCTCAGGCGGCTGTGCGGCGAAGCACCCAGGTGCGCACCAGACCGGCGGCGACACCGGAGAGGGCGAGCACGGCGAGCAGCACCGGAAGGGCGATCTTGCCGCCGCGCACCGGGTCGAGCGCTTCGGCGTGTCCGGCGGCGAGCACGCCGTTGGCGTCGCGGCCGCCGAGGATGCCGAACTGGGGCGTGTAGCTGGAGGTCGCGCCGTCGTAGCGGAGGCCTTCCGCGGGCGAGAACAGCCCGGCCTGGGCGAACGGGATGGCGGAGTAGTCGGTCAGCGGCGCGCGGCCGAGGCTCAGGTCCGACCGGTGGAGGGAGAGGTCGCCGCCCGCGGGCAGACCGCCGCCGACGACCGGGTTGCTGGACTTGGGCAGCGCCTGGGCGGCCGGGCTGTCCGGGCGCACGACGGCGTTCGCGCCGGGGGCGGGCGCCTCGGTGCCGCCGCCGGGGTTGGCGCCCGGCTGCTGGCCGGGGGCGGGGGTGCCCGGAGTGTTCGGAGTGTCCGGAGTGTTGTCGCCACCGCCGCCGGGAAGCGGCAGCGCGGCCGCGCCCTGCTCGACGGCGGCCGCGGCCTCCTGCACCGGGGCGACGGCGGTGTTGACCACGGTGACGGCGATGCCGCAGGTCTTGGCCAGCGCGCCGTGCACGTCGGTGACGACGCTGTTGAGGACCGGGCCGATGAGCGCGACGCCGGAGATGGCGTTCTTGATCCGGGGGGCGGCGGCGTCGGCGACCGCGGCGCCGGAGATCGTGGAGTTGGCCGACGGGACGAAGCCGAGCGGGATGGCGGGCATGGCGGACACCGCGCCGCGCACGCCGCCGGACAGCGTGCCGCCGAGCAGCGGGACCGCCTTGACCACGGTGAGCACCGGGTCGAGCACGGCGCTGGAGCTCAGCGAGATCGGGGTGCCGGGCGCGCCCTTGACGGTGGTCGAGCAGTCGCCGACGACGATCGGGGACGCCGCGGTGGCCGTGGCGGAGGTCGCCAGCAGGCAGGCCGTCGCTCCGCCGATGACGAGCGTGAGCCCAGCGGCGAAGGTTGTGACGCGCCGTCGCATGAAGATCCTCCAGTACCGGCCAGTAGTCGTCACCCGTAGAAACGACTGTAACCCGAGCTGGTGACGTTCAACGGCAGCGACTCCCCGAAAGTGGGGCACGATCGTCCGGATGGAGCACGGTCCGCCGTCGGACACCCACCGAGAGGGCTCCCGGTCGGCTCCGGCGACTACCCTCCCAGAGCATGAGCATCGGCGCCCACGTCCGCGATGACGACCCGCTCGCCGCCGCGCGCGACCGCGAAGCCGAGGTGGTGCAGTTCTTCCTCGCCGACCCGCAGGGGTGGAAGGCGCCGCAGCCGCACCCCCGCGCGGACGACCTGCTCGCCAGCGACGTCACCGTGTTCGTGCACTCCCCTTATGTGGTGAACCTGGCCTCGACCAACAACCGCATCCGCATCCCCTCCCGCAAGCTCGTCACCCAGCACGCCGAGGCCGCCGCGAAGGTCGGAGCCAAGGGCCTGGTCGTGCACGGCGGCCACGTGACCAAGGGCGAAGACCCCCAGGTCGGCGTGGACAACTGGCGCAAGTTCTTCGAGCGGCAGCACGCCGAGGGCGGGTTCGGGGTGCCGATCCTGATCGAGAACACCGCGGGCGGCGACAACGCCATGGCCCGCCGCTTCGACATGCTGGCCCGGCTCTGGGACGCCGTCGGCGAGTTCGGCGCCGGGTTCTGCCTGGACACCTGCCACGCGTTCGCCGCGGGTGAGGACCTGGTCGGCATCGTCGACCGGGTGAAGGCGATCACCGGCCGGATCGACCTGGTCCACCTGAACAGCTCCCGCGACGAGTTCGGCTCGGCGCGTGACCGGCACGACAACATCGGCACTGGAACGATCGATGCCGACCAGCTCGTCGCGGTCGTGGCGGCGGCCGGGGCGCCGGTGGTCGTGGAGACACCCGCCGAGGGGCAGGCGGCGGATATCGCGTTCCTCCGCGAGGCGCTCGGCCGGTGAGCACCGTGCCCGCAGGCGTCACGGCAACCGGGAAGGCGGAAAGCGCAGTGCCCGACGCGCCCCAGGACAGCCGCTGGTCGGCCGGGCGGCTGGGCCGGTCGGCGCTCGCGGCCCTGGTCCTGCTCTGCGGGGTCACGCTGCTGCTCGGGTTCGCCAACAAGGACCGCTGCACCGGCCCGGAGTTCGACCACTGGGGCCGCAGCCAGCCGGACTTCGGCGAGCGCAAGTACGCCGACGTCTGCTACTCCGACATCCAGTTCCTCTGGATCGGCCGCGACATCGACCGGCACGTCTTCCCCTATGTCGAGGGCGGCATCACCCCGGAAGGCGAGCTCAGCGGCGGCACCGTCGAGTACCCGGTGCTCACCGGCCTGCTGATCTGGGCAGGCGCGCTGTTCGCGCACAACGACGCCGGGTTCCTGCTCGCGTCCGCGCTGCTGATGGCCCCGTTCGGGCTGGTCACGGCCTGGCTGCTGGGGCGGCTGTCGCGGTGGCGGGCGCTGCTGTGGGCGCTGTCGCCGCCGCTGGTGCTCTACGCGTTCCACAACTGGGAGCTGCCGGTCGTGGCGTGCGCGGTGGCCGCGGTCTATGTCGTGCACCGGGGCTGGGGCGGCGCTGGGGTGGACCGGCCGCTGATCCAGCGGGCGTCGGCGAGCGCGGTGCTGCTGGGGCTGGGGTTCGCGTTCAAGCTGTATCCGGCGATCTTCGTGCTGCCGCTGATGCTGTATGTGCTCACCGGCGGTCGCGGCGGCCGTGAGCTGCCCGAGGGCAAGACGCGCGATGTGGGCGGCATGGTCAAGGTCGCGCTGATCGCCATGGGCACCGCGGTCGGGGTCAACATCCCGTTCGCGGTGGCCGGGTTCGACGGCTGGCTGGCGTCGTTCGTGTTCCAGGGGCAGCGCAAGGCCGACATCACCGCCAACTCGATCTGGTTCTGGGGCTTCCGGCCCGACTCGGACCCGGAGAACGAGGCCGTGCACCAGTTGATCGGCGTCGTGTCCCCGATGCTGGTCTTCGCGTCCTTCGCGGTGGCGTGCGTGGTCGGCTGGGTCCGGTACCAGTGCGAGGGCACGTACCCGTGGGTCGCGGTGTCCGCGGCGATGCTGTGCGGGTTCCTGCTGCTGCACAAGGTGCACTCGCCGCAGTACACGCTGTGGCTGGTGCCGATGTTCGTGCTGATGAAGATCCGCTGGGGCTGGATCGTGGCTTACCTCGTCGCCGACCTGGCGATGGGGATCGGCATCTTCCTGTGGTTCGCGGAGATCGCGGCGGGCAAGCCGTCGGGCATCTACGAGAGCTTCGCCGCCCAGGCGGTCATGATCGGGGTGTGGGGCCGGGCGGCGCTGCTGGTCGGGCTGTTCGTCGCGTTCCTCGCCGCGAGGTCCACAGTGGACGATGTGGACGCCGAGACCGGCATCGGGGAGCGTCAGACCAGTTCGGGTTGAGCCTCGGCCGGTGTCTGCCGGGCGGCCGCGCGGCGGCGGAACAGCAGCGACTCGGCGGTGATCACCAGCAGGGCCAGCCAGACCAGGCCGAAGCCGACCCACCTGGCGGTGGTCATGTCCTCGCCGAACACCAGCACGCCGACGCCGAACTGGATGATCGGCGCGATGTACTGCAGCAGCCCGAGCGTGGTCATCGAGACGCGGGTGGCCGCGGCGCCGAAGCACAGCAGCGGGATCGCGGTGATCACGCCGGTGCCGACCAGCAGGACCACGTTGAGCCAGCCCGCGTGCCCGAACGTCCCGCCGCCGCCCGCGTGCACGACCAGCAGGTAGGCCAGGGCGACCGGGGCGAGCACGACCGTCTCCAGCGCCAGGCCCTCGGTCGTGCCGACGTCGGCCTTCTTCTTCATCAGCCCGTAGGTGCCGAAGGAGAACGCGAGGGTCAGCGCGATCCACGGCAGCCTGCCGTAGTCGAAGGTCAGCTCCACCACCGCGGCGAACGCGATGGCCAGGCCGAACCACTGCGTCGGCCGCAGCCGCTCCCCCAGCACCAGCACGCCCAGCAGGATCGTGACCAGCGGGTTGATGAAGTAGCCCAGGGACGTTTCCACGACCTGGTTGCTGTTGACGCCGTAGATGTACATGCCCCAGTTCATGCCCACCGCGACCGCGCCGACGGCGATGTAGCCCAGTCTGCGCCGGTCGGCGACCACCGCGCGCAGGTGCGACCAGCGGCGGGTGACCGCGACCAGCGCCGCCACCGCGAGCAGGGACCAGCAGATCCGGTGGGCCAGGACCTCCACCGACCCGGCCGGTTCGAGCAGCGGCCAGTAGAGCGGGAAGAACCCCCAGAGCAGGTAGGCGGTGAAGCCGAGCCACAACCCGAGCCGCTGACTGGCCACCGAGCCCCCGATCATCCCATCACTGGTCCGGGGTGAGTCTGTCACCCGGACAGCGCGGAATCGACCGCCTTTCGTGCCCGGCTCAGCCGGTGGGGACCCGCTCCCGCTCGGCAGGCTCGACCGGACGCGGCTTCACCACGACCTTGTCCGGGGTGTCGGCGAGCACCCCCGCCACCGGGTCGTCCTCGCCGAACCGGCGCACCAGGTCTCGGGCCGGGTGGTAGATCTCATAGATCACCAGCGCGCACAGGACCACGACGAACAGGTCGCGGGCGACCACGAACCCGAGGAACCACTCCTCCGGCAGCCCGCGGTTGCTCTCGCCCAGGTAGAACGCCATCCGCGGGGCCCAGACCAGGGCGTCGACGGTCATCCAGGCCAACAGCAGCTTCCAGCGCGGCATGGCCAGCACCGCCAGCGGCACCAGCCACAGCGAGTACTGCGGGCTCCACACCTTGTTGGTCAGCAGGAACGCCGCCACCACCAGGAAGCACAGCTGCGCCACCCGCGGCCGCCGCGGCGCGTGCAGCCCGATGAAGGCGATGCCCGCGCACAGCAGCAGGAACAGCGTCGCGCTGACCAGGTTCAACCAGAACGGCGACTCGCCGAAGGGCACCTCACCGTCGAAGCCCGGCCAGCCGGTGAACCGCATGATCACGTTGTAGAGCGAGTCAGGGTCCGCGCCCCGCTCCGAGTTGCGCCGGAAGAACTCCCACCACCCCGGCCGCGTCGAGGCGAACAGGAACAGCGGGGCGTTGCACGCGACCCACACCGCGGCCGCCGCGCCCGCCGTGCGCCACCAGGCCCGCATCTTCCCCGACCGCAGGCACAGGATCAGCAGCGGACCCAGCAGGAACAACGGGTACAGCTTCGCCGCCGCGCCGAGCCCGAGCAGGGTGCCCGCCAGCGTCGGGTGCTTGCGCGACCAGGCCAGCAGGGCCGCCGCGGCGCACGCCGTGGCGAGCGTGTCGAAGTTGGTGAACGCGTGCACCACGACCAGCGGCGACAACGCGATGAACGCCGCGTCCCACGGCCTGCGCTTGGCCACCAGCGCCGTCGCCCAGATGGTCACCAGCCACGCCAGCGCCAGCCAGAACGCGCTGATGTCGAAGTACAGGACCACCGGCAGCGCGCTCGGCAGCCACCCGTCGGCGGCCAGCTCGGCCCAGCCCTGCGCCAGCTTCGCGTTCACCCACTGGAACATCCCGGTGATCACCGGGTACTCCATGTACCGGGTCTGCTGGGTCGGCTCGCCCTCGTCGTCGTACCAGCTCGTCCGGTACGGGAACGTGTCCGGCCGGTCGAGGCGTTCGGCGGAGTACAGCGGGATGATGTCGGAGTAGCACATGGCCGTGAACGGCCGGTTCGAGCGCCAGTCCAGCTCCAGCTTCCCGCCGCCCGCGTCGTATTGCTGCGCGCACGCAGCCTTGCCGAACCAGCCCAGCGCCAACGCGACCACGGCCAGCAGCAGCGCCACCCGCAGCGGCGTCCAGAACCAGTGCCTGCCCACGACCGCGTGCCTGCCCAGCGGCCCGCCGAACGGCCCGCTGGCGTGTTCGGCCAGCGGCTCGGTCCACGTGGGACGCACCCGCTCACGCGGCCCGAGGGTGGCGGTGTCGCTCACCTCGCCCGCCCTGGACCCGCTGGGGGAACCGATCTCGTCGGCTTGACCTCGGTCGCCTGGCACGCGGCGATGCTACGGCCTGCGGTGTGCGAACGCGGTCAGCCGAGGCGAAACACACCGACGGCCGGGAGAGTCCGCAGCGGACGCTCCCGGCCGGTATGTGTCGGCTAGTGGGCTATCTTGAGCCCCAGCGGTCGTTCTCGTCCTCGTCGCCGCCCATCCCCGGAATCGAGATGCCACCGGAGTCGCTCGGCCGGGTGGGCCGGGTGCGCGTCGGGGACGTGGTGGTCGTCGGCGCGGTCTCCGACGGCTCCGGGGTGGTCGTCGTGGTCACGGGCGCCTCGGTCGACGGCGGCGGGGCGGCGCTGGACGAGTGCTGCGTCGGCGGCGGCGCGACCGGCTCGGCCTTGCCGATCGGGACGAACTTGCTGAACTGCTCCTTCGGCAGCTTCTTCGCCGAGTGGTAGCTGTCCATGAACTTCTTCCAGATCTTGCCCGGCAGGCCGCTGCCGAAGATCGGAACGCCCTTGGCGTCTCTGAGCTGAATCATGGTTTTGTCGCCGCTCAGCGACACCGCCGTGGACAGCTGCGGGGTGTAGCCGACCATCCACGCCTTGGAGTTGTCCTTGGTGTCGAGGTACTGGTGAGTGCCGGTCTTCCCGGCGCACGGCCGGTCGTTGGCGCACTCGATGCGCGAGAACTTCGGCACCGGCAGCAGCGACTCGGTGACGTTGCGGGCGATCTTCTGGTTGCGCTCCGGGTTGTCCTGGTCGAACGCGGGCCGCTCCTGGAAGTCCTGGTGCGTCGCGGCGTTGAACACGATCCCGCCGTCGGGGTACTCGATGCGGGACACCAGTCGCGGCTTGCGGTAGATGCCGTCCGCGGCGAAGGTCGCGTACGCGGAGGCCATGTCGACGGTGCTCACCTGGGTGGCGCCACCGCCGATCGCGATGTTGATGTCGTCGGCCGCCTTGTCCAGCGGCGAGCGGATCCCCGCCTCCTTGGCCGCCTCGACGACGCCCCTCGGCTTCACGTCGTTGTAGACCATGTCGCTGAACACCACGTTCAGCGACTCCTTCATCGCCTGCGCGACCGTGCACTGCCCACATGACGGGGTCGACGCGTTGCGCACTTTCTCGTCTCTGTCGCCGAACGACTTCGGCGAGCTGTCGTAGACCTCGCCGAGCCCCTTGTCCATCTTGAGCAGCCCGACCAGGTCGAACGGCTTGAACGCCGACCCCGGCTCCTGCCTGGCCTTGGCGAAGTCGAATCCGACGCCGTTCGAGCCCGGGTAGTAGGCGACGATGTTGCCGGTCTTCGGGTCGACCGCCACGAGGCCCGGGTGCAGGTTGTCCGGCTGCCCCGCCATCACCTCGGCCACGGCCTTCTCGGCCAGGTCCTGCGCCACCGGGTCGATCGTCGTGGTGATCTTGTACCCGTTCTGCTTCATGGTCTCTTCGCTGATGTTCAGCGCTTTGAGCTCATCGGTGACCAAGTCCGGAATGCCCTTGCGGGGGCCGGGCAGGGTGGAGCTGTTGTCCGACGGCGGCAGCGGAGCCGGGAACGGCTCGGTGCGCTCCTGCTTGGTCATCCACTTGTTCTCGACCATTTTGTCCGACACGTAGTTCCACCGCTGGTGCTGGTACTCCACGTCCTTCCACCGCGACGGCGTCTGGATCATGCCCGCCAGGAACGCGGCCTGCTGCTTGGTGACCTGGCTGATGTCCACGCCATAGTGCGCCTTCGCCGCGGCCGCGATCCCGTACGCGCCCCGGCCGAAGTAGATCGTGTTCAGGTACGCGGTGATGATCTCGTCTTTTTCATAGGTCTCGTTCATCTTGTAGGACTTGACGAGCTCGACCCACTTGCGGGACAGCGTCTTGTCCTCTTGGCCGCTGGACTTCTTGATGTACTGCTGCGAGATGGTCGAGCCACCGCCACCGCCGCCGGTCACGTTGTTCCAGACCGCGCGCATGATGCCGGTGATGTCGAACCCGGCGTTCGACTCGAACGTGGCGTCCTCGGCCGCGTAGACCGCGTGCAGCACATGCTTGGGAATCTGGTTGTACTCCAGCATGATCCGGTTGGCGCCGGACCCGGCGATCTTGGTCATCTCGGTCTTGCCGTCGGCGTAGTAGAGCGTGACGACCTTGTCCTGCTCAGCGGCGACCTCCGCGGGTTTCTTGACCTCGACGAACTGGTAAGTGATGAAGAACGCCAGGACCGGGATGATGATCATCAGCGCGGTGCCGACGTACATGGTGCGGCGCACCCGGCGCCAGATCTTCTTCCGGCGCATCGCTCGCTGCTCATCGGTCAGCGGGCCGTCCGCCTCAGCGGCGCCCGGCTCGTCGTCGTAGTCGTCATAGTCATCGTGGTCGCCGTAATCGGGCTCCGGCTCCCGGTGCGTGAGCAACTCCGGCTCCGACCGCGACTGCCCCGGCGTCTTGCGCATGAAGACGGTCTGGTCGGCGTCCTCCCCGGGACGGCCGACGGCACCCAAGGCGACGGTCGCGTCCGACACCGGCGGACCACTCAGCTTCCGCAGCCCAGGCGGCGGCGTCGACGGCCCGCCCTTGGTCCTGCCCGCCCCGGGAATCGCCCTGGTCGCGCCAGGCCCACCAGGCCCCACGGGCCCACCAGGCCCTGCCTGCGCACCGGGCCCACCCGCACCGCCAGGGCCACCGAGCCCGCCGGGTCCGCCGGGTCCGCCAAGCCGCGCCGCGGCCCCGAGCCCTGCCACGGCCCCGTTCGGGCCGCCCGTTCCAGCGCTGCCGTTCGGCCCCGCGGGCCCCTGGGGACCGCCGGACCGGTTGGGTCCCCCAGGCCCACCCGGTCCGCCGGGCCCTCCAGGTCCACCGGCCCCGTTCGGACCGCCGGGCCCCTCTGGCCCGCTGGGCCCGCCACGCCCGCCGAGCCCACCTGGCCCGCCGGGACCACCTGGCCCGCCGAGCCCACCTGGCCCGCCGGGACCACCTGATCCATGGGGTCCGCCAAGCCCGCCTGGTCCGCCTGGTCCGTTGGGTCCGCCTGGTCCGCCGCGCCCGTTGGGGCTGCCGACTCCGCCACGCCCGTGCTGGCCGTCCGGCCCGCTTGGCCCGCGGCCGCCGAAGCCACCTGGCCCGTCGGTACCGACGGGCCCACCTCGACCACCCGGCCCACCTGCTCCCCCGCCAAGCCCGTTAGAGCCACCGGGCCCGCCAGGCCCGTTCGGGCCGCCGAGTCCGCCAGGCCCGTTCGGGCCGCCGAGTCCGCCAGGCCCGTTCGGGCCGCCGAGTCCGCCAGGCCCACCGGGTCCGCTGGGGCCGCCGGGCCCGTTCGGGCCGCCAAGTCCGCCAGGCCCACCGGGTCCGCCAGGCCCACCAGGCCCGCTGGGGCCGCCGAGCCCGCCGGGTCCACCTGGCTCGCCGGGACCACCTGGCCGGGGTCCGCCATTGCCGCGTCCACCGCCGAGGGGACTACCCGGCCCACCTGCCCGCCCGCTGGTGGGGCCCAGTCCCGCGCCTGCCGCCACCGCTCCCGCTGCGCCCGGTCCACCCACGCCGCGACCGCCGCGACCACCGGTGGCGCCGTTCGGAGCCGGGCCGCCGCGCATCGGCGCGCCCGCGACCGGCCTGCCGCCGGGGATGCCGTCCGGGCCGCGCCGGTTCGGCCGCTCGCCGCGGCCGTCCGCCTGCGTGCCGCCCTGGTCGGCGTCGTCGTCATCCCACAGTGGGCTCCAGAAGCCGGTGCTTTCCACCGACTGCTCGGCGGGGCCCCCGCCTGCGTCCGGGTCCTCTCCGGTGGGCCACTGGGGCTCCCCGCGTCGTCGCTGGTCACGGTGGTCGTTCACGAAACAGCCTCCCAGACCGAGGCCCCGGCACGGGGCGTCGTTCGGTGGTCAAGCGCGGCGGGCACGGCGATCAGCCTGCGAAGGCACTGGGTCACTCGCAAGCTCCTCACTCCGCTGCCGTCCTCCTGCGGGTTTTGGGCGTGCGAACGCCCCCCGTCCCCAGGACGTATGACTGGACCAGGTGGTTCCATGAGCAAGTCCGGCAGACCTCCACCGTGTAAACGGTGAACTCCTCGAACATCGCTGCCATCCGCGCCAGCTCCTCCGGCGCGCGAGCCGAGCCGGAGGCGTGCTTGAGTTCGTCGCCGTAGACCCAGTTCACGTGCGTCAGATGTTCCTTGCGGCAGACCGGGCAGGCCACCTCGGTCGACTGGCCATGGAACTTCGCCGCGCGCAGCAGGTACGGGTTCGCGTCGCACACCTCATGGGTGCCGACCCGACCCGAGTAGACCTCCGCGAGCAGCGACCGACGCTGCAACGCGTAGTCGACCACCTGTCGCTGCGTTCGCACGAGGACAGCCTACGCGGCGCTGTTACCACGGCGGTGGGCCGATCGGCGTCACGAACATGCACCGTGCGTCACATTTGTGATCTAGGCGCTGGTGACCGGCCGGGAAGCGTGCGATCCGGCGCGCAAGGCCCTCACCTGCGGTGTTTACGTGGCGATTGACACACGCCCGCAAGTTGGACACCCTCGTGATGTATCGGCACGATATAGTCGCCCACTAGGTCAACTCGTATCGTGCCTCGTCCGTCAGGAGGTGCCCGTGCTCGAATTCGCGATCCTCGGGCTGCTCCACGAGGCGCCGATGCACGGCTACGAGCTGCGCAAGCGGCTGCACGATCTGCTCGGCACGCTCCGCGCGTTCTCCTACGGCTCGCTTTATCCGACCCTGCGTCGGCTGCTGCGGTCCGGGTGGATCGTCGAGGAGGCGCCGGACCCGGAGCCCAGATCGTGGGGCAGGCGCGGCAAGCGCGTGTACAAGCTCACCGCCGAGGGTAAGGAACGTTTCGCGGAGCTGCTGGCCGACGCGGGCCCGCAGACCTGGGACGACGAGGGATTCGGCGTCCACATGGCGTTCTTCTCCCGGACACCGGCCGAGGTCAGGATGCGGATCCTGGAGGGCAGGCGGCGGCGGGTCGAGGAGCGCCGGGAGGGTCTGCGCAGCTCGATGGCGCGGGCCGGGGAGCAGATCGACCGCTACACCCGGGAGTTGCACCGGTTGGGACTGGAGACCAGCGAGCGCGAGGTGCGCTGGCTGAACGAGTTGATCGCGCACGAGCAGCGCGAGCAGCGCGGCACCACGAATTGACCGCCAGGCAGGCGACGCGCCTGTGACGAGGACCGCGCCAGGCGCGGCTAGAACGAGAAGGAGAACCGGCATGGGCGAGAACCGCCAGAGCGTGCGGGTGGCCATCGTCGGCGTCGGCAACTGCGCGGCGTCGCTTGTGCAGGGGGTGCACTACTACCGCGACGCCGACCCAGCCTCCCGGGTGCCCGGTCTGATGCACGTCCAGTTCGGCGACTACCACGTGCGCGACATCGAGTTCGTGGCCGCGTTCGACGTCGACGCGAAGAAGGTCGGCCGCGACCTGTCCGAGGCCATCGTCGCCAGCGAGAACAACACGATCAAGATCTGCGACGTCCCCCCGCTGGACGTCCCGGTGCAGCGCGGCCACACCTTCGACGGCCTCGGCGAGTACTACCGGGAGATCATCTCCGAGTCCGACGAGGACCCGGTCGACGTGGTCGCGGCGCTGCGCGCGGCCAAGGTCGACGTGCTGGTGTCGTACCTGCCGGTCGGCTCGGAGGACGCCGACCGCTTCTACGCCCAGTGCGCCATCGACGCGGGGGTCGCCTTCGTCAACGCCCTGCCGGTCTTCATCGCCTCCGACCCGGAGTGGGCGGCCAAGTTCACCGAGGCGGGTGTCCCGATCGTCGGCGACGACATCAAGTCCCAGGTCGGCGCCACCATCACGCACCGGGTGATGGCGAAGCTGTTCGAGGACCGCGGCGTTGAGCTGCAGCGGACCTACCAGCTCAACTTCGGCGGCAACATGGACTTCATGAACATGCTGGAGCGCAAGCGCCTGCAGTCGAAGAAGATCTCCAAGACCCAGTCGGTCACCTCCCAGATCCCGCACGAGATGGCGAAGGCGGACGTCCACATCGGCCCGTCCGACCACGTGCCGTGGCTGGACGACCGCAAGTGGGCCTATGTGCGCCTGGAGGGCCGCTCCTTCGGTGACACGCCGCTGAACCTGGAGTACAAGCTGGAGGTCTGGGACTCCCCCAACTCCGCTGGCGTCATCATCGACGCCGTCCGCGCCGCCAAGATCGCCCTCGACCGGGGCATCGGCGGCCCCATCCTCTCGGCGTCGAGCTACTTCATGAAGTCCCCGCCCGAGCAGTACTCCGACGACGACGCCTACGAGGCCGTCGAGGCCTTCATCCGAGGCGACGTCGAACGCTGAGCGAGAAGCACTGAGCGATTCAGGAGGCCACCATCGGGCGACTTCGCCTGGTGGTGGCCTTCTGCGTCGGCGAAGTGCTCCGGTCGCGCTGAGCGGATCATGATCGCGAGGGGTTGCCGGGTCGTCGCTCAGTGCGACAAGCTGGGCAGACAGTGATCTGTTCGCTCGCCGTTCACTTCGATGTCCGCTGGCCCTGGCTTGCGGCTCCTACGGTCGCGCTCAGTTCCCACTGACCATGGTCGGCCCGCGCCACCGGGCGGACCGGAGGAGGCCCCCGTGTCCACCACCGACGGCCGGATACCCCTGCCGCTGCTTCCGTCGACGCATCCGCTCGGCCGGGCCGCGGTGACGTGTGAGTACCGCTGCGGCAGCGCCTGTTCCCATGAGGCGCCCAACACCTCGGACAACGCGTACTTCGGTGACGTTGTCCGCTCGATCGTCAGCAGACGCGGAATGCTCAGGGCAGGCGCCGTGCTCGCCGTCGCCGGGGCGGGGGCCGCTGTGGTCGGCGGGTCCGCCGCGGCCGCGCCCGCAGGCGAGCAGGGGCAGGACCGGCGTCGGCCCGCGCGGGGGCTGGACTTCGCGCCGGTCGCGCCGAACACCGAGGACCGGATCGTCACGGCCGAGGGGTACGAGTCGGCGGTCGTGATCAAGTGGGGCGACCCGGTGCTGCCGGGGGCGCCCGCGTTCGACTTCGACAAGCAGACCGCGGCGGCGCAGGCGAAGCAGTTCGGCTTCAACAACGACTTCTGCGGGCTGGTCCCGCTGACGCACGACCGCTACCTGATGGTGTCGAACCACGAGTACACCAGCGAATCCTTCATGTTCAAGGGCTTCGACGCGGCCAACCCCACCGAGGAGCAGGTGCGGATCGGCTGGGCGGCGCACGGGCTGTCGGTCGTCGCGGTGGAGCGGGACGGGCGCAGCGGCAAACTGCTGCCCAAGATCGACCGCAGGTACAACCGCCGGATCACCATGACCTCGGAGTTCGAGGTCGACGGACCGGCCGCGGGCAGCGCGCTGCTGCGCACCAAGGCCGACCCGAGCGGGCGCAAGGTGCTGGGCACGATGAACAACTGCGCGGGCGGCGTGACGCCGTGGGGCACGATCCTGTCCGGCGAGGAGAACTTCAACCAGTACTTCGCCAACGCCAACCAGGTCACCGACCCGGTGGCGAAGGCCCGGCTGGCCCGCTACGGCCTTTCCGGCGGCGCGACCACCCGCAAGTGGGAGCGCTTCGACGAGCGGTTCGACGTGGCCAAGGAGCCCAACGAGGTCAACCGGTTCGGCTGGGTCGTCGAACTCGACCCGCTTGAGCCCGACTCGGCCCCGGTCAAGCACACCGCGCTCGGCCGCTTCAAGCACGAGGGCGCGAACATCCAGGTCGCCCGCGACGGCCGCGTCGTGGCCTATCTCGGCGACGACGAGCGGTTCGACTACATCTACAAGTTCGTCTCCACACAGCGGATGCGCCCCGGCCAGAGCCGGTGGGCCCGCGCGCACAACAAGAAGCTGCTCTCCGAGGGCACCCTGTACGTCGCACGGTTCACCGGCGACAGCCCGGCGTCGGAGATCGGCTCGCAGACCCCGCCCAGCGACGGCGCGTTCGACGGCACCGGCGAGTGGATTCCGCTGGCGTCCGGCGACAAGTCCTATGTGGACGGCTTCACCGCGGAAGAGGTCTACGTCTTCACCCGGCTCGCCGCGGACAAGGTCGGCGCGACCAAGATGGACCGTCCCGAGGACGTGCAGCCCAACCCGGTCACCGGTCGCGTGTACGCCGCGCTGACCAACAACACCGACCGCGGCAAGCCGGGCAAGGAAGGCCCCACCGAGATCAACCCGCGCAACGGCAACCGGCACGGGCACGTGCTGGAGTGGGAGGAGAAGGGCGGCGACCACACCGCGCTCACCTTCTCCTGGCGACTGCTGCTGGTCTGCGGCGACCCGGCCGCGACCGACACCTACTTCGGCGGCTACGACAAGTCGCAGGTCAGCCCCATCTCCTGCCCGGACAACCTGGCGTTCGACCGGCACGGCAACCTGTGGATCTCCACCGACGGCAACGCGCTCGGCTCCAACGACGGCCTGTTCGCGGTAGCCACCCAGGGCCCCGAACGCGGCCACGTCAAGCAGTTCCTCACCGTCCCGATCGGCGCGGAGACCTGCGGCCCGGTGATCGAGGACAAGTTCGTCCTGGTCTCGGTGCAGCACCCGGGCGAACTGGACGGCGCGAGCGCAGACAACCCGATGGCCCACTGGCCCGAGGGCGGCTCAGCCCAGCCGCGCCCCGCTGTCGCGGTGATCTGGAAGCCAGGCCGCAAGATCGGCGAGTGATCCGACGCGCGCCTGCCGCCTCCGAGCCGTTCCGGGGGCGGCAGGCAGCGCGTTCTATGGCAGCGCGCCTGTCGTGATGCCCTAGATTGGCAGCCATGAGCGAGCGGCCCCAGGCCTTGATCACCGGCGCGTCCCGCGGTATCGGGGCGGCCGTGGCCAGAGCGTTGGCCGAGACGCATTCGCTGCTGTTGGGCGGGCGCGACCTGGCGGCGCTGCAATCGCTGGCGGACGAGTTGCCCGACGCGCGGCCTTGGCCGGTGGAGTTGACCGACACGACCGCGTTGCGCGCCGCGACAGCCGGGCTGTCCCGGCTCGACGTGCTTGTGCACTCGGCGGGCGCCGCCCGGGTCGGCCCGCTGACCGAGGCGTCAGCGGAGTTGTGGCGGTCGATCTACGAGGTGAACGTGGTGGCCGTCGCCGAGTTGACCCGCCTGCTGCTCCCGGCGCTGCGCGCGGCCCGCGGCCGGGTCGTGCTGGTCAACTCCGGCGCGGGACAGGTCGCCAACCCGGGGTGGGGGCCGTACGCGGCGAGCAAGTTCGCCCTGCGCGCCTACGCCGACGTCCTGCGCGCGGAAGAGGAAACCTCCGGCGTCCGCGTCACCTCGGTCTTCCCCGGCCGCACCGACACCGCCATGCAGCGCGGCGTCCGCGCCGACGAGGGCGGCGAATACGAGCCGGACAAGTACCTGCGCCCCGAGAGCGTCGCCGCCGCCATCCGCACCGCGGTCACCGCGACCGATGACGCCCACATCACCGAAGTGGTCATCCGCTCCCGACCCAACCGCTGATCTCCTGCGCCATGGGGGAAGCAGCCATGGTGGCCGGGAAGCAGCCGAAGATCCTGCGCTGGTTCGTGCTGTGGGTCGTGCTCACCGCGCTGGGCCTGCTGTGGCTGCCGATCAGCCTGCTCGTCATGGGCACGAGCCACGTCGGCGGCTACGGCCAGATCCCGGTCGCCAACACCGCCCGGTTCGAGGTGGAACAGGGCGAGGAGTTCGGCCTGCGCACGGGCGTGGACACCCTGATCGACTGCGAGGTGCGGCCGGAAGCGGGCGAGGCCAGGTCGTTCAGCATCATGGACCACAGGCACAGCCGCCGCGGCGGTTATGACGGTGTGGTCCAACCTGCCTGGTTCAACGGCGCGGCGACAGTCACCTGCGAGCAAGAGGCTGTCGTGGACCTCCCCAAGGTCTTCACCCGGGACAGCGTCCTCCGCAACATCTCGTACGTTCTCATGTCCGCGGGCGCGGCCTGCCTCCTGTTCGGCGTGTTCCGCCTCTGGCAACGCGGCAGGCGCATCAAGCGCGCTTCCCCGGCCACGTTCTAGTTCCTCATCCTGCCGCTGCTCCCTGCTCTGGGCCAGGGCGTGGCTGTGGGGTTGCTCGATGGGGTGGAGTGGTTTCTTCGGGACCCCTACGAAGGAAGATCCCGTCGTGGGAAAGACGGGTGGGAAGCCTTCGGCCCCACGACCACGGCGAGTTCAGGGATCTTCCTTCACCCCCGCCCTGGGGGACCATCCCAGATCCATCCTATCGCCGCAGGTCAGCGGGGGAAGAGGGTGTCGCGTGCCTGTGGATAACTCGGGCTCAAGCGGACAAGAGCCTGCTGGTCACCTTGCCCGCCAGCGTTTGCGCCTCGCCCCGGTCGACCCGGGTCGGCTCGCTGTCGGTCAGTACCTGTTCCCCGGCCACCCACACGTCGCGCACGGTTCGGGAGCCTGCTGCCCAGACCAGGTTCGACAGGAGTTGGGCGTCGGGGACGTCCAGGCCTGCCGAGAAAGCTGGGTGGTCGGCGTCGATGTGGGTCAGGTCTGCCCAGGCGCCGGGGGTGAGGGTGCCGATGTCGTCGCGGTGGAGGGCCTTGGCGCCGCCTCGGGTGGACATGAGTAGGACGTCGGCGGCGCCTAGCGCGGTGGAGTCCTGTGTGGACAGTCGGGCGAGCATGGCGGCCAGGCGGAGCTCTTCCCATAGGTCCAGGTCGTCGTTGCTGGCTGGGCCGTCGGTGCCGAGGCCGATCGGGACGCCTGCGGCGCGGAGGTCGGGGACGCGGGCTATGCCGGAGGCCAGTTTGCCGTTCGATGCCGGGCAGTGGGCCACGCCGACGCCGTGGTGGGCCAGTAGGGCGATGTCGGTGTCGGACAGGTGCACGGCGTGCGCGGCGAGCACTCGGCCGCCGAGGAGGTTCACCTCGTCCAGGAGGGCGGGCACGGAGCCGTGGCGTTCGCGTTGGGTGGTGTCCTCGCCTAGTGACTCGGCGACGTGGATCTGGATGAGCGCGTCCCGTTCCCGGGCGGCGGCGCCGACTTCGGCGAGGGCTTCCGGCGGCAGTGTGTAGGCCGAGTGCGGGCCGTAGCCGATCTCGACGCGGTCGCCGGGGCCGAAGCGCAGGCCGTCGGCGTCGATCCAGGCGCTGGCCTGCGCGAGCATGGCCCGCCAGTCCCAGCCGGGGGCGTCGATGATCGCCGGGGCCAGCACCATGCGGGCGCCGGTGTCGAGGACGGCGCGGACCAGTTCCTCACCGTGGAAGTACATCTCCGCGCTGGTGGTGACGCCCGCGCGCAGCATCTCGACCGAGCCGAGGACCATGCCCGCGTGGATGTCCTCCGGGGTCAGCCGGGCCTCGGCGGGCCAGATGACCTCGGTGAGCCAGCGCATCAGCGGGAGGTCGCCGCCCATGCCGCGCAGCACCGTCATGGGGCTGTGCGCGTGCGCGTTGACCAGGCCGGGCAGCAGGATTCCGGTCAGCGTGCGGACCGGGCCGTCGAACGCGGGGGCGTCGGCGAATGGTCCACAGTGGACGATGCGGCCGGTGTCGTCGATGTCGACCACGGCGTCGCGCAGCACCGAGCAGGTCGGGTCGCAGGGCAGCACCACGGGGGCGCGCAGGCGCAGGCTCATGGCGCTGATCCTGCCACCGCCGCTGGGCTCAGCGGGCGCGCACCGGGATCTGCCGCAGGAACGCCGGGTGCCCGTTGGCCTCCATCGCGGGCACGTACACCTCGGCGGAGTGCTCGATGGTGACCCCGGCCGCGTCGAACGAGTGCAGCACCGCCCGGTTCAGCTCGACCGCGACCCGGTCGCGCCACAGGGTGCGCTCGGACGTCGTGTCCAGCCCCAGCTTCTCCGCGATGACCGGGCCGAGGCCGTACGCGTCGTCGTCGGCCAGCACGTCCTCGCCGATGGCGCGGCAGATGTAGACGCCGTTGTAGGGCGCGGCCGGGTAGTCGATGCCGCCGATGTGCAGGCGCATGTTGCTGATGACCGGCACCGCGTGCCACCGCAGCCCCAGGTCGGCGAACCACGGCAGGTCCGGGTGCGTCAGCGGCACTTCCCGGACCACCTCGCGCGGGAGCGTGTGCAGCGAGACGCCCTCGTGGCCGGTCTCCACGACGAGCGGAAGCCGGTCGAACGCGCCACGGGTGGCGGGCGGGCGCCAGCCGAGCCTGCACACGCCGGTGGTGAAGTCGACGTAGCGGCGGTCGCCGACGACGCGGGCCTCGTCGCCCGGCTCGCGGTAGCCCGCGTAGCGGACGAGCTGGTCGTTGCGGATACGCGGCCCTGGCCGCCAGGGCGAGTCGGGCGCGAAGACGCTCACCATCGGCCGCACCGCCCCGTCGCCGCCCGCCATCCGCAGGTGCTTGGCGCATTCGGCGGCGACGTCGGCCGCGTCGCGGACCGAGCGCAGGTCGCGCACGAGCAGTCCGCGCCACGGCACGTCCTCCGGGCACCAGCCGCTCTCGCGCAGCGCGACGCGCGCGCCGAACGCGAGTTCCGCGGGGGTGTGCCGGTAGGTGCCGGTGGCCGCGATCTCGGCGCGCACCTTGGCGAGCCTGCTGTTGATGTGGCCCGCGTTGGGCCGGGCGTTGTGGAACATCCGCAGGAACTGCTCCGCGGCGTGGATGGAGTCGTGCGGCGAGTCGCGGTCGGACCGCCCCGTGGGCTGGGGGATCAGGTCGGCGATCGGGTCGTCGCGCAGGGCAGTCACATCAGGGGTATCGGTTCAGAAGATCCCCGACTCGACTACTCGGTCGTGTGTTTCTCGCGCGTCAAAGATCACACAACGTCAGCCCGGCACCCGCTCGAAGATCAAGTCGCGGCTGATCCGGCCCTCTTCGCGCGCCCGCGACTCGAATTTCGTCACCGGCCGCCAGTCCGGCCGGGGTGCCCAGTCCGCGTGCCGGTTGCGCAGCAGCGGCTCGCCGGAGAGCACGTCGAGCATCTGCTCGGCGTAGTTCTCCCAGTCCGTGGCCAGGTGCACGGTGCCGCCGGGGGCCAGCCGCGACGCGACGAGCGCGATGAACTCCGGCTGCACGAGCCGCCGCTTGTGGTGCTTCTTCTTCGGCCACGGGTCGGGGAAGTAGATCCGCACCGCGGACAGCGAGCCGGGCGCGATGTGCTCGGTGAGGAGCACCACCGCGTCGCCGCGCAGCAGCCGCAGGTTCGTCAGGCCCAGGGCCTCCGCGCGCAGCATGAGCTGCGCCAGCCCCGGCTGGTAGACCTCCACCGCCAGGTAGTTGACCTCCGGCGCGGCCTCGGCCAGCCGCGCGGTGGTCTCGCCCATGCCGGAGCCGATCTCCAGCAGCAGCGGCGCGGACCGGCCGAACCAGGAGTCCACGTCGAGCGGGCCGTCCGGCAGGTCTTGCACCTGCCTGCCCAGGTCGGGCCAGCGCCGTTCCCAAGCCTTCGCCTGGCCGACGGTCATCCGTCCGCCGCGGTGCACGAAGCTCACGACACTGCGTTTGCGCGGCTCCTGGTCGGTGGGTGTCACGGCGGACAGCCTGCCACCCCGCCGCCGTCACGGTCTCAGGGACTCCAGGCGCGACAGGTTGGACCGCAGGTCGGCCAGCCCGCCCACGGCGGTCGGCGCGGGCGCGGGCCCGGCGTGCACCCGCACCACGTCGATCCAGCCGCCGTGCCGGTCGGTGTGCGCCAGGGTGGTCGGCATACCGGGCTCGGCCAACATGCGTTCAGAAGGCATGTACTCCCAGTACCCGGAGTCGCCGTCGACGCCCCAGGGCACGAAAACCCACCCTGGCCGGGCGTCGAGGAGCTTGGCGACGCGGTCCTCGATCAGGAACCCCTCCCGGCGGGAGCCGAGGCCGCCGGACGCGACCGCGCGCAGCCACCATGGCGCGGGCAGTGCGGGTTCGGCGGCTGACGCCGCGCGGTAGAGGGCGAGGACCTGGGCCTCGGGCGCGCGGTGCACCCAGGCTCTGCGGGCCTCGGCGGGCGATGCCGCCGTGGCGCCGTTGGGTTGTTCGAGAGCCTCCGACCATTCGAGGCCGATCATCGGCTCGACGTGCAGGCCACGGTTCCGACCGCGCTGCGCGGGCGGGGCCTGCTTCTTCGATGCGCTGGAATCAAGCACCGTCAAGGTCCACCTCCAAGGGCTCCGAGACGGGTCCGTGTGTCCATCTGACCCCGCGAAGCTAAGCCGCGTCCGTAAGCTGTGGGGGTCCTCACAGCTTCTTAACGTGGTCTTAATCCTCGTGCTTGTTGTAAGAAACTCCGCCGCTTCGCGCAAGAGGCGGAAGACCTCATGCGTCCCGCCGGTTGGCTGTGATGATCGCCACGGCGAGCACGGCGACGGCGATCACCGCGAAGTACGCCAGGTATCCCCATGGGCTCAGCGGGAGATCGCGCGGCGGCTGCCCGCTCGCGTCGTTGCCGATGAACTGGTCGGCGGCGAAGAACGGCAGCCACTGGTGGATGTCGTCGCCGATCCTCGGGATCAGCGTGACCAGCCCCTCGACCAGCTGCGAGTAGACCAGCAGCAGCGCCACCGCGCCCGCGGTCTGCCGCACGAGAATGCCGACGCCCAGCGCCAGGACCGCGGTCAGCGCGAAGACCAGGCCGACGCCCGCGACCGAGCGCCAGTCGTCGGCGGTGTCGAGCGCGAGGTCGGCCTCCGGCTTGATCCACCGGCACACCGCCCACGACCCGAACGCCACCAGCTCGCCGATGACCGCCGCCAGCGTCGTCACCACGGCCGTCTTCGCCAGCAGCGCGGACACCCGGTTCGGCGTGGCCTGGAAGGTGCTGCGGATCGTGCCGAACCGGTACTCGGTGGTGATCGCCAGCGCGGCCATCACCATGATCACCGCCCGGCCGAGGCCGTTGGCCGCCTGCGTGGTGCCCACCGTCAGCGGCACCTCGTCGCCGCCCTGGCTGGCCAGCAGCGCGGCGAACCCGATGGGCAGCGCGATAGCCACCAGCGCGCACCACCACGGCGAGCGGGTGCTGAACAGCTTGATCCGCTCCGCGGCGACAAGACTCATGCCGTCGGCTCCTTGTCGTGCGCGTGGTATTCGACGGACTCGCCGGTGAGCTGGATGAACGCCTCTTCCAGCGAGCCGAGTTGCGGGTTCAGCTCGTGCAGCACGATCCGGTGCGCCGCGGCGAGTTCGCCGATGGCCGAGCTGGCGAGGTTGGCGACGCGGATCGAGTCGCCGTCCTCGACGACCTGGACGCCGTCGGCGCGCAGCAGGTCGGCGAGCCGGGTCAGCTCGGGGCTGCGGACGAGGACGGTGTTCTCCGTGGCGTTCTCCACGAAGTCGCTTACCGTGCCCTGGTAGATCAGCTTGCCGCGGCCGATGACCACGAGGTCTTGCGCTGTCTGCGCCATCTCCGACAGCAGATGGCTGGAGACGAACACCGTGCGCCCCTCGGCGGCCAGGCGGTGCATGAACCGGCGGATCCAGAGGATGCCCTCCGGGTCGAGACCGTTGACCGGCTCGTCGAACAGCAGCACCTTCGGGTCGCCCAGCAGCGCGGCGGCGATGCCCAGCCGCTGCGACATGCCCAGCGAGAACCCGCCCGCGTTCTTGTTCGCCACCGAGCCCAGCCCGACCAGGTCGAGGACCTCGTCCACCCGTTTGCGGGGCAGCTTGGTCGCCTTCGCCAGCCAGCGCAGGTGCGCCCGCGCCGACCGGTTCGGATGGACCCACTTGGCGTCCAGAAGCGCCCCGACAGTCGTAAGAGGGAGCTTCAAGTCACGGTAGTGCTTGCCGTCGATGCGGACGTCACCCGACGTGGGCCGGTCGAGCCCCAGGACCATCCGCATGGTGGTGGACTTCCCGGCCCCGTTCGGCCCGAGGAAGCCCGTCACCCGCCCGGCTTCGACGGTGAACGACAGGTGGTCGACCGCGACGGTGCGGCCGTAGTGCTTGGTCAGCCCGGTGGCCTCGATCATGCCGATTCCCCGATCCCCAACATGGGACCGATCTTGGCACGCCCGCCCGGACCCCGCCGGACGTGCGGGAACCCGGGCCATCCCCCGATTGGTGGCCCGGGTTCCCGTCCCCGAGATGGTCCCGCCCTCTCCCCCGAGGCGGGCGGGACCGGCAGGCTACGCGTCCCGCTTGGCCGCGCTCCCCAACGCGGCGACGAGCAGGACAGCGGTGACGCCTGCGAAATAGGCCAGCGAGGCCCATGGCCCCAGCACCGCGTCCGGGCCGGGGTTGCCCAGGAAGCGCTGCACCGCGATGAACGGCAGCCACTCCTGGATGTCGGCGCCGACCCTCGGAATGAGGCCGACGAGGTTCTCGACCAGCATGACCCAGATCAGCAGCACGGAGATCGCGCCCGCCGACTGCCGCACCAGGATGCCGACCGCGACCGCCATGACCGCCGCGATGCCGTAGACCAGGCCGGTGCCCGCGACCCGCCGCCAGTCGTCCGCCGTGGTCAGCGCGAGGTCGGTGTTGGTCGCGGTGATCTTCGCGGCGGCCCAGGAGCCGAACGCGGCGATCTCACCGAGAACGGTGGCCAGGAGCGCGACCACGGTGGTCTTGGCGAGCAGCGCGGCGGTCCGGTTGGGGATCGCCTGGAACGTGGCGCGGATCGTGGCGAACCGGTACTCGGTGGTGACCGCGAGCGCGGCCATCACCAGGATCACCATCAGGCCGAACTGCGTGCCGAACTGGGTCTGGGTCAGTGTGAGCGGCCGGGGACCGTCGTGGGTGAGGCCGACCATCGTGGCGAGCCCGACGGTGACACCGAGCGCGAGCACGGTGGACCACCACGGCGACCGGGTCGTGAACAGCTTGATGCGTTCGGTGGCGAGCAGGGTCATCAGGCGTCCCGCTTGTTCGCCACGGTCAGCGCGATGACCAGCAGCACCACCGCGAAACCGGCGAAGTAGGCCAGCGCGGGCCACGGGCTGAGCACCGCGTCGGACAGGCCGGGGCCGTCCTGGATGGCCCGCGCGCTCGGGTCCGGGTCACCGGTCACGAACTGGTGGGCGACGTTGAACGGCAGCCACTGGTGGATGTCCCGCCCGACCCGCGGGATAAGCATGATCAGGTTCTCCAGGAGCGAGGTCCAGATCAGCAGCACCGAGATCGCGCCAGCCGAGTGCCGCACCAGCACGCCCACCGACACCGCGATGACCGCGGCGAACCCGTAGACCGCGCCGATGCCCGCGATCGCCCGCCACTCGAACGGCGTGTTGATCGCCAGGTCGGCGGTCGGCTCGATCACCGTCGCGATGCCCCACGACCCGAAGGCCGCGATCTCACCGATGACCGCGGCGAGGAGCGCCACCACGGTGGTCTTGGCGAGCAGGGCGGCGGTCCGGTTGGGGATCGCCTGGAACGTGGCGCGGATCGTGGAGAACCGGTACTCGGTGGTGATCGCCAGCGCGGCCATCACCATGACCACCATCAGCCCGAAGCCGTACCCGAACTGGGTGGCGGCGATGGTGATCGGCGACTCGGCGCTGGCCGTGCCCGCCATCAGCGCGGCGAACCCCACGGTCACCGCCAGCGCAAGCACCGCGCACCACCACGGCGAGCGGGTGGTGAACAGCTTCATGCGTTCGACTGCGAGAAGAGTCATGTCGTCACTTCCCCGCCGGGACAAGGGTCGCCGGAACCTGGCCGTCGGCGATTTCGGTGTGGTACTCCACGGAGTCACCGGTGAGCTGCATGAACGCCTCTTCCAGCGAACCGCGCTGCGGGCTCAGCTCGTGCAGCACCGCACCGGTCGACGCGGCCAGCTCACCGACCTCGGCGCAGTCCATTCCGGACACGATAAGACTCTCGCCTTCGTCCCGGATGGACACTCCCGCGCGACCGAGCGCGGTGCGCAGCGCGGCCAACTGCGGACTGCGCACGCGCACCGTGTTCTCGGTGGCCTGGGCGACGAAGTCCTCGGTGCTGCTCTGCGAGATCAGCTTGCCGCGCCCGATGACCACGAGTTCCTGCGCGGTCAACGCCATCTCGGAAAGCAGGTGGCTGGACACGAAGACCGTGCGGCCTTCCTCGGCCAGCCGGTGCATGAACTTGCGAATCCAGAGGATGCCCTCCGGGTCGAGCCCGTTTACCGGCTCGTCGAACAGCAGCACCTGCGGGTCGCCCAACAGCGCCGCCGCGATCCCCAACCGCTGCGACATACCAAGAGAGAACCCACCCGCGCGCTTACCCGCGACGCTGGTAAGCCCCACGATCTCCAGCACCTCGTCCACCCGCTTGGCCGGGAGCTTGTTGGACTTCGCCATCCACTGCAGGTGAGCCCGCGCCGAGCGGTTCGGGTGCACCCACTTCGCGTCCAGCAGAGCGCCTACCGTCCGCAGAGGGTGGTGCAAGTCGCGGTAGTGCTTACCGTCGATTAACGCCGACCCCCCGGTGGGCGCGTCGAGGCCAAGAATCATCCGCATAGTGGTGGACTTCCCGGCGCCGTTAGGACCGAGGAAGCCGGTCACCCGCCCGGCCGGGACTGTGAACGACAGGTTGTCGACGGCGAGCGTCTTCCCGTATCGCTTGGTGAGGCCGACTGCCTCGATCATGGTTGCTCCAGTTTCATCGTCTTCGCGCGCCCATGCGCCTTCCCCTCATGACCCGGCCATCCTGTTCCGCCGCGCCGCCGTCGCGCGTCGTCCTGTGGTAGCTCCCCGGATCACCTTGCAGACGTAGCCTCCATCAGCCGAGGGGGTGGGGGAATCCGTGACCACCCTGAGGAGACCCTGATCCGGGCCGCCGTCCCGTCGGGGACGGCTGGTGGTTCCCTGACGGGGTGGACCGGGCAGGCACCAGCACTGACCAGCGACTGATCGACTCCGGGTCACCCTGGCCGGACCTCCAGGGTGACCCGCCTGAGCACTACCCACACGTGTCGCACCCGGCTCCACCCAAACCGCCTACCACTGTCTTACCCCCTCGCTACCATCGGATTCCGTACCAGTGAATTCCGTCAGGGGGGCACGACTATGGAGTGGGCAGACATGGACGGCATGGCCAAGAACATGAGCAAGTTCTCCGCCAGCGCCAGAGCAGGCGAGTTCACCGTCAACCAGCACGGCGGCGACGCCATCCTGGCCGCCATCCGTACCATGCAGGACTGGTACCAGGCTTCTGCCCACAAGCTCAATCAACTTGCTCAGGAGCCCAAGCTCGGCAGCAGCAACAATGCCAAGATCATGGCGCCTCTCCTGGTGCAGGTCGCCACCGACCACCAGGGCTTCCTCACCCAACTGGAAAAGTTCAACGACGTCCTGACCGAGGCTGAGGAAAGCATCAAGATCGCCATGGCGAACTATCGCAACGCCGACGACGATGCCCAGGGCAAGTTCACCACCTGACCAGCCATCGCC
>NZ_FMZZ01000002.1 GCF_900101685.1 Actinokineospora iranica
CCCGGCCGACTCCTGGGGTGTTTCTCCCGGCGCCTGGGGCTGTTCGCCCTGATCGGTGTTCGCGGTCAGGGCACCGAGGTTGATGGTGGGCTGGTTGTTGAGTTCGTCCAGCATCGCCTGGGCGCCCGCGGCGATGGTCTGGGTAATCGGTGGTGGTGTTCGCGGAGTCAGCGCGCGGAGCAGCACCTCGGCGCCACGCTGGTCCTGGACGGCGCGAACAGCCTCGGCCATCTGCTTCAGCGGCAGACCGCTCCTCACCTTCCGCTTGCCCGGGTTCCGACCGGAGTCACCGCCACCGGGGGTGTCGGGACTCGCAGCTGTGCCCGGGTCTGGGTTGGGGTTGGGGTGCGAAGGCCCGTTGCCGGTGGCAGGCAGCTGCGCCAATAGTTGGTACAACTGGTTGATCGCCTGTCGGTACCAATCCCAACTGCGATCCGGGCGAGGTGGCGGGCTGATCGTTGAGGGCGTCGGATTTGGGTTCGACTTGGGCTTTTTGACCTCTTCGAGGACCTTCTCGGTCACGGCAGCGCCACCCGCGGCCACAGTGAGCCACGCGACGCCGTTCGCGGCCGCTGTCACGATCGCCGGAACCGCTGGTATCACGAACCAGACGAAGCGACCAGTCGGATCGGTGTGGTTCAGCGGGCTCGACGCGGCGTAGGTGTGGCGGTTGGCGTTGAGGAGGTCTCGGGGGTCGAGGGGGGTGGTGTCGCGGGAGAGGAAGTTGGCGGTGCCGGGGGCGTACCAGCGGGCGCCCATGTTCACCGCGCCGCTGGTCGGGTCGGTGTACTGGCTCTGGAAGCCCAGGTCCGGCTGCACACCGGCAGCGGCAGTGCGGTTGCCGAACGGGTCGTAGCCGCGGGAGCCGAGGGCGGCTCCAGTCACGGGATCGGTGACGGCAACCAGATCCGTGTGGAGGTTGGTCCACGCCAGGCCGGTCGCGGTGCCCTGGCGGATGCCGAGCGGGGTTCCGGTGGGGGTTCGGGTGTAGGTGGCGGAGCCGTCTGTGACCACCGCCGAACTGGCGCCCGCGTAGGTCAGGGTGCGGGAGCCGGTGGCCACCAGCCGGTTGAGGGCGTCGTAGGTGTGGGTGACCGGGCCTTCGCTGGTCAGCTCGTCGAAGGCGTTGAAGGTGGACGTGGTGGTCGTGCCGCCGGTTGTCGTGGCGGCGAGGGTGCCGCGCGGCGTGTAGGCGTAGGTGCTGCCGCCGCGAGAGGTGAGGCGGTTGCGCTGGTCGTAGGTGGCCGAGGTGGGGCCTGACTGGACCAGGTTGCCGTTGTCGTCCCAAGCGTAGGCGGTGGTGGTTGTGCCGTCGTTCCAGGAGGTGAGCCTGCCCGCCTGGTCGTAGCCGTAAGTATTGGCCCCGGCGCCTGCCAGGCCGGTGATGGTCTTGCTGGTCAGGCGGTCCTCGGCGTCGTAGCCGTAGGAGATCGATGACGTGGCCGTGCCGTTGGGGGCCTTGGTGGTGTCGGTGGTCAGGCGGTTGAGGGAGTCGTAGGTGTAGGTCCTGGTGGCCTTGCCGGTTCCGTGGCCGACCGTGGTCAGCCTGCCCGCCTCGTCGTAGGTGTAGGCGGCCGTCGCCCCGGTCAGCGGGTCCGCGGCGGTGGCGGGCCGTCCCACTGGGTCGTAGGTGAAGGTAGTGGTTCCGGCGGCGGTGGTGGTGGCCGCCAAGAGGTTGTCGGCGTTCCAGGTGTTGGCGGTGTTGCCCGCCGAACCGGTGGCCGAGACCAGATTGCCGCGGTCGTCGTAGACAAAGGTCTCGTTGGTCGTGCCCGCCGCCGCCGAGGTCATCCGGCCGAGCGGGTCGTAGCCGAACACGCGGTCGGGGGTGGCAGCCGCGCCCGCCCCGGCCTGACGGATCAGGTTGCCCAGCGCGTCGGGCATCGCGCCGGTCGGGTTGGCGTCGGTCGGCAGGTTGTTCGCGGTGGAGAACAGCACGCCGCCGTTGGTGGCGGTGGTCTTGAACCACATTTCGACGGCGAGATGAGCCGAGTCGCGCACCAAGTTGTCCGGGAGCCGGACGTGGTTTAGGTTCGCGCCGAAGCCGCTGGCGGTGGTGGCGCTGGAGCCCAGCGGGCCCACCGCGCCGCGGGTCAGGCTCGCGGCCGTGCCGTCGGCAGTGCCCCAGAAGCCGGGAACCTCGCTGACCGCGGTGTTGCCCGAAGCCTCGGAGAGTCGCCAGTACCCGCGCGGGTTCGTGTCGAGCACGGTGGTGCGGTAGTGCGAGACCGCGCCGAGATGATGAAACGGTCAAAGCCTTCAGTCGGCGCGCCGAGGAATCTTCCAGCGCGAAACCCGGACGACTCAAACCGCCGATCAAGAAATACCGTTCACCTGCCGACGCCAGGTGGACTCGGGATTAGCGCGAACGGCCGATCCCGATGCGGGATTCGCGACCTACCGCGCCGATCCTGCCTGGGCTGATCCAGCGCGGGAGAAGAGCACGCCGTCGTCGAGGGGGCCGTGGCGAAGCAGGGCTATGTCGCGGGGGTAGTTCTGGTGCAGGCGCCAGGGGGTGGTGGGGCCCTGTTTGGGGAGGCGGTGGCTGGCGCGCTGGATGTAGCCGGAGGTGAGGTCCAGGAACGGCTCCCTCGGCAGGGTGGGGTCCGGGGCCTGCGGGGTGCACTGGTCCAGACCGTGTTCGGCCATGTGGTCGAGCAGGCGGCAGACATAGTGGGCGACCAGGTCGGCCTTGAGGGTCCAGGACGCGTTGGTGTAGCCCATGGTCATGACCAGGTTGGGGACGCCGCTGAACATCATGCCCTTGTAGGCCACGGTGTCGGCCGGGTCGATCTCGTCACCGTCGACGGTGAGCGTGATGCCGCCGACCATGAGCAGTTCCAGGCCGGTGGCGGTGACGATAACGTCGGCGGGGAGGTGGTCGCCGGAGTCGAGCGCTATGCCGGTTTCGGTGAAGGTCTTGATGGTGTCGGTGACCACCGACGCCTGGCCCGTGCGCACGGCGCGGAACAGGTCGCCGTCGGGGACGAAGCACAGGCGCTGGTCCCAGGGGTCGTAGGCGGGGCGGAAGTGGGTGTCGACGTCGTAGCCCGCCGGGAGCCTGCGGACGGCGTCGCGGCGGAGCAGGCCGCGGACCAGGTCCGGTTTGCGCCTGCTGAGCTGGAACAGCAGCGTGGCCAGCAGCACGTTCTTCCACCGCACCAACGGATACGCGACCTTCGCGGGCAGCCGGTCGCGGGCCCAGTCGGCGATCGGGTCGCGGGAGCCGAGGGTGAGCACGTAGCTTGGCGAGCGCTGCAGCATGGTCACGTGCTCGGCGTTGCCCGTCATCGCGGGGACCAGGGTGACCGCGGTGGCGCCGCTGCCGATGACCACGACCCGTTTTCCGGTCCAGTCCAGGTCTTCCGGCCAGTGCTGCGGGTGGACGATCGGGCCCGCGAACCGGTCCGCGCCGGGGAACTCGGGGGTGTGTCCCTGGTCGTAGCGGTAATAGCCGGTGCACAGATAAAGGAAGCCGCAGGTCATCGTCACGGTTTCCGCGCCGCGTTCGACCGTGACCGTCCACATCGCCCGGTCGCTCGACCACTCGGCGGCGACGACCTTGTGCCGGAAGCGGATCTTCTCGGCCACGCCGTGCTCGGTGGCCGCCTCGCCGATGTACTCGCGAATCGACGCGCCGTCGGCGATGGCCTTCGCCCGCGTCCACGGGCGGAACGAGTAGCCGAGGGTGAACATGTCCGAGTCCGAGCGGATGCCCGGGTAGCGGAACAGGTCCCACGTGCCGCCGACCGCGCCGCGCGCCTCCAGGATCGCCAGCGACTTGCCCGGGCACTTGCGGCGCAGGTGGCAGGCCGCGCCGACACCGGACAGCCCGGCGCCGACGATCAGGACGTCCACATAGTCCCCAGCGACATGCTCCCCAGCCATGCGGATTCCCTCCAGATCGAGCGCACCCGGAACCTACCAACGAGTCTGTCCAGGTGGAAGGGTCAGGCAGGCTCGGTGAACCAGTCGAACGGCCGCGGGCCGAGGAACTGGATCGTCGGCAGGACGAACGACGTGAACGCCAGGCCGAGCGGGTTGCCCTGGGCGAGCAGGGCGATGCGCGCGTGCCGCACGGCCGAGCCGATCGGCAGGCCCTGGACGAGGAAGCCGCGCAGGCAGTCCTCGGCGAACGCGGCGGCGGTCTCCTCGAACACGGTGATGTCCGCGCCGACCACCCCGCACGCCTCGGCGTCCTGGACGAAGTAGCCGACGAAGTCGAGCACGGCCTCCGGGGTCAGGCCGGGCGCGCGGCACGCGTTGAGGAACACCAGCGGGCGCCGCGCTGGCCAGGCGATCCCGCCCTGGTACAGCGTGTCGGGCGTGATGACCGCGCCATGGGTGACCCGCAGGTAGGGCACGTGCTGCTCCACGCCGCCCCGGCAGTGGAAGTAGACGACGTGCGGCTGCCCGGACCGCAGGTCGCGCAGCACGTCGTCGGTGTCATCGGACAGCGCGACCCGGGCGAGTTTGCCCAGCGCCGCCTCGTGCTCCCCGACCTGGGGGAAGTCGCGGTGGACGCCGCCGAGCAGGTCGGCGCCGCCGCGGCCGTCGAGTTCGTCGGGGAGCCCGGCCGCTGACCCGATCGACACCGGCAGGCCGAGCGCGTGCCGGTAGCCCCAGAACCCGCCGGGGCACACCACGACCGGGTCGGGTTCGCTGGCCTGCGCGCACTCGCCGCGGAAGCAGTCGGCCGCGGCGACCGTGCCCTGGCGCACGGCCCGGTCGAAGTCCGCGCACAGCCGCAGCAGCGGGGCCTCGGTGTCGAGCGGGTAGTCGTACAGCAGCGCCGCGGGCGGCACGTGCCGGGTGCCTTCGCGCAGCGCGATCTGGACGTAGCCGGGGCTGGCGAGCGCGGCGCGCACCGGTTCGGCCAGGTCACCGGACTTGCCGGTCGAGCCGAGGCCGCGGGTGAGCAGGTGGTGCAGCCGGTGCCCGGCGACCGCGAGGCCAGCGAGGTCGTCGGCGAGCCGCGAGTACGACGGCGGGGCCGCGTACCGGTAGGCCAGCCCGTCGCGCCACGGGCCGTCCGCGCCCCAGGCGACCCGGTGCAGGGCGGCGCGGGCGTGCCCGATCTGCGCGCTCAGCGGCCCGTCGCCGACTCCTGCCTGCGCCCGCAGCAGCCGGGCGCCGTCGTCGGCGAAGACCCGCAGCGCGTGCGTGCCCGAGCCGTCGTCGTCCAGTTGCAGGCTCGCCGCGTACCTCGGCGCGGTGGACTCCGCGAGCGACACGGCGGGGTCGGCGACCCGGAAGTCCAGCACGGACCGCAGCGCCCCGGACAGCGGCGTCGGCTTCGCGGCCACCACGACCTCGATCAGCCGGGACTGCAGCAGCAGCTGGTTCCAGTACACGTTGCAGCGCATCCGCGCGGCGCCGCGGCGGGCGGGCATCCGGACCGGGAAGGCGAGCCGGTCGGCCCACCAGCGCTTCTCGGCGAACTGGAAGGGCTGGTGCAGCACCACCGCGCCGCTGTCGTGCAGCCGGAGCTGGCCGATGGTCGCGCCGTCGCGCAACTCGATCTCGCCCGGGTAGTCGAACAGCACGACGGTGACGGTCGCGTCCGGGGGCAGCTCGGCGGGCTGCGGCGGGTGCGTGGCGCCCTCGTCGTCGGCGGGGCCGATGGTGAGCCAGAACAGGTACTCCTGGCCGCTGGTCAGCGTCGTGTTCGGGTCGAGCAGCCGCGGCATCGCGCTGCGGTCGGCGAAACCGGTGCTCACCACCTGCTCCCCCGGTTCGGCGCGGCGCGGCTGGCGCGCCACCGGCGCCGCGGTGGGCGCGCTGACCTCGGCGGCGGTCTCGGGCGGGGCGTCCTCGACGGGCCTGCGGCGGCGCCGGTGCGCGGGCTCTTCGTAGGCCGCCCCGCCCGCGTCGAAGACCGCCTGCTCCGCGAAGACCGCCCGTTCGGCGAGAGACGCGCTTTCCTCGAAGTCGGGAAGGACGAACTCGCCGCTGCCGGGGCCGCTGTCCGGGACGGGCACCGTGCCCGCCGGTCCGCCCGGTCGGCGCACGGCGGCTTCGAGGACGCCCCGGACCAGGTCGACGGGCGGCTGCGGGCCGGTCTGGGCGAGCAGTGAACGCACCCGCCCCCGGTCGGCCTGTTCGGACAGCCGGGCCGCCGCGGCCAGCCGCCGGTCCGCCGTGCCGCGGTCGCCGTGCTCCAGGGCCGTCACGGCATGGCGCAGGGCGTCGACCAGGCTCGTCTCCAGCAGGCGCGGGATCATCACCCGCCTGCCCCAGGCCGCCGGGTCCGCCGAGCCCGCCGGGTCGGCCATGCGCCAGCGCACGACGTCGGCGGCCAGGTCGCGGCCGTCGGCTGTGGACAGCCGCACGTCGAGTTCGGCGGTGCCGGGGGCGGGCAGGTCCAGCCGGACCAGGAACTCGTCCATCCCGGACGCGGTCCACGCTGGCCCGTCGTGCTCGCCGCGCGGCCGCCACGCCGGGTCGATGACCGGGCGGACCCGCCGCACCGACACCCGGGCGGCCGGGTCGCCGGGGCGCAGCCGCAGCCGCAGCGCCTCCCCGAGGTGCCCCTCCAGGGAGAACACCGTGACCAGCGCGTGCACCCGTCCGCCGTGCCGAGGCAGGGCGACGTCGTGCACGACGCTCAGCCGGGGCGGCAGCCCACCCGGGTCGTCTTCGGTCATCGGCATCCCGCGCGCTCACACCTTTCGACCAGCGAAAAGATCGTCGTCTCGGTGTCGCCGGTCCAAAATGCTCCGTTACACCGAGCCTAGCCGCACTTCAGCCGGTCGGGAGGCCGATCGCGGCGGCGATCATCGGGCGCAGGCTGCGGCTGAACTCCAGGTTGAGGTGGTTCGCGTCGTAGTAGACGGCGACGTCGCCGACGACCCCGTAGCACTGGCGCTGGTCGCAGAAGTAGTCCGTGAGGTCGATGTGGGTCACGCCCGGGTTGTCGGTCGCCTCGGCCGCGGCGCCCAGCGGGTCCGGCGGCTGCGCGACGGCCCGGTCGACCGCGCAGGCCACCGGGTCCTCCGGGTTGAGGGCGACGCAGTCCGCCGCCCGGACCTCGCCGTTGAGCGGCGGGTCGCCGAGCACGTGGACCTGGGCGCCCGCGTCGGTCCAGCGCCGCCAGTACGGCTCAAGGCCGTCGCGGTAGTGCTGCTCCTGGCCGCGGCCGGTGGTGTCGCGCGCGGGCTGCTTGCGCGCGTAGAAAGAGGTGAACACCCGGTCGGGCCGGTCCTTGGCGATCTCCTCGGCCATCATGGCGGTCCAGTCGGTGCACCGCTTCGCGTCCGCGGGCGACGCGGACCCGTTGAACCCGACGAAGGGAATCCTGGCGAACGGGCAGCCGCCGAGGTAGCTGAGCTTGAGCACCCACCGGTTTTCCCTGGCGAGGTCCAGCAGCGGCCCCTGCCACTGCTGCGCGTGCGAGTCGCCGACCAGCCAGACGACAGTGGGCGACGGCGCGCCGCCGCTGTAGTCGCACACTTTCGTGGTCTTGCGGCCCCCGGCGAGGTAGGTGTCCAGGTGCTCGCCGCACTCCGGCGGCGACCAGAAGTACTCGTTGGCCGGTCCCATGTGCACGACCTTCGCTGGGCCGAACGGGTCGGCGCACCCGCTGCCGGGGACCAGCGCGGCGGCCCCGTGGCAGGGGTCGACCGCGTGGGCGCGCGCCTCCCGGGCGGCCTGGGCGGCCTGGGTGACGTGCTGGTCGTAGGTCCAGGTGAGCCCGCCCGCGACCAGGGCGACCGCGGCCATCCCGGCGACCATGGCCGCGAACGTGGCCCGGGTGCTGTTCGCCAGCGGCGCCCAGGTCATGCCGCGGTCCTCGACCAGCCGCTTGGACACCCAGGCCAGCGCCACCGCGGCCACCAGCACCCCGGCCCGGTGGGCGAAGGTCAGCTTGCCGTCGTCCAGGAAGTCGGCCAGGGCGTAGGGGGCCAGCACGATCATCGGCCAGTGCCACAGGTAGAGCGAGTAGCTGATGTTCCCGAGGAACTGCACGGGCGCGGACGAGGTCACCACCGAGTGCCACTGCCGTTCCCCGGCGGCGCCCGCGACGATCACCAGCCCGGTGCCGACGGTGGGCACGAGCGCGAGCAGCCCGGGGAAGGCGGTGTGGTGGTCGAACAGGACGGCCGACCCGACGATCAGCGCCAGCCCCGCCGCGGCCGCGACACCCGCGGCGACCCTGGGCAACGCCAGCCGCGCCCCGGCCAGCGCGATCAACGCGCCGATCGCGAACTCCCACACCCGCCCCGGGGTGACGAAGTACGCCTGGCTCTTGGACACCTCGGTGAAGTACACGCAGAAAGCCAGCGACGCCGCCCCCACGGCGAGAACACCGACGACCTGCGCCCGCCTGCCGCGGATCTTGAACAGCAGCAGCAACAGCAGCGGCCAGAGCAGGTAGAACTGCTCCTCGACCGACAGCGACCAGTAGTGCTGGGCGAGACTCGCCGCGGCCGTCAGCGCCGAGTAGTCGACCGAGTTGACCGCGAGCAGCCAGTTCTCCCAGTACAACGCGGCGGCCAGAGCCTCATGGGCGTTGGCCTCCCACCGCGGGTACGGAAGCAGGAAATACGCCGCGGCCAGACTCGCCAACAGCACCAGGAACGCAGCGGGCAGCAGCCGCCGAACCCGGCGGGCGTAGAACCGGCCGAGCCGGACCCGCCCGGTGCGCAGGATCTCCCGGTCCAGGTGCGAGCTGATCAGGAACCCGGAAATGACGAAGAAGACATCCACACCCACATAGCCGCCGGTAAGCCCCGTAGGCCACAGGTGGTTCACCACAACCGCGAGAACCGCGACCGCACGCAGCGCCTGAATATCGGGCCGGAAACCCTTCGGGGTGCGGGAGGTGGCATCCGGCGTCGACTGTGCCCGGACTTGCGTAGCCATCTCCACGTCGGTCATCCCCCACAAGCACGGAGCCAGGTCGAGGAAGTGTACGAGAAGCCTCCGACCCGAAACCCATGCCTCACCCCGATGCTGTGCCGCCCATCACGAACGGCAAGTCCCAGAAGGACGGAACAGCAAGTCCCGGATGGACGGTGAGTGACGGAAATTCGACGCAGAAGCAGCACACCCCTGACCACTCCACCCATCGAGCAGACCCACCCAAGCACCAACCGGGCGGGCGGAGACCCGAGCCGCATGGCAAAAACGGCTCAAGCGGGCGCGATCACCGGGACGATCCCGCCCGCCGCCGCCAGCGCGCGGTGCAGAGCCAGCTCAGCGGTGCCGCCCTCGGCCAGCAAGATGCCGGTGCACCCACGCTGGTCGCCCAAGTGCCGGATCTGTCCGCCCACCTCGGCGGTCGGATACCACTCAGGCGCACCCGGGAACCCCGCAAGCCGATCAAGCCCGGTCCACCCCGTCAAAGTTCCCACCTCACCCGGATAAACCAAGACGAACGCGACAGCGGGCCCGCCCCCCAACGGAGCGTCGAGCAGCGCGGGCCGCTCCCCCAGCGCCATCGACACCGTCGCCGTGTACACATTGGTCTCCAGTGACCGGCACAGCGCCTCCCCCACCAGCGCCCCACCGATCCGCGCGTTGATCTCGACCACCTCGGGACCATCCACCGTGAGAACGAACTCGGTATGCGCAAACCCTTGCCCATGCCCGGCCGCGGCCAGCACCCGCGCGATCCACTGCTCCAGATCCGCAAGGTCAGCGGCAGGAAACGCCACCGGGAACGCGGCAGCCTCCTCACGCCGCGCGGGCTCCGGGGACAGCTGGCGACTGAGCACCCCCAGCAGCCGGGTGCGCCCCTGCCAGGTCACCGTCTCCGCGCTGTAGAGCGGCCCCGCGAAGAACGGCTCGACGACGAGATGCCCTTTGAGCGGGGCGCCCGCGGCCTCCCGCCGGACACGGTCAAGCTCGGCTGAGTCGCGGATCAGCCAGACCGCGCGCGACGACGTGCCCGCCGAGTCCTTGACGATGAACGGGAACCCGACCGCCTCGGCCGCGTCGGCGATCCCGTCGGCCGACACGGCGATGGCCGCGGCGCGGCTGAGGCCGTGGGCGTGCAGGGCCGCGCGCACCACGCCCTTGTCCCGCAGCCCGCGCACCGCGGCGACGGCCGGGCCGGGCAGGCCCAGCCGGGCGGTGATCTCCGCGCCGGGCAGCGCCCAGGTGTCGGTCGAGCTGATCACGCCTGCCAGGTCCGCCACCCCGCGCAGGGCGGCCTCGCAGGCGGCGATGTCGGTGGTGTCGATGTCGATCACGTCGATCCGGCCTGCGGGCAGGGCGGCCAGCTCGTGGGTGTAGATCGACCGGTCGCCGGTCAGCAGGCACAGGCGGTGCCCGGCGTCGGCCGCCGCGTCGGCCAGCCTGCCCAGGCCGAAGGTGAGTGCTTCCAGCAGTGCGACGGTCACGACGCCCACCCTTCCCGGTGGTGCTGGGTGGGAATCAGAACAGGCCCGCGGACGGGTCCTTGGTAATCCCGGCGCGCCCAGTGCATCGCCGACCACGGTGGGGCCAGGTCGTCCAGCGCGTCGATCTCGACCGGGGCGAGCCGGGCGGGGTCGAGCGCTTCGCGGTGGCGGGCGAAGACGCGCTCGGTGTAGCGGTGGCCGGTGTCCGCGCCGATCACCAGGTGGGTGCGCTCCGGGCGGCGGCGGGCCTCCCACGCCGCGACCAGGTGCGCGGCCCCGGTGGACAGCCCGGCGAAGACGGCGTGCTCGCGCAGCAGGCCGACCGTGCCAGCCATGGCGTGCCGGAAGTCGAGCCAGTGCACGTCGTCGTAGAGGTCGTGGTGGACGTTGTCGAACGGGATGGCGCTGCCGATGCCCGCGATGATGGCGTCCGGGTCGGTGAACCGGTCGCTGCCGAAGGTGACGCTGCCGAAGGGCTGCACGCCCACCAGCCGCACGTCCGGATCATCCGCCCGCAGCGCCTCGACCAGGCCGCCGGTGGACGCCCCGGTGCCGACGCTGCCCACCACGGTCAGCGGCAGCGGGCCGAGCGCGGCGCGGGCCAGGTCGGCCAGTTCCGCGTAGCCGAGGTAGTGCACCGGGTCGTGGTACTGGCGCATCCAGTGCATCGTCGGGTCGCGGTCGAGCAGCTCGCGCACCCGCTCGACCCGGCGCCGCTGGTCCAGGCGCAGGTCGGCCGAGGGCGGCATCTGGTCGACGGTGGCGCCGAGGATCTCCAGCTGCGCGCGCATCGTGGCGTCCACTGTGGTCGAGGCGACGATGTGGCAGCGCAATCCGTGGCGGTGGCAGGCCATCGCGAGCGCCAACGCGTAGATCCCACTGGAACTGTCCACAAGTGTCTGTCCGATTCGGACAGTGCCGTCGGCGATCAGCGAGCGCACCACGCCGAGTGTCGCGTAGACCTTGAGGGTCTCGAACCGCGCGAGAACCACGTTGCGCGACAGGCGGATCAGGCTGGGCGCCTTGATGGCGTCGGTGATGTGCTCGTGCACCACCGCGCCGGTCGCGGATGCCACCGCGCTCACCGGCCGATGGAGCGCAGGTAGGCGGCGAGGCTTTCCGCGCCCTGGACGTTGCGCGGCCCGCTGACCATGTCGCCGTAGGAGATGACGTGGAAGCGGTTGTCCCGCACGGCCGGGCTGGACGCCAGGGCGGGATGGGCCTTGAGGAAGGCGATCTTGTCCGCGGCGGGCTGGTCTGCGTAGTCGACCACGATGATCACCTCGGGCTCGGTCTTGACCACGGCCTCCCAGCCGACCGCGCCCCAGCCGTCCTCCAGGGTGGCGAAGACGTTGGCGCCCCCGGCCGCGGCGATGACGTCGTTGGGCGCGGCGTGCCGGCCAGCGGTGAACGCCTGGTCGGTGCCGGAGTCGTAGACGAACACCCGCACCGGCGGCTTGTCCTTGGGCGCGCCCGCGCGCACGGTGTCCATCCGGCCCCGCAGCTCGGCGACAAGCTCTTCCGCGCGCTTCTGCACCCCGAAAATCTGCCCGAGGTTCGTCAGATCCGTGTAGAGCGCCTCCATCGGCGTCACGTCGGCCTGCGACTTGGGGTAGTCCCAGCAGGTCTCGGTGTGCAGGTAGCTGCGGATGCCGACTTGCTCGAGCAGCGTCGGGGTGATGCCGCGCTCCTCGCTGAACCCGGAGTTCCAGCCCGCGATGACCCAGTCGGCCTTGGCGTCGACCAGGATCTCCCGGGTGACGCGCTTGGTGCCCAGCCGCTCGACCTTGGCGTAGTCGTCCTTCCACGGGGAGCCCGCGATGGACGGGTCGCCGAGGGAGTTCATGACGTAGCCGCGCATCCGGTCGGCCAGGCCGAGGGAGAACATCTTCTCCACGCCGGAGACGTCGTAGGCGACCGGGCGCTGCGGGACGGGGTAGGTGACCTGCGCGCCGCAATTGGTCACCGTCGCCTCGGCCGGGGTGCTCGCGCCCGGCGCAGCGGACGGCTGGACCTGGGCTCCGCAGGCGGCCAGCAGCAGCGCGGTGGACGCCAGCAGCGCGGCGCGGGTCCGTGTTCTGTGCGGCAGAGTCGGCGAAGTCGGCGAAGTCGGCGAAATCATGGCGCGATCCCCTCGGGGGTGGTGGGCGAGTCGGTCTCGATAGGACGGTCGGCAGTGGGCATGTCGTAGAGCAGTTGGAGAACGCCGGTGCGCGGGTGGGTGACGACGGTGGCGTCGACCCCGAACACCGAGCGCACCAGCCCGGTGGTGAGCACTTCGGCGGGCGTGCCGCAGGCGACCAGCGCGCCGGAGCGCAGCACGGCGATCCGGTCGCAGGTGGCCGCGGCGAGGTTGAGGTCGTGCAGTGCGACCAGCACCGTCAGCCCGCAGCGGCGCAGGAACCCCAGCAGCTCGATCTGGTGGCGCACGTCGAGGTGGTTGGTCGGCTCGTCGAGCACCAGCACCGCCGGTTCCTGCACCAGCGCCCTGGCCATCAGCACCCGCTGCCGCTCGCCGCCGGAGAGGGTGAGCACGCTGCGGGTGGCCAGGTGGGTGATGTCCATGCGGCGCAACGCTTCCCGGCACAGCTCGCGCTCGCGGCCGGTGAGCCGTGCCGAGCCGTTCTGGTGCGGGTAGCGGCCAAGCGCCACGACCTCTTCGACGGTGAAGTCCAGTTCGGCGCGGCTGTCCTGGGTGAGCGCGGCGATGCGGCGGGCGGTGTCGCGGATGCTCTGCTCGGACAGGGATTCCCCGTCGAGCAGCACTGCCCCGGCGGTGGGCCGCATGGCCCGGTAGACGCAGCGCAGCGCGGTCGATTTGCCGCTGCCGTTGGGGCCGAGCAGGCCGAGGACTTCCCCGCCGCCGACGTCCAGGCTCAGCTCGCGGATCAGCGTCGTGCCCGCGACCTCGACGGAGATGCCGCGCAGGGAGATCGGCAGTGCGGACGGTGGGTGGGCAGGCATCAGCGGCCCCCGAACGCGTAGCCGCGGCGGCGCATCACCACGAGGAACACCGGCACGCCGATCAGCGCGGTGATCACGCCCAGCGGCAGTTCCTCCGGCGGGACCAGGGTGCGGGCGAGCACGTCCACCCACACCAGGAAAACCGCCCCGGCCAGCGGGGCGACGGCCAGCACCCGGCGGTGCCCCGAGCCGACCATCATCCGCACCACGTGCGGCAGCACCAGGCCGACGAAGCCGATGGAGCCGCTGACCGCGACCAGCAGGCCGGTCACCACGGCGGTGAGCGCGAACAGCCACCGCCGCAGGCCCGCCGCGTCGATGCCCAGGCTCGCCGCGGTCTCGTCGCCCATCGACAGCACGTCCATCGCGGTGCCGAGGTACATCAGCACGATCACCGCGACGATCACCCCGACCAGCGCCATCGGCAGCGACGCCCAGGTGGCCGCGCCGAGGCTGCCCAGCAGCCAGAACAGCACCGTCTGCGCCGCCTGCCCGTTGGGCGAGAGGAAGACCAGCACGCTCATCAGCGCCTGGAACGCGTAGGCGAGCGCGACCCCGGTGAGCACGAGCCGCAGCGGGGTCAGCCCCATGGCGCTGCGCGCGGCGAAGTAGACCAGCACCGTCGCCACCAGCGCGCCGAGGAACGCCGCCACCGACAGCGCGAGCACGCCGAGCCCGGCGAACAGGCCGAACACCACCACCGCGGCCGCCCCAACGGACGCGCCGGAGGAGATGCCCAGCACGAACGGGTCGGCCAGGGCGTTGCGGACCAGCGCCTGCACCGCGACGCCGATCACCGCGAGCCCGGCGCCCACGACGGCGGCCAGCAGCACCCTTGGCGTGCGGACCTGCCAGACGATCGAGTACCCGGTCACCTCGTCGGCGCGGATCTCGCCGCCGGTCAGCGCCTTGCCCAGGAAGCGCAGGACCTCGCCCAGCGGCACAACGGTCGGCCCCAGCGCGATGCCCGCCGCGACCGACAGCGCCAGCGCCACGGTGAGCCCGATCAGCGGCAGCACCAGGCTGCCCGCGCGGCGGCCCGCGCCCTCGATCTCGGCGAACAGTCTCAGGTCGGGGCTTGCGTCAGTCCTCATCGGACCCCCGCACACCGCGCGTTGGAACACGGGTGCCGCGCACGATCAGCCGACGCGCCTTGTTGTCGTACGGCGAGCCGTCGAAGTCGCCGAAGCACTCCACGTCGGCGAACCCGACGGCCTCGAACAGCGCGCGCAACTCGGCGGCGCTGTAGAGAAAGGACAGGATCGACGCGTGCCGCACGGTGTCGCCGCGCACCAGCGTCCAGTCGGTGCGCAGCCGCGTCCAGTCGTCGAGGATCGTGTCGCGCATGAACACCGTGCCGTCCTCGGTGTCCACCGCCTGCGGGCGGCCGACCCAGCTCGCCAGGACCTCCTTGCCGAGCACGTCGACCAGCAGCGTGCCGCCGGGGGCCAGGCTGGTGAAGGCGTTGCGCAGCACGGCGCGGTTGTCGCCGGGGTCGGTGAAGTAGCCGAACGAGGTGTACATGTTGATGATCAGGTCGTAGCGGCCCGGCTCGACGTGCTCGCGCATGTCCGCCTGGACGAACCGGGCCGTCACCCCCGCCCGCGCGCAGGTCTCGCGCGCGCGGGCCAGCATCGCCGGGCTGAGGTCCACCCCGGTCACCTCCGCGCCGCGGCGGGCCAGCGGGGCGACGTGGAACGCCGGTCCGCAGGCCAGGTCGAGCACCCGCGCCCCGGCCGCGGCCTTGAGCAGCGGGGAAGTCTCGATCAGGTCGGCGGCCTCGGCCTCCCGGCGCGCCGGGAACATCGCGCCTGCGAAGCCGACCCACAGGTCGTCGTCCTCGAACCACTGCATACGGCTGCCACTCCTCGCCCGCTCGGCTGTCCGTCCAAGGAGTCGCCGCGCCGCCGCCGGTGGTTCCAGCGCGGGCATACGATCTTGCAGTGTGGGAAAAACACGGGAAAGGGTGGGAAATCGCGGAGAACCCGCAACGCCCGGGAACTCAGGCCGCGCCGGAACGACCGAGCGCGCGGCATCGACTCCGGCTGCCCGGCCTGCCCTCGGGCGGGGGCCGACCGATCGTCGTGGTCGGCCGGGTCGGGCAGGGGCAGGCAGTGGTCGCCGTCCGGGGGGTAGAGCCGGACATGGTGCCCCGTGAATGCGACAGGACAGGTGCTCACCGGAGTTTGCCGCACAGGATCTGCTCTCCGCGAATCCGGTTCTCTCGGAACTCCCCGTTCTTCTTCCGCACGCCCCGTGCGCGTGTTCGGACTCCCGGTCGTGGACGCCTGATCAAGGATCTGTGCACTCTCCGCCTAACCACCTCGGTTCATCTCGTGGAACACTCGGATACGAAGGCGCCGCCAAGTCGAGCCAATTCGATTTGGCGGCAGTCAGGTTGTCGTGACGTTTCACTCAAGGGGAATCAGAGTATGGGAAGCATCAAGGCCCGCGGTGCGAGTGTGTTGTTGGCAGGGTTGATGAGCCTTGGGCTCACCGGTGTGGCCGCGTCGCCCGCGGCCGCGACGGGGGTGGACGCCCAGGACACGCACCGCGCCAGCATCGCCTGTGCGAAGCCAAAGGGAGAGAAGGCCAACTACTCCTGGGGCGACGGCAACATCAGCGTCACCGTCTACTTCAACAACCACTGCTCGCACAAAGTGGACGCGGGTATCGTCACCCAGAACGCCACGGACGGCACCTACTCCATCCGGTGCATGACCACCAATGGCGGAACCAAGGGCAAGAAGAAGTTCAATATCGGCGCCCTCAACAAGGTCGTGAAGATTCAGAAGGGGTGCGAGCTCAAGTAGCGCCTCGGACCGAGGTCGCCCGGACGCGCTGTCCGGGCGACCTCGCGATAATGGGCGCACCGGGCGGCCGTGCTTCCCGGGCCGCACAGCATTGTCGATCTGCCGCAGGCCGCCCGAGCCGCCGAGCGCCCGGCTACCGATATTCGGGCGACCCGTGCTCACCGATATCCCGGAAACGACCGAGCGCGCGTGGCACCAGCAGTGCGGCCACCACGGCCGCGGCGGTGATGGCGCCGAACACCGCCGCGGCTCCGGGGTATCCGGCCAGGCCGAGGCCGAGCGCGCCCAGCGCGGAGCCGGTGAAGGTGCCCAGGCTCATCGCCGCGCCGTTGACCGCGAGGGCCGATCCGCGCAGCGTGCCGCCGTGGCGCACGAGCAGGGTCACCACGCAGGCGGCGACGGTGGCGTGGCTCGCGGCGAGCAGCGCGGTCAGTGCCAGCGCGGCGGGCAGCGTGCTGGTGAAGAAGACTCCGACCACGGCGCAGAGCGCGGCCAGCAGGCCGACGAGCAGCAGACGCTCGGGCGGCAGCCACGGCCGCGCGGAGTTGGCGATCCGCCCGACCACCAGGTTGCCGAGGAAGAACGACGCGCCGCTCAGTGTCCACACCAGAGCGAACGGGCCAGGGGCCAGGTCGAACCGGGTGTCGTAGAAGGCGGCCAGATAGGACAGATAGCCCATGAACGCCGCGGTGCGCAGCAGCGCGACAGCCAGCAGCGGCGCCAGGCCGGGCACCCGGGCCAGCGCCCGCAGCGACGCGATGTAGCCGACCCGTTCACCAGTGCCCGGACGACGGGCGGGCTCGCGTCTGAACAGGACGGCGGCCAGTCCGGCGGCGAGCACCGCGATCGCGACCAGGTCGCCGCGCCAGCCCCACAGGGCGGCGGGCAGCGCGATCACCGGCGCGGCGAGCATCGCGGTCAGCGACTGCGTCGCGGTCACCAGCGTCGCCGCCCGGCCCGCGGCGGGACCGTCGAACCGGTCGGCGGCGATCGCGCCCAGCGCGGGGGCCAGCACGGCCATCGCCGCGCCGACCAGGAAACAGAACACGGCCATCGCGGCGAACTCGCCCAGCGCGCCGACACCGGACGCGACCGCCAGCAGCCCCAGGCTCCCCGCGACGCTCCACTCCCGGGGCCACCGGTCGATCAGCGGCGCTGCGGCGGCTCCGACGACCAGCGACGCCAGCCCGCCCAGCCCGCGCAGACCCCCCATCTGGGCGATTCCGGCGCCTGCGGCGTCGGCGATCGGCACCAGGAACGTGCTGAACACCGTGTACGGCAGCAGCCCGGCCGCCGAGGCCGCCAGCACCGGCCACAGCGCGCGGGCCATGGACAAGTCCCCTGGCAGCGCCGCCGCCGGGGCCCGGTCGTTGGTGCTGGTCATCCGCTCGCTCTCGCACTGGTGGTCGCTGGTCACGATCAGGGCTCGGGACGGGAACTCCTGGGGCGTCGCCGCCGCTGGGCTCACTCGTTGGAGTATCACTGGTTTCGGGCAGGCTATTGTCACCCACGTACGAAACGTGATCGTGGGCCGACCGGATGAGTGAGCGTCCGGTCGCTCGGCGACGAGCAAGGCTCACGGTCTCGTACCGGCCGACCGCTCCTGGGCGCGTTCGCTCACATGCGTCATAGGATGCGGGACACATCACAGAAACGGGCGGCCCGAGCGGGGTGAGTGGGACGACGGTGTTCACAGTCAACGGGGAAGGCGCGGTCGCGGGCTCCCTGCCCGCGGAGGTCACCACTTACGTGGGCCGCCGCGCCGAGCTGGCCGAGGTCAGGCGGCTGCTGACGAGCGCGTGCCTGGTGACGCTCACCGGGCCCGGCGGCGTCGGCAAGACCCGGCTGGCCACCCGGCTGGCGAGCGAGTCCGAGGACGCCTTCCTCGACGGCACGGTGTTCGTCGGGCTCGCCGAGCTGCGCGACCCGACGCTGCTGGTCAGCACGGTCGCCACCAGCCTCGGCCTCGGCGACCGCTCCGCGCGCCCCGGCCTCGACCTGCTCATCGACGCGCTGCGCCCGCTCAAGCTGCTGCTGGTCCTGGACAACTGCGAGCACATGGTCGACGCGTGCGCCCGGTTCGTCGCCGCCGTGCTGGCCAACTGCCCCGACGTCGTGGTGCTGGCGACCAGCCGCCAGTCCCTCGGCGTGCCCGGCGAGCGGGTGGTCCCGGTGGGGCCGCTGGCCGTGCCGGAGCCCGGCGTGCCGCCCGCGCGGCTGATGAACTACGACGCGGTGCGGCTGCTGCGCGACCGGGCCACCGCCGTGGTGCCCTCGTTCCAGATCACCGACGACAACATCGAGGACGTGGCCCGGCTGACCCGGGCGCTGGACGGGCTGCCGCTGGCGCTTGAGCTGGCCGCGGTGCGGCTGCGGGTGCTCTCGGTCGGCCAGCTCGTCGACCGGCTCGACCACCGGCTCAACCTGCTCAGCGGCGGCAACCGGCGCGGGCCGAGCAGGCACGAGACGCTCACCGCGCTGATCGACTGGAGCCACGAGCTGTGCACCGAGCCCGAGCGGCTGCTGTGGGCGCGGGCGTCGGTGTTCAGCGGCGGCTTCGACCTCGACGCCGCGGAAGAGGTGTGCTCCGGCTCCGGGCTCGACCGGCACGCGGTGCTCGACGTCATCGACGGGCTGCTGGACAAGTCGATCCTGCTGCGCGAAGAGCACCGCGGCGTCGCCCGCTACCGGATGCTGGAGATGGTCCGCCAGTACGGCGAGAACCACCTGCGGGCGGCGGGCGAGCTGGTGTGGCTGCGCCGCCGCCACCGCGACTGGTACCTGGAGCTGGCCAAGCGGTGCGAGGCCGACTGGTTCGGGCCGCGCCAGGTCGAGTGGATCGAGCGGCTGCGGCGCGAGCACGCGAACCTGCGGGTGGCGCTGGAGTTCTGCGCGGGCGACGCAGACGAAGCCGTCGTCGGCCTGCGGATGATGTTCGCCATCAAGGAGTACTGGATCGTCCGCGGGTTCAACACCGAGGGCCGGATGCACACCGACAAGCTGGTGCGCGCCGCCCCGGACGCCGCCCCCTACGCGGCGCACTCGCTGTGGATCCACGGGTTCTTCGCGCTCGTGCAGGGCGACCTGCCCGCCTACGAGCGCACCCTGGCCGAGGCGGCCCGCATCGCCGAGGACACCGACGACGACAAGGCCCGCGCCTACGTCAACCACGTGCGCGCCTACGCCGCGCTCATCGGCAACGACATGCCCCGGGCCGTCGAGCTGTTCGGCGCCGCGAGCGAGATGTTCGCGCGGCAGCGGGACCCGGGCGCGCAGCTGTGGTCGCGGTTCAACTACGGCCTCGCGCTGAGCCTCGCCGACGGCCTGGCCCCGGGCAGGCAGGTCCTGATCGAGTGCGTCGACATCTACACCAAACGGGGCGAGGTCTTCTGGCGGGCGTGGGCGCTGTGGTCGCGCGGGGCGGCGGAGTACCTGCACGGCGACATCGCGGAGTCCCGGGCGGCGTGCCTTGAGGTGCTGCGGATGCAGCGGCGCCTCGGCGACCAGGTGATCCTCGCGTTCTGCCTGACGGTCCTGTCCGGCTGCGCCGCGCACAGCGGCGAGTACCCCAAGGCGGCCCGCCTGCTCGGCGCGGCCACCACCGTCTGGCAGTGGCTCGGCGCGTCCCCGATGAGCTACGGCGCGTTCGTCGAGCCGATCCAGCGCGACATCGGCATGGTGACCAAGGAGCTGGGGCCGGAGGCCGCGGCGGAGGCGTTCCTGGAGGGCACCGCCCTGTCCACCGAGGAGGCCACCCTCTACGCGCTCGGCGAGGCGTCCCGCCCCGAGGGCGCGGCCCAGCCCGTGGAGCACCCGCTCACCAAGCGGGAGGCCGAGATCGCGGGCCTGGTCGCCAAGGGGCTGACCAACCGGGAGATCGCCGCCAAGCTCGTCATCGCGCAGCGCACCGCGGAGAGCCACGTCGACCACATCCTGACCAAGCTCGGCTTCACCAACCGCGCCCAGATCGCGGCCTGGGTCGTGGAGACCCGCGCCGTGTGACCGCCCGCGGACCCGCCTGACCGGTACTGAGGTCGGCGCTCGTTTCCCCATCACGTTAGATGGGAGGCCGGTCTACGCAAGGGCAGCAGAGGAGTCAGACGTGGGAACCAGCGGTGGCGCCGACACCTTGGCGTCGGATGTGCTGACCGCGGCCGGGCAGCGGCGCACGTTCGCGGTGATCAGCCACCCGGACGCGGGCAAGTCGACGCTCACCGAGGCGCTCGCGCTGCACGCGAAGGTGATCACCGAGGCGGGCGCGGTGCACGGCAAGGCTGGCCGCAGGGGCGTGGTGTCGGACTGGATGGAGATGGAGAAGGCCCGCGGCATCTCGATCACCTCGGCCGCGCTGCAGTTCGCCTACCGGGACCGGGTGATCAACCTGGTCGACACCCCCGGCCACGCCGACTTCTCCGAGGACACCTACCGGGTGCTCACCGCGGTCGACAGCGCGGTGATGCTGCTGGACGCGGCGAAGGGCCTGGAGCCGCAGACGCTCAAGCTGTTCGAGGTGTGCAGGCACCGGGACATCCCGGTGATCACGTTCATCAACAAGTGGGACCGGCCCGGCCGCGACGCGCTGAGCCTGTGCGACGAGCTCGTGGAGCGCATCGGCTTGCAGCCCATGCCGCTGACCTGGCCGGTCGGGGAGCCGGGGCACTTCCGCGGCGTGGTCGACCTCGCCGAGGGCGGGTTCGTCCGCTACCACCGCACCGCGGGCGGGGCGACGGCCGCGCCGGAGGAACGCCTCAGCGCCGAGGAAGCCGAGGCGGCCGAGGGCGCGGAATGGACCAGGGCGGTCGAGGAAGCGCACCTGCTCACCGAGTCCGGCGGCGGGTTCGCCGCGTCCCGCTACCTGGCCGCGACCGCGACCCCGGTGCTGTTCGGGGCGGCGGTGCTCAACTTCGGCGTGCGGCACCTGCTGGACCTGCTGGTGTCGCTGGCGCCCGGCCCCGGCCCGCGCCCGGACGCGCATGGCGCGCCGCGGCCGGTGGACGCGCCGTTCTCCGGGTTCGTGTTCAAGGTGCAGACCGGCATGGACCCGGCGCACCGCGACCAGGTGGCCTTCGCCCGGGTGTGCTCGGGGACCTTCGAGCGCGGCATGGTCGTCACCAACGCCACCACCGGGCGGCCGTTCGCGACCAAGTACACCCAGCAGATGTTCGGGCGCGAGCGCACCACCGTCGACACCGCCTACCCCGGCGACGTCATCGGCCTGGTCAACGCCACCTCGCTGCGGGTGGGCGACACCCTCTACGCGGACAAGCCGCCGGTGCGGTTCCCGCCGCTGCCGACCTTCGCCCCCGCGCACTTCGCCGTCGCCCGCCCGGTCGACCTCGGCCGGGCCAAGCAGTTCCGCCGCGGCGTCGAGCAGCTCAACGCCGAGGGCGTCATCCAGGTGCTGGTGTCCGACCGGCGCGGCGACGCCGCCCCGGTGTTCGCCGCGGTCGGGCCGATGCAGTTCGAGGTGGCCGCGCACCGGATGGCGGCCGAGTTCAAGGCCGCGATCCGGCTGGACCCGCTCCCCTACTCGACGGTCCGCCGGTTGAGCGACCCGGCGCAGCGCGTCCTGGTCGACTCCGGCTCCCGCGGCGAGGCTCTGCTGCGCTCGGACGGGGTGTACCTCGCGGTGTTCAACGACGACATCGCCCTGGGCATGGCCCGTCGGCAGCACCCGGAGCTGAAACTCGAATCCGCGCTGCACGACGCCTGAGCCTGCGTCGGCCCGCGGCCTGGCCGATCACCGGAGCCACCCGATCACCCATATTGTCGCCACAGACGGTGACCGCCTGCCAGGATAGCGGGGGACAATGGTGACACGGAGTGCGGACTGGAGGTGTGCCGAAGGTGTCGGACCCGGCCGCAGCACGCGCCCTGTCCACCACCCTGTCCACCGAGATGACCAGCTACGTCGGCCGCGCGGCGGAGATCAGCGAGGTCAAGCGCCTGCTGGGGGTGTCGGCGCTGGTGACGGTGACCGGGCCGGGCGGGGTCGGCAAGACCCGGCTCGCCGCCCAGGTCGCCGCGGCGGCGCGGGCGGCGTTCGACGACAACGTCGTCTGCGTCGGGCTCGCCGAGCTGCGCGAACCCGAGCTGGTGGTCAACACCGTCGCCGACCATCTCGGCCTCGGCGACCGCTCCCGGTCGCCGATCGAGCTGGTCATCGAGCACCTGCGGGAGCGGCGGATGCTGCTGGTGCTGGACAACTGCGAGCACCTGATCGAGCCGTGCGCGCGCCTGGCGCACGCCCTGCTGAGCAGCTGCCCCGAGCTGGTCGTGCTGGCGACCAGCCGCCAGTCGCTCGGCGTGGCCGGGGAGCGGGTGCGGCCGCTGGCCCCGCTGGCCGTCCCCGAGCCGGGCGAACAGGCGGCGGGGGTGGAGCGGCACGACTCGGTGCGGCTGTTCCTCGACCGGGCGACCGCGGTGGTGCCGTCGTTCACCATCACCCGGAACAACGTCGAGGACGTGATCCGGCTGTGCCGGGCGCTCGACGGCCTGCCGCTGGCCATCGAGCTGGCCGCGGTGCGGCTGCGGTCGCTGTCGGTCCGCCAGCTCGCCGACCGCCTCGACCAGCGGTTCACCCTGCTCAACCGGGGCAGGCGGTGGGCGCCGAGCAGGCACGAGACGCTGCGGGCGCTGGTCGACTGGAGCCACGAGCTGTGCGACGGGCGCGAGCAGCTGCTGTGGGCGCGGGCGTCGGTGTTCTCCGGCAGCTTCGACATGGACGCCGCCGAGGAGGTCTGCTCCGGCGACGGCCTCGACCGCGACGCGGTGCTCGACGTCATCGACGCGCTGATCGACAAGTCGGTCCTGGTCCGCGAAGAGCACCACGGCACCGCGCGCTACCGGATGCTGGGGACGCTGCGCCAGCACGGCGAGGACCGGTTACGCGAGACCGGTGAGCTGACCCGGACCCAGCGGCGGCACCGCGACCGGTACCTGGAGCTGACCCGCCGGTTCGCGGCCGAGTCGCTGGGGCCCGACCAGGTCCGCTGGCTCGACCGGCTCACCGTCGAGCACCCCAACCTGCGCCGGGCGCTGGACTTCTGCGCCCGCGACCCGGCCGAGGCCGCCGTCGGGCTGCCGATGATCCCCGCCGTCAAGGAGTACTGGATGGTGCGCGGGCTCAACACCGAGGGCCGGATCTGGCTCGACCGGCTGGTCAAGGCCGCCCCGGTGGACGCGCCGGGCCGGGCGGACGCGCTGTGGATGCACGCGCTGCTCGCGCTGGTCCAGGGCGACCGGCCCGCGTTCGCCGCCACGCTCGCCGCGGCGGCCCAGACCGCCGATGCCACCGGCGACGTCCGGGCCCGCGCCTATGTCCACCATGTGAGCGGCTACGAGGCGCTGATGGACGCCGACGGCCCCGCGGCCGTCGACCGGTTCGGCACGGCCGCCGAGATGCTGCGGGCGCACGGCGACTTGGGCGGCGAACTGTGGGCGACGCACAACCTCGGCCTGGCGATCAGCATCGCGGGCGACCCGGAGCGCTGCCGCCGGGTGCTGCGCGACTGCGTGGCCGCCTGCGTCGCGCGCGGCGAAGTCGTCCACCGGTCGTGGGCGCTGTGGTCGCTGGCCGCCTGCGAGTACCTGTTCGGCGACATCGAGACCGCGCAAGCGCACGCGCTGGAGGTGCTGCGGCTGCAACAGCGCTTCGACGCCCGCACGATCACCGCGTTCACCCTGGCGACCCTGGCCGGGTGCGCGACGCACGCTGGCGACCTGCGCCGGGCGGCGCGGCTGTTCGGGGCCGCCGCAGCCCTGTGGCGGTCGCTTGGCTCGTCGCCGAGCAACTATCCCGCCTTCGACGAGCCGGTCCGCGCGGCCACCGCGGTGGTGGTCGCGGGCCTGGGCGACGGCGAGGCGCTGGCCGAGTTCGCCGCGGGCGCCGCGCTGGGCTTCGCCGACGCGGTGTCCTACGCGCTGGGCGAATCGGCCGAGGAAAACGAGCACATGGTGGCCCCGCGCGATGATCCGCTTACTAAACGCGAACGTCAGATAGCCGAACTCGTGGCCCAGGGGATGACCAACCGGGAGATCGCGGGCAGGCTGGTGATCGGCCCGCGCACCGCCGAATCACATGTCGAGCGGATCCGCACCAAGTTGGGTTTCACCAACCGCGCGCAGATCGCCGCGTGGGTGGCGCACCGCGGTTCAAAACGATAGTTTGACAGCCTCATTTGTGCGCGAAGGTGAACCACGTCACGTGTTTTTATGCCATCGACTCAGGTCACACTCCGTTGCCGAATGACGACGCTATGCGTAACGTAAGGCCCGATCGGAGCCCCAAAACCGCACCTTACCAGGCGAAATGTTGGCTACGTCACAAACTCGCGGGTCCCTGATGTGTGACCCGGTGATAAATCGAAACGGGTCCTTGTGTGAAGTTCTTGTTGCTGTCTAATCTGTCAATCGGCGGCTATCGGAGAGACTTCCACCTCACTTCCACCCGGAATCTCGCCCCTGGCACTACAGAGCGGATCACTTCGCTCACGTATCACCGTTGATACCTTAGGAAGGAAAACCCCCGTGAATCCTCGCAAGGTTTCCAAGAAGCTGGTGGCGGGTGTCGCCGCGACTAGCGCGGCCGGGCTGGTCGCCACTGGCCTGCTGCTCGGCTCCGGCACGAGTTCGGCTGCTCCGGTCTCGCTGACGCTGGACTACACGTGTCCGTTCCCGCTGATCGGCGACCAGCCGATCAAGGTCGTCATCAACAGCGACATGCCCGCCTCCATCGGTGTTGGCCAGCAGACCGGCGTGTTCGACATCAAGGCCGTCTCCACGGTTCCCGAGACCGCGACCCAGGGTCTGACCCTGGTCGGCGCGACCACGATCGAGGGCAAGGCCGTCTCGGGCGCCAAGGTCGACGCCCCCGGCATCTCCCTTCCGGTGAACGTGCCGGTGACGATCGCCAAGACCCCGGTTCCGGCTTCTGGCGCGTTCGACGTGGTGGCCACCGGCCAGACCCCGTCGCTGTCGTTCACCCAGGCGGGCACCGCGAAGATCACGGTCAGTGAGCTGAACCTGAACCTGACCCCGCGCAAGGCCGACGGCACCGAGACCGGCCTGGGCACCTTCGACTCGGCCTGCAAGCTGAACCCGGGCCAGGCCAACGTCCTGCACACCTTCGAGATCACCGGCGGCCCCGGCAGCACCACCCCGCCGTCGAGCACCACCCCGCCGAGCAGCACCACGCCGCCCAGCAGCACCACCCCGCCGAGCAGCACCACGCCGCCGTCGAGCACCACCCCGCCGTCGAGCACCACGCCGCCGAGCAGCACCACCCCGCCCCCGGGCAACGGCGTGAAGGTCAGCTACAACCTCAAGGGCACCTCGGTCCTCAAGGCCCTGGGTGGCTCGGTCGCCCTCAACGGCAGCTTCGACGCCGACGCCGACCTCGCCGCGGGCAAGTACACCGGTGACCTCAAGCTCGACCCGACCTCGGGCAAGTTCAAGATCGTGGGCTTCCTGCCGGTCGACGCCAGCATCAAGTTCGCCCCCGTCGGCAAGGCCTCCGGCACCGTCACCACCGGCGCCATCACCTACGACGGCAAGCTCGACATCATCCTGACCAAGATCTCGCTCTTCGGGTTCCCGATCTACCAGGGTGAGACCTGCAAGGCCGCGAACCCGACCGACATCAAGCTCAAGTCCACCGGGACCTTCGACGTCCTCAAGGGCGGCAAGCTCCAGGGCGGCTACGACCTGGCCTCGCCGACCAACTGCGGCGCGCTCAACGACTTTATCGGCCCGCTCGCCGCGAGCCCCGGCAACACGATCGACCTCGACCTCGTGATCAAGAAGTAAGCTCTGCCGCTCCCCCGAGACAGGCTCTTCCCGGCTCCGGCCGGGGAGAGCCTGTCTCTTTTTCCGGTCCGGAACAGCAAGGCCAAGGGGCCCCGCCACCAGATGACTCGGTGCCGGGGCCCCTTGGCCTTGCTTGGGAAAACTAGAACCCGGAAGCCGGGCCTTCCTCCGCCGACGTCTCCCGCGCGGCGTGCAGCAGGGTCGCGCGCACGGCCAGTTCCAGGTCGAACCGGTTGCGCGGGTCGGCGAGCTGCTCGCCGAAGAGCTCCTGGAGCCTGCCGACGCGGTAGCGGATGGTCTGCGGGTGGACTCGCAGCCGCTCCGCCATGTCCGCGACCCGGCCGCGGGTGGCGAACCAGGCGTTGAGCGTGGCGAGCAGGCGGTGCCGCTGGTAGGCCTTGAGGGACTTCAGCGGGGCGAGTTCCCTGCCGACGAGCTCGGCGATGAGGAAATCGTCCGCCAGCAGCGTCAGGGTCAGCAGGTGGTCGGCGCAGTGCACGATCCCGTCGGGGGCCTCGACCTGGATCAGCCCGCGCTCGACCAGGTCGATGGCGAGGTTCGCCACCCGCAGCGAGTCACGGACCTTGCCGATCGGGGTCACTGTGCCGATCGCGGCCGTCCAGCCGGGCAGCGCCGCGCGCAGGGTCGTGGCCAGCCATGTCGCGGGCACCCGGCTGGCCACCACCACCGCGCACGGCTGCGGGCCGTCGAGGTCGAGCAGGACCTGCGAGCCGAGGTTGGCGCGCGGACTGTGGTCGGCGCCCTCGCGGCGGCGCAGCGCGACGACCCGGACCGCGGCGTGCAGGTCCCAGTCCGCTTCCTGGGCGACCTCAGCCAGGTGCGGCCCGCTGGCGGCCTGCTCGTCGAGCAGCATCCGCAGCAGCCGGGCGCGGACCACCGCGACGGAGGCGGCGGCCGCGGCGGGCGGGGCGAAACTCGACACGGCCGACAGGTAAGCGAAGATCACCTCGGCGCTGCGGGCGACCGCGGTCGAGGTCACCCCGTGCCGCCGGGCGTACTCCGCCGCGTGCCGCCACGCGATCTGACCGCCGATCCGGTAAGCGCGCAGCAGCAGCTTGCGGTGCGCGCCCTCGGTCAGCTCGCCGCGGCGGAAGCGGAAGATCGCCGCCCACTCCTCCCCCACGTACTCCTCGGGGTGGACCATCGCCTCGACGCAGCCGAGCACGGTCGTGCGGATGGTGTCGACCAGCGGTTCGAGCAGCGCGTCCGGCAGTCGGGCGATCTCGGCGTAGCCGCGCACCTCGGCCGCGATGTCCCGCCGCAACTGGTCGCCCGACCCCCGCTGTCCCGGCTCTGGCGCCCGCGCGCGGTGATCCACGACCTGCGATGCAGTCATCTTGGCTCCGTGTACCTCATGGCGTATCTCTCCGGTTGTGGCCATCGCAGGCCAACCTGCTTGACCGGGATGCGAACCACATCTGTAGATCTACCGAGTTACTTACGGAAGCCCCATACGTCACCCGGTTGCCGGGAACCAGGCCGCTACTCCGAACGACCTAGTGATCGCCCTGCGCGGGCCACCGCACGCCGGGTCGGTCCGCCCCCACCCACCGACCCGGCGTCCCCGTAACACCTCACACCGGCCCGTCCCAGCTTGCGAGATTCCTGGTTCCCGATGGTTACCTCGGGTTGCCTGGAACACGCGAACATCCACTAGGTTTCCGAAGGTGTGAGTGGATCAGGACTGGCACCCGACGAGGTCACCGAATGGGCTTTCGCCGCCCAACGCGGCGACCGCACCGCCCTGGAGCGTTTCGTCCGAGCCACCCAGCACGACGTCTGGCGGTTCGTGGCGCACCTTTCCGACGTGCACCTGGCGGATGACCTGGCCCAGGAGACCTACCTGCGGGCGCTGAGCGCCCTCCCCCGGTTCGAGGGCCGCTCCTCAGCCCGCACCTGGCTGCTGTCGATCGCCCGCCGGGTAGCCGCCGACCACGTCCGAGTAGCCCGAATCCGCCCCCGCCGCGCCAACATCGCCGACTGGCAAGACGCGGCAGAACGAGCCCTGGCAGGCGGCGCCTCCCGCTTCGAGGAACACCTGGTGCTCGGCGAACTGGTCAACGCCCTGTCCCCCGACCGCCGAGAAGCTTTCGTCCTCACCCAAACCCTCGGAATGTCCTACGCCGAAGCCGCAGAAGTCTGCGGCTGCCCCGTCGGCACCATCCGCTCCCGAGTAGCCCGAGCCCGCGACGACCTGATCACCGCCACCCGCGAAACCGACCGCCCCGACGGCCGCCGCCTGGCCACCTGACCACATGGGCATGGTGGCGGCAACGGACTGGATGGCAGCTTCCGAGCCCGGAAACGAAATGAAACGCCCCAAGCTTCGAGGTCCTTGATGGGCGCAGGACCAGCGCACCCGCCAGACACACACAAAGCCGTACCCGAAGCTGCCAGGTGCTCGCTGAGGTGGAGCAAGGAGCAGCAAACCCGCTCCCCTGCCAGCCGCACTGACCCTGCCAGGTGCTCGATGGGGTGGAGTTGTTTCTTTGGGGGAGAAGGAAGATCCCTAAACTTGCCGTGGTCGTGGGGCCGAAGGCACCCCACCCGTCTTTCCCCGCGACGGGATCTTCCTTCGTAGGGGCCCCGAAGAAACCACTCCACCCCATCGAGCAAACCAACACAGCCAGCCCCCACAGCAAGCCCCCGCGACACACAGAAGCATCGCGGGGGCCACTCCCTACCCAGCGAGCTGAAACCCAGCCGCGGTCACCACAGCGTCCAGATCAGCCCCAGCAAGCGGGCCCTCGCTGACAATCGCCAGCCGCCCACTGGCCACGTCAACCTCCACCCCGGTGACCCCAGCGATAGCCCCGACCTTCTCAGTCAACTTCGACGCGCAGTGCCCGCACGACATACCGCTGACGGTGTAACTGGCCTCATGCATCACGAAACCCCTTCCAAGACGACGTTGTGCTGACAGAGTCGGCTACCGACCAGCTCCAGTTCCCCGAACCACCGCACGAGCGGTGTCCAGCGCGACGAACGCGACCAGGGTGACGCCGAAGACCGGCATGGCCCAGCCGAGCCCGCCGATCGCGAGCACGATCAGGAAGATCACCGGCTGCGGCAGCCGCCGCCAGACCGTCGGCGGCGCCGCGGCGAACGTCGCGCCCGCGGGCCGCCGTTTCCACCACATCCGGTAGCCCAGCGCCAACAGCGCCAGGGTGCCCAAGGCGAGCAACCCCAAGGCGATCTGGTTCGCCAGCCCCAGCAGCGTGCCGCTGTGCGCCTGGATCCCCAACGTGGTCAGCTTCGCCGGCAGCGGATAGTCCTGCCAGCCCATCCGCCCTGTCACCTGCCCGGTGTACGGATCGATCGCGACGCTGTCCTTCTGGACAGGCAGCCCCTCAGCGGACTCGTTGACCTTGAACGGTTTGTCCTCGGCTGCGGGCGGGGTGAGGGTCAACTGCCCCGCCAACCCCTCGGCGCGGGCGATGTCCACCACCCGGTCCAGGCTGATCCGCTCACCGCCCGCGGGAACTGCCGCCTTGGGCGCGCCGAGACTGGGCGACTTGGCGTCGAGCGCGGCGATGAGCTGGTCGACCCGGCCACCGGCGTATGTGGACCAGGTCAACCCGGTGACGCTGACCGCGAGCAGGCCGATCGCGAGCCACAGCCCCAACGGCCCGTGCAGCGCCCGCGCCCGGGGCCGACCCGCCGGAAGTCCCCGCGCGGGCACCAGCAGCCCCCGCACCCGGTTCTTGCGCCGCCGCTGCCCGATCCAGAGCACCAGCCCGCCGATCACGATGATCGGCAGCCAGCTCGCCACGAACTCCGAGTAGAGCCGCCCCGGCTCCCCGAGGTGCAGGTTGCCGTGGAACTCACGCAACCACACCTGCGCGGGCGGCCGGTTGCTGACCGTCACCAGGTCGCCCGCGACCTGGGCCGTGTAGGGGTCGACGTAGACGGTGCGCATCTCGGCGGAGAAGGCGTCACCGGGTTTCAGGGTCGGGTCGGCGAGCACCACCTGGGTGGTGCGGTCGGGCTCGGGGGCGGGGATGACGGTGCGGAGGGAACCCTGCGGGTAAGCGGCCAGCGCGGCGGCCACCTGCTCCGACACCGGCCGGATTGGTCCACTTTGGACGTCCACAGAGAGCTTGTCGGAGTAGAAGAGGTCGTTGATCTGCGGACTGAAGGCGTAGGCGAGCCCGCTTAAGCACAGAACCGCGAGGAACGGGGCGACGAACAGCCCGGCGAGGAAGTGCACCCGCCGGGCGAGCAACCGCAGCGCCGCACCGGGACGGAGAGTCGACTCGCGGGTGTCCGTGGCCCCGGCTTCCGGGGTGTCGGAGGCGCTGGTGGCGGTGTCGCCTGCCGGGGTGGTGTCGCTGGTCAGTGTGGTGGCTGTCGCGGGGGTGGGTTCTTCGCCGGGTGGGGAGGGGTCGGTGATGGTGGTGGTCATGATGGCTCCAAACAGGACTGTGCGGCAGTACGGCTGCGCGGCGGGGGAAGGTCTTCGGGGTTCGCCGACGGCACCGGTCTGGTGGGACCGGTGTGGGCGGGACGGTGTGGGGGAACCTCAGCCCGCCGCGGGCGGGCCGCGCAGGACGATCACGTGGCGCAGGAGCACCGGGCGCCGCGGCGGCTCGGTGGCGCGGGTGGGGACTCCAGTGGTCACCGCGCCGAGCGGCCGGGGACCGGCGGTGGCGGCCGACAGCACGGCAGCCACCATCCGGCGGGCGCACGACCAGGCCGCGCGCTCGCCGCGGCGCAGCCACCAACCCGCGACCAGGGCTGCGGCCAGGTGGCCGACCAGCGCGGGCCCGGTGGGCAGGACGTCCAGGGCCGTCGCCACCGGGTGGTGGCCGGACGGGGCGAACAGGACCAGCGCCGCGTGGGTGAGTGCCTGCCCGGCGACCAGCAGCGCGACGATGGCGGGCAGCCGCTGCTCCCGCCGCGTCAGCAGCCAGGCGGGACCGACCAGGACCACCGCGGCGACCAGCATCGCCCGCGCCGACCACGGCCCGACCATGGCCAGGTGCCCGGCGCTGCCGGTGGCCAGCGCGGCCGCGACGCCACTGAGCGCCCGCGCCCCGCGAGCGGGCGCGACACCCGCCTCCCCGCGTCCACCAGCGGCCCCACCACCGGCGACGACACCGCAGCCGCCCAGGCCCCTGACGGGTCCACTCCGACCGGCCACCCTGGCAACACCTACCCGACCGGCCACCCCGGCGACACCCACGGCGGAACCGACCCGACCGGCTACCCCGGCGACACCGGTGGGCGGGCGGTGGGTGGGCCGGGGCTTCGCTCTGGCGCTGGGGTGGGGGCTGGGCATCGTCGTCAGCCCAGCATCAGGGTGAACATGTAGGCCATGCCCAGGCCCATGACCACGTGGCAGGCCGTGGTCAGGCGGGGCTCGACCAGGATCGCGGGGATGGTCGCCACCGGGCCATCGGGGCGTCGGTCCGGTTCCGGGGTGCGGATGGCCGTGACCAGGGTCCACAGGACGTGGGCGAGGAAGTAGAGGGCCAGTGCCGCCGTGACGGGGACCAGGCTGACGCCGCCTGCGCCGTGGTCGTGGGCGAGCACCGCGCCGCCGGTCCCGGGGAGGGCGACGATCGCGGTGGGCTGCTCGTGCCCGGCCGGGCCCATCATGGCGAGCATGTAGACCATCGCGCCGCTGGAGACAGCCAGGTGCAGGTGGTGGCGCTGTTCGCGGCCCCAGCGGCCGTCCGCGGCCGCGGCTTTGGGCAGCCCGGCGAGCAGCCAGGCTCCGTTGAGGACGAACACGGTGAGCCACACCGCGCGGGGGAGCGGGTCGGCGGCGGGCAGGAACATCGCGGCCATGCCCAGGGCCATCAGCAGGTGGGTCGCCTCGCCGGGTGGCTGGACGCTGTTCTCGCCGCGGCGGGACGCGGCCAAACGGCCTATCGAGTACAGCGCCGAAAGCACGAGCAGCGTGCCGAAAAGGCCATCGACCCAGGACGAGCCTGTCACGGTTCACCCCTAACGGAATCCGAGCGATATTCGGAGAAAAGCGCGCCCGTCGGACGGCCGCCGCTCATGTCAGGGGGAAGGCTAAGCGAACAGGGCTCCGACGATCCACGCGTCGGTCAACACATTACAAGAACGAAACACGCCCCCACCAGGGCCGATCCAGCGATGTCCGCGCACGTCGCACCGGGGGGCGGAAAAGTTCCCGGCATCGGGGAAAACTCCGTGTCGCCATCCCCGCCCACTGACCCACCGGTCCGCGTGAACCCCGAAAGCCATGATCCACCAACGCGAAAAGCCGGGTTTATCGGCGATTCGCGGCACACCCTCCGACACTGTTTTTCCGAGTCATGAAAACAGTCGGTGACCGCACTATTCCAGTGGTTGGGAAAGCGCGCGGCGGCCCTCCGGCGAGCGGCGCTGGTCGGCCGCGGCTGGCCACCCCGAGAAGCAGGGGCCGGGGCAAGTGATCGACAACACGGAGAGTGGCCACGGCGACACTCCGGTGAGCACGGTTTGCGCTATCGGTATATCTCTACGTCCGTCCGGTTGTAGATCCGTACGTAGTTCTCCGTATTTCTCCCGATGTGCGGAGAACGCACCGTGAGGCACGGTGGTTGCTGTAGCGCGATCGGAGTAGCGCTCGGGACCAGTCGGAGGCAGGCATGACCGCGATGCGGGTTGTCGAACAGGACGCGTCGAGGCAGGGGACCGTCGAGGACGCGATAAGGCGAGAGGTCCTCGCCGAGGTTCGGTCGGCGTTGCGCGCCGAGGCGGCCGAGATCGTCGACACGGCGATCGAGCCGCTGGTCGCGACGGTGATGGCGACAGTGCAGTGCTGCCTTGACACACTGTTCCACCCCGAGCGGGAACGCACGCCTGCCTTCCGGCTCCAGGACGGCATGTTCGCCGACAGCCCCTACCGCGAGCCGCTGCTGCGGGCCTACCGGATCGGCGGTCAGGTCGCCTGGCGGCACGTGTCCCGCTACGCCCGCCAGCACGGCCTCCCGGCCGGGGCGGTCGCCCGCTCCGCCGAGGTGATCTTCGCCTACCTCGACCAGCTCTCCACCGTCGCGGGCACGCCGCGGTCCGCGTTCAGCCGGACGTCCGCGCGCAAGCGGCTGGTCCGCCTGCTGCTCGCCGAGGCCCCCGCCCCGCGCGGCGAGCTCGCCGAGGTGTCCAGGACCGCGGAGTGGGAGCCGCCCACGACCGTGCGCGTCATCGCGCTGCGCAGGCAGGACAGCGCAGCCGCCTTCCGCCCGCACCTGGCCGACAAGTTCCTGGTCGACCTTGAGGGCGCCGAGCCGTGCCTGGTGCTGCGCGGGACCGAGGCGACCCCGGACGCCGACGCGCTGCGCGCCATGCTGCCCGGCTGGATCGCCTCGATCGGCCCGGTCACGCCGCTGGCCCAGGCGCGGGCGTCGCTGCGGGTCGCGATCCGGGCGCTGACCCTGGCCGAGCGGGGGCTCATCCCCGCCAGCCCGGTCCTGGACTGGGCCGACCACCCGCTGACCCTGTCGCTGTTCACCGACGAGCTCCTGGTCGACCAGCTGGTCGAGCAGCGGCTGGCCCCGCTGGCCGACCTCACTCCCCGCCAGCGCGACCGCATGATCGTGACCCTGCACGAGTGGCTGGCCAGCCAGTGCCGGGTCAGCGACACCGCGGTCCGGCTGGGCGTGCACCAGCAGACCGTCCGGTACCGCATCCAGCGGATCGAGGAGCTGTTCGGCGACCAGCTCGCCGACCCCCGAGGCCGCTTCGAGCTGGAGCTGGCGGTGCGGGCGACGGTGCTGCGGGGAGACCTTGCCCAGCTCGCGAGCTAGGCCGAACCGACCTGCCCGCCATCCCTGGGGAAACGCGGCGACCCGGCCGCGCAATCGTCATTACACTCGGTCGACCGGATGGTTGACGAGGCGGATGGTGAGCGCGCTGACGGTCGTTCCCGACAGCTTTCACTCCGGTGGGGCAGTGCCCACCGAGGTGACCAGCTACGTCGGCCGTGACCAGGAGCTGGCGCAGGGCCGCAGGCTGCTCGCCGAGGCCAGGCTGGTGACCCTGGTCGGGTCCGGCGGCGTCGGCAAGACCCGGCTGGCCGGGCGCATCGCGTCGGCGGCCGCCGCCGAGTTCGACGGCGTGGTGTTCGTCGAGCTGGCCGAGCTGCGCAACCCGGCGCTGGTCGCCGATGTGGTCGTGAGCCGGTTCGGGCTGCGCGACCAGTCGGCCCGCTCCGGCATCGACGTCCTGGTCGAGCACCTGCGCGACCACGCGACGCTGCTGGTGCTGGACAACTGCGAGCACCTGGTCGACGCCTGCGCCGCGCTGGTCCGCGAGCTGGTCGCCCGGTGCCCGCGGCTGCGGGTGCTCGCCACCAGCAGGCAGTCCCTCGGCGTCGCGGGCGAGCAGGTGCAGCCCGTGCCGCCGCTGGCGGTGCCGGACCGGCATGTGCGCTCGCCCGCCGAGCTGCTGCGCTCGGACGCGGTGCGCCTGTTCGTCGACCGCGCGAAGGCCGTGACGCCGTCGTTCGCGGTCACCGAGGACAACGCGGCCGACGTCGTGCGGCTGTGCAGGCACCTGGAGGGGCTGCCGCTGGCGATCGAGCTCGCCGCGGTGCGGACCCGGGCGCTGTCGGTGCGCCAGCTCGCCGAGCGGCTGGTCCGGCGGCTGCCCGCGCTGACCCACGGCCCGCGCACCGCCCCGCAGCGCCAGCAGACGCTGCGCGCGACCGTCGAGTGGAGCCACGGGCTGTGCTCGCCAGCGGAGCGGCTGGTGTGGGCGCGCGCGTCGGCGTTCTCCGGTCCGTTCGACCTCGACGCCGCCGAGCACGTGTGCGGCGGGGCAGGCGTCAACCCGGCCGACGTGCTCATCGTCATCGACGGGCTGCTGGACAAGTCGGTCCTGATGCGCGAGGACAGCGGGGACAGCGGGGACACCGACGGCGTTCCCCGGTTCCGGATGCTGGAGACGCTGCGCGAGTTCGGCGCCGAGCAGCTTGAGCGGCACGGCGACCGGGCGCGGGTGGCCCGGCTGCACCGGGACTGGTACGCGCGACTGTCCGCCCGGTTCGCCCAGGAGTGGGTGGGCCCCGACCAGCTGCGGTGGGTGCGCAGGCTCTGGCGCGACCACCCGAACCTGCGCGTCGCGGGCGAGTTCTGCGTGACCGCGCCGGGCGAGGCCCCGGTCGCCGCGCGGATGGGCGCCGCCCTGATGCAGCACTACACCCTGCACGGCCTGCTCGGCGAGGGCAGGCGCTGGATGGACCGCGCGCTGGCGCGCATCCCGGTCGGCGCGCCCGAGCGCGGGACCGCTTTGTGGCTGGGCGGCATGGCCGCCCTGGTCCAGGCCGACCTGCCGATCGCGGCCGGGCGGCTCACCGAGGCAGGCGAGTGGGCGGGGCACAACGCCGACGAGGTGGTGGCCGCCCGGGTCGCCACCGGCTGGGGCATCGCCTGCACATTCGGCGGCGACCTGCCCCGCGCGGTCACGCTGCTCAGCCAGGCCGTGGACACGTTCCGCGCCCGCGGGATGGTCGAGGACGAGCTGTTCGCCGACGTCTTCGCCGCGCAGGCGCTGGCGCTTTCCGGTGACACGGCGACCGCGCGCGGCCTGCTCGACGGGAGCCTGTCCCGCAGCCAGGCGCGCGGCGAGATCTACTTCCGGGGCTGGCTGCTGCACGCGCTGGCGCAGACCGACCTGGCCGACGACGACCTCGCCGCGGCCGCGAGCACCGGGCGGGCGGCGCTGCGCGCGCAGTCGGAGATCGGGAACCGGTTCACCGCCGCGTTCACCGCCGACCTGCTCGCCTGGGTCGCGGTCCGGCAGGGCCGGTTCGACCGGGCGGCGACGATGTTCGGCGTGGCGCGGACCATCTGGACGCTCATCGGGTCCGCCCCCGCGCACTACCCGGCCTTCGGCCTCGCCCACGACGCGAACCTCGCCCGCGCCCGCGCCGGGCTCGGCGAGGCCGCGTTCACCGCCGCCTTCGAGCGCGGCCGGGCGCTCCCGCCCGACGAGGCGCTGCGGTACGCGCTGGCCGAGAACGCGCCGGTGTCCAGTCCGGGGGTGCTGACCAGGCGGGAGTCCGAGATCGCCCGGCTGGTCGCCGCGGGCGGCACCAACCGCGAGATCGCCGACCGGCTCGCCATCGCCCAGCGGACAGTGGAAAGCCACGTCGACCACATCCTGCGCAAGCTGGGCTGCGCCAACCGCGCCCAGATCACCGCCTGGGTCGCGGGCCGCCCGCCGGAGTGACCCCCCGGCGTCAGGGCACCGGCACCGGCACGGCGACCCCCCACGCCCGGTCCCGCGCCATCGGCTCCCCCGCCGCGGCGCGGCGGCTCAGGTCGTCCTGAGCCGCCACCGGCACCACGACCGCGGTCGACTCCGGCCGCGTTCCCGGCTTGGCAGGCGGGTCCCGAAGCGTGTCGCACCGCCAGAGCTCACCCGACTCGGTCGCCCGCACACAGGGCGCCTGCGGGTAGTAGGCGTCGCCGACCACGACGAACGCGAACACCCGCTGGTCCGCGTCGAGCCGGTCGACTCCGTCGAGGTCGGGGCTGGCCCGCCAGAACCACCACAGCTCGGCGTCCGACACCGCGGCCGAGAACATCCGCGCCGCTTCCCGCCGTCGGCGGCGAACCGCAGGTCGACTCCCGCCTTGGCGAGAACCGGGGCGGCCGCGCGGTTGCGCCGTTCGGGGGTGTCGCCCCAGGACGGGCTCTGCGTGACGTCGAGTTTGCCGTCCGTCAGGAGGAAGACGACCTTCTTCTCCGGGCCGCCCGCGCCGACGAAGGCCAGCGCCTGCTGGAGGGCGGCGACGTGGTCGGTGCCGTCGCCTTCTGCGTCGGTCCGCTTGCGCAGGCCGTCGACGCACTTGGCGAGCGCGTCGCGGTTCTGCGGCGCGTCGGGCCGGGTCGGCTGGCACACCACGTCGACCGCGCTCTGGCCCGGCTGCTCGGAACTGCCGAATCCGACGACGGACACGACCGAGCCGGGCGCCAGCGCGCTGAACGCGATCGTCCGCGCCGCCTCCTGTTCCTTCACCAGGTCCGCGTCGCTGATGCTGCCCGACTCGTCGACCAGCACGACAATCCGCAGCGGCGGCAGCGTGGCCGCCGGTTCCCGCGCGGAGCCGGGCGCGGCCGTCGCGGGCGCGAGCACCGCCGCGACGGCGAACGCCGCCGCCAGGAGAACCCGTCGGTAGGTTTTCTTTCCGCGCCACGCCATGCGGTCCAGCCAATCCGCGTTCGCTGCTGCCAACGACTCTTCCAGCATTTCTCGGACGTCAGGTATCGCCAAGATCGACGCCCCGCCGCATTCCGTTACACCGAAATGGGGTAACGGCCCACTCTTGTGTCCGTTCGTTGTTGACAGTACAGGCAGAACAGCAGGAAACCGGCAAGAACCGGACCCGTCAAGCATTCTTCGACGTCAGCGGCGAATACCGTGGCAACTCTTTCCGGCATTTGTCCTGTTTTTATCCGGTCGACTGGCGAAAAAGCGTCAGAGGCGAATAGCGTTCATTCGCGGGCACTCCTGCCTTCCTGTGAACCGGCCCACTAACGGGTGAAACAGGGCGTGACCCGGGTACGTCGCCGGTGACGGCCCAGCCGAGGAGGAGGGAGAGCTGTGGCGGACGGCTGGCTGCGGGTCGGGTCGGCGGCGGTGGTCGCGGTGCTCGCCTACGGGGTGTTCCTGCTCGCCGAGCGGCTGCTGCGGCGGGCGCTGCGCCGCGTGGGGAAGCGGTCCGCGCTGCTACTTGAGCTGACCGAGCACACCGCGCGCCCGCTGCGCTGGTTCGTGGCGATGGTCGTGCTGCGGGTGACCGTGGGCGTCGCGCTGCCCGCCGGGCCCTGGCACGAGCCGCTGTCGCACGCGCTCACCCTGGCGCTGATCGGGACAGGGGCGTGGCTGCTGGCCGGGGTGCTGGTGTCGGTCGAGCAGACCCTGCTGTCGCGGCTGCGGGTGGACGAGCGCGACAACCGGCACGCCCGCCGCGTGCAGACCCAGATCACCCTGGTCCGGCGGGTCACCGTCGCCGGGGTCGCGGTGCTGGCGCTGGGCACCATGCTGATGACCTTCCCCGCCGCCCGCGCCGCGGGCACCAGCCTGCTGGCCTCGGCCGGGGTCATCGGCGCCATCGCCGCCCTGGCCGCGCAGTCGCTGCTCGGCAACGTCTTCGCGGGCCTGCAGATCGCCTTCAGCGACGCCATCCGACTCGACGACGTGGTGATCGTCGAGGGCGAGTGGGGCCGCATCGAGGAGATCACCCTGACCTACCTGGTCGTGCACATCTGGGACGACCGGCGGCTGGTCATCCCGACCTCGCACTTCATGTCCCAGCCGTTCGAGAACTGGACCCGCCGCGAGGCCGCGCTGCTGGGCACGGTGGAACTCGACGTGGACTGGACGATGCCGGTCGAGCGGATGCGCGCCGAACTGCGGCGGATTCTGGAAAACACCGACCTGTGGGACGGCCGAGTGTGCGTGCTGCAGGTGACCGACGCGGTGAACACGCTGGTCCGCGTCCGGGCCCTGGTCAGCGCCGCCGACGCGCCCACCCTGTTCGACCTGCGGTGCCTGGTCCGCGAGCGGCTGGTCGGCTGGACCAGGGCCGAGCACCCGTACGCGGTTCCGCGGCTGCGCACCGAGCACGTGCCCACGGTCTCGCCCAACGGCACTCGCGGCGGGCTGCCCGAGCCGGACCACGACGCCCGCCTGTTCGGCGAGAGCCCGGACGGCCGCGAGCGCGTGCAGACCTTCACCGGCCCGGAGCCCACCACCCGGCCCGCCGACTGAGGTGAACCGCGACCGCGAGGAATGCTTTTCGGGCTAGGGCGGACCTTTCCGGCTAGCGCGAAGAGATTTCGTAGGCGCGCAGGATGGTTTGCTCGGCGGTGTTGCCCTCGGCGTCGGTGGCGTCGGCACGCAGCGCGATGTGCCGCGTTCCCGGCGGGTGGGCGATGGTGGCGACGGCGTCCGGCGATCCGGGGGCGCGGGTGATCGGCACCGGGAACCAGGTGCGGCCGTCATCGTTGGAAGCGGCGATCCGCAAGGTGGGGATCGTGGTCGGCGGCGTTTTCTCTTGCCGTTGAACAGTGAGGGGAATGCGCGTTGTCGACGCCATGACCTGGTTGTCGGAGTTCAGGTCGGGCGGGGCGAAGCGGACGGCCAGCAAAGGCAGCGGCACGCCGTCCTTGCGGGATTCGGGACGCGCTGAGGCGAAAGTCCACACGCAGGCGATTTCCGTGGAATACCGGGAGAATGCGGCACGGTTGGCCCTGGCTTCCAGGCGGTAGCGGGCCGAGTCGGGCGGCACGTCGAACGCGCCCTGGCCGGGCAGGTCGGTTTCGCCGACCTTGACACCTTCCCGATACAGCACGGTCGCCGCTGATTCCACTATGGACGTTCCGGTGCGGTCGAAACCCGCGTCGCCAAACAGGGGAATGGTCAGCGACATCGTGTCGGCGGACCGGGACGCCCAGTCGCCGTTGGCCATCGACGGGGTGAAGACGGCCGAGTTCCACTGGTCCGCGTAGGTTTTCCCGGGCTGGTGGTCTCGCACCCCGCCGCTGAGCACGGTTTCGGTGCGCATGGCGTCGCGGACCGGTTTCCACTGCTGGAACTCGGCGGACCAGCGAAGGTTGTCGACGTTGTGGTATTCGGCGCGGGCCGACGGGATGGGCAGGGTCAGGCCGTAGCCGGTGGCCGCGCCGAACAGCGGCTCTTGGGCTATCCACATCTCGTGGTGATCCGCCGCGCCCCCGCCTCGGCGAGGACGCGCGCGCTGAACACGCCGTCCGGCGCGGGAAGCGCGGTGTCCGCCGAGACATCGACGCTCGCCGTGCCGTGGGCGGGCACGGCGATCTCGCCCGCGGACAGGCGGAACATCCCGGCGGGCGCGTCGGAACCAGTCAGGGACAACCGGAACGTGACGGCCTGGTCCTCGGTGTTGTGATACGTCACCGTTTTCGTGACCACCGGGTCGTCCTCGTGCGGCCACGGCTGCGTGCCCATCGCCACCGACGCGGGCTCGGTGTACCCGGTCTGCGCCACCGCCCGCCCGACGTCCACCCGCCCGAACCCGCTCGGAGCCGCCGACCCCAGCAGCGCCGAGGCGATCCGCGCGCCGGTCCAGTGCCGCCGCCGCCGCGCCACGGTCGCCGCCGCCTCCGCCACCTGTGCCGCCATGGCCGTGCCGCCCACCGCCAGCACGGCATTCGCGTTCGCGGGCGATGACACCCGCTCCGCGCCCCCGCCGCCATCGCCCGCGGCCACGACGAACAGCGTGCCGTGGGCGGCGCTGAGCCGGTTCACGGCGATCTCCAGCAGGTCGTCCCCCAGGGGATCACCGCCGGTGTCGAGGCCGCCGACGCCCAGGGTGACCACCTTCGCCCCTGCCCGCGCCGCGCCCGCCATCCCGGCGATGATCGTTGACTCCAGGCACCCCCGCGGCGCACACGCCTCGCCGACCAGCGGGGACGCCTCGGGCGCGTCCGGGCCGTCCATCAGCCAGGCCCGCCAGGCGGTCGGCGCGCCGACCCGCGGGACGCCGCGGTCGACGCTGGGCGCGCGGACGCCGTCCAGCCAGATCCGGCCGTCCGCTAGCGCCGAGCGCCCGCGCCAGAACCCCGCGGCGTCGCCCTTGGGCACCCGGACGACAGCCATGCCCACGGCGGACAAAGCTGTGGCGGACAAGGCGGTGGCGGACAACGCGGTGCCGCCTGCCCGCGCGGCGGGCGTGATCAGCGGCAGGTCGGCGGCGCGCTCGTCGGAGTACCCGGCCCGCAGCAGCCCGGCCACGTCGAAAAGCCGCTGGTCCAGCCGGTTCGCGTGCAGGTCGGCCTAGGCGTCCGAGGGAACCACCAGCAGCCGGGGACCGGCGCCCGCGGTGGCGAACTGGATGTGCTCGCGGCCCGGCCCTGGGTCGACGGCGGGGACCAGCCGCTCGCCCACCCGCCGCACGGTGACGTGGTCGCCGGTGACCAGCGTGACCGACCCGAGGTACGCCGATGGCGTGCGCGGCGCGTCAGCCTGGCCCACACCGGGCGCCGTGACGCCGAGCGCCGCCGCGCTGACGACAGCCACGAGAGCAGGCAGTTTCCGCATGTCCTCAACCAAGTCGAGGGCCGCCGCCCGCGTCAAGATCCGATAGTAGGGACCCGCATGAGAGTCCACACAGGACGAAATGTCCCAAATCCGCTTTCCGAGCGCGTAGTCCTGGGAGTCGACGGCGACGACCCGCCTCGATACGCTCGTGATCAACCGACGCGGAGGTGGCATGGCCGACGAGGTGAGCTTCGGAACGGCCCTGCGCCGGGGACGCCTTGCCGCTGGGCTGTCGCTGGCCGCGATGAGCCGCGCCGTGAACTACTCCAAGGGGTACCTGAGCAAGGTCGAGACCGGGGTCAGCCCGCCGACGCCGTGGCTGGCGCGGCGCTGCGACCAGGTGCTCGGCCTCGGCGGCGCCCTCGCCGACCTGGTGCCCGCCGACTCCCCCGGGCCCGCGGAGCGGGTCGCGCCCGCCGGGACCGTGTGGATGATGGGGCTGGGCAACAGCGGGTCCTGGTACGCGCCGATGGAGGCGCACGAGGCCGCGGCGCTGGCGGCGACCCCGGCGATGGCGTTCCGCATCGCGGCGGACACCGTGCCGAGCGCGGTCGCGCGCGACAGCGTGGAGTCCGGGTTTTCCGCGGTGTTCGGCCATTTGCGCTCGGTCGGGCGGGCCACGCTGCCCGGCACGGTGCTGCCGATGCTCGTCTCGCAGGTCCAGGTGATCCGCACGCTCGCCGAGGGCGCGAGCGGGCCCGCGGCCACCCGGCTGACCGCGCTGTCCGCCCGCTGCGCTGAGTACGCGGGCTGGATGGCGCAGGAGGATGGCGACGACCGCGCGGCCCGGTGGTGGACCGCGCTGTCGGTGGAGCTGGCCGAGCGCGCGGGCGACCTGGACCTGGTCGGGTACGGGCTGGTGCGGGAAGCCGAGATCCGGCTGTACCGCGAGGACGCCGACGGCACCGTGGAGCTGGCCGCGCGGGCCGGGTCGCTGCCCGGGGTGCTGCCGCGCACCCGGGCGCTGGCCGCGCACCGCGAGGCGCAGGGGCACGCCATGGCCGGGCGGATCGGCGCGTGCGCCGCCGCGCTCGACCGGGCGCGGGCGCAGTGGGCCGAGTCCGCTGGCGCGGCCCGCGGCGACGCGCCGCTGGGCGCGACGACGGTGACCGACCTCGGCGCGATGGTCGAGGGCTGGTGCGCCTACGAGCTGGGCGCGCCGCAGGACGCGATCGACCTGCTGCACCTGGGATTGTCCGGCACACCGGAGGATTCCCTGCGCATCCGCGGGCTCATCGGGATGCGGCTGGCGCTGGCCTACGAGGCCGTCGGCGAGCTGGACGAGATGGAACGGTTCGCCCGGACCGCGTTGGCGGCCGTGCCCACCGTCCGCTCCGCCACTGTCCTGAGTCAACTGCGGCTGCTGTCGCGGGCTTTGGGGCGGCACACCGGCAAAAGCGCGGCCGCGGAGCTGCGCGCGGACATCGCGCAGACGGTGGCGCGGCTGCGGCGGGAGGACTGAGACATGACTGTCCTGTGTAGACCGGTTCAGGTGCTTCGATGACGTGGTTCCATTACCTCATGCACAAGCAGCCGTCCCCGCCCTGGCGCACGGTGTCCAGCGACATCGCGCACCGGAACCCCTGGTTCGTCCTGCATCGCGACGAGGTGATCCGGCCGGACGGAGAACCGGGCCAGTACTACCACGTCCGCTCGCCCGGCGCGGTGACCGTGCTCGCCATCGATGAGACCGACCACGTGCTGGTGACCCGCCAGTGGATCTACACCCACGGCGGGGCGCAGTGGCGGCTGCCAGCAGGCGCGATCGACGACACCGACGCCGACCCGTTCGCCGCGGCGCGGCGGGAACTGGCCGAGGAGACCGGGTTCCGCGCGGACACGCTGCGCCCGCTCGGCCGGATCAGCGGCTGCGACAGCTTCTCCGACCACGTCGACCACGTGTTCGTCGCGACCGGCCTGACCCCGGGCCCGCCCCGGCCAGCGGGCGGCGAGTTGGACCTCACCACGCACTGGCTGGATTTCGCCGAGGGCCTGGCCCTGGTCCGCCGGGGCGAGATGCGGCACGCGCCCAGCGCGCACGCTTTTCTGACCGTGGCGCTCGACCGCGCCACTCGGGATTAGCGGGTGAAACGCCCGGAGGGGACCACACGGAATGTGGTCCCCTCCTCCGATCGCGAAGCGGCGCTTGCGCGCAGAAGTCAGCAGTGACCGGTCAGCGGCGACCGATCAGAAGCGACAAATCAGCGGTGAAAGCTCAGAAGTGACAGCTCGGTTTTAGAGCCCGGCGAGCTGGGCCAACACGACCAACACGGCGTGCGTCTGCATTGTTCTCGCACCTCCCTCCCATTCCCGTGGACCCGCCGCCGACCTGTTTCCGGGCGCGCGCCACCCACCCAGCGACCGGGTGCGCGAGCGTTCTTTTCTCGACCGGAGCGGTCTCGCGGTTTCGAGTCCCTTTCCGCACCGCCGGAACTTCAGCGGCTTCGGTGTTGACTCCATGATCGCCTGGCGGGCGCGGTGGCGACCAGGGGTTTCCTGTTGCCTTCCCGGCGACGGGGGCGGGAAACGTCGGCACGTCGGCTGACGATGATCCGCCCCGTATGGTTACGTGACCGGCGACTGGTGCAGCACGCCGCAGGGAGGCGCCCCATGACCGAGCCGCTGGACCGACTCGTCGGCGACCTGAAGGCGTTGCGCAAGGGCCGGGGAATCCACGCCCCGAACCTGGTGCGGCTCGCCTCCGGCGCGCTCGGCCAGGCCTGTGCCGTGCTGGCCGAGGACGAGCCCGCCCGGGTGCGGGCGAAGGTGCGGGACCGGTTGCGCGGCCTGGCTTCCCTGCTGCAGGAAGACCTCCGGGTCGCCGCGTTCGCCGCGTTCGCCCTGGACGAGGACTTCAACCAGGCCCTCTACACCGACCGGCTGCACCTGGCCGGGACCCGGCTCAAGCGGGACGTGCGCACGGTCCGCCGCCGGGTCGACGAGGCGATCGACCGGATCGCCGAACTCGCGCTCACCCCGGCGGGCGAGAGCGAGGGGTCGGAGGCAGCGCGGATCGGCTGGCACACGGTGTCCCTGCGCACCCTGGTGGTGCTCGACGGTCCCGCGCCCGAGGTCTTCGAGTTCCGCCGGATCGCCGCCGACCGCGACGGCCTCGGCGAGGTCGACATCGCCATCACCAAAGCGAACGACACCGAGCCGCCGACGCAGATCCTGCACGGCGGCACACTGGTCCACCTGCCGTCGGAAAGCCCCCGGCGGCCCCGACTGGGGCTGCGGATGAGCGAGCGCCTCGACCGCGGCGACGAGCACGAGTTCGTCCTGCGCCGCCGGGTGTCCAGCCACGAGCTGATGCGGCCGTACTTCGCCTGCACGCCGGAGAACCGCTGCGACCACTTCGATCTGCGGGTCCGGTTCGACCGCGGCAGGCTGCCGCGGCGGGTCGCCCGGATCTCCCGGGCGATGCAGGATGATCTGCTGGACCCCGGCTACCAGGGGGAGCCGATCCAGCCGGACTCGGTGGGCGATGCGCATGTCTCCTTCGACAATCTGACCCTCAATCGCGCCTACGGGCTGGGCTGGTGGTGGACCTGACGGCCGAGCGGGTCGCCGGATAGCCCCAGCTCCGCCAGGTCTGCGACAGTCGCCATGGTCTCGGCGTGCCGCCTGCCGAGCAGGACACGCTGCGCGGCCAGCACTTCGGTGAGGACGGCGCGCTGCTCGTCGCGCTTTCCCAGTGTCCGCAACGCTTCGGCGATGCCGTGCCGCAGCCGCGGCCACAGCGGCTCGCCGTCGCCGACCTCGGACCGCACGAGGTCGCCCGCCCGCCGCAGCCCGGCCAGCGCCTCGGCCGGCGCGCCCGCCACCAGCGCCCGGCACCGCCAGACGGCCGCGGTGAGGGTGAGCAGGCTGCGTTCGCCGTGCCGTTCGCCGTAGTCGGAGTAGAGGACTTCCAGGTCGGCCAGCGAAGCGCGGCGCGGATCGGGCACGCCGGTGCGCGCGGCCAGGTCGCAGGCCAGCCGCGCGTCGGCGAACACGCACCGGGCGGCGACGAACCACCGGTGGTGGAACAGCCCGGCGCGCTCGTGGTGGCTGATCACCGACCGGGCGGCCTCGATCGCGGCGCCGATCTCGCCAGCGGGCAGCGCCGACCGGGCGTACTCCAACCGCGCCTCGACCAGCCCCGGTTCGGGGATCTCGGCGGCCGGTCCGGCGGCGGGCAGGTCGACGGCGAGGACCCGCAGCGCCTCGGCCGGTCTGCCGCGCAGCCGCAACCCGGTCGCCAGCCCGACCCGGAACGCCACGGCGTCCGGCCCGGCGCCGGTCCGGTCAGCGCGGAAGCACTCGTGCGACCAGCACAGGTCGTCGGCCTCGGCGTGCTCCCCCAGCCGGTCGCAGGCCCGCGCCGCCAGCACCCGGGCGCGGCGGATGTGGTCCGCCCGCGCGGATTCCAGCGACAGCACGGCCCGCGCCGCCCGCAGCGACTCGGCGTCCGCGCCCGCAGCGCCGTGCGCTGCGGACGCGGCCAGCAGCGCGTCGACGTCGCCAGGACACAGCCGCGCGATCTCCCCGCGCAGCGCCGCCGCGTCCCGTGACTGCCCGCGCTCGGCCCTGCGCCCGGCCAGCGCCCGCAGCAGCGCGACCCGAGGCGCCACCCCGATCCGCTGGTCGAACGCGAGCGCCTCGGCTCGGTGTTCCTGGTCCATCGCAAGGGTTTCCGCGCGCGGAATGGCTTCGGCGGCCGCGCTCGCCGCCGCGCGTGATTCCCCTGGGCGCGCGTCGCCGCGGTCCGTTTGCGGGTCGAGAACGATGACCTCGCAGGGGATGTCGTGGCTCGCCGCCACTCCGGTCAACAACGTCCGGACATGCTGGGACGGCACGAGAAGCCTGCGCAGTTCGCCCGGGGTCAGCAGCGGCGGCGGCACGTCCTCGACAATCCAGAGCACCGGGAGCGCCGCCGCGTCGACGGCGCCCGCGATGGCCCGGCGGACCCTGGCCGGGCTCGCGCCGTCCACCCGCACCCCGACCTCGGCGGCGATCCGGTGCAGGTCGGTCAGATAGCGCCCCAGCGCGCCGATCGGGGTCTCCGGGCAGGCGGCCAGCGGCCCCGACCGGTGGATGCCGCCGGGGTAGGCGTGGGCGTAGGAGTCGGTGTATTCGCTGAGCAGGGCGGAAAAGTCCGTTCGGCCGACCACCGCGACCGGGCAGGCGCCGGACAGCGCCTCGTGCACGGTGTCGAGCACGCCCGCGACCGGGCGGGGCGCCCACCGCGTCCACAGCGCGAGGCGCTCCCGGGCCTCGTCGGCGTCGAGCACCACCTCGACGGCCGCGTCGGCGTCGGCGGGCAGGGCCAGGGCGGCCCGCCAGACCCGGTGCCCGAGCAGGTCCCTGGCGCAGGCGGCGGCGGTGGAGTCCGGGCGGGCGCGGAAGCCGACGAGGACGAGGACGGTCGGCAAAGCATGGGCGTCCGCGCCGTCGCGGCCAACGCACAGCAGGCCGTGCTCGACGTGGTCGACCACCGTCGGCACGTCCAGCAGGTCGGCGACCAGCGCGTCGTCCGCGCGGCGATAGGTCAGTCCGACGCCGGGCCTGCGGACCCAGGCCACCCGGGCCATGGCCCGGTGAACTGGCGTGACCGGCCGATCGGCAAGCGTATCCACCACGGCTACCTTCCTCGCGTTCTGGCAAAGCCCCAGGCGCTCCGCCCGAACACCTACGGCGCGGCCGCCGCGCCCGTGACTCCGAAGTGGACAAATAATGGACAACTCCCTTCCCCGCGGTCGAAATCCCTCTACTGGAGGAACCGGCACACCTTGTCGTGGGCCTGCCTGGCCAGCCGGGCCACCTCGGCGGTGTCGACGCCGAGCCGCCGCGCGGTCTCCGCCGGGTCGCGGTCGCGGCGCCGGTCGCGGTAGGCGGCGCGCTCGGCGTCGGTCAGCCCGATCGCCTCGCACAGCGTCTTCGCGGCCCGCGACTTGTTCTGCCGGGTCGCCTCGTGCGAGCGCCCGAGCAGGTCGGCGATCTCGACCAGGTTCACCGAGTCGCCGCGCACCAGCGCCTCGACCACCGCCCGCTGGGCCTCGGGCAGGACGGTGTCCAGCAGGCCGATCACCCGCTCGGTGTCGTCATCGTCGTCCCACTGCGCCGGGGCCAGGGCCGCCAGCGTCTCGGCGTCGGTGGCGACCGGCGCCCGGCCCGCCTTGCGCAGCAGTTCCAGCTCGGCGAACCGCACACACCGGGCGACCCAGGCCATCAGCTGCGGGTGCCCCGGGTCGACCGTCGCCTGCTTGAGCAGCCGCTCGATGGACTCCTGGTAGAGCTCGTCGAAGTCGAGCCGGGACCGCCGGGCCCAGGTGAACACGCAGCGCCGGAACCCGCGGTCGTACTTCCCCGTGATCAGGTCGACGACCGCGCGCCCCGGCTCCGTCGCGGCGCGGTCGCTCTCGTGCGCCCGGCGGACCCGCCGGGGCGACGGGAGATTGTCCGGGCCCGCGAACCGGACCCCGTCTTCGTCTGCCATGCCATGCCCACTCTCGCCAACCCGCCGTCCTCCCCTGGAGCAACAGAATGGCTTGCCCGGCAAGGCTTTCGCTGCCCCAAACGCTGGACAATGCGGTAGCGAGTGGACAGTCCGGTGTCCACTGGACCGATAGTGGCCATCGAGTGGACACCGGCCCCCGGCGCTGGTCCCACCCGCGCTGGTCGCGTGCACCTTGTTTACGGAGCGACGGCCGCGACTGTGACCGCCGGTTCCGGGCCGACTTGCCCGGGGGCCGACAGCACGTCTCTGGGCAGGGGCGGCGGCAACTGCGCGACGTCGGAGGACGCGGCCCGGTAGCCGACCGCGATCCCCAGCGCGAAACCGATGACCACCAGCCAGAACCCGAGCCGCACCGCCGACACCGCCGACATGAGAACCTGCATCGCGAACTCCTCACGTGAGATGAGAGCACTGGTTTGTGCTTCGATCATCACTCGCGAGAGCGCAAGCGGGACAGAGGTTTCCCGTTGCCGTGGGTTGCGAAAGCCCGCTACCGCAACGGATTGGGGTCGGCCGCGAGCCGGTCGCGCGGTTCCCGCTTGAGAATCCTACCGGCCGCAGACACCGGAATCTTGTCCACAAACCGCACTTCGCGCAACCGCTGGCACGGCGCGACCCGCTCGTTGACCGCGGCCATCAGCGCCGCGGCGGCCACCTCGGGACCGCGCGGCACCACGAACGCCACCGGCAGCTCGCCCGCGGCCGGGTCCGGCTTGCCCACCACGGCGGCGGCCAGCACGTCCGGGTGGGCGTTGAGCAGTTCCTCCAGCTGGGGCGGGTAAACGTTGTATCCCTTGCGCAGCGGCATGTCCTTCTTGTGGTCCACAATGAACAGAAAGTCGTCGCCGTCCACAAGGCCGATGTCGCCGGTGCGCAGCCACCCGTCGGCGAGCACGTCGTCGGTGTCCGCCGCGCGCGGCGGCCTCCGGCAGCAGCGGGTTGACCGGGACGAACGTCGCGCCCGCGCGCAGCGTGCCGTGGTAGGCGACCGGGAACCGAGCAGGATCGCGCCCGCCGCGACGGCCGGGTAGTCCAGAGACCGCGGCACGCCCAGCGGCCGAGTGCTCGATTCCCCCCAGCGAACTCTCCCCAGTGGTCCCCCGGTGGCCGGGCCCGGGGGCGGGGGCCGTCGGCGATCGTATCGGCCACCCGCTCCGGTCAGCGGGAAACCAGCGGCAGCAGGCCCCGGATGAGGTCGACCAGGTTGTCCGCGGTCACCCTCGGGTCGATGACATGCCGGGTGGCCAGGCCGACGGCCAGGTTGACGGCCGACTCGACCAGCGTGCGCACCGGCACGCCGGGGGTGACGCCGTGGTCGGCCAGGCGGGTCTCGATCGCCGCGGCGAGGCTGTCCACCACCGACCGCTGCCGGTCGGCCTCGGCGGCCACGAGCCGCGCCTCGCCGCGCGCGTCCAGCGCGAACTCCAGTTCCAGCCGGGGCCAGCCGCTGGCCATGGCCCGGCTCGTCCAGTCGTGCAGCCGGTCGAGGCCGTCGGCGATGGCGCCCGCGCCGCCGATCACGTCCCGCAACTCGCCGATGCGCTCGCGCTGGATGTCGCGCAGGACGAGCAGGGCAAGCTGCGCCTTGCCGTCGAAGTTGGAGTAGACCGCGCCGGTGGTGACCCCGGTCTCCTCCGCGATCCGCGCGATCGACGTCGCGTGGTAGCCGTCGCGGAGGAACAGGTCGCGGGCTGTGCGCAGCAGCGCCTCGCGGTTCCTCGTCTGGGCCTCGGCCCGGCTGAGACGCGCCATGGGGTGAATCCTCACCGTCGGACCCGAATCGTTGACAACGTCGCATAGGCACGATATCCAGATAGCGACATTATTCCAACTGGGTGCGCGCCGCAGGCCGACACCCGTGCGGCTGAGCGGAGGTCGGTCAGATGGCAGCCCGCCGCCACCCGGTCCTCGCGCGCCTGTCCCGCAGCGGAGCCGCGCGCTGGATGGCCAATCCGCGCTCGCACGTCGACCCCGCCGCCCTGCGCGCGGCCGTGTCCGGCCGGGTCGTGCTGGTCACCGGCGCGTCCTACGGCCTCGGCGAGGCGACGGCCCGGCGCCTGGCGCACGCGGGAGCGACCGTGCTGCTCGTCGCCAGGACCGCCGACGCGCTCGACGCGCTGGCCGCCGACCTGTGCCGCGCGGGCGGGACCGCGCACCCCTACCCCACCGACCTGACCGACCCGGCGCAGGTCGAGGCGCTGACCGAGCGGGTGCTGCGCGAGCACGGGCACGTGGACGTCCTGGTCAACAACGCGGGCAAGTCCATCCGCCGCTCCATCGCGAAGTCCACCGGCCGGTTCCACGACTTCGAGCGCACCATCGGGGTGAACTACCTCGGCCCGGTCAAGCTGTTCCTCGGCCTGCTGCCCGCCATGCGCGCCCGCGGCCGCGGGCACCTGGTCAACATCTCCACGATCGGCGTGCAGGTCCCGCCCGCGCCGAGGTGGGTGGCGTACCAGGCGTCCAAGACCGCGTTCGACGTGTTCTTCCGCGGCGTCGCGACCGAGATCGCCCGCGACGGGATCACCGCGACCTCGGTGTACATGCCGCTGATCAGGACCAGGATGAGCGCCCCCACCCGCGCCTTCGACGACCTGCCCGGGATGACGGCCGACGAGGCAGCGGGCGTGGTGTGCCGGGCGATCACGCGCCGCCCCGCCCAGATCAGCCCCTGGTGGGCCGACCTGGCCGAACTCGGCGCCGCCGCCACCCGCCGCCCCTGGCAGGCGCTCGCGGGCAGGCTGTCCGGCGCCAGCAAGCACGGCGCCAGTGAGCACGGCGGCGGCGGACGCGGGAGCGTGCGGGCATGAGACGACTGGGGATCCGGGGCAGCGCGGGGAAGCTGGGCAGCGGAGCCGCGATCCTGCGGCACACCGCCGCCGCGCTGCTCAGCACCGGGTTGGCGGGCCAGTCCCGGCCGGGGCACCTGCGCGACATGCGGCGCGCGGTGCGGCACACCGGTACCTCGCCCGCCACCCTGCTCGCGGTCGCCGCGGCGCACCGGCCGGACGCGCTGGGCCTGGTCGACGACCGCGGCACGCTCACCTTCGGCCAGTTGAACGACGCCGCGGCCCGGCTGGCCCGCGGCCTTCTCGACCGGCACGGGCTGCGCCCCGGCGCCACGATCGCGGTCCTGTGCCGCAACCACCGCGGCTTCGTCCTCACCAGCGCCGCGGCGGGCCGGGTCGGCGCGGACGTCGTCTACCTCAACACCGAGTTCTCCGGCCCGCAGCTTGCGCGGGTCTGGCCCCGGCTGGGCGCGGACCTGCTGGTGGTGGACGAGGAGTTCCTGCCGCTGGTCCCCGAGGGCACGCCGAGGGTAGTCGCCTGGCAGGACACGACCGCGGAGCTCACCGCGGAGTCCACTGTAGATCCGGTTGTCGAGTGGTCCACTTTGGATGGACTGGTCGCCGGGCACGCGCCGCTGTCCGAGGTGGGCAGGCTGCGGCAGGGGAAAGTCACCATCCTGACCTCGGGGACGACCGGGGCGCCCAAGGGCGCGCCGCGCACGCCGAGCCCGCTGGCCGTCCTCGGCCCGGCCGTGACGATCCTGCGCCGCACCGGGCTGCGCTCCGGCGACCCGGTGCTGATCGGGCCGCCGCTGTTCCACGGCTTCGGGCTCGCCGCATGGGCGCTCGCGGTGTTCCTGCGCTCGCCGGTGGTGCTGCGGCGGCGGTTCGACCCGGAGGTCGCGCTCGCCGACATCGAGCGGCACGGGATCGCCTTCGTGGCAGCGGTTCCGGTGATGCTGCAACGGATTCTCGCGCTGCCCCCGGCGGTGCGCGAGGGGTACGACCACGGCTGCCTGCGGGCGGTGCTCTCCGGCGGCGCGGCGCTGCGGCCGGTGCTGGCGGAGCGGTTCATGGCCGAGTTCGGCGACGTGCTCTACAACGGGTACGGGTCGAGCGAGATCGGCATCGCCGCCGTCGCCACCCCGGCCGACCTGCGGGCCGCGCCGGGCACGGTGGGGCGGCCCACGGTCGGTGTTCCGGCCCGGGTCCTCGGTGCCGACCGGCGGCCGGTGCCCGCAGGTCAGCCGGGGACCATCTTCGTCGGCGGGCCGCTGGTGTTCGAGGGGTACACCGGCGGCGGGACGAAGGAGATGGTGGACGGGCTGATGAACACCGGCGACGTCGGCCGGATCGACAGCGAGGGCCGACTCCACGTCGACGGCCGGGCGGACGACATGATCGTCTCCGGGGGTGAGAACGTCTACCCGCAAGAGGTGGAGGACGTGCTCTCCCGGCACCCGGCCGTCGCCGACGTCGCGGTGATCGGGGTGGACGACGATGAGTTCGGCCAGCGGCTGGTCGCCTACGTCGTCGCCCGCGACGCGCCCCCCGATCCGGCCGACCTCGCCTTGCACGTCAAGGAGAACCTGGCCCGCTACAAGGTTCCCCGCGCGTTCGTGTTCCTCCCCGAACTGCCCCGCAACCCCACCGGGAAACTGCTGCGCGGCGGGCTGCCGCGATGACCCGGCGCGGGCTCGTGGTTGGCTGCGGCGGCACGGTGGGCTTCGCGTGGTCGGTCGCGGCTTTGCACTCGCTGAGCCGGGACCTGGCCTGGGACCCGCGCTCCGCCGAGGTCATGGTCGGCACGTCGGCAGGCGCGGAACTGGTCGCGATCCTCGCCGCCGGGTTCACTGTGGACGATGTGCTGGCCGCGCTGACCGACCAGCCGCACGCGCCCGCCCTGCTGCGGGACCACTTCGCCGCCTGCCCCGGCGCGCTGCCGCCGGTCCCGGCGCTCGGGTTCGCAGCGCCCCGGCTGCCGCGCGTCGGCGCGCACCCGCTCGCCCGGCTGGCTGGCCTGCTGCCGCTGGGGCGCGGCGACCAGACCTGGCTGCACCGCCTCGGCGACGCGCTGGCCCCGCAAGTCGCGCACCGGGACACGCTGCTGGTGGCCGCGGACCGCGACACCGGTGAGCGGGTCGTCTTCGACGCGGCCACCGGCCCGCTCGGCCCGGCGATCGCCGCGTCCTGGGCGATTCCGGGGTGGTTTCCCCCGGTGGAGATCGGCGGCCGCGCCCACATCGATGGCGGTGTGCTCTCCCCCACCTCGGCCGACCTGCTGGTGTCGCGGGGGCTGGACGAGGTCGTGGTCATCGCCCCGATGACCTCGGCCGGGCCCGCGCCCGCGCGCGGGCTCAGCCGCCTGGAACGCCTGCTGCGCAGGCCGATGAGCCGACTGCTGGACGCGGAGGCCGCCGCCCTGCGCGCTGCGGGCACGGTGGTCCACCGGATCGAACCCGGGCCGGAGGACCTGGCCGCCATGGGGCCCAACTTCATGGACCCCCGCCGCGCGCTGTCCACAGTGGAAACCGCTTTGCGGGTGCGGGCGCCCCGATGACCCGCTCGTTCGAGGTGCTGGTGATCGGCGCGGGCGCGTCCGGCATCGGCGCGGCGATCCGGCTCAAGCGGGACGGGATCGACTTCGCCGTGCTGGAGAAGGCCGACAGCTTCGGCGGCACCTGGCGCGCCAACACCTATCCCGGCTGCGCCTGCGACGTGCCGTCCGCGCTGTACTCGTACTCCTTCGCCCCGAATCCGCTGTGGAGCCGCGCTTACGGGACGCAGCCGGAGATCCGCGCCTACCTGACCCGGACCGCGGACGAGCACGGCATCGCCGCGCACACCCGGTTCGGCGTCGAGATGACCGGCGCCCAGTGGGACCCCGACGCGGGCCGGTGGCGCGTCGAGACCACGGACGGCCAGTACGACGCGCGGTTCCTCGTCACCGCCTCCGGGCCGTGGAACGAGCCGCTGGTCCCCGAGATCCCCGGCCTGGCGGACTTTCCCGGCGAGGTCTTCCACTCTGCGCGGTGGAACCACGGCTACGACCTGACCGGCAAGCGCGTCGCCGTGGTCGGCACGGGCGCGTCCGCGGTGCAGTTCGTGCCGGAGATCGCCGCGCGCACGGCGCGGCTGCACCTGTTCCAGCGCACCGCGCAGTGGGTGCTGCCCAAGCCCGACCACCGGGTGTCCGGCTTCGCCCAGGGCCTGCTGCGGCGGTTCCCACTGGCGCGGCGGGTGGTGCGCGCGGGCCAGTACGCGGTGCTGGAGACCCTGGGCGTCGGCTTCCGCGTCCCCCGGCTCATGCGGCTGGTGCAGGCGCTGGGCCGCGCGCACCTGCGGCTCACGGTCCGCGACCGCGCGCTGCGGGCGAAGCTGACGCCGGACTACACCATCGGCTGCAAGCGCCTGCTGTTCTCCAACAGCTACTACCAGACCCTGGCAAAGTCCACAGTGGACGTCCATGCCTGCGCGGTCGCGGAAGTCCGCGGCTCGACGGTGGTCGGCGCGGACGGCGACGGCGCCGAGGTCGACGCCATCATCTTCGCCACCGGTTTCCACATCCTCGACTCCCCGCTGCGCGAACTGGTCCGCGACGCGCACGGGCGCGCCCTCGACGACCACTGGAAAGGCAGCCCGCAGAGCTACCTCGGCACGGTCGTGTCGGGTTTCCCCAACCTGTTCCTGCTGCTCGGCCCGAACCTGGGCACCGGGCACTCGTCGGCCTTCGCCGTCCTCGAAGCCCAATTGGACTACACCCTGGCCGCCATCGCCCACGCCAGAGCGGCGAACTGGACCAGTATGCGGGTGCGCGCGGAAGTCCAGGCCGCCTACAACGCCGACGTCCAGCGCGCTCTCGCGGGCACCGTCTACAACACCGGCGGCTGCGCCAGCTACTACTTCGACGCCAATGGCCGCAACAGCTTCAGCTGGCCATGGTCCACCAGCAGACTCCGCTCTCGAGTCGGCGCATTCGACCCCCGCGCATTTGTGGCGGATTGATAACCAGCACCGAATCCGCAGCCGAGTGAATAGGGCGTCCGGCGGTAGTCACCGGTGATCGGAAATCGTGATCTGCTAGTGGCCCTCGGACCGCTGTGGTCCGGCGACCAGATGATCCGCCTGGGCACCCTCGGCAGGCAGCACAGCGAGGTCGCCTCCGGCCCGCAGGCGATCAACGACGCCGGTGACGTCGTGGGGACGAGCAGCACCGCGGCGGGCGCGCCGCGCGCCTTCCTGTGGCGGCACGGCACGATGATCGACCTCGGGACGGCCGGCGGGACGTACAGCTCGGCCAAGGCCGTCAACGACCGGGGAGACGTCGTGGGCATCAGCAGCGACACATCCGACGACTACCGGCGCACGTTCCTGTGGCGCGATGGGACGATGACCGATCTTGGCACTGTCGGGGGCAAGGACGCGCGTCCGTTCGCGCTGAACAACCGCGGCCAGGTCGTCGGCTCCAGCGAGGACAAGACGCACGGCATCCGCCCGACCCTGTGGACGACTCGCTGACCCGACCCCGTTCCGCGGCCGCCGCGGCCGTGCTCGCCGTGGGCACACGGCCGCGGCGGCCCGTCCGCACGCTCAGTCCGCGGCGCGGCGTTCCAACAGGACAGTGTCCCGCCACACCCCGTGGTGCCGCGCGATCCGCTCCCGCACGGCCAGCGTGCGGAAGCCCGCCGCGTGGTGCAGCGCGAGGCTGGCGCGGTTCTCGGGGAAGATCGAGGTTTGCAGCGTCCACAGGCCACCCTCGTCCGCGGCCGTGACCTGCTTGTGCAGCAACGTCTTCCCGACACCTCGGCCCCGGTAGTCGGCGCCGACGTAGACCGAGGTCTCGGCGACCCCCGCGTAGCACTCGCGAGTGGACACCAGGGTCGCCGCCGCCCATCCCGCGACCTCGCCGTCGATCTCGGCGACCCAGCGGTGCGCGGGCAGCCACTTGGCCTCCAGCGTCTTGCGGGCGGGGACCTCGGTCTCGAATGTGGCGTCGCCGGTGGCGATGCCCTCGCCGTAGATCCGGCGGACCGCCGCCCAGTCATCCGGCCGCAGCGCCCGCACGGCGACGTCGGCGGGCAGGTCGGCGGGGCAGCAGGGACGCGGGGCCAGCACGCCCATCACCGCGTCCGCGGCGTGCGGCAGGCCGGTGCAGCACGCGGTGTTCACCGTCACGAGGGTCGTGGTCCCTTCTTTGCGTAGCAGCACAAATCCGACGTCGGCGAGCTTGCGGATGTGGTGGGAGCAGGTGGACTGGCTGATGCCGACCCGCTCGGTCAACTCGCCGACGGTGACCGCGCGCCCGGCGACCGCGACCGCGTGCAGCAACCGCACCCTGGTCGGCTCGGCCAGGCAGGCGAACCACTCGGCGTAGGTGTCGGCGTCGTGCGGCGCGAGCAGCCCGGTCGTGGTGGTCATACCGCACAGTATCGACCACGCTCGATGGTTGCGTCAATCGATACCGGTCGATATAGTTCACCTCGTTGGATCGACGAACGTCGATGTATCGCTCTTGACAAGTTCTCTCTCGACAAGGAGGAATCATGGACGGACTCCCCGTGGTCGTGGTTGGCGCTGGCCCGATCGGCCTGGCCGCCGCGGCGCACCTGGCCGAGCGCGGGCTGCGCCCGCTGGTCCTGGAGGCGGCCGACCGGGCCGGTGCGGCGGTGGCCCAGTGGCACCACGTCCGCCTGTTCTCGGCGTGGCCCGAGTTGGTCGACCCCGCCGCCGCGCGCCTGCTCGCCGCCACCGGCTGGCAACCCCCCACCGACGGCTACCCGACCGGCGCCGAGTGGGCGGCGGACTACCTGTCCCCGCTGGCCGCGGCACTGGGCAACCGGGTCCGGTACAACGCCCGCGTCGTCGGCGTCGCCCGCCGCGGCCGCGACCTGGTGGTCGACGCGGGCCGCGACACCGAGCCGCTGACCGTGCACGTCCGCACCCCCCACGGCGAAGAACTGATCACCGCCCGCGCCCTGGTCGACGCCTCGGGCACCTGGACCACGCCGAACCCCCTCGGCGGCGACGGCCTGCCCGCCCTCGGCGAAACAGCGGCCGCCGACCGGATCGCCTACCGCGTCCCCGACCTCGCCGACCCGGCCACCCGCGCCCGGTACGCGGGCAAGCGCGTCGCCCTCGCGGGCAGCGGCCACTCCGCGCTGACCGCGCTGGTCGCACTCACCGAACTCCCCCACACCGAGGTGCTGTGGCTGCTGCGCCGCGGCGAACCAGGAGCCCTCTTCGGCGGCGGCGACGCCGACCAACTCCCCGCCCGCGGCGCGCTGGGCCGCAAGGCGCAAGAGGCCGCCCGCGCCGGGCACGTCCGCACAGTCACCGGTTTCCGCACCACCACCGTCGAACAAACCGCAGACAGCATTGTCTTGACCTCTATAGAAGGCCAACGCCTGGACCCGGTAGACGAGGTAGTGGCACTCACCGGCTTCCGCCCCGACCACACCTGGCTCTCCGAGATCCGCCTGGACCTGGACCCCGTCCTGCGCGCCCCGACCGCGCTTGCCCCGCTCATCGACCCCAACGTCCACTCCTGCGGCACCGTCTACCCGCACGGCGCCGCCGAACTGGCCCACCCCGAACCCGGCGTCTTCCTGGTCGGCATGAAGAGCTACGGCCGCGCCCCCACCTTCCTGGCCATGACCGGCTACGAGCAGGTCCGCTCCGTCGCCGCCGCCATCGCGGGCGACCACGAATCCGCCACCAGGGTCGAACTGGTCCTCCCCGAAACCGGCGTCTGCGGCGGCTCCGGCCTCTTCGACACCGCGACCAACGACGCCGAGACCACCGAAGGCGGCTGCTGCGGCCCCGCCCCGAAGGCGCTGTCCCTGACCGCCCCCAGCCCGAAATCCTGACCCCGGCGGCTCCGGTCTGGCGCGGTGCACCACGCCAGACCAGCAGGTCAGCGCGTCAAGAGCGCCCGGACCACCGCTCCCGATGCCAGGCGAAATACCGCTCGGTCTCCGCCCGATGCGCCCCACACCGTTTGCCGCTCAGCAGGGCCAGATGGTCGCCGAACCGGCTCCCGCCGACCCCGGACTCCGAGACCCGGATGCCCCCGTCCGCCCGCACCGTCACAACCCCGCGCTCGAAGAGGGCGTCGCACCCGAACGAGCAGGCGAGCATGGCCACATTGGTCAGGTCCCGGCGCTCGTCGTCGTCGCACACGGACCGCTGCTTGATGTGCGCGGCCACCAGGAACCGCACCGGGAACTCGTCCCCGCACAACGCGCACGCCGCGACCTTCTTCGCCCCGACCAGCCGCGCCCGCAGGTCCGCCTGCTCCACCCGGTACTTGACCTCGGTGGCCCGGTCGAGCACCCCGTAGGTTTTGTCCTTGCTCCTGTCTTCGTCCGTGGCGCGGCCGAGGACGAACGTCGGCGGGTCGCCGACCAGCGCCGCATCGGGCAGCTGCGCCAGCACCCGTCCGACAAGCTCCCCGTCGTCCCCCAACTCGGAAAGCGAAACGGACCCCCGCTGCCACAGCCGGTCGATGCCCGCCTGCACCGCCGCGACGAGCACCGGCTCCGCGACCGCTGAATCCTCAGGGGCGATCAGCACCAGCGTGCCGTCGACCTTGAGCATGAGGTCGTTTCCGCCGATGGCCGCCCCACCGTTCGCCACCTCCAACGCAGCGAGAACGTCGCGGGCGTCCGGCCCGACTCGCGGGCTCACCACCGCAGCGGCCAACTCGGCAGCCTCGTGCGCCCCGTAGCCAGGCACCTGCAGCCGAATCCGGATGCGCTTGCGGTTGTTGCTGTCGCCTGTCGCGCCTGCCGATCGCCCGACCCGGCTTTGCGGGCTGGTCAACTGCTTGCGCACGTCCTCGGCATCGGTGGTCGGCGTGAGCTGGATCGGCTCGGTGATCAAGGCGCGCTCGCTCTCGGACAGGCCGGCCCGGTGCACTTGCCGTGAGTCGACCACCGCTGAGGTGATCACCGCTCGCAGCCTGGCGAGGCGACTGATCAGGAGCCGCAGCGTCTCGACGTAGTCCTTGTTGCGCGGGTGCGGGCTTCCTTTGACCTTCCCTCCCGCGCTCTCCAGCACGAGGGCGAGTTGATCGCCTTCCCGTTCAAAGGCAAACTCGGCGATCAGTTCACGGCCGTTGTCGGTGAAAGCGCGCACGAGAGTCAGAACTACACCATCGAGGGACCCTGCGAGACACTTTCGAGGACGCAGAGGGTGACTTGTTCGGTCCGGTCGTATACAAGGAGTAAGAGGGTAGACCTCGGGTGTCACCACTGACGGGTGACATGGCACCATCTGCGCACGCGCGGGCGGCAGCGGGAAGGAAGTACCCATGAACGACCGGACCGAACAGATGGACGACCTCCAGTTGGTCGCCCTGCCTAGCGCGGTGGGGTGCACGGAGATGTTCGTGCGGTTCTCGCTGACCGAGTGGGCGCTGCGGCCGATGCGGGAGGCTGCCTCCGAGGTGGCGCGGGCGATGGCGGAGGCTGTCGTGGCCGCGGCTGACCCGGCGGGGCCGGGGATGATGATCGCGCGGGTGCGGCTGTCCGGGGGCGACCTGATCATGGAGATCGAGTCGCCGCGGGAGGTTCGGGCGCCCGCGGCTCCGCCGGGGGGGCACACGGGTGTGGTGGACCTGGGGGCGGGGCGGTGCCTGTTGTGGGCGAGCCTGCCGCTGCCGGGAGGTATGGAGGCCTCGGCCGTGCCGTTGCCGCGGCGGCAGCGGCGGCCGTCGCAGGCCGCGGCGATCGAGGCGGCGCGGGAGCCGGTGGACACCGACCCCGACGTGATGCAGCGGATTCTGTACGGGCTGGCGAGCAGGCACGACCGGCACCAGCGGTAGCCGAAAGGACCACCCACGCGACACCACCATTCGGGGTGACCCATGGGGGTGAATGCGGCGACGTTCCGGTATCTGAGATGCGGTGTGCCGCCTCTTCCTGGTAGACACCAAGGAGGGGTTCACGGTGGACGGAAGCGGCGTTTCAGCAGGTCATAGCCGGTTCGCCCGGGTGAGCACGCAGCGGGAACCGCTACCCGTCCGGGGGTCGGTAGCGGATTTCAGCGGGGCGTTGGCCGCCCGAAAGTCACGCTTTGTAACGTGCCCGGGGTCGCACTCCGATGGACCCCATGAAGATGAAAAGACTCCACACCAGAAGACACCACCGCAGGGGGGAACCATGAAGGCCACCAGCACACCCTATGAACTGAACTATCGCGTCCTGGCGATGCTCCGCGCCGTCGACGCGGGGCGCGCGCAGATCAGCTGCGGCAGTGAGCCGGACCTCTACATCGACGGCGTGCCGTGCTGCGACCAGTTCGCCGCGCACACCCTCACCCACGACGGTCTGATCACCGGCGACCAGGGCCGGTTCGGCCAGCTGGTGCCCGCGCGGCTCACGGTGGCGGGGGCCGCCGCGCTGGCCTCGTTCGCCGTCGCCGCCTGAGGCGCCCCACATACCCGACGGCCTTCCGGATCAACCGGGGGGCCGTCGAGCTGTCCAGACCGCTTCACCCACGCCACCCGGTTCACGCAGGCCTGTTCACACCACTCGGTTCACGAAGGCCGGTTCACGCCAGCTTGTTCACGCAGTCCGGTTCACACCGCTCGTGTTCACACCGCTGGAAACTCGCCGAACACCGGGCCGGAGGCGCGGTCGGCGCCTGCCTCGGTCCACCACTCGACCTGTGCCGCGGTCTCCATGCCCGCGACCATCACCGAGACCCCGGTGTCCCGCACCATCGGGACCAGGTCCCGGATCGCCCGGGTGAACAGCGCCTCCGGCCGGGGCTCCACAAGCCGGGCCACCACCAGGTCGGCCATCCGCACGGTCTGGATCGGCAGGTCCTCCACGCACGCCAGGTCGCCTCTGGTTCGGCCGAAGCCGGTCAGCACGGACCGGACGCCGAGTTCGACGAGCACGCCGAGGTTGTCCTCGGCCTGGCTGTCCGCCATGCACAGGGAGTCGACCGGCATTCCGATTTCCAGTTCCTCCGCGCTCAGGCCGGATTCCGCCAGCGCCCGCCGGACGGCCGCGATCAGGTCCGGGTCGGCTGACTGCTCGGCGGTCAGCTCCACGTAGAGCCGGGGCGCGGCGCCGGTGCGCTCGCGCAGCGCGACGAGGCGTTCGGCGGCGTGCTGCAGCAGCCAGTGGCCCAGGGGGACGCCGAGGCCGGTGTCGAGCAGCACTTCGTGGCAGCGGCGGTGGTCGATCACGCCCTGCGTGGGGTGCGTCCACCGCAGCAACGCTCGGGCGGCCATCGCTTCCCGGCGGTCGGTCAGCACTACCGGCTCGAACTCCACGTCGAGTTCGCCGTTCTCCCACGCCCCGGGAATCGACGCGGCCAGCCGGTAGTGCTCGCGGAAACGGCGGTTCTGCTCCGGGTCGACCAGGCACCACTGGCGGCGGCCCGCGGCCTTGAGTCTTCGGACCGCGATGTCGGTGGCCCGCAGCAGGTCGCCGGGCTCGGTGTCGGGCGCGGGCAGCCGGACCACCGCGATGGTCGCGGACGCCGCGATGCCGTCGCCGCCGACGTAGGTCGGCTCGGACAGCACCTCGTTGATCGCGGTCGCGACCGCGCCGACGTCGGTGTCGGGCCCGTGGTGCAGCAGGATGGCGAACTCGTCGCCCGCGATCCTGGCGACGACGCCGGGGTGCGCCGCGCCCGCGTGCTCGGCCACGACCATGGACAGGCAGGCGGCGACGTGGCGCAGCAGGTGGTCGCCCGCCTCGCGGCCGATGCCGTCGTTGACGACGGCGAAGTCGTCAAGTCCGAGGTGGAACACCGACAGGTCCGCGCCCGCGCCCAGCGCCTCTTCCAGCCTGGTGACGAACGACTGCCGGTTCCGCAGCCCGGTGAGCGGGTCGTGCGTGCCCTGGTGGCTGATCTGGTGCTCGAGCAGGTGCAGGTCGGAGATGTCCTGGACCATGGTCACGTGGTGGTCGGGCTGGCCGTCGCGGTCGCGCAGCACCGACACCGCGATCCGCACCCACACGGTCTCGCCGTCGGCGCGGACGAGCCGGGTGCGCTCGTGCAGCTGGTCTCGGCCCGGGTGCTTGGCGGTGAGCAGGTCGCTGTATCGGGACCGCAGGTAATCGCGTTCGTCCGGGTGGAACAGGTCGTCGAGGCGTTTGCGGAACAGCGTGCCGGGGTCGTGGCCGAGCATGTCCTCCAGCGCCTTGTTGGCGCGGGCGACGCCGCCGCCGGGATCGCTGATCACCATGCCCAGCGAGGACGTCGCGAACACCTCGCTGAACCGCGCCTCGCTGGCCCGCAGGTCGCGCTCGACGTTCTCCTTGGCGCGCATCAGGGCGCCGCGCAGGTCTTCCTGCTCGAAGAACAGCCGGTCCCGGGTCGCCTCGGCGAATCCGGCCGCGATGGCGGCGAACACCGGCAGCAGCGACGACTCCACCGAACCGTCCACATCGGACTGGTCAGCGCGCTCGGCCAGCCGGGGCAGCTCCGGCGCGAGCAGGTCGATGGAGGCCCGCACGCACACCGGGTTGTGGAAGCCCGCCTCGACAAGCCGTTTGCCCACCGCCGCTGCGGACGCCGGGTCGGCGTCCGCGCGCAGGCACCCGGCCAGGGCGCCGAGCAGGTCGGCGAGGTCGCGTTCGATGGCGTCCCGGGACCGCGGCACGTAGACCACCTGGGTCAGCGCCGCTGCCCATCTTCTGGCCAGGTCGGCCCATCTGTTGGCCAGTTCAGCGCGGTCCACGCGGACCGTCCGGACGGCACGTCATCGAGTGTCCTTGTCGGTGGGATCGGTACCGAGGGGAAGGAGTACCAGGGAGGTACCAGGGAAGTACCAGGGAAGTACCAGGGAAGTACCACTGTGCACCCGCTTCGGCACTGAGCGCTACCCCGATGATCCACCTCTCGCGGAACCCTTCTACTCCGATCAGGTGGGTTTCACGGTTTCCGGGCCACGCCCGCGTAGAGGTTCGACCGTTCGGCGTTGTCGCCGACGTCCTCCGGCCGCTCCGGCCGCCACTGCGGGGTGTAGACGAGGCCGGGCTCGACCAGGTCGAAGCCGTCGAACATCCGCATGATCTCCGCGCGGGCGCGCGGGAAGATCGGGTCCTGGCTGTTCTTGAACACCTCCACCGCCCCGGCCATCCCGGCGGGTGCGTTGTCCCAGGTGAACGCGGACAGCGCGAGGTAGCTGCCGGGTGCCATGGCGTCGCGGTAACTGGCGGCGAGCGCCCACGGGTCGTCCGCGTCGGGGATGAACTGCACGACGCCGACCATGAGCAGCCCCAGCGGCCGGTCCAGGTCGAGCAGGTCGCGCACGCGCGGGGAGTTCAGGATCTTCTCCGGGTCGCGCATGTCGGCTTGCAGGATCGTCGCGTTCGGCTCGTCCGCCAGCATCAACTCGCTGTGCGCCACGGCCACCGGCTCGTAGTCGACGTAGACGACGCGGATGTCCGGGTCGGCCGAGTGGGCGATCTCGTGCACGTTGCCCACGGTGGGGATGCCCGAGCCGAGGTCGAGGAACTGGGTGATGCCCGCGTCGACCAGATGCAGCACCGCGCGCCGGAGGAAGGCGCGGTTGAGCCGGGCCATGTCCCGGGCGGGGACGACGGTCACCAGCTTCTCGGCCAGCGCGCGGTCGCCGGAGAAGTTGTGCCCACCGCCGAGCAGGTAGTCGTAGACGCGGGCGGCGCTCGGCAATGCGGTGTTCACGCCTTCGGGAACCCAACTGGAAGAGTCGGTCACGGGAACGGCACCTCGGAGATCAGCGACGCGGGGACAAGGTGCGCTGAGGCTACTGGCCAACCATGACGTCCAAACGGGTTATATCGCCGGACGGCACTACTACGAAGAGTGACCACCGTCCTCGACAGTGGTGAACACCACGTGCTCCGGGCGTATCGGTATCCGGGTCAGCGCCGCGCCGGTCGCCGCGCGGACGGCGGCGACGATGGCCGGGGTGGCCGAGATCGTCGGCGGCTCCCCCACCCCGCGCAGGCCGTAGGGGGCGTGCGGGTCGGCGAGTTCGAGCACGTCGATCGGCATCGGCGGCATGTCCAGGATGGTGGGGATCAGGTAGTCGGTGAACGACGGGTTCACCACCTTCCCTCCGACGACCTGGATCTCCTCCATCACCGCGAGCCCGAGGCCCTGGGCGGACCCGCCCTGGATCTGCCCGACGACGGCCTGCGGGTTCAGCGCCCGGCCCACGTCCTGCGCGCACGCGAGTTCCACGACCCGCACCAGGCCCAGCTCGGTGTCGACGTCGACCACCGCCCGGTGCGCGGCGAAGGCGTACTGGACGTGCGCGTTGCCCTGCCCGGTCGCCGGGTCGAGCGGCTGGGTCGGCCGGTGCCGCCACTCGACGGTGTGCTCGACCACCCGGTCGCCGAGCAGCGCGGCCACGTCGGCGACGGCCTCGCCGGTGGACGCGATGACCTTTCCGCCGTTCAGGTAAAGCTCGCCGCCTGCGGGGAGCACGTCCGCCGCGATTGCGAGCACCTCAGCGCGGACCGCCTCGCAGGCGGCTTTTACCGCGCCGCCGGTTACATAGCTCTGTCTGGACGCGGAGCTTGATCCGGCGCTGCCGACAGCGGTATCCGCGGGCAGGATGGTCACCTGGTGCACGCCGAGCTCGGTACGCGCGATCTGGGCTTGCAGCGTCACCAGCCCCTGCCCCACCTCGGCGGCGGCGGTGTGCACGGAGACGACTGGCTCGCCGCCGATCACCTCCAGCCGCACCCGGGCGGTGGAGTAGTCGTCGAAGCCCTCGGAGAACGCGACGTTCTTGATGCCCACTCCGTATCCGACGCCGCGCCGCACCCCCTCGCCCCGGGTGGTGTTCGAGACCCCGCCGGGCAGCTCACGCGGGTCCGCGACCCCTTCGGCGTCCCCGACCGGCGCGGGCATCGGCTTGTCGCGCACCAGCCGCAGCAGCTCGGCGACCGGGGCGGCGGAGTCGATGACCTGGCCGGTGGGCATCGTGGAGCCCTCGCGCACGGCGTTGCGGACGCGCAGGTCCACCGGGTCCATGCCGAGCGCGGCGGCGAGCTTGTCCATCTGCGACTCATAGCCGAAGCACGCCTGCACCGCGCCGAACCCGCGCATCGCCCCGCACGGCGGGTTGTTGGTGTAGAGGCCGAACGCGTCGACGTGCGCGTTGGGCACCTCGTACGGGCCGACGCCGAGGGTGGCGGCGTTGCCGACGACCGCGCTGGTGGTGGAGGCGTACGCGCCGCCGTCGAGCAGGATGCGGGCGCGCACGTAGACCAGCCTGCCGTCTTCCGTCGCGCCGTGCTCGTACCGCATCACCGCGGGATGGCGGTGGACGTGGCCGAAGAACGACTCTTCGCGGCCGTAGACGAACTTGACCGGCTTACCGGTGTGCATGGCCAACATGCACGCGTGCACCTGCATCGACAGGTCTTCCCGGGCCCCGAACGCGCCGCCGACGCCCGCCAGCGTGATCCGCACCTTCTCCTGCGGCACCCCCAGGGACTCGGCGATCTGCCGCTGGTCGACGTGCAGCCACTGGGTGGCGACGTAGAGGTCGACCCCGCCGTCCTCGGCAGGCACGGCCATGCCGGACTCCGGGCCGAGGAACGCCTGGTCCTGCATCCCCACGGTGTACTCGCCGGTGACCACGACGGGCGCGGCAGGCTCCGGGTCGCCGCGCCTGATCCGGACGTGGCGCACCAGGTTCCCGTCCGGGTGCAGCGCGGGCGTCCCGTCGGCCAGGGCGGTCTCGGGGTCGGTGACCGGGTCGAGGACGTCGTAGTCGACCTCGATCAGCGCGGCGGCGCGGCGCGCGGTCTCCGGGTGGTCGGCGGCCACGACCGCGACCGGCTCCCCCTGGTAGCGCACGACGTCCTCGGCGAGCACCGGCTGGTCGGCGTGCTCAAGGCCGAACCGGTTGCGGCCGGGCACGTCGTCGTGGGTGAGGACCGCGTGGACGCCGGGCAGCGCGAGGGCCTTCCCGATCCGCACGGCGGTGATCCGGGCGTGCGGGTGCGGGCTGCGCAGGGTCGCGCCCCACAGCATGTCCTCGGCCCACAGGTCCGACGAGTACGCGAACTCGCCTTTGACCTTGAGCGCGCCATCCGGCCGGATCGGGCTGCCGCCGATCCCGGCAGTCGTGTCCGCGCGTTCGGTGGACGACCGTGTCATCGGGTCAGCCCCGCTTTCCTGGCCAAGACAGCGCTAACGGCAGCCAAATCACGCGCCACGTCGGAGTCGGTCACGCGTACCGGCTCGTCGTCCTCGATCACCGCGCGCCCGCCCGCCAGCAGCAGCTTCAGCGGCGGCAGGGAGCCGAACACGAGCGCGGCCACCGGGTCGGCGATCCCGGCGTGCTCGACCCCGGTCAGCCGCCACAGCGCGAGGTCGGCGAGCTTCCCCGGCTCCAGCGACCCCAGTTCGTCCTGCCTGCCCAGGCACGCCGCCCCGCCCATGGTGGCCAGCCGGAGCGCGGCCCGGGCGTCGAGGGCGGCCGCGCCGCCGCGCAGGCGGGCGAGGTAAGTGGCCTGCCGCAGTTCGACGCCGAGGCCGCCGTCCTCGTTGGACGCCGCGCCGTCCGCCCCCAGGCCGACGGGGGCACCCGCGGCCACCAGGTCGGCGACCCGGGCGATGCCCGCGCCGAGGCGGGCGTTGGAGGTCGGGCAGTGCGCGACCCCGGTCCGGGTGGCCCCGAGGGCGCGCACGGCGCCGTCGGACAGGTGCACCGCGTGCGCGAGCCACACGTCCGGCCCGAGCCAGCCCAGTGTCTCGACGTACTCGACGGGGGTGCGGCCGAACTCGGCCACGCACTGCTTTTCCTCGTCCAGGGTCTCCGCGAGGTGGGTGTGCAGCCGGACGCCCGCCGCGCGGGCAAGCTCGGCGGCGCCCGCCATCAATTCGGAGGTCACCGAGAACGGCGAGCACGGCCCCACCGCGACGCGGACGAACGCGGCGCGGTCGGGGTCGTGCCAGCGGTCGATCGCGGCCTGGGTGCCCGCGAGCGCGGAGTCGGTGTCCTCGACCAGCGAGTCCGGCGGCAGCCCGCCAGCGGACTCACCGCGGTCCATCGACCCGCGCACGGCGTGCAGCCGCACCCCCACCGCCTTGGCCGCGTCGATCGTCGCACCGAGCAAGTCGCCGCCGCCCTCGGGGAACACATAGTGATGGTCGGCGGCTGTCGTGCACCCAGTCCGAGCCAGCCGGTAGAGCCCTGCGGTGGCGGCGGCCCGGGTGATGTCCTCGTCCAGCCGCGCCCACACCGGGTACAGCTCGATGAGCCAGTGGAACAGGTCGCACTGCTGCGCCAGGCCGCGCGTGGCCCACTGGTAGAGGTGGTGGTGAGTGTTGACCAGGCCCGGGGTAAGCAGGCAGCCGCGGCCGTCTACCCGTCGATCGGCAAGCAGCCCCGCGGGCGCGGGACCGGCCCCGACCGAGTCGATGAGCCCGTCCGCGACGACCAGGTGCCCCTCGGCGTGCTCGGTGCCCGCGGCGTCCACCGTGGCGATGGCCGCGCCCTCGATGACAGTCCTCATGCGGTGCCTCCCGACGCGCCCATCCGCTCGGCGGCGAGCCGCACGGCGTCGAGGATCTTCTCGTAGCCTGTGCAGCGGCACAGGTTCCCGGCCAGCGACTCGCGGATCTCCAGGTCGGACGGGCGCGGGTTGCGGCGCACCAGGTCGTGCGCGGCGACGATCAGCCCGGGGGTGCAGAAGCCGCACTGCACCGCGCCCGCCTCGACGAACGCCTGCTGCATCGGGTCGAGCCGGTCGCCGTCGGCGAGCCCTTCGACCGTGCGGACAGACCGGCCCTCGGCCTGTCCTGCCGCGACCAGACAGGCGCATACCGCCACGTCGTCCAGATAGACCGTGCACGAGCCGCACTCGCCCTGTTCGCAGGCGTTCTTGGAGCCCGGCAGTCCTAACCGCTCGCGCAGCACGTAGAGCAGGCTTTCGCCTTCCCACACCGTGTCCGCGACCCGCTGCTCGCCGTTGACCTCGATGTTCACGCGCATCGCGACCAGCTTCCCGTCCGGTAGTCGTCCCAGGCCCAGGTGAGCGTGCGGCGGGCGAGCACGGCCAGCGCGTGCCTGCGGTATTCCGCCGTGCCGCGCACGTCGTCAATCGGTTTCGCCGCCGCCGCGACCAGTTCACCGAACCGGCGGAGCACGCTGTCGGGCAGTGGTCCCGGCGCCTCCCACCGGCCCTCCAGTTCGGCGGCGGCGAACAGCTGGGCGTCCTCGGCGCGCAGCGGCGTCGGCCCCGCCGAGCCGATCCCGGTGCCCACCGCCCCGGTCTCCGGGTGCAGCGCCAGGCTGAACGAGCACACCGCGATCACCATCGCGTTGCGCGTGCCCACCTTCGAGAACTGCTGTGGGCCGGTGGCCACCGGCAGGTGGACCGCCACGACCAGTTCGTCCGCCGCGAGGGCGGACCGCTTGGGCCCATGGAAGAACTCGGCCGCCGGAATCCGTCTGCTCCCCCGCGTCGACGCCGCCTCGACAGCCGCGCCCGCAGCCAGCAGCGGCGGATGCGCGTCGCCAGCGGGGGACGCCGAGCCCAGGTTTCCGCCGACCGTGCCCCGGTTGCGGATCTGCGGAGACCCGACCGTGCGCGCGGCCATCGCGAGGCCGGGCAACCGCCCGCCGAGTTCGCCGATGATCCGGCTGTAGGGCACGCAGGCGCCGAGCCGGACGGTGTCGCCTCCTGGGTCGCCTCCTGGGTCGCCGCCAGAGCCGCCGTCGGTGTCCCACTCCGCGAGTTCCGCGACCCCGGTCAGGTCGAGCAGCGCGCTGGGGCGGCGCTTGTCGAAGTTCAACTCCACCATCAGGTCCGTCCCGCCCGCGATCGGCGTGGCGTCCGGATGGGCCGCCTTGGCTTCCAGTGCCTCGGTGAGCGAGGCCGGTCGCAGAAACTCCATAGGTACTCCTACCCCAGTCCTCTTACGCCTAGTCCTCCTACCGTCGCCCTCTTACCACCAAGCAAGGCCGGGATCGGGCGCGTCGGCGCGACATACCGTGCCCTCGATTAGCCCGTACGGTCGGTCCGCGGCGAAAAAGACCTCGCCCGGGTTGTCCAGACCGAAGGGCGCGAGATCCACAAGGAAGTGGTGCTTGTTCGGCAGCGCCAACCGGATCTCCACCAGGTCGTCGTCGCCACTGAGGACGCGCTCGCCCATGGCGTGCAGGGTCTGCTGCAGCGACTTGCTGTAGGTGTCCGCGAACGCGGTGAGCAGCCGCTCCCTGGCCCACTCGAACGAGTCCGCCCAGTCCCGGGGCTCGGCGTCGCGGTGCCGCCACCGCGCGGTGACCGAGGTGCCGAGGATGCGGTCGGCCATCTCGGGCAGTGTGGTGTACCGGTCGCGGGGGAAACCGCGGAACTCGGAGCCGGTGGTGTTGAGGACGGTCACGTCCGCCACCCCGGACACCACGGTCGCGGTCTCGCCGTCGTAGGTGACCGTGACCGTGCGGGTTCCCGCGGCCTGGGCGAAGGAGTGGCCGGTCGCCGGGATTCGGTCCCAGGAGTACTGCTCGATCGCGATCCGCGCCCGGGTGACCGTGGCCGCGGTGTCCACGAAGTGGCGGGCCAGCCGCAGCGCGAAGTCCTCGATCTGCCCGACCCCGTCGCGGGCGAACGCGTAGATGGTGTTCCTCTGCGAGTCGGTCGGCAGGACGCCGCTGTTGTCACCGGTGAGGTGGGTGGCGGCGAAATCACCGGCCAGGGTCGTGGTCACGTTCAGATCGGTGACGACGTGCGTGTCGCCGCCGCGGTCGACCCGCACGAGCCGCGTCTCCGCCTTGCCGTACTGGTTGTCGCCGAGCTGGATCTCCGTCAAGTCAACTCCCCCGGTAAGTGCTGTAGCCGAACGGACTGATCAGCAACGGGACGTGATAGTGCCCGTCAGTGACCCGGAAAGCGACAACGACTTCCGGGTAGAAGGCGTCTTGGCCGAGATAAGAGCCTGTGTCAAAGACGAACCGGTGCTCGCCAGGCTCCGCGGACCATCCCGAGATCCGACCGTCGCCGTCGGTCCGCGCCCGCTCGACCGGGCGCCACTCGCCGTCGCGGCGCTCGTCGTGCCGGACGGCGACGCCCGCGGCAGGCACGCCCCGGCTGGTGTCGAGGATGTGCGTGGACAGGGTCGCGGTCACCGGTCCACCAGCTTTCGCAGCCGCAGCCCGACGATCTTCGCCAGCTCGGCGCGGACGATCTCGCGCTCGACGGCGTCGTCATTGCCGAGCCGCGCCCGCAGCGCGGACAGCACGTCGCCAGCGGACAGCCCGGTCGCGCAAATGAGGAACACGTGCCCGAAGCGCTTCTCGTACCGGACGTTTCCGTCGACCAACTCAGCCCGCACCCGCTCGTCCACAACGGCCGCGGCGGACTGCTCGTCGCGCGACCACGCCGCCTCCCGATCAGCCCCGGTCACGCGCTCGCCGATGCGCGGGTGAGCGTCGATCGCCGCGCGCACGTCCGCCCAGTCCACACCGGCCAAGACCTCGGCGGACACGCGTTCCAGACTGTCGAGAGACGGGAAAGGCCCTTGCGCGGCAACCTCTGTCGCCCACCTCTTGGACGCGCAACAGGACAGCAGATCACCTACCGAGAGGACAACGGGCACGGACACTCCCCCATAAGACACCGGCTAGCACAGGCAGGCCACGGGCGAAAGCCACGAAAGAACAGCCCCGCCCCCGCCTCCCTCTTGTAGTTTCCTCCAACCGGTCTATCACGGTGCTCGCCGCACGGCGCGCACGCCACGGCGGAGGACTCAGTGAACCTGCGGATGCTGCTGGACCACCCGGACCTCGACCTCGACGTCCTGGTCCCGCCGGAGAACCCCGACCGTCCGATCCGGTACGTCTACACCACCGACCTGGTCGACCCCAGCCGCTACCTGTCCGGCGGTGAACTCGTGCTGACCGGGCTGGTGTGGTGGAGCGAGCCGGGACAGGCCGAGCCGTTCGTCGCCGCGCTGGCCGCGGCCGGGGTGGCGGCGCTGGGCGCTGGCGCGGCCGAGCACCACGAGATCCCCGACGACGTGGTGCGGGCGTGCGAGCGGCACGGGGTGCCGCTGTTCGGGGTGCCCGCGCACGTGTCGTTCGCGGCGCTGACGGAGTACGTGGTGCTGGGCGCGGCCCGGGTCCGCGCCCGCGCGGGCGTGGGGGTGCCGGATCTGCGCGCGGCGGTGGCCAACGCGTCGACGGCGCTGGACGCGGGCGTCTGGGTCTTGTCCCCTACCGGGCGGGTGGTAGCGGGCACCACCTCCGTCCCACCAATCGGCGTGCGACAGCTTCTTGCCCGCCGCTTCTTGGACGCGACACGACTACCGGTCACCGTGCGCGGCCCGGGACACCCGCCGCACACGGTCGCCGAGGGCTCGGTCACCGGGACCCGGGCGCTGGACTGGTTCCTCGCCGCGCCGGGCGACCAGGCGCGGTGGTCCTCCCACCAGCGGCACCTGATGGACATCCTGGCGGTCGCGGCGGCCAACGAGCAGTCCGCCACGGTCCCGGCCCGGCCCGACCTGTCCCTGCTCTCTTCTGAGGACCTGCGCGCCGCTGGTCTGGGCGATCCGGACGGCATGTGCGTGGTCAGCGCGTCCGCCGACCGCGCGACCCCGGACGTGGCCGCCGCCGTCCTGGCCGAACTCGCCGCGTCCCTGGGCGTCGTCTCGGTGCTCGGGAAGGCGACCGGCCCAGCCGATTCGGCGGCCTCGGCAGGCTCGGCCGGGGAGGTCCGCGCCGTCTGGGGCGTCGGCCGCAACCGCCGCGACCGGGTGCTGGACGAGCTGGTCGGCCTGGTGCGCCTGCTGGAGCCCGGCTTCGGCGACGTCCGCTTCGCGCTCGGCGTCGGCGGCTCGGTCGGCCCGGCAGGCCTGTCGGCGTCCCTCGACCAGGCCCGCAACGCGCGCCGGGTCGCCGAGCGGCGCGGCTGCCGCGCGGGCGTGCAGGACGGCGCCCGGCTCGGCGCGTTCCACACCCTGCTGGTCATGGTCCCCGACGACCAGCGCGCCGCGTTCCGGCGGTGGGTGCTCGGTCCGGTCACCGACTACGACGCCGAGCACCAGTCCGACCTGCTGCGCACGCTGCGGGTGTTCCTGGCCTGCTCTGGCTCGTGGACCAAGGCTGCCGAGCAGCTGCACGTCCACGTGAACACCCTGCGGTACCGGATCGGCCGGGTCGAGGAGCTGACCGGCCGGGATTTGTCGTCCCTGCCCGCGCAGGTGGACCTGCACCTGGCCCTGGAACTGGGCCCGGCAGCCGACACCTGAGCCTGATCAGTAGGTGATGGCGATGCCCTCGGGGTTCGAGCCGACCGGAACCGTGTTGACCACGGTGTTGGTGGCCGGGTCGATCATCGACATGGTGTTCGACGCGTTGTTGGTCACCAGGACGTAGCTGCCGTCGGGCATCGCGGCCACCCCCTCGGGCTGGTCGCCGACGGGGATGGTGGCCACGACGAAGTGGGTCTTGGTGTCGATGACCGACACCGTGTCGGACATCTGGTTGGCGACGTAGACCAGCCCGGACGGGGCCATCGCCACGCCGAGCGGGGCCTGCCCCACCGGGATCGTCCCGAGCGCCGCGGCCGTGTAGGTGTCGATGACGGTGACCGAGTCGTCGCCGGTGTTGGCCACGTACCCGAGCCCGGTGCTCGGGTTCAGGTCGATTCCGGAGGGGTACAGCCCGGCGGGGATGGTGTTGACCACGGTGTTGGTCCTGGTGTCGATCACCGTGACGCTCTTGCTGCCGTTGTTGGTCACGTACACGCAGATGCCCCCGTGCCCGACCACGGGCGTGTGCGGGAACATGCCGACCGGGATCGCCGTCATCAGGGTGTGCGTCGAAGTGTCGATGACGCTGAGGGTGTCGGAGCCGAAGTCGGCGACGTAGGCCCGGTTCACCACGGGCCGGGAGGCGACGCCGAAGGGGTTCGAGCCGACCGGGATGGTGTCGACGACGGTAAGGCTCCTGGCGTCGATCACCGACAGCGTGTTCGCCGCCTCGTTGGTGACATAGACCCGGTCACCGAAGTTGTTTACCGCAACGCCGACAGGCGTCTCTCCCACCGCCGGGACAATCCTGGACTGTCCCAACCGGGTGTCGTACGCGGTGACGTTGTCCGAGCCGCTGTTGGCCACGAACACCTGGACTCTCGCCGGATAGGGCAGCTCCGCCTGTCCCTGTCCGGCGGGGACGGCCAGTGGCGCAGTCGAGGCGACCAGCAGACCGGCGGCGCGGAACAAGGCGCGCCGGGGCAGCCGTGGTTCTGCGAGCATGACGATTCCTCCTGGTCAGGATTCCGTGAAACGGTAATGTCCTAACCAGACGCCTTCCCTCGGAAGTTCACAAGGAAGAGGCGTGACTCGTCCCCGGTAGGGTGAGGGGTATCCGTCCGCATTGGCCGGTCTGACGCCGAAGACCGCCCGCCGGGCGCGGCGGGCGGTCTCGACCAGCGTTCTCTGCAGGCGGTTACTCGAAGATCTCGCCCTTCTCGGCCTTCTCGACCAGGGACGCGGGCGGGGTGAACCGGTCGCCGTAGCGGGCCGCCAGCTCCTCCGCGCGCGCGACGAAGCCCTTCAGCCCGCCGGGGTAGCCGTTGATGTACTGGATGACGCCGCCGGTCCAGGGCGGGAAGCCGATGCCGAAGATGGAGCCGATGTTGGCGTCCGGCACGGTCCGCAGCACGCCTTCGTCAAAGCACTTGACGGTCTCCAGCGCCTCGGCGAACAGCATCCGCTCCCGCATGTCCACGAACGGGATGTCCGCGGAGCCGGAGCCGAACGCGTCCGTGAGCCCCGGCCACAGCCCGGTCCGCTTGCCCTCGTCGTCGTACTCGTAGAAGCCCGCCCCGGCCGAGCGGCCCTTGCGGTCGAACTCGTCGATGAGCCGGTCGAGCACGCCCTCGGCCGGGTGCGTCGGCCAGACGCCGCCCGCGGCCTCGATGGCGGCCTTGGTCTCGTCGCGGATCTTGCGCGGCAGCGTGAGAGTCAGCTCGTCCAGCAGCTGCAGCGGCGGGGCCGGGTACCCGGCCTGCGCGCCCGCCTGCTCGACCGACGCCGGGTGCGCGCCCTCGCCGACCATCGCCACGGCCTCGTTCATGAAGGTGCCGATGACCCGGCTGGTGAAGAAGCCGCGGCTGTCGTTGACCACGATCGGGGTCTTCTTGATCTGCAGCGCGTAGTCGAACGCCTTGGCCAGCGCCACGTCGCTGGTCTTCTCGCCGACGACGATCTCCAGCAGCGGCATCTTGTCGACCGGGGAGAAGAAGTGCAGGCCGATGAAGTCCTCCTGCCGCTTCACCCCCTCCGAGAGCTGGGTGATCGGCAGCGTCGAGGTGTTCGAGCCGAGCAGGGCGTCCGGGGCGACCAGGTCCTCGATCTCGCCGAAGACCTTCTTCTTCAGCTCCGGGCTCTCGAACACGGCCTCCACGACCAGGTCGACGCCCGCGACGTCGGCGGGGTCCGCGGTCGGGGTGATGCGCGCCAGCACCTCGGCGGCCTTGTCCTGGGTGAGCTTGCCCCGGGAGACGGCCTTGGCGAGGATCTTCTCCGAGTACGCCTTGCCCTTCTCGGCCGCCTCGATGGTGACGTCCTTGAGCACGACGTCGATGCCCGCGCGGGCGCTGGAGTAGGCGATGCCCGCGCCCATCATGCCCGCGCCGAGCACCGCGACCTTGCGGGCGGTGTGCTTCGGCTGGCCCGCGGGGCGGCTGTTGCCCTTGTTGATGGCCTGGAGGTGGAAGAAGAACGCCGTCGTCATGTTCTTCGCGACCTGGCCGACCGCCAGGTTCACGAAGTACTGCGTCTCGATCTTGGTCGCGGTGTCGAAGTCGACCTGCGCGCCCTCGACCGCGGCGGCCAGGATGTTGCGCGGGGCGGGCATCGGCGCGCCCTTGAGCTGCTTGCGCAGGTTCGCCGGGAACGCGGGCAGGTTCGCCGCGAACGCCGGGCTCGACGGGGTGCCGCCGGGGATCTTGTAGCCCTTGGCGTCCCAGGGCTGCTGGGCCGCCGGGTTGGCCTTGATCCACGCCTTCGCCGCCGCCACCAGCTCTTCCGGCGTCGAGACAAGCTCGTCCACCAGGCCCAGTTCCTTGGCCTTGGCAGGCTTGTGCCGCTGGCCCTGGAGCAGCACGTTGAGCAGCGCGCCCTGGATGCCGAGCAGCCGCACGGTGCGGGTCACGCCCCCCGCGCCGGGCAGCAGGCCGAGGGTGACTTCGGGCAGGCCGATCTCGCTGCCCTTGGCGTCGAGGGCGACGCGGTGGTGGCAGGCGAGCGCGATCTCGTAGCCGCCGCCGAGCGCGGCGCCGTTGACGGCCGCGACCACCGGCTTGCCCAGCGTCTCCAGGCGGCGCAGGTTCGCCTTCACGCCGTTGACGGACGCGGTCATGTCCGCCGCGTCGTCCGGGGTGGCCTTGATGAGCTGGTTGAGGTCGCCGCCCGCGAAGAAGGTCTTCTTCGCGGAGGTGATGACGACGCCGGTGATGCTGTCCTTCTCCGCTTCGAGCCGGTCGACGGTGGCCGCCAGCGACTCGCGGAACGTGTCGTTCATCGTGTTGGCGGACTGGCCGGGGTCGTCCATCGTCAGCGTGACGATGCCGTCCGAGTCGCTGTCCCACTTGATCATGTTTTCGGTCATCTCAGATCAGCTCTCCGGCTCAGACTCGCTCGATGATGGTCGCGACGCCCATGCCGCCGCCGATGCACAGGGTGACCAGGCCGCGCCGCGCGCCGCGGCGCTCAAGCTCGTCCACCACGGTCCCGGTGATCATCGCCCCGGTGGCGCCGAGCGGGTGGCCCATCGCGATCGCGCCGCCGTTGACGTTGATCTTCTCGTGCGGGATGTCGAGGTCCTTCATGAACTTCATGACGACCGCGGCGAACGCCTCGTTCAGCTCCCAGACGTCGATGTCGTCCGGGGTCAGGCCCGCCAGCGCGAGCGCCTTCCGCGCGGCCGGGGTCGGCCCGGTCAGCATGATGGTCGGCTCGGCGCCGGTCACCGCGGCCGAGACGATCCGGGCGCGGGGCGTGAGCCCGGCGGCGTTGCCAGCGGCCTCGTTGCCGATGAGGACAAGAGCGGCGCCGTCGACGATGCCGGAGGAGTTCGCGGCGGTGTGGACGTGGTCGATCTTCTCGACCCAGTGGTACTTCTGCAGCGCCACGGCGTCGAAGCCGCCCATCTCGCCGATCCCGGTGAACGACGGGTTGAGCTTGCCCAGTCCCGCCACGGTGGACTCGGGGCGCATGTGCTCGTCGTGGTTGAGCAGGACGACGCCGTTGCGGTCGCGCACCGGCACGACCGACTTGGCGAAGTACCCCGCCGACCAGGCGGCGGCGGCGCGGCGCTGCGACTCGACGGCGTAGGTGTCGACGTCCTCGCGGCTGAAGCCCTCGGTGGTGGCGATCAGGTCGGCGCTGATGCCCTGCGGGACGAAGTAGGAGTCGTAGTTGGTCTCCGGGTCGTTGAACCACGCGCCGCCGTCGGAGCCCATCGGCACCCGCGACATGGACTCGACGCCACCCGCGATCATGAGCTGGTTCCAGCCGGAGCGGACCTTCTCCGCTGCGGTGTTGACCGCCTCCAGCCCCGATGCGCAGAACCGGTCGATCTGCAGGCCCGCCACCGAGTCGGGCAGGCCCGCGGCGATGGCGGCGCTGCGCGGGATGACCGAGCCCTGGTCGCCGACGGGGGACACCACGCCGAGCACGATGTCATCGATCGTGGCCGGATCGAGATCGGGATGCCGGGCGGTGAGCTCGTTGATGAGCCCCACGACGAGCGAGATGGGCTTGACCCCGTGCAGCGAGCCGTTCTTCTTGCCGCGGCCACGCGGCGTGCGGATCGCCTCATAGATGAAGGCTTCGGTACTCACGCTCGTCCGGTCCTCTCCTGGGCTGACTGCTAATCGCCATTAACATCTTGCCCCGGATCCGCTGGTTGTCAACGCCTGGCCTCTCCCATACGGTTGTTATGGCAGTCTCACGGACTGCGAGTGACCGCGAGGAGGCCGCCGGGTGACAACCGAGATCAGCCGCGCCCGCAGGCCACGCAACCGCAAGGCCCAGCTCGCCGAGGCCGCCGCGGAGCTGTTCGGCAGGCGCGGCTACCACTCGGTCGGCGTCAACGACATCGCCGCGGCGGCGGGCATCACCGGCCCCGCCCTCTACCGGCACTTCCAGAACAAGCAGGACGTGCTGGGGTTCGTGCTGCTCACCGGGGTCGACAAGCTCGCGGAACGGGTCCACGACGCGGTCAGCGCGACCGAGGACGCCCCCGAGCGCGGCCTGCGCCCGCTGCTGCTGGCCGCGGCCGAGGTGTCGATCGAGCAGCGCGCGCTGACCGCTTTGTGGCGCTGGCAGGGCCGCCACCTGCACCCCGGCGACCAGAAGGAGATCCGGCGGCGGGCGGGCGCGCTGCTGGGCCAGTGGCTGACCGGCCTGCGCGGGCTGCGCCCGGAGTTGGACGCCGGGGAGGCCGACCTGCTGTGCTTCGCCGCCCTGAGCGTGTTCGGCAGCGTCGGCGACCACCACGCCACCCTCCCCCGCGACGAGTTCGCCCCCCTGCTCGCCCGACTCGGCGAGGCGGTCGTCCGAGCCCCCCTGCCCCCGCCCGAGCCGAGCGCTGCGCCCGCGTGGCGGGCGCGCCCGCAGGCGCAGCCCACCCGCCGCGAGGAACTGCTCTCGGCCGCCACCCGCCTGTTCCGCGAACGCGGCTTCCACGCGGTGAGCATGGAGGACATCGGCGCGGCGACGGGCATCGCGGGCCCGAGCATCTACCGGCACTTCGCCAGCAAGTCGGACATCCTGCTGGCCGCGAGCCGCCGCATGGCCGACAGGCTGACACTGGGCCTGGAAGACTCCCTCGCCGCCGCGTCCGACCCCGAAGACGCCCTGCGGCGCCTGGCCCGGTCCTATGTGGACACCGTGCTGCGCTCGGACGACCTGATCGCCGTGTACGCCAGCGAGCTGGCCAACCTCCCCGAACGCGACGGCAAGGAACTGCGCCGCCTGCAACGCGGCTACGTGGCCGAATGGGTCCGCCTCCTGCGGGAACTCACCCCCGCCCTGTCCGAACCGGCGGCCCGCATAGCGGTGCAGGCAGCGCTTACCGTCGTCAACGACATTCCGCGCACCCGTCGTTTCAGCGCCCGCCCCACTCTTTCGACAGAACTAACCGGACTGGCGGTAGCGGTGATAAGAGAAGCCGCCCGCGGTTAGGCCGCGACAGCCAAGCGCGCCGACAGACGCTCACCGGGAGGTCGGCGCTGGTTCGAAGGTGCGCGGGTTAGGGGGGTCCTGAATGTCGCAGTAGGGGTAAAGCTCGGTACGCGCGTCATCAGCGGCATCGGGGAGAAGCCCGCGCACGGTGACCCACTTTTCCACGCCGGGGCGCGTGCAGCCCGCCGAGAGACCCACGTACGTGTTAGTGCCGCCGATCAGGGTGCCGCTGCCGTCCCGGAACAACGCGATTGGGCTCCACCCCCGCATTGGGCGACAGTTGTCGGTTTTGGTCACGAAATGAAGCTGACTGGTATTCGGCGGTTTGTGGTTGCGGTGAACGGCGCCTCGATATTCTGCCGTTACCGGGGCATAATCGTCTCCGAGCGCATCGGAGGGAAGCCATTGGGCTGTTTCGGTGTTCACCCGGAATCCGGTCACGGTGCTTTCCGCTGCTACCGGAGTGGCCGGATAGACGGTTTCACCGACCCCAATACGCTGGTGCGGCATGATGATCGGAATAAGGTCGTCTTCGGCACCGTACCCGACTATGCCTTGGTTGTCGGCGTCTAGAAGAGTGAAGGTGATTTTGGTGTGGTAGGCGATGCTGTCGCTGGTGTTTTCCAGCATGGCGCCGACGCTGGCCCCTCGCCATTCGTTCGCAGGGTAGGAGAAGCCCTGCTCCACTACCCGGAGGCCGCCTGCTTCCGGTGTCGCCAGCCCCACGTCCGGCGCGATCGACTCCGGAATGTCACATGAACTGAACCAGCCATTCGACCAAGAGACGACAACCGTCGTGCCGACAACAAGCACGACCGCGAGCAGGATCACCCGCCATCTTTTGCGTTTCACGTGAAATACCTGATTTTCAGCTCTCGGATCTTCGTCTGGTAGTCGTCGGCCAAGGCGTGCACGGCCTCGGAAACCCGCCCCGAGAACTCGTGCTCATCCAACTCACGCACCGTGCCGGGGACTATGCGCACCTCGACGTTCTGCATTCCGACGGCCGAGATGGTGACACGGCCGTCCCGGGACGCTCCGCTGGATTCCAACTCGGACCGGGCCGCGAGGAAGTCGTGGTCGTTCTGGGACTCGGCCCCCATCGCGTTCAGGAACGAATCGCTGAGTTCCGCCCGGTACTTTCGGACCCATTGGGCGTAAAGCAGCCTCGCCATGCTGACGAGTTGGCGTTCGAGGTTGCGTTCGGAGGTCCATTCGTAGACGCTCTCGCCGAAGGATACCGACACGTCCTTGCGGTTGCGGAGGTCGGCGTAGATCTCCGAGCCCGGCGCCTGAACCCGCAACCGGAGGCTGTCCAGTCGGTCGGCCAGTGAGTCCATGTCAGCTCACCTCGCCCATTTGGTCCGGCCCGGTCAAGGGCTTGCCCCGCCCATCCGCCAACTCGGGCCGATTGGCGACGAAGGATGCCCGGTACTGGCCGACGAGGTCACCGGCCGCGCGCAGGGCCGGGGCGATGCCAGGCGTGTCTTTGTGACCAATGGTCTCCACTTCTTGAACTGAGTCAGCCAGGGCGCGAAGCGCCTCTTTCATGGCGTTGGTGATCTGGACAGCGGTCTCACCGGCGTACTGCTTGTCGGTCTCCGGAGGCGGGGTCGCGGCGATCACCTGGGCCGTCGCGCCGACCGCGGTGAACGCGAGCGGGGCCGCTGTGCCCCCGCTGACCAGGGTCGCAGCGACCGCCGAGACTGAGGCGACCACAGTGAAGCCGACAGTCCAGGCGTTCTTGTCGCAGCACGCCGCGTTGTCCAGCGCGTCCATCGTCGTGTGCGCGATCTTGTCGACATCGTCGCGGGCCTTGGCCCACATCGACTTGTGCGCCTCCAACGCGGCTTTGAGGACACTCACAAGTATGAACTGGTTTTCGACGATCGGCGGGAAGGTGTCCAGGAAGTTCTGCTTGAACGCCACCGCCGCCTTCCCGGTCCAGTCCTCCAGGTAGTCGCTAGCCGTGGTCATGTTGGCCAGCGCCACGTTCGCGAGGTAGATCTCGCCGTTGGCAGGCTCTTTGACGTGGCCGGTGGACAGCTTCTGCAAGACGACTTGCAGATCGTGGATGAGCGGGTCGTAGGCCGCGGGGTTGGGCATCTCGGCGAACGGACGGAACAGATCAGGAATGTCGCGGTAGTAGCCTTCCACCCCGCCGCGGGCGTATTCCGGGTCGGCCTCCTTGTTCGTGACCGCCCGTTTGACCGCTTTCTGCTGGATGGCGGCGGCGTGGGTCATCAACTCATCGAAGCTCATGTGCTCACCGCTGGTCCGGCACGGGTTCGCCCACCGTCTGGCGCAGCCGGTCCAACTCCACCTTGGCGGCGTGGTCGGTCTCGGCGTACTGGTTCACCGCCTGGGCCAGCGCCTCGCCGGTGTCCGTGAGACTGGATTCGGTGTCGGACAGGAACTTGGCCGCGTCCGCGTGCAACGCGACCCACGCCGCGTGGACCGGGCCCAGCGACCCACCGCCGAACAGGTCCGGCCGCCGCAGCACACCGTCCAAATTGGACAGCACCGCCCCCAGCTTGCTCGCCGCCTCGCGGTACTCCGCTGCCACCGACGGCAGGTTGTCCTTGGCGACGACCAGCAGCTTGTACAGATCCGCTCCGAACTCTTCCCCGTGCTCCCCCATAGATCCCCTCCGCAGTCGGGCGCTCGGCTCGCACTGTGCCAGGTCGGTGGCCTTCGCCGCCCACCGAACAAACAGCGTCACCCGTTTGCACCAGCGCCAGGGGTCAGTGGCGGAGCGTTTCGACGGAATCCAGGCCGAGGTGGTCGCGCATGTCGTGCCGGTGTAGTCCGTGCGGAAAGCGCGCGTTCCTGCAACAACGGGACGACGGTGCCCACGAGATCGTCAAACCTGCCGGGACAATGTGCGGGACCAGGATGAAGCCGTCCGCCGCGTCGCGCTGTACGAGGTCGTCGATGGTGTCGGCGACGGTTTGGGGGGAGCCGACGAAGGTTTGGCGGGCGGTGACCTCGATGGCGAGGTCGCGGATCGACAGGTTTTCCGCCTCGGCGAGTTCCCGCCAGCCGCGCACGGTTTCCACCGGGTTTCCGTACATCCGGACGCTGCCCGGCCACGGGCCACGGTGGGCTCCCCGACGATCGGGTCGACGTCGGGCAGCGGCCCGTCGGGGTCGTAGGCGCTCAGGTCGCGGTTCCAGACCTGTTCCAGACCTGTTCCAGCAGGACCAGCGCGGTCGCGCCGCTGACCTGCTGGCGGCGCACCTCGTAGGCCCGGTCCGCCGCCTCGGCGTCGGTGTCGCCCAGCACGAACGTGGCGGCGGGCATCACCACAAGCTGGTCAGGCCTGCGGCCGTAGCGCGGCAGCCGGGACTTCACGTCGGCGTGGAATGCCTGGCCCGCTTCCAAAGTCGTGTGTCGGCTGAAGATGGCGTCGGCGGTGGCGGCGGCGAACTCCCGGCCCTCGTCGGAGTCGCCCGCCTGGAAGATCACCGGCCTGCCGCGGGACGGCGAACCGTCCGGAGATGTCGAAGTGCTCGTCGTGCACCGAGAACGCGCCCGCGGTGGGGGCGGCCAAGAACCTGCCGCTCTCCTTGTCGGCCAGAACCGCCCCGGCGTCCCAGGAATCGAACAAAGTGCTTGCGGCGTCCAGGAAACTCCGGGCGCGCGAGTAGCGCTGGTCCTCCGTTAGGAATCCGCCGCGCCGGAAGTTCTCGCCGGTGAAGGCGTCCCAGGAGGTGACGACGTTCCCCGCGGCGCGACCGGCCGAAAGGTGGTCGAGGGTGGTGAACCGGCGGGCGACCTCGTAGGGCTCGGTGAAGGTCGAGTTGATGGTGCCCGCGAGGCCGAGCCGGTCGGTGACCGCGGCGAGCGCGGCCGGCACGGTGAAGGTGTCCGGCCTGCCCACGACGTCGAGGTCGTGGAGTCGCCCGTTCTGCTCCCGCAGGCGAAGTCCCTCGGCCAGGAACCGGACGCGGTCGGGGTGACCGGTGAACAGCTCGGTGTAGTAGCCCCAGCCGATGTCCTTGGCCATGAGCGGCCAGACGTCGCGGCGGAAGTCCAACGGCTCAGAACGGGAAACCAGGGCTCTTATCTCGTCTTGCCCGAAGAAGCGCGGGAGTTTGGCGCGTTCCCCGCGCAGCGGATACTCAGGTTTGGCGCGGTAAGGCACGCCTCTACGCGAACCGACAAACAGCCTCGGTTCCTTACCTGAGGGCCGGTAGACGAGCCTTCCGCTCGGACCGGTCTCGTAACGTCCGCCACGGCCCTCGGTAAGCAGGATCATGAGGTCGATGAACGCGAGACCGAAGCCCCGCACGATCACGTCTTCGCCCGGCGCGAGCGCGGACACACCCGGCCCGGCCCCGCCGGGTACGGGTCGATCAGGTGGACTACCAGGTCACCGGGAAACTCGGCGGCGTTGGCCGAGAGGCGTTCGAGGAGCCCGATGCCGGACGGGCCCGCGCCGATCACCGCGAGGGACCGTGCTTCCGCGGCCATGGCGCCCTCCCCAGCAGCCTGCTTTCCGACGTCGCAACTCTCTCTTCGACGTTAGGCAGCCTTGGGCGGCGGCGGTGGCGCGTCCACTCCGCAGGCTCTTATACTGGTCAGTCTGGTTAGGACAGACAAGTAAATCCCGCAGTCTCAACGGTTCTGCAACAAGGGCGCAATCTTGGCCGCGGTAAGCGCCGACAATTCGACCACATGCTCGAAGCGGTCTTCGGTCAGCCGGACGGCTGGCCCTTGCACCGCGATCGCCGCCAAGACCCGCTCACCGGAATCGCGCACCGGAACGGCGACGGCGCGGACACCGGGGACGCGTTCCTCGTCGTTGAGCGCCCAGCCGCGGTCGCGGACGGCGCGGAGTTCGGCGTGCAGCGCGTCCGGGGAGGTGATGGTGTTCCGGGTGAGGCGGGCGAGGTCGCCGAGGTGGTCGATGGTCGCGGCCAGGTCGTCGTCGCCCGCGATCAGGCACTTGCCCATGGCCGAGGTGTGCAGCGGCACCCGGGTGCCGCGGGCCTGGTCGAACCGCAGCGGCTGGCTGGAGGCGACGTCGAGCACCACCTGCACCTCGCGTCCCGCGCGGATGCCGAGGTTTACCGACTCGCCGGTAGCGGCGGCGAGTTCCTGCAACACCGGCAGCACCTGGTCGTAGCCAAGCTGCTCGGCGGCCCGCATCCCCAGCACGAGCAGCGCGGGGCCAAGCTGGTAACGGTCACCCCGGGGCGCCCGCATGAGCAGGCCGCCGTCGGTGAGCGCGCGGGTAAGACGGTGTGTGGTGCTTACCGACAGTCCGGTAAGCCGGGCGATCTCGCTGACGCCCTTGGTGACCTCGCCGGTCTCGAAGCACCGCAGCACGGCCAGCGCGCGCTCGATCGCCTGGGCGCCCGTCCGGCCGTTCTGCTCCCGCAGGTCAGACACCGGCGGATTCTGACACACCTGCCAGCTCAGGTGATGCCGGGCAGGCCGCCGTCGGTGACCGGGAGCCCCTCGGCGTCCCAGGCGCGGAAGCCGCCGATCAGGTCGATCGCGTTGCGCAGGCCCAGGTCGCGCAGGTCGCGCACGGCGAGGCTGGACGCGTAGCCCTCGTTGCAGTAGACGATGACCACGCTGTCCTCGGTGATCTCCTTGATGCGGTCCGGGCATTTCGGGTCGAGCCGCCATTCCAGGACTATCCGCTCGACCGGTAGCGCGCCCAGGATCTCACCCTCGGCCAGCCGGTTGTAGTACGGGCGGATGTCCACCATGAGGGCACCCTCCCGTTGCAGCCGGTAAGCCTTGACCGGATCGACCCGGTCGATCCGCGAACGCGCCTCGGCCAGCACGGCTTCGATGGACATCACACCTCCGGAGCGCCCCGCTGTTGTCGCTGTCATTTGCTGTCGTCACTATCGCCGCTGTCTTGGCTACCTACTGATGGTGGCACGCTCCGCACCGTCACACCGCGCTTTCCACTTTGTGGAATGCCATGCCAACGTTGGATCAGCGCTGGAGTCAGCCGGGGGCGTCGTTCACGATGGCGGCCAGGGTCGACGCCCACTGGTCCAAGACGCGGCGGCGACGCTTGCCGTCGTCGGTCAGCAGGTTGGCCAGGCCAAGGCCACGGGCCATGTCCAGGGTCGCCTGCACCAGTTCCCGCACGCCAGGGCGGGTCTCGTCGACGCCGAGCGCGGCCACCGTGAGCCGGTGGGCCTCCCGGCCGAGCTGCGCCTCCAGCGGGACGACCTGGGCGCGCAGCTGGTCGTCCGACGACGCGGCGACCCAGAGTTGCAGCGCGGCGCGGAACAGCTTGCTGGAGTACATCTCGCCGATGGCGTGCACGACGTACTCGATGCGGTCGCGGCCCGGCGGCAGGTTCGGCAGGCCGTCGCGCATGTGCGCCAGCCGCTCCTCGGTGACGTACTCGATGGCGGCGGTGAACAGGTCCTCGCGGGTCGGGAAGTGGTGCTGCGCCGCGCCCCGGGACACGCCCGCGCGCTCGGCGACCACGGAGACCGTGCTGCCCGACCAGCCGACGTCGGCGAGGCAGTCGACCGCCGCGGCCAGCAGCCGGGCCCGGGTGGCCCGGCTGCGGTCCTGACGGGGCTCGCGGACCGCCTCGCTCACTTCATCTCACCTCTAATACGACTTGGGCAGCCCCAGGCTGAACTGGGCCACGAAGTTCAGGATCATCTCGCGGCTCACCGGGGCGATCCGGGTCAGCCGGGACGCCGCGACGAGGGCACCGAGACCGTACTCGCTCGCCAGGCCGTTGCCGCCATGTGTCTGGACAGCGGCGTCGACGGCCTTGACCACGGCCTCGCCCGCGGCGTACTTGGCCATGTTCGCCGCCTCGCCCGCGGCCATGTCGTCGCCGCCGTCGTAGAGGGCGGCGGCCTTCTGGGTCATCAGCTTGGCCAGCTCCAACTCGATCTTGGCCTGCGCCAGCGGGTGCGCGACGGCCTGGTGCGCGCCGATCGGCTCCTTCCACACCGTGCGGGTCTTGGCGTAGTCGACGGCTTTCTCCAGCGCGAACCGGCCCATGCCCACGGCGAAGGACGCGGCGAGGATGCGCTCGGGGTTCAGGCCCGCGAACAGCTGCATGAGCGCGGCGTCCTCGGAGCCGACGAGCGCGTCGGCGGGCAGCCGCACGTCGTCGATGAACAGGGAGAACTGGTAGTCGGCCGAGACGATGTCCATCTCGATGCGCTGGTAAGCGAAGCCGGGGGCGTCGGTGGGGACGATGAACAGCGCGGGCTTGAGCTTGCCGGTCTTGGCGTCCTCGGTGCGGCTGACGACGAGCACGGCCTGCGACTCGTCCACACAGGAGATGAAGACCTTGCGGCCGTTGAGGACCCAGGTGTCGCCGTCCCCGTCGTTCACGCGCCGTGCGGTGGTGGTCAGCCGGTGCGCGTTGGACCCGGCGTCCGGCTCGGTGATGGCGAAGGCCATCCGGACGGTGCCGTCGGCGAACCCGGGCAGCCAGCGCCGCCGCTGCTCGTCGGTGCCGTAGCGGGCGATGATCGTCGCGCAGATCGCGGGCGAGACGACCATCTGCAGCAGGCCGGTGCCCGCGGCGCCCAGTTCCTCGCAGACCGCGGCGAGGTCGCCGATGCCGCCCCCGCCGCCGCCGAACTCTTCGGGGACGTTCACGCCGAGGTAGCCGAGCCTGCCCGCCTCGTCCCACAGCTCGGTGGTGTGGCCGCCGGACTTCGCGGCCTTGAGCGTGTACTCGTGGCCGTACTTGCGGCCCAGTTCGGCGACGGCCTTGCGCAGCGCCTGGCGCTCTTCGGACTCGGTGAAGCTCATGACTCCTCCTCGGCTTGCACTGCGTGCACGATGGCGAGCACCCGGCCCACATCCACTTGGTCTCCCGCGGCGACCGGCAACCGCGCGACCACGCCGTCGGCGGGCGCGTCGACGCGGTGCTCCATCTTCATGGCCTCCAGCCACAGCAGCGGCTGGCCCGCGGCCACCCGCTCCCCCGCCGCGACCGCGACCCGCACGACCGTGCCGGGCATCGGGGCGAGCAGCGAGCCCGCCGCCACCTGCGCCGCCGGGTCCGGGAACCGTTCAGCGACAGCGAGTTCGACCGTGCCCCACGGTGAGTCCACACAGGACACTCGGGGGTAGCGGGACACCGCGAAGCGGCGCAGCACGCCCTCGACTTCCAGCAGCACCGCGCCCGGGTCGGCCGACACCAGCCGCACCCCGTCGAAACCCTCGGCTTCCAGGCCCGCCCGGCTGACCCGGTAGCGGATCTCGTGGTCGCCGAACGTCTTCACCTGCGGCTGCGACACGACATTGCGCCAGCCGCCGGGAACGCGGCCGAGAACCCGCGCCGAAGCCCGGTTCGCCTCGGCGTCGGCCAAAGCGGCGGCCAACGCGGACAGCGCCTCGGTCTCCTTGTCCACCAGGGGTTCGGCGAGCACGGGCAGGCCGTGCCGGTCGAAGAACGCGGTGTCGGTGTCGCCCGCGCGGAACGCCGGGTGCCGCAGCACCCGGACCAGCAGGTCGCGGTTGGTGCGGACACCGTGGATTCGGGCCCGGGTCAGCGCGCCAGCCAGGGCGCGGGCGGCTGTGGCGCGTTCGGGCGCCCAGGCGATGACCTTGGCCAGCATCGGGTCGTAGTGCACGCCGACGACCGAGCCGGACTCGACGCCGGAGTCCAGCCGCAACCCCGAATCACCAGCGCATCCGAACGTCGCGGTGACGCCGGGGACCTCGAACCGGTGCAGCGTGCCGCTTTGCGGGCGCCAATCGTGCGCGGGGTCCTCGGCGTAGATGCGGACCTCGATGGCGTGGCCCCGGCTCGCGGGCGGCTCGGCGGGCAGCGCCGCGCCCTCTGCGACGGAAAGCTGCGACCGCACCAAATCCAGACCCGTGACGCACTCGGTGACCGGGTGCTCGACTTGCAGGCGGGTGTTCATCTCCAGGAAGTAGAACCGGCCCGACTCGTCGGCCAGGAACTCCACCGTGCCCGCGCCCTCGTAGCCGATCGCGGCGGCGGCCACGCGGGCGGCGGCGAACAGCCGCTCCCGCATCCCTTCGGTGCGCTCGACCAGCGGCGACGGGGCCTCTTCCACGACTTTCTGGTGCCTGCGCTGGATCGAGCACTCCCGCTCGCCGACCGCCCAGACCGTGCCGTGCCGGTCGGCCATGACCTGGACCTCGATGTGCCGCCCGGTCTCCAGATACGGCTCGCAGAACACGGTGGGGTCGCCGAACGCCGACGCCGCCTCGGACCGCGCCGCCGCCAACTCGCCTTCCAGGTCTTCGAGTCCGCGCACCACGCGCATCCCACGTCCGCCGCCGCCCGCCGAGGCCTTGACCAGCACCGGCAGATCAGCCTCGGTCACATTGTCTATTTGGGATAGAACGGGAACACCGGCCTCGGCCATCAGCCGCTTCGACTCGATCTTGGAGCCCATCCGCTCGATCGCCTCGGCTGGCGGGCCGACCCAGGTGAGCCCGGCATCGATCACCGCGCGGGCGAAGTCCGCGTTCTCCGACAGGAAGCCGTAGCCGGGGTGAACGGCGTCGGCACCCGCGTCCAGCGCGGCCCGGATCAGGAGATCCGGCCGTAGATAGGTCTCGGCGGGGGTGTTTCCGGGCAGGCGGACGGCGGTGTCGGCCTCGCGCACGTGCGGGGAGTCCGCGTCGGCGTCGGAGAACACCGCCACGGTGGCGATGCCGAGGTCGCGGGCCGTGCGGAACACCCGCCGGGCGATCTCGGCGCGGTTGGCGACCAGCACGCTCTGGATCTGGCTCATGTCACTCACATCCGGAAGACGCCGAAGCCGGTGGCGCCCTCGATCGGTCCACTGTGGATGGCGGACAGGGAGATGCCGAGCACCGTGCGGGTGTCGCGCGGGTCGATGATGCCGTCGTCGTAGACCATGCCGGACAGGAACATCGGCAGCGACTCGGCTTCGATCTGGCCCTCGACCATCGCGCGCATGGCGGCGTCGTGCTCCTCGTTGTAGACCTGCCCCCGGCTCTGGGCGCCCTGCCGCATGACGATCGAGAGCACCCCGGCGAGCTGGGCCGGGCCCATGACCGCGGATTTCGCGCTGGGCCAGGCGAACAGGAAGCGCGGGTCGTAGGCGCGGCCGCACATGCCGTAGTGGCCCGCGCCGTAGGAGGCGCCCATGAGCACGGAGATGTGCGGGACCGTCGAGTTGGACACCGCGTTGATCATCATCGCGCCGTGCTTGATGATGCCGCCCTGCTCGTACTCCTTGCCCACCATGTAGCCGGTGGTGTTGTGCAGGAACAGCAGCGGCGTGTTCGTCTGGTTGGCGAGCTGGATGAACTGGGTGGCCTTCTGCGACTCCTCACTGAACAGCACGCCGCGCGCGTTGGCGAGAATGCCGACCGGGTAGCCGTGGATCTGCGCCCAGCCGGTGACGAGACTGCTGCCGTAGAGCGGTTTGAACTCGTCGAAGTCGGACCCGTCCACCACCCGGGCGATGACCTCGCGCGGGTCGAACGGGACTTTGAGGTCGCTGGGCACGATCCCGAGCAGGTCCTCTGGGTCGTGCTCCGGCTCGGCGTAATCGGCTTGCGGCGCGGGCCCCTGCTTCTTCCAGTTGAGCCGGGCCACGACGCGCCTGCCTAGCCGGATCGCGTCCCGCTCGTCCACGGCGAGGTAGTCGGCGAGCCCGGACACTCGGGCGTGCATCTCTGCCCCGCCAAGGGATTCGTCGTCGGATTCCTCACCGGTCGCCATCTTCACCAGGGGCGGGCCGCCGAGGAAGACCTTCGCGCGCTCCTTGACCATCACCACGTGGTCGGACATGCCGGGCAGGTACGCGCCGCCCGCCGTGGAGTTGCCGAAGACGACCGCGACCGTGGGCACACCCGCCGCCGAGGCCCGGGTGAGGTCGCGGAACGTGCGCCCGCCGGGGATGAAGATCTCCTTCTGCGTCGGCAGGTCCGCGCCGCCGGACTCGACCAGGTTGATGGTCGGCAGCCGGTTCTGCGCGGCGATGTCGGCGGCGCGGAAGCCCTTCTTCATGCCCCACGGGTTGATCGCCCCGCCCTTGACCGTGGGGTCGCTGGCGTTCACCAGGCACTCGACGCCCTCCACGACGCCGATGCCGGTGACCAGGCTGCCGCCGACCTGGTAGTCGGTGCCCCACGCGGTCAGCGGGGACAGCTCAAGGAACGGCGAGTCCGGGTCGAGCAGCAGTTCGACCCGTTCACGGGCAAGCAGTTTGCCCCGATCGCGGTGCCTGCTGACGTATTTCTCGCCGCCCCCGGCCACCGCCTTGGCGTGCTCGGCGTCCAGCTCGGCGAGCTTGTCGAGCATGGCCTCGCGGTTGGCCTGGAAGTCAGGGCTGCCCGCGTCCACAGCGGACCGAAGGACGGTCATGGCGTCTGTCCGTTCACGAGGTGTACCCCAATCGCTTGGCCGCGAGGCCGGTCATGATCTCGTTCGTGCCGCCGCCTATGCCGAGAATGCGCATGTCGCGGTAGTGCCGCTCCACTTCGGACTCCCGCATGTACCCGAGGCCGCCGTGCAGCTGCACCGCCTGGTGCGCCACCCATTCGCCCGCCTCGACGGCGGTGTTCTTGGCGAAGCAGACCTGGGCGATGACGTCCTCGCCGGCGAGGTGGCGCAGGGCGACGTCACGCGTGTACGCGCGGGCGACGTCGATCTTGCGGGCCATCTCGGTCAGCGTCGTCTGCACGGACTGCCGGGAGATCAGCGGCCGCCCGAAAGTCTCCCGCAGGCGGCACCACGCCAGGGTGAGGTCCAGCGCGCGCTGCGCCGCCGCGTACGCCTGCACGGCCAGGGTCAGCCGCTCGGCGACGAAGTTCATCGCGATCTGGATGAACCCGGTGTTCTCCTGCCCCACCAGGTTCGCCACCGGCACCCGGCAGTCCGCGAAGGAGAGCTCGGCGGTGTCGGAGCAGTGCCAGCCCATCTTCTCCAGCCGCCGGGTCACTGTGAACCCGGGCGTGCCCTTCTCGACGACCAGCAGGGAGATCCCGTGCGCGCCCGCGTCCCCGGTCCGCACGGCCGTGGTGACGAAGTCGGCCCGCACGCCTGAGGTGATGAACGTCTTGGCGCCGTTGACGACGAACTCGTCACCGTCCCGCTTCGCCGTGGCGCGCAGGCCCGCGACGTCCGATCCGCCGTCCGGCTCGGTGATCGCCAGCGCCCCGATCAGCTCGCCAGCCAGGGTCGGCCGCACCCACCGGTCGATCTGCGCGGGATCACCGGCGGCGGCGAGGTGCGGAACCGCGATGCCGCAGGTCATCAGGGACGCGATCAGCCCGCCGGACGCGCCCGCGTAGTGCATTTCCTCCACCACGACCATCGCGTCGACCAGGTCGCCGCCCTCGCCGCCGACGGCCTCGGGGAAGCCGACGCCGAGCAGGCCGAGAGCGGCGGCGGAGCGGTGCAGCGAGCGCGGCAGCTCGCCCGCGCGCTCCCAGTCGTCCAGGTGCGGCAGGACTTCCGCGGCTATGAACGCGCGCACAGTAGCCCGCAACTCGCGGCGCTCGGGGGTGTCGAACGGGCTCACAGGAAGGCCTCCGGGATGTGGGCGTGCCGGGCGCGCAGCCATTCGCCGAGCGCCTTGGCCTGCGGGTCGAACCGGGTCGCCGCCGCGACGCCCTGGCCGAGCAGGCCGCGCACGACGAAGTTGACCGCGTTCAGGTTCGGCAGCGGATGCCGCTCGATGTCGAGGTCTTTCGTCTCGGGCAGCAGTTCGCGCAACCGGTCGACGGTGATTTCGCTTACCAGCCAGTCGAACGCTTCCGGCAGGCGCGCCCAGACGCCGAGGTTCGCGTCGCCGCCCTTGTCCCCGGACCGGGCGCCGAGCACCGCGCCGAGCGGCGCCCACCGCACCGGCCCGGAAACCTGCCGCGGCTCCACCTCGATCCACCGGGGCGGCACCGGGGCCGCGTCCGGCCACGGGATGGCCCGGCGTTCGCCGTCCGGCAGCACGGCGACGTGCTCGACGGCTGACCGTTCGACGTATTCCGGCCTATAGACGCCCACCGGTGTGCCGTCCGCGGGCGGCGCGGTGAGGGTGAACCCGGGGTAGCTGCCGAGCGCGAGTTCCACGGTGGCGCGGGAGAAGGCCTTGGCCCGCGCCGGGTCCGTGGTCTTGACCGTGGCGTGCAGCAGGGCGCTGGCGGCTTCCTCGGTGTCGGCGTCCTCGTGGTCGGTGCGCGCCAGTGTCCAGGTGAGACCATCCGCGCCGATCACGCTTTCCAGTTGGCGGCGGGCAAGAGCCGCCTTGGCGTCGATGTCGAGTCCACACAGGACGAAGGTCGCGCTGTTCCGGAAGCCAGCCAGGGTGTTGACGCACACCTTGACCGTCTCCGGCGGCGGCCCGCCGCGCACGCCGCTGATCCGCACCCGGTCGGCCCCGTCGTCGGCGAGTGCGATCGTGTCGAACCGGGTGGTGACGTCCGGCCCCAGGTAGTCGGGGCCTTGGATCTCGTAGAGCAGTTGCGCCGTCACGGTTTCCCGCGTCACCGCGCCGCCAGTGCCCGCGTGCTTGGTGATCACCGCGGACCCGTCCGCGTGCACTTCGGCGATCGGGAAACCGGGGTGGCCGAGGTCGGCGATCTCGGTGAAGAAGGAGAAGTTGCCGCCCGTGGCCTGCGTCCCGCACTCGATGACGTGGCCCGCGACGGTCGCGCCCGCGAGCGCGTCGTAATCCGTTGTGTGCCAACCAAAGTGCGCCGCGGCAGGCCCGACCACAAGCGAGGCGTCGGTGACCCGCCCGGTCACCACGACATCGGCCCCCGCCCTGAGACATTCCGCGATTCCCCACGCCCCCAGGTAGGCGTTGGCGGTGAGCGCGCCGTCGAACCCGAGCGGCAGCAGGTCGTCCCCCTCGACGTGGGCCACCCGCACATCCAGCCCAAGCCGCTCGGCAAGCCCGCGCACCGCGTCGGCGAGCCCAGCCGGATTGAGCCCACCAGCATTGGCGACGATCTTGACGCCCTTGTCGACAGCGACGCCGAGGGAGTTCTCCAACTGACGCAGGAACGTCTTGGCGTAGCCGCCGCCGGGGTCCTTGAGCCGCTGCCTGCCGAGGATGAGCATGGTCAACTCGGCGAGGTAGTCGCCGGTGAGGACGTCCAGGTCGCCCCCGGTCAGCATCTCGTGGACCGCGCTGAGCCGGTCCCCGTAGAACCCGGAGGCGTTGCCGATGCGGATCACGCCCGCTCCCGCCCGCCGCCGGGCGCCCCGGCAAACGCTTGCGCGATGCCCAGCCACTCCTCCGCGTCCGCGCCATCGGCCACCAGGCCGGTGTCCGCGCGGTGAATCCGCTGGGTGACCAGCAGGCAGAAGTCGAGCGCCGGACCGGCGACCCGCTGCCCGGCGTCCTCGGGCCCCCAGGTCCACAGTCCCCCGTCCGGCGCGGCCAACTCGACCCGGAACGGGTCGACCGGCGGCGTCTTACCGTTGACCAGGAAAGCGAAGTCCCGCGTGCGCACCCCCAGATGGGCGACATGCCGAAGCCGCGCCGTCGCCACCCGCGACACCCCCAGCGCCGCCGCGACGTCCCCCGCGTGCGCCCAGGTCTCCATCAGCCGCGCCGTCGCCATGGACACCGCGCTCATCGGCGGCCCGTACCAGGGCAGCTTCACCCCTGCCGGGACCTCGGCCAGCGCCGCGGCCAACCCGTCCCGCGACCGCCGCCACCGCCCGAGCAGTTCCGCGGGCGGCAGCGCGGCCCCCTCAGCGGCACCGTCATCCACGAACCGCTGCGGATTCCCCGCCGCCAGCGCCCGCGCCATCTCCGCCCGAAACCCCTCGGCGTCGGTCACCGCCAACAGCGCCCGCTCGTCAGTCCAGGCCAGATGCGCGATCTGATGCGCCACCGTCCACCCCACCGCGGGCGTCGGCCTCCCCCACCCCGCGTCGGGGAGATCAGCCACCCACGAGTCCAACTCCGCGCCCTCGGCCCGCAGATCCGCGAGCAGCGCTGTCAGGTCGATCACGGGTCAACCGTCGCACGGGCTGGGCAACTTTTCAAGCATTCGTGCTTGATTGTTTTTCGGCACTGCCACACTTCCCCGGTGAGCATCGATCTGGCACCCGTGCACGAACCGGACAAGCCGGTCCTCGCGAACCTGCTGCAGTTCTACCTGCACGACTTCGCCGAGATCCGGGCAGGCGAGCTGACACCGCACGGCACGTTCGTCTACCGCTACCTCGACAGCTACTTCACCGAACCCGCCCGCGAGGCCTACCTCATCACCGTCGCGGGCGCCCTCGCGGGCTTCGCCATGGCCCGTGGCGATGTCGACCCGGGCTGCTGGAATGTCGCCGAGTTCTTCGTCGCGCGTGGGCGCCGCCGCTCCGGTGTCGGCCGCGGCGCCGCCCGGCGGCTCTTCTCCCGACACCCGGGTGAGTGGACGCTGTCCGTCGACCACGACAACGCCCCGGCCATGCGGTTCTGGCAGCAGACCGTCGCCGGGGTGGCCGAAGGCCCGGTGATCCGGACCGACCAGCACCCGCCCGAGGTCGACCACGCCAGCACCCGGCTCCGGTTTCGGGTGCGCCAACCCCGCGACTAGGGGCAACGGGAAGGCCAGACCACTGCCCTTCCGTCCCTTCCGGTGACCAGCGCGAGTCGGCAGTCTGCCCTCATGTTCAAGCAGGACGGGGCCGAGCACGAGCAGCGAGCGCCGCGTCGCGCGGTGAAGGCAGAGCCCGAGGCGGACCCGGTGTCCCCGACCGCGTTGCTCGGGCTGCAACGCACCGCCGGAAACGCGACGGTGGCGCGGATGCTCGCCGACCAGCCGCAGGTCCAGCGCTATGTCGTCGTGCACCCCGGGGAGGCGGCCTATCCCGTCCAGGGCACCCAGTCGGCGCAGGAGGCGAGTGCGGACTTCTTCCCGGCCCAGGAGCGGATCGGCGACAGCTACGTCGACGCGGGCGGCGAGATCAACCTGCGCTACCGGGGGGCAGTGCCGCTGCGGATCTCGGCCAAGCGAGATCTCGCCATCGAGGACAGCGGGTCGGCTGACACCCAGATCCAGGCGAAGGCGTTCTTCGCCACCGAGCGGCGCATCGCCGAGGCCAACGCCAACCTCAAGGGCCTGGTCACGCTGGCCAAGGCCGCGAGCGGCAACTTCCTGGAACTGCGCAGGACGAGCAGGTTCCTCAAGATCAAAACCGGTGAGGATGAGGTGATCCTCTGGCAGGTGGAGCCGGTGGTCACCCATGACACCTTCCTGGAAGGCCGGGTGGTGGAGCGCGGACTCGACGTCCGCCTGGCCCAGCGGTGCAACGAGATCGCCACCTCGGTCTCGGGCAGGCGCGGGCTTCCCGAGACCGGTGTGGAGCGGTACTTCGCCGCCATCGCCGACGTCCTCGGCGAGTTGACCGACACCTCCAGCCGCGATCGCAAGCGGACGCTGGCGCAGGCGCGGAACGCGGTGCAGAGCACCCGGTGGGATGACCCGGCCCACCGGGACCGCACCGACGAGTACACCGAGGTGCTGGCCGGGATGATCCAGGAGACCATGGCCCTGCGCGACACCCCGGGCTACACCGCCGCGGTCCGCCGCTTCAAGCTCGACGAGTTCACCCCGCCACCGCAGATCGGGGACGTGCTGATGATCAAGGCCCTGCGGGAGGACTCCACCTCCGGGTCACTGGACTTCCACTTCGGCGCGGTGGTGGCCCGCAGCGGCGGCGACTACATCACCATGGAGAACTTCGCCCGCCACGCCGCCAACGACACCCTCAGCAGCGGCGACCCGCAGTGGTACTTCCAGATGTACGGCACCGAGGACCCGGCGCAGAGCTGGCACCGGGAGTGGGACTGGGCGGGCCGGTTCCAGAACCGCCTCGTGCTCAGCATCCTCATCGGCGGCTAACTCCGCAGGTCGCCCCGAGCCCGGTGCCAGGGGGTGACGGTGTCCAGGGCGGTGTCCAGTTCCTCGCCGAGCATGGCCGCGCGGTGTTCGACGGCGGCCTCGCCGAGCAGGGGGACGGCCAGCTTCGACGTGGTCAGCCGGTGCAGGGCTTCCCACGGGGTTCTGGCGAGGTCGCCGACCAGTTTTCCTTCCGCGGGCAGGGAAAGGCGGTCGTCGACGCCGGAGAGGCCAGCGGCCAGCAGGGCGGCGACGACCAGGTGCGGCTGGGCGTCCGCGCCCGCGAAGCGGGCTTCCATGCGCAGGGACGGGCCGTGGCCCGCGAGGCGCACCGCGGCGGTGCGGTCGTCAGTGGCCCAGCGCAGCGTGCGGGGCGAGAACGGGGCCGTGCGCAGGCGCACGTAGGAGTTCCAGGTGGGGGCCCAGAACGCGGTCAGGTCGGGGGCGGCGCGCAGGACGCCCGCGAGGAAGTGGCCGAACAGGGTGGACGGCTCGGTCGGGTGCGCGCCCGCGACCAGCGGGAGGCCCGCGGGGTCGGCCAGGGACAGGTGGATGTGGCAGGAGCTGCCCGCGCCGGACCGCTCGGCGGCGAGGTATCCCGCGCGGACGCCCGCGGCGGCGGCGGCCTGGCGAACGGCGAGTTGGTGCAGCATGGCGTCGTCGCAGGCGGCCAGGGCGTCACGGTGGCGCAGCACGATCTCGTACTGGCCGGGGTGGCATTCGCCGCGGGCGGACTCCAGGCCCAACCCGAGGGTGTCGACGGCGCGGTTGACCTGGTCGAGCACGGCGGTCAGCGGGGACAGGGCGCCGACGGCGTAGTCCAAGCCCGCGGTGGTGAGCGGGGCGCCGTCGGGGGTGGTGAAGGTGACCTCGTGCTCCACCCCGACCGACGGGACCAGGCCGACTTTCTCCGCCGCGGCGAGTTGGTCGCGCAGGGTGGTGCGCGGCGCCTCCGGGACGGGGCGGCCGTCCGGCCACTCGACGTCGCAGACCACCAGCCACGTGGCGGGGTCGGCCGGGGACGGGGCGAGGGTGGCCAGGTCGGGGCGCAGGCGCAGATCGCCGTAGCCGCCGAGGAACTGGTCTATCGCGGGAGCGTTGACCGCCTCCCGCTCCGGACTCCAGCCGAACACATAGGAGCAGAGGCCGTAGCCGGACGAAAGCACAGTGTCCACAAAGAACTCCGCGCTCAACTCGACCGCCGCGAACCGGGCGTGCGGATCAGGCACCAGACAAACGATCCGCCGCACACTGCCCGCGGCGACCGCGGCGCGCAGCGCCCCCGACAGCGCGGTGGCCGCCTGCGCGCGGGCGGCAAGAGTGCGCGCCCCAACCGGGCGGCGATGGTCGATCCCGCCCGACAGCGCCGAGTTCGGCGCGGTCACCAGGCGCCGTCCGGATCCGGGCCTGCCAGTGGGTTGGCTGCGCGGCCGAAGCGGACGTCGAACTCGTCGTCGCGGTCGATCTTGTCGAAGCCCTGGCCTGCGAGGTGTTCCCGGTTGAGGCAGACGCGCTCGACGTCGGGGGCGAACAGGCGGCAGGCGTCGAACCGGGCCGCTGTCTCGGGGTGGGTGTCGCGGTACGCGCCGACGATCTCGCGGACCAGCGCCCACAAGCGGGGGCGCGGGTAGTCGAGTTCGTCTTGCAGGATCTCGGCCAGGAAACGGAGTTGCCCGGCGAACACGGAGCTGAACAGGGACTGGGCGAGCAGGTGCGCGGGCCAGCGCAGCATGTCCGCCTTCGCCGCCGGGCCGAGCAGGTCGTAGGCGGCGACGGGCTCGTCGAGCAGGTCGACGCCCTGGGCGAAGTCCTTGATCGCCACCCGGTGCGGGACGCCGCGGGTGTCGGTGACCAGGATGAGGTTCTGGCCGTGCGGGCAGAATCCGACGCCGTGCGCGAGCAGCCAGTGCAGCAGCGGGGTGAGCAGCAGGTCCAGCGTGCGGCGCAGCCAGTCCTCGGTGTCCATTCCGGACCCGCGGATCAGCCGGGCGATCACCGATTCCCCGTCCGGGCCGCGATAGGGCAGCGCGGCGAAGGAGATCGCCCGCTCCTGCGGCATGACCCGGGTGCGGATCGGCTCCCGCCACAGCGCGCCCAGCGTCTCGTGGAACCGGTACGGCAGCTCTTCGATCGCGCCGAACAGCGGGTGCAGCACGGACACGCTGGCGACCTCGCCGAGCAGGTCGAACCGGTACCGGTCGCGCAGCAGCTCGTCGTCCTCGTGCACCGCCCGCAGCCACGTGGTGACCTCCGGCGCGGCGAGCGTCGCCGCCGACGCCAGGCCCCGGTAGACGAGGGTGTTGCGCACCGACACCGCGGTCTTCACGTCGAACCGGGTCGGGTGCGAGGCGTTGGCCAGCGTCCGCACTGTCTGGTGTGGACGGTAGCGGTCGGTGCTGTAGCCGACCGGGACAACGGTTCCCTTGGCGAGTTCGGCGGCGTAGAGGGTGCCGACGATCTCATCGAGCTGCCACGGGTGCACCGGCATCAGCACGTAACTGTCCGGATCGGACAGATGCGACCGAAACTCGGCGACCTTGGTCGCGCCCAGTTCCTCGGCGAGCAGCCGTTCCTCCGACAGCGTTGCCACACAACGGAACTGCGCGTAGTCCCGGTGCACGGCCAGCCACGGCAGCGCGAATCCCGCACCGGCTTCGGGCGCGTAGCGGGCGCGGTCGCTCGCGGAGAAGCCGACCCGGCCCTTGTTCAGCACCAGGCGGGGATGCCCGGTGAGGCAGCCGTCCGCGGCGTCGTAGTCCACGGCGACCAGTTCGGCCGCGGTCGGCGGGTCCGCCAGCCGCGCCGCCTCGTTGGCCACCGTCGCGGTCAGCTCGGCGAGCACGTCGGCCAGGCGCAGGCCGGTCAGGCCGAGTTCCTTGCGCGCGTCGACCACGAGCGTGCGCGGGTCGTCGGCTGGCTCGCCGTCGCGGGTCGCCGTGCCCGCGCGCACCGCCCACGACTCGAACGCCCCGCGCCGCGCCGCGAACCGGTACACCGCGCCGCCGACCAGCTCCAGCCGCCACGGCTGGTATCCGTCAGCCGCGCCAGCACCGTCGGACTCAGCACCGCTTGAATCAGCACCGTCTGGTTCCGGCCGCAGCAGGCCCTCGTAGCTCAGCTCGCCCAGCATCTTGTGCACCACCAGCGCACCCGCGTCCCGCCACGCAGCCGTCACGTCGCCCTCCGTCCCTGCTCCGCCAAACCGAACGTGGTGAACGCGGTGCGCTCGGCGAGCGGGTGGACCACCCGGCCGCACACCGCGTTGAGGATCGTCGCCGAGCGCCACGCCGCCAGCCCCAGGTCCGGCGCCCCCACGCCGTGGGTGTGCCGTTCGGCGTTCTGGACGAACACCGACCCGGTGATCTCCGGCCGCAGCCGGACCCGGAAGTCCGCGTCGACCGCGGCCCGCCCGGACCCGTCCCGTTCCCCGGCCAGCGGGCCGAGCAGGACGTCGAGGTCGCGCTCGGCGTAGCCGGTCGCGCAGACCACCGCGTCGGTGCGCAGCGCGGCGGTGGCCCCCTGCTGCTCATGCCGGACGGTCAGCTCGACACCGTTTCCCGCCCGCTCGGCCGCGACCACGGCCACCCCAGGGGTGAGAGTCACGTCCGGCCAGCCGCCGCCGACGGTCCGCTGGTAGAGCTCGTCGTGGATCGCGCCGATCGTCTCGGCGCTGATTCCCTTGTACAGCTGCCATTGCGCGGGCACCAGCGCGTCGCGGGTCGCCTCGGGCAGGCCGTGGAAGAACCGGGTGTAGTCGGGGGTGAACTGCTCAAGCCCGAGTTTCGAGTACTCCATCGGCGCGAACGCGGGCGTCCGCGCGATCCACCGCAGCCCACCCGCCCTGCGGCGCAACAGATCCAGGAAGACCTCCGCGCCGGACTGCCCGGACCCGACGACGGTCACATCCGGCAGCGCCAGCAATTCATCCCGCGCGCCAAGGTAATCCGCCGAGTGCAGCACGGTCGCCGACCCGCGTTCCTTGAGCCGCCGCAACGGTTCCGGCAGCACCGGCTCGGTGCCGACGCCGAACACCACGGCCCGGCTGAGCACGGTGCCCGACGGCAGCACGTCCACCTCGAACGCGCCGTGCTCGGCCGACCAGCGCACTTTCTGGACGTCGTGGCCGAACCGGCACGACGGCAGCCGCTCGCTGGCCCAGCGGCAGTAGTCGTCGTACTCCGCGCGCGGGATGTGGAAGCGCTCGGCGAAGTAGAACGGGAACAGCCTGCCGCGCTCGCGCAGGTAGCTCAGGAACGACAGCGGGTGCGTCGGCTCGACCAGCGAGACCAGGTCGGCGAGAAACGGGACTTGCAGGTTCGCGCCGTCGATCAGCAGGCCGGGATGCCAGCGGAACTCCGGCCGCCGTTCGTAGAACCGCGCGCGCAACCCCTCGACCGACGACGCGAGCGCCGCGAGCGAGAGGTTGAACGGGCCGATGCCGACACCGACGAGGTCTAACGGAACGCTCACCGCGCCGCCAGTTCTTGCCGCGCGCGCAAAGCGATCAGGTCCAGCAAGGGCAGGTAGTCGCTTTCCTGGGCGTGCGGGTGCAGCAGGGTCAGCTTGAGCCACAGGCGGTCCCGGCCGTCCCAGCCCTCTTCGCTGAACGGGGCGAGGGTCGCCCGGCCCAGCACCGCCGCGCCGTCGTCGAGCAGGCCGCGGCGGACAGCGGCGACGAGCGCGTCGCCCGCGTCGGGGCCGAGTTCGGCTTCCAGCTCGTCGGCGGCCAGCGGCCGCAGGAGCACGGTCGACAGGGTCGGCTCGGCCCACAGCCGCAGGTCGGGGTGGGCGGTGACGGCGCTCGCGACCCGGGCGGCGGTGTCGCGGCAGCGGTCGACCAGTTCGCCAAGACCGGCGCGGCCGAGCGCGCGGACGGTGACGGCGATCTTGAACGCGTCCGGTCTGCGCGAGGTGCGCAGCGAGCGGCCGAGCAGGTCCGGCAGGCCCGCCTCGGTGTCGTCGTCGGCGTTGAGGTAGTCGGCGCGGACGTCGAGGACCCGCAGCAGATCCGCGTCCCGGCAGGCGAGCACCCCGGCCGCGATCGGCTGCCAGCCCAGCTTGTGCAGGTCCAAGGCGATGGAGTCGGCGCGGTCGAGGCCGGTGAGCGGACTCGGGCGCCGGTCGCTGAGCAGCAGGGCGCCGCCGTAGGCCGCGTCCACGTGCAGCCACGCGCCGACCGCGCGGGCGAGGTCGGCGATCTCCTCCAGCGGGTCGATGGCGCCGCTGTTGGTGGTGCCCGCGGTGGCCACGACGACGGCGGGCGCGGCGAGCCCGGACAGGACCTCGGCCAGCGCGGCGGGGTTCATCCGGTCGCCCACGCAGTCGACCGGGATGGGCGCGGGCAACCCGAGAATCCAGGCGGCGCGGGCGACGCTGTGATGGGAGTTGCGCCCGCAGACCGGCACGACCGGGCCGCGCGCGGCGGCGGCCTGCCGGGCGAGCAGCAGCCCGGACAGGTTGGACTCGGTGCCGCCGGTGGTCACCAGCGCGTCGGGCCGTTCGGCGTTCGGGTAGCAGAGCCGGGCGAGGCCCTCGGTCAGTCCCTGCTCGATGGCGGTGGCCGCGGGCGCCTGGTCCCAGGAGTCCATCGACGGGTTGAGCACGCTGGCCACCAGGTCCGCGGCGGCGGCGACGGCCAGCGGCGGGCAGTGCAGGTGCGCGGCGCACCACGGGTCGACCGGGTCGGCGGAACCGGCGGCGAGGACGGTGCTGAGTTCGGTGATCGCGGTCTCGGCGCCGACCCCGGCCGATGCCCACGGGTCCAGTCGCGCCACCGCCTCCCCGACCGCGGCGGGTCCGCCTGCGGGAACCGGCCCGCCGCGCGCCCGGACGCCTTCGACCAAGGCGTCGAGCGCGATGGACACCAGCTCGCGCACCGCGTTCGCCCCGGCGAGCGCCGCGGGCCCCGGGTCCCCGCCCAGCGCGGCGACCCGCATGGGCGCGTCCTGCGCGGCGCTCTGCGAAAACGTCATTCCCAGCCTTTCTTAGGGTTGCCTTACCTGCCGAGGATAGGCGTCCTCGGGCGCCCGCCCCCACCGGGTGACACCCTGGGGATCTTGCTGGGCCTACCGCTTCGGCGCCAGGGCACGGACCAGGTCGGCGGGGTCCGCGCCGGTGGGCAGGACCGCGATCGCCGGGGTGGTGAGCCCGGCGTCCACATAGGACTGTATCCGCTCGCGGCACGCCTCCGGCGAGCCGTGCACGATCAGGTCGTCCACCACGGTGTCCGGGATGGCGGCGTTCGCGCCCCTGCGGTCGCCCGCCGCCCACGCCTCGTGCATCGGGCGCAGCAGGTCGCCGCGGCCGAGCCAGTCGTGGAAGGCCGCGTAGACCGGCACGGTGAGATAGCTGCTGATCAACAGCCTGCCCAGGCCGCGGGCGGCCTCCGCGTCCTCGGTGGGGCAGACGAAGATCCGGGCGACCAGCTCGGCGTCGGGGCCGATCTCGGCGCGCACCTTGGGCACGTCGGCCGCGGCGAGCCAGTTGGTGATCGCCCCGTCCGCCTCGCGCGCGGCGAGCCGCAGCATCCCGGGGCGCAGCGCGGCGAGCATGATCTCCGGCGGGGCGGCGGGCGGGCGCTCCAGGCGGAACTTCGACACGGTGAAGGTGTCGTAGGTCTCGCTGACCTTCTCCCCGGCCAGCGCGGCACGCAGGAACCGCAGCGTGTCCCGGGTCCGCTTGAACGGCTCGGTGAACTCACCGCCGTTCCACCCCTCCACGATGGCGGGCGAGGACGTCCCGATGCCCAGCGCGAACCGCCCCGGCGCGAGCTCGGCGATCGTCGCGGCGCTCATCGCCAGCAGGCCGGGCCCACGGGTGAACACCGGCACGATCGCGGTGCCCAGCCGCAGCGTCGGCGCCCACTCTGCGACGAGGGCGAGCGGGGTGAAGGCATCCGTGCCCGCGGTCTCCGCCGTCCACACATCGGTGTAGCCGAGATCGGGCAACTCCCGGACCAACTCCCGGTGCGTGGCCAGGGGAACCCCGGTCAGCGGCAATGTGATGCCCCACCTGGACACACCCTGGCTCGACATGCGACCTCCCTGATCTCTGCTCCAGCGACCCTACCTGCGCCCGGACCGCGAAACCGAAGTGCGTTTCATAACTCGTCGGTGGCGCTACTCCTTTGACCGCGCCACATCACCCGTGCAGGCCGAGCGCGGTCTTGAGCCAGCGGACCTGGAGCAGCATGAAGTTCTCGGCCACGTCGTCCGCCTGCGGGGTCATGTGGGTCACGCCGGGCAGCGGGAGCAGGGCGTGCGGGCGGCCCGCCGCCGTCAGCGCGCTGGACAGCCGCAGCGAGTGGGCGACCACGACGTTGTCGTCGGCCAGGCCGTGGATGATCAGCAGCGGCCGGTCGAGCTTGGGCGCGTCGTCGATGAGCGAGTTGCGGTCGTAGACCTCCGGGCGCTCGTCGGGATGCCCGAGATAGCGCTCGGTGTAATGGGTGTCGTAGAGGCGCCAGTCGGTGACCGGGGCGCCCGCGATAGCGGCGTGGAACACCTCGGGGGCGCGGAGCACGGCCAGCGCCGCCAGATAGCCGCCGTAGGACCAGCCGCGGATGGCGACCCGGCCCAGGTCGAGGTCGGGGTGCTCGGCGGCGACCGCGCGCAGGGCGTCCACCTGGTCGGCGAGAGTCACCCCGGCGGGGTCGAACGCGATCTCGCGTTCCCAGTCCGGGCCGCGCCCAGGGGTGCCCCGGCCGTCGGCGATGAGGACCGCGAAGCCCTGGTCGGCGAGCCACTGCGGAAGCAGGTAGGCGTTGCGGGTGGACAGGACGCGCTGGGCGTGCGGGCCGCCGTACGGGTCGAGGAGCACGGGCAGCTTCCCGCTGCCGGGCACGTGCCCGCTCGGGTAGAGCAGCGCGGCCCGCAGGCCCCGCTCCCCCACGGAGAGCAGCCGCACGTCCGGGGTCAGCGGCGGCTCGACGGTCAGGCTCCGGACCTCGCCGACCTGCTCGCCGCCGCGCAGCACCGCGATCTTCGGGCCTGCCCAGTCCAGCGACCAGGACGTCAGCACCGTGATGTCGCCGCCCCGGGTCGCCGAGTGCACACCGTCCACAGTGGATAGCTTCCGGACCCCCGCGTCGTCCGCCGCGTACACGTGGACCTGCGTGGGGTCGTCCGCCGACGCGGTGAACAGCACGTCGTCGCCGACGTCGAGCACCGAGCGGACCTGGAGGCCGCCGCTGACCTCCGCGTCCCCGACGACGAGCCGGTTGGCGCCGTCGCGGGCGGTGATCCGGACCAGCCTGCCGTCCGTGGTCCACGCGGGCACGCCGGGGGCGATCTCGACCCAGGTGTCGTCGGTCTCGGTGTGCAGGACCTCGGTGGCCCCGGTGTCCGGGTCGAACGCGCGGATCTCCACCGTGCGCTGGTCACGCGACTGCACGGCGATCAGCGGCCTGCCGTTGCCGGACCAGTGCGCGGTGACCAGGTACGGCAGGTCGACCCCGTCCCAGTCCAGGTCGACCCGGCCGCCGTCGAGCCCCACCACGGCCAGGCTGACCTTCACATTCGGCGTGCCCGCGGCGGGATAGGCCACCGTGGTGGGCGCGGCGGCCGGGTTGGCCGGGTCGGCGATGTGCCAGCGGTGCACATCGCGGCTGTCGGTGAACGCGACCAGCAGCCGCGTGCCATCCGGCGACCACCAGTACCCGCGCGTGCGCCCCATTTCCTCTGCGGCGATGAACTCGGCCACCCCGCAGGCCCGCCCGTCACCGTCGGGCTCGGCCACCGCCCGGTCCGCCGAGCCGTCGACCCCGACCACCCGCAGCGCGTCCCCTGCCACGTAGGCGACGCGCGCCCCGGTCGGATCAGGCCGCGGATCGACGACCGGCGTCGCCGTGGCCAGCTCCCGCGCCTCCCCCGTCAGCGCGTCGGCCACGAACAACCGCCCCGACAACGCGAACGCCGCCACCCGCACGGCCGCGTCGGTCGCGACGCCCAGCACGCCGCCGCCCTGCTCCCGGGCCCGCTCCCGCCGCGCCCGCTCCTCGGCGGAAAGCTCCTCCGCGCCGCCGAGCAGCACCGCCGGGTCACCCAGCCGCGTCTCCTGCCCGGAGGCCAGATCCTGCTGCCACAGCACATGCGTCCGGTCCTCCCCGGACCCGGAACGCACGAACAACAGATGACTGCCATCCGGCGCGATCCGAAACTCCCGCGGCGAACCGAGGGTGAAGCGCTGGGTCCTGGCCTGCAGGCGCAGGAACGAGGTCTCGCTGGTCGGGGTCTGCGTGGTCACACCGACAACTTATCCGGGATCGCCGACTCCCGGCAGTTCGTGGCGGCGAGCCTGTGGATAACTCCGATCCGCCCAGGTCAACGGCCCCATGTCGGACCTGTCGCCGAGCTATTCCGGGTCCGACTCGGGTGCGGGCTCCAGCACGATCCCCGGGACGACGCCCGGCGGCGGCTCATGCGCGGGCTCCGGCCACGACCGCGGCGCCGGGCCGAACGCGCGCCGGGCGGCCCGGACGGCCAGGGCGGCGACGGTGGCGTTGGCGCCACCGCCGATCACCGCGCCGATGCCGAACGGGACCACCCGGCCGAGCACGACGATCCCTTGCTTGGTGCCGTACTTGGTGACGAAGTTCCGGCCCAGGACGCTGTTGATCTGGCGCAGGGTCGCCGTGGGCACTTTGCCGACGATCTGGCGGCCCCAGTGCTGACCGGTGCGCTCGGCGATCTTGCCGATGATGGTCTCGGAACCGGACTGGCCCAGCAGGATTCCCATGACGAGCGTCCGGCGGCGTTCGATCTCATCGAGCCGGACCCCGTGGACCTCGGCCACCGAGAGCACGAACAGGGTGCTCAACTCCAGCGAGGAAAAGAACTCGCCCGCCGACAGCGCCAGCGCGACTCCCGTGCCGACAGCGGGCGCGGCGGCCGTGGCCCCGACCGCGGCCCCCGTGCCCGCCAGGGCGCTGACATACATCCGCTCCAGCGTGCGGACGACCTCCGCAGGCGACGCCTGCGGGTTGCGCTGGCGGGCGCGGGCGATGTTCTTGCGAACCAGCGGCGCCTGCACGCCGATGGCCTTGTCCAACAGATCAAGGAGCGGCTGGCCCGGTCCGCCCGACGCCGGGACCGGTCCTTCGATGGCGTCAGAGGTCACACCAGGCTCCTTGGCTCGTCACGTCATCGGCCATTCTCGCGCTTGGAGGCCGCCCGGGAGCATAACGATCAAGCTCACCGGCAGCCAGAACCCCAGATTTGCCCCCTGGGTTGCGACAACTCACCTACCCCTGGCCTGCTCAGGAACTCATTAACTGATTCTTGGTCTATCCCAGGCTGCCTCACAGGTGGCTCTCAAGATCGGGTCGCACTCTTGAGGCATGAACTCCTACCCCCCTCCACAGCAGCAGCAAGTTCCCTACCCGCCCTACCCGACGCCGCCGCACAACAAAACCCGCCGCGGCCTGGTGGCGCTGGTGGCCGCTTCGGTGCTCGGCGCCGGGTTGGTCGGGGGCGTGGCAGGCGCGGCGCTCGGGTCCGACGACGCGCCCGCCGTTGGCACACGGAGCGCGTCCGCCGCGCCTGCCTCGGCCGACGCGCCGACCGACGTGAGCGCGATCGCGGCCAAGGTGCTGCCGAGTGTCGTGCAGGTCAACGTGCGGACGGCCACCGCGGAAGGTGTCGGTTCCGGGGTGGTCCTGTCCTCGGACGGCCGTATCCTGACCAACAACCACGTCGTCCAGGGCGCCCGCGAGATCCAGATCGTCTTCTCCGACGGCAAAACCGCCGCCGCCGAGGTCGTGGGCACCGACGCCAGCACGGATCTCGCGGTCGTGCGGGCCGAGGGAGTCCAAGGGCTCACGCCAGCCGAGCTGGGTGACTCGTCGCAGGTCCGGGTGGGTGACGAGGTCATCGCGGTCGGCTCGCCCGCCGGGTTGCAGGGGACGGTGACCACGGGCATCGTCAGCGCTCTCGACCGCGACGTGACGATCCCGTCGGGCCGGGGCTCACGTGGGGTGTCGTACCAGGCGATCCAGACCGACGCGTCGATCAACCAGGGCAACTCCGGCGGGCCGCTGTTCGACACCGCGGGCCGGGTGATCGGCGTCAACTCGGCGATCTACTCGCCGGTGTCCAGCCCGGACGGGGCCGCGGGCAGCGTCGGCATCGGGTTCAGCATCCCGGTCGACGCGGCCAAAGAGGTGATCGATCGCATCAGCTGACCTGTCGAGGGGGAGAGGGGAAGGGCCGTCCCACGCGGGACGGCCCTTTCCTCTTGGGGCACAGGCTCAGGTGTTGCGCGGGAAGCCCAGGTTCACCCCGCCGTGGGACGGGTCGAGCCAGCGGCTGGTGACGACCTTGGTCCGGGTGAAGAAGTGGACGCCGTCGGGACCGTAGGCGTGCGTGTCGCCGAACAGGGAGTCCTTCCAGCCGCCGAACGAGTAGTAGCCCACCGGGACGGGGATCGGGACGTTCACCCCGACCATGCCGACCTCGACCTCGTTCTGGAACCGCCGAGCCGCGCCGCCGTCGTTGGTGAAGATGGCCGTGCCATTGCCATACGCGTTGGTGTTGACCAGATCCAGCGCGTCCGAATAGGACGATGAACGCACGACAGACAGCACGGGCCCGAAGATCTCGTCGGTGTAGAGGGGCATGTCCGGGGTGACGTGATCGAACAGCGTCGGGCCGAGCCAGAACCCGCCCGGGGCGCCGTCGATCTCGTGGTCGCGGCCGTCGACTACCAGCTCAGCCGCCCCACCATGCACATAGGACAACACACGATCTCGGTGCGCCGCGGTGACCAGCGGGCCCATCTCGCAACCGCGACGGCGGCCGTCGCCCACCTTGAGTTTCGCTATGCGGTCGCGAATCCGGGCCACCAGCTCGTCGCCGACCGGGTCGACGGCGACGACCACCGACACCGCCATGCACCGCTCCCCCGCCGAGCCGAACCCGGCCGACACCGCCGCGTCAGCCGCCAGGTCGAGGTCGGCGTCGGGCAGCACGACCATGTGGTTCTTCGCGCCGCCCAGGGCTTGCACGCGCTTGCCGTGCCGCGTCCCGGTTTCGTAGACGTGGCGGGCGATCGGGGTCGAGCCGACGAAGGAGATCGCCCGCACGTCCGGGTGCTCCAACAGGCCGTCGACGGCCACCTTGTCGCCGTGCAGGACGTTGAGCACGCCGTCGGGCAGGCCCGCTTCGGCGAACAGCTCCGCGATGAACACCGACGCCGACGGGTCCTTCTCGCTCGGCTTGAGCACAACGCAGTTGCCGCACGCCACCGCGTTCGGGACGAACCACAGCGGCACCATCGCCGGGAAGTTGAACGGCGAGACCACCCCGACCACGCCGAGCGGCTGCCGGATCGAGTAGACGTCCACCCGGGCGCTGACGTTCTCGCTGTAGCCGCCCTTGAGCAGCGCGGGCACCCCGCAGGCGAACTCCACCGCCTCCAGCGCGCGCTGCACCTCGCCCGCCGCGTCGTCGGTCACCTTGCCGTGCTCGGCGGTGATGATGTCGACCAGGTCCGCCTTGCGGGCGTTGACAAGCTCGCGGAATCCGAACAGGACAGACGACCGCTTGGCCAGTGAGGCGTCGCGCCACGCGGGGAACGCCGCGCGGGCGGCGGCGACGGCCGCTTCGATCTCGGTGGGACCGGCGAAGCCGACCGTGGCCGCGACCTCGCCGGTGGCCGGGTTGAACACCTCGCCGGTCCGGGCGGCGGGCCCGGTCCATGGCTTGCCGTCGATCCAGTGCGTGATGCTCATCGGACCACCTCGATGGCGCGGGCGAGAATGTCGAGCGCCTCGTCGGCCTCGTCCTCGGTCAGCGTCATCGGCGGGGCGAGGCGGATGACGTTGTCGTGCAGCCCGCCTTTCCCGACCAGCAGCCCGAGCTCGCGGGTCTTCTCCAGCACCGTGACCGCCGCCTTCTGGTTGGGTTCCCTGCCGCCGGGCTCGACGAACTCGACGCCGATCATCAGTCCCTTGCCCCGCACATCCCCGATCACCGGGCTCCTGCTCGCGATCTCGCGCAGCCCCGCGACGAGCCGGCCGCCGAGCTTGGCGCAGTTGGCCTGCAAGTCGTTGTCCAGCAGGTAATCCAGCGCGGCGTTGGCCCCGGCGGCGGCCACCGGGTTGCCGCCGAAGGTGGAGATCGAGTTGGCCGTCAGGCAGTCCATGACGTCCCCGCGCGCGACCAGGCCGCCGATCGCCAGGCCGTTGCCCAGCCCCTTGGCGAAGGTCATGATGTCGGCGGTCACCCCGTGCGCGTCCATGCCCCAGAAGTGCTCGCCGGTGCGCCCCCAGCCCGTCTGCACCTCGTCTGACACCAGCAGGATGCCGTAGTCGTCCAACACCTCTTTGAACGCGCGGAAAAGGCCGTCCGGCGGGAAGCAGAAGCCGCCGACGCCCTGGATCGGCTCGGCGATCAGGCACGCCACGTCCCCGGACGTGGTGGTCCGCAGCACATCCCGCAGATCGTCTGCGCACGCGCGGATGTAGTCCACATCGGACAGATGGCCGAACGGGCTGCGGTAGCGGTAGCCGCCGTGCACGTGGCTGACCTTGACCGGCGAGAGTGAACTCGCCGACCAGCCCCGGTTCCCGGTGACGCCGAGCGCGCCGAACGCGCGGCCGTGGTAGGAGTTGCGCAGCGCCAGAACCTGGTTGCTGCGCCGGAACTGGGTGGCCAGCAGCAGCGCGGTCTCGTTGGCCTCGGTGCCGGAGTTGGTGAAGAACACCTTGGCGTCGGGGATGTCCGACAGCTTCGCGATCTTCTCGGCCAGCTCGACCTGCCCGCGGATCAGGTACAGCGTCGAGGTGTGCAGCACCCCGCTGTCGACCTGGCGGCGGATCGCGTCGCTGATCTCGGCGATGTCGTAGCCGATGGCGTTGGTGAGGATGCCCGCGAAGAAGTCCAGGTAAGTCTTTCCGGTCGCGTCGGTGACCCGCCTGGCTTCGGCGCGGACGATCTCGATCGGGTCGGCGTAGTAGAGGGCGAGCCAGGAGGGCAGCACGGCCCGGTGGCGGTCGATCAGCGGTGGGTGCTGGGTGTCGGCCATGGGCCGAGTGTGACCGGCCGGTGACTCGGACGCCATGGACAAGGTGTATCGGTGGAGCAGGTGCCACTTTGCAGTATGTATTCCTACACTGTGTAGATGTATCCGACGGTTTCCGAGGCGCTGGCCCTGCCGGTGGTCCGGCAGGGCGCCCCGCGGGTCGTCGCTGGCGCGGCCGGGCTGGCGAACCGGGTGCGCTGGGTGCACGCGGCCGAGGTCGCCGACATCGCCGCGCTGCTGCGCGGCGGCGAACTCGTGCTCACCACCGGCATCGCGCTGCCCGACGACGCCGAGGCGCTGACCCGGTACGTGGACGAGCTGGCGGGCGTCGGGGCGGCGGGGCTGGTCGTGGAACTGGTGCGGCACTGGAGCGACGCCGTGCCCGCCGCGCTGGCCGCCGCGGCCGAGCGGCAGGGGCTGCCGCTGATCACCTTGGCGCGGGAGACGCGGTTCGTCGCGGTGACCGAGGCCGTGGTGGGGCTGATCGTGGACGCGCAGGTGGCCGAGCTGCGCGCGGCCGAGCGGGTGCACGAGACGTTCACCGCGCTGACCGTGGCCGGGGCCGAGCCCGCCGAGGTGCTGCGGGAGGTGGCGCGGGCGTCCGGGCTGCCGGTCGTGCTGGAGACGCTGGGCCACGACGTGCTCGCCTACGACACCGCGGGAGCCCCCGGCGAGCTGCTGGGTGAGCTGCTGACCGACTGGGCGGCGCGCTCGCGGGCGGTGACCGTGGCCGAGCGGACCGCCTACCACGCCGACGCGGGCTGGCTGGTCACCGTCGTCGGGGCGCGCGGCAACGACTGGGGGCGGCTGGTGCTGCTGTGCCCGGCGCCGCCCGACCACCGGCAGGTGGTGGTCGTCGAGCGGGCCGCGTCGGCGCTGGCCGTGCACCGGCTGGCCGCCCGGGAGCGCGAGGGCCTGGAGCGGCACGCGCACCGGACGCTGCTGACCGAGCTGCTGGCGTCGCCGACCCCGCCCGCCGACCTGGTGGCGCGGGCGACCGGACTCGGTGTGCCGCTGGAGAACCGCAGGCTGGTCGGGGTGTCGCTGCGGCCTGCGGCGCAGGTCGCCGTCGCGCCCGCGATGGCCACCCAGGAGGTGCTGCGCGACCTGGCCGAGGCCACCGCGCTGGCCGCGCGCCGGGCCCGGGTCGCGGCGCTGGTCGGCATCGTGGACGACACCAGCGTCCGCGCGCTGCTGTCGCTGACCCCGCAGGCCGACGTCACCGGCATCCTCAACCGGCTTGCCCGGGAGATCCACCAGCCGGTGGTGCTCGCCATCGGCACCACGGTCGGCGCGGTGTCGCAGGCCCGGCGGAGCCTGGTCGAAGCAGCGCACGTGGCGCAGGCGGCGGCCCGGTCCACCTCGGCGAAGCCCTTTCACCGCCTGGAAGACGTGCGGCTGCGCGGGCTGCTGCACCTGCTGGCCGACGACGACCGGGTGACCGCGTTCGCCGACCGGGAACTGGGCGCGCTCATCGCCCGCGACGCCGCGCACGGCAGCCGGTTGCTCGACACCCTGCGCCACTACTGCGCGCACGGCGGCAACAAGTCGGCGGCAGCGGCGGCGGCGCACATGTCGCGGACGGCGTACTACCAGCGGTTGGCGCGGATCGAGCAGATTCTCCGGATTTCGCTGTCCGACCCCGAATCCGTGCTGTCCCTGCACGTCGCGCTGCTGGCGGTCGACGTGCGGCCACGGGCATAGGATGCGGCTGCAACGACCAAGGGGGACCATGCGCTACCGACTGCTGGGCCGGACCGGGCTGCGGATTTCCGAGCTTTTCCTCGGTGCGATGCGCTTCACCACGGTGGACGAGAGCCGCCGCGTGCTGGACCGGTACGCCGACGCGGGCGGCAATGTCATCGACACCGCGAACGCCTACCGCGACAGCGAAGCCATCGTCGGCGAGATCATCGCGGGCCGCCGCGACCGCTTCGTGCTGGCGACGAAGTACACCATGAGCCGGGACGGCTCCGACCCGAACGCGGCGGGCAACCACCGCAAGAACCTGGTGCTGTCGCTGGAATCCAGCCTCCGGCTGCTGCGCACGGACTACATCGACCTGTACTGGGCGCACATCTGGGACCCGCTCACGCCGATCGAGGAGACCATGCGCGCCCTCGACGACGCCGTGCGGGCCGGGAAGATCCTGCACGTCGGCATCTCCGACGCGCCCGCCTGGGTGACCGCCCGCGCCAACACCCTCGCCGAATGCCGGGACTGGACGCCGTTCGCGGCCGTGCAGGTGCCCTACAACCTCATCCAGCGCGACATCGAGCGCGAGATCCTGCCGATGGCCGAGGGCATGGGGCTGACCGTCGCCACGTGGAACGCGCTCGGCCACGGCTCCCTGACGCGCGAGCCGGGCCCCACCGCCGACGCGCTGCGGGCGGTCGCGGCCGAGCTGGGCGCGACGCCCGCGCAGGTGGCGATGGCGTGGATTCGCACCCGGTCCCGCGCGATACACCCGATCCTGGGCGCGCGGACCGACGAGCAGCTGGCCGACAGCCTGGGTGTCCTCGACCTCGCCCTGCCCGAGGACGCGGCCCGGCGGCTGGAGGCCACCGCCGAGTTCACCCCCGGCTTCCCAGCGGACTTCGTCGGCGCGACGGCGGCGGCCGTGTACGGGGAAGCGGGCGCCCGGGTCGACGCCTAACCGCTCTCCGCGCCGTCGATCCTGAGCAGCAGGGCGGTCTGCGGCCAGAGGTTGTCGAGCACGTCGGGGTCGTTGGCGAGCTTGGCGAACAGGACCATGCCCTCGATCTGGGCGACCACGGAGCGCGCCGTGGCGGGCGTGGCCGCGCCGGGCGGAATCGATCCCTCGGCTTCCGCGTCCCGCAGGGCGGCGGTGAGCAGGGCGATTTGCGCGTCGAACACCTCGGCGACCCGGGCGCGCACCACCTCGTCGGAATTGCTCAGCTCCAAGGCGAGATTGCCGAACAGGCAGCCCTGCACCGCGCCGATGTCGCGCTTGTCGGCCCGCTGACTGTCCACTTGGGCTCGGACGAGCCGCTCGATCCGCCGCACGGCGGGGAGATCGCCGCCGAGGCAGTCCAGCCAGGTCGCGCGCCGCCGCTGCCACTGCGCCTCGACGGCCTCGACCGTGAGCGCCTGCTTGGACTCGAAGAAGTGGTAGAAGCTGCCCTTGCGCACGTCGGCGCGCGCGCAGATCTCCGCGACGCCGAGCGCGGCGTAGCCCCGATCGCCCATCAGCGTGCCCGCCGCGTCGATCAGCCGGTCCCGGGCGGTGCTCGTCCGTCCCACGCGCCCAGTATACGGGCGGTCAACTATTCGGCCTTGCGGGGTAGTTGACCGGTCGTCTAGCGTTCATCGCGGCGGTCGGGTCACGGGCCCGCCGACCGGAGCGAGAGGGGTATTCCCATGTCCATGTCCAGTGAGGTCTCCGTCGCGGTCGCCTTCCACAGCGGGTTCGGGCACACGGCCCGCCAGGCCGCGGCCGTCGCGGCGGGCGTCGAGGCCGTGCCGGGCGCGCGGGCGGTCCTGCTCGACGTCACCGTCATCGACGACGCGCTCTGGGCCGCGTTGGCCGAGGCCGACGCGATCATCTTCGGCTCCCCCACCTACATGGGCAGCCAGTCCGCGGCGTTCCAGACCTTCGCCGAGGCCAGCGGCGGGGTCTGGACCGACCAGGGCTGGCAGGGCAAACTCGCCGCCGGATTCACCAACTCGGCGAGCGTCAACGGCGACAAACTCGCCGTGCTGACCTCGCTGTCGCTGTTCGCCGCCCAGCACGGCATGACCTGGGTGCCGCTGGGCCTGCCGCCGGGCTGGCTGTTCCGCGCCGACGGCTCGGCCGACGACCTCAACCGGCTCGGCTCGTTCCTCGGCGCGATGGCGCAGTCCCCATCGGACCTCGGCCCGGACGCCGCGCCCGCCGACGCCGACCTGCGCACCGCCGAGCACCTGGGCGCGCGGGTCGCGACGGCGGCCCTGGAGGTGGCGCACGGCAGGCGCGCGCTGGCGGGCGCGCGATGAGGGCGCTGTTCGGCATCGAGCACCCGATCGCGCAGGGTCCCTTCGGCGGCGGGCTGTCGTCGGTGGCGCTGGCCGCGGCGGTGTCGGAGGCGGGCGGGCTGGGCTCGTTCGGCGCGCACCTCCTCGGCCCGGAGCGGATCACCGCCCTGGTCGCCGATCTGCGGGCGGCCACGGCGAAGCCGTTCGCGGTGAACCTGTGGGTGCCCCACCCCGGCGAGGACACGGTCCCCGACGCGGCGGAGTTCGCCCGGCACGTCGACCGCGTCCGGCCCTACCTGACGGAGGTCGGCGCACCCGACCCCGACGGCGCAGGCCCGTTCCTGCCCGACTTCGACGCCCAACTCGCCGCCCTGCTGGCCGCGGCGCCCCCGGTGATCAGCTTCGTGATGGGCGTCCCGCCCGAAGCCGCGATCACCGAGGCCCGCGACCGCGGCATCGTCACCGTCGGCACCGCCACCACCGTCGACGAGGCCGTCGCCCTCGCCGCGGCGGGCGTGCACGCGGTCGTCGCCTCCGGCAGCGACGCGGGCGGCCACCGCGGCGCATTCCTGCGCCCGGTAGGGGAATCACTGGTGGGCACCTTCTCCCTGGTGCCCCAGGTCGCCGACGCGGTGCCGATCCCGGTGATCGCCGCGGGCGGCATAGCCGACGCCCGCGGCGTCGCGGCGGCGTTGGCCTTGGGCGCCGACGGCGTCCAGATCGGCACCGGCTTCCTGGCCACCAAGGAATCCGGCGCGTCCGCGGCGCACAAGGCGGCCCTGCACAGCGCGGCCGCCAGATCCACCACCCTGACCCGCCTGTTCACCGGCCGCCACGCCCGCACCATCGTCAACCGTATGACCCGGGAACTCGCCGACCAGGAGGACTCCGTGCCCGGGTACCCGGTGCAAAGCACGGTGATGGCGCCGATCCGCCAAGCGGGCGAGCCCGGCCTGATGAGCCTGTGGGCAGGCCAGGGCGCGCCCCTCACCCGACCGAGATCCGCGAAGGACTACGTCGAGTCGCTGCTGGCCGGGCTCTGAGGCGCCGGGATCAGGGGGCGAGACCACCCACGACGCTCTCGGCGACCTCGACGGCGCACGGGCACTGCGGGACGGAATCGTCGGCGCCGAGGTCGGCGCCGGTGTGCACCACAACCCCTTTTCCCTGCCCCAACCCGACAACGACCTCGCAGAGCCGCGCGCCGTCCGCACTCGGCGACCGCTTCACCGCGGGCTGACCGCGCACCGTGATCGGCTCGAACAACATCCACCAACGCTGGTCGCCGCCTGGGTGAGTCTTCTTCATGCTCTCGGCGTACGCCGCCGCGAGCGGGTCGCCAACCGCGTCGAACCGCACGCTGAGCAGGACAAACCCCGGGCTGCCAGGCCACACGCGGTACAGGCTGTCCTTCGCGAACCCGAATGGCTCCCCGGCTGAGGAAACACCGAGATCACGCAGCGATTCCACCGGGACAACGGCACACTGGTCCGCGACCGGCGGCGCCAGCGCACGGGTCACTACCGGCGCGCTGGTCGGCCGCGGAGTCTCCACGGTGCTGGTAGGCGTCGGTGATGGCGGAACCTGGTCCGCCGAGCACCCGGCCTTCACAACGACTATCGCGATCAGCGCGGGCAACGGAGCCAACAGTGGAACATCGTCGCCGTCAAACATCCGCTCCTGCTTCTCAATCCACGTCCGGAGCTGGTCCAGGCCGTCTTGGAACCACTCTCGAAGCCGATTTCTTCCTTTGCTGTAGGCATCGACCACCTTGGCCGCTTCACTGCCTTCAAGAGAAATCTCTTCCAGCTGCACAGTGATACTGACGAACGCCTGCAAACCTTGCGACGCGATCTCTTTGATCCCTTCGCAGCTGAACATGCCGGTGCCCGCCTTCACGAACTCACCGAGCAGACCGACCTCCGCCTCTCCTGCCGACCGGTGAGCTTTCGACATAGTTCACGCGTTTGGCGGAATGAGCGGGCAGCCGCACGGGAATCCAGAAAGTCGAATTCCCGCTTTTCTCGCCGAACGGACATCCCGCCTGGTCACGACTCACCCGCCGCCCTGCCCGCCTGACGCGGGCGGCGAACCACAGCCCGCACGCCCGCCGCAACGGGCACTGTGTGCGGCGTGCGGGGCAAGACTGAACACAGTGACACTGCCGGGTGAGTTCGGCTGCCCCAAGGATGCCGGAATGAAACTCTGATCCACGAGCAGCGGAGCAGGCGATGGCGCAACCGGCCCAGCGGACCAGTCAGACCGCCCAGCCAGACGGCCGGGTGCGCTACGGGGACGCCATGGGGAACCCGACGCCGCCCGCCGCGGTGGCGGGCGTGCTCGTGGCGGGGTACTGGTTGGTGGTGCGCACCGACCGCGACATCGCCCACCCCTACCGCGCGGGCGGCCGGTACTGGTTCGACGCCTGCCGGAATCACCGCGCCTTGGCGGCCACGGAGGTCGCGCGGTGCTGTCCCGACCGACGCCGTCCCGACCGAAGCTGTCCCGACCGATGCTGTCCCCGCGGGGGTCCCCGTGCACAAGGAGGAGAGGCACGTGTCTGAGATCATCCGCGCCGGACTGGTGCAGCAGCGCTGGACCGGCGACAAGGAGTCCATGACCGCCAACGCGGTCGACGCGATCGCCACGGCCGCGTCCCAGGGCGCGCAGGTCGTCTGTCTGCAAGAGCTGTTCTACGGCCCGTACTTCTGCCAGGTGCAGGACGCCGACTACTACGCCTACACCGAGGGCATCCCGGACGGGCCGACGACGCGGCTGATGTGCGAGGTGGCCGAGCGGCACGGCGTGGTGCTCATCGTGCCGATGTACGAGCAGGAGCAGCCCGGCGTCTACTTCAACACCGCCGCCGTGATCGACGCGGACGGCACCTACCTGGGCAAGCACCGCAAGAACCACATCCCCCAGGTGAAGGGGTTCTGGGAGAAGTTCTACTTCCGCCCGGGGAACCTGGGCTATCCGGTGTTCGACACCGCCGTGGGCCGCATCGGGGTCTACATCTGCTACGAGCGGCACTTCCCGGAAGGCTGGCGGGCGCTGGGCCTGGCGGGCGCGCGGATCGTGTTCAACCCGTCGGCGACCAGCCGCGGCCTGTCGGAGTACCTGTGGCGGCTGGAGCAGCCCGCGGCGGCGGTGGCCAACGAGTACTTCGTCGGCACGATCAACCGGGTCGGCGTGGAACCGCTGGGCGACAACGACTTCTACGGACAGTCCTACTTCGCCGACCCGCGCGGCCAGCTCGTCGGCGACGCGGCGTCGGACACCGATGAGGAGGTCGTCGTGCGCGACCTGGACATGGGCCTGCTCGCCGAGGTGCGCGACCTGTGGGCGTTCTACCGCGACCGCAGGCCCGACACCTACGAATCCCTGACGAGGCCGTGACATGCGCACGCTCATCCGCGACGGGACCGTCGTCAACGCCACCGGCCGCGCGGTCGCCGACGTGCTGGTCGACGGCGAGACCATCGCCGCGGTCACCGCGCCGGGACTGTTCACCGAGGCCGAGAAAGTCATCGACGCGTCGGGAAAGTACGTGATCCCGGGCGGCATCGACGCGCACACGCACATGGAGATGCCCTTCGGCGGCACATCGTCCAGCGACACGTTCGCCACCGGCACCACGGCGGCGGCGTGGGGCGGCACGACGACGATCATCGACTTCGCCGTCCAGGCCAAGGGAACCTCGCTGCTGACCACTTTGGACAAGTGGCACGAGAAGGCGGACGGCCGCTGCGCGGTCGACTACGGCTTCCACATGATCATTTCCGAGGTGGACGACAACTCCCTCAAGGAGATGCGGCCGTGCATCGACGCGGGGGTCAACAGCTTCAAGATGTTCATGGCCTACCCCGGCGTCTTCTACTCCACCGACGGGGAAATCCTGCGCGCCATGCAGCGGGCCGCCGAGACCGGCTCGATGATCATGATGCACGCCGAGAACGGCATCGCGATCGACCAGCTTGTCGCGCAGGCGCTCGCGGCGGGCCGCACCGATCCCGTGCACCACGGTCTGACCCGCCCGCCCGAACTGGAGGGCGAGGCGACCGCGCGCGCCATCGCGCTGGCCAAGGTCACCGGCGCGCCGCTCTACATCGTGCACCTGTCCGCCCGGCACGCGCTGGCCGCGGTCGCGGAAGCGCGGAACACCGGGCAGAACGTGTTCGCCGAGACCTGCCCGCAATACCTCTATCTGTCCATTGAGGACATGGCCAAGCCGGGGTTCGAGGGCGCCAAGTACGTCGCGTCGCCCCCGTTGCGCTCAAAGGACCACCAGGCCGACCTGTGGCGCGGCCTGCGCACCAACGACCTGTCGGTGGTGTCCACCGACCACTGCCCGTTCTGCTTCAAGGACCAGAAAGAGCTGGGCCGCGACGATTTCAGCAAGATCCCCAACGGGATGCCCGGCGTGGAGCACCGGATGGACCTGCTGCACCAGGGCGTCGTCGCGGGCGAGATCAGCCTGGAACGCTGGGTGGAGATCAGCTCGACCACGCCCGCGCGGATGTTCGGCCTGCACGGTCGCAAGGGCGCCGTCACGGCGGGCGCCGACGCCGACATCGTGGTCTACGACCCGGCCGCCAAGCAGACGATCTCCGCGCTGACCCACCACATGAACGTCGACTATTCCGCTTACGAGGGAATGGAAATCACCGGCAAGGTCGACACCGTGCTCTCCCGCGGGACCGTCGTGATCGCCGACGGCGCCTTCCACGGCCGCGAGGGCCACGGGAAGTTCCTCAAGCGCGACCTGTCCAGTTACCTGATCTGAGGAGTGCACATGGACTTCGGGGTGGTGTTGCAGACCGACCCGCCCGCGAGCGAGGTCGTGCGGCTGATGGCGGACGCCGAGGAACGCGGGTTCGGCTACGGCTGGACGTTCGACTCGGTGGTGCTCTGGCAGGAGCCGTTCGTCATCTACTCGCAGATCCTGGCGAACACCCGGTCGCTGGTCGTCGGGCCGATGGTGACCAACCCGAGCACCCGGGACTGGTCGGTCACCGCGTCGCTGTTCGCCACCCTCAACGACATGTTCGGCAACCGCACCGTGTGCGGCATCGGCCGCGGCGACTCCGCGCGCCGGGTCATCGGCCAGCGACCGGCGACCCTGGCGCTGGTGCGCGAGGCCATGCACGTGATTCGCGAACTCGCCGAGGGCCGCGAGGTCGAGCACCACGGCGCGCCCGTGCGCATCCCGTGGGTGCGCGACGGGCGGCTGGAGGTGTGGATGGCCGCCTACGGCCCGAAAGCGCTGCGGATGGTCGGCGAGCACGCCGACGGGTTCATCTTGCAGACCGCCGACCCGGCCATCGCGAAGTGGACGATCGACGCGGTGCGCGCCGCCGCGAGCGCCGCGGGCCGCGACCCGGGCGGGATCACCGTGTGCGTGGCCGCGCCCGCCTACGTCGGCGACGACTTGGCCCACCAGCGCGACCGGCTCCGCTGGTTCGGCGGCATGGTCGGCAACCACGTCGCCGACCTCGTCGCCCGCTACGGCGAGTCCGGCCCGGTGCCGCGCGAGCTGACCGACTACATCAAGGGCCGCGCCGACTACGACTACGCCCACCACGGGAAGGCGGGCAACCCGTCGACGGACTTCGTGCCCGACGACATCATCGACCGCTTCTGCCTGCTCGGCCCCGCCGCCGCGCACATCGACCGGCTCACCGAACTCGCGGACCTCGGCGTCGACCAGTTCGCCCTCTACCTCATGCACGACCAGCGCGAGAAGACCCTCGCCGCGTACGGGGACGAGGTCATCCCGCGCTTCCGCTGATCAGCCCGAGGAAACGACTAGCCCAGCGGATCGGCGGTGGTGATCCGGCACAGCTCGGCCGCGACGTCGTAGTCCGGCTCGGGCCGCCGGGGGTCGAGGTCGGTCAGGGTCTCCAGGAGCAGTTGGGCGACAACCCAGTTGCGGTACCACTTGTGGTCGGCTGGCACCACGTGCCAGGGCACGGCCGCGCAGCGGTCCAGGGCGTCGGCGTAGGCGCGCTGGTAGTCGCTCCACTTGGCCCGCGCCCGCAGGTCCTCCGGGTGGTACTTCCATTGCTTCGCCGGGTTCTCCAGGCGCGCGACCAGCCGCTCGCGCTGCTTCTCGGCGGAGATGTGCAGGAAGCACTTCACGATCGCGGTGCCCTGCTCGGTCAGCTCAGCCTCGAACCGGTTGATCGCGTCGTAGCGCGCCTCCCAGGTCTCCCGGGGAACCAGCTCGTCCACCCGGGCGATCAGCACGTCCTCGTAGTGGGAGCGGTCGAACACGCCGATGTAGCCGGGACCGGGCGCCTGCTTGCGCACCCGCCACAGGAAGTCGTGGCGCGACTCGGCCCGGGTCGGCTTGCGAAACGTGGCGATCCGCAGGCCTTGCGGGTTGACCAGGCCGCAGACGTGCTTGATCGTGCCGCCCTTGCCTGAGGTGTCCATGCCCTGCAACACCAGCAGGACACTGCGCGAGCCGCCGCCGAAGACGCCTTCCCCCCACAGCGCCTCCTGGCAGGCGGCGAGCCGCTTGCCGGTCGCGGCGAGACCGGCGGCGGCGTCGGACTTCGCGGTCGGACCGACCGGGAAGTCCCCCGGGTCGAGGTGGACGCCCTGGCCGGGGGTGGCCCGCAGGGCGTCGCGCACCGACGGATTCTTCTTGCCCATTCACGGAGCGTAAGGCCATGGCTCGGATCACGCCCTTCACAACGAACCGCTGGGCAACAGGCCATCAGCGCAACGAACCGGCGCTGGAAGCAACGCTCTCCGGATGAATCGGACGCGAACGACCCCTTAGCCTGAGGCCATGACCGCGACCGTCCCACCCGCCGCCGTCCCCCACTCGGCCGCCGACTACTCAGCCGCCGATTACATCGCCCTGGACAACCGGTGGAGCACCCACAACTACCACCCGCTCCCGGTAGTGATCAGCGAGGCGGACGGCGCGTGGGTGACCGACGTGCACGGCCGCCGCTACCTGGACTTCCTCGCCGGGTACTCCGCGCTCAACTTCGGCCACCGCCACCCGGCACTGGTCGCCGCCGCCGTCGAGCAGCTGCACAAGGTGACCCTGACCAGCCGCGCCTTCCACCACGACCAGCTGGGCCTGTTCTGCCGAGAACTGGCCGAGCTGACCGGCGCCGACCTGGTGCTGCCCATGAACTCCGGCGCCGAGGCGGTCGAGTCCGCGATCAAGGTCGCCCGAAAGTGGGCCTACCAGGTCAAGGGCGTCCCGGAGAACACCGCGGAGATCATCGTCGCCGGTGACAACTTCCACGGCCGCACCACCACGATCGTGTCCTTCTCCACCGACCCGGTCGCCCGCCGCGACTTCGGCCCCTACACCCCCGGCTTCACCGTGGTCGACTACGGCGACGCCGAGGCCCTGGCCACCGCCATCACCGACCGAACCGCCGCGGTGCTGGTCGAGCCCATCCAGGGCGAGGCAGGCGTCCTGACCCCACCCCCCGGCTACCTGCGCGAAGTCCGCCGCCTCTGCGACGACCACAACGTCCTGCTCATCGCCGACGAGATCCAATCCGGCCTGGCCCGCACCGGCACCCTGTTCGCCCTGGACCACGAGGGCGTCCGCGCCGACCTCTACACCCTCGGCAAAGCCCTGGGCGGCGGCATCCTCCCAGTCTCAGCGGTAGTAGGCCGCGCGGACGTCCTAGGCGTCCTCAAACCAGGCGAACACGGCTCCACCTTCGGCGGCAACCCCCTGGCCTGCGCGGTCGGCCGAGCCGTGATCCGCCTACTGTCCACCGGCGAGTTCCAAGAACGCGCCACCACCCTAGGCGCCCACCTACACAGGAGACTGGCCGAACTAGTAGGCCACGGCGCCACCGAAATCCGCGGCCGCGGCCTCTGGGCAGGCGTGGAAATCACCCCAGGAACCCTCACCGGCCGAGCAGCCTCCGAGGCCCTCATGTCCCAAGGCGTCCTGTGCAAGGAAACTCACGACAACACCCTCCGCGTAGCCCCACCCCTGGTGATCACCGAGGAAGAAATCGACCGCGGAGTAGCCGCGATCGCCACGATCCTCGCCACCTAGCACCCACCACCGCGAGTTATCCACAGGCAAAGATCGTTCCCCGACCCTGCCAGGCGCTCGATGGGCTCAAGCAGCAAACCCCAGCACCTGCCAGGCAGAACCAGCGCCCGCCCAGTGCTCGACGGGTGCGGTGCAGCAAACCCGAGCATCTGCCAGGCAGAACCTGCGCCCGCCAAGTGCTCGATGGGGTGGAGTGGTTTCTTTGGGGGTGAAGGAAGATCCCTAAACTTGCGGTGGTCGTGGGGCCGAAGGCTCCCCACCCGTCTTTCCCACGACGGGATCTTCCTTCGTAGGGGCCCCGAAGAAACCACTCCACCCCATCGAGCAACCCCACGAGACCCAGCCCCCGCAGAAGCCCGCGAGAACCAGCCACCGCCTAAGTTGGACAGGTGCCGCCCGAACGCCGCCTGATTCCCATCCACCTGACCCGACCAGCGGCTGTCACCGCCGTGGTGTGCTTCGCCATACTCGCGGCGATGGGCGCGGCGGTCGCGGGAGACACCACAGCAGGCCCAGTGGACGAGGCCGGGTTCGCCGCCGTAGACGCGGTCTTCACCGCCCTGCCCGGGGTCGCGGACCCGCTGACGCTGGCGTCGCGCCCAGTCCCGGTGCTGTGCGTGCTGGCCGCCATCGCGGCCGTGGCGCTGCGCGCCAAGAGGCCGAGGATCGCCCTGCTGGCCGCGCTCGGCCCGGTGGTGACCGTCGCCCTCAACACCTGGGCCCTCAAGCCCCTGATCGACCGCACCCACGACGGCAAACTGGCCTTCCCCAGCGGCCACACCGCCACCCTCGTCTCGGTCCTGGCCGTGCTCACCCTGGCGATCGCCGCCCACGCCCCACCAGGCAAACGCCGCGCCCACACAGCCGTGGCAGCGGCAACCGCCCTCGCGCTAACCGCCATTGCGGTAAGCGCGATCATCCGGCTGAGATACCACTACCTGACCGACACGATCGGCGCTGTCTTCTGGGCGGTAGGCGCGGTGCTCGCGGTGGCCGCGCTCATTGACTGGTTCGCCCGACGCAGGCAGCCTGTGGGCGACGCGCGGTCAGTGGCCAAGACACCGGTAAACGCCGTAGAGTAGCCAGTTCACCCGGCTGGTTCACCTGAAGTAGCGACTAGACCACCGTGTGGCACTACTGAACCGCAGGCGTACCGTGCGAGACCTGGCAGAGCCCTCGCGAACGGAAAGGATGGCGGTGACCGACACACCCATCTACGACCAGATACGCAAGGAACTGCGCGACAAACCGGACATCGGGGACCCCAAGCCCCGAACCCGGCAGCGGAGCCAGCCGGAGTCGCGTGAGGCGTCCGCGGGCGCGGGCGTCTCGGTCTGGGCGCTGATCGATGAGCACCGCTCCCAGCGGCCGGGCGACGCGCCGAGCCGCCGCCGTCCGTGACCCTTCACCCCACCCCGGGCGTCCGCAACGGCGCGGCGTCGCGGGAGAGGGCGACGAGCCTGCTGACCGCGCGGAGGTACTTCTTGCGGTAGCCGCCGCGCAGCATCTCGTCGGTGAACAGCGCGGAAACGGGCTCGCCGGACACCACGACGGGGATCGCGCGGTCGTAGAGGCGGTCGGCGAAGGCGACCACGCGCAGGGCGACGTCCTGGCCGGAGAGGGCGTGCACGCCGCGCAGGTGCACTGCCGTCACGCCGTCGACCAGCCTGCCGTATCGCGAGGGATGCAGGGTGGCCAGGTGGCGGCACAGCGGGTCGAAGTCGTCGACGGTCGACCCGGGGATGGCCGCCGCGCTGCCCGCGATCTCGGCGTCGGCCAGGGGCGCCGGGGCGTCGGGCAGGCCGCGGTGGCGGTAGTCCGGCCCGTCTACCCGCACCACGGAGAACCGCGCGGACAGCGCCTGGATCTCGCGTAGGAAGTCGTCCGCGGCGAACCGGCCCTCGCCGAGCTTGTCCGGCAGGGTGTTCGAGGTCGCGGCGACGTGCACGCCCGCGTCGGTCAGCTCCGAGAGCAGCCGGGTGACCAGCATCGTGTCGCCCGGGTCGTCCAGCTCGAACTCGTCGATGGCCAGCAGCCGGTGGCCGCTGAGCCGCGTGACGGCCTCGCGGAACCCGAGAGCGCCGACCAGGTTCGTCAGCTCCACGAACGTGCCGTAGGCGGCGGGCCCGGGCACCGCGTGCCATATCGAGGCGAGCAGGTGCGTCTTGCCGACACCGAACCCGCCGTCGAGGTAGAGCCCCGGCTTGTCCTCGCCCCCTGCCCGCTTGCCGCCGAAGACCCGCTTGAAGAGCGACTTCTCCCCGCCGGTCGCCACCCGCTCGGCGAACCGGGAGCACGCCGCGACCGCGGCGGCCTGGCTGGGCTCGTCCGGGTTGGGCACGTAGGTGCCGAACCGGACGTCGCCGAACCGGGGCGGCGGGGCCATCGCGGCGACGAGTTCCTCGGCGCCGATCACCGGGTCGCGGTCGACCAGTCGGGCTGCGGACATGCCGGGAGCGTAACGGCGTGCTGGGATGGGACCGTGCACAGGCTGTGGCCCCTTTCCCCCCTTTCCCCAGGTCAGACTCAACCCGGTGTGGTGGACGACACCGAACTGGAACTCCTCTACGGCTATCCGGCCGATCTTGACCGGCCGTGGGTGCAGGTCAACTTCGTCAGCAGCGCCGACGGCGCGGCCGCGGTGGACGGCCGCTCGGCAGGCTTGTCCAGCCCGGCCGACAAGCGGATCTTCGCCCTCGGCCGCGATCTCGCCGACGTGGTGCTGGTCGGCAGGCGCACCGCGACCGCGGAGAAGTATCGCGGCGTCAAGCCCACCGAGGTCCGCGCGGAGCGGCGCTCCCGGCTCGGGCTGAGCCCGGTGCCGCCGATCGCCGTGGTCACCGCGCGGGGCTCGCTGGAGCCGGACTCGCTGCTGCTGACCGACACCCTGGTTCCCCCGATCGTGTTGACCACGGCGGCGGCCCCCACCGCCCGCCTGGCTGCCCTGTCCGACGCGGGCGCGGACGTGGTCGTCGCCGGTGACGGCGAGGTCGACCCGCACCTGGCGCTGGCCGCGCTGGCCGAGCGGAAACTGCTGCGGGTGTGCTGCGAGGGCGGCCCGACGCTGTTCGGCAGCATGATCGCCGCGGACGCCGTCGACCAGCTCTGCCTGACCGTCGCGCCGCTGCTGGCGGGCGCGGGCCCGGACCGGATCGCCCCAGCGGGCCTGCCCACCGGCGGCGCCGCCGGGCTCCCCGCGGTCGATCCCGCCGGGACGCCGACAATCCCGCGCGCGCTTACCCTGGCCTCAGTCCTCACCGAGGACGGATTCCTCATGCTGCGCTACCGGCGCGCCTCGTGATCAACCCGATCGAATTACCACCCGATCGGGTGGTTTTTGAAGAGTTTTCCGCGTAATTGGGCATCTGGCTGACACAGCCTCCGTACTTCAGCAGCTCTGGAAGGAGGTGCCAGCGATGGCACCCACCGGCTCGACCACCCCCGACAAGGCGAGCACCGCCCCCGCGCCCCGCAGCGGCGCGACCCCGGCCCGGCTGGCCGACGAGCAGTCGCAGGGCAAGACCACCATCGCCTCGAACGTGGTGCAGAAGATCGCGGGCATGGCCGCCCGCGAGGTCTCCGGCGTGTACGCCATGGGCGGCGGCGTGTCCCGGGCGTTCGGCGCGATCCGCGAGCGCATCCCGGGCGCGGGCACCGTGTCCACCTCCGGGGTGTCGGTCGAGGTCGGCGAGAAGCAGGCCGCGGTCGACCTCGACGTGGTGGTCGAGTACGGCGCCGGGATCGTGGAACTCGCCCGCGCCGTCCGCCGGAACGTGATCACCGCGGTCGAGCGGATGACCGGCCTGGAGGTCATCGAGGTCAACATCGCGGTCAACGACATCCACCTGCCCGACGAAAGCGAAGACACCGAGACGCCCCCCACCTCGCGGGTGGAGTGACCGTGGCGCCGCCCGCCCGCCCGACCGACCACCCGCCCGACCGCCTGTCCGCCACGGCCGATGCCGTCGGCGCGGCGGTGCTCGGCCACCCGGCCGTGGTCCGCCTCGACGGCGGCGCCTTCGGCACGGTCGCCACGCACCTGCCTGGGCGGCGGGTAGTCGGGGTCCAGCTCGGCGGCCCGGGCGACACGGTGACGGTCAGCGTGGTGCTCGCGCTCGGCGCGGCCATCCCGGAGGTGGGCGACCAGCTCCGCGAGCGCGTCCGCGCCGTGGCGGGGCCGGTCCCGGTGGACGTCCACGTCAACGACGTGGAGCCCCTGCCGGTGGAGTCACCGCCCACGGAGCCGGTGCCCGTGCGGGCGCCGCCCCGGGAGCCGCCATGACCTCGCCGGAGGAGCGGGCCGAGTTCCGGGATTTCGTCCGGCGGGCGCACCCCGACCGCGGCGGGGACCCCGCCGCCTTCGTCGCCGGACTGGCCGAGTTGCGCAACCGGCAGGCCAGATCGCGGGAGCGCCGACCCGACCCACGGTTCGACGCGCCGGTGGTCGGCGGTGATCCGCCGCGCGGGCTGCGCGCCCGCCTGGACCGCCTGCGGTACCGGAAAGAGCGCAAACGCCGCATCCAGTGATCCCGCCTCCAGTGCCCCAGCCAGCGACCACTTCAGACCGTCCACTTCAGGAGCCACCAAGATGAACGCAACCCAGACCGGCATCATCGCCGGTCTCGTGCTCGGTTTGGCCGCCACCCAGGGTTTCCTCGCCTTCGTCATCACCCTCGCCATCGGCTTCGTCGGCCTGGTCGTCGGCCGGGTGATCGACGGTGAGCTCGACCTCTCCGACGTGTTCAGCGGCGGCCGGGGCAAGGACCGGTGACCGACACCGCCGTGTCCGAAACCGCCGTGTCCGAAACCGCCGAGGCTGCCGAGGCTCCGGCGCGGGTGCTTCCCGATCCCGAGGACCGGGGGACCCTGCGCATCGACGCCGCGGTCGTGCGCAAGCTCGCCGAGCACGCAGCGGACTCCGCCGCCGGGACCGTCGTGACGCGCCGGTCGCTCGCGGGCGTCGACCTCGGCGCCCGGGGCGCGAGCGCGACCGTGACCGGCGACGGCGACCAGGTGGACCTGCGCCTCGACCTGGCGCTGCGCTACCCGGCCCCGGTTCGCGACGTCGTGGCGAGGCTGCGGACCCGGGTCGCCGAGGAGGTCGAGCGGATCACCTCCTACCGGGTCCGCGGCGTCGACGTCGTCGTCTCCGCGCTGCTGCCGGAGAGCCGCCCCCGAGTGCAGTGACCCCAAGTGCAGTGACCCCGAGTGCAGTGACCGAGTGGAGTGACCATGCGTGTGCTGGTTCGGATCCTGACCCTGCTGCTCGGCCTCGCCCTGGCCGGGGTGGGGGCGCTGCTCGCCGTCGAGGTGGCCTGGACGTGGGCGCGCCCGGTGCAGGGCCCGTTGCTGGTTCCCTGGCCGCAGTGGCGTGATCGGCTCGCCGAGCTGACCTGGCAGAGCGGGTCGGTGCGGCTGGTGGCCGCCGCCGTGGCCGTCGCCGGGCTGCTCCTGCTGCTGTTCGCCGCGACCGCGCGCCGCAAGGACGTCGCGCTGCTCGACCCCGGGCCGGGGATCACCGTGCGCACCTCGCCGCGGTCGCTGGCCCGGATCGTCGGGGCGCGGGTGCGGGCGGAGGAGAACGTGGCCGCCGCGTCGGTCACCGCCACCCCGAAACGGGTGCGGGTGCGGGCGGTCAGCGGGCTCGAAACCGAGGCGCACCTGCGCCCACGGCTGCTCGATGTCGTCGCCGCCACCCTCGCCGACCTGCCGCTGACCAGAAAGCCCAAGGTCAGCGTGGTCGTGGACTCCCCCAAGGACCGCTCATGAAGCCCCCGTCGCGCGCCGCCCTCGCCCGGTCCTACCGCGTCGAGCGGGTGTTCACCGTCCTGGTCGGCCTCGCCGCGCTGCTGCTGGGCGCCGCGGCGCTGGTGGTCGGCGCGGGCTGGCTGGGCACGTTCCGCGCGGCCCGCCCGGTGCTCGACCCGATCGCGGTGGACACGCTGCGCGCCTGGGAGCTTCCGGCCCGGATCGCCGCGGTGGTCCTGGGCCTGCTGGCGCTGGTGGCGGGCGTCCTGCTGGCCGTGCGCACGCTGCGCCGGGAACGGCACCCCGACCTCGCGCTCGACCGGACCGCTGGCAAGCGGCTGCTGGTGACCAGCGGCGCGATCGCCGAGGCCATCGCCGCGGACGCCGAGCGGGTGGCAGGCGTGAGCCGGGCCAAGGCGACCGTGGTGGGCGACGCGGCGACGCCCGCGCTGCGGCTGAGCCTGTGGCTGCGCTACGGCGCGCGGGTCAAGGACGTCTGGCAGGAGGTCGACACCGCGGTGCTGCGCCGGGCCCGGGAGTCCCTTGGCGTCGAGACGATGCCGACGGCGGTCCGGATCGAGCTGGGCGCGCAGGAGAAGCAGCGGGTGCGCTGAACCGTCACTGGCGGGCAGTATGTGCTGGTGGCCCTTCCGCTGACCCCGCCCGTCCAACCGATGCTGGCCAAGCCCGCGAAGTCCATTCCCGACGGCGAGGGCCTGGTGTTCGAGCCCAAATGGGACGGCTTCCGCTGCCTGGTGTTCCGCGACGGAGCCGAGGTGACGCTTCAGTCCCGCTCGGGCAAACCACTCAACCGGTACTTCCCCGAGGCCAAGGCCGCGCTGCGCGAGGCGCTCCCCGACCGGGTGGTCATGGACGGCGAGCTGATCGTCGCCGTGGGCGGCAGGCTCGACTTCAACGCGCTGTCCGAGCGCATCCACCCGGCCGCGAGCCGGGTGCGGCTGCTCGCCGAGCAGACCCCGGCCCGGTTCGTCGCCTTCGACCTGCTCGCCCTCGGCGACGACGACCTCATGGCGACCCCGGGCGTCGACCGGCGGCGGAAGCTGGAGGACGTGTTCGCCGACACCGTGCTCCCCCAGGTCGGCGCCCCGTTGGCGGGCACCGTGCACCTGACCCCCGCGACCACCGACACGGACCTGGCCCGACAGTGGTTCACGATCTTCGAGGGCGCGGGCCTGGACGGCGTGATCGGCAAGCCAGCGACCGGCCCGTACACGCCGAACAAGCGGACCATGCTCAAGTTCAAGCACTCCCGCACGGCCGACTGCGTGGTCGCCGGACTGCGCTGGCACAAGGACTCGGTACCAGGCGAGGCGGTCGGCTCCCTGATGCTGGGCCTCTACGACAACTCGGGCGCGCTGAACCACGTGGGCGTCGTCGGCTCCTTCACCGTCGCCCGACGCCGCGAGTTGGCGACCGAACTCGCCGACCTGATCCCCGGCGGCGCGGATGGTCACCCGTGGACAAGCGGGAGCGAGAGCGAGGGAACCCGGATGCCCGGCGCGGTCAGCCGCTGGCGCACCACCGAGCAACCGTGGGTGCCACTACGCCGGGAACGCGTCGTCGAGGTCGCCTACGAACACACCGAAGGCGCCTACCCCAGCCGCTTCCGCCACACCGCCCAGTTTCACCGCTGGCGCCCCGACCGCGACCCATCCTCCTGCACCTACGAGCAACTGGACGAACCCGCCCGCTACGACCTAGACGCCGTCCTGCGCGGCGAAGTCAAGGCGCGTTGAACCTCGTCGCCAACTCCGCAGGGACAGGTGGCCTGCCCCTGCCAGGCGCGAGATAGGAGCAGAGCAGCACACTCACCCACCTGCCAGGCCGCCCATGCCCGACCTGTCCTTCTGCCAACCGCACCTGACGCTGCCAGGCACTCCACCCCATCGAGCAAGCCCACGAGAGCCAACCCCGTCAGACATCCGGCCGCGCGTAGCGGGTGGCGCCAGCGGAGGCGGCGACCACGCAGCAAACCGCGACCCACTGGGCCGGGCGCAGAGCCTCGTGCAGAACGAGCAGGCCCGCAAGAGCCGCCACCGCAGGTTCGAGGCTCATCAAGACCCCGAACACACGCGGCGGGATGTGCCGGAGCGCTTCCAGTTCCAGCGAGTACGGGATGACCGACGACATCAGCGCCACGCCCAAGCCCACGACCAGCACCGTCGGCGACAGCAGCGCCCCACCGGCGTCAGCGACGCCGAATGGCAGCACCGCCGCGCCCGCCACGACCATGGCGAGCGCGAGGCCGGAGCCGTCCGCGGTGCGGCTGCCCAGGGCGGCGCTGAGCAGGATGTAGGCCGCCCAGCACACGCCCGCGCCGAGGGCGAACAGCAGGCCCGTGATCGACACGTCGCCGCCGCCGCGCGCCAGCAGCACGACACCGGCCGCGGCGAGCAGCGCCCACAGGCCGTCGAGCCAGCGCCGGGAGCCGAGCAGGGCCACCGCCAGCGGGCCCAGGAACTCGACGGTGACCGCGATGCCCAGTGGGATGCGGTCGATCGCCAGGTAGAAGCAGGTGTTCATGGCCGCGAGGACCACGCCGTAGCCGAGGATCACCGGCAGCGCGCGCCGGTCGACGCGCAGGGACGGGCGCCAGATCAGGGTCAGGACCGCGGCGGCGAACACCAGCCGCAGGGCGACCACCCCGGCCGAGCCCGCGGTCGAGAAGAGCTGCTTCGCCAGCGCCGCGCCGACCTGCACGCTGACGATGCCGACCAGCACCTGGATGGTGGGCGGGACAGCGCCGATCATCCTCGGCGCGCCCGCCGTCACCGCGCTCCACGCCGAGCCCAACCAGGACGGCCCCGCCCTGTCCACCTGTGCGACGACCACTGCCTCTCCTTCCGCCCCGGGAATCGTCCCATGTCTGGCCATGGGCGTTCACCGAGTTCTCACCTGCCTGCCGGCAGTCTGAGGGCTGACCAACAGACTTCCGGAGAGGGACGACACGGCGTGAGGGTGCGACGCGGGGCCTGGCTGCTGCCGGTCGCACTGCTCGCCGCGTGCACCGCGGGCCCCTCGCCGCGGCCGGGCATCGTGGTCAAGGGCGAGGGCGGGCAGGTCGCCCCGCCGTCCGCGACCGAGGGCCCGGCCCCGGTGCCGCCGCTGGGCGAGCCGGGCCGCTCCCCGATCCGCTGGACCGCCTGCGGCCCTGAGGTCCGCGACCGGCTCGACCGGCTCGCCCCGCCGGACTGGCTCAAGATCGACTGCGGCCGGGTCAACGGTGTCCTGGACAGCCCGTACGCGCCGGGCCAGGGCACGATGCGGATGCAGGTCCTGCGCGCGGGCACCGGGCCGGTGCCGATCCTGGTGGTCAACGACATCGACGGCCTCCCCGGCAGCCTCTACGCGGCCCGGCTCGCCGCGAGCCTGCCGCGGGAGTTCCTGACCCGCTTCTCCCTCGTCGGCCTCGACCGCCGGGGCACCGGCAACTCCGACGCGGTGCGGTGCGTGCCCGACGAGGTGCGGGCCGCGATGGTCGACGCCGACCCGCGCGAACTCGACGTGGAAGGCCTGGTCGACCAGGCGCGCACGGCGGGCCAGCAGTGCTCGATCGTCCTGGAGTCGCGCCTGCCCGCGCTCGACACCTGGCGCACCGCGGCCGACGCCGAGTCGGTCCGGGTCGCGCTGGGCTCCGACCGGCTGCACGCCATCGGCCACGGCGAGGGCTCCCGGGTGCTGTCGGTCTACGCGGAACGGCACCCCGACCGGGTGGGCCGGATGGTCCTCGACGGGCTGCCCGACCCGAACGAGGACGCCGTCGTCACCCTGGAGGCGGTGGCCGCTGGCGCCGACGCCACCTTCGGCGCGTTCGCGGAGGACTGCGCCAAGCGCGCCTGCGAGCTGGGTTCGGGCGCCCGCCAGGCGCTGACCGAGGTCCTGGCCCGCGCGGCGACCGAGCCGATGGTGGCCGGGAGCCCGGAGCGCGGCCCGGACCAGGACGTGGAGCTCAACGCGGGCGTCGTCCTGCGCGCGGTCCTCACCGGCCTGTCGGACCGCAGGCTGTGGCCGGAGCTGTCCAAGGCGCTGGCCGACGCGCGCGGCGGAGTGCCCGACGGCCTCGCCGCGCTGGTCGCCCCGATCGTGGTCGAGTCCGACGACCTCCCGGCGATGTTCGACGCGACCCTGGTGACCAAGTGCAACGACACCAGGTCACGGCTGTCCACCCAACAGCTCACCGGCGCGGCGAAAGACTGGAACACCCGCTTCCCGGTCTTCGGCGCGCTCGTCGCGGAGTGGCTCGCGGTGTGCAGCCCGTGGCCGGTGCCGTCGAATCCGCTGCCGCGGCCGAGCGCGCCCACCGCGCCGCCGATCGTCGTGCTCGGCACCGCGACCGACCCGGTGACCCCGCTCTCGGGCACCGAGCACGCCGCGCAGCAGTTGGCCACCGCGGCGCTGGTCACCTGGCAGGGCGCGGGCCACGGGGCGCTGGGCGCGTCGCCGTGCGCGAGCGCGGCGGCGCTGGCGTTCCTCACCGACGGCAAGGTCCCCAGGGACGGAACCGTCTGCCCGCCCTGATTCACCCGCATCACAAAACATGCCGATCACACAATATGGCTACGATCACGAATCGCCACACAGGGTGAATGTGCTACACCATTAGAGTGACCGGCTTCATGTGAGCGGAGAGGAACTGATGAGCGCTTCGGACGCCCAGATAGTGGACGCGGGTATTGACACCGTGATTGAGACCGTGGTCGACACCAACCGCTATCCCCTATCGGATCCGAGAAGCGCGGCGTGGCAAGACGTCGTTTCCCGTGCCAGAGCGGATCTGCGCGAGCACGGATGCAGTGTTCTCCCCGATTTCATCAGGCCTGCCTTGCGCGCGGCATTGCGCACGGAAGGCGCCCAGGTCGCCCCTTTCGCGCATTACGACGTGGAAATCGTCAACGCCTACAACATCGCGGTCGACACCCCGCTGCCCGAGGACCACCCGGGCCGCACCACGATGGAGCGCGGCAACGCGTTCGTGCCGAGGGACCGCATTCCCGCTGACTTCCTCATCCACCGGCTCTACACGAGCGGGCTTTTCCAGCGGTTCGTCGCCGACTGCTTCGAGCTGCCCCGCCTGCACGAGCTCGCCGACCCGCTGGCAGGCCTGGTCCTCAACGTCGTCTCCCCCGGAATGTCGCACCCGTGGCATTTCGACACCAACGAGTACACGGTGAGTATGCTCACCCAGGAATCCGAATCGGGCGGCGTCTTCGAATACTGCCCGAACATCCGGTCGGCCAAGGCGGAGAACTTCGCCGACGTCCGGGCCGTTCTCGCAGGTCAGGGCGAGCGGCTGGTCCGGAGCCTCGCACTGCACCCGGGCGACCTCCAGTTGTTCAAGGGCCGCTATTCGCTGCACCGGGTGAGCACAGTCGGCGGCGAGACCGCCCGCCATTCGGCCATTTTCGCCTACAGCGAGCGCCCCGGGGTCATGGGCAGCGTAGAGCGTACGAGACAGCTGTTCGGCCGGGTGCTCCCCGAGCACCTGGCCGCGGCAGGGCACGCCGTGCGCGGCGATCAGCTGCTCGACTAGGAGAGGAACCGCTCGTGCGTTTCGACCCCACCGGAAAAATCTCCTTCGACCACATCTACACCCAGCCCGACCCCCGGCCCTATTTCAGCGCCCTGCGCGGGCTGGACTACTGCATTCCCGAGCAGGCCAAGCCCTATTTCACGAAACTCATCGGCGAATACCGGGAAGCCAGCGGCGTCGCCGCGCCGACCGTGCTGGACATCGGCTGCTCCTACGGCATCAACGCCGCCCTGATCGCCTGCGACGCGACCATGGACGAGCTGTACGCGCACTACACCGATCCCGCCGTCGCCGACGCCGACCGCGACACGCTGGTGGCCCGCGACCGGGAACTGGTCCGCGCGCGCAAGCGCCTGGAAGGCCAGCGGTTCATCGGGTTCGACGCCTCGGCGCCCGCCCTGTCCTACGCGCACGCGGCCGGGTTCCTCGACGACGTGGTGAACGCCGACCTGGAGAGCCGCGACCCCACCGAGGACGAACGCGCCCGGCTCGGCAGCGCGGACGTGGTCATCTCGACCGGGTGCGTCGGCTACGTCACCGAGAAGACGATCGCCAGGGTGGCGGGCGCGCATGGCGAGCGCAAGCCGTGGATGGCGCACTTCGTGCTGCGGATGTTCCCGTTCGACTCCGTCGCCGACGCCCTCGCGGGCCTGGGCTACGAGACCGTGCACGTCGAGGGCGTGTTCAAGCAGCGCCGGTTCGCCTCGGCCGAGGAGCAGTCCCAGGTGCTTCAGACGCTGGCGGCGACCGGCGCGGACCCCTACGGCCTGGAGGCCGACGGCTGGCTCTACGCCCGGCTGTTCATCTCACGCCCGCGGGAACTGGCGCGCTGACGGCTCTGACCGCCACGATGTAGCACCTGATCAGCGTTGATCACTTGGCGCCGGTCAGCACCAACCGAGTCCACCGCACAGAGTTTCGAGGACGATCGTGAACACCAGCCAGGAATGGTCCACCCGCACGTTCGGGAACGAGGACCGACTGCCCCGCGTGCCGTTGCCCACCGTGGAGGAGAGCTGTCAGCGGTTCCTCGAGTGGTGCTCGCCGCTGCTGACCGCCGACCAGCTGGCCCAGACCGAGGCCGCCGTCGCCGAGTTCCTGCGCCCGGACAGCCCGGCCCGCGAGCTGCACGCCGAGCTGGAGCGGTTCAACGAGACCGAGGGCGTGCAGAGCTGGCTGGACACGTTCTGGCCGTCGCGCTACCTGGGCCGCCGCGACCGGATCGCGCTGAACGCGAACTTCTTCTTCCTCTTCAAGGACGCAGACCAGGGCCAGGTGGAGCGCGCGGCCGGGATCATCGCCTCGGCGGTGGGCTTCAAGCTGCTGCTCGACGCCGAGGAGATCCCGCCGGTCATCCAGCGCGGTCAGGCGCTGTCGATGGCGCAGAACAAGTACCTGTTCTCCACCACCCGCATCCCCGGCGCCGTGCAGGACAGCGTGCGCACCCCCTACACCCCGGAGTGGCCCGGCCCGTCCGACGCCCGCCACATCGTGGTGTTCTTCGGCGGCTCGATGTTCCGCATGGACGTGATCGGCGCCGACGGCGTGCCGCACTCGCTCGACGACCTCGCCACCGGCCTGCGCGCGATCATGAAGACCGACACCGCGGACGCCACATCGGAGACCTCGGTGGGGCACCTGACCACCAAGGCCCGCGCGGAGTGGGCCGCCACCCGCGAGACCCTGGCGAGCCTGCCCGGCAACGCCGCCGCGCTCGACACCATCGAGACCGCGCTGTTCTGCCTGTGCCTGGAGGACTTCACCCCCGCCGACACCCAGGAGACCTGCGACCACCTGCTGCACGGCGACAGCGGCAACCGCTGGTTCGACAAGGCGCTGTCGTTCATCGTCTTCGGCAACGGCCGGGCCGGGATCAACATCGAGCACTGCGGCCTCGACGGCACCACGATCCTGGCGTTCATCGACACCCTGCTCAACACCCCGGCCGAGGAGCACTCGCGCCGCTCGGGCGCCCAGCCGCAGGGCCTGCCCGCGGTCGAGCCCATCGAGTTCACCCTCGACGACGACCTGCGCGCCGAGGTGCGCGAGGCGGCCGACTCGTTCGCCGCCTACGCCGCCGCGACCGCCACCAAGGCGCTGACCTTCGAGGACGCGGGCGCGAACCGGGCCAAGCAGCTCGGCATGTCGCCGGACGCGTTCGTGCAGATGGCTTTCCAGCTCGCGCACCAGCGCACCAAGGGGATCGTGGGCGCGACGTACGAGTCGATCGCCACCCGCCAGTACCAGAACGGCCGCACCGAGGCTATGCGCGTGGTCACGCCCGAGTCGGTGGCGTTCGTCGAGGCCATGACCGACCCGGCGACGGATGCGGCGACCCGCAGGGCGGCGTTCCGCACCGCGGCCGCGAAGCACGTCGCGCGCGCCAAGGAGTGCCAGTCCGGGCAGGCGCCCGAGCAGCACCTGTGGGAGCTCCAGCTCATCCAGAAGCGCGCGGGTGGCGGCGAGCCGCTGGCCCTCTACGACTCCCCCGGCTGGACCGTCATGCGCGACGACTACCTGAGCACGAGCTCCGCGCCGTCGCTGAACATCCAGTACTTCGGGTTCGGCGCGACCAGCAGCCAGTGCATCGGCGTCGCCTACGCCCTGCTCCCGGACCGGCTCAACGTCTACCTGAGCACGCCGATGCCGGTGGCGGCCGAGATGCACGGCTTCGCCGACCACCTGCGCGACGCGCTCGGCGAGCTGCAGGAACTGCTCGCCTCGGAATAGGCGTCACCCGAGTTCCCGCAGGGCGCGTTGAGCGGCTTCCAGCTCGGCTTTGAGCTGCTCGACGCGCCTTTCCTGCCGTTCGCGGGCGGCGTCGAGCGCGCTGCCGATCGCCTCGCCGACCGCGGGCGGCAGGGACCGCGCCGCCTTGGCCACATCGCCTGCGGGGACCGGCGTCCATCGGACGGTGCGCTTCTTCCCGGCCAGGACGTCGACGGTCCACTCCCCCTCCGGCGTGGAGTGCAGGGTCACGGTGATCTCCACGGGCTGCTTGCGCCCGCGCGGCTGGGCCCGGGGAGCCGGTCGCTCCGGTTTCCCGGGCTCGATGCCCACCACCACATTCGGCTCCTCCGGCGGCTCCGGCGGGGCTGCCTGCGCCGGGACGCTCCTCGGCGCCGCCTTCGGCTTCGGCGGCGGCTTGACCACGGTCAACTCCGCTGGCGAGAACGACAGGACATCCCGCGAGCCGGTGGCCCGGACCTGGATGTAGTCGCCCTCGGCTGGCTCGTCGAAGGCCACCACCTTCGCCGACTGCCCGCTGGTCACGCCCACCGCGTCGGGCGTGAACCACACCGGGGTCGGCTTTCCCTCGGCCAGGCTCGCCCGCAGCCGCTCGATGTCCTCCGCCGACAGCCCGTTCTTGGCCGACGTCCCGTTAGCCGACACCGCTGCCACCCTTGTCTCCCCCATCCGACTGACAATCTCGCGCTGGTTGATCAAACCTGATCGTTGATCAGGCCTGCCCGCCGTAGTGTGCCGTGCCGGTACGACAAGGGACGACCCCCGTGGGCGACACCCGTTCGGCGGACACCGCGTGCCAGTTCGACCGGGACGATCTACGTTGCGGATGATGAACGTCCGGTACCTGTGGTGGCGTAGCTGTTACGACGGTGTGCTGCACGCGTTCCCGTTGGCCGCGGGGGCCCGGCTGGCCCACCGGCACTACCGCGCGTCCTGCACCCACGCCGCGCCGCCGGACCTCACCCGCGCCAGGGTCGAGGGACCGCGCTGCACGCTGTGCCTGCTGATCATCGGCGAACCGGCGGTTGCCAAATCACCGTGACCTGCGGTATCAGGTGAAGTAGGCACATCGACTCGCCGCAGCCGGGAGGCACCGCCGTGCGCGAAATCCTGCTCGCCCTGCTGCTGCTCCTGCCCGCCCCGCCGCAGCCGCCCCCGGTCCCGGTGCGGGTGGCGACGGTCAACATGCACAGCGGCGTCGGCGCCGACGGCGCCCTCGACCTGGCCCGCACCGCCGCGGCGATCCGCGACACCGGCGCGGGCATCGTGGGCCTGCAAGAGGTCGACGTGCACTGGTCCGCGCGCAGCGCGTTCGCCGACCAGGCTCGGGAACTGGCGCGGCTGACCGGGATGCGAGTGTTCTTCGCCCCCATCTACGACCTGCCCGGCGCCCCGCGGCGGCGGTTCGGGGTCGCGGTGCTGAGCGCGTACCCCATGCCGCGCACCGAGAACCACGAGATCACCCGTCTGTCCACACAGGACCCCAACGCGGTCCCCGCGCCCGCCCCGGGGTTCGCCGAGGCCGAGATCCTGGTGCGCGGCAGGCGAGTGCACGTGTACGTGACGCACCTCGACTACCGCCCCGACCCGGCCGTCCGCGCCGCCCAGGTCGCCGACACCCGGCGGGTGCTGGCCGCCGACGAGCCCGGCGCGGCCCAGATCCTGCTCGGCGACCTCAACGCGGAGCAGGACGCGCCGGAACTGGCGCCACTGTGGACCACCCTGACCCGCGCCGACACCGGCCCCACGTTCCCCGGACCGGATTTTCCGCACAGCGCCAAGACTCTCGACCACATCGCGGTCTCCGACGCCATCCATATCCGCGCCGCGACCACCCGCCCCGGCGCGGCATCAGACCACTGGCCGGTCGTGGCGGATCTGCTGGTGCCGCAAGGGTGAAAAGCTACTGTCCGCTCACGGCTCAGACCTCACGAAGCCGGTACTCGCAGCCGTACTCCACCGCGTAGTGCAAGTCGTAGTGGTGCACGATCTTCGGCCCACCGTGCAAGTGGACGTGCGTCACCGTCGACCGGGGCTCGGCGGGCAGCACGCTCAGCGTGTCCACCCGCCCGTCGAGAGGACCGCCGACGTAGCGGACGAAGTACGAGTCCGTCATGGTGATCCCCTTTCGCTCTCCTTGCAGTGTAAATCGAAACACCGACAATCCCGCAGGTCCGAACGATGTTCGTCACCCGCGATCAACCGGACGGAGCAACGCGGGAGCGCGCAGCGCCATTTCCCCGTAACGTTCGGGGGTTGCCCAGGTGGACACTCGAAGAGGAACCGGGGCTCGCGCGGGAACCAGCGCGTACCTCCTGCGTCAAGACCAACGACCACGGGGCTTCGCCTACGCCAACCTACATACCGGCCCGCTCGCTGAGACGAGGGTTGACAACCCCGAACAGCGACGCCTGCCGACGTCCACAATCCACACGTCGAGTCATGCCAAGACGCGTTCACTACCCAGAGGACACGCGAAGGCACCACACTCATCCGCTGCCCAAGAGCGCGTCAACAGACATCCGAGGGGACCGCTTGGCGGCTTGCAGGCAAGCAGCAACCCGCACCCCTGAACGCCCCACTCCAGCCAGATGATACCCGCACAGACCGGTCGCGCCGAGGGAACAGGGCTGCCCGACTGGACTCACTGGTCGCGCAGACGCGCGTCTACCCCTGAGCCGCACGCCTTCTGGCCCACACCGCCATCGCGACTCTCTCGGCAGCCTGCCGCAAGTCCTCGTGTTCCCAGACAACCTCAAGCAGCCATCCGGCTTCCGCCAGTCGACGGGCTGTGTCCTCGTCACGAGCCACATTCCGCCGGACCTTCTCCGCCCAGTAACTGTCGTTCGCTGTCGGAGCACGGTAGTGCTCTGGGCAACCGTGCCAGAAGCAGCCACGTAACTCTACCGCCACCTTGACCGGACGGAACACGACGTCTACCGTGCGGCGGACGTCTGGGAGAGGCCGAGCGCACACGCGGTAGCGCAAGCCAAGCGCGTGCAAGGCCTTCCGCAACATGAGCTCCGGCTTCGTGTCCCTGCTCTTGTTGGCCTGCATCGACTTCCGGATGACCACACTCGTCGCCCAAGAAGACTCAGCCATACGACGATGGTATCTGAATCTCGGCGAGAGGTCTCCTACAGGTTCTCTGGAATCGCAATCTGAAATGAAGGGTCCGGCTCGACCGACCGAACCCTCACATTATAACGCTCCAGCAATTCACGCAATTTCAACCGGATCTCATGCGTTTCGTAGACGGCCATTTCATCGATGTTGGTGCCCACAAAATCCTCGATGCTGTTGACCGCCACACGATCAGCGATTCCCTCGTTCTCGGCGAGTTGCAGCGCAGCACTGACCCGGTCTGCGGGCACCAGCACCACAGGGCGAAACCCGTGATGAAGGTTCGACCGGCATCGGTTTCGAAAGAGCCCGTCGCTTGGACTCATGGTCACATGGAAGGCGGTGTCTCCGACCTTGAAGTCACCCGGGCGGTCAGTCTGCTGGTCGGCGGTGGTGTATTTCTCATTACCGATGGTTAACTGCGGGAATCGCAGTGACAGCTTCGCGCCTACAAGATGCTGCGCCAAAGCCCCCGCGGCCGAGCCGCCACGCAAGCGCGCCGCGCTCAAGAGCGCGGCAACCGCAGCCTTGGTTGGCTTACTTGAATCCAGATCGGTCGCCTCGATAAACCGCTGATCAAAGTAGTCCTGCTGGACCCGCCCAACGAACCAGCCCTGTAGTCTGAATCTGACCTCAGCCCGCGCACCTTCCAACAGCTCTTCGTAATCGGCCGCTTCAGGGCACTCGTTGAGCAACCTCGCGAGACTTCTGGCGAGTTGCATGGTTCCACGGGAGGTGCGTCCGCCCTCGGTGGTGAACTTACGGTGCTCATCGTGAGCAGCGAGAATGCTCGCGATCCGACTACCGCTAATCCCCTTGACCTGCGATGAGGTCAGATAGTGATCATCTTCCAAGGGATAGTGGCTGCCCATATGATGCAGCAGGATCAGACCCACAGTCATCACATTGGTGTTGACTCGCCCGTCGGCTTTCCGCTGTTCTTCATACCATTCCGCGATTTCTCGCAAGAATCCGTTCACTACCTCATCAACGCGCGGCGGCAGTTCAGGCACCAGCATCCGCCACCTCCGACGTGCTATCCAAAACCGGCTTCTCCTGCAACTTTCCCTCGACCAGCGGCATCAAATAGTGCTCGGCCAGCCAGGCCACCGCAGGCACACACACCGCGTCGCCGAATCCGAACAATGCCTGATTCGCCCTGATTCCATCAAGCTCGTAGTCATCAGCCCCCATGAGGCGGGCATACTCGCGGGCGGTCATCCAGCGAACTCGAAGTTTTCCTCTTCCGACCTCGACTAAAGCCTGTTTGGAGGAACCACCCCGCGCGGTCCGGAGACATCCCGCGATATCGTCGGCGCGTATCTCCCACATCGGCACTCCCTTGCGGGTTCGCCGATAGGCCGTCCGGTATGCGAACCTATTCGATTTTCGCAACACAGCCAACCGTTCGGCTTGCACTGGCGACAAGGAGGATGTGAAAGCCGCTGTTCGTTCAGGGTCCCACCATTGCTTGTCGCCTGAAGGAACAGGCTCCACGATTGTCGCGAGCGTGCCGACAGCCGCCGGGCCGATGTCAGGCAGCAGGGCGCGATGGGTGACCAAAGAACGATCGGCAAATGGTGCTTGCAGCCATTCCGGCCGCAACTTCGGGTTCGCGTCTGGCTGGTCGGGAGGGGCGTTCCGCGCGCCCACGACGAACAGTCGGGGTCGCGACTGCGGCACGAACCAGCGCGCGTCCAACGTCAACACATCCACCGAGTAGCCAAGGTCGTTCAACTCAGCGATCGCCGCCGCCAAGTCCTCACCGCCATGGCTGGTCGCCAAGCCGACCACGTTCTCCAGGGTGACGACCTCGGGTCGGGCATCTTCGCCCAACTCACGCAAGACCCGCGTGAATTGGTAGAAGGTCGATGAGCGGGCACCCTGCATCCCGGCTCGCGCTCCCGCCAACGACACGTCCACGCACGGCGATGAAGCCCAGGCCAACGCGATGTCCGCTGGCATGTCACTCCCCCGCACGTGGGTGACATCTCCCAACACGAACGTGTGCGACTCCTCCGGATCTTTGAAGTTGCCTGCATACATGTCCCGCTTCGCAGGCTCGATGTCATTCGACCAGGCGACGCGGAACCCGGCCTGTTGCAGTCCCAACCGCGCCAAGCCGATCCCCGCGAAGAACTCGACAGCCATAGGCTCCAGTGGCAAGGCGGTTTGCTCGCGCACAGCGGCTAGCTTCGGCACGGTTCGCACCGTACGAAACCTACCGGGCAGAGTGTGGGACGCTGGCGGTGGGTCGCACGGCTGTTCGAGCCCTATCCCCGCTGCACTGACCGAGTCGCGCTTACTAGTCCCTGGCCTTCGACGGCTGGACGCGCTTGGGCTCGCCGGGCATCTTCGGGTAGTCGGGCGGATACGGAAGGTCACCCAGACCGCGGTCCCGTTCGTCCCGGTCGGCCAGATCGATCAAGGGCCGCAAGGAGAAGGCGTGCTCGGCGACGGGCGCGTGCAGGTCGCCCACTTCGGCGAAGCGGGCGGGCATGGTCAGGATGGAGAAGTCCTCCGGGTGGACGTCGGGCAGCTCGTCCCAGGTCAGCGGGGCCGAGACGAGGGCGCGCGGGGTGGGGCGGATGGAGTAGGCCGAGGCGATGGTGCGGTCGCGGGCCATCTGGTTGTAGTCGATGAACACCCGGGCGCCGCGTTCCTCCTTCCACCAGCTCATGGTCACCCGCTCGGGCAGCCGCCGCTCCATCTCGCGGCCAAGGGCGATCAGGGCGCGGCGGGCCTCGGTGAACGTCCAGCGCGGCTCGATCGGGACGTAGAGGTGCACGCCGCGGCCGCCGGAGGTCTTGGGGAACGCCTGGATGTCCATCGACGCGAGCAGTTCGCGCACCTGGAACGCCACGGTGACCGCGTCGGAGAAGTCGGTGCCGGGCTGCGGGTCGAGATCGATGCGCAGCTGGTCGGGGTGGTCGACGTCGGCGCGGCGGACCGGCCAGGGGTGGAAGGTGAGGGTGCCCAGGTTCGCCGCCCAGGCCACGACCGCCAACTCGGTCGGGCACACCTCGTCGGCGGGGCGGCCGCTGGGGAAGGTGATGCGGGCGGTCTCGACGTAGTCCGGCGCGCCCTTGGGGATGCGCTTCTGGTAAAATGCGTCGCCGCTGTTGTCTTGGCGGGTGGACAGCCGCGCGCCCTCGAAAACGCCGCCGGGCCAGCGTTCCAGGGTCGTCGGGCGCTCGCGCAGCGCGCCGAGGACGCCGTCGCCGACGCTGAGGAAGTACTCCACGATCTGGCGTTTCGTGACACCGATATCGGCGAAGTAGGGCTTGTCCGGATTGGACACTCGCACTGCCCGCGGGCCGTGCGGCCCCTCGACCTCGATCTCCACCGCTGGCGCCATTGGCCCAGCGTACGGCCGGTGGGGAACAGACGCGCGCGCTTTGGTGACCTCCCGGTAGCGTTGACCGCAACCGTTAACCGTCATCTGCGAGGAACCCGACCGGTGAAGATGGACAACAGCCCCGCCCGGGGCACCCGTGACCTGCTGCCCGCGACCGTGGCCGTGCGCGACCACGTGCTGGCCCGGATCACCGAGGTCTACCACCGGTACGGCTACCAGCGCATCGAGACGCCCGCGCTGGAGAACATCGAGCGCCTGCAGGGCGGCCAGGGCGGCGAGAACGAGAAGCTGATCTACCGGGTGCTGCGCCGCGGACTTGACGAGGTCGTCGCCGCCGAGACGCGGCTGGACGACCTGGTGGACCTGGGGCTGCGCTACGACCTGACCGTGCCGCTGACCCGGTTCTACGGCAACAACCAGGCGAGCCTGCCGCAGCCGTTCCGGTCGTTCCAGTTCGGGCCGGTGTGGCGGGCCGAGCGGCCGCAGAAGGGCCGCTACCGGCAGTTCTACCAGTGCGACATCGACATGCTCGGCGAGGAGAGCGTGCTGGCCGAGGTCGAGCTGATCGAGGCCACCACCGAGGCGCTGGCCGCCGCCGGGCTCGACGGCGCGACCGTTCGCGTCTCCGACCGGCGGTTCCTGTCCGCGCTGGCCCAGGCCGCGGGGCTGCCCGAGCAGGCGTGGACCGGGCTGTTCATCACCCTGGACAAGCTCGACAAGATCGGCTGGGAGGGCGTGCGCGCCGAACTGCCCGGCCGGGGGCTGGACACCGCCCAGATCGACCGGCTCCAGGAGACCATCACCGGCCTGCGCGGCGTCGACCCGGCCAAGCTGGGCGACCGGCTCGCCGAGGCCGTGCCGGACCTGCCCGACGAGGTCGTCGCCGACCTGGCGGGCACCGCGGACGCGCTGCGCGCGCTCGACGGGCTGGACTGGGAGTTCGACCCGACCCTGGTGCGCGGCATGGGCTACTACACCGGCCAGATCTTCGAGATCACCCACCCGGCGGCGGCCGGGTCGGTCGCGGGGGGCGGGCGCTACGACCGGCTCATCGGCCGCTCGCTGGGCCGCGACGTGCCCGCGTGCGGGTTCTCCATCGGCTTCGAGCGCATTGTCGACCTGATCGAGGGCGCCGGGAGCCGCGCGGCGGTCGCGGTGCTCTACGAGGCCGACGTGCCGCTCCCCACGGTCGTCGGCAGCGCCCGCGAGCTGCGCCGGGACGGCCGGACGGTCTCGCCCATCCGCAGGCGCGGGAAGCTGGGCGCGCAACTGGGCAGGCTCACCGAGTGGGGCTTCACCTCGGTGGTGCACCTGCGCGCCGACGGCCCGACCGAGGAGCGTCCGCTGGAATCTCGCTGATTCCTCTTACCCTGCCCGGCAAGCTACCGTGGAGGCATGGTCGGGACAGGTTTCCGCGGGACGTCCGACGATGACCCGCGCCCGGGTGACCACGCCAGGCGGAAGGACCGTTTTTCCGACGACCTGATCGGCCTCGACCCGGCCGACCCCGAGGTGCGGGAGTTCGCCGAGCACCTCGACCGGGTGGAACGGGTGCGGCCGAGCTACACCGTCGAGGGCTACCTGGGCCAGGTCAGCGACTTCGCCGACTCGGCGAACCGGCTCGGCGGCCACTACCGGCTCACCGCGGGCATAGTCGCTGCCCTGATCTTGTTGGGTGTGGTGGTGGCCGCGTGGGACGCCCTGGTGTTCATCGTGAGCGTCCTGCTCGGGTAAGCACCCGGCGGCACGGCGCGGAAACGAGGCACTGGGGAGAAGAGAGAGCTCGAATGAAGCCAGCCGGAATGAAGCCAGTGGTGGGCGCGACGCCGCGCGTGGTCAAGTCCGAGCAGGAGTGGCGCGCCGAACTCGACCCGCGCGAGTACGCCGTGCTCCGCGCGGCGGGCACCGAGCCCGCCTGGACCGGCGAGTACACCGAGACCAAGACCGCCGGGGTGTACCGGTGCCGCGCGTGCGGGGCCGAGCTGTTCCGCAGCGACACCAAGTTCGAGTCGCACTGCGGGTGGCCGTCGTTCTTCTCGCCGCTGGCAGGCGAGAGCGTCGTGCTGCGCGAGGACCGCACGCACGGGATGGTCCGCACGGAGGTGCTGTGCGCGAGCTGCCACAGCCACCTCGGGCACGTCTTCGAGGGCGAGGGCTACCCGACGCCGACCGACCAGCGGTACTGCATCAACAGCATCTCGCTCACCCTGGTCCCCGACGGTGACACCTCTAGCAGCGACACCCCCGGCGGAGACATCGCTGGGGCCTGACCGCCCCTACCTCAAATTCACCTCAAGCAGCCCTAAGTCCTGCCCACGGGTTCCCTAAATCTTGCTCAAGCTCTCTTGTGCGCGCGCTCACAGCGCATCGAGCATGGTGCCCTCACAAGGGGGATCGACATGAACGAACCGTGGGGAATCAGCGGGCCGGAGTTCCTCCGGCTGTACCTGGTGGCGGCGGGGTTCGCGGTGCTCATCGCGCTCGCGGTCCGGATCATGGCGCGCACGGCGTCCGCGACGGAGCGGACGCCCGGTCAGCTCACGCTTGACGAGCTGGCGTACCTGGCGGGCGGCACCCGGCGCGTGGTGGAGACGGCGGTCGCCAGACTGCTGGACGAGGGGAAGCTGCGCATCAGCCGCACGGGGGCGGTGGGGGTGGTCGACGGCGCGCGCGGGGGTGGCGCCGTCGACCAGGCCGTGCTCGCGGATGCCAAGCGGTACGGGCACCGCACGCTGCGCCTGCTTGTCGACAAGGTCGGTCAGGACGCCGCCGTCACCAGGATCGGCGCGGACCTGACCCGCAAGGGGTTGCTGGTCGACAAGGGGATGTCGCGGGCGCGGCTGTCCGCGGCGCCGCTCGCCGTGCTCTTCGCGGTGGGCGCGGCGCGGTGGGTCAACGGGCTTTCGGAGGGCCGCCCGATCGGGTGGCTGACCCTGGCCCTGCTCGGGACGGCGGTGGTCGCGGCGGTGCTGTTCCGGCGGCCGGTGCCGTCGCGGACCTACCAGGGCGCGCGGATGCTGGCCGAGGCGCGCCGCGGGCGGGCCACGGCGAGCAGCCGGACGATCGGGGCGCACGCCCCGGACTACGCGCTCGGCACCGCGGCCGGGCTGGTGGTGTTCGGCGGGCTGGCCACCTATCCGGACGCCGAGATCGCCGCGGCGCTGGAGACGCAGCGGGCGGCGACGGGGTACTCGGCGTCGTCCAGCGGCACGTCCAGCTCGTCGAGCTGCGGCGGCGGCAGCGGGTCGTCCTGTAGCAGCGGGGGCGGCGGGGGTGGCTGCGGCGGAGGCGGCGGGGGCTGCGGCGGCTGACCGAGGGGGGAAATGGACGGCATGGGTGAGCTCGGGGTGGGCATCGGCTGGCGGTCGGAGATCGATCTGACCGTCGAGCGGCTGCCGGGCGTCGACTTCGTGGAGGTCGTTGCGGAGAACCTGCACCGCGACCACCTGCCGGAGTCGCTGCGGCTCCTGCGGGGTCGAGGGGTCCCCGTTCTCCCCCATGCCGTCTCCCTCTCCCTGGGCGGGGCCGACCCGCTCGACCGGGACCGGGTCGAGCACCTGGCCGCGGTCGCCGAACTGCTGGCCGCCCCGGTGGCCAGCGACCACATCTGCTTCGTCCGGGCGGGCGGGCTGGACTCCGGGCACCTGATGCCGGTGCCGCGCACCCGCGACGCGCTCGACGTGCTCACCGCCAACGTGAAGGCGGCGCAGGCGGACCTGGGGACGCCGCTGGCGCTGGAGAACATCGCCGCGCTGCTGGAGTGGCCGGACGCGGAGCTGACCGAGGCGGCGTTCCTGACCGAGCTGGTCGAGCGCACCGGCTGCCTGCTGCTCATCGACGTGGCCAATATGTGGGCCAACGCCCGCAACCTGGGCCAGGACCCGGTCGACCTGCTCGACGGGCTGCCGTTGGAGCGGATCGCGTACGTGCACGTCGCCGGTGGCGTCGAGCGCGACGGGGTGTACCACGACACGCACGCCCACCCGGTGCCCGACGGCGTGCTCGACCTGCTGGGCGAGCTGTGCGCGCGGGTCCGCCCGCCGGGGGTGCTGCTGGAGCGCGACGACCGCTATCCCGCGGACGCCGAGCTGGCCGCCGAGCTGACCGCGATCCGCGGCGTCCTGGCGGGAACATGACCAGCGGGGACATGACCAGCGGGCACATGCCCCACGGGGACGCGGACCGGCGGGCGCGGCTGGCCGCCCGGCAGGCCGACCTGCTGCGCGCGCTGCTCGCCGACGGCCCACCGCCCGCGGGCTTCGACCCGGCGGCGGTGGCGGTGGAGGCCGCGGCCCTGCTGGCGAAACGGCGCCGGGTGGTCGCGCACCTGGCCCCGGACGTGGCGGGCGACCTGGGCGAGCGGTTCGCGCCGCTGTTCGACGAGTACGCGCGGGCGAACCCGCGCCGGACGGGATCACGGGCTCGCGAGGACGCCGCGGCGTTCGAGCGGTGGTTGACCGATCGGGGCAACCTGGCCGAGCCGAGGCGCCCTTGGTGGCGACTGGGCAGGCCAGGGGATCGGGCCCGGGTGGTGTCGCGCGCAGGCGCGACACCACCCGGATAGACCCACCCGGATAGACCCACCCGGATAGACCCACCCGGATAGACCCGCCCGGCTGGCCCCGCTCGGCAGCCGCAGCGCCCCGAGATCAGCTCGCGGGCACGCCCATGACCTTGAACTGGGCGCCCTGGTCGTCGGCGACGGTCGCCATGCGGCCGAAGGGGGTGTCGACCGCGCCATCGAGGACCGACCCGCCCAACTCCTTGACCTTCTCCAGGGTCGCGTCGGCGTCGGCGACCTGGAAGTAGACGCCCCAGTATGCGGGCGTGCCCGCGTCCAGCCCGCCGCCGATGCCGCCGACCGGCTGCTCGCCGCCGGGCACGTTCAGTGTGGCGTAGCCCCCGGGGGCGCCCTCCATGTCCTCGTAGGCGTACCCGAAGACCTTGGCGTAGAACTCCTTGCTTGCGGCGAGGTCGGCGCTCATCTGCTCGTTCCAGACCAGCGAGCCCGGCTCGTTGGCCAGGGTGACGCCGGTGTGCTTGCCCGCCTCCCAGAGCCCGAAGCCCGCGCCCGCGGTGTCGATGGCGACGACCATGCGGCCGAACTCGCTCACCTGCAGCGGCGGCAGGACGATCTGCCCGCCCGCCGCGGTGATCTTGGCCGCGTCCGCGTCGACGTCGGTGCTGGACAGGTAGGTGGTCCACGCCGAGGTCTGGCCCTCTTGCAGCGGTCCGAGGCCCGCGACGAACTCGTCGCCGAGGAAACAGTTCGCGTATCCGCCGACCTCTTCGCCGCCGATGTCCACCCGCCAGCCGAAGAGTCCTGAGTAGAACTCCGCGGCCTGGGCGACGTCCGTGCCGAGATCGACCCAGCAGGGCGTTCCCGCGGGCCAGGCGGTGTTCCGGGTGACCATTGATCGACCTCCGTCTTGTTCCTGTGGGACCCGCGGTCGCGGGTCCGGGTGCACGCTAACTCCGCCAGGAGGGTTGTGTGCGTCACGATTGAGGCGTCGATCCCAGGAAAAATGGGCGGGCGCGAGGTGTGTTCCGGAAGGATCAAGCGGGCGAATCGGCGGCAAACCGGACATAGCGGCTGGAGATTTCATGCGGCTCGGCGTCAAGGGGACAGCTCTGTTCGCGCTCTGCCTGAGCGCACTGCTCGGATGCGGGTCCTCGCCGGGCGCCGGGGATCCGCCATGCACCGCGATCGGCTCGCCTGCGGCCATCAGCCTCGACATTTCCCCAGAGACCGCCCCAGCGATCTCCGCGGCGACTCCCCCACCGACCGGGCAGCTCACCGCCTGCTGGGGCGGCGAGTGCCGCACCGCCCAGCTGGACCTGCGCGCCGCGACCAGCGCGGGCGCCACGACCTGCGTCGACGAGAACTGCTCCGCCCAGATGACCCCGACCGGCGGGCTCGCCGGGTTCGTCGAACTGCCCGACCTGCCCAAGGACACACCGGTGGCGGTGACCCTCGCCCTCGGCGGCGCGGAGCACCGGGTCGAGGTCGTCCCGCGGGCGACGTTCCCCAACGGCCCCGAGTGCGGCGAAGGCGGGCCGCAGGCACGGCTGACGCTGAACCAGGGCGGGCTGTCCGCGGGCTGAGCCCGACCGCGCCCGCCGATCGGCCATCCGGATCAACCGTTTAGCCCTTGCGCGCCGATCATCGAACCTGGATAGTTTCTGGCGAACTGGGGCTTGATTCTGGGGGATTCACCCGACACCGGACATCCCGCCTTTCGGTATGCCCATAAACAGCACACTCGGGGGGTCGAATGCGCCCGCGCGCGCGAAACACGACAACAAGGATCACCGCGGCGACAATCACACTGGGCTTGGTCTGCGCCGCGGCGGCGCCCGCCACCGCGGACAGCGCGGCCGACCGTCCGCGGACCGCATCGGCCCGCACGGTCACGCTCATCACCGGCGACCGCGTCCTGGTCCCCGCGAACGGCGCCGGACCCGCGGTCCAGCCCGCCGATGGCCGCGTGGACGTCGTCTTCCACACCCACACCGTCGCGGGCCACCTGCACGTCATCCCGGCCGACGCGCTGCCGCTGGTCTCGTCCGGCACGCTCGACCGCCGCCTGTTCGACGTCACCGGCCTGCTCGAAGCGGGCTACGACGACCGCCGCGCCGACCTGCCGCTCATCCAGTCCGGCCCGGCCCCCGCGGGCCTGTTCTCCGCGACCGGCGTGCGGGCGGTGCGCGACCTCCCGTCGGTCGGCGCCCGCGCCCTGTCGGCGGACAAGGCGGCTCTGGCGGGCTCGTGGCGCTCGCTGGTGGGCGAGGGCACGCTCTGGCTCGACGGCAAGCGGCAGGCCACCCTCGACCGCAGCACCGCGCAGATCGGCGCGCCCGAGGCGTGGCGCGCAGGCCTCGACGGCAGCGGCGTCACGGTCGCGGTCCTGGACACCGGGGTCGACCAGACCCACCCGGACCTGGCGAGCCGCGAGGTCGGGGAACGCAACTTCACCGACTCTGCCGACACCGTGGACCGCGTTGGCCACGGCACGCACGTCGCCTCGACCATCGCGGGGACCGGCGGGAAGTACAAGGGCGTCGCGCACGGCGCGAAGCTGCTCGACGGCAAGGTCCTCGACGACTTCGGGTCCGGCCAGGAGTCGTGGATCGTCGCGGGCATGGAGTGGGCGGCCGAGCAGGGCGCCGACATCGTGAACCTGAGCCTGGGCGGCAGCGACGGCCCCGAGGAAGACCCGCTGGAGGCGGCGGTGAACCGCCTGTCCGCGGAGAAGGGGACCCTGTTCGTCATCTCGGCGGGCAACGCGGGGCCGAGGGCGCGGACGGTGTCGTCGCCGGGCAGCGCGGACGCCGCGCTCACCGTGGGCTCGGTCGAGCGCGACGACTCGCTGTCGTTCTTCTCCAGCCGCGGCCCGCGGATCGGCGACGGCGCGGTCAAGCCGGACATCACCGGCCCCGGGTCCGGCATCGTGGCGGCCAAGGCGGCGCAGGGCCAGATCGGCGACCCGGTCGAGCCGGGGTACGTGAGCCTGTCCGGCACGTCCATGGCGGCCCCGCACGTGGCGGGCGCGGCGGCGATCCTGGCCCAGCGGCACCCCGAGTGGTCCGGCGCGCGGCTCAAGGCCGCGCTGACCGCGTCCGCGAAGCCGACCCAGGGCCTGAGCGCGTTCGAGCAGGGCTCCGGCCGGGTCGACGTGCCCGCGGCGCTGGCGCAGACCCTGACGACCGAGCCGTCCTCGGTGAGCCTGGGCACCCAGCTCTGGCCGCACGACGACGACAAGCCGGTCAGCAAGGAGTTCACCTACCGCAACAGCGGCGACCAGCCGGTGACCCTGGACCTGACGACCGAGGTGCTCGGGCCGGACGGCAAGCCCGCGCCGCAGGGCATGATCACGCTCTCCTCCACCCGGGTGGCCGTCCCCGCGGGCGGCACGGCGTCGGTCCAGGTCATCGGGGACACCCGGCTCGGCTCCCTCGACGGCATGTACTCCGGCGCGGTCGTCGCGACCACCGGCACGGCCGCGGTCCGCACGCCGCTGGCGGTGGAGCGCGAGGTCGAGAGCTACGACCTGCGGGCCACCTTCCTCGGCCCCGACGGGAAGCCCACCGCCGAGTTCAGCACGCTGGTCGTCGGCCTGGACAGCGACTTCTTCACCTTCGCAGGCGACCCGGAGGGCGTGGTGGACCTGCGGCTGCCCAAGGGCCGCTACATCCTGAACAACCTCTTCGCCCAAGCGGCGACGCGCGCCGTGCAGCACCTGCCGTACCCGGGTTTCGAGATGACGAAGAAGACCGATCTCGTGGTGGACGCCCGCGTCGCCAAGCCCATCAAGATCACCCCGCCCGACCCGGCCGCGGAGCCCGCGCTGAGCGCCAGCGGGTACAGCGTCTCCACGCCAGAGCGCGGCGCGAGCTTCACCGTGGCCGTCCGCGACCCAAGCACGCTCAGCATCGGGCAGATCGGCCCTGAGCTGCCCGCGGACATGCTCACCTGGTCGCTGAACGTGGGGCTGGAGTCGCCCACCGCGTACTACGGGCTGGCCTGGTTCCAGGACCGGGCCGTGCCGACCGGCTTCACCCGCGCGGTGCGGCAGCAGGACCTCGCGACAGTGCGCACCACGGTCGGCCAAGTCGTGCCCGGAACGACCGCCGCCCGGTTCCTCGGCGCGGTGCCCGCCGCGGGCGACAGCGGTGGCTTCTCCATCGGCAGGAACGTGCGGGCGGGCGTGCTGACCGAGCACCTGCTGGCCGACAACACGCGGTGGAACAGCAGCCTGATGCTCTTCGGCGACACCCCGCAGGACTCGGGGCTGGGCGGCCAGTTCATCGCCGAGCCGCTGGTCGCCCAGGCGGGCAAGACGTACCGGCAGCGGGTCAACGTCGGCGTCTTCGGCCCCGCGCTCCCGCGCGCCGAGTTCCCGTGGCTGCGCCGGTTCGACGTGCCCCCGACCGGGGGCAACCCGCACGCGGACATCCTCAGCGCCGACATCGGCCTGTTCGGCGACGGCGGCGGCAACGCGGGCTTCACGGCCACCACGGCGGCCAAGACGACCCTGTACCGCGACGGCGTCAAGATCGGTGAGACGGCCTTCCCGGCAGGCGGCTCGTTCGAGATCCCCAAGTCGGCGGGCCGGTACACGCTCGCCGCCGAGGGCTCCCGGGACGCCCGGTTCGGGGTCAGCACGCACGTCGCGGCGAAGTGGACGTTCGACTCGAAGCCCGGCAGGCAGGCGGCGCCGATCTCGGTCGTCCGCTTCCACGCCGAGCTGGACGCCGAGAACGCCGCCCCCACCGGCCGCTACCTGCTGCCGGTGACCCTCCAGCTGGAGAACGGGGCGAAGGGCCAGCCGCGCAGGCTGTCGGTGGACGTCTCCTACGACGAGGGCAAGACCTGGCACAGGGCGACGGTGATCGCGAAGTCACTGGTGGTTCTGGACCACCCGGCAGGCGCGTCGTCGGTGTCGCTGCGGGCCGCCGCCGAGGACTCGCGCGGCTCCACGGTGGAGCAGACCATCGTCCGCGCCTACCAGCTCGGCAAGCGCTGACTGAGACACCGAAGGCCGCCTTCGGCACGGACACCGTGCCGAAGGCGGCTTTCGCGTCTCACCACCAGGCGGGCGGATCGCCGCCAGGGGTTCGCGGGCCGTGGTCCCAGCGCGGCGGCGACCCGGGAAGCGTTCCAGGGAACCGAACATGCCGAACGGTTCCGAATGGACTGTCCATTTGGGACAAATAGGCGTCTACCGGCTTCCCGTGCTCAGCCGACTCGACGCGGCCGAGCCGGTCGAGCCAGTGCGCGGTGCGGGCCAGCGAGACCCGCACGTGCCAGGTCCCGCCCGCGGCGGCGCGGCGGCGCAGCGCGGTCAGCACGCCGTAGGCGGCCAGCCAGCCGGTGCCGTGGTCCAACGCCTGCGCGGGCAGCGGAACCGGCTGGTCCACACCGTCGCGGTGCGCGATCCCGGTCGCGAGCTGGACCAGGCTGTCGAAGCCGCGCCGGGTGCGCCACGGTCCACTGTGGCCGTACGCGGACAGGCTCACCAGGATCTTCCCCGGCGGCAGATCATTCGACCCGAAGCCCTTGCCCGGCAACGAGTCCGGCCGGAAAGACTGGACCATGACGTCGGCGTCGGCCAGCAGCCCGCTCAGCGCCGACCGGCCTTCCGGCGAGCGAAGGTCGAGGTGGCAGGTCCGCTTGCCGAACCCGGTGTCGATCACCGCGGCGGGCACGGCGGGCAGGTGCGCCGCGCCGACGTGCAGCACGTCCGCGCCGTGCGCGGCCAGGGTCCGGCCGCACACCGGGCCCGCGATCACATGGGTCAGCTCCAGCACTCGGACCCCGGCCAGCGGCCGGTCGGCGCGCGGCAGGGGCCGCGCGGGCCCGTCGCCGATCCGCTCGACCGACACCAGCGGCTCCGCCGCGACGGCCGCGCCCTGCGGGTGCGCCCGCCAGTCCCCCGGCGAGCGCAGCGCCGCCGCCGCGCCACCGGCGGCGAGCACGGCGGCCACGACCACCGCGGCGGGCAGCGTGGCCACCTCGCCCGCCACGTCATCGCCCAGCGCGGTCCGCACGGCCGCCTCGTGGTGCGGGTAGTTGCAGTGCAGCCGCACCCAGCCGTCGGCGGCCCGGTAGTCGCCCGACAGCGGGGCCCACATCTCGCCGGGGAACGCGCCGTCCACGCGCAGGTGCCGCTCGCTGCGGAACGCTTCCGCGGCGTGCCGGACGTCGACCGAGACCGGGCCCGGGTCCGTGCCGCGCTCGCGCAGCAGCTCCCCCGCCGCGGCGGTGACCCGCCCGACGCACCAGGCCGCGGCGTGCGCCACCCGGTACGGCCCGGCCATGACCCGCTCGTCGCCGACCAGCTCGACCCCGGCCGAGCCCGCCGTCACGGCAGGTTGGCGACCAACTCGGCCGCGGGCACCCGGGTGCCGGTGTAGAACGGGATCTCCTCGCGCACGTGCCTGCGCGCCTCGGTGCCGCGCAGGTGGCGCATCAGGTCGACGATGCGGTGCAGCTCGTCGGCCTCGAAGGCCAGCAGCCACTCGTAGTCGCCCAGGGCGAACGACGCGACGGTGTTGGCGCGCACGTCCGGGTAGTCGCGGGCCTCCTTGCCGTGGTCGGCGAGCATCTTGCGGCGCTCGTCCTCGGGCAGCAGGTACCACTCGTAGGACCGCACGAACGGGTACACGCAGACGTACTTGCGCGCCTCTTCGCCCGCGAGGAACGCCGGGATGTGGCTGCGGTTGAACTCCGCGGGCCGGTGCAGCGCGACCTGGCTCCACACCGGCGTCGACGCCCGGCCCAGCGCGGTGCGGCGGAAACCGGTGTAGGCGGCCTGCACCTGCTCGATCTCCTCGGCGTGCCACCAGATCATGTAGTCGGCGTCTGCGCGCAGCCCGGCGAGGTCGTACACCCCGCGCACCACGACCCCCTTGCCTTCCAGGGCGTCGAGGTACTCGGCGGTCTCGGTCGCGGCCGGGCCGCGGTCCTCGGGCAGCGCGCCCGGCGTGATCCGGAAGACCGACCACATCGTGTAGCGGATGGTGTCGTTGAGCTCGGCGTAGTTCAGGCGGGCCATGACGTCATCGTCCCATTCATTCTCACTGGCTTACAGAAGACAACAGGTGGGCGGCGATCCGGCGGGCGGCCGCGTCGCCGGTGCCGACACAGGCGGGAATGCCGACCCCGCGCAGGGTCGCGCCCGCGACGGCGAGGCCGGGCTCGTCCGCGACCGCGCGCTCGATCTCGGCGACCAGGCCGGTGTGGCCGACCGCGTACTGCGGCAGGCCGCCGCCCCAGCGGGTGACCACCGCGTCGATGGGCGGCGCGGTGACCCCGGTCAGCTCCACCAGGTCGGCGCGGACCAGCCGCACGAGCTCGTCGTCGTCGGCGCGCAGGGCGCCGGGCTCGCCGTGCCTGCCAACCGAGCCGCGCACCACCACAGCGTCCTGTCCGAGATGGGCCCACTTGCTCGCGGAGAACGTGAACGCCTTGACCGCGAACGGCGAGCCGTCCAGCCTGCGCTCCCGCGTGCCGAGCAGCACGCCCGAGGTGCCGGGCAGGTCCGCGCCAGCGGGCAGCGCCAGCGCCACCACGGCCATCGACGCGACCTCGACCCGGCCGTACGCGGCGGCCGCGGCCGGGACCACCCCGTCGAGCAGCTTGCGCGCGGCGGGTGCTGGGACGGCCAGCACCACCGCGTCCGCGGTCAGGGCCTCCCCCGTGCCCAGGGTGAGCCGCCAGCCGCTGCCCGCGCGTTCCAAGCCGCGCACAAGCGTGTTGAGCCGGATGTCGGCGGCGCGGGCGAGCCGATCGACCAGGGTTCCCAGCCCGGCCGCCAGCGTCCCGAACACGGGCTGGCCGGTGGGGGCCGGCACGACGGCGGCGGCGGCTTCGGTGAGGCTCTTGGCGCCCGCGTCGAGCGCCGCGGCGATGCCGGGCATGGTGGCGCGCAGGCCGAGGCCGTCGACGCCGCCCGCGTAGACGCCGCCGAGCAGCGGGTCGACCAGCCGGTCGGTCAGCTCGTCGCCGAACCGTTCGCGCAGCAGCGGGCCGAGAGCGGCGTCACCCGCCAGGTGGACCGGCGGCAGGGCGGACTCCTCGGCGACGCGGCGCGCGCCGTCGGCGGAGAGCAGGTCGGCGACCGCGGCCGGGTCGGCGGGCACGCCCATCACCGTGCGGCCGGGGATGTGCCGGGTCACCCCGCCCGCACGGACCGTGGACCGCGCCCCGGTGGGGTGGACCACGTCCCCGGCCATGCCCAGCTCATCGAGCAGCGCGGTCACCTCTGGCCTGCGGACCAGGTACGCCTCGGCGCCCACGTCGTAGCGCAGGCCCGCGAGGTCGACGGTGCGGATCTTGCCGCCGACCCGGTCGGTCTGCTCCAGGACGGTGATCCCCGCGTCGATCCCGGTGTCCCGGCCGAGCAGGACCCGCAGCCGGTGCGCCGCGACGAGGCCGGAGATCCCGCCGCCGACGACCGCAACGCGCACCGGGCTCACCGGCCCGGCGTCAGGCCGTGCACGAACTCGACGGTCCGGGTGATCACGTCGGGGTCGGTGTCGGGGAGCACCCCGTGGCCCAGGTTGAAGATGTGCCCGCGCGCCCCGCGGCCCTCCTCGACGATCCGGGCGGCCTCGCGGCGCACCACGTCGTCACCGGCGAACAGCACGGCCGGGTCGAGGTTGCCCTGCACGACCGCGTCCGGGCCGAGGCGGCGGACGGCCTCGTCCAGCGGGGTGCGCCAGTCGACGCCGACCACGTCCGCGCCCGCCTCGCGCATCGCGCCGAGCAGCGCCGCGGTGCCAACGCCGAAGTGGATGCGCGGCACACCGGCGTCGGCGAGGCCGCCGAGCACCTTGGCCGAGTGCGGCAGGACGAACTCGCGGTAGTCCTTGAGCGACAGCGCGCCCGCCCACGAGTCGAACAGCTGCACCGCGTCGACCCCGGCGGCGATCTGCGCGCGCAGGAACGTCAGGGCGGTGTCGGCGAGCCGGTCGAGCAGCGCGTGCCAGGTCTCCGGGTCGGCGTACATCAGCGCCTTGGTGCGCTCGTGGTTGCGGCTCGGGCCGCCTTCGACCAGGTAGGACGCCAGGGTGAACGGCGCGCCCGCGAACCCGATCAGCGGCGTCTCGCCGAGCGCTGCGGTGAGCAGCCGCACGGCCTCGGCGACCGGCTCGACCTGCTCGGCGTCCAGCACCGGCAGCGCGGCCACGTCAGCGGCCGAGCGGACCGGGCGCGCGACGACCGGGCCGGTGCCCGCGACGATGTCCAGGTCGACCCCGGCGGCGACCAGCGGCACCACGATGTCGCTGAACAGGATCGCGGCGTCCACGTCGTGCCTGCGCACCGGCTGCAGGGTGATCTCGCGGACCATCTCCGGGTCGAAGCAGGCCGCCAGCATTCCGGTGCCCGCCCGCAGCGCGCGGTACTCGGGCAGCGAGCGACCCGCCTGCCGCATGAACCACACGGGCACCCGGGACGGGGTGTCGCCGCGCGCGGCGGCGAGGAAGGGGGCGCTCGGCAGGCTCCGACGGGGGGCGGCCGAGGTGATGAGGTCAGTCATGGCCCCGCCATCGTCCCACGGGTCGGGAGGCGCGCGTGCGACGATGGTCTTACTCGGACGTGGGTCACACGCGACAGGTCGACGCTGGGTCGCGTATTCCACCGTGACAGCCATCGGCGCGCCGTACCGGCTCACTGACTCGGGTGGTCCTACAGTTACGAGTTGTGACCGGAACAGCGCCTGAACTCTTCACCCAGGCCGTCGAGGCGCTGAAGTCGCTGCGACCTCGACCGGAGCTGCAGCTCGCGGAGGTCCGCCCGCCGCAGCGGCTGGCCCCGTGGGCGTTCGCCCTCACCGCGGAAGCCACCGGTCCGGCCGAGGTCCTGGCCACCGGAAGACTGATCCTGCTGCACGACCCGGAAGGCCAGGAAGCCTGGGACGGCGTCCTGCGCGTCGTGGCCTACGTGCGCGCGGAACTGGACGCGGAACTCGCCGACGACCCCCTGCTGCCCAGCGTCGGCTGGTCCTGGCTCACCGACGCCCTGGAGGCGTCCGGCGCGGCCTACACCGCCCTGGGCGGCACGGTCACCGACACGTCCTCGGCCCGCTTCGGCGACATCGCGGGCCCAGCCCGCACCGACGACCTGGAACTGCGCGCGTCCTGGACCCCGCGCGGCCCCCTGGCCCCGCACGGCGAGGCGTTCTGCGACCTGATGGCCAGCGTCGTCGGCCTCCCCCCGGTCGGCGTGGCGATCTTCGGCCAGCGCAAGAGCGATTAGGCTCCGCTCCCATGCGTATCGCGTGCCTGGTAATGGCCGGGCTGAGCTTCGTCGCCACGGTGGTCCTGCTGCTCGTCCCCATCGAGACCGTCAAGAACGCGGCCAAGGGCGGCTCCGGCATGGCCGGTTTCGTCGCGGTCCTCGTCGCGGCGCTGAGCTGCGCGTTGCTGACGATCGCCTGGATGATCGGGGCCGTCGCCTTCCGACCGACCGGCCCACGCAGGCAGACCACGCCGTCCGGTCCCACCGGATACCCGCCCGCGCCCCAGCCCGGCCCCTCGGCCTACCCGGCCCAGCCGGGCTCCGCGCCCTACGCGGCCCACCCGCACACCGGCCCGCAGCCGCTCGCGGGCCAGCCGCAGCAGTGGCCCCCGCAGTCCTGATCAGCGGATTTCTGTCGGTGGCCGGGTTTAGTTTCCCGGCATGAACACCTACCTGTACGTCCTCGACACGCTCGCCGACTGGGAACCGGGCTTCGTCACCGCCGAGCTGAACTCCGGCCGCTACTTCGCCGAGCCCGGCGCCACCCGCCCAGTGCTGACGGTCGGCGCGACACGCGCCCCGGTCCGCACGATGGGCGGCCTGACACTCGTCCCCGACCTGACCGTGGACGAAGTGGACCCGGCAACCGCCGCCATCCTGATCCTGCCCGGCGCGACCACATGGTCCGCCCCCGAACACCGCCCCGTGCTCGACCTGGCGGCCCGCTTCCTCACCGAGGGCGTCCCCGTGGCCGCCATCTGCGGCGCGACCATCGCCCTGGCCGAATCGGGCCTGCTCGACACCCGCAAACACACCAGCAACGACCCACACGCCCTGGCCGCATTAGCCCCGTCCTACCAAGGCACAGAGCACTACGTCCCGGCCCCAGTGGCCACCGACGGCGACTTGATCACCGCCAGCGGCCTGGCCCCCCTGGAGTTCGCCCACGCCATCCTGCGCAAACTCGACGTCCTGACCCCCGACGCCCTCACCGCTTGGCACAACCTGAACACCACCCGCACAGCAGAGCACTACTTCGCCCTGATGGCCGCCATCCCCAACCCGCCTAACCAACACACCACCCCGACCAGTACCCAACAGAAGCCCGACAGCACACCAACCCCCGAGCGCCCGCCCGTGCTCAACGGGACGGAGGAGCGCGCCCACCCCTGCCAGACCGAACCGAGGCTCGCCCATCGCGCGATGCGGTGGCGCAAGAAGCAGGAGCAGCAAACCCCCCACCCAAAGCCGCACCCCGCCCTGCCAGGTGCTCGATGGGGTGGAGCAGCGAACCCGACCCTCTGCCAGGCCAGCAAGCGCCCGCCAAGTGCTCGATGGGGTGGAGTGGTTTCTTTGGGGGTGAAGGAAGATCCCTAAACTTGCCGTGGTCGTGGGGCCGAAGGCTCCCCACCCGTCTTTCCCCGCGACGGGATCTTCCTTCGTAGGGGCCCCGAAGAAACCACTCCACCCCATCGAGCCAACCCAACCCAGCCCCCACGAACCCCATCAAGCCCAACGCCTCACCGCACGTCAATGGCAAGCCACCGCTGGGCAGGCCACGCCACCACCCCGGCAAACCGGTGACAACCGCACACAGCCATCAGCCGCGCTGAACGCCAGGCGCGGCACAACGCAGCCCATTGCGCTGCCCGGCATCGGCCATTCGGTCGTCGTAAGTGATCAGCAAGTCGACGTCCAGCAGCATCGCCGCCGCGACATGGATGGCGTCCAACGAGCGCAGCCGGTTCGGGTTGAGCCGTTGGCTGAGACTGACGACCTCGTCCCCGACCGGCTGCTCCGCGACACCGGACATCGCGTCGTCCACGAAGTCCGCCGCGTCCGCGTACCCCAGGTCGAACCGCACCCGGATAGCCCGGCTGACCTCGATCGACGCCAGCCGCGATGACAGCAACACGGCGTTGTCCTCGATGTGGTCACGCAGCGCGGCCCGCAGCGGCCCGGACTCGGCTTCCTCGATGATCCGTTTGAGCAGGGCGCTGCTATCCAGGTAGGGCGCGCGGCACCCGGGGCGCACCTCCAGCGTGGTGGCGACGCCCCGGGGCCGGGAACGTCAGGTCAGCGGCGTTCCTTCGCGGTCCGGGCCGAGCGGAGGCAGACGTCGCCGACGTCGGTCGTCTGGCCGCGGTCCACGTACACCTCGGCCAGCCCCACCAGCTTGCCGCGCTTGTCGCTGCAGGTCAGGGTGTAGGGCTCTTTCGGACCGTAGGTGGCGGGCAGCGGCGAGGCGAACTCCACCCGCATGTTCGACCAGTCGTCAGCCGCGGCGGGGTCGGCCTGCGAGTAGTTGACCATCACCGCCGTGTAGTCCCCAGCCGGCGGGTCCAGCAGGACGGCCCGCTCGGAGTTGGCGCCGCTCCCCGCCGACGACGTGACCAGGTTGCCCGCCGCGTCGAACACATACAGGTCCCAGTCGGTCTCCGCGGAGCCCCAGCCGACCGACACGGTCAGCTTCCCGTTGTCCACGGCAGGCAAGCCGTCCACGTGGAACGGGATGCTCTCCGCGGTCGGGTCGTTCGGGAAGTCGGTGTTCACCGCCGGAATCCCGGCCGGGTTGGCCAGGGCGAACGCCTCCTGCGGCGGCCCCTGCGGGTTTCGCCCGTAGCGTCCGGCGACGTAGGGCCGGGTCGACGGATTGACCGCCCAGGCGAACCGGCCGCCGGTCGTGGCCAGCTCCGAGGTGAGCGTGTCCGCCACGTAGATCGGCTCGCCGGTCGAGCCGTCCGGGGCGATGACCGGGGAGGTCGGCGTCTGGAACGACTTGCGCAGTCGCAGCTTGTACCCCTTGGGCGCGGAGCCGATCAGAGTCGAGTGCGCGGCCGGGTCCGCCGCGTTGGCCAGCATGTCGATGAACGCCTGGCGGTTGCCGCCCTTGCCCGCGCCAGCGGCGGGCGCGAGGCCCGCGTACTCGGCGACCACACCGGTCTCGAAGGGCGGGTGGAACTCGTCGGGGCCTACCTCGAAGGTGAAGCCGTAGCCGCCGGTCGCGAAGTACGACCAGTCCTCTGTCCCCCCGGTCGTGTCGTAGAGCTGCCACGACGGCTTGCTGGCGTACCCGTTGCGGGAGGCCATCTTGTCGCCGAGTGCCTTGTACGCGGGCTCGTCGAGCGGCGGGCGGACGTCGGCGACGCCTGGCACGCGCAGCACCAGGTTCGAGTAGGTGTGCAGGGTGATCAGGTTCGTCACCTGGCGGGTGGACACGACCGAGCGGACGTTGCGCGTCTCGGGCTCGGAGAACGGCCCGGAGCCGCGGAAGGTGTCGCTGCTCCAGGTCGCAGACGCGCCCGCGCCGCCCCAGAAGCCCGCGTAGTTGCGGTTGGGGTCGGTGCCGCGCACCCGGCCGCCCGGGTTGGCCGCGCAGACCCCGGTGCGCAGCTCCTCCGGGGAGTCCGTCGGGTTGCAGTTCTTGCGCTTCATCTCGTAGTCGAACCGGGTGAAGTCGCCCTTGGGCTCGGCTTCCCGGGAGATGGAGAACCCGTCGGGGTTGACGATCGGGACGACGATGTTGCGGGTCTTGCCGACCAGCGACCGGATCTCCCCGCCCGCCTGGTAGCCCTTGACCAGCTCGTGCGCCCACTCCATGGCGTGCTCACCGGCAGGCCACTCCCGGGCGTGGTGAACGCCCATGGTGAAGTTCACGGCCTTGCCGTCGGCGGTGTTGTCGACGTTCGCGGCGATCTCCACGCCGACGACGTCGCGGCCCTCCCAGGTGAGGTTCGGCAGCGTGAACGCCTTGACCAGGCCGGGGTTGGCCCTGGCCAGCTGCTTCATCTCGTAGTCGTAGTCGTAGAGGTGCCGGTAGGAGGTGCGGCCGGAGGGCAGGGCGGACGCGGTGACCGCGGCCGCGTACTCCCGGTCGCGCTTGGCGTTGGCGACGGACTTCGCCGAGATGTCGGCCTGCACGACCGTCGAGCGCATCCCGCTGTCGGCGAGGACTTCGCGGTCGGCGTCGCCGGAGATCACGACCTCGACCCCGGTGGCGTCGGCCTTCTCGGTCACGTCGAGGCCGAGGGCGAACAGCCGGTCCTTGTGCTGCTTGGTCGGCGTCTCCACGCGCACGATGTCGGCTTGCCCGGACTGCTGCCCGGCCACGGTGTCGACGGCCAGGAAGTCCACGCCCAGCTTGACCGTGCGCGACGAGCCGGAGTACCGGCAGGCCTGGACGACGAGGCGCTGCCCCTTGGCCACGAAGCTCTCGGCCAGCTCCACACTGCGCAGCGCGGCGGACGCGGCGACCACTGCCCCGGAGTCCTGGTCGAACACCGCGACGTCCCAGTCGCCGGAGCCCGCGCCGTGCGGGGTCAGCCGGGCCTGGACGATGCCGTCCACGCTCGCGGTCACCTCGCGCCGGTCGACGCCCTTGCCGCCCGGGGGCAGCAGCGCGCCGAAGCACGGCCGGGCGACGTCCCGGTCGGCGCTCAGAATGTTGTCCGCCGCGGCGGCGGTGTTCCCGGTGGCCGTGGTGAGACCGAGGACGACCGCCCCGCTGAGTCCGATCGCGGCGGCTATCCGCCACGCCGGTAAACGTCCCCCGGACGCCTTCCCTGCCCGCTCCGCTGAACTCACGGCCGCACCCCTCCCACACCGTCGTCCCCGCACCCGTCCGCGCACCGCCGTCCGGCGGCTGACCAACAGCGCGACGCTAGCCACCGGCGCGCAAGAGCGGGCCGGTTAACCGTTACCGGTTGCCACGCGCGGCCAGGTTCACTCGAAGAGCCCACGACGGTATTCGGCCATGAACCGGGCGCGGACCCAGCCTGTCCGACAAGTGGACAGGCGGAAATTTTTACCTTTTGCCAGTTAGAGTTCCGAGGCTCCCGCTTCACCCCGGGAGCGTTGTCTCCGGAGCGGAGAGTCCCCGAAGGCGACGTCTTGCGTCGAAAAGTGACGTAGAGCACTATTCGGGGCGGCGTCGAGGCGGGGTGCCAGGCCGGAATCAGGGCCGCCGCGCGGCTGAAAGGCCGCCGCACCTGCCGACGAGCGGAATCGGCCGCGTGTCGCCGGACACATGCCGCCCCCAGGTCCAGCGCTACCCGCGACTCTGTTTCATCGCGTAGCGAGTCCAACTCGTTACGTCACCGATCGGTGACTCACCCGATCGTGTGACCGACACCCCCCTGAGTCACAACCCGATCGGATACTTACCCGATTGATCGTCCCGCTAACCCGCTTGGGCGGCTAGGCTTCCTCCGTCGACACCACTTTCGGTCCAACGGCGGCGCGGCTGTTTGGTCGAAAGTCCCAGTGCCGGTCGGGGGGCAACGACCGACTCCAGGGAGGTAGTGACGTGGCTGCCGTCGGCTTAGGTCAGGCCGTTCGAACCACGCCAGCCGGCTCTTTGCCGGCGAACATGGTCCCGCACCCGCGGGAGGAGCTGTTCTCAGTGCTGGTGGTCGACGACCACCCACTGTTGAGGGAGGCGATAGCTGCTCGGCTCACGCAGATGGGCGCGGGCACAGTGCATGAGGCCGCCACGGTGGCCGAGGCGAGGGCGCGCGCACAGGCCACCGGCCCGTGCGATCTCGCGATCCTCGATCTCGGACTGCCCGACGGCAGTGGGATCGAGCTGGTCACGGAGCTGCGCAGCCACGGTTGGCCGCGCATCGTCGTGCTGGCTTCTTCCGACGACCCGTACGCCGTTCGATCGGCCTTCCAAGCGGGCGCCCAGGCGTACCTGCTGAAGTCCGCGTCGCCGGTGGTCGTGACCGACGGGGTTCGGCGAGTGCTCGAAGGCGGCGTCTACGCCGACCCGAGCGTCGCGCCGGTCCTCGCCACGGGAACCCGGGTCCCCGGCACCGACAACACCCCGCGTGAGCTCTCGGCTCGCGAGGTGGAGGTGCTCCAACTGGTCGCGGACGGCCAGTCCAACAAGGAGATCGGCGAGGCGCTGAACCTTTCGGCGCTCACGGTGAAGTCGCACCTGTCGCGGATCGGCCGGAAGCTGGGCACCGGCGACCGGGCGCAGATGGTCGCCCTGGCCATGCGGGCAGGCGTCATCCGATGACAACAGCAGTCGTGTGGCTGGGCTGGGCATGGCCCAGCCACACGACTGCTGCTGATCTCCGACGGAGGTCACCGCTCGTGCCGTAGGGTCATCGGCCGTGACTACCCCCGGAACAGGACCCACACCGCCAGATCCGCCTGCTCCGGTGCTGCTCACCGAACCGGCGGAAGGCACCCCTGACGTCGTCACCGACCTGAGCGCCCTGGACCGGGCGTCCCGGCGCATCGCCGAAGGTCGCGGACCGATCGCCGTGGACACCGAGCGGGCCTCCGGCTACCGGTACTCCCAACGCGCTTACCTGGTTCAGGTCCGCCGAGAAGGCGCGGGAACCTTCCTCGTCGATCCCGTCGCCGTGGACGACCGGGTCGACTCCCTGATCGATGCGCTCACCGCCGACGAGTGGGTGCTGCACGCCGCGTCCCAGGACCTCCCCTGCCTGGCCGACCTCGGCCTGCGGCCTGCCCGGCTGTTCGACACCGAGCTCGCGGGCAGGCTCGCGGGCTTCGAGCGGGTCGCCCTGGGCACCCTGGTCGAGCTGCTGCTGGGCTACCGGCTGGAGAAGGGCCACGGCGCGGCGGACTGGTCGCGCAGACCGCTCCCGGTCGACTGGCTGAACTACGCGGCCCTCGATGTCGAGCTGCTGATCCAGCTCCGCGACGCGCTGGAAGACGAGCTGCGCGCCCAAGGGAAGCTGGAGTGGGCGCTGGAAGAGTTCGAGGCGCTGCGCACCGCCGACCCCGCCCCGCCGCGCAAGGAGCCGTGGCGGCGCACCTCCGGCATCCACAGCGTCCGCACCCCGCGCGGCCTCGCCGCCATCCGCGCCCTGTGGGAGACCCGCGACGCGATGGCCCGCGAGCGCGACATCGCCCCCGGCCGCGTGCTCCCCGACAGCGCCATCATCCAGGCGGCCTCGGTCAACCCCGCCGACGAGCAGGCCCTGCTGCAGCTGCCGGTCTTCAAGGGCCGCGCCCAGCGGCGGCTCGCGGGCTCCTGGATGCGCGCCCTGCGCACCGCGGCCCAACTCCCCAAGGCCGAGCTTCCCGACCCCTCCCCGCCCGCAGACGGCCCGCCGCCCGCCAACCGCTGGGCCGACAAGGACCCGGAGGCCGCCGCGCGCCTGGCCGCCGCCCGCGCCGCCCTGGCCAAGATCGCCGAGGACAACCGCCTCCCGGTGGAGAACCTGCTGCAGCCGGACCTGCTGCGCCGCACCTGCTGGCAGCCCCCGGCGGACCTCGACACGGACTCCGTCGCGCACACCCTCCGCGCGGGCGGCGCCCGAGAATGGCAAATAACCCTAACCGTCGACGCGGTAAGCACAGCCCTCAAGACAACAGCGGGCTGACCAGCCAGAACACGATCGAGCGAACCGTCTATCCCGGGATTGATTCTTGCGTCTACCCTGGGATAGATCTTCCTTCGAGAACGTTTGACAGCCGTGGGGAAATTGGGCTCACGCTGGGGAGATAGGGAGGGCGGCTGAGAACGTGAAGACTTACCACGCTGAAGTGACCCGCGACGGGAAGTTCTGGTTCATCCGCGTCCCGGAGATCGACCGCTCGACCCAGGCTCTCCGCTACAAGGACGTGCCCACCATGACGATCGCCCTGATCCAGGTTGTGACCGGGCTGTCCCAGGATGAGTACGACCTGCGCGTGGAGGTGCGCCTGCCCGACGCGGTTCGGGATCACCTGGGGCGGGCGGAGGCGCTGCGCGAGGAAGCGGCGCGCAAGCAGTCGGAGGCCGCGGCGGAGGCGCGCGCGGCGGTCCGAGAACTTCTCGCCCAGGGGTTGTCGCAGCGTGAGGCGGGAGAAGTTCTCGGACTGTCGTTCCAGCGCGTCAACCAGCTTGTGAAGACAGCGACCTAGGGCTTAGGGCTCGATCGTCAGGCGGAAGATCGGGTGGTTCGGGGCGGCCGCGCGCAGTTCCTCATCGGTGGACTTGGGGCCGACGCCGTCGAAGAAGGCGCCTACTTCCCAGGCCCAGCGCTTGAGGTAGGCGCGCAGCAGGGCGGGCTTGGCCTCGTCGGGCAGTTCGATGGCGGTGAAGCGCTGGACCTTGTCGCCGAGGCGGAGTTCGCCTTCGCCCGCGGCGCGGAGGTTGCGGACCCACTGGGTGTGCCCGCGCGGGGCCACCAGGTACTGCTCGCCGTCGAAGGTGAGCAGGTTGACCGGGGTGGTGCGCATCTCGCCGCTCTTGCGGCCGCGCACCGACAGCACGCGCGAGCCCCAGACGTTGACGCCCCGGCGGACCAGGAAGGCGACGAAGGCGTCCATGCGGATCGCGCGGACGAAGCGCCCCGGGCGCAGGTAGCGGGGCTGGGCACTGGTCATGACATCCTCCGAGAAAAGAGAGAGCAGTGCTCTCGGTCGGGATCAGTGAACCGCACGGCCAGGCCCGCGTCAAGAGCACTGCTCTCGTATTTGTGCAGCGCTCCGAACGGAGGCACACTGCCTCTATGAGCACTCCGTCTCCGAACGCGGGCCGGACCGCGCGCGACCGCGCCCGGGCCGAGCTGACCCGCGAGATCAAGGAGGAAGCCCGGCGCCAGCTCGCGACCGACGGCGCCCACCGGCTCTCCCTGCGCGCGGTCGCACGCAGCTTGGGCATGGTCTCCTCGGCCCTCTACCGGTACTTCCCCAGCCGCGACGACCTGCTGACCGCGCTGATCATCGACGCCTACGACGCGCTCGGCGCCGCCGTCGAGGAAGCGGCGCGCACCGGCTCACCGCGGGCGCGGTGGCGCGCGGCGGCCCACGCGGTCCGGAACTGGGCGCTGGCGCACCGGCACGAGTACGCGCTCATCTACGGCTCCCCGGTCCCCGGCTACCAGGCGCCCCAGGACACGGTCGTGCCCGCGGGCCGGGCACCGCTGACGCTGGTCGAGATCGCGCGCGACGCCCCGGACACCGAGGTGCCGCCCGTGGTGGGCGAACAGGTGGCGCGAATCCGCGAACTCGTCGCCTTCGACATCGCCCCGGGCGCCCTCGCCCGGGTGATGGTGGCCTGGACGCAGCTGTTCGGCATGGTCAACTTCGAGCTGTTCGGCCAGCTCGTCGGCACAGCGGACCCGGCGGACGAGTTCTTCGACTACGCCGTCGCGCGCATGGCCGAGTTCGTCGGGCTTCCCGACTGAAGGCCACGGGATGTGAGCCACACCATAGGGGCGCAAAGGTAGTTACCCGCCGGTAACAAGCGGTAGGCTAAGCCTTGTTACCGATTGGTAGCCCAAGAGTCTAAGGAGCACCCCGTGGCCGCACCCGCTGCTTCCGCAGCCGCGCGCGCCGTTCGGAACGTGGTCTTCGTCGACGGCGTGCGGACGCCGTTCGGCAAGGCAGGCCCGAAAGGCATCTACGCGGAGACGCGCGCCGACGATCTCGTCGTGAAGGTCATCCGTGAACTGCTGCGCAGGCACCCCGAGCTGCCGCCGGAGCGCGTGGACGAGGTCGCCATCGCCGCGACGACCCAGATCGGCGACCAGGGGCTGACCATCGGCCGCACCGCCGCGCTGCTCTCCGGGCTGCCGAAGTCGGTGCCCGGCTACGCCATCGACCGGATGTGCGCTGGCGCGATGACCGCGGTCACCACCAGCGCCAGCGGCATCGCGTTCGGCGCGTACGACGTGGTGATCGCGGGCGGGGTCGAGCACATGGGCCGCCACCCGATGGGCGAGGGCGTCGACCCGAACCCGCGCATCGTGGCCGACAAGCTGGTCGACCCGACCGCGCTGGTCATGGGGCAGACCGCGGAGAACGTGCACGACCGCTACCCGCAGCTGACCAAGCAGCGCTGCGACGCCTACGCCGCGCGCAGCCAGGAGAAGTACGCCGACGCGGTGAAGGCGGGCAAGATCGGCCCCGAGCTGGTCCCCGTGTCGACCCGCTCCGCCGAGCTGGGCTGGGGCCTGGCCACCGAGGACGAGCCGCCGCGCCCGGGCACCACCGTGGAGCAGCTGGCGAGCCTCAAGACCCCGTTCCGGCCGCACGGCCGGGTCACCGCGGGCAACGCGGCCGGTCTCAACGACGGCGCGACCGGCTGCATCCTGGCCGAGGAGGAGACCGCCCGCGAGCTCGGCCTGCCGGTCGGGATGCGCCTGGTCGGCTTCTCCTTCGTCGGCGTCGAGCCGGAGGTCATGGGCATCGGCCCGGTCCCGGCCACGGAGAAGGCGCTCAAGCGCGCCGGGCTGACCATCGACGACATCGGCCTGTTCGAGCTGAACGAGGCGTTCGCCGTGCAGGTGCTCGCGTTCCTCGACCACTTCGGCATCGCCGACGACGACCCGCGGGTCAACCAGTGGGGCGGCGCGATCGCCTGCGGGCACCCGCTGGCGTCCTCGGGCGTGCGGCTGATGACGCAGCTGTCCCGCCAGTTCGCCGAGCGCCCGGACGTGCGCTACGGCCTGACCTCGATGTGCATCGGCATCGGCATGGGCGGCACCGTGATCTGGGAGAACCCCAACTGGAACGGGGGCGACAACTGATGCTGACGCAGGAGCAGGCCGAGAAGGCCTTCCCGGACGAGGTCGTCACCAAGGCGGTCACTCGCCTGGTGAAGGTGCCCGGCCTGGCCAAGCCGGTCGCGCTGATCACGATCGACAACGGCCACGACCACACCCGGCCCTCGACCTTCGGGCCGCAGAGCCTGGTGAGCCTCAACGCCGCGCTGGACGAGGCGTTCGCCGCCGAGCCCGCCGCGATCGCGGTCACCGGCAAGCCGTTCATCTTCGCCGTCGGCGCCGACCTGTCCGGCGTCGAGCAGATCTCCGACCGGGCGACAGCGCTGGACATCGCCCAGACCGGGCACGACGTGTTCCGCCGGTTCACCGAGTCGGAGATCCCGACCTTCGCCTTCGTCAACGGCGCGGTCATGGGCGGCGGGGTCGAGCTCGCGCTGTCGTGCCACTACCGCACCCTGTCAGACAACACGGCCGCGATCGCGCTGCCGGAGGTCTTCCTCGGCCTGTTCCCCGGCTGGGGCGGCACGCAGCTGCTGCCGAACCTGATCGGCCCGGACGCGGCCGTGACGGTGATCTTCGAGAACGCGCTGAGCCAGAACCGGATGCTCAAGCCCAAGCAGGCGCACGAGCTGGGCATCTTCGACCGGCTGCTGGGGTCGGCGGACTTCCTGGAGCAGTCGCTGCTCTGGGCGGCCGACGTCGTCAACGGCAAGGCGACCGTCGAGCGGCGCGAGATCGACCGCGGCGCGGAATGGGACGCGGCGGTCGAGCGGGCCAAGGGCATCGTCCACGGCAAGACCAAGGGCGCCTCGCCCGGCGCGCTCAAGGCGCTGGAGCTGCTGGAGCTGGCCAGGGAGAACGACCTCGACCGCGGCTACGCCGCCGAGACCGAGGCGCTGGCCGACGTGCTGATGACCGACCCGCTGCGGGCCGGGCTGTACTCGTTCAACCTGGTGCAGAAGCGGGCCAAGCGCCCGGCAGGCGCGCCGGACAAGTCGCTGGCGCGCAAGGTCGGCAAGGTCGGCATCGTCGGCGCGGGCCTGATGGCCAGCCAGATGGCGCTGCTGTTCGTCCGCCAGCTCAAGGTGCCGGTGGTGCTCACCGACATCGACCAGGCGCGCGTGGACAAGGGCGTGTCCTACGTGCACGCCGAGGTCGACAAGCTCGCCGCCAAGGGCCGGGTCTCCGCCGACGGCGCGAACCGGCTCAAGGCGCTGGTGAGCGGCTCGCTGGACAAGGCCGCGTTCTCCGACGCGGACTTCGTCATCGAGGCCGTGTTCGAGGAGCTGGGCGTCAAGCAGGTGGTCTTCGCCGAGGTCGAGGAGCACGTCAGCGCGGAGTGCGTGCTGGCGACCAACACCTCGTCGCTGTCGATCACCGAGATGGCCGCGAAGCTCAAGCACCCCGAGCGCGTGGTCGGCTTCCACTTCTTCAACCCGGTCGCGGTCATGCCGCTGCTGGAGATCGTGCGCGCCGAGCAGACCGACGACGCCACCCTGGCGACGGCGTTCGCGGTGGGCAAGTCGCTGAAGAAGTCGTCGGTGCTGGTGAAGGACGCGCCCGCGTTCGTGGTCAACCGGCTGCTGACCCGGTTCATGGGCGAGGTCGTCAAGGCGATCGACGAGGGCACCCCGTTCGAGGTGGCCGACCGCGCGGTGGAGCCGCTTGGCCTGCCGATGAGCCCGCTGGTGCTGCTGCAGCTGGTCGGCGCCCCGGTGGCGCTGCACGTGGCCGAGACGATGCACAACGCGTTCCCCGACCGCTTCGGCGTGTCGGAGAACATGAAGCGCTTCGTCGCCGCGGGCAAGACCGCGGTGTGGACGTGGGACGACGCGGGCAACCAGACCGTCGACCCCGAGGTCCAGGCGCTCTGGGAGTTCGGCTCGGTCGAGCTGACCGGCGAGCAGGTCCGCGCCCGGGTGCTGGAGGGCGTGGCCGAGGAGATCCGGATCATGCTCGACGAGGGCGTGGTCGCCGAGGCGCAGGACATCGACCTGTGCATGATCCTCGGCGGCGGCTGGCCGTTCTGGCTGGGCGGCATCACCCCGTACCTGGACCGCGCGGGCATCTCGGAGAAGGTCAACGGCAAGCCGTTCCTGGCTCCCGGCGTGGCGTCGGTCCCGACCGCGTAAGAGCTTTGCCTCGGGAAGCCCTCGACGCGCGTGCGCGCCGGGGGCTTCCCGTTCTGCGGGACTTGATCGACTGTTGCACCATCGAGTGATGATCAAGACCGGGCGGGTGCGGATCGGGACGTCGGGGTGGGTCTATCCGGAGTGGCGGAAGGTCTATTACCCGCCGGGTCTCCCGCACCGGCAGGAGCTGCCGTACCTGTCCCGGCGGGTCGACACCATCGAGATCAACGGGACGTTTTACGGCCCCCGCAAGCCCGCGGATTTCCGGCGCTGGCGCGACCTGGCGCCGGACGGGTTCGTGTTCGCGGTCAAGGGGCCGCGGCTGGTGACGCACGTGCGGCGGCTGCGGTCGGCAGAGGAGCCGGTGGCGGAGTTCTTCGGCTCGGGCGTCCTGGAGCTGGGCGAGAAGCTGGGCCCGATCCTGTGGCAGGTCCCGGCGTCGCTGCGGTTCGACCCCGAGGTGCTGGGCGGGTTCCTGCGGGTGCTCCCCCGCGACCAGCGGCACGCGCTGGAGGTGCGGCACCCCAGCTTCGCCCGCGACGAGGTCGCCGACCTGCTCGCCGCGCATGGCGTTGCCCTGGTCGTGTCCGACAGCCCGGGCGTCTGGCCGAGCCTGCTTACCGACACCGCGGACTTCGCTTACCTGCGCCTGCACGGCGACACCGAGCTGTATAAGAGCGCCTACAGCGACACCGCCTTGGACCTCTGGGCGGACCGTGTGTGCCGGTGGCGGCACGAGCGGGACGTCTATGTGTACTTCGACAACACCATGGCCGCCGCCGCGCCCGGCGACGCCGAGAAGCTGGCGGGCCGTGTGCGGGCGGCGGCCGCGTAACCGACGATGAAGAGGTGACAGGAAGGGTCTGGATCGGAACGTCCGGGTGGCTCTATCCGCCGTGGCGCGGGACGTTCTACCCGAAGGGCCTGCCGCAGCGGCGGGAGCTGGAGTACCTGTCGCGGCAGGTGGGATCGATCGAGATCAACGGCTCGTTCTATTCGCTGCAGCGGCCGGAGAGCTACCGGCGGTGGCGGGACGAGACGCCGGAGGACTTCGTGTTCTCGGTGAAGGGCCCCCGGTTCATCACGCACATGAAGCGCCTCAAGGACTCCGACACGCCGTTGGCGAACTTCTTCGCGTCCGGTGTGCTGGCGCTGGGCGCGAAGCTGGGGCCGGTGCTGTGGCAGTTGCCGGAGAACTTCAAGTACGAACCGGACGTCCTCGCCGAGTTCTTCCACGCCCTGCCACGCACCACTGAGGAAGCCGCCGCCCTCGCCAAGCGGCACGACGAGCGCATGGACGGTCGACAGTGGACCGAGACCGACGCCGACCGGCCGCTGCGGCACGCGATGGAAGTGCGCAATCCCGCTTTCGCGAACCGCGAGTTCGTGGACCTCTTACGGGACAACAACATTGCTCTTGTCGTCGCGGACACCGCCGGGAGGTGGCCTTACCTGGACGACGTGACAGCCGACTTCGTCTATGTCCGCCTGCACGGCGACAAGGAGCTGTACGCCAGCGGTTACACCGATTCCGCCCTGGACTCTTGGGCTAAGAAGGTCAAGAAATGGCGTAGAGCCGGGGACGTGTACGTCTACTTCGACAACGACATGAAGGTGAAGGCCCCCGGCGACGCCCAGTCCCTCGCCCGGCGCGTCACGAAGTCGGGAAAGTGACCGTGACGCGCAAACCGCCGCCCGGCACCGGTTCCGCGCTTACCGTGCCGCCGTGAGCCCTGGCTACCGCGCGCACGATAGACAGGCCCAACCCGGTTCCGGTGTGCGATGTGCGGTCCACACCGCCGCGGCGGAAAGGCTCGAAAAGCTCCGCGACGCGTTCCGGCGGCACGACCGCGCCCGACGAGGCGACCTCCAGCGTCGACCACTGTGGCCCGCAGGACGTGCGGACCTCGATCCATCCGCCGTCCACGTTGTGCCGCACGGCGTTCTCCAGCAGGTTGCCCGCCACCCGTTCGAGCAGGGCGGCGTCGCCGACCACGCTGGCGTGCCCGTCGTGGAAGCGGGCCGTGATGCCCCGGCGCTCCGCCTCGGCGCGGGCCGAGCGCCACGCGCCCGCCACCACCGCGGGCAGGTCGACCGGGCCGGTGGCGCCGACGCCGAGGCCGTCGGTGCGGGCCAGCACCAGCAGGGCCTCGACCAGCTCGCCCGCGCGCAGGGTCGCTGCGCGGACCACCTCGGCCATCCGCCGCAGCTCGGCCACGTCGGCGTCCGGGTCGGCGAGGGTCACCTCCAGCTCGGTGCGAATCACCGCCAGCGGGGTGCGCAGCTCGTGGCTGGCGTTGGCGACGAACTGCCGCTGCGCGGAGAACGCCGCCTGCAGCCGGTCCAGCATCGCGTCGAAGGTGTCGGCCAGCTCGGCGACCTCGTCCCGCGCGCCCTGGTGCCCGATGCGCTCGCCCAGGGACTCCACCGACAGCCGGTGTGCGGTCGCGGTGACCTCGCGCAGCGGGCGCAGGACCCGGCCGGTGACCGCCCAGGCCAGCAGCGCGGTGGCCAGCACGACGCAGACGAAGGCCACCGAGCCCGCGAGCAGCACCCGGTCCCGCGCGTCCCGCGCCAGCGCCTCGGCCAGCTGCTCGGCGGCCACCCGCACGCCGCCCACCACGACCGTGCTGCCCTCAGGCAGCGACGGCACCGAGGCGGCCACCCCGCCCGCCAGCAGCCAGGCCAGCCACAGCAGCAGCACGCTGACCGCGGCCACGAGCCCGGTGGCCAGCAGCGTGACCTTCGCGCGCAGGCCGATGCCGCGCCTGCGGTCGGTCACCCCGCGCCGCTGTCCTGTCCACCGACACCGCTCTGCCCAGCGGAGCCGCCGCGCTCGCCGACGGTCGGGGAGACCCGGTAGCCGGAGCCGACCACGGTGTCGATGACGCCGGGCTCGCCGAGCTTCTTGCGCAGGGTCATCACCGTGACCCGCACCGTCGTGGTGAACGGGTCGGCGTTCTCGTCCCAGACCCGCTCCAGCAGCTCCTCGCTGCTCACCACCGACCCGCGCGCGGCGAGCAGCACCTCCAGGACGCCGAACTCCTTGCGGGTCAGCTCCACCGGCTTGCCCGCCCGGGAGACCGTGCGGCGCGCCGGGTCCAGCTCCACATCGCCTGCGACCAGCACCGGCGGGGTCACCGGCGTGGCCCGCCTGGCCAGCGCGCGCACCCGCGCGACCAGCTCGGGGAACGCGAACGGCTTGGCCAGGTAGTCGTCCGCGCCCAGCGACAGCCCCTCCACCCGGTCGGCGACCGCGTCGCTGGCGGTGAGCATCAGCACCCTGGTCAGCGCGCCGGAGGCGACGATCTCGCGGCAGAGCTGGTCGCCGTGCATCCCGGGCAGGTCCCGGTCGAGCACCACGACGTCGTACCGGGTGATGGTGGCCTTCTCGTGCCCTTCGTCACCGTCCAGGGCGACGTCGACGGCCATGCCCTCCCGCCGCAGGCCGCGCGCGACGGCCTCGGCGAGGGCTTCCTCGTCCTCCACGATCAGAATCCGCACCACACAAAGGTGCCACACCCTCGGGGTGAGCGTCCCGATTGGGCATGATCGAGCCATGATGCTGCGCGCGTTGCGGGAACAGGTGGCCACCGCGTCCCGGCGGCTGGCGGCCGAGGGACTGGTCCTGGGCACGGCGGGAAACGTCAGCGCCCGCCAGGGCGACCTCATCGCGATCACCCCGACCGGCGCGCGCCTGGCCGACCTGCGCGCGGAGCTCATCACCGTGATCGACCCCGGCGGCGAGGTGGTGGAGGGCACGTTCGCGCCCACCTCCGAGCTGGACCTGCACCTGGGCGTCTACCGGCGCTACCGAGCCGGGGCCGTGGTGCACACGCACGCGCCGATGGCCACCGCGCTGTCGCTGGTCTTGGACGAGCTGCCGTGCGTGCACTACCAGCTCATGGAGCTGGGCGGCACCGTCCCGGTGGCCCCGTACCGGACGTTCGGGACCACCGAGCTCGCCGAGGCTGTGCTGGCCGCGCTGGACGGGCGGACCGCGGCGCTGATGGCCAACCACGGCGGCATCACCCACGGCCCGGACCTCGACGCGGCGCTGTCGCGCACGCTGCTGCTGGAGTGGGGCTGCGAGCTGTACTGGCGGGCCGCCACTCTCGGCGTGCCGCGCACCCTCGACCGCGCCCAGCGCGCCGACTACGAGCGCCAGGTCGCGGCCAAGGCCTACGGCACGGTCCGCAGGCTCCCCTGAGACGCCCGGCTCAGGTCGTGTAGTCGGCGTTGATCCGGATGTACCCGTCGGTCAGGTCGCAGCCGTAGACGGTGAACGCGCCGTCGGCGATGCCCAGGTCGACGGTGATGACCACCTCGTCGCCCTTGAGGTGCCTGGTCGCCGCGGCCAGGACCTCCTCTGTCGAGGGAACCGGGTAGGTCTCCACGTCGCCGAACCGGATCACGACCTTCGTCGGGTCGATGTCCAGGTCGTCCTCGCACTTGCCCACGGCCATGGCCACCCGGCCCCAGTTCGGGTCGGCGCCGTGGACAGCGGTCTTGACCAGCGGCGAGTTCACCACGGTCTTGCCGACCCGTTTGGCCTGCGCGTCGTCGCGCGCGCCGAGCACCCGGACCTCGATGAGCTTGCTGGCGCCCTCGCCGTCTGAGGCGATCAGCCGCACCAGGCTCAGCGCCACCTCGTGCAGCGCGGCCTCGAACTCGGCGACGTCGACCGGCCCGGCCGCGCCGTTGGCGAGGATGGCCGCGCTGTCGCTGGTGGAGGTGTCGGTGTCGATGCTCAGCGCGTTGAATGTGCGGTCCATCACCCGCCGGAACACCTGGTCCAGCACCGGCTGGTCCAGTTCGGCGTCGGTGAAGAAGAAGGTGAGCAGGGTCGCCATGTTCGGCTCGATCATGCCGACGCCCTTGGCGACCGCGGCGATGGTGGCCGCGCCGCAGCGCAGGACCGCGTGCTTGGCCACCGTGTCGGTGGTCATGATCGCGCGCGCGACCGCGGGCAGGTGGGCCTCCGGCAGCGGCCACGGCAGCCGGGTCAGCCCGGCCCGAACCCGGTCCATCGGGTACTGGCGGCCGATCACCCCGGTGGAGGCGATCAGCAGGTCGTCGGGGTCGAACCCGCCTGCCTCGGCGACTCGGGCGCGGACCTCACGCGCGTTGGCCAGCCCTTCGTCGCCGGTGGCGACGTTGGCGTTGCGGGAGATCACGACGACCCCGCGCGCGGCGCCCGACGCCGCGGCTTCCCGGCTGAGCAGGACGCTCGGGCCAGCGAACCGGGACCGGGTGAACACCGCCGACACCGCGGCGGGCGTCTCGGAGACCACGACCGCGAAGTCGTCGGCGTCGTCCTTGACGCCCAGGTTCGTCGTCCAAGCGCGAAAACCCTTCGGACCCGGTGACGCCACAGCAGGCTCCTTCCGCCGCACGCATGAATAGCCGAATACTTATTCAGCCGTACACATAATCATACCGTGCGGCGGAAGGGCCCCCGCTAGTTCAAATCCCGGTCTTGGGCGAGCACGCCCGCGGTCGGCTGGCTGATCAGGTCCGAGGCCCACCCGGTGACCCGCAGCGCCACATCCTGCGCGGTGAGCCCGAGCCGGACCAGGACCTCGTCGCGGGTGCCGTGGGTGTGGAACTCGTTGGGGATGCCCAGGTCGCGCAGCGGCACGTCGACGTTGGCGTCGCGCAGCAGCGCCGCGAGCGCCCAGCCGAACCCGCCGTGCCTGCCGCTGTCCTCGACCGTGACGACGAGCCGGTGGCCCGCGGCCAGCCCCGCCAGCTCGCCCGGGACCGGGGCCACCCAGCGCGGGTCGGCCACGGTGACCCCGATGCCCTGGTCGGCCAGCCGCTCCGCGGCCGCGAGCCCGAGGGCGGCGAACGAGCCGACCGTGACCAGCAGGACATCCGGGCTCTCGCCCTCGGCCGGGCGGCGCAGCACGTCGACCGAGCCGAGCCGCTCGACCGCGGCGATGTCCTCGCCCACGGTGGCCTTCGGGAACCGCAGGACCGACGGGCCGTCGTCGATGGCGACCGCCTCGCGCAGCTCCTCGCGCAGCGTCGCCGCGTCGCGCGGGGCGGCGATGTGGATGCCGGGGATCACCCCGAGGATCGACAGGTCCCACATGCCGTGGTGGCTGGGGCCGTCCGGGCCGGTGACACCAGCCCGGTCGAGCACCACGGTGACCGGCTGCTTGTGCAGGGCCACGTCCATCAGCAGCTGGTCGAAGGCGCGGTTGAGGAACGTCGAGTAGATCGCGACCACCGGGTGCAGGCCCGCCATCGCCATGCCCGCCGCCGAGGTGATGGCGTGCTGCTCGGCGATGCCCACGTCGAAGCAGCGGTCCGGGAACCGCTCGGCGAACGGGGCGAGGCCGGTGGAGCGCAGCATCGCCGCGGTGATCGCCACCACGTCCTCGCGCTCGGCGCCGATCTTGGCGAGCTCGTCGGCGAACACCGAGGTCCACACGGTGCCCTTGGACTTGCGGGGCTTGCCGGTGACCGGGTCGATCGGGTCGGTCTGGTGCATCTGGTCGAGCTCGTCGTTCTCGGCCAGCGGGTAGCCGTTGCCCTTGCGGGTGACCACGTGCACGATCACCGGCCCGCCGAAGTCCTTGGCCCGGCGCAGCGCGCCGTCGAGGACCTCGAAGTCGTGGCCGTCGACCGGGCCGAGGTACTTCAGGCCCAGGTCCTCGAACATCGCCTGCGGGCTCAGCGCGTCCTTGATGCCGCGCTTGGCGGCGTGCAGCGCGGCGTAGAGCGGCTTGCCGACCACGGGGGTGCCCTGCAGGACGCGCTTGCCGCCCTCCAGCGCGCGCTCGTAGCCGGGGCGCAGCCGCAGCGAGGCGAGGTGGTCGGCGAGGCCGCCGATCGTCGGGGAGTAGGAGCGGCCGTTGTCGTTGACCACGATGACGACCGACCGGTCGGTGCCTGCGGCGATGTTGTTCAGCGCCTCCCAGCACATGCCGCCGGTCAGCGCGCCGTCGCCGACCACGGCGACCACGCTGCGCCGCTCGCCGCGCAGCTCGAAGGCCTTGGCCAGGCCGTCGGCGTAGGACAGCGCGGTGGAGGCGTGGCTGTTCTCCACCAGGTCGTGCTCGCTCTCGTCGCGGCACGGGTACCCGGAGATGCCGCCCTGCTGGCGCAGGTCGTCGAACGCGTCGCGGCGGCCGGTGAGGATCTTGTGGACGTAGCCCTGGTGGCCCACGTCGTAGATCAGCGGGTCGTGTGGCGAGTCGAACACCCGGTGCAACGCGATCGTCAGCTCGACGACCCCGAGGTTGGGGCCGAGGTGGCCCCCGGTCCTGGTGACCTTGTCAACCAGGAACGACCGGATCTCGACGGCCAGCCGATCCAGCTCGTCGGCGGTCATCCGCCGCAGATCGGCCGGTCCGTGCACAGACTCCAGCAGGGTCACGCGTCGTCACCTCGTCCTGTGGTCAAACGGCTGGTCTCCTGCTCTGGGCCGAGTTCTCGCCACTAACCGGCTCGATCCAGACCTCGATCCAGTCTACGAGTGGCGGAAGGCCGCCACTCGGAGGCGTCGCCCACATCCGCACAATCGGCGCAATCCGCGCACAAGATCTCCCTATGCTCGGCCGGGTGCCCATCGCATTCGACACGACCGGCCTGCGCCAGACCGACCCGAGCACCTGGCAGGCCGCGGGCGGCGACGTCGTCCAGTTGCACTACTTCAACCTGGTCCCCGACCTGCCCGGCTCCCTGCGCGACCAGGCAGGCCTGCGCCGGGCGATGGCGGCGGCGTGCGCGGCCCAGGGCGCGGCCCTGGTCGAGGCGTGGGTGCTGGCGGTGGACTCGGTGCCCGCCCTGTTCCAGATCGTCAAGCTGCCGCAGCCGGGGCGACCGGCGGGGGTGACGTTCGTCGGCAGCTTCACGTTCCCGAAGGCCGCCTGCGGCGCGGTGCTCAAGCTGATCGCGGCCGAGGGGCCGGTCACCGGGACACGGGAGGCGGCGGTCATGGCCCAGGTGGGCCCGCAGGGCATGGTCATCGCGCACCCGTACGCCCCGGACCTGCCCGCGAGCGCCGCGGACGACCCGGCCTGGGACGCGCGCTTCCCGGACCACCCCCTCACCCGCGTCCGCGCCTGGGCGCACCGCACGGTCGCCACGGCCCGCGTCGACCCGGGCTTCGCCCAGCTGCCGGAGTTCGACCCGGCCCCACCGCCGCAGCGGGCGCACCCGGCCCCGCAGGCGGTCCCGGCTCCACCGGCTGCGCCCATGCCGCGGCCAGCACCCCTCCCACAGCGGGCACCCGTTCCGCAGCCAGCACCCCTTCCACCGGCCGCGCCCGTTCCACACGCCGCACCAGTTCCACAGCAGGCACCGGCCCCACCGGCACAGGAGGTCCCGCCGCGGACACAGCCTCCGCAGGTGCCCCCGCCGCAGGCGCAGTCCGCGCAGCCGCGCCCAGTCCAGCCCGATGCTCCGAAATCGCCCGCCGAGGTGGGCGACATGCTGGTGTCCGTGGCGCTCGGTCTGCCGCTGGCCGGGTATCTGCCGGTGTGGCACGACGGCGGGCTGGTGTCGTACTGGCGGATGAAGGACCCGGCCGCCACCCTGGCCCGGCTCGGCCGGGGCGTGGTCTCCCGCGCGGAGGTCGACACCCGCCGCTACCGGGAGTGCGCCATGCTCAACGCGGCCGGGGGCACGATGCTGCTCCTGGAGCGGTTCCGGTCCGAGGGCGGCGGCATCGCCGCGGAGAACCACGACCTGGAGCCTGCCACCGAGGAGCAGGCGCGGGCCGCGATCACCGATGCGGCGCTCGCCGAGCTGTACGAGTGGATCGGCGAGTGCGTGCTCGCCGCCGCCCAGCGCGGCGAGTTCCTCGCCGTCGAGTCCGGGGGCTGGACGGTTCCCCTGCGGCCGTGCCTGCTGTCCATGGTGCGCCCGCACCCGAACGGGCAGGAGGTGTTCTCCGTCGTGGAGGCGTCCCCGGTGCCGGTGGGCGCCCCGATCTGGGTGGACGACCAGCCGGTCGACGGCGACGGCCAACTGCTCGCGGCGCCGAGCGACGACGCCCGGCTGCGGGCCGTGGGCCACCTGACCAGGTTCGCGGTGGACGCGTGGGGCGTTCACCCGTTCGAGTTGGGACTGTCGTTCGGTCCCAACCCGACGATCTCCACGGCCGCCACCGGGTAGGGTTTCCCCGCGACACAGGGGGACGAACCGCGCACGGGGGGACAGCTATGACCGAGCCAGGCCCGGTGATGGAGCAGGCGGAACTCGCCAGGCTCACCAAGGAAGTCGGCCGCGCGCTGGTGCGCGCGGCGGGCCCGGACTGGCAGCGCATCCGCGCCGAATACCGTTCGGCGGGCAGACACATCGAGGTCGACGTGCTCGTCACCAGCGCGGGCGAGGACGCCCCGCACCCGGTGCGCCCGCCGATGGAGGTCGTGGAGGGCCTGGGCCGGATCCGGGCGGGCATGTACCGGCCGGGCCGGGGCACGTGGCTCAGCGCGGTGTACGAGATCGAGCCACCCGGCGCGTTCGCCTGCGAGTTCGAGCCGGACGTCGAACCCGCCTGGCGCCGCGTCCCGCCCCCGATCGGCTTCGCCGACGAGTTGCGGACCTTCCCCCGCTCGGAGGAGTTCATCCCGGACTGGTTCCGCGCCCGCGCGGGCCTGCCCCCCGCGGTGTCGAGCGAGACCCAGGCCGCCCACACCCCGCCCGGCGGCATCGAACTCCCCACCGCGGGCAAGCACGCCGCCGACGCTCCACAGCAAACCGACGGCCTCCCGACGGGCCAGCCGACCAGCGGTGGGCCCGGCAGCGGTCAACCAGGCAGTGGTCAACCAGTCGGTGGCCAGCACGGTCCCGGCCAGGCGGGCGGCGGCCACCCCGGCCCGGGCCAGCCGATCCCGGCTCACCACCGGAGCGGACAGCACGCGGGTGCCGGGCAGCCGGGCGGCTCGTGGCCCGGCGGTCCCGGCCGACCGCCCGCGGGTCAGCCGGGCCAGCACTCAGGCGGCCGCCCGCCCCAGGGACCGCCGAATCCCGGCGCGCCCAGCGGCCCCCCGCCCCGCCCGGACGGCGGCGGCAGGCACGCGAGCCCGCCGCACCCCGGCGGCAGGCCGCCACAGGGACCAGCGCCGACCCCCGGCCGCGGTTTTCCACCCCCGCAAGGGTTTCCGCCACCGGACGGCCCGCCCCAGCGGTTCACCCCGCCACCAGCCCAGTGACCTGACCACCTCGGTGGCCTGGGCAACCCAGTGACCAGACCAGCGCGGTGACTTGAGCAGCGCGGTGACCACCAGCACGGCGACTTGAGCAGCACGGCGACCCAACCAGTGCGGTGACCTGACCGGGGCTAATGACCGGCGAAGCCGCTGCCTGGCAAGTGCCTGCCGGGCGGTCTACCAGGGCAGCGGTTCCCCATGGCGGAAGAACCCGCCGGTGGGGCCGTTGTCGGGCAGGTCGGCCGCCCACAGGACGCTGGCGGCGCCGGACTCGACCGGGCCGCCGCCGGGGCCGCCCATGTCCGTGGCGACCCAGCCGGGGCAGACGGCGTTGACCAGGATGCCCTCCCCCGCCAGGTCCGCCGCGAAGGAACGGGTGATGGCGTTCAACGCGGCCTTGGTCACCGCGTAGGCGGGCGTCGACGCGCCCATGCCCGCCAGGGAGCCGCCCTCGCTGGAGACCATCACCACCCGGGCGGAGCGGGCGCGGCGCAGCAGGGGCAGGAACGCCTGGGTGCACGCCCAAGCGCCCAAAGCGTTGGTGCGCCAGGCTTCCTCGACGATCTCCAGGTCCGCTGTGGACGGTCGCTGGCCGGTGTCGTAGTGGATCGCGGCGTTGTTGACCAGCACGTCCACCCGGCCCACCTCGTCGGCGAGCTCAGCGACCAGGCCGCGCGGGTCGCCGGTGACGTCGAGCGCGCGGGGCAGCACCCGGCCCGTGATCCGGGCCGCAGCCGCCCGGCCGCGTTCGATGTCGCGGGAGCCCAGGACGACGGTGTCCCCGCGCGCGGCGAGGGCGCGCGCGACCGCGAAGCCGATGCCCCGGTTGGCCCCGGTGACGACCGCGACCCGGCTCACCGCCGCTCCAGCAGGGCGACGCATTCCACGTGGTGGGTCATCGGGAACGTGTCGAACGCGCGCAGGCGGGTCAGGCCGTAGCCGTGCTCGGCGAAGGAGGCCACGTCCCTGGCCAGGGCCGCCGGGTCGCACGCGACGTAGACGACCCGGTCGGGGGAGCGGGCGGCGATCGCCTCGACCACCTCGCGGCCCGCGCCCTTGCGGGGCGGGTCGAGCACGACCGTGCGGGGCGCGGGCAGGTCCGCGTCGGCGAGGACGTCCTCGACCTTGCCCGCGAATATCCGGGTCTGCGGCAGGTCTGCCAGGTTATCCGCGCCGTCTTCTGCCGCCCGGCGGGACGATTCCACCGCCACCACTGTCCCTTGTGGACCGACCTGTGCTGCCAGCACCGAGGCGAACAGGCCGACCCCGGCGTAGAGGTCCCACGCCGCGTCTCCCTCGCCCGCCCCGGACCACTCCCCGACGACCTCGGCCAGGACGTCGGCGGCGTCCGGGTGGACCTGCCAGAACCCGTGCGCGGACAGCCGCCACTCCCGGCGCGCCGCCCGCTCGACCACCGTGGCCGAGCCCAGCACCCGGTGCGGCGCCAGCACCGGCTTGCCGCTGCGCAGCCGCCCCTTGTCCGGCAGCAGCTCGCTGGCGTGGGTGCGGCCGGTGGCGTCCACCGCGACCTCCAGTTCCGCGCCCGGGGTCCACTCGCGGTTGGCCAGCACGTCGACCGTGCCCGGCGCGGCGATCACGCAGTCCAGCACCGGCACGACGCGGTGGCTGCGGTGCGCGCGGAACCCGACGCGGCCCCCGCGGTCGACGGCGAGCCGGGTGCGGGTGCGCCAGTGCGTCAGCCCGCCAGCCAGCTCCTCGACCTCGACGTCCCAGTCGAGCCCGGCGAGCCGCCGCAGCTGCTCTGCGACGACCGCCGCCTTGAGCCTGCGCTGCTCCGGCCCGGAGGCGTGCTGCCAGTCGCAGCCGCCGCAGCCGCCCGGCACGGCCACCGGGCACGGCGGGACCACCCGCTCGGGGGAGGGGGTCAGCACCTCGACCGCGTCGCCGCGGCAGAACGAGCCGCCCTTGTCCTCGGTGATCTCCACCACTACCCGCTCCCCGGGCAGCGCGTGCCGGACGAACACCACCCGCCCCTCGGCGCGGGCGACGCAGTGCCCGCCGTGGGCGACCGCGCCGACCTCGACCTCGAAGCGCTTGCCTGTCCAGTCCGTCACTTGTGTTTGTCCTTGTCGTCGTCCTTACTACTGCCATTGGCCTTGCTTCTATCCAAGGTGAATCCGCGACGGATGGCGCCGGGGGCGACCACCTCGCGGTCGGTGACCTTCTCCGACGACGCGAGCTGCCACGGCACGCTGGTCACCATGACCCCGGGCTGGAACAGCAGCCTGCCCTTGAGCCGCAGCGCGCTCTGGTTGTGCAGGAACTGCTCCCACCAGTGGCCCACGACGTACTCGGGGATGAACACGGTGACCACGTCGCGCGGGTTGTCGGTGCGCACCCGCTTCACATAGTCCAGCACGGGCTTGGTGATCTCGCGGTACGGCGACTCGATCACCTTGAGCGGCACGGAGAAGTTCTCCTTGTCCCACTCGGCGACCAGGCGCTTGGTGTCGACGTCGTCGACGTTGACGGTGATCGCCTCGATCACGTCCGGCCGGGTGGCGCGGGCGTAGGCCAGGGCGCGGCGGGTCGGCAGGTGCAGCTTGGACACCAGCACGATGGTGTGGATGCGCGAGGGCAGCACGAACACCCGCTCGCCCTCGGCGCGGGCAAGCTCCTCGTTGACCCGGTCGTAGTGCTTGCGGATCGCGGTCATCAGCGCGTAGATGGCGGCCATGGCCGCGATCGCGATCCACGCGCCGAGCAGGAACTTGGTGATCAGCACGACCACCAGGACCGAGCCGGTCATCGCCAGGCCGAAGCCGTTGATGGCCTGCGCGCGCCGCATCCGCCGCCGCTCCGCCGGGTCGGTCTCGGTGGCCAGCAGCCGGTTCCAGTGCCGGATCATGCCGGTCTGGCTCATCGTGAACGACACGAACACGCCAACGATGTAGAGCTGGATGAGCTTGGTGACCTCGGCGTCGAACGCGATGACCAGAACGATCGCGAACCCGGCGAGGCCGATGATGCCGTTGGAGAAGGCCAGCCGGTCGCCCCGGGTGTGCAGCTGCCGGGGCAGGTAGCGGTCCTGGGCGAGGATCGAGCCGAGGACCGGGAAGCCGTTGAACGCGGTGTTCGCGGCCAGCACGAGGATCAGCGCGGTCACGATGGTGATGAAGAAGAACCCGACCGGGAAGCCTTCGAACACCGCGCCCGCGATCTGGGCGACCATCGTCTTCTGCTCGTAGCCGGGGGGCGCGTTCACCAGCTGGGTGGCCGGGTCCTCGGCGACCCGCACGCCGGTGAGCTGGGCGAGCACGATCAGGCCCATCAGCATGACCACCGCGATGCCCCCCATCAGCAGCAGCGTCGTGGCCGCGTTCTTCGACTTGGGCTTGCGGAAGGCGGGGACGCCGTTGCTGATGGCCTCGACGCCGGTGAGCGCGGCGCAGCCGGAGGAGAACGCGCGCAGCACCAGGAAGACCAGGGCCAGGCCCATCAGGTCGCCGTTCTCCGCGTGCAGCTCCAGGTTCGCGCTCTCGGCTGGCATGTCCTCGTTGAGGACGAAACCGCGGAACAGGCCGTAGCCGATCATGCCCATGATCCCGACCATGAAGGCGTAGGTGGGGATCGCGAACGCGGCGCCGGACTCGCGGATGCCGCGCAGGTTGATCGCGGTGAGCACCGCGATCGCGAGGACCGCGAACTCGACCTTGTGGGTGGCCACGAACGGGACAGCCGAGCCGATGTTGGCCGCGGCCGAGGCGATGGACACCGCCACGGTGAGCACGTAGTCCACGAGCAGGGCGCTGGCGACGGTGAGCCCGGCTCGTCTGCCCAGGTTGACCGTGGCGACCTCGTAGTCACCGCCGCCGGAGGGGTAGGCGCGGACGTTCTGCCGGTAGCTGGCGACGACGGTGAGCATCACGACGACGACCACCACCCCGACCCACGGCGCGAACGCGTACGCCGACAGGCCCGCCACCGACAGCATCAGGAAGATCTCTTCCGGCGCGTAGGCCACCGACGACATCGCGTCGGAGGCGAACACCGGCAGCGCGATGCGCTTGGGCAGCAGCGTGTGCGCCAGTCGGTCGCTGCGGAACGGCCGTCCGACGAGCAGCCGTTTCGCCGCCGTTGAGAACTTGGACACGGAGGCACAGCGTAGGCGGTCCCGTCACCGTTTCGGAGCAGCCACCGGTAGGTTCCTCACTGTCACTCGGTGAGAGTGTCACTCGACGAGTGGACAGTGGACAGGAGGCTGGTCGTGCACGTGGTGATCATGGGCTGCGGCCGCGTGGGGGCCTCCATGGCCGCCGCGCTGGAGCGGCTGGACCACTCTGTGGCCGTGATCGACAAGGACGCCCAGGCTTTCCGCAGGCTCGGCGCCGACTTCCACGGCCAGCAGGTCGTCGGCACCGGGTTCGACCGGCAGGTGATGATCGAGGCGGGCATCGAGCGCGCGGGCGCGTTCGCCGCGGTCTCCAGCGGCGACAACTCCAACATCATCTCCGCCCGGGTGGCCCGGGAGACCTTCGGCGTCGAGCACGTCGTCGCGCGCATCTACGACCCCAAGCGCGCCGAGGTCTACGAGCGCCTGGGCATCCCCACGGTGGCGACGGTGCCGTGGACGACCGACCGCCTGCTGCGCACCCTGCTCCCCGACGGCGTCGCCTCGGCGTGGCGCGATCCGACGGGCAAGGTGGCGCTGCTGCAGGTCCCGCTGCACGAGGGCTGGGTCGGGCGCACGGTGAAGGAGTTCCAGGCCGCCACCGGCTGCCGGGTGGCGTTCGTGATGCGCTTCGGCACCGGCGTGCTGCCCGAGACCAAGACCGTGATCCAGGCCGACGACCAGCTCTACATCGCGGCGCTGTCGGGGACCCTCAGCGACGTCACGGCGGCCGCGGCGCAGGCGCCGGAGGAGGGACACTGATGCGGGTCGCGATCGCCGGGGCCGGGGCCGTGGGCCGCTCCATCGCCGCCGAGCTGGTCAGCGGCGACCACCAGGTCATGCTGATCGAGCGCGAGGCCAAGCAGTTCGAGCCGCACACCGTCGAGCAGGCCGAATGGGTCCTGGCCGACGCCTGCGAGCTGGCATCGCTGGAGGACGCGGGCTTGCAGCTGTGCGACTGCGTCATCGCGGCCACCGGCGACGACAAGGTCAACCTGGTCGTGTCCCTGCTGGCCAAGACCGTCTTCGCCGTCCGCCGCGTCGTCGCCCGGGTGAACGACCCGGCCAACGAGTGGCTGTTCACCGGAGCCTGGGGCGTCGACGTGGCCGTCTCCACCCCCCGGGTCCTGGCGGCCATGGTCGAGGAAGCGGTGAGCGTGGGCGGCCTGGTGCAGTTGCTGACCCTGCGCCAGGGCCAGGCGAACCTGGTCGAGATGACCCTGCCCGCGGACACGCCGTGGGCGGGCAGGCCCGTCCGCGAGGTCCACCTCCCCCGCGACGCCGCCCTGGTGACCATCCTGCGCGGCGGCCGGGTGATCGTCCCGCAGGCCGACGACCCGCTGGAGGGCGGCGACGAGCTGCTGTTCGTCGCCTCGGCGGACGTCGAGGGCGAGATCAGGAAAGCCTTGGGCCACTAACGGCGCGCGGTTAACGGCAAACAGTAAGAGACGCCTTCCGGCATCACGGAAGGCGGCCCTTACCTGTCAGCGGGTCAGCGGGTCACGCGGCGTCGACGCGCAGCTTGGCGATGCGCTCCTGGGTGGGCCAGCGGACGTTCCAGGCCCAGCCGAGCTTCTCGAACGCCCAGATGATCCGGGCGGAGATGTCGAGCTGGCCGCGCAGGACGCCGTGCCGGGCCGAGGTCGGGTCGGCGTGGTGGGAGTTGTGCCAGGACTCGCCGAAGCTCACCAGGGCCAGCGGCCAGAAGTTGGCTGCCTTGTCGCGGGACTTGAACGGGCGCTCGCCGATCATGTGGCAGATCGAGTTCACCGACCAGGTCACGTGGTGCAGCAGGGCGACACGGACGATCCCGGCCCAGAAGAACGCGGTCAGCGCGCCCCACCAGGACCAGGTGACCAGGCCGCCGATGGCCGCGGGGAGCAGCATCGACACGACGGTCAGCAGCGGGAACAGCTGGTCGACCTTGCGCAGGTCGGGGTCGGCGAGCAGGTCGGGGGCGAAGCGCTCGACGTTGGTGCGGTCGCGGTCGAACAGCCAGCCCATGTGCGCGTGCCAGAAGCCCTTGGCGACCGCGATCGGGCCGGTGCCGAACAGCCACGGGGAGTGCGGGTCGCCCTCTCGGTCGGAGAAGGCGTGGTGGCGGCGGTGGTCGGCGACCCATTCGGTGACCGAGCCCTGCGCGGACATCCCGCCCGCGACCGCGAGCAGCACCTTGAGCCACCGCTTCGCGCGGAACGAGCCGTGGGTGAAGAACCGGTGGTAGCCGATGGTGACGCCGAGGCCGGTGAACACGAAGAACGCGGCGCCGATGGCCACGTCCGACCAGCCGAGGCCCCAGCCCCAGGCGAACGGCACGGCCGCGGCCAGCGCCAGCAGCGGGATGGTCACGAACAGCTGGACGCCGAGCTGCTCCACGCCGCCGCGACGGCGGCCGAGCAGCGGTTTCGGACCCTGCGTGGGCGCGGGGGGAGTCTCAAGAGTGGTCGTCACTGGTTGGGTACCTCAACTTCTCCGGCGTCTCCCCCAAGACGTCCCTACGGTTACGTAACCGTAAGTCTACGCGACCGGGCTGGCCTTCGGGTGGCGGAAAAGTGACGGCCCCGAAACGGAACCGCGACCGGCGCGGACAGCACCGGCAGAGACAGCATCGGCGAGGACAGCACCGGAAAGGACAGCGCAGGAAAGGACAGCGCGGAGGCCGCCGCCCGGGTGGGCGGCGGCCTCAGGGAAGCGGTGCGGGAACGACCGCGCGGGAAGACCCAGGCGGTGAAGAACGGCGGAGCGGCCCCTCAGGCGGGCTCTCCGTACTTGGCGCGCAGGGCCGCCTCGACGGCCTCGTCGCTGTCCTCCGCGGACTCCTCAAGCTCGGCCATCCTGCGCTGCGCCCTGCGGACCGCCCACACGGTCACCGCCAGCGCGACGGCGAACAGCGGGTAGCCCATGGCGAGGCGGGCGAACGCGAGCCAGCCGGTGAGGTCTTCGTCGTAGAGCCACTTCTGCACGATGTAGCGCGCGGCGAAGACGGCCACGAAGGTCAGGGTGGCGATGTCGTACCCGAGGCGCGCGACCTTGTCCTGCCGCCAGCCCTGGCCGTAGCCGTTGAGGGCGGACCAGATGACGCCGACCAGCGGCCACCGCACCAGCACCGACAGGGCGAAGACGCCGCCGTAGACCAGGCTCGTCCAGATCCCGAAGAGGAAGAACCCCTTCGCCGACCCGGTCTGGTAGGCGATGAAGGCGGCGATGCCCACGCCGAAGAACCCGGAGATCGCCGGTTGCAGCGGCTCCTTGCGCACGATCCGCAGCACGGTGATCGCCATCGCCGCGCCCAGGGCGCTCCAGATGGCCGCCGTGAGCCCGAAGAACGCGTTCGTCAAGACGAACACCACGACCGGCACCGACGAGTAGATCAGGCCGCTGACGCCGCCCATCTGCTCCAGCAGCGTCGGCGCGCTCTCCGACGGCTCGACAGCGTCCGACTCGGCTGATTCGGCTGGTTCGGCGGAGTCTGGGCGGGCGGTCGCGGCAGCGTCGTCGCTGCCCGCGGGTTCGCCGGACTGGTTGACCTCAGCGGCCGGTTTCGTCATATGACCGGTTTCGTCATGGAGCCGTCTGCAGCTCGTAGTACGGGTTGTAGAGCACCTTGCGACCGTCGCGGACCGCGATCCGGCCGTGGGCCTTGACCGTGCGGCCGGGCTCGATGCCGGGTATCCGACGTCGCCCGAGCCAGACTAGTGTCACGCCCTCGGTCCCGTCGAACAACTCGGCCTCCAAGGTGGCCGCCGCGTCCCTCGGACACAACTCCACACTGCGTAAACGGCCGAACACGGTGACTTCTTCACCCGATCGGCAGTCGCACGCGCGCTGGGCGCCCTGCGCCTCGGCCCGCGTGGACAGGTCGTCCGCGTCAAGCTCTTCCACGTCCGTGGTGAGTTTCTTGACGAGACGGTGCCAGTATCCGTCCCCCTTGGTGCCGCCCATGCGCAGTCATCTCCTGTGGTGGGGGCCGGCCCCGACTACCGCCCCATGCACAATCAGCGTAACCGCGCGCCCCACTACCGGGACAAGGATCGGAACGTGAGTGTGACCCAGCCGCTGAACACCCGGCACACGGCCGTCCTCTTACCCGGAACGGGGTCGGACGACGTGTTCGTCCGGTCGGTTTTCAAGGCGCCGCTGGCCGTCGTGGGCGTGCCGGTCGTCACGCCTGTCCCGGTGCCCGGCCCGGACCTGGTGGGAGCCCATCTGGCGGCCCTGGACGAGGCAGCGGCGGCTGGCCCGATCATCGCGGGCGGCATCTCCCTCGGCGCCCACCTCGCGGCCTCATGGGCGGCCCGCAACCCGGCCCGGTGCGCGGGCCTGCTGCTGGCCCTCCCCGGCTGGTGCGGCGCCGCCGACGGCGCCCCCGCCGCGTTGGCCGCCACCTACAGCGCCGCCGACGTCCGCGCCCGCGGCACCACCGCCGCCCTCGCCTCGGCCGTGCGCGGCGTGGCCCCCTGGCTGGCCGAGGAGCTGACCCGAGCCTGGACCGCCTACGGCGACGGCCTGGCGGACTCCCTGGAGGCCGCGGCGGCCTGCCCCGCCCCGACCTCGGAACAACTGGCGGGCCTGGACGTCCCCACCGGCATCGCCGCCTGCACAGACGACCCGGTCCACCCGGCGGAAGTGGCCAGAACCTGGGCGGCGGCCCTCCCCACGGCGGAACTGTGCTCGACTCGCCTGGAAATCATCGGCGCGGACCCCGCCGCCCTGGGCCGCGCCGCCGTCCTCGGCTGGCTCCGCGCCCGCCTGCGCTACTGACCCACCGAACCCCGCGTGCCCGGGGAAGACGGTCGCGCCGCTCGGCCAGTTCGATCAGGGCGCGGGAACAGCCCCGCGTGCGCGGGGAAGACGACGGCGAGTTGCACCGGGTGCAGCACGCGTCCGGAACAGCCCCGCGTGCGCGGGGAAGACAGCTTTCGCACGGTCGGCCAGCAACAGCAACGCGGAACAGCCCCGCGTGCGCGGGGAAGACGGCCGGCGCGGCCGGCGGCAAGGGCGGCAGGCGGGAACAGCCCCGCGTGCGCGGGGAAGACACTTGTTGACCTGCGGGTTCACGAACCGAAACGGTGTTTCTCATTCACTTCTGTCGAGCCGAACGTCGCCACGGCTAGGGGAGCTACTGAACCTGGTTCTGGGCGGCGATGTGCTCGGCGATGGCCGGGGGCAGGTCGATCTGGAGTGGGGTGCGGACCGGCATCGGTGCCGAACCACGAACAACCACCGTGTTCCGCACCAGCTCACGCAAAGCTCTCGCGCTGGTCTCGGCGATCTCCGGGGGGCCCGCGACGACGCCGCGCAGCATCCAGCGGGGGCCGTCGACGCCGACGAAGCGCAGGGAGACCTCGCCGAGGCTGGCGATCAGCTCCTGGCCCCAGTCGCCCGCCGCGCTGCGGACCGTGGCGCCGTCGCCGCGCAGCTGCTCGGCGAGTTCCCCGCACACTTCGCGCCACAGGCCGCCGGAGCGGGGGGCGGCGTAGGCGTTGAGGGTGAGCTGGCCGACCCCGGTGAGCACGTGCACGGCGCGGACCGGGCCCGCGGGGTCCATCTCGACCTGGAGTTGGGCGCCGTCGGGGACCGGGATGCGGACCGAGCCCAGGTCCAGCCGGGGGAAGTCGTCGTCGGGGGCGTCGGCCTCGTCGTAGGGGCCGTCGGGGGCCTCGACCGCCGTCAGGTCGTCCTCGGCGTCGAAGTCGGCGTCCGCGTGCTCGGACACCCCCACCGGCTCTTCGGCCTCACGCTTGCGACGCCCGCGCCCGAACAGTGCCACTAGTCCTCCGTCCTGTGTCCCGACCCCGCCGATCCGGCGAGCGCATCGTGCCCGCCGGTCGACCCGTGTCCGCCCGCGCCGCGCTGGGTCTGTCCCAGTTCGGCCACCTCGCGGAAAACCGCGTGCTCGACCCGCTGGACCACCAGCTGCGCGACGCGGTCGCCGCGGCGCAGCGCGATGGGCTCACGCGGGTCATGGTTGATCAAACAGACTTTGATCTCGCCGCGGTAGCCCGCGTCGATCGTGCCCGGAGTGTTCACCACGCTGAGACCGAGCCGGGCGGCGAGCCCGGAGCGGGGGTGCACGAAGCCCGCATAGCCCTGGGGCAGCGCGATCGCGACGCCGGTGCCGACCAGCACGCGTTCCCCCGGGGCGAGCACGACGTCCTCGGTCGTCACCAGATCGGCCCCCGCGTCACCCGGTCGGGCATACGACGGGACGGGCACGTCCGGATCCAACCGGGTGAGCAGGACCTCCACGCTGGACACGAGCGGCGAGACTACCCTGGGTCCGTGACCGACACCTCAGGGACGGGCGCACCCACCGCGTCCGCGCCCACCGCGAAGGCGGGTCCGCGCTACGCCGAGCGGCTGCGGGTGACCTGGTACTGGTGGCCGCTGCCGCTGCTGGCCGCCGGGCTGCTCGCCGCCGAGATCCACATGGGCTACCCGGGCGTGCGGGCGTGGCTGCCCTACGCGCTGATCATGCCGCTGACCCTGCTGCTGCTGTGGCAGGCGGGCCGGACCACGGTGAAGGTGGAAGACGGCGAGCTGTGGGTGGCCGACGCGCACCTGCCGCTGGAGTTCGCGGGCGAGATGACGGCGTTCACCGCCAAGGACAAGCGCCACGCGCTGGGGGCGCACCTGGACCCGGCGGCGTTCGTGCAGCACCGCGGCTGGATCGGCCCGGTCGTGCGGGTGCGGGTGACCGATCCGGACGACCCGACGCCCTACTGGGTGTTCAGCGTCCGGGACCCGCAGCGGCTGGCCGCGGCGATGCGCGCGGAGCGCCAGAGCCGGGCTCAAGCGACAGAGCAGGCATAGGCGACAGGGCAGGCATAAGCAACAGCCGGGCGCCCGTTGTTCGGCCACCCGGCTGTCCCCCATGCGCGCGCTGGGCGCGCCTCGGCCGACGCCTGCGGTTGTGCGGCCGGTCGTCAGGCGAGTTTGTCAGGAGCAGTCGCGGCACACGTAGACGCCGCCGTTGTCCTCTGCCAGCCTGCTGCGGTGGTGCACCAGGAAGCACTTCGAGCAGGTGAACTCGTCAGCCTGCTTGGGCACCACGCGGACGGTGAGATCTTCACCGGACAGCGCGGACAGGTCCGCGCCGGGCAGTTCGAAGCTCTCCGCGGTGTCGGTCTCATCAACGTCGACGACGCCGGATTGAGTCTCGTTGCGCCGCGCCTTGAGCTCCTCAAGGGAGTCCTCAGCGAGATCGTCGGCCTCGCTGCGTCGTGGTGCGTCGTAGTCGGTCGCCATCTTCTTTCACCCCTGCGGTCCTTCAGGATGTGGTCGTGCCGCTGGTCAACGTTCCAGGGCCCCGGTTTGTGCCCGCCAATCACGTGACGGAGGTCTCGCTGGCCGCGTCAGGTTTGCAGACCCATCGGAATCGATTCGGCTGGGCGTCTTCGGCGACCGGAGCGGGCAGAGGGTAGCCCATGCGCGGCCCGCCCGTGCAGAGCATCACCCGGGAGGGTGTGTTTCGCCCGGCGCCCTCTCGGACAATCAGGGGATATGGCCTGGTCGGCGCGGGACGACCGCCCTCGCCCCGGACCCGCCCACGTGGTGCGATGCCGACGGCGACGACGGTTGGCGACCGCGCGGTCGCTATCCGCCGCGCTGGGCGGGGTCGCGTCCCGTCCCGGACCTTGTGCGGCACACCGGCCGGAAACGCATAGGCTGATCAGCAACGACAGTCGACGTCGGGGAGACCCGATCGGTGATGTCCACGGGGGTGGGGCATGGCGTCCGTAGGGAGGGCCCGCGCGTGGTGGCAGGAAACCTGAGCCGGGGCACGGCGAGATCACCCCAGCGGTACCGCAAACGGCGGCCGCTTCCCGCCATCGGCCTCGTCATCGTCCTCGGGGTGGCCGCCGCCGCCGTCTGGTACAACGTGATCCAGGCCGAGAAGGACGGCACCGAGGCGCTGGCGTGCGACCCGCCGCCCTCGATCGTCCCGGTCGAGGGCCAGTCGCTGCCCACCCTCGGCCAGGCCCTCACCCGCGACTCCCTCGACCGCACCCCGCCGACGCCCGCCGCCGACGCCCTGGTGCGGGTGGTCAACGCCAGCGGCCAGAACCGCCAGGCAGGCGCGGTCACCGAGACGCTGCGCGAGCTTGGCTTCACCCGCATCGCCCCGCCGGACAACGACGTGCTCTACCGCAACGGCTCGCTCAACTGCCGCGCGCAGATCCGCTTCGGCCAGCAGGGCATGAGTGCCGCGCGCACGCTGAGCCTGATCGAGCCGTGCGCGGAACTGGTCCGCGACGACCGGCAGGACGCCACGGTCGACCTGGCCATCGGGCGGATCTTCGACCACCTGCAGCCCCGGCCGGAGGCCCGCCGCGTCCTCGAACAGCTCAACGAGTGGACGATGACCAACCCCGGCGACCAGGGCGGCTTGGCGGCCGACGGCTCCACCGCGGCCCCGGTCGAGGCCTCCCTGCTGCAAGCGGCCCGCGCCGTCCGCTGCTGAGCGGCCATGCCCGACCTCGGAGTCGATGAGCCGCCCGACCGCCGATTAGCGGTCGGCTTGGAACTCGCCCGCGGCCCCGGTCAGGAACTCACCCTGGCACCCGGCCGCCGGGAACCCGCCTCGACTCTCGACCCCAGACTCTGTCCAGAACTCTGCCCAGCACCCCCCTGCCCAGCACCACCCCGCCCAGCACCACCCTGCCCAAGACCGCTCTGCCCAGCACCGGACACAGGACACGGCCCACCGCCCGGCGCGGAACCGTGTGTGGCACCCGGCTCAGAACGCGCCCATGCCGCAGTCGACCAGGGTCGCGCGCAGCGCGTCGGACACCGACGGCGCGCAGGCGAACACCGCGTCCGCGCCCAGGTCCGGCGCCTCGCCCGGCAGCGCGACCACCGCGCCCGCCTCGGCCGCGATCAGCGCGCCCGCCGCCCAGTCCCACCGGGACAGGCCGCGCTCGCAGTAGCCGTCGACCCAGCCCGCGGCGACCGCGCACAGGTCGAGCGCGGCCGAGCCGCAGCGGCGCACGTCCCGCACCTGCCCCAGCAGCGCGCCGACGGCCGCCGCCTGGGCCTTCCTGCGCTCGGACGAGTAGGCGAACCCGGTGGCCACCAGCGTCACGTCGAGCCCGGCGGGCTCGGACACCCGCAGCCGCTCGCCGTCGCGCCAGGCGCCCTGGCCCAGCGCGGCGGTCCACCGCCTGCCCGAGACCGGCTCCACCACCGCGCCCGCGACCGACACGCCGTCGACCTGGGCAGCCACCGACACCGCGTACCAGGGGTAGCCGTAGAGGTAGTTCACGGTGCCGTCGATCGGGTCGACGACCCAGGTCACCCCGGAGCCGGCCGCGCCGCCGTCCTCCTCGCCGAGCACGGCGTCGCCGGGGCGCGCCTGGGCCAGGCGGGCCCGGATCAGCCGCTCCGCGGCCCGGTCGGCCGCGGTGACCACGTCGGTGGCCGTGCTCTTGGTGTCGACGTCGCGGATGGCGCTGTTCCGGCTCGTCCTGGCCAGCTCGCCCGCCTCGGCCGCGACGGCGAGGGCGATGTCGGCCAGGGCCTGTTCGGTGGTGCTCACCCGGCCATACGACCACAAGTGAGCGGCTGCGGCTAATGTCTGCTGCGGACGCTACTGAATCGAGTAGGAAAGGACCCGGGGATGGGTGCAGCCCGCGGTTTCGGAGTGGACATCGGTGGTTCGGGCATCAAGGGATGCGTGGTGGACCTGGAGGCGGGGAAGCTCGTCGGGGAGCGCGTGCGCATCCCGACGCCGTCGCCGTCCACCCCTGACGCGGTGGCCGACGTCGTGGCCGAGATCGTGGAGCAGTTCGGCTGGACCGGCCCGGTGGGCGTGACGCTGCCCGCGGTCATCAAGCGCGGCGTCGCCTACTCCGCGGCCAACATCGACAAGTCCTGGCTGGGCGCCGACGCCGCCGCGCTGTTCACCAAGCGGCTGGGCAGGCAGGAGGGCGAGGTCGTGGTGCTCAACGACGCCGACGCCGCCGGAATGGCCGAAATCCGCTACGGCAGGCCGGACGACCAGGACGGCGTCGTGGTGCTGCTGACCTTCGGCACCGGCATCGGCAGCGCCCTGTTCCTCGACGGCAAGCTCGTGCCCAACACCGAGTTCGGCCACCTGGAGATCGACGGCCACGACGCGGAGACCCGGGCGGCCGCCTCGGTCAAGGAGGAGAACGACCTGTCCTGGGAGGAGTGGGCGCCCCGGGTCAGCCGCTACATCTCCGGCCTGGAGAACCTGATCTGGCCGGACCTGATCATCGCGGGCGGCGGGGTCAGCAAGAAGGCGGACAAGTGGCTCCCGCTGCTCGACGTGCGGACCCGGGTGGTGGCCGCCGAGTTGCGCAACGACGCGGGCATCGTCGGCGCGGCCGTCGCCGCCGAGTCCAACGTCGGGAGCTGACCGCCCGCCGGGTCGATCCGGCTGGTGAATCCCGCCCTGGCCCGGGGAAACTCCGCCCGGCCGACACTTCGACCTTGGCGTTTCCTCAGGCCACGCCGCGCGTCGCTACAATGGAACAGGTCCGCGGCTGAACAAGCCACCGGGCACTCCCCCGAACTCCGGCAGCGACCAGGCGTTTTCCACCTATCCGGGCCGCCGCCGTGATGGACAGTTGTGAAAGGGCGTACGTGGCAGCCGCACGAACCGCAACCCGACGCTCGAGCGCGTCGGCGAGCGCCGCCAAGACGACCAAGAGCGCGCAGCCCGAGGACGACGAGCTGACCGGCGCCAGCAAGACGACGGCGAAGAAGGCGCCCGGCGCCAAGTCCGCCGCGCGGGCTCCGAAGAAGGCCGCCGCCCCGAAGGGCGGCGCCAAGAAGGGCGACGGCCCCGAGGGCGACGAGCCGGACGACCCGGACAACCCCGACCTGTCCGACCTCGAAGAGGTCGAGGTCGAGCCGGTCGAGGAGGCCGTCGAGGAGCCCGAGGAGAAGGACCCCAAGGAGCCGGGCAAGGACGGCGACTTCGTCTGGGACGAGGAGGAGTCCGAGGCGCTGCGGCAGGCCCGCAAGGACGCGGAGCTGACCGCGTCGGCCGACTCCGTGCGCGCCTACCTCAAGCAGATCGGCAAGGTCGCCCTCCTCAACGCCGAGGAGGAGGTCGAGCTCGCCAAGCGGATCGAGGCTGGCCTCTACGCCGCGGAGCGGGTGCGCAAGTCCGAGGACGAGAACGAGAAGCTGCAGCCGCAGCTGCGCCGCGACCTGCGCTGGATCGTCCGCGACGGCGAGCGCGCCAAGAACCACCTGCTGGAGGCGAACCTGCGGCTCGTGGTGTCGCTGGCCAAGCGCTACACCGGCCGCGGCATGGCGTTCCTTGACCTGATCCAGGAGGGCAACCTCGGCCTGATCCGCGCGGTCGAGAAGTTCGACTACACCAAGGGCTACAAGTTCTCCACGTACGCCACCTGGTGGATCCGGCAGGCGATCACCCGCGCGATGGCCGACCAGGCCCGCACCATCCGCATCCCGGTGCACATGGTCGAGGTCATCAACAAGCTCGGGCGCATCCAGCGCGAGCTGCTCCAGGACCTGGGCCGCGAGCCCACCCCGGAGGAGCTGGCCAAGGAAATGGACATCACCCCGGAGAAGGTGCTGGAGATCCAGCAGTACGCCCGGGAGCCCATCTCGCTCGACCAGACCATCGGCGACGAGGGCGACAGCCAGCTCGGCGACTTCATCGAGGACTCCGAGGCCGTGGTGGCCGTGGACGCGGTGTCGTTCACGCTGCTTCAGGACCAGCTCCAGTCGGTCCTGGCGACGCTGTCCGAGCGGGAGGCGGGCGTGGTGCGGCTGCGCTTCGGCCTGACCGACGGCCAGCCGCGCACCCTGGACGAGATCGGCCAGGTCTACGGGGTCACCCGGGAGCGCATCCGCCAGATCGAGTCCAAGACCATGTCGAAGCTGCGGCACCCGTCGCGCTCGCAGGTCCTGCGCGACTACCTGGAATAAGACGAATCGGATTCATGAACACGGTCGGACGCCGCCCGCGGGACTCCCGCCGGGCGGCGTCTGTCGTCGCGGACGGGCGCCGGCGTCCCGCTGTGGCCGAAAACCGTGTTCGCCCGTGGTGAACACGGTCACCTGATCCACAGGTGTCTGATCGGTTTCCAGGCGGGGTATTCCCTGCGTAGACGCGGTTTCCAGCGGGTTTTCTGGGCCAACCGGGTTAATCAAGGGTTACGGAGTTTCACAGCAGGCGCGGGAACACTGCCAAAGGGCTCTGCGTCTGTAAGAGTAGGAAGTGCGAGCACGGCGGAGCTTCCCGCCTCCGTGACCCGCAGCCGATGAGGGCACCGGGCCATTCCGGTGCCGGGACGGAGGGAGAACTCCCATGACGACGACGACGCTCACCCGCCCCGAGCTGACCGCTGCCGACCGCTGTGACCGGTGCGGGGCCGCCGCACAGGTTCGCGCCGTACTTCCCTCCGGAGGAGAACTGCTGTTCTGCGGCCACCACGCTCGTGCGCACGAGGACCGGCTGCGCGAGCTGGCGGCCGAGCTCCAGAAGGGCTGATCTTCTGCCCTTGTCACTGCTGCTCGACGCAAGCGGGCGGGACCCCCAGCGGGGTCCCGCCCGCTTCGCGTTCCGCGCGTCCCGGGCAGTGGGTCAGACCATGTCGAGGACCGGCTCGAAGGCGAGTTCCGCCGCGCCGACCAGCTTCACGTCCGAGCCCATCGCCGAGGCCAGCACCCGGGTGCCGCCGATCGCGCGGCTGACCAGGCTGCGCCTGCCCACCTCGGCGCCGACCTCGGCCACCAGGGCCGGGGGGAGCGCGGTGAACAGGTCCCCGAGGACCACCAGTTCCGGGCCGAACGCGTTGACGATGTTGACCAGGCCCAGGGTCAGCCACTCGCGGAACTCGCCGAGCCGGGCGGCCGCCAGCTCCGGCCGCTGCGCCAGCGCCCGCAGCTCGGCGACGACCATGCCGCGCGGCGAGTGCTCCGGCAGGTCGAGCGCCCGGCACAGGGCCAGCTCCCCCACCTCGGTCTCCCAGCAGCCCCGGCTGCCGCAGTAGCAGGCGCGGCCCGCCGGGTTGACCACCATGTGGCCCAGCTCGCCGACGTAGCCCGCCGTGCCGCGCAGCGTCGAGCCGTCGGAGATGACACCGCCGCCGACCCCGATGTCGGCCGAGACGTACACCGCGTCCAGGGAGCCGCGCGCCGCGCCGCGCAGGTGCTCGGCGAGGGCGGCGATCTCGGCGTCGTTGGCGACCCGGACCGGGGCGGCCAGCGCCACCCCCAGCCGGTCGCCCAGCGGAATCCCGCTCCACCGCAGGTTGGGCGCCTCGTGCACGAAGCCGTCGCGGCGGCGGACCACGCCGGGCACGGACACCCCGACGCCGGTCATCCGCACGCCCAGGTCGTCGACCAGGACGCGGGTGGACTCGATGACGTGGGTGATCAGCTCGTCCGGGTCGCGGGCCCTGCCGTGCAGGTTCCAGCTGTTGCGGGCCAGCATCTCGCCGCCGAGGCCGACCAGCGCGATCGCCACCTGCTCGACCCGGATGTCCACCGCGAGCACCACCGCCGCGTGCGAGCGCGGCAGCACCAGCAGCGACGGCCTGCCCGCGCCGGAGCGCAGCCGGGGCACCCGCTCCTCCACCACGCCGGACTCGGCCAGCCCGTCGACCAGGGCTTTGATGGTGCTGCGGTTGAGGCCGAGCTCGGTGGCCAGCGCCGCGCGGGTGCACGGGCCGCCGACGTGCAGCCTGCGCAGCAGGGCGGTGCGGTTGTGCCTGCGCACCTCGTCGGGACGCGCTCCCGCCGTGGGTGAGCTGGTCACTGCCTCGCCTTTCCGGTCACTCCCCGCCTGCTCGCCCTACCGGCTCGCCGCCGAGGCCCGCCGCCGCGAGAGCGCGTCGACGGTCGCCGCGAGCAGCAGCACGAGCCCGGTGACGATGTTGACCACCGCGGCGGGCTGCTCCAGCAGGCCGAGCCCGTTCTCGACCACGGCGAGCACGAGCCCGCCGACCACGGCGTGGAAGACCTTGCCCCGGCCGCCGAACAGCGAGGTGCCGCCGATCACGGCCGCGCCGACGGCGAACAGCAGCGTATTGAGCCCACCCGCCTGCGGGTCGACCGACCCCACCTTGGACGAGTAGACGATCGCGCCCAGCGCGGCCACCGACGAGCACACCACGAACACGCTGGCGCGGATCTTGCCCACGTTGATGCCCGCCCGCCGGGCCGCCTCGGCGTTGCCGCCGACGGCGTAGATGTGGCGGCCGTAGCGGGTCCGGTTGAGCGTGTAGGTGCCGACGACGAGCAGCACCAGCACGATGGGCACCACATACGGCACGCCCCGGATCACGACGAAATCGTTGAGCGAGCGGTCGAGCGTAAGCGCGAACGTCGCGAGAGCGGCGAGCACGGCGACCGCGCCGACCTTGGCCAGCACGACCGGCGTCGGCGCGGTGACTAGCCCCCGGTTGAGCCTGCCGACGTGCTCGCCGAGGACCACCAGGGCGTACCCGCCCGCCCCGACGGCGAACAGCGCCCAGCTCCCGGCCACGGACATGGTGCCGTTGGCGACGGAGAACAAAACCGGCTGGGTGCCGATGCCGAACACCCCGCCCTCCCCGATGAACTGCAGGATCACCCCCTGCCAGGTGATGAACAGCGCCAGCGTCACCACGAACGACGGCATCCCGATCTTGGACACCAGGAACCCCGTGATCACCCCGATCGCCGTCCCCACACACACGGCGAGCAGCATCTCCACCCACGGGTTGGGCGCCACCCCCGACATGGCGACCCCCACCGCGACCAGCGACAGCGCCGCCCCCACCCAGATCCGCATCACCAGCGCCAGCACAGCCGCGACCACCAGACCGCCGACGAAGACAGAGAAGACGGTGCTGCCCATGCCGCCGAGGAGGTTGCCGGAGCGCACGTAGTGCATGGCCATCACCGCCGCGCACACCCCCGACGCCGTCCCCGCGGACAGGTCGATCTCCCCCAGCAGCAGGACGAACACCAGCCCCATCGCGATGATCATCTTGCCCGCGCCCTGGGCGAGCAGGTTGGCGGTGTTGTCCAAGGTCAGAAAGCTGTCCGAGAGCGCCCAGAACACCACCACCAACGCCCCAAGCCCCAACACGGCGGGCAGCGAGCCAAGGTCGCCACCCCGCAACCGGGCAAGGTAATCGCGGACGGCTTCCCCGGTGGACTGGGTGGTGGTGTCGATGCCGAAGTCGGAAATGGCGCCGCCCGGTTCGCTCCTGGGCAACGCGGCGGATGGTGTGTCGGTCATGTTCCCTCACGTGATGACGGCGAGTCGGCGGTCAGGCCCTCCGCGGTTATCCACAGGCAAGAGCTCGCGAGTTCGGCTGATCGCGGCGGACGTGTCCGGTGGCAATGACGCTTCCTGAGTTGTCCACAGGCAAGATCGTTCCCGCCTCGACTGTCGGTGCGCCCCGATAGACTGGAGCGGGGCGGCCCCCCGGGGAGGGTGGGGTTTGCCGTCGCGCGGGGGCGGGGTGAACGGTGGGGGGTGGAACGGTGCGGCGGGGTTGGGCGGGTTAGACGGTGGCGGTTTCGGGGCGGGCGAGGCCTAGGTCGCCGGAGCGGCCCGCGGTGATCAGTTCGACGATTTGGCCGTGGGTGACGTCGCGGGTGGCGACCTCGGCGACCATGCGACCCAGGTAGAGGGTGGCTATCCGGTCGGCGACCTCGAAGACGTCCGCCATGTTGTGGCTGATCAGGACCACGCCGAGGCCCTGTTCGGCGAGTCGGCGGACCAGGTCGAGGACCTGGCGGGTCTGGGCGACGCCGAGGGCGGCGGTGGGCTCGTCCAGCAGCACGACCTTGCTTTCCCACAGCACGGACTTGGCGATGGCCACGGTCTGGCGCTGGCCGCCGGACAGGGCCGAGACCGGGGTGCGGACCGACTTGACCGTGCGCACCGACAGCGACGCGAGGGTGTCCCGGGCGGCTTTCTCCATGGCCGCCTCGTCCAGGAGCCAGTCGCTGCCGCGTTCGCGGCCGAGGAACATGTTCTGGACGATGTCCAGGTTGTCGGCGAGCGCCAGGTCCTGGTAGACGACCTCGATGCCGAGGCGGGCCGCGTCGCGGGGGCCGCCGATCGACACCCGCTCCCCGGCGAAGCGCACCTGGCCCGAGTCCATCGGGTGGATGCCCGCGACGCATTTGACCAGGGTGGACTTGCCCGCGCCGTTGTCGCCGACGAGCGCGGTCACCTCACCCGCGCGCACGGTGAAGTCCACGTCGTGCAGCACGTGCACGGGGCCAAAACTCTTGTTGAGCCCGGTGAGTTCGAGAACAGGTTCGCTCATGGCGGCCTCCAGGGGCTGGGCCGGTCCGCGGACCCCGCGACCGCGGACCGGCGGGACGGGTCAGCTGATGCCAAGCCGCGCGCACACCGCGGCCAAGTCGCCGCCGCAGATGTCGCCCGCGGTGACGTAGCCCTCTTCCACAACCAACTTGGCGGTGTCCTTCGTGGTGAGCCGCGGTTCCAGCAGCACCGACTTGACCTTGCGGTTGCCCTTGGGGTCGTCGCTGGACTTGTCGGCGATCGAGTCGGCGGTCGCGGTGTCGTTCTTGGCCAGCGCCGCGGCGAGCCGGGCGGCGGCCTCGGCCTCCTGCTTGATCGGCTTGAACACGGTCATGTGCTGCTCGCCGCGCAGCACGGCCATCAGACCGTCCGGGGTGGCGTCCTGCCCGGTCACCGGGACCTTGCCCGCGAGGCCGTTCTTGCGCAGCACCGTGATCACCGCGCCCGCGAGCCCGTCGTTGGCGGCGACGACACCGTCGACCTTGCCCCCGTTGGCGGTGAGGATCTGCTCGAAGGTGACGCCGCCCTTCTGATTGTCCCACCCGTCGATGGGCTGCGACCGGACCAGTTTGAGCGCGCCGGAGTCGTAGAGCGGCTGGAGGACGTTGCGCTGCCCGGTGTGGAACAGGGTCGCGTTGTTGTCGGTCGGCGCGCCCTCGATCTCGATCACCTGCGCGCCCGGCTTGTCCTTGAGCGCGTCCGCGAGGCTGCGGCCCTGCACCTCGCCGACCTTCACGTTGTCGAAGGAGACGTAGTAGTCCGAGCCGCCGCCGAGGTTGAGCCGGTCGTAGTCGATGGTCGGGATGCCCCGCGCCTTGGCCTTGGCCGCGACCGCGCCGCCGACCTCGCTGTTGATCGAGGCGATCACCAGGACCTTCACGCCCTGGCTGATCATGCCGTCGGCGAGGGTGCTGAACTTCTGCACGTCGCCTTGCGCGTTCCGCACATCCGGGTCGAGGCCCTGCGCCCGCATCGCGGACTCGATCATGGGTTTGTCGAAGCCTTCCCAGCGGGCCGAGGTCGCGGTCTCGGGCAGGATGACGCCGACTTTGACGCCACCCGCCGCACCGGTGTCCTGGTTGTCAGCGGGTGGCGCGGCTTGGTTGGCGCCACAGGCGGTGAGAACGCCTAGTCCTGCGGCGAAGAGGGCCAGTTTCTTGCTGCGCATCAGTCGTCCCTTTCCAAGGCCGGGGGACGCGCCGCCTGGGCCCGGGCGACGGGTCGATATGTTGCGCCTCACAACATATGCGCCCTTGCCGGGTGACCGGAAGCACACTGGCTCGATTCAGATGCGGTCTTGCGGACACGTTTCGGCAACGGAGTCGACATCTGGGTGGCCTTGTTGCTCGATGGGGGCTTCTGCTGGGGCGTGGCTGTGGTGGTTGGCTCGATGGGCGCAGGTTCCGCCTGGCAGATGCTCGGGTTCGCTGCACCGCACCCATCGAGCACTGGGCGGGCCTCTGTTCGGCCTGGCAGGCGCTCGGGTGTGCTGCTCCGTCCCGTCGAGCACCTGGCAGGGCCGGGCTTGGTTGGCAGGGGGCGGATTTGCTTCTTGACCCCATCGAGCACCTGGCAGGGTCGGGTTCGGCCTGGCAGGAGGGCGGCTAGAGGGTGCGCCGCGCCTGTGGACAACTGGCGATCACGGGAGTGCGGAGGTCACCAGGAGCGGAGGGTGGCGATCCGCTCTTCCAGCTGTTCGACGGTGGCCATGGCGGTGGGTGGGCCGCCGCAGGCGCGGCGGAGTTCGCCATGGATGAGGCCGTGGGGTTTGCCGGTGCGGTGGTGGGCCATGCCGACCAGGGCGTTGAGTTCTTTTCGGAGGGCGGCCAGGCGTTCCTGGACCGACTGCGGCTGGGGCGGTTTGGGGGGTTCGGGTTTGCGCTCGGCCGCCGCCTTCGAGCGTTCGTCCAGTTGTTGGGACTGGCGTTGGCGGAGCAGTGCGCGGACCTGGTCTGGTTCCAGGAGGCCGGGCAGGCCCAGGTATTCCTCTTCCTCGGCCGAGCCCGCGAACGCGGCCGTGCCGAACGAGGAACCGTCGAAGATGACCTGGTCGAGTTCGGCTGAGGCACCCAGGGAGGTGTAGGCCTTCTCGTCCTCGCCGGGCTCGTCCTTGGTGCGGTTGGCGTCGGCGAGAAGTTGGTCGTCCCAGGCGTCGTTCTCCCGGTGGGGTTTGCCCAGGACGTGGTCGCGTTCGGCCTCCAGCTGGCTGGCCAGGTCGAGCAGGACCGGGACCGAGGGGAGGAAGACGCTGGCGGTTTCACCTGGGCGTCTGGCGCGGACGTAGCGGCCGATCGCCTGGGCGAAGAACAGGGGGGTGGACGCGCTGGTGGCGTAGACGCCGACCGCCAGGCGGGGGACGTCGACGCCCTCGCTGACCATGCGGACGGCGACGAGCCAGCGGGTGTCGGAGTCGGAGAACTCCTGGATGCGGCCCGACGCCTTCGGGTCGTCGGAGAGGACCAGGGTGGGCTCGTCGCCGGTCATCCGTTCGAGGATCTTGGCATAGGCCTTGGCCGTGGTGTGGTCGGAGGCGATGACCAGGCCGCCCGCGTCGGGGACGCCGCCGTTGCGCAGCTGGGTCAGGCGGGTGTCGGCCGCGCCGAGGACAGCGGGAATCCACTCCCCCGCCGGATCAAGAGCAGTGCGCCACGCGCGGGCTGTCTGTTCGGCGGTAAGCGGCTCTCCCAGGCGGGCGGTGAACTCTTCTCCCGCGCTCGTGCGCCAGCTTGCCTCGCCGGAGTAAGCCAGGAAGATCACCGGGCGGACCACGCCGTCGCGGAGGGCGTCGGCGTAGCCGTAGGTGTGGTCGGCCTTGCTGCGCAGGAAGCCGGCGCCGTCGGGCTCGTACTCGATGAACGGAATCGGCGAGTCGTCGCTGCGGAACGGGGTTCCGGTGAGCGAGAGCCTGCGGGTCGCCGGGGTGAACGCCTCCCGGACGGCTTCGCCCCAGCTCTTGGCGTCGCCGCCGTGGTGGATCTCGTCGAGGATCACCAGCGTCTTGCGCTGCTCGGTGCGGACCCGGTGCAGGCTGGGGTGGGCGGCGACCTGGGCGTAGGTGACGGCGACACCCCGGTAGTCGCGGGAGGTGGCGCCCATGGAGTTGGTGAAGTTCGGGTCGATGGGGATGCCCGCCAGGCTCGCCGACGCCGCCCACTGGTGCTTGAGGTGCTCGGTCGGCGCGACGATCGTCAGCGACTCGACGGTGCGGTCGGCCAGCAGCTCGGCGGCGACCCGCAGCCCGAAGACGGTCTTGCCCGCGCCGGGGGTCGCCACCGCGAGGAAGTCCTTGGGACGGCGGGTGAGGTACTTGGTCAACGCCCGGCGCTGCCAGTCACGCAGCGGGCGCGCCGCCGGGGCCTGCGCCTGGGAGTCGGGTTCCACCTCGGCCCGGGTCACGGGATGCCCCAGCTCCTTCCGCACGTCGTGAACGCTCTTGAACACACAGCTCGTCTTGACACAGTCGTCTTGCCACTGCCCGGCCCAAACAGACCGATGCCCCCAGCGGCTCCCGCCGGGCGGTCGGTGCGCGGCGGTTCGGACCCGGTGGAGGGCGATCGTGAGGATACCTTCCGGGGACCCATGATCGCCGCCGGTCGCGACACGTGGATAACGATCAGCACGTGGTCGCGCCGAACGGGCGGCCATGGACCATGCTTGTGACCGCGATGATCCCGCAGCCTGACCACCGGACCGGCCGCGACGGGACACCGGAGCGCCGCGCGCCGCGCCGGGGGCCGTCACGGCTGGTCGCGCGCACCCTGTCGAAGGCCTGGGACGGCAACCTGTTCTCCGAGGCCGCCGAGGCCGCGTTCTGGCAGGTGCTGTCGCTGCCGCCGCTGCTGCTCGGCCTGCTCGGCAGCCTCGGCTATGTGGCCGAGTGGTTCGGCCAGGACGTGATCGACGCGGTCAAGGCCGACATCATCGACATCTCGCGGACCGCGTTCAGTGGGAACGTGGTGACGCAGATCATCGAGCCGACCGTGAACGACGTGCTCACCGTGGGGCGCGGGGAGATCGTGTCGGTGGGCTTCCTGATCTCGCTGTGGGCGGGGTCCTCGGCGATGTCGTCGTTCGTGGACGCGATCACCGTCGCGCACGACCAGTACGGGGTGCGCAACGAGGTGTGGCAGCGGATCTTCGCGCTGCTGCTCTACGTGGCGAGCCTGGTCCTGCTGGTCGTCGGGCTGCCGGTGCTGGCGCTGGGCCCGGACCTGCTGCCGAACCTGCTGCCCTCGGCGTGGCGGCCGACGATCACCGCGTGGCTGGACATCGCCTACTACCCGATCATCGGCCTGCTGATCGTGCTGGCGCTGGCGACGCTCTACAAGCTGGCCCTGCCGCGCAAGCTGCCGTGGCACCGGGGGCTGCCGGGCGCCCTGCTGGCGATGGTGTTCTTCCTGCTCTCCAGCATCGGGCTGCGGCTCTACATCGGCTGGATCACCACCACCGGCTACACCTACGGCGCGCTGGCGACGCCGATCGCGTTCCTGCTGTTCGCGTTCTTCATCGGCCTCGCGGTGGTCATCGGGGCATACTTCAACGCCGCCATCCAGGAGATGTGGCCCGCCAGGATGACCCGGCGGCAGCGGCGGCGCTGGCGGCGGCTGGAGATGGAGCGCGCGGCGGAGAAGATCCGCACCAGCGAGAGCGAGCGCGCCTGGCGCGAGTCCGGGCGCCCGGCGGAGCCCGCCGACCAGGTGGGTTCGGCGGGCTCTGCCGATGGCACCGACTCGGTGCAGGCGCGCCAGGACCACAGCGGGTGACCACGGGCAGCAGAGGATGCCGAACACTCGAATCCCGCCTGCGACGCCTCGGCAGCACTCGTCGTCGCGCCGCAGCCGATCACCCTCTGTGAACCTGTCCGATTTGGACACTCGGCATCCGCTGACCGGGGTCATACTTTTGGTTGACGCGGAATAGATCAGGAAAGACGCCATGCCAAACGCGCCGCGAACCAGGAAGCCCAGTCGGACGAGCCAGAACTCCAACCCATCTGACTCACCTCTCCGGGAGGGCAGCGAGCACCCGCTCACTGCCCTCCCGGCACGTTTCCCCCACCGCGATCCTGCGCACACGCGGGGAGGCCACCTCAGCCACCCGCCCATCCTCGATCAAGGCCGAGTTCGACCACAGCACGGGCAACACCTCCTCGAAAACCGAGACAAGGGGGCTCACGCATTCGACAGAGAGATTGAGTACCGCCATCATCCCCAAACCGCTATGCCCGACGGTGATCTCCGCGAAATCCTCGATGACCCGATATTCAATCGGCCCACCATTCACACCCAAGGCGACCATAACTGCCCGCGGCAACGTCACACCCAATTCTCCTTGTCACACATCCACGATCGCACAATCACGCAACTCCCGAAACAGATTCGCCGCGACGGTCCACCGCACAGCGGGGTCTCCCCAAGGAACCAACTCCAGCGCGACCGGCACCGGAAACGGCCTCCCCGCCCGGTAGCGCACCCCCGAAACCCCCACGATCGGCGAACCACCCGCCCGAACAACAACATGCCCCCGCCGCAACGCGGGACACGCGCGCACAGAAACCCGAAGACAGGCTAGGCAAATCGGCGGTTCGGTGACCCCCATCCCCTCCGGCCACCCCGGCCAGTCACCCCGATGATCCTGGAGCACCCACAGCACACCATCGCCGGTCCGCTCGGCCGGACCCCCGCAAACCTGACACAGCAACTTCCGCATCGCCCGCCGCTGCCGCGCCGAATGAACCTTGCCGAACACCGGCCTGCCCCGCCCGGGACACAACGGCGTCCGAATCCACAACACCCCATTGCGGTCACGATCCCCGACAACTTCATCCGAATAAGCGACACCCACCCCACTGGAATGCGCCACGACCCGACTCGGCGGTGCTTCCTCCGCACTCCACATGGTGATGTAAGGAACGACAAGATCCCTCGACATCGCGTCGATTTCAGTGCCCATCACGGTCACCGCCGTCGCCCCCGCGCACCTCAACGGCGGCGAACTCCTTGTTCCGCCCACGCGGGCGAACACGAGTGCTTTCCTCGACCACACCAAGGATCGCGACCATCGCGACCACACCCAAGACAAGCATCACAACCATGCGTCACCTCCTGATCGAACGTGACGCTATGCACCAGCCGAGGTCGGTCCTTAACAAGCCGTTACGACCGGGGGAGCTTCACCCATTCGGGCTGATGCCCACGCGCCAGGCCAAGCCGCGCAACTCACGGCTTCCCGCGTTTCGCCGCGCGTTGGACAACAGGCTCCCGACCGCCTCACGCACGAACACGTTGTTCCTAACCATCTGCGGCGCCAACTTCTCGGCGCGGAGCAGCCCCGCCAACCCCTGCTCCTGAAACTTTCGCTCCGCCAGCAGACCACGGCCGTAGTCGATCCAGAACGCGGCCTGCCGTGACCTCGACACCCCGCCCGGGGTGAATCCGGACGCGATTTCGGCCACCTTGGCGCCCTCGCCCAACTCGACGCCGATCGCTACCCGCCAGATGCCGACATTCGTACGACCGAAGCTCATTTGCATCCAAGAACTCACGTCCGATTCGATCAGTTCGGCCAGAGCGGCCGCCTCAGCCATGTGTGTCAGCGCCTCGTCGGCTTGGCTCTCGACCGCGCAAGCAAGGGCAGCGGCGAGATGCGCCATCCCCTTCACCTCGACCCGGGCACCAGGCACATCGGCGGCGGCTACGGCGAGTTGGCGTTGCCTGGTCCGGTTGCCGCCAGTGAGCAGCTGCGCCCGCCGGTATGCGGCGTAGGCCAACCACACCGGGTCGTCCAACTGCTCCGCGACCTGCCGCATCCGCTCGACGGCGAGCATCGGCAAACCCGCCACCCCCAGATCGCGGGCCAAGGAGCCCGCTGCCCTGTAGGCGGACAACAACCCGACGAGGGCGTCGGTGCGGTGTTCCGTGCCGACCGCCGAAAGGAGATGCGCGATCAGGTCGGGCAGCAACTCAGCTTGCGCCGAGTAGTCCGCGTTCGGGTGCAGAGTCAGGTTCAACCTGTCCACATCAGCCTGCACCGCCTGCCAAGGGCGGTCGGGCACCTCGGGGAACTCCCCGACCGACCAACCGCTGAGCGCGTCACTCACCGCGGCCATCGCGGCGTGCGCGACCGCCGACGAAGCGTCCGAAGGCGCGTACGGCTTGCCCGTCAGCTCGGCAGGCGAGACCCGCAGCGCTTGCGCGATACCTTCGAGAACAGCCCGCTTCGTCACCGGGCGCACCCCACGCTCGATCATGCTGAGATAAGGACCGGTGATCCCAGCCAGCTCAGCGGCGGTCGTCTGACTCAGACCACGCCAAGTCCGCACCTCTCGTATACGCCGACCGATATGCGATTCCGACACGTCCATCAGCAAGCCTTTCACCAACGAGCCGTTACGACCGGGAGAGCGTCACCCATTCGGGCCGATGCCCACGCGCCAGGCCAACCCACGCAACTCACGGCTTCCCGCGCTCTGACGGGCGCTGGACAGCAGGCTCCCGACCGCCTCACGCACAAAGACGTTGTTCCGAACCTTCTGCGGCGCCAACTTCTCGGCGCGGAGCAGCGCCACCAACCCTTGCTCCTGAAACTTTCGCTCCGCCAGCAGACCACGGCCGTAGTCGATCCAGAACGCGGCCTGCCGCGACTTCGACACCCCGCCTGGGGTGAAACCGGACGCGAGTTCAGCGACCCTGGCGCCCTCGCCCAATTCGGTGCCGATGGTCACCCGCCAGATGCCGACGTTCGTCCGGCCGAAGTTGGTCTGCATCCACGGACTCACGTCCGGCTCGATCGACTCGGCGAGAGCGGCCGCCTCGGCCACGTGGGCCAGTGCCTCATCGGGTTGGCTCCTGGCCGCGCAGGCGAGGGCGGCGGTGAGATGGGCCAGCCCCTTCGTCTCGACCCGGGCACCGGGCGCTTCCGCGACAGCGACGGCGAGTTGGTGTTGCCGGGTCCGGTTGGCTCCGGTGAGCAGTTGCGCCCGCTGGTATGCGGCGTAGGCCAACCACACCGGGTCGTCCAACTGCTCCGCGACCTGCCGCATCCGCTCGACGGCGAGCATCGGCAGACCGGCCACCCCCAGATCATGGGCCAAATACGCCGCGGCCTTGTAGGCGGACAGCAACCCGACGAGGGCGTCGGTGCGGTGTTCCGTGCCGACCGCCGAAAGGAGTTGCGCGATCAGGTCGGGCAGCAACTCAGCTTGCGCCGAGTAGTCCGCGTTGGGGCGCAGGTTCGAGTTCAACCTGGCCACATCGGCCTGCACCGCCTGCCAAGGGCGGTCGGGCACCTCAGGGAACTCCCCGACCGACCAACCGCTGAGCGCGTCACTCACCGCGGCCATCGCGGCGTGCGCGACCGCCGACACAGCATCCGAAGGTGCGTAAGGCTTACCCGTCAGCTCAGCAGGCGAGACCCGCAGCGCTTGCGCGATACCTTCGAGAACAGCCCGCTTCGTCACCGGGCGCACCCCACGCTCGATCATGCTGAGATAAGGACCGGTGATCCCAGCCAGCTCAGCGGCGGTCGTCTGACTCAGACCACGCCAAGTCCGCACCTCTCGTATACGCCGACCGATATGCGATTCCGACACGTCCATCAGCGAGCCCTCCACCAAGGTGAAGACCCAGGGTAGCTGATCAATATGACAAGGCAGGGGACCAAACCCGCCATACTCTGAGATCCAAGTGAACGTCGACGGAAAGGGACAGCGATGTTCGATGACGCGGCCCACGTGGGCCGGACCATCGCCGCTCTCCGCAAGGCGTCGGGGCTCACCCAGCTCCAGCTTGCGAACAAGGTCAACGTGTCGCTCAGCCTGCTCCAGAAAGTGGAGGTGGGCGACCGGGCGGCGACGCATGGCCTGATGTCGGCCGTGGCTCGGGTCCTGCGGGTCCCTCTGGAGAGGTTGACGGGCCAGCCCTACACCGACGACCGCAAGGACGAGAAGACCCACCGGCACATCGACGCGCTGCGCGCCGTGCTCCGGCGCTACGACCTGCCGGACGAAGTGCCCGCCCGCACTGTCGCCGAGCTGGCGCGAGACGTCGACGGGATCGCGCGGCTTCGGCGGGACGCCGAGTACGCGAAGCTGGCGGCGCGGCTTCCTGCGCTGTTGGAGGAATTGGCCAGGGCGGCGCGCGAAAGTCCGGGGACCGACGTGTGGAGTCTGTTGGTCACGGCCTACCACGCCACCCACACATTGGTGTACCGCCTGGGATACGGGGACTTGGCCGAGGCCGTGGAGCACAAGCTCACCTGGGCCGCCGAGCAGACCGGCAATCCGCTCGCGGGGGCATTGGCGCAGCGGACTCGGTGTGTCAGTTTCCAGTCGGCAGGTGACTTCGCGGCGGGGCTGCGCCTGATGGACACAGCGCGGGATGAGCTAGACGACGAGTTGCGGAGCCGCCCGGCCGGTGACGTCATCACGGTTTACGGGAGTCTTCATCTCCGGTCGGTCACCCTGGCCTCACGCGCGGGCGACAGCGGGACCACCCGGGCGCACCTGGACGCCGCCCGGGAGTTGGCGGACCGGATCGACCAAGACCAGGTGCACTGGGGACTGACGTTCGGTTCGGCGAACTCGACCACCCACGAGGTGGCGGCGCACGTGGAACTCGGCGACGGGCCTGCCGCGATCGAGGCGGCGCACCGGTGGCGGGCTCCGCGTTCGATGCCGCGAACCCGGCGGGGCCACCACCATATCGACGTCGCTCGGGCGCACTTGGTCAACGACGACCGGGACGCCGCGCTGCGGTCGCTTCTGGAAGCGCGGCGGATCGCGCCGCAGTTGACTCGGCTGCACCCGATGGTGCGGGAGATGACGGCGGTCCTGGTCACCCTGCACCGCCGCTCGAACCCGGAGCTGACCAACTACGCGCACTGGCTCGGTCTCACCGGCTGACCACCCGCCCGCGCGACTCGGACCTATCGCGGCGGTCAGCGGCGAGGACGAGCCAGGAGGCCTCAGTCGTTCATCGACTCGAAGATCTTCTTGCACTCCGGGCAGACCGGGGAGCCGGGCTTGGGGCTCTTGGTGACCGGGAAGACCTCGCCGCAGAGTGCGACGACCATGTTGCCCATGACGGCGCTTTCGGCGATCTTGTTCTTCCGGACGTAGTGGAACATCTTCGGCGTGTCGTCGCCGGTGGTGTCTGTGCCCTCGGGGCGGGTGTCGACCTCGGGCAGTGTCTGGGTCGGTGCGCTCACCGTTCCATTGTGCAACATGCCCGGGCGATGCGACTCCGCAAGCCGGGGCGGCAGGCAGGATGCGCGCCATGCTGGGCGAAGCCTTGGCCAGCTTCGGCGCGGGTGGCGCGAAGGTCGACGCGCGCATCACTGATCGGGTGGTGCGGGCGGGGCGCGGGTCACGGTGCCGTTGGAGGTGCGGATGCCGTGGGAGACGACGGTCACGGCGGTGTTCGGCAAGCACCTGACCGGCATGGCCGTCGGGTTGCAGACGAACCTCGACCTGGCGGGCACTGGACGTCGTGAAGAAGTCCCGGGTCGCCAAGGGCGGCGGGCTGGGGCGCGCGGGCAGTCCTGTCTGGGCGAGTTCGCCGTGGAGTACGCCGCGATGGGGCAGACCAACTGGGAGCAGCGGATCGAGGGCCTGCCGCGGCAGGTGACCGCCCCGCGCGGCATCTTCGACTGACACGCGATGATGCCGGGGTGAGCGGACACCTGGTTCTGACCGAGGAAGTGGCCGACGCGCTGGCCGAGGGCCGCGGGGTCGTCGCGCTGGAGAGCACCCTGCTGGCCCACGGGCTGCCGCCTGGCCGCAACCACGAGGTCGGGCTGCGCCTGGAGCGCGTCGTCCGGGCGGCGGGGGCGGCGCCCGCGACGATCGCCGTGCTCGACGGGACGGCGCGGATCGGGCTGACCGGCAGCGAGTTGGAGCGGGTGTGCTCGCCGGAAGGCAGGCTGAACAAGCTGTCCCGCCGCGACCTCGGGCCCGCGTTCGCGCTCAACCGGGACGGCGCGACGACCGTGGCGGCCACCGCGGCGCTCGCCCACCAGGCCGGGATCGGGGTGTTCGCCACCGGCGGCCTCGGCGGCGTGCACCTGGCCGCGCCAGCGGGCGCGGCGTCCTGGGACGTGTCAGCCGACCTCGACGTGCTGGCCCACACGCCGGTGACGGTCGTGTGCTCCGGGGTGAAGTCCATCCTCGACATCGGGGCGACGGTCGAGGTGCTGGAGACCCGCTCGGTGCCGGTCATCGGCTTCGGCACGGACTCCTTCCCCGGCTTCTACCTGCGCGCTTCCGCCTACCGGGTGCCGTGGCGGGTGGACAGCGCCGCCGAGGCCGCCGCGGTCGTCGCCGCGCACCGCGACCGGGTGCCGGGCGGGGCGGGGGTGCTGCTGGTCAACCCGGTGCCCGTCGAGCACGAGCTCGACCGCGAGCTGCACGACCGGCTGCTGCGCGAGGGCATGGACCTGCTGCGCGAGCGCGACATCCGCGGCAAGGACGTCACCCCGGCGCTGCTCGCGCACTTCCACGACGGCAGCGGCGGCGCCAGCCTGACCGCGAACACCGAGCTGGTCGCCGACAACGCCCGGGTCGGCGCGGCGGTGGCCGTCGAGCTGGCCCACGCCTCGCGGCGATGAAGACGGGCGATCACGTCCACACCCCGCTCCCGGCAACGCCGGGGATCGCAGCAAGATAACCGTCGGGCCGGCTCACGCCTCGCGGCGATAAAGACGGGCGATCACGTCCACACCCCGCTCCCGGCAACGCCGGGGATCGCAGCAAGATAACCGTCGGGCTGGCTCACGCCTCGCGGCGGTAGAGGCGGGCGATGACGTCCTCGATCCCGGGCTCCTGCACGGACAGGTCGCGCAGCGGGACGGCGTGCGCGAGCGCGGCGACGACCTCGCCCGCGGCCACCCCGTCCAGGGCGAGGGTGACCCGGCGGCCGTCGGCCTCGACCGCGGTCACCACCGCGCCCGGCAGCGCCAGCCCGTCCGGCCACGGGGCGTCGAGGTCGGCGACGATGACGCGGCGGGAGCCGTAGCGGGCGTGCAGCTCGTCCAGGCCGCCGTCGTGCACGACGCGGCCGTGGTCGATGACGACCAGCCTGCGGCACAGCTTCTCGATGTCGGCGAGGTCGTGGGTGGTGAGCACGACCGTGGTGTCGCCCGCGGCGTCGAGTTCGGCCAGGAAGTCGCGCACGGCCTGCTTGCTGAGCACGTCGAGGCCGATGGTCGGCTCGTCGAGGAACAGCACCTCCGGGCCGTGCAGCAGGGCGGCGGTCAGCTCGCCGCGCATCCGCTGCCCCAGCGAAAGCTGCCGGACCGGGGTGGCCGCGAACTCGTCCACGCCGAGCAGGTCGACGCAGCGGGCGAGGCGGGCGGCGTGGTCGGCCGCGGGCACCCGGTAGATGTGGCGCAGCAGCTCGAAGGACTCCGCCAGCGGCAGGTCCCACCACAGCTGCGAGCGCTGCCCGAACACGACGCCGATGCGCCGGGCGAGCGTGGTGCGCCGCGCCACCGGCTCCAGCCCGCAGACCCGCACCTCGCCCGCGCTGGGGGTGAGCACGCCGGTGAGCATTTTGAGCGTGGTGGACTTGCCCGCGCCGTTGGGTCCGATGTAGCCGAGCAGCTCGCCGCGCTCGACGGACAGGTCCACACCGTCCACAGCGGACACCACATCCCGCTCCCTGCGGAACCGGCCGACCTTGCGGGAGACGGTGAAGTCCTTGCGCAGCCCCGACGCTGAAATGATCATGACCCTGTGCTCCGGTAGTGGCGGACGCCGGTGCGCCAGAACAGCGCGGCCAGCCCGGCGGCGATGGCGGCGGCCGCGGGCGAGCACCAGCGCAGCCAGTCCGGCACGCCCAGCGGGTCGGACCGGCCCAGCAGCGCCAGCGCGGGCAGGTAGGAGATGAACCCGAAGCCGAACGCCAGCGCGAACAGCTTGCGGAACCACTCGCCGTACATCGTGGACGGATAGCAGGCGAAATCCCGGCCGCCGTAGGTGAATCCGTTGGCGATCTCGCCGGACTCGACCCACCAGAACGCGACCGTGGCGCCCATGACGAACAGGCTGCCGAAGAACACCGCGCCCACCAGCGGCGCGGTCGCCGCGAGCAGCAGCCGCGCCGGGTCCCAGCCGATGTCGGCGACGAACAGGGCCACCAGGTAGAGCAGGAAACCCTGCACGACCCGCCCGATGCGGCGCAACGCGAAGTTGACCGCCAGCAGTTGGGCCAGCGACGACAAGGGGCGCAACAGAAGCGAGTCGAACAGGCCGGTGCGCACGTACTCCCGCAACCGGTCCGCGTTGCCCACGACGAGATCGGCGAGCGCGAACGACACGCCTGCCAACGCGGCGATCAGCAGCACCTCGGTCCCCCCGAACCCGCCCAGGCTGCCGGAAACGGAGAACAGCACGAACACCGTGCCGATATCGATGGCGAACACGGCCATGCTGCCGACCACATCGAGCGCGAAGGACGCCCGGTACTGCGTCTGACTGCGCACCTGCGCCCGGACCAGGTGCGCGTAGACCCGCGCCTTACCCACCCTGCACCACCAATCGCCGCACCGCGCGCGCCTGCACCCACCGGCACACCAGCAGCAGGCCCGCGCCCCACGCGGCCTGGCCCGCCAACAGCAGCAGAGAGTGCCCGACGCCGCCGCGCTCGACGGCGATATCGATCGGCGCTTGCAGCAACGCGGGCAGCGGGGTCCCGACCCACAGCGCGGTGGCCAGCCAATCCGGCAGAATCGCCAGCGGGAAAGCCAATCCGCTGCCGATGTTGGTGGCGAAACCCCAGAACATGGACACACCCCGGATGTCGAGCAGCCAGAACGCGGTCAGCCCGATCAGGTAGCGGCAGGCGAACCCGACGAGCACGGCGAGCCCGATGGAGACGGCGAACAACGGGTACGTGACCCAGTTTTGCGGAATATAGAAGGTGAAGGCCACGATTCCGACCACCAGCGGGGCGACGAACCGGGTCAGCATCGCGTACCCCGCGCGGCCGAACTCCGTCCACAGATACGTCCACAATGGATTGATCGGCCGCAGCAGGTCGGCCACCACATCGCCGGAGCGCACCCGCTCGGCCAGGTCGAGCATGGTCCACATGCTCACCACGGCCAGCAAACCCTGGCCCAGCCAGACAAAGGCGACCAGCTTCGGCCCGTCGTACCCGGCGACCGCGCCGCCGACCTCGGCGGCGACGGCCAGGAGGATGTAGCAGCGCAGGAACCCGAAGATCACATTGGTGAACGCGCCCGCGAAGGTGGCCTGCCGATAGGTGGCGTAGCGCCGGAAACCGGCCGCGGTCAACGCCCAGGGCACACGCGGCACAGCCTTCTCCTTCGGGGGACGTGGCCGGGGACAGGGCGGCCGAAGGAGGTTTCTACCCTAACCGCGGCGGGCGCGCGACCCGTTTACCGCGAAGGGAGCGACAGCGGCTGCCACCATGGCGACACCCACCTCATCCCCACACCTCCGCTGCTCGCCACAGTATCCAGGCGCGGGTTCCACAGACAGCGAATCCGGTTGTCGGATAATGAATTGACCTGTCCGGCGCGAAGGGAGCCCCATGGGCGCACGGCCGTCCGTCTTGGTCGTCGGCGACACCGCGCTCGATGTCGTCGCCCGGCACACCGGCCCGATCGCGCACGGCGGCGACTCCCGGGCGCGGATCACCTTCACCCCCGGCGGCGCGGCCGCCAACACCGCGGCCTGGCTGGCCCACCTCGGCGCCGATGTGGCGCTGGCGGCCAGGGTCGGCGCTGACGCGGCGAGCGCGCAGGTGCGGGCCGGGCTCACCGCGGCCGGGGTGCGCTGCGCGTTCACCGTCGACCCGGACGCCGCGACCGGCTGCGTCGTGGTCCTCGTGGACGAGACCGGCCAGCGCACGATGCTGCCCGACCGCGGGGCCAACGCGCGGCTGCGCGGCGCGGACGTGGACCCCGCGCTGCTCGCCGGGGCGCGGCACCTGCACCTGTCCGGGTATGTGCTGCTGGACGGGGCGTCGCGGCCCGCGGGGCTGGAGGTGCTGGCCGCGGCGCGGGCGGCCGGGCTCACCACCTCGGTCGACCCGCAGTCCGCCGAGTTGATCGACGACCCGGCCGCGTTCCTCGACGCCGTGCGCGGGGTGGACCTGCTGCTGCCCAACGCAGACGAGTCGCGCGTGCTGGCGGGCGCGGGAGACCCGCTGGACGTGGTCGGGGCGGTGGCGGTGACCGATGGGGCGGGCGGCGCGCGGTGGATCTCCCGGACGGAGACGGCGGCCGTGCCCGCTCACGCTGTGCGCTGCGTCGACTCGACCGGCGCGGGGGACGCCTTCGACGCGGGCCTGCTGGTGGCGTGGCTGTCCGGGGCCGGGCCGCGCGAGGCGCTGCTCGCGGGTGTGGCGGCGGGCGGCGCGGCGATCGGGCTGGTGGGCGCCCAGCCGTGAGTTCAGCCGTCGATCACGTGGCGTTCGGCGGGCTCGATCGCGGTCTTGTCGCGCTGGTAGCGGTTGACCCGCTCGGACTTGCGCGGCGGCCGGTCGTTGGCGATGAGGACCGCGATCCACGGCAGCGGAACCGACAGGGCGACGAAGCCCAGCGCCAGCCACCAGGTCTCGTGGAAGACACCGGCGAGCAGCAGGCACGGCAGCCGCAGGCCCATCATGATCATGTACTTGCGCTTGCGCGCGGCGAACTGCTCTTCGTACGACGGCGCGGCCTCGGTGATCAGAACCGGGGTGTCGTCCCGCTCGGAGCCCTTCACGACACCACCTCCACCGGCCATCCTCTCACCCCCACCGGCCAACTGCGCCATACGGGTAGAAGTCGGTAAAGAATTCACCTGACCCCGGTAGAAAGACCCCTATGACGGTCGAGGGGATCGACGCGCGCCCCGACGCGCTGACCCGCCTGCGGCACAGCCTGGCCGAGGCCAACCTCGTCCGCCACCTCCCCCGCGGCCGCCAGCGGATCCTCGACGTCGCGGGCGGCGGCGGCCGCGACAGCGTGCGGTTCGCCGAACGCGGCCACGAGGTCACCCTCCTCGACCCGGCGGGCGCCATGCTGGCAGGCGCCATGCGCCTGGCCGACGCGCACGGCGTCGCCGACCGCCTGCACGTGGTCCAGGCCACCGCCGAGGACACCCCGCACCTGTTCGCCCCGCACGAGTTCGACGTGGTGCTGTGCCACAACCTGCTCCACTTCACCGACGACCGCGAAGCGCTGCTGCGCGCCGTAACCGCGGCGCTGCGCCCCGGCGGCCTGCTGTCAGTCGTCAACCCCAACCCCGCCGCCGAGCCGTTACGCGCGGCCCGCCGCCTCGACCTGGACCAGGCCCTACGCGCCCTGGACTCCCCCACCACCCACGTTGCCCCCCTTGGCGTCGAGATCCCCGCCTGCGAAGCCGCAGCGGTCACCGCCGACCTGACCACCATCGGCGCCACCGTCCTGGCCCACTACGGCATCCGCTGCGTCGCCGACTACCTGGCCGAGGAAGCCGCGGCCGACCCGACCCTGCTGCCGGGCCTGGAACGCCTGGAACTCGCCCTGTCCGCCCGACTGCCGTACCTGCTGACCGCCCGGTACTTCCACCTCGTCGCCCGCATCACCGGGCCCGTTGGGTGACCTGGCCCGTCGGGTAACAAGGTCCCTTTGGCAACTCGTCCCCGCCGTCCCCGCCCGACCAAGTTCGCCGCGCCCAACCGCGCCACAAGCCAGCCGCCCCGCGACCACAAAGCCCACCCTCCCTGGGGTCCCTGGGGGCCACCCCGGGTCCAGTCTATCGGGGTGGGCCGACAATTCCGCGAGAACGATCTTGCCTGTGGATAACTCCCGACGGCCTCGGTGAAGTCCTGAAACCCTTTCCCCATCGGGGGAAGGAGTGGAGATGCCACGCAAGGTCGGAGAAGTCATCCGGCTCATCGAGTCTGACGGTTGGTACCTGGTGTGCACTTCTGGCAGTCACCGGCAATACAAACACCCGGTCAAACCCGGCAGAACGACCGTCGCGGGTAAGCCAAGCGAAACCTTGCACCCCCGGACCGAGAAGAGCATCCTGAGGCAGGCTGGGATCGAATGGAGGCTGCGGTGAATGGCTATGTGGTGGTCGTCGAACGAGACGAGACCGGTGGCTACAGCACATGGAGCCCCGACCTCCCCGGATGTGTCGCCGCCGCCGCCGAGTACGACGAGTGCGTCGCGTTGATGCGGGAAGCCGTCGCCATGCATGTGGCGGGGCTGCGTGAAGACGGGATGCCGGTGCCGGAACCCACCGCGGTGGCTTCGCTGATCCTTCCCGCGGCCTGAGCGGGTCCCGGTCGGACAGTTGATCTTGGGTCGGGTCATCCGACCGGTGTCGTGGGGGCGTGCGAGCATTCTCGCGTGCTTCCCCGACTCTCGAACGAGTTCTGCGACCGGCTGCGCGACGCCCTGCGGACCGTCGGCTACGACGCCGACGGGGTGGTCGCCGCGCTGGGCGACCAGGCGCACGCCGCGCTGGGGCGGGGGGAGCCGGAGCCCGCGCGGCGGGCCACCCGGGACGGGTCGCCGCTGTCCACGCTGGTGCGGCTGTTCCTCGTCGGCGACGGGCAGCCGGTGGAGCGGGTGCGGCGCGCGCTGGGCGGGGTCGACGTGGCCGAGGCCGCAGCGGCGGGGCTGCTGCGGGTCGACGGCGGGGAGGTGCGGGCGGGGCTCGACCTTCGCCCCTACGGCGACGACCAGGGGTCCTGGTGGGTGCTGGCCGACCTCGACGCGGAGCAGACCGGGCGGCCGGTCGGCGAGGACCATGTGCTCGGCATCGGGCACGCCTCGCTGAGTCTGGCGCGGGCGACGGTCCGCAGGCCGGTCGGGTCGGTGCTCGACCTGGGCACCGGGTGCGGGGTGCAGGCCCTGCACGCCAGCAGGCACGCCGACGCGGTCACCGCCACCGACCTGTCCGCGCGCTGCCTGGCGCTGGCCGAGGCGACGTTCCGGCTCAACGAGGTCACGGTGGAGACCGCGCGCGGGTCCTGGTTCGAGCCGGTCGCGGGCAGGCGGTTCGACCAGGTGGTGTGCAACCCGCCGTTCGTGGTGGGGCCGCCGAGGGTCGACTACGTCTACCGCGACTCGGGTCTGGCGGGCGACGACGCGAGCGCGCTGGTCGTGCGCGGCCTGCCGGGCGTGCTCGCCGACGGCGGCGTGGGGCAGCTGCTCGCCTCCTGGCTGCACCGCCGCGGCGAGGACTGGGCCGAGCGGGTGGCCGGGTGGCTGCCGGACGAGGGCGTCGACGCCTGGTTCGTGCAGCGCGACGTGGCCGAGCCCGCGCTCTACGTGGGCACCTGGCTGCGCGACGCGGGCATCGACCCGCGCTCGGCCGAGGGCTCGGCCAAGGCGTCGGCCTGGCTGGACTGGTTCGACGAGCACGACGTGGTCGGCGTCGGTTTCGGGTTCGTCACCCTGCGCGCGACCGGCGCGGACACCGAGGTCGCCTGTGAGGACCTGCGGCACGCCTACGACGACCCGCTGGGCCCCGAGGCGGGCGCGTGGCTGGACCGGGTGGCCTGGCTGCGCGCGCACCACGACCCGAAGCTGCTGCTGTCGGCGACGTTCGTCGTGCCGCCGACCGTGGCGCTGGAGCAGGTCAGCGAGCCGGGGCCGGAAGGCTGGCGGGAGGTGGTGCGCAGGCTGCACCGCACCGACGGCCCCGGCTGGCACCAGGAGACCGACGAGCTGGTCACCGCGCTGCTCGCGGGCTGCCGGGGGCACTTCCCGCTGGCCGACCTGCTGGCCCTGCTCGGCACGGCCCACGACGTCCCCGCGGATGCCCTGGTGGCCGCCGCACTGCCGGTCGTGGTCGACCTGGTCACGCACGGGATGCTGCTGCCCGTGGAGCTGTCGTGAGGGCTGTCGCGGCGCGGGTCACCCGCGCGTCGGTGGTGGTCGACGGCGAGACGGTGGGGCAGATCGCCGAGCCCGGGCTGCTGGTGCTGCTCGGTGTGCACGTGGACGACACGGCGGAGAAGGCAGCCGTCATGGCGCGCAAGTTGCACGAGATGCGGATCTTGCGTGACGAGCAGTCGTGCGCCACCTCGGGCGCACCGCTGCTTATAGTGAGCCAATTCACACTTTACGGTGAGACCCGCAAGGGCAGGCGGCCATCGTGGACGGCGGCCGCCCGACCTGAGCACGCCGAGCCGCTTGTCGAGGCGACCGTCGCCGCGCTGCGCGCCCGCGGCGCCCGGGTGGAGACCGGCCGGTTCGGCGCCATGATGGCCGTGGAGAGCGTCAACGACGGCCCTTTCACCGTATTGCTGGATATCTGAGCTCTACTCAGCGCCGCATTGTCGCCGTGGGACGGTCCTTTCACCCACTCGGCGGAAGCGGATCCCGTTCCCTGGTTGATCTAGCGGACTTCTCAGCTAAACCTCAGGTAAGCCTGAGCAACCGGACTTCCGACTGTGACGTCACACAGAGGGAAAGCGGGAACGAATCCACCGCCCGCCACGTTTTGACAATCAGAACCACCGCGACAGGGGGAGGGAGCACCATGACGGTCCCGCAACAGCGCGAGCCCGAGCAGCTCACCTACGAGGCCGACCTCGACGCACAGGGGCCTGCGGCCGACTTGGTGCGCGTCTACCTCAACGGCATCGGGCGCACCGCGCTGCTGACGGCGGCACAGGAGGTGGAGCTGGCCAAGCGCATCGAGGCGGGGGTCTTCGCGCAGCACATGCTCGACACCGCGCCCCAGCTCTCGCACGCCCGCCGCGCCGAGTTGCGCGCCCTCATCGCCGACGGCCACACCGCGAAGAACCACCTGCTTGAGGCCAACCTGCGGCTGGTGGTGTCGCTGGCCAAGCGCTACACCGGGCGCGGGATGCCGCTGCTGGACCTGATCCAGGAGGGCAACCTGGGCCTGATCCGCGCGGTCGAGAAGTTCGACTACACCAAGGGTTTCAAGTTCTCGACCTACGCGACGTGGTGGATCCGCCAGGCCATCACCCGCGGCATGGCCGACCAGGGCCGCACCATCCGCCTCCCCGTCCACCTGGTCGAGCAGGTGAACAAGCTGGCCCGGATCAAGCGCGACCTGCACCAGCAGCTTGGCCGCGAGGCCACCAAGGACGAGCTGGCCAAGGAGTCCGGCCTGTCCCCGCAGAAGGTCGCCGACCTGCTCGACCACGCCCGCGACCCGGTGAGCCTGGACATGCCGGTCGGCTCGGAGGAAGACGCCCCGCTGGGCGACTTCATCGAGGACGGCGAGGCCACCGACGCCGAGAGCGCCGTCATCTCCGGCCTCCTGCAGGACGACATGCGCCGCGTGCTGGCCACCCTGGACGACCGCGAGCAGTCGGTCATCCGCCTGCGCTACGGCCTCGACGACGGCCAGCCGCGCACCCTCGACCAGATCGGCAAGCGTTTCGGCCTGTCCCGCGAACGCGTCCGCCAGATCGAGCGCGAGGTCATGTCCAAGCTCCGCCAGGGCGAGCGGGCCGAGAAACTCCGCGCGTACGCCAGCTGAACCCCGGGAAAGCGGCGAGAGAACCCAGCCCACCAGGGCTTTCTCTCGCCGCTTTCCGACGTCACTCATATAGCGGAGTTGACATGTGATGGCAGTCACGGCAGCGTAGGGCCCGCGACACCACCACAGAACTTCGCGGCACGGAGGAGCTTCACACTCCGTGACCGCGCGCGACGGGAGGTCGGGGCGGCCGGGGGCCGCCCCGGCCTTCCGGCATTTCGGGGGTCACTCGCCCGTGCGGGGCGCGGTGACCTGCCGCGTCGGTCCCCGGATTCCCGAGAGGGCATGATGCGACCGTGCGCATCGGCGAGCTGGACAAGCTGTTAGTTGATCTCTTGAGCCAAGACCACCCGGAAATCACCGAGGTCGCCGCACTGGACAAGGGACACCGCCGCGTGCGCGTCGGGTTCGCCAGCGGGGCCGTGGCGACGATCATGGTCCGCGAGGTCCAGGGGCCGGGTGTGCCGTCGCACTCGCCGTATGACATTCCCAAGTCGGTGATCTGAGTGCGCCGAGACCGATTCGTGGACCACGTGCGGGACCTGCTGGCAGGCAGCGGCCACCCCGGTATCGCCAAGGTCGACCTGTACAAGATCGACAGCGGCGTGCGCGACATCGAGGTCACCTGCGCCGACGGCCGGGTCATCCGGCTGAACATCACCCGCATGTCGCCACCGGTCGGGGACAACTTCAGCGAGCCCGAGCCCGTGGTGACCAAGGCTGACGTGCAAAACGCTTGATCGGCCCGTCAGCGCCGGGTGTGCTTGCGGAGGACGTGCAGGTAGAAGGCCAGTGCCGCGGCGCCCAGGACGATGAGGATGACCGCGCCCACGGTCATCGTGGTGACCGAGTAGGTGCGGGTGCCGCTGTAGTCCGTGGCCAGCCAACCCAGGTCCATGGTGGCCGGGCGGGTCACGGCGATCAGACCGCCGACCAGCCAGGCCGCGCCCGGGAGCCAGCCGTAGAAGGGCCAGGCGGCCTCGCCGTGAGGTAGGGCGGCCAGGCCGATGAACAAGACGGGGGCGACGGTCAGGGCGAGCACCGCCGCGTAGGCGGGGTGGCCGTCGGCGCTGTCGAGGATGGCCGGGACGGCGAGCAGGGGGATGCCGAAGCCCAGCAGGCCCATGACCCACCGCAGGCCGCGGCCTTCCTTCTTCGTGCCCTCCTGGCCGGACGCCTTCGCCATGATCAACAGATTACCAAGGGGTGTCGGCCCGAGGGCGCCGCGGCGATGGTCTGGCATTTCTCGCGCGGCGGCGAAATACCACACATTCCGCCAGCGGTACATATAGCCTTCGTAAAGACACGGGGCCGAACGGTCGCACAGGCGTTGGGGCGAATGGCGTCCCAAACTGTGGCGCCTGGTTGACACCCCTCCGCGGCCTGGTAATCCTTACTGCTCATGAGCACCGGATTCGTCCTGGTTGGACGACTGCATGTGGACCTGCGCCAGCAGGCCAGCGCGCTCTGTACCGACCGCTGAGGTCTCTCTTATCAGCCCCCTGCGGGCCTTCTCTTCCCCTCCCCCCGGTTCCGGGGCATTCAGCGTGGCCTAGGGCCATTCGTCGCGGCGTGTGACGCCGGGGCGTTCTTTGGGCTGCGTATTCACGCACAACAGTGGAGTGTTTCATGCTGTGGAATTCGCCTTATCGGCGAAAAAGTCTGATAGGGGTGCTGGCGGCGGTCCTCGCTGTCGGGGCGGTGACGTACAGCGGTGAGAGCAACGCCGCGTACGCCGATGTCAAGACCTTCACCGACACGAAGACCGCCTCGGACGGCAAGTCGTACTGGGTCAAGAACCACCTGGTCACCGGGGTCGCCAACCGGGCGGCCGCGGCGGGGCAGCGCAAGAAGTGGCTGCTGGTGTGGGCCGGGGACGAGAACATCGCCGACACTCTCGTCAAGGACCTCAAGAACCTTCCCGGGTCGCTCACCGGCGGGCTGGGCAAGGTGACCAACGCGCTGCCGGGCCCGGACTTCCTCGCCGTCATCGACGCGACCGAGGGCTCCGACACCTACGGCAAGGTCGTCAACACCGCGACCGTGGGCCCGCTGGTGGAGAACGAGCCGCACCACATGCAGTACGTGTGGCACAAGGGCGACACCGTGTACGCGGGCGCGCTGTTCGCCGCGGCGACCTACGCCTTCGACGTGAGCGCGCTGCCGCAGTTGAAGCTCAAGGGCGTCAGCCTGCCCACGCAGACCCTGGGCGGGTCGGTCCCGGACGCGTACTGGACGCTCAAGGACGGCACCGCGTACGGCACCTACATGGGCGGCCCGGTGCTGCCCGGCCCGTACGTCTACCCCAACGGCCAGGTGGCCGTGGGCAACGGCTTCGCGGGCAGCCCCGGCGCGCTGATCCGGTTCGACCGGGACGGCAAGGTGCTCTCGCAGACCTCGGCGGCGACCCCGCAGGGCGACAACGAGAAGCTGTGCGCGAACCTGCCCCGGCTTGGCCAGGCCACCTGCGCCAACCCGCACGGCATCCAGGCCCGCGAGGACCTGAACACGCTGGTCACCAGTGACTACGCCGAGCCGCGCAACATCATTCTCGACCCGGTGAAGCAGCCGTCGCCGTACCTGCGCAGGCCGACCGTGCGGACCTGGGACATCACCGACCGCGACAACCCGAAGCTGCGCGCGGTGTCCTACCTGCAGGACGGCCCCCGAGCCGACCCGGCCGACCCGCTGCACAGCGAGAGCCGCGCGGTCATGGAGGTCACCGTGACCAACCTGCCCGGCCACAAGGGCGCCTTCGCCCAGACCATGCAGGGCGGCGCGGTGCACTACACCCCGGACATCACCGCTCCCGAGCCCAAGTGGGTCGAGGTCTTCGACGACGGCTCGGCCAACAAGGCGATCCACGCGGCCAACGACGACAACGGCGGCGGCTCCAACGGCGGCTGGATCCAGACCAGCCCGGACGACAAGTTCCTGTACCGGGCCATCTCCGGCCGCGCCAAGGGCGCGCTCGGGCCGAACGACCCCGGCACCACCGGCGGCGTCTACGTGCTCGACATCCAGAAGCTGGTCGCGGCGGGCACCGGCTTCACCTGCCGGGTGGACACCAAGGCCGAGGCGCGCAGCGGTGGTGCCGAGTCCGACTGCCCGACGGTGGCGGGCGCGCTGCCCATCAACCCGGGTCAGCCCGCGGCGGGTCCGCACTGGGGCGCGTACGACAACTTCGTCCTGGACTCCGACGGCCTCTACAAGGAGACCCTCTCGCCGGAGCGGATCGCGGTGTCGAACTACTTCGTCGCCCGGTCCGGCCTCGACGGTGACCACAAGGTGAACATCGTCAAGCTGAGCCCGGAGGGCAAGACCACCCTCGACACCGCGTTCAAGGACGAGTTCAGCGGGCAGGTCGGCATCAACTTCAACCGGCGCAGCTGGCCGCACGGCGACTTCGGCAACGCCAAGCCGCACTCGGAGCTGTTCGTCGTGGCCGACGCGGACGTGAAGTAGCCATGGAGCATCCCCACGGCGGTCTCGAAGCGGCCGATGTCTCGGCGTTGCCGCTGATCCTGCGCCTGGCCCTGCTGCTGGTGACGGCTTTCGTCGCCGGTGTCGGCCTGGTGCGGCCACGAGTGGCCACCCTGCCCCGTCACGTGACGGTCCTGACGGTGGCGCTCGCGGCGTCCTCGGCCGGGCTGGCGGCGCTGTCGGTCGCGGTGGCCGAGGTCAGCGTGCTCGGCGCGGCGGCGCACGTGGTGCTCGTCGCCGCGGTCGCGCTGCTGCTGGGCAAGCCGACGCCGGTTCGCTGGTTGTCGGTGGCGCTGGTGCTGTTGCTGGTGGTCGAGACCGCCGCGGGGCGCTCCGGGGTGGAGTTCGCGGCCGACACCGTCTACGTGGCCGCCGCGGTCGCGTGGTTCGGCGTCACCGTGCTCACCACCTCGGCGGTGAGCAGGCCGGGTCCGCTCTCGCTGACCCTGGGCGGCGTGCTCGTGGTCGCCGGGGCGGCGCGGCTGGCCACCTCCGGGATCGCGTTCGACCGCAGGGTCTACGAAACCGGGTTCGGGCTGGTGCTGCTGGCGGTGGTCGTCCTGCCGCTGGTGGCGACGGTGCTCGCGGCCGTGCTCAAGGGCACGGACCGGGCATACCGGTTCGGCGCGGCGGGCGTCGTCGCGGCGTTCGTCGGCTGGAGCGCGCTGGCCGCGATCCCGTCGCCCGCGGAGCTTCCCGAGCCCGGCGTGCCGGTCCTCGCGGAGGCTTCGCTTGCCGGACAACGGGTTCCGGTGCTGATCAGCCCGCACCGGCCCGGCCGCAACCTGGTGCACTTCCCGGCCAGCGCGGGCAACCGCGTCGAGGTGAGCGTGGCGGGCGGCCCGGCCGTCACCGCGACGCCGAGGGCCGGGGCCGAGGGCACCTGGGCCGAGGTCGACCTGCCCGCGGGCCGCGGTTCGGTCGTCGTCGGCCTCGGCGAGGCGCGCGACCAGGTCCGCATTGATACCGGCACTGACACCGGCTCCGACACTCGTGGCGCCGGTCCGGCGCTCGCCGCCGGGGCGGACGGGGCGGAGTGCGCGAGCGCCGCCCTGGGCGGCCTGCTCTCGGGCCGTCGCGACACGCTTACCGCGTGCCCGGCGGACACATTGTCCACTGAGGACGATCAGGCGCTGCGCAAACTGGTCGGTTTCCTGGCTTCGCGCGGGGTCGCGGGGATCACGGTGCGCGGCGACGAGTCGCCGCGCAGCACCCAGGCTGCCGAGACGATCCGCACGGCAGCCGCAGAGGCGAACGTGCGGGTCGACGCGGACCCGTTGCCCGACAACGCTCTCGTCGTGGTCTCGGGGTGGTCGGCGGCGCAGTCCGCGCTGACCACCGCCGCGGCCCAGCAGGCGGACAGCCCGGTGTACAGCTTCGGCCTGTACCTGGCGCCCTGGCTCCTGAACGCCCCGCTGGTGACCTCGGCGACCACCGTCTCGGTGCCGCTGCGGTTCGACCCCCGCGAACACCTCCCGGTGAGCTACGCCGTGGCGGTGGGCAACGGGTTCGGCGGGGAAAGCCCGACCGTGGCCGGTTTCCACGCCTGGCTCGGCGACCGGAAACCGTTGGCGGCGGGCGAAGTGCAGGTGTTCGCCGCCGCCCAGGTGACGGTCATGCCGATGGGGCCGGGCGAGGCGCACGCGCCGGGGATGCCGATGACCGAGGAACTGGCCGGGCAGTGGGTCCCGAAGGCGACCATTGTGCCGGTCAGTACGCCGCTGCTCAGCTAAAACCCTTACGCAACAACTTTTCTCAAGGAGACAACCGTGAAGACCTTCTCCAAGGCGGTCGCCACCGGACTCGCGGCGGCGGCGCTGACCGTGGCCGTGGGCGGCGTGGCGAGCGCGACAGAAGCCACCCCCGCCTCGGCGGACGCCGCCCCGATCTGGCTCGTGCCCGGCGTCGACCTCGGCGCGCTGCTCGCCCCGGCCACCGGGCTGCCCGGCGGGCTCGCCCCGGTGTTCGGCCTGCTCAACGCGATCGGCGCGTAAGCCCCTCCCCGAAAGGAAACTCCATGATCAAGAACCTCGCCCGCGCGGTCGTCGCCGCGGCCATGGCCGGACTGGCGTTCACCGGCGCGGCCGCCCCCGCGCTCGCCGACCCGGTGATCGTCGACGAGCCGGACACTAGCGACCTCAACGACACCTGGACCTTCGCGCCGCTGGGCGTGCCCGTCTTCGGCCTGATCCCGGTGATCCTGCGCGCGCCGAACGGCATCATCCCCGACTGACCACGAAGTCCATATCAGACTGTCCACTCAGGACGGGGCGCCGCCCGGCGGCGCTCCGTCCCTTTTCCCCGTCTGGAGTCCCCATGTCCACGTCGTCCCCGCCCAGATTACTCACTTTCCCGACTTCCCGACCCGCGCCTGCCGCGCCGAGCGAGGGGCCGGTGCGCGTGGTCCCGCTGACCATCGCGGCGCTGCTGGCCGCGGGGCTCACGTGGTACGTGTGGACCTCCTTCGGCGCGAAGTCCGGCACCCTGCTGGCCCTGGGCTTGGGCCTCGGCCTGGCGCTGTTCCACTCCCGGTTCGGCTTCACCTCGGCGTGGCGGCAGCTCATCGCCGTGGGCAACGGCACCGGCCTGCGCGCGCACACCCTGCTGCTGGGCACGGCGGCCACGCTGCTCGCGCTGATCATCTCCACCGGCGCGGGCCTGTTCGGCTCGGTCCCCAAGGCGACCGGCGGGCCGATCGGGCTGGCGCTGTTCGTCGGCGCGGTGCTGTTCGCCATCGGGATGCAGCTGGGCGGCGCGTGCGCGTCGGGCACGCTGTTCGCGGTCGGCGCGGGCCAGTCGGCGATCGTGCTGACGCTGGGCGGGTTCATCGCGGGCTCGGTGATCTACACCTGGGCCTTCCCGGTCTTCGACGGCTGGCCCGCGCTGGCCCCGGTCGTGCTGTCCGAGCACGTCGGCTGGTGGGGCTCCTGGCTGATCACGGTCGCCGCGCTGCTCGCGATCGTCGTGGTCACCCGGGCGGTGCAGGCCCGCCGCAACCCGCCGCCGGTCGACGCTGCGCCCACCGCGCGCGGCCTGGCCAGGATCGTGCGCGGCTCGTGGCCGGTGCTCGTCGGCGCTGCGGTGCTCGGCACGCTGGCCGCGGCGGTGTTCCTGGTCTCCGGCGGGATCTGGGGCGTGACGTTCGCGTTCGCGCTGTGGGGCGCGAAACTGCTGCAACTGGTCGGCCTGCACCCCGAGCTGTGGGACTTCTGGCAGACCCCCGCCAACGCCAAGGCGCTGGCGGCCTCGATCTGGACCGACAAGACCAGCCTCACCAACATCGGCATCATGATCGGCGCCGCGATCGCCGCCGCAGCGGCGGGCGTGTGGCGGCTGCACCGAAGCATCCCGTGGAAGACCGCGCTCGCGGCGGTGCTCGGCGGCATCCTGATGGGCGTCGGCGCACGCCTGGCCAACGGCTGCAACATCGGCGCCTACCTCGGCGGCATCTCCGTGGGCAGCCTGCACGGCTGGCTGTGGGGCGTGTTCGCGCTGGGCGGCACCTGGATCGGCCTGGCCCTGCGCCCCCTGTTCGGCCTGGCGAACCCCAAACCGAGCGACGGGGCCTGCTAGGTCTGAGACAGAACCGGAGACCGGAGACCAGCCCGGGTGGAAGGGGCGTGGCCAGGACCACGCGTGTAGCGGCAGATCCCGAGAGGCGTAAGGGGTACGTTTTGACCACCCCGGACGCGCGCAAGGGAGCCCGCTCATCGTGACCGCCACCACGAACTTCGACTACACCGACGTCCTGCCGCTCGCGCCGGACAACACCACCGAGTACCGGTTGGTGAGTCCGGACGGCGTGCGCGTCGTGGAAGCCGCCGGTCGGCGGTTCCTGGAGATCGACCCGGCAGCGCTGACCTTGCTGGCCAAAGAGGCGATCAAGGACATCCAGCACCTGCTGCGCCCCTCCCACCTGGCCCAGCTCCGCGCGATCGTGGACGACCCCGAGGCCAGCGGCAACGACCGGTTCGTGGCCATGGACCTGCTGCGCAACGCCTGCATCGCCGCGGGCGGGGTGCTGCCGATGTGCCAGGACACCGGCACCGCCATCGTGATGGGCAAGCGCACCGAGACCGTGCTCACCGGCGGGACCGACGAGCAGGCGATCGCGCGCGGGGTCTTCGAGGCCTACCAGGAGCTGAACCTGCGGTACTCGCAGATGGCCCCGGTGACCTTCTGGGACGAGAAGAACACCGGCACGAACCTGCCCGCGCAGATCGACATCCACACCAAGCCGGGCACCGACCCGAGCTACGAGTTCCTGTTCATGGCCAAGGGCGGCGGCTCGGCGAACAAGACCTTCCTCTACCAGGAGACCAAGGCCGTCCTGAACCCGACGCGGCTCGCGAAGTTCCTTGACGAGAAGCTGCGGAGCCTGGGCACCGCGGCCTGTCCGCCGTACCACCTCGCGATCGTGGTGGGCGGGCTCTCGGCCGAGCAGAACCTGAAGGTCGCCAAGCTGGCGTCGGCGCGCTACCTGGACAACCTGCCCACCGAGGGCTCCCCGCTCGGCCACGCGTTCCGCGACGTCGACCTGGAGCAGCAGGTGCTCGCGATGACCCGCGAGTTCGGCATCGGCGCCCAGTTCGGCGGAAAGTACTTCTGCCACGACGTCCGGGTGATCCGGCTGCCCCGGCACGGCGCGTCCTGCCCGGTCGGGCTGGCCGTGTCCTGCTCGGCCGACCGGCAGGCCAAGGCGAAGATCACCCCGGACGGCGTGTTCCTCGAACAGCTCGAACGCGACCCGGCGCATTTCCTGCCCGAGATCCACGGCGACGACCTCTCCGACGAGGTCGTCTCGATCGACCTGACCCGCCCGATGGCCGAGATCCGCGCGACGCTCTCGGCGCTGCCGGTGAAGACCCGCCTGTCGCTGACCGGGCCGCTGGTGGTGGCCCGCGACATCGCGCACGCCAAGGTCAAGGAGCGGCTGGACGCGGGCGAGCCGATGCCGCAATACCTCAAGGACCACCCGGTCTACTACGCCGGTCCCGCGAAGACGCCCGAGGGCTACGCGTCCGGCTCGTTCGGGCCGACGACCGCGGGCCGCATGGACTCCTACGTCGAGCAGTTCCAGGCCGCTGGCGGCTCGATGGTCATGCTGGCCAAGGGAAACCGCTCCAAGCAGGTCACCGAGGCCTGCCAGGCGCACGGCGGCTTCTACCTCGGCTCCATCGGCGGCCCGGCCGCTCGGCTGGCCCAGGACTGCATCAAGAAGGTCGAGGTCCTGGAATACCCGGAGCTGGGCATGGAAGCGGTCTGGAAGATCGAGGTCGAGGACTTCCCCGCGTTCGTCGTGGTCGACGACAAGGGCAACGACTTCTTCGCGGGCACATCGGCGCCGACACTACAGGTCACTTTCCGCCGGTAGACCGTCGCGAGTGGACACCACAAGGGGCCGCGCCTTGACGGGCACGGCCCCTTGGTGATGTGATCGTCGCGGTGTCGCGTGCGGTGACGGTTTCCGCCGCCGCATGGCGGCGCCGCGACCACTGGGGAATCACATCATGACAATTCAGCTCAACCACACGATAGTTCCGGCCAAGGACAAGCACGCCTCGGCCACTTTCCTCACCGAGATATTCGATTTGCCCGCGCCGGTCCCGGCCGGGTTCTTCCTCGCCGTCACGCTCGACAACGGCGTGACGCTCGACTACGCCGAGCCGCCGGTGGACTTCTCCCCGATGCACCTGGCCTTCCTGGTCAGCGAGGAGGAGTTCGACGGCGTCTACGGCCGGATCAAGGCCTGGGGCCTGGACCACTGGGCCGACCCCCGGCGGGAGCGGCCCGGCGAGATCAACACCAACGACGGCGGCCGCGGCGTCTACTTCACCGATCCGAACGGCCACTTCCTGGAAGCCATCACGGTGCCCTACGGCGGCTGGCCGAAGACCTGACCGCTACAGGGTGATCCCGCGGGCCCGCAGCCACGGCACCGGGTCGATCTTGCGGCTGCCGCCCTGCCACACCTCGAAGTGCAGGTGCGGGCCGGTGGACTGGCCGCGGTTGCCGATGGTGGCGATCTGCTGGCCAGCGCCGACGCGGGCGCCCTTGCTGGTGAGGATCTCGTTCATGTGGCCGTAGACGGTCACCGTGCCGTCGTCGTGGCGGATGCGGACCCACAGCCCGAAACCGCTGGCCGGGCCCGCGTCGATCACCACGCCGGAGGTGACGGCCAGGATCGGCGTGCCGATCTTGTTGGCGATGTCGACGCCGTAGTGGGTGCTGCCCCACCGGGCGCCGAAACCGGAGGTGAACCGGCCTTGGGCGGGCTTGACGAAGCCCGAGGCCGCTGGTTTCGCCGCGGCCGCAGTCGCCTGCCGCTTCTTGTCGGCGGCAGCCTTCTCGGCCGCGGCCTTCTCCGCTGCCGCTTTCTTGGCGGCGGCGGCCTTCTCGGCAGCCGCCTTCTCGGCGGCGGCCTTGTCCGCGGCGGCCTTCTCGGCGGCGGCCTTTTCCGCGGCGATCTTGTCCGCGGCGGCCTTCTCGGCGGCGGCCTTCTCCGCGGCGGCCTGCTGCTCCGCGGCGATGACCTGCTGGCGCGCCGCCTCGGCCGCGCGTGCCTGCTCGGCGCGCACGTCGTCGGCCCGCTGGAGCTTCCTGGCCTCGGCGATCGAGTCGCCGAGCGTGGCGCGGGGAGCGATGAGCGACAGCGCGGCCTCGGACTTGGGGGCCGCGGTGAGGGCCATCCGCAGAACGCCCTCGACGCCGTTGTCGGCCTCGGGAACGGCCATGGCGGTCAGGAGCGGGTGGCCGACGGCCACCACGGCGCTCGCGGCCATGACCGCGGCGACCCGGCGCTTGCGCGCGGATCGCGGTTTGCGGTGCCTGCCCCCGACGCCGGTGACCGGCGTCGGGCGGGCTGAGTCGCCCTGGGGTGATGCTGACATGGGGGAGTGCCTTCCGTCTCGGGGAGATCCGGTCGGGCACCGGGCGGGGGATCCCGGGTGAGCCAGTGCGGGATAAACCTGACTCGAGCCCTCGTAACCGAACCGTGACGTTCGCCGCGACGCTACCCTCAGCGACCAAAAAGGCAAACCTGATGTGATCTGGCTTAAAAATAGCCCGTCTTTAGGGTGATATACCCGGAGATCGACTACTCAGCGTGCTGACTAGATCGACTCGATGGTCATTTACCGCCTTGCACCAGCCATGACCTGCGCCATTGCCGTCCGATGCTTCCCCTGGCCAGCCGCCCGCGCTCCGCGCCCCTCGTCGCGCGGCAGGCGAACCGACGCGTTAAGGGGCAGTGACGGAGATCACTGTTTGTGCGGCGGCAGGGGCGCTGATCAGGGACCTTCGACCAGCACGACGGTGCGTGCGCCCAACTCGACCGCCAGCGGGACCGACACCGGCCGCTGGGTCAGCACCTGCGCGCACATCTGCCCGCCGTCGGGACCGCCCTGCGGCTGGGCCATCGGGTTGAGCGCGACGGTCACCGATGTGGTGCTCTCCTCGATCACCCGGCCCTCGACCAGGGTGCAGCTGTCGCGGGCGACCCCGAACAGGTGCAGGGACCGGCCGTCCGGGGCGACCCAGACCCTGCGGTCGGCGTAGGCGTCCGGCAGCGCCTTCGCGTCGACCTGCGCGGGCGGCAGCGGGCGGTAGTCGGGGCCTGCCTCGGTCGGGACCGGCGGCCCGCTCGGCAGGGGCTTGCCGGGCAGGGACTCGGTGGGCTCTGCCTGCTGGGGCTCGGTGGGCCGGGGCTGCGTGGACGACTCTTCCGGCCCGGTGGGACCGGCGGCGACCGGGGCCGCCCCGGCCGAGGTGGAGCCAAGAGCGCCCGATGTCGCCTCGTCGGCGCCCTGACCGCACGCGGCGAGGGCGAGCATGGCCAGGGCCGCGCCCGCCGTCAGCACTGAGGTCCTCATAGTGAGAGGACGGCGTCGAGGCCGTCCAGGTTGCACCCGGCCCCGGACCGTCCAGCTGACTGACCGGTCCTGGACAGGGCGGCGCCCCGGGCGGTGGAGCACAACCGCCCGGGGCACCCAGGGAAGGGTCCTTCTTATACCTCTTATATGGAGTACAACTTTTGGACGCGCGTTTGAGGTCTACCTCTAACACGAGAGCGCGGCTAAGAGGTGCGTTGCTCGCTCTTGAGCACGACCGTGCGCTCGCCCAGTGGCTGCTCCAACTCGACGGTCACCGTCGGGTAGCGAAGATCCATCGTGCACATCTCCGGTGTCGACGGCGTGGTCTCCACCAGCAGCAGCACGATCCGCCGCGGGGTCTGCTCGGCCACCTCGGCGCTCGCCTTGCCGCAGCCGCCCTCCTGGGCGACGACGCCGACGGTCTTGCCGTCGCCCTCGGTCCACACCTTCTTCGGATATCCCTCCGGCAGCGCGGTCGCGTCGATCTGCCCCGGCGGCACGGGCTTGTGGTCGCCGGGCGGTGTCCGGGCGGGCTGGCCCTCCGGCGCCTGCCCCGCGGCGGTCGGCGGGGGCTGCGCTGCCGGGTTCTGGGAATTGGGGGTCTCGTGGCCGGCGCAGGCGGTCAACACGGCGAGCAGAACGCCTGCGGCAGCGATGGTTCCTCGACGTGTCATGCCCAGGGGACGGATGGCGCGGACCTGGGGGTTGCACGCCCGGCGGGGAAAGGCTGGAAAGTCCCGCCCGGCTCAGACGGCTTCGATCTCGCGGCCAGCGAGCGGCGCGGAGCAGGCCGAGCACAGCAGCAGCACGGAGAAGGCGTGGTCGGCGCCCCGGTGGTGGAAGACGAGCGCCGGTCCCTCGGGAGCCAGGAACCAGCGCTGCCCCCACTCGATCGCGGACATGACAACCGGGAAGAACGCGCGGCCCTTGTCGGTGAGCCGGTAAGTGGAGCGGTCGGACCGGTCCGGGTCGCCGGAGACCTCCAGCACGCCGAGGTCGCGGAAGGTGCGCAGCCGGTCGGCGATCACCGTCGCGGGCGCGCTGAGGCGGCGCTGGAACTCCGAGAACCGGCGCGCGCCCAGGTAGGCCGCGCCCAGCATCGCCGCCGACCAGCGGTTGCCGATCAGCGCCCGGCTCTGCGGGAAGAACCCGGGGCCCAGGCTGGCCGAGCCGCTGGAGCGGCGGCGCATCGTGGTGTTCGGGGCGGTCCGGGGCCAGGACCCGCTTGGGCCGAACTCGCCGGTCACCTCCCGCGGCGGCACCGGCCGCCCGCACGTGCCGCACCCGAGCAGCGGGGCGAACAGCTCACCGCAGCCGCGGTGCCGCATCGCGGGCAGCCGCTCGGCCTGCCCGTCGGCCCATGTCGCCTCCCAGGCCCAGATGCTGACGATGATCGGCCACAGCGCGGTGCCCCGGCGGCTCAGGTGGTACTCGACGGCGTTCGGGTCGTGGCCAGGCCCGACCGGGACGAAGATGCCCACCTCGGTCATGCGGCGCAGCCGGGAGGTGAGCACGGCGGTGGAGACGGGCAGCACCGCCTGCCAGTCGTGGACACGGCGGGTGCCGTTCTGCAGCGCGTGCCGCAGGATGAGCAGGGTCCACTCGTCCGCGGCGACCCCGATGGCGAACGCGATGGCGTTGTCGCCGCCCGCGCCGAGCACGCTCGGCCGGTCGGGCGGGTGCATCATGAGGCACGCGGCCCGGCGGCGGGGCGCGCCGGGCAGTCGGGACCGGCGGCGTTCGTGTCGGTGGTCATGGTGATCAGGTAACCGTCGTCCTTGCTGCCGAACACCCCGGCGCCGTGGCGGTGGCGCCCTTCCCGGCCGGTCAGCAGGTCGTGCTTGACGACGCCGTCGAAGAGGAACCAGCCCGGCGCGCCGATGGCGGCATGGGTGTGCCGATACGGGCGACCAGCGAGCCGGGAGTTGATCATAGCGAGTTCCCGGCCCAGGCGGGCCCGGACGTTCCTCTGTGGCCGGTCCGGGCGCGCGGCATCGCCGCAGGCTGCGGCGGACTCGGTGCGGCAGAACGGTTTAGCGGCAGGGAGATTCGGGCGCCGGGGAACACGCCACGCTGTGGACCGTGCCGTCACTGGCGAGGACCCCCTTGCTCAGCCGTGCCGAGGCCGCCAGGCGCGCCCCCGTGCGACAGCCGGAAATTGAGAGTACAACTAGCGCCCCCGCCAGGCCAGACCGCCACGGCGCGCGCCCTCCCACATCGCGGAACCCGGCGGCCTGAGCACTCACCGGGATGCGCCTTTGCCGAAGGGCTTTTCCGGCCGAGATGACAAAAAACGAGAAGTTCGCCGAATGTCGGCATCTCGAGTTGCCGGGTCAGACATTAACGCACTACCGTCGAATTAGGTTGATCCGGGGCCTCGGTTCTCCACAGGAAAAGCCACTTAGTCCGCTTCAGTGTCGAGGAGGAATAAACGAATGGCGACAAGGACAACGGGAAAACGGCTGCCGTATCTCGCAGGCGGCGGCGTCGTCGCGGTGGTCGCGGCATTGTTCGCTCTCATGTTCGGTGTGGGATCGGCCGCCGCTGTTGACAAGGAACTGACCTACAAAGGCGCGTTTCCGCTGATCGGCGAGCAGACCGTGAGCACGGTCGTGCACGTCGACATTCCCGAGAAGGCCACCGCGGGCGAGACGCTGTCGGTGCCGTTCAGCATTGACGTCGACGCGGGCGAAGCCACCACCCAGGGCCTGCAACTGGTGGGCGCCAAGAAGCTCTCGGGCGGAATCAAAGCCTCGGTCACCCTGACCATCAGCGATGGCCAGTCGGTGCAGGTCCCGGTTGAACTCCCCATTCCGGAAACCGCGGTCCCCACTGAGGGCACGCTGAAGTTCACCGCCGAGGGCTCTGTCGATTTCACCGTTCCGGCAGGCGTCCCGGCCGGTGAGGCCACCACCAAGGTCGACCCGGAAGCGGTGACCCACGTGGTGACCGACAGCTCGCTCGGCGAGTTCGACGTGAACCTCTCGCTCGCCCCGCCGGAGCAGGACACCGTCCTGGGCAAGACCCAGGTCGGCTGACCCCGGGGTGATCCGCCGGGTGGGACACACCGTCGTGCCCCACCCGGCGGATCACCGCGTTTCCCGGCCGCGCGTTCCCCCGTCCGCCATGGTGACCAGCGCCGCTGGTCAGACGCCGCCTTTGTCCAGAAGCCGTTTGCCAGCCGCCGTTTCGTCAGAAGCCGTCCGGGATGGGCCGCAGGCGGCGCGGGCCGCTGTCGTGGCGCGACGGGGGCGGGCCGACCGTGATCCGGCCGCCGGTGACGAAGGCGCCCTCGGCGGAGGCCAGGATGGGCGCGACGGCCAGCGACCGCACCTCCGGCACGTCCTCGGCCAGCGCGGCCACCCGCAGCACCAACTGCTCCAGGGCGGCCAGGTCCGCCGGTTCGCCCCCGCCGTAGCCGACCAGCAGCGGCGCCGCCTTCGGCGCCCGCACCAGCGACGCGGCGTCGGCGTCGGTGAGCGGGACCGCGCGGTAGGCGCGGTCGCCGAGCAGGTCGCTGATCAACCCGGACAGGCCGAAGGACACCAGCGTGCCGAACGACGGGTCGTCCTGCAGCCCGATCGTGCACGAGTTTCCCTTGGGCGCCATCCGCTGCACGTACACTTCGTCCATTCCGGACACCGCGCGCAGGTCGGCGTACGCTGCCCGCACCGCGTCCTCCCCCGCCAGGTCGAGACGCACGCCGATCAGCTCGCTGCGGTGGCGGAACTGCTTGCTCGCGGTCTTCATCGCCACCGGCAGCCCGAGTTCCAGGCTCGCCGCGACCGCGCTGTCCGAATCGGACACAACGCGGAACGGCATGATGTGAATCCCGTAGCAGGACAGCACCCGCACCACTTGGTCGTCGGTCAGATCGATCTCGCCGCGCTCGCCACCGTCCTTTTGCGACAGTTCAGCTTCGCTGAGGGCGGCGGCGACAACGCCCGCCGCGCCTGCCGGGTCTAGGCCGTCCGGGCGGACGAAACTGCCCAGCGGCGCGGAGCGCCAGCGGGCGTAGCCGGTGGCGCGGGCCAGGGCGAGCGCGGCCCGCTCCGGGCTCGGATACGACGGAATCGACCCCCGGGTGGGGGCCCCGTCCGGGCCGGTCACCGCCAGCTCGGCCGGAATCCCTTCCGCGGCGAGGAAAGTGGACACGATCGGCTTCGTGCCCGCCTCGGCCAGGCCCGCGGCCGCCTCGCGCAGCGCCCGCGCGTACGCGGTGCCCGGGATGGCCAGCGGCGGCACGAACACCACGATCAGCGAGTCCACGTCCTCGCGGCGCAGCGCGTCGGCGACCGCGGCGGCGAAGTGGTCGGGCCCGGCCTGCGCGCCGACGTCGACCGGCTCGCCCGCGAGCGCGAGCCCCTGGGCGAGCGCGGCGTCGGCGGCGAGCAGCCCGATGGCCGAGGAGTTGCCGACCACCGCGACCCGCTCGCCGGGCGGCAGCGGCTGGTGCGCCAGCAGCAGCGCGGTGTCGAACAGCTGCGCGATCGACTCGACCCGGATGACGCCTGCCTGCTCGAACAGCGCCTGCACGCTGGCCTCGTCCACCGCCACCCCGGTCGCGGCGAGCGCGGGCAGCACCGTGTTGCGCCCGGACTTCACCGCCACCACCGGCTTGTTCCGCCCCAGCCGCCGGGCCAGCCGGGCGAACTTGCGCGGATTGCCGAACGACTCCAGGTACAGCAGCACGACATCGGTGTTCGGGTCGGTTTGCCAGTACTGCAACAGGTCGTTGCCCGAGACGTCGGCGCGGTTGCCCGCGGAGACGAACGTCGAGAGCCCCAGCCCGCGCGCGGCGGCGTCGGCGAGGATCGCCGTGCCCAGCGCGCCGGACTGGCAGAAGAAGCCGGTGCGCCCCGGGCCGGGCAGGGTCGGCGCGAGGGTCGCGTTGAGCCGCACCGCCGGGTCGAGGTTCACCACGCCCAGCGCGTTCGGGCCGACCACCCGCATCCCGTGCGCGCGGGCCTCGTCGACCAGCCGCCGCTCCGCGCCCCGGCCGTCCGGGCCGGTCTCGCCGAACCCGGAGGTCACCACCATCAGCGTCTTCACGCCCTTGGCCAGGCAGGCGTCCATGACCTCGTCCACGCTCGCCGCGGGCACGGTGACCACGGCCAGGTCCACCGGGTCCGGGATGTCGAGCACCGTCGGGTAGGCCCGCACCCCGCGCACCGACCGGTGCTCGGCGTTGACCGGGAACACCGGCCCGGCGAAGTCGGCGGCGAGCAGGTTCCCCAGCACCGCGTAGCCGATCTTGGTGTGGTCGGTGGACGCGCCGATAACCGCCACCGAGCGCGGGTGCAGCAGATTGTGCACGCTGCGCGCCTCGGCGGCCTGCTCCCGCGCCCAGGCGACCGCCATCGACGCCTCGGTGGGGTCGATGGCGAACTCCAGGTGCAGCACGCCCTCGTCAAACGCCCGGCTCACCTGGTACCCGGCGTCACGGAAGACGCGGACCATCTGCGCGTTGTCGGCCAGCACCTCGGCCTCGAACCGGCGCAGCCCGCGCTCGCGCGCGGCGGCGGCGAGGTGCTCCAGCAGGATCGAGCCGAGGCCGCGGCCCTGGTGGGCGTCCTCCACGACGAAGGCGACCTCGGCCGAGTCGGACTCGGCCAGCCGCTCGTAGCGGCCGACGGCGACGATGTCGTCCCCGAGCAGCGCGACGAACGCGACCCGGCTGTGGTGGTCGACGGTGCTGAAGCGGCGCAGGTCGCGGTCGGGGATGCGCGGATACGGGCCGAAGTAGCGCAGGTAGCGGGTGCGGGAGGAGAGCCTGCCGTGGAAGGCGCGCAGCGACTCGCCGTCGCTGGGCACGATCGGTCGCAAGTGGACTGTGCCGCCGTCGGCCAGCACGACGTCGGCCTCCCACCGGCGGGGGTAGTCGAACGGGTCGTGGGCGGCCATGTCGTCAGTCTCTCGGATCGTCCGGGTCGAGGCCGTGCAGCGGGAACACCGCGCGCCGCACGTCGCGGACCACGGTGTCCACCGCCTCGTCCAGCCCGCCGCCCCACGGCTCGAAGGAGGGGTCGCGCCCGTCGCCCATGGCCACCGGCAGCGTCGCGTTCGGCGCGACCGTGCGGACCGCGGCGGTCCACTCCGCCGGAACCAGCGTCTCGACCGGGACGTCGCGGTCGAGCACGGTCGCGATCAGGTGCGTCCACGAGCGGGGGACCACGCGCAGCAGCTGGTAGCCGCCGCCCCCGGTGGCCAGCCACTTCCCGCCCGCGTACCGGGTCGCGAGGTCGCGCAGGGCGCGGTAGGTCTCGCGGTGCCCGTCGACCGACAGCGACAGGTCGGCGAGCGGGTCTTCCTCGTGGGTGTCCACACCGCACTGGGTGACCAGGACCTGCGGCTGGAACGCGGCCAGCAGCGCGGGCACGGTGGCGTGGAAGGCGCGCAGCCAGGCGGGGTCGCGGGTGCCCGGCGGCAGCGGGACGTTGACCGAGGTGCCCTGCGCGCCGCGCCCGCCGAGCTCGGTGACGAACCCGGTGCCCGGCCACAGCGTCGCCGGGTGCTGGTGCAGCGAGACGGTCAGCACCCTGGGGTCGTCGTAGAACGCGGCCTGCACGCCGTCGCCGTGGTGGACGTCGACGTCGAGGTAGGCGACTCGGTCGAACCCGTTGTCCAGCAGCCAGGAGATCGCCACCGCGCAGTCGTTGTACACGCAGAACCCGGCGGCGTGGTCGCGCATCGCGTGGTGCAGCCCCCCGGCGATGCTCACCGCCCGGTCGACCTCCCCCGACGCGATCCGCCGCGCCGCCGCCAGCGTCCCGCCCACCACCAGCGCCGACGCGGCGTGCATCTGGTCGAAGACCGGGTTGTCCGCCGTCCCCAGCCCGTGCCCGACGTCCCAGGACGCCATCGGCGCCTCCCGGACGGCGGCCACGTAGGACACCTCGTGCGCCCGCGCCAGGTCGTCGTCGCCCGCGGCCTCGGGCGCCAGCGGGTCCACCCCGTCGAGCACGCCCAGCGCCCGCGCCAGGCGCATGGTCAGCTCAAGCCGGATCGGGTTGAACGGATGGTCCCCGCCCAGGTCGTAGCCGAGCAACGCGGAGTCCCACACGACGCTCGCGGTCGCGGCGCGATCACCCATGCCAGCACCCTAGTGGGCCGCCCGCTCCCCCGTCTCGACCGGACGGTCGGGATCGACGCACCAGTGTGACCAAGACCCCGCGTAGAGGGCGGCGGGCCGCTCGGCGGAGGTGACGCCCGCCACCTCAAGCGCCAGCACGACCGAGGCGGCGGTGACACCGGAGCCGCAGTAGGCCCCCACCGGCTCCCCCGTCCGCACACCCAGCCCGGCGAACCGCTCCGCCAGCCGCGCGGGCGGCAGCCAGCGCCCGTCCGCCCCCACATGCCCGGAGAACGGCGCGTTCACCGCCCGGGGGATGTGCCCGGCGCGCGGGTCGACCGGCTCGACGTCGCCCCGGTACCGCTCCGGCGCCCGCGCGTCCAGCAGCACCCCGACGTCGGCCATGGCAGACGCCCCATCGGCGTCGAGCACCGGCATACCACCCGGCCGCACCACGAAGTCGCCCGGTTCGGGAACCGGGGCGTCGGCGTCGACCGCGTGCCCCTCGGCCACCCAGGCCGCGTACCCGCCGTCGAGCACGGCGACGTCGCGGTGGCCCGCCCAGCGCAGCAGCCACCACGCCCGCGCGGCGACCGAGCCGTTGTCGGCGTCGTAGGCCACGACCGGCCGGTCCGCGCGCACCCCCGCCCGCCGCAGCACACGCTGGAGATCGGCCGGGTCGGGCAGCGGGTGCCTGCCGCCCGCCCCCGGCTCCGCGGCCAGGTCGGTGTCCAGGTCGAGGAAGACCGCGCCGGGGATGTGACCGGCCGCGTAGTCCGCCCGCCCGGGCGGACCGCCCAGCCGCCACCGCACGTCGAGCACGACCGGCCGCCGCGGCCCGTCGAGCGACGCCGCCAACTCCGCCGCCGACACCACAGGCCTGGGAAATACCGTCACCCCGCCATCCTGCCGGCTGCGCCCCTGGTCACTCGCTGCTACTGGCCGACTGCTCCGCCCAAGCGAGCGACTACCATACGAGGTGACGAAGGGGAACCGGCGTGAACGATCTCATTGACACCACAGAGATGTACCTCCGCACTATTTACGAACTCGAAGAGGAGGGCGTCGTCCCCCTGCGTGCCCGCATCGCCGAGCGCCTGGGGCAGAGCGGCCCCACGGTGAGCCAGACGGTCGGCCGCATGGAGCGCGACGGCCTGCTCGTCGTCGCGGGCGACCGGCACCTGGAGCTGACCGACCACGGCCGGTCCCTGGCCATCGCGGTCATGCGCAAGCACCGCCTCGCCGAGCGCCTGCTGGTCGACGTCATCGGCCTGGAGTGGGAGCACGTGCACAGCGAGGCGTGCCGCTGGGAGCACGTGATGAGCGAGGCCGTGGAGCGCAAGCTGGTCAAGCTCCTCGGCCACCCGACCACCTCGCCGTACGGCAACCCCATCCCCGGCCTGGACAAGCTGGGCGAGGGCGAGCCCGCCCCGCCGGTGGAGGCTGGCCTGGTGCGCGTGGACGAGGTCGCCCGGCGCGGCGGCGGCAAGGTCGAGATCCGCCGCATCGCCGAGCACGTGCAGCTTGACCCGGACCTGATGGCCGACCTCAAGGCCGTCGGCATCCTCCCCGGCAACGTCATCAGCGTCGGCCCGTCCAAGGGCGACGGCAACACGATCGAGATCACCGGCGCGGGCAACACAGCCGAGTTGGCGCCGACGGTCCTGCACGCGGTCCTGGCCCGCGGGCAGTGACTTCGGCCGACCGGGCCGCCAGCCAGTTCCGGCGGCTCCACGGCCGAGCCCCCGATGGGGTGTGGTCCGCCCCCGGACGGGTGAATCTCATCGGTGAGCACACCGACTACAACGACGGCTACGTCCTGCCGTTCGCCCTGCCGTTCCGCGTCGCCGTGGCCGCGTCGGCCCGCGCCGACGGCGTGCTGGCCGCGACGACCATCGGCGACGACGCCATCCCCCAGCGCGCCGCCCCGGTCCCGGTCGCGGACCTGGCGCCCGGGTCGGTCACCGGCTGGGCCGCGTTCCCGGCCGGGGTCGCCTGGGCGCTGCGCGGGCAGGGCTTCACCGGGGGCGCCGACCTGGTGGTCGTGGGCGACGTGCCCGCGGGCGCGGGTCTGTCGTCCTCCCACGCCCTGCAGTGCGCGGTGGCGCTGGCCCTGCTCGGCCTCGCCGGTGTCACGCCCGATGAGGACGGCTCCCCCACGCTCGCCGAGATCGCCCGGTGGGTGCAGCGCTCGGAGAACGACTTCGTCGGCGCCCCCACCGGTCTGCTCGACCAGACCGCCTCGCTGTGCTGCGTCGAGTCGCACGCGCTGTTCCTCGACGTCCGCTCCGGCGCCCGCGAGCAGGTGCCCTTCGACGCGGCCGCGGCGGGCCTGGAGGTGATCGTGGTCGACACCCGGGCCCGGCACTCGCTGGCGACCTCGGCCTACGGCGACCGCAGGCGCGGCTGCGAGCGGGCCGCGCGGCTGCTCGGCGTGCCCGCGCTGCGCGATGTGCCCCTCGACGGCCTCGCCGAGGCGTCCGCGGCGCTCCCGGAAGACCTTCGGCCGCTGGTGCGCCATGTGGTCAGCGAGAACGACCGGGTGCTGCGCGGCGTCGCGGCGCTGCGGGCGGGGTCGATCGCGGGCATCGGCGCCCATCTGAGCGCGTCGCACGCGAGTCTGCGCGAGGACTACCGAGTGTCCTGTCTGGAACTCGATGTCGCGGTGGACGCGGCTGTCGGGGCGGGCGCGCTGGGTGCCAGGATGACCGGGGGCGGCTTCGGCGGCTCCGCGATCGCGCTGGCGCCCACCGGTCGCCGGGACGATGTGCGCGCCGCTGTGCTCGCCGCCTACGCGGAACGGTCGCTGACTGCGCCGCGACTGTTCACGGCCGCGCCGTCGGCGGGCGCGGGCCGCGACCTCTGAAGCCGGGACCCCGCGAACCACAGTCGCAAGAACCACAGTCGCAAGAACCTCAACCACAAGAACCAGGACGAAGGCGAGGACCACGGTGAAGTTGCTCGTGACCGGCGGGGCGGGATATGTCGGCAGCGTCTGCGCGGCGCGGCTGATCGAGAGCGGCCACGAGGTCGTGGTCGTCGACGACCTGTCCACCGGCCACGCGGACGCGGTGCCCGATGGCGCCCGGTTCGTCCAGGCCGACATCGCCGATGCCGCTGGCTCGCTGCTCGCCGACGGCTTCGACGGCGTGCTGCACTTCGCGGCGAAGTCACTGGTGGGCGAGTCCATGCAGGACCCGGCCAAGTACTGGAACGGCAACGTCCTCACCTCCCTGCGGCTGCTCGACGCCATGCGGGACAACGGAACCCCGCGCCTGGTGTTCTCCTCCACCGCGGCCACCTACGGCGAGCCGGAGCAGGTGCCGATCCTCGAATCGGCCCCCACCCGCCCCACCAACACCTACGGCGCCACCAAACTCGCCATCGATCACGCGATCACCTCCTATGCCAAGGCCCACGGCCTCGCCGCGGTCAGCCTGCGGTACTTCAACGTGGCGGGCGCCTACGGCCGCTTCGGCGAGCGGCACACCACCGAGACCCACCTGATCCCGATCGTGCTGCAGGTGGCCCTGGGCGCCCGCCCTGCCATCTCCATCTACGGCGACGACTACCCCACCGCGGACGGCACCTGCGTCCGTGACTACATCCACGTCGCGGACCTCGCCGAGGCCCACCTGCTGGCACTCGCCCACACCGTCGAGGGCGAGCACCAGATCTACAACCTGGGCACCGGCACCGGCTTCTCCAACCGCGAGGTCGTCCAGACCTGCCGCGAAGTCACCGGCCACCCCATCCCCGCCGAGTTCGCCGCCCGCCGACCCGGCGACCCCGCCGTCCTGGTCGCCTCGGCCGACGCGGCCGCCAAACACCTCGGCTGGGAGCCCGAGCGCGCCGACCTGCGCACGATCATCGGCGACGCCTGGGAGTTCACCCGCGCCCGAGCCTGACGACCCGTCGCCTTCGCCCTGGCTCCTGGCGGGGAGCCGTGGTCGCCGGGCCGGCACGACTGCCAACCAGTCGCCCGGCCTGCGACCACGACGAACGACGGCATGGCGGATGCCCCGGCAGGCAAGCGGCCGCCCGACACGCCTTCACTCGCCACCGAACCGCGCGCTTCCATCCCCGTCCGCGCCTTGGCCGCTGATCCACGTGGCGGCACGGCCGCGCGGACCAGCCGCTCGTGCCTGACGCGGTGGCGATCGGCCTGGTGTCCAGGACCTGGGCACCGGCCAGCGGTCTGTTGTGGACGGCCGTCCGCCGTCCACAGACGCGCCCTGCCGGTGGGTTCAGCGGGACGCGGCTCCCGGGCCGACACCTAACCGGGCGCGCGGGTTCTGGCGCGGGCGGTGTGGGTGATGATGTGGCGGAGTTCCGCGGGCGGGATGGCGTGGTCCATCGACGCGCGCAGAAGCGCGGCGAGAGTGTGCCCGGGGTCCGCGTCGGCCGCGATGTCCAGGGCCATGCCTGCCAGCGCCCCATTCCCGCGTAGGTAAGCGCTGACCGCGAGCAGGCAGGCGGGTTCGGCGCGTTCCGGGGCGGGGATGGCCCGGACCAGGCGTGTCCAGAGCCGATCGGCCGCGCGGGCCCGGTCGGACAGGACGATGGCGAGGCAGGCGTCGCGGATGTCGTGGTGGCTCAGGGCAACCGCGAGCGCGGCCAGTTGGTCGTCGTCCAAGTCCGGATCGGTGGCGGCGGGGTCGGTGAGCACCCGCTCCTCGTGCGTGCGGTGGGCGGGGCCGGAATCCGCTGTGAGATCAGGAGATTCTCCGGCGGGCTCCGGGGCCGAGTGGAACGCGGCGAGGGTGGACTCGACCAGGGCCAGGTCTCGGATGAAGGCGGCCGGGTCTGCCGCGTCCGCGGCGAGTTCGGTGTCCACGATGGCGTCGATGAGCGCGGAGCGGCGGTTCAGGTCCGCCTCGGGGTCGGGAGCCAGCGTGTCGGCCAGGGCTTCGCGGGTCGGGTAGGTGACCAGGCCCGCGACGGTCAGGAAGGCCGCGATCGGAGAGGCCCCCGGGTCGGCGACCGTGCCCGAGCAGGTGGGATGGGTGTAGCAGCGCCAGTGTTCGCTCTCCGACGCCGTGGGCGTCCACAGCGCGTGGTCGACCGAGATGTCCTTGGTCGCGAAGGCCGCCGTCACCGCGTCGACCACATGTCTTTGGGGCGGGAAAGGCAGGTCTGGTGGCGCGTCGGCGTCCCCGCCGACGATCACGACGAACACCGAGCGGGCGCGGTGTTCGGTGATGACCGAGCTCAGGTGCTCGGCCAGCGATGCGGCGTCGGCTGCGGCCGGGAGGTCGGCGCGGATGATCGGGCCCAGGCACACGCTGTCTTCGCCGAGAAGCGTCACCAAGACAAGGGAGTCGGCCGGGTGGAAGCCCAGCAGGTGCGGGATGGCGGCGATGAGGTCGCCGCCGTCTTCGAGAGTGACTGTGGTGGTCGGTGGAGTCGTCATGAGTCCACTGTGCACAGGGCGGCTGGCTGGGAAAAGGTCTTCTCGTCCCCTGTGGATATATCCGGCCATTGTGGACAACCAGGCCCGACAGCGGGGAGAACTGTCGGGCCGGTGGGCTAGGTTGGGCGGCTCAGCCGCAATGCTCGAACGGGCTGGTGTAGCAGGCGGATCCCACCGAAGCGCCCCATTTCACGCACAGGTTCGCGGCGGACTTGGTCACCGGTCCCGCGTAGTAGGCGAACGACCCCGAGTCGGTCGTCCGGGTGCCGCCTTCGACCTCGGGGAACGCCGAGACCGGGGACGCCGTTCCGGTGGAGACGGACTTGATCGTGGCGACGCGGTTGCGGCCCGTCGCGCTGTCGTAGAGCAGGTAAGTGCGAGCGGACGTGCCAGCGCCGCGGAGTCGATCGCGTTTACCGGGCTGTGGTTAGTGCGAGGAACGTCGCCACGACCGCTGTTGTGCCCGCCAGCGATAAGAGGCCCGGAGTCCGCTCATCTGCCACGTCCGCGAACGTCGGAAACACCAGTGACCCGACCACGGAAAAGCGAGGAGTGAAGACTCCCGCCCCCCTGGAGAAGTGAACAAATCCGCAACCGCGAGTGAGCGTTCGACACCGCGCGACAGGACGATCGTCAGGAATCGACCGCGTCCACTGTGGACGTCTCGATCATGTCCAACGCCAAGCGGTAAGCCTCCGGCAAAGAGGCGCCTCGGTAGTCCGTCGCGGCGAGGCCGAGCAGCTGGTCGGTAGCGTTGACGGCCACCGTGTGCCGCAGCGTCTGAAACAGCGGGATATCGCTGCCGGAGTCGCCGAACGCCACGGTGTCCGCGTAGTCGAACCCGTGCTCGCGGCACAGCCGCTCGACGATGCGCGGCTTGGACTCCGGGGTGAGCACGTCCTCGTCGGCGACGGCGGCTTCCAGCGACAGCGGGTACGGGGTGGCGAAGATGTGGTCGAACTCGTGCTCGGCGAACAGGTTCGCGAAGAGATCCTGGGACATGGTGATCAGGCATGACACGCCGCCGCCCGCGCGGATGTCGTGCACGACCTCGCGGATGCCCGCCAGCTTCGCGCACGAGTCGTACGCCTGCCGGAACACCGACTCGGGCACCGGGCCCCACAGCCGCCGCACCTCCCGGGCGAACTCCAGCGTGCTGATCTCCTCGACGGCGAACCGCTCCTCCAGCGCGGTCAGCTCATCGACCGTGCCCAGCACCTCCGCGACGGCGAGCAGGCCGGAGGTCTCCGGCAGCAACGTGCCGTCCATGTCGAAGACGAACAAACGCCGCCGCACATCGGACATCGCACACCTCCACCGTCGATCGTAGGCGCGAACGTATTCCCTTGACGGGTCGTTTACCCCTCAGCCAAACTCCTCTGCGTGTCCGTGATCCTCGGCTGGCTGGTGCCGCTGCCCCTGTACGGGGAGGACCACGAGCGCGGCGACCTCGCCTGGTGACCACGCGGCCCGTCCGCGCCCGTCATCACACCCGAGAGGTCTGTTTTCATGCGCTCCTTCATTCGTGCCCTGCCCAAGGTCGAACTGCACCTGCACCTGGTCGGCGCCGCGTCCCTCGACACCGTCTTGGAACTGGCCCGCCGCCACCCCGAGCACGGCGTGCCGACTGACCGCGACGAACTTGCCCGGTTCTACGAGTTCACCGACTTCACCCACTTCATCACTGTCTACGGCTCGGTAGCGGGGCTGGTGAAGACCGGGGCCGACGTGACGACGCTGGTCTTGGGCATCGCGGCTGACCTGGCCGCGGTAAACACGCGCTACGCCGAGGTGACCGTGACCCCGCTCGGCCACCTGGTCACCGGAATCGATCCGGCCGAGCTTGCCGAAGCCCTCACCGAGGGGCGTAAGAGGGCGCTGTCAGAGCACGGCGTCGCGCTTGCCTGGGTCTACGACATCCCCGGCGGCCTGGAGACCGACGGCCAGGAAACGATCACCTGGGTGCTGCGGCACGCCCCCGAGGGCAGCGTCGGGTTCGGCGTCGGCGGGCTGGAGGTGGGCGTGCCGAGGGCGCGGTTCCGCCGGTCGTTCGAGCTGGCCGCAGGCGCGGGCCTGCACCTGGTGCCGCACGCGGGCGAGACGGTCGGCCCGGCGGAGATCTGGTCGGCGCTGCGGGACCTGCGCGCCGAGCGGATCGGCCACGGCGTCAGCGCGGTGGCCGACCCGGCGCTGCTGCGCCACCTCGCCGAGCACGGCATCCCGCTGGAGGTCTGCCCGACGTCGAACCTGCGCACCCGGGCCGTGCCGGACCTGGCCGACCACCCGCTGCCCCGCCTGCTGGCGGCGGGTGTGCCGGTCACGCTGGCCACCGACGACCCCGGCATGTTCCACACGGACCTGGACCGCGAGTACCTGCTCTGCCACGAGCGGTTCGGGCTCACCCGGGCGGAGTTGGCCGAAATCGCCCGAACGGGGGTGCGGGCGGCCTTCTGCGCGCCGGAGGTGAAGGCGGGGCTGCTGGCCGAGATCGACGCGGTGGCGCGCGCCGGTGAGTAGCCTCGCGACGTGACCAGTCGTGTGGATGCCCCGATCGTCGCCGTGACCGTCTATCCCGGACAGGCCAGGGTCACCCGGCGCGGCGCGCTGCGGGTGGCCGAGGGCGAGCAGCGGGTCGTGGTCGGCGGGCTCCCGCTGGGCCTGCACGCCGACTCCGTGCGGGTGAGCGGCCGGGGTCCGGCCACGGTCCTGGGCGTGGACGTCGCGCCCGAGCGCAACCCGCGCACGCCGGACGCCGCGCTGGCGGACCTGGCCGAGCGGCGGGACGCGCTGCGGGCCGAACTCGACGCGCTTACCGATCGGCAGACAGTGCTGGACGCGCGCGCCGAGCTGATCACGTCGCTGGCGCGGCGGTCGGGCGGCGCTTTCGCCCAGGCGCTGGCCAAGGGCGAGGCCGATCCGGCGCGGGTGGCCGGGGTGGGCGACGCGCTGGCGGGCCAGCTCGCCGACGTGCTCACCGAGCGCCGTGTGCTGGCCGAGGCGCGTCGGCGGACACAGGACGAGCACGACCAGGCGCAGCGGCGCGTCGACGACCGCGACGACGGCGCGCCCGACCGCACCGCGATCACCGCCGAGCTGGCGGTGTCCGAGCCGGGCGAGGTCGAGCTGGAGGTGTCCTACCTGGTCGACGCGGCGAGCTGGGAGTCGCGCTACGACGTGCGGCTAACCGGCGCCGCGTTGACGCTTACCTGGTACGGCCTGGTCACGCAGCACAGCGGCGAAGACTGGCCCGAGTGCGACCTACGCCTGTCGACCGCCCGTCCGGCGAACAGCGTCGACGTGCCGGAGCTGCGCCCCTGGTACCTCGACGTGCGACGGCCGCCGCCCGTCCAGCCCATGTCCGGCGGGTACGGCGGCACGCCCGAGATGGCCCGGGCCGCCGCGCCTGCCGCGTACGCGGCGACGGCGCCGATGGCCGAGTCGTTCGCCGTGGTCGAGCACGGGGTGGCGGCGGCGACCTACCGGCCCGCGCGTCCCGTCGCGGTGCCCGCCGACGGGACCTCGCACCGCACGACGGTCACCGTGGTCGAGCTGCCCGCCGAGGTCGGCCACGTGACCGTGCCGCTGCGCGGGCCCGAGGCGTACCTGCGGGCCACGGCGGTCAACACCTCCGAGCACACGCTGCGGCCCGGCCGGGCGTCGGTCTTCCACGACAGCGAGTTCGTCGGCGGCACCGACCTCGCGGCGTGGGCGCCGGGCGAGGAGGTCGAGCTGACGCTGGGCATCGACGACCGGGTCCGGGTGGAGCGCGAGCTGGTGCGGCGCTCGGCGGGCAAGGCCGTGCTCGGCGGCACCCGGCGCCAAGAGGCGAGCTACCGGGTCAAGGTAGGCAACTTCGGCCCGCGCGCGGCCAGGATCACCGTGGTGGACCAGGTCCCGGTCTCGCGCAGCGAGTCGGTGGTGGTCCGCGACGTCAGCCTGTCCCCGGAGCCCGCGGCGCGCACCGACCTGGGCGAGGTGACCTGGAAGCTGGATGTGGCGGCGGGCCAGACAGCCGAGATCCAGTTCGGGTTCCGGGTGGACATCGCCAAGGGGGCGGAGCTGTCCGGATGGCGTGAGTGACTCACAGTCGCAGGTAGCGCAGCACCGCCAAGACCCGTCGGTGGTCGCCCTGCGACGGCGGCAGGCCGAGCTTGGCGAAGACGTTGGTGACGTGCTTCTCGACGGACCCGAGGCTCAGCGACAGCGCGGTGGCGATGCCGCTGTTGGACCGGCCTTGCGCCATGAGGTCCAAGACCTCCCGTTCGCGCGACGTGAGCGTGGTGAGCGCGTCTGACCGTCGGCCGAACAACTGGGTGACGACCTCCGGGTCCAGCACGGTCTCCCCTGCCGCGACCCGGGTAAGCGCGGCCACGAAGTCGCCGACGTCGGCGACGCGGTCCTTGAGCAGGTAGCCGACGCCATCAGGGCGTCCGGCCAGCAGGTCGGCGGCGTGGCTGGTCTCCACGTACTGGGAGAACAGCAGGATCGGGCGGGACGGGTCCGCGCGCCGCAGCGCCACGGCCGCGCGCAGGCCCTCGTCGGTGTGCGTCGGCGGCATCCGGACGTCCACGACGGACACGTCGGGCGCGTGCTCGGCGACCGCGGCCGTGAGCGCATCGGCGTCGCCGACGGCCGCGACGACCTCGTGCCCGCGCAGGGTCAGCAGTTCCACGAGCCCGTCGCGCAGCAGCACGGAGTCCTCGGCGATCACGATCCTCATGCGCTGGTCCTCGGCAGGTCGACGCGAATCTCGGTGGGGCCGCCCACCGGGCTGGCGATGGCCAGCCGCCCGTCCACGGTGCGGACCCGCTCGGCCAGGCCAGCGAGGCCGGTGCCCGCGCCGATGGCCGCCCCGCCGGAGCCGTTGTCGCGCACCAGCAGCCGCAGGCCGTCGTCGCCCGCGTGGACGGACACCTCCGCCCGGGTCGCCCCGCTGTGCTTGGCGGCGTTGGTGAGCAGTTCGGCGGCGCAGAAGTACGCGATGGACTCGATGGCCGGGCTCGGCCGGTCCCCGATGTCGACGGTGAGGTCGACCGGGAGGGCGGATCGCGCGGTCAGCGTGGTCAGGGCGGGGGCGAGGCCGCTGTCGAGGGCGGGCGGGTGGATGCCCCTGGCCAGGTCGCGCAGCTCGACGAGGGCGTCCTTGGCGGTGGTGTGGGCCGAGGTGACCAGAGCGCGCAGGGTCTCGGTGTCGCCGCTGTCGATCGACTCCTTGGCGATGCCCAGCTTCATCGCGAGCGCGACCAGTTGGGCCTGCGCGCCGTCGTGCAGGTCCCGCTCGATCCGGCGCAGGCGCGCGGCCGAGTCCTCGACGGCGCTGGCCCGGGTCCGCTCCAGGTCGCGCACCCGGTCGGCCAGCGGCGGGCTGGTCAGCAGCGCGGTCATCAGCAGCCGGTCGAGGACGAGCGGGCCGCGCACCAGCCAGGGGGCGGCCAGCAGCAGTGCCACGCCGATCAGCCAGCGCACGACCGCCCACCCGTCGAAGGCGACCTCGGCGGGGAGGTCGAACACGGGCAGTCCCTCGGTGAACAGCGCCGCCCACACCGGCAGGGTCACCAGCGCGACCGCGTAGCCCCAGACGAAGACCGCGACGGCGGCGGTGAACACGGCCAACGGCAGCCGGATCACGCGATAGAGGACCGCGCGCCAGCCCGGGCCGTCGCGAAGCGCGTCGCCGAGCCAGCCGAAGAAACCTGCTCGGGGCTCGAATCGCGGCGGTGGGCGCAGCCTCGTGCCGAGGAGCGCGTTGGCGAGACCGCGATCGATCGCCCCGGACGCCCGGGCGGCCATGACGCCGAGGGCCAGCAGCGGCAGGCCGATGAAGGTCACCGACAGCGCCGTGCCCGCGACGAGGGCCACCAGGGTCAGCGCGAACCCGATGAGCGCGAGCGGCAGCCCGACCAGCGCGTAAGCCAGCTCTCCCATGGCCTGCCGGGTGAACGGGGCGCGGATGATGTGCATACGGTCAGCTTGCCTACCGCCGCTCGGCAGGACTATCCGGTGGGCCGCCGTCTCCATCTCGGGTTATCCCCCGCTACGGGGCGAACGCTTCCAGGGCGTCTTCCGCGCGGCGCATCGATTCGGCCGGGCCGGCGTCCGGGCTGCCGATTTCCGGGTCGAAGTTGAGGTCGACGAACAGCTCGGTGACGCCCTGCTCGGCCAGGTCCGCGAAGTCGGCGCGGATCTGCTCGAAAGTGCCGGTCAACGGCTGCCGGTCCGCGCGCGCGGACCGCACGCGCACCGCGCCCCGGCAGACCATGCGCAGCGCGGCCGGATCGCGACCCGCTTCCTCAGCGGCCGTGCGGATAGTGCGCACGGACTTACCGATGGAAGACAGGTCTGCCCGACTGCTGCTTACCCACCCATCGGCAAGCCGTCCTGCCCGTCGCAAGGCGGGTTCGGCGCCCGCGCCCACCAGGATCGGCGGCCCGCCCGCTTGGACCGGCTTGGGGTCCATTCGGGTCGGCGGGACGCGGTAGAACTCGCCGTCGTGGTCGACCACCTCGTCGGTCCAGAAGCGGCGCAGCAGCGGCAGGTACTCCTCCGCGCGCTTACCGCGATCCCTCTTGTCCACGCCGACGGCGGTGTACTCCTCATCGGACCAGCCGATGCCCAGGCCCGCGTCCAGCCTGCCCCCGGACAGCAGGTCCACCGTGGCGAGTTGCTTGGCGAGCAGCGGCGGGGCGAAGAACGGCAGGTTCAGCACCGCGACGCCGATCCGGATCCGGCTGGTGCGCGCGGCGAGGAAGCCCAGCGTGGCGACCGGGTCGAGCACGGCGCGATACGCCTCGCCCCAGCTCGCGTCCGGCGGCGACAGCAGCCGCTGGAACGTCCACAGCGAGTCGTAGCCCAACCCCTCGGCCTTGGCCGCGACCAGGGCCAGGTTGTCGACAGTGGCCCACGAACCGGACACGGGAGCGGCGAAACCGATCTTCACGGCGGCCACGCTAACCCACGGACGGACGGCTCGCCCGGAGTTCACCCGATGGCAGACTGGCCGCATGACCGAAGCCGCTGCCCCCGACCCGTATCTCTGGCTGGAAGACGTCACCGGGGAGGACGCCCTGGACTGGGTCCGGGCCCGCAACGCGGAGACCGCGGCCGAGCTGACCGGAAGTGAGCGGTTCGACACGATCCGAACTCGCCTGCGCGAGGTGCTCGACGCCGACGACCGCATCCCCTACCCGCGGCGGCGCGGGGAGTTCCTCTACAACTTCTGGCAGGACGCGACCCACCCGCGCGGCCTGTGGCGGCGCACGACCCTGGCCGAGTACCGCACCGGCGCTCCGGTCTGGACTGTCCTGCTCGACGTGGACGCGCTGGTCGAGCGGGAGGACGAGAACTGGGTCTGGAAGGGCGCCGCGGTGCTCAAGCCGGACTACCACCTGGCGTTGGTCGAGCTGTCCCGCGGCGGCGCGGACGCGACCGTGGTCCGCGAGTTCGACCTGCGCGGCGGCGAGTTCGTCGCCGACGGGTTCGTCCTGCCGGAGGCCAAGACCCGGGTCAACTGGATCGACGCCGACCAGATCTACGTCGGCACGGACTTCGGCGAGGACTCGCTGACCACCTCCGGCTATCCGCGGGTCGTCAAGCAGTGGCGGCGGGGGACGCCGCTGGCCGAGGCCGAGGTCGTCTTCGAGGGCAAGCCCGACGATGTCAGCGTCTACGCCTACCACGACTTCACCCCGGGCTTCGAGCGCGACTTCGTCGGCCGCTTCCCGGACTTCTTCAGCTCGGAGAAGTTCCTCCGCACCCCGTCCGGTGACCTGGTGCGCGTCGACGTGCCCGACGACGCGACCGCCGACATCCACCGCGAGTGGCTGCTGGTCAGCCTCCGGTCGGACTGGACGGTCGACGGGACCACCTTCCGGTCGGGGTCGCTGCTGGCGACCCGCTTCGACGACTTCCTCGCGGGCGGGCGGGACCTGGTCGCGCTGTTCGAGCCGGACGAGCGCACTTCGCTCAGCGGGTACTCCTGGACCCGCAACCACCTGCTGCTCAACGAGCTGTCCGACGTCAAGACCCGGCTGGAGGTCCTGACGCCCGGCCCGGACGGCTGGACGCGCGGCGAACTGCCCGGCGCGCCCGAGGTCGGCTCGGCCGAGGTGATCGACACCGACCCGGACCACAGCGACGAGTACCTGCTCAACGTCAGCGGCTACCTCCAGCCGTCGACCCTCTTGCGCGGAGAGGTCGGCGGAGAGGTGGAATTGCTGCGGCAGGCGCCCGCGTTCTTCGACGCCGAGGGCATGGCCGTCGAGCAGCACTTCGCGGTGTCCGACGACGGCACCCGGGTGCCCTACTTCGTGGTCGCTGGCCAGGACACCAGCGGCCCGACCCTGCTCTACGGCTACGGCGGGTTCGAGATCTCCCTCACCCCCGGTTACAGCGGCGGCCTCGGGCGGGGCTGGCTGGAGCACGGCGGCACCTATGTGGTCGCCAACATCCGCGGCGGCGGCGAGTACGGGCCCGCCTGGCACCGGGCGGCGCTGCGGGAGAACCGGCCGCGCGCCTACGAGGACTTCGCCGCGGTGGCCCGCGACCTGGTGGCCCGCGGGATCACCACGCCCGAGCGGCTGGGCGCGCAGGGCGGCAGCAACGGCGGCCTGCTCGCGGGCGTGATGCTGACCCGCTACCCGGAGCTGTTCGGCGCGGTGGTGAGCCAGGTGCCGCTGTTGGACCTGCGCCGCTACCACCTGCTGCTCGCGGGCGCGTCCTGGATGGCCGAGTGGGGCAACCCCGACGACCCGGACGACTGGTCTTACCTCAAGGAGTTCTCCCCGTACCACAACGTCAGCGACGCGGCGAAGTACCCGCCGGTGTTCTTCGTGACGTCCACCCGCGACGACCGGGTGCATCCGGGGCACGCGCGCAAGATGGCGGCCAAGATGATCGATCTCGGGTTCACGCCCCGGTACTACGAGAACATCGAGGGCGGGCACGGGGCGGCGGCGGACAACGCGCAGCGGGCGCACATGTCGGCGATCGTCTACGAGTTCCTCTTGCGCACTCTCGGCTGACGGCGGAAATCCGGTCGGTAGTGTCTACGCGGTGTTGGCGCTGCACTGTCTGGTCACTGCCGCCGGAGAGTTAGCGCTCTGGGCGGAGGATTCCGACCTGCCCACCCGCCGCGCGGGACGCGCGAGCCGAACTGTCGAAGAGCACCCGTTCGCCGTGCCCGCGTCCGTGCTGGCCGAGCGGGTCGCCGTCGCGGGCGCGGCGGACGAGTCGCGGGTGCTGCTGCCGTCGCGTCCCTCCGCGCCGGTCGCCTCACCCGAGCTGGTGCGCGATCCGCTGACCGCCCCGGCGACCCCGCGCGGCGCGGTGACGCTGCGGCCGTGGCGGGTGCCGACCGTGCGGCTGGCGCCTGCCGTGTTCGCCGCGAGCCCGGTGGCCGAGCGGGACGACGTGCGGGCGGGCGCGAGTGTGCGGTTCCTGTCCCAGGTGGCGGCCTTCGCCGAGGACCTGGTCACGCGAGGCCGGGTGCTGCCCTCGATCGTGAGCGAGAGCGGCAGGCCCGCCGCGCGCTGGCGGCCCACGCTGTCCGGGGTCGACTCGGCCCGGTACGCCCGGTTGCGCGACGCGCTGCCGCCGGTGCTGCGGGCGGTGCAGGTCGACCCTGAACTGCTCGACGGCAGGCCTGTCGACGACGTCTTGCATCCGGTGCTCGACGCGTTCGTCGACGCCGCGGCCCGAGCGCGGCTGACCGGTGTCCGGCTCGCCCCGCCGGGCCGGTTCACCGCGGCGGAGGCGGCCGCAGGCGCGCTGCTGCGGGGCCTGGTCGGCGACAACCCCCGGCTCGCCGTGCCGCCGGAGCGGGCCACGCGGCTGGCAAGCGCGGTGGACACCTGGCGGTCCGGCGCCGTGCACGACGGGCCGGTGCGGGCGTGCTTCCGGCTCCGCTCGCCCGACCAAGCCGAGGACCACCGCTCGGACGACTGGACGCTGGAGTTCCTGCTCCAGGCCGCGGACGACCCGAGCGTGCTGGTGTCGGCGGCGCAGGTGTGGAGCGGCGACCGCGACCAGGTGCTGCGGCGCTGGGTCGCCCGGCCCGCCGAGCTGCTGCTGGCCGACCTCGGCCGCGCGGGCCGGGTCTATCCCGACCTGGACGCCGCCCTGCGCGAGGCGCACCCGGTCGGGCTGCGGCTGGACACCGCGGGCGCGCACCGGTTCCTCTCCCGCGCGGCGGCGCTGGACCAGGCCGGGTTCGGGGTGCTGCTGCCGTCGTGGTGGCGGGCGTCGTCGCGGGTCGGGTTGAAGCTGACCACCACGAGCCGGGGCACGGCGGGAACGGTGACCCGCGACAGCGTTCTCGGCAAGGACGAGCTGGTCGACTACCGGTGGGATCTCGCCTTGGGCGACCTCACGCTCACCGAGGACGAGCTGCGGGAGCTGGCGGCGGCGAAGGTGCCGCTGGTGCGGGTGCGCGGGCAGTGGGTGCACGTCGACCAGCGACAGCTCGCGGCGGGCCTGGCGTTCCTCGAACGCTCGGGGGACGGCCGGATGTCGGTCGGCGAGGTGCTGGAGCTGGCCGGGATGCCCGCGGACGACGACGCGTTCCCCCTGCCGGTGGTCGACATCGGCGGCACGGGCTGGCTGGCCGACCTGCTCGGCGGCGCGGTCGAGACGACCCTGGAGCCGGTCGACACTCCCGAGGGCTTCACCGCCGACCTGCGCCCTTACCAGCGTCGCGGTCTGGCCTGGCTGGTCTTCCTGGACCGGCTTGGCCTCGGCGCGTGCCTGGCCGACGACATGGGGTTGGGCAAGACCGTCCAACTGCTCGCGTTGGAGGCATTGGCGCGGTCGGACACCGAGCGCCCGCCGACGCTGCTGGTCTGTCCCATGTCGGTGGTGGGCAACTGGCAACGGGAGGCGGAGCGGTTCACGCCGGGGCTGCGGGTGCACGTTCACCATGGCGCGGACAGGCTTACCGGCCCGCAGTTGGCCAAGGCCGTGTCGGATGCGGACCTGGTGATCACCACCTACGCCCTGGCCGCCCGCGACGCGGCGGCGCTGGGCAAGCTGACCTGGGACCGGATCGTGCTGGACGAGGCGCAGAACATCAAGAACAGCGCGGCCCGGCAGTCGCAGGCCGTGCGGTCGCTGCGCGCCCGGCACCGCGTCGCGCTTACCGGAACCCCGGTAGAGAACCGGCTCGCCGAGCTGTGGTCGATCATGGACTTCGCGAATCCCGGCCTGCTCGGCCCGCTGGCCAGGTTCCGCGCGCGGTTCGCGGTGCCCGTGGAGCGCCACAACGACGAAGACGCCGCCGCGCGGCTGCGCCGGATCACCGGGCCGTTTGTGCTGCGCAGGGTCAAGACCGACCCGGCGATCATCGATGACCTGCCAGACAAGCTGGAGATGAAGCAGCTCTGCAACCTGACCGCGGAGCAGGCGTCGCTCTACCGCGCGGTGGTCGACGACATGCTTGCCAAGATCGATGAGAGCGAGGGCGTGCAGCGCAAGGGCCTGGTGCTCGCCACCATGACCAAGCTCAAGCAGGTCTGCAACCACCCGGCGCAGTTCCTCGGCGACGGCTCCCGCATCGCGGGCCGCTCCGGCAAGCTCGCCCGGCTGGAGGACACGCTGGAGGAGGTGCTGGCCGACGGCGACCGCGCGCTGTGCTTCACCCAGTTCGCGGCGTTCGGCGGCATGTTGGTGCCCTATCTCGCCGCCCGGTTCGACACCGAGGTCGCTTTCCTGCACGGCGGCACCCCGAAGCGGCAGCGCGACACGCTGGTGGAGCGGTTCCAGTCCGGCGAGGGGCCGTCGATCTTCCTGCTGTCGCTCAAGGCGGGCGGCACCGGCCTGACGCTGACCGCGGCCAACCACGTCATCCACCTGGACCGCTGGTGGAACCCGGCCGTGGAGGACCAGGCGACCGACCGCGCGTTCCGAATCGGGCAGCGCCGGGACGTGCAGGTGCGCAAGTTCGTCTGCATCGGCACCCTGGAAGAGCGCATCGACAAGATGATCGAGCAGAAGAAGGCGCTCGCGCAGTTGGTCGTCGGCGCGGGCGAGAACTGGCTTACCGAGCTGTCGACAGCCGAGCTACGGGAACTGGTAACGCTGTCCTCGGAGGCTGTCGGTGAGTGAGTGGTGGCGCGAGAAGCCGACCAGGCCGATCCCGGTCGAGGGCGGGCTGCGGGCGCGGAGCCAGCGCGGCGACATCGCGCGGATGTGGTGGTCGCGGCGGTTCCTGGACGTGCTGGAGTCGCTGGGCATGGGCGGGCGCTTGGAACGCGGCAAGCGCTACGCGCGGGCCGGGCAGGTGCTGAGCCTGTCGCTGTCGACCAGCATCGCCGTCGCGCAGGTGCAGGGGTCGCGGCCGCGGCCCTACCGGGTGCGGATCGGGGTGAAGGCGTTCACCTCGGCGGACTGGGCCGAAGTGGAGCAGGCGCTCGCCGGGCAGGCGCTGTTCCTGGCGAAGCTGCTCGCCGGGGACATGCCGCAGGACATCGAGGCGGTGTTCGCCGATGTGGGGCTGCGGCTGTTCCCGGACAACTTCCAAGAGCTGTCGATGGACTGCTCTTGCCCGGACTGGGAAGTGCCGTGCAAACATCTTGCCGCTGCCTGTTACCTCTTGGCGGAGTCGTTCGACGCGGACCCGTTCCAGATCTTGGCTTGGCGCGGGCGCGGTAGGCAGGAACTGCTCGACAACCTGCGCGCGTTGCGGGACCGCGCGTCCGCCGCCGAGCCGGACGACGACGGCGAGCCGTTGTCCGCGCTGCTGGACACGTTCTGGGGCAGTGCTACCGCACCGTCGAGTATGCCGCCAGCGCCGATCGCCACGACTGCGCCGGACGCCCTGCTCGACGAGCTCGACCCGCTTCCGGTGACCATGCGCGGACGCCCCTTGGCCGAGTGGCTGCGGCCCGCTTACCGCGCGATGGCAAGCGAAGAGGAATCACCGTGAGTGGACGCCTCGACCGGCGGGTGGCCGCGGTCGCCGAAGAGTTGTTGCGCCGCAAGAAGGTCGTCGTTCCCCTCGATGTGCTCGCGGGTCTTGGCTGGCTGACCGCGCGAACCCTGCGGGAGTGGGAGTCGGGCAGCGCGCCGCACCTCGACCAGCTCGCCGCCGTGCCGCCGGAACGGCTCGCGGAGGCGGTGGCGCGTCTGCACGAGTGGGCGCGGGGCGAACGCCTTCCGGAGTCCGAAGTGGACTACGTGGCCGCCACCCGGGATCGGCGCGCCCTGCGATTCACCGCGTCGGGAGATCCGGTCGCCGAACGCGCTTACCGGACACAGTGGACCGATCCTGGTCTGTCCGCGGCCCGCAAGGCGAAACTAGCCGAACGCCAGGCCAAAGCGCCCGATCTCGCCGTGATCCTGCCCGACAAGCAGTGGTTCTGCGCGCAGTGCGGGGACACCGGGGACTTCCACTTCCTCGAAGACGGCGCGCCCCTGTGCCTGGACTGCGCCGACCTGGGCCACCTCGTCTACCTGCCTTCCGGTAATGCGGCGCTTACCCGGCGGGCGCACAAGGCGAGCGGCCTAGCGGCGATCGTGGTGCGGTGGAACAAGTCCCGCAAACGCTTCGACCGGCGCGGCCTGCTCGTGGACCGCGAAGCGCTGGAGGCCGCCGAGGACCAGTGCCTGGCCGACGAAGACGTCCGGGAGCGCCGCCGGGTCCGCGACCGCGAGCGCCGCGCCGCCCAGGACGTGGAGTTCCAGGCCGCGTTCGCCGCGCGCATCGGCGAACTGTTCCCCGGCCTGGCCGCCGACCGCGCGAAAGCAATCGCCGACCACGCGGGCACCCGCAGCAGCGGACGCGTCGGCCGGTCGGCGGCGGGCCGCGCGCTGGACGAGCACGCCGTCACCCTCGCCGTGGTCGCCGCCATCCGGCACGAGGAGACCGACTACGACGCCATGCTCATGGCGGGCGTGCCGCGCGCGGAGGCCCGCGAGCGCATCCGCGACGAGATCGACCGCGTCCTCACCCGGTGGCGCAGGCCCTGACCGCTACCCCACCTCACTGGCGGGCACGGACCACGTGTCACACGACGCGGTGGAGTTGCCGTCGAATCCGGCGCGCGCCCAGCGGGCCTGGTTGGCCGGTGTGCCGTGGCTGTCGGCGCCGCTGGTGTCCTCGAAGCTGCGCACCGACTCCTCGGCCAGGCCCGCGTCCACGCCACCCTGGCCCCCTACGGCGGCGAAGAACAGCCCGGCGAAGCAGTTCGCTTGCAGTTCCGCGCGCCGGGACAGCTCCAAGAACTCGTTCTCGTCCGCCCCCGCTTCCCGGTTCGCCGAGGCGCGCAGGATGCCGCTGAGCGCCTGCACGTGGTGGCCGTACTCGTGGGCCAGCACCGCCAAGTGGTACGCCGAGTCCTCACCCGCGTCCCGCAGCAGGCGTCCGCGGGGCAGGTAGATCGTGCGGTCGCGATCGCAGTAGAACGCGGTGGCCTCGTCCTCCGATGGGGTGAAGCCGCACTTCGCGCGCGGCTGGTCGTCGATGTTGAGCCGCGGGCTGGCGAACCGCAGGCCCGCCCCGGTCAGCACCGGCTCCCAGGCGCGGTCGAGGCAGCCGATGCCGATGCGGTAGTAGGCGTCCAGCTCGCCGGGATCGGTGCCCAACTCGGGCAGCGCGCAGTCGACCGCGGCCAGCGGGGCGCCCGGGGCCAGCAGCGGGTTGGCGGCGATGTCAGACAGGGAGACCGAGCCGGGGCGGGGATACTCCTCGGCCGTCTCACCGACCGCGAGCGCGGTGCCGGTCACCACCGATTCGCCGGACAGCACCCGGCCGAGCGCCGCGATCCAGAGCACCCCGACCAGCACGATGCCGAGCACGGCGACCAGAACGAGCGGCGAGTTCCGCCGCTCGGCCGCCACGACGACGACCTGGATCTCCGACATCCCGACCGGGCGCGGATCGTGCCGGGATTCGCTCATGCCCCACCCTCGCATCGCAGGCGAGGGCGATCGGTCCCCCCGAACCCACGCCCGGCCAGCATACTGGGCTCACCCAATGATCAGGACGACCTTTCCGCGCCCGTGCCCGGTCTCCACCTCGCGGTGCGCGTCCGCCGCCGCCGTCAACGGGTAGGTGGCGCGGACGTGCGCGCGCAAGAGGCCCCGGTCGTGGAGGTCGACCAGCGCGGCCAGGCGAGCGGCCGAGCGGACCCCCGTGATCCGCCGCGCGCCCAACTTCTCGGCCGACTCGAAGGCGACGATGGTCCCGTTGCGCTCGCCGCTGACCCCCAGTTCGGCCGACACCCGCGGCGCGTCGCCCCCGGCCGCGTCCAGCGACGCGTCGACACCCTGCGGCGCCGCCGCACGGACCCGTTCCAGCAGACCGTCGCCGTACGCCACCGGGATCGCGCCCAACGAGCGCAGGTAGTCGTGGTTCTCCGCGCGTGCGGTAGCCACCACCGTCACCCCACGCAACCGGGCGAGTTGCACCGCCATCGTGCCGACCGCGCCCGCGCCGCCGTGCACGAGCAGCGTCTCCCCCGCGCCGACCCGCAGGAAGTCCAGGGCGATGCTCGCTGTCTGCGCGCCCGCGGTGAACCCGCCCGCGACCTCCCACGGCATCCCCTCGGGTTTGCGCACGACCTGGTCGGCGGGCGCCACGCGGTACTCCGCGTAGCTGCCCAAGACCGCGAACCCCAGCACCTCGTCGCCCGCCGCGAGGTGGTCGACGCCCGCCCCCACGGCGTCGACCACACCCGCGAACTCGTTGCCCAGAATCTGCGGGAACACCACCGACGCGCCCGGCGGAGACCACCCGGTGCGCACGGCGACGTCGAAGGGCTGCACCCCCGCCGCCCTAATCCGCACTCGCACCTCGCCATGCCCTGGATTCGGGCGCGGCAGGGTCATCGGCCGCAAGACGCCTGCCGAGCCGTGTTCGATGATGGCCATCGCGGTCATCTGGTCGCTCATGGCACCATCGTGAAACCTCTAGCAATGCAGAGGTCAAGGGTGGGTGACCGCGGTCACGACGGCCTGCGGCACAGGCAGAACGGCTGCCCCGATGGGTCGAGCATGACGCGCCAGTTGCCCTCGCCGGGCTGGAAGTCCGGCTTCGTCGCGCCGAGTTCGACGCCGCGGGCCTCGGCCTGGTCGAAGTCGTCCACGTAGAGGTCCAGGTGGAACCGCTTGGGCGCGCCCTCGTCCGGCCACCGCGGCGGCGCGTAGCCCTCGATCCGGCCGAACCCGATCGAGGTGCCCTCACCGGTGATCATGGCGTAGTCGCCCTCGTTGTAGGTGATCTTCCAGCCCAGCAACTCGCTGTAGAACGCGGCGAGGCCCTGGGGGTCGTCGCAGTCGATGTTGACCATCATCAGGCTCGCGGTCATCGCGTCGCCTCCCTGTCCGGTGGATGAACGGCGCCGTCTTGGCACCGATGCGCCTTCGAGCATGGTTCAGCCGCCTAAATCGCGCACCCGCAGATCCGAGGCCACCGCGAACTCCCGCACCGCCTCGGCCACGAAGGCCCGCCGAGACACCCCCAGCACCCGCAACGCCCGGCCGTGATCGCCAACCACGACAAGGACAGCCCCGAGGAACAACCACCACCACACCACCCGCGCGGCCCGACTCACCGGCGCAGCCCTAAGACGATCGCGGTGAAAAGGCACGTGTCTTCGCTCATCCGCCAGAATCCGCCCCGCGACCTCACTGGTCAGCGCGTCACCCGCACCGTCCCGCAACACCCGGTAATACACCAACGCCACCACCTCCGCGATAGCCAAGACCATCAACTCCAACCGCAGCCCCAACCCCCGCCGCAACCATATGAACACCACATCACTCCAATGCGTTGCGATGGTCGACGCCCCCGCCGCCCGCAACAACTCCCCCAGCATCCGCGCGTGCTCGCGCTCCTCCTGCACAAACAACCGCACCGCCGCCGCGTAAGCCGCATCCCCCGCGCCCTCAGCCTTGCCGATCAGATTCCGCCCGTCCCCGTCCTCGCCGACCTGAAACCGCTGCACGCTCCGCACCACATCGGGATGCATCCGCACCCGCACAGCCCAGTCAGGCTCTGAACGACCCGCCCGCCGCTCAGCTTCCTCGGTGAACTCCCGCAGCCACTCCACATAGGTCATAAACCCGACAATGCCGGCACCGCACTGGCCAGAGCGTTGCCTTCACCCTTCCCTCACAGGTTCACTCCACGGTGACCGCAGAAGAACGGGCCGCGGGAACGCGAACGGGAACCGTTCAAACCCAGACCAAGCGAACCTCTCGGCAGACCACCATGACACCTCTTGCCGGAATACCGCGATACTCGATAAACCACGCCGAACCTGAGCGAACCGCCGACCACACCTTGGCGTTCTACCCAGAGCGCAAAGAGTTCACACCCTCCAACAATAACGCGAAGCGGCCCCATCGAATTCGCATGGGCTTTGAAACCAACCGAAGGCGGTTCCACTGAAATCACACACACTACTACCGCTGATCTCATTCGCCTGATCAAGGGGTATCAACCCGCCGGAAAGGATGCGGCAGATCAGGCGGGCCGGACGTTGTGCCGATCGTTGAGCGACACGGTAGTCCGGCACGAGTGGTTCAACCAGGCTACCCGACTGCTTCCCTTGAAGGCCAAACCGTCCTCATCCTGGACGACATTTACCACACTGGCTACACGATGGCAGGCGTGGCCAATGCCGCACGACTGGCCGGGGCCACAACGGTGCTCGGTCTCGTTGCGGCGAGAAATTCGCGCCACTAGCGCAACAGCACGACTTACCGCCGAAAAGCGGGGGCCTGCTGAACGCCGACCCCCGCCAACGGATGACTCGGTTATCGATCAGCTGCACCCGGAGGTGGAGCCGCAGCCTTCGCAGAGGTAGCAGGAGCCCGCGGGGCGCATCTTGGTGCCGCAGGTCATGCAGAGCGGGGCGTCGGCGGCTTTGCCGAGGTGCAGTTCGAGCAGTTCGGTGGAACTGTGGGCTTCGGTGATCTTGGGTTCGGGCTTGGTCTCGGTCGTGGTGGCGCGGGGGGCGGTGTCGATGGTCGTGCGCAGGGCTTCGAGGTCGACCTCGGTGGAGCCGTAGTCGGCGGCGACCTGGGCGGAGCGCTCGTCGGCGGTGAAGATGCCCAACTGGGCGCGCTTGTCGTAGGGCAGGTAGTCCAGGGCGAGCCTGCGGAACAGGTAGTCCAGCACGCTGGTCGCGATCCGCACGTCCGGGTCGTCGGTCATACCGGCGGGCTCGAAGCGCAGGTTCTGGAACTTCGAGACGTAGAACTCCAGCGGGATGCCGTACTGCAGCCCGACCGAGATCGACATCGAGAACGCGTCCATCACCCCGGCCAGGGTCGAGCCCTGCTTGCCCAGCTTCACGAAGATCTCGCCGAGACCGTCGTCCGGGTAGGAACCCGCGTGCAGGTAGCCCTCGGCGCCGCCCACGGTGAACGACACCGTCTGCGACGGGCGCTTCTTCGGCAGCCGCTTGCGCACCGGCCGGTACTCCACGACCTTCTCCGGCTCGGCCTTGCCGCCGTTGTTGGCGCCCTTGCCCGCCGACAGCGGCTGCCCGACCTTGCAGTTGTCCCGGTAGATCGCCAACGCCTTCAGGCCCAGCTTCCAGCCCTGGAAGTAGATCTCCTCGACCTCCTCCACGGTGGCCGCCTCCGGCATGTTCACCGTCTTGGAGATCGCCCCGGACAGGAACGGCTGCACCGCCGCCATCATCCGCACGTGCCCCGTCGGCGCGATCGACCGCTCACCCATCGCGCAGTCGAACACCTCGTAGTGCTCCCGGCGCAGACCCGGCGCGTCCACGACGTGCCCGTGCTCGGCGATGTGCTCGACGATCGCCTCGACCTGCTCGTCCTGGTAGCCCAGGGACTTGAGCGCGCGCGGCACGGTCTGGTTCACGATCTGCATCGAACCGCCGCCGACCAGCTTCTTGAACTTCACCAGGGCCAGGTCCGGCTCGATCCCGGTCGTGTCGCAGTCCATCATCAGGCCGATGGTGCCGGTGGGGGCGAGCACGCTGGCCTGCGCGTTGCGCCAGCCGTTGCGCGCGCCGATGGCCAGCGCGGCCTGCCACTCGCGGGTCGCCACCTTCTGCACGGCGGCGTCGTTGGCGTGGTACGTGCGGACCAGGTCGTTCGCCGCGGCGTGCTTGCGCATGACGCGCTGCTGCGACTCCGCGTTGCGGGCGTAGCCCTCGAACGGGCCGACGACGCCCGCCAGCTCAGCGGAGCGGCGGTAAGCGGTGCCGGTCATGAGCGAGGTGATCGACGCGGCCAGCGCCCGGCCGCCCTCGGAGTCGTAGGCGTGACCGGTGGCCATCAGCAGCGCGCCCAGGTTCGCGTACCCGATGCCCAGCTGGCGGAACTTGCGCGTGGTCTCCGCGATCGGCTCGGTCGGGAAGTCGGCGAAGCAGATCGAGATGTCCATCGCGGTGATGATGACCTCGACGGCCTTCGCGAACGTCTCCGCGTCGAACCGGCCGTCCTCACCCAGGAACTTCAACAGGTTCAACGACGCCAGGTTGCAGCTGGAGTTGTCCAGGTGCATGTACTCACTGCACGGGTTGGACGCGGTGATCCGCCCTGACTCCGGGCACGTGTGCCAGTCGTTGATCGTGTCGTCGTACTGGATGCCCGGGTCGGCGCACTCCCACGCCGCCTTCGCCAGCTTGCGGAACAGGTCCTTGGCCTCGACCTGCTCGATGACCTCGCCGGTCGTGCGCGAGCGCAGACCGAACCGGCCGCCGGTCTCCACCGCGCGCATGAACTCGTCCGAAACCCGGACCGAGTTGTTCGCGTTCTGGTACTGCACCGACGTGATGTCCGACCCGCCGAGGTCCATGTCGAAGCCCGCGTCCCGCAGAACCCGGATCTTCTCCTCCTCACGGGCCTTCGTCTCGATGAACTCCTCCACGTCGGGGTGGTCGACGTCGAGGACCACCATCTTCGCCGCCCGCCGAGTCGCCCCACCGGACTTGATCGTGCCCGCCGACGCGTCCGCCCCGCGCATGAACGACACCGGACCCGACGCCGTCCCGCCCGAGGACAGCAGCTCCTTCGACGAACGGATCCGCGACAGGTTCAGGCCCGCGCCGGAACCGCCCTTGAAGATCAGCCCCTCTTCCTTGTACCAGTTGAGGATCGAGTCCATCGTGTCGTCCACCGCGAGGATGAAGCACGCCGACACCTGCTGCGGCGAGGTCGTGCCCACGTTGAACCACACCGGCGAGTTGAAGCTGAACACCTGGTGCAGCAGCATCCAGGTCAGCTCGTGCTCGAAGATCTCCGCGTCGCCGGGCGTGGCGAAGTACTTGTGCTCGACACCGGCGGCCACATAGGACTTCACCACCCGGTCGATCAGCTGGCGCAGCGAGTGCTCACGCACCGCCGTGCCCACCGCGCCCCGGAAGTACTTGCTGGTCACGATGTTCGTCGCGTTGACCGACCAGAAATCGGGGAACTCCACCCCGCGCTGCTCGAAGTTCACCGAGCCATCGCGCCAGTTGGTCATCACCACGTCGCGGTGCTCCCACGTCACCTCGTCGTAGGGGTGCACCCCCTCGGTGGTGTAGATCCGTCGCATCCGCAGCCGACCCTGCGGCGAGCCGTTGCGCTCCGCCGCCTGGATCCCGACGGTCTCCGTCATGACCGTTCCCTCTCCCTCGTCACTGGCCTGTCCTGGTGCGGCCACGTCCGGGCTCCCCGTCCGATGCGGCCGAAGCTGCTGTTTCCGATCCCCGCCACGGGGATGGGACGACGCCGCGCGCCGCCGTGTCTGCCGTCTACTGCTCATCCTGTTGCGCCGCCTGGTCCGCCATGGCGGCCCGCAGGTCGGCGATCTCCTTCTCGAAGTCCTCGACTGAGGAGAACGACCGGTACACACTGGCGAACCGCAGGTAGGCGACTCCGTCGAGCTCCCGCAGCGGGCCGAGGATGGCCAACCCGACCTCGTGGCTGGGAACCTCGGCGCTCCCGCTGGCGCGAATGGTGTCCTCGACCTTCTGCGCCAACTGCTGGAGCTGGTCCTCATTGACCGGTCGCCCCTGACAGGCCCGCTGAACGCCGCGCACGACCTTGTCCCGGCTGAACGGCTCGGTCACACCGGAGCGCTTGACCACGGCGAGGATCGCTTCCTCAACCGTGGTGAACCTGCGGCTGCACTGCGAGCAGGAGCGCCTGCGGCGGATCACCTGTCCGTCGTCGACCTCCCGCGAGTCCACGACCCGCGAGTCGGAGTTGCGACAAAACGGACAGCGCACCGACTTCACCTCTCTCCGCTCGCCATCTTGGGCGACACCTCGCCCTCACCAGTCCGCGCGACCACCCATGGTGATCAATATGTGGATAACGCGTGGACAACCCACCCCAACTTGTGGAGTAACTACAGCGATGTAACCACAAGATGTTGGGGTCGACCGTATGCCTGGACCCCACATAACGCAAATCGGCGCGCGCCATGGAAACGCTTCGCGGTCACCACGCGACACAGCGACTCTGACCGCGAGGTGAACGGCGTCTTTCACTCGCCCGGGTGACCTAATCGCCGCTCAGACTCTCTTCCGGCCAGGGATGCCCACCGCACCGCCCGCACCCGCCCGCGACGGGTCCGTGGCCGAGGACCACACCCAGTCAGTGATCAATGACACCGCCGACGACATCGATCACCGCCCAGCGCCCCTCGCCACCAACGCTCCAACGATCAGGAGCCCTTCCCAGGGAACCGCTTTCGCCCTAGGACCCAGACACGCACGTCACGTGGAACACCGCCAACGAGAACCACTAGGCGCGCTATCGGGAGAACGGCACCGTCAGCGGCTGTCCCACCCGGACCGCGCCACCGTCTAAAGAGTTCAGTTCGCGGATGCGCTCGACCACGGCCGCCACATCGCTGCCCGGCGCCATCCGCTCGGCGACCTCGGACAGGCTCTCCCCCGGCCCGACCCGGACCACGGTCGTGGTTGGCGGGACCTCCGCGCCGCCTGTCATGGCCCCGGCGAACAGCCCGAGCCCGTACACGGCCGCCGCGACGACCACGGCGATCGCGACCAGCGCCGCGACCGAGAGCGGAGCCAGGCGCGGCGCGCAGTCGGGCGCCGCGACGACGTGCGCCGCGTTCGCCGCCCGCCCGCGCGTGGGCGGCCGGAGTCGCCCTTGACCCTCCCGGCGGACCGGGCGAAGAATCGGCCGCGCGAGGGCGGCCACGTGCGAAGACCGGCCCGCGGCCAGCTCGGCCGACTCGGATGCCAGCACCGCCGCCATCGCAACCTCCTCGAACTCCCGTTCGATCGAACGCTCGTGCGAATGTGTACCACTAGGCGGCGGCGAAAATCGATACCCCATCGGCGTGTCGCTCGAACAGGTGTTTGATCTCCGCAGGTCGGCGGACTACCGTCGAAGTCGGAGAAGATCGAAGTCGATCCACCACCGGGGCGCGATCGCGCTCCGGTACCGCAGGGAGGCAGTGCAGTGGCAGGCACGAGTGGTCGGAAGCCCCCGGGGGCGCCGAAGAGGAAGCCCTTGGCGAGCGGCAACGTGCGCGGTTTCCCCGACCTGGACCAGACGCCCGACGGCGCCGAGTTGCCGCTGCGCCAGCGCCAGGTGCTGGAGGTCATCCGCTCCTGGGTGCAGCGTTTCGGCTATCCGCCCAGCGTCCGGGAGATCGGCGAGGCGGTCGGCCTGACATCCACGTCGTCGGTCGCCTACCAGCTGCGCGCGCTGGAGGAGAAGGGCTATCTGCGGCGCGACCCGAATCGCCCGCGCGCCATCGGCGTGCTCCCGGTCGACGCGACGCCCGCCCAGCTGCGCGGCGAGCAGGTCGCCCCGGTGATCATCGAGCAGGTCGACCAGGGGCCCCAGCCGACCTACGTCCCGGTTCTCGGCCGGATCGCCGCGGGTGGGCCGATCCTGGCCGAGCAGGCGGTGGAGGAAGTGTTCCCGCTGCCCAAGGAGCTGGTCGGCGAGGGCTCGCTGTTCATGCTCAAGGTCGCGGGCGACTCGATGATCGACGCGGCCATCGCCGACGGCGACTGGGTCGTCGTGCGCCAGCAGCCCACGGCGGACAACGGCGAGATCGTCGCGGCGATGATCGATGGCGAGGCCACGGTGAAGACGTTCAAGCGCCGCGACGGGCATGTGTGGCTGCTGCCGCACAACGACGCCTACGAGCCGATTCCCGGCGACGAGGCCACCATCCTGGGCAAGGTCGTCGCGGTCCTGCGCAGGCTCTGACCGCGGGCACGCCGCGCGGCCGGGTCAGGACCTCCTGGCCGCGCGGCGGTGCATGACCAGCAGCACCGCGCCCACCGCGGCGACGGTGAATCCGATGGCGGGAAGCGTGGACAGGCCGCCCGCGTTGTCGGCGGCGGCAGGCGCGGCCGCGCCCCCGGGCCGTGCCGCGTCGTCGCGCGTGTCCTTGTGCGCCGCGGCAGGCGCCAGCAGCGCGGCCGCTCCCTTGACCACGCGGATCGGCGTCCCCACCCCCTCGGACGCGGAGACCAGCGTCCCGTCCGGTTCCAGCGCCACCGCTTCGCCCTGCGGCTCGTTGGGCAGCGGCACGCGCACGGCCTCCCGCTTGAGCGCCGCGACGACGTCTCCGTCGGGAGCCGAGTAGAGGTAGGCGTCGGTGTAGGTGCGCAGAGCGACGACTTTGCCGTCCGCGCTTACCGAGCCGCCGGTAACCACAACGGATCCGATCGCCGAGCTGATCGGGCCGCCTTGTGTGTCCGTGCTGCTGAACTGGATCGACGCGACGTTCTCCAACGCGGTCGGGCCCGGGGCGACCAGACCGGCGACCGGCCGGTACACGTCGGCTCTGCCGAACGGACTCTTGGTCACCAGGTAAGGCGTGCCATTCTTGTCGAGCAGCAACGCTTCGGTGTCGTGCGGACCGTCCGGGTAGGTCAACCGGAAGAGGGTGCTCTTTCCCGTCGGCGTGAGCGCGATAAGAGCGACTGTGGCCCGCTTCTTGTCGTTGTCGCCGGTGTCGGCGAGCCAGAATGTGCCGTCAGCGCCGCGCGCGAGGTCTTCGACGTCGAACGGGTCGGTGGGACCGTTGATCACCTTCTCCACCGCGCAGTCCTTGGTGAGGACGTAGACGCTGGATTTGGTGCCGCCGTCGTTGACCGCGTACCAGCGCTCCCCGTCCGCGACCAGCCCGGACAGCTCACCGAGCCGCTTGTCTGCCACCGTGCAGGCGTCGGAAGGTGCTTTCGGCTGCGCGGCCACCCCGGCCGCACCCACCAGACTCAGCCCGACGACGAGCGCCGCGGTCGCCAACGCTCGCACTGGCACCTTCCTTCCTCAGCCTTCTCCACCCACGGTAGCCGTACGAAGGCCGTCATGAGGGCAGACGTGTGCCAGCGCCTCGCGTTCACCCACAAGTGCCACAACGGCCCCGGTGAGACCGAGATCCCAACGGGGCCGTGCGTGGTCGTTCAGGTCAGGCGGAGGTGCCGTTGACGGCGAAGACCTCCAGCACGCCCGCCAGATCGGGGTTGACCCGGGCCCGCAGCTGCGTGCCCGCCTCGGTGTGCTCCTCGGTCAGGATCTCGCCCTCGCGGTGCACGCGGGCGACCAGTTCGCCGCGCGCGTAGGGCACGAGCACGTCGACCTCCTGTTCGGGCCGGGGCAGCAGCTCCCCGATCCGCTCGCGCAGCGCCTCGATGCCCGCTCCGGTGTGCGCGGAGACGAACACCGCGCCCGGCAGCAGATGGCGCAGCCGGGCCAGCGCGAGCTCGCTCGCCGCGTCGACCTTGTTGACCACCACCAGTTCGGGCGGCATCCGCACGTCGCGGCGGTGGCCGATCTCGTTGAGCACCTCGCGCACGGCCGTCACCTGCCACTCCGGCATCGGGTCGGCGCCGTCCACCACGTGCACCACCAGGTCGGCGTCGGCGACCTCGTCCAGGGTGGACCGGAACGCCTCGACGAGCTGGTGCGGAAGGTGCCGAACGAACCCGACCGTGTCGGTGAGGGTGTAGGTGTGGCCCTCCGGCGTCTCGCTGCGGCGGGTGGTGGCGTCCAGGGTCGCGAACAGCGCGTCCTCGACCAGCACACCCGCGCCCGTCAGCGCGTTGAGCAGGCTCGACTTCCCGGCGTTGGTGTAGCCCGCGATCGCGACGCTGGGCACCGAGTTCGTCACCCGGCGGCCGCGCTTGGTGTCGCGGACCGTGCCCATCCCCTTGATCTCCTTGCGGAGCTTGGAGATCTTCGCGCGGATACGCCTGCGGTCGGTCTCCAGCTTCGTCTCACCGGGACCACGCAGACCCACGCCGCCGTTGCCGCCGCCCGCCCGGCCACCGGCCTGCCGGGAGAGCGTCTCGCCCCAGCCGCGCAGGCGCGGCAGCAGGTACTGCAGCTGCGCCAGCTCGACCTGGGACTTGCCCTCCCTGGACCGCGCGTGCTGGGCGAAGATGTCCAGGATCAGCGCCGTCCGGTCGATGACCTTGACCTTGAGCCGGGCCTCCAGCTGCTGCAACTGCGAAGGCGACAGCTCGCCGTCGCAGATGACCGTGTCGGCGCCGGTCGCGCGCACGATGTCCAGCAGCTCGTTGACCTTGCCTGAGCCGATGTAGGTCGCCGGATCCGGCCGGTCCCGCCGCTGCACGAGGCCCTCCAGGACCTCGGAGCCCGCCGTCTCGGCCAGCCGCGCCAGCTCGGTGAGCGACGCCTCGGACTCCAGCGCGGACCCCTCGGTCCACACCCCGACCAAGACGACCCGCTCCAGCCGCAACCGGCGGTACTCGACCTCGGTGACGTCCTGGAGCTCAGTGGACAAACCTGCCACGCGGCGTAGGTACGACCGCTCTTCCAGCTCGAGTTCACCGAGGGAGAGCTCAGCCGGATCGGTCATCGCGCCGTGGTAACCCTGCTGAGTGTATTCCTCTGTCACCTGGTGAACCCGTCCTTCGTGTAGTTGCGAAATACTCGGCACCCCTTCGGTGTCCGGTGCTGCCATCGTCGCATGTTGTAGCGATCAATTCGACCCGGTTATTCCCCCGGATACCACGCGAGGTAGATGGCGGTGCGCTCGGCATCCGGTCGCGGCGGCCGCCGGGCGTACTCGTCGAGCAGGGCGCCCATCCGGTCGAGCAGCTCCGCCCGGCTCGCCTCGTCGACCTGCACGACCAGGCGCGACTGGTTCACCTTCGACAGGCCTGCCTCGGTCACATCGCTCAGGTAGGCCTGCAGCATCGCTTCGGCAAGCTCGATTCGCTCGCCGCGCCGGTAGTCCAATCCCCAGGACAACCCGGTCGAGCGATACGGAATCTCCTTCGCGCCCCGATTGCCCCGGCGTTCCGGTTCCGCGACCAGGAATCCGGCCGCGACCAGCTTGCGCACGTGGTGCAGCGTCGTCGCGGGGTCTTTCCCCAGGCGCTGGGCGATCTCCTTGTTCGTCAGGGGTCTCTGGTAGGTCAATCGGATGATCCTCAGCCGGATCGCGGATCCCAGCGCCTCCAACTCCACCTGGGTAGCGGGACGACCGTCGTCTCGGGCTTCGCTCACCCCTTCAGCCTAAGCCTGTGGACAAACTGATTGACAGTTTCCAATCACTGGGTGATCCTCGAGGGGTGACCACAGCACTGTGCTCCCATCCCGGCTTCCGCAAGCTCTGGGCTGGCGACACGATCGCCCAGTTCGGCACGGCGGTCGGCGCCATCGTGCTGCCGCTGCTCGCGGTGGCCGTCCTCGACGTGTCGTCGGGCGAGATGGGCCTGCTCATGGCGGCGGAGTCGGCCGCGTTCCTGCTGATCGGCCTGCCCGCGGGCGCCTGGGTCGACCGGGTGCGGCGCAGGCCGCTGATGATCCGGATGGACCTGGCGCGGGCGGCGCTGCTGCTCAGCCTCCCGATCGCGGGCTGGTTCGGTGTGCTGTCGCTGCCGCAGCTGGTGGTCGTGGCGCTGCTGGTCGGCGCGTGCACGGTGTTCTTCGACATCGGCTACCAGTCGTACCTGCCGTCCCTGGTCGGGCGGGAGCACCTGATGGAGGGCAACGCGAAGCTGCAAGCGAGCCACTCGGCGGCCCGGTTCGCGGGCCCGGCCATCGGCGGCGGGCTGACCCAACTCGTGGGCGCGGCGACAGCCCTGGTGAGCACGGGCGTGGGCTACCTGGCGTCGGCGCTGTTCCTGTCCCGCATCAGGGCAGAGGAACCGCCGCCCGTGCGCGCGGAGAAGCCGAACCTGCGCGCCGAGGTGACCGAGGGCCTGCGGTTCGTGTTCTCCGAGCGGAGCCTGCGGGCGATCGTGTCCTGCACCGCCACGTGGAACCTGTTCTTCGGCGTCCAGAGCGCGGTGTTCGTGCTGTTCCTGGTCCGCACGGTCGGCCTGACCGAAGCCGTTGTCGGCCTGGTCATGGCCCTGACAAGCGTGGGCGGCATCCTCGGCGCGGTCTTGTCAGCGCGGGTGATCCGCCTCGTGGGCCAAGCCCGGGCGATCTGGCTGGTCCCGTTGGCAGGCTCCCCCTTCGGCATCCTGATCCCGCTGGCCCGCCCGGGCTGGCCGGTCGGTCTCCTGGTCCTGGGCCTCCTGGTGTTCAGCTTCGCGAGCGTGGTCTACAACGTCGCCCAGGTCAGCTTCCGCCAGGCGATCTGCCCGGACCACCTGCTCGGCCGCATGAACGCCAACGTCCGCTTCATCGTCTTCGGCACCCTGCCCCTGGGCGCGCTCGCGGGCGGCGCGCTCGGCGAGTGGGTCGGCGTCCGCGCCACCTGTGGGTGTCCGTGGCGGGCTGGCTCGTGGCTTCCTTCTGGGTGGTGTTCTCGCCCTTGCGCACCATGCGAGACACCCCCACTCGATTAGGGACGGTCCCGCAGTCCTGACGAGACCGCACTCCTCGGAGCACGCTGCGCACGGCGATTGCCGGGCGGACGTGAGGCACAGCCGGACACGGGCGCCGGTCAGGCGTGGGCGTGCCACCAGTCCTGGTCGAGTTCGCCGCGTGCGACGAACACCGCTGGGCCGGTCAAGGTGCTGGTGTCCGGGCCGATGGTGACGCGCACGCTGCCGCCGGGCACGTGGACGACCGATTCCCCGGTGGTCGCGCCCTGGCTGGCGAGCGCACCCGCGACGGCGGCGACAGTGCCGGTCCCGCAGGAGCGGGTCTCGCCGACACCGCGCTCGTGGACGCGCATGCGAATCTCGGCGGGGGCGACGAGTTCGATGAACTCGATGTTGACGCCGTGGGGGAAGACAGCGGGGTCGTAGGCGGGCTGCTCGGTCAGGTCGAGGGCGTCGATCGGCGCCCCGGCCACGACGCAGGCCAGGTGCGGGTTGCCGACGTCGACGCCGAGGCCCTCGAACACCGCGCCCGCCACGGTCGTCGTGAAACGGCCGGTGCGGCGCACCTGGCCCATGTCCACGGTGACCGAGCCGTCCGGGCGCACCGTGACGGGCCGCACGCCCGCGCGGGTGCCGACCGGGAACTCCGCCGCCTCGACCAACCCTGCGTCGGAGAGGTACCGAGCGAAGACCCGCACTCCGTTGCCGCACATCTCCGCGATGGAGCCGTCAGCGTTTCGGTAGTCCATGAACCACACGTCGCCGTCGATATCGGCGGGCGCGTCGGGCAGCGCTTTGCTCCGCACGACCCGCAGCACCCCGTCGGCGCCGAGGCCCCGGCGCCGGTCGCACAGCGCGCGAACCCGCCCGTCGGTCAGATCCAGGTCACCATCCGGGTCGGGCAGCACCACGAAGTCGTTCTCCGTGCCATGCCCCTTGAGAAACGCGATCGCCACGCCCCAAGGCTACGGCCGCCCGACCCCGGCGACGCGGGCAGCCATTCCCAGCGCACATTCCCAGCGCACCGGGTTCCGACATCGTGTGCCGCCGGGGCTTGCCGGGCAGGCGGCTTCGCTCAGAAAGCCCGCGGATCATGTGGAGGCAGAGCAGGTCCTAGGCGCGGGCGAGGGCGAGAGCCGCGTCGACCAGGTCCTCGCGGCTCGCGTCGAGCCAGGTGACGCGGCGGTCGCGGCGGAACCAGGAGCGCTGCCTGCGGACGAAGCGGCGGGTGGCGCGGGCGGTCTCGGCCGCCGCGGCGGCGAAGTCGTGGTCGGTGTCGAGGGCGGCGAGCACCTGCTGGTAACCCAGCGCCCGGGAAGCGGTTCGGCCCTCGCGCAGGCCCTGGTCGGCCAAAGCCCGGACCTCGTCGACCAGGCCTGCCGCGAACATTCGCTCCACCCGGAGGTCCACCCGGGTGTCCAGTTCTGCGGGTTCGCGGTCGATGCCGATCAGCGCCATCCCGTAGCGGGCCGGGCCGGGGCGGGGCATGGTCGCCGAGAACGGCCTGCCGGTCAGCTCGATGACCTCCAGTGCCCGCACGATGCGGCGGCCGTTGCCGACCAGGACCGTTTCGGCGGCCACCGGGTCCAGCCTGGCCAAACGCTCGTGCAGCGGGCCGGTGCCGACCTCGGCCAGTTCGGCTTCCAGGCGGGCGCGCACGGCCGGGTCGGTGCCGGGGAACTCGAGTTCGTCGACGACGGCTTGGACATACAGTCCCGACCCGCCGACGAGGATCGGCGTCCGGCCGTGGGCGATCAGGTCTTCGATGACCTGGCGCGCGTGCCGCTGGTAGGCGGCGACCGAGGCGGTGTCGCGGACATCCAGCACATCGAGCAGGTGGTGCGGCACACCGCGCCGCTCGGCTTCGGTGATCTTCGCGGTGCCGATGTCCATACCTCGGTAAAGCTGCATGGCGTCGGCGTTGACCACCTCGCCGCCAAGCCGCTCGGCCAGGGCGACGCCGAGGTCGGACTTGCCGGTGGCGGTCGGGCCGACCACGGCGACCGGGCGGCTCACGCCGTCACCGGTTCCCACTCGGCGACGTGGTACGCCACGCCGAACGGCACGAGCAGCCGCGCTCCCGCGCAGCGCCACGGGCGGCCGTCGGCGCGGACGGCTCCCGCCAGCACCTGCCACGGCGCGCGGCCCGCCGCGCCGAGGTCGGCCGCGAGTCGCGCGTCGAGGCCGAGCAGGCCGTCGAGGTCGGCGGCGGCCAGCGCTTCGGCGACCCGGCCGTCGAACGCGACGGCGCGGTCGTCGGGCCTGCCGACGGAACGCTCGCCGTGCCGGTGCGAGCCGTCGCCCAGCACGAGCAGGCCGACGGGGGCCTCACCCGCCAGTTCGGCCGCGATGCGCGCGCCCGCCGCGGCGCAGTCCTCGGACGGCAGATCCGCCGGAACCACGCGGACCGTCGCACGCCGGGCCGCCGTCCGGCCGCGCAGCCACCCGGCGACAAGCGCGGGCAGCGGCAGCGCCGGATCGGGGGAGGCAGTGTCGGCGTCGGTGTCGGTGTCGGTGTCGGAGCCGAGGGTCACCCGCACGTCGACGCCGAAGCCGCGGAAGGTGCCCGCGGCGGGCGGTTCGATCCGGGCGTCCCGCTCACCCGCGCCGATGACGAACCAGTGGTCGGCCGCCGCGGTCAGCGACGTCGCCGCGGCGAGGCACGCGGCGCGCACCTCGGCCGCGTCCGGGTCGTCGCCGCCCACCAGTTCCGGCACCAGCAGGGGTGGGTGTGGCAGCACCGCGACACGGGAGATCACCGGGCTGAGATTACTGTCCGTCGAACAATCTTGGTTTTCACGACCCACGGATGGCGCTATTTACGGCACCATGATGACCATCGCGGCCCTCGGAGTACCGAGGCGGCTTCTGACCTGTTTGAATGCGCGCGGGTACCAGAAGCCGCACGGCCCGAGGGCTGTACGCACAGTGCTGGGCCCCGCGCGAGCGGGGCGCCCGTGGTGAACGCGGGCACGCAGGCAGGAGGAGCCGGCCATGACGGACAAGGACGAGAGCGCCAAGGCAGTGGCGGAGCACAACGGCGACGGCGTGGCTGAGCCCGCCGTGGACCAGGCCGAGGCGGCTGGCTCTCGCACCGACGCGGCGGCGACCGAGACCCCGGCGGCGGACACCGCGCCTACCGCCCCTTCGTCCGACGCCACGCCTGGGGAGACGCAAAACGGCAGCCCCGCCACCACCGGATCGGGTGAAGCCGCGGGCCCGGTCGCCATTCCCGACGCCACGCCCGCGGACACCGCGCGGGTGAGCGTCCCGCCGCCCGGCCCGGCCGCCGTGAGTCCCGCCGCGGTCGCGCCTGCCGCGGCCGCGCCAGAGGGAGCGCCGCCGCAGGTGGCGGTCGCGTCGTCGGACCCGGGCCGGTGGGGCCGGGTCGACGCCGACGGCGTGGTCTACGTGCGCACCGGCGACGGTGAGCGGGTCGTCGGGTCGTGGCAGGCGGGTGAGCCCGCCGAGGGGCTGGCTCACTTCGCGCGCCGGTTCGACGACATCCGCACCGAGGTCGAACTGCTGGAGGCGCGGCTGACCTCGGGGTCCGGCGACCCCAAGCAGGCGGCGACCAACGCCAAGCACATCAAGGACAGCCTCGCCGAGGCGAACGTCGTGGGCGACTTGGCCGCGTTGGAGGCGCGTATCGACTACGTGCTCGCGCACGCCGCGGTCGCGCTCGACAAGGCCAAGCACGCGCGTGAGGAGGCCAGGGCCGGGTCGGTCGCGCGCAAGCAGCAGCTGGTCGACGAGGCGGAGAAGCTGGCCGAGGAGTCGACGCAGTGGAAGGTCGCCGGTGACCGGCTGCGCGCGATCCTGGACGAGTGGAAGACGATCAAGGGTGTCGACCGCAAGACCGACGAGCAGCTGTGGCGGCGGTTCTCCAAGGCGCGGGACACGTTCAACCGCAGGCGTGGGTCGCACTTCGCGGACCTGGACCGGCAGCGGGCCACGGCCAAGAGCCGCAAGCAGGAGTTGGTCGAGGAAGCCGAGCGGCTTTCCGAGTCCGACGACTGGGGTCCCACCGCGGCCCGCTACAAGGAGCTGATGCTGGAGTGGAAGTCGGCCGGGCGCGCGCCCAAGGACGCCGACGACACCCTGTGGCAGCGGTTCCGGGCGGCGCAGGACGCGTTCTTCAGCCGTCGTTCCGCGGTGTTCGACGAGCGCGACGCCGAGTTCGCCGAGAACGCGAAGAAGAAGGAAGAGCTGCTCGCCGAGGCCGAGAAGATCAACCCCCAGGGCGATCTGGACGCCGCCCGGGCGCACCTGCACCGCATCCAGGAGCGCTGGGAAGAGATCGGCAAGGTCCCCCGGGAGCGCATCCGCGAGCTTGAGGGCCGGTTGCGCGCGGTCGAGGAGAAGGTCCGCACCGCGGCCGACGCCCAGTGGCGCCGCACCGACCCCGAGGCCGAGGCCCGCGCCGCCCAGTTCCGCGAGCGCGTCGCCCAGTTCGAGGCCCAGGCAGCCAAGGCCCGCGCCGCGGGCGACAAGCGCCGCGCAGAACAGGCCGAAGCCCAAGCCGCCCAGTGGCGCGAGTGGCTGGCCGCCGCCGAACAGGCAGTCGCCTCGCGCTGATCACCCGGCTCCACTGAGGCCACCTTTCCTCCGGGAAGGTGGCCTCAGTCGCGTTTTACGACGTCATCGCTTGGATCAGCGTGCGCAAACACAGCCCTGGCACGCATCCCGACACCCGCTTCATGCCAAAGCGCCGATTGCGCCCGCGCGCGGCATACCCCACCCTCCCCGGGGGGCCGCCCCGCTCCAGTCTATCGGGTCTGGGCGGCGACGGAAGGGGTACGCGAAACCTGTGGATGGAACGGGCCTATGTGGACAACCGGCACCGGGTCCGGGCGCACTTCTGGAATGGTGGAGCAGGCAGGTGTCGACTCAAGCGCCGAACCAAACCGGGAGTCAGGTGCGGGACGAAGCCGGGAGTCAGGCGCCGAACCAAGCCGGGCTCAGGCGCCGAACCGCACCGGGGGTCAAGTGTGGACCAAGCCGTTGCTCAAGCGCCGAACCAAACCGGATGTCAGGTGCGGGACCAGGCGGTGCGGAACCAGAGGACCGCCAAGACGACCATCGCGACCTCGGACACGACCATTCCGATGCCGGGGCCAGGGGAGGTCAGGCCTGCCGAGGACTGCCGGGACCAGATGGCCAACAGGCCGTCGACAGTGGCGAACCAGCCGCCCAGGGCGGAGGCCCAGGCCAGGGCCCAGCGGCGGGTGAGGAGGGTGAGGGTGGAGGCCGCGATGCCGAACAGCAGGGCGGTGGCGGCGAACAGGCGGGGGACCGCGCCCGCCTTTCCGGCGGCGTCTCCGGCGCCGAGCAGGACCTGCCAGCCTGCCGCGCTGCCCATCCAGGGCAGCAGGTAGCCCACGATCAGGACGAACACCGCGATCGACAGGACCACCGCGCGTCCGCCCAGTTCGACCTTGCGGGAGGAGGCGCGTTCGACGGCGTCGATCTCGTCGCGGAGGATGGCGAGGTTGGGGTCGTCTGGGTCGCTCATCCGACCGCACATCCTCCGGTTGGGGCGGGCAGCGGCGGTGGGGCGCCGAAGGCGGGCAGGCCGAGGCCGACGCCGGGGGTTTTGGGGCGGATGCCCGCTGCGAAGTGGTCGCCCGCGCGGGTGCGGCGATGCGACAGCACGGGGCCGTCGGCGACCAGGTGGTGCGGGGCGGCGTAGGTGACGACCGTTTCCACCACATCGCCGGGGCGGATGTCGTTGTCGCCGGGGGCGAAGTGGACGAGCCGGTTGTCGCGGGCGCGGCCGCTCATCCGGTGGGTGTCGGCGTCCTTGCGGCCCTCGCCGGTGGCCACGACGACCTCGACGGCGCGGCCGACCTGCTCCTTGTTCAGCTCCCAGGCGATGCCGTTCTGCAACTCCACGAGCCGGTCGTAGCGCTCCTGGACGATCTCCTTGGGCAGTTGCCCGGCCATGGACGCCGCCGGGGTGCCCGGGCGCTTGGAGTACTGGAAGGTGAACGCGCCGGTGAAGCGGGCCTGCCGCACGACGTCGAGGGTGGCCTGGAAGTCGTCCTCGGTCTCGCCGGGGAAGCCGACGATGATGTCGGTGGTGATCGCCGCGTCGGGCATGGCGGCCCGCACGCTGTCGATGATCGACAGGTACCGCGCCGACCGGTAGGAGCGGCGCATCTCCTTGAGCAGCCGGTCGGACCCCGACTGCAGCGGCATGTGCAGCTGGTGGCACACGTTGGGCGTCTCGGCCATGGCGGCGATGACGTCGTCGGTGAAGTCCTTGGGGTGCGGGGAGGTGAAGCGGACCCGCTCCAGGCCCTCGATGTCGCCGCAGGCGCGCAGCAGCTTGCCGAAGGCGTAGCGGTCGCCGAACTCGACGCCGTAGGAGTTGACGTTCTGCCCGAGCAGGGTCACCTCCAGCACGCCCTCGGCGGCCAGCGCGGCGACCTCGGCGAGCACGTCGCCGGGGCGGCGGTCCTTCTCCTTGCCGCGCAGCGCGGGGACGATGCAGAACGTGCAGGTGTTGTTGCAGCCCACCGAGATGGACACCCAGCCCGAGTGCGCCGAGTCGCGCCGCGCGGGCAGCGTGGAGGGGAAGACCTCCAGCGACTCCAGGATCTCCACCTCGGCGCGCCGGTTGTGCCGGGCGCGGTCGAGCAGCGCGGGCAGCGAGCCGATGTTGTGCGTGCCGAAGACGACGTCGACCCAGGGCGCCCGCTTGACGATCTCGCCGCGGTCCTTCTGCGCCAGGCAGCCGCCGACGGCGATCTGCATGTCCGGGTTGGCGGTCTTGGCCGGCGCGAGGTGGCCCAGGTTGCCGTAGAGCTTGTTGTCCGCGTTCTCCCGCACGGCGCAGGTGTTGAACACGACGACGTCGGCCTGCTCGCCCGCGGGCGCGGCGACGTAGCCCGCGTCCTCCAGCAGGCCGGACAGCCGCTCGGAGTCGTGGACGTTCATCTGGCACCCGTAGGTGCGGACTTGGTAGGTGCGCGCGCTCATCTCGGTTACCGAGGGTACGCCGGGCCCGCTCGCGCACGGCGAGGAGTCCCGATACCCATCGGTGACCATCCAACGATCGTTTTCCCCTGAATCGGTCCCCGCTGGTCTGGCACCATCAGCGAATGGCGCGCACCCGACGGTTCGACCGGCTCCGCGGAGCGCTGCTCGCGCTGCTTGCCGTGAGCGGGCTGCTGACGAGCTGCGACAGCCAGTTCGAGGGGGTGCGGCTGCGCGTCGCCGCTGGTTTCACCTCGGGCGTCTACAACAACCTGTCTCAGTCGCTGGCCACGAAGTGGCAGGAGCAGTTGGCCATAGACCGGCCGGAGGTCCTGGAGACCAGCGGCTCGCCGGACAACGTCAACAAGCTGCTCGCGGGCGAGGCGGACATCGCCTTCAGCGCGGCCGATGTGGCCGCGCAGCCGACGAATCGGGACCGCCAGCCCCGCGCGCTGGCCCGCATCTACGACGACTACCTGCACGTCGTGGTCCGCCGGGACGGCCCGATCCGGAACCTGGCCGATCTGCGCGGGATGCGGGTGGGCATCGGCTCGCCGGAGTCGGGGGTCGCGTTCATCGCCAAGCGCGTGCTCGCCATCAGCGGGCTGTCGGAGCCGGGCACGCTGACCCTGGAGAACCTGGGGCTCACCGCGTCGATCGAGGCGTTCAAGCTCGACAAGATCGACGCGTTCTTCTGGTCCGGCGGCCTGCCGACCAAGGGGATCACCGACCTGGCCGACGTGCTCCCGATCCGGCTGCTCGACCTGACCGACGACCTGCCCCCGCTGCGCGGCCGCTACCCGGTCTACAACTCCGCGTCGATCCCCGCGTCCACTTACCGCCTTCCCGGCGGCCCGGTGAACACGCTGGTCGTGTCGAACTTCCTGCTCGTCACCGACAAGATGTCCGACGATCTGGCTTACGCGCTTGTCCAGGGCCTTTTCGACGCCCGGCCCGAGTTGGCCAAGACCAATCCGGCAGCGCTATCGATAGACGTTCATTCCGCGATCGAGACGCACCCAGTCCCGTTGCACGCGGGCGCGGCCCGCTACTACCGAGACCACAAGATCTAAGAGGCCGCGGGCAGCTCTACCGTGACGCGCAGGCCGCCGCCATCGGGCAGGTCCAGCCGTAGGTCGCCCTCGGCGCGCGCCACGATCCGGCTCACGATGGCCAACCCCAGCCCGGAGCCGGGCACGTTCTGGTGCGTGGAACTGCGCCAGAACCGGTCGGTGGCCCGCTCCAGCTCGTCCGCGCGCAGCCCCGGCCCGTGGTCGCGGACCGAGAGCCGCACCCGCTCGTCGGCGACCGACACCGAGACCTCGACGGCGCTTCCCCGGCCGGTGAACTTGAGCGCGTTGTCCAGCAGCGCGTCGAGGATGCCGTCCAAGCCGCGCGCGGGCACGAGTGCCTTGGTCTCACCCGCGCTACCGGTGGTGCTTAGCGCTATCTCCCGCGAGTCAGCCACGACTCGCCAATCGGTGACGCGTTCGGCGACCACGTCGTCCACGTCGACGGGGACCAAATCGCCGCCCGCGTTCTCCGCGCGGGCCATGGACAGCAGCTCGTCGAGGATGCGGTTGAGCCGGTCGGCCTCGGCGGCGGCGGCGACCCGGTGGACCTCGGCCTCGCTGTCGACGTGGCCTTCCAGGTTGACCAGGCGCAGCTTGAGCGCGGTGAGCGGGTTGCGCAGCTGGTGGGACGCGTCGGCGACGAAGGCGCGCTGCGCGGCGAGGGTGTCGCCGACGCTGGCGGCCATCCGGTCGAACGAGCGGCCGAGCTTGCGCAGCTCCGGCGGCCCGCGTTCCTCGCCGACCGGCTCGACGTCGCGGCCGCTGACGACGGCGGCGACCAGCGCGCCGGTGGCCTCGTCCAGCCTGCGCACCGGGCGCAGAATCCACTGGACCACCGGCACGGCGAGCAGCAGCGCCAGCGCGAACGCCAGCACCCCGCCCGCGCCGATGATCAGCCACCACCACAGGATGCGGGTGCGGCTGCGGTCGGTGGGCGACACGGTCACCACCGCGCCCCGCACCTCGCCGTCGACCAGCACCGGGCCCGCCAGCACGAGCGGGCGGTCGTTCCAGGGCAGCAGCAGCGGCCCCGGCTCGGGACGCCGCCCGGCGAGGGCGGCCTGCACCCGGTCGCTGACATCCTCGCGGTTCAGGTCGATCGTCGCGGGCTCCCCCGCGCGTCCCGAGCCCACCGCCGGGACGCGCTCCTTGTCGACCACCAGCACGTCCACGCCATAGAGGCTCGAATAGGCCCGCAACTCCTCGCGCAACGACTCAGGCAGCCCATCGATCAGCGGGCGCTGCGCCAGGGAGGCGAACCGGGTCGTGTCGGTGAGCCGGTCGAGGAACAGCCGCTGCTGCTCCGCGCCCGCCACCGACAGCGCCAGCGGGACGCCGAGACCGAACACGAGCAACGCGACAAGGAACCAGACCATCCCCAACAGCCGTGACCGCATGACGCCTCTCCCCCGGTGCCGCCCCTCAGCCGAGTCTGCCTGGTTGCCCAGACAAGCGGTAGCCGACCCCGCGGACGGTCTCGATGAGCGCGGGCCTGCCGAGCTTGGTCCGCAGCGTGGCCACGTGGACATCGAGCGACCGGTTCTCCGCCGCGCCAGCGCGTCCCCAGACCTCGGCGAGGATCTGCTCCCGCCCGCACACCGCCCCCCGCGCGTCGACGATCATCGCGAAAACCTGGAACTCCTTGCGCGACAGCGCTACCGGCGCACCGTCCACAGTGACCTCGTGCCGGTCGAAGTCGACCCGCACGCCGCCGAGCTCGGCCACCCCGGTCGGCCCGCCGCGGTCGGCGCGGCGGCGGCGCACCGCGTGCACGCGCGCCACCAGCTCGTCCACGTCGTACGGCTTCACCAGGTAGTCGTCCGCACCCGCGCGCAGGCCCAGGATGCGGTCGTCCACCTCCCCGCGCGCCGAGACCACGATGACCGCGACGTCGCTGGCCGCCCGGATCTGTCGACACAGGACGATCCCGTCCACGTCGGGCAACCCGAGGTCGAGCAGCACCACGTCGACCTCGGACACCAGGTCGAGCACGCCCGCCCCACCGGCGAGCCGCTTGACGGTCAGACCGCGGCGCACCAGGGCCGGGGTCAGCGCGTCCGCGACCCGGTCGTCGTCCTCCACGAGCAGCACTCGCACGCGTGTCCCTCCGCTTCACCTGCGCCTGTGTGACAGAGTTGAGACCCTAAGTGTTGCTCAAGCGGCATGGACATCGGCGTGAGCCGGAGTAGGTTTCCGCCATCGCGTGCCAGCCGAATCGCCGCCAACCTGTGACGCAAGCGCTCGTGGAGGATTAGATGACCGCCTCTGACACCGCTCCGCTGATGATCCGAATGGAGGCGGTGGACAAGCACTTCGGCCAGCTGCACGTCCTCAAGGATGTCAACCTCCAGGTCCCGAAGGGGCAGGTCGTCGTCGTTCTCGGCCCGTCGGGGTCGGGCAAGTCCACGCTGTGCCGGGCGATCAACCGCCTGGAGCCGATCGACTCCGGCGTCATCGAGATCGACGGGAAGCCGCTGCCCGCCGAGGGCAAGGAACTGGCCCGGCTGCGCGCCGAGGTCGGCATGGTTTTCCAGTCGTTCAATCTTTTCGCGCACAAGACGATCGCGGAAAACGTGCTGCTGGCCCCGGTGAAGGTGCGCAAGCAGCCGGTGGCGGAGGCGCGCAAGACCGCGATGGAGCTGCTGGAGCGCGTCGGCATCGCCAACCAGGCGCAGAAGTACCCGGCGCAGCTCTCCGGCGGCCAGCAGCAGCGCGCCGCGATCGCCCGCGCGCTGGCGATGCGGCCCAAGGTGATGCTGTTCGACGAGCCCACCTCCGCGCTGGACCCCGAGATGGTCCAAGAGGTCCTCGACGTCATGACCACCCTCGCCAGCGAGGGCATGACCATGCTGGTCGTCACCCACGAGATGGGCTTCGCCCGCAAGGCAGCCAACCGCGTCATCTTCATGTCCGACGGCGAGATAGTCGAGGACAGCGCCCCGGACGAGTTCTTCACCGCGCCCAAGTCCGGGCGGGCGAAGGACTTCCTTGGCAAGATCCTGACGCACTGAGAAACATCCGATCGGCTGAACCGCAGCCGACGACATGAAGGAGCACACATGCGACTCCGGGGCCTTATGGTCGGCGCCGTGACCGCCGCTCTCGCCCTTTCGATGGCCGCGTGCGGTGAGTCGAACGACGCGGGCACAGCCAATCCGCCGGTCAACACCCAGGCGAACTTCGAGGCAGGCACGACGATGGCCAAGCTCAAGGACGCGGGCACGGTCACGATCGGCACCAAGGTCGACCAACCGCTGTTCGGCCTCAAGGAGCTCGACGGCACCTACACCGGCTTCGACGTCGAGATCGCGAAGCTCATCGCGGCGAAGCTGGGCATCCCCGCTGACAAGATCAAGTGGGAGGAAACCCCCTCGAAGGTCCGCGAAGAGGTCATCGAGCAGGGCAAAGTCGACTTCGTGGTGGCGACATACACGATCAACGACAAGCGCAAAGAGCGCATCTCCTTCGCGGGGCCGTACTACGAGGCAGGCCAAGACCTGATGGTCAAGAGCGACGACTCGGCCATCACCGGCCCGGAAGCGCTCAAGGCGGCCAACGCCAAGGTCTGCTCGGTCACCGGCTCCACCCCCGCCGAGAAGATCAAGCAGTATGTCGACCCGGCCAACCTGGTCCTGTTCGACGTGTACTCCAAGTGCGCCGACGCGCTGCGCACCGGCCAGGTGCAGGCCGTCACCACCGACAACGTGATCCTGCTCGGCCTGATCGCGGACTCCAACAGCGCGTTCAAGCTGGTCAACAAGCCCTTCACCAAGGAGCCCTACGGCATCGGCGTGAAGAAGGGCGACGTCAAGTTCTGCGAGTTCATCAACCAGACGCTCAAGGACGCCGCCGCCGACGGCAGCTACGCCAAGGCGTGGAAGGACACCGCGGGCAAGGTCGCGCCGGACGCCCCGGCGCTGCCCACTCTGGCCGCCTGCAGCTGATCGAGTGATCAAGGCTGGGGCGCTTGCCGAGTCGGCAGGCGCCCCACGCTCTAACCGGGCTCGGAGACCACGTGGACGTCATCTTCGACAACTTCTCGCTCTATCGCGACGGATTCCTGCAAACGCTCCGGATCTGCGCGCTCGCCGTGATCGGCTCGCTCATCCTGGGCACGGTCATCGCGGGATTCCGGGTGTCACCGGTCCCGCCACTGCGCTGGGTCGGCACCTCCTGGGTGAACGTGTTCCGCAACTGCCCGCTGACAGTGGTGCTGTTCTTCTGCGCCTTCGGGTTGCCTGAGATCGGCGTCAACGGGGCGTACTTCTGGTTCGGGATCACCGGCCTGGTGCTCTACACCTCCGCGTTCGTGTGCGAGGCGATCCGCAGCGGCATCAACTCGGTGCCCCCGGGCCAGGCCGAGGCGGCCCGCGCGGTCGGACTCACCTTCGGCCAGTCGCTGTCCACCGTGGTGCTGCCGCAGGCGCTGCGCACGGTCGTGCCGCCGCTGGGCAGCGTGCTCATCGCGATGATCAAAAACTCGGCTATCGTCGGCGCCTTCGGCGTGGGCGGGGACCTCTTCGCCGTCGGTGACACGCTCACCTCCGCCCGCGGGGAGGCCGCGCTGCCGGTGCTGATCGGCGTGGTGCTCGGCTACCTGCTGATCACGATTCCCGCCGGGGTGCTGCTCGGCTGGCTGGAGCGGAAGGTGGCGATCGCCCGATGATGAGCGAGCCTGCGAGCGAATCCATGACACAGCGCGCCAGCGAGCGAAGCCACCGAACCAGTGAGGTGGCCCGATGACCACGTCCGTCCTCTATGACGCCCCCGGACCGCGCAGCAAGCGCCGGGTGCTGATCAGCAGCCTGTTCGCCGGGGTCCTCTTCCTCGCCGTGCTCGTTCTCGTGGGCCTGCGCTTGGAAAAACAGGACCAGTTCGCAGGCGACAAGTGGGCGCCGCTGTTCGACCCAGGCCACCGGAGGTTCCAGCAGGTCTGGACGCTGCTCGGCGACGCGCTGGTGAACACGCTGACCGCCGCCGCGCTCGCGGTGGTGTTCTCCCTGATCATCGGCACGCTGCTGGCGGTCGCCCGGATCGCCGCCGGGAAGTCCTACCGGTGGCTCCTGGTCGGGTTCATCGAGCTGTTCCGCGGCATCCCCGTGGTCATCATGATCTTCTTCGCCGCCCGGGTGCTTCCCGAGTTGGGCGTCGACCTGCCGACCCTGTGGTTCCTGGTCATCGGCCTCACCGCGTACAACTCGGTCGTCATCGCCGAGATCGTCCGCGCCGGCGTGAACTCGCTGCCCAAGGGGCAGCGGGAGGCTGCGGAGTCGCTGGGCATGCGGCGCTCGCAGGTGCTGTCGCTGGTGCTGCTGCCGCAGGCGTTCCGGGCCATGCTGCCCGCGCTCATCAGCCAGTTGGTCGTGGTCCTCAAGGACACCTCGCTGGGCTTCATCATCAGCTACGACGAAACCGTGCGGACCGCCGGAATCATCATCCAGAACCTGAAGAACCCGATCCAGGTCTATCTGCTCGTCGCGGTCATCTTCATTTTGGTCAACTACGCGCTGAGCAGGCTGGCGATCTACGTCGAGCGCAGGCTGAGCCAGGGCAAGAAGGCCGTGGTGGTCGACGGCGAGACCGCGACCCTGCCCGCCAACGACGTCACCACCCCGGGGACCGGCGGCGGCTGACGCCTTTCCGCTCAGACTCACGGTGGCCGGTCCTCGCGAGGACCGGCCACCGTGGTCTTCTGGTCAGGTTTTCGAGCGCTTGAACAGCTTCGAGCCCAACCACACGATCGGGTCGTATTTGCGGTCGGCGACGCGTTCCTTCATCGGGATGAGCGCGTTGTCGGTGATCTGGATGTGCTCCGGGCACACCTCGGTGCAGCACTTGGTGATGTTGCAGTAGCCCAGGCCGTGCTCGTCCTGGGCCGCGGCCACCCGGTCGGCCACGTCCAGCGGGTGCATCTCCAACTCCGCGACCCGCATCAGGTAGCGCGGGCCCGCGAAGGCTTCCTTGTTGTCCTCGTGGTCGCGCACCACATGGCAGGTGTTCTGGCACAGGAAGCACTCGATGCACTTGCGGAACTCCTGCGAGCGCTCCACGTCGACCTGCCGCATCCGGTACTCGCCGGGGGCGAGGCCGGGAGGCGGGGTGAACGACGGGATCTCCCTGGCCTTGGTGTAGTTGAACGACACGTCGGTCACCAGATCGCGGATTACCGGGAAGGTGCGCATCGGCGTGACGGTGACTACCTCATCCTCGGTAAACGTCGACATCCGGGTCATGCACAGCAACTTCGGTTTACCGTTGATCTCCGCGGAGCACGACCCGCATTTGCCCGCCTTGCAGTTCCAGCGGACCGCCAGATCGGGCGCCTCGGTGGCCTGGAGGCGGTGGATGATGTCGAGGACGACCTCGCCCTCGTTCACCTCGACCAGGAAGTCGTGCAGTTCCCCGGCTTCCGCGTCGCCGCGCCAGACCTTGAACTTCGCCTTGTAGGCCACCTCAGGCCGTCCTTCCCGGGTGTGCGGCAAGTTCGCCGTCGGTGTAGTACTTCGCCAACTCGGGAAGCTCGAACAACTCCATCAGGTCCTGGCGCATCGGCTCCTGCTCCTTGCGCTCGATCCGGACGTCCGGCACTACCTGGTCGCCGTTAGCCGAACAAACCAGCAACGTGTTACGCCACTGCGAATCCATCTGCGGGTAGTCGTCGCGGGTATGGCCGCCGCGGCTCTCGGTCCTGGTCAGCGCTGCCCTGGCGACGCATTCGCTGACCAGCACCATATTGCGCAGGTCGATCGCCAGGTGCCAGCCCGGGTTGAACTGGCGGTGGCCTTCGACGGTGACGTTGGGAATGCGCGCCTTGATCTCGGCGAGGGTCGCCAGCGCCCGCTCGACCTCGTCGGCCTTGCGGATGATGCCGACCAGGTCGTTCATGGTTTGCTGCAACTCGTTCTGCAGCGTGTACGGGTTCTCTTCGACGCCGTCGACAGCCGGGTCGAACGGCGCCAGCGCCATCTTCGCCGCGGCGTCCACAGCGGACTGGTCGACCGTCGGCCTGCTGGACAGTGACTCCACATAGGACGCCGCGCCCAGTCCTGCCCGCCTGCCGAAGACGAGCAGGTCGGACAGGGAGTTGCCGCCAAGCCGGTTGGACCCGTGCATCCCGCCCGAGCACTCGCCCGCGGCGAACAACCCGGGCACGACCGACTGCGCGGTGTCCGGGTCGACCTCGATGCCGCCCATGACGTAGTGGCAGGTCGGGCCGACCTCCATCGGCTCGGCCGTGATGTCGACGTCGGCCAGTTCCTTGAACTGGTGGTACATCGACGGCAGCCGCCTGCGGATCTCCTCGGCGGGCAGCCTGCTCGCGATGTCGAGGAACACCCCGCCGTGCGGCGACCCCCGGCCCGCCTTCACCTCGGAGTTGATCGCCCGCGCCACCTCGTCGCGGGGCAGCAGGTCGGGCGTGCGGCGGTTGCTCTCCTGGTCGGCGTACCAGCGGTCGGCCTCCTGCTCGCCGTCCGCGTACTGGCCCTTGAACACCTCGGGGATGTACTCGAACATGAACCGCTTGCCGTCGGAGTTCTTGAGCACCCCGCCGTCGCCGCGCACGCCCTCGGTGACCAGGATTCCCTTGACGCTGGGCGGCCAGACCATGCCGGTCGGGTGGAACTGGACGAACTCCATGTTGATCAGCGTCGCGCCCGCGCGCAGTGCCAGCGCGTGTCCGTCGCCGGTGTACTCCCAGGAGTTCGAGGTCACCTTGAACGACTTGCCGATGCCCCCGGTCGCCAGGACGACGGCCGGTGTCTCGAACAGCACGAACCGGCCCGACTCGCGCCAGTACCCGAACGCGCCCGCGATCCGGTCGCCGTCCTTGATCAGCTCAGTGACCGTGCACTCGGCGAAGACCTTGATCCGCGCCTCGTAGTCGCCGGTCTCCGCGAAGTCCTCCTGCTGCAGCGAGACGATCTTCTGCTGCATGGTGCGGATCAGTTCCAGGCCGGTGCGGTCGCCGACGTGCGCGAGGCGCGGGTAGGTGTGGCCGCCGAAGTTGCGCTGGCTGATCCGGCCGTCCGCGGTGCGGTCGAACAGCGCGCCGTAGGTCTCCAGCTCCCAGACCCGGTCCGGGGCCTCCTTGGCGTGCAACTCGGCCATGCGCCAGTTGTTGAGGAACTTCCCGCCGCGCATGGTGTCGCGGAAGTGGACCTGCCAGTTGTCGTTGGCGTTGGCGTTGCCCATCGACGCGGCGCACCCGCCCTCGGCCATCACGGTGTGCGCCTTGCCGAACAGCGACTTGCACACCACGGCGACCCGCAGCCCGCGCTGGCGCGCCTCGATCACCGCGCGCAGCCCGGCGCCGCCCGCTCCGATGACCACCACGTCGTAGGAGTGGCGCTCGACCTCGGTCATTTCTTCCTCTCGCTGTCGGGGGATGGCGGTCTAGAAGAACCGCAGGTCGGAAATGGCGTCACTGGCGACGAGCATCACGTACAGGTCAGTGAGGACCAGGGTGCCCAGCGTCGTCCAGGCAAGCTGCATGTGGCGGACGTTGAGCTTGGAGATCAGCGTCCAGGCGCGGTAGCGCACGGGGTGCTTGGAGAAGTGCTTGAGCCGCCCGCCCGCGATGTGCCTGCACGAGTGGCAGGACAGGGTGTAGGCCCAGAGCAGGATCACGTTGCCGAGCAGGATGAAATTTCCCAGGCCGAGTCCGTGGGTGAAGGCCACGACCGCGTCGTAGGTGTTGACCACCGAGACGACCAGCGCGACGTAGAAGAAGTAGCGGTGCGCGTTCTGCACGACCAGCGGCAGCCGGGTCTCCCCCGAGTAGCCGCCGTGCGGCTCGGCCACCGCGCACGCGGGCGGCGACTGCCAGACCGAGCGGTAGTAGGCCTTGCGGTAGTAGTAGCAGGTCAGGCGGAAGCCCAGCAGGAACGGCAGGGCGATGAAGCCCAGCGGGATCCAGCCCGGCAGCTCCGGCAGCGGAGTGCCGAAGTGGCTGGATCCCGGCAGGCAGGAGTCGCTAAGACACGGTGAGTAGAACGGTGTCAGGTAGCCGTACTCGGCGGCCCAGTACCACTTCCCCATGAACGACCGGATGGTCGCGTAGACCACGAAGGCCAGTAACCCGAGGTTGGTGAGCAGGGGCGGGAGCCACCACCGGTCGGTCCGCAGGGTGCGCGCGGCGATCTTGGCCCGGTCGGGGGCGCCAACACCTGACGTCATCGTGTCCTCGTCGTTGAGAAGTGGGTGAGCCTGCTAACGCTGGTAGCCGCCGACTCCCTCGTCGTCGGCGCCCTGCCAGAGGGCCGGGTCGTACGGGGTGTCCGGAACGACCACGACCTCGGATTCCCGCGACCCGCGCGGCACCGGCGCGGTCGAGGTGGGCGAGAAGTCCCCCGCGTCGATGTCGATCCGCTCGATGTCGTTGTCGAGCCTGCGCACCGCCGGAATGTCGCCATACCGCGCGCGCAGGGCACCGACGCAGTGCCGCAGCTGGCCGATGGTCCGCTGCAGCTCGCTGATCTCCGTACTCGACATCTCGCACCTCCGTTACACCGGTCCGTTCGCCGCGCCGTGTCCGTACGCCTTCGTGAAGGACCGGACGCCGCTCGTCGCCGACTGTGCCTTGCAACGGCAGATGTGACAAGTACCACAAGCGGTGCGTCACCGGGTGATCGACCCACTACAGATCGGCATCGAGACATGTGATCTCACCCACACAAGATCCACGTCCACCCTCATCGGACCTGGTGGAAACCCTTGAACCACAACGATTACGGCGATTTTCGATCTACTGTGACACTGGCCACTGAGATCGACAGCGGAGCGCGCTATGGCGGGTGACGCGACGGCGAAAAAGACGGCACTTCAGTTCGGAACTTGTGCCCCAGGAACGCGCGCCGCCCGCCACCCCGGTACCGATCAAGTGCAGCCCCGGCCGGTTCGAGTGGCTGCCCTGGACGGTCGCCAACCGCCCTGCGACCTCAGCGCGGACGCGCTCCACCCAGAGCACGTAACGCGCACCCGTTGGACGCCCCTCGCCGTCCCCCCCGAGCCGACGCGGCTCATGGCACGAACTGGACCGTCGGCACACCTGCCGATGGCGCGAATGCCGTCCGGCGAGGCCGCGCAGTGCGCGCACCCGGCAAGCCCGCCGCGAGGCGACTGCCTGCCCCTGCCGCCGCGCACCTAACTCCGCGGTATGCGGGTGCGGCAGGCGCTGGGCGTGGTCATCTCCATCGACCCGGAGATCCTGCCGCTGGACGAGGGCATCGGCGCCAAGCGTCCGCAAGCCGCTCCTGGAAGGCAGGTGGGCCACCTGCCCGTCCCAGGTCCGCGCTCGGCCCGCCCCGCTCCCCCGGGGCCCTGCGCACACCCCGGGTTCCAGCCTCCCCCACCCTCGCGGCCCCGCCCGGACACTCGTGGCCTGCCCACCGTCCCGGCATCGCTGCTCGCTCCCGCGTGTGGGTCGGGCAGGGCGGTCGGGTCAGTCGGGGAAGGCGTCCAGAGTGGCGGTGTCGGCTCCCGCCGCGGCCAGTTCGGTGCGGACGACGCGGAAGGCCAGGCCCTCGGGGTAGCCGCGGCGGGCGAGCATGGCGACCAGGCGGCGGATCTTCACCTGGTCGTCCACGCCGCGCAGGCCGCCGAGCTTGCCGCGGACCAGTTGGGCGGCGCGGTCGGCCTCGGCGTCGCTGTCGACCGCCGAGACGGCCTCGGCCACGATGGCGTCGTCCACGCCCTTGCGGCGCAACTCCATGGCGAGAGCGCGGCGGCCGAGGCCGCGGTGCGTGTGCCGGGACCTGACCCAGGTCTCGGCGAACGCCTCGTCGTTGATCAACCCCGCCTTATCGAACTTGGCGAGGACCGACTGGGCGACGTCGTCGGGGATCTCCTTGCGGCGCAGCGCCTGCTCCAACTCCAACCGGGTCCGGTCGCGGGCGGCGAGCAGCCGGTAGCAGATGTCGCGGGCCTTGGCCGCCGGGTCGTCGGGATCGACGGCGCGGGCCGCGGACGATTCCCCGGGGGACGAGTCGGCATCGTCGCCCGACCCCCGGGTCCTGCGTGCGTACCTGCGATCGGACATTAGAACTCGACGGGCGCCGGAGCGGTCTCGTCGGCGTCGAGCTTGGCTCCGATGCCGAGCTTGTCCTTGATGCGCTTCTCGATCTCGTTGGCGACGTCCGGGTTCTCCAGCAGGAACTTGCGGGCGTTCTCCTTGCCCTGGCCCAGCTGGTCGCCCTCGTAGGTGTACCAGGCTCCGGACTTGCGCAGGATGCCCTGCTCGACGCCCATGTCGATCAGCGAGCCCTCGCGGCTGATGCCCTTGCCGTAGAGGATGTCGAACTCGGCCTGCTTGAACGGCGGCGCGACCTTGTTCTTCACCACCTTGACCCGGGTGCGGTTGCCGACCGGCTCGCCGCCGTCCTTGAGGGTCTCGATGCGCCGGACGTCGAGGCGGACCGAGGCGTAGAACTTCAGCGCCTTGCCGCCGGTCGTCGTCTCCGGGCTGCCGAACATCACGCCGATCTTCTCGCGGAGCTGGTTGATGAAGATCGCGGTGGTGCCGGAGTTGCTCATCGCGCCGGTCATCTTGCGCAGCGCCTGGCTCATCAGCCGGGCCTGGAGGCCGACGTGGCTGTCGCCCATCTCGCCCTCGATCTCCGCGCGCGGCACGAGCGCCGCGACCGAGTCGATGACCAGGATGTCGAGCGCGCCGGAGCGGACCAGCATGTCCGCGATCTCCAGCGCCTGCTCGCCGGTGTCCGGCTGGGAGACCAGCAGGGCGTCGGTGTCGACCCCGAGGTTCTTGGCGTAGTCGGGGTCGAGCGCGTGCTCGGCGTCGATGAACGCGGCGATCCCACCCGCGCGCTGCGCGTTGGCCACGGCGTGCAGGGCGACGGTCGTCTTACCGGAGGACTCTGGGCCGTAGATCTCGACCACTCGCCCGCGCGGCAGGCCACCGATGCCGAGCGCGACGTCGAGGGCGATCGCACCGGTCGGGATGACGGCGATGGGGGCTCGACCCTCGTCGCCGAGGCGCATCACCGAGCCTTTGCCGAAGTTCTTGTCGATCTGGGCCAGGGCGAGTTCGAGCGCCTTGTCCCTGTCGGGTGCTGGTGCCATCTTCGATCCACCTCGGTTGACTCGAGTCTGTTTCGTGCTCACGGGGCCGACGCTACGGGCAAGGGCCGACGATTCTCAGCAGGCGCCGCCGGTCTGTGGATGAACGGTGCCATTGTGGATGAACAATAGCGAACATCTGTTCGATCTGGGATACTGACCCGCCGGTGGTTCGGGAGGCGGTCAGCGGCGCTCGGCCGGGATCTCGAAGGCATCGCAGACGGCCTGCCAGATCTCTTTCGTGGGCAGTCCCGCCTCCAGCGCTTGATCGACGGTGCGTCCGCCCAGAGCGGCGAAGACGTGGTCACGGGCGATGGTGTCGGCGCGGGAGACGCCGAACTCCTCGGCGAGCATGGCTCGGAAAGCGGTGATGCGCATCGACGCCGAGTCTACGGACAGGCAGAATCATGGTGTGCTGCTGCTCGCGATCGACCCGCCCACCCCCGCGGAAGACCTCTGGCTGACCATCGGCGTGATCGGGGCCTGCGTCGCCGCGATCGTGGTCGGCCTGCGGGCGCTGCGGAACCGGAAGCGCTGACTCAGGTCCCCGGCCTGCTCAGGTCCCCGGCTGGACGTTGGCGGCGAAGAAGTCGGCCAGCGCGTCGGGGCTGACCCCGTCGCGCGTCCGCGAGAGCCAGCCGACCAGCGGCCGGTCCTTGACCGTGAAGACCAACACACCGCTGTCGCCGCTAACGCCTGCCCGGTAAGAACCGTCGAGGCCGTTGCCCCGCCAGTCGGCGAGGACGTGGTCGCCGTCGGTCTTCGCGCCCAGCTCCGCTTCGAGGATCCCCCGGGCCTCGTCCTGCGAGCCGACCTGGGCGTAGTCGACGCGGTACGACTCCGGCAGCGAGCAGGTGACGTCGGCCGGGCCGTCGCCGGGCGCGCACTGGCCGCCATCCGCGACATCGCCCGCGAGCTGGCGCAGGCACGGGGTGAAACCCTGGCCGTCCTTGGCGCCCTCGGTCCGGCACTCGGCGGCCGTCGGCAGGTCGTCGCCCGGTTTGATCAGGAAGAACCCGCCGACCGCTGCCAAGGCCACGACCACGATCGCGGCGACCACGAGCGGCACCTTCGATCGTCCGGGCTTGGCCGCCTGCTCCGGGCGCGGCGGGGTCGGGAAGTTGGCCTGCGGCGCCGGTTGCTGCTGCCGGGGCTGCTGATACGGCGGAAAACCCGGCGGCGGGGTGGGAAAACCGCCGGTGGGCAGCGGAGCCTGGCTGGGGAAACCGCCGGTGGGCGGTGGCTGGCTGGGGAAACCGCCGGTAGACGGGGCCTGGCTGGGGATGCCCCCGGTGGACGAGGGGACGTTGGCCGTGCGCAGGCTGATGCCCTCCTGGGTCACCTGGTGCGCGCCGAGGGCGACCGCGGTCTCTGGCTGGTCCAGACTGATCGGCACGACCCGCAACTGCTCGGCGATCAACGTCGCCACCAGCGGAATCCGGCTCGAACCACCGACCAGGTAAATGCCGACCAGACGGTCCGGGGTCGTGCCGGTCGCCCGGATGGTGCTCGCGAGCAGCTCGACGCTGCGCAGCATACTGGGCCGGATCAGCGCCTCCAGCTCGGCGCGGGTGACCAGCACGTCGTCGAACGGCTCCGGCATCGGCACCTCGGTCTGCGGGTGCCGCGACAGCGCCTCCTTGGCGGCCTTCACATCCTCCTGCAGCGCGCGGCGGGCCCGCCGGTCGCCGGTGGAGTCCGGGCGCAGCAGCCGCTGCCAGCCTCCCGGGTCGCGGTGCGAGACCGAGCGGCCGACGTGCTCGAGCAGCGTCTGGTCGACGTCCATGCCGCCGAGGTCGTGCAGGCCGTCTTCGGCGAGCACGGCGAACCCCGCTTGGGTGGCCGCGACAATCGCCACGTCGAAGGTGCCCGCGCCCAGGTCGTAGACGGCGAGCGCCTGGCCGGGCCCGAGCGGGTGGCCGAGGGAGGCGAAGTGCGCCGCGGCGGCGACCGGCTCGGGCACGAGCACCAGGTTCGAGCCCATGCCCGCTAGCCGAGCGGCGGATAGCAGGACATTCCGGCGAACAGGACCCCACTGGGCGGGATGGGTAAGACGGATCTCGTCAGGCATAGAGCCGCTGAGTTGGCGGGAGGTCTCTTCGACCACCCGGCGCAAGACCGCGGCGAACGCCTCGGTGACCGGGACGACCGCGTCACCGAGCAGCAGCGTGCCGTCGTCGACCCGCCGCTTCGGGTTCGGCTCGAACCGCGACGGGTCCAGCCGCGCCCGCCGCTCGGCGTCCCGGCCGACGACAAGCTTGCCGTCCTCGCCCGCGAACACCGCGGAGGGCATCGTGGCGGACCCGTCGACCTCGATGACCCGGGGCGGTCGCCCGTGGGCGGACAGGACCGCGACGGTGTTGGACGTGCCGAGATCGACCGACAGGACGCGCATCGCCTTATCTTCCTATCCGCTGCTGGCGGTCACGCGCGGGGCCGCGCGCCGACGGGTGGGTTGGCGCGGGTCCTCAGGAGGTCGCCTTCGGCTTCACGTAGTCCTCGAAGTAACTTTTGGCCTCGTCCGTGCCCGTGTTGGAACCGTCGAACTTGACCATGAAGCCGATGAGCGGACGGTCGTCGACGCTGAAGGCGAGCAAGCCGATACCGCCGATGTCGATCAGCCGGTACTCACCGCTCAGGCTTCCCCCGGTCCAGGTGGCCTTTTCCTGCTCCTTGACGGTGGAGGTCAGCGCTTCCATGAACTGCGGCACCTGGTCGGCCCCGCCGACCTGGTAGTAGATGACCGTCCAGTTGTCCTTGCTCGTGCAGGTGGAGGCCTGGATGCCGGGCAGAGTGGGCATCTGGCCGCTCCCGACGCTAGCCCCAGACTTGCACTTGCCCTCTTGGGCCACCACGCCCGCGATGTCGCGCATGCACTGCGTCATGCCCTGCTGGTCGGGGCTCTGTCCCTCGCAGTCGGCCGCGACTGCGGAGTTGCCCGAGGTGGCGATGATGACGCTGACGATGCCGATCACCAGCACGGCGACCACGGCGGTGGCGATGTACCAGGACTTGTTCGAGTTGGACCGGGGCTGGGCGGCGGCGGGACCCTGGTTCGCGAACCGCGGCGGGCGCTGCTGCGCGGGCGTGGGCCCCGAGGGCGGACCGGCGGGCACCGGGGCCGTTCGGGACGGCTGGCCCGGCATCGGCCGCTGGGGGCCGCTCGCGGGATACTGCTGCTGCACCGGGATCGCGCCGGACGGCGGGCCGGGGGGACCCTGCTGGGCGGGGAGCGCGCCGGACTGCGGGCCCTGCGGGGCGAAGCCGCCGGTGCGCGGCGGGACCATGGCGCGGGTGCGCTGGACGGCGTCGATGGTGCTGCTCATGTCGCCCGTGCGCATCGTGATGCCCTCTTGCGGCACGTGGTGCGCGCCGAGGGCGACCGCGGTCTCGGGCTGGTCCAGGCTGGTCGGCACGACCCGCAGCTGTTCCGCGATCAGCGTCGCCACCAGCGGAATCCGGCTCGAACCACCGACCAGGTAGATGCCGACCAGGCGATCCGGGGTCATGCCGGTGGAGCGGATCGTCGCGGCCAGCAGCTCGACGCTGCGCAGCATCCCGGGGCGGATCAGCGCCTCCAGCTCGACCCGGGTGACCAACACGTCGTCGAACGGCTCCGGCAGGGGGACCTCGGTCTGCGGGTGCCGGGAGAGGGCTTCCTTGGACGCCTTCACGTCCTCGCGGAGCGCGCGCTGGGCGCGGCGGTCGCCGGTGGACTCCGGGCGCAGCAGCCGCTGCCAGCCCGCCGGGTCGCGGTGCGAGATCTGGCGGCCGACGTGCTCGAGCAGCGCCTGGTCGACGTCGAGGCCGCCGAGGTCGGGCAGGCCCGCCTCGGCCAGGACCACGAAGCCCTTCTGGGTGGCCCCGACGATCGCGACGTCGAAGGTGCCCGCGCCGAGGTCGTAGACGGCGAGCGCCTGGCCGGAGGCCAGGGTCTGCCCGGGGAAGGACGCGAAGTGCGCCGCGGCGGCGACCGGCTCGGGCACGAGCACCAGGTTCGAGCCCATGCCCGCCTGCCGGGCGGCCGAGAGCAGCACGTTGCGGCGGACCGGACCCCACTGGGCGGGGTGGGTGAGGCGCACCTCGTCCGGCTTCTTGTTGCCGAGCTGGCGCGAGGTCTCGTCGGCGACGCGGCGCAGCACGCCCGCGAGGGCGTCGGTGACCGGGACGACGGTGTCGCCGAGCAGCAGGGTGCCCTCGTCGACGCGGCGCTTGGGGTTCGGCTCGAACCGGGCGGGGTCCAGGCGGGCGCGCCGCTCGGCGTCGCGGCCGACGACCAGGTTGCCGTCCTCGCCCGCGAACACCGCGGACGGCATCATCGACGATCCGTCGACGTCCACCACCCGAGGCGGGCGGCCGTGCGCGGACAGCACGGCGACCGTGTTGGACGTGCCGAGATCGACCGACAGGACGTTCACTGCTCTCCCCTCATCCCCGACCCGGATCGCGCTTAACCCCCAGGTTGCTGTGGCAGATGTTCCCATGAGCGGCACGCGCGGTGGGCCCGGTCTCCCAGATCCGCGCATGGCCGAGGTCACCCCGCCGTGCCGATTTCGCGGGCGCCGCGCTCGCCGCAGCTCAGGGCAGCCGGATGAATCCCTCCCGGACAAGCCAGTCCCGCGCGACCTCGACCGGGTCGGCGCCGTAAACGTCCACTTGGGCGCTCAGCCGCTGCATGGTGCCGTTGTCTAACCGCTCGGCGAGCGGCGCGAGCACGTCGCGCACACCGGGGTGCGCGGCGAGGAAATCGGTGCGCACTACCGGAGCCGCGTTGTACTGCGGGAAAAACTTGCGGTCGTCCACCAGCACGGTGAGGTCGAGCGCGAGCGTGCGACCGTCCGTGGACGTGATCTCACCGAAGGTGCACGCCCCGTTCGCCAGCGCCTGGTAGATCGCTCCCGCGCCGAAGATCTTCATGTTGGCAGGCGCGGCCCGGAACCCGTACGCCTGCTGCACTCCCGGGAAACCGTCGTCACGGCTGACGAACTCGGTCTCCACACAGAACACTCCCAGGGCCGGGTCCCGGGTGACGGCTTCGGCAAGCTGCGAGATCGTGGTGATGCCCAGTCGCTCGGCGACTTCCCGGCGCATCCCGAACGCATAGGTGTTGTTCAGCGGGGCGAAATCAAGCCACTCCAGGCCGTTGGCGCGGTCGAGTTCGCGGACGGCCTCGAATTGCAGGCGCTCGTCGGGAATCGGCTCGGTCTGGCCGAGGTAGCTGACCCAGGCCGTGCCGGTGTACTCCCACTGCACGTCGATGTCGCCGGTGAGCAGCGCTTGGCGGGCGCTGTTGGAGCCCTGGATGTTGGTCAGGTCGACCACGTCCGCCCCCGCCGCCGCGAGGGCGAACTCGGTGATGTGCCCCAAGACGATCTGCTCGGTGAAGTCCTTGGAGCCCACCACGATCCGCACACCGGCCAGGTCGGGCGGAGCCGGGAGCGATCCGGGCAGGACGTTCAGCGGCAGCGTGATGTTGCTGTCCAGCCCGCACCCCGCGAGCAGACCGCACACCGCGGCCAGGGCGGCGAGCCGGGTTCGCAGGCCGTTCATCGCAGCCCCTTCGGTCCGAGGCTGCGTTCGGCGAGCGCGCCGAGCCAGTCGACCAGCAGGGCCAGGCCCACCGCGAGGACCGCGCCGGTGATCAGGACGGTGGACCGGTTGAGCTTGTAGCCGGTGTCGATCAGCAGGCCGAGCCCGCCGCCGTTGACGAACGCGGCCAGCGTGGCGGTCCCGACCGCGAGCACCAGCGATGTCCGCAGGCCCGCCAGGATGAGCGGCACGGCGAGCGGCAACTCGATCCGCCGCAGCACCGCTCCCGCCGACATCCCGATGCCCCGGCCCGCCTCGACGAGGGCCGGATCGACACCGCGGATACCGACGACGGTGTTGCGCAGCACGGGAAGCAGCGAGTACAGCGCGATCGGCAGCACCGCCGCCCACAGTCCTTCCCACTCCGTCCACAGGAAGAACAACACCAGAACGCCCACCGAGGGTGCGGCTTGCCCGACCGTGGCCACGCCGAGCACGATCGGCGCCGCCCACCGCGCCCACCGCCGCGTGACCGCGATGCCGAGCGGCACGGCCACCACGACCACGAGCGCGGTCACCACGACCGAGATCACCAGGTGGTCCCAGGTGTCGCGGACGATCTTCGGTGGCGCCAGGTTGACCTTCTCGATGGAGTCGAGATCGCGGGTGGCCGCCCACAGCAGCACGCCGCCGACGAGCAGCAGCACGGCGACCGGTTGCCCGACCAGGCGCAGCCGGTCCGCCCGGCTCGCCTTGGCCCGCACCGCGGCGGTCACGACTCGACCTCCGCGTGCTCGTCCCGCAACCGAGCGATCACCGCGGTGACGGTCTCCAGGCCGATCGTGCCGAGGTATTCGCCGCGCGAACCGGTGACCACCGCGTTTCCGCCCTCGGTCAGGATCGCCTCCAACGCGTCCTGCAAAGTGCTCTTCAGGGACACCGAGTCGCCTACCGGTTTGCCGACAGCGGCAAGAGACGTGGCCGCGGCGAGATCGCGCGCGTGCACCCACCGCGACGGCCGGTTGCGCCGGTCGAGCACCAACGCCCACTGGGCGCCCCGACCCGTCATCCGAGTGCGAAGGTCGGCGACCGAATCGACCGCGCTCGCGGTGACCGCGCTGTCCCGATCGACCTCGACATCGCGCACCCGCAACAGGGTGAGCTGCTTGAGCGAGGCGCCCGCGCCGACGAAGCCCGCCACGGTGTCGTCCGCGGGATTGGCCAGGATCGCCTCGGGTGTGTCGTACTGCAACACCCGCGAGCGCGGCCCGAGCACGGCGATCCGGTCGCCGAGTTTGACGGCCTCGTCGAAATCGTGGGTGACGAACACGATCGTCTTGCCCAGTTCGGACTGCAGGTTGAGCAACTCGTCCTGGAGGTTGCCCCGGGTGATCGGGTCGACCGCGCCGAAGGGCTCGTCCATCAGCAGCACCGGCGGGTCGGCTGCGAGGGCGCGCGCCACCCCGACCCGCTGCTGCTGCCCGCCGGAAAGACTGCGCGGAAAGCGGCCAGCGAAGTCGTCGTCGAGTCCGACGAGGTCCAGCATCTCCCGGACGCGGTCAGCGACGCGGCTCTTGTCCCAGCCGAGCAGGCCGGGCACGACGCCGATGTTCTGCGCGACGGTCAGGTGCGGGAACAAACCGGCTTGCTGGATCGCGTATCCGATGCGCCTGCGCAGCTTGTCCGGGTCCATCGAGAGCACGTCCTCGCCGCCCATGGTGATGGTCCCGGAAGTCGGCTCGATCAACCGGTTGATCATCTTCATGGTCGTCGTCTTGCCGCACCCGGACGGTCCGACGAAGACCGTGATCCGACCGGCCGGAAGGGTCATGCTGACGTCGTCCACCGCCGGGGCTTCCTGGCCCGGGTAGCGCTTGGTGACGTGGTCGAGCCGGATCTCGACTCCAGTGTGCTCAGTCACGGATTCCCCTTGAGACGGTGAGTCGGGCGACGAGGACATAGAGGCCGTCGACGACGAGCGCGAGCACCACGATGCCGATCGTCCCCGCGAGCGCCTGGTTGGTCGCGTTGGCGCTGCCCGCGCGCGCCAAGCCGGAGAAGATCTCCGTGCCCAGGCCCGGTCCCTTCGCGTACGCCGCGATGGCCGCGATGCCCATCAGCAGCTGCGTGCTGACCCGGATGCCCGCCAGGATCGCGGGCCAGGCCAGCCGAAGCTCCACTCTGGTCAGCACGCGCAGCCGGTTCATCCCGATTCCCCGCGCCGCGTCGGTGATCGCGGGGTCGACCCCGGCGAGGCCGACGATCGTGTTGCGCACGATCGGAAGCAGCGCGTAGAGCACCAGCGCGACCACAGTCGGCGGCACGCCCAGCCCGAGCACGGGAATCAGCAAGCCCAGCAGAGCGAACGACGGGACGGTCAGGATGGCGCTGGTCAGCGCCGTCGCCAAGGCCGACCCGGTCGGGCTCCGATAGACCGCGACCCCCAGCGCCACACCCGCCACCGCGGCGATGGCCGTGCACTGGATCACCGCGCTCGCGTGCAGGGCCGCTTCGGGCAACAGCCGATCCCAGCGCTGCGCGATGAACTCCCACAGACTCATCCGGCCGCCTCCCCTCACTCGTCATCGGCAACCTTTCGTAGTCAAACGGACACGGACGCCACTCGTCCACCCAAACCGCCGCCGCCTGTGGATAACTTTGGCCTGTGGACAACTTCCGGCGAATGTCGGTGGAGTGGGTCACCATGGCTGCATGTCCACCGACGTGCTCGACCTGTTCACCCCGGCTACCAGGCAATGGTTCGCCGGGGCGTTCGCCGAGCCCACCAGCGCCCAGGCAGGCGCGTGGCGGGCCGCGGCGGCGGGCGAGCACGCCCTCGTGGTCGCGCCGACCGGCTCGGGCAAGACGCTCGCGGCGTTCCTCTGGGCGCTTGACCGTCTGGCCAAAGAGGGCGTGCCAGCCGATCCGAAGCGGCGCTGCCGTGTGCTGTATGTCTCACCGCTCAAGGCGCTCGCGGTGGACGTCCAGCGCAACCTGCGGGCCCCGCTGGCAGGCATCCGGCAAGCCGCCCACCGGCTCGACCTGCCCGAGCCGAGCATCACGGTGGGCATGCGCACCGGCGACACCCCGGCCGACGAGCGGCGCTCGTTCGCCCGGACACCGCCGGACGTCCTGGTCACCACCCCGGAGTCGTTGTTCCTGCTGCTGACTTCGGCGGCCCGCGAGTCGCTGCGCGGTGTCGAGACGGTGATCGTGGACGAAGTGCACGCGGTGGCGGCGGTGAAGCGCGGGTCGCACTTGGCGCTGTCGCTGGAGCGGTTGGACGCGGTGCTGGAGCGGCCTGCGCAACGTATCGGGCTCTCCGCGACCGTGCGGCCGGTGGCGGAGGTGAGCGCGTTCCTCGGCGGCGGGCGACCGGTGACCCTGGTGCAGCCGAAGATCGGCAAGACGGTGGAGGTGCGCGTCGAGGTCCCGGTCGAGGACATGGCGAGCCTGACCGAGGCCCCGGCCGAGCCGATCGACCCGGATTCGCCGGAGGCGCCGCTGCGTCCGTCGATCTGGCCGATGGTGGAGCGGCGCGTGCTGGACCTGGTGCGCGAGCACCGGTCCACGATCGTGTTCGCCAACTCGCGGCGGCTGGCCGAGCGGATGACCTCGCGGCTCAACGAGTTGGCGAGCGAGGAAGCGCAGGTCCTGGCGCGCTTTCCCGCCGAGGCGATCGGGCAGTCCGGGCTGGCCGCCGGGGCTGAGCCGGTGGTGGCGCGGGCGCACCACGGGTCCATGTCGCGCGAGCAGCGAACACTGGTCGAGGAAGACCTGAAGTCCGGTCGGCTGCCGTGCGTGGTGGCCACTTCCTCGTTGGAATTGGGCATCGACATGGGCGCGGTCGACCTGGTGGTGCAGATCGAGGCCCCGCCGACGGTGGCCGCCGGGCTGCAGCGCGTCGGCCGGGCCGGGCACCAGGTCGGCGCGGTCTCACGCGGGGTGATGTTCCCGAAGTTCCGCGGCGACCTCGTCTCCTGCGCGGTGGTCGCCGAGCGGATGGCCCAGGGCGCGATCGAGGCGGTGCGGTATCCGCGCAACCCGCTGGACGTGTTGGCCCAGCACATCGTCGCGATGGTGGCGTTGGAACCGTGGACGGTCGAGGAGTTGGCGACGGTGGTGCGGCGGGCGGCCCCGTACGCGTCGCTGCCGGACTCCGCGCTGCACTCGGTGCTGGACATGCTCGCCGGGCGGTATCCGAGCGAGGAGTTCGGCGAACTGCGGCCGCGGATTACCTGGGATCGGGTAAGTGGCGAACTCCGCGGTCGGCCGGGAGCGCAGCGGCTGGCGGTCACGTCGGGCGGCACGATTCCCGACCGAGGACTGTTCACCGTGATGACACCACCCGACGAACGCGGGTCGGGGTCACGGGTCGGCGAGTTGGACGAGGAAATGGTCTACGAGTCGCGGGTGGGCGACACGTTCCTGCTCGGCACGTCGTCCTGGCGCGTGCAGGACATCACCCACGACCGGGTGATCGTCACGCCCGCGCCGGGCCAGCCCGCGCGGATGCCGTTCTGGAAGGGCGACGCGCCGGGGCGCCCGCTCGAACTCGGCCGGGCACTGGGCAGATTCCTGCGCGAACTGTCCAGCGCGGACGCCGTGGCCGCGGGCGAGCGGACGGCGCGGGCCGGGTTGGACCAGTGGGCGAGCGACAATCTGCTGGCCTACCTGGCCGAGCAGCGCGAAGCGACCCGGCACGTGCCCGACGACCGCACGATCGTGGTGGAGCGGTTCCGCGACGAGTTGGGCGACTGGCGGCTGGTGGTGCACTCGCCTTTCGGCGCGCAGGTGAACGCGCCGTGGGCGCTGGCGATCGGGGCCCGGCTGCGGGAGCGGCGCGGGGTCGACGCGCAGATCGCGCACTCCGACGACGGGATCGTGGTCCGACTGCCGGACGCGGTCGACGACGCGGGGCAGGAAGTCGTGGCCGGAGTCGAGGACGTGCTGCTCGATCCGGACGAGGTGGAGCAGGTCATCGTCGCGGAGGTGGGCGGGTCGGCGCTGTTCGCGTCCCGCTTCCGCGAGTGCGCGGCGCGGTCGCTGCTGCTGCCCCGACGCGATCCCCGGCGGCGGACTCCGCTGTGGCAGCAGCGACAGCGGTCGGCGCAACTGCTGTCGGTGGCGGCGAAGTACGAGCGGTTCCCGGTTGTGCTGGAAGCGATGCGGGAGTGCCTGCAGGACGTCTACGACGTGGCGGGGCTGCGTGAGCTGATGTCGGACGTGCGGGCGCGGCGGGTGCGGATGGTCGAGGTGGAGACGCCGTCAGCGTCGCCGTTCGCGCGGAGCCTGCTGTTCGGCTACGTCGGGATGTTCCTTTACGGGGTGGACGTTCCGCTCGCTGAGCGGCGGGCGGCGGCGCTGTCGCTGGACAGCGCGCTGCTGGCCGAACTGCTGGGGTCGGAAGCGATCCGCGAGTTGCTCGACACCGACGTGCTCGACGAGGTGGAGCGGTCGCTGCAACGGCTTGATCCGCAGCGGCACGCCCGGCACGCCGAGGACGCCGCCGACCTGTTGCGCTTCCTGGGCGACCTGTCCGTCGAGGAAGCCGCGGCGCGTGGAGTCCGGCCGGAGTGGCTGGCGGAGTTGGAGTCCGCGCGGCGGGCGCTGCGGGTGCGGATTGCGGGCGACGAGCGGTACATCGCGATCGAAGACGCGGGGCGAGTGCGCGACGCACTGGGCACGGCGCTGCCCGTAGGGGTGCCCGAGGCGTTTACCGAGCCGGTAGCTGACCCAGTGGGCGACCTCTTGGCGCGGTACGCCCGCACCCATGGGCCGTTCCCCGCGGTCGAGGCGGCGGAGCGGTTCGGGTTGGGCGTGTCGGTGGTGACGGGCGTGCTCGAACGGCTGGCAGGCACTGGCAGGCTGGTGCGCGGCGAGTTGCGGCCGGGCGGCACGCACACCGAGTACTGCGACGCCGAAGTGCTGCGGCGGCTGCGGCGGACCTCGCTGGCGCGGCTGCGGGCCGAGGTCGAGCCGGTCGAGCCCGCCGCGCTGGGGCGTTTTCTCCCGACCTGGCACGGGATCGGGCGGCGGATGCGGACAGCGCCGACGGCCGACGACGTGCTGTCGGTGGTGGAGCAGCTGGCGGGTGCGCCGCTGCCCGCGAGCGCGCTGGAGTCGTTGGTGCTGCCGTCGCGGTTGCCGGGATACTCGCCCGCGCTGCTCGACGAGCTGACCGCGGCGGGCGAGGTGACCTGGTGCGGCACCGGGGCGCTGGCGGGCGGTGACGGGTGGGTCGCGCTGGCGCCGTCGGACGTGGCGGATCTGCTGCTGCCCGATGTCGAGGAAGCCGTGCCGGACACACCGCCGCACGGCGCCGTGCTGTCCGCTTTGGACGGTGGGGCGCTGTTCTTCCGGCAGGTGGCCGACCGAGCGGGCGCGGTGCTGCTCGACGGCGGGGCCGAGGCGCCCAGCGACCCGGATGTGATCGCGGCGCTGTGGGATCTGGTGTGGGGCGGGCTGGTCACCAACGACACGATCGCGCCGCTGCGGGCCCTGGTGTCCGGGAAGGGGGCCGCGCACAAGCCCCGGCGGACGGCGCCACGCGGTCGCTACGCCCGGCTGCGGACGGCCAGACCCGCCATGCCGAGCCGCACCGGGCCGCCGACCGTGGGCGGGCGGTGGTCGCTGGTCGTGCCGCGCGAGGAGGACCCGACCCGGCGGGCACACGCCCGAGCGGAGGCTTTCCTGGAGCGGCACGGGGTCCTGACCCGGGACGCGCTGGACACCGAGCGGGTGGCCGGCGGGTTCAGCGGGATCTACAAGGTGCTGCGGGCCATGGAGGAGTCCGGGCAGATCATCCGAGGGTATGTGGTCGAAGGGCTCGGCGCGTCCCAGTTCGCCGCACGGGGAGCCGTCGACCGGATGCGGGCGCTGTCCCGTTCGGACGGTGCCGATATGTCTACTGTGGACTTATCGGAGGCTGTGGTGCTCGCCGCTGCCGACCCGGCCCAACCGTACGGCGCGGCGCTGGACTGGCCGGAGCCCGTGGGCGTGGGAAAGCACCGCCCCGGGCGGAAGGCGGGCGCTCTGGCGGTCCTGGTCGACGGCGTGCCCGCGCTGTACGTCGAGCGGGGTGGGCGGACCCTGTTGTCGTTCACCGACGACGACAAGGTGCTCCGGTCGGCCGCCGAGGCACTTTCGCGAGCCGTGCGTGACGGCAGGCTGGGCGGCTTGTCCGTGCAGAAGGCCGATGGCGAGGTAGCCCTGACCTCGACCCTCGCCGAGGTTCTTCGCGACGCCGGATTCCGTGCCACACCGAAAGGACTACGACTACGAGCCTGATCACTCCACTATGGACACTGGTCGGCGAAGGCTGCCGTACCTGGCCTCGCTGGGCCGTACGGCCGTGAAGTCGCCCGCGCGGGAAGGGAAGGCTGGGGGTCGCCTTGGCGAGCCAAGCGACTCGACCGGCTGGTTCGGTGTGTCAGCGGGAGGTGAGGACGCAGAACTCGTTGCCCTCCGGGTCGGCGAGGACTACCCACGGGACGTCGCCTTGGCCGATGTCCCGGGGGACGGCGCCGAGCGCGCGCAGGCGGGCGACCTCGGCGGCCTGGTCCTCGCCCAGGTGGGTGGCGATGTCGAGGTAAACGCGATTCTTGACGGTCTTCTCGTCGTCCAGGCGGAGGAACTCCAGCCAGGGGCCGTGGCCGTCCATGGACCGCAGCGACGCGAGGGACAGGTCGTCGCGGACGATGAGCCAGTCGGTGGCGGCGGCCCAGAACGTCGCCAGGGCGGCGGGGTCGTGGGCGGCGACGACGATGGCGGCGATGGAACCGGTGTCCGCGTACTCCGGCCTGGGTTCGAGGACACAGAACTCGTTGCCCTCCGGGTCGGCCAGCACCGTCCACGGGACATCGCCCTGGCCGATGTCGACGGGGGTCGCGCCGAGGGTGCGGGCGCGGTTCACCAGGGCATCCTGATCAGCGGGCGAGGTGCTGGATAAATCCAGGTGCAGTCGGTTCTTGACTGTCTTGGGCTCCGGCACCGGCACGAACACCAAGTCCATGGCCCACCCATCCTCGGCGGGCGCCGCGACGTCGACCTCCTCCGCATCGGCGAAGCTGACCCGCCAGCCGAGGAGATCGGCCCAAAATCGGGCCAGGGCAGGCGGGTCGAGGGCATCGATCACGACGCTGACCATGCGGGTGGGCATGGCCGGACGCTAATACACCCAGCCAGCGCCGCGAAGGCGTCCACCGCACCTTTTCCCGGGCACCGAGGAAATCCAGCCGGTCAGCGACCAACACCCGGGGAAACGCAAGCGGTCACCGACTAACACTGCCGGGGATGACCAGCGCTAACACCTCCCGTTAGGCGATGCCGGAGCGGACAAGCGGCACACCCAGGCTTCCCGCACCCGCAATCCGATTCCGTCGACCGCGTCCCCGCCGGACGCTCCCACCCGCCAGTCAGGTGCCCGGTTTCGCCTCTCGACCAACCCAACAACCACCAGCCTGCTGTGTCGGCCGTGAGCGCCTGCATGAACAGGAATCCCGCCACCCAACGACTCCGCGCCTCACCAGCTAGCCCGCCCGCACTCCCCGCCACCTTCCTGAGCACCCTCCAAGACACCCCCCACGCCAAGGCGCACGTGGGCGGGGCGGGGCAGCCCCGGAGACGCCTGTCGTCCGGCCGTCGAAGTCGGACGAATCGCTGAACGGGCGCCTGTGGGAGACGGTCAGGTGCGGACGCGGGCGGGAAGAACGCGGAACTCGTTTCCCTCGGGGTCCAGCAGGACCGTGCCAGAACCGGTCGCCGGGAAGGAGTGCGGCCGGGCCGCGCCGAGGTCCAGGAGGCGGGTGACGGGGCTGTCGGCGTCGTCCGGGTCGGGGGCGATGTCGAAGCGGAGACGGTTCACGCCGCGTTTGGGCTCGGGGACGCGCAAGAACTCGATCCAGGGGCCGCTGGTCTCCGTCGAGCGGAGGGCGGCGGCGTTCTCGTCGGCGTGCAGGCGGGGCCAACCGGTGGCCGCGGTCCAGAACTCGGCCATGGCGGGCGGGTCGGCGGAGTCGACCACCAGCGCGGCCAGCGGGCCGGTGTGGTTGTAGAGGTCGCCGGGTTCGAGGATGCAGAACTCGTTGCCCTCGGGGTCGCGGAAAACCGTCCAGGGAACGCCGGGGCCTTGACCGACGTTGACCTCGCGGGCGCCGACGTCAACCGCCAGGGAGGTGAGCACCTGGTACTCGTGCGGGCTCTCCGTGGCGAGATCGATGTGGATGCGGTTCTTGCCCGTCTTGCGTCCGACGGCGGGGACGAACACCAGGTCGATACCGCATCCGCCCACGTCAGGGGCCACGAGGCGGTGGCTGCCGTCTCTTTCCGGCGTGGCCGTGCCGCCCAGCATGATGTACCAGAACTGGGCGGAGGTCGCCGGGTCGCTTGCGTCGATCACGAGGCTCGCCAGCCGGGTGGGCATACCAGACACCGTAGTCCTGTTTGCCCGCGGTCAGCCTCTCCACCTTCCCGCGCGTGCGCGAACCCACCACCGCGCACCCGACCCGGACCGTCCACACGGGACGGACGGGCCGGGTGCGCCGTCGGCTCACCGGGTCGCCAGGCGCAACAGCGCCCAGAGTTGGGCCAGCGCGTCCAGATCGCCCGAACGGGTGACGGCCGCGTCGAACACCGCTCTGCGCCCCCACAGCCACAGGTACAGCTCCTGCGGCTGCCCGCCGACCACGGCGTCGGCCGCGGCGGCCTCGGACACCTGCTCGGCGGAGGTGCGCTCCGTGGTCGCCTCCGCGAGCCAGGCGCGGCCCGCGGTGCGCACGGCCACCGTCGCGTCACGGGTCCCCGAGACACCCAGGGTGGCGAGCCGGTGGGTGAACCACGCGGTCAGCACCTCGTCCACGCCGTCGACCGCGACGTCCTCGGGCACGGGGACGATGAACCCGGCCACCGCGGCTTGGACGTCGACCCGGTGCACCGTGCTCTCGTGGGCCATGCGGCGGCGCCAGAAGCCGTAGCGCTGCTCCAGCGGATGCCAGGTGGCGCACGGCTCGTCGGGACCGTGCGCCGCCAGCTCGCCGAGCAGCGAGCGGAGACCGTCGCGCAGGTAGTCCTCCACGGACTCACCGCCGACCGGTTGACGCTGCCACCTGGTCGGGCGATCTCCGTCCCGAATCCAGGACACGACCATCCGGTAGACGCTGCCCACATGGCGCACCGTCTCCCCCAGCGTCAACCCGGGGCAGCCGGGGACCGGACGACCGTGGTCGGCGTTCTCCGCGGACTCGGCAAGCAGCATCCCCTCGGTTTCCAGCACGTCGAGCAGTCGGTCGGGATCGATCAGGGCCGTCATCGCCTGGCGCCGTGGACGGCGCGGTGGACCAGATCGACGAACTGCCCGGTCTGCCTGCACAGATCGTCGGCGGCGCGCGGGCCCACCCGGTTGGTGATGCCCGCCTGCACGGCGGCGCGCGTCGCCGAGCAGGAGGCGAAGAACGCCGCCCACTCGCGCATCTCGGGCGCCACCGTGGACATCAGCGTCCACACGCTCGTGGGCTTCGCGCGCCCGCGGTGCGGACGGCCGCGCAGGGCCAGCAGCGCCGCGGCGGCCCGCAACGCGCACAGGTAGGACTCGGCGAACCGCTGGGCCGGGTCGGCCTCGCGGGCTGCGGCGGCGAGCCCCTGCTCGGCCTGGTTGAGCAGGGACACGGCGGACGCCGGTGGGGCGGGGGTGACGGGGAAGTCCAGGGTGCTGGTCATCGGGGCCTCCTCGCGATCGGGACGTCACAGGTGACGCACGCGCCGTGGGGAAGCCGGCGGCGCCCGGTGGTGAGGCGCTTCCCCCGCCCCACCACCGGGCATTGTCGAACTAGTGTTCGACTTCTGTCAGCGTAACCCGTGGTGAGCAGGGGTTCAAGCGGGATAGGGGGTGGCCTGTGGACAATTCGCGGGCAGTGGTGGGATAAAGCGGTGAGCGAGCTAGCGAGCGAACGATCAACACAGTGCGTAGGCACCCGAGGCCACCGGCCTTGTGAGGTGGCCTGGTGAGCACACTCGAACACCCCGCCGTGGCCTACACGGCGGCCGCTCTGCGCGCGGCCGGGCTGCACGCGTCCGCCGACGGCATCCGCATCCTCGACGACAACGTGCGCACCGCCGCCCTGGCCGCCGAGGCGCTCGGCGTCGCGGTGGGCGCGATCGCCAACAGCCTGGTCTTCGCCGCCCGCCACGGCGCCGACGACCACCCCCTGCTCGCGCTCACCTCCGGCGCGCACCGCGCCGACACCCGGCGGCTGGCCGAACTCGTCGGCGCGGACGAGGTGCGCCGCGCCGACCCGGCGTTCGTGCGCAGGCACACCGGCCACGCCATCGGCGGCGTCGGCCCCGTCGGCCATCCCGCGCCGCTGCGCACCCTGGTCGACCGGCACCTGCGCCACTACGAGGTGGTCTGGGCCGCGGCCGGGCACCCGAAGTCGGTGTTCCCCACGACCTACGCCGATCTGGTGACGCTGACCGGGGGCGTGGCTGCGGATGTGTCCGGCGAGGAGGATGATCCCTCCTCGTGACCGCCGCTCCCTCACCCCAGGTCGCCCGCTTCGCCGAGCCGACGGCCGACGAGTTGCGGATCCGGCTGCGCGAAGCCCTGTCCCTCTACGTCACCGCGATGCGCTACCCCAAGGGCACCGCGGAGCAGCGCGCCCCCATGTGGCTCGCCCACATGCTGCGCACCGGCTGGCGCTGCGTGATCGCCTTCGACGAGGAAGACCGGATGGCGGGCGTCGCCTACGGCTACCAGGGCGCCCCCGGCCAGTGGTGGCACGAGCAGGTGCGGCGCGGGGTGACCGAGCACAGCGGCCCCGCGGTGGCCGACTCGTGGATGGCGGACTACTTCGAGCTGACCGAACTCCACGTCCGCCCCGACACCCAGGGCCAGGGCATCGGCGAAGAACTGGTGCGGCGGTTGCTCGCGGGCGCGGACAACACGCGGGTCCTGCTGTCGACGCCGGAAGGCCCGTCCCGCGCGTGGCGCCTTTACCGGCGACTCGGTTTCACCGACGTCCTGCGCGATTACCGCTTCGCCGGTGATCCCCGCCCGTTCGGCGTCTTGGGCCGCGACCTTCCCCTGTCGTAGCAGCGCGCCAGAAACCGCGACTGCCGATTTCGGCAATCAGAAAGCCGCCAGGCGCTCCCGCAGGGTGTCCAGGCCCATGGCGCCCATTTCCAGGGCCTGCTGGTGGAAGGTTTTGAGGTCGAAAGCGGCGCCCTGGCGGAGTCGGACGTCTTCGCGGGCCGCGAGCCACAGGCGTTCGCCCAGTTTGTAGGTGGGGGCCTGGCCTGGCCAGCCCAGGTAGCGGTCGATCTCGTCGTGGACGTGGGCTGGGTCGGTGATGGTGCGGGTGAGGAGGAACTCCAGGCCGAGGTCGGGGGTCCAGTGTTCGCCTTCGTGGAAGCCGTGGCCCCGGGGGATTTCCAGCTTGAGGTGCATCCCGATGTCGATGATCACGCGGGCGGCGCGGAAGAGGTGGGCGTCGAGCATACCCAGGAGGTTTCCGTCATCGGAGAGGTAGCCGAACTCGCGCATGAGGCGTTCGGCGTAGAGGGCCCAGCCTTCGCCGTAGGCGGGGACCCAGGCCAGGAGGCGTTGGAACTTGTTGAGGCTCGCGGCCTGCAGGACCGCCGTGGCGATCTGCAGGTGATGGCCGGGGACGCCCTCGTGGTAGACCGTGCTCACCTCGCGCCAGGTGGAGAAGTCTTCGCGGTCGGCGGGGACGGACCACCACATCCGGCCGGGCCTGCTCCAGTCGTCGGTGGGGCCGGTGTAGTAGGCGCCGACGCCGCCGCCGGGTGGGGCGATCTTGCATTCCAGGCGCATCAGGGGGTCGGGGATCTCGAAGTGGACGCCGCGCAGGTCGGTGAGGGCCTGGTCGGACAGGCGCTGCATCCACTCCTCAAGCGCCTTCTTGCCCTGGATGCGGTAGCGCGGGTCGTTGTCCAGCACCGCCGCGGCCTCGGCGATGGTGGCCCCGGGCGAGATGCGGTTCGCGACCTGTTTCATCTCGGCTTCCAGGCGGGAGAACTCGGCCCAGCCCCACTCGTACGCCTCGTGCAGGTCCAGGCGGGCGCCGGTGAACTCCCGCGACCAGAGCCGGTAGCGGGCCTCGCCGACCGCGTCTTCCTCGGGCGCCTGGGCGGCCAGTTCGTCGGTGAGGAACCTCGCCAGGTCCGCGTACGCCTCGGCGGCGGCGCGGGCGCCCGCGTCGAGGTCGGCGCGGAGGGCTCCGTCGGCGGTGGCGGAATCGGCGAGGGTGGTGAAGAACGACGAGCCGCCGTCGACGCCCGCCCAGGTGCGGCACTGCTCGGCGACCTTGGTGACCTGCCGCAGGGCGGCGACGTCGCCGCGGGCGGCTGCGGTGCGCAGCGACTCCTGGTAGCCGGTGAGGCAGTCCGGGACGGCGGCCATGCGGGCGGCGATGGCCGCCCAGTCGTCGGGGGTGTCGGTGGGCATCAGGTCGAACACCTGCCGCAGGTCCTGCGGGGGGCTGGTGATCACATTGAGCTGGGAGAGGTAGACGCCCGCGTCGTACAGCTCGGTCTGCAGGCCGACGCGCTCGACGAACACCGCCTTCGCGTTGGCCTCCGAGACGTCCGCCGGTTCGGCGCGCTCGACGGCGGCCAGCGCGTCGGCGGCGAGCACCCCGCGTTCGGCCACTCCATCGGGTGAGTAGTCGGGCAGCCGCCGATCATGCCCCGGCACGCCGAGATAGGTCGCGAGCAGCGGATCCGCCGCGGCGAGATCGTCGACGTAGGAATCGCTGATCTTGTGCACGCCGCCGTGCTGGGAGGACGCCATACACAGCACGCTACCCAACCTCCACCCAGACGCGGCAAGCGAATTGCCGCCGGACGCGAGCAAACCCGCACGCAGCCGGCAGGATGGCCCGGTGCACCAGGCCACCCGCAAGCCGATCCACCGTTTCCGCAGGTGGGCGGCGTTCCTCGCACTGAGTTCGCTCGCACTGCTGACCCTGTCGGGCTGCGTGCGGGTGCAAGCCGCGCTCGTGGTTTCGGACAACGACACGGTCTCCGGCCAGCTCGTCGTCGCCACGGTCGCCATCAAGCAGGACGACAGCGGCCCGGCCCTGACCATCCCGCCCGAGCTGCGCGGCAAGGTCCGCACCCAGGTCTACACCGCAGACGGCTACGTCGGGCAGACGATCTCGCTGCAGAGCCTGACCTTCCCCGAGGTGACCTTGCTCAGCGACGCCATCACCGTCGGCAAGCAGTACCGGGTGAGCTTCCGCCGCGCGGGCAACCTGGTGACGATGGCGGGGTCGGTCGACCTGAGCGAAGTGCCGAAGGACCGCGCGGACGTGCAGATCAAGGTGACGCTGCCGGGCACCGTCAAGCGCACCAACGGCGTCAACGACAACGGCACCGTCAGCTGGAAACCGAAGCCCGGCACCGTCACCGAGTTCAACGCCACGGTCGAGTACTCCGACCAGTCCGGCGTGTCGTGGACGAAGTGGGTGACCATCGTCGGCGCGTCCGCGATCGGGGTCGCGCTCCTGGTGCTGGCATTGGCGCTGTACAGCCACAAACGCAGCCTCCGCGCCGCGGCCGAGCCGCCGAAGTCGAGCCACTTCTGACGCTGGTCGGCACCGGTCAGCGCTTGCCGAGCTTGTACGCCCGGATGATCGTCTGCTCGACCGTTCCGCCCCGCGGGTCCTCCGCCGAGGCGGGCAGTGACACGGAATCCGCGCCCGGCGGGGGGTTAAGAGCGACGATGGAGCCGCCGATCAGCTCTGTCGGCTGCCAGGTAGTGCCCTCGTCGTAAGAGACTTCGACCGTCAATGACCGGGCTACGCCAGGGAAGCCGTCTTCGCGTTCGAGGGTCACGCCTAAGAGGTAGCGGTCTACGGAGACCGCGTTCTCGGCGTCCAGGAGGGCGTGGAAGCGGACTACCGACAACGGGACGCGTTCTTGGGCTGGGTCGGCGTGGAAGGCCCAGGCCGCCTTGACGTGGGTGGTGACGTCGAACAGGGGGTTTCGGGTCGCTTCTGTGGTGAGGCGGTAGTCGGCGGGGCCGGGGGAACCTTGAACAGGCCGCTGCCTGCGAAGGGACGTTCGCCGACCATCGCGCCGTCGCGGTGGAGGACGGTGGTGGCTGTCGTCACCGAAGAGAAGCCCGCGTTTCCGCCGCCGTCGCCGAAGAGGCCGATGTTGACGTTGCGGTGGTCTCGGGTGCGGGCTACCCAGGGGGCCTCGCCGCGCGGGAGGGCGGGGCCGAAGATGCCGACATTGACCACGTGCCCGTAAGTGCGGCCGGGACGCGGGCGCAGGGGCTCGGCGGCGAAGGTGGCGTTCAGGCGGGGACCGCCGGGGGCGACGGCCAGGAGCAGGACCGGGGACCAGAGAACGTTCTCCGTGTCAAGTACTCCGTGAGTTCGCCTTGGCGGGTCGCACGGCCGATGGACACGTCCGCGCGACGGCCCGCGGGGGACGCGGCGCTGGACAGGCGCATGGGGGTGGTGCCGGGGGCGTGGGCGCCGATGGAGGTGTGGGGGGGTGGCGACGTCCTCCCGACCCAAGGCATAACGGCGGGCTCAGCACCCTCCGGCACGAGCACACGGTCACCGGTAATGAGGGTGACCGTGTGGCCGGTGGGCTCGTCGGAAGGGCTTTCCGCGCCAGCGGTGGGCGTGGGCACGGCGCACAGCAGCGCCGCCGTCATCGTCACCGCGCGCAGCCGCATGAACGCCGGTACTCAGGGGCGGACTCGGCGAAAGACAAGCCCGTGCGGCGCGCGCCACACCCGCCGGACGGATCAGGCGCGGCTGGGAACCAGACCGAGCCTGCCGACGACCTCTTTGGTCGCCTTCGACCGGTTGAACGTGTAGAAGTGCACGCCCGGGACGCCCTCGGCCAGCAGGCGCTGGCTCATCTCGGTGACCAGGTCGATGCCCTCGGCGCGGAACGCCTCCGGGTCGTCGACGAGCGGGTCGAGCCGCGCGGCGATGCGCGGCGGCACCTGGGCTCCGGACAGCTCCACCGTCTTCGCCAGGATCTTCGGCGTGGTCAGCGGCATGACACCGGGCAGCAGGTGCGTCTCATGCCCCCGGGCGGCCACCCGGTCGCGCAGGCGCAGGAAGTCCTCCGGCTCGAAGAACAGCTGCGCGATGGCGAAGTCCGCGCCCGCGCGGAGCTTGCGGATCAGGTTGTCGGTGTCGAAGTCCAGGTCGGGCGAACGCGGGTGGCCGTAGGGGAACGCGGCCACCCCGACGCAGAAGTCGCCCAGCTCGCGCACCAGGCGGACCAGCTCGTCGGCGTAGTTGACGCCCTGCGGGTGCGGCACCCACTCGCCGTTGGGGTCGCCGGGCGGGTCGCCGCGCAGGGCCAGGATGTTCTTCACGCCCAGCGCCGCGTACCAGCCGATGACGTTGCGCAGCTCGGCGATGGAGTGGTCGACGGCGGTGAGGTGCGCCATGGACACCAGCGTCGTCTCGCGGGCGACGCGGCCGGTGGTGCGGATCGTGCGGTCGCGGCTGGAGCCGCCCGCGCCGTAGGTGATCGAGACGAAAGCCGGGTCGAGGCACTCCAGCTCGCGGATCGCGTTCCAGAGCAGCTGCTCGTCCGCCTCGTCTCTGGGCGGCATGAACTCGACCGAGAACACGGGCCTGCCGGTACGGATCCGCTCCACCACGGTCTTCATGACCCAAAGGGTAGCGAAGCGTCCGCTTGCCGGGATAGCTCTCCCAACCGCTGGGCAACCGCAGGCCCAGGTCACATTGCCGCCCCCCGACGCGGCGCACGAGGGTCTAACAGCGGACGATAGCGGGGTGCACGCAGCGCGGTTAACCCCGGTGATCGACAACTCCGGCGACTCCATCGGCCCGATCGATGACGCCCTGGCCGCTCACGTCGAGCGCGCCCTCGCCGACTACCTCGCCGAACGGCACGCGGGGATGGCCGAGGCCGCGCCGTCGTTCGGGTCCGCGGTGGAGTCGCTGGCCTCGTTCGTCCTCGGCGGCGGCAAACGGCTGCGCCCCACCTTCGCCTGGTGGGCATGGCGGGGCGCGGGCGGCGCTGGCAGCGGCGAGCAGGCGCACGCCGTGCTGCGGGCGGTGAGCGCGCTGGAGCTGATCCAGGCGTGCGCGCTGGTGCACGACGACCTGATGGACGCCTCCGCGATGCGCCGCGGCAAGCCGACGGTGCACGTCGAGTTCGCCGCGCGGCACCGGGCGCTGCGCTGGCTCGGCGAGCCGGAGCGCTTCGGCGCCGCCGCCGCGATCCTGCTCGGCGACCTGGCGCTGGCCTGGGCGGACGACATGTTCGCAGGCGCGGGCCTGGAACCGGTGCGGCAGGCCGCCGCGCTGTCGCCGTGGCAGGCGATGCGCGCGGAGATGCTGGCCGGGCAGTACCTCGACGTGCTCACCCAGGCCAAGGGCGACGAGTCCGCCGCGGCCGCGCTGAGCGTGGCCAGGATGAAGACCGCCGCGTACACCGTGGAGCGGCCGCTGCACATGGGGGCGGCGCTGGCGGGCGCGCCCGAGCACGTGATCGCCGCGCTGCGCGGCTTCGGCGCGGACATCGGGGTGGCGTTCCAGCTCCGCGACGACCTGCTGGGCATGTTCGGCGACACCGACGTCACCGGCAAACCCGCAGGCGACGACCTGCGCGAAGGCAAGCGCACCCTGCTCATGTCGGTCGGCCTGCGGCGCGCGGACGCAGCGGGCAGGCACGCGGACGCGAAGGTCATGCGCACCGCGCTGGGCGACGACGCGCTCGACGTCGACGCCGTCGAGCGGGTGCGCGGCCTGCTGGTCGAGGTGGGCGCGGTCGCCGAGGTGGAGAGCCGCATCGCGGACCTGGCCGACTCGGCGATGAGCGCCCTGCGCTCGGTGGACCTGGCCGATCCCGCGAGCGCGGTGCTCGACGGCTTGGCGGTCACCGCGACCAAGAGGACCAGCTAGTGCGCCGCCCGCACCCGCCCTGGGCCGGGGGTTGGCCCAGCCGGTTGGCTGACGGCGGCTTCCGGGAGCCGTGGCCAGGGGACAACGCGGCTCAAGGGCCGAACAGCGGCGATGCCACGGCCTTTTCACCAGCCCCCACCGCCCGCCCGACAAACCCCGCCCGCCCTGGGGGCCGACCCCTGCTCCAGTCTATCGGCGCTGGTCAGGACCGCATAGGGGCGCGGGAAACCTGTGGACAACCTCGGCCTATGTGGATAGCCGACACCGGCCGCGCGGCCGATTCCGGGACAATCAACGGCCCGCACGGGACGTTCGAGGTGATGCGGAGGGCCTGCTAGCGATGGGCGAGCGGCGAACCATTCCCGGCCGCACGGATCACGTGGTGATCGTCGGAGCCGGGTTGTCCGGGCTGTCCGCGGCGCTGCATCTGGCGGGGGCCGGGCGTGCGGTGACGGTGCTGGAGTCCGCCGACGGGCCGGGTGGGCGGGCCCGGCGGGAGAAGCTGGGCGGCTACTCGGTCGACACGGGCGCGACGGTGCTGACCATGCCGGAGTTGATCGACGAGGCGATGGCCGCGGTGGGCGCGTCGCTGGCCGCCGAGGTCGAGTTGGTCGATCTGCACCCCGCCTACCGGGCGCGCTTCGCCGACGGCAGCACTATCGCGGTGCACACCGACGCCGAGGCGATGGAGGCCGAGGTGCGCCGGGTCGCCGGTCCTGGGGACGCGGCGGGCTACCGGAAGCTGCGGAAGTGGCTGACCGCGCTGTACCGGGTGCAGCGCGACCAGTTCATCGGGGCGAACTTCGACTCGCCGTTCGACCTGCTCGGCGCGGACCTGGCGAAACTGGCCGCGCTCGGCGGATTCGGCAGGCTCGGGCCCGCGGTGGCCCGGCGGCTGTCGGACGAGCGGCTGCGCAGGCTGTTCTCGTTCCAGTCGCTGTACGCGGGCGTGGCGCCGAACCGGGCGCTGGCCGCCTACGCGGTGATCGCCTACATGGACACCGTCGCCGGGGTGTCGTTCCCGCGCGGCGGGGTCGGCGCGGTGGCCGAGGCGATGGCCGCGGCGGCGGGCCGCGCCGGGGTGCGGTTCCGCTACGGCACGAGCGCGGCGTGGCTGGAGCGCGTCGGGTCCCGGGCGCGGGCAGTGCGCACGACCGCCGGTGAGCGCGTCGAGTGCGACGCGGTAGTGCTGACCGCGGATCTACCCGCCGCTTACCGGCTGCTCGGTGTGGCGCCGCGCAGGCTGCTCCCGCTGCGCTTCTCGCCCTCGGCTGTCGTGCTGCACACCGGCACCGGCAAGACCTGGCCGGACCTGGGCCACCACACGATCTACTTCGGCGACGCCTGGGACGCCACGTTCGACGAGCTCACCCGCGAGGGCGTGCTCATGCGCGACCCGTCGCTGCTGGTCACCCGCCCGACCGCGACCGACCCGACGCTGGCCCCCGCGGGGCGCCAGCAGGTCTCGGTGCTGGCGCCGGTCCCGAACCTGCGCACCGGCCCGGTCGACTGGGCGCGCATCGGGCCGATCTACCGCGACGAGATAGTGCGCGTGCTCGAGGCGCGCGGGCTGACCGGGTTCGACGCGTCGATCGAGGTGCAGCGGCTGGTGACACCCGCCGACTGGGCCGCGGCGGGGCTGGCCGAGGGCACGCCGTTCTCGGTGGCGCACACCTTCGCCCAGACCGGCCCGTTCCGGCCGAGGAACCTGGTTCCGGGCGTGGACAACGTGGTGCTGGCGGGCAGCGGGACGACGCCGGGGGTCGGCATCCCGCCGGTGGTGATCTCGGGCAGGCTCGCCGCGCAGCGGATCGTGGGCCGTCTTCCGAGTGAGGGAAAGGTCCGACGGCGCGGCGAATCCGTCAGCGGACTGTGAGTTACCCCTGGGGTCTGTGACCCCTTACGGTGATAATTCACCCGACCGGGGACATGCGGGCGGTTTCCCTCCCAGCCCGGCACCGGGTGGGCGGCGACGGCGAGGCGGGGAGCGGCGAATGCGGCGACAGCGGCGGGCACGGCGGGTGGACGTGAAACGCGGCAGAGCGGGGGCCCTGGTGGCCTGCGCGGCGCTGCTGGCCACCGCGTGCAGCACCGCGGTCGACGGCACCCCGGTCGCGGCCGCGATCCCGCCGCTGACGGCCACCGAGGCGGTCGTCCAGTCGCTGCTCGACCTGGGCGAGGCGAGCCTGGTCCGCTACCAGGGCACGATGGACTCCGCCTCCGACGACGAGGTCACCTTCGACGTCACGGCCGCGGCCAGCGGCGAGGCCACCGGCTCGGTCACCCTCGGCGGCAAGCCCGCGACCGTAGTCGCGATCGACCGGTCCATCTACCTCAAGGCGGGCGCCGACTTCTGGGCCGCGCTGTCCGGGGTCGGCGGCGCCCAGGACAAGGGCACCGCGGTGGCCGACCGGTGGGTCAAGGTCCCCGGCGGCCTGATCGGCGTCGACTTCGCCGAGGTGTTCGCCCCCGAGTCGCTGTCCCAGGACGTGCGGGAGAGCCTGGGCGAGGGCGGTAGGCAGGCACTGTCGGATGCCGAGCGCGTGGACGTCAACGGTGCGCGAGCCATCAAGATAGCCACCGAGAGCGGCGCGGTTTACCTGGCCGAGAACGCTCCCCACGGCGTGGTGAAGATCGAGCAAGGCCGCGCGGGCAGCACAGACCCGACGACGGTGAAGAACCTGATCGCGACGGTGAGCGACGCCTCGCCGGAGGTGGCGAGGTTCTACCAGGACGTCACCAAGCAGGCCGGTGAGCTGACCGCGCCGGTCGACGTGCTGACCACCGTCGAGGAGGGCGCGCACACCTTCGAGGGCTGCGGGGCGGCGAGTTGCTCGATCGTCGTGCGGTTCACCAACACCAGCAAGGTCGCGGTGAAGGTGTCGGTGCGCGGGGCCTGGCAGGGCGACGGCGCGCCGCTGGGCGCGTGCGAGACCCAGGCCGGGCCGATCCCGCCCGGCCAGCCCGGGAACGCGACCTGCACGGTCAACTCCCCCGAATGGGTGCGGTTCTTCGAGCAGGCGAACTCGGTGCCCGGCAACCACCCCTACAGCGTCGAGTGGTCGACCGTGGTCCTCGCCGACGCGCCGGACCTGTCCCGGATCACCGCGCGGGCCGGGGCCAAGCCCGCCGACGCGAAGAACCCCAAGACCGAGGGCTCGCACGTCGTCTACTCGATCGGCTACTCGGGCGCGGGGATGCCGAAGGTGTGGAAGTACGGCGTGGCGTCGAGCAAGTTCTGGGCCGAGCACGCCGACGGGCAGCGTCGGGCGTGCCTGGGCAGCACCCAGTCGGTGTGCCGGGTGGACCTGGTCACCGCCACCGGCGACGCGGTGTCGGCGCACGGCCTGCTCAACGAACTGGTCGCGGGCTACCGGTCGTCCGATGGCGACTGCCCCGAGGGCCAGTGGGTGGGCTGTAAGCGCTGACACAGCGCCGCCCCGTCCAGCGGGGCGGCCCCAAGGGCGCGTGCGACGATCGCGACCGATGCGCGCCCACTCGACCATCCCCCAACGGGCTGACCCCCGCCCGGCCGACCCCAACCTGGCCGCCGATTACGCGGAGTGCCGACGAATCAACGCCCGGTACGGGCGCACCTATTTCCTCGCCACCCGGCTGCTGCCGCCGCCCCGCCGTCCCTCGATCCACGCCCTCTACGCGTTCGCGCGGGTGGCCGACGAAATCGTCGACACCCCCGGCCCGGACCCGACGACAGCGCTGACCGAACTGGACTTAGCGCTCAAAGGCGCGCTTACCGGCGAGCCGGTAAGCGACCCAGTGCTGCGCGCGCTCACCGACACCGTGCGCCGCCACGACCTGGACCCGGCGCTGTTCGCCGACTTCCTGGCGTCGATGCGGATGGACCTGACCGTCACCGATTACCCGGACTTCGCCGCCCTCGCCCGCTACACGCACGGCTCCGCCAGCGTCATCGGGCTGATGCTGCTGCCCGTGCTCGGCACCGTCGTGCCCCGCGCCGATGCCGCCCCGTACGCGAGCGCGCTGGGCACGGCGTACCAGCTCACGAACTTCCTGCGCGACGTCGGCGAAGACCTCGACCGCGGCCGGGTCTACCTGCCCGCCGACGAGCTGGCCGCCTTCGGCGTCGACCGGGAGCGGCTGGCGCGCGCAAGAGAAACCGGTACGCGCGATCCAGCCGTCCGACGCGCTATCGCGCACTTGGTGGCGCACGCGCGGTCGGTCTACCGGTTGGCCGAGCCGGGGACAGCCCTGCTGGACCCGGTGGCGCGGCCGTGCGTCGACACGGCTACCCGGCTCTACAGCGGCATCTTGGACGAGATCGCCGCCGCCGACTACGACGTGCTGAACCGGCGCGCCGTGGTCTCCGGCGCGCGACGGCTGTCGGTAGCGCTACCGGGCGCTGCCCGGTGCGTGGCGGCCCGGTTCGGCCTGCTCAGAAGGCGAGGGCCTGCGCGCGCCGCTTGACCTCCCGGCCGCGGTCGCCGCGCAGAGCGTCGACCGGTGTGCCGGGCAGGGTGTCGTCGGCGGTGAACAGCCAGCGCATCATCTCGTCCGGGCTGAACCCGGAGTCGTTGAGCACGGTGATCGTGCCGGTGAGGCCCTTGACGATGCCGTTCTCGTCGAGGAAGTCGGCGGGCACCATCAGCACGCCCTTGCGCCTGATGGCCAGCAGATGGTGGTCGCGCAGCGCCTGGTGCACGCGCGTGATGGGCTGGTCGAGACGGTCGGCCACGTCGGGCAGCGACAGCACCGGCACCTCGGGGTCGAGCACGTCGGCGGCCGCGGGAATGGAACTCACAGGACACAACGATGCCACACCCGCGCGCGGGAAGCAGTCCTCCGTCCACACGCACAAGCCCCTCCGCCCCCAGATTCCCGGGGGCACCCACACGCGGGCGTGACCCTCCGTACGATCCAGCACTGTGGAGGACAAGGGTCCGAGTCTCATCGGCGCGCTGCTCGAGCAGCGGTACCGCGTGGACGCGCCGCTCGCGCGCGGCGGCATGTCGGCGGTGTACCGCGGGCTCGACACCCGGCTCGACCGGCCGGTCGCGATCAAGGTGATGGACTCCCGGTTCGCCGACGACAAGACGTTCGTGGAGCGCTTCGAGCGGGAGGCGCGGTCCGCCGCGAAGATCCACCACCCGAACGTGGTGGCCGTGCACGACCAGGGCCTCGACGGCGCGCACGTCTACCTGGTGATGGAACTGGTCAGCGGCGGCACGCTGCGTGACCTGCTGGCCGAGCGCGGCACCCTGCCCGCGCCGCTGGCGGTGGCGATCATGGAGCCGGTGCTGTCCGCGCTGGCCGCGGCGCACCGGGCGGGCCTCATCCACCGCGACATCAAGCCGGAGAACGTGCTGATCGGCGCGGGCGGCATCGTCAAGGTCGCCGACTTCGGGCTGGTCCGGGCGGTGGAGAGCCCGGGCACCACGAAGAGCAGCGTCATCCTGGGCACCGTGTCCTACCTCTCGCCCGAGCAGGTCACCACCGGCGCGGCCACCTCGCAGGGCGATGTCTACTCCGCGGGCATCGTGCTCTACGAGGCGCTGACCGGAGCCCCGCCGTACTACGGCGACAGCGCGCTCTCGGTCGCGTACCGGCACGTCAACAACGACGTGCCCGCGCCGGGCTCGAAGGTGGCGGGCATCCCGCCGCTGCTCGACGAGCTGGTCGTCCGCGCGACCCGACGCGACCCGGCGGTCCGGCCTGCGGACGGCGCGGCGTTCCTGGCCGAGTTGCAGCAGGTCCGGGCGGCGCTGTCGCTGCCAAGGATGCGCGTCCCGGTGCCGACGCCCCCGCCGCCGGACGAGCCCGCGCCAAGGCCGTCCGCCCCCGCACCGGCTCCCGCACCCGCCACCCCACCGAGCCCGCCCGCGCCCGCCGCGGCGGTGCCCGCGGCCAGTGCGCCCGCGCCCGCCACCCCGCCCGCCGCCGCCGCCCCGCCCGCCGCCGCCGCGTCCAGGCAGGCCGCCGCGCCCCGGGCCGCCGCCGCGGAAGAGCCGACCGACGTCGTCCGCCCCGGCGACGAGCCGACGGAGACGGGCATGAGCCCGGTCGCGCCGCCCGAGGACCCCGAGGCCACGATCCGGGTGCGGATGTCCGACCTGCCCCCGGCGGTCTCCGGGCCGCAGCCCGCGACCGTGGTGCGGCCCGTGCCCACCGGGTTCAGCGCGGCGGGACCACAGGGCACCCGCGCGATGCTGCGCACCGACCTGGACAACGCGGCCGAGGCAGCCGCCAGGCAGCCGCAGACCGGCCCGCACTCGCGCCCGGTGCCCTCGGGGTACTTCCCGCTGCCCCCCGACCAGCGGCCCCCCACGCAGCCGCAGACCGGCCCGCAGCCCGTGCCGCCGGAGCCGCGCCCGCGCGGTCGGCGGCTGCTGGTGCTGGGGATCGTCGGCCTGCTGGTGCTCGGACTGCTCGGCGCGGGCGTCTGGTGGTTCTCCAGCGGCCGGTACACCGAGATCCCTGCGGTGGCGGGCAAGGACGCCACTACCGCCGAGGAGATGCTGCGCGCGGCCGACCTGGCCCCGCAGGTCACCACCATGCGGGACAACTCGGTCGACGCCGGGATCGTGATCAGCACCGACCCGGGCACGGGCGCGAAGGCGCTGCGCGGCGACCAGGTCAAGGTGCTCGTCTCGGCGGGCAAGCCGGTCGTGCCGGACGTGCAGGCAGGCGCCACCCGGGACGAGGCGGAACGCGCGATCATCGCCGCGCAGCTTCAGCCGCACATCGACGACGGCAACGACGTCTTCGACGAGAAGATCCCCGAGGGCAAGGTCGTCCGGCTCGACCCGGTCGCGGGCACGAAGCTCGACATCGGCCAGCGGGTCGTCGTGGTGCTGAGCAAGGGCCCCGGGCCCAGGACGGTGCCCGACGTGCGCGGCCGCGCCCGCGACGAGGCGTTCCAGGCGCTGCGCGACGCCGGGTTCGAGCCCTACGACGGCGCTCCCGAGTTCGCCGCGGACCTCGACGGCGGCCGGGTGATCCGCACCGACCCGCCCGCGACCACCAAGATCGACGCCAAGGCGAGCAAGCGGGTGGCCGTCGTGGTGTCCACGGCCGTCACCGTGCCCGACCTCAACGACAAGACCGCCGCCGAGGCGCAGGCGCTGCTGCAGCCGTTGGGCCTGACCATCGAGTTGCAGCCGTTCGCCAACCCCAACGGCAAGATCTTCACCCAGAGCCCGGCCGCGAACACCCGGGTCGCCAAGGGCACCAAGGTCTCGGTGTTCACCTCCCTGTTCTCCTTCTGACCTGTTCTCCTTCTGACCTGTTCTCCTTCTGGCCTGTTCTCCTTCTGACGCGGATCAGACGGATAAGACAGAACCGGCGAGCCCCCGAGGGGACTCGCCGGTTCTGTCTTATCCGCGTAAGAGGGGATTTACGAGCGCAGCATCTCGGCGACCAGGAAAGCGAGCTCCAGCGACTGCTGGGTGTTCAGCCGCGGGTCGCACGCGGTCTCGTAGCGGCCTGCCAGGTCGGCGTCGGAGATCTCCTGGGCGCCGCCGAGGCACTCGGTGACGTCCTCGCCGGTCAGCTCGACGTGGATGCCGCCGGGGTGGGTGCCGAGCCTGCGGTGGACCTCGAAGAAGCCCTGCACCTCGTCCACGATGCGGTCGAAGTGGCGGGTCTTGTAGCCGGTCGAGGACTCGTGGGTGTTGCCGTGCATCGGGTCGCACTGCCAGATGACCTGGTGCCCGGAGGCGGTCACCTTCTCCACGATCGCGGGCAGCACCTCGCGGACCTTGCTGTTGCCCATCCGGCTGATCAGCGTGAGCCTGCCCGCCTCGTTGCGCGGGTCGAGCCGGTGGACGTACTCCACGGCCATCTCGGGCGTGGTCGTCGGGCCGATCTTGAGGCCGATCGGGTTCGACAGCAGCTCGGCGAAGGCGATGTGCGCGCCGTCGAGCTGGCGGGTGCGCTCACCGATCCACAGGAAGTGCGCGGACAGGTCGTAGAGCTTGGGCTCCGGGCCGGACGAGTCCATCCGCAGCAGGGCCCGCTCGTAGTCGAGCAGCAGGGCCTCGTGGCTGGCGAAGACCTCGACGGTGTGCAGGGAGCTGTCCTCGACGCCGCAGGCCTGCATGAACCGCAGGCCGCGGTCGATCTCGGTGGCCAGCGCCTCGTACCGCTCGCCTGCGGGCGAGGTGCGCACGAAGTCGCGGTTCCAGTCGTGGACCTTGGTCAGGTCTGCCATGCCCGCCCCGGTGAGGGCGCGCAGCAGGTTCATCGCCGCGCCCGCGTTGGCGTAGGCGCGCAGCATCCGGCTCGGGTCGGGGACGCGGGCCTCCGGGGTGGCGACCAGCGAGTTGACGATGTCGCCGCGGTAGACGGGCAGGCCGAGCGCGTCGGTCTTGTTCGACCGGGGCTTGGCGTACTGGCCCGCGATGCGGCCGACCTTGACGACCGGCAGGCTCGCCCCGTAGGTCAGCACGACGGCCATCTGCAGCAGGGTGCGGATGTTGCCGCGGATATGCGGCTCGGTGTTGTCGACAAAGGTCTCGGCGCAGTCGCCGCCCTGCAGCAGGAACGCCTCGCCGCGGGCGACCTCGGCCAGCCGCTGCCCCAGGCGGTCGATCTCGGCGGGCACGGTGATCGGCGGCACGCTTTCGAGCAGGGTGCGCACCTTGCGCACCTGCTCGCCGTCCGGCCACTCCGGCTGCTGGGCAGCGGGGCGGGACAGGGCGTCGTCGAGTCGGGCGCGCAGCGCAGGAGGCAACGGTGGAAGCTCGGGCAGCGTGTCCACCGGCACATCCACAGTCCAGTTCACCCCCATAGCGTAAGAGGTGCGGCCAGTCCACCGGCAGCCGGGACACCTGTCCCACGTCGTGGACCAAGTGCCTGACAGGTGGTACGCGTTTGGGCGTAGGCACTTGCAGACGGCAGGATGCGCCGTGTGACCCCCGACACGGCCGAACGGCTGTTGGCGACCGCGGTGGACAACATCCGCCGGGATTACCCCGTCCACTGGATGCATTCGATCGACTCACCGGACGATCTGGTGCCGCAGCGGGTGCGCCATCCGGTCTTCGCGGGCTCGTTCGACTGGCACTCCTGCGTGCACCAGACGTGGCTCGCCGTGCGGCTGCTGCGCCTGTTCCCGGACCTCGACGGCGCCGCGGCGGCGCGGGCGGGCCTGGACGAGCTGATCACGCCGGAGGCCGCCGAGGTCGAGGCGGAGTTCTTCTGCGGGCCGGAGGGCGCGTTCTGGGAGCGCCCGTACGGCTGGGCGTGGCTGCTGCTGCTCGACGCCGAGTTGCGCGCGTGGCCGCAGGGCCTGCGGTGGGCGCGCGCCCTGCGGCCGCTGGTCAAGGTCGTGCGCGGCCGGTGGCTGACCTGGCTCGGCATGGCCCGCTGGCCGATGCGGGTGGGCACGCACACGAACTCGGCGTTCGCGCTGTCGCTGGGCGTCGACGCCGCCCGCGCGGTGGGCGACGCCGACCTGGCCTCGGCGTGCGAGGCCGCTGCGCTGCGCTTCTACTTATCCGACCGCGGCTACGGCGGCTTCGAGCCCAGCGCGGCCGACTTCCTCTCCCCCGCCCTGGCCGAGGCCGACCTGCTGCGCCGGGTCCTGCCCACGGCCGAGTTCGCCGACTGGTTCGACGCCTTCATCCCCGACCTGACCGCGCCGCGCTGGGCCGTGCTGCGCGACCCGGTCCCGGTGGACGACCCGGCCGACCCGCACGGCTCGCACCTGGCGGGCCTGGCGCTGTCGCGGACGTGGGCGTGGCGCGGCATCGCGGACGCGCTGCCCGAGGACCACCGCTACGTGCCGACCGCCCGAGCCGCGGAAGCCGCCCACCGCGCGGCGGGGTGGCGGTACGTGTTCGGCTTCGGCTACGCGGCCGAGCACTGGCTGGGCACTTTCGCCGCTTACCTCGACGTCGGTGCGCTGCGGTTTACCGAGCAGGCGGATAGCCGGGTTCCGGCAGCCCGCGTTCCAGCAGATCCCGCAGTGGGTTGAGCGCCGAGCGCCGATGCCGCTCGCCGCGCACGAACACCACTACCGCGACCGCGTTAAGCGCGGCGACGACGCCAAGAGCGACCGGCCAACCGAGATAAGACACGCCTGACGCCAGCAAGACAACGGTGGTGTTCGCGTATCCGGACAAGACAATGCAGACAAGCGCCACGTCCGCCCACCCCCGGACGCCGCCGTTGCGCATGGTCACCAGCACTAGGCGCAAGACCAGCGACGACAACAGGTGCTGCGCCAACTCGTTGACGTGGTTGCGCTTGTTCCAGCGCGGCGCCGCGGCCACAAACGCCAGGTAGCCCACGGAACCGAGCAGGTACGGCCAGGCGAACCACGGGTGCCAGCCGCCCGACCCGGCCAGGACCGCGCCGCCCGCGATCGCCGCGACGAGGGCGGCGACCGTGGCCACGGTGTTCGACCAGGCCAGGGCACTGGTCGAGGAGAAGTCCCCCACCGCGGCGCGGTGGACCTCGGCCCAGTCTCGCGCCCGCACCGGCTCCGCCGACCACAGCCGGGCCGCCAGAGCCAGGCGCAGACCGCGGTCGGTCGCCAAGTAGAGCCGCCGTTGCGTCTCCCAGCCACGACGAACGAAGGACTCGCCGATCGCCGCGTCGGTCTCCCACGGCTCCGCGACGCGCTCCCACCCCGGGAGCCGCCCCTGTTCGTCCCCGTTCCGCCAAGAGAGCCCTCTCGTCACCACGGAAGGCAGACCGCGGACCAGGCTCTGGAATCCCGCGCCGAATCCCAGGGCGAGCAGGGGAACCGCCAGCCGGGCATCGACACGGTCGATCGCCGCCGGAATCGACGCCGGGTGGGCGCGCTCCACCAGCATCGCCACCTGAGCGGCGATCCGGGCCACCGCGACCGACGACCGGCCGCGGAACGGCGCCCACACCCACTGGTGCGACGCCAGCGCTTCCGGGACGACGAGTTCGCCGAGGGCGGCCTCGATCTCGGCGTCGCCCAGCAGCCCGGCCAAGTGCCAGGCGGCCCGGGTCGCGCCCAGGTCGTGGTCCCAGATCCGCTCGGCGAGGACCACCGCGGCGGCCGGGGTGCCGATCGCGCCGAGCAGGTCGACCGCGGCCGGGTCGACCCGGGCGCGCGGCGCGGCGAGCGCGGGCACGGCCGCGTCGCCCATGGCGGCCAGCGCCGAGCGCGCCGCCGGGGCGGACAGGGATCCGGCCAGGATCTCCGCCGCGCGCGGCGAGTTGGTCGCGGCGAGCGCGGCCAAGACCCGGGGGTGCCCGGACCGCGCCTCGGCGGCCAGGAACTCGAAGACCGCCTTGCCCCGGGGTCGGGGGTCGGCCGCGACGATGCCGAACGCGAAGACGATGGCCGCGACGTCCGCGTCGTCGGCCAGCAGGCGGCGCTTGAAGTGGTCCAGGACCAGTCCGGTGACGGCGTCGGCCACCTCGTCGGCCACGACCCTGGCGTCGGCGAGGCACTCGAAGGCGAGCACCGGGTCCGAGTCGAACACCGCCTCGATCAGCGAACCGCTGTCGGTGGACACCGCGGCGCACCAGAGCTTCACGACCTCGCGCCAGCCGTCGGGGTCGGCGCGGTAGCGGTCCAGCAGGCCCGCGCTGTCGTGCTCGAAGGCGATAGCGGCCAGGTACTCCCGCAGACTCAGGTCGGCGAAGACGTAGCGGTCACCGCCGTCACCCCGCAGCAGCAGGCCGCTGTGGTCGACGATCTCGTCCAGCACCGCGCCCGCGGCGGCCGGGTCGAGGTCGACCTCGGCGGCGACGGCGGCGATCTCGGCGAGCACGTCCGCACGCGGCAGGCCGCGGTCGGCCGACTTGCCCTGCGCCAAGACCGCGAGCCGAGACATGACAGCCTTCTTGACCGCGCCCCGGAACACTGTGCGGTGGTCGGTAAGCCTGCCGAGCAGGAGATCCGTGGCCTCACGGTAGAAGTCCGCGCGCGAACGCGGCAGCACTGTCCTGGGATCGTTAGCGCCGCCGTAGAGGTAGGCGATCATCGTGAGCAGCAGCGGGTTCCGCGCCAGCGCCATGATCCGGGGCGCGGCCCGCAGCGCCGCCAGCAGCCCGTCCACTCCCCGCGCTCCCGGCCACTGGCTCAAGAACCGGCGGATGCGCCGGTCGCCGAGGTCGGCGATGTGGATCGTCGTGGCGAACTCCGGGAGCAACTGCCCGTGGTAAGTCGCCGTGCGGCTGGTCACCACGATCTGGCAGGAGGCGTGCCGGGCCGCGAATGCCCGCAACTCCCCGACGACCCGCCACCGCTCGTCGGACGGCACCGCGTCGAGGCCGTCGAACAGCAGGGCGAGCGCGCCGTCGGCCAGCGCGCGCCGCGCGAACCGGTCGGGCCTGCGGAAGCCGTCCCGCGCCAACTGGTCGGCGATGTGCTGCTCCAGGCTGAGAGCCGACCCCGCGCAGCGGCCCAGGTCGAGCAGAACCGGGGTCGGCGCCGCACTCCGCCCGGCCGGGTTCTTGGCCCAAGCGAGCATCGACTGCCGCAACAGCGTCGTCTTGCCCGAACCCGGTCGCCCCAGCACGACCGCGCGGTGCACGGACCTGACCAGGTCCGCGGCGTCGCGCGGCTCGGTCTCGCCGTTCTCGGTGGCCTGCGACGGCACAGAGACCGCCGCCGCGTCGAGCCCGCTGTCCGGGGCGAAGAGCACCGGCAGGCGCGCGTGCCTGGCCGCGATCCCCGCCCGGTACGCGCGCAGGGCGCGGCCGCGGGTCAGCCGGGTGCCCGCGAGCGCGTGGCCGACGCCCCGGAGCAGCCAGGGACCAGCGCGCTTGATCCCCTCCCAGAGCAGCACGAGCAGCGGCACGCCCACCACCCACGCCCACGCGTTGACTGTCATCGTGCCCAGTGCATCGCGGGCAGCGCCCGAACGCTACGGATCAGGCGGCTCGGCGCCGTCCCGGTCGGCCCACTCCAGCAGCGGCTCCAAGGAGAAGACGGCGTCATCGATGCCCGCGTGCAGATCGCCAACCTCGGCGACACGGGCAGGCACCGTGGCGATGGTGAGATCGCGCGGGTCGAGGTCGTCTATCTCAGCCCAGGTGACCGGCGTGGACACGGTTCCCTCCGGCACACCGCGCACCGAGTAGGCGCTGGCGATGGTGTGGTCGCGGGCATTCTGGTTGTAGTCCACGAACAGCGCGCGCGGATCACGGTCCTTGCGCCACCACGTCGTGGTCACCTCATCCGGCGCCCGACGCTCGACCTCCCGGGCAAAGGCCAGCGCGGCACGACGCACGTCGGCGAACCCCCACTCCGGCTTGATCCGGACATAGATGTGCAACCCCTTGCCGCCCGAGGTCTTCGGCCACCCGGTCGCGCCCAACTCGTCAAGCACCTCATGCGCCACCCGCGCGACCCGCCGCACAGTGCCGTAACCGCACTCGGGCATGGGATCGAGATCGATGCGCCACTCATCGGGCCGCTCGGTGTCCGCGCGGCGCGAGTTCCACGGGTGAAACTCCACAGTGGACATCTGCACCGCCCAGATGACATCGGCGAGCTTGGTGACCGCGAGTTCGTCGGCATGTCGGTTGTAGCGCGGGAAGCGCACCCGCACTGTCTCCAACCACGGCGGCGCGCCATGCGGAACGCGCTTCTGGTGCACTTTCTCACCGCTGACACCGTCAGGAAAGCGGTGCAGCATACACGGGCGGTCTCGCAGGGCGCGGACTATGCCGTCACCGACGCTGAGGTAGTACCAGGCGAGGTCGAGCTTGGTTTCCCCGCGAGCCGGGAAGTAGACCCGGTCCGGGTTGGAGATCCGCACGGTGTGGTCTCCGACTTCGAGTTCCACCGCTGGGGACTTGCCCGCCATGCCTCCCAACCTAGCTTCCACTTCCGACGGTTGTCGCGGTTGCCTGGCTCGACGGGGTGGTCCGGGGTCGGGTTTGCTCGATGCTTGGGTGCTGTGGGGGCTGGGTCCCGTGGGTTTGCTCGATGGGGTGGAGCCGGGTGCGTCCTTGTGGGGGGCGGGTGCCCTCCGCTGCCCTGCCGAGAACCTGGCAGGTCGGTAGGCCTGTCAGGTGGGTGGGTGTGCTCCTTTGGCCCATCGAGCACCTGCCAGGGTCGGGCTTGGTTGCCAGGCGGGCGCTCCCGCTCCCACCCGTCTGGCACCTGGCAGATTCGGGTGCCGATTGACGAGGGGCGGCAGTTTGCCTTGCGCGCAAGGGGTTGGCGGGCAGGCGCGGCAAGAAGAAACTGGCTTGACGAGGCGGGAAGGCTCGGCTGGCAGGCCCCAGCCCCACCCGGGCGCTCGACTGCCCCCACCGTGCCCTCAACGATCCACTTCGGCCGATTTCGCCGCCCCGCAGCCCCACCGCAAAGCCCACCCTCCCTGGGGGACCATCCCTGATCCATCCTATCGCCGCAGGTCAGCGCAGGGAAGAGAGTGCGCGGGGCCTGTGGATAACTCGCGATCATGGATACGAAGGCCGGGTCGTGGTGGCTAAGCGCGGGCGTAGGTGAGGACGGGGGCGAGTGGGAGGCCGCGGCGGAAGAAGCTGACGGCTACCAAGGGGGCCATGGCGCGGCACCAGCGGTCCAGGCGGTCGGGGTCGAGGGTGGTGGTCGCCAAGAGGGCGTCGCGGCGGGCCGGGATGTCGGGGGCCGACAGGACGTAGTCGACGGCGTCGAATTCGGGGTCGCCTAGGCAGGCTTTGGGGTCGAGGACGACCAGGCCGCGGGGGTCGCCCGCGTCCAGCAGGTTCTCTTGGTGCAGATCGCCGTGTAGGAGGACTGGTGGGCCCTGGGTGTCAAGCAGGTCGGCCAGGATGTGGGTCGCCCGGTCCATGTCCTGGGCGGTGACTGGGCCGGTCGGCGGGAAGCGGGGCAGGAACTCGGCGGTCGCGGAACGCAGGTCGCGGTGGGTGAGGTGTTCGGGGGCTGGGACGGCTGTGTGCAGGTCGTGGAGCAGGGCGCCGAATCGGGTGGGGGTGGGCCAGCCGACTGCGCCGGGGATCAGTTCCAGCAGCAGAGCGCCCACGGCGGTGTCGGCGGCGAGGATTTCGGGGACCCGGCCGCTGGGGGCGAACGCGCGCAGCACCTCGGCCTGTTCCGCGGCGAAGGCCGGGTCCGGGGACACCTTCAGCACCGCGGGCGTCCCGGCGCGGTGGACGCGCATCGTCACCGCTGACGCCCCTTCGGGGAACACCTCGCCTAGTTCCAGGTCCCAGGCCGCGGCCAGGTCGTTCAGCAGGTCCGGCAGCGCCGCCACCCAGGGCAGCACGGAATCGCCGAAGCGGCGGCGTAGTCGGTCCTCGATCAACGGGCGTTCCCCGGTCACACGGTGGGACGGTGGTCGGCCCACGGGTGCGCGCGTTCGTATTGGGCCGACAACGAAAGCAACCGCCGTTCTGAGTGCGCTGGGCCGACGAGTTGGACGCCGATCGGCATTCCCTTGGCGTCGCGGTCCACCGGCACGGCGGCGACGGGGAGGCCCAGCACGTTCCAGGTCGGGAAGTACGGGATGCGGGCGGAGACCTCGGCGAGGGTGCGGACGGCGCCCGCGTTGTGGAAGCGGCCGACCGCGGTGGGGGTGTGGGTCCAGGATGGCTGCAAGATCACGTCGTGGTCGGCGAAGAAGCCCGCCATGCGGTCCTGCAGGCCTGCCTCGGCCGCTCGTGCCCAGCGCAGCACACTGTCGGGCACGCGGCGGCCGAGGGCGGCGATTCGGCGGGTGCGCGGCTCCAGCCACTCCGGGTGCGGCAGGGCCGCGACGTCGTCGGCGACGCCGCGCAGGTAGCGGACGACGAACTGCGCTGAGGGCCGGGCGCCCAGGGGCGGGTCGACCACGGTGACGGTGTGCCCGAGGGCGCGCAGCCGGTCGGCGGTGTCGAGCACGGCGCGCCGCCAGACGGCGTTCATCGGCGGCTTTCCCAACGGTGTGCCCCACGCCAGCGCGATCCGCAGCGGCCCCGGGTCCAGGTCAACGGTCTCGCGGTAGCCGCCACCGTCCTCGGCCAGGACGTCGAGCATGGCCGCGGCGTCCGCGACCCGCCTGCCCAGTGGGCCGACGCCGCCCAACCCGTGCCAACTCTCGGCCGCCGGGGCCAGGGACACCAGCGCCCGAGTCGTCTTGAGCCCGAACACCCCCGTGGCGCTGGCGGGCATCCGGATCGAACCGCCGCCGTCGGACCCGGTGGCCGCCCCGACCATCCCCGCCGCGATCGCCGCGGCCGACCCGCCGGACGAGCCCGCCGGGGTGCGGTCGAGGTTCCACGGATTCCGGGTCGCACCGTAAGTCAGGGACTCGGTGAACGGCCACAGACACCGCTCGGGCGTCAACGTGCGGCCGACGAGCACCGCACCCGCGACCCGCAACCGGGCGATGGCGGCGCTGTCGTTCTCGGCGGGCGGGAACTGCGGCCTGCCGCCGAGCGTGGTCACGTCACCACTCACGTCCAGATCGTCCTTGACCGCGACCGGCACCCCGAGCAGCGGCGTGCGCTCCCCCGCCGCGATCCGGCGCTGCGCCTCCCGCGCCGCCGCCCGCGCGGGCTCGGCGTAGAGCACCCGAAACGCGTTGAGCGTCGGATTGAGTCGTTGCGCACGGTCCAGCACGGCCTCGGTCAGATCAGGCGCGGTGACCTCACCCGCACGCAGGGCACGCGCTTGGGCGTCCGCCCCGGCCCAGAGCAGTTCGTCCATGCTGGCACCTTACGTGGCAGCGAAAGCCTGCTTCCTGGCCTCGATGATGTGCACCACGTCCGGCCCCTGGTCGGTGGGGAAGATCCACTCACCGTCCTCGGGAAGACCTATTCGCACAGCCGGTCCACTATGGACAGTCATGGTCTGGTTGAAGACCCCGTGGACGTGCAGAGTGTGCGTGGCCGCGACGGTCGTCACCTCAGCCGAGGTGATATCCGCGAACGAGAACACCACGGAGAACCGGTCGCCACGGATGAATCGGTCCCGGCTCAGGGAGAGCGCCTTCGTTCCGACATTGAGCGTGAGCCGCCGGTCGTGCGTTGAGGCGAACGGCACCTCGATCGGCGAGTCCACGAGATCGCGGGTGTAGGGCTTGAGGACCTGATCCCGGCCGCGCGCCGCAATCCAGCGACAACAGAACCCGCCTGCTGCCGAACAGCCGATGAAGACAAGAGCGGCGGACCTCACGTCCCACATCATCAGCACGGTCAGATACACGCCGATGTGAAAACCCCCGACAGCGCCTGCCAACGCCGCGCCCGCGGTCCATGCCGCTGGGTCAAAGCGGGTTCGGGCGAAATAGATCGCGCATCCCACGAGCAGCAGACTCGGCGTGAACAACAGCCTGATCTCGAAACCGTCATCCTCGGCGAACCCGGCGACCAGCGCGGCGACGATCGGTGGCAAGGGCATGACCCATCGCAGGAAGACCACTGTGCCCCGACTCCGGCGCACCCGGTCGGCGACCTCGGCGGTCACCGGCCATGCCTTGTCCCGGGCCGCAGTCGCCCGACGCGCGGGGACGGCGAGGATCATGTTGTAGACGCCCCAGGCGGCGAAGACCAGCATGGCGATCGCCTCGATATAGGTGACGATCTGGTCAGTCGGCGCCATCGGCACCGGATCGGTCGACGTGCTCTCCCACGCCTCGTCGGTATGGGAAAGCGCGTAACCGCCCGTCACCGCCCCGCAAATCGTGGCGAACAGCCGAAGCGGTCCAACGAAAATATCCTCGTCACGCGCCGCGAGCCGCATCATGAGCCCGAGGAGACCCACGACGACCATGACGAACCCTGCGAAAGCCACCTGGATGCCGCTGTCATAGGAGTCCGACGGTCTGAACGCCCACAACCCGAGAATCACCACACCCGAGGCGAACACGCCCACATGGCTCGCCAACTTCAGTCTCCGCATGTCCCCCACCACTTCCACCCCGAACCGCCCTAACCGACGGACAGCCTATGCGACAGTCTCCCCGCGAACCGCTGATTCAAAGGAGGACGTATGGTCGATCCGTACGAGGTGCTGGACGGTATCGAGGAACGGGTCAACGCGATGCACCGGCAAGCACTGGCCGTGCGGGACGAGATGGCGACGGTGTCGGTCACCGAACGCAGCCGCGACGGCCAGATCACGGTGACCGTGAACCACATGGGGAACCTCACTGCGCTAGAGATCGGCTCGTCCGCGCGTTCGGACCCGTCGCTGGGACAGGACATCCTGCGCACCGTCCAGGCAGCGCAGAGCAAATTGGCCGACGCGATGCGCGAAGGCGTGCCGTCGGCCCAGGCGACGCCGGAAACCATGTCCTCGATCGTCGCGCAGATGCGCGAGATGTTCCCCGAGCCCGCACCAGACGAATACATGCGCGGTGGCGACCGGCCAGGAGACCAGGACACCTTCGCGTCCCGCTTCCTTCCGGACGACCCCGCGCCCGCCCCGCCGCCGCAGCCTCGACCCACCCGAGCCCGCTCGGATCAGGTATCCGATGACGACGACTACTACTCCAGTGGCGATTTCTTTCGCTAATCAAGGAAGGGACAAGAATGACCGACAGCGGAGGCTTTGATGTCAGCCCGGACGAGATCGCCGCACACGCGACAAAGGTCCAAGCCACTGCCGACCTTCTGGAAACGGCGCTCGATGCAGCACACAACCGAATGGCCAGCGAGTCCTGGGGTCTGTTCGGGATTCCACTCAGCTGGGTATGCAACGACGTCATGGAGTCCGCCACCAACGCCCTTTCCGAAGCCAGGGCCGCTGGCGACCGCCATGCGGCGGCAGTGCATGACTGGGCCAAGAGCCATCGGGTCAACGAAGAGTCGATAACCGCTCTGTTCAGGGGAAACCAATGACGGAAAACGACATCGTTCGCGATGCCAGGGCAGAGACGACGGCGGAGAAGACGCCTGTCAAGGCATTTCTGGAGGGCGCGGGCCTGCTCCAAGATGTCGTCGGCGGCGTCGAGACGATCGCCTCAGGCGACTGGGCCGGAGGACTCGCCGATTTCGCTGCGGGCTCGTTCGACATCAAGGGGGTGATGCAAGATCCGCTGGGTTCCGCGCTCAGCATGGGTTTCGGCTGGCTGCTGGAACACATTCCACTCCTCAAGGACCTTCTTGACCAGTTGGCGGGCAACCAGAACGAACTCGAACTGACAGTCAAGACCTGGGAGCAGATCAGCAAGCAAGTCCAAGCCACAGCGGAGGAACTCACTGACAGTCTGAACGGAAACTGCGCGAGTTGGGAGGGGCCTGCCGCCGACCAATACCGCGTGTGGGCGCAGGACCAGCTCAACGTCTACGTCGCGCTGTCCGACGCGGCGACCGGTGTGGCGTTCGCTGTCGACCTGAGCAAGGCGCTTCTCAACGCGGTGCGCGGCTTCGTTCGTGGGCTGATCGCCGACGTGCTCGCGAAACTGGTTTCCATCCTGTGCCGATACGTTCCACCCGCCTACCCCGTGGCAATGGCCGCCGAGGGGTTCCCGCTGATCATCAAGAACACCATGGCGGCCACCAAACTGGTGCGCGCACTGGTCGACGCGTTCGGGCGACTCGGCAAACACCTCGGCAAGCTCGGCGAACTGCTGACCAAGGCCACCAAGTACCTCAACCGCGGCATCCACGCTGTCGACATCGCGTGGCGGCGCGGGGTGCGACCGGAGGCGGCCAGGGTGCTCGGCCTGGGGCCGAAAAAAATCGCCACGGAGTTGGGTGTCCGACTTGGGACGGAGGTGGTCAAGGAGACCATCAAGTACGCGGGCCCGCGTACGGCCAACGACACCGTCGCGACGGCGGGCGAGAGCACCGACCCGGACAAGCAGGTCGACTGGGGTGAGACAGCGGCTAAGGAGCACCGTGACTACCAGGAGACCAGAGTCACCACCGAAACCGGGGGCCTGCGGATCACCGGCGAACTGTAGGCCGGTGATCCGCGGCGGCGGTGTCAGCCGAAGAACACCTCGGCCTCGGCGTAGCGCTCCAGGGGGACCGTCTTGAGTTCCGCGGTGGCCTCGGCCAGTTTCACCCGGACGATGTCGGTGCCGCGCAGGGCTACCATCACGCCGAAGTCGCTGTCGGCGACCGCGTCTACCGCGTGGAGGCCGAAGCGGGTGGCGAGGACGCGGTCGTAGGCGGTGGGCACGCCGCCGCGTTGGGTGTGGCCGAGGACGACGGCGCGGGACTCCTTGCCCGTCTTTTCCGCGATCTCCTCGGCGAGCCAGGTGCCGATGCCGCCGAGCCGGACGTGGCCGAAGGCGTCCTTCTCGCCGCTGGCGAGGACTTCGGCGCCGCCTTCCGGCAGGGCGCCCTCGGCGACGACGATGATCGGGGCGTACTGCCGCTCGAAGCGGCGCTGCACCCATTCGATCACCTTGTCGACGCTGAACTCGCGTTCGGGCACCAGGATCACGTTGGCGCCGCCCGCGAGCCCGGAGTGCAGCGCGATCCAGCCCGCGTGCCTGCCCATGACCTCGACCACGAGAGCGCGGTGGTGGGACTCGGCCGTGGTGCGCAGCCGGTCGATGGCCTCGGTCGCGATGTGCACCGCGGTGTCGAAGCCGAAGGTGTAGTCGGTGGCGCCGAGGTCGTTGTCGATCGTCTTGGGCACGCCGACGACGCCGACGCCGTCATCGGTGAGCCGCTTGGCCACGCCCAGCGTGTCCTCGCCCCCGATCGCGATGAGGGCGTCGATGCCCTGCTCGGCGAGCACGGCCTTGATTCGCTCCGCGCCGCCCTCGACCTTGTAGGGGTTGGTGCGCGACGAGCCGAGGATGGTGCCGCCCCTGGTGAGGATGTCCTCGACGTCATCGAGCCCGACCGGCCGGGAAATCCCCTCCAACGGCCCCTTCCAGCCGTTGCGGAACCCGACGATCTCCCAACCGTGCCCCTCGATGCCCTTGCGGACCACCGCCCGGATCACCGCGTTGAGACCTGGACAGTCACCGCCACCGGTGAGTACGCCGACCCGCATGAACGATCCTCCAACACCTCGCGACCGTGAGCGGCGTCACTACCGCCCACCGCCAGGGTGCCGGCAACTGAATCGGTGTAGCAAGGGGGGTCCCAGGAGATGGGCGCCGCGAAACGCTCATCCGGGTGAGCAACGACCGTCGCCACCGCCCGAAACGCCGCCGAAAATACGCGTTAGCACTTTCCGTCAAACTTGCACAGCTCGGTTTATTACGCCCGACAAAAGCTGCTCGCATTTTTCGACAGACCTTGTGGCGCACTTCCGGTACTGAGTAATTTCCGAACGATACCCATTTCAGGGGAAGGAGTCTCCGGTGCGCAGGAGTAAAATGGGGCGGAAAGCCCTGCTACTGGCCATGGCCGCCGTCACGGCAATGGGTGCGGCCACGGCGGCCTCGGGAAGCGCGGCCGCCCAGGACACCACGGCGCCACCGCCCGGCGCAGTCTCGCAATCGCAGGTCATCGGGACACGCCAGGCCCCAGACGGCTCGACCGTCACAACCGTCCGATTGGGACCGATCAAACTCGCCCCGCACACCGACGACGGCCCGGGCCACGGGCACCCCGAGGGCGAGTTCAGCCCGATGCACGGCCCGCACGAGCCGATGCACGGAACCCACACCCGGTCGCTGCAAATGATGCTTCCGCCGTGTGTCGCCTGCTTTGTCAACGGAATCAAACCCGACCTGGTTTACGCCGACGGCCGCCAAGCCAATTACGACACCAAGGCGATGCTGCACCACGCGGTGTTCTTCGACCGCTCACGTGCGGATGTCACCTGCTCCGGCGGCTGGGTCGCCCTGGCGGGCAGGCGGATCTTCGCCTCCGGCAACGAACGCACCGGCGGCACCCTGCCCGACGGCTACGGCGTCGCGCTCGGCGTGCTGCCGCTGACCTACGCCGCGCTGGAACTGATGAACCTCGACCACCATGAGCAGGAGGTGTTCCTGACCGTCGAGTTCAGCCACGTGCCGTGGTTCACGCCGGGTATGCGCGAGGTCACCCCGGTCTGGCTCGACAAGGACAACTGCCGCCTCTCCGAACACTCGGTCCCCGAGGGCGAGTCGCACACCAACTGGAAGTGGACCTCCACCGTCAAGGGGACCCTCAAGGGCGCGGGCGGCCACCTCCACGACGGCGGCGAGTCGGTCACCCTGACCAACAGCACCACCGGCAAGGTCCTGTGCGAGTCCCGGGCCGCCTACAACACGATCCCATCGTTCATGGGCCACATCGAGTCGATGAGCCGCTGCCTCGGCCAGGATCTGGGCACTATCGACAAGGGCGACGTGCTGGACATGGACAGCGTCTACCACACCCATTACGCCGACGACCACGCGATGACCATCATGATCGCGTACGTGCACGAACAGCGTTGACCCAGCCAGCGGACCGCCCTGCCCCTGCCAGAAGAACAGCCGCGAGCTACCGAGCGACGCGTTTGCGCCACTCGGCGTCGATGACCCGCCACCGGACGAGGTTGTGGCGGGCGTCGGCGAGGGCGTCGTGGGCGTCGTCCGGCGGCGGGGGCAGGGTGGGCTTGCCCGCGTCCTCCCAACGCTGGCGCAACTCCCGGGTGAACCGGGGAATCACCCGGGGCAGGGCGGGCATGGCGCCCCAGAGCTGGCCGAGGGCGACGTGGTCGTAGGCGGCGAACCAGGCCCACAGCTCGATCTTGTCCCGGGCGTGCGGCGGGGTCAGGAACTCCAGCAGCCGCCGCCGCATCTCGGCGCGGTCGCACCAGGCCTTGTCCGCCGGGGAGGGCAGCTTGCCCAGGACGTTGGCGCGGACCCAGGGGCCCGCCTTGGCCGGGTCGAACTCGGTGGACACGGCGTAGAACTCGCGGCCGTCCTCGTCGACGACACCGATCGACACCAGGTCGATGGTCAGCCCGTCCTCGATGAACTCGGTGTCGTAGAAGAAACGCACCGAGCAAGCCTAGGTCAGCCCGCCTCGGTGTCCGGGACGCGGTCGATGTCGCGCGCCGAGCGCCGCTCCCGCAGCGGCAGCGCGCCCTGCTCGTCGGCAGCCTGCGCCTCCTTGGCCTTGGCCGCGTAGATGTCGACGTACTCCTGTCCGGACAGTTCCATGAGGGCGTACATGATCTCGTCGGTGATGGAGCGCTCGACGAACCGGTCGCCGGAGAGGCCCTCGTAGCGGGAGAAGTCCAGCGGCTTGCCGACCTTGATCCGGATCGGGTACGGCTTCCACATCTTCGAGCCGATGGGGTTGGCCTTGTCGGTGCCGAACATGGCGACCGGGATCACCGGGACCCGCGCCTCCAGCGCGATCCTGGCCACGCCGGTCTTGCCCTTGTAGAGCCGCCCGTCCGGGGAGCGGGTGCCCTCGGGGTAGATGCCCATCAGGCGCCCCTCGCGCAGCAGCCGCACGCCGGTGTCCAGGGCGGCCTGCGCCGCGGACCCGCTGGAGCGGTCGATCGGGATCTGCCCGACCCCGGTGAAGAACCACTTCTTGAACCTGCCCTTGAGGCCGGGCGCGGTGAAGTACTCCATCTTCGCCGGGAACGTCACCCGCCGAGGCACCATCAGCGGCAGGAAGAACGAGTCGGACACCGCCAGGTGGTTGCTGGCGAGCAGCGCGCCGCCCTCGGCCGGGATGTTCTCCAGGCCCTCGATCCTCGGTCGGAAGAACACGTGCAGGAGCGGTCCCAGCAGGACCCTCTTCATCAGCCAATACAGCACTCGACAGCGCTCCCCGTTCGTCCGTGATCCGCACCCGAGCCTACGAACCCGCGACGGCCGCGCACAACGCCACGCGCGACACGTAACACCGCGCGACCGTAGCGAGATGCCGAAGTCATTCGGGTACACAACGACGAAACAAGGGGCGAAGACCCGCCGCACGACGGCTCGAGTTCGTGCGACGATGGCCACAACCCATGCTCGCCGGTGCTGATCATAGGAGGCGTCCGGTGCCCGCTATCGCAGGCGCGGAAAGCTACGCGCACGACGGGTCCACCGAGGTCGGTGTGCTGCTCAGCCACGGCTTCACCGGCTCGCCGTTCAGCATGCGCCCCTGGGCGGATCACCTGGTCGAACAGGGTTTCAGCGTGCGGGTGCCGCTGCTGCCCGGCCACGGGACGACCTGGCGGGAGATGAACCGCACCGCCTGGCCGCAGTGGTACGGGCAGGTCGAGGCGAGCCTGGCCGAACTGCGGGAGCGCTGCGAGACGGTGTTCGTCTTCGGCCTGTCGATGGGCGGGGCGCTGTGCCTGCGGCTGGCCCAGGAGCACGGCGACGAGATCGCCGGACTGGTGCTGGTGAACCCGTCGGTGATGACGCTGCGTAAAGAAGTGAGGTTCGTCCCGCTGCTGTCGCGGGTGGTGGCCTCGGTGGCTCCGATCAGCGACGACATCGCCAAGACCGGCGTGAGTGAGCACGCGTACGCGCGAACCCCGTTGCGCGCGCTCGCGAGCCTGGCCAAGCTGTGGGAGACGGTGCGCCGGGACCTGGCGAAGGTCACGCAACCGGTGCTGGTGCTGCACTCGGCGGTGGACCACGTCGTCGAGCCGGAGAACTCGGCCATCGTGCTGGCCGGGGTCTCCAGCGCCGACGTCACCGAGGTCGTGCTGGAGAACAGCTACCACGTGGCCACCCTGGACCACGACGCGCCGGTCATCTTCGACCGGAGTGTCGAGTTCGTACGGCGGGTGCGTGCCGAACGGGCAGGTGATCGGGTGTGAAAGGCCGTCCCGGCGACGGTCCCGAGGATGTGGACGCCGCCTTCGCGCAGATCGTCGCGGGCCTCGAACGCGACGGCGTCGGCAGGAACCTGCCATCCGAGGCCGAGGTCAAGCGCGACCACGCCGAGTCGCCCCGCCCCGGCGACGCCGACCAGCCCGCCGAGCCCCCCGGCCCACCGCCGCCGACGGCGTGGCGCGGCCACGACACCGAGATCGACTGGTCCGACGACAACGCCGACGAGCACTACGAGCCCCCGGAGCCGCCCCCGCTGCCCCGACTGCGGCCCGCGACGATCGTGGCGATCGCGCTGCTGGTCGCGGGCGTCGTCCTGCTGATCCTGCCCAGCGTCATCGGCCTCGGCGCGCGGATCGCCACCCCGATCGCGCTGCTGTCGCTGGCCTCGGGCATCGGCCTGCTCCTGCTGCGCGCCCGCAGGCATCCGCACGAGTACCCGGACGGCGACGACGGCGCCCAGGTCTGACCGGCAGTGACGGGCCGTGGGGCCCGTTGACCACATTGCCGGTGTGATTCACTCACTGACCGCACATGGTGACTTTGTGTATTAGCGGCTTTCGCTCGATCAGCGGATGATTCAGATTCTGTGAAATCAGCGCTCCACATCCGGGTACGTCATTATTGCCCCATTCACGACTGTGGAGGAACAATGCGACAGCCTACCCGTAAAATGATCTCCATCGCCGCTTCCGCGCTGGTTGGCATCGTGCTCGGCGCAGGCACCGCGCAGGCGCAGCCCAGTCCAGAGCAGCAGGTCATCCATCTGACCAACAAGCACCGGGCCGCTGTCGGCTGCGGCGCGCTCACCGCGAACCCGGCTCTGATGAGCGCGGCTAAACGGCACGCCGACCAGATGGCCAGGCACGATCATTTCAGCCACAACGGCGTACGCGGTGAAGATCCAGGGCACCGCATTTCGGCGGCCGGGTACCCAGCACAGAAGTGGGCGGAGAACATCGCTTACGCGCAGACGACACCGCGGGCCGTGGTGGCAGCGTGGATGAACAGTCCGGCGCACCGAGTCAACATGCTCGACTGCGCGTTGACCGACATCGGGGTGGGGCGGTCACTCAACAGCAAGAAACAGGTTTACTGGGCGCAGGATTTCGGCACGCCGATTGGGTGACCGCGTTTGCTGGGTGACAGGTGCGCCGGTTGGCTCGATTGGGCGCGGTGGTTTCTTCGGGCCCCTACGAAGGAAGATCTCTGCCGTGGAAAGACGGGTGGGTGCCTTCGGCTCCACGGCCACGGCAAGTTTAGGGATCTTCCTTCACCCCCGAAGCAACCACCGCACCCAATCGAGCACTTGGCGGGCGTACTGCGGCTTGGCAGGTGGGGCGACAGGCAAATTTGGGGCCCGCGAACACATCCCAACGCCCTTTTTCCGCCGCCCGAAACCCCACACGACAGACCCCACCCGCCCTGGGGGCTGACCCCGCTCCAGTCTATCGGAGTGGGCTGACAATCGGGGCGGGAACGATCTTGCCTGTGGATAACTCACGATCATGAGCGACATTCGCGGGCTGGGCGGGCACACTCCAGGTGGGCCTACGTCCGGAACCTACTCAGGTGAGCCCACGGGTCGGGAACCTTACTCAGGTGAGCCCACGAATCGGGAAACCTACTCAGGTGGGGCCTACGTCCGGGAACCCATCGTGCGCCCAGGTCCCTTGGGCTAAGGGGTGATCTCTCGGGATCTGGCGTGGGTCAGGCTGGCTGCCAGGGTGGCTGCGCCGACCATGCCCGCGTCGTCGCCGAGGTGGGCGGTGCGGAGGCGGGCCAGGGGGCGGTGGCCCGCGCCGGTGACGAGGGTTTGGAAGCGTTCTCGGGCTTCGTCCAGGAACAGGGGGGCCGACTCTGAGACGCCGCCGCCGAGGACGACGAGTTCGGGGTCGAAGGCGTCGGCGATCAGGGCCAGGCCTTCTGCCAGCCACTTCGCGAGTTCGGACATGGCAAGGCGGGCCACTGGGTCGCCGTCGCGGGCGGCCGCTGCGACCATGCGGCCGGTGATGGCGCCGGGGTCTCGTTCGGCCTCGCGGGCGAGGATGGTGGACCTTCCCTTGTGCCTGGCGAGCAGGCCGATGGCCGTGGCGCCGAGGGCGGTGCCGCTGCAGTAGCGCTCCCAGCAGCCGGACTTGCCGCATTCGCAGGGCCTGCCGCCCGGCACCAGCCGCACGTGGCCGAGTTCGAGGGCGACGCCGTGGGCGCCGCGGAAGACCTCGCCGTCGAGCAGGAGGGCGGCGCCGATGCCGGTGCCCAGGGCGACCAGCAGGCCGACCCGGGCCCCGCGCAGCGCGCCGAAGCGGTGTTCGGCTATGGCGGCGGCGTTCGCGTCGTGTTCGAGGACCACCGGCAGGCCGATCCGGGCGGTGATCCGGTCGGCCACTCTGGCGTCGCGCCAGGGCAGGTGGGGGGCGAACATGACCGACTGGCGGTCGGCGCCGACGAAACCGGCGACGGCGAGGCCGACGGCGCACACCCGGTGCCGGGACCGCAGCTCGCCGACCACCGCGCAGATGACGTCTTCCAGCTCAATCTCCCCCGGTGGGGTGGAGCCGCGGGCGGTGTCCAGCACGGACCCGTGGGCGTCGACCACCCCCGCCCGAACGCTGGTGCCGCCGATGTCGACACCGATCGTGATCACCGAGGTGTCACCGGGCTTTCCCTGCGGCGGACAGCGATGTGCTGCACGCGGGCCGAGGGCGGCGGCTCGGGCCGGAACCCGGGCATGTGCGGCTCCCCGGGCTCCCACCGGTCGGCGAGGACGGCGCGCAGGAGGGCGACGATGTCGGCGAGGCGGTCGATGCTCTTGGCGGCGAGGTCGTTCGACTCGCCGCGCAGCAGCGCGATGAACGCGCAAGTCGCACACGACTGGCACGCGCCGGGCTCCGCCTGCTCGTGCTCGGCGTGGGTGCTTCCGGCGACCCGGTCGAGCCACGGCCCGGCCCGCTCGGCGACGGCGGCGAGCAGCAGCACGAGTTCCTCGGCGAGCCGGGTCCCCGGGTCCTGAGAGGTGGTCACGGGCGGTCCTCCTCGCCGGGGGTGAAGCGCAGCAGCAGGCCCGCGCTGTCGGCCTCGGCGTCGGTCACGGTGTGGCGCCGCAGCATCAGCGGCAGGGCCACCAGTCTGCGCGTTCCGTCGACCGTGACGGCCAGATCGTCACCCACCCGGGCGAGATCCGGGTCGCTGCCGTCGGGCAGGGGGAGCGCGATGGCGAGCAGGTAGTCGTCCCCATCCTCGGTGACCGACAGCAGCGGCGCGCCAGGCGGCCTGCCGACGTCGAGGGGGTCGGTGTCGGCGTAAAGCTCGTCGGCGACGGCGAGCAGCGCGGCGGCGCCGACCGGCTCGGCGGCGCGGTGCTCGACCCGATGGACGGTGAGCGGCGTGGACGCGTCCAACTCGGCGAGCACCGCGTCCTGCTCGGCCCGGCGGGTCCGCAGCCACGCCGCGGCGGGCCCCTGCCAGCGGCGCGCGCGGGGCACGACGCGGTTGGCCACCAGGGCGTCCACGTGCACGCCGCGCAGCGCGAGGGCGGCCAGGGTGCGGCGGGTCTCGGCGACGGCGAGCCGCTCCGGGGTGAGCACGAGCCGCACGGTGGTCGTGTCGGCGTCGGTGAGCAGGGCGCGCAGGCCTGCCAGGTGCGTGGCGAGCGTGCCCACGGTGTCCGCGGCCGCGCGCACCTCGGCGACCAGCCGGGCGGCGCGCATCCGGTCGAGGTAGCCCGCGATGGCCTCGGGCAGGGCGAGCAGGCGCAGGGTCTCCGCGGTGGGTCCGCAGTCGACGACCACGACGTCCCAGGGGCCGGTCTCGGCCAGCCGCGCCACCTCGGTCAGCGCGAGCAGTTCGTCCACCCCGGGCAGAACGGTCAGCTCCTCGGCGTCGAGCGCGTCGAGCCCGATGCCCGCCACGACCCTGCGCAGGTGCTCGCGCAGGGTCGACCAGTGCCGGTCGACGAGGCCGCGCGCGTCGATGTGCGCGGCGTACAGCGAGGTGTCGACCTCGGCGGGCTCGGCGGCCAGCGCCATGCCGAACGCGTCGGCGAGGGAGTGCGCTGGATCGGTGGACACCACCAGCGCCTTGCGGCCGAACGCGGCCATGCGCGCCGCGGTCGCCGCGGCGAGGGTGGTCTTTCCGACCCCGCCCTTGCCGGTGAACAGGAGGATCCGCACAGTCCGGGCCCTCTCCGCCTCAGCCCTGCTCGACGCGGCGCTTGAGTTCCTTGAGCGCGGTGTCCATGATCACTTTCTCGGCCTTGCGGCGGAACAGCCCGATCATCGGCACCACCAGCTGCACGGACAGGGTGTAGGTCACCTTGGTGCTGTCGCCCTCCGGGGTCAGCGCGTAGCGGCCATGCTGCGCGCGCTGCATCTGGCCCTTGACCAGCTTCCAGTCGACGGCGAGGCCGTCGTCTGCCCACTCGTAGCGCAGCGTGTAGGTGTCCTTGAACGGGCCTGCGTCGAGGTTGAAGGTCACCTCTTCGCCGCGGCCCCGCGCGTCGCGGGAGGTCACTTCGGCCGAGGTGAACGCCTTGGCCCAGTCGGGGTACGCCGGGAAGTCCGCGATCACCGCCATGATCCGTTCCGGGGGCGCGTCGACGACGATGGACTGGGTGGACTCGTCGGCCATGCTCGGAGGCTACCCGCTCGCCGGGCCGGAGCCGGTACCAGCGCGGGCCGTGTCACCAGCGCAGGACGTACGGCCACCCGGTCCGCTGAAAATGCCCCACGTTCGCGCACTCGGTGCGCCCGACCCGCAGCCGCGCCGCCAGCGGCTGGTGCACGTGGCCGAACACCGACCACCGCGGCGCGTGCTCGCGGATCGCGCGCAGCAGCCCCGCCGACCCGATCTCCAGGCGGCGGGCCAGCACGTCGTAGGTCAGCTCCGGCACGTCCGGCGGGATGTGGCTGCACAGCACGTCGACCGGCCCCAGCGCGGCGGTCGCGGCGTCGAAGTCCGCCGCGGTGCGCAGGTACGGCCGGAACACCCCGCCCCGGCGCGGCCCGGCCCCCGGCGGCAGCAGCGCGCCGCCGACGAACCCGAACCGCAGCCCGCCGACCTCGGCGACCTCCCCGTCGAGCACCCGCACCCCGTCGCCCGCGAACTCCGCCCACAGGCCGGGCACGTCGACGTTGCCGGGCGTGGCGTAGGTGGGCGCGGTCATCGCCGCGAACAGCCGCTTGTACTGCTCGCGAACCGCCTCTTCGACCACGTCCGCTGCGTTCTCCAGGCCGGACCAGAGCCGCTTGGCGTACTCGGCGGCGTCGGTGTGCAGCCGCTCGCGGCGCAGCCGGGCGAACACGCTCACCTTCTCCGCGCCGAACACCTGGCCCATGATCCCGCCGCCGTGGTCGTGGTAGTCCACGAAGTCGATCAGGTCGCCGAGGACGACCAGGGCGTCTGCCCCCTCGCCCGACCGTGCCAGCGCCTCGGAATTGCCGTGCACGTCGGAGACCACATGAACCCGCACGGCAGCCAGGTTACGCCCGGGTAGGGGCGCAGCCGGGCGCTCTCCCGTCCTCCAAGACGGTCTTGAGCCGCAGCGCCAGCGCCTTCGCCGCGAGCTGGCGGCGGGTGCGCTCGCGGGCCATGGCCTTCGCGGGCAGCGGCTCCGGCGGATCGGCGCGCAGGAAGTAGTGCACGAGCGTGCCGTCGAGCACCGGCTCCAGCCAGACCTCCATGGTGCCGACCAGGGCGCCCCGGACCGTCCAGCGCAGGCCCTCGGCGCCGCGGTCCGCGTAGACCTCGGGCACCAGGTCCGGCCAGTACTCCCGCCAGGCCGACGGGTCGGCGAAGGCGGCGGCGACCACCGTGGGCGGCACGACGATGAAGGTCTCGTCGAAGACGTCGACTTCCGGCACCCGAGCAGCATGACACGGCCGTCGGGGGCCGTGTCCGCCCCGGGTCGGCACAGGTCTAGTTTCGTTGGTCAACTGGTGGGTAACACGCGGTATAAGAGCACGGAGGTTCGCGTGCGCGTGGTCAGTGTCGCGGCAAGCGCGACGGTAGCCGAGCAGGAAAGCCTCACTGACATGGTGTGGGCCAACGCGGACCGGTTCGCCGACGCCATCGCGTTCCGCCGCCGGGTCGACGGGTCGTGGATCGACGTGACCACCAAGGACTTCGCCGCGCACGTGCTCGCGGTGGCCAAGGGCCTGATCGCCAGCGGCCTCGAACCCGGCGACCGGGTCGCGCTGCTGGCCGCGACGCGCTACGAGTGGACGCTGGTCGACTTCGCGGTCTGGGCGGCGGGCTGCGTCACCGTGCCGGTGTACGAGACGTCCTCTGCCGAGCAGGTGGCGTGGATTCTCGCCGACTCCGGCGCGAAGGCCGTCGTGGTCTCCGACCCGGTGACCCGGGCCGTCGTGGACGGCGTGGTCGACCGGCTGGCCGAGGTCGTGAAGGTGTGGCAGCTGGACGTGCCCGGCGACATGACAGCGTCCGCGATCGACGAACTGGCCGCGTTGGGCGCGGAGTTGGACGACGAGGCAGCGCACGCGCGCAGGCTCGCGGTGCGCTCGTCGGACCTGGCGACCCTGGTCTACACCTCCGGCACCACCGGCCGCCCCAAGGGCGTCGAGCTGACCCACCGCAACCTGCTCGCCGAAGTCCGCGCCAACGTCGCCGCGTTCCCGCACCTGATGCGGCCGGGGAACTCGATGCTGGTGTTCCTGCCGCTGGCCAACATCCTCGCCCGCGCGATAGCCCTGACCTGCGTCTACACCCGCACCACCCTGGGCCACCTGCCGAACGTGCGGACCCTGGTCGCGGACCTGGCGGGCTTCCGGCCGACGTTCGTGGTCGCGGTGCCACGCGTGTTCGAGAAGGTCTACAACTCCGCCAAGCAGCGCGCGCACGGCGAGGGCCGCGGCTCGATCTTCGCCGCGGCCGAGGCGGTCGCCGTGGAGTACAGCGCGGCGATGGCCGGGTCGGGGCCGTCGACGGCGCTGCGGGCCAAGCACGCGGTGGCGAGCAGGCTGGTCTACGCGAAGCTGCGCAACGTCCTCGGCGGCCGGTGCGTCGCGGCGATCTCCGGCGGCGCCCCGCTCGGGGAGCACCTGGCGCACTTCTTCCGCGGCGTCGGCATCCCGGTCTACGAGGGCTACGGCCTGACCGAGACCTCGGCCGCGATCTGCGTGAACACCCGCGAGGACTTCCGGGTCGGCACGGTCGGCCGCCCGGTCGCCGGGGCCGCCGTGCGCGTCGCCGACGACGGCGAGATCGAACTGCGCGGCGACATGGTCTTCCGCGGCTACTGGCGCAACCCCGCGGCGACCGAAGAGGCGCTGCGGGACGGCTGGCTGCGCACCGGCGACCTCGGCTCCCTGGACGAGGACGGCTTCCTGCGGATCACCGGCCGCAAGAAGGAGATCATCGTGACCGCGGGCGGCAAGAACGTCGTCCCGGCCGTGTTGGAGGACCGGGTCCGCAAGCACCCGCTGGTCAGCCAGTGCCTGGTGGTCGGCGACCGGCAGCCGTTCATCGCCGCCCTGATCACCCTGGACGAGGATTTCCTGCCCGCGTGGGCGGCCGAGCACGGCAAGACCGCCAAGGACCTGACCGACGACCCCGACCTGCGCGCGGAAATCCAGACCGCTGTCGACGCGGCCAACGCCGCCGTCTCCCGCGCCGAGGCCATCCGCGAGTTCGTCGTCCTCCCCCGCGACTTCACCGAGGCGGCGGGCGAAGTCACCCCCAGCCTCAAACTCCGCAGGGACGCCATCCTCAAGACCCACGCCGACCAGATCGCCGCCATCTACGCCCGCTGACGCGCGGGCCGCTCGGTCAGTTGCCGCTGAACCGGTAAGTGGTCTCGCCGTCCAGCAGCTGAGCCAGGCGGGCGGCCCGGTCTTCCCAGCGCCAGGACTTCTCCATCCACAGCCTGCCCGCCGCGCCCATCTGGGCCGCGCGGTCCGGGTCGGCCAGGAGCCCGGTGATCCGGGCGGCGATCTCGGGGACGGCGCGGCCGTCGACCACGTGACCGGTCTCCCCGTCCAGGACGGTTTCCGGGGCGCCGCCGGAGTCACCGACGATCACCGGCAGACCGGTCGCGGCGGCTTCCAGGAACACGATCCCCAGGGCCTCCACGTCCAGCCCGCGACCGTGGGTCCGACACGGCATGGCGAACACGTCACCCGCCGCGTAGTGCGCGGGCAGTTCCTCCCACGGCACCGACCCGGTGAAGACCACATGCTCGGCGACTCCTGATTGCGCGGCCAACGCGGCCAGCCGAGCCCGGTACGGCCCACCGCCGACCAGCAACAACGCGGCGTCGGGCACCCGCTCGCGGATGGCGGGCAATGCGCGGATCAGGACGTCCTGGCCCTTGCGCGGCATCAACCGGGACACGCACACCACCACCGGCCGGTCCCCCAGCCCATGCCGCCCGCGAATCTCGGCCCGCGCCACCCGATCCGGCCTATACAGCTCCGTGTCGACCCCCGACGGCAGCAACTCCAACGCCGCCCGCCTCCCGAACGCGGCGGCGAACCGGCCACGGGTGTAGCGGCTGACATAGGTCACCACATCGGTGGTCCCCCCGATCCGCCGAACCGCCTGCCGCGCTCCCGGCAGCATGGACCAGCCGACCTCATGCCCATGGGTGCTGGCCACCACCCGCCGCGCCCCCGCCGCCCGCAGCGTCGGAGCAAGCAGGGCCAGCGGAGCGGCGGCGCCGAACCAGACGGAGTCGCACCCTTCCGAGCGCAGAATCTGCTTGGCCCGCCGGGCGACGTCGGGGGTGGGAAGCATCAGGCCACTGGTGTGCCGGACGACCTGGAACGGCTGAGCCGCGTCGAACTCCTGGTGGGAGCCGGAACGCGACTCCCACTTCGGGGCGTAGACGACCAGGTCTCGCGCCGGCAGCCGGGTGGCGAATGAGTGCAGGTATGTCTGGATTCCCCCGGGGCGGGGTGGGAAGTCGTTGGTGATGAGCAGGGTCCTCCGCACTGGGCCAACTTAGGCCCATGGTCGGTGGAGGCTGCTTGCGCCCCGTTGCTGCTCGGGCTTGGCTGCTGCCTGCTGGGTGGGGTGGGTGGCTTCGAGGTTGGATCTGGCTTCTGCGGGGGTTGGGTTGCGGGGTTGGCTCGATGGGGTGGAGTGGCAGATGCTCGGGTGTGCTCCTTGGCCCATCGAGCACCTGGCCGGTTAGGTGCGGCCCGCAGAGTGCCAGGCTTGCTCCGAACGGCCCCGCTTTGACCTATTTCGCCGCCCCGCCGCCCCCCACCGCAAAGCCCACCCTCCCTGGGGGACCATCCCTGATCCATCCTATCGCCGCAGGTCAGCGCAGGGAAGAGAGTGCGCGGGGCCTGTGGATAACTCGCGATCATCGCCCTCGTTCGGGTGATTTGCGGGCGCATTTTCGCGCTTGGGCAGCTTGTCCGAAAGCTGCTTCGGAATGTGGCAGGGTCAGCGGAAAGCGGCGCGCAGGTAGATCTGCCACTCGCGGAGGAGGACGGCGCGGTCCATGCCGATGGCGCGGCGCAGTAGGTCGTCGGTGTCCGCCGCCGACAGGGGGCCCGCGCCTGCCAGGTCTCGGTATAGGGCTACTAGGCGGGGTTCGCCTAGGCGGTCGGCGATGAAGCGGGAGAGGGACCACGCCTGTTGGTAGGCCAGGTCGAGGCTGCGGTCGCGGGCGCGGAACTCCCGGTCTTCGGGTAGGGCGGTGGGTGGGCCGGATTCGCGGACCTTGCGGGCCAGGTCTGGTGCGCCTTGGACCAGGCCTATTCCGCTGTCTCGGTATCCGACGTAGTCGGCGAAGCCCTCCAGGAGCCACATGGGAGAGCCGTCGACGGTGGCTACCCGGGCGGCGACGTGGGTGATCTCGTGGCGGAGGACGACGCGGAGGGAGGATACCGACAGGGCTCGGGAGCCTGCCGGGCTGAGGACGACCCGTTGGCCGGTCGCGGTGCCCTTGGCGGTGTCCACGCGGTCGGCGATGGCCACGGCGACCACCGCCTCCACCGGGAAGTCCGGGCCGACGAGGGAGCGCATCTCGGTGGGGCTGTCGGGCAGGATCAGGGCGACCCGCTGGGGCCAGGCCTGGCCCCAGACCTCGGTGACGGCCCGCACGGACGAGTCGAGTTCGCGGACGAGGCGGTCGACCATCGGTTTGCTGCCGGGGTGGGCCAGGACGATGCCGTTCGCGGTGCTGGTGACCTCGCAGGGGCCGAAGTCCCACGGGCCGCGCCAGCTGCGCCTGCCCAGGTCGTTGAGGGCGGTGTCCGACCGGAGGAACCAGCCGCCTGCGCGGCGGACGAACAGGTAGCCCATGGCGCGGGTGGTGGGGACCTGGTCGACGCCGCGCAGCGCGTAGCTCAGGTCAACCGCAGGCGCCCACAGTTCGGCTGCCGTCGGGTCGGCGGCGGGGGCGGGCAGGGTGGTCAGGTCGATGGTGTCGTCGGCGCGCACGGTGTAGGACCAGGCGTCGAGTGGGACGGTGGCCAGGTTGGCGAACAGGTCCAGCTGGGCCTGGAGGAACGCGGGGTCGGCCTGGGGGTCGAGGGTGGCCAGGAAGGCGGCCTCGTCGCGGCGGACCATGGCGCTGGCGCGGCGGTCGAGCAGCTTGACGATCGCGTCGGCGCGTTCGGCGTCGGCAGCGCCGACCGGCTGGGACGGCGGGGGCACCGCCCCCATGGGCTGGCCCTGGCCGGACTGCCCGCCGGGCGCGGAGGCGGGATCGGGCAGCGAGACCAGGGCGAGGCCGGTCAACGTGAGCACGGCGACGACCGCGCTCAACCACGTTCTCGCCCTCACCCCGATGGCCACCTGCGAATCCTAGGGCAGAAACGGCACTGGGACCGGGGTTATGCGACTCCGGTCCCAGTGCGGAAACACCCGCTCGCGTGACTACCCGACGATGCGCTTGGCGCCGAGGTAGTCGCGGCCGCCGCCGTCGATGGTGTCGGTCTTCACCGGGACACCCGTGGTGGAGGCGTGCACGATGCGCCCGTCGCCGATGTACATGGCGACGTGGTGGATCGTGCTGGCGCTGCCGCCGTAGAACAGCAGGTCGCCGGGGATGAGCTCGCTGCGCGAGACGGACTTGCCGTAGCCGAACTGCGCGCGGCTGGAGTGCGGCAGGCTCACGCCCGCGGCCCGGTACGCGTACAGGGTCAGGCCGGAGCAGTCGAACGAGCCCGGGCCCTCGGCGCCCCATACGTAGGGCTTGCCGCGCTGGGCCAGGGCGACGTCCATCGCGCGACCGGCCGCGCCGGGCGGGGCGAGGTAGACGCCGTCGTCCTTGGGACCGCCGAGGACGGCCAACTCCTTGACCGAAAGCCGGTTCTTGGCCTGCTCGACCTGCTTGATCTGTGCCTGGAGGTCATCGTGGGTCTTGGTGACGTCCGCGGTGAGCTTCTCCGCCGCCGCCTTGGCCTCGGCCGCGCGGCGCTGGCCGTCCTCGGCGAGCTTGCGGGCGTCGGTCGCGGTGGCCACGGCGCTGGTGTACTTCTCCAGCGCCTCCTGGTTGTCGGCGGCCAAGACGTTGAGCGCGGAGGCGCGCTCAAGGAAGTCGTCGGCGGAGGACCCGGTGAGCAGCGCGGAGATCTTGTTGAACCGCGCGCCCTGGAACGAGGCGCTGGCGAGCAGGTCGACCTGGCCGCGGAACTGCTCTTCGAGCGCCATGGCCTGCTTCTCGGTCTCGCCCGCGAGCGCGACGTCCGCGGTGGCCTTGTCGTACTCGGCGCGCTTGGCATCGAGGTCGGTCTTGGCCTTGAGGAGGTCCTCGTTGACCTTGCTGGCCTGTTCGCTGAGCTGCTGGAACTGCTGCAGGGCCTCGGATGCCGTGGTGGGTGGGGGAAGGGGGGCAGGAGGCTGTGCGAGTGCGGGCGTGGGCGAGAAGCTCACCACCGCGACGACGGCCGTGACACTCAGCGCACTACGCATTGCACGTTTGAGTCGATGCGACGACACGTCGCGCGTACTCCTTCGTCCGTCTTGCCGCCGACGGGGCGACCTTTCGCACCCGAGCGCCGCGTGCGGCGTACGGGTCCGAACCGGCGCGAGCGGGGTTGCCGCACGCTATCCGATCAAGGACGGCCCCACCGTGGGGGATCCGGTTCAGCCCCACGACAGGGCTGACTCGGCGGCGACCTCGCGTAGCCACCTCGGGGTGGGTGACTGCTGGCCGCGAGGTCTCGGACAGGTTACGAAAAGTGAGCCTCTCCGTCTACCAACCCCCTCGAAAATGGCTTGCGATTCGTACCGAAACACCAACGGAGCAGTCGCGACTCCACTCTGTGATGAGTACGACAGCGCAGTTCACTCGGGTGGTGAACCGCTCGGCGATCGAACCGACCACTCGTCGCCTCGTGGGATTCACCCGGGCGGATCACCCCCGATCAGGCGCTCTTCTCGATCGGAATCAGCCGCAATCGGGGCACCAGGCCCGCCCCCGCGAGCGCGTCGATCGCCCGCTGCTCGGACACGTCAAGCTCGATACTGGGCGGCGCGCCCAGCAGCACGGTGACCACGCACTCCTTGCACGCGTCGCCGCGAACCTCGCAGCTGTCGCAGTCGATGATCATTGCCCGGCTCCTTTCCGTGCCCGCCGATCTTCGTGATCCGCAGATTAGGAGAAGGCACCGACAATTTTCGCTCAGGCGTTCGAGACGGGTGTGCCCACCGGGCTGTCACGCCCCGACGAATTCCCAGTGCCACGGTTCCTCGCGGCCCCGGCCCGGTCGCGCCCACGGCGGATTCGACCACCCGAAAAAGCCCGCGTTGGCGACCATCCAGGCGTATTCCGGCGTGCCGAACGACTGCACTCCCCCGCACAGGTCGACCGCCATGCCCCAGCCGTGGTTGCTGGTGCCCGGCACCGCCGCCAGCGCGGGCTTGACCCCGTAGAGGCGCACCTGGGCGGCGAAGGTGCGGTACGAGTCGGTCATGCACAGCGGCTTGCCGAACGCCGAGGCGAACGCGGCCGACATCGCCCGGAACGCCTCGGCGGCGTCACAGCGCAGCAGGTGCGCGCCCTGCCCCGCCGGACACAGCGCGGCCAGCGGGATCAGCCCGTTCGGGTACCCGCCCCACGCCCCGGGCGCCTCGCCTGCCGCGCGCGGCGGCAGCTGCACGCCCCCGCACCGCCACGGCAGGCCGCCGTCAGTGGCCCGTGGCGGCTCCTGCGGCGGCCGCTGGGCGAGCGCGGGCCTGCCGATGCCCAGCACCGTGTCCCCGCCGGGCAGGTCCGTCACGACCACGCCCGCGAGCCGCGCGTCGGCGGCGAGCATCGTGCGCTCGTCCAGCACGATGCCCACGCCCTGGGCGCCGAGCCGCGCCGGGCCGAGGAAGACGATGTCGCCGGATCGCGCGTCGGCTGTCGGGACCGGGGTAAGCACGGCCATCTGTTCGCCGACAGACGGCGGCAACGGCACACCACCGGCCGCATAGACCGTGCGGACGAGGCCGTCGCAAGAGAACGCCGTAGGTCCCTCACCGCCCTTACCCGGCACATACGGTTTACCAAGAGCGCTTACCGCCGTGTCGACAGCCTTAACCGTCTCTTCCGGCAGCACTAACACTCGCTCACCGTCGGTCAGGATTACCTGTGCGACACCCGCCTGCGGCTTTCCGTCGGCCCCGGGCACCGATTGCAGACCAGGGGGCAGCCGCGTCGGATCGCGAAGCGCGGCCGCCTTGGGCGCGACGACGCCCACCGCGGCGAGCTTGTCGGTGTAGGCCTTCCAGTTGGCGGCCGTCTTCCGGTTGCGCTCGGCCTGCGCCTGCTGCTGGGCGACCACGGCCGCGTTGGTGTCGTCGACCTTGCCGCGCAGCTCGGAGGACACGGCCGCGGCCCGGTTCGACGCGTCTGCGGTGCGCCGGTCGAGGTCGGCCTTGCGTTCGGCGGCGGAGCGCTCAGCCCCGGTGGCGGCGTTCTCCGCTTCGATCGCCGCGCTCTGCCTGCGCACCGCGTCGGCGAGCCGGGCGTCCTGGTCGGCGCGCACCCGCCCGATCAGGCTGGTGCCCTGCAGGAAGTCCTCCGGACTGCCCGCGGTCAGCAGCACCTGCAGCGCGCTGGGCTGGGCCAGCGCGGAGTACAGCGCGGCCGAGTACTCGTCCACCTCGGTTTGCTGGGCAGCGACCACCCGGTCGGCGTCCGCGCGCGCGGACTTGGCCTCACCCACCCGCCCGGCCGCGGCCCGAAGCTCGTCCTCGGCGACCCGCACCCGGTCGGACAGGTCGGCGAGCTCACGCTGGACGTCGGTGGCGGTGCGCTGCAACTCGGCGACCTTGGGGTCGGCGAACGCCTCGCCCGGCCGCGTGTCAGGCGCCTGCGCGCCCGGCCCGACCCCGGCCTCGACCTGCGGCGGGTCGGTCGGCGGCTGCGTGGGCTGGCGGGCGCCCGCGACCGGCTGCCCGAGCAGAGTCGCGACCAAGACCAGTGCGGCTCCCGCCGCGATCGCGCCCCGTCCCCTCACCAGCACCCGCCCCTCCGCCACCGAAACGCCCGCCAAGGACCGCCCGCTCGATCAGATCCAGCTCATCTCAGATCCAGGCATGTGAAATCCCGGTTCATCTCAGATCCTGCCCAATCGGGCCAGCAGCACCGCGGAGGGAACCGGGTGCGCCCCGCGTCTGCGCACGGCGTCGGCGACCGCCCGGTCGGAAGTGACCACGACCACCGGCCGACCCTCCGGCTCCGCGGTGACCAGCGCCTTGATCACGTCGTCGGCGAGCACGCCCGGGTCGCTGAACAGCACCCGCACCCCGCGCGGCGCGGCCACCGGGACCGCGACCACGCCGGCACCGTCGAAGACCAGGGTGACCTCGGCCGAGGTGCGCGCCGACAGCGAGGCGAGCTGGCGGATCAGCCGGTCGCGCTGGTCGGCCAGGGACAGCTCCGGGTAGCCGGTCTTGGTGACGTTGTAGCCGTCGACCACCAGGTGCACCGCGGGCAGCGCCAGCAGCCGGTCGAGCGCGGCGGGGTCCTCGACCCGGCCCACGACGCCTTGGGCCGCGGTCGCGCCGCGGACCAGGTCGGCGGGCCGCGGCCCGCCGCCGCCGAGGGCCAGCTCGCGGCGCAGACCGGTGACGGCGCCGTCGAGGGTGTCGACCAGCAGCGCGAGCCGCACCTCGTCGGCCTGCCGGGCCTCGCGGGCGGACTGGCGGGCGATCTCGGCGTCGGCCTCGGCCCTGGCCGCGCGGGCGCGCTCGATCTCGGCGCGCTCGCGCTCGCGGTCGCGCTGCTCGGCGAGCGCGGCGAGCTCGACGCCCACCTCGGCGCGCAGCCGCTCGGCCTCGGCCTGGGCCGCGGCGGCGGCGTCCTTGGCCTCGCGCAGCCGGACCCCCTGCTCACGCAAGCGCTTGCGGAGCCGTTCCAGCTCGGCCTCGCCCTCTTCGCGGACCCGGTCGGCCAGGCCGGTGGACTCGGCGGCGAGCCCGCGCATCCGGTCGAGTTCGGCCTCGGCCTTGCGCAGCTTCGCGACCGCCATGTCCCGCTCGGCGCGCAGCGAGATATCCGACGCGCGCCGCGACACCAGCTCCAGGTAGTGCACCGCGGACTCCTCGCCCAGCAGCACCGCGGCCGCGGCCACCGCCACCGGGTCGTCGCCGCCGAGGTCGAGGCTGGCGGGCCGGTTCTCCCGGAACCACTCCACCACCGCCGTCCGGAAGCCGACGACGTCGCGCAGGCAGGCGATGATCGCCGACCCGCCCAGGCGGGCCCGCTTGGCCGGGGCGAACCGGGCCACCGCGCGCAGTTGCTGCGGCACGTCGACCTTGGGCAGCGCGCCCACGGCCTCCGCGCCCAGCTCCGCGAGCCGGGTGCGCACCTGGTCGGGCAGGGTCGCGAAGTCCACTCCGGATCCCGTTCGGGTGGCGGCCTCGTCCACCGGACCGTCCGCTGCGGACAGCTCGGGAATCGGGCCGGACTCATCCGGTCCGACCGGCAGGGACGACGGAGCCATTCTCTAAGGCTAGTCGCGGGCCCAAGAACCGCGGCGTCGATGCCCCTTCACCCGATCGAGCCCCCTCTCACCGCAACGGGTGAGCCCAACTGGAGCAGTCCGTGGCGCCGTTCGCGCGTCGGGGGAACTGTCGGTGGGGTGATCTAGCTTCGACGGTGATGAGCAGCGCACCAGAGCCCCGCGGCCAACTCGCGTTCGACGAGTTGGGCACGCCGCTTCGCGAGACGACCTTCGTGGTGTTCGACCTGGAGACCACCGGCGGCAGCGCGGAGGAGGACGCGATCACCGAGTTCGGCGCGGTCAAGATCCGCGGCGGCGAGGTGCTCGGCGAGTTCGCCACCCTGGTCGACCCCGGCCGGGGCATCCCGCCGGAGATCGTCGCGCTCACCGGCATCACCGACGCCATGGTCTACACGGCGCCGCGACTGGAGGCGGTGCTGCCCGCGTTCCTGGAGTTCGCCGCGGGCGCGGTGCTCGTCGCGCACAACGCAGGCTTCGACGTGGGGTTCGTCAAGGCGGCCTGCCGCCGGTTCGGATACCCGTGGCCCAAACCAGCGGTGGTCTGCACGGTCCGGTTAGGCAGGCGCGTGCTGAGCCGCGAAGAGGCGCCAAGCTGTCGGCTTTCCGCACTGGCAACGCTGTTCCGGGCCACCACCATGCCCACCCACCGCGCCCTGGACGACGCCCGGGCCACCGTCGACGTGCTGCACGCCCTGCTGGAACGGGTCGGCTCGCTGGGCGTGCGGTCGCTGGAGGAACTGCTCGACTACATCCCCGAGGTCACCGCGGAGCAGCGCCGCAAACGCACCCTGGCCGAAGGCCTGCCCAACGAGCCGGGCGTCTACCTGTTCCGCGGCCCCGCGGAGGAAGTCCTCTACGTCGGCACCGCCACCGACCTCCGGCGGCGCGTGCGCCAGTACTTCACCGCCAGCGAGACCCGGCGGCGGCTGCGCGAGATGGTCAGCCTCGCCGTCCGCGTCGACACGGTCACCTGCGCGCACCCCCTGGAGGCGGAAGTCCGCGAACTGCGTCTGCTGGCCGCCCACAAACCCGCGTACAACCGCCGCTCGAAGAACCCCCGCCACGCCTGGTGGATCACCCTCACCGACGAGCCGTTCCCCCGCCTGTCCCTGGTCCGCCGCCCGCGCGAGGGCGCGCTGGGCCCGTTCCGCAGCCGCGGCAGAGCCGAGGAGGCGATGCTGGCGCTGCAGGAGGCCACCGGCGTCCGCCCGTGCACCGTGCGCATCCCCGCCCAGTCCCCCAGCGCCCGCCCCTGCGCCCTGGCCGACCTCGACCGCTGCGGCGCGCCCTGCGCGGGCAAACAGAGCGCCGAGGACTACGAGCCTGCCGTCCACGCCGTCAACGCCCTGGTAGCAGGCCACGAACTCGACGCGCTGCACCGCCTGGAGCGCCGCATGACCGAGTTGTCAGCAGCCCAACGCTACGAACAAGCAGGCACCGACCGCGACCGCCTCCGCACCCTGATCCGCGCCCTCGACCGCGGCCAACGCCTCTCCGCCCTCGCCGCGATCGCCGAACTGGTCGCCGCCCGCCCAGACGCCGCGGGCGGCTGGGAGTTCGCGATCGTCCGCCACGGCCGCCTGGCCAGCGCAGGCGTCGCCCGCCGCGGCGTCCCCCCAATGCCGGTAGTGGACGCCTTGGCAGCCGCGGCCGAAACCGTCATCCCCGACGAAGGCCCCCTTTACGGCGCCCCAGCCGAAGAGGTCAGCGTCGTCCTCCGCTGGCTGGACAAACCCGGCACCCGATTGGTCCGCTGCTCCCACCCCTGGTCCGAACCCGCCCACTCCGCCGCCCGCTGGCGCACCTGGCTGGACCGCGCCGACCACGCGAAGAACACACTGACTCCACAGGACTGACACGATCGACGTGGAAACTACTCGCCTATCCACCGCTTGACAGGAGATCGGGAACGGCATAACGGAAAGTCAGCGGTGTGAGCAACGTACTGTCCACCTGCCACGGATGCGTCACGCGGAGAACACCAGCGGTGGCGGTCGGCGGTTCAGCTTTGCGATCCAGGGCGATGTCAGTCACGACGGCCAACATATTCTTCGGGTATTTCTCCAGGTGCAGTTCGACCTCCGCCTTGGTCAGCACTATTTCCGCACCGTTCGACGTGGTGCCCTTGACCTCGACGAACACGCGTTCGCCAGCCCGACGCGCATCGAGGTCGAATGAGTGCGTCGCGCCGACATCGGACACTTTGAAGCCCTGGGAGACCAGGTAATCAGTCGTCACGGAAACCGCGTGTTGCTCGATGGCACGGCGCTCCGCGGCGGTCAACCGATAGCCGAAGGATCGGTTACGACGACCGGCGGACTCATCCGCCGCTGTCAGCGCGTCAGCGATCTCCGCCGCAGGCTCGCCGGGGATGGCCAATGAACGATCCGCTTCGGCGTACAACTCTTGGAGTAGGTCCACAAGAAATGCGAGATCGTCGGCGAGGACTCCCTCGTCCGGCAACTCGTCCCGGTCATACGCGACCGCCGCGACGTTGCCGACCTCGTACGCGCGGCCCAGCCCCTTGTCCACGCCGAGGCTGATGGCCTCCGTCGACACGAAACCGTCGACGAGTCGATCGGCCAAGACCTGGCGCGCCCACCGCACCCGGCTCCGGAGTTCGGGCTCGGGGCGAGGAACGAAGGCTCCGTTCGTCCATTTCGTCGTGCCCTGGTTAAGCGAGAGGTATACGCGGTCGCCAGACGCACTGAACAGGTACACGACGTACCAACCGACCGTCGCTGACGGTGACCGGCTCTCCGAGTGCACCCGGACCCATGGGATGAAGGTTTTCTTTCCCGTTCCGTCACGGCCGCCGACCTTGAGGTCGTTGACGCCTCCACCTCGGAGCGAGATTCGTTCAGTGACCAGCGCGCGCAGGCGCTGGGGGATCTCGTGGCGAATCAGCCGCCCCCGCCGTGCCATCTCCGGCGTGTTGTCAGCGCTGTACTTCGACTGGAGGATCAGTACTTCGTGGAGAAAGTCGCGCATGGCGACCATAATGGCCGAACATCACTCGATCGAGTGGCGAAATCAACCGATCAGGTCACCAACTGACGTCGTCGTCCTTGTAAATGACCGGGGAATCAGCGAAGTCGTGGTCGTCCTCACCGGTCCCAGCCTGACGAGACCGCGTAGGCAGAGCAGGCTCAGCGACATCCTCAGCACCAGGAATCCGCTGCACCATCGCCCGATCTCCACCCAGCGGAACGAACGCCTCCGCGACACCGGAAGCCGCGCGCTGCCGAGCCTTACGGGTGGTAACCAGGATCTCGGCCGTCAAATCAGCAGCCGACTTGCGCATCGCGTCGTCGGTGAGGTGGAGGTCGGTCAGGGAGCCGTTGGGGGCGACGGTGACGGTGACCGTGCCGTCCGGAGATCGCTCGGTGGCTCCCGCTGACTCGATGTTCTTCTTGAACTCGGTGGCCTTCTGTTGCAGGTCGGCGACCTTGGCCTCGAAGTCCGCCAGCCACTCGTCCGGTGTCTGCACCTTGTGTCTCCTCAGCTCGCTCGGAGGGAGCGTAGCGCTCTACGCTGGCGCGGATAAGGAAGTCGAGCGGGAGGAAACTTGATGATCACGGCGATCGTGTTGATCCACGCCGCGACGGACAGTATTCCGGAGGCCGCGCAGGCGATCGCCGATATCGATGGGGTGGCGGAGGTGTACTCCTGCGCCGGTGGTGTCGACCTGGTGGCTGTGGTGCGGGTGGCTGAGCATGAGGAACTGGCCCGGTTGATCCCTGGGCGGATCAGCAAGGTCCCGGGGGTGTTGGACACCGACACCCACATCGCGTTCCGGTCCTACTCGCGGCGGGACACCGACGCGGCGTTCGACATCGGGGTCGACGAGGCCTGACCCTCGATGGGGTCTGATGTGGCGAAGACTGCGCGGACAGCGGTGTGGCCGTGGCCTGCCGCGAGCGACTGGTGGAGTAGGACGCGGGCTTTGAGGGGGTCGAGGAAACCGGCGGGGATCAGGCCACGGGCCAGCAGGTCGGACTCGGAGCCGGGGAACCCGTAGGTCCGGGCCAGCACTGGCCCCGCCCCGGTCCGCGAGGCCAGGACCACCGGCACGCGAGCGGCGAGGTCGGCCAAGGCTTCCACGGCCCGGGCCGGGACGTGGCCTGCGCCGAAGCCCGCGATGACCAGCCCGTCCACCTGCCCGGCGATGGCGGCCAAGGTCGCCCCGGTGTCGCCCAGGGTCATGGTGACCAGGGGAACCTCGACCGGCAGCGGGTTGTCCACGCGCACCAAAGGGGACCGGTGAGTCGGGCGGGCGAGGAATCGGGGCGTGCCTTCCACGACGTGGCCGAGGGGGCCGCTGTCGGGTGAGCGGAAGGTCGCGCCGCTGGTGGAGTGGGTCTTGCGGACGCGGGCGGCGGCGTGGATCTCGTCGGCGAAGACGACCAGGACCCCCAGGTCGGCGGCGGTGGGACTGGCGGCGGTCCGCACGGCGGCGAGCAGGTTCGCCGGGCCGTCCGGGCCCGCCAGGGTCGGGTTGCGCATCGCGCCGGTCACCACGATGGGGTTGGGGCGGGCGTGGCTCAGGTCGAGCAGGTAGGCGGTTTCCTCGATGGTGTCGGTGCCCTGGGTGACGACCACGCCGTCCGCCCCCGCGTCGAGCCGGTCCTCGATCGCGGCGGACAGCGCGGCCATGTCCTCGAAGGTCAGGGACGCGCCGGAAACGCGCCGGAAGTCCTCGACGTCGACGGTGATCCCGGAGTCGGCGAGACCGGGAACGGCCGCGACCAGTTGCGCCGCCGACAACGCGGGCACCACCCCCGCGTCGCCCGCCATGGCGATGGTGCCGCCGAGGGCGAACAGGACCACCCGGGCGGGCACGTCAGAACCGGCCCGCGAACAAGATCCGGGCGACCTCGGTGGTGGTCGCCTTGCCCTCGTCGTAGCCGCCCTGGCCGCGCAGGTTGTTCATGATCGCCAGGGTGTAGCGCTCGCCGGGGCCGACGAAGCCGACCGAGTTCATCACCCAGCCGCCGTCTTCCTCGGACCAGCCGTCCTTGTTGCCGGGCCTGCCGCCCGGTCCCGCGCCCCACACGCCCCACTGCTGGTTGGGCGCCACGGCGCGCATCTGGTCGAGGATGAACGCGCGGTCCTCGGCGGGCACGCGGTCCAGCACGTGGTTGATGAGCCGGTCCAGGTCGTCCGGGGTGCACTTCTGGAAGCCCCAGTACGGGAAGATCCGGCCGTAGCCGGGCTGCGGCCGCAGCGACGTCAGGCCGTACTGGGGGAAGGCCGCGTTGAACGTCAGGTGGTCCACGCCGCTGTACCGCAGCCACAGGGTCGTGGCCGCGTCGTCGTCCGACGAGTGCAGCATCGCGGTCATCAGCGCCCGGTCGACGGGGGTGAGCACGATCTTGCCCGCGCGCTGCCGGTGGAGCAGGTCGACGACCATGCCGAGCTTGATGGTCGACGCGGTCCAGGTCAGCTCGCCCGCGTGCTCGTTGCGCCACACCGCTCCGGTCGCCCGGTCGCGGACGACGACGCCCACCGTGCCGGGGCGTCCCGCCAGGTAGCGCTGGACCTCGGCGAACCGGCCGCGCAGGTCGCAGTCGAACCCTGAGCCGGGGTGCGCGCAGGCTTCCGCGGTGGTCAGCGGGGCGTCCGGCATGGCCGTCACAGGCGCCTCCCGGGGTGCGGCGAGCGGGGCGGTGCTGGACGGTGTCACCGACCCGGTCGGCTCGGACGCCCCGGCCCGCGCGGGCGCCGTGGACGACGTGGACGCCACCGCGGCTGGTGGTTCCGAGCCCGCGTCGGGCGTGCCGCAGCCCGCGGCGAGGGCGAGTGCCACCGCCAGCGCGCACACCGACCGGCGGTGTCTGATCACCGCCGCAGGCTACCGCGAACAGGGCATACGCGTCAGCGAACGAAAGTCGGAAAGGGGGCGGCGCCCGAACCGGGCGCCGCCCCCTTTCGGGACTGGCTCTTACAGCTTCTTCGTCGGGTCGTCGGTGGCGATGTGCTGACCGGTCTCCGTCGGCCCCGGCTCCAGCTCGGCGGGCGCGTGCCCGGCGTGCTGGGCGGCGCGGGCGCGGGCCAGCGCGGTCGTCTCATCGACCGGGTCGGGGGTGAGCCACGAGCCCTGCACCGGCTCGCCCGCGGAGCCGAGCTTGTTCATCTTCTTCGGCACCGGCGCGCCCTGGTACTCCAGCGGGATCGGGTGGCCGTGGTCGTCCACCGGGCCAAGCGGCTGGTGGATCTCGATGAACTCGCCGTGCGGCAGGCGCTTGATGATGCCGGTCTCGACGCCGTGCTCCAGCACCTCGCGGTCCGAGCGCTGGAGGCCCAGGCAGATCCGGTAGGTGATGAAGTACGCCAGCGGCGGCAGGACGAGCAGGCCGATGCGGCCCATCCAGGTCGTCGCGTTGAGGGAGATGAAGAACTTCTCCGCCAGCACGTCGTTGGCCGCCGAGAGCAGCGACACCATGAAGTAGGTGATCGCCATCACGCCGAGGCTGGTGCGGACCGGGACGTCACGCGGGCGCTGGAGCAGGTTGTGGTGCGCGTAGTCCTTGGTGAACTTCCGCTCGATCCACGGGTACGCGGCCGCGACGCCGGTCAGCAGCGGCAAGCCCAGCATGAACGGGAAGAACGGCGCCGGGATCGTGTAGTTCCCGAGGTAGACCTCCCACGCGGGCCACAGCCGGATCAGGCCGTCGGTCCAGCCCATGTACCAGTCGGGCACGGTGCCCGCGGAGATGTGCGCGGCGTTGAACGGGCCGAAGTTCCAAATCGGGTTGATCTGGAACAGCCCGCCCAGCGCGGCGGTGACACCGACGACGACGGCCATGAACGCGCCGCCCTTGACCGCGAACACCGGCATGATGCGCACGCCGACGACGTTGGTCTCCTTGCGCCGCACGCCCGGGAACTGGGTGTGCTTCTGGTACCAGACCAGCGCGAGGTGGACGCCGATCAGGGCGAGCAGGATGGCCGGGATCAGCAGGATGTGCACGGTGTAGAGGCGGGGCACGATGTCCTCGCCGGGGAACTCGCTGCCGAAGAGCAGCCAGTGCACCCAGGTGCCCAGCACCGGGATCGACAGGAGCAGGCCGGACATGATCCGCAGACCGGCGCCGGAGAGCAGGTCGTCGGGCAGCGAGTAGCCCGCGAAGCCCTCGGTGGCGCCGAGCAGGAACAGCAGGACGCCGATGACCCAGTTGACCTCACGCGGGCGGCGGAACGCGCCGGTGAAGAACACCCGGAACATGTGCACGACGAGCGACAGCATGAACAGCAGCGCCGACCAGTGGTGCATCTGCCGGGCGAACAGGCCGCCGCGCACGTCGAAGCTCAGGATCAGCGTCGACTCGTACGCCCGGGACATCTCCAGGCCGCGCAGGTTCACGAACGAGCCCTGGTAGACGACCTCCTGCATGGAGGGGTCGAAGAACAGCGCCAGGTACGTGCCGGTGAGCAGCAGGACGATGAAGCTGTAGAGCGCGATCTCGCCGAGCAGGAACGACCAGTGCGTCGGGAAGACCTTGTTCAGCTGGCGGCGCATCCCGCCCGCGAAGTGGTAGCGGTCGTCCGCCCACTTCGCCGCGCCGCCCGCGGCGCGGGTGGCGAGGTTGTTGGGCTTGGTGGGAGTTGTGATGGCGCTCATGACTTCCGCTCCCAGAAGGCGGGCCCGACCGGCTCGATGAAATCGTGCTTGGCGTAAAAGTAGCCAGTTTCCTCATCGACCGCGATGGGGAGCTGGGCCAGCTTGCGCGTCGCGGGGCCGAAGATGGGCTTGGCGTACTGCAGCGCGTCGAACTGCGACTGGTGGCACGGGCAGAGAATCCGGTTGGTCCGCTGCTCGTACAGCGAGGTCGGGCACCCGAGGTGGCTGCAGATCTTGGTGTAGGCGTAGTAGTCGCCGAAGTTGTAGTCTTCCTGGCCCTCGTGCTTGACGACCTTGGCCGCGTCCTCGGGGCGCAGCCGGATCAGCATGACCGGGTTGTCCGAGCGCTTGAGCGCCTTGGACAGGGCCACGTGGTCGCCGCGCTCGGAGTCGCGGAACGGGAACACCGTCTCCATGGCGCCCGTGTCCAGGTCGGACGGCTTGACCAGCACGACCTCCTCCGGGTCGCCGGTGGCCCGGCGCAGGAAGACCTTCTCGCCGTTCTCCGACTTCCAACCGGTGTGCCACAGCGAGTTCGGGCTGTCGGTCTGCGCCCACGGGTCGCGGACCAGGCCGCCGAGGGCGAACACGCCCACGCCCAGGCCCATCGCGCCCGCGCCCAGGCCCGCGCTGCGCTTGATCAGCGAGCGGCGGGCGATGGTGCTGCGGTTCCCCGCGTCGGCGAGTTCGGCCAGGATCGTGGCCTTGTCGACCTCGCTGGAGCCGCCGTCGTGGCGCTGCTGGACCGACACCTCGTGCGGGATGAACTTCTTGGTGTAGAGCAGCGCGCCGACGCCGACCGCGAAGACCGACAGGCCCAGCGTCACACCCAGCAGCGGGGTGTAGAACGAGTACAGGGTGTAGCCCGGGGTGCCCGGCGCGACGTAAGCCGAGGGCCAGAACAGGAACACGCCCGTGAAGGCCAGGCCCGACGCCGCGGCGATGAGGAACCACAGCGCGACGAGCCGCTCGGCCCGCTTCTCCGCGCGGGTGCCCTTGACCGGCCACGGGTCCGGGTACTCCACGATCTCGACGCCGTCGAGCTTCGCGCCGAGCTTGACCAAGTCCGCGCGCGACATCTCGGCCAGTTCGGCGTCGCTGGGCAGGTCGGGGTTGGTGGAACTCATGACTTAGCCCCAATCCAGAGGGTCATGCCGACCAGCGCGGCGATCCCCACGATGAATGCGATCAGGCCCTCGGACTGCGGTCCGAGTCCGCCGAGCGGGTTTCCGCCGGGGTTGTTGTTCCCGTCGGTCACCGACTTGACGTAGGCGATGATGTCCTTCTTCTCCTCCGGCGTGAGCTGCCGGTCGGAGAACTTGGGCATGTTCTGCGGTCCGGTCAGCATCGCCGCGTAGATGTGCTCGGCGGTGACGCCGTCCAGCGTCGGCGCGAACTTGCCGGAGGACAGGGCGCCGCCGCGGCCGGTGAAGTTGTGGCACGAGGCGCAGTTGAGCCGGAACAGGTCGCCGCCGCGCGCGGAGTTGCCGCCGATGAGCTGCTCGCCCTTCTCCTCGGGCATCGTCACCCCGCCGCCCTTGGACTGGACGAACGCGCTGATCGCGTCGATCTCCTCGGGGGTGAGCTTCGGGGGTTTGCGCTCGATCTGGGCTTCCTGGCGGACCGCGGGCATCCGCCCGGTCGCGGTCTGGAAGTAGGTCGACGCTTCGCCGACGCCGATCAGGCTGGGGCCGCGGTCGGCGACGCCCTCAAGGTTCGCGCCGTGGCAGCTGATGCAGGTGTTGTTGTAGACCTGCTCGCCCTGGCGCACCAGAGCGGAGTCGCCCTGCGCCTGGGCGACCGGCGGCTGGGGCGCGAAGGCCGAGTACAGGAAGCCGACCGAGGTCAACGCGAACCCGAGGGCCAGCGCGCCTGCCACGCGCCTGCGGAGTTTGCTGCGGCTCCGTGCTTTCTTCATCATTGAACGGCAACCCTTGCTGTCAGTGCGGGCTCGGCGAAGCTGTGGTGGGGAGCTGGCTTGGCGTCCTCGACATCACCAGAGGCATCACGGGACCAGGTAGATGACCGCGAACAGGCCGATCCACACGATGTCGACGAAGTGCCAGTAGTACGAGACCACGATCGCCGAGGTGGCCTGCGCCGGGGTGAACTTGCTCAGCCGGGTGCGGATGAGCAGGTACACGAACGCGATGAGGCCGCCGATGACGTGCAGGCCGTGGAAGCCGGTGGTCAGGTAGAACACCGTGCCGAACGCGCCGGACGGGATGGTCACGCCCTCCTGCACGAGGTTGTAGTACTCGTAGGCCTGGCCTGCGACGAAGATCGTGCCCATGGCCAGCGTCGCGATGTACCAGCGGCGCAGGCCGAACACGTCGCCGCGCTCGGCGGCGAAGACGCCGAGCTGGCAGGTGAACGACGAGGCCACCAGGATGATCGTGAACGGCAGCGCGTACGGCACGTCCAGGTGGACCGGCTCGCCGCCCTCCAGCGGGGGCGGCCAGACCCCCGTGCTGTTCTGCGCCTTGACGGTGAAGAACATGGCGAAGAGTCCAGCGAAGAACATCAGTTCGCTGGACAACCAGACGATGGTGCCGACGCTGACCATGTTCGGCCGGTTCAGCGAGTGCACACGCTGGCCAATGGAGGGCGCTGCTGCAGTCACGGGTCGCATTATGTCCTGCGAGAAGTCGAGTCGCCCTGTCGGGTCATGCGTAGACCACGTCACACTTGACGAACACACCGAAAGGCTGGGACATGGGGTTTCGCGATCGGGTTCGCACGCTGTTCACCAGCGGGAAACAGGCCGAAACGGCCCTGGACGACCCCTCGCTGACCGTCGTGGCCGCCTCTTTCGACCACGCTGAGGCGGCCTCGGCCGCGCTCGCCCGCGCGAGCGCGTGGCGGCCGACGGAACCGGTCGTGCTGCGCCACTATCTGACCTTGCCGCAAGATCGTTTGGCCGAGGCGGCGGGATTGATCGCTCAAGATGGGTACGAGCTGCGGGAAAACACGCCGGAAGACGGCGGTTTCGCCCGCGTTTTCGCGCTCCGGGCGCAGGTTCTGGACGCCCTGCGGTGCGCCCAGGAAAGATCGAGAATGGCCAGTCTGGCGCAGCGTCTCGGCGGCGAGGCGACCGGCTGGGACGCCATGCAGACCGGGGAACGTGAGACCGATAACATCGGGGCTCCCGCCCAGGTCTCCCGCGAAGGACGCCGCGCATGAGCACTGCACCGCTGAAGATCCTCGTGTTCAGCCACCGGCCCGAGGTGCGCGAGACCATCGTCACAGCGGTGGGCCGCCGTCCCGCCGCCGACATCGGCCGGGTGGCCTATGTGGAGGTCGGGACCGTCGCCGAGGTGCTGATGGAGATGGACGGCGGTGAGATCGATCTCGCCATCCTCGACGGCGAGGCGCAGCCCACCGGCGGCATCGGCCTGTGCAGGCAGCTCAAGAACGAGATCACCGACTGCCCGCCGATCGTGATCGCGGTGCGCCGCAAGGACGACCGGTGGCTGGCCACCTGGTCGCAGGCCGACGCCGTGGTGGTGCACCCGCTGGACCCACTGACCGCCGCCGAGACCGTCGCCGACGTGCTGCGCTCGAAGCGCCTGCCCGTGGCGCGGGGCTGAACCATGACCCCAGCCGCCACGACCCGCACCTGGCCGAGCCTGCTCAACCAGCTCATCGGCAAGACCGACCTCACCGCCGAGGACACGGCATGGGCGATGGACCAGATCATGTCCGAGGCCGCGACCCCGGCGCAGATCGCCGGGTTCGCCATCGCCCTGCGCGCCAAGGGCGAGACGCCCGCCGAGGTCGCGGGCATGGCCGATGGGATGCTCGCGCACGCCCGGCTGGTCCATGTGGACGGTCACGCGGTGGACATCGTCGGCACCGGCGGAGACCAGTCCCACACGGTCAACATCTCCACCATGAGCGCCCTGGTCACGGCGGCGGCGGGGGTGCCGGTGGTCAAGCACGGCAACCGGGCCGCGTCGTCGCAGTGCGGCACCGCGGACGTGCTCGAAGAACTCGGCGTCGTGATCGGCCTGCCGCCGGACGCGGTGGCGACCTGCGTGCGCGAGGTGGGCATCGGGTTCTGCTTCGCCCCGGTGTTCCACCCGGCGTTCAAGGTCGTCGGCCCGCCGCGCCGCGAACTGGGCATCCCCACCGCGTTCAACGTCCTCGGCCCGCTCACCAACCCCGCCCGCCCCAGCGCGGGCCTGGTCGGCTGCGCGAACGCGGCGATGGCCCCGATCGTGGCCGCCGTCTTCGCCAAGCGCGGCGCCAGCGTCCTCGTCGTCCGCGGCGACGACAACCTGGACGAGATCACCACCACGACCACCACGGCGGCCTGGGTCGTCACCGGCGGCACGGTCCGCGAAGACCGCATCGACCCCACCCGCCTCGGCGTCGCCCCCGCCCTCCCCGAAGCCCTGCGCGGCGGCGACGCCGCGTTCAACGCCCAGGTCGTCCGCGACCTGTTGGCCGGCAAAACCGGCCCGGTCCGCGACGCGGTCATCCTCAACGCGGCAGGCGCCATCGCCGCCTTCCGCGGCCTCACCATCGACCTGCACGCCGACCTCGAATCCGGCCTCGCCCAAGCCGCCCAGGCCATCGACTCCGGCGCCGCCGCGACCCTCCTGAACCGCTGGACGACCCGCTCGACAGAACTCGCGGGCTAAGACCCCAGATACGCCGCTGCCCCCTACCGGAACCGGTAGGGGGCAGCGGCGTTATCGAGTCAGGATCAGTCGTGGTCCGGGCGGGTGTGGTACTCGAAGACCAGGCCGCCGATGGTGATCAGGACGAGGACGACCGCGATGGTCAGCAGCCACACCTGCCAGAAGGCCATGGCGAAGCCCGCGAGCGCGGCGGACGCGGCGATCGCCACCGGCCAGTAGCTGCCGGGGCTGAAGAAGCCGAGTTCGCCCGCGCCGTCGCTGACCTCGGCGTCCGGGTTGTCCTCCGGGCGCTGCTCAAGGCGGCGGGCGATGAAGTGGAAGTAAGACCCGACGATGAGCGAGAGCCCACCGGTGAGGATCAGGGCGACCGTGCCCACGGGCTCCTTCGCCCACAGCCCGTAGACGATGGCCGAGAGAAAGAAGAAGCCGGTCGTGACATCGAAGAGCCTGGCTTCGACCTTCATGCTGTCCTCACATTCACCTGTCGTGCCGCGGTGTCCATGCGCAACCGTCTCAGTTGGACGCGGTGCGCGCGGTGCGGTCGGTGTTGAACGGCTTGGTGGTGACCGCGGTCGGGGAGCACAGCTCGCCGCAGTTCATCTCGGTCAGCGCCTCGGCGGCGGTGTAACCCTTGCCGGTCTTGGGGTTCGTCTGGGTGCGCAGCGCCATGTACTGGTCGAACTGCTCGGGGCTGATGGCCCGGACCTCGAAGTTCATCACCGCGTGGTAGGTGCCGCAGAGTTCCGCGCAGCGGCCGACGAACGAGCCGGTGCGGTCGATCGTGTTCTGGAACGTCGCGTCCTGGTTGTTCTTCTCCGGGTGCGGGAAGACATCGCGCTTGAACAGGAACTCCGGCACGAAGAACGAGTGGATGACGTCGCGGGCGCGCAGGTTGTAGTGGATCGTCCGGTTGGTCGGCAGGACCAGCAGCGGGATCTCCGCGGAGCTGCCGATGGTGCGGACGGTGTCGTCGCCCGGCGCGGCGGGCTTCTGCAGTGCGCCGTTGGTGTCCTTGTAGGACCTGTAGTCGAACTCCCAGTTCCACTGGAAGGCCAGCACGTCCACCGTCACGTCGGGGTCGTCGGTCTCGGCCTGCACGTAGTTCTGCGTGGTGGCGGTGAAGTAGAACAGCACCACCACGATGACGACCGGGATGCCGGTGTAGATCAGCTCCAGGAAGTGGTTGTACTGGAACTGCTTGGGCAGCTTGTCGCCGCGCTTGCGGTGCGCCACCACCGGCCACAGGATCAGCGCCCAGGTGATCACGCCGATGATCAGCGCCGCGACGACCGACCAAGTCCAGAACTCGCGCATCCGGCCCGCCTGCGGGGTGATGCCCTCCGGCCAGCCGAACCGCAGCACCTCGTCGGTGGAGCAGCCGGTGGCGCCGAGGGCGACCAGCGCGACGAGACCGGCGACCTTGGTCAGCCGGGCCACTGGCGTGCGGTTCCCGACACCCTTGGGTGTGCCCACTGCGCGACTCCTCCTTGAGGCGGTATCTCCACGCTCCCCGGTCCGCGTCCGCCGCCGCGGGCAGCGGCGTTCGGCGCTCCTGATAGAGCAATCGGGAGCCTAGCCCAGCGAGCCGCGCCACACCCCCGCAGGGGTGAGCGGATCTCGGTCACACTTCGGCCGGACGCGGCCATGTCGGGCGGGCCGACGCGGGCGGGCATACTGGCGTCTCCCCGCGAGATACCGGCTCGACACGAGAGGTGCGCGAAAAGCGTGTGCGGTCTTCTTGGCCTGGTCTGCCCTTCGGAAATGGATGCCACGGCGGCGCGCTCCGCGGTCGGCGCGGCGATGCGCTGCCAGCGCCACCGCGGCCCCGACGAGAGCGGGACCTGGACCGGCGGTGAGGCCGTCTTCGGCTTCAACCGGCTCGCGATGATCGACCTGGAGCACTCCCACCAGCCGCTGCCGTGGGGCCCGCCGGAGGCGCCCAACCGGTACACGCTGCTGTTCAACGGCGAGATCTACAACTACCTGGAGCTTCGGGCCGAGCTGACGCACCGGTTCGGCGCGCGGTTCACCACCGACGGCGACTCCGAGACGATCGTCGCGGCCTACCACTACCTCGGTGAGGCCGCGGTCACCCGGCTGCGCGGCATGTTCGCGTTCCTGATCTGGGACTCGGCGCGGCAGACGCTGTTCGGCGCGCGCGACCCGTTCGGCATCAAGCCGCTGTTCTACGCCGCGGGCCCCGGCGGGGTGGCGTTCTCCAGCGAGAAGAAGTCCATCCTGGAACTCGCGCCGCTGCTGGGGATCAAGCAGGAACTGGACCGGCGCTCGCTGCAGCACTACCTGACGCTGCAATACGTGCCCGAGCCCGCGTCGCTGCACAGCACGATCCACCGCATCGAGTCCGGCACGTCGTTCACGCTGACCCCCGGCGAGGAGCCGGTGACCAGGCGGTACTTCGTGCCGCGGTTCCGGCCGACCCCGGTGCACGGCCCGGCGGACGCCGAGGCGCTGTACTCGCGCATCGCCGAGGTCATGAGCGACTCGGTGCGGATGCACATGCGCGCGGACGTGACGGTCGGCTCGTTCCTCTCCGGCGGCATCGACTCCACCGCGATCGCCGCGCTGGCCCGCGAGCACAACCCGGACCTGGTGACGTTCACCACGGGCTTCGAGCGGCAGGGCTACTCCGAGGTCGACGTTGCCGCCGAGTCGGCCGCCGCGATCGGGGTCAAGCACGTGGTCCGCACGGTCTCGGCGCACGAGATGATGGAGGCCCTGCCGCTCATCGTCTGGTACCTCGACGACCCGGTGGCCGACCCGGCGCTGGTGCCGCTGTGGTTCATCGCGCGCGAGGCCCGCAAGCACGTGAAGGTCGTGCTGTCCGGCGAGGGCGCGGACGAGCTGTTCGGCGGCTACACGATCTACCGCGAGCCGCTGTCGCTGGCGCCGTTCGAGCGGGTGCCCGGGGCGCTGCGCAAGGTCCTGGGCAAGGTCTCCACGAAGATCCCCGACGGCACCCGGGGCAAGGACCTGCTGCGCCGGGGCGCGCTCAGCCTGGAGGACCGCTACTACGGCAACGCCCGCATCTTCCGCGACGACCAACTGCAGGCGGTGCTGCGCACGTTCGACCCGCGCGTCAGCCACAAGGACATCACCGCCGCGCACTACCGCGAGTCGGAGTCCTGGGACCCGGTGACCCGGATGCAGCACGTGGACCTCTACACGTGGCTGCGCGGCGACATCCTGGTCAAGGCCGACAAGATGACCATGGCGAACTCGCTGGAGCTGCGGGTGCCGTTCCTGGACCCGGAGGTGTTCCGGGTGGCGGCCGAGGTGCCGCTGGAGCAGAAGCTCACCAAGGAGACCACCAAGTACGCGCTGCGCCAGGCGCTGCGCCGGGTCGTGCCCGCGCACGTGCTCAACCGGCGCAAGCTCGGCTTCCCGGTCCCGATCCGGCTGTGGCTGCGCGAGGAGATGTACGACTGGGCCCGCGACATCGTCATGCAGTCGCAGACCGACGCGCTGGTCGACAAGAACGCCGTGATGCGCCTGCTTGAGGAGCACCGGGCGGGCACGCTGGACCACAGCCGCCGGATCTGGGCGCTGCTGGTGTTCATGATCTGGCACGGCATCTTCATCGAGCGCCGGATCACGGTGGTCCCGCCGGAGCCGCACTACCCGGTCAAGATCTGAGTCCGCGAGGGCCGTCCGCTTCGGGCGGCCCTCCGGTTTTTCTCAGGCCGACAGCAGTCCGGGCGTCGACGTCGTCGTGCGGGCGAGCAGATCGTCCAACGGCAGGTCGACCGCCGCCGCGATCGCCGCGACGGTGAAGAACGCGGGCGTGGGCACCCGCCCCCGCTCGATCTTGCGCAACGTCTCCACCGAGATCCCCGCCGCCGCGGCCACCTCGACCATGCTGCGGTCGGCCCGCGCCGCCCGCAGCAGGGCGCCGAGCAGTTCGCCCCGGTCACGCTCGTCCTGGCTCAGCGGTGGTCGCACCATGGGGCAATAGTAATACCGCTCCGGCCGGATCTACTGACGTCAGGGCGCTTGGCCCGGAAACCGGGCGACCCACTCCCATCCCGATCGCCGAGACCGCAGCCCGGGCAGCGGCCGCCCCTCAGGGCGAAACGGTACAACAATACCGGTATAGTTATCCGCATGATCGAGTTGAAGACACCCGGCGAGTTGGCCGCTATGCGGGCCGCGGGACAGGTTGTGGCGACCGCGTTGGCGGCGGTGCGGGACGCGGCGGCGGTGGGGGTGCGCCTGCTGGAGTTGGACGAGATCGCGCGGGACGTGCTGGCCACGCACAAGGCCAAGTCGTCGTTTCTGGACTACTTGCCAGGGTTCGCTCCGACGCCGTTTCCCGCGGTGATCTGCGCGTCGGTGAACGGGGTGATCGTGCACGGGATTCCGGACCGCACCAGGCTGCGCGACGGGGACCTGGTCAGCATCGACTTCGGGGCGAACATCGACGGCTGGCACGGGGACTCGGCGGTGTCGTTCGTGGTCGGGGCGGCGCGGGCGGCGGATGTGGCGATGATCTCGGCCGCGGAGCGGGCGCTGGCGGCGGGTATCGCCGCCGCGGTGCCGGGCGGGCGGCTCGGGGACATCGGGCACGCCGTCGGCAGCGTCGTCCGCGCGGGCGGGTACGGGATGCAGGACGACTTCGGCGGCCACGGGGTCGGCCGCGCCATGCACGAGCCCCCGGGCGTGCCCAACGAGGGCAGGCCGGGGCGCGGACTGCGACTGCGACCGGGGATGGTGCTCGCCATCGAGCCGATGCTGCACGCGGGCGGCCAGGACGACTACGCGGTCGACGGCGACGGCTGGGCCCTGCGCACCACCGACGGCAGCCGAGCCGCCCACGTCGAGCACACGGTCGCGATCACCGAAGACGGGCCGCGCATTCTAACCGCGCTGTGAGTTTCGCCGCCGTCAGTTGTCCACATACCCATTGGTGATCCACCGGCCTGCCGACCCTGTTCCTCCCGCTGACCTGCGCCGATAGGATGGATCAGGGACGGTCCCCCAGGGCGGGTGGGCTTTGTTGTGGGGCGCTTCGTCGTGGGGGCACTTCGTCGGGGGCGGCGGACGGCGGAGCGGGCGGGAAATAGGGACGTTCGATGAGCGCGGCGGTGCCGCTCGCCGCTCGGTGGGCAGCCCACGGGATCGGCTGCTTCCCACGGGCGCGTGGAAACAAGGACGCGGGCCTTCGGAGGTCCGAAGGCCCGCGTCCTCGACGGTGGGTCAGCCGGGCAGGACGGCTTCGATCTCGGCGGCGGCGTCCGGGCCGAAGGCGCCGCTGATCCGGGAGGTGGCCTCGGCCTTGCGGAAGGTCCACTCCTGGGTGCCGATGGTCTCCAGGACCAGGACGGCGACCAGGGAGCCAAGCTGGGCGGACCGCTCCAGGCTCAGGCCCTGGGTCAGGCCTGCGAGGAACCCTGCCCGGAAGCCGTCGCCGACGCCGGTCGGGTCGGCCTTGCTGGTCTCGGGGACGGCGCTGACGTGCAGGACGGAGCCGTCCTTGGCGACGATTTCGACGCCCTTCTCGCCCAGGGTGGTGATGCGCAGGCCGACGCGGTCCATGACCTCCCGCTCGGACCAGCCGGTCTTCTGGCGCAGCAGTTCCCACTCGTAGTCGTTGGTGAACAGGTAGTCGGCGCCGGTGATGAACGCCTGGATCTGGTCGCCGGGCATCCGGGCCATCTGCTGGGACGGGTCGACGCCGAAGCGGTAGCCGCGCTGGCGGCACTCGTCGGCGTGCCTGAGCATCCCCTCGGGGTCGTCCGGGCTGATCAGGACCAGGTCGAGGCCGCCGACGCGCTCGGCGATGGGGGAAAGCTCGATGAGCCGGGACTCGGACATGGCGCCCGCGTAGAACGAGGCGATCTGGCACATGTCGTCGTCGGTGGTGCACACGAACCGGGCGGTGTGGGCGATCTCGGAGATCCGCACGCCCGAGCAGTCGACGCCGTGGCGCTCCAGCCAGGACTGGTAGTCGGCGAAGTCGGCGCCCACCGCGCCGACCAGGACCGGCGACACACCGAGCACACCGAGCCCGAAGGCGATGTTGGCCCCGATGCCGCCGCGGCGGACGACCAGGTCGTCGACCAGGAAGCTCAGCGAGAGCCGGTGCAGCTGCTCGGCGACAAGCTGCTCGGCGAACCTTCCTGGGAAGTGCATCAGGTGATCGGTGGCGATGCTTCCGGTGACGGCAACGGGCACGAGGGCCCTCCCTGTCTAGGCGGGTCGACGGCGGTTCCGGCGTCGAACTCGGTCTGGGCGGCGATCATGGGTGCCGAACCACCCGCGGGGGTGGTCTCAGATCACCTTTGAACACTACCGTTCCGTAGCCCTGGGAACCGTCCGCCACTGGGCTTACCCTGCGGTGGATGAGCACACGAGAGCCAGACACCATGACCGAGCTGATCGCGGACTGCGCGTCCATCCCCACCGCTCTCAGGGCGGGCCCGGCGCCCCGGCAGCAGCCCCGCGCTGTCGGGACGTGGACGGTCAACGAAGCCTGTCACGCCCAGGTCGCCGACCTGGACGAGTACGTCTGACCCCGGTCCCGAAACGCCGAAAGGGCCACGATCGAGTGATCGCGGCCCTTGTTCGGCGTCCGGTGACGTCCGAGGATCAGTGGAACGAGTCGCCGCAGGCGCAGCTGCCGCCCGCGTTCGGGTTCTCGATCGTGAAGCCCTGCTTCTCGATGGTGTCGACGAAGTCGATCACGGCGCCCTGGACGTAGGGGGCGCTCATCCGGTCCACGGCGACCTTGAGGCCGTCGAAGTCGCGGAACAGGTCGCCGTCGAGCGTGCGCTCGTCGAAGAAGAGCTGGTAGCGCAGGCCTGCGCAGCCACCGGGCTGGACGGCGATGCGCAGGTGCATGTCGTCGCGGCCCTCCTGGTCGAGCAGAGCCTTGGCCTTGACAGCTGCGGCTTCGGACAGCTCCACACCGTGGGTCGTGGCCTCGGTGCTCGATTCCTGAGCGGTCGTCATCGTTCTCCCTAGGGAAGGTCCTACTCGGGCGTACGCCCGGCACAACAGTGTGGGCGCGGACTTTGTTCCGTGCTCTCTCCATGGTGACACAATCGAGCCCGAAACTGTTCCCGGTGCGACGCACCGTGCCCGTCTCCTGGCTTGACCGGGCACGACGCGCTCACTCAGAGCCACTGCCGCGCGACGTGCTCGGCCAGGTCGGCGAGGGTGCCCGCCGGATCGGCGAGCGCCGCGGCCACCGAGCCCGCGTGCTCGGCCACCGAGTACGCGGCCTCCACCCCCGCCGCGGCGGCCTGCCTGCGCCCGACGCCGACCTGCCCGGCCAGCACCAGGCACGGCACACCCCGCTCGGCCGCCGCGGCGGCGACGGCGGTCACCAGCTTGCCGCGCAGGGACTGCCAGTCGAAGCTTCCCTCGCCGGTGACCACCAGGTCGGCGTGGTCGAGGGCCTGGTCGAGCCCGGTCGCCGAGCGCACCAGCCGCGCCCCGGACACCGCCTCGGCGCCCAGCGCGAGCAGGGCGAACCCGAGTCCGCCCGCCGCGCCCGCACCCGGCTCGGCGCGCGGATCACGCCCCAGTCGGCTGGCGACGTCATCGGCCCACGCCGCCAACCGGGCCTCCAGCCGCTCGACCGCGGCCGGGTCGGCCCCCTTCTGCGGCCCGAACGTGACCGCGGCGCCATGCGGGCCGAGCAGCGGGTTCTCCACATCGACCGCCGCCACCAGCCGCGGCCCGAACAGGGCGGCGACGCCGGGCAAGTCCAGCGGCTCGCCCACGCGCTCCGACAAGGCGGCCAGTGCGCCCTTGCCGCCGTCGGTCGTGGCCGAGCCGCCGAGACCGACGACGACGGTGTGGGCGCCAGCCGCGCGGGCCGCGGCGATCAGCTCGCCGACGCCGTGGGTGGTCGCGGTCTCGCAGGCCGTGGGGCGTCGGGCGGGTGGGACCAGGTGCAGGCCGATGGCCTCGGCTGACTCCACATACGCGGTGCCGTCGTGGAAAAGCCAGCGCGCCTCGACGGGGTCGCCCAGGGGGCCGATGACGGTGCGCCGGTGGACGGCGCCGCCGAGGGCAGCGTGCAGGACGTCGACGAAGCCGGGGCCGCCGTCGGCCAAGGGGCGGGGGACGAGCCGGGCGGCTGGCGCGCCCCTGGCCCAGCCCGCCGCGATGGCCTCGGCGGCCTGCGCCGCGGTCAGCGTGCCGCCGAACGAGTCCGGCGCGATGACGACTCGCACGGCCGCAGCGTAGCGAGCGCGGGCCTTGTCATACCCTGTCGACGTGAGGTTCCTTCGCCGCAGCGCAGCCGACAGCCCCGACACCGAGCAGGTCGATGAGGCCGCCGTGACGGTGGGCGAGACGAACAAGGCGCGCACGCCGGGCAAGGGCAGGCCGACGCCCAAGCGCCGCGAGGCAGAGGGCCGCAAGCGCGGGCCGGTCCCGCCGCCGCCGAAGACCACCCGGGAGGCGATGCGCCGCGCGCGCGGCAGCAAGGAGGAGCGCAAGGCGCTCGCCGCCAAGCGCCGGGAGCAGCGCATCGAGCAGCGCAAGCGGATGAACGAGGGCGACGACCGCTACCTCATGCCGCGCGACCGGGGCCCGGTCAAGGCCTACATCCGCGATCTCGTGGACGCCAAGCGCAACCTGCTCGGCCTGTTCATGCCGCTGGCCGTCGTGGTGTTCGTCGCGCTGCTCGCGCCGTCGCTGGCGGTGCAGCAGTACGCGACGCTGGCGTGCCTGCTGATGCTGATCATGATGGTGATCGAGGCCGTCCTCAACGGCCGCCGCATCGCCAAGCTGGTGCGCGCGAAGTTCCCCAAAGAGAACATCCGCGGCTTCTCGACGGGCTGGTATGCCTTCGTCCGCGCCACCCAGCTGCGGAAACTGCGCGTGCCCAAGCCGCGCGTGTCCCCCGGCGACACCGTCTGAAGAGCCGTCTGAGACAGGTGGCCGGTTCTTAGCAAGGCGAAGTAGATTGCGGTCATGGAGTTTCGTCGCCTTGGCCGCAGCGGCCTGAACGTCTCTGAGATCTCATACGGTAACTGGATCACCCACGGCTCGCAGGTCGAGGAGGACGCCGCGCACGCCTGTGTGCGCGCCGCCCTCGACGCGGGCATCACCACGTTCGACACCGCGGACGTCTACGCGAACACCAAGGCCGAGTCGGTGCTCGGCCGCGCGCTCAAGGGCCAGCGCCGGGAGGGGCTGGAGATCTTCACCAAGGTCTTCTGGCCGACCGGCCCCGGCGGGCCCAACGACCGCGGGCTGGGCCGCAAGCACATCATGGAGTCGGCCAACGCCTCGCTCAAGCGGCTCGGCACCGACTACGTCGACCTCTACCAGGCGCACCGCTTCGACCGGACGGTGCCGCTTGAGGAGACCTTCCTCGCCTTCGCCGACCTGGTGCGCCAGGGCAAGGTCCTCTACGTCGGGGTCTCGGAGTGGACCGCGGAGCAGATCACCCGGGGCGCGGCGCTGGCGCGGGAGCTCAACGTGCCGCTGATCTCGAACCAGCCGCAGTACTCGATGCTGTGGCGGGTCATCGAGGAGCAGGTCGTGCCCGCGTCCGAGCGGGAGGGCATCTCGCAGATCGTGTGGTCGCCGATCGCGCAGGGCGTGCTGACCGGCAAGTACCAGCCGGGGGCGACGCCACCGCCGGGGTCCCGCGCGACCGACGAGGCCAGCGGCAAGGGCTTCATCGCCAACTGGCTGCGCGACGACGTGCTCACCGCCGTGCAGAACCTCAAGCCGCTCGCCGACGATGCCGGGCTGTCGCTGGCGCAACTCGCGGTGGCGTGGGTGCTGCAGAACCCGAACGTGGCCTCCGCGATCATCGGCGCGTCGCGGCCCGAGCAGGTCGGGGAGAACGCGAAGGCCGCGGGCGTCAAGCTGGACGCGGACCTGCTGGCGAAGATCGACTCGGTGCTGGACGGCGTGATCGAGCGCGACCCCAGCCTGACCGTCACCCCGTGACGCCCGCACGGCTGCCAGATGGAATCTGAGCAGGCACAAATCTGAGCAGGCACAATAGGTGCGTGCCTACCTATGAGTTCCGTTGCCGCGAGTGTGGATCGACCTTCGACGTGAACCGGCCGATGAGCGAGTCGTCCGCGCCCGCGCCGTGCCCGCGGGGGCACGACGACACGGTCAAGCTGCTCACCATGGCCGGGCTGGCAGGCAAGGCGGGCGCGCCTGCCGCCCCCGCTGGCGGTGGCGGCGGGTGCTGCGGCGGCGGCTGCTGCGGCTAGCACTGGAAAGCGAACGGCCCCCGCACTCACGCGGGGGCCGTCGCTGTGTCCAGGCTACTTCTTGGTGTAGTCGCGGAAGCCCTTGCCGGTCTTGCGACCGAGGCGGCCCGCGGTGACCAGGTGCTCCAGCAGCGGGGCGGGCGCGAAACCGGCCTCGTGGAACTCGTTGTAGAGGGTGCGCTCGATGGCGAGCGAGACGTCCAGGCCCACGACGTCGAGCAGCTCGAACGGCCCCATCGGCAAGCCGCAGCCGACCTTCATGGCGGCGTCGATGTCGTCGGCCTCGGCGTAGTGCGCCTCCAGCATCTTGACCGCGTCGTTGAGGTACGGGAACAGCAGCGCGTTGACGATGAAGCCCGCCCGGTCGCCGCAGTGCACCGGCTGCTTGCCGATTTTGCGGCAGATCGCGTCGGCGGTGGCCACCACGTCCGCGCCGGTGGAGATCGTCTCCACGATCTCGACCAGCTTCATGATCGGGGCCGGGTTGAAGAAGTGCAGGCCCACCACGTCCGCCGGGCGCGAGGTGGCCGCGGCGCACTCGATGACCGGCAGCGACGAGGTGGTGGTGGCCAGGATCGCGCCCGGCTTCACCGCCTTGTCCAGGGCGCCGAACACCTCCTGCTTGATCGCCAGCTCCTCGGCGACGGCCTCGATGACCAAGTCGCAGTCGGCCAGTTCCTCGAACTCCACCGCCGGCGCGACGCGGGCGAGCACAGCGTCACGGTCCTCTTCGGACAGACGCCCCTTGGCGACCTGGCGGTCGAGGGACTTGCGGACCTTGCCGACGGCGGCTTCCGCCTTCTCGGCGCTGCGGGCGCGCAGCACGACGTCGTATCCCTTGCGGGCGAACACCTCCACGATGCCGGTGGCCATCGTGCCGGTGCCGACCACGCCGACCCGCTGGATCTCGCGCACCGGGACGTCGCTGCCGCCCGCGGCGGCCGGGGTCAGCTCGTCGGCGACGACGGTCGGCGAACCCGGGCCGTCGTAGGTGTAGAAGCCGCGCCCGGTCTTGCGGCCAAGCAGGCCCGCGGTGATCATCTGCTTGAGGATCGGGGCGGGCGCGTGCAGCCGGTCGCGCGACTGCGCGTACATGGTGTCGAGGATCTCGTACGCGGTGTCCAGCCCGATCAGGTCGAGCAGCGCCAGCGGGCCCATCGGGTAGCCGCAGCCGTAGCGCATGGCGGCGTCGAGGTCCTCGCGGGTGGCGTACTTGGCCTCGTACATCGACACGGCGTGGTTGAGGTAGCCGAACAGCAGCGCGTTGGCGATGAAACCGGCGCGGTCGCCGATGACGACCGGCTCCTTGCCCAGCGTCCGCGCGAACTCGACCACATCGGCGACCACGTCCGGCTCGGTCATCACCGTGCGCACGACCTCGGTCAGGTTCAGAACCGGGGCCGGGTTGAAGAAGTGCAGACCCACGACCTTGCCCGGCCGTCCAGTCTGGACACTGATCTCGGTGATCGACAGCGACGAGGTGTTGGAAGCCAGAACGGCCTCCGGCTTCACGATCTTGTCCAGCTCACCGAACACCTTGGCCTTGAGCTCAAGCTGCTCGGGAACCGCCTCGATCACCAGGTCGGCGTCGGCGAGGTCGGCCAGCGCGGTGCTGTAGCTGATGCGCCCCAACAGATCCGCGCGCGCGGCCTCGTCCAGCTTGCCCTTGGCCAGCGCCCGCCCGGTGGAGTGCTCGATGTGGCCCCGCCCCCGCGCGACGGCAGCGTCGTCGACCTCCACCGCCACGACCCGCACCCCAGTGCGAGCCAGTACCTCGGCGATGCCCGCGCCCATCGTCCCGAGCCCGACAACGCCAACGGTGGAGAACTCACGCGCCACAGCTACCTCCGCAGTCACTTTGGACAGCACCCAAGACGCTACCTGCCGGTAACATCATCGCCTGATACTGCCATGCCCCTGGGCGAACTCCAGGTGAACTGCACCACTGGACCGGTTCACGGTGAAGTTGGGGTTACCGGGGTTAGCCCCTGGTGAGTACTTCGGTGCCGCTGGCCTGCCACTGGGCCTGGCTGTGTTGGTTGGCTCGATGGGGGCAGGCTTCGGGGTTGGGTGGGTTGCTCGACGGAGTGGAGTGGCAGGGGGACGAGTAGTGCTGCTCTGGCCCGTCTAGCACCTGGCAGAGTCGGTGCGGCTTTACGGGGGACGGGTGTGTTCCTTGGCCCAGGTTAGGCGCGGCTGGCAGATGCTCCGGTGCGCTGCTCTGCCCCATTGAGCAGTTGGCGAACACCGGTGCGGCCTGGCAGGAGGGCGGGTGTGACTGCGGCTTGGCCCGCGCGCCCAAGTGCCTTCGCCCACCCAAACCGACCCCCGAACGGCCTGTTTTCGCCGCCCCACGGCCCCCACCGCAAAGCCCACCCTCCCTGGGGGACCATCCCTGATCCATCCTATCGTCGCAGGTCAGCGCGGGGAAGAGGGGCCGCCGGGGCTGTGGATAACTCGCGATCATGAAGCCGGGGCGGGGTGCTGAGTGGGTGATGGGTGGCACGTTCACCCGGGAGTGGCAGGTGGGGGTCAGTCGCCGAAGTTGTGGGTGGCCAGGTCGCCGATGCGGCGTAGGGCCTCGGTGGCGTCGGGGCCGGTGGCGGTGACGGTCACCTGGTCGCCGCCGGTCGTGCCTAGGGAGAGGAGGGCCAGGACGCTGCGGGCGTTGGCGGAGTGGCCGCTGAAGGAGACGGTCACCTCGGCGTCGAGGCCGGTGAGGGTGCTGGCCAGGAGGGCGGCGGGGCGGGCGTGGAGGCCTACGGCGTTGGTGAGGACGATCTCCAGGCCGTCTTCTGGGTCGACGGGTTTGTCGGACGCGAGGTCGGTGAGGGCGGACGCGGCGGCGGACAGCACGGCGTCGAGGGTGGCTCCGCCTTGGGCGGCCACGGCTGCGGCGACCGCCCCTTCCACCAGTGGGGCGTCGACCACTACCGCGTCGGATGGGTCGCCGAGCATCTCGACGGCCAGGTCGGCGACCATTTTGGCGCTGCCGAGGTCGTAGAGCAGGACCACGCCCGCACCGGACTGGGCTTGGGCCACCGCGTCGGACACGGCGTCGAAGTCGGTGCCCAGTCCGCCCGCCAGACCGCCTGCCGCGATGAGGGGCACGTCCGGCGCCATCTGCCGGGCCAACTCCACCACGCCCTCGGCGAGCCGCCCGCTGTGCGAGACGACGACCACCCCGACGCGCCTCACGCTCCCGCCGCCGAGTCCGCGAAGGAGCGCAGGAGCAGGGCGGACGACCGTGCGCCGGGGTCCAGGTGGCCGACGCTGCGTTCGCCCAGGTAGGAGGCGCGTCCTTTGCGCGCGATCAGGGGCACGGTGGACTCCGCCCCGGCCTCGGCCGCGTCAGCCGCGGCGCGCAGCACCTCCGCCAACTCTCCTGCGACGGCGGCCGTCTGTTCGGCGGCGTCGGCGGCGGGGGTGAGGGCGTCGACCATCGTCTTGTCCCCGACTTCCGCTTTGCCTCGGGCGACCACCCCGCCGACTGCCGCTCGCAGGGCCGCGGCCACCGATTCGGGTGTCAGCACCGGGGCGTCGCCGAGGGCGGTGGCCGCGCGCAGGAACGCCGTGCCGTAGAGGGGACCGGCTGCGCCGCCGACCTTGGAGATCAAGGTCGTCGCCACCAGTTTCAGCACCGCGCCGGGGTTATCGGGAACTTCACCGTCCAAACTGGACACTACGAAACCGAATCCGCGCTCGAGGTTCTCGCCGTGGTCGGCGTCGCCGATGGCCTGGTCGAGGCGGACCAGTTCGTCGCGGTGAGTGGTGATCACCGCGGCCGCCGCGCGGATGGCTGCGGCCACCGCGGCCGCGTCGCAGGGCATCAGAGGCCCCAGCGGAGGGCGGGGGTGTGGACGGGGGCGTCCCACCAGCGCAGGAGTTCGTCGTCGAGGCGCAGCATGGTGAGGCTCATCCCCTGCATCTCCAGGCTCGTGATGAACGGCCCGACCAGTCTGCGCTCCACCGCGATTCCGCGCTCGGCCAGCCGTCTTTCCGCGATGCCGTGGGCCAGGTACAGCTCCAGCAGCGGGGTGCCGCCCATCGAGTTGGTGAACAGCAGAACGCGGTCGCCCTCGGTGAACGGCAGGTCGGACAGGATCGGGTCGAGCAGGGCGGTGACGATGCCGTTGGCGTCCGCCAACGCTGCGCGGCGCCTGCCGGGTTCGCCGTGGATGCCGATGCCGACTTCCATCTCGTCCCCGGCGAGGGTGAAGCTGGGCTCCCCGACGTGTGGCACGGTCGGGGCCGTGAGTGCCATGCCCATCGACCGGGTGTTCGCGATCACCGTGCCTGCCAGGCGTTCGCAGGTGTCGAGGTCGGCGCCCGCTTCCGCGGCGGCGCCGACGATCTTCTCCAGCGGCACCGTGCCGCCGACGCCGCGGCGGCCCGCGGTGTACAGGGAGTCCTGCACGGCCACGTCGTCATCGATCACCACCGTGCGCACGTCGACGCCGTCGGCGGCGAGCAGTTCGGCGGCGGTCTCGAAGTTGAGGACATCACCGGTGTAGTTCTTGACCACCAACAGAATCCCGGCACCACCGTCCACTTGCGACACAGCGGCCTGAACCTGGTCGGGGGTCGGCGAGGTGAAGACCGCCCCGGGGCAGGCCGCGTCGAGCATCCCTGGGCCGACGAAGCCGGTGTGCAGCGGCTCGTGGCCGGAGCCGCCCCCGGAGACCACCGCGACCTTGCCGCGCACCGGGGCGTCCGCCCGGGCCACCACGGCCGGGTCCTCGGTGACCCGCAGCAGGCCGGGATGCGCTGCGGCCAGGCCGCGCAGCGCGTCGGCGACCACGTCGGCGGGGTCGTTCACGATCTTCTTCATCGGGCCTCCCGACCAGGCGGAACCGCTCTCGTTCCTACACCCGGCAGGCCGCCCTGGCTAGCGGGAAGGCAGCCTCGGGATGAGCGCCTTGGCCACGGCCTGGGTCTTCGCGCAGGCGTCCTCGTCCGGCTGGGGCTCGTAGCGGCTGTAGTCGATGCTGACGACCTCGGCGATCTCGGAGTCCGCCGGGTACGGCACGTGCGCCCACTCCAGCCTGCACCGCACTCCCGAGTTGGTCTCGTGCTTCTGCTGCGCGGTCACGCCGCCGCCCAGGTTGACCGGGGTGGTCTCGGCCGCCTCGGCGAGGTCGTCGGGCTTGGTGCCGATCTTGAAGGTGATCGAGAAGGAGTTCCCGGCCGCGTTCCAGTCGCACGTGTGCAGACCGCTCGGCCGCGGTTTCGCGCCGTCGTCGATCACCGGTGTGAGCGCGGATTCGGGGACCAGCGTGCACGGCTCCAGATCGACCAGGGTGCCCTTGGCCAGTTCGAGCAGCGGGGCGTCGTCGCGGATGCGGTTGACCACGGTCTCCAGCAGCTTGCGGCCCGGGGTGCACAGGTCGCCCGGGCCGTCGCCGCCGGTCTGCACGGTGATGCCGCGCGCGGGGTCGCGCTCGGTGATGGCGGTGACGAAGCAGGCGGTCTTGTCGTTCAACTCGGACTCGCTCGCCTCCAGGCCGCCGATGGTCTTCGTGGTCTTGGCCTGGCTGCCGCTGGCCAACTCACCGAGGGTGAGGGTGAAGTTCAGCTCCTTGCCGTCGGTGTCCTTCATGTAGTTGGAGCACAGGACGTAGTCGCGGAGTCTGCTGTTCGCGGGCTCGCCGAACGCGGTGAGCGTCTCGGTGTCCATGAGCCCGCACGGGTTGACCTTGCGCAGGTTCTCGGCCTTGAACGGGTCGCCGCCCGAGGTCTTCGACGGGCCGGACGGGCCGTCGCCGGTTCCGCCGAGGTCGGCCGTGGCGGGCACGGTCGTGCGCTGGTAGGTGGTCTTCGCCAGGTCGACGCCCGAGCCGCAGCCCGCGAGCGTCACCGCCGCCAGGCACGCCGCGGCCAGTCGTGTTGAGCCCCTCACGGGCCAAACCGTAGTCACCCGGTCGGGCGACCGCGCGGCTAACCCACCAATCCGCAGCTCACGGGGTGTCCACTGCGTCCTTTCCCTGGGCGTCCTTTCCCTGGGCGTCCTTCCCCTGGGCGTCCTTCTCCGGCACCGTGAGCGGGCGCAGCACGACCCACAGGGCGAACAGCGCCGCCGCGACGAGCATGGCGACGCCCATCCACAGGTTGACGTTGATGCCGCCCGCCTTGTCCAGGTCCTCCTGGGAGGTGGCCGCGATGCCCATCACCGTCAGCACCAGGCCGTAGACGCCGAACAGCAGGGCCAAGATGCCGCGCAGGTCGAACAGTCCGGCGCGCTTGCGGTCGGTCATGGCCGTCCTCCCTCACCAGAAGATGATGTTGAGCGCCAGGGTCAGCGCGAGCACGCCCGCCGCCAGCACGCCGGGCTTGCGGTACCAGCCCGCGTTCTCCCCGGTCGCGTCGTGCCGGAGCTGGTCGCGCGGGGTCAGTGACCACACCAGCCCGACCAGCTCGGCCGCGGGCTTGGGCCGGGTCACCAGCGACACCGCGACGCTGACCACGATGTCGACCGCGAACGCCGCGCTCGCCGCCACGAAGCTCGCCCCCTGCCCGGCCAGGTGCAGCACACCGGCGCGGTTCAGCACGTCCACCGTGATCGCCGCCCCGGTGCCCGCGATCAGCCCGAGGCCGCCCGCGAGCGGGGTCATCCGCTTCCAGAACATGCCGAGGATGAACGTGGCGAACAGCGGCGCGTTGAAGAAGCCGAACAGGGTCTGGAGGTAGTCCATGATGTTGTTGAAGCTGGCGGCGATGAACGCGGTCCCGATCGCGGCGAGGCAGCCCAGGACGGTGACGATGCGGCCGACGCGCAGGTAGTAGCCGTCCGGTTTGTCCTTGCGCACATAGGACTGCCACAGGTCGTAGGTGAACACGGTGTTGAAGGAGCTGACGTTCGCGGCCATGCCCGCCATGAACGCGGCCAGCAGCCCGGTGATCGCGATGCCGAGCATCCCGTTGGGCAGCAGGTCGCGGATGAGCAGCAGGATCGCGTTGTTGTAGGTGACGCCGCCCTCCGCCGTGCCGCCGGATGCCTTGTACGCGGCCAGTTCCGGCGACAGCACGGCGGCGATCATGCCCGGGATGATGATGACCAGCGCGATGAACGTCTTGGGATACGCGCCGATCAGCGGGGTGCGCCGGGCGGCCGACATGCTCTTGGCCGACATCGCGCGCTGCACCTCGGCGAAGTTCGTCGTCCAGTAGCCGAACGAGAGCACGAAACCGAGCCCGAACACGATGCCCAGCACCGAGAGCGTCGCGCTGCCGATGCCGGTGATGTTGGTGCCCGGCCAGGAGTTCAGCTGCTCGGCCGCGGTGGCGGGACTGGCGGCGCGGATCTTGTCCACCAGCCCGTCCCACCCGCCGACCCGGTGCAGCCCGACGAAGGTGAGCGGCAGCAGCATCGCGACGATCACGAAGAACTGCATGACCTCGTTGTAGACGGCCGCGGAAAGCCCGCCGAGTGACGTGTAGGCCAGCACGATCGCGGCGGCGACCACGACCGACAGCCACAGCGGCCAGCCGAGCAGCAGGTTGACCACGGTGGCGAGCGCGAACAGGTTGACGCCCGCGATCAGCACCTGGGCGGTGGCGAAGCTGAGCCCGTTGACCAGGTGCGCGAACTTTCCGAAGCGGCGCAACAGGAACTCCGGGACGCTGCGGACCTTGGAGCCGTAGTAGAACGGCATCATCACCAGGCCGAGGAACACCATCGCCGGGATCGCGCCGATCCAGTAGTAGTGCATCGTCGGGATGCCGTACTGCGCGCCGTTGGCCGTCATGCCGAAGATCTCCACGGCGCCGAGGTTCGCGGAGATGAACGCCAGGCCGGTCACCCACGCGGGCAGCGAGCGGCCGGAGAGGAAGAAGTCGAGGCTGCTCGACACCGACCGCCGCGCGAGCGCCCCGATGCCCAGGACCATCACGAAGTAGACACCCAGCAGGATGTAATCGATGGGAGCCGCGTCCAGCCGCAGGTCGGCCTCGGCCAGTAGGTGCATACGTCCACCCGCCCATTCCCTCACCAGTGATCGGGATCAGCATGGCCCCGCGCGGCGGTCACCGCACGGCGACACGTCAGCTCCGACGCTTCGCGCTCCGGACAATCGACGCGCGGCCGGGCACGGCCACGCGGACCGGAAGGCTTCGGGAGTCGGCGGAATCGTGGAAGCGGCCCCCAACGGCGGCTCCTCGCCCGGCAGGTGTCAGCGGCGGACCGTGTCCTGATCGCCCGCGGTGACGAACGAGCGGATGGCCTCGGCGAGCTGCTCCGGCTGGTCCTCCGGGACCAGGGTGCCGCTGTCGGCGATCTCGACCAGACGCCCGCGCGGGAACAGCTCGGCGAGGCGCCTGCCGTGCTCCTGGGGCATCAGCCGGTCCTGCCCAGCCCAGACGACGAGGACCGGCCGGTCGAACCGGCTCTGGCGCTCGGCCCACTCAAGCAGGACGCGCTTGCCGGGCACCGACGTGACGTACTTGCGCAGGTCACGCCGAATGGTCGGGTTGGTCAGCGACGGGTTGAGCCAGCGGTCGAGAACGTCGTCGGGGATGCCGTGGACGGTCATCCCGCCCCACGCCTGCGGCCGGTTGCGCAGGAACCGCGACCGCAGCGGCAACAACGCCAGCGAGAGCGCGCCAGGCGCCTTCGCCGCCTTCGCCACCACCCGCGCCGCCCCCTTCGGCGGGTAGTTGTCGAACGCCTCGCAGGCGACCAGCACCAGCTTGCCGACCCGCTCGTCCAGGTTCTCCGACACCAGCAGCTGGCCGCCACCCCAGTCGCAACTGACCAACGTCACCTCCCGCAGATCCAACGCGGCGAGAAAGTCGGCGACGATCTTGGCCTGCCCGGGGAGACTGAGGTCGGCGTCGGGCCGCATCGGGACCCGGTGCCCGCCCAGCGGCAGCGTCGGCAGGACACAGCGCAGGCCGGTGAGGCCGGGCAGAACCTTGCGCCACAGGGTGTGGTCCATGGTGAGCCCGTGCAACAGCACCACGACAGGACCGTCGCCCCCGGTGTCCTCGTAGTGAATCCTGCCCGCGGGCACCATCACGTCCGGCACGAGGCGCCTCCCGGTGGGTGAGCGGAAACTGATCTACCACCAGGATAGGCACGACCCGCCCGGCCGCGCCGGGCGTTCAGAACAAGCGGAACTCGTCGGACTCGATGCCGCGCAGGGAGTCGTAGTCGAGGGTGACGCAGCGGATGCCGCGGTCCTCGGCGAGGACCTTCGCCTGCGGCTTGATGATCTGGGCGGCGAAGACGCCCTGGACCGGGGCCAGCAGCGGGTCGCGGTTGAGCAGTTCCAGATATCTGGTGAGCTGTTCCACGCCGTCGATGTCCCCGCGGCGCTTGATTTCCACGGCCACCGAGGCGCCCGCGGCGTCGCGGCACATGATGTCGACCGGGCCGATGGCGGTGGGGAACTCGCGGCGGACCAGGGAGTAGCCCTCGCCCAGGGTGGTGATGTGCTCGGCCAGCAGCTCCTGCAGGTGCGCCTCGACGCCGTCCTTGACCAGGCCGGGTTCCGCGCCCAGCTCGTGCTTGGAGTCGTGGAGGATTTCCTCCAGGGTGATGACCAGCTTCTCGCCCGCCTTGTTCTGCACCACCCACATGCCGGGCTCCTCGATGAGCCAGCAGGGCGGCGTCATCCAGTTCAGCGGCTTGTAGGCGCGGTCGTCGGAGTGGACCGACAGCGAGCCGTCGGCCTTGACCAGCAGCAGCCGGTTGGCCATCGGGAGGTGGGCGGTCAGCCGTCCGGCGTAGTCGACCTGGCAGCGAGCGATCACAAGACGCACGGGTGGCAGGTTAGTCCGGGGCGGGGGCGGGCAGGATCGGGGGCGTGGAATCTCTCGACTCGACACAGGTCTATGCCAATGCGTGGATGACCGTCCGCGAGGACGCCGTCCGCCGCCACGACGGCAGCGCGGGCATCTACGGCGTCATCGACAAACCTGACTACGCGCTGGTCATCCCGCTCGACGGGGAGCGGCTGATGCTGGTGGAGCAGTTCCGGTACCCGGTGGGCGCGCGGCGCTGGGAGTTCCCGCAGGGGACGGCGCCGAACCGGGCGGATGTGGACCCAGACGAGCTCGCGGCGCGGGAGTTGCGGGAGGAGACCGGTTTGCGCGCAGCGAGCATCGTCCGCATCGGGTCGCTGGATGTGGCACCGGGGATGACGAGCCAGCGGGGGCACGTGTACCTCGCCACGGGGCTGGAAGAGGGCGTGGCCGAGCGGGAAACGGAGGAGCAGGACATGCGCGCGGGCTGGTTCCCGCGCGCCGAGTTCGAGGCGATGATCCGCGACGGCCGGATCACCGACGCGCAGTCCATCGCCGCCTACACCCAGTTGCTGCTGCACGAGCACCACCAGTGACCGGCCGCGCGGACCGCCGCGCAGGCTCGGGCTCGCCGGGCAGGTGGTGAGCGCGGCGGTCAGCCCACCAGGCCCGCTTCCTGGGCCAGCACCGCGGCCTGCACGCGGGAGCGCAGGTCGAGCTTGGTCAGGACCCGCGACACGTGGGTCTTGACCGTGGCCTCGCCGATGCCGAGCTTGCGGGCGATCTGCTGGTTCGACAGGCCCTCGCCGACGCACACCAGCACGTCGGTCTCCCGGTCGGTGAGCTGGTCGAGGCCGGGGTTGCGGACCGCGGCCTTGGCCTCGGCCGCGGCGAAGGCGCTGATCAGGCGGCGGGTGACGCTGGGCTCGATGACCGCGTCGCCCGCCGCGACGATGCGGACCGACTCGATGAGCCGACGGGCGTCGACGGACTTCAGCAGGAAGCCCGCCGCGCCTGCGCGGAGCGCGCCGTAGACGTAGGAGTCCATGTCGAAGGTGGTCAGGACCAGGACCGGGCACACCCGCGCGGCCACCAGCCGCCGGGTGGCCTCGATGCCGTCGACGTCGGGCATCCGGACGTCCATGAGCACCAGGTCGGGCCGCAGCGCGGTGGCCTTGCGCACGGCGGCGGCGCCGTCCTCGGCCTCGGCGATCACCTCGATGTCCTCGGCGCCGTCGAGGATCATGCTCAGCCCGGCCCGGATCGCCGCGTGGTCGTCGGCCACCAGCACCCTGATCGTCACTCGCCCTCCACCGGAAGCTCGGCGCGCACGCGCCATCCCCGCTCGCAGGGACCCGCGAGCAGCACCCCCCCGACCGCCTGCGCGCGCTCGGTCATGGTGATCAACCCCGTGCCGGACGCGTTGAGCGCGCCGCCCGCGCCGTCATTGACCACTTGGACCACCAGCGTCCGGTCCGCCTGCCGCACGCTCACGTCGGCGGCCGCGCCCGGGGCGTGCTTGGCCGCGTTGGTGAGCGCTTCCTGAAGAATCCGGTAGGCGGACAGGTCGACAGCGGCGGGCAGGTCGGCGGGCACGTCGGTGTCGGCGCGCACCCGCAGCCCCGACGCCCGCGCCGACCGCAGCAGGCGGTCGAGTTCGCGCAGGCGGGCGGGTGAGGTCAGCTCGTCGTGGCCGTCCTGCGCGCGCAGCAGCCCGATCATCGCCCGCATCTCGGTGAGCGAGGCGACACTGTTCTCCCGCACCGACCGAAGCACCGTCCGCACCGTCTCCGGGTCGCCGTCCTGCAACGACAGCAGGGCCTCGGACTGGATGGCGATCGCCGACAGATGCCCGGCGATGACGTCGTGCAGGTCCCGCGCCATGCTCGCCCGCTCCGCGTTGACGGCCGCCTCCCGGTCCAGCTCGGCGATCCGGGCGAGCTGGTCGGCCCTGGCCCGCTCGGCCTCGGCGATCTCCCGCTGCTGCCGGACGTTCAACGCCCACCACACCGGCACCAACGGCAGCGGGCACACCCCAAGAAATATCAGCAACGACGTCCGCAGGTCGTCCGCGAGAACCAACGCCGCGACGAGCGTCCCCACCATGAACACCCCGGCGAGGACGACAAGCACCTGACTGCTGCGCCGAGACCCGTTGAGCACCGCCGCGTAGAGCTGGTCCCCCGCCACGAGCAAGACGGGCAGCGACACCCCCATCGCCGCGTCGACCGCCCACAGCGGCAGCGCCGCCACCAACGCGGGCACCGCCGCCCGCTCCCGCCCGAGTTGCAGCAGGCTCATCCCGCCGAGCACCAGCACCCGCGCCCAGTCCGGCCCCGGAAGCAGCCCCCCGTGCCCCACCAGCGGAAAATCCACCGCGAACAACACGCAGCCAAGCCCGAAGGTGAGCACCGCGTGCCACACCGGACTGCGCCACGGCCGCCGCCACGTCACACGCACCACCCCATCACAACACAGCCACCCACCCCCGTCGTCATCCGGAAAACGGTCCCCCGGGTCCCCCAAAGTGATGACCCACCCCCCACCACCACGCCGACGCGCACCCCCACCCACCCCCACCACACTCGGCCCCGTGGGGAACTTCTTCGACTGGATCACCGAAAACCCGATGGTCGCCCTGATCGCCGCCTGCGAGGTCGGCTTCTGGGTCCTGCTCGGCGCGGGCCTGCTGGCCCGCTACCTGCTGCGCTGGCGCAGAACCAGCGTCGCACTGCTGGTGGCCACCCCGGCCCTGGACGTGGTGCTGCTGACAGCGGCCGTCATCGACATCGGCAACGGCGGCCACGCCACCACCGCCCACGCCCTGGGCGCGGCCTACCTGGGTTTCAGCGTCGCTTTTGGTCACAGCATCATCCGCTGGGCAGACCAACGCGCAGCCCACCGCTTCGCGGGCGGCCCCCCACCCCAGCGCCCACCCAAACGAGGCCCAGAACGCCAGCGCCACGAATGGCGAGAATGGGCCAAGTGCCTCGTGGCCTGCTCCATCGGCGTCGCGGTACTGGCCCTGCTGTCCTTCGTAGTGGGCACCCCCGACCGCACCGAGGTCCTGTGGTCCTCCTGGATCCCCAGGCTGGCCACCATAACCGCCATCTGGTTCGCAGTGGGTCCACTATGGACACTGTTCGACCCCAAAAAGCAGACGCCTGAACCAATCCCCGAAGACCAGTCGGCAGACCAAGCCCCAAATGCCCAGTGGGAGCGGGCAGGACAACACACTCACCCTGCAACCGCACCGAAAGCTGCCAGATGCTCGGCGGGAGCGGGACAGGACACCCGCCCTCCTGCCAACGAAGCCTGACCCTGCCAGGTGCTCGATGGGGTGGAGTGGTTTCCTTGGGGGTGGAAGCCCACGATCAATCAGGCCACACAGCCGCCCGCTTCTCCAGAAACGCGGCCATCCCCTCCCGAGCCCCAGCCAGCTGGGAAGCCGCGGCCATCACCTCAACCGCGACCGCATAAGCATCCCCCTCAGGCCGATCCAGCTGCGCGTAAATCGTCCGCTTCCCCCACCCCTTGGACACCGCACTCCCCCGCGTCGCCCGCCGCACCAGCTCGGCCACCGCGGCATCCAACGACTCATCAGCCACGACCTGATTCACCAGCCCCCACCGCTCCGCGGTGACAGCGGTGATCACATCCCCGGTCAACGCGAGCTCCATCAACCGTTTCCGCCCAACCGACCGCGCCACCGGCACCGCGGGCGTGTGGCAGAACCACCCGCCCGCGCCCCCCGGCAACGCGAACCCGGCCGATTCCGAAGCCACCGCCAGATCGCAAGACGCGACCAACTGGCACCCCGCCGCCGTGGCCAGCCCATGCACCCGAGCCACCACCACCTGCGGCACCGCTTCGATGGTCCGCATCAACTCCGTGCACAGCAGCACCAGCTCCCGCACCCCGCCCAGATCCCGCGCGGCCACGTCACCGAAGTCGTGGCCTGCGCAGAACACCGGCCCCTCCCCCGCCAACACGATCCCGGTGGCGTCAGACTCCCCGGCCGAGCGGAACGCGGCCAGCAGTTCCGTGAGATGGTCGTACGACAGCGAGTTCCGCCGCGCGGGCCGGTTCATCGTGATCCGGACGACGCTGTTCTCCCGGGAGACCAAGATGTGCTGGTAGTCGGCCATCTCTCGACGGTAGCGCGCTCGACTTCCTCGGTCACCAGGTCGTTGTTGATCGCGATCGCCGCCCGGGCGCCCGCGCCAGCGGCCGTGACGACCTGCGCGAAGGGGTCCACGACGTTGCCCGCCGCGTAGACACCGGGGACGCTTGTCAGCCCGACGGCGTCGACGGCGACCCAGCCTTCCGGGGTCTGCGCGCAGCCGAGATCGAGCAGCAGCCCGGACCGGCCGACGAACCGCGGCCCGACGAACACCGCCGCCCGCTCGACGACCCGGCCGTCGGCCAACGACACGCCCCGCGGCCCGACGGCGGCCACCCGCCCGTCGACCACGTCGACACCGCGGGCCGCGAGCCGTCGCCGGTCGTCCGCAGGCACCGGCATCTCATTGGCGAAGAGCACGACGTCCGCCGACCACTGCCGGATCAGCAGGGCCAGGTGGACGTTCGCGAGCACGCCCAGAGCCTGGTCGCGGACCTCGTAGCCGTGGCAGTACGGGCAGTGCGCCACATACCGCCCCCAGCCCTCGCGCACCCCGGGCAGGTCCGGTAGCTCGTCCACCAGCCCGGTCGTGACCAGCAGCCGCCGGGCCCGCAGGTCCCGGTCGCCGACGCGCACGCGGAAGCCCGGCGCGACCGAGGTGACCGCGCCGTCGATCAGCTCCACCCCGTACCCGGCCACCTCCGCCCGCCCGATCGCGAGCAGGTCGGCGGGCGGGGCGCCGTCGCGGGTCAGGAAGCCGTGCGCTGCCGTCGCCGGGGCGTTGCGGGGCTCGCCCGCGTCCACAACCGCCACCGTTCTGCGGGCCCGGCCCAGCACCAGGGCCGCGTTCAGCCCGGCGGGCCCGCCGCCCACGATCACCACGTCGAACACTTTGGAATCCGTCATGGCCCCGACGGTCCGCTCATCCGTGCCGGAATGCCAAATCTCTTGCCGTTATGGCAAGCTGGGCGCATGGATGTCAGCCAGGTTCTCGCCGGGATCGGCGCACGGCTCAAAGCGGTCCGGCAGGAGCGCGGCACGACCCTGGCCGCGTTGGCCGCCGAGACCGGGATCTCGGTCAGCACCCTGTCGCGGCTGGAGTCGGGCAACCGGAAGGCGACACTGGAGTTGCTGCTGCCGATCGCCCGCGCGCACGGGGCCGACCTGGACGAACTGGTCGGCCTGGGCACCACACCGGACCCGCGGGTGCGCGCCGCCCCGAAGACGGCAGACGGGCGCACGTACTGGCCGCTCACCGCGGCGCCGGGCCAGCCGCGGGCGTTCAAGGTCCTGATGCCTGCCACGGACGACCCACCCGATCTGCGCACGCACGAGGGCTACGAGTGGCTCTTCGTCCTCAGCGGACGGCTGCGGCTGATCCTCGGCCAGCACGACCTGACCATGGCGCCCGGCGAAGCGGCCGAGTTCGACACCCGCGTGCCGCACTGGCTGGGCAGCGCGGGCGACGGCCCGGTCGAGGTGCTGATCCTGTTCGGACGCCAGGGCGAGCGCGTCCACCTGCGCACGCGGGGAACCCGGGGAAACTGACCACGGGCGCGAGAACACCGACGACAAGCACGGGAAGCCGACGGCAGCGCGGAAACACCGACGGCGGGCGCGGATACATTGACGGCGGGCGTCGATGGCCGCTGGGGAAAACGACCACCGACACCCGCCGGTTGCGAGCGTCCGACCGGCCATCGGGATGAGCCGGTCGGACGGCCCGGTTTCCCGGGCTGGCACGTCCAGTCTGCCGAGCCGCCGCCGGGAAGTCCTTGGCCGACAGTGCACAGTGCTTTGACACTCTGTCCACTCCGGCGGCGGCGCGCGCCCTACGCCAGCTTGTTCGCCTGGCGGATGACGCGCACGATCTCGGCCATGATCTCGGTCATCTCGTAGTCCTTGGGCGTGAACACCCGGGCCACGCCGTTCTCGATGAGGATCTTGGCGTCGTCCGGCGGGATGATGCCGCCGACGACGACCGGGACATCGCCTGCCCCGGCCGCGCGCAGGCCCTCGACCACCGCGGGCACCGCCTCCAGGTGCGAGCCGGACAGGATCGACAGCCCCACCACGTGCACGCCCTCCTGCACCGCGGCGGCCACGATCTGGTCCGCGGTCAACCGGATGCCCTGGTAAACCACCTCGAACCCGGTGTCGCGGGCGCGCACGGCGATCTGCTCGGCTCCGTTGGAGTGCCCGTCCAGGCCGGGCTTGCCAACCAGCATCCGCAGGCGCTCGCCCAGTTCCTCACCGGTCGCCTTGACCTGCTCGCGGACCTTCGCCAGCTCAGCGCCCGCCTCGCCGGACGCGGACGCGCCGGAGACACCCGTGGGGGCGCGGTACTCGCCGAAGACCTCGCGCAGGGCCGCGGACCACTCGCCGGTGGTGACACCCGCGCGGGCGCAGGCCAGCGTCGCCTCCATCAGGTTGGCGTCGGTCTTGGCCGCGTCACGCAGGGCGCGCAGCGTCTCCTCGACCGCGTCGGCGTCCCGGTCGGCGCGCCAGCGGGCGATCGCCTCGACGGCCTCGCGCTCGGCGACCGGGTCGACGGTCTCGATGGCCTTGGCGCCCTCGGCCTGCAGCGGGCTGGGCTCGGTGGTGTCGAACTTGTTGACCCCGACGATGGTCTCCTCGCCCGCCTCGATGCGCCTGCGGCGCTCGGCGAGGGAGCCGACCATCTGGGTCTTCATGTAGCCGCTCTCCACGGCCGCGACCGCGCCGCCCATGGCCTGCACGCGGTCGATCTCCTCGCGCGCGCCTGCCAGGATCTCGTTGACCTTGGCCTGGATGACCGGCGAGCCGTCGAACAGGTCCTCGTACTCCAGCAGGTCGGTCTCGTAGGCGAGCACCTGCTGCATCCGCAGCGCCCACTGCTGGTCCCATGGCCGGGGCAGGCCAAGCGCCTCGTTCCACGCGGGCAGCTGGATCGCGCGGGCGCGGGCCTTGCGGGACAGCGACACGGCCAGCATCTCCAGCACGATGCGCTGGACGTTGTTCTCCGGCTGCGCCTCGGTCAGGCCGAGGGAGTTGACCTGCACGCCGTAGCGGAACCGGCGCTGTTTGGGGTCGGCGATGCCGTAGCGGTCGCGGCAGATCTCGTCCCACAGCTCGGTGAAGGCGCGCATCTTGCACATCTCTTCGACAAACCGCACACCCGCGTTGACGAAGAAGGAGATGCGGGCCACCACATCGCCGAACTTGTCCTCGGGAAGCTGCCCGGAATCGCGGACCGCGTCGAGCACCGCGATCGCGGTGCACATCGAGTACGCCACCTCCTGCACCGGGGTCGCGCCGACCTCCTGCAGGTGGTAGCTGCAGATGTTGATCGGGTTCCACTTCGGCACGTTGGCGACGGTGAAGGCCACCATGTCGGTGATCAGCCGCAGGCTGGGCCCGGGCGGGAACACGTAGGTCCCCCGGGAGAGGTATTCCTTGATGATGTCGTTCTGCGTGGTGCCCGCGAGCTTGGCGACGACCTCGTGCCAGTCGCGGCCCTCGGCCTCGGCCTGCTCCTGGGCCACCGAGACGTACAGCGACAGCAGCCACATGGCCGTCGCGTTGATCGTCATCGAGGTGTTGGCCTCGCCGAGCGGGATCTGGTCGAACAGGGTGCGCATGTCGCCGATGTGGCTGACCGGCACACCGACCTTGCCCACCTCGCCCCTGGCCAGCTCATGGTCGGGGTCGTACCCGGTCTGCGTGGGCAGGTCGAAGGCGACCGACAGCCCGGTCTGGCCCTTGGCGAGGTTTCTGCGGTACAGCTCGTTGGACTTGGCCGCGGAGGAGTGTCCGGCGTAGGTGCGCATGACCCACGGCCGGTCGCGCTCTCGATCAGTGGGGTACGGCACCGAATAACCTCCGTGTTAATCAGTCCTTTTCGTAGATACTACTGGTCAGTAACACATTGTGGGGTCGTGCCATTGCTCACAGGTCCGGAGGAGGATGGGCGGCATGGACCTGCCCGCGCCGTATCTGACGCTGGTCGCGCTGCTGGTGGTCGGGCTGCTCGGCCTGGTCCTGCGGTGGGCGTTCGCCTCTGACAGCGACCGGCGCAAGGACTACGGGCTGCTGCGGGAGGTCGCGAAGGTGCCCAGTCCTGGAGCGGCTCGGTTCGTGGAGGAGCGGCTGCGGGAGGTGGGGGTGCGGGCGACGACTGTGCCTGCCGAGGACGGGGAGGGGCTGCGGGTGCTGGTGTTTCCCGGGGATGAGCGGGCGGCTATCGCTGCGTTGCTGGATGAGCGGTGAGGTTGGGCTGTCTGTGTGGGGCTGCTCGATGGGGTGGAGTGGTCCCGGGCTGGGTCGCGGGGTTGCTCGATGGGGTGGAGTGGTTTCTTCGGGGCCCCTATGAAGGAAGATCGCCCGTGTGAAAGAGGGTGGGAAGCCTGCGGCATCACACGCGCAGCCAGCTTAGCGATCTTCCTTCTCCCCCGAAGAAACCACTCCACCCCATCGAGCACCTGGCGGGCGTTTGTGGGCCTGGCAGGTGGGTGAGTTCCCGGCAAGGCTTGGCCTGGTGGCCTGGTGGCCTGGTGGCCTGGTCGGCTGGTCGGCTGGTCGGCCGGTGGGCTAGCGGATTGGGCTTACCTGCGGGCTAGCGGATTGGGATTACAACGCCTGCTGAGGTGCCGCCTCGGCGGGTGGGTTCGCCTACTGCCAGGACTTGGCCTCGGTGGGTGAACTCCAGGGCTGCTGCCGCGCCGATTTCTGCTTGTTCGGTGAAGGTGTGACCGAGGGTGCGTAGGCCGCCTGCTTGGGTGATGAACGCGGGCTCGGCTGTGGTGGTGGCGGTGTTGCGTTGGGTGGCTCGGGGGCTGGCTACCGCTTCGGGGAGGGGCATGTTGAAGTCGAGGCGGTTCACCAGGATTTGGAGGACTGTGGTGATGATGGTTGAGCCGCCCGGTGAGCCCAGTGCCAGGAAGGGTTTGCCGTTCTTGAGGACGATGGTCGGGGACATGCTCGACCGGGGGCGCTTGCCGGGGGCGGCGAGGTTGGGGTCGGGGGCGGAGCCCTGGGTGGGGGTGAAGTTGAAGTCGGTCAGTTCGTTGTTGAGGAGGAAGCCCCGGCCTGGGACGACGATGCCGCTGCCGCCGACCTGTTCGATGGTGTTGGTGTAGGAGACCACGTTTCCGCGTGCGTCGGAGACGACGAAGTGGTTGGTGTGCACCTCGTTCTCGTCGGTCTGGGGGGTGGTGGCCGTGGGGGCGCAGTCGGTGGCACCGGGGTTCCCGGGGGTGGCGGGAGCGGGGATGACGGTGGCGGGGTTGATCAGGCAGGCGCGTGAGCGGGCAAAGGCGTCGGACAGCAGTTGCCGTTGAGGGACGTCTACGAAGCGGGGGTCGCCGATGTAGCGGTTGCGGTCGGCGAAGGCGAGTTTGCTTGCCTCTAGGTAGTAGTGCAGGGCCTTGGTGCGGTCCAGGGCGCCCAAATCGACAGTCTCCAGGATGTTCAGCGCCTCGCCGACGGTGATGCCGCCGCTGGAGGATGGGGCCATTCCATAAATATCCAGGCCCCGGTACTGGATGTGGGTCGGCGCCTGGTCGATGGTGCGGTAGCCGCGCAGGTCCTCGACGGTCATCGTGCCCTTGGGTGGGGTGATGGTGGCGTCGGGGGCGAGTGGGGGGTTCTGAACAGTGGTGGCGACGTCGTGGCCGATGGGGCCGCCGTAGAAGGCCCGGGTGCCGTGGCGGGCGATCTCCCGGTAGGTGTCGGCCAGGTCGGGGTTGCGCAGCGTGGAGCCGACCTCGGGTGGGGCGCCGCCGGGCAGGAACAGCGCCGCGGTGGAGCTGAACTGCTTGAACCGCGCCTGGTTCTGCTCGATCTCCTTGCGCAGCTGCGGGGTGACCGGCCAGCCCCGGTCGGCGACCTTGATGGCGGGCTTGAGTGTCTCGGCGAGGGTGAGCCTGCCCCAGCGCCGCAACGCGCGCTCCCAGGTGGCGAGCATTCCGGGGGTGCCGACCGACAGGCCGCTGGTGACCGCCTCGGGGAACGCATACGGCTTTCCGGTGGCCGGGTTGATGAACATGTCCGGGCCGCCTGCGGCGGGGGTGGTCTCCCGACCGTCGATTGTGGACACTTCGCCGGTGCGGGCGTCGTAGTGCACGAAATATCCGCCGCCGCCGAGGCCCGCCATGTTCGGGTCGGTGACGCCGAGGGTCGCGGCGACGGCGACGGCGGCGTCAGCCGCTGTTCCGCCGCGCCGCAGCACATCCAGGCCTGCCTGGGTCGACTCCACGGTGTCCGAGACCACCGCCCCGCCATACCCCTTGGCGACCGGGGTCTTTTCCAGTGGCCGGGAGGCGGACGCGACCGACGAGGACACCAACCCGGTGACGGCCACGCTGACTGCGAACAGCACGCCTATTCCGCGGCGAACACGCATCACGACCTCTTCCCCTTGGCATACGCGGTGGTCCAGTTCTACTCGCCGCGCGGTGCCCCTGCCACCCGCCGAACACGGTGGAGCAACGGCATTAGCTGGCCCGAGGTAAGGCGTTCAGCCATTCAGCCGCATGGATCGCTGCGAAGGCGGCAAAAGGGGACTACGGCGAAAACGGGACTTGAGCGGGTCGCGCGGCCGGGTCAGGCGCCAGGGGTGATCGGTTCGGCGTCCACGCGGCGGACATCGGCGCCGAGGCGCTGCATGTTCTCGACGAACATCGGGTAGCCGCGGTCGATGTGGAAAACGTCCCACACCTGGGTGACACCCTCCGCGCACAGGCCCGCGAGGACCAAGCCGACGCCCGCGCGGATGTCGGAGGCCCAGACCGGGGCGCTGGACAGCTTGGGGACGCCGCGCACGACCGCGTGGTGGCCGTCGGTGCGGGCGTCGGCGCCGAGGCGGATCATTTCCTCCACGAAGCGGAAACGGGCCTCGAACAGGTTCTCGGTGATCATCGATGTGCCGTCGGCGATGGCGGTCAGCGCGATAGCGAAGGGCTGCAGGTCGGTGGCGAAGCCGGGGTAGGGGAGGGTGACGAAGTCGACCGCGCCGGGGCGGCCGTGCTGGGTGACGCGGAAGCTGTCCTCCGCCGTGGTGATCTCCGCGCCCGCGGTGCGCAGCTTCTCCAGCACCAGGTCGAGGTGGTGCGGGTCGACGCCCTTGACGGTGATGTCGCCGCGGGTCATGACCGCGGCGAACGCCCAGGTGGCTCCGACGATCCGGTCGCCGACGACCCGGTGTTCGGTCGGCTGCAGCGAGGTCACGCCGTGCACGGTGAGGGTGGAGGTGCCCGCGCCCTCGATCTTGGCGCCCATCTGCTGGAGCATCACACACAGGTCGACGATCTCCGGCTCGCGCGCGGCGTTGTCGATCACCGTGGTGCCGTCGGCGAGGACGGCGGCCATCAGGATGTTCTCGGTGGCGCCGACGCTGGGGAAGTCCAGCCAGATCTGCGCGCCGTGCAGGTTTTCCGCGTGCGCGACCACGCAGCCGTGCTCGATCTCGCTGCTCGCGCCGAGCTGGCGCAGGCCGTTCTGGTGCATGTCCAGCGGCCGGGAGCCGATCGCGTCGCCGCCGGGCAGCGCCACCACGGCCCGCTTGCAGCGCCCGACCAGCGGGCCGAGCACGCACACCGAGGCGCGCAGCTTGCCCATCGACGCCGAGTCGGCGCGGTGGTTGAGCTCGGCCGGGGTGGTGATCCGCGCGGTGTCGCCGTCGAGGTCGACCGCGCAGCCCAGGCTGCGCAGCACGTCGGCCATCAGCGGGACGTCCAGGATCTCCGGGCAGTTGGTCAGCGTCGTGGTGCCCTCGGCGAGCAGCGCCGCCGCCATCAGCTTGAGCACGCTGTTCTTGGCGCCGACGACCTCGACCTCGCCGACGAGCCGGGCGCCGCCGTGAACCTGGAAGTGCTCTGTCACGCGAGCAATGATGCCCCGCCGGGTGCGCGCGGCCACGCGCGGCCCTCAGGACCGCGGCAGGGTCCCGAACAGCTCCTCGATCTGGCGGGTGATCGCCGACTCGGTGCCCGGGGCCAGGGTCACCCAGTGCCGCGCGGCGCTGGGCCTGCGGGTGAACAGGTAGCGGTGGCGGTCGGTGTCGTAGACGCTGACGACGTAGCTTGCGCGGACCCGCCGCTGGAACCGGGGCGTGCGGGCGGCGCCGAAGTGCGCGACCCGCATGGTGTTCCCGACGACCTCGGCGAGCTTGCCCGCGTCCGCGCGCCCGACCCCGCGGGAGGCCAGCGCGGCGGCGAACACCGACGGGTCGGACCCGGCCCGCTTCGCCGCGGCGTCGAGGTCGTCGGCTGGCACCGTGACCGACTGCCCGGTCCCCGGCGGGCACGGCGGCAGCAGCGACACCGCGGTCGCGCTCGCCCGCGCCCGCGTCACCGAGCACAGGCCCAGCGCGCGCCGGTCGAGGACGGCGACGGTGGCCTGGGCGCCCCGGCCCGCGATCAGCGCGGAAACCCTGGGCTGGTCCAGGCGCGGGTGCAGCCTGCCGTCGAGTTCCCATTCCGGGCCTGCCAGGCGGCGCAGCCACTTCTCCAGCCTCGGGTCGAAGTCCCCCGGTTCGCCCAGCCCGCGCGCCGACAGCGACCGCCAGGCCGCGCGCCGCAGGTCGTCGCGCTCGGCGAAGGTGCGCCCGTGCGAGGGGATGTCCAGGATCGGGTGGAACGAGCCGAGGTCGAAGTGCTCCCACAGGAAGTCGTACTCCGGCCAGCTCAGCTCCACGGGTCTGCCCACAGTGGACTACTCCGCGCCGAGAACCGGCGGCGACACGTACGGGTCGCCGTCCCAGAAGTCGTCGTGGCGCTCGTGCAGGTACGCCGGGGCGACATGCTCCCGGTCTTCCTCGGCTGGCAGTCCCGCGCCGCCGCCCATCGGCAGCGCGCCGAGCCCGCCGCCCCTGGCCGCGCCCCGGCCCGCCGGTTCGCCCCGCCGCTGCGCTTCCCCGGCGACCGGCGCGCCCCGGCCCGGCTCGCCATGGCTGTGCTCGCCTCGGCTGTGCTCAGCCCGGCCCTGCTCGCCACGCTCACCGGCGAACGCTTCGCCGCCCCGGGCCCGACCCGCGCCACCGCGGTCCGGCTCGCCGCCACCCGCGCTCCGGTTCCGCTCGGCCGCGCCGAGAAGCGGGGCCTGGTCGCCCACACGGGCGACACCCGCGCTGTGCCGCCCCAACAGGTCACCCGACTGGGTCGCGCCCGGGGGAACGACACCGCTGGCCGAGGTGCTTCCGGTGCCCTGGTGGCCGGGATTCGGCTGCCGCGCCACCGGATCGGCGTCGGCCACGGCCGTGCCGTCCCGGTCCCCGGGCACCGCGACGCCGCCTCGGTCCTCGGCCGCGGGCCGAGCCTGGGCACGCGGTTCCGGGGCGGGTGGCTCGACGGCAGGCCCCGACCGCGTTCGCCCACTGCCCGTAGGTCCCACGAAAACCCCCTCGGCCGACCCGGCGACCGACGGGGCGGCCGGGGCGACCGCCACCGACTGCGGCGGGACGAAGGCGCCCACCGAGCCCACCGCCGCGTCGGACACCGTCGCGTAGGCGCGCATCAGCTCCACCGCCCGCTGCTTCGCCTCCTGCGCGGCCCGCTCCTGCTGGTCCTGGTCGGTCTGCCCGCCCAGCAGGTGCACGAACCCGGCGGCGATGCCGCCGAAGTCGGAGTTCGCCGTCGAGGTCACCGGCACCGGTTCGGGCATGTGGTTGGCGGTGTGCGCGAACGCCTCGCCGACGTCGCGGACGCTGGTGTTGGTCGCCACGCCCGCTTCCCCGGAGTCGCCTGCCCACTGCGCCAGCGGGCTGGTCCCGGCGGCCATCGCCTCGGCGGCCAGCCCCTCCCAGGTGACCCCCGCCGCCGCGAGCGCCTGCTCGGTGTCGGCGCGCGACTCGATCATCAGCGCGCTGAACTCCAGCCACGCCCGCTCGGCGTCGGCCACCGCGCCCGGCCCGTTCGCCTCGGCGTGGACCATGTCGAAGAGCTTGCGGTGGGTGTAGAACGCCCAGTTGTCCTCCGACGCCCCCGCGTCCCGCTCGATCCGCCCCGTCACGGCGCCACCAGCGTGGACATCGCCGACTCCGCGACCTGGTGCGCGTACTCGCACCGCTCCGGCACCCGGTCGGCCTGGCTCCGGTAGACGAGCACGGTCGCCAGCAGATATTGCCCATCGGCGGTGTCGACGGCCACCTCGCACCCCAGGTCGTCGAAGTCCAGCGTCAACTCGATGGCCGGGAAGCCGGACACCGGCTCGGCGTCCGCCACGACCGTGCGCCGGGTCCCGTCGAACCACGCCGAGAATCCCTCGGTGACCACCGTGGTCAGGTTGATGGCCGCCGCGTTCGAGTGGAAATGACAGCCAGGAGACCGATAGGCCTCCCGCACCTTCGGGCTGGTCGGCCGATCGATGTGCAGGCGCGCCCAGTCCGACTCCGGCAGCAGCGTGCACGGATTCTTGCCGTCCAACCGGATTTCGCGCGGACGCTCGGGCCTCGGCTGACTGTCCACGACGTCCTCGACGGGCACCGGCTGACCGGCCATCGCGGTGGTGCATCCGGTCATCGCGACACCCAGCAGCGCGAGCGCGGCGATCCGGCGTGCGCGGCGGCTCATTCGGCCGTCCGCGTGAGCGCTTGGCGGTTCTCGTCCTCGGCGCCCGCGTAGGCGCGGGCCATCTCGCTCAGGGAGGCGACCACGGCGCTCAACTGGTCCAGATATCCCTGAGCGGCGCGCACCGCTGATTCGCCGTTCGCCCCCAGCGCCGCCACTGTCTTGGCGCTGCGCGGATCGGCTCCCGGCGGCGGGATACTGGCCAACCGGTCGCGATTGGCATAGACGAAGTCGGCGACCTTGCTCCGACAATCCTCAAACCGGCGTTTCAATTCGAGAATCCGGTCTGGCTCGACGCGCATCGTCGCGACGGGCAGGCCCGCGCCCACCGGCCCGGCCACCTGCCCATCCGGGTAAAACGGCACAGCCCCACCCCCGTGAGTAACCGTCCGTACGCTCTACGGCAACGTCGACGCTAGCAATGACCGCCGCCAAGTCCGACGGTTGTGCGGAGAACCACCCAGACGGCAGACAGCTTGGCCTGCCGTCCATGCGCGGTCAGTAGGGTGAGCCCATGTCGGTTCGCATCAATCGGGTCTACACCAAGGTCGGCGACAACGGCACGACTGCGCTGGGTGACGGCTCCCGCGTCCCCAAGACCTCTCCCCGCCTGGCGGCCTACGCCGACGTGGACGAGGCGAACTCCGCGATCGGCGTCGCCATCGCGCTCGGGCGGCTCGGCGACGAGTTGGGCGAGGTGCTGCGGGCCGTGCAGAACGACCTGTTCGACGTCGGCGCCGACCTGTGCGCGCCGGTCGTCCCCGACCCGCCGTACCCGCCGCTGCGCGTCACCGAGCCCTACATCACGCGGTTGGAGGGCTGGATCGACGAGTTCAACGAGCGGGTGGGGAAGCTGACCTCGTTCATCCTCCCCGGCGGCACCCCCGGCGCCGCGCTGCTGCACGTGGCCCGCACGGTCACCCGGCGCGCGGAGCGCAACGCCTGGGCGCTGATGGAGGACGACCCGGAGCGCACCAACATCCTGGCGGCGAAGTACCTCAACCGGCTCTCGGACCTGCTGTTCGTCCTGGCCCGGGTCGCCAACCCGGACGGCGACGTCCTGTGGAAGCCCGGCGGCGACCGGGACTAAGAGGCCCAGGGAAGGCGCTGGCCGGGCGGGGCACTTTCCAGCCAGGAAAGGAAACCGGTCAGCGCGTCCGGGGTCATCGCGATCTCGACCTCGGGATGCGGCGGGCCGCCCAGCAGGTTCTCGACGCGCAGGACCCGGGAGCCCAGCGGCATGTTCGGCATCTCGAAGCGGCCGGGGTCGCGGCGCGCGGCGATCTCCAGGCCCGCCCGGTGGATGACGCGGTCGGGGCCTGCCCGCAGGCTCAGCGCGCGGAACCAGGCGAACTCGTCGCCCTGGTAGCGGCCGACGCCCAGGTGCCAGCCCTTGCCGGTGTCATCGATGCGGGTGCGCAGGGCGACGTGGATGCCGCCCGCGCGCAGCAGCCGCACGCGCCGGACGACCAGGAGCAGGAGAACGACCAGGACAGCGGCCAAGAGCGTCACGACCACCACGCTGATGTCCACTGGCCGCTCCCGCCCGCTAGGCCGTCATCAGGCGGATTGCTCGGCGGCGCGCAGGCGCGCTGCTGCCCGGTTGCGCTCGTCGGTGTCCGTGTGTCGCAGGTCCGAACGGGCCTGGGTCACGTCGATCTCGCCTGCGAGCTCCGCGGACTCGGCCAGGATGCTCACCGAGTCGGCCGTGACGGAGAGGAAACCGCCGTGCACCGCGGCGACCACGGTCTCGCCGTCGGTGGCGCGGATCTTCACCACGCCGCCGTCGACAAGCTGGCCGAGCACGGGCTCGTGACCGGGCATGATGCCGATCTCACCCTCGGTGGTCTGGGCGACCACGAACGTGCCGGTACCCGACCACAGGCGTCGTTCCACGGCGACCAGCTGGACGGACATCTCAGCCACGGGTGTCTCCTTCGGCTCGCGGTTCCCCGTCAGTCTAGTCGGACTGCCGTCAACCTCCCCAGCCAGGCCGGTGTCGGTTAGGGCATACGACACTTCGACCACAGGGGGTGACGACGATCGACGGGGATGACGAGTTCGCCGAGTTCGTCGCGCACAGGTCCACCGCGCTGCTGCGCACCGCGCCGAACTGCGGGTGCGCGCCCCTGACTGTATGCGCCGACCCAGCGTTGGCGTCAGAGCAGAGGCCGTCAGGATCGGGATGCTCGCGCGAGCAGGGTGCCGAGCTCGCCGGGGGTGGGCGGGGCGACGATCTCTATGGTCACCGAGCCGAATCCGTTGGCGCGCAACCGACTCTCCCACTGCTCGACCGGCAGGTGGTACTGGCGGATCAGCCGGTCCGCTGAGGGTGGGGTATCGCTGGCGGGCAGATGGGAGAAAACCAGGACACCGCCCGGTGTCAACGCTTCGCGGACGAGCGGGAGCAGTATCTCGGGGTCGGTGAACCAGACCGCGCCGAAGACTGAGTAGACGACGTCGTAGGTCGCCGGATTGGCGGCGAGGTGGTCGACGGCGTCGGCGGTCACGAACTCGATTCCCCCCAGCGCGCCCCAGATGTGTCGTGCCGTGGTGGTTCGGGTTGGAGCGATGTCGACGCCGACGCAGCGTGCTCCCAGCGTCGCGAGATGGGCGAGGTTGGCGCCGGTTCCCGAGCCCAGCTCGACCACTTTCCTGCCGTCTACCGGGCCGAGGACGGACTCGTCGGGGCCATGGTCTGGATATTGGGTCCAGTTGAGCCACGTGGCGGCCCCCACGGCGTTGGTCGCGCGGCGAGGACTCGCCTTCTGGGCGAAGCGTTCCCAGGCTTCGGCGGGTGTGGTCAACTCTCGTGCCTTTCTTGCGGGCGCGCCTCGCGTCCGCTGGTCGGACGCGAGGCGCGCATACGACGATCTACTTCTTCGTGGGGCTGTCGTGGCAGCACGCGTGGCACTGGTGGCAGTCCACGTCCTGCGCGCCCCACAGTTCGATGTCGAGCGGGAACCCGGCGGCGCGAATGGCTTGGATGGTGCCATGTAGCACCTTGGGTTGCCCGGCCCGCTCCTCCGGCAAGTGCGGCACGTGGTGCAGGTAGACCCCGGCGTGCTCCAAGCAGAAGTCCCAATACCGTGGGGTGTCCAGGACGAACGAGTGGACGCCCTTGTCCACTTGGGAAGTCGGCCCCATTGGCACGTCGGGGTTCTCCGCCGAAGTCACCAAGTACGCCACCGTCTGGCCGAAGGTGCGCTCGGCCAAGTCCCGATCCATGCCGTAATCACGCATGATCAACCGGACCTCCCGCTCCCACACCTCCTCGGACACGCACGTCCTGGGGTCTCGCAACGCGACACCGAGTGAGGTCATTCCAGTTCTCCCTTCGTTCGGATCACCGCGCCGGTCGACGCGGAGAATCAGGGGGCCCACAGCGTCGGGGCACGTCCCATGACCAGATGCGGCGCAAGCCGTTGACCCGGCTCTGGCAACATCAACAGCTCATCCACGACCTCGACCAAGCCGCCGTCGCGCTCCCACGTGATGCCACCCGTGTAGTCACAGCGCAGCGCGGCGGCGTCGGTGATGAACCTGACCCGGATGGCGTCCGCCCAGCCGTGTGGCCAAGTCCGCACGCCGTGCACCTCGACCACACGGCCGTCAACCACCGTGGGCAGGAAGACCCAACCGACTTCGCGCAGGTCTATAAGGCGTCGCAACTCAGGGAACGCGGCCACAGCCGCCGTCTCGGCGTTCACCGAGCAACCTCCCGAGACGCGGGCGCGTGAGGCACCGACCGGTGCGGCGTCGGGGGCAACCGCACCGGCCGAGTACAGGGAGCGACAGGAGCGGCGACCAGTCATGGCGCTGTCCCGCCAGGCCGACCAGATCCGAACCGCACAGGTCGTGCTGGATTTCATGCCATCGACACCACCGCTTCTCACAAATCGTGACGCTACGATCACGTGGCAGAATCGGGAACGGACCGACAGTGCGAGTGCGTTCTCCGCCAGCGCCTTCAACAAGGGGGCTCCGTTGCAGAGCAAGTCGCCAACTCTGACCCAGAGTCAGGGTGTACCCCTGACGGGCGTGGTCGCCGGGTTCGTGCTCAAACTGGCCCGCCGATCCGCATGTCTGACCCAGGAGAGCTTGGCCGAGTCGCTGCAGGTCGATGTGACCACCATTCAAGGGTGGGAATCCGGCCGTCGGCCATTGGCCGCAGTCCAAGCCGGGGACGTCCTTCGGCTCGGCTCCAGACTCGCGCACCTGGGTGCGCCTGCCTCGACCAGACGGCACCTGCGCGAAGCCATGGAGGCCGACTTGGTGCTATCCACCGGGGTCGCCGCAGCGGCGACCTGGGTCGGCCCAGAAGCTCACCCGCTGGCCGGGCATGTGCACCGACGGAGTCTGACAAACCTGATCACCTGGCCGCTGACCGGAGACTTGCCACCGCAACTGATCGAGTTCACCCCAAAGATTCCCAACCGTGGCCCCACAGCACTGCGGCCACGCCTGACAATCGAAGCGACTTCTCGGTTCCTCGACCACCTGATGACCGTGGTAGAGCACTGCAAGCGACCGCAGGACGCACTACTGCGACGCCAGGCCGTCTACCTGCTCGGCTTCGACAAACGCCCACATGTGGCCGACTGGCTCCGAGGTGAATGGGACCGCGCCAGCCGCCGCCCCGTGGCTGAGGGCGACGTCACGGCCCTGATGGAAGCTCGTTCGGCATCGGTCACCTTGGCCGCTACGGGCGATGGCGGACGCCTACACGATTTTCTCGGCGTGACCTCGGGTGCCTCAGCGGAGGTCGCGAACCTGAACTACTGGGCGCACTGGGTTGGCGAGTCCGCCGACGAGCACAGCACAGACGACTTCATGCGAGACGAAAATTCCGGCCAATGGCACGGTGTGCGGCTCCTGCGTCACCTCATCGATCGGCTAGTCCCCGACTCTGCGCACCTTCCGCTGAACCTGCACACGATGCACTCGCTTGTCGCGTCCCGACCCGCGCTGCTCACCGACAGCCCGCGCATCCGGCCCTTGCTGTCCGAAGCCCTGGACCGGATAACGTCGGCAGGCACCCTTACCCGTACCGGGCGCACCCAGGTAGCAGGACTGCACTACGCGCTCCGACTCGCTGAACGCTAGGAGAAACCGTGCCCGAACAGTCCACAGAGGCCGCCGCGGTCGCCGCTTTCGGTTATGAACTGGGCATCTTGAAGCGAATGCGACGCGCGGGCTGGTGGCACGTGGGCGTGCGCGACCCCGAGTCGGTCGCCGAGCACACGATGCGGGCAGCGCAGTTGGCCGCGCTGATCGCGGCGGAAGAGGGGGCCGACCCGGCGCGGGCGGCATTCCTCGCGCTCTGGCACGACGTGTCCGAGACCCGTACCGGGGACCTTCCGCACACCGCCAAGCCCTACCTGACCAAGCCCGATCCTCGCCGGATCGTCGCCGATCAGACCGAGCGTCTGCCTGCAGCGGGCCGCGACCTGGTTCGCGCGGCCGTGGACGAGTACGAGGACAGGCAAACCCTCGAAGCCCGTTGCGCCGCCGACGCCGACAAACTGGAGATGCTGTTGCAGGCCGTCGAATACCGCGACACCGGAGTCCAGCGAGTCGACGGCTGGATCGACTCCGCTCGCAAGGGGCTCACCACCGAGACCGCGCGTGGCATCGCGGAAGCGGCGGTCGCCCTCTCCCCCTTGGCATGGCGCGAGCGCTGACACACGCAGGCAAATACCGAAAGGGCCGGTGTCCGCGGTGGACACCGGCCCTTTCGGTCAGCTTGGCGGCGTTACTTCTTGCCGGTCAACTGCTGGTACTTGCGCTCCAGGTCGTCCAGGCCACCGATGGAGAGGAAGGCCTGCTCGGGAACGTGGTCGTACTCGCCCTTGGCGACCTTGTCGAAGGCCTCGATGGTGTCGGCGACCTTCACGAAAGACCCTTCCTCGCCGGTGAACTTCTGGGCGACGAAGAAGTTCTGGGAGAGGAAGCGCTCGATGCGGCGGGCGCGGTTGACCGTCACCTTGTCCTCTTCGGACAGTTCGTCCATGCCGAGGATGGCGATGATGTCCTGCAGTTCCTTGTACTTCTGCAGAATCCGCTTGACCTCCTGCGCGACCCGGTAGTGCTCGTCGCCGACGACGGCCGGGTCGAGGATGCGGGAGGACGAGGTCAGCGGGTCGACCGCCGGGTAGATGCCCTTCTGGGAGATCGGACGGGAAAGCTCCGTCGTCGCGTCCAGGTGGGCGAAGGTGGTCGCCGGGGCCGGGTCGGTGTAGTCGTCCGCGGGGACGTAGATCGCCTGCATGGAGGTGATCGAGCGGCCGCGGGTCGAGGTGATGCGCTCCTGCAGCTCGCCCATCTCGTCGGCCAGGGTGGGCTGGTAGCCCACCGCGGACGGCATACGGCCGAGCAGGGTGGAGACCTCGGAACCGGCCTGGGTGAACCGGAAGATGTTGTCGATGAACAGCAGCACGTCCTGGTTCTGGACGTCGCGGAAGTACTCCGCCATGGTCAGCGCGGACAGCGCGACCCGCATCCGGGTGCCCGGGGGCTCGTCCATCTGGCCGAAGACGAGCGCGGTGTCGGGAAGCACGCCCATCTCTTCCATTTCCAGGAAGAGGTCGGTGCCCTCACGGGTGCGCTCGCCGACCCCGGCGAACACCGAGGTGCCACCGAAGTTGCGGGCGATACGGGTGATCATCTCCTGGATGAGCACCGTCTTGCCGACGCCCGCGCCGCCGAACAGGCCGATCTTGCCGCCCTCGACGTACGGGGTGAGCAGGTCGATGACCTTGACGCCGGTCTCCAGCATCTTGGTCTTGCCTTCGAGCTGGTCGAAGGCGGGCGGGCGGCGGTGGATGCGCCAGCGCTCGGCGTCCGCGGCGTGGCCCGGCTTGTCCAGGCACTCGCCGAGGGCGTTGAACACGTGGCCCTTGACCGCGTCGCCGACGGGCACGGAGATCGCCTCGCCGGTGTCGAGCACCGGGGCGCCGCGGACGAGACCGTCCTGGGGCGCCATGGAGATGCAGCGCACCAGGTTGTCGCCGAGGTGCTGGGCGACCTCAAGCGTGATGGTCTTCTTCATCGCCTCAAGCTCGACGTCGACCTTGAGCGCGTTGTAGAGCTCCGGGACCGAGTCGCGCGGGAACTCCACGTCGACGACGGGACCGATCACCCGGACGACCCGGCCGGTGGCGGTGCTGGTGCGTGGTTCCTGAATGGCAGTCATCGCTAATCATCACTTCCTGCGGCAGCGAGCGCCTCTACGCCACCGACGATCTCGCTGATCTCCTGGGTGATCTGCGCCTGGCGAACCTGGTTGGCCACTCGCGTGAAGCTCTTGACCAGTTCGTCGGCGTTGTCCGTGGCGGACTTCATTGCCGTGCGTCGAGCGGCGGACTCCGACGCTGCCGATTCCAGCAGTGCCGCGTAGATCCGGGTGTTGACGTACTTCGGGAGCAGGTTGCCGAGCAGGGCCTCGGCGCTCGGCTCGAACGAGTAGGCCGGGGAAATCCCCGCGGACTCGCCGTACTCGATCTCCATCGGGCCGATGCGCTTGGCGACCGGCCGCTGGGAGAGCATCGAGCGGAACTCGGTGTAGACGATGTGCAACTCGTCCACGCCCAGCACCCCGTCGACGCCCGGCTGGTCGTCCACGTCGTCCTCACCGGCGAGGAAAGCGTTGATCAGCGTCTCGCCTGCGGCGACGGCGTCGCTGTAGGCGGGCCGCTCCGAGAAGCCGGTCCAGCTCTCGGAGACCTCGCGCTGCCGGAACCGGTAGTAGTTCAGGCCCTTGCGCCCGATCACGTACAGCACCGGGGTCTTGCCCTGCTCGCGCAGCAGCGACTGCAACTCCTCCGCGCGCTTGATGGCGTTGGCGTTGTAGCCGCCGCACAGGCCGCGGTCGGAGGTCACGACCAGCACACCGGCACGCCGGGTGCGCTCGCGCTGGGTGAGCAGCGGCGAGTCGAGGTTGCTCGCGGCCGTGGCCAGCGCGGTGAGCACCGAGGTGATCTCATCCGCGTACGGCTTGGACTCCGCGACCCGCGCCTGCGCCTTGCTGATCCGCGATGTGGCGATCAGCTCCTGCGCCTTGAAGATCTTCTTGAACGACTGGGCCGACTTGATCCGCTGGCGGATCTCCCGAAGTTGCGCCATGCCTACTCCTTCGGCGGCGCGGGCTTGTTGACCTTCACGGTCTCCTGCCCGACCTCGTCGGCGTCCAGAGCGTCGGCGGGGACGTCGCTGACGCCGCCGCTCTCGGCCGCGGTGAAGTTCTGGGAGAACGCCTCGACAGCCGCGATCAGCCGCTCTTCGTTGTCGTCGGAGAGCACCTTGTTCACCCGGATCTCGTCCAGGATGCCCGCGTGGCGGTGGCGCAGGTTCTCCAGCAGCTCGGCCTCGAAGCGGCGGACGTCGGCGACCGGGATCGCGTCCAGGTAGCCCTTGGTGCCGACGTAGATGGAGACGACCTGCTCCTCGACCGGCAGCGGCGAGAACTGGCCCTGCTTGAGCAGCTCCATCATCCGGGTGCCGCGGGCGAGCTGGGCCTTGGAGGTGGCGTCCAGGTCGGAGGCGAAGGCGGCGAACGCCTCCAGCTCGCGGTACTGGGCCAGCTCCAGACGCAGCGTGCCGGAGATCTTCTTCATCGCCTTGGTCTGCGCGGCGCCGCCGACCCGGGAAACCGAGGTGCCGACGTTGATCGCCGGACGCTGGCCCGAGTTGAACAGGTCGGCTTCCAGGAAGCACTGGCCGTCGGTGATGGAGATGACGTTGGTGGGGATGTAGGCGGAGATGTCGCTCGCCTTGGTCTCGATGATCGGCAGGCCGGTCATCGAGCCGCCGCCGAGCTCGTCGGACAGCTTCGCGCAGCGCTCCAGCAGGCGGGAGTGCAAGTAGAAGACGTCGCCGGGGTAGGCCTCGCGGCCCGGCGGGCGGCGCAGCAGCAGCGAGATCGCGCGGTACGCCTCGGCCTGCTTGGTCAGGTCGTCGAAGATGATCAGGACGTGCTTGCCCTGGTACATCCAGTGCTGCCCGAGCGCGGAGCCGGTGTAGGGCGCGAGCCACTTGAAGCCAGCGGAGTCCGAGGCCGGGGCGGCGACGATGGTGGTGTACTCCAGCGCGCCCGCCTCCTCCAGCGCGGACTTGACGCCCGCGATGGTGGAGCCCTTCTGGCCGATGGCGACGTAGATGCAGCGGACCTGCTGCTTCGGGTCGCCGGTCTCCCACGCCTTCTTCTGGTTGATGATCGTGTCGACGCAGACCGTGGTCTTGCCGGTCTTGCGGTCGCCGATGATCAGCTGGCGCTGGCCGCGGCCGATCGGGGTCATCGAGTCGATGGCCTTGAGGCCGGTCTGCAGCGGCTCCTCGACCGGCTGGCGCTGCACGACGGTGGCGGCCTGCAGCTCCAGGGCGCGCTGCTCCTCGGCGACGATCTCGCCGAGGCCGTCGATCGGGGCGCCCAGCGGGTCGACCACGCGGCCGAGGAAGGCGTCGCCGACCGGGACGGAGAGGACCCGGCCGGTGCGCTTGACCTCCTGGCCCTCCTCGATCTTGTCGTACTCGCCGAGGATGGCGGCGCCGATCTCGCGGGCGTCCAGGTTCAGCGCCACGCCGACCACGCCGCCGGGGAACTCCAGCAGCTCGTTGGCCATGGCCGAGGGCAGGCCCTCGACGTGGGCGATGCCGTCACCGGTGTCGGAAACCGTTCCGACCTCTTCCCGGTTGACGTCCGGGGAGTAGCTGGAGACGTAGTTTTCGATCGCACTGCGGATCTCGTCCGACGAGATCGTCAGCTCCGCCATGAAAGTTCCTGCTCTCGCTTCGTTCTGGGAAGACTAATGGGGGTCAGCCGGCAAACTTGCGCCGCAGCGCGTCGAGCCGTCCGGTGGTGCTGCCGTCGATGACCTCGTCGCCGACCTTGACGACCAGACCGCCGCCGAGGTCGGGGTCGACCTCGATGTGCAGTGCGATCGGCCGGGCGTAGATCCGCTGCAGGGATGCCGACAGGCTGTCCTGCTGCTCGGCGGAAAGCGGGCCAGCGGAGATCACGTGCGCCACCGAGCGCTCGCGCCGCTTGGCCGCCTGCGCGGCCAGCGCCTCCAGGCCCGCGACGACCTGCCTGCCGCGCGGCTGGCCGACCAGGTTCTCGACCAGCGCCGAGGTGGTCTTGTCCACCTTGGTCCCGATCAGCTCGCGGACCAGGGCGAGCTTGCCCTCGGCCGCGGCGGTCCGGTTGGCCAGCACCTGCTCCAACTCGGTCTGGTCGGCGATGATGCGGCCCAGCCGGAACAGCTCGTCCTCGACCGTGTCGAGGCGGCCGTCCCGCTCGGCGCGCACCAGCAGCGCGGTGGTGGCCAGCGACTCCAGGCCGTCCACCAGCTCCCGGGGGCTCGACCACCGGGCGGCGACCGCGGCGGCGACCACGGTCAGGGCCGACTCGGAGATCTTGCCGCCGAGCAGGTCCCGCACGAGCCGTTCGCGGTTCGCCGGATCGGTGGCGGAGTCGGCGAGCGTGCGCCGCAGGCCGATCTCCCGGTCCAGCAGCCCGACGACCGCGAACAGCTCTTCGCCGAGCGTGGCGGCGGCCGTGGCCCCCTCGACGACGTCGAGCAGGGTCAGCTCGACGGCGGCGAGGGCTTCCCGGCTCGCGGCTTGGAATGTCATCTCAGGCGTCCCCTAGCTCTTCGCAGGCGCCGAAACCGAGTCGAGCTCGGCCAGGAACCGGTCGACCGTTCCCCGGCGCCGGGCCTCGTCCTCAAGGGACTCGCCCACGACCCGGCTGGCCAGTTCGACGGCGTGGCGGCCGAGGTCGGCGCGCAGCTCGGCGACGATCTGCGCGCGCTGCGCCGCCAACTGGGCCTGCCCCTGCGCCACGATACGCGCGGACTCCTCCTGGGCCTGGGCGCGCAGCTCCTCCTTGATCTGCTCCGCCTCCGCCCGGGCGTCGTCCCGGATGCGCGCGGACTCGGCGCGGGCCTCGGCGAGCTGCGCCTTGTACTGCTGCAGCGCGGCCTCTGCCTCGGCCTGGGCCCGCTCCGCCTTCTCGATGCCGCCCTCGATCTTGGCGGTGCGCTCGGCGTAGAGCTTCTCGAACCGGGGCGCGACGAACTTCGAGATCACGAACAGCAGCAGCAGGAAAGCCACCAGACCGAGGATGACCTCGGCGAGGTGCGGCATCACCGGGCTCGGGGTTTCAGCGGCCAGGATGGATGTGTTCACCACGACGTCTCCCTGACGAAGAAGGGCTGGATCAGCCGCCTGCGATGAAGAACACGACCAGGCCGATCAGGGCGAGCACCTCGACAAGGACGAAGGTCGTCCACGCGATGCCCATGAGCTTGCTCTGGGCCTCCGGCTGGCGGGCCGTGCCGTTGATGACCGCGGCCCAGATCAGGCCGACGCCGATGCTGGAGCCGATGGCGCCGAGGCCGTAGCCGATGGCCGCGAGGCCCGCGTTGATCGAGGCAGGCGCCTCCTGGGCGAGAACAGCAACACTGCTCACTTGTGTATCCCTTTCCAACTCGGTCCGCGGGCACCCGCGGATCGGGGGCTTGATGTGGTCCCTAGTGCTCTTCCGCGAGTGCCATGCCGATGAAGTTGGCCGACAGGAGCGCGAAGATGTACGCCTGCAGAATCTGGATGAACGCCTCAAGGAAGGTCATCGCGATGGCGAACGCCCAAGCGACGAGTGATACCGGCTTGAGCGCCACTGGGGCGTGCAGGAGCAGGTATTCACCACCGAGGGTGAAAACCAGCAGAATGAGGTGCCCGGCGAACATCGCGGCGAAAACTCGGATCGCCAGCGTGACCGGGTTCAGAATGAACTTCTGCAGGAACTCGATCGGAGCGACCAGCAGGTAAATCGGACCGGGCGCGCCGGGCGGCATCGTGGCGTGCTTCAGGTAGCCGACGAAGCCGTGCCGCTTGAAGCCGACGTAGTGGTAAACCGGGTAGACCACCAGCACCGCCAGCGCCAGCGGGAAGCCGATCCGCGACATGGTCGGGAACTGCAGCACCGGGATGATCCCGAAGAGGTTGTTCACCAACACGAAGGTGAACAGCGTGAGAATAAGCGGCACGAAGGGCTTGAAATCCTTCGAGCCGATCTGCTCCCTGGCGATGGAGTTGCGGCCGAAGTCGTAGACCGATTCGGCGGCGAACTGCCACTTGCTGGGGATGACCTTCAAGTTCCGGGACGTGATCAGAAAGAACGCGGAGACGATCACGACGGACAAGACCACCAAGACCATCGGTTTCGTGACGTCACCGAAGATCGGCGGGAGAATGAAGTCCTTCACGCCGGGTGGACTGAACGTCTCACCCTCGGCCAGCACCAGCCTGCCCAACTCTGGGCTCCTTCCGGTTCTCCCGGCCGGCGTTCACTCCGCCGGGGGAATCGTCACGATCAGGTCGTAAGGTACCTGACGAAGTTGGCATGTCCGCAGCCGGCTACCTGATGGCCTGGTCAGCCCACCTGCGAGCTGACCGCAATACGCCAAACCGACCGCTGACGCAAACCCTACCAGGCGGTAACGAAGGAATCATCAGGTGTGTGGCGTGGGCCGCCGACGGACTACTTCTCGTCGCCGATGATGATTGTCGGCAGCTTGGTCCGGCGAAACGCGACCGCCTCGGCGGCGGCAGCCACGATCACCACGGCGATCATCGTGATGCCCAGCGACCGGCTGTGCAGCGCGTCGACGCCGCGCAGCGCGGTCATGACCAGCATCAGGACGAACAGCTTGACGAGCAGGCCGCCCAGCGACGCGGCGAGCGCGACCTGTGGCCCCAGGGCGGCGGTCTTGCGCATCAGGAACAGCGTCAGCAGCGACGAGCCGCAGGCGAGCGCGCCCCCCACCAGCGCGCCGAGCGCCCCGGGCGCCCCGTTCAGCGCGCCGAAGAGGACCACCCCCGCGACCAGGGTCGCCACCGACGGCCACAGCGCGGTGCGGAACATGGCGTCCGCCAGCGTGAGCAGCGACCGGGTGTGCGGGCCGGGCCGCGACTCGGCGGCCGTGCCTGCCTCGGCGGTCGCGCTTGTCTCGGCGGTCGCGCTTGTCTCGTTGTTCTCGCTCATCGTGGGTCCAGTCTAGAGCCGGGTGGGAGGTCGCCCGGCGGCAGGCGTCACCGGGACGAGCGGATGCGCGGCAGGTAGGAGATCACCGCGGTCAGCACCACGACGATCACGATTCCCCAGATGACGATCGAGACGTCGTAGAGGGTCACCGCGATGGCGCCGAAGGCGATCAGGCCCGCCCACAGGTAGATGAGCAGCACGGCGCGGCGCTGGGAGTGGCCGATCTCCAGCAGGCGGTGGTGCAGGTGCATCTTGTCCGCGGAGAACGGGCTCTCGCCGCGGCGGGTGCGCCGGATGACGGCCATCATCAGGTCCAGCACCGGGACGAACAGGACCGCGGCGACGATGAGCAGCGGGGAGAACACCGCGAGCGCGTCGGTGGCGCCCCACAGGGTGGGGTTGCCGCGGAAGGAGACGGTGGTGCTCGCCGCGGCCAGCATGAGGCCTATGAGCATCGAGCCGGAGTCGCCCATGAAGATGCGCGCGGGCTGGAAGTTGTGCGGCAGGAAGCCCAGGCAGGCCCCGGCCAGGGTGGCGGTGATGAGCGCGGGCGAGTAGTTGCCGACGTCGCCGCCGGACTCGTCGAGCAGGTGCATGGAGAACACGCAGGTCGCCGCGGCGGTGATGAGCCCGATTCCCGCGGCGAGCCCGTCGAGGCCGTCCACGAAGTTCATCGCGTTGATCATCGTGACGGCGAGCAGGATGGCCAGCAGGCCGCCCTGGTTCTGGTCCAGGATGAGCACCGAGCCGAAGACGCCCTCGTCGCCGCCCCAGGGCACCCACAGCACGAACCACTGGATGCCGAACAGCACCAGGATGCCAGCGCAGGTGGTCTGGCCCGCGAGTTTCGTGAGCGAGTCCAGCTCGAACCGGTCGTCCAGCATACCGATGCCGACGATGATGCCGCCGCCGATGAGCACGGCGGCGGGGTCGAACGAGTAGTCGAACGCGCGGCGCAGGACCGGCAGCTGGTGGGCCAGCAGCATCCCGCCGCAGATGCCCAGGTACATGGCCAGTCCGCCCAGCCGCGGCATCGGCACGACGTGCACGTCGCGCTGGCGCGGGTAGGCGACCGCGCCCATCCGGATGGCCAGCAGCCGGACCAGGCCGGTCAGCAGGAACGTCAGGACCGCGGTGATCAGCGCGACCAGCAGGTACTCCCGCACCGGAAGGCCTGCGGGCGCGAATCCGCTCGTGGGTGTCACGCCCGCTGGCTCCTCGGGTAGGCGGGGCGGGCCGCGGTCAGCGCGGCGACGGCCTCGACCAGCTCGGCCGGATCGGTTGCGGCGCGGACGGCGCGGCCGATCAGCCGGGCGATCTCGCGCATGTCGGGCTCGGTCATGCCCTGCGTGGTGACGCTGGGCGAGCCGAGCCGGATGCCCGAGGCGACCGAGGGCGGGGCCGGGTCGAACGGGACCGGGTTCTTGGTCAGCATGATCCCGGCCGCGGCGCAGCGGGCCTCGGCGTCGGCGCCGGTGACGCCGAGCGGGCGCAGGTCGAGCACGGCCAGGTGCGTGTCGGTGCCGCCGGAGACCGGGCGCATCCCTTCCTCGGCCAAGCCGTCGGCGAGCGCGGCGGCGTTGGCGACGACCTGGTGGGCGTAGTCGCGATAGGACTGCTCGGCGGCTTCTTTGAGGGCGACGGCTTTCGCGGCGATCACGTGCATCATCGGGCCGCCCTGGGTGGCCGGGGAGACCGCCTTGTCGATGGCATCGGCGTGCTCGGCGCGGCAGAGCACCAGGCCGCCGCGCGGGCCGCGCAGGACTTTGTGGGTCGTCGCGGTGACGACGTCGGCGAAGGGCACCGGCGACGGCGCCACTTCGCCCGCGACCAGCCCGATGATGTGCGCCGCGTCGACCAGCAGGATCGCGCCGACCTCGTCGGCGATCTCGCGGAACGCGGCGAAGTCGATGAGCCGGGGGTAGGACGTCGCGCCCGCGATGATCATGCGCGGCCGGTGCGCGCGGGCCAGGTCGCGCACCTGGTCGTAGTCGATCAGTTCGGTTTCCGGGTCCAGGCCGTACCAGACCGGCTCGAACCAGCGGCCGGAGAAGTTGGCTGGCGAGCCGTGCGTGAGGTGGCCGCCGTGGCGCAGGTCCATGGCCAGCACGACATCGCCCGGCTCGCAGAACGCGGCGTAGCAGGCCAGGTTCGCATTCGTCCCCGAGTGCGGCTGGAGGTTGGCGTGGTCGGCGCCGAAGAGGGCCCGCGCGCGGGCCGCGCCGATTTCCTCGGCCACGTCGACTTGGCCGCAGCCTGGGTAGTAGCGGTGGCCGGGGTAGCCCTCCGCGTATTTGTTCGACAGCGTCGAGCCGAGCGCGGCGAACACCGCGGGGCTGGTGAGGTTCTCGCTCGCGATGAGCTGCAGCCCGCCGCGCAGCCGGTCCAGCTCGCCGAGCACCACCTCGGCGATCTCCGGGTCCGTGCTGGTGAGGGCCGCGAAGTCAGGGCCCCAGAACGGCGTGGGCACGGGGGGTCGCATCTCCTGCGTGTCGAACGGCTGTCGGTAAACGGCTGACAGGTAAGCGGGCAATAGGCGGGCAGATCAGGTAGGGCACGCTACCGCGAGACGCGCACCTCGGCGCCCAACGCCTCGGAGACCGCGGCGACGCTGACCGCGCCCTCGCGCAGCACCACGGGCTCGTCGCCGCTGAGGTCGACGATGGTCGATGGCACCGGGTCGCCGGACGGTCCGCCGTCGAGGTAGACCGACACGGAGTCCCCGAGCTGGTCGACGGCCTCCTGCGCGGTCGCCGCGGGCGGTCGGCCGGAGCGGTTGGCGCTGGAGACCGCCATCGGCCCCACCTCGCGCAGCAGCTCGATCGCCACCGGGTGCAGCGGCATCCGCAGCATGACCGTGCCGCCGGTCCGGCCCAGGTCCCAGGCCAGCGACGGCGCGTGCGGGAGCACGATGGACAGGTCCCCCGGCCAGAACGCCTCGACCAGCGTGCGGGCCGACTGGGGCACCGAGAGGACCAGCCCGTCGATGGTCGACCACGAGCCGACCAGCACGCCGACGGGCATGTCCGGGCCGCGGCCCTTGGCCGCGAGCAGCGCGCTGACCGCGGTCGGGGAGAACGCGTCGCAGCCGATGCCGTAGACGGTGTCGGTCGGGATCACGACCGTGCGGCCCGCACGGACCGCGCTGGCCGCCGCGGCGAGGCCGTCTTCGCGCTGGCCGCGCTCGCTGCAGTCGTAGACCGTGGTCACGGCGGCGAGGATAGCGGTGTCGGTAGTCGGACGATCACGCGCCTCCGCCGCGAATCCCGCCGGTGGGCAGCTCCGCGCGGGCGCGCCAGCTCTGCCTGCGGAAGCGCACCACGATCAGGTAAAGCAGGGCGCTGCCGACGACGATCCCGGCGATCACCAGCGGCACGCTGCCTGTGACCCCGCCGATGGCGACCAGGGTCAGTCCGAAGGAGACGGCCAGCACCGCCAGGCTCACCGCGATCCCCTCCGGGCGCCAGTGCCAGCGCCGTCCCGAGCGCACCTCGGCCAGCAGCCGCTCCGCGCCCCGGCGCAGCTCCCGGTCGTCCACGTCGAGTTCGAGGATGCGCCGGGCGGCGTGCTCGCACAGGGCGAGCTGGCCCTCGCTGGTGAACACCAGGGTCTCGTCGCCTGCGCGGTGCCGGGCCTGGTCGGCGACCGAGCACCAGGTGCTGGCCAGGTAGTAGCGCAACACCGGGTCGTCCGAGCCGCCGTAGACGCGTTCCAAGTCCTCGGCGGCGGCAACGGCGTCCGAACCGGCCACTTTCGCCTGGGACAGTCCCAGGAACGCGAGCGCGTTGCCCGGGTCCAGCTCTTCCGCGCGGCGGTAGTGGCGGGCCGCGGCGCGCCACCGGCCGCGGGCGAGCAGCACGTCGCCGATGCCGACGTGGTCGTGCGGGTGCGCGCGCAGCGCCGCCGACCGCTCGAACTCGCCGAGCGCGTCGTCGAGCCTGCCCGCGAGCAGCGCGGACCTTCCGCGCGCGAACGCGTCCGCGGCCTCTCCCGCCCCCGGTTCGTCCTCGCCAGCGGTCAGTTCCCACTTGGCGATGACGTCCTGCCATGTACGAAGCATTGGATCACCCAAGAGGTCACGCTACCCTCGGTACGGCATACCGCAGGCCCGTGTCCAGGGAGTAGCCACGACCAGCCGCTTCACGCGCAGAGGATTCCAGCTCAGCTCACGCTGGCTGGCGTCCTCGCTTGTCGTCGCCTACGCGGCGGTCAGCGCGGCCGTCGGCGCTGTGCTGCTGGTCGCGCCCAAGGAACCCGAGCGCAACGCGCAGTCCATCGCCACCTACGACTACGCCGACTCGGCTCCGCCCGCGCGGACGGGCGAACCCGCGCCGTCCCCTTTGGAGGGACCCGCCGCGGACCCGCGCGTCGCGCCGAGCCCGTCGAAGGTGGCGCTGCCGGTGCCCGAGGGCTACCAGCGGGTCGCCGGACCCGGCGGCATCGTCACCACCATCCCGGACGGCTGGATCGTCACCCGGTCGAGCGGTCCGGGCGCCATGCAGGCCACCGACCCCGCCGACCCGACCCGGTTCATCCGCTACGGCGGCGCGCCCGCGCCCGCGGTGGACCTGGTGCGGTCCCATGTGGACTACGAGCGCGCGTTCGCGGCCACCCGGCAGCGGTTCCAGCGGCTGAGCCTGGGCACCGCGACCTACCACGGCGTCCAGGCGGTCGACTGGGAGTTCGAGCACGACACCGCCGCTGGCCGCCTGCACGTCCATTCGATGTACTGGCGGGTGGCCGGGACGGAGTACTTCCTCTACGCCACCTCGACGGTCGAACGGTGGGCCGAGACAGCGCCGGTCTACCGCACGATGGTCGAGAACGTCACGCCATAGGGCGGCGGCGGGCGGTGCTGAACCGGGGGCGGCCCGCCAGGTCCGGGTGGTCCTCGATGTCGGTGAAGACGCCCCGGTCCGCCAGCAGCGCGGGAACGGAATCGCCGTGGGTGTCGTCGTGTTCGATGGCGACCGCGCCGCCGGGGCGCAGCAGGCGGGCGGCCGCGGTGACCACCGAACGGATGACGGTCAGGCCGTCGGCGCCGGAGAACACCGCGTGCGCCGGGTCGTGGTCGGCGACCTCCGGGGGGACTTCGGTCCCGTCGGGGACGTACGGCGGGTTGCACAGCAGCAGGTCGACCTGGCCGTCGAGGTCGGCGAACAGCCCGGGGTCGGTGACGTCGCCGGAGTGGAGGCGAACCGGGGTGTCGCCTGCGGCGGCGCGGGCGTCGGCGTTGCGGCGGGCCCAGGACAGCGCGGCCGCGTCGATGTCGACCGCGTGCACCCGCGCGTCCGGGCGGGCGTTGGCCACCGACAGCGCGAGGACCCCGGACCCCGTGCACAGGTCGACCACGACCGGTGAGCGCACCTCGGCGAGGGTCGCCAGGCCCCAGGCGAACATGAGTTCGGTCTCCGGGCGCGGCACGAACACCCCTGGCCCGACCGCGACGGTGATCGCGCCCATCGCCGCGTCCCCGGTCAGGTGCTGCAACGGCTCGCGGCGCGCGCGGCGGGCGACCAGCGCCGCGAGCGCGTCGAGCACGGTCGCGTCGACCATCGGCACCAGCGGCAGTTTGCCCCGCTCGACGCCGAGCACGTGCGCGGCGAGCAGTTCGGCATCGGTGCGCGGCGAGGCGACGCCCGCGTCGGCCAGAACACGCTCCGCGGCGCCGATGGCCTGCCGGAGGGGGTGGTGCCTGCTCATGCCCGCCACCCTTTCACGGCCGCGCTCGGTGTCAGTCAGGTGTCCGCACTGGACTCGCGGGCGTCACCGTTGGACAGTGGAACCGACGCCACCGCGCAAGGGAAAGTGAGGAGAGACACCGTGAAGGCACAACCTGGTGACTGGCTCATCGTCGAACGCGGCGATGTGGACCACCACGCCCGCCGCGGCCGCATCGAGGAGGTCCGCGGGCCGGACGGGACGCCGCCGTTCGTCGTCCAGTGGAGCGACAGCGACCACACCGTGCTCGTCGCGCCCGGCCCCGACGCGCACGTCCTCACCGAGGCGGAGGCCACGAAATCCCGGTAGCGGCCCGACCGGACGCTGACAACGAGAAACCGATACCCGCCAGACCCCCGGATAGGGCCTAGCCCGCCGAAGTCGCCAGCCGTTCGGCCCGGTCGGCCTCGGCCAAGGCGTCGAGGACGCCGTCGAGGTCGCCGTCGAGCACGGCGTCGAGGTTGTGCGCCTTGTAGCCGACCCGGTGGTCGGAGATGCGGTTCTCCGGGTAGTTGTACGTGCGGACCCGCTCGGAGCGGTCGACCGTGCGGATCTGGCTGCGGCGCGCGTCGGACGCCTGCCGGGCGGCCTCTTCCTCCTGGGCGGCGAGCAGCCGGGCGCGCAGGACCTGCATGGCGCGGGCCTTGTTCTGCAACTGCGAGCGCTCGTTCTGGCAGGACACGACGATGCCGGTCGGCAGGTGCGTGATGCGCACGGCCGAGTCGGTGGTGTTGACGCTCTGCCCGCCCTTGCCGGACGAGCGGTAAACGTCGACGCGCAGGTCCTTGTCCGGGATGTCGACGATCTCGGCGGCCTCTTCGACGTCCGGGTAGACCAGCACGCCCGCCGCCGAAGTGTGGATGCGGCCCTGCGACTCGGTCACCGGCACCCGCTGCACGCGGTGCACGCCGCCCTCGAACTTCAGCCGCGCCCACACGCCGTCGGGGTCCGAGCCCCGGCTCTTGATGGCGACCGTGACGTCCTTGAACCCGCCCAGGTCGGACTCGGTGCCGTCGAGCACCTCGGCCTTCCAGCCGTGCCGCTCGGCGTAGCGCAGGTACATGCGCAGCAGGTCGCCCGCGAACAGCGCGGACTCCTCGCCGCCCTCCCCCGACTTGACCTCAAGCAGCACGTCGGCGGCGTCGTGCGGGTCGCGCGGCAGCAGCAGTTCGGTCAGCTTCGTCTCCAGCGCCGGAATCCGCGCCGCCAGCTCGTCGGCCTCCTTGGCGAACCCGGAGTCCTCCCTGGCCAGCTCCCGGGCGTCGGCCAAGTCGTCGCGCACCGCTTCCAACTCCCGGATGGCCTTCACCGCCGGGGTCAGCTCCGCGTAGCGGCGGCCCAGCTTGCGGGCGCGGTCCTGGTCGGCGTGCACAGCGGGATCGGCGAGCAGCTTCTCCAGCTCACCATGCTCGGCCAGCAACTCGTCCAGCGATGATGAATCCACCGGGAACACCTCACGATCGGGGATTTCGGGTCCGGACACGACGACGGCGCCCGCCCGGTGACCGGGCAGGCGCCGTGCGCGGAGCTACTTGGCGTTCTTGGTCCGCTTGCCGTAGCGGGCCTCGAAGCGCGCGACCCGGCCACCGGTGTCGAGGATCTTCTGCTTGCCGGTGTAGAAGGGGTGGCAAGCCGAGCAGACCTCGACGTGGATGTTGCCGGAAGACTTGGTGCTGCGCGTGGTGAAGCTGTTCCCGCAGCCGCACGTCACGGTGGTGCTGACGTACTCGGGGTGAATGCCGTTCTTCACGGTGGTCGCCTCTCAATCTGTGGCCGCCGGGTCCCCGAAAGCGGGGTGAACCGGAGCCGGACTCGACCTACTAGTGTGCCAGAGCGCTGACAGGTCTTGTAACGCGGTCCCACCTGCCGCTATTCCGCCGACCGTTCGTCGCCGCACGCCGACCTTCCGCCGCGCGGTTGGTTGACGGCTCTGGGACCCGGCGCACACTGGTCGCGTGTTGTACGCCGTAGGCAGACCGCTCTCGGTCTCCGCGTGGCTGGCCGCACCGGTGTTGTTCATGGCGGCTGTGCTGGGGCTGACCGCGTTCGGCGGTCTTCTGATCGATGCGCCGTGGCAGGTCGCGATCACCAGTGGGCTCTGGGGTGGTGGGGCCGCGATCACGGCTGCGCTGTCTCGGGCGGTGACTTGGCATTCGGGGCGGCAGCGGGTGCTGTTGGCTTTGCCGTATCCGGGGGTGTTGTTCGGGGCGGGGCTGGTCTTCGACCAGATCGTGGTGGCCACGCCTTATGCGGTCGCTGTTGGGGTGCCCGCTGTTTTGGTGCTGGTGCGGATGGCTTGGGTGCCTGGGCGTTCTTGGGTGTCTTGAGGCTTCCGCGGCGGTTGGCTGTGGGGTTGCTCGATTCTGCCGAACCCGACTGCCGCTCGGGCGCCGACGGACGTGGTGGAAGCGATCCTGGCGACCGCGGACAAGAATCCTCGCGGAAGGCTGGACAACAGCGAAGATCACGCTCATACCCAATGGGAAATACGCCGGGCTATCTGATCCACAACAGGCAGGCGAAGCACTCATGCGCAAAAGCGGGGGCTGTGTGTGTGAGTGAAACCCGCGACGCCTGGATTCCGACGAAAGGCATCGAGTGCCAGGGGCCAGGCAAGTCGAACACCGTCCCGTCCTGGTGACCGGTCACGCCCCTACGATGACCGAGTGCCCCTGGCCGAGGAAACCGCCGCGCGCCTGCGCGCCTTCCTGACCTCACTTGCCGGGCTACGCGCGCACCTGGACGGGATCGCGACCGAAACCGACCGAACCAGGGACGAAGTCGCGGTCCTGATCCAAGGCACAGGGAACCCACAGACCCAGCGGATTCCCGCCATGCTCACCGAAGCCCTACCGTGCACTCAGCCCTCCAAGCCGTAGAAACCATGATCGGGAACCGCCTGGCCAACCCCGGGCCGTCCAACGCCCCAACTCCGACCACCGCGCCCCGGCCCCCACCGGCACCGGCAAACGTGACCCGTGAACAGGTCGAGCGCCTTCGGGCCGAGTTGCCGCCGACAGTGAAGACTCGAAGCGGGCAGAAGACACACGGTCGGTGGATTGACCCGAACGGCAACGTCCACAACGAGGTCAGCGGCAAGGACGACAAATATCAAGCAGTTGAAGACTACTTCGATGAGATCAAAGTCAGTCAACGTCCGATGCGATCAGCCGATGTGGAAATGAAACCGGCTGTCCATATGCGCAAGAACGACATAAGATCCGCGACCCTAATAATCAACAACCGTCCATGTTTCGGAAAGTTCGGCTGTAACGCACTGGTTCCCGTGTTACTGCCCGAGGGGTACACACTCACCATCTATGACCCTGACGGATTCCAACGCACATATCACGGAGGGAAGACTTCACTATGGTTCCCCTAGAGGTCTACTACGCTCACGAACACGAAGACGATCCGATCGTGGTCACGACAGAAGCAGAGGTAGACGCCCTGATTGACCGAGTAAAAGCCGAATCTCCCAGCGACGCCCCGATCCTCATGCAAATCCATCCGGCCGACGGCAGCAAACAGGAGTTCGCGGTAGGCATACGCGGGGACGTAGGGGTCCTGTACTTCACCGGGCGCGAATGGCCGCACGGGGTTTACAGCGTCGGAGAGGGAGCGTACACCCACGATGAACTTGCGTACTTTTTCGCGGACCAATGGACTGGGTTCCCCTCGAACGCAGAGATCCCCCTAGATGATATTCGACGCGCGTTCAAGGAACACCTTGTAACCGACGGTGCTCGGCCAACCAATATTCGGTGGCAAGACAACACCACGGCCCCGTCCTAGGCCATGACCTCGTCTAGCGGCCAGAGCCTGCCGGGAGCATCCCGGGGACGTGTGTCTCCGGGACGCACATCCGGCCGCGCGGTCAACCTCCCCGGCAAGCGTGGGCCGGGGGGATTCCCGTCACGGGGTTGGCACACCCACCGGGGCACGACCCACACCTTTGACTGGACACGACGTCACCCGAAGCCCTACGACTGATCGACAGCGTGCACTCGGTCCCCCAAGGCGTAGAGACCATGATCGGGAACCGCTTGGCTAACTCCGGGCCAACCAACGCCCCCGCTCTCACCGCCACCACGCCCCGACGCACACCGGCACCGGCACCGGCACTGAAGGACAGTTGTGTGAAGGGCGTCATCCACGATGGTGATCACGGGCGCGTTCGTCAAGCAGCCCGCACGCAGCGGGTGCGGGCAGGCTGCTTGCGGTGAAGTCTGGTGTTGTCAGGCGTTCAAGCCGCGCACGAAGGCGTCCCACTGGCTGGAGCCGAAGAGCAGCACCGACTCGGTGCCGCCCACCTTGCTGTCCCGAGTCGCGACCTCGCCGTCGCCCAAGAACGCCACCTCAACGCACTCACCGTTGGGGCCGCTCCAACTGCTCTTGAACCAGCGGGCGTCGGCCAGCTTGTCACTGCTCATTGTTGCCGCATCTCCCTTGCCAGCTTGGCGATGTAATTCACCGACTCCACCTCGATCATCGAGGCTTCCCACAGGTCTGCGAACGCTTCACTGTAGCGCTTGATCTCGTTCGGCTTCTCCAGGAAGAGCGCCCCGGTCAAACCCTCGATGTAGACCGTGGACGGTTCGGAGGGAGCACCGTTCGCCACGGTCGGGAAGTCCAGCTTGATGAACGGACCGGTCGCGGCCGCCGGATGAAAACCGGCCGAGAACGGCATCACCCGAATTGCCACGTTGTTCCGCTGACTCATCACGACGAGATGCCGAAGCTGCTCGATCATCACCTCGATTCCACCGATCACTCGATCCGATCGGCGAGCGCGTGTTCGAGGAGAAGATCAGCGGCAAGCTCACCGTCGACGCCCGCCAAAACGGGCATCTTGACCTGAGGCAACAGGGAAGGTGCGGGCCGCCTGTGGATAACTCTCCACGTCTGCTTGGGCAAGCCGCAGGCCCGGCCCCCGAGAAGCGAGGGGGCCGGGCCTGTGGGTGTTGGGACTGGTAAGTCAGTCGTCGTTGCCTGCTGGGGTGGTTTTGGCCACCTGCATCAGGAACTCGATGTTTGTCCGGCTCTTGCGCAGGCGGTCGAGCAGGAGTTCGATCGCTGCCTGGCTGTCGAGGGCGTGCAGGACCCTGCGCAGCTTGACGGTGACCGCCAGCTCGTCCGGGGAGAGGAGCAACTCCTCCTTGCGGGTGCTGGACTGGTCGACGTCGACCGCCGGGAAGATGCGCTTGTCGGCGATCTTGCGGTCGAGTTTCAGTTCGGCGTTGCCGGTGCCCTTGAACTCCTCGAAGATGACCGTGTCACCGGCGGAGCCCGTTTCCACCAGGGCGGTGGCGAAGATGGTGAGGGAGCCACCGCCTTCGATGTTGCGGGCCGCGCCGAGGAAGCGCTTCGGGGGGAACAGGGCGGTCGAGTCGACGCCGCCGGAGAGGATTCGGCCGGATGCCGGGGCCGCGAGGTTGTAGGCGCGGCCAAGGCGGGTGATCGAGTCCAGCAGCACGACCACGTCGTGGCCCATTTCCACCAGGCGCTTGGCGCGCTCGATGGAGAGTTCGGCCACGGTGGTGTGGTCGCCCGGGGGGCGGTCGAAGGTGGAGGCGATGACCTCGCCCTTGACCGACCGCTGCATGTCGGTGACTTCCTCCGGGCGCTCGTCGACGAGCACGACCATGAGGTAGACCTCGGGGTTGTTGACGCTGATCGCGTTGGCGATCGCCTGCAGCACCGAGGTCTTGCCCGCCTTGGGGGGCGAGACGATGAGCGCGCGCTGGCCCTTGCCGACCGGCATCATCAGGTCGATGACGCGGGTGGTGAGGATGTGCGGCTCGGTCTCCAGGCGCAGTCGCTCGTTCGGGTAGAGCGGGGTCAGCTTGGTGAACTCGGGGCGGTTCTTGGCCGCGTCCGGGTCCAGGCCGTTGATCGTCTCCACGCGGACCAGCGGGTTGAACTTCTGCCGCTGCTGCTCGCCCTCACGCGGCTGGCGGACCAGGCCGGTGATGGCGTCGCCCCGGCGCAGGCCGTGCTTGCGCACCAGCGAGAGCGAGACGTAGACGTCGTTCGGCCCGGCGAGGTAGCCCGACGTGCGGACGAACGCGTAGTTCTCCAGCACGTCGAGGACACCGGCGACCGGCAACAGCACGTCGTCGTCGCGGACCTCGGTGTCGTTCTGGCCGGTGCCGCCCTCGACCCGGCCGCCGCGCCTGCGGCGGTCGCGGAAGCGACGGCCGCGACGGCCGCCGTCATCGTCGTCGTCGGGGCCGGTCGCCCGGTTGTCCTGCTGACGATCCTGCTGTCGCGTGTCCTGCTGGCGGTCCTGGCGGTCCTGGCGGTCTTGCCGCTCCTGGCGGTCCTGCTGCCGGTCCCCCTGCTGGCGGTTGCGGTCGCCGCGCTGGCGGTCGTTGCGGTCGCCGCGCTCGCCCCGCTCACCGCGGTCGTTGCGGTCGCCCCGCTGCTGGCGCTCGCCCTGCTGCCGCTCGCCGCCCTGCTGACGCTCGTCGACGCGGGCCGCGCGCCCGGACTCCGGCGCCTGCTCGGCGCCTTCCGGGCTTCCCGCCGACCGGCTGGCACCGCGACGGCGCCGGTTGTCCCGGCCGCCCTCGGTGTGCCGGGGGGCCTCCTGCGGGGCGTCCGCCTGCGGTTCGGCAGGCGCCTCAGCAGGCGCGGCCGCCGCGGCTTCGGCTGGCTGCTCGGCCTTCGCCCCGCGCGGCTCGCGCCTGGGCTTGGGCTCCGCGGGCACATCGGCGCCGTTGAGCGGCAGTTGCGTGGCGACGGCGCCGGAGCCGCCCCCCTGCCGCTCCTTGATGGCAGCGATCAGATCACCCTTGCGCATTCCCGCGGTGCTGGGAATTCCCAGCTCACCGGCCAGCTCGCGAAGCTCGGCGAGCACCATGCCGGAAAGACCCGCGCGACGCTTAGGTGTGCCGCCATTGGCACCCGTGCTCTGCGCCTTGTCGGACTGCGACTCGGCGGTGTCGCTGCTCAATAGATCGGTATTGGTCACACATGTCCTTCCTGACCGGTCCCCGCCTCCTACGTGGACCAGCGGACCGCCGTCCGTCGGAATGCGAGACGGCGTATCTCCCCACTGCTTGCTTGCCCTAGTCACGAGCCTGGCCGCGGAGCGGGCCAGCCGTAGGACTCGGTCGCCAACAGGGAGCATCTGGTCACCACGGTCGTCGGGAACCTGCGAGCCCCGGCCCTGACCTTGGAGAAGGACTGAGCCGATACCCCGGCAGATGATGCGACCCGGAAAGAGTTTCCGGGAACGACACCGGGCGCCCGTGCGCGCGGTGACTGAACGCCCCCGAGGGTAGACGGCCGTCACTCAAGGTGCAACAACCGGCCCGCTGCGCGTCGCACCGAGATGAGGGTGTGGCACGGTGATCTGAATCACGAGAGCCTTCAAGCGGTGCAACGCCGCGGTCACGAGGGGTATTCCCGGTCAGTCGAGCGGGTCGACGCGCACACCCGCGCGGTCCACCGAAAGCGGGGTCGCGGTGAACCCGGTGAGATCGACCCCGGCCGGGACGCGGCCGTCCGTGGTGAACGCGAGCACGGTCGGCCCAGCGCCCGACACCGCGGCGGCGACCCCGAGAGCGCGCAGTTCGCGCACCACGCGCAAGGTCCGCGGCCAGGCTTTTTCCCGGTAGTCCTGGTGCAGCGTGTCCGCGGTGGCGGGCAGCAGCAGGTCCGGGCGCGCGGCGAGCGCGTGCACGGCCAACGCCGCCCGGCCAGCGGCGAACGCGGCGTCGGCGTGCGGGACGACGGCGGGCAGCAGCCCCCGGGTGACGTGGGTGGCGGACTCCTCCGACGGCACGATCGCCACCGGCCGCAGGTCCGGGTGCGGCTCGACCCGCGCGGCGCGGAACCTCGGGCCCGGCTCGCACCAGGCGACGACCAGGCCGCCGAGCAGGCTCGCCGCGACGTTGTCGGCGTGCCCCTCGAACTCGGCGGCCAAGTGCAGCGCGTCGTCGTCCAGCGGCTTGCCCGCCAGCCCGTGGGCCGCGGCGATCCCGCCGACGATGGCCGCGGCCGACGACCCGAGGCCCCGGGCGTGCGGGATGACGTTCGCGCAGGTCATGGCCAAGCCGCCGGGGTCGAACCCGAGCCGGTCGCAGGCCGCGCGCAGCGCGCGCACGACCAGGTTCGACTCGTCGCGCGGCACGTCGTCCGCGCCCTCGCCGGTCACGGTCACCGCGAGCCCGGACGGCGCGCGCCGGACCTCGATGACGTCGTGCAGGCCCAGGGCGAGCCCGAGCGCGTCGAAACCCGCGCCCAGGTTCGCCGTCGACGCGGGCACCCGGACGCGGACGCCCGCGGTCACCGCAGGTCCAGCGCCGAGGCGACGGCGGTGGCGTCGACCGGCACCGGCTCGACCTCGACCAGGCCGCGCAGGGCGGTGTCGGGGTCCTTGAGGCCGTGGCCGGTGACCGTGCAGACGACCACGGACCCCTTGGGCAGCCGCCCGTCCGCCGAGGTCTTGAGCAGACCGGCGATGCTGGTCGCCGACGACGGCTCCACGAACACGCCTTCGCGCGTGGACAGCAGCCGGTAGGCGTCGAGGATCTGCTCGTCGGTGGCCGAGTCGAACAGGCCGCCGGACTCGTCGCGGGCGGTCACCGCGCCCGCCCAGGAGGCCGGGCTGCCGACGCGGATCGCGGTGGCGATGGTCTCCGGGTTGGCGACCGGCTCGCCGAGCACCAGCGGCGCGGCGCCTGCCGCCTGGAAGCCGAACATGCGCGGCGTGCTGTCGACCAGCCCGTCCTGGGCGTACTCGGCGTAGCCGCGCCAGTAGGCGGTGATGTTGCCCGCGTTGCCCACCGGGAGGCAGTGGATGTCGGGGGCGCGGCCGAGGACGTCGCAGATCTCCCACGCGGCGGTCTTCTGGCCGATGAGCCGCACCGGGTTGACCGAGTTGACCAGGCCGACCGGGTACTCCGCCGCGGTCTTCTGCGCCAGTTCCAGGCAGTCGTCGAAGTTGCCGTCGATCTGAAGAATGCGCGCGCCGTGCGCGACGGCCTGGGCGAGCTTGCCGAGCGCGATCTTGCCGCGCGGCACCAGCACCGCCGAGGTCATGCCCGCGCGCGCCGCGTAGGCCGACGCCGACGCCGACGTGTTGCCGGTGGAGGCGCAGATGACCGCCTCCAGCCCGTTGGCCAGCGCGTGGGTGATGGCCACGGTCATGCCGCGGTCCTTGAAGGAGCCGGTGGGATTGAGGCCCTCGACCTTGAGGTACACCGTGCACCCGGTCAGCTCCGACAGGTGCGGCGCGGGCAGCAGCGGGGTGTTCCCCTCCCCCAGGGTGATGACCTTGGCGTTCGGGGGAATCGGGACCCTGGACGGATAAGCCTGGATGATGCCCGGCCAGCCTGGCCGCACACCGGTGGGGATGGTCATGAATCCTCGCCTTCGACCCGCATCACGCTGACCACCTCGTGCACGAACGGCAGCCCCGCGATTTTGTCCACTGTGGAGCGCAGCGCGGCGTCTGGCGCGGAGTGCGTGACGACGACCAGGCTGGCGTCGGCAGCCCGGCCCTCCTGCCGCACCGCCGCGATGCTCACCTCGTGCTGGGCGAACACGGCGGCGACAGCCGCCAGCACGCCCGCGCGATCGGCCACGTCCAGGCTGATGTGGTACCTGGTCGACGCCTGCGCGATCGGGCGCACCGCGAGGTCGGCGTAGGCCGACTCGCGCGGTCCGCGCCCGCCGACGACCAGGTTGCGGGCCACCGCGACCAGATCGCCGAGCACGGCGCTGGCGGTGGGTGCACCGCCCGCTCCCTGCCCGTAGAACATGAGCTGTCCGGCGGCCTCCGCCTCGACGAAGACCGCGTTGAACGCCCCGCCGACCCCGGCGAGGGGGTGGTTGCGCGGGATCATCGCCGGGTGCACGCGCACCGCGACGGACTCACCGCCGTCGCCGCCGACGCGCTCGCAGATGGCCAGCAGCTTGATGGTGCGGCCAAGGACGCGGGCGGCTGCGACGTCCGACGGGGTGACCGCGGAGATGCCCTCGCGGTAGACGTCGCCCGCGGTGACCCGGGTGTGGAAGGCGAGCGAGGCCAGGATCGCGGCCTTGGACGCGGCGTCGTAGCCGTCGACGTCGGCGGTCGGGTCGGCCTCGGCGTAGCCCAGCCGGGCCGCCTCCTCCAGCGTCTCGGCGTAGCCCGCGCCGGTCTCGTCCATCGCGGAGAGGATGAAGTTCGTCGTGCCGTTGACGATGCCCATCACCCGGGTGATGCGGTCCCCGGCCAGCGACTCGCGCAGCGGGCGCAGCAGCGGGATCGCGCCCGCGACGGCGGCCTCGAAGTACAGGTCGACCCCGGCGGCGTCGGCCGCGGAGAACAGCTCGCCAGCGTGCTCGGCCAGCAGCGCCTTGTTGGCGGTGACCACGGACTTGCCCGAGCGCAGCGCGTCGAGCAGCCAGGTGCGGGTCGGCTCGATGCCGCCGATGACCTCGACCACCACGTCCACGTCGGGGGCGGTGACCAGCGCCGCGGCGTCGGTGGTGAGCAGCTCGGCTGGCACGTCGCGGTGCTTGTTGGGCCTGCGCACGGCGATGCCCGCCAGCTCGACCGGGGCGCCGACGCGGGCGGCCAGCTCGTGGGCCTGCTCGGTGAGCAGCCGCACGATCTGCGCGCCCACCGTCCCGCAGCCGAGCAGCGCGACCCTGATCGGTTTGGCGGCCTCGCTCGTCACGTCATCTCCAGTCGTAGCAGGTCGTCCACGGTCTCCCGGCGCAGCAGCAACCGCGCCTGCCCCCCGCGCACGGCCACCACCGCGGGCCGGGGCAGCCGGTTGTAGTTGCTCGCCATCGAGTAGCAGTAGGCGCCGGTCGCGGCCACCGCCAGCAGGTCGCCGGGAGCAAGGTTCTCCGGTAGCCAGCAGTCTCGCACCACAACGTCGCCGGTCTCACAGTGTTTACCCACGACCCGGGACAGCACCGCCGCCCCGCCCCGCTCGCCCTCGTCGCTGGCGCGGGAGACCAGCCGGGCGTCGTAGAGGGCGTCGTAGAGGGCGGTGCGGATGTTGTCGCTCATCCCGCCGTCGACGCTGACGTAGCGCCGCCCGGTGCCGTGGCCGAGCGCGACCTCCTTGGTGGTGCCGACCTCGTAGAGGGTCACCGTGCCGGGGCCGACGATCGCCCGGCCGGGCTCGACGGCCACCTTCGGCACCGGCAGCCCGGCCTGCTCGCACTCCTTGGTGACGATCGCGCGGAGCTGGTCGGCCAGCCACATCGGCGGCGGCGGGTCGTCCTGGGCGGTGTAGGCGATGCCGAGGCCGCCGCCGAGGTCGACGGTGGTCAGCGACTCCAGCGCCGCCGGGCCGTGCTCGGCGTGCAGTTCGGCGAGCAGGCCGATGACCCGGTGCGCGGCGACCTCGAAGCCGTCGGCGTCGAAGATCTGCGACCCGATGTGGCTGTGCAGGCCGACCAGCGACAGGTTCCCCGCCTTGATCACCCGGCGGGCCGCCTCGGCCGCGTCCCGCCCGGCCAGCGAGAAGCCGAACTTCTGGTCCTCGTGCGCGGTGGCGATGAACTCGTGGGTGTGCGCCTCGACGCCGACGGTGATCCGGATCAGCACCGGGGCGACGACGCCGCGGTCGCGGGCGAGCCGGTCGAGGCGGACGATCTCGTGGAACGAGTCGACCACGATCGCGCCGACGCCCGCGTCGAGCGCCTCGGCGAGTTCGGCGACCGACTTGTTGTTGCCGTGCAGGGTGATCCGCTCCGGCGGGAAGTCCGCGCGCAGCACCACGGCCAGCTCGCCGCCGCTGCACACGTCGATGCTCAGGCCCTCGTCGGCGACCCAGCGGGCGATCTCCACCGACAGGAACGACTTCGACGCGTAGTGCACCAGCGCGGGGTCGCCGAAGGCGGTGGCGTGCTCGCGGCAGCGGGCGCGGAAGTCGTCCTCGTCCATCACGAACAGCGGCGTGCCATAGGTCTCGGCCAGCTCGCGGACGTCGACGCCCGCGAGCCGCACCACGCCGTCGGCGCCGCGTTCGGCGTTGCGCGGCCAGACCCGCTGGTTCAGCTCGTCGAGCGCCGCGGCGTCCGCGGGTCGCTCGCCAGCGGTGTTGCCGGGCGGCAGCACGTCAGCGTGCCGCGGTCCTGCCGGGTGTGCCCTCATCAGTCCTGTTCCTACATTCGTTCCGGTGCGGTGATTCCGAGCAGCCCCAGCCCGTTCGCCAGAACCTGGCGGGCGGCGTCGCACAGCGCGAGCCGCGCGGTGGTCAGCGGTCCGGCCTGCTCGTCGCCCTGGGGCAGGACGCGGCAGGCGTCGTAGAACTTGTGGTACGCCCCGGCCAGTTCCTCCAGGTACCGCGCGACCCGGTGCGGCTCCCGCAGATCCGCCGCAGCGGCGACCACGCGCGGGAACTCGCCCAGGGTGCGGATGAGGTCGCCCTCGCGCGGGTGGACGAGCAGCGCCAGGTCCGGGGTCTCCTTCTCGGGCAACGGGATGCCGAGGTCGGCCGCGTTGCGCAGCAGCGAGGAAAGCCGCGCGTGCGCGTACTGGACGTAGAAGACGGGGTTGTCGTTGGAGCGCTTGCTCCACAGCGCGAGGTCGATGTCCACAGTGGAGTCGACAGTGGAGCGGATCATGGCGTAGCGGGCGGCGTCCACGCCGATCGCCTCGACCAGGTCCTCCATCGTGATCACCGTTCCGGCGCGCTTGCTCATCCGCACCGGCTTGCCGTCGCTGACCAGGTTCACCATCTGTCCGATGAGGACTTCCACGGTGCCCGGGTCGTCGCCGAACGCGGCCGCGGCCGCCTTGAGCCGGGCGATGTAGCCGTGGTGGTCCGCGCCGAGCAGGTAGACGCAGAGATCGAAGCCGCGGCGGCGCTTGTCCTGGAAGTAGGCGATGTCACCGGCGATGTAGGCGGGCTGCCCGTCGCTCTTGATGACCACCCGGTCCTTGTCGTCGCCGTACTCGGTCGAGCGCAGCCACCACGCGCCGTCGGCGAGGTAGAGGTTGCCCGACGCCTTGAGCTCGGCCAGCGCCTTGTCGACCGCGCCCGAGGCGTGCAGGGAGTCCTCGTGGAAGTACACGTCGAAGTCGGTGCCGAACTCGTGCAGGCTCCGCTTGATCTGCTCGAACATCAGGCCCACGCCGACCCGGCGGAAAGTCTCGGCGTCGGACCGCCCCAGCGCCCCCGGCTCCCGGCGCAGCACCTCGGCGGCGATGTCGGCGACATAGGCGCCCGCGTACCCGTCCTCGGGAGCGGGCTCGCCCTTGGCCGCGGCGATCAGCGAGCGGGTGAACCGGTCGATCTGGCTGCCCGCGTCGTTGAAGTAGTACTCCCGGGTGACCTCGCCGCCCTGCGCGGACAGCACCCGGCCCAGCGCGTCGCCGACCGCGGCCCAGCGGGTGCCGCCGAGGTGGATCGGGCCGGTCGGGTTGGCCGAGACGAACTCCAGGTTGATCCGGCGCCCGGCGAGCGCGTCGCCCCGGCCGTAGGCGGCCCCGGCTGCGCGGATCTGGGTGACCACCGCGCCCTGCGCCGCCGCGGCGAGCCGCAGGTTGATGAAGCCGGGCCCGGCGACCTCGGCCGAGTCGACGCCGGTGTCCTCGGCCAGCGCCCCGGCGAGCCAGCCTGCCAGGTCACGCGGGGTGACCCCGGCGCGCTTGGCGACCTGGAGGGCGAGGTTGGTGGCGTAGTCGCCGTGCTCGGGATTGCGCGGCCGCTCCACCGTGACCAGGGCCGGAACGACCCCGGTGTCGAGCCCGCGGTCGCCGAGAACCCGCACGGCGGCGGAACGAACCAGGTCAGCGAGCACGGCGGGAGTCACCCGGCAAGTCTAGGTAGGCGGGTCCCACGGTCCGTAGCCGGCTACGTTCCATAGACTCGGCGCCATGATGCGGTACGCGCGACACGCGGCGCTCGGCGCCGTCGCCTGCCTGGCCCTGACCGGCTGCGGCGGAATCGAGGAGCTGGGCGTTCCCACGGCGAGCGGCCCGCGCGGCTCCTCCTCGGACAAGCAGGCGGGCGCGTCCGGCGGGGGCAAGGAGTTCACCCCCAGCGAGGACAACCAGGACCCGACGCGGAAGATCGACGGCGTCGTGGAGGCCGAGTACGAGCCGGGCAAGCACGTCAAGGCCGACCAGCGGGTCGCCTACGACCGCAAGCCGCCGCTGGGCGGCGCGCACGACGGCATCTGGGCCGCGTGCAACGGCGTGATCTACCCGACCGCGATCCGCACCGAGAACCTGGTCCACTCGATGGAGCACGGCGCGGTGTGGCTCAGCTACGACCCGGCGAAGGTCACCGGCGACGACGTGGTGGCGCTGGCCGAGCGGGTGCAGGCCAAGCCGTACACCGTCATGTCTCCCTTCCCCGGCCAGCCCAAGCCGGTGTCCGTGCAGTCCTGGGGCAGGCAGCTTCAGGTGGACGAGGTGGACGACCCGCGCATCGACCAGTTCATCACCGCCACCCGCGCCAACCCGTACCTGAGCCCCGAGCCCGGCGCCTCCTGCGACATGGTCGACGCCGACCTGTTCGACCAGGACGCGCCGCCGCCGTTCGACCCCACTGCGCCCGGCCCGGACGCGGTGCCCCCGACGGGTGAATGACAGCGGTGTATGACGCGGTTGACACCCACCAGACACCCGGTCCTTAGAATGGCCTTCGCACCTGCTCCGGTGCAGCTCCCCGGCGGGAGCCCCCTCGACACCTGAGGTTCGAGACGTATGGCCAGCGGGACGAAGAAAAAGGGCAAGCCGAACGCGGTCAAGGCCGCGCGGGCCTCGGTTGTGGCCAAGAAGGGCAAGCCCTGGGGCACCATCGCCGCGGTGGTGGCCGTGCTCCTGCTGGCGGGCGGTGTGTTCGGCTACGCCTACGTCAAGGTGTCCGCCGCGGAGAAGTTCCTCCCGGCCGACGACAACAAGGACCCGTCGGAGAAGATCGCCGGGGTGGTCCGGCAGACCTACTCCCCCGGGCAGCACGTCGACGCCACCCAGCGGGTCGCCTACGACCAGAGCCCGCCGTTCGGCGGGCCGCACGACGGCGTCTGGGCCGACTGCACCGGCATCGTCTACCCGACGGCCGTGCGCAACGAGAACATGGTCCACACGCTGGAGCACGGCGCGATCTGGATCGCGTACAACCCGGACACGGTGACCGGCCCCGCGCTGGACAAGCTCAAGTCCCTGGTCGACAACAAGCCGTACATGGTGATGTCGCCCTACCCCGGCCTCGACCGCCCGATCTCGCTCCAGTCCTGGGGCCACCAGCTCAAGCTGGACAGCGCCGACGACGAGCGGATCGACCAGTTCATCAGGTCGCTGCGCACCAACGTCTACCAGCACCCCGAGCCCGGCGGCCGCTGCGACAGCAACGGGACCGGCTTCAACCCGGCCGCCCCGCCGCCGTTCGTGGCCGAGCAGCCCGGCCCGGACGCGATCGGCATGGACGGCAAGCCGGTCACCCCGGCCCCGCCCGCCGCCCCGACGAGCAGCGCGCCGCCCACGCAGTGACCGAGCAGGACCAGGCAGCCATGGGGAACCAGGCCGGGGACCGGGCCGACGAGGGCCAGACCGCGGGCACGGCCAAGCGGTCGGCGGTGGTGTACGCCGCGGCCGCGCTGGCGGTGCTCCTGGTGGGCGCGGCGATCGGGATGCTGATCACGCTGTCCGCCGTCGGCCGCGACGACCCGCCGGGCGCGGACTCGGTCGACGTCGGCTTCGCCCAGGACATGCGCACCCACCACCTACAGGCCATCACCATGGCCGGGTGGGCGCGCAACGGCAGCCAGGACGCGGAGATCCGGCAGCTCGCCTTCGACATCGAGTCCACCCAGCTCGACCAGAGCGGCCAGTTCAGCGGCTGGCTCACCGCGTGGGGACAGCCCGCGCTGGCCCCGATCGACCAGCCGCACATGCGCTGGATGGCTGGCGCGGCCCACGGCCACGGCGACGGGCCCGCAGGCACGGAGCAGATGCCCGGCATGGCCACCAGCGAAGAGCTGGCCCGGCTGCGCAACAGCACCGGCGCGGAGTTCGACGTGTACTTCCTGCAGCTGATGCTGCGCCACCACGAGGGCGGCCTGGAGATGGCCGCCTACGCCGCCGACCATGCCCGGCTCGGCTACGTCCGCAACATGGCCGCGAAGATCAAGCAGGGCCAGCAGGCCGAGTCGACGCTGCTCACCGACATGCTGACCGCCCGGGGAAGCAAGCCGCTGCCGTCCTGACTCACCAGGAAAGCTGCGCGCACTGCGAGGCCGGGCACTCGACCTGCAAGGTGGCGTGCTCGATCTGGTACTCGCGGGTCAGCAGCTCCCTGGCCTGGGTCAGGACCTCGCCCTGGTCGGCCCCGTTGGTGACGGTGAGGTGCGCCGAGACGACCTCCATGCCCGAGGTCAGCGTCCAGACATGCACGTCGTGGACCTCGGTGACCCCGGGGACCGCGCCCAGCCGGGACGTCATCTCGCCGACGTCGAGCCGCTCGGGGGCGTGCTGGAACAGGATGCGCAGCGCCCGGCGGGCCAGTGACCAGGTCCGCGGCAGCACCCACAGCCCGATCGCGACACCCACGATCGGGTCGGCCCACCGCCAGCCCGTCGTCAGCGTCACCACGGCGCTGACCAGCACCCCGACCGAGCCGACGAGGTCGGCCACCACCTCAAGGTAGGCGCCGCGCACGTTCAGGCTCTCCCGCGCGCCGTCCCTGAGCAGCAGAAACGACACCACGTTGGCGACCAGGCCCGCCGTCGCCGCGAGCAGCACCGGCAGACCGGCCACCGCGGGCGGGTCGGTGAACCGGCCGATCGCCTCGTACACGACGTACCCGGCGACCCCGAACAAGAGCACGGCGTTGGCCAGAGCGGCCAGGACCTCGGCCCGGTAGAGCCCGAACGTGCGGTTGGGCCGGTTTCGCGCCCGCCGCGCCGCGACGACCGCGGCCACCGCCAGCCCGACACCGACCACGTCCGTCAGCATGTGCGCGGCGTCGGAAAGCAACGCCAGCGACGACGTCGCGATCCCCACGGCGAACTCCACCACCATGATCCCGGCGGCGATGGCGAACGCGGCCCACAGCCTGCCCACCAACCGTCCGGAAGCACTGGCGGCGTCGGCGACGCCGACCCCGTGACCGTGTCCGTGCCCCACTGCCCCAACCCCGCTTTCCCGCGCCGACAACCGACATATTGTCTCATGCGCATACATGCAATACCACCACCCGTCGAGGCATGATCCGTCACTCGACCGAGCGGAGATCCGCGTTCGGACCGCCCCCGCAGGCCGCCGTTCTGGTAGACGGAAAGCAGGCTCACCAGCGAAAACCCCGATCGGAACGAGGTCAGGCGTGCGCCATCTCCCCCGCCCACGCCGCCCGCGGCCACTCTCCAGATCACACCGCCCCGCCCCATCCCCCTCCCCTCGGCACCCGCTTCTCATGCACCCCCGGCAGTTCCACCACCTGCTCAGCGGGAGCGTCGAGCACGTCCACCGCGTCCTTTCCGCGCGCGGTCAGCGCGTCAACCGCGCGCGGTTCCCATCCCCGATGCGCCCGGTCACGGCACTGGTTCTGGTGGCCCTGTTCCTGGGCGTCACACTGGCCCACCCGGAGACGCACCTGGCGCGCATCGGCAAGCCGGTTCTCCAGATCCCCGCAGCCGACCGGGCGGGGGAGGGGTTCTCCGACGGCTTCCCCGGAACCGTCGTCCAACTCGCCGTGCCCGAGCCACCCACCCTGACCGGCCCGTTCACCAGCGGCGGCGGCATCCCGCCCGCCCTGCTCGTCGCCTACCGGCAGGCCGAGACCCGACTGGCGGCCACCCACCCCGACTGCGGCCTGCGCTGGCACCACCTGGCCGCCATCGCCCAGGTCGACTCCGGACACGCCCACAACGGCCGGATAACCCCCACCGGCGACACCCTCGTCCCCCTCTACGGCCCGGTCCTGACCGGCAGCCCCGGCATCCCCCCCGTCCCCGACACCGACGCGGGCACCCTCGACGCCGACGACGTCTGGGACCGCGCGGTCGGCCCCCTGCACCTCACCCCCACCGCGTGGACCACCCACCGCCAAGACGCCAACGGCGACGGGGTGGCCAACCCGCACAACATCTACGACGCCACCCTGACCGCGGGCAACCACCTGTGCTCCGGGAACACACGGCTGCCCAACCCGCAAGACCTGCAAGCCGCCCTAGCCCGCTACAACCCCGCACCCCAGTGGGCGACCGCGGTGACGGCATGGATGCTCACCTACGCCGCACTCGCCTCCCCCGCCGCCCCGCAACACCAGTCCTCCGCTCCCCCACGCTCCGACCCCCCAGACCCCTACCCCCTGCCCGAGCCGATCCCCGACCCCAAACCCATCCCACCCCAACCGGCCCCCCAGCCCGAACCGGTCACCGAACCTGTCCCCGCGCCCGAGCCCACACCCACACCGCCTGCCCAGCCCACCCCCACCCCGGCTCCACCGACCCAGCCGGAACCCACCCCCCAACCCGAACCCAGCACCCAGCCGGAACCGGTGTCACAACCGACAGCTCAACTGACCGCCGAACACCCCACCACCACGCAGCCAACCGACACACCAACGATCACCCAGCCGACGACCGAACAACCGGCCACGCAGCCAATCGCCGCGCCACCGACAACTCAGCCCACCAACACGCAACCAACCACCCAGCAACCCGCCGCCGCCGCCGCCGAACAACCAACCACCCGACCGACCACCGAACAGGCCACCGCCGCGCAACCAGCCACCCGGCCGAGCACCCACGAGCCAACCACCGAGCAGCCGATCACTCAACCGGTCACCCAACTGGCAACTCGGCCCACCGAAGCCGCTGAGCCCATGCCCCGACCCATCGAAGCGCCCGCTCCCGAACCGGCCGCCCACAACGCCCTCGGCTCGATCGCGGCACATCTCCCGCCCGCCCTCTACGACCCTCACTGACCGCCGAACCGTCGATCTCCCGTGAACGACAAGAGCCGCCACGGTGTGACCGTGGCGGCTCTTGTCGTGGTGCAGTACGTGCCCCTGGCAGGATTCGAACCTGCGCTCCCGCCTCCGGAGGGCGGTGCTCTATCCCCTGAGCTACAGGGGCGTTCTGCGACGGGGAAAGTCTAGCGCACGGTGTCGGCGGGTCTTCACCACCCCGGTACCGGCGCCCGGCGCGGGCGAAAGGCCTGTTCCGGTCAGGGAAGGCGCAGGACGGCGGCCAGGACGCCCACGGTGCCGCTGAGGGCGCCGATGGCGACGTTGAGGATGTGGTGGGCGCGGGTGGCTCGGCGGTGGTTGGTGGCGAACAGGGCCACGGGGCCCGCGCAGGCGATGATGGTGACGAGGGTGGCCAGGTACGCCAAGAGCAGCCAGGTCCACATCGATGGGTCTCTCCTTCTCGGGGCTGTGGTGAAGCCCACCGGATTCGCTAGTGGGCGTGCTGCCACGCTAATGAGATGTGTTCCGGAATAGGAAGTTCAGTCTGGCAATGACCAGGCAACTTGCCGGACGCCTTCTCGCGGACGGGTGTGGAGAAACGAAACAGGGAACCGACCTGCCGATGTTGGACAAATACTGGACAGTTGCCGGAAACTTGCCAGCGCCCGCGGCCGGAACCAGCGGCAACTTGCCGAGAAGTTGCCACTTCGCCTGGTAGGCAAGGGATGCGCCACTGGCGTGGCAAGTCCGCGGCAAGTTCGCCGCCGGGTGGCGCGGTCAGATCCGGTCAGTCGCGGTCACGGCCGGGCAGTGGCAAATCGGTGGCAAGAATGCGCCGCGCGGACTTTTCGGCGGTGCGCGCGACAGTGCCGATCGGGGCCGCTACTATCTTGATCACTTTATTGCTGCTGGGGGATGAAAGGGAGCGACGCGGTGGCGGTGCCTGTCGAGGAGAAGCTCCACAAGGGGCCAGGTGTGCGGCGTCCCGATCTCACTGAATTCCTGACCGAGCCGTTCGCGGCCAGAATGCACGTCTTCGACGACGACCCGGCCGAGGTCGTGCTGGCCAAGGTCGTCTGGCAGGTGTCGGCGGTGGTCCGGCGGGTCACCCGCGACCCGAAGTGGATCACCGTCCTGGAGGCCATGTACAACCTGCCCCGGGACCCGGAACTCACCCCGCTCGGCCTCACCGGCCGCCTCACGCTGCTGCGGCGCCGCCACGGCACGGGCTGGGACACCAGCACCACGAACACCCGGCTGTCGGAACTGCGCCGCAACCACCTGTTCGGCCAACTCAAGGGCAAGTTCCCCTGGCCGCCCGAGCACGAGATCGAGCCGCTGGCCCGTCTGGAGGCCGAGTACGCGAGCCTGCGGAACGGGACCGGCGGCCACCAGACTTACCTGCTTCCCGAAAGCGCTTTCGGGAAGCTGATCGCCGGGCGGAACGGGGCCGGGCGGGGCGAGGTCGACCACGCCCTGCTCGCCCAGGCGACCCTGCACTTCGCCGTCTCCGCGCGCGGGAACCTGGTGACGACGACCACCGCGGACTTCGGCGAGAACCTGCCGGTGTTCACCGACGCGGGCCTGCTGCGGGAGTACCTGGCCGCGGTCCGCGCGCCCGCGTCCGACGTGCCCGCGGACGCCCCCGGCCGCAAGATCCTCGACATCCTGGTCTCGGCCGGGCGGATCGGCCTGGTGGTGAACCCGCTGGGCGGCCACGGCGCGCACGTCGGCCAGCACTGGTCGCCCGCGGACCTGGCGCGGCTGGCGCGCCGGTGACCCCCGACCAGCAGGGCTTCACGGTCGACCTCGCCGAACTGGCGGTGCTGGCGCGCACGGCCGACGACTTCGCCGACGCCATCCGGACCGCCTGGCAGCGGGACTGGTTCGAGGACGACAAGTGGCCAGACACCGACCCGCTCCGCACCGCGGTCATCACCTACCGGCGGAGCCTGCAGGCGGCGATGGAGCGGTTGGCCGGGGGGACCGAGCGGCTCGCCGAGCACCTTGAGGCCGTCCGCGCCGGCTACCAGGAGACCGACGCTGAGGCCGCGAGCGCGATCGAGCGCGTCCTGCGGGACCGATGAGGAGAGTGACGACCGATGGGGGCGCCGATTCCCGACGACCCAGCGCAGCCGCCGGGCGCGCGAAACCTGGTGCGCATCCTCACCGAGACGCTGGAGGTCCACGACGAGGCGCTGTCCGCAGGCGACAACCTCAAGGCGCGGCTGACCCCGCAGCACTACACCGGCGCGGCGCGCGACGCCCTGGTCGACACCGGGCTGGCGAAGCTCCAGGCGCAGTGGCGGCAGGTCGCCGACGTGCACGGCAAGGCGGTGGAGCGGGTCGGCGGCCACAACACGTTCCTGCACAACCTGCCCGACCTGTGGGCTGAGCCTGCCGACCGCCCCCGGCTGCACGAGTTGTGGGCGCGGCACACCGGCATGGTCGCCGACGACCTGCTCGCCTGGGCCGCGGAACTCGACCGGCTCGGCCATGTCGACTTCGCCGATCCGCCGCCGCCCGCCCCACGCCCCGACCCGGTGGCGCCCCGCCCTGAACCGCTCCCGGCGCCGCCTGTCCCGCCCCCGGCTCCGGTCCCCGTCGCCCGGCCCGACGTGCGGCAGGTCGCGGCCGAGTTCGCCCAGACCTACCAGGCGGCCGATCGCCTCCGCGACCAGATGCTGGCGGGCGGGCGCGCCGACCACCTCCGGTGGCCGGGCTAGGCGGGGCGAACCACGCGAGCAGACCGGCAACCACGACAACCGCCACCGACACCCCGGATCAACAGGAGGGCGCCACATGGCCGAGCACCCACACAGCGAGCAGGCGCGACGACCGCCGCCTGCGGCCGGAATGACCGGGGCGAACCACGCGGACACAGCCGACCGTCTCCGCGACCACAAGCAGGCCGCCAACCACGGCGACGATCACCGAAGGCCACGATGAGCAGGGCACACCACGTGGACACGCTCGACCTCCGCCACGGCCGGACGCCTGCGGGCGAGCATGGCGGCCACCTGCGGGGGCCGGGATGAGCGCGGCCGACGACCCGCGGCCGATCCGGCCCGTGCCGGTGGTCGACACCTCGTCCGTCGCGGTGGAGCGGGTGCGGACCGCGGCGGAGTTCGCCGCCTGTCTGGACCAGGTGCGGGTGCTGGCCGGCCCGCTGTCGCACCGGGAGATCGAAAGCCGCGGCGGCGGGCGGCTGCGGCGCACCAAGATCGGCCAGGTGCTCGCGGGGGAGCTTCCCCGCCGCGAGTTCCTGGCCGCCTACCTGACCGTGTGCGGGGTTCCCGCGGACGCCCACGAACCGTGGCATCGCAAGTGGACGTTCCTGATCTCGGCCAGGCTCCCCGCCGAGCCGGATGTCGCGACCGTCCATCGCGAACGCGACGCGGCGGTGGCCAGGGCACGGCTGCTTGAGCAGGAGGTGGCCGCCCTGCGCGCGACGGCCGTCGTGCCACCGGAAGCCCACGAGTCGTTCCGCAAGGAGATCCGCACCCTGCGCGCCGAACGCGACGCCGCCCGGGGGCAGGCGCGCCTCGCGACGCGGCAGCACGAGTCCACAGTGGAGCGGCTCAGGCTCGCCGAGGCCGCTCGGGACGAGGCGCTGAGCCGCCAGCGGCTGCTGGACAACGACCTCCAGGCCGCGGGCGCCACGATCGCGCGACTCACCGAGACGGTGGACCGGCTTCGCGCCCGACCGCGGCAGGCGCGGACGGAAAGCGCGTCCCCGCGCGAGCCGAGCGGGCAGAAGCGCCTCGCGCTATACACCCGCGAAGAAGCGGACGACCTTTATGGCACCACGTCCGACGCGCCGTCCCCAGTGATCGGAGACGGTGAGCCGATCGGCTGAATTCGCCGTCGACCGAACTGGTCGAAATCGGAACATAAGCCGATCTCCCTAGGGCACACTGCTCCACGCGCCTCCCGCCGTCCGACGTCGCACGAGCCGTGAACCACAGCTGACCTCGCGGTTTCCCGCCACCAGCCGCTGTTGGCCGACAGCGAACCTTGACGATCTCGACAGTCCGGCCGTTATCATTTCGTGACCACGTAGGTGTATTCAAACGGCCCCGCGCACGCACCTAACGATGGATAGTGGATCCGCCAGATGCGAGAAGGGGAGGCCATATGGCGATCCGATTTGTTCGACGCAGGCTGGACATGATTCCCAAGGGGGAGGCAGAGAGGGGGACCTCGGCCAGATTGCGCGTGCCGCAGGACCTGTTGGACCGGCACGGCGGACGGGTGCTCGACCCGGAGCGCGCCGAGGTCGCCGCGGGGTGGCCGCGGCCGCGGCCCACCGCGTACCGGCGGCGGGTGTTGTTGATCCCCAACGACATCCTCGGCGACGACACCCGGGTCGAGGCCATCAACGAGGTCATGGGCGCCTCGGGGCTGGCGCCGATCGACGCGGCGGCGGACCGGCGCGTCGCGCGGCCGGTCGTGCTGCGGCCCAGCGGCGACGGCGACCCGGACGACGTGGACTCGTGGGCGGTGCTGCAGCGGCTGCGGACCGCGGCCGACCGGGACGACTGCGTGCTGGACCGGGACGCGGTGGAGCGGATCTCGTTGGACCACTTGATGTTCAGCGCGGTCACCATCACCGGCACGCCGTGGGACACCAACGGCGAGGTCGTGGACGGCTCCTACCGCCGCTCGACGCGGGGGGCGTCGCGGGTGCCGGTGGCGCTGGCGCTGGAGCCGCCGGACCGCGGGAAAGTCGGCACGGACCGGCTCACCCGCAGACCGGTCATCGCGGTGCTGGACTCCGGGATCGGGCCGCACCCGTGGTTCGGCATCCCGGACCGGGCGACGCCGCCGCCGCGGGAGGGGTTCCTTTCGGTGCTGGACGAGGCGCAGGAGGCGATCCGGCAGAACGCCGTGCCGGGTTCTCCGTCGCTGTTGGACTATTGGGACGCTCCGGCGGAGTCCGACACGCTCATCCGCGACATCGACAGCAACATCGGGCACGGCACGTTCATCGCCGGGATCGTCCGGCAGGTCGCGCCGAAGGCGGATGTGCTGGCGGTGCGGGTGATGCACAGCGACGGGATCGCGCACGGGTCCGATGTGCTCGCCGCGCTGTGGGAGATCTCCCGGCGGGTCGAGCGCGCGCAGAACCCGGCGCTGGGCAGGCAGGACGAGATGGTCGACATCGTGTCGCTGTCACTGGGCTACCTGGACGAGACGCCCGCGGACGCCAAGTACACGACGCACGTCGCCGAGGTCGTCAACCGGCTGACCGAGCAGGGCGTGCTGGTGGTGGCCGCGGCGGGCAACCAGTCGACCAGCAGGCGCTACTACCCGGCGGCGCTGGCCGAGACCCCGGAGCAGCCGGGGGCGGGGCCGCAGGTGATCAGCGTCGGCGCGCTCAACCCGAACGCGACCAAGACCGTGTTCTCCAACGACGGCGACTGGGTCACCTGCTGGGCGACGGGCGCGGGCGTGGTCAGCACGTTCCCGACCGACGTCAGCGGGCCCCGGCAGCCCGACTTCGCCGACGAGCACCGCTGCGGGCTGGACCCGGACGATTTCAGCAGCGGCTTCGCGGTGTGGGACGGCACCTCGTTCGCGGCCCCGATGGCCGCGGCGGCGCTGGCCAACGCGCTCATCGAGGTCGGGGCGTGCGACACCGGCCTGGGCCTGGCCAACGTCGACCCGGACACCGTGGTCAAACGGGCCTGGGCGGCACTCGAGCGCTGCTATGAGCAGCACGCGGCCTAGCAGACCGGCCCATGGCGGCAAGCCCTTCACCGACTACGAAGGGCTTGCCGTCCTGCTCGAGAAGGCCCGGCGCGGCGACCGGCGCGCGCTGGGCCAGGTCGCGGTCCGGCTCACGCCGATGCTGTGGCAGGTCGCGCGGGCCCAGGGCCTGGACTCCGAGCGCAGCGCGGACGCGGTCCAGTCGGCCTGGCTGTCGCTGCTCGGCTCGATCGCCGACATCCGCACCCCGGTCGCGCTGACCGCGTGGCTGGTCACGGTCACCAAGCGGACCGCGTGGCGGATGCGCGATGATCACAGCGCCGAGACGCCGACGGCGGTGAGCCTCGATAACGTCCGAGACCCCGAACCCCAGCCGGAGGAACACGCCGTGTTCACCGACCGCAGGAGACGCCTGTGGGCGGCGGTGGCCCAATTACCCCGCCGCTGCCAGGATTTGCTGCGTTTCGTGGCCTTCGTCCACCGCCTCGATTACGCCGAAGTCAGCGCCGCGCTGGGGATGCCCAGGGGTAGCATCGGACCAGTCCGGGGGCGCTGCCTGGCCCGGTTGCGCACCGTGCTGCTTGCCGACGAGAAGGGGAGCTGGCGGTGACGGCCGACGGCGAGCTCGACGATCTCGACTGGGAGATCCTGCGCGAGATCCGCGGGCTCTGCGAAGCGCTCGACCCGGTGCCGGACGACCTGGTCGAGCGGGTCAGGTTCGCGATCGATCTGGCCGACATCGACACCGAGATCGAGGTCCTGCGGGCGACCGAGATGCCCATGGCCGCTGGCGCCCGAGGCGAGCACAGCCGGGTGATCACCTTCGACAGCCCCACCCTGACCATCATGGTGAAGATCGAGTCGAACGCCGACGGGTCGCTGCGGGTGGACGGCTGGCTGTCGCCGGTGGGCGGGCACGCCGTCGAGGCGCGCACCGCGTCCGGCCCGATCACCACCAGCTCCAGCGCGGACGGCCGGTTCTCCCTGGCCCGGGTCCCCGCGGGCATGGTCCAGTTCGTGGTGCGGCCCAGCGGCCAGACCGGGATCGTGAGCACCCCGACGATGAAGCTGTAGGCGCCGTGGACGACCGCGTGCGCGCACTGCACCGGCGCGCGATCGAAGTGGTCAACAGTGGCCAGCCGAAAGCCGGTGCGAGCCTGCTGCGCCGCGCGCTGGCCGAGTCGGGCTGGCCGGAGCGCACCTCGCCGCTGACCGCGCGGTTGTTGGGGACGCTGGCGGCGGCGGAGGTCGCGCTCGGCAACACCGGGGAGGCGCTGCGGCTGCTCGACCACGCCGACGACGTGGCCGCGCCGGAGGACCGGGCGCTGATGCTCTCGCAGCGGGCTCTGGTGTCGGTGCTGGTTGGCCGGATGGACGACGCGCTGGCGCACTTCGACGACGCGATCGCGGTGCTGCGCCGGGGCGAGGACCGGGCCGCGCTGGCGCGGGTGCTGCTCAACCGGGGGATGCTGCACCAGATCGCGGGGCGGGTGCGGCTCGCGCTGGCCGACCTGGACCAGTGCGCGCGGATCGGCGGCTCGCTCGGCGCCGTGGACGGGATGCCGCGCACGGTGGCCAAGGCGGTGCACGGGCGCGGGCAGTGCCGGGTGCTGACCGGGGACATCCCGGCCGCCCTGCGGGACTTCGACATCGCCGCCGCGGTCTACGCCGACCAGGGCGAGGGGATGCTGGTCGTGCTGGCCGCGGACCGGGCGCGGGCGCTGCTGGCCGCCGGGCTGCCCAGCGAGGCCGCGACCGAGCTGGACGCGGCGCTGCGGCGGTTCCCCCGGCTGCGGATGACCCAGGAGCACGCCGAGGCGGAGCTGACCATGGCGCGGGCGAACCTCGCCGCCGGGTACCACGCCGACGCGCGGCGGTGGGCGGCGCGGGCGCGGCGGCGGTTCCGGCGGCGGGGCAACCACACCTGGGCCGCGGTGGCGGAGCTGACCATGCTGCGCGCGGACTTCGACGGGGGCCGCCGCACCGCGGGGATCGCGCGGGGCGCGGCGCGGCTGGCCGAGCGGCTGCGCACGCTGGGGCTGCGCATCGACGCCGAGGCAGCCGCCCTGCTGGCCGCGCGGACCACCATCGCCCTGGGCGACCTCACCGAGGCCCGCGCGCTGCTGGCCGGGCGGGACCGGCCGGGCGCGCCGCTGGAGGTCCGGCTGCTGCGCAGGATCGCGCTGGCCGAACTGGGCGCAGCGGCCGGGGACCGGGCCACGACCTTCGCCCACGCCCGCCGGGGGCTGGCGCTGCTGCGCGACCACCGCGGCCGGTTCGGCAGCCTCGATCTGCAGACCGGCACGACGTCGCTGGGCGGCGAGCTCGCCAGCGCTGGGCTGGCCGCGGCGCTGGACAGCGGGTCGCCCGAGGTCGTCTACCGGTGGCTGGAGCGGACCCGGGCGCAGGCGTTCCGGTTCCGCCCGGTGCGCACTCCCGCCGACGAGCAGACCGTCGACGCGGTGGCCGAGTTGCGCCACCACGCCCGCCAGGCCAGGGCGGCGGAGCTCGCGGGCAGCCACGACCCGGTCGCCCAGCGCCGCTGCACCCAGCTCGAACGCGAGATCCGCGCCCGCGGCTGGCGGGTCGACGGCACCGGTGAGCTCACCACCGAGGCGAGCTTCGGCGAGCTCACCGCCGAACTCGCCGCCAGCGACAGCGTCCTGGTCAGCTACCTCACCGACGGCTCCCGGCTGCTGGCCCAGGTCGTCGGCGACGGCCGGGCCGCGCTGCTGCGCCTGGGCGACCCGGCCGCCGTGCACGAGGCCATCGCCCGGCTGCGCAGCGACCTCGACGCCGCCTGCGGCCGCTGGCTGCCCACCGGGCTGCGCCAGGCCATCGACCTGTCCATCCGCCACCAGGTGGCCACCCTCACCGAGCACCTGCTCGACCCGCTGCTCGACCTGGTCGGCGACCACAACCTCGTCCTGGCCCCCACCCGCGGCCTGTCCGCGGTCCCATGGAACCTGCTCGACCCGCTGCGTGGGCGCCCGGTCACCGTCACCCCGTCCCCGTCGACCTGGGTCACCGCGCACCGCGCGCCCCGGCCCAGCGGCCCGGTGCTGCTCGTCGGCGGCCCCAACCTCGACCACGCCACCGACGAGGTCGACCGCCTGGCCGAGATCTATCCCGACGCCACCGTGCTGGACGGCCCCTACGCCACCGTCGAGGCCACCCTCAAGGACATCGACCACCGCGGCCTGGCGCACTTCGCCTGCCATGGCCACCACGAGCAGGAAAACGTCCTGTTCTCCCGGCTCGACCTGGTCGACGGCCCGCTGATGGCCTACGACGTCCACCAGCTCGCCGCGGTCCCCGAGCACGTCGTGCTGTCCTCTTGCGACACCGGCAGAGCCGTCGTCCGCGCTGGTGACGAGATCCTGGGCTTCACCGCCGCCCTGCTCTACAGCGGCAGCCGCACCGTGGTCTCCGCCGTCGCCCGCGTCGACGACACGGCCGTCGTCGAGGTCATGACCGCCTACCACCGCGCCATCGCCCGCGGCGTCCCGCCCGGCCGCGCCATCGCCGAGGCCACCCAGACCGACACCCCGATGCCGTTCGTCTGCTTCGGCTCCGGCGACTGACCGACCGACTGGGCGCGACTACGCACAGCAGTCAAATACGTAGATCGGCCGATGTTCACCTGCCGGTAGGCAAGCCAGGGTTGCCCGAGGCGGGTCCGACAAGGCGTGCGTCCGGCCCGCGAGCGCGACGTCTCCGGTCGGGGAGCCGTCCACGTGAGTGATCCGAGGTGGCTGTGAAACGGAAGATCCTGGCGGCGGGGCTTGCCCTGTCCGCGGCGAGTGTGACAATGCTGGCGGTCGTGTCCCCGGTCGGGGCGGCGCCCGCCGCGGTCGCCATGAACGAGGCGAAGACCGCCAAGGTCTGGTCGGCCGAGGACATGCGCGCGGCCGTTCCGGTCGAGAACCTGATCGGCGACAAGCTCGGGAAGATCAGCAAGGCGGCCGAGCGGAAGCTGGGCACGCCCACGACGGTCCAGCCCACCGCGGTCGACCCGCTCGCGTTCCCCGACAAGGGCAGCGAGTGGACCGGCGGCGGCGCGGTGACCAAAACCGCGGGCCGGATCTTCTTCACCCTCGGCGACCGCAAGGCGGCCTGCTCGGGCAACGCGGTCACCAGCGCCAACCGCAGCGTGGTGATCACCGCCGGACACTGCGTGAAGCACCAGGGCAACTGGCACACCAACTGGGTCTTCGTGCCCGGCTACCGCGACGGGGCCGCGCCGTTCGGGCAGTGGCCCGCGAAGAAGACGCTGACCGTGCCGCAGTGGGAGAACTCGTCGGACATGAACTTCGACATCGGCGCCGCGGTGGTGGACCAGGTCGACGGCAAGAGCCTCACCGACGTCGTCGGCGGCCAGGGGATCGCGTTCAACCAGCCCAAGAACCAGGACATGTACGCATTCGGCTACCCGGCGGTGCCCTCGCCGCCGTACAACGGCGAGAAGCTCATCTATTGCAGCGGCAAGACCTCCACCGACTTCTTCATCACCCGCGACCACAAGATCACCTGCGGGATGAAGAACGGCGCCAGCGGCGGCCCGTGGTTCCTGAAGTTCGACGAGTCCACCGGTCTCGGGGTGCAGGCGTCGGTGAACAGCTTCGGGTACGTCTTCCTCCCCAACGCGCTGTTCGGCCCGTACTTCGGCAAGGAAGCGCAGACGCTCTACGACACCGCGCAGGCCGCATGACCTGACCTGGCGCTACACGCCTCGCCCCTCGCCCGTTCGGGCGAGGGGCGAGGCGTGGTCGGTTGCCATTAGGGTGGGCGGGCTGGTTCAGTCTGCGGGGTGCGAGTGGTGAGTGTCACGGGCGGCAACGCGGCCGCGGACGTCACCAGCTATGTCGGCCGCCGCGACCAAGCGTCCGCGGTGCGACGGCTGCTGGGGACCGCGCGCCTGATCACCCTCACCGGGCCCGGGGGTGTCGGCAAGACGCGGCTGGCCAGGCGGGTGGCGCAGGAAGCCGCGCGGGCGTTCCGCGACGGCGTGCGGTTCGTCGGCCTGGCCGAGTTGCGGGACGCGCCGCTGGTGCCCAACGCGGTCGCCGACGCGCTCGGCCTGCAACAGCGCTCCACCCGGGCGGTGGCGCGGCTGATCGTCGACTACCTGCGCGACCGGCAGGTGCTGCTTCTGCTGGACAACTGCGAGCACCTGCTCGACGCGAGCGCGGAACTCGCCCACGCGGTGCTGACCGAGTGCCCGCGCACGGTGATCCTGGCGACCAGCAGGCAGTCGCTCGGGCTCGCGGGCGAGCACCTCTTGCCGGTGCCCCCGCTGCCCGCTCCGGACGAGGAGACCACGCGCCCGGCCGAGCTGCCCGGATACCCGAGCGTCGAACTGTTCCTGGACCGGGTGTCGGCGACCTGCCCGTCGTTCCGGCTCACCGAGCACAACGCGGCCGACGTGGCCAAGCTGTGCCGGGACCTCGACGGGGTGCCGCTGGCGATCGAACTCGCCGCCGCGCGGGTGCGGTCGCTGACGCCCCGGCAGATCAACGAGCGGCTGGCCGACGGGCTCGGCCTGCTGGCCTCCGGGCAGCGCAGGCCGCAGCGCCACCGGACGCTGCGCTCGACCATCGACTGGAGCTACCGGCTGTGCTCGCCGCAAGAGCAGGCCGTGTGGGCGCGGGCGTCGGTGTTCGCCGGGACGTTCGACCTCGACGCCGCCGAGCAGGTCTGCGCTGGTCCAGACATCGAGCCCGGCGCGGTGCTGGACCTGCTGGAGGGGCTGTTGGACAAGTCCGTGCTGATCCGGGAGGACGTGGGCGACCACGCCCGGTACCGGATGCTGGAGACGCTGCGGGCCTACGGCTGCGAGCGCCTGGCGGAACTCGGCGAGGACACCGCGGCGCGGCGGCGGCACCGGGACTGGTTCGACCGGCTGACCGCGACCGCAGACGCGGAATGGGTGAGCCCGCACCAACTCGTCTGGACCCGCAGGCTGCACCACGAGCACGCCAACCTGCGGGCGGCGCTGGACTGGTCGGTCACCGAGCCGGGCGAAGCCGGGGTGGCGCTGCGGATGACCGCGCGCCTGGACGAGTACTGGGGGCTGCGCGGCTCCGGCCCGGAGTTGCAGACCTGGCTGACCCGGGCGCTGGCCGCCGCGCCGCCGGACCACCCGGCCCGCGCCCGCGCGCTGACGACCCTGGCCCTGTTCTCGGTGTGGCAGACCGAGTTCGACACCGCCGAGGCGCTGCTGAACGAGGCCGAGGGCGTGCTCGACCGCGACGCCGACCCGCTGGCCGCGCCGTTCGTCACCTCGGTGCGCGCGCTCTCGGCGGTGGTCCAGGTCCAGCCGAGCAGCCGCGACCTCGCCGCGGCGGCGGCCGAGGAGTTCCGCGCGCTCGGCGAGGTGCGCCGCGAGTTGCACCCGCTGTTCCTGCACGCCGTCGCGGCCGCGTTCATGGGCGACTTGGCGACCGGTCGGGCCGTGCTGCGGCGGATGGCCAAACTCACCGAGGAGTGCGGGGAAACCTACTACCGCAACATGTCCCAGTTCGGCGTGGCGGTGATCGAGAGCCAGTTCGGCGACGTGGACGCGGCCGCTGCCGCCGCTGCCGCCGCGCTGCGCGGCGACCTGAAGATCGGCAGCGGCCTGCCCGCGGCGTACAACATCGACGCCCTCGCCTGGGTGGCCACCCGGCGCGGGGAGTACCGGCGGGCGGCGAGCCTGTTCGGCGCGGCCGCCGCGGTGTGGGATTCACACGGCGTCGCACCGGACATCGCGGTTTCCGTGCCGCACAACCACAATCTGGCCATCGCCAAGGGAGCGCTCGGCGAGGCCGAGTTCGACGCGGCGTTCCAGATCGGCCGGGCGCTGAGCCCGGACGAGGCCTGGCACTACGCCCTCGGACAGCCTCTGCCGAGGGAGCCCGCCGAGCCAGCGGCGCCGATGACGCTGACCCGGCGCGAGCTTGAGGTCGCCGAACTGGTCGCGGAGGGACTGTCCAATCGGGCCATCGCCGCGAAGCTCGTCATCTCCGTGCGCACCGCGACCACGCACGTCCAGCACATCCTGACCAAGCTGGGGTTCGCGAACCGCGCCCAAATCGCGACCTGGGTCGCCCATCGGCGATCCGAGTTAGCCACGCCGGGCCGTCCACACCGGCATACGTAGCCCGAACAGCCCGACTACGTATTTCGGCGGACGCCCGGATCTCGTGCGCCAGCCCACACTGGTGGGACCGATCACCGGGCCGGACCGCACGTCGGCCGTGCCCGCTCCACGGAGGTAATCCATGCGTTTCACTCGAGCAATGGCGCTCGCCGTCGCCGCGGCGGCGTCCGGGGGCCTCATCGCCGCCGCCGCGCTGCCCGCGAGCGCGGCAGGCGGCAGGTACGTCGCCCTCGGCGACTCCTACGCCGCGGGCACCGGGGCGGGCAGCTACGGCAGCAGCGGAACGTGCGTGCGCAGCGCCAAGGCGCACCCGCAGCTGTGGGCCAACGCGCACCCCGACGTGCCATCCAAGATCGTCACCTGCGCGGGAGCCACGACCGCGAACGTGCTCAACAGCCAGGTTTCCGCGCTCACCGCGGACACGACCATGGTGACGATCAGCATCGGCGGCAACGACGTCGACTTCGCAGGTGTGATGACCACCTGCACGACCGGCTCCGACAGCCAGTGCGTCAGCAAGGTCAACCAGTCCGCGGCCAACGCCGAGACCGCCCTGCCCGCCAAGCTGGACAACACCTACGCCGAGATCAAGAAGCGCTCGCCGAACGCGCGGGTGATCGTCCTGGGCTACCCGCGGATCTTCGCGTCCGGCCAGGTCTCCTGCTCGATCAGCCTGGCCAAGCGGACCGCCCTCAACGACGCGGCGGACAAGCTGAACACGATCATCGCGGACCGGGTGCGGCGGGCCGGATTCGTCTTCGAGGACGTGCGCGACGAGTTCGCGGGCCACGGCGTGTGCTCGGCGGCGCCGTGGATCAAGGGCGTCAACTTCTTCAACCTCGTCGAGTCCTACCACCCCAACGCCACTGGGCAGGCAAAGGGCTACTACCAGGCCCTCACCAAGGCCGCGGGCTGAGTCCGAACGCCCTGGCGCGGGTCACGCGGGCGGGATCGGTTCCCGCGCCAGGGCTTTGGCCACCGAGTGCAGGTTGTGCGCCATGGTCTTCGCGGTCTGGTGCGACCACTCGTGGCCGTGGTCGGTGTCGGAGTAGTCCGGGCCGGGGCCGGGGCCCATGTTCCAGTACGTCCACGCCTGGCCGGGCACCGTGTAGCCGATGTCGCCGAGGGCGCCCGCGATCTCGCTGATCACATGGTGCGCGCCGTCCTCGTTGCCGGTGACCACGACGCCCGCGACCCGGTTGTAGGCGACCGGGCGGCCATGGTCGTCGGTCTCGGACAGCATGGCGTCCATCCGCTCGATCGCCCGCTGCGCCAGCGAAGACGGCCTGCCCACCCAGGTCGGCGACGCCACGATCAGGATCTCGGCGGCCAGCAGGTCGGCGTGCACCAGCGGCCACTGGTCGCCGTCGCCGAGGTCGGTCTGGACCCCGGGCGGGATGGCCAGGTCGGCGAGCCGGTGCACGATCACCGTGGCGCCGCGGCCTTCCAGCTCCGCGGTCACCACATCGGCGAGCCGCTGGGTGTTGGACGAGTCCGAAGAGGACTTCAGCGAGCAGTTGAGCACGACGACACGCATCGGGTCTCCTCCCATCTCTCAGCCGTTCTCGTCGGTCGTGGCGTGCGCGGCTCCGACCGGCTTGGACTCCGGTGAACCACGCTGTCGCAAGTAGACACTCAGAATCACCATCGACCCGATGGCCAGGAACTCCGACTGCCAGTTCTGCATGGTCCGGTTCCAGAAGTCGGCCGCACCGAGATACCGCGCCCAGGTCAGCGGTTCCTCGAAGTCCATGATCTGCTCGCTGTTGTAGGACGCCACGCCCGCGACCGACTGCGCCAGCCAGGACAGCAGGAACAGGCCCAGCATGACCAGCCCGAGCGACCGCGAGAACAGCGCGGTGCGCCACCCACCGGCGCGCGCCCAGGCAGGTGAGCGCTCGGTGGCGTAAGCGCCGACCTTCTGCTCCTCGTCGGTCTCGGTGCCGATGCGCTCGTCGGGCTTGGACTCCGGCGACCCGCGCTGGATCAGCCAGACCGTGGCCATGATGTACAGGAAGAACTGCAGGTACTCCGACTGCCAGTTCTCCGCGACGTCCACGGCGAAGTCAGCGGACGTCAGGTACTGGCCCATCGAGATGCCTTCCACGCCCCGGGCCACCAACTGGTTCACGATCATGGCGTGCCCCGACAGCGCCTGCCCCACCAGGGAACCAAGGAGCAGCAGGCCGAAGGCGATCGACAGACCGTTGTCGCGCAAGAAGGTTCTCATTGCTGGGCCAGTCCTATCGTGACGAAGTACGCCAGTCCACCCAGGACGAACACCAGGTACAGGATGAGCATCAGCCGGGCTGTCACGGGCCACCCACCTCACAGGTGTAAGGCTCGTCGGCGCGCGCCGACTGGCATCCCGCTCCGGTGACCAGCCACCGGTCGCCGGAGCGGATCAGGAACACGGTGTCCGCACCCGCGCGGACCATCGCCGCCTCACCCCACGCCTGCACCTCGCCCGGCGGCCCCGGCACCTCGGAGAGCGCGGCGACCAACTCCTGTTCGCAGTACTCGCCCACCGCTCCCCACTGTTCGAGCACCCGCGGCGCCAAACCCTCGCAGGCGGCGCCGGTGTCGCCCTGGGCGACCGCCGCGGAGAAGTCCCGCACCGCCGCCGCGACATCCGGCTCCGCGCTGGACCCGCACCCGGCCGCGAGGACCGCCACCAGAGCCGCCCCGACGCCGTATCCGAACACCGTCATAGAAAGCGGACTACCCACCGCCACTCGATCCACACTTGTCGGGCGAAACAGCACGACATCGGGCAAGCCGGAGCCGCTAGCCTCGCCCCCCGACACCCCGTGGTCGGACCCGCGCTCCCGCGCCCGAGGCAAGGCAAGGCGATGACCGAGTCCACTCTCACCACGACGACCGAACGCCACACCGACCGCGTGGTCGTCCACGCCAAGGGCGAGGTCGACATCGCCACCGCCCCCGTCCTCGCCGCCGCCCTCACCGCGGCGACCGGCACGGTCCCCACCCCCAGCGGCGTCATCGCGGACCTGACCGGCGTGACGTTCCTGGGCTCAGCGGGCTTGGCCGTCCTGATCGAGACCCACGACAACGCCCGCGCCCGCGGCGTTCGCACCGTCATCGTGGTCACCCCCGGCACCGCGGCGCACCGGTCCCCGCAGATAACCGGCCTGCCGGACGAGCTCACCACCGCGGCCACGGCGTCCGAGGCCCTCACCCACACCCCGACCCGCAACGGCCACCCCGCCCGCTGAGTCACCCCACACCCTCGGACCAAACCCCGGTGGTGGTGACGCAGACGCGTGACTAAACTCCAGAAAAAGCCGAATCTGCGGGTTCAGCTACCTGTCGCCCCAGCACCGGAGGCCCACATGGCTCGGTTCGCGCTCGCCCTGGCCGCCCTCGCCGTCCTGTCTGCCACCGGCTGCGCCGCCCGAGGGGAGACCGACTCCCGGCGCCTGACCGTGTTCGCCGCCGCCTCCCTGACCGAGGCCTTCACCCAGATCGGCAAGGACTTCGAGGCAGCCGTCCCCGGCACAAAGGTGACCTTCAACTTCGGCGGCAGCACCACCCTGGCCCGCCAGATCACCGAAGGCGCCCCCGCCGACGTCTTCGCCGCCGCCTCCCCCACCACCATGGTCCCCAACGCCGCCGCCACCACCTTCGCCCGCAACCGCCTGACGATCGCGGTGCCCAAGGGAAACCCCGGCAGGATCACCGGCCTCCCCGACTTCGCCGACGACACCCGCAAGATCGCCCTGTGCGCGGCCCAGGTCCCCTGCGGCGAAGCAGCGAAGAAGGCCTTCACCGCAGCGGGCGTCACCCCCGCCCCCGACACCCTGGAACAGGACGTGAAAGCCGCCCTGACCAAAGTCCGCCTAGGCGAGGTGGACGCGGCCCTCGTGTACCGAACCGACGCCAAAGCGGCAGCGGAAACCGTCGAGTCCATCGACTTCCCCCAAGCAGCCGCCGCCGTCAACGACTACCCCATCACCGTCCTCACCACCGCCCCCAACAAACCCGACGCGCAGTCCTTCGTGGACTACGTCCTATCGGACAGGGCCCGCGCGACCCTCACCCGGGCAGGCTTCGAAGCCCCATGAGTTATCCACAGGCAAACCGCACCCCCTTCCCCCTGCTGACCTGCGCCGATAGACTGGAGCAGGGCCCGGCCCCCAGGGCGGGTGGGGTTTGCTGTGTGGGGGATGCGGGGCTGCGAACAGGCAAAAGCGGATCGCCGGAACCGTGGTCGGCGGGGTCGAGTGCCCCTTGCAGGCGCGCGTTGCCAAGCCCGCACCGATCAGACGCTCCTGGCATGAAGCACCCCCGCCACCGACCAACGAGCACACCCGCTCCCCTGCCAGGCCGCGCCAGCCCTGCCAGGTGCTCGATGGGGTGGAGTGGTTTCTCCGGGGGTGCAGGAAGATCCCTGAACTCGCCGTGGTCGTGGGGCCGAAGGCTCCCCGCCCGTCTTTCCCACGACGGGATCTTCCTTCGCAGGGGCCCCGAAGAAACCACTCCACCCCATCGAGCAGACCACCGAACCCAGCCCCACCAGCAGAGCCCATGAAAGCCCGGCAATCCCGCCCAGCGGCACTGGTCATCCCAGCGGCGATCGGCCTGGCCTTCCTCACCATCCCCCTGGCAGGCCTACTCCTCCAGGCCCCCTGGAAAGACCTACCCCACCACCTCCTGACCCCAGAAATCCAAGCAGCCCTCAAACTCTCGCTCGTCTGCGCCACCCTCACCACGGCACTCTGCCTGACCCTGGGCATCCCCCTAGCCTGGCTCCTGGCCAGAGCCGACCTCCCAGGCCGAGGCTTCCTGCGGGCACTGGTGACCGTCCCCCTAGTCCTCCCCCCAGTAGTGGGCGGAGTCGCACTGCTGCTCGTCCTGGGCCGCCGAGGCCCCGTCGGCCATTACCTGGATTCCTGGTTCGGAATATCCCTGCCGTTCACCACCGCAGGCGTGGTCCTCGCGGAAGCATTCGTCGCGATGCCATTCCTGGTTATCTCGGTAGAAGGCGCACTCCGCGCCGCCGACTCCCGCTATGAAGAAGCCGCCGCCACCCTGGGCGCCTCCAAACTGCTCACCTTCCGGCGGGTGACCCTCCCCGCGATAGCCCCCGGAATCATCGCCGGAACAGTCCTCTGCTGGGCCCGCGCCCTCGGCGAGTTCGGCGCGACCATCACCTTCGCGGGCAACTTCCCGGGCGAGACCACCACCATGCCGCTGGCCGTCTACCTGGCCCTGGAAACCGACCCCGACGCGGCAGTGGTGCTCAGCGTCGCCCTCTTGGCCGTCTCCATCGCCGTGCTGGCCTGCCTACGCGACCGCTGGATAAGCGGGCCGCGATGACCCTCGACGCCGATCTGCGCATCACCCGCGACGCCTTCGCCCTCGACATCCGCCTCACCGTGCGCCCAGGGGAGGTAGTCGCACTGCTGGGGCCCAATGGCGCGGGAAAAACAACCGCGGTGCGCGCGCTCGCCGGACTCGATCACTTGTCCGCCGGACACGTCCGCGTCGGCGACCACGTCTGGGACCGGCCACCCAAGGTATTCGTTCCCGCCGAACGGCGAGCGGTGGGAGTCGTCTTCCAGGATTACCTGCTTTTCAACCACCTCTCAGCCCTGGAAAACGTCGCGTTCGGCCCGAGAGCGCGCGGCGTGCCCCGGGCGCGGGCGCGAACGCAAGCCCGCGCCTGGCTCGCCACCGTCGGCTTGGCCGAGCACGCGGGCGCCCGCCCGCGCACGCTGTCCGGCGGGCAGGCGCAGCGAGTCGCCCTGGCCCGGGCCCTCGTCACCCAACCCGACCTGCTGCTGCTCGACGAGCCCCTGGCCGCCCTCGACGCCAGCACCCGCCTGCACATTCGCGCCGAACTAGGCCGCCATCTGCGGGATTACCCCGGCCGCACCCTGCTGGTCACGCACGATCCGCTCGACGCCATGGTCCTCGCGGACCGGCTGGTCATCATCGAGGCCGGGCGGGTGGTGCAGGAAGGGCCGCCCACCGAGGTCGCCCGGCGCCCGCGCACCGACTACATCGCGCACCTGGTCGGCCTGAATCTGCATAAGGGCACGGCTGACGGGACCACGGTCGCCCTCGACGGCGGCGGCGCCCTGATCGTCGCCGAGCCCGCCGCAGGCCCGGTGCACGTGGCGTTCCCGCCGTCGGCGGTGGGCCTCTATCCGCGGCGCCCCGCAGGCAGCCCCCGCAACACCTGGCCGGTCACCGTCGCCGGTCTCGAACAGCACGCCCACACCGTCCGCGTGCACCTGGCGGGCAGCCCGTCGGTGCTCGCCGACGTGACCCCGGCGGTCGTCGCCGAGTTGCGGCTGGCGCCGGGAACCCAGCTGTGGGCAGTGCTGAAGGCGACCGAGATCCAGACCTACGCCCGCGGCTAGGGACGCGTTTCTTCCCTGACCCAGGAAAGGTAATCGTCGCTGCCCGCGACGATCTCGGTGGCGATGACCATCGGCACGTCGTAGCTGTGGTTGGCCTTGATGTGCGCGATCAGCGCGTCGAGCCGGTCGGCGGCCGTCTTCACCACCAAGCGCCACTCTTGGTCCCTGACAACCTTTCCGTCCCACCGGTAGACGCTGGTGATCGGGCCGACGATGTGCGCGCACGCGCCGAGCCGACTGTCCACAATGGCCGATGCGAGCGCATCGGCGTCGGCCGCGGAGTCGGTGGTCGTGACGACCTGGTAGAAGTCGGTGGCCATGGACGGAAAGCCTATCGGTCAACCGACGTGCAGGGCGCGCTTGGCGGTGAGCCGGGCGCGGACCGCGTTCAGCGTCGCGGTCCAGGGGTAGCGGTCCACCACCCGGTCGCCTTCGCGGGGCGGGTGCGGCTGGAAGCCGCCTTCGCCGAGCAGGACCGTGACCCCCGAGCGGCGCAGTTCGTCCACGCTGCGCAGGAAAACCCGGTTTCCCGCCATCGCCGTGTTGACGAACGGCAGCACGGCGATCGGCACCTTGAGCCCGGTCAGCTCGGCGAGTTGGGTGAGGACGTAGGTGTCGGCGACGCCGGAAGCCCATTTGTTGACGGTGTTGTATGTCGCCGGGGCCACCACCACGGCGTCCGCCTTGGGCAGGGCGGGCTGTCCCGCGCGCTGGTAGCCGGTGCGGACCGGGTGGCCGGTAAGCGCGGCGAGGACGTCGACGTCGAGGAAGTACTCGGCGGCCGATGGCGTGGCGACACAGTGGACATTCCAGCCGTCGGCCTGGGCGAGGGTGACCATGCGCTGGGCGTGCGCCGCGGGGCCCGCGCCGCAGATCATCAGGTAGAGCACCGGATTCCCGCTCAGTCGGCCCGTGCTGACCGCCTTCGCGGGCGAGCGTCTGTCGTTTCCGCCGGGTGTGTCCATGGCCCCCTCGCTCAGCGTCGCCTTCACTCTCCGAACCCTAGCGAGATGATCATCACTCAAACAGCGCTATTCGTGACCCTCCGTCGCAACCACCCGTTCGAGTCACGCCGACGCACGGACAAGCGTCCAGGACGGACGTACACTTTGATCATGCGGCGACCGGCGAGCGGGCTGGCGGCAACCCGCGATGATCGACGCCAGCGGCGTTATTCTCGCCAGATTCCCCACCCTTGCCGGGCTCGCGGAAATCCGACGCCGAATGGGGTTCGATAAGTGTTACACACCCGTATTAGCCCTGCGGTAAGTTAACCCAATGGGACATCGCGAGGATTTGTTGGTCGGCGCCAAACGCTGCCTGATCGAGAAAGGCTACGCGCGCACCACCGCGCGCGACATCGTGGCCGCCTCCAGCACCAACCTGGCGTCGATCGGCTATCACTTCGGCTCGAAGGAGGCACTGCTCAACCAGGCGCTGCTCCAGGCGAACACCGAGTGGAGCCAGGCGCTCGACGCCGCCATGGCCGCCGGGACGGGCGGCGGCCGGGGCATGGAGTCCCTGGAGCACTTCGAGGCGGTGTGGTGCCGGGTGGTGCGACTGCTCGCCGACCGCGGCGGACTGTGCGCGGCCAACTTCGAGATCTTCGCGCAGATCCAGCACGCCCCCGAGGTCCGCGAGACCCTCGCGGGCGGACTCGACGAGATCCGCCGCGGCCTGGCGAAGACGTTCCTCTGCGACCAGGCCGACGAGTCGACGGTCCGGGCGGTGGGGTCGTTCTACCAGGCCCTGCTGACCGGCGTGATGGCCCAGTGGCTCATCGATCCGGAGAACGCCCCCAGCGGCAACGACCTCGCGAAGGCGCTGCGGACCATCGTCCACGGAATCACCTCGGCAGCCCTAAGCCGCTAGACAATCGTATAAAGAAATACTCACCCTCTGGACCGAAAAGTGAACGGGGAAGGGCGGCTCTGCGCGCCCAGGATCAGGAGCCATGGCCTGCCGCCGCTTAAACTAAGCCAGAGTCCGTGGCCGGGCGATGATCCGCGCGCCGTGAGCCGGGATCAGCGTGATGTTGCGGGTCTTCTCCGGCTCTGGCGGCCCCACCGGCTCCAGGTCGTAGCGGACCAGGACCGCCTTGAGCACGGCCGCGGCCTCCTGCAAGGAGAAACCCGCGCCGAGGCAGCGGCGGACACCGCCGCCGAAGGGAATCCAGGTGCCCGCTTCCGGTTGGGCGCCGACGAAGCGCTCCGGGCGGAACTCACCGGGAGCAGGGTGGTGGTCGGCGTCCTGGTGGACCAGGCCGATGCTGGGGGTCACGACGATGCCCTTGGGCAGGAGGCGGCCCGCGATGACCGTCGGCTCGGTGAGCTTGCGGGCGACGCCGTAGATGACCGGGCGCAGCCGCATCGCCTCTTTGGCAACGGCTTGCAGGTAATCGTCGTCGCCGGTGTCGGCGGCTTCCTGTGCCTTGCGCAGGATCTCGGGGTGGCGGGCCAGTTCGTGAAACGACCAGGCCAACGCGGTTGCCGTGGTCTCGTGTCCGGCGAGCAGCAGCGTCATCATGTGGTCGCGCAACTCGACGTCGGAGGCGTCCGGGTCGGCGGTCAGCAGGCGGGAGAGGACATCGTTGCGCTCGGCCAGATCCGGGTGGGCGCGGCGGTCGCGGATCTCGGCGTAGAGCAGTTCGTCCGCCGCCAGAAGGTTCTCCAGGTCGCGCTTCCACGGCCAGAAGCGGTTCAGCCTCGGGTAACTCCAGCCCAGAACCGACACCACGCCGATATCGGTGACCTTGGCGATGAGCGGGCGCAGCTTCGCCAGCCGCTCGCCGTCGGCCATGCCGAACACGACCCGCAGGATGATCTCCAGGGTGAGCGCGTTCATCGGGCCGCGCACCGCGAACGGCGTGCCCGTCGGCCATTTCTCGGCGGCGTCGACGGCCAGTTCGTCCATCATCCCGGCGTACCCGCGCAGCGCGGCGCCGTTGAACGCGGGCATCAGGCGCTTGCGGGACCGCAGGTGCTCGTCCCCGTCGAGGATGAGCACCGAGTGCTCGCCCATGACCGGCGCCAGGACCGCGTTTCCCCGGCCCGCGTGGAAAACCGAGGCCGGGCCTGCGAACACCTCGCGGATGTCCTCCGGTTTGGACAGCAGCACCAGCGTGCGGCCCGCGGCCAGCCGAACGGTGAACGGGTCGCCGTAGCGCCGCAGCCACCTCGGGACGACCTTGTGCCGGGACCGCATGAACAGCACGGTCTGCACCACCCGCGGCAGCCGCGGCCCGTCGGGCAGGGCCTCGCGCGACACGACTCCGGCCGAACCCATGAGCACCCTCCGCGGCTGTGCCTACCGAAAGTAGGTTAACCCTGTATACCCGGTCCGGCAGGGGCGGGCAAGGAAGCGCGGTGGACCGAGACCGCGTAGTCGCCCCCGGTGAACGGGGCGCGGTCCCAGGTGGCGAACCGCTCGACCGGCGCCAGGCCCGCCGCCGCGGCGTGGGCGTCGTAGTCGGCGAGGGTGTAGCCGCGGTCGAGGCGGAAACCGGCGATCAGCACGCCGCCGGGCGCCACGTGCCTGCCCACCCCGGCGACCAGCGCGGCCTGGGTGCCGGGCGGGGTGAACAGCGGGACGTTGCCCGCCATCACCACCACGTCGAACACCCGCCCGAGGTCGAGGGCGGCCAGATCCGACCGCACCCAGGTGATCCCCGGCGCGAGCCTGCCCGCGGTGGCCAGCATGGACTCGTCCAGGTCCACCCCGATCACCTCGATGCCGTGGCGGGCCAGCTCGATGCCCACCCGCCCGGTTCCGCATCCCGCGTCGAGCACGGATTTCGGCGCGTAGGCGCGCACGAACGCGGCCTCGCCGTGCACGTTCTTTCCGGAGGCGGCGAGATCGTCGAAGCGGCGCTGGTAGTCGTCGCCGTCCCAAGTGGTGGTCACCGCTGAATCCTCTCAAACGCCAAAGGCCGCCCGCACTGGTGCGGGCGGCCTTTGACGCGGGTCAGTCGCCGGTCAGTCGCCCCGGCGCAGCAGAGCCGAGAGCGAGTACGGGCCGGGGCCCAGAACCGCGATCAGCAGGAAGATCCAGGCGAACAGCGCGGCCTGCTCACCCATGTTCTGCAGCGGCAGCAGCCCCATCGGCTGGTGCACGGTGAAGTACGCGTAGGCCATGGCGCCCGAGCAGAGCAGGGCCGCGGGCCGGGTCAACAGTCCCAAGAGGACCAACGCGCCCCCGCCGACCTCGATGACGCTGCCCCACCAGCCGGGCCACTCGCCGAAGGAGACGCTGCCGCCCTGGGTATCGATGCCGCCGAAGAAGCCGAAGCCCTGCAAACCGTGGCAGATGAACAGAAAGGCGACGACGATCCGGACGACGGACACGGTCGGCCCGCTCAGCCGCTCCAGGTCGACGGACTTGGCGGAGTTCATGACGCTCATGATGCTGATTCCCCTCAATTTCCTTGTGTGGTCAGGCGAAAACGCCGTCGAGCCAGGCCTGCCACGCCTTGCCCTCGGTTTCCTCGTCCGCGTCGGCCGCGAACAGGTGGTGCCCAAGCGACACCGGCGCGCCCCAGGGCTCGCGGCAGTAGAACCGGTAGAGCGCGTCGCCGGAGCGGATGCCGACGAACTGGCCCTCCAGGTAGTCGATCTCGCCGTCGACCGGCGCCAGACCGGGCACCGCGACGCGGACACGGTCGCCGGTCTCGCTCGTCTCGGTGATGCCGAGCGCGCGGCGCAGGACGTCGACGGAGCCAGGCTGGGTCGAGCTCTCCGGGCCGTCCGCGCCGATGTAGGCGGCCTTCCTGCCCGGGAAGTGCTTGACGTACTGGCCAAGGGAGTGCAGGTAGAAGTCCGTGTGCTTGCCCGCGCCGTCGTACTGGGTGTCCCAGTCGTCGGTGAAGATTCCACTGTGGACGTACCGGGCCACGCAGGTGCCGCCGTCGCGCGCCTCGATGACGTGCTCCAGGGCGTTGAACCAGCCGTCTTCGCCGTCGGTGCGGAACGACACCCGGTGCGGCGGGTCCCAGACGGTGACCCGGTTTCCCTCATCGTCCGGGGCGCCGTCCGCGGGCGGCGTCGGTGTCGGGAACAGCCACGCCGAGGTGTTCTCGGTGATGGCGGCGAAAACCTGCTCCGGAGTGGCCTCCAGGACGACCTCGCGGCGGATCTCGAAGGGCTTGGACATGACTAGGACTCCTTGGTGTTCTGTGCGGTCTTGAGACTCGGGTGCAACGCGACGATCACCCGGTGGTCGCGCCCGTTCGGCGCGTTCTCGGCGTGGTACTTGCGGGCCAGTTCGGCCACCGCCTCCTGCAACTCGCCCGCGAAGGCGGCGCGGTCGGCGGCGGTGGCGAAGCGGAGTTCGGTGTCGCTGGCGTAGGTGGCCAGCCGCTGCTTGGCCGCGGTGGCCCCGGCGATGAGCTCGCCGAGTTCGCGCACCAGCCGGGCGGCCAGGGCGAGCAGCCACCGGGCGGAGAGCTGGTCGGGCGACTTGGCCGGGTCGGGGGCGACCGCGGACAGCGCGTTCGGGGAGATGACGTAAGAGGCGGCGGTCGCGCGCAACACCCGCTCGGTGCAGTTGCCCTTGCGCCGCTCCTCGACCAGTTCCACGAGGCCGTGCCGCTCAAGCGCCCGCAGGTGGTAGTTCACCTTCTGCCGCGGCAGCCCGACCACCGCGGCCAGCGAGCTGGCCGAGCCGGGCTCCGCCAGCGCGGCCAGCAGCCTGGCGCGCACCGGGTCGAGCGTGACCTCGGCCGCGGCCGGGTCGTCGATCACTGCCACATCGAACATGGGAACAGCCTCACACCGACAACTTTTCTTGTCAAGGGTTAGTTTTGTTGTCGGCAGATCGGGTTGTCGGACCGGCGTCGTAAAATGCCCTGACCACGGACGATCCTGACCAGGCGGGAGACATGCCCACTTACGCGCTGCTCGTGCGGCCCGCGATGAACCGCGTCTACGCCGAGTCGGCGGTGGCCCTGACGACGGCCGAGCTGGCCGTCTTCGACCGGGCCGTCCTCGACGGCAGGATCAGCGGAATCGACCAGACCCGGATCGGCGGCGTCCCGTACGTCACCTTCGACGCGGAGTCCTTCGACAAGCGGGACGCGGACTACCTGGCCAACCTGTCCTCGGCCTACGCGCTGTTCGAGGTCCACGGCGACCTGCTCGCCCCGATCGAGCTGCGCCCCCTCGACCGCTTCGACGACGACCTGCTGACCATCCAGAAGTACGCGGGCAAGACCAACGAGCACTTCACCAAGCTGCTGTTGAACGTGACCCTGGCGTCCTCGGCGTTCGGGCAGCAGATGCTGGACCGGCGCCTGCGCGTGCTCGACCCGCTCTGCGGCCGGGGCACCACGCTCAACCAGGCGCTGATGTACGGCTACGACGCCGAGGGCATCGACATCGACGGCAAGGACTTCGAGGCCTACGGCGCGTTCATCCGGACGTGGCTCAAGCGCAAGCGGGTCAAGCACCACGCCGAGACCGGCCGCGTCCGCCGCGACGGCAAGCTCATCGGCCGCGAGCTGCGGGTCTCCCTGGGGGTCAACAAGGAGAGCTACAAGGCGGGCGACGCGCTCACCCTGGGCTACGTCAACGCCGACACCACCCGCGCGGGGGACTTCCACCGCCGGGACAGCTTCGACGTCGTCGTCGCCGACGCCCCCTACGGCGTCCAGCACGGCAGCCGGGCCGCGGACCTGCGCCGCAGCCCGCTGGAGCTCATCCGCGCCGCCGCCCCCGGCTGGGCGACCCTGCTGCGGCCCGGCGGCGCGCTGGGCCTGTCCTGGAACACCAACGTCGCCACCCGCGCCGACCTGCTCGCCGCGCTCGCCGACGCGGGCCTCGAACCCCTCGACGACGGCCCGTACCGCGACTTCGCGCACCGGGTCGACCAGGCCATCGTCCGCGACATCGCGGTGGCCCGCCGCCCCCAGCGAAGGTGACCGCAACCGATCCCCGCGGGCGGTGTTCTACTGGACATGCCTGACGACGCCCTGCTCACCGCCCTCACCGACGACCTCGACACGGGGTTCGCCGAACTGGTCCGCGACTACGAGCGAATCGTGTACTCGGTGGCGCTGCGGATCGGCGGTGGCGGGGACGCGGAAGACCTCACCGCCGAGTGCTTCCTGCGCGCCTACGGGGCCCTGCGCGGGTACGACCGGTCCCGCATCCTGGCACTGCGGCCGCGGGCGTGGCTGCTGACCATCCTGCTCAACACCTGGCGCAACACCGCCCGCTCCGCGAGCAGACGACCCCAGCAGACCCCATTCGCGACCCTGCCGGAACGGGCGATGGCCGGACCCAGCGTCGAGGACATGGTCGAAAACGGCGAGACCCGCCGCGAGCTGGGCGAACTGGTGTCGGGTCTGCCGGACAGACAACGGGTGGCGGTGGTGCTGCGGCACGTCGTCGGGCTGCCGGTGGCCGAGATCGCCGCCGTCATGCGGCTCCCCGAAGGGACCGTCAAATCACACATCTCCCGCGGCCTCACCCGGCTGCGCGAGGACTACGCCGCCCACGCGGCGACCGAGGCAAGGAAGGTGCCGCGATGAGCGCGGAAGACCGAATCGTCGAGGAACTGTCCAAGCTGCTCGCCACCCCGCCGTACAGCACGGCCGCGAAGGTGTTCGCCGACTGGACCATCGTCTCCAGCAGAATCGGGAAACTCTACGTGGCCTTCACCGACGCGGGCGTGAGCTACATCCGCACAGCGGAGTCCGTCCACCACGACGACAAGACATTCATGGAGATCTACCACCACTCGTTCCAGCGCCCCCTGCGCCGCGCCGAACGCCCACCCACAGGCCTGGCGCCCGCGCTGCAACGCCCCGCCACCGCCAAGAACGTCCCGGTCGACCTCCGCCACCTGACCCCGTTCGAACGCGAAGTGCTCGCCGCCACCCGCCGCATCCCCCCCGGCCAAACCCGCCCCTACGCCTGGGTCGCCCGGGAAATCGGCAGACCGCGCGCCGTCCGCGCGGTGGGCACCGCCCTGGGCAACAATCCCGTGCCGGTCCTGATCCCCTGCCACCGGGTCATCCGCTCCGACGGCCAACTCGGCCAGTACATCTTCGGCAGCGAGGTCAAGGAACACCTGCTCCGCGCCGAGGGCTCCAATGTGGACGAGACACTGGCCCTGGCCAAAGCCAAGGTCTTCTACCTCGGCAGCGACACCACCCACATCGTCTGCTACCCCACCTGCCCCGACGCCCGCAGAATCACCCCGCCCCACCGCCACGGCTTCCGCACCCTCCCCGAAGCCCTCGCCGCGGGCTACCGACCCTGCCACCACTGCAACCCAACGACGTGACACCCCACCCACTCGCCCCACTCACCCACCCGCCAGGGCCGCCCCCACGTGCCCTCCCCCGCCGCCACCCGGTGCCGCCGCCCCCAGGCGGGCGGCGGCACCGGGCCCGCCGATCACATCAGGATCTCCCCGACCCGCCAGTCTCGACGGCCTGTCCGACACGCCGACCGAGTCGATCAACACCAAGATCGGACCGCTCGCAGGGATGGCCCCCGCTGCCTTCTTCGTGGCTCCTGATCAAGGAGTCCTGGTCGCCAGGTCCGGCATGACTGACGCCCCAGTCGCACGCTCGTCACCGGCGCCGGGCGCGGCCTGGGCGCCGACATCGTCCGCGCGGCCATGGCCGCGGGCCACCGGGTGGTGGCGACCGGTCGCCGTCCCGACCGCGTCGAGCAGGCGCTCGGCGCGCACGACGACCTGCTGGCGACGCGGCTGGACGTGACCAGCCCCAGCGACGCGGACGCCGCCGTCGCCGCGGCCGTGCGGCGGTTCGGCCGAGTCGACGTCCTGGTCAACAACGCGGGCAACTCCTACCCGGGCTACTTCGAGGAGATCCCGCCCGAGCACATGCGGGCACAGATCGAGACCACCTTGTTCGAGCCGATGAACTTCACCCGCGCCGGGCTGCCGTTGATGCGTGGGCAACGCGGTGGGCACATCATCACGATCTCCTCGATCGATGGCTTGGCGGGCCTGGAGTTCTGCGCCGCCTACGCCACCGCCAAGTTCGGCGTCGAGGGCTGGATGGAATCGCTGCGCCACGACGTCGAGCCGTTCGGCATCCGCACCACCGTCGTCAACCCCGGGCTTTTCCGCACCGAGTTTCTGGCCGAACCCTCCAAGACCTGGCCGCGCCCCTCGACCGACGACTACGCCCAGCGCCCCGCGGCCCTGCTTCCGGCCTGGCAAGGCAAGAGCGGCGCCCAGCCCGGCGATCCGGCCAAACTCGCCGCGTCCCTGGTCACGCTCGCGGACGCCGCCGACCCGCCACCCCGTTGGATCGTCGGAGACGACGCCCTGGCGACCGCGGAAGCCAAGGCCAGACAGCTCTTGGCCCAGGTCGAGGCATCCCGCCGATCCGGCAGCGGCCTGAACCACCCCCCATTCGAGCGCCAGGAAGAGCGGACCGCCGAGACAGTCACCGCCCGCGGCCGTGCCCGCTGATCGGTCACCGCGCCCTGCCGGGAGAAAGGAAGCAGCGCTGACGGACACCGCGCAGCCGACAGCACGCCACGACAACCCCATGCCGCGCTTGGACCTGACCGCGCAGGAGGGCGGGGCGCTGCGCGATGTCGCGGAAGGACTGGCGGACGCCGGTCCTTCCCACACTCTCGACCAGCGGCTGGAAGCCATCGCGGTCCGCGCCCACGAACTGCCCACCCGGGTCCGCGCCGCGCTGACCGGCTTCCGGTTGACCGGCAGGCCCTACGGCGGGCTCATCCTGTCCGGTCTTCCCATCGACCAGGACCTGCTCGGACCGACCCCCACCGACGACACCAGCCCCCGGACTCGCCCGAACTGCGTTGCGCCACCGCCATGCTGCTGCTGGTCGGCTCGCTGCTGGGCAGTCCCATCTCCTTCCTCACGCAGCGCGCGGGCGAGTTGATCCGCGATGTCTTCCCCATGCCCGACCACGAGCAGGAAAAACTGGCCTCAAGCTCCACGACGACGCTGCACTGGCACACCGAGGACGCCTTCCACCCCCACCGCCCCGACTGGGTGGTGCTGGTCGGCCTGCGCAACCCAGACGACGTCAGCACCACCTTCGTCCCCGTCACCGACCTGGACCTCGCCCCCGACATTCGGCGGACCCTGTCCGAGGAACGGTTCACCATCGTCCCTGACGGGTCCCACTCACCGACCCTCGACAGCACCGGAGACAGCGCCCACAGCCCCAGCGCCGAGACCTTTCACCGCATCGTCGCGGAGACCTACCGACCACGGGAACTCGCCATCCTCACCGGCGACCCCACAGCGCCCTTCCTATGCCTCGACCCGCCCTTCATGCGGCGGCCACTGCAAGACCCCCGAGCCGAGACCGCCCTCGACACGCTGATCGATACCGTCGACCGATCCCTGCGTGAGGTCACTGTGCGGCCAGGACAGATATTGGTCATCGACAACAAACGCGCCGTGCACGGCCGCCGCCCCTTCCAACCCCGCTACGACGGCACCGACCGCTGGCTGCGGCGCGTCAAAGTGGCCGCCGACCTCCGCACGACCGAAGGACGCCGATTCGGCTCCCACGGCAGGGCGGTGGTGTGAGAACCCGCAGGCTCTCGCCCGCCCCCGCTGTCATCGCGAACAGAGGTGATGCGACCAAGGCGCGCGTCGTGGAACAGTGGTGCCGAGTGGACGTTCTGGATGCGAGGTGCGCCGGTGCTGGAGTTGATTCCCCGACGACGAGTCGAATTGGGACCGGGGGCGGTGCAGGTGCCGGACTGGGTGGACGCGGACACGCAGCGGACGCTGGTGGCGGCGTGTCGGGAATGGGCGCCAGGGTCGCGGCACACCCGGATGCCCAACGGTGGCGTGATGTCCGTGCGGACGGTGTGCCTGGGGTGGCACTGGCGGCCGTACCGCTACTCCCGCACGCTTGACGATGGGTCGCCGGTGCTGCCGTTTCCGGAGTGGCTGCGCGATCTGGGGCGGCGGGCGGTCGCGGCGGCCTACGGCACGGCAGGCGATTACACGCCGGACGTGGCGTTGGTGAACTTCTACGACACCGCCGCGAAAATGGGGATGCACCAGGACAAGGACGAACGCAGCCTCGCCCCGGTGGTCTCCCTGAGCCTCGGCGACACGGGTGTGTTCCGCTTCGGCAACACCGAGACCCGTGGCCGTCCGTGGACCGACGTCGAACTCCGCTCCGGCGACCTCGTGGTCTTCGGCGGAGAGTCCCGACTGGCGTACCACGGCGTGCCCAAGATCCTGCCCGGCACCGGAAACATCGGCGGACGACTGAACATCACCCTGCGCGAGTCCGGCCTGTAACCCGAGCGGACATGACCGAGAGCACGAAGCTCCGCTTACCCGCGCCACCACCGACACCCGAACCGCGCGGAGACCCAGCGGCCACCCCGAACCAAGGCGTCCAGACCACAAGCGACCCGAACCCAGGCTGCTCCTCCAGGCCCGTGGCTAGATGTTCACCAGCGCCCGACACCACGCCAGCGGCTACCTCCCCGCTGCACCACCCTCGCCTGCTTCCCGGGTCTGAGTCACCGCGCGTTGTGGAAGATGATTCCGAGCACACACCTCCGTCCTGTGTGGACCTTGCTCACGCCGTGGCGCATGGCGACCCTCCGGAACCCCCGCGCGCCAGGGACCGGGCGGTGGCGGACCGGGAACACGACCGCTTGGCCTAAGCCGGGGCGCGCCACCACGGCTCGGGATTGCTGCCGGGGCCGGTTCTCCACGAACACGCTTTCGCCGCCGGTGAAGTCTTGCTCAGGGGTGCTGAGCATGATCGCCACCTGTAAGGGGAATGTCAGGTCGCCGTAGACGTCTTGGTGCAGGCAGTTGTAGCCGCCGGAGTCGTAGCGCAGGAGCAGGGGCGTGGGTTTGTGTTGGCCCAGGGCGGCGCATTCGGCGAGGAGGGTGTCCAGGTCGGGCGGGTAGGCGCGTTCGGACAGTCGGGTGGCCCAGTGGTTCGCGAGGGTGGCCAGGGGTGGGTACAGGGTGGTGCGCAGCTTCGCGACCAGGGGCACCAGGGGGTCGGCGAAGTACTTGTAGGCGCCTTCGCCGAAGGCGTGGCGAGCCATGACGACGGTGCCGCGGAACACCTCGTCGTGGTCGAACAGCCCTGCCAGCTCGGCGCAGTGGTCGGGAGTCAGCAGCGGTGGGGTCAGGGCGAAGCCCGCCGCGTCCACTTCGGCGGTCACGGTGGGCCAGTCCAGGTCGGGCAGGTCGGGCAGGTCGGGCATGGGGCGCTCCTTCGTGGGTGTGGTTAGAGGAACACCGGCTTCCCGGAAATGGTTGCGTCGGATCGGGCTCGGGCCGACAGAATGCAGCCGTGCCCCTCTCCGCGCGACGGCTGCTTCGCGACCTCGACCAGCTTCCCCACCCGGCCCGCCAGCGGACGCTGGCCGCGACCGCGTGCGATCTCGACGCCGATGACCTGCGTGTTCTCCTTGACGGGCTGCACGCGGGCGACTCCTTCGCCCGAACCGTGGGACTGCGCATCGCGGTGGTCGCCGGTGATGTGGGGCATGTGGAGCGGTGTCTGGCCGGTCCGGAGACCGCGCTGCGGGGGCACGCCGTGGGCGCGGCTGTCCGGCTGGGTGTCCCGGCGGTGGCCGCCCAGGTGGACACGTTCCCCGCGGCTGTGCGGCGGAAGCTCTATGGCGCGGTCCGCGGGCTCCGGCGCACCGAGTTGGCCGATCCGCTGCTGCCCCGGGTCCGGGCGCGGTTCGGCGACGCCGAGGCCGTGGCGGTGCTGCCCGCCTGCTCGGGGCCGGTCGTGGCGGCAGCGCTACCGGAACTCTCTTATGCCGTCGGAAGCTGGGGCGCGCTCGCTCACCGGCACCCGGTAGTCGTCCTCGATCACATCGAAGCCGAGTTGGACAGCACGCCCCGAGCGCGGTGGCCGGAGATGGGGTTCCGGCTCGGGCAGGTCTTGGGCGCCGTCGCCGCGGCGGCGCCGGACCGGGTGCTCGCGGTGTTGGAGCGCACCGAGGGCCTGGGGATGCCGTCCGCGGTGGCGGGCGTCCTCGCCCGGCACGACGCGGCGCGGCTGCTGCGGGTGCTGCTCGACCCCCGCCGGGTGGGGCCGCTGCCGACCGGCCGGGCGCTGTGGCGGGCGCTGCTCGGCTGCGCCGACGCCGACCTCGCCGCGCTGGGCCGGGTGCTGCGCGGCGACCAGGTGCCCGGGTTCCTGCGCGTCCTGCCGCCCGCGCGCCGCGCGGCGGTCTACGCGGGCGTGCTCGGCGAACGCGACCTGGTCAGCGCCAACGTGCCGTTTTCCGTGTTGGACGAGTTGCCGCGCGCGGCCCGCGCCGCCGAAGCGGAGCGGCTGCTGGCGCTGCGCGGTGTCGCCGACGACCCGAAGGCGCGGCTCGCGGTGGCCGCGCGCACCGCGTGGGCGAAGGCAGCGCCGGTGCTGGCCGAGGCGACCCGCCGGTCCACAGCGGACGAACGCGCCGAGGCCTACCCGCTGGCCATCGCGGCGGCGGCCGGAACCCGCGACCCGGATTCGTTCGGCACGTTCCTGGCGTCGCTGACCAGGCTGCGCAACGAGCAGGAGCCGGTGCGGGCCGCCGCGTTGACGGCGCTCGCCGAGGCGCCACCGTGGCTGATCCGCGACGCCGACGTCCCCGTGGTCATCGGGCTGGTCACCGACGCGACCGAGGCGCGTGACCGGTCCTGGCTCAGCGACCACGCGATCCGCACGCTGTCCACCCGGCTCATCCGGGAGGGCGCGGTGAGTCGGCGGCAAGCCCTGGTCGACGGCGGTGTGGCGGCCCTGGAGCGGCTGGGTGAGACGGCTGCCTGGCTGGATCTGCACAGGTTGAACCACGCGCTGCCGCGCGGCGCCGAGCACGAGGTGTTCGCCGCGCTGCGGCCGCGGATCGACGCCGAGGCGCGGCAGGGCCGGTTCGTCGTCGCGCTCTCGCTTGCCGCGGGCCTGGGTAAGCGGGCGTGGGACATGCCCGAGCTACAGGCCTTCGTGGACCGCGCCCGCCGAGCCAAGGACGACCGGACCGTGGGTCAGGCGATCGGGCTATGGCTCGCGGCGCCCGCTACCCGCGGTGAGCGGGTCGAACAGGTGCTGCGCGCCGACCCGTCCACCATCACCTTCCACGCGGTCCGCAAGGTGATCGCGCGGCATCGGACCGACCTGCTGGACAACGTGTTCTCCGGCCCCCTGCACGGCCGTTTCCTACGGCGCGGTGTGCGCCACATCCCGTTCTTCCACGGCTGCTTCCACGCCTGGCTGCCTCGGCAGAACGCGCGATACGTCCGGCTCTTGGCCGATTTCGCGCGAAACAAGTCGGTGCCTCTGCACGAACGGGTGGCGGCGACCAGGACGCTGCGTGGAGTGCCTGGGTCCGCGGCCGCGCTGCGCCAACTGGTCAGAGCCGAGGAAGTCTCGATCGCCGAGTCGGCGATGGCGGCCCTGGCCTGGACCGACGAGCCCGCCGACGTCCTGCCCGACCTGATCGCGTGGGCGAACACCGACCGGGCGCGGGTGGCGGTGTACGCGGTGGGCCGGTGCGCGCGGTTCGTCATGCCGGAGCCGCTGGGCAGGATGCTGGAGCCGCTGCTGACCAGCCAGAAGGTGACCTCGCGCAAGGAGGCCGTGCGGCTGGCGGTCGAGCACCGGGTGCCGGGCGCCGCCGCCGTCGCCGCCGGGGTGTTCCGGGCGCCGTCGCAGCACCGCGACGTGCGCCGCGCGGTGGTCTCGGCGTGCCGTCTGCTGCTCGACGAGCCGGTCGCCTGGGAGATCCTGGCCGAGGCGACGACCGACGAGCGCGCGGTCGCGACGGCGGTGGTGGAGACCGCGCGGGACGCCGTGCCCGAGCGGCACCGCGCCCGCTACGCCGAGCTGGTGCGCGCGGTGGCCGCGTCGACCGACCCGGACACGGCGCTGCGCGGCCTGTCGGTGCTGCCCGTGTGGAGCCGCTGGGACACCGGCGGGCCCGGCGTCCTGGTCGACCTGGTCACCGACCTGGCGATGACCGCGACCTGGCGGCAGGCGGTGTGGGCGTTGGCGGCGCACGCGGGCACGACCGACGACCCGGCTCCACTCCTGGCCGCCGCCCGGGGCCTGCTGGCCGCCGGGGAGACCGGCGGCCCGGATCGCGACCTGCCCGCCCGGCAGCGGCTGCTGGAATTGGTCCGGGTGGTCGCGGACGCCGCTGTCGCGGGGCCGGGAAGGCCGCTCGCGGTAGCGCTGTCCGACCTGCTTACCGACGTCGAGGACTATCGGGATGCGGCCGTCACCCTGGCGCTTGCCGCGGCGCCGGTAGAGCGGGCAGATCCCGCGCCGCTGCTTGCCGCCCACGCGTTAGCCGTGACCCCGGTGCTGCGGTGGCGGGCGAGCCGGGCGCTGCGAACGCGCCTGCGCGAGGTCGTGCACCGCCTCCCGCAGGACGACCTGCCCGCGCTCGCGCACGCCCTGGCCGCGGACGCCCCGGCGTTCGCCTTGGCCGTGGCCCAGGTGGCGGGCACGGCGGGCGGCTGGACGGCTCCGCTGCGGGATGTGCTGGCCGGACTGCGCGCCCATCCGGACCAGGACGTGCGTCGAGCGGCACTGGACACGTTCACCGTCGCGGAGTGACCCGTGCGCCGTACGCGGCCATTGGCGGCGGTTCGGCGGGTGGCCCGCGGTCACCTTCCGGGTGATTATCGCGGCGGGGAGTCAACCTGAAAGAGCAGTTCGCCCCTCGGCCGCCTTGCTACCGTGGACGAGTCACCGACGGCGAAGGGAACCGAGAAATGCCGGAGCCAGTACTGGTCTCGATCGCCGCCGCGCTCGCGGCGAAATCCATCACCGGGGTCTATGAGCTGGTGAAGACCAAGTTCGCCAAGCGCGCCGAGGCCGCGGCGGCGCTGGAAGCCGCCGAGGGCGCCGCGCCGGATTCGGCCGAGGTGGCCGCGCTGGCCGACGAACTCGCGCGCGCGGAAAAAGCCGACCCGGCATTCCACACCGAACTGCGGTCGGAGTGGGCAAAGGTGGCGGTGCACCAGCAGGCCGAGCACGGCGGCGTCGTCAACCAGATCACCGGCAATGTCAGCGGCAAGGTGCTGCAGGCCCGGGACATCCAGGGCGGCGTGACCTTCTGAGCCCATGCCCTTCCGGGCCGCGGCGTTAAGCACGGGCGCGGCGGGGACCGCGGCGACGAATCGCCGCGGTCCGTCCCGGTGAAAAGTCTCCTCAGCCGGAGAACGCGGCCTTCTTCGCCTTCGAGCCGCCGTTGGACTTGGCCTTGACGGTGTGCGCCTCCTCGAAGGCCTCAACGACCGCAGAGGGGATGCGGCCCCGCTCGGAGATGTCGTGCCCGTTCTGGCGCGCCCAGTCGCGAATGGCCTTGGTCTGCTCCTTGCTGCGGGCGTCGCCTGCGGGCTTGACGGCCGAGACCACGGCGTTGCGCTTGACCCGGCCACCGGTGCGCCGGGCGGCGGCGACGAACTCGGCAAGCTGTTCGCGCAGCCTGGTGGCGTTGGCCTCATTCAGGTCGATCTCGTAGTTCGCACCGTCGAGGCTGAATTCGACCGGGCGGATGTCGTCGCCCGCCGAACCATCCAGGTCGTCGAAAAGCTGGACAATGGTCTTCTGAGCCATGAGGCACCTCACTGAACACGCGGCGTCATCGGGAATTGGATAGCGAGTGGCGAAACCACCCCCACGAACAGTACCCGCCAGTCACCCGATAGGCCAAATACTTCCCGTTCGCCGAATGCCCCGCGTGTCGCAGACCACTGGCGGACGGCCGGTGATTCCGGCGGCTTCCGCCATCGTTCATCGGCATTCGGCGTCCGCGAAACCTGACAAGGCCACTCACAGAAACCACACTTCCGGCCGCGGTTGTCCGCATCATCGGCTGAACCCGGAGCCGGACGATCACAGTAAGCCACCGCTGAAACCCCGAGCGCCGAGGGCGGCCCGGCATCCGATTTGGCCGGTCGCACCCCCGATGTTGTCACTGCGGCGCACGGAGTTTGGCACCCGAGGCAAGGGTTCGACCCGTGTGGAGCGCCCGCGGCGGCGGGGCGAATGGGTGCGGATAGGACGCCAACCGGGGTATTCGACGCACCCACGCGGTGTTCACCGATAGCCACCGAAATTGCCGAGCCGGGCATGTCCAGGCGAGGAAGGCTCAGTCGAGCCGAGCCCGCGCGATGTCCACCCGATCGGCGGCATCAGGCGGCGGCGTGAGGGTGACGCCCGCGTCGGTGAGCATCGTCAGGTCCAGCGCCCAAGTCTTGGCCGACCGCCTGCTCCACACTGCGAACGCGGCCTCCACACGCAGCGCCGCGTCGGCGTGGCCGCGCAGCCCGGCGAGCCCGAAATGGGTGGCGCGGTGGCAGTCGGCACACAGGCAGATCAGCCGCCGCAGCCGCTCCCAGTCGCGCGGGGAGACGCGCAATCGCTTCAGCCGACTACGAGATCGGTGCCCCGACCTGACGAAGTGAGGTTCCCATGTCCGAGACCCTGCCTTTCCTGGTGACGCTTGACGACGAGCAGGCGACCGGCGGCGACAAGGGCATTCTCGGCAAGCGTGACGAGCCTAAGGTGCGCCCCATCCCGATGGCGGTCCTCAAGGAGAACCTGCGCGCACCGTCGGCGGCCTGCGGGAGCTGTTCGACGAAATCCGCCGACGGCGAGGGCGCCACGATCGGCCACCGGATCGAGAAGAAGTTCATCAGGGAAGCCGACCCGGCGAGACCCTGCTGCGTTACCTGAGCGGCCACGGCATCCACCACAACGGCATCCACCACAACGGCATGGATCACCTCGTCCCGGAGGGCGCCATGTGCGAGGCGGACGGCTTCCCGGGCACGTGCGTGCCCATCTCGTTCGTCCGCAGGGCTGAGCAAGTCCCCGGCGCGGCTTCGTCGGCAAAGCCGACTCCTACCGGCAGGACCCGCTCGACGCAGGCTTCACCGACCTGGCCGGGGACGTGTTCGCCCCAGGCCGGTTGCCGGAACTGGTTCGCGCGCCGCGCATGGACGCCTCGTTCCTCACCGAGTCCGACCGTGAAGCGGGCCTGCGCTCGGTTCGCCTGGTCGCCTGCTCGAACGAGACGGCGCAGGAGATCCGGGAGTAGTCGCTCGGCTTCGTGCTGCTGACCGCGTACCGTCTGGCGATCTCCCCGGTGAACCTGCCGGAAGTGTTGGTGGATCACTTGGGCATTCGTGATCCCGCCGACCTTTCGGCTCTACACAAGACAAGTCGTACGGCTACATGGGAGAAACGCTGCCGCAGCAGGGTGTTGTGGCCCTCACGACGCCAACCTCCGCTTCCGCCTGGCCGAGGACCGAGTCCAGGAACTCCTTACCGGAGAACAACTCTCCGACTCCGTGGAGCATCGAGGCGATCGAGATTTCACTTTCCCATGCACTGAAAAGCACTTTCCGCATCGGACGCACTCACACAGGCAGCGCCCGAAAATCGACTACTCCGCGCCTGGAAGCTCGACTACACGAAACACAAGCTCCACGGAGGTGACGACGCGACTACAACAATACGGCTTTCAGATGTCTGATCCGGAAAGCCTGCCGGACCGATACGACACTGACGGGTTAATTCTTATCAGCATCAATATCAGCTTGACCCCGCCCAGGCTGGAGCACGAGGAAGCGGTCCCGCTTGACCACATCCTTCGGGCAGCAGGACATTTTTCGCACGGCCACCGCAGAAATTGCCCAATGACTGCGAAGACTAGGCCATGGCCCGCGTTGGCCGTACCGCCCGCGCGAACAGTCTCCAGAGACTTGACGCTTGTCAGCACCAAATTCGACGGCAAGCCTGCGAATGCTGCCCGCGAGGGGTGCGACCACGGCTGAGCTGGCGCGGCGACTGGTGGGATTCGGGATGAAGTTGCCTGCGGGGATTGAGTTTGTGGAGTCAGGGAAACGTCAGGAAGACGTCAGCCAAGAGTGGCAGAGTTGTTCTCAGCAAGGCAGTGAGGACAACAGAAAACGCCAGGAGAGGTGCCCGGAGCGGCTTATCGGGTTCCTAACGCGAGTCAGGAAGGGCCTCGGCCCGCGCAGGTTCGAATCCTGCCCTCTCCGCCGACCACCACCCCATTGCCCGTTCCGCCGGGGCCGCTTACCCCCCATGGCTTGCCCCGGCGGAACGGGCACTCACACGTCCAAGGACTGCCAGTCCACCACCGGTGCCGCCCAGTCTCGGATGGCGGCGAGTAGGCCTAGGCGGGCCGCTCGGATTGCCGGGTCTTCGGCCATCACCAGGATTTCGTCGAAGAATGTGTTCACCGGCACGGTGAGAACTGATGCCGCTGGGACGAACTCCGACAGGGTGGCGCCCGCGGCTTCTTGGGCCTTCACAAAAGCCTGGTGCAGTGCGGACTCCGCGGGTTCGGTGAGGACCGCCGGGTCGTAGCCGGATGCGGTGTCCTTCGGCACGATGCGGCGGACGCGCTGCAAAGCGGCGACCAGTGCGGCGAAGTCGGGGTCGCCGACCCGCTGGGCCAACTCAGCCAGGGTTTCGTCGGCCAGGGCGGGGGCTGCCGCCAAAGGCAGGACAGCCGAGACCTGGTCGTGGGGGTGACCCGCGTCCAACAGGTGCTGTTCGTACCGTCGGGTGACGAACTCGGCGACGTCCGCCAGGACCGTGTCAGGGACGTCGATGCCTTGGGCGCGCACGCGTTCCGCGGCGGACGACAGTCCCTTCGGGACGGTGATGGCGCGCAAGGTGGGGTGGGCGCGGAGGATGGACACGACTCCCGCCGCCGCGCGGCGGAGGCCGAACGGGTCGGAGCTTCCCGTGGGCTTCGCGCCGACGGCGAACAGGCCTGCCAGCAGATCGAAGCGGTCGGCCAGGGCCAGCAGGGCGCCGGGGATGGTGGCGGGGGGCTTGTCGCCGCCCGCGCGGGGGAGTTCCATGTCGAACAGGGCCTGGGCGACCGGTTCGGGCTCGCCCGCGCGGCGGGCGTACTCGCGGGCCATGGTGCCGGCCAGGCTGGTGAGTTCGATGACCATCTGCGAGCCGAGGTCGAACTTCGCCAACTCGGCCGCGCGGCGCAGCGTCGCGGTGTCCTCTTCGGACAGGTCGGCGTCGGCGGCGAGAGCCAGGGCCACGGCTCCGATGCGGTCGGCGCGTTCGGCGACCGAGCCGAGGCGTTCCTCGAAGGCGAGCTTGGCGATGCCCGCCTTCATGTCCGCGAGCGTGGTCTGCAGGTCGGCCCGCCAGAAGAAGCTCGCGTCCTCATACCGCGCGCGCAGCACCGCCTCGTTGCCCGCGCGCACTGTGTCGTGGTCGCAGGAGCCGTTGGCGACGGCGACGAAGTGCGGGAGCAGCGCGCCGTCCGCGTCGCGGACCGGCAGGTAGCGCTGGTGCTTGCGCATCACCGTGGTCAGGATCTCGGCGGGCAGGTCGAGGTAGCGCTCGGCGAAGCCGCCGAGGATCGCGTTCGGCTCCTCCACCAGGTTGGTGATCTCATCGATCAGCGCCGACTCGGCTTCGGCGTCGACACGGCCGCCGACCGAGGCCGCGAGTTCGCCCGCCGCCGCGACGATCCGGGCGCGGCGCTCGGACTGGTCGGCGACGACACCGTGCGCGGCGAGGAAGTCCAGGTAGCCCTCGGCCGTGTCGACGGTCAGGACCGGCTCCGGCGCGGTGCGGTGCACGCGGGTCGTGCGGCCAGCGGCCACAGTGGACACCGCGACCGGGACCTCGGTGTCGCCCAGCAGCGCCAGCAGCCACCGCACCGGCCGGGAGAACGACAGCTTCGGGTCGTTCCACCGCATGTTCTTGTCCGCGCGCAGTTCCGCGACGGTCTCGGCGAGGATGCCGCTGAGCACCTCGACCGCGCCGCGGCCGACGTCGGTGCGGGTGATGCCGACGTACTCCACACCGTCCACATCGAACCGGCGCAGCTCGCCCGGGTCGACGCCCTGGCCGCGGGCGAACCCGGCGGCGGCCTTGGTCGGGTTGCCCTCGGCGTCGAAGGCGGCCGAGGCGCGCGGGCCGCGGACGGTGCGCTCGGCGTCGGGCTCGGTGGGCTCGACCGCGGCCACGACGGCCACGACGCGCCGGGGGGTGGCGTGGGTGGTGATCTCGCCGTGCCCGAGCCGGGTCGCGGCGAGCTTGTCGGCGAGCGCGCGCCGCACGGCCGCGGCGGTGCGGGTGACCTCGTGCGGGGGCAGTTCTTCTGTGCCGATCTCGAACAGCAGAGTGCGCGCGCCGTCCACAGTGGAGAACACTGTGGGCGCGGCCACAGCAGCGGGCAGCTCCGCGGTGCCCAGCGGGTGGCCCAGCTCCGCGCGGCGCTCGGACCACAGCCCGGCGACCTCGCGGGCCAGGCCGCGCATCCGGGCGAACGCCTTCGCGCGCTCGGTGGTGCTGACCGCGCCGCGCGCGTCGAGGATGTTGAAGGTGTGCGAGCACTTGAGGACGTGCACGTGCGCGGGCACCGGCAGGCGCGCGTCGAGCAGCCTGCGGGCCTCGGCCGCGTAGTCGGCGAAGAGCCTGCGCTGGGTCTCGACGTCGGCGTCGTCCAGGTAGAACCGGCTCATCTCGTACTCGGCCTGGCCGAACGCCTCGCCGTAGGAGATGCCTGGCGCGTAGGCGATGTCCTTGAAGTGGTCGACGCCCTGGAGCGCCATCATGATCCGCTCGACGCCGTAGGTGATCTCCACCGACACCGGGTCGAGGGTCTGCCCGCCCGCCTGCTGGAAGTAGGTGAACTGGGTGATCTCCAGCCCGTCGAGCCAGACCTCCCAGCCCAGGCCCCAGGCGCCGAGCGCGGGCGAGGCCCAGTTGTCCTCGACGAAGCGGACGTCGTGGGCGTGGATGTCGATGCCCAGCGCTTCGAGGCTGCCCAGGTAGAGCTCCTGCGGGTTGCCCGGGTCCGGCTTGAGGACCACCTGGAACTGGGTGTGGGTCTGCAGCCGGTTCGGGTTCTCCCCGTAGCGGGCGTCGTCGGGCCGCACGCTGGGCTCGACGTAGGCGACGCGCCACGGCTCGGGGCCCAGGACCCTGAGGACGGTGGCCGGGTTGAGGGTGCCCGCGCCGACCTCGGTGTTGAACGGCTGCACCACCATGGCGCCCCGCTCGGTCCAGTACCGGGTCAAGGCGAGCAACGCGTCCTGCATGGTCAGCACGGCGGGAACCTCACTACTACGGATAAGGGGGGTGCTCCCGCAGTCTAGGCGGTGGGCCCGACAGCCTCCGTTCGCGCCCGAGATATGGCCGATCACGCACTACTTGAAGCATTGACCCACACCCGAGTGACAATTTTCCCCATTCGAGCTAGTTCATGATCACCAGCTTGGGCTAAGACACCGCCGAAATCGCCAGCGTGCAGTCACTCAAAGTAGTACGGGGTCGCCCGAAAAAGGGAGATTTAGCAATAAGGCAAGGAATTGGCGAAAGTCGCCCCGGTGATCCTTTAGACTGTTGTCACTCCCCGATGAAGACCCGGTCATCGAATCATCGTTGACACCCCCGCGGGTCGCTCATCGTATTCCGCACGTCCGTTCCGAATAACCAGGAGAACAGTTCCCATGACCTCTGTCGACGCCGCCCCGCAAACCCCGACCGCCGATCTGGACTCCGTCCCCGCCGGGAAGCCGATGAGCGAGTCGCGCCGCGAGCTCTCCCGCGTCATCTGGCGGGCCAACGAGAACATGTTCGGCTCGGGCAAGGGCACGATCATCCTGGAGATGATCGACGACGTGGCCTGGGCGACCGCGGCCCGGCACGCCGACGGCCACGCCGTCACCGTCTCCCTGGACGACATGACCTTCATCAGCCCGGTCTGGCCCGGGGATGTCGTCTCGGCATATGCCCAGGTCGAGGACACCGGCCGGACCTCGATGGACATCGGCGTCTACGTCAGCGCGCGCCGCATGAAGGGCTCCAACGACCCCGAGCCGGTGGCCGAGGCGCACCTGGTGTTCGTCGCCGTCGACGACAACGGCACGCCGCGCCCGGTCCGCCCGGTCACCCCCGAGACCGACACCGAGTACGCCCGCCACCGGGCGGTCGCCATCCGCCGCGAGCACCGCAAGGCCCTGGCCCGCGCGCTCGCCGAGGCAGCCTTGCCCGCGACGCGATGACCGGCGTCCTGCTGCCAAGAGGGCGGTTCGACACATCCGCGGTCGAGCAGGTGGAAATCGCGGTCGCCTTCGTCAAGGAGGCAATCAACGAGGGTGACTTCGCCATTCTTGACGACTTCGCCCACCCGGATATCCGCGACCTGTCGGATGTCCGAATATTCGGCGACGGAATAAACGGCCTGCGTTTGTCCATCGTCGCCGCGCGGCGGCTCATGCCGGATATTTATGCACGCATTGTCGCGGCCCGGCGCAGTGGCGCTGACACGGTCGAGACGCGTTTGGAGTTCACCGGGACCTATCGGGGGTCCAACCTGGCGCCCACCGGCAGACACGGGCGCCAGGCCCGCTGGCGGCAGCACCACCTGTGGTCGTTCCGCGGCGTGAAGGCCTGCGCTCACCTGGGCTGGATCGATCGCGCCGCGGTCCGAGCCGCACTCGGCAGCCCCTACTGATCGCCGGGTCCCCGGTCGGCCGTCCCGATCGGCCGGGGACCCGGCGCCCGGCGCCCCACACCTCACTCAACCTCAGCAAGGAGACCAGCATGTCCGAGCTCATGACCGCGGCCGAGCACCCGTGGTGGACCGCCCTGTCCAGCATCCCGCACGCGGGCCCCTGCCCGTCCTGGTGCACCCTGGGTGACGGGCACAAGTACGACAGTGACGGACCGGACGGCGCGATCCGCGCGCACTCGGCCGAGTTCGGCGCGCACCTGCCCGCGATGGGGGTGTGCCTCACCACGGTCGAGATGTGGCAGGCGGGCGAGGTGACCATCACCGAGCCCTCCGTCGAGGTCTTCGGCGACTTCTCCTTCAGCGACCCCGACGACGCCATGCCGCTGCTCACCGCCATCACGCGGGCCCGCGCCGCGCTCCGCGACCACCTCGCCTGCGCCGCGGAAGCGGGTGTCCAGGGGTGACCGCGCCGCTCACCCGTCTGCCCGCGTGCGGCGGCGCCGCCAGACGGGTGGCAGACTCCGCCGACCCGACGGCCAGCGGGCACATCCGCGTCGTGCGCGGGTTCGCGGCCGCCGAACCGGCATCGGCCGCGGGATGACCGACGAAGGTGCGCGACGGCGTCATCCGCGGCTTCGGACCCCAGTCACACCCGCGTCCCCACCGGCCCACGAGTATGCAACCGCTTCACAGAGAGAGACCATCCACTACGGACAGTGATCAACGACTGTCGCGAGTGCATGTATATGCACAAAGCTTGGCTCCTCAACGGGCGTTGCGGAGCTCCAGCGGGGTTCCCTCCGCTGTGGCGCACGGCAAGTAGCCCGCGTCCTTGAGGCGCAGCCGGGCGACGTCATGGGTCCGCGGGTAGTTCACGAACGCCGCCTGCAACGTGCCCTCGACGGGCTGCCCTCGGGTGTAGAGGTACTCGACCGTCCAAAAGGGATAGTCCGACTCGATGCCGCCCGCGTGTCGAACACCCGGTTGTCGAGCGTGAGGGCGTTGCTCTTGCGGGCTTCGGCGACCGACGGCGCGTCGGCGTAGCCGATGGCGCCGGGGATGGCGCTGATCTTGGCGACGACCTCGGCGTTGGAGTCGCGCTCGCAGCGGATGGTGCGGGCGTCGCGGTTGCGGTCCTTCGCGACGCACTCGTTGGAGGACAAGCCGTCCTCGCCGGTGCCCAGGACGCGGCGTCGAACAGCTCCAGGCCGACCGACGAGTTGACCACGACGTGGTAGACGACGATCGCCAGCTGGTGCGCGGTCAACCCGGTCTCGGCTCCGCCGTACCGGCCGTCCGACAGCGCCGCCACGCCCCCGCCCTCGACGGGTCCAGCGCGACGAGCGAGTCCACGCCGTCGATGCTGCCGGTGGGGCGGGTGTCGGTCCGGGTGTCCCCGCAGGCTTGGGTGTACTCCCGCGCGATGGACCGCATGGCGGGCATGAACACGCTGGAGCCCTCGACGCTCAACTCCCCCGACACGCACGCGACGCTCGGGTCGGACGGTGGGGCGGCGAACACCGTGCTCACCACCAGGAACACGGTCAGCGCCAAAGCCAACGCGCCGGTGAGGCGGGGCAGGGTGACCCGGCGCTCCCGCCTCTCGTCCTTGATCAGGCTGTTGTCGTGCAGTTTGCCGGTGGCCGCGATGTCCTTGCTGGTCTCGCCGTCCGGCGTGTCCTCCGGCTCCCGCAGGACCACGAAGAGCTTGAACTTCTGCTTGCGCCGCAACGACAACTGGTCGAGCCGCACGCCGTGCCAGCGTGGGTCAGCCTCCGGTTCGTGGGGTGGCACGGGGCGCCCATCCAGCGCGTCATGCGCTGGGATGACCGCTCCCGCACGGTGCGCAGGTTGTCCCGGTCCTCGCCGGGGACGACCGGGTCGGCGCCGTTGCGGAAGAATCGCGGTCCAGCCCGCAACTGCTCGCGGACCTCCGCCGCGCCCGCCTCCGACACCCGCGCGTTTCACACCACCCGCTTGCCGAAGGTGAAGCTGAGCGGACGGTCGAAGTCGTCGGGGGCGATGTCGTAGCCGCCGTTGTTGCGGATGCGGATCACCACGATGCTCATCCGGTCGAGCAGCGCGGCCAACGTCGCCAACTGCCCGCGCACCGGGCCGTCGTCGTCGTCCGGCTTCTCCGGGCCGAGGCCGATCTTCGAGTTGTAGAGCACCCGGAAGCTGATCCGCTTGCGCCGGACCAGGAACCGGTCGACGAACGGCGTCGCGATGAGCAGCACGATGCCCAGCACCAGGTTGCCAGGACCGAGGAAGTCCAGCACCACGCGTAACGCTTCCCGCACCGACCCCAACGCGCTCTCCCGCCGTCGAACTCCGTGGCACAGGGTAGGAGCGGAACCGGGCACGTCGAGCGGACGCGGCCGTCGGTTCATCCGGGGTTCAACCGCGCGTGGTGATGTGCTCCGCACTTTCGGGAACTTCGCGGACCGGTCGCACGACAATGACAGGTGTGGACTGCATGACCTGCCGCGAAGCCCTGTCGGCCCGACTCGACGGTGAACCCGAACCAGTGCCCGCCGACATCACCGACGCCCACCTGGCCGGGTGCCCGGTCTGCCGCGCCTGGCAGACCCGCGCCCAGGACCTCTCCCGCGCGCTGCGCGTGCGCGAAGCCCCCGTCGTCCCCGACCTGACCGCCGCGATCCTTGCCACCGGGCCGATCCCGGCGCCTCGGCGCGGCGCCCTGCCGCGAGTGCTGTTGGCGCTGGTGGCGATTGGGCAGTTGGCCTTGGCCCTGACGCAGATCGTCGGCGTTGGACACGCGGAGCACGGTGGGCCGCTGGCGAACCACCTGGCCAACGAGGGCATCGCCTGGAACGCGGCCCTGGGTGTGGGACTGGGATACGCGGCGTGGCGGCCTCGGGCTGCCGGGGCACTGATTCCGGCGATCGGCGGGTTCGTGGTGCTGCTGCTGGGGTATGTGGGGTACGACCTGATCGTGGGGTCGGTGCCGGTTTCCCGGGAGCTCAAGCACAGCCTGGTCGTGTTGGGGTTGGTGCTGCTGGTGATCGTCCACCGGCGGGTGGCCCGGGACCATCCTGGTGGTGGGGACGTGTTGGGGCGGCCTGGGCATTCGGCGGCCACGGCTGGGGTGGATGAGCACCGTGCCGACTCTTCTGAGCAGCCTCGGGGACGGCATCTGCGGCCTGCTGGGCGGCATCGGGCTGCCTGAGTTCGGCTCTGGGGCCTGCTCCAGGCTATCGGCGCAGGTCAGCGCGGGGAAGAGGGGGCGCTGCGCCTGTGGATAACTTTGACCACCGCCAGGTGCCAACCGCCGATCGTGGGGGTGTTGCCTGGCTGGTGTGGTGGTCAGGGGGTGGTGGTGACCTTGATGGTGTCCACGCCGTAGACGATGGAGGTCTGGCGGAACGCCAGTGGTTCGGTTGGGTTGTGTAGGCGTAGGTGGGGGAAGCGGCGGACCAGGGCGGGGTAGGCCGCGCGCAGTTCCATTTTGGCCAGTTCAGCGCCGATGCAGCGGTGGGCGCCGTGGCCGAAGGCGAGGTGGGGGGTTGGCTTGCGGTGGGGGTTGAAGGTGCGGATGTCCTCACCGAGGGTGTTGTCGCGGTTGGCCGCGCTCAGGGAGCAGACGACCAGGTCTCCTGCGGCTATGGGGGTGCCCGCGAGGTCCATGTCGTGTCTTGCGAAGCGGGGGAATGCCACCTGGACGACGGTGAGGTAGCGGAGCAGTTCCTCCACGAAGGGGCCCACGGCCTTGTCGTCGTCGCGGATGAGGGCGCTGGTTTCCTGGTCTTGCAGGAGGATCAGGGCGCCTAGGGCCAGCATACTGGCTGTGGTCTCGAAACCGCCGGTCAGGACGCCGTCCGCCAGGCCTGCCAGTTCGCGGTCGTCTATCTCGTCGCCGTGTTCGCGGATGATCATGCCGATGAGGCCGTCGCCGGGGTTGGCGCGTTGGGCTTGGACCACGCCTTCGAGGTAGGCGAGGGACTCGGAGATGGCGCCCAGGGAGGCCCCCGCGCCGCCGAAGAGGTCGAAGCGGGCCACGGCGAGGCGTTGGAAGGCCTCGCGTTCGGCGTAGGGGACGCCGAGCAGTTCGCAGATGGTGAGGGACGGGATGGGCAGGGCGAAGGTCTGCACCAGGTCCACCGGGTCCGGCGACGCCGCCATCTGGTCCAGGCAGTCGGTGACGATGGCGTCGATGCGGGGGGCCAGCCGGGAAAGCCTGCGCATGGTGAACTCCGGTGTCAGGAGTTTGCGCAGCCGGGTGTGGTCGGGCGGGTCGGCGAAACCGAGGCCGCCGGGAGTCTGGTCCTCGACGCCGACGATCTTGCCCAGGTGGGTGTAGTCGTTGCTGAACCCGGCGGTGTCGGCGAGGACGCGTTTGTTCTCCTCGTGCCCGGTCACCAGCCACAGGTTGATCCCGAACGGCACCGGCAGCTTCGTGACCGGCTGTTCCTCGCGGATGCGGTCCAGTTCCGGAACCGGCTCCAAGCCGTCGCGGCGCAGGGGGACCAGGGCCGCCTCCGGCAGCAGCGCCAGCGCGCGGGCGCCGACCCGGCGCAGCAGCATCCGCGCCACGGACCGTCGCAGCAACCACGACATGGCGTTGCGACTGACGCTCTTCATCAGGACCACGGCGACCTTCCCCCGAGATCGACGACGCCGCAGGGCCTGGGCGACCGTCGCCGCGAGCCTACCCAAACGGGGGATCCGTCGGCGGGGGTCACCCACCCCGTCTTGTGATACAGGCCACCCCCGGCGTCTCACGCCGGGGGTGGCCTTCACGCCAACCGGGCGGGGTGCCGAGACCCGGCTGGAAACGCGCTGAGCACCCGGGTTTTCCTCCCGCGTGCTCGGCCAGTCCACCTGCCGAGACAGGTGAGCCAGGCTCAGTCAACCCCGGCCCGCTTCGGCGGCGCCAGTCCCGTCACTCCGGCGTGGAACCCGGCCGGGGCAACGCCACACAGTGTCCTGTGACAGCGGCGGGCACGGCGAAGTCGGCCCGACTGAGCGAGCGCGTGACAGTTCCGATAATTCGCCTTCGTCGGCCGGTGGCAATTTCTCCGGGCACCGGAGCCGAATGGAGCAACACCCATTGCTGTCGGCGCTCACCAGGCAATATGCTCGATCGGACGGTCGGTGGGACGTTTTCATCTCCGGCCTGAGCGATTTCCTGGGGGATGGCCGATGAATCGTGGAAGATTTGCCACGAAGCGGTCGCTTGGGGCCTTGTCCAGCCTCCCCCGCGTGGACCCGTCCCGTGCGCCGCGCGGGACTCGACTCTGGGGAAAGGTGACACCTTGCGACGGAACACTCTTGCCCTCGCGGTCGTCGGCGCCATGGCGGCGACCCTGCTCGGCACCGGGACCGGCACGGCCGATCCAGCGTCGCTGACGTTGGGCCACCAGTGCCCGTTCCCGCTGATCGGCGACCAACCAACCACCCTGAAGATCGACACCGATCTGCCCGCGACGATGCCCGTCGGAGCCCCGACCGGGGAACGGCAGGTGACGACCACCCTCACGATCCCCTCCACCGGTTTGTCCCTGGTCGGCGCATCGGCGCTCACCGGGGAAGCCCACCTCACCCTGCACGCGAAGGTCACCTTCGGCTCGACCGTCATCCCCATCGCGGTCCCGGTCGACCTCGCCACCGAGGGCACCCCCAGCCTGAACCCGTCGACCACCCTGGTCGGCGCCGGCCGGTTCCCGTCGCTGGTGTTCCCCGAGAGCGGCGCAGCCGCCGTCGACATCACCGAGACCGACCTGGTGATGCGGCTCACGCCGAGGAAGCCGGACGGCTCGGACACCGGTCTGGGCACCTTCGACACGGTCTGCAGGCAGAACCCGGGCCAGCCCACCAGACTCGCCACGGTCTCGGTGGTGTTCCCGCCGATCCCCGCTCCCGCGACGCCCACCGGCCTGCGCGCCACCGCGACGACGGAGACCGCGGTGTCCCTTGCCTGGGACACGGGTGTGGAGCCGGCAAGCCGGTACGAAGTCCTTGTCGACGGCGCTCACACGGCCACCGCGACCAGCGCCACCGCGACGGTCACCGGCCTGACCGCGGGCACGACGTACGCGTTCCAGGTGCGCGCCGTGGACGCCAACGGCACCGCGTCGCCGCCAAGCGAACCGTTCACTGTCCGCACCAAGCTTGGCACGGCGGTCCATCCGTTCCACCTGACCGGCACGTCCCGAATCGCCGCGGCCGCCACCACCGTCGCCGTCGCGGGCGACCTGCGCATCGAAGCCGACCGGGACAGCGGAGAACACCGGCGCACCGATCTGACTTTGCGCCCCACCAAAGCGAACACCCGCCTCTTGGGCGTCCTCCCCGCGACCGCGGACGTCGTGTTCACTGTGGACGGAGCCCGCAGCGCGGTGGCCGAGGGAACCTTGACGGTGGCCGCGAACGTGACCATCGCCCTGCCCCGGGTCACCGTGCTCGGCTACGTGGTCAGCCAGTCCCCGACCTGCCGCACCGAAACCCCCGCGGAAATCACCCTCCGCTCAACCCCGGACTTCACCCCGACAACCGGCGGTTCTCTCGACGGCGCCTACACGATCCCGGCCTTCACCGGCTGCGGATCAGCGACGGGCCTGGTCAACACCCTGGCCGCGGGCCCAGGCAACACCGTCCGCCTGGCCCTCACTTCCCCCTGACCACCGATGGACACCGTGTGCCCCCGGACCGTTCCGGGGGCACACGCCTGTCAGGACACGCGGCTAGTTTGTCCACAAAGGACTATCGACTGAAGTCGTGCGGCGAAAGAACCAGCGCGGTCACGCGCCTGGGTTGCGGGCTCGGTCGGGGTGGCTTGCCAGGTCCTCTCGGCGGGACACGCCCAGTTTGCGGTAGATCTTGGTCAGGTGTTGTTCCACGGTGCTGACCGTGATGTGGAGGCGATCCGCGATCTCGCGGTTGGTGTGGCCCAACGCGGCCAAAGCGGCCACTCGGTGTTCGGCTTCGCTGAGGGTGGTGGCGGAGGTCGGTGGCAGGCTGGTCGGGTGGCGCAGGAGCCGGTCCACGAGGTTGGCGGCTCCGCAGGCGCGGGCTTCGTCGGCCGCGGCCTTGGCGACGCGCCGGGCGCGGGTGTGCTCGCCGCGTTCGGTGAGCTGTCTGCTCAGTTCGGCGAGAGCGACGGAGACGGCGAACCGGTCGCCCGCGGCGCGGAACTCTTCGGCCGCCTCGTGCAGCAGGCTGGGGCCGTGCACGCGGTCGGTGGCCGCCGCCAGCAGGCGCAGGGAGCGGCCGCGGGCGTGCCTGCTCGCCGACGCGGGCAGGTCCAGTTGCCTGCGGGCCAGGTTTCCGGCCACCCGCCTGCCGCCGAGGCGGATGTGGGCCTCGGCGAGGTCGGTGCGCCACGGTGCGAGCGCGGGCAGGTCGATGCCGTGCCGGGTCAGGAAACGGCCGCACGCCTGGAAATCGGCAACCGCGGCCAGCACCCGGTCGGTGGCCAGGTAGTGGTGGCCGCGCGCCCGCAGGTAGCGCACGCCGATCAGGGTGTCGACCATGGCGTCCGGGGCGACTTCGCGCAGCGCCGCGCTGTCGTGCGCGCCGAGCGCGGTGTCCGCGAGCAGCATCGTGGCCAGCGGCAACCCGATCAGCACGCCCCAGGCCCGCGCGGGCAACGCGCGCAGGCTTTCCTCGGCCAGCGCGCGGGCGGTGCGCAGCGCGCCGCGGCGCAGGGCGATGTCCGCGCCGACCGCGCCGAACAGCGCCACCCACGTCGTCGCGCGCCGGGACTTGGCCTGGCGCGACAGTTCCTCGCACCAGTGCGCGGCCCGGTCGACCTGGTCGGCGTGCAGGAGCGTGGTCAGCGCCGCGGCCAGGACCTCCACGGTCCAGTCGTCCAGCGGGCAGCCGTGCAGCACCCGTTCGGCGTCGCGGGCGGCCTCGGCGAGGTCGCCGCGCAGCAGCGCCGGGGTCAGCGCGGCGGCGGACCGCTCCCAGAGGGCGACCGACCCGCCGCGCGGCGGCTGCGGCCGCGGCAGGCGCGCGCCCCGGATCCACTCGTCGGCGAGCCGCAGCCCGGCGGCGGCGTGCGGGTCGGACTCCGCGACGGCGGCCAGCAGCGCCGGGACGGCCACCGGGTCGGCGTGCCAGAGCGCGTACCTGGCCGCGGTCGCCGGGTCCACGTCCTGCGGGCACGCGCGGCCAGCCGGGTTGTGCCGCCACTCGGCGCGGGCGAGGTCGGCGGCCACCGCGGCGCGCTCGGCCCCGGTCACCTCCGGCAGCGCGATCCGCAGGCACCGCACGGCGAACTCGGTGTGGTCGCGGCCGATCGCGGTGGCCGCGGCGGCGCGCAGCACCTCGACGCCCCAGCCGCCGCCGACGCGTCCGGCCGCGACGAGTTGGCGCGCGATCTCCCCCGGCGCGGCCGCGCGGCGGCGCAGCAGGTCGGCCGCGCGCAGCCGCAGGCGGGTCGCCTCGTCGCGGGACAGGCTGTCGCGCACCGCGTCCCGCACGACCTCGTGGCCGAACCGCCCGCCGGACAGCAGACCGGCGGCGGCGAGAATCCCGGTCATCCGCGACACCGTGGCGCGGCTGAGGCCGGTCAGGTCGGCGATCAGGCCCGGCAGCGGCTGCCCGTCGAGCACGGCCAGCGCCCTGGCCACGGCCAGCAGTCGCGGCCCCCAGCGGTGCAGGCAGCCCAGGACGGCTTGCCGGAAGGCGATGCCCACCACCGGTTCCCCGCCTGGGTCGGGGTCGGCGCGGTAGTCGGAGACCAGCGCGTGCGCCAGCAGCGGGTTGCCGCCGCTGAGCCGGTGGCACGCGTCGGCCATCGACGCGGCCGCCGCCTCGCCCAGTTCCGCCGCCAGCAGGTCGGCGACGCCGCGCGGGCTCAGCGGCCCGAGCCGCACCCTGCGGTCGGCGCCTGCGCTCAGCTCGTGGCCGGACCGCGGTTCCCATTCGGTGAGCACCAGCAGCACCCGCGCCTGGGCGCCGCGGTCGCGCAGCGCGGCGAGCACCCGCAGCGACGCGGAGTCCACGTGCTGGATGTCGTCCACGGCCAGCACCACCGGGGCCGTCTCGGCCGCGGCGAGCACCCGCTCGACGAACCCGGCCGCCGCGGGCAGCGGCAGACCCGAGGTCAACTGCCGCACCGCGCCCAGCGGGATGCCGCGCTCGCCGCGCGACCCCGTGGCGGTGAGCAGCAGCGCGCCGGAGTCGGCCACCTGGTCGGCGAACACCGCGAGCAACCCGGATTTCCCGCTGGCGAGCCCGCCGGTGACGGCGACGACCCGGCTCGCGCCGCGCGCGGATTCCGCGGCGGCTTCGGTCAGCGCCGCCAGCGCGGCCTCGCGTTCCACCAGAATCATGCGGCCATCCCTCCACCCCCCGCGAGCGGCGTTCGCGTTGCGCAATCTACTCCCGAGAACAGCGCGGGAGAAGCTGCCTGCCGTCGCGGCCAGGAGATTTTCCCGTTAACGACGGCATAATCGGCAACCGGGAAGAAAAAGCACCCGGAATAGGGGGCGATAGGGGTGAAGCCGGTCGACTGGCGGGAAAGCCGACGGCGGAGGGGGCGGCCATGGCAACATCGGGTGGAGGACCGGCAGGACCCGTGATGTGAAGGGACACCAGCGACCATGGCAGCAACCGCCGACACCGACGCCCTGTGGCTGCGCCGCTTCCACCCGGCGCCAGAGGCGCGCGCCCGCCTGCTGTGCCTGGCGCACGCGGGCGGCTCGGCGAGCTACTTCTTCCCGGTGTCACGGTCGCTGGCCCCGCGCGTCGAGGTGCTCGCCGCGCAGTACCCGGGCAGGCAGGACCGCAGGCACGAGCCGTGCCTGGAGACGATCGCGGAGATGGCCGACCAGCTCGCCGACGTGGTGGAGCCGTGGACCGACAAGCCGCTGACCCTGTTCGGGCACAGCATGGGCGCGTCGGTGGCGTTCGAGTTGGCGCTGCGGCTGCAGGAGCGCGGCACGGTCGTCAACGGCCTGTTCGCCTCCGGCAGGCGCGCGCCCAGCGCGTTCCGCGACGAGCGCAACCACCAACTGGACGACGCGGGCCTGATCGCCGAGATCAAGCGCCTCAACGGCACCGAGGCGCAGCTGCTGGACGACGACGAGATCCTGCGCATGGTGCTGCCCTCGATCCGCAGCGACTACAAGGCAGCCGAGACCTACCGCCCCTCCCCCGGCCCGAAGCTGCGGACCCCGGTGCGCGCCCTGATCGGCGACAGCGACCCCAAAGTCACCGCCGACGAGGCCAGGATGTGGGCCGACCACACCGAAAGCGACTTCGACCTGGAGATCTTCCCCGGCGGCCACTTCTACCTCAACGCCGCCGTCCCCACCGTGACCGAACGCGTCTCCCGACACATCGAACAGTCGGTGACTATCCTGGACCGATGATCGAGACGGTCTTCCGGACCGAGGACGTGCCCGCCGCCGATCGGCTGGCCTACTGGCGCGAGCTGCTCAGCCGCACGCACGCCCCGATGGACCTGACCAGCGACAACCCGGAATACTTCCACGCCTGCCAGCGCACGCTGAGCTTCGGCGCGGTGTCGGTGTGGCCGGTCACGTTCCACGCGGTGACCTTCCACCGGACGCCGAAGCTGATCCGCCAGTCCGACCCCGACGTCTACCACCTCTCCCTGGTCCTCAACGGCGCGGCCACGGCGTCCTGGGGCGACCGGGAGATCAGCTACGGCCCCTACGACCTGCACTACAACAGCTCGTCGCAGCCGTGCACCATCTGGACCGGCGGCCCTGCGAACGTGATCAAATCGGTGGGCGTCGAAGTCCCCAAGTCCCTGGTCCCCCTGCCCCGGCGCAGCGCCAACGACGTCATCGGCCGCCCGCTGTCCGGCCGCACCGGGATCGGCGCCCTGCTCGCGGGCTTCCTCGTCCGCCTGACCGAGAACACCTCCGGCTACCAGGCAGGCGACGAACCCCGCCTGGGCACGGTGCTGGCGGACCTGGTCGCGGCGCTGTTCGCGCACACCCTCGAAGCCGACCGCGCCCTGCCACCCGAGACCTACCGGCGCACCCTGCTGATGCGCGTCCAGTCCTTCATCCGGCAGCACCTGCACGACCCCGACCTGTCCCGGGACTCGATCGCCACCGCCCACCACATCTCGACCAGCTACCTGCACCGCCTGTTCCAGGAAAACGGCGAGACCGTCATGGGCTGGATCCGCCGCCAACGCCTCGAACACGCCCGCCGCGACCTGGCAGACCCCACTCAGCGGATGGTCCCGGTCCACCGGATCGCCGCCCGCTGGGGCTTCGTCCACCACGCCGACTTCACCCGTTCCTTCCGCACCGCATTCCACACCACCCCCAGTGAGTACCGCCGTGAAACCCTGCGCCCCACCGGCACCCGGGTCATCCACCGAGTCGATCGGATGGGGAACGGGGGCCACTGACATCACTCCCGACGCAGGCATCGACCGACCGGCCCACAGGCTCAAGCTCGACTGAAAGTACGTTCAAGACACCGTTCCGATTCGTAAACCCGCAGGTCAACAAGTGCCTTCCCCGCGCACGCGGGGCTGTTCCGCCTCGGCCGCGAGGGTGCCTGCCGAGTCACTAGATCAGCGTTCGTCCGCAGCGGCTAAGAGCTGGCCGGGTAGGCCTGCCGGGAGATCCGTGCGGCGGGTGACTTTCAACTTCCGGTACACGCGGGTCAAGTGCTGTTCGACAGTGCTGACCGTGATGTAGAGCTTGCCGCCGATTTCGCGGTTGGTGTGGCCCAGGGCCGCCAGGACCGCGACCCGGCGTTCGGCTTCGCTGAGGGTGGACAGGCCCGCGTCGTGGTCGGAGGGTTCGGGTAAGGGAGCGCGAGCCAGGGCCGCGCGGGAGACCAGGTCGCGGTTGACGGGGCCTGCTCCGCAGGCCTTGGCGAGTTGCAGGGCGCGGCGGGCCAGGGTGCGGGCCTTCTCGCCGTCGCCGGTGGTGTTGTGGGCTTGGCTCAGGTCCAGGAGGGCTCGGGCCAGTTCGCAGCGGTCGCCGCCCGCGCGGAGCAGTTCCACCGCCTCTTGCAGCAAGCCCACCCGGCGGTCCGGCGGCGACGCTGCGGCCAGGACGCGCAGGGACAGGCCGCGGGTGCGGGCGCCGTCGTTGCCGGGGCGGGTGAGCTGCTCGGCCGCCAGCGCCCGCGCGTCGTCGCGGTGGCCCAGCGCCAGCAGCGCCTGCGCCGCGCCCGACCGCCACGGGACCAGGGTGGGCAGGTCGAGGTCCCAGCCCGTCATCAGCTCGCCGCAGCGTTGGAAGTCGCCGAGAGCGGCGTGCGGTTTATCCGTGGCCAGGTAGTGCATCCCGCGTGCGTGCAGGTAGTGCAGACCGAACTGGGTTTGGAACATCGCGTCCGGAACAGGGGCACGCAGTAGCGCGGCGGCTTCGTCGTGCTTGCCCATGGCGGTGGCGGCGGCGACCCGGGTCGACAGCGGCACCCCGACCGCCACGCCCCAGCCCGGCCCGGTCAGCCGGTCGAACGCGACCCGGGCGTGCTCGGCCGCCGCGGGCAGGTCGCCTTGGCGCAGCGCGATCTCCGCGCGCAGGGCGCCGAGCACGGCCTGCCAGGTCAGCGCGCCGCGCGCGGTCGCGTCGGCCAGCAGCGCGGCGCACCAGTGCGCGGCGCGGTCGTTGCGGTCGGCGTGGACCAGCGCGGCCAGCGCGGAAAGCTGCGAGCCCAGCGTCTGCTCGCCGAGCCTGCAACTCTGCAGGATGTGCTCGGCCGCGGTGACGATCTCCGCGCGCGCGCCGCCGACCCGGACGCGGTCGAGCATCGCCGACGCCCGGGTCCACGGGTCGGCAAGGACCGGGGCCTGCTGGTCGGGCAGCGGCGCGGGCACACCGGCCACGACCGGCGGGTACAGGAACGCGAGCCAGTGGAAGACCAGGCTGAACTGTCCCGCCGCGGGCAGTTCGCCCGCGGCCGCCATGCCCGCGAGGGTGCCCGCCAGCTCTTCGGTGTGGCCGTACCAGAGCAGGAACTTGGCCAGGTGCACGGCGTTGTGGTCCGCCAGCCTGCCCGCCGACCGGGCGGCGCGCAGCGGAGCCAGGTGCCGGGCGGCGGCGGACGGGTCGCGCCGCCACTCCACGCGCAGCAGCAGGGTGGTGATGTCGGCGCGCTCGGCGTCGTCGGCGCACGCGCGCGCGGCCAGTTCCAGCCTGCGCACCGCGAGTTCCACCCGGTCCGCGACGAGGTCTTCCCGGGCGGCGTGCCGCAGCACCGCCACCGCCCAGGGCCCGCCGAGGTCACCGGAGTCGGAGAAGCCGCCCCGGTCGGCAAGTTCGGCGTGGTCCTCGCGCTCGCCGCCCGCGGCGCGGCCGTGGGCGGTGTCAGCGGCGGTGAGGTGGGTCGCGACCGCGTCCGCCGGAGCGCCCTGGTGGTAGAGCAGGTGGGCGGCGCGCAGGTGCGACGCTCCGCGCTCGGCCGGGGTCAGGGTGTCCAGGACGGTGGTTGCCGCCACCGGGTGGCGGAAGCGTTTGTCGTCGTCCAGCAGCCCCGCGGTGACCAGCACGTCCAGCGCCTGCGCGGCCGAGTCGGGGGTGATCTCCAGCAGCGCGCCCACCAGGTCGGGGGTTCCCGCGTCGCCGAGCAGGGCCACGGCGCGGGCGGCGGCGGGCAGCACGGGTTCCCAGCGGTGCAGGCAGGCGAGGACGCCCTGGGCGAACTCCCGGCCGACGGCGACCCGCGCGCGGTGTTCTGTGCCAGCCGACTGGTCGTCGATGAGTGCCTTGACCAGCAACGGGTTTCCGCCGCTCACCGCGTGCAGCGCCGGGGCCAGGGCACGCGCGGCGGCCGGGTCGAGCCGGGTGGCGAGCAGGTCGGCGACGCCCGCCCGGGTGAGTGGGGCGAGCCGCAGGTGGGTGGTGTTGGGCTGGCGGGTCACTTCGGCGCGGAAGGCCGCCTGGGTGGGCCGGGGCAGGGCCCATTCGGTGAGGACCACCAGGACGCGGGCGAAGCGCATTCGCCGGTGCAGGTAGAGCAGGGCCTGCTGGGACGGCCCGTCGGCGAACTGGACGTCGTCGACCTCGATGACCACCGGGCGGTCCTTGGCCAGGTCGAGCAGGGCGGCGCACACGCCGTCGAGCACGCGGGCGCCCGCGCGGCCGATCGCGACCGGGTCGGCCGTGGCCGTGGTGGCCTCGATGGCCGCGCTGCCGTCGCCGCTCAGCAGATCGCTGATGTGGTCGGCGACGGCCCTGGGTAACGCGGGGCTCTGGGCCAGTTGCGTCACCACGCCGAAGGGCACGGCGTGCTCCGCGCGGGCGCCGGTCGCGGTGAGCAGGATCGCCCCGTCGGCGACCATGTGCTCGGCGAACTCGGCGAGCAGCGCGGTCTTTCCGCTGGCCACGCCGCCGCTGACGAGCGCGACCCGGCCCCTGGCGCGCACGCAGTCGGCGTAGAGCCGAGTCAGAGTTGTCAATTCCCGGTGTCTTTCGATCAGCGCCATGCGTCGCCCTCGTCGTGTGCTCACAATTCCCCGTTACCAGAATCTATCGGCAGCGTCCGCACGTGTGGAAGTTTTGCCAATTGACAGAGTGAACAGTGTGGAACAATCAGGTGAGCAAGCGCCCGAATGGAGCAAGGAAAATGGCACGAATGCCGCACCAATTCCCCGGCCGTCGAATCAGCGGCGGAAAATAGGCTTCATTGCCCGCGGGCGCTGTGCCGGAGCCAGGCCAGTCCCAGGACCGGCAGCGCCAGCGGCACGAACCCGTACCCACGGCCGAACACCGACCAGACGGTGGCGTCCGGGAACGCCTCCGGCACGACCAGGCTCGCCGTGCCCACGGCCAGCACGCCCGCCAATTCCACCGCGCACGACACGACCGCGATCCGCCGCGACACCCGGCTGCCCTTGGCCAGGCCGACGGTGGCGATCACATAGACCGCGGCGGCGATAGCGGAAAGCAGGTAGGCCAGCGGCGCGCGGTCGAATCGGGTCGCGATCTGCACCGCCGACCGGGCGCAGGCGGAAAGCGCGAAGACCGCGTACACCGCGATCAGGAGCCTGCCGGGGCCGCCTCTGGTCGCGGCGCGCAGGTCAGCCACGGCCCGCCGCCGTCCATATCTGGTCGAGCCGCACGATCATGACCGGCACCACGAGCGCCCCGACGACCAGCACCGCCGTGCCCCACCGGGTGCGCTCGGCCAGCGACCAGAACACCGCGACGGGCAGGATCAGCAGCGCGCCCAGCAGGTAGCCCGCGAACGACAGCCCCGCCACCTCGTGCTCGGCGCCTGCCAGCTTGACGAACCCGGCGACCGCCTGCCCGAGCAGCCCGAGTTCCAGCAGGCCGAGCAGCCCCAGATAGAGCTGCCCGTCGCGGCGGTCCAGCGGGAGCGGGCGGTTGAGCAGCACCAGGACCAGCGCCCAGAGCGCGGCGCCCACGGCCACCCAGATCAGGGCGGTGGACAGCGGTTCGATCATCGCGGTGGACCTCGTGCGGGTGTGGCGGCCAGCGGGCTGCCCGAAAGCGTCGCACGCCGCACCGCACGCCACCCGATCGGGGCCACGCCGCCGTCACGTGGGCCACCACGTTGACGACGTACCGGTCAACGGACGCGGCGCCGGACTGGATGAGGTGACGATGCTGCCCGACGAGGTGCGCGGCCATCTGCTCGACTGCCTGACGGCTCCCGAGCGCCTGCCCGACGCCCTGCCCGCGCTGCGCGAGGCCGCAGCCGCGCTGCCCGCCGAGGAACCTGTGCGGTAGGCGGGTGCGCTCCTTCTTTCCCACTGGCAGCAGGCAAAGCGAGGGTGAGTGCCAGGCAGGTCGCGGGGCGGCCTGGCGGATGCGCGGGGTGCTGGGTGGGCAAACCGCCGGGTGGGTGAATCCGCGCGCGGCCAGACAGGTGGGGATCGGCCAGACAGATGGGAGACCATGCCTGCGGGCTTGGCAGCGGAGAAGACCTGTCGGATGGCCCAATAGCGGCAGGTGGGGGCAAGCGGCATCGCGTCGAACCGTGCCCTGCGAAGGAGCCTTTGTTCGCCCGTTTCGCCGCCCCACGGCCCCACACCAAAGCCCACCCGCCCTGGGGGACCGTCCCTGATCCATCCTATCGTCGCAGGTCAGCGGGGGGGAAAGAGGGGGCGGCTGGCCGGTGGATAACTCGCCGTCGTAGGGGACGTGGCGGGTTCCTTGGTGGAGGTCAGCGGGGCATTCGACGCCAGAGGGGGCGGGGTAGCAGGCGTAGGCAGAAGAACAGGGGGCGCAGGGGCCAGGGGACCCACACCTCTCCCCTGCCCCGCTGTAGTGCGCTCACCGTCGCCTTGGCCACCTGGGTCGGGGTGCTTGACAGGGGGGCGGGGGACATTCCGCTGGTCATCCGGCCCACTACGAAGCCGGGACGGACCAGGAGCAGGCGAACACCGCTGCCGTGCAGTGCGTCGGATAGGCCGCTGGCGAAGCCGTCCAGGCCCGCCTTGGCCGAACCGTAGACGTAGTTGGCCCGTCGGACGCGGATGCCCGCTACCGAGGAGAAGACCACCAGGGTGCCGCTTCCCTGCCGCCGCAGGAGGTTTGCCAGGTGGGTGAGGACGCTGACGTGGGCTACGTAATCAGTGTGCACGATCTTGACAGCATGTGCTGCGTCGCGTTCGGCTTGGGGTTGGTCGCCTAGGATGCCGAAGGCGAGCACCACCGCGTCGACGGGGGCGTGGGCGGACATGATGTCCGTCAACACCGCCTCGTGGGTGGTGAGGTCGTCGGCGTCGAACTCGACTCGGCTCACCTTGGTCGCGCCCGCCTGGCGTAGGGCGGCCTCTTCGGTGTCCAGGTCGTCGGATCGCCGGGCGGCCAGGACGACCGTGGTGGCGCCTGCCGCCACCAGGCGTCGGGCGACGGCTGTTCCGATCTCGCTGCGGCCGCCGAGGACCACCACCGTTGCGATCATTCCGCCCAGTGTGCCGTCCCCGCGGATGCCACGATCAGGCGGGCCGTTCACCACTTCGTCGCAGTGCAGTACAAGATCGAGTGATAGATCCACTCAATGACTACTGCAGGTCTGCACCGGGGCCGAATCGGGTGGTTTGACAGTGGTTATCACCAGCCCATTCGGGGACTGTACGGCCACAAAATTCCGGTGCTAGCTTCGACCCGTTCGACAACCGAAGGCGGCGAAACGACATCTCGAGCACTCAACGGCGATCTCGAGACGACGGCGATCCAGAGGCAGATCCATAAACGACACTGGGGCAGGGACACTGGGGGCAGGGCCAAACCGGCAGCCTGCGGCATCCCGGTTCCGCATCCTACCCGAAATCCCCCATTCCCCTTCCCCCGGACATGGCCGCCTGCCTGGCCACGCCCACAACCGGCACGCCCACCCACCCGGTCACCGGACGGACCCGCTCTCAAACAGATCTTCGGCAAGCACAAGCACAACAGGATTGGCGGTAGCACAGTGACCGATACCCTGCCCCCCATCGACCGCGACGGGGCCGCGCCACAGCAGAGCCTGGGGACCGCGGCGGCACGGAATCTGGCCACCACGACCAAATCCGTCCCGCAGATGCAGGAGATCACCTCCCGCTGGCTGCTGCGCGTCCTGCCCTGGACCCACGTCGGCGGCGGCACGTACCGGGTCAACCAGCGCCGCACCTACCTCGTCGGCGACGGCCGCATCACCGTGGACCGCACGAACGCACACGCCCGCGTTGTTCCCGGCGACCTGCGGGAACTGACGTTCCTGCGCGACTTCGACGATGACGAGGACACTTTCGCCACGATCGCCGGGCTGTTCACCCAGGAGGAGTACGCCCCGGGCGACACGCTGGTCGAGTGGGGCCACGCCGAGGACCGGTTCCTGATCATCGCGCACGGCAAGGTCGAGAAGCACGCCGCGGGCGAGTACGACGACGAGCCCGTGGTGGACGTCCTCGCCGACGGCGAGTACTTCGACCAGTGGGGCCTGGTCGAAGAGCGCATCTGGGACTTCACCGCCCGCGCGGCCACCAGGACCACCGTGCTCGCGCTGCGCCGCGCCGACTTCCAGAACCTGCTGGAGCGCAACGACGCCCTGCGCGCGCACGTCGAGGCCGTCATCGCGGCGGGCGTCGACGACAGCGGCGGCGAGGTCCCGATCGATCTCGCCGCGGGCCACGAGGGCGAGGTGGAGCTGCCCGGCACGTTCGTGGACTACGAGGAGTTCCCCCGCGAGTACGAGCTGAGCGTCGCGCAGACCGTCCTGCGCGTCCACACCCGCGTCGCCGATCTCTACAACCAGCCGATGGACCAGGTCGAGCAGCAGCTGCGGCTGACCATCGAGGCGCTGCGCGAGCGCCAAGAGCACGAACTGGTCAACAACCCCGAGTTCGGCTTGCTGCACAACGCCGACGTCCGGCAGCGCATCCGCACCCGCACCGGCCCGCCCACTCCGGACGACATGGACGAGCTGCTCGCCAAGGTGTGGAAGGACCCGTCGGTCATCCTGGCCCACCCGCGCGCGATCGCCGCGTTCGGCCGCGAGTGCAGCAAGCGCGGCATCTATCCATCCAATGTGGACATCGGCGGGCACAAGGTCCCGGCCTGGCGCGGCATTCCGGTGCTGCCGTGCAGCAAGATCCCGATCAGCGACACCCGCACGACCTCGATCATGCTCATGCGCACCGGCGAGGCGGCCCAGGGCGTGATCGGCCTGCACCAGGTCGGCCTCCCCGACGAGTACGAGCCCGGCCTGTCGGTGCGGTTCATGGGGATCAACGACAAGGCCGTCACCTCGTACCTGGTGAGCGCCTACTACTCGGCGGCGGTGCTGGTCCCCGACGCCCTGGGAATCCTCGAAGACGTCCAGATCGGCCTCTGACCCAGCGCCGCACCGATTTCCGACTTACCGATTGGCGGTATCACGCGTGACCGGTCTCCTCGACCCCGATGTCACCCAGCACCAACAGCAAAGCCTGAGCACCTCGGCCGCGCGCAATCTGGCCACCACCACCAAGTCCGTCCCGCAGATGCAGGAGATAACCTCCCGCTGGCTGCTGCGGATGCTGCCCTGGGTCGAGGCCAGGGGCGCCGCGTACCGGGTGAACCGGCGGCTGACCTACACCCTCGGCGACGGCCGGGTCAGCTTCACCAACGTCGGGGCCGAGATCTCGATCGTCCCGCCGGAGCTGCGGGAACTGTCGCTGCTGCGCGGTTTCGACGACGACGAGGCGCTGGCGGAGCTGGCGGGCCGCTTCACCCAGCGCGAGTTCGGCCCCGGCGAGGTGATCGTGCGCGGCGGCGAGCCTGCCGACACGCTGCACCTCATCGCGCACGGCAAGGTGACCAAGTTCGCCCCGGGCCACTACGACGACGAGGCCGCGGTCGCCATCCTCGCCGACGGCGAGTACTTCGGCGAGCGCGCCCTGATCGACCAGGACACCACCTGGGAGCACACTGTCCGGACGAACACGTCCTGCACGGTGATGACCCTGTCCCGGCAGGAGTTCCTGGCGCTGCAGGAGCGGTCCCCCGAGCTGCGCGAGCACGTGGAGCTGATCCGCGCGATGCCGCAGCCGCCGCGGAACAAGCACGGCGAGGCCGAGATCGCGCTGGCGGCAGGCCACCGCGGCGAGGTCGAGCTGCCGGGCACGTTCGTGGACTACGAGATGAGCCCGCGCGAGTACGAGCTGAGCGTCGCGCAGACCGTGCTGCGGGTCCACACCCGCGTCGCCGACCTCTACAACGACCCGATGAACCAGGTCGAGCAGCAATTGCGGCTGACCATCGAGGCGCTGCGCGAGCGCCAAGAGCACGAACTGGTCAACAACCGCGACTTCGGCCTGCTGCACAACGCCGACCTGCGCCAGCGCATCCACACCCGCGAGGGCGCGCCCGGCCCGGACGACCTCGACGAGCTGCTCTCCCGCAGGCGCCGGTCGGACTTCTTCCTCGCCCACCCGCGGGCCATCGCCGCATTCAGCCGCGAGTGCAACCGGCGCGGCCTCTACCCGGCCACCACCGAGGTGCAGGGCAGGCCGGTGATGGCCTGGCGCGGGGTGCCGCTGCTGCCCTGCGACAAGATCCCGATCAGCGACACCAACACGACCTCGATCATCGTCATGCGGACCGGCGAGTCCGACCAAGGGGTGATCGGCCTGCACCAGACCGGCATCCCGGACGAGTACCAGCCGGGCCTGTCGGTGCGGTTCATGGGCATCAGCGACAAGGCGGTCATGTCGTACCTGGTCAGCGCCTACCACAGCGTGGCGGTTCTGGTCCCCGACGCGCTCGGCGTTCTGGAAAGCGTCCAAATCGGACGGTAGATGTGATGACCGGACTGTGGTGATCGGGTACTGATCCCGTCGTTCACCCGCCAGGCCCACCTTGACGTTCCCGGCCGGTTCCCGGCCGGGAACGTCCACAAGAGACCGCAGAAGGGACCGAATCGTGCTGCCCACCGTCGAGGTGCAACCACCAGGGCATGGCTCCGCGCGGGAAGTGCTCGCGCACAGCCGGACCCTGTTGGACCCGGCCCTGCGCGCGGCCGTCGACACGCTGCCCGAGTCGATGCGCCACGTCGCCGGATACCACTTCGGCTGGTGGGACGAGCAGGGCCGCGCCGCGACCGCGGACAGCGGCAAGGCGGTGCGGCCCGCGGTCGTGCTCACCGCGGCGAAGGCCGTCGGCGGCACGCAGGCCGAGGCGCTCCCCGCCGCCGTCGCGGTGGAATTGGTGCACAACTTCACTCTGCTGCACGACGACGTGATGGACGGCGACCGCACCCGCAGGCACCGGCCCACGGCGTGGAGCGTCTTCGGCCTCGGCAGCGCCATCCTCGCCGGTGACGCGCTGCTCACCCTCGCCTTCGACGTCCTGGCCCGCAGCGACCACCCGAACGCCCAGGAGGGGGCCCGCATCCTGTCCGCTGCGGTCCTGGCCGTCCAGGACGGCCAGGCCGCCGACCTGGCCTTCGAGAAGCGCGCCGACGTCGGCCTGGCCGAGTGCGTGCGGATGGCCGAGGGCAAGACCGGAGCCCTGCTGGGCTGCTCGGCCGCTCTCGGCGCCCTGTTCGGCCGGGCCGCGCCCGACCAGGTCGACCACCTGCGCGGCTACGGCGAATGCCTCGGCCTCGCGTTCCAGCTCGTGGACGACCTGCTCGGCGTCTGGGGCGACCCGTCGGCCACCGGCAAACCGGTGTACTCGGACTTGGAGAACCGCAAGAAGTCCGTGCCCGTGGTGGCCGCCCTGGCCTCGGAGACCACCGCGGCCCGCGAACTCGGCTCGCTCTACCACCGCAAGGCGTCGCTCTCGGCGGCCGAACTGGTGCGCGCAGCGGAGCTCATCGAGCGCGCGGGCGGGCGGAGCTGGACCCAGACCCGGGCGAACACCCTGCTCTCCGACGCCATCGACCACCTCCGGGCGGCCCGCCCGACCCCGGACGCCGAGGCCGAGCTCACCGCCCTGGCCGAGCTGGCCTGCCACCGAGACCACTGATCCCCCCTTGTCCCCCTTGCGCCCTGGTCCCCCCTTGCCCGACCCGGCAGGCCGTCGCGCCGCCGTCACTGGTGACTGTCACATCCGAACTGTGCTATCCGAGGAGATCCGAGTCGATGACCGCAACTCCAGCGCTGGGCCCGTCCGACCCGCTGCCCGCGGGTGCCGTCCTTGTCGCCCGGGAGTTGCAAGGCATCACTGGCGCCGCTGAGGCCGATGCCGCCGTGCTCAGGTGTCCGGCCGCGGTGCTGGTGGAGGGCGAGTTGCGCAGACAGGGCGTGCGCAGCGTCGGCGGCGTCGTGGACATCACCGCGGTCCGGCAGAACATGGACACCACCTGGGTGACCCTCGGCGACGGCGGAACCGGCCTGGGCGTGGTCGTGCGCGGCGGCGACCGGCGGGCCCGGCTCGCGGCCCGCTCGGCGATGGGCGCGTGGCTGGCGGCCAGCGGCCCGCGCAAGGTGGTCCTGGCCGCGCCGCGCTCGTTCTGCGCCGGGATCGAGCGGGCCGTGGACGTGGTCGAGAACGTGCTGGAGCAGCGCGAGGGGCCGGTGTACGTGCGCAAGCAGATCGTGCACAACACGCACGTGGTGTCCGACCTGGAGTCCCGCGGCGCGATCTTCGTCGACGACCTGGACGACGTCCCGGACCACGCGACCGTGATCTTCTCCGCGCACGGCGTGTCCCCCGCCGTGCGGGCGGAAGCCGCCGAGCGCGGCATGGAGGTCATCGACGCGACCTGCCCGCTGGTCACCAAGGTGCACGCGGAGGCCCGCCGGTTCGCCGGTCGCGGCGACACGGTCGTCCTCATCGGCCACGCCGGGCACGAGGAGGTCGAGGGCACCCTGGGCGAGGCGCCGGAGCGCACGGTCCTGGTGGAGTCCGTGGACGACGTGCTGGCCCTCGACGTGCCCGACCCGCTGCGGGTGTCATACCTGACGCAGACGACCCTCGCGGTGGACGAGACCGCCGACATCATCGCGGCCCTGCGCGCCCGGTTCCCCGCCCTGCGCGCCCCCGGCTCAGACGACATCTGCTACGCCTCGACCAACCGGCAGGAGGCGCTGCGCGATATCGCCAGCGCCGCCGATTTGGTTCTGGTGGTCGGGTCGGCCAATTCGTCCAACTCGCTGCGGCTGGTCGAACTGGCCCGCCGCCAGGGCACCCCGGCCTACCTTGTCGAGGACGCCCGGGACATCCGGCCGGACTGGCTGATCAACAACCGGATCGTCGGCATCACCGCTGGCGCGTCCGCGCCGCCCCGCCTGGTGGACGAGATCGTCGAGGCGCTGCGCGGCCTGGGTCCCACCGAGGTCACCGAACACGAGACGAGCCGGGAGACCCTCCAGTTCACGCTGCCCGCGGGCGCTAGGAATGCGGGCAGGTGTCCCGATACTCCGAGATGAGCTGGCTCGGGCTCGGCGCCGGGCACAGGAACTTCTCATAACGCGTGTCGTCGTCCACGAAACGCTTCAACCAGGACACCGTGAAAGTGCCGACCGTCGGTGTGGCGGAATTGACGACGAAATGGTCCGCCTCGTTCATTTCCAGATAAGCTTTCTCGCCGCCGAGGCTCTGGTAAAACGGCTCGGCGTGCGCGCCCACCGAGGCGATCGCGTCCCGCTCGGCGCCGACCACCAGCGTCGGCACCCGCACCCGCGACCAGTCCTTGCTGGTGCTCCACGGCGCCAGCGGCACCGCCGCCCGCAGGCCGGGCCGCTTCGCCGCGGCGGACAGCGCCCCGCCGCCGCCCATCGAGTGCCCCATCACCGCGAGCCGCGCCGGGTCCACCCTGGCCTTGGCGGCACTGGACCCGGTCAGGTAGTCCAGCGCCGCGAGCAGCTGCGTTCCCCGCGACTCCGGCTGGTCGAACCGGGTGTTCGTGTCGATGGTGATCACCACGAACCCGTGCGAGGCGAGCCGGGGCCCCAGCCAGGCGACGGCGCTCTGCGACTCCACGTAGCCGGGGGCCACGGCGATCCCCGCGAACGTCCCCTGGCTGTCGTCCGACGGGTAGTAGACCGTGCCGCCGCCGAACCCGTGGCCCGCGGGCACCGCGGCCCGGGTGACGGCGAACGGCCCGGCGTCGGCGGCCAGCGCGTCGGCGGTCGGCTCTGGTCCCCGCTGGTACGGGTTCTCGTCGGCGAACGCCTCGGTGCCGACCAGCGTTCCCGCCGTGAGCAACACAGCGGTAGCCACACCTAGCGCGCGCTTTCCGAGTTGAGCGGAAAGAGACATGGCAGGGCTCCCCGACGTTGAGCGTCTCGTGATGTTCGCCCACCGTAAAACACTCGGACATGCCGGGGAAATGGCGCGGCCACAAGAGCTCACAAAGCGACAAACCGCAGGGCAGGGCTTGTCACGTAGGCCAAACGGCCTAGCGTGGTCGCGGGCCGATCCGGCTGGTCACCGCCAGCCGGTTGAACGCGTTGATCACCGTCACCGCCCAGACCAGCTGCGCGAGCTCCGGCTCGGAGAACTCGGCGGCGGCTGTGGCGTAGACCGCGTCGGGCACCCGGGTCTCGGCCAGCAGCGTGATCGCCTCGGTCAGCGCCAGGGCGGCCCGCTCACGTGCGGTGAACAGGCCGCTCTCCCGCCACACGGGCAGCGCGTGCAGCCGCCGGGTGTCCTCGCCGTGCCCGGCGGCCTCGCTGGTGTGCAGGTCGACGCAGAACGCGCAGCCGTTGAGCTGCGAGGCCCGCACCCGCACCAGCGCGACGAGCCCAGCGGCCAGCCCAGCCTCGACGGCCTGGCGCTCGGCGGTGACGTGCAGGTCGATCAGCTTCTGGTACAGCTCCGGTGCGGCCGACGTCACAGCCACCCGAGGGCGGGCCAGGTCGGTTCCCGGGCCACTCATGTCCACTGCCCGGTGCCGAAGGTGTCCTGGCCGCTGCGGATCAGCGAGCGAAGCTCCATCCGCCGGACCTTGCCGGTGCCGGTGCGCGGCACCTGGTCCCAGGTCAGCACGACCGGGTCGGCCAGGGCGGGCAGGTCGCGCAGGGCGTCGTGCCAGGCGTCCTGGTCGAGCACCCCGTTCTTGGTGACCACGACCGGGACCGGCAGCCTGCCCGGGGTGCCGAGCACGACGCACTCGACCGCGTCGGGCACCCGGTCCTCCAAGACGTCCTCCAGTTCGACGCAGCTTTGGCCGGGCAGGACGTCGACCTCCCGGTCCAGCAGCAGGTACGAGCCGCCGCGGGTGCGCACGCCGACGTCGCCGGTGTTCCACCACGGGCCGGACGCCTTGGCCTGCCAGCGGTCGCGTTCGCCCAGGTAGTCCAGGCAGCGGACCCTGGTGCGGGTGAGGACGAGGCCGGGGCGGCCGGTGGGCACGTCCTGGAACGTGCGCGGGTCGACCACGCGGAGCCGGACGCGGCCGGGGACGGGCCTGCCGAGGTTGCGGGTGGTGGGGTGCCGACGGTCGCGTTCGGCCACCGAGCGGCGGGTGAGCAGCCGGATGGTGAGCGGCCCGGTCTCGGTCTGCCCCCACACCTGCACCCACACCGGCCGCCGCCGGGTGGCGGCGAGGAACGCGCGGACCGTGGGCGGGTGCATGGCGTCGAACGTGCTGACGTAGAGCCGGACGTCGTGGAACGGGTTGTCGGCGCCCTCGGCCAGCGGCTGCCAGCGCACGAACGTCGAGGGCAGCGCCTCCAGGGTGGTCGGCGGGTGCGCGCGCAGGGTCGGCTCGGCCTCGTGCGGCTCCGGCTCCGCGATGACCACGACCTTGCGCGGCGCGAGCCACAGCACGCTCGCCGTCCACGGGATCGCCCGGCCGTGGCAGTACGCGATGGCGGAGCAGACCGTGTCGCGCTTGCGGCTGGACACGATCGGCAGCCGGGTCGCCTCGGCGGCGGCGATACCCTGGATCAGCGTGCGGGTGCTGTGCACGACCAGTTTGGGCATCCCGGTGGTGCCGGAGGTGTGGTTGACGACCAGCGGATCGTCGGCGTCGCGGAAAACCGGCGGCGGCGGCTCGTGGCCGCGCAGGTCGGCCAGCGGGAGGGTGCCCGGGTGCGGCCCGTCGAGGGTGACGGTGCGCCGGGCGAACGCGGTCAGGTCGGTCTCGTTGTCGCGGGCGTGGTCGAGCACGGTGCAGGTGGTCACCAGCAGCGCCGGGTCGAGCCGCTTGAGCAGGATTTGCGCGGTCTCCGGGGTGAGGTGGTCCGACAGCAGCGCCGGGACCGCGCCGATGCGGGCCGCGGCGCAGGCGAGCAGCACGTAGTCCCAGTGGTTCTCCTTCACCACCGCGACCCGGTCGCCGGGCCGCACGCCCGCGGCGTGCAGCCAGCCCGCGGTGGCGCGGACCAGGGCGGCCAGCGCGGGGATGTCGTAGCGGGTGCCGTGGCCGGGGGCGAGGTCGAGCGGCCTGCTCAGGTGCACCACGGTCTTGGTTCCGCGGGCGAGCAGGTCGTCGAAGAGCGTGCCCAGGTCGCCGGGCTTGCTTCTGCGACGGTCCGCGGCGGCGGTCTTCCACACTGCTTGTTTTCTGCTCTTCACGGCTATTGGACGTCCTTCCGGCCGATGACGGTGACCATGACCTGCGAAAGCCAGGTGTGCCGGGGGTCGGCCAGGTCGGCGACCGCCCTGTCTATGTCCATTTCGGACACAGAGGACTCCTTAACCGCGGCGAGCATCGCGGGCCGCAGGTGTTCGAGCCACAGGGCGAACCAGCGGCTTTCCGGGGTGCCGCCGCGCACGACCTCGGCGCGGCCGTCGGCGCGCACGTCGGACAGTCCGGCCGCGGTGACCAGGTCGACGTCGAGCAGGCCGCAGCGCGGGTGGTAGCCGGACTCGACCATGACCGCGTAGGCGGCGCGCTTGACCTCCGGGTGGAACGGCCCGGCGGCGTGGCTGAACAGCGACGCGGTGTCGGTGTCCTCCAGCACCAGGTGCCCGCCCGGGCGCAGCGCGGCGCACAGCGCGCGCACGGCCGCCGCCCGGTCGCCGAGGTGCTGCACGACCAGGCGGGCGTGCACGACGTCGTAGGCGGCCACCGGGAGGGCGCCGGTGCGGACGTCCACCTGGCACACCGCGACCCCGAGGCCGCGCAGCCGGTCGAGCCGGGAGGTGTCGATGTCGACCGCGGTCACGGCCGCGCCGCGCTCGGCCATCCAGGCGGCGATCGAGCCGCGGCCGGCGCCGACCTCCAGGCACCGCGAGCCGGGGCCGATGCCGAGCGTGGACAGCCGGGAGATCGTTCCCGGGTCCCACAGCCGCTCGCCGAGGCTGAGCCGTTCGTCCTCGCGCTGGAACGCGGTGCCGAACACGTACTGCGCGGTGTTTCCCGCGCTTCCGTTCGTTTCCACGGTCGCCGCGATTCCGGTGGCCGCGTCAGCCACGGGCCACCGCCGAGACGCCCGCGGTCCTCGGGACGGCCAGGCGTTCGGCGACCAGTTCCGCCGAGCGGACCGCGGCCTCGCTGCTCGGCCGCAGCAGCCACCAGTCGCCAGCGTACTCCACAGTGGACGGTGGGCGGCGGACGAAGTCGGGGCGCGCGGCCATGGCAGCGGGCGTCGGCATCGGCAGGCCGTGCCGGAACCGGGTGACCACGGTCGCGCGCAGCGCGTCGGCCAGTCCGGGAACGTAGCGCTCGGCCTGCTCGGTGAGGGTGGCGGCGATCTCGCCGTCGGTGGCGGACAGCAACTCCGCCGACACCGAGGGACCGGCGACCAGGGTGACCAGGCCGCGCTCTGGCGGCACCCGGCCGGGGTGCTTGCGGTCGTCGAGCACGATGCCCGCCAGTTCCGGGTTCTCCACCGTCGGGACCGCCAGCGCGAACGACTGTCCGCCGCCCGCAGGCGCGACCGGCCTGCCCAGCAGGCAGATCACCTTGATCATCGGCCGGAACTCGCAGGCGCGCACGTAATCGGGGGCCTGCGCGTGCACCGCCGCTGCGACCGGGGCAGGCACGGCGAGCACCACCGTGCGGGCGTTCACCACCGCGCCGCCTGCGAAGACGCGGGCGCCGGACCCGGTGGCGACGACCTCGTCGACGGTGACCCCGGTGCTGATCTCGACGCCCTCGGCGAGTTTGCGCGCCAGCACGTCCATGCCGTCGCGGAAGGTGCGGAACGTGCTGGTGGGCCCGACCGCGAGCAGGTGGCTGAGCAGCGGGCCCGCGCAGGCCCGTTCGGTGTCCCAGCCGAAGAACCCGCCGGTCAGCGGCTGGAACAGGTAGTCGTGCAGGTCGCCGCGGGTGACGTCGGCGATGGCGCGGTGGCCCAGCGGCGTCGCTTCGGGCGCGTCGGTGTCGTATTCCTTGCGCCGCAGGGCCGCCAGGCCCAGGAGCCGGACCAGGGCGAGCCGGGACACGCGCGACAGCGCGGCGCCCGCCAGCAGGCCGCGCGGGTCGCCGACGTGCGGGTGGGCCCGGCCCTCCCGCCACATCGCCAGGTCCGCGCCGATCGCCGGTACCTCCACTTCGGACATTCCGAACTCGCGGATCAGCCGCCACATGGCCGGATAGCCGCAGGAGCCGATCATCTCCGCGCCGGTGTCGATCAGGTAGCCGTCGCGGCGCAGGCTCGCCATCCGGCCGCCGACGTGCTCGGCGGACTCGAAGACGTGCACCGCGCGGCCCGCCGCGCGCAGCCGGTGGGCCAGGGCGAGCCCGGCCACCCCGGCGCCGACGACGGCGACATCCAGGTCAGAACTCACGGACGTGCCCCCAGGGCGATGGTCAGGTTGATGGCGATCAGGGTGGCGACGGTGGCCCGGTGCGCCCACAGGCCGAGCAGCCGGGCGCGCAGCAGGTCGCCGAGGCCGACGCCGCGCCGAAGCTGCGCGACGCGCAGGAAGACCGCGGGCGCCATGGCGATGGCGAACCACCACGGCGCCGCGCCGAGTCCGGCCGCCGTGACGATCAGGGCGATCTCGGCCAGGGTGAGCGCGACGATGAACGCCTTGTTCCCCTGCCGGGAAAGCAGGACGGCCGCGGTCTTGCGGCCGACGGCGGCGTCGCCGTCGGCATCGCGGGTGTTGGAGTAGACACCGAACAGCAGCGGCCCGAGTCCGAAAAGGACGGACTGGACGACGGCGAACTCCGACGGCGCGCCCGCGGTCAGCCCGACCCCGACGAGCACCAGCCCGACGCCGAACCCGGCGAGGAAGACCTCCTGCCAGCCGTGGTAGCTCAGCTTCACGCCCCAGGAGTACTGCACCGCCGTCACCAGGCACAGCGCCAGCAGCCCGACCGTCCACAGCGCGCTGAACGGCGCGAGCACGGCCGCCAGCGCCCACAGCAGCGCGCCCGCGCTCGCCGCGGCCCAGCCGAAGCGGATCGCGTCCGCCTCGGCCAGTTCCCCGGTGAGCAGCGGTTTGCGGGCGAGTTTGCGGGCCGGGGCGTCCGGGCCGTAGTTGGCCGCGTCGCTGCCGTCGCGGTGCCCGGTCACGTCGTCGAAGGCGACCGCCGCGCTCACCACGCACACCGTGCCGACACCGAACGCGGCGAGCGTGCCCAGCACCGCCGGGGTGAACCAGGCCGCGGCCCCGGCCAGCGACCAGGCCAGCGGGAGCGCCAGGTAGTAGTCCCACACGTCGAGCTTGGCCAGGCGCGCGTAGGCGCCGACTCTGCCGGGCGCGGCGGTCAGCGACAGGGTCGCGGTCATCAGGGTCCTCCGGGGAAATCGCAGACCGCGTCGGCGATGTGCTCGACCTGGGCGTCGGTCAGGTGCGGATACAGGGGCAGGGCGAGCGTGCGGGCGCAGGCAAGCTCCGCGTGCGGCCAGTACTGCCCGGGTCTGGCGTAGGGGGCGAACGCGGGCTGCGCTGGCAGCGGCGCGGGGTAGTAGACGTGGCTGCCGACGCCGCGGGAAGCGAGGTGGCGCTTGAGTTCGTCGCGCCGGTCGGCGAGCAGGGAGTACACGTAGAAGCAGCGGCCCTCGCGGCCGGGCGGCGGGGCCTGCACGCCGCGGTCGCCCAGCGCGGCGAACCGCTCGGTGTAGTAGTCGGCGATCTCCGCGCGCCGCGCCAGCCGGGCGGCGAGGCCGGGCAGCCGGTGCAGCTGGAAGTCGGCCATGATCTCGTCGAACCGGCTGTTGTAGCCGACCAGGTGGTGCACGAACCGGTTCTTGCCGTCCTGGCCGTGGTTGCGCAGCATCCGCGCCAGGCGGCCGATTTCCGGGTCGTCGGTGACGACCGCGCCGCCCTCGCCGATCGAGCCGAACGTCTTGACCTGCACGAAGGAGAACACCCCTGCCTCGCCCCAGCGGCCTGCCTGCAATCCGCGCAGCACCCCGCCCTGGGCCACGGCCGAGTCCTCGATCAGCCGCACATCGTGGCGGCGGGCGAGTTCGCGCATGGTGGGCATGTCGGCCATCACCGAGAACATGTGCGCGGGCATGATCGCCGCCGTGCGCGCGGTGATCGCCGCCTCGACCTCGTAGGGCTCGACCACCATCGTCCACGGGTGCACGTCGACGAAAACCGGGACGGCGCCGACGTTGACCACCGACGCGGCCAGCGGCGCGCAGCCGAAGGCGGGCACCACGACCTCGTCGCCCGGCCCGATGTCCATCGCGCGCAGCACCAGCATCAGCGCGGCGGTGCCGCTGCCGCAGGCCACCACGTCCGCGGCCCCGGTGTTCACCCGCAGCGCCTCCTCGAACGCCGCGGTGCGCTCGCCGAGGATGAACCGCTGGTCGTCGGCGAGGCCGACCCTGCGGACGGTCTCCAGCACCACGTCGCGCTCGCCGTCGAACAGGTCGGGCGGGAAGAACGGCAGCCGGGGCATGGACGCGGTCACGACCGGCTCCCGCCGTAGAACGCTCTGATCAACTCGCACACCCGGTCGACCTGCGCTTCGGTGAGGTCCGGGTAGAGCGGCAGGGCGACGGTGCGCGCGCAGGCCGCCTCGGCGTGCGGGAACTCCCCGGGCCGGTGGCCCAGATCGGCGAAGCACGGCTGCCGGTGCAGCGGGACCGGGTAGTAGGTCTCGGTGCCCACGTGGTGGGCGGCGAGATAGGCGACTAACGAGTCGCGGTGCTCCACTTCGACGGCGTAGACGTAGAACACCGGGTTCGTCTCGGCCTCGCGCTCGACCACGGTCGGCAGCCTGCGCACCCCTGGACAGCCGCGCAGGCGCTCGGTGTAGGCGCCAGCCAGCGCCGCACGGCGGGCGATGTCGGCGTCGAGCCTGCCCAGCTTGGCCAGCAGCACGGCGGCCTGGACGTCGTCCATCTTGCTGTTCAGGCCCGGGAGCACGGTCTCGTTGCCGATGCCGGGGAAGTGGTCGAGGGTGTGCCCGAACCGGCCGTGGTGGCGCAGCGCGGCCGCGGTCTCGGCGATCCGGTCGTCGTTGGTGATGACCGCGCCCGCGTCGCCGAGCGCGCCGAGGGTCTTGGTCGGGAAGAACGACAGCACCCCGCCCGCGCCGTGCAGGCCCGCGTGCGTGCCGTCCCAGCGCATCCCGATGGCCTCCGCGCTGTCCTCGACCACGGTCAGCGCGTGCCGCTCGGCGAGCCTGGTGACGGCCCCGAGGTCGGCGAGCTGGCAGAACAGGTGCACCGGCATGAGCATCCGGGTGCGCGCGGTGACCGCGGCCGCGGCGGCGGCAGGGTCGAGCGCGTAGGTGACCGGGTCGATGTCGGCGAACACCGGCCGCCCGCCCGCGAGCACCACCGAGGACGCCGAGGCCACGAAGCTGAACGCGGGCACGACCACCTCGTCGCCCGCCTCCAGGCCCGCCGCGCGCAGCAGCAGCACCAGCGCGTCGGTGCCGGAGTTGACCCCGACGACGTGCGCGGCGTCGACGACCCGGCCAAGCGCGGCCTCGAACTCGCCGACCGCGTGGCCGTGGGAGTACTTGCCGCGTTCGACGACGGCGGCGACATTCGCCTCGATCTCGGGCCACAGCGCGGCGAAGGTGGCCGCCTGGGTGAAAAACGGCACCCGCGCACCGGATGGGGTGGCCGTGCCGGGCTCCGCGAGCGTCGCGGCGTGCTCCATGCCTGTCCTTTCACCGACGGTGACCGTGCGCCGACGGCCGCCATCTGCGGCCCACGGCGGATTCACGGTGGGGTCACGACGCCGCGAACCCCGGTGGTCGCGGCGACGCCGACTGACGCCGACTCCCCGACGGTGGCCCCACTCGGCCCGCTGCCCAACCTATGCCGTGGCGCATCCGTTGAACCGCAACGGAAACAAAAGATCACACGGTCGTGTGGCCGTTCCCGTCCCACGTTGACACTGGTGGGCCGCGCGGCCAAGGTTGGCGCGGTCGAGCGGGGGGCCAACCCCGTCCCCTCTCTCCCTCACCAGCCCACCCTCACCCGAGACGAACCGCCGCGCAGGAGGCACGACCCATGCTGGGCACGCTCATCGTGGGACTGGGCCGATCGGGATCGGGGCTGCACCTGCCGGTGCTGCGCGGACTCGGCTTCGGCACCGGTCGCGCGCTCGGCAGGCCGCCGATCGTCGTGTTCGACCCGGCCCTGGCTGACGCCCCCGATCGCTCTGACGTCCTTGTCGCCCGCTCGCTGGCGCACGCCGCGACCGTGCTCGACCCGGCCCGCACGGTCGTGCACCTGTGCACCGGCCCGACCGCGCGGCTGCGCCCGCTCACCGAACTGGCCGAGCTGGGGTTCCGCCGGGTGCTGGTGGAGAAACCCCTGGCGATGGACGAGACCGAGCTTCGGGACGTGCTGCGGCTGCGCGAGCAGGCCGGGCTGGACCTGCTGCCGGTCGCCCAGTGGCGGTGCAGCGAGCTGACCGCCCGGATCGTCGGCGTGCTGCACGGCGGCAGGCTCGGCACGGTCCGGTCGCTGAGTTTCCAGCAACGCAAACCCCGCTTCGCCCGCACGTGCGCAGGCGACGACCACCCGTCGGCGTTCGACGTCGAACTGCCGCACTCGCTGTCGGTCGCGCTGCTGCTGGCGGGTCCGGCCGCGGTGACCGAGGCGGGCTGCGCGGACATGCTCGTCGGCGGCGCGGTGTTTCCCGGAATGGGCGGGGCGTGGCTGCGGCTGCGGCACGAGAACGGGGTGCTGACCGAGATCCGCTCCGACCTGACCGCCCCGGTGCGCGAGCGTCGGCTCACCGTCGGCCTCGACGCGGGCGCGCTCGTCGGCCACTACCCGATCAGCTCCGCGGACGACTACGCGCAGCTTTCCGTGCGCACCAAGGGCGGGCAGGTCGACTCGGTGTTCCGCGACGACGCGCTGGCCGCGTTCATCGCCCGCGCCTACCGGCACTTCGCCTGCGAGGAGCCGCTGCTCGACGAGCCCGCCATCGGCGCGTCCGTGGTCGGGCTCATCGCCGACGCGAAGCGGCTCGCAAACCTGGCCGCCCCGGTGGGGACCGCCCCATGAGGCGCGAGTCATTGGCACCGCCCGTGTTGGCCGGGATCGGCGACGAGGCGGGACCGGCGCTGGCCGACCAGGTGGCCGCGCTCGCGGAGCTGGGGTGGTCGGCGATCGAGTTGCGCACCGTGGACGGCGTGCGGATCGCCGACCTGGACGACGCGGCGTTCGACGCGGTGGCCGCCACCCTCGCCGAGCACGGCGTCAGCACGGTGTGCGTCGACTCCGCCATCGGCGACTGGTCCACCCTGATCACCGGCGACTTCGGCCGCGACCTCGCGCAGCTGCGCGCCCTTGAGCGCCGCTGCGCCCGGCTGGGCGCCCGGTACGTGCGGGTCATGTCGTACCCGAACGACGGGCTGCACGACGACGAGTGGGAACGGCGGGTGCTGCGCCGGATGCGCGAGCTCGCGCTGCGCGCCGAGCAGGCGGATCTGGTGCTGCTGCACGAGAACTGCGCGGGCTGGGCGGGCCAGGGCGCCGAGCACACGCTGCGGATGCTCGAAGAGGCGGACAGCCCGGCGCTGCGGCTGCTGTTCGACACCGGCAACGGGCTCGCCTACGGCTACTCCGCGCTCGACCAGCTCACGGTGCTGGCCGAGCATGTCGAACACGTGCACATCAAGGACGGCCTCGCCGGTCCAGTGTGGACACTTCCGGGCGAAGGCGAGGTCGACCTGATGGGATGCTTGAAAGTCTTGGCGGACAATGGTTACCGGGGCGCGTTGTCGATCGAGCCGCACCTGAGCCTGCGGCCGCACGATGGCGACGGGGGCACCGGCGCCGCCGAGGGTTTCGTCGCGGCCGGGCGGGCGCTGGCGCGGCTGCTCACCCGGGTCGGCTCGGCGCCGTGACCACTGTGCCCGCCGTGCCCGCCGTCGCCTCGCACGCCCGGACTCCCCGGACTCCCCGGACTCTCCTGACCGACGCGGACATCGACCTGCTGCTGCGACTGATCGACCTGCCCACCGCGGGCCCGCTGGAGACCGACGAACCCGCGCGGCTGTGGGAGGCGCAACGGGAGTACGCGCGCGCCGCCACCGGTTTCACCGTGGTGCACCACGAACCGGCCGACCGGTCGGTGCTGGACCGGCCGGGGGTGCCCACGGTCGTGCGCGCAGCCGCCGGGCCGGGTTTTCTCTACTGCCAGCCGAATCTCGTGCTGCGCCTCGGCCCGGCACAGGCGCGCACGGTGATGTTCAACGTCCACCTGGACACCGTCGCCTGCCACGAGCCGGGCCGCCGCGACGGCGCGGTGGTGCGCGGGCGCGGCGCGGTCGACGCCAAGGGGCCCGCGGTCGCGCTGCTCGCGGGCATCCGCGACGCTGTCCGGCGCGACCCGGCCATCGGGACCGAGGTGTCGGTCCTGGTGCAGGCGGTGTCCGGCGAAGAGGGCGGCGCGCTGGGCACATTCGGCACGCGCCCGTTGGTGGAGAGCGGTTTCGTCGGCGAGCTCAACGTGTTCTGCGAGCCGACCGGCCTGCGCTACCTGCCGCGGGCCACCGCGTCGGCCACCGCCCGCGTCCGGGTTGCTGGCCGCGGCGCCATCGACGACCGGCCAGGCGACGGCCACAACGCGACCGTGCTGCTCGGCTACCTCGCCCAGCACCTCGCCGCCGAGTTGACCGGCGACGGCGGCGGCCACGCGTGCGTCGCGGGCCTGCACACCGGGAACCTGCACAACCGCGTCTACGGCACCGGCGACCTGCTGGTGAACCTCGCCTACGCCGACGAAGCGGCAGGCGCGCGGCTGACCGCGCGGCTGGAGCACGCGGTCGCCACCGGCGTCGACCGGTTCCGCGCCGCGTTCGCCGCTGTCCCCGAACTGGCCCGCACCGCGGCCGACGCCGCCGCGGTGACCAGCGTGCACTGGGACAAACGCGACCTGCCCGCGCTCGCGGGCGACGACCCGTGGCTCGACGCGCTGATGGCCGCTGCCGACATCCCGGCCTGGCCCGCCACCGAGCCCGCGTTCACCTGCGACGCGATCTGGCTGGCCGGGGCGCCCGCCGCGACCGCGGTGCTCGGCCCCGGCGACCTGGCCGCCAACAACGCGCACGCGGACGGCGAGTTCGTCGCCATCGCCGACCTGGCCGCGTTCGCCGACCAGGTTTCCCGGCTGCTGCTCGCGTTCCGCGCCGCCCCCGGCAGACCAGCCACCCCCGGCTGACCCATCCCACCCGCCAGCCCGACAAGAACGGCTCACCCATGACCGACCTGGACACCGCCCCACGCACCCGGGTGCGCGTCCCGCATGACGACCTGCTCGGCTTCACCGCCGCCGTGTTCGCCGCGCACGGCGCGACCAGGGCGCGGGCGCGGACCGCGGCGGAAGCCCTGTGCCACGGCGACATCACCGGCACCACGTCCCACGGGCTGGTGAACCTGACCCGGATCTACCTGCCGCTGCTGGCCTCCGGCCGGGGAAGCGCCGAGACCGAGCCGCGCGTCCTGGCCGACCGCGGCGCGTCGGTCCTGCTCGACGGCCGCGGCGCGCTCGGGCTGTGGCTCGCGGCCGAGGCCATGGACCTCGCCGCCGGCCGGGCCGCCGAGCACGGCATCGGCCTGGTGTCCGTGCGCGGCGGGACGCACTTCGGCTGCGCGGGCTTCCACGCGCTGCGCGCCGTGGCGCGCGGCATGATCGGCGTGGTCGCGTCGAACTGCGGACACCAGCGGATCGCCCGGCCGCCGGGCGGGCTGGTGCCGATGCTGGGGACCAACCCGCTCAGCGTCGCCGCCCCCGCAGGCGAGCACCCGCCGTTCGTGCTGGACATGAGCACCACGGCGGTGCCCACCGGCAAGGTCCGCGCGGCCGCCCGCGCTGGCCGGGACATTCCGGCAGGCTGGCTCGCCGACGACCGCGGCGCCCCGGTCACCGACCCCACCCGCTTCGACCGCGGCGAGGCGCACCTGACCTGGTTGGGCGCGCCGGGTTCGGGCGAGTACAAGGGATTCGGGCTCGGGCTGATGGTGGAGGTGCTGGCCGCCCTCGTCCCCGGCTCCGGCCTCGGCCCGTCCCCCGCCGCCCTCACCGGCACCCGCCCCGCGGGCGGCACCGGACGGCACGCCAGCCGCGCCGCCGACGCCTCGGGTGTGCCAGGCGACGGAAACGCCTGCGGCGCAACCGCAAACCTCGCGCGCAGATCAGCGGATGACGATATCGGCTACCTCGTGCTCGCCGTCGCCCCCGCCGCCCTGCGGGACCCCGACAGCTACCACTACGACGCCGGGGCGCTGTTCGGGTCGCTGCTGGGCTGCCCGCCCGTCGAGCCGGGCGGGACGGTCGCCTACCCCGGGGTGCCCGAGGCCCGGCACGCCGAGGAGGCCCGCCGGTACGGGGTGCCGCTCAGCGCGGCGCTGCACGCCGAACTCGGCGCCGTCGCCGACCGGCTGAACCTGCGCCTGCCGGGAGCGTGCTGATGCGCATCGGCGTGATCGGGCTCGGCGTGATCTCCCGGTTCTACCTCGCCGCGCTGCGCGAGAGCGGCCCGCTGCGGCTGGGCGCGGTGTGCGACGTGCGGCCGGAAGCGCTCGCGCCCTACCGCGACGAGGTGCCGTGCTGGCGCGACCACCGCGACCTGATCGCCGCGGGCGGGCTGGACGCGGTCGTGGTGACCGTGCCCAACGACCAGCACGCCAGGGTGTGCCTGGACCTGCTCGACGCCGGGCTGCCGGTGTGCGTGGAGAAGCCGCTGGCGACCCGACTGGTCGACGGGCTGGCCATGGTCGAGTTGGCCGCGACGCGCGGCGCGGTGCTGTTCACCTCGTTCCACCGCCGCTACAACGCGCGGGTCCGGACCCTGCTCGACGACCTGCCGCACGGCGTGCCGGTGCAGTCGGTGCGGGTGCGCTACCTGGAGCGGATCGAGGACCACGTCGGCGACGACCGCTGGTACCTCGACCCGGTGCGCTGCGGCGGCGGGTGCGTCGCCGACAACGGGCCCAACGCCTACGACCTGGCGAGCCTGTTCCTCGGGCCGCTGCAAGTGGCCCGCGCCGAGATCCACCGCGACGACACCGGCGTGGACCGGCAGGCGGTGGTGGACCTGGAGAACGCGGGCGGCGCCCTGGCGCGGGTGGAACTGGACTGGAGCTACCCCGGCGAGGTCAAGGACGTCGAGGTCCGGCTCGCCGACGGCGGGCTGCGGCGCGCGGACCTGCTGGCCGGGTTCGCCGGGTTCAAGCAGTCGCTGTGGCACGAGTACGCGGGCGTGCTGCGCGACTTCGCGTCCGCCATCCACACCGGCGGGATAGACCGGGAGGGGTTGGCGGCGCTGGCATTGGTGGACGCGACGTACCGCGCGGCGGACAACAACCCGCGGGCGGCGCTGATCGGGGAAGGCCGAGGATGATCGAGAACGGTGACAAGCGGGCGGTGTCCGGGGTGCTGGTGAAGGTGCTGGTGCACCGCCGCGAGGACCGCGGGATGCGGTTGGAGGAATTCGCCAGCCGGTGCGTGCGCCAGGGCGAGGTGCACGAGTTGGTGACGACCGACCACACCGAGACCGATCAGAGCATCGATCGCGTGGGCTTCCTCGGCTTCGCCGAGATCTCGCACGGCGGCGTCATCGACCGCGGCGACGAGGTCCGCATCGGCGACCGGGTGGTCGGCACGGTCCTCGGCTTCGACGCCTGCCACTTTCCCAACCACTACAACATTCTGATCCGCCGCGAGTCCCCGGTGACCGGCGAGCAGATCGCCCTCGCACCGGAGTCGTCTGTCCACTTCGTCCAGTCGGGAGCCCGGTGAGGCTCGCGGTCGTCGCGGGCGGCAGCCTCGCGGGCCTGCTCGCGGCCCGCGTGCTGCACGAGTTCGCCGACGAGATCGTCATCGTCGAGCCGGACACGCTGCCCGCGGGCCCGGCCCACCGCGCCGGAGCCGCGCACGGCGACCAGTTCCACATCCTGCTCGGCATGGCCCAGCACCTGCTGTCGCACTGGTTCCCGACCCTGCTGGGCGACCTGGTGGCCGACGGCGCGGTTCCGCTGGCCGCCGGCGCCGACGGCCGGATGTTCACCGACGGCCGGATGCGCCCGCCGATTCCCGGGGACCGCTTGCTGCCGGTGCACCGGCCGCTGCTGGAGTGGCACATCCGCCGCGCGGTCCTGGCCCTGCCGAACATCCGCCTGTCCGGTGACCGCGTGGTCGGGCTGTGCGCGTTTCCCGGCCGGGTCACCGGCGTCCGGCTCGCCTCGGGCGAGCACATCACCGACACCGACCTGGTTGTCGACGCCACCGGCCGGTCGTCCCGCCTTTCCGACTGGCTGGTGCGGCTGGACTACCCGCCGCCGCCCAAGCGCAGGCTGAACCTGGACCTCGGCTACGCGACCACCCTCTACCACCGCTATCCGGGGCAGCGCCTGGACGACCTGCTGGCCGTCCACTCGGCCCGCTCCGCGAACTGGGCCGCCCCCGGGGTCAGCTGTGTCGCGCCGATCAGCCGGGACCGCTGGATCTGCACGGTCTCCGGCTACGGCGCCGACCGCCCGAACCGCGACCCGGAGGAGTTCACCACCCGCTGCCTGCGCGAACCGGCCGCGGCGTTCCGCGCGCTGGTCGAGGAATGCGTCCCAGCGGGCCCGGTCTCGGCTTACCGCTTCCCGCACAGCATCCGCCGCGACTTCCACGAGCTCACCCGCTTCCCGGCGGGCGTCGTGCCGGTGGGCGACGCGGTGGCGTCCTTCAACCCGATCTACGGCCAGGGCGTCCCCTCCGCGGCGCTGCACGCCTCCGCCCTCGGCGCGTGGCTGCGGACCGACGAGGACGCGCACGGCTATTTCCGCCGCGTGAAGGTCCTCGTGGACGCGGCGTGGCAGACCAGCGTCATCGAGGACTTCCGGCTCCCGCACGTCACCGGGCAGCGCCCCCGCGGCCACCGGATGCTGCGGGTGCTCAGCGGCGCGATCGACCGGGCCGCGATGACCGATCCCGTCGTCGCCCGCCGGTTCGCCGATGTCGTCAACATGCGCGCGCATCCGGCCGAACTCCGGCGCCCGGCCCTGCTGGGCCGGGCGCTGCTGGCCACCCTCACCCCGGCGTCGGGGCGAGGGTGAGGTGATCGCCGGACGTACCGCTGCCCTGGGGGATCGCCCCAGGGCAGCGTCTGGTCAGGGGGTTTCGGCGGCGCTGGTCAGCGCCCGAGCAACGGGATGTCGTTCTTGCCCTGGTGGTAGTCGCGAACCGCGTCCACCAGCTCCGCCACCGACAGGTGCCCGCTGCCGTCGGTGTCGAGGTCGTGGAAAGCCTCGTCCGCCTGGCGCTCGTCCACACCGACCGCCCGCATCCAGCGGTGGAACTCCGGCAGGCTGACCTCGCCGTCGCCGTCGGTGTCGCACAGGTCGACGATCGCCTCGATGGTCGGGCGCAGGTTGCGGTCGAAGCCCGCGTCGCCGCCGTCGATCAGCTCGCGCTCGGAGGCCTCGACGAACTGGTCGATGCTCACCCCGCCCGCCGCGTCGACGCCGGTCACCTTGGCCAGCTTGTCCCACAGGCCCAGGTACGCCGACATCAGCGCCCGCCCCTTGGCCGAGGTCTCCGGCTCGCCGAATGCCTGGAGGATTCGCCGCGACTCGGTTTCGTAATCCGATCGGTCGATCGTGCCGTCCCCATTGGAATCCCAGAGTTCAAAGCGACGCTTCAGGCGACTGTCCTGGACGCTAGCGGTCACAACCATGCTCCTTCGCATTCTGGTGGCGCGCCACCCCTTCGAGCAGCTCCGTGATCGACGGTAGCAACGACCGATACCTGTCCGACGCGTTCCACGCTTCCCTTTTCGGGTGTATCCCAATACCACCTATCGTGGCGACTGTAATCGAGCGCACGCCGCGGTGGCTGCCGTGCGCCGATCTCGCGGACCCCGCGCACGATAGGGATATCGGACGCTACTCGCCACTGACCGATAGGGTGAAAATAGATACCCGACTCAGCGACTGCGACGTTCCCCCGAAATGACCAACATGTGTCTCACAGGTCCGAATCCGCGAGGGGAAATCGTCATGCATAACCCGGAAGGCTGCACCGCTCCGCCGCTGGAGTCGCGCATCGTCACCAACGATGCCGACTCGGGACGGCCGCGCCGGGGCCGGAGCGGGCCGAGGTCCGGTCGCGGCACGCGCGTCGGCGCCGTCGGCAGCCGCGTCTGAGCCCGTGCCCCACCGGAGGAAGCAACAGCGCGCGGTGTCCGCCGACCTGGTGGTCGTCGGGCTCGGCTATGTCGGGCTGCCGCTGGCTGCCCGCGCCTGCGCGGCCGGGCTCACGGTGGTCGGCGTCGACACGGACCCCGCCGTGGTCGAGGGGCTGCGGGCAGGCCGCTCGCACGTGCACGGCACCGCGGACAGACACATCAGAGCCATGCTGCGGCAGGGTTTCACCGTCGACACCGGGTTCACCGCGGTGGCCACCGCGGACACGGTGGTGATCTGCGTGCCGACCGGCCTGGTCGACGGCGAACCCGACCTGCGGGCGGTGCTGGCCGCGGGCCGGGCGGTCGGCGAGCACCTGCGCGCGGGCACCCTGGTGGTGCTGGAGTCCACCAGTTACCCGGGCACGACAGAGGAGGTGCTGGCGCCCATCCTGGCCGCGAACGGGCTCGTGCCCGGCGTCGACTTCAACCTCGCCTACTCCCCCGAGCGCATCGACCCGGGCAACGACGAGTACGCGCTGGAGAACACCCCGAAGGTCGTCAGCGGGCTGACTTCGGTGTGCGCCAAGCGATGCGAGGCGTTCTACGAGGACCTGGTCGACTCGGTGGTGGTCGCGGCCGGGCTGCGCGAGGCGGAGACGGCCAAGCTGCTGGAGAACAGCTACCGCCTGGTGAACATCGCCCTGGTCAACGAGTTGGCCGTCTTCTGCGACCGCGTCGGCGTCGACGTGTGGGACGTGCTGCGCTGCTCGGCGACCAAGCCGTTCGGCTTCGCGTCGTTCTCCCCCGGCCCCGGCGTCGGCGGCCACTGCATCCCGGTCGACCCGCGCTACCTGGCCAACCGCGCCCGCGCCGAGGGGCTGCCCTGCTCGATGGTCACCACGGCGCAGGAAGTCAACGCGGGTATGCCCGGCTACGTCGCGCGCCGCGCCCGCGACATCCTGATCCGCGAGGGCGGCCCGGTCTACGGCGCCCGGGTGCTGCTGCTCGGCGTGACGTACAAGGCCGACGTCAGCGACCAGCGCCAGTCACCGGCGATCGGCGTCGTCCGCCAACTGCGCGCCTTCGGCGTCCAGGTCGCCTACCACGACCCGCACGCGCCCACCTTCACCGTGGACGGCGAGGCGGTGCCCGCGGAGTCCGAAGTGGAGCGTGCGGTGGCCGCGGCGGACCTGGTGGTGCTGCTGCAACCGCACCGCACCTTCGACCTCGGCATGGTCGCCCGCACCGCCCGCGCGGTCTTCGACACCCAGGGCCGCATGGACGGCGACCGCGTGGAACGCCTGTAACTATCCCAGCACAGGCCGGGGTCACGCCAAACGGCGAAGTAGGTGGGTGGCGCCGAGCCGTACACGTGCGGCCAAGCACCGCTCACAAGCTGAGCCCCCTATCCGCCCACCTGCCCACGATTCGACGGCCGGGCAGGACGAACCTGCCATGGCACACGTTCCTGAACAGGGGGTTGGCGAGTCGCCCTGCTGTGCGCCTGAGCGACGACGGACTGCCGGCTCTGCCAAAAACCGGGCTCTGCCTTCCGGATCGGTGCTGAACGTACTTGTCTGGAAATGACCTGAAGGAATCCACATCATCACCGGGAGGATTTTGATGAGGAGTATCGGAACGAAGCTCGCGGTGGCCGCCGCGGCGTTGGTCGCCGGACTTGCGACGTTCACCGCGCCCGCCTCGGCGGAGGCGCAGCAGAGCACGGCGGCCGTGCGGCAGTGCCAGGCGTTCAACGTGGGGCCGGACAGCGCCAGCGTGCCGGGAGACCGGCTCGACGACTACTTCGCGGGCGTGCAGGGCGGGTTCGCGAACGAGGAACTGCTGTGTGGCAACGGTCAGACCTACGGCGCGGTGCACATCGAGTTGAAGCACAACGTCGACAACTGGGACGTCACCCTCGAGTGCATGCGAAACGTTCTGGACCGTGGCACCTTCCGGGCCTACGACGGCAAGCGCGAGTGGCGCTTCCAGTGGGCTCCGGGGCGTTCCGCCAAGGTGATAGCGGGCATGAACGGTGTGATCACCGCGTACCCGGAGTGGGATAGCGGTTCCGCGGGCTCGTGGGACGAGTGCGGCCAGCAGTAATCTGCCGTGGTGAGGCGCCGCTGGATGGGCACGACGGCATCCAGCGGCGCCCGCTCCCACCGCGCGTTCCTCAGACCGGAAAGGAGTCGTATGGAGCGACAGGACCTGCGAGCCGGGGCGTACGTCCGCTGGGCGCCTCCGGACGGGACGACCGGCGTCGACCTGGTCGAAGGCGCACCGGGGATCATCACCGGACCGCACTGGCAGGACGTCGAGGTCAAGTGGTTCCTGCGGGAAGACGATCCGGTCTCCCAACACGTCTACAACTACCAGTGGCTGCGTGAGGTGGGCCCGCTGGAGTTTCTGGACGCCTGCGTCGCGGTCCGGGACCACGAGCGCCGCTGACCCCGTGAGTCACTCGGTGACGTGCCGCCTCGCCGCGCTCAGGACAGCGGCGAAGGCGTCGAGGCACGTGGCGGTGAGCCGCGTGCGGACAGGTTCGTGCGCCAAGGGATCAACATCGGCGGCAGGCACACCGAATCCGCCATCCGGTTGTTGTTGAGCGGCCAGGTACGCCACTGCGGCCGCGGGCACCGAATGGGCCAGCAGATCGAGTTCAGCGGCGGCGACCAGGAAGCAGGCCAGCAGATCCAGATCGCCGCGGCGCACCGCGATCACGATGCCCTGGTCCACGACCGCTGACCAGGTCTGCCGGGCGGTTCCGTCCGCCGCCCCCGCTCGCACGGCGATCTCCCGCAGCGCCGCCGGGTTTCCGGGCAGCGGCAGCCCCGGAGGCGGGCTCGCCTGGCGAACCGCTTCGCCAGCGCGTGGCGGGGGTGACCACCACCCCGCGCCGCTGCTCAACGCCGTCACCGCGAAGCGCGTGATATCAGGCGTTTCCGCCTCTGCTGCGCCTGCCACATTCCCGAGTGCGGTCTCCGGCACCTCCGTCTCGTGAAACAGTGCGGCTGTCAGCGCGAACGCGATGGTCGTGTGGTAGCAGGTGCCGAACCGGTAGGCCCGAGTCGTGTCACCGGTCGTGCGCGCCGCATCCGCGGCCCGATACAGCGGCCCGGGCACGGCGCCGTCCTCGTGCTGTGCGCCGCGGATCCGACGCCAAGCGGCGCGGGTGAATGCCGTGGTGCCGCCTGCCAGCAGGCTGGTGGCGACGAGTTCCGCGCCCAAGTCGAGGTTTCCCGCAGCCAGGTAGGCCCCGGCCAGGAGCTCCACGGGTCCATTGAGGACAGTGAGGTCCACCGGGCAGGGTGCCGCTCCGAAGCCTGTGGCATAAAAAGCGGCATGCGTGATGCCGTAGCACTCGACGTCGTTGAGCCGAAAGGCGTCGAGGTGCTGGCCGTCGAGCCAGTGCCGCGCCAGCCACGCCCGGTCCGGCAGGTGAGCGGCCGCGAACCCGCCGAGGTCGGCCGCGTGGCGCAACTCCAGCGCGCCCACCCCGGATGCCGTGGGTCGGGCGCCCGCGTCGAGCAGGCCCTGTGCCGCGCGGCGCAACGGGGGCACGGGCACGCCCAGTCGCTCGGCCAGAGCGAGAAACCAGACGTGGTAAGTGAACATGCCATCAGCCCGGTAGAGCCCGGCGGCGAACGACGGCCGCTCCAGCACGCGCTGGGTGATCCGCACCGCCCGTTCGGTGACCTCCCGGCCCACCCCGTCCTGGCGCCGCGCCAGTACGTGGCAGAGCTGGAGCAGTTCCAGCAGCGGCGCGGAAGGAAACGGGCGCTTGGGCAAGTGCCGCTCCCAGCATGGCGGGTCGAAGAACTCCGCGTTGTCGGCCAGCCAGCCCAGCGCGGCGCTGAGCGGGTCCCCCCGGGGCACGTGGTCGGGCGCCTCATTCTGCTGCCAGACCGGAAAACCCTGCACCAAACCGCGGAACCCGTCGTCGATCACCGGTCTCCCCCTCCGATCCGCCTGCCCAGGAACCAGACGAGCGCCAAGGCCAGTCCACCGACGACACCGGCGTCGACCCACAGCGGAACCGACCCCGGCGCGTCGATGAGGACTTGGCGAATGCCGTCGACCGCGTAGGTCATGGGGTTCGCCCACACCGCCCAGGCCAGCCAGCTCGGGCCAGACTCCGGCCGGAAGACCGACCCGGACAGGAACAGCAGCGGGTACATGGCCATCTGGACCACCGACTGCAACGTCGTGACCTGTGGGACAACGGTCGCCAAAGCGATGCCCGCCAGACCGAACACCGCGCCGGTCAGCGTGTACCCAAGGACGGCGGCGGCGAAGGTTGACAAGGTGAGTGGCACACGGAGCAACGGAGCGAACAGCAGCAGCACCGCACTCTGCGCGCCCGCGGACACCGCGCTGGCGGCGACCTTGCCCAATGGCAGGCACAACCTGGGCACCGGGGCCACCAGCATCTCGCGCAGCGCGCCGAACTCGCGGTCGAAGGCGTAGGTGAGCCCGGAGCTGACCCCGACGGTGACGATCTGGATGGCGACGATCCCGGGGAACACGAAGGTGCTGAACGGCACCGAGCCCACTGTGCCGATCATGCCGTCGAACCCGACGGCGTAAACCAGCACGAAGAACACGATCTGCGCGGCCTGTGCGGCGAGCGCGGCCGGGTGCCGGGTCTGCCGGTGCAGGTCCCGGCTCGCGACAACGGCGATGGCGCGCATGGAGTCCGACCAGGTGTGCGTTCGCGGTGTCGTCATGGCTCCCCCATCAGGTCCCGACCACGTCGGTCGTGGCGAAGTAGACGTCGTCCATCGAGGGTTCGCGCACGGACATCGTGCGGACCGGCACGGTGATGGCCCTGGCGACCTCGGCGACGTGCCGCTCAGGCCGCGCGCAGAACACCGCCAGCCCGGCCGCGTCCATCCGGGCGTCGAAACCGGCCACGCGCAGTTGTCCCAGCGCGGCGTCGTCGTCCTCGGTGGCGACGACAAGGGCGGCGGCGCCGGTCAATCCAGCCTTCAGCTCGGCGGGCGACCCGTTCCGCGCGATCCGTCCTGAGTGGACGATGACGACCTCGTCTGCGAACTCGGCCTCCTGTAGATAGTGCGTCGCGTACAGCACAGTCAGGCCGTGGTCGGCGCGAAGCACGCGCAGGTCGTTCCAGAGCGCGCGGCGGACGCTGGGGTCCAGTCCGCTGGTCGGCTCGTCCAACACGAGCAGGCGCGGCCGGTGCAGCAGGGCCCTGGCCACCTCCACCCGGCGAGCCAGCCCGCCGGACAGTTCCCGCACCAGGGAGCGCCGCCGGTCGGCCAGGCCGAACTGGCGCAGAACCTCATCGATCCGCTCGCGAGCGGCCGGTCGTCCCATGCCGAACAGCCGGGCGTGGAACCACAGGTTGCGCTCCACGGAGAGGTCCTGGTCGAGGGTCTGCTCCTGGAACACCACACCGATGTGCGTGCGAGCCCGGACCGGGTCGACCGCCGTGTCCACCCCGAACACCTCGACCCGGCCGGAGCCCGGGGCCGCGGCGGTGGTCACCACGCTGAGCAACGTGGACTTGCCCGCGCCGTTGGGGCCAAGCAGCGCCACGATCCGCCCGGGGCCGACAGACAGCGACACGCCGTTCACCGCGACGGTGTCGCCGTGGCGCACCACAAGGTCGGTCACCCGGATGGCGGGGATCACGCGTCCACCCCGGAATCCAGGCAGAGCCCGCGGAGCACCTCGTCCGGCGCGGGCAGCACCAGGGCGGAAACGATCTCCCGACTGGCCGCCTCGAAAGCGGTGCCCGGCACCGGTTCGACGACCCGGTGCCCGTCCGCGCGCAGCGTCGCCACGTTGCGCCGCACGGCGGGCCTGCGCCACATGCTCTCGTTCATCGCGGGCGCGACCGTGATCGGCTGCTCCACCGCCAGCAGGGTGCTGGTCAGCGCACTTGGCGCGAGACCGTTCGCCAGGCAGCCCAGCAGGTGCGCTGTCGCGGGCAGCACCAGCACCCGCTGCGCCCACCTGGCGAGCGCGACGTGGCTGCGCGCCTGCTCGGCCTCGGTGTAGACCTGGTCACACAGCGCGCGCAACCCCCCGGGCGAAACGAACGTCTCGGCGGACCTGGTGAGCAGCCCGACAATCTGTTTGACCCCGGCCGTCCGGAAAGCGTGCAGGTACACCGGCAGGCTGAAGGCGGCGACCGACCCGGTCACCCCGACCAGCAACCGTTCGGGCGGCTGCGCCATCTCCGTTCCTCTCAGCTCAACAGCAGGGCGCTGTCCCACGCCCAGCGATCGGGATCGGGTGCCGGGAGCAGCGCGCAGGCGACACCGGCTGCGCCCTCCAGCAACCCGGCGACGTCGAGGGCCCGGTGGCCGGACGCTTCCCGCCACCCTCGGGGCGAATCGGGGACCAAGTGGGCGAAGACGAACGGGGCGTCCGGATCGGCGAACGCCAACACCCGCTCGGTCAGCCGATCGGCGCCCGCGAGTAGCACCGGGTCAGCAGCGGCGGCGCCCACCCGGCGCAGCACCTGGAGGAACCCGGCGAACCCATGGCACACCGTCGGGCCGTCGAGCAGCCAGGACCGCTCGTCCCGGTCGAGGGCGGCACGCAGTGCCGAACGCGCGGCCAGCCCCCACTCGGGCTCGTCCAAGGCGGTGCCCGCCCGGTGCAGCGCGGCCGCCACCCCGGGCGCGCCGTAACACCAGGCGGTGCGGGTGAACACCGACGCGGGCCTCGGCCCGGTTTCCTCGTCCCAGCTGACGCGACACGGCCAGTAGGGGCCGGTTTCGTCCGCCAATCGCCAACGGAGCAGCCATTGGGCGATCCGGCGAATGGCGTCGCGCTGGCCCGGCACCTCGTGGCCGCGTTCGAGCGCGCGGGCGAGCAGTGCGAGCGGACCGGTGACGCCGTGCGCCATCCCGAGGTTGAAGTCGCCCATCGGGTAGGTCAGCGCGTCCTCGGCCACCGGCTGGAGGTCTTTCGGGACCCACCAACCCGGCACGGTCCGGCCCGCCACGGTGATCGGCGCGGTCAGGTCGACGAGGTGGCGCAGCGTTCGGGCGACCGCGGCCTCGGCTTCGCCGCCTTCCACCTCCAAAAGCAGGCGACCGGTGCCGGACAGACCGTTGATGACGTCATAGTGCGCCCACGAGACGCCTGCGGCGGTGCGTGCCTGGCAGTTGTCCAGCCTGCGGTTCTGGTCGGCCACGACCCAGCGGGCGAGGTCGCGGCGCAGGCGGGCGTAATTCGGCTCCAGTGCCAGGGTCGCGGCGAGCAGCGCGGCGGGCCCGGCGAACAGGCCGTTCGCCCCATTGCTCGCCAGCAGCTCACCCGCCCGCGCGATCTGCCGGTGCGCGACCGAGGCCCAGCGCTGATCGCCTGCGGCCAGTTCGGCGTGCAGCAGCGCCACCCCGGGAAGGCCGTTCGCCAGCGTCACCGGGCCCCACATGGACGCGCCGTAGACCGGTTCCCGGTTGTCCGGGCGGTCGGCGATCCGCGCGGTGCGGTCCGGATCGGACAATCGGTCCGCGACCAGCGCGACGGCTTCGGCGGCGGTCGGCGCCCAGGTGGCGTCGGTGGCGGCGGTCATCGGGTGTTCCTCCGTCGGGCGCGGTTGTCCTGCACGGCGCCCCGGGCGATGCCGAGCACCCGCTGCTCGCGTTCCGAGGAGCCACCGAACAGGCGGTTGCAGGTCATGTGCATGAGGCTCCCCACGATCCGGGCCTCTGGGGTGCGGCAGCGCCCTTCGGCGACCAGCCGCCGGATTACCTCGCCGTACTCGCGGGCAGCGGCGTCCCGGGCGGTCAGCGCCGCCAACGCCCGCGCGCCGTGCTCGTCCTCGACCAGTGCGGGCCAACCGCCCACCGGGTCGATTCGCCGCTGCCAGCCCGCGGCGTCTTTGCGGTAGACAGCGGGGAGGTCGCGTCTGCTCCCGGTGATCGACAGCCACTCGGCCGCGTGCTCGCCGGGATCGCCGGTGGAGACCCACTCGGCCGCGCTGGTGGGTGCGCCGAAGGCGTGTGCCAGCGCGGCGACCGAGACGGCGCCGACGGCGTCGGAGGTCAGCTCGTCGCCTGCCTGCTTCACCAGCTGGGACAGCGCGATGGCGGCCACACTGTCGGCGTGGAACAGGCGCTCGGCCGCGACCTGCGCGTCCGGACCGCCGTAGCGCTCCCATTCGGGTTCGTACTGTTCGAGGCTGTGCCCGCCGACCAGACCGGCCCGCTGCCAAGACGCCAGCAAGGCACTCATCTCCGGCAACGCGGTGGACCCCAGCAGGGCGGGGTCGCCGTGGAAGCGCAGGCGCAGGTGGTGGCCGTCCGCGTCGGTGTAGCGGATGAAGAACCAGCGGTCACCGCCGCCGCCGGCGGCGACGTCCACCAGGACCGGCACCTGCTGGGCGAGGAACTCGTCCTGGCTGTGCCGAGAGCCGCGGACCACCAGGTAGAGCCAGTCCCCCGCGAGTGCGGGCACGCCGGTGCGCGGCACCGCGTGCGCGACCTGCGGCGGCCGGGTCCCCCCGGTCCGCGGCGCCAGCGGCACGACCAGCTCGCACACGTGCCCCTGGATCTCGTTGTCGGGCGAGGATTGCCCGCCGTTGGCCAACTCCTGGGCGACGACCTCGTCGTCGCGGCGGATCTCGTCCCGCAGCAGTTCGAGGTGCCACGGGTGGTCGAGGTGCAGCAGGAGCCGCTGGTCGGTGCTGACCGCCAGTATCCGGTTCGGCACCCGCCACTGGCGCCGCCACTGCGCGACGCTGGCCGCCCAGGCCGCGCTGTCTTGGTCGAGGTGTGCGCGCAGCGCGTCCAGCCGCCAGGTGGCGGGCGCGAGAACCGACCGTCCATATCGGACTCTAGGCAGGAACGGAGCGGTGGCCATCGGCCCCCAGTTCCACGGCTCCCACAGCCGTTGCCCCTCCATCCCCAACTCCCACAGCAGGCGGATCGCGTTGGGCGCCTGCACCGCGGGGCTGACCATGTTCGGCAGCACCGGCACGATCTCCTGGCCGGTGGGCAGGTGCACGGCGAACATCCGCTCGAGGTTCGCCCCGACCCCGATCTCGGCGAGCGGCAACTCCTGGGCGTGCGGCGAGTCCGACAGGCCGACCGTGATCCGCCTGCGCGTGCGCGGGACGGTGTGCGCCAGGTTCGCCGCCTTGCCGGACTTGGGCGCGAAGGCCAAATCGACGGCGACCGCGCCTGCCACATGCTGCCTGCGGTCCGCGGTGCGCTCCCCCAGCTCGTCGGCCCACTCGGGCAGCAGGTCGAGAAACCGGCCGACTGTGGCGCCCGCGTGGTGTGACCCGGGGCTCGGCGACACCACCACCCGGAACTCGCCCGCGTCCAACTCCGCCGCCGACCCCGCGACCACGTGCACGTACAGCTCGCACGAGTTGGGCAGGTCGGCGGGATCGGCCTCGTCGTGCGCGATTTGGGCTACCTGGGCCTGGTCAAGCACGACCTCGGTGGCACCGTCGCGCAGCGCGGTCATCGCCAGCGCGGCGACCAAGCGGTCGCGCCGGGTGTTCACCGGTTCGGTCCACGGCTCGGCGACCGCCTCGCTTTCCGGCCACTCGTACCCGGCGGGTGCGCCGAGGGACCGGGTCGGGTCCAGCAACTCCAGCACCGGGACCAGCCGGTCCACGCCGTACCGCTCCAGGAAGCGCCCGTGGTACTCCCGCAGCGGACGCATGCCCAGCCGGGGCGGCGAAAGCCGCCACAGCACCTCGGCGGTGCGCTCGACCTCGTCGCGGACCCGTTCGGACAGGGTGATGTCGATGTCGAGCCGGGTGTCGACGTGCAGTGGGGTGCTGTAGTCGGTGATCTTGCGGGCGGCGGCGACCAGCTCCGTCATCTGGTCGCGCCCGGAACCCGGCGCGGCGGCGTCGAAGGCGGCCCGGCTGGTGTCGAGCCCGCGCAGGTCGTCGAGCACCGCCCGGGCCGCTGTGCCCGGCTCGGCCGCCCGGTCGAGCACTCCGATGACGTGGGCCAGCGGGTCGGCGCCGTCCAGCGCCGGGCGCAGTTCGGTGATCAACAGCTCCTGGTGCGCCAGCACCATCAGCAGGCGCCGGACGCGGGCGAGGTCGCCACCGGCGAACCGGTCGGCCAGATCGCGAGCCAGATCGCCGAACGGCACCGGGCGAGCCGCGCCATCGATGGCGGCGGCGACCACCGGGGTGCGCCGCACCGAGACGACCTGCCTGGTCTGCTGCCCCGGTGTCGCCCCCTTGCCGGACGGAACTTCCAACACAACGCGGTCGCCGCGCACGACCAGGTTCTGGTGCGCGCGCACGCGCAGCCCGCCCACCAGGCGTTCGTCGGACTCCAGCCGGTCGATGAGCCGGTACAACCAGTTCATGTCGATGTGCGTGCGGTGCCGGTGCCGATCACCCCACTCGATCTTGGTGACGGTGTCGAAGCGACCGCAGGCGACTCCGGCGAACAGTCCGAACGGGGTGGGCCGGGTGCGCATTCGCACGTCGTATCGCAGCACCGCGAGCGCGGCGCGGCGCAGCTGCTTCGGGCGCAGCCGATCGGCCCGGCCCTCAGCCACGTGGTCCAGCACGGTCGCCAGGCTCGGGCTCGCCAGCGTCACCGCCTCCACCAAGCGCGGGCTCGCCAGTGCCGCACGCAGGACCTCGACGTGGGCATCCGGTCCGCCGTCCGGCGGTGACCCGACGGCCAGCGGGGTGGCGACCCCGCCCAGCGCCGGAGCACGCAGCAGGAAGACCGGCCAGGCGCGGAACAACGGATCGGACATCGCGGGCTCCCCCTTGCGTCGAAGGATCGGTCGGACCGGAGGTGGCGCCGGGCGGCGGCGCACTGCCGCCCGGCGCCGGGGGAATCAGCAGCAGAAGCTGCAGTTGCTGCCGCCGCCGGGGCTCGTGCAGCCCGGGGTGCACAGCGACACGCTGGTCACCGCCGGGTCGACCGACATGGTGTCGACGCCGACCTCCAAATCGAGGTCGAACAGGTCGAGCTCCTGCACGACCGGCGTGGGCTGGATCTGGATCGCTGCGGTCACGGTTTTCCTCCCAGTTTTCGCGGACGACCGGGCCACGGATACGGCCCCGGCCGGGTGATTCACCCCGAAGCGACTATTCGGGGGGCAACGCGTCGCCGATGACCACGCAAGCAGAGCCGAACCCTCGGTTCAATCGATTGGGTGACACCTGGCAGAGCGGGCAGCGGAGCCAGCGGCCAACCCCGATCACCGACGGTGATCACCCGTGCTGACTCGCCGAATCCGTGAACCAGGCCGGAGTTCCCTGCTACACACAGGTATATGGGGTCCGACGAGCAGCTCATCGGCGCGATCGCGCGCGGCGACCAAGACGCGCTGCGCGCGTTGTACGCGCGCCACGCGACGGGGATGCTCCGGTTACTGCACCGGCTCACCTCTAACGCCGCTGTCGCCGAGGAGGTCTTGCAGGAAACCTGGCTGGCAGTCTGGCAGTCCGCGGGCGGCTTCCGCGGCGAGTCGAGCGTGCGCTCGTGGCTGTTCGGGGTCTGCAGGCGCCAGGCGCACAACCGGTTGCGGCGAAGCGCCTTCGTCGAGGTCGACTTGGCCGAAGTGGCCGAGCCCCCGGACCCGGACCCAGCCGTGGAGGACCAAGTGCTTGCCAGGGCCGACCACGAGGCACTCGTCTCCGCGATCGACGAGTTGCCGGAGCACCTGCGCGCGGCACTCGCCCTGGTGCTCACCGAGGAGATGACCTACCCGGAGGTCGCGGAGGCGCTCGGTGTGCCGGTCGGCACCGTGAAGAGCCGAATGTCGCACGCGCGGCGCAGGCTCGCCTTGGCCCTGGCTTCCGTGAAGGCGCAGGAAGGCGGAACACCATGACGCATCTGACCGATTCGGACCTGGTCCGGCTCGCCGCCCCGACGGCGCCCGTCGATCCGCATGTGGTGGAGTGCGCCTCGTGTTCGCTGCGGTTGGCCGCGTGGCGGCGCATCGCGCGCGCCACCGCGGCGCCGACCACCGCGGTCACCGCGCCCGCGTTCGACACCCTGATCCCGCGGTTGCCGCCACAGGCCGCCGCTCCTGCCCGGATCGCCGCTGCCCCCAGGCGCGGGCTCGGCCGGAGTTCGCGGCTGGCCGCCTGGATCGTCCTGCGGCAAGCACGGATCATGCCCAGATCGCTGGCGCCGCTGAGTCTGCTCGGACTGGTCCTGGCCACCGTGATCGGCCTGGCGACCCAGGACCCGGTGCTGGCCAAGCACTACTTCGGCGCGGTCGTGGTGCTCGTGGTGCTGCTCGGCGCGTGCGCGACCACGACCCGTCGCGGGGACGCGCGCAGCGACCTGCTGTGCTCGCTGCCGATCTCACCCGCGACGGTGTTCGCCTGCCGGGTGGTCTTGGTGCTCTGCGTCGACCTGGCCCTGGCATTGAGCGCGTCCGTGCTCGTGCACGTGTGGGGAAACGTCGCGCCGCTGACCGAGTTGGTCGGCGGCTGGCTCGGCCAGGCCCTGCTGGCCTCGGCCATCGCCGTGGCCTGCTCAGTGTGGCGCTCACCGCCGGTGGGCGCGGTGGCCGCGGCCACGACCTGGTTCGTCTGCTCGCTGACCACACTGCCCGGAGGTGAGCTGGCTGAACGGGCGGGCACCGCCGTGGGTCGGGTGTGGGGGACGACACCGTGGGGGCTGGCGCTCTCGGTGGTGCTGGTGGTCGCGGCTGTGCTGCGCAGCAGGTCCCTCCCCGACGACAGTTCCGCGAACTCGTGAACCTTCGGGCGGGCGGGCGCTACGTACTGTGCATGGCAGGGGGATCAGGGGGATCAGGGATTTCCGGGATTTCACTGTGGCGGCACGAAGCGCGCCGGGTAGGCGGGCCCGCGCTGTTCACCCCGGTGTTCACCGCGCTGGTGCTGGTGGCGGCGGCCGAGGGCCTGCACCGGGACGGCTTTCTCAAGCAGTTGCTGGTCACCTCGGCGCCCGCGCTGGTGATCGGGATGACCGCCGCCACCGTGGCAGGCGGCGAGCGGGCCTACGAACTGCTGCTGACCACGCCCACGCCGATCCGGAACACGGTCTGGCGCAGGATGGCGTTGCTCGGGTTCAGCGCCGCGGTCGGTGTGCTCGCCATGGCGGCCGGTCTGGAGTTGACCGGCGCGGGTCCCCCGAGCGCGCTGGACCTGCTGCTCATCAGCGCGTTCTCCGCCCTGCTGACGGCCACCGGGGTGTGGGCCGCGCTCGCGCTGCGCTCCGCGGCGGGCGCGGCCACTGTGGTTCTGGCGGTGTGGCTGGCCAAGTTGTTCGTGCTCGACCGCTGGGCCCCCGGTCCGGCGACGCAGGCGCTGCTCGTCGCCGTCCTGACCGGCTTGCCGCTGGCCCGCGCGGGCAGGCTCCTTGCCGACGGGGCCCGGCTGCTGGAAGGCGGACGGTGATGGCGGGGCCCACGGCCGTTCGCCCGCGGTCCGGCCCGCGCGGCGCGCTGCGCGGCTCGATCCGCTACGAGATGACCATGGCGCTGCGGGTGCGCGTGCTGTGGCTGTCCATGGTGCCGCTGACCTTGTTGGCGGCGCTGCTGGCGGTGGTCTCGCCGGTGGTCGTCGGGGCCGCCGACGCGGTCGAGCGGGTGGGCGCCACGGTGATCGTGGTGAACACGTTCGCGACCGTGGGCTTGGGTGTCGCGCTGGCCGACCGGTTGAGCAGGCACACCCGACCGGGGCTGGTCGATCTGCTGGACACGACGCCCACCAGCCGAACGGTCCGGATGGCGGGCACGCTGCTCGGGTCCGTGGCGGTCGGGATCGCCCCGTTGGCCGCGGTGGTGCTGCTCGGGGGCGGCACGGTCGCCGTGCTGGAGGGCGACCCGCTGGCGTTGGGCGCGGCCGTCCTGGCTGTCCTGGTCGTCCTAGTGCCCGCCAGTCTGGCGGTCGCCGCCTGCGCGAGCCTGCTTGGCCTGCTGCTGCCCGCCGTGGCCGCGCGGGTTCTGGTGGTCGTCATGTGGTTCTGGGCGACTCAGTTGAGCCCCAACCTCGTTCCGGTGCCATCGCCGACCGGCACTCTGCTGTCCCCGCTTGGCGGCTACCCGGCGGTGGCGTGGCTGGGCGTCCCGGACATCTGGGCGGCGCGTGGTCGCGACGGTCTGCTGAGCCCGGCGGCCACCGGGGGCAGCGCCGCGGCCAACGCGGTGCTTGTCGTGCTGACGGGAATGGTGTTCTTCCTGTTGTCGTGGCTGGTTGTGGAAATCCGCGCCCGCAGGGGCGCCCCGAGCAGTGGAGCCGACGGGTGAACATCGTCATCGACGGACTGCGCAAGGTCTACCGGGGCGGCAAGGTCGCGCTGGACGGCGTCGACCTGACCCTGGGCCAGGGCATGACCGGGCTGCTCGGTCCGAACGGCGCGGGCAAGACGACCCTGATGCGCATCCTCACCGGGGTGCTGCGGCCGACCGAGGGCCGGGTCGTCGTCGACGGGCACGACATGGCGACCACCGCCGGGGCCGCCGCCGTCAAGCGGATGCTCGGCTACCTGCCGCAGGAGCTGGCGCCCTACCCGGACCTGACTGCCCGCGAGTTCTTGGACTACATCGCCCTGCTCAAGGGAATCGATGACATGTCGGCCAGGCGAGCGCAGGTCGAGGAACTGCTGGCCGAGGTCGGGCTCGCCGACCACCGCGACCGGCGCGTCGGCGCGTTCTCCGGCGGTATGAAACGCAGGCTCGGTATCGCGCAGGCCCTGCTCGGGACTCCCCGGCTGATCGTCGTCGACGAGCCGACCAGCGGGCTCGACCCGCAGGAGCGAATGCGTTTCCGCGCCCTGCTCGCGGGTCTCGGCGGCGGCCGCAGCACCATCCTGTCCACGCACATCCTCGACGACGTCGCGCAAACCTGCCCGCAGGTGTGCGTGCTGACCGGCGGACGCGCGGTGTTCCACGGCACCACCGCGGGCCTGACCGCCGCCGCGAAGGGCAAGACCTTCCTCGTCCGCGGTGATCGCCCGCCCGCGGACGCCGTGCTGGTGAACGCGGTGTCCGGACCGGACGGCACGGAATACCGGCTGGTCGGGACGACCGCCCCAGCGGGCGCTGTCAGCGTTTCCCCAACCCTGGAGGACGGATATGTGGCTCTCCTGCAATCAATCGAACCGACAACGACGGGATAATTCACCACGTATGCGCACAAAGCCGGGATTCCGCACGACAACCGCGCTCGGCGCTGTGGCGCTGGCCCTGGCGCTCAGCGCCTGTGGCGCGGGCCGGAGCGATCCGAACACGGTGTCACCCGTGCCGCTCGCACCGCCGACTGGAGCGACTCAGCCGGTGACCGAGGCGAACTTCGGCTATCTGTGGCCGTTCACGGTCGATCGGGGCACGCTGGAGTGCCGTCAATCGGAGCAGACGGTCTTCATCGCTCCGGACGGCAAGGAGTACGCGCTCAACGACAAGGCCGAGCAGGCGGGCTTGCCTGATGTGGAGCCCATTCGGGCGGAGGGGGATCAGGGCGACAAGATCAGCCTGGGTTCGGTGACGAGCACAGCCTTGGCCCTGTGTGGTTCCCGATAGCCGAACGGAATCACCCTGACAGGCGCGCCGGTCACCGGTGCGCCTGTCGGCATTCCCAGACGGCACTGGTGGATTCGATGAGGGGGCGATGAACAGCACTGAAGCGGAGGCGTGCATGGTACCCGGCCCGCGACGGCGGGCCCGGACCGGAACAACACGACGTGGGGGAGTGGTTCTGATGGTTTCGAGCAGTGCGGCGTTCTTGGTGCACCACGGGTTGCGGGCCCAATTCCTCAGCAGATCCGCCTGCTTCGCCGACAATGGGATCGCGCTGCGCTTCGCCGACACCGAGGAGTTGTTCTCCGCGCCGATGGACGGCAGACCAGTGCTGGTGCCCGCGCTGAGCGGCGCCGACCACGAGCTGATCCGCGCCATCCGCGCGGTGCGGTGCATGGAGCCGGTAGTCGGAGTCGTCGACGACATCAACGGCCACCAGACGTTCGAGGCCATGCAGTCCGGGGCGTCCAGCGTGTTCAATGTGCGGTTGCCGTGGGAGCGGCAGATCGCCGTGCTGGACTTGCTGCAAGCCAGCAGTTTCGGCTCGGCGGAAACCCGACCGACGGCGCGTTCGGCCGAGAAGGTGGCCGCGGACTCAGCCGCGCTGAACCTGGACGCCGAGAACGCCGAACTGATCGAACTGCTCTGCGGCAACGCCCGGATCTCGACGATCGCCCAGCAGCTCTACTGCTCCGAGCGTTCGCTCTACCGGCGCATCCGGCGCCTCTACGAACAGGTCGGCGTCACCGGGCGGGCGGAACTCCGCCGCCGGTCGGCCAAGCTCACCGCGGTGTAGCCGGGCCTCGGGCGCCTGGCACCGCCCGGCGCCCGAGGCCCGTGCCGGTCACCGGACTCCGCTCCCCGCGGCTTCGACGATCCGGAAGAACCCCGACTCCAAGTCGCCGTCCACCGCCAAGCCCGCCAGCTCGCCCTCGTACCGGGTTTGGCCTGCCACCAACACCCCCACCCGGTCGCAGACGTGCCCGATCTCGGACAGCTGGTGGCTGGAGATCATCACCGTCGCTCCGGTTTCGGCAAGTGTCCTGATGAGACCGCGCATGTCCCTGATCCCCACCGGGTCCAACCCGTTGGTCGGCTCGTCCAGCACGATCAGCCTGGGGCGGGCCAGCAGCGCGATGGCGATCCCGAGCCGCCACCGCATTCCCAGCGAGTACTGCGCCACCCGACGGCTGCGCACGTCCCGCAGCCGCACTTGGTCGAGCACCTCCTCGGCGACCGAGACCGGCACGCCACGCAGCTTGGCGTGCACCCGAAGGTGCGCCACCGCGTCCAGTTGGGGCCACAGCCCAGGTGTCTCGATGAGGGCGCCGACGTCGGCCAGCAGGCGCCGGTGGTGCGGCTGCCCGAACAGACCGATCGTGCCCGCGGTGGGGCGTTGCAGGCCGAGGATGGTCTTCATCAACGTGGTCTTGCCCGCGCCGTTGGGCCCGATCAGGCCGTACACCTCGCCTTCACGGACGCTCAACTCGACGCCGTCGAGCGCGCGGTGCGTCCCGTAGTGCTTGTGCAGGCCAGTGATCTCCAGGATCGCCATCAGATCTCCTTGCGAGTCAGGTGCCAACTGCCCAGGGCCAACAGGACTGTCCCCACCGCCACGGACAAGCCCAGCGCGAGCGGGATGACGCCGGGGTCGGCGAGGGGGCTGCCCGCGGGCAGCGCGATGCCGTTCGGACTGATGCCCGCGATCGGCAGGATGACCCGCATCGGCCAGGCGAACGGAATCGCGAACCAGAACACCTTGTCGGCGGTCAACGCCCCCGCCAGCAGGCCGGCCACCCCGACCGTGACGCCTGGCCCAAGCCCCCAACGAACAGCGACGACCAACGCGAACGCGGTGCCCGCGAGCCCGGCGACCCAGGGCGCGTAGGCCGCGGCGGCGATCAAGCCCACGTCGGCTCCCAACTGCCCGTTGAGCAGCGCGCCGCCGGACAGCACGACGGCCAGGACAGTGCTCGACAGCAGGCTCAGCAACGACAGAGCGACGAACTTGCCGAGGTAGTACCGCCAGCGCGGCACGGCGTAGGACATCAGCAACCGCCAGGCGTCCTGGTCGGCGCGCACGGACATGGCCGCCGTCAGCCCTGCCGTCATCGGCACCAGCACACCCCAGAACTCCAAGGTGACCCGGCTGAACACCTGCCAGGTCTGCCCAGAGGCGCCTTCCGGCGAGAACAAGGACCCCAGGTAGAGCGGAACCGCGATCGCCACCGGGGCGAGCACGGCGTACCAGATCGGGAATCCCCGACGAAGGCGGACCAGCTCGGTGCCCACCAAAGTGACGACTGAGGGATTGTCCGCCGTCGCCGGGCGAGCCCGAGCGGCGGTTTCGGTGCTTGCGGTCATCGGCGCTCCCACTGCGTTCGAGGTTCCACTGCGTTCGAGGTTCCACTGCGTTCGAGGTTCGCCAGGTACGTAGCGGCGGCACCCCGGCGTGGTTCACGCGGCCGGAAGACACCTTCAGGCTGCCGGAGTCGGCAGCGGGCCAGGTGGGCCTGCGGGTGCGCCCGTGCTACCTGGTTATGGCTGTCGTGATCGGGCAAGCATCCGTACGAGATGGCCAGTGGCATCAATCCGACGGTCGCGGCGCGCGGGAAGCCGCGGCGCTGTGTGTCGAGCCGGAGCAGCACAGTCGCGAGCCCGCCCTGTCCGCGCTGTCCACGGACGGAACGCACCGCACTGGTACCGATGCGGATGCGGGCCGATCATTTGTCCACTTCGGACTGCGAGCCGCTGGGGTATCACGTCCGCGGTGAGCCGCGCGGAGGTCACCGTCGGCGCAGGCGGCGGCCGAACCCACCGATGGCGCCAAACCGCCGCCATGCGAACACGATCGGAGTCCGAGATCGCGGGCGGGGCACGCGATCTCGGACTCCGTCGCGGTTACTGGCTGGCGGTTGCCGACCAGGGGAAGCGAAGCGCCGGGGCGTGCTGGCTGCGCTGGTAGGCGGCGCAGAACCCGGCTTCGTCGCCCGCATACTGGGGGTCGAGCGCGACCAGCGCGGGCCGCATGGCGTTCCACACCCGCTTGTGGCCCTCGTTGGTGCTGTCGCCCCGGACGGTGATCACCATGTCGAGCCCGCGGTGGATCGACACCCGCTGCCCGCCCGCGCCCGCGGCCCAGGCGAGGCCGATGTCGTGGCGCTCGCCGGTGTGCGGGGTGCCGCTGTAGTTGTGCGTGGTCGCGTTGAACGGGGCGTGCGGGTGGCGCGGCCAGGTGCTGTACGGCGAGCACTCGGTGTCGTTGGTGCCGGACGAGTAGCGCCAGCCCTGGTAGGCGTTCATCTGGGTGAGGTAGCCGTAACCGGTGTTGGTGT
>NZ_FMZZ01000039.1 GCF_900101685.1 Actinokineospora iranica
ACCAGCCCACCATCAACCTCGGTGCCCTGACCGCGAACACCGATCAGGGCGAACAGCCCCAGGCGCCGGGAGAAACACCCCAGGAGTCGGCCGGGCCAGGCGCATTGGCCCCCGAGACGGGACACCTGGACAACACCTGCGCGACCGGCGGACACCAACGTTCAGACGGCAGCCGATCCGCCCAAGTGTGGGCGTGCGGTGAAGCAGGTCCATCCGACAGTCGCTCTCCGAGCAACAGTAGTGTTCAGATTTTCCGGAACGTGGATGCCGCCGAGTTCGATTCGATCGTGGAATCAGGTGGCCGATTCGCGACCGGTGCAGGTCAAATGGAGGGCAAGTGGTTCGCCTTAAGCGGAAGTCATGCGGAACGATGGGGTGCCCTCCTCAACCGAGGAGCCGGGATTACTATTGAGACGCGTATCCCGAGGTCGCTGTTCGAGCAACTGCACCATCACCCGGGTAAGCTCGATGGGGTTGGCCCGGGTGTCTACGCGAACGTGGAGCAGTTTGAGATGATTAACCGCTTTATGGATGGGATAAGGGTCTGGCCATGATGGATAGGATTGAAGCTCCGGTCGGATACGGGTCGGTCGTGTGGCGAACAAGAGAAGAAGGGGGGCGTAGCAGTGGACCTCCTACGGCATTGGTTTACGCTGCTACGGCTGTTTTTGTTATGGGTGAGGACGAAGATGTCCAACCTGGCTGGCCCGCGTCGGCAGACGCATTGAGCATAGTGCTTGAACGTGTTGATCAAGGCGGCTTGATTGGGCGGTATAAAGTTGACTTTCTAGTGCGGGAACTTGCGCTGCCGTATCTCTCTGTTGGCTCCGATATTTTGATCATGGAAGGTCCGCGGGTTGTTGGGTCGTTGAGAATTGATGAGCTTTGTGATGCAAATCCATAGCGTGATCCGGGGACGTCCGGCTTGCCGCGGAGCGGTGTTTTATGGGCGGGCACGGTGACGCGTAAGGTGCCTGTCTGACTGGGGCCCTGGCCTTGGCCCTAAATCCAGTGCGGGTCCGGACACTCCTGGTGGCGGTGGCTCTGGTCGGAACCCGGGCAAGCGGAAGGTGAGGAGCGGTCTGCCGCTGAAGCAGATGGCCGAGGCTGTTCGCGCCGTCCAGGACCAGCGTGGCGCCGA
>NZ_FMZZ01000028.1 GCF_900101685.1 Actinokineospora iranica
CAGCCCTACGCTGATGACTGTTCCGTGCACCACAACCCGGCCCATATCCACCAGATTTGAGCCGGTGCGACGATTACGGAGCTTTACCATCGCTGGTTTCTCTCGTACACCTTTCCGTCTCGCTTGCCGGGCACCAGGCCATCTGGCAGTACTGACCCGCCCCGGCTTTGTCGCGGCTGCTTCCCGTCCTCACCTGCGTTCCCAGGCTCAGACTGCCGCCAGCTTCACATTCTCTGCTACGACAGAAAATGGGTGAAGGTCTTCCACCTCCACTCGGTAAAATGACGCCTCGTGGCGCACTGCGTACTCGTCACAACTGCCAAAAAGAGCCACCTTGACCTCTTTTGTACAGGCGGCCCTCCTGTTCGCCCGCTGTTTCCGCACGTCCGCTTCCCGGTGCAGCACACCCGATTTACCTTCGTCCGACCAGGCAAGTTTGACATTCCTGGCTATATAAGGCATTTTCGCCGCATCGATCACCAGTACCGGGATCCTGCATTTTCGCCGCTCGATCATCTGCCGATAGTCACATTCGTCGACTTCGGGTTTGGCGGTGCCTGCGACCATGAACGCCGTGTCGCCCTCCCCGATGATCTCTGTCCCGCCACTGACCCCGGCGAACAGTCCGGTCACCGTGTCCACGACCTCGCCACCGCCGAACACCGCGACTGCGGCCACGATCACGCCCAGCGGTAGCAGCAAGCCGCTCTTACTCTGTGTCGCCATCGAGGCCCCTCACCTTGCTGGCACCGGCCCATGTCCGCCAAGTTCGGCGAGTGGCGTTCCGGTCACCTTAAGTGCAGCGATGGACACTAGCGGTGTATGTCGACGTCGGCTACCACGCAGGCCGATAAACCCGAGCCACCAAATGGATCAGGAGATCGGCGGGCTGACGTTCGAGCAGACCGACGACGAGCGGACCGAACACCTGGACGACTACGGCCTTGTCCAACTCAAGGCGCACGGCGAGCATCTGGTGGCCATCGAGCCCAACGGCTGGGTGGGCAACGGCCCCGAGGTCGCCCGTACGCTATCCAGCCCGACCGACTTGTTCTTCTCGGTGGAGCGTGAACGGGCACCGACTCTTGCGGGCCACGGACGGACAGATCACGGGGCGCTTCGATCCGACGTTCATCGGGCTGTCTGCTGGGGCGAACGACTGCTGCATGGGTGGGTGGGTGGGGGGGACGACGAGTTCCCGCTAAAGCACCTGTGTTCCGCGAGCCTCGCGGCGATGGAGCGGCAGACCGGCCTGTCCTTCGACCCGGGGTGGCTTGCCGACTCTCTCCCGACCTACCGGATTTCCGCGTGCACCCCGCTCAGCGGTGCGGGGGTCTGCTCGGGGTGAAGTCAGGCGTTCAGGCCGCGCACGAAGGCGTCCCACTGACGGGTGCCGAAGAGCAGCACCGACTCGGTGCCACCCACCTTGCTGTCCCGAGTCGCGATCTCGCCATCACCCAGGAACGCCACCTCAACACACTCACCGACGCCGTTGCTCCGGGTGCTCTTGAACCACCGGGCGTCGGACAGCCTGTCGTTGGTCATCGTGGCGTCTCCTTTGCGTGCGGGGTGCCATCCACGATGGTGATCTCGGGCGCGTTCGTCAAGCAGCCCGCGCGCACCGGGTGCGGGCGGGCTGCTTGGGGGTGAAGTCTGGTGTTGTCAGGCGTTCAGGTTGCGCACGAAGGCGTCCCACTGGCGGGTGCCGAAGAGCAGCACCGACTCAGTGCCGCCGACCTTGCTGTCCCGGGTCGCGATCTCGCCATCACCCAGGAACGCCACCTCAACACACTCACCTGCGCCGTTGCTCCGACTGCTCTTGAACCACTGGGCGTCGGCCAGCCTGTCGCTGCTCATCACTGCATCTCCCTTGCCACCTTGGCGATGTAGTTCACGGACTCCACCTCGCTCATCGAGGCTTCCCAGATGCCCGCGAACGCCACACTGTAACGCTCGATCTCGTGCGACTGCTCCAGGAAGAGCGCCCCAGTGAAGCCCTCCACGTAGACGGTGGTGGGCTCGGAGGGGGAGCCGTTTGCCGTGGTTGGAAACTCCAACTTGATGAACGGACCAGACATGACACCGTGGTGAAATCCAGCCGAGAACGGCATCACGCGCAGTGTCACGTTGTTCCGCTGACTCATCACAACAAGGTGCCGAAGTTGTTCGACCATCACCTCGGTTCCCCCGATCGGGCGATGCAAAACAGCCTCATTGAGCACAATCTTCACCCAAAGTGGGTACGCTATCCGAGATACCAGCGCTTGCCTGGCCATACGAAGCTGCACCCTGCGCTCAACTTGCTCTGGGGTGAGGCCGATCTCCCTTTCAAGCAAAGCGCGGGCATAGCGCTCGGTCTGGAACAGCCCCGGCACCAACTCTGGCCAGTAGCCCTCCGAGTTGACCGCCGCGTCTTCGAGACCAATGTAGATGTCAAGGTGCTCGGGGATGGCGTCGGTGTAGCTCATCCACCAACCGTTTGCCCTGGTCTCCTTGGCCAACGCCATGAGACCGGCAGTGGTCTCCATGGAAGCACCGTAGAACTGGCACATCATCTTGACGTCGTTGCTCCGCATGGACGTCAGGCCGGACTCTATCCGCCACATCTTGGTCTCGGACCACTCGAACTCCGCAGCCGCCGCCCGCACCGAGAACCGCGCCTGACCGCGCAGATTCCGCAGGTAGCGGCCCAGTTGGCGGCGTGCCACCGTCGACCCCGTCGCGCCCTCTTGAGACACCCTTCACCCCACCTTTCCCCGACGCAAGTCCTGCATCCAGAATGGAAGACTCACCGCGCCTGACATGAAAGACAAATGCTGACTGGCCATTACTCTAGCCCGGAATGGATTGGGAAGTCTCGTCATGCCCTGCCCCGCGTGTCGCCTGCCGGAGCCACCCGACCAGCGGATTGACCGACCCCGGCCCACCCCCACGGCGCCGAAGCGCCACCACGGAACGTCACTATCCCGCCTTTTTCCACCTCTGCAAGAAAAAGCGAGAGCCGGGTTCGGGTAACCTATGCTGGAACGTATCGGAGAAAAACTCCCGCACCACTTCCCGGAGCACGACCGAAAATCGCCCCGACCTGCGGCAAAGCGCACACTATCAGCCACAGACAGTCCAAGGTGGACAACCGCCCGCCACGGATGGCTGCCGGGGGTCGGGACGACCGGGTGCTGCTGGTGGAACCGCCTTGCACGCCGAACTGAACGATCCCGGGGGCGCGGTCGATGCCGGTGAGTCGCCGTGGGCGACCGCGTGGCGGGAACTGGTCGAGGAGTCGGGCCTGGACCGGCCGCTGGGGCGGCTTCTGGTGGTCGACCACGTGCTCCCGCAGGGCTCCAGGCCCGAGGATGTGCGGTTCGCCTTCGGCGGCGGCGTGCTGGGCGAGACCGGCCCGACCGGTCTCGCGTTCGGCGACGGCGAGAGCCGCACCGCCGGATTCCACACGATCGAGCAGGCGCGAACCAAGACCACCCCGCCGCTCGCCGTGGCGGCCGAGGCGGCCCGCCACGGCGTGACCGCGTCACGCGAGCACGGCGTCCGCATCGACCGGCCTGCCGGTCCCCTACCCGGCGGCGGTGGGCGGCGTCGACGCCCGTTGGCCTTGTCGGCGGCGGCGCCGCAAGCAAGGGACACATCCAGAGTGCCAACTGCTCTTGGCAATCAGGCGCGACATCGTGGCCGCGGCCTGCGGACCAGGAGCGCAAGGACCTTCTCGACCGAGCGTCAATGGCCGATTTCCGCGCGGCGGACGCGACGCCCAGGTGGTCGCGGATTATTCAGCCGCTGCTCGCGACCCCGCCGTTCGACGAACTCCCGGCCGGACTGGACCCTCGGCAGACGCCCGCGAAGGCCTGGAGGGCAACCGGTTTCCACTGGTAGAAGCCTGCCGTGCGGTCGACAGGCACCGTGCCGCCCGGCCCCCGGCCGCGACGATCCGCAGGAAGCCCTGGGGCCATCCGTTCACGGCCTCCCGGTGACCAGGCTTTCGCGACGAGCAGCGGACGCCGCTCACCGGAATGATCTCCGGAAGCCAGGCGCGCGACAACACAGACCTGCCCGGTCTGTTCGCTCGGTCGGCGTTTCCACCGGGGTGGGTCGATCCGGGCCCAGACCGGCCCACCCAGGAGCGAGGTCAGATAAGCCAGCCGAGCGTGTGCGCCAGGCACGCGAGCAGGCTGGTCACGACGTCGTCGTCATACGCGGCGGCGAGCACAGTCATCATGGGGGTCTCCTTGGGAATCGACAGCTTCGGCGACCAGGCGCGCCAATCGTGACCGCAACCTGTGGAGCGGGAGCGTAAATACATTCTCGACCGAGTGTCAATGGCCAAATTTCGCGGCGGACCACGGCATCCAGACATTCAAAAATTGCTCAGCCACATCTAAAAAAGCCGACAAGCCGGGTGCGGACGACCGGCGAGACGGGATCGCCCCCTTTGCCCGAAAGTCGCGCGCAGGCTGCTCGCGCCCCCGCCGTTCGGCGAACCCCCGGCCGGGCGAAACCCCGCGCAGACGACCGCGAATGCCCGGAAAGCCACTGGTTTTCGCTGGTAGGAGACCTGTGGCTGGGTCGACGGACACCGTGGCCGACGGACACGGACACCGCTGGGCCCAAAAAAAATCGCGGCAATTTAGAAAATGATGACAAAATATTGCCAAATCCTTCCCGTTGCCAAGAGGCAACCTGCACCCCTATGGTGTACTCAACAGTTTCTGAAACTGTGGTCTACCATCGGCCATCGGTAATAAATCGCAGGTTTCGGCCGTTCCGGCAGCGACGCCGGAAACGAAGGAGTTCACGTGCGGAATGTCCTCACGGATACCACGCTGCCCGGTCAACTCGCGGCGTGGGCCACGCTCGACCCGCACGGGGTGGCGGTGTCCTTTCTCGACTACCGCGCCAACCCCGCTGGCGAGCAGTTCTCCCTGACCTGGGGCGAACTCGACGCGCGGGTGGCCGCCGTCGCGGCCTGGACCCAGGCGCAGGTGAGCACCGGGGAACCGGTGGCGATCCTGATGGACCAGACCCTGGACTACGTCGTGGCGTTCCTCGGCGTGCTGAGCGCGGGCGCCGTCGCCGTCCCGCTGTTCGCCCCCGGCCTGCCCGGCCACGCCGACCGGTTGGCCGCGGTGCTCGCCGACTGCCGACCGCCGCTGGTGCTGGTCGACCACGACAGCGACCAGCAGGTGCGCGACTTCCTCACCGACCGGGGACTGCCCCCGACCGAGATCGCCGCCCTGCCGACGGAAACCGGAGAGCGCGGCGAGCAGGTCCCGCTCCGCGCCGAGGATGTGGCGTACCTGCAGTACACCTCCGGGTCAACCGGGTCCGCCCGCGGCGTCATGATCACCCACGGCAACGTGGTCGCCAACGCGCGCCAGTGCACCACGGCGTACGAGATGGAACGCGGCAGCACGGTCACCGTGGGATGGCTGCCGCTGTTCCACGACCTGGGCCTGGTGCTGTCGGTCGCGGTGCCGGTGGTCGCGGGCATCCGCTCGGTGTTCATGCAGCCGCTGGCGTTCCTGGAGCGGCCCGTGCGCTGGGTGAAGGCGCTTTCGGCCAACCCGCGCGCGGTGACCGCAGCGCCCAACTTCGCCTACGCCTACTGCGGCGCCCGCGTCGCCGACGCGGACAAGGCGCGGCTGCGGCTGGAGACGGTGCACGCGATGGTCGACGGCAGCGAGCCGCTACAGGCCGCGGCGATCGCCCGGTTCCGCGACGCGTTCGCCGTCTGCGGGCTGCGGCCGCAGGCGCACCGGCCCTCCTACGGCCTCGCCGAGGGCACCGTCGCGGTGTCGACCACGGTGGCGGGCACCGCGCCCAAGGCGTGGTCGTTCGACCGGGAGAAGCTGGCCGAGGGCACGCTGGCCGAGGCGCCCCCAGGCTCGGCGACCGCGATCGAGCTGGTCTCCTGCGGCCAGCCGATGGGCCAGACCGTGGCGATCGTGGACCCGAAGACCCGCAGGGAGCTGCCGCCGGGCGCGGTCGGCGAGATCTGGGTGACCGGCCCCAACGTTGGCTTGGGCTACTGGAACCGGCCAGAGGAGTCGGCGGCGACCTTCGGCGCTGTGCTCGCCGACCCAACCGGGGACACTGTCTCCGGGGACAGCCTCGCGGCCGACACCTGGCTGCGCACCGGCGACCTCGGCGCGTGCCACGACGGCGCGCTGTTCGTCACCGGGCGGATCAAGGACCTGATCATCGTCGACGGCGGCAACCACTACCCGCAGGACATCGAGCAGACCGTGGAGCGGGCGCACGCCGCGATCCGCCCGCGCAACACCGTCGCCTTCTCGGTGCCCTCGCCCGACGGCGAGCGCGTCGTCGTGCTCGCCGAGCGGACCAGGTCGGTCCCGGCCGACTCGGTCGACCTCGCCGAACTGGCCGCGGCGGTGCGGGCTGCGGTCGCCCGCCGCCACGGCATCGCCCTGCACGAGGTCCGGCTGGTGGAGCCGGACACCCTGCCGCGCACCTCCAGCGGCAAGATCGCCCGCTCCACCTGCCGGGACCGCTACCTCATGAATTGACCGAGCGGGTCAGGGCCGCGCTCAGATCTGCGCGGCCTTGGCGTTGCGCCGGAAATCCGACCACAGGAATGGCGACGAGCAGTTGCCGCACTTCGGGCCGAAGAACTCGCCCTTGGCCTGCTCGTCGCCCATCAGCTGGTACCGGAGCCAGGCGGTGATCGGACCGCGGAACTTGCCGCCGTCGCCCACGGGCTCGAAATGGCCCTTGCCCCGCAGTTCCGCGTAAATCGCCGGAATGTGGCCCGCGCTGGTGTAGCGGGGGATCACCAGCAGCGCCGGGACGACGATGAAGTCGAATTGGCCGCCGAGGATGAACATCGGGGTGGTGAGCTTGGCGATGCTGCCCTGCGGTCCGGGCTGGATGGGCACGGTGGTGTCGATCCTCGGGTCCGCGCCCGCGACGATCGCGCCGCCGCCGCCCTGCGAGTGGCCGGTCACGCCGACCTTGTCGAGGTCGACCTTGCCCGCGTAGGCACTGCCCGCCTTCCCGTTCTCGCTGGTCAGGTAGTCCAGTCCGGCGAGCATGGCGGTGCCGTTGCCCGCGCTCTTGGTGTCCGCCGCCGCCACGATGAAGCCATGCGAGGCCAGGTGCCGCAGCAGGCCAGCGTAGGCCTTCGGGGTCGCGCCGGTGCCGTTGCCCCACAAGACCACCGGGTGCTTGCCGCAGCCCTGGCCGCCGAGGTCGGTGGGCCGGAAGACGGTGTGCCCGACGCCGCTGGCCTCCTCCGTCACCGCGAACGGCCCGTCAGCCGACCAGTTCTGACCGACCGACGGACAGGCGGACGCGGTCGAGGTGGCGGCCGACTCGGCGAAGGCCGACGAGTCGACCACGGTGTGGCCCACGACCGCGAGCGTGACGACGCCCGCGACCGCGAACGCCTGGGAAATGCGACGGATTCGCACAGGGGTCTCCTTTCAATGGTGCTTGACAGAATGCCCTGGCCAACCCGGGCACGCCCTTGTGACCTGGAACAGAGTTTGCGGCGGAACCATTGTGACAGATATCTTGGCGGACCGGGAAAGATCATTTCCGACACCCCCGGAAACCGTTCCATCACCCCTATCATTTCTTTGATTAGTGACAACTTCCCAGCCGACCCCCGGCCACCGAGATCCGAAAATCGTCCGAAAGAGAGTGTGCGGAAGTGCTCCCGGCGCCGGGGGCAAGGGCCCCGAGCCTGCCGGGGCCACCGACAAGCTCACCAAGTACTACTCCACCAACCGCAAGAAGTAGCCAGCGAAGCACCAGCCCGCGTCCCCGGGGCGGTCACAGGATGATCGTGAACGCCCCGGGACTGGCCGGTCCGGTGTTGCCCGCGGCGTCGCGCGGGGTCGCGGTGAGGGTGTAGAAGCCGTGCAGGCCGCTGGTCGACACGCGCCAGGTCGCGCAGTCGGTCGCGCAGGTCGCCACGTGGGTGGTGCGCCGGCCGGTGAAGTAGTTGACCGCCGTCACGGTCACCGCGGCCACGCCGGACACGGCGTCCGCCGCCGTGCCGCCGACCTGAGTCCCAGAGCGGATCAGGCCCGCGGGCGCGGTGACCTTCGCCGATGGCGCGGTGGCGTCGTAGCGGAACGCGAACGGCACCGGGGCGCTGACGTTGCCCGCTTTGTCGGTGCACGAGCCGCTGAGCGACCCGGTGGCGGTGTCCGGGCCGGAGTACGCGGCCGTGGTGCACTCGGCGATGCCGCTGGGGTCCGTGCCGGACCAGGTGGCGGTGAACGGCTTGGTGAACCAGCCCCCGGAGTCGGGCGCGCGGTCGGCGGCGGCCGTCACCCCCGTGGGCGGGGTGGTGTCAGGGGCCGGGGTGACGCCATCGAAGAGCCCCTCGGCGAACACGAGGGCGTCGGGCAGCGCGGCGTCCGGGGTGCCGGTGTGGTCGCTGGGATAGGTCTTGTAGGTGTGCGGCTGGCTGTTCGCGGCGAGATCGCCCACCAGCCTGCTGGTCAGCGACGGCGGCACGACGGCGTCGCTGTCGCCCTGGGCGATCAGCAGCGGCCGGTCGTAGCCGGTGACCGGGACGTCGAACACCGCGCCCCAGGCCTGCCGGAACGGGTCGCCGAGGTCCTTGGTGAACATGTCGGCGAGGTTCACGTCCGACACCCGCGCGGCCAGCTGCACGCCGCACAGGGTGTGCGCGTCGGCGACGACCGACTTGCCGAGCGGGGTGAGGTAGGAGGCCAGGTCGAAGTCGGGCCGGGCGATCTCCAGCCCGGCGAGGATGTAGGCGATCAGCGTCTTCGTGCCCAGACCCACCAGCGACGGCGGGAACGTCGGCCCGATCAGCGAGACGAAGTAGCTCAGGTTCGACGGCACACCGTGCGCGACCGCGCCCCGGAAGTCCAGCTCCGGCGCGTACCGGCCCGCGACGTGCGCGGTGAACATCGCCGCGTGCCCGCCCTGCGACTGCCCCACCGCGAACCAGTGCGGCGACAGTTCCGCGGTGACCGCCCGCGCCGCCCGCACGATGTCGATCACGCCGTAGGCCGCGACCCGGCCGTCGAGGTACGGGTGCCCGCCCGGCGTCCCCAGCCCCGCGTAGTCGGTCGCCACCACCGCGTACCCCGCGTCCAGCCACCCCGTCAGGTACGCCAGCCGGTTCGACCCGGTCACGGTCGGCGCGCAGGAGTCCCCGAGACCAGTCGTGCCATGCGCCCACGACAGCACCGGCCACCCACCGGCGGGCGCGGCGCCCTCGGGCAGGTAGACCAACCCGCTCACCGTGGTCGACGCCCCACCGACCCCCGTGGACGCGTAAAGCACCTGGTAGCCGCTGGCCGCGCCGCCCGGAAGCTCCCCAGCCGCCAACGGCGTCGTGCTCACCACCGTCCCCGGCGCCTCGACCGCCCCAGCCACCGGCGAGCCGACCCCCACCACGACCCCGCCCACCACGGCGGCCGCGGCAAGCAGCACACCGAGCGCACGCCCACGAACTCTCGACACGGCTGACCCCTGTTCCCAGGACGGCCGCATCCGACAGTGGCCGACTACCGGGGAACGGTAGGAAGCCCGTTTGACCTGGTCAAGGCAGCAGTACGGACATGAGTGAAACTTGTGTCCGCGCACCGGCCCTTCGTGGCGAAGGTGACAAAGACCGGCCCAGGAAAGACCGCCGCACCCGGTCCCGGGACGCGGAATCGGAGTGCGGCGGTCGGAGAGACTTACCGCTCTCGCCGCGCTTTCAGATTCGCTTCGTAAACGGTGCCCGTCATCGGCGATCCGCCTCCCGTGGCATTTCCGGTGGTGTCGATTACCGCGCCCCAGCGGACCACAGCCCGCCGCCGCCGGGAGCCGGTCGGCTGCCCTCTGCCCCAACGGACGGCACCTGCGCCCCATCGTGCGCCCGGTTATTCGCCGGAACACGCGCCCGCGGCGACCGACGCCGAGGCGCCGCCGGTCTCGTCGGGGTGGGGACGAGGTCCGGCGGCGCCATTCGGTGCGCGGACAGCCGATCCACGCACCCGGCAAGGTAATCACCCGCCCACCCGGCGGCGCATCGGTCTACTGGCCTGCCCTGGTCAGCCGATTGGCTGATTCGCTACTCCGGGTCGGTCAGCCCGGCCCGCTGGGCGAGCATGGCGGCCCGGACCCGGTTGGGCACGCCGAGCTTGGCCAGAATGGCCCGCCGCGATGACCAGGACGCGCCGCCGAGCGCCTCCAGCGAGCCCGACTGTCCACAGTGGTCATACCCGCCGCGCTGCCCGCCAGGAGCGCGAGTAGTTGCCGTTGTCGTCCAGCAGCGAGGTGCCGCCGAGGTCGCCCATGGTGGGCCCGTTGGCGCGTTCCCGGCTGGACATGAACCGGTGCCGCCCGGCGGTGTCGATGCCGAGGTAGAGGGCGACGTGGTCGATCTGCTCGTCGCCCTCCAAGTGGAAGAACAGCAGGTCGCCGGGTTGCAGGGCGGCGTAGTCGGTCACCCTGGCCCCGGTGTCGGGGACCAGCGCGACGCCCGGGCCGAACTCGGCGATGGCGTAGGCCCGCCGCGGCAGGCCGGGACCGGGGGTGTTGCCGGAGAGCAGCGGGTAGCCGGAGCGGTAGCCGAAGACCAGGCGGATGAACCCGGAGCAGTCGGTGGCCCCGTAGTGGCGCGGTTTCGGCTTGCGGGTCACCCCGTCGCCGAACTTCCAGCTGACGCCGAGGTAGTCGATGAAGTCGGACTGCTCCAGCCTGCCCGTCCCGGACGGCGCGACCGGCCCGAAGGCGGCGTCGCCGCGGAAGCGCACCCCGCGCGGGTCGCGTTCGACGGGCGCGCCGTGCTGGTACTCGGTCGCGATGGCGAAGATGTCGGGCTTGGCCGGGTCGCGCGCCTCGACCAGCCAGGGGCCGAACCACTCGGCGCGCTCGTCGCCCGCGTGCCACGGGCCGGGCAGCAGCCGCACCCACGCCGTCGTGCTGACCTGGGCGGCGGTGAACTCGGGCTCGGCGAAGACACGCCGCGGCCCGGTGACCACCGCGGTCCGCGCCCCGTCGGTGAACGTGGCGACCACCGCGCCCGCCACCGTCCGGACCACCGTGCGGTCCGGCTCGGTCAGCCGCTCGTAGGTCAGCGCGCCGCTGTCCGGGGCGAGCGCGCGGTCGTCCACGACGATCGCCGCGGGCGCGGCCGGGCTGGCGACGGTCCTGCCCACGTGCGTGGCGAAGTGCAGCACGCCCCAGGCGGCCAGGCTGAAGGTCACCGCGAAGGCCGCGCCGCGGGCGATCCTGATCGCCTGCATCGGTCTCCTCCTCACGTCGTCGGCACGAGGCCGACGAGCACACCGCTGACGATCACGCCGTAGCAGGCGAAGCTGACCGTGCTGGTGGCCACCAGCGTCGCCACCCTCGGCTGCCGGACCAGCTGGTAGGCGATCAGCCCGGGGACGACGAACCCGAGCGCCTGGTGGGCGAACAGCACCGGGTAGTCCTGCTGGATCACCACGATCATCGTCGTCTGCAGCACGACCCCGGTCAACACCACGGCCGCGAACTGGCGCTTGCCGTAGAGGATCACGAAACGCTGCAACAGGAGGACCGCGCCGAAGGTCAGCGCCGTCATCCCGACCACGATCCCGGCCTTGGCGTAGTCCTCGACCAGGGTCAGCGCCAGCCAGCCGGGGGTGATCATGCCGCCGGGGGACAGGTTCGTGGTCAGGTAGCACAGCAGCGAGAACACCAGGCCGATCGCGAGGCCGAGCGTGGCGACCTGGGGCAGCAGCTCGCCGCCGATTCCGGTTCCCATCAGGCGCTCCGCCGCCGCGGCAGGTCGACCGGCTTGGCCGAGGGCAGCTTGTCGAGCTCCGCCAACAGGAGTTCGCCCTGGCCGTGAATGTTGCCGATGGCCACGACCGAGGCCTGCCCGTCGACACCGGCGACGATCCCCTCGACCAGCTCGGCCGGGGCGCGCCCGCCGCCGAGATCGGTCACGACCGAGTGCCACCGCTGCGGGATCGCCTGGCGCGCGCTGCGGGTCGGCTCGCCGATCAGCACGACCCGGGCGGGGTCGAGTTCGGCGACCAGGGCGCCCATCTGGGCGTTGCGCTCGACCCGGTCCGGCCGACAGTTGATCACCACGTGCAGCGGCCGGGCTATCGCGCCGTGGGAGAGCAGTTGCTCGATGTTCATCAGAGTGGACTCCGGGTCGTTGGCCGCGAACACGTTCGCCACGCGCAGCAGCGCGCCGTCGGGCCGGTAGGTCTTGACGGCGAGGACGCCGGGGTCGGGCGGCGCCTCCCACATCCCGGCGAGCGCGGCCGCGCGGTTGACGCCGAGCAGTTCGGCCACCTTGAGCGCGATCGCCACGTTCTCCTTGAAGGTGATCCAGCCGAAGCGGGCCATCTCCGCGTCCGACACCGACTCCGGCGACACCGCGATCAGCTCGCAGTCGCGGGCGGCTGCCTCTTGTTCGAGGATGTCCAGCCGCTCCCGCTCCGCGGTGACGCACACCCCGCCCACCGGCATGGACCGGCTCAGCGAGCGCGCGACGTCGTCCAGGGTCGGCCCCATCTCGGCCAGGTGGTCCTCGCGCACGTTGCACAGCACGCCGATGGTGGAGCGCACCAGCTTGCGCTGGTTGATCTCCTGGAGTTCGGGCAGCACGGCCATGCACTCGATGACCAGCACGTCCGGCCGGTACGCCGCGGCCTTGCGGACGATGCCGATCTGCTCGACCACGTTGGCGATGCCGAACTTGCGGTACACCGGCTCCTCGCTGGCGTCCGGGTGGATGAACCGGGCGGCGGTGCCGGTCGTCTTGGCCACGGTCACCAGCCCGCCGCCGCGCAGCGCGCCCGCGCACAGCCGCGTGATCGAACTCTTGCCGCGGATTCCGTTGACCAGCACCCGATGCTCGATGCGGGCGAGGTTCGCGTAATGCCTGCGCTGCTCGATCACGCCGCCCACGAGCAGGCAGACGCAGCTGAACACCAGCACGCAGTAGAGGAACGTCATCGCAGCCGCACCCGCACCCGTTCGGTCGGCGGGTCGACCGGGGCCATCAGGACGGTCACCTCGGTCGCCGAGCCGGTCGGCCTGCGGACCTCGCCGAGCCTGCCCGCGCCGTCCACCACGCCCTGGCGGCAGATCTCCAGGCAGGAAGTGACGGTGCCGATCTCGTCGTGCCGCTGCGGGTAGAGCACGCCCGCGGTGTCCCCCGCCGCGAGCCGGTCGGCCTGGTCGGCGAGGGCGCGCAGCGGCCGGACGACGACGAAGTGGTGCCACCCGAACAGCAGCACCGCGAGCAGCACCCCGACGAGGGCGACGAACAGCGCGAGCCGCCGCACGGTGTTGTCGGCGAGCGCGAGGTCCCCCACCGGCTTCTCCGCGAGCACCGACCAGCCAAGCTCGCCGACCGCGCCCTTGCGCAGCGCGGCGGCCACCACCACCGTGCCCTCTTCGACGCGCGCCACCGGGTCCCCTGCCGCCGCGTCGGCCACACCGCGGCGCAGGTGCCCGTCGGTGACCTCGGCGAAGGCGACGTACCCGCCGGTCGCGGCCAGCGTGCGCGACCCGGAGTCGAGCAGCCGCACCGTGCCCGGCCCGCGGCCGAGCAGGTCGGTGATCCGGTCCAGGTCGAACTCCCCGATCGCCGCGCCGCCGCCGGGCAGCGGGACATGCGCGTACAGCACCGCGACCCGCCCGTGGTCGGCGTCCTGCCGCACCCCGCTGTCCGCGGGCGGCGGCGCCTGCGCGCGCAGCGGCGGCCGACCCGTATACGTTCCGACCTGCCCCTTGTCGTCCACGACGTAGACGCTGCGATAGCGCGGCTGGGTCGCGCGCAGCAGGTCCAGCGCCGCCGCCAGCGTATCCGGGTCGGTGAGCGTGACGACCGCCCTGAGGTCGGCCAGCCCGTCGTTCAGGCTGCGCTGCACCGCGTCACCGGCGCCCGCCGTCTGGTTGCGCAAGCTGGACACCACCGAATCGGGCGCTGCGGCCTCCCGGTCGGCGATGGTGACCACCACACCGGCCGACCACCCGAGAATCCCCACGGCCGCGACCCCGACCGCCACCCCGACCGACAGCCCGCGCCAGGCCAGGCGGCCACCCCGCGCACGGACGTCCGCCTCCGGCTCACGGTCCGCCACCGACTTGCCCACTGGCGACTTGCCCACCGACTTGCCCGCCGACTTGTCCGCCGCTGAGCTGCCCGCCGACTTGCCCGCTGACTTGTCCACGGGCGATGACACCGCCGTGCCCCCGCCATGGGCGGCCGCCTTCAGCCGGTACGTGCGCGCCGCCCGGTCCACCCCGTGCCAGTCGTCGCCCGCCCGCGCGCGCGGCGCGGAGGCCGCGGCCCGGATCGTCCGCGCGCAGTGCTCGATCGCGGCGGCGATCCGGCGCGGCTCCCGGGCGCGCGGGAACCGGACGGCGTGGTCCAGGTCGCCACCGGCGACGGCGAGGGCGTCCGCGCGCAGCCGCAGCACCGGCGTCACCACCGTGCCCCGGACCAGCAGGAACCCGCCGACCGCCACCGCGAGAAGCACCACGGCGGGCAGCGCGCCGCCGCCGTCCCCGCCCGCGGGGTGCGCCGGGACGCGCAGCACGCCGACCGCGGCGAGCCCGACCGGGCCGAGTCCCGCCGCGGCGACCGGGGCGTAGGCGACCACCGGCCGGTCCGGCGCGGAGTCCCGCGCCGGGCCGTCGAGCACGCCCGACTCCCCCGCGGCACCTGCCTTGGCTGCCCTGGCGACCAACGCCGCGGTCGCCTGGTCGTCCGGCGCGGGAACCGCCCCGTGCGCGTCGAGGATCTGTCCGCCCGCCGTGGTGAGCAGCAGCGCCTGCCCGCCGCTGATCACGGCGTCCGACAGCGACGTGGCGCTCACCGCGGCCAGCAGCCTGCCGTCGGGCAGCGCCACGGCGGTCACGATCCGCAACGTCCCGTCGCGGCTGGGAACCGGTCCGACGGCCGTGTCGGTGATGACCGGCGGCAGCACCTCCAGCGGCACCTGCTCGCCGGTCGAGGCGATGAGCTTGCGTGTCTTCGCGTCGAGCACGGCGGCGCCGCGCCATTTGCGCACCTTGCCCAGCCGGGCGAGCAGGTCGCCGGACTTCGCCGCTGCGGCGGCCACCCGCAGGTCGCCCGCGTTCTGGCTGATCGACGCGCCGAGCGACTGCCCGGCGGCGGTCACCAGTTCCCGCTGCGACTCCGCGACCGCGGTGTCGGTTTCGCGCACGCTCAGTAGCAGCGCGCAGACCCCGGCGAGGAGGACCAGCAACACCAGGACCGCGGTGGCGGGCACCCGGACACCGGCCGGAAAGCCACTTTCCGGCAACTGTTCCTCAAGCGTTTTCCCCGACCCGGATTTCCCCCGGACACTCCTGGTCACCGTATCTCCACAACATCGACGCTCAGTAACATGAGCAACATCTAGGTGGGGTCACGCTCCCCGAACGGGGCGATCTTGCCGCAACAGCCGACCGAAATCCTAGAACACGGCGTCACCTATTCACCCGGAAGGGTCGGCTATCGTCTGGCCCGGTGACGTCCTTGCCTCGAAAGCGCGGCCTCCTGCTGTTAGTGGCCGCCACCGGCATCGCGACCGCGTTCATCCTGTTCGGCCGCGAAACCGAAACCCGGCGCGCGATCACCCCCGGAGCCGACCTGCACGACACGGTCACCGCCTACGCCGCGAGCCTGTCCCCCGATGGCGCCTACCGTCCGCCCAGCCCCGCCGAGCGCCGCACCCTGGTCGACGGCCTCGCCGCGCTGCGCGGCGCGTCCCCGGCCACAGCCGTCGCGGACCTGGCCGAAGTCGGCTTCACGGTGACCTTCGCCACCGACTCCGCCACCGGCCGCAGCTACGCCATGGCCATGGACGAACCCGGCGGCGAACGCGCCTGGGGCCTGTACGTGGTCGACCTCGACCATCCCGTCCGTGTCCTGGTCGAGGTGCCCCACCCCAACTACGACCTGCGCACCGAGGAAGTCGGACTCGCCCTCTGGCGGGCCGCCCCCGGTGCGCTGCTGGCCATCTCGGGCACCCACCGCGCGGTCGGCAACGGCGCGGGCGACGTGGCCCACCGCACCGACTCGATGTTCCACGCGGTGGCCGTCGACCAGGCCAACCGCGGTGTCGCGCAGATCCAGCTGCACGGCTTCGACGACGACAGCCTCCCCGACACCGACGTCGTGCTCTCCACCGGCACGGACAACCCCGGCCCCACCGCGAAGGCGGCCGCGGACCGGCTCTCCGACGCGGGCCTGACGGTCTGCAGGCCGTGGAAAACGGCCTGCGGCAAGCTCGAAGGCACCCGGAACAAGCAGGGCATCCTGGCCGCGGAAGCCGACGCCCTGTTCCTCCATGTGGAAATGAGCCGCACCGTCCGCGATTCCCGTGAGAAACGCGCGGCCGTCGTCACCGCCCTGGCCGTGACGCGTTAATCCACGCCCACGGCGAACATCCCACCAATTTCCCGGCCCGCGTCCACCCATTCCAGTCGGTCGGCTGCGAGTTCCACCACCCGGCGGGAAGCCTGGGAACCAACGCGCACGCCGATTTCGATCCACACCGGACAGTGCGGCTCCGCACTGACACCCCGCAGCGTGAGAGATTCCCCGCCCCGCCGCTGAATCGCGCTACACAGCGCAACCATCCGACGCGCCGGGTCCCGACCGGCAGCCAGGTGGCTGGACGCTCCCGCCGGTCGGCCGGGACTGCCCGAGAACAACCGGACCGCCCCGAATGCGATGGTCCAATGCCGCGTGCGAACGTCCCTATCACCTGTTTTCCGACCAATCCGGCAGGCAGCGGCGGCTACCCGCCTGGACTAAGGCCGCGGGAGCCATCCTCGCCGTCGCCGCGCTCGGCGCGGGCAGCCTTTTCCTGTACCTCGCCGAACGCGGCAAGCCGCGGAACACCCTGGAAGCGGGTCCGACCGCCGCGGCCACCCGCGTGGACAACACCCTGAACGTGCAGCGCATCGACGCGGCCACCCGGGAGGTCTCGGCGCAGTACCAAATCGAGCCGACCGGCCAACTCGCCGACGAGGCAGGCCAGCTCACCACGATCAACGCCGACAGCTTCTTCCAGCTGACCAAGAGCGCGAGCACCCCGGAAGCGGGCGTCACCGTGCTCGCCACCGAGGTCGCGCGGTCCACGGCCACGTTCGCCTTCGCCCTGTTCGTCATGGTCTTCATGTGGGGCTTGGCGGTGGCCGCCGTCGTCGCCGCCTGGTTCGTCGTCGGCGGGCGCAAGGGCCTGCTGTGGCCGTCGATGAGCTTCATGGCGGCGCTGCTGTTCGCTCTCGTGCCGCTGCGCAACGCCCTCCCCGGCGGCCCGCCGATCGGGTCGGTGGTCGACTTCTGCGCCTTCTTCCTGGTCGAGACCCTCATCTCGGCCTCGCTGATCACCACGGTCATCACCGGCTTCATCCAGGAGCGCCGCACCGAGGCCGCCGCCCGACCCGAGCCGGAGCCCATCCCCCGCCCACCGGCAGGCGAGAACCCGGCACCCAGACCGGACGCGCACCCCCGTCCCTCGGCTCCCCAGCCCACCCCGCCACCAGCGGGCATGAACCACACCGCCCGCACCGAGCCGATCCACCTCGCCGCCGCGGACCGAAACCGCGCCGACAGCGGTCCGCCCCAGCGCCGCACCCGCCCCTGACCGCCGCCGGGAGCCGGTGGGCTCAGCACCGGTGACCGGCGACCCGGACCCCGAAGCTCATCGCGGGCCCGGGGGTGGGCGCGGACCTGGTGGCCAAGGTGTAGCCGGGGTGGTCGAGGCGCAGATCGAGCCGGTGGAACAACCGGGCCGCGGTGACCACCATCTGCACGTCGGCGAGGCTCTTGCCGAGGCAGGTGTGCGGGCCGCGCCCGTAGGGGCTGTACGCGCCCGGCCGCAGGTGCTCGGCGCGCGCCTTGCCGTAGCGGTCCGGGTCGAACCGGTCCGGGTCCGGGAAGTACCTGGCCTGGAAGTGCGGCACGCTCGTCCCGAGGTACACCGTCTCGCCCGCCCGGATGCGGTGGCCCGCGAACTCGAAGTCCCGGGTGGCGGTCCGCATCTGCGCGACGGCGATCGGGTAGAGCCGCATGGCCTCCATGACCACGCCGCGGACGACCGGCAGCCGCTTGAGGTCCCCGTCGTCGAGGTCGGCGCCCCGGTCGGCGAACACGGCGTCCACCTCCCGCCGCACCCTGCTCAGCAGGTCCGGGTGCTTGAGCACCGCGTACACGGCGCTGGCGAGGGTGTTGGCGACCGTGTCCAGACCGGCCACGTAGGGCCCGGTGAGGCTCAGCACCAGGTCGGCGGCGGGCAGCACCGCGGGGTCGGCGCGATGCGCGGCCAGCACATCGCGCACCAGGTAGGCGGGGCCGCGGATGTCGTCCTCGGCGATCATCTTCCCGGCGAGTTCGACCATCCGCGCCTTGGCCCGCTTGTACCGGGGGTCCAGCAGCATGATCCGCGGCCGCTGCCGGGTCACCAGCACGTTCAGGATGTGCCGGGTCGCGGTCCGGATGTCGTCCACGTACTCCAGTGGCGCCTGTCCGGTCAGCAAAGTGCCCAACTGGTCGGTGACCAACCGCTGCATCGCCCCGACCACCCGCACCCTGGTCCCCGGAGCCCAGTCGCGATCCAGGCTCCGGTCGGTGATCTCGACCAGTTCGCCCAGCCGTCCCTTGACCGCCTCGCGGGAGTAGCCGCGCCGCACGATGTCCCGCAGTTCCCGGTGCGACGCGCCGTCCTCCCCGCTCACCATGCGGGTCCCGCCGTACTCGTCGACCATGCCCTGCCAGAACTCCTTGGACCGCAGGCACTCGCGCCCCTCCTGGCCGTTGAGGAACACCGCGGCCTCGACCCCCGCGATCACCGGATACTCCCGGCGGAAGACCCGGAACCGAAACACCGGCCCGTGCTCCCGGTAGCAGCGCACGAAGAACCCCGCCGGGTCGCGCGCGAGGTCGACCACGTTGCCCAGCAAGGGAAGCCCGCGAACAACGGGCGTGGCGGGAGGCGGCGCCTGCGCAAGGGGCATGGGGTTCCTCCGTCTCACGGTTCACCATGATTCGAGGGTCTGGACACAAACCTCCCACGGCCCGCGGGCACGAACAAGCTTCACTCCCCGGTCGGCCCAGCCGCACGGCGGACCGCCCCGCGCGAGGTTGACTTCCCCGTACCACGACGGTTTACCCCCGCACGAGGACGAGCACGCGGGGTAAACCAGGGAATTAAATCGAGAACGGGATGCGCCCGCCATTTCGCCGCCAATACCTTTCTCGCATCAGGAATGCACCTGACAACGAGAGGACGAAACCATGAAGCAGAGATTCCGGCGCATCGCGACGATCGGCCTGATGGCGATGGCGTTCGCGGGGGCGGCGACGGCCCCGGCGGCCGCGGCAGGCGGCACACCGCCGCCACCGCCCGCCCAAGAGATCACCCAGCAGGTGGAAGTCGCCGCGGGTCTCACCTGTTCGATCACGGCCCGCGTGCCTTATTACCAAAGCGGCCGCGTCTATGCCCAGGCGATCGGCAAGTGCAGCAACAAGACCACCATCAAGGTGCGGGTCAAGCTCCGCAAGAACGGCACGGTGGTCGGCTCCTCCGAGGACACCTGCAAGAACGCCACGGCGTGCCACGAGACCACGTCCGCGGTGAACAGCAGCGGCAACCAGAAGTGGTGCACCCTCGCCCGCCTCGAACTGCCAAGGTCGATTCCCTCCTCGCCGACCACGTGGTTGTCCGTCTGCGAGAACAGCGGTTTCTGACCCCGGCGTCCGGTGGTGCGCCGACCGTGGCGCACCACCGGCGCGGCGATATGCGCGCACTGGTCACCGCCGCATCCTTGGGTCCTGCGAAGGGTCGGCGTACATGGGCGGGCAACCGCCCTCGACGGCTTCGGGGCGCAGTTCGTAATGCCAGGGTTCGTTGCGGTAGATCTGGCACAGCCCGTACCTCGCCCCGTGCTCGGACAGCCACGCCCTGGCGGCGGCAGGCCCGATGTCGACGGCGTCCCCCGACACGTGCGCGGAGGTGTCCGGGGTGGCCACCCAGCGGGCGGCTTCCGCTTCCGAGCCGTACTTCGAGACCGCGTCATGGAATAGCTGTTCCTGGTATTCCGGGGAACGCCAGCCACCGTTGACGAAGATCTCCACGCCGTCGGCGGCGGCATCGGTCGCGGCTCTGCGCAAAGCTTTCAGCAGTCCGGGATCGAGGTTGGCCACGGCCGGAACCTCGTCGGCGAAGACCGGCACGGGGTCAGGGACAGCGCCATGTGCCCTGCCGAGGGCGCGCCTGAGTGTCGCGGGCGACCGGGTCTGGCGGACCGCTGTCCGCGCTGGTTGGCTGTAGTGCATGGCGCCAGCCAAGACGGCGGGGTGTTGCCAGCACGTCTGCGGTTTTCGATAGGCGGACGATATGCGCGGGCTCGTAGCATCGGGACCATGCGTGTGCTGGTCGTCGAGGACGAGCCCTACATGGCCGAGGCCATCCGCGATGGGCTGCGGCTGGAAGCGATCGCGGCCGACATCGCCCTCGACGGCGACACCGCGCTGGAGATGCTCAGCGTCAACGCCTACGACATCGCCGTCCTCGACCGCGACATTCCCGGGCCCTCCGGTGACGAGATCGCCAAGAGCATCGTCGCTTCCGGCGGCGGGATGCCGATCCTGATGCTCACCGCCGCCGACCGGCTCGACGACAAGGCCTCCGGGTTCGGGCTCGGCGCAGACGACTACCTCACCAAGCCGTTCGACCTCCGCGAACTCGTGCTCAGGCTCAGGGCGCTCGACCGCAGGCGCGCCCACAGCAGGCCGCCCGTGCGCGAGATCGCGGGCCTGCGGCTGGACCCGTTCCGCCGCGAGGTCTACCGCGACGGCCGCTATGTCGCGCTGACCAGGAAGCAGTTCGCCGTGCTCGAAGTCCTCGTCGGCGCGGAAGGCGGTGTCGTCAGCGCGGAAGAGCTACTGGAACGGGCGTGGGATGAGAACGCCGACCCGTTCACCAACGCCGTGCGCATCACGGTCTCGGCGCTGCGCAAACGCCTGGGCGAGCCCTGGGTCATCGCCACGGTGCCCGGCTCGGGCTACCGCATCGACACCGGATGCGCGGGCGACGACCGTGGATAGGGAACCCGGTTTGAGCGTCCGCCTCAAACTCACCCTCAGCTACGCGGGCCTGCTCATGGTCGCCGGTGTCCTGCTGCTCGCGGTCGTGTGGTTGTTCCTGCTGCGCTACGTGCCCGAGACGATCTACATACCGCCTCTCGACACGCTGTCGGGGCCCAGCCCGCCGGTCGTGCCCGACCGCTCCGACCTGCTGCGGGCGTTCCTGCCGAAGGCTGCCGCGATGCTGGGGTTCCTGCTGATGTTCAGCCTGCTGGGAGGGTGGGTCCTCGCGGGCAGGATGCTCGCGCCCCTGACGCGCATCACCAGCGCGACCCGCCTGACCGCGGCCGGATCGCTGTCCCACCGGATCGACCTGGAGGGCCGCAACGACGAGTTCCGCGAACTCGCCGACGCCTTCGACACGATGCTCGCCCAGCTTGAGGCACACGTCGCCGAACAGCGGAGATTCGCGGCCAACGCCTCCCATGAGCTGCGCACCCCACTGGCGATCACGCAGACCCTTCTCGACGTGGCCCGCAACGATCCGAACCTGGACACCAGGGAACTCGTCGACCGCCTCCATTTGGTCAACTCCCGGGCCATCGACCTCACCGAGGCGCTGCTCCTGCTCAGCCGCGCCGACCGACGGTCCTTCGCCCGGGAACCCGTCGACCTGTCGCTCATCGCGGAGGAGGCCGCGGAAACTCTTCTCCCGCTGGCCGAAAAACGCGGCCTCACCATCGAGACCGCGGGCGACATCACCCCGACCAGCGGCTCCCACGCGCTGTTGCTGCAGATGACGACGAACCTCGTGCACAACGCGATCGTCCACAACCTGCCTGACCAGGGCGCCGTGTGGGTCACGACCAGCGCGCACCCGAAGGGTGCGGTGCTCACTGTCGAGAACACCGGCGAGCAGCTCACCCCGCAGCTGGTTTCCACGCTCGCCGAGCCGTTTCAGCGCGGCACCACCCGCATCCACAGCGACCACGCGGGGGTCGGCCTCGGCCTGGCGATCGTCAAGAGCATCACCCAGGCACACGACGGGACCCTCAGCCTCGCCCCCCGCCAAGGCGGGGGGCTCCGCGTCACGGTGCGACTGCCCGACGCGCGCTACGCGATGGGGAAGTCGAAGTAGGTGTCCGGATAAGGCTCGTCTTGCAGCGTGTAATGCCACCACTCGCGGGCGTATGACCTGAAACCGCAGTCCGCCATGATGGAACAGAGGTGTTCACGGTTGCGCGCTTCACCTGGCGTGATTCCGGTCGCGCCATGATGCGAGAGGGGGTCCATCAAGTCATGGCCTCCGCCCATGTCGGCGAGTTCACCGGTGGCCAAGTGGTAAAGCGTCAAGTCGACGGTGCTGCCCCGACTGTGGCCCGATTCGGTCGCCACATATCCTTTCTCGAACATCTCGGGCCGGTCGATGTTCGGATAGTGTCGCGGCTTCGTCCGGCCGTCCTCCGGCTGCTTCGACCAGCGCAGGAAGCGGTCCACGGCGCGGCGCGGACGATAGCCATCCCAGAGAAGCAAGCCGAAACCGAGGGTGGCGGCCTTCTCTTGCGCGCTCTCCAGGGCCGCGCACAACGCCTTCGTGCCGACGATCCGGTTCGCCAGGTACCCGTCCACCGGTTTGCCGGTGAAGTTGTCCCAGGTGGCGTACTTGGCGTCCCAGCGGATTCCTGGCACAACCTCGTCCACGAAGACAAAGTCGTCTTGCATCAGGCTTCCCCCGCCAATGCCAGCGCGACCATCCGGTCGATCACGTCGGAAAGCGACAACCCGGCCGCCGCCATCATTCTCGGGTAACGGCTGTAGGAGGTCATACCCGGCAGCGTGTTGACCTCGTTGAGGACCACCTCGCCGTCTTCCTTGAGGAACATGTCCACGCGTGAGAGCCCCCGGCATCCCAAGGCGCGATAGATGCTCTTCGCTGTCTCCTGAACGAGCAGGCGCGACTCCGCCGGAATGTCGGCGGGAACGACCGCGGTCGAGTTCTCGGAACCGCTCTCCGGCGCACTCTCCTGGTGGATTCGGAAAAATCCATGAGAGAGCACGATTTGATCCACCTCGCCAGCGATCAGATCCGGACCGTTGCCCAATATGGCGCACCCGACCTCGCTGCCGACGACGGCTTCTTCGATCAACACCTTGGAGTCGTACTGCCGGGCGGTAGCCACCGCGCTCGCCAGCCCTTCTTTCCGATGCACCTTGCTGACACCGAACGACGACCCCGAACGCGCGGGCTTCACGAAGACAGGATAGGCAAGCTGCTCAGGATCGACGCTCTCATTCCCCGAGACGATCCAGAAATTCGGCGTGGCGATTCCAGCGCCGCGCGCGACTGTGTAGGCGAGGGACTTGTCCATACACAGAGCAGAACTCTGGACGTCGCAGCCGACGTAGGGGATGCCGGAGAGCTCCAACAAGCCCTGCATCGCGCCGTCCTCACCGAGTTTGCCGTGCAGAACGGGCAACACCAGGTCCAGGCCGATCGTTTTGTATCGCCCCTGGTCCAGCACAAGCAGTCCGCGCACGCCGCGGTCCGGCGCCAGCACAGCCGGACGGCAGTTGCCGTCTTCCCAGTTCGCGTCAGGACCGTCGCAGAGTTTCCACACGCCGCTCTTCGTGATCCCGATGAAGAACGGTTCATACTTCTCGGTGTCGAGGTGCTTCGCGACCTCTTGCGCGGATTTGACGGAGATGGGATGTTCTTCGGAAGAACCCCCGAATATGATCCCGATTTTCATATCCAATGCTGCTTCCTGCTCACGAAATTCCGACAGTTGACAATCGAGTTTTCGACCGTGTCCCGCAACGCGTGTTCAGTGTGGTAAGCGGTGTGCGGGCTGACAAGCACATTCGGCAGTCTCTGCAGCCGCACCAACCATTCGCTGTCGATGGGCTCACCTCTGCGGTCGGCGTAGAATATGCCTTCCTCCCCTTCGAGGACATCCAGCGCCGCGCCCCCCAATCGACCGCTTTCCAATGCCGCAACCAGGGCCTCGGTGTCCAGCAGCCCACCACGCCCAGTGTTCACAATGAACGCGCCGTGCTTCAACCGCGCGATACGGTGCCGATTCAGGAGATGGCGCGTGTCCGCGTTGAGCGGTGTATGGAGCGTGACAATATCGCTCTGGTGGAGCAAGTCATCGAGGGCAACGTAATCGGCGGCAGCCGTGGGACGGCTGTCGTAGGCCACAATGCGGCAGCCGAAACCCCGCAGCCGGTCCATCACGGCCGCACCGATGCGCCCAGTCCCGATCACCCCGACGGTCAGATCACGCAACTCTTTCCCGCGCACATCGTTCAACCGGTAATCATGGGCATCCGCCCGACTGATGATGGATTTCGCGTTCCGCACCGCCATCAGCATCAACATCACCGTGTAGTCGGCCACACTGTCCGGCGAGTAGTTTACATTTTCCACCGAGATACCGACACTCTCCGCGTATGCCACATCGATATGGTTGTACCCGATGCTTCTCGTGGAGATATACGCTACGCCCACTTCCCTGAGCGCGAAAAGAGCATCCTTGCCGACATAAGACTTGTGACCGACGCTGACACACCGGTTCCCACGGGCAAGTTCAGCATTATCCCCACACACCCCCGCCTCAACAACAGTCGGCACCACCCCAAAACGAGGCCCCATCTCCCGAAACAACAAGCCCTCGTCCCGCCCACATCCATACACCGTGATCCCCATCACCGAAACGGCCCCCACCCTCAAAGCCGCCAGCGATCGACCACGACGGCCCACCACTCCTGCCGGTTCGCTGTAGGTCATACCCCCAGTCAAGACAACCCGACGTTGCCAGACCGTATGCGTTTTTCAATACACAGACGGTATGTTACCGGCCAGTAATATTACGGGTATGAGTCCGACGGGACGCGCTGCGGGAAGAACACTTCAGACTGCCGGAGCGGGCAGGCCAGGCAACGACAACGCGGTGGGCTAGCCGCGCGCGCCTACAGGTTCCCGTTCGCCACCGGCTCGTCGCGCTCGAATCGGGCGAGTGAACGGTAGCCGCCGAACGCGGGGATTGGTTCCCAGTTGGCGTCAACCCGCACATCGTTATATTCGACGGTTTCCTGAAAACGCTCGACCTTGTTCTTCACTACCCGCTTCGCATAGCCGTCTTCACGGTAGTGCACCGTCTCGTGGGAGGTGCAGTCGGAAAGCCGCAGCCCGCGCCGGTCGTTCGGGTAGTTCCATGTATGCACCTGGGTCAGGAAGAGGCTTTCATCGGTCTTCTTCATGAACGTGTACTCGACCGCTTTTCGACCCGGGTCATCGAGGAAGGACACCACGACGACTCCGGTCTTCCAGACCACGGTGACCAGGGTCGGCGACTTCGCACCAGCCCTGGGCGACATGATCGCCGTGTACTCCTCGCCCGCGACATCCCTGGCCCGCGCTTCGGCCTCGGTCAACGGTATCCCGACGGCACCGTCCGCGAAGTTCCACTTGAAGCAATAGTCGACCATGTCTCCATGCTTGCGGTGTCAGGGGTTTCGGTCAGCGTCGGCGACAAGGACACCCCGAACCCTAGGTGTTGGCGGGTTCGCGTGGATAGCCGTGCTCGTGGTCATGTCCGCACGGTCCGCGGGCGGTCGCACCGCGCTGGTACCGAGGCGGGCACCAGCCGACCAATTGTCCACTTTGGACTACGAGGGGCCAAGGGTATCGCTTCCGCGGCGCCGCGCGGCAGGCGCGGAGGCCGCGGCGGGCACGCGCCGGTCGGGCTGAACCTGACCGGTGCCACTGACTTCAGCATGACCGAGGCCGATGACCGGTCACTGGCCGACCGGAGTCCGAGATCGCGGGCGGGGCACGCGATCTCGGACTCCGTCGCGGTTACTGGCTGGCGGTTGCCGACCAGGGGAAGCGAAGCGCCGGGGCGTGCTGGCTGCGCTGGTAGGCGGCGCAGAACCCGGCTTCGTCGCCCGCATACTGGGGGTCGAGCGCGACCAGCGCGGGCCGCATGGCGTTCCACACCCGCTTGTGGCCCTCGTTGGTGCTGTCGCCCCGGACGGTGATCACCATGTCGAGCCCGCGGTGGATCGACACCCGCTGCCCGCCCGCGCCCGCGGCCCAGGCGAGGCCGATGTCGTGGCGCTCGCCGGTGTGCGGGGTGCCGCTGTAGTTGTGCGTGGTCGCGTTGAACGGGGCGTGCGGGTGGCGCGGCCAGGTGCTGTACGGCGAGCACTCGGTGTCGTTGGTGCCGGACGAGTAGCGCCAGCCCTGGTAGGCGTTCATCTGGGTGAGGTAGCCGTAACCGGTGTTGGTGT
>NZ_FMZZ01000005.1 GCF_900101685.1 Actinokineospora iranica
GAAAGGGACACCGTTGCCGACCCCGGCCCCCCGCCTCCTGCTCGCCCTACCGGCGACGATCGCCCTCGCTGTCACCCTGGCCGCGTGCTCCAGCGACACCCCCGGCACACCCCTGCCCGAGGACACCACCACCCAGGCCACCAGCAGCACAGCCCGGACCAGCCCCCGGACCACCAGCAAGCCAGCGAAACCCGACAGTCCCCTGGCCCACGCCGACCCCTGCACCTTGATCCCAGACACTCTCAAGACACAACTCAAACTCGTCAAAGAACGAAACGATGACACCAGCAGCGCGCGGGGTTGTCTATGGAGCCATGCCGAATCCGACTACACCGTGGGCATCACCATCCGGAACACCCAGGGCGTCAGTGAGTTCGACACCTCACTCGGTGCCGCCACCGATATCACCATCGGCGGCCGACCTGCGAAGCTTCAGCGCGCACGCGGTGACGCCTGTGTCATCGCTGTCTCGGTCACCGACACTGCCCGCGTCGATGTGATCACGGTCGCCAACAGCGGTCATGAACAGGGATGCCCGATCAGCACCCAGGTTGCCGAGGTCGTGGCCGCCCAGCTTCCCTGATCCAAGCCTGTGGAGGGCGCGTCTAGCGGCGGGGTGATCCTCCGTCGCCGTGGCTTCCGGTTGGAGTGTCACCACCGTCGGTGGGACCCGCCACACTGCAACGAGCACGCGGTGGTGTGAGTTCTTGAACCGTAGGGAGTGACATGTCAGGGGCGTTGGCGGGCAAGGTGGCGGTGGTCACGGGGGCGACTCGGGGCTGTGGTCGGGGGATCTCGATCGAGTTGGGGGCGGCGGGGGCGACGGTGTACGTCACCGGGCGCACGACGCGGGCGGGGAAGTCTCCGATGAATCGCACGGAGACCATTGAGGAAACCGCTGAGTTGGTCGACGCGGCGGGTGGTAAGGGTATTCCGGTTCGGTGCGACTTCACGAGCCTCGCTGATGTCGACTCGTTGCGGGATCGGGTCGCCGGGGAACATGGGCGGATTGACGTTCTCGTGGATGACGTTTGGGGTGGCGATCCGTTCGTGGAGTTCGGGACGCCGTTCTGGGAGTCCGATATAGACAAGGCGCTCGGTGTGGTCCACAACGGCATCGACACTCACCTGATCGCGTTGCACCGCCTACTGCCCTTGGTCGTGAAGGGCCGGGGCGGCCTGGTCATCGAGGTCACCGACGGCGACGATGACGAGTACCACCACAGCACCGGAATCCCGTACTACTTGGTGAAGTCCGGCATCCGAGCCATCGGCCGAGTCTTGGGCAAGGACCTGGCCGACCACGGCGTGACCGGCATGGCGGTGACACCGGGCTTCCTCCGCTCGGAAATGATGCTGGAGCACTTCGGCGTCACCGAGGAAAACTGGCGCGAAGCCGAGGACCCCGACTACGCGCTCTCGGAAACCCCCCGTTATCTGGGCCGAGCCGTGGCGGCCCTGGCGGCCGACCCGAACGTCTCCCGCTTCGCGGGCCGCACCCTGGCAAGCTGGACCCTCATGCACGAGTACGGCTTCACCGACATCGACGGCACCCAGCCCGACTGGGGCCGCTGGTACGTCGAGGTCCACCAGGCAGGTCTGGATCCCGCCACAGCGGACGCCGCCAAGTACCGCTGAACATGACGACTCCCCAGACGCGGCCGGAGGACTGCCGCATGGCTGCGCGCATACAGTAGATTGAGATCGCTCGATTCGATATGGCCGATCATCACCCGATTAGCTCAAAGAGGCCGTCAGACATTTGGTATTGAGACGGATGTAACGTCCTCAAGATCCCTGTGGGGGTTTTGAAGATAAAGATCTCCACACTTTTTGTCACATATAAATCGGTTGTGGAAACCTCAGAAAACCAGTTCACTTGGTCGAGTCGCCGTGCAGGCGACTCGACCCACTGTCACGTGGGGATCGTGAGAACTGGGGAGGAAAAATGAAACGCGTTGTCGTGGGACTGCTGGCTGTCGGCACGTTGGCGGTCGCGGGGGTGGCGCTGGCTTCGCCCGCGTGGAGCGCGCCTGACCTGAGGGCGTGCGCACTTGGAGCGGACAATCCGGAGTGGATTCGAGATGGTGTTATTTACGGTAACGGTGGGCGTTATAATTGCGGGACGTCGAAAGTGACACTCACGGTTCGTGTGCACAAGGACCTGGCGCTACGCCCGGACCCCGCGGTCGGCAGGGTAGAGAGGGCTGACTTCACCAACGGTGATCTCGGCACCGAGGGGCGGTGCGACGGAAACGGCCTGTACTACACTTGGACACTCAGCGACACGGGAAATGAACTTGAATCTGGTCGCGTCAGGACCTGCTGAGTAACGCCCTGGAATCAAGGCGGCGTGACATCAGGCGGGTCCCGATGTCACGCCGCTGGCGCGTGCCGATATGGGGGGATGAGAAGTGCGTGTCATGGTGGAGAATGTGGGTTTCACCTACGGGCGGAAGCAGGCTCTCTCGGACGTGAACTGGGCTGTCGACACCGGCATCACGGGGCTCCTGGGGCCAAATGGCGCGGGCAAGACGACGTTGTTGAATCTGCTGGCTGGGCTTGCTAAACCGACAACAGGGCGAATCGTGGTCGATGACACGGGTCGGTCATCCAGTCCCAGAGTCGGGTTCGTGCCGCAGCGATTTTCGCTCGCTGGGGAGATGAAAGTCCGTGACACCGTCGCGTATGCCGCGTGGGTAAACGGTGTTCCGCGCAAGGAGTGTCCGGATGCTTCGGCGAAAGCGTTGGCGGCGGTGCAACTGGACGAGTTCGCTACCTCACGCGTTCGCTCGCTGTCCGGGGGGCAGCGGCAACGATTGGGGGTCGCTGCCGCGCTCGCGCATGAGCCGGACATTCTGGTGTTGGACGAGCCGACGGTAGGGCTTGATCCTGGGCAGCGGCTGCGGTTGCGCGAGGTGATAGCCGATCTTGGGTCGTCTCGAACGGTTCTATTGTCAACTCATCTGATCGAAGATGTATCGCACTTGTGCAAGCGGGTCGGCGTACTGGCCAAAGGCAAGCTCGTGTTTGACGGCACGGAGGCCGAATTGACGACAATGATCGGTGACGTTCAATTGGATGGAACGCTTGGCTCGTCGTTTGAGCGTGGCTATCTCGAACTCATCAACCGGCTCGGTGGCGTCAGTGAGTGATCGTTCTCCGCGTACACTGTGGCCGCTAGGCCCGTTGCCGATCCTGGTGCCCAGCTTCCTGATCACCGTGACCGTTCTGATGTCGACGATCACCATGCGGGGCTGGGAATTCCAGGAATGGGTTCGCACGTCGGCTGAGTTCCATCAGCAAAATGCTTTCGTAGGACCGATTGCCGCGGCTGCCGCAACTTACTGGGCGGGCAGGTTGACTCCGCCCCAACGCGTCTTCGCGCAGCCGTTCGCCGCTCGAAATGGGCACAAGGTGGTGATCCTGCATCTTGGCACGCTCATGACAGCTTTCCTCATCTCTTATTCGGTCGGTTTTATCCCGATCGTGGCCGCGACGGTGCGCCTCGCGGAATATGGGGGACCAGCACCATTGGTTATCGCTAGCGGTTACCTGGGGGTAATGGCGGCGACAGCGTTTGGATACTTCATTGGCGTAATCGGGCGAACCGCGCTTCTCGCGCCGGTGTCGTTTGTTCTGATGTTCGGCGTCGCCGTCCTTGGAACCGGTGGCGACACCTTCTCCGCCTTGGTCCCGGTTTTGCATATCACCCCCTCTCTGGGTTCTGTGGAAACCGTTCCTTTCGTATCCTACCGCTTGGCCTTCCTGGTCTTGGTCATCGTGAGCTTTGTGCTCACATGTGTCGGCATTGTGAAGCGGCAGCGCTCTGGAACGAGGTTTCCGCCATTGCGTACTTTGGTCGCACTGCCACTCGTGGTACTTCTGGTGATCCCTCCGCTCGTGCATCCTCCCGCGTTGTTTGCATTCGAGGTCGACCCGCCTCGGGTGTGCCTGAATGAGCAGGGTGTCGAGTACTGTGTCCATGAAGGTCACCGTTCTCAACTGTCGAATATCGTCAGCGCGGTAGACCCGCTGATCAAGATCCACGGATCCGTGTCCGACGTTCGCATCGTCGACGAAGCATTGCGGGGCGCTTACGTGAATTTCGATGACCGGATGAGCGTGTACGCGATGAGTAATTTCATCTGGTATCCGGTCGATCCGTTCAATAGCGCGGAAAGTTCGATCAGATTGGTGTCCAGTCATTTGTCCGGACTTGCTCGTTGTCGGCAAGAGCGAAAATACGATGTCAGCGCGGATCTCGCCTCGGATCTGGAACAATGGTTGAGGACATCGGGCTCAACGTACGGGGAAAACGTCTTCCAGGGACGTACGGTTGAGGTTGTGAAAACGTGGATAGCGCAGCACAAGCAGGCCATCGAGACCTGCTCCCTCACCGCTTCTCAGTTGCCGTGACCCGCGTCGTGTGGTCGTCGAGGTCGGCATGGTCCTTCCTGGCGGCGATGCTCTTGCTCGGTGTGGTGTGCTATCTGCTTGGTAATCGTGCGATTATCATCGATCTGACAACCAATCACCCGCGCAACCGCCTGCCGTACCCGGAGTTGTGCGCTGTAGTCTCCGCAGCGATCGGCGCTGCGGTTCTGCGCCCTCGCTTCTGGGAGTGGGACCGTGTCGGCACGGTGCGTTCCCGGCTCGTGGCAGGCATCTGCGCGGTAGTGGGAGTCACTTTTCCTGCTCTGCTCGTCGTTGTTGGTTCACTACAGCTTCCGCATGAAACGCCTTGGGCATGGGTGGTTTCCAACGCCATGGTGTATTCTTCCGCGGCCTTTGGATTGGCGCCGTTTCTAGGGCCTGGAGCTGCAGGGGGAATGACTCTGCTGGTCTACTTCGCTGTTGCCATCCTGAACAATCTGGAACCAGAAATCGGATCACTCTTGCCGGTCGCCGCGAACCCCAGCGATGAAACACATTGGGCCGTCGTCGTGGTGATGGTCAGTGTGGTTGTGACCATCCACGCGATCACTCACGGCGCGACTCCATGGTCCCGCCGCATCCGGGCGAGCGACACATAACGTGCCGAGGAGCACTCGACCCCGCATTCGCTTCGAGTGCGACGTCGAGGGGGATATCGGACGCCAAGGGATGACGACGCGCTTATAATCGCACGCGTCCGTGACGAGGGTTTGCAGAGTGATGTGACCGCACTCGCTACTGTAGTGTCGTCAGCGACCGGGGCGTCGGGCAGGGGTGCAGATGGCGATGGTCAACCGTTGCGAACACAATCCAGCGGGTCACGGCGCGACCTTCGCCGCAATGTCCAAAGTCGTGCTCGCCACTGCATTGATGGTCTGGTTTGGCAGTCCAGCGCCGCATTGAGGACGTTGGGTGGCGGAGGTCCGGCAAGCCGGGCTTGTTTAGTCCACTGTGGACGCTTCCCGGTATCGTTGAGCGGTCGGAACGACTGTCGACGCGGCTGTTAATCTCATCGCGCGGACTACGGCCGAGAGAATTGGGGGAATTGTGGCGCTTGACCACGTTGAATTGGCTGTTCTGACTGTTCCCGACGACCCGGAAACCCGAGCCCAGTACGCTGAGCTCACCCGGCCAGGAGGGGTGGAACTGCAACCGGCCGACACGTATGAGGCCCGCGATCCGAGCGGGTTCATCATTGTCACGGTTGACAAATATCGGATGATGAGGAATGCGCGGATTCGGCCGGGGTGGGACGACAACATCCGGCCGGAGGACTTTCCGGCCGCGCTCCTCACCACGTATGTGACCGCGGTTCAGCGTGCCTTTGCCGTGGAATACGCCCACCGCCCCACGGACGCCCCGAGCACGCCCGTGTCTGGTGAGACCTTTGTGGACCCAACGGACCTGTCGTTTGACGAGTGGATGGCTCGGACCAAGACGCGGCTTGACGCCATCGACGCCGAATACGACGCGATCCAGCGGCAGCAGCAAGCGCCGCGGATGGACTTCGCTGAAATCCGCAGTCCGCTCGGCTACCTCACCATGCGCCTGCGCGGCGGGGAGCCGATCGCGATCAACGGTGATCCCATGGCCCTGGACAACCCGTCGGACACCGTTCTGTCCGAGGAAATCCTGCAACTGTTCGTCCGGGCGGGCCTCGGCGTCGACCAAGAGGAACGCCCTCGTCCGGCGCGGGCGAGCGACAACGACGCGGACAGCGATTACTTCTCGGAATTCACCGTGCTGCGCGACAGGGGGGAAGAATAGTGACCGACCAGTACCAGGTAGTCACCCAGAAACTGCGAGAGGAAGCGAAGGTCTGGCAGCAGCACGCGGACGACGCGCGACCGATCGTGCAAGCGGTGGCGGGCGCATATCTCTCGCCTTCCGCGTTTTTCGTCGGTGACCTCACGACGCTCGGTGCGGGGATCGCGAACGCCGAACTGGAGGCCGGTCAGTACGAGGAGTTTCGCATTTTCATGGCGACCCTGCTTCTGGGCGCGATTGTCGAGTTCGACCAGATCGATATGACTTTGCGGACGATCGCGGACGAGTATGAGAAGGCTGAGGCCGTTGTCGAACTCGATCTCGACAAGGTTTTCCCTGAATAGGAGTTGGTGATCGTATGGCTGGTTCTGACGGCGTGATAGAGCGGCTGGAGCAAAGTTTTAACGGCTTGGATGATAAAGTCCGGGAGGCTATCAACAGGTACGACGCCGGAGTTCACAACGTCCGCGCCTGGAAGTATGCGCTCGCGCCCGTGATGTTCGCCATTTGCGAGGGGTTCGACACCATCCGTGACGGGCTCGACAAGTTGGTGAAACTGGTCAGGACGGCGGTGGAACACCACATGCCTGTTGTGTCCCTGATTGTTCAGTCTTTCAACTGGCTCGAAAGCGTCAAGGATCCGGTGAACGGGCTTTCCCATAAGGAGAAAAACATAGCCCAACAATGGGAAGGCGAAGCCAGCGCCGCGTACCAGACGAGGGTTACGGAGCAGAACAACGCGATCAACGCTTACGCGGTCAGGGCGGAAGGAGTCAGCAAGTGGCTCATGGATATCGCCAAGTACAACATCGAGTACATGACCGAGTTGGCCAAGATGGCGACCAGCTTCCTGGGGGCACTTGCCACGGCTGCGGTCGAAGCGGCGACGGTAATCGGCATTCCGTTCGCGGTCAGTGATCTCGCGGGCGCTATTGGGAACTTTGTTACCCAGTCGCTGGACAACCTGGTGGGCATTGCGAAAAGGTACGCGGACGCGCTCAGCAGGGTGCGGGATCTTAAGAGCATCATGACTGGCCCCGAGTTTCCCGACGGGAAATGGCCGCAGGCAATTGCGGGCTGAGGTATCGCCTAACCATCGAGGGTGGTCATGAGCATAAATCCCCGCACCTGGAATCGGTCGGTCGTCGGTATGGCGGCTGGGATGATGGTGCTCGCCAGTGGTTGCGGTGGCGCCGCAGGTGACAAACGGTATCCGCTGCCGGAGTACTATCCTACGCCCACATTTCGGGATGCGTTCAAATACTCAACGGACACGTTCACGGGTTGTCCAGACCTTCAACAGAAGGTGCCCGACCTGCCGTCACCGTTGCAAAAGGAGAATAACAAGCATGGAGTGGGGATTTCTCTGACTTGCACCTTTGTCGGCGAGGGAGGTCTCGATGAGCGCTTTATCACCTTTCACGGTGAAGTGCGTGGATTCACCCATAATCCTGGTCTTTTCTCGGGTTCGGAAAAAGACACCACAGTGAACATCGGATCGGATGCTCGCTGGAGGCCTGCGGGAACGGACTCCATGTGCACGCTGGAAGTTCTCGATGAAAACGCCTTTATGGTCACGGGCTTCCGTGACGAGGACCCGCAGAGTGAGCGGTGTCGGGAAAGTGCGCGGGAGATCGCGAGGAAGATTTACGCCGCTGTGCAGCCGGAGTGAGGTGGGGTGCCCCCCTGCGCTGGGCGCAGGGGGGCACCGCCGGTGTTCAGTGGGTGAAGCGGTTTGCCTTGATGGCCCGTAGGAGAGCCGGGACGTTTCCGGCCAGGGTGGGGCCGGTGGTGTTCTTGGAGTCGCGTAGCTGGTCGAGGGTGTTGCGTAGCTCGACGCAGTTTGGGCCGTTCTGGCTGCGGCGGGACTTGCGCCAGGTGTGCTCAGTTGACACTGCTTTTCTCCATTCTGTTGAGGAAACCCTTGATGAACTTGGTGGACGCGACCGGCGTCAAAGACACTTTCATGATCTTGTCGATGGCTTGCCGGTAGGCATCCACGTCGTAGTCCTCGTGCAACATGAGGACCGAGCGGCGAGTTTCCATGAACACGATGGAAGTGGCCGTGGCCTTGTTCTTCGTGGCGTGCTTGGACTCGATGAGGGCGAACGCGCCTTCGAGGCCGGGGTGCCAGCCGCAGCGGTCGGGGACGATGCGTAGTTCGATGTTGGGGCGGGCCGCCATCTCCAGCAGGTGCTGGAGTTGTTCGACCATCGCCTCTTGGCCGCCGATCTCTTGGTTGAGGGCGCCTTGGCCGAGCAGCACCAGCAGGTTGGCGGGCCGGTGCTTGGTGATCGCCTCCCGGCGGCCTATCCGAGTGGTGACTCTCGACGCGATCTCGCCCTGGGGCACGCCACCCGCTGTCATGATCGCCCGGATGTAGTCATTGGTTTGCAGCAAACCGGGGATCAGCAACGGAGCCACCTCGACGATCCGGGTGGCGTTTTGCTCCCAGTCGACGTACGCGGCCATCTGCTGTCGCTGCTCGGGCAGGGTGGTCGCGACCCACTGCGACTCGTCCGTGCCATAGGCGAGGGTCATGATCTGCTCGTAGTCCTCGCCGTTGATCCCCAGGGTGGTGAGGATCTGGGCGACTTGCTCGGGCTTCGGTGTCCGCTCGCCGGTCTCCCAGCGGGACAGAACGCCGATGTCGCGGTTGATGGCCGCGCCGATCTCGCGCAAGAACATGCCCTTGCCCTCGCGAGCCTGCCGGAGCGCGGCGCCGAGTGCTCGCGCCTTCGGGGTTCGAGCCATGGAATCTCCATATTTGTCGGCCGGTAACAGCATAGCGTTAACCGGATTGCCGCAGGTTCACCCGATGCGCCTAAGCATGTCCATGGCCCGACTTGCCCTGCTTGCTAAAGACTTGCATCCAGCAAGCGCGGACGATATCAGGCTGGCAAGGAGGCATCGGAGTGCACTCTGCACAAGCGAGCGGGATGGTCAACCCCGACGAGTACGGACGCCGCAAGGTTGGTGACCTCATTGTTCCTTATATCACCGCTTGGAGTGGGGAGAATCGGCCGCCCAATCGGGTGGTTGCGCGGAAAGACGGGTGGGGGATCGGATACGCCGATGAAACCATGGGCGACCGCGACCGCGACGGGATTCTCTGGGTGCGGAATCCGTCTTACCCGGGCCACGGTAAGGCCGAGTTCGGCAAGGTGAACTCGCTGCGGCAGCGGCGGGCCATGCGCCGACTCCTCTGCCAGGTGTGCGGCGGGCCCGCTGACCAGGACGACAACGGCGTGCTCTGGGTGCTCAAGGACCACCGTGGGGACTGGCCGGGGTGGCCGAACGGCATGGGCGTCACCGAGCCGCCGATCTGTCTTACCTGCCTACGCATAGCCGTGCGCGCCTGTCCGGCGCTGCGGAAAGGGCACGCGGTCATCCGGGCGCGGCAATACCCGATTGTCGGGATCGCCGGGGCGCACTACGCGCCGGGAACGCCGTTTCCCCAGCCGATGGCGCACGTGGTGCTGGCTTTCGACCATCCGGACATTCCGTGGACCCTGGCCGCGAACCTGGTCCGGGAACTCGGCGACTGCGCCATCGTGGACAGTTCAGACGTCGCCGGGGCGGACTAGACCGGTTTCGTAAGCCAAGACCACTGCCTGTACGCGGTCTCTTAGCTCCAACTTGGACAAGACCCGACCAACGTGGGTCTTTACCGTCGCCTCGGAAAGGAAGAGTTTGCGCGCTATCTCCGTGTTGGAGAGTCCCTGTGCCATCAGCACCAAGACTTCCCGCTCCCGTTCGGTCAGGACCTCCAGGACCGACGCGTCGCGAAGCTCGCCGCCACCGGGGCCCAGGAAGCGGTCCAAGAGCCTGCGGGTGACGCTCGGCGAGACCACCGCGTCCCCGCTGGCAACCGACCGCAGCGCCGAGACCAGGTGGCTCGGCGGGGTGTCCTTGAGCAGGAACCCGCTGGCGCCGCAGCGCAGGGCCGACAGGGCGTACTCGTCCAGGTCGAACGTCGTCATCACCAAGACCTTCGACGTGCCTGCCTCGGTGATCACCTTCGTCGCCTCGACCCCGTCGAGGATGGGCATCCGGACGTCCATCAGCACCACGTCCGGGCGCAGTCTCTCGGCGAGTTCGATGGCGGCCCGGCCGTCACCGGCCTCCCCCACGACCTCCATGTCCTCCTGCGCGCCGAGCACCATGCGGAACCCGACCCGCATCAGCTCCTGGTCGTCGACCAGCACAACCCTGATCACCTGGCCCAACGTAGTCCTCCCTAGGCGGTGGACACGGGCAGCACTGCCCGGACGCGCCACCCGCCTTCCGGGGACGGGCCCGCCTGCAGCGTCCCGCCGAACACGTTCGCCCGCTCCCGCATCCCGATCAGGCCGTTCCCGCCGCCCTCGGCGGTGATGCCGTGCGGGCGGCCCGGGCCCTTGTCGGTGACGTCCAGCTCCACCCGGTCGCCCACGCGCGCCACCCGGACCGACGCGCTCGCGCCGGGACCCGCGTGCTTGATGGTGTTGGTCAGCGCCTCTTGCACTATCCGGTAGATGCCCAGGCCGACGCCCGCCGGTAGGTCGTCGAGATCGCCCGCCACGTCGAGCCGCACCGGCACCCCGATCGCCCGCACCCGCTCGGCCAGGTCGGAAATGGACTGCGCGCCCGGCTGCGGCGCCCGGTCCAGCTCGGTGTCGTCGCTGCGCAGGACGCCCAGGAGCCTGCGCAGCTCGGTCAGCGCCTCCCGGCCGGTCGTGGAGATCGTGTTGATGGCCTTCTCCGCGACCTCCGGCTGCGACCGCACGGCGTACGCCGCCCCATCGGCCTGCACGACGATCACGCTTACCGCGTGCGCGACAACATCGTGCAACTCGCGCGCGATCCGCGCCCGCTCCGCGCCGACGGCGATCGTGGCCTGCTGGTCGCGCTCGGTCTCCAACAGGTCCAGCCGCCGCTCCACCTCGGTGTGATACGCCCGCCGGGCCCCCGCGAACTCCCCCAGCACCCAGCACAACGCGAAGATCACCACGATGATCAGCGTCGGCAGGATCGCCTCGGCAGGCCCCAGCCGCCACCACGCCCACACCGCCGTGCCGATGGCCAGCCACAGGACGTACAGCGCACCCTGCCGCCGCCCCACGTAGGCCACCACCGTGTACAGCGCGACCCCCAACGCGATGTCGGCGAGCCGTATCCGCGCGTCGGCGCCCCCGGTCGGCGAAGGGCCGTGGGTGAACAGTTGGGCGAAACCCGCGATGAGGATGAGATACGCCGACAGCAGCGGATCACGGCGGCGAACCACCAGCGGGCCCAACAGCCCGACCCCGACCAACCAGAACGCGACCGGGTGCACGCCCTTGGGCGGGTCGAGCAAGGCCAGCAACTCCAACCCCGCGAGCACGACCGCGATGAGGCAGTCACCCGCCATCGGGTGCGCCTTCATCCACAAGCTCAGCCGCCGCACACGGACGAGCCTAGGCAGCGGCGGCCGCCAGGCGCGTCCTCCCGCCGTCGCATTGCCCATCCACCCGCAGGGTGAGAGGGGAATGCGCACCCGCCGCGACCGGTCCCGCGCCGGGCGCGGCGGGCGTCCTCGTTCCCGGGACGTGCGGTGGGCGTCCGGGACGGCGGACACCCCCCGGGATTTCGGAGGACGCCGACACTATCCCGCTGACGGGCTACAGAGGGTAAGAACCGCATAACTGTTCCCGATCGGGACCAAGTGGACCCGGGCCAAAGCCGGTCATGGCACGATTCGGGGGCGTAACCCAGGGGAGGATCGGCTTGACATCCGCTAGCGAGCAGCAGCATCTCGCAGGCCCGCTGTCCGCGGCGGTGGCGAATCTGTGCCAGCGCCTGCAGCCGCAGGTGTCCGCGCGGACCGCGGCCGGATTCCGGGAGGTGCTGCGCAGGCTGTCCGCGCCGTTGCAGGTCGCGGTGGCGGGGCGGATCAAGTCGGGGAAGTCGACCCTGGTCAACGCGCTCATCGGCAGGCGGGTCGCGCCGACGGACGTCGGCGAGTGCACGCGGCTGGTCACCCGGTTCCAGTACGGCACGGTCGACCGGGTCGAGCTTGTGTTCTTCGACGGGCGCAAGCAGGTGCTGCCCTTCGACGTGGGCGGCATGATCCCCAACGACCTGGAAGTCGACTTCGACAAGGTGTCGCACCTTGAGGCGTACCTGACCAACGCCGTCCTGCGCGACCTCACGGTGATCGACACCCCGGGCCTGGGCTCCCTCGACCTGGCCTCGGTCAAGCGCACCGAGCAGCTTCTCGGCGCGGCCAAGCACCGCAAGCCCGGCGAAGACGGCGACGACGAGCCCGAGGTGGACGAGGAAAGCGGCGACCTCGACGACACCTCCCGCAACGCCGTCGCGGGTGCGGAAGCCGTCCTGTACGTGGTGACCCAGGGCGTGCGGGCCGACGACCAGCAGGCGCTGGCCGCCTTCACCGCCGCCACCGCCAGCCGCGAAGCCGGGCCGGTCAACGCGATCGCCGTCCTCAACAAGGCCGACACCATCACCCCCGAATCGGTCACGGGCAGCGACGGTGACGTCTGGAAAGCCGCCACGATCCTCGCCGAGAAACAGGCGGCGACCCTCAAGCCGCGCGTCGCCGACGTGATCCCGGTGATCGGCCTGCTGGCCGAATCCGCGGAATCCGGCGGCTTCACCAGCGCCGACGCCGACGCACTCCGGTCCCTGGCCCAGTTGGACGATGGCACCTGGGAGACGATGCTGATCTCCGCGGACATCTTCACCACCTGGGACTGCGACGTCGCCACCGGCACCCGCGCCCGCCTGCTGGAGAAACTGGACCTCTACGGCATCCGCTGCGCCGTCGACGCCATCAAAGCCGACCCCGACCTCACCGCGGGCGCGCTGCGCCGCAAACTCCTCGACGCCTCCGGCCTCGCCGGAGTCCGCGGCAGGCTCGACGCCGTCTTCCGCGCCCGCGCCGACGGCATCAAAGCCGCCGCCGCCCTCGCCTCCGTCACCGCCCTCGCCCACGCCTCCGGCGACCCCGGCGAACGGCAGCGGGTCCACGACGCCATCGAAGTCCTGCTCGCCAAGCCGGAAGCCCACCAGTTGCGCCTCCTGGAAGCCCTCACCCTGGTCACCTCCGGCGCCGTCGACATGCCCGACGACCTGGCAGAAGAAGTCCTCCGCGTCGGCAGCAGCGCCGAAATCGGGGAGCAGCTGGGCATGAAGGGCCGCCCGCACAAGGAATTGTCCGCCTACGCCCTGGAACGCGCTGGCTGGTGGCGCTCCTTCGCCTCCTTCGGCGCCACCCCCGCCCAGAGCCGCGTCGCACACGTCGTGCACCGGGCGTACTTCCTGATCTGGCAACAACTCCGCGCCCAGTGATCACCCGAATGGACGCGATCTCCGGGATTCCCCTTTCCAGGAAACCGAGTCCCGGATCGCGCGGCTGTCGTACCCTGATCATGGAGGGGCAGGTCAGGGACACCAGGGGGCAGGATGACGTCGGCATTCCACAGCATCAACGCGTCCGTCGGTCACATCGCAGGCTCCGGCGTGAGCGACATGGTCGGCGGCGCCCGGCCCAGCGGCGACGGCGGCAAGTTCTCCTTCGAACCGGACGAGATGCGTGCCATCGTCAAGGACTGGATGGACCTGGCTCTCGACTACAGGCGGTCGATGGTCGACGCTGACCAGATGGGCACGGTTGACCCTCCCGGAAATGAGTACGCCAGCCAGTACCACGCCGAGGCGGCGAGCGCCTCGACTCAGGCATATCTGGATTCGCTCCAGGAGAAGGCCGACTACTGCTATAGCCAAGCCCAGAAGTTTCAGGACGCGTTGAGTGACTATCTTGGTGTTGAACGTGAGAATGTCCGGGGGCTGAACTCGACCGATCAGTCGGTGTCCGGACCGTCCGCGCCCAGTGCTCCCGGAGGGATCTGACGTGCGTCGTCACGCGATCGTGCCCCTGCTCGCTCTTGCCGTGCTCAGTGGGTGCACGACCGGTCAACCGGGTACGCCTGTTGGCGTATCCACGACGGCGACGCGGACGCAGGACTCGACTCCTGGATCGGAGACTTCGCAACCGAGTGCCCCATCAGCGTCTTCAACTGGTCTGCCGAGCGATGGTGCTCCCAGGGTGGAGAATCCGGTGGACGTGTCGAGGTTTGTCAATGACCCCTGTGCGTCGTTGTCTCCGCAACGGACGCAGGAACTCGTCGGAACCCCCACGGGTATACGAACCGATGACGCCACTAATGTCGGCTGCGAGTGGGTCAACAACTCACCGGAAACCTTCAACGGTTCCGGCATCTGGGTGTACTTCTACTCCAAGGTTCCTGACGGCATCAGTGCCGCTTACCGGGCCAACAAGCGTGGCGAGTGGGCCTTCTTCGAACCAGTTTCCGCGATCGAGGGAATGCCTGCCGTCACTTACGGCAAACGCGATGGCCGAGCTGACGGCATGTGCACGGCCGCTGTGGGCATGTCCGACACGATGGCCATCGGTGTCACCACGCAGCAGTCGCTGAGCAAGCGGCACCGAGACCAGGCGTGCCAGGTCACGGTGATGGTCGCCACCGATGTGGTCAAGACCCTGAAGGCGGGCTGACCTGGCTGGCGGGCGAGGGTCCGCTGGGGTTCCGGATCGCGCGACTGTCGTGTTCCGATCTTGGAAAGACAGGCTGGCGTTCTGGGGCTGAACTCGACCGACAGTCGGTGTCCGGACCGTCCGCGCCCAGTGCTCCCGGAGGGATCTGACGTGCGTCGTCACGCGATCGTGCCCCTGCTTGCTCTCGCCGTGCTCAGTGGGTGCACGACCGGTCAATCGGGCACGCCTACCGCCATCTCCACGACGGCGACGCGGACGCAGGACTCGACTCCCGGGTCGGAATCCTCCGAACCGAGCATCACGTCCACGTCCGCGGCCGACCTGCCGAGCGACGGAGCCCCCAAGGTCGAGAACCCGATGGATGTGTCGAAGTTCGTCAATGACCCGTGCGCGTCGTTGCCTCCGCGGCGAACACAAGAACTCGTCGGAGCACCCACCGGCACCCCAAGCGACGACGTCACCGGTGTCAGCTGCCAGTGGGTCAACCATTCACCGGATACCTTCAACGGATCTAGCATCAACGTGCACTTTTTCTCGAAGGTTCCCACCGGTCTCAGCGGCCTTTATAGGGCCAACAAGCGCGGCGAGTGGGAGTTCTTCGAGCCGCTGTCCCCGATCGAGGGAATGCCCGCCGTTACGTACGGCAAACTCGACAGCCGAAGCAGCGGCCGGTGTGCGGTCGCCGTGGGTGTGTCCGACACCATGGCCATCGATGTTCATACCAAGCAGTCTCTGAGCAAGACGAACAGGGACCAGGCGTGCTCGGTGGCGGTGATGGTGGCGACCGACGTGGTCAAGACCCTGAAGGCGGGCTGACCTGCCTGGAGGGCGGGCCGTTGGGATCGCTGGAATGGGGGATCTGGTGGTGGGGCTGCCTGTACTCTCCGGGGCTGACGCGGTCCGGAGTGGAGCGGGCGACAACAGGCCAATCGTGGTTGGCGTACTTAAGGCCGGGTGAGGCGCGTGGCTTCCTGGTTCAAGGGCAAGCGCAAGGACGGGGACGTGGAGGAGTCCACCATCGAGGTGCGGGCGCAGGTGATCGCGGACGCGGTGCGGGCGGGCGAGCAGGCCGGTGAGCCTGCGGGCGAAGTGGAGCTGGTGGACGACTTCCGGGTGGAGCCCGCGCTGGTGAGCATCGCGCCGGAGGTGTACGACCAGGCCGTCGATGAGCGGCGGGCGCTGGTCGCGCTGTGCCTCTACGCCCATGACCGGGCGCGTAGCTCGGGGGTCGCGGAGCGGATCGAGGAAGGGCTGGCGGCGGTGGGGGTCACCGCGCTGCGGCCGGACGGCGACCTGTTCGACCCGGCGTTCCACGAGGCCGGGGGCACGGTGGGGACCGACGACGAGTCGCTTGACGGCACGGTCGCGGAGACCGAGGTGGTCGGGTTCAGCGACCGCGGGCAGGTGCTGCGGCCGCCGATCGTCACCGTGTACACCGGCAAGGCGGGGCAGGCATGACCCAGGCGCAGCCGCTGTCGCTGCCCAAGCAGGTCGCGCTGGCGCGGGAGAAGCTGCTCGCGCTGCTGTCCGAGACCGCGCCGGAGTCCGCCGCGTGGGTGGAGGAGATCCGGGCCCGCCGCAAGAAGAAGCCGTCGGTGGTCGTGGTCGGTGAGACCAACCGGGGCAAGAGTTCGTTGGTCAACGCTCTCATCGAGTCGCCTGGTCTGTCCCCTGTGGACGCTGAGGTGGCGACGGCCACTTACCTGATTTTCGGGCACGCGCAGGAGTGGGAGGCGCGGGCCTGCTACCCGGGGCAGCTCGCGCCGGTGCCGGTCGACCTGGGCAAGCTGGTGAACTGGGTGTCCGCGGCGCACGAACTGCCCGATGGGGAGCTGCCGCCGCGCTATGTCGAGGTCGACGGGCCGGTGCCGATGCTGGAGAAGCTCACCGTCGTCGACACCCCGGGCGTTGGCGGGCTCGACTCGGTGCACGGTGAGCTGGCGATCGAGGCCGCGGCGTCGGCGACCGCGCTGCTGTTCGTTGTCGACGCGTCCGCGCCGTTCACCCTGGGTGAGCTGAACTTTCTCGCCACCGTCGGCGACCGGGTCGAGACCGTGGTGTTCGCGCTGTCCAAAGTGGACCAATTCCGCGGCTGGCGGCAGGTCATGGAGGCCAACCAGGCGCTGCTCGCCGAGCACGCCCCCCGGTTCGCAGGCGCCACGTTCCACCCGGTGTCCTCGCGGATGCACGAGATGGCCGCCAAGGCGCCCAACCCCGAGGCCGCCGACATGCTCAAGGAGCGCTCTGGCGTCCCGCAGCTGCGCGAGGCGCTGCAGTCGCTGCTGGTGGGCCGCGCGGCGATGCTCGCCGAGGCCAACACGCTGCGTGCCCTGTCCTCCGCGCTGAGTGAACTCAAGGTCACCCTGGACAACGAGCGCCGCGCGCTGACCACCGGCGAGGCCGAGGCCGAGGCGCTGCGGGCGCGCAAGGACGAGCTGACCGCCGAGCGCCGCTCGTCCACCCGAAGCTGGCAGGTGAAGCTGCGCAGCGAGATCCAGCGCGCCCGGTTGGAGAACGCGCACGAGGTCAGCCGCGAGATGCGCGACCTGCAATCCTGGTTCCGGCAGGCCATCGACAGCGCTGACCGGGACAAGCTCAAGGAGCTGCCCGGCCAGGTCGACGCCGCGCTGCAGATGGTGACCGGGCGGGTCAGCAACTCGGTCAGCGTGCGGCTCAACCAGGTCGCCGACACCGTGCTCAGCGAACTGTTCACCGCTGAGGAACTGGCCGTCATCCGGTCCCAGTTCGCCCGCTCCGGGCAGGCGCAGGTCATCCTGCGCGCCGCGGAGAAGCGGATGCCGACCGCGGAGGACAAGCTGCTGGTGTTCATGGGCGTCTCCGGCGGCATCGGCGCGGGCAAGCTGGCCGTGCTGCCGCTGGCCGGGGCGGTCGCCGCGCCGATCCTGCTGGTGCCCACGATCGTCATCGGCCTCGGCGCCGGGTGGTGGATCGCGCGCACCCGCAAGCACACCGCGGACAAACAGCACATGAAGCTCTGGCTCAACGACTCGATCGCCGACTCCCGGTCCACTTTGGATCAGCTGGTCTCCGAGCAGCTCATCGACGCGGAGTCCCAGCTCTCGCTGGCGCTGGACGAGGCGCTGGGCAAGCGGATCGCGGGCATCGAGGAACAACTCCGCGAGGTCGACAAGGCATTACGACTTGACGTGAGCGAGCGCCAGAAGCGGGTCACCGTGGTAAACAAGCGCCTGACCGACGTCGTCGCCGGGCGGGACCGCGCGGAGAAGCTGCTTGCCAGCATCCGGTCTGTTCGGGACAAGAACTAACGTCACGGCAGCGGGAACCACCAGGGCGATCTGTCAGTCATACCGCTAACAAGCAAGTGCGAAATCCCGCGAGGGATCAGTAAGGGGGCACCCGTGTACGTGGACGAGACCGGCGCTGACGACACCACCGACACCACCGCCGACGACGCGGGCCACGACGAACTCACCGTCGAGGTCGGCGGCGAGGAGTACGAGGTCGAGGAGAACTACGACTACGACCAGGACGGCCACAACGACACGGCGGTCGTGCAGACCGAAGACGGCTACATGGCCTTCACCGACACCGACGGCGACGGCACCGCCGACACCATGGTCGAGCTTGACGAAGAGGGCAACGTCACCGCCGCCGCGGAGTACGACGAGACCTCCGGCGAGTGGACCGAAGCCGACCCCTCCTCGGTGGAGAACCCCTCTGGCGACGGCGCCGACTCCGGCACCGCGTCCACCGGCTCCGACGACGACAGCACGGCGGGCGACGACACCGCGTCGGGCACCGGCGGCGAGACCATCACCGTCGACACCAAGGACGGCGACGTGACCGCGGGCGAGGCCGAGTACGACGCCGACGGCGACGGCACCAACGACACCGCGGTCGTCACCGACGACGAGGGCAACACCTACGCCTTCACCGACGTCGACGGCGACGGCGAGGCCGACCAGGCCGTCGTGATCGAGGCCGACGGTGACGTCACCGTCGCCGAGCACACCGGCGAGGACGAGTGGACCACCGTCGAGACCGGGCACATCAACTCCGACGGCACCTACGAGTCCGAGGGCACCGGCGCGAGCGCCGACTCCGACGCCGCCTGGCAGAGCTGATCACTCTCCGTTGGTCAACCGCTGACCCCCCGCTGATCAGGAAGAGATCCCGGCACACCCCGCGTGCGCCGGGATCTTTTTTGTCAGAAGCCCGCTCGTGGGGAGATTCACTTGCCGCCCGCCGGGTCGGTGAGGGGAGCACTCGTCTGGCCGAATCCGACCGCCCGCATCCGGGTACTGAATCGATCCCCTTATCGTTCTTGTGAGAGAACCGACAGGCAAGGTCTCGGTTACCTGGCGGTCACTTCGCTAGCCTCAGACCATTCCTTCACGGCACGCACCCGCTTGATCCTCAGGGCGGGGGCTCAGCCATTCGGTTAGGACGCCGCTGTCCCGGTCAGGAACATGGCGTCCTGATCGGCATTTCGGCGTTCAGTCAGGAGACGAGGCGAGATGACGGCAGTGACAATCCCTGGCGTTGACCAGGCACCGACGACGCACAAGCGACTCCTGGCGTGGGTGCGCGAGGTGGCTGAACTGACCGCTCCGGATCAGGTGGTCTGGGTCGACGGCTCCGAAGAGGAGTGGACCCGGCTGACCGACAAGCTGGTCGACGCGGGGACGTTCACGCGCCTGGCCAAGAAGCCGAACTCCTTCTACGCGGCGTCGGACCCCAACGACGTGGCGCGGGTCGAGGAACGCACCTTCATCTGTTCGGCCGACGAGTCGGACGCGGGCCCCACCAACAACTGGATGGACCCGGCCGAGATGAAGGCCATCATGACCGAGCTCTACCGGGGCTCGATGCGCGGCCGCACGATGTACGTGATCCCGTTCTGCATGGGACCGCTCGACGCGGAGAAGCCCATGCTCGGTGTGGAGATCACCGACTCGGAGTACGTGGTCGTCTCCATGCGCATCATGACCAGGATGGGCACGAAGGCGCTGGACAAGTTCATCGCCGAGGACGGGACCGAGCGCGACTTCGTCCCCGCGCTGCACTCCATCGGCGCGCCGCTGGAGCCGGGCCAGGCCGACGTGCCGTGGCCGTGCAGCGACACCAAGTACATCGTGCACTTCCCGGAGGAGCGTCTCATCTGGAGCTACGGCTCCGGGTACGGCGGCAACGCGCTGCTGGGCAAGAAGTGCTACTCGCTGCGCATCGCCTCGGTGATCGGCCGGGACGAGGGCTGGCTCGCCGAGCACATGCTGATCCTCAAGCTGACCTCGCCCGAGGACAAGGTCTACTACGTCGCGGCCGCGTTCCCCAGCGCCTGCGGCAAGACCAACCTCGCGATGCTGGACCCGACCATCCCGGGGTGGAAGGTCGAGACCATCGGCGACGACATCGCCTGGATGCGCTTCGGTGAGGACGGTCGCCTGTACGCGGTCAACCCGGAGAACGGCTTCTTCGGCGTCGCGCCGGGCACCGACTTCCACACCAACCCGAACGCGATGCGCACCATCGCCAAGGGCAACTCGCTGTTCACCAACGTCGCGCTGACCGATGACGGCGACATCTGGTGGGAGGGCATGGGCGAGCCTCCCGCGCACCTGACCTCGTGGAAGAAAGCCGATTGGACGCCGGAGTCCGAGGAGAAGGCGGCGCACCCGAACTCGCGCTACTGCACCCCGATCGAGCAGTGCGACACCAAGGCGCCCGAGTGGGACGACCCGAACGGCGTGCCGATCTCGGCGATCTTCTTCGGCGGCCGCCGGGCCACCACGATCCCGCTGGTGACCGAGTCCCGCGACTGGCAGCACGGCACCTTCATGGGCGCCACGCTGTCCAGCGAGACCACCGCCGCCGCGGTGGGCGCGGTCGGCGTCGTGCGCCGCGACCCGATGGCGATGCTGCCGTTCATCGGCTACAACGCCGGTGACTACTTCAACCACTGGATCGAGACCGGCAAGCGCGCCGACTCGGCCAAGCTGCCGAAGATCTTCTACGTCAACTGGTTCCGCCGGGGCGACGACAAGCGCTTCCTGTGGCCCGGGTTCGGCGAGAACAGCCGCATCCTCAAGTGGGCGATCGAGCGGATCGAGGGCAAGGCCGCCGCGACCGAGACCCCGATCGGCTGGGTCCCCACCGCCGACGAGCTTGACCTGTCCGGCATCGACGGCGACCGCGCCGACATCGAGGCGGCGCTCAAGGTCGACGTCGACGAGTGGCGCGCGGAGATCCCGCTGATCGAGGAGTGGTTCGACAAGATCGGCGACAAGCTGCCGACGCCGCTTCGCGACGAACTGGAAGCGCTGAAGCAGCGACTTGGCTAGCCTGGGCTAGTCTCTTGGCTGGACATACCCGCCAGTAACCACACGCCAGCGAAGGCCACCGTGCTCGGCACGGTGGCCTTCGGCGTTTCGGCGTGTGGTGCGGGCAGGGGTGGACGTTCACATGGGGAGGTTTGGTCCGGTGCGCGCAGGGCATAGCTGGAACTGGCGGCTGTCGGGATACGACGACCGGGTGCACGCCTTCCCGGCCGGTGAGCGGCCCGCCAGCTTCGTGGAGGCGGTGTGCGCGCACACCGTCCCGTTCGGCCGGGTCGCCCGGACGCACACGGGCGCGCGGTGCCTGTCGTGCCTGCTGATCGTCGGCGACCGGCTCGCCGAGCGGGCGGGCGGCCCGCTGGGGACTAGTGCTGTGGACTAGTCCGCGCCTGCCTGCGGGCAGGTGGCGGTGTGACCGCCGATTCGTTGTTTCCCCGCTGGTCAGCGCGTCCACAAGTTATCCACAGGTTGGGGACAAGGTTGTGCACAGCCTGTGGAAGACGGCCGCCTGGTTGCCGAATCGCCGGGCCGGACCGGAACCGGCCAACCAGTGACGTGACGGGCGCGGGGCTTTAGTGTTTCCCGGCGACACTCCCGCTACCTGAGCGAGGCACCGATGGCACCCCCCGGGAAACCGGTCTCCGGCATCCGCTGGAGCCCCTGGAACCTGCTGTTATTGGTTCCCCTGTTCATGCTGATCACCCCGATCTTCAACCGGACCGGGCCCGCGCTGCTCGGTATGCCGTTCTTCTACTGGTTCCAGTTCTTCGGCGTCGCCGTCGGCGTGGCCGCCACGACGATCGTCTTCGTCAAGACCCGGGACCAGCCCACGACTCCGCCCCCGCGCGCCGACAGTGCCGATCTCGACGTGGACGACCTGGACGAGGGGGCAGGCCGATGAAGTGGACCGAACTGGTCGTGTTCACGCTGCTGTTCGGCGTGGTGACCGTCCTCGGGTTCGTCGCCGCGCGCTGGCGGGCGGGCAGCACCCTGGAGCACCTGGACGAGTGGGGCCTGGGCGGGCGCAAGTTCGGCTCGTGGATCACCTGGTTCCTCATCGGCGGCGACGTCTACACCGCCTACACCTTCGTCGCGGTCCCGGCGCTGATGTTCAGCGCGGGCGCGGCTGGCTTCTTCGCGCTGCCCTACACCGTGATCCTGTACCCGATCGTGTTCCTGCCGCTGCTGCGCCTGTGGTCGGTGTCGCGGGCGCACGGGTACGTCACCCCGGCCGACTTCGTGCGCGGCCGCTACGGCTCATCGACGCTCGCGCTGCTGATCGCGATCACCGGCATCGTCGCGACCATGCCCTACATCGCGTTGCAGCTCGTCGGCCTGGAGGCGGTGCTGCGCACGCTGGGCCTCAACGGCACCGGCATCGTCGGGCACCTGCCGCTGCTGATCGCGTTCGTGATCCTGGCCGTCTACACCTACCAGTCCGGCCTGCGCGCGCCCGCGCTGATCGCGTTCGTCAAGGACATCCTGGTCTACGTGGTGATCATCGTCGCGGTGGTCTACCTGCCGATCAAGCTCGGCGGCTGGAGCGAGATCTTCGGCGCGGCCGACGAGAAGTTCAAGGCCACCCCAGCGCCCGGCGACGGCATCCTGCTCAACGGCAACAACCAGCTCCAGTACGCGACGCTGGCGCTCGGGTCGGCGCTGGCGCTGTTCCTGTACCCGCACTCGATCACCGGCGTGCTCGCCTCCCGCGGCCGCACGGTGATCAAGCGGAACATGTCGGCGCTGCCCGCGTACTCGCTGCTGCTCGGCCTGCTCGCGCTGCTCGGGTACGTCGCGATCGCCGCGGGCACCAAGCCGCTGACCAACAACGCCACCGGCGACCCGGACACGAACACGATCATCCCGAACCTGTTCGAGCAGCAGTTCCCGTCCTGGTTCGCGGGCATCGCGTTCGCCGCGATCGGCATCGGCGCCCTGGTGCCCGCCGCGATCATGTCCATCGCCGCGGCGAACCTGTGGACGCGCAACATCTACAAGGAGTACATCCGCCGCGACGCCACCGCCCAGGACGAGGCGAAACAGGCCAAGCTTGCCTCGCTGGTGGTCAAGTTCGGCGCGGTCGCGTTCATCCTGTTCATCGACCCGCAGTTCTCCATCGACCTGCAGCTCATCGGCGGGGTGATGATCCTGCAGACCCTGCCAGCGGTCGCCATCGCGCTCTACACCCGCTGGTTCCACGTCTGGGGCCTGATCGGCGGCTGGATCGCGGGCATGGGCTGGGGGATGGTGCTGCTCTACAACATCCCCAGCGCCGACGGGAAGCGCGCGCACTTCGGCGCGTCCGCGCTGCGGCTGGGTGAGCTGAACCTGTTCGGCTGGCACCCGTTCGCTGGCTCCACCCTGCAGATCTACGTCGGCATCGTGGCGCTGCTGGCCAACCTGCTGGTCGCGGTGGTGGTGACGGTGGCCGCGCGGCGGATGCGGGTGTTCAACGGCCTGGACAAGACCGACCCCGCCGACTACCACGTCGACGAGGACGACCCGAAGCTGCGGCCGGTGGCCACCCACTGACCCGCGCGCCAGAAGGGCCCGGACCGCGTGCTGGTCCGGGCCCTTCTTCGTGTTCGAGGTGTCAGTGGCCGCGCCTGCTCGCCAGCACGACCAGGACCGCGGCGCTGATCAGCGCGGGCACGACGCCTGCGAAGACGCCGATGAGGACCAACCCGGCGAGCCCGGCGGCCACGAGCAGCAGGGCCAGGCGCAGCGTCGGCGCCCAGCCGCCCAGGAACCGCTCGGCGGTCAGCAGGCAGCGCTCGCCGAACGTGCGCTCCGGCGGCGGCCGGTCGCTCACCACGACCGGGGTCGGCGGCATCGGCGGCGGGGTCAGGTCGACAGGGAAGGTCAGGTGCAGGGTTTGGCGGTCATCCGCTCGCACGGACTCCGTTCCTGTCACGGCCAAAGCGTCGGGCTCCTTCGTGCTACTGCGCTGTGCAACTAGTTTCCACCCCAAGTCGTGACATTCGCGTATCTACTGCGTAGTAGACGATAAGCGGAGCGTGTCTGTCGGTAAACGGCATCGTGTGACCCGTCTCACCTATCGGGTGAAGTTACTGGCCGTTAGGTGAATCAATGGTCCACCTGAGTGGGTCTGCGGCTGTCGTAGGGCTAAACGGGTGGAGTAATAGCAGTCCATTTGGCGGGTAAGCGATCGGGTGCCCGTTTTCGGGCGTGGCGAGTTCCGCGCTGCGGCCGAACGGGTGGTCGCTTTGTCCGGTTCACCCGGCGAGAGGTACAGAAACGATCGGTCAGCGGTATTCGGACATGCCACTCCCCGCTCATCGGGGGCGATTCGGCGACAGCCGAACCTTCGGCGTCACAGGTCGCCGAGCCCTACCGGGCGACCAGCGCCGCCGCGCCGACGATGCCCGCGTCCGCGCCCAACTCGGCGGGGACGACCTTGAGGCGCCGCACGTACGACAGGCCCACATGCTCGACGATCGCGGCCCGGATCGGGGCGAACAGCAGGTCGCCTGCCTGGGCGACGCCGCCGCCGACCACGGCGAGGTCCAGGTCCGCGAGGACGGCGGTGGCGAGGATGGCGCGGCCGACGGCGCGGCCCGCGCGGTCGAAAGCGGCCTTGGCGACGCCGTCACCGTGCAGGGCCGCCGCGGCCAGGTGGGCGGCGTCGGCGTTCGCGGGCGCGCGCCAGCCCTGCCTGCGGGCCCAGCGGACCAGGTTGGGGCCGCTGGCGACGGTCTCGACACAGCCTCGGCCGCCGCAGGGGCAGGGGATGCCGCTGTCGTCGACGACGATATGGCCGATGTGGCCCGCGTTGCCGGTTCTGCCCGGGTGGGGTTGGCCGTTGACGATCAGGCCGCCGCCGACGCCGGTGGAGACGACCAAGCCGACCATGTTGTCGGTGCCCCGGCCCGCGCCTGCCCAGTGCTCGGCCGCGGCCATGCAGAGGCCGTCGCCAGCCAGTTCGACCGGGGTGCGGATGAGGTCTTCCACGCGGGCTTTGAGGGGGAAGTCTCGCCAGCCGGGGATGTTGACGGGGGACACGGTGCCCGCGATGAGGTCTATGGGGCCTGCGCAGCCGATGCCGACGGCTGTGGGGGTGGTGCCCTGGATGAGGGCGGCGAGGGCGGCGAAGACTTCTTCCGGGCCGCCCTTGGGAGTGGGGGTCTGGCGGCGCCAGGTGAGGTGGCCTTCTGGGGTGACGCCGCCCGCGGCGATCTTGGTGCCGCCGATGTCCATGCCGATGAACTCGGGTGCGCTGGCGGTCTGCTGCCGTGCCCGCTGCTGGGTGCGCTCGGCGGGGTGCTTCGGCTGGGTGGGCTTGGCCGGGGGTGGGCCTGCCGGGTTTGGTGCGGGGTGGGTTTTCTCGGGGTGCTGTGCCCGGGTGTGAGCGGGTTTGCTCGATCGGGTGGACCGGCTTGACACGGGGACCCCTCGGGCGACCGTCGTGGGAAGAGCTGGGTGGGGCGGCTTCGCCCCCACGACCACGGCAAGTTTACGGTCGCCCTTTCCCGTATCAAGCCGGTCCACCCGATCGAGCACTTTGGGTGGGGGCCCGCGCTTGCTCGGGGGTGCCGGTGGTGTTGGGAGTTAGCCGCCGCCGGGGTTTAGCCACAGGGGAACCCTGGGTATGGGAAACCCCGTAGTGCTGCCAGGTCGGGGGTCCGCCAGCACTACGGGGTCAACCGGAACATCGTGATAGGTCCCGATGGTGTTACACGGACACGGAATGTGTCCTGAGTCACGTTTAAACCCTGGCTGTTCTGGTTACGTCAGCTGTTCTGGTTAGCGCCAGATGTTGTGGGCCTGGGCCATGGTGATGAGTTCGTGGCGCATCGAGGGGGTCGCGGCCTGGTCGATGGCGCGGTTCACCGCCTTGCGAGTGCGGGCCTCGGCGCGGCGGGCTCGGATCTTCGCGGCGACGTTCATGGGTTGTGCATCCCCTTCGGGTCTTCTTGCCGCCCTGGCTGAGCGGCGTGTCTCAAGTATGCGCCTCTTTCCTTCGTCTTTCACCCGATTGTTCGGTGATTCGGGGCACTTGCCGATGAATCATCGGTCCTGGGCGTGTCTCACGCCATATCTGTTGCTCTAGCGTGAGTGGTAGATGACGGTATGGAGCGCTACTCCTCCATGCCCCTGAGGTAGCGGCCGAAGTGGGGGACGGTAAAGGCGATGCGGCCGCGTTCGGCGGAGTAGACCAAGCCCTTCTTGATGAGGCTGTCGCGGGCCGGAGACAGGGAAGAGGGTTTGCGGCCCAGGAAGACGGCCACGTCGGAGGTGCCCGCTGGGTCGTCCTTGCCCTCGGTCAGCTCTGCCATCGCTCGGAGGTACTCGCGTTCGGCGGGGGTGGCTCGCTCGTAGCGGGAGCCGAAGAAGCCGACCGCCAGCTCTTCCTCGGCCTCGGGGGCGGCCATGGCCACGTCCTCGACGGTGATGGGGTCGGTGGGGGCGGCGTCCCAGGCCGCCTTGGCGAACGCCTGGATGAAGTACGGGTAGCCGCCGGAGCGGTCGAACAGGGCGTCCAGGGCCGCCGGGGTGATGGCCGCTTGTTCGCGGTCTACCGGGACCAGGACAGCCTGGTCCGCGTCTTCACGGTCAAGGCGGTCTATGCGGACATACCGGAACAGGCGCTCGGAGTAGGACTTGCTGGCCGACAGCAGCGCCGGGAGGTGGGGCAGGCCCGCGCCGACGACCACCAACGGCGCGCCGGACTGGGACAGCTCGTGGCAGGCGGCGCACAGGGCCGAGATGTCGTCCGCGCCGATGTCCTGCATCTCATCGATCAGCACCGCGACCCCGGTGCCGACGTCCTGGGCCAGTTCGGCGACGTCGGTGAACAGTTCGACCAGGTCGATCTCGATGTCGCCGGAGTCGGCGCGGCCGGTGGTGGCCGGGACGTCGATGCCGGGCTGCCAGCGGTCGCGGAGCTTGGCGTTCTCCGGGTTCGACTTCAGTGCGAACGCCTTGAGGGTGCCCAGGACCGACTCAACGCGTTCGGGGGCGCGGTGGCGCACGGCCAGGTCGCGGACCGCGCGGTGCAGGGCGGCGGACAGGGGACGGCGCAGATCGGCGTCGGGGCGGGCCTCGATCTTGCCCGCGCCCCAGCCGCGGCGGACGGCCATGGACCGCAGTTCGCCCAGCAAGACCGTCTTGCCGACACCTCTTAGCCCGGTGAGCACCAAGCTGCGCTCCGGTCTGCCCCGCGCGATCCGCTCCAGGACGACCTCGAAGGCGGCCAACTCCTTCTCACGGCCTGCCAGCTCCGGCGGGCGCTGCCCTGCGCCGGGGGCGAACGGGTTGCGGACCGGGTCCATCATCGAACGGTATCGGCGTTTCTAGCGCCCAAGCAATATTGGCCGAGATTTCCCTACGGCGTGTTCTCCCAGACCGTCACCTGGCTGACGATCCCACCGCTGCCGACCGCTTCGACGTCGATCCGGAACACCCGGCCCTCTGGCGTCAGACCGCACACGCGGCTCCCCTTGACCAGGCCGTTCGCCTGGTTGGAACCGTTGGCCTTGGCCACCCGCGCGCACTCGTCCTTGGTCGGCGTCGAGTCCGTCTTCCACTCGACGACGGAGCCGCCGCCGTCGCTGTACAGATTGTTGCCGGACAGTCCACTGATCTGCGCGTTGTTCAGGGGACGGGGTTCGGTGAAATCGAGGCTGAACTTGCCCCAGACCAGTTCACCCGAGAAGCGGACACCGGGCTCGGTGGTCTTGGCGCTGGTGGTGGTCGTGGGCGGTGTGGTGGCCGCGGCCGCGCCGGAGGCCGACGGCGGGGCAGGCGCGGCGGAAGCGGTGACGGTGACCGTCGTGGGCTTCGCCTGCGTCTCGCTCGCCTTGCCGACAAAGAACCCCGCACCGGTCATCGCGACGAGCAGGGCGGCGATCGCCGAGATCCAGACAGGGCCGAGTTCACTGAAGCCCTTGCGTTGCGGGTTGCCCGCTCCGGTCATGTGCCTACTCCTCGTGTGCGCCGACACGCGAATCGTAGAGCGACCGCGCACGAGACGGATCTTTCCCGGCGAAACCGGGAAAAAGACGGCGGTGGCCACCTTCCGGGGAAGGTGGCCACCGCCGATGCACTCGTCAGGGAGCGGTTACTTCTCCAGGATCGCGGTGACGCCCAGGCCGCCTGCGGCGCAGATGGAGATCAGGCCGCGGCCCGAGCCCTTCTCGTGCAGCAGCTTGGCCAGGGTGGCCACGATCCGGCCGCCGGTCGCGGCGAACGGGTGTCCCGCGGCCAGCGACGAGCCGTTGACGTTGAGCTTCGAGCGGTCGATCGAGCCAAGCGGCTCGGTCAGGCCCAGCTTCTCCTTGGCGAAGGCCACGTCCTCCCACGCCGCGAGGGTGGCCAGGACCTGGGAGGCGAACGCCTCGTGGATCTCGTAGTAGTCGAAGTCCTGCAGCGTCAGCCCCGCGCGGGCCAGCATCCGCGGCACCGCGTACGCGGGGGCCATCAGCAGGCCCTCGCCGCCGTGGATGTAGTCGACCGCGGCCGTCTCGGTGAAGGTCAGGTACGCCTGCACCGGCAGGTTGCGCTCCTTGGCCCACTGCTCGCTGGCCAGCAGCACCGTGGACGCGCCGTCGGTGAGCGGGGTCGAGTTGCCCGCGGTCATGGTGCCGTCGGGGCCGCCGAAGACCGGCTTGAGCTTGGCGAGCTTCTCCGCGGTCGACTCCGGCCGCAGGTTGTGGTCCTTCGCCACGCCCTGGAACGAGGTGATCAGGTCGTCGAAGAAGCCCCGCTGGTACGCGGCGGCGAGCTTCTGGTGGCTCGCGGCCGCCAGCTCGTCCTGCGCCTCGCGGGTGATGCCCCACTCCTTGGCGGTCAAGGCGGCGTGCTGGCCCATCGACAGGCCGGTGCGCGGCTCGGCGTTCTCCGGGCGCTCCGGCGCCAGGTGCGCGGGCCGGATCTTGGCGAGCAGCGCGAGCCGCTGGCCGACGGTCTTGGCGTTGTTGACCGCGATCAGGATGCGCCGCAGGTCGTCGTTGAGCGCGAGCGGCGCGTCGCTGGTGGTGTCGACACCGCCTGCCACGCCCGAGTCGATCTGCCCGAGGGCGATCTTGTTGGCGACCTGCATGATCGCCTGCAGGCCGGTGCCGCAGGCCTGCTGGATGTCGTAAGCGGGGGTTTCCGGGGAGAGCTTGCTGCCCAGCACGCTCTCGCGGGCCAGGTTGAAGTCCCGGCTGTGCTTGAGGACCGCGCCAGCGGCCACCTCACCCAGCCGGACGTCCTGCAGGCCGAAACGCGCGACCAGTCCGTCCAGGGCAGCGGTGAACATGTCCTGGTTCGACGCCTTGGCGTACGGACCATTGGACCGCGCGAAGGGGATGCGGTTCCCACCAAGGACCGCCACTCGGCGCACGCGACTCGGGGCCATTCCATCCTCCTGAGCACAGGTTTGCAACTGAGGTAGCATCGTAACCTACTCTGGAGTAAGTTTACTAGCGAGTAGGGAGGCGCACTCAGATGACTGACCGCTATCAGCAGTTCAGCACTTCCGGCGTCGGACGACTTCTCGTGAAGCGTCTCGGACTGCCGAACCCCACCCCCTTGCGGAGGTTCAAGCGTGGCGAGCCCGCGCTGGACGGTCCCGCACTGATCGGCGGCGCCCCCGGCGGGCGCCTGCTCGACCAGGTCAGCAGTGTGTTGAAGGCCTCGGGTATCGAGGTGCTGACCAGCGCGCTGCCGGTGCCCCCAGGCGGGGAACGCGGCCCGAGCTATGGCGGTCTGGTCTTCGACGCCACCGGAATCTCCACCGTAGAGCAGCTGCGGGGGCTCTACGACTTCTTCCACCCGGTCGTCCGATCCGTCGGAGCCTGCGGTCGGATCGTGGTGCTCGGCACCCCGCCGGAGAAGGTGGCGGGCGCGGAAGAGCTCATCGCCCAGCGGGCGCTTGAGGGCTTCGTCCGCTCGCTCGGCAAGGAGCTTGTCCGCGGCGCGACCGCGCAGCTCGTCTACGTCGAGGCGGGCGCCGAGGACAAGATCGAGTCCACGCTGCGCTTCCTGCTCTCGGGCAAGTCCGCGTACGTCGACGCCCAGGTCATCCGGGTCGGCACGCACGGCGGCAACGCCGCCGAGCCCGACGACTGGAGCGCGCCCCTCGCGGGCAAGGTCGCCCTGGTCACCGGCGCGTCCCGGGGCATCGGCGCGGCCATCGCCGACGTCCTCGCCCGCGACGGCGCGCACGTGGTCGCCCTGGACATCCCCGCCATGGGCGGCGACCTGGCCAAGGTCGCCAACCGGGTCGGCGGCTCGGCGTTCCAGCTCGACATCACCGCTGCCGACGCGCCAGCCAAGCTGGTCGAGTACCTGAGCGGCAGGCACGGCGGCGTCGACATCGTCGTGCACAACGCGGGCATCACCCGCGACAAGAAGCTGGCCAACATGAAGGAAGCCGCCTGGGACGCCGTCCTGTCGGTGAACCTCGCCAGCCAGCTCAAGGTCAACGACGCGCTGCTGTCCCAGGGCGTCCTCCGCGACGGCGGCCGCATCATCGGCGTCTCCTCGATCGCGGGCATCGCGGGCAACCTCGGCCAGACCAACTACGGCGCCAGCAAGGCGGGCGTCATCGGCATGGTCAACGCCTTCGCCCCGGTCTACGCCGAGCGCGGCATCACCATCAACGCGGTCGCCCCCGGCTTCATCGAGACCCAGATGACCGCGGCGGTCCCGCTGTTCATCCGGGAAGCCGGTCGCCGGATGAACAGCATGGCCCAGGGCGGCCTGCCGGTCGACGTCGCCGAGACGATCGCCTGGTACGCCAACCCGGCCTCGGGCGCGGTGAACGGCAACGTCGTGCGGGTCTGCGGCCAGAGCCTGCTGGGGGCGTGATGTCCGTGCTGGAACTCCGCGAGTCGCCGAACCTGGGCGTCCTGTTCCCCAAGGCCGTCATCTCCGGGTTCTCCAAAAAGGGCGGGGAGCTGCCGGACCGCACGTACCGGCGCACCGACGTGCGCGTCGACGCGAAGCACCTCGCCGACTACAACCGGGTCTGCGAGTTCCGGCTGACCGACGAGCTCCCCGCGACCTACCCGCACATGCTCACCTTCCCCATGCAGGTGAAGCTGATGACGGACGCGGACTTCCCGTTCCCGCTGGTCGGCTCGGTCCACGTGGCCAACCGGATCACCCAGACCCGGGCGCTGCGGGTGGACGAGAAGTTCGACCTGCGGGTGCACGTGGAGAACCTGCGGCCGCACCCCAAGGGCCGCCAGTTCGACATGATCAGCGAGGCCCTGGTCGACGGCGAGGTGGTCTGGCACGACGTCAGCACCTACCTGCGCCGCGGCTCCGGAGGTTCCGGCGAGTCCGGCGCGGGCGACGAGCGCCGCGAGCTTCCCTCGGCGTCGGCGGTCTGGCGGGCTCCGGAGGACATCGGCAGGCGCTACGCCGAGGTCTCCGGCGACCGCAACCCGATCCACCTGCACGCGCTCAGCGCGAAGCTGTTCGGATTCCCGAAGGCCATCGCCCACGGCATGTGGACCAAGGCGCGCTGCCTGGCCGCGTTCGAGGGCAGGCTGCCCGAGGCGTACACGGTCGACGTGCGCTTCAAGCTGCCGGTGTTCCTGCCCGCGAAGGTCGGCTTCCACGCCGAGCAGACCTCGGACGGGTGGCGTTTCGACCTGTTCGACGCGCGCAAGCCCAAGCCGCACATCGAGGGCGTCATCACCGCGCTGTAGAAAGATCTGGCTGTGTGCTCGAAGGGCCTCCGGGGCTTCCCGGAGGCCCTTCGGCGTCACTCCGGTGTCACTCCGGCGCCGCTTCCGGCGTCGGCGTCCAGACCGCGCCGTCGACCAGGTCACCCAGGCCCATCCAGACCAGGTTCATCAGCCAGGACGCGACGACCTTCTCCGGCACGTCCGGGTGGTCGAGCCACCAGTCGGCCAGCGACTCGCCCGCGCCGACCAGGGCGGCGGCCAGGGCCTCTGTGGCCTTGGTCGCGGTCTCGCCGAGCCCCCGGCTGGTCGCCGACCGCACCAGCAGCGCGTCGACCAGGTTGATCGCGCGGCTGCGCATCGCGAGCAGTTCCTCGCTGAACGGCCCGCCCTGCGATGTCGCCTGGCGGTGCAGGACCTTCCAGCTCTCCCGCTGGGAGGCGACGAACTCGAAGAAGGCGCGCAGGCCGTGCCACAGCTGCATGTCCGGCGGCGACTCGGCCCGCACCCCGCTCGCGATGGCGTCCATCAGCAGGCTCGCCTCCCGCCGGATGCACGCGGCGAAGAGGTCTTCCTTGTGCCCCAGGTAGGCGTAGATCATCGGTTTGGAGACGCCCGCCACATCGGAGATCTCGTCCATCGACGCGTTGTGGTAGCCGTGCTGGGAAAACACCCGGACGGCGGCGTCGAGGATCTGGCGCTCCCGCACTTCCCGGGGCAGGCGCTTCACGCGCGCCGGTCGACGCTGTTCGTCGACGCTCACGCCGAACCTCCCGATCGTTGGTATCGATCCCCTTGTCAGCCAACTTACTCACCCGTAGCCTACTCGCGAGTAGGTAAAACGGGGAGGTGTTCATGCCCGACTCTGGTCACACCGGTGCGGCGATCGGCGCGCTCAAGCCACGGGCACTGGTCGAACTGCTCGACCGGATGAACCCCGCTGAGGCGATGGACATCGACGCGGATGCTATCGGGCGCGCCCTGAACCCGAGGAAGCTCGGCAGAAACGACCTCACCACCGCCCTGCGCGCCATCACCCGGCTCGCCGAGGCAGGCGCGCCCGTCGACCTCTCCGCGATGTCCCCCAAGACGTTCGTCCGCATCCTCACCCAGGCCTCCACCGACCAAATCCAGTCGATCATGGCCGAGCCCGGCCTGCGCGCCCGGGTCCTGGGTGAGATGTTCCGCCACATGAGCGACCACCCGCGCGACGAACGGATCAAGGACCTCAAAGCCGTCATCCACTGGCGGCTCACCGGCGGCGCGGGCGAGGACGGCTACGACCGCTACGAGACAGTCATCGCCGACGGCGCCTGCGTGGGCGGGACGGAGATGACCGCATCGCCCAAGGTCACCGTCACCCTGTCGCCCACCGACTTCCTCAAGCTCATCACCAACAACGTCTCCGCCCCAGTGCTGTTCATGACCGGGAAACTGAAGGTGCGCGGCGACCTCGCCTTCGCCGCAGGCCTGACCGGACTGTTCGACCTGCCCAAACCGTGAGCGGCCGGGCGGACAACGCGCGCCGCGAGTGCGGCCACCCGTGAACAGGCACACTGCCCTCATGCGCATCGCACGCAGGCGCCGCAAGTGGCACCGCCTCCCCCCGGTCGCCGTGGTCGACCTCGACGGCTTCGCCGAGGCCATCGACCCGGCCAAGCTCGACCCGGCCCAGTTCGTCCAACTGGTCGAAACCCTCGACATGCTCGGCGACGCGGGCACCGGGATAGACCTGGCGGGTATGCGGACGGAGACGTTCCTGCGCTTCCTCGCCCGCGCCACCCGCGCCCAACTCGACGCGCTGACCACCCACCCCCACCTGCGGCACGTCGTGTTCACCGAGGTCTTCCGCCGCATGTCCGACCACCTCGCCCCCGACCGCGCCGCAGGCCTGCGCGCCGTCCTGCACTGGCGCTTCACCGGCGGCGCGGGCGAGGACGGCTACGACCGCTTCGAGACCGTCATCGCCAACGGCCGCTGCACCTCCGGCGACGAACCCACCGACGACCCCCGGGTCACCATCACCATCGCCCCGGTCGACTTCCTGCGCGCGGTCATCGGCGCGGTGAGCCTGCCCATGCTGTTCCTGTCGAGCAAGGTCAAGGTCAAAGGCGACATCGCCTTCGCGGCGACCCTGATCGACTACTTCGACCTTCCCCGCCCGTAGGTCGCTGGGGTGCTTGCTTTTGTGGGGTTGGCTCGATGGGGTGGAGTGGTTTCTTCGGGCCCCTACGAAGGAAGACCGCCGTGTGAAAGACGGGTGAGAAGCCTTCGGCCGCACACGTGCGAAGCCAGCTTGGCGATCTTCCTTCTCCCCCGAAGAAACCACTCTGCCCCCATCGAGCACCTGGCGGCTTCGGGTGCGGGTGGCAGGTGAGCGAACATCTCGTTCCTGCGCGGCGACCGGTCGCCTACGGCGTTTTCGCCGACGACGACGAGTCTGAGGTGTCCGGGGAGGTGGCGGGGAGCCTGGTCGGCGCCCCGCCACCCACGGGCTAGCGCGTCGTTCTCGGATCAGCCGTCGTTCTTTGGTCAGCCACCGTTCTCCTGTCAGTAGGTGAACGCGACTGCCGGGTCGGCCAGCAGTGCGCCGATGTCGGCCAGGAACCGTGAGCCTTGCTGGCCGTCGACCAGGCGGTGGTCGAAACTCAGCGCGAGCTGGCAGACCTTGCGGACCACGATGTCCCCGTCCACTACCCATGGCATGTCGCGGATGGCGCCGAACGCCAGGATCGCGGACTCGCCTGGGTTGATGATCGGGGTTCCGGTGTCGACGCCGAAGACGCCGACGTTGGTGATCGTGATGGTGCCGTTGACCAGGTCGGCGGGCTGGGTCTTGCCGTCGCGCGCGGTCGTGGTCAATGCCTCCAGGGCCACGGCGAGGTCACGCAGCGACAGCGTCTCCGCGTTTCGGACCTTCGGCACGATCAGGCCGCGCGGGGTCGCAGCCGCGATGCCCAGGTGCACGTAGTCCTTGAAGACGATCTCCTGCGCGGCCTCGTCCCACGCGCTGTTGACCTCCGGTGTCCGGGCGACCGCCATCGTCACCGCCTTGGCGCAGAACGCCAACGGGGTGAGCCTGACGTCGCGGAAGTCCGGGTGGGCCGCCAACCGCGCCCGCAGATCCATCATCGGTGTGACGTCGACGGTCAGGAACTCGGTGACGTGCGGCGCGGTGAACGCGCTGGCCACCATGGCCTGCGCGGTCGCCTTGCGGACCCCCTTGATCGGCACCCGCCGCTCTCCCACCCGCGCTGCCGTCTCGGTGGCGGGAGCAGTGGGTGCGGCCGGGACGGGCTCGGGTGTGGGGCCGGTAGCTGCTCGCTCCCCCGCCTGCGCTGCCGTCTCGGTGGCGGGGGCTGTGGGTGCGGCCGGGGTGGGCTCGGGGGTGGGTTCGGCAGCCGCCCGCTCCACATCGGCGCGGGTGATCACGCCGCTGCCCCCGGAACCCGTGAGCGAGCGCAAGTCGACCCCGAGGTCCTTGGCCAGCTTGCGCACCGGCGGCTTCGCCAACGGCACATGCCCCCCGCGCGCACTCTCCGGTGCGTCCGACGTCCTCGCCCCGCTGCCCCCGGCTACGGATCTGGTGGCCGTTGCGCCTGAGTCGGAAGCTGAGCCGTCGAAGCCGGGTGCTGTCCCGGCGCCGCCGGGAGGCGTCGTGTTGCCGTCGTGGCCCGTTCCGGCCGCGCCGCCTGCCGCCGTTTCGCCAGTGCCGGAGGCTGGGCCGTCGAAGCCGGTTGCTGTCGCGTTGCCGTCGTCGACTGTTCCGGTTGCGCCGCCAGCCGCCGGTCCGCTGGCGCGGGTGGCTGGTCCGGCGGTGCCGGGTGCCGGTTCGCTGGTGGTGGAGGTCGTTCGAGCAGGCGGTTCCGGTTGGCGGGCGGTGGGGATCGCCTCGGGGGCTTGGTCTGCGGTGTGGTCGGGAGCGGGGCCCTGGGTGCGGGCGAAGGCCGCGCCGACCGTGCTCTGGGCTGCGGCGGCCGCAGGCTCGGTGGGGACGGCCGGGCCCTTGCGGGGGCGGCGTTTGGCGGTGACCGCCTTGGCGCCGTACCCGACCAGGGGCTTCATCTCCTCCTCCCCCGCGGCGGGCGCGGAGCCGTTGCTCGACGCCGGGGGTGGGGCGGCGGCCCCGCCGGGATCGGTGTCGATGGTCAGGATCGGGGTGCCCACGTCCACCGTCTGCCCTGGCCGCACGTGCAACTCGGTGACCACCCCGGCCCAGGGGCAGGGAAGCTCGACGGCGGCCTTGGCGGTCTCGATCTCGACGATGATCTGGTTGACCGTGACCGTGTCACCCGGTTTCACGTGCCAGGTCAGGATCTCGGCCTCGGTCAGCCCCTCGGCGGTGTCCGGGAGCGGGAAGCTCTTGTACTCAGGCATCGCTCACCACGCCAGCGATCGGTCGACGGCGTCGAGCACCCGATCCAGGTCGGGGAGGAAGTGCTCCTCCAGCTTCGCCGCCGGGTAGGGCGTGTCGAACCCGGTCACCCGCAGCACCGGAGCCTCCAGCGAGTAGAAGCACTCCTGCTGGACGCGGGCGGCGATCTCCGAGGTCAGCGACGACTCAGCGGGGGCCTCGCTGACCACGATGAGCCTGCCGGTGCGCCGCACCGACTCGAAGACCGGGCCGAGGTCGAGCGGGGACAGCGTCCGCAGGTCGATGACCTCCAGCGCGTGCCCCTCATCTTCCGCGGCCGTGGCGGCGTCGAGCGCGACCTTGATCGACGGGCCGTACGCGACGACCGTCGCCGTGTGGCCGCGGCGGACGACCCGGGACGCGAACAGCGGCGCTGGCGTGGCCGCGGTGTCGACGTCGGCCTTCAGGAACCCCGAGTGGTAGAACCGCTTCGGCTCGAAGAACAGCACCGGGTCGTCGCACCGGATGGCCTGCTGGATCATCCAGTACGCGTCGACCGCGTTGGAGCAGGCGACGACCTTGAGCCCGGCGGTGTGCGCGAAGTACGACTCCGGCGACTCCGAGTGGTGCTCGACCGCGCCGATCCCGCCGCCGAAGGGCACCCGGATGACCATCGGCACCTTCACCCGCCCCAGGGTGCGCGCGTGCAGCTTCGCGACCTGGGAGACGATCTGGTCGAACGCGGGGAAGATGAACCCGTCGAACTGGATCTCGCACACCGGCCGGAACCCGCGCACGGCCAGGCCGACCGCGGTGCCGATGATCCCGGACTCGGCCAGCGGCGTGTCCAGCACGCGGTGCTCGCCGAAGTCCTTCTGCAGGCCGTCGGTGATCCGGAAGACGCCGCCGAGCTTGCCGACGTCCTCGCCCATGACGAGGACCTTGGGGTCGGCCTCCATCGCGGCCCGCAGGCCGAGGTTGAGCGCCTTGCCCAGGGTGAGCGACTGGACCGACCGGGCTGACGCCGCGGCGCCGTCGGCCTTGTTGAGCACCGGCGCGGCCATCAGTGCTCACCTCCGGCGAAACCGGCCGTGTAAGCCAGGAACTCGTCGCGCTGCGCGTCGAGGACCGGGCTGGGCTCGGCGTAGACGTGGTCGAACATCTGCCTCGGTGGCGGATCGGGCATGGCGAAGCAGAACTCGCGCAACTCGACCGCGAGCGCGTCCGCCTCGGCCTGCACCGACTCGAAGAAGCCCTGGTCGGCGCCGCCGTAGCGGACCAGGTGGACCCGCACCCGCTCGATCGGGTCCTTGAGCTTCCACGCCTCCAGTTCGTCGGAGTGCCGGTACCGGGTCGGGTCGTCGGTCGTGGTGTGCGCGTCCATCCGGTAGGTGAACGCCTCGATCAGGACCGGGCCGTTGCCGTGGCGGCACTCGTCGAGCGCCCAGCGGCTGACCGCGAGGGTGGCGAGGACGTCGTTGCCGTCCACCCGGATGCCGGGGAAGCCGTAGCCGCGCGCCCGCTGGTAGAGCGGCAGGCGGGACTGGCGCTCGGTCGGCTCCGAGATGGCCCACTGGTTGTTCTGGCAGAAGAACACCAGCGGGGCGTCGTAGACCGCGGCCCAGACGAAGCCCTCGTGCACGTCGCCCTGGCTGGTGGCGCCGTCGCCGAAGAAGACCATGGTGGCCTCGCCGTCGTCGTCGCCGACCTTGCCGTCGAACCGCTGCCCCATCGCGTACCCGGCGGCGTTGAGGACCTGGTTGCCGATCACGATGGTGTACGGGTGGAAACGGGTTTCGGCGGAGTCCCAGCTGCCGTGGTCGGTGCCGCGGAAGATCCCCAGCAATTCCTTGGGGTGGATGCCCTTGGTCCACGCGACGCCGTGTTCCCGGTAGCTGGGGAACGCCATGTCGGCGGGCCGCATCGCCCGGCCCGCGCCGATCTGCGCGGCCTCCTGGCCGAGCAGCGGGACCCAGATGCCGAGCTGGCCCTGCCGCTGCAGGGCGTTGGCCTCGCGGTCGGCCCGGCGCACCAGGACCATGTCGCGGTACAGCGCGCGCAGGTCCGCCGCGGTCACCTCGGCGACGTATCGGTCGAACCGCGGGTTCTGGACCCGCTCACCCTCGGGCGTCAGAAGCTGCACCAGCTCCGGACCGCCTTCGCTGGTCGCACGCAAACCCGCGATCACCTGCTCTGCTGTGGGTGCGGCAGCGGTGGCGGCAGGGCCTTCCCGGGGCTCCGGGTGCGTCCACTGTTCTGGGGACGACATGCGCGTTCTCCTCGTGTCCGGGCCGCGCAGACGCTCGTGGCGTCGGCTACGGCCGCGCCGCCGGTGCCGCCGCCGTTGGTAGGGCGTTGGCCACCGTCGACGTTGACGGCTTGGTGTTCTCATCCTGACACGGCCGAGTGTGGCCTAACGAGGGTTGGCGCGTCGGAAGTTATCCACAGGGGGCTTCTGAGCAGGGAAAACGTTGGACAACCGACGTTCGGGGTTCAGAGCAGGGCGGGGTCGGGGCAGCTCAGCGGCACCCATTCGGGAGCGGGCGGACGACCGGCTGATAATAGTGATCTACATCACAAAGACTAGGCGGACCGGTGGCGCGGGTGCGGGAACGGGCCCGGCCACCGGCCCACCGCAGACCTTGCCCGACCGCCCCTGAGAGTCCTTCAGGTTCCGGCCGTCCCAGCCCGTGGGTGGCAGGATCATGGGTGTGGACACGACAGCAGTTCAGCGGACCGTCCGGCGGCTGTGGGACGCGGAGATCCTGCCCAGCCTGCGCGAGTTCGTCGCGATCCCCGCCCTCTCCCCGAACTTCGACGCGGACTGGGCCGCCACCGGCGCCTTGGACGCCGCTGTCGGGCACCTGCGGGCCTGGATCGCGGATCGCGCGATCCCCGGCGCCCGCATCGACGTCGTCCGGCTACCCGGCCGGACGCCCGTGCTGCTGCTCGACGTCGCGGCCACCGAGGGCGTGCCCGACACCGGGACCGTCCTGCTGTACGGCCACCTGGACAAGCAGCCCCCGGTCGGCGGCTGGTCCGAGGGACTGGGCCCGTGGCAGGCGGTGCTGCGCGACGGCAAGCTGTTCGGGCGCGGCGCGGCCGACGACGGATACGCGGGCTATGCCGCCACGGCCGCCATCGAGGCGGTTCGCGCGGCGGGCGGCGCGCACGGACGTTGCGTGGTGCTCTTGGAGACCGGTGAGGAGTCAGGTAGCCCTGACCTGCCCGCTTACCTGGAACATCTTGGCGACCAGCTCGGCCGCGTCTCTCTTGTCATTTGCCTGGACTCCGGTGGCAACGACTACGAGCGCCTCTGGCTCACGACCTCCCTGCGCGGTCTCATGGCGGTAGACCTGACCGTGCGGGTCTTGCGCTCGGGGCAGCACTCGGGGCTGGCGAGCGGGGTCGTGCCCAGTTCGTTTCGGGTGATCCGGGCGCTGCTCGACCGGGTCGAGGACACCGAGACCGGCGAGATCCTGATCAAGGAGATGCACGTCGACATCCCGGCCGACCGCGCCGCCGAGGCCGCGGCGTCGGTCGCCGTGACCCCGGGGGCGTTCCGCGGCGCGTTTCCGCTGGCGGACGAGACGAAACCGGTCAGCGAGGACGAGGTGGAGCTGGTCCTCAACAGCTCCTGGCGCCCCACCCTGTCGGTGATCGGCGCGTCCGGCTTCCCCGAGCCCGCCGACGCGGGCAACGTCCTGCGCCCGTTCACGACCCTCACCCTGAGCTTCCGCCTCCCGCCCACCGCCGACGGGCAGGCCGCCTTGGCCGCTGTCCGCGACGCTCTTACCTCCGACGTCCCGTACAACGCCACCGTCGAGCTGACCCGGACGGAGACCGCCAACGGCTGGAACGCGCCCGCGCTCGCCCCCTGGCTGCGCGAGACCCTGGACACCGTGTCCGACCAGGTCTTCGGCAACCCGTGGCGCACGCTCGGCCTCGGCGGCTCCATCCCGTTCATGGGCCTGCTCGCCGAGCGCTACCCGGAGGCCCAGTTCGTCATCACCGGCGCTCTCGGTCCGGACAGCAACGCGCACGTGCCCGACGAGTGGCTTCACGTGAAACAAGCCGAGCGGGTCACCGAGGCCGTCGCCCACATCCTCGACGCGCACGCGCGGCTAGCGGCCCCGTGAGAGCCGGTCCGCCTGCCGGGTCGTCTCGGGCAGGCGGTAGCGCGGGGTCAGCCGCAGCACCAGGTCGGTCGCGGTGTCCAGGTCGACCAGGTGCCCGGTGGACACGAACACCGGCTTGACGCCCGCCCGGGTCCGCAGCGCCCGGCCGACGACCTCCCCGCCGTCCACCAGCGGCGTCCACGCGCCCCGGCGCGGGCCGGGCGGCTCGAACTCGCCCAACGCCGTCTTGCCCACTCCGATAGACGGGATGCCGGTAAGCACACCCGCGTGGCACGCCAGGCCGAACCGGCGGGGGTGCGCCAGTCCCTGCCCGTCGCAGACCAGCACGTCCGGGGGCGTGTCCAGCCTGCCCAGCGCGGCCAGCTGCGGCGGCAGCTCCCGGAAGGCGAACAAGCCCGGCACGTAGGGGAACGACTCGTCCGCTTGGACCACCGCCTGGTCGACGACGTCGAGGGTTGCCAGATCCAGGACGCACACCGCGGCGGTCAGCCGCTCGCCGTAGCCGACGTCGAGTCCCGCGGCCGTGCGCGGCGCGAAACCCGCGGGCGGCCGGGGCTCCACGCGGGTCCTGAGGCGTTCCTGTTCCGCGACCGCCTCGGCCTCGGTCGACGGCCAGGCGCCCTCACCAGGCCGGATAGCGGTCTCTCCAGGTCGGGTCGTTGAGGGAGTTGGCGGGGCTGAACTCGATCAGCGCGTCCCGCCCCAGGGTCTCGATGACCTCGCGCAGCTCCAGCTCGTCCAACCAGGGCCGCGGGATCGCGTCGACGCCGTGGACGGCGCCAAGCAGGTTCCCGCAGATGGAGCCGGTGGAGTCGCTGTCGCCGGAGTGGTTGACCGCGAGCAGCAGCCCGTCGGCCAGGTTGTCCGCGGCCAGCGCGGCGCACACGCCGATCGCCAGGGCCTCCTCGCCGACCCACCCGCCGCCCAGTTCGGTCGCCAACTGCTCCGGGGTCGGCCGCCCCCGCCGCGCCAGCGCGACCGCCGCGTCCAGCGCCTGGACCGTCTCGGCGGACTCCTCCCAGGTGACCAGCTCGGCCCGCACCTCTACCAGCGCGTCGGGAAGCGCGGCGCCGTCGAGCAGCCGGTGCACCACGAACGCCAGCGCACCCGCGCTCAGATACCCACTGGGGTGACCGTGGGTGAGCGCCCCGGACTGCGCGGCCACCACGAACGAGTCCAGCGGGTCCTCCGACCACAGCGCGCACGGCGCCGCCCGCATGACCGCCCCGCAGCCCTTGGAGTCGTTGAGCTTGTGCGACAGCGTCCCCCGCTCCGCGCCGCCCGCGTAACCCTTGAGCGCGGTAAGCACGGTGGCGCCGGGGGCGCGGCGGTGGAAGAGGCCACGCTCGCCGATCAGCCACCCGTCCGGCTCCGCCTCCATGGCGTACGACCCGCCCGCCCGGTGCCACGGCGTCCCCTGCGTGTGGAACCACCGCTGGTAGGCGTGCTGCACGACCGAGGCGGGCTGCTGCTCGAAGAACATCAGGCGGCGGCCCAGGTGCCCGCGGATCATCGCCTCGACGGTGAACAGGGTCATCTGCGTGTCGTCGGTGATCCGGCCCCGCCCGCCGTACGCCTCCGCATACCCGGTGACGCCGGAGGGGCCGAACCGGGCGCGGATGTCCTCGATGGACAGGAACTCGATCGGCGCTCCCAAAGCGTCGCCCACCGCCCCCGCCAAGAGAACGCCGAGCCACTTGTCGGCGGGAATCACGCGCTCATAGGGGAGATCGCCGTCCACGTCCGGCAAGGGTACTGGCGTCACCCAGTCGAGTCGCTAACGGTCAGCCGATAGAGGCGTGCAACTCCGAAAGTCGGCGCGCGATCAGCTGCGGCGTGCCGGGGACCGCGTTGATCGACTTCTCGCCGCGGCCCTCGGTCGTGTACAGGGCCCACCGGCCGTCGGCGAGGTCGATGAACGAGATCCAGTCCTTCGCGCGGGTCCGCTTGCCGCGGTGGTCCCGCTTGGCGGTGTACAGCTTGCCGCCACCCACCCGCGGCGCCTTCATCAGCGCCGCCAGCCGCCGCGCCTCCTGCGGCGTCGCGTAATGCGGGTCGCTCATGCTGAACCCGCCGACGTCCCGCCGCACCGGCTTGCCGTAGTCGGCGGACCGAACCGAGATCGCCTCACCGCGCGCGGCGGCCACGTTCGGCAGCCGGAACACGAACGCCTCCAACGCCCGCGACGCGTCGATCCACTCGAAGGTGACCACCTCGTCCACCCGCTGCGCCAGCGCCGCGGACCGCCCCGACGCGGCGACCAGCACCGAGTACGGCCCTTCCGTGTCCTGCAGCCACCCGTAGTACTCGACGGCGCCGCGCTGGATCACCGCGAGCAGGTCGAGGAAGTCCTCGGCCACCCCCTGCGGGGTGCTCAGCCCGGCGCGGTCCAACTCCCGGTGGAACTGGGCGTCGCTCTCCTGCTTGAACCGCGGCGAGTAGTAGCGCTCACCGCCGGTGAACAGGGGGTGCGGGTCGCCCAGGTTCTCCTGCTTGAGCAGGCGGTACAGGGTGTCGACGGACAGCTCGACTCGCGACTGGGTGCGCATGGTCACTCCCCGATGACCGGGGGCGCGGTCATCTGGTCGGTGCCGAAGATCGCCTCGGGGTCGTTTTCGAGCAGGAACGACGCGCGGGTGTGCTCGGTGTCGTCTTCGCCCTGGCCGCGTCCGCCGCCAGCGCCCATGCCGGGCTGCCCGCCGCGCCCGCCGGTGCCAGCGCCGCCTGCGCCCGCCGCGGCCGCCGCCGCGCCCGCGCCGCCCGGTCGTCCGCCGGGCCCGTGCTCAGCCCCGGTCGCCGGGCCGCCCGGTCGCGCGCCTGCCCCGTGCTCGCCCGCGCCGCCCGCGCCGAAACCGCCCGCGCCGCCACCGCGCGCGCCGAATCCACCGGCACCGCCACGGCCCGCGCCGCCGCCGCCACCGCCTGCCCGGCCACCACCAGCGCCATCGGCGCCGCCGCTGCCGAACCGTCCGCCGCCGAAGGGCAGCAGCGGGTCGGCGACCGGCGGCTGGATGGGAAGCGGCGGCCCGATCGGCCGGTTGGGCGGCTGCACGGGCGTGGGCGGCGGCGTCCAGTCATGCGGCCGCGTCTGCTGCGGCTTGTCGTCGTACTGCGGCGGCGTCAACGGGTCCGTGGGCCGCTCCGGCCGCTGATCGCTCGGCGGCGGCGGGGTCCACACATCCCCCGGGTCCCGCCCGTTCCGCCCCGGCGGAGTCACCGGGTCCCTTGGGTCATCCGGCGGCGGCGTCGGCGGGAAGTTCGGGTTCTCAACCCGAATGTCCCCACCCGTGTCGTGCAGCGACGAGTAGTCCATCGGCAGGGCCTGCTCGTTGGACATGCTGTTCTCGTCGTACATCTGGTAGACGCGGAGGTTGTGCTCAGAGTTCGCCTGGTACTTGCTCAGCTCGTCTTCGGTATCGGTGTCCCAGGGGGTCGCCTCGTCCCAGAACCCGGTGTCCGGCGGATTCTCCGCGACCGGCACCACACTGCTCGACGCCGACCCGAACGCGCCGCCCTGCTCCTGCAGGAGTTGGTCGGTGTGGTCCAGGTTGTCCGCGCCCAGGATCGTGACCTCGGCCAGCGGCTTCGCGGCCCCGTACGCGGCAGCCCCCGCCTTGCCCTGCCAACCCGCCTCGATCTTCTGCGCGAGCTGGTTGATCCGCTCCGCCCGCTCCGTCTCCGTCTTGGCTTCCTGCCCGGCAGTGTGCTGGGCCATGGTGAGGGTCGAGGCGCCGCTGCCACCGGTCAGGGCGTGGTAGATCTGGCTAGCGGTCAACCCGCTCCCGCTGCCGGGTGCGCTCACGATGATCATCCCGCTTTCAGAGTCTTGACCACCTCGGCGGCCACCATCACCGCGACCTGGCACGCCTGGTCCCTGTTCCTCTTGCTCAAGGACTGCTGAGTGATGACACCGATGGACATCGTGTCGGACATGCCCACATCGACCCCGCACATGCCTATGTCTCGGTTGTCGCGTTTGTCGTATGTGACGGCTGGCATTCCATTGATGTCGGCGACCGGCTCGAAGTATGCCCACTCGCCGCGCTTGTTGGCCCGGTAGACGGCGGTGAGACCCTTGGAAGTCTGGGAGAAAAAATGCACGTCGATGCTGGAGCCGTTGAAGGTGTCCGGCGAGTTGTTGAACCATCGGCAGCCGGCTCCGGTGGGGTGCTCGGTTCGTTTGCCGGTGGGTGTTCCGACGAGCACCTGCGCTCGTTCCGGGGGCAGCGATGCGCAGGGGTCGTTGGCGAACTTGGACACGTCCACCGGATTTTTGACTTTGGGGGCGCCGTCGGTGGGCAGTTCGGTCGAAGACGCGGGTGCGGATGGGGTGCTGGGTTCGGAGGTCTTCGACCCGGGCGCGGGGTCCTGTGTTCGGGTGGTCGTCGTGGAGAGACCGACCGGCGTGCCCGCTTCTCCTGTCGTGCACGCCGCGAGCGTGACCAGGGCGAGCAGGGGCACGAGGGTGTGGCGACGCACGTCAGATCCCTCCGGGAGCGCTGGGCGCGGACGGTCCGGACGCCGACCCATCAGTGGAGTCCAGGCCCCGGACGTTCTCACGTTCCACCCCAAGATAGTCGCTCAACGCGTCCTGGAACTTCTGCGCCTGGTTGTAGCAGTATTCGGCCTTCTCCTTGAGCGAGTCCATATAAGCCTGCGACGAGGTTGCCACTGCCTGGGCGTGGTAGTGGCTGGCCGGGTCGTTCCCAGGAGGATCAACCTGACCAAGGGGTCGAGCGCCTACCATTGACTGTGTGTAGTCGTCGGCCAGGTCGAGCCAGTCTTTGACGATGGAGCGGATCTCGTCCGGCGAGAAGGAGAACTTGCCGCCGTCGCCGCTGGGCGGGGCGCCGCCGACCATGTCGCTGACACCGGAGCCTGCGATGTGCCCGACGGATGCGTCGATGCTGCTGCGGAATGCGGACGTCATCGTACCCCCTGTGGCCCTGACCTGCCCCTTCGTGATCAGGATACGACAGCGACGTGATCCAGGGTGCGGTTTCCCTGAAAAGCGGATTCCACCACACTGGGGCGGGTGAGCGAACACGAGCGGTTGGCCGAGTCCCCGTCCGCGGAGTCGCCGTGGCGGCTGTGGGGGCCGTATCTGGCCGCGCGGCAGTGGGGGACGGTTCGCGAGGACTACTCGGGGAATGGGGACGCCTGGGGGTACTTCTCGTTCGACCAGGCGCGGATGCGGGTGTACCGGTGGGGTGAGGACGGGATCGCCGGGATCTGCGACCGGCACGGGTTCCTCAACTTCAGCCTGGCGCTGTGGAACGGGCAGGACGAGATCCTCAAGGAGCGGTACTTCGGGTTGGCGAACTCCGAGGGCAACCACGGTGAGGACGTCAAGGAGCACTGGTGGATCACCGACGGCACGCCGACGCACTCGTGGATGCGGGTGCTCTACCGGTACCCGCAGCGGGCGTTCCCGTACGCGCGGTTGCGGGAGTTGGCGGCGCACGCCGGGCGGGACCACCGGGAGCCGGAGCTGTCGGACACGGGGGTGTTGGACGGCGACCGGTTCTTCGACGTGCGGGTCAGCTACGCGAAGGCCGCGCCGGACGACGTCTGTGTGGAGATCGAGGCGACCAACCACGGGCCGGAGGCGGCTCCGCTGCACCTGTTGCCGCAGCTGTGGTTCCGCAACACGTGGTCGTGGGGGCGGGACGCGCGCAGGCCCGCGCTGATCGGGTCCACTGTGGACGGTTGGGCGCGGGTGGTCGCCGAGCATTCGCTGCTGGGGCGCTACACCACGCATTTCGACGGCGCGCCAACGCTTTTGGTCACCGACAACGAGACCGACGAGGCGCAGTTGTTCGGGCGGGCGGTGAATCCCAGCCGGTACACCAAGGCGGGGATCGGCGACCACGTTGTCGAGGGCAAAACCGATGTGTGCCAGGTGGTTCCGGCCGGGGGCGCGTCGCAGCCGGGGACGAAGGCGGCGGCCTGGTACCGCTTCGACTCCGTCGCGCCGGGTGAGTCGGTCACGGTCCGGGTGCGGCTGATCGCGGGCGACGGGCACGGCAGCGCGTTCGGGTCGACGTTCGCTTCCACTATGGCGCGACGGAAAGACGACGCGGACGAGTTCTACGCCGACATCGCCCCCGACGCCTCGCCCGCGGAGAAGAAGGTGGCGCGGCGGGCGTTCGCGGGTCTGCTGTGGACGAAGCAGCACTACCGTTTCCGGGTGCGCGAGTGGCTGGAGGGCGACCCGGCGCACCCGCCGTCGCCGCACGAGCGGCAGGGCCCGCACGCGCGCAACGCGCACTGGAAGCACATGGACGTCGCCGATGTGCTGTCCATGCCCGACGAGTGGGAGTACCCGTGGTTCGCCGCGTGGGACCTGGCGTTCCACATGGTGCCGTTCGCGCTGGTCGACCCGGCGTTCGCCAAGGACCAGCTGCTGCTGCTATGCCGGGAGTGGCTGATGCACCCGGACGGGCAGCTGCCCGCGTACGAGTGGGAGTTCGGCGATGTCAACCCGCCGGTGCACGCGTGGGCGACGCTGCAGGTCTACCGCGCCGAGCAGGAGGCGACCGGCAGCGGTGACCGGGTCTTCCTGGCCCGGGTGTTCCACAAGCTGCTGCTGAACTTCTCCTGGTGGGTCAACCGCAAGGACCCCGGCGGCAACTACCTGTTCGAGGGCGGCTTCCTCGGCATGGACAACATCGGCCCGGTCAACCGGTCGGCCCCGCTGGAGCACGGGTGGCGGTTCGAGCAGTCCGACGCGACATCGTGGATGGCGACGTACGCGTTGCACCTCATGCAGATCGCGCTGGAACTGGCCCGCCACGACGAGGCGTATGAGGACGTGGCCACGAAGTTCGTGGAGCACTTCCTGAGCATCGCGCAGGCGTCGACGCACTTCGGTTCCGCGCGGCGGCCGATCTGGGACGAGGAGGACGGGTTCTGCTACGACCTGGTCTCCCGCACTCTCGACGGCGGCCATGTTGAGGCGCAGCCGGTGCGGGTGCGGTCGATGGTGGGGCTGATCCCGGTGCTGGCCTGCGCGCCGCTGGAGCCGTGGGTGTTCGCTGAGCTGCCCGGCTTCTCCGGCAGGCTCAACTACCTGCTGCGCCGCCAGCCCGAGTTCGGCCAGTTCCTCACCTGGCACACCGGCGCGGACGGCGAGCGCAGCGCGCTGCTGTCGCTGTTGGACGACCGCAAGCTGCGCCGGGTCCTGACCCGCATGTTCGACGAGGCCGAGTTCCTGTCCCCGCACGGCATCCGGTCGCTGTCCGCGGCGCACCGCGGCGGCCTGGAGGTGGAGATCGCGGGCGCGCCGCACCGCATCGAGTACGAGCCGGGCGAGTCGCGCACCGCGATGTTCGGCGGCAACTCCAACTGGCGCGGGCCGGTGTGGTTCCCGACGAACGCGCTGCTGGTGCAGGCGCTGTGCGCGCTCGACACGTTCCACCATGGCGCGGTCACGGTGGAGCTGCCCACCGGCTCTGGCAACCGGGTGACCGCGGGCGAGGCGGCCCGCGACCTCTCGCGCAGGCTCGCGGGGTTGTTCCTGCCTGGGCCGGATGGCCGCAGGCCTGCCGACGGTAAGCGGATCGAGGGCACCGACTCGCCGCTGTGGCGCGAGCATGTGACGTTCAGCGAGTATTTCGATGGGGACACGGGTGAGGGCCTCGGCGCCTCCCACCAGACCGGGTGGACAGCCCTGGTCGCCGTTCTTCTTGCGGGCTGGCCCGGTATGTGCGGGAAATAATCCGTTCGCGTCACCATTGTGCGACAAAACCGCCGCATCCCTGTGACGAACGGGCGAACAGTGCGCGGCCCGCGCTCCCGGTGGCAGGATGCGGGCACTCGAACCGAGACGACTCAAGGAGTGACACCGTGGCGCGACGATCCAAGCTGAAGGTGCTCGCCCTGCTGCCCGCGCTGGCCCTCGCGGTCGCAGCCTGCGGAAACGCCACCGACAGCGGACCCACCAGCGGAAACACCGCTCCCGGGGTCACGCTGGCCGAGGCGGGCAAGCTCAAGACCTGCACGAACCTGCCGTACCCGCCGTTCCAGTTCACCCAGGGCGGCAAAACCGTCGGGTTCGACGTCGACCTGCTCGACCTCGTGGCGGGCAAGGTCGGCGCCAAACAGGAAATAGTCGACATCCAGTTCAACGTCATCAAAAGCGGCGCGGCCCTCAACTCCAACAAGTGCGACGTGGCCGCCGCGGGCATGACGATCACCGACGAGCGCAAGCAGAACCTGGACTTCTCCAACCCCTACATGGACGAGGTCATCGCCCTGCTGGTGCCCAAGGGGTCCGGCATCACCAGCCTCGACCAGGTCAGGGACAAAAAGCTCGGCGTGCAGAAGGCCACCACCAGCCTCGACTACGCCACCGGGAAGGGCTTCACGCCGACCGAGTTCGAGGACTCCGGCAAGCAGCTGCAGGCGTTCCAGTCCGGCCAGGTCGACGTGGTCCTGCAGGACCTGCCGGTGGTCAACGAGTGGCTCAAGAAGCAGGGCCTCAGCGACAAGTTCGAGATCGGCGCGGAGATCGAGACCGGCGCCCAGTACGGCTTCGCGGTGAAGAAGGGCGGCAACGGCGAGCTGCTCAAGACGATCAACGACGCGCTGGGCGCGGCCATCGCCGACGGCACCTGGGCGCGGCTGTACGAGCAGTGGATGGGCTCCAAGCCCAAGTCCACGCCGGGCAAGTAAGCGTCCATGGCCGACACGACTCCGCGGGCTGAGGCGGTCCCCCGGGCCCGCCTCAGCCCGCGCAAACGGCAGCGCATCAGCCGCGGCATCCAGTACGCGGTCTTCGCCGCCGCGGTCGCCGCGGTCGGCTTCGGCGCCGACTGGGCGTCGCTGGCCGAGTACTTCGCCGACCTCGACGTCGCGAAGGAAGCGTTCCCCGAGCTCATCACGGTGGCGCTGAAGAACACCGTCATCTACACGCTCTCGGCGTACGTGGTCGGGTTCGTCCTCGGGCTGGTCGTCGCGCTCATGCGGCTGTCGTCGGTCGCGGTGTACCGCGGTGTGGCGCTGGTCTACATCGAGGTCTTCCGCGGCCTGCCCGCCCTGGTGGTGTTCCTGATCTTCGGGTTCGGCTTGCCGGTGGCGTTCCCCGGCCTGGAGTTCCCGTTCGAGCAGTACGGCACGGTCGCCGTGGCGCTGGGCCTGGTCGCCGCGGCGTACATGGCCGAGACGTTCCGCGCGGGCATCCAGGCGGTGCCCAACGGCCAGCTGGAAGCGGCCCGGTCGCTGGGGATGCCGCAGACCAGGGCGATGGTGTCGATCATCATCCCGCAGGCGCTGCGGGTGGTGATCCCGCCGCTGACCAACGAGCTGATCCTGCTGTTCAAGGACTCATCGCTGGTGTTCGTCCTGGGCGTCACGTCGCTGACGACCGAGCTGTCCAAGTTCGGCGGCGACCTCGCAGCCGAGCACGCCGACTCGACCCCGCTGGTGCTCGCGGGCGCCGCCTACCTGGTGATCACCGTGCCGCTCGGCTACGTGGTCCGGCGCCTGGAAGCCAAGCAACGGAAGGCGAGATGAGCACAGTGAGCCCGGCTGCCCCCGCGGTCGAGATCGTCGGCCTGCGCAAATCGTTCGGCGACCTGCTGGTCCTCAAGGGCATCGACGCGACCGTCGAGCCCGGTGAGGTCGTGTGCGTCATCGGGCCGTCCGGCTCCGGCAAGTCCACGCTGCTGCGCTGCGTGAACCTCCTGGAGCAGCCCGACGACGGCAAGGTGATCGTCAACGGCGTCGAGCTGACCGACCCCGACGTCGACATCGACGCCGCGCGCCGCCGGGTCGGCATGGTGTTCCAGCAGTTCAACCTGTTCCCGCACCTGACCGTCCTGGACAACCTGACCATCGCGCAGCGCAAGGTCCTGCGCCGCGGCAAGGCCGAGGCCGATGCGGTCGCCTTCGAGAACCTGGAGAAGGTCGGCGTCGCGGACAAGGCGCGCGTCTTCCCGGCCAAACTGTCCGGCGGGCAGCAGCAGCGGGTCGCCATCGCCCGCGCGCTGTCGATGAACCCGCAGGTCATGCTGTTCGACGAGCCGACGTCCGCGCTCGACCCGGAACTCGTCGGCGACGTGCTCGGGGTGATGCGCAAACTCGCCGACGAGGGCATGACGATGCTGGTCGTCACCCACGAGATGCAGTTCGCCAGGGAGGTCGCGGACAAGGTCCTGTTCATGGACGGCGGCGTCGTCGTCGAGGAAGGCCCGGCCGCCCAGGTCATCAGCGACCCGCGGCACGAGCGGACCAAGACGTTCCTGCGCCGCGTCCTCGACCCGACCCACCAGGACCCCACATAGCCGCTGGTCACCGGGGACGCAGGGCGGCCATAGTGGAACCACGAGTCACCGGCGTGCGTCCACATCCTTCGGGGAGGGGGGACGGATGGCAGGCAAGGACGTTCTGGACGAGCAGGCGGGCGGCGTGCTCGACCCACATGCGCCGAACCCGCCCGCGTGGGCGCGGATGCCCGCTGCCGACGTGGTGCGCCGCGCCGCCGAACCGGACACCGGCGGCGTGCTGCGCAGGCGCAAGCCCAACATCGCCCCGGTCGTCCGCGTCGCCGACCGGTACCTCGTCGGCCCGCTGGACCTGCGCGCGGTGGAGTTCCCGTACCTGCTGGAGTTCGAGCGCTGCCGGTTCGAGCAGCCCCCGGACCTGCGCCAGGCCCGGCTCGCTGGTGTCGAGTTCCGCGACTGCTCGCTGCCCGGCCTGCAAGGGCGCAACCTGCGCAGCGACAACGACGTGCAGCTGGTCTCGGGCACCGTCGTGCGCGGCACGGTCGACCTGACCGACGGGGAAATCCACGGGTCCCTGGTGCTGCGCGACAGCACCCTGGTCGCCGTGGACGGCCCTGCGCTGCACGCGGACCGGCTGCACCTGGTGGGCGCGCTGCTGGCGGCAGGTCTGGCGGCCCACGGCGAGATCCGCATCGCGGGCTTGCGCAGCGGCGGCAACGTCAACTTCGCGGGCGCGCTGCTGGACAATCCGAGCGGCCTGGCGATGAACGCCAACGGGCTGCACGTCGGCGGCAACCTGCACTTCACGATTGACCCGCGCACAGGGGTCGCGTTTCGCAGTGTCGGCCAGGTTTTCCTGCCCAGCGCCCGCGTGGACAGCGACTTCTCCCTGCGTGGCGCGCAACTCTCGCCGCGCCGGGAGCATTCCCGTCCCGTGCCGCCGGACGACCCGTTCTTCGACCCCAACGCCGCCCTGGTCGCTGACCGGTCCAAAGTGGACGGAAATGTCAACCTCGACCGCGGCTTTGTCAGCACGGGAACCATCCGGATCGTCAACGCGCACATCGGCGGCTCCCTGCGCCTGGCGCACGCCCGGATCGACCTGTCCGGTGGGCAGGAGCCGTTCGTCGAGCGGGTCGGCGCGGGCGCAGCGCCGCCCGGCCCGTACCCCGACCGGGCGCTGCACCTGGACGGCACCGAGGTCCGCGGCGGCATCGACGCCCGCGACATGCGGGTGGCCGGCCAGACGCGGCTGGTGGACGTGCAGGTGCAGGGCAGCGTCCTGCTCGACCGCGCGGTCATGAGCAACCGCGGCGGCGACGCCCTGGAGGGCCGCCGGTTCACCGTCGGCGGCAACCTCGACGGCCGCTCGCTGCTGGTGTTCGGCTCGGTCCTGCTGCCCGGCGCGAAGATCGGCTCCAACCTCGACCTGCGCGGCAGCCGCCTGCTCGCCCCGGGCCGCTACCCCCGCGACAAATCCCCCAAGCCGTCCCTGGACCTGCGTGTCGCCCACATCGGCCGCGACCTCGTCTGCGCCGACGGCGACGAGCCGTTCTCCGCGCACGGCGAGGTCCGCGTCCGCCGCGCCGTGGTGAGCCGGGAGCTGAACTTCCACGGCGCGGAACTGGGCAACGGCCGCAACGCGGTGGCCCTCAACGCCTTCGGCGTGCAGACCCAGGAGTTGCGGCTCGACGTCGGCGCCCCACCGCGGGGCCGCGTCGACCTGCGGCACCTGCGCTGCGCGTCCCTGTCGGACAACGAGCGCTTCTGGGACGCCCACGGCCGCATCGAGCTGGAGGACTTCCGCTACGACGCCCTGGCGACCCCGATCGAGCTCGACGACGACACCGAGGTGATGCGCCGCCTGCGCTGGCTGCGGCAGGGGATGCGCGAGGTCTACCGCCCCGGCCCGTACGACCAGTTCGCCGCCATGCTGCGCGCCTGCGGCAACGAGGAGCACGCGGCGGCGGTCCTGGTCGAGAAGCAGCGGCGGCGGTACGCGGCCCTGGCCGAGGGCGCCCGGCTCGCGCGGCCGGGCATCCAGGTGTGGAGCTGGCTGCAGCGGTGGATGGTCGGGTACGGCTACCGGCCGACCCGGGCCCTGGCGTGGCTGATCGCGTTCCTGGTCCTCGGCACGGTCTGGTTCGCGCTGATCCCGCGGCCGCACGAGGCCAACTCCGACGACCACCTGGTGTGGAACCCGGTGCTGTACACGCTGGACCTGCTGGTCCCGATCGTGGACTTCGGCCACAAGAACAAGTGGACGGTGCCCGGCGCGTCCCAGTGGATCTCGGCCACCCTCATCGCCCTGGGCTGGATCCTGGCCACCACGGTCGCGGCGGGCATCACCCGGATGCTGCGCCGGACATCGTGAATGACCCCCTGTTTTCCTTACCGCCAGTAGGCTACTTTCGGTAGCGTTTTCGACGCTGAGTCCCGAGGAGCGCCCCGATGCAGCCCGACGCGCACGCCCAGATCGACGTGGCCGCCCCAGCCGATCGCGTGTACGCGCTGGTCAGCGACCTGCCGGGGCTGGCGACCCTGTCGGAGGAGTTCCAGCGCGGCAGCTGGCTCGGCGGCGTGACGGAGGCGAAGGTGGGCGCCCGCTTCCGCGGCGCCAACCGACGCGGCGTCCGCTGGTGGTCCACGGTGTCCACGGTGACCGACGCGGAACCGACCCGGTTCGCCTTCGACGTGCGCTCACTAGGGCTGCCCGTGTCGCGCTGGCAGTACGACATCGAGCCCACCGCCACCGGCTGCCGGGTCACCGAGAGCACCTGGGACCGCAGGCCCGCCTGGTACCGCCCCATCACCATCCTCGCCACCGGCGTCAGCGACCGATCCACCCAGAACCAGCGCAACATCGAACGCACCCTGGCCCGCCTGAAGCAGGCCGCCGAGGCGTAACACCTCCACACGTGTCAGGTTCCAGCGGTTCCGGAACCTGCTGGGCAAGCCGCGTGTCCCCCAGGGTGACCCCATGGCGGTCGCCGCCGCCACCCTCTACTGAGCCCTGTGGACAACTTCGCAGCATGTGGACAACTGGAATCACCGACCGCCCGAACCGGGTTGACTGTCCACATGACTTCTTTGATGCGGGGCCGGGTGCGCGCGGCCGAGTTGGTCGGTCGTGGCTGGTTGAACACCGGGGGCAGGGATCTGCACCTCGGCGACTTCCGCGGCAAGGTCCTGCTGCTCGACTTCTGGACATTCTGCTGCGTCAACTGCCTGCACGTTCTCGATGAGCTGCGTCCCGTCGAAGCCGAGTTCGCCGATGTCCTGGTCACCGTTGGGGTGCATTCGCCGAAGTTCGCGCATGAGGCTGATGCGGGCGCGTTGCGGGCGGCGGTCGAGCGGTATGCCGTGCACCATCCGGTGTTGGACGATCCTGACCTGACCACCTGGCAGGCGTACGCCGTCAAGGCGTGGCCGACGTTGGTGGTCATCGATCCCGAGGGCTACGTCGTCCATATCGCCGCTGGTGAGGGACACGCCGAGGCGCTGCGGCGGGTTGTTCGCGAGGTCGTGGCCGAGCACGACGCGAAGGGGACGTTGCACCGGGGGGACGGGCCGTATGTGCCGTCGGTTCCCGCGGAGACCGAGTTGCGTTTCCCCGCGAAGGCGGTGGCGACGGACAAGAACACCGTGCTTGTCGCCGACACCGCTCATCACCGGATCGTGGAGATCGACGGTGAGAGCGTCGTCAAGTCCTACGGCACCGGTGAACGTGGCAGGCAGGACGGTGTCGAGGCGACTTTCTCCGAGCCGTCGGGGATCGCGGTGCTGCCGTCGGCTGTTGCCGAGCGGGTCGGGTATCACCTGGTGGTCGCCGATACGGTCAACCACCTCTTGCGCGGTGTCAACACCGACACGGGCGCGGTGACGACCGTCGCGGGCACCGGCTCGCAGTGGCGCGACGGCCCGTCCGACGGCCCCGCGCTCACCGTCGACCTCACCAGTCCGTGGGACGTCGTCTGGTGGGAGCCCGCGGGCGGTGTCGTCGTCGCGATGGCGGGCAATCACACCCTCGGCTTGTTCGACCCGTCGACCGGCACTGTCCGGCGCTTCGCGGGCACCACGGTCGAGGGGCTGCACGACGGGCCCGCCGAAGAAGCGTTCTTCGCGCAGACTTCCGGGCTGGCCGCAGCCGGGGACCGGCTCTGGCTGGTCGACTCCGAGACGTCCGCGTTGCGGTGGGTCGAGCCCGATCCGACCGGTTTCACCGTCCACACCGCGGTCGGCACCGGCCTGTTCGACTTCGGCCACCGGGACGGCCCGGCAGACCAGGCCCTGCTCCAGCACCCGCTCGGGGTGACGGTGCTGGCCGACGGCGCGGTGGCGGTCGCCGACACCTACAACGGCGCCATCCGCCGCTACGATCCGGCGACGCGGGAGGTCTCGACCCTGGCGACCGGGTTGGCCGAGCCGTCCGGGGCCGCGCTGGTCGACGGCGAACTCGTTGTCGTCGCGTCCGCCGCGCACCGGCTGGAGCGGCCGGTCGCCGCCGCGCACCTGGTCGCGGGGGCCGCGCACCAGGTCCGCAGGCCGCAGGCGGAGGTCGCGGCGGGCGCGGTCGACCTCGTCGTGGTGTTCGCCCCGCCGCCGGGGCAGAAGCTCGACGACCGGTGGGGCCCGTCGACCCGCCTTGAGGTCACCTCGTCGCCGCCGCACCTGCTCGCCGAGGGCGCGGGTGTGGGCACCGACCTGGCCAGGAGGCTGGTTCTCACCGCCGACGTGCCCGAGGGCGTCCTGCACATCGTGGCCCAGGCGGCCAGTTGCGACGACGACGGCACCGAGCACGCCGCGTGCCACCTGACCCGGCAGGACTGGGGTGTCCCGGTCCGAATCACCGAGACGGGTGACCGGCGGCTCCCGTTGGTGATGGGCGGTCTCGACGACCAGTCGGTCGCTCCGCAGGCCTGACGCGGTCCCCGGTCGTGTCATGATGGAACGGAGTCGACCGCGCCGACCACGGTCGATGCGGTTTCGGAATTGACGGTGGGCGCCGATGGTTCTCCTCGGGAATCGGACACCTAGCACGGCCTCATCCGCCGCGCGAGCCGACGGTTACCATTCCTCAGTGCCGGAACTGAAGCTCGAGATCCAGATGCTGCACGACCGGGTCCTCGTGCGGCTCACCCCCGAAGAAGGGGAACGGCGCAGCACCGGCGGAATCGTCATTCCGGCGACCGCCCAGATGGCCAAGCGGCTGGCGTGGGGGGACGTGCACGGAGTGGGCACGAACGTTCGCACCGTGAAGGTCGCCGACCGGGTGCTGTTCAATCCCGAGGACCAGTACGAGGTCGAGGTCCATGGGCAGACCTACCTGGTGATGCGCGAGCGGGACGTGCACGCCATCGCCAGTGAGCGCATCGAGCAGGGCACCGGGTTGTACTTGTGAGGGAAAGGTGAGTCGTGCCGGACGACCCCAACTGGCCGGGTGAGCACAGATGGCCCGAGTCGCACGCCGAGCAGACCGATCTGCTGCCTCGGGTGCCCCCTTCGGGGAACTCGTGGGACGTCGAGACCGAGCGGTTCGCGCCGTCGTCTGGGACGTTGCCGGTCGACGAGGATGAGCAGGAGAAGGGCCGGAGCCTGCGCAAGCCCGCGATCATCGCGGGCGCGGTGGTCGGCGCTCTCGCCCTGCTCTACGGCCTCGACCTGACCCTCAGCGGCGGCGAGGTGCCACGCGGGGTGACGGTCGCCGGGGTCGAGGTCGGCGGGCTCGCCCACGCCGAGGCCGAGCGGCGGCTGCGGGAGCAGATCGAGCCGCGGCTCACCCAGCCGGTGACGCTGCGGGCGGGCGCGGTCGAGGAGAAGCTCGACCCGACCAAGGCCGGGCTCAAGCTCGACTGGGAGGCCACCCTCGCCCAGGCGGGCGACCAGCCGCTGAACCCGTTCACCCGGATCAGCTCGCTGTTCAGCAGCCGCGAGGTCGGCGTGGTCACCGGCACCGACGACGCCGGGCTCACCGCCGCCGTCGAGCGGTTGCGGGCCTCGACCACCCGGCCGCCGGTCGAGGGCGGCGTCACCTTCGAGGGCGCCAACCCGGTCGCCGTCGAGCCGGTGCCCGGCCAGGAGTTGGACGTGGCGCAGGCGCGGCAGGTCATCGTGGACGGCTGGGTGCGCGGCGAGCCGCTTGACCTGCCGGTCACCACGACGCCGGTGAAGACCACCAGCGAGGGGGTCCGGGCCGCGTTCGACCAGGTCGCCAAGCCCGCCGTGTCCGCTCCGGTGATCGTCAAGGGCGAGGGCAAGGACGCGACCATCAAGCCCGAGGTCATCGCGAGCGCGCTCACCTTCGAGCCGGTGGACGGCGGCGCCCTCGACCCCAAGCTCGACGTGGGCAAGATCGTCGCCGCGGTGCAGCCGCAGCTCGCCTCCACCGAGAAGGAGGGCAAGGACGCGCAGGTCGTGTTCGAGGGCGGCCAGCCGACCGTGAGCCCGTCCGAGGACGGCATGGGCATCAAGTACGACACCGCGTTCGCGAACCTGCTGGACGTGGTGAAGAAGACCGAGGGCCGCGAGATCAAGGTCGAGTACACCAAGAAGCCCGCGAAGGTGACCACCGAGCAGGCCAACCAGCTCGGCATCAAGGAGGTCATCGGCGAGTTCAGCACCAAGGGCTTCGCCGCCGACTCCGGGGTCAACATCCGCACCGTGGCCGAGAAGGTCAACGGCGCCATCGTGAAGCCGAACGAGACGTTCAGCCTGAACGGGTTCACCGGCCCGCGCACCGCGGCGCAGGGGTACGTCGAGGCGGGCGTGATCAAGGATGGCGCGCCGGGCCGGGAGGTCGGCGGCGGCATCTCGCAGTTCGCCACGACGCTCTACAACGCGGCGTACTTCGCGGGCCTCAAGGACGCGGGGCACAAGGAGCACAGCTACTACATCAGCCGCTACCCGCCCGCGCGGGAGGCGACGGTCTTCCAGAACCACGACGGCAGCAGCGTCATCGACCTCAGGTTCACCAACGACTCGCCGACCGGTGTCGCCATCCAGACGATCTGGACGCCGCAGTCGATCACGGTGAAGATCTGGGGCACGAAGCGCTACACCGTCGAGTCGGTGCCCGGCGGCCGCAGCGCCGAGACCCCGCCGCACGAGAAGCCGGGGCCCACCACGGGCAAGTGCTCGCCGAGCAACGGCTCGCCTGGCTTCACCACCTCCGACACCCGGATCCTGCGGGACGCGGCCACCGGCAGGGAGATCCGCCGCGACACCCGCACGGTCAAGTACAACCCGCAGCCCAAGATCGTCTGCGCGGCGCCGCCCGCGGGCGGCTGACCGGCGAGTCGGGCAAGCACGGCGCACGGAACCAGACGGCAGGCCACGGACTCCCGGGCCTGCCGTTTTCCGTGCGGCGGGCCGGGGCGCGGCCGATGCGGGCGGCCGTGTGTTTCCCGCGCCGGTCCGGCGCGGCCTGGTTAGTGTGCGCATCGCTTCGCGGGGCCGCTCAATGGCGGGTTGTCTGGCCGCCTTTGGTTTTCGCATAGAGGCCCGCGACTAGGGTTACCGCGATCACCGCGACGATCACTTGGAGCACTATCTCCAGGAAATCGATTCCCGGCGTCTTGTCCCAGCCGAACGGCTTGGCGAGCAGGGTGCCGATGAAGGCGGCGATGATGCCGGTGAGAATCGTCAGCCACCACGGGATCTTCTGCTGGCCCGGCGCGATGGCCCGACCGACGACGCCGAGGATCGCCCCGACGATGATGGCGCTGAAAATGCCTCCGATGCCCATATCAGCTCCTTGATCTTCGATCATTCGCCCCGCGGGTCTCCAGCCTCGCACCGGATGTTTCATCGCGCTCGCCAATGACACTTCCTCGGCAATAGCATCACTCGATTAGGGGGCGCGATCCCGTGTAACGGAGAGCCGGTAGACGCGAACGGCGGCGGCCCCCGAGGGGACCGCCGCCGTTATCGCGCTTCGCGGAACGCGGACCGTCTTAGAACACCGACTCGTCGGCGTCCATCAGGTCGTTGTCAGCCGACTCGACGATCTTGCGGGCCGCAGAAAGCTCCGGGAGGACGTTCTTGGCGAAGAACGACGCCGCCACGACCTTGCCCTCGTAGAAGCCCTTGTCCTTGGCGCTGACGCCATCGTCCAGCTTGGCGATGGCGATCTCGGCCTGGCGCTGCAGCAGCCAGCCCACCACCAGGTCGCCTGCGGCCATCAGCAGCCGGACGCTGTGCTGGCCGACCTTGTAGATGTTGCGCGGGTCTTCCTGCGACGAGGTCAGGTACCCGACGAGCGCGCCCAGGATGCCCTGGACGTCCTCCAGCGCCTGCTTGAGCAGCGCGCGCTCCTGCTTGAGCCGCCCGTTGCCGCCCTCGGCCTCGATGAACTTGGTGATCTCGCCCGCGAGGAACGCCAGGCCCTGGCCCTTGTCCCGGATGATCTTGCGGAAGAAGAAGTCCAGCGACTGGATCGCGGTGGTGCCCTCGTACAGCGAGTCGATCTTGGCGTCGCGGAGGTACTGCTCGATCGGGTAGTCCTGTAGGAAGCCGGAGCCGCCGAAGGTCTGCAGGGACTGCACCAGCTGCTCGGTGGCCCGCTCGGAGCCGACGCCCTTGACGATGGGCAGCAGCAGGTCGTTCACCCGCTCGGCCAGCTTGATGGACTCCTCGTCGCCCTCCTGGGTCCAGACCTGGTCCTGGAAGGTGGCGTTGTAGAGGTAGACCGCGCGCAGGCCCTCGGCGTAGCACTTCTGCAGCATGAGGCTGCGCCGCACGTCCGGGTGGTGGGTGATGGTGACGCGCGGGGCGGCCTTGTCGAGCATGTTCGGCAGGTCGGCGCCCTGGACGCGCTCCTTGGCGTAGTCCAGCGCGTTGAGGTAGCCGGTGGACAGCGTGGCGATCGCCTTGGTGCCGACCATCATCCGGGCGTACTCGATGACCTGGAACATCTGCGCGATGCCGTCGTGCACCTCGCCGAGCAGCCAGCCCTTGGCCGGGGTGCCGTGCTGGCCGAAGGTCAGCTCGCAGGTCGTGGAGACCTTCAGGCCCATCTTGTGCTCGACGTTGGTGACGAAGGCGCCGTTGCGCTCGCCCAGCTCGCCGGTCTCCGAGTCGAAGTGGAACTTCGGCACCAGGAACAGGCTCAGGCCCTTGGTGCCCGGGCCGTGGCCCTCGGGGCGGGCCAGCACCAGGTGCATGATGTTCTCGGTCAGGTCCTGGTCGCCGGAGGTGATGAACCGCTTCACCCCGTCGATGTGCCAGGAGCCGTCCTCCTGCTTGACCGCCTTGGTGCGCCCGGCGCCGACGTCGGAACCGGCGTCCGGCTCGGTCAGCACCATGGTCGCGCCCCACGCGCGGTCGATCATGATCTGCGCCCAGCGCTGCTGCTCTTCCGTGCCGTTCTTGTGCACGATCATGGCGAAGTTGGGGCCAGCCATGTACATGAACAGCGCCGGGTTCGCGCCCAGGATCAGCTCGGACGCCGCCCACTGCACGGTCGGCGGGAGGCCGAAGCCGCCCAGCTCGTTGGGCAGGCCCAGGCGCCACCACTCGCCGTCCCAGAGCGCCTTGTAGGACTTCTTGAACGACTCGGGCAGGGTCGCGCTGAAGGTCTTGGGGTCGTACACGGGCGGGTTGCGGTCCGCGTCGGCGAAGGACTCCGCCAGCGGGCCGACCGCCAAGTTGTTCAGCTCGGCGAGCACCCCGCGCGCGGTGTCCTCGTCCGACTCCGCCAAGACGCCCTTGCCCAGACGCTCCTGGACCTTGAACACCTCGAAGAGGTTGAACTCGAGATCGCGGACGTTGCTCTTGTAGTGACCCATCTCGTTGCTCCGTGTCCTGACGCTGATGCGGGTAAGCCGCCCGCGAGCAGAGTTCTGCTACTCACCGGTAACAAACAGTCTATTACCCGTCAGTAACTTCGGCAAGGAAACGGCGCCGGATCACTCACTTGTCTTAGTGGTTCCCCTCACGTGCCGGTGCGCGGCTGCGGCCGAACGGGTGGCGCCAGCGGCTCCGACGTCGGCGCCAGCACACCGGACCGGAACGCGACCGCGACCGCGTGCGTGCGGTCCCGGGCGGCCAGCTTGCGCAAGATGCTCTTGACGTGCGTGCGCACGGTCTCCACCGAGACGTAGAGGATCTTCGCGATGGCCTGGTTCTCCAGGCCGTCGGCGATGAGCTGCAAGACCTGGAACTCCCGCCGCGAGAGCGGCTGCTGAGCGCTGTCGGGCACCCGGACGAGCTTGCCGCGCGGCGCGGCGACGATCTGCGCCAGCGACGGGTCGATGTAGCGGCGCGTGTCGTGCGCGGCCCGGATCGCCTCGATGAGCTGCGGCGGCTCGACCGAGCGCGGGATCACCCCGTGCACCCCCGAGGCGATGGCGCCTGCCACGTACTGGGTCGTCCGGTGCGCGTCCCGGACCAGGACCAGCACGATCCCGCCCGGGTTGCCGGTGGTCAGCATCCCGCTGAGGTGGTTGCGCGGGTCGAGCCCGGAATCGATGAGCACGACATTCGGCCGGTACCGCTCGGCGAACTGCAGGGCGCCCTGCGGGGTGTCGGTCGCGCCGAGCCAGCGCAAACCGGGTGTTCGCATGATCAGCGCGGACAGGCCCTCGCGGAATAGCGGCACCCCGTCGACGAGCGCGACAGTCGGGCCGTACGGTCTGCCGAACGTGGCCCGATGGTCGATAGTGCGTGGCATCGTGCTCCTCCAGTCTCCCGTACTGCGACGGTCGGGCTCCCCTCTCGTGACGTCCTCCTGCGGGTTTCGGACCAAATCCCCCACGTGGGTGACAAGGGGGCGTGTTTGTGATCTGAGTTACATACATCGTCCTCTGTAGTGCGGCGATGTCCAGCGCGCCGGACGAACCGGCAGGTGGCGGGGGGAATATTTCGGGACTGTCGGTCGTCGCAGCTAAAGTCGAGATGACTCCGCGGTGACCAGTCGGATGCCCAGCGTGGGAAAAGTCGGCGTGGGAAAAGTCGGCGTGGGGAAGCCGGGCTGACGGCGCGGCCTGCCGTGACCGGGGCCGGGACAGGGGGGCGATGTGGAAGCGGGCGCGGTGCGCAATGCGGACGAGTGGTTTCGGCTCATGGTCGACACCGACCTCGCCCCCGGCCTGCGGGCCCTGGGGTTCTCCGGCAGCGGCCGCCGCTACCGGCTGACCCGGGACGCCCACGTCGGCCAGGTGTCGATCCTCCAGTCCAGCCGGGGCACGCCGGAGTCGACGCGGTTCACCCTCGTGCTGAGCGTCACCGCCACCGACGAGTGGTCCTCCCAGTTGCGCATCCGGCCGTACCTGCGCGCGGCGGGCCACCCGGGCACCGGCTGGCAGGAGCGCATCGGCAACCTGATCCGCGTCGGCGGCGGAACCCCGATCGGCGACCTCTGGTGGAACATCGAAGCCGGGAAGCCCTTCCGTCTCCTCGCCAACGAGGTCCTGACCGCGGTCCGTGAGTTCGGCCTGCCCGCCCTGGTCGACCAGATCCGCGCCCGCGTGAACTGAAGCGATGCAGGTGGCCGAGGAAAACCCCGACTACCTGCGGTCGCAACTGGTCACCTACCTCGGCAACAAGCGCAACCTGCTCGGCCCGATCGATGCGGTGGTGCGCGGCATCCGGGACCGGATGGGCCGCGGGCTGCGCGTCCTCGACGCCTTCTCCGGCACCGGCGTCGTCTCCCGCGTCCTCAAACAGCACGCGTCGGAGGTCATCGCCAACGACATAGAGGACTACGCCCGCGCGGTAAGCGAGTGCTACCTGACTAACGCGAGCGAGGTAAACCACGTCGAACTGGCGGCTCTGGTGGACGACCTGAACCGCAAAGTCGACCAGTCCCCGGTCGAGGGGTTCATCCGCAGGCTCTACTCCCCGCGCGACGACGACGACATCCAGCCCGGCGAGCGCGTCTTCTACACCGCAGCCAACGCCGCCCGCCTCGACGGGTACGCGTCCCTGATCCAGCAGGTCGACCCGGCCATCCGCCCGCTGCTGCTCGGCCCGCTGCTGTCGGCGGCCTCGATCCACGCGAACACCGCGGGCGTGTTCAAGGGCTTCTACAAGAACCGCGAGACCGGCGTCGGCCACTTCGGCGGCCGGACCAACGAGGCGCTGTCCAGAATCAAGGGCGAGATCCGCTTACGCCCGCCGGTGCTCAGCAATTTCGACTGCGCCCGGCAAGTACGCCAGCAACACGCCAACACACTCCCCGAATCCGTCGGCGAGATCGACCTGGCCTATATCGACCCGCCGTACAACCAGCACCCGTACGGCTCCAACTACTTCATGCTCAACCTGCTCACCACCTACCGCGAGCCGGAGCGAATCAGCCCGGTCTCCGGCATCCCCGCCGACTGGCGGCGCTCCCCGTACAACATCCGCCGCGCCGCCCCCGCCCTGCTGGCCGACCTGATCACCCGCCTCCCGGCCCGGCACCTGCTGCTGTCGTTCAACGACGAAGGCTTCATCGCGCCAGCGGAAATCCACGAAATCCTCCGCCCGGTCGGCGCCGTCACCGAGTTCACCACCCAGTACAACGCCTATCGGGGAAGCCGAAACCTGCGCACCCGCAATATCCACGTCACCGAGCACCTGTACCTGGTGGACAAGGACGTTTATTAGCGTGGCACAATCGCGGCTGTTCACCGCGGGCGCACAAGGAGCAAGCTGCCGATGATTTCGCTGGACGTCCTCACGCCCTACCACGGCGACCCCGAATACCTGTACCGGGCCGTCGACAGCGTCCGCGCCCTTGAGGACACCGACTGGCGCATGACGATCGTCGAGGACTGCTACCCCGGCGGCGAGGCCGTCCAGCGCCGCATCGAGGCCATCGGCGACGACCGCATCCGCTACCTCCGCAACGAGAAGAACCTCGGCGTCGCGGGCAACAAGCACCGCACCATCCGCGAAGCCACCCGCGAGTACTTCACGGTCCTGGACGCGGACGACCTGATGCTGCCGACCTACGGCAAGCAGATCGCAGCCCTCGTCGCCCGCCGCCCCGACGCCGCCCTGCTCCAACCCGCCGTCGAGGTCATCGACGAACGCGACGTCCCCCACTTTCCGTTGCCGGACCGGGTGAAGAGCTGGGCCAGGCCCACCACCGGAGACGGCATCCTCTCCGGCGAGACCGCGGTGGCCAGCCTCCTGCGCGGCAACTGGCTCTACACCCCCGCCCTGACCTACCGCCGCGACATCGCCCAGGACCTGGTCGAACGCCCCGACAGCGACGCCGTCCACGACCTGGCCATGGTCGTGGATATTCTGCTGCGCGGCGGCACCCTGGTCCTGGGCGCCGAGGTCGCCTTCCGCTACCGCAGGCACAAGCAAAGCCACTCCAGCACCGTCGCCCGCAGCGGCGAACGCTTCGCCCAGGAACGCGCCTACTTCATCGACATCGAATCCGAACTGCGAGCCCGGAGCTGGCACAAGGCCGCCGCCGCCGCCCGCCACCGCGTCTTCTCCCGCCTCAACGCCCTCAGCCAACTCCCCGGCGCCGCCTCAGCCCGCCAAACCGACGCGGTTCGCTCCCTGCTGCGCCACGCGCTGAGCTGATTCCGGGGATAAAGAAAAAAAATGGGTTGTCACCGCTGGCGGTGACAACCCATTTCGCATTCTGAGCGGATGACGGGAATCGAACCCGCGTATTCAGCTTGGGAAGCTGATGTTCTACCATTGAACTACATCCGCATGATCACGCTAGAACGCTCACAGCTTACACGGACCGGCCGAGGGCGTCACCGGTAGGGGGCGCGGCTATGGTGGGGCTGTGCTGCTGAGCGATCGTGACCTGCGGAAAGAACTGGACTCGGGGCGGCTGGGGGTGGAGCCGTTCGAGCCGTTGATGGTGCAGCCGTCGAGCCTGGATGTGCGGTTGGACCGGTTCTTTCGGGTGTTCAACAACACTCGGTACACGCATATTGATCCTCGGCAGCAGCAGGACGACCTCACCTCCCTGGTGGAGGCGGACGGGGACGAGCCGTTCGTGCTGCACCCGGGGGAGTTCGTGTTGGGGTCGACGTTCGAGTCGGTGACGTTGCCGGATGACCTGGCTGGGCGGCTGGAGGGGAAGTCGTCGCTGGGGCGGTTGGGGTTGTTGACGCACTCGACCGCCGGGTTCATCGACCCGGGGTTCACCGGGCACATCACCCTGGAACTGTCGAACGTGGCGAACCTGCCGATCACGCTGTGGCCGGGGATGAAGATCGGGCAGCTGTGCCTGTTCCGGCTCAGCTCCGCCGCCGAGTTCCCCTACGGCTCGCAGGAAGCCGGGTCCCGCTACCAGGGGCAGCGGGGGCCGACGCCGTCCCGCGCCTACCTGAACTTCCACCGGGTCGACACCACGCGTCGCTGAGAGTTCAGGTGGGCGTCGCCCGGGTGGGTTACAAACCGGGGCCCACTTCGAGCTTGGAGGCCCTGTGCCGGTTCTGCCCCGTCGAGTCCTGGTGAGCGTGGTCGCCGGTGGACTCGTGCTTTCCCTGGTGTCCTTACCCACCGCGGCGCACGCGCGCGGCGGGGACCGGTTCCAGCGGGTCGACACGCTGTCCGTCTTCCACAACACCGCCGCCGACCAGCACACCGCCGCCGAGATCGCCGCCGCGACACCGGACGGGCGCACCGTCGTCTACACCGACTCCCCCGGCGCGCGCATCGGGTTTGCCCACGTCACCGGGCGTGGTGAGCTGGCGCCCGCCGGGGTGCTGGCCATGCCGGGCGAGCCGACCTCGGTCGACATCCGCGGCGACCTCGCCCTGGTCGCGGTCAACACCTCGCCGTCGTTCACCGCGCCCGCCGGGGAACTCGTGGTGGTCGACATCGCCGCGCGGGTCGTCGTCGCCCGGCACGACCTCGGCGGGCAACCCGACTCCATCGACCTGTCCCCGGACGGGCGGCACGCGGCAATCGCCATCGAGAACGAGCGCGACGAGGACGTCGACGGCGGCGCGATCCCGCAGGCCCCGGCCGGTTTCCTGGCGATCGTGGACCTCGTGGGCGCGCCTGCCGCGTGGACGGTCCGGCGGACGGAGCTGACCGGGCTCGCCCAGGTCGCCCCCGAGGACCCGGAGCCGGAGTACGTCAGCGTCAACGACCGCGGCCAGGTCGCGGTGACCCTCCAGGAGAACAACCACATCGCCGTCGTCGACCTGCCCACCGGCGCGGTCGTGCGGCACTTCTCCGCGGGCACGGCCACGGTGTCCGGGGTGGACACCAAGACCGACGGCCGCATCGCCCCGACCGGCACGGTCACCGCGCCCCGCGAGCCCGACTCGATCGCCTGGCTCGGCAACGGCCACCTCGCCACCGCCGACGAGGGCGACTACCTCGGCGGCACCCGCACCTGGACCGTGTTCGACGCCGAGACCGGCGCGGTCGCGTTCTCGTCCGGCGCTGAACTGGAGGACCTGGCGATCCGGCAGGGGCAGTACCCGGAGAAGCGCGCGGGCAAGAAGGGCGTCGAGCCGGAAGGGCTGGCCGTGGCGACCTACGGCGGCCACCGGTACGCGTTCGTCAGCCTGGAACGCGCGAACCTCGTCGCGGTCTACCAGGTTGACGACCCGCGCGCGCCGAAGCTGCTGCAAGGCCTGCCGACCGGGGTCGCCCCGGAGGGCGTGCTGCCGATCCCGGCCACCGGCACGCTGGTCGTCTCTTCCGAAGAGGACTCCGCCGAGGACGGTGTGCGGTCGTCCCTCACCTCTTACCGGCTGACCGGTGTGCCCAGCAGGGTCGCGCTCCAGGCCAACCAGGCCGCGCCGTCGATCGTGTCCGACGGCATCGGTTTCGGCGCGCTGTCCGGCCTGTCCGCGATCCCGGGTGACGCCTGCCGGGTAGTCGCCGTTACCGACTCCGCGTACGCCCCGACCCGCGTCCTCACCATCGACACGGCAGCGCTGCCCGCGCGGGTGGAGCGCGAGTTGACCGTCACCAAGGGCGGCAAGCCCGTGGGCTACGACGGCGAGGGCATCGCCGCCCGTCCCGGCGGCGGGTACTGGCTGGCCGCCGAGGGCGACGCGAAGAAGACCGTGAACCTGCTGGTCGAGGTCGACGCCCAGGGCGCGGTCGTGCGCGAGGTCCCGCTGCCCGCCGGTGTGGCCGCCACCGCGACCGGCAACGGCTTCGAGGGCGTGGCCGTCGTCGGCGGGCACGTGTGGGTCGCGGTGCAGCGCGAGTGGAAAACCGACATCCCCGGCCAGGCGACTCTCGCCCGCTTCACCCCGGCAACCGGCGAGTGGGCGTTCGTCGCCTATCCCCTCGACGCCGCTCCTACCGGCGCCTGGGTAGGACTGTCTGAGCTGACCGCTCTTAACGACCGGACCCTGCTTGTCCTGGAACGCGACAACCAGCGCGGTGACGCGGCCACCCTCAAGAAGGTCTACCGGGTCGACATCAGCCGCGTCACGCCCGCCGCCGAGGGCCAGCCGAAGCCGGTGCTGGCCAAGCGGCCGGTGCGCGACCTGATCCCGGCGCTCCAAGCGGGCGGCGGCGCCGTGCACGACAAGCCCGAGGGCCTCGCGGTCGTCGGCGAGGGGCTGTTCGCCCGCCTCGTCGGCGTCGTCGACAACGACGGCTTGGACGACGCCCCCGGTGAGTCGGTGTTCCTGCGGCTGGGCTTCGTGTTCTAAAGGGGTTCCAGGGTCTCGCCGCGCACGGGAGTGAGCAGGACGGCCGCCGCAGGCAGGGCGGCGGCCACTGCCAGCGCCCATGGCCAGCCGATGGCGGTGACGACGGTGGCGAACACCGGGGCGACGGCCAGGGCCATGCCGTTCTGGCCGGTGTTCTGGATTCCCAGGGCGCGGCCCGCCCACGCCGGGCCCGCGAGTTCGGCGGTGGCGGTGAAAGCGAGGCCGTTGTCGGTGACCGAGATGATCATCGCGGCGACCAGGCCCACCGCCGCCAGCCACGGCGCCACCGCGTCGCCGACGGCCCAGACCAGCATCGCCAGGGCCGCGGCCACCGCGATGGTCCGCATCGGGCGCATCCGGCTGGCCACCCGGTCGGACCAGACGCCCGCGCCGATGCGGCCAGCGGCCCCGGCGACCTGGACCGCGGCCAGCGCCGCGCCCGCGGTCACCGCGTGCCAGCCCTGCTCGGTGACCAGGTAGGTCAGGGCGAACGTGCCCGCGACGAACTGCGGGCCGACCAGCAGGGCGCTGGCCAGGTGCACCCGCCACAGCCGCGCGAACCGGTACGGCGAGCGGGTGGCCCGCAGTTCGGCGCCCGGTTTGCGGGGCGGGTCGAGCAGGGCGACGGCGACCAGCACGGCCATGGCCAGGCAGAAGACCGCCGGGATCAGCAGCGCCGAGCGGTAGCCCCACGCCTGCGCTGCCGGGGGCAGGGTGAGCGCGGCGATGCCGACGCCGATCGGCTGGCAGGTCTGCCGGATGCCCATGGCCAGCCCGCGTTCCCGCACGTCGAACCAGCCGAGCACCGCCCGGCCGCTGGCCGCGCTGATCGCCGCCGAGAACGCGCCCGCGGCGACCAGTAGCGCTCCCAGCGGCACGATCCCCGGCACGATCGCCGCCGCCAGGGTCGCTGACCCGGCGCCTGCCATCCCGATGGTCATGACTATCCGCTCGCCGAAGCGGTCGGCCGCCGCGCCCCACGCGATCAGGGCGAGCAGGAGGCCGAGGATCGGGATGACGGTCAGCGTGCCCGCCTCGGCGAGCGTCAGGTTTTCCTCTGCGCGCAGAGCCGGGATGACGAACGGCAGCCCGTAGACCAGGGCGCTGGTGGCCGCCTGGGCGGCGACGGCCACGGCCAAGATCACCCAACGACGTCTCGACATATCTTTACCGTAGCTAACGATTCCTGGATAGCGGAACAACCTTCCCGCATCCTGGAAAAGCCGAAGGGGCCCGACCCAGTGGGTCGAGCCCCTCCGAACAGGCCGAACGTCAGTTGCCCGCGGTCGGCGCCTTGTCCTCGTCGGGCAGCGGCGTGCCGGTGCCGACCTCGTCGGTCGGGGTGTCCAGCGGCTCCTTGCCCCGCTTCACCGCCGTCAGCAGCAGCTGCGCGACGTCCACGACCTCGACGTTCTCGCTCGCGATGCCGTCCGACTGCCGGGCGGTGAGGCCGTCGGTGAGCATGACACGGCAGAACGGGCAGCCGGTCGCGATCTTCGACGGCGCGGTGCCCAGCGCCTCGTCCACGCGCTCGACGTTGATCCGCTTGCCGATGCGCTCTTCCATCCACATCCGGGCGCCGCCCGCGCCGCAGCACATCGCGCGGTCGGCGTGCCGCGGCATCTCCCGCAGCGTCGCCCCGGACGCGCCGACCAGCTCACGCGGCGCGTCGTAGACCTGGTTGTGGCGGCCCAGGTAGCACGGGTCGTGGTAGGTGATGTCCTCGGCGACCGGGGCCACCGGCACCAGGCGCCGCTCGCGGACCAGCTTGTTCAGCAGCTGCGTGTGGTGCACGACCTCGTACTTGCCGCCGAGCTGCGGGTACTCGTTGGCCAGCGTGTTGAAGCAGTGCGCGCAGGTCACGACGACCTTGCGCTTGCCTGCCTCGCGGCCCTCGAACACCGAGTTGATGACCTCGACGTTCTGCTGCGCCAGCATCTGGAACAGGAACTCGTTGCCCGCGCGCCGCGCCGGGTCGCCGGTGCAGGTCTCCTCGGAGCCGAGCACGACGTACTTGACCTCGGCCTGGTGCAGCAGCTCGGCCACCGCCCGGGTGGTCTTCTTCGCGCGGTCCTCGAACGCGCCCGCGCACCCGACCCAGAACAGGTACTCGGTGTCAGCGGCCAGCTCACCGTCGAACACCGGGACCTCGAAGTCCAGGTCCTCGGTCCAGGCCAGCCGGTCCTTGGCGTTCTGGCCCCACGGGTTGCCCTTGTTCTCCAGGTTCTTGAACATGCCGCCCAGCTCGGACGGGAAGTTCGACTCGATGAGCACCTGGTAGCGGCGCATGTCGACGATGTGGTCGACGTGCTCGATGTCCACCGGGCACTGCTCGACGCAGGCGCCGCAGGTGGTGCAGGACCACAGGACCTCGGGGTCGATGACGCCGAGCTCGTCCACGCCGCCGATGAGCGGCCGCTCGGCCTCGGCGAGGGCCAGCACGTCGATGCCCGCGTGCGGGTTGTCGCCGGTCAGGCCGATCTCCTCGCCCGCCATGTCCTTCTTGCCACCGGCGAGCAGGTAGGGGGCCTTGGCGTACGCGTGGTCGCGGAGCTGGGTGATGAGCAGCTTCGGCGAGAGCGGCTTGCCGGTGTTCCACGCCGGGCACTGCGACTGGCAGCGGCCGCACTCGGTGCAGGTGGTGAAGTCGAGCCAGCCCTTCCAGGAGAAGTCCTCGACCTTGCCCGCGCCGAACGCGTCGACCTCCGGGTCGGCTTCCTCCAGGTCGAGCACCTTGCCGCCGGACATCATCGGCTTGAGCGCGCCGAGGGCGACGCCGCCGTCGGCCTCACGCTTGAAGTAGATGTTGAAGAACGCGCTGAACCGGTGCCAGGCGACGCCCATGGTCATGTACTTGGCCACGACGTAGACCCACAGCATCGCGCCCATGAGCTTGACGAACGCCAGGACGGAGACCAGGTTCTCGCTGGCGGGCAGGATCTCGCCGAGCGGGTTGCTGACGAACGCGGCCCACAGCGGAAGCTCGTGCGCGCCGAGGGCGGCCTTGCTTGCCCGGACGCCGAGGATGCCGATGCCCTCGAAGATCACCACGGCCTCGACGAAGTACGCCTGCCAGAAGTTGGAGCCCTGGAAGCGCGACTGCCGGTCGGCGCGGCGCGGGTGGTTGCGCTGGCGGATGATCGCCAGGGCCACGCCGCCCGCGATGGTGCCCAGGCCCAGCAGCTCCATCAGCAGGTGCCACAGGTTGATGTGGTCGAGGATCGGCCAGCCCCAGGTGGGGACGAACACCTCGCCGTAGGCCTCGAACAGCGCGGCCGAGCCGATGAGGAAGCCCCACATCACCAGCCAGTGCCAGAAGCCGACGTGGCGAAACTTGTTCATCCTGGTGTGCGCGGCGAACTCGGTGACGAGCGTCTTCATCCGCGGGATGAACGGGCCGTTGCGGGTGGCGTCGGGCTGCCCGAGACGCACGATCGAGACCATCCGCATGATTGTGCGGACCCACATGCTCCAGGCCACGAGGCTGACCGCGACCGCGATCAGGCCCAGTGTTAGCTGCACGGCACCCATGTCGTGGTGACCTTCCCGTCAGTTCGGTTTGGGACGGAACCTTACGCCTTCTTACTCACCAGTAACCAGTCTGAGAAGTCTGCGGTCGCAGGTGTGGCGCACGTCTCCGAAAATACCTGGACGATAGTTCAGGTAGTTTCCCCGGTATGTGCGCACCCATCCTGCCCCCGTTCGCCCGCACGGGCGCGCCGGTCCCCCGGTGACCCGCGGCTACCGCAGGGTCGACGGCCGCAAGGCCCGCGGCGACCGGCGGCGCGCCGCGATCATCGAGGCCACCCTGCGGGTGATCGAACGCGAGGGGGTCGCCGGGGTCACCCACCGGACGGTCGCCAAGGAGGCCGACGTGCCGCCCGCGTCGATCACCTACCACTTCCCCGGGCTGGACGACCTGCTGGTGGACACGCTCCTGCTCTCCGCGGAGAGCATGGCCGTCGAGGTGCGCGACCAGATCGAGTCGAGCCGGATCAAGGGCAGCGGCCCGGCGGGCGCGGTCGCCGAGATGCTCGCCGAGGCGCTGGGCCCCCGCCGCGGCCGGACCATGGCCGAGTACGAGCTGTACCTGCTCGCCGCCCGCCGCCCCACGCTGCGGCCCGCCGCGCGGCTGTGGCTCGACGTGCTGACCAGCCTGGCCCGCCAGCCCGACGAGGTGCGGGTCCGGGCGTTCCTCGCCGGGGTCGACGGGCTGCTCATGCAGGGGCTCATCGATGACGAACCACCGACAGCCGCTGAGCTGCTGCCGGTGGTCGAACGCCTGTTGGAGCCGTTGCGGTGATGGTCAGCCCAGCGGGCAGGTGGCGCGGTATTCCAGCAGCACGGCGCCGGTGGCGGTCGGGCAGAGGAACTGGGTGTAGCGGGTGTCCTCGTCGACGAAGCGCTTGAGCCAGGAGACGACGAGTTTGCCGATCAGCGGGTGCTCCCAGGCGAACCGCACGTGGTTGACGTCGAGCTTGGCGTACGCCTTCTCCGGGGCGCTGGTGAGGCTGGCGTAGAACTTCTCGGCGTGCTCGGCGGGCGGCGCGGACGCGTCCTGGGCGCCGCTGAGGATCATGGTGGGCACCTGGACGTTCGACCAGTTCTTGGCCAGCGCCCACGGCGCCAGCGGCACGATCGCCTTCAGGCTGGGCCGCTGCGCTGCGGCGAAGAGCGTGCCGCCGCCGCCCATCGAGTGGCCGACCGCCGCGAGCCGCGCCGGGTCGAGCCGGGACCGGACGAAGGCGGGCGACTGGCCGGTGAGGTAGTCGAGGGCGGCGAGGATCTGCTTGCCGCGCTCGTAGGGCTGGTCGTTGAGTTCGTGGGTGGTGATGGTGACCGCGACGAACCCGTGCGAGGCGAGCCGCTTGCCGAGCCAGACGGTCGAATTCTGGTCGGCGTTGAAACCGGGAGCGATGACGACGCCACCGAAAGTGCCCACGCTGGTGTTGTTGGGGTAGTAGATCGTGCCTTCGCCGAATCCGGTCGCCTCCGCGTCGGGAATGGCGAACTGGGAATAGGCGAACGGCCCGTTGGCCGCCCGCACGCTCTGTTCGGTCGGGTTGGGTCCCCGCTGGTAGGAGGTGGTCGCGGCGGTCGCGGTGGAGGTGGGTGCGACCAGTCCGGCCGCGATGGCGAGAAGCGCCGGAATGGCAAGGAAAGGCGTCCTGAATCTCACAGGTGGAACTCCTGGTTCGCGCGTCTCGAAATGTTGATCAATGGTGCGGACCCCGCTGCGGACTTTAAGTAGGCAGGTGCCATCAAACAAGGATTTGAGGGTTCACAAGGTGCTTTATTAACCCGGCTGGGGGCGGCAGTTCTTTTCGATCTTCTGGCGCGTGAATGGCGATCTTGTGGCGCGGCCGTCAGGGGCGGCCTCAGGGGGCGGGTCCGGGGCGTCCCTGATCCCCGGCGGGCGCCGCCGCCCTAGCGTCTGGGCGAAGCGGTTCACGGACGAGGGGTGTGGAATGGCGCAACGGAGAATGGCGCAGCGGAGAGTCGTGCTGGGAATGGCCGTCGCGGGGGCGGTGGCCATCGCCGCGACGGTGGGGGCCTGCGGGACCGCCGTCCGGGGGTACTCCGACGACGCGGTAGTCGGGCAGACCGTGCGCAGCGTGCGGCTCGCCAGCGCCAGCGGGGCGGTGCGGCTGCGAACGGGGACCACGACGACGGTGCACCGGCAGGTGTCGCACGCCGAGGCCAAGCCCGGCGCGACGCACCGCGTCGAGGGGGACGTGCTGGTCCTGGAGGGCTGCCCGATCCGCGACTGCTGGGTCGACTACGACGTGGTTGTTCCGGAGGGTGTGGCGGTGTCCGGCGACGTCGACTCCGGCTCGGTCGACATCGAGGGGGTGTCCTCGGTGAACCTGCGCTCGTCGTCGGGGGACGTGCGGGTGCGCCGGGTGTCGGGGGCGGTCAACCTCGTGGCGAACTCCGGAACGGTGGAACTGACCGACGTCGGCGAGCGCGCCACGATCGAGGCGGACTCCGGCGACGTGCTCACCCGCGACGTTCGCGGCGGCCTCACCGCGAACGTGGACTCCGGCCGCGTCGAGGCGCAGGGGGCGCGCGGCAAGGTCGACGTGGCCACATCGTCCGGCGACATCGCCGTCCGCCTGGCCGAGGCAGGCGACGTCCGTGCCCGCGCGGGCAGCGGCTCGGTCGAGGTCAGCGTCCCGCGAGGCGGCTACCAGGTGTCCGCGACCGCGGACAGCGGCGAGGTCGCCAACACCGTCGGCCACGACCCGGCCGCGCCCCACCGCATCGACGTGACCGCGGACAGCGGCGACGTCACGGTCGCGTTCGGCTGAGCGGGCGGCGGCCGGGAACACCGGCCGGGGGACGCGCGTTGAGGGTGCAGGAAGGTTGAGCGGGCGCGACTCAAGTCTCGGAACTGAGTCCGGTACGCTCAACTTAGTCAGGCGCACGATCAACGACAGCACAGCTAACAGCAGGAGGAAGAAATGGCGCGAGCGGTCGGCATCGACCTGGGGACGACCAACTCCGTCGTCGCCGTCCTCGAAGGCGGTGAACCGACGGTTATCGCCAACTCGGAGGGCTCGCGGACGACCCCGTCCATCGTGGCGTTCGCCAAGAACGGCGAGGTGCTGGTCGGGCAGCCCGCGAAGAACCAGGCTGTCACGAACGTGGATCGCACGGTCCGGTCGGTCAAGCGGCACATCGGCACCGACTGGAAGACCGAGATCGACGGCAAGGCCTACACCGCGCAGGAGATCAGCGCCCGGGTGCTGATGAAGCTCAAGCGCGACGCCGAGGCGTACCTGGGCGAGACGATCACCGACGCGGTGATCACCGTCCCGGCGTACTTCGAGGACGCGCAGCGGCAGGCCACCAAGGAGGCCGGGCAGATCGCGGGCCTCAACGTGCTGCGGATCGTGAACGAGCCGACCGCGGCGGCGCTGGCCTACGGCCTGGACAAGGGCGCCAAGGAGCAGACCATCCTGGTCTTCGACCTCGGCGGCGGCACCTTCGACGTCTCGCTGCTGGAGATCGGCGACGGCGTCGTGGAGGTCCGCGCGACCAGCGGTGACAACCACCTCGGCGGCGACGACTGGGACCAGCGCATCGTGGACTGGCTGGTCGAGAAGTTCAAGGCGTCCAACGGCATCGACCTCACCAAGGACAAGATGGCGCTGCAGCGCATCCGTGAGGCGGCCGAGAAGGCGAAGATCGAGCTGTCCAGCTCGAACAGCGCGAACATCAACCTGCCCTACATCACCGTCGACGCGGACAAGAACCCGCTGTTCCTCGACGAGAACCTCTCCCGCGCGGAGTTCCAGCGGATCACCGCCGACCTGCTCGACCGCACCCGGGCCCCGTTCAACAACGTGGTCAAGGACGCGGGCGTGTCCGTCGGCGAGATCGACCACGTGGTGCTGGTCGGCGGCTCCACCCGGATGCCCGCCGTCGCCGAACTCGTCAAGGAGCTGACCGGCGGCCGCGAGGCCAACAAGGGCGTCAACCCCGACGAGGTCGTCGCGGTCGGCGCTGCCCTGCAGGCCGGTGTGCTCAAGGGCGAGGTCAAGGACGTCCTGCTGCTCGACGTGACCCCGCTGTCGCTGGGCATCGAGACCAAGGGCGGGGTGTTCACCAAGCTCATCGAGCGCAACACCACCATCCCGACCAAGCGCTCGGAGATCTTCTCCACCGCCGACGACAACCAGACCACCGTGGGCATCCAGGTGTTCCAGGGTGAGCGCGACTTCGCCGCCGACAACAAGAAGCTCGGCACGTTCGACCTCACCGGCCTGCCGCCCGCCCCCCGGGGCGTGCCGCAGATCGAGGTCACCTTCGACATCGACGCGAACGGCATCGTGCACGTCAACGCGAAGGACCTCGGCACCGGCAAGGAGCAGTCGATGACCATCACCGGCGGCTCCGCGCTGCCCAAGGAGGACATCGACCGGATGGTCCGCGACGCCGAGGCGCACGCGGAGGAGGACAAGAAGCGGCGCGAAGAGGCCGAGGTCCGCAACCAGGCCGAGACGCTCGTCTACCAGACGGAGAAGTTCGTCAAGGACAACGACGAGAAGATCCCGGCCGAGGCCAAGGAGAAGGTCAACTCCGCGATCGCTGAGGCGAACGAGGCGCTCAAGGGCACCGACATCGCGGCCATCAAGGCCGCGATGGAGAAGCTGGCCACCGAGTCGCAGACCATGGGCGCCGCCCTCTACGCCGACACCGGCGCGGCCGCGTCGGGCGACGGCGCGGGTTCCGCGTCGTCGGATGGCAAGGCAGGCGGCGCCGAGGACGTGGTGGACGCCGAGATCGTGGACGAGGACAAGGACGCCAAGCGTTGAGCGGCCGGGCGAGTTCAGGCTTGCGACCGACGAGTGTCAGCGAGGTGGCACAGTGACTGATCAGCACAACGGCGAGAACTCCGGCGAGGAGCCTCAGGTCGTGGTGCGCGATCGGCGCCGGATCGACCCGGAGACCGGGGAAGTCCGGCCGGGTGGCGACGGGACGGCTGGGGCGGCTGGGGCGGCCGGGGCGGCCGGGCAAGCCGAGCCCGCGGGCAGGCACGCGGCAGACGAGCCCGCCGGGGAACCGGTGGTCGACCTGTCTGCCGCCATCCAGGCCCAGCTTGACGAGCGCACCGCCGACCTGCAGCGCCTGCAGGCCGAGTACGCCAACTACCGCAAGCGGGTCGACCGCGACCGCGAGGTCGTCGCCACCACGGCGAAGGCGCAGATCGTGACGGACCTGCTCTCGGTGCTCGACGACCTGGAGCGGGCCGAGGCGCACGGCGACCTCACCGGCGCGTTCAAGGCCGTCGCCGAGAAGCTGACCGCGACACTGCAGAAGACGGGCCTCGAACCGTTCGGCCACGAGGGCGAGCCGTTCGACCCGTCGGTGCACGAGGCCGTGCAGCACAACACCTCCACCGAGGTGGACGGGCCGACGGTCACCGGCGTGCTGCGCCGGGGCTACCGGTTCGGTGACCGCGTCGTGCGGGCCGCGCTCGTCGCGGTCACCGACGCCGAGGCCGGGCCGCCGCCCGCCGCGGCGCAAGACCAGGAATAAGGCGAGAGGAGGGGACGTCCGGTGAGTGCCAGGGACTGGATCGACAAGGACTTCTATCGCGAGCTGGGCGTCTCCTCCGACGCCTCGGACGCGGAGATCAAGAAGGCGTACCGCAAGCTCGCCCGCGAGCTGCACCCGGACGCCAACCCCGGTGACGCCACCGCCGAGGCCCGGTTCAAATCGGTGTCCGAGGCGTACGGGGTGATCGGCGACCCGGACAAGCGCAAGCAGTACGACGAGGCCCGCAGCATGTTCGGCTCCGGCGGCTTCCGCCCCGGCGGTTTCGGCGGCGGCGGCAACGGCGGCTTCGACTTCGGCGACATGTTCGGCGGCCAGGCAGGCGGCTTCAACCAGGGCGGCGGCCTCGGCGACCTGTTCGGCAACCTGTTCAACCGCGCCCGCGGCGGCGGGGCGGGCCAAACCCCCCGCCCGCGGCGCGGCGCGGACGTCGAGACCGAGGTCAGCATCGACTTCGTCGAGGCGGTCAAGGGGGCCACCGTGCCCCTGCGGCTGTCCAGCCCGGCCACCTGCGACACCTGCCACGGCTCCGGCGCCCGGCCCGGCAGCACCCCGAGGACCTGCGCCACCTGCGGCGGCGTCGGCCTGGTCAGCCGCAGCCAGGGCGCGTTCGCCTTCAGCGAGCCGTGCCGCGACTGCCGGGGCACCGGCCGCATCATCGACGACCCGTGCCAGGACTGCGGCGGCGAAGGCGTCAACACCAAGACCCGCACCCTCACCGTCCGCATCCCCGCGGGCGTCGAGAACGACCAGCGCATCCGCATCCCTGGCCAGGGCGAACCGGGCAGGCAGGGCGCGAGCGCTGGCGACCTGTACGTGCGCGTGCACGTCGCCCCGCACCCGGTGTTCGGCCGCAGCGGCAACGACCTGACGCTGAAGGTGCCGGTCACCTTCAGCGAACTCGCGCTGGGCACCACCCTGACCGTGCCCACCCTGGACGGCGTCGTCAGCCTCCAGGTCCCCGCTGGCACCGCGTCCGGCCGGGTCTTCCGGGTCCGCGGCAAGGGCGTGGCCAAACGCGACGGGCAGGTCGGCCACCTGCTGGTCACCCTCCAGGTGGCGGTTCCGGGCACACTGTCGGAGGAGGCGAAGTCGGCCCTCAAGTCGTACGCGGAGATCGCCGAGCACGACCCGAGGCCGGAACTGACCGCTCTGGTGCAGAAGGCGAGGCAGTCGTCATGAACCCGTTTCCGCCGGGAGCCGACGAGGACACCCCGGTCTTCGTGATCTCCGTGGCCGCCCAGCTCTCCGGTTTGCACGCCCAGACGCTGCGCGGCTACGACCGGCTCGGCCTGGTCTCCCCCGGCCGCACCCCCGGCGGCGGCCGCCGCTACTCGATGCGCGACATCGCCCTGCTGCGCGAGGTGCAACGGCTCTCCCAGGAGGCCGGGGTCAACCTGGCGGGCATCAAGCGCATCATCGAACTGGAGAACGAGGTCGACGCCCTGCGCACCCGCGTCGCGGAGCTGACCGAGGAACTGGCATCGGCCTACGCCGCGGCCGAACAGGCGGCGGCGGCCATCCACAAGTCCTACCGGCACGAACTGGTGCCGGTCCGCCAGGAAACCGCCCTGGTCGTCTGGCGGCCGCAGAAGCGCCGCTGACCGTTCTGCGCTAGTCGTTCAGGATGTCGACGCGGAGGGTGTCGGTGTCGTGGAGCAGGGTGAGGGTGAGGCGCACGCGGCCGGGTTCGGACTTCGACTTTGGCTGGGATGCCGGTGAAAACGGCTGTTGCCCGTTGGATGACCTTGTCCTCTGCCTCCCAGGACAGGTCTGTGCCGTCGAAGTACATCAGGTCGTAGTCCTTGATTCCGGCTGTTGGCGGCTGGCCGGTGACTACGTTCCACACCGTCTGCACTACGCAACCGGCCGCGAGGTACCAGTTGGGGGCCGCCAGGGCTGGGGCGCGGTCCAGGACTGCCATCAGCACTGGGTTGCGTGACAGCGCGTCGGCTAGGTGCACGGTAGGTCAGTCGAGGGTGAAGGGGTCGTAGGTGATGTGGTCCAGGGGGGTGCCCGCGACCAGCATTCTGGACACCGTCGACCGGATCATGGCTGGGGAGCCGGACACCAGCACGTGTCTGTCTTCCCAGGCGCCGTAGCGGGTCACTACGTCTGCGAGGGTGCCGTGTTCGAAGCCGGGGGCGTCCGGCTCGTTTTCCAGGACCGGTACGACCGTGAGCCAGGGGTTGGTGACCGCCACGTTTTGGAGGTGGGTCAGGTCGTAGAGGTCTTCGCGGACTCGGCCGCCGGTGAAGAGGTGGACGTGCGGGTTTTCGCCCCATTGGGCCAGGTGGTCGATGATGGCGCGCATGGGGGCGATGCCGGTGCCGCCCGCGATCATCAGGATGTCGCGGTCTGCCTCGCGGTCTACGGTGATGCGGCCCATGGGGGGGCCCAGGCGCCAGACGTCGCCTGGTTTGGTGTGGGCGACCACGGAGCGGCTTACCCAGCCCTGGTCTACGCCGCGGATGTGGAACTCGATGACGCCGTCGTCGCGGGGGGCGTTGGCGGGGGTGAGGTAGCGCCACAGGCGGGGGCGCTGGGGGACTTCGACGCTGAGGTACTGGCCGGGCACGTAGGGCACCGGGAAATCCGGGCGGACGCGGACCACGGCCAGGTCCCAGCCGATGCGCTCGTGGTCGACCACCTGCGCGGGCCACCAGGCGGGGCCGTCGTCGGCCGCCGCTGCGTCGAGCATGGCGCGGGCCATGATGGTGTACGCCTCGGCCCAGGCTCGTTCGGTCTCGTCGTTCCACATGCCGCCCGCGTGGCGTTTGACGGCGGCGATGAGGGCCATGCCGACCGCCTCGTAGTGCGCGCTGACCACGCCGAACTTGCGGTGGTCGCGGCCGAGCTGGCGCAGGAACGGGACCAGGTCGTCCGGGCGGTCGACCATCTGCACCACATGCACCAGGGCCCGCAGCAGCCGCGACCGCTGGACCTGCATGTTCGCCGGGAACATGTCGCGCGCGGAGGGCGCGATGCTGAACAGCATGGCGTAGAAGAACTGCGCCACCTGCTCGGCGTGCGGCTCCACGACGGCGAAGCTCTCCCGGACCAGGCGCACCATCGTGTTCACGGCAGTGGGCGACTCGGTTCGGGGCTTCGAGGTCGGGATCGGGCTCACAACTGCGTTCGCTGTCATGGTTCGGGGTTTGACTCCGCCTTTCCAGTGCCTTACCAGTGCCGTTCGGGCTGCTTCCGGGCGCCGCACCAGGCTGACACCACGGTACCTGTGCATCCATCCCCCGACGGAGTGGACAGTAGACGGAATCCCAGGGAATCCGATCCGCTGGCCGCCCTAACCACACCTTCGTGTTGGAGATGGTGACCCCATGTGTTACAAGGTCCCCCGGGAGGGGCGGAACCCGCTGGTGACTTCGCGGTAACGCAACAGTCGTGCAACGGTGTCCGGCGTGTCCCCCGACCTGCTTCCCCCGACCGGAACCGCCCAGGCCGACCTGCTGACGCTGGAGTTCGCAGAGTCCCCGCCCGCCGTCGCGCCGGTCGCCGGGCCGAGAGAGTCGCCCGCCCCGCCGCACCCGGTCGGGCCCGCTCTTCCCGGCTCGGCCGGTGAGCACCGGCTGCAGGCCGCCTACGGCACCGCCGAGCGCGCCCGCCGGTTCTACCAGGACCAGGTGCTCGACCACCTGACCGAGCGGATGGTCGAGTTCGTCGGCCGGATGGAGTTGGCCTTCATCGCCACCGCGGACGCCGCGGGCGAGTGCGACTCGTCGCTGCGCGCCGGCCCGCCCGGGTTCATCCACGTCCTCGACAAGCGCCGCGTCGCCTACCCTGAGTACCGCGGCAACGGGGTGCTGGCCAGCCTCGGCAACATCAGCGAGAACCCGAACGTGGGCATCCTCATGGTCGACTTCACCCGGGACGTGATCGGCCTGCACGTCAACGGCCGTGCCACCGTCATGGCCGACGCCGACCTGCGCGCCGACCACCCGGGCCTGCCCGTCGAGATGGAGAAGGGCCGTACCCCGGAGCGCTGGGTGCTGGTCGAGGTCCGGGAGGCCTACATCCACTGCCGCAAGCACATCCCCCGGATGCAGCCGGTCGGCCGATCGCGGCCGTGGGGCACCGACGACGCCCGGGGCAAGGGCGGCGACTACTTCGGCGCGAAGTCGGTCCCGGCGGGATGAGCCCCGGCTCCCGGTGTCGGGCTTGTCCGGTTTAGCGTTCCGCGACCAACGGGGGCTGATCAACGGGGGCTGACGAAGGGAAGCACGTGGCCGAGGGACCGGCGGACGACCGCGAGACGGCGGCGCAAAACCTGGAACGGGAGCTGTCGAAGCTGTTCGGCCGGGCGCGCAGCGTCTCGCTCTCACTCGCGGCGAAGGTGCACCCCGGGTTGGACGGCGCCTCTTACGCGCTCTTGCTGCACCTCAGCGACATCGGCCCGGTCCGCGCGGCGGACGTCGTGGAGCGGACCGGCCTGGACAAGTCGACGGTCAGCAGGCAGATCGCCCGGCTGGAGGAGCTGGACCTGGTGGAGCGGGTCGCCGACCCCTCCGACGGGCGGGCGCGGCTGGTGCAGCTCACCGAGACCGGATCGGCCCGGCTCGCCGAGGTGCGCGCCGACCGGCGGCGGCAGTTGCGGGCGCGCGTCACCGACTGGTCAACCGCGGATATCCAAGAGTTCTCCCGGCTGCTCGGCAAGCTCAACAGCGATCTGTGACCGTCGCCGGTCCCGCGACCACCCACACAGCCGCGTGCGGGCGGGGCGCGCGGGGCCTGTGGACAGGTCTGTCCACTGCCCTGTGGATGGATTCCTGGGGATTGTGGATAAGTAGATAACCTCTGTGGACAAGCCCGTTGCGACATGTGGGTGACCTGGGGAGGAATCACCGGCTCGCCGACGGGGCGCGGTCGGATTCCTGATGTTCACCTGCCGGGTCGGGAGGGTGCGGGATACTGGGGTTGAGCGGAACAGACTCAACTTTTCAGACGTTGAGTGGGTGAATGCCCGAGCGACCGACGCGAGACCGAGGTGGAGATGGACGCCTTCAACCCCACGACCAAGACCCAGCAGGCGATTTCCGCGGCGGCGCAGGCCGCGTCCACCGCGGGCAACCCCGACATCCGGCCGGTGCACCTGCTCGGCGCGCTGCTGGCGCAGACCGACGGGCTCACCGCGCCGCTGCTGACCGCGGTCGGCGCCGACCCCGCCCTCGCCCGCAAGGAGCTCGAACCGCTCGCCCGCGCCCTGCCGTCGGCGACCGGGGCCACGGTGTCCTCGCCGCAGCTGTCGCAGGCCGCGCTGCGGTCGATCACGCACGCGCAGAAGCTCGCGACCGAGATGGGCGACGAGTACGTCTCCACCGAGCACCTGCTCGTCGGCCTGGCTGCCGAGGGCGGCGACGTCGTCGACGTGCTCAAGCGGCTCGGCGCGACGCCGGACGCGCTGCGCGAGGCGTTCACCAAGGTGCGCGGGTCCGCCCGGGTGTCCACCCCCGACCCGGAGGGCACCTACCAGGCGCTGGAGAAGTACGGCCTAGACCTGACCGAGCGCGCCCGCAAGGGCGAGCTGGACCCGGTCATCGGCCGTGACGCCGAGATCCGCCGGGTCGTGCAGGTGCTGTCCCGGCGCACCAAGAACAACCCGGTCCTGATCGGCGAGCCCGGTGTCGGCAAGACCGCGATCGTGGAGGGCCTCGCGCAGCGGATCGTCGCGGGCGACGTGCCGGAGTCGCTGCGCGGCAAGCGCGTCGTCGGCCTCGACCTGGGCTCGATGGTCGCGGGCGCGAAGTTCCGCGGCGAGTTCGAGGAACGGCTCAAGGCCGTGCTCAAGGAGATCACCGAGTCCGCGGGCCAGGTCATCACCTTCATCGACGAGCTGCACACCATCGTCGGCGCGGGCGCCACCGGCGAAGGGGCCATGGACGCGGGCAACATGATCAAGCCGATGCTCGCCCGCGGCGAGCTGCGGATGGTCGGCGCGACCACCCTGGACGAGTACCGCGAGCACATCGAGAAGGACCCGGCGCTGGAGCGGAGGTTCCAGCAGGTCCTCGTCGGCGAGCCGTCGGTCGAGGACACCATCGGCATCCTGCGCGGCCTCAAGGAGCGCTACGAGGTGCACCACGGTGTCCGCATCACCGACACCGCCCTGGTCGCCGCGGCCACCCTGTCCGACCGCTACATCACCGCCCGGTTCCTGCCGGACAAGGCCATCGACCTGGTGGACGAGGCCGCGTCCCGGCTGCGCATGGAGATCGACTCGCGGCCGGTGGAGATCGACGAGGTCGAGCGCGCGGTGCGGCGGCTGGAGATCGAGGAGATGGCGCTGGCCAAGGAGGACGACGCCGCGTCCAAGGAGCGGCTGGCCGCGCTGCGCGCCGAGCTGGCCGAGAAGCGCGAGACCCTGTCCGGGCTCACCGCGCGCTGGCAGAACGAGAAGGGCTCCATCGACCGGGTCCGCGAGCTCAAGGAGCAGCTGGAGTCGCTGCGCGGCGAGTCCGAGCGCGCCGAGCGCGACGGCGACCTCGGCCGCGCCGCCGAGCTGCGCTACGGCCGCATCCCCGCGCTGGAGAAGGAGCTGGAAGCCGCGACCGCGGCCACGACCGTGCCCGCGGGCGAGGCCGTGATGCTCAAGGAGGAAGTCGGCCCCGACGACGTCGCCGAGGTCGTCTCCGCGTGGACCGGCATCCCCGCGGGCCGGATGCTCGAAGGCGAGACGCACAAGCTGCTGCGCATGGAGGAGGCGCTGGCTTCCCGCGTCGTCGGCCAGAGCGAGGCCGTGCGGGTCGTGTCGGACGCGGTCCGCCGCGCCCGCGCCGGGGTGGCCGACCCGGACCGACCCACGGGGTCGTTCCTGTTCCTCGGACCAACGGGCGTCGGTAAGACCGAGCTGGCCAAGGCTCTCGCCGAGTTCTTGTTCGACGACGAGCGCGCCATGATCCGCATCGACATGAGCGAGTACTCCGAGAAGCACTCGGTGGCCCGCCTGGTCGGCGCCCCGCCCGGCTACGTCGGCTACGACCAGGGCGGCCAGCTCACCGAGTCGGTGCGCAGGCGCCCGTACAGCGTGGTCCTGCTGGACGAGGTGGAGAAGGCCCACCCGGACGTGTTCGACGTGCTGCTCCAGGTCCTCGACGACGGCAGGCTGACCGACGGCCAGGGCCGCACGGTCGACTTCCGCAACACGATCCTGGTGCTCACCTCGAACCTGGGCTCCCAGCTCATCACCGACCCCAGCCTGGACGACCGGGGCCGCCACGACGCGGTCATGGCGGTCGTGCAGCGGCACTTCAAGCCGGAGTTCCTCAACCGGCTCGACGACGTGGTGGTGTTCCACGCCCTTGCCACCGAGGAGCTGACCGCGATCGTGGACATCCAGGTCGCCCGGCTGGGCCGCAGGCTCGCCCAGCGCAGGCTCACCCTGTCGGTGACCCCGGCTGCCCGCGACTGGCTGGCCCTCAACGGCTTCGACCCGGTCTACGGCGCCCGACCGCTGCGCAGGCTGGTGTCCTCCGCGATCGGCGACCAACTGGCCAAGGCACTGCTCTCCGGCGACATCCGCGACGGCGACCCGGTCGGAGTGGACGTCGTCGCCGACAACTCCGGTTTGGTGGTGACCCGAGCGGTGTGACCTCCCCGCGTGTCGCCGGTTCCGCCCAGCCCAGGGCGGGTAAGACGACAACCGGCTAGCCCGTGATCTTGAACAAGACGCGATGACGACTACGCTTCTCGCCGTGGGCATTCCCGCGTGGGTCTGGTTCGTCATCGCGGTCGTCGCGTTCGTCGCGGGCGGCGCCTTTCTGCTGCGCGATCGCGCGCGGCTCACCTCGCGCAACCGCGAGCGCCGCCGCTGGGCGGCGCTGCGCGGCTGGCAGTTCGCCGAGGTGGACCACGTCCTGCCCCGCGAGTGGTCCGGCGGCGCCATCGCCTACTACGGCGACGGCGTCGCCAAGGACGTGGTCACCGGCTCCACCTTCACCGCGGACGGCAGGCGCAAGGTGTACGTGTTCGACCTGGAGGCGGGCGGCAGGGTCAACACGGTCATCGCCGCGGTCCAGTGCCGCAGGTCACACCCGGTGGTGGTGGAACTCTGGGTCCCCAGCACCCCCTTCCAACGCGAGCACATGCCCGAACTCCTCGGCCCAGTCGGCCAGCGCTACGCCTTCGTCTCGGACATCTCCGCGGCCCGCACCCTGATAACCCCAGACCTGGTGGACGCGACCGAGGAAATCGGCCAAGACATCGCCGTGGCCTGGATCGAGAACGGCTGGGTCCTGGCGGCGGCGGCCCCCAACTCCAGCCCCTCCCGCCTGGAGCGCCTCCTACGCGGCATCGGCGAAATAGCCGACGTGGTAGACCCCTTCGACGCCGAACTGGACCCAGCGGGCGAACACGAACTACGCCCCAGCCCTAAAGACGCCTGACCCCCGCACCATCCCCACCACCCAGGATCACGAACCCGCGAGCCTTCAAGATCGCGAGTTATCCACAGCCCGGCCGCTTGATCTTCCCCGCCCTGACCTGCGGCGATAGACTGGAGCAGGGCACGGCCCCCAGGGTGGGTGGGGTTTGTTGTGTGGGGTGCGGGGCGGCGGAAAGAAGCGGTTTGGGCGGAGCAGCACCCCGGCAACCGGCACTCCACACCATCGAGCAACCCCACGAAGGCCCGGCAGGCCACGCAAGGGCAGGCACCCTAGAGCCACCCGACCTCGTGATCTTCCGCAGGGCAGTTCCCGAAAAAGCTACTAATTAGTAGTTTGGCCGCATGTCCACTGCCCTCATCACCGGTGCCACCGCAGGCATCGGCGCCGCTTTCGCCCGCAGGCTCGCCGCGGACGGTTACGATCTCGTCCTGGTAGCCCGCACCACCGAGCGGCTCAAAGAGGTCGCAGGCGAGCTGACCGCCGCCCATGGCGTCCAGGTGCAGACGATGACCGCCGACCTGTCCACCACCCGCGCCCGCAAGCGGGTGGAGGCGCGGCTGTCCGACGAGGACAGGCCCATCGACCTGCTGGTCAACAACGCGGGGTTCGGCACCCGGGGCGCTTTCGCCGAGGCCGATCTGGACTGGCTCCAGTCGCAACTGGACGTCAATGTCACCACCGTCTTGCGGCTGACCAGGGCGGTCCTGCCGGGCATGTTGGCACGCAAGCACGGCGGTGTGATCAATGTGTCCAGTGTCGCCGGGTTCTTCCCCGCCAGCGGCCCGTCTTATTCGGCCACGAAGGCCTATGTCACCGCGCTCTCGGAAGGACTGGCGGCCAACCTCAAGGGCACCGGTGTGCGGATCGTCGCGCTGTGCCCTGGTTTCACGCACACCGAGTTCCACGAGCGGGCGGGCGACGACATGTCCGCGCTGCCCGACTTTCTGTGGTTGGACGCTGACCGGGTGGTCGGCGACGCGCTTGACGACTTGGTGCACGGGCGGTCGCGGTCGATACCCGGGCCGCAGTACAAGGCGTTGGTGAGCGTGACGAAGATCCTGCCGCGCGGTCTCCTGCGGATACTGGAGAAGCGGGCGTCCGGCGGTCGCAACCGGGGATAGGCTCCCGGGCATGACGAACCCCCAGCCCGGGTGGTACCCAGAGAACCCCGGCTCCCCCACTCTGCGCTGGTGGGACGGCCGCCAGTGGACCAGCCAGACCCAGCAGGCCCAGGCCCAGCCGCGCAGTGACGCGAGCGCGTGGGAGGTGTCGCTGGACAGCGCTCCCGATCCGGCGCGGATTCGGGAGCAGCAGCGGCAGGCGGGGGTCGGCCAGGTCGGTCAGGGCGGCGGGACGCTGTTCACCGAGCCGGTGCTGGTGGTGAACCAAAAAGTGAAGCTGATCGAGATGGCCAGCGAGTACTCGGTGTTCGACCAGCACGGCCGCCAGGTCGGGTCGGTGGCGCAGGTCGGGCAGAGCGCGCTGAAGAAGGCCGTCCGGTTCCTCGGCAGCTACGACCAGTTCTTCACGCACAAGTTCGAGGTGCGGGACGCGAACCACCAGCCGGTGCTGCGGCTGACCCGCCCGGCGAAGTTCGTGAAGTCGCGCATGATCGTGGAGTGGCCCAACGGGCAGCAGGCGGGCGAGATCGTGCAGGACAACGTGTTCGGCAAGATCCGGTTCTCGTTCATGGTCAACGGCCAGCAGGTCGGCGGCATCCAGGCGGAGAACTGGCGCGCGTGGAACTTCGCGGTGCTCGACCACACCGGCGGCGAGGTCGCGCGGATCACCAAGACGTGGGAGGGCTTCGCGAAGACGATGTTCACCACGGCCGACAACTACGTGCTGCAGATCCACCGTCCGCTGCAGAACCCGCTGCTCAGCATGGTCGTGGCGTCCGCCCTTACCGTGGACACCGCGCTCAAGCAGGACAGCCGGGGCTTCGGCTGATCCACGGCGCATGAGAGGCTTCCCACCTGTGCGAACAGTTCCGATCGTCGACGTCTCGGCCAAGGGCGAACTGGCCCGCCTGGTGACCGAACTGGCCGTGGTGCACGGCCGGGTCACCCTGGCTTCCGGCAAGGAGGCCGACTACTACGTCGACCTCCGCCGCGCCACCCTGCACCACGCGGCCGCGCCGCTCATCGGGCGGCTGCTGCGCCAGCTCACCGCCGACTGGGACTACGTGGCCGCCGGTGGTCTCACCCTCGGCGCCGACCCGGTGGCGCTGGCGATGATGCACGCGGCGTCGGCCGTTGGCGAGGTCCTCGACGCGTTCGTCGTCCGCAAGGACGCCAAGGCGCACGGCCTGCAGCGGCGTGTCGAGGGGATCGAGGTCGCCGGGCAGCGCGTGCTGGCCGTCGAGGACACCTCCACGACCGGTGGCAGCGTGCTCACCGCCGTCGACGCGCTGACCGAGGCGGGCGCGACGGTGATCGGCGTGGCCACTGTCGTCGACCGCGACACCGGGGCCCGTGAGGCCATCGAGGCGCGCGGTCTGCCCTACCGGTCGCTCCTGGGTCTGGCTGACCTGGGACTGGTCGACCGGGACTGACCTGCGTTAATCCCGCTCCCTTCCCCCCACTGACGAGTAACGTGGGTTTTGCTCGCCGTTCGTCGGTGGTTGGGGGAGGTGCCGCATGGCAGCAGTTCTCGCCACGGCGACCACGATCGTGCACTTCGTGGCGCTGTTATACATCGGCTTGGGCGGGTTCCTGGCGTGGAAGTGGCCGAAGACCGTGTTCGTGCACGTGTTCTTCGCCGCGTGGGGCGTGGTGGTCAACGTGACGTCGGTGCCGTGCCCGCTGACGACGCTGGAGAACCACTTCCGCCACCAGCAAGGCCTCGGCGACCTGCCCGGCGGGTTCAACGAGCACTACATCATCGGGGTCCTGTTCCCGGAGGGCTACATTCACGTGGTGGCTTTGTTCGCGCTGGCGCTGCTGATCGTGTCCTATGTGGGCGCGTACCTGCTGTGGCGCAAAAGACTCATGGATGTGATGGTTCCCGCGCAGTGACCGACGACGACCCTGGCCCCACCGAATGGGTCTTCGGCGAGCCGGTGGGCGTCGGACCGTGGCCCGGCGAGTGGCCCGCCGACCCCCGCTACGACCCGGAGCTGCTCGCCGAGGGCGACCGCCGCAACGTGGTGGACGCCTACCGCTACTGGCGCCGCGACGCCGTCATCGCGGACCTGGACACCCGCCGCCACGACTTCCACGTGGCGATCGAGAACTTCCAGCACGACCACAACATCGGCACGGTCGTGCGCACCGCCAACGCCTTCGCCGCCCGCGCGGTCCACATCGTCGGCCGCAAACGCTGGAACCGCCGCGGCGCCATGGTCACCGACCGCTACCAGCACGTCGACCATCACCCGACCGTCGACTCGCTCCTGGCCTACGCCACCAGGGAGAACCTGACCGTCGTCGGCGTCGACAACACCCCCGGCGCCACCCCCGTCGAGACGACCCGCCTCCCCCGCCGCTGCCTGCTGCTGTTCGGCCAGGAAGGCCCCGGCCTCACCGAGGAGGCCCGCAAGGGCGCCGACCTGCTGGTCTCCATCGCCCAGTTCGGCTCCACCCGCTCCATCAACGCCGGTGTCGCCGCGGGCATCGTCATGCACGCCTGGGTCCGCGACCACGCCGACCTCACCACCGCCTGGTGACCCTGATTCCGGGCAGGACGGTTCCGGTCAGGCGGGGGTGATCTCCACGGGGATTCCGTTCAGGACGGCGGTGCCGGACAGGGCGTCCACTAGCAGTTCGTCGGTGAGCACGTTGGAGTTGACGCCCGGGTGCGCGGCCGCGACCGCAGCGCGGGTGCCGTCCTGGCCGTGGCCCCAGCCGTGCGGGATGCTGACGACGCCGGGGCGGATGGTGTCGGTGATCTCGACCGGGACCTCGACCTTGCCCGCGCGGGAGGTGACCACGGCCCGCGCGCCGTCGGTGAGGCCGAGGCGGGTGGCGTCGGTGGGGTGCAGTTGCGCTGTGCAGCGGTTCTGCCCGCGGACCAGGGGCGCGATGTTGTGCATCCAGGAGTTGTTCGACCCGAGTTGCCTGCGGCCGATCAGCACCATCTGGTCGTTGGGCGGGTGCGCCAGTTCGGCGGCCAGGCGGGGGACGTCGGCGGTGATGGCCGGGGGCGCGAGTTCGACCAGGGCGCTGGGGGTGGCCAGCACGTCGGGGACGCGGGGGCACAGCGGGCCGAGGTCGATGCCGTGCGGGGCGGCTTCCAGGTCGGCCAGGGTGAGGTCGTACGGGCCACCGCGCAGCAGGATGTCGATCAGGCGGGCGGGGCCGGTGCGGCCGTCGGGGACCTCGACCCCGACGCGGCGGGCGTACTCGGCTGCGACGAAGGCGTCCAGCGCGGCGATGTCGTTCGTGCCCGCGATGATCCCGGTCAGGCGCAGCAGGGTCTCCCATTCCTGCGGAAGGGTCGAGGTCAGCGCGGGTGGGGTCCAGTTGGCGACGTTGCGGACGCCGAACTGGTAGAGGGCCACGTCGTAGTGGGCGCGTTGCAGGAGGCTCGGGCCGGGAAGGATGACGTCGGCGTGCCTGCTGGTCTCGTTGAGGTAGATGTCGAGGGAGACCATGAAGTCCAGGCGCGGCAGGGCTTCGGCAAGCCTGCCCGCGTTCGGTGTGGACAGACAGGGGTTGCCGCTGACGGTGATCAGCGCCCGCACCTGGCCCGCGCCGGGGGTGTCGATCTCGTCGGCGAGGGTGGCGACCGGGAGTTCGCCCATGACCTCGGGCAGGCCGCGCACCCGGCTGCGCCAGCGGCCGTGGGTGAAGCCGCGCCGCCGTCCCGGCTGGACGTTCGCCTGCCCGGCGGCGGCGAGGGGGAACATCGCGCCGCCGGGGCTGTCCAGGTTGCCGGTAAGCGTGTTCAGGACCTCGACCAGCCACGACGCGAGCGTGCCGAACGCCTGGGTGGTCGTGCCCATCCGGCCGTAGACCGCCGCCGCGGGCGCGGCGGCCAGTTCGCGGGCCATGCGGCGGATCTCGTCGGCGGCGAGGCCGGTGATCGGCGCGACCGCGTCGGGGGTGAACGGCTCGGCGAGCGCGCGCACCTCGTCCACCCCGGACACGTGCGCGGCCAGGCGGCCCAGCGTGACCAGGTCTTCGTCGAACAGGGTGCGCACGAGGGCGAACAGCAGCAGCGCGTCGGTTCCCGGCCGGATGGCGTGGTGCTCGTCGGCCTGCTCCGCGGTGCGGGAGCGCTTGGGGTCGACCACGACGACCTTGCCGCCGCGCGCGCGGATCGCGCGCAGCCGCCCGCGCGCGTCCGGGGCGGTCATCAGGCTCCCGTTGGACACCATCGGGTTCGCGCCGAGCAGCAGCAGGTGGTCGGTGCGGTCGATGTCCGGGACGGGGACGCTCATCGGGTCGCCGAACAGGTACCCGGCGGCGAACTGCTTGGGCATCTGGTCGACGCTGCTCGCCGAGTAGAAGTTCTTCGTGCCGATCGCCTTGTAGAGGGCGCGGCCGTAGAGCGCGGTCGAGAGGTTGTGCACGGCCGGGTTGCCCGCGTAGACGGCCACGGCGTCCTTGCCGTGCTCGGCGATGATCGGCGGCAGCCGCGCCGCGATCACCGCGAACGCCTCGTCCCAGCCGACCGCGTGCCACTCGCCGTCGCGCTTGACCATCGGCGCGCGCAGCCGGTCCGGGTCGTGGTGCAGCGCCCCGATGGAGGCGCCCTTGGGGCAGAGGTAGCCGCGGGAGAAGACGTCCGCGTCGTCGCCGCGCACGGACCGCACCTGATCGCCTTCCAGTGTCACGGTAAGCCCGCAGGTGGCCTCGCACAGTGGGCACGTGATCTGCTCGGTCCGCATCGGCCCGCCCTCCCGAGATTCACCGGTACGGGGCCCAGCGTGGCACGTCCTGGTGATTGCACCCTCGGTCCGCCGACATCGGAACCGATTCAGTGCCCACGATGGACTTATGACCCGGGGCGCGGAGCAGGCTCTGCCACTGTGGGGCGCCCGGGCGGGTGTCGCGGAGTTGGCCACCCACGCCCGGCACCTGCGCCGGGTGTGGGCGCTGCCCGCGACCCGGCTCGGGATGGCCCGGTGGCCCGCGTCCCCGGGCGACCACCTGCACCTGCGTTGGAACTACTGGTGGCAGGCCCACCTGCTCGACTGCCTGGTCGACGCGCAGGACCGGGCGCCGACCGGGGTCCGGATGGGCCAGATTCTGGCGCTGGTGCGCGGCATCCGGGTGCGCAACTTCGGGGTGTGGACCAACGACTACTACGACGACATCGCCTGGCTGGGCCTGGCTCTGCTGCGCGCCGCCCGCGCGGTGCCGCTGGACGTGGCCCGCCCGCTCGCCGAGATCACCGCCCAACTGCGCGCGGGGTGGACCGACCACGGCGGCGGCGGCATCTGGTGGCGGCGCGGCGACACGTTCAAGAACGTCCCGGCCAACGGACCTGCCGCGATCCTCTTGGCCCGCGCCCACCTGGACCGCGCCGACCGGCAGCGCGCCCGGTCGATGACCGAGTGGATGGAGAGGTACCTGGTAGACCACGAGACCGGTCTGCTCTGGGACGGCCTCTATGTGCGCCCCGACGGCGCTATCCGCGAAGTGGTGACGATCGTCTACACCTACTGCCAGGGCGTCTACCTCGGCGCGTGTGTCGAACTCGCCGAAGACGACCCGGGCGGCGTCTGGGCACACCGGGCGGCCCGCACTATCCGCGCCGTGGACAACTACCTGGCGGTCGACGGCGTGCTCCCCGGCCAAGAGGGCGGCGACGGCGGGCTCTTCGCGGGCATCCTGGCGCGCTACCTGGCGCAGTCGGCCCTGCGTCTGCCGCACGCGGAAGGCGACCTGGCCCGACGGCTCGTCCTCACCTCGGCCGACGCCGCCTGGCACAACCGGGGCGTGGCCCGCAGCGGCCCGGTGTTCGGCCCCGAGTGGTCCCGGCAGGCGGTGACCCCGCGCGGTATGCGTGACCAGCGGCCGGAAAGGGACCTGTCGGTGCAGCTGTCCGGGTGGATGGTCCTGGAGGCGGCGGCGCTGCTGGAGCGTGCCAGCATCACCGAATGAGCGAGCTTGAACAATCGACACAGTGCGTAGGCGCGCGAGGCCACCGATCTTGTGAGGTGGCGTGATGAGCGTTCTCGTGGTCACCGGCGGCGGCAGGGGAATCGGCGCGGCGGTGTGCCGCCGAGCGGCGCGGGCGGGCTTCGACGTCGTGGTCAACTACGCCCACGACTCCTCAGCGGCGGACAGCGTTGTCCGCGACGTGGAAGCCGAGGGAAGGCGCGCTATCGCCGTCCAGGCAGACGTGTCCGACGAGGCCCAGGTAGCGGAACTCTTCACCCGCGCCGACGCTCTAGGCCCTCTTACCGCTCTCGTCGCCAACGCGGGCATCACCGGCGACACCCCCGGCCGCTTGGACCAGCAGTCCGCCGCCACCGTCCGCCGCGTCTTGGACGTCAACGTCACCGGCGTCTTCCTCTGCCTCCGCGAAGCCGTCCGCCGCATGTCCGCCACCGGCGGCGCGATTGTCACCATCTCCAGCACCGCCGCGCACCGCGGCTCCCCCGGCGAATGGGCGCACTACGCCGCCAGCAAAGCCGCGGTGGAGACCATGACGTTCGGCTTGGCCCAAGAGGTGGCCGGTGACGGCATCCGCGTCAACACCGTCGCCCCCGGCCTGGTCAACTCCGACCTGCACGCCGCGGCCGGAATGCCCGACCGGCCGCAGCGCCTCGCTTCCCGGATTCCGCTGGGCCGCGCGGGTGAGCCGGAGGAAATCGCCAACGGCGTGGTCTGGCTGCTCGGCCCGGAGGCGTCCTTCGTGACCGGGGCTGTCCTGCCCATCTCGGGCGGCTTCTAGGCCACTTGGTCGCCGCTGAGCAGTTCGCCGAAGCGGTGCCGCAGCGCGTCGGCCAGGCGGGCGCGCAGGGCGGTCAGCCGCTCGATCCGCCGGTCGAGGTCCGCGAGCCGCTGCTGGGCCACCTCGGCGACCGGGCAGCCGCCCAGATGGTCTCGCGGGCTCTTAGCGGCCTCACCGTCCGGCGGGAAGCGCAGGTCGAGGACGTGGGCGAAGGCCACGACGTCGCCGATGGTGAGGCCTGCCTCCAGCAGTTCCCGCACGGCGATCAGCCTGCGGACGTCCTCCGTCCGGTACTCCCGGTGCCCGGACACCGCCCGGCGCGGGGCCACCAGGCCGCGGTGCTCGTAGTAGCGCAGGGCGCGCGGGGTGAGGCCCGCCGCCGCTGCCGCGTCGCCGATTCGCATGGTCGCTCCCCAGGGTTCACAGTTCGACGAGCACGCTGCCGAAGTGGCGCCCGCCGAGTAGTTCGATCAACGCGCGCGGCGCCTGTTCAATGCCCGTGAACCGCGTGTGCGGGAACGTGACCGCCCCGGAGCGCAGGCCGTCGCCGAACGCGCGCAGCGCGGTGGGGATCGAGTCGAGATGGTCGCTCGCCGGCATCCCGCGCAGGGTGATGCCGCGCAGGATGAGGTGCCCGGTGTCGATCTCGACGGGCGCGCTGAACCCGCCGGAAAGCTGGGTGGACAGCGCGCCGACCAGCGCGACCCGCGCACCTTGCCGGGCGATGGACAGCGCTGCCGTCAGCTGCTCGCCGCCCACGTTGTCGAAGACGGCGTCGATGCCCTCGGGCGCGGCGGCCCGGAGCTGGTCCTCGATCGGACCGCCGCCGCGCAGGACGACGGCGTCGTACCCGTGCTCGGCGACCAGCCGCCGCCCCTTGGCCGGGGACCCGGTGCTGCCGATCACCCGGGCGGCGCCTGCCAGCCGGGCGAACTGCGCGACCATCGAGCCGACACCGCCCGCGGCGCCGGTCACGAACACGGTGTCCCCCGCCCGGACCTCGGCGGCCCGCACCCCCAGCCACGCGATCACCCCCTGCGACAGGTGGGCGGCCGGATCGGGCAGCTCGTCGCCGACGTGCCGCGCGGCCGCGGCGTCGACCAGCGCGTACTCCCGCCAGCCCTGGTCGTGCACGACCAGGTCGCCGGGGTTGCCTCCGTCGCCCGCGACCACCTCGCCGATGGTGGGCGCCCACAGCGGCGCGCCGAGCGCGGCGGGCGGGACGGGCAGGTCGGCTTCGCCCAGCACCAGGGTGCCCATCACCGCGGTGACGCTCATGAGTCGGTTGCGCACGAGCACCTGGCCGGGGCCGGGCTCGGGGACGGGGACCTCCACGACGGCGAAGTGCTCCGCCTTCGGGGTGTCTTCCGGACGTGCGATCAGGTGAATCTCGCGGTGAGTCATGGCGCTCCTCGGCTAGGACAGCCGGGCGACGCTACAACTTGACGCGCGCGTCAACCGCAAGCGGCGAATCACCGGTCGAAGTGGGCCGTGACCGTGGTGCGGCCGTCGTCGGTGACGCTGACGACGACCTCGGTCTCGGTGACGGTCGCGTGCACCGCGGCCACCCCGGGCCCGGGGCCAGCGACACGCGTGTGAACTGGCGAGTACGCGGGTATGAGCCACGCAGAGGAAGGAGTGAGCAGTATGCCGGACCAATTCGTCGACCTGAATCCGACGGTGACCGATGAGCAGCGCAGGCGGGCGGCGCGTGTCGTGGCGGCCGCTTCGGTAGACGCGCGGGAATGCGCGGAACTGCTGGCGATGCTCGGCCTGACCGACGCCGCTGCGGAAGAGCGCCACGCGGCCTGAGGTGTAAGCCAGGACCGCATGGGTATTCCATGACAGACAAAGATCGAATGAGGAGGAGTTGATCGCGTTGAGCACGATCACCGAGTCCGTCGACGTGGCCGTCCCGGTGTCCACCGCTTACAACCAGTGGACCCAGTTCGAGACGTTTCCTCGGTTCATGGAAGGCGTGGAGGAGATTCGACAACTCGACGCCACGCACACCCATTGGGTCACCAAAATCGGCGGGGTGACCCGAGAATTCGACGCGAAGATCACCGAGCAGATCCCGGACGAGCGGGTCGCGTGGCATTCGGAGGGAAAACCGGACCACGGCGGTGTGGTGACCTTCCACCGGCTGGACGAGAAGACGACCCGGGTCACCGCGCAGATGGAGATCGACCCCGAGGGCTTCGCGGAGAATGTCGCCGACAAGGTCGGCATTCTGAATCACCGCGTCAAGGGCGACATGAAGCGCTTCAAGGAGTTCATCGAGGAGCGCGGCGGTCGAGAGACTGGTGCCTGGCGAGGCGAGGTGGACGCGTCGCCGCAGGCGCCGCCCCCGCCGCAGCCGCCGCCCTCGATGTACTGAGCAGAAGGTCCAGCGGCCGAAGCTCTAGTGGAAGTACCAGAAAGACCATCTGAATGCCCCCACCCCGAAACCCCGGCGACGGCGCGTCGCCGGGGTTTCGGGGCTCAGCGGCAGCCGCAGGAGCCGCGGTGGACCAGTTCGGGGGCCAGCAGCACGGTCTCCGGCGGGGTGTCGGGGTCGGCCAGCCGGGCGAGCAGGAGCCGCACGGCGGTGCGCCCGATCTCGTCCACCGGGTGCGCCATGGTGGTGATGCCGGGGTCGACCAGATCGGCCCAGTCGACCTCGTCGTGGCCGACGATGGCGAACTCCTTGCCGATCTCCAGGCCGTGCGCGCGGGCCTCCCGGTACGCGCCCGCCGTCATCGCCCCGTTGCCGGTGATGACGGCGGTCGGCCGCTCCGGCACCGTGAGCAGCCGCCGCAGGGCCAGCACGCCGTCCTCATGGGTCGCGCCGCCGCCAGCGACGAGGTTCGAGTCCCACCGCAGGCCCGCGCGGCCCAGGCCGAGCCGGTAGCCGAGGGTGCGCTCCTCGCTGGCGCCCATCCACTCGACGCCGCTGATGAACCCGATGCGCCGGTGCCCCGCCGCGGCCAGGTGCGACACCAGCGTCGAGGTGGACTGGATGTTCTCCGGCCCCACCTGGTCGAGTTTGACCTTGTGCGACACCCGGTCGACCAGCACGGCTGGCACGTTGGTGCGGGCCAGTTGCTCCAGGGTCGTGGTGTCGCCGGGGGCGGGCGTGAGCAGCATCCCGTCGACCCGCCTGGCCTGGAGTTTGCGCACGGCGGCGCGTTCGCCGTCGGCGTGGTCGAGGGTGTCGCCCAGGAGCACGGTGTAGCCCGCCGCGGTCGCCTCGGCCTCGATGGCGTGGATGAGCTGGGCCAGGTGCGGGTTGGCCAGCAGCGACATGGCGACGCCGATGGACTTGGTGCCCCCGGTGACCAGGGAGCGGGCGATGACGTTGCCGGTGTATCCGGTCTTCTCGATCGCGGCGATGACCCGCTCGCGGGTTCCGGGGGCCACGGACCGGGTCTCGTTCACCACATGTGAGACCGTGCTGATCGAGACCCCCGCGAGTCTGGCGACGTCTTCCATGGTGGCCATGACGATCACGCTCCTCTCAGCAAACGCTTGCGTGACCCTATCGACCGAGAGGAGTAGCCCATGCGGCGGGATGCGACCTACGGCGAACTGGTAAAGCGGGCGGCGGCGCTGGCCGTCCCGGGCGAGCGCCGCCTGCTCGGCATCTGCGGCTCTCCGGGCTCCGGTAAGTCGACTTTGGCGGCCCGTCTTGTCGCGGATCTGGGAGACCGCGCCGCCCTGGTGGCCATGGACGGCTTCCACCTCGCCCAGCGCGAGCTTGACCGCCTCGGCCGCGCCGACCGCAAAGGCGCCCCCGACACCTTCGACGCCGACGGCTACGCCGACCTCTTACGCAAGCTGCGCACCACCCGCGACAGGACTGTCTACGCCCCGGAGTTCCGCCGCGAGATCGAGGAACCCATCGCCAACGCGGTCCCGGTGAGCTGTGACGTTGCGCTCGTGGTCACCGAAGGCAACTACCTGCTGCTGTGGCCGGACGTCCGCGCCCTGCTCGACGAGGTCTGGTACCTCGACCCCGGCGACGAACTCCGCCGAAAACGCCTGCTCGACCGCCATCTGGCCTACGGGAAGTCACCCGAACAGGCGTACGACCGCACCTACGGTTCGGACGAGCGCAACGCCACACTGGTCGCTGCGACCGGGCGAATGGCGGATCTCGTCCTGCGAAAGATCGAATAATGGCCCGCGCCGCCGACCCCGGGCTGGGGCACTATGGCGAACGGCCCACCCGCACGAGGCACGGAAGGACGGTAGTCGATGCCCGCGTTGACCGGTGTGCACCACGTCGCGCTGACGGTCACGGACGTGGACCGCAGCGTCCCCTGGTACGAGCGCGTCCTCGGCTTCACCACGGCCGGGCGCACAGACGAAGGCGAGCACGGCCTGCGCAAGGTGTTCCTGCGCGGGTTCGGCATCACCCTGACCCTGGTGCAGCACCCCGGCGGCGGCCGCGCCGCGTTCGACGAGTGCAGACCCGGGCTCGACCACCTGACGTTCTCCGTGCCGGACGAGGCCACCCTGCGGGTCTGGACCGACCGGCTCACCGAGCACGGCGTCACGTTCTCCCCGATCACCGAGGAGATCAGCGCCCCGGGGGCCGCCGTGGTGTCCCTGCGCGACCCCGACGGCATCCAGCTCGTCCTGTGGGCCCCGCCCGCTACTCCGTGACCGTCACGGTGTCGACGGGCTTGTGCATCTCCTGGCGGTAGCGCCAGATGCCCCACCCCGTGCCGAAGACGAAGAACGCGATGCTGATGACCAGGGCCGCCGTCTCCAGCCACGGCAGCTTGTGGAGCAGCCCCGCGCCGTAGTAGCCCAGCAGGACCAGCGTCGGCACCCAGGCCACACCGCCGATGAAGGTCGCCAGCATGAACCGCCGCGGGTCCATCTTCGCGGCCCCCGCGATCAGCGGAGCCAGCGTCCGAATCCACGGAATCCACCGGGCGATGACGATCGCGAAGAACCCGCGCCGGTCCAGGAAATCCCGGGCGCGTTCGAGGTTGTGCTGGTTGAGCACCTTCCCGCCACGCCGCGTGATGATCGCGTGACCGGTCTTGCTGCCGATGTAGTAGCCAAGCTGGTTGCCGACCACCGCGGTGATGGTCGCCGCCAGGGAGAGCCACCAGGCCTGGTGCTCGTGGTTGTTCTGGGCGAGCACCAGGCCCGCCGCGAACAGCAGGGAGTCGCCGGGCAGGAACAGGCCCACGATGAAGGCGCACTCGGCGAACACGAAGCCGAGCACGATGGCCCAGACGAGCAGCGGACCAGCGGATTCCAGCACGCCGAGAGCGGAGGTCACCGGCGTAGGTTACGTGCCGTGGGGGCGGCTGTGCAGGTGAACTACGCCCTATTCATCGGGCTTTGGCTGCTGTGCAACCTGGTGCTTGGGGCTGTGTGCGGGGGCTGGGGCGGGCTTGGGCTCGGGGTTTGGTGGGTGGGGCTCGATTGGGTGGCTGGCACGGGCTTGGGCTCTTGGGTGTGGGTTGGCGTGGTGATGGTTCTTGGTCCGGTGGTGGTTTGGGGCTGGTCGTGGTTTTGGGCCTGGGGGAACCTCTTTTGGGGTTCTGGCGTTCGGAGGGTGTGCTGGTTCTGGGGCGTGGGGTGGGGGTCGCGGTTGGTGAGCGGTGGTTGTTTCGGGGGCTTGATTTAACGGTTTCGGCTGGTGAATGTGTCGCGCTGACTGGTGCCAACGGGGCGGGTAAGTCGACGTTGCTGCGGTGTCTGTATGGGACGCAGGAGTTGACTGAGGGGGACGTCACGGTTGACGGGCGGGTGCCGGATGAGCGGGAGGTGGGGTTTCGGAAGAGTGTTTCGGTGTTGATGGATGACTCGGCGTTGTTTGACGAGTTCACGCCGGGGCAGCATTTTGATCTGTTGGGGGTTTCGCCGGAGCACAGGTTGCCTGAGGTGCCCGCGTTTCAGCTTTCCGCTGGTCAGCGGCGGCGGTTGCTGCTCTTGGGGGCGCTGGCCAGGCCGCATCGGCTGTTGTTGCTGGATGAGCCGGAGCGGGCGTTGGACGCCGCTGGGCGGATGTGGTTGGCCGGGCTGGTGAAGGACGCGAAGGCGGCTGGGTCGGCGGTGGTTGTCGCCAGTCATTTTCCGCCGTTGGTTGAGGCTGTGGCCGATCAGGTCATCGATCTGACGTGAAGCACTCCGACAAGCATGTCGCCGGGTTCGTCGTTGTCGGGCTGCTGACCCTGCCGTTCTACAAGGCGGACGACCTGCGGGAGAAGTTCGTCGGTTCGCATGTCGTTCCGCCCGGCGCTGCCCTCGCGGTTCTCCTGCTCGCTCTGGCCGTTGCCACCTTGTCCCTGCTGCGCCGTGACCATGTGTGGATCAATCCGGCGCACCTCACCTGGGATGACAGCGGTGACCGTGACCGTCCGATCCGCCTGCGTCTGCGGCTCGCCTGGGCGGTTCGGTTCGGGGTGGTCGGATATCTGTTCGCCGCCGCCGCTCTGGTGCTGGGATGGCCGCCGCTGGGGTTGTCGGCGGTGTTGTTCGTTGCCACGGCGGTCTTCGCCTACCGGTGGGCGGCTCGGCCGGTCAGGGGGTGGGCCGTCGAACTCGCTGTGCCGTTCCTTCTCGCCGTGCTCGCCGCCCTCTTCGCCGGGGGCGCGGTGCTCTGGGCTGCCGCCGCTGTCCTGGCCGTCGCCGCGCTCGGCGCAACCGGGCCGCCCGGCCGCGCCCGCCGCGACGAGTTGGTCCGGGGGTGGAACGCCCGCGTGCTGCGGTCGGTGTCGGCGGCGTTCGGCGACTTTCTGGCCCTCCTGCCCACGGCGCGTCCCGTGAAACTGCGGCTCACCAACACTGTCCGCTACGTGGTCGCGGGTGTTCTCGCGCGCCGCCAAGCCTTGCCGTTGGCTCTGCTTCTGGCGCTGGCTGTTCCGGTGCTGCACCGCGTCTTCCCGGTGGTCGACCCGCTGTGGTGGACGGGCCTCGGCGCCTACTTCGTGGCCCTGCCATTCGGCGGCGCGCTGACCGACCTGCGGGTGGCAGGCCGCAGGCGATGGCTGCCCGCGACGAATCGGACGATCAAGGCGACGACCTTGGTGGTTTTGACCGTCGTCGGGCTCGCCTGGGCCGGGCTGACTGTCCTCTTCGGACTCCCGTTCGCGCCCGCCGCCCTGCCGATCGCCGCCCTCGCCGCCGTCCGCACAGCGGCCCGGCCCGACATCGACTTCACGGTCCAAGGCGCCGTTGACGTCGGGGGCATGTACGCGCCCATCGGGCTGGTCTACCAGCTTGTGCGCGGTCCGGACCTTCTGCTGTTCGGACTCCTTGTGGTGTCCGGATTCTGACCGTACGGACGCTAGGACGGGCCGACGGTGAGTTTCGCCAGGACGTCCTGCGGGTCGCTCAGATACGCGTAGCCCTCCCGTGGCCCACCGAACAGGGCCAGCAGGTCAGCGACTCTCTGGTACTCCGCCACAGTGATGGTTGTCCTGCGCCGCACCAGCGGCGCGCACAGGCTGTCGACCAACTCGCCCCATTCCCCGGCGTCGCTGAGCCGCCGGTAACCGGCCACGGTCTCCGGCGGCAGGCGGTCGGCCAGAATCTCCAAGAGGGCGCGGGAATCGTTGTTCAGCTTGACGAGGTCCACTGTGCTCCTGTCCGGATTTCCCGGTTGCTTTCACTCGTCGTGGCCGAGGGTGACGTTGTGTTCGCCGAGTCGGCCCGCGGTGAGGCGGATCTGGCTCGTGGTGGGTGAGTAGCCGCTGGCGATCACCGTGTACTCGCCTTCGGCCAGGTCGTCTATCAGGTAGTGGCCGTCAGAGTCGGTCGTGGTCACGGTGATGACGTTGCCTGTGGAGTCCAGGACGGTGATTCTCGCGTTGGGCACCGGGTCGCCGGTGGTGGTGCGGGCTGTGCCGGATAGCTCCGCGCCGCCGACGAGTTCTATGTCGTGGCGGATTTCTCCGGTGGTGGGCACAGTGAGCGGCAGGGCGGTGGGGCGGAACGTTTCCGCGCTCACCACCAGGGTGTGGGCGCCCGCGCGGACGCCGCTGAAGCGGTAGCTGCCGTCGGAGGCGCTGGGCTGGGTTTCGACGACCTCGCCGCGGGCGTCGGTGAGGGTCACTCTGGCCGTGGTGACGGGAGTGTGGCCGTCGGCGGCCATCACGAAGCCGTGCAGGACGGTCGCGCCCGCCAGTGTGACGTCTACAGTGGACTGTCCAGTTCGGACTTTCACGGTGGTAGCCCTGGGCTGGTGGTCCGGTGCGGAGGCGATCAGCACATACGACCCGGGGAGCGGGGCGTCCAGCAGATAGCCGCCGTCGTTGTCCGCGCCCGCGCGGCCGACTTGCCTGCCATCGGCGTCGATCAGGGTCAGGGTGGCGCCGGGGAGTGTCGAGCCGTCCGGCCGTCGCACCTGGCCGCGCAGGCCGGGGGGTGATTTGGCCGCGCTGGCTCGCAGCGCCGAGGGCTGGAACGCCAGGAAGCCGTTGTTGTGCTCGTCCGGGGTCTTGTCGTCTTTGGGCGGGTCGACCCGCTCGCCGCCCTCCAGCGCGGCGCTCTGGATGCCGCTGGTCATCCGCAGCGGGATCTCCTTGATGAACAGCGACACCACGAACGCCAGGCTCATCACGCCCGCGCCGACCAGGAACACCAGTTGGATCGACTCGACAAAGCCTTGTTGGAACGGCAGCGCCAGCCGCGGGTCGACCTTGAGCAGGAACGACGAGTCCTGCAAGACCGCGCCACCGCCGCCGCCTTCCAGCGCGGCGAAGACCGGCTGGTTGACCGGGTTCGCGCGCACCGCGGGGTCGGCGATCGCGGCTTGGAACTCCGGGTTCGCCGCCGCGGCGCGGAAAGCGGAGCTGATGTTATCCGCGACCGTGCTGAACAGCAGCGACAGGAACACCGCGACACCCAGGGTTCCGCCGAGCTGCCGGAAGAACGTCGCCGACGCGGTGGCCACACCCATGTCGCGGAACGGCACCGCGTTCTGCGCCGCCACGGTCAGCGTCTGCATACAGTTGCCCAGACCGAGGCCGAACACGGTCATGTAGACGATCGGCTGCCACAGCGGCGAGCCGACCCCCACGGTGTGGAACAGCAGCAGGCCGGTGACCAGCAGCGCGGAGCCGATGACCGGGAACACCTTGTAGTGCCCGGTGCGCGAGGTGATCTGCCCGGAGGTCACCGAGGCGATCATGATGCCGAGCATCATCGGCACCATCATCAGCCCGGCGTCGGTGGGTGTCATACCGCGCACGATCTGCAAGTACTGCGGCACCATGGAGATCCCGCCGAACATGCCGACACCCAGGATCGTCCCGGCGATGATCGTCATGGCGAACGTCGAGGTGCGGAACAGCCGCAGCGGGATCAGCGCCTCGTCCTTCATCGCGCGCTCCACCAGCAGGAACGAGATCAGGCCGACGAACCCGGTGCCGTAGCAGGCCAGCGCCAGAGCCGAGCCCCAGCCCCACTCGTGGCCCTGTTCGGCCACGATCAGCAGCGGCACGACGGTGACCGACAGGAAGACCGCGCCGAAATAGTCGATGCGGTGGTCGTGGCGCTGGTGCGGGATGTTGAGGACCTTGGTGACCACGAACAGCGCGATCACGCCGATCGGCACGTTCACCAGGAACACCCAGCGCCAGCCGGTGATGCCCAGGATCTCGCCGTGCCCGGCGAAGAACCCGCCGATGACCGGCCCGAGCACGCTGGAGGTGCCGAACACGGCGAGGAAGTAGCCCTGGTATTTGGCCCGCCGCCGGGGCGGCACGATATCGGCGATGATCGTCAGCGCCAGCGACATCAGCCCGCCCGCGCCGAGCCCTTGCAGCGCGCGGTAAGCCGCCAACTCGTACATCGACGTGGCCAGCGTGCAGGCCAGCGAGCCGACGATGAAGATCGTGATCGCGGTGATGAAGAACGGCTTGCGGCCGTAGATGTCGGAGAGCTTGCCGTAGAGCGGGGTCGTGATCGTGGAGGTGATCAGGTAGGCGGTGGTCGCCCACGCCTGCAGGCTCAGGCCGTTGAGGTCGTCGGCGATGGTCCTGATCGAGGTGCCGATGATGGTCTGGTCGAGCGCGGCCAGGAACATGCCGAGCATCAGGCCGGACAGGATCACCAGGATCTGCCGGTGGGTCAGGCCGGAGTCCTCCGGCGCGGCGTGCTTCGCCGGGGCGGTGGCGGCGGTCATGCTGGCTCCCCCTGGTAGTTCTCAGTGTCGGAGTTCTCAGTGCCGGAGTTCTCAGTGCTGAAGTTCTCAGTGCTGAAGTTCTCGATGTCGGTGTTGAGGCGGCCGAGCAGGCGCACCAGGGCGCGGCGGTCGTCGGCCGGCCACGGCGCGAGCAGCCGGGCGATCTGCCGGGTGCGATGCGCCCGGTTCTCGGCGAACAGCCGGTTGCCCTCCGCGGTCGGCACGAGCACGCAGGCCCGGCCGTCCTGAGGGTCGGCGCGCCGCTCGACCAGGCCGTGCGCGACCAGCGCGCTCACCTGCCTGCTCACTGTCGACGGGTCGGAGTGCACGGCCTCGGCGAGCGCGTTCGCGCGCAGCGGGCCGACCTGCACGAGCGTGCCGAGCAGCGCGTAGTTCGAGCGCTCGACCGCGTCGCGGGAGCCGGTGGTGAAGTGCTGCTTCGCGTGGTTGCTCAGCCGCAGGAAGCGCACGAGCTGGTGGCCGAGTTCATCGGCCGTTGCCAGGTCCTCGGGGATCGTGTCCGCCATGCCGTGTCCTTGGTTGCACACTACAACTGGTTGCGTTGGCCAAGCATGTTCTTTTCTTGGCGTGATCGCAAGCCACTAGTGAGCACTCGACCCCGTCAGGCGGCGAGGACCTCCTTAAGAGCGCCACGGAGGAATTCCCCGGCATACCGGATGGCCAAACGACCTTCCGGGACCAGCGCGGAGAAGGCCGGGAAGGCGTGCACCTGACCAGGCCACACCTGCAACTCACAGTGCGCTGCGGCCCGGCGCATCGCGGCCGCCATCCGCTCGGAATCACCCAGCAGGCACTCGGTGTCACCCGCCTGGATGAGCATCGGCGGCCACCGCCGCTTGCTGCCCTTGAGCACGGCCAGCCGCGGATGGGCGACGCCGAACTCACCGGCGTAGTGGGCCGCGGCCTCCCGCGCGCGGTCCGGCGGAATGTACGGGTCGCGGCACGCGGCGTCCCGTTCGTCCAGGTCCGCGCAGGTGAGGTCGAGGAACGGGGAGAACAGCACGGCCGCGCCCGGCATGACCATCCGCTGCCGGGTCAGGTCGGCCAGCAGGCCCGCTGTCAGGTGCCCGCCCGCCGAGTCGCCCGCGACGACCAGGCGGTTCGCCGGATAGCCCTGGTCGAGCAGCCAGCGGTACGCGGCGAGCGCGTCGTCGGCTGCGGCCGGGAACGGGTGCTCAGGCGCGCGCCGGTAATCGAGCAGCAGCACCGGCAGGCCGGAGGTCTGCGACAGGCACGCGGCGAGGTGCCGGTGCGTGCGCAGCGAGCCGAACACGAAGCCGCCACCGTGCAGGTAGAGGATCGCGCCCGCGCTCTCGTCGGCGTCCCGGGCGCAGACCCACAGCCCGGTCACGTCCCCGTAGCCGTGCGGCTCGGACACCGCGCGGACCTTGGTGCCCCTGGGCAGCGGCGTGATCCCGGTGGCGTCGAACGCCTCCCGCACGAACCGCAGCTGCCCGCCCTGGAGCGTGATCCGGTCGCCGATGGGGCGGATGCTCCTGATCAGGAACCGGGCGAGCGCCTTCGCCTGCACGCTCGGCCCCGGCATGGAGTCAGCCATGTCCCCTCCCCGAAGGTGTCGCCAGTGACACCCAACACATCAACTGTAAGTCACCGATCGTGGGACCGCCGACGGTTTGAACGTCCCAATTCGGTGACGGGCGAAGGACTACCGTTACCCTCGTGCACACAGATGCCCTGATCGCGCGGCTGCGGACCACGCTCGGCGACGACGGCGTGCTGACCGATCCCGACGTCACCGCGGGCTACGAGCGCGACATGATGCCCCTCGCGCCGCACGGCTCGCCGCTGGCCGTCGCCCTGCCCGCGACCACCGAGCAGGTGCGGGAGGTCGTGCGGGCGTGCGCCGAGCACGGCGTGCCGATCGTGCCGCGCGGCGCGGGCAGCGGCCTGTCCGGCGCGGCCAACGCCATCGCGGGCTGCGTGGTGCTGGTGACCACCCGGATGAACCGCATCCTGGAGGTCGACCCGGACAACCGGCTCGCCGTCGTCGAACCCGGCGTGGTCAACCTCGACCTGCGCGGCGCCGTCGAGAAACACGGCCTGTTCTACCCGCCCGACCCGTCCAGCTACGACTGGTGCACCGTCGGCGGCAACCTCGCCACCAACGCGGGCGGCCTGTGCTGCGTGAAGTACGGGGTGACCACGGACTCCGTGCTCGGCCTGCACGTCGTCCTCGCCGACGGCGAACTGCTCACAACCGGCCGCCGCACGGTCAAGGGTGTCGCGGGCTACGACCTGACCAGGCTGTTCGTCGGCAGCGAGGGCACCCTCGGCGTCATCACCCAGGCCACCGTCGCGCTGCGCCCGCTCCCGCAGGCCCCCGGCACCCTGGTCGCCGCGTTCGGCTCCACCGAGGCCGCGGGCGCCGCGGTCACCCGGGTCGTGCGGGAGGGCGTCGTGCCGTCCCTGATGGAGATCATGGACGCGGTGTCCATCGAGGCCGTCGAGACGCACCTGAAGACCGAACTCGGCGCGGGCCGGGGCTGCGCCGCGCTGCTGATCTGCCAGTCCGACTCCGGCGGCGAGGCCGCCCACCGCGAGTTGTCCGCCATCGAGCAGGTCTGCCGCGACGCCGGGGCCGAACTCGCCCACACCACCTACGACCTGGCAGAAGGCGCCCTGCTGCTCACCGCCCGCCGCGCCGTCCTCACCGCCCTGGAGGTCTACGGCGCGTGGCTGACCGACGACGTGTGCGTCCCCCGGACCCGCATCGCCGACCTGATCGCGGGCTGCGCCCGAATCAGCGCCGACGTCGGCCTGCGCGTTGCCGTCGTCGGCCACGCGGGCGACGGCAACATGCACCCCACCATCGTCTACGACCCCGCCTCGGCCGACGAGTTCGCCCGCGCCAGCCGCGCCTTCGACGAGATCCTGGCCCTCGGCCTGAGCCTGGGCGGCACCGTCACCGGCGAACACGGCATCGGCAAGATCAAACGCGACTGGCTCGCCCGCGAGATCGGCCCCGTCGGCCTGCGCGCGCACCGCGCGATCAAGCGGGCGCTCGACCCGGGAAACCTGTTCAACCCCGGCTCTATGTTCGATCTTGCATAAGGGGGTTGTCAGCGCGCTAACGTCGACGTCGGTAAGAAGTTGATCGCGGGCTGACAGAACGGCGAGACGATGGACCAACAGCATTTCGCCACGGCCACCGAGGTCTGCCGACGCCTTTCGGGCAGGCTCTCCGATGACGTCGTGAGCGTCGTCCAATCTCAGTTCTTCGCGGGCGAGACCGAGATCGCCCTCTCGGCGCTGCTGCTGAACCTGCACTACGAGGGCGTCGCCGTCACCGGGGACGAGGCCGCCCTCATCCGGGCGCTGTTGCCCGACGGCGAAGACCTCTCAGGCATCCCGGTGGCCGACATGCCGCCCCCACTGGCGTACCGGTTCAGCCCCACCGCCCCGGACGACGCCCCCAACCCGGCCGCCGCGGACGAGGTCGTCGCCGCAGAGGCAGCCCTCCTCGGCGCCCGCCGCGTCCGCAGGGCCTGGCGCGAACCCCTCCCGGAAGCCGCCAACCCACCCACCTGGGTCTACCTGGTGCAGGTCGGCGCGGGCGTGAGCGAACTGCGCGCGCACAACGCGATCACGTCCCGCCTGTGGGTGCGCAACCAGGAGAAGTGGCCGGTGGAAGTGGTGGTCGAGGGCACGCTGCTACCCCCGTACCAGGCGGCGGCGGTCACCGCCGCCCAGCAGATTTGGGCGGCCTAGCCGACCGGGTCGGCCTCCCGCTTGCGCTCCCGACGCGCCTTCACGAACTCGATGATGATCGGCACGACCGAGATGAACACGATCAGCAGGATCATCGACTCAAGGTTTTCGTGCACGAACGGAATCTGCCCGAGGAAGTACCCCAGCACCGTCACCCCGGTCGCCCACAGCACCGCCCCGACAGCGGAGTAGACGAAGAACTTCCGCGGGTCCATCCGCCCGACCCCCGCGATCGCCGTGATGAACGTCCGCACAATCGGCACGAACCGCGCCAACACGATCGCCCGCGGCCCGTACTTCTCGAAGAACGCGTGCGTCTTGTCGACGTGCTCCCGCTTGAACAGCTTCGAGTCCGGCTTGTTGAACAACGCGGGCCCAGCCTTGGCCCCGATGTAGTAGCCGACCACGTTGCCCACGAACGCGCAGATGGTCAACAACGTGCACACCAGCCACAGCGGCGGCATCAGATCCGAGGTCGCGGGCTGCGCCACGAACAACCCGGCGGTGAACAGCAGCGAGTCGCCGGGCAGGAAGAAGCCCAGGAGCAGACCGCACTCGGCGAAGATGATGAGGCAGAGACCGGGCAGCAGGAAGGGGCCCAGGCCGCGGAGGATCACCTCGGGGTCCAGCCAGGAGGGCAGCAGGGCCAGGTTCAGGGGGAGGTCGGCAGCGCGCACGCCCACAAGGTACAGGGGGTGTCTGTGCGCTTTCTGTGCCCGTGGGGCTGGGTGCGCTTGCTCGATGGGGTGGAGTGGTTTCCTCGGGGCCCCTACGAAGGAAGATCGCCCGTGTGAAAGAGGGTGGGAAGCCTGCGGCATCACACGCGCGGCCAGCTTAGCGATCTTCCTTCTCCCCCGAAGAAACCACTCCACCCAATCGAGCACCTGGCAGCTTGAGGTCCGGTTGGCAGGAGGGCAGAAGAGCAGGTGCGTCATGCCCGCGAAAGAGCTTTGTTTCGCCGCCCCGCAGGCCCCACAACAAAGCCCCACCCACCCTGGGGGCTGACCCCGCTCCAGTCTATCGCCGCAGGTCAGCGCGGGGAAGAGGGGCAGCCGTGCCTGTGGATAACTCGCGATCATGGTCGGTCGGCGGACGTTTGCGCGATCTGTCGCGTGTCCGGAGACAGGGTTGTCCGGGGGCTTACAGCAGCGTCAGGAAACCGACCACCGCGCCTGCAGCCAGGCCGAGCAGCAGGGCCAGCATCAGCACCCACCACATGCGCGGCGGTGGGGCCGCGGGCTCCGGGTGGGGCGGGGGGTCGGGCAGAGGGGTGAGGGGGAGGTCGTTGTTCGAGAGCAGGCCGTAGCCGGAAACGGTGGCTTCGGGCAGGGGGGTGCGGGCCGCCTGTGCGCGCAACGCCTCGGTGAGCAGGCGTTCCGGGTCGGCCTCGGTCATGGGTCGACGGTAACCCAGGTTCCTCGGCGCAGGACCGCTGTGGTGCGCAGTGCGGCGTTCAAGAGCACCACATCGGCGGCCAGGCCTTTGACGAGGCTGCCGGTTGTGGTGGACAGGCCCAGCAGGGCCGCGGGGCGGGTCGCGGTCGCCGTGACGGCTTCCGGTACCGACAGGCCGCAGGCGGTGACCAGGTTCCGGAAAGCGGTGTCCATTGTGAGGGAGCTGCCCGCCAGGGCGGTGCCGCCCGCGAGGGTGGGGACGCCGTCGCTGACCACGACCGCCAAGCCGCCGATGTCGTAGGCGCCGTCGCCCGCGCCCGCCGCCGCGATCGCGTCGGTCACCAGGACCGTGCGGTTCAAGCCCGCGTGGCGGGCGGCGAGGCGGACGACGGTCGGGGACAGGTGCGCCAAGTCGCAGATCAGCTCGACGGTCACCCGCTCGTCGTCCAGCAGCGCGCCCACCGGGCCGGGCTCGCGGTGGTGCAGCGGGCGCATCCCGTTGAACAGGTGCGTCGCCACCGTCGCCCCCGCGTCGACCGCCGGGCGGACCTGTGCCTCGGTCGCGTCCGTGTGCCCGATCGCGGCGATCGCGCCTGTGTCGGTGATTCGGCGGACCGCGTCGACCGAGCCGGGGAGTTCCGGGGCCAGGGTCACCATCCGCACCGCGCCCCGGCCCGCGGCGAGCAGCGTGGCGACCGAATCGGGGTCCGGCGGACGCAGGACGGCCGGGTCGTGCGCGCCGCAGCGGGCGGCGGAGAGGAACGGACCCTCCAGGTGGACACCGGCGAGCAGGCCGTCCTCGACCAGTTCGCGCAGCGCGGCGATCTGGCAGGCCAGCTCCGGCACCGGCCGGGACACCAGGCTGGCGAGCAGGGTCGTGGTGCCGTGCCGGGCGTGGGTGTCGACGGCCACGCGGGCGCGGGCCGGGTCGGTGCCCATGAACGCCTGACCGCCGCCGCCGTGGCAGTGGATGTCGACGAAACCGGGGACCACCCAGCCGCCGCCCGCGTCGACCCGCTCGTCCGCGCGCGGCGGCTCACCGGTGCCGAGCGCGGCGATGCGGCCGTTGTCGACCAGCAGCCAGCCGTCGTCCAGCACGCCGTCCGGGGTGACGAGCCTGCCCCCCGCGATGAGCCGTCCTGCCATGTGCTGGTCCTCCAGGCGTGCGCGCGTGGAGTGCAGTGTATTGGTCTAAACCGCAGGTGGTCTGAACCAAACCGCCCCGATGGGGGGACCTAGGGCGTGTTCATGATCTTCTGCAGGGCCTCCAGCGCGCGGCTCGCCGTCGACTTCACCGTGCCCTTGGAGATGCCCGCGGCCTCGGCGATCTCGGCTTCGGTGAGGTTGCCGTAGTACCGCAGCACCAGCACCTCCCGCTGCCGCGGCGGCAACTGCGACAACGCCTTCACCACGCTCTGGTGCTCCGCGGTCAGCATCGCCAGGCTCTCCGCCGACCGCGCGTTCACCGCGTGCGGCGGCGTGTACTCACGCGCCGTCTTGCGCCTGCGCAGCACACTGCGCGAACCGTTGACCACAGCCGTGCGCAGATACCCGACGGCCGCCGCGGAATCCCGCAGGCCACCCCAGTTGCGGTGCAACCCGGTGAACGCCTCCTGCACCACGTCCTCAGCCGTCGCAGGCTCGTCTACCAGCAGCAACGCCAACCGGACCAGCCGCATCCGGTGCGTGCGGTAGAGGTCCTCCAGCGTCAACGGCGCCTCGGGCTGCGGCGGGGGCGCGCTCTTGAGGTCGATGGCCCGCAGCCGGGTCAGCGTGTGCTCGACACTGCGCTCGGCGTTGCCCTCCGCGGGCTGCCCCTGCCCGCCGATGAACCCACGCGCCGGAGGGTAATCACCTGGTTGCACGCCATCCCCTGCCACGGACAAACCCTACCGGTCGCGACGAACGAACACACCGCCCGACGGGTCAGAAACCCGGCTTGCGATCATGGCCGCATGACCTGGTTCACCGTGGACACCCGCTACGTGGAAGACCGCGACCTCCTGGCGGCTGCCCGTCCCGCACACCGCGACTACATCACGGGCCTGGTCGAGACCGGCCAGGTGGTCGCCGCGGGCCCCTGGGCCGACGACCTGGGCGGCTTCGTCGTCTTCAAGGTCACCGACCGCGCCGAACTGGACAAACTCCTCGCCGAGGACCCGTACACCACCGAGAGCGTCGCCGCCGACCGCGCCATCCGCGAGTGGAAGATCCTGCTGGGCCCCTGGGCGGGCTGACCGAATCAGCCTCGGCTCCCCGCCAACCGCTCGTCAAGTTGGCGCACAGCGTCGGAGTCATTCCACGGTCGCAGGGTGGCGCGAGTGCTATGCAGTCGCTCCCGCAGTCGCACGGAGCGGTTCTGGGTGGTGGCTTCGATGACGTCACCCATGATCAGGGCGGCGGCGTCCGGTTCTTTGAGTTGGATGTGTGCGTTGGCGAGGTAGAGCATTGTGTACGCGTTGTCGCGCACCATCGCCTTTTCGTGCCGGGAGAGGGAGTTGTGCGCTTGTGCGACTGCGTCGTGGGGGCGATCAAGTGCCAGGAAGCAGGAGCTTTTCGCGCTGCCGATTGACCCCTCATCGTAGAAGTATGCCAGTGACACAGGGGCTGAAGATTGGGAGGTGGCTATTTCGAGGGCCTGTTCGGTTTCGTCAAGTGCTTCCATGCAGGGTGCGAGTTGACCGTCTTCCGCGTAGGAGCGGGCGGTTTGACTGGAGGCGTAGCCCTGCACCAGCGCGTCGTCCCCGCGTCCTGCCAACTTTTGTGCGGCTTCGGCGTAGTCGATCGCGAGATGTAGCTTCTTCTCCGCCCTGGCGGTGTAGCTCATTCGGCTGAGGATAAAGCTGGCCAATGTTGGGTCGCGGGTTTCGTGAGCCGACAGACGGGCTTGCTCCCGGTGTCGGTTGGAGTCGGAGTAGTTTCCGCTGTCGGTATGCAGCCAACCTGCCAGATCGGAGAGTTTGCTATAGGTCGCCAATAGCTTCGGTCGGAGGTGGCCGGGGCAATGCGGAAGCATCGTCTCCGTGAGAGCGATCTGCGCGAGCACAGTGGCGAGCACGGCTTGTGCGCCGAGTGCGTCGTCTTGTCGTCGGCAGGTCCAGTAGATGGTCTCAATGTGTCCGATGACCTGTTCGTCGACGCGTTGCGGGGCGGCGACGGCCTTGGCGACGCGTTCTTGTTCGTCGGTGTTCAGGTTGGTGAGCGATGGTGCGCTTGCCGTTGCGGTTGTCCAGCCGAGTAGTTGCAGGAGTTCGCGACGATTCATGGTGTCCACCCAAGTGCGGATCAAAGCCGCCCAGTGCTCGTCGGTGCTGTTGCTTGTCTCGTTCGCCAGTAGGGTTTCGAGTTCGCGGAGGGTGAGGCCGAGTAGGCGGGCCAGCTTTGGCCGCAGGTACGGCAGGGGTTCGTGTTTTCCGGATTCCCAGGTGTGGACGGCGGTGCGGTCGATGTGCAGTTCCTCGGCGAGGCGTTCCTGGGTGTAGCCCGCTGCTTTGCGTGCCCTGGCAAGTCTGTCTCGTCGTGCCGCCATGGCATCCAGTCTCCCATACCTGTCACGTATCGGATATGACTCGTTACCGCAGGTCATAGCCCGCATCCCAACATCTCGCCCACCTGCGGCCGATGAGATACCGGTGCCTGCCCCCTGGGGCCGTGATGTCTAGGCCGGGAAAGTCGGTCGCGGACACCCCTTGCCGGGTGTCCCCTTTGTCGCCGAGCTGTGGAGTCGACCGGATGCCGAACTCTGTGATCACCGAAGCCGACGCCGTCACCCGGGTGCCGCAGTTGCGCGCGTTGTCCGCCGCACGGGACCACGGGTGGAGATTTCACCTGCTCGCCGACGACGGCGGCGCGTTCGCGGTCGCGGCGAGTCGGGAGCGGGCGCGGCATACCGACTTGGTCTTCGTCTTCGGGCCAGCGGTGGTGGGGTTGCGTGTGGCACCCGAGGTGGACGGCGTGGTGTGGATAGCCCACCGCGCCGCGGTCGCCGACCTCGCGCGGGAACTCGCGGAGATTCCCGCGCCAGGTGAACCGGGGGCGCCGCGTGTGGTCATTCCGGTGAGCGCGTTGCTGGCGGACACGCCTTACGACCGCGTTCTGGAAACGGGCGGTGAGGCGGCGTGAACACAAGCCAGCCGGGTCTCGTCGTCCCCTATGTCGCCACCTGGAGCGGGGAGCACTGGGACGATCTCCCGCACCTCGTGGAGCGCCCTGGCGGCGCCGGGATCGCCTACCCCGACGAGATCCTCGGCGACCGCGACCGCATGGGCGTCCTCTGGGACCGGGCCACCGGCAGGCCGGGGCACGGCAAACCGCAGTACGCCAAGGTCCACCCGCTGCGCCAGCGCAGGGCGATGCGCAAGCTGCTCTGCCAGGTGTGCGGCACCCCGGCGGACACCACCGAGCACGGCGTCCTGTGGCTGCTCCGCGACACCGGTGTCCCCTGCCTGGCGGACATGCTGGTGACCGAGCCGCCGATCTGCTGGTCCTGCGCGCGCCTGTCGGTGACCGTCTGCCCGGCCCTGCGGAAGGGCCACGTCCTCGTGCGCGCCGGATCGTTCCCCCTGTACGGCGTCGACGGCATCCGCTACCGCGCGGGCCGTCCCGACCCGGTCCCCGTCGAGCACTGGGCTGTGCCGTTCACCGACCCCGCCATCGCCTGGACGCTCGCCGCCAAGCTGGTTCGTGACCTGGGTGACCGCACGGTCCTCGATCTGTGAGGTCGGCTAGTAGGTTCCGCCGAGTTTGCGGTGGTCCCAGGAGACGACCTTGGTCGGGGTGAACACCAGGCCGACCCGCTTGGCCGCCTGCGCCCGGACGAACTGGGACGCCGCCGTGGCGGCTTCCTCGCTGCCGGTGTAGCGCAGGGTCATGGCGGCGCCGATGGCGGTGATCCGCTCGGTGTCCTCGACGATCTCCACGTCGCATTCCAGGGAGACGCCGCGCAGTTGGTCGTAGGAGTCGCCCGCCTCGACCAGGAGGGTGGCCTGCGGCAGGCGCCGCAGGTTGGCCGTCTTCTGGGACGAGCCGTAGGTCCAGGTGGACAGGGTGTCGCCGTCGGGGACGTACCAGAGCGGGGCGAGGTGCGGCCTGCCGCCGGGGCCGAGGGTGGCCACGGCGACGACCCGCTCCGCGCCCAGGAACTCCCGGACTTCGTCGGGAGTCATCCTGATCCGGTCCCGCTTCGACACCGCGTCTCCCTGGTTCTACCGCTGGTCTATCGCTGCCGCTGGCTTGCGGACCGCTGCCGCGCCGCCCGCTCCGACCGGGCGGGAGGAGACCTCCGCGCCGCGTTGGGCGATGTCGGCCAGCGCCGCCTTGTCGGCCTTGGCGACGAGGTTGCCGCGCAGTTTGCCGCCGATCTCGATCACCGGCGGGAGGAACGCGCGGACCAGTTTGAGCAGCCCGACCCAGCCGGGGACGTGGACCGACCGGTCGCGGCGCAGCACACCCTTCTCCAGCGCGTCCAGCGCCAGCGGCACCGGGTGGGTCTTGCCGATCGGGCCGGGCATCGCCGAGCGCAGCGGGCCGAAGACCGGGTGCTCGTCGGCGCCGTGGACCAGGTCCGTCGCGATCCACGACGGGTGCGCGACGCCGACCTTGACGCCCAGGTGGCGGACCTCGGCGCGCAGGCTGTTGGCGAACGCCTCGACACCTGCCTTCGACGCGGCGTAGGCGGCCATCGCCGGGGCGTGGGTGATCGCGGCGAGCGAGGACACCACCAGCACGTAGCCCTTGCGGTCGATGACGTGCGGCAGCGTGGTCCGCACGGTGCGCCAGACGCCGAGCAGGTCGACCTCGATGGTGCGCTCGAAGGCGGCCGGGTCGATGGAGCGGATGAAGCCCGCCGCGGCGATGCCCGCGTTGGCGACCACGATGTCGATGCCGCCGAAGCGCTCGACCACGCCCTTGACCGCCGTTTCGAGCCCGGCCCAGTCGGTGACGTCGGCGGTGAAGACAGCGGCGTCTGGCCCGCATTCGGCGGCGACCGCGGCCATCTCCGCCGGTTCGAGGCCGACCAGGGCGACCTTGGCGCCCCGGGCGGCGAGCCGCTTGGCCAGGCCCGCGCCGAGGCCGCGGGCCGCGCCGGTGATCAGGATGACCTTGCCTTTGACGCTCTGCTCACGTGCCAGCAGGTTCGTCACGCCCATCGGTGCCTCCAGGAAACGGATTGTCTCGGCACCGTACCCCAACTTACCGCGAGTAAGCTACCGCGAGTAACAGGTATTTCGGCGGCTCCGACAGCGGCTCGCCACCCGGCAGAGTGATTCAGGTCGCGCTCCCGCGCGCAGGCGCTATGGTTCGTAAATCTGCGAACAACCTGGAGGCGGGATGGCAGTCGAACTGGGCCGGATCGGGATCTGGAGCCTGGCCTACCTCTGGCCCGACCAGAAGGAAGCCGCCGCCGAGCTGGAAGAACTCGGCTTCGGCGCGCTGTGGCTCGGCGCGCTCCCCGACGCAGACCTCGGCCTCGTGGAACGCCTGCTGGACGCGACCAAGACCATGGCGATCGGCCCCAGCATCGTCAACGTCTGGACCGCCGCCCCCGCCGCGGTCGCCACCGAGTACGACCGCATCAGCACCCGGCACCCCGACCGGTTCATCCTCGGGGTCGGCAGCAGCCACAAGCCCATCGTGGAGACCGCCACCGCCGAGACCTACGAGCGCCCGCTCAGCAAGCTCGCCGACTACCTCGACCAACTAGCCGTGCCCGCGCGGGACGTCGCCGTCGCCGCGCTCGGCCCCAAGGCCATCCGGCTCGCGGGCGAACGCAGCCGCGGCGCCCTGCCCTACCTGGTGACCCCCGAGCACACCGCGCGGGCCCGCGAAATCCTCGGCGACGGGCCGCTGCTCGCCCCCGAGCAGCACGTCCTGCTGGAAACCGACCCGAGGCGGGCGCGCGAGACCGCCCGCCAAGCCCTCGACATGTATCTCAAGCTGCCCAACTACGTGCGCAACTGGCGCAGGCTCGGGTTCAGCGAAGACGACGTCAAGGGCAGCGACCACCTGATCGACGCCCTGGTCGCCTGGGGCGACGAGGACGCCGTCCTCGCCCGAGTCGACGAGCACTTCGCCGCCGGGGCCGACCACGTGGCGCTGCAGGTGGTCACCCCCGACGGCGGGCTCGACCGAGAGGCTTACCGGCGGCTCGCCGCCGCGATCGGGTGAGTCGGATCGGGTGATTCAGTCGGTGACCTCGACGCCGTTCCAGAACGCCACGTGACCCTTGATCTCGGCCGCCGCGTCCTTGGGTTCCGGGTAGTACCAGGCGGCGTCGACGTTGTCCTGCCCGTCGACATGCAGTGTGTAGTAACTCGCCGTGCCCTTCCACGGGCACACCGACGAGGTCTCCGACGGGCGCAGGTACTGCTGGTGCACTGAATCGATGGGGAAATAGTGGTTGCCTTCGACGATCTTTGTGTCGTCGCTCTCAGCGATGATCGCGCCGTTCCAGGTAGCGGTGGCCATAGGGCCAGTCTGCCCAAGACGGGCGGCGGGCGCTGCTCGTAGGATGCGCCAGAACGGCGCAGGCCCACCCCGAGGAGGACCACAGATGCCCATCGCCACACCCGAGGTCTACGCGGAGATGCTGGACCGGGCCAAGGCGAACGAGTTCGCTTACCCCGCCATCAACGTGACCTCGTCGGAGACACTGAACGCCGCGCTGCGCGGATTCGCCGAAGCCGAGAGCGACGGCATCATCCAGGTGTCGACCGGCGGCTCGGAGTTCGCCTCCGGCACCAAGGTCAAGGACATGGTCACCGGCGCGGTCGCGCTGGCGGAGTTCGCGCACGTGGTCGCCGAGAAGTACCCGGTGAACGTCGCCCTGCACACCGACCACTGCCCCAAGGACAAGCTCGACGGCTTCGTCCGCCCGCTGATCGCGCTCAGCCAGGAACGCGTCGACGCGGGCAAGAACCCGCTGTTCCAGTCGCACATGTGGGACGGCTCCGCGGTGCCCATGGACGAGAACCTGCAGATCGCCGCCGAACTGCTGGAGAAGGCCGCGAAGGCGCGGATCGTGCTGGAGATCGAGGTCGGCGTCGTCGGCGGCGAAGAGGACGGCGTCGCCAACGAGATCAACGACAAGCTCTACACCTCCGCCGAGGACTACCTCAAGACCGTCGACGCCCTCGGCGTCGGCGAGAAGGGCCGCTACCTGCTGGCCGCGACCTTCGGCAACGTGCACGGCGTCTACAAGCCGGGCAACGTGAAGCTGCGCCCGGAGATCCTCAAGCAGGGCCAGGAAGTCGTCGCGGAGAAGCTCGGCCTCGGCGCCGACGCCAAGCCCTTCGACCTGGTCTTCCACGGCGGCTCCGGCTCGCTGCTGGAGGAGATCCACGAGGCGGTGTCCTACGGCGTCATCAAGATGAACATCGACACCGACACCCAGTACGCCTTCACCCGCCCGATCGCCGCGCACATGTTCACCAACTACGACGGTGTCCTCAAGATCGACGGCGAGGTCGGCAACAAGAAGACCTACGACCCGCGCAGCTACCTCAAGGCAGCCGAGCAGGCCATGGCCGCCCGCATCACCCAGGCGTGTGAACATCTGAAGAGCGCGGGCCGCATGATCGCGGGCTGACCTCGGCGTTCGCTTACGCCCGCCCCCGAGTTATCCACAGCCCCACCCCGCCCCCTTGGCCCCGCTGACCTGCGCCGATACGCTGGAGCGGGGCCGGCCCCCCAGGGACGGGTGGGGGTTGTCCGGTGGGGGTGCGGGGCGCGCGAAGTCGGTGAGAGCGACCCGAAGGCGGCGTGACGGTGACGGCCCTCCCGGATCTGGGAGGGCCGTCTGTCGATTGGGTCAGACTGTGGCGCGGGCCAGGGCGGGCGGCCTGCGGTTGACCAGCTTCGCCAGTGGACGTCCGGCCCACCACAGGGCGGCGACCAGGGCGAACGTGATCGGCGCCGACCACCAGGCGACCGGCGGGGCGGCGATCAGGACGTCCTGCGCGTACAGCGCGGCGTGCCCGAGCACGGTCACCACGGCCGCGCCCGCCAGCGCCTCGGCGGCGTGCGGCAGGTTCGCCCGGCGCACGACATCCACGGCGACACCGACGAACACCAGGTAGAACGGCACCGTCGACGGCGGGAAGTCGCCCATGACCAGCAACGGCCAGATCACCGCGCGGTAGGCGACATACGCGCCCGCGACCGCCGTGGCCGCCCACGTCCGCCCGATCGTCTTGCCCGCGACCGCCAGGACCAGCGCGGCCACCCCGATGCCCCACATCGGGTACACCCAGTCCGGGATCGGCAGGGCGAAGTGCTTGATCGCCTCGTAGTCGACCGACCGGCCGATCTGCTCCGCGGCGAACTCCAGCAGGCTGCGCTCGGCGTAACAGGTGCTCGGGTCGAGGACGCCGCCCGGCAGGCAGGACGCCAACTCCAGCACCCCGTACTCCTGCTGGCCGTTGGGGAACAGCGTGTTCTCCAGGAAGAACACCCACAGCCCGCCCAGCACCCACGGCCGCGCCCGGCCACCCGGCCCCGCGGTGAGCCAGCCGTCGATCAGGCCCAGGATCATCATCGCGGTGCCCAGGTAAAGCAGCGCGTGCGACGGGCTCCACGCGGTCAAGTCGAGGCCGTTGACCCGGTGGTTGATCACATCGAGCGGCGCGGCGATGAGGAACACCGCGAGCCCGCTCTGCAGCAGCCGCTGCGACCGCCTGGTCGCGGCCATGCCGGTGAAGCTGTGGATCGCGACCAGGACGACGGCGACACCGGTGCCGACGCTGTTGATCAAATGCGGCGGGGCCAGGTCGTCGCGCTGGAACTTGAAGTGCCATGACTCGTCCCAGGACGAGCCGAGCATTTTGAACAGCAGCGCCAGCAGCCACATCCGGTACGCGAAATGCCACACCCATTCGGGTGTTTCCCGGCCCGCTGCGCCCCGCGTCCAGTGCAGCCGGAAGAAGTCCTTGAACTGGCCGACCGGACCCTTGGTGGCCGGGTCGTCGTCGGTAGCTGTCCCCTGGTTCACCGCGCCATCATGACTGCGGCCCCCGACTCGCAGGAAGGGCGACCCTCATCATTGGGGTGAATTAGGGACATTCCCTTACGGGTCGCGCTTACCCGGTCACAGTGGGCGAGAGCCGGGCCGGTTCACCTGAGACCGCCGGTCGCGGCAGGATGAGACCATGCAAGGGAATCTGCTCGGACCTGACCCCACACTGCTTCCCGACCGCGCCGAACCGCAGGCCGCGCTGGAGGGCGGCGCCGACCCGACCGAGGTCGCCACCTCCTGGCCCGACTTCTCCGAGGCCTGGGCCGCCCTGGCCGAACGGGCGCTCGACGCAGGCGAGCCGATCGCCGCCTACGCCTACGCGCGCACCGGCTACCACCGCGGCCTCGACCAGCTTCGCCGCTCCGGCTGGAAGGGCTTCGGCCCCGTGCCGTGGTCGCACCGCCCCAACCAGGGCTTCCTGCGCGCGTTGGCCGCGCTCGCCCGCGCGGCCAAGGCGATCGGCGAGACCGAGGAGTACGAGCGGTGCTCGACGTTCCTCGCCGACTCCGACCCGGCCGCGCCCAAGGCCCTCGGCCTGCTCTGATCAGCCGCCCGGGCGGTTGAGAACACCGACGAGCAGCGAGTGCACGGCGGCGTGGTCGGCATCGTCGGCGAGCTTGCACTGCCCGCCGCGCAGGCGGTACCACTCGTCGGCGCCCGCGTAGCGGACCTTGACGGTGACCACGCCGTCGCCGCTGCTGACCGACCGCAACTCCAGCTCACCGGTGATGACGCCGACTTCCTCGGTCATCACCCCGGGGCCCGCGCTGAACGGGGACGAGAACTCCGACATCGCGTTTCCCTCCGTAGTGCCTGCCGCGCCGCTGATCCTCCCGCTGCTGATCCTCCCGCAATGGCGACGCCCCCGACGGACGAGTCCGCCGGGGGCGTCGCGGTCATCGCCGGGTCAGCAGGTGTTGAGCATGTTCGACAGCGCCGACTTCTCCGCCGAGTTCACGCTGAGGCCGTAGTTGTACTTCACGTGCGTCCACATCTTCGCGTAGGTGCACCAGTACGAGCTCAGCGGCGGCTTCCAGGTCGCCGGGGTCTGGTCGCCCTTGGCCTGGTTGACGTTGTCGGTGACCGCGATGAGCTGCGGCAGGCTCAGGTCGTTGGCGAACTGCTGCCGCCGCGCCGTCGTCCACGACGACGCGCCCGACCGCCACGCCGCCGCCAGCGGCACCACGTGGTCGATGTCGACATCCGAGGCCAGCGACCAGGTGGCGCCGTCGTACGGGCTGTACCAGCGGCCCGAGGTCGCCGCGCAGGAGGAGTCGGTGACCACGTTGGAGCCGTCCCGCTTGAGCACGGTCTCCCGCGTGTTGCACGAACCGGAGATGGTGATCCAGTGCGGGAACAGGTCCCGCGAGTAGCCGGTCATCGAGCCGTCCGCCCGCACGGTGAGCGCGGCCAGCTCCGCCTTCGCGGTGCTCGCGCTCGGAATGTTCGGTGGAGTCGCGCCCGCCTCGGCGGCCACTCCGACGACGAGCGCGAGCGACAAGAGTAAGGAGCCCAGTAGTGCCCTGGTTTTCGACATGGTTCCTCCGGTGGCAGGGGATCACGCGGTGCCGTCCAACCGTGTCGAGGCCAAGTGGAGATCGTTATACCTTCGGGTGACACCCCGACGACTTACTGTAAAAGCTCTCGGTGTGCCTGGGGTGGTCCAACAGGGGTTGCTCTCACCGAATAGGGGCACTCCAACGCTCGCTTATACGGCAAAACCGCCGAGAGCCCGCGCTGGTTATCCACATAGCCGGAAGCTGTCCACAGATTTCGCCGCCCCCTACCGCCCACCCCCAGAGCCGATAGACTGGAGCGGGGCGGCCCCCCGGGGAGGGTGGGGTTTGTCGTGGGCGGGGGTGGCGGGGAGGCGGAAATAGCGGGTCTTCGCCCTGGCCATGCGGAAGCAGGCAAGGGCCGAGTGGCAGAGGAACTCAACCCGCGTGCGGAGAAGACAGCAGTTTCAGCGCGGACGCGGCGTCGGCAGGCGGAACAGCCCCGCGTGCGCAGGGAAGACACTTGTTGACCAGGGGGTTTACGAACCGGAACGGTGTTGTGGACTCACTCTGGCCGAGCGTGGAGCTTGTGCCCATCCGGTCGATGCGAGTGTCGGTGGTTGGGTGTCACAGAACTCCACGGGCCACCCGTAGGTCCTCGGTGTGTCGGTACCACGTCCACTTCCCCACTTCCTTCGGCACGCCGTCGCGGATGAGCCGTGTGGGCACGCAGCCGATCTGGAAGGCGCGACCCGTGAACGTCTCCGTTCGCTTGCCCAGCAGTCCGCCGCGCACCACCCGTGCCACCAGGCCCGCGCCCCCCGCCAAGTCCGGAGTGACCTCGATGCGTTTGGCGCGGCCGCGCAGGGCGGTGGCGTCGTCGCAGTAGGCGACGCCTTGGGGGTGGTCGAGGGTGCCGAGGCCGATGAGGACGCCGCCCGCGTCGTCGCGGATCAGGGGGGTGGGGTCGATGTCGCCGGTCAGGGCTACCTGGGCGCGGTGTTCGGGGTCGCGGGGCAGGCCCCACAGGTCGGGGATGGCCGAGGGGGCGGTGGGGAGGTAGCCGATGGGGGTGGTGGCGAGGCGGTCGGTGCGCATGACCCTGAGCACGATCGCGGCGAGGTCGGCGTCGGTGCCGAGGACGATCAGGCGGTCTCCGTCGGTGGTCTTGAGCAGCGGGTCGACCTCGGATCGGCCCGGGGTGGGGGGCAGTTCCCGCCACCGCAGGTCGTCACGCTGGGTGAGGGTCCGCGGGCGGCCAGTGGTGGCCGCGTTTCCGCAGGCCAGCACGAGTGCGCTCACTGCTGTCTCCTGGTCTAGTCTCAGTCACCGGCATTCGCCCGAGGAGGCACGGGTACGGGTGTCCACTGGTTTCTCCACACTGCCAACACCTGGAGTTTCACATGCCGGCAATCGTGCTGATCGGCGCCCAATGGGGCGACGAGGGCAAGGGAAAGGCGACCGACCTGCTCGGCGAGCGCGTCCAGTGGGTCGTGCGGTACCAGGGCGGGAACAACGCCGGGCACACGGTGGTGCTGCCCGACGGGCAGGACTTCGCGCTGCACCTGATTCCCTCGGGCATCCTCACCCCGGGCGTGACCAACGTCATCGGCAATGGCGTCGTGGTCGACCCGAGTGTGCTGCTCAAGGAGTTGGCTGGGCTGGAAGACCGCGCCGTCGACACATCGGGTCTGCTCATCTCGGCCGACGCGCACCTGATTATGCCGTACCACGTGGCCATCGATAAGGTCACGGAGCGCTACCTGGGCAAGGCCAAGATCGGCACCACCGGTCGCGGCATCGGCCCGGCGTACCAGGACAAGGTGGCCCGGGTCGGGGTCCGCGTGCAGGACCTGCTGGACGAGAAGATCCTCCGGCAGAAGGTCGAGGCTGCCCTCGACATCAAGAACCAGATGCTGGTGAAGATCTACAACCGCAAGGCGCTCGACCCGGACCAGGTCGTGGACGAGGTGCTGGCGTCCGGGGAGAAGTTCGCCCACCGCATCGCCGATACCCGGCTGCTGCTCAACCAGGCGCTGGAGCGCGGTGAGACGGTGCTGCTGGAGGGCTCGCAGGGCACCCTGCTCGACGTCGACCACGGCACTTACCCGTTCGTCACCTCGTCCAACCCGACCTCCGGCGGCGCGAGCGCCGGGTCGGGCATCGGCCCCACCCGGATCACCACGGTGATCGGCATCCTCAAGGCGTACACGACCCGCGTCGGCTCCGGCCCGTTCCCGACCGAGTTGAGCGACGAAATGGGCGAGCGGCTGCGCAAGGTGGGCGGCGAGATCGGCGTGACCACCAAGCGGCTGCGCCGCACCGGCTGGTTCGACGCGGTGATCGCCCGCTACGCCAGCCGGGTCAACGGCATCACCGACTACTTCCTGACCAAGCTCGACGTGCTTTCCGGCCTGGACACGGTTCCGGTGTGCGTGGCGTACGAAGTGGACGGTCGCAGGGTCGACGACATGCCGATGACCCAGACCGATGTGCACCACGCCGTGCCGGTGTACGAGGAGCTGCCGGGCTGGTGGGAGGACATCAGCGAGTGCCGCTCGTTTGACGAGTTGCCCGCCAACGCGCGCGCTTATGTCGAGCGGATCGAGGAACTGGCGGGCGCGCGGGTTTCCGCTGTCGGGGTCGGCCCCGGCCGTGAGCAGACCATCGTCCGGCACCAGATGGCCTGACCGCCGCTTCTTCGACGCCCCGGATCACCGTTGGTCCGGGGCGTTTCCCACTGTCCACAGTGGTCAATTGCGCGCCAGGGCGGCTTCCTCCAGGTCCAGTTCCCGTTGGACCCGCCGGAGGATCTCGTCATCGATGTCGCCGCGGTCGCGGGCGGCGACGAAGACGGCGCGTTCGGCGTTGAGCATTTCCCGGCGCACACGGCGGAAAGCGGCGGCCGGGTTTTCGGTGTCCTGGCGGCCGAGGCGTTCCCAGGCGGCGTTGCCCCGGTGTTCGGCGAGGCCCCGCAGGCGGTCGGTGAGGTGCCGGGGAGTGTTCCCCTCAGCGGTGATCTCGTCCAGGCGGGCGCGGGCGGCGCGGGCGGCCTCGTCCTGCACCTGGGCTTCGGCGAGGACGCGGTCTTGGCCGTCCTCGGCGCGTATACCGAGGCCGCGGATCAGCGCGGGCAGGGTCATGCCCTGCAGCAGCAGGGTGCCCACGGTGACCACGAACGCGAGCAGCACCACCACCTCGCGCCCCGGCATGTCCAGCGGGATCGCCGCCGCCGCGGCCAGGGACACGACGCCGCGCATACCCGCCCACGAGATCACGGTGATCTGCCGCCATCCCGGCGGGTTCTTCTCCCGTCGCCGGATGTGCGGGAAGAGCCAGCGCGGGACGTAGGCGCTGGGGAACATCCACACGAACCGGCTCACGATGACCGCCAGCAGCACGCCCGCCGACGCGGCGACCAGGTCCCAGTCCGGTCGCGCGTCGGACACCACCGTTCGCAGCTGCAACCCGATCAGCGCGAACACCAGCGATTCCAGCAGCACGTCCAGCGACTGCCAGACCGCCGTCTCCTGCAGCCGGGTCGCGAAACCGGCCTGGGTCGCGTTGTGCCCGAGGTACAGCCCGGCCGCCACGACCGCCAGCACGCCCGAGGTGTGCGCCTCTTCGGCCAGCAGGTAAGCCCCGAACGGCACGAGCAGCCCCAGTGCGCTCTCCAGGATTCCGTCGTTGAGCCGGAGGCGGATCGCGTGGACCGCCACGCCCAGGACCAGGCCCACCAGGACGCCGCCGATCGAGGTCACCAGCAGCGTCGTGACACCATCTGTCCAACTGAACGCCGCGACGCCCGCCACGGCTACCTTGAACGCGGTAAGCGCGGTCGCGTCGTTGCCCAGGCTCTCACCGGTCAGCAGCGTCATCGCCCGCCTCGGCAGCCCCAGTTTCCGGCCGATCGCGACCGCGGCCACCGCGTCCGGCGGCGCGACCACCGCGCCGAGCACCAGCGCCGAGCCCAGCGGCAGCCCCGGGACCAGCAGGTGCGCCACCACGCCGACCACGGCCGTGGTGAACAGGACCAGCCCGACCGCGAGCAGCCCGATGGGGCGCATATTCGCCTTGATGTCGAGATAGGAGCTGTCCAACGCGGCCGAGTACAGCAGCGGCGCCAAGACGAGGAGCAGGACCAGTTCCGGGTCCAATCGGAACTCCGGCACACCGGGCGCGAAGGACACCACGAGCCCGACCGCGACCAGCACCAGCGGCGCGGGCGCGTCGAACCGGCGGGCCAGGGCGGTGCAGGCAAGCGACCCCGCGAGCAGCAGGAGAAGTTCCACGCGCGCCTCCTTCGTCGTCTTGCGCAAGGATTGCCTACGCGGGGACCACAGGCACGAGAGGAACCGCCATGACCTGCGAACACGTCGACGCACTGCCCGCGGCGGTCACCCCGGACGCGGTGGACGGGTGCCAGGACTGCCTCGCCGCGGGCGAGCGGGACTGGGTGCACCTGCGGGAGTGCCTGACCTGCGGGCACGTCGCCTGCTGCGACTCCAGCCCGCGCAAACACGCCACGGCCCACTACCAGCGCACGGATCACCCGATCGTTCGGTCTTACGAGCCCGGGGAGTCGTGGCGCTGGTGCTTTGTGGACAGCCGTGTCGTCTGACATGCGCCCAGCGGGTCGTCACCGCATCGGGTGACGACCCGCTCGTGGCGGCGGACGGTCAGCGGCGGGGGAAGGTCTCCGCGCGGGAGGCGACCGCGATGTCCGGGTTGTCGGTGAACACGCCGTCCACCCCCGCTGCCCAGAAGGCGGAAAGCTCGGTGAAGAGGTCGCCGTAGTCCGAGCCCACCGTGGAGGTGCGCAGCCGCGGCGGCAGGAACGAGTTCTCCGCCCGGAACGTGTACGGGTGCACCTTCAGACCTGCGGCGTGCGCGTCGCCCACGAGCGCGGTCGGCGCGGCCAGGCCGCCGGTCGCGTCGCGCGGGATGACCTGGTCCTTGGCCGGGCCGATGCCGTAGGCGTACTCGGCGATCTCACGCAGGCCCGCCGGGGTGAGCAGGTCGGCGTACTTGCGCGGGTCGCCGGAGGCGACGAAGTCGTACGGGGCGCCCGACGCGGAGGTGAGCTGGATCAGCGGCACCCGCAACCGCTTGCGCAGCGCCTTGAGGTTCGACACCTCGAACGACTGCACGAACACCTTCGCGTTCGGCCGGTTCATGCCGTTGCGCTCCAGGACCTCGACCAGCTTGGGCTCCAGCTCCAGGCCGAGCCCGCGGAAGTAGGTCGGGTGCTTGGTCTCCGGGTAGACCCCGATCTCGCGGCCCAGCTCGCGCGAGAGGCGCCTGCTCAGGTCCACGACCTCCTGGAACGTGGGGACTTGGTGGCGGCCGTTGTGGATCGTGTTCTCCTGCCGCACGTCCGGGATGCGCTCGACCGCGCGCAGCGTGCGCAGCTCGGCCAGCGTGAAGTCCTCGGTCCACCAGCCGGTGACCGACACGCCGTCGAGGGCCTTGGTGGCCTTGCGCGCGGCGAACTCCGGGCGCTTGGCGACGTCGGTGGTGCCGCCGATCTCCGGCTCGTGCCGGGCGACGAGCACCCCGTCTTTGGTCGAGACCAGGTCGGGCTCGATGTAGTCCGCGCCCATCCGGGCGGCGAGCTCGTAGCTGGCCAGCGTGTGCTCGGGCCGGTAGCCCGACGCGCCGCGGTGGCCGAGGACGAGCGGCGCGGCATGGCCGTGGCGCTCCTGCGCGGCGACCTGGTCCGGGGCGGCGGTCGCGGCGCTCATCGTGGCGGAGCCCAGCAGGGCCAGTGCGGACACGGCGACTCCAAGGGTCCGGAAAGCCGATCGCGGCATGGTTGACCTCCTCATCGGGGTACGGGGCAACAGTCGCCGCGCGCCGCGACGGACAGGCCACCGCAGGGCGAAAGGCAGCCCACCGGCGGATGAACGGCGGGAAGCTGGTGGCGGGTTCGACTGAGCGGGTTCACTGAGCGAGATCATTCATGCTCACCGGATGTCATCGCTTGGGTGCGTGAAGTTGCTTCTGTGTGACGCCGGACACCGGTAACGTTCGGCGGAGATCCACGCACCGACGAGGAGGACGGTTGGCCCACACCGTCGACCCGCCCGCCGACCGCGCCGCCCTCCTCACCGACGTGGTGGGCTCGCACGACGAAGAACGCCCGTCGCGGCGGCTTACCGGCCGCTGGGAAACACTCGTCTGGGTCGCCGCCGTCGCCATCGCGCTGCTGGTGCTCAAGCAGGTCTTCTGGCCCTTCGCCAAGGGCAACCAGTACTACCTGGTGATCTTCCTCGGACTCACGCTGCCGCTGGTCTTCCTCTGCTACCGGCCCACGGCTAAACGGCCGGACGACGACAACCCGCGTCTTGTCGACTGGCTCTTATCCATAACCGCCTTGCTCGTGGGGCTCTATCCGGTCCTGCCCTTCGGCGGCGGCGGGTTCGCGGGCGGCTACGACGCCTTCCTCGACCGGCCCGTGCTGTCCACGGCCGACGTCGTCGCGGGCGCGCTGCTGCTGGTCCTCGTGCTGGAGGCCACCCGCCGGACCACCGGCCCCGTCCTGCCGATCGTCTGCCTGGTCTTCCTCGCGTTCGCCTACTACGGCGGCTACCTGCCGCAGGACTGGGGCTTCGCGCACGCGGGCATCGACTTCCCGCAGATCGTCAACGCGCTGTTCAACGAGCAGAGCGGCTTCTACGGCGTCCCGCTCGACGTCGCCGCGACCTACATCGTGCTGTTCACCATCTACGGCGCGGTCCTCACCGCGGCGGGCGCGGGCCCGTTCTTCGTAGACTTCAGCTTCGCCCTGTTCCGCCGCTCCCGGACCGCCGCGGGCCGCACGGCCGCGCTTTCCGGGTTCCTCTTGGGCACTGTCTCGGGCTCGGGAACCGCGACGACGGTAAGCCTGGGCGCCATCACCTGGCCCGTCTTACGCAAGGCGGGCTATCCGCGTGAGAACGCAGGCGGACTGCTCGCCGCTTCCGGCATCGGCGCGATCCTGTCGCCGCCCACCCTGGGCGCGGCGGCGTTCATCATCGCCGAGTATCTGCAGACCTCATACCTGACCGTGCTCGTCTGGGCGATCGTCCCGACGCTGCTCTACTACCTGGGCATCGTGTTCGCCGTCGAGGCCGACGCCCGCCGGTTCGGCGCGAAACCGGTCCACGTCGAGTCCCCCGGCGTGTGGCCGCTGCTCAAGCGCGGCGGCTACCACTTCGCGTCGCTGGCGATCATCGTCGTCTTCCTCGCGCTGGACATCCCGCCGTTCACCGCCGTCGTCTACGCGACCGGCGTCGCGGCCCTGTTCGCCATCGTGGCCCGGTCTCTGCGAGCTGGCTTCTCCTGGCCGCTCGTGCGGGACTGGATTCGCGACCTGGCGAACGCCCTGGCCGAGGGCGTGCGCGGCGCGCTGCCGGTGATCGCGGTCTGCGCGGCGGCTGGCGTGATCACCTCCACGATCACCAAGACCGGCCTCGGCCTCGAACTGGCCGCCGCCCTGGTGGACGCGGCCAACGCGCTGGCCACCAACCCCTTGGTCGTCCTCGCGCTGACCGTGGTGTTCTCCGCCATCGCGGTAAGCGTTCTGGGGCTCGCCGTGCCGGTGACCGCGTCGTTCATCATCGCGTGGGTCGTGCTGGGCCCCGCCCTGGTCGACCTGGGCGTCGCGCCTGCCGAGACGGCGATGTTCATCTTCTACTACGCGGTCCTGTCCGAGGTCACGCCGCCGACAGCGCTCGCCGCCGTGGCCGCCGCCGCGATTACCGGCGGCTCGGTAATCCGGACCATGTGGCAGACCTGGAAGTACACGCTGCCCGCGTTCCTCGTGCCGATCGCGTTCGTGCTCACCGACAACGGCTCGGCCCTGCTGCTCCAGCGCCCGTTCGGCGACGTGCTGTGGGTGACGGCCGCGTCCGCCGCCGGGGTGGCCGCGCTGGCCGTGGTGACCGGCGGCTGGCTCTTCGGCCCCGCGCGGTGGCCAGAGCGCGCCCTGTGCGTGCCTGCCGCGCTCCTCCTGCTCTACCTCCAGCCGCTGTCGGTCGGCCTCGGCATCGGGTTGCTCGCGCTGGCGGTCGCCGTGAACCTGATTACCCGCCGAAAGACAGTCCGCGACAAGACAGCCCAAGAGGAGAACGCCCATGCGTAACCGAGTCGTGCTTACCGCCGTCGCGGTAGCCCTGGTCGCGGCAGGCTGCGGCGGCAAACGCACCGACACCGGCGCGGCCGCCGCGAACGGCGCCTGCGAGACCTCCGACGGCCGCATCACCATCGCCACCGGCAACACCGGCGGCGTCTACTACACCCTCGGCGGCGGCCTCGCCCAGCTCATCAGCGACAACACCAGGCTCAAGGCCACCGCCGCCGAGACCGGCGCGTCCGTGCAGAACATCCAGCAACTCGTCGCGGGCGACTACGACCTGGCTTTCTCCCTCGCCGACACCGCAGCCGACGCGGTCAACGGCACCGGTGCGTTCGAGGGCAAGAAGGCGAACGTCCGCGCACTCGCCCGGATCTACCCCAACTCGACGCAGGTGGCCGTGCGCACCGGCAGCGGCATCGCCTCGGTCGCCGACATGCGCGGCAAGAAGATCTCCACCGGCTCGCCGAAATCGGGCACCGAGGTCATCGCGAACCGGCTCCTGGAAGCCGCGGGCCTGAACCCCGCCACCGACGTCGCCGCCCAGCGGCTCGCGCTGCGCCCCACCGTCGACGGCATGAAGTCCGGCCAGATCGACGGGCTGTTCTTCTCCGGCGGCCTGCCCGCGCCCGAGCTGACCGACCTGTTCACCTCCATGAAGGGGCAGGTCGAGCTGATCGACGTCACCCCGCAGCTCGCCGCCGTGCAGAAGATCAGCCCGGTCTACACCGAGGGCGTCATCCCCAGCGCCACCTACGGCCTCCCCACCGACGTCAAGACCATCGAAGTGCCCAACATGCTGCTGGTCCGCGAAGACCTCGCCGCGGGCGACGCCTGTGCCATCACCAGGCTCATCGTGGACCGGAAAGCCGACCTCGCGAAGATCCATCCCGCCGCGAACGGCATCGACAAAGCGACCGCCGGAAAGACCGAACCGGTGCCTCTGCACCCCGGCTCCCAGCAGGCCCTCGCGGGCTGATTACCGCGCCGCGCCCCTGTGCATCTAGGCTCACTCACCGTGCGTGTCCTCGTGATCGGGTCTGGTGCCCGCGAACATGCCCTGGTCCTCGCGCTGTCGAAGGACCCCGAGGTGGTCGCGCTGGCGTGCGCCCCCGGCAACGCGGGCACCGCGTCCCTGTCGGAGACCTACGGCGTCGACGCGACCGACTCGGCCGCGGTGGTCGAGCTGGCGAAGCTCTGGAAAGCGGACCTCGTCGTCGTCGGACCAGAAGGCCCGCTGGTCGTCGGCGTCGCCGACGCGGTGCGCGACGCGGGCATCGCCTGCTTCGGCCCCAGCGCCGCCGCCGCCCGCATCGAGGGCTCCAAGGCGTTCGCCAAGGACGTCATGACCACCGCGGGCGTGCCCACCGCGCACAGCGAGGTCGTGGACAACCCCGCCCGCCTCGACGCCGCCCTCGCCCGCTTCGGCCCCACCTGGGTCGTCAAGGACGACGGCCTCGCCGCGGGCAAGGGCGTCGTGGTCACCCGCGACATCATCACCGCCCGCGCGCACGCCATGACCCTGCTCGACGGCGGCCACCCCGTGCTGCTCGAGTCGTTCCTCGACGGCCCCGAGGTGTCCCTGTTCTGCGTCGTGGACGCCGAGGGCGCGGTCGTCCCGCTGCTCCCCGCCCAGGACTTCAAACGCGTCGGCGACAACGACGCGGGCCCCAACACCGGCGGCATGGGCGCCTACGCCCCCCTCCCGTGGACCCCGCCCGGCCTCGTCGACGACGTCGTCGCCCGCGTCATCCAGCCGGTCGTCGACGAGATGGCCCGCCGCGGCGCCCCGTTCTCCGGTCTCCTCTACGCGGGCCTGGCACTGACCGAGAAGGGCCCGGAGGTCATCGAGTTCAACTGCCGCTTCGGCGACCCGGAGACGCAGTCCGTCCTCGCCCTGCTCCGCAGCCCCCTGTCCCGCCTGCTGCACGCCGCCGCCACCGGCGCACTCGCCGACCACCCGCCGCTGGAATGGGCAGAAGGCGCCGCGGTCACCGTCGTCATCGCCGCCGACGGCTACCCCGGCCGCCCCCGCACCGGCGACGTCATCACCGGAGCCGAAGCCGAGGGCGTCCTGCACGCGGGCACCCGCCGCCGCGACGACGGCGCCCTGGTCTCCTCCGGCGGCCGCGTCCTCGCCGTCGTCGGCACCGGCGACGACCTCGCCGCCGCCCGCGCCGAGGCCTACCGCAAGGTCGACGCCATCCACCTCCCCGGCTCCCACCACCGCACCGACATCGCCCAACGAGCCCTCGACGGCGAGATCGGCGTGCCTGTCGCCCGATAAGCGGAACCGAACCCCTGGTTTCTGCGTCAAAGTTCAGGTAGGCCACACGACCACGTTGGTAGCCTGCGAACCGAGACGACAACATCACGACGCGTACCGGGGGTGCGTTAGATGAACATCGGCGCCGCAGTAGGCGGCGCGGCGGGCGCGGTCGCTGGAGCGGCCATGCACGCCGCGGACCAACTCCTCAAGAACCTCCCCAGCGCCTCCCCCGGCGGCCAGTTCGTCGTCAACCACGACAACGTCCTCACCGCCGCCAAGATCATCCAAAGCCAGGTCGAGACTCTCGCCGACGAAGTGATTCCCGCGTTGGAGACCTTGCAGGTGGTACCTCCCGGAAACGACATCGTGAGCGAGAAAGTCGCGACAGCGTGGAACGAACGCCTGGTCACGGACTCTGACTCGTATCAGGTGCGGGTGAGGGAGTACGTCGCAAGTCTGCGGAACCTGGTCTCCCAGTTGATCGAGAGCGCGCGGAACTACGGCTACAACGAGGATGAGATCGTGGCCACCCTTGGAGGCGACCAGCGTGCGTAGTCGCGTCCTGACATCGGCTTCGGTCGTGCTCGTCCTGATCGGCGGTGTCGCGTGCACGACAACCGACCCTGGTCAGGCTGTCGCGCCTGCCGGTGAGACCACCAGCACGACGACCGCCGAAGCACCAACGTCGAGTTCGTCCACCCCGGCGGAGCCGACACCGACAGTGGCGATCCCGCCTCGGCCCGCTGACCTCAAGGTCGACGGTGTCGACCCGTGCACCTTGTTCACCGAAGCCCAGTTGGCCGAGTTGAAGGTCTGGAAGAGGCGGGCTGTGATCGGGACCAGCGAGATCTACAAGGGCGCCAAGCAGTGCGCGCTTGAGGTGACCTCGCCGGGTAAGGGCTATGACTACCGGGTCACCGCGGTGACGACCGAGGGAATCGAGCCGTGGCTCACCGGCAAGCGAAACGTGGAGGCGCACCTGACCTCCGTGGCCGGTCACGCGGCGGCCCGGTTCTACTTCCGCGGCTCCACGCAGATGAACAGCCCGGACTGCACGTCGGTTGTCGATGTCGCACAAGGCCAAGGCTTGCGGGTCACCATGAGCATCGACCTTCGAGGCTCTTTCACGTTGGACCAGATGTGTCAGATGAGCGAGCAGGTCGCCGGGTTCGCGGTCGAGCAGCTGCGGGCGTCGAGGTGAGGGGCTGACATGGCAGGGGACAGCGGGCTGGCAGACCTCCGGTTCGAGGGCTACAGCATGGGCGCGCTCGCCGACCAGTTGGACAAACTGCGGCAGGGGCCGGGTTCGGAGAGCCTGTTCCAGGCGGTGCAGGCGCTCACGCAGATCGCCGACGGACTGGCTGAGACTGACCGGGTGCTGCGGGAGCAGTTGGCCGCGATCGGGGTCTCCTGGGAGGGGACCGCCGGTGAGGGTGGGCAAGAGGCCACCAAGAACTCCAGCATCTACGCCGCCGACGCCGTGCCCACCGTGGAGCAGTCGGCCGACGGGGTGAATGAGCAGGGGGACACGTTCTCCAGCACCCGCAACGGCGCTCCCGACGGCAAGCAGTTGCGGGGGCCGACGGAGCTCAACGGGTTCGACCGGTTCGCCGGGGCGTTGGGGCACACGACGGACAACGCGCAGCAGGTGCGGCAGACGCAGCAGGCGCACCAGCAGGCGGTGGCCGCGATGAACGGGTACAGCCAGGGCAGCCAGGCCGCGCTGGGGAGCTACCAGTCGCTGCCGGTGCCGCCGGGGTTGAATCTGGTGGCGACGCCGGTGCCGACGACCGGGACGACCTCGGTGCAGGGTTTCTCATCCGGTGGCGGGTCGTTCCGGCCCAGTGGGGCGCCCGGGCCAGGGGGCGGTGGGGGCTACGCGCCGCCGCCCGGTGGCGGCGGGTCGGGTGACTTCTCCGGGGTCAACCCGAACAACCCCGGCAACCCGGGTGGGCCGGGCGGCAATCCCGGCGGTTCCGGCGGTTCCGGTGGTCCCGGTGGTGGCGGCAACTCGACGCCGAACCTGCCGGGGCGGTCCTCGGGGGTCGGGCCGATCACGCCCGGGCTGCCCGGTATGCCCGGTGGCGGCAACAACTTCGCGGGCCTGCGGCCGGGGTTCTCCGGCGCGCTCATGGGTGACATCGCCGCTGCCGCCGGTATCGCGGGGGCCGGTGGCGCGGGCGCGGCCGCCGGTGCGTCCGCCGAGAAGGACCGGCTGATCAGGGGCGCCAAGAACGCCGAGGCAGCGGAGGGGCGCGCGGCGCGCGGGCTGAACGCGGCCGCGGACGTGCCGGAGGAGCAGGCGCGGGCGGCGCGCAACGCGGAGCGGCTGGCCGGTGGCAAGGCGGGGCGGCCCGCCGCGTCGCTGATGCAGCCCGCCGCCGCGGGAGCCGGGGCGCCCGGTGAGGACGACGAGGAGCACGTGCGCAAGTACGGCATCGACTCCGACGACGTCTTCGGCGACGACCGGCTCGTGGTCTCTCCGGTGCTCGGGGAAGACGACTGAGCGTGCCCTTGTCCACCAGCGTCGTCCTCTCCACCCTTGAGTTCGACGTGCTCTGGGAGTCCGAGCGGCTGCCCGCCAAGCACGTCGCCCTCACCGTCCCCAGTCCTGGCATGACGCACACCGAGCGCGCCGAGCTGGTCGCGGGCGCGTTCGGCACGCTCGCGCGGCGCGGGCTCGTCGAGGGCCGCCGGGCCGTGCCGGAGTTGGCCGACTGGCTGAGTCTGCTGGCCCACCCGCAGGTCTGCGTGGACAGCTGGGTGTGGACCGACCACGAGATCAAGGCCCTCGCCGTGGCCTCCGGCGAGCAGGGGATGCTCGCGGTGGTCGACGGGCCGGAGGTCTGGCTGATCCCGGCCAGGGCGACGGCGCTGGCCGAGGCCGCGGTGTCGGTCGCGGGCGAGGCGCCCGCTGGCCCGGGCCGGTCCGTCAGCCTGCCGACAGAGGTGCTGTCGGCGGCGGACGCGCGGTCCGGCGGCACGCCGCAGAACATGATTACCGAGCTCAGCCAGAACGGTGTGCCGCTCTACGACGCGCAGATCCTCTCCTCGATGTTCACCGGCATGGGCGCGCGCGGCCAGTTCGGCGTCGAGCGCGTGGGCCGCGACCAGCGCAGGCAGCGGGCGGGCCGGGTCGTCGCCTTCCACGACACCGACGCGGGCCGCTACCTGTACCTGGCCAGGCCGAGCAACGACGGCCGCATGTGGAGCACGGTCACCCCGGCCGACAACGCCCGCCTCGCCGCGTGCGTGTGGGAACTTCTGGACGAGGTGTAGGAACCGGGCGGCGCGCCACGCCGTCGAACCGGGTGCACCTGACTGCCGATAGGGGGCGGACGTGACCGGCGCGAACTACAACCTCCAGGCCATCGAGCAGTGCAGAGCGGCCGTCGCGGGCCAGACGGGCCCGATGGCCGCCGCGGGCGACGACCTCCCGCGCGACGCCGACGCGGGCGTGTTCGGCGAGCTGCCCAGCTCCGCGGCGCTGGCCGAGGCCGTCCGGGCCCTGGCGCGGTCCGCGAGCGACGAGCTCGACCGCGCGGGCACGCTCCTGGGCTCGGTCGACCGCGCGCTCGACGCGATCGGGCAGTCGGTCGCGAACACCGAACAGACCGCCACCACGTCGCTGACGTCGGTGTGAGGGGGAACGCGTGACCGCGAGGGACGCGGTGGCCGGGCTCGGGGGCGCCGCAGCCGAGTTGGCCGAGACCGCGAACAAGGTCTACCGGGCGCAGCCGGGCGCGATGAACGACTTGGGCGCCACGTTCACCGCGGCCGCGACCGCCACCATGGAATCGACGGGCAAGGTCGACGGCTCGGTCAAGCAGCTCGACGGCGCCTGGCAGGGTTCCTCCGCCGACGCGTTCGTCGGCTACATGGGCTCCTTCGCCAAGGCGGGCGCCTCGCTCAACGACGCGCTGACCGCCGCCGCGGGCGACCTGAGTGCCGCGGCCACCGGCGTCCAAGGCGCCCGCGACGCCCTGGAGGGCATGTTCGGCGAGCTCCACGACAGCGCGACGAGCTGGCTCAACGCCCACCCGGACGCCACGGACGACGAGAAACGCCAGCACGTCGACAGCCTCGCCGGGAGCTACCGGGGCCGCGTCGCCGAGCAGGTCGACAGCGCCGAGCAGGCCGTGTCCGCCGCGGTGTCGGCGCTGAGCGGCCGGGCGGGCGCGATCAACCCCAAGTTCTCCGCCATCCCCGACCCGGGCACCCAGGCCTTCGCCCCGGCCCCCGGCAAGCCGGTCGAGTGGACGCCGACCCCACCGGCCGCCACCTCCCCCGCGAACGCGAATCCGTCGTCTTCCGCCCAAAGCTCTCCGGCCGGCAACGGTTCAGGCTCCAGCGGCTCCGGCTCCGGCTCCGGCTCCGGCTCTGGCGGTGGTGGCGGCCTCGGCCCGAGCGGCGGCCCGCCAGCCGGACCCCCGCCCGGCAACGTCCAGGAATGGATCAAACAGGCCATCGCGGAATTGCGCGCCCAGGGAATCAACGTGACTGAGGCCGACGCGCAGCTGATCTGGGAAATCATCCAGCACGAGTCCGGCGGAAACCCGAATGCCATCAACAATTGGGACTCGAACGCCGCCAAGGGAACCCCGTCCAAGGGGCTCATGCAGTGCATTGATCCGACCTTCCAGTCGTACAAGCTCCCCGGCCACGACAATATCTGGAACCCGGTCGACAATATCTGCGCAGGCGTGAACTACGCGATTTCCCGCTACGGCTCGCTGTCGAATGTCCCCGGTATCAAGGCTACCCACGGCGGCGGCGGATACGTGGGTTACTGAGTGTTCCGGGGCGGGCGGCGTGGGGCGTCACTAGGCTGAGGCCATGCACGCTCACCTGCTCAAAGTCGCCAAGCGCGCGGCGGTGCCGCCGTTTCATGTGATGGATGTGCTCTCGGCGGCCAACGCGCGGCAGCGGGCGCACGGGGACATGGTGTCGCTGGCGGCTGGGCAGCCCTCGACGGGGGCGCCGGAGGCGGTGCGGTTCGCGGCTGCGGCGGCGTTGGGGTCGCTGGAGTTGGGGTACACCGAGCAGTTGGGGGTGCCGGAGCTGCGGGCGGCGATCGCGGGGCACTACGCGAGCCGGTACGCGGTGGACGTGTCGGCGCAGGACGTGGTGGTCACCGCCGGGTCGTCGGGTGGGTTCTTGTTGGCTTTCCTGTCCGCGTTCGACGCGGGTGACCGGGTGGCTCTTGCGCGCCCGGGATACCCGGCTTACCGGAACATTCTTAGCGCTCTCGGGTGTGAGGTTGTCGAGTTGCCGTGTGACGAGAGCACGCGGTTTCAGCCGACGGTGGCCATGTTGGAGGCCGCCGGGCCGCTCGACGGGCTGATCGTGGCGAGCCCGGCCAATCCGACCGGCACGGTGTTGGCGGCCGCGGAGTTGGCCGCGATCGCGGGGTGGTGCGCCGAGCGGGGTGTGCAGCTGGTCAGCGACGAGATTTACCACGGCATCTCTTATGGAGCCGAGACCGCGTCCGCGTGGCAGTTCTCGCGGGAAGCGGTGGTGGTGAACTCGTTCTCCAAGTACTTCGGCATGACCGGGTGGCGGTTGGGGTGGCTGCTGGTCCCGCAGCGCCTGCTCCGCGCCGTGGACTGCCTTACCGGCAACTTCACCATCTGCGCTTCCGCGATCGCCCAGCACGCCGCGGTGGCCGCGTTCGACGCGGAGACCTATGCCGAGCAGGACAACCACGTGGCCCGCTACGCCACGAACCGCGGGCTGCTGCTCGACGGCCTCGCCGCGCTGGGCATCGACCGCATAGCCCCCGCTGACGGCGCGTTCTACGCGTACGCCGACGTGTCCCACCTGACGCACGACTCGATGAGCTTCTGTCAGCGCCTCTTGGCGCAGACCGGGCTCGCGATAGTGCCCGGCATCGACTTCGACCCGGAGGACGGCGGCCGGTTCGTCCGGTTTTCCTTCGCCGGGTCCACTGAGGACGTCCAAGAGGCCCTTCGACGGCTCGGCGACTGGCTGCCCCAGAGGTGACCCCCAGGGGTGATCTCAGGGACGAACCAGGGTGAAACCCGAGGTGGGAACGATCAGGCCGGTGCGATCGTTGTCGCAGGAAACGCATTCGGGGAGGCGGCAGGCATGGTTCTGAAGATCATCGGCGCGGTGATCGTGATCTGGCTGGCCTTCAGCCTGATCGGCTTCATCTTCAAGGCCGTCGGCACGCTGCTGGTCGTCGCCGCGGTGGCGACGCTGGGCGTGGTGGCCTACGGCGCCATCAAGGGCAAGTCGGGCAATCGGCAGATTCGGGGCTGACCCCGCTGGTCAGACCGGGCGCCGCCGGGTGAGGATGGCGGCGTGTCCGACATACCAGCCCCAGGAGAACGCCGCGCCGACCCGCTTGAGCCCCGGCTCTCGGCGTGGGAAGCCCGCACCGACCTGCCGCTGACCGGGCTCGCGGTGGCGTTCCTGGTGGCCTACGCCTGGCAGGTGCTCGACGCGGGCGCGTCGCCGGGGCTGGGGTTCTGGCTGGAGGTCTGGCTGTGGGTGGTCTGGGGCGTGTTCGCCGTGGACTACGTGACCCGGCTGGCGCTCGCCCGGCACAAGTGGCGGTTCGTCGGGCGGCACCTGTTCGACCTGGTCGTGGTGGCCTTGCCGATGGTGCGGCAGCTGCGGGCGCTGCGGCTCATCACGGTGTTCCGGGTGCTCAACCAGCGGATGGACACCAGCTTCCGCGGGAAGACGGGCGTCTACGTCGGCGGCACGACGCTGCTGGTGGGGCTGTGCGCGTCATTGGCCGTGCTCGACGCCGAACGGCACGCGCCGGACGCGAGCATCACCACGTTCGGCGACGCCCTGTGGTGGACGCTCACCACGATCTCCACCGTCGGCTACGGCGACCACTACCCGGTCACTGTCGAGGGCAGGCTGGTGGCGGGCGCGCTGATGCTCGGCGGGATCGCCCTGCTCGGTGTGGTGACCGGTGTCATCGCGTCCTGGTTCGTGGAGAAGATCGCGGGCGCTGAGCAGTCCATCGAGGACACCACCCGCGCCGAGGTGCGGCTGCTGCGCGAAGAGCTGGCCCAGTTGCGCGCCGAGCTGCTCACCCGCGAGCGGGCTGAGCTGGATTCCCCGGCGCCGGACTCCCCGCAGCGCTGATCCGGCGCAGCACCTCGGCGATGTCGAGCGCGGGCACGTCCCGGTGGGTCACGAACCGGATCGCGCCAGCCGCCTCGACCGCGAGCACCCCCACCCGGTCCAGCGCGGCCAGGGTGACCGCGGTGTCCGGCACGGTCGCGATGACGATGTTGGTCTCCGGCCGCCGCACCGCCCAGCCCAGCTCGGCGAGCCCGTCGGCCAGCAGCGCGGCGTTCGCGTGGTCGACGGCCAGGTCCTCGACCCGCTCCAGCGCCAGCAGCCCCGCCGCGGCCAGCACACCGCCCTGCCGGACGCCTCCGCCGAGCATCTTGCGCACCCGCCGCGCCTCGGCCACGAACGCCGTCGGCCCGGCGAGCACCGACCCCACGGGCGCGCCCAGCCCCTTGCTCAGGCAGGTCTGCACGGTGTCCACGCCCACGGTCAGCGCCGCGGGCGGCACCCCGAGCGCCACGGCCGCGTTCCACAGCCGCGCCCCGTCGAGATGCACCCGCATCCCCACGTCGCGGGCCGCGGCGACCAGCTTGGCGTGCTCGTCGGGCGGGGTCACCGTGCCGCCCGCGAAGTTGTGCGTGTTCTCCAGGCACAGCAGCCGGGTGCGCAGCGCGTAGTAGGGCGCGGCGCCCGCGCTGGCGAACGCGCGCACGTCGTCGGCGGAGACCCGGCCGGGACCCAGGGCCCACTCCAGGGGCTGCGGCATCCCGCCCGCGAGCCACGCCGCCGTGCCCAACTCGGCCTCCAGCACGTGCGCGGCGCGCGGCGCGAGGAACCGGTCGCCGCGGCGCAGGTGGATCATCAGCGCGATCAGGTTGCCCATGGTCCCGCTCGGCACCCACAGCGCGGCGGCCATGCCGAGCTTGACCGCGATCTCCTCTTCCAGCCTGCGCATCGTGGGGTCGTGGTCGAGCACGTCGTCGCCGACCTCGGCGGCCGACATCGCCACCCGCATGGTCTCGTCCGGCCGGGTGACGGTGTCCGAGCGGAGGTCGATCAGCCGTGGGGAAGTCACGATCCGATCACACCACAGTCGGCAATACCGCTACGGACGAGGGCGGCCGGGCGATGCGGCGTAGGAAGGCGCGACGGCACGTGCAACCGTTTGGCGGGCACGTCCGTCCCCTATCCGTAGACAAGACGAGCGGAGAGAGTCCGCGTGGACCAACGCGAGGAGCAAGAGTTCGCGGAGTACTTCGCAGCGCGGCGCGACGCCGTGCGCAGAACCGCGTACCTGCTCTGCGGCGACTGGCACCGGGCGGACGACCTCGCGCAGACCGCGTTCGTCGCGCTGCACCGGCGGTGGCGCAAGATCCGGGACCGCGGGGCCCTGGACGCCTACGTCCGCCGGTCGGTGGTGCGCGCGATGATCGACGAGACGCGCAGGCCGTGGCGGCGGGAGCGGCACGTCGAGGCGCTGCCCGAGGTGCCGTCGTCCGACGCCGAGGTCGGCGACGCGGTGGCGACGCGGTCGGCGCTGCTCGACGGTCTGACGCGAGTGCCGCCGAGGCAGCGGGCGGTGCTCGTGCTGAGGTTCCTCGAAGGGCTCGACGTCGCGGGCACCGCGGCGGCGATGAAGTGCTCGGAGGGGACCGTGAAGAGCCAGACGGCGCGCGGGCTGGCCGCTTTGCGCGACGTGCTGGGCGACGCGCTGGACGACCTGCGGTCGACATCGTGACGGGCGCGACGGGCGCGACGGGCGCGACGGGCGCGACGGGCGTGACGGGGAGGTGGCGGTAGATGGACGAGCGAAAGCTCGCCGAGCTGTTCAACGACGTGGTCCGCGACGCGCCGCCCGCCTCGTTCGACGCGGGCGACGTGGCCGCGGCGTCGGCGAGGTTGACTCGAAAGAGGAACGGTGTCCTCGCCGGATCGGCGCTAGGATTCGCGCTGTTGGCCGGTGGCGTCGCCGCTGGCCTGGCACTGACCGGCCCGGACGGCCCGGAGCACGGCACGGCGGCCCAGGCTCCCAGCACTGCCGGATCCGCCCCGGAACGTAACAAAGAAGCCGCGCCGAACGAGGTACCGACTGACGGTCCGGGAGTCTTCTCGGACCGGTCGGGCACAGACTCTCCCATGGTGACGCCCAAGCAGGGGGGCTCATCGGACGGAGACGCCGGCCCAGGCGCCGGCGGCACCCCAGGTGGGTGCGGAACGGCGGACCGGGAGCTCGCTGCTGCCCTCGCGGGCGAGCTCCCGGCCGCCACTTCCGAAGGCGAGGTCCAGTCCTCGCCGCTGAGCTGCCCCACTGGCTCGGTGTCGGCCGCTCTGCCCGTGTCTGACGGGCCGAGGCACGGCGTGCTCTCGATCATGCTGACCCCCGGTGGCGTCCCGCAGATGCTGCAACCGCCGTGGGCCGACCGGGCGGGCGCGCAGGGCGTGGTGACGGTGTCGGCCTCCGGGCGCACGATCGTCCTGTCCATCGAATCGGCGCCGGGTTCGGCCGCGCCGCCGCTGGACGGCACCGCGCTGCGGGCGGTGGCCGACAAGCTGGTGCCGCGCTTCTGAGCCCTGCCTGGCAGTATTGCGCCACCATGTTTTCCCCAGCGACCGATCCGGCCCGATGACCACGGCCAGCACCCCCAAGGGCGAGCGCCGCAGGCAGGCGCTGCTGGAGGCGGCGGCCGAGTTGCTGGTCGAGGGCGGGTTCGACGCCATCCGGCACCGCGCGGTCGCCGAGCGGGCCGGGCTGCCGCTGGCGTCCACCACGTACTACTTCCAGTCGCTGGACGAGCTGATCACCGCCGCCGTCGACCTGCACGGCCGCTGCGAGCTGGCCAGGGGCCGCGCGATGCTGGACGAGATGGTCGAGTGCCCGCGGGGCGCGGACCTGCTGGTCGAACTGGTCTTGGACCAGCTGCTCGGCCCGGTGCGCGGCAACAGCGACCACGACGCCGAGGCCGTCCTGCTGCGCTACGAGCGCCTGGTCGCCACCGGCCGCAGGCCCTACCTGCGGCCGCTGATGCTGGAACTCGGCGCTGAGCTGCGCACGCTGCTGCGGGAGACGCTGGCCCGCGCGGGCGCCCCGCTGGACGACGCGCGGCTGGAGCAGGTGATCGCGCTGGTCGACGGGGCGGTGGTCAACGCGCTCATCGAGGTCAACCCCGACCCGCGCGCCGCTGCCCGGCGGATGCTGCGCGAGGCGCTGGAACAGCCCCGGTAAGCTGGCCAAACGTGACCGCAGCGCAAAAGCCCCGCATTCCCGGTGCCATTCCCAATGTCCTCGCCGGACGGTACGCCTCGGTGGAACTGGCCGCGTTGTGGTCGCCCGAGGAGAAGGTCCGGCTGGAGCGCGAGCTGTGGCTGGCCGTGCTCACCGCCCAGGCCGACCTCGGTGTCGACGTTCCCGCGCAGGCCGTCGAGGACTACCGGCGGGTGCTGCCGGTGGTCGACCTGGCGAGCATCGCGGAGCGGGAGCGGGTCACCCGGCACGACGTGAAGGCCCGCATCGAGGAGTTCAACGCCCTCGCGGGCCACGAGCACGTGCACAAGGGCATGACCTCGCGCGACCTCACCGAGAACGTCGAGCAGCTGCAGATCCGCCGCTCGCTTGAGCTGGTCCGCACGCGGGTCGCCGCCGTCCTCGCCCGGCTCGCCCGGCTGGCCGCCGAGCACGCCGACCTGGTGCTGACCGGCCGCTCGCACAACGTCGCCGCGCAGGCCACGACCCTGGGCAAGCGCTTCGCGACCGCGGCCGACGAGCTGCTGGTCGCCTTCACCCGGCTCGACGAGCTGATCACCCGCTACCCGCTGCGCGGCGTGAAGGGCCCGGTCGGCACCGCGCAGGACATGCTCGACCTGCTCGGCGGCGACCAGGAAAAACTGGCCGAGCTGGAGCGGATCGTCGCCGACCACCTCGGCTTCGCGAACCGGTTCGACAGCGTCGGGCAGGTCTACCCGCGGTCGCTGGACTTCGACGTGGTGTCGGCGCTGGTGCAGGTGGCGGCGGCGCCGTCGAGCCTGGCGAAGACGATCCGGCTGATGGCGGGCCACGAGCTGGTCACCGAGGGCTTCAAACCGGGCCAGGTCGGCTCGTCGGCGATGCCGCACAAGATGAACACCCGCTCCTGCGAGCGCGTCAACGGTCTCGCGGTGATCCTGCGCGGCTACTCGTCCATGGTCGGCGAGCTGGCTGGCGACCAGTGGAACGAGGGCGACGTGTCCTGCTCCGTGGTCCGCCGGGTGGCCCTGCCGGACGCGTTCTTCGCCATCGACGGCTTGCTGGAGACCTTCCTGACCGTGCTGGACGAGTTCGGCGCCTACCCGGCGGTCATCGCCCGCGAGCTGGACCGCTACCTGCCGTTCCTGGCCACCACCAAGGTGCTGATGGCCGCGGTGCAGGCGGGCGTCGGCCGGGAGACCGCGCACGAGGCGATCAAGGAGAACGCCGTCGCGGTGGCCCTCGCCATGCGCGAAGAGGGCGCGGCGGACAACGACCTGCTCGACCGCCTGGCCGCCGATTCGCGCATCCCGCTGGACCGCGCGGCGCTGGACGCGCTCCTGGCCGACCGGCTGCCGTTCACCGGTGTCGCGGGAGCGCAGGTGGCCGAGGTGGTCAAGAGGGTGGAGACAGTGCTGTCGCGTTTCCCGGAAGCCACGCGGTACGCGCCTGCCGCGATCCTCTAAGTCGGGGGACTCGCGCGGAGCGCGGCCGGTAGCTTGAACCGTGTGCTGACCGTCTCCGCGCTCACCTACTACCCGGTCAAGGGTTTCGCTGGCGTCTCCGTGGACCGGGCCGATGTGGTCGACACCGGCCTGGCCGACGACCGCCTGCTCATGGTCGTCGACGCGGGCGACGGCCGGTTCCTCAGCCAGCGCGTCCTGCCCGCCATGGCCGCGGTCCGGCCCGCCCTGGCCGACGGCGGGCTGCGGCTGTCCGCGCCGGGCGCGCAGGACGCCGAGGTGGAGATCGCGCGCGACGGCCCGCGGCGGCCGGTGAGCCTGTTCGACCGGTGGTTCGGGGAGGCCGTCGACCAGGGCGACGCGGCGGCGAAGTGGTGCTCCGAGGTCCTCGACCGCGACGTCCGCCTGGTCCGGGTCACCCCGGAGCACGACCGCGACGGCTGGGGCGAGCACCCCGGCAAGGTCGGCTTCGGCGACGCGCACGCCATCCTGCTGACCTCGCCGGCGTCCCTGGACGGGCTGAACGAGCGCATCCGCGCCCGCGGCGCCGAGCCGGTGCCGATGAACCGCTTCCGCCCCAACATCGTGGTCGATGGCTGGTCGGAGCCGCACACCGAGGACCGGGTGCTGCGGCTGTCCGCGGGCACCGTCGTGCTGGGCCACTCGGCCCGCGCGATCCGCTGCGCGGTCCCCACCGTCGACCAGGAGACCGGGGCCAAGCGCGGCCCCGAGCCCACCCGCACCCTCGCAGGCTACCGGCGCGAGCCCGACTTCGGCGGCGGCGTCAGCTTCGGCGCCAAACTCGCCGTCCTGACCCCCGGCGCGCTGTCGGTGGGCGACGAGATCACGGTGGAGGACTGGCTCTAGCGACAAGCAGAACCGCCCGTTCGCCGGAGCGGGCGTCCAGTTCGCGGGCGGCCGAGCCGCCGTTGATCGCGACGGCGACGTGCCCGGCGGAGTCCACCAGCACCACGGCCTCCCCGCGCGGCGCGTCGGCGAACGTGCGGCCGACCACCGCCTCCAGCGACCGGCTGCCGACCTGGGCGTGCACCCGGGAGCCGGGCTCGGCGTCCAGGCCGGTCGCGGCGAGTTGCACGTTGCCGAACCCGTCGACGCCGAGGACCTCGGTGATCAGGCTGCCCGGCTCCGCGCGGGTGACCGGCCGGGGCGGGCGGACCAGGTCGGCGGGGTCGACCGGCGGCCCCAACCGGTCGGCTGGCGTGCCCGCGGCGAGGTGGGCGGCGGCCGGGGCGAACACGTCGCGGCCGTGGAAGGTGGCCGACACCGGTTCGAGGTGGAACTCGGTGAGCTCGTAGGCGGCGGTGGCGCCGCCGAGGACGTCGGCCGCGGGAACGAGCAGGCCGTTGTCCGGGCCGACCAGGACACCGTTGTCGGTGACCACCGCGACCGGTCTGCGGGCGGTCCCCACCCCGGGGTCGACCACGGCAAGGTGCACCGCGGTCGGCAGGTACGGCACGGCCTGCGCGAGGACGGCCGCGCCGCGCCGGATGTCCTGCGCGGGCACGGCGTGCGTGACATGCAGCACCCGGGCGTGCGGCGCGATGCGGGCGATGACGCCCTCGCAGACGGCGGGGAAGCCGTCGGCCAGGCCGTAGTCGGTGGTGAACGAGATCCAGTCGTACCCCATGGCGGCAGTGTCGCCGACCGAAGCCCCCACCGCCTGTCCGGGGACCGCGACGCCATCCGTAAGGTGCCTATCCGTGCCCACGCTCGCTGATTACCCGAAGATCGCCGCAGGCAAGGTCCGCGAACTCCACGCCATCGACGACGACCACCTGCTGCTGGTCGCCTCGGACCGGATCTCGGCGTACGACTTCGTGCTGGACACGCCGATCCCGGACAAGGGCCGGGTCCTGACCGCGATGAGCGTGTTCTGGTTCGACCTGCTGGGCGACGTCGTCCCGAACCACCTGGTCGCCTGGGACGACGAGCGCATCCCCGCCGAGGTCCGCGGCCGCGCGCTGGTCGTGCGCCGCCTGTCCATGCTGGCGGTGGAGGCGGTCGCGCGCGGCTACCTCGCGGGCTCCGGCACCGTCGACTACACCCGCACCGGCTCGGTCTGCGGCATCGCGCTGCCCGAGGGCCTGGTCGAGGGCTCGCGCCTCCCGGAGCCGATCTTCACCCCGGCCACCAAGGCCGCCATCGGCGAGCACGACGAGAACGTCAGCTACGACGCGGTGGTCACCGAGATCGGCCCGGACCTGGCCGCCCGCGTCCGCGATCTCACCCTCGACATCTACCGGCGCGCCGCCGAGCACGCCGAGTCCCGGGGCCTGATCCTCGCCGACACCAAGTTCGAGTTCGGCCTCATCGACGGCGCGGTCGTCCTCGGCGACGAGGTGCTGACGCCGGACTCGTCGCGGTACTGGCCAGCCGAGACCTACTCCCCGGGGAAAGCGCAGCCCTCGTTCGACAAGCAGTTCGTCCGCGACTGGCTGACCTCGCCCGCCTCCGGCTGGGACCGGGCAAGCGACACCCCGCCCCCGCCGCTGCCCGAAGAGATCATCGAGGCCACCCGCTCCCGCTACGTGCAGGCGTACGAGCAGGTCACGGGCAGGAAGTTCGCCGACTGGATCGGCTGACGCACCGCTTGGGACACCTGGTGGTCACGCGGCTGCGTTGTGCTGGCGAGTGTGACCCCACGACTCTTGGTCTCGCTGTCCGGGATCGACACCCGGACCCTGGGCCACTGCGCCGACCTGGCCGAGGAACTGGACAGGCGCGCGGTGCCGCTGTCGCTCCTGGTCGCCCCGCGACTCGCGGGCGCGGCGACCGAATGGGCGCGGACCCGGCTGACCGCCGGTGACGACGTCCTCATGCACGGCTTCGACCACACCCGCGACCCCCGGGGCCGCGGCGTCGCACTGGTGCGGCGCGCGGAGTTCGCGGCCCTGCCCGCGCACGAGGCGGGTCTGCGGCTTACCGCCGCCATGTCAGCGATGGAGCGGGCCGGTCTCCCGACCGACAGTTTCGCCCCGCCGCGCTGGATGGCTTCCCGGGGCACGGTGACGGCTCTTGAGCGCAAGGGCTTCCGGCTCTGCGCGGACCTCTTCGCGATCCGCGATCTGCGTACCGGCAACCAGGTACGCGCGCGCGTGCAGACCCTCAGCAGCCACGAGCGCGCCGAGACCGTCCGCTGTTTCGCCCTGGTCCTCGCCGCCGCCCGCACCGCCCGGCGCGGCGGTGTCCTGCGGCTCGCCATCGACGCCGCCGACCTGACCCGCGCGGGCCACCGCGCCGCTTTCCTGGACGCGGTAGACGCCGCCCAGCAGCACGACGCCACCGCCCTGACCTACCGCATGGCTCTTACCGCTCCGGTTCAGCCGGTCTGAGTCTGGACGGCGGCCAGGGCGTCGACCCTGCCGTCGCCGTAGAAGTTGTTCTTCGCCGCGGTGCCCTTGCAGCGGCTGTCGCCGCCGCAGGGCAGGTCGTCGGCTTGCGCGCCGAGCCGGGCGCGCAGGTCGGCCGGGGTCGCGGCGGGGTCGACGCTCTTGAGCAGAGCCGCGACGCCCGCCACGTGCGGGCTGGCCATCGACGTGCCGCTGTTCTGCGCGTAACCGCCGCCCGCGACCGTGGAGTAGACGGCGTTGCCCGGGGCGGCCACGACGATCCGCGTCGAGATGTTCGAGTAGGACGCCTTGGTGTCCCCCGAGGTGATCGAGGCGACCGCGACCGACGAGTCGAGTTCGCCGGGCACGACCCGGCAGTCCGGGGTGACCGGCCGCTGCACCGGCGTCGAGTCGTCCGGGCTCATGGTGTCGGTGCTCTTGGCGTCGAGGTCGGTGTTCTCGTTGCCTACCGCGACGACGTTGAGCACGCCCTTGCCGGTCGCGTAGTCGGCCGCGCGGGTCACCGCCTCCAGGATGGCCGCCTGGTCGGGGTCGTTCGGGCAGTTCGCCCACCACGGGTCGGTCCAGTAGCTGTTGTTCGTGATGTCGAAGCCGTTTTCCGCGGCGTGCATAAACGCGCAAACCGTGTTCTCGGGAAACAGCAGCTGCGTGCCCGGCTCGGCGACCCGCACCGAGGCGATCTTCACCCCGGGCGCGACGCCGATCATGCCAGCGCCGTTCTTCGCCGCGGCGATGGTGCCCGCCACGTGCGTGCCGTGGTCGCCGATCGGCCGCCACGCCCCCGGCCGGGCGTCCACCCTGCCGTACGCGCAGGACACCGACTTGGCCGCGTCGAAGTTCGCCTTGAGTTCGTGGTGCTGGTCGTCCACGCCGTTGTCGAGCACGCCGACGAGCACGTCCGCCGAGCCGGTGCTGATCGCCCACGCCTTGTCCGCGCCGATCTGGACCATGTCCTGGCCCGGGGCCTCGGCCTCGGTCGACGGGCTCTGCTGCGGGGCGGGCGGGATGGCCGGGTTCGCCGCTTCCGCTGGCACGTCCGAGGTCCGCGAGGCCCCCACCTTCTGCACACCGGGCGTCGGCCGCATCTTCGCCGCGAAATCGGGCGCGGACGAGTGCGCGACGACCACGCCGATCGCGTCGTAAGAGGCGAAGACAGAGCCGCCGTTGGCCGACACCGCCGACTGCGCGCCGCTGGTGTCGTCGGGCGCGGTGATGACGAGGTACGCCCGCACGCCCGCCGCGGGCCGGGCAGGGCCCGCGGCGGCGGGGCTGGTCATCGCGACCGACATCCCGAAAGTGAGGGCGACCGCGATGGCGCGAAGACGGTGGGACAACGGGTCCTCCGGCGATCAGGGGGCAGCCTGCTCGTTCTCCCCTGAGCACCGGCCGCGATTTGTCGAGTTATATCGCGGTTCCCCGGACCCCGCCACGGGACCAGGGCATGTCCTGTGGATCACGCCCTAGCGGCCGCCTTTCCGCACCGCGTCGAGGGCGTCGACGCGGCCTTCGCCGTAGAAGCTGTTCTTCGCCTCGGTGCCGGTGCAGCGGCTGTCCGAGCAGGCGAGATCGTCGGCTTGGGCGCCGAGCCGGGCGCGCAACTGCGCGACGGTGAGCGTGGGCTCGACGCTGGCCAGCAGCGCCGCCACGCCCGCGACGTGCGGCGACGCCATCGACGTGCCGGAAAGCTCCGCGTACCGGCCGCCAGGGACGGTCGAGTGCACCCTGTCCCCCGGCGCGGCCAGGGCGATCTTGTCGGCGCCGAAGTTGGAGAACCCCGACTTCACGTTCGACGAGGTGATCGACGAGACCGCCAGCACGCCGGGGAGTTCGGCCGGGAGGCTCAGGCACGCATTAGTAACCGTCCGGGTGACAGGGGTGGAGTCGTCGGGGCTGGTCGTGTCGATGGTCTTGGCCGCGAGGTCGTAGTTCTCGTTGCCCGCCGCGGCGACGTTGAGCACGCCCTTGCCCTCGGCGTACGCGGCGGCGCGCCGGACGCCTTCACCGATGGCGGCCTGGTCGGCGTCGGTCGGGCAGGTGAACAGCCACGGGTCGGTGTAGTAGCTGCTGTTCGTCACATCGAAGCCCTGGTCGCCCGCGAAGACGAACGCGCAGATCGCGTTCTCCGGGAAGAACAGCCCGCTCGGCTGCTCGGCGACGCGCACCGAGGCGATCCGCACCCCTGGCGCGACCCCGACCGCGCCCCGGCCGTTCTTGGCCGCGGCCACCGTGCCCGCGACGTGCGTGCCGTGCTGGTGGATGTCGCGCCACGAGCCCGGGCGGGTGTCGAGCTTCCCGTAGGCGCAGGACGCCGACTTGGCGGCGGCGAAGTTGGCCCGGAGGTCGTAGTGCCGGTCGTCCACGCCGGTGTCCAAGATGCCCACGGTCACCGCGGGCGAGCCCGTGGTGACCTGCCACGCCCGGTCGGCGCCGATCTGGGTCATGTCGGCCCGGTTCGTCTCGGCCGCGGTCGGCGCGACCTGGCGCGGCGCCGCCGGGATCGGCGGGGCGTTCACCTCGGCGGGCAGGTCGCTGGTGCGGGTCGCGCCGACCTGCTGCACCCCTGTTACCGCGCGCATCTTGGCCGCGAAACCGGTGGCGGAAGAGTGCGCTACCAGCACGCCGATAGCGTCGTAGGAGGCATAGACCGCGCCACCGTTAGCCGTCACCGCCGACTTGGCTCCCGCGGTGTCGCCGGGCGCGGTGATGACCAGGTAGGAGCGCGGGCCCTGCGTCGAGACCGACGCGGGAGCGGCGGTCGCGGCGCCCGCCGTGCCGACGACCAGCCCGAGGCCGATCGCGGCCGCGGTGGCCGCGCGCCGGAGCCGGGTGCGTGAACGCAGGAACAACGGTGCCCTCCGGACGACAGGGGGCTCCCCCAGGCAGGCGCCCCTTCACCGGTTCAAGAGGGCTCCCACGCCTATCCGTGACGCGTAGGGCGCGATTCTTCTTAGCCGAGATCCACTGTCTCGCCCTTGGGGAGCACGTTTACCGTCGCTCCCTTAGGCGCGAGGTCGTGGAAGCGCTGGTGCGTGACGCCGATGCCCGCCGCGCTGAGCGTGCGCTCGTGGATCGGCACGGCCACCCGCGGCGCCACCGCCCGGAAGAACTCGACCGCCTCGGACAGCTTGAGCCAGGGCGCGCCCGTCGGCAGGCCCAGCACGTCGATCGCCTGCTCGGGCACGACCAGCGAGTCGCCCGGGTGGTAGAAGGCGCCGTGGCCGACGACGAAGCCGACGTTCGGCGGGACCTCGACCTCGGGGTGGATGCTCGCGTGCTCCCCGCCCACCACGGTCACCGCGACCCCGGCGACCTCCAGCGCGTCGCCCGGCGCGACCGTCCTGGCCGCCAACCCGGCCTCGGCCACCTCGGCGTCGGTCCCCGGCCCGACCACGAGTTCGGCGTGCTGGTTCGCGGCCAGCAGCGCGGCGAGCCGGTCGAGGTCGAAGTGGTCGGGATGCCGGTGGGTGATCAGCACGGCGTCGAGGTCGCGTAGGTCCTCGAACCCGGTCGACCAGATGCCCGGGTCGAGCAGCAGGCGGGCGCCGCCGGTCTCCAGCAGGACGCATGAGTGCGCGAAGTGGGTCGCCTTCACGGTGGCCAGGGTATCGCCAGGAGGGTGTACCGCTGGGTAGCTTGGCGACATGACCACCGCGCAGGCGAGGACGACGGACTCCGGGGCGTTCGATTCGCTCAACCCGGCCACCGACGAGGTCGTCGGGACCTTCCCGATCCACACGGCCGAGGACGTCGCCGCCGCCGTGGCCCGCGCCCGGGAGGCGGCCGGGTGGTGGGCCGACCTCGGCTTCGCGGGCCGCGCCGAGCGCCTGCGGCGTTGGAATGGCGTGGTCACCCGCCGCGCGAACCAGTTGGCCGAGGTCGTGCACGCCGAGACCGGCAAACCGCACGCAGACGCCATGCTGGAGATCATCCCGGCGATCGCGCACACGGCGTGGGCGGCGAAGAACGCGCGCAAGGTGCTCGGCGAACAGCGCCGGTCCCCTGGCCTGCTGATGTTCAACCAGGCCGTGACAGTGGAGTACCAGCCGCTCGGCGTCATCGGGATCATCGGCCCCTGGAACTACCCGGTGCTCACCCCGATGGGCTCGATCGCGTACGCGCTCGCGGCGGGCAACGCGGTGGTCTACAAGCCGAGCGAGTACACCCCCGCGGTCGGCCAGTGGCTGGTGGACGCCTTCGCCGAAGCGGTGCCGGAGCAGCCGGTCTTCCAGCAGGTCACCGGCTTCGGCGCGACCGGGGCCGCGCTGTGCCGCGCGGGCGTCGACAAGATCGCCTTCACCGGCTCCCCCGCGACCGGCAAGAAGATCATGGCTGCCTGCGCGGAAACCCTGACCCCGGTGCTCATCGAGGCGGGCGGCAAGGACGCCCTCATCGTCGACGCGGACGCCGACGTCGACGCGGCGGCGGACGCGGCGGTCTGGGGCGCGATGTCCAACGCGGGCCAGACCTGCGCGGGCATCGAGCGCGCCTACGTCCACGAGCGCGTCTACGACGACTTCGTCGCCAAGGTCGTGGAGAAGTCCGCCACCGTCCGCCCCGGCTTCGACGCCGACGCGTCCATCGGCCCGATCACCATGCCCGCCCAGTTGGACATCATCCGCAGGCACATCGCCGACGCCCTCGCCCGCGGCGCCCGCGCGGTGGTCGGCGGCGCGGATGCCGTCGGCGACCGCTATGTCCAGCCCACGGTGCTGGTCGACGTCCCCGAGGACGCGGAGGCCGTGCGCGAGGAAACCTTCGGCCCCACCCTCACCATCGCCAAGGTCCACGACATGGACGAGGCCATCGCCAAGGCCAACGACTCCAAATACGGCCTCGGCGGCTCGGTCTTCTCCCGCGCCAACGGCATGTCCCTCGCCCGCCGCCTGCGCTCGGGCATGACCTCGATCAACTCGGTCATCAGCTTCGTCGGCGTCCCCAGCGTCCCCTTCGGCGGCGTCGGCGACTCCGGCTTCGGCCGCATCCACGGCCCAGAGGGCCTCCGCGAGTTCGGCCACCCCAAGGCCATCACCCGCCAGCGCTTCCGCGCTCCCCTCACCCTGACCACCTTCACCCGCACCAAAAAGGTCGACGCCCAGGTCGCGAAACTGATCACCCTCCTCCACGGAAAGCGCCGCTGACCGATCGGGTGAACTCCGAAATCCCTCCACCCCGAGCGAACACATGTTCGATAGAGTGTGTTGTCGGTGCCAGGCGATGACGAACGGCGGAGGTGTGGGACATGTGGGACGGTGCGCCGGACGTGCGAACGCACTCCGGCTGTCCGGGCCGGGCAGTGAGTTCTACGCTGTTCGTTGTGGATGCATGGGACGACCGCGAACGGGCCGCGTTGGTCGCTCTCCTGCGGGTGCGTCCGGACAGGATGACCTGGCCCCAGATCGCCGCCGAGGTGGCGGACAGTGGGAGTGCGCGGGCGGTGTGGGATCGGCTGCGCCCGCAGGCTCCCTTCGAGACCGAGATCGACACGGCTGGTGGGCAGTCGGAACTCGACGTGGCGTCCATGGACATCGAATCCTGGCGGCTCGACGGGTTTCGCTTTCTGACCTTCCAGGATGCTGATTACCCTGCTCAGTTACGCGAAGTCCAGCAGATGCCACCGGTCCTGTTCACCCAGGGAACGCTTCAGCCGGGTGAGGCAGCGGTCTCGGTCGTGGGCTCGCGAAAGGCCTCGCCCACGGCGCTGAGAACCGCGAGGGACATCGCCACCGGGCTATCGGATGCGGGAGTGACGGTCCTCTCCGGTCTCGCGGAAGGGATCGACACCGCGGCCCATTCGGCGGCCCTGAACGTGGGCGGCCGAACGGTGGCGATCATCGGAACCGGCATTCGAAAGTACTTCCCTGCCGCTAACCGGGCTTTGCAGATCAGGATCGCGACCAGTGGATTGGTGGTGTCTCAATTTTGGCCGGACGCGCCGCCGACCAAGCAGACCTTTCCCATGCGAAACGCGACGATGAGCGCGTACGGGCGGGCGACCATCGTGGTGGAGGCCGGTGAGCAGAGCGGAGCGAGGATCCAGGCGCGGTCCGCAGTCGCACACGGGAGGCCGGTGATCCTTCTCGATGCCGTCGCCTCCGGGACGAACTGGGGACGGAGCCTCCTCGGTGAACCAGGTGTGTACCCCGCCGCCAATGCTCACGAGGCGGTGGAGCGCGCTCTGGGAATCGTCACCGACAGGTCCCACCTGGCGAAGCTGCTTGCCATGGTCGGGGAATGACGGAGGACGACTTCCTTCGATGGGAGCTTCGCAGAGAGCTGCGTCATCGGGTTGGTGCGTTCTTTCGTAATGTGCGCTACGGGCCGAGGGGCGCGCATTGCCAGGTTTGCGGCGTTCCTCCCGACAACGGGGGAGAGCTGTGTGGCCAATGCCGTCGTCAGCGAGACGAGTTCGGGGGGCGACTGGCATCGCAGGTTCTGCTGCTCGCCTACGTCAGAGGGCGCGCACCTGGTGGGCCTCGCTCGGCAGGTCCGCGGCGACGGTAATAGATCGGACAGTCGGATCACATTGGGCATCGGACTTGGCATCAGCGCCGAACCGGAGCGAACCGTGCGCGCGGACCGGTTCACTGTTCCTGAACACCAGCGCGAGCGCGTTCGGAAGAGGCATGTGCTGGTCGTCGACGACACCTGGACTTCGGGTGCGAAGGTGCAGTCGGCCGCTGTGGCGCTCAAGGACGCGGGCGCGGCGCAGGTCACCGCTCTCGTCGTCGGCCGTTGGTGCAACTACACATGGCCTGAGCATCGGGCGATGCTCGACTCTCTGACCGAGCCGTATGACGCCCTCGTGTGCCCGGTGACTGGTGCTGACTGCAACGGCCTGCCGGTCAGCCCTGTTTGATCAGGTCCGCCGCCTTTTCGGCGACCATGATCGTGGGCGCGTTGGTGTTGCCGCGCGGGATCATCGGCATCACCGACGCGTCGACCACGCGGAGGTTGTCGACGCCGTGGACGCGCAGGGCGGGATCGACCACGGCGTTGTCGTCTGTGCCCATCGAGCAGGTGCCGACGGGGTGGTAGAGGGTCTGGCTGTACCGGCGGATGTGGTCGGCGAGGTCGGTGTCGGTCGCGGCGGGGAGGAACGGCTCGGCGAGGAATCGGCGCAGCGGCGAGTTCGCCGCGATTTCCTGGAGCGTCCGGCAGCCCGCGACCATGGTGTCCAGGTCCGACGGGTCGGCGTAGTAGGCCGGGTCGATCAGCGGGCGCCAGCGGGGGTCGGCTGAGGCAAGGCGGAGGGCGCCGCGGCTGCGGGGGGCGATGTGGATCGCCGCGGAGGTGAAGCCGCGGCCGACGGGCTCGTGGACGCCGTTGTCGTAGAACATGGTCGGGGCCACGATGAACTGGATGTCGGGGGCGTCGAGGACGGCGTCGGTGCGCAGGAAGCCGCCCGCCTCGCCGATATTGGACGTCAGGGGGCCGCGGCCGGCCGCCTGCCACTGGAGCAGCCTGCCGGGGGTGGCGAAGTCCACCAGGTCGCTGGTGCCCCGGGTGGTCCAGATGACCGGGGCCGCGGGGTGGTCGTGCAGGTTGGCGCCAACGCCGGGCAGGGCGACGGCGACCTCGACGCCCACCTCGCGCAGGTGCTCTGCGGGGCCGATACCCGACAGCATGAGCAGCTGCGGCGAGTTGATCGCGCCGCCGGACAGGAGGACTTCCCGCTCGGCGCGGACGGTGCGGGTTTCGCCGTGCCGCAGGTATTCGACGCCGGTGGCGCGGGGGCCGTCGAGGAGGACGCGGGTGGTGTGGGCTCCGGTGCGCACCACCAGGTTCGGGCGGGTCAGCGCGGGCCGCAGGTAGGCGTCGGCGGTCGACCAGCGGCGGCCCCTGCGGCAGGTCACCTGGTAGACGCCGACGCCGTCCTGGTCGGAGCCGTTGAAGTCGTCGGTCGGTTTGAAGCCCGCGGCGACGGCGGCGTCGACCCACGCCCGGCTCAGCTCGTGGGTGTAGCGGCAGTCCTCGACGCGCAGCGGGCCGTCCGCGCCGTGCAGCGGGCCGTCGGCGCGGGTGTTGCCCTCGGCTTTGACGAAGTAGGGCAGCACGTCGTCGTAGCCCCAGCCGGTGGCGCCGTGCGCGTCGCGCCAGGTGTCGAAGTCGGCGCGGTTGCCGCGGATGTAGATCATGGCGTTCATCGATGAGCAGCCGCCGAGGGCGCGCATCCTCGGCCAGTAGGACTTCCGGCCGTCCATGTGCTTCTGCTCGACGGTCTCGTAGTTCCAGTCCCACTTCGTCTTGAACAGCGCCGGGAACGCCGCGGGGACCCGGATCTCGTCGGCGTCGTCCTCGCCGCCCGCCTCCAGCAGCAGCACCGTGACGTCCCGGTCCTCGGTGAGCCGGGCCGCGAGCACGCAGCCCGCGCTGCCCGCCCCGACCACGATGTAGTCGAACGACTCCCGCTCGGTCATGGGCCCTCCTCGAAGCAGTGCCGGACCCTTTGATCTTGCCCGCCGCGCGGCTAAAGCGCATCGAGCACTTCGGTCTCCTCTACCGGAGTCAACCCCGCTTCCCGTTTCCGGTCCAGGCCCAGCGTCCGCTCGTGCTCCAGCGCCCCGGCCACGACGTCGACCAACGCCCGCGGCGTCAACCCGGTCGCCAGCGCGGGCGCGGCGTCCCGGGCCGCCAGGTACTTGTGCGACGCGGGCAGCCACAGCGGCAGCGACCGCGGCCCGGACCACGGCTTGACGCCGAGTTCGGTCAGCTTCTCCTCGGGCGCCCGCACCAGTTCCACGTCCTCGCCGACCTGCTCGGCGATCCCGCCGAGCAGGTCGAGCAGCGGCTGCGCTGGCCCGATGCCGTCGTAGATCCCGGTGACGCCCTTCTCGGCGGCGTCGGTGATCCAGGCGGCCAGGTCGCGCACGTCGATGTACTGCGCGGACACGTCGGTGTCCGGCACGACCACCCGCCCGCCCCGCGACATCCGCGCGGGCCAGTACCCGAACCGGTCGAACGGATCGTCCGGCCCGACGATCAGCCCCGCCCGCACGATGAACGCCCGGTCCCCGACCGCGTCGAGCACCGCGTTCTCACTGGCCACCTTGACCGCCCCGTACAGGTCGGGATCGGCCGCGAGGTCTTCCCGGGCGCCCTGCTCGGTCCTCGGCGGCAGCAGTGGGTCCCCGACCCCGGTCGGCGGGATGCCCGGCTCGGCGTAGGCGCTGATCGAGGACACGAAAGTCCAATGCCCCACCCGGTCCCCGAACTCGGCCAACGCCCGCGCCACCCACGGATACGACAGCGGCGCCACATCCACCACCGCGTCGAACCGCTCCCCCCGCACCGGAGCCAACCCATCCTCATCGTCGCGGTCCACCCGGACCAGCCGCGCCCCCGCCGCCACCGCCCCCGCCTTCCCCCGAGCCGCGCACACCACGTCGTGCCCCCGCCGCACGGCCTCCGCCGCCACCGCCCGCCCCACGAACCGCGTCCCACCCAGAACCAGAAGTCGCATGTCCCCCACCCTGTCCCCGCCCCCACCCCACCGCCACCCATCTCGCCCCCGGCGAACACGCGAACACCCGTTCGAGCGATACGGCGACCCTGGCAACCCGCCGATCTCCCACGGTGACCTTGCATGTCTTCGTCGATGAATCGTGTCGTCGCGACACCTATCTGATCGCCGCCGCCCGTGTAGACCCCGGCCGGTTGGCGAGGCACGCGCAAGCTGATGCGCTCCCTGTTGCCGCCGGGCCAGCGTGAAGTCCATTTCAAGAAGGAGACGCCGCAACGCCGCAGGCTGGTGCTCGCGCGGATGGCGGAGGCGGGGGTGAGGTGCTGGCTCTACACCGCGGACCGCGTCGGCGGTCACGAGGAAGCGCGCCAGGCGTGTCTGGCCGCGCTGACCGAGGACCTTCTGGACGCGTGCGCGCTTCGCCTCGTGCTGGACAGCCGGGATCGGCGCGACCGCTTCGACGCGATCAGCATCCGCGCGGTGCTTGGCAAGGTCGCCCGCGTGTCGGGGCTCGTGTACGAGCACCTGCCGAGCCACCAAGAGGAGTTGCTGTGGATCGCGGACGCGGTGGCCTGGTCTGTTGGAGCGGGTGGAGACTGGTCGCGGCGGGTGAGTGCGCTGGTCTCCAGGACGGTGCCGGTAAGGGACCCTGGATAGCGCGAAACCCAGCCGCCGACCGTCCGGACGTGGGCTGGGTTCACTTCCCTGACTTACGGGCCAGAGCTGTGACCAGGTTATCCCGCCTTGTCTCGCCCGTCCACCGGGTTCACCCGGTCGTGGAGGTGCGTCCCCTGGACCTGCGGAGTTCGGTGGGGCGTGGTCCAGGTCACCGGCGTTCCGGGGTGAACTCGCAGGTCAGGTACGCTTCTGCGGTACCGGCCTCTCGAACTCAGGAGTTGCCAGCCGTGGCCCGAGTTGTCGTCGATGTCATGCCCAAGCCGGAGATTCTCGACCCGCAGGGTCAAGCTGTCGCGCGTGCCCTGCCGCGGCTGGGATTCGATGGTGTGTCCGATGTGCGTCAGGGGAAGCACTTCGAGTTGGAGGTCGACGACTCGGTCGATGACGAGACGTTGGCGAAGATCGCCGAGGGTTTCCTCTCCAACCCGGTGGTGGAGGACTTCGTGGTTCGGCGGGTGGACTCGTGAGGGTCGGCGCTGTCACCTTTCCGGGGACCCTGGACGACAGCGACACCGCCCGCGCGATCACCGCGGCGGGGGGTGAGGCGGTCGCGCTGTGGCACGGTGACGCCGACCTGCGCGGGGTGGACGCGGTGATCCTGCCCGGCGGGTTCTCCTACGGCGACTATCTGCGCGCCGGGGCGATCGCCCGGTTCGCGCCGGTGATGGGCGAGGTGATCGACGCCGCGCGCAAGGGGATGCCGGTGCTGGGGATCTGCAACGGGTTCCAGGTGCTGTGCGAGGCCGGTCTGCTGCCCGGCGCGCTGCTGCGCAACGCCGAGTTGCACTTCGTGTGCCGCGACCAGTGGCTGAAGGTGGAGAACAACGCGACCGCGTGGACCACCCGCTACGACGCGGGCGCGGAGATCATCATCCCGATCAAGAACATGGACGGCCGCTTCGCCGCCTCCCAGTCCACTGTGGACGAACTGGAGGGTGAGGGCCGGGTGGTGTTCCGCTACGTCGGCGGCAACCCCAACGGCTCGCTCAACCACATCGCGGGCATCAGCGACCCGACCGGGCGCGTCGTCGGCCTGATGCCGCACCCGGAGCACGCGATCGACGCGCTCACCGGGCCGTCCGACGACGGTCTGGGCATTTTCCTGTCCGTTCTCGATTCGGTGGTGAACGCGTGACCGACACAGTCGACATCGCCAAGGCCACGCCCGACCAGGAGCAGCCCTACCGCGAGCTTGGCCTCAAGGACGACGAGTACGCCCGTGTCCGCGAGATCCTCGGCCGCCGCCCCACCGACGCCGAGTTGGCGATGTACTCGGTGATGTGGAGCGAGCACTGCTCCTACAAGTCGTCCAAAGTGCACTGGAAGCACTGGTCGAAGAACACCACGCCGGAAATGCGGGCGAAGATGCTCGCGGGCATCGGCGAGAACGCAGGCGTGGTCGACATCGGCGACGGCTGGGCGGTGACGTTCAAGCTGGAGTCGCACAACCACCCGTCCTATGTGGAGCCTTACCAGGGCGCGGCGACCGGCGTCGGCGGCATCGTGCGCGACATCATGGCGATGGGCGCGCGCCCGCTGGCCGTGATGGACCCGCTGCGCTTCGGCGCCCCCGACCACCCCGACACCCGCCGGGTGCTGCCCGGGGTCGTCGCGGGCATCGGCGGGTACGGCAACTGCCTTGGCCTGCCCAACATCGGCGGCGAGGTCGTATTCGACCCGTCGTACCAGGGGAATCCGCTGGTCAACGCGCTGTGTGTGGGCGCGATGCGGGTCGAGGACCTGCACCTGGCGCACGCTTCCGGCACCGGCAACAAGGTCATCCTGTTCGGCGCCCGCACCGGCCTCGACGGCATCGGCGGCGTGTCCGTGCTGGCCAGCGAGACCTTCTCCGGCGACGAGGGCGGCACCGGGCGCAAGAAGCTTCCCGCGGTCCAGGTCGGCGACCCGTTCACCGAGAAGGTGCTCATCGAGTGCTGCCTTGAGCTGTTCCGCGAGGGCATCGTGGTCGGCATCCAGGACCTCGGCGGCGCGGGCCTGTCGTGCGCGACCAGTGAGCTGGCCAGCGCGGGCGATGGTGGAATGCGCGTCGAACTCGACCGGGTTCCGTTGCGCGCCACGGGCATGACGCCAGCCGAAGTCCTCTCCAGCGAGTCGCAGGAGCGGATGTGCGCGGTGGTGAAACCGTCCGATGTGGACGCTTTCATGCGGGTGTGCGCCAAGTGGGACGTCATCGCCACCGAGATCGGCGAGGTCACCGACGGCGACCGCCTGGTGATCACCTGGCACGGCGAGACCGTGGTCGACGTGCCGCCGCGCACCGTCGCGCACGAGGGCCCGATGTACGAGCGCCCGATCGCCCGCCCGGCCGATCAGGACGCGTTGGCGGCCAACGGCCCGGAAACCCTGCCCCGACCGTCCACACCGGACGAACTGCGGGCAGAGATCCTGCGCATGGCCGCGTCGCCGAACCTGGCGTCCCGCCGCTGGGTCACCGAGCAGTACGACCGGTACGTGCGCGGCGGCACCGTCTTGGCCCAGCCCGCCGACGCGGGCATGATCCGCGTGGACGAGGTCACCGGCCGCGGTGTCGCCCTGGCCACCGACTGCAACGGCCGCTTCGTCAAGCTCGACCCGTACACCGGCACGCAACTCGCGCTGGCCGAGGCGTACCGCAACGTGGCCGTGTCCGGCGCGACGCCGCTCGCGGTCACCAACTGCCTCAACTTCGGCTCGCCAGAGGACCCGGCGGTGATGTGGCAGTTCGAGCAGGCCGTGCGCGGCCTCGCCGAGGGCTGCAAGGAACTGGGCATCCCGGTCACCGGCGGCAACGTGAGCTTCTACAACCAGACCGGCAGCACGGCCATCCTGCCCACCCCGGTCGTCGGCGTCCTCGGCGTCATCGACGACGTCCGCCGCCGCATCCCCACCGGAATCGGCGCTGAGGCGGGCGAAACCCTGCTCCTGCTCGGCGAGACCCGCGACGAGTTCGGCGGTTCCGAGTGGGCGCACGTCGTGCACGGCCACCTCGGCGGCGTCCCGCCGAAGGTGGATCTGGCGCGCGAGAAGCTGTTGGCGGACATCCTGCTCGCCGGTTCCCGCGACGGCATGGTGTCCGCGGCCCACGATTTGTCCGACGGCGGCCTCGCGCAGACCCTGGTGGAGACCTGCCTCATCGGCGAGGTCGGCGCCCGCGTCTTCCTCGACCCCGACCAGGACCCGTTCGTGCAGCTGTTCAGCGAGTCCGCAGGCCGCGTCCTGGTGGCGGTTCCCCGCTCGGAGGAACTGCGCTTCACCGAGATGTGCACCGCCCGCGGCCTCCCCTGGCGGCGCACCGGCGTGGTCGACCCGGAGTCGAAGTCGTTGGAGATCCAGGACATCGGCGACCTGCCCCTCGCGGAACTCCGCGAGGCGTGGGAAGGCACCCTGCCCGCCCTGTTCGGCTGACCCGCGTCGGTCGCGGGGCCGTGCGTCACGGCCCCGCGACCAGCACGCATTCCCCGTTGGCGACCAACTCCATTTCCGCGCCCGCGTTCTTGGGCGTGCGAAGGGAAACAGTGAACCCGACCTGGTCCGCGGGCCTGCTCGCGGCCAGATAGCCGGGCTGCCCCTCCCGGGGGTCGACTGTCCACTCCGGACCAAGGTAGTCCAGGACGCGCTGCTTGAGATCAGGCGCGGCCGTGATGCCTTGCCGTGTCGAGGCATACCACCTGGCGCCCCGGGCGCCCCCGCCCGCGCCGCAGGTCGTCAACGACACGTCAGGCGCGTCCGTGATCTGGCCGGACGCGGGAAACGTCTTGACGTCAACGGGTTCCCCGGCGATCTCCGCGACTCCCTTGGCCGCTCGCGCGGCGGCGGCGAAGCCCGGCGACATCGCTCGCTGCTGTTCCGCGGTGAGATCGGGCCGCAGATCGATCGACAGTTCCTGGTGCCGCCCGGAGATCGAGCACTTCGCCAGTTCCGCCCGCACTTTGTCGCCCTTGAGCGCGAACTTCACCTCGTGCGGCCCGATCAGCACCAGATCGAACCCCTCCGCGACCTGGGGCTGCCACCCCGCCTTGATTCCCGCCGCCCGCAGTTCCGCCGCGGACACATCACGCACGGTGGCGTCCGCCCACATCGCCACCAGATCGTTCCCCGACGCGTCGAACACGCTTCCGCACGTCAACGCGTCGAACGTGGGCCGCGCCGACCCGTCGACCGCGCCGAGCAGGCTGGTCACCGTGCTGGTGAACTCCGCCGACACGGGCGCCTGCTTGGACTCCGCGCACCCCGCGAGCATCCCCGCGGTGAGCATTCCCAGGCTGGCCAGCGCGACGAGCGTCCTCACGGCTTCCGCTCCACTTTGTACTGGTGTGTGTCGACCTCTTTGCCGCCGAAGAACACTCCCGCGCTCTCCCTGAACCGCTGAACGGACGGGTCGTTGCTGGAGTCGAGCGCGGTCGCCGCGTCCGTGTAGTTGCCGTTGATCTGGTGGTTCCCGCCGATTGTCCCGGTCTGGTTGTCGAATGTGACCGTGGTGCGGTTGTCGCTGTCCGGGTTGTCCTCCGCGTCGAGGTGCGGCACGATGTCGCCGCTGTTCTCCAGCGACAGCATCTGCACGCTATCCGGGATGTCGACCCCGCCCACCGGCGAACCCGCCGTGACCACATGGGTCACGTTGTAGCCGTCATCGACCAGCGGGCCCGCCGTGCGCGCGGCGACGATACCGCCCTGGCTGTGGCCGACCAGCATGATCGGTGCGTCTTTCGGCACGCCCGCGTCGGCGAGCGCCTGTTGGATGCCTTCCTGCAGAACGGTGGGATTGCCCGCGATGCCGTCGATGTTGGTGCCGAAGTCGTTGGCGCTGCCCTTGTCGTCGCCAGGCAGGTTCCACACCTTCGTGCCGGGGATGTCGACGATGTAGGCGACGGTGCCGTCCGGTTGGGTGACCTTGCGGATATCGAGATTGGCGTCGGTGCCGTTGCGGTGGTCCAGGCCGTTCAGCAGTTCGCCGAGACCGTCCGGCGGATCAGTGGCGATGGCACTGTGGTCCTCCCCGAGATCGGTGAGTTTCGGGTCGCCGTCGGGGTAGGCGGCGGCGATGAGTTCGGTGAGGGTGGCGAGGTCGGTGGGCAGGCCGAGGGCGCTGAGCGCGCCGGGGGACATGCCGAGGATCGTGTCGATCATGCCGGGGTGGTCGACCAGCCACTTCTGCCAGTCGCCGTCGTAGTTCAGGTAGACGTCGGTGGCGATGGCGCCCACGCCCGCCACGGCGAGGCCGGGCATGGCGACCACGGCGGCGCCCGCGAGCCAGCGGGACGCTTCCAGGGCCTTGGCGTTGAGGTCGTCGACCAGTTGGTACGCCTGGTTGGTGGCTTGCAGGGTCAGGCCGCGCACGCCGATGGTGGCCGAGGTCGCGGTGAGGCCGCTGGGGCCGTCGAGGGCGTTGAGCATCGCGCCCTCGAACTTGGCGACGCCGCCGGGGTTGAGCAGCGCGGACGCCAGCACGTCCGCGTCGGCCAGGTACTTGTGGCTGGTCATCGCGATGGTGAGGGTGGAGCCCGCGACGTCGTCGGTGAGGTCGCCGAGGGCGGCGAGGTCCTCGTAGTGGGCGTCGCTGCCGCCCGCGCCGCCGGTCACGCTGATGTTGGACACTCCTGGGCCGGTCACGTCAGCGCCTCCGCCACGAAGGGGGCCAGCCAGACCCCGAGATCGGTTCGGTCGACGGGTTCGAGGTCGACCAGCTTGCGATCGGCCCCGGTCGGGGCGGGTCGGATGCCGACCCAGCCGGTGTCGCTGTGCAGCCAGGTCAGCTGGGCGGTGCGGACACCGCCGCCGACCAGCGCGGTGACCAGGGCGCGCAGCACGCCGTCGGTGCGGCGCACGACCGCGACGGCGAACTCGGCCTCAGCCGGGGGCAGCTTCAGCTCGGCCAGCACGTGCGCGGGGGCCTGCGGGTCGGCGGGGCGCAGCAGGTCGGCCACGCCCAGTTCGTGCAGGGCGGCCAGCGGGATGCGGCCACGCAGCGGCTCGGCGTCGTCGGTGTCGTCCAGCGCGGAGCCGATGCCGGTCTCCTCGGCGGGGACCGCGCGCACCAGTTCGCGGCCGAGGTCGACCGCGGCGAACATGGACAGCTCGACGGCCGCGTCCGGCAGCGCGAACAGGGACGCGCCGACCCGGCCCGCGACGGCGTGCACGCAGCGGGAGCCGCGCGCGCCGATGGTCGCGGTGGTGTCGATCATGATCTGCGGCCCGGCGAGGACACGCAGGTTCGCCTCGATCGACGGGTGCACGGTAAGTAGGTCAGCGGAGCCGCGCAGGACTCCCTTGTCGAACAGGCCGCTCTCATCGGCGATATCCGGCGCGGGCTGCCAGTCCGGCGGCATGGTTACGCCGGTCTTGTCCAGGAGGTACGCGTACTCCGGGGCGGTCAGGGTCAGCCGGTGCGCGGCGGGCACCGGGGTCGGCGGCGCCATCACGCGACCCCCTGCGCCCGCATGAACTCGCCGACTTCCAGCCACTGCTTGTCGCCGGGCGGGGGCAGGTTGTCCGGCTGGTACTTCCAGCCCTCCCACGGCGGCTTGGGCGGCTTGGGCTCGTCGCCGCCGAACCCGAGGGCATCGCCCACCGCGTCTGCCATGTCGGCAACGGCGTTCTTGAAGCTCTCCACCGCCTTGTTGAACCGGTCGATCGCGCCGTTGAACCAGTTCACGACCGACTCGGCGATGCGTTTGATCGCCGCGATCAGCTCCCGCACCTGCTGGGCGTGCTGACGCAGGATCGCGGCGGCATCGTCGAGCTTGTCGGCCGTGCCGTCGAGGGACTTGCGGTCACCGGCCACGGACTCGCGGCAGCGGTCGGCCGCGATGGACTTCCAGCGCATCGCGCCAGCTTGGGTGTCCATGTCCGCGCCGTGCTTGCGCACGTCGTCGGCGCGCTGCTCGATCTGACCGGCGAGTCGGTCCAGCTCGTCTGGATCGCCGTAGAACGCCATGTCCACCCCCGGAGGCCGTCACGGAACCTTACGGCAGCTATGGACGGACGCGCGTGGCGTTCGGTTCCCCGGACAGGTCGAGCCGGTCCAGGAATCGGGAACCGGCGAACTTGGTCGGGCCGTGGAATCGGGTTCGGGAGAACAGCGCGGGGCCGCGGGATATGAAGCCGCTGAACCACGCTTTGCGGTGGAATGTCGAGTCGTGGATGTAGAGGTTGCCGTGGTTGACCGCCCCGGTGAACCAGGCGTCCCCCCACACCTGCATTCGCGACAGCGCGTTCGAGCTGTGCAAGACGGTGTGCCGCATGACCAGTGTGCCGACGGCGCGTCGGCCGAGGTCGAAGTACTCCAGGTCGGCGCCGGTCAGGTCGAGGTCGTAGCGCAGGTCGGAGTCGGGCGGCGGCAGCAGGTCGGCGATGAGTCGCTGCGCGGTCCTGCGCACCTGGAGTTCGTGCTCGTCCAACGCGGACCGGTTGAACGGCCTACGCAGGTAAGAGCAGAACACGTCCAGGACTGTCTGTGTGTAGTAAGGGCGGTTCCGTGCGAGACCGGCAAGCGCGTGCAACGCGCCTACCCGAACCTGGTCGGCGTCGCTGCCCAGCAGTTCGACGGCACGCGCGAACCGCTCGTCGGCGACGCGTTCGCGATCGTGCTCGGCGCGGGCCGACTCCAGGTCCTGCCGACGCCGCTCGACGTCTTGGCGCTCCTCGTCCACCCGCCGCCTGCGGTCGTTGAGCCACAGCGCGTAGAGCGCGACAACCGAGCCCGCGGCGAGTCCGCCGGTCTTGAGCGCCTCGCCGCGGTTCGGGTTCGGCTCGGTGAGCAACCAGCCGCTGACCAGCGCCAGCAGCCCGGCCGCGACCAGCACCGTGCCGAGCAGCCACCGCCCGTCCACGCCGCGTCTCGCGCGCTTGGCCGAGACGCCGAACACGGCCGTGCCCGCGGTCAGGGCGACCATACCCACGATCAGGAAAGCGGTGCTCACGGGCGGAAGCTACTGCACCGGGAACCCCCACATCCCCGGTGCGGTAGGAGTCACCCGTTGGCCAGCACCCGCAGCCGGTCGTAGGCGCCGTTGAAGTAGTTCTGGTCGAGTGGGGACGAGGTGTACTGCCAGAACGTCCAATATGACCAGTTGTAGGGCAGCGCGCCCACACTGGAGCTGTAGCGGGCGATCCACAGCGGATTGGTGCTCGCGAACGCCTGCGCGGTGCCCACGCACTGCGACCACCAGTTGGCACTGGTGTAGAAGACCGCGTCGCGGCTCGTGCGCGCCTTGTAGGTGTTGGCGAAGTCCCGGATCCACGCCGCCATCCCCGCCTGCGATTTCCCGTAACAGGTCGCGCCGTACGGGTTGTACTCTAAGTCCGCCACGCCGGGCAGCGTCTTGCCGTCGCGCGACCAGCCGCCGCCGTTGTCGACGAAGAAGTTCGCCTGCGCGGCGCCACTGGAGCGATCGGGCAACGCGAAGTGGTAGGCGCCGCGGATCATGCCCACGTTGTAAGAGCCGTTGTACTGCTGCGTGAAATACGGGTTCTTGAAGCCGGTGCCTTCGGTGGCCTTGACGTACGCGAACCGCTTGCCCTGGCCCCAGTGGTAGGCCCAGTTGACGTTGCCCTGGTGGCCGGACACATCGATGCCCGACACGGTGGCCAGCACGCCGACGTCGGACCCGTTGCCCGTGGTCTGGTTGCCCGCGGACGGGTCGCCGCCTTCGTGCTTGCGGATCTGCGACCCCATCGCGTGGTCTGTCTCCTGGGTCGCGCGCTCGGCGCCACGGCCCGCGGCGGTAGCCGGGGCGGTGAGGCCGATGAGCAAGGCGCAGGCGGTCAGCGTCGTGGTCAGAAGCCGTCTCACGCCGTGGATAGAGGACTTCATTGGTCGCCCTTTCCCGAGTGCCCTCACGTCGACCCGCCGAACAGGGGTAGCAGGTCGCCCATCAAGTGTGATGGGATAACTATCCATTTGTCACGTCTTTGCGTGAATTTATCACTATAACCCGGGTGAGCAGGGGCGATGAGCTTCGCCGCGCTCGAAAATTTCCCCCGAAAGATCATTTACCTCGCGCACCTGGGGTAGCTGGCCTGTTCCCCTATGTCAACAGAGGCCGGAAGAGGTCGCAAACTCGGCTCCGGGGTGGCTACCTGGCCGTGAACAGGCGAAACTTTGCTTGAACCCCCTCGGGAAGGAGACTGGTGGGCGGACCCGACGCGTTCGCGCGGATGTGGGCGGCCGTGCTCGCCGAGACCGGCTACGTGGCGATGGACCACCGCGGCCTGGTCGAGCGAGTGCGCGGCTACACCGGTGTCCTGCTGGCCGCGCTCCGCGCCGAGCGCTTCGACCCGGAGCCGGTCGAGAGCGTCGGCTCGGGCATCGTCGGGCTGCGCCTGACCGGAGCCCGCACCCTCGCCGTCTCCCTGCGCGTGATCGGCGAAGACCTGCTCCGCGAAGTCGGCGCCGACGGCCCCGAGGACGCCGAGATCGCCCGCCGCAGGCTGCCCGCGATCCAGGCCGCGTTCGCCTGCGGCTTCGCCTCCGCCATGCGCGACACGATCTTCCGCGACCAGGAGTCCATCCGCCGCGCCGCACTGGAGGCCCGCCGCGGCGCCGAGGCCGCGCTGATGGCCAGCGAGGCCCGCTTCCGCGCCATGTTCAGCCAGGCCGCGGTCGGCATCGGCATCTCCGACGCGCAGGGCAAGCTGCTGGAAGTCAACGCAGCCATGGCGGCCATGCTCGGCTACTCGGTCGAGCGGATGCGCGGTATGCACGTGTCCGAACTGCGTTTTCCGAACGAGCCCCCGGCGATGCAGCGGCCGCTCACCGAGATCAGCGCGGGCGAACGCGATCACTACCGGATGGAGCGGATGCTGCGCCGCGCCGACGGGTCGCCGCTGTGGACGAACCTGTCGGTGTCCCTGGTCCGCGATGAGACCGGCGCGCCGCAGTTCCTGGTGGGGATGCTGGAGGACATCACCGAACGGCACCTGCTGGAAGAGCGGCTGCGGCACCAGGCCAACCATGATCCGCTCACCGGGCTCGGCAACCGGGCGCTGTTCACCGAGCGGCTGAACGCCGCTTTCGCTGAGGGTGGCGACAACCGCGTCGGTGTCTGCTACCTCGACCTCGACGGCTTCAAGGTCATCAACGACAGCCTGGGACACGACATCGGCGACGATCTCTTGGTGGCTGTCGCCGCCCGGCTCGACGAGCTGGTCACCGCGCCCAACCGGATGGTGGCGCGGCTCGGCGGTGACGAGTTCGTGGTCTTGGTCGAACACAGCACCGGGCGGGCCGACCTGGTGGCGCTGGCTGAGCGGATTCTGGCGGCGCTGGCCGAGCCCGTTCCCATTGGCGGGCACCGGCTCGCGGTGTCGGCGAGTATCGGCCTGGTCGAGCGCGCGGTCGTGACGGCGACCCCGGCCGAGACCATGCGCGATGCCGACGTCACCCTTTACTGGGCCAAGGCCGATGGCAAGAACCGGTGGGCGGGCTACGACCCCGAGCGCAACGCACGTGAAGTCGCCCGGTTCACTCTGTCCGCGCGGATGCCCGCCGCGGTGGAAAGTGAAGAGTTCTATGTGGACTATCAGCCGATCGTTCGCCTCGGCGACGGGAAACTGGTCGGCGTCGAGGCTCTGGTGCGGTGGGCGCACCCGGAGTTCGGCAGGCTCGGACCGGACCAGTTCATCGGATTGGCCGAGGAAACCGGGCTGATTGTCCCACTGGGGTTGTGGGTGCTGCGGGAGGCTTCCCGGCAGGCTCGCCGATGGCATGACATCTATGGCGCCCACGCGCCGATGGTGAGCGTGAACCTTGCCGCTCGGCAGACCGAGGAACCGACGCTGGTCGCGGACGTGACGACTATCCTGCGGGCGGCCAACTTGCCATCGTCGGCCATCCAGTTGGAACTGACCGAGAGCGCGATCATGGGGACCACGGGGGGACCGCTGCGCACTTTGCGGGAGTTGTCGGATCTGGGAGTGCGGATCGCCATCGACGACTTCGGGACCGGATACTCGAACCTGGCTTACCTACGGCATTTGCCCGTTCATGCGATCAAGCTCGCCGGATCGTTCATGGAGGGATTGCGGAACTCGCCCGCCGCCGACCCGGCTGATGCTCAGATCGTGACCACGTTGATCGCGCTCTCACATGCGTTGGGGCATGAGGTCATCGCTGAAGGGGTGGAGGACCCGGAGCAGGCGGAGCGGTTGCGGGAGTTCGGGTGTGACAGTGCGCAGGGGTGGCTGTTCGCCAAGCCTGGGCCGCCGGAGGAGATCGAGCGCTGGCTGGAGCGGTGAGGGCTCTGGGGCTTCTCGGGGGCTGGCGGGCATTGGTGCCGGTTGGAGGGTTTGCCACTTCTGCACCAGGCACTGGGGACCTTCGCGCGGCACGGCTGGTAGGCAGTTCGCTGCTTCACTCCATCGAGTACTTGGCAGGGACGGGCTCGGCCTGGCACCGGCGCGTGTGGCAGGCCGCCCTATGCCTGCAAAAGACCTTCTTTCGCAAACCCGCAGCCCCACCACAAAGCCCCACCCACCCTGGGGGCTGACCCCGCTCCAGTCTATCGCCGCAGGTCAGCGCGGGGAAGATGCGGCGTCGCGCCTGTGGATAACTCGCGATCATGGGGTGGAAGATCAGTGGCACCCTGGTGTTTGGGTTCGGTCGAAGGGCAAGGCAGGTGGGGCTTTGTGGACAGTGCTGTGGGTATATCCCCCTGCCGGGTTACCTTGCGAAGGATCTCGATCCGAGGCGTTCCGCTGGGATCAGGGCGGTGATCGGACCATCCGGGTTGAGGGCCAGGGGGTGGCCGTTGAGCAGTGGGGCCAGGTCGTGTCCTTGAATCTCGCGCCAGGCCGGCCAGGATTGGGGGATGTGGGTGGTGGAGGTGCAGGCCGGAATCATGATCTTGCCTGCGCTGTTCGGGAATCCGACGATGGTTCGGTCGGTGGGGGTTGTGGCGTAGACGAGCAGGGTGGAGTCCAACAAAACCGGCAGTAGGGCCGCTTGGGGGCGGTGTCGGGTGTGGATGAGTTGGATGATCTTTTCCAAGCGGTTCGCGGGGGGCGGCATTCGCAGGGCTGTCGGCGATGGGCGGTAGTCGAGGTTGGGGCGGAAGCGGTCGCCGATCTGTCCTCGGGCGTCGACCGGGTAGGCGCCTACCAGGCCCCACGGGGGCACGTCTTCGTCCGGGGCGAAGGCGGGGTCGATGACATAAAGCCAGCTGTTGGGGTTCGACAGTGCGCTCGCCCGCATGTCGAGAGTGATCTCCGGCTGCTCCATGAATACGGCTCCCTGACCGAGGTTGGGTTCCCGTTATCGTAGGTTCCCGCTACGGTAGGTCACCACACGGTTCCCGCGCGTGCGCGTTGTGATCATGTTCGGGAATCAGGTGGGCTGATCGTCATGGCGTGGTGGGAACCATTCCGCCGCGCCGGGCATCAGAGCTACAGTCGTCGCAAACGCACAGGACCAGGGGAGAAGCTACGGTGTTTCTAGCCGATGGCGGCGGGGGTTCGGTCCCACCTGTGGAACCCGCCTTCGCCGGGACGCAGACGCTGCGGATCGAGCCCTCCGCGATTCCGGGGGCGCTTGCCGCTTTCCGTGAGGCGTATGACCGGGTGTCGGAGAAGGTGCGGGCGCTCGACGGGCTGGAAGTGCCCCGCTGGGCCGACGACCCGGTGAGCGGCGAGACCGCGACCGAATTCCTGCAGCGGACCAACAGCGGCGCCGCCGACTCGGCCATCGCCTGCCTGCGCGGCTACCAGGAGCAGTTGGGCAAGGCGATCGAAGCGCTGGAGACCGCCCAGGAGGGCTACCTGCGCACCGAGGGCACCAACCACCTCATGTGGGGCAAGATCCACCCGGCCTAGGCCGACCAGCGACAACCGAGGGTGATCCGAATGGCAATGCACCGGTGGCGCGGGTATGACCACCCGACACTGCACGCGATGATCAACGGTGGTCCCGGCCCGGCCGCGTCGACCCCGCAGACGGCGTACTGGGAGGCGCTCGCCGCCGAACTGGCCGAGATCGACGCCGACCTCAACACCAAGCTCAGCACCATGCAGGCCACCTGGGAAGGCGGCGCGGCCGATCAGGCCCACGCAGGCCTCACCCCGTTGCAGGCGTGGGCAGGCGACGCGCAGTCCGGCGCGACCGGGATGCGCGCCTCCACCGAATACCAGGCCGACATGATCGCCAGGGCGCGCGCCGAGATGCCCGAGCCGGTCGAGGTGACCACGCCCAAGCCGTCCGGCTGGCAGATGGTCACCGCGGGCGCCGCGCTGCTCACCGGCGACGCCGGACCGGCCGCCGCGGTCGCCGGGCAGGCCCAGGACCACGAGGCGCAGGAGGCCCAGCAGGACGCGGCCTCCCAGAAGGCCGTGGACACCATGGAGTCCTACCAGTCGAGCAGCCAGTTCAACACCAACACGCTCGGCACCTTCGTGCCGCCGCCGGACGTCGTGATCGCCACCCCGGCCCCCGCGGGCGGCACCGGCTACGCGGTCGGCACGTTCGGCGCGGCCTTCACGAATCCGAGCACCGGGTCCGGCACGTCCGCTGCGGCGTTCGCGCCCGCGCAGGCCGCGCCGCCCTCGGGTGGCGCGCAGTTCACCCCGCTGGTGGCGGGCGGGCAGCACGGCTCGTTCACGCCGCCATCGGTCTCGGGTGCGGTCACGACGCCGTCCGGGTTCGTGCCGCCGTCGTCGTCGACCGCGCCCGCCGGGTTCACGCAGCCGAGCGGCGGAGCGCAGCCGCCGCGGCCGACGGTCACGACGTTCAACTCCGCGCTGTCGACCGGCTCCCCGGTGACCGGCGGTGGCCAGTTCACCCCGGGCGGCGTCCCGGTCGGCGGCGTCAACAGCGCGCAAGGTCTCGGCGGCGGCAACAGCAGCGGCGCCAAGGGCGGTATCGGGTCCGGCGCGGGCGCCCCAGGCGGCATCGGCGCGGACAGCACCCGGCAGGGCGCGCAGATCGGCCGCGGCGGCATGGCGGGCGCGTTCGGCGGCGCTGGCGGCGAAACCGCCCTCGGCGGCCGGACCGCGGCAGGCGCGCAACCGGGGCGCGGCGGGATCGGCGGCCCGCTGGGCGCGGGCGGGCGCGGCGCGGCCGACGAGGACGACGACAACTACGAGTCCGCCACCTACCTGGTCGAAACCGAGGACCTCTACGGCGACGACCGCACCGTCTCGCAGGCCGTCCTCGGCGGTAGCGACACGTGATGCCGTTCGGGGCGGTCGAGGTGGAGAGCGAGCCGATCTCGCTCTCCACCCTCGAGTTCGACGTGCTGTGGGAGCACCTGGGGCCAGGGACGATGCCGCTGGTGGTCAAGGTGCCCTCACCCGGCAAGACCTACGAGGAACGCGCCCAGCTCGAAGAACGCGTCTGGGCCGGACTCGACGCGCGCGGCCTCGGCCGCAAGGTCGACATCCACCCCGAGATCGAGCACCTGTTCACCCTGCTCGCCCGCCCCGACCGCGAGGTCGACGGCAGGCTGTGGACCGGGCACCCGGTGCGGCTGCTCGCCTGCTCCCTCGGCGACAACGACGGCGCGCTAGCCGTCCTCACCGGCGAGACGATCACCCTGCGGCGCACGTCCCCGTCCGGCCTGGCCTCGGCGGCGGTCGGCGAACTGCCCGCGCTGCCAGCCGGACCCGGGCAGTCGGTGACCCTGCGCACCGAGGACTTCGAGGCCGCGGCCAACGCGGCACAGGGCACCCAGAAGGCCTTCGAGGCCGCCCTGCTGGCCCGCGGCGTCCGCCCAGACGACGCCCTCGCCCTCACCGAAATGATCACCGACGTCCGCGGCACCGGCAACTTCGGCGCCGCCGCCCGCGACCGCCTAGGCCGCAGACAACGCGCCGACCGGGTGGTCTCCTACTTCGACACCGACCAGGGCCGCTACCTGCAAATCCGCAGAGCAGCCCCCGACGGCGCCCTCTGGACCACCATCTCCCCCGCCGACCACCGCCGCCTCACCCACCACGTGGACGAGGTCCTGACCGACATCACCCCGTGAGCCGCAAACACATAGACCCAACCGACCTACGCGCCGCGGTGACCGCGATCCTCCCCTGGCTCGACGGCGGCGACCAACCACCCCGCACCGAACTGGCGGCAGCGGTCCGCCTCACCCTGCGCACCCTGGAACAGGACGCCCCCGGCCACACGGTGGAGGTGCGGGTGCCCCCCTTCGCGGCGGTGCAGTGCGTGGCAGGCCCCCGCCACACCCGAGGCACCCCACCCAACGTCGTGGAAACCGACCCCCGAACCTGGCTGGAACTGGCAACGGGCAGGCTGACCTGGCCCAACGCCGTGGAAAACGGCCAGGTCAACGCCTCAGGAGCAAGGGCAGACCTGTCTGAACTGCTGCCACTGCTGCGGCTTCCCTGACCAGCCACCTCCGCGAAATCCGCTTTCGATCGCCGATCTCACCCCTCGTGCCGGTAGCAGGCACCCCGGCCGTGGCCAAGTTATCCACAGGCAAGATCGTCCCACCTCGATTGTCGGCCTGGCCCGATAGACTGGAGCGGGGTCAGCCCCCAGGGTGGGTGGGGCTTGTTGTGTGGGGGCTGCGGGCGCGACAAGCCGGTGAAAGTCATGGTCTGGGATGCGGTGGGTTCGCCAGCCGCCCCCCACAAAGCGGTGCCCTGCCCTGCCAGGTGCTCGATGGGGTGGAGTGGTTTCTTTGGGGGTGAAGGAAGATCCCTGAACTTGCCGTGGTCGTGGGGCCGAAGGCTCCCCACCCGTCTTTCCCCGCGACGGATCTTCTTTCGTAGGGGCCCCGAAGAAGCCACTCCACTCCATCGAGCAAACCCCACAAAGCGAGCCCTACCCACACGGGTTACTTCAAGTCCCTCAATGGGATTACGCCCGTTTAAGCAGGCCAAAGGCAGTGCTGTCCTGGAGAAAGGAGAAATCCGCCGATCACCTGGGGAAGCGACCATTCCCATGCTCCGAAACCTGGCCCTGCCACTGGCCGCGGTCGCCGCACTGATGGCCGCGCAGGCAACCGCCTCAGCAGAGGCGCCTCAGCAATGCCCAGGATTCTGTCAAGCCGTCTACATCCCCGTCTGCGGCATGGACCCGCTCACCGGCCACCGGCAAACCTTCACCAACGAATGCGAACTCCACCGCTACAACTGCCAGAACCACACCGCATACGCCGTGCTGCACCAGGGCAGGTGCTCCGGCGACTGACCCGTCACACCTCGACCAAATCAGGCTGGGTGCGGCGGAGGACGAAAACCATCCCCGCGCCGCCCAGCAACGCCAACGCCGCGTAGATCGCGATCAATGACGGCGGCGTGGTGCCTGTCAGCGCGTCGCCGAGAATCACGGCCGCGGCGGTGCCGGGAAGGCTGCCGATGACCGTGCCCAGCAGAAAGGGCCGAAACGCGACGGTCGACAAGCCGCAGCAGTAGTTGACCGGGGCGAAGGGCACCACCGGGATCAGCCGCAGCGAGATCATGCCGACCAGGCCGCCGCCGCTGAGCCTGCGGTTGACCGCGCGGAGCGCCGCGCGTTCCAGGTGCGGTTGCACCCACCGCCTGCCTAGGCCCCTGACCAGGGCGAAGGTCAGGGTCGCCGCCAGGGCGGTGGCGATCATGGCGATCAGGACGCCCGCGAACTCGCCGAGCAGCAGGCCCGCGGACAGGTTGAAGACCGTGCGCGGGATCGGGGCCACCGTCAGCACCGAGTAGGCGAGCAGGAACAGCACCGGGGTTGCCCAGCCCGCGCCGTCGGCCCAGCCGCGGATCTCGGCTGGGGTGGGGATCGGCACGAGGGCGCCCGCCACCACGAGGGCGGCGAGCAGCACCGTCACGGTGATCAGGGTGGCGCGGGCGGACACGCCGCACACGGTAAGGCCTTTCGCACACGTGACGGGGGCCACCTGGGGTTTGGCGTGGTCACCCGGCGGAGCACCTACACTGGACAGAGCCTCACTTCCGTCCACAGGGAGCGCTTCGGTGGTCACCGACCAGTTCGTCACTGGCCCTTCCCAGCCCGATCTCCCCTCCGAGCAGCCGGAAGCCGAGCCGCGCGAAGAATGCGGCGTCTTCGGCGTCTGGGCCCCCGGCGAAGAAGTGGCCAAGCTCACCTATTACGGGCTGTACGCGCTTCAGCACCGTGGGCAGGAAGCCGCGGGCATCTCCGTCGCGGACGGTCACCAAATTGTCGTGTTCAAGGACCTCGGCCTGGTGAGCCAGGTGTTCGACGAGCAGGTGCTGTCCTCGCTGCGCGGGCACGTCGCCGTCGGGCACTGCCGGTACTCCACCACCGGGTCCACCACCTGGGAGAACGCCCAGCCCACGTTCCGGACCACGGCCACCGGCAGCGGCCTGTCCCTCGGGCACAACGGCAACCTGGTCAACACCGCCGAGTTGCGCGACCGGGCCGCCGAGCTGGGGATCAACACCCGCAACGGCGCCACCACCGACTCCGACCTGCTCACCGGGCTGCTCGCCGCGGGCGCCGCGGACAAGGGCATCGAGCAGGCCGCCCTCGAACTGCTGCCGACAGTGCGCGGCGCGTACTGCCTGACCTTCTCCGACGAGTCCACCCTCTACGCCGCCCGCGACCCGCACGGGGTGCGGCCGCTGGTGCTCGGGCGGCTGGAGCGCGGCTGGGTCGTGGCCAGCGAGACCGCGGCCCTGGACATCGTGGGCGCGTCGTTCGTGCGCGAGGTCGAGCCGGGCGAGCTGATCGCCATCGACGCCGAGGGGCTGCGCTCGTCGCGGTTCGCCACGCCCGAGCCCAAGGGCTGCGTGTTCGAGTACGTCTACCTGGCCCGCCCCGACACCGCGATCGCGGGCCGGTCGGTGCACGCCGCCCGGGTCGAGATCGGCCGCAAGCTCGCCGCCGAGTTCCCCGCCGAGGCCGACCTGGTGATCCCGGTGCCCGAGTCCGGCACCCCGGCCGCCATCGGATACGCGCAGGCCAGCGGCATCCCCTACGGCACGGCGCTGGTGAAGAACGCCTACGTGGGGCGCACCTTCATCCAGCCGTCGCAGACCATCCGCCAGCTCGGCATCCGGCTCAAGCTCAACCCGCTGCGCGACGTCATCCGCGGCAAGCGGCTCGTGGTCGTCGACGACTCCGTCGTGCGCGGCAACACCCAGCGCGCCCTGGTCCGGATGCTGCGCGAGGCGGGCGCCCTGGAGGTGCACGTGCGCATCGCGTCGCCGCCGGTGCGGTGGCCCTGCTTCTACGGCATCGACTTCGCCTCCCGCGCCGAGCTGATCGCCAACGGGCTCGACCTCGACGGCATCCGCCGCTCCATCGGCGCGGACACCCTCGGCTACGTGTCGCTGGAAAGCCTGGTCGCCGCGACCGAGCAGCCGCGCACCCGGCTGTGCTCGGCCTGCTTCGACGGCGAGTACCCGATCCCGCTGCCGGATGACGCGCTCATCGGCAAGCACCTGCTCGAAGGCATCGAGAAGGGTGTGACGGGGTCCGCCGCGCCAGTGCCCTCAGCCGGGTACGGTGCCGAAGACGCCCTGCAGCGCCCCTGACCGCGATTCCTTCGACCTGATAAGAGCCATGACTGAGATCAGCTCCTCCGTGACCAGCTCCCCCGGGACCACCGTCAACGCCACCTACGCCGCGGCTGGGGTGAGCATCGAGGCGGGCGACGAGGCCGTCGAGAAGCTCAAGCCCTGGGCCGCGAAGGCGAACCGGCCCGAGGTGCTGGGCGGCATCGGCGGGTTCGCCGGGCTGTTCAAGCTGCGGCTCGACCGGTGGAAGGAGCCGGTGCTCGCCTCGTCCACCGACGGCGTCGGCACCAAGATCGCGGTGGCGCAAGCGCTTGACGTGCACGACACCGTGGGCATCGACCTGGTCGCCATGGTCGTGGACGACCTGGTGGTCTGCGGGGCGGAGCCGCTGTTCCTGCAGGACTACATCGCCGTCGGCAAGGTCCTGCCGGACCGGGTGGCCGCGCTGGTCAAGGGCATCTCCGAGGGCTGCGTGCAGGCGGGCTGCGCCCTGCTTGGCGGCGAGACCGCCGAGCACCCCGGCCTGATGTCCGACGGCGCCTACGACCTGTCCGCGACCGGTGTCGGCGTGGTCGAGGCCGACGCGGTGCTCGGCCCGGACCGGGTGCGCCCCGGCGACGTGCTCATCGCCATGGCGTCCTCCGGTCTGCACTCCAACGGGTACTCGCTGGCCCGGCACGTGCTGCTGCAGATCGGCCGCATCCCGCTGTCCGGGCACGTCGAGGAGTTCGGCCGCACCCTGGGCGAGGAGATGCTGGAGCCGACCCGCATCTACGCCAAGGACTGCCTCGCCCTGATCGCCGAGACCGAGGTGCGCACGTTCGCGCACATCACCGGCGGCGGCCTGGCCGCGAACCTGGCCCGGGTCATCCCCGACGGCCTGCGCGCCACCATCGACCGGGGCACCTGGACGCCGCAGCCGGTGTTCTCGCTGATCGCCCAGCGCGGCCGGGTCGACCGGCTGGAGATGGAGCGCACGTTCAACATGGGCGTCGGCATGGTCGCGGTCGTCGCCCCCGAGGACGTCGACCGGGCGCTGGCGGTCCTCACCGCCCGGCACGTGCCGTCCTGGATTCTCGGCGAGGTCCGGCCCAGCGCCGATGCCGACGCGCCGCGCGCCGAACTGCACGGAGACCACCCCCGGTTCTAGCGGCAACCTTTCCCCGGGCTGAACCGTGTTAACGGTTGAGGTGAGGGGGACCAGTGCCGGATCGGGACGCGGAGTTCGGGGAATACCTCGACAGCCGGGCCGTCGTCATGCGCAGAACCGCCTTCCTGCTCAGTGGTGGTGACTGGCATCGCGCGGAGGACCTGGTGCAGACGACGCTCGCGAAGATCTACGTGGCCTGGCCGCGACTGAACCGCGACGGCAGTGTGGACGCTTACGCCCGCAAGGTGATGGTGCGGGCGGCCATCGACGACTCCCGGCGCGCTTTCCGAAGACGGGAAAGCGTGGTCGAGAGCCTGCCGGAAATCGGTGTCGCCCCGTCCGGAGTGGACGACGCGGTCGATGTCCGGCGCGCGCTCGCGCGGCTGCCCGCCGGACAACGCGCGGTCGTGGTGCTGCGCTACTGGGAAGACCTCTCGGTCGCCGAGACGGCGCAGATGCTCGGCAAGAGCGAAGGCACGATCAAAAGCCAGGCGTCCAAGGGTCTCGCCGCCCTGCGCGAGTTGCTGGCCAACGGGCGCGTCCTGTTCGAGGGCCAACGATGACCGATGACGTGCGCGACCTGCTCGCGCTGGCCGTCCGGGACGAGCCGCCGCTGGCCCTGGACCGGGACGTGGTCATCGCCGACGGGCGACGCGCGCTGCGCCGCCGCCGCACGGTCGCGGTCGGCGGGGTGGCCGCGGTGGTGGCCGTAGCCGTGATCGGCACGACCGCGCTCACCGGCGGCGCGTACAACCGCTCCGACACGATCCAGCCAGCCGCGCCGGTGTCCACGACCGACCGGCCCCGGGCCCCCGCCCCGCCGACCGACGCGCCGCTGACGACCACCACTCGGGCCCCGCTGTCCTCGAATCCGTTGTCCTCGAATCCACTGTCCTCGAATCCGCTGCCCCCGCAGACCACCACCACGAAGCACTTGGACGACCTCGCCCGCATTGAGGACCTGATGCGCGCGGGAAACCTCGCCTGGCCCACCGGAGTCAGCGGCAAACGCGACGGCGGCGGGTACACGTCCACCACGAGCGGCGTGCTGGCGGCCAGACTGCGGACGGACACGGGCGACCGGTGGTTCACCATCGACGCCTACAAGACCGGGTCCCGCCAGTCGACAATCCGGTGCCTGAGCGCGCAGGACGGCAAGCCGCTGCCCAACTGCGCGGAGACGCGGGGCCCGGACGGCTCGGGGCGGCGGGTCAGCATCGCGTACCCGACCCAGCCGCTGTCTCCCGTGGTCGTCATGGTGACCGTGGAGCGGGTCGACGGCACCACGGTCGAGGTCCTGGACACCGCGGGCGTCGGCCCCGAATGGCGCTCGCCGCAGGCCCTGTCCATCGACTTCCTGTTCGCCGTGGCGATGCTCAAGGGCTTGGCCACCGGGTAAACCGCATCGCTTTTCGGTGGCCAAGTGCGGCATCCTGGACCGGTGCCCGACGAGTTGGTGGTGTCCAGAACGCTGGTGATCCCGGCGACCGAACTGCGCGAGCGGTTCTCCCGGTCGTCCGGCCCCGGCGGCCAGGGCGTGAACACCGCCGACAGCCGCGTAGAACTCTCCTTCGACGTCGAGAACTCCCCCTCGATCCCAGCGCACCTGCGCACCCGAATACTCAACCGCCTGGCGAACCGCCTAGTAGACGGCGTGATCACCATCGCGGCTAGCGAATACCGCGCCCAACTCGCCAACCGCGCCGCCGCCCGCGAACGCATGACCGCGCTCCTGCGCCAAGCCGCCGAACCACCCCCACCCACCCGCCGAGACACCAAACCATCCCGCGGCTCCCGCGAACGCAGACTGACGGACAAGAAACGCCGAGCCCAAACCAAACAATCTCGCCGCGTCCGCCACGACGACTGACTTCCATTCAGGGGATGGCCCGGTGGAGCAGCACAGAGCCGCACCCAACCCGGCCAACTTCCCGCTGATCGTCCGAGCTGATGATCGCGAGTTATCCACAGCCCGAGCGCCCCCTCTTCCCCCCGCTGACCTGCGCCGATAGACTGGAGCAGGGCCCGGCCCCAGGGTGGGCGGGGTTTGTTGTGGGGGCTGTGGGCAGGCAATTGAAGGCTTTTCGCGGGCATGGTGCGGCCTGCCGCACCTGACAGTCATCCGCCAACGGAGCCAACCCTGCCTGGAGTTCGACGGGGTGGACCAGCGCACCGGCTCCTTCTGTCAACCGGACCCAAAGCTGCCAGGTGCTCGGAGGGCGGAGCAAGGAGGATGACCGCTCTCTGCCAGCCAGGCCCGGTCCTTCCAGGTGCCAGATGGTGGAGCAGGGAGCAAACCCGCCTTCCTGCCAGGCCGAATCGAGGCTCGCCCGGTGCTCGATGGGGTGGAGTGGTTTCTTTGGGGGTGAAGGAAGATCCCTGAACTTGCCGTGGTCGTGGGGCCGAAGGCTCCCCACCCGTCTTTTCCACGACGGGATCTTCCTTCGTAGGGGCCCCGAAGAAACCACTCCACCCCAGCGAGCAGACAAGACCCGAGCAGAGCCCCCGGGAAACCATCGAGCAACACTCACCCACCGAGATCCAGCCCTGGCAGGTTCCTCTCGATCGCCAGCGCGCACCCCTGACCGCACGCCAGACTGGAGGCAGGGCGGGTGAGGAGGCAGTGTGTCCGGTCAGCGGCGGCGACCCGCGCGGTTCTTGGTTCCCGCGGGAAGCCTGCTTTGGCGGGTGCACCCGCGCGACCGAGGTGTTGACGAGTTCGATGTCGTCGGGCCGCGGGCGATGCGGTTCGACAGTCTTGATGGAGGCTACAGCTGGCTCTACGCCTCGGAATCCGAGGTCACGGCGCTCGCTGAGTGGTTCTTTCCGCACACCTCCCGCAATGGAGGTGGGGTGTTGACGGTGCGCCGCCGGGAGGTGGCGGGGATGCAAGTTTCGGCGCTGCGGGTGAGCCGGGATATCGCGGTGGTCTCGTTGCTGTCCGACCGCGACCTCGCCGCGGCGGGGGTGGACCCGGTGGCGGTCACCGATGGGCCGGAAGGGTTTGTGGGCAGCCGGAAGCACGCCGCCACCCTGCATCGGGAGCTGCCGGAGGCCGCGGGCATCGTCTGGGCGTCAACCGAGAATCTTCCGCGGCGGACGTTCCTGCTGTTCGGCGACCGGGTTCCGGCGGGCGTGCTGCGGCCGGTGCCGGAATTGGGCCGCGACCTTGACGACCCGGCGGGGGCCGCGTGGCTCACTGAGACTTTGGCGCCGCTGCGGGCCAGGGTTGCCGCGCCGAAAGGTGAGGGGCCGCTGGTGTTCGTCAACTATCGCAGCTCTGACGCGCACACCGCCGCCGTGTTGCTCGACAAAACGTTGGCCGCGCGGCTGGGGCCGGACGCGGTGTTCCGGGACACCCGCTCGATGACGCCGGGCACGGTTTATCCGCCGCACCTGATGGCGAAAGTGCGGGCAGCGGAGGTGCTGCTCGTCGTCGTCGGGCCGCGGTGGGAGACGGCGGTCGACGCGAGAACCGGGAAACCGCATCTGGACGACCCGCACGACTGGGTGCGGGTCGAGATCGAGGCCGCGCTGGCGGGCCGGGCGAAAATCATTCCGGTGTTGGTGGGGGCGCGGGGGACGTTGGCCGTCGACGCGCTGCCGCCGAGTCTCGCCGCGCTGGCGGATCGGCAATTCGCGCAGTTGCAGCACGGGTTCGCCGAATACGCCGAAAGCTCGGTGACGACCGTGGTCGACCACATTCTGCGCACCACACCGGCACTCGCCGCCGCTGCGCGCGCCTGGACGCGGAAATCCGCCGGATGACCGGATCAGATCCAGCCGCGCTTCGCCGCGGCCACCCCGGCGGCGAACCGGCTGTCCACGCCCAGCGCCCCGTAGATCGCCTTCACGTGCCTGCGGACGGTCGTCGTGCTCATGTTCAGCTTCCGCGCGATCGTGTCGTCACTGCCGACCACCATCAGTTCGAGGACCTGCCGCCGCACGGGGGTGAGGACTTCCGCGCCGCGGTCGGCGAGGGGGACCGTGAGGGTGGCCGAGTCGGACCAGAGCAGGTCGAACCAGTCGGCGAGCATCGACAGCAGCGGCTCGGACCGCACCAGCAGCGCGGTGTCGCCGGACCGGTCGGTGCTGACCAGGGCGATCGCGTCGTCCACGTGCAGCATCCGCACCGGCAGGGTCTGGCGCAGCCGGACCTCGCCAGCGCCAACGGGTCCAGGGTCGCGCTGGCCGATCTGGTAGATCGTCTGGTAGCGCGCGCCGCCGGTGGGCGCCGCGCCGCGGCGGGACTTGGGGCGCAGCGGCGAGCGGCCCGTCTCGGTGCCGCGGAAGCGCCGCCGCGCGGCCGAACGCAGTTCCGCGGCCCGGGTGGCGACCTCGGCCGGGTCGTCCAGGGCCAGCACGCCCTCGACCATGGTCGGCCCGCCCGCCGAGCCGGGCAGCATGGCCCGCACCCGGTCCCAGGTCGCGCACACCTTCTGCTGCCCAGCCCGCTGACCTGAGCCAGGGCTGACCAGAGCGGCGTGGGTGTCGTCCACGGCGCTGCTCCTTTCGACGCGACGCGGTGAGAATCCGCGTTCATCCTGGTATTCGGGGGTGGGGCGGACCAACGTGACAGTGGCCGGACGATTTCCGCGCCGCGATACTTTTCCGCCTGGCCGGGGGATACCACAAGACGCGCCCGGGTGGAAGGAATTCGGCTCCGGCCGGCAGGTTGCCGTCATCGACCCGGGGGTGGCCTTGACTGTCAGCTACAACTGGGAAAGCTCTGCCACGCCCGTGGTGGCGAGTTCCCCTCCGACGGCGGAAATCGAGAGGCCGGTGTCCGAGAAGTGTCTGATGTGGACGGATCAATCGATGTCGCGCCGCCCGACGCGGCTGCCGAGAAGGTGAGCGCGCCCGATTCCACAACCGGCGACAGCGCCAATAGCCAGGCCGAAGACAAGCCGGACAACAGTGCCAGCGAGCAGGCCGCCGACAAAGCTGACGACAAAGCCGACGACCTGGCCGCCGCGCTCGCCGAGGCGGCCCGCGCCTACCACCTGCGCGCCGAGGCCAGGGAGCGCGTGATCGACAACCTGCACGCCGAGGTCGAGCGGCTGCGCGTCGGCGAGCGGAACCTGCTGCTGCGGCCGGTGATCGTGGACCTGCAGAAGCTGCGCGACGACCTGGCCCGCCAGGCCGCCGGGCTGCCGGAGCAGGTGACCCGCGCGCAGATGGCCGACCTGCTCGACTCGTTCGCGCTGAGCGTCGAGCAGGCCCTCGAACGCTGCGGGACCGTGCCGGTGCGGCCAGAGGTGGGCGACTCGTTCTCCGCCCGCGCGCACCGCGCGGTCAAGGTCGTCGCCGCCGCGTCGGCCGAAGAGGACGGCACGGTCGCCGCGGTCGTCGCCGACGGCTACCTCGACACCCGAACCGATCGCGTCACCACCCCGGCGCGGGTCCATGTGCGGCGCTGGACGCCGCCAGCCGAACCGGAGAGCACCGATGTCTGAGACGAATCTGCGGGTGTTCGGCATCGACCTGGGCACCACCTACTCGGCCATCTCCTATGTGGACGAGACCGGCAGGCCCAGCGTGTGCCGCAACACCGAGAGCCTGGAGACCACCCCGTCGGTGGTGTTCTTCGAGAACGAGTCCAACGTGGTCGTCGGCTCGGTGGCGAAGAACTCGGCGGTGACGAACCCGGACCGGGTGGTGTCGCTGATCAAGCGGGAGATGGGCGCCGACGCGCCGCGCATCTTCGACGGCAAGACGCACACCCCGGAGTCGATCTCCGCGCTGATCCTCAAGCAGTTGGCGCAGGACGCGGCCGAGCACACCGGTTCCGAGGTCAAGCAGGTCGTGATCACCGTGCCCGCGTACTTCGGGATGCTGGAGCGGGACGCGACGAAGAACGCCGGGAAGATCGCCGGGCTGGACGTGATCGGCATCGTGCCCGAGCCGGTCGCCGCCGCCTTGCACTATGACGCGACCACCGAGGGCGGCGAGCGCACGATCCTGGTCTACGACCTCGGGGGCGGCACGTTCGACACCACGGTCATCCGGGTCACGGCGAACGAGATCACCGTGCTGTGCACCGACGGCGACGACCACCTCGGCGGCGCGGACTGGGACGCGCGGCTGCGCGAGCACCTGCTCACCCAGTTCGCGCAGCAGGTGCCGCCGGAGGTCGACGTCGAGGACGACGAGGAGTTCCTGCAGGCGCTGGCGACGATCTCCGAGGAGACCAAGAAGCAGCTTTCCCGGCTGGAGTCGCGGCCGGTGGCGCTGCGCGGCGCGGGCGCGTCGGCGCGCGTCGATGTCACCCGCGCGCAGTTCGAGGACCTGACCAAGGACCTGCTGGACAAGACCATCGACATCGTGCGGCGCACCCTGGCGACGCTGGCCGAGAAGAGCCCCGGCACGACGATCGACGACGTGCTGCTGGTCGGCGGCTCGTCGAGTATGCCCGCGGTGGCGCGGCGGCTGAGCGCGGAGTTCGGCTGGACGCCGAAGCTGCACGACCCGCACCTGGCCGTGACCAAGGGGGCCGCCCTGTTCGCGCTCGGCCGGGTCGTGCACCGCGAGGTGGACGAGGCGCGCGCGCAGGCGGGCAGCCCCGCCGACGCGGAAACCCTGGTGGCCGAGGCGGTCGACACGGTCGCCGCCCGCACCGGCATCACCTCGGCCCGGTTGCAGGGCCTGGTGAAGGAAACGCACAACGTGCTGCCGAAGGCGTTCGGCGTGAAGCTGATCGACACCACCTCGCCGGGGTGGCGCAGCGAGCCGACCCGCGAGTACGTCGAGCACCTGGTGCACGCCAACGACACGCTGCCCACCGACGACCGCACGCTGACCGCGTACACCGTCGAGCCGGACCAGACCGCGGTGGAGATCGAGCTGTACGAGCAGTCCGGGGTGGTCGCCGGGCGCGAGCTGAGCGAGAACAAGCCGCTCACCGAGGGCCGGGGCGCGATCGACGGCCTGCCGCCGCTGCCGGAGGGCGCGCCGATCGACATCGTGATGCGGGTGGACGACGAGGGCCTGCTCGACCTGTCCGCCACCGAGCGCGGCACCGGCAAGACGCTGCGAATCCAGGTCAGGGTGAGCGTGCTCAGCGCCGAACAGGTCGAGGAAGCCACGCGCACGGTGTCCGGGTTGACGGTCACCGGCTGATGCCGCCGTTCGACCCGAGGGCCTACGAGGACGCGGTGGTCAAGCCGCTGCGCAGGCGCTCGGTGCGCGACCTGCCCGACGAGCTGGTGTCCCGGTACGCCGTCGACCTGGGCATGTCGGACGCGGAGATCGTCGCCCGGCTGGCCGAAGTCCGGTCGCACTGGAACAAGAGCGCCGCGTCGACCGGGAAAGCGGCCTCGGTCAAGGCGATCTACAAGGCGTTCCTGGCCGAGGACCTGGCCCTGCGCGGCGAGCACGGCGACCGGATGCACACGGTCGCCTGGTGGCGGGCGCGTGCCGCCGAGCGGGCCGGGGCGCGCCAAGGCGAGGTCGACGCGCTCGCGGCGACGCTGCGCGCGCACTTCGGCGTGCTCGGCCTGGTCGCAGCCGGGCAGCTGGCCGCGACCATGCGGGCCACCTCGTCGTCGCTGGCTCCGGACGAGGTCGACCAGGCGCTGGCCGCGGCGAACGTCCGGCGGGAAGTCCCGGTGGAGCTGCCGAAGGCCAGTGGCTTGCAGGACACGGTGTACAGGACGCTGCGGGCCCGGCTCGGGGACGCCCGGGTCGGCAGCGTTGTCGAGCTGCTGCACGGGCCGCCCACCGGTATGCGGCTGCTGCGGCCGGACCGGGTCGTGCCCGTGCACGGCCTGACCCCGGCCGCGGTGGCCGATGCCGTCGAACGGGCGAACCGGCGCTCCGGCGAGCAGGCCGCGCGGGAGGCGCTGGGCATCCTCAACACCGCCGCCCGCGCCGGGGTCGACCTGCGTGCCCTGGCGCTGTTCCACCTGCTCGAAGACGTCCGGCAGGCCAGGGCGGACGGCGTGCCGGACGGGGTGCTGGTGCAGCGGCTGCGCGCGTCCGGGCTGGCCGACGACGAGGCGCGGCTGGCCGTGTTCAGCGTGCTGAACGAGACTGTGCGCGCGCCGGTCGGCGGGCTGGCCGGGGTCACCGAACTGCTCGCCTCGGGCAAGCTCATCGCGGCGCGGCAGGCGCTGGTGACGGTGTCGGACGCCACCGACGCCGCCGCCGCGCGGGCCGCCGTCGACCAGCAGGCCGAGCAGGTGCGCCAGTTGCGCGCGCTGGCCCAGGACGCGCTGGCCGCCGGGGACGAGGGCGCGGCGGCGCACCACCTGCGGCAGGCCGTCGCACTCGCCGGTGACGACGACGAGCTGGCCGCGCAGGTCCTGCGCGTTCCGCTGCCGCCGGTGGCCGAGGTGTCCGCGCGGGTCGACGGGCTCGGCGCGCGGGTGTCCTGGCGGGCGCCCGCGACGCACCCGGACGACACGGTCTACCGGGTGGTCCGCCAGGCAGGCCGCGCGCCCGGCGACCCCGACGACGGCTCTGTGGTGCGGGAGGCCGCTGGCGGTTCGGTGTGCGTCGACGCCAAAGCCCCCGCGGGCGCGGTCGGGTACGCGGTGTTCGCGCGGGTCGAGGGCGGCGCGTGGTCGAAAGCGGCGACGACGACCGTGGACCTTTTGCCTGCCGCACACGACATACAACTGTCCTCTGTGGATGGAAAGGTGGACGCCCAGTGGCAGGTCCACCCGGACGCGGTCGCGGTGGAGGTGCGCCGCGACGGGGCCGATAACCCCGTGCGCCTGGGCGGCAAGACGTCGTTTGTCGACCGGCCGGGCAGCGGGGATCACGTCTACACCTTCGCCGTGGCCTACCGCGGCGCGGACGGGGCGCTGCTGTGGTCGGCGAAAACGTCGGCCCGCGCGGGAAACCGAGGCCGTGCGCGGGCGGTGTCCGCGCTGAGGATCACCGCCGTGCCCAGCGACGCGGGCGCCCGGGTGGCGATCACCTGGCGGCACACGGAAGGCGTCGAAGTCACCGTGCGGCGGGCGGACCGGCCCGCGCCGTGGGCGTTCGGCGCGGTCGTGACCGCGGCGGCGGTGGACGGGCACGGTGAGCCGGTGCGCGGCGCGGTCGCCGACCGCGGCGAGTGGCGCACCCTCACCGCGGACGTGCCGGTCGGGCGGTTCTTCTACGTCCCGTTCACCCACGGCCCGGCGGGCATGATCCGCGGGCACGAGGACGTGCTGGGCGTCGCGCCGCCCGTCGCCGACCTGCGCTGCGAACGGCTCGGGCCCGATGTCGTCGTGTCCTGGACGTGGCCCGCGAACACCGGCACCGCGGACGTGCGGTGGACCGGCGGCTTCCGGCGGATCACCCGGCACGAGTACCAGAGCGAGGGCGGCTGCCGCGTCCACTGTGGAACCGGCGCGGTCACGATCGCCGTCTCCGGTGTCGTCCCGACCCCCGGCGGTGATTCGGTGTCCGCGCCGGTCGAACTCACGCTCGGCGCGCGCCCGCCCGCGGTCGCCTACACCGTCTCGCTTGCCCGCAGGCCGCTGGTCGGCGGCGGCACGGTCCGCGTCCGGCTTACCGCGGACCAGGAAATCCCCGACTGCACGGTCCTCGTCGTCGCCGCCCCCGGCCTGGTGATGCCGCTGCGCGCCGACCAAGGCCAAGTGCTGCTGCGGCAAACCCAAGACCTGCCCGCTGGCGACCCGGTCGACCTGGTCGCCGACTTGCCCAAGCTGCGCAAGCCGTTCTGGGTCCGCTGTTTCCTCGATGAGGGCGCCGCCGCGCGCCTGGTCGACCCGCCCACTCGGCAGATGAAGGTGTCCTGATGCCGATAGTCGCCTGTCCCTACTGCTACCACCGCATCGACTCGAAGCGACTGCTGTTCCAGTGCACCGGCCGCCGCGCGGCGGGCACGCGCGACCGCTGCGTGAAGCGGCTTGACGAGGACCGGCGCAGGCTCACCGGCTACAGCGCCGACTCCTGGCCGACGTTCGCCGCGGAGAACCCGGGCCTGGCCGTCGCGCCGTGCCCGAAGTGCCAGGTGGATTCCGGGGTGCGGGCGTGCCCGGTGTGCCACACGCCGCTGCCCGCGAACTTCGCCGACAGCCGGTCCCCGCTGATCGGCATCGTCGGCGGCAAGAACGCCGGGAAGACGGTCTACACGACCGTGCTGGCCCACGAGTTGCGGCACAAGATCCGCCGCCGGTTCAGCGCCGACATCTGGTTCGCAGGCGACCAGCAGGGCGGCGACGGCTCGGTCAGCGACTGGCTGGCCAAGTACGAGGCGGCCCTGTTCGAGGACAGCAAGCTGTTCGAGTCCACGATGAGCGCCGCCGACGGGATCAAGGTGCCGCTGGTGCTCCAGTGGCGGCAGGAGCGCCGCAGCCTCGGGCGGAAAGTCCTCAACACCACCACCCTGTCGTTCTACGACGCGGCGGGCGAGGACATGACGAGCCAGGAGTTCGTCAACGCGCAGGCGTACCTCGCCGCCGCCGACGGGCTGATCGTGCTGCTCGACCCGTTCCAGCTCGCGGGCGCGCGGGACCGGATCGCCGTGCCGGACGCGGGCAGGCGCGACGCGGAGCAGCCGGTCAACGTGCTGCACCGGGTCACGGACCTGCTGCGGACCACGCACGGCGTGCGCGGGCGGGCCAAGATCGACGTGCCGCTGGCGGTGGTGTTCTCCAAGATCGACGCGTTCTACCCGATGCTCGGCGACGACCACCCGCTGCTGCGGCAGTCGCCGCAGGGCCCGCACTACGACGAGGCCATCGGCCGCGACACCGACGACCACCTGCGCGCGCTGCTCGATGACCTCGGCGCGGACGACATCGACGCGCATTTACGCGCGCACTACAAGCGGTTCCGCTATTTCGCCGTGTCCTCGCTGGGCGCGGAGCCCGACTACGACCGGAAGCTGATCGGCGCGGGCGGGGTCCGGCCGTTCCGGGTGGACGAGCCGCTGCTGTGGCTGCTCAGCCTGTTCAAGATCATCGACAAGGTCGTGAGCAAGGCGGCGACATGACCGAGCCACGGTTTCGGTCGCTCTACTACACCGATTGCCTTCCCGGGCAAGGGTTGCGCGGCGGCGCGGGCTTCCAGTTCCAGGCCGTGTCGCCGGGCGTGGGGCACGAGACGATGACGTTCGTCCAGCGGTCCTCGCTGTACGAGGCGCCGGTCGAGTGGATGCGCGCGCAGCGGCCCGTCGCCGACTACCCGCCGTCGCTCACCCACGTCCACGACGCCGCGGCGGGCTATGTGACCGCCCGCGGCGTCTACCTCGGCGCTGAGGCAAACGGTGTGCGCGAAGGAAACCAGTTCACCCACGCCTTGGCCACCGGCGACGCCCGCGCCTACGGCCAGACCCGGCCCGCCCAGCTCTGGGACGCGCCGTGGTGGGTCGAGCGGCCCGCGCCGGGCACGGTGTGCGACCCGGTCGACGCCGAGCCCGAGCCGGGGCCGTGGGGGGTCGACGCGATCCGGGAATGGGTGCTGGGCCGACCCGACGCAGAAGCCTGGCTGACAGCCGTGGCCTCGGCGTTCGACCGGCTCGACGGCGCGGACCGCAAGCGGGTGCTGTTCGTCGGCGCGGACCCGGCCGCCGTGCTGGGCTGGATCGCGGCGGGCACGCTGCTGCTGCCGCAGGAACGCGCGCTGCGGGTCGGTTTCCGCGTGTACGCGACGAATCCGAACTTCAGCAGGCAGGACGTGCTCGCCGTGCACCCGGACTGGGCGGGCGCGCTGGGCGATCCGGCCCGCAACCGCGAGCACGTGGTGTTCAACCTCGACACCGGCGTGCGCTCGGACGTCGAGCCGACCCCGGCCGCGCGGCACTGGGCGCCGCGGTTCCTGCGCGCGGACCCCTACGACCTGCTCGACGCCGTGGAGTTGGCGCACCAGTTCGCGGGCGAGCACCAGCCGACCGCGGCGGACCGGGTGGTCGCCGGGGTCGTCGTGCTCGGCGATCCGGTCGCCCCGGCCGAGACCGCCGCGCTGGCCGACTGGCTCGCCGCCCGGCCGTGGGTGTCCACAGAGGACGTCGCGGACCCGGTGGCGCGGATGGTGGTCGACGCCGGGCCGGACCTGGCCGGGTGGCGGGTGCTCGACGCGGCGATGGCCGCGCACGCCGACGGCGCGCTGGCCGAGCCGGTGCGGCTGGGGCTGCTGCGGGCGGAGTTGGCCGAGGTGCGCGCGGGCCGGGACCCGGTGGCCGGGTCGCCCGCGCTCACCACCCGGCGGGCCGCGGGCGCGGTCGAGTTGATCGAAAGCGAGTTCGCGGTGGTCCCCGGCGCGCGCGTGGGCGCCGTGCTGCGGCTGGCCGCGCGCTTCGGTCTCGTACCGCGCCTGGACCGGGTGCGCGACGGGGTGCACCGGTTCGCCCAGTGGTGGGCCGACCATCCGGACGCGGCCGTCGAGCCGGACCGCTGGCCGCTGCGGGACGCGCTGGTCGACCAGTTGCGCGACGAACTGGCGCTGCGGCTCACCGACGCCCGCGCCGCCGGCGTCGAGTCGGCGGTGCGCCGCACGTGGTGGCGGCTGCTGCTGCCCACCGCGACCGACCCGAGGATGCCGCTCGACGCGGTGGTCACCGCGGCCGCCTTCGCCGCCGGAGAGCGCGGGGTGGTGGCGGACGTCGTCGGCCGGGCGCGCGGGCTGCCGCAGCCGGAAGCCTCGGACGTGGCGTGGAAAGCGCTGTTCCGGCACGCGCGGCCCACCGCGGCCGACCTGGCCAAGTTCTTCGCCGGGCTCCCGCTCGGCCGGATCGGGGAGACCGCGGCCACCGGCGTGCACCAAGCCCTGGCCGACACGGTGATCACGGCCGCTGAACTGGACCTGCTCGCGGTCCTCGCCGGCCAGGGCTGGGAACCCCGGCAGCCTGCCCTGCGCTGCCTCCAGCACGACGACAGCGTGCTGCGGTCCTGGCTGGCCGCCCTGCCGAACCTGCCCAAGACCCCGGGCGCGGTCCTGGGCGAACTCGACCCGAAGGTGCTGGAAATCCGGGCCCGGACCCTGGCCGCCGCTCTCCTCGACCGGCTGCCGCCCGCCACGGCGGCGGCCGTGCTCAAGAGCGCGAAGTCCGGGCCGCAGGAGGCGCTGCTCGACGCGCTGATGGCCGCGTGGGGGCAGCCGCGCTCCGGTCCGCACGCGGTGGCGCTGAGCTACGTGTGCGCGATGGTGGCGACCGACCGCGCCGCCGAGCGGTTCGAGGTTAAAGCGGGGCCGTGGATTCGCGCCGCCGGGTCGGATTCGCTCGCGGTCGTAGAGGTTGACCTGACCGCCTGCGGCGGCGACTGGGTCGCGCAGTGGCGCGCCTACGTGGCGGCCGCGCGGGCGATCCGCCGCAAGCACGCCAAACCCGCCCCGAAACCGGCCGCGGAGCCGAAGAAGCCCGGCCGGTTCTTCGGCAGACGCGGCGACAGGAGCTGACCGTGCAGATCATCGGGGCCTTGCTCGGCCTGCTCTTCGTGCTCTGGCTCGCCGCGATGCTTTTCGGACTCGCGATGAGCGTCGTGGTGACCATCGCGCCGGTCATGTTCCTGGTGGGGATGCTGGCCGCGTTCGGGGTCGCGCTGCTGGCCCTCGCGGGCGCGCGCGGGCGGCGGCCGCTCACCGTCGGGCCGGACGATGTGCGGGCGGGGCTGGGGAAAGCGCGCGTCGCGCCGCAGGCGGACCGCCCCGACCCGGCGTGGCCGGTGTACTTCGTCGGGCAGTGGCGGATCGACCTGGTCACCGTCGCCCAACAGACCTGGCGGGACCTGGGCTGGGCCTGGCGGTGGCTGCGGGACAAGCTGCGCTACCGCGGCGGCCCGGCCGCCGTGATCGGCATCGTGGCGTACCCGCTGCTCACGATCGCCAGCGGCGGCGCGCTGCTGGGGCTCGTCCTGGTGCTGGTCCTGTGCGGGACGCTGCTGGCCCTGGCCTGGCTGGGCTGGCTGTTGGTCGTTCTCGTCGCCGGGAGCGTCGACCGGGGAGTGCGCGCGCTGCGCAAGGCGGAAAGCAGCTGCCCGACGTGCTTCCACGTCGCCAAGATCCCCGCGTTCCCCTGCGGGAACTGCGGTGAGACCCACTACGACCTGCGGCCGGGCAAGCTCGGCGCGCTGTGGCGGCGGTGCGCCTGCGGCGCCCGCCTGCCGACGACGGTGCTGCGCGCGGCGGCTCGGCTGACCGCGACCTGCCCGTCCTGCGGCGGGCCGCTGCGACCGGGCGCGGGGGTGCTCACCGACCTGCGGCTCCCGGTGTTCGGGCCGGTGTCGGCGGGCAAGACGCGGCTGGTCTACGCGGCCATGCTCGCGTTGCGCGACCAGGCTTCCGCGCGCGGCGCCGCCCTCGACTTCGTGGACGACCACAGCCGCGAGGTGTTCGACCGGGGCGCGGCGCTGATCAGCAGCGGCGGCGACACGGTGAAAACGCCCGCGGGCGCGCCATCCGCCGCGATCACACTGCGGTTCACCCGCGCCAGGCGCCGCGTGCTGCTGCACCTGTTCGACGCCCCCGGCGAGTCGTTCAGCGACCGCGACGAGAACACCGAACTGGAGTTCCTCGACCACGCGCAGGGCCTGGTGTTCGTGGTCGACCCGTTCTCCGTGCGCTGGGTGCGCGACCAGCTCACCGGGCCCGACGACAAGCACCTTGTGCGCGCCAACCCGGCCCGCGACGACCCGGAGCAGACCTACCACCTGACCGTGCGGCGGCTGCGGGACTTCCGCGTCGACACCGGCAAGCGGCGGCTCGCCGTCGTCGTGGTCAAGGCTGACCTGCTCGACGACCTGCCCGCGGGCGAGGGGCTGCGGCCCGGCCGGGTGAAGCGCTGGCTGGAGGACGCAGGCCTGGACAACCTGGTCCTCGCCGCAGAACGCGACTTCGCCGAGGTCCGCTTCTTCGTCGTCGCGTCCCTGGCCGACCGCGGCACGCCCCGCTCGCCAGCGCACCCGTTCGCCTGGCTGATGGCCCGCTCCGGCTTCGCACTGCTGCCGGTCGACGATCAGGTTGAGGAGAGCGTGTGAGTCCTTCCGAGATTCCGCCGCCGCCGGGCACCACCGCGTACCGGTGGGTGCTGTTCGGGGTGGTCGTGGTGCTCGCCGTCCTGTTCGTGCTCGTGACCGGGTACGTCGTGGCCGACCTCGGCACCACGTTCTCCGCCGCGGGGATCGCGGGTATGGCGTCCGGTCTTTCCGTCACCCGCCCCCGGTCCTAGCGCGTGGTGGCATCACCCGCGCGCCCTGGCTGACGAGCAGCGCGTTCAGCCACAGCGCGCCGCACTCGTCGTCAAGGTCGAGGCTGAACAGCGGGTCCGGGTCGAACACCGCGCCGTCCACCCGGTCGCCGAACAAGACGACCAGGCGGTGCCCCGGGGCCCGGCGCGGCGGCCACAGCAGGCCGTGCGCGGTCGGGGCCTGCTCGCGCAGCCAGGTCGCCCAGCGGCGCAGCCGGGGCGAGTCGCTTTCCGCGCTGACGACGAGCCACGCGTTCTGGCCGACGGCGGCGAGGTCGGGGCCGTCGCAGAGGCTGACCAGATCCAGTTCGCGGACGGTGGACAGGGCGCTGATCCGCCTGCCCGCCACCGCGACCCGCCGGACCGTCCGGAAAGCCTTGTCGTCAAGGGGAACGCCGTGCAGCAGGGTTTCCGCGATGATCGCCGCCGCGTCGGTTCCGCCGCGGTGAGTGGGATACGGGTCGTGCGGCGCGCCCTCGAAGCGGGCGCCCGTGAACCGCTTGGCGGGCGGGCTGAAGTCCGTGGGCCGCTGCTTCTTCCCGTGGATGCGCCACAGGACGGTGTCCTCGGGCAGCGGGCGCCGCCGGGGGGCGCCGGTGTACGCGGCGGGCGGGTCGTGGTCGGGCACCGTCAGGCCTCCGCTCGTTCGCCGTTGGCGACGTCGATCAGCAGTTGGGCGTCGACCTCGCCCAGCAGGTCCGCCGGGGGCGCGGGCAGCCAGGCGTGCGCGCCGAGCCACCAGTCCGCCGCGCCCCAGGGGTCGTCGGCCGAGCCGAGGACGCGGTTGACCGCCCGCACGGTGTCCAGCGGCGCCCCATCGGCGTCGAACTGGAACGCGGGCCACTGCCCGGCGCCGTCGGCCCGCTCCAGCCGGATCAGGTCGGCCGGGTCGAGGGCGGGATCGAGTGCCGTGTCCTCGACGGCGTCTGCGGCGAGCAGCCACGCCGTCGCGCCCGCCGCCACCTCGGCCATGGTCGGCGGCGGATCTGGCAGCAGCGCCCGCAGAGCAGCGCCAAGCTCAAGGGATTCGCGCAGCCGGGCCGGGTCGCCGAACAGGTTCCCGGCGAGCCGGTGCTCGGTCTCCCCGAGCGCCATGCGGAACGGGTGGTCGCGGTCGAGGGCGTCGCTGAGCAGCAGCGCGATCTCCTCGCCCGCCGCGGCCTGGTCGTCGGGCAGCGCGGCGCGGGTGTAAGCCTCGACGTGCTCGGTCAGCTCGGCGAACCGCTGCTCGTCGAGCCGGGTCCGCAGGTCGTCCCAGGTGTCGACCAGTGTCCGCAGCGCCCGGTGCAGTCCCATGTCAGCCGCTCACCTCGTGCCGCGCGATGCCCGCCCGCGCCTTGTCGACCGCGGACTGGTCCCAGCCGCCGAGCCGCAGTTCGAACTGGACCCGCGCGCCGGAATCGGGCTCGACGGCGGTCACGGTGAGCGTGCCGGTCTCGGACATGGCGAAGGTGACGTCGAAGGTCGCCCCCGCCGGTCGCGCGGGCAGCCGGGTGAGCAGGCCGCTGCCCACTCTCGCGTTGTCCTCCACCGCTTCGGACAGCTCCGGCCCGACCTGCTCCCACACCTCGACCTCGACCATCCGCTGGTTGCGGATTGAGGTGGAGAACGGGAACGGGCCGCTGTCGGCGGGCAGCGCCGTGTTGGCGTGCAGCAGGTGCACGATCATCTGCCGGGCGCGCAGCGGGTCGGTCAGCGCCAGCGGGTCGCGCGCGTCGATGGCCTTGACGCCGAACGAGCGCGGCACCACCGTGCGCACCTTCTTCGCCGCCAGCCCGGCTGCCCGCTCGGCGCTGATCCCGAGCCGTTCGCCCGCGGTGGCGCTGTCGAACCGCTTGGTCACCGCGTACAGCGCCGCGCCCTTGGCCACGGCGAGGTCCGGTTCGATCATCCGGGGGGCGGTGTCGAACCGCTTCGCCAGCCGCTCGCGCACCGCGGGCGTCCGGCTCATCCCGCCGACCAGCAGCACCTCGTCGAAACTGGTCACGCCCTTGGCCGCGGCCTCGGTGACGGCCCGCTCGACCACGGCCATCATCCGCTCCAGCAACGGTTCGGTCAGTTTCGCCAACCCTGCCCGAGTCAGCTCGACGGTGGCCGACGCGCCGCGGAACCGCAGCGTGACCGAGCGGGAGTCGCGCCCGCTCAACGCGATCTTGGTTTCCTCCGCGAGTCCGATGAGTTCGTCCTGGAAGAGCGCGTCGGCGGTCGGGTCCAGGCGCGGGTGGCGCGCGGTGAACTCGGCGACGAGGTGGTCGGCGATCGCGGTGTCCCAGTCGGCCCCGCCGAGCGCGGTGTCGCCCTCGGTGCACACGGTGGTCACCTCGTCGCCGGAGACCGTGAGCACGCTGGTGTCGAAGGTGCCGCCGCCGAGGTCGCACACCAGCAGGGTGCGCGCCCCGGCGAGCGCTTCGAGTTCCTGGTAGTACAGGGCGGCGGCCACCGGCTCGGCCAGCACGTCGAGCACGGTCAGGCCCGCGATCTCGCCCGCCCGCAGCGTCGCCGCCCGCGCGGCGACGCCGAAGTCCGCTGGCACGGTGATCACGGCCTCGCGCACGTCGAGCCCGGCGCCTTCCCTGGCCGCGCGGACGAGTTCGCGCAGCACCAGCGCGGAAAGCTCCTCCGGCTGGTATTCGCGGTCGTGGTAGACGCGCGGCTTGTGGTCCGGCTCGCCCATGTCGCGTTTGAACAGCTTGGCGACCAGGTGCGGCGCGAGCACCGCGGCGTTCTTCGCCGTGACGCCGACCGTGGCCTGCTCCGGCCGCTCGAAGTAGATCACCGACGGCATGGTGTCCTGGCCCGCCGCTGTGGCCACCATGACCGGCTTGCCCGAGACGTCCACATAGGACAGACAGGAGTGGGTGGTGCCCAGATCGATGCCGAACGTCTTTTCCACGTAATGCCTTTCTCCCTCAGCGGCCCTGGTAGGTGAACGCGGCCCACGCGGCGACGTCGGTCGGGTCGCAGTGCGGCAGTTCCTCGGCGAGCTTGGGGTTCATCGTCGGCGGCACCCGGCGCGCGGCGTCGAGCAGCCACAGCTGCGCGGCCCGCAGCGCGGTCGCCGGATCGTCGTAGCCGCGGTTGAGGTAGTGGTGGAACATCGTCATCAGCAGCGCGGTCGGCACGTCCGGCACCGGCCACCGGGAGCCGACCACCCCAGCCGCCCCCGCGGCCAGGAACGTGCTCGCCAGGCTCAGCGGCTCGTCATGTCCAGAGCGGCCCACGTGCCCGGTCACGTCGCTCGCGCACGCCGCCAGCACCACCAGCGCCCCCGGCGCGTTCGCAGGCCGGTCCCGCGCGTCGGCGATCAGGTCGCGCACCCGCAGCGCGCTCTGCCCGCCCAGTTCCAGATACGACTCGACCGGCGGCACGGCCTGGTGCGCGTGGCAGCCGAAGTGCACCAGCGACGGCCCCGGCGGGCGCAGCACCTCCCGCACCACCTTCGCCACGGCCTTGCGCGGATGCCGCCGCCGGTCCCGGGCGCCCAGGTAGACCCCGTGCGGGTAGAAGTTCGCGTGCAGCGTCTCGGTTTCCTGCGACGACCAGAACAGCCGCGACGACGCCACCCGCACCACAGCGGGCGCCTCGGTCCAGTCCCGCGCGCCCCGCGCGGCCGCCGCGACGAACTGCCGCGCCGAGGCCGCGTAGGAGATCACCGCGTCCTCGCAGGCGTAGCGGTGCCCGCCGGTCACCCGCCGCCGCGCCGCGTGCCACGGCACCGACGCCAGCGCCCCCACCGGAACCAGCACCAGCCGCTTCGGCCGCGGCCCGAAGCCGACCAGGCCTGCTATCGCCGCCGGCCACGCCCAGTCGGCGAGCGCGGCCACCGCCGCCCGCAGCGGCCCGGCGTCCGCGGCCGGGTCGGCGTACAGCGGCGCCAGGGCCGCCTCGAACGCGGCCACCAGCGGCTCGTGCCCGCGCGCGGAAATCGGGCTAGCGGTGACGGTTCCGTCCCGGTGCACCAGCACGGCGGTCGCGTCGACCCGCTCGCCCGCGGGCAGCAGGTAAACCAGCGCGTCGCACTCCGACCGGTCCACCGCGGCGGCGATCTCGGCGATTGTGGGCGCGGAGAACAGCTTCTCCCGCTCCGGCGTCCCGTCCAGCGCCACCAGCACTTCCCGGCGGAGGTCGTTCGGCACCCGGGCGGGCGCGATCGCGTCCGCACTGTCCGAAAAGGACTGAGCCCAGCGTTCTGCCAAGTCGTGCTCACCGCGAGCGCGGAGCAGATCGGGCACGTCCCGCTCCGAGTTCGCCGCGTGCAGGGCCATCGCCCGCCCGATCTCCAGCGCCAGCACCGTTTCCGGCAGCCGCTCGGCCACCAGACCCCACCTGGCCACCTCGACCGCATCCCCGGTGGCCCGGACCGCCTTGTCCCACGCGTACCGGGTGTCGCTCTGCAACAGCACATCCGCCGACCGCTCGGCCAATGCCTCCAACCCCACCGCGACGGCCCGGTCCCGGTCGCCGAGCGCGGCGTCCGCGCGCTGGAAGTAGCTGTCGCCCAGGGCTTTGAGCACATCGCCGCCGTGCCAGACGCCCGGCTCCGCGCGGATCAGCCGCCGGGCCTGCTCATACCGGTGAATCGCCAACGACAGGTCGTTCCGCCGCCCGCTCAGCGTGTACCGCATCCCCAGCGTGTTCCCGCTCATCTCCAGGACCTCGATGCGCTGCTGCGGCCGGAGATCCACGTTCTCGGCGAGCGGCCCCAGCAACGCCACCGCCTGGTCGATCAACCGCCGGTCGCGGGTCATCATCCCCTTGCCCGACAACGCCAGCGCCTGCCGCACGGTGTGCGTGTAGTGCCGCATCGCCGGGGGCATACCCGGGTCCGGGGGACGCGCCAGCACCGCGTCCGCGCCCGCGAGGAAGGCGCTCAGGTCGGCCTTGCGCGGGTCGAATCCGCCGCCCAGCGCGGCCATCATGCCGACGGTCTCCAGGGCCTCATCGATCGTCTTCCCCGCCGGGGTGTCCGCCCCGGCCTGGTCGCGCAGGGCCACCAGGTCGCCGAGCACGGCGGTGATCGCGGCCGGGTCCGTCATCACCGGTTCCTGGGTCCAGCGCGCCGCCAGGGACAGCATGGGCAGGGTGCCGTTGACCAGGTCCGCCGCGGCCCGCCCGCGTGGACCGAGATCGGCGGTGTCCACCGGCCTTTCCGGCGGCGTGGCGAGTTCGACGGCCCGGTCCCGCTGTTCCAGATTCTGGCCGTGCATGTTCTTGAGCAGCAGCAGCGACCCGATCGCCGGGTCGATGAGCCCACGCAGGCCGTGCTCGGCGGGCAACTGGGCGGCGGCCTCGCTCAGCAGCGTGGCCAGTTCGCTCACCCGGGTGGTGTCTCCCGCCCCGAGGGCGACCAAGCCGTCGGCCATCGTCGCGATGATCCGCGCTTTCACGTCCGCGTCCGCGCCCGCCCGCTCGTCGGCCGCCGCGGCGAGCAGGGCGTCCCGCGCGGCGGCCACCTCATCGGGGGCGCCGTTGAAACTCGCGGTGAGCAACGCGGACAGCGCCCGCCGCAGCGCCAACTCGGCCCGGGTCTCGTCGTCGGCGGGCAGTCTGGCCAGCAGCGCGTCCAGCGCCGAGATCTCGGCCTCTGTCTCGTCGTTGCCTTCCGCCGAACCCGCGCTCGCCACCATCTTGGTCACCGCGCGCAGCAACTCCGTGCCACGGGGGAGCCGGTCGGCGACCTCGGTCGTGGCGCGCAGCACCTCGGCGAACGCGTTCGCGGGCAACTCGCCCCCGGACTCCTGAACGGTCAGCAGCAGGGACAGCACGGATCGCACGGCGGCGCGTTCGGCGTCAGACAGGTCCTCGTCGGTCTCGACCTCGGCGATTCCTGCCCGGACCAGCTCGGGTGAGGCCCGCTCCAGCGGGCTGTCGCCCTGCCGGATGGCGCTGAGCAACGCGCGGGACGCCACGGGCACGGCGTGCCCCTGGGCCGCCAGGTCGCCGAGCCAGTCGTCAAGCGCGCCGGCGTGCTCCCGCACCTTGTCGACGTCCTGGCCGCGCGAGGCCAGCTCGAAGCCCACCAGCGCCCGGATAGGCCGCAGCCGCTCGTTCAGCGCGTGATCGTCCACGGCGAGCAAGGCGTCCAGTTCCGCGACGACGGCGGCGCCTTCGTCGCGGTCGATGGTCTCGTTGCCGCCGTCGAGGAAGAAGCGCGTCGCCTTCGCCATGGTCGACCAGAGTTGGTTGGCCAGAGCCAGTTCCGCGAAGTCCGGGTCGTCGGGGTCGATTCCCGCGCGGCCGATGGCCAGCTCGGCGAGCGCTTCGGTGAAGTCGGCTGTCTGGTCGGTGTCGCTCGGCCGCGCGATGGTCCACCGGGTGAGGGCGACGCCGAGGTCGTGGCCGACCGCCCAGCGGCCTTCGTCGCCCGCGAACCAGGTGTCCCGGGCGGCGCGCAGCAGGGCGACGGCGGCTTCGAGGTCGGCCAGGCCGTTTCCCTCGACGCGCAGCAGCAGCGCGGCGCCGAGCCGGTGGCGCAGGACCGGCAGGAGGTCGTCGGCCGGGTCCGCGGCGTCCAGGGCGGCGAAACCGGCCTCGATCGCGGCGACCGGCTCGGCCACCAGCGCCTCGACCGCGGCGGCCACCGGGTCGGCGGGGTGCCGGTCGCCCGCCATCGCCGCACCTCACCCCTACGATCACTTGGGCAAACGAGCATATCGGCGGTGGCCGGCCTGGTCACTGACAGCAACCTGTCGTTGACTACCGCTGGTCCGCTGTGCGCCGGTAGCGGCGCTCGGGCCTGCCCCCGCCGTAGCGGAGGCGGACCTCGGCTTGGCCGGTCCGCACGAAGTGCTCCAGGTAGCGGCGGGCGCTGACCCGGGAAAGCTGGGCAGTTGGCGTGCCAGCGAGCCGAAGCCAGCTTGGCGATCTTCCTTCTCCCCCGAAGAAACCACTCCACCCCATCGAGCACCTGGCGGCTTCGGGCGCGGTTGGCAGGTGGGCGGGTGTTGTCCTGCTCCCGACGAACAACTGGCAGCTTCGGGTGCGGTTGGCAGGTGGGTGGGTTCGTTGTCCCGCTCCGGTCGAGCACCTGGTAGGGGCAGGTTTGGTTGGCAGGTGCTTGGGCTCGCTCCTCCGCAGTGCGACTGGAAGTGGCTTTACCTGGTGAAGCTGAATAGTGGCAGGTCCGGTTCGTAGGCCTGCCCTTGCCCGATTCGGTGCGTGCCCACTCGGAACAGGTTTTTCTCGGGGGCGGTGAACGCCAGTTCGGTGAAGCCTTGTTCGGAGAACCACTGTCGGATCGTTGTGCTGCGGTCGATCTTGGTTTCTCGGGCGCGGGTCCAGATGACGATGCCGTTGTCGGCCAGCAGGGTTGGCAGGGCCTTGATGGTTCGGGAGACGTCGGCGTCTGTCAGGTTACGCCTTGGCCTTCGGGGTGTCGGGCATCGGCGAGTACCGGGACCAGATCCAGGCCGGTGAGCTGCGCGTGCTGGCGGTGACCGGCCGTGCCCGCATCCCAGGGGTGGACGCGCCGACGCTGCGGGAGGCCGGGGTGGACGTCGAGTTCACCAACTGGCGCGGCGTCGTCGCCCCGCCCGGGATCGGCGACGGCGACCGGGACCGGCTGGTCCGCTTCGGCCTGCCGGTGCTGCCCGCGGTGCTGGGCGTGATCCTCGGCCCGGCCGCCGAGCAGCAGATGCGGCGGGCGCTGCAACTGTCAGACGGCGCGCTGTCCGGGCTGGTCAACACCACGTTCTCGGTGGTCGTCTACGTGGTTGTCGCCGCGATCCTGCTCTGGCCGCTGGTGCGGCGGGTCAAGCGCGTCCCGGAACGCGAGAAGGTCTGAGAAGGTCGCGGCATAGCGGAACAACGGGGAGCGGGCGGGCGCTGAGGTGGTTCGTTGAGTCACGAACCATGTCATCGGAGGAACCCTATGAGCCTGCTGTTCAGTCCGCTGACTCTGCGGTCGGTCACCCTGCCCAACCGGGTGGCGGTGAGCCCGATGTGCCAGTACTCGGCCACCGACGGGCTGCCCGACCACTGGCACCTGGTGCACCTCGGCTCCCGCGCCGCGGGCGGCGCGGGCCTGGTGATCGCCGAGGCCAGCGCCGTCGAGCCGATCGGGCGGATCTCGCCGGACGACACGGGCATCTGGTCGCCCGCGCACGTCGACGCGTGGCGCCCGGTCACCGCGTTCATCAAGGCCCAGGGCGCGGTGCCGGGCGTCCAGCTCGCGCACGCGGGCCGCAAGGCGTCGACCTACAGCCCGTTCGCCGCCGGTAAGCACGGTGTGCCCGACGAGGACGGCGGCTGGACCCCGGTTGGCCCGACCAGCGAGCCGTTCATCCCCGAGTACCGCACCCCGAAAGCGCTTGCGCCCACGGAGATCGAGGCGCTGGTGGAGACCTGGGCCCAGGCCGCGCGGCACGCGGTCGAGGCGGGCTTCGAGGTCGTGGAGGTGCACGCGGCGCACGGCTACCTGCTGCACGAGTTCCTGTCGCCGCTGACCAACACCCGCACGGACTCTTACGGCGGTGACTTCGCGGGTAGGACGCGCTTTCCGGTCGCCGTTGTCCGCGCTGTCCGGGCGGCGGTAGGCGAGGACGTGCCGGTGCTGGTGCGGATCTCGGCGACCGACTGGACCGAAGGCGGCCTGACCGTGGACGACTCGGTGGAGATCGCCCGCGCGTTCGCCGAGGCGGGCGCGGACCTGGTCGACGTGTCCAGCGGCGGGAACGTGGCGCACGCCACAATCGTCACCGGACCCGGTTACCAGGTGCCCTTCGCCGACGCGATCCGCCGCAAGGCCGAGGTCGCCACCGGAGCCGTCGGCGAGATCGCCGACGCGCACCAGGCCGAGCGAATCCTCAGCGAAGGATCAGCGGACCTGGTGCTGGTGGGGCGTGAACTGCTGCGCGACCCGTACTGGCCGTTGCGCGCGGCAGCCACACTCGGTGCGGAAGCCGCCCCGCCGGTCCAGTACGCGCGAGCGTTCTGAGCCGGGCCGTGAAGGCCACCCCGCGAGTGTCCGCGGGGTGGCCTTCACGGCGTACGGAGGGGGTGTGCGGCGTTGTGGGCCCAGCGCCAGGTGCGGCACTGGGCCCGGGTTCATCGCCGGTAGTCGTCGTACTCGTCCTCGGACGAGTCGTCGAAGCGGTCACCGCTGTCGTGACCTTCGTCGGACTTCCCGCCCGACAGCTCGCGCTGCAGTGCGTCGAAGTCCGTGTGGTGTGAGCTGTACTTGAGCTCCCGGGCCACCTTCGTCTGCTTGGCCTTAGCTCGGCCGCGCCCCATGGCTCGACCCCCTCGCACAGTGACGGGGCGGCCGGGGGAACGGCGGCCCCGTAGATGTCGACAGTTGATTCCTGCTAACTACCGTACCGTGCCGAAGGGGTTCGATGCGACGCGGCACGGTGTGCAGAACCTGACATCGGCAAGAACACCTCGCCCGAGCGACCGTGCTGCCGTCGTCCGTGAAAGCATGTGCGCGTGCCTCGTCCGTTCGTCGCCTACCTGCGGGTGTACGAACCGTTGTCGTCCTTCGAGGAGCCCCTGGCAGGCCTCCTGCGCGGCGCCGTCGAGGCGGGTGGCCTCGACCGCGCCGACGTCACGGCCCGGGAACGCGAAGTGTGGCTCAAGTCACAGTTGTACGCGCCGCCCTCGACCCTCCCCGGTGAGCTTCCCGACGGCCGCCCCGCGCCCAGCTCACTGCGCGACATCCTGGTGATCGACGCCGCCGAGGTCCCCACCGACCAGGCGGAGGTGGGTCCGGGGCCGCTGGTGTGCCCGCTGGACCTGCGCGCCCGCTCGGCGGCGGCCATGGTCGGCTTCCTGGCCGCGTCGTCGCCCACGCTGCGCGCCGAGGTGCTGCTGTCCCAGACCCCGGAGAACGTGCGTCAGAAGGCGACCAGCGTCCTGGCGGACCTCCCCAGTGGCGCCGTCCACGTGGTCTCCACCACCTGGACCGTCCCCCTCCCCTGGTTCTCCCTGGTCGACCCGGCCCACCGCCACGTCGTCACAGCCACCCGCGACGACCCCCACCGCCAGGTCTACTGGCGAGTCGCGATGGGCGACGCCCGCCGCCGGGTGGAACGCGCCCGCACCCTGGCCATGCAAACCTTCGGCGAAGTAGGTCCCACCAAGGTCCTGGCGGACACCGCCCGCTGGCTGGCCAACTTCGACGACCGCTCCGCGGTGGAACTCGACTACGGCGGCCTGGTCCAACTCCTGGACGACAAAGAACTGGTCGAGGACACCTCAGCAGAAGACGTCCACGCCATCCTCGACGCCATAGAAGCTTCCGACCCCACCCAGGTAGGCACCCGCTTCGAACGCCTCCGCTCCTTCTGGGGCGACCTGGCCAACCGCGAACAGGCCAACTAACCAGCCAGCCTGACTCAGCGGTGACCTGGCGCCTGCCGAAGCCAGCGAACCCCGGCCGACAAATCACCCGGCCAACGAACCACCCCCGGCCAACGACCCCCCACCGAGCCACCCACGCACCGAGCCACCCACGCACCGAGCCACCCACGCACCGAGCCACCCAAGCAACCCCGAGCCCACGCACCCGGCCCACAGCTCAGATCAAGCCTGCCAAGATCCCATCCACCAAGCGGACCGCCCCCACCGGAGCCCCGCCCCCCAACACCACCGGCTCAGCGAACCCAGGAACAGCCCACCCCAGCGCCCGCAGAACCCCGACCAGCACCGGAGTCCGTGGCCGGGCAGCCCCATCGTCGATCTTCATGGCCAGAGCGGTCCCGTCCGGCAGAGCCAAGGCGTGCACCCCCTCCGCCCCGCCTTTGACCAGCAGCCCAGGCACAGCACGCATCAAGTCCGTGTCGTCCCGGTCAGTCCCACCCACGAGATACGGATACGCCCGCATGGCGTCCGCGACCCGCCGCTCGCCAAGCGAAGCCGTCACCAGCCGGGCATACGCTGCGGCGAGCGCCGTAAGGGAGACCGCGAACAGCGGCGCCCCGCACCCGTCCACAGCGGGCGCGCCGAGAGCCTCCCCCGTCAGCGAGGCGATCGCGTCAGCGACCGCCGCCTGAACCGGATGTCCCGGAGCCAGATACCCGCCGGTGTCCCAGCCACGTTGGACGCAGGTGGCGAGCATCGCCGCGTGCTTGCCCGAGCAGTTCATCGCAGCGGCCCGGGGCCCGCCGCCCGCCGCGATGACGCGGTGGCGGCTGTCCTCGTGCATCGGCCAGTCGGGCGGGCAGCCGAGGTCGGACTCGGCCAAACCGTGCTTGGCGAGAATCCTGATCACCCGATCCACATGATCGGGTTCCCCGCTGTGTGAAGCGCAGGCCATCGCCAGATCGGCGTCGTCCGGGAGGTCGAGCCCCGCGCGGAGCAGGCCCACTGCCTGGAGGGGTTTGTTGCACGACCTGGTGAAGACCGGCTTGTCGACCTCGCCGACGGCCAGCCGGACGCGGCCGTCCGGGGCGAGGACGACGACCGAGCCGCGGTGGACCGATTCCACGACTCCGCCGCGCCGGACTTCGACCAGGATGGGGTTCAGCGCGGGGCTCCGCCGGGTTTCTTTCCCCGTTCGGCGGCCAGCAGGTCGTCCACCGAGGCGCTGCCCGCCCGGTAGCGGCTGCCGATCTGGTCGTTGAGCAGGTCCATCACCCGCTGCACTTCCCGTCTGCGCTGGGACACCGAGGCCTCTTCTTCCTCGTAGGTGCGCAGCGCCAGCGCGAGCCGGTCGTCGGGCAGGGACACCACGTCGGACAGGTCGGCGTCGGAGACCAGGGCCTCGACGTGCCTGCGGTGCGCTTCGGCGCGGGAGGGCTCCATGGTCTGGTACCGCCCGGAGCCCATGGCGGGGCCGACGGCGTTGTCCGAGAGGATCGCCGCGAGCTGGTCGACGACGGCGGTGGACCCGCCGGTGGCGCGGCGGCGCTGCTCGGCGCGGACGATGTCGATCCGCCCGTGCAGGAGCCTGCGCAGGTAGGACAGGTCGGTCTCCTCCTGCGCCGCGTCGTCGCGCCGGGCCCGGACCTCAACGAGGTCCAGCCGGTCCAAGCCCTCGACGTACTCCGGCGACAGCACCCTGTCGATGCGCCTACGCCCACCCGGGCGGACTTCGATCACGGGCACATCCTCCGACATATAGTGCTCGATGGCCATATCTTGACGACAATGGTGCTCAACTCGCCACCCCTAGAAGCACCTTCGCCTCGTCTGGACTCATCGGCGGCCGTTGCGCGATTCTTGCCAGTCCGGACGCTCTTGCGACCAGTTGGGCGTTGTCTTTCACCCGTTCGCCCCGCGCGTAGGACAGTGTGTCCTCCATTCCCACCCGGACGTGACCGCCCGCGGACAGCGCGGCGAGCAGCACCGGCAGGGATGTGCGGCCGACGCCCGTCGCGGAGAACGTGGCGCCTTCCGGGATCAGGCGCAGCGCGGCGGCCAGCGTCTCGGTGTCGCCCGCCATGCCGCCGGGGACGCCCATCACCAGGTCGAGGTGCACGTGGCCGCCAGCGGGCAGGCCGTGCTCGTCCAGCAGCCTGCGCAGGGCGGTGAGGTGGCCGATGTCGAAGATCTCGTACTCGGGGACGATGCCCCGGTCCCGCATCCGCTTGTGCAGTTCCACGATGAACGGCCAGCGGTTGACGAACACGTCGTCGCCGAAGTTGACCGTGCCCATCGTGCAGGACGCCGAGTCGGGCAGCGCGTCGAGCACGGCGAGCCGGTCTTTCTCCGAATCGGTCACCGCGCCCCCAGTGGACAGCTGCACGACCAGCCGCGTCTGCTCCCGCACCGCCGCCACTGTGTCGGTGAGCCGCTTGAGGTCCAGGGTCGGCTGGGCCGCGTCGTCGCGGATGTGGATGTGGATCATGGCGGCGCCGACCCGCTCGCAGTCCCGCGCGGTCTTCACCAGCTCGTCGAGGGTGACCGGGAGGTTGGGCACGTCGGTCTTGCTGTGCTCGGCCCCGGTCGGCGCGACCGTGATCACCGTGCCGTGGGAAGTCGGTGCCATGCCGCGCCTCAGCCGCGCAGGCCCTGCGCGGCGACCCGGCCCAGCGCCGGGGTGTCCTCGGGCACCGAGTCCGGGTCGATCGATGCCTGCGCCGCCTGCTCGCCCTCGCCCGCGACCAGCTCGACTCCCGGCTCCACCGACCGCTTGACCAGCGCCAACGCGATCGGCCCCAGCTCGTGGTGCTGCTCGACCGAGCCGACCCGGCCGACCACCCGCTCGCCGGCGAACACCGGGGCCCCGGTGTCGGGCAGGCCGTCCGCGGAGCCGTCCAGGTGCAGCAGCAGCATCCGCCGGGGCGGCCTGCCGACGTTGTGGACCTTCGAGACCGTCTCCTGGCCCCGGTAGCAGCCCTTGGCGACGTGCGCGGCGACGTGCACCCAGTTGACCTCGTGCGGGATCGTCTTCTCGTCGGTGTCGACGCCGAGCCGGGGCCGCACGGACTCCACGCGCAGCGCGTCGAACCCCCATGAGCCCATCGGCCGGGCGCCCGCGTCGGTCAGCCGCGTCCACCACGCGGCCAGCTCCGCGCGGGGAACCAGCAGGTCGGCTGCGTCGTGGCCGGGCCACGGCATCCGCCGCACGATGACATTCGAGCCATCCGAGGCTGTGTCGACTGATCCAGTGGCCACCGCGTAGTCGCCCACCGGCACCGGCAGGCCCGCCGCGGCCAGCAGGTCCGGCGTCTCAGGGCCCACCAGGGACAGCACGGCGCGCTCGGCGGTCGCGTCGCGCGGCTCCACCTTGGACCAGAACACCATCTGCTCCAGGTACGCCAGCAGGGCGACCCGCCCGCCGCGCGCCCCGGTCGCCGCCGCGCCGCGCTCGGTGTCGAGCCACACCACGCCGTCGGTGTGCGCGAGGAGCATGTGCGCGTCGACGCGGCCCTGGCTGTCGAGCACCAGCGCCTCGGTGCCCGCGCCATCGGCCAGGGCGGTGACGTGCTGGGAGATCACCAGGTGCAGCCAGGACAGCCGCTCGTCGCCGGGGACCGCGATCACCTCGCGGTGCGACCGGTCGACAACGGCGACCTTCCGCGCCGCGGCCCGCTGCTCCGCGAACGGGTCGCCGAAGTGCCAGGGCACCCCCGCGTCGATCGACTCGTCGGGCGGCGGGACGGCGCCGGGGAGGTCGAGGATCGGGGAGCGACTGGTCACTGGGTCTCCTGGGAGCAGCTTCGGCACGTGCCGGACAACGCGAGATGGCCTGCGTCCAAGACGAACCCGTGCGCCACCCGCAGCGTCCCGCACAGCTCGTCCATCACCGCCCGGGGCGATTCATCGATATGCCCGCAGCGGTGGCACACCAGGTGGACGTGCTGGTGCTCGTGGACGGAGTAGGTGGGCGCGCCGTGGCCGAGGTGCGTGTGGTGGACCAGGCCGAGGCCTTCCAGCAGCTCCAATGTCCGGTAGATCGTGGTGATGTTGACCGTCGGCGTGGTCCGCTGCACGTGCTGGCACACCTGTTCGGGGGTCGCGTGCTCCAGGTCGAGCAGCGCGTCGAGGACGAGTTGGCGCTGCGGCGTCATCCGCATCCCGCGTTGGTGCAGCGTCTCCCGCAACTCGGCGCGGCGCCGGGACATCGGGTGGGCGGTCTCCACATCGCCGATGGTAGGCCTTCACCGCGCGTAAGGTCGGTTCCATGCGCGTGCTGGCGATGCTGGACGGAACCCTGGCCGACCCCGACCGACCACACCTGCGTGTGGACGACCTCGGCGCGCTGCGCGGCGACGGCGTGTTCGAGACGGTCCTTGTGGTGGACGGCAAGCCCCGCGAACTGGGCCCCCACCTTGATCGTCTGGCCAGGTCAGCCGCGATGCTCGACCTCCCGGCCCCCGACCGCGCGGCCTGGGAGCGGGTGACCCAGGTCGTCATCGACGCCTGGAACCAGCCCGGCGAGATGGCACTGAAACTGGTCTACACCCGAGGCCCCGAATACGGCGACGGCACACCCACCGGCTACGCCCTCGGCCTCCCCTTGGCGGCGAAGGCCCTCCAGGAACGCGTGGCCGGTGTGGCGGCGGTCACCCTGGAACGCGGCTTCGACCCCGAGGTGGTCCCCCGCGCCCCCTGGCTGCTCCTGGGCGCGAAGACCCTGTCGTACGCGGTCAACATGGCGGCCCTGCGCCACGCCGCCACCCGAGGCGCCGACGAGGTCATCTTCGTGGCCGCCGACGAGACGGTGCTCGAAGGCCCCACCTCCACCGTGGTTGCCGTCAACGGCGCAACCCTGCGCACACCCCCACCGTCGAGCGGCATCCTCCCCGGCACCACCCAGGCCGCCCTGTTCCGCGCAGCCGAACGCGCGGGCTGGTCCACCAAGGTCGAACCCATCACCCGAGCCGACCTGGCCAATGCCGACGCCCTCTTCCTGGCCTCCAGCGTCCGCAAGATCACCCGCGTCCGCGAGTTGGACGGCGTCCCCCTCCCCGACGCCACCACCCGCCAAGCCGAACTGAACGCCCTCTACGAGTCCGAATACTCCTGACCTTCGACGGAGAGACGGACACGGAGCGCGCGAACCCCGCCCTCCTGCCACCTAGCCCGCCCATGCCAGGTGCCCGACCGGAGCGGGACAGCGAACCCGCACTTCTGCCAGGCCGAACCCGACCCTGCGAGCAACCCCACCCAAGCAACCCAGCGCACCAAGCAACCCAGCGTCACAAGTCCACCCGAGCACGCAGCCGCACTCTCGTTCCCGGCCGAGCCTGGCCCAACTCCGCCAGATAACGAGCAGGCACAACCCCGATCACCGGATACCCCCCAGTGGTCGGATGATCAGCCAGGAAGATCAACGGCCGCCCACTCGCGGGCACCTGCACCGCCCCCGTCACCACCCCTTCGCTGACCAGCTCACGCCCCGCGAATCCGGCCGCCCGCCGCAGCGGAGGCCCCAGCAACCGCAGTCCGACGCGATTGCTCTCCGGCGACACCGCCCACACCGCCGCCGCCAACTGCGCCGCCGGGTCCGCGAACCAGTCCTCCCGGGGCCCGAGGACCACCGGCACGGTCAGATGATCGGCCGGGCTGGGCGGCGGCACCGCGTCCTCCCCGACCGGCGGCCGCACCGGAACCCCCAGCGGCAGGACGTCCCCCACGCGCAGCGGCGCTGGCCCGATCCCGGACAGCAGGTCGGTGGACCGCGACCCCAGTTGCGCGGGCACGTCCAACCCGCCGGAAACCGCCAGGTAGCACCGCAGCCCCGCGACCGGCGACCCCAACTCCACCGTCTCCCCGGCTCGCAGGTGCACCGGCGCGTGCGACCCCACATCCCGGTCGCCCACGAAAACGGGAACGCTGGGGCCGGTCACCGCCACCGTGCACGAAGTCGAGGCCAGCAGCCGCAGCCCGCCGAGAACCGCCTCGATCCCCGCCGCCCCCTCAGCGTTGCCCGCGAGCCGGTTGGCCAGCCGAAGCGACGGCACGTCGAGCGCCCCAGACGGCGGCACCCCCAGGTGCGCGTGTCCCGGGCGGCCGAGGTCCTGGATGAGAGCCTGCGGCCCCGTGGCGAGCACGGTGACGGCTCGCATCAGGACACCGCCGAGAAGCGGACGCGGTCGCCGGGGGACAGCAGGGCGGCGGGGTCGCGGGTTGGGACGAACAACGGGTCGGCGTGGTCGGCCAGGCGGGCCAGCAGGCGCCAGCCGCCGGGGGACGGGCGCGGGTAGACGCCGGTGAACTCGCCTGCCACGCCCACCGCGCCTGCGGGGACGCGGGAGCGGGGAGTGTCCAGGCGCGGTTGCCGCAGGGGCTCCGGCAGGCCGGTCAGGTACGCGAAACCGGGTGCGAAGCCGCAGAACGCGACCGTGTACTCCGTGCCGGAGTGCAGGGCGACTGTCTCGCGCACGGTAAGACCCGCTGTCTCGGCCACCAGCTCCAAATCCGGCCCGTCGTAGACCACCGGTAGGACAACCTCATGCGAGGTGACGTCCGGAGCCTTGGACAGGTCTACCTGCTCCAAGACGTCTCGCACCCGACGGATACCCGAAGAACCAGCGCTGAAAGACACCATGACCGTACGGGCGGCGGGCACGAGGTCGACCAAGCCCGGCAGGTCCGCGGTGGCGAGGGCGGCGCGGGCGGCGGCGACCTCGGTCAGCGAGGCGAGTTCGACCAGGACCGCGTCCGGGCCGCACCGCCGCAGGCGCACGGAGTCGGGAGGGTCAGCCAACTACGCGGCGCAGGTATGCCGAGGTGTGCGGCTGTAGCTCCTGGCCCATCATGGCGCGTTCCTCGACGTAGGCGAGGTCGCCGTTGTTCACCAGGCCGTAGAGGCGCTTGGCGGCGTTGACCTCCTTGGCCGTCGAGGTGCGGGTGACCAGGTCGGTGGCCAGTTCCCAGGAGGTCTGGCCGCGCGGGGCGCCGTAGTAGATCTCCGAGACGCCGGTGGCGTGCGCGAGCAGCACCTCGATGGTGTCGTCGGCCTGCGGGCGCCACCAGCCGACCTCGCGGGCGGCGGGGCGGATGACCTTGCCGTCGGCGTCGAGGAGCCAGGCGCGCGCCTCGTAGGACAGGAACGGCCTGCCGTCGTGCGCGAAGGTGATCTGCTGTCCGAACTTGATGGGCCCGTCGATGGTCGGGTAGACCACCTCGCCCTCGCCGCGCCACACGCCGACCAGGGGCAGCAGGGCGAGGCAGGCGTCGTTGAGGTTCGGGCCCTCGCGCAGGTTCGCGGTGTCCGCCGGGATCGGCAGGTCGTCGAACTGCGGCAGGTTCCGGTGCCGGGTCGCCTCGGCGCGCTCGGCGGCGGCCTGCAGGGCCGCGTCGCCGCTGCCGGGGACCGGATCGGATTGCGCCATGCTCAGCGCTGGTCGGCGTAGAGCCGGTAGACCACGTAGACCGCGAACCAGGTGGTGAGCAGGCCCATGATCACCAGCAGCGAGGTGAAGAAGATTTCCACGCCTGGCAGGATAGCCCGTCCGGTCCCCGATGACTGTGCGCGGGCGGGGTGGCGGGAATCTCACCGGGTGGGGTGGTGGGAGTTGTCAGAGAGACGCGAAGGCGGGGACGCCCGCCTTGGAGAGCGTGACCGAAACCCGCGCTTTGCGGATGAGCGGGCGGGTCTTGCGGAGGCTGATGTGGGCCGCGCACTCGCAGTCGGGGTCCAGCGGGGCCGGGCAGTGCACCAGGCCGGTGCGCAGCGCGTCGACGGCCGCCTCGGTCAGCTCCCAGGACCACCACATGTCCCACTCCTCCTCCCACGGCGGGGCGAAGCAGTCGTGGGAGAAGTGCGCCACCGAGCCGTGCGCCTTGGGGCACGCGAAGGCCGTGGTGTGGTCGTAGACCACGTTGTGCCCGTCGTCGCCGTGTGGCACTCCCCGTTTGTCGATCATGACGACGGCCTCGACCGGGTCGCCGCACTCTCCGCACGTGCTCATGACGGCCATCTTTACCCGCGAGACGGCAAGAGGTCCGGGAGTTCGGTGAACTCCCGGACCTCTTAACGGTCTTGCGCGGCACTCAGCCGACGGCGACGGCGACCTCGTGTAGGCCGGGGCCGTCGGCGTTGACCTTGGCTTCGCCGTTGCCGTTGCGGTGCAGGGCGCGCACGGTCCACTCGCCGGGGGCGGCGAAGAAGCGGAAGTCGCCCGCGGCCGAGGACACGACCTCGGCGGTGAACTCGCCGGTCGAGTCCAGCAGCCGCACGAACGCGCCGCCGACGGGCTCGCCACCACTGGTGACCTTGCCGTTCAGGACGATTTCCTTGCCCGCGTCCACGTTCGCGGGCAGGGCAGCACCCTGCTCGGGGGCGCCACAGGAGTCAGCCATCTGAGTTCACCTTTCGGGGGTTGTCGCTTACGCGCCGATTTCGACCGGGACGCCGACCAGGGAGCCGTACTCGGTCCACGAGCCGTCGTAGTTCTTCACGTCCTCGTAGCCCAGCAGCTCGTGCAGGGCGAACCAGGTGTGTGAGGAGCGCTCGCCGATGCGGCAGTACGCCACGGTGGCCTTGCCCTCGTCCAGTCCGGCTTCCTGGTAGAGCTCGCGGAGTTCGTCGTTGGACTTGAAGGTGCCGTCCTCGTTGGCCGCTTTGCTCCACGGCACGTTGATCGCGCTGGGGATGTGGCCCTTGACCTGCGCCTGCTCCTGCGGCAGGTGCGCGGGGGCGGACAGCTTGCCGGAGAACTCGTCGGGCGAGCGGACGTCGACGAGGTTCTTGGTGTTGATCGCGGCCACGGCCTCGTCGCGGAACGCGCGCAGCGACAGGTCCTGCTCCTTGGCGCTGTAGGTCGTCTCCGGGCGGCTCACCGGGTCGGCGCTGAGCGGGCGGCCGTCGAGCTCCCACTTCTTGCGGCCGCCGTCGAGCAGCTTGACCGACTCGTGGCCGTAGAGCTTGAAGTACCAGTACGCGTAGGCGGCGAACCAGTTGTTGTTGCCGCCGTAGAGGACCACGGTGTCGTCGTTGCCGATGCCGCGCGCGGAGAGCAGCTTCTCGAAGCCCGCGCGGTCGACGAAGTCGCGGCGAACCGGGTCCTGCAGGTCCTGGCGCCAGTCGACCTTCACCGCACCCGGGATGTGGCCGGTGTCGTAGGCGCTCGCGTCCTCGTCTACCTCGACAAACACCACTCCGGGCGTCTCAAGGTTCTCCTCGGCCCACTGTGCCGTAACCAGCACGTCTTCGCGGCTCATCGGGCGGTTCCCACTTTCTTGTTGATGATGGACAGACGGTTGAGCAGCAGATACGCCTCGCAGCCGAGGCAGAACCCGAACGCGGCGTTCAGGAAGGCCGCGGCGAGCGCGAACGCGGTCGCCACGACCCCGAGGGCGACGAGCCCACTGGCGTAGCCGAGCACGCCGACGACGGCGAACCCGAAGCCGACGCCCTGGGCGAAGCGCAGCGGCGCGACATCCTCACGCTCGTCGGTCGGCGCGAGCCGGGGCGCGACGAGGACGCGGTAGAGCACCGAGTACGGGGAATGGCGCGGCCCGGCGAACGCGCCGAGCGCGAACACCACGGCCTGCGCGGCGAGCAGCGGCCACCAGCCGGTGACCAGCACCGCGACCAGCACGGCGGTGGTCACCCAGGCGGCGAACCGCGGCCCGCGCGGGTCGACAGTCCGGCCGGACGGCTGGGCGGCTAGTTGTGCGGATTGGTGCGGACTGGGCTCTGTCGGTCCAGACACTGTGGCCTCCTGACCTGGACGCGGGATCGGGGTCCGATGGGGCGGGCGCGGCGGGGCCGCGGACTGCCGCCCGGTCAGATCGATGCCCGACACAGGCTGCTGTCGACACGGCAGAAGTCCACCGTGCGACGCCTGGTCAGGTAGCTGGTCACGGCCGGGAGCTTACCGCCAGTTCCTGGAGGTGGGAGGGGCTGCCCACTTGGTGAGACAGGCCGGACGGCCCTTGCGAAACCCGTAAGCGCAGGTGACGAGGGTCAGGCAGGCAGGTGCGGGCGCAGCGCGGCGAGCAGATCGTTCCGTTTCGGCACCCCTCCGACCCGCAGGAGTTCCACTCCGTGGGCATCGACGGCCAGCGTCGTGGGCGTGCGCAGGACCGCGAGCGCGGCGGCCAGCGCGGGCCGGTCGGTGAGGTCGATGTCGGTGTGCGCGAGGCCGTCGGTGCGGTCCGCGAGGTCGGACAGGACCACCCGGGCGTGCCTGCACGGCGTGCAGAAGGTGGTGGAGAGCTGGACGAGGGTGACCGCGGCGGCCGGGTCCAGCACCGCCCGCACGTCCTCGGGCACCTTGTCCACCGGCTGACCGCTCACCGGCTCACTGCTCACCGACCCGCTGTTCCCAGACCCGCTGTTCCCAGACCCGGTGTCGGCGGACGGGGCGGCCGCGGTCACGCGGATCCTGCCGTCTCGCGCGCGCAGCGCCAGGCCCGCCGCCGCGGCCAGCAGCAGCGTGCCCAGCGCCACGAGCGCGCCGGTCATCGGCCCAGGACCACGTCGGTGGCCTTGCCCTTGACCGAGAGCAGGCCCGGCTCGACGGTCACCGCGGTCGGGGTGACCTTGAACGGCAGGCCGCCCGGGTCGAGGGTGATCGCGAACAGCGGCAGCACCTTCGCCTGCAGGGCGGCGGGCAGCTGCGCCGAGGAGGCCGAGTTGCGCAGTTCGAGGCGCTTGGGCGAGACCTCGATGCTGCCCTCGACCAGGGAGATGATCGAGAACACGCACAGCTCGGTCGACTGGCCCGCGATGTCGGCCGTCCCGCACAGCTTCACGCCCGCGGTGGTGCCCTCCTGGTCGGCGACCTCGCTGGTGTCCTCCTCGGTTTCGCCGCCCTCGGCGGGCACGGTGTTGACCGTCTGCACGCTGACCGGGTCGACGGTGAGGTTGTTGATCACCCTGACGACCTCGTTGCTGTTCTGCTGGATGGCGCGGTTGACGTCGGCGGCCTTGACCTTGACCTGGCCCTCGACCTCGCGGACCGGCACCCCGGTGAGCGACCCGCTCACCAGCTCCGACAGCGGCGCCTGCACGCCGCGCAGGTCGGCGTGCACCTCGACGTCGCGCAGGGCGTCCTTGACCGGCACCCCCTTGGCGTCGACGGTGACCAGGTCGTACTCGCCGGAGACGGCCTGGACGAGGAAGGAGAACCCGCCGACCTTCACCGAGGGGTGGTCGCGCAGCCCGAACTGCTGCTGCGCCCGCTTGGACACCTCGTGCTCGAACACCGCAGCGGCGCCGAAGTCGGCGGCCACCAGCAGGGCGAGCAGCACCACCAGCGTGATGACGAGGCGCCGCACGGCCTTGGAGCGGCCCCGCCTCGGGGCCGCCTGCGGCCTTCCGGAGTTCGTCATGGTCGTCATACGCCACCCGTCCGTGTTCACAGTCCGTGTTCGGCAGGCATGGGCGGTCCGCCCGCACTGCCGGTTACTGCCCAGTTACCCGCTTCGCGCGGGGTCCCACCGTCAATGATCCTGGTCCCCGCCCCGCGCCATCGGTGGGGTAGGCCACCGCGGCTGGCAAGCACACTCAGCGTACGCAGTGCGCCCGGCCGGGGCCGCCGATCTTCACGAAAGTCGAGGTCGCGAAACCCGCTCACGTTGCCCCCTGTGGCCATCTTTCGCGGCTTGACTCCCGTGTAACAGGTGTTTCACAAACCATTCCGTGACAGGGTTTGAAAACGCGGCCAGGTGCGCCAATCGGCAGGTGGACACTGGATTAACGCAGCCGTAACACGCCGCCCGGGGGTCGCGGGATGCCCAGGTCCCCTGCGTGCATGCGTGTGATGCGGACGTCACGACCACGACATTTGCCGAGTACGAGGGTTATTCTCCTGCCAGCCGAAATCGAAACCCCCCGATCGGGGACCGCACCCCAACGACGCGGAGCGGATTCACGCAAGAGAGAGGCGGACTCGGATGAGCCTCGACCTGCTGCTGCTGACCGCCGACCCGGAGCCCGGATCCGTGCTCCCGTCGCTGATGCTTCTCCCGCACACGGTGCGCACCCAGGCGCCGGAGGTCACCGCCCTGCTTGAGGCGGGTTCCCGCGACGCGGTCGTCGTGGACGCCCGCACCGACCTGGCCGCCGCCAAGAGCCTGTGCCGCCTGCTCACCAGTGGCGGCGACAGCTGCCCTGTCCTCGCCGTGGTCAACGAGGGTGGCCTGGTGGCCATCAACAGCGACTGGCGCATCGACGAGATCCTGCTGCCCACCGCGGGCCCGGCCGAGGTCGACGCCCGCCTGCGGCTGCTGACCTCGCGCGGCCCCGCTGGCGTCGCCGCGGACGGCGCGCTGCGCCTCGGCGAGCTCGTCATCGATGAGGCCACCTACATGGCCCGCCTGCGCGGGCGCCCGCTCGACCTCACCTACAAGGAGTTCGAGCTGCTCAAGTACCTCGCGCAGCACGCAGGCCGGGTGTTCACCCGGGCGCAGCTGCTGCAGGAGGTGTGGGGTTACGACTTCTTCGGCGGCACCCGCACGGTCGACGTGCACGTCCGGCGGCTGCGCGCCAAGCTCGGCCCGGAGCACGAGCAGATGATCGGCACCGTGCGCAACGTCGGCTACAAGTTCGTGCAGCCGCCCAAGGCCGGTGGCGCCCGCCGCGAGGCCGAGTCGATGCCGGAGCCCGACTTGGCCGTCTACCCGGTCGACATTCGGTAAGTCCGGCTAAGACAGCCAGATAGGACAGACAGCCAGATAGGACAGACAGCTAGATAGGACAGACAGCTAGATGGGACAGACAGTCAGGACGGTCGCAAGAGCATGGCGGTAAGTAACGTCGGCCAAGTGACCGAACTGACCTGGGTGGCCGACTCCCCGGCCGCCGTCGAGAAGATCCGCCCGCTGCTGCTCGCCGCCCGGACCGCGGACGGCCGACCCGAGGCTCTGCCCGAGGGGCCGCTGCCCCGCGAGTTCCGCGGCGGCGAGCACCTGCTGGCTGTGGACGGCGACGTGCTCGCAGGCTATGCCCACCTGGACACCGGCGGCGACGCGTTCGGCCGCCAGGTCGCCGAGGTCGTGGTCCACCCCGACGCCCGCCGCCGCGGCATCGGCTCCGCCCTGGTCGCCGCCGTGCTCGCGCGGGCGGCCGAAGGCGTGCGGATCTGGGCGCACGGCGAGCACCCCGCCGCCGCCCGCGTCGCCGCCAGGCTCGGCCTCGAACCGGTCCGCGAACTGCTGACGATGCGGCTTGAGTTCGCAGGCGAGGTCCCGCGTCCGGTCTGGCCCGAGGGCGTGCGGGTCCGCGCGTTCGAGCCGGGGCGCGACGAGGAAGCCCTGGTCGAGGTCAACCGGCGGGCCTTCGACTGGCATCCCGAGCAGGGGGCGCTGACCGTCGCGGACGTGCTCGCCACCGAGGCCGAGCCCTGGTTCGACCCGGCAGGCCTCTTCCTCGCTGTCGGCTCTGACGGTCGGATCCTCGGTTTCCACTGGACCAAGGTCCACTCGGACGGCGTCGGTGAGGTGTATGTCGTCGGCGTCGATCCCGCGGCGCAGGGCGGCGGCCTGGGCAAGGCGCTCACCCTCGTCGGGCTGGCCCACCTGCGGGCGGCAGGCGTCCCCGCGGTGATCCTCTATGTCGAGGCCGACAACAAACCCGCCATTGCGGTATACAGTCGATTGGGGTTCGTCCGTTCGGCCGCCGACGTTCAGTACGCCGTACGAACACAGCGCGCATCCGGGTGATCACGGAGAAAAATCCCAGGTCACGGGCAGGCCACAGGCGAGCTTCGGCAATGTCGCGGCGTCCATATAGACGGCCTTGTTCACTTGCCGTTCACCTCTAGAAGGGGGTGCGTCCACCACCGCTGCCTAGCGTCGCCGGCGAGGCGGCTGGCCTGGTGTCACGCCGCGACCTGAGAAGACTCCTGCTGGAGGAATCACTGTGATCATCAAGCGGCCCGCGTCCGTGCTGGGCATCATCGCGGCAGGCGCCCTCGCGCTCTCGGCGTGCGGCAGCGACGCCAACACCCCGGCGGGTGGCAGCTCCTCCGGGGCAGCCGCGCCCACCAACAGCGCCCCGGTCGAGTGCGGTGGCAAGAAGGCCCTGGTCGCGGAGGGTTCCAGCGCGCAGAAGGGCGCCATCGAGGCGTTCACCGCCGCCTACGGCGTCAAGTGCCCGGACTACCAGCTCTCCTACACCCCGTCCGGCTCCGGCGCGGGCGTGAAGCAGTTCACCGCGGGCATCGTCGACATCGGCGGCAGCGACTCGGCGCTGAGCAAGGACAAGGGCGAGGTCGACGCGGCCGCGCAGCGCTGCCAGAGCAACCCGGCGTGGAACCTGCCGCTGGTCTTCGGCCCGGTCGGCATCGCCTACAAGCTCGACGGCGTCACCGACCTGACCCTGACCCCCGAGGTCACCGCCAAGATCTTCAGCGGCGCGGTCGCCAAGTGGAACGACCCGGCCATCACCGCGATCAACAGCGGCGTGAGCCTGCCGGACAAGGCGATCACGGTCATCTACCGCGGCGACGAGTCGGGCACCACCGACAACTTCCAGAAGTACCTCAAGGCCGCGGGCAAGGGCGCGTGGACCAAGGACGCAGGCAAGAAGTTCAACGGCGGCGTCGGCCAGGGCGCGCAGGGCTCCGCGGGTGTCGCGGACGCCATCGGCGCCGGTGACGGCACCATCGGCTACATCGAGTGGTCCTACGTCCAGGACAAGAAGCTGTCCGCCGCCAAGATCGACAGCGGTTCCGGCGCGGTCGCGCTCGGCGCCGAGGGCGCCGCGAACGCGATCAAGTCCGCCACGCTCAAGGGCGAGGGCAACGACCTGGTCATCGACCTCGACGCGCTCTACGCCAGCAACACCGCGGGCGCCTACCCGCTGGTGCTCGCGACCTACGAGATCGTCTGCTCCAAGGGCTACGACCCCGACACCGCCAAGGCCGTGAAGGCGTTCCTCACCGTCGCGGCCACCGACGGCCAGGCCGCGCTCGCCGACGCGGGCTACGTCCCGCTGCCGAACGAGTTCCAGGCGAAGCTGCTGACCGCGATCGCGGCGATCGCGTAAGCGGCACTGGCACACTGCTAGCAGAGATGACGATATGAGCGATTCCGACATGGTCGGACGCCCCGCGGCCCCCGGTGCGAGCACCGGCGGGGCGCGGGGCGGCGTTGCGTCCAAGACCGCACCGGAGGCACCGATTTCATCCACCGCGCCGGGCAAGGGTGGCCCTTCCACCAAGAAGACTCCGCCCGCCGAGCCCACTCCGGCCGCCAAGGTTGTCACCCGACCCGGTGACAAGATCTTCAAGACGTTGACTGTCGGGTCCGGCGTCTTCGTCGTTGCCATGATCGTGCTGATCGGCGTCTTCCTGCTGATCCAGGCGATCCCGTCGCTGGTCGACAACGACGCGAACTTCCTGTTCAGCAGAGTGTGGGACGCCGAGCCGCCGGACCTGGCCTTCGGTGTGCTCGACCTGCTGCTGGTCACCGTGTTCAGCTCGGTGTTCGCGCTGCTCATCGCGATGCCGGTGTCGCTGGGAATCGCGCTGTTCCTGACCCAGTACGCCCCGCGCAGGCTCGCCCGGCCGTTCGCCTACCTGGTCGACCTGCTCGCCGCGGTCCCGTCGATCATCTACGGCCTCTGGGGCGCCTACGTGCTCGCGCCCGCGCTGGCCCCGATCAGCACGTGGCTCAACGAGAACCTCGGCTGGATTCCGCTGTTCGCCACCGGCAGCTCCAACCTGGCCATCGGCCAGACGATCTTCACCGCGGGAATCGTGCTCGCCGTGATGCTGCTGCCGATCATCACCGCGATCAGCCGCGAGGTGTTCGACCGCACGCCGTCGATGCAGATCGAGGGCGCGCTCGCGCTCGGCGCCACCAAGTGGGAGGTCGTGCGCACGACCGTGCTGCCCTTCGGCAAGGCGGGCTACATCAGCGCGTCGATGCTGGGGCTCGGCCGCGCGCTGGGCGAGACCATCGCCGTGCTGATCATCCTGAGCTCCACCAACCAGAACTTCGGGTTCAGCCTGTTCGACGGCGGCGACACGATCGCGTCGAAGATCGCCCGTGCGGCCCAGGAGTTCAACGACCCGCGCGGCGCGGGCGCCTACATCGCCGCTGGCCTCGTGCTGTTCATCCTGACCTTCGTGGTCAACGCGTTCGCCCGGTCCATCATCGCCGGTCACAAGGAGTACGAATGACCACAGCGACTGACCTCGACCGGCCCGCGGCCCCGCCCGCGTTCCAGGAAGTCAACTCGGCCCGCAGGCTCAAGAACCGGCTGGCCACGATCCTGGTCGGCTTCGCCTTCCTGATCGCCCTGGCGCCGCTGGTGTGGCTGCTGATCACCGTGCTCGCCAAGGGCTTCGAGCACGTCCTCAACGTCGACTGGTGGCAGAAGTCGCTGGCGGGCCTGACCTCCCGACAGTTCGGCGGCGGCGTCTACCACGCGATCATCGGCACCCTGTTCCAGGGCCTGATCTGCGCCGTCATCGCCGTGCCGATCGCCATCCTGGTGGCGATCTACCTCGTCGAGTACGGCAAGCGCTCCCGGCTGGCGAAGGCGGTGACCTTCACCGTCGACATCCTCTCCGGCGTGCCATCGATCGTCGCGGCGCTGTTCATCTACGCGCTGTGGGTCACCACGCTCGGAATGCCGCGCAGCGCGTTCGCGGTGTCGCTGGCGCTGGTGCTGCTGATGATCCCGGTCGTCGTGCGGACGACCGAGGAACTGCTCAAGATCGTCCCCGACGAGTTGCGCGAGGCCGCGTACGCGCTGGGCATCCCCAAGTGGAAGACCATCGTCAAGATCGTCATCCCGACCGCGATGTCCGGCATCATCACCGGCATCACCCTGGCCATCGCCCGCGTCATGGGCGAGACCGCGCCGGTGCTCGTCCTGGTCGGCTACACCGTGTTCATCAACTACGACCCGTTCGGCGGCAACATGTCCTCCCTGCCGCTGCTCATGACCTCCGAGCGGCTCACCACGAACGAGGTGGGCGAGGCCCGGGTCTGGGGAGCCGCGGTCACGCTGATCCTCATCATCACCGTGTTCAACCTGCTGGGATCGCTGATCTCACGGCTGACGTCCCTGAAGACCAAGTAAGGCAGCGATCATGGCCAAGCGCATAGATGTGAAGGACCTGAACCTGTACTACGGCAAGTTCCACGCCGTGGACAGCGTCTCGCTGGCAGTGCCGCCGCACAGCGTCACCGCGTTCATCGGCCCGTCGGGCTGCGGCAAGTCGACCGTCCTGCGGTCGCTCAACCGTATGCACGAGGTGATCCCGGGCGCCCGCGCGGAAGGCAAGGTGCTCCTCGACGGCGAGGACGTCTACGCCTCGTCGGTCGACCCGGTGTCGGTGCGCCGCACCATCGGCATGGTGTTCCAGCGGCCCAACCCGTTCCCGACCATGTCCATCCGCGACAACGTCGTGGCCGGGCTCAAGCTCGCGGGCGAGCGCGACAAGCGCAAGCTCGACCGGGTCGCCGAGGAGGCCCTGCGCGGCGCCAACCTCTGGGCCGAGGTCAAGGACCGCCTCAACCGCCCCGGCGGCGGCCTCTCCGGCGGCCAGCAGCAGCGGCTGTGCATCGCCCGGGCCATCGCCGTGCGGCCGGACGTGCTGCTGATGGACGAGCCGTGCTCGGCGCTGGACCCGATCTCCACCCTGGCGATCGAGGACCTGATCGGCGAGCTCAAGAAGGACTACACGATCGTCATCGTCACCCACAACATGCAGCAGGCCGCCCGGGTGAGCGACCAGACGGCGTTCTTCAACCTCGCGGGCGTCGGGCAGCCCGGCCGCCTGGTCGAGGTGGACGACACCGAGCGGATCTTTTCCAACCCCGGCCAGAAGGCGACCGAGGACTACATCTCGGGCCGTTTCGGCTGAGCCATTCGGCTCGGTTCGTCGCCGATCGTCACTGTCAGTTCAGGTCCCCCGTGCGGTTCGCCCGTACGGGGGACCTGCGCGTTTCCGGGGAACTTTCGTCTTTCCCATCTCGTCACAGTCAAGGCGAGCGCCGGACCGGATTGGTACGGTGCCCTTGGCTTGTGTGATTGATGTTGTGTGCGGATGTGGCTTCGGGTGGGCGGACAGACCAGGGGGTGGCATGTACATCGATGAGGGCGGCAACGCGCCATTGAGCCCGATCGGCAAGGCCATGAGCGACTTCGCGGGGAACGCGGCCGCGGGCAAGTTCGCGGTGAACGAGAAGGGCGGCGAGGCCCTGCTGCGGGCCATCCGCGAGATGGCCGCCTGGGTCGACTCCGAGCAGGAAAGGCTGCATGTGCTCGAACAGGAGCCGATGCTCGGCAGCAGCAACAACGCCGAGGTCATGAAGCCGCTGTTGGTGCAGGTCGCGACCGACGACCGGGGCTTCCTGACGCAGCTCAGGCAGTTCCGCGAGTCGCTGATCAAGGCGGAAGAGGGCATCCAGCAGGCCATGGCCAACTACGTGCGCACCGACGAGTCCAACGCGGGCACGTTCACCGGCTGACCGATCCGCTCGAACACGCTAAAAGGGGAACAGTGAGGCATTCGCTCTGGTTGGCTCCGGCACTCGCCGTCGTGATGGCGGGGGGAGCCGCGTGCTCCACCGAGACCCCGGGCAACCCGACCGCGGAGCCGGGCCCGGTCCAGCCGAGCACAGCCAGCCCCGGGTCATCGACCACGTCGACGCCACCGTCCTCGACCAAGACGTCGGCGAACGGAGCCGACTCGCCCTTGACCGAGGTCAAGCCCTGCGATCTGCTGCCGGAGTCCGCGTTCGGGTCGCTGGGCATCACCAAGAGCATGGGCGAAGAGAAAATCGGCCCGGCCCGGACATGCTCTTATCGCGTCGAGAAGGCCAGCATCGCCGACAGCTACAACCTCAGCGTCGCGCTCTTCGACAAGCTGGGGCTCGCCGACGTCGTGGCCTATGGCGAGAAGAAGCCGTTGAAGGTCAATTCGCGCGACTCCGAACAGAGCCTGCGCGGCGTGGGTGGCGGGTGCGCGATCACCCTGGCCGTGACAGCGAAGTCGCGGGTGGATGTCATGGCGACCGGCGGCGACGGCGCGAAGCTGTGCGCGCCCGCGCTGACGGCCGCGCAGCTAGTCGAGCCCCGATTGCCCTGAACCAAGGGGGAGGTTGAGCCACATGCCCGGACCGGTCAGAACCGCGTACACCCCGCACCAAGGGGACCGCGCGACCACCGACGTGTCGAACCCGTCGAGTCGGAACTACGACCCGAGCCACCCGTCGTACGACCCGACGTACGACTCGGGGAGCCCGGTCTACATCGACCGGACGGGCACCTCCGACACCCGCGGCGACGTCCGCGAGCAGGCTGAGCAGCGCGTCGACCAGGAAATCGAGAACGCCCCCTGGTACGAGGTCTGGAAGCAGTTCACCCGCAACAGCGAGATCAGCGAGCAGTACAACCAGGGGATGAACTCCCAGGCCAACCAGCTCGCACAAGGCCTGGCGATGCGGCCGACGGCCGCGATGCAGTGCTCCAACTACCTCAGCATCGAGCACGGCTCGCTCAAGCCCATGGTGACCGAGTCGGTCGATCCCGACCAGATCGGCGAGATCGGCGACCTGTACCTCAACGCGGGCAACGCGATGGCCCAGTTCCAGGACACCGTCGCCGCCGCGATCAACGACAGCCAGGCCGACTGGCAGGGCTCCGCGGGTGACTCCGCCCGCAGGTTCATGGCCGACATCGGCAACTGGGTCGGCAAGGCTGGGCAGAGCGCGCAGCTCGCCGGAACGCAGACCGGCATCCAGGCCGAAGCGCTGGCCGAGGCGAAGAACTCGATGCCAGAAGAGGTCCCGTTCGACGCGGACGCGGCCAACCGCGACCTGATGAACACGACCGACCCGATCGAGTTGATGCGCAAGAACGACCAGTACCAGGCGCAGTACCGGGAAAGCCAGGCCGCGCACGAGGAAGCCGCCCGGGTCGTCGGCTCCTACGACAGCACGCTGAGCAGCTCGTCGGCCATGCCCGCCTTCGACGCGCCGCCGCAGATGGGCGGCGGCGGCTCCGACGAGGGCGACCGCCCCGGCGGCGACGACCGCGTCCAGCGGCCCGGTGACAGCACCGTCGACGTCAACCGCGACGGCGGCACCGGCCGCGACGGCTCGATCGACCAGCACCCGCGGCTTCCGCCCGACCGTCCGCCCGTCGCGCCGCCGCCCGGCGGCATCGACACCCACACCGACCCCAATGGCGACTCCGGCGACCAGGGCAGGCGGCCCCCGGTGACCCCGCTGCCGCACCCGAACCCCGGCGGCAACAACGGCACCGGCCCCGGCGGCTTCGACGGCTCCATCCCCAACCAGCCCGGCGGTGGCGGCCAGCTTCCCGGTGGCGGCAACCAGCAGGGCGGCCACGCGGGCTTCCCTGGCGGCATCCCGCCGATGGCGGGCGGGATGGGACCCGGCGGCGGTGACACCGCCCGCGGTGGTCGCGGCGGCTTCGGCGGCGGCGGTGGCCGTGGCGGCTTCGGGCCCGGCGGCGGTTTCGGCGCGGGCGCAGGGGCGGGCGGTAGTGGCGGTTTCGGCGGCAAGGCCGGACCGATGGGCCCAGGCGTCGGGGCGGGCGCGGGCGCGCTCGCAGCGGAGCACGCGGCCACCGGTGGCCGCGGCGGTGGCCCGATGGGCGCGGCAGGCGGCCGCGGCGGGGCCGGGATGGGCGCGGGCATGGGCGCCGGTGGCGCCCGCGGCCAGGGCGGCGAGGACGAAGAGCACTCGCGGCCGTCGTACCTGGTCGAGGCCGACCCGGACGAGGTGTTCGGCACCGACGAGATGACCGCTCCCCCAGTGATCGGCGGCTAACGCCAGATGCCACGCTCGTTCTCGCTGTCCCTCGCCGCGGTGGACATGCTGTCGCAGGCGCTGCGGGTCAACTGCAGGCTGTTCCCATTCGAGATCCCCAGCTTCGGTCAACTCGAAGAGGACCGGAACCGCATCGCGAAGGTCGTGTTCACCGACCTGTCCAACCGCGGCCTGATCCACCACTCGGAGGTCGACCCGGACGTCGCGGCCGCGCTGACGGTCACCAGCGACCACGACATCGGCATCGGCATGATGGGCACCGTCAACCACGACCGCCGCATCCGCGCCCGCGCCGCCGCTGCGGGTTCCACCGCGGTCTTGGCCATCCAAGAGGGCCAAAGCATCCAGTTCGACCTGATCAGCCCCGCGGCCCTCGCCCGCAGCCTGGTCGCGCTGCTGCCCCCCGCCCAAGCCGGACCGGGCCAGTCAGTGCAGGTCATCGAAGCCGCCCCCCAACCCCGCGACGACTCCGGCGGCGGCTTCGTCCAACCGGTCCGCGCCCCCCGCACCAACACCGACGCCCAACTGCGCATGGCCGCCGCCATGCTCGAACGCCCCCGCACCGGCTACGGCTTCTTCACCGTCAGCGGCCGAGGCAGACACGGCCGCGAGGTAGACGCGGGCACCGTCAGCTGGATCGACACCGACGCGGGCCGCTACCTCTCCCTAAGCCGCCCAGAACCCAACGGCGCCATCCGCGCCACCTACTCCCCCGCGGACAACGCCCGCCTGGCCCAACAACTAGGCGACCTCATCCTGTCGGCAGCCCCCACCACCAGGCCCTGACCAGGAGCACACCCGCCCTCCTGCCAAAACCAAGCCTGCCCCTGCCACGTGCCCGATGCGAGCGAGGCAGCACACCCGCCCCCCACTCAAACGGAAACGTCCGCTCGCCGGGTGCTCCACCCCATCGAGCCAACCCCGAACCCAGAGCCAGGCTCAGACGTCTTCATCCCCGAACGAGCCAGGCATACGGCCGGTAACAACGAACACGACCCGCTTGGCGACCGAAACAGCATGGTCCGCGTAGCGCTCGTAGAAGCGCCCCAGCAGGGTCACGTCGACCGCCGACGCCACCCCATGCGGCCAGTCCTTGTTCATGATCACGGTGAACAGGTGGCGGTGCAGGTCGTCCATCTCGTCGTCGGCGTCTTCCAAAGCGCGCGCGGCGGCGACGTCCTGGCTGCGGATGACGGCCTCGGCCTTGCGGGCCAGTTGGACCGCGACCCGGCCCATCTCGGCGAAGTAGCCGTGCACCGGCTCCGGCAGCACCGGGGACGGGTGCCTGCGGCGGGCCGCCTTGGCCACGTGCAGGGCCAGGTCGCCCATGCGCTCCAGGCTTTCCGCGGCGTGGATGGCCGCGAGCACCGTGCGCAGGTCGGTCGCCACCGGGGCCTGCAGAGCGAGCAGCGCGTAGGCGTGCTCCTCGCAGGCGGAGCGGGCGTCGTCGATTTTCTCGTCGCCGCTGATGACCTGTTCGGCGATGCTCAGGTTCGTCTCCAGCAGAGCGCGCGTGGCGAGCTCCATCGCCTCGGCGACCATAGAGCACATGCCACCCAGGTGGTCGGCGAGCTGTCCAAGTTCGAGATGGTAGGCCTCACGCATGGCCCACAGCCTAGATGCCGCGCGTCGGAAGTTCGCCATCTCCTGGTGAACCCGTGATGAACGAGTCGGAATTACGCGCAGGTCACGTCGTTGGCGTTGACCGTGGACAGGTCTTGCGGGAGCTTCGCCGATGGTGGGGCCGCGCCCCCGCCGTCGGAGCCGGGGGCGACCACCTGGCCGGTGAACTCCGGTCCGATGACCAGCATCAGCGCCGCGGCCATCGCCGGGTCCTCCTGCAACTGCGCCCCCGGCACCGACGAGGCCAGGGTCTGCGCCTGCGCCTCGTGGCCGCGGCCGTAGCGCACCACCGTCTTCGGCACCGACGGGCCCGCGTTGACCTGGACGACCGTGTAGCCGAGCGCGGTCAGCTTCTCCGCGGTGCGGCGGGCGATGCCCCCGGTCTGGTTGCCGCCGTTGAGGACCTGGATCTTGAGCGTCCTCGGGTCCACCGGCTGCTGCTGGGCGCGCAGCGGCGCGGGCTGCGGCCGCGCCTGGCTGGCGCCCGCGCTGGGCCCGGGCTGCTCGCCGGGCAGCGGCTGGTCGTTGATGATGGCCTGGAACAGCGCCTGGGTGTCCTCCTTGCGGAGCACCTCGTTGCCGCGGCTGTTGGACTCGCCGACCGTGGGGACGGTGATGAAGGTGACCCGGCCCGTCTCCAGGCCCTGCAGCGACTGGCCGAGCTGGAAAAGCGACTGCAAGCCGACGTTGTCGCCGAAGGTCGACTTGGCGAACTCGCCGGTGAACTGGGTCAGCTTGGCCGGGTCGAGCAGCACCTGGCTCGACATCGCCTTGCGCAGCAGCGACGACAGGAACCGCTGCTGGCGCTTGATCCGGCCGTAGTCGGAGGTCGGGTCGCCCCGCACGTAGCGCGCCCGGACGAAGTCCAGCGCCTGGTCGCCCCGGAGCTGGACGTCCTTGCCCGGCTCCCGCACGATCCACTTGTTCAGCTTCGTGTCGAACATCGGCTTCTCGACGCACACGCTGACCCCGTCGACCGCGTCGACCATGCCGCGGAAGCCGTCGAAGTCGATGCCGATGAACCGGGTGATGTGCAGGCCGGAGATCTGCTGCACCACCTTGGTCACGCACAGCGGGCCGCCCACCTGGTAGGCGGTGTTCATCTTCGCGACCTTCTGCGCGGTCACCTGCTCGCCGGTGTAGGTGTTCGACTTGGAGTCGAACCGCTCGCAGCCCGGCCTGCTGATCTCCAGGTCACGCGGGAACGACACCACCACGACCCGCTTACGGTCGGCAGGGACGTGCGCGATCATCACCGTGTCCGACCGCGCGCCCGGCACCTGCCCCGCGTCGCCGAGGCCCTCTTCGGCTTCCGCGCCTTCGCGGGTGTCGGAGCCGACCAGCAGGAAGTTCTCGTCGCCGCGCTGCCCCTCGGCGTTCTGGATCGAGTCGGAGTCCGGGTCGAGCGCGCGCACCTTCTCGATGCCGCCTTCCGCCCACTGGGTGAACGCCCACCCGATCCCGGTCGCCAGGAACACCAGCCCGGCCACCACGGCCGCGACGATCTTCGCGATGGTGGTCGAGCGGGCCTGGTTGCGCGCCTTCTTCTCTTGCAGGCGCGTCGCGGGCTGCTCTTCTTCGGCGTCCTCCTGCGCCGCGGGCCGCACCAGCACGGTCGGATCGGCGGGCAGCTGCTCCAACTCGTCAAGGTGCTCGTCGAGGGCGTCGCCGTCGGCTGCCCACGGGTTGAGCTTGATCCGCTTGGACTTGCGGGCCTTCTCCTCGGCCTTGAGCTCGTCGTGCACCGCGGAGAACCGCGCCAGCGTCTGGTCGACCCGCCGCCGCTTCTGCACGGCCTCGCCGATCGGCTCCATCTCCGTGGTGAGCCCCATGATCTCCGCGGCGGACGCGTTCGGCGGCGGAGTGAGCGCGACCCGGGTCGGGGCCTCGGGATTCTGCGGACCGTCCGGCGGCAGCGGCGGCATCGAGGAGTTCCCGGGCGGCTGCTGCCGGGGAATGCGCGGCCGGGGCTGCTGGCCGTCGTCGGGCACCACCGGCCCCCCGACCTCGGTCGGCGCGTCCCCCTGCGCCATGAGCCGCCTGCTGATCGGCCCGGCGTCATCGGGGTCGTGTCCGCTGAGCCGCTGGTCGATGTCACCGGGGGGCTCGACGCCCGCGTCCTCGGGACGCCTGCCCCGCCGCACCGGCAGTGCCCGGGAATCGGCGCCGGGCTGGGGGTGGTCGCCGGGGCGGGAAGCGTCGGCCGGGACCGGTGGTTCGCCCGCGGCCGGGAACCGCGGGTCCACCGGGAACTTCCCGGTGCCGCTGGGAGGCGCTTGCCGGGGGTTCACGGGGAACGTCCCGGTGGGCCGCGGCCCACCGGGGCCGCCGGTCGGGCGGTGCGGCCCGGCGGGGAACTCGCCAGTGGGGGCGGCGCCGGGAATGGGGGGCCGCGATTCGCCGGGGTGGGGCGCCGGGGAACCGGGGGCGGGCAGTGGCACCGCCGGGTGTTGGCCGGTGGGGCGGGGTGCTGAGCCGCCGCGCCTGCCGCCGGTTGGGCTGTGTCCGTTGTCCGGCAACGGCTCTTGCGTGTGTGCTGGGTGTTCGCCGATGGGGCGGGGGCGCTGGTTGGGCTCGTGCCCGTTGCCGGGGAACGGCTCTTGTGTGGGTGCTGGGTGTTCGCCGGTGGGGCGGGGTGCTGAGCCGCCGCGCCTGCCGCCGGTTGGGCCGTTTCCGTTGTCGGGCAACGGGTCCTGTGCGTTGGCGGGGAAGGGGCGCGGGGCGGAGCCGCCGCGTCCGGTGCCCGTGGGGTGGGGGGTGTTCCCGGTGCCGGGGAACGGTTCTTGGGGGTTGGCTGGGTGTTCGCCGGTGGGGCGAGGGGCTGAGCCGCCGCGCCTGGTGTTGGTGGGGAATCCGCCGGTGGGGGGCGGGGTGGGCCCGCTGCCGGGCAGCGGTTCCGGTGTGTCTGCCGGGAATCCGCCGGTGGGGCGGGGAGCGCGCCTGCCGCCGGTGGGGCGGGGGCCGTTGTCGGGCAACGGTTCCGGTGCGCTGGTGGGGAACTCGCCGGTGGGGCGGGGGGCGTTTCCGTTGCCGGGGAACGGTTCCTGGGCGCCTGCCGGGAACGTGCCGGTGGGCGGGCGCCTGCGGCCGGTCGGGTGCGGGGCGTGTCCGGTGTTGGGCAGCGGTTCCTGCGCGTCCGCCGGGAACTCGCCTTGGGGGCCCGCGGTCGGGCGTTGGCGGGCGCCGGGGAGTTGTCGGGCGTCCGACTGTGGTTCGCCGCCCGGGCCCGCCGTGGGGCGGGGGCCGCGGGTGGGGCGGCGATCGTCGGCGGGTAGGGCGGGCAGGCCGGTGCTGAAGTCCGGTTCGGTCTGCTCGATCGGGATTGGGCGGCGGCCGGTGGACTGGCCCGGGGCTCGACGGCCCGCGGGCAGGGAGCGCTGACCGGTGGGGCGTCGGCTGTCCGGGTCGGCCGCGGGGACCGGGGGCAGGCCCTCGACTTCGGTTTCGTCCGCGCGGGGGGCGTCGCCGCGGTCGGGGAGGGCGCGTTGGGCGTCGGCCCGGCCGCGGCGGGCGGACTGGGCGAAGTTCTCCTGCTGCCCGCGCTTGCCCGCGGGGGCGATGGGGCCGAGCAGGTCCGCGACGGTCTTCGGGATGCCGTCGTCGGGCTGTGGACGCGCAGGCCGTTCCAGGGGGCGCTGGCCGGTGGACTGCGCGATGACGTCGGCGGGGACGGAATGCGTTGCCGTGCGCGGCTTGCGCCGGGACTGGGCGCCCCGCGGCGGCTCCTGCGCCGCGTCGGAACCCGGGCGGGGCTGGGCGGCGGTCGGGTCCGCGCCCCCGGGCTCACCCGCCCGGGAGCCAGGGCCGAAAGCGGCGGAACCCGTCTCCTGCCCGGAATCGAGCGTCCTGCGGGGCGGCCGCGCGCCCGCGTCCGGAGCCGAGCCGAGCACCCGGCGGCCGGTGCGGGACCCGACCTGCGGCGGTGTCGGTTCCTGGCCTGAGGGCGGCTGGCCCGGCCGGGACCCGCCGTGCGCCGCGCCGGAGTCGAACGCCGGTCGGCCTTCGCGGGGACCGGAGTCGGAGTTGCCCAGACCCGGCTCCGCTGCCCTGCGGGCGCGGGACCCTGTTTGTGGTGCGCCGGGGTCGAAAGGCCGGTCGTGGTGGGGATCGGGGTTGCCCGGGCCGGGTTCTGTTGCCCTGCGGGCGCGGGGGCCTGTTTGTGGTGCGCCGGGGTCGAAGGGGCGGTCGTGGTGGAGGCCGGGGTCCGGGGCGCCGAGGTTGGGCTCTGCTGCCCGGCGGGCGCGGGGTCCCGCCTGTGGTGCGGCGGAGTCGAACGGGAACTGGTGTTGCCGGGGACCGGAGTCGGGGCCCACGGAGCCGAGATCCGGTTCCGCGGCCCGGCGGGCCCGGGGGCGAGTGGGGTCCGGGTAGGACCGCGCGTCGGTTGCGGGCGTGTCGCTGCCGAGACCGGGTTCCGGCGCCCGGCGGGTTCGGCGCCCCGGTGTTCCGGTGACGGCTTGTCCGGAACCGGTGGGATCGGCGGGGCCTAGATCCGGCTCCGCGGTTCCACGGGTGCGGGGTTCCGCGACGGCGGCGGGGTCGAAAGCCGGGGGAGCGTCGCCGCCCAGGGTGGGGTCGGGTGCCCTGCGGCTCGTCCGGGGAGCCGGGCCCGCGGGGGTGTCGGGAGACCTGCGGCCGGGGTGGGGAGTCGGCTCGGGGCGGGCGCGGCGGCCGGTGGGAGTGGCCTGCGCGCCGGAGTCGGTGTCCGGGGCGGAGCGGAAGGCGGCTTCCGGGGCAGGCGGGGCCTCCGGGGATTTGCGGGTCGGAGCCTGGTGTCTGGGGACCTCGTCCGCCTCGTCGGGGGCGGTCTCCGGCTGGGGGACCGGCATGAGGTTGGACCGGGAGCCGCTGTGGCGCTCTACCAGGTCGGAAACGCTGACCCCACCGGCGTTCTCCATCGACCGGCGCCTGCGTCGGGGCTGCTCGGTCGGTTCCGGGGCGCGGCGCTTGCCGCCTGCGTGGGAGCCCGGTGTGCCGTCGCGGTCGTAGTCGTCGGGCACCCGTGCTCCTTTCCAAGATGCAGCAGTGCTGCGCTAACCGTTGTCGGTTGGTTATCAACACGTTGCGGTGCCGCGCTCAGTTGCTTACCCGATCGTGTCACTCTGCGGATGCGATAGTACGGATGGTGGTCGCCCGTGACGACCTTCTAGGCAACTTTGTTCACCGTCGGTGCCCGTTTTTGTGGATATTGCTAGCCCGATCGGGGTATCGCGCTCCCGAGGGCCCCTGTTAGCGCGCCGTGGTCCTCGGCTCGGTGACCGCTCGTCTGCCCGCGGCGGCTCCGGCCAGGTGAGCCTTGCCGTCGAGCAGGTATGCGACAGCGTTGCGGCCGGACTGCTTGGCGGTGTAAAGCAGCGCGTCGGCCTCGCGGAGCTGGCGCTCCGGGGCCCTCGGTGTGTCATCTGCCACTCGGACGGCCGGTTCGTGCGCCAGGCCGACGCTGACCGTCACCCGCAGGCCGAGGACCAGGCTCGACCAGGCGTAGCTCTCCACACGCGCGCGGGCGGCCTCGGCGAGGTCGACGGCGGTCAGGCGGTCGACGCCGGGGAGCACGAGCACGAACTCCTCGCCGCCGTAGCGGGCGCAGAAGCCGCCCTCGGGCAGGCCCTGCTGCAGCAGCTCCACGACCCGCTGCAGCACCCGGTCGCCGACCAGGTGGCCGAAGGTGTCGTTGACCTGCTTGAACCAGTCGAGGTCGACCAGGGCGACGGCGAGGCCGTCCGCGCGGCCCTGTTCTGCGACCAGGTCGACGAGGCGCTGGTCGAGGTAGCGGCGGTTGTAGCTGGCGGTGAGGCTGTCGCGGATGCTCTGCTCGTGCGCCTCGGCGTGCTCGCGGCGCAGCCGGTCGACCTCGCGGCGGAACTGCTCGGGGATCTGCGGCGGCTCGCTCAGCTCCGACATCAGGTCGAGCGCGGAGCGCAGGTGCTGGTAGGCCTGCCGGTACTGCCCGCGGGAGGCAAGCAGGGCGGCGATCGACTCGTGCAGGCTGACCAGGTTCGCGGCGTCCGCTGGCGGGCCCGCGTCGGGATTCTCGGCACGGTCGGTGATCGCGGGGTGACGCAGCGGAATGGTGGGTTCGCTGACCCGGTGGTCCCGCCACGGGGTCTCCCGCTGGTCGGGCTCGGGCTTGGCGACACCTCGTCCCAGAACGGCCACCGCGGTCACCTCCCTACGTACGTGTGTGTCGTCCGGAAAGACGGTCCGCTTAAGCGGGCGGGACGCATGGGCGTCGGAATTCCCCCTACTGGTGGACCCCGCGCTGGGCCAAACCGGTGACGAACCGAGTAGTAGGTAGCCGTGTGCACTCGTTTGGAGTCACCCGGATGGGCTCAGTCAGTGGGGCAGGGAGTGAAGCCGTACGCCCTACCGTCAAGGACGACGACCCGCTGGGAGCCGATCTGCTCGGCCAGCGTCGCGCTGTCGCGGCGGATTCTCACCGAGACGCCGATGACGTACACCGCACCGCGCGGCGGGTCCGCCGACTGCTCCGGCTTCCACTGGGTGTCCGGGCGCAGCGTGGACAGCGCGGGCTCGATCCGCAGGGTGAGGTCGCCGAGGTCGCAGAAGCGGTTGTCGAAGTCGGGGTGCTGGGTGCGGCGCAGGAACTCCCGCTGCGCGCTCGCCCCCTCCGCGCCCGCCTCGTTGAGGTCGGTGAAGTACCGGCTCACCAGGGTCCGCTCCGCCTCGGGACCGGCCCCGCCGCCCTGCGGCACCGCGGCGCCGGTGACGGTGGTGGCGCAGCCCGCCACCGCGAGCACGGTCAGCAGCAGGCCGCCCAGTGCGCTGCGCATCAGCCCCCCGAGTGCATGAGTTCGGCGCCAACCGGGACGGCGGCGTCCTCCGGATCGTCCAACCAGCCCTCCGGCAGCACGACCCGCCCCGGCGAGCCCTGCCTGCCGCGCGGGCCCTCCGCGTCGGGCGGGTAGGGGGCGTCGTGGTCCAGGTCGGCGATCAGGTCTTCCAGCTCAGCGAGGGAGCTGACCAGCGCGAACCGCTTGCGCGGCTCCGAGCCGATCGGGAAGCCGCGCAGGTACCAGGCCATGTGCTTGCGCAGGTCGCGGATGCCCTTGTCCTCGCCGAGGTGCGCGGTGAGCAGGGTCGCGTGCCGGTGCAGGATCGCGCCGACCTCGCCGAGGCTGGGCCCGTCCGGGATCTCCTGCCCGGAGAACACCGCGTGCAACTCCCGGAACAGCCACGGGCGGCCCAGGCAGCCGCGGCCGACCACGGCACCGTCGCAGCCGGTCTGCTCGACCATCTTCACCGCGTCGGTGGCGCTGAAGATGTCGCCGTTGCCCAGGACCGGGATGGTCGTCACGGCCTCCTTGAGCCGGGCGATCCGCGACCAGTCGGCCTGCCCGGAGTAGCGCTGCGCCGCCGTGCGCGCGTGCAGCGCGACCGCCACCGCCCCCTCGGCCTCCGCGATCCGCCCGGCGTCGAGGTAGGTCAGGTGCTCGTCGTCGATCCCGACCCGGAACTTCACCGTGACCGGAATCCCCGCTGGCGCCGCTGCCCGCACGGCGGCGGCCACGATCTGGCCGAACAGCCGCCGCTTGAACGGCAGCGCCGCCCCGCCGCCCTTGCGGGTCACCTTCGGGACGGGGCAGCCGAAGTTCATGTCGACGTGGTCGGCGCGCCCCTCGGCGGCGATCACGCGCACCGCCTCGCCGACGGTGGCCGGGTCGACGCCGTACAGCTGCATGGAGCGGGGGTGCTCGGCGGGGCCGAACGTGATCATCTCCATGGTCTTGGCGTCGCGCTCGACGATGGCGCGGGCGGTGATCATCTCGCACACGTAGAGCGAGGTGGGGCTTCCGAACTCACGGCAGAGCGTGCGGAACGCGACGTTGGTGATGCCCGCCATGGGGGCGAGCACCACCGGCGGCTCGACGGGGTAGGGGCCGATGCGCAGGGCCTTGGTAGGGAACACCACCGCACCAGGCTAACCGCGTCGCCCGTACGCCGTTCGCGCCACGCGAGGGGCAAGTGGGTATCGCCCACTTTGGTGAACCGGAGTAACTTGGAGCATCAAGGAGGTGTGTCATGGCCATGCTCGATGACTTCAGGCCGGTGGCCGAGGTGACGGCCGACGAGCGCGGCCGTGTCGCCATCGGGAAAGCGGGAGCCACCAAGGATGACCGCTACGCGGTGTCCACCAACGCCGACGGCGCCATCCTGCTGACTCCCTTGGTGAGCATTCCCAAACGTGAGCTGCTCGTCTGGGAGAACGACGAGCTGCGCGCCTCCCTGTTCCGCGGTCTCGCGGACGCGGCCGAAGGCAACGCGCGCGCCCTGTCGTGGGTGACCGCTGACGACGACGAGGACGCCGAAGACGAGTGAGCGCACCTCCCTTTGAACTGCTCTACACCCGTGAGGCTGAGAAGGTCATCGATGACCTGAAAGCCAAGCAGCAGTATCTGCCGAAGCTGAAGAAGGTGCCCAAGGCGCTGCGACTGTTGGAGCAGGCAGGCCCCCGGCATCCGGGTCTCCATTCGCATGACTACCAGTCGGTTCCCGGGCCGGGTGGAGTCACGCTGTGGGAGTCCTATGTCGAGAACAGGACTCCCTCCGCGTGGCGTATCTGGTGGATCTACGGTCCGGGTGACGCACAGTTGACCATCGTCACGATCGGTCCACACCCCTGAGGTCGTTGGCCCGGTGGGTGGGTCGGTGGTCGCCGGGTCAGTGGTCGAGGTCGGCGTACCAGTCCGAGAGGGAGGGGTCGCCCGCGTCGTCGGGGGTGAGGTTGTCGAAGAGGTCGCCCGCGTCGGTGTCGTCGGCCTGGTCGGCTTCCGCGCTGTCCGCGCTGTCGAAGGGGTCTTCCTCGGTGGGGATCTCCAGGGGGACGTCGTCCACGGGGGTGACCTCGGCGGAGCCCTCGTCGGGCTGGTCCTGCTTGTCGGCCGGGTCGGCGTCCGGCTCGAAGTCGGCGGCGTCGCCGTCGCCGTCGGTGGGGTTCTCGAAGCCGCCGTCGTCGGGGACGTCGGAGGGGACGTCCTGGGTCTGGTCGGTGTCCTGCGGCTTGTCGTCCGGCACGTCGGACGGGACGTCCTGGGTCTGGTCGGCGGGGGTCTCGGTGACCGGTGTCTCGGTGGGCGGGGTCTCGGCGGGCTGGTCGGGAGTGCCGCCCCGGCCCTTGGCGTTCCAGGTGCCCTCGCCGGTGGGGTCGCTGTACGCGGACTCGGCGATGCCGTCGTCGTTGTGGTCCAGCAGCGCGGTGTCGGCGACGCCGTCGCCGTCGGAGTCCCACATGCGGTCGTCGTAGCGGCCGTCGCCGTCGAAGTCCACGGCGATGGCGTCGGCGTTCCCGTCGCCGTCGACGTCCACGTTGGCCTGGCCGTGGTGCACGTTCGGGTCGCCCTCGCCGGTGCCGAACCGGTACTCGATGTCCGCCATGGTGTAAAGCCCCTCACTGGGTCGAAGTCGACGGGTAGACGTGTGTGGCCCCAGCCTGGTTCCACACCGGACCGCGGTCGAGGTTGATAAGTTCGGAATTCGACTGTGCGGGAGGGAATCCGGTGACGGACACGCGGTTGGCCGCCGATCTCGCGCGCGGCGCGGGCGAGTTGCTGCTGGCACTGCGCGCCGAGGGCGGGCCCGATCTGGGCCGCCGCGGCGACGCGGACGCCAACGCGTACCTGTTGGCCCGGCTGGCCGAGGAGCGGCCCGGGGACGCGGTGCTGTCCGAGGAAGCCGCGGACGACCCGGCCCGGCAGGCCGTGGACCGGGTGTGGATCGTCGACCCGCTCGACGGCACCCGCGAGTACGCGCTGCGGACCCGCCCGGACTGGGCGGTGCACGTGGCGCTGTGGCAGCGGGGCCTGGGCCTGACGGCGGCCGCCGTCGCCCAGCCTTCGCTGAACGCGGTGTATGCCAGCGATTTTCCGCCCACCCCGGCCAGTGTGTCGGCGCGGCCCCGGTTGCTGGTCAGCGACAGCAGGCCGCCCGCGTTCGCCGCCGAGGTCGCCGAGCGGGTGGGCGGCGACCTGGCGCCGATGGGGTCGGCCGGGGCCAAGGCGATGGCGGTGCTGCGTGGCGATGCCGACGGGTACCTGCACGCGGGCGGGCAGTGGGAGTGGGACTCGGCGGCCCCGGTCGCGGTCGTGCGGGCGGCTGGGCTGCACGCGTCCCGTGTGGACGGTTCGGCGCTGCGCTACAACCAGCCGCACCCCTACCTGCCGGACCTGCTGATCTGCCTGCCGGAGTTGGCCGCGCCGCTGCTCGCGGCCATCGCCGCGAGCAGGTAGGACGGGTTGGCGACGGCGACGAGGTTCACGCGGGGCTGGTCGGCGAACTCGGTCGGCTCACCGGCGATGGCGCGCTGCCAGGTGAACACGCGGACGATCTTTCCCAGGCGGCAGGCCAGTTCCAGGTCGGCCACCAGGTCGCGGTGGGCGGCCAGGTCGGTGAACGGTTCGAGGTAGGCGTCGCGGGCCCGCAGCACGGTCGCCTGGTCGACGCGGCTCATCCGGCCGAGCACGGCCAGCATGGTGGTGAACGGGTGCGCCACCACGCTGTCGCCCCAGTCGAGGAAGCGGCCGTCGCGGAACACGTTGCCGCGGTGCGGATCCTGGTGATCGATGCTCGCCGGGACCGGTGACGCGGCCAGGCGGGCGCACCACTTGGCGACGGTGTCGGCCATCGCCGCGACCCGGTCGGGCACGTCGCCCACCAGGGCGACGGCCTCGGCGAAGCGGGTCGGCAGAACCGCGGGCCGCATGTCCGCGACGCCAGCGGCGAGCAGTCGGCCGACGTGCGGGGCCAGGTCACGCTGTAGTCGGCCGTAGAGCGGAAGAAACTCGATCAGGGCGGCGTTGTCGGCGAGAGCGGGGCCGCCGTCGGGCAGCAGCAGCCAGCCGCGGTCGGCGTCGGCGGCGATCGGCGGCAGCACCCGGTCGGGCGCGAGGTCGCGCAGGACGGCGTAGAGGGCGACCTCGAAGCCGGTTTCCGGCCGGGTCGCCTTGAACCACACCGGTCCCGCGCTCGTCGGCGCGGTCAGCACCGTCGACCACGGCCGTGTCCTGGGCTGGGCGACCGGCCCAGTGCGCGCGATGCCCGCCTCGGCCAGCCGCCTGTCCAGCCAGGACACGGCTTTCCCGCGCCAAGCAGGCGACGACCACACCCTGGTCCCGAACTCCACGCGGACACTGTGCCGCATCCCGGGCCCAGGGCGCTCGCCAATAAACGCGACTGTCCACAGTGGTCTAACGGTCGTCGGGTCCGGCCATCAGCTCGTTGACCTTGGCGTAGCTCATGGCGCCCGCGGCGAGGGTGAAGGTGCCGGACTCGGCGATCTCCTGCGCGGCGAGCAAAGCGGCGGTGATCGCGGCGCGCGGCAGGGCGGAGCCCAGGCTGATCCGGCGCGCGCCCAGCGCGGCGAGCTTGCTGATCGGGTACTTCGCGGCGACACCCGCGGCCAGCACGTTCACCGGGCGGTCGACCGACTCGCAGACCGCGCGGATCGCGTCGATGGTGGGCAGGCCGGGGGCGTACAGCACGTCCGCGCCCGCGTCGGCGTAGGCGCGCAGCCTGCGGATCGTGTCGTCCAGATCGGGCCTGCCGTGCAGGAAGTTCTCCGCGCGGGCGGTGAAGGTGAACGGCAGCGCCTTGGCTGCCTCCGCCGCGGCCGCGACTCGCTCGACGGCAAGGTCGAAGTCGTAGATGGGCTCGTCGGGGCGGCCGGTGGCGTCCTCGATCGACCCGCCGACCAGGCCTGCCGCGGCGGCCAGGCGGATCGTTTCGGCCACATCGTCTGGCTTGTCGCCGAAGCCGTTCTCCAGGTCGGCGGTGACCGGCAGGTGGGTCGCGGCGATGATGTCGCGGGCGTTGGCCAGGGTCTCGTCCCGGGTGACGAGGTTCGCGCCGTCCTGCCTGCCCAGGCTGAACGCGAGGCCGCCGCTGGTCGTGGCCAGGGCGGGGAATCCGAGACCGGTCAGCACCCTGGCTGTGCCCGCGTCCCACGCGTTGGCCACGACGAACGCGCCTGGTCCTTGGTGCAGGGCGGCGAAGGTCTCGGCCCGTTGCCGCTGGTCGGTTGCCCGCATTGGCGTCCTCTCTGCTGGGTCTCCGTCTGCTCCTCAAGCTAGATCAGTCTGGGGTGGCTTGCTTGGGTGGTCGCGTTCGCTGGGGCTGCTCGATGGGGTGGAGCTGCCTGGCAGGAGGGCGGGTTGTTCCTTGCTTCACTCCACCTCACCTGCTCCCCTTACCAACTCCCCCTTACCAACTCCCCCTTACCAACTCCCCCTTACCAACTCCCCCTTACCAACTCCCCCTTACCTGCTCCCCCTTACCTGTCCTCGCCTCGTCTGATCCCGCCGCTGACCGGGCGCACATGCCGCGGCGTCGGGGCATGTGCGCCCTTGGGTCAGGACGGTTGCCGTACTCGTTCGCTTGATGTCGCGGTGAGTTTGGCGAAGGTGAACGCGGCGGACACCAGGGTCATGTGGTGGTGCCAGCCGCGGTAGGAGCGGCCCTCGAAGTCGAGCAGGCCGTAGTGGGCCCGCAGGTCTTCGTGGTCTACCTGGGTGCGTTCGACCATGGAGCCCAGGGCGATGACCTCCGCGGCGCGGAGGTCGGTGCGGTTGGTCAGCCACAGCTTCGGCCGGTCGTGCCGGGCCGAGGGCAGTGTGCCGACCAACTGCAGCGCCAGGCCGCCGCCGCGGGACGCCGAGCCCGCGGGCAGCCGCACCGGCACCGACAGGGCCTGGGTGGCGCGGGGCCTGCCGTTGACCCCCGGGGACCAGGTGACCACCTGGCGGTGGGTGAGGTCGGCGCCGCGCAGACAGTCCTTGGCCTGCACCAGGTTCGGCCCCCGGGTCGGGCCGAGGCCCGTGCCGACCGCGGCCAGATGCGGGCCGGGGACCACCGGGAGGGTCGGGGGGACCTCGAAGACGAAATCGGTCCCCAGTTCGGTCAGTCTCGCCATCAGGCGGTCGGCGCCCGGCATGTGCCGCAGGTCGCCGACGACCGGGGCGCGGGTGGTGCCCCAATCCGCGCCGACCTCGTCGACGAGGTCGGCGGCGTACTGCCACTCGGCTTGCGCGCGCACCGAGGGCGGGATGTAGGCCCGGTCCCTGCGGCGGCGGTCGTTGGTCCATCGCTCGGTCAACTGGATCCGCCAGTTGACCGGGATGCTCGCCACGTCCGAGGCGAGATAAAGGCCGGTGCCGACCTGGCAGTTGAGCGAGCGGCCCTCCTCGGGCACAAACCTGCGCTCCACGCCGACAGAATGGTCGCCACGTTTTGGAATAGTGGTGTTGGCGATGACCCAGGCGCGCGGACTGAGGAACTCGTCAACCTTCTCGGCGATGCGAGATCGAACACCCCGCCAATCCCACGGACTTTGGTTGATAAATTGCTGCAATGACTGCGAAACGGGCAGTTCGAGAACTTCTTCCGCTATTCTCCTAACGGACTTCCGGCCGCGCCCAAGTAATAGTCCCCGTAGGTAGACCTCGGCCCATCGCCGCTGGTCAGACCGAGGAAGCGAACGGAAGTTATCTTGCGCGAAATATGCCACCTCATCATTCTTGGCCAGCGAAAGGCCGGTATGCAGACTTTCCTCGACCACTGTGTGACCCCCATTGCTGTTACACCACTCGCACAACCGATACTCCATATAGGCGACGTACTCGGCAAGCGTGACTGCGGTAAGTTGCGACGATCTCGTGAGGTTGACCGTACGCACTATAGTGGAATGCATATTCGAACGCGGCCCGGTGATCACTCTCCGTAGAGGGCGGCATTGCGGTTATCTTGGAACTCCCCATTGGGCATGTGCGCGAACTGCGCAGAGTTGATCAGCTTAAGTCGCGGCCGCTGACGCTGTTCACGGTCCGTAGTCATTAAGACGCGCGTTTAGCGCAGGGGCCGGGTAGGCCTCGAACGTGACCGGGAACACTGTCACGGGCAGGCCGGATGCGGCCATCTGGTTGACATCGCAAGGAGCGTTTGGGGGTCGCGACCGCTGCGGGAATTCGCCGGCGCGCGGGCTCGACCTTTGTCGATTCGATGTCTGGACATTGTCCAGGATGCCTGTCCGGATGCCTGTCCGGATGACTGTCACCGTGTCCGCTATAGCGGATGGTGGGGGCCGTCCGGGTTTTTCTGGTGGTTCGTGATCGATTTCCCGCTACGGCCCCCACCCGAATTGATCAAGATTGCGCTCCACCCCGGTCGGCGATGGTGATCGCCTGGTCGAACCCGGCCAGCCGGATCGTGGCCACCACCTCCGCGCTCGCGCCGACCACAATGATCGACGCCGTCGGCGGCAGCTTCTGCTGGGCGAACGCCAGCCACCGCACGCCCGCGGAGGACAGCGCGCGCAGGCCGGTCATGTCCAGCACCAGGCGGTCCAGCGGCCGCTCTGCGGCCTGCTCGACCAGTGACCGGAACACCGGCGCGGTCGTCGCGTCCAGCTCACCGGTCAGGTACACCGTGCCGGTGCGGCCGTTGAAGCCAAGGTATGCCTCGAAGTTCACCGCTCGTCTCCTTCGGTTGCCCGCCGTGCCTCCAGCACGACCACGGATTTGCCCGCCAGCACCAGGTCCCCGCCCAGCGCCGGGGAGTCCTCGCCGTCGCGGGCGGTGTCGGCGAAGACGTGCCAGCGGTGGCCAGCGGGCGGGGCGGGCGGCTGGACCCTGACCTCGGCGAGGTCGGTGTTGGCCGCCACGAACACGGTGTCGGCGCTGTCGGCCCGGTCAGCGCCGTCGGCCCGGTCGGCGCCGCCGGGCTCGTGCAGCAGCATCGCCAGCAGCCGCGCGTCCGGCGACCAGTCGGGCTCCCCCGGCCGGACGCCGTGCCAGCTCACCGGCGGGTACTGCGCGCCATCGGCTGCCTCGCCGTCGGGGTGCCGTCCGCGCCGCAGCACCGGGTGGCGCGCGCGGAACGCGATCAGCCGCCGGGTGAACGCCACCAGGTCGGCGTTGGCCGCCGCCAGCGTCCAGTCCACCCAGGTGATGTCGTTGTCCTGGCAGTACGCGTTGTTGTTGCCGCGCTGGGTGCGGCCGAACTCGTCGCCAGCGAGCAGCATCGGCACGCCGTGGCTGACCAGCAGCAGCGCCAGCGCGTTGCGCGCCTGCCTGCCGCGCAGCGCGAGCACACCGGCGTCGTCGGTCGGCCCTTCCCAGCCGCAGTTCCAGCTGTCGTTGGCGTCGTGGCCGTCGCGGTTGTCCTCGCCGTTGTCCTCGTTGTGCTTGCGGTCGTAGGCGGTCAGGTCGGCCAGGGTGAAGCCGTCGTGGCAGGTCACGAAGTTGACCGAGGCGCCGGTTCCCCGGCTGCCGTAGAGGTCGGGCGAGCCGACCAGGCGGGCGGCCAGCTCCCCCGCGCTGCCCGGACCGGCGATGAGGAACCGGCGCAGCGCGTCGCGGTAGCGGCCGTTCCACTCCATCCACCGGCCGTAGTCGGGGAACGAGCCCACCTGGTAGAGCCCGCCCGCGTCCCAAGCCTCGGCGATCAGCTTGCGGTCGGCCAGAATCGGGTCGTGCGCGACAGCCTCCAGCAGCGGCGGGTTGGCCAGCGGGCCGCCGTCGGTGCCCCGCGACATGATCGAGGCCAGGTCGAACCGGAAGCCGTCGACATGGAACTCGACCACCCAGTGCCGCAGGCAGTCGAGGATGAACTCCCGCACCACCGGGTGGTTGCAGTTCATCGTGTTGCCGGTGCCGCTGAAGTTGTAGTAGCCGCCGTCCGGGGTGAGCAGGTAGTACGTGGCGTTGTCCAGGCCGCGGAACGACTGCGTGGGGCCGCGGTGGTCGCCTTCGCCGGTGTGGTTGAACACCACGTCCAGCACGACCTCGATGCCCGCCGCGTGCAGGTCCCGGACCAGCTCCTTGAACTCCCGGGCCGCGTCGCCGGGGTCGGCGGCGTAGGCGAGCTTGGGTGCGAAGAAGCCCACCGGGTGGTAGCCCCAGGTGTTGAGCCGGGGCGGGCCGCCCGCGACGTCGGTCTCGTCGAACTCGAAGACCGGCATCAGCTCGACGCAGTTCACGCCCAGCTCGCGCAGGTACGGGATTTTCTCCCGCAGCCCGGCGAACGTGCCCGGATTGTCCACTTGGGACGAGTCGTGCCGGGTGAAGCCGCGGACGTTGAGCTCGTAGACCACCAGGTCCTCGGTCGGGACCCGCGGCGGCCGGTCGGCACCCCAGTCGAAGTCGTCCCCGCGCACCGCCTTTCCGCGGTACCGGGGGCGCTGCCCCCATTCCTCGCCGCCGACCACGAGTTTCGCCCTCGGGTCGAGCAGCAGCGCGTTCGGGTCGAACCGGGCGCCGGGCGCGTGCGCCGGGCCGTCGGCCCGCAGCGCGTAGTGCGCCAGGTCCGGGTCGAGCCCGAGGACGGTCATGGCGAACACGTCGCCGATCCGGTACTCGTCCGGGAACGGCAGTTCGGTGAGCACTTCGCCGCGCTCGGGGTCGAGCAGCACCAGCCACAGCTTGTCGGCGGTGGTGGAGGCGACGGCGAAGTTGACGCCGTCGGCGGTCACGGTCGCGCCGAGCGGCAGCGGCTTGCCGGGCTGGACGCGAAACCCGTCCATCCAACGGATTCCCGTCATGACGGGTCTCCCGTGGGGGTCAGCCGCACCTGGACGGTCAGGTCGGACTCGCTGTCCGGCAGCCGGACGGCCATCCGCTCGGCGTCGAAGTCGCGGTAGGGCTCGCCGTCGATGAGAACCTGGTCCAGTCGGACCCGGCCCGCGGGCAGCACGTCGGGGGCGACCCGCAGCAGCCCGTCCGGGAAGTCGGCGTCGGCCCGCGGCCGGAACCACAGGTCCAGCGGCTCACCGCGCACCAGGAGTCCTGTGTAGACAGTGGCGAGGTAGGCCAGCTCCGCGGAGTGGTACATGCTCATCGAATGGCTGCCCTTGAGCCGTTCGGTGCCCATCAGGTACGGAATGCCGGTGGCCAGGACGTTGAAGTAGACGCCGCCCTCGTCGTGGTCGAGGAAGAACGCGTTGTAGAACGCGGCCGCCTCCCGGCCGTGCGTCAGGAACTCACGATCGCGGCGGTGCCCGGCGAGCACCAGGTACGCCAGGATCGCCTGCTCCTGCTGCCACCACGCTTTCCGGTCGTGCCAGACGAAGTCGTGCGGCGCCTGCCGCCGCACCAGGTCGTACCAGCCGCCGCGGTGCGCGTCGCGGCCCACCTCGGGCATCGTCCGCGCCAGCGTGTCGGCCAGCCGCTGGTAGTCGTACTTCGGCTTGGCCGCGCCCATCCTGGTCAGGTTCCAGGCGATCTTGAGGTTGTGCCCGACGACGGCGCGGTCCTGCTGCCAGCCCCAACTCCGGTCCGGCGACCAGTCCGCGTGGAAGCGCTCCTGCACGAACGGGGTCTCGCGGTCGGGGAAGTGGGAGACGATCATGTCGAAGGTGTGCTCCAACATGCGCAGGTGCTGCTCGTCGCCGGTGGCCAGGTAGAGGTTGAACAGGTACGCGGGGGCGTGGTCGCCCACCGAGTTCCAGTTCTTCCGCGACCGGTTCGCCCCCAGCGACGGGTGGTGCGGGCTCAGCTCCACCGGGTCGATGTGCGAGTAGTAGCCGCCGCGCGCCGGGTCGGCGAAGAACCGCTCGAACAGCCGCATGGTGCCGTCGATGTCCTGCTTGATCGCGGGATCGCCGGTGATTCGGTAGTTCTGGACCAGCCCGGCGAGCGCGTAGATCTGCTCGTAGGCGGGAATCGCGCGGTAGTCGTCGTCGAACTCGGAGGTGAACAGCTTGCGCTCACGGCCGCCATCGACGTCGATTCCGTGGTACCAGTACGTGACGTTCTCGTCGGTGTCGACGAACCGCATGTGGTCGCGCAGGTACCGGGACCCTCGGTCGGCGACGGTGAGGAAGTCCTCGTCGCCGGTCAGCATGAACGCCGCCGACATCCCGTACACCAGACGGGAAATCGTGTCGGTCTCCTGGACGTGCCTGCCGTTCTTGTCGCCGCCCAGCCGGATCTCGGTCCGGTAGTCGGCGTAGTCGATCTCGCCGGTGCCGAACTGCGCGCGCCGGTAGAAGCGGGCCAGCTCGGTGAGCTGCGCCGTCCACCAGCCGGGCCGCTCGAACGCGTGCGCGTCCGCGTCGTCGCCGACGAAGATCAGGCTCGTGGCCTGGTAGCGCAGGCCGTTCTGCTCGGGGTAGACCGGGCCGTAGGCGAACAGCAGCCGCCCCGGCCGCAGGTGCTCGGCCAGCCGCCCGGTCACGTCCCGGTACGGCTCGCCGAGGTTGCGCAGCAGCTGCGCCGAAGTCGTGTCGGTCAGGTGCAGGACGACCCGCCGGCCGTCCATTGTGCGCAGTCGGATCGTGCGGTTGTCGTGGTCCTCCAGGTATCCGGCGGTGGTGTCGGAGAAGGTGTGGTCGATCTCAGCGCCCACGGGAAGCCTCCTTGGCAGCCACCGGGATCAGCGCGTCCGCGCGGCGAGCCGCTCGATCACGGTGCGGGCCAGCAGGTTGCACTGCTCGACGGTGCGCGAGGTGACCAGGTCGGGGCCGTCGACCACGACGTCCTGGTCGGTGTAGAACGCGCCCATGTTGCGCACGTCGCCGACCAGGTTGTTGTGGCAGGTGACAGCCCGGCCCCTGACCAGCTCGGGCACCGCGGACAGCAGCAGCAAACCGTGGCAGGAGAACGCCTTGATCAGGTTCGGCAGCCGGAACGCGCGCCGCATCACCTCGACCGCTGGCGCGGGGCGGGCCACGTCCTCGGCGTAGCGCAGCCGGTCGGAGACCATGCCCGACGGCACGATCAGCGCGGAGAACCGGGACAGCTCGTCGTAGTCCAGCTTCTCCAGGTCGCCGGTGACGGTGATCGGCGCGCGGTGCTCGTGGCCGGTGAAGGTCTGCGATTCGCTGCCCCACAGCCGGGTCAGCAGCTCGACCTCGGCCCCTTCCTCGGCGAAGCGCATCAGGTAGTAGGCGATTTCCGCCTCGACGTAGTCGCTTTCCATCAGGATGCCGATGCGCTTGCCGGTGAGCCTGCCAGCGGTGATCGGGTCCTGGACGTTCTGGGTCATGTCCTTTGCCTTCTTGCTTGAGGTCCGATGGGGATCGCCCACCCGGCAGGCGCGCGGGCAGCACGCCTGCCAGGTGGGCGGGGTGGCCGTCGAGGCGCCCCCGTGCGCTCTCGACGGCGGGGATCGACGCTCGTTACGCGGCCGCGCTCTCAGGACGGGGCCCCGTCGCGGGCGGAACGGCGGATCCCGGCATGGGGGCGGAGCCCCCGACGGTGCAGGTTCGGATCTTGGGGCGGCCGCCCTGCATCACGACCGACCAGTGCTCGGTGACGGTGACGCCGACCCAGACGCTGTTCGCCGACGGCGGGCGCCACATCCGGCACTGCCAGTCGACCCGAAGCTCCACTTCGGCGTGCCACGGCGAAGTCGGCGTCACCTTGACCTCGACCACATCGTGGTCCTCGTCGAAGAACGAGGCGATCGTCTCGTCGTACCAGGCCGCGAAGTCCTCGTGGCTGCGCACCGTGCGCCGGGGCAGGTGCATGGCCAACCCGGCCGTGGTCAACAGCTCCAGCAGCACCGCGACGTCGTCGTGCCGGTCGAGCGCGGCGAACCAGTCGCGCACGAGCCCGCGGACGGCCACCTCGCTGATCGGCTGGTCGCCGGGCAGGTCTTCGCCGGTGGGCCCGATGGGGCAGTCACCGTCTCCCGCAGTCATTTCCGCTCCTCTCTGTCGTGACTGAAAGCTCAGTCGATGACCAGGTCGATGAGGAACGGCCCGTCGTGCGACAGCATCGTCTCGACCGTAGAGTCCACTTCGTACAGTCGCTCGACGCGGCGCGCGGGAACCCCCAGCGCCCCGGCCAGCTCGGTGAACTGAATGTCCGGATTGGACAGGTCGAACGCGGCGGGGAAGGAGTGCGGCTCCATCCCCAGCTCCCGCCAGTACTGCTCGATGTTGAGGTCGAGCAGGTGGTAGCGGCGGTTGTTGCAGATGACGAACTTCGCCCCGATGCCGTACCGGGCCGCGGTCCACAGCGCCTGGAAGGTGTACATGCTGCCCCCGTCGCCGGTGAAGGCGACGACCGGAAGGTCCGGCCGGGCGAGCTTGATCCCGAGCGCGCCGGGGATGCCGACGCCCAGGGACCCGCCGCGGGTCTGGAAGAACCGGCCAGCCTCGCGCGGCGGCAGGTACTTCGCCAGCGGCGCCGACGCGGTCAGCGCCTCGTCGAACACCACCAGGTCCTCCGGAGCCCGTCCGGCGAGCCTGCGCACGAACCGGTCGAGGACGGTGTCCTGCTCCAGCGGCGGTTCCGGGTGCGTCAGCCGCGTGCGCACCTCGGTGCGCGCGGGCAGCGTCCCCGGCCGCTGCCGGAGAAGTTCCCGGCCCAGCGCCGACAGCGTCAGCTTCGGGTCCGCCACGATCCCGATGTCCACCGGGTGGTTCTTGGCGATCTCGTAGCTGTCCAGATCAATGTGGACGATCTTCGCGTCGGGCTTGAACGGGTTTTCCAGCGTGGGAAAGACTTCCGGGAAGACGTAGGTGCCGACGATCAGCACCGAGTCCGCATCGGCGACCACGCGGGCGCTGTCCGCGCCGAACATGTGCCCGAGCGCGCCGCCGTAGAGCCGGTGCGTGGCGTCGAAGTTGAACTCCGATGAGTTCACCCCCCACACCGGCGCGTCCAGCGCCTCGGCGACCTCGGTGAGCTCGCGCTGGGCCCCGCTGGTGGCGACGCCGTCGCCCATCAGCACCAACCGGCGGTCACCGGCCAGCAGCGTCGTGGCCGCGGCGGCCACCAGCGAGGGTTCCGGCACGACCCGGGTGTTCGGGATCGAGGTGGGCACGACCTGCTCGGTGGTGAGCTGGTCCATGACGTCGGCGGGCAGCACCACCACGACCGGGCCGCGCGGCGGGGTCATGGCGATCTTGATGGCCCGCCGCAGCACCCGCAGCGTTGACGACGGGTCCAGGACCCGGGTGGCGTACTTGGTCACCGGCTTGGCCATCGCGACCAAGTCGGCGGCCATCTGCCCGTCCATCGCGTCGTAGGACACCCCGGCCTCGCCGACCACGACCACCAGCGGCGAGCCGCCGCGCTTGGCCTGGTACAGCATCCCGATCCCGTTGCCCAGCCCCACTCCGCTGTGGAGCTGGACCAGGCCCGGGCGCTGGGTGGCCCGGGCGTACCCGTCGGCCATGCCCACCGCGACGCCCTCGTGCAGCGCCAGCAGGTAGTCGAGGTCGAACTCGGCGCCCGCGTCCAGCAGGCCCTGCTCAACGGTGCCCGGGTTGCCGAACATGTAGTCGATGCCATCGGCGGCGAACTGCTCGAAGATGGCTGTCTTGCCTGGCCTGCCGTGCATGGCGCGCTCCTACCAGCCGTACCGGCGAAGACCGTTTTCCAGGGTCTGCACCAGCAGTTCGCCGCTGCGCGCCGAGTCCGGAGTGGACCGCGCGGTGATGAACGGGTAGTCGACGATGACCGAGGTCTCCTTGCCCACGTTGCCGTGGAAGCGGCCGATGGGGCGGGTCGCGTCGCGCAGGATGTACTCCAGCGGGTACGGCGGCGGGCCCATGTTGAACTCGACGCCGACGAAGCCGGTGCCGTCCTTGTAGTCGTACTCCTTGGGGTGGCCGGTGACGTGCTTGTTCTGCAGGATGCTCTCCCGGCTCTCCAGGTCGCGGGCGAACGCGAGGACCGCGACGCCGTAGCACTCGGCCAGGATCGGCTTGTCCACGGCGACGAAGCCGAGCACCAGCTCGTGCAGCCGCTCGTTGTTGGCCAGGTCCACGATGGGGCCGCTGCCGCCGACGATCACCAGCGCGTCGAAGCTGGACACCAGGTCGGAGATGGCCGCGTCGAGCCTGCGGTTGTAGTCCTCGACGTCGCGCAGGTGGTTCACCGCGCTGTAGTACGGGCGCTCGGGAACCAGGTCGGCGAGGCTGAGCGGGTTGTCCAGCCGGGGCGATGCGTCCAGCTCGCGGACCCGGCGGGCCATGTCCGCGGTGGTGACCGAACGGCCCAGGGGCGGGTCGATGTAGTCGGGGTCCATGCTCGGCGGCAGGGCCACGGGCCGCTTGCCGGTGGGGGTGAGGAAGGTGACGCGGTAGCCCGCGGCGTCGAACGCCTCGATCGGGCCGACCAGTTCCTCACCCCAATAACCGAACTCGGAAAGGACGACCAGCACACGCTTGGTCATGGTTCTCCCTTCAGGAGAATTAGTTGGGGATTTCTCTTTCAATACAACCCTTGTTCCGCTTGGCGGACAAGGAAACCGGTGCGATAGGGCGCACTTGGCGAAATAGCTTTTCAGTTGGGCCCGATTACCCAGTTCTCGCGCACGGCGAGTTTGTGGACATAGCGGGGCTCGGTGAAGGTCGTGAGGTCGGCCATGGCGCGGGCGAACTCCGGGCCGCGGATGGCGGTCCGCAGCGCGTGCTCGTCGTCGAACCAGAGCTGGTAGGCGCAGTCCAGCACGGCCTCGCCGATGCCGTAGGCGCCGTCGCGGGTGAAGTTCTGGTAGTAGCGGCGCAGGCCGGGGACCTTGCTCATCAGCGGCGCGTGCGCGTCCCGGCTGTACTGCCGGAACTCGTTGAGCGGCATCCCTTCCCGGCGCTTGACCAGGACGAAGAGCTTGGTGCCCGGCTTGTCCGCGCGCTGCTCCGGTCCGGGCAGCACGACGTGCGCGTCGGTGTCGAGCACCAGGGTGCGCCAGAACGCGGCCCAGCGGGGCTCGTCGATCCGGGCGCCCTCAAGGAACTCCGGGGTCTGCAGCGAGGCGAGCTGCTCTTCCTCGTTGGCGAGCCAGATCTCCGCGACGCCGCTCCACAGCGGTTCCTCGTCGTAGGACAGCTCGACCCGGGTGTCCACGGCGTACTGCCGAATCTGCGGGATCTTGGCCGCGTACCGGACCGCGTGCTCCTGCACCCAGTAGCGGTGGAACTCCTGCTCGCTCATCCCCGGCCGGGGGTAGGCGAAGATCAGTTGGTGGATCACGCGCCCGCCCCGTCCTCGACCGGGCGGTAGCGGTTGGCCACGTCGTCGGCGAAGCCGAGGTAGTCGCGCAGCGGCCAGATCACCTCGAACTCCAGGTACTCGCGCATCGGGAGGCGGAACACCGAGCGGTCGAGTTCCTCGGCGGACTCGGCGTCCACCACGGCGATGACCCGCTTCTGCCCGGCGACCTTCCACAGGCCGATGCAGTAGCCCGAGTTCAGCGTCTCTTCCGCGTGCCGGGTCTCTTCTTCCTCGATCTCCCACAGCTCGTCGAGGCTGATGCGGCCCTCGTGGTTCCACCGCATCTGGCAGTAGAAAAGCATGGTTGCCTTTCCTTCCTTCGGTTTCCGCCGGTTCTAACCGGCTTGGCGCAGCGTCTTGGTGAGCGGGTGGTCGGCGCCGAAGACGTCGACGGCCATGTCCAGCGGCGTCTTGTCGTCGTGGCCGACGAGGTCGAGGCGGGCGCCCGCCTCGATGAGGATTCGGGAGCACTCCTCGAATCCGTGCCACAGGGCGTCGTGCAGCGGCGTGTAGCCGTTGGTGGCGCCCTGGAAGTCGATGTCGATCCCGGGCGTGTCGACCAGGATGCGGGTGATGTCGGCGTGTCCGTTGTAGACGGCCTTGTGCAGCGGGCACGCGCCGAAGGTCGGCTCGGTGGCGTTGATGTCCGCGCCCGCGGCGATCAGCGCCCGCACGATCTCGGTGTGCCCGTCGCGGCTGGCGACCAGCAGCGGGGTGTGCAGGTCGTTGAAGCCGTTGAGGACCGGGAAGCGGGCGTCCACATCGGCCCCGTTGGCCAGCAGCACCTGCACGGCGATCAGGTCGCCGTCGGTGACCGCCGCCATCAGCTTCTGCCGCTTGACCTCGTGCTCGTCGGCCTCGATCCGCCTGCGCAGCAACGCTTCCCCAGCCAGCAGCTTCTCCCGGCCCAAAGTGTTGACGTTGATCGCGTACTCGAAGTGCTCGCGCATCGAGAACCCGTAGTGCGTGGCGAGGTTCAGGCCCGCGTTGCGGTCGAGCAGGTAGCCGACGATCTCGGGGTGCTTGTACCAGAACGCGTCCAGCAGCGGCGTGTGCCCGGTGGTGGTGGCCACCGCGTCGATGAACGCGCCCGCATCGACCAGCACCCGCACGGTCTCCAGGTCGCCGCCCTGCACCGCCTTGTGCAGCGCGGTGCCGCCCGCGGTCGGGTCGGTGGTGTAGATGTCCGCGCCCGACTCGATCAGCAGCCGGACCATGTCCGCGTCGCCCCGGCCCGCGGCGACCATCAGCGGCGTCAGGCCGTCCGACCGGCGGGTGTTGAGGTCGACGCCGTTGCGCAGCAGGCCGCGGACCTCGAACTGGTCGCCGCGCCGGACCGCGTTCAGCAGCAGAGTGCGCATAGCGTCACTCATATGATTTCTCCGGTTCTTCGTGGGTGTTTGGCGCACAATTGTTTTCGCTTGCCCGGCAAGGGAAATCGAAGCAGGAAAACGCGGTGCCCCGGTACGATTACCAGTCAACCCGCGGCCTGGGATAACGACAAGGCAGCGCGGACGATTAGCCGAACTTGACGCGGTGCGCGCGTTCCATTACCAAAACGCATCGTCGCCGGTCTTGGACACGCGCCCGCCCACCGCACACGATCGGGGCATGACTGAGCAGGGCAAGCTGGGCAGGCGGACGTTGCTGGCGGGCGCGGGGGCGGCCGCTGGTGTGGTCGCGACAGCGGGGGCGGCCGCCGCCGCGCCCGAGGCGGCCGAGGGCCGGGGCGGCGAACTGCGCGGCCAGGTGGCGCTGATCACCGGCGCGGCGCGGGGCATCGGGCGGGCGACCGCGGTGGCGCTGGCCCGCGCGGGCGCGCACATCGTCGCCCTGGACATCGCCGCGCCGACCGCGATCAAGGTGGACTACCCGCTGGGCAGCGAGGCCGAGCTCGCCGAGACCGCGCGCGCGGTGCGCGCGCTGGGCCGCCGCTGCACGACGGTGAAGGCCGACGTGCGCGACGCCGCCCGGTTGCAGGAGGTCGCGGCGCAGGCCGTCCGCGAGTACGGCAGGCTCGACATCGCGGTCGCCAACGCGGGCGTCAACACCTACAGCCCGCTGGCGGACATGTCGCCGCGGCAGTTCGCCGACGTCATCGACGTGAACCTGGTGGGCGTGGCGAACACCATGCGCGCGGTCATCCCGCACCTGGTCGCGCGCAAGAGCGGCGCGATCATCGTGGTGTCCTCAAGCGAGGGCAGGCACGGCGCGCCGCAGCTCGCGCACTACCAGGCGGCGAAGTGGGGGGCGATCGGCCTGGTCAAGGCGGTCGCCACCGAGGTCGGCCCGTCCGGGGTGCGGGTCAGCGGGGTCGCGCCGACCGGGGTGCGCACCCCGTTCGTGCTCAACGAGGCCACCTACGAGTGGGCGGGCGGCACCGGCCCGGAGGACCTCGACCGGGCGCTGCGGTCCTACAACACCCAGCCGGTCGGGCTGATCGAGCCATCGGATGTCGCCGACGCGATCACGTTCCTCGCTTCCCCGAGGGCGCGCTACATCTCCGGCACGGTCCTGGACGTCACCGCGGGCGCCAGCACCCGGTGGAGTTCCTGACATGGCGTCCCGGCTCACCCGGCGCACGGCGCTGGTCACCGGGGCGGTGACGGCCGCGTCCGCTGCCGCCACCGGGATCGCGGCGGCGGACACCGAGTCCGGCCCGCGCGCCGACCCGGTCGCCGTCACCATCGATATGGCCGTGCTTTTCGACCGCAGGCAGTGGGACGAGCTGCGCGCGGTCTTCACCGAGACGGTGTGGGTCGACTACACCGGCCTGGTCGGCGGTGAGCCCGGCGCCGTGCTCGCCGCCGACTTGGTCGACGGGTGGCGCCGCGGCCTCGGGCACCTGTCGGCGACGCAGCACCTGCTGGGAAATCAGCGGGTGCGAATCCGCGGCGCCGAGGCTCTTGTCACCGCCGAGTTCCAGGCGACCCACCGGGTCGGCCCGCTGGCAGGCGGCGTCCTCTACACCCTGGGCGGCCGCTACGACTACCGGTTGGCCCTGGTGGGCCGGGGCTGGCGGATCAGCGCGGTCACCATGACCCCGGTGTGGGAGTCCGGCGACCGGACGGTCATCGGGCTGCCGGTCAGTCCACAGTAGACCTATCGGTGCCGCATAACTCCCTGACCACGTCGGCGAAGCCCGCGACCAGCGGATTGGTGCTCGCCGCGGGCCGGGCGAAGGCGATGCGCAGCGGCGGGACGTCGGTGATCGGCCGCCACGCCAGGTCGGGGCGGGCGTAGTAGGCCGCCATCGACTCCGGCCCGATGCAGATCGCCGCGCCTGCCGCGACATGCTCCAGCATCTCCTCCACATTGTCGTTTTCCGGTCCCCACAAGGGTTCCGAGCCGTCCGGGCGCGGATTGACCGCCCACCAGTCCACCCAGTACCTCGGGGCCTTGCGGGTCCACATGACCGGTTCGTCGCGCAGGTCCAGGATGCCGACGCTGTCCCGGTCCGCCAGTTTGTGGCCCGCGGCGAACCCGACCATCCTCGGCTCCACCGCGACGATCTCGGTGTGCAGGCCGGTGGTGTCCGCGGGCAGCCACAGGAACGCGACGTCGACCAGGCCGTCGCGCAGGGCGGCGACCTCGCCGCCCCAGTCGAAGCGCTTGGGCTCGACGGTGACGTCCGGGTGCCGCTCGGCGAACCGGGTGCGCGCCCGCACGGTGAACGGGCCTGCCCCGGTCGCCTCGAAACCGATGCGCAGCACGCGCGCCTCGACGGCGGCGACGCCGCGGGCGGCGCGCTGCGCGGCCTGCCAGTCCGCGATCAGCCCCTTGGCCACCGGCAGCAGCGCCTCGCCCGCCGCGGTGAGCCGCACCTCGCGGCTGGTCCGGACGAACAGGGTGAGGCGCATGTCGGTTTCGAGTTGGCGAATCTGCCTGCTCAGCGCGGGCTGCGACACGAACAGTCTTTCCGCGGCGCGGGTGAAGCTGAGTTCTTCCGCGACGGCGACGAAATAGCGAAGGACGCGGGTGTCGACGTCCATGCTGCGGCTCCCTGGTGCTCGATCTATGCGACCAGCGTATGGGCAGAAGTCTTGGACTCGGGCGCGAACCGGGTGTTTTCTTGATCAGGAAGGACAATCGGTCCGCGACCAGGAGTACTCATGAACGACGCTCCACTACCTGTCCACTCCGGCTCCGCGCAGCCGAGGGTGTGGTTCATCACCGGCACTTCCTCAGGTTTCGGCCGGGCGATCGCCGAGGAAGCGCTGGCGGCGGGTGACACTGTCGTGGCCACCGCGCGCAAGGTGGAGTCGCTGGCGGACCTGGCCGCGATCGCACCGGATCGGGTGACACCCCTTCAGTTGGACGTCACCGACAGCGTGAACATCGCCACCGCCGTGCAGGACGCGATCACCTGGCACGGCCGGATCGACGTGCTGGTGAACAACGCCGGGCACGGCTTCATCGGCGCCGCCGAGGAGATGCCCGACGCGGAGCTGCGCGACATGATGGAGGTCCACCTGCACGGGCCGGTCGCGCTGACCCGGGCGGTGCTGCCGCACATGCGCGCCCGCCGGTCCGGGGCGATCGTGCAGATGTCGAGTATGGCCGGTCAGGTCTGCTGGCCGGGCTTCTCCGGCTACTGCGCGGCGAAGTTCGCCCTGGAGGGCTACTCGGAAGGCGTCGCAGGTGAGGTCGCCGCCTTCGGCATCAAGGTGCTCATCGTCGAGCCCGGGTCCTTCCGGACCGCGTTCTCCGGCGCCCAGCTGCGCATGGGCGCGGCCATTCCCGACTACCGCGACCAGATCGACCCGGTGCGCGCGTTCCTGCGCGACAACCACGGCGCCCAGCCGGGCGACCCGGCCAAGGCCGCCGCCGCGATCCGGACCGCGCTGGACGCCGAGAACACCCCGCTGCGGCTGCCGCTGGGCCCCGACGCGGTGGACGCCATCGCCGAGCGCCTCGACAGTGTCCGCGCCGAGCTTGAGCTGTGGCGCGAGACCGGTCGCGCGACCGACATCGCCGCGAGCTGAGCTCGCCACCTGACTTTCCCGCCCCCGGGCGGGACATGAACTGGAGTCGAATCCCATGTCAACAGATATCGCACCGGCCGGGACGGTCCCGCCGACCGACCGGGAGGACAAACCGCGCTGGCTCGCGGTCATCGTGCTCGCCGCCGCGCTGGCACTGGACGCGGGCGGTGTCGCCGTCGTCAACGCCGCCCTGCCGGTCATCGGCGCGGACCTCGGCATCGCCAGCGCCGATCTGCAGTGGACGATGACCTCGTACGCGGTCACCTTCGCGGGCTTCCTGCTCTTCGGCGGCCGGGCCGCCGACGTGCTCGGCAGGCGCACCGTGTTCGCCATCGGCGTCGGCCTGTTCACCCTGGCCACCGTCATGGCCGCGCTCGCCCCGGTCGTGTGGGTGCTGATGGTCGCCAGGGCGCTGCAGGGCGTCGGAGCGGCGCTGTCCGGCCCGGCGTCGCTGGCGCTGCTCACCGAGCTGTTCCCCGAGGGCCACCGGCGCAACCGGGCGCTGGCCGTCTACACCGCCGTCGGCGCGTCCAGCTTCAGCGCGGGCGTGGTGATCGGCGGCGTGCTCACCGACCTCTTCAGCTGGCGCGCGGTGTTCGTGTTCAACGTGCTCATCGGCCTGGTCGTGCTCGCCGCGATCCGCTCGGTGCTGCCCGGCGGCCGGGGCAGCAGGCAGCCGCTGGACGCCGTCGGCGCGACCGCGGTCACCGGCGGCCTGCTCTTGGCGGTGTTCGGGTTGAGCCGCGCGGGCCACGAGGGCTGGGCCGACCCGCTGACGCTGGGCTCGCTGGCGGTGTCGGTGGCGCTGCTCGCCGGGTTCGTCTTCTGGGAGCTGCGCGCCCCCAACCCGCTGCTGTCGCTGTCGATCTTCCGCAAGCCCACGGTGTCCGCGGCGACCGTCGCCGCGGTGGTGTTCTTCACCGCCGTGCTCGCCGTGCTGTTCTTCGCGCCCCTCTACCTGCAAGGACTGCTCGGGTACACGCCGTTGCAGTCCGGCCTGGCGATCCTGCCGATGGGCGTGATCGTCGTCGTGAGCTCGAACATCGCGGGCCGGGTGATGGCCAGGGTCGGCCAGCGCCCGCTGATGATCACCGGCCTGCTGCTGATCGGCGCCGGTGTCGGCCTGTGGGCGCTCACCCCGCTGGCGGGCCAGTACTGGGCGCACGTCTTCCCCGCCGTCGTCGTGATGAGCGTCGGCCAGGGCGTCGCGTTCGCCGGGCTCACCGCCGCGTCGCTGACCGGCGTCCCGCAGGACGAGCACGGCGTCGCGGGCGGGCTCAACGTCACCGCGCAGCAGCTTGGCGGCAGCGTCGGCGTCGCGGCGCTGGTCACCCTGTCCGCGTCGGTCAGCGTCGCGGGCACCCCGGAGGCCGTGCTCGCCGGGTACCACACCGCCTACCTGGCCGCCGTCGCCCTGCTGCTGGTCGGCGTGGTGGCCATCGCCGTGCTCCTGCGTGGCGCGCGGCGGTCCTGAGACCACCTGACTCGGGAGGTTCCGCGCCCATCTTCCGACCCCCGGGAAAGGCGCCGGGACGAGGCGCACGGTCCCCCACTGAAGTTCGTGCGCCGTTCCCCGACTTCGGCCCGGAGGCTCCCCCAGCCTCCGGGCCGAGGGGCAAAGCCCTGTCCGGTCCCAAGTGAGGAGCAAGTGATGGTCAAGTCCGGTCGACTCGGTGTCGCCGCCCTGCTGTTATTAACCGCGGCGTGCGCCGGGACGGAGCCAGCGGCCACGCCACCCCCGGCCGCGAACACCTCCGCCGCTGCCACGGGCACGTCCGCCCCGGCCGCCCCACTGTCCGATGTGGACAAAGAGGCCGCGCCTGCGGTCGCCCAGCGGTTCGCCGACCTGGCGAACGCGGGCGACTCGGCCGGGGTCGCGGCCACCTTCGCCGAGGACGCGCGCTTCGACAGCGTGGGGCGGATCTACCCCTCGCGCGAGGCCATCATGAGCCGCTTCCTCGACCCGGAGGTGATCCGGGCGGGCGGGAAGTACGAGGTCACCGGCACCCGCTGGAACGGCGACCGGTACGTCGTGGACTACCGGTTCACCACGGGCGGCGGCGGCCAGGAAAGCTTCTACTACGAGTTCCTGATCCGCGACGGCCTGATCCGGGACGTGATCGGCCGCTACCACTGATCCACCGCTGGAACCGGGAAACCCCGCCAACGCGCCGCGTGGCGGGGTTTCCCGCGTTTCGCCGTCTTCCCGATATGGCCGACCGATGCGGCGCCGACGGCTAGAGTGGTCGGCTGTGAGCGAGACAGCCTCCTACCCTGACGCGACCGTGAAAGCCTATGACGCCATAGCCTTCCGCTACGCGGAGATGGTGCGCGGCTGGCTCGACGGCGTGCCGCTGGACCGCGCGGTGCTCTCCGCGTTCGCCGAGGTGGTGCGGGCGGCGGGCGCGGGGCCGGTCGCCGAGGTGGGCTGCGGCCCCGGCCATGTGACGGCCCACCTGCGGGACCTGGGACTCGCCGCGTTCGGGGTCGACCTGTCGCCGGTGATGATCGGCATCGCCCGCGACGCCTACCCCGACCTGCGCTTCGAGATCGGTTCGATGGCGGCACTCGACCTGGCCGACGGCGAGCTGGGCGGCATCGTGTCCTGGTACTCGGTCATCCACACGCCACCTCGGGAGCTGCCCGCGTATTTCCGCGAGTTCCGCCGGGCGCTGACTCCGGGCGGCCACCTCCTGCTCGCCTTCTTCGAGGCCGATGGCGGCCCGCTGGCGGTGTTCGACCACAAGGTCGCGCCCGCCTACCGGTGGCCGATTGACGACCTGGCCGAGGTGGCGCGCGACGCCGGGTTCACCGAGTTCGGCCGGATGCTGCGCGCGCCCGGTGCGGACGAGCGATTCCGCAGGGGCCATCTGCTGCTGCGCCTGCCGTAGCCCAGTCGTCCGGCGAGTGTTACTCGCAAACGCGCCCGACCATCGGCGGTTTGACGGTATTTGCCGCGTTTGTCGCCAGTTGCCGTAGTAGCCCGGTGTTCCTGGCCGGGGACGGGCGTCGCTGTCAGCCTGGAAGCAAGGGGAAATTCCCTTTGTGGAAAGGAAAACACGATGGAAACCCGTCAGGTCCGCGAAATCGTCGACAACTGGTTCGGCGCCATCGGCCGCGGCGACATGGCCGCGATCACCGCCGGGCTCTCGCCCTCGATCGTGCTCGAACTGCCGCAGGACCAGTGGAACGCGGTGATCCCGTACCTGGGCACGCACGTCGGCCTCAACGAGGTCGCCGAGGCGTTCCGGATTCGCGCCGAGACGACCGAGGTCCTCGACTACGGCCTGCGCGACCTGTTCGTCGACGGCAACACCGCCTGCGCCGTGGTCTACACCAAGGGCAGGCACACCAGGACCAAGGTGCTCTTCGAGATCGAGGACATCCACAAGCTGGTCCTCAACGAGCAGGGCAAGATCATCCACTGGAAGGTGTACTTCGACCCGAACACCGAGGTCAACGCCTTCAACGCCGACCGCGAGCAGCGGCTGTTCGACGCGGCGGCCCGCGGCGGCGAGGCCGAGGTGGCCGAGCTGCTCGGCTTCGGCGGCGACCCCAACCGGCGCGACGCCGACACCGGCCTGACCCCGCTGATCGCCGCCGCTTCCCGCGGCGACGACACCCTGGTCCGCACCCTGGTCGCGGGCGGAGCTGACGTCCTGGCCACCGAGCGCTCCGGGCAGACCGCGCTGCACAAGGCCGCGGAGCAGGGCAGCGCCGAGGTGCTGCGCGCCCTGGTCCGCGCGGGCGCGCTGGTGGACGCCCCGGTCGCCACCACCGGGCAGACGCCGCTGCACATCGCCGTGCGGCACGGCAACACCGAGGCCGCCCGCATCCTGCTGGAGTCCGGCGCCCGCGCCGACCTGGCCGACCACCTCGGCCGCACCCCGGCGGCGCTGGCCCGCGACCTGCTCGCCCCGGAGGTCGTGAGTGGACTGTTCGGCTGAGTCGGAAATCGCCGCGCGAGAACATGATTCGCGGAAAACCATGAGGGGAGCGAAGACGTGAGCGGGCGACTGGTGGTCGACGACGTCTCACCGGAGATCAGCTCAGGCCGCCACCCGGCGAAAGCGGTTGTCGGAGAACACATTCCCGTGGCGGCGACGGTGTGGCGGGAAGGCCACGACGCGGTCGCGGCGACCCTGGTCTGGCGCGGCCCGGAGCAGGCCGCGGCCGAGATCCGGATGGCGCCCGGCGCCGAGGGGTCGGACCGCTGGCACGCGACCGCGGTGGCGGACCGGGAGGGCGAGTGGACATTCCGGGTGGACGCCTGGAGCGACCCGTGGACCACCTGGCGGCACGCGGTGGCGGCCAAGCTCGCCGCGGGCCAGGGCGCCGCGGAGCTGGCCAACGACCTGGTGGCGGGCGCGGCGCTGCTCGACCGCGCGGCCCGGCGCCACGCGCGCCGCGCCGACCGCCCCCTGCTGCGGGCGGCTGCCGTGGCCCTGCGGCGAGAGGATTACCCGCTGGCGCAACGGGTCGAGCCCGCACTGTCGGCGGCGGTCGGCAAGATCATGCACGACTGCCCGGTGCGTGAGCTGGTCACCCGCGGCACGACGCACCGGATCTGGGTCGACCGGGAACCGGCGCGGATGTCGGCGTGGTACGAGCTGTTCCCGCGCTCGACCGGCGGCGTGGACTCGCGCGGCGAGCCGGTGCACGGCACCTTCGCCACCGCGGCGGGCGAGCTGGACCGGATCGCCGACATGGGCTTCGACGTGCTGTACCTGCCGCCGATCCACCCGATCGGCGAGGTGAACCGCAAGGGGCGCAACAACAGCGTCACCGCCGAGCCCGGCGACGTCGGCTCGCCGTGGGCGATCGGCTCCCGGGCGGGCGGGCACGACGCCGTGCACCCGGACCTGGGGACCGTGGCCGACTTCCGGCGCTTCGTGGACCAGGCCGCAGCCCGTGGCCTGGAGGTCGCGCTTGACCTGGCGTTGCAGTGCGCGCCGGACCACCCGTGGGTCGCCGAGCACCCGGAGTGGTTCACCACCCTGGCCGACGGCACCATCGCGTACGCGGAGAACCCGCCGAAGAAGTACCAGGACATCTACCCGCTCAACTTCGACAACGACCCGGAAGGGCTGCGCGCCGAGATCCTGCGGGTGGTGCTGCGCTGGATCGACCGCGGGGTGCGGATTTTCCGCGTCGACAACCCGCACACCAAGCCGCCGGACTTCTGGCACTGGCTGATCTGGCAGGTCAAGGCCGAGCACCCGGACGTGCTGTTCCTCGCCGAGGCGTTCACCCGCCCCGCCCGGATGCACGGCCTGTCCAAGCTCGGATTCACCCAGCACTACACCTACTTCACCTGGCGCACCGGCAAACAAGAGCTGACGGAGTTCGGCGAGAGCCTGGTCGAGCACGCCGACGAGGGCACCCCGAACCTGTTCGTCAACACCCCCGACATCCTGCACGAGTCGCTGCAGCACGGCGGACCGGCGATGTTCGCGCTGCGCGCCGCGCTGGCCGCGACCCTGTCACCGTCCTGGGGCGTGTACTCCGGCTACGAGCTGTTCGAGCACGAGGCCGTGCGGCCGGGCAGCGAGGAGTACCTGGACTCGGAGAAGTACGAACTGCGGCCGAGGGACTACCGGCGCGCGCTGGCCGAGGGCCGGTCGCTGCAGCCGTGGCTGACCCGGCTCAACGAGATCCGGCGGGAACACCCGGCCCTGCGGCAGTTGCGCACCCTGCGCTTCCACGAGGTCGACAACGACGCCCTGATCGCCTACTCGAAGACCGACCCGGCCACCGGCCACTCGGTCGTCTGCGTCGTCACCCTCGACCCCGACCAGCCGCAGGACGGCACGGTCACCTTGGACCTCGCCGCGCTCGGCCTGCCCGAGGACGCCCGGTTCACCGCGCTGGACGCGGTTTCCGGCGACATCTTCGACTGGGGCGCGGCCAACTACGTCAAGCTCGATCCGCGCCGCGCTGTCGCGCACATCGTCGCGGTGGGAGAACAGTCAGTGGGGGAACAATCAGTGGGGGAACAATGAGCAGCAGGTCTGCGCGACCGCTTCCAGTGGACGGCGAGTGGTACAAGCGCGCGGTGTTCTACGAGGTGCTGGTCCGCGCGTTCAACGACGGAAACGGCGACGGCACGGGGGATCTGCGCGGCCTGGCCGACAAGCTGGACTACTTGCAGTGGCTCGGCGTGGACTGCCTGTGGCTGCCGCCGTTCTACGCCTCGCCGCTGCGCGACGGCGGGTACGACATCGCCGACTTCCGCGCGGTGCTCCCGGAGTTCGGCACCGTCGAGGACTTCGTGCACTTCCTGGACGAGGCGCACAGCCGCGGCATCCGGGTCATCACCGACCTGGTCATGAACCACACCTCCGACGCCCACCCGTGGTTCCAGGCGTCGCGGACCGATCCCGACGGCCCGTACGGCGATTTCTACGTGTGGAACGACGACGACCAGCGCTACCCGGACGCGCGGATCATCTTCATCGACACCGAGACGTCGAACTGGACCTACGACCCGGTGCGGCAGCAGTTCTACTGGCACCGCTTCTTCTCCCACCAGCCGGACCTCAACTACGAGAACCCGGCGGTGCAGGAGGCGATGCTCGACGTGCTGCGGTTCTGGCTCGACCTCGGGGTGGACGGGTTCCGGCTGGACGCGGTGCCGTACCTGTTCGAGGAGGACGGCACCAACGGCGAGAACCTGCCCAGGACGCACGACTTCCTCAAGCTGTGCCGCAAGGTCGTGGACGACGAGTACCCGGGCCGGGTGCTGCTGGCCGAGGCCAACCAGTGGCCCGCGGACGTGGTCGCGTACTTCGGCGACCCGTCCGTCGGCGGCGACGAGTGCCACATGGCGTTCCACTTCCCGCTGATGCCCAGGATCTTCATGGCCGTGCGCAGGGAAAGCCGCCTGCCGATCTCCGAAATCCTCGCGCAGACCCCGGAAATCCCCTCCGGTGCGCAGTGGGGGATCTTCCTGCGCAACCACGACGAGCTGACGCTGGAAATGGTCACCGACGAAGAACGCGACTACATGTACGCCGAATACGCCAAAGACGCGCGGATGAAGGCGAACATCGGCATCCGCCGCCGGTTGGCTCCGCTGCTGGAGAACGACCGCAACCAACAGGAGCTGTTCACCGCCCTGCTGCTGTCGCTGCCCGGCTCGCCGGTGCTGTACTACGGCGACGAGATCGGCATGGGCGACAACATCTGGCTCGGCGACCGCGACGGCGTGCGCACCCCCATGCAGTGGTCTCCTGACCGCAACGCCGGATTCTCCACGTCCGACCCGGGTCGGCTGTACCTGCCGGTGATCGCCGACCCGGTGTTCGGCCACCAGGGCATCAACGTGGAGGCGCAGCGCAGCGCCACGTCGTCGCTGCTGCACTGGACCCGGCACATGCTGTCCGTGCGGCGCGAGCACCCGGCGTTCGGCTTGGGCGCCTTCACCGAACTGCCGTGCGCCAACCCCAGTGTGCTCGCTTACCTGCGCACACACCGCAATGTTGATCGTAGCGACGGCAGTGAAGATATTGTGCTGTGTGTCAACAACCTCTCCCGCTTCCCGCAACAGGTGTCGCTCGACCTGGCCGACTACGCGGGCAGCCTGCCGGTCGAGCTGACCGGGGGCGTGGTGTTCGCGCCCGTCGAGGCCACCCCGTACCCGCTCACCCTGCCGGGACACGGTTTCTACTGGTTCGCCATCTACCGGATGGGAGGCGCCTGATGAGCGCGATCGACCAGCCCGATGTGATCACCCTGCCCGAGGACCTGCGGCCCCGACTGGAGCGCGCGCTGGCGGTGTGGTTGCCCTGGCAGCGCTGGTTCGGCGCCAAGGGGCGTCCGGTCAGCGCCGTGGAGCTCATCCAGGCGACCGAGCTGGCCGACGAGCGGGCCTCCGGCGGCCCGCTCGGCCTGCTCGCCGTGGTCACGGTCCACTTCGCCGACGGCGCGGAGACCGAGCGGTACCTGGTGCCGCTCGGTCTCCGCGCCACCCTGCCGGACAGCTTGGCGGGCGCGGTGATCGCAGGCTTCGACGGCTGCGTGCTCTACGACGCCACCGGCGACCCCGAGCTGAACGCCCTGCTGCTGCTCCTGATCGGCAAGAGCGCGCAGCGCGGGAATGTCCACTTCGTACCCGAGCTGAGCACCGGGTTCGCCGGCGCGAGCCGCCGCGGGCTGGTGGGCAGGCCGCTGGGCGCGGAGCAGTCCAACACCTCGGTCCGGTTCGGCGACCGGTACCTGCTCAAGCTGTTCCGGCGCGCGACCGAGGGGGTGAACCCGGACCTGGCCGCGCACCGCGCGCTGCGCCGGGCCCGGTCCCGGCACATCGCGACCCTGCTGGGCGCGATCGAGGGCGAACTCGCGGGCGAACCGGCGACGTTCGGGATGCTCCAGTCCTTCGCCGCGAACGCGACCGAGGGCTGGGCCATGGCCCTGGCCAGCCTGCGCGACCTGTTCGCCGCGCCGGACGCGCCCGCCGCGGCGGGCGCCGACTTCGCCGCCGAGGCACGGCGGCTGGGCAGCGCGGTGGCCGCCGTGCACGCGGACCTGGCGCGGGAGCTGGGCTCGTCGACGCTGGGCGTCGGCGAACTGGCCCGACTGAGCCAGGACCTGCTGCGGCGGCTGGACTTCGCGCTGTCCGTGGTGCCGGACCTGGCGCCCTACGCCGATCCGCTGCGCGCGGCGTTCCTCGCCGTCGCCGACCTGCCCGCGGGCGTGCCGGTGCAGCGGGTGCACGGCGACCTGCACCTGGGGCAGGTGCTGCGCACCCCGGCGACCTGGCTGGTCATCGACTTCGAGGGCGAGCCTGCCGCGCCGATCGCCGAGCGGATCGCGCCGCAGTCGCCGCTGCGCGACGTCGCGGGGATGCTGCGCTCGTTCGATTACGCCGCGCAGCACCAACTCCGGCTGTTCACCGGCTCGGCGGCGCAGCTGCGGCGCCTCGCCGACGAGTGGACCCGGCACAACCGCGACGCGTTCCTGGCCGGGTACGCCGAGGCCGCCGGGGCCGACCCGGCGGCGCGCCAGGCTTTGCTGACCGCGTTCGAGCTGGACAAGGCCGTCTACGAGGCGGTGTACGAGACCAGGAACCGGCCCGACTGGGTGGACATCCCGCTGCGCGCGGTGCGGCGGCTGGTGGGCCAGGAGGTCGTCCGATGACCGCCGAACTGTCCCTTGTGGATAGTGGAGCGCCGGACCGCGAGCAGGTCGAGGCGCTGGTCGCGGGCACGCACACCAATCCGCACCGGGTGCTGGGCAGCCACCCGCGCCCCAGCGGCGCGGTGGTCCGCGCGCTGTGGCGCGGCGCGGAGTCGGTGACCGTCCTCGCCGACTCCGGCGAGCGGTTCGCCCTCGGCGTGCTGCACCCGGACGGCCTGTTCTCCGGCGTGATCCCCATGCCGCTGACCGATTACCGGTTCGAGGTCGCCTATCCCGGCCGGGTCGACGTGATGGACGACCCGTACCGCTGGCTGCCCACGATCGGCGAACTGGACCTGCACCTGATCAGCGAGGGCAGGCACGAGCGGCTGTGGGACGTGCTGGGCGCGCACCCGCGCCAGGTCGGCGGCGTGTCCGGCACCGCGTTCGCCGTGTGGGCGCCGAACGCGCTGGCCGTCGAGGTGCTGGGCCTGCCCATGCGGCGGCTCGACGCGGGCGTCTGGGAGCTGTTCGCGCCCGGCATCGGCGCAGGCGTGCGGTACCGGTTCCGGGTGCTCGGCGAAGACGGGGTGTGGCGGGAGAAGGCCGATCCGCTGGCGTTCGCCGCCGAGGTGCCGCGCTCGGTCGTGCACGCCACCGAACACCGGTGGCAGGACGCGGAGTGGCTGGCGGCCAGGGAAGCCACCGACTGGTCCCGCGCGCCGGTGAGCGTCTACGAGGTCCACTTGGGATCGTGGCGGCCCGGCCTGGGATACCGCGAACTGGCGGGGGAACTGGCCGAGTACGTCACGGCGCAGGGCTTCACGCACGTGGAGCTGCTGCCGGTGGCCGAGCACCCGTACGGCGGCTCCTGGGGCTACCAGGTGTCGTCGTACTACGCGCCCACGGCCCGCTTCGGCTCCCCGGACGACTTCCGGCACCTCGTGGACGTGCTGCACCAGCACGGCATCGGCGTGCTGGTCGACTGGGTGCCCGCGCACTTCCCCCGGGACGCGTGGGCGCTGGCCCGCTTCGACGGCGCCGCGCTCTACGAGCACCCGGACCCCCGCCGCGGCGAGCACCCGGACTGGGGCACGCTGATCTTCGACTACGGCAGGCCGGAGGTGCGCAACTTCCTGGTGGCCAACGCGTTGTTCTGGATCGAGGAGTTCCACGTCGACGGGCTGCGGGTCGACGCGGTGGCCTCGATGCTGTACCTGGACTACTCGCGCGAGCACTGGACGCCGAACGTCCACGGTGGACGCGAGAACCTGGAAGCCGTCCGGTTCCTACAAGAGCTGAACGCGACCGTCTACAAGCACCACCCGGGGATCATGCTGATCGCCGAGGAATCCACCACCTGGCCCGGCGTCACCGCCCGCACCGACACCGGCGGGCTTGGCTTCGGTCTCAAGTGGAACATGGGCTGGATGCACGACACGCTCGGCTACTTCGGCCGCGCCCCCGAGCAGCGGAGCCTGCCGGACCTCACGTTCTCGTTCAGCTACGCCTGGAGCGAGAACTACCTGCTGCCGCTGTCCCACGACGAAGTGGTGCACGGCAAGGGCTCGCTGTGGCGGCGGATGCCCGGCGACGACTGGAACAAGGCCGCGAACCTGCGCTCGCTGCTGGCTTTCATGTGGGCGCACCCCGGGAAGCAGTTGCTGTTCATGGGGTCGGAGTTCGGGCAGCGCGCCGAGTGGTCGGAGCTCGGCCTCGACTGGGGCCTGCTCGACGAGCCGCTGCACGCGGGCGTCCACCGCCTCGTCGCCGACCTGAACGCCCGATACCGGTCGATCCCGGCCCTGCACACCCTGGACACCACCCCGGACGGCTTCTCCTGGGTCGACGCCCACAGTGACGACCGCGGTGGCGTCCTGGTGTTCCTGCGGCACGGCGACGACGGCTCGGTCCTCGCCTGCGTCGCGAACCTCACCGCCACCCCCCGCGACGACTACCGGGTCGGATTGCCCGCCGCTGGTGTCTGGCGCGAGGTCCTCAACACCGACGCCGCGGCGTACGGTGGCTCAGGCGTGGGCAACCTCGGCGCGGTGACAGCGGAGGAAGTCGGCCACCACGGCCGCCCCGCCTCGGCCGCGCTGCGACTGCCACCTGCCTGCGTGCTGTGGCTGCTGTCGGACAGCTATTCGCATCGGTAATCCCGCCAGGTATTGGACCTGTCACGTTCGGCGACCCTACGTTCGGTGTCGCGGCGAAATCCGCCTCTCGATCGTGACCCTTCAGGAGTGAGCATGACCTCAGAAGACCAGGCAGGCGTTTCCCGCGCCGACGTGCTGCGGGGCCTGGGCGTGACCGCGGCGGGGGTGGCGGCGGCGACGCTGCTCGGCGGCAGCACGGCACAGGCCGCAGAGACGAGCACGGAGCACCCGAACATCCGCCTGATCAACGAGTACTACGCGGTCTACGCCGAGGGCAACCTCAACAAGCTGCGCCGGTTCTTCGCCCAGGACATCCGCTGGACCATCCCCGGCCACCACCCGCTCGCGGGCACCAAGGTCGGCGTCGAGGAAGTGCTCGCGTTCTTCCGCGCGCTCGGCCAGGCCGGGTTCCGCGCCGAGGGCATCTTCCTGGCCGCGCAGGGCGACTGGGTGGTCGACATGCACCGCGGCTGGAGCACCAAGCCCGAGGGCCTGGACATCACCTGGGCGCTGGCGTTCCGCATCCGCAACCGGCGGATCGTTGAGGCCATCAACTTCCCCGGCGACCAGCACGCCGCGGACGCCTACTTCTGGAAGACGTTCAAGCTCACCTCGCTCCCCGGCAGGCTGGACCGCCGGTAGGCCCGGTCAGAGGTGGCTGGTGAGCGTGCGGAGGAACGCGGGATCGGCGGCGGCGGTGACCCGCACGTCGTAGCGGCCGTGGCGCACCGGCCAGTCGACGCGGACGGTGCGCCCCGCCCCGACCCGCACCATCCGGGTCGACCGCTCGTCGGCGAGCCGCAGGGTGACCGCCTGCCCCGAGTTGGCGATCACCAGCTCCACCGCGCCGCGCAGGGGCAGCAGCCGGGCGGCGACCTCGACGCCCGCCGTCGCGGGCGCCGCCGAACTCCCACCAAGACCCGTTGGGGCCCTGGACGGCCACCCGGTAGGCGGCGCCCGCGAGCGTCAGCGGCTCGGTGTGGCTGCCGGAGACGTCCCGGTGGGCCGGTTCGGGGCGTTCGCCCGCGTACGGGTAGATCGCGAAGTGCGCCGACGCGCGGCCGGTGTTGGTCAGCGTCAGGTCGAGCGTGCCGTGCGGCCGGAGCACGCCGGACACGGTCGTCCGGTACGGCACCGGCCGCGCGGGCCGGGTCCCCGGCTCCACGGTCGGCGCTCGCTGCTCGTCCGGCGGCGTCGGGTGCCACCGGGCGATCGGCGCGGGCACGGGTCCCGGCCGCGTCAGCCGCGGCGGTCTGCCCGGCCGGGTGAGGTCGAACGCGCCGGTGAGATCCCCGGCGACCGTGCGCCGCCACGCGCTGATGTTGGTCTCCCGGACCCCGGTCCAGCGCTCCAGCAGCCGCAGCACGGACGTGTGGTCGTACACCGTCGGGTCGACGTGCCCGCCGACCGTCCACGGCGACACGATCGTCATCGGCACCCGCGGCCCCAGGCCGAGCGGCTGCCCGTCGAAGTGCTCTTCGGCGTCGTCCCGCGGCGGGACCGGCGGCGGCACGTGGTCGAAGAAGCCGTCGTTCTCGTCGAAGGTGATCAGCAGCACCGTCTTCGACCAGGTCAGCGGATCGGCGGCGATGGCGTCGAGCACGTCGTAGACCAGGTTGGCGCTGCCCACCGGGGTCGACGCGCCCGGGTGTTCGGAGTCCGCTGCCGTCGGCACCAGCCAGCTCACCCTCGGCAGCCGCCGCGCCGCGATGTCCGCCCGCAGCCTGCGCACCAGCGTGCCCGGCTCGCTGCGGTACGCGCCCCGCTGGAACAGGCGCCGCTCGGCTGGCGTCAGCGCGGCGACCCCGGCGTCGAACCGCCGCAGCGCCCGCGCGCGCTCGTCGGCGGACCGGGCGTGCAGCGAGTCGTAGAACTCTTCCGTGGTGCGGAATCCGCCCTCGACCGCGGTCAGGATCTTGCGCCCGATCGCCTTGAACGGCGCGAAGTACTCCACCGCGTTGTCGGTAAAGCTGTCCCACTCCTGGTAGATCTGCCACGACACCCCCGCCGCCTCAACCCGCTCCGGGTACGTCGTCCACGAGTAACCCGGGTGGCTGTAGGAGTACGCGGCGTTGGTCACCGCCCGCGCGCCGTCCGCCTCGAAGCCGTGGTGCCCGTCCACAGGTAGTTCCGGTTCGGGTTGGTCGACCCGGACACCGAGAACGGCAGCACGACCCCGCCCGCCGGGTTCGGCTGCTCGAACACCGAACCACCCGATGGCAGCCGCAGCGGATGCCGGTCCCCGAACCCGCGGACCCCGCGCAGCGCCCCGAAGTAGTGGTCGAACGACCGGTTCTCCTGCGTCAGCACGACCACGTGCTCGACCGCGTCGAGCCCACCCCGGCGCATCGGCTCGGCCATCGCCGCGTGCACCGACGGCGGCAACAGGGAAGCGGCGGCGGCCCCGGAAATCCCGAGGATTCGGCGGCGCGAGAGGTCGACCATGCCCGAACCTCACCCGGCCGGATGAACACCGGCCCAACCCCGCCGCACACCCCAGTGAAGATCCCGGCGCGCCCACTATCGGGTGAGCCGCCGCGCTTTCGGAAGATCCGTTGCCGTCCTTCGGCTTCGCCGAAACCGCGGTGCCGTTAGTGTCCGGTATAGACTTCTGACGAGAGAATGGATTGTCTTCGCTTATGTCGCTCCTGGCTGACGTGGCCGCGGCGTCGTTTCGGATCTTCGACGTCGCGCGCACCACCCCGCTCGACCACAATCTCCGGCTGTCGGAACGGACCGGCGCGGAGATCTGGCTCAAGCGGGAAGACCTGCAGGTGGGCCGGTCGTACAAGATCCGCGGCGCCTACAACGTGCTCGCGCAGCTCGACGCCGACGCCCGCGCGGCGGGCGCGGTGTGCGCCAGCGCGGGAAACCACGGCCAGGGCTTCGCCTACGCCTGCGCGCGGCTGGGCATCCGCGGCCGGGTCTACGTGCCCGGCACCACCCCCCGGCAGAAACGCGACCGCATCACCGCCCTCGGCGGCGCCGCGATCGACCTCGTCGTGACCGGCGACACCTACGACGACGCCGCCGCGGCGGCGATCGAGGACTCCGGGCGGACCGGCGCGACCCTGGTGTCGGCCTTCGACGACCCGCGCACCATCGCCGGGCAGGGCACCATCGCGGTGGAGATCGTGGAGCAGCTGCGCCGCGCCCCCGATGTGGTCGTGGTCCCGGTGGGCGGCGGCGGCCTGCTCGCGGGGGTGGCGAGCTGGTTCGCGGCCAAGCACCCCGCGGTGCGCGTGATCGGCGTCGAACCCGCCGGGGCCGCGAGCATGGCCGCGGCGCTGGCGGCCAACGAGCCGGTGTCCCTGAGCCGGGTCGACACCTTTGTCGAAGGCGCCGCCGTCCGCAGGGTCGGCGACAAGACTTTCCCACTGGTCCGGGACAGCAACGCCACCCTCACGACTGTCGCAGAGGGCCGGGTCTGCACCGAAATGCTCGACCTGTACCAAATCGACGGGATCATCGCCGAGCCCGCGGGCGCGCTCGCCACGGCGGCGCTGGACCACCTGGCACTCGACCAGGGCGCCACCGTCGTCTGCCTGCTGTCCGGCGGGAACAACGACGTCAGCCGCTACTCCGAGGTCATCGAGCGCTCGATGGTCCACAGAGGACTGCGCCACTACTTCCTGGTGGACTTCCCGCAGGAACCCGGAGCGCTGCGCCGTTTCCTGGACGAAGTCCTCGGCCCGGACGACGACATCGTCCTGTTCGAGTACGTCAAACGCAACAACCGTGAAACCGGCCCCGCCCTCTGCGGCATCGAACTGGGCGAGCCGGAAGCCCTCGACGCCCTGCTGAAGCGCATGGAGGCCAGCCCCATGCGCTGCCAGGCCGTGGAACCGGACACCGCACTGCACCGCTTCCTGCTGTGACCGAGCGCCAACAGCCACAGCAAGCCGCGCGCGTGCCCTACACCAGCTTTGTCGACGTCCTGCTGCTGTTGGTCCGCGACGGGCATGTCCTGCTCGCCCGGCGCCACAACACCGGCTACGCCGACGGCCAGTGGAACCTGCCGTCCGGCAAGCTGGAAGAAGGCGAAGACGTGGTGGCCGCGGTCATCCGCGAGGCCCGCGAGGAAGTCGCCATCGACCTCGACCGCGGCGACCTCGACATGGCCACGTCGGTCCACTGCCGCAACCCCGAAGGCGAAGCCAGGGTCGGCTTCTTCTTCCACGCCCGCCAGTGGCGCGGCGAGCCCGGCAACGCCGAGCCGCACAAGTGCTCGCGCATCGAGTGGTTCCCCGTCGACCGACTCCCCGCCGACACGGTGCCCTATACCCGGGCGGGCGTCGAGCAGTTCCGGCGCGGCGAGCGATTCGGCCTGCACGGCTGGCCATGACACCCCTGGGCGAGCCCGGGTGGGCCCGCCCAGGGGCCGTGTCAGCGGCTGCCGGTCAGGCGAACTGGCCGACCCGGTAGTCGCCCGCGGGCTGCCCCACGATGACGTTCGCCCGGTTGAACGCGTTGATGAGGGCGATGAGCGACACCAGGGCGCCCAGCTGCTCCTCGTCGTAGTGCTTGGCCGCGTTCGCCCACGCCGCATCGGTGACACCACCGGCCGCGTCCGCGATGCGCGTGCCCTGCTCGGTCAACTCCAGGGCGGCGCGCTCGGCCTCGGTGAACACCGTCGCCTCCCGCCACGCCGCGACCAGGTTGAGCCGCACCGCGGTCTCCCCCGCGTGCGCGGCCTCCTTGGTGTGCATGTCGGTGCAGAACCCGCACCCGTTGATCTGACTGGCCCGGATCTTCACCAGTTCCTGCGTCGCCGCGGGCAGCCCCGATCCCGAGACCACCTTGCCCGCCGAGACGATGTGCTTGAGGAACTTGGCCACGACCGGGTTGCCGAAGAGGTTCAGACGAGCATCCATTGGTGCACTCCTTGCCGTAACTGCTGGGTACACCTGTCTGACTGACCAGCCCGCCAAGATGTGACAGACCTGAATGTGACCCGCGGCACGCCTGCACGTGCCCTCGCAAGGTCACCACAGTGGCACCAGACCGCGAACCCGTTCGGGCGCGCCAGCGCCTGAACCTCGGGGGTCTGGGGTCTGGGGTTTGAGGGCGTGGTGACCACGACGGTGCCACCAGGAGATCCGGGGAATGGCGACCACGGTGGTGCCAAGCCGGGGACCGTTCGGGCGCGCCAGCGCCCGAACCTCGGGGGTCTGGGGGTCGTCCCCCAGAAGCAATGACGGCCGACATGGCTCGCGCTCTCCGCGAGCACATGCCGCCCGAGGCCGTGGGCCGCCCGGGGCTCGAACCCGGAACCTACTGATTAAAAGTCAGCAGCTCTACCGATTGAGCTAACGGCCCCCTCGGGGATCAGTGTAGCGGGCGGCGCGACTGGCCCCCTAGGCCGCTGTGGCAGGCGTCGGAAACGGTCCGGGGCTATTCGCCTGCGGTGTCGTCGGTGAGGGCGTAGTGGGTCACGTCGTCTTCTGGGAGGGTTCGGCCTGTTTCGTAGGCCGCGTCGAATGCTTCTTCGCCCAGGGCGGTTTTGGCCAGTTCCAGGTACTGGAAGTGCGGTCCGGCAAGGGATTTCGCCGCTTCCGGGGAGCTGCCGACGGCGGACCACATGGCGGCGGCCGCGCCGAAGAGGGTGGCGGCTCGGGTGTGGCGGCCCTGGCGGGCGGTGGCCCAGGCGAGGGTTTCCAGGTGGTGGGCGCGGCTGAAGGGGCTGTTCAGGGTGAGTTCGCCGCGGATGCCTTCCCTGGCGGCGGTGACGGCTTTGGCGGGGTCGCCGTAGATGGCTTCCAGGCAGGCTTGGCCGTAGTGGGCCATGGCTTGGTAGTAGGTGTCGCCGCTGGTGGTGGCCAGGGTGAGCATCCGGGTGATCGAGGCTTGGGCCGCGGGGAGGTCGCCGGTGGCTGGGGCGGCCATGGCGTGGATGAACAGGGGGTGCAGTTCGCGGCGGAGGTCGCCTTCCGCGCGGAAGGCGGCGGCGGTGGCCGCGGCGAGGGGGGCCGCCTGGGCGAATCGGCCGCGCAGCAGGTCCCGGAAGCAGCGGACGTAGGCGATGTGGTTCTTGGTGGGCTGGTCGCGGGGGAGTCTGGCCGCTTGGGCGAGTCTGGCGTTGGCCGCGTCGAAGTCGTACTGCCACAACGCGAAGAGGGCGCTGACGCTCAGGGCGAGGGGGCGGTTGGGGTCGTCGTCGGCGGTGGTGGACAGGGCGCGGTCGAGCCAGAGGCGGGCCTCGCTGTTGAAGCCGCGCAGCGTCCAGTACTCGTCGATTCTGGTCATCATGCGCAGGGCGACGGTTTCCTCGCCGGGCACGGACACCGACCAGCCCAGGGCGGCGCGCAGGTTCCCGTGGTCGTGGCGGAGCCGGTCCAGCCAGGTGAGTTGGCGGGGGCTGGTCCAGTCGGCGTCGGCCTGTTCGGTGAGGCGGTCGAACCAGTCGCGGTGCAGGCGGCGGACTCTGGCGAGGTCGCCCGCTTCCTCAAGGCGCTCCTGGCCGTACTCGCGCAGCGTCTCCAGCATCCGGTACCGGGTGACGCTGTTGTGGGCTTCGCGCAGCAGCACCGATTTGTCGAGCAGGCCGTCGAGGAGGTCGAGCACGCCGTCGCGGTCGAGGCCGAAGTCGCCGCACACGCGTTCGGCCGCGTCGAGGTCGAACGACCCGGCGAACACCGACGCCCGCGCCCACAGGGTCCGCTCGTCGGCGGTGCACAGGTCGTGGCTCCACTCGATCGTGGCCAGCAGGGCCCGCTGCCGCGCTGGCGCGGTGCGGTCGCGGGAGGTCAGCAGCGACAGGTGCGCGGTGAGCCGGTCGAGGATCTGGCGGGGGGACAGCGACTGGACGCGGGCCGCGGCGAGTTCGATCGCCAGCGGCAGCCCGTCGAGCCGTTCGCACAGGCGGGCGATGTCGGCGCGGTTGTCGTCGGTCACCTGGAAAGCCGGGTCGACCATCGACGCCCGGTCCACGAACAGCCGCACGCCGTCGAACGACATCAGGTCGGCGGGGATCTCGCCGTCGCGGGGCACCGGCAGTGGCGGCACGCGCACTATCTGCTCGCCGTTGATGGTGAGCGACTGCCTGCTGGTGGCCAGCACCGTCACACCGGGGCAGCCGGTGAGCACGGCCTGGACGAAGTGGACGCAGCTGTCCACCAGGTGCTCGCAGTTGTCCAGCACCAGCAGGGCCCGGCGGTCGCGCAGGTGGTCGAGCACGGCTTGCTCGGCGGGTGCCCCGGACTGGTCCCGCAGGCCGAGGCGGTCGGCGACCAGCGTGCCCAGCAGGGCGGGGTTGCGCAGTTCGGCGAGGCCGACGAACACCACGCCGTCGGGATAGGTGGCGGCGACCTCGCGGGCGACCGTGGTGGCCAGCCGGGTCTTGCCGACGCCGCCCGGCCCGGTCAGCGTGACCAGCCGGGCCGTGGTGAGCAGGTCGCGGACCCGGGCGTCCTCCCGGTCACGACCGAGGTAGCTGGTCAGCTCGACTGGCGGCCCACCGGCCAACTTGCCGCCACCACCTTTGCCAGCGCGCGGACAACGTGCCGCCAATGTAGCCGATGCCCAGGTGGGACGCTGGCACGGTGGGACCGCCGCGGGCGGCGGTCCCACCGTGCCGGGGCGGTCAGGAGTGCGCGCAGGTGTCGCGGTACTCGGCCAGTTCGGTGTTCACCGGGGCCGGGCAGAGCAGCCTGTCGTAGCGGGTGTCGTCGTCGACGAACCGCTTCAGCCAGGCGACGCTGAGCCCGCCGATCATGGGGTTCTCGACGGTGAACGTGCCGTGGGTGGCCGCGCTGACCTCGGCGTAGGCGCGTTCCCTGGCGTTGGTCATGCTGGTGTAGAACCGCTCGGCGTGCTGTCCGACCTGGGTGACGGTGTCCCGGGACCCGCCGATGATCATCGTGGGCGCGGTGATCTCCGGCCAGGTCTTGTCCGTGTGGTACGGGGCGAGCGGGACCGCGGCCTTGACGCTGGTCCGCGTCGCCGCCGCGGCCAGCGCGCCGCCGCCGCCCATGGAGTGGCCCATGACCGCGAGCCGCTTCGGGTCGATCTTGCCGCGCACCGACCGCGGTGAGCGGGTGGTGAGGTAATCGAGCGCGGCGAGGATCTGCCTGCCGCGGGCGGCGGGCTGGTCGTACCTGGAGTTCGTGGTGATGGTGATGACGACGAAGCCCTGCGAGGCCAGGCGTGGCCCCAGCCAGGCGACGTGCTGCTGGGTGGAGACGTATCCGGGGGAGATGGCGACCGCGCCGAAGGTGCCCTGGCTGGTGTCGGTGGGGTAGTAGACCGTGCCGCCGCCGAACCCCCAGGCGGCGAAGTCGGAGACGGTGTGGGTCGCGTAGGCGAACGGGCCGCGCGCGGCGCGCACGCTGTCCCACGTGGGCTCCGGCCCGCGCTGGTAGGTCGGCGCGAGCGGCGCGGCGTTCGCGGCGGTGGTGGTGGGGATGACCGCGGCCGCGGTGAGCGCGAGCGCGGCGGGGATGACGGCCAGCGACGCCTTGATTCGGGATTTTCGCACAGCTGCTCCTTTGTAGGGGGCAATTCCTTAGTGGACGGTTCCGAGATAAGCGTCCGAGACCGCGCTGTCGCGCAGGAGCGCGGTGACCGGGCCGGAGGCCGCGACCTTGCCGTGCGCGAGGACGTAGGCGGTGTCGCAGAGGTGGCGCACGAGCCGCACGTTCTGCTCGACCAGCACCACGGCCGTGCCGTCGTGGGCGATGTCGGCGAGGATTGCGGCCACCTCGTCCACGGCCACCGGGGACAGGCCGCTGGACGGCTCGTCGAGCAGGACCAGCTTGGGCTCCGACATCAGCGCCCGGGCGATCGCGACGGCCTGCTGCTGCCCGCCGCTGAGCCTGCCCGCCGCCTCCGCGCCCCGGTCCCGCAGCCAGCCGAACCGGTCGTAGGCCCGCGCGAGCCGGGCCCGCCGCACCTTGCGCGGGTGGCCGTAGGCGCCGAGCAGCAGGTTGTCCTCGATCGACATGTTCGGGAACAGCCTGCGGTTCTGCGGGCACAGGGCGATGCCCGCTGCCACCAGCGCCCCGGTGTCGTGCCCGGTGACGTCCACCCCGGCGAGGGTGATCCGCCCGCCGCGGCGCGGGGCCTGGTTGTGGATGCCCAGCAGCGTGCTGGTCTTGCCTGCGCCGTTCGCGCCGAGGACGCCGGTGACGGCGCCCGCCTCGGCGTGCAGGCTCACGCCGCGGACGGCCACAGTGGGGCCGAACGCGACGGTGAGGTTGTCGACAGTGAGCATCGTCAGGCCTCTCCCAGGTAGGAGGCGATGACCGCCTCGTCGGCGCGGATCTGCTCCGGTGTGCCCTCGGCCAGCACCGCGCCCGCCGCCATGACCAGCACGGTGTCGGCCAGCGGCATCAGGAACTGCATGTTGTGGTCGACCACGACCACCGCGACGTCCAGCTCGTCGGCCGCCCGGCGCACCGCGTCGGCGAGAGCGGCGGCCTCCGCGGTGTCCATGCCGACGGCGGGCTCGTCGAGCAGCAGCACCCTGGGCCCGGTGGCCAGCGCGAGGGCGATCATGGCCAGCCGCTGGGCGGCGCTGGTGAGCGACGCGCACGGCTGGTCGAGCAGCCCGTCGAGGCCGAGCAGGTCGGCGAGCCGGTCGTCGGACCACGCCTGCCGCCCCCGCCGCTCGCCGTGCGCGAGGCGCAGGCCCTCGCGCAGCGTCCACGAGCCGAACAGGCGGGTCGTCTGGAACGTGCGGGCGATCCCGGCGTGGACGGCGCGGTGCGCGCCCTTGCCGGAGGCGACTTTCCCGTCCAGGGTGACCGTGCCCGAGGTGGGCTCGTGGGTTCCGGCGAGGACGCCGAGCAGGGTCGTCTTTCCCGAGCCGTTGGGGCCGATCAGCCCGAGGACGCTGCCCGCGTCGAGGGTGAACGACACGCCGTCCACGGCGGCGACTCCGCCGAACCGCTTCACGACCCGGTCGACTGTCAGCAGCGCGCTCACGCGACCGCCTCCTTCCGGCGGACTTTCCGCGTCAGCGCGGTGATTCCGCCCAGGATTCCGTTGGGCGCCAGCAGGGTGACCGCGATGAACAGCACGCCCAGCACGATCTGGCTGACTCCGGGGCCGAGGTTCAGCAGCTGGGTGAGCCCGATGACGACGAGCGCGCCGACCACCGGGGCCAGCAGCCGTCCCGCCCCGCCGAGCCCGAGCGCCACGAACATCAGGAAGCTCTGCACGAAGGTGAACTGCGACGGCGCGATCACCCCGTTGTACTGTCCGAAAAGGACTCCCGCCCAGGCGGCGAACCCGGCCGAGACGACCACCGCGAGCAGCTTCACCCGCGCGGTCGGCACGCCCAGATGCTGCGCCAGGTCCTCGTCCTCGCGGATGGCGCGCAGCCGGTCCCCGAAGCGGCTAACCGAGATCAGGTGGAACACGGCCAGCCCGGCGCCGACGGACACGGCCAGCAGCACGACCGTCGCGTCCAGCGAGTAGCCCAGGTCGACCGGCCGCCCGGTCGGCCCGCCGGTGAACTCCGCGGCGTTGGTGAACACCAGGAACGCCACGGCGGTGAAGAACATCGTGCCGATCGCGAAGTACTGCCCCCGGGTCCGGCTGAACACCAGCGCGACCAGGAACCCGACGAGCATGATCGCGGCCACCGAGACGACCGCGGCGACCGTCATCGACAGCCCCTTCTCCAGCAGGATCGCCGAGAGGTAGGCGCCGCCGCCGAAGAACGCGGCGTGCGCCATGCTCGGGTAGCCGCCCAGGCCGAGGATGACGTTGAGGCCGGTCAGGGCGATCGTCCACACGACGACCAGCAGCGCGACCTGCCCCTGGTCGCCCTGGAGTCCGGTCAGCGCCAGGTACGCGAGGACGCTCAACAGTGCCGAACTGCCCAGCGCGGAGGCGTGCTTACGCATGTCAGGCCACCCTTCGACCAGTGGCGCCGCGCAGCCCGCCGGGCTTGAGCACCAGGATGAGCACGAGCAGCAGGAACCCGAACGCGCTCTGGTAGGCCGAACTCAGGTACGCCGAGCCCAGCCCCTCCACGACGCCGAGCACGAGCCCGCCCGCCACCGCGCCCCACACGCTGCCCAGCCCGCCGACCACGACCACCACGAACGCGCTGAGCAGCACCTCGTCGGCCATGTACGGCGAGACCTGGAACGTGGGCGCGTAGGCGACCGCGGCGATCCCGGCGAGCAGCCCGGCGATGAGGAACGCCAGCGTGTACTGCCTGCGCATGGGGATGCCGAGCATCGCCGCCGCGCCGCGGTCCTGGGCCACCGCCCGCATCGCGCGGCCGAGCGAGGTCCGGGACAGGATCAGGTGCAGCGCGGTCAGCGCCAGCACCGCCAGCACGACCAGGGCCACCTTCACCCCGGACAGCGAGACCCCGCCGAACTCCACCAGCACCTGGTCGTAGGGGGTGTCCATCGAGCGGCCCTCGCCGCCGAACAGCCGCAGCGCCGTGTTCTGCAGGATCAGCATCAGTCCCAGCGCGACAGCGGGCGCCGCGGCGGGGTTGTCGATGATCCACCGGTAGGCGACGACCTCGGTCAGCACCGACACCGCGGCCCCGCAGGCGATCCCGACCAGCGCGGCGAGCGCGAACGGCAGACCCGCCGCGCTCGCCGACCAGGTCGCGTAGGCCGCCAGGACGATCACGCCCGCGTGCGCGAAGTTGGGGACCTCCATCACCCCGTACACCAGGGTGAGCCCCACCGCGACCACGGCGAACAGGCAGCCGAGGAAGACTCCGTTGACCAGTACCTGGATCACGCGCAGGTGTCCTCGGGGAAGACGGGGTCGACGACCGCCCCGTCACGGGTGTCGAACACCATCGCGCTGCGCAGCGTCCGCTTGCCCGCGCACCACGCGGTGACCTCGGAGGCGGTGCGCGCGTTGCGGCCGGTGAACAGCAGCCCGCCGTCGCCGGGCAGCCAGCCGCTGACCGTGCCCTCGGGAACCGTGATCTCGCTCAGCGCCTTCTGGATCTTCTCCGGGTCGGTGACGCTGTCGGCCTTGGTCATGGCCGCAGCCACGATGAACGGGAAGTCGTGCGCCCACATCGTCAGGTCCTGCGGGTACTCGTTGAACCGGGCCTGGTACGCCTCGGCGAAGGACTTGGCCGCGGGGTTGGCCGACGTGGTCGGCAGCGTCCCGGCGCAGTCGTAGTTGTCCTTCATGATCGAGTCGAACTGGGCGCCCAGGATCGCCTCGGCCTGGTCGGGGTTGACGCCGCTGCTGTGGATGACCGGGCCGGTGTAGCCGGACTGCCGAAGCTGCTTGAGCACCGGCAGGATCACCGCGGTCACGCTGGACAGGTAGACCGCGTCGGGCTTCGCGGCCAGCGCGGCGCCGATCGCGTTGCTGTAGTCGGTGGAGCTGAGCGGGAACTCGGCGGTCGCGGCGATGGCCACGCCCTCGGTCTGCGCCGACTTCGCCACCAGCTGCGTCAGGCCCTCGGCGTACGGCTCGCCCTTGGCGGTGATCACCGAGATGCTCTTGGTGCCCAGGTTGCGCTTGGCGTAGTGCAGGCAGCCGGGCACGTAGGTGGGCGACGCGCCGCGGGTGAGGAACAGGTTCTGGCTCAGGTCGAGGATGCCGGGGTAGCTGGAGTCGAGGATGTTGACCATCGGGATCGGCTGGCGCTTGAGCTGGGGGACGTAGGTGTCCGAGCCGAGCCCGTAGGCGATGACCGGGATCTTCTGGGCCTGGACCATCTCGCGCAGGGCGGTCACGCCGGTGGTCGCCGCGTCCGAGCGGTCGTCGGCGTAGCTGATCTCCAGGGTGCGCTTGCGGCCGCCGACGGTGAACCCGGTCTTGTTCAGCGCCTCCACGCCCATGGTCAGGGCGTTCTTCTGCGCCGGGCCGAGCGTGGAGTAGATGCCCGACAGGGACAGGATCGCCCCGACCTTGACGGTGTCGCCGTCGTTCGCGCCGCTCTGGGCGCCGCAGGCGGCCGACGCCGCGAACACCGCCGCCGCGGTCAGCGCCGCTGCTGATCTGGATCGCATGGGGAGTCCTTCGGGGGAGGGGAGTGATGGAGGGCACTGTAAGTACGAAATCCCGTGTTCACAAGAACGTCGTTCGAGATTGTCGAATCACGAGGGTGAGATACCGCCATTTGGCGTACCCGGAGTCGCTGTTACCGGCGATTCTTTGATGGCCCTTGCCCCGTCTGGTCGAACCTTGTTCGGCTATGCCGAATCCGCTACGGTGACTGGCTCCCGTCCCCCACGTCTCCCGGGAGCCGCCCCATGTCCCCGTTCACCAGCGCAGACGGCCTGCCGCTCCACCTCGCCGAGTGGCCCAGCCGCGGCGAGCCGCGCGGCGTCGTGCAGATCGCCCACGGCATGGGCGAGCACTCCGCCCGCTACGGCCGCGTCGCCGAGCACCTCGCGGGCCTGGGCTACGCCGTTTACGCCAACGACCACCGCGGCCACGGCCGCAGCATGGCGGGCGCCCCCGGCCACCTCGGCGCGCACGGCTGGACCCGGCTCGTGGCCGACCTGGCCGCGCTGGCCCGGCGGCTGCGCGACCGGCATCCCGGCCTGCCGCTGGTCCTCTTCGGGCACAGCATGGGCTCGTTCGCCCTGCAACACGGCCTGGTCGAGTACCCCGGCCTGGCCGACGCCGTCGTCCTGTCCGGCGCCACCGCGCTTGACCAGTTGGTGAGCGCCCCCGTCGACCCGGACTCCGGCGGGCTCTTCGCCGCCTTCAACGCCGCCTTCGCCCCGAACCGCACCGACTTCGACTGGCTCAGCCGCGACGAGTCCGAAGTGGACGCCTACATCGCCGACCCGCTGTGCGGCTTCGCCCTCGACGAGGCGGGCATGGCCGAACTCAACGCGGCCGCGCCCCGGATGGCCGAGCCGCCCGCCGCCGCGCCGACCCTGCCCGTCTACGTCATGGTCGGCGACCGCGACCCGCTCAACGGGGGCTTGGCCCTGTCCGACCTGCTGGTGCGCCGCTACCAGGCCGCGGGCCTGACCGACGTCACCTACCGCACTTACCCGGGCGCGCGCCACGAGCTGCTGAACGAGACCAACCGGGACGAGGTGACCGCCGACCTCACCGCCTGGCTCACCCGGGTGACGGGCCGGTAACCGGTCAGCCGGCCCCCTGGGCGCGCAGCGCCGCCACCGCGCCCAGGTCGTCCGGCTGGCCCTCGCCGTCGCGCTCGGCCTGGACGTGCCGCAGGTACGCGGCCGCCTCCCGGCCGACGCGCTGGTCGTCCCAGCCCAGCGCGACCCCCAGGATCTCGGCGGTCGCCTCGGCGGACTCCGCGCCGCGGTCGGCGGACTCGATGGCCAGCCGGACCCGGCGGGCCAGCACGTCGGTGACGGTGCGGGCGCCCTCGTGGGTCGCGGCGTAGCGGACCTCGGCGCGCAGGTAGGCGTCGCCGCTGGGCAGCGGCCGGGCGAGCGCGGGATCGGCGGCGATCAGGTCGAGGACTTCGCCGACGAGCGAGCCGTAGCGGCGCAGCAGCCGCTCGACCCGCTCGACGGGCAGGCCGTGGTCGCGGGCGAGCGCGGCCCGGCCGTTCCACAGCGCGTGGTAGCCCTCCGCGCCGACGAGTGGGATGTCCTCGGTCACCGACGCCGGGACGTCCCACTCGTCGGAGCCGAGACCGCGCACGGCCTCGTCCACCGCGTCCTTGGCCATCACCCGGTATGTCGTGTACTTGCCGCCCGCGACCACCACGAGCCCGGGCACGGGGGAGCCGACGATGTGCTCACGGGAGAGCTTGGTGGTGTCCTCGTCCTTTCCGGACAGCAGCGGTCGCAGCCCGGCGTAGACGCCGTCGATGTCGTCCTTGGTCAGCGGGGTGACCAGGACGCGGTTGACGTGGGTGAGCAGGTAATCGACGTCGGCCGCGCTCGCGGCGGGGTGCTCCTTGTCCAGGTCCCAGTCGGTGTCGGTGGTGCCGACGATCCAGTGCCGCTCCCAGGGGATGACGAACAGGACGCTCTTCTCCGTGCGCAGGATCAGGCCGGTCTGCGCGTCGATGCGGTCGCGCGGCACGAGCAGGTGGACGCCCTTGGACGCGCGCACCCGCACGCTCGCCGCGTCGGCGAGAGCCTGGGTCTCGTCTGTCCACACGCCGGTGGCGCTGATGACGCGCTTGGCCCGCACGCTGATCCGCTCGCCGGTTTCCTGGTCCGCGACAACCGCGCCCACGACCCGCTTACCGTCGCGCAGGTAGTCCACGACTTTGGCCTGGTTGGCGACCAGCGCGCCATAAGAGGCCGCCGTACGGACAAGAGACATGGTGTGCCGCGCGTCGTCCACTTGCGCGTCCCAGTACTGCACCGCGCCGACGAGCACGTCCGGGGACAGCCCGGGGGCCACCCGCAGCGCGTGCCGCTTGGTCAGGTGCCGGTGCCGCGGCGTCTCCCGGGACGCGCCCATGGTGTCGTAGAGCAGGATTCCGGCGCCGACGTACGGGCGTTCCCACACCCGGTGGGTCAGCGGGTAGAGGAACGGGACGGGCCGCACGAGGTGCGGGGCGAGCCGCCGCATCAGCAGGCCGCGTTCCCGCAGCGCTTCACGGACCAGGCCGAAGTCCAGCATCTCCAGGTAGCGCAGGCCGCCGTGGATGAGCTTGCTGGCCCGGCTCGACGTGCCAGACGCCCAGTCCCGTGCCTCGACCAGGCCCACGCGCAGCCCCCGGGTGGCCGCGTCGAGCGCGGCGCCCGCGCCGACCACGCCGCCGCCGATGACCAGGACGTCGAGTTCATCGCCGGAACCGAGCAGGCGCAGGGCCCGCGCGCGGTCTTCCGATGAGAGAGCGGCCGGTCGCATGTCGACTCCTCAGAGGATCGGAATATGACTGAATCAAGTACGACAATGTCGAACAACGTACACGCTAGAGTGAGCGCCGTGCCAGGGAGAATCCAGTCGGTCGAACGAGCGGCGGCCATCTTGCGCCTGCTGGCCTCGGGCGCCCGCCAGCTCGGCGTGGTCGAGCTGGCGAACGCGCTGCAACTGCCCAAGGGCACCGTGCACGGCATCCTGCAGACGCTGCAGCACGTCGGTTTCGTCGAACAGAGCCGCTCCGGCGGCAAGTACCGGCTCGGCGCGGCGCTGCTGCACCTGGGCAACAGCTACCTCGACGTCAACGAACTGCGCACCCGCGCGCTCAACTGGGCCGACTCCCTGGCCTCCCGCTCCCGCGAAAGCGTGCGCATCGGCTCCCTGCACGAGGGGCAGGTGCTGGTCGTCCACCACGTCTTCCGGCCCGACGACAGCCTCCAGGTCCTGGAGGTCGGCGCCCTGCTGCCCGCGCACGCCAGCGCCCTGGGCAAGGTGCTGCTCGCGTTCGACCTGCAAGGCGAGTCCCTGCTGGACGAGTTGGCCCTCAAGCGGTTCACCGCCCGCACGCTCACCACCCGGCGCGCGCTGACCGACGACCTGGAGCGGGTGCGCAAGCTGGGCTGGGGCGCCGAGGTCGAGGAGATGATCGACGGCGAGGCGGCCGTCGCCGCGCCCATCCACGACGACCGCGGCATCGCCGTCGGCGCGATCGGCGTGTCCGGCGCGATCGAGCGGGTCTGCGACGAGAACGGCAAGCCGCGCCTCGACCTGGTCTCCACGGTCCGCGACGCCGCCCGGTCGATCTCCCGGAACCTGGGCGCCCGCAAGTGGTAGCCGCTTGACTTCGCGGGTCCGGGTCGGAAGTATCGCCGTACCCGATTCGGCATTGTCGAACAACACAGTCGAACACTGCGAACAACACAGTCGAACACTGTCGATTGAACACAGTTGAACATGTCGAACGCCGAGTCGGGCCGCAGGCGCTCACCGCCGACCCCTGTGAGGACCCGTGACCACTGAGCCAGCCTTCGTCGCCGCCATCGACCAGGGCACCACATCCAGCCGCTGCATCGTCTTCGACCGCCGAGGCGGCATCGTCTCCGTCGCGCAGCGGGAGCACCGGCAGATCTTCCCCCGGCCCGGCTGGGTGGAGCACGACGCGGAAGAGATCTGGGCGAACGTCGTCCAGGTCGTCGAGGAAGCCCTGGACCTGGCCGACCTGCCGCGCACGCGACTGGCCGCGGTCGGCATCACCAACCAGCGCGAGACCACCCTGGTGTGGGACCGGGCCACCGGTCGGCCGGTGCACAACGCCATCACCTGGCAGGACACCCGCACCGACGAGCTGGTCCGCGAACTCGGCGGCGCCGTCGGCCAGGACCGGTTCCGCGAGCGGTGCGGGCTGCCGCTGGCAACGTACTTCTCCGGCCCCAAGCTGCGCTGGCTGCTGCGGACCGTCCCCGGCCTCGCCGAGCGCGCCGACCGCGGCGAGGTCCTGTTCGGCACCATGGACAGCTGGCTGATCTGGAAGCTCACCGGCGGCCTGCACATCACCGACGTCACCAACGCCAGCCGCACCATGCTGATGAACCTGGCCACCCTCGACTGGGACGACGCGATCCTCGCCGAGTTCGGCGTGCCCCGTGCCGCCCTGCCGGAGATCCGCCCGTCCTCGGCGGTCTACGGCACGGCGACCGGCGTCCTCGACGGCGTCCCGGTCGCCGCCGCGCTCGGCGACCAGCACGCGGCCCTGTTCGGCCAGACCGCGTTCTCGCCGGGCGACATCAAGAGCACCTACGGCACCGGCAGCTTCCTGCTCCTCAACACCGGGGAGAGCATCGTCCAATCAGGGCACGGGCTGCTCACCACGGTCGGCTACCAGATCGCGGGCCAGCGGGCCGTCTACGCGCTGGAGGGCTCGATCGCGGTCACCGGCTCCCTCGTGCAGTGGTTCCGCGACAAACTGGGCCTGATCAACAGCGCCGCCGAGATCGAGACCCTGGCGCGCACCGTCGCCGACAACGGCGGCTGCTACATCGTCCCCGCCTTCTCCGGCCTGTTCGCCCCGTACTGGCGCAGCGAGGCCCGCGGCGTCATCACCGGCCTCACCGGCTATGTCGACAAGGGCCACCTCGCCCGCGCAGCCCTTGAGGCGACCGCGTGGCAGACCCGCGAGGTCATGGACGCCATGCGCGCCGACACCGCCCTCGACGTCGGCGCCCTCCGCGTCGACGGCGGCATGACCGCCAACAACCTGCTGATGCAACTCCTCGCCGACACCCTCGACGTCCCGGTCACCCGCCCCACCGTCGCCGAGACCACCTGCCTGGGCGCCGCCTACGCCGCGGGCCTGGCCGTCGGCTACTGGCCCGACCTCGACGCCCTGCGCGCCAACTGGCACAAAGCGGCCGAATGGGCCCCCGCCATCGACCCGGCCACCCGCGCCCGCGGCCACCGCAAGTGGCGCAAAGCCGTGGAACGCTCCTTCGACTGGACCGACGAGGACGACCTTCCCCAGCCCGCCTGACCACCGGTCTTCCGGCGTCACCGGGCGTCCGCGCAACCGCCGCCCGCGCCAGGGGCGGCGGTGAACGCCCCGTCCACCAGGACGGGCACGTGGGCGCAGGCGTCGACCTCGGTGGCGATCACGACGTCGTCGGCGAAGCCCGCGGCGCGCAACTCGCGCCCGGACGCGCAGTCGCGAACCGCCGCCGCCACATCCACCACCACCGCCGCCGCCGCCCGCGCCGCCGCCGCTTCCGGTGACAGCGGCCCGCCGTCCCCCAGCGCCGCGATGACCGCGCCCGCGCCGAGCAGGTCCTCCACCGCGGGCCGCGGCGTGCCGTCCGGCCAGCGTTCCCCTGCCGCGATCACCGCCACCGGCGCCGCCGCTGTCCCCCACCCCCGCCCGGCCAACCAGCCCGCCACGGCCCCCGCGTTGCGCAGGCACGCGGCCACGACCGGCACGCCCCGCGCGGCCGCCGCGATCGCCGACCCGTTGGGCGAGGGCAGAACCAGCCGCCCGACCCGCGGCGCGGCCCGCAGCGCCGCGGGCGACAGCGACCACGGCGCCGCCGCTGTCGCGGCCCGCCGGCCCACCGCCAGCGCCGCGTCCTTGTCCTCGGCGAACCCCGCCGCCGTCTCGTCCCGCCACCGGTAGGGGAAGACCCGCGTCCCCCGATGGACGGCGACGGACACAGCCGTGGTGAACGACAGCACGTCCACGATCACCAGGCACGCGCTCGTCTCCGCGAGCGCCGCCGCCCCCGTCAGCCCCCAGTCGAACCGCACCCCGTATGGCGTCTGCCGAAAGTCATCCGTGATCATGCCGACAGTCAAGCGCGCCCAGCGAAGGCGTTGAATGGGCGCGTCCGCACCGCGACCGCCAGGAGCGCCATGACCCGCCCACCCGTCCCCCCGTTCGACGAGGCCAGTGCCCGCACGAAGGTGCAGGCCGCGGAAGACGCCTGGAACACCCGCGACCCCCAGCGCGTCGCCGCCGCCTACACCGCGGATTCGGTGTGGCGCAACCGGTCGGAGTTCATCACCGGCCACGACGAGATCGTCGCCTTCCTCACCCGCAAGTGGGAGCGCGAACTGGACTACGCCCTGCGCAAGTCCCTGTGGGCGTTCACCGGCAACCGCATCGCCGTCCGCTTCCAGTACGAATGGCACGACGAGGCTGGCCAGTGGTGGCGCAGCCACGGCAACGAGAACTGGGAGTTCACCCCGGAGGGCTACATGAGCCGCCGCGAGGCCAGCATCAACGACGTCCGCATCACCGAGGCCGACCGCCGCATCTTCGGCCCCCGCACCGGCGACGAGCCCGACATCCCGCTGCGCTGAGGCGCCCGGCGGTCTTGCCGCCGCGCGGCTACCGTGGGTCGGGTGCGGGTGGCGACGTGGAACGTGAACTCGGTCAAGCAGCGGGTGCCGCGGCTGCTGCCGTGGCTGGACCAGCGGCAGCCGGACGTCGTCTGCCTACAGGAGACCAAACTCGCCGACGACGCGTTCGCCGACCTGCTCGGCGCGGAACTCGACGCCCGCGGCTACCGGTTCGCCAGCCACGGCGAGGTGCAGTGGAACGGCGTGGCGATCCTGTCCCGGGCGGGGCTGGACGACGTCGTCCGGGGCGTCCCCGGCGCGCCGGGTTTCCCTCGGCCGGAGGCGCGGGCGGTGTCGGCGACGTGCGGCGGGGTCCGGGTGCACTCGGTGTACGTGCCCAACGGCCGCACCCCGGATTCCGAGCACTACCAGTACAAACTCGCCTGGCTGGCCGCCCTCCGCGACCAGGTGCGCGACGGACCCACCGAGGCGCTGGTGTGCGGCGACGTCAACATCGCCCCCGCCGACGCCGACGTCTTCGACCCGGCCGCCTACGTGGGCCACACGCACGTCACCCCACCCGAGCGCGCCGCCCTCGCCGCCCTCCAGGCCCTAGGCCTGCGCGACATCGTGCGCGACCGCTGGCCGGACGAGCGGGTCTTCACCTACTGGGACTATCGGGCCGGAATGTTCCACAAGGACCTGGGGATGCGCATCGACCTGGTGCTGGCCGCCACCCCGGTCGCGGCCCGGGTACGCGCCGCGTGGGTCGACCGCCACGCCCGCAAGGGCACCGGCCCCAGCGACCACGCCCCGGTGATAGTCGACCTGGACGAGGCCCCGGACGGCGACATCGGCCCGGTCGTGCCCCCGCCATCAGCCCGCTCACCCAAGCGCGGCACGGCCAAGCTGCCGCAGTCCCGCTGAGCCGGACACAAGTGTTTGAAATAGACTGTTCTGCTGGATCCCAAGTCTCCCTGATTGTTCCCGAGATGCCGATCTTCCGGAATCCGGCACCCCCCGTGACTCCTTGGTAGGAGCCACGCCTAGGATTCCCATCCATGATCAACACCCGGCGCGTGATCCGCGCCCTGTCACAGACTGTCTCGTCCTTCAAGGGCGGGGCAGCGATCTACGGTGTCGCGTTGGTGGCGGCCTGGTACGTGTCCGACTGGTACGGCATGGGCGTCATCGCCTGGTACGGCATGGGCTGAGTCACCCCTGGTCCCTCGGCCGCAGGCGCAGCGGCGCCGTCCGGTCCGCGGACTCGTCGAAGTGACTCTCGGGCAGGTGCTCGCGTCCTGAACGCGGCCCGGGAATCGGTTTCCCGGCGCGGTTCGCCGCGTCCCTGGCCCAGCGGGCGACCATTGTGGACTTCGCGTTCCCCAGTGCCGCCAACAGTTCGGCGGCTAGCTGCCACGCGGACGCGGCGAGGTCCCATTCGCCCGCCTCGTCGTGCGCCCGGCCGAGCAGTTCCAGCGCCCAGGCCCGGCCACGGCGTTCGCCCAGCTCGGAGTACGCCTCGACAGCCGCGCTCGCGGCGTTCGCCGCCCTGCTGTCCCGGTCGCGCAAATACGCTTCGGCCAGCACGCACAGCGTCTCCGCGGTCCCGGACCTGTTCATGGTGCGCCGGTGCAGGTCCAGCGCCTTCGTGGCGTAGGCCACCGCGGTGGCGGGCTCGTGGTTTTCCAGGTGCAACCGCGCGAGCGAGGTGATCACCTCACCGATGCCGCGATGGTCACCGATTTTTTGTCGGATAGCCAGGGCCAAATGGTACTGAGACATGGCCTCTCCGTACTCGTTTATGAGCCGGTGCGCGTTCCCCAGTTTGTTGTGCACATTGGCCTCGGCCCACTCTTTGTCCAAATTGGTGAACAGGTCCAGGCTGCGCCGGTAGTAGTCGATGGCGGTCATCGCATCCAGGCGGTCTAAATGGGAGGTGGCGAGGTTGTGCAGCGCCACCCCTTCGCCGTAGGTGTCCCCGCTGGCTTCGAACAGCCGATGGGCCCGGGTGGCGCAGTCGGCCGCCTGCTCGGGGAAACGCAGCTTGAGGTAGATGTGCGCGAGGTTGTTCAGCAGCCCCGCCTGACCGGTGCGGTCGCCGACCGCGATGGCCGTGGTCAGACCGATCCCGTTGACCTGCACGGCATCCGTGAGATCCATCAGCCGGATGAGGATGTCGTGGACGCAGGCCGCCAGGCGCCACGCGTGCTCGGGATGGCCGGTGACCGACGCCAGCCTGGTCATCGCGATGAGGTTGGCGCGTTCCTCGATGAACCAGCGCAGCGCGTCGGTGTCGGTCGCGAACGTCATCGGGTCGATCGGTTCGGCGGTGGGCAGCGGTGAGACGTCGTGGTTGTCCGGGGTGGCCGTGCTGCGGGCGACCCGCGCGTTCCGCAGGTACCCGTCGAGCATTCGGCGTCGCGCTTTTTGGGTCTCCGCGCCCCAATCCGGGGCGCGTTGGCCCGCGAAGACGTGCAGCAGGTCGTGGATCGAGTACCGGCCCGCCTGCTCCTGCTGGACGAGGTGGGCACCGATGAGCCGGTCCAGCGCGCCCGCGGTGGCGGCCTGGTCGAGGCCGCCGATCACCCGGGCGATGAACTCGCTGAACTGGGGACGCGGGTGCAGGCCCAACAGGCTGAACAGCCGCCGCGCGTCCTCGCTGAGGGCGTCGAACGACCAGGTGAACGCCGCCCGCAGCGTCGTGGTGGCGTCATCGCCGTAGCCGCCCGCGTCCAGGATGCGGTGCTCGTGGCGCAGTTCCTCGGCGAGGTCGCGCAGCGACACCGACGGCCGGGTTCCGGCGTGCAGGCCGACGATGCACAGCGCGAGCGGGAGACCGCCGGTGAGATCGGCGAATTCCGCCGCTGCGGCGGGTTCGGCGTCGACCCGGGAGCCGAGCAGCTTGCGCAACAGCAGGCGCGCCTCGACGGCGGTCAGCGGCGGCAGGATGATTCGGTGCGCGCCGTCCTGGAGCAGCTTGGTCAGGACTTGCCTGCTGGAGATCACCACCGGGACCCCGCTAATCGCGCCGAGCAGGGGAGCCGCGTGGTCGCTGTCGCGGACGTTGTCCAGGAGGAAGATCAGCCGTTTCCTCCCGATGACGTGGCGCAGCAGCGCGCCGCGGTCGGCGACGCCGTGCGGCAGTCGGTCTTGCGGGACACCGAGTTCGCGCAGGAAGGTGGCCAGCACGATGTCCGGTTCGACCGGCGTCGACCGCGAATAGCCTTGCAGGTCCGCGTACAGCACGCCGTCGGGGAACCGGCCTTGGCGGGCGCGCGCCCAGTGCTGCAGCAGCGCGGTCTTGCCGACCCCGGCCGGTCCGTCGACGATGACGACTTCCTCGCCGCCCGCGATCGCCTTGTCCAGCAGGCGCAACAGCTCTTCGCGGCCGGTGAAGTGCGGTGGCTGCCGCGGCGGGGCCACGGTGAGCGCTCGCGCCCTGGCCGCGGGTTCTGGGCTGGAAAGCTTGCGGTACCAGCCTTCCAGAGTCGCGCTCGGCGGCACGCCAAGCTCCTGCTCGATCCGTTTCACGAAGCCCCGGTAGAAGGTGGTGACCTGGCCCGCGCGGCCTGACCCGTGCAGCGCGCGCATCCACTGGATGGCGAAGGTCTCGTCGTGGCGGTGCTCGGTGCGCAGGGACCGCAGGCGGTGCAGGACGAACTCGTGCTCGCCCAAGTGCAGCTTCGCGTCGAACAACCCGTGGTGGGCCGGGAGCAAGTCGTTGTCGATCAGCGAGTCGGCCGTTTCGCGGCCGCGGGCGGTGTCCAGGTCCGCCAAGGGTTTGCCGCGCCACAGGGAGACAGCCTGGTCGAAGTGCGTAGCGGCCGCGATGTGGTCGCCCTTGCGGACGGCGGTGTGGCCCCGGTTCACCAGCGAAGTGAACCGGTGGTAGTCGATAAGCTGCGCGTACACCTCGATTAGATACCCGCCGTCGACGGTCTTCAGGTCGGCGGGTGAACGTGAACGGATGAGCGCGTTCCGCGCGCGGGCGGCATATGTCCGCAGGGTCTTGCGGGCGTCGGGTGGCCGGTCGTCATCCCAGAGGTTCTCGATCAGCAGGTCGGTGCTGACTCTTTTGTTGGGGTTCAACAACAACAGGGCCAGCAGTGCCCGGGGCTTGCGGTGCCCTAAATTCCGCGACTGACCGTCCACGAATAGCCTGATCGGCCCAAGGATGCGAAATTCCACCGATACTTCCCCCCTTGGCAGGAATCACTCGGGATATCGAGTGTGACCCGCCTGTGATCAGCCGAACAAGACCTTCCGCGCCCGTTACTGAATCGTTACTCCTGGTGTTCTGTCGACTGCAACCGGACTGCAAGCCGACTGTCCGGTCGATGGGCCAGCGTCTTCGCCGGAGGGTTACGTCGGGGAGGGGCGGAAGATGTATGAACCTGAGTGGGCGGCCGTGCCGATCGGCATGGACGCGGACCGGTGGGTGACCAGGGCCGAGTGCCGCAAGGTGGTTGTCGCGGTGCACACCCTGGTCGCGGGCCAGCGGTTGCTCGACGTGGTGGATTTGGTGGAGTCGGACCCGCGCGTGCAGGTGGTCTACACCCGGGCGCCGGATGTGTTCGGGGCGGGGGTGAGTGGGTTCCTGCGGTCGATCGGGGCGTTGGAGATCCCTTGGGCGCAGGCGGTTCGGGAGCGGTTCGACCTCGCCATCGCGGCGGCCTACGGCGGTGTCGACCAGCTGCACGGGCCGCTGGTGCTGCTGCCGCACGGGGCGGGATATGGCAAGCGGGCCAACGGAATCGGCGGGGAGAACGGCCCGGTGTACGGGCTTGACGCGCAGCGGCTGCTCCGCGACGGGCGGGTGCTGCCGTCGGTGCTGGTGCTGTCCCACGACGAGCAGCGCGACGTGCTCGCCGAGCAGTGCCCGCCCGCCATCGACGCGGCGCTCGTGGCGGGCGACCCCTGCTACGACCGCATGGTGCTCAGCGCGAAGTCGCGCGAGCGCTACCGGCGCGCGCTGGGCGTGCGGCGTGGCCGCGAGTTGGTGCTGGTCGCCTCGACGTGGGGGCGGACTTCGCTGGTGGGCCGGGATCTGCCGCTGTTCGCCAGGTTGCAGCGGGAGCTGGACCCCAAGCGGTTCCAGGTGGCCGCGACGATCCACCCCGCGGTCTGGGGCGGCCACGGCAAGCGGCAGCTGCGCGCCTGGCTGGAGCGGCCGATGGCGCGGGGGCTGATCCTGGTCGAGCCCGAGGTCGACTGGCGGCCCGCGGTGATCGCTGCCGACCACGTCATCGGCGACCACGGGTCGACCAGCGTCTACGCCGCGGCGATCGGGCGCTCGGTGCTGGCGGCCGACAGCCCCGAGCGCGACCTCGATCCCGGTTCGCCGCAAGCGTTGCTGGCGGACAAGGCGCCGAGGTGGAAACCAGGCCAGCGCGCGGAGCCGCAGCTGCGCCGGGCGGCCAAGCGGCTCGACGGCTCGCTGCGCGCCGCGGTCGCCGCCCGGCTCACCTCGCGGCCGGGCCAGTCGCACCGGGTGCTGCGGGAGAAGCTGTACCAGCTCCTGCGGCTGCCCATTCCGGGCAAGCACCGGCGTCCGGACCCGATTCCGGCGCCGGACTTGGGAATCGGGGGGCGACGTCATGCGTGAGGCCGCCGACCCGGTCCTGGTGCGCTGGCGCGGCGCCGACCGCGCGGCCCGGCAGAGCGCGGATGTGCTGCTGGGCGAGCACACCGATCCGGTCGCCGCGCTGGCCTGGATTCTCCGGGTCTTCGCGGAGTACCCGGGCTGCTTCGCCGCGGCCGCCCGGCATGTCGGCGGACACTGGTGTCTCGTCGCCGTAATGATCCACAAAGGACGTCCAGAGTGGATGATCCTGAGCGGTGGGCTGAGCGAGGACGCCACGGAGAACGCTGTGCGGTTCTTCTGCCAGACGGTCCTGACGGAGGTGTCCACATGCCCGTGATCGCGGTGGCGGGTGTGGTCAACATCCGGATGTCCTGTGCCGTCGAGGAGTTCCCGGTGCCGCTGATCTCCAGCAGGCGGCTCCCCAACGGACTCGACATGCGACTGTCCGGCACCGGCATGATCGTCGCGAGGACCGCGGCGGCGCTCGGCTCCCAGGTCGCCCTGGCGACCTACGTCGGCGCGGACCCGCTGGGCCTGGCGGCCGCGCAATGCCTGCGAGAGGAGGGTTTCTACGGCCCAGGGGTCCAGGTGTGCGCCACCCAGCCCCGGGCGATGGTGCTCTACGACAAGGCGGGCACCCGGTCCGGCACCAGCGACCTGCGGGACACCCCCGCGCTGCGCTACCCGGCCGAGGTGTTCGCGGCGCTGGTCGGGGACGGGTGCGATTTGGCCGTGCTGACCAACATCGGATTCACCAGGCCGCTGATCCGGGTCGCCGCCGAGCGCGGCATCCCGTTCGTGACGGACCTGCATGTGGTCGACGCCGAGGACAGCGCGCACAACCGGGAGTGGATGGCCGCGGCGCACGTGCTGGTCTGCTCGCACGAGGCGCTGCCGCACGGCCCGGTGGCCTGGATCGAGGCCATGTGGTCCCGCTACGGCGCAGACCTCGTGGTCGTCGGCCGCGGCGCGGACGGCGCGCTGCTGGGCGTGCGGACCGGCAGCCAGGTGTGGCACGTCGCCGCCGGCACACCGCGCGGCGTCCGGTACGTCAGCGGCGCGGGCGACACGCTCGTCGGGTCGCTGGCGCACCACTACGCCGAGAGCGGCGACCCGGTGTCGGCGCTGCGGCACGCGGTGCTGACCGCGGGGTGGGCCATCGGCGGCGGGCCGGACCAGCCGCGGCAGCCGAGCGCCGCGGGACTGGCCGAGGTGCGCGCCGCGCACGGGCTGCCGCTGGTCCGGCGCGTGCGGTGACCAGGTCCGGCCGCCCCGTTGTCAGGACGGGGCGGCCGGACCCAGGCCCAACCGGTCCAGAATGGCCTCGGCTTCCTCGATGTGCCGCCGCTCTCCGTCGGGGTCCGCCACCACTCGGGACCATTGGGCCAAGGCCCGGTGGGCTTGCGCGGTCTCGTATTCGGCATCCTGCGCGGCCAACGTGACCAACGCGGACCGCAGCAGGTCGCCCGCGGCCGTGTGCTCGCCGAGCCGGAGCCGGGCCCGCCCGAGTTCGAGCGTGACGCGCGCGTGGTTGTACGGGTCGGCGTCGGGCAGCCCGGACAGGACCGCCCGCGCCTCCGCGAGGTGCTCGACCGCCCGCTCCACTTGGCCTGCGGCGACGCAGGCCTTGCCCAACTCGGTCAACAGCAGCCCGACCGCGCGCGGCGCGGTCCCTTGGCGCATGGTCGCCAGGGCCGCCTCGAACTCGGCGATCACGTCCACATGCCTGCCGCGCGCCCGGTGCAGCATCGCCAGGCTCTTGCGCGCGCTGGACTCCGCCGCCCGGTCGCCGCGATCACGGGCGGCCCGCAGCGTCTCCCCGATGTGGTGCTCGGCCTGGTCGTACTCGCCGAGTTCGGTGAGCGTGCGCGCCAGCCGCTTGCGCATCTTGTTCTCCACGGCCGCGTCACCGGACTCGATGGCCGCGTCGAGGGCGAGTTCAAGCACCTCGACGGCCTCGACGTGGTGTTTGTGCAGGATGAACAGCGGCAGCATCGCGTAACCGAGACCGGTGACGGTGTCGAACCAGCGCCGCTCGAACGCCGCCCGCATGACCAGCACGAGGTCGCCGCGCACCTGCTCCAGCCAGTCCAGCGCCGACCGGTGCTCGCGCACCTGCGGCGGGTGCAGGGCCTCGGTGTCGCGGTCCCACGGCAGCCGGGGGCGGGCGGGCATGACCGTGCGGCTCGCCGCGCGGGTCGCGGCGACGTGCCAGTCCACGATGCGGCGCAGGACGTCGGTGGCGTCGTCCCGCGCGGCGCCCAGCACCCTGGCGTGCACCCGGACCAGGTTGTGCAGGCGGTGCCAGCCGTCGTCCGGCTCGTCCAGCAGGCTGGCGTCGAGCAGGTCGTCGATGGCCTCCGCCGCCCGGTCGAGGTCGAGGCCGGTCGCCGCGGCGACGAGTTCCGGGCTGACCAGCGCGCCCGGGTGCAGCCCCAGCGCGCGGTAGGCGGCGGCCGCGGGCTCGGGCAGGTCCCGGTACGCCAGGTCGAACGCGGCCCGCACGGAGTAGTCGTCTTCCACTGACAGCACGTCCAATCTGCGGTGTTCGTCGCGCAGGCGCTCCACCATCCACCCCAGGGACCGGCGCGGCCTCGACAGGATCAGCGCCGCCGACACGCACAGCGCGATCGGCAGGCCGCCGCACAGGTCCGCCAGGGCCTCCGCGTGCTCCTGCTCGTCGCGCACCCGCTCGGCGCCCAGGTAGCTCGCGAGCAGGTCCACCGAGCTCGCCACCTCCAGCGGGTTCACCGGCACCGCGACCGCCCCGCTCGCCATCAACGCGACCAGCGGCCGCCTGCTCGTGGCGACCACGACGCTCTCCGGCGACCCGGGAAGCAGCGCGCGCACCTGCGCGGACGAGCACACGTCGTCCAGCAGCACCGCGAGCGGCTTGGTCGCGGTCAGGGACCGGAACAGCGTGGCCCGCTCGGCCAGCGTCACCGGGACGTGCTCGGGCTGCACGCCCAGCGCCCGCAGGAAGCCGCCCAGCACGTCCTCCACGGGCACCGGCTGCCCGCCTGCCTGCGTCAGTTCGGCGTACAGCTGCCCGGCCGGAAACCGGTCGCCGATTTGCGCGAGCCACCGCAGCGCCAACGCGGTCTTGCCGACCCCGCCCGCTCCGCGCAGCACCACCACACAGGGTCCGGATCGCGACGAATTTCGGACCGCGAGGGACAATTCACCCAGTTCGCGGTTGCGATTAGTGAAATGTTCTGGTGGTGAGTGCAACTGCCGGGGGACGATACGCCCACCGGGTGGCGTCGCGTTGGCGAAGTATACGTCGCCGTGGATGTTGGCAGCCTGCACCACTGAACCGGTTGAGGTGCCCGAGATCGCATTGTCCGTGTGGTGGTTGTCCCTGTCTGGTGGTTCCACCGAGCCCCCTCGACGGTGTTCTCGCAGCTGAGCGTACGGCAAGTCGGCTGATCCCAGTGTTGAATGGGAATTTGTTCACCTGTATTCCGTACCATCGGGAGACTCTCGGTTAGCGCACTCCAATAAGTGACGGGCAGTGCGTCGGAGCACATCTTCACGAAACGCAAGAGTGGTATCGCGGACGAATTCGGGTTGCCGCTACTGGCCGTGTCGGGGTGGCCCATTCGGCCGGGCTAACCACCTCATCCACTGGAGTGCTCCCCCGCCCGCGGTCGTTTCGGCCGGTAGGAGCGGGGTAGGCCATGGTGGTGGACGTCGTTGTGCTGGGGCAGATCGCGCGGGACCTCGTGCTCGTCGTGCCCGAGGTCCCCTCGGTAGGCGGCACGACGCCGGTTCGGCGGCGGCGGGAGATGCTGGGCGGCAAGGGCGCCAACATCGCCGTGGCGCTCGCGCAGCTTGGCGCGTCCGTCGGGCTGGTCGGGGTCGTCGGTGACGACGAGGTGGGTGGGCAGCTGATCGCGAAGGCGGCAGCCGACGGGGTGGACACGGCGGCGGTGGCGCGGCGGCCCGGCGTCGAGACCGGGCTGATCACCGAGGTGCTCACCGAGGACGGCGGTTGGCGCTACCTGGAGGACCTGCCCGAGCACGTGCTGCTGACCGAGGCGGACGTGGTCGACGCCGAGCCGATGCTGACGGCCGCGTCCACCGTGGTGGTGCAGTTGCAGCAGCCTGCCGCCGCGGTGCACGCCGCGGTGCGGCTGGCCAAGGCGGCGGGCCGCCGGGTCGTGCTCGACGGGGCGCCGCCGGAGGACGCGTGCCGGAAGGGTCTGCTGGCCGCGGCCGACGTCCTGCGGGCCGACCACCGCGAAGGCGAGGCGCTGACCGGCGTGCGCCTCGACAGCGTCGACGCGGCCCGGCGCGCGGGCCGGGCGCTGTTGGCCGAGGGGCCGTCCCTGGTCGCGCTGGCCGTGGACGGGGTGGGCAACGTGTTCGTCTGGTCGGGCGGGCACTTGGCGCTGCCCCTGGTCGGCGACGCCGTGGACACCACCGGTGGCGGCGACTCGTTCGTCGCCGCGATGACCTGGGCGCTGCTGCGCGGCGCCGACCCCCGCGCGGCGGCGCGGCTCGCGGTGGCCGCGTCCGGCGCCACCGTCGGGCGGCCGGGTGGCAGGCCGGAGCTGACGCCGCAGGTGCTGCGCACCAACCTGGCCCGCCTCGACCTGGCCATGTCGTCCTAAGTGGCCACCTCATCCTCGCTGTCCTCGCTGTCCTCGCTAGACGCCGGGGCTTCGAGCAGCGTCACCGTGGCCGTCCGAACCGCCGCGACCAGGGGCACGGCCAGCAGCGCCCCCGCCACCCCGGCCAGGTGCACGCCGATCGCGACGGCCAGCACGACGACCAGCGCGTGCAGGCGCACCGCGTTGCCCATCAGCAGCGGTTCCAGGACGTTGCCCTCCAGTTGCTGCACCCCGATCACGATCAGCGCCACGATCACCGCGACCACCGGACCCTGGCTGACCAGGGCCACCGCCACCGCCAGCAGTCCGGACACGAACGCCCCCACCAGCGGGACGAACGCGCCGAGGAACACCACCGCCGCCAGCGGCACGACCAGCGGCACCCCCGTGGCCCACAGCCCCACCCCGATGCCAACCGCGTCGATCACCGCGATCGCCACCGTCGCCCGGGCGTAGGCGCTGAGCTCGCCGAACACCCGCCGCCCCGCCTCAGCCAGCCGATGCCGCTGAGGGGCGAACGGCCGGATCAGACCGGCCCACAACCGGGGCCCGTCATGCACGAGCATCACCAGGATGAACAGCGTCAGAACCACCCCGGTCAACACGGACCCGACCGTGGAGAACGCCCCCCACACCCCGCTGACCAGCGAGTCCTTCTGCCCCGTCACCCACCCCTTGGCCTGGCCTGCGAGCCGGTTCAACTCGTCGGCGTCCAGCCCCAGCGTCCCCGCGGCCCAGTCCCGCAACCGCCCGTAGCTCTCTCCCAGGCTGTTCCCCAGCGCGGGCATCCCCGCCACGACCGACCGCACCACGAACCACAGCAGCCCACCCACCACGGCCAGCCCGCCGACCACCACCCCCGCCGTGGCCAACCCCCTCGGCACCCCACGCCCGACCAGCCACCGCGCGGGCGGCCCGAACAGGGCGGCCAGCAGCACCGCAACCCCGAACGGAACCGTGACCACCGACAACCGCCCCACGACGGTCACCACCAACCACACCGCCCCGGCGATGAGCAACAGCCGCAACGACCACGCGGCAAGGCTCCGCAGCACACGCCCGACATCGACCCGCGCCCCGGCGGGCTCTGGAGGAGTGGTCACACTGCCCCGGGTAACCCCGCGCCCCGCTCCGAAACGTCCCCTTGGTCACCCTCAGGCCCCTGAGAGCCCCCGCCAGGACATACCCGAGCACTGCCAGTCAGCACCAACGCCCGCCCAGCGCCCGATGGGCGCAGGAGGGCACCCGCCCCTCACCAACCCAGCGCCCGCCCGATGCTCGACGGGAGCGGTGCGGCCAACCCGAGCATCTGCCAGGCAGAACCAGCGCCGCCCAGTGCTCGCTGGTTGCACCCTATCGAGCAACCCACCAGAACCCCCACAGAGCCAAGCGATCAAGCAGCAGCAGACTCCCGATGCTCCAACCGGGCCAAAGCCTCGGCAAGCCGCCCCCGATAAACCTCAACCGAAGCCAACTTCACCTCTTCATACCCCCGCACAAGATCCGGCAACTCAGCGATCTCCACCGCCAGCTCATACCGATCCAACGACCGCACCAGCCGCGCCACCAGTTCCACATACTCCGCCACCAGGGCACGCTCAACCTTGCGCACCCGAGCCCGCCCGAACGGATCGAACGGCGTCCCCCGCAGCAGGCGCAACCCCCGCAGCACCCCGAAAACCACCCGAGCGGACCGCTTCAGAGTGATTTTCCGACGCCACCCCAGCGCCCGCAGCACCGGCGGATGCAGCTGATACCCCAGAACAGCGCCAACCCCATGCCGCGACTCGATCTCAGCCCGCAGCGCGGGGTCCAGGTGCAACCGGGCGACCTCGTACTCGTCCTTGTAGGCCATCAGCTTGAACAGATTCCGCGCCACAGCCTCCGCGACCCGCCCCGGCAGCCCGGCGGCCCGCTCGGCTTCGGCCACAGTGGACACGACATCCACATACCGCTGCGCGTAAGCCGCGTTCTGATAGGCCACCAGCTGCGGCACCCGAATATCCAGCAGCCGCCGCAGTTCCCCGCTGAACCCGGTCACCATCGGCGACGGCGCAGGGGCGGGTGAGGGCGCGTCAGCCAACCACCCCGGCTCAAGAACAGCCTTCCGCCCGGCCCGGAACGCCTGGATCGTCGCGCTCACACCAACGCCGTTGAGTTCGATCGCACGCTCGATGGCCGCCGCGGGCATCGGCAGCACGCCCAGCTGGTAAGCCGCCCCGACGACCAGGAAGTTCGCCGCAGCAGTGCCACCGAGCAGCCGTTCCGCCAGATCGAGCGCGTCGAACGCCCGCACCCGGGCCGTCCGCGCGGAGATCCGGCTGACCAAGCCGTCCGGGTAGGACACGCCAGGGTCGACAACCATCTGCCCGGTCGGCACCTCGGACGTCGACACGACCGCCACTGTCCGCGCGCTGTCGCACCGGGACAGAGTGGTCTCGTTCGCCGCGGCCAGCGCGTCGAACGCGAGGTACCCGTCGGCCATCCCGGCGGGCACCAGCCCGGGAACCGCCCTGGGCGAAGGTGTGACGCGCAGATGCGACACCACCGCCCCCGCCTTCTGGCTCAGCCCGGTCTGGTCGAGCGCCCGCGCGTCGAGGCCGCTGAGCAGCGCGGCCGTGGCGAGCACCTGGTTCGTGGTGACCACCCCGGTGCCGCCGATGCCGACCATCACCAGATTCGCCGACGCGGGCAGGGAATCGGGCTCGGGCAGGTCGGCGGGAAGCGGGTCGCTGGCGAGTTTCCTCTTGCCTCCCTTGCCAGGGATCACCGTCAGGAACGACGGGCAGTCGCCGAGCAGGCAGGAGTAGTCCTTGTTGCAAGAGGTCTGGTCGATGCGGGTCTTGCGGCCGAACTCGGTGTCGACCGGCTCGACGCTCAGGCAGTTCGACTTGCGGCCGCAGTCCCCGCAGCCCTCGCACACGGATTCGTTGATATGCACCAGTTTCGCCGGTTCCGGGGCGAGTCCGCGTTTGCGCTTGCGGCGTTTCTCGGCCGCGCACTCCTGGTCGTAGAGGATCACCGTGACCCCGGGCGTCGCGCGCAGTTCCCGCTGCACGGCGTCGAGGTCGTCGCGGTGGCGCACCCGCGTTCCCCGCGCCCATTTCGTGCCGCGCCGGTACTTTCGCGGATCGTCGGTGACCACGACGGTTTTCGCGACGCCCTCGGCGCGCAGCAGGTCGGTGACCGCGGCCGGGTCGATCGAGCCGTCCGCGTGCTGCCCGCCGGTCATCGCGACCGCCGCGTTGTAGAGCAGCTTGAACGTGATCGTGGTGCCCGCCGCGACCGCCTGGCGGATCGCGAGGCTGCCGGAGTGGAAGAACGTGCCGTCGCCGAGGTTCTGGAACAGGTGCTCGGTGTCGCTGAACCGCTCCGCGCCGACCCAGCTCATGCCCTCCCCGCCCATCTGCGAGAAGCCCGCGCTGCGGTCCATGAACGTGGTCATGGTGTGGCAGCCGATGCCCGCGCCCGCGATGGAGCCGTCGGGGACCTCGGTGGACCGGTTGTGCGGGCAGCCGGAGCAGAAGAACGGGGTGCGGTTGACCGGTGTCAGCGTCAACGCGGGCAGCCGCGGCCGCAGCGCGGGATGGCGCAGGTCGACGTGCTCGCGGCCGATCCGGTCGGCGAGGAACCGGCCGAGCGCGACGACGAGCCGGTCGGCGTCCAGCGCGCCGTCGACCGGGACGAGCGTCTTGCCGTCTGGCCCGCGTTTGCCGTGGACCCGCGGCCGCACGGCCTGGTCGAACAGCGCTTCCTTCACCTGCGCCTCGATGAACGGCCGCTTGTCCTCGACGACAACCAGGTCGTCCAGGCCGTCGGCGAACCGGGCCAGCAGGTCGCGGTCGAGCGGGTGGACCATGCCCAGCCGCAGCACCCGCACACCGCGGCGGACCAGCGCGTCCTCGGTCAGCCCGAGCCGGTCGAGCGCGTCCCGCAGGCAGGCGTAGGTGTGCCCGGACGCCACGATCCCCAGGCGCGCGTCGGACACCGCGCCCTCGATCCGGTTGAGCCCGTTGGCCGCGCCGAACGCGACCGCCGCCGCGAGCCTGCCTTCCAGCACCTCGCGTTCCAGCGCCAGCCCCTCGGGGATGCCCACCCCGGGCCGGTGCGTCGGCGTCCACGGGCGACCGTCCCACTCGAACCGCGGGGTCACGATCTCCGGGACCGCGCCGAGGTCGACGGCCTCGTAGGCGTCCCCGATGTTCGTCACGATGGTGAACCCGGCCCACGCCCCGCTGAACCGCGACATCTCGAACCCGAACCGCCCCAGCCGCAGCACGTCGGCCACGTCCACGGGCGCCAACACCGGCAGGTGGCACTCGGCCAGCGCCATGGTCGAGTTCGACGGCAGCGACGACGACTTGCTGGCCGGGTCGTCCCCGGCGACCACCAGCACCCCGCCCCGCGGTGTCGTCCCCATCCAGGTGCCGTGCTTGATGGCGTCCGCCGACCGGTCCACCCCGGGCGCCTTGCCGTACCAAAGCCCGAACACGCCCTCGAACCGCGCCCGGGGAAGCTGCGGCGCGAGCTGGGAGCCGTAGACGACCGTCGCGGCCAGTTCCTCGTTGACCCCGGGAATGAACTCGATGCCATGCTCGGCGAGCAACCCGGCGTGCCGGTCCAGCACCTGGTCCAACCCCGCCAGCGGCGACCCCCGGTACCCCGACACGAGCCCCGCCGTGCGCCACCCCCGAGCCTGGTCCGCCCGGTGCTGGTCGACGAGGAGTCTGCCGAGCGCCTGCACACCGGTGAGCGCGCCGGGCCCGTCGACCCTGCGCAGGACCTCGGCGGGCTGGTAGTCGGCCAGCGACTCGCTCATCGATCTCACACCTTTCGGTCCGCGCCGCGCGCCGTGGGGAATCAGAACGGGCTTGGGTGAGCGCTGCGCAAGACTCCGATTGAGACCTTAAGCGGCCCGAGGACACCCCGGCCAACGGCCCGAGGCCAGGGCACGCGCGGACGGGGCCGCCCCTGACGTCACCCGGCTGGGTGATCGCGCGGCCGCGGTGGTCATGCGGGCTTGCTGGACCAGTGGATCGCCAGGTAGGAAATCAGAGCGGTCAGGGTGGGGCCGTCGCTGATGTGTCCGCCACGAGCGGGGCCGTGTCCGCGCTGAGATTCACGTGTCCGGTGCGCGCGGCCTTTCGCGTGTTCGAGTCGGAGGGGGGCGGGTGCTCCCACTTGACCACCGGCGCAGCTAGACGGGTTCCAGCACACGGGCGTTCCAGTCGGTGTGGTGGTCGTACATCCACCGCAGGTCGCTGGTGGGCATCAGCTTGAACAGCGCGGGCAGGACGACCCGGCCGATCGGGCCGAGGGCCTTGGCGCTGCCGCTGCGCTTGCCGTGCCGCACGACCCGTTCGACGCGCTCGCGGCGCAGGGACTCGTACGCCCGCAGTGCCCGGTCTGTCGGGAGGTCGCGCAGGCAGCGGGCCAAGACCACGGCGTCCTCCAGTGCCATCGACGCGCCCTGCCCTGCGGCGGGGGAGGTGGCGTGCGCCGCGTCGCCGATGATGACCATGCGGTCGCGGTGCCAGGTGGGGACGCGGGGGAAGTCGTAGGTGTTCCACGGCGGCATGATCACCGGGGTGGCCTCGATGAGCCTGCGGGGCAGGTCGCCGTCGTCGGCGAACAGGTCGATCAGGCGGGCGCGCCAGGCGTCCGAGGTGATCTCGGCGAGGGCGGCGGGGGGCGATTCCGTGCGCTGGGCGACATTGGCGAACCACCACGCTTCGCCGTCCGGGCTGGGCAGGACGCCGAAGAAGGCGCGTTTGCCGAACATCATCTTGCTCACGCCGGGTTCGAGGCCCGCGTCGACGCCGACCGCGAAGCCGCCGGTGTTGAGCAGCGGCACGTAGCGCGCGGCGGGCGCGTCCGGGTCGATGATCGTGCGCACGACCGACTGGAGTCCGTCGGCGCCGACCAGCAGGTCGCCCTCGGCGGTGGCGCCGTCGGCGAAGCGGGCGACGCCGTCGGCGAAGTCGACCAGCCGTTTGCCGTACTCGACGGGGATGCCGCGGCGGACGGCCTCGTCGCGCAGGGCCATGTAGAGGTCGGCGCGGCTCAGCGTCAGCGAGGTCATGCCGTCGGCGCGCTCGCCGACCAGGGACGCCTCGCCCAGCGGTCGGTCCGGTCCGATGGTCAGCCGGATGCGGGTGGTCTCGATGCCCGCGGCGCGCACGACCTCGTGCAGGTCCAGGGCGCGCAGCGCGTCCATGCCGTTGGGGGCGAGGGTGAGGAAGGCGCCCACGCCGTCCGCGGTGCGCTCGTACGCCTCGAACACGGTGGCGTCGATCCCCGCCTGGCGCAGTGCCATGGCGGTCGCCGGTCCCGCGATGCCGCCGCCGATGATGAGAACTCTTCGCAAAGTCATAGTATGACTATACATAATATGACCACGACCGGCAAGCGGCTAGGGTTGCCGCCATGACGAGCAGGTCCCACCGCCGCTCTCCGCTCGCGCTCGTGCTGCTTGTGCTGCTGGCGGAGGAACCGATGCACCCGTATCGGATGCGCGACCTGATTCGGGAGCGCGGCAAGGACAAGGTCGCCAACGTCGCCCAGCGCAACAGCGTCTACCAGACGGTCGAGCGCCTTGAGCGGGTCGGACTGATCCGCGTGCAGGGCGTCAAACGCGGCGAAGGCCGCCCCGACCGCACGGTCTACGAGCTGACGCCCGAGGGCTCCCGCACGATGGTCGAGTGGCTGACCGCCATGCTTTCCGCCCCGGTCAACGAGTTCCCCGAGTTCCCCGCCGCCCTCGCCTCGATGGTCATCCTGACGCCCGAGGACGTGGCCGCCTGCCTCGCGGCCAGGGCGGACGCGCTCGAGCGCGAACTGGCCGACATCGAGGCGGACTTGGCGTCGGTGCCGCGGGTGTTCCTGCTGGAGGACGAATACCGGTTCGTGATCGGCCGCGCCGAGGTCGAGTGGCTGCGCGGGGTCGTCGCCGACCTGCGCTCGGGGGAGCTGGGCTGGACCCACGAGTGGCTGCGGACGATGCTGAACCCCTGAGCGTGCGGGCCGATTCCGTGATTGGCTCGGGGTATGGACTACTTCGCCCACCTCGCCAGGGACTACGCCCGGCTGCGCGCGGTAGCCGCGCCCGCGTTGTCGGCGCCGGTCCCCACGTGTCCTGAGTGGACAGTCGCGGACCTGGTCCGGCATGTCGCCGTCGTCTACCTGCACAAGGCCGCGACGATGCGGTTGAACGCCTGGCCGGAGCCGTGGCCCCCGGACCTGTCGGACACCGACCCGCTGCGGGTGCTCGACGCGGGCCACACGGAACTGATGGACCAGTTGACGTCCCGGCCGCCGACAGCGGAGACCTTCACCTGGTATCCGCCGGACCAGACGGTCGGGTTCTGGATTCGGCGGCTGACTCAGGAAACCGTGGTGCACCGCATCGACGCCGAACTCGCCGCGGGCGTGCCGTCCGCCCCCGTCCCCGCGGACCTGGCCACCGACGGCGTCGACGAGGTCGTGACCCGGTTCCTCGCCTTCGCCTCGGCCGCCTCCCCGCCCCGCTTCGCCACCGTCGAACACCTCCTCGACGGCCGCACCGTCCGCGTCGAGGCGGGCGCATCGTCCTGGTTCGTGACCCTCGCCGCCCCTATCGCCGTCTCCTTCGCGGGTGAGCCTGACGCGACTGTCCGCGGCGAACCCGACGCCGTCTTCCGCTGGCTCTGGCGCCGCTCCGACGCCACCGCGCTCACCCTCGACGGCGACCCCGCTCTGATCGACGCACTGCACCAGGTCCTCGGCCCCGCGACGGTGTAGTGCCCGCGCCGACCGTGTTCATGATCGCGAGTTATCCACAGGCGCGGCGTTCTCCCTCCCGGACCGTGACCTGCGTCGATAACCTGGAGCAGGGCTCGGCCGACCGCCTGCCCGCACACCGAGTGCTCGTCGTGAGACTGACTGACTGACTGACTGACTGAAGGGAGTATCCGATTGGCGTGGTGAGACCTGAGCGTGGGCAACGCTTGTCAAGCCTGGCATCGCGGAACCGTCACGGACGTGATCAGCGGGCGGGGAGTCCTTGGCGGCTTCGGGTCGGCGCCGACCCGAAGCCGTCCACAGTGGACTCGCGTGGGCTCCGGCGAAGAGCCGTCACGGTGACGGCCTGGGACGCCATTGACGGGGGAAGAGAAGCGCTTCGATACATGAGCCATGTCCCTCCCCGAGAGTCGTTGGCCGGTCGTGGTCGCCTTCGCCGCTCTCGGCGTCGCGACGCAGGTCTGCTGGCTCGCCTACGCGCCCATGACGACCGAGGCCGCGGCGCACTTCGGGGTGTCGGAGCAGGCCGTGGGATGGCTGGCGAACATCTTCCCGCTGCTGTTCATCGTTCTCGCCATCCCGGCGGGGGCTGCCCTCGACCGCCGTGGGCGTGGGCGCGGTGATCTCGGTGTCCGCCGCCGTCGCCGCGGGGGTGGCGCTGTGGGTGCCGCCGCCGTACCTCGGCGCGCGTCCGGCCGCGTCGTCCCGCGAACCGGCCGGACCTGGCACGTCGTTGCCCGTGTTGCCTGCCGCTGGGCCTGGCAGGCCGCCGGCCGGGTTGCCCGCCGCAGGGGCGGGTGGGCTGTTGCCGGGGCTGTCCGCGGGCGGGCCCGGTGCGTCGTCGCCTGAGTTGCCTGCGGGCGGGTCGGGTGGGTCGTCGCCGGGGCTGTCTGGCGTTGGGGCGGGCGCGCTGGTCGGGGCGTGGCGCTCGCCGGGGGTGCTGGTGCCGGCCGGGGTGGTGTTTCTGGGGTGGGCATCTTCATCTCGCTCGCCACCTGGCTGGAACCGCTGCTCGTCCCCGCGGGCGTCCCAGCGGAGACCAGCGGCGCGCTCCTGCTGGCGATCCTGGTCACCGGGGTCGTGGGCTGCGTCGTCGTTCCGCCGTCCGCCCGCGCGGGCACGCGGGCGCGCACGCTGGGGCTGACCGGGATCGTGACGGCCACGTCGTGTGTCCTGCTCGCCGTCTCGCCCACCCCGGCCGTCGGGATCGCCGCGGCGCTGCCGGTCGGATTCCTGCTCCTTGCCGTGCTGCCGGTGGCACTGTCGCTGGTCGAGGGCGCGGGCTCGCCGTCGGCCGGGGCGATCACGTCGATCCTCTGGCTGAGCGGCAACGCGGGCGGGATCGCGGTGTCCTTCTGCGTCGGGCAGCTGCTCGACGTGCCCTCGGTCGTGTTCGTCCTGTTCGCCGCGCTCGCCCTGGGCATGGCGGCGCTCGCCCGGTGGCTAGAGCATGGCGGCTATGAGGTAGCCGGAGCCGACGGCCATGACCAGCTGGCACCCGGCGGCCACCCGCGCGTCGGCCAGGAGTCCGGAACCGGACCGCCGCAGCGCGACCTGGCCTAACCGCACCGCCTGGACCGCGAAGAAGGCCACGAACGCCCAGCCGAGCAGCGGCAATGCCGCCTGCCCTGTGTGCGGTCCGGGAGTCCACGCCGACGACATCGCGTGCGCGCTGTGCGGCACCGCCGTCAGCATGTAGAGCATCGCCAGGCCGGCGACCGCGTGGTGCAGGTCGGAGCCGTGCCAGCCGACCGGGGGCGGTCGGTCACCGGCCAGCAGCCATGACGCCAGGAACCAGCCAGTGACCAGGACGAACACCGTCTGCCAGCCTGCCATCGGCAGCGGCCCGCCGACCGGGGAGCACATCACCGCCATGCCCGCGGCCATCGCCGTGTGCGCGACGTCCACCGCTCGGTGGCAGCCGTGGTAGCCGGACGGGAACCGCCCGGCGGCGACGAGCCGGGCGACGCTGTACCCGGCGATCCCGAGGAACGCCAAGGTGAGCACCCACCCTAACCACTCCGGGGCGGCCACACGGCTGTCCCGGCTACCGGGCCGGAGCCTGCTCGCCGAGCAGGCCGGGGCTCGTCGGGACATGCTGGCCGAAGTCGGCACGGACGATCTTTGGCATGGGTCAACAATCGCAGACAAACCTTTGCGTAACCAGAGTGCAACCAGGCGATTACCGCGGGCGCGAATGGCCGGTGCCGGTGACCGCCCGTGGCGGTCCCGATGGTGGCTCGGCCGAAATCGCTGCACTAAGTTCAACCCGGGACTGGGGTTCGACCCGGGACTGGGCCAAGCTGGCGTCACAGCCAGGTAACCCCCGGGGGAAAGCGGGCATGGTGGGCGTGCAGGTGTTGTTGAGTGTGTCCCTGTGGACGCATCCATGGTGACCGCGGCTCCGCCCGAGGCCGAGCGGCCTTCTGTGCTGCGGAAAGCGACCCGGTCGGCCACGACCACGCCCGGGCGGCTGTCGGTGATCGCGGTCGGGTTGCTGCTGCTCACCGTCGTGACCGGCCTCATCGGCGCGCTCACCCTGCAGGGCAAACAGGCCACCCTCGACGACCTGGTCGACCGCCGCGAGCCGCTGGCCGCCGCCGCGCAGCAGATCTTCCGGTCGCTGTCGGACGCCGACGCGACCGCGGCCAGCGCGTTTCTCTCCGGCGGCGTCGAGCCCGCCGACCTGCGCGCCCGCTACGAGCGCGACATCGCCCAGGCGGGCATGGCGCTGGGCAAGGCGTCCTCGGACGTCGGCGGCGACTCGAACGCCAGCGACCAGGTCGCGATCCTGTCCCAGCAGCTTCCCGTCTACACGGGCCTGATCGAGACCGCGCGCTCCAACAACCGGCAGGGCTTCCCCGCTGGCGCGGCGTACCTGCGCGAGGCGTCCGGGCTGATGCGCTCGAAGATCCTGCCCGCGGCCGAGCGGCTCTACGACATCGACTACGAGCGGCTTACCGCCGAGCAGAAAGACGCGCGGTCGTTCCCGTGGGCCGCGGCGGTGCTCGTGCTGGGGCTGCTCGGCGCTCTTGTCGCCACACAGCGCTACCTGACCCGTAAGACCAACCGGCTCCTCAACGTCGGCCTGGTCACCGCGACCGTGGCCGTGGTCGTCGGGCTGCTCTGGGCCACGGTGGCGCTGCTGGTCGAGGCGGCGCACGTGGCCGACGCCGAGCGCAACGGCTCCCAGCAGGTCGACGTGCTGGTCCAGGCCAGGATCAACTCCCTCAAGTGCCGCGCCGACGAGACCCTGACCCTGGTCGCCCGCGGCGACGGCCCCGGCTACGAGCGGGAGTGGCAGCAGCTTTCGGCCACCATCACCGGCGAAGGCGACGCCAACCTGCTCCGCCAGGCCAAGGCCCTCGCCTCGGACGACGCCATCGCGGGCGAGGTCCAGCAGGCGGTGGACAACGCCGACGCCTGGCTCGCCGCGCACCGCAAGGTCCGCGAACTCGACGACAGCGGCCAGTACGAGGAAGCCGTGCGCTTCGCCATCGGCGACGCCCCCGACAGCGCGGCGGCCGCCTTCGGCAAGCTCGACAAGAACCTGATCACCGCCCTCAACGCGGGCCGCCAGGAGTTCTTCACCCAGACCACGCGCGCGGGCCAGGCGCTCACCGGCCTGGTGCCGGGCGTGGTCGTGCTCGCGCTCGTGGCGGCCATCGGCATCACCATGGGCATCCGGGACCGACTGCGGGAGTACCGATGAGGCGTCTGACCGCGGCGCTGGCCGTCGCCATGGCCTGCCTGGCCACCGCCTGCTCGGCGACCGGCGCGCCGGTCGACCTGGCCACCGTCGAGTCCGTCGAGCGCCCCAAACCGGTCGGCGTCGAGACGAACCCGCCCACGACCACCGGCGCGGCTGCCCAGGTCCCGCCGTGCGACCCGGGGGCCAGCCTGCGCCCCGGCCCGCTGCCCGCCCCCGGCGCCATGCCGGTCGGCTCGACGATGCGGGCCATCCAGGAGCGCGGCAGGCTCATCGCGGGCGTCGACCAGAACACGTTCCTGTTCGGCTTCCGCAACCCCACCAGCAACGCCCTCGAAGGCTTCGACATCGACCGCGTCCGGGAAGTCGCCGCGGCCATCTTCGGCGACCCCAACAAGGTCCAGTACAAGGTGATCACCTCCGCCGAGCGCATCGACGCGTTGAAGAACGGCGAGGTCGACATCGTCGTGCGCACCATGACCGCCACCTGCGCCCGCTGGGTCGACATCAACTTCTCGGCCATCTACTACACCGCGGGCCAACGCCTCCTGGTCGACCGCTCCTCCCCGATCACCGGCATAGACCAGTTGGGCGGCAAACAGGTCTGCGCCGCGAAGGGCTCCACCTCGCTGAACCGCCTGCGCGAGTCCCCGGCGCCGCCGGAGGTCGTCGCGGTCGACAACTGGTCGGACTGCTTGCTGATGCTGCAACAGGGCCAGGTGGTCGCGGTGTCCACAGACGACACGATCCTCGCCGGGATGGTCGCCCAGGACCCCAACGTGAAGATGGTCGGCCCGAAGTTCACCGAGGAGCCGTACGGCATCGGCATCCCCAAACAGAACGAGGACATGGTGCGCTTCGTCAACGGCGTGCTGGAAAAGTCCGTCGCGGACGGCTCCTGGGCAGGCAGCTACAACCACTGGCTCGCCCGCTCCGGCGAACAGGCCGCCCCGCCCACCCTTCGTTACCGGGACTGAGGCGCACCCATGACCAACTGGACCCCACCAGCCGACGACACCCCCCGCCCCGACCCGGCAGGCGAAAACCGCCCCACCGGGCCCGCGGAAACCCCGGCCGCGGACCGCCAACCGCAGGACCCCAACCGCCCCGGCACCCAGGGCAGGCCCTGGCCCCAGCAGCCCCCGCAGCCCCAGCAGCAGAACCCGCAGCAGAACCCGCAGCAGCGCGCGCCGGGGCAGACCGGCGGCCAGCCGCACCCGCGGCAACCCGCTCCCCAGCGGGGCCATGGCAGCCAACAGGGACAGCAGGACCCGCGCGCGGGCGGCACCCAGGCGGGCCCACCCGCCCAGACCGGCGGCCCCTTCGCGGGCCAGCCCGCTTTCCAGGGCCAGCCACCCGCCCCAGGCGCGCAGGGCCACGGCCAGCACCCGCAAAGCCAGCAGGGCTCACCGCAGTCACCCGGCCAGCCCCACGGGCACGCTCAGCCGCCGCAGGGCCAGCACTTCCCGCAGGTTCAGGGACAGCCCGGCTCTCGCGGCCAGTCGCCCACGCACGGTCCGCAGGGCCAACCCGCCCAGGGCCAGGCGCACCCGCAGGGCCAGGCCGCTTCCCCGGGACAGCCCGAGCCCCGGAGCCAGTCGGCCGTCCACGGCGGCCCGCCTTCGTCAGGCAGGCCGTACCCGCAGGGGCAGCCCGGCCAGCCGCACCCACCGAGCCAAGCCCCTGCCCAGGGGCAATCCCAGCCTCAGGGACAGCAGTCCCAGGGACAGCCGCAGTCCCAGGGACAGCCACAGTCCCAGGGACAATCGCAGTCCCACGGGCAGCCGCCCGCGCCAGGCCACTCACTTCCGCAAGGGCAGCCCGAGTCGCGTGGGCATTCGTCCACGCACGGTCAGTCGCATCCGCAGGGGCAGGCGCAGTCCCCGGGCCAGTCCGAGTCCCGTGGGCGTTCGGGCACCCAGGGGCAGCCATACCCGCAGGGCCATGCCTCCGCCCAGGGGCAGCCGCAGTCTCAGGGGCAGGCACAGTCTCAGGGACAGGCACAGTCTCCGGGACAGGCACAGTCTCCGGGGCAGCCGTATCCGCAGGGGCAGGCTGAGTCGCGTGGGCGTTCGTTCACGCAGGGGCAGCCGTATCCGCAGGGGCAACCCCCGGGGCAGGGCAGGCCAGGGCAGCAGCCCCCGCAGGGCCGCCAGCCCTCGCCCGGCCACCCGCAGACCCAGGGCAGGCAGTTCCCGGGGCAGTACCCGCCCGGTCAGCGGCAGTCCGGGCAACCGGCGGGCCAGCACCGCGCCCCGGGCCAGTCCGTCGGCCAGCCGTATCCCCAGCAGCAGAACCAACCCCGGCCGCCGCAGCCGCCGCCTGGGCAGGGCCCGAGTCAGCCGCCGGTGCCGCCGGAGTGGCCAGCGGACGTGCCCGTGCCCAACGTGGCCCCGCGGCAGCCCGGGGTCCTGCCCGAGACCGCGCTTGGCGCCGACGAGCCGCAGCCCACCAGCGTGCTGGGCATGACCACGCTCACCCAGAGCATCGTCCCGCCCAAGCCGGAAGAGTCCGCTGAGCAGCCCGAGCGGAAGCCGGACCCGCGGCCCGAGCCGCAGCAGGCCAAGACCCGGTCCGACAGCGCGCCGGTCACCGGGTCCAGTTCGTTCCCCGGCACCAGTCGCCGCACGGGGTCGCGGGCGTCCGGGCGGGGGCGGTTGGGCGCGGGCCTGGTCGAGGTGCCGATCGTCCCGGTGAAGGACCCGGCGAGCGCGGTCCTGGAAGACCCGGTCGTGTCGGAGAACAAGCGGTTCTGCAACAACTGCGGCGCCGAGGTCGGCCGCGGCAAGGACGGGAAGCCGGGCGACCCGGAGGGCAACTGCCCGACGTGTGGGCAGGCGTTCAACTTCCGGCCCCGGCTGTTCCGCGGGGATCTGGTCGGCGGGCAGTACGAAGTGCTCGGCAGCATGGCCTACGGCGGTCTCGGCTGGATTTACCTGGCCAAGGACCACAACGTCAGCGACCGGTGGGTCGTGCTCAAGGGCATGATCGACACCGGCGACGAGACGTCGATGGCCTCGGTGCTGGCCGAGCGCCGGTTCCTGGCCGAGGTCGAGCACCCGAACGTCGTCAAGATCTACAACTTCGTCGAGCACCCGGACCCGGGCACCGGCACGCTGGTCGGGTACATCGTCATGGAGTACGTCGGCGGCCAGTCGCTGCGTGAACTCGCGCTCGAGCACCACCGCGAGGCGGGCCGCGCGGAGCCGCTGCCGATCGGGCAGGTGATCGCGTACGGGCTGGAGATCCTGCCCGCGATCGGGTACCTGCACAGCATCGACATGCTCTACTGCGACCTCAAGCCGGACAATGTGATCCAGACCGGCGAGCAGCTCAAGCTCATCGACCTCGGCGCGGTCCGCAAGACCGACGACTACGAGAGCCCGCTGTTCTTCACCGCCGGGTACGCCGCCCCGGAGCTGGCCACCGAGGGCGCAACGGTCGCGTCCGACATCTACACCGTCGGCCGCACTCTGGCTGTGCTGTCCATCGAGTTCGCCGGCTACACCACCCGCTACAAGCACACCCTGCCCGGCCCGGACTCCGAGCCGCTGTTCGCGCTTTTCGGCAGCTACTACCGCGTCCTCAAGCGCGCGACGCACGCCGACCCGGCGCAGCGGTTCGCCTCGGCTGAGGAGATGGCCGACCAGCTCACCGGCGTGCTGCGCGAGGTCATGGCGCTGGGCACCGGCCGCCCGCGCCCCGGACTGTCCACTGTGTTCAGTGTGGAGACCAGGACGTTCGGCGCGGGCCTGGTCGTGGCCGAGCGCGGGGAAATCCTGCCCGCGCCCGATCCGGTCGAGGTGGCGACCGTGCTGCCACTGCCCCTTGTGGACACTGACGACCACGCGGCCGCGATCCTGGCGAGCATCACCGCCACCGAGCCAGCCGAACTGGTCGCCGCGCTGATGAACGCGCCACAGGATTCCATCGAGGTCCGCCTGCGGCTGGTGAAGGCCCGCATGGAGCAGGGCGACCTGCGTGCGGCCGGGTCCGAACTGGAGGCGGCCCGCAGGCTCGTCACCGACCCGGCGGACTGGCGCCCGGACTGGCTCCACGGCTTGCTGGCCCTGGCCAACCGAGCCCCGCAGATCGCCCGCGACTCCTTCGACCGGGTCTACGACGCGGTTCCCGGCGAGATCGCCCCGAAGCTGGCCCTCGCGGTCAGCGCCGAGCAGGCTGGCGACCACTTCGCCGCCGCCCGCTACTACGAACTGGTGTGGCGCACGGACCATTCGTTCGTGAGCGCGGCGTTCGGACTGGCCAGGGTCTACCTCGCCCAGGGCGCCCGTTCCGGTGCGATCGAGGTGCTGGAGTCCGTGCCGGACACCTCCAGCCACCACGTGGCCGCCCAAGTCGCCGCCATCAAGATCAAAACCCGGGCGCACGAAGCCGAGAAACTGGTCGAGCACGAGCTGCACGACGCCGCGAAACGCTTGGAGCGCTTGGCTTTGGACGCTGAGCGCCGCACGCAGCTCTCGGTGGAGGTGCTGGAATCCGCTTATGGCTGGGTGAAGGCGGGCAAGCCGGGCGCCAACCCCGCCAACGCCAACCGGGCGGTCCTCGGCTGCGCGTTGTCCGAACGCGAACTGCGCTTTGGGCTGGAGCGCTGCTACCGCGCCTTGGCTCGGCTCGCGGGCACGCCTGAACAGCGCCATGAGCTGGTCGACAAGGCCAACGCTATTCGTCCTCGTACGCTGACTTGATCGGTTGCTCGGTTCTGTCTGCTTGGCTCGTGGGCTCGGGCAGGAGGGTGCACAAGGGCACTTGACCGACCGCCCCCGACCGTGTCCACAACGGCCTGTTCCGGCTTTTCGCGCCCCCGCAGCCCCCACAACAAAGCCCCACCCACCCTGGGGGCTGACCCCGCTCCAGTCTATCGGGCTAGGCCGACAATCGAGGCAGGAACGATCTTGCCTGTGGATAACTCGGTCGTCAGCGGTCGTCAGCGGGGGCCGGGTGGGGTGAGTTCGATGACTGTGATGTCCGGGGGTGCGCCGACGCGGACGGGTGGGCCCCAGACGCCCGCGCCGTTGGTGACGTACAGCCAGGTGTCATCCACTTTGGACAGGCCGGACACGGCGGGCTGGGCCAGGGACACCATGTGGTGGAAGGGGTACATCTGGCCGCCGTGGGTGTGGCCGGAAAGTTGGAGGTCGACGCCGAGCCGGGCGGAGTCCGAGACCTGCACCGGTTGGTGGGCCAGCATCACGGTGGGGATGGTGGTGTCGCGGCCGGAAAGGGCGCGGCTCATGTCGGGGGCGTCGCCGAGGCTCTTGCCGGTCAGGTCGGTGACGCCCGCGAGGGTGATTTTCTCGCCCGCGCGGTTGATCTGGGTGTGTTCGTTGTGGAGGTAGTTCAGGCCGAGGCGTTCCAGTTCGCGGACCCACTGTGCGTAGCCCGAGTAGTACTCGTGGTTTCCGGTCACGAAGAAGGTGCCGAACGAGGAAACCAGGTCCTGTAGCGGTTCCGCTGCCCGGCCTAGTTCGGCGACCGTTCCGTCGGCCAGGTCGCCGACCATCGCGACCAGGTCGGGCTGGGTTTCGTTGATCATGCGGACGAGGCGTTCGGTGTGCGCGCGCCCCAGGAGTGGTCCCAGGTGGATGTCGCTGACCACCGCGATCCGGAAGCCGCCGAACACCGGGTTCAGGCCCCCGATCGGCACCGGGACCCGTTTGACCAGTGGCGGACTCAGCGCCGAGACCATGCCCGCGCCGACGATGCTCGTCGACGCCACCCCGGCGACGACGGCGGCGCCGCGGGCGAGGAACAGGCGTCTGCTCTCGTCCACCGCCGGTTCGGATTCCACAGTGGTCGTCGCGGTCGCTCCCAGGGGGCGGGACCAGCGGCGCAGCGCCAGGCGGGGCAGTTCCAGGACGGCCAGGATGACCAGCAGGTAGAAGAACAGCGCCAGCCAGATGTAGCCGGGCCAGGCGAACCACGCCGCCACCTCGACCCCGACGAAGCGGGGCAGCACCAGGGTCGCGGCGACCAGCACCGCGAGCACGACCAGTGCGACACCGCCGATCCGGCGGCCCGTCGGTGTGCGGGTGGTGTCCTTCACCAGGCGCTTCCACAGGTACACGTGCAGGAGCGCCACGACAACGCCGACGACCGCCAAGAACATGCCACCAGACTACGGATTCACCTCGACCGGCAGCCGTCCCAGCAGTTTCGGGTCCTGGGCGACGGCCTGGAGGTCTTCCGGCCTGCCGTGGTTGACGAAGTGGCTCAGGTCGACCAGGACGAACAGGGCCCGCGCGCGGACCGCGACCGGGCCGTCGTCGGTGTCCATTCTGCCTTCCGCGCTGACGTAGACCTTGCGGCCCGCGATTCCGTCGAGGTGGGCGTCGATGACGAGGGTGGTGCCGACCGGGACCGGGCGCAGGAAGTCGGTTTCCAGTTTCCCGGTCACGGCGGGCTTGCGCAGCAGGTTGCCGACCGTGGTGCCCAGCGCCTCGTCGAACGCGCAGGCGAGCAGGCCGCCGTGGGCGAGGCCGGGGGCGCCCTGGTGGGCCTCGGTGACGGTGAACCGGGACCGGATGGTGTGGCCGTCGCCGACCTGGGCGCGCAGGTGCAGGCCGTCTTCTTGCTGGTCGCCGCAGCCGAAGCAGCGCGCGTAGTGCTGCGGCAGGTCGGTGCCGGGCGCGGGCGCGTCCGGGTGCGCCTTCGGCGGCTCGGTGTCCACGGGCGGCCATGGCTGCTGAGTTCGGCTCATTACCTGAGCCTATGCAGGCGGTCCTCTGTGTTCGCGAACACCGCCCTTATGGCACGGTCACCAGCCTGCCGCGAGTGCTCCCGGTGATGTCTCGCAGCGACCGGCCCGCGGTCTCGGGCAGGAGGATGATCGGCACGACGGCGATCAGGGCCGCGCCCATCAGGTAGTACGCCGGGACGAGGTGGTCGCCGGTCGCGTCGACCAGCTTGGTCACGATGAACGGCGCCGTCCCGGCGAACAGGGCGGTCGAGAGGTTGTAGCCGATGGCGAAAGCGCCGTAGCGGACCTCGGTGGGGAACATCGCGGGCAGCACCGACGGGATGGTGGCGAGGAGGAACGTCAGCAGCACCCCGATCACGGCCAGCCCCAGGGTGAGCAGGACCGGGTTGCCGTCGGACATCAGGCTGAACGCCGGGATCGGCAGCACGATGAAACCCGCGCACGACGCGTAGAGCAGCGGCTTGCGGCCGATCCGGTCCGACAGCGCGCCGACCGGGGTGATGATGAGCATCATGGCGAGGATGACGCCCATGATGACCAGCAGCGGCCCGTGGCCGGTCAGCCCGAGCGCGTTGGTCAGGTAGGACTCCATGTAGGTCAACATCACGTAGTCGGCGATGTTGAGCAGCACGATGTAGCCGATCAGGTGCAGGATCGCCCGCCACTGGGTGCGCAGCACCGCCCGCAGCGGCGACTTCTTCACCTCGTGCCGCGCCGCGACCTCCCGGAACAGCGGCGTGTCCTCCAGTTTGAGCCGCAGGTACAGCCCGACCAGCCCCAGCGGCCCGGCCAGCAGGAACGGGATTCGCCAGCCCCACGAGTGCATCACATCGTCGCCGAGGACGACCGTGCTGGCCGTCACCATGCCCGCGCCGAGGAAGAAGCCGCCCAGGGTGCCGAACTCCAGCCAGCTGCCCAGGAAGCCACGCCTTTTGTCCGGGGCGTACTCCGCGATGAACGTCGCAGCGCCGCCATACTCGCCGCCAGCGGAAAAGCCCTGCACGAGCCGTGCCGCGATGACCAGGATGGGAGCCAGGACTCCCGCGGTCTGATAGGAGGGAAACAGTCCGATCGCGAATGTCGACCCGGACATCAGAATAATGGTGGTGGCCAACACTTTTTGCCTGCCGACCCGATCCCCGAGCGGCCCGAACACGAAGCCGCCGAACGGCCGCGCGACGAACGCCACCGCCAGCACCGCGAAGGTGCCGAGCACGTTCTCGGTCGGTGTGGCGGCGCTGAAGAACACGGCCCCGAGGACGGCGGGCATAAAGCCGAACACCCCGAAGTCGTACCACTCGATGCAATTGCCCATCGCAGAAGCCGCGACGGCCTTGCGGACAGCTTTCTGGTCTGGCTGGGTCCCCGACTCATCCATTCAGGCGAGGGTAGTGCCGCCCCGGGCACTACCGCTACAGCCGATTCCCCGCGCGCATTCCCGTCCACTGTGCTCCCCACGTCGACATCGCGACATGGGGAGGATTCAGCAGTTCAACTGTTCAACAATCCTACAAGTGGATAGTCCTGTCGCTGGTTGGCGAACCGAGTGTTGGCCGCCGGGGACCGCCAACCACCATCCCTAGTTCGCCTCGGCCGACATCGCCTGCCACTGGTCCCACGGCACGGCCCAGTCGTAGTAGTCGCCGTCGGCCGCGCCGAGTCGCTGGGTGCTTCCGGTGATCTCCACCGGGTCGCCCGGCAGCACCGTGTCGTAGTAGATCTTCGCGTTCGCGGGCGACAGGTTGACGCAGCCGTGGGAAACGTTGCGCTTGCCCTGGTGCGGGATCGACGGCGCGTAACCGTGCACGAACTCACCGTTGTTCGAGATCCGCACCGCCCACGGGACGACGACATTCTCGTAGTTGTACTTCGGGTTGGTCATGCCGTAGCTCGCGTGTTTGCTCATGACCACGTGGGTGCCGCTCTTGGTGACCCGCCCCGGGTCGGTTTCCAGGCCGAAGCTGGCGGGGAAGTCGTGGGTCTGGACGCCGTCGGTGATGACGACCATGCGGTGGGTCTGGGTGTCCGCCTTGACGATCTGGTGGCGGCCGATGGTGAAGGCCGAGGTGACGTCGTCGCGGCCGTAGGCGCCGCCGCCCAGGGGGATGCCGTAGATGTCGGCGGTCACCTTCACCGTGGTGCCGGGCTTCCAGTACTCCTTGGGCCGCCAGTGGGCTCTGCGGTCGTCCAGCCACGCCCACGCGCCCTCGGTCGCCGGAGCCGTCTCGACCTTGAGGGCCTTCTGGGCGGACAGCCGGTCCTTGACGGGGGCGTCGAAGGTGACCGCGATGGGCATCGCGATGCCATAGGTCCGGTCGTCGCCGGTGTTGAGCCTGGCTTTGATCTGGCTCCTGGGCTTGACCGTGGTGAAGGAGCCGCTGATGGGCGTGGTGCTGCCGTCGGCGCCGATGGCGGCGCCCGACCAGGTGTAGGTCTTGCCGTAGCCGAGGTCTTCCGCGACGGCCCACGTCTTCTTGTCCTCGGTGAAGGCGCCCTTGACCTCCTTGCCGTCGGGGTTGGTGAGGGTGACCGATCGCAGGGCGCCGTCGGTCACGGTGACTGAGGCCGGGGCGCCGGGGCTGACGTCCTTGGCGTCGGCCGCCGGGGTCGCGGTGACCGTGGCGGGTGCGGCGACCTGTGCCACGGGAGCGCTCGCGGCGGCGGCTCCGCCGGTGGTGCAGCCGGTGAGCGCGAGCGTGGCGACGAGGCCCGCTCCGAGGAACGCGACCAGGAGTTGGCGACGTCCCGTGTGTCTGCGCTTGTCCATCCTGCTTCCTTTCCCCCACAACCGAGTGACCCCCCTATCGACGCCGCGGCGGCCTGTGACGTTGGCCGGGAAGGCCGGTGAGGCGCATCACAATTAGTGGAAAGCGGCGGCGAGTTCGGAGAGCGATCCAGTGGCTTCGGAGCGTGCCGAATGACATCACCCGCTTGGGCTAGCCGAGCGCCCATCAGGCAGTAGTGCGCGTCCGAGAGAGCCGATAGTCTTTCCCTCGCAGGCCGTAGTTTCTGTGTTCGTGCTATTCACGCTCGCGGAACGACAACGCGGGCGCGCTGCTTTTCCGCTGCAGTGGGCGGAGGCATCGCCCGAAGGCGGCCCGGGGTTGCACGGTGTAACCCCAAGCTCCTGCGATGGAGGCAGGTTTATGGCACAGGGCACTGTCAAGTGGTTCAACTCCGAGAAGGGCTTCGGCTTCATCGCGCAGGACAACGGCGGCGCCGATGTCTTCGTGCACTACTCGGAGATTCAGGCCAAGGGTTTCCGCACCCTTGAGGAAAACCAGCGGGTTGAGTTCGAGGTCGGTCAGGGCACCAAGGGCCCGCAGGCCACGAACGTCATTCCGCTGTAAGCCGGAACACACGAGAGCCCCGGCCGCGCTCGGCCGGGGCTCTCGTGTTCGGTTGTGGTGGGCGGGCCGCTGTGGTCAGGAACGCTGAAGCTGCTGGGCTTCCCACTCCAGGCGCTGCATGACCCATTCCTGGGCCAGCGCCATGGGCGAGGTCTGCCGGTAGGCGGCCAGTTCGCGGAGTTGCTCGTTGGCCACCAGGGAGAGCCGAAGCTGGTAGACCTCGGCGCCGCCGAAGCGGCGGCCGGAACCGGTGGTCTCGGCGTCGCCCTCGGGGGCGAGCGCGGCCAGGTACGACTCGAGTTCGTCGTCGGGCAGGGCGTCCTCGGCCTGCTCTCGCTGCGGGTTGCGGTGGCGTCCCGGGTTGGCGCCGACCGCCTTGAGGTCGGTGCGGCTGCGTCCGAAAGAGGGAAAAGGCACCTGGACACGATAACGAACAGGTCGCGATCCGGCAGCGCGTGTGACTCGGGACACGGCGCACGGTCTCGTTACGTCCGGATGACCCGCGGAGACCTTCCGGCGGGCAGCGGCGGGCAGCGGCGGGCAGCGACGGGCATGGAGAGGCCCCCGCGCCAGGGGGAGGAACGCGGGGGCCGGAGGGGATCTCCACAGGCGCTGACCGGGGGTGTGTCAGCAACTTGATTGTTGCACGTGCACGGGGCTCGCGGGAGGGGCTGCGGCGGAAAAATCGTCGGAAATGTTCACCTGATGTTCTTCTTGCGCCGTGACCTTCTCACCGCTATATGGCTACCCCGCCGCCGTGGCGCGAAAACCGCGGAGCCGAAGGCTGTTCGACACCACGAACACGCTGGACAGCGCCATCGCCGCCCCGGCGATCATCGGGTTGAGCAGTCCGAACGCCGCCAGCGGAATGCCGACCACGTTGTAGGCGAACGCCCAGAACAAATTGCTCTTGATCGTGGCCAGCGTGCGCCGCGACAGCCGGATCGCGTCCGCGGCCAGCCGCAGGTCGCCGCGCACCAGGGTCAGGTCGCCCGCCTCGATCGCGGCGTCCGAGCCGGTGCCCATCGACAGGCCGAGGTCGGCCGCGGCCAGCGCCGGGGCGTCGTTGACGCCGTCGCCGACCATCGCCACGACCTCGCCGCAGGCCTGGAGCCGCCGCACCGCGGCGACCTTCTCCGCAGGCAGCACCTCGGCGATCACGTCGGTGATGCCGACCTCGGCAGCCACCGCCCGCGCCACCGCCTCGTTGTCGCCGGTCAGCAGCACCGGCCGCAGGCCGAGCGCGCGCAGCCTGATGACCGCTTCGGCGCTGGTCGGCTTCACCGCGTCGGCGACGGCGACCAGCCCCAGGGCCTTCCCGCCAGCCGCGGCGGCGATCACGGTGCGGCCCCCCGCCTCGGCCGCGGCCTGCGCCTCGACCAGCGCGTCGGGCAGTTCGACGCGGTGCTCGGCGAGCAGCCGCGGCCTGCCGACCACCACCGCCTCGCCGTCCACGGTGCCGGTGACGCCCAGGCCCTCGGCGTTGCGGAAGCCCTCGACCGCGGGCAGGTCGGGTGCCTCTTGGGCCGCGTGCGCCGCGATGGCCACCGCGATCGGGTGCTCGGAAGCCGACTCGACGGCCCCGACCAGCCGCAGCAGCCGCTCCGGGGTGACGCCGTCGGCGGGGATCACGTCCACGACCGCCATCCGGCCGGTGGTGACCGTGCCGGTCTTGTCCAGCACGACCGTGGTGACCCGCCGGGTCGACTCCAGCACCTCGGGGCCCTTGACCAGGATGCCCAGCTGCGCGCCCCGGCCGGTGCCGACCAGCAGCGCCGTCGGCGTGGCCAGCCCGAGCGCGCACGGGCAGGCGATCACCAGCACCGCGACCGCGGCCGTGACGGCGGCGTCCGCGCCCGCGCCGGTGACCAGCCAGCCCGCCAGGGTCAGCGCGGCCAGTACCAGGACGACCGGCACGAACACCGCCGAGATCCGGTCGGCGAGCCGCTGGACCTCGGCCTTGCCGGTCTGCGCCTGCTCGACCAGCCGGGCCATCTGCGCGAGCTGGGTGTCCGCGCCGACCCGGGTTGCCCGGATCACCAGCCGACCGCTCGCGTTGACCGTGCCGCCGACAACCGAGTCCCCTGGGGCCACCTCGACGGGCGCCGACTCGCCGGTGACCAGCGACCGGTCGACCGCCGACGCGCCTTCTTCGACCACCCCGTCGGTGGCGATCTTCTCGCCCGGCCGGGCGAGGAACAGGTCGCCGACCCGCAGCTCGGCGACCGGGACCCGGCGCTCCACACCGTCGCGCAGAACGGCGACATCCTTGGCGCCCAGCGCGAGCAGCGCCCGCAGCGCGTCGCCCGCCCGCCGCTTGGACCTGGCCTCCAGCCAGCGGCCGAGCAGCAGGAAGGTGGTCACGCCGACGGCGACCTCGAAGTAGATGTCGGCGGTCGCGTGCCCCTCTGCGGGCAGCAGGCTGAACTCGTGGCGCAGCCCGACCGCCCCCGCGCCGCCGAACAGCAGCGCGTAGACCGACCACAGGAACGCCACGGTGACGCCCATCGACACCAGGGTGTCCATGCTGGCCGAGCCGTGCCGCAGGTTGACCACGGCGGCCCGGTGGAACGGCCACGCGCACACTCCGACCACGACGTAGGACAGCGCGAGCGCCGTCCACTGCCAGGTGGGGAACTGCCAGGCGGGGACCATCGAGACCGCGATCACCGGGGCGCTGAGCACGGCGGAGATCAGGAACCGCAGCCGCAGCTCGTCGGCGTGCGCGTCGGCTCTGCGGTCGTCGTCCTCGGCGGGCTCCGGCTCGGCGCGGACCGGGCTGGCCGCGTACCCGGCGCCCACGACGGCGGTGACCAGCGTGTCGGTCGGGAACCCTGGCGGCACCTCGACGGTGGCGCGCTCGGTCGCGTAGTTGACCGTCGCGCGCACCCCGTCGAGCTTGTTGAGCTTGCGCTCCACCCGGCCCGCGCAGGCGGCGCAGGTCATCCCGCCGATGGCGAGCTCCACCGTCTCCTGGGCGCGTTCGATGGTCGTCATCGCGGTCCTCTAGTTGGCGAGCTGGTATCCGGCCTCGGTCACCGCTGCGGCGACCTCGTCCCGGTTCAGCTCGGTTGTGCTGGTCACGGTGACCGCGCCGGTCTTGAGGTCGACGTCGATCCCGGAGACGCCCGCGATGCCGGACAGTTCCTCGGTGACCGAGTTGACGCAGTGGCCGCAGGTCATGCCGCTGACGGTGTAGACGGTCTGCAGAGACACAGGTGTTCCCTTCGGTGGTGCTTGTCGGTTTTCGGGGGCGGTGGGACCGGGCGCGGCGTCAGGACTTCACGAGCCGGGCGATCGCGTCCGCGGCTTCGCGGACCTTCGCCGCGGCCGCCTCGTCGCTCTGTCGGGCGGCGTCCACCACGCAGCCGGCCATGTGCTCCTCGAGCAGTTCCAGCGCGAACGCCTGGAGGGCCTTGGTCGCGGCCGAGACCTGGGTGAGCACGTCGATGCAGTAGGCGTCCTCGTCGACCATCCGCTGCAAGCCCCGCACCTGTCCCTCGACCCGGCGTAACCGCCGCTGGTGGGACTCCTTCTTGGCGCTGGGGGTACCCGGGTGCTCGTGCTCCATGCCGTCGACCATACCCTTAGGGGGTAGGGGTTGTGCAAACGGAGTGTGGCGAGCCTTACTCCATACGGCCGTTCGGGTGAGCGGACAGCCGGTGAACTCCTGGCGACTCCTGGATCGCATCGGGAAAACCGATCACGTACCGCTACCTACAGTGGAATGCGGTTCACCCTGCGGGGGGCTGTGACCGCGGCGAGATCTCTCATAGCCTCACGCCAAACAAAGCCGGGGAGGCACAATGAGCGGGTCACTCGAAGTGCGGAGTTTTCTTCTGCAGCAAGACAGCCTCGGAACGGCGGGGCAGTTCTCCTCGGGCGTCCCCACTCCACGCTCGGGCGACACCAGCCGCGTCTCCGAGGAGCAGGTGCGCCGCGCCCGCCTCGCGGTGGCCCGCGGCGCGCGCAGCGCGGAGGACTGCCGCGAGCTGCTCGACATGCTCGGCCTGGTCGACGGCGAGGACGGCATCCCCGCCGTCTGCCGCTGACCGCGAGCACACCGCCGCCGCGGGGGACACCGTCGTCCCCATCGGTCGTCGCCGACGGGTCCATCTTCGTCGGCTGAGCGACCGCGCGGGGCCGATGCCGCCTGCCTCCACCCGCCCACCACCCAGACCGCGACCCCCGCTCGGTGCCCCGAGCGGGGGTCGCATCACGCAACCGTCCCTCCCGCTGCTCGAACCACGAGCGTTTGCCCAGCTCACAGCGGTTATGGGGCCCCCGTTTTGGCGGATCACGGGCCGTGCCCTAAGCTACACATGCTCCCAGCGAAACCGGGCGGTCAGCGGTGGACCTGGAAGCGCGGTCGATCGGTTCGCCCGGAATTGGTCGGGCTCCCATCGTCTAGCGGCCTAGGACTCCGCCCTTTCAAGGCGGCAGCGCGGGTTCGAATCCCGTTGGGAGCACGGAAGACAGCAGTAGCAAGGCCCTGTGGCGCAGTTGGTTAGCGCGTCGCCCTGTCACGGCGAAGGTCGCGGGTTCGAGTCCCGTCAGGGTCGCGAGCGAGCTTTTGGCTCCCCCTGTCCACGGAAAGCGTGGACAGGGCGCTCGCTGATAGTACCGGGGGGGCGACCCCCCCGAACCCCCCACGGTGCGAGCTCCACCGGACCCAGCGTGGTTCGGTGTGAGTGACACCAGCTGGTGGTTCACCTGTTGGTGGGGTAAGGCCAGGTAGCTCAGTTGGTACGAGCGACCGCCTGAAAAGCGGTAGGTCGGCGGTTCGACCCCGCCCCTGGCCACAACAGCATGTTCCAGACGAGACGGTCCTCCTGGTGGAGGGCCGTTTTTGTTTTGTCTGGGGTGGTTTTTCTGGGGGGAGTGCTAAGAAATGTTTGTCGTGCGCTGGAGGTGCTAATGGGGGTGGGGGTGGTGTTGGGATGGTGACAGGTTTTGCGGGTGGGGATTATTGGGTGTTGACAGGTGTTCTTCGGGGGATCACATTGGGCCTTATTGTCGGCTCAATGGGGAGTGGTTAAGTGAATAAAGGGCTTGCGCGGCGGCGGGTCGGGGCTTTGGCTTTGGCCGGATTGGTTGGGGCTGGGGTCTTTGTCGGGGTGACGGTGGGGGTGGACGCGCCCGCGGTGGCGGCGGAGGATTTCTATACTCCGCCGGTTTCGCTGCCTGGTGGGCGGAATGGGGATGTGATCAAGACTGGGCCGTCCGGGTTCAGTGGGGGCAAGGCGACGCGCGTGATGTATTTGTCGCGCGACACCAAGGACAAGGCCATTCCGGTGACCGGCACGGTGATCGTGCCCAACACGCCGTGGGCCGGGCCGGGGCCGCGGCCGATCGTGGCGTACGCGCCGTTCACGGCGGGGATGGGGGACCAGTGCGCGGTCTCCAAGGTGCTGGCCGGGGACACGTCTTCCGACGTGGTGGGCAGCGTGCAGACCCAGTTCATCAACCCCCTGCTGCAGAAGGGGTTCGCGGTCGCGCAGACCGACTATGAGGGCCTGGGGGTGCCGGGGATGGAGCACACCTACGTGATGCGGCGGTCCGAGGCGCACACGACCCTCGACGTGGTGCGGGCGGCGCAGCGGCTGCCGGAGCTTGGGTTGTCCACGGACGCGCCGGTGGGCATCGTGGGCTACTCCCAAGGCGGCGGGGCGGCCGCGGCCGCGGTCGAACTGGCGCCGGAGTACGCGCCGGAGCTGAACATCAAGGGCGCCTACGCCGGTGCGCCGCCCGCGGACAAGGCGGTGCTGGGCAAGAGCCTGGACGGGGCCTACGCGGCGGGATTCCTCGGCTTCGCGCTGATCGGGATCAACACCGCGTACCCCGAGGCGAAGATGATGGACCTGGCCAACCCGACCGGAGCCCAGCTGTTCGTCCAGGCCAGCAAGATGTGCACGACGGACGCGATCTTCCAGCTCGCGTTCAAGCAGACGAGCACGCTGACCAAGGACGGCAAGCCCGTCTCGGCGTACATGCAGCAGGAGCCGTTCAAGTCGGTGGTGGAGGACCTGCGGATCGGCAACCGCAAGCCCGCAGCGCCAGTGCTGGTCGAGCACGCGGGCAGCGACGACATCGTGCCGTTCGGCCAGGGCAAGCAGATGGCCAAGGACTGGTGCGCCAAGGGCGCGACCGTCCAGTTCACCGAGCTGACCGCGCTCCCGATCTTCGCCCACGCCACGGCCGCGTTCGGCGCGTCCGGCAGCGCCGCCAACTGGATCGCGGGCAGGCTCACCGGGTCCGCGCCCGCGACGGGCAACTGCGGGCGGTTCTGACCCGCCGATCGACCTCGCCCGACCTGGCCGGGCCGGGCCACCGCTGGTGGCCCGGCCCGGCCTGTTTTGTGATCAAGGGCACATTCGCCTGCCGGGGTGGCGGCGACCGCGTGACAGGAAGCTGTCCGGGGCCACTTCGATGTTCCGAATCGGGCCAGGCGCAGGTAGACGGGCTGGAAAGCGCGGCAGAGGGAAACTCCGACTGCGAATGGACCAATGCCGGTACCGCTGGATGGCCGCGGCGGCCCATGCCCGGAGTTGCGAAGCTTGACGGCCGCGAATTATCCGGAAGCGTTAAACGTGTTCGGCCGTTCAGCCCTGTGTTTGTACACGGGGTGACAGTTTTGACTGTCGTGTTCGGACTGTCGCATGTGATCGGTGAGGTGCCGTTCACCTGCGGTCTTGGGTCCGGTCGGACACGCCTGCGGTGCCGGGATGGCTACTGAACGTGTAACAGGTTACCCGCTGGCCGGCTATCTACCCGGTCGGGTGACACGAAAACTAACCCTCCGTGTAACAAGCCCGGGGAGGTGAACGAATCAGCTATCGCAGCCATGCCCCGGACAGGCAGTCCGGACGGGCTGGCTCACCAAGACAAATGACCAAGGCGAGGGCTCTCGGGGATGCCCCGCGACGTGCATGCCCGATCCGGCCTGAACCAGGGGATACACGATGCGTGACCAAATTGGGTTACCGCGCCGAAGAACGACCATGTGGCCCGCGCCGACGAGCGCCCGCCGCGGTCGGGCGCCACGACGGGCGCTGCCCGTCGGGGAGCCGTCTTGCCCGCCGGTGGCGGACTGGGAGCCGCAGTACCGCCTGAGCGTCATCTTCGCCGACCTGTTCGCCATCCTGTTCGGAGTGCTGGCCGTCGGCGGGTTCGTCGGCGGCCGGGTCGATCCCGGCGGGCCGCTGGTCCGCGGCGTGACCGTGGTGGCCTTCCTGGTGCTGGTCGGCGCGCTGATGGTCAACCGGGCGTGGAACGTCGCGGTCCTCGGCCAGGGCGCGGAGGAGTTCCGCAGGCTCGGGCGCGGGTTCGTCGCCGCGGGCGTCGTGCTCGCGCTCGGCGGGCTGCTCTTCGACATCGCGAGTATGCGGCCATGGGTGTTCGTCGTGGTCCCCGCGACGGCCCTGGTCGCGTTCCCGCTGCGCTACGCGCTGCGGCAGGGCCTGCACCGGGCCCGCCGCGACGGCCGCTGCCTGCTGCCGGTGCTGGCCGCGGGCAGCGTCGACACCGTGCGCGACCTGATCACCCGGACCCGCGGCGCGTCGCACCTCGGCTGGCGCGTCGACGCGGTCTGCACCGCCGACGGGCTCGGCGAGGGCGTCACCGAGCTGGAGGGCGTGTCGGTCGTCGGCACCCTGTCCGACCTCGCCACGCACGCCCGCCGCGGCGGCTACCGCATCGTCGCGGTCACCCCCGACCAGTACTGGACGCCCAAGCGGCTGCAGCAACTGGCCTGGCGGCTGGAAGGCAGCGGCGCGGAGATGGTCGTCGCGCCGGTGCTGATGGAGGTCGCCGGTCCCCGGCTGCACGTCGACGGCGTGCTCGGGATGCCGCTGCTGCGGGTCTCGGCCCCCTCGTTCACCGGGGTGCGGCGCGTGGTCAAGGACGTCGTGGACAAGGTGGGCTCCGGCCTGCTGATCACGCTGCTGGCGCCGCTGATGCTGGTGGTGGCGCTGGCCATCGCGGTCGACAGCCGCGGCCCGGTGTTCTACAGGCAGCGCAGGGTCGGCAAGGACGGCCGCGAGTTCACCATCATCAAGTTCCGCACCATGGTCACCGGCGCGCACAAGATGGTCGCCGACCTCGCCGAGCGGAACGAGGGCGCGGGCGTGCTGTTCAAGATGCGCAAGGACCCGAGGGTGACCCGGGTCGGCGCGATCCTGCGCCGCTACTCCATCGACGAGCTTCCGCAGCTGTTCAACGTGCTCACCGGGCCCATGTCGCTGGTCGGGCCCCGGCCGCCGCTGCCGGAGGAGAGCGCCCGCTACGCCCCGGACGTGCGGCGGCGGCTGCTGGTCAAGCCGGGGCTGACCGGGCTGTGGCAGGTCAGCGGGCGCAGCGACCTGCCGTGGGAGGAAGCGGTGCGGCTCGACCTGCGCTACGTCGAGGACTGGTCGCTCGCGCTGGACGCGGTGATCCTCTGGAAGACATTCCGGGCCGTGTTCAGCGGCCAGGGCGCGTACTGAGTCTTTTTATCTTTTCAAATGCTTCACGAGAGGGATAGCAGCGTGGGAACCATCGGGCTTGCCGTCATCGGCGCGGGATACTGGGGGCCTAATCTCGTGCGCAACGCGCAGGCGACCCCGGGCCTGCGTTTGGAGTACCTGTGCGACCTCGACGCCGACCGCGCCCGCCGCGTCCTGGGCGACTACTCGACGGTGCGCGTGTCGGACTCGCTGGACGAGGTGCTCGCCGACCCGGCGGTGCAGGCCGTCGCGATCGCCACCCCGGCCAAGACCCACCTGTCGGTGGCCATGGCCGCGCTGGCAGCGGGCAAGCACGTCCTGGTGGAAAAGCCGTTGGCGGCAACCTATGCCGAGGGCAGGCAGCTGGTGGACGCCGCCGACGCGCGCGGCCTGACGCTGATGCTCGACCACACCTACTGCTACACCCCGGCCGTGGCGCACCTGCGCGACCTGGTGCGCGGCGGGGGAATCGGCGCGGTGCAGTACCTGGACTCGGTGCGGATCAACCTGGGCCTGGTCCAGCCGGACGTGGACGTGCTGTGGGACCTCGCGCCGCACGACCTGTCGATCTTCCTGTCGATCCTGCCCGACGACGTGGCGCCGCTCGCGGTCGCCGCGCACGGGTCGGACCCGATCGGCGCGGGCCACGCCTGCGTGGCGCACCTGACGATCCAGCTCACCGGCGGCGCGATGGCGCACGTGCACGTGAACTGGCTGTCCCCCACCAAGATCCGCACCATGGTCATCGGCGGCTCGGCGCGCACGGTCGTCTGGGACGACCTCAACCCGACGCAGCGGCTGTCGGTCTACGACCGCGGCGTCGACCGCTCCGTGCCCGGGGACCTCGGCGCGGAGAAGCGCGCGCAGACCATCGTGTCGTACCGCACCGGGGACATGGTCGCCCCGGCGCTGCCGGAGAAGGAGGCGCTGCGCGCGGTCATGGCCGAGTTCCACGCCTCGATCACCGAGGGGCGCGCGCCGCTCACCGACGGTCGCTCCGGCTTGCAGGTTCTGTCCATTCTGGAGGCCGCGTCGGCGAGCCTCGCCCAGGGCGGGGCGTTCCTGCCTGTTCTCGGCGCCGATTTCCGTGAAGGGGTCAAGGCATGAGCGAGCTTGCGAGCGAATCATCGACACAGTGCGGCGAGTGGAGCCACCGAACTTGTGAGGTGGCCGCATGAGCAGCCAGCCGATTGAGGGCCAGCGGGCCCTGGTGACCGGTGGGGCGGGCACCATCGGCTCGTCGGTGGTGGACCAGCTTGTCGCGGCGGGCGCCGCCGAGGTGGTCGTGCTCGACAACTTCGTGCGCGGCCGTCGCCAGAACCTGGCCGATGCCGACGCCAGCGGCAGACTGCGGGTGGTCGAGGGCGACATCAACGACCGGGCGCTGGTCGTCGAGCTGAGCAAGGGCACCGACCTGGTGTTCCATCTCGCCGCGATCCGCATCACCCAGTGCGCGGAAGAGCCCCGGCTGGCGCTGGAATGCCTGGTGGACGGCACGTTCACGGTCATCGAGGCGGCGGCGGACGCCGGGGTGAAGAAGGTCATCGCCTCGTCGTCGGCGTCGGTCTACGGGCTCGCGGAGACCTTCCCGACCGACGAGCGGCACCACCCGTACAACAACGACACCTTCTACGGCGCGGCGAAAGCGTTCAACGAGGGCATGTTGCGCAGCTTCAAGGCGATGCGCGACCTGGACTACGTGGCGCTGCGGTACTTCAACGTCTACGGGCCGCGCATGGACGTGCACGGCCTGTACACAGAGGTCCTGATCCGCTGGATGGAGCGCGTCGTCGACGGCAAGGCCCCGCTGATCTTCGGCGACGGCGCGCAGACGATGGACTTCGTGCACGTGCACGACATCGCCCGCGCCAACATCCTCGCCGCCCGCGCGGACGTCACCGACACCGTCTACAACATCGCCAGCGCGCAGGAAACCAGCCTGCTGGAACTGGCGCAGGCGCTGCTCGGCGCGATGGACTCCGACCTCGGCGTCGAGCACGGCCCCGAGCGCAAGGTCAACGGCGTCACCCGGCGGCTGGCCGACATCGGCGCGGCCGAGCGGGAACTGGGCTGGCGGCCGGAAATCAAGCTCGATGACGGCCTGCGCGGGCTCGTCCAGTGGTGGCGCGGGGAGAAGCAGGCGTGAGCATCCCGGTCATGAAGCCGTTCCTCGGCGAGGAAGAAGCCCTCGCCGTGGCCGAGGCCGTGCGCTCCGGCTGGGTCGCGCAGGGTCCCCGGGTGGCGGCGTTCGAGGAGGCGTTCGCCGCGCGGGTCGGCGCGGAGCACGGGGTCGCGGTGTCCAGCTGCACGACCGCGCTGCACCTGTGCCTGCACCTGCTCGGCGTGGGTCCCGGCGACGAGGTGGTGGCGCCGTCGCTGTCGTTCATCGCGACCGCCAACGCGATCCGCTACTGCGGGGCCACACCGGTGTTCGCCGACGTCGACCCGGTCACCGGCAACCTGACCGGCAGCACCGTGGCCGAGGTGGTCACGCCGCGCACCAAGGCGGTGCTGGTCGTGCACCAGGGCGGGGTGCCCGCGGACGTGCACGCGATCCGCATCGCGGCGGGCGGCGTTCCGGTGGTCGAGGACGCGGCGTGCGCTGCCGGGTCCACTGTGTACGGCCGGCCGGTCGGCGCAGGCGCGCTGCTGGCGGCCTGGTCGTTCCACCCGCGCAAGCTGCTCACCACCGGTGAGGGCGGCATGGTCACCACCGACGACGCCGACTGGGCCGCGCGGCTGCGCAGGCTGCGCGAGCACGGCATGAGCATGTCGGCCGCCGACCGGCACGCGGCTGGCGGCGCGGTGGTCGAGTCCTATGTGGAGATCGCGTTCAACTACCGCATGACTGACATCCAAGCGGCCATGGGACTGGTGCAGCTGCGCAAGCTCGACGGCATCGTGGAACAGCGCCGCGAGCTGGCCGCGCGCTACCACGAGATGCTGGCCCCGATGGGCCTGCGCGCGGTGACCGACCCGGCGCACGGGACTACGAACTACCAGTCGTTCTGGGTGGCGCTGCCCGAGGGCGCGCCGCCGCTGGCCGACGTGCTGTCGCGGCTCGCCGGGTCCGGGGTGTCCGCGCGGCGCGGGATCATGGCCGCGCACCTGGAACCCGCCTACGCCGGGCACCCGCACGGGCCGCTGCCCGCGACGGAGGACCTGGCCCGCCGGTCGCTGATCCTGCCGCTGCACCACGAGTTGACCTCAGCCGACCAGCGGCGCGTCGTCGGCGCGCTGGCGCAGGCGATCGAGCTGGTGGCATCGTGATCGCCCGCCCGGTCGCGGTCGTCATCGTGACCTACAACAGCGCCGAGGTCGTCGGCGACTGCCTGCGCGCGCTGCCCGCCGCACTCGACGGCGTGGCCGACGCGCGGGTCGTCGTGGTCGACAACGCCTCCACCGACGGCACCGCCGAGGTGGTGGCCGCGGCCGATCCCGATGCCAAGATCGTGGTCCGGGCGGGCAACGACGGGTTCGCCGCCGGGGTCAACACCGGTGTCGCGCACGCGCTGGGCTGCGATGTGCTGGTGCTCAACGCCGACATCCGGTTGTCGCCGGGCTCGGTCGCCACTCTGCGCGCGGCCGTCGGCCCCGGCGTGGGCGTCGTGGCGCCGCGACTGACCGATGTGGACGGCCGCGTGCAGCACTCGCTGCGCCGCGCGCCGACCGTGGCCCGCTCCCTGGGCGAGGCCGTGCTCGGCGGCGCCCGCGCGGGCCGGATCGCCGCCCTCGGCGAGACCGTGACGAACCCGGCCGCCTACGAGCGCGCCCGCACCGTCGACTGGGCGACCGGCGCCGCGTGGCTGGTCACCCGCGAATGCCTCGAAGCCGTGGGCCCGCTGGAGGAGCGCTACCTGCTCTATTCCGAGGAAACCGACTTCATGCTGCGCGCCGGGGCCGCGGGCTTCCGCACCCGCTACGAGCCCGCCGCGCACGCGGTGCACCTCGGCGGCGAGGTGCTGACCTCGCCGCGGCTGTGGTCGCTGCTGGTGACCAACAAGGTCCGCCTGCACCGCGAGCGGCACGGCCGGGGCGCCGCCGCGCTGATGTGGCTGGCCGCGGTGCTCAACAACCTCCCGCGCGCCCTGCGCGGGTCGGCGACCGCCCGGCACCGGGCCGCCCTGCGGGGCCTGCTGCGACAGCGCCGCTGGCCTGCCCCACTGTCCACAGTGGATCGAGACGCGCCGCCGTACGTGTGCTTCTCCGCGCAGGACTGGTGGTACCACAACCAGGCGCACTCCGACTTCCAGCTCATGCGCCGGGTCGCCGAGCACCGCAAGGTCCTGCTGGTCAACAGCATCGGCCTGCGGATGCCCACCCCGGGCAAGAGCACCCAGTTCCTGCGCCGCATCGCCCGCAAGGCGGGCAGCGTCGCCAAGCTGGTGCGCCGCCCGCTGCCGGACGTGCCCGGCTACCACGTGATGACTCCGCTGCCGATCCCGTTCTACGGCAGCGCCTGGGCGCGCAGGCTCAACGCCACCCTGGTCCGCGCGCAGGTCCGCGCGGTGTGCGCGGTGCTGCGGATGCGCGCCCCGGTCATCGTCGCGACCATCCCCACCGCGTGGGACGTGGTCGAGCCGATGCCGCGCCGGGGCCTGCTGTTCAACCGCTCCGACCGGCACTCCGCGTTCCCCGAGGCCGACCAGGGCACGATCGCGGCGCTGGAGGACAAGCTGCTCACCGGGTCGGACCACGTGCTCTACGTGAGCCGTGAGCTGCAAGCGGAAGAGGCCGCCTCGACCGGCGACCGGGCGTACTTCCTGGACCACGGCGTGGATCTGCGGCACTTCCGCCGCCGCGACACGCTGCCCGCCGACCTCGCGGCGATCCCCGGGCCGCGCATCGGTTTCTTCGGCAGCCTGGACGACTACCTGGTCGACTTCGACCTGCTGGAACGGCTCGCCGTCGAGTTCCCCGAGGCGTCCCTGGTGCTCATCGGCGACGCGACGCTGAGCATGGAGCGGTTCGACAAGCACCCGAACGTGCACTGGCTGGGCTTCCGGCCCTACGCGGAGATCCCCGCGTACGGCAGCGGGTTCGACGTGGCGATCATGCCGTGGCTGGACAACGACTGGATCAAGCACGCCAACCCGATCAAGCTCAAGGAGTACCTTGCGCTCGGGCTGGCCGTGGTGAGCTCGGACTTCCCGGAGATCCGCCACTACGCCGACCGGGTCCGGGTCGCCCAGGGGCACGACGCGTTCGTCGACGCGGTCCGCCAGACCATCGACGACGGCGGTGCGTCCACTATGGACGATCGGCGCGCGTCGGTGCTGCCCGCGTCCTGGGACTCCCGGGCGCGGCAGCTCATGGACCTGGCTGAGGGGCAGCGGTAGCCATGTGCGGAATCGCGGGCTTGCGGCGCCTGGACGGCGCCCCGGTCGACCTCGGTGTCCTCGCCGAGATGACCAAGCTGCTGCACCACCGCGGCCCCGACGCCGCGGGCACCTGGATCGACGGCCCGACCGGGTTCGCCCACACCCGGCTGTCGATCATCGACCTCGGCGGGTCCGCCCAGCCGATGGCCAGCCACAACCGCCGCAGGCACGTGGTGTTCAACGGCGAGATCCTGAACTACCGGCAGCTCCGGTCCAGACTGGACTACCCGTTCCGCACCGACGGCGACACCGAGACCCTGGTCGCGCTGTACGAGAAGCACGGCGTCGACGGCGTGGACCGGTTGCGCGGCCAGTTCGCCTACGCGGTGGCCGACGCCGACACCGGCGAGCTGCACCTGGTGCGCGACCGGCTCGGCATCCTGCCGCTGTACTACTACGTCGATGACGAGGTGTTCGCTTTCGCCTCGGAGATCAAGGCGCTGTTCCCGGTCATCGGCAACCGCCAGGTGGATCGCGCCAGCCTGCACGACTACCTCGCGCACCGCTCGGTCCCCGCGCCGAACACCCTGATCCAGGGCGTGCGCAAGGTTCCGCGGGGGCACCGGCTGACCCTGGGCCGCGACGGCCAGGTGCGGCTGCGCGAGTACTGGCGCATCCCGACGCGCGGCGGCCGCCGCGACGTCACCCCGGGCGACGCGGTGCGGCTGGTCTCCGACGCGCTCGAAGCGTCCATTGAGGACGCTCTGGTCGCGGACGTGCCGGTGGGCGCGTACCTGTCCGGCGGCATCGATTCGAGCCTGATCTGCGCGCTGACCGCCAAGGCCCGCCATGGCGAAGGGCTGCACACGTTCTCGGCGGGCTTCGGCGACCCCCGGGTGGACGAGCTGGACTGGGCGCGCAAGGTCGCGGGCATCGTCGGCAGCGAGCACCACGAGGTCATCGTCACCGCCGACGACTTCAAGGACTCGTGGGCGAAACTGAGCTGGCACCGGGACGCGCCGCTGTCCGAGCCGGCCGACGTGGCCGTGTTCCGGCTCGCCGAACTGGCCCGCAAGCAGGTCAAGGTCGTGCTGTCCGGCGAGGGCAGCGACGAGCTGTTCGGCGGCTACCCCAAATACCGCTTCGCGAACGCGACCCGCTGGGCCGGACTGGTGCCCGCGCCCGTGCGCGGCGCCCTGCTGCCCCGGCTGGAACGCGCGCTGCCCGCGTCCCGCGCCCGCCTGGGCGTCGCGGTCCGGGCGATGGCGGAAGCCAGTGCGGCGGAACGGATGCGCGGCTGGTTCGCGCCGTTCACCGAACGGGAACGCGCCGGGCTGCTGGGCGGACCCGCTGCGCGCAGCGCGATCGAGCCCTACCGGGACGGGCGCGGCGACGCGCTGCGCCGGATGCTCTACGCCGACTCGCACGCCTGGCTCGCCGACAACCTGCTGGAGCGCGGCGACCGGATGTCCATGGCCGCGTCCCTGGAACTGCGGCCGCCGTTTCTCGACCACCGGGTCGTGGAGTTGGCGTTTTCCCTGCCCAGCTCGGTGAAGGTGCGCGGCGGGACGACCAAGTGGGTCGTCAAGGAGGTCGCCCGCAAGCACCTGCCGAACGACGTCGTCGACCGCGCCAAGTCCGGCTTCAAGGTCCCGCTCGACGCCTGGTTCCGCGACGGCCTGCGCGACATGGCCAACGACCTGCTCACCGGGCCGTCGTCGTTCGTCGCCGACGTTCTCGACCCCGGCGCGGTCCGCACCCTGCTCGCCGAGCACGCCGCGGGCACCCGCGACGAGCAGCCCCGGCTGTGGACGCTGCTGTCGCTGGAGGTCTGGCACCGCGAAGTGGCCCGCGCATGAGCCGCCCCCTGCTCCTGGTGGGCGCGGGCGGGCTGGCCAGGGAAGTCCTCGCCGCCGCCCGCGCGCTCCCGGAGTCCTTCGAGCCCGTCGGGCTGCTCGACGACGACCAGGCCCGCCACGGGTCCGAAGTGGACGGTGTGCCGGTGCTCGGTCCGACGGACCTGGTGCACGAGCACACTGACGCCGCCGTGCTGGTGTGCGTGGCGTCACCTGCCCGCCCCGACGGCCGGGCGAACCTGGTGCGCAGGCTGGGCCTGCCGCCCGAGCGCTACGCCACCCTGGTCCACCCGATGGCCTCGGTCGCGCCCGGCGTCACCTTCGGCGAGGGCGCCGTGCTGCTCGCCGGGGTCGTCGTCACCGCGCCGCAGCGCGTCGGCGCGCACGTGGTCGTCATGCCGCACGCGCTGTTCACCCACGGCGACGTCATCGGCGACTTCGTCACCTGCGCCGGTCGCGCCACGCTCTCCGGCGATGTGACCGTCGCCCAGTCGGCGTATCTCGGCGCGGGGTGCGTCATCCGCCAGGGTGTCCACATTGGAGCGAAAGCGGTCGTCGGCATGGGCGCGGTGGTGCTGCGCGACGTGCCGGACGGCGAAACCTGGGCAGGCGTGCCCGCCCGAGAACTCTGCGAGTCCCGCGAGGAGAAGACATGAGCATCCCCCTGGTCGACCTGGCCGCCCAACACGCGGCCGTGGCCGATGAGGTCGCCGCGGGCTGGGCGCAGGTGCTGGCCACGACCGCGTTCGTCGGCGGCCCGCAGGTCGCCGCGTTCGAGGCCGAATACGCCCGCTACGCCGGAGTGGAGCACTGCGTCGGCGTCGGCAACGGCACCGACGCCCTGGAGTTCGCCCTGCGCGCGCTGGGCGTCGGCCCCGGCGACGAGTGCGTCGTGCCCGCCAACACCTTCATCGCCACCGCCGAGGCCGTCGCCCGCGCCGGAGCCACCCCGGTCCTGGTGGACTGCGACGAGGACACCGCGCTGATCGACGTCGCCGCGGCCGCCGACGCCGTCACCGCGCGCACCCGGGCGGTGCTGCCGGTGGACCTCTACGGCCAGGTCGCGCCGATCGAGAAGCTGCGCGCCGCGCTGCCCGCCGAGGTCGCCATCGTCGAGGACGGCGCGCAGTCCCAGGGCGCGACCCGCCACGGCCAGACCGCCGGTTCGTTTGGCGACATCGCCGCCACCAGCTTCTACCCCGGCAAGAACCTCGGCGCGTACGGCGACGGCGGCGCGGTCACCACCGCCCGCGCCGACCTCGCCGAGCGGGTCCGGCTGCTCGGCGCGCACGGCTCGCCGCGCAAGTACGAGCACCCGGTGCTCGGGTTCAACAGCAGGCTCGACACACTGCAAGCCGTTGTCCTGTCGGCGAAGCTGCGCAGGCTCGACGGCTGGAACGCCGCCCGCCGCGCCGCCGCCGCCCGCTACGACGCGCTGCTCGCCGACGTCGCCGGGGTGCGCACCCCGGTCGTCGCCGAGGGCAACGTGCCGGTGTGGCACCTGTACGTGATCCGGGTCGCCGAGCGCGACACCGTGCTCAAGGCCTTGCACGCGGCCGGAATCGGCGCGGGCATCCACTACCCGACCCCGGTCCACCGCACCGGCGCGTTCGCAGGCCTCGGACACGGCGAGGGCGCGTTCCCGGTCAGCGAGCGCGTCGCGGGCGAGATCCTGTCGCTGCCGCTGTTCCCGGAAATCACCGAGGCGCAACAGGAACGCGTGGTCTCCGCGCTGGCGGACGCGGTGTTCGCATGAGCGAGCTTGCGAGCGAATCATTGACACAGTGCGTAGGCGCGCGGGGCCACCGAACAAGTGAGGTGGCCCCATGAGCGGCGTGTTCGTCCACGACCAGGGCATCTGCGAAAGCGACGAGGTCGGCGACGGCACCCGGGTGTGGGCCTTCGCGCACGTCCTGCCCGGCGCCCGCGTCGGCCGCGACTGCAACATCTGCGACGGCGCGTTCGTGGAAACCGGCGCCACCCTCGGCGACCGGGTGACGGTCAAGAACGGGACCCTCGTCTTCGCCGGGGTCACCTGCGAGGACGAGGTCTTCCTCGGCCCCAACGTGTTGTTCACCAACGACTTCCGGCCCCGGGCGGCAATTCGCAAAGGCCCCGACCAGTTGGTGGAAACCCGTGTTCGGCACGGCGCCACCCTCGGCGCGGGCACGGTCGTCGTCTGCGGAGTCGAGATAGGACGGTACGCGTTCGCCGCGGCGGGCTCGGTGGTCACCAAGAGCGTGCCCCCACACGCCTTCGTGGCGGGCAACCCCGCCCGCCAGAAGGGCTGGGTCTGCGAATGCGGCGAACGCCTGGACGAGGTCCTGCACTGCCCGGAATGCCGCCGCGACCACATCCTGGCCGACGACGGCAACGGCCTCACCCCGGCTTAGCCCGCCAGTAGCAGCGGCACAAGCTTCTCGATGAACGGGGTGCTGTCACCACCGCTGAACCAGTTCACCCACAGCGAGGCCGGAACATCGTCGCGCAGCCACACTTCCCGCAGTTTGTCCCGTGCGGGCTTGACTGGGCGTCCGGCGATCGTCTCGGTGAACTCGGCGCGGTTGACGTTGGGCCGCAACCAGAGTGAGACGGCCACGTCGGCGCCGTTGGTGATGCGGCACTGGCCGTCGTGGTGGGGCGCGATGGTCAGGGTTGCGGGATCGACACCCAGCGCGGCAACTGCCGCAGTGCACAGCTGCTGTGCGGACAGCGGATACGGCACGTCGACCACCCCGCCACGGGGCGCGGGCGGAGTCGGGACATAGCCCATCAAGCCGAGTTCTCCCGTGACCGCGGGCATGGGAGAACTCGGCTTCGCCAGCGGCTCGATCACGCCCGTCAGGACGTCGTCCACCAGGTCGGTGAAGGCCGAGGGCCGGTCCATGGTCGCCAATGACCCGGCGGTGACCCGGAAGGTCAGGGCGTTGCGGTTGGCCGCGCTGCTGTCATCGACCAGTGTCACGTAACCATCGGCCCGGAACGGCGCCTCCATCGAGGTGCTGACGCGACCCGGCCTGCCCGCGTGCTGAATGTCCCTTGACGGAGTGCCGATGTATGACCGCCACCCGCTGGGATCAAGATCCTGGGTCGCCAGCTCGATCCGCATCCGGTTCGACGTCACCAGGCAGGCCAGGTTCGTGGAGCTGCCGTAGATCTCGCGGCGCACCGGGCCGTGCAGCAGCTCAGACCACCGTTGCGGGGTCATCGTGTGGCAGATCGTCTGCGCCGCGGTTTCCGCGGACGAATAGGTGAAATACTCACCGGAAGTGCGCGGCACCTTCCGGAGATTCTTGTCGGAGGACTCTGTGATCTCGGCTTCCGCCCACGGGCTCGCGACCTGCCCGTCATTGGTCACCGCCAGGCCATGAACCGGTGCGGCGCACCCCGCCATCAGCAACGACGCAACCAGAATCAGCGCGCGCTCACGCACAATCCGCCCCCCGAGATCGACTCGACGCATGATCCCACACAACAGATGATCAAGCTCTGGTATCAGGGCAACTACAATCCGTCACTCTTGTTCTGGCGGTGCGGAGTCCGCAAGGGACAGACCATGACGCTCTGAGTCCGAGCCCACTTTTCCAGCCGCCAAGTGGGGTAACAGGGTTGGGCGGTTTGACGATGACTGGGTGATGGGAACCGCTGACAGTGTCACGCGTCCCCATTCGCGACACCCTTTCCGCAGATCGTCATCACCTGCGGTCACACACCGTGGAGGCTCGGATGGACCCGGCGACGCACACCGCACGCGGTCGGAGGGCCCGCGGTCTCCGCGCGGGCCTCGCGGCACTTCTCGTCGCGGTCGGGCTTCCGGTCCTGGTCGCATCACCCGCGTCGGCGGGTCCCTGTGACGCGCCGACGAATCCGGTGGTGTGCGAGAACTCCAAGCCCGGCACGCCGCGTGACGACTGGTTTGTCGAGAGCCACTACGGCGATATCGAGGGCTTCGCCACCGCCACCAGCGTGCAGCCCGGCGAGCGGCTCGACTTCAAGGTCAAGACACCGAGCAACAGCTACCAGATCGACATCGTGCGGCTGGGCTACTACCAGGGCAACGGCGGCAGGCTCCAGCAGACGCTGACCCCTTCGGTGCCGCTGCCGCAGAACCAGCCGGTGTGCAAGTACGACACGAACACCGGCCTGGTCGACTGCGGCAACTGGTCGGTCTCGGCGAGCTGGTTCGTCCCCAGCACCGCGGTCCCCGGCTTCTACGTCGCCAACTTCATCCGCAACGACGGCGCGGGCGCGAGCCAGTACCCGTTCGTCGTGCGCAACGACTCATCGACCTCCGACATCGTGGTGCAGACCTCGGACCAGACCTGGCAGGCGTACAACAAGTACGGCGACCGCCCGGGCATCAACGAGTTCAACCTCTACGAGGGCGGCTTCAGCGGCTCGCCCGACGGTCGCGCGTTCAAGGTCAGCTACAACCGGCCGTACCGCAACGCGGGAACGTCGAACTTCCTCAACGCCGAGTACCCGCTGATCCGCTTCCTCGAACGCAACGGCTACGACGTCAGCTACCTGTCCGGTGTGGACGTCACCCGCAACCCGAACCTGTTGAAGAACCACAAGGTCTATGTCTCGTCCGGTCACGACGAGTACGTCAACGCCACCCAGCGCACGGGCATCGAGGCGGCGAAGGCCGCTGGCGTCAACCTGATGTTCCTCACCGGCAACTCCATGTTCTGGAAGACCCGGTTCGAGAACTCGATCGACGGCACGAACACCGCCCTGCGCACCATGGTCTGCTACAAGGAGACCAAGGCCCCCGGCGGCGCGAAGATCGACCCGAACCCGGCCTGGACCGGCACCTGGCGCGACCCGAGGCAGTCCCCGCCCTCGGACGGCGGCCGCCCGGAGAACGCGCTGACCGGCGCGCTGTTCTTCGTCAACGGCTACCGCGCCGACGCCATCCAGGTCCCCGCGTCGTTCGGCCGCAACCGCCTGTGGCGCAACACCTCCATCGCGACCGCCACCACCACGACGACGCTGCCCGTGGGCACGCTCGGCTACGAGTGGGACAGCGACCCGGACAACGGCTACCGGCCCGCAGGCTCGGTTCCGTTGTCGGACACCACGGTCACCGTGGACGACGGCCAGCTTCTGCTTGACCACGGCCACATCTACGGCGGCGGCCCGGCCAACCACAAGCTCATCCTCTACCGCGACCAGGTCAGCAAGGCGCTGGTGTTCAACTCCGCCACCGTGCAGTGGTCCTGGGGGCTGGACTCCGACCACACCTTCCCCGCGGGCGCCCCGCCGACCGCGCCGACGAGCCCGGCGATGCAGCAGGCGACGGTCAACATGCTGGCCGACATGAGCGTCCAGCCGCGCACGCTGATGGCCGGGCTGGTCGCCGCGACCAAGAGCACCGACACCACCGGCCCGACCGTCACGGTGTCCGCGCCCGCCAACGGTTCCACCGTGCCCGCGGGCACCCCGCGCGTCATCAGCGGCACCGCCGCCGATGTCGGCGGCGGCAAGGTCGGCTCGGTCGAGGTGTCCGTAGACGGCGGCGCCACCTACCACCGCGCCACCGGACTGGACAACTGGACCTACAACTGGACGCCGTCCGTGCTCGGCCCGGTGACCATCAAGGTCCGCGCCTCCGACGACGGCGCCACCCTCGGCAACACGGTGACGATCAACCTCACCGTGGGCTCGCAGCAGTGCCCGTGCACCATCTTCGGCAACCAGACACCCTCCATAGTGGATGGTGGGGACACCGCGCCGATCGAGGTCGGCACCAAGTTCACCACCTCGGTGAACTCCACCGTGACCGGCGTGCGCTTCTACAAGTCCGCGGGCAACACCGGCACGCACACCGGCTCGCTGTGGTCCTCGGCGGGCCAGCGCCTGGCCACCGGAACGTTCACCAGTGAATCCGCGACCGGGTGGCAGACCCTGTCCTTCGCCCAGCCCGTGCAGATCCGCGCCGGGCAGCCCTATGTCGTCTCCTACACCGCGCCGGTCGGCCGGTACTCGGTCGATCCCGGGTACTTCAACGGCAAGGGCGCGGGCATCGTCCCGCTCACCGCGCCCGCGACCGGGTCCGTGCCCGGCGGCAACGGCGTGTTCCGCTACGGCTCCGGCTTCCCGGACAGCTCGTTCAACGGCGGCAACTACTGGGTCGACGTGATCGTCACGACCGACACCGCGGACAACACCGCGCCGGTCGTGCAGTCCACCTCGCCCGCCGCGAACGGGACCAATGTGTACGTGGACAGCAGCATCACGGCCGCGTTCGACGAGGGCGTCGACCCGGCCAGCGTGCAGTTCACCGTCCAGGCCGGAGGAAACCCGATCCCGGGGACGGTCAGCGTGGACGACAAGGTGGTCACGTTCAGCCCCACCGACCTGCTGCCGATGAACACCCAGCACACGGTGTCGCTCAACGCCACCGACGGCTTCGGCAACCCGCTCGCCGCGCAGAAGACGTGGAGTTTCACCACCGGCACCAACCTCTCACCGTGCCCGTGCAACCTGTTCAAGACCCGCACACCGGCCACAGTGGACGCCGGTGACGCCAGCGACGTCGAACTGGGCGTGAAGTTCACCGTGGCCGCCAACGCGACGGTGACCGGCGTGCGGTTCTACAAGTCCTTCGCCAACACCGGAACGCACACCGGCTCGGTCTGGACCGCGAACGGCCAGCGCATCGCGCACGGCACCTTCACCAACGAGACCGAAACCGGGTGGCAGACCCTGACTTTCCCGGCCCCGGTGCAGATTCAGGCAGGCCAGACCTACATCGCCTCGTACCGGACGCCGACCGGCCACTACTCGGTCGACACCGGCTACTTCGCCAACCAGGGCGCCGGGCGGGGCGTGCTCACCGCGCCCAGCTCCCCCGCCTCGGGCGGCCAAGGCGTGTTCGTCTACGGCGGCGGTTTCCCGACAAGCACGTTCAACGCCAACAACTACTGGGTCGACGTCGTGGTCGACACCGACGGCGCCGACACAACCGCGCCCACGGTGACCTCCACCAATCCGTCCGCGAACGCGACCAACGTGTCCACCGGAACCGGTGTCACCGCGCACTTCTCCGAGCCGATCAACCCGGCGTCACTGCGATTCACCGTGACCCAGAACGGTGTCGGCGAGGTCGGCGCCACCAAGATCGCGCCGGACGGCCGCAGCGTCACCTTCGCCTCGACCGCGGTCCTCGCCGGGAACGCGCAGTTCACGGTGAGCGTGCGGGCAAGCGACCCGATGGGCAACTTCATGCCCGCGGCGCACACCTGGTCGTTCACCACCGGCCCGCCCGGCGCGTGCCCGTGCACCCTGTTCCGCCCCACGGACGAGCCCGAGACCTTCGCGGCAGACTCCACAGTGGAACTGGGTATGCGGATGATCCCGTCGGCGGACGGCTGGATCACCGGCGTGCGCTTCTACAAGGCCGCAGGCGACCCCGGCTCGCACACCGGAACCCTGTGGAGCAACACCGGGCAGCAGTTGGCCACCGGCACGTTCACCGGTGAGACCAGCAGCGGATGGCAGACCCTCACGTTCGCCACCCCGGTGCCGGTCACCGCGGGCACGACCTACGTGGTGTCCTACTGGGGCTCCGCCGGGCGATACGGCTACACGTCGCAGTACTTCGCCACCGATCGGACCAACGGCCCCCTGACCGCGCCCGCCACGGCGGACAACGGGTTCAACGGCGTGTACCAATACGGTGGCGGCGGAGCCTTCCCGGTCGGAAACGGTAACGGATCCAACTACTGGGTCGACGCTGTGTTCGCAACGACTCTTCCGTAGCTGATCCGAGGGGGCTAGACAGTGGCCAGCGTCGATGTGGTCATCCCGTGCTACAAGTACGGGTCGGTGCTGCCGACCGCCGTGCGCAGCGTGCTCGACCAGCCGGACGTCGACGTCCGGGTGCTCGTGATCGACGACGCGTCCGGCGACGGCAGCGCCGACATCGCCCGCGCGTTGTCTGATGTGGACAGTCGGGTGCGGGTGGTCGAGCACGTCCAGAACAAGGGACACATCGCCACCTACAACGAGGGCCTGCTGGAGTGGGCGTCGGCGGACTACTGCGCGCTGCTGTCCGCGGACGACGCCCTCACTCCCGGCGCCCTCGGCCGGGCCGCTCGGCTGATGGACGCCCACCCGGACGTCGGCTTCGTGTACGGGCGCCCGCTGCACTGGGACGGCTCGGAACCGCTGCCCCTGGCCCGGACGGAAGACCGGGGCTGGACTGTCTACAAGGGACATTCGTGGCTGCGTCGCAGGTTCGCTCTCGGCGATGGGTGTATCACCTCTCCGGAGGTGGTCGTCCGGACTTCTCTACAGCGGAAGCTCGGCGGTTACGACCCGGAGTTGCGGCACACCGGCGATATCGAGATGTGGATGCGGTTCGCTTTGCACGCCGACGTCGGTTATCTGCGCGGGGTGGATCAGGCTTATTACCGCGTTCACGGGCAGAATATGTCCGCTGCCTACTACGCTTCTGTGGTCGCCGACCTGCGCCAGCGCCTTGCCGCCTACACGGCGATCACCGATCGGCCCGACAATCCGCTCGCGGACAAGTCCGAACTGGACCGGCAGGTGCGCCGAGTCCTCGCCAGGGATGCTCTCCGTCGGGCAGGCCGCGCGTTCGACAAGGGCCGGGTGGAGATCGACCCGGTGGAGGAGTTGGTGGACTTCGCCCGCGAGTCCTACGGCGAAATCGATTCTCTGCCCGAATGGCACACCTTGCGCCTCCGCAAGCGCTTGGGGGCTCGGCGCGCCCGGGTTCTGTCGCCGCTGGTCCTGACCGCTCCGGCCCGTCGGGTCCGGCAGCATGTCCGCGAACTCCGCTGGCAGCGCAGCGGGATCTGATTCGGTCGCGCTTGGCGTGCCGGGGCTCGCGCCTGGCGCCCCTCAGTGTTGCGGTGGGGGTCTTCGGGGGATGCCGTTGCCGGTCGACCGGGCCACGACCAGGCCGGTTTCGTAGGCGGTGACCACGGCTTGGGCTCGGCTGGACAGGTCCAGTTTCGTCATCACCCGGTTCAGGTGCGTCTTCACGGTGCCCTCGCTGACGACCAGGCGTTGGGCGATCTCGGCGTTGCCGATGCCGGTTCCCACCAGTTGGAGGACTTCTCGTTCTCGGGCGGTGAGGCAGCCGAGGTCGTGGGCGGGAGTGGGGCCGGGCGGGCTTTGCTGGTGGAGGTAGGCCTCGATGAGGCGGCGGGTGACGGTGGGGGCGAACAGGGTGTCGCCGGTGGCGACGGTGTGGATCGCCGCGAGCAGGCGGGCGGGCTCGATTTCCTTGAGGACGAAGCCCGCCGCGCCCGCGCTGAGGGCTTCGTAGACGTAGTCGTCCAGGTCGAAGGTGGTGAGGACCAGGATTCGGGCGGGGGAGCCGGTGGCGAGGATTCGCTTGGTGGCGGTGATGCCGCCGACGCCGGGCATACGGATGTCCATGAGGATGACGTCTGGGCGCAGTGCCGCGGCCTGGGCCATGGCCTCTTCGCCGTCTTTGGCCTCGCCGACCACCTCGATGTCGGGGGCGGCGCGGAGCAGCGCGGTCAGGCCTGCCCGGATGAGTGCCTGGTCGTCGACGACGAGCACCGTGATCGGCACGGTTGTCCCCTTCCCCCTGCTGTCCCGGCCGGGCGCCTAGGTGCTCAGCGGCTCCGGCGTGGGCAGGGTGAGCCGCACGGCGAAGCCGCCCTCGGGCGCGGAGCCCGCGGTGAGCGTGCCGCCGTAGAGCCGGGCGCGCTCGCGCATACCGATCACGCCGTGCCCGCCGGGGGCCGGGTCGCCCGCCTGCGTGCCGTCGTCGTCGATCCGCACCACCACCTGCCGAGGATGCCACGTTACCGAAACCCAGGCCCGGCACTGGCCGCCGTGCTTGAGCACGTTCGTCAGCGCCTCCTGGATCACCCGGTACACCGTCAGCTGCAGGCCGGACGGCAGCGGTCGCGGTGTCCCGACGACGGTCGACTCGACCTCGACGCCCGCGGCGCGCACCCGGCTGATCAGGTCGTCGAGACCGTCGAGCCCGGGTGCGGGCTGCTGGGAGTCGCCGTCAACGTCGGCTCCGGGGTCGTCGGAGGCGCGCAGCAGGTCCAGCATGTGCCGCATCTCGTCCAGCGCCTCGCGGCTCGTGCCGCTGACGACGTTCAAGGCGGTGCGGGCGGTGTCCGGGTCGGCGTCGAGGACGTAGCTGGCCAGGCCGGTCTGCATGGCGATCACCGACATGTGATGCGCCACCACGTCGTGCAGTTCCCGGGCGATGCGCAGGCGCTCGGTGACGATCGCCTGTTCGGTGCGCTTGCGTTGCTCGGCGCGCAGCTGCTCGGTGACCGCGGCCAGCCGCTCGTTGCGGTCGGCCAGTTTGCGGCCGGTCTCGCCGAACGCCCAGGCCGTCGCGGGCAGCAGCAGGGTCTCGGCGAGGGCGATGGGCAGGGACAGCCCGGAAACCGTCCCGCTCCAGAACAAGACCGGCGCCACCGCGACCAGGCACGCCCCCGTCACCCGCGGCGGCCGCATCGAGGCGACGGTGTACAGCGCGAGAAGCGGCCCCCAGAAGTTGAGCGCCAGCTGGTCGTAACCGGCGGCGAGGTAGGCCGCGAGCGCCCCCGTGGAAGCCGCCATCACCGCCACCGGAGCCGCCCGCCGCGCGGCCAGCGGCAGGAACACCGCGGCCGTCAACGCGTACGCCAGCAGGTCGGGCCCCCACGGGTCGGGAAAGTACTGGCTGCCCACCACCCAGGCCAGCCCCGTCGTCGCCACCGCGATCACCGCGTCGAACAGCCACGGCCCACGCCGCCCCAAGCCGCGCAGAACGGCGCTTTCGCTGAACACCCCCCGCATGGTAAGTCGCCCGCCACAGCACCGCGTCGTACTGGCAGTGGACCTCGTATACCGCGCAGGTTTATCCCCACGGCGGACGTATCCCACCCGGGGTAGCCGATGTCGCAACCCAGGACCGACGCTTTTCCCGCGTGGCACGCATAACCTTGTCCCTGTGAGTCGCCCGGAGTGTCCACAGGAGACGACGGGAGCCCTGGAGGGGGGAGCCGAGCGGCGGTTGGGGGACCGCCGCTCGGCATGGGTCACTTGACCAGGAACTTCGGGTCGGTGGCCAAGGCCGCGAGCTGGTCGACGGTGAGCGGTAAGGCGTCCAGGCCGGGCAGGCCGGTGTAGGCGTACGAGGCCGCCTGGGCGAGGAACACCACGGTGCCGTCCGGGTGCTTGTAGGCCGTCCACTGGTCCAATCCGCTCTCGCGGGCGGGTTGGGTGACGACGCCTACCGTGGTGCCGTTGACCACGACCGGGCCGCATTTGCCGCCCATGCCCCAAAAGCTCTTGGTCAGTTCGCAGTCTTCCAGGGGACTTCCGCCGGGGTGCACCTCGATCAGCAGCTTCCCCCACTTCCCGTTGACGCCCACCGGGAGCATCGCCTGGTACTCCCAGACCTTGCCCTCGTTGTCGGAGACCTGCGACTGGTGGTTGCGCAGCGGGCCGTGCAGTTCGTCGGTGACCGGCTTGAGGTCCACCGGCGCGGTCATGCCCGCCGGGATGGCCGCGGCCAGCACGTCCAGCAGCGCGGCGCTCTTGTCGGCCTGCGGGCCGGAGGTCGCCGTGCGGTCGGTTTGGCCGTCAGGGAAGACCGGCTCGGTGTCCTTGGGCGGTTCCTGGGTGACCTGGACCGACGTGGGAGCCGGGGCCGACGAGGTCACCTGGGCGGTCGAGGTCGGCTGGATCGACGGGCCTGCCGCCGGGTTCACGGTGTCGCTGCCCACGCCGTTGGCGGTCAGCACCACGGCGGCGGCCGCGATCAGCGTGACGGCGGCGGCGCTGCCTCCGCCCGCCCACAGCGCCTTGCGCTTGCGCTCGGCGCGCTTCGCGGCGTCGAGCACGTCGTCGGCGTGCATCGGAGGTGGGGTCGGGGTGTCGTTCATCGCCCCGCGCAAGGCGTGGCGGAAGTTCTGCTCGTCCATGGGTCCTCTCAGACAGTGGGAACGGGAAGCAGTTCACGCAGGTGGGCCAGGCCACGGGACGTCTGGCTCTTCACCGTGCCCGTGGAGCAGCCGAGCGCCTGCGCGGTCTGTTCGAGCGAGAGGTCTTCCCAGTACCGCAGGACCAGTGCGGCGCGCTGCCGTGCGGGCACTCTGGCCAGTGCCCGCAGGAGAACCAGCCGGTCTTCCGGGCTGCCCGGTTGCCCGGCAGCCAGGTCGGTGGGCTCGTCGGTCACCTCTTCTCGGCGGAAGAACCCCGTGCGGGTCTCGTCGATGAAGGCGCGGACGAGGATCTGCCGGGTGTAGGCGTCGAGCCGGTCGTGCCCGGAGATCCGGTTCCACACGCGGTAGAGCTTGATGAACGCGGTCTGCACCAAGTCCTCCGCGCGGTGCCAGTCGCCGCACAGCAGGTACGCCGTGCCGCGCATGGCTTCCGACCGCGCCGCGAAGTACTCGGCGAAGCGTTGGTCCCGGTCGTCCATCAAACCCCCTGGGTGCGTAGCTACGGGATAGTCACGCGCGCCGCCGCCCCGGGGGTTGCACGAGATTCAGCAGGCCCGCCACTGGGTGTAGTAGCTGGCCTCGTTCACCAGGTAGCGCACGGTCGGCTCGGGCACGTGCTCGACCACGCGCCGCTTCGACATGCGGTGGACGAACTCCCAGTCTTCCTTCGGCAGCGTCGCCTTCACCCGGGGAATGCGGCTGAACAGCACATCGGGCGAGCGGCGCAGCACGATCGAGTTGGAGTCCACGTACGGTGAGTCGTCCACCAGGGTCTTGCGATCGAACGGCTCGGACAGCACGTCGAGGACCGTGCCGTCCCCGCGGCGGCGTTCGACGGCCGAGTACACCAGGTCCGCGCCACGGCTAAGAGCGCGCAGAGTGTGCTCTAGGTGGTCTTCGCGCCAGGTGTTGTCGTCGTCCAGGAAAGCCAGGTACCGCGAATCCGTTAGCCGGATTCCCACGTTGCGCACCAAACCCAGCACGCCGGAGTTGCGCGACAGGCTCACCGCGACCAAGCGCGGGTCTTGGGGCAGCGCGGGCAGCCCGCCGCCGTCGTCTACCACGATCACGGTCTGGTCTGTCACCGTCTGCGCCAACGCCGACTCGACCGCCGCCGGTAGCAGTTCCGGGCGCCGGTAAGTCGGCATTACCGTCGTCACGAGAGACGCGGGCCGCGCGCCGACCACCGCGCGCAGCCGGGCCACCTCGGCGTCCTCGAACGCCCGCAGCGCGGGCACCCGCCGACCGAGGGCCAGCCGGGTCTTCGCCTCGTGCATCGGCCAGAGCCCGAACGCGTCGCGCAGGGCGCGGCGGACGGTCGCGGACACGCCGTTGCGGTCTTTCGTCGGCGCGGTCACGCGGCCGCCTCCGCACCGGAACGGCCAGGCAGCAGGGCACGCATCGGGTACACCACCGGAAGGTAGACGGCGACGGCCACCAGGCCGCCGATCAGGAGTTTCGCGAACATGTCGTCGAACAGGTAGTGCACCAAGACAGCGGAGGCGGCCACCAGCAGCCCGCCCACCACCGGCCTGCGGCAGGCGAGCACCGACGGCAGCAGCCGCAGCCCGCGCCTGCGCACCACCCACGCGAACGAGGGCAGCACGACCAGCGCCGCCACCGCCGCCTGCGCGATCGACGCGCCCCGGATGCCGTCCATGCGCGTGCCGACGACCAGCGCGGGCAGCATCGTGCCCAGCCACAGCGCCTGCAACCCGATCAGCACCCGGTTGCCGTCCAGCGCGACCAGCAGGTCGTAGCCGATGAACAGCAGAATCCGCAGCAGGCCCAGCACCGCCAGCACCTGCAACGCCACCGCGGCAGGCGTCCACTTCGCGCCGTAGACCACGTGCAGCATCGGCGCGGCGTAGCAGGCGAGCAGCACGCACACCGGGATCGATGCGGCCATCAGCAGCCCCACCCCGCGCGCAAGAGCCTGTTCCAGCTGCCTCTTGTCGTGCGCCAACCGGGAGAACCCGGCCAGCGACACCCGCCGCGCGGCCTCGGAGAACACCTGGAGCGGCAGACTCGACTGGTTGAACGCCATGACATAGAGCCCGAGCGCGACCTCGTCGGCGAGCGACCCCACGACGATCTTGTCCACATTGGTCACCGAGAGCACCAACAGGCTCGCCGCGGCCAGCGGCAGCCCGAACCGGACCAGCTCGCGCGCCACCACCGGGTCCCAGCCCGGCCGCACCCGCACCGGGCACAGCGCCAGATAGCAGCCGACCGACACCACGTTGCCCGCGATCTGCCCGACCGCGAAGCTCAGCGGCCCGGCGCCCGCCAGCGCCAGCGAGATCGTCACGCTGGTCACCACGACGAACGCCGCGGCGTCGCACAGGAACCTGGTGCGCTGCAAGAACTCCCGGTTCAGGATCGCCGCGGGGACGACCGCGATCCCGTCGAACACCACGGCCAGGCACAGCACCCGCACCACGGTCACCGCGTCCGGGCTGCCCATCAGCTCGCAGAACGCGGGCGCGCCGAACCACACCAGCGCGTACAGCGCGCTGGAGGCGCCGACCGCGATCGACATCGCCGTCGGCGCGAACTCGCGCACGTCGCGCTCCCAGCGGACCAGCGCCAGGCTGACGCCGAGCTCGTTGAACGCCTGCAGCAGCGTCACCGCGACCAGCGCCACGGCGAACACGCCGTAGTCGGCCGGGCTAAGGATGCGGGCGAGCGCGATGCCCGCGACCAGCGTGCCCAGCCGCAGCACGACGGTGTTCAGCAGGCTCCAGAGCGCGCCCCGGCCCACCTTCCCGCCGACCGCGACACCCTGCGGCGCCTCGGGGGCGTCTGTGGTCACGCGGATACCTCGGTTCTGTGCGGCGCGGATCGTCGGTGGGGGTGTCGCTGCGGACGCCTTCCCCGTTGCAGTGGCTCGCCAAGCAACGGCGGCACACCACCCGGTTGCTCTTGCACTGTCCGCCACAACGCCCCGGCGACACCCACGAGCAGGAACGTGTAACCGGTGGCGACGGCGAACCCGATCAGGTCGAAGGTCGCCGATGAGATGCCCGGAACCGCGATGCACGCGGCGATGGTCACGCCCAGGTCACGCACCCTCGGGTCCTTGCTCGCCAGCCGCGCGCGGAACGCGCAGTACATGCCCGCGAGGTAGAGGAAGATCAGCAGCACCAGGCCGACGACGCCGTTCTGCACCAGCGTGCCCAGGTACTGGTTGTCCAGCCAGCCGTACTTCTCCGGCAGGTAGGTGCCCATGCCCCGGCCGAGCACCAGGTGCTCGGCGATCTCCGAGCCCGCCCGCTCGACGGCCCGTCTGCGGCTTTCCGCGCTCGGGTCGACGCTGATGCTGGTGAACAGGCTGTAGAGCGTGCCCACCAGGCCGGGCACCACGACCCGCATGGCGCCGACGAACAGCAGGATGCCGAGCAGTGCCCGCACCCGGCGTTTGGGGGTCATCGCCGGAATGATGAAGATCGCCGCGATCGCCAGCGCCAGCACCGCGGAGCGCGACAGCGACTGCATCGAAGCCACCGCGAGAATCGCCAGGCACAGCCACCACCGCCGGTGTGGCCCGCCGTGGTCCATCCCGCGCAGCGCGTAGTGCAGCGCCAGCGGCACGGCCATCGCGCACACCACGCCGAACTCGATCGGATGCCCCGCCGTGCCCGCGGGCCTGCGGAAGTTCGACCGCTCCAGCACGTAGGACATCTCGCCGTTGGGCCGCAGGCCCGGCGGCATCAGGTACTGGGTCAGGTCCAGGCCCGCCATGAACTGCAGGATGCCGACGACGGCCATGAACGTCGCGCCGGCGACCATGGTCTTGAGCAGCCGGTCGATCCTGGCCAGGCCGCGCACCCCGTCGCAGGCCGCGATGCCGACCGAGATGACCGCCAGCAAGGTGATCAGCGTGCGGTCGGCGGCGGCCAGCTCATCCGGCGGCAGGTAGCCGTAAGTGGCGTAACCGTAGGTCGCCAGCTGCGAACAGGCGAAGAGGAACAAGGCGGTCCGCGCCGCGTTGCGGCCCTTGGCGACGCCGAGAGTGGTGACCAGCTGGGCGCAGAACCACAGCACGCCCATCACCAGGCCGATGGCCATGCCCGGGGTGATCGCCATCGGCATTCCCTTGAGCACCAGCGCGGCCGGGATCATCGTCATGGCCAACGCGTACACACAGGCCAGCGTCGCGCCGTCGGCCTGCTGCTTGCCGCCGAGATGATCGGGGACCATGGTCAGCTTCGTGGATCGGGCGGCTGCACGCGCACCGTGGGCGGCTCGCGGTACTCCTCCGTCGGCCACGGGCCCGGCCTCCTGCCACCGGTAGCGCTACCGGTCGCCGCACCGCCGCTTACCGGCTTGCCGTTAACCGGGCCACGGTTCGCGGCCGTTGCCGGGGCTCCGGGAATCGCGGGCGTGGACCGGCCGCCGACCTCGGCGGGCCGCACCCGCTGAGTGCGCTCGGCCACCGAAGCGGGCAGCCGCTCGTCCCGCGCGTGCGCGGGCGTCCGGGCTGCCCGGCGGTCCCCGGCGGGCGTCGGCTCGTCTCCTGGCAGGTCGCCGAGGTGATCGCCGGGCTGGTCGCCGCCCTCGCCGCCGCTGCGCTTGCGGCGCCGGTTCTGGTAGCTCTCCACGGCGAAAACCGTGCTGAGGCTGGCCACCAGGGCCAGCGCCAGCGCGACGGCCGCCGCGCGCAGCTTGCTCCCGCGCAGCGGCTCCGGCTCGGTCGGCGGCACCACGTCGTCGACGCCGATGAACGTGCTCGGCGGCGCGTTGAGCGCCTCCTGCCGTTTCGTCAGTTCCTTCTTGGCCCGGTCGAGGACCTGGACCACCAGGTCGCGCGCGCCCTGCTCGGACACGCTCTCGGTCTTCACGCTGATGAACGGGCTGCCCTCGAACCCGCCGATGAGCACGAACGTGTGGTCCGGTTTGTCCGCCCCAAGCTGCTTGACGACCTCGGGGGTGTTGATGCTCTGGACCATGATCGAGGCCGAGATGGCCAGGCTGCTCTCGAACGCCAGCAGCGGGTTGGTCTGGCCGCTGACCTTGTCCGCGCTGCTGGTGGGCCCGCTGGACGGCGAGGTCAGCACAATCACGCCAGTCGACTCGTAGTGCAGCGGCGCGGCAGCGTAGACCGCGCCTGCCGCGCCGACGGTCACCACGAACACGGGGAGCGCCACATACCACCGCTTGAGCAGTACAAGCAGTGTCTTCCAGAAGTCCATCTGCGCCCCAACACACGACGTATCGCCGAGCAACAGGTCCGGCTGCCTACTTCTTGGTCAATCGTGATCACAAGAAAAGTCGTTACTCCATGTGATCCCCTGTGCTGGCCCGTTCGACCAACCGGACGAAGGTCCAGCTCTATCCGGCAAGGTTCGCACGGTAACGCCACACGCGGTAGGACGTGCCGTCGCCCAGCGGGGTTGTGAGCAGGAGGTCCCGCTCACAGACCACTATCCGCGCCTTGGTGCCGCCGCCCTGCTGCGGCTCGGTGAACCGAACGCAACCGGGGTGCGTCGGATCGGGGTCGCCCGGCTCGGCGTCGCCGCGCGCGTAGAGCACGACACCGCGCATGGCCAGGAACTCCGCCACCCGTCCGGTGCGCATCGCGTCGAGGTGCGCGGCCGAGTTGACCAGGCCTTCCAGGTGCACCACCGGCCGGTTGAGGTGGTAGCCGAGGCTGCCCGCCCGGTCGCCGATGGCGATCGGCTCGCCCAGCGGCAGCAGCGCGTCGATCTGCGCCGCCACCCGTGGCCCCGCCTCGATGAACGCCGAGCGGGCGACGCCGCCACCGGTCGCGCGCACCGCGTTGGCGCCGACCGTCGCGACCACCAGCAGGACCAGCGCCGCGGCGAGAAGCCGCCGCGCGGGCGTCTTCCACCGGGCGGCCATGGCCGGACCGGCGAGCGCGATGGCCAGTGGCGCCGCCGAGAAGTACCAGGGCCACAGCTGCCAGGACGAGGTCACCGCGTAGTAACCGACAGTGAGCATTCCGCCCGCCAATATGACCGCGCCGTACCGGGCCGAGTGACCCAGCCGACCGCTCACCCGACTGGCCAACGCGGCGCCGACCACCACCAAGCCGATCGCGCCGAGCCAGGTGGACTGGCCGAAGAGCACCGGCGACGACAAGAACTGCCGTATGACATCGACGTTGAACGCCGTACCGCCCAGCGCTTTCGCCTGTCCGGAGACCGGTAGTGCGGTGTCGAACAGCGCCACGTTGACTGACATGTAGACGGCAAGCGCGATCGCCGGATACGCGGCCAGCCACAACGACAGCCGCAGCCACGGTCGGCCCGCCCGCGCCCACATGCCCGCCGACAGCACGCCGAGCACGGCCATGGGGAACACCGTGTCCAACCGCGCGAGCACGGCCAGCGCCATGAGCGCCCCCGCCATCCGCGCGTGCCCCGGCCCGAACCGCTCCGCGGTGAAGCCGTCGGTGCGCAGGTACGTCGCCGCGAGCCAGAGCAGCGCGAACAGCAGCAGGCCGGTCTCCATCCCGGAGTACCAGAACGACGGCCCCGCGGCCCCGACCACCAGCAGCGGCGCGGCGAAGACCAGCGTCAGCACCGGCCGCCCGGTCAGCTTCCCGATCCGGTCCAGTTGCCGCGCGGACGCGACCGCCAACCCGGCTGAGACCAGGGTCACCACCACCAGGGCGGCGTGACCCTGCGCCACCGAGAACACCGGAACCAGGACCAGTAACCACAGCGGGTGATAACCGTTCGTGGGGTCCAGGCCGTTGAACGTCGACCCGTCGCCGCCCGCGATGTGCCGGGCGACGCCGAAGTAGTAGAACGCGTCGTCGTCGAACAGGCCGACCGCGCGCTCGTACGGCGCGAAGACGACCATAGCGAGCCGGATGGCGGCGATTGCGCAGGCCAGCAGGGTCGCCGAGAGCCAGACCGGTGGTCGCGGCCACGGACTCGGCACGGCTTGGCGCCGTCCGCTGGCTGGCGTCGGTCGGGTGCTTGTGCGCATCCCAGGCTCCCGGCTTGGTAAGGAAGTGCTCTGGCTTGGGATCGCGCCGCCGGAGGAATCGTTACTCAGCGTCTACCCCTGGGACGAGAGGGGAGGGTCACACGCACCGTGACCGCTACGACGTAGTGCCGTGACCATGCTGTGATCTAACGAACGATGTGCATAGAGTGCCGTTGGGCGCTTGCCCGGTGTGTCAGCGGGAACTCCTGTCCCGCAGGGGGCGGCACAGTGCGACCGGAAGGAACCTATGTCCGACCACTTACCCAGACGCCGCGCGGCCGCTCGCGTCGCCCTCGCGGCAGGCGCGATCGCGGTCCTCGTGGCGGGCTGCAAACCCCTGGCGGGCAAGCCGATCCCCCCGCTGCCCACCCTCCCCACGATGACCACCACCATCGCCCCGGCGCCCACATCCGCGCCGACGACGACCATGACCACGGCCACCACGAGCGCACCGCCGTCGACCACGGTGTCGAGCGCCGAACCGGCCGCGTCGTCCAGCGTCAAACCCCCCGCCGTCGCCACTCCGCGGCTGGTCTCCGACGCCCTCGCCCCCGGCGTCGTCCCCCAACCCGGCCAGGTCGGCTACCGCGGCGACCGGGCGAAACTCAAGGTCGTCGACGGCCCAGCCACCGCGCCACCGGGCACCCAGTGGAACTCCGGCGCCCTCCGCTTCGGCGGCGGCGACGTCACCCTGGAGAACGTCCACGTCAAGGGCGGCATCGAGTACAGCGGCACCGGCACCCTGACCATCCGGAACTCGGTCATCGAGGGCAACCACCTCAGCTGGTCGCCCCTGCTCGGCAACAGCGGCCACATCGACGTCCGCGACACCACCATCACCTACACCGACCCCCAGTGGCCCGGCCCGCAATGGGGCAACGGAGCCATCCACGGCGACGCCACCGTCACGGTCATCCGCTGCGACATCTCCGGCACCCCCGACGGCATCCAGAACGGCCCGGGAAACAGCACCATCGAGCAGAACCACATCCACGACATGCTCCGCGCGGGCGACTACCCCAACAACACCCACAACGACGGCATCCAGAACTACGGCGGTCCGAACCTGTCGATCAAGCACAACCGCATCGACATCAGCGCCGACGGCAAGGCCTACGACGGCACCCACCAGAACGCCGCCGTCTTCATCATGCCCAGCGACGGCTACGCCTCCACCAACCTCCAGATAGTCGGCAACTACCTGTCGGGCGGCGGATACATCCTCCGCCTGGGCGCCCCGATGTCCGGCGCCGTCATCACCGACAACCGCTTCGGCCTCACCACCGGCGGCTGGGGCGAAGTCCTCTTGGACGCGGGCGGCATAGCCCGCTGGGTCGACAACCTCAGCGCCACCGGCAACCAGTTATCCCCACCCGGCTAGGCGGGGATTGTCAGGGGGAAGGTGATGAGGCGCCGGTGACCAGGACACGCGGCTCGGCTGCGCCGTCGGCGGGGGACTCGTAGATGGCGGGTGCCCCGTCTCGGGGAGTTTTGGCATAGGCGAGGGTGGCCGGAGTCAGCCAGGCGGCCTGGTCGTCCACCCCGTCGGAGCCGGGTAGCACTGTCTCGCGGCCGGTAGCGAGGTCGAGGACGAACAGCTGCCAGCCGCCGAGCCGCCCGCCGCGTTTCTTGTAGGCGACCCGGGTTTCGTCTGGCGACAGGGAGGGGCACTCGGCCGACTGTCGGACCGTCGCCATGGTCTTGGCCGCCAAGTCGCCCTTGACCAGCCACGTGGTGGAGCCGGAGCCGAGGGTGGCGTAAAACGTGCGGTCGTCGGCGGCGACGGTGACGCCCCAGTAGTTCTCGTCGGCCCGCTCGTCCGGCACGCCGTCGATGGTCGTCGCGAAGGTTTCCAGCGACTCGACCAGCTCACCCGAGCGCAGGTCCAGCACACCGGTCCGGGTGGAGAATCCGCCCGGCGCTAGGTAAGAGTCGCCGGTCACGAACACCGTCCACGACACGATCTTCCCCGACGCCGACACTCTCGCCCGGCTCGGCGTGCCGGGCAGCGCCACGGTCCGCAGTTCCTTGCCCGCCGCGTCGAAAACCGCGGCCTCGTAGCCGCCGGGCAGGGCCATGCGCAGGCAAACCGTGGTGCCGCCCGCCGTGTAGACCCGCAGGCACTTGAGCGTCCCGGTTGTCCGTGTGCCGTCGGGCGCGAGTTCGGAGACCAGGTTCTGCCCGCCCGCGTTGTCCACGAACGTCAGCCCGCCCGCCACCGCCGCCCCCGGCTGGTGCGCGACCGCCCGCTGGTCGCGCACGGTGGCCACGACGTACCAGACCGCCGCCGCGACGACCAGCACGATGGCGGCGACGCCCGCCGCGATCCGGTGTCGCGCGAACCAGTTCACCGTGAGACCTCCGGGCGGATAAGCAGGAACACGCCCACGAGCGCGGCGCCGAGTGCGCCGATGGCGATGAGCACGGACGCGGTAAACGCCAACTGCTGCAAGAGCAGTCCAAAGCAGACAGATGAGCCGAACCGCGCCAGCGCCTGACCGGTCTGCACGATCGACAGCCCGCCCGCCCGGAGGTGTTCCGGGACCAACGTCGAACCGTGGGCCATCAGCACGCCGTCTGTCGCAGCGTAGTAAAGCCCGTGCAGAGCCACGGTAATCAGCGCTAACGGCACACCGGTAAACGGCCCAAGAAGCAACAGGTAGACGACAAACAGCACCACGTGCCCGGCGAAGAACATCGCCCACCGCCCGACTCGGTCAGCCAGCCGCCCGAGCGGAGCGGCGGCGAGCAGGAACGTCACTGCGGTGCCGACGGGCATCAGCACCAGCCACTCCGTCGACACCCCGGACACCTTCTGCAGGATCACGAAGACGAACGCGTCGGAGATCGTCGCGAGCCCGAGCAGGCCCGCCGCCACGGTCGTGCGCCGCATCCGCCGATTCCGCAGCAGGCGCAGAGTGTCGCGCGGCGTGACCGTGCGCCCCGGCACCCGCTCCCGTCGCGGCTGGCGCACGAAGAACACCAGGACGATGAGCCCGAGCAGGCCGAAGCAGAAGCTGATCACGAAGATCGGGCCGGGCCGGGTGGTCAGCCAGGTCAGGACCGCGAACGTGGACAGCGGCCCGATCATCGCGCCCACGGTGTCCATCGCCCGGTGCGCGCCGAACGCCGCGCCGAGCCGGTCGGCCGGGGTGACCAGGGAGATCAGCGCGTCGCGCGGCGCGGTCCGCAAGCCTTTGCCCGCGCGGTCGACCGCGATCAGCCCGCCGAGACCGGCGGCCGACGCGCCGATCGGGGTGAAGGCGAGCTTGGTGGCCGCGGACAGCCCGTACCCGACGACCGCGACCGCCTTGTGCCTGCCCACCCGGTCGGCCACGTGCCCGCCGACAAGGCGCAGGACGGCGGTCGCGCCGATGTAGATCCCGTCGAGCAGACCGAGTTGCAGGTAGCTCATCTGCAGGCTGAACACGACGTAGAACGGCAGGTACGCGGTCACCATCTCGGCGGAGATGTCTGTGAGCAGGCTCACTGTGCCCAGCAGCAGCACCGTGGTCGGCACCCGGCTGGGCCGCGCGTCCCCGGGTGGGGCGCTGGTCCTCCTGGTGGATGCGACGTACACCCGAACACCTCCGCAGCGAGCCCGCGGACCGCGGTGCTTCGACCTCCGTATCGGCGAACGACCACGGTGTGTAACAAGAACCGGCGGTCGGCCGAATCTGTGATGGGCAACTCGGCCGGTTTTTCGGGCCGACTCATACCGCCCGTAACCGAACTGCCCAATCGAGCGAATACAGACCCGTCGGTCCCCCGCCAGGAAGAGGTCCCTGTGAGCCGTCAGCGGCCGCACGTGCTGATCATCGTGCAGAACCTCCCGGTCCCGCTCGACCGTCGGGTCTGGCTGGAGTGCCAGGCGCTCACCGCCGCGGGCTACGAGGTGTCGGTGATCTGCCCCAAGGGGCCCGGCGACCCCGCGTACGCGGTGCTCGACGGCGTGCACCTGCACAAGTACGCCCCGCCCAAGCAGGCGGACGGGCTGCTCGGCTATGCCCGGGAGTTCGTCTACTGCTGGCTGCGCACCGCCCGGCTCACCCTCAAGGTGCGCCGCCGCGCCCGGTTCGACGTCATGCAGGCGTGCAACCCGCCGGACACCTACTGGGCGCTCGCGCTGCCGTGGAAGCTCACCGGGGTCAAGTTCGTCTTCGACCACCACGACCTCAACCCCGAGGTGTTCCGGTCGCGCTTCGGGGAGCCGACGAAGCTGCCCGGCAAGATCCAGTTGGCCATCCTGAAGTGGCTGGAGCACCGCACTTTCCGCACCGCGGACAGAGTGATCTCTACCAACACCTCTTATCAAGACATCGCCGTCAACCGAGGCGGCGTCAAGCGTGAGCACACGACCGTCGTGCGCTCCGGCCCGGACACCTCGGTCATGCGCCCGGTCTACGCGGGCGACGCGCCACTGCGCGGCGGTGAACACCTGGTGGCCTATCTGGGAATCATGGGCCCACAGGACGGTGTGGACGGTGTGCTGGAGGCCGCCGGCCGGATCGTGCACTTCCACGGCCGCAAAGATTTCCGGTTCGTCCTGCTCGGGTTCGGCGACTGTTTGGAAGACCTTAAGCGGCAGTCCACGGACCTGGGGCTGGATGAGTACGTGGAGTTCACCGGCCGCGTCGGCCCCGAGCAGATCGCGACCTACCTCTCGGCCGCGTCGATCGGTCTCTCGCCCGACCCGCGCAGCCCGCTCAACGATGTGTCCACAATGAACAAGACGATGGAGTACATGGCGTACGCGCTACCTGTTGTCGCTTACCGGCTCACGGAAACAGTGGTTTCCGGCGGTGACTGCGCCGTCTACGTCGAACCCGGTGACAGCGACGGACTTGCCGACGCGGTGGTAGCCCTCGCCGACGACCCGGACCGCCGCGCTGAACTGGGCGCAGCGGGCAGGCGCCGCGCCGAGCAGGTCCTCGACTGGCGCCCGCAGGCCGAGGCGTACGTGGGCGTCTATGACGAACTCCTCGATTTCGCCTCCTCGGGCCCGTTCCCGAACGACGACCCCGAGGCAGAGGCCAGATTCGCGCCAGGGACCGACCGCTGGGGCAACCAACTTGTCGATCTTCGCGACGACACGGCGTTGCGCGCCTTCGCCGCGACTCGCATCATGGCGCCCGAGACGCAGTCCGAGTCGCGCGACGGCCCGGCCCCGCAGGCAAGCTGACTTCCGGACGCAAGGGGAGAAAACCGATGTTCGTACGACGGATCGCCGTGATCGGCACCGGGTACGTCGGGTTGACCACGGGGGCGTGCCTGGCCTCGCTGGGCCACGACGTCGTGTGCGCGGACGTGGACGCCGACAAGGTCGCGCGGCTCACCCGCGGCGAGGTCGACATCCTCGAACCGGGCCTGGCCGAACTGGTCGCCGAGGGCATCGCGGCGGGACGGCTCACCTTCGTCCTGGGCGCGGCCGCCGCGGTCCGGCACGCCGAGAACGGCCCCGAGGTCATGTTCCTGTGCGTCCCGACCCCGATGGGCGTCGGCGGCGTCGCCGACCTGAGCATCGTGGAGTCGGTGGTCGAAGAGGTCCGCGACCTGCTGCCCACGGGCTGTGTCGTGGTCAACAAATCCACCGTGCCGGTGGGCACCGCCGCGCGCACCGAGGAACTGCTGGTCCGCGACGACGTCGCCGTGGTCTCCAACCCGGAATTCCTGCGCGAAGGCAGCGCTGTCTACGACTTCCTCAACCCGGACCGGATAGTCGTCGGCGGCAGCAAGCAAGACGCCGCGGAACGCGTCGCCGCCCTCTACTCCCGACTCGGCGCCCCGACAGTGCTTACCGACGCGCCGAGCGCCGAACTGGTCAAGTACGCGGCGAACTGCTTCCTGGCGATGAAACTGTCCTATGTCAACGCTGTCGCCGAACTGTGCGACCGCCTCGGCGCGAACATCACCGACGTCACCGAGGGCATGGGCTACGACAAGCGCATCGGCCAGGCGTTCCTGCAGCCCGGCCCCGGCTGGGGCGGCTCCTGCCTGCCCAAGGATACCTCGGCGATGCTGCAACTCGCCGACGCCGCGGACTTCGAGTTCCGCCTCATCCGCGCCACCATCGACACCAACACCCGCCAGCGCCAGCGCATGGTCGAGAAGGTCCGCCTCGCGGTGACCGGGCGCCGGGGCGGGTCGCTGTCGCACACGCGCCTCGCCCTGTTCGGCCTCACCTTCAAGGCGGGCACCGACGACCTGCGCGACTCCCCGGCCCTGGCCGTCGCGGCCCTGCTCCGCCAAGCGGGCGCCGACCTGGTCGGCTACGACCCCGCGCTGCGCCCCGACGCCCGCCACCCCGACCTCGCGGGCATCACCATCGTGGACGACCCCTACCTGGCGGCCAAGGACGCCGAGGCCCTGATCGTCCTCACCGAGTGGCCCGAGTTCCGCGGCCTCGACTGGGCCCGCCTCGCCGAGTCGGTCCGCAAGCCCATCGTGGTCGACACCCGAAACCTGCTCGACCCCGCGGTGGCCCGCCGCGTCGGCTTCGAGTGGATCGGCATCGGCAAACCCTGACGGCCGCTCATGCGGCGCAGCCGATGAGCACCACGGCCTGGTCGCCGTGCGGTTCGGCGCGGTCGAACAGTCTGACCGGTGCCTATGCGGTGAAGTCGATGTGCACGAGGGCTTGGTCGTCGTGTGGTTTGGCACGGGGCCAGCGGATGCCCGCCGGGTCGGAGGTCTCGGCGGCGCGGACGGCGTCCAGGACGGCGTGCGGGCCGCGGTCCGCGGCCAGGGCGCGGACGGCGGGCCAGTCGAACAGGCCGTAGTCGTCCACTCCGCAGGACACGCCGTCGCTGGCGATGAGGATCGAGGTGACCTCCGCGCGCGGCCAGGACGCCCGGATCGCGTGGTGGGCGGCGGCGGGCACGGCCTCGGCGACCCAGTACCCGCCCTCCTGGTTGCGCCGGGCCGAGGTCTGCCGCGCCGACTCGCGCAGGGCGGCCACGTGCTCGTCGGTGTATCCGGCGCCGCCGCGTAGGCGGTCGCGGTAAGAGCCTGCCGGGCCCTCGCGGAGCCGGGTGTCCTCAACGACCGCCATGCCGGTCGTCAGGAACGCCACCACCGGGCTGTCGGCCAGCACCAGCGCCTCGACGGTCGCGTCGTCCCAGCGCACCACCGCGACGGTGCTCGCCGGGCTCGCGCCCGGGGTGAACCCGTTGCCCCGCGCCACCGCGCGGATCGCGCCCGCCAGCAGATCGGCCAGGTCCAGCTCGGGCGCGGTGGCCAGGCGCCCGGCGAACTGGGTGGCCAGGTCGGTCGCGTAGGCGCCGCCGCTGGGTAACTCCGGGCGCAGGGACGTGGCGCCGTCGAGCAGGATCACCGCGTCCGGCAGCACGACCACCACGTCCTCGCTCGGTCGCGGCAGGCCGTCGAGTCCGACCCCGGGCTGTTCGGCCATCGTGATCTGCGGCATGGCCCCGATCCTGCCCTCGTCAACTTGAGTTGACAACCCCGGTGTCGTCAACCTATGTTGACATCATGGCTGAAGCAACCCAGTTGGCGAGCGCGGCGGGTGATCGCGACCCCCGCGTCGGCCTGCGCGCGGTGGCCGCTCTCCGCAAGCTGCTGGAGCAGTTGGAGGCGGTGCAGGTGCGCAGCGCGCGAGCCGACGGATGGTCCTGGCAGGAGATCGCGGCCGAACTCGGGGTGAGCAAGCAGGCCGTGCACAAGAAACACGGGAGGCAGTAGATGTTCGAGCGGTTCACCAAAGCGGCCCGCGTCGTCGTCCGCGACGGCGTGCACATCGCCGAGACGGAGGGAACGGCGGCGATCGGCCCCGAGCACCTGCTGCTCGGCCTGCTCAGGCAGGACGGCACCCCGGGCGCCGCGGCCCTCGCCCAGCACGCCGTCACCACCGAGGCGACCCGCGCGGCCCTCGCCGCGACCCGCAGGCGCGGCGGCCTGACCGAGGCGGAAGCCGCCGCTCTCGGCGAGTTCGGCATCGACGTCGACGCCGTCGTCGCGGCCGTCGAGCAAACCCACGGCGAAGGCGCGTTGGCAGGCGGCGGAAAGCGCCCGCGCACCTTCGGCCCGCGGTGGCGGGTCCGGTTCAGCGCCGAGGCCAAACGGGTCCTGGAACACAGCCTGCGCGAGGCACTGGACCTGGGCGACAAGAGCATCGGAGACGAGCACGTCCTGCTCGCCGTCCTCCGCGTCGGCGGCCCGGCCGCCGACGCCCTCGCTTCTCTCGGCGTCACCTACCAGGGCGTGCGCGCTCACCTGGCCCGCGCGAGCTGACCTTCAGTCGGCTTGGAGCACCGACAGCACATTGCCCGCCGGGTCCTTGAACCACGCGATCAGCGGCCCGCGTCCGCGCATGATCCCCTTCTCGTCAACCCCGTCGTAGCGCTCGAAGACGACACCGCGCTCACCGAGCCAGTCCACCGCCGCCTCGATATCGGCAACCGGGAAGTTGAGGATCGTGAACGTCGCGGGCACGTGGTCCGGCTTGGGATAGACGAGCGTCTCCGCCCCCAAGCGCAGGCGCAGCATCCCGAACTCCTCGGTCAGGGGGATGCCGAGCGTCTCGCCGTAGAACTCCTTGGCCTTGCCGATGTCATTCACCGAGAACCCGCTGAATGCCTTGGTGTGATCCAACATGCGTTGCTCCTCACTCCGATTGCGGTCCACCTGGACGTTCAAGCAGGCACGGCCGTCCAGACAGCATGGCCGAGGAATCCCCCGCATGGACCTGCCACACGTGAATCAGCACCGCTGGACCTCTCCGCCGTCCACCGCCACGGCAGGTCGCCGCGCGGCACCCCGCTCACCACCACCCGTGGTGGGCGGCGGAATCCGGACACCCCAACCGGCCGACTGATCAGGACGGCGAGCCGCAGGCACATGACGCCGCCACGCGTCGAGTCGGCGCGCAGGCTCCAGAAAAGAGACGATCGCGGTCCCTGTCGCGCCCGTCCCGGCCAGCCGCGTGCCGCGCCCGTTCTCGGCCTGGCGCTGTATCGGCCTGGCGCTGTACCCGATCTCGGCCAGGAGCCTGCCGCGTCCGCGCTCGATGTCGCCTGCCGTGCCGATTCTCGACGGACGTCCCGGGATTCCCGTCCCGCTGCTCATCGGAGGCGAGTCCTGCTACCTGGGGCGGTGCCTCGCCTCCTCTCCGGATATCCGTGGCATCCAAGGGAAAACGGTGATCGTGTGTTGGCGAGTCTCATGGTGTGACGGCCAGGAACAGGAACGCGCTGAACAGGGTCAGGTGCACGGTGCCCTGCAAGAGCGTCGCCCGCCCCGAGACCAGCGTCAGCGTGCTCACCACCACGGTCAGCACGAGCAGCACGAGTTCGGTCGGACCCAGCCCGAGTAACAGCGGCCCAGACAGCCAGACCGAGGCCACGGCGATTGTCGGGATGGTCAGGCCGATGCTGGCCAGCGCGGACCCGAGGGCCAGGTTCAGGCTTACCTGCAAGCGGTTGCGCAACGCGGCCCGCACGGCGGCGACGGTCTCCGGCATCAGCACCAGCAGCGCGATCAGCACGCCCACGAACGACACCGGCGCGCCGATCGAGGCGACCGCCGACTCCATGGTCGGCGACACCGTCTTGGCGAGTCCGACCACCGCGATCAGGCAGACCAGCAGCAGCCCGAGGCTCGCCAGCGCTGTCCGCGTCGTCGGGGCGTCGGCGTGGCCGTCCTCGTCCAGGTCGTCGGCCGCGGACTTGGGCAGGAAGTAGTCGCGGTGCCGCACGGTCTGCACGAACACGAACACCCCGTACAGCACCAACGACACCACCCCGGCGAAGGCCAGTTGCGCGCCGGAGAACGTCGGTCCCGGCGTGCTTGTGGTGAAGGTGGGCAGCACGAGACTCAACGTGACCAGCGCCGTGATCACCGCCAGCGCCCCGCCCGACGCGTGCGCGCGGAACTCCTGCACGCGATGCCGTAACGACCCGACCAGCAGCGCCAGGCCGACGATCCCATTGCAGGTGATCATGATCGCGGCGAACACCGTGTCCCGCGCGAGCGAGGAGGATCTCTCCCCGCCGGATGCCATCAACGTCACGATCAGGGCCACTTCGATCACCGTGACCGCGATAGCCAGGATCAATGTTCCGAAGGGCTCCCCGACGCGGTGGGCGACCACCTCGGCATGGTGCACGGCCGCGACGACCGCCCCGCCGAGCCCGAGGCAGACCAGCGTCAGCAGCACGGGCCCGAGGCCGCGCCCCCACGTCAGGGCCAGCACCGCCACCGCGGCGGGCGGGACGGCGAGGCTCCAGCGGGGCAGGGGCTGGGTGGTGGTTGTGGCGTTCACAGTCGTCGACATTAGTGCGGGTGGCGGAGTGCGGCCGGAAGTTATCCACAGACCCGAAAGTTGTCCACAGCTCGCGCGGGGGCCTTGACATCGGTTGTTCAAGCAGGCACGGATCGGGGGCGCCAGGACAGCCAGGGCAGGAACGCCTGGGTGAGCGGGCCGATGGCCAGCGCGTAGAGGGCCGTGCCGATTCCGGCCGTGCCGCCGAGGAGCCAGCCGGTGGCCAGGACGGTCACCTCGATCGCGGTCCGCACCCACCGGATCGGGAAACCGGTGCGGGCCGCGATGCCGGTCATCAGGCCGTCGCGCGGGCCGGGGCCGAGGCGGGCGCCGATGTAGGCGGCGGTGGCCGCGCCGTTGAGCACGATCCCGGCGATGAGCAGGGCGATGCGGGGGACCAGCGCGCCGGGAGTCGGCAGGACGGCCAGCGTGAGGTCGACGGTGACGGCGATGACCGCGACGTTGGCGAGCGTGCCGACACCGGGGCGCTGCCGCAGCGGGAGCCAGCTCAGCAGCACCGCGGCGGCGGTGATCGCGGTGTTCGCGCCGAAGCTCAGGCCGGTTCGCAGGTGCAGCGCCTCGTGCAGCACGTCCCACGGTGAGAGCCCGAGGGCCGCCTCTATCTGCAGGCCCATGCTCGCCCCGTAGAGCGCCAAGCCCGCGAACAGGTGCGGCAGGCGTCGGGTGGGGCTGATGCGGAGGGGGACGGGTGTCAGGTCGAGGGCCATGTGGCCATCGTGGGTCATCATTGGCTATTTCTGTGATGGCCAATCTGAGACAATTGGCCCTATGTCCGCGCCGAACTTCGCAGCCAGTCGAGTGTCCACCCAGCGATTGGTCCGTATGCTCGGCGAGTGGCGCGAGCACGGCGGCAGGCAGGGCTCGGCCGGGTTGGCCGCGGGCATCCGGTTGCTGGTGTTCGACGGGCAGTTGCCGCCGGGCACGCTGTTGCCCGCCGAGCGCGAGCTGGCCGCGGCGCTCGGCGTCAGCCGGACGCTGGTGGCGACCGCGTGGGACCTGCTGCGGGCTGACGGTCTGATCGTGAGCAGGCGCGGATCTGGCACGCGTACCGCCTTGCCCGCCGCGCGTGACCGGGAGCCCGAACCGGCCGGTGAGCACCTGATCGACTTGGCGCGTGCCGCTCCCGCCGCGCTCCCCGGGCTCGGCGCCGCGATCGATGCGGTGCGCGGCTCGTTCGCGGCCGAGTTGTCGGGGCACGGTTATCACGAGTTCGGCCTGGACATCCTGCGTGAGCGGATCGCTGACCGGTTCACCGCGCGGGGGTTGCCTACCGGGCCGGAGGAAGTGCTGATCACCAATGGCGCTCACCACGCTCTCGCGCTCGTCTTGCGCGCGCTTACCGGGCCCGGGGATCGCGTGCTCGTAGAGCAGCCCACTTACCCGAACGCGATCGAGACGATGCGGGCCGCGCATGTCGTGCCGGTGCCCGTTCCCCTGCCGGAGAGTTATCCACAGGCGGCCCCGCTCGCCCCGGAATCGTCGGCCCCCGCCGGTAGCCTGGAGCAGGGCCGACCCCCCAGGGCGGGTGGGGGCTGCGCGGGGGCCGGTTTGGGGCTGGGCGGTTCTGGGCTGGGCGCGGGGTGGGATCTCGACGGGGTGGAGGCGGCGCTGCGGCAGGCGGCGCCGCGGTTGGCGTACTTCGTGGTCGATTTTCAGAATCCGACGGGGCGCAGGCTGGACGCCGCCGGGCGGGAGCGGTTGGCGGCGGCGCTGCGGCGGGGGCGGACGCCCGCGGTGGTCGACGAGACGCTGGTCGAGCTTGATCTGGTGGGCGACCCGGTGGACGGGCCGCCGCCGATGGCGGCCTTCGCGCCGAATCTGGTGGTCACCGTGGGATCGGTGAGCAAGTCGCACTGGGGTGGGCTGCGGTTGGGGTGGGTGCGCGCGCCCGAGGAGGTCATCGGGCGGCTCGCCGCGGCCCGGCACGCGTTCGACCTGGGGTCGCCGGTGTTGGAGCAGCTGGTCGTGGCCCAGTTGTACGCCGATCCGGAGCCGATGCTGCGGGAGCGGCGGGCGGTGACCAGGCAGGCGAGGGACGCGCTGGTCGCGGCTGTCCGGACGCACTGCCCGGATTGGGCCTTCGAGCTGCCTGAGGGCGGGCTGAGCCTGTGGTGTCGGCTGCCAGCGCCGATCGGGACGCGGGTCGCGGTCGCCGCGCAGAACGCGGGGGTGCGGGTCGCGCCCGGGTCACGATTCGGTGTGCACGGCGGTTTGGAGCGGTGGCTGCGGCTGCCGTACGCCTTACCGGCTCCGGTGCTGGTAGACGCGGTGCTCCGGCTGTCGCGGGTCGCCGCGGGCATCACCGGTGCGCCTGGGTCGGTCGGTTCCGACGGTCTCATACCGGTGGTGTAGCTAGCTTTACCACTACTGAACCCTGTAGAAAACAGTGCGCTGGATGGCGTAGTTGTTTGGACCTTTCGGACCGACTTCGCCATCCAGCGCACTCAACCCTGGCCACTCAGGCCGGTCGGCGCAGCCCCTCGTTGCGCCGACCGGATGAACGGCCAAGGGGGAGCCCCGGCGCCGCGGGGGCATCGCGGCGCCGGGGCCAGGTCCCGATCTGACCGGGCGCGGTCGGCAGATCGGGTATGGAGATGGTCAATGGGGGTCCCCAGGAACGACTCACGCGCCAACACACGCGGGTGGAGATGGGCAGACCGATCCCGTCTCAGCGGGCCGCGGAGTCAGTCAGGGGTCGACGCGTGGACGCCTGCGACATCGCAGGGCGGGTCGAACTCCGCGGCCACGGCGACCCCCGACCGGGCGGGCGGGGTGAGGTGGGCGCGGGCGGTGAGCACACCGTGCAGGACGCGGGCGAGCCCGCCGCCGTCGTTGGCCGTCGACGCGGTCGGTCCTGGCGCGACGGGCGCCACCGGCGCGGACGGTGCGCGCGGGGCGGCGGGCGCGTCGCCCGACTCGGCTTTCGGGCCGTCGGCGACCGCCTGCGCGACGTCCCGCTGTGGCTGGACGCGCGGCGCGGACCGGTGCGTGATCACGGCAGGCTCCTCGACCGCCGCTTCCACCACGGCAGGCGGCGCGGCCGCGACCGGCGCCTGCTCTGCGACCGGTTCGGGCGCGATCTTCGCCGCGGGGACGGTCTCGGGCAGGTCGACCACCTGCGGGAGCGGCACGGCTGGGGCCGACGAGCCCGGCTGCGGCCAGTCCGCGGCGGGCCAGTCCGGCCGGGGCCAGTCGGGCAACGACCAGTCCGGCGTCGGGAGCGTCGGCACGGGCGGCTTCGGCAGCGAGATCGGCGGGATGTGGATCGGCTCGGGTGCCGGAAGGTGCAGCACCGGGCCGACGGTGTCGAAGACGTCCTCGGTCACGTCGGTGACGGTGTCCATGATTCCGCTGGTCAGCGGCATCACCGGGCTGGTGAGCCCGGGCAGCGCGTCATCGAAGAGGCTGAGCAGGCCGCCGTTCTCGGCGTCGGGCTGGGGCGCGGCGGGCTGGGCGGCCTGGGCGCTGGCCGAGCCCGCGAGCAGGACTCCCACGACCCAGGCGGCCAGCAGCGTCCCCGCCACGACGGCGAGCCGGAGCAGGGCGCGCGACGCGTCCGCAGACCGAGTCACGTCCTCACCCACCATCCGGTCACGTTGTCGAACTCCCACCAGCCGGTGTGACCAGGCCACTATCCAGTACCCGGTCGTGCTTCTGCACCCTAACCGCGCGCGTTCCACCCGGAAAGACGGTGACGGCACCGCGTGAGTGGGCCGATCGCCGAGATGATCACCGACAGTGGAAACCGCTGGACCGGGTGATATTGCCCGTTCTTGGCAGGCGAGTACACCGTTTCGGGGACACCGTGTTCCAGTGCACACCGAACGCGGCCAGGATTCTCTGGCAGATCTCGCCGACCGCAGCCCGGACCTGGTCCTGCACGACCCCGGCGGCCCGGCGGAGTGCCTGGTCCGCCGCGGCCAGCTGCTCGTTCCCCGCGCCGGCCTGGACCGGGCCGTCCGCGCGCTCGACCGCTGGATCGAGGCGGTGGACCCGGCCGAGCACGCCACCCTGCGCCTGCGTCCCGGGGCGGCGGCCGACTGCGTGCGGATCGCCGCGGAGGTGGCGGACCTGGTGCCGGTCTCCGCCAACCACGTCCACACCGTCCTTGTCGGCGCCCCGATCCTGCACGGGACCGGCGCGGCGCCGGTTCCCGCGCCGCTGCCGCCCGAGCCGCCGCGGGTGAGGTGGGACCCGCCGGTCACGGTGCTGATGCTCGACACCGGCATCGACCCGCATCCCTGGTTCGTCGGCCGCCCGTGGTTCGGCCGGTGGGACCTGGAGGTCCTCGACGCCGACCACGACCGCGTGCCCGACCGGCAGGCGGGCCACGGCACCTTCGTCGCGGGCGTGGTCCTGTCGCACGCGCCCGGCGCCACCTTGCGCCAGTTCCCGGTCTTGTCGTCGCAGGGCCTGACCGACGACCGCACTGTCGCCGCGACCCTGCGCCGCGCGCGCCACCTCTCGGCGGTCCGCCCCGATCCGGTCGACGTCCTCCTGCTGACGGCGGGGTGCCACACCGCTGACGACCGCTGTCCGCCGGTCCTTGCCCGCGAACTCGCCCACTGGCCCACCGTGGTCGCCGCGGCGGGCAACACCGGAACGACGCGCCCGTTCTGGCCCGCCGCCCTGCCTACCGTGACCGCGGTAGGCGCGCTGTCGCCGGACGGTTCGCGCGCCCCGTTCTCCAACCACGGTCCGTGGGTGGACCGCTGGGCTCCCGGTGTGGACATCGTCAGCAGCCATGTCCGGCTGACCGGGGACGGCCGCGAGTACGGTGGGGCCCGCTGGAGCGGCACCTCCTTCGCCGCGCCGCGGGTGGCCGCCGCGGTGGCCATGGCCCGCGCTGAAGCCGAGTTGGTGGCGGGCGCGTGAGCGAACAATCGACACCGAACGATCAACACGGCGTGCGTGCGCGAGGCCACCGAATCTTGTGAGGTGGCCTGATGAGCGGGCGTGTGCTCACGCGCCGATCGCGATGAAGCCGAGGTGGCCGTGGGTCGACTGGGCCCGGGCGAGGGCCGCCGCGGTGTCCGCCCCGGCCGCGAGGTGGTCGTGCAGGGCGCCGACCAGGGCCGCCGCGCCCGCGTCGGGCACCGGGACGGTGCTGGCGACGACCGCCCGGGCGCCGCGCTGGAGCAGCGCGGCCGGCAGGGCGAGGGCGCGGCCGGATTCGCAGGACGACAGGACCGTCAGCCGGGGCGGCCGTGCCAGGCGGCCCAGGTCGTGGCTGTGGAGAGAGCCGTCGGCCAGGTCGAGGGTGGAGAACAGCGGCGCGTCCGGGTGGTGCCTGCCGTGCGCGGCGATGTGCGCGATGCCCGCGTTGTCTATCGCGCGTAGCACCGCTTCTTTGGTTGCCGAGGAGCCGGTAAGCAGGACGCCGCCGTGCTTGCGGTGCAGCGCGGTCACTTCCGCTTCGGCGTGGTCCAATCCCGGCCCGGCAATCCACACCGGCGGAGTGCCAGTCGACTCGACGGCTCGGGCGTCGAGCCAGCAGGCCATCGACGGCGTCACCGCCACCGGCCGTCCGGCGCAGGTGGGCAGCGCGGCCCACGGCACGCTTTCCATACCGGGCGTCGGAACGATCACCAGCGACCGGTCGCCCGCCACCGCCGAGAGCGGGCCGAACAGCGCCGCGTCGAGTCGGCGGGCGGCGCGCGCCGCCGTGTCCCCGCAGCGGTCGACGGTCGCGGTCAGCGCGGCTGCCCGGCGCAGGGATTCGGCGGCCTCGTGGACCGGGCTTTCCGAGCCTAGGTAATGCAGCCGCCATCGCCCAGCCGACACCGACACCGCCCCTACCTGTCCGCCGTGAGTGAAGAAGCAGAGCGCCGTCGTCGTGCCGAGTGCGGCGGACAGGCGCTCTCTTCTATCCGCTGGCAGGCAAAAGGTGGTGCGTTGTCTCTCGATCCAGCCGAACACCGTCCGCGCCCGCCCGCTCTCGACCGCCGCGCCCAGGCCGGTCGCGGCCAGGTCCGTGCGTTCCGGCTCGGGAACCGGCCCCCGCAGACCCGCCCGGCACGCCGCCAAGACACCACGGCGGGTCTTCGCGACCCTGGCCCGCGCCAGCCAGCCCAGGGCCCGCAGGGCGGGAACGTCCGCGTGCCGCCGGTCCTGCACCAACTCCGGCAGACCGGCCGCCAGGCGCAACTCGGCGGCCTCCACCTGCCGCCCCGCGCGTTCGCAGGCGTCGGCGGCCTCGGCCACGCCCGCCGGGCGCTCGCCCAGGGCCAGCCGGGTCCGCAGGTCGAGCGCGCGGGCCGCCGCCAGCCAGGACGGCCGCCCGGCGAACAGGTCCGCCGCCCTGCGCGCCGAGCCGAGCGCCGACCGGAGATCGCCCATCCGCAGGGCGCGCAGGCCGTGGGCGAGCGTCGCCTCGGCGAACGCGGGCCCGCGACCGGCCGCGCCGAGCAGCGCGCCCGCCCTGGCCAGGTCAGCCCCCGCCGCCCGGACGAGCCCGGCTTGCAGCAGCGCGCTCGCGCGGTCCACCAACGTCTCCGGCCTGCGCCGTTCGTCGACGCCTGCGGCGGCGTAGTGGGCCAGGGCGGCGGTCAGGTCGCCGGACTGGGCGGCGACGAACCCCTGGTTGTGCTTGCAGGTGGATGCCCGCTCGTGCTCTCCGAGTCCCGTGTAGAGGGCGTGCGCCCGGGATAGAGCCGCGTCGGCGACGGTAAACCGGCGCAGGTAAGCGGCGGCGACGCCCAAGCCCACCAGAGCGTTCGCCTGCCAGTGCGGGTCCTCGGCAAGACCGTCGACAGCCGAATCGAGAATCGGTAGAGCCGCCGCGTGTTCGCCGTCTTGGCACAAGATGAGCCCGGTAAGGCAGTCGGCGCGGGCTCTCGACCCTTCGGTAAGCGCGGGACGGGCAAGCGCGATCAGCCCGGCGCTGGTGTCCCGGTCGCCGAGTTGGTGCGACACCCACGCCAGGACCAGCCGCGACTCGGCCCGCTGCGTGGCCGAACCGGCCATGCCCACCGCCGCCGAAGCCGCCACCCGGGCCCGCAGCGGCTCACCGCGGTCTTGCAGGTCGACGGCCTCGGCGTGCCGCGCCGCCCAGGTCACCGCAGCCACGGCGACACCAGCGGAGCCGAGCCGGGACGGCGCAGCACGACCCGGACCCGGCCGGACGGCAGGTCGCCGGAGAAGCAGCCCACCTCGTCCACCGGCAGCACCCGCGCGCCCTCCCGGGAGTGGATCTCGGCGTGTGCCACGCCCAGCCGCGGCGCGACCAGGCCGGTGACCCGGGCGCCGAGTTCGATCAGCACGTCCTCGCCGCGCCGCCACACCGCGCCGTCGCCGCGGACCGCGGCGCACGGCTGGGGCACGAGGTCGAGCAGGTCCCAGTCCACGCCGAGGAAAGCCCCGGCGAGCACCGCGGCCGCGTGCACCCGGGGCGGCGGCGGGTCGAGGCGGTCCAGCAGGCCTGCCAGCTCGGCGAGCAGTTCGGCGTCGGTCATCCCGCCGCCTCCCTCGGCAGGCCCAGGGCGGTGAGCTTGCGGCGCAGCACGTCCAGGCACCGGCCTCGGGTGGTGCCGACGCTGCCCGTCGCCAGCCCCAGCGCCCGCCCGAGCTGCGCGTAGGTCAGCTCGGGGGCGAACGCCAGCAGGCCAAGCAGCTCCCGGCAGCGCCCGGGCAGCGACGCGAACGCCCGCCACAGCGCGTCGTCGCGCGCCCCGCGCAGCGCCGTCGCCTCGGGCCAGCGGTCCTCCTGCGCGGCGTCCGCGCGGTCCGGCCACGCAGCGGCCCGCACCTCCCGGCCGCGGTGCGCGAGCACGCGCAGGCTCTCCCGGCGAGCCGTGGTCGACAGCCAGGCTGCCAGCCGCTCCGGGGCGCGCAGCTCGCCGATGTGCTCGGCCAGCGCCACCCACGTGCTCTGGCTGACGTCGGCGGCGTCAGCGTGGTCGAGCCGGTGCGCTCGCGCGACCCGCCACACCATCACCGAATAGCGGTCGACCAGCGCTCGCCAGGCGTCCTGGTCGCCGTCGGCCGCCCGGCGGATCAGCTCCGCAGCGGACTCGATCGACATGTGCCCTCCCTCGCTCGTCCCCCTCCGGCCGGTCAGACGGGGACGTTCGGGATCGGGCTCCGCGTGCCGCTCGAAGGAGTGACCTCAGGCGAGTCGGCGCAGGCGGGCGATGGCCTCGTCGAGGACGTCGTCGCGTTTGCAGAAGGCGAAGCGGACGAGGTGGCGCCAGCGGTCGGGGTCGTCGGTGAAGACCTGGACCGGCACGGCGGCCACCCCGACCCGCTCCGGGAGGTCACGGCAGAACTGGAGGCCGTCGGTGAAGCCGAGTGGGCGGACGTCGGCGCAGACGAAGTAGGTGCCCTCGGCCGCCCGCACCCCGAAACCCGCCTCAGCCAAGCCCGCGGACAGCCGGGTCCGCTTGTCCTGCAGCGAGTCGCGCAGCCCGGCCACCCACGCCGACTCCGCGCGCAGCGCGTGGGCCACCGCGGGCTGGAACGGCGCGCCGCCCACGAACGTCAGGAACTGCTTGGCCGCGCGCACCGCAGCGACCAGGTCGGCCGGGCCGCAGACCCAGCCGATCTTCCAGCCGGTGCAGTTGAAGCTCTTGCCCGCGCTGGAGATGGTCAGCGTCCGCTCGGCCATGCCCGGCAGCGACCCCAGCGGGACGTGGGCGCGGCCGTCGAACAGCAGGTCCTCGTAGACCTCGTCGGTGATGGCGACCAGGTCGTGCTCGACGCAGACCGCCGCGATGGCCTCCAGCTCGGCGCGGGTCAGGACGGTGCCGGTGGGGTTGTGCGGGGTGTTGACCAGGACGACCCGGGTGCGCGGCGTGACCGCGGCGCGCAGCGCGTCGACATCTAGACCGAATCGGCCTGACGGTTCCTCGGCAAGCGAGACGACCTTGCGGGTGGCCCCGGCCATGGCTACCGACGCGGCGTAAGAGTCGTAGTACGGCTCGAACAGGATTACCTCGTCACCGGCCTCCACCAACGCCAGCAACGACGCCGCGATGGCCTCGGTGGCGCCCACGGTGACCAGGATCTCGGTGTCCGGATCGAACGCGGTCCCGTACCGGGCGCGGCTCGCCGCGATGGCCGCGCGCAACTCGGGGCGGCCGGGGCCCGGCGGGTACTGGTTGATCCCCGACGCGATCGCTTCCTGCGCCGCGGCAAGCATTCCGGCCGGACCGTCGGTGTCCGGGAAGCCCTGACCAAGATTCACCGCACCGGTGCGCGCGGCCAGCGCGGTCATCTCCGCGAAGATCGTCGAGGTGAACGGCCGCAGGCGCGGCACCAGAGAGGTTCGGGGCACGGGACAGCATCCTCACGGAGAATGGCACCGTGGAGCAACTGACACCGGTTCCCGGCGAGGCGGCGAAGCGGCGCGCCCTGCGCAAGATGAAGCTGGTCGCGCTAGGGTTCCTGGGCGGCGCGACGGCCATCTTCGTGCTGACGACGGTCTGGCAGTCGTACGGCGCGCCGGGATGGGTCGGCTACGTCAAGGCAGCCGCCGAGGCGGGCATGGTCGGCGCGCTGGCCGACTGGTTCGCGGTGACCGCGCTGTTCCGCCGCCCGCTGGGCCTGCCCATCCCGCACACCGCGATCATCCCGAACAAGAAGGACGTGCTCGGCAACAGCCTCGGCGACTTCGTCGGCGCGAACTTCCTGTCCGAGAGCGTTATCCGCGACCGTCTTCGCCGGGTGGGCGTCGCGGCCCGGCTGGGCGGGTGGCTGGCCGAGCGGGAGAACGCCGAGCGGGTCACCTCCGAGCTGGCCACGGTCATGCGCGGCGCGGTCACCGTCCTGCGCGACGAGGACGTGCAGGCCGTCATGGAGCAGGCCGTGGTGTCGCGGATCGTGGACGTGCCGTGGGGCCCGCCGCTGGGCAAGCTGCTCGGGCGGGTGTTCGAGGACGGCTCGCACCACAAGCTGGTCGACCTCATGTGCGACCGGGCCTACGAGTGGGTCAAGGACAACTACACCCAGGTCATGGGGGTCGTGTCCGGCCGGTCGCCGTCGTGGTCGCCGAAGTTCCTGGACGCTCTTGTCGCCGACAAGGTCTACGGCGAGGTGCTGTCGTTCGCGTGGAACGTCAAGACCGACGTAAACCACCCGATGCGGCTCGCGCTGGACAAGTTCCTCGGCGAGTTCGCCGACGACCTGCGCGACGACCCCAAGGTCATGGCGCGCGCCGAGCAGGTCAAGCACCAGGTGCTGGAGCACCCTGAGGTGCAGAACCTGATCGGCTCGGCGTGGGCGACGGCGAAGAAGATGCTGCTCGACTCCGCGGAAGACCCGTCAAGCGAGCTGCGCACGCGGGTGCGCGCGGGCCTGATGACCCTCGGCGAGCGGCTGCGCTCGGACGAGTCCCTGCGCGCGAAGGCCGACGGCTGGGTCGAGGGCGCCGCGGCCTACGTCGTGCTGAACTACCGCGCCGAGATCACCACGCTGATCACCGACACCGTCCAGCGCTGGGACGCCGACGAGACCGCGCGCAAGATCGAGTTGCAGGTCGGCCGGGACCTGCAGTTCATCCGGATCAACGGCACCGTCGTCGGCGCGCTCGCCGGGCTGCTGATCTACACCGCGGCGCAGCTCATGAGCTGAGCTTCGCGCGCTCCCGCCAGGCCCGCGCCTTCTCCCGGTTGCCGCACACCCGCATCGAGCACCACGTGCGCGACCGGTTGCGGGAGCGGTCGAAGAACGCCCACTGGCACTCGTCGGCCGGGCAGATCTTCATCCGCCCCCACTCGTCCAGCACGGCGAGCCTGGCCGCGGCGGCCAGGACGGCCCCGGTGACGTCGGCGGACACCAGTCTCGGCGCGCCATTGGCCAGCTCGACCGTGACCGGGACCGGGGGCGGCGGCGGCGCGGGCGGCCCGCCTACCGCGGCGCGCAGTCCCGCGCGGACGGCGCGGACCCTGGCGAGGTCGTCGGCGGGGACGAGGCGGCGTTCCGCTTGCCAGGCGCGCCACAGCAGGGGGTCGTCGAGCACGTCGGCGCGCTTCTCGAAGTCGATCGTGTTGAGGAAGTCGAGAACCAGCTCCACGTCGTGCGCCGTGCTCACTTCGACAGTGCTCACGACACCACTGTAGGTCGAATACCGGTTGTCGTGGCGGGTCGTAACTCGCATACTCAAGACACTGGTTACTCGATCGAAGGAGCGACATGACCACCGCTGTGCCGACCTTGGGCGCGATCGTGCTCGACTGCCCCGACCCGCTCGCCCTGTCCCGCTTCTACGCGAGCCTGCTGGCCTGGCCGGAGGACCCAGAACCCGCCGAGGACAACTCCTGGGCCTCGATCAAGGGCGACAGCGGCCGCATCGACTTCCAGCGGGCCGAGGGCTACCTGCCGCCCACGTGGCCCGCCGCCGACCGGCCGCAGATGCTGCACCTCGACCTCGCGGTGACCGACCTGGAGGCCGCCCACGAGCGCGCCATCGGTCTCGGCGCGCGCCTGCTCGACGACAAGCCGGAGACGTTCCGGGTCTACGCCGATCCGGCAGGGCACCCGTTCTGCCTCTGCGCCTGCTGAGATATCCGTCCAGCTCAGCATCCTATTCGCAGTGTGTATACACATGCTGTAGAGTTCGTCGCATGTCAATCGGACACGCTCTGCTCGGGCTGCTGGAGACCGGCCCGAGGCATGGCTACGACCTCAAGCGCGTCTACGACGAGCACTTCGGGCACGACCGGCCGCTTGCCTACGGGCAGGTCTACTCGACGCTCTCGCGGCTCTTGCGCAACGGACTGGTGGAGGAAAGCGGTGTCGAACCCGGCGGCGGCCCGGAACGCAAGCGCTACGCGATCACCGACGCCGGGGTCACCGACGTCACGGAGTGGCTCGTGACGCCCGAGAGCCCGCAGATCTACCTGCAGAGCGCGCTCTACACCAAGGTCGTGCTCGCGCTCATGTCCGGCCGCAGCGCCGAAGACGTGCTCGACGCCCAGCGCGTCGCGCACCTCAAGGCGATGCGCGAGCTGACCGCGCGCAAACGCGACGGCGACCTGGCCGACCAGCTCATCTGCGACCACGCGCTGTTCCACCTGGAAGCCGACCTGCGCTGGCTGGAACTGACCACGGCACGCCTGTCCGATCTCGGTAAGCAGGTGGCGTCATGACCGACGTCCTGCTGAGCGGTACTGACTTGCGTAAGAGCTTCGGCGCGACCCCCGCTCTCGACGGCGCGAGTATGACCGTCCGCCGCGGCGAGATCGTCGCGGTCATGGGGCCGTCAGGCTCGGGCAAGTCGACGCTGCTGCACTGCCTGGCGGGCATCGTCGCACCGGAATCGGGCGCGGTGGTGTTCCAGGGACGGGAACTCTCGGCGATGTCCGACCGCGAGCGCAGCGCCCTGCGGCGCGGCGAGTTCGGCTTCGTCTTTCAGTTCGGACAACTTGTGCCTGAGTTGTCCCTGGTGGAGAACGTGGCGCTGCCGTTGCGGTTGAGCGGGGTCCGGCGCAAGACGGCGGAAAGCACGGCCCGCGAATGGATGGGCAGGCTGGAAGTCGACGGCATCGCCGACAAACGACCCGGCGAGGTCTCCGGCGGTCAAGGGCAGCGGGTGGCGGTCGCTCGCGCTCTGGTCACCGGCCCTAAGGTCATCTTCGCCGACGAGCCGACGGGCGCACTCGATTCGCTCAACGGCGAGCAGGTGATGCGGCTGCTGGTAAGCACCGCGAAGGAGACCGGCGCGTCCATCGTCCTGGTCACCCACGAACCCCGGGTGGCCGCGTACTCCGACCGCGAGGTCGTCGTGCGGGACGGGAAGACCCGCCAGGTGGAGTTGGTTCCGTGAGGGCCTGGCTCAACGACCTCGCCATCGGGGTCCGACTGGCTGTCGGGGGCGGTCGGACCTCGCTGGCGCGGTTCGTGCTCAGCACGGTCGGCGTGGGCATCGCGGTGGCCGTGCTGCTGCTCGCCTCGTCGGTCGGCCCGGTGCTCGACGCCCGCGACCAGCGGACCTACGCGAACCTCCCCGACGCGACGCCCGCAGCGGGCGTCGCCCCCACCCACTACGCGCGCGAGACCTCCGAGTTCGGCGAGAAGCGCGTCAACGTCATCTACCTCCTCGGTGAGGGCCCGACGTCGCCGAAACCGCCCGGGATCGCGACTCTGCCCGGCGAGGACGAGATGTACGTCTCGCCCGCCCTGGCCGCGCTGCTCGGCGATCCGGCCAACACGCTGCTGCGCGAGCGGTTCCCGCAGCGGATCGTGGGCACCCTGAGCGACACGGTCGTCGAGAAGCCGACCGCCCTGCTGCTCTACACCGGAGCCGGGCCCCAGGGCCGGGAAGCGCCACTGACGGCGTACGCCTTCGGCATCCCGCACCTGGAACCGGAGCCCATGGACCCGGGGCTGCTGCTGCTCCTGTTGTTGGGCACGGTCGCGTTGTTGGTGCCGGTCTTCATCTTCCTCGCGTCCAGCACCCGGATCGCGGGCGCCGAACGCGACCGGCGGCTGTCCGCGCTGCGGCTGGTGGGCTCGGACAGCGGCCAAGTGCGTCGGATCGCCGCGGCGGAGACCCTGGTGGGCGCGCTCGCGGGACTGCTGCTCGGCGGCGCCTTGTTCCTGCTCGGGCGGGAGATGGCCGACGACGTTGAGTTGATGAACGTCAGCGTGTACCCCGCCGACATCGTGCCGACGTGGTGGCTCGCGGTGCTCGTGCTGCTGGCTGTCCCGGTGCTGGCGGTGTTGACCGCGCAGTTCGCGCTGCGCCGCACGATCATCGAGCCGCTCGGCGTCGTCCGGCACAGCAAACCGGTCCGCCGCCGCCTCGTCTGGCGGGTCGCGGTCGTCGCGCTGGGCGTCGTGCTGCTGGTCTGGCACGGCGGCGTGGACGCCAACAGCCAGCTGTGGTCCTACAGCATCGCCACCGGCGCGACGCTGATCCTGTTGGGCGTGCCCATTCTGCTGCCGTACCTGGTGGAGCACACGGTCAGCCGCCTGCGCGGCGGCCCGTCGTCCTGGCAGCTCGCGATCCGCAGGCTCCAGCTCGACAGCGGCACTTCGGCGCGGGTCGTCGGCGGTGTGGCGACGGTTCTCGCGGGCGCGGTCGCCCTCCAAGCCGTGCTGCTGACGCAGGCTGGGGCTTTCTCCGTGCCGGACGACCACCGGGTGCCGTCCGATGTGACGATGACGGTCTTCGCCGGGCCGGAAGTGGCGGAAGAAGCCGAGCGCATCGTCAAGAACGCCGAGGGCACACTGGCGGTGAGCTCCGTTCAGAGCTTCAGCGTCCAGTTCTCCGCAGGGGAAAGCAGCCAGTCCCTCATCGTCGCCGACTGCGACACGGTGCGGTCCGTCTACGCGGTCGACGATTGCGTTGACGGGCAGGTGTTCAGCCCGCACTACATGACCCCGGAGGCGGACGGCTTCCTCCCCGGCCGCACCGTGCGCGTGGTCGACTACGACGGCGGCTCCGAACCGAAGGTGCTCGCCGAGTGGACATACCCGGCCAGCACCCGGCGACTCCCGCCCGCCACCATCGACCGCTTCGACGTCGGCGGCCTGCTCGCCACCCCTGGCGCCCTCCCCGACCTGCCCGGCGGTTACCCGACCATCCGCGTCCAACTCGACCCGGCCGTTCCTCAGGCCGCCGAGCATGTGCGCAACGCCCTCCAGTCCCTGCGGTGGCGGGCCTGGTCATCGCTGGACAACGCCCCGGTGCTCAGCCAATCCCAGCGGGAGTACCTGACGATCCGTCGCGGCCTGCTGGTCGGTTCGGTGTTCACCCTGCTGCTCGGGGGCATCAGCCTGCTGGTCCTGGCCCTGGAGCACATCCGCGAACGCAGGCGCCCCCTGGCCATCCTCGCCGCGAGCGGCGTGCCCACCGGCGCGCTGGCGAGGTCGCTGCTCTGGCAGATCGCCATCCCGATCGCCCTCGGCGTCGCGGTGGCTGTCCCCGCGGGCATCGGCCTGGCCACCCTGATCACCAACCTGTCCGCCGACCTCCTCCGGGTCGACTGGCCCGGCGTGGCGATCATGACGGCCGCGGCGGCGGCACTCGGCCTGCTCGTTTCCCTGCTGACCCTCCCATTCCTGCGCAGCGCCACCCGACTCGACGCACTCCGCACCGAGTAACCGACCAGGAGCCTGGGGCCGACTGGGGGTCGGCCCCAGGCTCCTGCCATCACCGCCTCGCAAACCCACCGACCCGGCACCGACCGCGCACGTCCTCTGCGGTTGTCGTATCTCGTGGGCCAGCGCCATTTCTCGTGGGCGAGCCAGTCTCGACCGCCATGCCTGTCTGGGGCAAGAATGGGTCACGGTCTCCCCTGGTGCGACCACTTCGGCAATGTCCTTGAACCGCTTCAACGGCGATTCAACGATTCAGCGATTCAGGTTCGCTCTTTCCCGTACTCTTCTCCTGTCGATTGCGCTATTACGGAACTAACGGATGAGCGGTAAGCAGCCCGTGCGGTGACACGCACACCATGGCACGGTTCTCGGCATGGCGTGCGGAGTTATCCACAGGCGCTGTTCACATCAGCAGGTACGCCGCGCTGCCCAGTCGTTCGATGGTCGCGTTCGATGGTTGGCGGTCGAGCAGGGCTGTGCCGCCGTCGCGGCGGTGGAAGCCGGTCAGGACAGCGTGGCGGGTGGCGCGGGAGCGGTTCACCGTGCCGGAGTGCCACAGGTGGGAGTTGAACAGCCACGCCGTGCCCGCGGGGCCGAGCAGCAGCACCTGGTCGGGGTGGTCCTCGTGCCCCCGGGGCGGGACGAACCCGTAGTCCAGGTGTGAGCCGGGCACGACGCGGGTGGCGCCGTTATCCGGGGTGAAGGCTGTGAGGGCGACGATCGCGTTGCACACCTGCCAGCGCCCCGGTTCGGCCCGTTCCGGGGTGTCCATGTGCAGGGCCTGGCCGCCGTGGTCCGGTTTGCCCGCGCGGTAGTGCATCTCGCTGATGCGGAACTCCGGCCCGAGCAGGTGCCGGACCGCGGCCAGCAGGGTCGGGCGCAGCCACAGCGGGTCGAACATCTTGCCCGCCTCCAGCAGCCCCTTGAGGTGCAGCGTGCCGCCCTGCCTGCCGCTCACCCGCAGCAGCGCCTCGATCTCCCCCAGCGCCGCGTCGAGTTGGTCGCCGGTCAGGAAGCCGTCGAAGCGGCAGTAGCCGAGTTCGTCGAGATCGCTCAGCTGTTGGGGGGCGAGCAGATCCGAGCGGACGCCCAGCTCGTCGAGAACCTCGTGCACTATCCAGGTGTAACCCAGCGATGGCCGTGACGCCACCATATTCACCTGTTGATGCCCCAGAATCGCCCGATGAGCCACTCGGAGCACTGCTGGTAAGCGGCGGCTCGCCCGAATGGCGCAGCCACGACCACCCGCGTCGCGGTGTCCTCCGGCACACCCGGCCGTCCGCCGGGACTGACCATATCGGACAGTGGGCTGGAATCCTTCCCGCGCAAGCCCTACCGGGAGAGCCGGTGCAGCCGCAGCGCGAGCTGGATCTCCAGTGCCGCTCCGGCGTCTGCCAGTCGGCGCCCAGCAGCGCCCCGATTCGCTCGATCCGCTGCACGACCGTGTTCACGTGAACATGCAGCATGTCCTTGGCCCGGGTCAGGTTCGTCCCGCAGGTGAAGTACGCCTCCACGGTGCGCAGCAGTTCCGTGCCGCGCCGGTCGTCGTAGTCCAGGACCGGGCCGAGGGTGGCGCGCACGTACCCGTCGAGGTCGGTCGGGTCGCCCAGCAGCAGCCCCACGAATCCGAGGTCCGCCAGCGCGCCGCCCTGCCCGGACCGCCCCAGGGCGACCAGTGACCGGGCGCAGCGCGCCGCTTCCGCGTGGGCCGCGACCACAGCGTCCACGCCGGACACCGGGCCCGCCGCGCCGACCGTCACCGGACAATCCACTGTAGACGAAAGGCCGACGGCTATCCGTGCAGTCAAAGCGCTCGGGTTGTCCGCGCGAGCCAACAGCACAACCTGTTCCGCGTGCACCCCCACCAGCGCCGCGTGCCGACCGGCCGCCATCGCCTGCCGCCGCCGGGGCGCCTGGCCCGCGGTCGCCACCAGCACCGCGTGCGGCTCGGTCAGGTCGACGCCGAGCCGGTGGCCGCGGGCGATCAGCGCCGCCGGGTCGCGGTCGGGCGCGGTCAGCGGATCGGCCAGGAGTTCGCCGCGCACCTCGTCCTCGGCCTGCGCGACCGAACGCCGCGGCATGAGCAGCGGCGCCGTCACCACCGCTGCCCGTTCGAACAGCCCGCGGTCCGCGTCGTCCAGCGACTCACGGCCGGTCAGCAGAAGAGTGCCCAACAGCTCTTGTCCTGCCTGTACCGCGCACATCCACGTGTCCGGTGTGGACACAGCCCTACCTGAGGAGCGCACGCCGCAACGGCTTCCTTCGGCGGGCGGGCCACGCTCGTGCCCACCCGGGCCAGTTCCGTCCCGCCCGCGTCGTGCACCGCGATCCCGCCGCGCGGCACCAGGTCCATCAGCTTGTCGTGGGCGTCCTCGGCGCGGCGCATGGCCGCGTTGTGCGCGCTGATGGTGGCGTTGGCGCGGTCGAGTTCCGCGCGGGTCTGCCGGGTCTCGTCGAGCAGGTGCGCGTTGTCGATGGCGATCGCGGCGTGGTCGGCCAGTGACGACAGCAGCGCCACCTCGTCCGGGGAGAAGTCGCGGCGGGCGCGGTCGGCGGCGAACAGCACCCCGATCACCTTGCTGCCCAACGCCAGCGGCACCCCCAGGATCGCGGCCAGCCCCTCGTCGTGCACGGAGGAGTCGATCGGGTCGGTGTGCCGGAAGCGCTTGTCGGCGAAGTAGTCACGGGTCGCGTACGGCTGCGCCGTCTGCGCGACCAGACCGCCCAACCCAGCGGACCGGCTTGGCACATCACGACCACGTACAGCGACACCGGCAGCGTGCTCTTGGTCGCCTGGAACAGCGCTACCGCGATAAGAGGTGCGACCGCACCTGCCGCGATCGAGGACAGCTGGCTTCCGACCGACAACCCGGTGTAGCGGACGCGCGTCTCGTACTGCTCGGAGAAGAACACCGCCTGCGGCCCGTACATCGCGCCGTGCAGGACCAGGCCGACCATCGCGGCCAGGATGATCACCCGGGCGACCGCGTCGAGCAGCAGGAAGAACGCGAAGCTCCACACCGCCATGCCGACCGCGCCGAACAGGTACACCGGCCTGCGGCCGATCCGGTCGAACAGCGCTTTCCACAGCGGGATGCTCACGAAGTGCACTACCGAGCCGACGAGTACCGCGTTGAGCCCGACCCCCTGTCCATTAAGAGCCCCTTGGCCACATAGACCAAGATGAACGCGGTAATCACGTAGTAAGAGACCCGCCCACCAGCAGCGGGCTCAGCACCGCCCGGTCGAGCAGCACCCGCTCGACCACCTCGTCCTCGGGAATGCCGTGCGCGCGGGCCGGGTAGTCGATCTGGCTCTCCACCAGCGGGGTCCGCGCGTACCCGGGGCTCACGCAGTTGCTGGTCACGTCCTAGGGCGCGCCCTCGACCGCGGTCACCTTCGACAGCCCCTCCAGCCCGTGCTTGGCCGCGACGTACGCCGCCTTGTGGGCGCTCGCGCACCCCGTGGACGCTGGAGACGTTGACGATCCGGCCCCAGCCGCGCGCGCATGTGCGGCAGGACCCGGCGGATCAGCGGAAACGGCGCAGGGCTGTCCGACCTGCCAGGTCCAGATTGTGATGCGGGCCACTCGGTATAGGTGACGACGGTAGGTATGTCGGAACGCGGTAGCCATGTGTCCAGCCCCTACAGCCGACGGGAAGGTTGTATGGGCTGCGACCATGCTCGTCCGGGTGGTTCGCGCGGAAGTGTGCCAGCGCCCGTCGATGGAGGCGTCCGGCGCGGCTATGCGGACATGCGCATCGATCTCTGCGTAGTCTTGTGGAGTGATTTGTCCGAAGTGTCAAAACGTCATGCGCACGGTCGACCGGCTCGGTGTGCACATCGACCAGTGCGAAGGGTGTCGGGGAATCTTCCTCGACCGTGGTGAGCTCGAGCAGATCGCGTCGGCCGAGCAGCGCCACTACGCGGCCGCGGCTCCGCCGCCGCCGTATCAGGGCGCGCCGCCGCCCGCTGCAGGCTATCCGCCGCCCGCGCCGTACCCGCCCGCCGTCGCGCCTTACCCGCCCGCGGGTTACGGGCACGGGGCGCACCGCGACTCCCCGCCTGGGTACCGCGACTCGCCCCCCGGCTACGGCCACGTGGGCGGTTACCGGGACTCGCCGCACGGGTACGGGCACGGTGGCGGTCACTACAAGAAGCGCCGTAAGAGCTTCCTCGAAGACCTCTTCGACTGACCGTTGAACCCGATGATCTGCGTGGCCTGCGGTGAGTGGGCCGACGCGCCTCGGGTCGACGGTGCTGTCCTGGTCTGCGCGCGGTGCGGGCATCGGGAGCCGTTCCACCGGCTCCCGATGTTCGCGCTGACCGGCCCCAGCGGCACCGGCAAGTCCACCGTGTGCCGCCGGTTGAGCCCACTGCTCGGCGGCCGTGCGGTCGTCTTGGAGCAAGACGTGCTGTGGATCGGCGCTCTGCGCGACCCGTACGACGACTTCGGCGCCTTCCGGCAGACCTGGCTGCGCCTTGCCGCCATGCTGAACCAGAACGGCCGCCCCACGGTGCTGTGCGGCACCGTCGCGCCCCCGCAGTTCGAGCGCCGCCCCGAGCGCGCGCTGTTCTCCGAGATCCACTACCTCGCTCTCGTGGCCGACGACGACGTCCTGGCCGCCCGTCTCCGCGCCCGCCCCGCCTGGCGCGAGTGGGACGACGAGGACCGGATCGCCGACATGCTCGAGTTCAACGGCTGGGTCAAGGCGAACGCGGCGCTCACCGACCCCCCGATGGACCTGGTGGACACCACCTCCGCGACCGTCGACGAGACCACGGCCGCCGTTGTGGACTGGATTCTCGCCCGGCTGTGACGGAATCGGCGCACCTGTGCAAACACACCGCTTGCAACTGCTAGCACGGCGGCGTACCGTCGCTGGTGGCACGAGGAGGCGGTTGCGGGATGGACCAGGCTGACGGCGGCGATGTCCGGGCGATCGACAAGGTCGCCGACCTCGGCCGTGACATCGGCGAGTACATCAAGGCGCAGCGCAACACCGCGAAGATCTCGCTGCGCCAGCTGTCCCGGCTCGCGGGCGTGTCCAACCCGTACCTGAGCCAGATCGAACGCGGACTGCGCAAACCCAGCGCCGAGATCTTGCAGCAGATCGCCAAGGGGCTGCGGATCTCCGCGGAGGCCCTCTACGTGCAGGCGGGCATTCTCGACCATCCGGTCGGGGGGCCGGTGATCGACGCCGTGCGGGCCGACGAGGGGCTGACCGAGCGGCAGAAGCAGGTGCTGCTGGACGTCTACGAGTCGTTCCGGCGCGAGAACAGGCAGTCCGCGGCGGCAGAGTCCATAGCAGAGTCCACGGTAGGAAAGTCCACTGTGGATATAGAGACTTCGGATATAAAGACTTCGAGGAGTGAGCACGATGACACTGCCCAAGAGCGATGACGTCCGCAAGGCGGGCGAGCAGGCCGCGCAGGTGGTGAGCACCGCCCTGGAGCAGGCGCGCACCCCCCTGCTCGCCGCGCTCGGCGCGGGCGATCTGGCCGCCAAGGCTCTCTTGGACGCGGTAAACCGGGCCAAGTCGGGCGCCGAGACCACTAAGACCGCCGTGGCGGACCTGCCGCACGAGGTCGGCGGCCTGCGCGAGAAGCTCGACCCGGCCGAGTTGCGCAAGCTCGCCAACGAGTACTCCGCCGCCGCGGTGCGGCTGTACCAGAAGCTGGCCGACCAGGGGGAGGACACGCTGGGCAAGCTGCGGTCGCAGCCGCAGGTCAAGAAGGCCGTCGAGCAGTTGGAAGAGGCCATCGAGGCCGCCCAGGCGCGCGTCGGCGGAGTCGCGGGCGACGCCCGGCTGCTTGCCGAGGACCTCTTGGCCCGTGTGACCCGCCAGACCCGCTCGGTTGGCGAGAAGACCGCCCACACCGTGGAGAGCGTCGCCGCCGACGTGTCCGAGGCCGTCGAAGAGGCGGGCGAGGACATCGCCCACGAGACCCGCAGTGCCGCGCGCAAGGTCGCGAACAAGACGGCCCCGGCCCGCAAGCCCGCGGCGCGCAAGCCCGCCACCAAGCCGACCACGAAGTAACCCGACCCACAAGACCCCGCACACTCGACGCGAGCGTGTGGGGCCTTGTGGTGAATGCGCCCGGTTCGCACGTAGGCTAGGAGGCGTGCCGGAGACCGCGTTCTGGATTTTGAAGGCCATTGACTGGGCGGCCGTGCCCGTCGGCGTCTTCGCGTTCATCCACGCGCTGCTGCAGCGGCCGGACGCCTACTCGGCGGCCGACCGGCTGACCAAACCCGCCTGGCTGGGTATCACCGCGGGCGCGGCGGCGGTGCTGTTGCTGTTCAGCTTCGCGGGCACCGGCTGGATTTTCTGGATGGCGGGCCTTGTCGCCGCTCTGGTCTACATAGTCGACGTGCGACCGAAGCTGATCGAGGTGCAGCGCGGTCAGCGTTGGTGATTCGTCTTATCCAGACCCGACCGGGGACTGTCCCACCTTCTCGCTACCCTCGGTTGTGTGACCTGGACCATTGCCGGAAGTCTCACCGTCCTCCCCGCCCTGGACCATCCCGAGCTGCTCGCCGACCCGGTCGCCAAGGCGCTCGCCGGGCTTGACTCCGATCGGGTCGGGGTTGCCGAGATCGATCCGGATCTCGCCGACACCGCCGCGTTCTGCGCGCACTACGGCTCACCGCTCACCGCATCCGCCAACTGCGTGGTCGTCTTGGGCAAGCGCGGCGGCACCGAACGGTTTGCCGCCTGCCTGGTATTGGCCACTACCCGGGCCGACGTCAACGGAGTCGTCCGCAGGCGGCTCGACGTGCGCAAGGCGTCGTTCGCGCCGATGGACCGCGCGGTAGAGCAGACCGGCATGGCGTACGGCGGCATCACCCCCATCGGCCTCCCCGCGGACTGGCCGCTGCTCGTCGACGCCGCTGTCGCGCGGGCGCCCGAACTGGTGATCGGCAGCGGCATCCGCGGCAGCAAGCTGCTGGTCCCCGGAGGTCTGCTGGCCGGGCTGCCCTCGGCCGAGGTGGTCGACGACCTGGCCCGCGCGGTTTCGGAGTAGGCCGAAAGAGGGGAAGCGAACCCTACGATCGTCGGGTTGAGCACTTTTCCCCTGTCCCGGTTAGTCGCCCTGTGCTTGCATACGGGCGTGAACACGGACCTCGAGGTCGCGGGAACGGCCGCGGAACCGACCACGATCCGCGTCGGCGTCGTGGACGACGAGCCGATGGCCCGCTCCTTCGTCGCGAAGATCCTCGCCTCGGCAGGCGACGTGCTGGTCGTCGGCGAGGGAGCGCACGGCGGCGAGGCGCTGGAACTGGTCCGCACCCTGGACATCGACGTGCTCCTGCTCGACCTGCGTATGCCGCGCATGGACGGTATCGACACCCTGCGTGAGCTGCGCCGACACCCGTCGATGCCCGCTGTCGTGGTGCTGACGACCTTCCACGCCGACCAGGCCGTGGCCACCGCGCTCCAGCTCGGCGCGAAGGGGTTCCTGCTCAAGCACGTCGAGCCCGCCGAGCTGGTCCGGGCGGTGCGGGTCGCCGCCCGCGGCGGCGCCGTGCTCGACCCGTCGCTCACCAGCGACCTGATGGGCCACCTCGCCACCCACCACCTCGACCGGATCGGCGCCGCGGCCGAGGTCGCCCGCCTGTCCGCGCGGCTGCGCGACGTGCTGCGGCTGGTGGGCATGGGCCGCAGCAACAACGAGATCGCCGCGGAGCTGCGGCTGTCCGACTCGACGGTGCGCGGCTACGTCTCGGAGATCCTGGCCGCGACCGGCTGCTCGAACCGGGTCACCGCCGCCGTCCTGGCCCAGCGCGCGGGCCTGCTCGACTGACTACCGCGTCGCCCGTGAGGCCGCGCCCGCGGAACCGACGTCGAGGTCGACGACGACTTCGGCGTCCTCCCAACGGCCGCGCTGGGCGATCGCGAGGCCGATCAGCGCCAGTTCCGCCGCCTGGTCCCGCAGGGCACGCTGCTCGCCGGTCTCCGTGTCGTGCCCGGCGGGCTCGTCCCGCTCCCATGCGGCCACGGCGGCCTCGGCCACCGCTCTGGGCAGCCGCACGGTGAGCCGTCCGAGTTGGGCGTCTATGTGCGTTCCGATCGCCGCCAGCACGTGCGAGTCTTCTCGATAGCGGACGTACTGCTCGTGATTCGCCACCGGTTCAAGCTATCCGGAGTCCTGCGCCGATGCGGCCCGGAAGATCATTCTCAAGTCGTCGCGTAGGCGCTCAGCAGCGCCACCGCCTCGTCGGCGTCGTCGGTGACCAGGATCCACGGCTCGGCAGCCCGCCCGCGCGCCATCTTGCGCACGAGCGGCGCAGCGGGCACCTCCTCGGTCCAGAACCGTTTGCCGAGGAAGACCATGGGCGCCGCAGGCCCGACCGAGCCGTAGTGGTTCTGGGTGTAGTCCTGAAAGATCTCTTGCACTGTCCCCGCACTGCCGGGCGTGTAGATGATGCCGCCGGTAGCCACGGTGAGCAGACCCTCTTCGCGTACCGAGTTCGCGAAGTACTTGGCGTGCAACTCGCAGAACGGGTTGGGCGGCTCATGCCCGTAGAACCAGGTAGGGATTCCGATCGTGCGCGCCCGGTCCCCGGTCGGCAGGTCCAGCGTGAGCCCGGCCGCCAGCCACCGCCCGATCTCCACCGCGTCCACCTTCGCCCCGCTGGCGAACCTCGGCGCGACGGCGAGCGCGGCCAGCGCTTCGTCCACAATGGAGCGATCGGACAGGCGCACACCCAGCGGCACGGCCTCCATCGCCCCTGGCCCGCCGCCGGTGAGGACGGTGAACCCGCCGCGCCCCAACGCGACACCGAGTTCAACGGCGTCTCGGTAGCCTGCCGAATCGCGGGTAAGAGCATGTCCGCCCATCACGGCTACCGGCTTGCCGGTAAGCACGTCGTGCAACGCCTCAGAGATGCCGTGGTCGTGCAGCCGCTCGGCCAACGCGTGCAGCGGGTCCGGTGGATAGCCCTGCTCTCGGGTGTGCCGGTAAACGCGCGCGTCCAGCGTGTCCGCGTAAGTCTCCGGGTGGTCCGGGTCGAAGCCGTCGAACAACTCCGCGCACGTGTACAGGTGCGACCGGTAGACCTCGTAGGGCAGGCCCGGCACGATCGGGAACAGCAGCGCCCCCGCCGCCTGCGCCCGTCGCTGCGTCTCGGGCCGCAGCGCGCAGCCCAGCAGCAGGGCCCCGTCCATCGGCGTGCGGAGCAGGGCGTCGACGTCCGGATCGGTCAGATCGAGCCGGGCCAGCGTCACCCCGCGCAGGTCGAGGCCGTCCGCCCGGTGCAGGCGCAGGGTGTCCAGGTCGGTGATCTCGATCCGCACGCCGGTAGCCTACGGACGCCCGACAGCCGACGTACGGAGAATGATGAACCAGGTACAGGCCCTCGCCGAGCGCACCTTCACCGCCCCGGTCGAGCGCGTGCGCGCCGCCGTCGCCGACTACGCGGGCGTCCGGTCGAAGATCCTCACCGCGCACTACAGCGAGTACGAGGTCCAGTCGGGCGGCGTGGGCGCTGGCACCGTCGTGCACTGGAAGCTCCAGGCCACCAGCAAGCGGGTCCGCGACTGCCTCGTCGACGTCACCGAGCCGCAGCCCGGCACCCTGGTCGAGGCCGACCGCAACTCCACCCTGGTCACCACCTGGACCGTCGACGGCTCGGGCGACACCTCGACGGTCCGGATGGCCACCACCTGGGAAGGCGCGAACGGCATCGGCGGCTTCTTCGAGCGCACCTTCGCCCCCGCGGGCCTCCGCCGCATCCACGACGAGCTGCTGGCCAACCTGGCCAGGGAACTCGGCGCCTGATCAGGCCAGCAGCGGCGTGCTGGGCTCAAGCCCGCACAGCGCCCGCCCGTAGTGCTCGACCCCCGTGGTCGGCAGCATCAGCGCGTGCGTGGCCAGCGCCTGCGCGTTGCGGGCGACCAGCTGGATCGGCATCGCCTCGTTGATGGCGGTCGCCCCGCTCGCCAGCCGCAGGGTCTCGATCGCCTCCATGTACAACTTGGTCGCGTGAGACACCAGGCCCCACACCCGGGGCTTGTCCTGCGGCCCGTACGGCGTGCCGGTACGCGCCCGTTGGTCGACCAGATCGGCCGCCTGGTAAGCGAAGTGATCCGCCGCTTCGATAGTGAGCTTCGCCCCGGCCACCTGGTGATGGGTGATCGGAGCGTCCCGGAAGTGCGTGTAGCCGGTGTAGGCGATCGGGCCCCGCTCCGGCAGCCGCGCCATGAACAGCTCGTACGCCGCGGCGGCCATGCCGAGGAACGCGGGCGGACAGCTGGTCAGGACGTACGGGACCAACGGCACCCGGTAAAGCGCGGAGTGGGCGTTGCGCTCGCTCAGGTGCGCGCCGAACATCACCCGCGACGCCAACGCGGCGCGCTCGTTCGGCACGAAGATGTTCTCGCCGGTCACCGTGTTGCTGCCGGTGCCCGCCATCCCGCTGACGTGCCAGTCGTCCGCGACGGTGAGTTCGGTGTACGGGATGACGAAGTGGGCCATCTCCGCGGGCCCGTCGCTGTTCTCGATCATGCCGGGCTGGACGGCGTAGGTGGCGTCGAGGCAGCCGCTGTTGAACGGCCAGCGTCCCGAGACGAGGTAGCCGCCGTTGACCCGGACCGCGCGACCCGTGGGCACGAGCGTCGCGGAGTGCAGCGTGACCGGGTCGGCGAAGACTTCGTCCTGCACGCTGTCCGGGAACAGGGAGAGCAGGAACGTCGCGTCGTAGTAGAGCGTGGCCACCCAGGCCGTGGAGGCGCAGCCGCGGGCGATCTCGGCGAGGACCGCCATCTTGGTGCGCATGGTCGACTCGTAGCCGCCGAAGTGGCGGGGGAGCATCAGGCGGAACAGGCCCGCCTCGCGCAGCGCTTCCAGGTTCTCCGCGGGCACGCGCCGCGCCTCGGCGCAGCGCTGGGCGTTGCTTCGCAGGAGGGGCACGAGGGAGGCGGCCCGGTGGACGAGTTCGTCGGAGTCCGGCGTCGCGAGGAGTCCGGGGCTGCTGGTCATCGGGAGTCCTTCCGGCGGCGTTCCACCCTGGCGTTCAGCAGACTTACCATGCCACAACTCACCGTGACAGGTGGGTGACCTAGTGAGATCACACCCGAATGGGAACACCGTTATCACTACCTGTGTTGCACCTACTGCGTCGCATCCACCAATCAGGGAGTGCCATCAGCATGACAAGTCCGTCGACCGCCCTGGAGATCCACCTCGCCGCCCGGCCGATCGGCAGGCCGCAACCGGAGAACTTCGCCTTCGTCGAGGTGCCGGTGCCGGAGCCAGGCCAGATCCTGGTGCGCAACCATGTGATGAGCGTCGACCCGTACATGCGCGGCCGGATGGGCGACGCGAAGTCCTACATCGCCCCGTTCGCCCTCGGCGCCCCGCTGGAGGGCGGCGCGGTCGGCGAGGTCGTCCAGTCCACTGTGGACACCCTCAGGCCGGGCGACTTCGTGCTGCACAACCTGGGCTGGCGCGAGTACGCGGTGCTCAGCGCCGATGAAACGGTCAAGGTCGACCCGGATCTCGCGCCGCTCGGCGCTTACCTCGGCGTGCTGGGCATGACCGGTCTTACCGCTTACGCGGGCCTCTTGGACATCGCCGAGTTCCGCGAGGGCGACACCGTGTTCGTCTCGGCGGCCGCGGGCGCTGTTGGCGCTGTCGTGGGGCAGATAGCGCGGCTTCGCGGCGCTAAGAGGGTCATCGGTAGCGCGGGTAGCGATGAGAAGGTGCGATACCTCATCGACCAGCTCGGCTTCGACGCCGCGTTCAACTACAAGGACGCCCCGGTGGTCGAACAACTCGCCGCCGCCGCGCCCGAAGGCATCGACGTGTACTTCGACAACGTCGGCGGCGACCACCTGGAGGCCGCCATCGAGGTCATGAACACCCACGGCCGCGTCGCCGTCTGCGGGATGATCTCCCTGTACAACGCCACCGAGCCGGTGCCCGCGCCGCGCAACCTCATGCAGCTCGTCGGCAAGCGGATCACGCTGCGCGGCATGCTCGTGCGCGACCACGCGAACCTGCGCGACGACTTCGTGCGAGAGGTCGGCGGCTGGATTCGCGAAGGCAAGCTGCAGTACACCGAGACCGTGGTCAAGGGTCTCCGCAACGCCCCGGAGGCGTTCATGACCATGCTCGACGGCGGAAACACCGGCAAGATGCTCGTGACTCTCGGCTAACCCAGGGCCTGCATGAACGGCAGGACAAGCCGACGGCGGTCGCCCGGCAGCGGGCGACCGCCGAGGGTCATCGCGGCGGCGCGGAACATCGGCGCCAGGCCGCGCTCGGCCACCCAGACGGCCAGTTCCCCGCGGCTGTCGTCCACATCGACGCGGACAGGTCCGTCGACGTCTCTTGCGAGATCGGCGATAAGAGCCTTCGCGTCGTGGTCGCCTTCGGCGATAAGAGGTCCGATGATCCGGTTGTCCAATCCCGTGCCCGGGCGCCAAGCGCTCGCGTAACCGACGATCCGGTTGTCCCTCTCGATCACCCGGACATGGTCGGCGAAGTCGAACAGTCCCGAGAGGACATTGCTCCGGTCCACGCCGAACACGGCGCGGTCCAATTCGAGGATCGCGCTGAGGTCTGCCGCACTCGCCACACGCGTAAGACCCGACCGTTCAGCGCGAAGAACCCCGACGTTTGCCTGAACCTCGGTAGACGCGTGGAAACCCAGCTTCTCGTACAGCGGTTTTCCGAACGGCGTCGCGTACAGGGTGACCGTCGCGTCGCCCGCCGCGCCGATCGCGTGCCGCATGACGCGCGTGCCCAGCCCGCGGCGGGCGAACCTGGCCGCCACCAACACCATGGAGATGGTCGCCAGGTCGCCCGACCGGGTCAGAACCGCGCACGCGGCCAGGCCACCCGACGGATCGGGAATGCCGAATCCCTGGCCAAGGCGCAGCAGGAAATCCCACTTGTGGTCCTCGTAGGGCCACTCCCGGTCGCCCGCCAACGCGAGGCAGGCGGGCAGGTCGGCAGTGGACAGCGGTCGCGGCGGAACGGTCGGAAGGTTGTTCGGATCCCCAGTCTTCACACCGCGAATGGTCGCCCAGAGCGCCTTTCACGGCAACCGATTAACCCGCCCCATACTCCGTTCTTCCAATCCCGTCAAACGCCTATCCCCATGCCATCGTGTCAATGACACCCACCCCGCCCCGGCATACGGTGAAACCACAACCACCCCCGGAGGCTCGACATGAAACCGCCATCCCACAACCCTTTCTCCCCCAGCCCGGGAACCGCCGCACAGCAGTCGGCCCCGCGCCCGAAAAACCTAGAACACCACAGTCTTATTGCCGTGCAGCAGGATCCGGCTCTCCAGATGCGCCCGCAGTCCCCGCGCGAGAACGACCTTCTCGATGTCGCGCCCCTTGCGCACCATGTCCGCCACCGAGTCGCCGTGGTCCACCCGAATCACGTCCTGTTCCACGATCGGCCCCTGGTCGAGTTCGGCCGTCACGTAGTGGCACGTCGCCCCGATCAGCTTCACCCCGCGCTGGTGGGCCTGGTGGTAGGGCCGCGCGCCCACGAAGGAGGGCAGGAAGCTGTGGTGGATGTTCAGCGCCCGCCCGGCCCACTCCGCGCACAACTCGGCGGGCACCACCTGCATGAACCGCGCCAACACGATCGCGTCCGGCGACCCGGCGTCCACCAGCTGCCGCAACTGCGCGAACGAGGCGGCCTTCCCCTCGGGGTCGGCCGCGGGAAACGGCACATGGTGGAACGGGATGCCATGTGCCCGCGTGATCCCCGCCAAATCGGCGTGGTTGCCGACGACAGCGGTGATGTCCACGTCCAACTCACCGCTGTGCACCCGCCCGAGCAGGTCGTAAAGGCAGTGCCCCTCCTTGGAAACCAAGATCGCCACCCGACGCCGCCGCCCGGTGTCGGTCACCGTCCAATCCGACTTGGCACTGAGTTCCCGAGCCACCTCCCCGAACCGTCTCCGCAACTCGTCAACCCCAAACGGCAACGATTCAGCCCGCACCTCCTGCCGCGTGAAGAACCAGTTCGTATCAGGATCGGTGTGATACGCGGCCTCGACAATCCACCCCCCAGCCTCAGCCAGAAACCCCGAAATCCTCGCCACCACCCCCGCCCGGTCCGGACACCCCAACCTGATCACATAACGACGCTCATTCGACGACACCCGCCAATTGTCCCAGCCCCTGTCCACCCGACCTCCACCCCAGCCACTCCTTCCGCCGCACCGACTCCTTCCGCCGCACCGGCTTCTTCCGCCGCACCGGCTCCCTCCACTCCGGTCTGGTTCCTTGTCGTGTTGGTCGCGGCCATGTCCTGGCCGCTCGCTCGACTTTTCCGCTCCGCTCCACTCCGGCCAGCGCCCCGCCCCGCTGCCTTCCTTCCCAATCCGCCTCTCCGCCCGACCCTCCACTCCAGACCCCGCTCCATCGCAGACGCCGCCGCTGATCTCACCGAGCCCTCGACCGCACTCCCGACACACGCGAATGCCGCCGTGCCGGCCCACCGTCGTCCCACCGCACGCCCCGCCACACCCCACCTGCCGCAGCGCCGCACCCCTCGCCTTGCCGCCGCAACCCCAACGCCACCGCACCCTCATCGCACTGCTGTGCCCGCGGTCGGGTTGCCGCGCTCGCCGTCGCTCGCCGCCGGACCCCGGCGTCACCGCATCCTCACGGCACTGCTGTGTCTGTGGTCGGGTTGCCGCGGCCGCCGTCGCTCGCCGCCGGACCTCAGCGCCACCGCATTCCCACCGGACTGCTGCGTCCGCTGTGGCACTGTCGCGCCCGCCGCACCTCCCGCATCCGCCGCCGCACCAGCGCGCGGCACCCATGTCTGGCCGTGGCAGCACGCCGCCCCGTACCAGGTGCGCGGCCGCGCCGCGCGGTCTGGCCGCTGGCACGGTCGGGTGGCCGCACTGCCAGACCGCGAGCCTCGCCGCGGGGGCGGGCGAGATGTCGGGGTCGTGCTGTCGTTGCCGCGTCGCCCGCTGGACTGCCAGGGGCGTTGTCTCTTGGCCGCGCGGTCAGCCTTGCCCTCCGAACCTGGGCCGACTCGCACCACTGCCAGGCCAGGACCGGGGCACGACGGCGCGCTCGGCTGGGTCACGCCGTCGCCTTGCCTCCTGGGTGGGACCGTCACACCGCTGGGAGAACCACCACGTGTCCGCTGGTGGGCAGGTGCCTGTCCAACGCACTGGGACGTTGCGGGCGGGCGGCGCTTGCTTCCCCGCGTGGGCGGGACCGGTTCGCCCGGGGCCAGGCCACTCTTCGCGCCCACCGCGTTGCGGAACCTCGCGCCAGTGGGCCCGAAGGCCACCGGGACCTCGCCCGGAGGTGGCCTTCGGGCCCATCGACCCCCCGGCAGGGTGCCCTAGGACAGGCGGGTGCGGGCGTATTCGGTCATGGCCGCGCGGAGGTATTCGGCCAGGCGTGGGTCGGTCTTGTCGAAGTTCGCGCGGAAGCGCGGGTCGTCGGCGTAGAGATTGGCCAGGCCCGTGTAGGACTCGCGATTGGGCACCCAGGTGCCCTGAATCCACTGGTAGTGGCCGTCGATCGTCTCCTGGACCGCCGGGTCCGTCGGGAGGCGGCCCGCGTCGATGTGCGCGATCAGGGTGTTCAGGGACTTGAGCCAGGTCTGGCCTTCGGTCTGCCACCAGTCCTGGGGGGTGCCCGCGAACTTCTTGTTCGCTGCGTCGACGTGTTCCGCGCCCCAGCGGTCGCGGGCCTCCTGTTGCAGTTGCTCCTGTTTGGCCGAGTCGAAGCCCTCGAACCAGTGTGCCGCCGATTTGCTGGTCACTTTCTCTCCCCCTTGCACTTCGGAGATGGTTCGGGAGACCGTGCGCGCCAAGCGGTCCAGGCGGTCGCGTTCGGCCAGCAGCCAGCGGTGGTGCATCCGCAGGGCCTCGATCCGGTCGCGGCCCTGGTTGACGATCTCGGCGATCGCGTCCAGACCCAGACCCAGTTCGCGCAGCACCAGGATCTGCTGCAGGCGCAGCAGTTGCTCCTGCTCGTAATACCGGTAGCCGTTGTCGCCCACTCTGGCCGGTGGCAGCAGGCCTATGTCGTCGTAGTGGCGCAGTGTCCGCGATGTCACCTTCGACATGCGGGCCACCTGTGCGATCGACCAGGCCATCGGTCTCCGTCTCCTCCGGGCCGGTCTTTCCGGCCCGAAGACAACGGTAGAAGTTGACGCAACGGCAAAGTCAAGGCGAGTTATCTGGGGGCCACAGCTGACCAATCCAGGGTGAGTTCACCGAGGCGCCAGCGTTTGCGGGTGTCGAGCACCGGCCAACCGTCCTCGGCGAGCAGTCGCGCCGCCTCCACCCACCGGGCGCGGGGGCCGAAGGCCGCGAACGGCGCCGCGGTCGCCCAGCACGCGTCGAGGGCGGACAGGAAGTCGTGGACTCGTTCGCCCGGGACGTTGCGGTGGATGAGCGCCTTGGGGAGGCGTTCGGCCACATCGGACGGACGCTCGACACCGGAAGGCAGACAGGCCACGGTGAACGTTCTGGGGCCGGTCGCGTCCAGCGTCACCCAGGCGCAGCGCCTGCCGATCTCGTCGCAGGTGCCCTCGACCAGCAGACCGCCCGGAGCCAGCCGGTCGAGCATCGTCGCCCACGACGACGCCGACTCGGCCTCGGTGTACTGGCGCAGCACATTGAACGCGCGCACCAACACCGGCCGGGCGCCCGCCAACTCGAAACCGCCCCGGCGGAACTCCAGCCGCGGCGGATCGGCCGACGGCTTGGCCGCCTCGACCCGCTCCGGGTCGATCTCCAGCCCCAGGACCCGCACGCCCGCGCACACCGCGCGCAACCGCGCGGCCATCTCGACCGTCGTGACCGGCGTCGCCCCGTAGCCAAGATCGACCACCAGCGGTTCAGGCCCCGACAGCACCTCACGCACCACAGCCGAGCCGACCATCCACCGATCCACCCGACGCAGCCGGTTCGGATTGGTCGTGCCCCGGGTCGGAGCGCCAAGCGCCCTGGCCCGACCAGCGGCCAACCGAGGAACGCGAGCCATCAGCGGCAGCCCACCCGGCACAGAGCAACCGACCGACCACCGACCCGGCGCCCAGTGCCCGAGCCACCACCGACCAGGAAGCGGGCACCCAGCCAGACGACCGGAAGGCGGGCGATCAGCGACCAGACAACCCGGCGACCGCGGGTCGGACAAGCAGCGACCAGCGCACGGCAGGCGAGGTTCGCGCGTCGGGTGGCCGCGCCGCTGGTGGCCAGCCGGGCTGCGAGGTGCCCGTGGGTGGCTGGGGCTTGGGCGGCTGTGCGGCGGATGGACGGGCGGGCAACGGCCGGGGTGTGGGCAGGTGGGATTGGGGGGTTGGTTGTCGGTGGGCTGGCGCACGCGGGGGTGGTAGCCGGCGGGCCTGCGGATGCCGGGCTAGTTGCCCGGGGGCTGGCGCACGCAGGGCTGGTAGTTGGTGGGCCGGCGCACGCGGGGCTGGTTGCCGAGGGGCCAGCGCACGCAGGGGTGGTTTCCCGGGGGCCGGGGCACGCAGGGCTGGTAGCCCACCACTCGGTGCGCCTAGGGCGGGGAGCCGGGGGGCGGGGGCTGTGGGTGTGGCGGCGGGCGGCCATGTGGCGGGTGGTTCGGCGGTCCGCGGTCGGGAAGGGTGTGATCACGCGGGGGGCGTCATTCGGGGTGGTCGGCCAGCCAGGTGGCGGCGAACTCGGCCTCGCTGGCCAGGAGTTTGCGCACCTGTTCCGCGATCACCGACTCGATTTTTCCGCCGATCAAGGGGATTTTGACCTTCACTTCCGCGTCCGTGCGCCACTCGCTGCCGGTGGGGGTGTCGGTGAGGCGGAAGCGGCCCTTGATCTCGCCGGGCATACCCGCGACCGCGGCTGTGGTGGTGCCCTCGAAGCGGGAGCCGTCCGGGCTCCAGGTCTCGGTCCGCTCGACTACCAGGTCGCCCTTGGCGACGGTGCGGACCACCGAGGGGAGGCGGGACGCCTCCAGGCCCTGGCGCAGGCTGTAGGAGACGCCGTCACCAGTGGTTTCGTACGCGGTGAGCTCGGCGCCCTTGCCGCCGAGCACCCTGAGGCGCTCGTCGAGAAAGGCCCGGTCCACCAGCGCCGCGTGCACCCTGGACGCGGGTGCGGTGAACTCGGCGCGGTGCTCGATGCGGCTGGGCATGGGCTGGAGGTTACCGTTTGTGCCCGTGACCAGCCTCCCCCTCGGCGCCGACGTCCGCACCGGAGTCCCCCTCAGCGGATACACGACCCTGCGGCTCGGTGGACCAGCCGCCAGATTCGTCGCGGCGGGGACGGCCGCCGAGGTGGTCGACGCGGTTCGGGCCACCGACCAGGACGGTGACCCGCTGCTGGTGCTCGGCGGCGGGTCCAACCTCGTCGTCGGCGACCTGGGGTTCGACGGGACCGTCGTGCTGGTCGCCAACCGGGGCAGCAAGATCGACTGCACGGCCCCCGGCCGGGTCCAGCTCACTGTCGAGGCGGGGGAGGACTGGGACACCGTGGTCGCGGGCACCGTCGAAGCCGGGCTCGGCGGCCTCGAATGCCTCTCCGGCATCCCCGGCCTGGTCGGCGCGACCCCGGTGCAGAACGTCGGCGCCTACGGTGTCGAGGTCGCCCAGGTGCTCGTCTCGGTCGACCTGTACGACCGGCCCACCGGCGAGATCCGCACGCTCACCGCCGCCGAACTCGGCCTGGGCTACCGGACCAGCGTCCTCAAGGGCACCGACCGCGCCGTCGTCCTGCGCGCCCGCTTCGAACTCGTGGACGACGGCCTGTCCGCCCCCATCCGCTACACCGAACTCGCCCGCGCCCTGGGCGTCCGCCAAGACGCCCGGGTGCCGGTCGCCGCGGCCCGGGAGGCGGTGCTCGACCTGCGCCGGGGCAAGGGCATGGTGCTCGACGCCGTCGATCACGACACCTGGAGCGCCGGCTCGTTCTTCACCAACCCCATCGTCCCCGACGACGGCCTCGACGCGGTGCTCGCCCGGATCGTGGCCGCGGTCGGGCCGGACGTCACGATCCCGCGCTACCCGGCCGGGCTGGGCGCGTCGAAGCTGTCGGCGGCCTGGCTCATCGAGCGCGCCGGGTTCGCCAAGGGGCACGCGGGCGCGGGCGGGCGGGTCGCGCTGTCCTCGAAGCACACCCTGGCGCTGACCAACCGGGGCGACGCGACCACCGCGGACCTCCTGGCCCTGGCCCTGGAGGTCCGCGACGGCGTGCGCGCGGCCTTCGGCGTCGACCTGCACCTCGAACCGGTGCTGGTCAACTGCTCCCTGAGCTGATCAGCCGGGGCTAGCCGACGCGGTGCGCGCGGGTGGCCGAGGCCTGCGCGCGCGGCTTCATGACGATCTGGTCGAGGTTCACGTGCGGGGCCCTGGTCACCGCGAACGCGATCACCTCGGCCACGTCGTCCGCGGTGAGCGGGACGAGGCCGTCGTAGACCTTGGCGGCCTTGTCGGTGTCGCCGTCGAAGCGGGTCACCGA
>NZ_FMZZ01000001.1 GCF_900101685.1 Actinokineospora iranica
CGTCGAACCCCCGCTCGTTGAACGCGTGGATCACATCCCGCACATACTCCGCGCTGACCTGCAACAACGACGTGATGTCCCGCACCGCCCGGCCCTGGCCGGACATCATCACCACGATCGCCCGCCGCAACCGGATCGGATCCTTGCTGGTCCTGGTCACCCGCTGAAGCTTGCGGCCCTCCTCCATCGACAACGACCGCACGAACACCTCGGGCCGACGAGCCACAACCACCTCCCACACTCGATTTACGGGAGACAGCCTGACCCACCACCACCAAGATCAATTACCGGGTCAACCTATCGAGACGAGCCACTAGCCCGGAGTCGCCCGCTGACCTGGTGGTCGGCGGGCCGCCGCGGGGTCGACGAGCAGACGAGGTCCTCCGCCGGGCGCTCGCCCGTGGTCAGATAGGTCGTGACCGCGTCGTTCAGGCACTGGTTCGCGCCGAGCAGGTAGGCACCGTGGCCACCCTGCTCGGTGGTGACCATCCGGGACCGGTCACCGAGGGCGCGGTGCATCTTCTCGGCGCCGGCCAGCGGGGTGCCCGGGTCATTGGTGTTCTGCGACAGCAACACGTTCGACGGCCCGCGGTCACCGACGCGAACGGGGGGCTCGGCCGGTTCGGTCGACCAGAACGCACACGGGCGGATGTTGGCCCCGGCCCCACCGAACAGCGGGAAGCGCTCCCGGTCCACAGCGGTGTCGTGCACGTAGGGGCCGATGGACCGCGGCCAGCGGTTGTCGTTGCAGAGCACAGAGGTGGCTGGACACGAGGTTGTCCACATCCTGCGCCGCCGCTTCGGTCGCGGTGGGCGGCAGCGGCTGGTTCGTGTCGAGCGCCCGCCACGTCTCGGCCAAGCGGGGCATCCGGTTGTCGCGGTAGAGCCCGCCGAAGGTCAGCAACCGGAACGTCGAGCCGTCGATGCCGTCCACCGGCTTCTGGTCCAAGCGGTCGGACAGCTCGTGGAACTTCGCGGTCACCGCCTCCGGGGTGGCGCCGAGGCCGTACTCGGGATGCGAGGCGGCGAACGCGGCGAAGTCTGGGAACCGCTCTTCCATGCCAAGGCCGAACAGGCGGCTGGCCTCGCGGTCCAGTCCGGCCGGGACCAGGTTGCTGTCGAGCACGATCCGGTCGCTGCGCTCGGGGAACAACGTGGTGTAGACCGCGCCGAGATGCGTGCCGTACGAGTAACCGAGGAACGAAAGCTTGTCCTCGCCCAGCTTCCCGCGGATCAGGTCTATGTCCCGCGCGGTGGCCGCGGTCGAGATGAACTGGAGCAGGTGCGCGGTCTCGGACTTGGCGCACTGCTCGGCGACGGCCTTCGCGTTCTTCGCCTGCTCCAGCACGTCGACCGCGTTGTGCGCGTAGGACGGGATGTTGCCGCGGCTCTGCTGCTCCGGCGTCAGGTCGCAGGTCACCGGCGTGCTGCGGCCGACACCACGCGGGTCGAACCCGATGATGTCGTAGGTGTCGAGCACGCTCTGCGGCAGCCCGAGGCCGACGGGGAAGTCCAGCCCGGCTCCGCCCGGCCCGCCGGGATTGGTCAGCAGCACGCCCCGGCGCTGCTCGGGATTTTTGCTCGCCAGCTTGAACAGCGCGATCTCGATCTGCGGCCCGTCCGGGTTCCGGTGGTCGAGCGGAACGTCCACGGTGGTGCACTGCAGGCCGGGAACGTCCAGCCCTTCGCAGTAGCCCCATCGCAACGACGGTTCCGCGAGCACCGGTGGTGCGAGTGCCGTCGCGGCCGCGGCCGCGACGACAACGGTGGTCAACGCTCTGCGCATGGTTTCCCTCTCCGTGGACGGGACATGCGCCCGCCCAACACCCGAGTAGAAGCCGTGCTTGGTCTCAAGTGATCGTTGCGACACCGTGGTTGATCAGGAGTTGGTTGAGTTTTTCGGTGGGGGTGGCCCAGTCCAGGGTCATGCGGGGGCGCCCGTTGAGCTCGCGGGCGACCTCGTCGAGGTGGGCTTGGGAGTGCACCGACAGGTCGGTGCCTTTCGGGAAGTACTGGCGCAGCAACCCGTTGGTGTTCTCGTTGGATCCGCGCTGCCAGGGTGAGTGCGGGTCGCAGAAGTAGACCGGCATCCCGGAGGCCGTGGTGAACCTCGCGTGTTCGCCCATCTCGGTCCCCCGATCCCAGGTCAACGAGTTCTTCAGAAACGCTGGGAGGGTCCGCATCTTCAACGACAACAGGGTCGCGACCCGGTCGGTGGAGCGGTCGTGCGGGACTCGGATGAGCATGACGAACCGGGTCTGGCGTTCCACCAGGGTCAGGATCTGGGATTTGCAGGCGGAGCCGAGGATGAGGTCGCCTTCCCAGAACCCGGGCACCGCCCGATCGTCGGCCTCCTTCGGGCGTTCGCTGATCGAGACCATGCCCGCGATCCGGTCGTGCGCCGGGACCCTTTTCGCTGGTGAGACCCGCTTGGCCCGCCCCGACCGCAACGCCCGGTACAACAGGGCCCGCAACTGGCCCCGGCCCTGGACGAACAGGGTCTGGTAGATCGCCTCGTGCGAGATACACATCTCCTCGTCGTCGGGGTGATCGGCGCGCAGGCGGGTCGCGATCTGACCCGGCGACCACCGCAAGGCCAGCCTCTCCATCACATAGTCCCGGACCCGGCCCGCCCGTTCCAGTTTTCGTTCCTTCGGCCGGGTCCGCATCCGCCTGGCCCGCCGGTCAGCGATCACCGCGCGGTATTTCTGGTTGCCACCGTTGCGGGCGATCTCCCGAGAGATCACCGAGTGATGTCTGCCCACCAACAACGCGATCCCACGATGCGACCGACCAGCGGCCAACTCCCGCGAAATCGTCTCCCGCTCACCCCGACGACAACGACACATTCAACGCCACAGGGCGACACTCCGATCAGTCCCCCAAGATCATCCCACAGCGTCGCATTGACCAGTTGAGCCCAAGGTGTCCTTGAGGCATGGTCAAGAGAAATCGACTTCTGTACCGATCGGAATAGACGTCGGTGGGCGCACCGTCGCCGTCCACTACCGCGTTAACCGAAATCGCCCTCATGCGCCGGACACGCGCGGCTGGCGGGCTGGCGGCGCGGCGGAAATTGGAGCGCGGGCGGAAGAAGACGACCAAACACGTCTACGCGCTCCGCAGGCGGGTTCGGTGCGGCTACTGCAAGCGTCAAATGGAGGGTAGTCCGCGCCAAAAGCGGATCTACTACCGATGCGCGGCGCGCACCATCGTGCCTGGGTCGCCCGCGCTCAATGGGCACCCGACCGACGTCTACCTCCCGGAGATCAAGGTTCTCGACGGGGTCAACCAGTGGCTTGCTGGGCTGTTCGATCGGCGGAATCGAGGGCGCACTGTGCGGCAACTGCTCGGCGTGGCCGAGTCGCCGACCGAAGAGGCTCGCGTCGAGGGGATCAAGGTGCGCAAGGCCGATGCTGAGGCACGACTTCGGAATCTGCTCAACCTCGCAGAGCGTGGGGTGGACTTCGATGCGCTGGTGGAGCGGATCAACAGCGCGAAGCAGGAGATCGACGCCGCCACGGAGGAGTTGGCGAGGATGCCAGCCGGGCGGATCACCGGGCACGCGGAGATCGAAGCCCGTATCGACCAGCTCGGCGAGTCGGCCGGCGGGTTGAGCCGGGCAGAGGCGGCTGACCTATGGGACTTCTACGAGGCCGTAAACCTGGAGACGGTCTACACGGCAGAAGAGCGGACGGTCGATGTGACCATCCGCCCTTTTAGTAAGGATAATGCCGGTGTCCGAGGGGGGACTTGAACCCCCACGCCCGTTAAGGGCACTAGCACCTCAAGCTAGCGCGTCTGCCATTCCGCCACCCGGACTCGCGGTCTCCCGCGTGGTGTGGACATACCTTATCCGATGCCCTCAGCTACTCCCAAATCGGGGCTGTGGTGGTGGGGTGGCAGTGGTAGGAAAGCGGTGTGACCGAGCAGCAGAGCGCAGCGTCCGTGCCCCATGACACCAGGTTGGCCGAGGAAGAGGCCGTCGCGCTGACCAGTGAGTTGATCCGCATCGACACCACGAACACCGGGGATCCTGCGACCGTGGTCGGGGAGCGGGTGGCGGCTGAGTACGTGGCCGGGAAGCTGGCGGAGGTGGGGTACGAGACCACCTACGTGGAGTCCGGGGGCAGGGGGCGGGGCAATGTCTTCGCCCGGTTGGCGGGGGCGGATCCGAGCCGGGGGGCGTTGTTGGTGCATGGGCATCTGGATGTGGTGCCCGCCGATCCCGCCGAGTGGTCGGTTCATCCGTTCTCGGGGGCTGTGCAGGACGACTACGTGTGGGGGCGCGGGGCGGTCGACATGAAGGACATGGTGGCCATGACGTTGGCCACCGCGCGGCGGTTCAAGCGGGACGGGGTGGTGCCGCCGCGGGATGTGATCTTCGCCTTCTTCGCCGACGAGGAGGCCGGGGGCGACTACGGGTCGCAGTGGCTGGTGGAGAACCGGCCGGAGTTGTTCGAGGGGGCGACCGAGGCGATCAGCGAGGTGGGCGGGTTCTCCATCACCGTGAAGGACGGGGTGCGGGCCTACCTGATCGAGACCGCGGAGAAGGGCATCGCCTGGATGCGGTTGCGGGCGCGGGGGCGCGCGGGGCACGGGTCGATGGTGCACGAGGACAACGCGGTCACGAAGCTGACCCAGGCCGTGGCCAGGTTGGGGACGCACCGGTTTCCGCTGGTGATGACCGACTCCGTGCGGGAGTTCCTGGCCGCGGTGACCGAGATGACCGGGATGGAGTTCGACGAGGACGACCTCGACGGGTCGGTGGCCAAGCTGGGGGCCGTGGCGCGGATGGTGGGGGCGACCCTGCGCGACACCGCGAACCCGACCATGCTCAACGCCGGGTACAAGGCCAACGTGATCCCCTCGGTGGCCGAGGCCGTGGTCGACTGCCGGGTGCTTCCCGGCCGCGAGGCCGCCTTCGAGCGGGAGATCGACGAGCTGCTCGGGCCCGACATCGAGCGGGAGTGGGTGACCCACCTGCCCCCGGTCGAGACCACTTTCGACGGTGCCCTGGTGGACGCCATGACCGCGTCGATCGTCGCGGAGGACCCGGGCGCCAAGACGCTGCCGTACATGCTTTCGGGTGGGACCGACGCCAAGGCGCTGCAGTCGCTGGGCATCCGCTGCTTCGGGTTCGCCCCGCTGCGGCTGCCCGCCGACCTGGACTTCAGCGCGCTGTTCCACGGCGTGGACGAGCGGGTGCCGGTGGACGCGCTGAAGTTCGGGACCCGAGTGCTGGACCGGTTTCTGCGTGACTGCTGAGTGGACAGTCCACCCGGGCATGTCAGTATTCCGCCCGTGTCCACGATCGAACGCTTCGCCGTTGCCGATGGGGCGGAGCTGACGGTCGTGCGCGCGGGCGACCCGGCCGCCGACGTGACGGTGGTCCTGTCGCACAGCTACGCGCAGGACCACCGGGTCTGGCACCGCGTCCTGGAGACGCTGCCGGTCGCCGTGGAGCGGCCGGTGCAGGTGCTGGCCTACGACCACCGGGGGCACGGCTCGTCCACCGCGGCCGACGCGGCGACCGCGACCGTGGAGCGCTTGGGCGACGACCTGGCCGAGCTGATCGCCGGTGTCGTGCCGCGAGGCCGGGTGGTGCTGGCCGGGCACGGCATGGGCGGCTTGGCCGTGATGGCGCTGACGGTGCGCCACCAGGCGCTGTTCGCCGAGCGGGTCGCCGGGCTGGCGTTCCTGTCGACCGCGGCGAGCTGGCTCGCGGAGCCCGCGTGGGCGAGCCCGGTGGGCCGGGTGGCGCAGGACCTGCGGGCCATCCTCGGACCCCGCCTGGACGGCCTGGTGGTCGACCGGGTGGCCAAGCGGATCGACAAGGCCACCTCGGTCGGGTTGCGGTGGCTGCTGCTCGGCGACGACCCCGATCCCGACGACGTCCGGCTGGTGGCGGACATGGTCTCCGCGCACTGGCCGGACACCGTGGCGCTGTTCCGGCCCGGCCTGGACCGCTACGACCGGGAGGCCGCGCTCGCCGTGGCCGCCGACACACCGGTCGTGGCGATGGTCGGCGACCGCGACCGGCTGGTGCCCGCCTCGCACGCCGCGGCCCTGGCGGGCGCGGTGCAGGACGGGACGGCCGTGGTGCTGCCCGGCCTGGGGCACATGCTTCCGCTGGAAGGTGTCGCGCAGGTCCTGCCCCGGCTGGTAGGACTTGCGCACGCCGCCCTGCGCCGCTGAACCATCCGCCGAATGGACGCGTAACCACGGGTGACGCCAACACTCGCCTGGAGGTCTTCACATGCCCGAGTTCGTCGACGGTCTGCCACTGCACGCCCTGGTGCTGCACGCGGTCGTGGTCCTGGTGCCGCTGACGGTGCTGGGCGCGGTGGTCATCGCGGTCTGGCCAGCCGCGCGGCGGCGGTTCGGCTGGCTGGTGGTGGCCTTCGCGGCGGCGAGTGTGGTTCTCACCCCGATCACGACCAGCAGCGGCAACGCGCTCGCCCGCAGGCTGCCGGAGAACCCGCAGATCGCCACTCACCAGCAGCTTGGCGAGCAGCTCATCTGGTTCGTGCTGCCGCTGTTCCTCGCGGTCACCGCGCTCATGGTGGTGCACACGCTCGCCGCCCGCGGTGGCGAGTCGCCGAGCTGGACGAAGATCGCGCTCGTGCTGGCGGCCGTGGCCAGCATCGGGCTGGGCGTCGCCTCGGGCGTGCACGTGTTCCGCGTCGGCGACGCGGGCTCCCGCGCCGTGTGGGAGGGGATCGAGAACCTGCCTGCTAGGTGATAAGCCCGGGCAGCGGGTTCTTGCGCCGCTTGCGCCGAAGCCACACCTTGCGTGTGCCGTCGGCGTAGAGGCGCACGTTGGACAGCTCCCACCCGCTGAACTCGGCGTGGATCGCCAGTTGTGTGGCCGCTGTCAGCCGCGACACGCCCGGAGGCAGCCGCAGCGGCCGGTACTCCCACTCGCCGTCGATCACCCCGTCACTCATGGCTGCACCACCTGCACACCTCCTCCACTGGCGGACGCGACCACCACGCGCCCGCTGGCCGGGTCCACGGCCACCGAGTTCGGCTGCCCGACGGTCGGGAACCGGTACCGCTCCTGGGGCTCCTCACCCGCGACGTGGAAGCCGACGACCTCGTTCGTCTCGGTCAGCGTGACCCAGGCCAGGTCGCGGCGCGGGTCGTAGGCGATGCCGTACGGCGCCCCCGGGACCGGGTAGCGCTGCCGCATCAGCAGCGGGTCAAGGGAGAACGCGAGCAGCGCGCCGCCGCGGGTGTCGGTCACCAGGACGCGGCCGTGGCGGTCGACCGTGCCGTTGGTGGCGCCCTGGCCCGCGCGCAGGCCCTGGCCGACGGCGCCCTTGCCCATGTCGAGTTGGAACACCGCGTTGCGCAGCCGGTCGAGGACCACCGCGCCGGAACCGGCGCTGAACACCTGGTCGGCGCTGAGCAGGCCGCCGGAGATGACCCGCTGGACCTGGTCGCCGTCGAGCACGGCGACCCCCTTGCGCTCACGCACCGCGACCAGCGTGGCGCCCTGGTGGTCGGCCGCGCCCGCCGCCTGTCCGGGCACCGCGGCCTCGGTGGCGACCGCGTCCGGCAGGCTCACCCGCACCACGCCGCTGCTCGGCACCGCCGCGAGCACCGGCCCCCCCGCCCCCGCGAGCGCCAGCGTCTCGGCAGGCCCGGGCAGGGCGACGGTCCGCGGCGCCCGGTCGAGCGCGTCGAGGTCGTAAAGCCGCAGTTCCGCGGCCACGGCGACGGCGAGGACCCGGGTCTTCTCATCGATCACGGCCGCGGCCACCGGCGCGTCGAGCGGAACTACGGTCCCCGCGGGAGCGACAGTCGGCACGGGCGAACGAGCGGCCGTCGCGGCGATCGGGTTGTCCGACACCATCAGCTCGTCCTCGGGCTGCCCGCTGGACGAGCACGCCGCCGTGAGCGTGGCGACGACAACCACGGCGGTGACCAAGCGACGCACCAGCGAACCTCCGACAGCGATGGCGACAACGGACTTCTTCCCAGCATCCCGCACCGCGTCCCGTCAGGCCACGTCCGGCCGCCGCGGCGTGTCCCAGATCGCTCAAGGAGACCGTTCGCCACTGGCCGATCGCGTTGGTATGGAAGGCATAGCGCTCGCCCGTTCTGTGTTCGACGGGACTCACGAGTTCGAGGCCTGCGCGCCTAAAGGTCGTCGGGTGGCGTTCTCACGAGACCGGGGGACATCGCCGAGCGGAGGATTTCTGCCACCTTTGTGGTGTGCTGGTCGGTGAAGAAGTGGCCGCCCGGCAAGGTGTGCAGTCGCAGGTCCGCGGTTGTGTGGTGCTCCCACGCGCGCATGTCGGGTTCGGTCGTGAGGGGGTCGGTGGTTCCCATGAGGGCGATCGTGGGGCAGTGGACCGTCGATCCGGGTTTCGGTCGGTAGCGGCTGTGCGCCACGAGGTCGGCCTGGATGACCGGCAGGAACACCTGGCGCAGGAACGGGTGGTCCAGCAGGTCGGTGTCGCCGCCGCCCAGTGATCTGATCAGTTCGGCCGCCGCCGCGGGGGTGCTCAGGTCGGGGAGTCTGAGCCTGCACGGGGCGGGGTGCCCGGAGACCGCCAGGATGACCTGCCGCTGGTCGGCTGTTCTCGTGACGACCTCGTAGGCGAGCGCCGCGCCCATGCTGTGTCCGAACAAGAGCACGGGCCCCTCCGCACGCGCGCGCGTGAAGGCGTCGGCCACATCGTCGGCGAGTAAGTGCAGGTCGGTGAACAGGGGCTCGGCTCGGCGTTCCGCTCGGCCCGGGTAGTGGACGCACGCGGTGGCGGCCGTGTCGGACAGGTGTCCGGCGAGGCGCTGGTAGGAACCCGCGGAAGCGCCCGAGTGCGGGAAGAACAGCACTGTCCACGCCGTGGTGGGGGAGACCCTCGCGGGAAACCGCCGTATCCACGGTTCGGCGTCGAGCACGGCTACCGCTTTCTGGTCAGACGGGGCCGATCACAGGGCGTGGAGGCGGGCAAGGGTCTGCTCCAGTTCTTCCCGCAGGGTGCCGCCCGCGGCCTCGGTGTCCCCTCTGGCGATGGCGTCGACGAGCCGGGCGTGGCCGTCGTCGCCGTGGTTGGGGTCGGCTGAGCGCAGGTCGAGCAGTTCCACCAGGTCGATCAGTCCGCGCTGCAGGACGGGGAGGAACTCGGTGAACAAGCCGGTGAGCACGGGGTTGTGCGCCGCGGCGACCACGGCGGCGTGCAGGACGGTGTCGGCCTCGACGAACTCGGCGTTGGTTCCGTTCGCGGCGTCGCGGCGCTTGGCCAGGACCGCGTTGAGGGTGACGAGGTCGTCGTCGGTGCGGCGTCGGGCGGCCAGCTGCGCGGCCTCGACTTCCACCAGCATGCGGACTTCGTAGACGTCGGTGATGGCCGCCTGGCGGAGCTGGGTGGACCAGTCCTGCTCGGGCTGGGTCGCGGTGACGAACACGCCCGCGCCCTGGCGCGCCTGCACGAGGCCCGCGCCCGCCAGCGCGCGCAGCGCCTCGCGGACCGTGGAGCGGCCCACCCCGAGGGACTTGGCCAGCGACGTCTCGCCGGGCAGCTTCGTCCCGATGCCCCACACGCCGCTGGTGATCTGTTCGCGAAGGTGCTCGGTGGCCTGCTCTACCAGCGGGGATGGCCGCAAGGCGCCTAAAGCCATGGGCGTGCCTCCAACTTCTCAGGTTGTCTGTGGAGTTTGATTGTGGTTACTGTACCGGTATGCCGCCACGCGAGCTTCTTCTCCTTCACCGCCGCTGCGGGGCCTGACGCGACCGGCTCCCCGCAGCGGGTGTCGGGCTGCGCCGGTCACCGTCGAATGGCCGAGTGAAAGAGTCTCTTCCTCCATGGTTTCCTCCTTCGAGACCACGACCTTCCCCACCCTGCGCACGCCCTCCGGCGACCTTCCGCCGGGCTCGCCTGCCTGGAACCCGCAGCGCCCGAGCGCGATGCCGCACCACCGCTACCAGCCTGCCCACGCCAAGGTCGCGCTGCCGCTGACGGACCGGACCTGGCCTTCGCGCACGCTGGAGCGGGCTCCGCTGTGGGTGCCGGTCGACCTGCGCGACGGCAACCAGGCGCTGGCCGAGCCGATGGACACCGAACGCAAGCGCAGGCTGTTCGGCCTCCTGGTCACCATGGGGTACAAGGAAATCGAGGTCGGCTACCCCTCCGCCAGCCAGACCGACTTCGACTTCGTGCGCCACCTGGCGCGCAGCGGCGCGGTGCCCGACGACGTGACCGTCGTGGTCTTCACCGCCGCCCGCGACGACCTGATCGACCGGACCATCGCCTCGATCGAGGGGCTTCCCCGCGTCGTCGTCCACCTCTACACCGCCACCGCGCCCACTTGGCGCGACGTCGTCCTCGGCCGTTCCCGCGCCGAAGTCCACGAGTTGATCCACGCCGCCGCCGCTTACCTGGTGCGGCGCGCCGAGGAGCGGTCCGGCGCCGACATCCGCTTCCAGTTCTCCCCGGAGGTCTTCAACCTGACCGAGCCGGACTTCGTCCTGGAGGTGTGCGACAGCCTGACCGAGCTGTGGGACGCCAGCCCCGACCGGCCGGTGATCCACAACCTGCCCGCGACGGTGGAGATCGCCACCCCCAACGTCTACGCCGACCAGATCGAGTACATGGACCGGCACCTGGCCCGCCGCGACTCGGTGATCCTCTCGGTGCACCCGCACAACGACCGCGGCACCGGGGTCGCCTGCGCGGAACTCGCCGTCCTGGCCGGGGCGCAGCGCGTCGAGGGCTGCCTGTTCGGCAACGGCGAGCGGACCGGCAACGTCGACCTGGTCACCCTGGCGCTGAACCTGTACGCGCAGGGGGTCAACCCGATGATCGACTTCTCCGACCTCGACGCCGTGCGCGACGTGGTCGAGCACTGCAACCGGCTGCCGGTCCACCAGCGGCACCCCTACGGCGGCAGCCTGGTGCACACGGCCTTCTCCGGCACCCACCAGGACGCCATCGCCAAGGGCATGGCCCACCACGCCAAGCGGGCCGCCGAGATGGGCGTGCCCGCGGGGGAGGCGCCGTGGGCGGTGCCGTACCTGCCCATCGATCCGGCCGACATCGGCCGCACGTACGAAGAGGTCATCCGGATCAACTCCCAGTCCGGCAAGGGCGGCGTCGCCCACCTGCTGCACACCCACCACGGCCTGGACCTGCCGCAGGCGATGCGCCCGGACGTCTCGCGCGTGGTGCAGCAGGTCACCGACGCCACCGGGCTGGAACTGTCCGACAAGGACCTGTGGGAACTGTTCCGCACCACCTACATCGCCCCGGCCGAGGACGGCGCGGTCACGCTGGCGTCCTGGACCACAGCGGAAACCGAACCAGGCGAGCACCGGTTCACCTGCATCCTGCGCGTCGGGGAACAGGAGCGTTCCTGCGAAGGCGTCGGGAACGGCCCGCTGGCCGCTCTCACCGACGCGCTGCGCGCCGTCGGGATCGCGGTGGACATCCTCGGCTTCACCGAGCACGCCACCGGCGTCGGACTGGGCAGCCACGCCGTCGCCTACGCCGAGTGCCGGGTGAACGGCCTCCTGCGCTGGGGATCGGGTTGGGACACCTCTGTCCTCACCGCGTCCGTCAACGCCGTCATGGCCGCGGTCAACCGCGCCGGGGCGGCCTGACCGTGAACTCGACTCCGGTGCTCCACGTGGAGAACGTGGACCTCGTCCGAGAAGGCAACCCGATCCTGCGCGAGGTGTCGCTGACCGTCCGGGCAGGCGAGCACTGGGCGCTGCTCGGCGCCAACGGCGCGGGCAAGAGCACCCTGCTCAGCCTTCTCGGGGCGTTCGCCCACCCCACCCGGGGCACGGTGGAGGTGCTGGGCCACCGGCTGGGCCGAGTGGACATGCGCGAGTTGCGCTCCCACGTCGGCCACGTCGACCCGAAGCACGCCCCGCGCTCGCCGCTGACGGTGTGGCAGGTGGTCTTGACCGGGTTGACCAACACCGCGGAATGGGTGCCCCGGTGGGGGCCGACCGCTGAGCAGGTCGCCTTGGCGGAGCGGCTCATCGGTCTGCTCGGCCTGAGCGACCGGCGCGACGCCCGGTGGCCGACCCTGTCGCAGGGGGAGCGGGGCCGGGCGCTGATCGCGCGGGCGCTCATGCCAAGTCCGCGCCTGCTGCTGCTCGACGAGCCCGCGACCGGTCTGGACGTCGCGGGCCGCGAGCAGTTCCTGGAGCGGATCGACATTCTCCAGCGCACCTACCCGGATCTCGCCTCCGTCCTGGTCACCCACCACCTGGAGGAGCTTCCGCCCGGCACGACGCACGTCATGCTGCTGCGCGACGGGTGCTGCCTGGCCGCCGGTCCCGCCGACGAGGTCTTGACCAGCGACCAGGTCAGCAAATGCTTCGACCACCCGATCCGCATCGTCCGCGCCGACGGGCGCTGGAGTGTGCGGGCGGGTGGCCCCGACCGGTCGCGCGTCGGCTGACCGTGGGGCCGAGGTGGTGCGCGCCCCGCCGGGCGCGCACCACCTCGCTCAGCCCAGGATTGCCTCCGCCTTCTCGACGGCGTCCCGCGCCCGGGCCCAGTCCGAGTCGAAGTGGTCGGCCAGCGCGTGCAGCCACCGCTCGACGCCGAAGCCGACGCAGCTGGTGGCCACCGCGTCGCCGTCGGGCAGCGTGATCGAGCACCGGTCGCCGAAGAAGCCGAAGTGCGCGTTCACCGAGGCCACGGCCATGTCCTTGTAGGTGTACTCGTGCTTGACCGGGATGACCTGCTGGAAGGTCGCGCGGTCGCCGGACTGGTCGTAGAACGGGTCGGTGGCGACGCGGCGCCGCAGGGGCAGACCGATCGCGTCCGCCAAGAGGTCCAGGAACACCGCGGAGCGGTCGAGGTGGGCCGCGGCCTGCTCGGGAGTCCCCAGTGCCACGACCTCGCGCATCCGGAACGCCTTGAGGCGGCGGAGGCCGTCGAAGTGGTCCTCCTCGCGAAAGCACTGTCCCAGCACGGTCACCAGTTCGCCGTGCTGGGACACCTGCCTGCCGCGGTAGTGGAGATACACCCCGTAGCAGGCGCTGGAGGGCAGCGCGAGACCCGCGGCGCGCAGCGAGTCGGGACGGAAGCCGCCAGCCGCGGCGTCCTGCTCGATCCGCGCGGCCCCGGCGGCTGGCACGTCCAGGGCCGAGGCGACGAGCGCGAGTTGCGGGAAGTTCCGGTAGACGTCCAGCGTGGCGAGGTCGGCGACCGGCAGCAGCGGGGACAGGGTCAGCGCGGTGGCTCCGGCGTTCGCGGCCCAGCGCGCGCAGACGCGGTCCAGCGCCTCGGCGAGCCGCGTCGGCTCCTGTTCCAGGGTGGCCAGTCCCGCTGAAACCTGGACACCTGTCGTGATCCTCATCAGAACGCTCCTTAGCGTCAAGGTCCCGTCGGGTGCGGTGTGGACCAGGCCGCGAAACCGTTGGCACAAAACACGTTTGAGATCAGACTGACGCTGCTAAGGTAACACCTCAGAGGACCTGAGTACCTGATAAATTTCTGGTGCGAGCAGCTTCGGCAGACGGGGGCGGGCGTTCGGATGAAAAAGGGTCAACTGGGCTTCTTGACCGGCACGCACCTGGTCAACGACCTGTACCAGGGCGCGATCCCCGCGATGCTCCCGTTCCTCATGGTCGAGCGGCACTACAGCTACGTGGCGGTCTCCGGCCTGGCCTTCGCCGCGAGCGGGGTCTCGAGTCTGTTCCAGCCGCTGTTCGGCGTGCTGTCCGACCGCAAGCCGCGGACCTGGCTGGTGCCGGTCGGCTTCAGCGCCGCCGCCCTGGGTGTGGTGGCCGCGGGACTGTCCGACAGCTACATGGTCACCTGGCTGTGCGTCGCGCTGGCGGGAATCGGGATCGCCGCCTACCACCCGCCCGCGACGAGCCAGGCCCGCGCCGCGGGCGGCTCGTCGCAGAAGGCCATGAGCGTGTTCGCCGTGGGCGGGACGATCGGCGGTTCCCTCGCGCCGTCGCTGGTCACACTGGTGATCGGGTCGGTCGGGTTCTCCGGGAGCTATCTGCTGGCGGTTCCCGCGCTGGTCATGGGCGTCCTGTGGGTCCTCAAAGGACCGTGGATGCGCAGGCGCGGCCACACCCCGGTGCCTCCGCTGCTCACCGGGGCCGCGCTGCGGGCCGCGGGCGGCGCGGGCCGGGCCGACGACTGGCGTTCCTTCGCCCGCCTGGTGGCGGTCATCATCGGGTGGTCCATCCCGTTCGTCACGGTGACCTCGCTGGTGTCCCTGCACGCGCAGCGCGATCTGGGCCAGTCCGCGGCGGCGGGCGCGGCCGTGCTCACCTGCTACACCGCGGCAGGGGCCGTCGGGACTCTGCTCGGCGGCTGGATCGGCGACCGGCACGGCCGGATGACCTCGGTGCGCCTGGGCTACCTGGTGGCGTTTCCCGCGCTGGTGGGAATCGCGTGGGCGCCGACGTTCCCGGTGCTGGTGCTGAGCGCCCTGCTGTTCGGCGCCTCGATGTTCCTGCCGTTCGCCGCGCAGGTCACCCTCGCCCAGGACTACCTGCCCAACCGTCCGGGCACGGCGAGCGGGCTCACGCTGGGACTGGCCATGGCGGCGGGCGGGCTGTGCGCCCCCGCGTTCGGCTGGCTCGCCGACTCCAGCGGCCTGCGGTGGGCGTTCTACGCCCTGGTCGCGCTCTTCGTCTTCCCCGTCCTCATGGCGACCCGACTCCCCGACCGCGTCCTGGCCTCGACCGCCCCGCCGCCGGAGCCGGTCGAGGCAGGCGTGGGCAACACCCACTAGGTCCGGCAAGGCAGGCCTTGGGCACTTCGAGACCGGGCGTGGCGCCCCTGCCAGGGCGGACGCGTTCGCCGCGGTCGCTCCCGCTGTCCTTTTCGCACGGTTTCCGCTGTTTTGAGAATCACCTATGGAGCAAGCTCCAGGTTTAACATTCAGAATTGTCATTGATGCCGCCCCGCTGGTGCGCTAGTGTCGGGTTATGGGGGTTTGCGCGACTGGGGCCGCGCCGAAAAGACTCCGAGTCATCGAACCTATGCGTCGAATATTCGCGCGTCAGCAAGGAGAGCCTTGTGAAGATTAACTGGGATGAGCACGAGGAGCTGAAGGCTGAGGGGATCGCGCTGTCGCGGCGCTTCGCCTTCGGTCAGGAGATGTCCTGCCTGAAAGTGGTCGCCGACCAGTCCGGAGACCTCGGCCTTCCGCAGCACTGGCACGAGAACGAGCAGTGGGTCGTGGTCATCGAGGGATCGATTCGCTTTGTGTGCGATGGAACCGAGTACGAACTCAACGCCGGTGACGTGGCCTACATCCCGGCGCGCCAGCGGCACACGGCCACTTTCGTCGGGGAGCAGGGGGCGGTCTTGCTGGAGTTCTCCGCGCCGCCGCGACTCGACCTCGCGCCCGGCTCGATAATCCCATCCTCGATGAAGTACGACTAAGGCGCGCCGCGGGAAACACTGACGCAGGCGGCAGGCCTGCACAAACTGGGGGATATATCGTGCGTGGCAGCATGCACTGTCAGTTTCGTTCACCGACCACTATCCACGAGACTTTCGCCCGGATCGCGAGCGAATTACCGGACCGGCAGGCCGTCGTCACCGCGACCGGGTCGACGACCTACGCCGAACTCGCGACCAGGGCGCGGCACATCGCCCACGACCTGATCGGTCGGGGAGTCCGGCCACACGACATCGTTCCGGTCGTGGCCCGCAGGTCGCCGGACCTTCTCGCCGCCATCCTCGGCGTGCTCATGGCGGGCGGGGCCTACGCGGTCCTGGACCCGAGGTGGCCGCACCCGCGGACCGACCGGCTCCTGACCGCCATGCGGCCACCGGTCGTGCTGGCCGACGGGGCGGGTTCCGCCCGGCTGGGGCAGGCGGGGATCAAGCACATCGCCTTCGCGGACCTCGGGCAGGCCGCGGGGCCTGCCGAGGCGCCGACGGCCGACCTGCCCCGGGTGTCGCCAGCGGACCGCGCGACCGTCTTCTGGACGTCGGGCAGCACCGGCGATCCCAAGGCGGTGCTCTCCCCGCACCAGGCCACCACGAGGCTGTTCGTCCCGGAGAGCTTCATGGACTTCGGCGAGCGCCCGGTGATGATCCTCGCCGCGGCGGCGGCCTGGGACGCGTTCAGCCTGGAGCTGTGGGGAATGCTCCTGCGCGGCGGCACCGCGGTGCTGCACGAGGACGACCTGCTGCTGCCGCACTCCATCCGCGCTTACGTCACCGACTTCGGCGCCACCCATCTCTTCCTGACGCCGTCGCTGTTCGACGTGATCGCGAGCGGCGACATCGACTGCCTCGCCGGGTTGCGCGCCCTCATCCTGGGCGGCGACAAGCCCCCGCCCGCCAACTGCCGGAAACTGCTCGCCGCCCACCCGTCGGTCGAGCTGTACAACGGGTACGGCCCGGTCGAGTCCTGCGTGTTCGCCACGGTCCACCGGATCACCATGGACGACACCCACGCGGCGGGCGGCATTCCGGCGGGGCTGCCCGTCCCCGGCACGCGGGTGCACATCGTCGCCGACGGCGTCCCGGTTCCGCCGGGCGAAAGCGGCGAGGTCGCCATCAGCGGCACGGGCCTGGCCTCGGGCTACTTGAACGACCCCGATCAGACGGCCGCCGCCTTCCGGCGCGTCACGGTCGACGGCGACGCGGTCATGGTCTACCTGACCGGCGACTACGGCAGGCTGGACGAGACCGGCGTCCTGCATCTCACTGGCCGCAAAGACGCCCAGCTCAAAATCGCCGGGCACCGGATCGAACCGGCGGAGATCGAATCGGCCGTCAACGCCCTGGGCAGCAGGCGGTCGGTCGTCATGCCGATCCCCGACCGCACCGGCGCGCCGCGCATCATCCTGTTCGCCGAGCGGCCGGGCGCGGACATCACCGAGGCGGAGATGCGGGGCAGGCTCAGCGAGCTGCTCCCCGCGTACATGCTGCCCGCCAAAGTGCACTTCGTGTCCACTATGCCGTTGCTGGACAACACTAAAATCAACAAAAGGGAACTCTCGGCGCGCTTCGGTTACACCTCCTGAACGTCGCCTGCTTCTCGAATCACGCGGTGCCGAATCCCGCGCACCCGGTAAGGAATCCTCAGTTGAACACGCAGAGTCGCGCGGAAGCGCAGTTTTCGATCGCGCTCGAATCCATTCAGGGAAAACGTCGAATCGAACGGGTTCTGGAAGCGGCCAACGCGCTCCTGGACCGATATGCCGAACAGTCCGAATCCACTGAGCGGCTGAGGATCGTCTTCGAGCTCGTCCGGCGGAACCTCACCGACCGGGTGGCCGTCGCGTACGACGGTCTCGACCTCGGTCCGGCGGGCTTGCTCGACCTCGCCGAATCCGACGGCGAGTCGGGTGATGTGGTTTTCCACTGCGAGATCCACGGGCCGGACGGGAAAAGCGGAACACTCACCGCTGTCTACCGCGAACCAGGTTCCCTGGGGCTGACCGGCGGCGAATGGCTCGCGGCGATGCGCCTGCTGGCCGGTATCAGCGGCCTGGGTGTCGGAGGGCATGTCCAATGTCAGCGGTAGCGACGGCGGGCGGCCCGGCGGCCCTTCTCGCGAAACCGTACTGGTATCGCGAACTGCCCGCGGAAACCGATGTGCACAGGCTGGACGACGGTTTGTTCGCCGTCACCGGGAACGCGGCCGTGCAGGAGGCGCTCACTCATCCCCAGATCGTGGCCGAGCACCCCCTCAAGGCCAGCTCGCGGGCTTTCGGGCCCAATGTGCTCGACGCGGACGGGCCGAGCCACCGGGCCTTCCGCCGCCTGCTGGCGCCGATCCTGTCCGCGGGACGCATCGCCGAGTACAAGCGGACGCTGATGCCCGAGTTGATCGACGCCCTGGTGGACAGCGTCGCGGGCGTCGAGACCGACGACTTCCACCACCGGTTCGCCCACCGGGTCCCCTACGGGATCGTGTGCGCGATCCTCGGCGTCGACGCCTCGCTGCAAGACCGGTTCCACGAGTTGACCCGCCCGTTGGCGCGGCTGCTGGACTTTCCCACCGAGGAGACCGAGCAGACACACGCCAACGTCGCCGAACTGCTGCGGCTGATCGAAGCTCAGCGCGGCGCCATGACCGCGGGCGGACGGTCTCTGCTGGAGACGATCGAGCGGACCCGCGACGAGAAGGGCATCTCGTTGACAGACGACGAGGTGCGCTCGACGGCGCTGCTGTTCTTCCTGGCGGGCACGGAGACCAGCAGCGCGTTCATCACCTCGCTCGTCTACTGCCTGGGCCGCGGCATCTTCGACCTGGCCGAGCTAGGCGACGAAGCCGTGCGGGAATCGTTCATCGACGAGGCCATGCGGCTGTACCCGCCGGTGCGGACGATCGTCCGGTTCGCGGGCGACGACCTGCTCGTGCGCGGTGTGCCGGTGCCTCGGCACGCCGCGGTGCTGGCCTCGATCGCGGGCGCCAACCGGGACCCCAGGGTGTTCGAGCACCCCGACCGGTTCCAGATCGGCCGGAGTCCGCGCGGCTCCATCCCCTTCGCTGTCGGCGCGCACGCCTGCCCGGGGGCGATGCTCGCCAAGGCCGAGTTCTCGCTGCTCGTCGACAGACTCGTGGCCCGCTGCACGGACATCGTCGTCGTCCGCGACGGGACCCGTATGGAAAGTCAGTCGTTTTCGCATCCCGCCGATTTTTCCGTCGAGTTCAGGACAAAGCAGAAATAGGAGGACAGCAACAGTGGAAAGCAAGTTGGCGTCGCTGCGGAAGTGGCTCGACGGCCTGCACGATGAACCGCTGGAGATCCAGGACGACACCGACCTCATCCAGTCGGGCGTGGTGACCAGCCTCCAGTTCGTGCAGATGGTCATCGAGATCGAGCGTCTGCACGGCCGGAAGCTGGACCCCGGCGTGATCACCGTCGAGTCGATGCGGACGCTCAAGGCCATCGACGCGGCCGTGTTCCAGGACGCCTGATGGCCGCGGACCCCTCTCGGGTCGCGGTGGTCTCCGGGGCGTCGTCGGGCATCGGCGCGGCCGTCGCCGCGGAGTTCTCCCACCGGGGCTACACGGTCGTCGGCCTTTCCCGGCGGGGCAACCCCGCGCTGGCCCGGACGGAAGGCTACGTGGACCTCGTCGCGGACCTGTGCGACGAGGAGGCCGTGCGGGCCGCTCTCACCTCCGCGTCCGAGACGCTGGCGGGCGGAGTGAAGGCGGTGGTGCTCAACGCGGGCGCCTCACCGGAGCCGACCGACCTCGTCAAGGCCGAGTGGCGGGTGGCGGCGCAGGCATACGAGACCAACGTGCGCACCGCGCTCACCCTGGTCCAGGCGATGGCCCCGCTGCTCAAGCAGAGCGGCGGCGGGTCGCTGACGTTCGTCGGAGCGAGTCTGGCGAACGGGTACGAGCCCAAGCGCTGGGCCTACGCGGCCAGCAAGGCCGCGATGACCACGCTGATGCGGGCGTGCTCCGTCGAGTTCGCCGACGACGGCGTCGTGGCGAACGAGGTGCGCCCCGGCCCGGTCGCGACCGCGATGACGATGCCCGGGATCGACGGCGAGGTGAGCGACGCGCTCATCCAGGCCGTCAACGCGGGATTCGGAACGGACTGGCTCAAGTCGTCGCGCACGGTGGCGCAGTGGATCGCCACCATCGCCGAGTTCCCGTCGAACGGGCCGACCGGCCAGGTTTTCAACTACAGCCGAAAAGTTCTGTGACAACCGAAAGGAATTGAGAAGAAATGTCTGCTTACCCCACTTCCGAGCAGCTCGTCGACCTGTTCAACTGGGCCTCCCCCGGCATGGTCGTCACCGAATCCGACGGCTCGGTCGTGCTGGCGAACAAGGCCGCGACGGAACTGCTCGGCGACAAGGTCGCCGCGGGCGTCGATCTCCCCGACGTGCTGGGCATCGACAACCACGCCGCTCTCCTGGCCGCCGGGCAGCCGGTGGAGAACCTGGAGGCGAGCTTCACCAACCCCGACTTCCCGTCCGGATACGCCAACGTCGGGTTCGGCCAGGTCGACGGCCGCACCTACGGCTTCTGGGCGCTGCGCCCGGTGACCACCCACCCCACTCCCGCCCCGAAGCCGGGCGAGGGCTCCTCCACGGCGCAGGCGTGGATCGAGCGGGTGGACCGCGCCAGCGGGTCCTACAAGCCGGTGGGGGAGGAGGCGGTCGAGTTCATCAAGGCCTACTACGACACCTGCCCGGTCGCCATCCACCTCATCGAGGAGGACGGCACCGTCGGGCACGCCAACTGGAAGGACATCGAGATCGTCGGGGCGAGCGAGCGGCCCGACTCCTACGTGGGCCACCACATCCGGCGCATCTACGCCGACCAGGACGTGGTCGAGGACTTCCTGGCCCGCTGGGGCGAGGACGCGCCGATCATCGACTTCCGCGCGGACTTCCTCAACAAGCAGGAGCGGGTCCCGGTGGTCATCTTCTCCACCGCCAAGGTCGAGGGCGACAAGCTCAAGAACACCCGCTGCTTCGTCTTCTCCGACAGCCACCCCGACCGCGCTCGGGACAAGGTCAAGGCGCTCGACCTGAGCTTCTAAGGCCCGCGTCCGCCCCGACCCGGGGCGACGGCGCCGAGATGGACGCCCCGGCGAGCGATCCTCGCCGGGGCGCGTTTCGCCAACGCACCCAACGTCGCGCACAGACGGAGTGATCGTGGCTGACGTACTGGTCAGACAAGGCGACCCGCTCGCCGACTGGGACCCCGAGGACGAGGACGCGTGGAACAGGGGCGGCCGCGGGATCGCCCGCCGCAACCTCGTGCTGTCCATCCTCTCCGAGCACGTCGGGTTCTCGGTGTGGACGCTGTGGTCGGTCCTCGTCCTGTTCATGTCCCCCAAGATCGGGCTCGGTTTCGACCCGGGCCAGAAGTTCCTCCTGGTGGCGACGCCCACCGTCGTCGGCGCCCTGCTGCGCCTGCCTTACGGCTACGCGGTGACCCGGTTCGGCGGCCGGAACTGGACCGTGTTCGCCACCGCCATCCTGCTCGTCCCCACTCTCCTGGCCATGCACTTCGTGCGGCAGCCCGGCACGCCCCTGTGGGTGTTCCTGACGATCGCGGCTCTGGCGGGCGTCGGCGGGGGCAACTTCGCCTCGTCCATGACGAACATCGCCGTCTTCTATCCCCGGCGCCACCAGGGCTGGGCGCTCGGGCTCAACGCGGGCGGCGGAAACCTCGGCGTCGCAGCCGTCCAACTCATCGGGCTCGGGGTCATCTCCGTCGTCGGTGACACGCACCCCGCCTACGTCGCCGCGGTGTACCTGCCGCTGATCGTGGTGGTCGCGCTGCTGGCGGCGTGGAAGATGGACAACGTGGCCGCCGTGCGCGCCGAGCCGAGCGGCCAGCGCGAAGCGGTGCGCGAGCGCCACACCTGGCTGATCTCGCTGCTCTACATCGGAACCTTCGGCTCCTTCATCGGCTACGGCTTCGCCTTCGGCCTGGTGCTGCAGAACGAGTTCGGGGCCACACCACTGCAGGCCGTCGGCTACACGTTCCTCGGTCCGCTGCTGGGGTCCGTCTCGCGTCCGATCGGCGGGTGGCTAGCCGACCGCATCGGGGGCGCGCGGGTGACCTTCTGGAACTTCCTCGCCATGGGCGCGGGCACCGCCGTGCTCATCGTGGCCGCCGAGGCGAACTCCCTGGAATTGTTCATGGCCGGATTCACCGCCCTGTTCGTCCTCAGCGGCATCGGCAACGGCTCGACGTACAAGATGATCCCGGCGGTCCTGGCGGCGAAAGCCGAGGACGAGATCGCCGCGGGCCGCGCCGCTGCCGAGGCTTTCGCCAGGGCGCGCAGGGTGTCCCGCGCGGTTCTCGTGATCGCGGGCGCTGTCGGCGCCCTCGGCGGGGCCGCGATCAACTTCGCCTTCACCCTCGCCTACACCGACGGCTCCGGCTCCGGCACCCCGGCCTTCGTCGTGTTCATCGCCTACTACGCGCTGTGCCTGGTGGTGATCCGCGCCGTCTACCTCGGCCGCGGGCCCGCGAGCGGCAAGGAGACCAGCCATGTCTGATGTGGACACCCACTGCCCGTACTGCGCGCTGCAATGCGGCACGCGGCTCAGCGGCGGCCGGGCGGACACCGTGCGGGTGCGCCCGAGCGACTTCCCGGTCAACCGGGGCAGGCTGTGCCAGAAGGGCTGGACCGCGCCCGAGGTCCTCTCCGCCGTGGACCGGCTGACCCGCCCACTCGTGCGCGGCCCCGACGGGCGACTCGTCGAGGCGTCCTGGGACACCGCGCTCGACGTCGTCGCCGACGGCCTGCGCGAGATCCGGGCGCGGCACGGCCCGGACGCGGTCGCGGTCTTCGGCGGCGGCGGCCTGACCAACGAGAAGGCCTACCTGCTCGGCAAGTTCGCCCGCCTCGCCCTGGGCACCTCGCAGATCGACTACAACGGCCGGTTCTGCATGTCGTCGGCGGCCGCCGCGGGGACCGCGGCCTTCGGGGTGGACCGGGGCCTGCCCTTCCCGGTCACCGATCTGCGCGGCGCGCGGACCGTGCTGCTGGCCGGGGCGAACATCGCCGAGACCATGCCGCCGCTGATGCAGCACCTGGAGCAGGCCAGGCTGATCGTGGTGGACCCGCGGCGCTCGGCCACTGCCCGGCGCGCCGCGCTGCACCTGCAACCGGCGCCCGGCACCGACCTCGCGCTCGCGCTCGGGCTGGTGCACATCGCCATCGTGGAGGGGCTGGTCGACCAGTCCTATGTGGACGAGCGCTGCCACGGTTTCGCCGCCGCCGCGCGGCGGGCGATGGCGTGGTGGCCCGAGCGGGTCGAGGGGACTACCGGCGTTCCCGCGAGCGCGCAGCGCCAAGCGGTCCGGATGCTCGCCGAATCCCGCGACTCCTACATCCTCACCGGCCGCGGGGTCGAGCAGCACAGCAAGGGCGCCGACACCGTGTCCGGGTTCATCAACCTCGCGCTCGCCCTCGGCCTGCCCGGACGGACGGGCAGCGGCTACGGGTGCCTGACCGGGCAGGGCAACGGCCAAGGCGGCCGGGAGCACGGTCAGAAGGCCGACCAACTGCCCGGATACCGGTCGATCACCGACCCGGCGGCGCGCGCGCATGTCGCTTCCGTGTGGGGCGTGGCGCCGGAGGACCTGCCGGGCCCCGGGCGCGGCGCCTACGAACTCTTGGACGCTCTCGGTACCCCGCAGGGGCCGCGGGCGCTGCTGGTGTTCGGGTCGAACCCGGCCGTGTCGGCCCCCCGCGCCGCCCACGTGACCGAACGGCTCGCGGCGCTGGACCTGTTGGTCGTCGCCGACTTCGTGCCGTCCGAGACGGCCGCCATGGCCCATGTGGTGCTGCCCGTCACGCAGTGGGCAGAGGAGGAGGGGACCATGACCAACCTGGAGGGCCGCGTGCTGCGGCGTCGGCAGGCGCTGTCCCCGCCTCCGGGGGTGCGCGGCGACCTGCGCGTCCTGCGCGACCTCGCCGTGCGGCTCGGCGAGCCCGCGAGCCGCTACCCGAGCGCCCCGCGAGAGGTGTTCGACGAGTTGCGCGCCGCATCCCGGGGCGGGAAGGCCGACTACTCCGGCATCTCCTACCAGCGCCTGGACGCGGGAGAAGCCCTGCACTGGCCCTGCCCGGACACGCGGCACCCCGGCACGCCCCGGCTCTTCCTGGACCGGTTCGCCCACCCCGACGGCAAAGCGCGGTTCTGGGAGGTCGACCACCGGGAGGCCGCCGAGGAGACCAGCCCCGAGTTCCCCCTCCACGCCACGACCGGCCGGGTCCTGGCCCATTACCAGTCCGGCGCGCAGACCCGCCGCGTCGCGGAATTGGTCGAGGCAGTCGGGGCGCCGTTCGTCGAGGTCCACCCCGACACCGCGGCCCGCTCCGGCCTGCTCGACGGCGGCCGCGCGCTGATCACCTCCGCGCGCGGAGCCATGACGGCCCAGGTGCGACTGGACGCGACGATGCGACTGGACACCGTCTTCGTGCCGTTCCACTTCCCCGGCGACGGCAGGGCGAACCTGGTCACGAACCCGGCCCTGGACCCGCGCAGCGGTATGCCCGAGTTCAAGGTGTGCGCCGTGCGGATCGCCCCCACCCAGGAGTGACACCTTGAGCGACGTCCTCGTCATCGGCAGCGGTCCCACGCTCCAGCGGTTCGCGGACCGGATGCGCCACCACGCCCACCCGGGCTCCCTCACCGTCCTGGAAACCGACCCCCCGGCGTTATCGCCCGCCTTCGGCCCCGTGGTCGGAGGCGGGGGAGCGGGACTCCGCGCCGAAGTCGTCGGCGTCGACCGGGAACGGCGCCGGGTGTCGGCGCGGGTCGACGCAGTGGAGACCACCTACCCATACGACGTCCTGGTCCTCGCGGGCGGGACCCGCCCCGTGGTCCCCGGTATTCCCGGCCTGCTCGACGCGCGGGGACGACTGGTCGACGGCGTCGTCGCGCCGAGCGCGGTCACCGACGCCGCCCGCGTCACCGGCGGCACCGTCGTCGTGCTCGGTGACGCGCCGCTGGGAGTGGAGGTCGCGAGCGCCTTGACCGCCCGCGGCGTCGACACCACCCTGGTCTGCGCCGAACCCCGCCCACTGCTCGGGCGGCTCGGTGAGATCTGCGCCAGCCTGCTCAGCGAGTGGTTGGAGCGGACCGGCGTGACCGTGGTCGGCGGCGCGAACGCGGTGCGCCGCGCACCGGGCCGCCTGGTGCTGGACAACGGGACCACCCTCCGCGCCGACACGCTCGTGCTGTGCGCGGGCGCGGTCCCCGACACCCGACTCGGGCTCGCGGCGGGCCTGATCGTCCACAGTGGGATCGTGGTCGACGACCAGTTGCGCGCCAGCGATCCGCGCGTCCACGCCATCGGCGACTGCGCGGAACACGACGGTCGGACCGTCCCCGGCGCGGACGCGGCCTGGGCGCAGGCCGAGGTCCTCGCGCGGGTCCTCACCGGCCAGGCCGCGGCCTACCGGCCGCCGCCCCCGGCGCTGCGGCTGCGCGTTCCGGGGGCGGACGTGGCGGGCTTCGGCTCGCCCGCCGACCTGGAACAGCCCGGGACCCGGCTGATCAGCGTCACCGACCCGGCGGGCGGGCGGCACGCGCGCGTCGCGCTGCGCGACGAGCGCGTCGTCGCCGCCGTGCTGTTCGGCCTGCCGCAGGCCATCGCGACGATCGGCTTCCTGCACCGGCACGGGCGGTGTTTCCCGTCCGACCGGCTGGGGCTGCTGCTCGGACTGCCGCCCAGGCCCGCCTCCCACGCCCGGGAGACGAGCGTGGACAGCCAGGTCTGCCTTTGCAACAACGTCTCGATGGGAACGCTGCGCCAGGCGTGGCGGACAGGCTCCCGCACCGCGGGCGCGCTCGCCACGGTGACCAGGGCGACCACCGGGTGCGGCGGGTGCAGCCAGTCGGTGGCGGACCTGTGCCGGGTCTGGGCGAGCGAGTCCGGCGACCGACTGGTGGCGGCGTCGTGACCAGCACCCTGGTGGTCGTCGGGCACGGCATGGTGGGCCACCGGTTCGTGGAGCAGGTCAGGGCCCTGGACACGGACGACACCTGGCGCGTGGTCGTCCTCGCCGAGGAACACCACCCCGCCTACGACCGGGTCAGCCTGTCCTCGTACCTGGCGGGCAAGAGCAAGAGCGACCTCGCCCTCCCCGGGCGGGACCTCCGCGCGGACCCCCGCGTCGACCTCCGGCTCGCCTGCCCGGCGGTGTCGGTCGACCGGGCGCGCCGCCTGGTCCGGACCGCCGACGGCGACGAGGTCCGCTACGACGCCCTGGTGCTGGCGACCGGCTCGCGCCCGTTCGTCCCGCCGGTCCCCGGCCACGACCTGTCGGGCTGCTTCGTGTACCGGACCTTCGACGACCTCGACGCCCTGCGCGCCGCGGCCCGCGCCGGACGCCCCGGGGTCGTGGTCGGCGGCGGGCTGCTCGGTCTCGAAGCGGCCAACGCGCTGCGCCTGCTGGGGATGCGCGCCCACGTCGTCGAGACCGCGCCGCACCTGATGCCCGCGCAACTGGACGCGGGCGCGGCCCGCGTCCTCCACCGACACCTCACCGGGCTCGGGTTCGACCTGCGCTGCGCGACCGCGACCACATCGGTAGACGCCGACCCCGACGGCGCGGTGCGGGCCGTCACCCTGTCGGACGGAACCGTCCTGGCGGCCGACCTGGTGGTCTTCGCCGCCGGTGTCCGCCCCCGAGACGAGTTGGCCGCCGTCCTGGGCCTCGCCCGCGGCGAGCGCGGCGGTTTCGCCGTGGACGACCACTGCCGCACCGCCGACGACCGCGTGTGGGCCATCGGGGAGTGCGCCGCCATCCGGGGACGGTGCCACGGCCTGGTCGCCCCCGGATACCGGATGGCCGACAACGTCGCCCGGCAGGTGCTGGGACAGCGCACCGCGCCCGTCGACGGCTCCGACGCCTCGACCACCCTCAAACTCCTCGGCGTGAGCGTCGCCACCTTCGGCGCCGCGCGCTCCGACGACGCTCTCGAAGTGGTCTTCGCCGAGGGCGACGCCCGCTACGCCAAGGTGCTGCTCAGCCGGGACACCGGCGACCTCATGGGCGGAATCCTCGCGGGCGACACCGGGTCCTGGACGACGGTCGGGTCCTTCGTCGGCCGCCCGCCGCCGTCCGACCTGGAGCGGCTGCTCCTTCCCTGACGTTCATCTCACCGCGGCCGGGCCGCGCAGGCTTCGCGAGCCCGCCAGGTGCCCATGCGACGCAACGGCGAACCTATCCTCCTGCCGTGTCGGCCCCTGCCTTGCCACTGATGAACGGAGCCCGGACATGGCTGAGCTGACCATCGCGGTCGATGATCTTTCCGGCGCGCGGATCGCGGAGTTTCTGCGGGGGCATACCGAGGAGATGCGGTCCATCACCCCGCCGGGGAGCAAGCACGCGCTGGACCTCGACGGTCTGCGCGAGCCCGAGGTCACGTTCTGGACGGTGCTCGACGGGGACGGCCTGGTTGGCTGCGGGGCGCTCAAGGAGCTTGACGCCGGGCATGGGGAGATCAAGTCGATGCGGGTGGCGGGGGAGCGCATGGGACAGGGGGTGGGGTCCACGCTGTTGCGGCACATCATCGGTGTCGCCGTCGAACGCGGATACTCGCGGTTGAGTTTGGAGACGGGGTCGTTCGGGTTCTTCGCTCCCGCTCGCGGGTTGTACGCCAAGCACGGGTTCGAGGTGTGCGGGCCGTTCGCCGGGTACCGGGAAGATCCCAACAGCGTGTTCATGACCAAGGTGCTGGGCACCTGACGAGCTGGGACGCGCGGGAATGCCGTGCCTCGCCGTGATCGGTTCACCGGATTCCGCACAGTGACTGACCTGACTGACCTGACTGACTTGACTGCCCTGACTGACCCGCGCGGGTGAAGTCGAGACCAAGCTGTAACACGTACCGTGCTTGGGCCGACTCAGCAGGCACGAGTGCAGGAGGAATCAATGTCGATCGATCCGGCGCACCTGCCCCTTCTCGGCAACGTCGAGCCCGCCGATCCGCCTTCGCCGGTCCGCGCGGCGAGTGTGCTGCTGCTGGCCCACGTGACCGTGACCGGGGGCCATCTCGCCCTGGTCTGGGCCAAGACCGGACAGGACCTGTCCCTGTTCGCCGTCCCCTTGGGACTGATCGTGTGGTTCGCGCTCAGCGTGCGCGGCGGCCGGGACTGGGCGCGGCTTGCCGTGCTCCTGGTCGCGCCGCTGGTCTTGCTGTTGACACTGACCGTGTCGTCCGGGGCGGTGGACCTCGCCGCGGTCGCGTTGTCCGCGCTGCTCGTCGGCTGCTCGGCGCACCAGATGTTCCGGGCCGACGTCGCCGACTACTTCGCGCAGGCGGGCGACCAGGCCGACCGGGTCTGAGCCGCCCACTGCCCGACACGGCACACCAGCCGCCACCCGGCCACGCCCACGGCCAGTGTCACGGCCAGCACCGTCCACTTCGGCAGGTGCGGCAGCAGCGCCAGGAACACGACGTAGTGGGTCAGGTACAGGTAGAGCGAGGCCCCGGCGAGCAGGCCGACGAGCCGGACCACCGGCGCGGGCACCGACAGCCGAGGCACGAGCAGCACCAGCAGCAGGCCGCCGCCGACGATCGCGTCCCGCAGCGGGTCCTCGAAGTGGCCGGGCACCAGCACCAGGGTCAGCACGATCACCGCCAGCCGCTGCGCGTCGGTCGCCGCGCGCTGGGCGGCCCACCCCAGGGCGAACAGCCACAGCACGCCGTGGGTGCTCATGTCGCGGGCGGAGAACACCGGGTCGTGCCCGGCCGGGATCGCCGCGACCAGGGCGGCGACCAGCACGGCCAGCGCCACCGCGAACCCGTGCGCCCGTTGCAGCCGCCGGATCGCGGGCACGGCGAACAGCAGCGCCATGAGCAGCAGGATCTGCACCAGCGCCTCGACGTACCAGTAGGCGATGGTGCCCGTGCGGGCGTAGTTGTTCACCAGCAGCACGTTCGCCACGGTCACGTTGTCGGCCTGCGTCGCCCGCCACGCCAGCCACAGCACCGCGGGCGCCGCGATCCTGGCCGCCGCCCGCGCGACGCGCCCGGGCACCCGGTCCGGGGCGGCCAGGGCGAACCGGGCGAAGCTCCACCCCGCGATCGCCAGCAGCAGGTGCGCGCCGCCCCAGACCTGGGTCACGCCGATGTGGGTGGACACGACCAGCGCGATCGCCGCGGCGCGCAGCACGATGTTGGTCTCCACCGACCGGAGCCTGCGCGCCCTCGGCCGCAGCCGCTCCAGGTCGCCGACCGCCATGGTGTGCCAGCCGTCGGGCACGTGGCCCAGAGCCTTCTCCAGCGCGATGGACACCCGCACGTAGGTCAGGGAGTCGCCGCCGAGGCTGACGAAGGTGTCGTCGTCGGCGATGCGCGGGCGGTGCAGGACGCGCTCGTAGATCCGGCGCACCGAGACCGGCGCGTCCTCGGCGGGGGCGGTGATCGCGGCGTAATCGACCTTGCCGGTGGCCAGGCGGGGGAGTGCGGCGAACTCGCGCACATGGACTTCCGGCAGCCCCACCTTCCGGCGGACCAGCGCGGCGGCGGCCGCGCTGTCCTGCCCGGACACCAGGCCCAGCGTGATCGCGGTGTCGTCGCCCGCGACCGCGGCGCGGAACCCGGCCGCGGCGAGCACGCGCTCCACCTCGTCGAGGTCGACCCGCAGGCCGAACGGCTTGACGAACCGGCTGGCCCGCCCGATCACCTCGTAGAGCCCGTCGTCGGCGCGCCGGGCCAGGTCGCCGGTGGGCAGCGCGTCGAGCGTGGCGCCCAGCGCGAGGTCGGCGGGTGTGCGCGCGTAGCCGAGCATGACATTCGGCCCGCGGTAAACCAGTTCCCCCGACGGCCGGATTTCGAACGAACCCCCCGGAATGGGCACCCCGATCGCCTCGGGCCGCGCCGCCGCGAGCTCAGACGGCAGGTACGCCATCCGCGCGGTCGCCTCGGTCTGCCCGTACATCACGTAGAACCGCCAGCCGCCGCGCTCGGCCAGCCGCGCGTAGTGCCGCACCCGCTCCGGGGCGAGCCGCCCACCCGCCTGGGTGACATACCGCAGGCTGGGTAAGTCGAGGTCGCCGAAACCGGCCCGGTCGAGCAGGTCGAAGGTGTGCGGCACGCCGTGCACGCTGGTGCCGCCGCGCGCCCGGAAGTCCGCCCAGAACCCGGGGTCCACCACCGACCGGTCGTCCAGCAGCACGGCGGCGCCGCGTAAGAGGTTGCTGTTAAGCACGGACAGCCCGTAGCAGTAGTGCATCGGCAGCGTTGTCGCCGCGCGGTCAGTGTCGCGGATGTCGAGGTAGGTGGCGATGGCCTCGGCGTTGGCCTGCACATTGGCGGCCGAGAGCCGGACCAGCTTGGGCGAGCCGGTCGACCCCGAGGTCGACAGCAGCAACGCCAAGTCCGGATGCAGGTCGTGCGCGCTGCCCGCCCGGCGTTCCCGCAGGTCATCCCGGACGACGACGTCCGGGTCGTAGGCCTCGACCAGCGCGTCGACGCGGTCGGGCGCCGCGAGCAGCACCGGGTGGCCCGCCCGCAGCGCGGCCAGGTAGGCCACGATCGGCTCCACCGCGTTGCCTGCCGCCACCAGCACCAGACGGCGGGTCGTGCCCAACCGTTCCGCGGTCTCGGCTACCCGCGCCGCCAGCTCACGGTAGGTAGTCTGAATCTCATGGGAAGTAACGGTGTCGCGGCCGATCAGCGCAGGCCGGTCACCGAACCCGGCCAGCGCCTCGGCTAACGGGACTCCGACGCGCTGCGGGGCGCTGGGAGCGGGCACGGCGTCAACCTCGGCGTCAGACGGTCAGGAACCGGCTGAGCATAGGCTAACCAAACCGGGATTTCACACCCTGTTCCGGATACCCGAACTCGATCCCGCTCACGTCGTCCAGCGCCGCCCGGATCGCCGCGGGCAGGGTCAGCTCCTCCGCCGCCAGCGACCCGCGCAACTGAGCGGTGTCCCGCGCCCCGACGACCGGGGCCACCACACCCGGCCGATCCCGCACCCAGGCCAGCGCCACCGCCAGCGGCGAGGTCCCCAGCCCGTCCGCAGCCGTCACCACCGCCTGCACGATCCGCGCCGCCCGCTCCGTGCGGTGCTGCTCGACATACGGCGCGAACCGCGCCGAGGCCCCGCGCGAGTCGGCCGGGGTGCTCGTGCGGTACTTCCCGGTGAGCACACCGCGCCCCAGCGGCGCCCACGGCAGCACACCGATCCCGTGGTGCGCGCACGCCGGGATCACCTCCCGCTCCACGCCCCGCTCCAGCAGCGAGTACTCGACCTGCGTGCTGACCAGCGGCGCGCCGCCCGCGACACACGCCTGCCGGGTCGCGGCCGTCGCGGTCTGCCAACCGGAGTAGTTCGAGATGCCCGCGTAGCGGACCTTGCCGCTGCGCACCGCGGCGTCGACCGCGGACAGCGTCTCATCCAGCGGCACAGACTCGTCCCACGCGTGCAGCTGCCACAGGTCGATGTGGTCGGTGTCGAGCCTGGTCAGCGACGCCTCCAGGGCCGTGAGCAGCGCGCCGCGCGACGCCCCGCCGCCGAAGGGCCCGTCGTGGCGGCGGGCGACGGCCTTGGTGGCGAGCACGACCTGCTCGCGCGGGACGAGATCGTCGAGCAGCGCGCCCAGCACGCGTTCGCTTTCGCCGTCGGCGTAGATGTCCGCAGTGTCCACGAGCGTGCCGCCCGCCTCAACGAAGGCCGCCAACTGGCTCGCCGCCTCACCGGCGTCGGTGTCCCCGCCCCAGGTCAACGTGCCCAGCGCCATCCGGGACACCCGCAGCCCACTGCGCCCGAGGTGTCGTTGCTCCACGAGCACGGAGCCTAGGCGGCCGACCCCGGGCACCGGACGCGCCACTCCGGACGACTGGTGGAACGGCGTTACCCATGGGTAGTGTCGGTCCGTGCGACTGGGACTGAACATGGGCTACTGGGGCGCCGGGAACGACGCCGCGAACCTTGAGCTGGCCAAGGAGGCGGACCGACTCGGCTACTCGGTGGCCTGGGTCGCCGAGGCATACGGCTCCGACGCGCCCACGGTCCTGGCCTGGGTCGCGGCGCACACCGAGCGCATCGACATCGGCAGCGCCATCCTGCAGATCCCCGCGCGCCGCCCCACCATGACCGCGATGACCGCCGCGACCCTCGACACCCTCTCCGGCGGCCGGTTCCGCCTGGGCCTCGGCGTGTCCGGCCCGCAGGTGTCCGAGGGCTGGTACGGGGTCAAGTTCGACAAGCCGCTCGGCCGCACCCGCGAGTACGTCGACATCGTCCGCCAGGCGCTGCGCCGCGAACGGGTGAGCTACCAGGGCAAACACTTCACGCAGCCGCTCCCCGACGGCCCCGGCAAGCCGCTCAAGCTGACCGTGCACCCGGTGCGCGAGCAGATCCCCATCTACCTCGCCTCGATCGGCCCGAAGAACCTGGAGCTGACCGGCGAGATCGCCGACGGCTGGCTGGCCATCTTCTACTCGCCCGAGCACGGCAAGGAGTCCCTGGAGCTGATCGCCCGGGGCCGCGCCAAGGCTGGCAAGACCCTCGACGGCTTCGACGTCGTCCCCACCACCCCCATCGTCGTCGGCGACGACTGGAAGACCGCCGCCGACACCGTGCGCCCCTACGCCGCACTCTACGTGGGCGGCATGGGCAGCCGCGAGCAGAACTTCTACAACAACCTCGCCTGCCGGATGGGCTACGAGGCCGAGGCGGCCGAGACCCAGAACCGCTACCTCGCCAAGGACTACGCGGGCGCCGCCGCCGCGGTGCCGCTGGGCTTCCTCGACTCGACCGGGCTTCTCGGCCCCAAGGAGCGCATCGCCGAGAAGATGCAGGCCCTGGCCGAGTCAGGGGTCACCACGCTGACCGTTTCACCGATCCTGCAAGATCTTGAGCAAAGCAAGGCGGCCCTGCGCGTCGCCGTGGAAGCTCTGGATCTCGCGGGAGTCGGTAGTTGACCTGGTTTCAAGCCATAATCCTCGGCATCGTCCAGGGATTGACCGAGTTCCTCCCAGTCTCGTCCTCCGCGCACATCCGCGTCGTCTCCGAACTCTGGTTCGGCGCCGACGCGGGCGCCTCGTTCACCGCCGTCATCCAGCTCGGCACCGAGGCCGCGGTGGTCATCTACTTCGCCAAGGACATCTGGCGGCTGCTGCTGGCCTGGTTCCGCGGCCTGGGCAGCGCCGAGGCCCGGCGCGACCCGGACTACCGGCTCGCCTGGTACGTGATCATCGGCTCGGTCCCGATCAGCGTGCTCGGCGTGCTGTTCAAAGACGAGATCCGCTCCGGCCTGCGCAACCTGTGGATCACCGCGTTCGTGCTGATGGTGTTCGCGGTGTTCCTCGCCATCGCCGACGAATCGGCCAAGCAGAACCGGGACAAGCTGACCATGAAGGACAGCGTCCTGATGGGCTTGGCGCAGGCCATGGCGCTCATCCCCGGGGTGTCGCGCTCCGGCGGCACGCTCACCGCGGGCCTGTTCCTCGGCCTCGACCGCGCCGCCGCCGCCCGGTACTCGTTCCTGCTGGCCATCCCGGCGGTCTTCGGCGCGGGCATCTTCAGCATCCCCGACGTCCTCGACCGCAGCGGTCCCGGACTGCAGGCGAGCATCCCGCAGACCATCGTGGCGACGGCCGTGTCGTTCGTCGTCGGCTACGCGTGCGTGGCCTGGCTGCTCAGGTACATCTCCAAGCACAGCTTCATGGTCTTCGTCTGGTACCGCATCGCCCTCGGCGCGCTGCTGTGCGGGCTGCTGGCCACCGGCGTCGTCTCCCCGACCTGATCGCCTGGGGCGTGTCGTGATCCACCGGACACGCCCTAAGCTCGGGGAGTGGCCACAGTCGTACTGCTTCGGCATGCCCGCTCCACCGCCAACAACTCCGGCGTGCTCGCGGGCCGCAGCGAGGGCGTGCACCTGGACGAGTCCGGCCGCGCACAGGCGGCCGGACTCGTGGACCGGCTCGCCGACGTCTCACTGCACGCGATCGTGACGTCCCCGCTGCTGCGCTGCGCGCAGACGGTGGCGCCGCTCGCCGAGGCCCGCGCGCTCACCCCGGTGACCGAGGAAGCGCTGGCCGAGGTCGACTACGGCTCCTGGACCGGCAAGGCGATCAAGGACCTGCTCGGCGAGCCGCTGTGGAAGGTCGTGCAGCAGCACCCGTCCGCGGCGGTCTTCCCCGACGGCGAGGGCCTGGCCGCCGTGCAGGCCCGCGCGGTGGCCGCGGTGCGCGCCCACGACGCCCGGGTGACCGCCGAGTTCGGCGACCGGGCCGTGTGGCTGCTGTGCAGCCACGGCGACGTCATCAAGGCACTGCTGGCCGACGCCCTGGGCCAGCACCTGGACGCCTTCCAGCGAATCGTGGTCGACCCGGCGTCGGTCAGCGTCGTCCGCTACACCGAGACCCGGCCGTTCGTGCTGCGGATGAACGACAACGGCGGCCAGCTGAGCGGCGTCGTCCCCCCGGAGCCCAAGCCGGACGAGGACCTGGAGCGGGCGGGCGAGGCGACCGTCGGCGGCTCGACCGGGCGCTGACTCAGCGCGCGAGAAGCTGCACCTGGGCCAGCCGTGGGGAGCCGTCGAAGACCAAACGGTGGTGGCGGTATCGGCCCGGCGCGGCGACCTTGAACGGGCGGGTCTGCCTGCGCCACCGGAACTCCTGCCCGACGCGGGTGTCGAGCACCTGCCAGGTGCGGCCGTCCGTCGAGCCGTCCAGCGTCCACCCCGCGGGGTCCGGCCCGGTCGCGGCGGAGGTCAGCGTGTAGATCAGCACCTCGGCGGGGTCCGTCACGACCTCGACGGGGGCGCTCACCACGGTTTCGGTAGCGGCGGTGTCGTCGAACAGCGGACCGCGCGATCCGGCGGTGATGTCCCGCAGCGGCGGGCCGTCGCCCAGCGCGGGCGGCAGGTGCCCGCAGCCCCACGTCGACGGCTCGGGTCCCAGGGTGAACTCCAGGCGGGCTCCCGCCGCGACCACGTCGTGGTCGATCCAGGCGCGCTCGTGCGGCTCGCCGTCGACCAGCAGGCTCTGCACGTAGACGCCGGTGCCGTTGGCCGTCACCACCAGGTCGCGCCCGTTCTCCAGGTGCACGGTGGCGCGGGGAAACAGGGGAGAGCCGATGGCGTAGGAGGGGCTGCCGACGCGCAGCGGGTAGAGGCCAAGGGCGCTGAAGACGAACCAGGCCGACATCTCTCCGTTGTCCTCGTCGCCGCAGTACCCCTGGCCGATCGCGCTGCCCTGGTAGAGCCTGGCCAGCACGTCGCGGACCTTCTCCTGGGTGCGCCACGGCCTGCCGAGGTGGGTGTAGAGGTAGGCGATGTGGTGGGCGGGCTGGTTGCTGTGCCCGTACTGGCCCATCCGGACGTCGCGAGCCTCGGTCATCTCGTGGATCACGGTGCGGTACGAGCCGGGATACCGGGCGGTCTCGGGCGTGGCGAAGTACTCGTCCAGCTTGTCGGCCAGCGCGTCCGGCCCGCCGTGCAGGGCGGCCAGGCCCATCGGGTCGTGCGGGACGGCGAACGCGGCCGTCCAGCCGTTGGTCTCGGTGCAGTCGTAGCCCCAGACCCGCGGGTCGTAGTCGGCGGGGGACCAGCGCCACCCGCCGTCGCGGCCCTGGAAGAAGCCGACCGACGGGTCGAAGTGGTGCGCGTAGTGGCGGGCGCGGTCCAGGAAGTACGCGTGGTTGTCCTCGTCGCCGAGCGCGGCGGCCATGGTGGCGATGCCGAAGTCGTTGACGCAGCCCTCCATCGCCCAGGACATGCCCTCGTGCACGCTGGTCGGGGTGTGGTGCAGGAAAATCGACCGGTCGAGGCCCTTGCGCCCGACCGACTCGTTCGGCGGGACGACCGTGGCGTTGCGCAGCGCGGCGTCGTAGGCGTCGCGGGGGACCGGCACGCCCTTGGCGTGGGCGTCGGCGAACGCGACGTCGGAACTCGTGCCGGTCATCAGGTTGGCGTAACCGGGTGAGGACCAGCGCGCGATCCACCCGCCGTCGCGATATTGCTGCACGAATCCGTCGATCAGCTCGGCGCAGCGGGTGGGGGAGAGCAGGGCGTAGGCGGGCCAGCAGGTTCTATACGTATCCCAGAAGCCGTTGTTGACAAAGATTTTCCCGGCCTTGACCGCTGGCGGGTCGACCGGGCTGGCGTAGCGGGGACCGGTGTCGGTGTCCTCGTACCCGGAATTGGGATACAGGAACAATCGGTACAGGCACGAGTAGAGGGTGGTGAGCTGGTCGTCGGTGGCGCCGTCGACCTCGATGCGCCCCAACACCTCCGCCCACGCCACGCGGGCTCGCTCGCGCACCTGGTCGAACGACAATCCCTCGACCTCGCCGAGATTGCGCCGGGCCTGATCCGGGCTGATCAGCGACGTCGCGATCCGCACGGTCACCACGGTCCCCTCCGCTTCGGGCTCGAACCGCAGGAGCAGGGCGCGTTTGCGGCCGAACCGCCGGGTGACCTCGGTGATCTCCCGGTCCACCGTGGCGTGGACGTGCATCCGCCCCGCGCCGACAGATAGTCCACTTCGGACATCGGTGTGCCCGGTGACCACGTTCCCGTCGACCCGCACGGCGCCCTGCCGGTTCACGTTGTCCAGCACCAGGTTCGCCGGGCCCGGCGGAAAGGCGAACCGCAGCACGGCGGCGTGGTCGGCCGGGGCGACCTCGGCGCGCACCCCGTTGTCGAAGCGCACCACGTAGTGGTGCGGGAGCGCGGTCTCGTTCGCGTGGTCGAAGGTGAGCGCGCGGGCCCGCCTGCCCAGGCTCGTCCCCGTCGTGGGCATGAGGTGGAAGGTGTGCCGGTCGCCCATCCACGGGCTCGGCATGTGGCTGAGCCCGATGGCCTGCAACGCGGGCCGGTTCACCGCGGTGTTGCCCCGGTGGTACTCGTAGGACCAGTTGGTCACGGCCGCGTTGGTCACCGGAATCCAGAAGTTGAACCCGTGCGGCACGGCCGTCGCGGGCACGGTGTTGCCCCGCGAGAACTTCCCGCTGGAATGCGTGCCCCGCGTCGTCACCACCCGGTCGACCGGATCGGCGGGCCGGGCGGGCGGCGGGCCGATGACCAGGTCGTCCAGCCAGCCGGAGAACTCCGCAGGCCCGTGCGGCGAGTCGTAGGTCAGCAGGATTCGGGCGACGGTCCGTCCCTCGGCCACGGGTCCGAGCCGCACGACCCGCTGGTTCCACTGGTCGGGGAACAGCGCCCGCGACTCCCCTTGGCCGCGCGCGGTGAACGGAAACCCGAGGTGGTCGGTCGCCGCCAAGTCCGATAGGCGAGTCCCGTCGTCGAACGCGAGATCCACCGCGACGAACGTCGCCGGATACCGCAGATCTCCCAGCTCCGGGAAGACGACATAGGACAGCTCGGTGTCGGCGTCGACCCGCAGATCGGACGTGAACAGCCGGTTCGTCACCCGCGCCTCACCCGGCGCGGTGTGCTCGCCCTCGTAGCGCAGCGCGCGGACGCCGGTGAACCCGACCCGAGTCTTCGCCGCGGGGGCAACCGCGGGCCCAGAGCCGACCCACGTCCGCAGCCGCACCCCGTCCGCCGCACCGCCCTGGTCCGGCGTGTCCGTCCAGGCGGGCACCGGGTCGGCCGCTTCAAACGACGTGCGGAAGACGTCCATCGAACCAGGTTACGGCGAAACCGGGTCCGATTCCGCCTGACGAACTACCGCCCCTGCCCGCGAACCCGACCAGGGGCCACTCTTCCCGGGCTTCCTCTTCAGATCCACTACCGACATGTCAATTTGCCTATCTTGTATCAAGATAATAAGAAGGGTAAGAGTCAACCGTGGTTCCATTGAGAAACACCACCTACTGACCCACAAAAGACGCACTGAGGCCCAGGGGCTGGGCTTGCTGGCGCGGCAGAGGTGGGCGGAGGTGCGGGTCGCGGTTCCCACGGCGACGGCCTTCTCGGTGAACACGCAGTTCTGGCCGTTGGCGCTGTTGCGATACAGGTACACCACCCCCGTGCCGGGAGCCGGTCGCGTCGAGGTTCTCGTGGTCGATTCGGAATGGTTCGCAGCGCGACCTGTGACTGCCTGTCTCGGCGCTAGTCCGTGCGATCGGCGGGCCTCGACGTCGCCGTTGTCGGTGCCGCGCATGGGGATTGCGCGTTCTCGGCCTGGTGTAGCGGCAGGTCAAGTAGGGTTTGCCTTCCTGTCGACAGTGGAGGGAGCACGATGGCGCCGGGGGTCGGGGAGCTGTTCATCGCCGAGGTGGACCAGGAGGCCTGGCGGCGACCGCTGGTGCCGTGGGTCGTTGGCGGGGGCGCGGTGGCGTTGACCGGTGTGGTGCTGTTGTTGGCCGGGTGGGTCGATCGGTTGCTCGGCTTGGTCGTGGTGGTCGCGGCGCTGGCGGTGGTGGCGGCGAAAGTGGGCGCGTACGTGGCGCGGCGGAAGCGGCGGGCGTCGCCGTTCACGGTGGATGTGACGGGGATGCGGTTGCCGACGGGGCAGGGTCCGGCTTTCCTGCCGTGGGACGCGCTGCGGTCGGTCGTGGTCGACGGGCCGACGCTGTATGTGCGGGTGCGGCCGAGCATCACGCCGAGCACGCCGGGGGTGGAGGGGCTGCACCGGCGGGACGCGTGGCCGGTGGCGTCGGGGCCGGGGCTGCCGGTGGACACCCGGCTGTTCACCCGCGACCGGGACGAGATCGTGGCCGCGGTGCGCTCGTTCTCCGGTGACAGTGTGCGCATCGCGCAGGCCTGAGCATCACTCAGTTGGAGTGATCACAGAACGCCGTCGCACCACTACAGTTCGCGCTGGACCGGCTGGGCCGTACTCCGGTGTCGAGCGTGGGAGAGGTGGTTCGGGCGGTGATCTCCAGTGCCGATCTTCGACATCGGGCGCGCTCGCCGCTGTTGGACCTGGTCCGGTTGACCCCGGTGATGCGGCGGGGCGCCGGTGCGGGGCCGGTGTCCGTCGAGGTGGTCGCGAGTGCCGAGGACACACCGTTTCTGGCCGCGGTGACCGGGTTTTCGGCGTTATCGATCTGCCCGCTGTCACCGGTGGTCACCCGTTCGGTGGCGCAGGGGTGTGGGCCCGCGGAGTTGGCCGGGGTGCTGGATGTCGCGGGGTCGGCGCGGGTGTTGTTGGTGAGCGTGCCGTTGGTGGACGGGACGACGCGGGAGAACCGGGTGCTGCACGAGGTGCTGGACGAGGCGGCGGTGCGCGGGGTGCCGGTTGTGGCGGCGGCGGGTGCGGCGTCGAGTGTGCTGACTCGGCATCCGTGGGTGTTGCCGGTGTTGTCATGCACGGCGTCGGGTCGGGTGAGTTGGTTCGTGGATCTGGACCCGGATGTGGAGCCGCGTGGGCTGTTGGCTCCGGGGGAGGATGTGCCGGGTCCGCATGGGGCGGCGACCGGGAACGGGATCGCCGCCGCGGTGGTGGCGGGCGCGGCGGCGTTGCTGTGGTCGTTGTTCCCGAAGGCGTGTGGCGGGCAGGTGCGGTCGGCGTTGCTGATCGGGGCGACGCATCCGCGTCGGTTCGGGCCGCCGTTGCTCGACGCGGAGCGGGCGCACGAGTTTTTGAGCAGGCACGCAGGTTAGGACCTAGTCGGGTCGGGCGGCTGCGCCCGCGAGCAGGTTGGCGATCATCGGGCGCAGGACGCGTTCCGCGCCGTCGGCGCCGTGAAAGCCCGCGATTTCCAGCAGGACGAAGCCGTGGGTGGCGCTCCAGAGTTGGGCGGCGAGGGCGCGGGGGTCGTCGGGGCGGACGAGGCCGCGGTCGATGACGGCGGCGACGAACTCGGCGAGGACGTCGAAGGTGGCCAGGGCGGCCGCGGCCGTGTCGTCCGGAGCGTCGGGGGCTTCGCCCGCGTGCGGGTCGTGGGGCTCCGGGGATTCGGTTTCGGTGGCGGCGGTGGGGTCGCCGAGGGCGGCGCGGTGGCCGTTGATGGCGGTGACGCCGAACATCACCCGGTATAGCTCGGGGTTGGTGATGGCGTGGTCGCGGTAGGCGCCGCCGAGCGCGACCAGGTCGGCCATCGGGTCGTCGGTTCGCTCGACGGTGGCCAGGGTGTGGCCGAGGCGGGTGAATCCCTCGGCGACGATGGCCTGGACCAGGCCTGCCATGCCGCCGAAGTTGGTGTAGACGGCCATGGTGGATGTGCCGATCTCGGCGGCGAGTTTGCGGGTCTGCACGGCGTCGGGGCCGCCGGTGGCGAGCAGGTCGATGGCGGCGGCGACGAGGCGGTCCCGGATGTCCATGCTTGCCATTCTGGCATAACCACGTTATACCTGTCGCCATAACCGCGTTATGCGATTGGGGAGGTCCCGTGGGGAACAGCTACCTGGAAGGCAACTACCGGCCGGTGCGGGAGGAGAGCACGCTCACCGGGTTGTCGGTGACCGGGGCGATCCCCGAGCACCTCGACGGCCGGTACCTCAAGATCGGGCCGAACCCGGTCGCGGAGGTCGACCCGGACACCTACAACTGGTTCATGGGCGACGGCATGGTCCACGGTGTCCGCCTGCGCGACGGCAACGCCGAGTGGTACCGCAGCCGGTGGGTGCGCACACCCGCCCTGGGCGGCCCGAAGGGGGCGCCGGGGACGCTGGACACGCTGGGAGCCAACACGAACGTGCTCGCGCACGCGGGCCGCACGCTCGCGCTCATCGAGGCCGGGGTGTCCGGCTACGAGTTGTCCGACGAGCTGGACACGCTGCGGGCGTGCGATTTCGATGGGACTCTGCGCGGCGGCTACACCGCGCATCCGCTGCGGGACCCGGTTTCCGGGGAGTTGCACGCGGTGTCGTACTTCTTCGGGTGGGGCGACAAGGTGCGGTACACCGTGATCGGGGCGGACGGTCGGCTGCGGCGCCAGGTGGACATCGAGGTCGGCGGCAGCCCGATGATGCACAACTTTTCGCTGACCGAGAAGCACGTCGTGTTCTACGACCTGCCGGTGACCTTCGATCCTCGGCTGGCGGTGGGGCCGGAGGTGCCCGCGGCGGTGCGCCCGGCGGCGCGGTTGGTGCTCTCGGCGGTGATCGGGCGGGTGCGGGTGCCGGACCCGATCGCGGCGGCGATGGGGACGCCGCTGCGGCCGAACGGGCCGCTGCCCTACCGGTGGAATCCGGGGTATCCGGCGCGGGTGGGGGTGATGCCGCGCTCGGGCGGCTCGGCCGACGTGCGCTGGTTCGAGATCGAGCCGTGCTACGTCTACCACCCGTTCAACGCCTACGACGACGGCGACCGGGTGGTCCTGGACGTGGTGCGGCACCCGAAGACGTTCGACACGAACATCGCGGGACCGGCCGAGGGGCTGCCCACGGTGGAGCGGTGGGTGGTGGATCTGGCCGCGGGGGCGGTGTCGTCGTCGCGGGTGGACGATCGCCCGCAGGAGTTCCCCCGGGTGGACGAGCGGGTGGTGGGCAGGCGGCACCGCTTCGGCTACAGCGTCGCGTTCGGCGCGGACGGTCTGGCCGGGACGCTGCTCAAGCACGACCACGGCACGGGTTCTGCGGTGGCGCGGGAGTTCGGCCGGGGCCGCTCGATCGGGGAGTTCGTGTTCCACCCGAACAGTGCCGACGCCGCTGAGGACGACGGTGTGCTGATGGGGTACGTCCACGACGCGGCGGCCGACCGCAGTGATCTGGTGCTGTTGGACGCGGAGACCTTGGCGACGGTGGCCGCGGTGCACCTTCCGACCCGGGTGCCCAACGGGTTCCACGGCAACTGGGCGCCGACCGGGAACATGGCTTAGCGGTCCATGCGGTAGCCGAGTTTGAGCAGGGTGGAGATCGGCGGATAGCAGGCGATGCGGTTGTGGACTCTGGCCGCGGTCTCCAGGCGGGCGGCGGTGGTGCGGCGGCGCATTCCGCGCACGACCGCCGCTGCGCAGGCGAGCAGCAGGGCGCAGCAGGCGGCGAAGACGGCGAGGCCGCCGGGGTCGAGTGGGGCGAGCCCGTCGACGAGCATGATCGCGATGAGCAGTGCAGCGCCCGCGGTGGCGGCGCCCGCGGTGGCCAGGCCGGTGGTGCCGAAGATGATGTAGCGCGACCAGCAGGAGTCGCAGCAGGGGATGTCGACGGTCCTGGGCTGGTTGGCGGTGTGTTCGAGGGTGATGCGCAGCAGGGGCTGGCCCGCGCGTTTGACGCAAAGCCAGCACGGGCCGGAGATCCACTGGGGCAGCGGGGCCGGTGGGCGGGTGGGTTCGGGGGTGGGGAGCCGCGCCGCGCGGGCCCGGTCGTGGTCGGCGCGGGCGGCGGGGTCCATCAGGGTCTCGTAGGCATGGTGGACGCGGTGGAACCGGTCGACGTCGCCGCCCAGGTCGGGGTGCGCGCCGCGGGCCTGTCTGCGGTACGCGGCCTTGATCTGCTCGGCCGTGGCGTCCTGGGACACACCGAGGACGTCGTAGTGGTCGGCTCCGGGCACGCTGCTTCCCCCGTCGATGACAGCGCCGTCATCTTAGGCCCTGTCTCGAAGTGCCGGTGCGTGTCAGTCGTGATCGGGGTGGTTCCTGGCGGTGCGGCCGCCGGCGCCGCTCGTACCGGTGTCGTACTTGGGTGTCGTGGCCGTGCCGTCAGGGGCCGCACCCGGCGCGGCTGGCGTGTGCCGGTACTTCGAGACAGGGCCTAGTGCGGCGATCTTGGCTGGCGGCAGGCGGTCAGCAGTCGGACAGGAACCGGTCGAGGACCTCGACGCCGAAGCGCAGGCCCGCGACGGGGACGCGTTCGTCGACGCCGTGGGCCATGGCGCGGTAGTCGAACCCTTCCGGCAGCAGCAGGGGCGCGAAGCCGAAGCACTCGATGCCCAGGCGGGAGAAGGCTTTGGCGTCGGTGCCGCCGCCCATGCAGTAGGGGACGACGACGGCGTCGGGGTCCTGGGAGCGCAGCGCGGCGGCCATCGCGTCGAACCAGGGGGAGTCGACGCGGGCCTGCACGGGGGGCTGGTTGGTGATGAACTCGCGGCGGATGCCGGGGCCCAGGAGCCGGTCGACTTCGGCGAGCAGGTCGTCTTCTGTGCCGGGCAGGACGCGGGTGTCGATCTGGGCTTGGGCGACGCTGGGGACGACGTTGACCTTGTAGCCCGCGGAGAGCACGGTGGGGCGGGTGCTGTTGCGCACGACGTTCTCGACCAGTTTCGCGGCGAGGCCGAAGCGGGCGATGGTGGCGTCGACGCCCGCGTCGGTGGCCAGGTCGACCTCGACGCCGAGGGCGGCTCCGGTGCGTTCGAGGAAGGCGCGGACGGTGGGGGTGAGCACGACGGGCCAGGGGTGGGCGGCGAGTCGGTGCAGCGCGTCGACCAGTTTGACCACGGCGTTGTCGTCGTTGCGGCGGGAGCCGTGCCCGGCGCGGCCGGTGGCGGTGAGCAGCAGGTGCGCGGTGCCGCGTTCGGCGGTGCCGATCGGGTAGAGCGGGACGAGCGTGCCGTCGGCGCGGCGCACGGGCATGGTGTAGGCGCCGGATTCGCTGATGGCGGCGGCGCAGCCGTCGAAGAGGTCGGCGTGGTGGTCGACGAGCCAGTGGGCGCCGTATTCGCCCGCGTCTTCCTCGTCGGCGACGAAGGCGACGACGATGTCGCGGCGGGGGACGCGGCGTTCGGCCGACCAGCGGGCGAGGACGGTGAGGACGGTGGCGCACATGTCCTTCATGTCGACCGCGCCGCGGCCCCAGACGTAGCCGTCGCGGATTTCCCCGGCGAAGGGCGGCACGGTCCACTCGGCCGGGTCGGCCGGGACGACGTCGAGGTGCATCTGGACCAGCAGGGCGGGCAGGTCCGGGTCGGCGCCGGAGACCCGGACCACGACGTTGCCGCGGCGGGGGGCGCGTTCCAGCAGGGTGGGTTTGAGGCCCGCGTCGGTGAGCCGGTCGGCGACGAACTCGGCCGCGTCCCGTTCGCCGTTGCCCTGCCCGTGGCCTCGGTTCGTGGTGTCGAACCGGATCAAGCGGGCGCACAGGTCCTCGACCGCCTCGGTCATGGTCCTCCTCAGCCGTAGATTCCGTCCATGGCGGCCGCCGCGATGGCGGTCACCACCTTGAACGCCTTCATCGCCTCGGTCATGGATTCGGCGGTGAACCGCACGGTGCGGGTGGCGCTCAGGTCAACAGTGGGCACGACAGCGGCCGCGTGCGCAAGATGAGTGGCGTCGAAGTCGACTTCGATCACGTGCGCGGCGGCGTCGCCGTGGCCGCGTCCGGCGGTGGCCATGGCCCGCGCGGCGGCGGTCCGGATGAGGTCGGCGGTGGTCTGGGGTGGGGCGCAGATCGCGGCGTAGCGGCTGACGCATTCCTTGACGGCGGCGGTGGCCGCGCGGGGGGCGTAGCCTGCTGCTTCTGCGCAGGTGAGGTCGTCGCCGGTGACCATGATGACGGGGACGCCGTGTTCGGCGGCGAGGGCGGCGTTGAGCCTGCCCTCGCTGGCGGGGACGCCGTCGAGTCGGACCTCGGTGATCGCGTTCTCCAGGTACGTGTGGGCCAGGACGCCGTCGGCGCCCGCACCGGTGTGGTACCCGAGGAAGACGACGCCATCCACGCGGGTGTCGATTCCCTGCATCATGGACAGGGGTTTGTGCCTGCCGGTGAGCAGGCGGGCGCGGGGGTCGAGGTCTTCGATGAGGATGTTGCGCTGGGCGGAGTGGGCCTCGTTGACCAGCACGTCGGTGGCTCCCGCGGAGAGCAGGCCGGTGGCGCAGGCGTTGACGTCGCCGGTGAGCAGGCGGCGGAAGCGTTGCCATTGCTCGGTTCCGGGGACGACGTCGGCGGTGCAGGTGACGCCGGTGGCGCCTTCCATGTCGGCGGAGATGAGGATGCGCACCGCCCACACGGTACTTCTGGCCGTCATTCGTTGACTTCGGCCGTGGCCGGGTGGTTACTTCTTGCCACCACGTGGGGAAGGGGTGATCGCGGTGCGGGTGCGGCGATGGGGGTTGGGCGGCGTGGCCGTGGTGGTGGCCCTGTCGGCGGGCATGGCCGCGGGCGCCCCGGCGGCCCCGGCGGCGGCGCGGTCGGGGAGCACGTTGCGGGTGGCGGTCAGCCAGGAGGTGGATTCGCTCAACCCGTTCCTGTCGATCACCCGAACGGGGACTGACATCCTGCGGGCGAACTTCGAGCAGCTGACCACGGCGAGCGCGGACGACCTGGCCCCGGAGCCGGGGTTGGCGGAGCGGTGGGAGCCCTCGGCGGACAAGCTCACCTGGACGTTCACGATCCGCGCTGGCGCGCGGTGGAGCGACGGGGCGCCGATCACCGCCCGGGACGCGGCGTTCACCTTCGACCTGATGCTGCGCGACGGGGTGGCGCGCACGGCCAACGGGAACTATGTGGCGTCGTGGGAGTCGGTCAGCGCGGTCGACGATCGCACGCTGGTGGTCAAGACGAAGACCCCGCAGGCGACGATGACGGCGCTGGACATCCCGATCGTGCCGGAGCACGTGTGGTCGAAGGTCGCCGATGTGGGCGCGCCGCCCGCGCTGCCGATGGTCGCGAGCGGCCCGTTCGTGATCACCGAGTTCAAGGAGAGCCAGTACACCCGGCTCACGGCGAACAAGAGCTACTGGCGGGGCGCGCCGAAGATCGACCACCTGGACTTCGTGTACTACAAGAACTCCGACGCCGCGGTGCAGGCGCTGCTCAGCGGCGAGGTGGACCTGGTCAACCGGCTCACCCCGGCGCAGTTCGACCGGTTGGCCGGTGAGCCCGCGGTCGAGCGCAACAACGCCAAGGGCAAGCGGTTCAACGAGCTGATCATGAACTCGGGCGCGGCCGACGACACCGGGGCGCCGATCGGCGACGGGCATCCCGCGCTGCGGGACCCGAGGCTGCGGCGGGCGATCGCGCAGGCCGTCGACACCCGGACGCTGGTGGAGAAGGTGTGGGGCGGGTACGCCGAGCCGGGCAGCGGGTATGTGCCGCCGCTGTTCGCCGAGTTCCACTGGTCGCCGCCGCCGGAGCTCGCGCGCCCGTTCGACCTGGGGAAGGCGAACGCGGCGCTGGACGCGGCCGGGTACGCGCGCGGCGGCGACGGGGTGCGGGTGGACCCGGTCAGCGGGCGGCCGCTGGCGTTTCGGCTGATGGGTCACGCGGGCACGAACTTCGACGAGCAGTCCGCGCCGTTCGTCAAGGAGTGGCTGCGGGAGGTGGGCATCGCGGTCGAGGTGCGGATGGTCTCCGACACCAAGGTCAACGAGGCCACCACAGCGGGCACGTTCGACCTGGCTTACAGCGGGTGGAACGGCAACCCGGACCCGGACTACATCCTGCGGCTGCAGACGTGTTCGGCGCGGCCAGACGCCCAGGGCAAGGGCGCGACGCCGGACAGCTTCCTGTGCGACCCGGTCTACGACGCGCTCTACGCCCAGCAGTCGCAGGAGTTCGACCGGGCCAAGCGGGTCGAGTTGGTGAAGCGGATGCAGCGGGTGCTGCACGAGCAGGCGCCGATGGTGATCCTGGGCTACGACAACGTGCTGGAGGCCTACCGCAAGGACCGGTTCGCGCCGTTCCAGGTCTCGCCCGACCCGGGCGGGGTGATCATGAACCAGCAGTCGTACTGGGGGTACTACAGCGCCACCCCGGTGGCGATGGCCACCGGCGCGGGCCGCTCGACGGGGGTGGTGCTCGGCGTGGTGGGCGGGGCGCTGGTCCTGGCCGCCGCCGGGGCGCTGGTGCTCGCCCGGCGCCGCCGGTCCACCGCCGACGAGCGCGAGTGAGGGCCGGTGTCTGACGTCCTGGCCCCGACCGGGGAGCCGCCGCCCGCGCGGGCGCGGCGCGGCGGCGGGGCCGCCCGGTACGCGCTGAACAAGGTCGGCGGGGCGCTGCTGAGCGTGGCCATGATCGTGGTGCTGGGTTTCCTGCTGTTCCGGGCGCTGCCCGGCGACCCGGTGCAGACCATGACCAGGGGCCGCCCGGTCAGCGCCGAGCAGATCGCCGAACTGCAGGCGCGCCTGGGCCTGGACCGGCCGCTGCCCGAGCAGTTCCTGCGCTACCTCGGCGGTCTCCTGCGCGGCGACCTGGGCGTGTCCTACACCTTCAACGTGCCGGTCACCCAGAAGATCGGCGAGCGGATCGGCCCGACGCTGCTGCTGGTGGGCGTCGGCACGGTCCTCGCGGTGGCGCTGGGGCTGTGGCTGGGCGCCCGGTCGGCGTGGCGGCGCGGCAGCCGCTTCGACAAGGCCGCCACCGGGATCGCGCTGACCCTGTGGTCGGCGCCGACGTTCTGGCTGGGGCTGCTGCTGCTCTCGGCCACCGGCGGGCTGTTCCCCTCCGGCGGCATCACCTACCCCGACACCCCGCCGGACTTCCTGTCCCAGGCCCTGGACACCGCCCACCACATGGTGCTGCCGGTGCTCACCCTGGTCGCGGTCGTCTACGCCCAGTACCAGCTGGTCATGCGGTCCTCGCTGGTGGAGGAGATGACCGCCGACCACCTGCTCACCGCCCGCGCGAAGGGCCTGCGCGACGACCAGGTCCGCCGACGGCACGCCGTGCCCAACGCGCTGCTGCCCACCGTCACCCTGGTGTTCCTGCACCTGGGGCTGGTGGTGTCCGGGGCGATCACCGTGGAGACGGTGTTCTCCTGGCCCGGTCTGGGGCTGCTGACCTACGAGGCGCTGCGCGGGCCGGACCTGCCGCTGCTGCAGGGCACGTTCATCGTCCTGGCGGGCGCGGTGGTGGTCATGAACCTCGCCGCGGACCTGCTCTACCGGGTCCTCGACCCCCGGGTGCGTGCCTCGTGAGCGCCTGGCGGGAGTACACCCGGCACCGGACGGGCCTGGTCGGGCTGGGCGCGCTGGTCCTGATCGTGGCGCTGGCGGTCCTCGCGCCGCTGATCACCGACCCGCAGGGGTTGGAGGTCACCAAGGCCACCGGCGGGCGGCTGGAGCCGCCCAGCGGCCAGTTCTGGCTGGGCACCGACGAGAACGGGCGCTCGGTGCTGCTGCTGACCCTGTGGGGGGCGCGGGTGTCGCTGCTGGTCGGGCTGTCCGCGACGCTGCTGTCGATCTCCATCGGCACCGTCGTCGGGCTCGTCGCCGGGCATTTCGGCGGCCTGGCAGCCGCGGCGCTGATGCGGGTGACCGACTTCTTCCTCGTGCTGCCCTCGCTGGTGCTCGCGATCGCGCTGTCCACCGTCCTGGACCGCGGCGTGGGCACCATCGTGCTCGCCATCGGCCTGACCTCCTGGCCGTCGGCGGCGCGGCTGGTCCGCGCGCAGACGCTGACGGTGTCCGCCCGCCCCTACATCGAGCGCTCCCGCGCCCTGGGCGGCGGGCACCTGCACGTCATCGGCAGGCACGTGCTGCCCGGGGTGCTGCCGCTGGTGTTCGTCAACACCACCCTGGCCGTGGGCACCGCCATCGTCGCCGAGTCCACCCTGTCGTTCCTCGGGCTGGGCGACCCCACCGAGGTGTCCTGGGGGGCGATGCTGCGCGCGGCGTCGGGCAGCGGCGCGGTCACCGCGGGCGCCTGGTGGTACCTGGTGCCGCCGGGGCTGGCCATCGCCGGGGTGGTGCTCGCGTTCACCCTGTGCGGGCGCGCCCTGGAGTCCGTGCTCAACCCCAGGCTGCGGGAGCCGTAGATGACCCTGCTCGAACTGCGCGACCTGCACGTGCGCTACCCGGCGGAGCACGCCGTGCGCGGGGTCGACCTGTCCCTCGACGCCGGGCAGACCCTCGGCCTGGCCGGGGAGTCCGGCTGCGGCAAGTCGACCCTGGCGCTGTCGGTGCTGCGGCTGCTGCCCCCGGCCGCCCAGGTCGACGGGCAGATCCTGCTCGACGGCGCGGACGTGGCCACGATGAAGTGGGGCACGCTGCGCGCGGTCCGCTGGGCGCGGGCGTCGGTGGTGTTCCAGGGCGCCATGCACGCCCTCAACCCCGTGCACCGCGTCGGTGACCAGATCGCCGAGCCCATCCGCCTGCACACCCCCAAAACCAGCCCCGCCCAGGTCCGCGCCCGCGTCGAGACCCTGCTGCGGCAGGTCGAGCTGCCGGTGGACCGCGCGGGCGCCTACCCGCACGAGCTCTCCGGCGGGCAGAAGCAGCGCGTCATGATCGCCATGGCGCTGGCCTGCGAGCCGAAGCTGATCATCGCCGACGAGCCGACCACCGCGCTCGACGTCGTCGTGCAGGCCCAGGTCCTGGGCGTGCTCACCCGCCTGGTCGCCGAGCGCGCCATCGGGCTGCTGCTGATCAGCCACGACCTGTCCGTGCTCGCCACCACCTGCGAACGGCTCGCGGTGATGCGCCACGGGGAGATCGTCGAGGAAGGACCGGCCCGCGCGGTCATCGCCGCCCCCGCCCACCCGCACACCCGGGCGCTGGCCGCGGCGTTCCCCACCGTCGGCGACCCCCGCCACCGCTACGCCCCCGCCACCTCCGGAAAATCACCCGAACCGGGGACCGCCATGGTGGGCGAGGAGCTGCTGCGGGTCGAGGACCTGCGGGTGCGGTTCGGCTCCGTCGACGCCGTCGACGGGGTGGACCTGAGCGTGCGCGCCGGGGAGATCGTCGCCCTCGTCGGCCAGTCCGGCTCGGGGAAGACGACCCTCGCCCGCGCCGTCCTGGGCCTGCAACGCCCGCGGTCCGGGCGCGTCCTGTTCGCCGGGAAACCCCTGCCGACCACGGGGAAAGGGCTGCGCGCCTACCGGCGGCAGGTGCAGCTGATCCTGCAGGACCCCACCAGCGCGCTGAACCCCCGCCACACCGTCGGCGATGCCGTCGCCGAGGGCCTGCGCATCCACCGCGTCCCCGGCTCGGAGGCCGACCTGGTGGCCGCCGCGCTCGCCGCGGCCGAATTGCGCCCGCCCGAGCGCTACGCCGGGGCCCTGCCGCACGAGCTGTCCGGCGGGCAGCGCCAGCGGGTGGTCATCGCGGGCGCGCTGGCGCTGGCGCCGCGGCTGCTGGTCGCCGACGAGCCGGTCGCGTCCCTGGACGCCTCCGTGCGCGGGGAGATCCTGGCCCTGCTGCTGCGGCTGCGCTCCGAACTCGGGCTCGCCGCCCTGGTCATCACCCACGACCTCGGGCTGGCCTGGAACATCGCCGACCGGGTCGCGGTCATGCGCCGCGGCGTCATCGTCGAACAGGGCCCCGTCGAAGACGTGCTCGGCGACCCCCAGCACGCTTACACCCGGTCACTGCTGGCCGCGCTGCCCGACCCCGGCCGCGGCGGCCACGGCGGCCACGGTGAGCGCGGCGACCCCCTTGACCACCTCGGCCACCGGCCCGGAGGGTGACCCGCGGCGGCGCCCGACCCGCCCGCAACGACCATTGCGCGAAAGTGTCGGACACCCCCTGTGTAATCTCATCCAACGATGGCCACCACCACAGATCCGTCTCCAGACGTGGAAGAGTCCTTGGTCGCTGAGAACGCAGTGAACGTTGAATCCGCAGTCGACGGCCGTACCGACCGGCCCGACGAGCGGGTTGGTCCGCTGCCCGTGCGCACGATCGCGCTGGGCGCCGCGGGCAGTCTGCTGATCCTGCTCAGCTCCTTCGGAGCCGCGGGCGTCCTGGTGAGCGACCCCGTCCTCGGACACGGACCGCTGTCGTGGATCCGCTACGGCCACGGGCGGATGCTCGCCACCGGCACCCTCTACCTCGGCTTCGCCCTGGTGGTGTGGGCGTGGGTGCGGCTGGGCAGGCACGTCATCGCCGGACGCGTCGGGTCCCGCCCGGTGCTGGTCGCCGCGGCGTGCTGGATCGCGCCGCTGGTGTTCTCCCCGCCGATCTTCACCCGCGACGTGTTCTCCTACATCGCCCAGGGCACCCTGCCGCTCTACGGGCAGGACCCGTACGCGGTCGGGCCGATCGTGCTGGGCCTGCAGGAGGTCGTGCAGAACGTCCACCCGTTCTGGCAGACCACCCCCGCCCCCTACGGGCCGATGTTCATCCTGCTCGCCAAGGGCGTCGCCGCCGTCGCGGGCACCAACATGATCCTCGGCGTCGTCCTCATGCGCCTGGTCCTCATGATCGGCCTGGTGCTGCTGGTCTGGGCGCTGCCCGGCCTCGTCCGCCACCTCGGCGGGCACCTGCCCACCACCCTGTGGCTGGCCGTCGCGGGCCCGATGACCGTCGTGCACCTCACCGGCGGCCCGCACAACGACCTGCTCATGGTCGGGTTCCTCGCCGCGGGCACCCTGTGCGTCCTGGAACGCAAACACGTCCTGGGCGTCGCCCTGGTCACCCTCGGCGCCGCGGTCAAGGCCACCGCGGCCATCGCCCTGCCGTTCCTGGTGTGGGTGTGGGCCGGGCACCTGAAGTCGACGTTCTGGAAGAACTTCACCCGCGCCGTCGCCGCCGCGTTCGCGACCTTCGTCGTCACCTTCGCGGTGACCACCCTGCTCGCCGGGGTCAACCTCGGCTGGTTCAAGGCCCTGCAGGCCCCCACGATGATCGTGAACTGGCTGTCCATCCCGACCGGCGTCGGCGAGATCGCGCACACCCTCGTGGACGTGTTCGTCGACGCCAACAAGAGCTGGTTCGTCAACACCGCCCGCGTCATCGGCGGCCTGGCGTTCTTCACCATCGGCATCCACCAGTGGTGGCTGTCGCGGCACGGCGGGTCCGACGCGGTCCGCCGCATGGCGTTCATCCTCTTCGCCGTCGCCGTCCTCTCACCGGCCACCCTGCCCTGGTACCTGACCTGGGGCTTCGTCATCGCCGCCGCCCTGCCCTGGCAGCGACGGCAGCTGGCGATCCTGGTCAGCGCCGCGGTGTTCCTGGTGCTGACCTACTCCCCGGCAGGGGAAGACCTGCTCTACAACTGGCCGTTCATCGCCGGGGCCGTCGCCGTGTCGATCCTCGCCGGCTTCACCCTCCTGCGCAACGACCCCCTGCGCCTGTTCGGCGACCGCGAAGAACTGGTCACCGTCGACCCCGCCCCCGCCAAGGCCTGACTCACCCCTGAGCGAAACCGGCGGCGGCCCGCCGCGGCGCCCCCTACCGTCGGGGACATGCGGATCACCGAACGGCTGACGATGCTGCGGTTCCCGGTGGGCCAGGCCTACCTGTGGCGGGACGGGGCGTCGCTCACCCTGATCGACACCGGCGCCGCCGGGTCAGGGGCCGCGATCGCCGCCGCCGTCCGGGAAACCGGGCTGGACACCGCCGCCATCACCCGCGTCGTCCTCACCCACGGGCACGAGGACCACACGGGCGGAGCCGCCGACGTGCGGTCCTGGCACGGGGCGCCCGTGCACGCCCACCACCGTGACGCGCCCATCGTCCGCGGCGAGACCCGCCACGGCGACCCGGTGCTCACCACGCCCTGGGAACAGGACCTCTACGACCGGATCGTGCCCGGGGTGCCCGCCGCGCCCCCCTGCCCGGTCGACCGGGAACTCCACGGCGGCGACACCCTCGACTTCGGCGGCGGCGCCCACGTCATCGAGGTGCCCGGCCACACCGACGGCAGCATCGCGATCCACTTGCCCGCCCACGGCGTCCTCTTCTGCGGCGACACCATCGCCCGCGCCGACGGGCAGGTCATCCTCGGTGTGTTCAACCTCGACCCCGACCGCGCCGCCGACTCGATGCGCCGCCAGGCCGCCCTCGACGTCGACATCGCCTGCTTCGGCCACGGCGACCCGCTCGTCGGCGACGCCGCCACCGCCCTGCGCGCCGCGGCCGCCCACCTCTAGAGCCCGGGCCGGGTCACCGCAGGGCCGGTTCGGCCATGGTCAGGGTGCCGTTGTCGGCGTCGAGGACCGCTTCCACACCCAGCGGCACGGTCAGCTGCCCCGGGCAGTGCCCGAACCCGAGTTCCCACACCATCGGCACCCCCAGCCCGCCCAGCAGGTCCGCGACCACGTCGTGCACCTGCGCCAAGTCCCCGCAGTCGGCCCATGAACCCAGCGCGATCCCCGAAATCCCGGTGAACCAGCCCGCCCGCAGCAACTGGGTCAGCATCCGGTCGATCCGGTACGGCGGCTCCGCGACGTCCTCCAGCAGCAGGATCGCCCCGTCCGGCGGCCGCGCGACGCCCTCGGCGCCCACGCACGCGGCGAGCAGGGTCAGGTTCCCGCCCACGGTCACCCCGCGGGCGACGCCGTGGCAGGCGGTGGCGGTGGCCGGGCCGATGAGCCGCTGGACGCTCTCCGGGGCGAACAGGGTGTCCCGCAGGTGCCGTTGGGCGTCGGCGTCGAACAGGGCGCCCGCGATCATCGGGGCGAACAGGGTGGCCACGCCCAGCGTCGCGCCCAGCGCCTCGTGCAGGGCGGTGACGTCGCTGGACCCGGCGAACACCTTCGGGCCCGCCGCGGCCATCGCGTCCCAGTCGAGCAGGTCCAGGACACGCTGGGAGCCGTAGCCGCCGCGCGCGCAGACGACCGCGTCGACGCGGGGATCGCACCACGCCCGCTGGAAGTCCGCGGCGCGGTCGGCGTCACCACCGGCCAGGTAGGGCAGGGTCGGGTGCCGGTCGAGCACATGCGGGGCGACCTCGACGGTCAGGCCCCACGACCGCAGCACCGCCACCCCGGTGTCCAGCAGGGCGGGGGAGACCGGGCCTGCGGGGGCCACCACCGCCACCGTCGCCCCCGGGCGCAGCCGCGCCGGCCGGGCCCGGGTCACCGGCGCAACCCCAGCACCGGCACCCCTGGCGGGGTGAACCCGAACACCTGCCCGTAGAACGACAGCTCGGCCTCGTGCGCCGCGGTGATCGTCTCCGCCTTGCGGAACCCGTGCTGCTCGCCCTCGAAGGTCAGGTACGCGTGCGGGACACCGGTGCCGTCCAGGGCCGCGACGAACCGGTCGGCCTGCTCGGGCGGGCAGATCTCGTCGTCGAGGCCCTGCAGCAGCAGCACCGGGCCGGTCAGCCGGTCGACGTGGTTGGCCGGGGACCGGTCGCGGTAGCGGTCGCGGAACTCGGGCAGCGGCCCCACCAGGCCCTCGACGTAGCGGGACTCGAAGTCGTGGGTCTCGGCGCCCTCGCTGGTCCAGCCCTCCAGGTCGAGGATGGGGAACATGATCGTGGCGCAGGCGTAGGTGTCGACCGTGGTCATCGACGCCGCCGCGGTCCACCCGCCCGCGCTGCCGCCGCGCACCGCCAGCCGCGCCGGGTCCGCGACCCCCTCGGCGGCCAGCGCCGCGGCCACCGTCGCGCAGTCGCGCACGTCGACCACGCCCCACTGCCCGTCGAGGGCTTCGCGGAACGCGCGCCCGTAGCCGGTGGAGCCGCCGTAGTCGACCGCGACCACCCCGAAGCCGCGGCTGGTGAAGTACACGAACTCCAGATCCAGCACCGGGGAGAACTGGCCGGTCGGGCCGCCGTGGACGTGCACCAGGTACGGAGGCAGCTCCCCGTCGGGGGCGGCGTGGTCGGGGTTGGTCGGCGGGTACACGTAGGCCGGGATCTCGCGGCCGTCGGGGCTCTGGAAGACCCGGGCGACCGGCTCCGGCAGGTACGCGGGGTCGGGCAGGCCCTGCGCGGGAGCGCTCAGCTCGGTCAGGTCCCCGGTGGACAGGTCCAGCCGCACCGCGGTCCAGTCGGTGAACGGGCCCGCCGCGCACGCCGTGACCACCCCGTCCTCGCCCCCGGACAGGTCACTCCACCGGGTGAAGTCGCTGTCGACGTCGGTGACGGTGCCGGTGCGCTCGTCGAGGATCGCGAGCCGGTGCCCGCGCAGCACCGCGAACCGGCCGCGGCCCAGGGCGGCGAACCACCGCTTGCCCAGCTGCCACAGCGGGCCGCCGATCTCCCACGGCCCCGGCGCCAGGTTCACCGCGGTCCCGTCGATGCCGACCCGGTGCAGGTTCCACCAGCCGTCCGGGTCGGTCAGCGCCAGCAGCGTCGCAGGCGACTCCCACTCGACCTGGCAGACCGCCTCCCGCGGCCCGCCCGCGAGCACCCGGTGCGGGCCGAACGCGCCGTCGCGCAGGATCTCCGCCACGCACAGCTCCGCCCCGTCCCACGGCATGTTCGGGTGTTCCCAGCCGATCCAGGCCGCGTGGCGGCCGTCCGGGCTCGGCTTGGGCACGGTCATGAAGTGGTGGCTCGCGGCCAGCACCCGGGCAGGCCCCCCGTCGATGGGCAGCGCGACCAGGTCGCGGCGCACGTCGGTGGGCCGCTCGCCGGTCACGGTCTCGCGGACGCACCACACCTGCGTCCCGGCGGGCCCGGCGACCAGATCGGCGTGGCGGACTCCGTGCGGGCGGTCCGGGGCGGCGCTGATCGCGGCCGGGTCGCCCTCGTCCGGGTCGAGCAGGTACACCCGCTGGTCACCCCAGTGGGTGAACGCGACCCGGGCGCCGTCGGGGGTGTCGAGCAGCGCGTAGGGCCGCCCGCCGTACTCGTGGACCCGGTTGCGGGCGTTCCACGGCGCGCCCAGCACCTCCCGGGCGCCGTGGCCGTCGTCGCGGGTCAGCGCCAGCCGCCCGCCCTCGGCGGGTTTGGCCTGCGTCCACCACACTCCGCAGGCGTGCCGGGTCACCCACGCGGGGCTGCTGCTCGCCTGGGCGACATCAGCCGCGGCGACCGGGGAACCCCAGGTACCGTATGAAGCGATCTTCACCACAAGCAGGACCCTACCGACTGGGCGAGGGCGGCCCGATACGGTGGACGTGTGCGGCAAACCGGCGGGTAAGGCCTGCTCGATCCGGCGATGTCCCATAAGGTCGGAGGTGCCATGGCCCGTGTCATCCACGTCTTCCGTCAGCCCGACCGCTTCATAGCAGGCACGGTCGGGCAACCCGGTGACCGAGTGTTCTACCTGCAGGCTGTCGAAAGCGCCCGCACGGTCAGTGTGACCATCGAGAAACAGCAGGTCGTGGTGCTCGCCGAGCGCATCGGGTCGCTGTTGGAGGAGGTCCACCGCCGCTTCGGCGCGGAGATCCCCGCCGACGTGCCCGACGACCTCGTCGACGCCGACCCGCTGCAGGTGCCGGTGGAGGAGGAGTTCCGCGTCGGCACCATGGGCTTGGGCTGGGACGCCGAGACCCGCGCCGTGGTGATCGAGTTGCTCGCCGCGACCGAGGGCGAGGTCGACGAGTCGGTCGTGCTCGACGACACCGAGGAGGGGCCGGACGCGGTGCGGGTGTTCCTCTCGCCCACCGAGGCCCGCGCGTTCGCCGAGCGCGCCGACCGGGTCGTCAACGCCGGGCGCAAACCGTGCCCGCTGTGCGCGGAGCCGCTCGACCCGGCCGGTCACGTCTGCCCCCGGCAGAACGGGTACCGCCGCGGCGAAGAGGACTGAGCCCCGTGCTTCCCACCGACCCGGACGCCGGGGAGTTCCTGCTGCGCGGGAGCATCGAGGTCGAGGGCAGGCTGGTGGACGCGTCCAACGCGACCCTGTTCTGCGAGATCGAGGCGGCCGGGGTGTCGGCGAAGTGCGTCTACAAACCGGTCCGCGGGGAACGCCCGCTGTGGGATTTCCCCGATGGCACCCTCGCCGGGCGGGAGGTCTCGGCGTACCTGGTGACCCGGGCGGCGGGGCTGGCGCTGGTCCCGCCGACGGTGCTGCGCCCGGGCCCGTTCGGGCCGGGCATGGTGCAGCTGTGGGTGGAGACCAAGGAAGGCGACGACCTGGTCGACGTGATCGCCCCCGAGGACCTGCCCCCGGGGTGGCGGCCGATCCTGCGCGCGCACGACCGGTTCGGCGAGCCCGCGGTCCTCGCGCACTCCGACAGCCCGGCCGTGGCGCTGATGGCGGCGCTGGACGTGGTCCTCAACAACGCCGACCGCAAGGGCGGGCACGTCCTGCACGGCACCGACGGCGGCGTGTACGGGGTGGACCACGGCATCTGCCTGCACAGCGAGAACAAGCTGCGCACCGTGCTGTGGGGGTGGGCGGGGGAGGCGCTGCCGGACGAGGCGGTGGCGGCGCTGCACACGCTCGACGCCGCGCTCAAGGGCGACCTGGCCGAGGACCTGGCCGAGCATTTGACCCGCGCCGAGGTGGACGCGCTGCGGTCGCGGACCGCGGCGCTGCTGGCCGCCCCGGTGTACCCGACCCCGGACGCCGATGGCCGCCCGATCCCGTGGCCCGCGTTCTGATGGCCGTGCGGGTGGGGTCTTGATGGCGGACCGGGTGTGGCCCGCGTCGTTCGCCGACCGGCTGACCTCGCCGCTGCCCGGGGTCGGCGACGTCGTGCGGGTGCTGCGGACCGGCGGGTTCCGCGGGCCGACCGACCAGGCGCACCGCATCCCGGCGACCCGGGCCGCGCTGCCCGAGGTGGCCGCGGCCGAGGCCGCGCTGACCTGGGTGGGCCACGCGAGCTATGTGATCAGGATGGGCGGGGCGTGCGTGCTGGCCGACCCGGTGTGGTCCGACCGCATCCCCGGGACGCCGCGGCGGATCACCCCGCCCGGGGTGGCGTGGGAGTCGCTGCCGAGGGTGGACGCGGTGGTGATCAGCCACAACCACTACGACCACCTGGACCTGCCGACACTGCGGCGGCTGCCGGGGGACACGCCGCTGCTGGTGCCCGGCGGGTCCGGGAAATGGTTCGCCCGGCGCGGGTTCACCGGCGTGGTCGAGTTCGACTGGTGGGAGTCGGCGACCGTCGCCGGGGTGGCGTTCGACTTCGTGCCCGCCCACCACTGGAGCAGGCGCGGCCTGCGCGACACCTGCGCGTCCCTGTGGGGCGGCTGGGTCATGACCGCCGGGGGCGTCCGCGTGTACCACGCCGGGGACACCGGCTACGGGCACTGGTTCGCCGAGATCGGCGACCGCTACCCCGGCATCGACGTGGCGATGCTGCCGATCGGCGCGTACGAGCCGCGCTGGTTCATGTCGCCGGTCCACATGGACCCCGACGAGGCGGTGCGTGCCCTGGGCGACCTGGGCGCGCGGCGGCTGGCGTCGATGCACTGGGGCACATTCGTGCTGACCCGCGAGCCGGTCGCCGAGCCGCTGGACCGGGTCCGCGCGGCGTGGGCCGCCACCGGGCGACCGGCCGAGGACCTGTGGGACCTCGCGGTCGGCGAGACCCGCGTCCTGCGGCCCCCACCGCTTTCCTGACCCGGTGGGAAACCACACCGGGGAGCTAGTGCGGCCAACGCCAACCGCTATCCCACGTCCACGTCCACCCCGGTCGTGCGGGCCCCCGTCGGCGTCACCTTCATCACCTACCAGAACCCGCCCGGCAGCACCTCGGCGCGGGGCGCACCGCTACCCGGCGGCTTCCCACAGTTGGAACGCGGCGCCGAGGGGGTCGACGCAGTCGGCGATGAAGCCGTAGGGCTGGCGCCGCACCGGGCCGGTCTCGCCGCCGCGCTCGCGGACGCGGTCCAGGGCGGCCTCGATGTCGTCGGTGCGGAAGCAGAGCTGGACCTGCCCGGTGGCGTCGGGGCCCGCGCCGTAGAGGCCCAGGCCGTCGTGGTCGGCCACGGCCCACCCGCCGGGGGTCGATCCCGGGTGGTAGGACCAGCCCAGGACGTGGGCGTAGAACGCCTTGGCCGCCTCGGCGTCGGTGACGACCATGGTCACGTACGCGACGTCGCCGACGCTGCGGCGGGTGGCGCGCGCGGGCGGGGTGTTGAGCAGCCAGCGGTGCCCGAAGGGGTCTACGACGACCGCGACCCTGCCGTAGTCCTCGTCGGTGGGCGGGCGCTCGACGGTGGCTCCGCCCGCGACAGCACGGGTGAACGTGGCGTCGACGTCGGGCACCTGGACGTGCAGGGTGTGGGTGAACACGGTGGGGGAGTCCGGCGCGACCACCGGGACGCCGCCCGCGCCGCCTTCGGCGAGCATCAGCACGGCGTCGCCGATGCCGACCTCGGCGTGCCCGACCGCGCCGTCGGGCATCAGGTGGACCTCGCCGCGCTGGTGGCCGTCGAAGACCTCGGTGTACCAGTCGATGGCGCGGCGGGCGTCGGCCACCGCGAGGTAGGGGCTCAGCGTCGGCGGCCAGGCCAGTGCGCTTTCCGGGACGGGGGTCTTGGCTGCCATGTGTCCTCCCGCGGGTGCTCGGCGGCTCCCGGGGGACGGGGTCCGCCGTCTCATCGTTGCCCGGTGGCCGAGACCCCGCACGCGGATCGCGTGGCGACGGCGTGCCTGCGGGCCCCGGTCGGGCGACCTCGCTAGCGTGGCGGCCGTGCGCACCCACGACTACGGCCGCGACGTCCTCTCCAGCGGTAAGCCGCGCAAGCAGATCCCGGAGGTGGTCGCCGAGCCCGGCTTGGTGGCCGAGGACCCGGCGAGCGGGTTCTGCGGTGCGGTGGTCGGGTTCGAGAAGGGCGCGGTCGCCTCGGTGGTGCTGGAGGACCGGCACGGCAGGCGCAGGCTGTTCCCGCTGGTCCCGGCCGGGTTCCTCGTGGAGGGCCGACCGGTGACCCTGGTGCGGCCCGCGCAGGCGGCTGCGCCAGCCCGGCCCGCGGTGTCGGCGTCGGGGTCGGTGCGCGTCGAGGGGCTGCGGGCGCGCACGGCGCGGGAGAGCCGCATCTGGGTCGAAGGCGTCCACGACGCGGAACTCGTGGAGCGGGTGTGGGGGCACGACCTGCGCGTCGAGGGCGTGGTCGTGGAGCCGCTCGACGGCGTCGACCGGCTCGCCGAGCGGGTCGAGGAGTTCGGGACCGGGCCGGGCAGGCGACTGGGCGTGCTGGTCGACCACCTGGTCGACGGCAGCAAGGAGTCCAGGATCGTGGCCGCGGTGCGCGACGAGCGGGTGCTGGTCACCGGGCACCCGTACGTGGACATCTGGCAGGCGGTGAAACCGGCCGCGGTGGGCATCCCGGCGTGGCCGCCGGTGCCGCGCGGGGTGTCCTGGAAGGACGGTGTGTGCGCCGCCCTGGGCTGGGGCGACCCGGCCGACGGGTGGCGGCGGGTGCGGGCCGCGGTGACCGGGTTCCGCGACCTGGAGCCGCAACTGGTGGGCGCGGTGGAACGGCTGATCGACTTCGTCACCGACCCCGATGACGACTGAGACCGCCCCGCGGGTCACGAGTAGACCGCTTTCGGCCACTTCCGGCCGCGCGGTCTGCCACGATGGACCTATGGCGGCCCTGATTTGGTTGATCGGCGGGATCGCGCTCGTCGCAGCCGAAGTCCTCTCCGGGGATTTCGTGCTGCTGATGCTCGGCGCCGCCGCGCTCGCGGGCGCGGGAGCCGAGGCGCTCTTCGGTGTCACCGCGATCAGCGCGCTGGTGTTCGCGGTGGTCGCGCTCGGGCTGATCACCGTCGCCCGCCCGGCCCTCAAGCGGCGGGTCAACGCCCCGCGCGTGGCCGACAACGTCGCCGCGCTCGTCGGGGCGCAGGCGGTGGTGACGGCCACAGTGGACGGCTCCGGCGGGCGGGTGCGGCTGCACGGGCAGGAGTGGTCGGCGCGCGCGCTCGACGCGACGCAGGTGCTGGAACCGGGGGCCACCGTCACCGTCATGGAGATTTCCGGGGCGACCGCGGTCGTGTGGGCGGACCGGGTATGAGAGTCGACCGGAAATGGAGGGAAGGCACGTGAGCGTCACACTCATCGTCACGATCGTGGTGGTGTTGTTCGTCCTGACGATCGTGGTGAAGTCGATCCTGGTGATCCCGCAGGCGCAGTCCGCGGTGATCGAGCGCCTGGGCCGGTTCCGCAACGTCGCCGAGCCGGGGCTGAACTTCCTGGTGCCGTTCTTCGACCGGGTCCGGGCCCGGATCGATCTGCGGGAGCAGGTGGTGTCGTTCCCGCCGCAGCCGGTGATCACCAAGGACAACCTGACAGTCTCGATCGACACGGTCGTCTACTTCCAGGTGACCGACTCCCGGTCCGCGGTCTACGAGATCTCGAACTACATCATCGCGGTGGAGCAGCTGACCACCACGACGCTGCGCAACGTGGTCGGCGGGATGAGCCTGGAGGAGACCCTGACCTCCCGCGACCAGATCAACGGGCAGCTGCGCGGGGTCCTCGACGACGAGACCGGCCGGTGGGGCATCCGGGTGGCCAGGGTGGAGCTCAAGGCGATCGACCCGCCGCCGTCCATTCAGGACTCCATGGAGAAGCAGATGCGCGCAGACCGGGAGAAGCGCGCCATCATCCTCAACGCAGAGGGCCAGCGCGAGGCCGCGATCAAGACCGCCGAAGGCCAGAAGCAGAGCCAGATCCTCGCCGCCGAGGGCGCGAAGCAGGCCACCATCATGGCCGCGGAGGCCGAACGCCAGTCCCGCATCCTCAAGGCCCAGGGTGAGCGCGCCGCCCGTTACCTGCAGGCCCAGGGCCAGGCCAAGGCCATCGAGAAGGTGTTCGCCGCGATCAAGGCGGGCCGCCCCACCCCGGAAGTCCTGGCCTACCAGTACCTGCAGACCCTGCCGCAGATGGCGCAGGGCGACGCGAACAAGGTCTGGATGATCCCCAGCGACTTCGGCAAGGCGTTGGAGGGCTTCGCCCGCCAACTCGGCGCCAAGGGCGACGACGGCGTGTTCCGCTACGAGCCGTCCGAGGACATCCAGCCCTCCCAGCCGGAGCAAGACGACCCGTCCATCGCGGACTGGTTCGACACCTCCACCGACCCGCGCATCGAGGAAGCCGTGCGCGCGGCCGAGGCCGTGGCCCGCAAAGAGGTCGAAAGCCCGCTGAACCCCGGCGCCTGACGCGTCCGAGGGCGCCATACCCGATCACCGGGTATGGCGCCCTTTTTTTTCCGCGGACGCCCTTCCCACGCGGGGGACTCCCGTCAGGCGGTGATCGTCACCCGGGCCTCGGTGTGCCCTCGGGCCACCGCGACCCGCTGCGCCTCATCCTCCACGGCCTTCCGGGCCGCCGAGGCGAGGCGGGCGAACGGCTCCACGGTCACCGCCAACGCGCGGCCTGCGGTCTTGGTGCGCCAGGTGCCCGCGACCTCCCCGCCGACCAGGAGCGCCCCCGGGTTGCCGATCATCCGCCACACCCGCTTGCGGCGGGCCTCGTCGGGCACGAGCAGGTCGCGGTCGCGCAGTTGCAGCAGCGGGTCGTGCGGGGGCAGCAGCCGCACCAGGTCCGCGGGTGGGGCGCCGAGCAGGGCGGGCACGTCCTCCTCGGCCAGGTAGCAAGGTTTGCCGTCGACCCGGACCTCGACCAGGCCCTCCGGCCACACCGGCTTGACCTGCGCCTGCGTGGTGTCCAGGAATCCCGCCGCGTGGGCGAGGGTGCTGGGCCCGTGCAACCGCAGGTAGGCCTCGACCAGCGGGCCCGCCCCGGTCGACTCGGCGGGCACCGGGCACCGGTCGGCGACCGGGCGCAGCGTGGTCGGCCGGGTCTGGGCGCGCACCTCCACCCCGGCGAACAGCCCGACCAGCTGGAACAGGCTCCCGTAGACGTGGGTGGCGGCGCAGACCCGGCAGTCGTAGGAGTACTCCGGCGGCAACGCGGCCGTGACCTCCGCGCTGACCTGCCCGCGCGGCTTCTCCCGGTCCACCACGTCACGCAGCGCGCGGGCCCCGCCGGCGAACACGGTGAGCCCGGGTATCCCCGCCTTCTTGAACTTCGTGCCGGACCCGCCCAGCCGGGCGATCGCGTCGGCGTCCGAGCGCGGCCACAGGCTCCCCGCCAACTCCGGCAGGTCCGCGCGCCGCAGCAGGTGCGGCGCGCCGCGGAACGCCCACACCACCACCAGCGCCGGGTCGTCGAGGTCCGCGCCGTCGGGCAGCCGCGCCGCCAGCGCGGCCCTCGGCGCGCCGCCGTCCTGCACTCCCAGGTCGAGCACCGCCAGGTCCGTGACGCGGGCGGTGTCGCGGTGCAGCCCGTGCCGGGCGACGCGGTAGGCGAGCACTCGCTCACGGGTGAGGTCCACGCCGCCATTGTGGACGAAGCCTGGACCTACACCGGCACCGAGATGCCCACCGGCGAAAAGCGCTCAGTCGATGCGGGTGACCACGTGCGTGGTCCGGTCGCCCGGCGCGGCACCGCAGCTGAGGACCCGGTCACCCATGGCCCGCTCCGCCACGGTGACCCGCCACCCCCGCCCGTCCACATGCCACACCACGACCCGCCAGTGCCCGTCGTCGTCCAGTTCGGGATCACGCACCCGCAGGACGTCGGGGTGGACGGTGTTGGTGAGCTCCCGGACCGCGAGTTCGGCCGCCTGCCCCGCCGCGGGCCAGGTGGAGCGGCCGCGGCAGCGGTCGGTCACCACCGCGGACGAGGCCAGCAGCGCGCGGGCGCGGGCCGCGTCGAGGTCCCCGTAGGCGTAGCCGGTGGGCACCAGCAGACCGGTGGGGGCGAACCGGTGCCCGCCCAGGTGGCTGGACTCCCAGACCGCGTCGCCGTGGGTCAGCGCGACCTCGTCGGCGACCGGCCTGCCGCGCACGGCGCAGCACAGGTCGCGGCGCCCGTTGGTGCACACCAGCAGCACCGGCCAGGTGATCGTCTCACCGAACCCGGCGGGCTCGCCCCCGCCCGCGGCGGCGAAGTCCAGGTCGAGCAGGTGCTTGGGGTCGGTCACGACCTCCCGGCGCAGGAACGCGCGCCCGGGCGCGGTGTGCGCGAGGTAGACCCGCCGGGGCGCGGGGCGGTGCCGGTCGGGATGCGCGCCGGGACGGCGGATGAGCACGACCCGCACCCCCGCCCCCGCCGCGCGGGCGGCGAGTTCCGCGCCGAGACCGGTGTCGAGGTGGCTCTCCCGCGGCGCGTCGCGGCCCCACGGCCCGGGTTGCTCCACGCACAGCCAGGTCGCCGCCGTCACCGCGGTGCCCGCCATGGGCTCGTCGAGCGCGCGGGAGCGCACGGAGCAGGCGTCGCCGGGCAGCGCCGGGGGAGTGGTCACCATCACCACAAGGCTCTCACGCCCGGTACCGCCGTTCGTGTGCACCCGGGCGTCACCGAACACGACCCGGCCACCGCACGCGCCGGCTGTCCTGGGCGGACGCGCCCGACCAGGCCGCCCGGGTCAGCGGCGGGACCGCTGCGCCGCCCTGGTGAGCCGGGCCGCGATCCCGGTCATCCGCTCGGCCAGCTCCGGGGGCTCCTGGACCTCGAACTCGCAGCCGATCAGCGAGATCCACACGACCAGCCCGTCCAGTGAACTCGCGCCCGCCCGCAGCGTGCAGGACCGCTCGTCGCGGGCTTCGAGGACCCCGTTGGTCGGGCCGATGTGCTCGGCGGCCTCGTCCAGCGGCAGGTGCAGGGTGATCACCGCCTGGTGCCGGTAGGCGGCGTTGGACAGCCCGTAGGCGGTGTAGGCGGCCAGGTCCTCGTCGGGCGGGTCGCGGGGCGCGAACCGCGGCCCGGTCGGGGTGCGCGGGACGAGCCGGTCCACGCGGAACGTGCGCCAGGCGTCGCGGTCGAGGTCGTAGGCCACCAGGTACCAGCGGCGGCCGGTGTGCACCAGGCGCAGCGGCTCGACCTGGCGCAGGCTCTCCCCGCCGTCGCGGTCGCGGTAGTCGAACCGCAGCCGCTCGTGGTCGCGGCAGGCTCCCGCGATGGCGGCGAGCGTGCCCGCGTCCACCGTGGGGCCGCGCCCGCGCAGCGGCACCATCATCGACCCCAGGGCGTTGACCCGGTTGCGCAGCCGCGCGGGCAGCACCTGCTCCAGCTTCGCCAGCGCCCGCACCGAGGTTTCCTCGATGCCCGCGACCGTCCCGTTGGACGCGGTGCGCAACCCCACCGCGACGGCCACCGCCTCCTCGTCGTCGAGCAGCAGCGGCGGCAGCGCCGCACCCGCCCCGAGCCGGTACCCGCCCGCGGTCCCGGTCACCGCGTGCACCGGGTACCCCAGCGAGCGCAGCTTGTCCACGTCGCGCCGCACCGTCCGGTCGGTCACGCCCAGCCGCTCGGCCAGATCCGCGCCGGACCAGTCGCGGCGGGTCTGCAACAGCGACAGCAGCCGCAGCAGCCGCGCCGAGGTCTCCAACATGGGCCCAGTGTCGCAGCCGTCGCGGACAGCTCCGGTCCGCGACGCCCGCCCGTCTACCCGGTGACCAGGATCAAGGTGAACCCGTCGTGCCCCTTCGCCCCGACCGTCTGGACAGCCGTGGCCTCCACCCTCGGCTCGGCCGCGATCAGCTCGTGGAGCGCCCGCGTGCCCACCACCGCCGGATCGGCGCTGCCCGCGTCGGCGATGGCGCCGCCGCGCACCACGTTGTCCACCACGATCACCCCACCCGGCCGGGTCAGACGCAACGCCCATGTGAAGTAGTGCGGGTTGTTGGGCTTGTCCGCGTCGATGAACACGAAGTCGAACGGCTCATCGTCGACCAGCGTCGGCAGCGTCTCCAGCGCCGCCCCCACCCGCACCTCGGCGATCCCGCCCAACCCGGCCTCGGCCAGGTTCTCCCTGGCCACCTCGGCGTGGCGCGGGTCGAACTCCAGCGTCACCAGCCGCCCCCGCGGCGGCAGCGCCCGCCCCAGCCAGATCGCGCTGTACCCGCCCAGCGTGCCGATCTCCAGCACCCGCCGCGCCCCGCGCACCCTGGCCAGCAGGTTGAGCAGCTTGCCCTGGTTGGGAGCGACCGCGATCGGCGGCAACCCGGCCGCGTCGCAGCGTCGCAGCGCCGCGTCCAGGATCGGGTCCTCGGGCAGGAGCGCGGCGCACAGGTAGTCGTCGACAGTCGTCCACAGAGTCTCGGTCACCTGCCCCACCCTACCTACATTCCTTGACGGGCATATACTTCGATCGGTATGTTCGACGAGGGAGAATCACCGAGAAGGGAACGTCCATGGACGCCACACTGCGCACCGACGCGGGCCGCTGCGTGCTCCGCTTCACCCGCGCCCTCGCCCACCCACCGGACAAGGTCTGGCGCGCCATCACCGAACCCGACCACCTCGCCCACTGGTTCCCCGCCACCCTGACCGGCGAACGCCGCCCCGAAGCGCCCATCACCTTCACCTTCGCCTTCGACGACGGCACCGACGGCGGCTCCGGCGTCATCACCGACTACGACCCGCCCCGCCTGTTCGCCTTCACCTGGCAAGGCGAGAACCTCCGCTTCGACCTGCGCCCCACCGACGACGGCTGCCTGCTCGTGTTCACCCACCGCTTCGACGACCGCCCCGGCGCCGCCAGTTTCGCCGCGGGCTGGGAAGGCTGCCTCGCCGCCCTCACCGCCCACCTCGACGGCGCCCCCACCCCCGACTACGACTGGGCCGCCGCCCACGAGACCTACACCGCCCGCTTCGGCCTCCTGCACGGCACCGCCCAACCCGACGGCGACACCTGGCTGGTCCGCTTCGAACGCCAGCTCACCGTCCCCGCCGACCAGGTCTGGCCCCACCTCGCCGCACTGGCGGGCGGCCGCCCCGTCACCGAGAACGCCCCCGACACCCTGCTCACCCGCCACGACACCGGCGACACCGTCCAGATCGACCTCACCCCCGGCCCCGGCGGCGCCCGCCTGCTGCTCACCCACCGCCTGCTCACCCACCGCCTGCCCACCCACGGCCTGCCCACCCACGGCCTGCCCACCCACGGCCTGCCCACCCACGGCCTGCCCACCCACGATGGCCCCACCGAAGACGGCACCGAAGACCGCGTCGTCACCGCCCTCGTGCACTGGCACACCGCCATCCGCGCCCTCGCCGCCCGACTCATGGGCACCACCCCCGGCGCCCCCGACGACGACCTGGACGCCTGCTACCGTCACACGATCGAGGCGACCATGCCGTAAACTGAGCCCATGTCGATCATCGGGTCGGCGCGGACGACGGACCGCGCCTGGCCACGCACCGACGCTCACGACGAACTCCGCCTCCAGTGGGAGTTCCTGGCCTTCCTGCGCACCACCGCGCTCGCCAAAGCCGCGGGCCTGAGCCCAGCCCAGGCCACCGAGACACCCCTGCCGACCTCACCGCTGATGAGCGTGACCGGCATCCTCAAACACCTCACCGCCGTCGAACGGCACTGGCTCACCCGCACCGCGGGCGGCGCCACCCTGCCCGCCCTCTGGGACCCGCACGACGCCGACGCCGAATGGCGCCTCACCCCGGCCGACACCCCCACCGCCGTCGCCGCCGCCTACCGCGTCGAATGGGACCTCGCCGAATCAGCCATCGCTGGCCTGCGGCCCGACGACCCGGCCCGCGCCGACGACACCCACACCCTGCGCTGGGTCCTGGCCCACGTCACCCAGGAAACCGCCCGCCACATCGGCCACCTCGACATCCTGCGCGAACTCATCGACGGCCACGTGGGGGAGTAGCGCCCGCCCGCGCCGCCCCGCCGGAAACCCGACGAGACGGCGCGGCAGCACAGCGACACCAGTGCGGCGACACCAGTGCGGCGACCGGCCCACAACGCCCTGACAGCACCGGCGAGAAGACCTCCCGCGGACACCGCCAGGCCCGCTGTGAACAGCACTAGGCAGCGGCCCTCACCTCACCCAACAACCGCTCCCCGGCCTCGGTCGCCCGCACCGGAACGTCCCGAGTCCCCACACCCGGCCTGATGGCGACCAGCCCACGCCGCTCCAGCAGCGCCAGCGCCTCCTCCTCCCACTGCGGCAACCGCCCAGCGGGAGAACCATCCGAACCAGCCCACAGAAATCCCATCGGCGCCCCCCACAACCCGTTGTGGAACAGCACCGCCCCCTGCGCGGCGTCTCGCAACGCCGTCCTCTCGTTCTCCGTCATCTCGCCCCTCCCAGTGCAGTGGTGACGGTCACACCATGTGGTAGCAGGCTCCACTGACCGCGAGCTGACCGAATACCCCCAGGCCACCCCACACGTTCCCCCAGTTCACCCCAACCACGAACCAATACCTGCCAACAACCGCGCCTTCGTCCCCGCCGAGGCGAACGACGCCTCGACCGACGACCGCGCCAACCCGGCCAACACCGAGTCGTCCAACCCGAACGCCGCCCGCAGCGCCGCGTACTCCGCCGCGAGCCCCCGCCCGGTCACATTCGGCACATCCGTGTTCACCGTGACGACCAGCCCCGCCGCCAACAACCGCGGCAGCGGATGCGCCGCCAACGACGGAACCAGCCCCAACGCCACATTCGACGACGGGCACACCTCCAGCGGCACCCCCCGGTCCCGCACCTCGGCGACCACCTCAGGGTCCTCCAGCACCCGAAACCCGTGCCCGACCCGCTCGGCCCCGCCGACGGTGATCACCTCCCGCACACTCTCCGGCCCACCGCACTCGCCCGCGTGGTGCACCAACCGCAACCCCGCCTCCCGGGCCTCGGCCAACACCTCCGCGAACGGCGCCGCCGGATACGCCTCGTCCCCGGCCAACCCGACCCCGACCACACCCTCGAACCGCGACGCCAACTCCACCGTCCGCCGCAACCGCGCCACCGGCTTGCGCCGCGAATGGTCCAGCAGCACCCGCACCTCGATCCCGTGCCGCCGCTGCCCCTCGGCCAACCCCTCCAGCACCGCGGCCAACGGCATCTCCAGATCACCCAGCCGCTCACCATGCGACGCCGCGGTGAACGTCACCTCCGCGTACCCGGTGCCCTGCGCCGCCTCGTCCGCGCAGAACTCCACCGCGATCCGCCGAAAGTCCTCCGGCCCGCGCAGCACGTCCCGCACCCGCGAGTTCTGATCCGCGAACTCCCGAAACCCCCGAAACCGAAACGGCCCATGACTCACCTGGGGCGGAACCGCGATCCCGTTCGCAGCACCGATCTCGACCAAGGTCGACGACCGCACCGTGCTTTCCAAATGCACGTGCAGATGCGCCTTCGGCAACAGTGCCAAATCCCCCATGCGTCCATGGTAAGAGGTACCAGGCTCCCCGCGCTCCTTGTTTTTCAAAAACCTGAAAAAGCTGGCAACCTTTTCCCCGGCGCCCGGATCAAGAAAGCAAGACCAACTACCAGTCGAAGGGCATGGGATACCCGTGGCACTGAGTTTCGCCCGGTCAGCCGAGGAACAGGCACTCCGAGAACTCACAATCACCGTCGACCGCGACGACCGCACCGCCGTCATCGGCGCCGTCGGCCGCATCGACCTCGCCACAGAAACCCCCTGGCACGACGAAGTCATGACCGCCAGCACCGCGGACGACGGCACCACCCGCGTCGTCATCGACCTCACCGCCGTCACCTTCCTCAGCTGGGCCAGCACCGCGGTCCTCGTCCGCGCCAACCGCGCCTGCCGCCGCCGCGGCCGCACCCTGCGCGTCCTCGCCTGCGGCCCCGTCCTCACCGGCCTGCAGCTCACCCACCTCCCGGAAGACATCACCATCACCCCCAGCGCCCGCACCGCCCCCACCCCGGCCGCCCGCGCCACCAGCAGCTGGCTCATCGCCTAACGCCCTCGGCTGCCACCACCGGACAGCGCACCACTCGCAGGACCCGCGCACCGGAGAACCCGCTACCCCACCCCCGCACCACCCGTTGTCCTCGACACGCGGGGCAGGGGAGCAAGCCCACACCCCAGAAGCGGGCACTCACCGGCGAACGCGCCGGACCGCGGCCAAGCGCCCACCCCGAGAACCACCCGCCCCGACCGCGCGCCCCACAGGCACCCACCCACAACCGGGCCGACAACCGCCGCCATCACACCACCCCGCGGCCCCTGGCACGCCGAACCAGGGGAGCGGTGCCCCACAGACCCCACCCAAGACCGGCCCACCACCGCGGCGTCCACCACGCCCGCGGCACCGCCTAGCAAGCCGAACCCTCGACAGCGAAGTCGTGCCCCGCACCGAACACCCCGCACCAAACACCCTGCGGCATCGCCTAGCAAGCCGAACCAGGGGAGTGGCCTGGTCGACAGCCGCCACGCGCCGCACGACACCACCACCCGAGCGGGCGCCATCGCCTACTGGCACGTCGACGACCTCGACGCGGCCTTCGCCCGCCTGCTGTCCCTGGGCGCCGAGGTCCACGACACTCCGCGCGTGCGGGGCGAAGGATTGGTCACGGCGTCGGTGATCGACCCGTTCGGCAACATCCTGGGCATCATGTTCAACCAGCACTACCTCGACATCCTCGCCTCGACCCAGACATGACCGCGCGGCTCGCCCCCGCGCAAGGAGAAGCGGGGGCGAGCCGCGATCGGAAACGATCAAGCCGGGACCTGGGGGAGTGGTCCGCACCCGGGCCAGGCCGGGCTGGGGTAACACACTCAATTCACACGGCGGTCTGGCTCGTCAATCTGGGCGATCACGAGAACGTCGATGCTGCCCCGGTACTTGTCGTCGTAATGGTTCGAGGAGTTGTCCCGAAGTCCGTATTCCACCGTGACCTCGACCAGTCGCGTCGAGTAGTCCGCCTTGCGCACGTCGGTGATGCGGTGGAACAACAGGTGCACCGGACGCTCCTGGTCCACGAACTCGGCCTCGAAGCCCCTCAGCGCCGCGTTCGCGCTGATGACGGGGTTGTCGAAGTGGAAGGTCAGCTTCTTCCTCTGCGGATGCTGGGCGTCGGACTGGTACTCGAAGGTCTGGGTCTGGAACCTGAGGGTCGGTGACACGGTCGGCGACACTGCTTCCTGCCTCCTTGGGTTCGAGTTCCCCGGCTCGTGTGAGCCGGTTACTGATCGATTACCCACCGTGGCCGAGTCATCACTGCGACGAACGAATGAACCAGTTACTTGACATAATGTAGATTATCGAACAAACAGAACCTGGCTGTTCGGCCGCAGAAGGGGCTCCAGACCACCCCGAAACGCGTCACCACGCTGTCACCGTGAGCGCCGCGTTCTCGCCACAGGCGCGACCCCCGAAGGTTCGACGCCGAGACGCGCCAAGCCGACAGCGTGACGACGGGTCGGCTATCGGACACCTGAAAGAGCGCCCCTGGACGACCCGGAGCGCCGCCCAGGCACCCAATCAAAACGTCACCGTGACGTTTTGACCCGGCCTCTCCGGACCCGATCACTCAGGCCCTGAGGGCCACCCTGGACCACTCCCGCACTCCTGTCGAACACATGTTTCATGGATAATCGCGGTTATCCATTACTCGAAGCCCTCGTTGATCGACTTTTGTCGGTGGGGTCGGGTAGGCACGCACTGTGATGTTGATCGAGGCGCACGAGGCGTTCTTTGTGGCGCGACGCTCCCGTAAGGACTCTCCACACACGACGGCGGCCTACCGCCGTGATCTCGCCGGGGTGACCGCGCGCCTGGCCGAGGTGTTGGAGCGGGACGCGGCGGGGATCGAGCTGTCCGAAGTGTCCGCGCAGGCGCTGCGGGCGGCGTTCGGCGTCTTCGCGGACACGCACGCGAAAAGCTCGGTGGCGCGGGCGTGGTCGACGTGGAACCAGTTCTTCCAGTTCTGCGTGGCCGATGGGCTGGCGCCGGGCAATCCGATGGGGGCGATCGGCAGGCCGCGACCCGCCCCCCTCTCCCCCAAGCCGCTGCGGGGTGAGCGCACGCCGGAGCAGTTGCTGGCCGCGATCGCGGGCGGGGCGCGGCGGGCTCGGCGGCCGTGGCCGGAGCGGGATCTGCTGGTGCTGGCGCTGGGGCTGGTGGCGGGGCTGCGGGCCTCGGAGATGCGGGCGCTGCGGCGGTCGTCGGTGGTGGGGCGCCCGGGTGAGCGGCGGTTGTTCGTGCACGGCAAGGCGAACCGGGAGCGGTCGATTCCGATCGAGGCGCCGTTGGAGCGGGTGATCGAGGCGTATCTGGCCTCGTGCGCGGCGCGGTTTCCGAGTGCGCGGTTCTCGGCGGAGTCGCCGTTGGTGTTGGGTTCCGATGGTGAGGGGATCGGCCGGGGCGCGTTGGATTACCTGGTGAAGGCGTGTTTTCGGGGGGCGGGGATGCATGACCGGGTGCCCGCGGGGGCGAATCTGCACGCGTTGCGGCACACGTTCGCGACGCGGTTGGCCGAGGACGGTGCGAACGCGGTGGAGATCATGGTGCTGCTGGGGCACGCGAGCCTGAACACGAGCCAGAACTACATCGACGCGACCGGCAAGGAGCGGCGGGCGGCCGCGGCGAGCAATCGGACGTATCGGGCGTTGGCGGAGTTGGCGGGTGAGGGTCCGGCGGGTCAGTAGGCTGGCGGGGATGCGACGCAAGCTTCGGTCCCCGCTCCCCCAGCGCCACGGTCTCGACGCGGCGCGGTTGCGCCTGCCCGAGGAGGGGGCGTGGGCGACGGTGCTGGAGCACTTGGTGGAGCGTCTCCCCCGGGTCGATCCGGCGCGGATCGAGTCGATGCTGCGGGAGGGGCTGATCGTCGGGGTGGACGGTCCGGTGGCGGTGGACGCGCCGTACGCGCCGGGGTCGTTCGTGTGGTTCCACCGGGATTTGCCGGTGGAGACGCCGGTTCCGTTCGAGATGGGGATCGTGCATCAGGACGAGGATCTGGTGGTAGTGGACAAGCCGCATTTTCTGTCCACGATTCCGCGTGGGAAGCACATTGTGCAGACGGCGTTGGTGCGGTTGCGGCGGCAGTTGGGGATTCCGACGTTGAGTCCTGCGCATCGACTGGACCGGGTGACCGCGGGGTTGCTGCTGTTCGTGGTGCGGCCGGAGTTGCGTGGCCGATATCAGACGTTGTTTCGGGATCGGTTGGTGCACAAGGAGTATGAGGCGGTGGCCCGGCATGATCCTGGGTTGGCGTCGCCGGTGGTGGTGCGCAGCCGGATCGTGAAGGAGCGTGGGGTGATCACCGCGCAGGAGGTGCCGGGTGAGCCGAACGCGGAGACGCGGGTGGAGTTGCTGGAGCACCGCGCGGGTTTGGGTCGGTATCGGTTGGTGCCGCTGACCGGTCGGACGCATCAGTTGCGGCTGCATATGAGTGGGTTGGGGTTGCCGATTCTGGGTGATGACTTCTATCCGGTGCTGACGGAGAAGCCGTTGGATGACTTTTCGCGGCCGTTGCAGCTGTTGGCGCGGGTGTTGGAGTTCAACGATCCGGTGTCGGGGGTGCGGCGGCGGTTCGAGAGCGGGTGCCGGTTGGCGGCGTGGGATTCCCCTGAGGTGTGGCGGGCGGGTGCGGGGTGAGGTGTTCAGGGGGAGTACGTCGGGCGGGCCGAATTTGTTCCTCAGGTGTTGAATTTGTGCGCACGTCCACATCCGGGTGATCTTCGGGTTCGCCGGGGCCAGCATGGGGTTCATGAGGAACTTGATGTCAGGCAAGGGAAGCAGACGTAGGGCGCTGTGGTCGGTCGCCGTGGTGGCCGCGGTCGCGGCGGTGCTGCCGGTGACCGCGGGGACGGCCGCGGCGGCGACGTGCATGGTGAACAAGGCCAAGAGCGACGACGGTTCGTGCATCACGTCGGTGATCACGGTGGACTCCGCGCGACGGGTGTTCGACCTGGTGATCAATTCGACGGCCGGGAACCGGGTCACCGCGCAGCGGGCGCGGGTGATGTTGCCGTCGGGGCACGGCGCCGATCCGGGGCGGCGGTGGCCGACGCTGTATCTGTTGCACGGTGGTGGGGTGTCCGGTTCGGCGGGTTATCGGGATTGGACGGAGAACACCGATGTCGCGGAGGTGACGGCGGGTTATGCGGCGCTGGTGGTGATGCCGGAGGCGGCGTCGGCGGGGTGGTATTCGGACTGGGTCAATGGCAGCGCGTATTGGGAGACGTTCCACCGGGTGGAGTTGCGGCAGTTGCTTGAGCGCAATTACGCGGCGAGCGGGCGGCGGGCGATCGCGGGTCTGTCGATGGGTGGTTTCGGCGCGATGTCGTACGCGGCGCGGTATCCGGGTGAGTTCGCGGCGGTGGCGTCCTACAGTGGGGCGTTGCACCCGCTCGCGGATTTCAGTTTCATCCAGTCGCTGTTGTTCTTGAACTTCCAGGATATCAACGGACTGTGGGGTGATCCGACGACGGCGGCGGGGCGGGCGCGCTGGCAGGAGCACGACCCGTATTACAGTGTGGACGCCCTTTTTGACATTCCGGTGTATGTGGCCTCGGGTCAGCCGCCGCGTGGGAGTGATCCGTTGAATTTGGAGACGGTGACCAACCGGGAGACGCTGGCGTTCGAGAATCGGCTGAACGCGGCCTATGTGGCGGCGCATCCGGGCAGTTCGGGGGCTCCCCTGCTGCGGACGCACCATTACGAGGGCACGCATGACTGGCAGTACTGGGAGGCGGAGTTCGTCGCGTCGGTGGACATGTTGATGGACGCTGTCGGGGGTTGAGGCGCGCTACGGCCACCGGGGCGCCGGTGGCCGTAGCGGGTTACCCGAGGCGGAGCATGTGCGCGCCCTTCATTGATTCGTGGGTGGCGGTGAAGACGCCGCGCACGTTGGCGCAGAACTCCTCGTTGTCGATCCGGTCGTCGTTGTCGGAGTCCATGGCGGCGAACGCGGCCGCGGCGACGGCGGGGTCGGTGATGCCCGCGCCGCGGTAGACGCGGGTGAGTTCGTCCTGGTCGATGTAGCCGTCGCCGTCGGTGTCGGCGATGGCGAAGCAGGCGTCCGCGGCGGCCAGCCACTTGTCCATGAGGTCGCTCGCGGTCAGCAGTCCCTGGTCGTGGGCGTCGCGGAACTCGGCCTTGCCGACCGAGTCGTCCTGGTTGACGTCGGCGGCTTCGCGAACGTAGTTCCATATCCGGGCGTAGGCGGCGAGTAGGTCCTGGATGAGTCCTGAGTTCGGTTCCTGGCCGAATTCCGTGGCGAGCCCGGCGGTCACCTGCTCGAAGTCAGCCCAGGTGATCTCGTCGTTTCCGTCCATGTCGAGGACGGTGAACACGCGGTCGATGTTTTCGGTCTGCAACTGGCTCAGCATTGGCGGTGTCTTTCTCGTTGGCGCCGTGTTTTGTGCCCGGCTGAGGTTAGCGGCCGTGGAAAGGGGGTGGCAGCGGCGATTCGGGTTCGGCGGGTCACTCGATGTGCTTACTTGTCTGGGGTGGGAAACCCGTGTCGGTGGGCTGTCGTCGGGTGGTTCGGCCGAAGTGGTGATCGTGTCGTGCAACTCGGTGAAGTTGCGGTCGTCGGGGGTGACAGGGCTGTGCGCGTGGTTCCAGGATCGGCGGGCGGGTTTTCATTTCGCGGTGGCGGGAAAGCGCGGGTCGCGGGCACGGCGAAGGGGTGGACGGTGGCGCGAGCGCACGCACGGCCGGAGGATTGCGAGTTCGACCTGCCGGAGGTGCGGGACGGTGAGCGGTGCGATGTGGCCGCCGCGGGTGAAGTGGGCTGGGTGGCGAGGGCCCGGTGACCGCGCGCATTCGGCGGCTGCGGCTGCTGGCGGCGACGGTGCTGAGGCGGTTGATCCCCCGGGGACGCGGTGCGCGCTCGTGGATTTCCCCGCGCACGGCAATGTCGGTGACAGCGCGATCTGGGTGGGTGAGCGGGTGGTGCTCGCCGAGATCGGCGCGGAGGTGGCCTATGTGGCCGGTCTCGGGTCCTACTCCCCCGCGGCGTTGGCGGGACAGGCTGTGGCCGCTGGCCAGGCAGGCATACGGGTACGGGCGGGCCGACGCGCGGTTGATGCGCGGCTTCCTGGCCTACGGGCTGCCCCCGGTTGGCGCCCGCGCCGCAGCGCGGAGTCGGGGCGGATAGCCGCGCCGGGCCCCCGAGCTGCCTCCCTCGACCGGGCGGGCCGCTGGTTCTACGGCGCCGCATGGCGCGCGGGCAGGCTGACCGGCAGCGTCCGGCACCGCGTGCCCTGCCTGTGACGTGCGGGCCGACCCCGGGGAGCGCTTGACCCGCCGAGGGTCAGTGTGATCATCCCCGCGAGGGACGCCGCGGCGCCCCTGCGCTAGATGAGGTCAGCGGCGTGGGGGTTCGGGTTCCTCTTCGGGCACGTCGGTGAAGGCGTCGGTGTTGGTGAGGGTGGTGAGCAGGTAGCGCGCGGCGGGGTGGTCGAGGGCGTCCTCGGGGACGGCGGCGGCGAGGCGGCGCAGGGCGCGCAGGTGGACGGTCGCGGCGGTGTGGGCGTGGCGTAGGGCGGTCAGTTCGGCGGAGTGGCGGGCTTCGTCGGCGGTGCGGGAGTCGAGGGTCGAGTGGGCCACGGCCAGGGCGGCGGTGAGCCTGGTGTGCTCGGCGGTCAGGTGGTCGCGGGCGGCGGTGAGGGTGGCGACCTGGTCGGTGAGAGTGGCGAGGTTGGCTTGCGCGTTGCGCGCGGCCGCGGTGGCGGCGGCCAGTTTTTCCTGGGTGTCCCGCAGGGTCGCCTGGTCGGCGGCGTGGGCCTGGGTGAGGTCGGCGATGGTGGCCTGGGCGGCGTGGGTCGCGGCGGTCGCGGTGTCGAGGTCGGCTTGGAGGTCGCGCAGGGCCGCGCGGTCCGCGTCGCGGGCCGTGGTGAGGCGGTCGACGGTTTCGGTGAGTTTGTCGGCTCGTGCGGTGGCCGCGTCGCGGGTTTTGGCCGCGTCGGCGGCGGCCGTGGCGGCGTCGACGCGGGCCTGTTCGGCGATGGCCGCCTGTTTTGCCGCCTCGGCGGCCTTCTTGCGGTCGTCGGTGGCTTGTTTGCGGGCCTCGTCGCGGTCGCGGCGGGCTTGTTCGGCTTCCGCGCGGGCCGCGTCGGCGGCGGCCGCGGCTTCGGCGCGGGCGTGCTCGGCCGCCAGCGTGGCCCGTGCGGCGCGCTCGGCGTGCGCCTCGGCTTCCGCGACGCGCAGCGCCTCGGCCCGGACGACTTCCTGTTGCCGGTCCACGGCGGCGGTGGTCTCGGCCAGCGCGGCGGCGACCGGGGCCAGGACGGTCCGCAGGCTGGTCACGGTGTGGTCCAGCACGACCAGGGGGTCTTCCGCGGCGGTGTCGCCGCGGGCTGTGCGGTAGAGGACCACCGCGGCTCCGTGGCGTTTGCAGGAGAAGGTCCCGTCGTCCCAGCGGCCCTCGCCCTCGGGGCAGTACCGCAGCCGGGGTCCGCCGCGGGCTCCGGCGCGTTCGGGCAGCGGCTGCGCGCAGCACAGGCACCGGGATTCCTCGGCCGCGCCTGGAACATCGCTTCCGGTGTCGTTCGCCGCGTTCTCCTGCGACAGCTGAGCCATGCTTGATCCTCAAAGTTAGTAGTAACTACCCATAGAGCATAGTCTCAAGCAACTAACCAGCCCAACAGGGCTTGGTATAGCATCTATGCCTACAGAAGTGTGCTTCTGTAGGCATAGACTTGCGGCAGGACAACGAGGCGACGGAGCGAAGCGCACAGTGACCGAAATCGACCTGACCGTGACCGTCCCCAAGGTGGCGGAAAACCAGGACCCCGGTGACGACGTGCTCGTCGCCGGGGTGTGGCCGGGGGTGGCGGACCCGCCGGAGTTGCTGACCGCCGTGGCGGACTGGCTGGCCGGGTACGGCAACACCGGCACCCGGCACACCTACGCGGGACAGGCGCTGGGCCTGCCCACCAAACCGGAGGACATCGGCCGGTGGGCCACCGTCCCCGACGCCCCGCGCGGCTGGTCGACCGCTGTCCGCCGCTACGCCGCGGTGATGCGGCGGCCGACCGAACCCGCCCGCACCGGGCACGCGCCGCCCCCCGCGCCGCCGGGGCGGTTGCGGCACCTGCACTGGTTCCGGTGGTGCGCCACCCAGGGGCTGGACCCGCTCGCGGCGCGCGCCGCGCACGCGAAGGCGTGGCTGGCCGACCTCACCGCGGCGGGAGCCGCGGTGAGCACCTGCGACAAGATGCTCGGCGCCGTGCGCGCCCTCTACGACCACCTCGTCGCCGACGATCTCGCCGAGACCAACCCGGCCGCCCTCAACCGCAAGCGGCTCGGCCTGACCGCGGCCCGCTCTGGCGCTTCCCGGACCATCACCCTCGCCGACGCCGAGGTCGCCGCCCTCTACCACTTCGCCGGTCGCCTGCCGCGGCAGCGTGAGCTGGACCGGCTCCGGGCCCGCGCGGTCGTCGCCCTGTTCACCGCCGGGGTCCGGGTCAGCGAGCTGTGCGACCTCGACCGCGGCGACCTGCACCGCAACCGCGGCCACCGGGCGCTGCGGGTGCACGGAAAGGGCGCGAAGGACCGCATCGTCTACCTCGCCGCCCCGGTCGCCGCCGCCGTGGACGACTACCTGCTGGCCTTCGACAGCGCCACCGGCAACTCCCCCGCTCCGCGCGGGCGCCAGGCGGCGGGCAGCTCACCGCTGCTGGTCAACCGCGGCGGCCGCCGCTGCACCCGGCAGGCCATCTGGGAACTGCTGCGCCGCATCGCCCGCGCCGTCGACCCGGACGAGAAGGGCCTCGCGGCGACCCTGCACCCGCACGCCCTGCGGCACTACTACGTCACCACCGCGATCCAGGAAGGCGCCCAGGTCGCCGACGTCGCGGTCGACGTCGGCCACGCCAGCGTCGACACCACCCGCCACGTCTACAGCTCCGCCGCCCCCGACCCCGCCCGGTCCTCCGGCGACCTGGTCGCCCGACGCGTCTTCGGCGCCACCGACTGACCCGGCGGAAGCGTGCCGCACGCCCATGCCGAGGCACAGCGGGAGACCTTGACCGGTCGCGGCAGCCGGATCAGGCGATAAGCAGACGCACGCCAAGCTCTGCCGCGTCCAGATCGACGAGGTCGCGGTTGCTTTCGGACCACCGGCCGGAGGCGAGGTCAGCACGGAGGCCGCGCACTGCCCGCTGCTCGGCGACTGGCCCGACTCTGGCCCAGACCGACATTCCGCGGCGGATATCCGCGTCCAGGTACGCCTCGGGTCGGCGCCAGTAGGCCTCGTAGAAGCCGTCCGCGCAGTCCCACGGGATGAGCACCGGTTCCACCCGGGCTCCGATCGAGCGGGCCAACTCGGCCAGCGACGGCCTGCCGAGGAGAAGGCCTGCGCGCTCGGGCAGATAATCGCGATCCAACCAGAACAGGCCCAGGGCGCTGAAGTCCTTCGTGAACACCACCACGCGGCGAGCGACACGCCGCATCTCGCGCAGACCCGCGATCGGGTCCTGCCAGTGATCGATGGTGGCGAAAGCCATCGCGGCGTCGAAGGACTGGTCGGCGAATGGAAGGCTCTCCGCGAAGGCAGCCACGCACGGCGCCGCGCCTGCGGGGCGCTGCGCCCGCATGACCGCCGACGGCTCCACCGCGGTGACCTCACGGTCGGAGGGCTCGTAAGAGCCCGCGCCCGCCCCGACATTGAGCACGGTCCGCGCGTCGCCGAGCGCGGCCCAGACCTGGACCGCGATCCGCGACTCGGTGCGCCGCGTCACCGCGTAGGTCGCCCCGATGGCGTCGTACAGCCGCGCGTGGGACATCAGGGCGCCTCCATCTCCAGGTGGCGGATCGACCGCCGCCGCGGATCGTTGTCGGGGTCCACCGTGATCTCCATACTGCCGATCCCAGGGCGACTGCGTGAGCAGCGACGACGACGTGCCTGCTGATCGGCGCGTCTTGGTCGAGGCCCGCGGGCAGGCCTCGACCAAGACGTCGGCGGGGTCGGATCAGGGGATGTCGGCCGCGCGGGCGCGGGCCAGCGCCTCGGCGTGGTCCTGCGGGAGCAGGTACCCCGCGTCGCGGGCGCGGTCGGCGGCGGTGGTGAACGCGCGCACGTACGCGTCGTGGTCAGGGTAGCGGGCGGTGAGCCTCGCGGGGCTGAACGGGGTGGTGGAGCCGAGCAGCAGGCACGCGCCGAGGACGTTGCCGCCGCTGTTGCGCGGGGCGTAGGTCGCGACCGGCGCGTCGAGGTCCGGCAAGCGGACGCCGCCGCGGGCGTTCTGGTCGCCGTCGCGGACGACGAACACCCCGAACAGGCTCTCGATCATCGGCGCGACCGGCGGCGCGACACCGCGGCGCACCCACTGGTCGAGGTGGTGGTAGGCGGCGTTCTGCGCGTAGCGGGAGGGCATGTTGTTGACGGGTTTGTCGCACGTGGTGGGCGCGCCGTCGTTGATGGCGTGGTCGCGGGCGTTGATGGCGTCGTAGAGGTCGAGGCCGTGCTTGTCCGCGTGCGCGGTGCCCGCGACCTCCCAGGTCCGCACCCGCTCGGTGTTCTGCCGGACGGCGGCGGAGGTGACGATGTCGGTCTCGGACTGCAGCACGAACACCGGGACCCGCAGGTCGGTTCGGATCTTGGCGCGGGCGGGCGCCGAGACGCCGGTGGAGATGGGCGCCGCGCCGCCGCCGCGGCCGTGGACGAGGAACCCGTCGAAGGCGTTGGCGGTGGGCTGGATCGCGTTGGCGTAGGTGGTCAGCCTGCCCGCGGACTGCGAGTGGCCGGAGGCGAGCACGACGCTGGGGGTGGCGCCGCCGAGCAGCTCCGGCCGGGTGCGCACGGCCTGGGCGGCCTGGGTCAGGATGTCGTAGGACAGCGCGTCGTCGCTGATGTCGACGCCCGGGTAGCGGGCCGGGTCGAGGGCGCGGAGCTTGTCGGCGCCCCGCTTCTGCGCGGTCACCCCGACATAGGCGTATCCGGCCCGGGTGAAGTGCTCGTAGGACTGGGACAGGTCGACGGGGATGTCCACACCGAAGCTGACATTGAGCCATTCGACGATGACGGTGCCGTTGAACTTGGCCGGGTCGGTGGGACGCTCGACCAAAAGCCGGGTTGTGTAGGAATTGCCCTGGGAGGCGACCCGGGTGGCCCATTTCCCGTTTTCCGTCCAGGAGCCGTCCTGCTGATAGGTGTCGGCCTCGCCGGACATCAGGTACTCGAGTTCGGTGTATCCGGGCAGGTCGGCCAGGCCCGCGACGCCCGCGACCGGGTGCCCCTTCCCCGCCGCTGCGGCGATCGGGGTCACCGTGGGACCTTCCTCGGTTTGCGCTGCCCCCGCTGTGTGGACGCCACCGATCAGGCCTACCGCGGCCACCGCGGCCACCGCTATTCGCACTGGCGTGCTTTGAGACATGTGCGACAACCTCCGCTGAGGGAAACGAATCCGGGTCGTCGCGAACGGTAACCACGGCGTTCGGCGTTCGGCTTCGTCCGGAATACGTAGACATCCACACTTAGACCTGCGGAACGCCTTTTCCGTCGAGGTCGGGCGCCCAGGCAGCCTGAATCGCGTGATAGAGCGCGGCGACCGATTCTCGGCCTGCCAACTCGGCGTCGGTGATGGGCACCCACTCCCGGTACGCGGCCAGCAGGCGGTCCGCTGCGGCCGGGTCGTCGCGGCGGTGGCTGGCGGCGAACAGCTGCCAGCTCACCACGTCGTGCAGCAGCGGCCCCGGCTTGGGGTGCCCCAGTCGATCAGGGCCAGCGTCCCGGCGCCCGCGCGGCGTAGGACCTCCGGCGCGGGGTCGCCGTAGAGGACGCCGTGGGTGAGCCCGACGCGCCGGCCGAAGTCGCGGACCTCGGCGACGGCGGCGGCGAGGTCGCCACCACCGCGCCCGCCGATCCGGTCCGCTTCCTCCCCGGTTCGATGAAACGCGGTGTGTCGAAGAACAGTTTGACCGCGTAATCGACGCCGCCCGCGCGTACTTTCCAGACCCGGGACCGGTCGCCGAGGTCGGTCAGCTCCGCGACCACCTGGATTTCCGGCAGCCGCCACGCCCGCAGCCACCCGCGCAGGCTCCGCGCCACATCACCCAATGCCCTGCCCCCCGTTTTCGTCGAGGAACGGTACTACCGGGACTGCCTGTCGGGCTTGAGAATTACGAGCCGCCCGCAGGCGGACGCGGACGGAGTGTCAAACGAGGACAGCCGACTACGTCACCCTGGGTCGGGTGCCGATGACGACGGTGGCGCCCAGGTCAGCCTCGGTCGCCACCCGCGGGGTCAGGCCGCTGCCCGCGAAGCAGGCCGCGGTCCTGGGCGCCTGGCCCGCACTGGTCTCGACCAGCAGGTGACCGCCCGGGGCCAGCCACTGGGCGGCCTCGCGGGCCACCCGGCGGGCGACGTCGAGGCCGTCGGCACCGCCGTCGAGCGCGACCCGGGGCTCGTGCAGGCGGGCTTCCGGGGGCAGCAGGCCGAGCGCGTCGGTGGGGACGTAGGGGGCGTTGGCGACCAGCACGTCGACGCGGCCGCGCAGGGCGGCGGGCAGCGGCCGGTAGAGGTCGCCCGCATAGACGTGGCCTGCGGCGCCGATGTTGCGGGCGGCGCAGCGGGCGGCGGCCGGGTGAATGTCGACCGCGTGCAGGTCGATGCCCGGGCGGGCGGCGAGCAGCGCGGCGCCGACCGCACCCGAGCCGCAGCACAGGTCGACCACGACGGTCCCGGCGAGTGCGGTGGCCTGGTCCACGAGGAACTCGGTGCGGCGGCGGGGGACGAACACGCCGGGGTCGACCGCGATCCGCAGGCCGTGGAACTGCGCCCAGCCGAGCAGGTGCTCCAGCGGTTCGCCCGCGACGCGGCGCCGCACCAGGGCGTCGAGTTCGGCGGGTGCGCCCGCCTCGACGAGGAGCCTGGCCTCGTCCTCGGCGAACACGCACCCGGCCGCGCGCAGCCGGGCGGCGATGGTGGGAGAAAAGGGGACTGACAGTGACATGAGCGCCTCTCGCCGGATGCCGACGGGCGCTCTCCCGGTCACCTATCCGATGTGGACGGTGTGGCCGTGCGGCGAGAGCACCCGACCTGGACTAGCGGTCATGGGTTCCCACCTCCTCGACGCCTGCACCACGGGACCGGGCCAGGCTACCGGAGCGGGCCGCCACCGAGGCGCGCGGCCTGGGATTGCAGGTAGCGGCGCTCCGGGAGGCTCAGGGTGCGCCGTGCGGCCAGCCGGTAGGACTCCGCGGCCGCGGCGGTGTCGCCCGCGAGTTCCAGCAGGTGCGCGCGCACCGCGTCGAGCCGGTGGTGCCCGCGCAGCCGGGTGTCGAGGGTGGCGAGCAGGTCCAGCCCCGCGCGCGGGCCGTGGACCTTGGCCAGGGCGACCGCCCGGTTGAGGGTGACCATCGGGTTGGGCGCGACGCGGTCGAGGATGCCGTAGAGGATCAGGATCTGCGCCCAGTCGGTCTCGCCGGTGCTGGGGGCCTCGGCGTGGACGGCGGCGATCGCGGCTTGCAGCAGGTACTCCCCCAGCGGCGCGTGGGCGAGGGTGTCGGTGACCAGGGCGACGCCCTCGGCGATCTCGGCGCGGTCCCAGCGGCCGCGGTCCTGCTCGGCGAGGGGGACCAGGGCGCCGTCGGCTGTGGTGCGGGCGGCGCGGCGGGCGTCGGTGAGCAGCATCAGGGCGAGCAGGGCGCAGACCTCGCCGTCGGCGGGCAGCAGCCGGTGCACGACGCGGGCGAGGCGGATCGCCTCCGCGGTGAGGTCGGGGCGGCGCAGGTCGGGGCCGGAGGTGGCGGTGTAGCCCTCGTTGAAGATCAGGTAGAGCACGTGCAGGACGACCCGCAGCCGGGCCGGGTCGGGCGGGTCGCGGAAGGTGGCGCCTTTGATCCGCTGCTTGGCGCGGCTGATCCGCTGGGCCATGGTGGCCTCGGGCACCAGGAACGCGTGCGCGATCTGGGCGGTGGTCAGGCCGCCGACCGCGCGCAGGGTCAACGCCACCTGCGATGGCGGCGACAGGTCGGGGTGGCAGCACAGGAACAGCAGGGCCAGGGTGTCGTCGGTGTGCCGGGGGTCGGGCTCGTCGGGGCCCGCGGCGAGCAGGTCCGGGGAGCAGGTGGCGGCCTCGCGGCGGCGGCGGGCGGTCTCGCCGCGCCAGTGGTCGGTGAGTTTGCGGCCCGCGACGGTGACCAGCCACGCCATCGGGTCGGCGGGCACGCCCTTGTCCGGCCAGTGGACGGCGGCGGCGAGCAGCGCCTCCTGCACGGCGTCCTCGCAGGCGTCGAAGTGCCCGTGGTGGCGCACGAGGACGCCGAGGACCCGCGGCCCGTGCAGGCGCAGCAGGTCCTCGATCGCCCCGGGGGGTGTGCTCACACGTCCGGCCCGGCGGAGAACATCACCGGGCGCACCTCGACGGCCAGGCCGTCGATCTTGGTGTCCGGGATGAGCCGGGCCAGTTCGATCGCGCGTTCCCGGCTCTCGCAGTCGACCAGGTAGAAGCCGCCCATGTACTCCTTGGCCTCCAGGAACGGGCCGTCGGTGACCACGGGCACGCCGTCGCGGGCGGCGACGACCGCGCTGGCGCTCGGATCGCCCAGGGCCTGGGTGACGATCAGCTCCCCGGTCTCCCGCATCGTCTTCATCAGCTGCTCGTGGCCGTTGCCGATCGCGGCCTTCTCGTCCTCGGTCAGGGCTTCCAGGATGGCCGGGTTGATCTGCATGATCAGCAGGTACTTCACGCTTCGCGCTCCTCGGTTCGCCGCGCCCGCCATCGGGGCGCTTTCGCGGGGAAGACGGAGACGACGACAGGTTCTCTACACCGGCCAGGATATTTCTCGGACCGGTTCTACGAGTGGTCCCGCAGCGGCGCGGCGAGCGACGGGTCGCCGTCGAGGTCGCGCATGAGGGTGGGCCGACGCATCCACACCCCGTGCGGGCGGGCGAGCAGCCGCTCCAGCGGCTCCGGCTCGCCCAGGTGGAAGCCCTGGGCGACGCGCACGCCGAGCCGGGACAGGGCCTCGACCTGGGTGGCGCGCTCGACCCACTCGGCGACCACGGACAGCCCCAGGCCGCGGGCGATGTCGACGATGCCCTGCACCAGCACCGTGTCACGGCTGCCGTAGTCGATGCCGTGCACGAACTCGCCGTCGATCTTCAACCCGGTGATGGGCAGCTGCTTGAGGTGCACGAACGAGCCGAACCCGGAGCCGAAGTCGTCCAGGGTGATCCGGCAGCCGCTGGCCCGAAGCTGCTGGGCCAGGCTGCGGGCGGCGTCGAGGTTGGTGACCGCGGCGGTCTCGGTGATCTCGAACCCGAGGCGGCCGGGGGCGACCCCGGCGGCGGTGAGCCGGTCGAGGACGAAGTCGCCGAAGTCCTCGTCCTCCAGGGTGCGGCCGGAGACGTTGACGTTGAACCGCAGCCCCGGGTACGGGTGCTCCACCAGGGTCTCGATGGCCTTGCCCGCGACCCAGCGGTCTATCTCGAAGACCAGGTCGCTGCGCTCGGCGGCGAGCAGGAACTCCCCCGGCCCCAGCCGCGGCTCGCGGCCGTCCTCCAGGCGCAGCAGCAGCTCGTGGCCGATGACCCGGCCGCTGCCCAGCTTCACCATCGGCATGGCGTGCAGGACGAACCCGCCGTCGGCGAGCGCGGCGCGGACCCGCTCGACCACGGTGACCCGCAGCGCGGTGTCCTGGTAGTGGCCCTGCTCGTAGACGGTGACCCGGTTGCGGCCCGCCGCCTTGGACGCGTAGAGGGCCATGTCGGCGTTGGCCAGCACCTCCTGCCAGCCCACCCCGGAGTCGAAGGTGGCGATGCCGACGCTGACGGTGATCCGGCTGGCCCCGGCGACCCCGCTCATCGGGATCGCGGCGATCGCGTTGCGCAGCCGGTCGGCGGCGGCGACGGCCTCGCGCTCGTCGGTGTCGGCCAGCACCGCGGCGAACTCGTCGCCCGACAGCCTGCCCAGGACCTGCCCGCTGCCGATGCGGTCGCGCAGCAGCGACGCCAGCGTGCACATCACCCGGTCCCCGGTGGGGTGGCCGTGCAGGTCGTTGATGTCCTTGAAGTGGTCGAGGTCGAGCAGCAGGAACGCCCCGCGCGCGCCCAGCGCGAGCTGCCGCTCCAGCTCCCTGGTCAGCGCGCGCCGGTTCGGCAGCCCGGTCAGCGGGTCCTCGTCGACCATGCGCAGCAGCTCGTCCTGGTGGGCGGCCAGCCCGGCCGCGTCCAGCTCCCGCGCCCGCCACCGGGACACGTCGGTCACCCGGTAGAGCAACTGCCGGTCGGTCGCGGCGGTGCAGCGGATCTCCAGCCAGCGGTGGCCCGCGCCGTCGGGCAGCGGGAAGGAGATCACGACGTCGGTCTCCCGGGGCGCGTCCGGGGCGCCCGCGAGCAGCGCGGTGAGCGAACGGTCGACACTCTGCGCCGCGGTGAGACCCAGCAGGGCCGTCATGGCGGGATTGACCCACCTGATCTGGCCGCGGTGGTCGGTGAGCGCGAAGGCGGTGTCGGTGGCGGCCACCACCTCCGCCGGGGCGGTCGATGGATCCGTCACCCGGCCTCCCTCACCCGTTCTCGTGGGGACATGAGCACGAAGCGTAGTGGACCGGTCATGATCAGCGCAGTCGCTCGAGCCCCTTGGCGCTCAAGTGGACGCGTTCGGCCAGTTCGCCCAGCTCATCGCGGTCGGCCCCGTCGCGGGCCGCGGTCAGGACGTCCTCGGCGGCGCAGCGCAGCGCGAACAGGCGATCCTGCAGGTCAGCGAGCTCCGCGGCGGACAGCACGACCGCGTCCTCCGGCAGCCCGCCGCGCTGCACGGCGGTCCGCCGCTCGTAGGCGCGCTGCCTGCACGCCTGGGCGCAGTAGCGGCGGGGCCTGCCCGCGCGGGTGTCCTCGGGCAGTTGGGCGCCGCACCAGCCGCACGGCCGGGCCTCGTCGCGGCGCCGGGTCGGCTCCGCCAGTCGGGTAATCGCAGCCATACCGCTGGACGCTAGCCGGACACTTTGCGTGCACCGCGCAGCCACGCCGCTGGGGCACACTCGACGGGTGCGATCCGACAGATCCGAGCGATCCGTTCACGGGTTCCTCCACGGCCCTCACCCGCGCGCGTTCGTCCACCGCGGGTGGCACTACGACGACCTCGCGGGCATGGAGAACTCCCTGTCCGCGTTCCGGCGGGCGGTCGCCGAGGGGTACCGGTACCTGGAGACCGACGTGCACGCCACCCGCGACGGGGTGGCCGTGGTCCACCACGACGCGCGGCTGGACCGCACCACCGACAAGGTCGGGCTGGTCGCCGAGCAGACCTGGCGGACGGTGGCGCAGGCCAAGATCGACGGCCGGGAGCCGGTGTGCCGGTTGGCGGACCTGCTCGAAGAGCTTCCGGACGCGCGGGTGAACATCGACGTCAAGTCGACCGCGGCGATCGAGCCGGTGCTGTCGGTGCTGCGCCGCGCCAAGGCCGAGGACCGGGTGTGCCTGGCCTCGTTCTCCGAGGCGCGCCTGGCCCGGGTGCGCAGGCTCGCCGGTCCGGGGGTGCTGACCTCGATGGGGATGCGGGCGATCACCGCGTTCTGGGCGGCGCGGCGGCTGCCCGCGACCTGGACGCGGCCGGGAAAGCGGCCGCTGCTGGCGCAGGTGCCGGTGCGGCACGGGCCGCTGCGGGTGGTCGACAAGGAGTTGGTCGCCTCGGCCCGCCGCCGCGGCGCGGAGGTGCACGTGTGGACCATCGACGAGCCGCAGCAGATGCGCGAACTGCTCGACCTGGGCGTGGACGGCATCATGACCGACCGGCCCAAGGTGCTGCGGGACGTGCTGATCGAGCGCGGCCTGTGGCAGCGGATCTGACTCGACCTCCACTCGACCTCCAGTGTCCATCGCCACTGTTGACCTCCAGTGGAGTGCAGGTGCTGGCATAGGCCCATGACGACCACAGCGCCCGACCAGACCCCCGACGCTCCCGGCTCGGCGCGGGCCGGGTCCGAGCCGATCGACTGGGGCATCGCCGACCTCGACCTCGACGCCTACCTGGCCAGGATCGGGGCGCCCCGGCGCGCGCCGTCCGCCGCGGCGCTGCGGGTACTGCACATCGCGCACGTGCGGACCATCCCGTTCGAGAACATCGACACCGCCACGGGCACTCCCCCGGCGCTGGACGTGGCCGCCGTGGCGGCGAAGCTGGTCGGCCGCGGCCGAGGCGGGTACTGCTACGAGCACGCCACCCTGTTCGCCGCCGCCGCGCAGCGCCTGGGGTACCCGGTGCGCAGGCGGATCGCGCGGGTGCGGCCGCACCGGTCGGGCCCGCGCACGCACATGGTGCTGGTGGTGACCGCGGACGGGGTGGAGCACCTGGCCGACGTGGGGTTCGGCGCGGGCCTGTGGGCTCCGATGCCGCTGGTGGACGGGGCGCGCGGCGACCACGCCGGATGGGCGCACCGGCTCGACCGGCGCGGCCCGCTGTGGCTGCTGTCGCGCCGCTCGGGGCGGGAGTGGGAGCCGCTGCACGAGTTCGACGACACCGAGCAGCGGCCGATCGACTTCGCCCTGTCCCACCACTACACCGCCACCCACCCCCGGTCGCCGTTCGTCGGCAAGCCGGTCGTGACCCGGCTCAGCGAGGGGATGTGCAGGCGGCTGGTGGGCGACGAGCTGCGCGTCGAACGGCCGGACGGGTCGGCGCGGACCACACCGGTTCCCCCGGAGCGGCTCGGCGAGGTGCTGCGCGGGCTCGGCGTCGAGCTGAACGACGACGAATTGTCCCGGCTGGTGACCACAGTCTCGGCCGGACCGGGCATCCTGACGCCGTGACCGAGACACGCGAAGATCCGCTCGACCGCGCTTACCGGGAGCCGGTAGACCTGCCGGGCAAGACTGTGGAGCTGCTGACCGACGTCACGGGGGTCGTCGTCGACGTCGGCGGCGACCGGAGAATCGGGCGCCGGTTACGGCAGTCCCGGCCCGATCTCACCGTGGTCGCCGTCGACCGGGCGCGGGCGGACGTGGCGGGCGAGGCGTGCGCGCTGCCGCTGCGCTCGGGCCGCGCCGCCGCGGTGCTGGCCCCGCATCTGCTGCGCGCGGTCGCCGACATCGACGCCGTGCTCGCCGAGTTCGCCCGGGTGCTCGCCCCCGGCGGGCTGGTGGTGGTCTCCGCCAACGCCCTGGGCGACCTGCGGGAGCTGCGCGCGCTGTGGTGGGCCGCGGCGCGCGACTGCGGTGTGGTGGACCCGCCGCCGTTCCTCGACGCGGACGAGAGCTTCCCACTCGACCACGCGCAGGCGTGGCTGTCGCGGCACTTCGGCGAGGTGACCGTGACGCCGCTGCGCAGCACGGTCGCGGTGCCCGCCGAGGCCGCGCTGGCCCTGGTCGCGTCGTCGCGGCCAGAGGAGACCGACGTGACCTGGGAGCTGCTGGCCTCCATCGTCGAGCGCCGCGTCCGAGACGTGGTCGCCGCCGAGGGCGGGTTCACCCTGACCACGATCACCGGCGTGGCCACCGGCGTCCGCGCGGGCTGACCGCGCCCCGCCCGCGACCCGAGGCCGCAGTCGTCCGGTCGTGGATCAGGTGTGGGACAGGGCTGTGGGCCGGTAACCGATCACCGGTAGTGGATCATCGGAGCAGTACCCTCCGCGGGGAAAGCGGCATCACTCGACAGTGGAGGCGGCGTTGAGCATGGTGGACGACAGCACCCCGGCCGCGGCCGCCGCCCGAAAGCGGGAGCAGAGCGGCTGGTGCTGGTACGACTGGGCGAACCAGGTGTTCCCCACCTCGGTCACCACCGTGTTCGGCTCGCTGTACCTGACCGAGGTCGCGGCCACCGCCGCCACCGCCGACACCGGCCGCAACGGGCCCGACCCGTGCCCGGCCGACGCCGCGGGCAACACCGACAAGCTGCGCGACTGCGACATCAGCCTGTTCGGGCTCGACTTCCCCGCCGGGTCGCTGTGGGGCTACCTGCTCTCGGTCGCGACCGTCGTGCAGGTGCTGATCGTGCCGCTGATGGGCGCGATCGCCGACCGGTCGCCCAACAAGAAGCCGATGCTGGCCCTGTTCGCCTTCGGCGGCGCCACAGCCACCGTGGCGATGGCCCTGGTCAGCGGCGCGAACTGGGGACTGGGCGTGGTCCTGTTCATCCTCGCCAACATCGGCTACGGCACCTCGGTGGTCATCTACTACTCGTACCTGCCCGAGATCGCCACCGCCGACGAGCGCGACGGCCTCTCGACCAAGGGCTGGGCGTTCGGGTTCCTCGGCGGCGGCACCGCGCTCGCCCTGCAACTGGTGATCTACCTGTTCCGCGACAGCTTCGGCATCACCGCGGGCAACGCCGCGCAGATCGCGTTCCTGCTCTCGGGCCTGTGGTGGGCGCTGTTCACCCTCATCCCGCTGCGCCGCCTGCGCGGGAGCCACCACCGCCCGCAAGCCGCGCCGGTCGAGGGCTCGGCGGTCACCGCCGGGTTCCGCGAACTGCGCGACACGCTGCGCCACGCCCGCGCGTTCCCGCTGACCCTGGCGTTCCTGGGCACCTACCTGATCTACACCGACGGCATCGCCACGGTCGCGAACGTCTCGGCGCAGTACGGGCGCGAGGAACTCAAGTTCGAGGCCGACGTGCTGATCACCACGATCCTCATCGTGCAGTTCGTCGCGTTCTTCGGCGGCGTCGTGCACGGTGTCATCGCCCGCCGCATCGGCGCGAAGAAGACCATCATGATCAGCCTGTCGGTGTGGGTGCTCGTCATCGGCGCCGCCTACTTCGTGCAGGCCGGGCAGGCGGTGCAGTTCTACGCCCTCGCGGGCGGCATCGGCCTGGTCCTGGGCGGCACGAACGCCCTGTCGCGGTCGCTTTTCAGCCAGATGGTGCCCCCGGGCAAGGAGGCCCAGTACTTCGCGGTCTACGAGATCGGCGAGCGCGCCACCTCCTGGCTGGGCCCGCTGCTGTTCGCCATCATGGCCGGGGCCACCGGCTCCTACCGCTACGCGATCATCTCGCTGGTGGTGTTCTTCGCCATCGGGCTGGTGCTCATGTGGTTCGTGCCGGTCCGCCGCGCCATCGCCGCCGTGGGCAACCCGGCGCCCAAGGTCCTCTAGGTCCTGTCTCGAAGTACCGGCGCGGCTGGCGTGTGCCGGTACTTCGAGACAGGACCTGGGGACGGTTTCGCTGATCATCAATCCCACCTGCCGCGCGCCGCGGGCCACGCCCTAGGGTTTCGCGGGTGGAGTCGAACACCGAGGGCGCCGACCCGACCGACGCGCTGTCCGCGGTCCCCGCCGCTGGCTCGCGCCGCGCGGTCCCGGTCGTGGGGCACCTGCGCTTCTACTACGGGCCGATGGACTGCGGGAAGTCCACCCTGGCCCTGCAGGTCGACCACAACCAGGCCCGGCAGGGCCGCAAGGGGCTGCTGCTGGTGCACCGGGACCGCTCCGGCCTGCCGCAGATCACCAGCCGCATCGGGATCACCCGCCAGGCCGTCGAGGTGCACGCCGGGGTCGACCCGCGGGACCTGGTCCGCGCGCGCTGGGCGAGCGGGTCCCGTGTGGACTACCTCATCGTCGACGAGGCCCAGTTTCTCGTGCCCGAGCAGGTCGAGCAGCTCGCGGTCCTCGCCGACGACTCCCAGGTGGACGTCTACTGCTTCGGGATCGCCACCGACTTCCGCGGCAGGCTCTTCCCCGGGGCGCGGCGGCTGTTCGAGCTCGCCGACGAGCTGCTGCCGGTCCAGGTCGACGTGCTGTGCTGGTGCGGGCTGCCCGCCCGCTTCAACGCGCGGGTCCAGAACGGGCGCATCACCCATGAGGGCGACACGGTGGTGGTCGCGGACACGGAAACCACCCATGTCGACACTAACGGTGACCACACTGACACCTCGACTTCCACTACCGTGCGTTACCAGGTGTTGTGTCGACGGCACTTCAGACTCGGCGACCTGGGTGCGGACGCGGGTGTTCAGGGGCAGCTCACATTCGCCTGACCGGGTCCTTCCCGGGTACCATCCCCCAAGTGGGTGAGATGTTCATGTCCATCGCGCGAAATTGCGTCACGAACGCGGCTTCGGGGCATCTCTTAAGAGGATGCTGTTGTTGACGGGTGAAGCTTGTCACCCTGAGCAATCGCGGCGGGGGTGGCGGGAATCCATTTCTTGATCCGCTCGTTGCTCTGGGTAAGCAACACCCTGGTCCACTCGAGTGGACCGAGTTGAAAGGACACCGCTATGGCCGACCGTGTTCTCCGTGGTAGCAGGCTTGGGGCGGTCAGCTACGAGACTGACCGCAATCACGACCTCGCCCCCCGCCGTACGGTCCGGTACGCGTGCCCGAAAGACCATGACTTCGAGGTCCCGTTCTCCGACGACGCCGAAGTCCCCTCGGTCTGGGAGTGCCGCCTGCACGGCACCGAGTCCAAGATGATCGACGGCTCGGACCCCGAGCCGAAGAAGGTCAAGCCGCCGCGCACGCACTGGGACATGCTGCTGGAGCGCCGCACCATCCCGGAGCTGGAGGACCTGCTGACCGAACGGCTGCAGGAGCTTCGCGGCAGGCGCAGCCGCACCGCCTGACCACCTGGCCGACGGCCGCCCGGAACTCCCCCCATCCGGGCGGCCGTCCCTTGCCCAGGGCATGTGTGAGGCCCCCTCCCCGGTCACTGAACTGCTCCCCGGAAGCCAGAACTGAGTTCACAGTCCAACTTCCGGGGAGCAGTTCACACTCGGGAAGGGGGCCTCACCTGTGTGCCGGGCCAGGGGTCAGCGGGTGAACAGGGCCTTGAGCTGGGTGCCGCGGCGGCGCAGACCCCACTTCGTGACCCGGATCAGGGCCTCGCGGACGATGTTGCCGCTCATCTTCGACTCGCCGTGCTCGCGGTCGGCGAAGGTGATGGGCACCTCGACGACGGTGAAGCCCGCCTCGATCGTGCGCCACGCCAGGTCGATCTGGAAGCAGTAGCCCTGCGAGGCCACGTTGTGCAGCCGCAGCTTCTCCAGCACAGCCCTGCGGTAGGCGCGGTAGCCGCCGGTGAGGTCCTTGACCTTCGCGCCCAGCGCCATCCGCGAGTACAGGTTCGCGCCGCGGGAGAGGACTTCCCGCCGGATCGGCCAGTTGACGACCTTGCCGCCCGCGACCCACCGGGAGCCGATCGACAGGTCCGCGTCGCCGAGGGCGTCGAGCAGCCGCGGCAGGTCCTCCGGGGCGTGCGAGCCGTCGGCGTCCATCTCCACGATCACCGCGTAGTCCCGCTCCAGCGCCCACTGGAACCCGGCGACGTAGGCGGCGCCGAGCCCGGCCTTCTGCGTGCGGTGCAGCACGTTGATCCGCTCGTCGTCGGCGGCGAGCTCGTCGGCCAGGTCGCCGGTGCCGTCCGGGCTGCCGTCGTCGACCACCAGGACGTGCGTCTTGGGCGCGGCGGCGTGCAGCCGCTTCACGATCGGCCCGAGGTTCTCCCGCTCGTTGTAGGTCGGGATCACCACCAGGACCGGTTCAAGCTGCCCCTGGCCGTGCGGCTGGTCCGCCATCGGTTTTCCTCCTCGCCGGGGTGCGCGCGCACCCCGGTCCGATATGTCTACTCGTCGTTGCCTGCCGCGGGTGAGACGTCCCGCGCGGCAGACCGTTCACGCCTGCTCGACACCAGTCCCACGACCAGCGCGGCCACGGCAGCGGCCACCATGGCCCGTTCGGGCCACGCACCCAGTCGGTCCGCCATCGTAGCCGCCGCCCGCAACGGCACGCGCTCGACCAGCGCCGCCGGGGCGAACAGGCCTGTGCTCTGGGTCACCGTGCCGTCGGGCAGGACGATGGCGGAGACGCCGCTGGTGGCGGCGACCACGACGCTGCGGCCGTGTTCGACGGCGCGCACGCGGTCCATGGCGAGCTGCTGGTAGGTCATCTCGCTGCGGCCGAAGGTGGCGTTGTTGGTGGGCACGGCCAGCAAGGTGGAGCCGTTGGCGACCGACTCGCGGACCACCCCGTCGAAGGCGACCTCGTAGCAGGTGGCCAGCGCCACCCGGGCCGGTCCCATCGGGAACACGGTGGGCTCCGTGCCGGGGACGAAGCGGCCCGCGCGGTCGACCGCGGCGCTGAACAGCCGGAAGAACCCGCGCATCGGCATCGTCTCGCCGAAGGGCTGCAACTGCCGCTTGGTGTACTCGGCGACCGGCCCGGCCTGGGGGTCCCAGAGGATCACGGTGTTGCGCGGCAGCCCGTCGTCGCCGACGAGGACCGCGCCGACGGCGATGGGGGCGCCGACGGCCTTGGCGGCGCGGTCGATGCGCTCGCGGGCGTCGCGGTTGCGGTAGGGGTCGATGTCGGAGGCGTTCTCCGGCCAGATCACCAGGTCGGGCTGGGGGACCCGGCCCGCGCGGATGTCGGCGGCCAGTTCCTCGGTGCGCCGGACGTGGTTGTCGAGCACCGCGCGGCGCTGGGCGTTGAAGTCCAGCCCGGCGCGCGGGACGTTGCCCTGGATGGCCGCGACGGTGGCCTCGCCCGCGTCGGGGGCGGCGCTCGCCAGCGGGATGGCGCCCAGGCCCGCGGCGAGGGGGAGCACGGCGGCGAGCGCGGGGACGGCGAGCAGCCGGGGCGCGGTGGCGCGGGCGGCGAGCAGCCGGGCGAGCTCGCCCAGGCCGAACCCGGTGAGGGTGACCGCGAGCGCGATCAGCGGGGTGCCGCCGAGGGCGGCCAGCGGCAGGAACGGGCCTTCGGGCTGGCTGAACGCGATCTTGCCCCAGGGGAAGCCGCCGAAGGGGACCACCGCGCGCAGGGTCTCCCCCGCCACCCACAGCAGCGCCGCCCACAGCACCCGCCCGCGCAGCCCGCTCACCGCGGCGATCGCCGCGCACGCGACACCGACGAGCAGGGCCTGCAGGAAGCTCAGCGGCAGCCAGGCGACCGGGCCGACGAACACCCCGGTCCAGGCCAGCAGCGGGGTCATGAACCCGAGGCCGAACAGCAGCCCGTAGCCCAGGCCAGCGCGAGCGCGGCGGCCGTGCAGGACCCAGCCGAGGACGGCGAACCCGATCGGCGCCAGCCACCACGTCGGCCGCGGCGGGACGCTGAGGAACACCAGGCCGCCCGCGGCGAGCACGGCGAGGCAGCGCAGCAGCACGGGCAGCGCGCGGGCCCGGGCTGCCGGGCTCGCGGGACCGGTGAGTCCGGGTTCCGGGGACAGGGCGGGGGCGACCACGCGCTCAGCGTACGGGCGGGCCTGTGTGATTCCCGCTTCGGGAACCGGATCGTCACCTGGCGGATAATCCCTGGTCACAGCCTTAGCTAAACCTTTACTTGAGGGTTAGAGTGCCCGAGTCTCACCCTCTGGTCGAGGATTAGCCGAGATCGTCGGGGGCGCGGTGCTAGCGTCGCCCGGTGAGCGAGCAGCGAGTGGGCGGCCCCCGGAACCTGGTCGACCTGAGCCACCCGATCCGGCACGGGATGGTGACCTACCCGGGGCTGCCGGGCCCGGAGATCAGCGATCACCTCGGCCGGGCGGAGTCCCGCGCCCACTACGGGCCGGGCACCGAGTTCCACATCGGGCGGATCACGATGGTCGCCAACACCGGCACCTACCTCGACAGCCCGTTCCACCGCTACGCCGACGGCGCGGACCTGGCGGCGCTGCCGCTGGACAGGCTCGCCGACCTCGACGGGATCGTGGTCGACGCGGGCGGGCGGCGGGTGATCGGGCGGGCGGCGCTGCTGGGGCGGGAGGTGGCGGGCCGCGCGGTGCTGGTGCGCACCGGCTGGGACACGCGCTGGGGCACCGAGGAGTACTTCACCGGGCACCCGCACCTGACCGCCGATGCCGCGGACTGGCTCGTCGCCCAGGGCGCGGCGCTGGTCGGGATCGACAGCCTCAACATCGACGACACCGACGACCCGGCCCGCCCCGTGCACACCGCGCTGCTGGGCGCGGGTATCCCGGTGGTCGAGCACCTGCGCGGACTCGACCGGCTGCCGCCCGCCGGGTTCCGCTTCCACGCCGTGCCCGCCCCGGTGGTCGGCTTCGGCACGTTCCCGGTCCGGGCGTACGCGGTGCTCTAGACGCAGGAGGGAGGGCCCGGTGGGCGCTGACGAGGTCGTGGACAGCCCGCGTGATTTCGTCGCCCGGCACATCCGCCGCTACGTCGAGTCCGGCGGCCGGGAGACCGAGGTCGCGCGCGGCCTGGAGATGCTGCTGCTGACCACCCGGGGCAGGCGCTCGGGCAAACGCCGCCGCACCGCCCTGGTCTACGGCCAAGACGACGGCCGCTACGTGCTGGTCGCCTCCGACGGCGGCGCGCCCCGGCACCCGTCCTGGTATCTGAACCTGGTGGCCGACGGGCAGGTGGAGGTGCAGGTGGGCCCGGAGACCTTCCTGGCCCGCGCCCGCCCGGCCACCGCGGCGGAGAAGCCGCGGCTGTGGCACCTGATGACGTCCCTGTGGCCGGATTACGACTCCTACCAGGCCAAGGCCGCCCGCGAGATCCCGCTGGTAGTGGTGGAGCCGCTGCCCGAGCGCTGATCGCCGCGTCACCCCTACGCGCGTGGGCGCCCACCGGCCGCTCCGCTAGGTTGACGACCAGTGACGCACAGCGACGCCGTGGCCGAGCACAAGGCCGCGTTCGCCGCGGGCCTGCTTGAGACGCCCGAGTCGTTCGACCAGGGCTATGGCCCGTTCCTGGAGGCTCTGCTGGGGATCGCGGACACCGACAGGGACGGCCTGCTGACCGAGGGGGAGAACTGGCCGCTCGGCCCACTGCCCGACGCCTAGCGTCAGTCCTGGTCGACCAGGAGGCGTTTGACGACCTTGCCGGTGGCGTTGCGGGGGACCTTGCGGACGAAGAAGACGTCGCGGGGCACGGAGAAGCGTTCCAGGTGGTCGTGGATGTACTCCTGGACGGCGGTGGCGCCGAGGCGGGCGCCGGGTTTGAGGGCGACGTAGGCGGCGAAGCGCTGGCCGTACTCGTGGTCGGGGACGCCGACGACGGCGGCGTCTTGGACGCCGTCAAGGTTGAGCAGGAGTTCCTCGACAGGGCGGGGGAAGACGTTCTCGCCGCCGGAGACGATCATGTCGTCGTCACGGCCGGAGACGAACAGCCGCCCGTCGGCGTCGAGGTAGCCGCGGTCGCCGGTGACCATGAGGTCGTCGTGCATCTCGTTGCGGGTGCCGTTGGTGTAGCCCTCGAACAGCATCTCGTTGCCGACGCAGATGCGGCCGACGACGCCGGGGGGCAGGGGGTCGCCGTCGGCGTCGAGGATGCCGACCTTGGTGCCGACCGGGCAGCGGCCCGCGGTGGTGGGGGCGGCGCGCAGGTCGGCCGGGTCGGCGATGCTGGCCCAGGAGACCTCGGTGGAGCCGTAGAGGTTGTAGAGGATGTCGCCGAAGGTGTCCATGAACTCGGTGACGAACGGGCCGGGCAGCGCCGATCCGCTGGAGGCGACCACCCGCAGCGAGGACACGTCGTAGCGGGCGCGGACGCGCTCGGGCAGGGCGAGGATGCGCTGCAGCATGACCGGGACGGCGATCAGCGTGGTGCACTTGAGTTCGGCGATCGCGGCCAGGGTGGCCTCGGCGTCGAAGCGGCGGTGCAGCGCGAGGGTCGCGTGCAGCGGCATCCCCAGTTGCAGCGCGGCCAGTCCCCAGGTGTGGAACAGGGGCGCGGCGACGAGCATCCGCTCCCCGTTGCGCAGCGGGATGCGCGACAGCACGGACGCGGCGGCGCCGAGGCCCTGGGGGTTGCGGCGGCGGGCGCCCTTGGGGGTGCCGGTGGTGCCCGAGGTCATCACGATGATCTTGCCCGCGGTGCTGGGCGCGCGCAGCGGGGTGTCGGGGGCGTCCTCGATGAGGCCGTCGACGGTGACCTCGCCGGGGGCGGCGCTCCAGGTGGAGATCCACGGCAGGGTCGCGGGCAGGTTGTGGAACAGCGGGGCGAACTCGTCGTCGGCGAGCAGCGCGATCGGCCGGTGCGCCTCGATGAGGTCGGCGACCTGGTCCGCGGAGATGCCGGTGTTGAGCATGAGGACGTCCGCGCCGAGTTTGCCGCAGGCGATGGTGGCCTCGACCAGCCCGGCGTGGTTGCGGCACATGACCGCGACCCGGCGGCCGGTGCGCACGCCGTATTCGGCCAGGCCGTTGGCCAGGCGGGTGGTGCGGGCGTCGATCTCGGCGAAGGTGAGGGTGCCGCGTTCGTCGATGACGGCGACCGCGCCCGGTTTGCGGGCGGCGGCGGCGCGGTAGCCGCCGACGATGGTGGGGCCCCAGCGGGCCAGCGCGCCCAGTTGCCGGGCGACCCGGTCGGGTCGGCCGGGGACCAGCACGCCCGCGCGGACCAGGGTGCGGGTCACGGAGAACACCGACTGGCGGCGCGCGGCCTGGTCGATGCGGGTGGGCGAGACGGTGATGGGCCTGCCGGAGAGGTGGTGCTCGACGCGGGCGATGGCCTTGCGGATCCGTTTGCGCAGCCAGGGCGCGGTGAGCACGGTGCCAGCGGTGACGCCTTCCGGCAGGGACACCACGACCTGCACGAGGCTGCGGCCGCGGCCTTGCGGGGTGAGCCGGATGGACAGGTGCCCGCCCGCCCAGCGGGGGCCGACGAGCACGAGGTGCTCGGCTGGGCGGTGCACGAGGATCTCGATCTCGTCGGGCACGGGGGCGCGGCCCGCGACGCAGAACCGGACCCGGTAGCGGGCGCCGCGCCCGACCGGGGTTCCGCCCGCGCGGTCGGCGGAGGCGATCTCGCGGACGAAGCGGGGATAGAGGGCGGGTTCGCTGAGGACCTCCCAGACCTGTTCCGGCGTGTGGTCGAGGGTCAGTTCCACCTCGACGAGCTCGGTCGGCATGGTCCTCCGTCAGCGAGGCGCCCCGGATTGTCGCCCGGAACGTGATTGCGGCACACGATGGAACCGCTTGTTATCAGCGAACCGCTAATCGGTGCAAGCACCCATGCCACCATTTGGGCTAATAGCAGTGAAGATCACTCACTCGGCGTAATGGATCAACCCGATCGCGCGGGTGTCAACCACCATCGCGTGGTTGGTCGCTGTGATTGCCGTCAACGGGCTCGGACGGGTCCGCCGCGGTCGGGACGACGACCGTGCCCGCGGCGCGGGTGACGACCAGCGGCGGGTCGATGACGTCGGCGGCGGAGGGGCCGCGGCGCGGGGCGGCGCGGCACACGACGCGCGCCTCGAACTCCAGGCCGCGGGAGCGGGAGCCGATCCGCACCAGGGTGGCGGTGGCCTCGATGACGTCCCCGGCCTGGATGGGCGCCAGGAACTCGACGTGGCTGTATCCGGCGAACAGTCCTTCGTCGCCGTCGGCGCGCACGCACAGCTCGGTGGCCGCGTCGCCGAAGAGCCCGAGGCCGTAGGCGCCGTCGACGAGCGCGCCGCCGTAGTGGGCGTGCCCGTGCGGCACGTACCGGCGGTGGGTGACGGAGAATCCGACGACGCGGCTCATGGGCGGGTGGCCTCCGGGTTCGCAACGGGATCGGCGCGGGTGGGATCGGTACTGGCGGATTCAGCGCGGGCGGGGCCGGTGGGACCGGTGGGGCCCGCGATGGCGTGGGCGAGGTAGCTGGCGACCTCGCCGGGGGTGGTGCCGCGGCTGAAGACGCGGTCGACGCCGAGGTCGGCGGCCATCCTCGGGTCGAAGCGGGGGCCACCGGCGACGAGCAGCGGGCGGCGCTCCCCCATGGCCTCGCGGAACGCCGCGGACATCTCGCGGGTGTTGCGCAGGTGCGCGTCGCGCTGGGTGACGACCTGGGAGACCAGGACCGCGTCGGCGCGCTCGGCGCGGGCGCGTTTGACCAGGTCGGGGACCGGCACCTGGGCGCCGAGGTTCACCACGCGCAGTTCGCGGTAGTACTCCAGGCCCTTTTCCCCGGCGAAGCCCTTGATGTTGCAGATGGCGTCGATGCCGACGGTGTGCGCGTCGGTGCCGATGCAGGCGCCGACGACGACGAGTTCGCGCCGCAGGCGCTGTCTGACCGCGGTGTTGACCTCGCCGGGGGTGAGCAGCGGGTAGTCGCGTTCGACGACGGTGACCTCGTCGAGGTCCACGGTGTGGGTGACCGAGCCGTAGACGACGAAGAAGGTGAACTCCGGGCCGATGGGGTGCGAGTGCACGACCATGGCCGGGTCCATGCCCATCTTGCGGGCCAGCAGCAGCGCGGCGCCCTCGGCGCGGGGCCCGTGCGGGACGGGCAGGGTGAACGACAGCTGCGCCATGCCGTCGCCCCGGGTGTCGCCGTAGGGGCGGACAAGCGCGCTCATCGGGCCACCTCACAAGGTCGGTGACTTCGCGCGCCTACGCACTGTGTTGACTGTTCGCTCGCGAGCTCGCTCACTGGTCGCCTCCGGTGTCGAGCAGGTCGGTGGCGGGGTTGCGGTAGCCCTCGGCCTTGGCGATCACCCCGTCGGCTCCCCTGCCCTGGTCGGCGGGCCGTTTCATCAGCCCGAAGGTGCCTTCGGCGATGGCGTTGAGCAGTCCGTCGTCGGCGATGCGGGCGAGCAGGTCGACGGCTTCGCCGAGGACCTGGTGGGCGCGTTTGACGATGAGCCCGCCGGGGGCGGGGCGGAAGTCCTCGGCGAGGCCGCCCGCGGCGTCGAGGACGTGGCGCACGTTGCGCAGCGCGAGGTCGCGGTCGGACAGGAACGGGGTGGCCACGGCCTCGGTCATCATGCCGACCAGCAGGATCGACTGGCCGGTGAGCGCCCCGGCGAGGTTGAAGAACCCGTTGAGCAGGTAGCCGTTGAACACGTCGCCGGTCATGTGCTTGGTGGGCGGCATCCACTTGAGCGGGGCGTCGGGGAACAGTTCGCGGGCGAGCAGGGCGTGGGCGAGTTCGAGGCGGAACGAGTCGGGCAGGGCCGGGTCGATCTCGAAGGCGTGGCCGAGGCCGAGCAGGTGGTCGCCGAGCCCGGCCTCGTGCGCGAAGCGCTCGTTGAGCAGCTGGGAGACGGTGACGGTGTGCGCGGCGTCCACGGCGTCGTCGGTGGTGAGGTAGTTGTCCTCGCCGGTGTTGATGATGATGCCGGCGCGGGCGTGGATCTGCCGGGAGAACCGCTGGTCGACGAAGGTGCGCACGGGGTTGATGTCGCGGAAGAGGATGCCGTACATGGAGTCGTTGAGCATCATGTCGAGCCTGCGCAGCCCGGCGAGGACGGCGATCTCGGACATGCACAGGCCCGAGGCGTAGTTGGTGACCCGGATGTAGCGGCCGACCTCGCGGGACACCTCGTCCATGGCGGCGCGCATGATCCGGAAGTTCTCTTCGGTGGCGTAGGTGCCCGCGAACCCGTGGTGGGTGGCGCCTTCCGGCACGTAGTCGAGCAGCGACTGACCGGTGGAGCGGATGACGGCGATGACGTCGGCCCCGGCGCGGGCGGCGTTGGCGGCCTGGACGACGTCCTCGTCGATGTCGCCGGTGGCCACGATCAGGTAGAGCCAGGGCCGCCGAGGCGGGTCGCCGAGGTCGGCGACGAGCCGGTCGCGGTCGGCGCGGTTGCGGTCGACGGCGCGCAGGCCGCGGGCGATCGCGGCGCGGGCGCTGCCCTCGGCGCGGGCGGCGTCGGCTCCGGTGGGGACGCGGTACTGGACCTGGCCCGCGGCGGTGGCCTCGGCGAGGTCGGTGAGGGTGCCCAGGCCGTGTTCGGCCAAGGCGTGGAACACCGGCAGCGCGGCCCCGTGGTCGAGGCCGCAGTGCGCGCGGACGGTGTCCACGACCCGGTTGACCCAGGGCACGTCCCCGGCGCGGTGGGTGTGGTCGGCTCCGGTGATGCCCGCCAGGCGCAGGGTGGCGCGTTCCAGGGACACGGTGGTGTGGCGGCGGGCGAGGTCGATGACCGGGGCGGCGGCGCGCTCGGCGAGGCGGCGCGCGGTGGCGACGGCGCGGGGGTCGAGGTCAAGCAGTGCCATCGCGGCTCGCCTTCTGCGTGTCGAGGGCGGTGCTGTCGAACAGGGTGCGGCCACCGGCGACGGTGCGCAGGCACACGGGCAGGTCGGCGCCGGGGTCCAGCGGCGGCAGCCCGGGGACCCGGGAGCGCGGGTCGGTCGACCAGCGGGCCACCCGGGAGTCTGGGGCGGCCACGACGAGGTCGGGGGCGTCCCAGACGGCGTAGGTGGCGGGCGCGCCGGGCACGAGGGTGCCGGTGAGGCCGTCGTCGACCCCGGCGGCGCGCCAGCCGCCTCGGGTGTGGGCGGTGAACGCCGCGCGCGGGGACAGCCCGAAGCCCTCGGTGCGGTGGTGCACGGCGGCGCGGACGGCGGCCCAGGGGTCGAGGCGGGTGACCGGGGCGTCGGAGCCGAGCGCGAGGATCACCCCGGCGGCGGCCAGGCGGGCGAACGGGTTGAGCGCGGTCCCCCGCTCGACGCCGAGGCGGGCTGCGTACATGCCGTCGGGGCCGCCCCAGGTGGCGTCGAACAGCGGCTGCACGGAGGCCACCACGCCCCACTGCCCGAGCCGGTCGGCCTGCTCGGCGGTGACCATCTCCAGGTGTTCGAGCCGGTGGCGGGCCCCGGCGAGAGCGGGGCGGCCGACGATCTTCTCGGCGCGGGCGAAGCCCTCGACCACCTCGGCGACGGCTGCGTCGCCGATGACGTGGAAGCCGCCCTGGATGCCCGCCTCGGTGCAGCCGACGAGGTGATCGGCGATCTGCTCGGCGTCGAGGTAGAGCGCGCCGGAGGTGCCGGAGTCGGCGTAGGGGTGGCACAGGGCTGCGGTGCGGGAGCCGAGGGAGCCGTCGACGAACAGGTCGCCCGCCAGGCCCCGCGCGCCGAGCGCGGCGGCGGTGTCGGCTGCGGCGCGCTCGCCCCAGTACCCGACGACCTCGGGCAGGTCCCCGCCCGCGCGGGCGAGCAGGGCGGTGAAGTCCTCGGCGCTGGAGATGTCGGGCCCGGCGCACTCGTGGACGGCGGCGACGCCGCTGGCGGCGGCGTGCCGCAGGAACGCCTCCTGGGCGGCGGCGCGCTGGCCGGGGGTGATGGCGTCCTGGGCGGCGCGGCGGGCGCGGTGGTGGGCGTCGCGGGTCAGCGGCCCGTCGGGGCTGAACCCGTCGGCGCCGCGGGCGGCGGGGGCGCGGTCGAGCAGGGCTGTGGAGACCAGGGCGGAGTGCACGTCGACGCGGGAGAGGTAGACCGCGGCGCCGTCGGCGGCGGCGTCGACCTCGGCGCGGGTGGGCGGGCGGCCCTCGGGCCAGGCGGTCTCGTCCCAGCCGTGGCCCCAGGCCACGGCGTGACCGGCGGCGCGGACGTGGGCGGCGATCGCGTCGAGGCAGTCGCGCAGCGACGCGCAGGCGGTCAGATCCAGGCCGGTGCGCAGCAGCCCGGCGGCGGTGGTGTGCACGTGGGCGTCGACGAAGGCGGGGGCGACGAACGCGCCGCCGAGGTCGACGGTCTCGTCGGCGTCGGCGTAGAGGGTGCGGCCCACCGAGTCCTGCCCGAGCCAGACGACCACGCCGTCGCGCACGGCGATGGCGGTGGCGTGCGGGTCGGCCGGGGAGTGCACGCGGCCCCCGGTCAGCAGGGTGGTGCCGGGGGCGGCCGGGGGCGTGGGGGAACTGGTCATGGGCGGAGAGTCTGCCGTTCACGGCCGCTGATCAGCGCCCGCACCCCGGGCTCGGCGCGCAGCAGGTCGATGGCGAACTCGGCGTGGCCGGGGACATAGCCGTTGCCGATGAGCATCCGCACGTCCTTGGCGAGCCCTTCCGCGCCGAGGGCGGCGTCGGCGAAGGAGGTGGCCATGGAGAAGAACACGACCGTGCCGCCGTCGGCGGTGGCCATGATCGCGCCGTGCTCGCAGCCGGGCACGTCCACGCAGACCACGGTGACCGCGACGGGGGCGCCGACGGCGGCGGCCACGGCGACCGGGTCGCGGGCGTCGGCGACGACGACCTCGTCGGCCAGTCCCGCGGACCGCACGGCGGCGGCTTCGGCGCCGGTGGGCACCAGCGCCACCACCCTGGTCGCGCCCGCGCGGCGCGCGGCGGCCAGCGACAGGGACCCGGACTTGCCGCCGCCGCCGAGCACGCACACCGACGCGCCGGGCCCGGCTTCGCGGACCACCCGGTCGGTGAGCGTGGGCGCCCCGCACACGTCCAGGACCGACAGCGCCAGCGGCTCGGGCAGGTCGGCGGGCAGGACCGCGGCGATGGAGCGCCCGAACAGCACCGCGGTGCCCCGGCAGGGGACCTGCTCGCTCTCGCCGTCCCACTCGGCGAGGGCGTCGGTGATCCGCAGCGGGGTGAGGGTGAGCGAGACCAGCGACGCGATCCGGTCGCCGACGCGCAGGCCCAGCGGCGAGTCGGGGCCGACCGCGCGCACGGCGCCGAGCAGCATCCCGCCGGAGCCGGTGACCGGGTTCTGCATCTTGCCGCGCGCGGCGACGATCGCCAGGACCGCGGCGCGCACGGCCGCGCCGGAGCCGTGCTCGTCGCGCAGCTGCCGGTAGGACGCGGCGTCGAGGTTGAGCCGTTCGACGTCCACGACGACCTCGTCGGCGTAGGGCCGGGGGTCGGGGTCCAGGCGGCGCGCCCGCTGCGGCAGCACCCCGGGCGGGTCGAGCACCCGGTGCAGCCCGTACGGCGAGCCCCTGTCGAAACTTTCACCCACTCGCCTCACCTTTCAGGAAGATTTGCGGCACACTGACGTTCTGGCAGCATATCTTTACGGCACCCGAACGGCGAGGAGAAAAGATGACCGCGCTGCGCGACACGGTGCGACGCCGTGCGGGCCAGGGGGCCGGGGACCGGACCGACCACGCTGGCCGCGCTGTCCACCAGCCCTACACCTACGCCCGCGCCGAACTGGTCGAGCCGGACTGGCGCCGGTTCCCCGGGTGGGCGCACGTCACCGAGGCCCAGTGGCGCGACGCGCAGTGGCAGCGAGCCCACTGCGTGAAGAACATCCGCGGGCTGCGCGCGGTCGTCGGCGGACTGCTCGCCGAGTCCTTCTACGCCGACCTGGCCGCCGACCAGGAGCGGCTGGCCACGATGTCGATGCTGCTGCCCCCGCAGATGCTCAACACCATCGCCCCCGCCGCCGACCCCGCGGGGTTCACCGACGCCTTCTTCGCCGACCCGGTGCGCCGCTACATGCTCCCGGTGGCCTCCGACCGCGACCCCGACTGGCCCAGCCACCCGCGCTCGGAGCGCGACTCCCTGCACGAGGCCGAGATGTGGGTGGTGGAGGGCCTGACCCACCGCTACCCCACCAAGGTCCTCGCCGAGCTGCTCTCCACCTGCCCCCAGTACTGCGGGCACTGCACCCGCATGGACCTGGTGGGCAACTCCACCCCGCAGGTCGACAAGCACCGGCTGCTGCTCAAACCGGTCGACCGGCAGGACAAGATGATCGACTACCTGCGCCGCAGCCCCGGGGTGCGCGACGTGGTGGTCTCCGGCGGCGACGTGGCGAACGTGCCGTGGCGGCAGCTGGAGTCGTTCCTGATGCGGCTGCTGGACATCGAGACCGTGCGCGACATCCGGCTGGCCACCAAGGCGCTCGCGGGCCTGCCGCAGCACTGGCTGCAGCCCGCCGTCGTCGAGGGCCTGGAGCGGGTGGCGCGCACCGCGGCCCGGCGCGGGGTGAACCTGGCGATCCACACCCACGTCAACCACGCCCAGTCGGTGACGCCGCTGGTCGCCGAGGCCGCCCGCACCGCCCTGGCGGTCGGCGTCCGCGACGTGCGCAACCAGGGCGTGCTGCTGCGCGGAGTGAACACGACCCCGGCGGCGCTGCTGGACCTGTGCTTCGCGCTGCAGGGCGAGGCGAACATCCTCCCGTACTACTTCTACCTGTGCGACATGATCCCCCACGCCGAACACTGGCGGATCGCGGTCTGGGAGGCCCAGGACCTACAGCACGCGATCATGGGGTACCTGCCCGGGTACGCCACCCCGCGGATCATCTGCGACGTGCCGTATGTGGGCAAACGCTGGGTGCACCAGGTCGCCGAGTACGACCGTGAGCTGGGTGTGTCGTACTGGACGAAGAACTACCTCGCGGGCGCGGAGCGGGCCGACCCGGCCGCGGACCTGGACCGCCGCTACCCGTACTACGACCCCATCACCACCCTGCCCGAGCCGGGCCGGGCGTTCTGGCGCGCGCACCCCGACCACCACGCCTGACCGCCTCCCCCGGGCGGTCGACCGCCCGCGCGGCCAGGCCCGCACCGATACAGGCAGGCTTGCCTGTTTGTGTGTTCCACAGTTACCTTGCCCACATGACCCGTCGTCACCGGCACACCTCCCGCGAGCGCGTCCCGCAGGCCGAACGCGCCGAGGCGATGCGCGCACGGCTGCTCGACGCGACCATCTCCTGCCTGGCCGACCTCGGCTACGGCCGCATGTCGACCAACCACATCGTCCGCCGCGCGCACGTCTCCCGCGGCGCGCTGGCCCACCACTTCCCCACCAAGGCCGACCTGCTCAACGCCGCGGCGCAGCGGCTGATCGAGGGCAGGGCCACCGACTTCCGCGAGCGGTTCGGCGCGATCGCCGTCGAGCGGCGCACCACCGCGGAGGCGCTGGCGGTGCTGTGGTCGTTCTACGACGACACCGGGGGTGTGGCGATGCTGGAGCTGATGGTCGCCGCCCGGCACAACCGGGAGCTGCGCGAGGTGCTGGGCGACATGCCCGACCGGGTGGCCGAACTGGGCATGGCGGTCTTCGCCGAGTTCTTCCCCGATTTGGCCGCGCTGCCGTTCATCGACGAGGCGCTGCGCTCGATCCACGCCCTCTACACCGGCCTGGCCCTCAACGCCCTCGCCGACGGCGACCCGCGCGGGCGCGGCGCGGAGGTCCGCGCCTTCCTCAAGATCCTCATCGCCCGGGTCCTGGCCACCGCGCCCGCCCCCGAGCTCGCCGAAGCCTGACCCCTCTCCCCATCCCCGCCCGGAGGTCCCCCATGTCCCCTGCCGACCCCGCACGCACCCTGCGCACGCGCCGCATCCACTTCGAGTACGGCGCCGGTTCCCTCGACCGGCACTACGTCGACGGCGACCTGGTGATGAGCCACGTCGTCGCGGTGCTCTCGGCGATGTTCCCCGAGGGCGAGGACTTCTTCGTCCGCTCCGTGCGCCGCTGCGCCGACCAGGTAACCGACCCGCACCTGCGCGCCCAGGTCGCCGGGTTCATCGGCCAAGAGGTCACCCACGGCCGCGAGCACCGCGCCCTCAACGAGCGCCTGGCGCGGATGGGCTACCCGACCCGCCGGGTCGACCGCATGGTCCGCCGCGCGCTGCGGATGTACGAGAAGCGCCTCTCGCCGCTGTCCTGCCTGGGGGTCACCGCCGCCCTGGAGCACTACACGGCCGCGCTCGCCGAGACCCTGCTCACCGACGAGCGCGCGCAAGCCCTGCTCGGGACATCCGAGGTCCGCTCGATGCTGCTGTGGCATGCCTTCGAGGAGGCCGAGCACAAGGCCGTCGCCTTCGACGTCTACCGGGCCGCGGGCGGCAGCGAGCGCAGGCGGATCTGGACGATGCGGTGGGTGACCTTCGCGTTCATCGTCGGCGTCGTCGGGCACACTGTCGCGTCCCTGCTCGGCGACCGCGCGGCTTACCACCCGGCGCGGCTGGCCCGCAGCGTGGCCGCCCTGCGGCACTCGCCGTTCCTCAGCCGCGAGGTCGTGCGCCGGATCAGCGCCTACAACAAGCCCGGGTTCCACCCCGACGACAACGACAACACCGCCCTGCTCGACCGCTGGACCCCGGAGCTGTTCGGCGAGAACGGGCGGCTGGCGCACAACCTGCGCTGAGCTCCCCGTCCGGCCCGGGCAGGCGCGCGTGGGCGGATCGGGTGATCCCACCCGGGCCCGTCATGCGCGAGACTCACGACGACGCGCCGCTGACCCGGCGGCCCGGAGCCAAGGAGTTTCGGCGTGCTCATCCGCACAAGACGGGCGCTCGCGGCCACCCTGGTGGCGGCCACCGCCGTGGGACTCGCCGTCGGGGTCGCCCCGGCACAGGCCGTGCCCGCCCAGCCCGACGCCACCAGCGTCGCGGGCGCCACCGACATCGCGGACCGGCTGCGGGCGATCCCCGGCCTGACCGTGGTCTCGGAATCGGCGACCCCACCGGCGGGGTACCGGTTCCTGCTGCTGGCCTACACCCAGCCGGTCGACCACCGGAAGCCGGGCGGACCCAGCTTCCAGCAGCGGTTCCAGCTGCTGCACCGCGACGTGGACCGGCCGATGATCCTGCACACCACCGGCTACCACATGCCCGCCAACCCGTTCCGTTCCGAGCCGACCCGCCTGGTCGACGGCAACCAGATCTCGGTGGAGCAGCGGTTCTTCTCCCCGTCGCGGCCGGACCCGGCCGACTGGGACGACCTCGACATCTGGCAGGCCGCGACCGACCACCACCGCATCGTCGCCGCGCTGAGACCGCTGTACCCGGCCAAGTGGATCTCCACCGGGGCCAGCAAGGGCGGCATGACCTCGGTCTACCACCGCCGGTTCTACCCCGACGACGTCAACGGCGTCGTCGCCTACGTCGCCCCGCAGGACCGGGTCAACCCGTTCGACCACGCCTACGACCGGTTCTTCGACACCGTCGGCACCGACGCCGCGTGCCGGGCGCGGCTGGCCGACGTGCAGCGCGAGGCGCTGCGCCGCCGCCCCGAGATGGTCGCCAAGTACCAGGCCGCCGCCGACGCCGAGGGCTGGACCTTCACCCGGGTGCTCGGCTCGATCGACCGCGCCTACGAGATGACGGTCCTGGACACCGTGTGGGCGTTCTGGCAGTACTCGACCCAGGCCGACTGCGCCACGGTCCCGGCGGCCACGGCGACCAGCGACGAGCTTTACGCGTTCATCGACTCCGTCGCCGGGTTCGCCTTCTACAGCGACTCCGGGATCCTGCCGTACGCGCCGTACTACTACCAGGCCGCGACGCAGCTGGGCTGGCCGCAGCCGCGCTTCGAGCACCTGCGGGGCCTGACCCGGTACCCGGGCCTGTACCAGGCGAACTCCAGCCTGCCCCCGGAGCTGCGCGGCCACCACGACGCCCGCCCCATGCTCGACGTCGACGTCTGGGTGCGGTCCCGCTCGGAGCGGATGCTGTTCGTCTACGGCGCCAACGACCCGTGGGGCGCCGAGCAGTTCACCCCGAGCCGCCGCGACTCGGCGACCTACACCGCCCCCGGCGCCAACCACGGCGCGAACATCACCGCCCTGGACCCAGCCGACCGGGCCGCCGCCACCGCGATGCTGCGCCGCTGGGCCGGGACCGACACCGCCGCGCCGACCCTGACGGCCCAGGAGATCACCGCCCTGGACGAGGCGGAGCCGCGCGGAACGCGCCGAACGCGCTAGCCGGGCCGTGGGTCGCTCCCACCGGCGGGAGCGACCCACGCGGGTGACACACCACAGTGGATCGAACCGGGGACCGACGCCCTACACTCAGCCGCGATGATGCGACGGTACCGATGGCACGTTGCCGTGCTGCTCATGGTGATCCTCCTGCTCGGCGCGTTCCTGGTCGTCACAGAACCGGAGCCGCCGCCCGCGCCCGCCCCGCCGACCGGGGTGCCCCGGGTGCTGGTCGCGCTGGGCGACAGCACGATCTCCGGTGAGGCGGCAGGCGACTACGAAGACGGCACCGACGGCGCCGACGGCAACTGGTGCCACCGCTCCCGCAACGCCTCCATCCACCACACCGGCCTGCGCGGGATCGACGAGACGATCAACCTCGCCTGCTCCGGCGCGCCCTCGGCGCAGGTCGCCCTCGGCGACGCGGAGCAGTACACCGAGGGCTCCCAGGCGCACCGGCTGGGCGTGCTGGCCCGGCAGAAGCGGGTGGTGGCGGTCCTGGTGGCCGTGGGCGCCAACGACGACCCGGCGTTCTCCCACGTCCTCGACGGCTGCGTGCAGGCCTGGTTCGACCGCGGCAAGCCCGGCTGCGCGGCGGTGGTCGGCGGGCAGTGGCAGCAGCGGGTCGACGCGATGGTCCCGAAAGCCACCCGGGCGCTGGCCGACATCCGCTCGGTGCTGCTCGCCGCGGGCTACCAGCCCACCGACTACCAACTCGTCGTGCAGTCCTATGTGGCCCCGATCAGCCCGGACGTGCGCCCGGAGCTGCGCAACCTCAACGGCTGCCCGTTCCGTGAGGAAGACCTGCGCTGGGTCCGGGACGCCGCGGTGCCCGCCATGACCGAAGGCGTCCGCCGCGTCGCCCGCGGCGCGGGGGCCCGCTTCCTGGACCTGTCGCGGGCCGGGGCGGGCCGCGAGGCCTGCGCGCGGCAGGACCCGGCGCAGGAGTGGTTCAGCAGGCTCGCGGTCCGCTGGCAGGACTTGCGTGACGAGGCCCGGGCGACACATGCCTTGCAGGAGTCGTTCCATCCCAACGCGGCTGGGCACGCGCAGTTCGGCCGTTGTCTGGGGGAGTTCCTTGGCACCGCGGATCGCGCCGCGGCGTGTTTGCCGGGGGCGGATGGCAATCTGCACGCCGCCAGCAGTGCGGGGCCGTGAGCTGGTTCCCGGGCTGGCTGCTCGATGGGGTGGGTGCGGTTGGGCAGGGGGCGGGTGTCCTTGCTGCACCCCATCGAGCACTGGCGGCGCTGGCGGGTGCTCCGGTGTGCTGCTCCGCTTCGATGAGCGCTGGTGGGGTCAAGCGCGGTTGGTCGGTGAGGCGGCGAGGTGCCTGTGCGCGACCGTGGCTTGAATCCAGGAGGCCACCCAGAGCGCGCCCACGGCAAGGGTCGCCCAGCCCGCCGGGGCGGGTGGGTCGGTAATCGCGCGGAGGGCGAAACCGGCGACGCCCGCGCCGATCAGGGTGGCGCCTACCCAGGACGCCAGGCGTAGGGGGAGGCCGCCGCGTGGGTGGGTCAGGGTGATGGCGAGTGCGGCGACGGCCAGGCCGACCGCCGCGTTTCCCCATTGGGCGAGGGCGATGCTGCCCTCGAAGTCGCGGGTTGTCTCGGCTGACGTGGGGAAGCCGGGGAGGCCGAGTTCGCCGCGGAGGGCGAGGTCGACCTTGGCGGCGGTGTAGGCCAAGGCGCAGCCTGCCGCGACGAACGCTCCGGGGTTCCGCATACCGCGAACTGTGCCACCACCGTCGAGGCGCCTCACCGCCGGTTCTCCCCGGAAGGGGTAGAACGGGGCGGTGCTTGTGGAGGAGTTGGACTTGGCCGACGCGGGCGTTGCTGCGGCTGGCCGTGTTCGCCCTACAGCGCCGGTGAGCGGCCCTCGTACGGGGTGGACAGCACGACTGTGGTCCGGGTCGAGACCTTCGCCGCCTCGCGGATCTTGCGCAGCAGCTCCTCCAGGTCCACTGGGGACGGCACGCGCACCAGCAGCACGTAGGACTCGTCGCCCGCGACCGAGTAGCAGGACTCGATCTCGCTGATGTGCTCCAGCCGCTGCGGGTAGTCGTCGGGGGCGGCGGGGTCGATCGGGGTCAGCGAGATCAGCGCGGTCAGCGGCAGCCCGATCGCGTGCGCGTTCAGCTTCGCCGCGTACCCGCAGATCACCTCGCGCTGCTCGAGCCTGCGTACCCGCTGGTGCACCGCGGACACGCTGAGCCCGACGCGCTCGGCGAGGTCGGTGAAGCTGCGCCTGCCGTCGGCCGCCAGCTCCCGCACGATGGCCTTGTCGATGGGCTCCAGTTCCCCGTTCACCGGGCCACCTCACCCGTGCGCGGCGTCGACAACGCGTCGGGCAGCTCGCCCTGGGGCACTGAGTCGGGGTTCCTCATGCAGGCAGCACCACCAGTTCGCGTGGGCGGGCGTTCACCGACTCCGCGCCGTCCTCGGTCACGACCACGATGTCCTCGATCCGCGCGCCCCACCGGCCCGGCAGGTAGACCCCGGGCTCGACGCTGAACGCCATGCCGGGTTCCAGGACCAAGTCGTTCCCGGCGACGATGTAGGGGTGCTCGTGCACGTCGAGGCCGATGCCGTGGCCGGTGCGGTGGATGAACCGGTCGGCCAGGCCCGCGTCGGCGAGGACCTGCCGGGCGGCGGCGTCGACCTGCTCGGCGGTCACCCCTGGGCGCACGGCCGCGACCGCGGCCCGCTGCGCGGCCAGCAGCGCCGCGTAGCTCTCGGCGACGTCGGCGTCGCGGGGCTCGCCGAGGGCGTAGGTGCGGGTGCTGTCGGAGTTGTAGCCCGCCGGGGTCGGCCCGCCGATGTCGATGACCACGACGTCGCCCTCGGCGAGCACCCGGTCGGACACCTCGTGGTGCGGGCTGGCCCCGTTGGGCCCGGACCCGACGATGACGAACTCGGCGCGGGCGTGTCCTTCGGCGACGATCGCGGCGGCGATGTCCTCGGCGACCTCGGCCTCGGTGCGGCCGGGCCGCAGCCACTCGCCCATGCGGGCGTGCACGCGGTCGATCGCGGCGCCCGCTGCGCGCAGCGCGGCGATCTCGGCGGCGTCCTTGCGCATCCGCAACTCCCGCAGCACCGGCCCGGCGAGCACCTGCTCGGCGGCGGGCAGCGCGGCGCGCAGGGCCAGCACGTGCAGCGCGGGCAGCATGTCGCCCACCGCGACCCGTCCGGCGCCGCCGAGGAGCCCGGCGACCAGCCGGTACGGGTCGTCGCCGTCGACCCAGGTGGCCATCCGCACCCCGAGCGCGTCGAGGGGGACCTCGTCGTACCCGGGCGCCTCCAGCTTCGGGACCACCAGCACCGGCTCGCCGGAACCGGCGGGCACGACGAGCGCGGTCAGCCGCTCGAACGAGGTGTTGGTTCCCCCGATCAGGTAACGCAGGTCGGAGCCGGGGGCGATCACCAGGGCATCGGCGCCCGCGTCCGCGGCGGCGGCACGGGCCCGGTCGAGCCGGGTTCGCAGGCGGTCGGCGTCGATGGCGGCGGTGGTCGACATGCCCGGCAGCCTAGCCGGGTCGGCCGCCCACCCGCCCGAGTGATCATGAACCGCGGCCCGCGCGAGAAGTCGGCTGTGGGTGGGGTGTGGCAGGCTCACGCCTCGTGAGCGGACCTCTCGTGCTGTTGGACTCGGCCAGCCTCTACTTCCGGTCGTTCTTCGCCCTGCCGCAGTCGATGACCTCGCCCGACGGGGTACCGGTCAACGCGGTGCGCGGCTTCGCCGGGATGATCGCGCAGGTCATCGCCGACCGCCGTCCCGCGCGGCTGGTCGCGTGCCTGGACGCGGACTGGCGCCCGGCCTTCCGGGTCGCGGCCATCCCCAGCTACAAGGCCCAGCGGGTCGCCGACCCCTCGATCAACGCAGAAGAGGTCCCCGACACCCTCACCCCGCAGGTGCCGATCATCATCGACCTGCTCGAAGCGCTGGGCATCGCCACCGCCGCTGCGGACGGCTACGAGGCCGACGACGTCATCGGCACCCTCGCCCACCGCGAGACCGCGGCCCCGGTGGAGATCGTCACCGGCGACCGGGACCTGTTCCAGTGCGTCCGCGACGAGCCCAGCCCGGTGCGCGTGGTGTACGTGGGACGCGGCTGGGCCAAGGCCGAGGTCGTCGGCCCCCGGGAGTTGGCCCAGCGCTACGGGCTGCCCGAGGACGGCATGGCCTACGCCGACATGTCCGTGCTGCGCGGCGACCCGTCCGACGGCCTGCCCGGAATCACCGGCATCGGCGAGAAGACCGCGGCGAAGCTGATCTCGAAGTTCGGCTCCCTGCAGGCCCTGGTCGACGCCGCGGCCGCCGGGTCGAAAGACGTCCCGCTGCGCGTGCGCCAGGCGTTCACCGACGACGCCGACTACCTGGCCAAGGCCCCGCTGGTGGTCCGGGTCGCCACCGACGCCGCGATCACCGCCACCGGCGACCCCGCCATCCCGCACGCCCCCGCCGACCTCGACCGGGTGCGGGAACTGCAGGAACGCTGGGCGCTGGGCAGCGCTGTCGACCGGCTGCTCGCCGCCCTGTCCTGAGCCGCAGTCCTGACGCCACGGCCGGGGACCCGCAGCGAACGGCCCGGCCGCGGCCGCTAGCGGACCGCGGTCAGCGCCACCAGCGGCGGCCACGGCGCGGGCTCCGCGGCGCCGCCGTGCAGGCGCACCTCGGCGAAGGTCGCGCGGGCCGTGTCGAGCACATCGACCCCGCTCCACCCGGCCAGCCGCCGGTAGACCCGGCGGAACAGCCGGATCAGCGGGGCGGCCCGCCCGCCCGGCACCAGTCGCATGTCGAAGACGAACAGCCGCCCGCCCGGCCGCAGCGCGGCGCGCACGCGCTCCAGGGTGGCTGCGACGTCCGGGGTCGCGCTCACCGAGAACGTCGAGATCGCCGCGTCGAACCCCTCGACCGTCATCGTCGTCGCGTCCGCTTGGCGCACCTCGACGTTGTCCCACCCGCGCTCGCGCACCAGCGCGCGGGCACGGGCGACCATCACCTCGTTGTCGTCCACGGCCAGGACGTACCCCCGCGGGCCGACGGCCGAACACCGCGTCCAGGCCCGACACCGCCCGCCTCGCCCGGGTGCGGCGACGGCTCCGCTCCATCGAGACAGGGCTGACCATGACCAACAGCACCCTGCGGCTGCGGCCGCTGCCCGCTGGGTGATCGAACTCCAGTGCCCGGTGCTGGCCCGCGGCGCCGACTGCCCCTGACCGGCCCGGCGAGGCAGCCGGGGGTTCCGGACACGGATTGTCACCGCGAAGAGCGCGCCCTTCCGCGTCGGCGAACATCGCGGTCGGCATCTGCGCGCGCGACGATGACCCGAGTCGACATCGCCCACGGATATCGCCCGTCGGGGTGATTGCCGATGAGCGGTTCCGCCTCGCGAAGCGCATCCAGCTCACGCGCGACCACCATGTCACGAGCGGTCAGGCGCGAGCCTGGACAACGCTCGGCCGCCACGACATGGGCGCTGACCTGCGAGCCTTCCGGAAAGAATGGCGCACAGGAAAGGTTCTCCTTTCTTTTTCGGCAAGGGAAGGCTCGCCTAAACACCTGAAGTTGCGATGCCAGGTATTCGATGACACGGTCTGATCACCCGAGCTCATTGCCCAGAGGAGCTGTCATGTCCATGACCGAAATGCCTGCCGTCAGCGAATGCACCGTGACGGGGTGTTCCTACAACCACGACATTCAGTGCCATGCTTTCGCCATCACCGTCAGTGGTGAGGACGGTGCCGCCGACTGCGCCACCTTCATCCCCCTGGCCCGCAAGGGTGGCCTGCCCAGGGTCGTCGCCCAGGTCGGCGCGTGCTCGCGGAGCAACTGCGTCCACAACAGTGAACTGGAGTGCACCGCGCCCGGCGGCATCCGCGTCGCCCCCGGTGACGGCTCCCACGACGCCAACTGCCTCACGTATCAGGCTGCTTCCAGGTAGTCCTCTGAGGGCAGGGCGCAGACCCGGGTGGTCTCCAGCGATTCGTGGCCAGCAGCTCGGCCGCGGAGGGTGACCACCCGGTGTCCACCGCGACCTCGGCGCCGGGGGCTGGGCCTGCCACGGGACGTGGCCCTAGAAGAACGTGCCGCACCACGCCGCGCCGCCCACGGCGAACACCGTGTCCGCGCGGGCCACCGCCGCCGGGTCGAGCGCCCGCACCAGGCCGATGCCCGCCAGCGCCGAAGGCCGCCACGCCCCCAAGTACAGCATCGCCAGCACGTCCACGTCCACCGACAACTCCGCCGCCGCGCCCGTCCGCTGCACACCGTCGGCCCCCACCCGGTACCGCCCGGAGTTCACCGGCAGAAACGAGTCCACGACCTCCACCACCACCGAACCCGGCCCGTACGACCGCGCCGCCAACGCCGTGGGCACGTCCACCAGCCGCAGCCACAGGTCCGGCCGCACGTCCTGCCCGAGCACGGCGCGCGGGTCGACGAACAGCGCCTCCACCGGCTCGTCCACCGGGCGCGCCCACACCTTCACCCGGTCCACCAAGTCCACGCCCACGATGAACCGCCACAGCGCGTTCACCGCCTCCGGGTTCGCCGCGTGGAAGTCCTCCACCCCCAGCGTCGCGGCCGCGTCCGGCTCGTCGCCGCGGGAGGGCCGGTAGGCCAGGAAGCCGTCGTCGCCGCCCGCGCCGCTGTGCACCGCGACCAGCAGGTGCTCGCCGATGCCGAAGGGCCGGTCGTAGAACACCGGCCACCACGGCCGCGACCGCGCCAGCATCCCCACCCGGGCCCGGGTCCGCTCGTAGAGCCGCGGCAGCAGCGTCAGCGCCTCGTCGCCATCGACCAGCCGCACCTCGCCGCCGACCGGCGCCTCCGGGCGCACCACGGCGGCACGGGACCGCACCGTCACCGTGGCCGCCAGCGACGCCACCCCGTACCCGAACCGCCCGTAGATCACCGGCTCACTCGCGTGCAGCCCCGCGAACACCTCACCGCGCGCGGCCACGTCGGCCAACTGGGCCCGCATCAACTCCGTGAGCACCCCGCGCCGCCGGAAATCCGCGCGCACACCCACCCGGGTCACCGCGGCCAGCGGCAGCACCCGCCCACCGGGCACCACCAGCGTCGACGGCCACACCAACGCCGTCCCCACCAGCCGGTCCCCGGCGAACGCGCCGTGCGTGCGGCCCGGCTCGTACGAGCGCCGCAGGTACTCCCACTCGGCGTCCGGCGGCGATGGCCGGTTCAGCGACTGCCGGAACAGGTTGAGCGCGGGACGCGACTCGGCTTCGGACAACACCCGGATATCAACGCTCACCCCGATGATCCTGCCCGGACACACCACGGGCGCGCGACCGCATTGCCAGCGGCCACGCGCCCGTGGGGGACGCTACTTGTCCGTCGCCGGGGCGACCTCGTACTCGCCGTTGTCGTTGCGGACGGTGATGTTCACGTTCTTCGTCTCGCCGCCGATGACGACCTCGCAGGAGAACTGGTGGTCCTTTTTGACCTCCTGGTCCGCCGGGCAGGTCACCGAGTCGAGTTCCTTCTCGCCGTACTTGTCGGTCAGGATCGTCCGGACGCCGTTCTCGACCGCGGCCTTGTCGAACACCTTGGTGTTGAACCAGCCCGGGGTGAAGAACCCGAGCACCGCGATCGCCGCGGCGATCAGCACGACGACCACCACCGTCACCCAAAGCCAGGTGCCGCCGCCCTTCTTCTCCTGCGGCGGCGTGCCCGGGTAGGCCCCGGGCTGCTGCTGGTACTGGCCGTACGGCTGCCCCGGCTGCGGGGGCTGCCCATACCCGCCGGGGTACTGCTGCATCGGCTGCGGCCCTTGCTGCTGGCCCGGCTGCGGCCCGTACCCGCCGTACTGCTGCTGCGCGGGGTCGGGCTGCTGCCCGTACTGCGGCTGCTGCGGTGGCTGGCCGTACCCGCCGCCCTGAGCGGGGAACCCACCGGACGGGGTGCCCGGCGGCTGGCCGCCGCCGTAGGGCGGCTGCTGCTGACCACCCCACTGCTGGTGCGGATCTTGCCCACCGGACGGCCCGTAGGGGCTGCTCATCTCTCGCCTCCGCCAAATCGAGGTCGCGCGGCACACCTGAACACCACTGCGCGCGATCAAACCACAGCGGGACGCTTCCGCCCCACCCAACCCGTCCCACCGGGCGAACATGTCGGACACACCACCCGATCAGCCACCCGATCAGCCACCCGGAACCGCCACTTCCGGAATCCGCGCACCCGGAGCCCCGCGCCCACGGCCCGCTACCGGCACAGCGAGGAGACACACAGCCAAGGCCCCACCGCACCCACGCTCAGACCGCCGCATCCCGGCCCGCCGGTGGCAGGCACAGCGCCGAGCAGCCCACCACACCCAACCAAGACCACCGCCCGCCACCTCGCCCGGTCAGCTGCCACCCGATCAGGGCGGCAGCCTGCCCACGAACCCGGCCGGGGCACCCGGGCAGCGACCGACAGCGCCCCGAGGATCACGCCGTCGCCAGGGCCACCACCCCACGCCGAATCCCGCGGACCGCGTCACCCGCGGCCTTGCCCACCGGCTCACCCGGGCCCACCACGTCCCGGATCTGGTCCAGCAGGTCGATCACCTGCCTGCACCACCGCACGAAGTCACCCGCGGACAGCTCCTGCCCGGCCGAATCCGCCGCCGTGATCACCTTCTCCAGCGACTCGCCCCGCACCCACCGGTACACCGTCCACGCGAACCCCGCGTCCGGCTGCCGAGTCCGGTCCAACCGGTGGTGCCGCTCGTCGGCCTCCAACTCCGCCCACAGCCGCGCCGTCGCGGTCAACGCCTCGGTGACCGCCCCACCGGGCACCCGCGCCTCCACCGCGCCATCCCGCCGCGCCTCATACACCAGCGACGACACCACCGCCGCCAACTCGGCCCCGGTCAACCCGTCCCACACCCCATGCCGCAGGCACTCCGCCGCCAGCAGGTCCGACTCGCTGTAGAGCCGGGCCAGACGCTTCCCGTGCTCGGTCACCACCTGCTCACCCTGCTTCTCCCCAGTGCCCGCCGCCAGATAACCCCGGTCCGCCAGCAACGCCCGGATCCGGTCGAACGCCCGCGCCAGCGAATGCGTCGTCGCCGCCACCTTGCGCTCCACCTGCTCGGTCTCGGCCAGCAACCGCTGATACCGCTCCGCCCACCGCGCGTGGTTCTCCCGGTCCTGGCACCCATGGCACGGGTGCCCCCGCAGCGCCCGCCGCAGCGTCGCCAGCTCCGAGTCCTCCGTCGACCCCGACCGCCGCCGCGCCCGCGCCGGGGCCTCGATCCCCGACGCCCGCAGCGTCGACGCCAGATCCCGCCGCGACTTCGGCGACCGGATGTCGACCTGCCTCGGCAGCCGCACCCGGCCCAACGCCGCCACCGGCGCCGGGAAATCCGCCACCGACAACCGACCCGCCCACCGGTCCTCGGTCACCACCAACGGCCGCGGCTCCCCCATCGGGTCCAACCCCGGGTCGATCACGATCGCCAGCCCCGACCGCCGACCAGCGGGCACCGCGATCACATCGCCCTTGCGCAACTGCTCAAGCGAATGCGCCGCCTCGGCCCGCCGCGCCGCGCTGTTCTGCCGCGACAGCGCCTTCTCCCGATCCGAGATCTGCTTGCGCAGCGCCGCGTACTCGGTGAAATCACCCAGATGGCACGTCATCGACTCCGCGTACCCGTCCAACGCCTCCCGGTTGCGGTCCACCCGCCGCGACAACCCCACCACCGACCGGTCGGCCTGGAACTGCGCGAACGACTGCTCCAAGATGTCCCGCGCCTGCCCCGCGCCCAACCGGTCGACCAGGTTCACCGCCATGTTGTAGCCCGGCCGGAACGACGACCGCAGCGGATACGTGCGCGTCGACGCCAGCCCAGCCACCTGCTTCGGGTCGACCCCAGGCTGCCACACCACCACCGCGTGGCCCTCGATGTCGATCCCCCGCCGCCCCGCCCGCCCCGTGAGCTGCGTGTACTCCCCCGGGGTCAACTCGACGTGCGCCTCGCCGTTGTACTTGACCAGCCGCTCCAGCACCACCGTCCGCGCGGGCATGTTGATCCCCAGCGCCAGCGTCTCGGTCGCGAACACCGCCTTCACCAACCCGCGGACGAACAACTCCTCCACGGTCTCCTTGAACGCGGGCAGCAACCCCGCGTGGTGCCCGGCGAACCCGCGCTCCAACGCCTCCTTCCACTCCCAGAACCCCAGCACCGTCAGGTCCGCGTCCGGCAGGTCCCGCGTCTTCGAGTCCACGATCCGCCGCACCTGCTCGACCTCGTCCTCGGAGTTGAGCCGCAACCCCGACCGCACACACTGCGCCACCGCGGCCTCACACCCGGCCCGGCTGAACACGAACACGATCGCGGGCAGCAACCCGGCCCCGTCCAGCCGCTGCACCACCTCCACCCGCGACGGCGGCTTGAACCGCGGCCCCCGCGCCCCCGCCGCCCGGCCGCCCTTCGCCCTCGGGTTGTGCCACGGCGCGTGGACCCGCCCGACCTCCTCGGTGCGCCGCACCAGATGCGGGTTGATCCGCAACTCCCCAGCCGGGTCCTCCCCGGCGAACAGGTCCAGCATCCGGCCGCCCACCAGCATGTGCTGCCACAGCGGCACCGGCCGGTGCTCGTCGACCACCACCGAGGTGTCCCCACGCACCTCGACCAGCCACTCGCCGAACTCCTCGGCGTTGCTCACCGTCGCCGACAGGCTCACCAGCCGCACCCACTCCGGCAGGTGCAGGATGACCTCCTCCCACACCGCCCCGCGGAACCGGTCGGCCAGGTAGTGCACCTCGTCCATCACCACATACCCGAGCCCGTCCAACGCCGACGACTCGGCATACAGCATGTTCCGCAGCACCTCGGTGGTCATCACCACGATCGGTGCGCTGCCGTTCACCGACGTGTCACCGGTCAGCAGACCGACCGCCTTCGGCCCATACCGGGCGGTCAGATCAGCGAACTTCTGGTTCGACAGCGCCTTGATCGGCGTCGTGTAGAAGCACTTGCGCCCCTCCGACAACGCCAGATGCACCGCGAACTCGCCGACCACCGTCTTACCGGCCCCCGTCGGCGCGCACACCAGCACCCCATGGCCGTCCTCAAGGGCGACACACGCCTGACGCTGGAACGGGTCGAGATCGAACGTCAACTCGGCGGCGAATTCCGCCAGCTTCGGGTTGACCACCCGCCGCCGAGCGGCGGCATACGCCTGCGCGGGACTGACGGGCGAAGAAGAGGACGAACTGGAAGATGAGCTCGCGGACACACCGCAAGACTTCCACAAAGCACCGACACCCGTCGCGTGGAAACACCCCCGCCGCCGCCCTGGCTCAGCCGACGATCTCCACCGCGCCCGGCACGCACTCCACCACCACCGGCAACGGCCCCATCCGCTCACCGTCGGCGTAGGCCACCCACCCGTTGTCCGCGCCCAAGGCCACCCGCCGCGCCCGCATGGTCCGCACCGCCGGGTGCGCCACATGCCCACCACCGCGCAGGCTCGGCAGAATCCGCAGCAGATCCCACCGCGACACCCGGCCCACCACCGTCACGTCCAGCAACCCGTCCGCCGGATCAGCGCCAGGGCAGACCGGAATCCCGCCCCCGTAGAACGCCGTGTTCCCCACCGCGACCATCGTCGCGGCCAACTCCACCACACCGCCGTCGGCGCCGCCGGTGTCCACCACCAGCGGCCGCGCCCGCAGCGCCGCCAACTCCACCGCGATCGCCAGGTCATAGCGCCGCCGCCCGTGCGGCCACCGCATCCGGTTCCCCCGCTCGCTCACCGCGGCGTCGAACCCCGCGCACAACACACTCGCGAACCACTCACCGCCGCCGACCCGCCCCAGGTCCACCCGCCGACGCGCCCCCGACTCGATCGCGGCCACCACCCCGGCCACCCCGGCGAGCGGCGACAGCGGCAACCCCAGCGCCCGCGCGAAATCGTTGCCCGTCCCCGAGGCCACCACCGCCAACGCCACCCGGTGCTCGGCGCAGAACCGCACCCCCTGGTGCACCGACCCGTCACCGCCCAACACAACCAGCAGATCCAGGCCCCGGTCAGCCGCCCGCGCGGCCAACGCCCGCGACTCGGCCACCGACGTCGCCTCGACCACGGTCAGCTCACCGACCACATCCCGCAGCCGCGCCGCCACCACACCCGCGTCCCGCCCGGCGGCCCCATGCCCCGACCCAGGGTGGAACACCAACGCCGCCCGCAACCCCAAACCCGCACCCGCCTCAACCACGACCCGGCCAAGGCGCCGAGCCGGATCAGGTTACGTCGTCATAGCCCTTGGCAGGCGCCGGGTCGACCGGCTCCGCGAGGTAGTTCATCGGCGTCGCCTCGTCATCGGACAAACCCGCCGCCGGGTCCTCCAAAGCCTCCCGCTTCGCCTTCCGCCGGTCGTGAATCCGCGACACCTGCACCGCGAACTCGAACAGAATCGTCATCGCGACCGCCAACACGACCATCGAAATCGGATCCGTGCCCGGCGTCGCGAACGCGGCGAAAATGAACAGCGCGAACACAATCCCGCGCCGCCACTTCTTCAAGTTCGCATACGGCAGCATCCCGATCTGGTTCAGCATGATCACCAGCAGCGGCAGCTCGAAGCTCACCCCGAAGATCAGCAGCATCACCAGCACGAACGAGATGTAGTCACCGGCGTTCAACGCCGTGATGAACACCCCGCCACCGAAGGACACCAACACCTCAAGGCCCTGCGGGATCACGAAGAACGCCAGCACCGCGCCCGCTGCGAACAGCACCGACGCGCACAGCACGAAGATCGACGCGAACTTGCGCTCCTTCGCGTACAGGCCCGGCGTGATGAACGCCCACACCTGGTACAGCCACAGCGGCGCCGTCACCACCATGCCCACCGCGATACCCACCTTGAACTGCACCATGAACGCCTCGAACGGCTGCGTCTGGAACAGCTGGCAAGTCCCGTTCGGCGCGAACCGCACATCGGTCGGCAAAGCACAGTACGGCTGCAACAAAATGTCGCCCAGCGCAGGCACCGGGCCCAACCTGGTGAAGAACCAGATGAACCCGAACACACCGCCGAGGAGAATGAACAGAACCGCCATTCCGAGCCGATTCCGCAGCTCGTAAAGGTGGTCCTTCAAGGTCATGGTGCCGTCGGGATTATGCCTGCGACTACGGAGTTTCCTCTTCTCGCGGCGGCTTTCAGCCCGGCGGTGCGGATCGCGCGCCACCGTGGGAACCGATCCTCTCAACTGGCGTTCTTGTGCGCCTGGTCCTGCTGGTTCAGCTTCCGCTGCAGTTCATCGATCTCACGCCGCAGCTCCTCCGGCGACTGCTCCGGCTTCGCGGGCGGCAGCTGCGCCGCGACGGGCTGCGCGGTCGCGGACGGAGCCTTGTCGGCCTCGGGCTTCCCCGCGTCGTCCTGCTCGTCAGTGCGCATACCCTTGGTCTCGGCCTTGAGGATGCGCATCGACTGGCCCAGCGAACGCGCCATCGTCGGCAGCTTGCGCGCGCCGAACAGCAGCACGATCACCACCGCGATGATGAGAATCTCCCACGGTCCTGGAGTCATGTCCGCTCTCCTGTCTCGTCCTGGCGATACTAGCGTACTCGCCTGTTCCACTCCCGCCGCGCGCGTCGCCCGAGTTCACGCGGTCAGCGCGCTGCCGTACAGGTAGACCCCAAAAGACACAAAGAGGTGTCCGGCAGACAAACAAAGAACAGGGCTTTACCGGAACACTCGCGCCGCACCACCCACCGGTCGCGGATTCCGATTGCCCGGAAGCGCCCTGGTAGGCGAGCCTGCGTCATTTTCACCGCCCCGGTCATGAATCGGATTTCGCCTTCCGCGCCTCGACCGCCACCCGCAGCGCCGCCAACCGCGCCCGCAGCAACCCCACCCGGTCACCGACCCCGCGCGACGTCGACACCACCGCACCCCGCACCCGACCCACCCGCCGCAGCAGCCCCACCAGGAACCCGGCCAGCACAACCAAGCCGACCAACAACAGCGCGCCCGCAGCCAGATACTCCATGCGCCCAGCCTATCGACGCCCGAACGACCCCGCCCCCACCAGCCGCGCGGGTCAGGTCAACCAGAGACCAGCGCGATCCGCCGCACCGCCGCGGCCGCCCGCTCCCGCAGCAACATCACCAGGTCGGCGGGCTCCTCCACCCGCACCTCACCACCGAGACCCAACAGCAACCGGACGATCCACGACGTGTCCGCGTACCGCATCACCACCCGCAACCGGCCGCCGTCGAGTTCCTCGACGTCCTCCACCGGGTAGTACTCCGACACCCACCGCGCGTCCGGCTCCAGCACCAACCGCGCCACCCGCTGGTCCGGCGCCGCCCGGAACAACCCCGTCGAGGTGTCCGTCGGCTCCGCGTACGGCGGCGGCGCCGCGGCCTCATCGAGCACGTCCACGTCATCGATGCGGTCCAGCCGGAACAGCCGCACCGCCTCCGCCCGACGGCACCACGCCTCCAGGTACCCGCGGCCCTCCACGATCAGCACCCGCATCGGGTCGACGGTCCGCTCGGTGATCTCGTCCTTCGACGCCGTGTAATAGGTGATCCGCAGCGCCCGACCCGCCCGCAGCGCCGACTGCACCACCTCACGGACCCGCGCCGTCTCCGCCGCCTCCCGCACCCCGAGCCCCACCGCGACCCCGGCAGGCTGCGCCTGGCCCGCGGCCGCCTCGATCTTGGCCACCGCCCGCCGGATCGCGTCCGCGTCCGCGACCCCCGGGGTGTCCACCAGCGCCCGCAACGCCACCAGCAGCGCCGTCGCCTCCGCCCCGGTCAGCCGCAGCGGCCTGCGCATCCCCGCGTCGAAGGTCACCGTGACGGTGTCCTCCTCGAACGAGATGTCGATCAGGTCACCCGGCCCGTAGCCCGGCAGCCCGCACATCCACAGCAGCTCAAGGTCCTTGCGCAGCTGCTTGGGCGTCACCCCGAAGTCGGCGGCGGCCTCGTCGATCGGGATGCCCGGCCGCGCGATCAGATACGGCACCAGCGCCAGAAGTCTCGGCAACCGCTCCTGCGACCCGGTCACGACGCCCCCTCCGCCACCGCGACCAGCCGCTCGCGCACCGACTTGGCCAGCACGTCCGGCTCCAGCACCAGCACATCCGCCCCGTACCCGGCGATCCAGCCCGCCGCGGTGTCCGGATAGTTCAGCTCCAACTCCAGCAGGTCGCCCGGCACCCCGTCGACCACCCGCTCCCCCACGACCTTCGCCCGCCTGCGCAGGCCCGCGCCCCGCCCGGCCGCCACCCACAGGGTCGCGGTGGCCGAGCGCGGCTGCTCCCGGTCGGTGCTGGCCACGAACCGCATCAGGTCGACGTTCTCCGGTCTGCGCACCACTCCCGGCTTGCCGACCTTGCGCACCTCGCCGACTATCCGTGACAACCGGAAGCACCTCGGCGCGTCCCGGTCCCGGTCATGGCCGACCACATACCACCGGCCCCGCCACGACACGACCCCCCACGGCTCCAGCACCCGCTCCCGCAACTCGGCGGGCGAGGGCCGCCGGTACCCGAACGACACCGCCTGACCCGCCTGCACCGCGGCGAGCAACGGCCCGAACGCGGGCTCCGACGTGCGCACCTTGGACTCCACGACCGTCGGCGCGGCCTGGTCGACGTCGACACCGGCGGCCCGCAACTTGAGCAGCGCCCCATGCGCCGCCCCGGTCAGCTCCGGCGAGTCCCACAGCCGCACCGCCAGCGCCACCGCCGCCGCCTCGTCCGGCTCCAAGTCGATCGCGCCAAGCTCGTAGTCCCGCCGCGCGATCCGGTAGCCGTCGACCGTGTCGAACATCGAGTTGCGGCCGACCTCCAACGGGATGCCCAGCTCACGCAACTCGGTCTTGTCCCGCTCGAAGGTCCGGAAGAAGGCGTCGTCGGTCGGCGCGTCGCCGTACCCGGGCACGATCCCCCGGATCCGGTCGGCACTGAGGTACTGGCGAGTGGACAGCAGGCACAGCACCAGGTTCACAAGTCGTTCGGCGCGCGCGACGGACACCAGCGCACCCTAACGCCCCTGCTCCCGCCGTGGTCAGCCGCCGTGCCCGAACACCCGTGCGAGTCCCCCGGAGGCGTCGTCCACCACCCGATCGCGCGCACCGACCACCCTCCGCGCGCGTGGGTCCCTTGTCCTTGCGTCTTTTTTGTCAGTGGTCCGCATCCTGAACCGACCTCTTTTTCTGTGGGCAACCATCCATAATCTTGATAGGACATAGTTGATTTCCAAGCCAGGGGAGTGGTTTCCTGCCGCGTGCCAGGACGCCGGGGGTCAGGGCGGGCGGATCAGATGGGTGGGGCGAGGGCTGGGTACCGGGCGAGCACGCTCGCGTCGCCGGTCACCCCGCCGAGGCCGGTCACTGGGAGTCGGTGCCAGAGGAAGAGCATCAGGTCAGACGCGGTGGCGGCCAGTTCGACGTCCCAGGGCTCGGCCGCGCCGATGAGCCGGGCGTCGTCGCCGTCGAAGCACAGGGTCCACTGGCCGGGGCCGTCGGTCTGGCGGAACCGCATCCGCTCCCCCGTCCCCGGCTCGGCCTTCCCCCGGGTCCGCCGGGCGGCGACCATCACCGCGAAGGCGTGGTCGATCGCGTCCTCGGCGAGTTCGGTGTCGACCGGCTTGGCCACCCCGAGCGCGTTAGCCGCGTCCCAGTGGTGCACGGCGGCCTCGATGGTCTGCATCCGCGCCCAGAACCCGACCTCGCGCTCCCCCGCCCAGGTCCAGACGCGCTCGGCCGGGTCGCGGTCCCGGAACAGGTCCGTCAGCGCCGCGGCGCCTTCGGCGAACCACTCGATCAGCCCGGCGGGTATCGGCCCGCGGCTCGGGCCCCGCTCCGGCGTCGGCCACCCCGCCCGGTCTGCCGGGAGGTCGAGGAAGTCGGCTCCGGCGGGATCGACCGGCTCGATGATCCGCTCCCGGACGAGGTGGGTCACGTACCGGTGCACCCAGCCCAGGTGCGCCACCAGGTCCGACACGGTCCAGTCGGGACAGGACGGCACCCACGGCGCGTCCTCGGCCGCCCCACGAGCGAGCGTCTCGAACGCCAAGACCTCACGACGGAAATGACGGACGTAGTCCATGTCGCGCTCCCCTGCGACTCATGCCGTTCCCTGGGAGCACGGTCAGCGGGAACAGCACCCTGAGCGGCGCGCCGACACGCCGAGCCCCCAGCTCTTCCAGGCGTCTTCTGTCGTTTTTCCCTTTGTCGGTTATACCTCGCCAGCACACCACCTGAGACCAACCACCTGTTATCTTGATAGCGCATAGTTGATTTAAAAGCCAGGGGAGCAGGGCGAGGTAAATGGCCCCTGAGACGCGCGAAGGGCGGGCACCGCCGGGTCCGTCCCGGCAGTGCCCGCCCTTCGGCGAGCTGGTTACAGCGAGGCGATCAGGCGTTCCACCCGCTCGTCCACCGCGCGGAACGGGTCCTTGCACAGCACGGTGCGCTGGGCTTGGTCGTTGAGCTTGAGGTGCACCCAGTCGACGGTGAAGTCACGGCCCGCTGCCTGTGCCGCGGCGATGAAGTCGCCGCGCAGCTTGGCCCGGGTGGTCTGCGGCGGGGTGTCCTTGGCCGCCTCGATCTCGCCGTCGTCGGTCACCCTGGCCACCAGGTCCTTGCGCTGGAGCAGGTCGAAGATGCCGCGACCGCGCCTGATGTCGTGGTAGGCGAGGTCGAGCTGGGCGATCCGCGGGCTGGACAGCTCCAGGTCGTGCTTGGCCCGGTAGCGCTCCACCAGCCGGTGCTTGATCGCCCAGTCGATCTCGCGATCGATCTTGGTCAGGTCCTGCTCCTCGATGGCGTCGAGGACCCGGCCCCACATGTCCACCACGCGCTGGGCCAGCGGGTCGGGCGAGCGGCGGGCGACGTGCTCGACGGCCTTGGCGTAGTACTCGCGCTGGATGTCCAGGGCGGAGGCCTCCCGCCCGCCCGCGAGCCGCACCAGCTTGCGGCCGGTGAGGTCATGGCTGATCTCGCGGATGGCACGGATCGGGTTGTCCAGGCTGAAGTCCCGGAACTGGACGCCGTCCTCGATCATCTCCAGCACCAGGTTGGCGGTGCCGACCTTGAGCAGGGTGGTCGACTCCGACATGTTCGAGTCGCCGACGATGACGTGCAGGCGCCGGTAGCGCTCGGCGTCGGCGTGCGGCTCGTCGCGGGTGTTGATGATCGGCCGGGACCGGGTGGTGGCGCTGGAGACGCCTTCCCAGATGTGCTCGGCGCGCTGCGAGAGGCAGTAGACCGCCCCGCGCGGGGTCTGCAGGACCTTGCCCGCGCCGCAGATGAGCTGGCGGGTGACCAGGAATGGCAGCAGCACGTCGGCGATCCTGGAGAACTCGCCTGCCCGGGTGACCAGGAAGTTCTCGTGGCACCCGTAGGAGTTGCCCGCCGAGTCGGTGTTGTTCTTGAACAGGAAGATGTCGCCGCCGATGCCCTCGTCGGCCAGTCTTCGCTCCGCGTCGACGAGCAGGTCCTCCAGAATCCGCTCGCCCGCCTTGTCGTGGGTGACCAGTTGGACCAGGTCGTCGCACTCCGCCGTGGCGTACTCCGGGTGCGACCCGACGTCCAGGTAAAGGCGTGAGCCATTCCGCAGGAAAACGTTCGAGGAACGCCCCCACGAAACCACCCGCCGGAACAGGTACCGCGCGACCTCGTCCGGCGACAGCCTGCGCTGCCCGTGGAACGTACAGGTCACGCCGAACTCGGTCTCGATGCCGAAGATCCGCCGCTGCATCCTCTAAGCCTAGGCGCAAAGTACGACAAGGACCGTGCGCCGTTCGGGGAGGTCCACGATGTGTTATCGAGCGCGCCGTCACCCACTGTTCATCTTGGACGTCCGTGCGGCGGCCGAAACCGGCGTCCGGTTGAATCTCCGATCATGTTCCGACGAGTTCGCCGCTCCGTGCGCAGGGTCAACCGGTTCGACCAGGACCTGGTGCGACTGAGCGCGGCGCTGCCCCGCACACCGGTCGACCAGGGGCTCAAATCCCTGACCAGGTCGGCCAACAAAGGCAGGCTCTGGTTCGCCGTCGCGGCCCTGCTGGCCTGCCGGAAGGGGCCGACACGGCGGGCGGCGCTGCGCGGGGTCGGGGCCATCGCGTTCGCCAGCACGTCGGCCAACCTGGTCGGGAAGAATTTCTTCCCGCGCAGGCGCCCCGCCGCCGACCTCGTGCCGGAGCACCGCAGGCTGACCAAGCGGCCCACCAGCTCGTCGTTCCCGTCCGGGCACTCGGCCTCGGCAGTGGCGTTCACCACAGCGGTCGCGATGGAGTACCCGATGCTGGCCATCGCCGTCGCGCCGCTGGCGGCCGCGGTGGCGTACTCGCGGGTCCACACCGGGGTCCACTGGCCCACCGACGTGGCCGCGGGGGCGGCGATCGGCGTCGGCGCGGCGTACGCGACCCGGCACTGGTGGCCGCTGGCCGCCGAGGGGCCGGGCCGGACCGCGCACGCGGCCGACCTCCCGCCACTCGGCGATGGCGCCGGGCTGCTGGTGCTGGTGAACCCGAACTCGGGCGTCGCCGGGGTCGACCCGACCGGGGAGATCGCCGCGCTGTGGCCGGACGCGACGATCGAGCACCCGCGGCCGGGGGTCGACCTGATCGATCAGCTCTCCGAGCGGCTCACCGCGGCGCCCGGCGAGTTCAAGGCCGTCGGTGTGGCGGGCGGCGACGGCACGGTCGCCGCCGTGGCAGCCGTGGCGGCGGAGTTCCAGCTCCCGCTGCTGCTGATCCCGGCTGGCACGCTCAACCACTTCGCCCGGGACGTGGGTGTGGAGACCGTGCACGAGTCGGTCGAAGCGGTGCGAGCGGGCACCGGCGTGCAGATGGACCTGGCCGGGGTGCGCATCACCGGCAGCACGGGCACCACGCACCGCTGGTTCGTCAACACCGCCAGCCTGGGCGGGTACCCGGAGATGGTGCGGCTGCGGGAGCGGCTGGAGGCGCGGAACTGGCCGAAGTGGCCCGCGGGCGCGTTGGCGCTGATCAGGACCCTGCGGCGGGCGCAGCCGATCCGGCTGGAGCTCAACGGTAGGGCGCACCTGGTGTGGATGCTGTTCGTCGGCAACGGCACCTACGCGCCCAAGGGGTTCGCCCCGACCCAGCGGCCCGCTCTGGACACCGGTCTGCTCGACGTCCGCTACGTGCGGGCCGACCTGCCGTACTCGCGGGCCCGGTTCGTGCTGGGCACGCTCACCCGCACGCTGGCGACCAGCCACGTCTACCGCCAGCACGACATGCCGAGCCTGGATGTCCGCCTCCTCGACGGCTACCGCAGGGTGGCCACCGACGGCGAGGTGGGGCCGCTGGGACAGCGGTTCGAGTTCCGCTCCCGGCCCAGGGCGCTCTCGATCTACCGCTCATGACCGGCGGGCGGTGTGTGGACGCGGTTGGAGCGGGCGCAGCCCGGTCCGACCGACATCGTCTCTGCCGCCGCGAGTCTGGCCGCGCTGCTGCGCCAGGCGCCGAGCGCGGCGCTCTCCCCTGCCGAGACAGCGCTGTTGCTGAACTGGCTCACCCGACTCTCCGACACCACTGACTCTCCGACCCCCTGAGGAGCACCTCATGACCCGCGTCGCGATCATCACCGGTGGCTCGCGCGGCATCGGCCGCGCGGCCGCGCGCAGGCTGGCCGCCGACGGTTACGCCCTCGCGATCGCGTACGCCAGCAACGCGGCGGAGGCCGAGGACGCCGTGCGGGAAGCGAAGGCAGCGGGCGGGCAGGCGGTCGCCCACCGCGCGGACGTCGCCGACGAGAACCAGGTCGCCGCCCTGTTCGACGCGGCGGAAGAGACGTTCGGCGGCGTCGACGTGGTCGTCCACGCCGCGGGCAGGCTCGTGCTGTCCCCTATCGCGGAGTTGGACCTCGACGTGCTGGACCAGTTGCACCGCACCAACATCCGCGGCACGTTCGTCGTGGACCAGCAGGCCGCGCTGCGGGTCAGGGCGGGCGGGGCGATCATCAACTTCTCGACCTCGGTGCTCGGCCTGTCGCTGCCCGGCTACGGCGCCTACGCGGCGAGCAAGGGCGCGGTCGAGGCGATCACGATGATCCTGGCCAGGGAACTGCGCGGCAAGGACATCACCGTCAACGCGATCGCCCCCGGGCCGACCGCGACCGCCATGTTCCTCGACGGCAAGGACCCCGAGACCATCGCCAGGATGACCGCGCAGCCGCCGCTGGAACGCCTGGGCGCGCCGGAGGACATCGCCGAGGTCGTGGCGTTCCTCGCCGGTCCGGCCAGGTGGGTCAACGGCCAGGTCCTGCGCGCCAACGGCGGCATCGCCTGAGCGGGCCTCAGCCGGTGGCCGCGGCCGGGGCGTGCTCGGACCACCAGGCCGCGAACAGCGGGTTCGTGTCGGTCAGCCGCGCGTAGGCGGACAGCAGCGACGCTGGCGCGTGCTCGGCCGCGTCGGCGGGCGTGTGCTCCGCGTGCCACACCAGCACGATCTCCTGGCGCAGCGGGGTGCCCGCGATGGCGCGGATGACCAGGCCGTTGCCCTCGCGGGCCACCGGCTTCGCGAGGGTGACCGCGCCCGCCTGCACCAGCGCCCGGGTGGTGGTCGAGTCGGTCATCTGGTGTTTGATCCTGGGGACGAATCCGCTCGCCGCGCAGGCGCGGACGAACGCGAGTTGCTCTGTGCCCTCCGCGACCGGTGGCACCACCCAGCTCTCCCCGGCCAGGTCGGCGAGGTCGATCTCGCCGCGGCCCGCGAGCGGGTGGGTCTCGGCGAGCGCGACGAACAGCGGCGCGGACAGCGTCACGCGGCTGTGCAGGGCGGCGGGCAGCGGGGTGCGAAAGCCCGGGTTCTCTTCCAGGATCACGAAGTCGACCTTGTGGTCGAGCACCTTGCGGACCAGCTCGGCTGGCTGCATGTCGATGTCGATGGCCGCTTCGGCGCCGCCGAGCCGCAAGGCGATCGCGGTGGCGAACAGCGGCACGATCAGGCCGGGCGGTCCGCCGACCCGGAGCTGGCCCGCGCCAACGGCCGTCCTGGTGCGCTGCTTGATCCCGGCCATCAGGTCATCGACCTCGGCGAGCAGCACGCGCGCGGTGGTCAGCACGTAGCTGCCGAGGTCGGTCGGCACCACCCCGGTGCCGGTGCGGGCGAACAGCAGTCCGCCGACGCGCCGTTCGAGCCGCTGGAGCTGGGCGGTGAGCGCGGGCTGCGACACGCCGAGCCGGACGGCGGCCTTGGACAGGCTGCCCGCGTCGGCGACCGCCCGGATCACCCGGAGATGGCGCAATTCCAGCTCGCTCACACCAGAGTTATGCCCGCTGACGAGGCGTTATGCAAATATCCGGCCACCGGGTGGGAACATACCCACAGTTCGGATCAGCGGCGTGTGAAAACGCGGGCGCCGCCGTCGTCTGAACACAGCGCCGGAAAACGCCTCGCGGACGGTCACCGGCCGCGCGGATCCACGATGCCCGCGAGGATTTTGCCGACGGCGGCGATCTTGCGGGCCGGGGTGTGCGCGGGGATGGCGCCCATGCTGCTCGCGGGCAGGGTGTCGATGCGGCGCAGCAGCCGCCGGAAGCTGTCGACCTGCCGCTGGAGCAGGTCCACGTCCACGTAGTCGCCCGGTTCGAGGCTGAGCAGGTACTGCGGCGCGGTCACCAGGGCGATGTTGGGAATCCGCTTCAGGTACAGCGGCTGCCCTTCGCCGAACTGGATGACCGGATTCGGCGCGGACACCCGGGTCGGCCCGGGCAGCGCGCCCCGCCATTCGAGGTCGACGAGCATCCGAAGCTCCGGGGTCGAGGCGTAGAGCACCTCCGGGTCGGCGTTCCCGGTGGGACCGTAGGCGCCGGTGTCGGGGTCGTCGCGGTACTCGACCGCGCCGAGGTGCTCGACGCCGAGACCGGCGACGGCCCGCCGCTGCCCGGGCCCGCCTGCCCACCACTCGGGGTGGTCGTCCAGCCAGCGGCTCATCGCCTGGCCGTGGCCGCTGGTGACCGCCGGGATGCGCAGGTGACCGGCGGCGAGCACGAACACGACGGTGCGCTCCGGCGGCCGCGCGACGACGTCGCGGGCGAGGTCGACCAGGCCGATGTGCCCGTTTTCCTCGGCGACGTTGGTTCCGTCGCTGTGGGTGACGACGAGCACGGTCTCCTCGGGCCGCCGGGTGCCTTCCACGGCCGCCCACACCGTCCGCATGGTCGCGTTCGGCGTGACGGCCGCGTTGAGCACCAGCTCCGCCCGCTCGCCGCGGTCCGCCGCCGCCAGCACCGCGTCGGCGGCGTCGCCCGCGACGAACACGGCGGGCATGTCCAGGTAGGGCAGGGTGAACGGGACGTACTGGCCGCGGGCGTTGGCGGCGCTGATACCGCGCCACGCGAACACGACGCCGCGGACCCCGGCCGAGCGCGCCCGCTTGAGCCCGAGGCCCGCGAGGGTGGCCGGGATCAGCGGGTTCGCCAACCGGCCCCATGGGTTGTCGGGGTCCCAGCTGCCCACTACCGCGCCGAAGGAAAGCTCCCGGTTGCGGACCTCGACCACGGCGATGCCCTCGCGTGCGGAGGACCAGCGCGGCAGCGGACCCCGCAGGCGGCGCAGCTGACCCTGGACACCCGCCGCGCCGGTCGTGCCCGAGTAGGGGAATGCCGACGAGATCTCCACCGGCCGCCCGGCCACGGTCAGCCGGAGATCCTCCGGAGCTGTGGGCAGATCCCACCGGGTGAAGCCGAGAACGTCCTCGTGGACCTCGACGCCAAGGTCCGCGAACTGCCCGGCGACGTGATCGACAAGCCGCTCGTGCTCTGGCGACCCGGTCAGCCTCGGCCCCAGCTTGGTCAGCAGGTCGAGTTCGGCGATCACGACGGCACGGTCCACCGGGGCAGGCTCCTCACAATTCCGCGCAGCCATCCAGGCCTGGCATTCCGCGTCGACATTACGCGGCGGCCGTGGCGCGGGCCGGGATCGCCCGCCCGCGCCACGGCGTCGTCAGGTCACGACACGGTCAGCGCCGCGTCGTCGACCGCGAACGTCGTCTGTAGCGACGAGTCCTCCGTGGCCAGCCACCGCAGCCGGATGCGCTGGCCCTTGTACGCGGACAGGTTGTAGGTCTTCTGGACGTACACCGTGCCCGCGTTCAGGTTCGAGACGGCGCCGAGCGTGGCGAGCACGGCGCCGGAGCTGTCGAGCACCTGCAGTTGCAGCTTGTCGTACTGGGTCGTGGTGCTGCTCTCCGCGGTGTCGACGCGGACCCAGAACCGGGCGCTCGCGCTCGTCGCGGTCGCCGGGATGGTCACTTCCTGGTACAGGTTCTCCGACATCGCCCGGCCGTTGCCGCCCAGGTGCGCCCACCAGGTCCCGGTGCGGGCCGGGCGGCTGGTGGAGTCGCTGATCACCGAGGTCGTGCCCGACCAGCCGGTCGCGCCGCCCTCGAAGCCGGGGTTGGCCAGCAGCTCGCGGGCGGTGCCCTGCGCGGCGACGGTCCAGGTGAACGTCGCCGCGCCGCTGCCGCCTCTGGCGTCGGTCACGGTGACCGTGACCGGGTTCGTGCCCGCCGCCGTGGGCGTGCCCGAGATCAGGCCGTTGCCTGAGCCGATGGTCAGGCCCGCCGGAAGCCCGGCCGCGGTGTAGGCGAGCTGGTCGCCGTCGGCGTCGGTGGCCTGGACCTGCAGGTTGACCGCGGCACCCACCGTGGTCGTCTGGTTGCCCGGGTTGACCACCACCGGATCGGCGTTGGTCCCGCCGCCCGCGGCGAACGCACCGTCGGTGACGACGGCGAACTTCTGCGGGCCGAACGGGACGTTGAAGCCGCGCACGCGCACCGTCCACTCCCCCGCCGCCGGGTCCGGAAGGTAGACGTTCTCCAGGTTGTTGCGCCGGTCCGGGGCGCCGCCGGTGGCCGACCAGCCGCCGACGAACACGTTGCCCCGGTAGACGGTGCCGTTGGGCGAGACGACCTCCAGGTCCAGGTCGTTGACCAGGGTGACCGCCGCGCTCACGGCCGCCTCCTTGTCCGAGTACGCCATGGTCACCTTGAGCGGCTCACCCGCGCGCAGCGTGTACTTGGTCTCGGCGACCCCGCCGGTCGCCAGGCCGGGCTCGGTCTCGTCGACGAACCTCGCCGTGCCGTCGGTGGCCCTGTCCAGGTTCACCAGGCCCCAGCCCTCATGTGGGTTGGGGATCGGCAGGTCGTTGTCGTCCGCGCCGTCGCCGTTCTCGTCCAGCAGGTCGGTCGCGCTGTTGACCAGGGTGCCCTTGACCAGCGCCGCGGACGCGGCCACGCCGTGCTTCTTCTGGTAGTAGTCGCGCACGACCGAGGCTCCGCCCGCGGCCAGCGGGTTCGACATGGACGTCCCGCTGAAGTACTTGTAGTCGTCGGTCAGCGGGAAGCCGTAGCCGTCGTGCTGCGGCGCGTTCGTCTCCGGGTTCGCGGCCGGGTCGTACTGCTGCTGGTACATGTCCGAGTAGCCGGACAGGATCCAGGACCCGGGCGCGACCACGTCCGGCTTGATCCGGTTGTCGTCGGTCGGGCCGCGACTGGAGAACGCGGCGACCTGCTGGGGGTTGCCGGTCTGCGGATCGGACCTGATCGGGTCCATCGGGTAGTCGTGCGGCCACCAGTCACCCCAGGTCGGGATGATGTTCTGGCCGTTGACCTGCTGGCAGGACCGGTTGGCGAAGGTCGCCTGCTCCTTGGAGGTCTGTGGCGGGTAGGTCAGCGCCGCGTCGCACGGGTACTGCGCCTTGCCGTTTTCCGACGCGCCGACAGTGAGCACGTTCTTCGCGGTGGCAGGGGCGCCGATCGAGTCATTGTCGATGACGCCGTCGCTGTTGGCGTCGGTGCCCTCGTTGGCTGCCGAGAAGCTGACCAGCATGTCCCGGTGGGTGTTGACGAAGCGGTCGGCGGACTGGGCGGTGTCGGTGTACTGCCCGGCCGACGCCGAGCCCCAGGAGTTCGAGTGGATCCGGGCGCCGTCGTCGTAGGCCTGCTGGAAAAGCCGCCCAAGGTCGTCGGGGATGCCGAGCAGGTAGTACCCGTCGGGGTACTGGTTGGCGCAGGTGTTCTGCATGTCCACGTAGTCCTCGACGGCCTGGAACACCAGCCGTGAGGCGTAGGCGGCGGATTTGCCGCGGCCGTCGGCAGCGCCGTCGCCGACGGCGGAGACCGCGACGTGCGTGCCGTGGCCGCTGTCGACGTCTTCCGCGCCGTTGCCCCGCACGTCGTAGCAGCCCGGCGCGTCCGGGGCGACCAGCGCCCGAACGGCCTGGATACGGGCTGCGGGGATGTCCGGGTGCGCGGTCTCCGCTGTTCCGCCGCCGAGACCGGTGTCGGCGACGGCGACGGTCTGCGTCGAGCCGTCGTAGCCGCGGTTGTTGGCCTCGGTGGCCTTCATGATCGTGCCCGCGGCCGTCTCGTTGTGCTTCTCCGGGATGCGGAACCTGTCGACGGACGCGACGTCCTCGATGCTCGCGATCCTGGTGATCTGCCCGGACTCCGCGGCGAGCAGCAGGCCGCCGTCCTCGGCGCTGCTGACCACCGCGCCCGTCGACTCGGCGGCGCGCCTGATCGCGGCGAGGTCGGCGCCGCGCTCGGCGCGGACCTTGTAGACGGCGGGCTTGCCCTCGTCCACCTCGGCCTTGGCGTCCAGGCTGACCTTCCAGGCGGGCTGGAAGCGGCCGACCCACCGCACGCCGGGCAGCAGCTTCGCCCGCTGCGCCTGCCCCGGGTTCATCCGGACCTTGAACGCGTAGTCGGGGATGTACTCGACGATTCGGCCGCCCAGCGCGACGATCCCGACCTTCCACTCCTCCCGCACCGGGCCAGCGAACTGGATGATGTGGCTGCCCCGCTCGCGCGCCGCGAGCGGCCTGGCCTCGAGTCCGGTCGGCGCGTCCGGCATGTCGCCGGGCTGGAACTCGCCCGCCACCAGGCGGATCGGGGGGTCGTCGGACTTCTGGTCAGGCTGTGCGGCGCCCGCGAGACCGGGGACGGTCAGCACGGCGCCCACCAGCACGGTCGAGACGACGAGTGTGAACACTCGACGCCTCGGCGTCGCACTGAGCATCGGGTTCCTCACATTGTGCGGGTTGACGACTCTGGCATTCCCGGGCAGATCCACTCCGGCCATCACCATGCCCTCACGGGACACGGGAAACGACCAGTCGAGCCACCTGACCGGGTGAACCACTGCCGGGCGGGACTATGTCTGGCGGCCCGAGGGCCCGCCCTGGCCCCACCGTCGGAAACATCGTCACGACCTGCGGGAACGCTTCGCTCGACCCCGCGCCCGCGACCAACGAGCGGAGAACTGTGACGCGCGACACATTTCTCGATCGGACGATCACGGCCGAACGGCCCAACCGGGCCGGGCGATCGGCCGCCCCCTCCCAGGTCCGCAATGGACTGTCCACAGCGGAGCCCCGGAGGACCCGCGATGGAGTCCGAACGCGCCTGGGCCGCTGACCCACATCGGACGTGGTGTCAGCGGCCCAGGCACGCGGCTGTGCTGCGGGCTACTCCGGCGGGGTCTCGTCCGATGCCGGGGGCAGTTCGACGTCCTCGACCGGCTTCGCCTCGGGTTCGGCGGGCAGCAGCGCGGTCAGGGCGGCGCCCTCGATACGGCGGAACGCCCGCGGCGGCCGGGTGCGGTCGAGGACCGCGACCTCCAGCTTGGCCAGCGCGGCCGCGGCGGTGTCGCCGTTGCCCGCCGGGGCGCTGCCCGACCCGGCGGCGAGCGCCTTCACCGCGAGGCGGACCGCTTCGGCGAGGGCGTGGCCTTCCTCGAAGGTCTCCTTGAGCGAGGCCACGATCGGGTCGGTCTGGCCGCCCATCACCAGGAACTGCGGCTCGTCGACGATCGAGCCGTCGTAGGTGAGCCGGTAAAGCTGGTCCTGCGCGGCGGTGGCGCCCACCTCGGCGACGCAGATCTCCACCTCCATCGGCTTGACCTGCTCGGTGAAGATCGTGCCCAGGGTCTGCGCGTAGACGTTGGCCAACTGGCGGGCGGAGACGTCGCGTCGGTCGTAGGAGTAGCCCCACAGGTCCACGTGGCGGATACCGCCCCGGCGCAGGCTCTCGTACTCGCTGTAGCGGCCCGCGGCGGCGAAGCCGATGCGGTCGTAGATCTCCGAGACCTTGTGCAGCGTCGCCGACGGGTTCTCGGCGACGAACAGCACTCCGTCGGCGTACTTGAGCGCGACGACGCTGCGGCCCCGGGCGATGCCCTTGCGGGCGTACTCCGAGCGATCGCGCATCAACTGCTCGGGCGAGGCGTACAACGGCATCGTCACGGGGCAGGCTCCTTACTCTCCACGGTCAGGACATTTTCGCGGTCAGGGAAGTCCTCAGCCGCGCGGGCGGCTCGCGCGGGCGGTCACCACGGCCTCGGCGACCGCGGCGGCCTCATCCTCGGCCACCCGGACAGCGCCATCGTCGGCGGTGATGGTCACGATGCTCGGGTAGATCCGGCGGGCCAGGTCCGGGCCGCCGGTGGCCGAGTCGTCGTCCGCGGCGTCGAACAGGGCCTCGACCGCGGTGCGGACGGCGCCCGCCCGGTCGGCGTCGGGGTCGTAGAGCTTCTTGAGGGCCGACTTGGCGAACATCGACCCGGAGCCGATCGCGTGGAAGCCCGCGTGCTCCTCGTACCGGCCGCCGGTGACGTCGTAGGAGACGATCCGGCCCGCGCGGGCGGGGTCGGCGCTGTCGATGTCGTAGCCGACGAACAGCGGCAGCACGGCCAAGCCCGCCATCGCCACGTCGAGGTTGCCGCGGACCATGGTCGCGAGCTTGTTCGACTTGCCGTCGAGGGAGAGCGGAACGCCCTCGATCTTCTCGTAGTGCTGCAACTCCACGGTGTAGAGCCGCACCATCTCCACCGCCAAACCCGCGGTGCCCGCGATGCCCACCGCCGAGTAGCCGTCGGTGACGTAGACCTTCTCCATGTCCCGCTGCGCGATCAGGTTGCCCGCCGTCGCCCTGCGGTCACCCGCGATCAAGACGCCGCCGGGGAAGGTGAGCGCGACGATCGTGGTGCCGTGCGGGATCTCGGCCCTGCCCACGGCCCGCGGATCGCGCGCCGCGCGCGACCCGGGCAGCAGTTCAGGGGCCTGGGAACGCAGGAAGTCGGTGAACGACGACGTTCCTGCCGACAGGTAGGCAGCTGAGAGCGAGGCTCCCAGCTGCCCCCGGGACGAGGTGTGTTCCATGCCTTCTTTCGTTCCTGTCGCGGGATGGGACCGGGGCGGTGGGGTCTTACTCGCCGCCCTTTTGCACGTAGGCGCGGACGAAGTCCTCCGCGTTCTCCTCCAACACGTCGTCGATCTCGTCGAGGATCGCGTCGGTGTCGTCGCCGAGCTTCTCCCGGCGCTCCTGTCCGGCCGCGGTGGTGTCCTCGACGCCCTCGTCGCCGTCTCCGCCGCCCTGGCGCTGCTTGTGCTCCTGGGACATATCGCCTCCCGGTCGTGGCTGGCCTACTGCGAACATTACCCAGCCGGACCGACTTTCGTCGCCGTCCACGCCGGGCGCAAGATCACCAGGCGGCCCGCGGCCGGGAATTCCGCTACCGGCGCTTAGCCGCGCCGGTCAGCGCGTCCACCAGTTCCTCGGCCGTGGCCGCCGCGTCGAGCAGGGCTCCGACGTGGGCCTTGGTGCCGCGCAGCGGCTCCAAGGTCGGGATGCGCACCAGCGACTCCCGGCCGAGGTCGAAGATGACCGAGTCCCAGGACGCGGCCGCGATGGAGTTCGGGTAGCGCTCCAGGCAGCGGCCGCGGAAGTAGGCGCGGGTGTCCTGCGGCGGGGTGGTGATCGCCGCGCGGACCTCGTCCTCGCTGACCAGGCGTTTCATCGAGCCGCGGGCCACCAGCCGGTTGTAGAGGCCCTTGTCTAGCCGCACGTCGGAGTACTGCAGGTCGACCAGGTGCAGCCGGGGCGAGGACCAGGCCAGGCCGTCGCGGGCGCGGAAGCCCTCCAGCAGCCGCAGCTTGGCGGGCCAGTCGAGCCGGTCGGCGCACTCCTGCGGGTCGCGGGAGAGCGCGTCGAGGATCTCGCCCCACGTGCGCAGCACGTCGAGGGCCACCCGGTCGACCTCGGTGCGGTCGAGGTGCTCGGCGACCATCTCGTGGTAGGCGTGCTGTAGGTCCAAACCGGTGAACTTGCGGCCGTTGGCGAGCTCGACGGTGGCCTTGAGCGTCGGGTCGTGGCTGATCACGTGCACGGCGCGGACCGGGTCGGCCAGCTTGAGGTGGTCGAAGCGGACGCCAGCCTCGATCAGGTCCAGGACCAGCGCGGTGGTGCCGACCTTGAGGTAGGTGGACGTCTCGGCCAGGTTCGCGTCGCCGATGATGACATGCAGGCGGCGGTACTTGTCGGCGTCGGCGTGCGGCTCGTCGCGGGTGTTGATGATGCCGCGCTTGAGCGTGGTCTCCAGGCCGACCTCGACCTCGATGTAGTCGGCGCGCTGGGAGAGCTGGAAGCCCGCTTCCTCCCCGGACGACCCCAGGCCGACCCGGCCGGAGCCGCAGACCACCTGGCGGGAGGCGAAGAACGGGGTGAGGCCCGCGATGACCGAGGTGAACGGAGTGCCGCGGGCCATCAGGTAGTTCTCGTGGGTGCCGTAGCTGGCGCCCTTGCCGTCGACGTTGTTCTTGTAGAGCTGCAAACGGGGCTGGCCTGGGACAGTGGCCGCGCGCATGGCCGCCTCCTCCATCACCCGCTCCCCCGCCTTGTCCCAGATCACCGCGTCGCGGGCGTTGGTCACCTCGGGGGCGGAGTACTCGGGGTGGGCGTGGTCGACGTAGAGCCGGGCGCCGTTGGTGAGGATGACGTTGGCCGCGCCGAGGTCCTCGACATCCGGGTCGGACGGGGCCATGCCGGGGACGCCGAGGTCGAACCCGCGCGCGTCGCGCAGCGGGGACTCCACCTCGTAGTCCCAGCGGGCGCGCCGGGCCCGGGGGATGTCCGCCGCCGCGGCGTAGGCCAGCACGACCTGCGTCGATGTCAACACCGGGTTCGCCGTGGCATCGCCCGGCACCGCGATGCCGTACTCGACTTCGGTTCCCATGATCCGCCGCATGGGCCCAGCCTACGGGTCCGAACCGACCACTTCGGCGTGAGCCGTGCCGCGCGGATAAGTTCGCCGATGTGAACGCCGCGGAATTGGTGGCCGTGTACGACGCGAACGGCGAAGTGGTGGGCAGCGCCACCAGGGCCAGGATGCGCGCGGAGGGGCTGTGGCACGCCTGCGGCGCGGTCCTGGTCCGCTCGGCCGACGGCGAGCGCGTCTACGTGCACCGGCGGACCGACACCAAGGACGTCTACCCCGGGATGCACGACTGCTGGGCCGGTGGGGTGGTCGCCGCGGGCGAGACGCCGCGGGAATGCGCCGAACGCGAACTCGCCGAGGAACTGGGCGTCAGCGGGGTGGCGCTGACGCCGCTGTTCGTCTTGCCGATCGACCTGCCGCCGGTCCGGGTGCACATGTCCGCCTACGAGACACGCTGGGACGGCCCGATCGTCACCCAGGCCGCCGAGATCGCCAGCGGCGAGTGGATGACCGTGGCCGACCTGCGCGCCCGCCTGGCCGACCCGGCGTGGCCGTTCGTGCCCGACGGGCGGCTGGCCGCCCTGGAGTGGTTCAGAGGCCTCTGGCGAGCGCGGCGGCGGCCTTGGGGGCCAGCCGGGTGACCGCGGAGCGCGCCCTGGCCGCGGTGCCCGACTCGACGGTCACCGCGGTCACCAGGTTCCCCCTGGCCAGCAGGACCGTGCAGGTGACCTTGCCCGGCCCGGACGCGCACCAGCTCAGCCGGTCGTCGACCCCGGGCAGCGCGGACAGCGGGGCGCCCTCGTCGACCAGGAAGGACTCTCCGTCGACCTGGAAAGCGCCGCAGTCGAGGGCGTCGCGGGCCGCGGCGAGCACGGCGGTGGGGTCCTCGGCGTAGGCGACCCGCTGGCGCAGCATCGAGCCGCTGCGGTACTTCCAGGTGGTCTCCTGGCCCGGTGCGGACGCCGCGCCGAGCCGGACGCCGCAGTCCGGCAGGGTGGCGGGGACGCCGGTGTCCGGCGCGCCGGACGCGCTGACCTCCTCCGCGGCCAGGTCGGCCGCGGTGAGCGCGCCGAGCGCGACCGTCGCGGCGCGGTCCTTGGCCGCGGCGGCTGAGGACGCGGCCGTGGTCGGCGCCGGGGCGCTGGACGGCTGGGCCGGGGCGGCCGAGGTCGCGGACGGCGGCGCGTCGTCGTAGTAGGTGTAGAGGTCGTTGGGCCGGTCGGAGCAGCCCGCGAGCAGGCTTACCGGCAGGACCGTGGCGCAGGCGGCGGCCAGCACGTGGACACGACGCAACGGTCGTCCCCTTCGAGGAAGTCGGCGGTGGGGTCCTGGCTGACGCTACCGGTCTGGATCAACGACCGGAATCCTCGGGGTTCACTCCCAGCGCAACGCGGACCGGGTCGCCCAGTACTCGGCCGGGTCTTCCGCGAGATCGGGCAGCTCAGGCGGGGTGAGACCAGCCGAGGCGAGGTTGGCCGCGAGTTGCGCGGTGCTCGCCGGGCCGAGCAGGACCGTGTCCGCCCACGGCTGGGCCAGCGCCACCGACAGGGCGAGAGCGTCGGGTGTCGCGCCCAGTTCGCGGGCCGCGGCGAGCAGCGACTCCGGCGCGCGGACGGCGAGCCTGCCGTTGGCCAACGCCTCCTTCACGGCCACGTGGGCGCCGTGCGCGTGCGCATCGGCCAGCGCGGGGCCCACCGACGGCTCCAGTGGGTTCCAGGTGGACTGGACAGCCCGGAACACCCGCACGCCAGCGCGTTCCAGCGCCAGGCCGCGTCGTACGGTGTCCGCTTGGGCCGGTCCGGAGGTCGAGAATCCCAGCCGCTGCCCGGAATCGGCCAGCTCGGCCAGGGCGTCGAGCAGCGGGCCGTCGGTGAACAGCGGACTGTCCGAGGTGAGCGAGTGCACCTGGTACAGGGCGATCCGGTCGCCCAGCAGGGCGCGGCTCTCGGCGAGCTGGGCGCGGAACCGGGGCAGCGAGTGCTCTTTGGACTCGTGCGTCTCGGCGTCCATCCGCCAGCCGCCGACGTAGGCGTAGCCCCACTTGGACGACACGGTCACGTCGGTGTGGCCGCGGGCGTCGAGCCAGCCCGCCAGGAACTCCTCCGCGCGCCCGTAGGACCGCGCGGTGTCGACCCGGCGGATTCCGGCGGCGTACGCGGCGTCCAGCACGTCCTCGGTGGCCGCGCGCAGGCTCGCCACGCCCCGGTCGGCCGGGAGGGCGCCCGCGCGGCCCAGGTTGATGTAGGCGGGCCGCCCGAGGGCGGCCAGGCCCAGCGTGAACCGGTTCAGTGTCGACACCGGACCGATTATGCCCAGCCCCGGAGACAGCTGTGGGGCCCCGCACTCGTGCGGGGCCCCACGGTTCGAGCGTGTCCTAGAGGTACTGACCGGTGTTCGTCGCGGTGTCTATCGCCCGCCCGGACTCCTGGTTCTTGCCGGTCACCAAGGTCCGGATGTAGACGATGCGCTCGCCCTTCTTGCCCGAGATCCGCGCCCAGTCGTCCGGGTTGGTCGTGTTGGGCAGGTCCTCGTTCTCGGCGAACTCGTCGACGATCGCGTCCAGCAGGTGCTGCACGCGCAGGCCGGGCTGCTTGGTCTCCAGCACCGACTTGATCGCCGCCTTCTTCGCCCGGTCCACGATGTTCTGGATCATCGCGCCGGAGTTGAAGTCCCGGAAGTACAGGACCTCCTTGTCACCGTTGGCGTAGGTGACCTCCAGGAAGCGGTTCTCCTCCGTCTCCTCGTACATGCGCTCGACGGTGTGCTGGATCATCGCGTCGATGCACGTGGAGCGGTCGCCGCCGAACTCGGCGAGGTCGTCGGCGTGGATGGGCAGGTTGCTGGTGAGGTACTTGGAGAAGATGTCCTTCGCCGCCTCCGCGTCCGGCCGCTCGATCTTGATCTTCACGTCGAGCCTGCCTGGTCGCAGGATCGCCGGGTCGATCATGTCCTCGCGGTTGGACGCGCCGATGACGATGACGTTCTCCAGGCCCTCGACGCCATCGATCTCGCTCAGCAGCTGCGGAACGATGGTCGTCTCGACGTCGGAGGAGACGCCGCTGCCCCTGGTCCGGAAAATCGAGTCCATCTCGTCGAAGAACACGATCACCGGAGTGCCCTCGGAGGCCTTCTCCCTGGCCCGCTGGAAGATGAGCCGGATGTGCCGCTCGGTCTCACCGACGAACTTGTTGAGCAGCTCCGGGCCCTTGATGTTGAGGAAGTACGACTTCGCGTCCTTGGGAGCGCTGTCGCCACGCGCCGCGGCCACCTTCTTGGCCAGCGAGTTCGCGACAGCCTTCGCGATGAGCGTCTTTCCGCAACCGGGGGGACCGTAGAGCAGCACACCCTTGGGCGGGCGCAGCTCGTATTCGGCGAAGAGGTCCTTGTGCAGGAACGGCAACTCGACCGCGTCGCGGATCTGCTCGATCTGCCGGAACAGGCCGCCGATGTCCTCGTAGTCGACATCGGGCACCTCCTCCAGCACCAGGTCCTCGACCTCGGCCTTGGGCACCCGCTCGTAGGCGTAGCCCGACTTGGCGTCCACCAGCAGCGAGTCGCCGGACTTCAGCGGCGAGGACGCCAGCGGGTCGGCAAGCCAGACCACCCGCTCCTCGTCCGCGTGTCCGACCACCAGCGCGCGGGTCGGCACCTCATCGTCGTCGGAGGTCAGCAGTTCGCGCAGGGTGGACACCTCGCCCGTCCGCTCGAACCCGCCTCCCTCGACCACGGTGAGGGCCTCGTTGAGCCGCACGGACTGGCCGCGCCGCAACTTGTCGCCCTCGACAGCGGGCGACACCGACACGCGCATCTTGCGACCCGCGGTGAACACGTCGACCGTGCCGTCCTCGTGCACATCGAGGAACACGCCGTAGCCGCTGGGCGGCTGGGCGAGACGATCGACCTCCTCGCGCAAGGCGAGAAGTTGGCCGCGGGCCTCACGAAGCGTGTCGACCAGTTTGGCGTTCCGCTCGGTGAGCTGGCTCACCCGCTCGGACGCCTCTGCCAGTCGTTGTTCCAGCAGTCGCGAATGCCGTGGCGATTCCGTCAGTTTCCGGCGAAGCAGAGCGACTTCCTCTTCGAGGAAACGGATCTGCGCGGCTTCCGACCTATCGGGGCGTTCAATCCCCGGGCCGGGCGCGTCACCGTGCTCGTCGTCGGCGTTTTCTGGCCGACTGCCGGGACGATCGTGCTGCATGTCGGCACCTCCTCCCGAACTCGTACCCCTACGGTACCGGCGATCACCGACAAGGACAGAGCATCCGGATGTCGGAACTTGCGTGTCACCCCCGCGCAACACTCGCTCGGACGCACATGATGCGCCAACCCGGTGCCAATGGGAACCGACCGCCCATTACGGTGCGTCGGTGTATTAGTCCAACCGCGCGCGTCCAAGAGACCACTGTTCGCAGTCAGAAAGCCCGGGGAGCGATGACCTACCCTCCACAGCAGCCAGATCCGTACGGGCAACAGCCCGGGCAGCAGCCCGCGCAGCCTCCGCAACCTGGGCAATTCCCGCCGCAGGGCGGATACCCCCAGCAGCCGGGCCAGTACCCGGGGCAGCAGCCGCAGCCGGGGCAGCAGACCGGCCCGCAGCCCACCGGGCAGCCCGGTCCTCAGCAGGGCCCCTACCAGGGGCAGTACGCACAGCAGCCCGGCCAGTACGGGCAGCAGCCGGATCCGTACGGTCAGCAGCCGGGCCAGTACGGACAGCAGCCCGACCCGTACGGTCAGGGCGGGTACGGCCAGTACGGCCAGCCGCAGAAGAAGAGCCCGATGCCGTGGATCCTCGCGGGCGGCGGCCTGCTGGTGATCGGCATCGTGGTGACCCTGGTGCTGGTCCTCACCGGCGGCTCGGACGCCAGCACGGCCCGCGGCGCGGCCCAGGCCTACCTCGACGCCGTCACCAGCCGCAGCGCGGAAGCGCACAACAAACTGGTGTGTGACGAGAGCGACAAGGTCACGCAGTCCGACATCGACAAGGCGTTCAAGGGCGACGACGAGGTCGGCGACCCCAAGCTCGGCGACGTGGTCGAGAAAGGCGACACCGCCACCGCGACCTTCACGGTGACGGTCAACGGCAAGCAGACCAGCCCCAAGATCCGCCTGCGCAAGCAGGGCGAGAACTGGTGCGTCTCGGGGTTCGGCGGGGGATGACCCCAGACGACCGCTGATCTGTCGACTCCGCCGGGCCGCCCGGCGGAGTCGACGGCTTTCGGGCCAATACCATGTTGCACTCCCCGCGGGATACGTTTGCAGCTAAACCGGGACGGTCCGCTCGGCCGTCCATCCCGCGTGCCCACCCACCGTTTCGCGCGGCGATCAGCACCAAGAGTCAGGGGCGACCATGACCTATCCTCCGCAGCAGCCAGGGCCCTACGGCCAGCAGCCGCAGCCCGGCGGCTACGGGAACCAGCCTGGGAACCCTCCGCAGCCGGGCGGGTACGGCCCGCCGCAGCCAGACGGCTTCGCCCAGCAGCCCGCCTACCAGGGGTTCGGCGGGTACCCCGGCGGCGGCGAGCCGCCGCGCAAGAACAACAACACCGGCAAGATCGTCGCCATCGTGGCGATCGCCGTGCTGGTCCTGGGCGGCGCGGGCGTCGGCGTCTACTTCCTGACCAAGGACAGCGGCGACAAGCCCGCGGCCAGCGCGCCGCCGAGCACGACGAAGCAGCCCAGTACCTCGTCGTCGGACGAGCCCGAGACCACCAGCCGCAGGCCGAGTTCGACGCGGTCCTCCGACGCGGGTCCGGAGGCGGTGGCCGAGGCCTACATGAAGGCCTACGAGGACAAGCACTTCGCCCCGGTCGTCACCAACTCGTGCTCGGCGTACCAGAAGAAGTACGGCACCGACACCAGCGAGCTGGAGAAGAGCCTGTCCGACTACGAGATCACCGCGACCCTCAACGGCTCGCCCCAGGTGAGCGGCAGCACGGCCACGGTCAAGATCGACCTGGATGTGGTCAGGGCGGGCGAGACCAAGGAGACCACCATCGCCATCAAGGTCATCAAGGAAGGCGGCGAGTGGAAGTTCTGCGGCGAGGAGAAGGCCTGAGCCGCGGGCACAGCGACGGGTTCGGCGCGGGCGACGGCCCGCGCCGAACCCGTCTTCACGGGCCGCGGGCGCACTCGGTCCGCGCCCCCCGCTTGCCGCGTATCCTCTGCGCGTGCCCGGTCGGTCTCCGCGCTCGGCACGATCACCGAGAGCAGACGACGGCAGTGAGCCACCGAGGAGTCAGGGATCGATGACCTACCCACCGCAGGAGCCGGGCCAGTACGGCCAGGACCCGTTCGGCAGGCAGCCGGACCCCTACGGCCAGCAACCTCGGCAACCGGACCCCTACGGGCAGCAGCCGCAGGACCCCTACGGGCAGCAGCCGTACCAGGGCTACGGCCAGACGCAGTCGTTCGGCCAGGACCCGTACGCGCAGCAGGCGTACCCGGGCGGCTACGGCCAGCCGGGCGGCCCCGACGGTGAGCCACCGAGGAAGAACACCGGCAAGATCGTCGCCATCGTGGCGATCGCCGTCCTGGTGCTCGGCGGCGCGGGCGTCGGCATCTACTTCCTGACCAAGGGCGACGACAAGCCGAGCACCGCGGCGCCCACCGACAGCAACAGCAACAGCGGTGGCGACCCGACCACGACCACCACCACGACCCGCAAGACCTCGGCGAGGCCGACGACCACCACCTCGAAGGAAACCACCGAGGAGACCACGACCTCGCGCGGCGGTGGCGGCGAGGGCGGCGGCGGCGCCGACCTCAAAGGCGCGGGCGAGAAGTACGTCGACGCGATCAACGCCAAGGACGAGGCCGCCGCGACCGCGCTGACCTGTGACCGTTCTGGTCCCGGCGTCATGTACTCCAGCATCGTGCCCAGCAACGGCAAGGCGGCCGTCGTCGGCGAGCCCGAGACCTACGGCGACAGCAACGGCAGGGTCGACACCGAGGTGACGATCGCGACCAGTTCGCCGATCGACTTCCCCATTGTGTTCCAGAAGAAGTCGCAGGGTTGGTGCGTCACCTACTGACACCGCGCCGACGGGCCGGGCAGGCGCGGCCAGGGTGTGTCCGCGGCCACCCTGCCCGGTCGTTTCCCGGGGTGGCCCACTACCCCTACGGTGTCGCTACGTCCAGCCCCGGGAGAACCGCGTGACAGTCCGATTCCCGCATTCCCTTCGTCGCGCGCCGCTCGCCGTAGCCGCGCTGCTGCTCGCCGTGACCGCCGCGGCCTGCTCCAGCGCCGGGAGCCCACCTCCGCCGGAACGCGGCTCGGCCGAGGACCAGGCCGCCCTGCGCCAGGCCGTGGACGGCGCCGTGGACGCGATCAACCAGCGCAACCCCACCCGGATGAAGTCCGTGAGCTGCGACCCGAGCCGGATCGGGGACCGGGTGCCCGAGGACGGCCTGGCCGAGCTGGAGCGGATCCCCGAGATCACCGGTGACCAGGTCGTCGTCCAACTGCGTCTCACCACCGGCGGCGAGACCGCCACCGTGCCCCTGCGCGTCGAGCGGCGCGAGTCGCGCTGGTGCGTGTCCTAGCCGGTGCTAGCCCTTGCTCGGGCGGCGCTGCGGGCGCGGGGCGACCACGCCGTCCGCGAGGCGGCGGGCGGTGATCAGGAACGCGGTGTGCGCGATCATCCGGTGCTCGGGCCGGACGGCGAGGCCGACCGAGTGCCACGGGCGGATCAGCGTCTCCCAGGCGTAGGGCTCGGTCCAGCAGGTCTGCTCGCGCAGCGCCTCGGCGACCCGGGAGAGCTGGGTCGTGGTGGCGACGTAGGTGACCAGGACACCGCCGGGGATCAGGTGCTCGGCCACGGTGGGCAGCACCTCCCACGGCGCGAGCATGTCCAGGATGACCCGGTCGACCTCGCCGGTGTGCTCGGCGAGGTCGGCGACGGTCAGGGTCCAGTTCTCGGGGTGCTCGCCGTAGAACTGGACGACGTTGCGCTCGGCGTGCTCGGCGTGGTCGGCGCGGATCTCGTACGAGGTCACCGAGCCGGTGGGGCCGACGGCGCGCAGCAGCGAGCAGGTGAGCGCGCCGGACCCGGCCCCGGCCTCCAGGACGCGGGCGCCGGGGAAGATGTCGCCCTGCATGACGATCTGCGCGGCGTCCTTCGGGTAGATCACCTGCGCGCCGCGCGGCATGGACAGCACGTAGTCCGACAGCAGCGGCCGCAGCGCCAGGTACGAGGTGCCCGCGACCGAGCTCACCACCGAGCCCTCCGGCTGGCCGATGATGTCGTCGTGGGCGAGCGCGCCGCGGTGGGTGTGGTACTTCTCCCCCGGCTCGAGGATGAGCGTGTAGTGCCTGCCCTTGGGGTCGGTGAGCTGTACCCGGTCCCCTGCCTCGAACGGACCGCTGACCCTGCGTGCCGACACCGAACGCCTCGCCTTCCACCTGAGCTGAACCGACAGACGATGGTCGCAGAGGCCCACCGGCCTGCCCGCATCACCCCATCGGTGCTCACTCGGCCCGGCTGTGCAGGACCGCGCGCAGGTCCTCGCGGCGCAGGACGCCGCAGGGGCGGCCCTCGTCGTCCACCACGACGAACTGCCAGGCCGCGGTCTCCAGGACGCGCTCGGCGATGTCCTCGCCCGGCTCGGAGGCCAGCAGCACGGACTCGGGCCGGATGGGCTCGGCGGCCTGCTCCGCTGGCGAGAACGGCGACCGCTCGGCGAGCCTGCGCGCGGCGGTCTCGTCGAGCAGGCCCGCGGCCACCCCGTCGGCGCGCACGAGCACGACCCCGCGCCCCGCCGCGGCGGCCAGCGCGTCGGCCACCGGGCTTTCCGCGGGCAGTTGCAGGATGGGGCGGACCAGGTCGGCGAGTTCGAGTTCGGCTGGCCACGACCGGCGCTGCTCGGCCGCGAGTTCGCCGCTGGCTCCCGCGACGACGAACCAGGCGGTCAGCAGGCACACGCCCAGCCGCAGCCAGCGGTCCTGGCTGCCCTGCGCCAGGCCCCACAGCGCCCACCCGACCAGCAGGCCCGCGACGACCCAGCCGCCGACCACGGCGGCGCGGGTGCCCGCGCCGCGCCGCCCGGTGAGCGCCCACACGCCCGCGCGCAGCATCCGGCCGCCGTCCAGCGGCAGGCCAGGGAGCAGGTTGAACACGGCGACGGCGGTGTTGGCGAACGCGCACTCCAGCACCAGCAGCCACACCGCGCCCTCGGCGGGCATGACCAGCAGACCCAGGCCGCAGGCGGCGGCCAGCAGGATCGACACGGCCGGGCCCGCCGCGGCCACCACCCACTCGTGCGCGGGCCTGCGCGGGGTGCGGGCGATCTCGGACAGTCCGCCGAGCAGGAACAGCCGCAGCCGCCGGACCGGCAGGCCCAGACGCAGCGCCACCACGCAGTGCCCAAGCTCGTGGGCGAGCACGGACGCGCCGAGCAGGACCGCGAACGCGGCGGCGAGCAGGATCGAGGTGGCCACGCCCGCCGACGGCAGCAGCGTGCCGACCAGCGGGGCATAGAAGACGACGACGGCAAGCGACCCCAGCCACCAGGAGTGCGCGAGCACCACGGGCACGCCGCTGTAGCGGAACAGCAGCAGCCCGCCGCTGGCCGCGGGGGTAGCCGAGTGCGTGGTGCCCGCCACGGGCCCAGCGTAGGCGCGCCGGTGTGGGGTCGGGGTGATCCGCCCAGCGGAAGACATGCCAGGAAGACATGCCGGGGAAGACACGTTGGACACCTGCCGGGGCGATGTCGGTGGTCGACATTAAGGTGCGGGTCATGCTCCCCGCCGCTGGATCGGACGCCCCGCCCGCCGCCGACCCGGTCGGGCGGCGCAGGCCCGCCCTGTCGCCGTCGCGGGCGAGCGACTTCAAGCAGTGCCCGCTGCTGTACCGCTTCCGCGCCGTCGACCGGCTGCCGGAGACGCCGAGCAAGGCGCAGGTGCGCGGCACGGTCGTGCACGCGGTGCTGGAGCGGCTCTACGGCCTGCCCGCCGAGCGGCGGGTGCCCGCCACCGCCCACGACCTGCTCGCGCCGACCTGGGCGGACCTGCTGGCCGAGCGGCCCGAGCTGGGCCAGATCTTCGGCGAGGGCGAGGACCCCGCGCCGTGGCTGGCCTCGGCGACCGGGCTGATCGAGGGCTACTTCGCCCTGGAGGACCCGCGCAGGCTCCAGCCGGAGGCGTGCGAGCTGCTGATCGAGACGGAGCTGCCGTCGGGGGTGCTGCTGCGCGGCTACATCGACCGGATCGACGTCGCCCCCACCGGCGAGATCCGGGTCGTTGACTACAAGACCGGGACCGCGCCGCGCGAGATCGGCGAGGCGAAGGCGCTGTTCCAGATGAAGTTCTACGCGCTGGCGCTGTGGCGGCTGCGCGGGGTCGTGCCCCGGCAGCTGCGGCTGATGTACCTCGCCGACCGCCAGTCGCTGGCCTACACCCCCGACGAGGCCGAGCTGGCCCGGTTCGAGCGCACCCTGGACGCGATCTGGCAGGCCATCCTGCGCGCGGGCCGCACCGGCGACTTCCGCCCGAACAAGAGCAGGCTGTGCGACTGGTGCTCGCACCAGGCCGTCTGCCCCGCGTTCGGCGGCACGCCACCGGACTATCCCGGCTGGCCGGAACCGGATTCCGGCGAAGAAACAATGTTGGACAGGGCGGACTGATGGCGTTCTACGAACCGCTGGGCGAGGGCCGCTACGCCTCGACCCGGCACACCGCTGGCCCGTGGACGGCCGACAGCCAGCACATGGGCCCGCCGACCGCGCTGCTGGCCCGCGAGCTGGCCGCGCTGCCCGCTGCCGCGCCGTCGGCGCTGGCCAGGGTGACGGTGGAGATCCTCGGCCCGGTGCCGGTCGCGGAGCTATCGGTGTCCGCCGAGGTCGAGCGGCCGGGCCGGTCGGTCGAGCTGGCGCGCGGCGAGATCCGCGCGGGCGGCCGGGCGGTCGCGCGGGCCAGCGCGTGGCGGATCGTCACCTCGGACACCTCCGCCGTGCGCACCCCCGACGACGTCGCCCCGCTCGCCCCGCCCGCCGCGGGCACGCCGATCACCCGCCCGGACAACTGGGGGCCGGGGTACCTGGACGTGATGGAGTGGCGCGCGCTCACCGGCTCGCTGGACAAGCCGGGGCCTGCGACGGTGTGGGTCCGGCAGACGATCCCGCTGGTGGCGGGCGAGGAACCGACTCCGCTGCAGCGGCTGCTGGTCGTGGCCGACTCCGGCAGCGGCGCGTCCGGGCTGCTGGACCCGCGCAAGTGGTGGTTCATCAACACCGAGCTGACCGTGCACGTCATCCGCGAGCCGGAGGGCGAGTGGATCGGCCTGGACGCGCACTCGGTGATCGGGCCCAACGGCACCGGCACGGCGCTGAGCGTCCTGCACGACACCCATGGAGCGGTGGCCAGGGGCGCGCAGGCGCTGTTCGTGCGGGAGCGCTGAGCCTGCCCCGTCACAGGTGGCGGTAGACGTCCTCCAGGGTGAGGCCGCGGCCGATCATCAGCACCTGCACCCGGTAGAGCAGCTGCGACACCTCTTCGGCCAGCGCGTCGTCGGACTCGTGTTCGGCGGCGATCCACACCTCGCCCGCCTCTTCGAGCACCTTCTTGCCCTGCGCGTGCACACCAGCATCCAGCGCCGCCACGGTGCCCGAACCCTCAGGGCGGGTCCGAGCCCGGTCACTGAGTTCGGCGAACAGCTCGTCGAACGTCTTCACGAGCGACGATCCTGCCACCCCGGGCGCGCCGGGCCGCCACCGAGGGTCACCCCGCGCCGCCACCCACCGCGACGATCCCGCAGAGCAGCCCGAGGCCCGCGCTCAGCGGGGCGTAGATCCGCAGGTCGAGCCGGGCGAAGTCGGTCTCGCGCCGCGACGAGGCGAGGTACCCGGCGACGCCGCGCACCAGCAGCACCCCCGCCACGACTCCCGCGCCGGTCGGCACGAGCCACGGCGGACCGAACGCCCCGAAGATCCCCGCCCTGGCCCCCACGAGGTAGGCGGCTGCGACCAGCAGCAGCGCGACCAGCGCGGTCAGCCCGGGACCGGGCAGCTTGTCCTCCGGCACCCCGACCACCCGCCGGGCGAACTCCTCCCGGCTGCGCAGCGGCCAGGGCGAGACGGTCCACACCAGGTGCAGCACGGCGATCAGCAGCAGCACCACCGCCGCGAGCCATCCGAGCACTGCCATGACTTTCCTCCCCACATCGCCGCACCCCGGTGTCCGGACGCCCCCGTACCTTAGGGCCTGCCCTGGGCCGATGAGCGCGGGTCAGCAGGAGACGGCCGCCATGAGTTCGCGCAGCAGCACGGCGTCGAGGCCGACCAGGGAGTCACGCAGGACGCGGCGTTCGCCCTCGGGGACCGGGATCTCGCAGGGCACGGCCAGCACCACGCAGCCCGCCGCCACCGCCGAGGCGACCCCGGTGGGCGAGTCCTCGACCGCCAGGCAGCGGGCCGGGTCGACGCCGAGGCGGGCGGCGGCGATGAGGTAGGGGTCCGGCAGCGGCTTGTTGCGCCGGTCGACCTCGTCGCCGCAGACGGTCACGTCGAAGAAGTCACGGCCGAGGGTGTCCAGCGCGATCTCGGTGAGGGCGCGTTCGGTGGAGGTGACCAGGGCGGTGGGCAGGCCGGTGGCCCGGACCGCGCGCAGGGCGTCGCGGGCGCCGGGGCGGAAGGCGAGTTCGGCGTAGAACAGCTCGGCCATGCGGGCGTCGATCCACGCCTTGGCCTCCCGCACGTCGTCGTCGGTCGGCACGATGCCCGCCTCGCCGAACAGCAGCGCCATGGTGGTCGGGCCGTTGCTGCCGACCATGGCGGCGCGGGTCGCCGAGGACAGCGGGGAGCCCAGCTTCGCGCAGAACTCTCGCAGCGGGATGTCCCAGAGCCGTTCGGAGTCGAGCAGGGTGCCGTCCATGTCCCAGAGAACGGCGGCGGGCAGGCCATCCAGAGCGGACGGTCCGGTCACGGGGGTGGTCCTCACGGTCGGGGATCGGGGCTCCGTCGCCGGGCGGCGGCCTTTCCCACCCGGTCGGCGGGGGTCGGCGCGGCGCTGTCCGGCATGTCCCAAGCCTACGATCTCCTTCCGTCGGGCCTGGGTCGTAGGCTGACCCGGTGACCGATCCGGACCCGCAGATGGCTGCCGACCTCGAGCCCACGGCCGAGCAGCAAGAACTCGTCGACCCCGTCATGGTGGCGGCGTTCGAGGGCTGGAACGACGCGGGGGACGCGGCCAGCACGGCGATCGAGCATCTCCAGCTCACCTGGGACGCGAGTCCGCTGCTGGAGATCGACCCCGACGACTACTACGACTTCCAGGTGACCAGGCCCACCGTCCGGATGGTGGACGGGGTCACCCGGCGGGTGGAGTGGCCGACGACCCGGCTCTCCGTGTGCCGCCCGCCGGGGTCCAACCGGGACGTCGTCCTCGTGCACGGCATCGAGCCGAACATGCGCTGGCGCAAGTTCTGCGCCGAACTGCTCCAGCACATCGACGACCTGGGCGTGAACACGGTCGTGACGCTGGGCGCGCTGCTCGCCGACACCCCGCACACCCGCCCGGTCCCGGTGACCGGCACCGCCTACGACGCGACCTCGGCCACCCGCTTCGGCTTGGAGCGCTCCCGCTACGAGGGGCCGACGGGCATCGTTGGCGTGCTCCAGGACGCGTGCGTGCGCGCGGGGGTGCCCGCCATCTCGATCTGGGCCGCCGTGCCGCACTACGTCTCGCAGCCGCCATCGCCCAAGGCCACCCTGGCGCTGCTGCACCGGGTCGAGGAGATCCTCGACGTGGAGGTCCCGCTGGGCGCGCTGCCGGAGCAGGCCGAGGAGTGGCAGCACACGGTCAGCGAGATGGCCGAGGAGGACGAGGACGTCCGCAACTACGTCCGCGCCCTCGAAGAGCGCGGCGACGCGGAGAACACCCTCAACGAGACCAGCGGCGACGCGATCGCCGCCGAGTTCGAGCGGTACCTGCGCAGGCGGCGGCCCGGCTCCGGCCGGGGCGGCTCCGGGCCGGGCCCCGCGGGCATCTGAGGGCAGGCGTGGGGGTCGCCGTCGCGGCGACCCCCACGGCCCCGGCTAGAGCGCGACGCCCAGCAGGGCGTCGACGGCGGCCCGGACAATGGCTGGGGCGTCCCGGTCGTGGCCGGAGCCCGCGAGGGTCTGCGCGGCCCACGCGTCGACCGCGGCCAGCGCGGCGGGAGTGTCCAGGTCGTCGGAGAGGTGGTCGCGCAGCCGGGCGACCAGCGGGTCGGCGTCCACGCCCGCCGGGGCGGCGAGCGCCGCGCGCCAGCGGTTCGCGCGGGCGATCCCCTCGTCCAGGACGTCCGTCGTCCAGGAGCGGTCCGTGCGGTAGTGGCCGGAGAGCAGGCCGAGGCGGATGGCCATCGGGTCGACCTTGTCCGCGCGCAGGCGGGAGACGAAGACCAGGTTGCCGCGCGACTTGGACATCTTCAGGCCGTCCAGGCCGATCATCGCCGAGTGCGTGTAGTGCCGGGCGAACGGGTGCTGCCCGGTCAGCGCCTCGGCGTGCGCCGCGCTGAACTCGTGGTGCGGGAAGATCAGGTCCGACCCGCCGCCCTGCAGGTCCAGGCCCATGCCGAGGCGGTTGAGCGCGATCACGCTGCACTCGATGTGCCATCCCGGCCGCCCCGGGCCCAGTTCGCTGTCCCAGCTCGGCTCGCCGTCGCGCGCGGCCCGCCACAGCAGGGCGTCGAGCGGGTGGCGCTTGCCAGCCCGGTCGGGGTCGCCGCCGCGGGCGGCGAAGTAGCGGGTCATGGTCGGCTCGTCGTAGTTCGACTCGTAGCCGAAGCGGCCGGACGCGGTGTGGTCGAAGTAGACGTCCGGGTACTGGGTGTCCTCCACCCGGTAGGCGGCGCCGTCGGCGACCAGCTTCGCGACGGCCTCGACGATCTCCGGGATCGACTCGACCGCGCCGACGAAGTCCCTCGGCGGCAGCACGCGCAGCGCGGTCATGTCCTCGCGGAACAGCGCCGTCTCGCGCATCCCGAGCACCACCCAGTCGTCGTGGTCGCGTTCGGCGCGTTCGAGCAGCGGGTCGTCGATGTCGGTGACGTTCTGCACGTAGTGCACGTCGTGGCCGTTGTCCAGCCAGACGCGGTGCACCAGGTCGAACGCGAGGTAGGTGGCGGCGTGCCCGAGATGGGTCGCGTCGTACGGGGTGATCCCGCAGACGTACATCGTCGCGGTGGGGCCGGGCGCGGTGGGGCGCACGCCCCCCGCCGCGGTGTCGAACAGTCGCAACGGCCGGGGCGCGCCGGCCACCCGCGGCACCGGGTGGGATTGCCAGGTCTCCATGCCCTCGACAGTAAACGTCCGGTTCGCCCGGTCGCGGGCGTGCCACGGGGTGGACGGCGCGGAATAAGGCCGCACCAGCCACACACAGGGCCATTTGTGTGACATCAGTTACACCCACTGTGAACGACCGATCACACTTGTAGGTGGTGGCAGCGAACGGTGGCAACGGACGAAGGGCTGGGACATGACGAATCCCGCGCAGGACGACACCACGGGGCGATACCTGGTGCTGCTCGAAGACGACGCGGCGGCGGCCGGGACCGAGGCGCTGGGCAGGCTCGCGGGCATCAGCGCGCCCGCCGAGGACAGCGCGGACGGGCTGGTGTTCAGCACGCTCGGCGTCGCCGTGGTCGACGCCGACCCGGACCAGGCGGGAGCGCTGACCCGCGCGGCGGCCGAGGTCGGGCCCATCGCGCAGGTCGAAATGGAGCGCCGGGTGTACGCGATCAGCGCCGCCGCCGAGGCCGCGCCCGTGGGCCAGGCCGACGAGAGCGCCTTCACCTGGGGCTTGCAGGCGGTCGGGGCGCACGTGAGCAAGGCGACTGGGGCGGGCATCCGGGTCGCGGTCCTCGACACCGGCTTCGACCTCGCGCACCCGGACTTCGCGGGCCGGGCGGTGACCAGCGAGTCGTTCGTGGCGGGCGAGCCGGTCCAGGACGGGCACGGGCACGGCACGCACTGCATCGGCACCGCGTGCGGGCCGCGCGACCCCGCGGCGGGTCCGGGCTACGGCGCGGCGCCGGAGGCGGAGATCTTCGCGGGCAAGGTGCTCAGCGACGAGGGGTCCGGCACGGACGGCGGCATCCTGGCGGGCATCGCGTGGGCGGTGTCCCACGGCTGCCCGATCGTGTCGATGTCGCTGGGCGCGGCCGTGCGGCCGGGCACGCCGTACTCGCGGACCTACGAGCGGGTCGCGAGCCGCGCGCTGGCCCAGGGCACGCTGATCATCGCGGCGGCGGGCAACGAGTCGCGGCGGCAGAACGGGCAGATCAACCCGGTCGGGCACCCGGCGAACTGCCCGTCGGTGCTGGCCGTCGGCGCGACCGACGTGAACACGGCGCTGGCGTGGTTCTCCTGCGGCACGGTCGACCAGATCGGGGCGGTGGACATCGTGGGCCCCGGCGTGGACGTGTACTCGTCGTGGCCGCAGCCGCAGGGCTACAACCGGATCAGCGGAACCAGCATGGCGACCCCGCACGTGGCCGGTGTGGCCGCGCTGATCGCCCAGGCCACCGGGGCCCGCTCCTGGGAGCTGTGGGCCCGGCTGGCCCAGGCGGCGCGGCGGCTGCCGCTGCCGTCGACCGACGTGGGCGCGGGCCTGGTGGCGGCCCCGTGACCGAGCCGGTCACGGTGACCGTCGACGACGACGGCCTGGCGCGGCTGCCCGAGGTGGTCGCCGCCCTGGAAGCGGCGGGCATGCGCGTCGAGCGCGTGCTCGCCGCGATCGGCGCGGTGACCGGCACGGCGGCTCCGGACGCCATCGGCGATCTGCGGGCGGTGGCCGGGGTCGACGGCGTCGAGCCCGCCTCGGCGCCGTTCCGCCTGCCCCCGCCGGACAGCGACGTGCAGTAATCCCGGCGGGAATGACCTCCGGCAGGGGCCGTCGACCGGGCGACTGGTCAGCGGCCGTCGGCGAGCAGGGCCGCCAGCGCCTGGTAGTCGTCCTCGCGCTGGTAGATGGCCGCGCCCAGCCGGATGTAGGCCCGGCCGTCCCGCCACACGATCGAGGTCTCCGCGCCGCGGGCGCTGAGTTCGAGGTAGTAGCGCCGGGCGTCCGCGGCGTCGGCGACGAGCCCGGCGGGCAGGGCCACCAGGCGCATCAGCGGCGCGTGGTGCGCGCTGGCCTGCCCGTCGGCTCCGATCGCCTCGGCGACGACACGCACGCCCTTGTCGAGCAGGGCGGCGCTGCGGTCCACCGCGGCCCAGCCGCCCGCCTCGTGCCAGAAGGCGATGGCGTCGGGCAGGGCCATCCAGGCGGTCTGGTCATTGGTGCCCGCCTCGCCGAACCAGTGCGGGAAGCCCTCGGGGTAGGTCCACGACGGCACCAGCGGGCGCAGCCGGTCCCGCCAGGCCGGGGCGGCCCACAGGCCCGCGGTGGACCGGCAGGCGTAGGCCCACTTGTGGAAGTTGCCCACCCAGAAGTCCACGCCCAGCTGGTCGGGTCGCACCGGGACCTGGCCGGGCACGTGCGCGCCGTCCACCAGCACCGGCGCGCCGTGCGCCCGGCACACGTCGGCGATCCCGGTGACCGGCAGCGAAAGCGCGGTGTCGGAGCTGATGCCGTCCACGACCACCAGGCGCGTGGTCGGCCGCAGCCCGTCGGCGAAGGCCCGCACGATCGCGTCCGGCTCCGCGCCGACCGGGAAGTCGACCGAGCGGACCGTCGCGCCTGCCGCGTCGGCCTTGGCCTGGCAGGCGATCCGGACGGCCCCATAGCCGTGCTCGGACAGCAGGATCTCGTCCCCTTGGGCCAGCGGCGTCGCGGCGAGGACGGTCGCGACGCCCTCGGTGGCGTTGCGGACCAGCGCCACCCCGTCCCCGACCGAGCCGCCGCCGAGGAACGCCGCGGCGGCGAGCCGCGCGCGTTCGACCAGCTCAGGCGACTCGACCCGGTGGAAGCGCGTCGGGTTGGCCTCGGCCCGCCGCCGGTATTCCGCCCGCGCGGCCAGCACCGCCGTCGGGGCCACGCCGAACGCGCCGGGAGTCATGTGCAGGACGTCGGGGTCGAGCGCGAACCTGGAGTCATGGAAGGTCACCCTTCGCATCCTGGCAGCGGATCGGACCCTCCGGCACGGCCGGGCGAGTGACGGCGGGCGCGGTCAGCGGTCCGGCGGCGGCAGTTCCGGCAGGTTGCGGTGGACGTCGGCGCGCACGGCGTCCCGGATCTGGTTGATGTTCTCCCGCAGCAGGTCGGAGATCAGCTCGTCGGTGCGCGGGTCGGCCAGCATCTCCAGGACCACCCGCAGGGCGGCGTCGGAGACCGCGCCGACGATCTCGTCGTGGAACGGCAGCCGCCGCAGCCTGCCGATCTGCGGGTCGTCCTTGAGCTTCTCCAGCACCATCGCGCGGATCTCGACGCGGTTCTCCTCCAGCGCGCTGGCTATGTTGCGCGCGTAGTGCCCGGTGCGCAGCACGGACACCACCTCGTCGAGCACCGCGACCGTCAGCGGCTTCTTGATCACGTCGATGATCACCCCGCCGAAGCGGCCCATGGCCCGGTTCGCGAGTTCCTCCCCCATCGACCGGTCGACCGGCCGGTGGAAGCGGGTCAGCTGCATCCCGATCCGCACCACGCGCAGCAGGCGGAACGCGCGGAACGCCAGGTGCGCCACCGGGACCATGCCCACCACGTCGTACCAGTTCAGCCACACGAAGCGGCGCGTGAAGCCCGCCGTCCGCCAGCGCCACAGGAACTCGACGGCGAACACCGCGCACAACGCCAGGTCGACGCGCGCGATCAGCGCCGCAACCTCGGCCGCCGGACGCCAGAAGGCGCGGTAGGCCAGCAGTCCGACGGAGAGCAGCGCCAGGGCCAGCATCAGCCAGTCGTCCAGGCTGACCCGCCGTTTCGGCGCGGGAGCGGAGATGACCATGAAAGGAACCTTTCACGGCCGACCCGGCCCAGGCCACTCGGCCCGCGGGAGACGCGCGGGCACGGCCGATGCGGCGAGCGGGTGAATGTGGTCGCCGACGGCGAGCCGCAGGGGGTTTCCGGCCCGCCGCGCCCGGTACGATCCCGCCGGTGTGCGGCGGGTCCTGTCGCAGGCGGTTGAACTCGGCAGTGTCTACCGCGTCCTGGTCTTATGAGGTGGCTAGTTGGCTCCGTCCCCGTTCGCGCACGAGGCTCTGGTGTACCGCGACGAGCCCGGCTTCGCCGAGGGCGCCGTGCCATACCTGCGCGCGGGGGTGAGCGCGGGCGAACTCGTGTTCGCGCTGGCGCCGCCAACGGGCATCGCGCTGCTGCGCGCCGCGCTCGGCGACGCCGCCGAGCAGGTGCGGTTCCTGGACGTGACCGACGTCGGGCGCAATCCGGCGCGGCTCATCCCGCTGCTGCGCGGGCTGGTCGACGAGGCGGACGGGCGGCCGACGCGCGGGCTGAGCGAACCGGCCTGGCTGGGGCGGCCCGCCGAGGAGATGGCCGAGGCGCTGCTGCACGAGTCGCTGCTGAACCTGGCGTTCGAGGACACCGCCGGGTTCCGGTTGCGCTGCGCGTTCGACGGCTCGGCCGTGGCCAAGCCGGTGCTGCGCTCCGCCGAGCACAGCCACCCGGTCATGGTGGACGCGGGCACCCGCCGTATCAGTGTCCGGTTCGACCCCGAGCACGCGCACGCGGAGTTCGGCGGCGACCTGCCCGCCCCGGAGTCGGTGTCCGACGTCGTGCACTTCTGCCTGGACGACCTGCCCGACCTGCGCGACCTGGTCGGCGTGCGGGCGAGCGCGTTCGGCCTGCCCCGCGACCGGGCGCTGGACCTGACCCTGGCCACCAACGAGATCGTCACCAACAGCATCTGCCACGGCGGCGAGCGCGGCACCCTGCGGCTGTGGACCGACGGCGACGCGTTCGTGTGCGAGGTCAGCGACAGCGGGCACATCCAGGAGCCCATGGTCGGCCGGGTGGCGCCGCGGCCGTCGGTGCAGGGCGGGCGCGGGGTGTGGCTGGCGAACCAGCTCTGCGACCTGGTCCGCATCCGCTCGGCGGCCGGGACGGGCACCGTGGTCCGCCTGCACGTCCGCCGCTGAGCCGCCGGGACACCCCAGCGGGCGCGCTCACGGCCGGAGCTGCTCGATCGCCTTCATGATCCGCTTGTCGGAGACCGCGCCGGGCGTGCCGAGGGTCTGCGCGAAGTAGCTGACCCGCAGTTCCTCGATCATCCACCGCACCGCCCGCACCCGGTCGGTCTCGCGGGCGCTGGGCCGCAGCTGGTCGAGCAGCTCGTGGTAGGCGTCTTCGAGGTCCTGGACGGTGTGCATCCAGGCCGAGTCGCGGTCGGGGCGTTCGGGCAGCTTGTCGAGCCTGCGTTCGATGCCGCGCAGGTAGCGCTCCACGTCGAGCAGCCGGGGCACGCCGGTCGCGGTGGCGAAACCGGGGAAGACCAGGGCGGCGAGCTGTTCGCCGATGTCGGACATGGCTTCGGCGAAGATCGGGCCGGAGGTGCGGGCGAGCCGGTTCTGCACGTCGTTCCAGGCGATCACGACCTTGCGCACCCGGTCGAGCACGTCCAGGGTCGTGGCGACCAGGCCCGCGCGCACGGCCTCGCGGACGCGGGCGAACCCGGCCTCGTCCCAGGCCGGGCCGCCCGCGCGGGCGATCAGGTGGTCGGCGGCGGCGTCGACGCAGTCGGCGAGCAGCGCCGGGACGCCGCCGTGCGGGTTGTGCGAGAGGGCGAGCTTGGCCTGGTTGGACAGCGTGCGCACGACCTGTTTCACCGGGGACGCGACGGTGAGCAGGACCAGCCTGCGGGTGCCCAGCCACATCGCAGCGCGCTGGTCGGGCTCGGTGTCGAACATCCGCACCGCCACGGTCGCGCCCTCGTCCACCAGCGCCGGGTAGGCGGTGACGACCAGGCCGTTCTGCTCGGTGCGGGCGACCTTGGGCAGCGTGCCGATCGTCCAGTCGGTGAGCCCGCGCCGTTCCAGGTTGACCGTCGCCTCGGCCAGCGACGCCCGCAGCTCGGTCTTGAGCTGCTGCTTGAGCGCCCCCAAGTCCTTGCCCTGGGCCAGGGTCTTGTCCCCGTCGACCACCTGGAAGGTGGTCTTGAGGTGGTCGGGGACGGTGTCGAGCTGCCAGGCGTCGCGCGGGATCACGACTCCGGTCAGCGCGCGCAGCTCACGGCCCACCGCGTCGGGCAGCGACTCTTCCGCCTCCCCCAGCCTGCGCACGACGGCCTTGGCGAAGTCGGGGACCGGGACGAAGTTGCGCCGCAGCGGCTTGGGCAGCGACCGGATCAGCGCCGTCACGACCTCCTCGCGCAATCCCGGCACCTGCAAGGAGAACGCGTCGCCGTCGAGCTGGTTGAGCACCGAGATCGGCACCTTGGCTGTGACGCCGTCGTCGGCGCGGCCGGGCTCGAACCGGTAGGTCAGCGGGAGTTCGAGGCCGCGCTGCTGGAGCGTGTCCGGGAAGGCCCGCTCATCGATCTCCCCCACGGAGTCGTTGACCAGCATGGACTTCGAGTAGTTGAGCAGGTCGGGCTGCTCGCGCCGGGTCTTCTTCCACCAGGTGTCGAAGTGCCTGCCGGAGACCACGTCCGCGGGGATGCGCTCGTCGTAGAACTGGAACAGGGTCTCGTCGTCGACCAGGATGTCGCGCCTGCGGGCCCGGTGTTCGAGTTCCTCGACCTCGGCGAGCAGCTTGCGGTTGTCGTGGAAGAAGTGGTGCCGGGTCTGCCAGTCCCCCTCGACCAAAGCATTGCGGATGAACAGGTCCCGGGACATCTCCGGGTCGATCCGTCCATACTGGACTTTGCGGCCCACCACGATCGGCAGCCCGTAGAGGGTCACCTTCTCGGTGGCCACCACCGAGCCCTGCTTCGCCTCCCAGTGCGGCTCGCTGTAGGTGCGCTTCACCAGGTGCGCGGCCAGCGGCTCGACCCACTCCGGCTCGATCCGGGCGGCGATGCGGCCCCACAGCCGCGAGGTCTCGACCAGCTCGGCCGCCATGACCCAGCGCGGCGGCTTCTTGAACAGCGCCGAGCCGGGAAACACCGCGAACTTCGCGTTGCGCGCGCCGAAGTAGTCCTTGCCCGCCGGGTCGCGGAACCCGATGTGGGAGAGCAGCCCGGAAAGCAGGGCGATGTGGATGTTCTGCGGCGCGGCGCGCACGTCGTTGGGCGTGATGCCGAGCTGGCGGGCCACCTGGCGGAGCTGGCTGTGGATGTCCTGCCACTCGCGAATGCGCAGGTAGTTCAGGAACTCCGCCTTGCACTGCCTGCGGAACCTGTTGCCGGACAGCTCTTTCTGCTGCTCGCGCAGATACTCCCAGAGGTTGAGGTAGGACACGAAGTCCGAGTCCGGGTCGGCGAACCGGGCGTGTTTCTCCGCCGCCGCCTGCTGTTTGTCCTGCGGGCGCTCGCGCGGGTCCTGAATGGACAGGGCGGCCGCGATGATCATCACCTCGCTGACGCAGCCCGCCTTGTCCGCCTCGATGACCATCCGCGCCAGGCGGGGGTCGACGGGCAGCTGGGCGAGCTGTCTGCCCAGCGGGGTGAGCCGCTTCGCCGGGTCCTTCTCCGCCGGGTCGAGCGCGCCGAGCTCCTGCAGCAGCTGCACGCCGTCGGCGATGTGGCGGCGGTCCGGCGGGTCGATGAACGGGAAGTCGGCCATCTCGCCGAGGTCGGCCGCGCTCATCTGCAGGATGACCGAGGCCAGGTTGGTGCGCAGGATCTCCGGGTCGGTGAACTCCGGGCGCGCGTCGAAGTCGCCCTCGCTGTAGAGCCGGACGCAGATGCCGTCCGAGGTCCGGCCGCAGCGGCCCTTGCGCTGGTTCGCCGAGGCCTGCGACACCGGCTCGATCGGCAGCCGCTGCACCTTGAGCCGGTTGCTGTAGCGGGAGATCCGAGCCGTGCCCGGGTCGACCACGTACTTGATGCCGGGCACGGTCAGCGACGTCTCGGCGACGTTGGTGGCGAGCACGACGCGCCGCCCGGTGTGCCGCTGGAACACCCGGTGCTGCTCGGCGCTGGACAGCCGCGCGTAGAGCGGCAGGATCTCGGTGTCGCGCAGGTTCTTCGCGGCCAGCGCGTCGGCGGTGTCGCGGATCTCGCGCTCGCCGGAGAGGAAGACCAGGATGTCGCCCGGCCCCTCCGCGCACAGCTCGTCCACCGCGTCGAGGATGCCCTGGGTCTGGTCGCGGTCCGGGTCGGCGTCCGGGTCCTCTGGGTCGACCAGCGGCCGATAGCGCACCTCGACCGGGTACGTACGGCCGGAGACCTCGACGATCGGGGCGTCCCCGAAGTGCCGGGAGAACCGCTCCGGGTCGATCGTCGCCGAGGTGATGACGACTTTGAGGTCGGGGCGCCTGGGCAGCAGCCGGGACAGGTAGCCCAGCAGGAAGTCGATGTTGAGGCTGCGCTCGTGCGCCTCGTCGATGATGATCGTGTCGTACTGCGAGAGCAGCCGGTCGTTCTGGATCTCGGCGAGCAGGATGCCGTCGGTCATCAGCTTGACCAGCGTGCGGTCGCCCACCTGGTCGGTGAAGCGGACCTTCCAGCCGACCGTGTCCCCCAGCGGCGTCCCGACTTCCTCCGCGACCCGCTCGGCCACGGTGCGCGCGGCGATCCGGCGCGGCTGGGTGTGGCCGATGAGCCCGGCGACGCCCCGGCCGAGTTCCAGGCAGATCTTGGGCAGCTGGGTCGTCTTGCCCGAGCCGGTCTCCCCGGCCACGATCACGACCTGGTTGTCCCGGATCGCGGCGAGGATGTCGGCCCGCCGCTGGCTGACCGGCAACTCCTCCGGGTACTTCAGCGCGGGCACCGACGCGCGCCGCGCCTCGACCCGGGCAACGGCCGTGTCGATCTCGGCGGCGATCTTCTCCAGGGTGGCGCGCCGTCTGGCCTCGTCGCGGGTCTTGCGCGCGCCGTCAAGCCTGCGGCCGAGCCGCCGCTGGTCGCGCAGCATCAGTTCGGGCAGACGGGCGCGCAGGTCGGCCAGGGAGGCGCTGGTGTCGGTGCTGCTCATTTGCCTCCAGCCTAGGCAATGCCCGCCCGGCGCTTCATCCGGTTTGCCGATCGGGCGTCTCCACGAAACGTTCACACAGCGCGCGTCACTTGCCCATCGTGCCTGCATAGAGTCACGACCATGGCGAACAAGCGGCGTGTCCTGGTCGTCGAGGACGAGCGGACGATCGCGGAGTCGGTCGCGGCTCGGCTGCGGGCCGAGGGCTTCGAGGTGGACCTCGCCTGCGACGGCCCCGGCGGCGTGGCCGCCGCCGAGCGCACCCGGCCCGACCTGGTGGTGCTCGACATCATGCTGCCCGGGTTCGACGGGCTGGAGGTGTGCCGCCGGGTCCAGGCGGCGCGCCCGGTGCCGGTGCTGATGCTGACCGCCCGCGACGACGAGACCGACCTGCTCGTCGGCCTCGGGGTCGGCGCGGACGACTACATGACCAAGCCGTTCTCCCCGCGTGAGCTGGTGGCCCGGGTGCACGCGCTGCTGCGCAGGGTGGAGCGGGCCGCGCAGGCCGACGCGGGGGCCGCCGCGATCGTCGTCGGTGACCTTGAGGTGGACCCGGTCGAGCGACGGGTGCGGCGCGGCGGCGTCGAGGCGCACCTGACCCCGATCGAGTTCGACCTGCTCGCGCACCTGGCCGCCCGCCCGCGCGCCGTGCAGCCCCGCGAGCGGCTGCTCGCCGAGATCTGGGGCTGGGGCGACGCCGCGGGCACCCGCACGGTGGACAGCCACGTCAAGTCGCTGCGCCGCAAGCTCGGCGCGGACCTGATCCGGACCGTGCACGGGGTCGGCTACGCCCTGGAGGCGCCCCGATGACCACTGCCGCGACCAGTGCCGCCCGGCTGCTGGAGCGGCTGCCCAGGCCGCTGGACCCGGTGCGGTCGATCAAGGTCAAGCTCGGCATCCTGCTGGTCGCCTCCGGCGCGGCGGGGCTGGGCTACTTCTGGGCGATGATCGGCTGGCTGCCGCCCACCACGTCGCTCACCGGCATCATCGGCGCGCTGATCACCTCGCAGGTCCTCGCGCACGGCATGACCCGCCCGCTGCGGGAGATGACCGCCGCCGTGCGGTCCATGGCCCGCGGCGACTACTCCCGCCGGGTCCGGGTGACCGCCCGCGACGAGGTGGGCGAGCTGGGGCGGGCGTTCAACCAGATGAGCGCCGACCTGGAGGCGGCCGACCGGCACCGGCGCGAGCTGATCGCGAACGTCTCCCACGAGCTGCGCACGCCGATCGCGGCGTTGCAGGCGGTGCTGGAGAACGTGGTCGACGGGGTGAGCGAGGCGGACCCGGCGACCATGCGCACCGCGCTCGCCCAGACCGAGCGGCTGGGCAGGCTGGTGACCGAGCTGCTGGACCTGTCCAGGATCGACGCTGGCGCGCACCCGCTGGACCTGGAGTCCGTCGAGGTGGCGCCGCTGCTGGCGGAGGTGGTGGCCGAGGCGGAGGTCAACGCGGCGGCGGCGCGCCGGTCGGTCCGGCTCTCCACCTCCGTCTCCCCCGGGTCGGCGACCGTGCTCGCCGACCGGGAGCGGCTGCACCAGGTGCTGGTCAACCTGTTGGACAACGCCGTGCGGCACGGCCCGGCCGACGGCGAGGTGCGCGTCGTCGCCGCGCTGTCCGGCGGCGAGCTGACCCTGGAGGTCCGCGACGACGGGCCGGGCATCGCCGCGGCCGAACGCGACCTGGTGTTCCGCCGGTTCACCCGGGGCGAGCGCGCCACCGGCGGCGGGACCGGGCTGGGGCTGTCCATCGCCCGGTGGGTGGTGGAGCTGCACGGCGGGACGATCGGGGTCGTCGACTCGCCCCGCGGATGCCGCATCCGCGTCACCCTGCCCGCTGACGGAAAGGCGCCGGGCATCTCGTAGCGTGATCGGCCCCGGGGATCTCGAACAGGCGAACGAATGTTCTAATTCAGCCGGTTCACCAGGCGTCGTGAGAGGGAGTGGATCGTGTCCACCGAGACCGAGACCGAGCAGGCGGAGACCGTGGCGGCTTCGACCGAGGCCGAGCAGGCCGAGCAGCCTGAGCAGGCCGCCGCGCCTGTCGAGCAGGCCGCGCCGCCGGTCAAGAAGCCGCGGGCGCAGCGGGCCCAGAGCACCGCGAAGAAGACTCGGACTGTCGAGCTGACCCTGACTGTCACCGGCACCGCCGAGGGTGAGTGGCAGGCTGAGCTGACTCAGGCGGGCAAGCGGATGATGCAGGGTGTGGCGGTTCCGGCCGCCGCGGTGTCCCGGGCGGCCGCTGAGCTGCACGAGGACATCTCCAAGGCCATCGAGGGTGTCCTTGACGCGGCCCGGGAGCAGCACCGGGCGCGGATGGAGGAGCTGGAGGCCGAGCTGTCGAAGGTGAAGGCGGCCTTGGCTGATCTCCAGGACAGCTGAGTCGCTGGTGTCTCTCGGGGGCCGTCTTCGGTTGAAGGCGGCCTTCGTTGTGTTTGCGCTGGTGGGGTTGCTCGATGGGGTGGCTGGTGCCTGGCTGGGCTGCGGGGTCCGCTCGATGGGGTGGAGTGGTTTCTCCGGGGCCCCTACGAAGGAAGATCGCCGTGTGAAAGACGGGTGGGAAGCCTTCGGCCGCACACATGCGAAGCCAGCTTGGCGATCTTCCTTCTCCCCCGAAGAAACCACTCCACCCCATCGAGCACCTGGCAGGGTCGGGTTCAGCCTGGGTCGGGGGCGGGTTCGCTGCTCCACTCCCCACCTTCCATCGAGTGCCTGGCAGGGGCGGGCCTGCTGGTTCGGGCACGTTCTACAGTTGTCGGGACGTAGGCGAGCGGGAGCGGCGGTAGTGACAGCGATTCAGGAAGACCAGGCCGACCAGGTTGAGCGGGTCGAGCATGGGCCGGGCATTGATCCAGCGCGGCTGCGGGAGTGCTTGGCGGTGCTTGCCGAGGTTGACGAGTTGCCTACCGAGCACCCTGACGCTGTGGCTGTTCGGCGGGCCACGGCTCGGATTTACAAGTCGGTTCGGTTGCGGCGGCGGGCGGCCAAGCGGGCGGCGGTCACCGAAGCCGACCGGGCTGTCACCGAGGCGACCGCCACCGGGGCGCCCAACCGGATTGATGATGAGACGCAGGGGATTCCGCTGGTGTCCGGCGTTGCCGGGGCGTCTGCCGGTACATTGTTGCGGGCTCGGTCCTGTTACACCTGCAAGCAGCGCTATCACCAGGTCGACGCGTTCTACCACCAGCTTTGCCCCCCGTGTGCGGAGCTGAACCGGTCGCGTCGGGACGCTCGCACCGACCTGGCCGGGCGGCGGGCGTTGTTGACCGGTGGGCGGGCGAAGATCGGAATGTATATCGCGCTTCGGCTGTTGCGCGATGGCGCCCGGACCACGATCACGACCCGGTTCCCGAACGACGCGGTGCGTCGGTTCGCGGCTATGCCCGATGCCGAGGAGTGGTTGGACCGGCTCACCATCGTGGGCGTCGACCTGCGTGATCCGGCGCAGGTCGTGGACCTGGCCGACACCGTCGCGGCGCAGGGGCCGCTCGATATTCTGATCAACAACGCGGCGCAGACCGTGCGGCGGTCCCCCGGGTCTTACGCGCTGCTGGCCGAGGCCGAGTCGGCGCCGCTGCCGCCTGGGCCGTTGCCGGAGGTGCTGTCCTTGGGGCGCACGAGTGACGCGCATCCGGCCGCTCTTGTCGGGGCGGTGGAGGCGACGACCTCGCACGATGTGCATCCGTTGACCGCGCTGGCGCTCACGGCGGGGTCGGCCGCGCCTGATCGGATCGCCGATAACACCGCTATCGACGCGGGTGGGCTGGTGCCTGACCTGCACCCGGTCAACAGTTGGACCCAGCGGGTGCACGAGGTCGACCCGATGGAGTTGCTGGAGGTGCAACTCTGCAACCAGACCGCGCCGTTCATCCTGATCAGCAGGCTGCGCCCGGCGATGGCCGCCGCGCCCGCGCGGCGCAAGTACGTGGTCAACGTGTCGGCGATGGAGGGGCAGTTCAGCCGCGCCTACAAGGGGCCGGGGCACCCGCACACGAACATGGCCAAGGCCGCGCTGAACATGCTCACCCGCACCAGCGCGGAAGAGATGCTGACCGACGGCATCCTCATGACCGCCGTGGACACCGGGTGGATCACCGACGAGCGGCCGCACCCGACCAAGATGCGGCTGGCCGACGAGGGGTTCCACGCCCCGCTCGACCTGGTGGACGGCGCCGCGCGGGTGTACGACCCGATTGTGCGCGGCGAGGCGGGCGAGGACATCCGGGGCTGCTTCCTCAAGGACTACGCCCCCGCCCCCTGGTAGCCCCCGCGCGGAACCTCGCCCGCTCCGACACGTCTTCTCACACACGGGGAAGCGAGAAGAACGGCGGGGACCGGCATGGACCACAAGCGAAGACTCCGCGGACTGGCACTGGGCTTGGTGCTGGCGGCGGGCGCGGTCGGCTGCACGACCGTGCAGCGCGCCGAAGGGCAACCGGCGACCGAAGCGCCCGCCGCCGCGCCGGTCGTGTCCGACCCGGCCACCGCGACGACGATCACCGAGACGCAGACCGAGACCGTGCGGCCGGTGGACACCCGGGGCGGCTCGGACGCGGGCGGCCGGATCACCACGACCAGCCGCAAGCCCGGCACGACGACCACGACGACCACGCCCTCGGGCGCGCGGATCGACAGCTTCACCGTGGTGCGGCAGCCGACCTGCCCGGTGCGGGGCACTCCGGACGCGCCGTTTTCCTCCCCGGGGCAGGACGTGGTCATCTCGTGGAAGGTGTCGGGCGCGTCCGGCGCGGCGATCTCGGTGGACAACCCGGACGTCTACGGCGGCTACGGCGGCGACTACCCGGCGGCCGGACAGCTCGAACTGGCGTTCCCCTGCGACCCGACTGCGGGCAAGACCACGCACACCTACACGCTCTGGCCCAAGGGGGCCAAAACGGTGTCCAAGACGCTCACGGTCACCGCTGCCAACAACGCCCCGTGAAGCGTCCTACCTGGGCAGCTTGACCACGGTCACGAAGAACTCGTCTATCTTCCTGATGATCTCGATGAAGCGGTCGAAGTCGACCGGCTTGGTGACGTAGGCGTTGGCGTGCAACTCGTAGCTGCGCAGGATGTCCTCCTCCGCCTCTGAGGTCGTCAGCACCACCACGGGGATCAGCCGCAGCGCGGGGTCGGCCTTGATCTCGGCGAGCACCTGCCTGCCGTCGAAGCGGGGCAGGTTGAGGTCGAGCAGGATCAGGTCCGGGCGCGGGGCGTCGGCGTACTGGCCCTCACGGCGCAGGAACTGCACGGCCTGCTCGCCGTCGCTGACGACGTGCAGCTGGTTGCGGATCTTGTAGTGCTCGAACGCCTCTCGGGTCATCAGGACATCGCCGTCGTCGTCCTCCACGAGCAGCACATCGATGACTTTGACGTCGTTCGGCTCGGTCACGTGACCTCGGCTTTCTCGGGTTCGGTCGGGTCGGATTCGGTGTTGTCGACGGGCTCTGGAATCGCCGGGAGGGTGAACAGGAAGCGGGTGCCGTGCTGAACCTCCGGGTCGAGCCAGATCCGGCCGCCGTGGTACTCGATGATCTTGCGGCACATCGCCAGGCCGATGCCGGTGCCCGGGTAGGCCTCCTTGCTGTGCAGCCGCTGGAAGATCACGAACACCCGCTCGGCGAACTCGGCCTCGATGCCGATGCCGTTGTCCGCCACCGAGAACAGCCACTGCTCGGCCTCGCGCTCCGCGGTGATGCGCACCCTCGGCGGCTCGGCGCCGCGGAACTTGACCGCGTTGCCGATGAGGTTCTGGAACACCGCGGTCAGCAGCGGCGTCTCCCCCAGCACCGTCGGCAGGTCGCCGACCTCGATCTCGGCTCCGCTTTCCTCGATGCTCTCGGCGAGGTTGGCCCTGGCCTGGGCGACCAGGTCGGCGCAGTCGACCGGAACCTGTTCCCGCGAGTGCCTGCCGACCCGGCTGAACGCCAGCAGGTCGTTGATCAGGACCTGCATCCGCTTGGCGCCGTCCACGGCGAAGCCGATGTACTGGTCGGCCCGCTCGTCAAGCTGGCCCTTGTAGCGGCGTTCGAGCAGCTGGCAGAAGCTCGCGACCTTGCGCAGCGGCTCCTGCAGGTCGTGCGAGGCCACATAAGCGAACTGCTCCAGCTCCGCGTTCGACCGCTTGAGGTCCTCCGTGCGCGAGTCCAACTCCGCGTTGATCTCCCGCTGCACCGCCACCTCGTCCAGGATACGGCGGCGCATCGAGTCGACGTCGCCGGAAAGCTCGGTCACCTCCCGCGGGCCGCTGACCCGCAGCGCGTGCTGGAAGTCGCCGTCGGCCACCCGGCGGACCCGGGTGGCGAGCTGGACCAGCGGGCGGGCGACGGCCGCGCGCAGCGTGACGGCGAGCAGCACGAACACGGCCAAGAGCACGGCGGCGACGATGACGCAGACGGCGACCACCCGGTTGGCCGCCGCCGTCAGCGACGCCCTGCCGTCGTCCCGGGCGGTGGACAGCGTGTCCCGCAGGCTGGTGGTCGAGCCGCGGACCTGGTCGAAGCGCAGCTTGCCCTCGGCGTTCCGCTCGGCGCTGAGCACCCCGGACGTGCGAATGCGCTCGATGCTGGGCTCCACGTACTCCGAGCGCCACAGGTCGGCCTCGCGCTGGACCCGGTCGAGTTCCGCGGCGATCCCGCGGTGCCCGCCGACCAGCTCCCGCAACCGGAACATGGCGGCGTCCTGCCGGTCGACGCCTTCGCCGTAGGGGGCGATGAAGTCCTCTCGGGCGGTGAGCGCGAACCCGCGCAGCGCGGCCTCTTGGTCGACCAGGGCGGTGTCCAGGCGCAGGGCCTCCTGCACAGCCGGGTCGATCCGGTCCACCAGGGTGGACCGCTCGTCGCTCTGCGCCGAGATGGCCAGCGAGACCGCCAGGACCGCGCCCGCGAACACCAGGACCAGGACGCCGATCGTCACCGACAGCCAGCGGCGCAGCGGCCACTGCGCGCCGCCCTTGCCGTCCCGCGACCAGCGGGGAACGACTTCCTCAACCACCTGTGCCTCCCGGAAGCCTGTTCAGCAGCAGCGCGGCGACGTCGTCGACCAGGTCGCCCTGGTTGAGGTCGCAGACCTCGCGGATCAGGTCGTCGCACACCTCGGCCTGCCAGTGCGCGTCGCGTTTGGCCAGGACGCCGACCAGTTCGGTGAGCCGGTCGACGCCCAGGCGCTCGGACGTGTCACCGGTGCGGCCCTCGATCAGGCCGTCGGTGTAGAGCAGCACGGACCAGTCCTCCCCGAGGTCGACGGTCGTGACCGGCCACTTCGCGCTGGTCAGCACACCCAGCGGCACCCCGACGGCGCCGCTGAGCAGGCGCACGGAGCCGTCGGCGACCAGGACCGGCGGCGGGTGACCGGCCAGCCGCAGTTCGGCGGTGGCGCGGTCCGGCGACACCGAGAGCATGCACACGGTGGCGAACAGCCCGTCCAGGTGCCGCTCGTGGACCAGCAGCCGCTGCATGGTCGCCAGCACCTCGTCCACCGGGCGCTCGGCGAGCACCAGCGACCGCCACGCGACCCGCAGGTACACGCCCAGCGCGGCCTCGTCGGGCCCGTGGCCGCAGACATCGCCGATGACGCAGTGCACGGTGCCGTCCGCGCTCTCCACCACGTCATAGAAGTCGCCGCCGAGCAGCATCCGCTCCCGGCCCGGCTGGTAGGAGAAATGGACGTCGATGCGCGGGTCGTCCAGCAGCGGCGAGGGCAGCAGGCCGCGTTCGAGGCGGGCCTTCTCGGTGGCGCGCAGGCGTTCCTCGCGGAGCTGGCGCTGGATTTCCTCGGTGCGCACGCGTTCGACCGCGTAGCGGATGACCCGGCTCAGCAGGTCGCCGTCGACCTGCCCCTTGACCAGGTAATCCTGCGCGCCCGCGGCGACCGCGGCCATGCCCTGCTGCTCGTCGGCCAGGCCGGTGAGCACGACGACGGCGACATCCGCCCGCGCCTGCTCCAACTGGCGCAGCGCCTGCAGCCCACTGGCGTCGGGGAGGCCGAGGTCGAGCAGCACGCAGTCCTGGCCTGCCAGCAGCGGCTCCGCCTCCCGCACCGAGTGCGCCCTGGTGAGCCGGAACGGCGCGTTCACCTCGGCGAGGAGTTCCTCCACGAGCAGCGCGTCACCCGGATCGTCTTCGACCAGCAGGACCCGCACCAACTCCCGCGATGCCACGACAGCATCCATGCAACACCGGCTCCCATGGCCTGGAGGAATTCAGTCGACAGATCCTAACCGTGTCCCGATCTCGCGCTCATGGGACGCGCGCTGAGGTGGGATCACACGACGAAGCCGTGCGCGTCGGTTCGGCCACGGTTCATGAACGCTGGTTGGCGTGGGCGGATGCCGGGTATGTCCCCGCTGAGCGAAATCGGGCGTGCGCGAAACGGACGAAGGAGAAGACTGTGGCTGGATTGCTGGATCGGATCAAGGGGTTCCTGCGCGGCCCGCAGGGCAAGGCGCTGACTGAGAAGGCGCGCGGGATCGCTGCCGACCCGCGCAACCGGGAGCGGGCTCGGACGGCGGTGTCCCGGTTGCGTCGCAAGCGGTGATGCTGGCTGGTTTCTAGCGGGCTTCTGCGGGGGCTGGGGTTGGTGGTCTGCTCGATGGGGTGGAGTGGTTTCTTCGGGGCCCCTGCGAAGGAAGATCCCGTCGTGGGAAAGACGGGTGGGGAGCCTTCGGCCCCACGACCACGGCGAGTTCAGGGATCTTCCTTCACCCCCGAAGAAACCACTCCACCCCATCGAGCACTGGGCAGGGCCAGTACTGCCTGGCAGATGCTCGGGTTTGGTGCACCGCTCCCATCGAGCACTGGGCGGGCCGGGTGCTGTTGGCAGGTGAGTGGGTGTGCTGTCCTGCTCCATCTGGCACCTGGCAGGGCCGGGTACGGCTTCGGTTGGCAGGAGGGCGCGGGATGCCCATGGGCACGGCCTGTCAGGAGACAGGAGGGTGGTGTGCTCCTTCGCTTCATCCGTGTGGCGTCTGGCAGGGTCGGGGTTGGTTGGCAGGTGGGGCCACTTGACCAGGTGAGGGTGCCCGGTGATCGGCATAGGTGAGGTGGCCTGGTGAGCGGCTCGTTCGACGGCTGGTTCCCGGGGCGCGGGTTGGACGCTGTGCTGTCGGCGGGGCGGGCGCTGTTTCCTTCTGCTCTGTTTCCTTCTGCTCTGTTCTCTTCCGGAGTGTTCAATGGGGTGCCCACGAGTCCGGCGGGGGTGCTGGACGCGGCGGTGCGGGTGACGGCGGATCGGTTGCAGGGTAAGCGGATCACTGTGCGCGCTGCTGGGCACGACGTGCCGATGAACGTGGTCGATGTGCGCAGCGACAGTGACACCCTTCGGCTCGCTCAGGGGCGGGTGGACGCGGTGCGCTTCGTGGCTGAGGATGTCGGGTGGCCCGGGGTCCCGCTGTCCCGACTGGTGGTGACCTGGCGCGATCTGCGGTTCGCCGGGCCGATGTCGACGGCGGTGACCGCCGAGTCGGTGCGCGTCGAGGTGGAGATCGCGGCGGAGGTGGCCGCGGCGCTGGTGGCCGCGGCCCGTCCGGGGGTGCGGGTGCGGTTCGCGGAGGCGCCGGTGGTGTCGTGGGGGCGGTGGCCGGGTGCGGTGGAGACGGTGCTCGCCGTCGAGGACGGGCGGGTGTGGCTGACGCCCGCGGCCGTGCGGGTCGCGGGGGCGCGGGTGCGGCTGCCGCGGGGCGTGCGGCCGATCGGGGTGTCCGTTCCCGAGTTGCCCACGGGCCTGCGGCTGACCTCGGTCGTCACGTCGCCTGCCGGGGTGCGGCTGACGGGTGCGGCCGACGACTGGCGAGACCGGCTGTCCGGGACGCCGTTGAAGGAGCTGCTGTCCCTGCTGGCGACAGCCGCGACCACGATGACGATCGGCCGTTGAGCGGTCCTACCGTTCCGACGTTGGAACGGCGTGTCCCGCCCGCCGGTCAGCGGTCTCTGCGGTCGAGCAGCCCGCGGGCCCGCACCAGCGCGGCGCGGGCGGCGGGCTCCTGACCGGCCACCAGGTTCACCCGGGCGACCGCGACCGCCTCGGCCGCGCCGAGGACCAGGCACGTGTCGCCGGTGGCGGCTGTCCGCGCCAGCGCGCCAAGCAGGTCGTCGGCCAGCACCCGAGCCGAGGCGGGCGTCAGCGGCGTGATGAGCGCCGCCAGCGCGGCGTCGACGGCGTGACGGAGGTCGAGGCCCGGGGAGGGGGATCCCGGGAAGGGGGGCGCGTCCAGTTGCCGTGTCATATGCATCTCCCAGATCCGGCGCTTCGTTGAGCCAGTCCTCTGAGATTGCCCGATCCGCGGCCTGGAGCCGAATCGGCGGGCCCCGCTCCACTCGACCGAGTGAGGAAAACGAGTCTCACTTGGACCGACGCCGCGGCGTGCGCGGCTCGGCCCTGGGCACGGGCACGAACGGCGCGTCGCGCAGCCCGATCAAGGCGTCGCGGAGCGCGACGCGCGCGGAAGCGGCGTCATCGGCGCGCAGCGCCTCGATCGCCCGGCGGACGTCGCCGACCGGGCCGGTGATGCGGCAGGTCTCGCCGCGGGCGGCCGTCCACGCGAGACCGGCCCGCAGTTCCGCCTCGGCGGCGGACGGCCGGGCAAGCGCGCGGGCGATCGCGGCCTGCAACCGGGCTCCCAGTCGTTCCGGCTCGGGGGTGGCTGCGGGCAGAGGGCGTACGGGAAGGGTCACCGGCATGTGGGTGGGCGCGGCGGTGATGGCCATCAGGGGGTACCTCGATTCTCCGGCGGGCGCGGATCCGGCGAGGGCGACTACCCCGATCACGACGACACGAAACATAGGCCTTCGGCTATATGTCCGCGTCGACCTACCAAGGACCTGCCAAGGTTTGGGAATCATGAGGGAGGAGTCGACGTCGCCACTCGCCAGTGTGACAGATTTTTGCCGAGAAGGATTAAATTAGAACACCTGTTCGAGGTACGGTGTGGGCATGACGATCGCTTTCCAGGGCTCCCTGCTCGACGACGGCGACGGTGTCGGCCCGCTCACCAAGATCGAGCGAAAGTCCCTCGACCGGGGCGCGTGGGTGGATTCGCTGCCGGGCTGGCTGCACGGCGCGGACGACCTGTTCACCCGACTTGCCGAGCGGGTGCCGTGGCAGGCCGAGCGCAGGCGGATGTACGACTCGGTGGTCGAAGTCCCCCGCCTGCTCAGCTTCTACGGCGAGGGCGCGCCCCTGCCGGACCCGCTGCTGGCCACCGCCCGCACGGCGCTCGAAGCCCACTACCAAGAGCGCTTACCGACCGCTGGCCTGTGCTTTTACCGCGACGGCCGGGACAGCGTGGCCTGGCACGGCGACAACACCGGCCGGGGCGCGCGGGAGGACACGCTGGTCGCGATCGTCTCGGTCGGCGCTCCCCGCCCACTGCTGCTGCGCCCCCGGGGCGGCGGGGAGACGCTGCGGTTCCCGGTCGGCCACGGCGACCTGCTGGTGATGGGCGGGTCCTGCCAGCGCACCTGGGAGCACGCCATCCCGAAGACGACCCGGCCGGTCGGCCCGAGGATCAGCATTCAGTTCCGGCCGCGCGGCGTTCGCTGATTTCACTCAGCGATCCCGCGCGTACGCGTCGTAAAGAATGTCGATCACTCGCGTCGAAAAAATCCACTCATCTCGGTGAATATCATCTCTAATCGGGCGTTCTCACCTATTATCCGCTCCGCACCGAACCTCCCCTTCCCGCAATCGCCTCACCCCTTCCGGTGACGCGCCCTCGACAAGTCGATCATCGGACGCTATCTTGATACCTGATTTCGCCTAGCGCTAAGTCAGGAGCGATCACATGGACGCGGGTGACGTGGGACGGCTGCTGTTCGGCAGGCCCAGCAGGCTGCGGCTCGCGCTGTGGATCCACCAGCACGCCGGGCCGCGGTTCTTCCAGTCCGAGCCGCCCAAGACGGTGATCGCCCAGAGCGCCTGCGGGGTGGAGCTGACCAGGCTGGTCGACCTGGGCATGCTCACCGAGCACCGGGAGCCCGCCAACCGGCGGGTCTACTACGAGCGCACCCGCAGTCCACTGTGGGCCATCATCACCGCGGCCTCCAAAGTGGTGGACCCGGTCGACAAGTGACCGCGTCAGCCGGTCGGCTGGGCGCCGCCGGGACCGCCCTGCCGCACCATCGGGCCGCCCCGGCGCGCCGCCGTGGCGTCGGTGATCGAGTCGGCCGTGGCGGTGTCGCCCTCGGGCGTCGCGGTGATCATGACTTTGTCGCCGGTCTTGACCGAGGACCGGACGGTGTCGGCGTCGATCGTGTAGGTCTTGGTGTAGCCGTCTTCGCTCTTGGCCGTCACGGACGTGTCGCTCAGCGCCGTCACCTCGCCGGTCTGGATGACCTGGGTGGTGTAGCCGCCCTTGCCGTCGGCGACGACGAGTTCGCCGTGCAGGGCGTTCATCGCGCCGGGGCCGACCATCATCATGCCGCCGCCGGGCCTGCCCCGGGTGTCGGCGACCGCGCCGCTCGCGGCGTAGACGGCGAAGCCGCCGCCGACGGCGATGCCCACCGCGACCGCGGCCGCCACCGCGGTCTTCTTCACCGACCACCTCGGCTGCGTCCGCTCCGGCACCGGCCCACCCCAGGCGGGCTGCTGCTGGTCGGCGGGCCGCGCGGGCTGCTCGGTCATGGTTCCTCCGTACGTCCACCGGGGCCTCGTGCCGCCGGTAGCGCAACCGTCGCGGCCCAGCCTGTGCGCTTCCTGTGCGCCCGGTTGGCGTCGGCTATGACCTGTCCCGCCCGCTCCCCCGATGGCCCTGATGTCCCCGATGGCCCTGATGTCACAGCCCGCGCACAGGTTCGGCACAGGCAAGGCCCACGCCCGCGCCGCACGATGAGACCATGCCGGTGAACACCCGCCCAGAGCTGCGCAGGCCCGATGGCCAGCCCGTCCGCGTCCTCGTCGTCGACGACGAGCCGACTCTCGCCGAGTTGGTCACCCTCGCGCTGCGCTACGAGGGGTGGGACGTGCGCAGCGCCCTCGACGGCGCCACCGCCGTCCGCACCGCCCGCGAGTTCAAGCCCGACGCGGTAGTCCTCGACGTCATGCTGCCCGACTTCGACGGCCTGGAGGTCCTGCGCCGGATGCGCGCAGAGGCGGACTCGCTGCCGGTGCTGTTCCTGACGGCCAAGGACGCCGTCGAGGACCGCATCGCCGGGCTCACCGCGGGCGGCGACGACTACGTGACCAAGCCGTTCAGCGTCGAAGAGGTCGTGCTGCGCCTGCGCGCGCTGATGCGCCGCACCGGCGTCACCGAGGCGAACGCGGGCGCGGCGCTGGTAGTCGGCGACCTCACCCTGGACGAGGACACCCGCGAGGTGTTCCGCGGCGGCACGGAGATCACGCTGACCGCGACCGAGTTCGAGCTGCTGCGGTTCCTGATGCGCAACCCGCGCCGGGTGCTGAGCAAGACCCAGATCCTCGACCGGGTCTGGAACTACGACTTCGGCGGACAGGCCAATATCGTCGAGCTCTACATCTCCTACCTCCGCAAGAAGATCGACGCCGGACGGGAGCCGATGATCCACACGATGCGGGGCGCCGGATATGTCCTCAAGCCCGCCGGATAGATCCGCCGCGCGCGGGACACGGCCAAGCCGGACGCTCTCGCTGCGCACCAGGCTCATCGCCGAGCAGCTGGTGCTGCTGGCGCTGGTCTGCCTGATCATCGGCGTGGTGACGCTGGTGGGTCTGCGCGCGTTCCTGATCCGCCAGCTCGACGGGCAGCTCACCGACGCCAGCACCCGCGCGGCCGAGTACGTCATCCGCGGCCCGATGCCGGGCCCACCGGGCAGGCCGCCGATCGACGCCCCCGGCCAGGGCCCCGGCACCCTCAACGCCTCGATCTACCGCGGCGTGGTGCTCAGCGCGATGCGTCAGCCGCCCACCGGCCGCAGCCTGGCCATCCCCGCCGACCTGCACAAGGTCCTCGCCGCGCTTCCGGTGGACAGCAGGGCGCACGACCGCGACCTCGGCGAACTCGGCCAGTACCGGTTGATGGCGGTGCCGACCGCGCAAGGCGGGGTGGTCATCACCGGGCTCCCGACCGAGGCGCTGAACCAGACACTGTGGACCACCGGGCTCGTGCTGGGCGGGGTTTCCCTGCTCGGCCTGACCGTGGCGGGCGCGGCGGGCGCGGTGATCGTGCGCCGGACCCTGCGGCCGCTGGACCAGATGGCCGAGACCGCGCGCCGCGTCGCGGAACTGCCGCTGGACCAGGGCGAGGTGGCGCTGTCGGTCCGGGTGCCCAAGGCGGACACGGACCCCGGCACCGAGGTCGGGCAGGTCGGCTCGGCGCTGAACCGGATGCTCGGGCACATCGGCAACGCGTTGAGCGCGCGACACGCCAGCGAGACCCGGGTGCGGCAGTTCGTCGCCGACGCCAGCCACGAACTGCGGACGCCGCTGGCCGCGATTCGCGGATACGCCGAGCTGGCGCGGCGGCGGGGGGACGAGGTGCCACCGGATATCGCGCACGCGGTTTCCCGGGTGGAGTCCGAGGCTCAGCGGATGACGGCGTTGGTCGAGGATCTGCTGCTGCTCGCTCGGCTGGATTCCGGGCGGCCGCTGCTTTATGAGACGGTCGATCTTTCTCGGCTCGTTCTGGACACGGCGGGCGATGCCCAGGTCGCTGGTCCCGGTCATCGGTGGCAGCTTGATCTGCCCGCTGAGCCGGTTCTCGCGGTCGGGGACCAGGCTCGGTTGCATCAGGTGTTGGGAAATCTGCTGGCCAATGCTTCGACGCATACTCCGGCGGGCACGACGGTTACGGTGCGGCTTGCTCGTTCTGGGGATGAGGTCGTGCTGACTGTCGCTGATGACGGGCCGGGGATTCCTGAGGATCTGTTGCCTGAGGTGTTTGAGCGATTCGCTCGGGGGGATGGGTCTCGGTCGCGGGCTCAGGGGGGTACCGGGCTTGGGTTGGCGATCGTGTTGGCTGTGGTGCAGGCGCATCATGGGGTGGTTGACGTGGACAGTTCGCCTGGGTCGACGGCGTTTACTGTGCGGCTTCCGGCTGCTGAGGGCTGAATTCGCGGGATTTGTTCGGGCGGGTCGGCTCGATGGGGTCGGGCTTCGTTGGCAGGAGAGCAGGTTCGGGGTGGGCGGTTGCTTGTCGGTTTGTAGGTGAGGGGCGCACAGCGAGCGCACAGGTGGGGCACACGGGGCGCAAAGCTGGGGCCTGGAGTGTTGCCGCATGACAGTCGTTGTGGAGCGTGTGGCGCCTTCCTTGTCCGTTGTCGGGGTGGGGCGGGGGCGAAGAGAGCGGGTTGCGGTTGGGGCCTTGGCGGTGGGGGCCGCTGTGCTTTATCTGTGGGGGCTTGGGGAATCCGGGTGGGCTAATGCCTATTATTCCGCCGCTGCTCAGGCTGGGGCGGAGAGTTGGTCGGCGTTGTTTTTTGCCGCCACGGATTCCGCAGGTGGGATTACCGTTGACAAGACGCCTGCGTCGGTGTGGTTGATGGGGTTGTCGGTGCGGGTGTTCGGGCTGCACCCGGTGAGTGTGTTGCTGCCGCAGGCGCTTGCCGGGGTGGGGGCGGTGTGGCTGCTTTGCGCGGCGGTGCGGCGGTGGTTTGGCGCGGGAGCCGGGTTGTTGGCGGGGGCCGCGTTGGCGGTGACGCCGGTGGCGGCGTTGATGTTTCGGTTCAACAATCCGGACGCGTTGTTGGTCTTGTTGCTTGTCGCGGGGGGCTATTGCGTTGTGCGGGCAGTGGAGAAACCCGGTTTTGGGTGGTTGATGCTCGCGGGGGTGGCGGTGGGGTTCGGGTTTCTCACCAAGATGATGCAGGCGTTTTTGGTTTTGCCCGCGTTCGGGTTGGTTTATTTGGTTGCGGCGCCGGTGGGGGTGGGTAGGCGGATCGCGCATTTGGGGGGTGCGTTGGGCGCGTTGGTGGTCGCGGGGGGCTGGTGGGTCGCGGTTGTGGAGTTGGTTCCGGCGGGGAGCAGGCCCTACATCGGTGGGTCGCAGACCGACAGCGTGCTGGAACTGGCCTTGGGCTACAACGGGTTGGGGCGGTTGACCGGGGACGAGGTCGGCAGTGTCGGTGGGGGTGCGGGGTGGGGGCAGCCGGGGTGGACCCGGCTGTTCGACGACGAGATGGGAAGTGAGATCGCCTGGCTGTTGCCCGCCGCGCTGCTCGCGCTGGCGGGTGGGCTGTGGCTGACCCGGCGGGCGCCGCGGACCGACCTGACCCGGGCGGGGCTGCTGCTGTGGGGTGGGTGGCTGGTGGTGACCGGGGTGGTGTTCAGCCAGATGGACGGGATCATCCACTCCTATTACGCGGTCGCGTTGGCGCCCGCTGTCGCTGCCCTGGTTGGGATCGGGGCGGTTGTGGCGTGGCGGCGGCGGACCGAGCCCGCCGTCGTGGGGGTGTTGGCCGCGGGGATCGCGGTGACGGCGGTGGAGGCTTCGCTGCTGCTGGCGCGGGAGGGTGAGTGGCTGCCGTGGCTGCGGCCGCTGGTGCTGTTCGGTGGGCTGGTGGTGGCCGCGCTGGCGGTGTTGCTGCCCGTGCTGCCCGCCGCGTTCGGGCGGGGAGTGGGGGTGTGCGCGCTCGTTGTCACGTTGATGGCGCCCGCGGCGTATTCGGTGGCCACGGCCGCCGTGCCGCATTCGGGGGCGTTGCCCTCGGTTGGGCCTGCTGACGCGACCGCCATGCGGCCGGGAGGCGGCAGAGGGGGTGGCGGCGGGTTCGGTGGACTGCTGGGCGCGCCGACTCCGACCGCCGAGGTGGCTGGGGTGCTCGCGGCGGGCGCGGAGGAATACCGGTGGGCCGCGGCCGTGGTCGGGTCCAACAACGCGGCCGGATACCAGCTTGGCGCCCGGGTTCCGGTGCTCGCCGTCGGCGGGTTCAACGGGACCGATCCGGCGCCCACCCTCGACGAGTTCCAGCGGCTGGTCGCCGAGCGGCGGGTCCACTGGTTCATCGCGGGCACGCTCCTGCCCGCCGACAGCGGCAGCGACGCGTCCTGGGAGATCAGCGCCTGGGTCGAGGCGAACTACGACAGCACCACGGTCGACGGGGTCACCCTGTACGACCTGAGCCGGTGAAGCCCACAGCGGGCGCACAGGCTGGACACACGGACCGCCCAGCGCCGGGCCCGATCGTCGGGACCATGACCGCGACCGAGATTTCCCTGCCGTTGGCTGTCCGCGCTCCGGTTAGCACTACCGGACCCGCTCCTGTGCTCGACGTGGTCGTGCCGGTGTACAACGAGGAGCGCGACCTCGAACCGAGTGTGCGCCGCCTGCACGCCCACCTCGACGCCCACTTCCCTTACCGGTTCCGGATAACCGTCGCCGATAACGCGAGCGTCGACGGCACGTGGGCCGTCGCGCAGGGGCTGGCCGGGGAGCTGCCCGAGGTGCGGGCCGTGCGGCTGGAGCAGAAGGGGCGGGGCCGGGCGCTGCACACGACCTGGCTCGCCTCCGACGCCGAGGTGCTGGCCTACATGGATGTCGACCTGTCGACCGACCTGGCCGCGCTCTCGCCGCTGGTGGCCGCGCTGATCTCCGGGCACTCGGACGTCGCCATCGGCAGCAGGCTCGCCCGGGGCGCCCGGGTGGTGCGCGGGCCGAAGCGGGAGATGATCTCGCGGGCCTACAACCTGCTGCTGCGCGGCGCCCTCGCGGCGCGGTTCTCCGACGCGCAGTGCGGGTTCAAGGCGATCCGCGCGGACGTGGCGCGGGCGCTGCTGCCGCACATCGCCGACACCGGCTGGTTCTTCGACACCGAACTGCTGGTGCTGGCCCAGCGCGCGGGGCTGCGCATCCACGAGGTGCCGGTGGACTGGGTGGACGACCCGGACAGCCGCGTCGATATCGTCGCCACCGCGCTGGCCGACCTGCGTGGCATCGCCCGCCTCGGCCGCGGGCTGGTGACCGGGCGGGTGCCGATCGCCCAGTTGCGCGGGCAGCTTGCCCGGGGCGCGATCGGCGCGGACCCGCCGGGGGTCCCGCGCGGACTGTCCCGCCAGGTCGTGCGGTTCGCCGCCGTCGGCGTGGTGAGCACGCTCGCGTACCTGGTGCTGTATGTGCTGCTGCGCGGCCAGGTCGGCCCGCAGGCGGCGAACCTGGTGGCGCTGCTGGTGACCGCGGTCGGCAACACCGCGGCCAACCGGCGGCTCACCTTCGGCGTGCGCGGCGCCGCGGGCGCGGCCAAGCACCAGTTCCAAGGGCTGCTGGTGTTCTTCCTCGGCCTCGGGCTGACCAGCGGCGCGCTCGCGCTCCTGCACGGGCTCACCGTGCCGGGCCGGGCGACCGAGGTGGTCGTCCTGGTCGCGGCGAACCTGCTGGCCACCGTCCTGCGCTTCCTCCTGCTGCGCGGCTGGGTGTTCCGCCGCGCGACCGAACCGACCCTGGAGTCGTCCCGATGACCGCCACCCTGCCCCGGCCCGCCCCGCAGGCCGCCGCGCCTGCGTCCCCGGCCCCGCGCTGGGAACGGCCCGCTCTCCTCGCGCTGCTCGCCGCGGCCGCGCTGCTGTACCTGTGGGACCTCGGCGCGACCGGCATGGCGAACCAGTTCTACGCCGCAGCCGCGCAGGCGGGAACCATGGACTGGAAGGCGCTGTTCTTCGGCTCCCTCGACCCCGGCAACACGATCACCGTGGACAAGCCGCCCGCGGCGATCTGGCTGATGGCGCTGTCCGGGCGGATCTTCGGCTTCTCGGCGTGGACCATGCTCGTGCCGCAGGCCCTCGCGGGCGTGGCGGCGGTGTGGCTGCTGCACGCGACGGTCCGCCGCTGGTCCGGGCCGGGCGCGGGCCTGCTGGCGGGCGCCGGGCTCGCGCTCACCCCGGTGGGCGCGGTGATGTTCAAGTTCAACAACCCCGACGCGCTGCTGGTGCTGCTGCTGGTGGCGGGCGCGTACTGCACCGCGCGGGCGGTGGAGCAGGCGAGTCCGAAGTGGCTGCTGCTCGCGGGCGCCGCTGTCGGGTTCGGGTTCTTGACCAAGATGTTGCAGGCGTTCCTCGTGCTACCGGCGTTCGGTTTGGTCTACCTGCTCGCCGCTCCGACGGGCCTGGGCAAGCGGCTCTTGCACCTCGCGGGCGCGGCAGTCGCGGTGGTCGTGTCGGCGGGCTGGTTCATCGCGGTCGCCGACCTGTGGCCCGCGGCGTCGCGGCCCTACATCGGCGGGTCGGCCGACAACAGCGAGTTGGACCTGGCCCTGGGCTACAACGGGCTCGGGCGGATCTTCGGCAACGGCATAGCGCCGCCCGCGGCGGGCAACACCGGGTTCGGCGGCGAGACCGGGTGGTTCCGCATGTTCGGCGCCTCGTTCGGCTCCGAGGTGTCCTGGCTGCTGCCGACGGCGCTGATCGGGCTGGTCGCGGGCCTGTGGTTCACCCGCCGCGCCCCGCGCACCGACCGGACCAGGGCGGCGCTGGTGCTGTGGGGCGGCTGGCTGGTGGTGACCGCGGCGGTGTTCAGCCACATGGAGGGCACCGCGCACCCGTACTACGCGGTGGCGCTGGCGCCCGCGATCGCCGCCCTGGTCGCGGTCTGCTGCCGGGAGCTGTGGCGGGGCCGCGACCACGCGCCCGCCCGGATCGTGCTGGCGGCGATGGTGTCGGTGGCGACCGGCTGGGGCTTCGTCCTGCTCGCCCGCGACGGCGAGTGGCTGCCGTGGCTGCGCTGGGTGGTCGCGGCGGTCGGGGTGGCGGCGAGCACGGCGGTCGTGGTCGGCGCGCACCAGTTCCGGCGGGCCGCCGCCGCGGTCGCGGTCGCCGCGCTGGTCGCCGGGTTCGGCGGGACGGCCGCGTACACCCTGGCCACCACGGCGGTCCCGCACAGCGGGTCGCTTCCGATGTCCGGCCCCGTGGGCGCGGACGGCGCCATGACGACCGGCCGGATGGGCATCGAGGTCAGCCCGGAGATGGTGGCGGCGCTGCGCGCGACGACCGGCACCTGGGCGGCGGCCAGCACCGGCTCCCAGGGCGCGGCGAGTCTGCAGCTGGCCAGCGGCCGCCCGATCATCCCGATCGGCGGGTTCTCCGGCGGGGACCCGGCGCCGACCCTGGCCCAGTTCCAGTCCTATGTCGCCGCCGGGCAGGTGCGCTACTACGTTCCCGGTGGCATGACCCGCAGCGGCGGTGGCGAGATCTCGACTTGGGCGCAGGAGAACTTCGCCGCGGTCACGATTGGCGGTGAGACGGTGTACGACCTGAGCCTGCCGCTCGGGTGAGGTCTTTGGACCTGGGACAGCGGCGTCGGTCCCGCGTAGGCTCCCGTCCACTCGGTTCCGACGCCGCTGGGAAGGTGGGCCGTGCACGACGTCGCGACGCCGCCCGGCGGCCCGCGCCACCGTCGCTTTGGAGGCGGTGGCCGCTATCACTGACCAGCAGTCGCCGCCCCCGTCGCGCTCCAGGCCCGATGTGGACGCCGCGCCCACCCCCGGCGGACCCACCCGCCTCACCGGCCACGCCGACCTCAGCAACCGGCCGGACTTCGAGCAACTGCTGCTCGCCCTGTGCAGGCAGGCCTCCGGCGATGTCCACCTCGACCTGGCCGAACTGGACTTCATCGATGTGTCCGGAGTGATCACTCTGCTGCGGGTGGCCAGGACCCTGCCCGAGGACAGCCACCTGGTGCTGCGGAACCCGCCGCCGTCGATGCGCCGCATCCTGGAGGTGCTCGGCCCGGCCGTGCGCGACGCGAGCCTGCGCGTCGAGTGACGGCTCAGCTGGCCAGGATGGCCCGCACCTCGGCGTCGGTGACCTGGGTGAAGTCGCCGTACCAGCGGCCGACCGCGCCGAAGTCGCTCGGGGTGTGCACGCAGACGAACTCGTCGGCGATGGCACGCAGGTGCCCCAGGATGGCGTCGGGGGCGACCGGAACGGCGAGGACCACGCGGGCGGCGCCGAGATGGCGGACCACCTGGACCGCCGCGGCGACCGTGGAACCGGTGGCGATCCCGTCGTCGACCACGACGACGGTTCGCCCGGTGAGGTCGCGTGGTTCTGCCGGGCCGCGCAGCACATCGGCGCGGCGGCGCAGCTCGGCCTTCGCCCGCTCGATCGATGGCTTGACCTGCGACCAGGACAGCTCCAGCATGGCCAGGACCTCCGGAGCGCGCACGACCACACCGCCCTCGCCCACCGCGCCGATGGCCAGTTCCGGGGAGCCGGGCGCGCCGATCTTGCGGACCAACACGATGTCGAGGTCCGCGCCGAGGCGGTCGGCGACCGCTGCGGCGACCGGGACGCCGCCGCGCGGGAGGCCGAGGACGACCGGGTCCCGCTCGCGCAGGTGCTCCAGCCGCGCGGCGAGGATCTGGCCCGCTTCGGGTCGGTCCGCGAAGCGCATACGCCAAGTGTGCTTTACCTACGAGGTAATCGCCGTTCGTCGTGCCGGTCCGTAGCGTCGAGCCATGACCATGGCGTACGCACCCGAGCGCTCGGTCGGCGCGCTGCTCCGTCAGTGGCGCGAGCACCGCAGGCTCAGCCAGCTCGACCTGTCTTTGCAGGCGGAGGTCTCGACCCGGCACCTGAGCTTCGTGGAGACCGGCCGGTCGGCGCCGAGCCGGGAGATGGTGCTGCACCTGTCCGACATCCTCGGGCTGCCGCTGCGCGAGCGCAACCAGATGCTGCTGGCCGCCGGGTACGCGCCGGTCTACAGCCGAACCGCGCTGGACTCGCCCCGGATGACCGCGGTTCGGACCGCCGTGCGCCAGGTCCTCACCGGACACGAGCCTTATCCGGCGGTCGCCGTGGACCGGGGCTGGCATCTGGTCGACGCGAACGACAGCCTGCGGGCCCTGCTCCAGGGCGTCGCGCCCGGTCTGCTCGCGCCGCCCGCGAACGTGCTGCGGATCAGCCTGCACCCCGACGGCCTCGCGCCGCGCATCGTCAACCTCGGCGAGTGGCGGGCGCACCTGCTGGCCCGGCTGCGCGGGCAGATCACGCTCACCGCGGACGAGAAGCTGGCCGCGCTGCACGACGAGCTGTCGGCCTACCCGTGCGCGCAGCCGGAACCGGAGATCGACCAGCACGCCGCCGACGTCGTGGTGCCGCTGCGGCTGCGCACGCGGGACGCCGAACTCGCGTTCTTCGGCACGGTGACCACGTTCGGCACGCCCTTGGACATCACCGTCGCCGAGTTGGCCATCGAGTCGTTCTTCCCGGCCGATCAGGCCACGGCGGAGGCGTTGCGCGGCCGGTAGCGGCGCAGCGGCTGGGTGCGGCGCACCAGGTCGCGCAGGACGGGCAGGTCGCCCGGCAGCGCGCCGATGCCCCGGGCCTGCACGAGCACGTTGCCCAGGGCGGCCGCCTCGACCGGTCCGGCCACGACCGGCAGCCCGCACGCGTCGGCCGTCGCCTGGCACAGCAGCGCGTTGCGGCTCCCGCCGCCGACGATGTGCACGACGTCGATGTCCCGGCCGGACAGTCGGCGCGCGTCGTCCAACGCGCGCCGGTAAGCGGCGGCGAGACTGTCCACAACGCACCGGGTGATCTCGCCGGGGGTGCGTGGAACGGGCTGGCCGGTGCGGGCGCAGTAGTCCGCGATCCTGGTCGGCATGTCCGCGCCCGCCTCGTTCGGCGGCAGGAACACCGCGTCGTCGGGGTCGACGACCGCGCCGAACCCGGCGTGGGCCGCCGCCTCGGCCAGCAGCGCGTCGAGCGGCACGCCCGCCCACACCCGCCTGCACTCTTGCAGCAGCCACAGTCCCATGACGTTGCGCAGGTACCGGACGGTGCCGTCGACGCCGCCCTCGTTGGCGAAGTTCGCCGCCCGGCTCTCGGCACTGAGCACGGGGGCGGTCAGCTCGATCCCGACCAGCGACCACGTGCCGCACGAGACGTAGCCGAAGCGCTCCCCCGCCGCGGGCACACCGACCACGGCCGACGCGGTGTCGTGCGAGGCGACCGCGGTCACCGGCAGCCGGTCGGACAACCCGGTCGCGGCGAGCACGTGCGGCAGCAGGTCGCCGCGACCGCTGCCGGGCTGGCGCAGCGGCGGGAACAGCGACGGACGCGCCGACACATGGGCGAGCAGCGTGGGCGAGAACTGTCCGGTGTGGATATCGAGCAGCTGCGTCGTGCTCGCGTTGGTGTACTCCGTGCCGAGGTCGCCGGTGAGCCAGTAGGTCAGCAGGTCCGGGATGAGCAGGAGCGTGCTGGCCCGCGCGAGACGGGGTTCGGCGGCCAACTGGTAGAGGGTGTTGAACGGCAGGTACTGCAAGCCGGTCGTCTCGTACAGCGTGTCCGCGCCGATGGCGTCGCGCAGGCGCGGGGCGATCTCGCGGGTGCGGTCGTCGCGGTGGCTTACCGGGTTGCCGATAAGCGCGCCGGTCTCGTCTAACAGGCCGTAGTCGACCGCCCAGGAGTCGATGCCGACGCTGGCCATGCCGGGCCCGGCGGCGCGCAGACCGTCCAGAACGCCCCGGTAGAGCCGCAGGACATCCCAGTGCAGCGTGTCGTGGACCCGGATCGCGCCGTTGCGGAACCGGGTCACCTCGGCCAGGGTGAGCCGGTCCGGCTCGACCCGGCCGACCATGACCCGGCCACTGGACGCCCCGAGGTCGACCGCGGCGACAGCGGTGCTCATCGCAGGAACGCGGCGGCCACGCCCGCGTCGACCGGGATGTGCAGCCCGGTGGTGTGCGACAGGTCGCCGCCGGTCAGCGCGAACACCGCCGCGGCCACGTGCTCGGGCAGCACCTCGCGTTTGAGCAGGGTGCGCTGGGCGTAGAACGCGCCCAACTCCTCTTCCGGCACCCCGTACACGGCAGCGCGCTGGGCGCCCCAGCCGCCCGCGAAGATCCCGGACCCGCGCACCACGCCGTCCGGGTTGACCCCGTTGACCCGGATTCCGTGCTCGCCGAGTTCGGCGGCCAGCAGCCGGACCTGGTGCGCCTGGTCGGCTTTCGCCGCGCCGTAGGCGAGGTTGTTCGGCCCGGCGAACACGGAGTTCTTGCTGGAGATGTAGACGATGTCGCCGCCCATGCCCTGCGCGATCAGCAGCCGCGCCGCTTCTCGGGAGACCAGGAAGGAGCCCTTGGCCAGCACGTCGTGCTGGCGGTCCCAGTCGGCGGCTGTGGTGTCCAGCAGCGACTTCGAGATCGACAGCCCGGCGTTGTTGACCACCAGGTCCACGCCGCAGAACGCGAGCGCGGCGCGCTGGAATGCCGCGGCGACGGCGTGCTCGTCGGTCACGTCCGCGGTGGCCGCGACCGCGCCGATCTCCCTCGCCACCCGCTCGGCGGACTCCGCGTCCCGGTCGGCGACGACGACGCAGGCGCCCTCGGCCGCGAGCCTGCGCGCGATGGCCCGCCCGATCCCGGAGCCGCCGCCGGTCACCAGGGCCACCCGGCCCGCCAGGGGTTTCGGCGGGGGCATCCGGTGCAGCTTGGCCTCTTCCAGCGCCCAGTACTCGATGCGGAACTTCTCGCGCTCCTCGATCGGCGCGTAGGCGGACACCGCTTCCGCGCCGCGCATCACGTTGATCGCGTTGACGTAGAACTCGCCCGCGACGCGCGCGGTCTGCTTGTCCTTGCCGAAGCTGAACATCCCGACCCCGGGCACCAGCACGATGGCCGGGTCGGCTCCGCGCATCGGCGGGCTGTCGGGGTCGGCGTGCCGGTCGTAGTAGGCGCGGTAGTCGTCACGGTAGGCGGCGTGCAGTTCACGCAGCCGGGCGATGGCGTCCTCGATCGGGGCGGTCGGCGGCAGGTCGAGGACAAGCGGGCGGACCTTGGTGCGCAGGAAGTGGTCCGGGCAGGACGTGCCGAGCGCCGCGAGCGCCGGGTGCTTCTCGCGGGCCAGGAAGTCCAGGACGACGTCGCTGTCGGTGTAGTGGCCGATCTGCCGGTTGTCGGTGGACGCCAAGCCACGCACGACCGGGGCCAGCACCGCCGCCCGGTCGTGCCGCTCGGCGGTCGGCAGCGGCGCGTAGCCGGGGATCGCCGCGCCGAACGGCTCGGCGGCGCCGTGCTCGTCGAGGTATGCCTGGGCGCGGGCGATGATCTCCAGGGAGTTCGCCTCGCACTCGGCGCTGGTCTCGCCCCAGGCGGTGATGCCGTGCCCGCCGAGGATCACCCCGATCGCGGCCGGGTTGGCCGCGCGGACGGCGGCGATGTCCAGGCCGAGTTGGAAACCGGGCCGCCGCCAGGGCACCCAGGCGACCCGGTCACCGAAGCACGCCTTGGTCAGCGCCTCGCCGTCGGCGGCGGTGGCGAAGGCGATGCCCGCGTCCGGGTGCAGGTGGTCGACGTGCGCGGCGTCGAGCAGGCCGTGCATGGCGGTGTCGATCGACGGTGCCGCGCCGCCCTTGCCGTGCAGGCAGTAGTCGAACGCGGCGACCATCTCGTCTTCGCGCTCGACGCCGGGACAGGTGTCCGCCAGCGCCCGCAGCCGGTCGAGGCGGAGCGCGGCCAGCCCGGCCTCGGTCAGGGTGCCGAGGTCGCCGCCGGAACCCTTGACCCACAGCAGGTCCACCGGTTCCCGGGTCACCGGGTCCTCGGCCTTGCCCTTGGCGGAGGCGTTGCCGCCCGCGTAGTTGGTGTTGCGCGGGTCCGCGCCGAGCCGGTTGGCCCGGGCCAGCAGCGCCGCGACCTCGGGATGGGTCATCTCCGGTTCCCCTCTCACGCGCCCCAGCCCGCCTGCTCGCCGCCGACCCGCTCTGCCGCGACCCGCGCGGCGTATCCGCAGCGGTGGAAAGCGGCCACCGGGTCGGGGTCGAGTCCCTGGTCGGCGCGCAGTTCGGCGAGCAGCGGGCGCACATCGGTGTTGTAGGCGTCCATCAGCACGGCGTTGGCGCCGAGCACGTCGCCTTCCTGCTGGGCTTTGGCGAGCGCGGCCGCGTCGACCAGCAGCGCCTTCGCGGTGGCCTCCTGCACGTTCAGCACCGAACGGATCACCGCGGGGATCTTCGGCTCGATGTTGTGGCACTGGTCGAGCATGAACGCGATCCCGGCGGCGGGTGTGAGCGCGTCCGCCCGCACGATCTCGTGCATGATCCGGAAAAGCTGGAACGGGTCGGCCGCGCCGACCATGAGGTCGTCGTCGGCGTAGAACCGGCTGTTGAAGTCGAACGCGCCCAGCCGCCCGGCCCGGAGCAGGAACGCGACGATGAACTCGATGTTCGTCCCCGGCGCGTGGTGGCCGGTGTCGATGACGACCTGCGCGCGCGGGCCGAGGTCCAGGCAGTGGGCGAACGCGGTGCCCCAGTCGGGCACGTCGGTGGTGTAGAAGGCGGGCTCGAACAGTTTGTACTCCAGCAGCAGCCGCTGCCCCTCCCCCAGTCGCGCATAGGTCTCGGCCAGCGCCTCGGCGAGCCGGTCCTGGCGGGCGCGCAGGTCGTCTTGGCCGGGATAGTTGAGGCCGTCGGCGAACCAGAGCTTGAGGTCGCGGGAGCCGGTGCGGTCCATGATCTCGACGCAGTCGAGCAGGTGGTCGACCGCCTTGCGCCGCACCCCCGGGTCGGGGTTGGCGACGCTGCCGAGTTTGTAGGCCTCGTCCTGGAACACGTTGGCGTTGATCGCCCCGATGGCCACGCCACGGTCCTCGGCGTGCCGGGCGAGGGCGGCGTAGTCGTCCACGGCGTCCCAGGGGATGTGCAGGGAGACGGTGGGGGCGACGCCGGTGAACCGGTGGACGGTCGCCGCGTCGTCGATCTTCTCCCACGGGTCGCGCGGCACTCCGGGCTGCGGGAACACCCGGAACCGGGTGCCGGAGTTGCCATAGCCCCACGACGGGGTCTCGATCCGCTGCTCGGCAAGCGCGGCCTTGATCTCGCTCATCGCACCCTCCACACAGGACAGTCAGGGCAGGTGGAACACCTCGGGCAGCGGCACCATGCCCTCGTCGGGGGCGCCGTCGAGCGCGCGGAAGAACCCCGCCATCTCAGCCTGCCACCGCGCGTTGACCTCCGTGCGCGCCATCGCGGCGCGAGCGGCGTCGAAGTCGTCGCACTCGAGATAGCCGATCAGCGTCCCGTCCGCCCGGAGGAACAGGGAGTAGTTGCGCCACCCGGCCGCGGCCAAGGCGGCGCGCATCTCCGGCCACACCTCCCGGTGGCGCTCGCGGTACTCCTCGACCCGGCCGGGATCGACCTGGAGTGTGAAACACACCCGTTGCGCCATACGCGGCAGCGTAAGGCGGCCGGGCGCGGGTGGTCTGCGCACTAGTGATCGCATCCGTGCTGGTGACCGGCTCATTTCCGATCAGCCCGCTTGAGTGACGCCCACCCGGGGTACTCCATGGTCGAACCCAACCGAATCAAGGAGAAGGCATGACCGTCACCGGCATCTTCACAGCGTTGATCATCGGTCTGATCGTCGGCGCCCTGGGACGTCTGGTGGTCCCCGGCAAGCAGTCGCTGCCCATCTGGCTGACGATCGTCGTCGGTATCGTCGCCGCGTTCCTGGGCACCGCCCTGGCCAACGCCGTCGGCGTGGGCACCACCAAGGGTGTCGACTGGATCGAGATTGTCTTCCAGGTCGGCCTAGCCGCGATCGGCGTCGCCATCACCGCGGGCTTCTACGGTCGCAGGCACGTCCATCACTAAGTCTCCCTAAGAGCTGAGTCTCTAGCAGGCGAACGCCCCTTGGCCGTCCTCGGCCAGGGGGCGTTCGCCTGCCCGGCCTGATTCCCCAACCGAGACAGGCAACTCGCCGCAGCCCACCCCCTTCCCGCCCTCCCGCCAACCCCCAGCCAGCCCAGCCCTCACGCACCAAACCTCACATCCAGACCCCGGTCCTCGCCCCCACCACCCAGCTCGGCCCGCGTCCGTTGCACCTCGGCCGCGTCTGCCCAACCCGGAACCTGCTCCGACTTTCGGTTACCCGAACCGTGACCAATTCAGAGACACGAGTAGCCCGCCGCGGCGGCAAGAAGACCAAGTTCCCAACCCATGCCGGAGCGAACAGGTTCATCGAAGGCAGGGACACGGGACGTGTTCACCGTCGTCCATTCGCCATCCAGGTGTCGACCAGGAACGCCTCGATCGAGTCACCGCGGCCACGGTCGAGTTCGGCGACCTCGGACCGCGTGAACCACCGTGCCGTCACCAGTTCCTCCCGGTCCACCTCGATCTCTTCCGTCAAGGCCACCGCCCGGAACCCGAGCATGAGCCCCGCCGGGAACGGCCACGCCTGCGAGCCCAGGTACTCCACGTCCCCGATCACCACCCCCGTTTCCTCGACCACCTCCCGCCGGACCGCGTCCTCCGCGCTCTCACCGATTTCCACAAAGCCCGCCAAGGTCGAGAACCCGGCCGCCCCGCGATGACGACCGAGCAGGCACCGCTCTCCGGACTCCACCAGCACGATCACCGCGGGCTCGATCCGCGGGAACAGCGCCTTGCCGCACCCGACGCACAGTCGGACGTGCCCGCCGTGGCTCTCCCGCGCCGCCGATCCGCACGCACCGCAGAAGCGCTGGTTCCGCCGCCAGTGCAACAATCCGCGCGCGTACGCCAACCGCGCCGACGCCTCGGCGCTGAGTTTCGGGAACAGCGCCCGCACGTCCACCACGTCGTCCGCGTCCGCGACGGCCAACGCGCCTGCATCGTCCAGTTCGGACAGGTCGACCGCGAACAACGGCCCCGAACCGGCAACAGCCCCGCCCTGCGTCGACTGTGGGCGACCACGGGCGGCGTCGTGTTCGGCGTCCGCACGGTCACGCTCCTCCCCCACACCCAGGAAGACCGCGTCGTCCGACACGCCCACCGCCACCGGCGCACCACCCCGGACCAGGCAGCGGTCGCGCCACAGCACGATCGCGCGTGCCGCGGGATGTTCGCGCATCCTGGCCAAGAACGCCGCGTCCGCCCGACAACCGCCCGCACGGTCCAAAGTCATGCCGGTGTACGGCAATCGCTCACGCATCAACGGCCACCGGGCGCTCGAAGAAGGTCTCCAGCACGACGATCGTCTGAGTCCCGGTGACCCCGTCTAAGTCGAAGATCTCCCGCAAGGCGTCTTGCAACTCCGCCGTGCCCGCGGCACGGACCTTGACCAGCACCGAGGCGCCGCCCGCGACGATGTGCGCCTCCTCCACCCAGGGCAGCGCGCGCAATGCCGCGTTCGTCTCCGGCCCGCCCATCCAGGTGTTGGCCTCGATCATCACGAAAGCCAGCACCGCCTTGCCGACGGCGCCTGGGTCCACATCCACCGTGGTTCGTCGGATCACCCCGCGTTCACGCAGTTTGCGCACCCGCTCGTGCGCCGCCGCGCCGGACAGTCCGACTTCCTCTCCGAGCGTCGCGTACGGGGTCGTCGCGTCCACTTGCAGCCTGGCCAGCAACAGCCGATCGACGATGTCCATCAGGTCCACCTCCGTCTTCACCGAACCGTATCAAGGAAAATAGTTCAAAGCTTTAACCACATCAGGTGATGCACTGGCGGCCGAGTTGGACGACACTGCCCTCATGAGCACCGATTCCCGCACCATGGCCCATGGCGCTCCCACTTCCGGCACCGCCGTGAAGACGCTGGTCGTCGTCTTCGCCACAGCCGTCGGCGAGTACCTGCTGCGCTATGGCGCCGACCTCGGCTACAAGACGCTTCTCGTGGAACCCCAGCGAGCGCGGGTCGCCGCGACCGATGTGACAGTCCTGACCGGGGTCCCCGCGGACCTCGGCGAGCACGCGGATCTCGTGGTCACCGACCATCACCGCCCCGAACTCGGCGCCCTCGTCCAGTCGGCACTGCGGTCGAACGCCCGGTGGATCGGCGTCATGGGCAATCCGAGGCATCCCCCGCCCCACGTCCCGGCCCTGCGCGCGCTGGGCGTGCCCGAGTCCGACATCGCCCGGGTGCACCGGCCGATCGGCCTCAACATCGGCTCCCGCACGCCTCCCGAGATCGCGATCGCGACGCTCGCGGGCCTCATCGCCGACCGCAACGGCAAACCGGGAGGCTTCGAGTTCTGATCGGAGCCCAATCCCGCTGTGGACAGCCACACAAACCGCGAGTAACTTCCTAAGCGCTTGCTTAGCTCCCGTCCCACCGGTCGATCTCGGAGGAACCCGTGTCCCAACCCCGCACCGCCATCGTCACCGGCGCAGCCCGCGGCATCGGCGCCGCCGTGGCCAAGCGTCTCGCCCGCGACGGCTTTTCCGTCGCCGTGGTCGACTTGGACGCGGCGAGTTGCGCCGACACCGTCAAGGCCATCGAGTCCGATGGCGGCACAGCCCTGGCGGTCGGCGCGGACGTGAGCGACACCGAGCAGGTCGAGGCCGCCGTGGCCGAGGTCGCCGAGAAGCTGGGCCCGCCGACCGTGCTGGTCAACAACGCGGGCATCCTGCGCGACAACCTCGTCTTCAAGATGACCGACGACGACTGGGACGCGGTGATCAACGTCCACCTGCGCGGCTCGTTCCTGATGACCCGGGCGGTGCAGCGGCACCAGACCGAGCAGAAGTACGGCCGGATCGTGAACCTGTCCAGCACCTCCGCGCTGGGCAACCGCGGCCAGGCCAACTACGCCACGGCCAAGGCGGGTCTGCAGGGCTTCACCAAGACGCTGGCCATCGAACTCGGCAAGTTCAACGTCACCGCCAACGCGATCGCGCCCGGGTTCATCGAGACCGAGATGACCGCGGCCACCGCGGCGCGGGTCGGCGTGCCGTACGAGGACTTCAAGGCCGGAGCGGCGTCGATGATCCCCGTGGGCCGGGTCGGGCAGCCCGAGGACATCGCGGCGACGGCGTCGTTCCTGGTCAGCGAAGAGGCCGGGTTCGTCTCGGGCCAGGTCATCTACGTCGCGGGCGGACCGAAGGACTGACATGCACATCTTCACCGGACCGGAGTCCCTCACCGAGGCCAAGGGCAAGCACCTGGGCTACGGCGACTGGCTGGAGGTCACCCAGGAACGGGTCCAGCGGTTCGCCGACGCCACCGGCGACCACCAGTGGATCCACGTCGATGCCGAGCGCGCCGCGAAGGGCCCGTTCGGCGGCACGGTCGCACACGGCTACCTGACCCTGTCGCTGCTGCCGATGCTGGGCAGTGGTGTCTACCGCTTCGACGGCTTCATCATGGGCGTCAACTACGGGCTCAACAAGGTGCGTTTTCCCAACCCCGTTCCGGTCGGCGCGCGGATCCGACTCGGCGCGGAGCTGCTGGAGGTCACCGAGGTCGCCCAGGGCTTCCAGGTGGTCTTCAAGCACACCATCGAGATCGAGGGCGCTGCCAAGCCCGGCTGTGTCGCGGAAGCCGTGGTGCTGCTCGTCCCGGGACGGGCCGAGTCATGAGCGAGGAGTTGCGCGAGCGGGTGGCGGCGCTGCTCGCCGCGCACGATCCGGCCACGACGGACCGGCTGGAGTTCCTGCGCGCCCGCTTCGACGCGGGTCTGGCCTGGGTGCACTTCCCGGTCGGGCTCGGCGGTCTCGGCGCGGCCCGGGGCGACCAGCGGATCGTCGATGAGGAACTCGCCAAGGCGGGCGCGCCGGACAACAACCCCCGCCGGATCGGCATCGGGCTGGGCATGGCCGCGCCGACCATCCTCGCCTTCGGCGCCGACGAGCAGAAGCGGCGCTTCCTGCGTCCTCTGTGGACCGGGGAGGAGGTGTGGTGCCAGCTGTTCAGCGAGCCGGGCGCGGGCTCGGACCTGGCGGCGCTGGGCACCCGCGCCCGCCGCGACGGCGACGACTGGGTGGTGACCGGGCAGAAGGTCTGGACCTCCACCGCGCACACCGCGCGGTGGGCGATCCTGGTCGCCCGCACGGATCCGGACGTGCCCAAGCACGCGGGCATGACGTACTTCGTGTGCGACATGACCGATCCCGGCGTCGAGGTGCGGCCGCTGCGGCAGATCACCGGAGAGGCCGAGTTCAACGAGGTCTTCCTGACCGAGGTCCGCATTCCGGACGCGCACCGGCTCGGCGCGGTCGGCGACGGCTGGCGGGTCGCGCAGACCACCTTGATGAACGAGCGGGTCGCCATCGGCGGGCGGCCGGTGCCGCGCGAGGGCGGCATGATCGGCGTCGTGGCCGACGCCTGGCGGGCCAACCCGGAGCGGCGCACCCCGGAGGCGCACGACCGGCTGGTGAAGCTGTGGGTCGAGTCCGAGGCTCTGCGGTTGGCCGGGACACGGTTGCGCCAACAGCTCGCCGCGGGGTCGCCGGGGCCGGAGGGTTCCGCGATGAAGCTGGCGTTCGCCCGGCTGGCGCAGACGCTGTCCGGCTTCGAGGTCGAGTTGCTCGCCGAGGACGGCCTGCGCTACGACGACTGGACATTGCGGCGCCCGGAGCTGGTCGACTTCACCGGTCGTGAGGCGGGCTACCGCTACCTGCGGGCGAAGGGCAACTCCATCGAGGGCGGCACATCGGAGATCCTGCGCAACATCATCGCCGAGCGGATTCTCGGCCTCCCCTCGGAACCCAGGGTCGACAAGGACGTGCCGTGGAAGGACCTGCCCAAATGAGCGAGCCGAACCTGCTCTACACCGACGTCGAGGACGACCTGCGGGCCAGCGTGCGCGACCTGCTCGCCGACCGGGCGGACGGGGCCGCGGTGCTCGGCCGCGTGGAAAGCGCCGAACCGCACGACCTCGGGCTGTGGCGCACCCTGGCCGCCGACCTCGGGGTGACGTCGCTGCACGTCCCGGAAAGCCTGGGCGGGCAGGGCGCGGGCTACCGCGAGACGGCCGTGGTCGCCGAGGAACTCGGCCGGTCGGTGGCGCCCGTGCCGTTCCTGGGCAGCGCTGTGCTGGCGACGGCCGCGCTGCTGCGGGTGTCCGACGACGAGCACGCGCGGTCGGCGTTGGCGAAGTTGGCCGCGGGCGACGCGACGGCCGCGTTGGTGGTTCCGCTGTCGGCGTGGCCGGGATCGCCGCTGCCGTCGGTGCGGGCCGAGGGCGGTGGGCTGGTCGGGACGGTCCGCTCCGTCGCCGACGCGGCCGTGGCCGATCTGCTGGTGGTGCCCGCCGACGACGGGTTGCACCTGGTCGAGGCGGGCGCGGCGCGGGTGACGCCGGTGGTGTCGCTGGACCTGACCCGCCCGGTCGCCGACGTCGAGTTCTCCGGGGCCGCGTCGGTCCGGGTGTCCGGCTCCGCGGCGGCGGCTGTCGATGCGGCGTTGCTCACCGGTGCGGGCGTGCTCGCCTCCGAGCAGGTCGGGGTCGCGCAGTGGTGCCTGGACACCACGGTCGCCTACCTCAAGGAGCGCTACCAGTTCGGCAGGCCGGTGGGGTCCTTTCAGGCGCTCAAGCACCGGCTGGCCGACCTGTGGCAGGAGTTGGTGCTGGCCCGTGCCGCGGCCCGGTACGCCGCCGACCGGCTGGCGGCAGGCGACCAGGACGCGCCGATCGCGGTGTCGGTGGCGCAGTCGCTGTGCGCGGCGGTCGCGGTGCACGCCGCCGAGGAGTGCGTCCAGCTGCACGGCGGCATCGGCATGACCTGGGAGCACCCGGCGCACCTGTACCTCAAGCGCGCCAAGGCCGACGAGATCGCCCTCGGCACCCCGGGGCGGCACCGGGCCGTTCTCGCGCCACTGGTAGACCTGCCCGGATGACCGAACCCCTGCCCGGCGACCTCTGGCCGGACATCAGACCCGACGCGGCCCGGCGGCTGATGGCCGCCGCGGTCGACGCCTTCGCCGCCCGCGGGTACCACGCCACGACCACCCGGGACATCGCGACGGCGGCGGGGATGAGCCCCGCGGCGCTGTATGTGCACTTCCCGTCGAAGGCGGCGGTGTTGTTCGCGATCAGCCGCAGCGGCCATGAGCGGGCGCTGGCGATGGTGGAGGCGGCGTTCGCCGGGCCGGGGAGTCCGACCGAGCGGATGGGCGCGCTGGTCGCGGAGTTCGTGAGCTGGCACGCCACCAAACACCGAATCGCCCGGATCGTGCAGTACGAGCTGTCGGCGCTGTCAGCGGCCGATTACGCCGTGGTGGCCTCCCTGCGGCGCAAGACCGAGGCGGTGGTGCGTGCCCTCATCGACGAGGGTGTGCGCGCCGGGGTGTTCCGGGTGGCCGACGTCCGGATCGCGGCCAGGGCCATCCTGTCGCTGGCCATCGATGTCGCGCGGTGGTACACGCCGGACTTCCGGCCCGCACCCGCGGAGTTGGGTAAGCGTTACGCGGAACTGGCTTTGACGATGCTCGGGGCGAGCTGACCGTGGACTAGCGCACTCCCACGTCAGCCTCTGCCGAGCCCAGCACGCATCGCTGATCACGATGCGCGGTGGACGGCATCGAGTACGACTACCTGCGTTGAGCACCCCGTCGTGGTGGTCGGTGTCCCCCTTGACGATCAGCTGCCGAGGGTCGGCGGCCGAGCGCGCCGTTCTCGGCGAATCCGGTGAGCGCGGTGACCGACCGGCCTACAGTGGGTGGCATGGCGACGTTCGGTGAACTGGTGCCCGGTCCGAAGCTTCGCAAGGTCAGCGACGAGGACTCCGGTACCGGCCAGGAGCAGGACCCCGGCCCGCTGGATCTCGAGTCCGGCGTGGTCTTCCTCCGCCCCCGTCCGGAGCCGGAGGCCGCCGAGGAACCGACGTGAGCCTCAACCGGGCGACGCCGGACCAGCCCGCCGCGACGGTGGCCGGGTCCACTGTCCTGCTCGGCGACATGCGCGCCGGCGCGGGCACGCACCTGGCCCAGGGGCTGGTCGTCCGCTCGCACGATGGCGTGGTGGAGATCGGAACCACTCGGCGGTGTTGGAGAACGGCATCGTCGTCGGGTGGCGGGCGCACCCGGTCCGCATCGGGCAGCGCACCGTGCGCGCGCCCCGGCGACGGCGTGATCCTCGGCGAGGGCACGCAGATCCACTCGGACACGGTGGTCCCCGACCAGGAGCCGCGCGTTCACGCCCAGGCACGTCGGCGCGAGCAGGCCCGCGGTGGAGGCCATGGCCAGGACCCTGCTCGACGCCGTGGCGGGCCAGGAGACCTTCGACGTAGTGTCGGCGTTCGCCATGCCGCTGTCGATCGGGGAGAAGGACAGGCTCCGGCTGATGCGCGCGGACGCCCAGGTCGCCGAACTCGCCGCGGACGCGGGCCAGCGAGCGGAATGGGCCCCGGACGGTTCGCGGTTCGCGGCCATCGCGGGCGAGCAGGTGGTCTCGATCGACGCCAGGACCGGTGCGATCGCCAAAGCCGCCTGCACCTGCTATGACGTCGCGGTCGCGGCCAGGAAGGTGTACGCGGCGGCGGAATACGGCGCGACCGAGCTGAAGGTGTTCGACCTCGCCACCCTCAAGGCCCATGGCCCGCTGACCCTGCACAAGGGCGCCTCGTCCATCGCAGGCGCCGGTGACCGGCTGGTGACGTTCCAGATCACTGAGACCGGCGCCCGCGACGAGAGCGAACTGATCATCATCGAACCGGCCACCGGCGCGAAGACGAACGCGGGCAAGGTCGGCCAGGTGGCGGACACCGCGTTCACCCCGCGCGGCTGGTGGGCGGGCCGCTGTTCGCCTACGCCACCACCGGCTCATCCGGCGCGATGACCGCGGTGGCCGACGTGTTCTGGCTCGACCCCGCCAGTCCCGCCGAGCAGGTGCGGACCAGCGACCAGGAGTTGCGGCAGACGACACCGGATGTCGCAGAAGACGCCTGGAACAGCGGCCGTGACCACCTCTGGTGGGCAGCGGACGGAACCCTGCGAACGGCCGCGTGGACCTGGTCGTGCGCTTACGGCGGACTGAGCGGACCGCGGTGCGGTGAGAAGTCCGCGCACACCCAATGGCGTCACGACGGGCCGAATGGGCGCGGACCGACGAACGCGACTTCGACACCGTGCTCGACATCGGCGCCGGGAGCAGCCTCGGACCCAGCCGGGGCGAGGAAGACAAGCCACTCACCTTGGTGGAAGGCGAGAAGCGGGCCGAGCTCAGCGCCCACGTCCGTGGTTTGTGGACTCCCCCGCAGCTCGGCACCCCACCGGCAAGCCCGCCTGGCACCCAGGAAATGGCGCTGCGCTTCGCGCCCACGGTGGCTGCATCCCGAGGAGAAGAACTTCCCTGGCGACGCTTCCGACCGCAGAAGGACGGCCGGCTCAGCGCGTACCTGTACTGGTTCTTCTACCCCTACAACGACTTTCACATTGGTGCCTCACCGAACTTGCGCCACGAAGGTGACTGGGAACGCGTCGCGGTCCAGATCGACGGCGACCGGCCGGTCGGGGTCGCCTTCGCGAAACACGGCGGCCCGGCCTGCTCCAAGCCGTGGAACGACATGGCGAAATCCGGCACCCACGCTGAGGTTTTCAGCGCGAAAGGCTCCCACGCGTCCTATCCTTTCATAGACGAATATCCCACCCTGTGCCCAACATCGGACCACACTGGGAAGGGCTTCGCCTGGGACGCGGCGACCAGCTTGCTCAACGTCAAAGACCAGCCCTGGTACGGCTACCGCGGGCTCTGGGGCGAACTCGGAGTCCACAAGAACACCACTGGACCGGCCGGACCGTGGCCGAAGCGCGACATGTCCGCGTCACTCACCACCGAGAAGTGCTAGCCCAGTGCGCCAAGCCCGGACCTCGTGCGCGGCGACGACATCCGCCACATGCCCAACCACCGACTTCCTGGTGTGCTGACGGGCCACAGCTGTCGATGTCGAGAAGTCGGGCCGATGGTTCGGCTCGGCGTGGGTGTGCCCGGTTCAGCGGCGGTTGGCAGCCAGGATGACGAGGAACTGGCCGCCACCCGCCTCGACGTTCGCGCTCACCGGCAGCCCAGGCACGAGCCGGGAGAACCGGTCCACCAGCCAATCCGCCGCCGCACGCGCGTCCTGTTCGGTGGGACAGCGGGCCACCATCTCGCGGCCCCCCTTGCGCTCCAGCCGCCCAGCGACGGTGATCAGCGGCGCTGGCTCGACCACGTACAGCCGGGCCGGCCAGTCGATGGCCACCTTGACCGCGCCCTTGCGGGTGTTGCACCCGCGGTGCGCGAGCCGCTCGGCGACCTTGGCCTTCCGGTCGGCGGTCCGACTGTCGACGCTGGGGCCACGCGGGTCGTTCACCGACATGTCGGCGTCGACCGGCTCGTCGCACACCCAGCATCGCCAACCATCGCGCTCGGCCACTTCATCGAGGAGACTCACCTGGGCAAACTAGCCTGTCCGGCCGCCGTTCCGCTCACGGGTGGCTGACGAAGGCCTTGGCGGATGCCACGCCACTGCGGCCGGGGCCGGTAACGGGTCTCCCCTTGTCCGCCCTGCGACCACCGCGGGGCGGACAGGGCGGGGTCGTCGGCCGCGGGCGGCGTGGCGGCGATGACCTTCTCCAGCAGCGAGCGCGCGGTCTCCAGTTCGCGGATCGCCGCGCTGATCCGGTCGCGCTCGCCCTCGAAGTGGGGCAGCAGCTCCGGGCATCCCGGAGCCAAGCCGTCGCCGAGGTCGACCATGCAGGGCAGGACCTCGGCGATCATCGTGGTGGACAGTCCCGCGGCGAGCAGGGTGCGGATGTGGCGGACGGTCGTGACGTCCGCGTCGACGTACTCACGGTAGCCGCTGGGTAAGCGGGCGGGCCGCACGAGGCCCTGCCGCTCGTAGTAGCGCAGCGCGCGCTCGCTGACTCCGGCCCGCCGGGCCAACTCCCCGATTCGCATGTGTCCCACGCTATCGCGGCTTGACCTTGACACCGGTGTCAAGGTTTAGCGTGGTCACCATGACAGCTCAACCCACTCCCGTCACGGTGCTCGGCCTCGGCCCGATGGGGCAGGCGCTCGCAGGCGCCTTCCTCGCCGCGGGCCACCCGACCACCGTGTGGAACCGCAGCCCTGGAAAAGCGGAAGCCGTGGTGGCGCGCGGAGCCCGGCTCGCGGACAGCGCCGCCGCTGCGATCGCGGCGAGCCCACTGGTGATCGTGTGCGTCATCGACTACGCCGCCGTGCGCGCGATCATCGAACCAGCCGTCGACGCGCTGCGCGGCCGCACCCTGGTGAACCTGACCTCCGACGAGCCCGAGCAGGTTCGGGACCTGGCAGCCTGGGCCAGCGGCTTCGACTACCTCGACGGCTCGATCATGACGCCGACGATCACGATCGGCGAGCCGTCGGCGCGGGTCCTCTACAGCGGCCCAGAGGACACCTTCGACCGGCACCGCGACGCGCTCGCGAGCATCGGCGGAACCGCCACCTACCTCGGCGCCGACCCCGGCCGCGCGGCCGCGTACGACATGGCGCTGCTGGACGTGTTCTGGACCTCGATGTCCGGGCTGGTCCACGCCTTCGCCCTGGCGCGCGCGGAGGGGGTCAAGGCCAGGGACCTCGCCCCGCACGCCCAAGACGTCATGTCCCTGCTGCCCGTGTTCACCGGGCAGCTCGCGGGCGAGGTGGACGACGGCGAGCACCCTGGCGAGCAGTCCTCGCTCCGCTCAGCCGCCGCGGGCATGGCCCACATCCTGCGCGCGAGCCGCCGCCACGGGCTGGACACCTCGGTATTGGCCGCTGCTTTGGACATCGCCCGCTCCGCGATTCCCGACCACGGCGACGAGGGGTTCTCCCGTTTGGCGGAGGTCATCGCACGGTAGCCCCTCATCGCAGCCCCGTCGGGCGAAGCCACCACTGTCCCGACGGGAACACGCGACGGTCAGGTGGCGGCCACGCCCGTCAACGCGTGTTTTCCGGACCCGCTCCACGATGTGCCGCGCGGCGACCACCCGCGACACCCACGCGAGGCCGCCATGGGCGATCGACCGGCGCAGCGCCAGGGTCTCAATGTCCACCCGGACGCTGGTCAGGTCTGCCAGGGACAGCAGCGGCACCCGGAACCCGAGTTGCGGCTCGGCCACTACGAGCCCCTGCTCGGCCAGTCGCGTCACCGCCTCGCGCACGATTCCCAGGCCGACCCCGTGCTGCTTGGCCACCGTCGCCGTTGTAGCGATGATGTCACCAGGCGCTTGGGGCTGATCGCCGCGATCAGGTGCCGAACGCTGGTGCGGTGCCGCCCGGTGCGAGAGAACCAGCGGGGCAGGGCTCTGACGGTCCGCTCACCCTGTTTCTCCACGTTCGCTGGGACTGCGGATGCGGTGCCCGTCACCCGCCACATCATCTGGTGTGGGCGATGACTGGGCACCATGTCCGGGCGGCCAGGCCACGCGCCCCAACTGGCTAGGTGAGTGGGGCCAGAATTGTCGTGTCCTGGTGGGACGATCCGGTCATGGCAGTGATGCGAGTCGTCCCGGATCTGAAGAGCGCGGCGCTGGACCGGGCAAAGGCGTTCTACACGGCTGTTCTCGGCCTGCGGGTGGTCATGGATCTGGGGTGGATCGTGACCCTCGCCGACCCCGACCGGCCTGGGGTACAGGTGAGCCTGATGACACACGACGCGACCGCCCCGGTGACGCCCGCCGCCTCCGTCGAGGTCGATGACGTGGACGCGGCCTACGCGGCCGCGGTGGCGGCGGGCGCGGAGATCGTGCACCCGCTGACCGACGAACCATGGGGCGTGCGACGCTTCTTCGTCCGGGACCCGGACGGGCACGTGCTCAACGTCTTAGCCCACCGCTGAGCCGCTTACCGGTCGGCGGAAACCCGTTCCACGGCTTGGGCGATCGCACCCGAGCCGTCTTCGGCGTCGACGCGCGTGGCGAATGCTCGGGCACGCACGCGGTGAGAGCGGTCGGTGACGGCCCGCGCGATCAGGTCGGCGAGCCGGTCGGCGGACAGCTCGCTCATCGGCATGTGGCCGGGACTGACGCCCAGGCCCGCCAGCCTGCGGGGCCAGAACGGCTGATCGCCCAGCGTCGGCACTGGCACCGCAGGCACGCCCGCCCCGGTGGTGCCCGCGCCAGCGTGGTGCAGCACCGCCGCCATCTTGGGAAACAGCCAAAGCAGATCCAACTCGGCGGCCAACTCCGTGGCCGCCTCGCCCGCCAAGATACGACTGCTCCCCGGGAGCTGAAACCGATTTCTCAGTCCAACTCCCGGGAAGCAGTTCAGACCGACGACGGGGCTCTCCTTCGTGGGCCGCGCGCCTCAGCCCATCCGGACGCCCGCGTGCATTTCCCAGACCAGGATCTCGGCGCCCTCCGCGCCCGCGGTGACCCGTTGTCCCCCGGTCGCGGTCAGCCGTGCGGCGTCCCCGGTGTCCAGTGGTCCGCCGTCCTCCAGGGACACGGTTCCCTTGGGCACGAACAGGTGCACGAACGGCGCGTCCGGAAGGGTGACCGTGCCGTGCGGGGCCAGGCGCGCGGCGTACAGCGCGGCGTGCCGCTGTCCGATGCGGATGGCCGCCTCGCCCATGTGCTTGTCCATTCCCGATGCCACCGGGACCAGGCCGCCCGCGAGCAGTTCCGCGTCGATCTCCAGTTGCTCGTAGCCGGGAGCCTTGCCCGCCTCGTCCGGGACGACCCACATCTGGACGAAGTGCACCGGGTCGGCGTGCTCGGGGCCGCCGGAGAGGCGCCAGGAGTCGTTCTTCTCCGAGTGCAGGATTCCCGTGCCCGCGCTCATCCGCTGCGCCAGCCCGGGGTAGATGATGCCGTTGTGCCCCTCGGAGTCCTGGTGCACGAGGGCGCCGCGCAGGACCCAGGTGACGATTTCCATGTCCTGGTGCGGGTGCGTCTCGAAGCCCGCGCCGGGGGTGACCACGTCGTCGTTGTTGACCAGGAGCAGGCCGAAGTGCGTGTTGGTCGGGTCTCGATGTCTACCGAACGAGAACGAGTGCTTCGAGTCCAGCCAGCCGATTTCGGTGGCGAACCGGTCCGCGGACCGCCGAATGTCTACTTCGGACACAAGGTGCCGAGTCATACCACCACTTCTCCGTACATCTCGCCCAGCGGATCGGCGATCAGCTCGATCCGCGCGCCGTCAGGATCCTTGAAGTACACCGAGGTTCCGCTTTCCTCCAGGTAGTCCACGCCCGCGGCGTCCAGCCGCGCCCGCGCGGCCAGCCACTGCCCGGTTTCCATGGAGATCGCGAGGTGGTGCAGGCCGCCCAGCACCTCGGCGTAGGGGCCGAGGTCAAGCCCCGGCAGGTCGAAGAACGCCACCGCGTTGCCGTTGCCCACGTCGAAGAAGAAGTGGGTGGAGCCCCGGTAATCCCGGTTCTCGAACATCTCGGTCAGCGGAAACCCGAGAATCCCCTGGTAGAACTCCACTGTCCGGCGCACGTCGCCGGACAGCAGGGCGGTGTGGTGGATGCCGCGCGCCGGACTGACCGGGCGGTCGGCCTTCGCCCGCAGCGCGCTCGCCCGCAGCCGGTCACGCGCGGCGGCCAACTCGGCGACCTGGTCGTCGGACAATGGCATGTCCGGGGTCTCCCCTTCCGTTCGCTGTGGCGGGCAGGCCCTCGCCGCCGCACTTGCGTCGCCCAGCGGAAGGCGGTGCGCCCTGTCCACTGGCGGGTTCCCGTCGCCATCCTCCGCGACACCCGTCCGCCGCGGTGTGGTTAACGGATTAACGACCCGACCGTAGAGCGTATTTAGTTGTCCTGTCAATTACTAGACCGGGTGATCTACCCCGCGCCGGACGGCGTACGGACTACCCGTGGTGGATCACTGCCGCCGCTAACTACACGGCATCACCCCCCAGCGGAGCCAGGTGCGTCAGTGATCAGCGGCCGAGTCGCGACGACAGGGCAGGTGGGCGCCCCGGTGACCCCAGCCCGTCCGGGTTGATCCGTCCGAGTGAGACCGCATGGACGGCGAGAGCGCCGACGCCCCGGCCGCGCACGTCCGCGGCGTCGGCCCGCGCGGCTGGGCGTCAGGTGCCCAGCAGCGGCAGCAGGTTCGGCTTCCACACCCCGTCGTTCTCGCGCGCCGTGGCCAGCCGCTCCCGCGGGACCTCGCCGTAGGTCGTCGTCCGCTGCCGGGCCGGGCGTCCGGCGGCGGTGGCCAGGGCCTCCAGGTCGGCGACGGTCTTGTAGCTGCCGTTGTCGCTGCCCGCCATGCGGCTGATGGTCTCCTCCATCAGGGTGCCGCCGAGGTCGTTCACCCCGCCGCGCAGCACGTCCACGACGCCGTCGTCGCCAAGCTTCACCCAGCTCGTCTGGATATTGGGGATGCGGCCGTGCAGCAGGATCCGGGCCAGCGCGTGCACCGCGCGGTTCTCCAGCCGGGTCGGGCCGGGGCGGGCGATGCCCGCCAGGTAGAGCGGGGCGTTGGTGTGCACGAAGGGAAGCAGCACGAACTCGGTGAAGCCGCCGGTGCGGTCCTGGATCTCGCCGATCAGCTTGAGGTGCGCCACCCAGTGCGCGGGGGTGTCCACGTGCCCGTACATCATGGTCGAGGTCGTGGGGATGCCCAGCGCGTGCGCCGTGGTCACCACCTCGATCCACGTGGCCGTGGGAAGTTTGCCCTTGGTCAAGACCCAGCGGACGTCGTCGTCCAGGATTTCCGCCGCGGTCCCCGGCAGCGAGTCCACACCGGACTCCCGCGCCTGGGTCAGCCAGTCCTTGATGGACAGATTGGTCCGGCTGGCGCCGTTGACGACCTCCATCGGCGAGAACGCGTGGACGTGCAGCCCGGGGGCGCGTTTCTTGACCTCGGCTGCGATGTCGAAGTACGCGGTGCCCGGCAGGTCCGGGTGGATGCCGCCCTGCATGCACACCTCGGTCGCGCCGACCTCCCACGCCTGCTCGGCCCGCTGGCCGACCTGGTCGAGCGAGAGGGTGTAGGCGTCCGCGTCGGTGCGCCGCTGGGCGAAGGCGCAGAACCGGCACCCGGTGTAGCACACGTTGGTGAAGTTGATGTTGCGGGTGACCACGTAGGTCACGTCGTCGCCCACCGCGTCCCGGCGCATCGCGTCGGCCAGCGCGGCCAGGGCTTCGATCTCCGCGCCCGCCCCGGCCGAGAGCAGCACCAGGGCGTCCGCGTCGGACAGTCTGGCCGGGTCGCGCTCGGCGTGGCGAAGAGCGGTGGCGAACTCCGGTCGCAGCGCCCCGCCCGCGCCGGTCAGCGATCCCGTGCCCTTGGCCACCTGTGCGCGCAGTTCGTCCCAATCGCCATATACCGAGTCGAAGTCGTCGCGGCGGTCGGACGTGCGGCCTTCCGCGTCGATCGCGGTGTGCAGGTCGGTGCGACCTGCCTCAACCAGCGCCACTTCCGGCTCCTGCCACGGCCTGCCGACCAGGACCGCGTCCTCCCTGGCGAGCCCGGTCGCCGGATCGGCGAGCGCGGCGACGTGCGCGCTCAGCCTCGGGTCCAGCCACGGCTCGCCCGCCAGCAGGTACTCCGGGTAGATCGTCAGCCGCTCGGCCAGCCGGAAGCCCGCCCGCGCTGTCTCCTCGGCCAGCAGGTCGATGTGCGGCCAGGGGCGCTCCGGGTTCACATGGTCCGGGGTCAGCGGCGACACCCCGCCCCAGTCGTCGATGCCCGCGCGAATCAGCAGGCCGAACTCGGACCCGATGAGGTTCGGCGGGGCTTGCAGGCGGGTCTTGGGGCCGAGCACGACCCGGGCAACCGCCACGGTCGCGGCCAGTTCCTCGGCCTCGGCGTCGGGCATGGCCCGCATGGCGGTGTCCGGCTTCGCGCGGAAGTTCTGGATGATGACCTCCTGCACGCCGCCGTACTGCCGGGCGACCTTGCGGATGGCGAACAGCGACTCGACGCGCTCGGCCAGGGTCTCGCCGATGCCGATCAGCACCCCGGTGGTGAACGGGACGGCCGAGCGGCCAGCGTCTTCCAGCACCCGCAGCCGCACGGCGGGCTCCTTGTCCGGCGAGCCGTAGTGCGGGCCGCCGGGCTCCGACCAGAGCCGGTCCGCGGTGGTCTCCAGCATCATGCCCATCGACGGCGCGACCGGCTTGAGCCGCTGGAAGTCCGTCCACCCCAGCACACCCGGGTTGAGGTGCGGCAGCAGGCCGGTCTCCTCCAGCACCCGGATGGCCATCGCGCGCACGTAGGACAGCGTGTCCGGGTAGCCCTCGGCCTCCAGCCACTCCCGGGCGGCCGCCCACCGGTCCTCGGGGCGGTCGCCCAGGGTGAACAGCGCCTCCTTGCACCCCATGGCCGCGCCCTGCCGGGCGATCTCCAGGACCTCGTCCGGGCTCAGGAACGGCGCGGGCAACCGGTGCGGGACCGTGGCGAAAGTGCAGTAGTGACAACGGTCACGGCACAGCCGGGTGAGCGGGATGAACACCTTCCGCGAGTAGGTGATCACCCCGGGCCGACCTGCCGCGACCAAGCCCGCGTCGCGGACCCTGGACGCGGTGTCGAACAGGTCGGCCAACCGCTCGCCCCGCGCGTGCAGCAGGACCTCGGCCTCCACCTGGTCGAGCGCGGCGCCGTCGCGGGCCCGGCGCAGGGCGCGCCTGATCGCGGACTCGGCGGGCACTGGCTGCTCGGCACGGCTCACGGACAACCTCCAAGGGAGCGATTTCGTCCAACCTATCCACCTGAGTGGACGAAATCCTGACCCCGGAGATTCCGTCGCGCCGTCCGGATCAGCCGGGCAGCACGCTTCGCAGCGCCTTCTTGGCCTTCTTCGGCGCGGCCCCCACGGTGTGGGTGGTGTCCTGCGCCCATTCGCCGAACTCGTGCGCGTGCTCGCCGAGCACGTGGCCCGCCCGCCTGGCCCGCCAGCCGAGCGAGGGCTTGCCCGCGGTGTCGGCGGCGGCGAGCATCAGCCCGCCGAGCAGGCCGACGTTCTTGACGAAGTGGATCTGCTGCTCCTGCCGCCGCTCTGGCTCCTTCTCCTCCCAGAACCGGTGCGCGGCCAACGTGGTCGGCACCAGGCTCCCGGACAGCAGCAGCGCGGCCAGGCGCGGGAACCGCCCGAACGCGAGCGCGAGGCCCGCGCCCACCTTCACCATGCCGTCGATCTTGACCAGGGTCGTCGGGTCGGTGGGCACCTGCTCGGGCAGCTTGTCGCCGACCTTGCCCATGGCGTCGTGCAGGAACGGTTTCGCCGCCTCGGCGTGCGCCTCTGGCGCGCGCAGGGCGTTCACGCCGCCGCTGATGAAGATCGCGGCAAGCATCGGCCGGGCCAGCCTGCGCAGGATCATCGTCTCGTCCTCTCAGTCGTCGATCCGGTCCTTGGTCTGCTCGGCCACCTCGCGCACGTGCGCCAGTTCGCCGCACCCCGCCTTGATCCGCTCGTCGCGGACGGTGACGAACCGCTCCCCCAGTTCCGCCCGCCTGCTGTCGGCGACGTTCTCGCGGGCGTCGTTGAGGATGGTCCGCTCCTCTTCGTCGACGTGGTGGTTGATCGCCGTGACCAGCTCTTCCAGCGCGTCCTCCCACGCGTCGGCCTCGGTGTCCTCGATTTCCATGAGCGCGAGCAGGGCCTGGTGCCCCTCGGCGTGCTCTTCGCGGCCGTGGTCGACCTCGCCGTCGGGGATGTCCTTGTAGCGGCGCAGCGCCGGGTACACCTCGGCCTCTTCCGCCTCGGCGTGCGCGACGAGCAGGTGGGCGAGTTCGTCGAGCACCTTGGCGCGGTCGCTGGTGCGGTCCCGAAGCAGGCGGAACAGCTCCTCGAAGCGGCGGTGGTCGGCCATGATCAGCTCGATCACGTCTGCGGACATCGGTCCTCCGTGGTGGGTGTGGCGTCGGACCGGTGGGTACCCCGCACGACCAGCGATCAATCCTGGGCGAGTCGATCAACGTGGACCATCGCCGTGGCCGTGGCGGCCGGGCTCGCGGGGAGCAACGGCAGCCGGACGGCGGGGGTGCCGATGCGGCTCTGGGCGTGCAGCACGGCCTTGACCACGACCGGGTTGGGCTCGGCGAACAGCGCGGCGGACAGCGCCGCCAGCCGGTGGCCGATGGCGCGGGCCCGGTCGACCTCGCCGTTGTGCCACGCGGAGACGAGATCGGCGAACCGGCCGGTATGGACGTGCGCGGAGGCCAGGATGCCGCCGTCCGCGCCGAGGGCCAGCAGCGGCGAGGCGAGGATGTCGTCGCCGGCGTAGACGCCGAACCCGGCCGGGCGGCGGGCCAGCAGGGCGACCGTGTCCGGGTCGACAGCGCCGACGGAGTGCTTGGTGGCGGCGACCCCGGGCAGGGCGGCGACGCGCAGCACCGTCCCGGCGTCAAGGGTGAGGCCGGTGCGGTAGGGCACGTTGTAGACGACCAGGGGAACGGGGCTGGCCGCGCCGAGCGCCCGAAAGTGCGCCACCACGCCGTCAACCGACGGTCGGGTGAACGGCGGGACGACAACCAGCGCGGCGGCGATATCCGAGGGCAGGGCGGCCAAGGCACGGGCGGTCGCAGCCGTGTCGTTGGAGCCTGCGCCCACGACCAGTGGCGCGTTGTGCTCCCGGGCGACGGAACGGCACACGTCGAGTACGGCCGCGCGTTCGGCGGTGTCGAGCGTGGCCGCCTCGGCCGTGGTGCCGAGCGCGACCAGCCCGGCAGCGCCGTCGGTCAGCGCCTCGTGGGCCAGGCGGGCGACGGCGTCCCGGTCGACGCGGTCGTCCGGGGTGAACGGGGTGACGAGGGGGACAAGGACTCCGGAGGGCAGCATGTGATCAAGACTGGTGCCCGCGCGGGCGCGGGCACCAGTCTTGATCTTCTGCACAGCCTTGTCAGCACAGCTTCCGCTACTCCGAGCCCGCCTCGATGTCGCCCTCCACCTGCAGGTACAGCTCCTGGAGCCGCCGCAGGGTCGCCGGGTCGGGCTCAGCCCACATCTTGCGCTCGGCGGCCTCCAGCAGGCGCTCGGCGATGCCGTGCAGGGCCCACGGGTTGGACTCGGTGAGGAACTTGCGGTTCTCCGGGTCCAGCGCGTAGGTCTGGGCGAGCTTGTCGTACATCCAGTCGGCCACGACGCCGGTGGTGGCGTCGTAGCCGAACAGGTAGTCGACGGTGGCGGCAAGCTCGAACGCGCCCTTGTAGCCGTGCCTGCGCATCGCCTCGATCCAGCGCGGGTTGACCACGCGGGAGCGGAACACCCGGTTGGTCTCCTCGGCCAGCGAGCGCGTGCGCACGGCGTCGGGCCGGGTGCTGTCGCCGATGTAGGCGGCGGGCGCCTTGCCGGTGAGCGCGCGGACCGTGGCGACCATCCCCCCGTGGTACTGGAAGTAGTCGTCGGAGTCGGCGATGTCGTGCTCGCGGGTGTCGACGTTCTTCGCGGCGACGTTGATCCGCCGGTACGCCGACTCCATGTCCGCGCGGGCGGCGGCGCCGTCGAGGTCGCGGCCGTAGGCGAAGCCACCCCACACCGCGTAGACCTCGGCGAGGTCGCGGTCGTCGCGCCAGTTGTGGCTGTCGATCAGCGGCAGCAGCCCGGCGCCGTACGCGCCGGGCTTGGAGCCGAAGATGCGGGTCGTGGCGCGGCGCTCGTCCTTGTCGTTGTCGGCCAGGACATGGGCGCGCACGTAGTTGTCCTCTTCGGACTCTTCCAGCCCGGCGACGAGCCGCACGGCGTCGTCGAGAAGGTAGACCACGTGCGGGAAAGCGTCCCGGAAGAAGCCGGAAATCCTTACCGTGACGTCGATGCGCGGGCGGCCCAGTTCGGCGAGCGGGATCACGTCCAGCCCGCTGACCCGCCGCGACGCCTCGTCCCACACCGGGCGCACGCCCAGCAGGGCAAGCACCTCGGCGATGTCGTCGCCCGCGGTGCGCATCGCCGAGGTCCCCCACACCGACAGGCCGACCGAGCGCGGCCACTCGCCGGTGTCCTTGCGGTAGCGGGCGGCCAGCGAGTCGGCCATGGCCGAGCCGGTCTCCCAGGCGAGCCTGCTCGGGATGGCCTTCGGGTCGACCGAGTAGAAGTTGCGGCCGGTGGGCAGCACGTTGACCAGGCCGCGCAGCGGCGAGCCGCTGGGGCCAGCTGGCACGTAGCCGCCGCCGAGGGCGTGCAGGATGTTGCCGATCTCGTCGGTGGTCTTGGCCAGGCGGGGCACGACCTCGACGGCGGCGAAGGTCAGCACCTCGACCACGGCGTCATTCTCCGCGCCCAGAACGTCCTGGGTGACCTGCCGAACGTCGTCAGGCCGCCAGTCGTGGTCCTCCATGGCCTGGACCAGGGCGAGGGCCACCGCGTCGATCTCGTCGGTCTTGGTGCGGCTTTCCGAGCCGTCTTCCGCCAGTCCCAGCGCTTCGCGCAGGCCGGGCAGCGCGGCGGCCTGCCCGCCCCACATCTGCCGGGCGCGCAGCATCGAGTTGACCAGGTTGACCCTGGCCGCGCCGACCGGCGGGTCGCCCAGGGTGTGCAGGCCGTCGCGGATCTGCACGTCCTTGATCTCGCACAGCCAGCCGTCGACGTGCAGCAGGAAGTCGTCGAACTCCGCGTCGTGCGGGCGGTCGTCCAGGCCGAGGTCGTGGTCGAGCTTGGCGGCCTGGATCAGCGTCCAGATCTGCGCGCGGATCGCGGGCAGCTTCGCCGGGTCCATCGCCGCGATGTTGGAGTGCTCGTCCAGCAGCTGCTCCAGGCGGGCGATGTCGCCGTAGCTCTCCGCGCGGGCCATCGGCGGCACCAGGTGGTCGACCAGGGTCGCGTGCGCGCGCCGCTTGGCCTGGGTGCCCTCGCCCGGGTCGTTGACCAGGAACGGGTAGATCAGCGGCAGGTCGCCCAGCGCGGCGTCGGGCCCGCAGGCCGAGGACAGCCCCAGGTTCTTGCCGGGGAGCCATTCCAGGTTGCCGTGCTTGCCGAGGTGGATCATCGCGTGCGCGCCGAAGGTCGCCGCGACCCAGCGGTAGGCGGCGAGGTAGTGGTGGCTCGGCGGCAGGTCCGGGTCGTGGTAGATCGCGACCGGGTTCTCGCCGAAGCCGCGCGGCGGCTGGACGATGAGCACGACGTTGCCCGCGCGCAGGGCCGCCAGCACGATCTCGCCGTCCGGGTTCCGCGACCGGTCCACGAACAGCTCGCCGGGCGCCGGGCCCCAGTGCCGCTCCATGGACTCGCGCAGCTCGGCGGGCAGCGTGTCGTACCAGGCGCGGTACTCGGCGGCGGGGATGCGGACCGGGTTGCCGGAAAGCTGCTTCTCGGTGAGCCAGTTCGGGTCCTGCCCGCCCGCCTCGATGAGCGCGTGGATCAGCGCGTCGCCGTCGCCCGCGTCCACTCCGGGCAGCTCGCCGATGTCGTAGCCCGCCTCGCGCAGCGCGACCAGCAGCCGCACGGCGCTGGCCGGGGAGTCGAGTCCGACGGCGTTGCCGATGCGGGAGTGCTTGGTCGGGTACGCCGAGAGCATCAGCGCGATCTTGCGCTCGGCGGGCGGCACATGCCGCAGGGCGGCGTGTTTGACCGCGATCCCGGCGACCCGCGCGGCGCGCTCCGGGTCGGGCACGTAGACCGACAGGCCGTCGCGGTCCTGCTCCTTGAACGAGAACGGGACGGTGATCAGGCGGCCGTCGAACTCCGGGACGGCGACCTGGGTCGCGGTGTCCAGCGGGGACAGGCCGTCGTCGCTGTCCTCCCAATCCGAGCGGCTGGAGGTCAGGCACAGGCCCTGCAGGATCGGGATGTCCAGGTCGGCGAGCGCGCCGACGTCCCACGCGCCGTCGTCGCCGCCCGCGCCCGCGGCGGCCGGGAGCGTGCCGCCCGCGGCGAGCACGGTGACGACCAGCGCGTCGAGGGTGCCCAGGACGTCGAGCAGCTCGGCGGGGGCGGTGCGCAGCGAGGCGCAGTACACCGGGACGGCCTGGCCGCCCGCGTCTTCGACCGCCGAGGCCAGGGCCTCGACGAACGCGGTGTTCCCGGCGAGATGGTGGGCGCGGTAGTACAGCACGCCGACTCGCGGACCCTCGGTGCGCTTGGGCGTGCGCTCCAGGTGTCCCCACGGGGCGAGCTCGGCGGGCGGCGCGAAGCCCTCGCCGGTCAGCAGCAGCGTGTCGGACAGGAAGTGAAAAAGTTCACGCAGGTTGTCCGCGCCGCCGAACGCCAGGTAGCGGTGCGCCTCGGCGACCACGCCGCCGGGCACGGTCGAGCACTCCATCAGCTCGGCGTCCGGGGCCTGCTCGCCGCCGAGCACCACGACCGGGCGCGGGCCCGCGAGCAGCGCGTCCAGGCCGTCCTCCCAGGCCCGGCGGCCGCCGAGCAGGCGCACGATCACCACGTCCACGCCGTCGAGCAGGGCGGGCAGCTCGTCCAGCGGGAGCCGGGCCGGGTTGGCCAGCCGGTAGTCCGCGCCGCTGGCGCGCGCGGAGAGCAGGTCGGTGTCGGAGGTCGACAAGAGCAGGATCATGAGGCCCTTCCTGGGGTCCTCGCCCCGGGTCGTGGGTCGCGACGGCCGGAGTGTCCTGGCTTCCGGATCGCCGCTCCCCCTGGCCTTCCGGCTCGCGCCGTGGCCGATCTCAGGGCTCGCTCCCCGGTGACAGTGGCGGGACCGCGCCGGAATCGCACCGGCTTCCTCCACATGCCATCGCTGTGTCGGGCTCACCCTATATTCGAGCGGTGCCTTCCTCCCAGCGCCGAACGGGCGCCGACGCCTGCCCGGGCGCGCTCGACGTGCACCGGGCGGCCGACGGCGGGCTGGCGCGCATCCGGGTTCCCGGTGGTCTGCTGCGTGCCGAGCAGCTTGCCGCCGTCGCGGAATCGGCCGCCGACCTGGGCGACGGCACGCTGGAACTGACCTCCCGGGCCAACCTGCAAGTGCGCGGGCTGGCCCTCGGGGCGGAGGTCGACTTGGCCGCGCGGCTGGCCGAGGTCGGGCTGCTGCCGTCGCTGACGCACGAGAAAGTGCGCAACATCATGGCCTCCCCGCTGGGTCCGGTGGAGCAGGCGGCGGCGCTGGACGAGGCGCTGTGCGCGAGACCGGAGCTGGCGGGGCTTCCCGGCCGGTTCCTGTTCGTCCTCGATGACGGGCGCGGGGATGTGGCGTGGCTGGGCGCGGACGTGGCGGCGCTGCCGGTCGGCGACCAGGTGGCGCTGCTGTTGGGTGGCCGGGACTTCGGCGTGCGGCTCGGGCCGGGCGAGGTCGTGCCCGCGATGCTGGCGGCCGCGGCGGCGTTCCTGGAACTGCGCGCCGAGCAGTGGCGGATCGCCGAACTCGGGCCGGATGTGGCGAAGATCGCCGCCGCGCTCGGCGCGAGCGACGAGCGGGTGGCCATCGGGGCGCCGCCGTCGGTCGGTCCGCTCGGGCCGGTCGAGTTCGCCGACGGCACACCGGGTCTTGGCGCGGTCGCGCCGCTGGGGCGGCTCACCGGCGAGCAGGCGTCCGCGCTCGGCGACGTGGTGCTCACGCCGTGGCGCGGCCTGGTGGCGCGCGGGCGTGGCCCGCTGCCCGCCGGGCTGGTGACCGACCCGGCCGCGCCGGGCATCGGCGTGACCGCCTGCGCCGGGCGGCCGGGGTGCGCGAAGGCGCTGGCCGACGTGCGGTCGGCCGCGCTGGGAATGCCCGCGGGGCCGGGGCGGCCGGTGCACTGGTCGGGCTGCGCCCGGCGGTGCGGGCGGCCTGCGGGAGATGTGCTCGACGTGGTGGCCACCGAGGACGGCTACCTCGTCGGGGGCCGGGCGACGCCCGGCGACCAGGCGGCCATGGTGGCCGCGGGGAGAAGGCAGGAGCAACAGTGATCGACTACATCCGGGACGGCGCGGAGATCTACCGCCGCTCGTTCGCCACGATCCGCGCGGAGGCCGACCTGTCGGGGCTGCCCACGGACGTGGCGCGCGTGGTGGTCCGCATGATCCACGCCTGTGGGATGGTCGACCTGGTGCGGGACGTGGCCTACTCCCCCGACGTCGTCGCCGCGGCGCGCGCGGCGCTGCTCGCGGGCGCGCCGGTGCTGTGCGACGCGCACATGGTCGCCTCCGGGATCACCCGCAAGCGGCTCCCCGCCGACAACGAGGTGATCTGCACCCTGTCCGACCCGCGCGTCCCGGCCCTGGCCGAGGAACTGGGCGACACCCGCAGCGCCGCGGCCCTGGAGCTGTGGCGCGACCGCCTCGACGGCGCGGTCGTCGCGATCGGCAACGCGCCGACCGCCCTGTTCCGGCTGCTGAACATGATCGACGCGGGCGCCGCCAAGCCCGCCGCCGTGCTCGGCCTGCCGGTCGGGTTCATCGGCGCGGCCGAGTCGAAGGACGCGCTCGCCGCGTTCCCGATCCCGCACCTGGTCGTGCGCGGCAGGCGCGGCGGCAGCGCCATGGCCGTCGCCGCGGTCAACGCGATCGCGAGCGAGGAAGAATGACCGGCACCCTCTACGGCGTCGGCCTCGGCCCCGGCGACCCCGACCTGGTGACCGTCAAGGCCGCCCGGCTGATCTCCGCCGCCAACGTGATCGCCTACCACAGCGCCCGGCACGGCCGGTCCATCGCGCGCGGCGTCGCCGCGCCGTATCTGCGCGACGGGCAGATCGAAGAGCAGCTGATCTACCCGCTGACCGTCGAGACCACCGACCACCCCGGCGGCTACGCGGGCGCCATCGCCGAGTTCTACGAGCACAGCGCCGCGCGGCTGGCCGCGCATCTCGACGCGGGCCGCGACGTGGTGGTCCTCGCCGAGGGCGACCCGCTGTTCTACGGGTCCTACATGCACATGCACAAGCGGCTGTGCGACCGGTACCGCACCGAGGTCGTCCCCGGTGTGACCTCGGTCAGCGCCGCGGCGGCGGTGCTGGGCAGGCCGCTGGTCGAGGGCGAGGAAGTGCTGACCGTGCTGCCGGGGACGCTGCCAGCCGAGGACCTGGCGCGGCACCTGGCGAGCACGGACTCCGCAGCGGTGCTGAAGCTGGGCCGGACGTTCGGCAAGGTCCGCGACGCGTTCGCGGCGGCGGGCAAGCTGGACCGCGCGCTGTATGTCGAGCGGGCGACCTGGGACCAGGGCCGCAGCCTGCCGCTGTCCGAAGTGGACCCGTCCACGGTGCCGTACTTCTCGTTGGCGCTGCTGCCAAGCCCGGTCAACGACGGCGTCGCGTCCACAGTGGAGCGAGAATCCGCTACGCCGGGCGAAGGCGAGGTCGTGGTCGTCGGCACCGGACCGGCCGGGCGGCCGTGGCTGACCCCGGAGGCGCAGGAAGCCCTCGCGGTCGCCGACGACTTGGTGGGATACAAGACTTATCTCGACCGGGTGCCACCGAACCCGCGCCAGCGCAGGCACGCCTCGGACAACCAGGTGGAGGCCGAGCGCGCCGCGTTCGCCCTGGACCTGGCCAAGCGCGGCCGCCGGGTCGCGGTGGTCTCCTCCGGCGACCCGGGCGTGTTCGCGATGGCCGCGGCGGTGCTGGAGGTGGCGACCGATCCGCAGTGGAAGGACGTGCCCGTCCGGGTGCTGCCCGGCCTGACCGCGGCCCAGGCTGTCGCCAGCCGCGTCGGCGCGCCGCTCGGGCACGACTTCTGCGTGATCTCGCTGTCGGACCGGCTGAAGCCGTGGGAGGTCATCACCGCCCGGCTCGACGCGGTGGCCGCGGCGGACCTGGTGATCGCCATCTACAACCCGGCGTCGAAGACCCGCACCTGGCAGCTCGGCGAGGCCCGCGACCTGCTGCTGCGCCACCGCTCCCCGGACACCCCCGTGGTGATCGGCCGCGACGTCGGCGGCCCGACCGAGAGCGTGCGCGTCCTGCGCCTCGCCGACCTTGATCCGTCCACTGTGGACATGCGGTGCCTGGTGCTGGTCGGCTCGTCGCAGACCCGGACGGTGGAGCGCGGGGACGGCAGCCAGGTCGTGTTCACCCCGAGGCACTACCCGTAGCGGTACGGTGGCCGTATGCGCGTGATCTCCCGGCTGGGCGGCCTGCGGACGGCCGTCACGCTGATGACCCTGTTGACGGCGATCTACCTGCTGCTGGTCGCCGTCAACAACACCACCGACTACCCGACCAACGAGGCGTTCGTCATCCACGTGCTGGCGATGGACACCACGTTCGGGTCGCCGAACACGATGTGGCGGGCGATCACCGCGCCGTGGGCGGCCACCGCCGCGTACATCGGGATCATCGTGTGGGAGGCGCTCACCGCCCTCGTGCTGGCGACCGCCACAGTCCAGTTCTTCCGCCGCCAGGACACCGTCGCCCGGCAGTGGGCGACAGCGGGCTGGGTCATGATGCTGGCCCTGTTCGGCCTGGGCTTCATCGTCATCGGCGGCGAGTGGTTCCTGATGTGGCAGTCCCAGCAGTGGAACGGGCTGCAAGCCGCGCTGCAGAACGTCATCATCGCGTCGGTGGGCCTGGTCCTGGCCCACCTGCCGCGGCAGACCCGGTAGACGTCGAAGGGTTCTGGCTCACCCTCGGCGACCTGACCGGGCAGCCGGTCTGCCCTACCGATGCCCAGGCGGCCGTTCCGGGCGTTCTCGTCCTGCCCAAGGCTGGAAGGCGATCGTCCAGCCAAGGAGGGGCATGAAAGCGCACAGGCGGGAAGGCCGGTCGAAGGAGCCGAGGGAGGAACAGCGCACCTCGCGGGAGCACCAGAACTCCGCGGCCACGCGAATCCTGGCGCTGCAGCGGGCCGCGGGCAACGCCGCCGTGACGGACATGCTCGCCGACCGGCCCACCGTGCAGCGGGTCGAGACACCGGGGCGGCCCCGCGGGGCGGTGGCGCGTGAACAGGCGATGAGCGCGACCTACGGCATCCGGATCGGGCCGGGGCCGGGCGGCGGGGCGCACTTCACCAACGCGATGCTCGACCAGATCGACGCGGCGCTGCGGGAGCTGCCGTTGTCGGACCTGAGGGACAACGAGCACCTTCTCGCGATCGAGATGGACGACAACCAGGACGGCAGCACCAGCGAGTACCGCGAGGACCAGCAAACCGTGGCCATCGTGCGCCCGGTGCTCGCGGGCGGGGTCCGCGCGCCGCAGTGGCTCTACGCGCGGCTCAACCGCAGCAGCGCGTGGCAGCGCGGGCAGATGGACCGGGGCGCGCTTTCCGGCTACGAAGGCGTGAGCCGCGGCGGCGACCGCGCGCTGGGCATCGGCCGGGGCGAGCGGCACGTGATGGGCGGGACCTCCGACGCGCTCGCGCACGGCAACCTGGTCGAGTGGACCGTGCGGCACGAGGTCGGGCACTCGGTGGACCTGATGGTCGCCTGGGAGCGCGACCTGGCGGGCGAGGAACGCTTCGGCGGCTGGCGCACCTACGACAACGGGCTCGACCTCGACGAGGTCGCCGAAGCCGTCCTCACCCGCGCGGGCCTGCACACGGTCAACCCGGCGGGCCACCGGCAAGCGGTCACAACGCTGTCCGGGCTGCTGCGCCCCCGGTCCGCGCGGGAGAACGCCGCGGGCAACGAGAGCAGGCTGCACCGCTTCCTCGCCCGCTACCAGCCGCACCTGGACGCCGCGGCCCACGCCGAGCGCAGCGCCCTGGTGCTCCGCTTCGTGCGGCTGGCCCTGGCCCAACCCTGGACCCTGGACGACGGCGGCGCCCCCATCCTGGACGTCGACGGCCGCACCTTCCACGTCGACCACTACGACACCTGGGTCAGCTACTCCACCGCTCAGCGCAGACAGCACGCGTTGTCCAACTACCAGTTCTCGACCCCCAGGGAATGGTTCGCCGAGGCCTACGCGGCCTACTACGACCCCGCCGAAGGCGTCCGCGACCGGCTCAGCGCCGAGGTCCGGGCCTGGTTCGCCACGATTCCGCGGCAGCGGCCCGCCGACCAGGAGTAACGTCGCCCGCACTGACGGGACGACCTCAGCGAGGACCGTGATGGGAAAAATCGTCTTGGCGATGTCGGTGTCCGCCGACGGCTTCTTCGAGGGCCCCAACCGGGAAATCGACTGGCACCTGGTCGACGACGAGTTGCACCGGCATTTCAACGAATACCTCAAGACGGCGAGCGCGTTTCTCGACGGTCGCGTCACCTATGAGCTGATGGCCGATTTCTGGCCCACCGCCGACGCTGATCCCGCCACCGGCCACGTCGAGGCCGAGTTCGCCAGGATCTGGCGGGAAACGCCGAAAATCGTGTTCTCCAGGACCCTCCGGCAAGCGGAGTGGAGCACGACCATCAAACGCGAGGTGGTCGCCGAGGAGGTCCGGGCGTTGCGGGCCCGATCCGGCGGCGACCTCGCGCTGGGCGGCGCCAACCTCGCCGCCACGTTCCGCGACCTTGATTTGATCGATGAGTACCGGCTTTATGTCCACCCGGTCCTCATCGGCCGCGGCCACCGCCTCTTCCGCGACGCGGACACCATGACCAGCCTCGAACTCATCGAGACCCGAACCTTCGGCAGCGGAGTCGTCCTGCTGCGCTATCAGCGCTCCGGGTCGCGGTAAAGCCACAACGGACAGCCATCTGGGACGGCCCGATTCACCTCCCGGTAACGCCTCCGCCGATTCGCCGATGCACTGGCAGATCCCGTTGAGCGTCTGGAGTGCGACATGGTGGAGAACTCGTCGGCCGGTCTGGTCATGTTGGCGGCCGAGGTGACCGTCGCGGTCACCCGCGAGGAACACCATCAGTCCGTGTTGGCCCGTTACCCGGTGGCCCCGGGATCGCAGCGGCAGGTGGCTGTCGAGTTGGGCCGGTGCGTTGTGGGCTCAGGGAAGCACCGCGGCAAGCCCGCCATCGAGGTGCGCCTCGACGGACGCCGCGTCGGCGAGTTGACCCACCTGATGTCGCAGCGCTACGGCGCCCTCGTCGCCCAGGTCACGGACGCGGGCGGCAGGCCGGGCTGCGCGGCGACCATCCAGTCCGGACCGAGGGGCCTGGAACTCGTCCTCCGCCTGCCCCGCGACGCCGAGCGCGCCTGCGTCGTGCCGCCCCCGGCCGGTCCGGTGGCCGACATGCCGCCCGTGCCGCCGCGGGAGCCGTATGCCGCGACGCCCATGCCCGCCGTTCCCCAGCAGCGCCGTCGTGGCTCCGCGCGTCCCGCCTGGATCGCCGCCGCGGTGATCGCCGTGGCGCTGGTCGCCGCCATCGCCAACGACGACGAGTCCCCCTCGTCCACCTCCGCGCAGGTCCGCGCCACCACGACCACCGCCGCCCAGCCGACCACGACCAGCCGGGCCACCACGACTCAGGCCACCACGACCACCACCCCGGCCCCGACCACCACAACGATCGCCCCCGCCGCCCCCGAGCCCGCGGTCCCGCTGACCACCACGCCGCTGACCACCACGCCGAAGACGACCACCCGCAAGGCCGCCACCACCACGAAGCCCGCCACCCAGGCCCCGCCGCCGCCAGCGGCCGAGCCCGCGCCGCAGTCCAAGTGCGACCCCAACTACAGCGGCTGCGTCCCCGTCGCCAGCGACGTCGACTGCGCGGGCGGCACCGGCAACGGCCCGGCCTACGTCGCGGGCCCCGTCCGCGTCATCGGCCGCGACATCTACGGCCTCGACCACAACAAAGACGGCGTCGGCTGCGAGTAGCGGCGGCTCAGAGGTCGGGGCTGGGCGCGAACGGGTCGAACGTCTCGTCCTCGGCGAGGGCGGTGGAGATCGCCTCCCGGTTCTCCTCTGCCATCCGTTCGAGGTGGCCGCGCAACAGGTTCGCGTTGGGCGACTCGCCCGCGAAGATCGCGCGCCAGGAGTCCTGGCCGCTCTCCACCCGCCGGGCGAGTTCCCGCATGTCGTCGCCGAGTTCGCCGCGCCGCGCCGCGTCCTGCAGGGCTTGCAGTTCCTCCCGGGTCGGCTCGTTCGCCCGCTGGAACCGGTACAGGTCCTCCTGCGCCCGGCCGATCACGGCGTCGAGTTCGGCGATGGCCGCCTGGATGCGGTCCTCAGCGCCCGGCATCATCCGCCCACCCCCGCCGGGGTCGGCGCGGGCGCGGTGGCCGGGGCGGGCGGCAGCGACTCGGCGTTGAAGGCGGACGCGCACATCTTGATCGTGTCCACGACCAGCTTGAGCACGTCCCAGAACACGGTGATGACCTTGCGCGCGTTATTGATCATCGTGATGGCCTGCTTGACCGAGTTGATCAGCTTCCACTGCCCGTACAGGGGAATCGCCGCGTTGCTCAGCCCGGCGGAGACGACGTCGATCACGGTCTTGATGATGTCGACCACGACCTGGGCCATCTTGACCGCCTGGTCGACCATGGACTTCAGGTGCGCGGACATCTGGCGCATCTTGGCGGCCTGGTCGACCAGGCAGGCGCTCCACTTGCCCATCTGCGTCGCCGACGCGGCCGACGCCGGGCCCATCCAGGTCCGGGCGATCGCCGCGCTGCCCGACTTGAGGTTCGCCTCGACCGCCTCGACGCAGGCGGCGACGCACTCCCACGCGATCGCCTGCATGGTCGCCTTGTTGACGTCGCCTGCGATCCACTTGGTGACGTACTCGCGCGGGTCCGGGCCACCGACCCAGATGACCAGCTCGCAGACCTTGTCGAGGATCCACCCGAAGGACACCTCGGGCAGCGTGATGTTGGCCGTGCTCGGCGTGGTCAGCTTCGTCTGCGCGGTGACGCCGTCCTCGAAGCCGTTGGCGACGCCGTCGTCGGAGGCGTGCAGGGCGCCGGAGCCACCGAGCTCGACGAACCGGTCGCGGCCCTGCCGGTCGGCATCCTGGTAGGCGTCCGCGCTCGCGCTGAGCGCCCGCTGCTCCTGGCCCATGCCGGAGCTGTCGCTCTCCAGGATGCCGTGCATCTTCGGCAGCAGCGCGGCGTAGTCGCCGGTGATCAGCTCCAGGATCGCGCCGAAGTCGGCGTCAGCGATATGGGAACTGGCGTACCCGTGCGCCGCGCCGAGGTCGGCGGACCCGCGCCCGGTCTGCGCGGCCCACCCCCGCAGGTCACTCAGCTCCACCGTCACATCTGTCATCGCGCCGCCAATCAGTGCGTCTTCCAGAACAGAATCATGTACGCCGCCTGAACGGCGATCACCACGGCGATGACGGCCCACTGCCTGCCGAACGACCAGTGCCGGATCAGGGCGACCGCGACCAGTCCCACGCCGACCACACCGGACACGATCCCCGCCGCCGCCCACACCGCGTCACCGGAGGTCGCCGCCATCACCGCGACGATCACCGAGAACACCACTGCTCCGGTTTTCAGCGCGTCCCGCAGGAACCCCTCGGCCAGCGCCACCAGCGCCCGCGGGGCGAACCCGGCCATCGCCTTGCGACGGTCCCCGGGGGTCTGGGCCCGGTCCACCGCGTCGGCCTGCCGATAGGCCTCGCGAAACAGCGGCCCGTCTTCCTCGGTCGGCTCGGAACCTCGTCCCGCCATGGACGCCTTCCTCTCCTCGACCCGCCGCCGCGGCACCCCTGCGACGCGCCAGGCCCCGCCACGGTTCCACCGCGCCCCAGAATGCCCGAGCCCCCACCCGCCCGCCGCGACGGGTCCACCCGCCGCGTGGTCGGCTCAGGCCCGGTCGAGGATGAAGTACAAACGGTGCCCGTCGTCGGACACGAAGTCCGTGTCCTTGCCGTTCATGACACCGAGCAACGTGTCCGGACCGGCGGCCTTGAAGTGGTCCAGCAGCGGCATCCGGTCGTACACCATCGTCGCGGTCAACTCACCGCGGTACTCGGCCATCCACAGACTGGCCTCCCCACCGTCCGCGGGCTCCGACCGCAGCGACCCATCGGCGGCGTGGCAGATCAACGGCTTCGCGTCCATCGGGGCGACGAAGTGCTTCCCGAACCAGGAAATCTCGCGCAAATACCCCAGCCGCTTGTGCCCGGTCTCCAGCGGCGTGCCGCGCCAGAGCCCGAGAATCTCCTCCACCCTGACAACCGGGAGACGCGGCCACAGCGCGTCCAATTCCCGGGGATCGACCCGCCCGACGGTATTCCGCAGCTTCTCGAAGTCAGCGCGTGCGCTGTCGTTTGTCACTATCATGTTCTTAGATGCTGGTTCCAGCGGTAGCCACAGTGCAAAGATTCGGAGCTTGTACACCCGATAGTGTGGCGAACCCGCATTCCATCCGGTGATCGCCCGCCGCGACCCATACCGTTTTCAGGTTGTGACCAAGCCATCCTCGGCAAGCACACTGTCCTGATGAGCGGCACCACCCCCGACGCGCAGACGATCATCGCGCGGTTGCGGCGACCCGAACGCCTCTGGACACGGGACGAGGTCCATGTCCGCCCGTCGCCGGTGCCCGCCGTGCCCGGTGTCTACGGCTGGCATTTCACTTCCGCCCCGCACGAGTCCCTGGACGGGGGCCGTCTGCTGTATGTGGGCGTCGCACCGCGGCAGATCCGCGGCCCGGTGAGACAGCACTTCCGGGGCAACGCGGCGGGCTCGACCCTGCGCCTGACCCTGGGCTGCCTGCTGGGCCTGGAACTCCGGCAGGTCGGAGTCGCGGGTCAACGCGTTCTCCTTCGCCGCCGAGCAGGCGGGCACCTGCTCCAGGACAGGGTTCTCCAGATGAGATCCACCCTGAATCCGGTGACCACAACCTCTCCAATCGATAGCGACCCGATCCGGGCGGATGCCGACTGATCGAAGGTCGACCCCACGGCCCGAGCGTGGACAGAACGCCGTCGGCGTGTCGGGGTGCGGTTGGGCGGGACGGCGATCACCGCGTGCGAGACTGCTCGGCGATGTTCACACCGACCGATCTCGCCGATCTGCTGGAATGTGAGCACCGCAGTGTCCTGAACCAGGCGTTCGCCGCCGGATTGCCCGGGGCGCCTCGGCCGGACCGGGGCGGCGACCGGCTCGCGGTGAAGCACGGCCGGGCGCACGAGCAGGCGACCCTGTCCCGGCTGCGGCAGGAGCGGCACGCGGTCATCGAGATCGATCTCGGCGCGGACGCTGTCGCGGCGACCAAGGAGGCGCTGGCCTCCGGCGCCCCGGTGATCTACCAGGCCGCTTTCGACGACGGCGAGTTCCGCGGCCGGGCCGACTTCCTGCTGCGGGACGCCGAGGGGCGCTACGAGGTCCACGACACCAAACTCGCCCGGCACGCCCGCCCCGCCGCGGTGCTCCAGGTGGCCGCCTACGCCGACGCGCTGCGGCGCGCGGGGTGGCCCGCGGGGCCGAACATGCACCTGCTGCTCGGCGACGGCAGCACGCGGACGCTGCGGGTGGCGGACTTCCTGCCGCTGCTGCACCGGTTGCGCGCGCGGCTCCTGCGGCGGGAGCCGCGGCTTCCCGACCGGCTGTGGGCCGATCCGCGGCCCGCGTGCGCGAGTTGCGGGTTCGCCGCCCACTGCGCGTCCGGGCGGGAGACCGACCGGGACCTGTCCCTGGTCGCGGGTATGCGCTCGGGCCAGCGGCGCAAGCTGGTCGACGCGGGGATGGGAACCATCGACGCGCTGGCAGCCGCGGGCCCCGACGACCGGCCCAAGGACATGACCGAGGGGTCGTTCGCGGCGCTGCGGGCGCAGGCCGCGATCCAGGTCCGGCAGGACCGCACCGGCGAGGTCGCCTACGAGATCATCGATCCGACCGCGCTGGCGGAACTGCCGCAGCCGAGCCCGGGCGACGTCTTCTTCGACATGGAAGGCGATCCGTACGCGCTCGACGGCGGCGGGATCGAGTACCTGTTCGGCGCGGTCACCGCTGACGGCGGGCCGCGTTTCACCCCGTTCTGGGCGCACTCGCGGGCCCAGGAGAAACACGCCTTCGAGCGGTTCGTCGACTTCGCGACCGACCGGCTCGCCGCGCACCCCGGCTCGCACATCTACCACTACGCCCCGTACGAGGTGACCGCGCTCAAGCGGCTGGCCGCCGTGCACGGCACCCGCGAGGAAGCCGTCGACAGCCTGCTGCGCGAGGGCGCGCTGATCGACCTCTATGCCGTGGTGCGCAAGGCATTGCGAGTGTCGCAACGGTCTTATTCCATCAAAGACCTCGAACCCCTCTACATGCCCTCGGCTCGCTCGGGCGAGGTCAAGAACGCCGCGTCCAGCATCGAGGCGTACGAGGATTACCTGACCCTGACCCAACTCGGCGATACCGAGAAGGCCGCCGCCGTGCTGCGGGAAGTGGCCGACTACAACGAGTACGACTGCGTTTCCACGCTCCGCCTGTTCGAGTACCTGCACAAGGTCCGCGCCGAAGCGGGTATCGACCCTGCCAAGCCTGCCGACGAGTCCGATATGGACGTCCTGTTAAGACAGACCGAAGAGGATTTGGCCGCCGAGCGCCGAGCTGAGCGGGCCGCCCGCATGGCCGCGCTGGTCGACCCGCTGTTGGACGGACTTCCCGACAACCCGGCCGACTTCGGTCCAGACGAGCGGGCCCGCGCGCTGCTCGCGGCCGCGGTCGGCTACCACCGGCGGGAGACCAACCCCGCGTGGTGGGATTTCTTCCGCCAACTCTCCGCGCCGCTGACCGACTTGGAAGCCGACACCGCTTGCGCGGTCCCGGTTTCGGTGCGCGCCGAGCCCTGGGTGGCCCCGACAGGTCGCGTGCGCACCGCCAAGCGGACCGTGCACATCGTCTGCGCCGCCGACCAACCGCACCTGTTCTCCCCCCGCGACCAGGTGCGGCTCCGCTATGCGGGCACTCACCGCAACGCCGTGGTCACTTCCGCGTCGACCGACCGCCTGACCGTCGAGGAAAGCTGCAAACCCGACGAGATCACCGACGACCGCCCGCTGGCGGTCCTCCCCGGTGAGCCGGTGCGGCCCACGCCCAAGGACGAGGCCATCGCCGACCTCGCCCAGTCCGTTGTGGACGGACTCCCCGCTCTCCCCGAACACCCGGGGATCGACCTGCTCCGCGGCTCACCACCCCGGCTCCGCGGCGGGAAACCACTCCCCCCGGCGACCGACGACCTGGTGCACACCGTGATCAAGGCCGTCGACGCGCTCGACGGCTCGACGTTGGCCGTGCAAGGCCCGCCGGGCGCGGGCAAGACCTACCTGGCCGGAAAGCTGATCGCCCACTTGGTGCGCGCGGGCAGAACCGTCGCCGTCACCTCCACCAGCCACAAGGCCGTGGAGAACGTCCTGACCGCGGCCCTGTCCGCGGCGCCGGACCTCCCCTGCGCCAAGCAGGCCAAGGTCCCCGACCCCGACAGCGCCTGGGACCAGCCCAAGTCCTACCCACAGTTGGCCAAATGGCGGACCGAACACGACACCGGCCACCTCGTCGGCGGCACAGCGTGGACTTTCGCCAACAACTCGGTGCGCGCCCACCCGTTCGACGTCCTCGTCATCGACGAGGCAGGCCAGTTCGCCCTGGCCGACGCCCTCGCGGTGTCCACCGCGGCCAAAAACCTTGTCCTGCTCGGCGATCCCCAACAACTCCCGCAGGTCGTGCAGGGCACCCACCCGCCCGGCAGCGACTCATCGGCACTCGGCCACCTGGTCGGCGACGCCGATGTCATTCCCGCGAACCTGGGTTACTTCCTCGACCAAACCCGAAGAATGCACCCGGCCGTCTGCGCCCCCGTGTCCCACCTGTCCTACGCGGGCCTGCTCCATGCCCACCCCAGCACCGCCGACCGCCGCATCGAAGGCGTCCCCTCCGGCCTCTACCTGGCCGAAGTCAACCACCACGCCAACACCACCCGGTCAGTGGAAGAAGCCGCCGCCGTGACCAAGATCGTGGCGGCCCTGCACAACCGAACCTGGACCGACCAGGGAACCACCCGCCCCCTAGGCGACGAGGACATCCTCGTCGTGGCCCCGTACAACCTCCAAACCCGCACAGTGGCAGGGGAACTGGAACGTGCGGGCTTCCCCGGCGTCCGAGTCGGCACCGTGGACCGCTTCCAAGGCCAGGAAGCCCCCGTCGTGATCACGACCATGACCTCGTCGTCAGCGGTGGACCTCCCCCGCGGCCTGGACTTCCTCCTGTCCCGCAACCGCCTGAACGTCGCTCTCTCCCGGGCCCAGGCGGTGGCCATCCTGGTCTGCTCCCCCCGCCTGGTCGAAGCCGACATCCGCACCGTCGACCAGATGCGCCTGGTCTCCGGCATGATCGGCCTGATGAACGCCGCAACCCCGGTCGACTTCACCTGACGCGCCATCGCCCCGGCAGAACCAGCCACCGCCAGCGACAATCTGATCGGCTGCATAAGGTGCCGACATGACCGAGACTGGCCCACCGCCGAAGCGTCCAGCCGACGCTGCCAGCTACACCCCGATGATCACCGAGGACCATGCCAAGCGCATCCGCCAATGGCATGAGAGCGCCTACAACACCGGGAAGGCGGAAGCCCGTTCTGACCAAACGGTCACCTACCTGGGCAGGACATTGGCAATCCCGCCCGAGATCATGCCGATCACGCGCGTGTCCCATCTTCTCGGCGAGGCTGTCCTGGCCGAGGTCCGCGAAAGCGACCGCGTTCTCGACATGGGGACCGGAAGCGGTGTCAACGCCATCCTGGCGGCCTCGCAAGCCGCCGACGTCCTGGCGGTCGACATCAACCCGCACGCGGTCGAGGCGGCCCGGCGAAATGCCGAGCGCAATGGTGTCGCGGATCGGATCGAGGTCCGCCACAGCGACGTGTTCAGCGATGTCGACGGCAGATTCGACCTGATTGTCTTCGACCCTCCATTCCGGTGGTTCGCCCCTCGGGACCAGTTCGAGGTCGCCATGACAGACGAGAACTACCGCGCGATGACCGAGTTCTTCGCCGCCGCGAAGCGGCACCTCACCCCGACTGGCAGAATGCTGATCTTCTTCGGCACCTCCGGCGACCTGCCCTACCTGACGCACCTGGCCGACCAGGCGGATTTCAGGACAGAGATCATCGCTCAAGAACACTTGGAGAAGGACGACTGGAGGGTCGACTACTTCACGTTCCGTATGACTCGGGACCGCCGGCCAACGTGATACCCACCCAGGTCGCACGGCCAGAAACGCCGCGAGCCAGGTCCGTCAGTGACCGGGTGACGATCTCTGAGTGTTGAGAACCTGTGCCGGGGTCGTGGTGAGTTGGGTGGACATGTTCTTCCTCGCACAGTGGTGCGAGGTTGTCACGTTCGTGGTCGTGGTGTCGATTCCCTGTCTGTGCGGGGCGAGGGTGTCCGCCGACTCTCAGAGAACGCAGCAGGACGGACCCGGAGGCCTCATGTCGACCGATCAGCGCACCGCCAGGACCGAGATCGCCGCCCCGGCGTGGCGGGAACGGGTGGTGCTCGGGGCGCTGTGGGTGGTGGGGGGTGTGCCGGTCCTGCTGGCCCTCGCCGAGGTGTTTCGGGCGCCGCGGTTGAACTTCAACGACTTCTGGCTTGTGCTGGGGATGACCACGCGCCCGGACGGGGCCTTCGACATCTCCAAGACCACCACGCTCATGCAGGGCCAGCCCATGGAGTTGGTCAGCATCGTCTACTGGTTGGACGCGAGGCTCTTCGCGGGCTCGAACCAGGCCCTCGGGGTGTTCACCGTGCTGCTGTCCCTGGCCGCCCTCGCCGCGATGGCCGCCATGCTCCGCACCCGCTTCACCGGCCGCACCAGGGTCGCGGTCCTGGCCGGGCTGTCCGCCCTGGTGTTCTCCTCCGCCGCGATCACCTACTTCGGCATCGGCATGATGGGCGCGTGGTGGCTGCTCGGCCTCACCCCCGCCGTGATCGCCATCGCCTTCGCCCACCACGGCAGAACTCTCCCCGCCACCGTCTTCGGGGCGCTGGCCTGCCTCGGCCACGGAACCGGGCTGCCCGTCTGGGCCGCCCTCGTCCTCGTCGCCTGGCTCCGCCGCGACTCCCGGTGGCGCCTGCTCGTCCCCGCGATCGCGGGCGCCGTCACCGCCACGCTCTGGCTGCTCGCTCCCGGCGGCACCGGCCCCAAGAGACCTGACGTCATCGGCGCGGACACCCTGCTGGCCACCACCCTGGCAACCCTCGGCAAAATCTGGTCCAGCGCCTCACCTGACCTCGCGATCCTCGCCGGCGCCCTGACCGCCGCCATCCTCGCCGCCATCGCCACCACCCTCGCCGCAGAACGGCTCCGCCCCGCCGAACCCACCCGCCCGCACGACGCAGGCTGGGCAGGCCTGGCCGCGCACACCGCCATCGCCGCCGCCATGATCGGCGTCAGCCGCGGCGGCTACGGCACGGCTGAAGGACTCGCGCCCCGCTACGCCGCCCTGTCCCTGCTGTTCACCGCCGCCGTCCTCGTCCTCGCCCTCAGCCGCGGCCCCCGAACCGTCCGCGCCCACGCCGTCCCCATCACCCTCGCCGTCGCCCTGGCCAGCTACGGCATCGGCACCGGCAACGCCGCCGAAACCCGCCGCCAGTACCCCTTCACTCCCACCCTCGCCGTCGCCATGCGCCTGGACGCCCCCCACATGATCAGCAGGAACTACGCCTACCCCGGCCACATCGGCATCCTGCGAACCCTGCGCGTCTACCCCTTCACCGACGACTTCACCCTCGGCTGCGGCGGCCCCGAACTCGGCCACCACATCGACCTCGCCACGGTCCGCGACCTCCCCGGTCCCGGCGCGGGAACCACCACCGTCGGCCACATCGAGACCCCCGGCGGCGTCACCGGCGACACCGACATCAGCGGCTGGGCCATGATCAACGGCGAACAGGCCGCCTGCGTCCTCGTCGTCGACCCGGCAGGCACCGTCGTCGGCGGCGGCGCCACCGGCCTGCCCCGACGAGACATCATCACCTCGGGCACCGTCTGGGGCACCGGCCGCGCGGGCTGGCAAGCCGTCGCCAAACCCGGCACCGACGACGGCGCGGTCCTCCTCCGCCACGGCGACACCTACTACCGGGTCACCTCGGGAACCGAACCCGCGCCCTGAGCGGTCACTTGGCTCGTGGATCGTCCTGGTCGTCCTGGTCGCCCTGGTCGTCCGGCTGGGTTCCCGCTGCGAGGACTTCCGAAGGCGCGGCGGGGCGACGGCCGCCGACGACTGCCTCTTCCCGGAAGCGGTCGACCATGTGCGGGTAGTGGAGTTCGAAGGCTGGGCGCTCAGAGCGGATCTTGGGAAGTTCGGTGAAGTTGTGCCGAGGGGGCGGGCTGCTGGTCGCCCATTCGAGGGAGTTGCCGTAGCCCCAGGGGTCGTCGGCGTCGACCGGCTCGCCGAAGCGGTAGCTGTGGATGACGTTCCAGATGAACGGCAGCACCGACGCGCCGAGGACGAAGGCGCCGATCGTGGAGACGGCGTGCATCAGGGCGAACTGGTCGCCGGGGAGGTAGTCGGCGTAGCGGCGGGGCATTCCCGCGTTGCCGAGCCAGTGCTGCACGAGAAAAGTGAGGTGAAATCCGATGAATGTGGTCCAGAAATGAAGTTTTCCCAGTCCCTCGTCGAGGAAGCGGCCGGTCATCTTGGGGAACCAGAAGTAGATCCCCGCGAAGGTGGCGAACACGATCGTGCCGAACAGGACGTAGTGGAAGTGCGCGACGATGAAATAGGTGTCGTGCACGTGGAAGTCGATCGCGGGCGCGGCCAGCAGCACGCCGGTGAGCCCGCCGAGCAGGAAGGTGACGAGGAATCCGAGGGTGAACAGCATGGGTGTCTCGAAGGTGAGCTGCCCGCGCCACATCGTGCCGATCCAGTTGAAGAACTTGATGCCGGTCGGGACGGCGATCATGAACGACAGGAAGGCGAAGAACGGCAGCAGGACCGCGCCGGTCGCGAACATGTGGTGCGCCCAGACCGTCATCGACAGCGCCATGATCCCGATCGTGGCGAAGACCAGCGCTTTGTAGCCGAACAACGGTTTCCGGCTGAACACCGGGATGATCTCGCTGACGATCCCGAAGTACGGCAGCGCCACGATGTAGACCTCGGGGTGGCCGAAGAACCAGAACATGTGCTGCCACATGATGGCCCCCGCGCCGGAGGCGTCGAACACGTGCGCGCCGATCAGCCGGTCGGCGAGCAGGCCGAACAGGGCCGCGGTCAGAATCGGGAACGCCAGCAGCACTAGGACGCTGGTGAACAGGATGTTCCAGGTGAAGATCGGCATCCGCCACATCGTCATCCCCGGGGCACGCAGGCACACGATCGTGGTGAGCATGTTGACCGCCCCGAGGATCGTCGCCAAGCCCCCGATGATGAGCCCCACCGCCCACAGGTTTCCCCCCGGTCCGGGTGAGTGGGCACTGGTGGACAGCGGTGTGTAGGCGAACCAGCCGAAATCGGCCGCGCCGCCGGGCGTGACGAACCCCGCCATGGTGATGATTCCCCCGAACAGGTACAGCCAGTAGGACATCGCGTTGAGCCGGGGAAACGCCACGTCCGGTGACCCGATTTGCAGGGGCAGCACGTAGTTGGCGAACCCGAACACGTTCGGGGTGGCGTAGAGCAGCATCATCACCGTGCCGTGCATGGTGAACAGCTGGTTGTACTGCTCCAGCGAGAGGAACTGGAGCCCGGGCACGCCAAGCTCCGCGCGCATCAGCAGGGCCATCAGGCCGCCCGCGAGGAAGAACGCGAACGACGTGGTCAGGTACAGGATTCCGATCTGCTTGTGATCGGTCGTGCGGATCAGCGCCAGCAACGCCGACCCGCGCGGGGCACGCCGTACCGGGTACGGACGAGTCGGGACCGGCGTCGCTGACTGGGTGAGCGCCACTGGGACTCCTCGGGCAGACCAAGCGGACAACCCCAGGGCTACCCTGCGGTTCGGCGCCCTATCCCTCGGTTCCCCCGGTATTCATGCACCCTGCGCGTGGTGAGCAGTTGGCGGACAGGGCGATCGTCGCGAAGGACAGCGCCCAGCCGCGCCCGCGGGCCCACGCGGCGTCATCGACCGCGACGGCCGTGTCCCGCGGGTCGCGCACCTCGCCGTCGGCCAGGCTCACGCCGGGCAGCCACCGGAAGGCACGGGCGAAACCGGCAAACCGGCCCACGCCGGAAACCGCGCGGCGAGCAACCGGCGGACTGTCGCGGTGTCCACCAGGGGTGGGCAACGGCGAGCGGACAACATCATCTCCTAGGCCGGGAACCATGACCTTCTCCCTCTCCAACTGGGGATAGTCGAACGAGTTCGCCGACGAGAGCCGCCCTCGCGACTGTTGCGCGGATGTGATCTTCTCCGTGGAGTCACTGTCACGCGCTGGGGTACTCCTTGCTCGTGGCAGAGCGCGACGGCTTTCGGCGTCCGGGCGGTGGACCGCTGCCCGTGGCCATGCTCTGCGTTCTCGTGCTGTCCGCGTGCGGGATGTCCGACGATCCCCCGAGCGCGCCCCCGAGCCCGAGCAGCACGGTCCCGGCGACGTCGGAGACCGCCGCGGACGTGCTCACGCTGCGCGGACGGGTGAGCCACGGGATCGAGCCGGGGTGCCTGCTCCTGACCGATGGCGGCCAGACGTATCTGCTGCTGGGCGCGCGGGAGCGGTTGCCCGAGTCAGGCGAGGTCACTGTCCGCGGCCGCCCCCGGCCGGAGATGGCGACGACCTGCCAGCAAGGCGTCCCGCTGCTGGTCCTGGACGTGCTCGACGCCAGCACGGCCCCACCCACACCGGAAGGAACGCGATGACCGCCTTGACCACCGGAGCCGTCGTCGTCGGCTACGACGGTTCGACGGGCTCGCGCGACGCCGTGGCCTGGGCAGCGGCGGAGGCCGGGAACCGCGCCCGCCCGCTGGTGGTCGCGCGGGTCGTGGAACCGCAGTGGCCGGTCACCGGGTTCCCGATGACCGTCACCCACGATTTCGCCTTCGACCAGGACCTGCTTCGCAACGCCGCGAACACCGAGCTGACCGAGGCCGCCGACGAGACCCGGGACGCGCACCCGGGGCTTGAGGTTGTGCCGGTGCTGCTGGACGGGCCGCCGGTGCGCCTGCTGGCCGCGCTCGTCGACGACACCGCCGCCACGCTGCTCGTGCTGGGCTCCTCTGGCGCCAGCGGAGCCGCCGGGGCGCTGCTGGGGTCCACCGCCACCACGCTGGTCCGGTCGCCCGACACCCCGACCGTGGTGGTCCGCGGCGCGTCCCATGCCACGGGGCCGGTGGTGGTCGGTGTGGACGGGTCACCCACAAGTGAGCGCGCGCTGGGCTTCGCCTTGGACCACGCGGCCCGCCACGGCGCCGAACTGGTGGCGGTGCACGCGTGGTCCGACCGCCCGATCGACGCGGTCCTCTCGGCCCTGTTCCGCGCCGAGGGCGACAACCGGCCGATCGACGCGGCGGAACTCCTGGTGAACGACCAGCTCCGACGCTGGAGCGACGACTACCCGACCGTGCCGGTGCGTGCCCTGCACAAGACCGACCGCCCCGCGCACGCCCTGCTCGAGGAAGCCACGGACGCCCGGCTCCTGGTCGTCGGAAGCCACGGACGCGGCGCGCTCACCAGGCTCGTGACCGGTTCAGTGAGCCACGCGGTAGTGCACCGCTCCCCCTGCCCGGTCGCGGTCGTCGGGCCCGCGCACGAGAACCCCGCCACGGAGCAGGCACCCGAATCGGTAGATCTGGGCTGAGCCTCCCCTGTTGGCGATCGGTTAGCCGACGAGGTCGGTGTTCGGCCTGTTCCACCAGCCGGTGGCCAGGAGCGCAGGTGGTGGTGGGACGCTTTGGGTGATCACCAGAGACTGGACGGCGGACGATATGGGCGGTGGCGAACCGTGCCGTGGGCGTGAGTGCCCGATGGAGTCGGGTGAGCCGTCGCGGACGGGTGCGCCGCTGATCGTGGACACCGACGCCGGGGGTGATCCGGACGACGCGGTCGCGTTGGTGTTGGCCGCCGCCGAGCCGTCGCTGGCGCTGGTGACGACGGTGGACGAACTGGGCGGGCGGCGGGCGCGGTTCGCGCGGTTGCTGCTGGACCTGGTGGGGCGGGCGGACGTGCCGGTGGTGGCGGGGGCGGATCTGGGCAACACCCGGCTCGACTGTGTGGACGGACTCGTTCCCGACGCGGTGCCTGACCAGCCCGGTGGGGTCGTGGACGCCGTCGCCAAGGTGTGCGCGGAGGCAGAGGGGCCGGTGCGGTGGGCGGGGCTCGGGCCCGCGTCGAATCTTGCGGAGGTGCTTGCGACGCGGCCGGATCTGGCCAACCGGTTGACCGTGACTCAGATGGGTGGGGCGCTGCGGTACCGCGATCCGAAGCGGGCGGAGCACAACTTCCGGGTGGACCCCGCCGCGGCGGCGACTCTGGTGCGCGCGGCCCGGGTGCCAAGCCTGGTCTTGTCGGACACGACGTTCACTCCGAAGATCGAGATCCACCGCGACGGCGCGCCGCATCGCCGTCTCACCCATCCGGAGGCGCCGCCGTGGGCGAGATTGCTGGCGGCGCACATGGACCGGTGGTTCGAGCGTTTCCACCCCGGCACGATCCAGCACGACGCGCTCGCCCTGGCCGCCGCGCTGCGGTTGCCGTACGTGGAGCTGGCGCGTGAACGGGTGGTGTTGGACGAGATCGGCCGGATGACCACAGCCCCGGATGGCCGCCTGGTGCGGCTCAGCGTGAAGGCCGATTACCCGGCGTTCTTCGGGTGGCTGGAACGCGGCCTCGGCGCCGCACTGGCACACGGGAATCGCCGATGAGTCGGTGCCGCACAAGCGAATCGGTGCGTCGGTCAAACATAACCTGACTCGGTCATCCAGTATCCGTCAACCGTGATCCGGTGAGTCTGCCCTGAACCGCCGACCACTCGCGACCAACTCTTGACCTCAAGTTCCAGCCCCTGCAGGACGTAGTAGAAACCGCCATACATCCCAGGCACCGGAAACGACATCCTGCCGTCGGCGAGTTCGGTCAGCGGGTCGAGTTCGGGCAACCGCAGTTGATGCTTGTCGACCAAGCTGGCCGCGCGCTCGCGGACAAGGTCGTGAAAGTGCTTCTGGAGGGCGGCCAGCACGTCGGTAGGCACGGGATTGCGGATCACTGGCATCAGCAGACCGCCAAGGTGCGCGTGCCCTCCGCGCAGTGCGATATCGAGTGGCCGATCGCCCGAGGCTGTGCGCAGAGTCAGCCACGGGTTATGGCTGACCAGCGTACGGATGATCTCGGGGTCCGCACCGTGCCAGGCCGCCTGATGCACCGGCGTGTACCAACTGGCACCGCCCGGACGCCAGGCGTTGATCAGCGTTGGAGACTTGGCAAGTTCCTCCAGGACAGTCTTCCAGTCGCCGTCATACGCCGCCGACGCGAATCCGTCACGCCGCTCCCGGTAGTCATCCCCGTAGGAAGCGCGGAGCGTTGCTCCGTCCCATTCAGAACTGGCCACGCGACACCCCGCGCCACACCGGAAGCATGTACTCTCGGCGCCAGTCAGGAGCGGGTTCGCGAACGAAAGCGCCGCTCACAAGACTGTAGGCGTGAACGGAGCTTTCAGTCATTTTGTCGCGTTCCGGATTGCCACCCGATCCCGAAAAATTGGCAAACCCTTGAGAAGGATAGCGCTTTTTCGACTTGGGATTGCCGTAGGAAGGGGCGAGCAGTACGCGGGGCATCGATCCGCGGCCTCCTCGGGCACTCGTAAGTGGACGACGGACCCGCACGGGCCACTGTAAGTCACTGCCACCTTATCGGTTCACACTGACGATCTAGCCACTTTCGAGTGATCCGCTCCGGAATCAGGGCTCGTCGAGGACGGCGCGTGAGATAGTTCACGCTCAGCGCCCGCGGCGCACCCGTAGGCGCGATGAGATCCGGCCAGTGGTGTCAGCCGGAGCGAGAGGCGCCCCGTGCGACAGACGGGCGCAGAGCGTAGAACTGCCGGGTTAGCTCAGCACCGACAGCAGGGCCGAGGCGATATCCCGTTGTGGTGGGCCCGCGGGCCACCATTCGCCGGAGGAGGTGCGGTAGGGGTACCAGCGGCCGTCTTTGCCGTAGCGGAGTTGGACTTCACCGATTGTCCAGTGGTTTCGCCAGGTGGTGATCTCTGGCGGGGCGTCCTCCCAGGAATTGGTCAAGGCGTCGTGGGCTCGGGCCAGGTCGGCTCGGGGCGGGGTCCAGGGGGTTTCGAGGACTTCCAGGGCGGCCCAGCCGCCGGTGTGCCAGGCGGCGACGGCGCGGTCGAGGGTGGGGTGGCGTTGGCGAAGGCGGTCGGTTGTCGCGGGGTAGGTGGCGGCGTAGCGGACGGTGTCCGGCCAGCGTGGGAGGTCGGTGATGTCGCCGGTCAACCACTGGCGGGCGCGGGTCGCGGCGTCGGTGGCGAGGAGTTCCAGGGCGGCTGGGTCGATTCCCTCCGCGGCGGGGACCGACAGCGCCACGCCGATCGGGTCCGGGGACCCGGGAAGCGGGTCTGCGCCCTCGGCGGCGGGGACGGACGGGGGCGGGGCGGGGAGCGGGTGTGGGGGCTGGGCGAAGGCGGCCGCGGCCGGGGTGCCTGGGGTGTCGGGGGACGACAGGCCGTGGAGAGCGGCCAAGAGTTCCTGTTGGCCTTTGCCGCGCAGCAGCAGGAGGATGAACGGGTCGGCGTCCAGCAGCCAAGCCGCCTGGTACGACAGAGCCGCGGCGTGCCTGCACGGCAGTTCCCAGCCAGGGCAAGGACATTCCGGGTCCAGGTCGCCGATTTCGGGCAGCAGGCGGACGCCCGCGTCGGCGGCGGCGTCCACCAGGTCCGCTGGCATGTCGCCGTCGAGAAGCGCGGCGATGTGGCCCGCCTGGGCGCCCACCTGGCCCAGGAATCGGGTCCATTCCGTGTCGGACAACGGTTCCAGGCGCACCAACGTCTGGTAGCTGGTGTCGTCTTCGTAGTCGCGGACCGTGGCCGACAACAGGCCGGGGCTGACGGTGATCGCGCCCACGTAACCGGTGCGGGCGTACTTGCGGCCTTGGCGGAGTTGGCCTTCGTCCAGCGCCGTGTCCTCGACCGCCTTGACCCAGGCGCGGCCCCACCAGGACTTCGCGAACGAGCCGGGGCCGCGAGACGGTGGGAAGGCGGGGAAGCCGCGCGCGGTCATCGGGTGCCTCGCAGTTCCACCAGGTCGGCCAGTTCGGCGTCGGTCAACTCGGTCAGGGCGGCTTCGCCCGCGGTGAGGATGGCGTCGGCCAGGTCGCGTTTGGACCGCAGCATTTCGGCGATGCGGTCCTCCACCGTGCCTTCGGCGATGAGGCGGTGCACCTGGACCGGCCGGGTCTGGCCGATCCGGTAGGCGCGGTCGGTGGCCTGGTCCTCGACGGCCGGGTTCCACCAGCGGTCGTAGTGGACCACGTGGTCGGCGCGGGTGAGGTTCAGGCCGGTTCCCGCGGCCTTCACCGACAGGAGGAACACAGGGAAAGCGCCTTCTCCGAACTCTTTCACCAAGCTCTCGCGGCGCGGCACGGGAGTCGCGCCGTGCAGGAACCCGGTCGGGACACCGCGGTCGCGCAGGTGCCGCTCCAGAAGCCGGGCCATCGTGACGTACTGGGTGAAGACCAGGACAGCGCCGTCTTCGGCCAGGATGGTGTCCAGCAACTCGTCCAGCAGTTCCAGTTTGCCGGAGCGGCCGGTGAGCCGGGCTTTGGGTTCCTTCAGATACTGCGCGGGATGGTTGCAGATCTGCTTGAGGGCGGTCAGCAGCTTCATGATCAGGCCGCGGCGTGCCATGCCGTCGGCCTCGCGGATGGCGGTCATGGTCTCGCGCACGACGGCCGTGTAGAGCGCGGCCTGCTCGTGGGTGAGCGACACGGGCTGGTCGGTTTCGGTCTTGGGCGGCAGTTCCGGGGCGATGCCGGGGTCGGATTTGCGGCGCCGCAACAGGAACGGCCGCACGAGCCGCGCCAGGCGGTCGGCGGTGGCGTCGTCGTGGTCGGCTTCGATCGGCTTGGCCCAGCGGGTGCGGAAATGCCCGAGTGTGCCGAGCAGTCCGGGAGTGGTCCAGTCGAGAACCGCCCACAGCTCGGACAGATTGTTCTCGACAGGAGTACCGGTGAGAGCGACGCGGGCGCCCGCCGGGATGGCCCGCAATGCCTTCGCCGTCCCAGAAGACGGGTTTTTCACGTGCTGCGCCTCATCGGCGACGAGCAGACCCCAGCGGTGCCCGCCGAGCCGTTCCGCGTCGAGCCGCATCGTGCCGTAGGTGGTGAGGACAAAGCCATCCGTGGCGCCGTCAAGGGAACGGGCGGCACCGTGGAATCGGCGGACGGCGGTACCCGGCGCGAACCGCCGGATCTCCCGTTCCCAGTTTCCCAGAAGCGAAGCGGGGCACACGACGAGCGTCGGGCCAGCAGTGTCCACATCGGCCTGTCGATGCAAGTGCAGGGCGATCAACGTGACTGTCTTGCCCAAACCCATGTCATCGGCGAGGCACCCGCCGAGGCCCAACGACGTCATCCGCGCAAGCCAGCGCAGGCCGCGAAGCTGGTAATCGCGCAGGGTCGCGGCGAGCGCGGCAGGCTGCTCGACCGGCTCCGCGCCGCCATCGGGATCGGCGATGCGAGCCCGCAGCGCCTCCAGCCAGTCATCGGCGACGACCTCGACGGCGCGCCCGTCGACCTCGGTCGACCCGGTGAGCGCCACCCCAAGGGCTTCCAGCGGCGTGATCGGCTTGAGTTCGCGGTCGCGCGCCTTGCGGGCCAGGTCCGGGTCGACCAGCACCCACTGGTCGCGCAGCCGCACCACCGGCCGGTGCGCCTCGGCGAGCCGGTCGAGTTCGGCGCGGGTCAGCGGCTGGTCGCCGAGCGCGAGCTGCCAGTCGAACGACAGCAGGCCGTCGCCACCGAGCACCGAGCGCATATCGGACGGCGGCGAGTCGGACCGCCCGACCACCGCCCGCGCGGTGAGCGTGCCGAGCAGATCGCGCGGCCAGTGCACATCGACCCCGGCGGCCGCGAGCCGGGGAGCCTGGCCGAACAGGTCGTTGACCTCGGCGTCCTCGAGGACCAGCCGGTCGGGAACACCCTGGAACAGCAGCCGGTCCAGCACCGGCCAGGTGCGGGCGGCGCGGCGCAGGGCGCGGGTCAGCTCGACGCGGGCACTCGCGCCGAGGCCGTGGTCGGTGCGCTCCCACAGCTCCCCCCCGTCGACCACCACGGCCGGGTCGGCGAGCGAGTGCGCCTGGACGACGGCGTGGAAGGCGCCCTCGGCGTAGCCGCCCGCGACTTCGAGCCGCAGCGAGACCCGCACGCCCGCGTCGATGCCCGCGGACAGCTCGTCGGACCACGCCCGCAGGTGCGGCACCCGGTTCGGCGCGCGGGAGGCGAACAGCGGGCTCCCGGTCGCGAGCGGCGCGGCGGCGGTGCGGGGCATCCCGTCGGCCACGGCGTCCACGAAGGCGCGGACGAGAGTGTGCGCGTCGGGCAGTTCGAGGGGGTCGCGGTCGGGCAGCGGGATCGCGCGCGCCTCGGCGGGCATCGCGGCGGCGAGTTCGCGCAGCCGTTCGGCGTCGGCCGCGTCGAGCGGTCCGGCCCGCCAGGCGTCGAATCCGCCCGGTGACACCCCGGGCACGATCCGGCCGCGCGCGACCAGTTGCAGTGCGACGAGGACGACCGCGCCCCAGAACGCGGCGGCGGGGTGGGCGGCCGGGTCGCGGCGGGCCCGGGTCAGGACCGGGATCGCGTCGGCGACCGACAACCGCATCGCCGCGACGGTGACGGCCTCGACGGTGTCACCGCGGGGAGCGGCGACGACCAGGTCACCCAGATCGCCGTCAGGCACGTCGCCGTGGAAGGCGATGGTGCCCGCGCGCGGCGGGTCGGCGACCTCCATGGCCGCGGCGCAGCGCGCCAGCCGGGCGGCGGTCTCGGCCGCGATCATGCCCGTTCCCCCTTCCGTCAGGTCCTGTCCGGCCAGGCTAACCGTCGGGGGTCGGCGTCGACGGGGGTACGGCTCGCGTCAGCCAGCCGAGAACATGGCTCGCTGTCTCCACGACCGAAATGTCCGGAATGTCCGGCCTGCGAACGACCACCACCGGTAGCCCCAGCCGCTCGGCAGCGTCGAGCTTGGCGACCGTCAGCGGACCGCCGCTGTCCTTGGTGACCAGCACATCCACCCGGTGCGCACGCATCAGCGCCAGCTCGCCATCCACCGAATACGGTCCCCGGTCGAGCACCAGGTGGGTCCGCGCGGGCATCGGCGGGTCCGGCGGGTCGACGCACCGCACCAGGAACCACAGCGGCGACTCGGCGAACGCGGCCAGCCCCTGCCGCCCGGTGGTCAGGAAGACCCGCTTCCCCAGCGACTCGATCCGAACGGCGGCCTCGGCCAGATCCGACACCCAGTGCCACCCCGGCCGGGACGCCCACCCCGGCCTGCGCAGCATGATCGACGGCACGCCCGCCGCCCGCGCCGCATCGGCAGCCGAGAAGCTGATCCGCTCGGCGAACGGGTGCGTGGCGTCGACCACCGCGTCGATCCCCTCGTCCGCCAGCCACTCGGCGAGCCGCGCTGGCCCGCCGAATCCCCCGATCCGCACCTCGCCGACCGGCAGCCTCGGATCGCGCACGCGGCCCGCCAGCGACGAGATCACCTGGATGTCCCGCTCGTGCAGAGCGGCGGCCAACTCCCGCGCTTCACCGGTCCCGCCGAGCACCAGCACCTTCACGACCGCACCCCCGCTGCCGTGTGGCGGCGGCCATCGTTCACGCTGGTGCCATGACCGGAGAACGACGCACGCCGGAAGGGCTGCGCTATGGCTGGACGACCGGGGCGTGCGCGACCGCGGCGACCACGGCCGCCTACACCGCGCTGCTCACCGGCGAGTTCCCCGATCCGGTCGGCATCACCCTCCCCAAAGGACAGACGCCCGCGTTCGCGCTGGCGGTCGAGTCGCTGGACGCCGAGTCCGCCATGGCCGGTGTGGTCAAGGACGCGGGCGACGACCCGGACGTCACGCACGGCGCGCTCATCCGCGCCACGGTCCGACACGGCGAACCGGGGACGGGCGTGGCCTTCCGCGCGGGCCCCGGGGTGGGAACGGTCACCAAGGCGGGGTTGCCGCTGGCTGTCGGCGAGCCCGCGATCAATCCCGTTCCCCGCCAGCTGATCCGCGAGCACGTGGCCGCCGTGGCCGCTTCGCACAACGGGACCGGCGATGTGATCGTGGAGATCTCGGTCGACAACGGCGAAGAACTGGCCCGCAAGACCTGGAATCCCCGGCTCGGCATCCTCGGCGGACTGTCCATTTTGGGCACCACCGGCGTGGTCGTGCCGTACTCGTGCTCGGCCTGGATCGACAGCATCCGGCGCGGCATCGACGTCGCCCGCGCGGCGGGCTACCGGCACGTCGCCGGCTGCACCGGTTCCACGTCCGAGAAGACCGTGACGGCCCTCTACGGGCTGCCCGAGGACGCCCTGCTCGACATGGGCGACTTCGCGGGCGCGGTGCTCAAGTACCTGCGCCGACATCCCGTGCCGCGCCTGACGATCGCGGGCGGGTTCGGCAAGCTGTCCAAGCTCGCCGACGGCCATCTCGACCTGCACTCCGGACGGTCCCAAGTGGACTTGCGCAAGCTGGCCGACACCGCGCTCGCCGCGGGCGGTGACGCCGACCTGGCTGAGCGGATCGCCGAGGGCAACACCGCCCTGGAGGCGCTGCGGCTGGCCGAGGCCGCGGACGTCCCACTCGGCGACGCGGTGGCCGAGCGAGCCCGGCAAGCAGCGGTCGAAGTGTTGCGGGGCGCGGAAATCGCGGTGGATGTGGTGGTGATCGACCGCGCCGGGACGATCGTGGGCCGCGCTCACTGACGCTCGCGCGCGGCCGAGTACAGGTGGCTCTCACAGAAGCCGTCCGGGTCGAGGACCCGGCCCACGATGATCACCGCAGTGCGCTTGATCCCGGCCGCGCGAACCTGGTCGCCGATATCGGCGAGCGTGCCGCGCAGGATCACCTCGTCGGGCCGCGAGGCGTAGGCGACGACGGCGGCCGGGCAGTGCGAGCCGTAGTTCGGCACCAGTTCCGCGACCACCTCGTCAATCCGTTGCACCGCAAGGTGTAGCACCACGGTGGCCCGGCTCTGGCCGAGCGTGGCCAGGTCTTCGCCGGGCGGCATCGGCGTCGCGCGGGCGGAGGTGCGGGTCAGCACCACGGTCTGGCCGACGGCGGGCACGGTCAGCTCGCGCCGCAGCGACGCGGCGGCGGCGGCGAAGGCGGGCACACCAGGCGTCACGTCGTAGGGCACGCCCGCCGCGTCGAGGCGGCGCATCTGCTCGGCCATGGCGCTGAACACCGACGGGTCGCCGGAGTGCAGCCGCGCCACGTCATGCCCCTCGGCGTGGGCGGTGAGCATTTCGGCGACGATCTCGTCCAGGGTCAGGTTGGCCGTGTCGATCTTCCGCGCCCCCGGCGGGCACGCCTCCAGCAACTCGTCGGGCACCAGGGCGCCCGCGTAGAGGCAGACCGGCGAGGCGGCGATGATTCGCTGCCCCCGCAGGGTGATCAGGTCGGCCGCGCCGGGTCCCGCCCCGATGAACCGCACCGTCATGTGTCCTCCTTGGTGGCCGCCCACTGGGTGACCGGCATCATCGGGCGCCACCCGGTGAACCCGCCGAGCGGCGCGGCACGGCTGACCGACAGGCGCGTCAGCTCACCCCCGACCTCGGCGTGCCACCGGGTGACCAGCTGCTCGGACTCGATCGTCACCGCGTTCACCACGATCCGGCCGCCGGGCCGCAGCGCCGCCCAGCACGCCGGAAGCACCCCGTCCACGGTCACGCCGCCGCCCACGAACACCGCGTCCGGGGCGGGCAGACCGGAAAGCGCGACCGGCGCCGCGCCCCGGACCACGCGCAACTCCGGCACCCCGAGAGCCGCCGCGTTGCGCTCGACGCGGTCGGCGCGCTCGGGACGCGGCTCGACGGCGACGGCCCGGCACGCCGGATGGGTCCGCGACCACTCGATCCCCACGCTGCCCGACCCCGCGCCCACGTCCCACAGAAGCTGACCGGGCTCAGGAGCGAGCGCGGCGAGGGTGACCGCGCGGATCTCGCGTTTGGTGATCTGGCCGTCGTGCTCGTAGGCGCCGTCGGGCAGGCCGGGGGTGCGGGGCAGGTGCCGCGCGCCGACGCACTCGACGGCGACGATGTTCAGGTCGCCCACCTCGGCGGCGAAGTCGGCGGCGGCGGTCCCGGTGTCGATCCGCTCACTCGGCCCGCCCAGGTCCGTCAGCACGGTGAGCGTGCTCTTGCCGAAGCCGCGCTCGCGCAGCAGGGCGGCGACGGCGGCCGGGGTGCGGGCGTTCTCGCTCAGCACCAGCACGCGCCTGCCGTTGTGCAGAAAGGCGTTGAGCCGGTCGAGGGGGCGGGCGACCGCGCTCACGACGTCCACGGCGTCGACCGCCCAGCCGAGCCGGGCGCAGGCCAGCGACACCGACGACGGCTGCGGCAGCACCCGGACGTCGGTGAACCGGCGCAGGGTGGTGCCGATGCCGTGGAACATGGGGTCCCCGCTGGCGAGCACGCACACCGCCTGGTGGGCGTGCTCGGCCAGGATCCCGGGGATCGCGGGCACCAGCGGCGACGGCCACTGGAGCCGCTTGGCTGTCACGGTCGGGGGCAGCAGGGCGAGTTGGCGGGCGCCGCCGACCACGACCTCAGCCGCGTCCAGCGCCGCCCGGGCGCCGGGCGCGAGTCCCGCCCAGCCGTCCGCTCCGATACCCACCACAGTCACCACGGACGGACACACTAGACGCCGGGTGCCTCAGGCCAGGGCGCCGTCCTTGGCCGTGGTGACGAGCGAGGCGAAGCCGGACGCTGACCCGCGGCACACTGCCGTCGGAACCACCCTTGCCGTCGCGGACGACGACGGCGGCTGCGACCGGGATGAGGCGGTGCCGAGGAGATCTGTGGTCCCACGTGTGCCGGTAAACACCTGACCAGTGGTTGGTGCGCGGGCCGCGATCTGCGACGATGCCAGACGACCAAGCAGGGTGAGCGAGGAAACCGGTGCGAGTCCGGTGCGGTCCCGCCACTGTGACCGGGGAGCGCCACTCCCCCGCGTGCCACCGGGGCGTTGCCCTGGGAAGGCCGGAGCGGCGCGACGATCCGGGAGCCAGGACACTCGGCCCTGCCGGAGACCGACCCGGGCGCGGACCCGGAGTGAGGATCGCGGCGTGCAGCCTTTGCCTGTCCTGGCACCGAAAACCGGTGACCGCCGATGAGCTACCCGTTCTCCGCCGTCGTCGGACATGACGACCTGCGGCTGTCCCTGCTGCTCAACGCCGTGCACCCCGGGATCGGCGGTGTGCTGGTGCGCGGTGAGAAGGGGACCGCGAAGTCGACGGTCGTGCGTGCTCTCGCGGCGCTGCTGCCCGAGGCCGACGTGGTGGCCGAGTGCCGGTTCTCCTGCGACCCGGCCGTGCCCGACCCGCGCTGCCCGGACGGCCCGCACGTCGGGGCCGAGTCCGACACCCGCGCCGCGCGGCTCGTGGAGTTGCCGGTGGGAGCGACCGAGGACCGGTTGATCGGCTCGCTCGACCTGGAACGGGCGCTGACCGAGGGGGTTCGCGCGTACCAGCCCGGCCTGCTGGCCGCCGCGCACCGGGGCGTGCTCTACGTCGACGAGGTGAACCTCCTCCACGATCACCTGGTCGACCTGCTGCTCGACGCCGCCGCGATGGGCCGCGCGCACGTCGAGCGGGAGGGCGTGTCGGTGACCCACGCGGCGGCGTTCCTGCTGGTGGGCACCATGAACCCGGAGGAAGGCGAGCTGCGCCCACAGCTGCTCGACCGGTTCGGCCTCACCGTCGAGGTGCGGGCCGCGCGCGACGTCACCACGCGCACGGAGGTGATCCGCCGCAGGCTCGCCTTCGAGGCCGACCCGGCGGGCTTCGCCGCCCGCTGGTCCAGCGCAGACGCCGACTTGGCCGCCAAGATCGTCGCCGCCCGCAAGGCCCTCCCCGAGGTGGCGCTCCCCGACTCGGAGCTACGCCGAATAGCCGCCGTCTGCGCCGCGTTCGACGTCGACGGAATGCGCGCCGACCTGGTTTTGGCCCGCACCGCCATGGCCCACGCCGCCTGGCGCGGATCAACCGCCGTGGAGGAAATCGACGTCGCCGTCTCCGCCCGCCTGGCCCTCCCCCACCGCAGGCGCCGCGACCCCTTCGACCAGCCCGGCATCGAACAGGCGCATCTGGAACAGGCCCTACGCCACGCCGCCCAAGAAGCCGACCGAGACCCCGACCCCGACGGCCCCACCGGCGGCGCCCCCACCCCCGAATCCGCCTGCGACCAGCGCGACAACCCCCAGCCCGGCACCCCCGACGCCCCCCACACAGAGCCCACCCTCCCAGGGGGCCATCCCCGGTCCAGTCTATCGGGGAGCACCGACGAAAACGGGGCGCGGCAACGGCCTGTGGATAACTCGGCGGTGGACAACTGGGGGGATTCACCGGACGGGGTGAACGGTTCGCTAGGGGCGAACGGCGGACGGAGTTACGACGGCCAAGGACCCGGCGAGTTCGGCCAGGACAACCGCGGCCGGGGCATGGACCGCTGGGACAACGACCGCTGGGATGACAGCGGCTGGGGCGACAACCGCTCCGGCAACGGCGGCGGTGACGACCGCTGGGACAAGGACCGCTCGGGCAACGGCGGCCAAGGCAAGGACAGCCGGGGCGCGGCAGGCGAGGGCGACGGCGGCCAAGGCGGCGACGGCCAAGGACCGGGCGGCCTGGGCTCGGGGAACCTGGCCGAGGGTACGTCCGTCGCGCCAGACGAAGCGTTTCGGGCGCGGGTGCTGGAGATCGACGGTGTGGGCGAAGGGGCTCCGGGCAGGCGGTCGCGGTCGCGTGGCGGGGCCGGGCGGGCGTTGCGCTCGTCGGCGACGCAGGGGTCCGGGGTGCATCTGGTCGGCACGCTGATCGCGGCCGCGCCGTTCCAGCGCGACCGGGGCCGCAGCGGGCCGGGGCTGCTGGTGCGGTCCGGCGACGTCCGGCACGCGGTGCGGGAGGGCCGGGAGTCGAACCTGGTGCTGTTCGCGGTCGACGCGTCCGGGTCCATGGCGGCGCGCAAGCGGATGTCGGCGGTGACCGGCGCGGTGATCTCCCTGCTGCGCGACGCATACCAGCGGCGCGACAAAGTGGGGCTGGTGACGTTCCGCGGCGCGGAGTCCGAGCTGGCGCTGCCGCCGACGTCCTCGGTCGAGGCGGCCGTGGCCCGGTTGCGACACCTGCGGACCGGTGGCCGCACGCCACTGGCCGACGGGCTCATGCGCGCCCGCAAAACCCTGGCGACCGAACGCCTGCGCGACCCGCGCAGGCGCGCGCTGCTGGTCGTGGTGACCGACGGCCGCGCAACGGTTCCCTTGTCCCGCAACGGAAGCAACCCGGTCCGCGATTCGCTTCGGGCAGCTTCCCTGCTCGCGGGCGACGGTATCGCCAGCGTGGTGGTCGACTGCGAGAGCGGTCCCGTCCGCCTCGGTCTGGCGAACACGCTCGCCGTCGCGCTGCGCGGAACCGGTCTGCGCCTGGAAGAACTGTCCGCCGACTCGGTCGCGGGTGTCGTCCGCGCCGCCCGCGCCGCGTAAGGGATTCACGATGCCACAAGGAAAACCCGCCGTCGTCCCGGAAGACGGCCTCACCACCCGCCAGCGGCGCAACCGTCCGCTGGTCGTGGTCCACACCGGTGAGATGAAGGGCAAGTCGACCGCCGCGTTCGGCCTGGCGCTGCGCGGCTGGAACCAGGGCTGGTCGATCGGCGTGTTCCAGTTCGTGAAGTCCGCGAAGTGGCGCGTCGGCGAGGAGTCCGCCTTCCTCGCCTTGGGCAGGCTGCACGACCAGACCGGCGAAGGCGGCCCGGTCGAGTGGCACAAAATGGGCGCGGGCTGGTCCTGGTCGCGCAAGTCAGGCACCGAGGACGACCACGCGGAAGCCGCCCGCGAAGGCTGGGCCGAGATCGCCCGCCGCATCGCCGACGAACGCCACGGCCTCTACGTCCTGGACGAGTTCACCTATCCCCTCAAGTGGGGCTGGATCGACACCGACGAGGTGATCGCGACCCTCGCCGACCGCCCCGGCCACCAGCACGTCGTCATCACCGGCCGGGACGCGCCGCGGTCCCTTGTGGACGCCGCCGACCTGGTGACCCACATGACCAAGGTGAAACACCCGATGGACGCGGGCCACAAGGGCCAGAAGGGCATCGAGTGGTAGCCAGATTGGTTGTCGCCGCACCAGGTTCGGGCAGCGGAAAGACGACTGTGGCCACCGGCCTCATGGCGGCCCTGCGCCGCCACGGCCACCGAGTGGCCCCCTTCAAGGTCGGCCCGGACTACATCGACCCCGGCTACCACACTCTCGCCGCCGGGCGCCCAGGCCGGAATCTGGACCCGGTTCTGGTCGGAGAACACCGGATCGCCCCGCTGTTCCGCCACGGCGCACGCGGCGCGGACACCGCCATCGTCGAAGGCGTCATGGGCCTGTTCGACGGCAGAATCGGCCACCAGGTGAACGCGGGCGGATTCGGCTCGACCGCGCACGTGGCCGAGCTGATCGACGCCCCGGTCCTGCTGGTGGTCGACACCCGAGGCCAGAGCACCAGCCTGGCGGCCCTGCTGCACGGTTTCCGCTCCTACCGGCCAGGCGTGCGAATGGCGGGTGTGATCCTCAACCAGGTTGGCTCGGACCGCCACGAGCAGGTGCTCCGGGAGGCCTGCGCGGACGTCGGCCTCCCGGTGCTGGGCTCGGTCCGGCGCGCGGCCGAGGTGGACGTCCCGTCCCGCCACCTGGGCCTGATCCCGGCGGCCGAACACGGCACACCGGCACTACGTGCGGTAGCGGCGATGGCGGATCTGGTAGCGGCCTCAGTCGATGTGGACGCCGTGGTCCAGGTGGCCCGTTCGGCACCAGCTTTCGACGGTCCACAATGGAACCCGAAAGACGAGGTCAAGCCAACAGCGGGGCGGCCCGTGATCGCGGTGGCGGGCGGCCCGGCATTCACCTTCGGCTACGCGGAGCACACCGAACTACTCCGCGCGGCGGGCGCGGAGGTCGCCATCGTCGACCCCATCCGCGACGACCGGCTCCCCGAAGGCACAGCGGGATTGGTGCTGCCAGGGGGATTCCCGGAGGCACACGCGGAAGCCTTGTCCGCCAACGAGCCGCTACGGAACGAGGTGGCGACGTTGGCCCGCTCCGGCGCCCCAGTGCACGCCGAATGCGGCGGACTGCTCTACCTGGTGACCAAACTGGACGGGCAGCCGATGTGCGGAGTGCTCGACGCAGAAGCGGCTATGTCACCGCGCCTCCTGCTCGGCTATCGAGACGCGGTAGCCGCGGGCACATCCCCCCTGCACCCGGAGGGAACCCGGGTGTCCGGCCACGAGTTCCACCGCACCCACACCATGCCCGCCCACGGTGAGACTCCAGCGTGGATCTGGCGTGACCACGAGGGCGCCATCCGCCGCGAGGGTTTCGTCCAAGGTGGACTGCACGCGTCCTATCTGCACACTCACCCCGCTGGAAACCCCGAAGCCATCCAGGCTTTCACCGCGGCCTGCCGAGGCCGCGTCTAGGCTCGCTCGTCGAGCGAGCCTTCCCTGCCAACAGCGAAGGCCGCCCCCGGGAAACCCAGAAGGCGGCCTTCGCGACCAGGTCACGCCCGGGACAGCCCCCGATGCAACAGCACCGCGAACACGATCCCGATCCCCGCCCACAGCACCGCTGAAGTGCCCAGGGAAGCGATCCGGAACTCCCACAGCACATTCCCGGGGAATCCGGCGGGGACTTCCTGGAACGTGGGCAGCAGCTTGGCCACACCGGTCACCACGACCAGATACCCGAGCCCAGCCGCCACGGTCGCGCCCCATCCGCCGACCCGCGGCGTGAGCGCCCGCGCGGCGAAGATCGCTCCGACCACGGCGACCAGCGAGATCCCGATCATGCCGAAGAACAGCACGGTCCGGTCACCGATGGTCTCCCCATTGCCCACCGCAGGCGGGTTCGCCGGGTAGGCCAGGAACGGAACCAAGACCACCGCGACATACCCGAGCCCAGCCAAGGCCACCGCGGTCGCCCGCGGCGTGAGCGGACCGATACGGCCATAGGCGAACGCGAACGCCAGACTGAAAAGCCCGCCCAGCCCGAGGCCATAGGCGACCGTGCCGATTCCAAGTCCGCCAGTGGACTGGAATGCCCGGCTGACTTCCTCTTCCTCGGCGGGCTCATGCGCCGCGGCCTCGCCATGGCTGTGCCCGGAATCAGCCCCGGCTTCCTCGATCGAGATGGCGGTGTCCACCGACGGCTCCCCGAACACGAACGCGAAGCCGAAAGCGAGCACACCACCGACAAGTCCCGCGAGCAACCCCCACACCAACAGCGACCGAACGGTCAACGTGGTCGGGGCTGTCGCGTTCTCGGTCAGTGGCACGGGAAACCCAGCAGGTGCCGGGCGTCGTGAACCAGTTCGTGCACGTAGGTGCCCTCGAAGATCGCGAGGGCGCCCTGCTCCGCGCCGACGAAGTACAGCGCCAGCAGGGAGATGATCCCGGTGAAAACCGCGTACGGCAGGATCTGCCGGACGGGGATGCTCACGGGGATGGGGGTGGGGAGTGCGACGGCTTGCGTCATGGACTGCCTCCTCAGGGCTTCACGCGGCCCAATCGGTGGAGCGGACGACGGTGAAGGGTCTGACTTCGGTCCCGGGGGGTGCCGGGGCCGATCACAGTGGCGCGGCCGTGCCGGAGTCACACCGGCTTCCTTCTACCATCAGGGTCGACTAGGAAACGTATGGGAGTTCGCGTGGCACTGTCAACGCGGCCGTTCGGACGGTGGGATCGTCCGGTGGACAGGTCAGGGGTGTCGCGGCGATCTTGTGAGGTGGCCTCATGAGCGCGCGGCTGATTCTGGTCTGCCACGGGGCGACCGCGGCGACGCGCGCGGCGGCCTTCCCCGCCGACGAGCCGCTTGAGCGCAACGCCGTCGCTGCTGCGACTGCCGGACCCCCATTGGGCCAAGTGGACGAAGCGCTGTGCGCCCCGGCCCTGCGATGCGCGCAGACCGCTGCCGCGCTGGGCCTGCTCGCCAAGCCGGACGAGGGCCTGCGCGACGCCGATTTCGGGCGCTGGCGCGGGCACGCGCTCGACGAGCTGGCCGTGGCCGAGCCGGACGAGCTGACCAGGTGGCTGACCGACCCGAGGGCCGCGCCGCATGGCGGCGAGTCCGTTGTGGACTTGGTGGCCAGGGTCGGCCGCTGGCTGGACGACCGGCCGACCGAATCGCCGCGCACGGTCGCGGTGACCCATCCGGCGGTGGTGAAAGCGGCGCTCATACACGCGCTCGGCGCCGATCCGTCGGCATTCTGGCGTATCGACGTCGCGCCGCTTTCCCGCACGATTCTGCGTGGCGGACCGGGACGGTGGACATTGCGCTGGATTGTGCCCGGCACGGCGTGACGCCCTTGTGGAAAAGGCCATTCCGGCCGGTTCTCGGTCCCCTCCGGCGAGGTGCTCACCAACTAGGCCACCAGAAGGGGAGGCCCCCACATCGCGGGCATTGCGGTGAGATGTCCGGTCTGACCTTGCGCTGGGCGCGGAACACGAGGACGCTCGACGCACCGATCGGGGCAGGGAAGAGGAATACGCGGGCGAGCCATGACATCGGGCGAACACGTGCCGCGAGACTCGACCGAGAAAGCGGTGGACGCCGTGCTGGAGACAGGTGCGGACCAACCGGGCGGCCGGGACGGCAGGCCTGCCGACGACCCGCACGCTCCGCACCGGAACAACCTGTTCCGCGGCCTGGTCGACCGCGCCGCCGCCGCTGAGGTCTCCCAGGAGCGGATGCGCCACCTGCTCGACGCCGTGCTGTCGGTGGCCAGCGACCTGTCGCTGCCCGACGTGCTGCGCCGGATCGTCGCAGCGGGCTGCGAACTCAGCCGCGCCCGCTACGGCGCGCTCGACACCTTCGGCCAGGACGGCGCCCTCGTGGAGTTCGCCCGCGCGGGCGGCGCGCTGCCCGCGCGGGCCAAGGCCGTCCTCAGCCTGGTGACCGACCGGCCGCTGCGGCTTCCCGCCCCCGCCGACACCGACTTCTCCGCCCTCGCCGAACTCACCAAGCCCACCAGCACCGGCCCGGCCGACGCCGACCGCACCGACGCGGCCGCGCGGGCCGAGCCAGGGCGGCCCGAGCCGGGGCGAACCGTGCCGGGGCGGCTCGCGGGGGTCGGCTCGTTTCTCGGCGTGCCGATCCGGGCGCGCGGCGAGGTGTTCGGCAATCTCTACCTGGCCGAGAAGATCGGCGGATGCGCGTTCACCCAGGAGGACGAGGACGTGGTGGTGGCGCTGGCCGCCGCGGCGGGCATGGCGATCGAGAACGCCCGGCACTACGACCTCAGCCGCAGGCGGGAGCGGTGGCTGCGGGCCACCACCGAGGTCACCGCCGTGCTGCGGACGACCGCGGGCGAGGCGGAGGGCCTGGACCTGCTGGTGCGCCGGGCCCGGGAGGTGCCCGCCGCGGCGCTGGCGTTCGTCGCCGGGCCGTCCGGGCCGGAGCACATGCTCATCCGCGGCGTCGACGGCGTGCTGCGCGATGAGCTGTCCGGCCTGCGGCTGCCGATTGTCGAAAGCATCACCGGCGACGTGTTCAGCACCGGCAGGCCCCGGGTGCTCACCGAGGTGGTCGAGGCGAGCGCGACCCGCTCGGTGGCGACCTTCCACCGCCTGCCCCAAGGCATCGACGCGCTCGGACCGGCCATGTTCGTCCCGATGACCGCGGGCCAGCACACCACCGGCGTGCTGATGGTCGCCCGCGGGCGGGGCGCGGCCCGCTTCGATGACGACGACCTGCGGATGATCACCGACTTCGCCACGCACGCCGCGCTCGCGATCGAGTTCGCCGACGCCCAGCAGGACCGGCAGCGGCTCGCGCTCTACGAGGAGCGCGACCGGATCGCCCGCGACCTGCACGACCTGGTCATCCAGCGGCTGTTCGCGATCGGCCTGGGGCTGCACGGCCTCAAGCGCGCGACCGGGCCGGACGCCGCCGAGCGGCTGGCCGGGTTCACCGACGAGATCGACCAGACGATCCGCGAGGTGCGGCGCAGCATCTTCTCCCTCCAGCAGCCCGCGAACGGCCCCTACAGCCTGCGCGGCGAAATCCTGCGCGCGATCTCCGACGCGACGGTCTCGCTGGGGTTCGAGCCGACGGTCCGGCTGGAGGGCCCGCTGGACTCGGTCGTGCCAGCGGACGTGGCGCTCGACCTGATCGCCACCCTGCGCGAGGCGCTGTCGAACGTGGTGCGGCACGCGGGCGCAGGCGGCGTCGCGGTCACCGTGTCGGTCGACCGCGGGGCGACCCGGCTGGGGCTGCTGGTGCGCGACGACGGCCGCGGACTGCCGCCGAGCATCCGACACCGCAGCGGGCTGGCGAACATGGTCCAGCGGGCCCGCCGCTGGCGGGGAGACTGCGAGATCGACTCGCCCGAGCCGGGCGGGACCAGGGTCGACTGGGCGGTGCCGCTGCCCTCGGCCGGGACGCGAGGCCAGGAGGCGTGTGAATGAGTATTTCCGTGTTCGTGCTCGACGACCACGAGGTCGTCCGCCGCGGGTTGCGCCAGCTTCTCGAGGTCGAGCCGGACATCGACGTGGTGGGCGAGGCGGCCACGGCCGGGCAGGCGCTGGCACGCATCCCCGCGGTGCGGCCCCAGGTCGCGATCCTCGACGTGCGACTGCCCGACGGGGAGGGGGTGAGCGTGTGCCGGGAGGTGCGTTCGGTGGTCGAGCCGCCGCCCGCGTGCCTGATGCTCACCTCGTTCTCCGACGACGAGGCCCTGTTCGGCGCGATCATGGCGGGCGCGGCGGGGTACATGCTCAAGCAGGTCAGCGGCGGCGAGTTGGTCTCGGCGGTGCGGACGCTGGCAGGCGGCGGGTCGCTGCTCGACGCCGGGGTCACCGCGACCGTGCTGGAGCGGCTGCGCGCCGGGCGCGTCGAGGACCCCCGCTACCGCAGCCTGAGCCAGCAGGAGCGCAAGATCCTGGACCTGATCGCCGAGGGCATGACCAACCGGCAGATCGCGGGCGCGCTGTACCTGGCCGAGAAGACGGTCAAGAACTACGTCTCCACGCTGCTGCACAAGCTCGGCTTCGACCGGCGCACCGAGGCCGCGGTCTACGCGACCCGATTGCAGAACACCCACCGCAGTAACACCTGACCGGGTGGCGCGGCTGCGCGCTGTCACCCTCGCATTTGCGGGCCAGCGCGGGTTTCGGCGTGTCGAAATGTGCGCTGATTCGGCCGGGGGTAACGTCGCGGGGGTCTCGCGCTATACCGCAGTGCACGAGGGAAACCGGGGCCGCGAATCGCTCGCTCCGGTGTCGCGGAGGGGGTGTGGCCGTGCCGAACACCTTGGTCCCGCTGCCCGCCCCGCTCCCGTCCGGTCGCGCGCCGGAGGTCTGCCTCGTCGCCGGGGACGCCGCCGCCGCCGTCAAGCTCGCTCCGCTGGCCACCGCGATGCGCGCCCGTCGGCAGGTGTGGCCGGTCGTGCTCGCCTGCGGCGACGACGCGCCCGCCGCCACCGCGGCGCTGTCCGCATTCGGCCTCGCCGCGGACATCCTGGTCGAGCTGTCCCGCGACGGCCAGGAAATCCCGCGCGCCGCGGCGCAACTGCTCGCCGGGCTCGACCACGCCTTCACCGACCGGCGGCCGGACGCGGTGGTGGTGCAGGGCGACTCGGCGACCGCGTTCAGCGCGACCATGGCCGCGTTCTGGCGGCAGATTCCGGTGGTGCACCTCGACGCGGGCGTGCGGTCCTACGACCTCACCGCCCCGTTTCCGCAGGAGGGCCACCGCAAGCTGATCGCCCAGGTGTGCTCGCTGCACCTCGCGGCCACCCCGGACACCGCGGCCAACCTCGCCGACGAGCGCCACACCGGGCCGAAGGTGGTGACGGTGGGCAGCACGGCCGTCGACGCCGGGTTCGAGGCCCTCGACCGGCACGAGCGCCACACCGACGACCGGGTGCAACTGGTGGAGGACACCGTCGTCGCAGGCCACTGCAGGCTGGTGCTGGTCGTGCTCGACGCGGCCCGCTGGCGGTCGGAGACGGCGACGCACGTGCTGCACGGGGTCGCCGACCTGGTGCTGGCGAACCCGGACCTGGAGGTGGTGCTGCCCGTCCCCCGCGACAGCGCCCTGCGCCACCGCGCCTACGACATGCTCGGCAGGCTGGTCCGGGTCACGATCACCGACCCGCTCCCCCAGCCCGAACTGGTCTGCCTGCTGTCGGTGGCCGCGGCGGCGGTGACCGACTCGGACATCCTCGCCGAACAGGCCCCCAGCTTCGGCGTTCCCACCCTCGTGGTCGGCGGCGAGGTGACCGCCTGGGCCGAGCCGCCGCGCCCCGGCTACCCGTGGACGGCGGGAGCCGACCGCGCCGTCATCGCCCGGATCACCGAGAAGCTGCTGCTCAGCGGCATGGAACTGCGCACGGCCCCGCCCTCGGACAACCCCTTCGGCGACGGCTTCGCCGCGGCCCGCTGCGAGCAGGCGGTGCAGTGGCTGCTCGGCCTGCGCCACCGTCCCCGCGAGTTCACCCCCGGATCTCCATAGCGTTTCGACAGGAGGACCCCCCACGATGCCGTTCCCGCCGGAGTTCCTGTGGGGTGCGGCGTCGTCCGCCTACCAGGTCGAGGGGGCGGTCACCGAGGGCGGGCGCGGCGTCTCGGTGTGGGACACGTTCTGCGCCGAGCCCGGTCGAATCCGGGACGGCCAGTCCGGCGCGGTGGCCGCCGATCACTACCACCGTTACCGGGAAGACGTGGCGCTGCTGCGTGATCTGGGCGTCGGCGCGTACCGGTTCTCGGTGGCGTGGCCGAGGGTCGTGCCGGATGGGACGGTGCACTCCGAGGGGCTGGACTTCTACGACCGGCTCGTGGACGAGTTGTGCGCGGCCGGGATCGCGCCCGCGGCGACGTTGTTCCACTGGGACACTCCGCAATACCTGGAGGACAACGGGGGCTGGCTCACCCGGGACACCGCCCACCGGTTCGCCGACTACGCATCCGTTGTGGGGCAACGGCTCGGCGACCGGGTGCGGCTGTGGATGCCGCTCAACGAGCCGGTCGTGGTGACGATGTTCGGCTACGCGCTGGGCAACCACGCGCCGGGGCGGAACCTCGGTCTGGCCGCGCTTCCGACGGTGCACCACCAGTTGCTCGGCCACGGTCTCGCCGTGGGCGCGCTGCGCGCGGCGGGCTGCTCGAACATCGGTGTGGCCAACCACCACGGCGCGGTGTGGGCGGCGTCGGAGTCCGAAGCGGACACCATGGCGGCGCGGTCGTATGCGACGCTGGTGAACTGGCTGTTCGCCGATCCGCTGCTGCTCGGCCGTTATCCCGCCCCCGAGCTGGCGGCGGCGATGCCCGGCCCGGTCGTGGAAGACCTCAAGGTGATCTCGACGCCGCTGGACTGGTACGGGATCAACTACTACCAGCCGACCCTGGTCGGCGCGCCGTCGAAGAACGGGTCCGATCCGGCGGTGGCCGGGCTGCTGCCGCCCGACCTGCCCTTCGAACCCCGGCGGCTGAGCGGGTATCCCACGACCGACTTCGGCTGGCCGGTGATCCCCGAGGGGCTGCGGGAGACCGTGGCGATGTTCGCCGACCGCTACGGCGACGCGACACCTCCGTTGTATATCACCGAAAGCGGCTGCTCCTACCACGACCCGGACCCGGTGGACGGGCGCGTGCCCGACCCGGCGCGGATCGCCTACCACGAGGCTCACCTGCGCGCGCTGGAGCAGGCAATCACAGGCGGCGCGGACGTGCGCGGCTACTTCGTGTGGGCGGCGACCGACAACTTCGAGTGGGCGGCGGGCTACCGGGAGCGCTTCGGCCTCGTCCACATCGACTACGCCACCCAGAAGCGCACGCCGAAAGATTCCTATTACTGGTACCGGGACTTCATCCGCGACACTATCCACTGAGGACTGACAGTGATCCCGGGCTCTCCGGCATCCGCACCACTTGAGCCGCGTACGACAGGCCCGCGCCGAAGCCCACCAGCAGCGCCAACCCACCCGGCTCGGCGCCCTCGGCGAGCAGCCGGTCCATCGCCATCGGGATCGACGCGGCCGAAGTGTTGCCGGAGGTGACCACATCCCGGGCCACGACCGCTTTCGGGGCATCGATCTTGCGGGCCAGCGCCTCGACGATGCGGAGATTGGCCTGGTGCGGCACGATCGCGACCAGGTCCTTCGGGTCGACGCCCGCGCGCTCGCACGCCAGCAGCGCGACCGGGTAGATCTCGGTGGTGGCCCACCGGAACACCGCCTGCCCCTGCATACGCATCAGTCCGCCGTCCGGAATGTGGATCAGGGCGGCGGCGTCGGCCGAGCCGTCGCTGCCCCACACGATCGGGCCGATACCCGGCTCGTCGGCGGCCTCGATCACCGCGGCCCCGGCCCCGTCGGCGAAGATGATCGACGTGCCGAGGTCTGCCGGGTCGACCCAGACGGACATCTTCTCCGTCCCCACCACCACCGCCCGCCGCGCCGACCCGGCCCGCACCGCGTCGGCGGCGACCGCGAGGGCGTAGCAGAACCCCGCGCACGCGGCATTGAGGTCGAAAGCCGCGGCGGCCCGCGCCCCCAGCGCCGCGGCGGCCCCGGCGGCGTACAGCGGGAGCGGCCCCTTCGCGCTGCACGTCGCCACGACCACCAGATCCACCCCCGCGGCGTCCCGCCCGGCCTGCGCCAGCGCCTTCTCAGCGGCCAGGACCGCCATCTCCGCCATCGTCTCGTCGGTCGCGAAGCGTCGGGACACGATGCCCGTGCGCTCCTGAATCCAGTCCCCGGTCCGCCCGAATCGGGCGGCGATCTCCGCGCTGCCGACCACCGTGGGCGGCCGGTAGGAGCCGAGGCCGACCAGTCGGGCGCCCGCGGCGCCCGCGTCCTGACACAGTTCCGTGACTGTCATTGGGCGATCATGATGAACTTCACTAAAGTGACTGTTGTCGGATGATTAACTCGTCCGCAAAGGTGGTCGAACGGCCACCACTACCTCGCGAGGTCACCCAGCCATGCGGCCCCTTCTGCGCCACGGCCACTTCGCCTTCGAGTCCGGCCACCACGGCGACACCTGGCTCGACCTCGACCGGCTGATCACCGACCCGGCCCGCGTCCGCGCCGCGGCCGAGGCGCTGGCGCCCCGCCTCGCCCGATTCGGCGCGGACCTGGTCGTGGGCCCGCTCGATGGCGGCGCGTTCCTCGCGCAGTGGGTCGCCGCCGCGCTCGGCGCCCGGTTCGCCTACACCACCCGCACCGTCGACGCGGCTGGCCCGCGCTACACCGTGCCCGCCGGGCTCGACGTCGATGGCGCCCGCGCCGTCGTGGTGGACGACGCGGTCAACCTCGGGTCGGCGACCGAGGCCACCGTCCGCGCACTGGCCGACCGGGGCGCGGTGACCGCCGCGCTCGCCAGTGTCTTCGTGTGCGCGCCCACCGGCCCCCAGGTCGGCCCCCGGCTGGGCGTGGACCAAATCTGGCTCACCCAACTCGAAACCGCCGTCTGGCCTTCGTCTGACTGTCCACTGTGTCTCGACGGTGAGCCGCTATCGACCTAAAGGGCGCGCGCGAACCGCGAGCGCGGTGCGACGATGGGGCGTGCTGATTCGACGTGAGATAAGCGGTGACGAGCGTGCGGTGACGCAGGTGCATTCCGACGCCTTCGCCGGGCTGTACCCAGACAGCCAGCCGGTAGAGCCAGGGCTGGTGGACAGCCTGCGGGCGAGCGATGCCTGGCTGGCGCCGCTGTGTCTGGTCGCGGAGATCGACGGTCTCATCGTCGGTCAGGTGACCGCCTCGCGCGGCTTTTTGCTGCCAGGTGGGCAAAGCGCGGTCGCGTTGGGGCCGCTCGGCGTGCGGGTGGCGTACCAGCGCCACGGGGTCGGCAGCGGGCTGATGCACGCCGTGCTCGCGGCGGCCGACGCGCGGGACGAGGCGCTGGTCGTCCTTTTGGGACACCCGGAGTACTACCCGCGGTTCGGGTTCCGGCCCGCCGCCGAGTTCGGCGTCGAACCCGAGGTCCCGGACTGGGCGCCCGCGTTCCAGGTCCGCCCGCTGACCGCCTACCGGCCCGAGATGCGCGGGACGTTCCGCTACCCGCAGCCGTTCGCCGACCTCGCCTGACAACCGGGGCGCCGCGGTGTCCGGCCGAGACACCGCGGCGCCGGGTCAGACGTTGCGCCGGTACTGGCCGCCCACCTCGAAGAACGCCTCGGTGATCTGGCCCAGCGTGCAGACCCGGGCAGCGTCCATCAGGACCTCGAACACGTTGCCGTCCGTGGCGGCGACCTCCCGCAGGCGGGCCAGCGCGGTTTCCGCCTCCGCGCGGTGGCGCTGCTGGTACGCCCGGGTCCGCTCGACCTGGGAGCGCTTCTCGTCCTCGGTGGCGCGGGCCAACTCGATCTCGAACACCTCGTCTTCCTCGCCCTTGGGCGGCAGGAAGGTGTTGACGCCGATCAGGGGCAGCGAGCCGTCGTGCTTGCGGTGCTCGTAGAGCATCGACTCGTCCTGGATGCGGCCGCGCTGGTAGCCGGTCTCCATCGCGCCAAGCACGCCGCCGCGGTCGGAGATCCGGTCGAACTCGGTGAGCACGGCCTCCTCGACCAGATCGGTCAGCTCGTCGATGATGAACGAGCCCTGCAACGGGTTCTCGTTCGCCGAGAGGCCCCATTCTTTGTTGATGATGAGCTGGATCGCCATCGCGCGCCGCACCGACGACTCGGTCGGGGTGGTGATCGCCTCGTCGTAGGCGTTGGTGTGCAACGAGTTCGCGTTGTCGTACAGCGCGCACAGGGCCTGCAAGGTGGTGCGGATGTCGTTGAAGTTCATCTCCTGCGCGTGCAGCGAGCGGCCCGAGGTCTGCACGTGGTACTTGAGCTTCTGCGACCGCTCGGCGGCGCCGTAGCGCTCCTTCATGGCCACCGCCCAGATCCGGCGGGCGACCCGGCCGATCACCGAGTACTCGGCGTCCATGCCGTTGGAGAAGAAGAACGACAGGTTCGGCGCGAAGTCGTCGATGTCCATGCCGCGCGCCAGGTACGACTCCACATAGGTGAAGCCGTTGGCCAGGGTGAAGGCGAGCTGGCTGATCGGGTTCGCCCCGGCCTCGGCGATGTGGTAGCCGGAGATCGACACCGAGTAGAAGTTGCGGACCTTGTTGCGGATGAACCATTCCTGGATGTCGGCCATCATCCGCAGGCTGAACTCGGTGGAGAAGATGCAGGTGTTCTGCCCCTGGTCCTCCTTGAGGATGTCGGCCTGCACGGTGCCGCGCACGTTGGCCAGCGCCCACGCCGCGAGTTCCGCGTGCTCATCTGGCGTCGGCTGCCGATTGTGCTCCAGGACGAAGGCGTCGACGCGTTGGTCGATCGCGGTGTTGAGGAAGTACGCCAGGATCGTCGGCGCGGGGCCGTTGATGGTCATCGACACCGACGTGGTGGGCGCGGTCAGGTCGAAGCCGTCGTAGAGCGCCTTCATGTCGTCCAGCGACGCGATGGAGACCCCGGACGTGCCGATCTTGCCGTAGACGTCCGGCGGGGTGTCGGGGTCGCGGCCGTAGAGGGTCACCGAGTCGAACGCGGTGGACAGCCGGGTCGCCGGGTTGCCCTCGGACAGCAGTTTGAACCGGCGGTTGGTGCGGAACGCGTCGCCCTCGCCCGCGAACATGCGGGCCGGGTCCTCGCCCTCGCGCTTGAACGGGAACACCCCGGCGGTGAACGGGTACCGGCCGGGCAGGTTTTCCTTGCGCAGGAATCGAAGCAGCGTTGCCTCGTCATCGAAGCGCGGCAGCGCGACGCGGGGAACGCGGCTGCCGGACAGGGTGGCCCGCCAGAGCTGGGTGTGCAACTCCTTGTCGCGCACCTTCACCACGAGCTCGTCGGCGCGGTACTGCTCCGCCGTGGCAGGCCACTGGGCGAGCAGGTCGGCGGTGTCGCGCTCCACGCGGCGCTCGGCTTCCGCGACCAGTCGCTCGATGTCCTCTGTGGACGATCCGGCGGCGCTCAGCGCGTCCCGGGCGGTGGCCAGCGCGCTCCGCTCGCGCACGGCGGCGACCTGCTCGTCGGTCTTGCGGTGGTACGCGCGCACGGTCTCGGCGATCTCGGACAGGTAGCGGACTCGCTGCGGCGGCACGACCGTCGCGGCCGAAGTGGACACCCGACCCTCGACGCGCGGCAGCACGCCCTCGGCGAACGGGACCCCCCTGTCCGCGAGCAGCCCGCGCAGCTCCTGGTAGAGCGCGGTGACGCCGTCGTCGTTGAAGGTGGCCGCGCTGGTGCCGAAGACCGGCATGTCCTCCCAGGACTTCCCGAACGCCTCCCGGTTGCGCACCAGCTGCCGGGCGACGTCGCGGCGGGCGTCCTCGGCCCCGCGCCGCTCGAACTTGTTGATCGCGACCACATCGGCGAAGTCGAGCATGTCGATCTTCTCCAGCTGCGAGGCCGCGCCGAACTCCGGGGTCATCACATACAGCGACGTGTCGACGAACGGCACGATCGCCGCGTCGCCCTGGCCGATGCCGGGGGTCTCCACGATCACCAGGTCGTTGCCCGCCGCCTTGCACGCCGCGATGACCTCGGCCAGCCCGTCGGGCACCTCGGAGCCCGCGCCCCGGGTCGCCAGCGAGCGGAAGAAAACCGCCTGCCCGTCGAGGGAGTTCATCCGGATGCGATCGCCGAGCAGCGCGCCGCCGCCCCGGCGCCGGGTCGGGTCGACGGCGATGACCGCAACCCGCAGCTTGTCCTGCTGGTCCACGCGCAGCCTGCGCACCAGCTCGTCGGTCAGCGAGGACTTGCCCGACCCGCCGGTGCCGGTGATGCCCAGCACGGGCACCACCCGGTCGACCCCGGCGATGGCGTCGCGGACCTCGTCGGACAGCGTGCCCGCCTCGATCTGGGTGATGGTCCGCGCGAGCGCGGCGTGGTCGCCCGCCAGCAGCGCGTCCTTGGCCGCGGGCGCGGCCTCGGCCGGGTCGACGTCGCACGCCTCGATCATCGAGTTGATCATCCGGGCGAGGCCGAGGGTCTGGCCGTCCTCCGGGGAGAAGATCCGCGCCACGCCGCGCGCGTGCAGCAGCTTGATCTCGTCGGGGACGATGACGCCGCCGCCACCGCCGAACACCTTGATGTGGCCCGCGCCGTTCTCGGCCAGCAGTTCCACCAGGTAGCTGAAGTACTCGACGTGCCCGCCCTGGTAGGCGCTGATCGCGACGCCCTGCACGTCCTCCTGGATGGCGGCGGTGACGACCTCGCGGACCGAGCGGTTGTGCCCGAGGTGGATCACCTCGGCGCCCTGGGACTGCAGGATGCGGCGCATGATGTTGATCGCCGCGTCGTGTCCGTCGAACAGGCTGGCCGCGGTGACGAACCGGACCGGGTGCGCCGGTCGGTGCAACTCTGCGGACATCGGTGGCCTCCGTGGGAGCGCGGTCGGGCCGATCGGCTGCATCGGCGACAAGAAATAGTCTTACTTCCTACTATCGGATGTGCAAGTACCCGATGGTCGGCCGGTCCAGGCCACCCGCCTACGATGGCCGTGACACGACCGTATCGAGGTGGGTCATGACCCCGGAACCCGTAGCCAGGATGATGACGGACGACACAGCCTCCGCCGCCCTGGGCATCACGCTGACCTCGGCGGGCGTCGGGCACGCCGAGGTGCGCATGACGGTCACCGAGACCATGGTCAACGGGCACGGGATCGGCCACGGCGGCTACGTGTTCCTGCTGGCCGACACCGCCTTCGCCTGCGCGTGCAACAGCCACGGCCCGGTCACCGTCGCCGCGGGCGCGGACATCACCTTCGTCGCCGCCGTCCACCTGGGCGATGTGCTGGTCGCCCGGGCCGCCGAGCGCACCCGCTACGGCCGCAACGGCGTCTACGACGTGACGGTCACCAGGGGTGACCAGGTCGTCGCCGAGTTCCGCGGCCGCAGCCGCACCGTCGGCTGACCAGCCGCTGACCGGCAACCGAGCACACCCGCAACGGCATCCACGGTGTCGACCGCCACCGAAGCCGACGAACTCGGCACCGCCTGCTATCTACCCGCTGACCAGCAGAAACACGGCGCCGCCGACCACCGGGCCCAGGAGCACGCCCACCAGCACCTGCGCCACGGTGTGGTCGCCGAGCACGACTCGCGACCAGCAGACCAGCACCAGGGGCGCCAGCAGCGCCAGCGCCCACCAGCCGTAGAGCAGGGCCGCCATCGCCACCGCTCCCCCGGCCACCGCGGCGTGCAGCGACACCTTCCACGAGCGGGTCACCGCGATGCACACCACCAGCGTCGCGAACATCGACAGCGACAGCGCCAGCACAGCGCGCGGCGCGTTGCCCAGGACCAGGATCGCGATGCCTACCGCGGTGGAGGCGAGGCCGACGGTCAGCGGTAAGAGGCGGTGCTCGCGGTCGCGCACGTGGTGGGTGTCCCACCGGCCCCTGCGGGCGCCGCGCACGATGAACACCATCGGCAGGACGCTGGAGAACAGCGCCACCTCAAGCCCCCACAGCACGGTCTGGCCCAGGTCGTGACCGGTGGCCGACCAGGCCACGGCGAGCGGCAGGACCAGCACGACGACCGCGGGCGAGAACACCTCGCTCGCCACCCGCGCGAGGCGGCCGCCCGTCGTCGCCAGCACATCCACGCCGCCGATGCTCCCATCTCGCGCCGCCGCGCGACCACCCTTTCGGCAAACCGGCCACCCCGGCCGCCGCGGCGCCCTGCGCCTCTGGTGGGGTCTGTACTTGACCGCGTGCCGGTTCCGCCCCCCGTACCGAGGAGTGCCCCGATGAAGCCCGGAGACCTCGCGCCGAACTTCACCCTGCCGGACCAGACCGGGAAGGAGCGCGCCCTGCGCGAGTTCCTGGACACCGGGCCGGTCGTGCTGTTCTTCTACCCGGCCGCCATGACCCCCGGCTGCACCGCGGAAAGCTGCCACTTCCGCGACCTGGCCGCCGAGTTCGCCGAGGTCGGCGCGCACCGGGTCGGCATCAGCCCGGACCAGGTCGACAAGCAGGCCAAGTTCGCCACGGTCAACGCCTTCGACTACCCGCTGCTCTCCGACCCGGACGGCGCGGTCGCCACCGCGTTCGGTGTGCGCCGCCGGTTCGGGCCGCTGCTGACCAAGCGCAAGACCTTCGTCATCGACACCGACGGAGCCATCCTCGAAGCGATCAAGAGCGAGTTCCGCTTCACCGTGCACGCCGACCGGGCGCTGGAGGTCCTGCGGAACCGCGAGAACCCCGCCGCCTGAGTTCCGCGCTCCCGCGCGAAGGCCGCCCCAGGTCCGCCCTGGGGCGGCCTTCGCCGTTTCCGAACGACCCGCGCCACTGGTCGGGGGTTCATTCCCGATCCGAACACGGCATCCTCCTGCGGGAGGTGGACCAACTGGTGGCGGCGCTGACCGCGTGCCTCGGATAGCCCTCCCGCTGAGAAGACCCACGCCGAGACGACAGGGAGCCTTCGCGGTGAAGGCTCCCTGTCCCGCGTGCCTCATGGGACGACTTCGACGACGTCGCCGGGGGTCAACCCGTCGAAGAACGCCTTGGCCGCTTCCGGCGAGAGGTGCACGCACCCGTGCGACTGCTCCCGCAGGCTGCCCTCGTGGAAGGCGATCCCACTGGTGGTGAAGAACACCGAATACGGCATCGGCGCGTCGTACGCCTTGCTCCAGTGGTCGATGTCCTTGTACGTCACCGAAAACGTCCCGGGCGGCGTCTCGTAGCCCGGCTTGCCGGTGGTGATCGGCACGGCCCCGTAGGTCACCGTCCCGTTGTCCATCAACCAGGCCGCGTTGTCACTCAGGTCGATACAGGCGGCAGCCCGCGGCCCACATGGCGCCGCTGCCTGCGCGCTCGCGGCCGGAGCCGCGAGAATCCCGCCCGCTCCGATCAACGCCGCCACAGAGATGACTCCCCTGGCGACGGCTCCCCTGGCGATGCGCGGCGTGCCCATCGGTAAACCTCCCATCCGCCCACCGAAGCGGGCTCGTGTTTGGTGCTTCCTCGGGTACTGGTTACCTACCCCAAGATCGCCAGGGCGTAACCGACAGTTGACCGACACCTCTCGAAAGTGCTGGCAGTACACGAAAATCGGGCGACGTACCCACGCTACGAACTCGCTCAGTCATCAGCCAGGAGCCTGCGCCGGTCACGCCACGCCAACCGCAGCAGCGTCACCGCGCTCGACGACAACCTCGGCTCCAACCGGTCGATCGCCTCGTCGGTGAACGGCACGTCCCGCCCACCGACAAACCGCCCCTCGTCATTGGCCCCCACCCGGCGGGCGAAGATCCGGTCGAACACCTGGCCATCGACCACCGCGACCGTCAACTGCCCCACGCCCAGTTCGAGCGGCTCGATCACCAACCCGTAGTGCCAAAGCCGCAACCGCCCCTGCTCCCGAGCCATGGTGAAGTCCCGGAACGGCTCATCGGTGGTGTAGTCGATCGATCGCGCAGCGCTGCCGTCGTGCTCAGGGTTGCCGAGGAACTCCTCCGAGAACTCCCGCATGATGTTGTGCCACAAGGAGAAGTCGTTGGCCACCTGCGCTGGGTCCGCGGAGGACGGTTGAAACTCTCCTGCGGGCGCGACATGACACAGCCCGCCGCCGTCCGCCACTTTCCCACCGTCACGCTCGTGCAGAACGAAAGTGTGCTCACCACGGCGATCGCGACGAATGGTAAGCGTGGAAATGCCGGGCGACATGAGCAGCCGCTCGGGATCGAAGGGACTGCCGATAGCGCGCCGCAACGGAAGGTCGTCCCAGTCGGGCAGGTCCCCGTTCGACCGCAGCCACGCGGCTTTGAACTCGTGGGCAACGGCCTGTTTCACGTCGTACACAGCGAAAAAAGTCGTGAGTCCGAATGACAACGCGAACCCACCCGCGGTGGCGACACCGGTCAGGCGGAAACTCGGCCGGTTCTCCAGCAGGCGCGGACGCACGAGGTCGCGGACCGCCCTGCTGTAGCCCAGATAGCGCTCCCCCCGGTCGGTCAGCGGCAGCACGTGGTCAGCGGGGAAGGCGGGCGGCTCCGGAGCCTCGGCCCAGCACAGGCGAACCGCGCCGAGATCGATCGGCTCGTCCAACAGCCACCCGGCACCGGTCAGGACATGCCCGCCAGGAGCGCGGAGGGGACGCGGGTAAAGCCACGCGGCCAGCTCACTCAGTTCCCGCCCACGCACTCCCGGCGCTTGCCGCACGGTGAGCCAGTCCTGCTGACTCCGCCGCACATGGTCGAGAATCCCATCGCCAGGATTGACGGACTCGACCTCCGGAAGAACTGCCCTCATCGCCGCCACTTCGTGCTGCACTTGGGGATTCTGGATACCCATGGTCCCCTCGGCCAACAGGTTGAGGAGGTCGCGTCGGTTGACGGACAGCAGCTTCCCCAACTTCGGCCACAGAAACGGCAACGGCTCCCCTTGGCCTGCCTCCCACCGGATAATGGTTGTGCGGTCGACATTCAGTGCCTCGGCAAGGCCTTCCTGGGTGTATCCCGCGGCCTTTCGCATCCGCGCCAACTGCGCTCGCTTGGCCATGCGTTCTCCGTCCCAGTGCCGTCACTGAAAGCGACGATAGCAAAGCCGAACGCCGCCCCCGGCTGGGAGCGGCGTTCGGCGGTGGCGGGCTACGCCGGTGGGCCGACGATGACGTCCGCGGGGACTTCCGCGTCGGTGCGCAGGGCCTCGAACAGCTTCTTGGATTTCGCGGCGTCCCAGAGGATCACCGAGCCGACACCGCGGACGCTTTTGCTGCCGCCCATGGGAACCGTGGTGGTGGTGAGGCCGCCGTCGCCCGCGGCGCCCATGGCGAAGGCGAGGCTGGGCAGGTTGTGCAGGTGGTCGTCCTCGTCCACGGTGACCGCGTCTGGTGCTGCGGAAAGCAGCGGGAACAGGCGGAACGGGTTGAGCAGCGTGCCCGGGTTGGTGGCCTTGTCGGTGAGCGCGCCGATGAACTCGCGCTGGCGGATCACCCGGTCCAGGTCGGCGCGCGGGCCCTTGCGGGTGCGGACATAGCCCAGCGCCGAGGCGCCGTCGAGTTCCTGGCAGCCCGCGGGCAGGTTGATTCCGGCCAGCGGGTCGTCGATCGGGTTGGCCAGGCACATGTCGACCCCGCCCACGGCGTCGACCACGTCGGCGAAGCCGCCGAAGCCGATCTCGACGTAGTGGTCGAGACGCAGGCCGGTGTTCAACTCCACCGTCTTGGCCAGCAGTTGCGAGCCGCCGAAGGCGTAGGCGGCGTTGAGCTTGTTCTTGCCCTTGCCCGGAATGTCCACATAGGAGTCACGCAGCAGCGAGACCAGCGTGGGCTTGGTCGAGTTGTCCGGGATGTGCATGAGCATGATGGTGTCGGTGCGCTGGCCCTTGGCGTCGCCGGTGGCCAGCCGCTCCTCGTCTTCCGCGGACAGGTCCGCGCGGCTGTCGGAGCCCACGATGAGCCAGTTGGCGCCCGCGCCCGCGGCGGGCCTGCCCTCGTAGTCGCCGAGCGCGGCCACCCGCTTGAGCGAGGACTCCAGATAGATCCACAGCCCGGCGACCAGCGCCACGATGACCAGCGCCACGATGAGCGCGATCCGCCCGAACCGCTTCTTGCGGCGCGGCGGCCGCTGGCCGAACCCCCGCGGCGGCGGCCCGCCGGGACCGCGCCCCGGCGGGGGCGGCGGCGGACGGCGCGGGTCGTACCGCTGCTGCCGCTGGGCGACCTGGGGCCGCTCCATCCGGCGGGTGGGGCGGTAGCCCGGCGATCCGGGATTGTGTCCGTAGCTCATCGGAGTCCACCAACCTCGCGCGTCACGAACACCGCTCCCTCTCCCGTGGGATTCTCCCACTTCTCCTGTGAAGACGCGGGACGACGCCCTAGGTTGCCGCGTCCCGCGCACACGGTAAGGGGCAGGCCCGCCAGATGATCACTCGACCCGGCCCGGCGCACCTGGTCGTTTTGTCCTCTATGGACAACTGTCATCCGCTAGAGCGGAACCCGTAACCCGTCCGGCGCGGGCCGCCCGAGGGCGTCGGTGATGACGGGGTCGATCGGCCGGGTGTCGAGGACACCGAGGACGAAACCGGTCACCAGCCGGGTCCACTTGTCGGCCTTGCGCAGCATCGCGTGCCGCTCGCCGGGCACGTCGAAGCGCGCCACCCGGTCGGTGACGGCCTTCGCGCGGCTGGCGAAGCCGTAAGACTGCTCCGGGTCGGTCGTCTGGTCGAGCAGGCCGTGCGCGATCAGGACGGTGCGGCCCGCGAGGTGCTCGACCGGATCGTGCGGCTTGGTCCACGGGGCCAGCGCGCACACCGCCACCACCGACTCGTCGCCCGCGACGCGCAGCGCGACCCGCCCGCCCATGGAGTGCCCGACCAGCACGACCCGCACGTCGCCGTGCGCGCGGCGGATCTCCGCCAGCGCCCACCGCGCGTCCGCCACGGCGTCGGGATCGGGGCCGTTCCAGCCGCGGTAGCGGTTGCGCAGCAGCCACACCGCGATCCCCTGGCCGGCGCCCTTGCGCGCGATGTCCCAGGCGAAGGGCACCATCCGCAGGTAGGCGAGTTGGCGGCGGGTCACCCGCTCCCGGCTGCGCTCACGGCCGCCGTGCAGCACGAGCACCACCGCCCGGACGTCCGCGCGCGGGCCGTAGACCCTGATCCCCGGTGTGGGCTCGGTCTGGTTCACGCCGCAATCTTCGCGCACCGCCCGGCCGCGGCCCGGTGTCGGTCGCCCTCGGTAGCCTGCCGTGCGTGACCGACCACATCCAGATCACCACCGCGGCAGGCGTCTTCGACGCGCTCGCCGCGGGCTCCCCCGGCGACCCGCCGGTGCTGCTGCTGCACGGGTTCCCGCAGGCGGCGATCGCGTGGGAGCACCAGGTCGCGGTGCTGGGCCACGCCGGTCTGCACGCGGTCGCGGTCGACCAGCGCGGCTACTCCCCCGCCGTGCGCCCGATCGACGCCGTCGACTACCGGGTGGACGAGCTGGTCGGCGACGTGCTGGCCGTCGCCGACGCGCTGGGCTGGGCGGAGTTCGACCTGGTCGGCCACGACTGGGGCGCTGTCGTGGGCTGGCACACCGCCGCGGCGCACCCGGAGCGATTGCGCACGCTCACGGCGGTGTCCGCCCCGCACCCCGCCGCGATGGCCGCCGCCCTCCGCGAGGACGAAGAGCAGCAACTGCGATCGCAGCACCTCTCCCTGTTCAAGGAGCGCACGGCCGAGCGGCGACTGCTGGCCGACGACGCGGCGGCCCTGCGCCGAATCTTCGAGTGGAAGATCCCGCCGTCAGCGGTGGCGGAGTACGTCGGCAGGCTCACCGAGCCCGGCGCGCTCACCGCGGCCCTCAGCTGGTTCCGGGCGACGCGGTGGAACGTCCTGCCCGACCCGGTGTCGACGCCGACGATGCACGTGTGGGGCACCGAGGACCCCGCCATCGGCTCGACAGCGGCCCTGAGCTGCGGGAAGTGGGTGACCGGGCCGTACCGGTTCGAGATGGTCGAGGACGCCTCGCACTGGCTTCCCGAGGAAACTCCCGATCTTGTGACAGGTCTGCTACTCGATCATCTGCGGTAGTCGCCTCTAGGCTCTGGACATGGCGGCCTCCGGCGTGGCGGGCCTGCTCCTCGCCGCGGGCGGGGGCAGGCGGTTCGGTATGCCGAAGGCCTTGGCCCCCTACCGCGGCGGCCTGCTGGTCGAGCACGCCCTGGCCACCCTCGCCGAGGCGGGCTGCGCGCCGCTGGTCGTGGTGCTCGGCGCGGGCGCGCCCGAGGTGCCCGCGCTGCCCGCGACGGTCGTGATCAATCCTGACTGGGCTTCCGGCATGGGGTCCTCGCTGCGGGTAGGCCTGGCCGCGCTGGGCGCGGCCGATGTGCCTGAATTGCCCGCGACGGTCGTGGTCAGACACCCCGGCACGCAGTCCCCACCGCGGGTTGACCCGGCGTCGCCAGGTGCTGTGCCCGAATTGCCCGCCACAGTGATCAACCCCGACCGGCCCTCCGCCGCCGCCCCCTCTCCACAACCCGACACAACGACGCCAGGCACCAGGAACGTGCCCGAATCACCCACCACCGTGGCTAACCCCGACCGGCCCTCCGCCGCCGGGTCCTCACCGCTGGGTGCGGTCGTGGCCGTCATCGTGCTGCCCGTGGACACCCCCGGCGTGACCGCGGCGGCCGTCCGCAGGCTCGCTGCCCTGGCGACCCCCCACGCGCTGGCGCGGGCCACCTACGCGGGCGTCCCCGGGCACCCCGTCCTCATCGGCCGCGCGCACTGGGCGGGCGTCGCCGCCGCCGCGCACGGCGACACCGGCGCCCGCCCCTACCTGGCCCGCCACCCCGTGGCCGACGTGCCCTGCGAGGACATCGCCGACGGCGCCGACGCCGACCGACCGGAAGACCTTCGCTGACCCACCACACGCAAGGAGGCACCATGCCCGAAGACGCCTACGGCGACCAGGTCCTGGCCCATCTCGCCGAAGTGGGCGACCACAACGCCGACGCCCTCGACGACGTGTCCGACCTCGTCCTGGCCTGCGTCCGCGCCGAGGGTTTGGTGCTGACAGCGGGCGCGGGCCACTCGCTTGCCGCGGTCGCGGAGACCTTCTTCCGGGCAGGCGGCCTGGCCTGCGTGCGGCCACTGTTCACCGAAGAACTCCAGGTCTTCGGAGGCACCCGACGGGCAACGGCGGCGGAACGGCGGCCGGGGCTGGCCCGGTCGGTGTTCGGGATGGTTCCGCTGTCCGGGCATGAGGTGTTGGTCATCTTTTCCAACTCGGGGATCAACCATTACCCGGTGGAAATGGCGGTGACGGCGCTTGAGTCCGGATGCCCAGTGGTGGCGGTGACATCCACTGAGGCGTCGGCGGAGGCCCCGACACGGGCTGGGACGAAATTGGCGGTCAATGCGACGATCGTGCTGGACACTTTGACTGGACCTGGGGATGTGAGTTATCCGGATGAGAATCCGGTTACGGCTTCACTGTCCACTTTGAGCACAGTGTATCTGTGGAATCAGGTGCTGGCCAGGGTGTTCGACAAGGCCACCGCGGACGGGTATTCGCTTCCGTTGTGGCGAAGCTCCAATGTGGAGGGTGGGGACGCGGCTAACGCCGCGCTTCTGGAGAAGTATGGTGATCGGATTCCGCAGCTGGGGTGACTTGTGTTGCCCGGGCTTCTGTGGGAGCTGGGTTGCGGGGTTTACTCGATGGATGGAGTGCTTCTTGACCCATCGCACCTGGGGGCCGGGTACGGCTGGCAGGGGGCGGGTGTGCTGTCCCGCGCCCATCGAGCACCTGGCAGCCTTGGGTGCGACTGGCAGGTGCTCGGGTTAGCGCCGGGCAGGTCTGGTGGGTGGGCCTACCAGTTCGCAGTGGGCAGGCATGTTCGGGACTTGGCGGCAAGCCGGCCTGGCGAGCACGGGTGGCGGCGGTGCCTGGCCGGGGAGCAGGCGTAGATAGATGCCTGCCGGTCGGCTTCGTGGCGGCGGACCTGGTCAGCAGTCCCACAAAAGGCACCGAACCGTCCCTGCCATGTCCACAACGGCCCGATAGTGGGACTGGCTCTGCTGTGGATAACTCGCCGCGGGGTGGCAGGCCGGGGCTGTGGAGAAACAAGCCCTGTGGGTGGCTGCCTTGTCCCGAAGGGAGGTCTTCGGGACAAGGCAGGGGGGTTAGAACTGGTGGCTGTTTGCGGTCACGGCTGCGGCGACCGCCGCGCCGAAGGCGGCCATGCCGGTGGCGTTGGGGTGGAGGGGGGCTGCGGGGCTGGTGGGGAACAGGCCCTCCAGGTAGCGGTCGGCGGGCGCGGCGCAGGTGTCGTGGCCTACGGAGACGCCGGCGATGTCGACGAAGGTGGCGCCGTGGGCTTCGGCTTGGGCGCGGAGGGTGGCGTTCAGTTTGTTGATCGAGCCCTGGATGTAGTTGGCGTCCCGGGCCCAGATCGGCTGGGTGGGGTAGCAGCCGTTGTTCCTGATGTAGGTGCCGTAGCCGACGACGACCACTTCGGCCTTGGGGGCGCGGGTGTGGATCTCGTCCAGGGCGGCGCCGAGTTTGGGCGTCCAGGCGGTGATCGCGGCGGCGATGGCGTCCTTGCCGCCCGCGGTGAAGCGGTCGGCGCAGGAGAAACCGATCGGTTCGGGTAGGAGGTTGATGCAGGTCAGCGCGCGGGTGACCAGGTCGACGTCGTTGCCGCCGATGGTGATGGTCACCAGGTCGGTGTCCGCGGTGAGCGCGTCGTACTGCGGGGGCACGGACGGGGACTGCTTGACGCTGAAGTCGGTGAGCTCCGCGCCGGAACAGGACACGTCGGTGAGGGTCGCGCCGAGGGTCTTGGCGACCACCGCGGGGTAGTTCCGGTCGGAGCGCAGGCAGGCGAGGGAGGTCTGGTTCGGGATCAGCGGGCCCGCCGCGGCCGAGTCGCCGAGGGCGACGTACTTCAGGGGGTCGGCGGCCTGGGCGCCCGGGCCCCAGGTCAGCATCAGCCCGGCCGCGGTCGCCGCGGCCGCCGCCACGGCGATCGGTCCTCGTACCCGCATCTGTACCTCCACGCTTGTTGGGGGCTACCAATCGGTAACCGGGTCGTCATATGGTGCGGGGCACAGCCAGGACGGTGAGCTGGAAGTTCCCCCAAACATCATGGAGGGCCGTTGTGACAGCGCCCAACGCCAACGCGATCACCTTCGGTGGAACTTCGCTGCACGAACGGCTGACGGTCGCGCTGCCCGCCCTCACGACCGCGGTGATCGACCGCTTGGTCGACCGGCTCCCGATCTACAACCGGCTCCCCGCGGAGGAACTGGACGGGGACGTGCGGACGATCGTGGAGCAGACCATCCGCGGGTTCAGCGAGCTGTTGCGCGACGGCCGGCTGCCCGGGCCGAGCGAGTTGACCGAGGTCCGCGAGTCCGCGGCCAAGCGCGCCGAGGAGGGGCTGCCGATCGAGGCGGTGATCGCGGCCTACTACTGCGGAACGCAGTGCTGCCTCGACATCATGGAACCCGCGGCCGGTCCGGAGGACATGGCCTCGGTCTTCGCCGCGCATCGACTCCTGTTCGACTACCTGGCTCTGGTCAGCAGCGTGGTCGCCGCGGGCTATCTCGATGAGCGCCGGTCGTCGTTCGGTGATGAGCACGACGCCCGGCAGTCACTGCTCTCGGCGCTGCTCGACGGGCAGCCCGCGGACGAGGTCGCCGACTGGGCCGGGATCAAGCTGCCCGCGTGCTACCTCGTGCTCGGAATGACGGTCGGCGCGCACCCCGACGAGGACCGCCAGGACGTCGACCGGTCGGTGGCCGCCCGGCGGAAGCTGCGCAGGCTGCGGTCCGAGCTGAACCGGCTCACCCGGGAACCGGCGCTGACCGCGCTGTCGATCGACGGCGGGCTCGCCCTCGTCCCCTACCACGTGCCGCCCGCCGACCTGTCCGCCGCGGACTGGACCTGGCTCGACGCCCTCGTCGCGCGGCTTTCCAGGGCGGCCGGGGCCGACATCGTCGCGGCGGTGGCGCCCACGGAGCCGAAGGAGGTGGCCGCGGCCGCGCGGCTGGCCGGTGAGCTGCGCGAGGTGGCGGACGTGTTCGACAAGCCGCCGGGCGTCTACCGCCTGTCCGACCTGCTGCTGGAGTACCAGCTCACCCGGCCCAGCCCCGCGCGCGACCAACTCGCCGCGCTGCTCGCCCCGGCGGCGGCGAAACCCGAACTGCTGCTCACGCTGCGCACGTTCCTCACCACCGGCCTCAACCGCAGGCAGACGGCCACCCGCCTGCTCGTGCATCCCAACACCGTGGACTACCGGCTGCGCAAGATCGCCACCTTGAGCGGGCTCGACTTCACCCGACAGGAGGACCTGCTCACCGTCCGCGCGGCCCTGTCCGCGTTCGACGCGACCGCGCGGCGCTGACGCTTGTGGGGCCGGGCGGGCGACGAGGTGAGCGCGCGGGTGAAGCACCACGGCAGGCACTTCTCGGTCGGAAGTGATGCCGGAACTGTCCGCCCAGCAGCACCAGCGTGGCCTTGAGCGCTTCGCCGATCCGCACGCCCCAACTCGGTCGCCTCTGCCAGCGGGTCGAGCGCCACCGACCCGCTCATCCGCCGGGTCGAGGACGACGAGGTCGCCGATTCGCTCCGGGGACAGGCGGTCGATGACGTCGGTGGCCAGGTCGCCGTCGGAGCTGGCCAGATGCTGGAGTTGATCCGGGACCGGTCCGACTCCTCAGGCGACGGCGTCCTCGTGGGCGAACTGGGTGCGGTACAGGTCCGCGTACCGGCCGCTGGTGGCCAACAGTTCGTCGTGAGTGCCGCGCTCGACCACCCGACCCGCCTCCACGACCAAGATCAGGTCAGCGGCGCGGATAGTGGACAGCCGGTGCGCGATCACCAGCGCGGTCCGCCCGGACAAGGCGTGGGCCAGGGCTTCCTGCACCGCCACCTCCGACTCGGAATCCAGGTGGGCGGTGGCCTCGTCCAGGATCACGACCCTGGGCTGGGCGAGCAGGAGCCGGGCGATGGTCAGCCGCTGACGTTCGCCGCCGGAGAGTCGGTAACCGCGCTCCCCCACCACCGTGTCCAGCCCGTCCGGCAGGGACTCGACCAGCGCGGCGAGGCGGGCGCGGCGCAGCGCCTCGTGGATCTCGGCGTCGGTGGCGTCCGGGCGGGCGTAGGCGAGGTTCGCGCGGATGGTGTCGTGGAACAGGTGGCCGTCCTGGGTGACGACGCCCACGGTCGACCGCAGCGCGGCGAAGGACAGGTCACGCACGTCCACCCCGGACAGCCGGACCGCGCCTGCGTCCACGTCGTAGAGCCGGGGCACCAGCGCGGCGATGGTCGACTTGCCCGCCCCGGACGGGCCGACCAGGGCGACCATCTGACCGGGCTCGGCGCGGAACGACACCCCGTGCAGCACCTCCTGGCCGCCGCGCTGGTCCAGCACCGCGACCTCTTCCAGCGACGCGAGCGACACCTTGTCCGCGGCCGGGTAGCCGAAGCGGACGTCATCGAACTCGACCGACACCGGCCCGGCGGGCGTGTTCCGCGCGTCCGGCTTCTCGGCGATCATCGGCGGCAGGTCGAGGACCTCGAAGATGCGCTCGAACGACACCAGCGCGGTCATCACGTCGACCCGGACGTTGGCCAGCGCGGTCAGCGGCGTGTAGAGGCGGGTGAGCAGCAGGGCCAGGGCCACGACCGTGCCGGGCGCCAGCTCGCCGGTCAGCGCCAGGTAGCCGCCGAGGCCGTAGACCAGGGCCTGGGCCAGCGCGGACACCAGTTGCAGGCTGGTCATGAACCAGCGGGTGGCCATCGCCGTGCGCACGCCGATATCGCGCACCCGGCCCGCGCGGGCGCCGAATTCCTCAACCTCTACTTGAGGTCGACCGAACAGCTTCACCAGGGTCGCCCCGGGCGCGGAGAACCGCTCGGTCATCTGGGTCGTCATGGCCGAGGCCAGTCCCGCCGCCTCGCGCTGGAGGTCGGCCATCCGGCGGCCCATGCGGCGCGCGGGCAGGACGAAGACCGGTAACAAGACCAGCGCCAGCAGGGTGACCTGCCAGGACAGCGTCATCATCACCGCGAGCGAGAGGACCAACTGGATCACGTTCGTGACCAAACCGGACAAAGTGGACGTAAAGGTGCGCTGAGCGCCGATGACGTCGTTGTTGAGTCTGCTGACCAGCGCGCCGGTCCTGGTGCGGGTGAAGAAGGCGACCGGCATCCGCTGCACGTGCTCGAACACCGCGCGCCGCAGGTCGTAGATCAGCCCCTCGCCGATCCGCGCCGACTGCCAGCGCTCGGCCACGCCCAGGCCCGCGCCCACGATGGCCAGACCGGCGATGCCGACCGCGAGCCACACGACGACCGACACGCCCTCGCGGTTGACGATGGCGTCGACCACCTGGCCCGCCAACAGCGGCGAGGTGACCGCCAGCACCGCCGAGACGACCGTGAGCAGCAGGAACACCACCAGCCGCGGCCGGTGCCGGGCGCTGAACCGGAACACCCGGCGCACGGTGCCCTTGCGCAGCCCCTTGGGCATGTCGGCGGCCTTCATCGCGCCTGCCATGAGTCTGCGCGGGCTGTCCACGTCGTTCCCCTCGGTCCGAAAGCTCACCTGACCCCACTAGAACACCACAGGGGTGTGACAACTTCCCCAGGGAGAGGCCGCGCACAGCCGGTGCCCCGCGCACGAGGGGCGCGCGGCGGGCTGGGTAGCCTGCGGACCGGGCAACGGGGAGGGCGGCCGGGGATGCGGCGTGGGTGGGCACTGCGGCTCGACTTGGCGCTCTACGCGGTGGCCGCTGTCGCCGCCCTGGTGACCGCCTTCGCCTCCGAGTTCTACGGCTACCGGATGTGGGGCAACTTCGCCGCTCCGGCTTACCTGGCCGCGTTCGCGCTCACAGCCCGGATCTCACTGACCGGCCGCGGGTCGCGGTGGACCCCCGTGTGGGTGGCGTGGGCAGCGGGCACGGTCGTGCCGATGCTGGTCCTGGTGTTCCGACGGGCGCCGTCGTTCGTGTGGGGGCCGTGGCCATGGTCGTTCCCGGCCCAGCCCGAGGTGTGGGTGATCGAACGCTCGGCGCGCGCGCTGTTCGCCGACGGCACGCCCTACCTCGACCTCGACACCCTCAACCGCGCGCCGCACGCGGACGACTACACCCCATACGGGCCGTCCATGACCTTGTTCGGCTTTCCCCGGGCATGGTTCGGCGACCACCCGCTCACCGACTCACGGGTGATGTTCCTGCTGGTCAGCGTGGCGGCGATCGGGACGGCCTGGCACCTGCTGGGCAGGCCTGCGGTGCCGGTGCGCGCCGCGCATCTGGCCGTCGTCAGCCCACTCACCGCGCTCACCCTCACGGTCGCGGGAGACGACGTGGCGGTGATCGCGCTGATCGTCCTGGCGGGCGTGCTCGCCTACCGCACCGGTCCGGCCTGGAGCGGCGCGCTGTGCGCGGTGCTGGTGACCATGAAGCTGACCGCCCTGCCCGCCGCGGCCGTGCTGGCCGTCGGTGTGCTGGCGACCCGGGGCAGCCGCGCGTTCGCCGCGTTCGCCTGCGCGCTGGGCGCGGTGGGCGTGGCGATCGTGCTGCCGGTCCTGGCCGCCGATCCGGCCGCGTTCGTCGAGCACGTCGTCAAGTTCCCGGTCGGGCTCGGCCGGGCCAGTTCCCCCGCGTCGAGCCCATTGCCGGGGCACCTGGTCGCAAGCATCGGCCCCGCGGGCCACACCGCCGCTCTAGTCCTGTTGGGACTGGCGGCCTGCGCCGTGGCCGCGTGGGTCACCCTGCGTCCACCTGAGACACCGGCGGACGCCATGCTGCGCGTCGCGACGGGACTTGGCGCCGCGATCGCGTTGGCACCAGCCACCCGATGGGGATATCTGGTCTACCCGGTGGCGCTGCTCGGCGCGATGATCGCGTTCACGCCTGCCGCGCGGGAGCAGACCGGAGAACCTGTTTCGGCGTTCGATTCCGGTGTGGACAGCGCGGCGGAGGCGTCGCGACCGACGTGATGTCCACTCTGAACCGGTGCAGTCGGGTTGGGTTGGCTACTTCTTCTTCGTGCGCGTCGCGCCGCCGCGTCCGCGCAGGGTCACACCGGACTCCGAGAGCACTCTGTGCACGAAACCGTAGGAGCGGCCTGTGCTTTCCGCGAGCGCCCGGATGCTGGCTCCCTTCTCGTACTTCTTCTTCAGGTCAGTGGCAAGCTTGTCGCGCGTGGCACCGGTGATCCGCGCGCCTTTCTTGAGGTCAGCCACGTTGTCCGCCTTCCGTCGCGAGTGGTGGGGGCCACGGATGACCCCTACCGCCGCAATGATCGAACACGGTGGCGCGGAATGCCAGACGAGATGGCGAAAAAAGTGAGAGATCCTTCGTTCACGCCGGAGGAGCCAAGTCGGGACTCAGCGTGATGACGGAATACAAGATCCCAGCAAAACGGCCAATTTCAGGCGAGCTGAACGAGTTCGAGGTACTCCGCTGACCAGTGGTCCTCGGTGCCGTCTGGGAGAAGGATCACCCGCTCGGGTTCCAGTGCTTCCACCGCACCGGGGTCGTGTGTAACCAAGACGACGGCGCCGGTGTAGCGGCGCAGCGCGTCGAGGACCTGCTCGCGGCTGGCCGGGTCGAGGTTGTTCGTCGGCTCGTCCAGGAGCAGCACGTTGGCCGCGCTGGAGACCAGCCCGGCGAGCGCAAGACGGGTCTTCTCGCCGCCGGAGAGCGTGCCCGCGGGCTGGTCCAACTGCTCGCCGGTGAACAGGAACGTGCCCAGCAGCGACCGCAGCTGCTGCTCCTGGGTGTCCGGGGCGGCGTGCCGGATGTTGGTCCACACGCTCGCGGAGTGGTCCAGCGTCTCGTGCTCCTGCGCGTAGTACCCCAGCCGCAGGCCGTGGCCCGCGACGACGGCGCCGGAGTCGGGCTTCTCCATACCGCCGAGCAGGCGCAGCAGCGTGGTCTTGCCCGCGCCGTTGAGGCCGAGGATGACGACCCGGGAGCCCTTGTCGATGGCCAGGTCGACGCCGGAGAAGATCTCCAGCGAGCCGTAGGACTTGCTCAGGCCCTCGGCCATCAGCGGGGTCTTGCCGCAGGGCGCGGGCTCCGGGAAGCGGATCTTGGCGACCCGGTCGGCCTGGCGGACCTCGTCCAGGCCGGACACCAGCTTCTCCGCGCGCTTGATCATGTTCTGCGCCGCGACGGCCTTCGTGGCCTTGGCGCGCATCTTGTTGGCCTGGTCCATCAGGACCGAGGCCTTCTTCTCGGCGTTGGCCCGCTCGCGCCTGCGGCGCTTCTCGTCCGCGGCCCGCGCGTCGAGGTAGCGCTGCCAGCCCATGTTGTAGATGTCGACCTCGCCGCGCATGGCGTCGAGGAACCAGACCTTGTTCACCACGTCGGCGAGCAGCTCCACGTCGTGGCTGATGACGATCAGCCCGCCGCTGTGGCCGCGGAGGAAGCCGCGCAGCCAGGTGATCGAGTCGGCGTCGAGGTGGTTGGTCGGCTCGTCCAGCAGCAGGATCGTGCCCGCGCCGCCACCTGCGCCCGCCTCGGACGCGGCGAACAGGATGCGGGCCAGCTCGACCCGGCGGCGCTGTCCGCCGGACAGGGTGCGCAGCGGCTGCGCCAGGACGCGGTCGGCGAGGCCGAGGTTGGAGCAGATGCGGGCCGCCTCGCTCTCGGCGGCGTACCCGCCCAGCGAGGAGAAGCGCTCCTCCAGGCGGCCGTACTTGCGCACGGCGGCGTCGCGGACCTTCTCGTCGGCGTGCTCGGCCATGGCCGTCTGCGCCTTCTCCATCTCGCGCAGCAGCTCGTCGAGCCCGCGCGCGGAGAGCACCCGGTCCTTCGCGGTGACCGACAGGTCGCCCTCGCGCGGGTCCTGCGGCAGGTAGCCCAGCTCGCCCGAGCGGCGCAGGTCGCCGCTGTAGGGCTCGCCCTCGCCAGCGAGGACGCGCAGCGTGGTGGTCTTCCCGGCGCCGTTGCGGCCGACCAGTCCGATGCGGTCGCCCGCCTGGACGCGCAGGGTCGCGTCGGACAGCAGGATGCGCGAACCCGCGCGCAGTTCGAGATCGGTGGCGGTGATCAAGTGAAGGCTCCGTCGCTAGCGTGGTCGTGGGCAGGGGTGATGCGCTCACGAGCAGTGGCTCGCGAGCCCGCCTGCGCATCAGTCGATGAGGAGCACAAGGCCCAGTCTACGCAGGGACCGCCACCGGTTTTGCCCCCGTTCGATACTAAGCGCTCGCTTAGCTAAAGTCTCGGCATGACTTTCACCGGGAAGACCGCGCTCGTTACCGGCGCCAGCCGGGGAATCGGCCTGGCCATCGCCACCGAACTCGCCCGCGGCGGGGCCGCGGTCGCCATCTCCGCGCGCAAGCAGGACGCCCTCGACACCGCGGCGGACGACATCCGCGCCGCGGTGCCGGGCGCGCGCGTGCTGCCCGTCGCGGGCAACACCGGGCAGGACGATGACCGCGCGGCTGTCGTCGAGCGGACCGTCGCCGAGTTCGGCGGGCTGGACGTGCTGGTCAACAACACCGGGATCAACCCGGTGTACGGCCCGCTGATGGACGCCGACCTGACCGCGGTCCGCAAGATCTTCGACACGAACGTGGTGGCCGCGCTCGGGTTCGTGCAGCTCGCGTACCGGGCGTGGATGGCAGAGCACGGCGGCGTGGTGATCAACATCGCGTCGGTGGCCGGTCTGCGGTCCTCCGGGGTGATCGCGGCGTACGGGGCGAGCAAGGCGGCGCTGATCCGGCTCACCGAGGAACTCGCGTGGCAGCTTGGGCCGCGCATCCGGGTGAACGCCGTGGCGCCCGCGGTGGTCAAGACGCGCTTCGCCGAAGCCCTCTACACCGACCGTGAGACCGACGCGGCGGACGCGTACCCGCTCAAGCGCCTCGGCGAGCCGGAGGACGTGGGCCGGTTGGTGGCGTTCCTGGCCTCGGACCAGGCGGCCTGGATCTCGGGCGAGACCGTCCGGGTCGACGGCGGCCTGCTGGCCACCGGCACCCTGGGCTGACGTCCTCGCCGCGCTGCCGTGGGCGTCTCGCGGCCACGGGAAAACCTGGGCCGACCACGCCGTGGGGCGTCCTAGTGGCCCCGGGGCCCTCGGCTTCCGTCCCCCGCGGCCTACCTGTGTCCCCGGTGGTTATGCCGTGGGGCTGGGCGTCGTCGTGGGTGCCGGTGTCGTCGTGGTCGACGGGGCGGGCGCTGGCTCGTGCCATGGGCCGCGGCCCCACGGCGGGCGGGCGTCGCCAGGCCGGTCCGGGCGCACGCCGTCGGGCACGCCGCCCCGGATGTGCTCGAAGCGGGTGTACCCGGGACGGCGGTCGCCCGCGTCCCCGATGAAGTACCCCGCCACGCCGCCCGCGACGAGGAGACCAGCGCCGACCAGCGCCGCGACCAGCAGGCTCACCGTGCGCCGGGGCCGAGCGGGCTGGGCCGGTGGCGCCTGCGGCGGGACCGGCGGAACGCCCTGACCGCCCGCGGTTTGGGAAGCGGCGCCCGGGCCCGCCGCCGCGGCGGAAGTCTCGGCGGCCGCTGGGGCGTCGGGCGTGGCCGGGGAATCGGCTCGCGTCGTGGGCTGGGGGTCGGCTGCCTGCCGTGCGGGGGTCGCGGCGTCGTCCTGGGACGTCGCGGCGGGGGTGTCGTCGGGGCTCGGCGAGGCAAGGGGCTGCGTCGGCTGCGGCCCGTCGTCGGGCCTGGGTTTGTCGCTCATGGGTACACGATGCGCCTTGAACCTGTGTCCGCGCTGTGCGTGGCCTGGGTCAATCGGGGTCGCGGACCACGATCTCGACGGAGAACGCCCGGGTGGCGGCCTCGTCGAGCACCACGCGCCGGGGGTCGGGCACGTCCAGGACTCGGGGCTGGGCCAAGGCGAACACCGGCGCCAGCCGCCGGTCGGCGCGCAGGGTCTCCAGGGCCTTGTGGTCGCCGCCGAGCACCACGGCGTCCAACTCGGACACACGCGCGCCGAGCACCTCGGCGACGTCCCGGGCGGCCGCGTCCAGCGCGTGCCGCGCCTGCCCCTCCCGACGCCGGGCGAACCGCTTCTGCGACCAGCCGCCCGCCGCGCTGCGGCCGTGGACGAGCGTGCGGTCCGTCCGCGAGACCACGACCCGGCCCGCCTCCGCGACGCCGACGCTGTGCCCGCCGAGCCGCACCAGCAGCAGCCCCACCCGGCGGGGCAGCGCCAAGTGCCGGACCAACGCCGCGACGGGCTCCCCCGTCGCTTCCGCCAACGGCGGGAACGGGACCGCCGCGGTCGCCGTCGCCCCGTCGGCCGCCGCCACGACGACCTCGCTCGGCCCCAGCTCCGTCCGCGTGACGCCGCCGTGCCGCTCGGCGAACCGGTCGAACCACCCGGACAGCCGCTCCGCCGGGACCTCGACCGCCCGCCCGCCGCCCGCGACCGCCCTGGCCTTGCTCACCGACGCACCGCTCTTACCGTTCGGCTCTTCGCCACACCGCCGCCTTCCGCGCCACGCTTACCGTCCCACCGCGACACCTGATCACCTTCCACCAAGCCTCCCCAGCTCCGAGTCGGCGGTCACAGCACGAACGCGTCCGACCAGAACTGTCCGGTTCGGCCGGACAGGGCCTCCAGCAGCGAGGCGGCTTGGGCGTCGGTCAGCGAGGCGACGAAGTCGATGACCGCGCGGCCCTTGGCCAGCGACGACACGGCCGCCGGTCCCCGGGTCGCCTCCCCGGTCGCGCCGATCAGGGTTTCGGGCTGGTGCTCGGCCAAGTCCGTGTACTCGACGCGGGCCAGTTCCACCAGGTCGTGCAGGCGCCGGGGCAGGCGGTCGGCCTCGTAGCGGTCGCCCAGCCACTGTTCCAGCGCCTCGACCAGCTTGGTGAGCAGGCGGGCCTGGCCGCGCTGGTGCAGCGCGAGGTCGGGGCGCAGCAGCACGAACCGGCGGTGCACGAACTTGAGCACCTGCACCTCGTGCCACTGCCGCCTGCCCAGCAGCACGTGTCCGGAGCGGGTCGACGGGTTCGCCACGACGTGCACACCGGCGACCAGCCGGGCGGTCCAGCCGGAGGAGAACCGGCCGAAGGCCTGCTCCGCGGCGACCGAGCCGTCGAACGGGGCGGCGAGCAGGTCGTCCACCAGTTCGGCGCGGACCCGGGAAACCGCGGCGGCGAACGCGTCGTCGTCGAACATCCAGGAGTCGCGGGTGTGCAGGCGCCTGCGCAGGGTCTCCAGGGACTGGCCGGGCTTGCGCTGGCGCGCGGACAGCTCCGCGGTGTCGAGCGCGGCGAACTCGGCCCGCTCGGCCTCCCACTGGCCCAGCTCCGCCGACACCGGGGCGTGCTGCAGCACGCCGATGCGGTGAAAGTCCTCCAGGTCGTGGATGGCGTAGGCGATGTCGTCCGCGTTGTCCATGACCGACGCCTCGACGGTCTGCTGCCACTGCTCGACCCGCCCGTCGAACGGGACCCTGGCCTGGGCGAGGTCGTCCAACTCGGTGACATAAGCGGAGAACTTGCTCGACCCGGTGCCGGGCGCGTCCCGTGGCTCGGCCGCGCCGCGCGGCGGGTCGGGCAGGTCGCGCGGGTGCGGCGCGGGGTGCGACAAGCGGGTCCACGGGTACTTGAGCATCGCCGCCCGCACGGCCGCGGTGAGGTCGAGGCCCGCCGCGAGCGGACCCCGGGTGTCAGTGGTGGTCACGATCCGAAAGCTCTGCGCGTTTCCCTCGAACCCGTCCGGCAGCCCGAACCGGTGCCGCGCGAGCCGGTCGAGCACCTGCTCGCCGAGGTGGCCGAACGGCGGATGCCCGAGGTCGTGCGCGATAGCCGCGGCCTCGACCACATCGGGATCGCAGCCGCCGAGATCCTCCAGCAACGGCGCCAGGTCCGGATCGGACACCAACCGCTCGGCGATGGCCCGGCCGACCTGGGCGACCTTGAGGCTGTGCGTGAGCCGGTTGTGCAACAAACCCGACCCGCTGGCGCTGACCACCTGGGTCACACCGCCGAGCCGCGCGAAGAACGGCGAGGCGACGATCCGGTCCCGGTCGACCCGGAAGGGGCTGGCGGCGAGATCAGCGCTCCCGGCTCCCCGGTCCCGCCGGGACTCGCGCTGTCGCAAGTGGTCGACCATGAGCCCGAGCCTAGGGCGGTCTCACCTACGGGCAGGTGCGGGGCTGGGCTGTGTTGGTTGGCTCGATGGGGTGGGCTTCTGCGGGTGGCTGCGTTTTGTTCCCGACGCCCAGCCCAGCCCACGGGACGGGGCCGTGGTGGGATCGCGGGATGGATGTCGTGGTGATCGGGGCCGGGCCCGCAGGCTGGGCGGTCGCCGACGCCTGCGCTCGGCGCGGGTTGGACGTGCTGGTCGTCGACCGCGATCCGTACGCCGCTTGGCCCGCCACCTACGGCCTGTGGGACGACCAGCGCGCCGCCCTGCCGACTGGAGCGCGGACAGTCCAGGCCTCTGCGGTGCGGGCGGCTGGGCGGACGCTGGCTCGCGGGTACGCGGTATTGGACAACGCCTCGGTGTTGGCCGCGTTCGCTCGGGGGCCGGTTCAGGTCAGGGCGGACCAGGTGGTCGGGGCCGAGTTCGGGGCGCGTGGGGCGACGGTCGCGCTGGCGTCGGGTGGGCGGGTGGCCTGCCGGGTGGTCGTGGACGCCAGCGGCGCGCGGCGGGTGGTGTCCGGTGGTCCCCCGCTCGGGCTCCGGGTGGAGCAGACCGCCTACGGAATGGTGTTGCCCGCGACGGCGGTCGGCCGACTGGTGGCGCCGGGAGAGGCGGTGTTCATGGACTGGAGCGCGCCGCCGACGTTTCTCTACGCGGTGCCGCTCCCGGGCGATCGGGTCCTGGTGGAGGAGACCTCACTGGCCCGTCGGCCGGGGCTCGGGTTCGCCGAACTGCGGGCGCGGTTGGCGGCCCGGCTGGGCTCGGCCGTTGCGCCGCTGGCCGTCGAGCGGGTGCGGTTCGCCCTGGACATCGGGCCGACGCCGCTGTGGCACCGAGGGTCGGTGCCGTTCGGCGCCGCGGCGGGGATGGTCCACCCGGCCACCGGCTACAGCGTGGGCGACGCGCTGGCGACCGCGCCGAAGGTGGCCGAGGCGATCGCGGCCACCCGGGGCGCGCGGGCGGCCGCGGCGGCGGCACGGGCGGCGGTCTGGCCGCCCGCCGCGCGAGCCGTGCACGTGCTGCGGCAGCGCGGGCTGCGCGCGTTGCTGGCGCTGCCGCCCGATCGGACGCCCGCGTTCTTCGACGCGTTCTTCGCCCTGCCCGACGATCTCCAGCGGGCTTATCTCAGCGGCCGAGAAGACGTACGCGGTACGGCCGCCGCCATGGCCGCGCTCTTCCGGAGTTCCCCGTGGGAAATTCGCGCGAAGCTGGCCCTAACTCGGCGGTAAGTGACCAGATTGCCGCAGGTCAGCGGAACGCCGTTATCCGCCACACAGCTAGATGAACAGATGGTGACAACGGCTTCCATTATCGCCAATACCATGCACGATATCGGTGTGACCGTGGTGCCGGACGTCGACTTCGCGTTCCAGCCGTTGCTCAGCACTCGAACCGGCGAGCCAGTCGCCGTCGAGGCGCTGGCCCGACCGAAATCCGGTGGGATCTACGACCTGCTCAGGGCCGCGGGCAAAGCGGGCAAGCTCATCGAGACCGACATCTCGCTGGCCTGCCGCGCGGTCCTCGCCGCAGGCGAGGGCGACCTGCCGCTGCACCTGAACCTGGTCGCCGCCACCGCGACCACCCCGGACGACCTGATGCGGTTCCTGCGGCCCACGCTGGCCCAGACCGGCAGGCAGCCCAGGGACCTCGTCCTGGAGATCACCCCGCCGTTCAGCCGGGTGCACCGCGCGGAGTTGGTCAACGGGCTGGCCCGGCTGCGGCACGAGGGATACCGCCTGGCGTTCGACTCCGTCGGCGACGGCGACCTGCCGCTGTCGCTGCTGGTCGACGTCCGCCCCGACCTGGTCAAGATCGACGCGCACCTGATCAACGGGCTGCCCGACGACACCGCGAGCCTGGCCGTGGTCGAATCCCTCGCGCAGTACTGCACCCGCACCGGGACCCGGCTGGCCGCCGTCGGCGTCGAGGCCGAGGACCAGCTGCTGTGCCTCAACCGGCTGGGTGTGCGCCTCGCGCAGGGCAACCTGCTCTGCGGCGCCAGCGAGGGCAACGGGATCTCACTGCCGCTGCCCCGCCCGGTCGCCGAGATCATCGAACTCAGCACCCACACCGGCGGGGTCCCCTCGCAGGTGCCCCTGGTTGCCGACTTCCTGCGCCCCGCGACGACCATGCCCGAGTACGCCACGGCGGAAGAGGTCCGCGACACCCTCGCCGAGCAGCCCTCGGTCAACGGCGTCGTGCTGGTCGACTCCGAGGGCAGGCCGGTCTACAGCGTCGAGCGCAGCCGCTTCCTGATCGCCGTCACCGGCCCCTACGGCCACGCGCTGAACGCGAAGAAGCCCGCCGCCCGGCACGCCGACAGCCCCCGGGTCATCCACGCCGACGCGACCGGCCTGCAACTGCTGGAGATGGTCAGCGACGCCGACTGGGAACGCTCCGGCGAGGACGTGATCGTCGTCGACGCCGACGAGGTGTGCATCGGCGTGGTCCGCCTGACCGAGGTCGTCCGCGGCGTCGCCGAAGCCAAGATCGAGCAGGCCGCCGCCCTCAACCCGCTGACCCGGCTGCCGGGCAGCGAGTCGGTGGACCGCGAGATCGACCGCCGCATCGAGCGGCTGGAGATGTTCGTGGTGGCCTGGCTGGACGTCGACTCGTTCAAGGCGGTCAACGACACGGTCGGCTTCGCCGCGGGCGACGACCTGATCCGCTCCATCGGACGCGCTCTCACCGACGCGGCCCGCGAACTGCCAGGCACGCGCGTCGCGCACGTGGGCGGGGACGACTTCTTGATCGTGGCGGACCTGGACGAGATCGCGGCACTGGCGTCGCGGCTGGTGGACCGGCCGTGGATGACCGAGGGAATGCCGGTGAGCGTGTCGCTGGCCTCGCTGGTGTGCGGGGTGCGGTCGGTGTCCTCGTATCGGGAGGCTTCCCGGCTGCTGGCACCACTGAAGAAGCAGGCGAAGGCGGTGCACGGGTCGAGCTGGGTGCTCGGCAGGCCAGGCACCGACCGAGTCGAAATCCTGCGCGGCCGCCCCGGCCCAGCCCCGGCCCCGCCCCGCCACGCCCTCCACGTCGCAGGCTGACTCCCCCGCAAACCACGCCCCGCCTACCAGGCAAGCCGCCTACCTAACAGGCCAGCGCCCGGGTCAGCCCGCCCGTCAACCTGGCCAAGGCGCCCGGAGCCAACCCGCCCTCCTGCCAGGCAGCACCTACGCTCGCCAGGTGCTCGATGGGGTGGAGTGGTTTCTTCTGGGGTGAAGGAAGATCCCTAAACTCGCCGTGGTCGTGGGGCCGAAGGCTCCCCACCCGTCTTTCCCCGCGACGGGATCTTCCTTCGTAGGGGCCCCGAAGAAACCACTCCACCCCATCGAGCAGACCCCGCAACCCAGCCACCCGCAGAAGCCAGCCACCCCATCAGAGCAGGCGCTACTCCACGGTCACGCTCTTGGCGAGGTTGCGGGGCTTGTCGATGTCGCGGCCTAGTTCCGCGGCTATGTGGTAGGCCAGTAGTTGCAGGGGGATGGTCAGGAGGATGGGGTCCAGTTCGGGCTCGCCGCGTGGGACTCGGATCACCTCGTCTGCCAGGCCTTCTGGTATCTCGGCGTTGGTGACGGCGATAACCGGGCCGCCGCGGGCTCGGATCTGTTCCATGGTGCCGATGTTCTTGGCCAGCAGCTCGTCGTGGGGGACGACGACCACGCTGGGCATGTCCGCGTCGATGAGGGCCAAGGGGCCGTGTTTGAGTTCAGCCGACTGGTAGGCCTCGGCGTGGACGTAGGAGATTTCCTTGAGCTTCTGGGCGCCTTCGCGGGCTACTGGCCAGCCGCGCACGCGGCCAAGGAAGAACATGTGGCGGGCGTGGGCGTGGCGTTTCGCGACCTGTTGGACCCGGGCGTCCTCGGTCAGGATCTCCTCGATCTGGGCTGGCAGGGCGCGCAGGCCGGAGACGATCCGTTGGCCGGACGCGGCGGAGAGGTCGCGGACTCGGCCGAGCAGCAGGCCGAGCATGGCGAAGGAGACCGTCATGTTGGTCAGCGCCTTGGTCGAGGCCACCGACACCTCCGGGCCCGCGTGCAGGAACACGCCGCTGCCGCATTCGCGGGCGATGGCGCTGCCGACGACGTTGACCGCGCCGATCACCCGGCCGCCCTTGCGGCGCAGCTCCTGGACGGCGGCCAAAGTGTCCAGGGTTTCGCCGGACTGGCTGATCGCCACGTACAGGGCGTCCGGGTCGACTACCGGGTTGCGGTAGCGGAACTCCGAGGCGGGTTCGGCGTCAGCGGGGATGCGGGCCAGTTCCTCGACCAGGGTCGCGCCCATCTGGCCCGCGTAGTAGGCCGAGCCGCAGCCGAGGAACTTGACCCTGCGGACGGCGCGCAGGGCCATCGGGTCCAAGCCGAGGCCGCCGAGGTGGGCGGTGGCGAAGCGCTCGTCGAGGCGGCCGCGCAGGGCGCGGGCGACGGCCTCGGGCTGCTCAGCCATCTCCTTGCGCATGAAGTCGGGGTGGCCGCCCAGTTCGTAGTCGTCGGCGGCGAGGTCCACTGTGGTGGGTTGCTTGCTGGTGCGCCGGGCCTCCAAAGTGGAGGTTCGATAGTCACCGGCGCGGACGGTGGCGAGTTCGCCGTCATCGAGGAACACCACCCGCTGGGTGTGGTGCACCAGGGCCGCGACGTCGGAGGCAACGAACATCTCGCCGTCGCCGATGCCCAGGACGATCGGGCTGCCGTTGCGGGCGACCACCAGCTCGTCGGGGCGGGTGCGGTCCAGCACGACCAGACCGTAGGTGCCCTCGACGTGGCGCAGCGCGGACCGGACCGCGTCCTCAAGCGAGCCGGTCTCGATCTCGGCGGCGATCAGGTGGGCCAGCGCCTCGGTGTCCGTCTCGGACACCAGGGCCACGCCCTCCGCGGCGAGCCGGGCGCGCAGCTGCTCGGCGTTCTCGATGATCCCGTTGTGCACCACGGCGATCCGGCCGTCGGCGTCCAGGTGCGGATGCGCGTTGCGGTCCGATGGCTCCCCGTGGGTGGCCCAGCGGGTGTGCGCGATCCCGATGGTCGCCGCGTTGGGCGCCGACTCGGCGAGCCGGTCACGCAGCTCCTGCACCCGGCCCGCCGCCTTGGTGACCGCGATCCGCCCCCGCCGCACCACCGCGACACCAGCCGAGTCGTACCCCCGGTATTCCAGCCGGTGCAACCCCTCCACCAGCACCGGGGTGGCCGCCTTGGCCCCCACGTACCCGACGATCCCGCACATACACTCTCCTGCCTCGAAACGATCGGCCCTGGACAACTCAGCCGTAGACGATGCGCCGCAACTGGCGCTCGGACAGCTCGGGCGCGGCCACCGGCCGGGCGGCGAGCTCGGCCGCCAGCGCACTCCAGATCTGCGCGTTGCGGTACTGCTTGCGCCGCAGCTCAGCGTGCCTGCGGCGGACATAGGCCTCAGCCGTCTCCCCGAAATAGCCGATCACGTCGGCGACGACCCGCGCCGCGACCGCGGGCGGCAGCCCGGTGGTCCCGACGACGTGCCGAACGAGGTCCGGCGGCGGCGACTCGGTCACGGGTGCCGACAGTGGCAGCAGACAACCTCTTGACGCAACTTTCCTGCCCGGATTCGGGCACACGGCCGTCAGAACAGGGACTCCCGCAACCCTCGGAACTCGGCCGCCAGATCAGGCAACTGGTAGTGCGCGTTAAGTCCGCTCGGATTCGGCAAGACCCACACCCGTGCCGACTCGATCAGCTCGGACTGGGGGCCGATCGCGGCCTTGGGGACGCCGAACGCGGTGCGGTAGGCGGTCACCCCGACCACCGCCACCACCCGAGGACAGTATTCGGCGACGACCCGGCACAGCCGTTCACCGCCCGCGGTCAGTTCCGCGACCCCGAGTTCGTCCGCCCGCGCGGTCGCCCGCGCGACCAGGTTGGTGACGCCCAAACCGAAGGTGGGCAACAGGTCCTGCTCATCCGGCCGCAGGAGGCGCGGGGTGAAGCCGGACAGGTGCAACGCGGGCCAGAACCGGTTCCCCGGCCGGGCGAAGTGGTGACCGGTGGCACCGGAGTAGAGCCCGGGATTGATTCCGCAGAACAGGACGTCCAAGCCCGGCGCGAGCACGTCGGCGATGGTCCGGTCCTTGGCCGAGGCAAGCTGGTCACGAGTGGGTCGGGGCACCACCCCATGGGAACAGAAGTCGATCACCACCGCCACCGACAAAGGCATCCTTGCGCCCCACCTCCGGACTTCCGCCCCCTCGCTTCCGTTGCGTCCTTTGTGACTACCACCCCCCACCTTGACCCTTCTCCCAAGGCTTCACCCATCCATTATCTTGATACCAATTATGGAAATGACGATTTCGATACCACAGAAGAGGTGAGGTGGCAGATGGGAGACCCGCAAGCGGGAGAGAGCAAAGCGGTCTACTGGCGGATGAGGGCGCCGAGAAAGACCGAGGCCGCTTTCACCACGCGGAACGTGGGGAAAGCGGCCTCGCTGTGATCAACCGTTCTGTGCGGGATCTTCCGTCAAACGGTGAACCCGAGAGCGCGCAACTGCTCGCGGCCGTCGTCGGTGATCTTCTCCGGGCCCCACGGGGGCATCCAGACCCAGTTGATCCGGAAGTCGTTCACCAGGCCGCCGCCGGTCAGGGCGGTGCGGGTCTGGTCCTCGATCACGTCGGTCAGCGGGCAGGCCGCCGACGTCAGCGTCATGTCGATCGTGGCCGTGTTGTCGTCCTCGACCCGGATGTCATAAACCAGGCCGAGGTCGACCACGTTGATGCCCAGTTCGGGGTCGACCACGTCGCGCATGGCCTCTTCCACGTCATCCAACGTGGCCACGTCGGCTCGGGGCGCCTGGTCCGGCATACCCGCCGCGCCGCGCTGGATCTCTTCGTCACTCATGTCGTCACTCCTTCGGCGCGGGCCACCGCGTCCTTGAAAGCCATCCAGCCCAGCAGGGCGCACTTCACGCGCGCCGGATACTTGGCCACGCCCGCGAAGGCGATGCCGTCCTCCAGCACGTCCTCGTCCGGCTCGACCTTGCCCCGGCCCTGCATCAGCTCCACGAACGCGTCCAGCTTCGTGAACGCCTCCGCGACCGGCTTGCCCACCACCAGGTCGGTCAACACCGAGGTCGAGGCCTGGCTGATCGAGCAGCCCTGGCCCTCGTACGACACGTCCGCCACGGTCGCGCCGTCGAGTTTCACCCGCAGCGTGACCTCGTCACCGCAGGTCGGGTTGACCTGGAAGGACTCGGCGTCGAACGGGTCGCGCAGGCCGCGGCCATGCGGGTTCTTGTAGTGGTCCAGGATGATCTCCTGGTACATCTGCTGAAGCTGCATCACACCGCCCCGAAGAACGCCTGCGTCGCCCGCACTCCGGCGAGGAACGCGTCGACGTCGGCGAGGTCGTTGTAGATGTAGAAGCTCGCCCGCACGCTCGCGGGCACCCGCAGCCGCCGGTGCAGCGGCCACGCGCAGTGGTGCCCGACACGCACCGCGATGCCCTGGTCGTCGAGCACCTGGCCCGCGTCGTGCGGGTGGATGCCCTCGACCACGAACGACACGGCGCCGCCGCGCGCGGCGACCTCGCCGGTGGCGTCCAGCGTGGGGCCGAGGACCCGGATGCCGGGGATCTCGGCGAGGCCGCGCAGGGTGGCCACGGTCAGCTCGTGCTCGTGCTCGGCCACCCGGTCCATGCCGAGCACGGACAGGTAGTCGACCGCGGCGGCCAGCGCGACCGCCTGCGAGGTCATCGGCGTGCCCGCCTCGAACCGCTGCGGCGGCGGCGCGAAGGTCGACTTGGCCATCTCGACCATCTCGATCATCGACCCGCCGGTGAGGAACGGCGGCATGGTCTCCAGCAGCTCGCGGCGCCCGTAGAGCACGCCGAGCCCGTACGGGCCGAGCATCTTGTGGCTGGAGAACACCGCGAAGTCGACCCCCAGCGCGGGGAAGTCGACCGCGGAGTGCGGCACCGACTGGCACGCGTCGAGCACGGTCAGCGCGCCCACCGCGCGGGCCCGCGCGACCAGCGCGTCGACCGGGTTGACCGTGCCGAGCACATTGGACTGGTGGGTGAACGCGACGACCTTGGTCCGCTCGGTCACCAGCGAGTCCAGTTCGGACAGATTGAGCCTGCCGTCGTCGGTGACGCCGAACCAGCGCAGGGTCGCCCCGGTGCGCTGCGCGAGCTGCTGCCAGGGCACCAGGTTCGCGTGGTGCTCCATCTCGGTGACCACGATCTCGTCGCCGGGGCCGAGCACGAACCGGGCCGCCTCCGGCCCGGAGGACGCCGCGTTGCCCATGGCGTACGCGACGAGGTTGATGCCCTCGGTGGCGTTCTTGGTGAACACCAGCTCCCCCGGCTCGGCGCCGACGAAGGCCGCGATCCGGGCGCGGGCGTCCTCGTAGGCGTCGGTGGCCTCCTCGGCGAGCTGGTGCGCGCCGCGGTGGACGGCCGAGTTGTGCTGTTCGAGGAACGCGCGCTCGGCGTCGAGGACCTGTCGGGGCCGCTGCGACGTGGCACCGGAATCCAGGTACACCAGCCGTTTGCCGTCGCGGACAGTGCGGCCGAGGATGGCGAAGTCGGCGCGCACGGCGTCGACGTCCAGCGGCGATGTCGCGGTGGTCACCTGACCGGCACCTCCTGTCTGTCTCAGTCTGTTCGTCTCAGGGAAGCTCTACCCGGTGCAACGTCAGGAAGCGCTCGCGGCTTCCTGGATGCCCGCGTATTTCACGTAGCCCTCGGACTCGAGCTGGTCGGCCAGCTCTGGGCCGCCGGACTCGACGATGCGGCCGCCGGCGAACACGTGCACGAAGTCCGGCGCGATGTGGCGCAGGATGCGGGTGTAGTGGGTGATCAGCAGCACGCCCGCCTCCCCGGAGGCCTTGAACCGGTTGACGCCCTCGGAGACCACGCGCAGCGCGTCGACGTCGAGGCCGGAGTCGGTCTCGTCCAGGATCGCGATCTTCGGGTTGAGCAGGGCGAGCTGCAGGATCTCGTGGCGCTTCTTCTCGCCGCCGGAGAAGCCCTCGTTGACACTGCGCTCGGCGAAGGCGGGGTCCATGTCGAGTTCCTTCATCGACTCCTTGACCTCCTTGACCCAGTGGCGCAGCTTCGGGGCCTCGCCGCGGATCGCGGTGGCCGCGGTGCGCAGGAAGTTGGACGTCGACACCCCAGGCACCTCGACCGGGTACTGCATGGCGAGGAACAGGCCCGCGCGGGCGCGCTCGTCCACGCTCATCGCCAGCACGTCCTCGCCGTCGAGGGTGATCGAGCCGGAGGTCACCTCGTACTTGGGGTGGCCGGCGACGGCGTAGGACAGGGTGGACTTGCCGGACCCGTTCGGGCCCATGATCGCGTGGGTCTCGCCCGCCTTGACGGTGAGGTCGACGCCCTTGAGGATCTCCTTGGGGCCGTCGTCGGTGCTCACCGAGACGTGCAGGTCCTTGATCTCCAACGTGGCCATTGCGCTTGTTTCCTAAAAGTCAGTTGAGTGTGGTGGTGACATCGACGTGCACCTGGTCGTCCACAATGGACACCGGGTACACGTCGACCGGTTCGGTCGCGGGCGGCGCGGAGGGAGCGCCGGTGCGCAGGTCGAAGCACGACCCGTGCAGCCAGCACTCCAGCCCCTTGCGCGCCAGCTCCCCTTCGGACAGCGCCAACGCGGCGTGCGAGCACTCGTCGCGCAGGGCGTGCACCTCGTCGCCTTGGCGCACCAGCACGACGGCGACACCGCCTACCTCGACGGCGCGCGGTTTGCCGTCGTCCAGTTCGGACAGCGCGCAAACGGGTGTCATGCTCCGACGGCTTCCAGTTCGGCCTCGATCGCGGCCTCCAAGCGCTCACGCACCTCGGGGACCTGGATCTTCATCAGCAGCTCGTGGAAGAAGCCGCGCACGACCAGGCGGCGGGCCTGGTCCTCCGGGATTCCCCGCGCCTGCAGGTAGAACAGCTGCTCGTCGTCGAAGCGGCCGGTGGCGCTGGCGTGGCCCGCGCCCGCGATCTCGCCGGTCTCGATCTCCAGGTTCGGCACCGAGTCGGCGCGGGCGCCGTCGGTGAGCAGGAGGTTCCGGTTGAGCTCGTAGGTCTGGGTGCCCTCGGCGGCCGCGCGGATCAGCACGTCGCCGATCCACACGGTGTGCGCGTCCTGGCCCTGCAGCGCGCCCTTGTAGGTCACGTTGGATGTGCAGTTGGGGACCGCGTGGTCGACAAACGTGCGGTGCTCGAAATGCTGGCCCGCGTCGGCGAAGTACAGCCCGGACAGGTCGACCTCGCCGCCCTTGTCCGCGAAGGCCGCCGTGGGCGAGACCCGCACGACGTCGCCGCCGAGGGTGACCACGGTGTGCCGCAGGCGCGCGTCGCGGCCGATCTTGGCGTGGTGCGCCGAGACGTGCACCGCGTCGTCCGCCCAGTCCTGAATGGACACCACGGTCAGCTTGGCGCTGTCGTCGAGGACGAACTCCACGTTGTCGGCGTAGACGCCGGAGCCGCGGTGGTCGAGGACCACGACGGCCTCGGCGAAGCGCTCCGCGCGGATCTGCAGGTGGCCGTAGGCGAGCTTGCCCGCGCCGGGGCCGGTGATGGTGACGGTGGTCGGCGCGGACGCGACGACCTCCTTGCCCACGGTCAGCACCGTCGCGGCGGTGAAGGAGCTGTAGGCCTGCGCGGCGACCCGGTCGGCGGGCACGCCGCCCGCGCCGAGCCGGGCGTCGGCGCGGTCCACCGTCTCGACGGTCACCTCGGCGGGCGCGTCGACATCGACCGACGCCGCGCCGGTCGCGGCCGCGCCGGTGTGCAGACCGGCGAGCCGCTTCATCGGCGTGAAGCGCCAGATCTCCTCACGGCCGGAGGGCTGCTCGAACGCCTCGACGTCGAACGAGGTGAACCACTCCGCGCGGGAGGCCTCGGGAACAACAACAGCGGTCGTCATTTAGCCGACGGCCCCTTCCATCTGCAGTTCGATCAGGCGGTTCAGCTCGAGGGCGTACTCCATGGGCAGCTCGCGCGCGATGGGCTCCACGAAGCCGCGCACGATCATGGCCATGGCCTCGTCCTCAGTGAGGCCGCGCGACATCAGGTAGAACAGCTGGTCGTCGCTGACCTTGGACACCGTGGCCTCGTGGCCCATCGACACGTCGTCCTCGCGGATGTCGACGTAGGGATAGGTGTCCGAGCGGCTGATCGTGTCGACCAGCAGCGCGTCGCACTTGACCGTGGACTTCGAGTGGTGCGCCCGCTTGTTGACCTGGACCAGGCCGCGGTAGGAGGTGCGGCCGCCGCCGCGGGCCACCGACTTGGAGATGATCGTCGAGGACGTGTGCGGCGCGAGGTGGACCATCTTGGCGCCCGCGTCCTGGTGCTGGCCCTCGCCAGCGAACGCGATCGAGAGGACCTCGCCCTTGGCGTGCTCGCCCATCAGGAACACCGCCGGGTACTTCATGGTGACCTTGGAGCCGATGTTGCCGTCGATCCACTCCATGGTCGCGCCCTCTTCGGCCTTGGCGCGCTTGGTGACCAGGTTGTAGACGTTGTTCGACCAGTTCTGGATGGTCGTGTAGCGGCAGCGGCCGCCCTTCTTCACCACGATCTCGACCACAGCGGAGTGCAGCGAGTCCGAGGAGTAGATCGGCGCGGTGCAGCCCTCGACGTAGTGCACGTAAGCGCCCTCGTCGACGATGATCAGGGTGCGCTCGAACTGGCCCATGTTCTCGGTGTTGATCCGGAAGTAGGCCTGCAGCGGGATCTCGACGTGGACGCCCTTGGGCACGTAGATGAACGAGCCGCCCGACCACACGGCGCCGTTGAGCGCGGAGAACTTGTTGTCCCCGTGCGGGATCACCGAGCCGTAGTACTCCTCGAACAGCTCCGGGTGCTCTTTGAGCGCGGTGTCGGTGTCGAGGAAGATGACGCCCTGCTTCTCCAGCTCCTCGTTGATCTTGTGATAGACCACTTCGGACTCGTACTGGGCGGCGACACCGGAGACCAGGCGGGCCTTCTCCGCCTCGGGGATGCCCAGCTTGTCGTAGGTGTTCTTGATGTCCTCGGGCAGGTCTTCCCAGGACTGGGCCTGCTTCTCCGTGGAGCGCACGAAGTACTTGATGTTGTCGAAGTCGATGCCGGAGAGGTCGGCGCCCCAGCTGGGCATCGGCTTGCGGTCGAAGAGTCGCAGCGCCTTGAGGCGCGACTCCAGCATCCACTCCGGCTCGCTCTTCTTGGCCGAGATGTCCCGAACCACGGCCTCGGACAGCCCGCGCTGGGCGGTCGAGCCCGCGGTGTCGGAGTCGGCCCAGCCGTACTCGTAGCGGCCGAGAGTCTCCAGGGTCTCTTCCTGGGTCAGCGGCTGGGGCGTGGTGGTGCGCTGCTCGGCAGCGGCAGTCATAGGGACTTCCCTCCATCCGGAACGGGTGGTGCGGTGGTGCCGGGAGGCGGCTCGTCCCCGGCGGCGGCCTGGTCGGCAGGCGCGTGGGGGACGTGGGTTGTGCACGCGGCGTCGCCGCGGGCGATGGTGGCCAACCGCTGCACGTGGGTGCCGAGCAGGTCGGCGAACGCCGCCGTCTCGACCTCGCACAGCTGGGGGAACTCCGCCGCGACGTGCGCCACCGGACAGTGGTGCTGGCACAGCTGCTCCCCCGCGCCGACGCTGCGCGTCGACGCGGCATAGCCCTCGCGGGTCAGGGCCAAGGCCAGTGCCTCGGCCCGCGCCGCGGGGTCTCCCGGCGCGGTCACGGCGTCGCGGTGCCGGTCGACCAGAGTGGCCACCCGGCGCTCGGCGAACGCGCGGACCGCCTGCTCCCCCCCGCTTTCGGCGAGGAAGCGCAGCGCGGAGATCGCGAGGTCGTCGTAGGCGTGCCCGAACCGCGACCGACCGGCCTCGGTGAGCAGGAAGAGCTTGGCCGGGCGTCCGCGGCCGCGGTGGCCGAGGCGGGGGGCGTCACGGGTGTACGCCTCTCCGTCGGCAACCAGCGCGTCCAAGTGCCTGCGGACGGCGGTGGGGCTCAGTCCCAGCGCCTCGGCGATCGCGACCGCCGTGACCGGCCCCTGCTCCAGCAGCAGCCTGGCCACGCCCTGGCGGGTGCGGCCGTCGGCCTGCTGCCCGGCCGCGGCGGGACCGGTGACGGTCTCCTCCGAGGCTCGTGGAGCGAGGGCGGTCTTTTTCACAACACAAGTGTGTCTTATTTCTTTCGAGACAGCAAAGACGAAGGTCACACCGGTGACCGGGCTCACGTCACGGCCGTTCGCGGGCGTCCTCGGCGATCGACGGGGGACATTGTGCACCGCGGTCGGCCTGGGCTCGCGGCCCGTCCCGACGACCGGCCGGACACCGCCCGCCGCCGAGCATGATCGCTCGTGCTCGGCTTGGCGGCCTCGGGCTGCCGCTACCCTTCCCGACGTGGTGGCGGGAGAAACGGAGCGGCGCGTGGCGCGTCAGTGGCCGGACGGCGAGTCGGGCCCGCTGGACGAGGTGGAGCGTCGACAGCTTGACGCCGTGCGCCGGTTCGGGACGGTCGGGTCGCTGCTGCTGATGATCGGCTCGCTCGGGGCAGGCGCGGCCCCGGTGTTCAATCCGGTCTTCCAGATTCCGGTGTTGGGCCTGTTCAGCCGGATGACCACGGTGTCGCTGGCGTTCGCGTTCACCGGCGTGTTCATGATCGTGCTCGCCTGGCTCGGGCTGGGCAGGCTGTCGCGGCCGGGGCGGGCGCGGGTCGTGTCGGTGCCGCAGATGGCCAGGACGCTGGTGATGTGGATCGCGCCGCTGGTGTTCACCGTGCCCAGCTTCAGCAAGGACGTCTACAGCTACCTGGCGCAGAGCGAGATCGCGGCGATGGGCCAGGACCCGTACACGGTCGGCCCGGCGACGGCGCTCGGCGTCAACCACCCCTTGACGCTGGGCGTGCCCACGATGTGGCGGGAGACGCCGTCGCCCTACGGGCCGCTGTTCCTCAGCGTGGGCCGGGCGGTGAGCTGGCTGACCGGCGACCACGTCGTGATGGGCGTCGCCGCGCACCGACTGGTCGCGCTGGTCGGCCTGGCGATGATCGTGTGGGCGCTGCCGAGGCTGGCGCGCCGGTTCGGCGTGAGCCCGGTGAGCGCGCTGTGGCTGGGCGCTGCGAACCCGCTGGTGCTGTTCCACCTGGTCGTGGGCGTGCACAACGAGGCGCTGGCGATCGGGCTGATGCTGGTCGGCTTCGAATTGGCGCTGAGCAGGATGCCCAGGGTGACCCCGGACGGGCCGTTCCCGCCCTGGCAGCGGGGCGAACTGCTCTGGTACGCCATCGGCGCGGCGGTGATCACGCTCGGCGCCGCGGTGAAGATCCCGGCCGCGCTGGCGCTGGGCTTCCTCGGGGTGATGATCGCGCGCCGGATGGGCGGCCGGTGGAAGCACCTGTTCGCCGTGGCGGGCGGGCTCGGCGTCGTGTTCGGCGTGGTGCTCACCGCCGCGTCGCTGGGCAGCGGCCTGGGCTACGGCTGGGTGAGCACGCTGAACACCGCGGCCACCATCAAGAGCTGGATGGCCCCGATGACCGCGCTCGGCTTCGGCGCGGGCGGCCTGGGCATCCTGCTCGGGCTGGGCAACCACATCGACGCGGCGATCACCGTGAGCAGGCTGGTCGGCGCGGTGATCGGGCCGCTGATCGCGGCCAAGCTGCTGCTGGACAGCTTCCGCTGGAAGCTGCGGCCGCTCACCGGCCTCGGCGTCGGCCTCGGCGCGGTGCTGGTGTTCGGCGCGACCGTGCAGCCGTGGTACCTGCTGTGGGCAGCGGTGCCGCTGGCCGCGGCCGCGGGTAACACCCGGTTCCGCACCGCGGCGATGATCGTGAGCGCCGGGCTCGCGGTCGCGCTCGCCCCGACCGGGGCCACCTTCGACGGGCGGGTGTTCGTGCTGCCATACGCCTACATCGGCGCCGTGATCGTCACCGCCATCGCCGTCGCCGCCCTCTGGCGGCACGTGCCGCGCGCGCAGCCGACTCCCGCCGACGCCGTGACGTCGGGCACGCCTTAGGCTTCCCAGTCGTGAACGCGCCCGCCGTCGAGGTGTCCGGCCTGGTCAAGACCTACCGGGCGACCACGGCCGTCGACGGGCTCGACCTGCGGCTCGACCGCGGCGCGGTGCTGGCGCTGCTCGGTCCCAACGGCGCGGGCAAGACCACCACCGTCGAGGTGTGCGAGGGCTTCCTCGGCCGCGACTCCGGCGAGGTCCGGGTGCTCGGCCTCGACCCGGCGACCGACGGCGAGCGGCTGCGCCCGCGGATCGGCGTGATGCCCCAGGGCGGCGGCGCGTACCCGGGCATCCGCGCCGCCGAGATGCTGTCGCTGGTCGCGGCCTGCGCCGCCGACCCGCTGGACCCGGTGTGGCTCATCGACGTGCTCGGCCTCGGCGGCTGCGCGCGCACCCCCTACAAGCGGCTCTCCGGCGGCCAGCAGCAGCGGCTGTCGCTGGCCTGCGCGCTGGTCGGCCGCCCCGAGCTGGTCTTCCTCGACGAGCCGACCGCGGGCATGGACCCGCAGGCCCGGCGGCTGGTGTGGGAGCTGGTGCACGCGCTGCGCGCGGACGGGGTGAGCGTGCTGCTGACCACGCACCTGATGGAGGAGGCCGAGGCGCTGGCCGACCACGTGGTCATCATCGACCACGGGCGGGTGGTCGCCGAGGGCAGCCCGAGCGACCTCACCGCGGACAACCCGCACGAGCAGCAGCTTCGGTTCCGCGCGAAATCCGGCCTCGACCCGGCCCTACTGGTGGCCGCGCTGCCCGAGGGCTGCCGGGTGTCCGAGCCGACGCCGGGCTGGTACCTGGTCGCCGGGACGGTCAACCCTCAGGTCGTGTCCACGGTGACCGCGTGGTGCGCCCAGCAAGGCGTGCTGGCCGAGGAACTCCAGGTCGGCAGACGCAGCCTGGAGGACGTCTTCCTGGAACTGACCGGACGGGAGCTGCGCTCGTGACCACCGAGGCCGGGCGGTTCGCCCCGGGCACCTTCACCCCGGCCCCCGGGGCGGGCAGCCCGCCGCGCATGCTGATCACGCACGCGCGCACCGAGACCATGCTGACGCTGCGCAACGGCGAGCAGGTGCTGCTGACCCTGCTGATCCCGCTGGCGCTGCTGGTCGGCCTGAGCCTGCTCGACATCATCGCCATGCCCGAGCCCAGGGTCGACTCGGTGACCCCGCGGATCTTCGCGCTGGCGGTCATGTCGTCGGCGTTCACCGGCCAGGCCATCGCCCTGGGCTTCGACCGCCGCTACGGCGTCCTCAAGCGCCTCGCCGCGACCGCGCTCCCCCGCTGGCTGCTGGTGGCGGGGCGGGTGCTGGGCTGCCTCGCGGTGGTGACCGTGCAACTGCTGGTGCTCGCCGCGGGCGCGGTCCTGCTGGGCTGGTCGCCGTCCGGCGTCGGTCTGCTGTGGACGGTGCTGCTGGTCGTGCTGGGCGCCTTGGCTTTCGGCGCGTTGGGCGTGCTGCTCGGCGGCGCGCTCAAGGCCGAAGTGGTGCTGGCGCTGGCGAACGTGGTGTGGTTCGTGCTGCTGCTCGCGGGCGGCATCGTGGTCGCGGCGGACTCGCTGCCCCCGGGCATGGCGGACGTGGTGCGGCTGCTGCCTTCCGCGGCCCTCACCGACGCACTCACCCAGACCCTGGCCGACGGCTCCGCCCCCGCCCTGTCCTCAGTGCTCACCCTGGTCGTCTGGGGCGCGGCCGCCGGACTCCTGGCGACCCGGACGACCAAGCTCGTGTGAAGGGCCTAAGAGGCTCGATCTTGGCCGGCGGTACGCCGCGCTGATCCGGCCGGGCCTGGCCAGTGCGCTGCGACGCGTTCGAGCCAGGCGACCTCGTCGGCGAGGACCCGGCTTCCCGGGCGGGTCTCCGGCGGGGGCGCCGCGGTTGGCGGGCGGCCTTCGAGCTTGGCGGCCAAGGCGGCGCGCAGGGCGGCTGCCTCGGCTTCCGGGGTGGCGTGGGCGGCTGGGGCGATGTGCCCGCGCAGGGCGGCGCGGCCGTCCCAGATCTCGATCACCCTGCGGTACAGCCGGTACTCCATGTGCCACCACGGGGCGGGCGAGGCCAGCGCGATCGACGGCGTCGCCCGGCGCAGGGCGTCCCAGAGCGGGGCCAGCCTGCGGTAGGAGCGGTAGTGGGCCAGCCACTGGCGCAGGGCCGCGACCCGGGGCGCCCACGCGGGCAGGGTGATGCCGACCATCCCGGTGCACAGGCCGATCGCGAGCAGCACCAACTCCGCGAACCGCTGGTCCCACGGCAGCCGCGCGCCCATGACGGCGGTCCCGATGTAGACGATCCGGTGCCCGGCCCAGACGACCGAGAGCCACCCGCCCGCGGTGAACACGATCAGGCCCCGGCGCAGCCACGGGCGGTCGGCCAGCCGCGCCCAGTGCGCGGTGAGGCGCGAGTTGAGGACCAGCGACACCGCGACCCAGGCCACGAACACCAGGTTCGCCGTCGCCGACCACGGCTGCTCCGCCCACCGCACCGCCGCCCAGTCCGGCGCCTCCGCCGACTGCGCGACCGTCCACACGCCGATCAGCCCGACCATGCCCGCGGTGATGACCACCGCCCGTCCGGCGACCGCCCGGGGCCGCCGCTCCGGGGCGTGGGTGGAGCAGACGAGGAAGACCTGCAAAGCGAACAGGCCCGCGAACACGATCTCGTGCTGCGCGATCCAGCCCAGGCCGGGCACGGCCCGGTCGAGCACGCCGCCCACCGGCGCGTAGCCCAGGACCAGCGCGAGGACCAGCGCCAGCAGCGCGACGCACAGGGCCAGCAGCGCGGGCCGAGGACGGCGGAGCAGGTCGACCGACTTGTAGGCCAGGGCCAGCCCGACGACCGCGATGATGAGCAGGTGCAGCGCTTCCGGCGACATCACCGGAAGCGTTCCATGGCCTCGCCGAACCGGTCGACCACCGCGGCGTCGGCCGGGGCCAGCGCGCGCCGGGGGGCGAGCAGCGACCGGCCCGCGAGCTTCCAGATCAGCGACGCGGCGACCTCGGCTTCCTGCTCGCACCTGGAGTTGTAAGAGCCGTAGGCGCCCCTGTGCAGCACGCCCATGCGGCGCAGCAGGTCCGGCGAGACGTCCGGGGTCAACTCTGGACCCGGGCGGGCGCCCTGGTGGCCGAGGAGCATGTGGCCAAGCTCGTGGCAGACGATGTGCTCGGCGCGCAGGGCGGGCGAGTCGCGGTCGTAGACGATCACGTCGACGGTCGGCCCGGCGAGCCAGGCGCCGTCCGGGGCGCCCGGCGGCAGCGGCGCCGGGACCAGGTGGATGGGACGGCCGCGGTGGGCGGCCACCCGGTCGCAGAACTCGGCCAGGTCCCACGGCCGGGGAACGCCGATCTCGGCGAGCAGTGCGCGCACGCGGGCACGCAGCCGCCGGTAGTCGCGGCAGGCGCGCACGCGGTCGAGCACAGACCTCACGGCCGCTCCGCTGGTTTTCCCGCGGACCGCTCGATCTCGCGCACGCGGTTGGTCATCTCCAGGATCGCCGCCCGGCCCGCCTCCGAAAGCTCCCCCGCGCGCATCGCGATGGCGCGGACCTGGGCGTCGCGCCACGCGGCGACCAGGTCGAGCTGCTCATCGATGCGGGCGGACTCGGCGTCGTCGGAGAAATAGCCGATGGGGACGCCGAAGAACTTCGCCAGGGCCTCCAGATGCCGGAAGCTCGGATTGTCGCGCGCGCCTCTGCGCCACGCCGAGATCGCGCTGTGCGAGACCTCGATCCCCTGCTCGCCGCGAATGGCCGCGGCGATCTCCTCGTTGGTGAACGGCCCGCGTCCCGCCGGGTGCACGGTCGTCACCAAGCGGTTCAGCTTCTCGGCCAGGGTGTTCCCGCCGTCCATGTCGCCCCCTCCCGGTGGTGTTCGACACGTGTCGCGAACCCGCACCGGACATTGCACTACTGTTGAAACCCCTACTCGCGGAGTATAGATTTCGCCCCGCGGGGAGGACGCTACCGCCGGACGGGTCGTGGGGGGATCGAGCCGTCCGGCGGTAGCCTGGGGAAGGCGATGGGGGAGTTCGCCTTCCGACACGCAGTGTAGTGCGCTGTGATCGCTGCGTGGAGGCATTTCGCGAACATGGCCACATTTTCCTTGATCAGCGCGCGGTGAGAGCCAGCGCACGCTAAAAGGCAACCGCTTCCGGCCTCTCAGTTTCCTCCGCTTAGCATCAGCGGGTGCCGCTGGAAACACTCAAGTCCCGCATCGACCGCCTGCCCAGCCCGAGCGTGCGCGCCCAGCGCGCGGTCGCGGTCGCGGTGGTCGTCACGCAGGCGCTGATCGCCGTCACCGGGTCCGTGGTCCGGGTGACCGGCTCCGGGCTCGGCTGCTCGACGTGGCCGCAGTGCCAGCCCGGCAGCCTCGTGCCGGTCGACCACCCGGAGTTCGCCGCGCTGAACCAGTGGATCGAGTTCGGCAACCGGCTGCTGACCGGAATCGTCGGCCTCATCGCCATCGCCGCGTTCGCGCTGGCCTACCTCACCAGGCCACACCGGCGGCACTACCTGCGGCTGGCCCTGGCGATGCCGCTCGGCGTGGTCGTGCAGGCGATCGTGGGCGGGCTGACCGTCCGGTTCGACCTGCTGTGGTGGACCGTCGCGGTGCACTTCCTGGCGTCCACGGTCATGGTGTGGCTGGCCGTGCTGCTGGTGCACGCCGTCGACGAAGGCGACGAGCCGCCGGTCCCCCTCGGCCCGCGCGCGCTGCCGGGCCTGCTGCTGGCCTCGATCGCCGTGCTGGGCGGGCTGCTGGTCGCGGGCACGATGGTGACCGGCGCGGGCCCGCACGCGGGCGACCCGGACACCCCCCGGCTAGGCCTGCCGGTGGAGACGCTGGCCCACGTGCACGCCTGGTTCATGTTCGGGTACCTGGCGATGCTGGTCGCCGCGGGCTTCCTGCTGCGCACTGGCCCGGCGACGCGGAGCCTGTGGCGGCGCTACCTGATCCTGGTGGCCGTGGTGCTCGCCCAGGGCGGCCTGGGCTTCGTCCAGTTCTGGACCGGCGTGCCGGAACTCCTGGTGTCCCTGCACGTGCTGGGCGCCATGGGGGTCATCGTGGCGACAACCAGCCTGTGGTGCGCGACGCGCGAACGCCCGATCGGCACGACCGAGATCGACGTGCCGCGCGCGGTCGCCGTCTGAAACGTCGTCGCCGTCTAAAACGTCACAGCCCAGACCTGGAAAACGCGCGAGGCGGCGGCCTGCGGCCACCGCCTCGCGGGAACGTCAGCCTCGGGTGCGGGCGGCCATCTTCTTGCGGTGCGCCGCGCCGATCTTGGTCGCGGCGACCGCGTCGCGGTCCCAGTCGGACAGTTCGAGGCCGTCGATCTTCTCGACCAGCGCCTCGCCGGTCGCCGGGCTGGGGACAAGCACGTCGCCCAGCGCGCCGTCGCCGCCGACGAGCACCACTCGGGCGCCCTTGCGGCCGATGTTCTCCACGACCGCGCGCGCCGGCTTGCCATGCGCCTTGACGAAGGCGATCGTCGCCTTCAGAGCCTGCGCGGGGACCTGCTGGGGGGTGTTCTCGTCTGCCACGGTCCGAGCTTAGGACCTCGACCCCGGGCTCACCCGTCCACCGTGATCGGCGCCACTGCTGCATGCTTGGCGGCGAAAGAAACACAGGTGGGAGGAGGCCGCTGTGGCCAAGGCAGTGGTGGTGTCGAAGGCGGGCGGGCCCGAGGTCCTGGAGTACACCGAGACCGAGATCCGCTCACCCGGTCCGGGCGAGTTGCTCGTGCGGGTCGCGGTGGCCGGGGTCAACTACATCGACACCTATCACCGGGCTGGTCTGTATCCGCTCCCCCTCCCGTTCGGGCTGGGCCTGGAGGGCGCGGGCACGGTCGGCGCGGTGGGCCCGGAGGTTTCCGGGTTCGCGGTGGGCGACCGGGTGGCGTGGGCGGACGCGTCGGGGAGCTACGCCGAGCAGGTTGTGGTGAAGGCGGCGGCCGCGGTTCCGGTGCCGTCAGAGGTGACCGACGATATAGCCGCGGCACTGATGCTCCAGGGGCTTACCGCGCACTACCTGGTCGCTTCCACGTACCCGGTCGCCGAGGGCGAGACGGTGCTGGTGCACGCGGCGGCCGGTGGGGTCGGCCTGCTGCTGGTGCAGTTGGCGAAGGCCCGTGGGGCGCGGGTCATCGGCACGGTGTCCACCGCGGACAAGGAGCGGTTGGCCCGGGCAGCGGGGGCGGACGAGGTGATCCGGTACACCTCGGAGGATTTCGTTTCCCGTACTCGTTCGCTCACTGGGGGCGAGGGTGTTGCGGCCGTTTATGACGGGGTGGGGAAGAGCACGTTCGCCGGGAGTCTGTCGGTATTGCGGCGGCGGGGGATGCTGGTTTTGTTCGGGGCGGCCAGTGGGGCGGTTGAGCCGGTGGATCCGCAGCGGCTCAATGCCGCTGGGTCAGTGTTTTTGACCCGGCCCAAGTTGGGGGATTACACGGCTACCGTTGAGGAGTTGCGGTGGCGGGCCGGGGAGTTGTTCGGGGCTGTTGCTTCTGGGGCGTTGGATGTCCGGATCGGGGGTCGGTATTCGTTGTCGGAGGCGCGGCAGGCGCATGAGGATCTTGAAGGGCGGCGTACCGCTGGGAAGCTTTTGCTGATTCCGTAGGTGCTTGCTTTCGTGGGGTTGCTCGATGGGGTGGGCGTCGGTTCGGCCTGGCAGGTGGGCGGGTGTGCTGGTTTGCTCCGGTCGAGGACTTGGCAGTTTGGAGCGGTTGGCCGGTGGGTAGGTGTGCTGGACCGCCGCTCCCACCGAGTGTGCCTGGCAGGGGCAGGCGCACTCGGTGGGAGCGGGGTTCTTGCCTGCACTGGTTATTGGCCGGGTGTGGACTGGCCGGTGGGGAATCGTGGTCAGGTGACCTGGACGGCGTCTACGACGAAGACGAGCGTTTCGTTGGGGGCTATGCCGTTGCCGCCGGGGCCGTAGCCCTTGTCGGGGGGAACGACCAGGAGCCTGCGGCCGCCCTGCTTCATTCCGATCAGGCCTTCGTTCCAGCCGTCGATCACGCCTGCTTGGCCCACGTTTTCCAGGGGGAAGGGGTTACCGCCCCAGGAGGTGTCCTTTTCCGCCCTGTCGGACCAGGTGACCAGGACGTAGTGGGTGACCAGGGTCGCGCCTGCCTTGACCTCGGGGCCGGTGCCCGCGATGAGGTCTTCGCTCAGGATCGCCTTGGGTGGGGAGCAGTTGGCGGGGAGGGTGATCTTCGGCTTGGAATTGGCCGCGCCGTCGATCTTGAAGTCGGCGGCTGTGCATTCGACCGCCGTGGAGACGTCGCCGCCGTTGGGTTGTGGGGTGCTGCTGGTGGTGCTGGGCAGAGGCTTGATGGTGGCGGATGAGCGGCCGCTGCCGGGGTCCACGGTGGAGGCCTGCTCGGAGTTGGCACAGGCGGCGAGGCTCGTCGCCGTCGCCACCGCGATCATGAGTTTGCCGACGTTGCGCATGGTGAGCGAGCTTAGGTGGGGTGGTTTCCCTGGCCGCACCCGCCTGTGGTCTCACCCGTTCTCCGCATTTCACGATCGACTGAAGATCGGTAAACTAACCGCGCGCGCCCGAGTGGACACGGATAGCAGCGACTGCTCGGGACCGCCGAGGAGGTGACCTGCCGTGTCTTCGGACGCCAAGGGTCTCCGCACCCATCCGATCCAGGAGCTGTTCTGGACCCGCACCGGGCTGTTGCTGCTGATCCTGCTCGTGGTCTCGGGCGCGTCGATGTGGGTGTCGAGTGGTCTCGCGGCTGGGACGGGCAAGACGCTGCTGACCACGTTGAGCACCGGGACCATGGTTTCCGCTGTGGTGGGGTTCGGTCAGACGCTGATCACCACGAGTGCCACCCGCCGGGCGATGGTGACCCCGCTCATCGAGGAAAGCAGGCGGGCGCTGCACGAGCTGTCCGCGGAATACCGGTCCCTCAACAGCGAGTTCTTCCCCACCCACGTCTTCGAGGCGACCACCGACCCCGACCCGGTGTTCAACGCGCTCATGATGGCCGACCTGCGCGACTCCCGGCAGTTTCTGTTCCGCGGTTTCTCCGGGCGCTACGCGGCCGTGCGGCTGCTGCTCTCGCACGCGGAATGGGAGGTGCGCGCGGTGGTCGCCGACCCGTGCGAACGCACCGCCATCAGCGGCCGGGCCCGGTACCTCGCCCGCCACCAGGGCGCGGACGCCGACTACGAGAAGATCCAGGCCACGCTGCACGAGGAGATCCGGATCGGGCTCGTCGGGCTGTATCTGGCCCGCAGCCGGTGCACCTCGGTCGACGTCACGGTGATCGGCGATCCGCCGCTGGACCGGGTGGAGCTGTTCGACGACAGCGTCTGGATCACCCTCTACAGCGCGGTCGCGGGCGCTCCGACGCTGTACCCGCGCACGCTGCGGTTCTCCGAGGGCTCGTTCATCTACGACATGCAGCGCGCCGAGTTCGCCCGGCTGCGCGCCGCGCGCGACGCGCGCCGGTTCGTGCTCACCCCGGACACCAGCCGGGAGGAATTCCTGGCGCACTTCGCGAAAGTGACCGGCGCCACCCTGTCCGAGGAGCAGTTCCGCGAGCTGGAGGGCAAGTTCCACGCCTTCCGGCAGGAGTTCTCCGCCAAAGCCCAGCTCGGGAGCTGATAACCGTGTCCTCGCCCGTCCCAGCGCTCTCCGAGCTAGCACAGCGGATGCGCGAGATCGATCTCACCCGCAGGCGGTGGACCGCGGCCCACGCGGGCGTCGAGACCTGGGTCGACGGCCCCGGCCTGCGGTCGGTGCTGCGCAGGCACCTGCTGGACCTTGGCCCAGCCAAGGCCGCCGCCCTGGTGGAACGCTCCCGCGAGACGACAACGCATTTCGCGTGGTGCCTGCGCGACAACCCCGACGAGCCGTTCACCTTCTGGCTGCACGAGTACAAACCCCAGCAAGACTGGCGCCCTGGCTACGCCGACTCCGTGCACAACCACCGGTACCACTTCTGCACGGTGATCCTGCACGGCGGCTACCGCCATGAGCGGTTCGACGCCACCGTCGACCCCGACACCGGCCTGATCTCGGCGGCCAAGCTCACCCACCGCACCGACTGTGAGACCGGCGCCTCCGGAATCATGCTGGCAGACCAGTTCCACCGCATTCCGCGCGCCGTCGACGGCACCATGACCTTCCTGGTCAAGTCCCGCCCGGTGACCCCGTGGAGCCTGTCCTACGACCCGGACACCCACATCGGCCACCGCCACGTCCCCGTCGAGTCCCGGCTCGAAGAGCTGACCAGGCGCATCTGAAACGAACTACCATCGCCCCACCCGTCTGTCCAAACGCGCGGGATCGGGAGGGGTCGGCATGTCCACATCCACCATCGGCGCGGTGCACCCCACCGCCGTCAAGCAGGTAGAGCAGCGTGTTCGCGCCCTGTGCGAGCGCTACGCCCAAAAGCTGCCCTTCCACGGGTGGCACCACGTCAGCTTCGTCCGCGACAAGGCAACCGAGTTCGCCCACCTCAACGGCTCAGACGTCTCGGTGGTCGAAACCGCGGCCCTGGTCCACGACGTCAACTACCTGGTCCGCCGCAACTCGACCGCGGCGGCGGGCAGCGGCCTCCGCCGCACCATCCTCACCGACGCCCACATCTCCCCCGAAGTGACGAACTGGATCGACGCCTTGGTCGACGAGGCCGAGATGCGCACCCGCCACCGCGACATCTCCCTGGAAGCCCAAGCCCTAAGCGACGCGGACACCCTGTTCAAGGCCCTACCGGTCACCCCAGTGGTCCTGGCCCACAAGTACCTCGCCGAAAACGGCGTAACCCTCCGCGAACTAGCCAACAAGATCGTCGGCGAACAACGCAACGTCCACGACGAAGGCTTCTACTTCTACTCCCCCGAAGCCGCAGCCAACTACTCACGCTGGGCAACCGCAAACCTCGAACTGTGGCAGTGCATCAAGGAATCCCTAGACGACCCCACAGTAGAACGCCTACTCACCGCAGTAGGCCCCTGACCGCCCCAGGGCCCCAAGCACTCCTGCCAACCGCACCCCAAAGCCACCAGGTGCTCGCTGGGGTAGAGCAGCAAGGACACCCGCCAAGGACACCCGCCCCCTGCCCAACCGCACCCAACGCTGCCAGGTGCTCGATGGGGTGGAGTGGTTTCTTCGGGGGAGAAGGAAGATCGCTAAGCTGGCTTCGCACGTGTGAGGCCGAAGGCTTCCCACCCGTCTTTCACACGGCGATCTTCCTTCGTAGGGGCCCCGAAGAAACCACTCCACCCCATCGAGCAGACCCCGCAAGCACCACGCGAGCAGCTAGAACGGCCACCCAGTAACCGGCAACGACAACGCCGAGTCAACAGCAAGCGCCACAAACACCAGCGTCAGATAGCTGTTCGACAGATGGAACAGCGTCATCGGGTTGCCAGGATTCCCCCGGCGAACCGCCCGATACAGCCGGTGAGCGAAGACCAGGAACCACGCCCCAGCCAGCAGAGCGAACCCCGCGTACACCCACCCAGTCGCCGGAACGAGCAGCAGCGTCCAGGCGACCATCACCCACGAGTAGACAACGATCTGCTTGGCCACATGCTGCGGCGTGGCCACGACCGGAAGCATCGGAACACCGGCGGCCGCGTAGTCATCCCGGAACTTCATCGCCAGCGCCCAGAAATGCGGCGGCGTCCAGAAGAAGATCACCCCGAACATCACCAGCGCGGGCCACGTCACATCCCCGGTCACCGCCGACCACCCGATGACCACCGGCATACATCCGGCCGCGCCGCCCCACACGATGTTCTGCGACGTCCGCCGCTTCAGAATCATCGTGTAGACCAAGACGTAAAACAGAATCGCGCCGACGGCCATAGCCGCGGCGAGGAAGTTCGTCGTAGTCCACAGCCAGGCGAACGACAGCACACCGAGCACGACCCCGAACACCAAAGCGTTCCGGGTGGGCACCACATGCCGGGCGAGCGGACGATTGCTGGTGCGCTTCATCACCGCGTCGATGTCGGCGTCGACCACGCAGTTGAGCGCGTTGGCGCTGCCCGCGGCCATCGTGCCGCCCAGCAGCGTGGTGAGCACCAGCCACGGCGAGGGGATGCCGCGGGCGGCGAGCATCATCGCGGGCACGGTGGTGACGAGCAGCAACTCGATGATGCGCGGCTTGGTGAGCGCCACATAGGCCTTGACGACATCCGCGCGACTCGGAGATGACGCCGGAACGGTGTCGACGGGCACTGGGATCACCGACGACATCTCGCTCCTCAGGTCAGCCGTGACCTGGTGAGACCCCGGTCACTGCGGTCGATTTCGCGCCTGCGGCAGAAGCCGCGACGCAGTGGCAAATGTTAACCGCGCCGTATCGGGGTACCCGTATCGGGTGGCGGGTGCCACCCCGTGTCGGTCGGAGATCACACCGCCGACCCGGGCGGACTACGCTGACCAGTGGACCAGGGATGACATGCGGGTCGGGCCAGGTCACCGCCTGCGGGATCGATCTAGACCCCGATAAGGAAGACTGTGCGCCACGAACCGCCAGATGTGGAAGTGGGAGCTCAAGTCCGTGTCCGTCAGTAGTGAAGTGCCAGCAGATCTGTCCGAACTCACCCGCGCGTCGCTTCCCGAGGACTGGACGGACCTCGACAAGCGCGCGGTCGACACGCTCCGGGTCCTCGCCGCGGACGCCGTGCAGAAGGTGGGCAACGGCCACCCGGGCACCGCGATGAGCCTCGCGCCGCTGGCCTACACGCTCTACCAGCGGGTCATGCGGCACGACCCGAGCGATCCGCACTGGATCGGCCGCGACCGGTTCGTGCTCTCGGCAGGGCACTCCAGCCTCACCCAGTACCTGCAGCTGTTCTTCTCCGGCTACGGCCTGGAGATCGAGGACATCCAGGCGCTGCGCACGTGGGGCTCGAAGACCCCAGGCCACCCGGAGGTCAACCACACCAAGGGTGTGGAGATCACCACCGGCCCGCTCGGCCAGGGGCTCGCCTCTGCCGTGGGCATGGCGATGGCCGCGCGCCGCGAGCGCGGGCTGTTCGACCCGGACGCCGCGCCCGGGGAGAGTGTGTTCGATCACCATGTGTTCGTCATCGCATCCGACGGCGACATCGAGGAGGGCGTCACCTCCGAGGCGTCCTCGCTCGCGGGTCGCCAGGAGCTGGGCAACCTGACCGTCATCTACGACGACAACAAGATCTCCATCGAGGACGACACCACGATCGCGCTGTCGGAGGACACCGCCAAGCGGTACGAGTCCTACGGCTGGCACGTCCAGGTGGTCGAGGGCGGCGAGAACGTCACCGGCATCCTCGACGCGCTGGCGGCGGCGAAGGCGGAGACGGCCCGCCCGTCGTTCATCCTGCTGCGGACGGTCATCGGCTTCCCCGCGCCGAACCTGATGAACACAGGCAAGGCGCACGGCGCCGCGCTCGGCGAGGACGAGGTCGCCGCGGTCAAGAAGATCCTGGGCTTCGACCCGGGGAAGACCTTCGAGGTCGAGGCCGACGTGCTCGCGCACGCCCGCAAGGTCGGCGAGCGCGGCAAGGCCGCCCGCGCCGAGTGGGAGCAGGCGTTCGAGACCTGGGCGCGGAGCAACCCCGAGCGCAAGGCGCTGCTGGACCGGGCGCAGGCCTACCAGCTGCCCGAGGGCTTCGCCGAGGCGCTGCCGAGCTGGGACCCGGACCCCAAGGGCCTGGCGACCCGCAAGGCGTCCGGCGAGGTGCTCAACGCGATCGGCGGGCTGCTGCCGGAGCTGTGGGGCGGCTCGGCCGACCTGGCCGAGAGCAACAACACCACGATCAAGGGCGCCGACTCGTTCGGCCCGCCCTCCGCGGCGACCAAGCACTGGAACGCCACCCCGTACGGCCGCACGCTGCACTTCGGCGTCCGCGAGCACGCCATGGGCTCGATCCTCAACGGCATCGTGCTGCACGGCCCGACCCGGCCGTACGGCGGGACGTTCCTGGTGTTCAGCGACTACATGCGCCCGGCGGTGCGGCTGGCCGCGCTGAGCGGCCTGCCGGTCGTCTACGTGTGGACGCACGACTCGATCGGCCTCGGCGAGGACGGCCCGACGCACCAGCCGATCGAGCACCTGGCCGCGCTGCGGGCGATCCCGGGCCTGGTCGTGGTGCGCCCCGGCGACGCCAACGAGACCGCCGCGGCGTGGAAGGCGACCCTGTCCCAGCACGACAAGCCGGTCGCCCTGGCGCTGACCCGGCAGAACCTCCCGGTGCTCGCGGGCACCAAGGAGCTCGCGAGCGAGAACGTGGCCAAGGGCGGCTACGTGCTGGCCGACGCCACCGGCGGCGAGCCCCGGCTGGTGCTCGTCGGCACCGGGTCGGAGCTGCAGATCGCGGTCGAGGCGCGCGAGGTCCTGGAGGCCGAGGGCATCCCGACGCGCGTGGTGTCGATGCCGTCGGTCGAGTGGTTCGACGCGCAGGACCAGGCTTACCGCGACTCGGTCATCCCGCCGTCGGTGAAGGCGCGCGTGATCGTGGAGGCGGGCGTGGCCCAGCCGTGGCACCGGTTCGCAGGCGACGCCGGTGAGATCGTCTCGATCGAGCACTTCGGCGCGTCCGCCGACTACCAGACCCTGTTCCGCGAGTTCGGCATCACCACCGAGGCCGTCGTTGCGGCGGCCCGCCGCTCCATCACCGCGACTGGAGGCCAGCAGTGACAGACATCCTCAAGGCCCTGTCCGACGCCGGAGTATCGATCTGGCTGGACGACCTGTCCCGTGAGCGCCTGACCTCGGGCAACCTCGCGGAGCTGATCCGCGACAAGCACGTGGTCGGCGTGACCACCAACCCGACGATCTTCGCGGCGGCGCTGTCCGACGGCGAGGCCTACGACGCGCAGGTGCGCGACCTGGTCGCGCGCGACGCGACGCTGGACGCGGCCGTCCGCGAGCTGACCACCACGGACGTGCGCAACGCGTGCGACCTGTTCCGCAGCACCTTCGCGGCCACCGACAAGATCGACGGCCGGGTGTCCATCGAGGTCGACCCTCGGCTCGCGGCCGACACCGAGGCCACCGCGGCCGAGGCGCTCGACCTGTGGAAGACCGTCGACCGGCCCAACCTGCTGGTCAAGATCCCGGCCACGCTGGAAGGCCTGCCCGCGATCACCCGCACGCTCGCCGAGGGCGTCAGCGTCAACGTCACGCTGATCTTCTCCGTCGAGCGCTACCGCGCGGTGATGGACGCCTACCTGGCGGGTCTGGAGCAAGCCAAGGCCAACGGGCACGACCTCGCGTCGGTCGCGTCGGTCGCGTCGTTCTTCGTGTCCCGGGTGGACAGCGAGGTCGACAAGCGCCTCGACGCCATCGGCACCGACGAGGCCAAGGCGCTGCGCGGCAAGGCCGCTGTGGCCAACGCGCGGCTGGCGTACGCCGCCTACCAGGAGGTGTTCGGCAGCGAGCGCTGGGCGGCGCTGGCCGCCGACGGCGCGCGCCCGCAGCGTCCGCTGTGGGCCTCCACGGGGGTGAAGAACCCCGACTACTCGGACACCCTGTACGTGGACGAACTGGTCGTGGCCGACACAGTCAACACAATGCCGGAGAAGACCCTGCACGCCGTCGCCGATCACGGCAAGATCATCGGTGACACGGTGACGGGCACGGCGGGCGAGGCCAAGGCGGTCTACGACAAGCTCTCCTCGGCCGGAATCGATGTCGACGACGTGTACGCCACGCTCGAGACCGAGGGCGTGGAGAAGTTCGAGAAGTCGTGGACCGAACTGCTCGACACGGTCCGCGGGCAACTCGACAAAGCCAAGAGCTGAGTTCGGGAACCTAGGAGAGGGCTGACGCCGCACATGGCAGAGCACCCCGGAGATGTCGCAGTAACCATTGTCGATCAGCGGCTCACCGAGGAGGCCGCTCCGCTTGTCCGGCAACTGGTCTCCGACCAGGTGGCGTCGAAACTCACCGGGCAGGACCCGACGCTCTGGGGGCCGGAGGCGGAATCCGAGTCCGCCATCCGGCTGTCCTGGACGACGCTGCCCGAGACCTCCCGCCCACTGCTCGCCGAGATCGACGCCCTCCGCGCGGAACTGCGCGCGGAGGGCGTCGACCGGGTGGTGCTGGCGGGCATGGGCGGCTCGTCGCTGGCCCCCGAGGTCATCACCAACACCGCAGGGACGCCGTTGGTCGTGCTGGACACGACCGACCCCGGCCAAGTCGCCGACGCGCTCGCGGGCGACCTGACGCGCACCGTGCTCGTCGTGTCATCCAAGTCGGGGTCCACTGTGGAGACCGACAGCCACCGGCGGCTGTTCGCTGCCGCCTTCGCCGATGAGGGCATCGACGCCGCCTCCCGGATCGTCGTGGTCACCGATCCCGGCTCGCCGTTGGAGAAGACCGCGACCGAGGCCGGTTACCGGCGGATCTTCCAGGCCGACCCGAACGTGGGCGGCCGCTACTCCGCGCTGACCGCGTTCGGCCTCGTGCCCGCCGGGCTCGCGGGCGCCGACGTCGGCGCGCTGCTGGACGAGGCGGCCGCCGCGGCGACCGTGCTCGCGGCGGACACCGAGGACAACCCGGCGCTGGTGCTGGCCGCCGCGCTGAGCGCGGCGCACGCGCGCGGCGCGGAGAAGGTCGTCCTCGCCGACACCGACTCGGGGATCAAGGGCTTCGGCGACTGGGCCGAGCAACTGGTGGCCGAGTCCACCGGCAAGAACGGCACCGGCCTGCTGCCGGTGGTCGTGGAAAGCCCGACCGCGCCCGGATTCGCCGACGCCGGAGAGGACGCCACCGCCGTCGCGATCGGCTCCCCCACCGGCGGGGCCACGCTGGGCACGTCCGGCAGCCTGGGCGGGCTGATGCTGCTGTGGGAGTACGCCACGGCGGTCGCGGGCAGGCTGCTCGGCATCAACCCGTTCGACCAGCCCGACGTCGAGGCCGCGAAGAAGGCGGCGCGCGCGCTGCTGGACTCCCCCGGCGACGGCGCGGCGGCCGAGCCGTCCTTTGTGGACGGCCCGATCGATGTGCACGCCACCGAGGGGCTGCTGCCGGAGGGAACCGACACGCTCGCGGGGGCGCTGCACGCGCTGTTCGCCGCCGCGCCGCGGTTCGGCTACCTGTCGGTGCAGGCTTATCTCGACCGGCTCGACGACGCCTCCGCGGTGCTGCTGCGCCCGGAGATCGCCCGCCGCACCGGGTTGCAGACCACGTTCGGCTGGGGCCCCCGGTTCCTGCACTCCACCGGGCAGTACCACAAGGGCGGCCACCAGAACGGCGTGTTCCTGCAGATCACCGGAGCCGTCGAGGACGACCTGGCCGTCCCCGACCGCCCGTACACCCTCGGCGTCCTGCAGACCGCGCAGGCGCTCGGCGACGGGCAGGTCCTGGCCGAGCACGGCAGGCCCGTGCTGCGGCTGCACTTCACCGACCGCGCCGCCGGTTTGGCGCACCTGGTCACGAGTCTCGCGGAGGTGGGTCGGTGACCCGCACCTGGATCAACCCGTTGCGCGACGAGCGCGACAAGCGCCTGCCGCGCATCGCGGGGCCGTGCGGCCTGGTGATCTTCGGGGTCACCGGCGACCTGTCCCGCAAGAAGCTCATGCCCGCGATCTACGACCTGGCCAACCGCGGCCTGCTGCCGCCGGGCTTCTCCCTGGTCGGGTTCGCCCGCCGCGACTGGGCCGACCAGGACTTCGGCCAGGTCGTGTACGAGGCGGTGAAGCAGCACGCCCGCACGCCGTTCCGGGAGGCGGTGTGGGACCGGCTCGCCGAGGGGTTCCGGTTCGTCTCCGGCACCTTCGACGACGACGCCGCGTTCGACCACCTCGCCGAGACCGTCGCCGAGCTCGACAAGCTGCGCGGCACCAGCGGCAACCACGCGTTCTACCTGTCCATCCCGCCCGGCGCGTTCCCGGTGGTGACCAAGCAGCTGGCCCGCTCCGGCCTGGCCAAGGCGACCGGGCCGGACGAGTGGCGCCGGGTGGTCATCGAGAAGCCGTTCGGGCACGACCTGGCCAGCGCCCGGCAGCTCAACAAGATCGTCAACGACGTCTTCCCCGAGGACGCGGTGTTCCGCATCGACCACTACCTCGGCAAGGAGACGGTGCAGAACCTGCTGGCGCTGCGCTTCGCCAACCAGCTGTTCGAGCCGATCTGGAACGCCAACTACGTCGACCACGTGCAGATCACCATGGCCGAGGACATCGGCCTCGGCGGCCGCGCGGGGTACTACGACGGCATCGGCGCCGCGCGCGACGTCATCCAGAACCACCTGCTGCAACTGCTCGCGCTGACCGCGATGGAAGAGCCCGTCTCGTTCCAGCCCCGGGCGCTGCGCACCGAGAAGATCAAGGTGCTGGAGGCGACCAAGCCGGTCGGGCCGTTCGCCGAGACCTCGGCGCGCGGGCAGTACACCGGCGGCTGGCAGGGCGGGCAGAAGGTGCTCGGCCTGCTGGAGGAAGAGGGCTTCGCGAAGACCTCCACCACCGAGACCTTCGCCGCGATCACCCTGGAGGTGAACACCCGGCGCTGGGCAGGCGTGCCGTTCTACCTGCGCACCGGCAAGCGCCTGGGGCGGCGGGTCACCGAGATCGCGGTCGTGTTCAAGCGCGCGCCGCACCTGCCGTTCGACGACACCGCCACCGAGGAACTGGGGCAGAACGCCCTGGTGGTGCGGGTGCAGCCGGACGAGGGCGTGACCATGCGGTTCGGGTCCAAGGTGCCGGGCAACTCGATGGAGGTGCGCGACGTGTCCATGGACTTCAGCTACGGCCACGCGTTCACCGAGTCGTCCCCGGAGGCCTACGAGCGGCTGCTGCTCGACGTGCTGCTCGGCGAGCCGTCGCTGTTCCCGGTCAACCAGGAGGTCGAGCTGTCCTGGGAGATCCTGGAACCGGTCCTCAAGTACTGGAAGTCGGCGGGCAAGCCGGAAAGCTACCCGGCGGGCACCTGGGGCCCGGAGTCCGCGGACGCGATGATGTCCCGCACCGGCCGTCATTGGAGGCGACCGTGATCCACAATTGCTCCCTGATCGGGGGCGCCGACCGGGTGCGGGTGTCCCGCGCGGACACAGGAGGCGACCGTGATCATTGACCTGCCGTCCACCACGACATCACACGTCAATTCCAAACTTGTCCAGATCCGCGAGCAGGGCGGCGCGACCGCGCTCGGGCGGGTGCTGACCCTGGTGATCGTCACCGACGACGGGGCGCGCACCGAGGACGCGATCGACGCCGCCAACGACGCCAGCCGGGAGCACCCGTGCCGGGTGATCGTGGTGGCCAGGGGCGCGCGCAAGGCCGCGGCCCGGCTCGACGCCCAGATCCGCGTCGGCGGCGACGCGGGCGCCAGCGAGGTCGTCGTGCTGCGGCTCTACGGCGCGCTGGCCGACGAGGGCGCGACGTGCGTGATCCCGCTGCTGCTGCCCGACGCGCCCGTGGTCGCGTGGTGGCCGTTCGAGGCGCCCCCGCGGCCCGCGGACGACCCCATCGGGCGGCTCGCGCAGCGGCGGATCACCGACTCGGCGGCCGAGCGCAACCCGATCCGGGCGCTGGAGGTGCGCCAGAAGCACTACGCCGCTGGCGACACCGATCTCGCGTGGACCCGGCTGACGCTGTGGCGGGCTGTGCTGGCGGCGTCGCTGGACCTGCCCCCGTACGAGAAGGTGACCGGGGCATCGGTGACCGGCGAGGCCGACTCGCCGTCGACCGACCTGCTGGCGGGATGGCTGGCGGCGCGGCTGCGGATTCCGGTGAAGCGGGTGAAGGCGACCAACGGCGAGGGCATCGTCTCCGTCGCGCTGGAACGCCGGTCGGGCTCGATCGAGTTGGAGCGGCCGGACGGGAAGGTCGGCACGCTGACCCAGCCTGGGCAGCCTGCTCGGCGCGTCGCTCTCCAGCGGCGGGAGATTCGGGACTGTCTGGCCGAGGAGTTGCGGCGGCTTGATCCGGACGAGCCCTACGAGGCGACGCTGAAGGGGCTGTCGAAGATCGTGCGCGGGCGGGCGTCGTCCGGGCGGGCAGGCGCCGGAAAGGCGGCTTTGCCCACCGGGGAACCCAAGCCGTCGGCGGCTCAGGCGAAGGCAGTGGCGGCGGGCAATGGCGCCGATCCGGCTACTCGGGCCAAGTCAGCGGCGAAGTCGGGCGCGGCCAAGTCCCCCGCGAAGACCGTGGCCGCGCGGACCGGCGCGAAAACGGCCACCGGGAAGGCCACGGCGTCCAAGTCCGGCAAGGGCGGGTCATGAGCTCGCCTGAGGTGGTGGTGTACCGGGACGCGGGTCTGCTCGCGGCCGCCACCGCGGCGCGTCTGGTGACCCGACTGGTGGACGTGCAGGCGGCACGGGGGTCGGCGTCGCTGGTGCTTACCGGTGGGCGGACTGGGATCGCCGTGTTGGAGCAGGTGCGGGTGAGTCCTGCCCGGGACGCCGTGGACTGGTCGCGGGTGGATCTGTTCTGGGGGGACGAGCGGTTCCTTCCCGCTGGGGCCCCGGAGCGGAACGAGACCCAGGCTCGGGCCGCGTTGCTCGACCATGTGCCGGTTGATCCTGCCCGGGTCTTTCCGATGGCGGCTTCGGATGGCGTTCACGGTGATGATCCGGACGCTGCCGCCGCTGCTTATGCGTCGGTGCTCGCGGGCTGCGCTTCTGGGGCCGCTGTGCCGACGTTTGATGTGTGTCTGCTGGGGGTTGGGGAGGAAGGGCACACGCTGTCGGTTTTCCCTGACTCGCCTGCTGTTCATGAGACTGAGCGGGCGGTGGTGGGGGTTCGGGACTGCCCCAAGCCGCCGCCTACTCGGGTGAGTTTGACGCTGGGCGCTGCTCGTCATTCTGACGAGATTTGGCTGATGACTACGGGGGCGAGCAAGGCTTCCGCTGTGGCTCAGGCGTTGGCTGGGGCTGACGAGGTCGCGCTTCCGGCTGCTGGTGCTCGGGGGCGGTCGCGGACTCTGTGGCTACTGGATTCGGCTGCTGCTTGAGGGGTGCGGCTGGGGTTGTGTTGGTTTGCTCGATGGGCTGGAGTGGTTTCTTCGGGGCCCCCACGAAGGAAGATCCCGTCGCGGGAAAGACAGGTGGGGAGCCTTCGGCCCCACGACCACGGCAAGTTTAGGGATCTTCCTTCACCCCCAAAGAAACCACTCCACCCCATCGAGCACTGGGCGGGCGCTGGTTCTGCCTGGCAGATGCTCGGGTTTGCTTCTTGGCCCATCTGGCACCTGGCAGCCTTGCGTGCGGCCTGGTAGGTCCTCGGTGTGCTGCACCGCTATCAAGAGAGGGGCTGGCAGCCAGCCCCTCTCTTGGTAGGCGGGTCAGCGTAGGCCGTGGAGTTTGGCTACGCGGACTAGGAGGTCTGGGTTGTCGGTGATGATGCCGTCGACGCCTAGGGTGATGACTCGGTTCATCGTTGGTTCGTCGTTTACGGTGTAGGGGATGACCTTGAGGTGTTTGCGGTGTAGGCCTTGGACGTCGGGGGCGTGGAAGTAGGCCGGGTTTTGGCGTAGGTACCAGTCTTCATTGTCTACTGTGGACTGGTTTGGGTCGTGGACCTGCCAGTTGGCCGAGACTGTGGTTGCGCCGGATTGGCGGACCAGCTTCGCCAGGTCTTGGCTCTTCCACCAGTCCAGGCCGCCGGTCCAGGGACTCTTGGTGGTCGGGTCGCCGTAGATGGCTTGTAGGGAGCATTCGTCTGCCAGGGTTTTGCATTCTGCTGGGCCGTACTGCCAGATCAGGGCTACGGTTTCCAGGCTTGGGTTCAGTTTGCGGGCCAAGATAATGGTGCGCCAGTCGAAGGACTGGAGGGTGGTTCGAGAGGTGAAGCCCGCTCGGGTGATTTCGGTGACGACCTTGCGGGTGAACACCTCGTAGGGGGCTGTGTCGTTGGCGGTTGGGCTGACCTTCGTCTCGATGTTCAGGCGGATGTCGGGGCGGCCGCTTGCGCGGACAGCGGTGAAGACCTCGGTGAGGGTGGGGATGCGTTCTCCGGGGGCGGCTACCTGTTCGGGGAACTCCGGGAGGGTTTTGGAGCCGCAGTCGATGGTTTTGAGTTGGGCCAACGTGAGGTCGTGGACTCGCTTGCCCACGTAGGGGAACTCTGGATCAGCGGGGGTGGCCGGGGCGGTGTCGACGCAGTGGGAGGCGTTGACCGTGCGGTCGTGGAGGACTACGACGTGGCCGTCTTCGGTGATTCCGGTGTCCAACTCCAGAGTGGACACATCGGGGTTTGCCAGCGCGTAGCGGAAAGCGGCCAGGGTGTTCTCCGGGCGCACTGCGCGGGCGCCTCGGTGGCCCTGGATGTCGAATGGTGACGCGTATGCCTTGGGGAGGCGGAATCCGCGCTGGGCCAACAGAGTCCGGAGGCGGTCCGGGTAGTCGGTGATGAGGCCGTCGATGCCGTCGTTGATCAGTTTGGTCATCGTGGGGACGTCGTTGACGGTCCAGGGGACGACCTTGATGCCGTTGCGGTGCGCGTGGCGCACCATTTCGGCGGTCACATAGGGGCGGTAGGCGGGGTCTTGGACCGAGCCGCCCTGGGGGAAGCCGTGCACCGGGGAGAAGGTGGTCGCGCCGAAGGTTTTGATGGCCGCGATGGGGTCGCCGTGGAAATCGTCGATGTCCAGGCCGCCCAGCCAGGGAGACGCGCCGTCTTTGCCGGTTTGGAGGAAGTCGTGGTTGGTCAGGGCGACCAAGGGGAGGCGGGGGGCGATCTGGCGCATCCGCATCAGGGCGCCCCAGTCGAAACTCTGGATGCTCACCCGGTTGCCCATCGCGGCCGCTTCGATCTCGCGGGCGGTGATCTGGACGAACTGCTCGCGTGGGGCTGTTTCGTGCGGGGCGCCTGCTTCGACCTTGGTCTCGATGTTGAAACGGACGTCGGTCGCGCCGTAGCGGCGAGTCAGGGCGAACACGTCGCGCAGCAATGGCATTCGGGAGCCGGGGGCCAGTTCCTGATCCGGGCGGTCGGAAAGCCGGACGGAGCCGCAGTCGAGGGTGCGGACCTGGGCGAGAGTCAGGGTGTGGACGAACTTGCCGACGTAGGGGTACTCGGCGTCGCCGGGGGTCGCGGGGGTGGTGTCGCGGCACTTGCGGGCGTCGACCTTGCGGTCGTGGGTGACCACGGCCTGGCCGTCCTCGGTGATCTGGACGTCGAGTTCCAGGGTGCTCACGCCGAGCCGCAGGGCGTTGCCGAAGGCGCTGAGGCTGCTCTCCACGCGCAAGCCGAGGCCGCCGCGGTGGGCTTGCAGGTCGAACGCGTGCGGGCGGTGGTCGGCCTCAGCCGCCGCGGCGGTCAGGGGCGCGGCGAGCACGCAGGTGAGCGCCGCCGCGGCCGCCCGGGCTAACAGGGATCGGGTCATAGCGGGATGGTGGCAACCGGAAGGGGACAGGCCATGACGGCTGAGTGAACGGCCAGGTGAACGGCCGGGCCGAGATCGGCCGGACAACCGGACCGAGAGCCAGGCAAGCGGCCGCACCAGAGCAGGCCAAGCGGCTTGGCGGACGAGTGAACGACCAAGCCGCGAAACAGCCGGACACCCCGACCCGCAGCCGGGCTAGCGGCCGCACCGAAGCGGGTCAGGCGGCAGGGGCGAGCGGTCGGCGGAAGGCCGCGAACCAGCCCGGGCTAACGGCCGGTGGCTGGGACGCGGCCGGGGAACTCGGCGTCGAGCAGGGTGAGCATGGTGGTGGCCTTCACGGCGGTTTCCTCGAACTCCCCCGCCGGGTCCGACAGGGCGATGACCGCGCCGCCGACGCCGAAGGAGACCGAGCCGGGGCGCACGACCAGGGTGCGGATGACGATGCTCAGGTCTGCCGCGCCGGTCAGGGAGAAGAAGCCGATCGCGCCGGAGTAGACGCCGCGGGGGCCGCGTTCCAGCCGGTCGATGATCTCCATGGTGCGCACCTTGGGGGCGCCGGTCATCGAGCCGCCGGGGAAAGCCGCGCGCACGCACCGGACCGCCGAGATTCCCTCGGCGAGTTGGGCGCGGATCGTGCTGACCATCTGGTGCACGGTCGCGTAGGTCTCGACCTCGAACAGGGCGGGCACGTGCACCGAGCCGACCTCGGCGTGGACGCCCAGGTCGTTGCGGACCAGGTCGACGATCATCAGGTTCTCGGCGCGGTCCTTCTCGTCGGTGGCCAGGTCATGGCGTAACGCCTCGTCTTCCTCGGGGGTGCGGCCGCGCGGGCGGGTGCCCTTGATCGGGCGGGACTCGACCGCGCCGGTCGCCGAGACGGACAGGAACCGCTCGGGGGACGTGCTCAGCACCGACAGGTCGCCGAAGCGCAGCAGCGCCCCGAACGGCGCGGGGCTGGCACGCCGCAGGTAGCGGTAGGTCTGCCAGACGTCGACGGCGGCGGGGGCGGTCAGCTCGTTGGTGAGGCACACCTCGTAGGTGTTGCCGTCATCGATCGCGACCTGGCAGCGGGCGACCATCGCCAGGTAGTCGGCCCGGTCGTGGCGGGGGGTCAACTCCCCCGCGACCACGCCCGGTGTGACCGGGGCGGTGGGCGCGGGATGGGCGGCGAGGGCGACGAGGCGGGCGGCGGTGGCGGCCTGCCAGTCGCGGGCGGCGGGCTCGTCCCCAGCGAGGGCGAGCAGGTAGACCTCACCGGTGGCGTGGTCGAAGACCACGGCGCGGTCGGCGAAGACCAGTTGCGCGTCGGGGTCGGCCGCCCGGTGGGCCTTGGCGCCGCCGCACTCGGCCTTGAGCTCGTACCCGAGGTAGCCGACCCAGCCGAGCGCGAAGTCGAACGGCAGGTCCGGCACGACCACCCGGCGCGCGGCGAGGTCGGCGTCGAGCCAGCCGAGGAAGTCGCTGGTGACGACCTCGACGCCCGCGGCGGAGGTGACGGTGACCGTGCCCGTCCACACGTCGGCCGCGGCGACCCTGGCCAGCGGGCCGCTCGCGTCGCCGAGGAAGGAGAAGCCGCCGCCCGCCGAGCTGTCCAGCCAGAACGCGTGAGGCGAGTCGCGATAGAGCGCGTCGAACGCCTCTTCCGCGGTGACGGCGACCGTCAGCCGCTTGACGAGCACGCGGGCCGCCTGCGCGACGGGCTCGGGCGGGGCGGGCATCGGCGGGGCGGACGCGGCGACCACGGTCTCCCGTGGGCGCTCCGCCCACCAGCGCCGGGTCAGCGCGGCGAAGTTCGCCAGCAGGTCACGGCCGTGCTCGGTGGCCACCGACTCCGGGTGGAACTGCACGCCCCAGGCGGGCCGGTCGCGGTGGCGGACGCCCATGAGCACGCCGTCGTCGCTCCACGCGGTGGCCACCAGGTCGTCGGGCAGGTCCTCGGCCGCGAGGGAGTGGTACCGCACGACCCGCAGCGGCGAGGGCAGCCCGGCGAACAGGTCGGTCCCGGAGTGGTGGACCGCGGACAGCCTGCCGTGCCGGACCTCGGGTGCGTGCGCGATCCGCGCGCCCGCCAGCAGGCACAGGCCCTGGTGCCCGAGGCAGACGCCGAGCAGCGGCTGGCGGGCCGCGGCGAGCACGGCGCGGCTGAGGCCGAAGTCGCGGCGCACGCCGGGGTGGCCGGGCCCCGGGGAGATCACCACGTTGTCGAAGTCGGCCAGTTCGCCGAGGTCCCAGTCCTCGTCGTTGCGCACGACCGTCGGCCGGGCGCCGTCGATCGCGGCGAGCGCCTGGTAGAGGTTGTAGGTGAAGGAGTCGTAGTTGTCGATGATCAGCGTGCGCATCCGCGGACTCCTTTCCCTGAACACAAAGCGACTACTGTGGATTTGCTCTCGCACAGAAGTTCGGCACACCTCGTCCCGACCAGGGCGAAGTCTGTCTTCATTGGTGACGAGCACCGTGCAGCACATCGCCGCAGGAAGGGCGATTCATGCCACAGCGACAGCGCAGGCCTGCCCAGGACCGCAAGAATGCTACAACCCGGGACGGTGTGCCCCAGCGGCGAGCGGGCGCACACGACCGGCCTGAGCTGCACGAACAGCCCGAGTCCAGCACCGGCGGAGAACAAGGAGGTGCCGCCGTGGCCGCGCCAGCGCTCTCCCCGGACGACCTCGTGCCCGCCGCGACCCCGAGCGAACCCCGGCGGCGGGTGCCGAGCTGGTACGCCGCGCTGCGCGCGAACCGCCGCGCGCGGGCCATCTCGTCCGACGTCCTGGCGGTCGTCGTGGCCGTCCTCGACGTCTGGCTGGTCATCCCGGAGAACGCGCCCGGCTACTCGATCTGGCTGTCCTGGGCGGCGGTCCCGGCGATGCTGCTGCGCAGGCACGTGCCGTTCCTGGCCGTGCTGCTCACCATCCCGGGCTTCTTCGCGGGCTGGGCCCAGCTCGCGGCCATGATCGCGCTCGGCACGCTGGCCAGGCGGCGCCTGCTCGACTGGCGCACGATCACCGGGGCCGTGCTGGTGTGGCTGTCCCGGTTCGTGCTGTGGCCGTGGTCGGAGTTCCTGGCCCTGACCTGGCGCCAGCACTTCCTCGACGCGCTGTACGGGGTGCTCGTCGCCGGGATGCCGGTCGCGATCGGGATGCTCATCTCGCTCCGGCACGAACTCGCGACCCGCATCCGGCAGCTCGCCCGCAGCCGGGAGCGGGAGCAGCGGCTGCACGCCGCCGCCGTCCGCTCCGCAGAGCGCGCCAAGCTCGCCCGCGAGATGCACGACGTGGTCTCCCACCAGGTCACGCTCATCGCGATGCAGGCGGGCGCGCTCAAGGTGGGCTGCCAGGACGATGAGACCCGCGACGCCGCCGAGACGATCCGCACGCTGAGCACCCGCACCCTCGAAGAGCTGCGGGAACTGGTGGGCGTGCTGCGCTCCGGCGGGGACGAGGGCGACACGCAGCCGGGCGTCGAGGAGATCAGCGACCTGGTGCACGGCTCCGACGTCGCCGTGGCGCTGGCGATCGACGCGGCGCCGGAGCGGCTGCCCGCGCCGGTCTCGCGGGCGGCGTACCGCACCGTCCAGGAGGCGCTGACGAACGTGCGCAAGCACGCGGCTGGCTCGCGGGCGTCGGTGCGGGTGCAGACGCGGGAGAACGTGCTCGTGGTGGAGGTCAGCAACGACCGGCCCAGCACCCGGTCGTCCGGCCTGCCCTCGGGCGGACACGGGCTGCTCGGCCTGCGGGAACGCGCGGGCCTGCTGGGCGGCAGCTTCGACGCGGGCCCCACCTCGGAGGGCGGGTTCTCGGTGCGCGCCCGGTACCCCCTGGCGAACTAGGTCCTGTCCCGGAGCACCGGCACTTCGGGACAGGGCCTCTGAAGACACCTCGGGCCCCGCTCCTGGTGGGAGCGGGGCCCGAGAGACGCTTGCGCCGGGCTGGGTCAGCCCTCGCGCCGGGCGCGGAGCTTGGCCAGCGCCTCGGCGAGGATGGCCTCGCCGTCGGCGTCGGAACGACGCTCCTTCACGTAAGCCAGGTGCGTCTTGTACGGCTCGTTGCGGGGCGCCTTCGGCGGCGCCTGTTCGTCGAGGCCGCCGGGCAGGCCGCAGCGCGGGCAGTCCCACGACTCCGGCTTCTCGGCGTCCAGCGCGAACGACGGACGGGACTCGTGTCCGTTCGCGCACCAGTAGGACACCCGCTGCCGAGGCGCGGACTCGCCGCGCTCGGACTCACCCATGGGACCAGCACCGACCCGGGTACCCCGGATCGCGTTACCACCGGCCATTGATGTTCACACCCCCACCACGTGGTTACACGGCGCCTTGACCACGCCGCGTCACTGTCGACACCTTGGACCCGCCTTCCGGCGGAAGCCGGATCAGCCGACCTTGATCAGCAGACCGAGACCGACGACGCAGATGATCCAGACCGCACCGACGAACAGGGTCACCCGGTCGAGGTTCTTCTCGACCACGCTGGAGCCGGACAGGCTGGACTGCATACCGCCGCCGAACAGCGAGGAGAGGCCGCCACCGCGACCCCGGTGAAGCAGCACCAGCAGAATCAGCAGCAGGCTGGTGACGATCAGGGCGATCTGCAGGGTCAGAACCATGTCATCCTCGCTGTCGAACGATTGAAGTCACAGGTTACCTGGTGATGTTGGTATCCACGACCACCGCCCCGGCGCGCCACGCCGATGGCGCTTACCAGATTTGCCGCCACCGCGCACGCCAAAGTCGTCCGCACGTGCAGCTGCACGCCCAAGAATGACGAATGCCCTTCCCACCAGGGCGGACCCGGTGGGAAGGGCCGTCACGGACCAGTGCGGCAGCGGGCCGTTTACGGCAGCGGACCGCCCGCGGCCAGCGCGCACAGCTTGGTGAACTCGTCGGCCTGCAGGCTCGCGCCGCCAACGAGGGCGCCGTCGATGTCCTCCTGGGCCACCAGCTCGCCGATGTTGCCGGACTTCACCGAGCCGCCGTAGAGCACGCGGACGGTGGCGGCGACGTCGTCGCCGTACTTGTCCGACAGGGTCTTGCGCAGCGCGGCGCAGACCTCCTGCGCGTCGGCGGAGGTGGCCACCTTGCCGGTGCCGATCGCCCACACCGGCTCGTAGGCGATGACGACCTTGGCCACCTGCTCGGCCTTGAGTCCCTTGAGCCCGGCGATGACCTGCTCGGTGCAGTGCGGCACGTGCTCGCCCGCCTCGCGCACCTCGACGCGCTCGCCCAGGCACAGGATCGGGGTGAGCCCGTGCTTGAGGGCGGCCTTCACCTTCGCGTTGACCAGCTCGTCGGTCTCGTTGTGGTACTCGCGGCGCTCGGAGTGGCCGACCGTCACGTACGTGCAGCCCAGCTTCGCCAGCATCGGCCCGGAGACCTCGCCGGTGTAGGCGCCCGAGTCGTACCGCGAGATGTCCTGCGCGCCGTAGCGGATCAGGAGCTTGTCGCCGTCGACCATGGTCTGGATCGACCGGATGTCGGTGAACGGCGGCAGCACGGCCACCTCCACCTTGGCGAAGTACTTCTCCGGCAGCGAGAAGGAGATCTTCTGCACCAGGGCGATCGCCTCAAGGTGGTTCAGATTCATCTTCCAGTTGCCCGCGATGAGGACCTGTCGTGCCATGGCTCAGCCCTCCAGCACCGCGACGCCGGGGAGCTGCTTGCCCTCCAGGTACTCCAGCGACGCGCCGCCGCCGGTCGAGATGTGCGAGAACCCGTCCTCGGGCAGGCCCAGCAGCCGCACGGCGGCCGCGGAGTCGCCGCCGCCGACCACGGAGAACGCCGACGAGTCGACGATCGCCTGCGCCACACCGCGGGTGCCGTCGGCGAACGGGGCCAGCTCGAACACGCCCATCGGGCCGTTCCAGAACACCGTGCCCGCGCCGGCGAGGATCTCGCCGTAGCGCTCGACGGTGATCGGGCCGATGTCGAGGCCCTTCCAGCCCTCGCGGATGTTCGCCGCGAGCACGGTCTGGGTGTTCGCCTCGGCGGAGAAGTCGTCGGCGATGACCACGTCCGCCGGGAGCACGATCTTCTCCGGGTGCTCGGCGAGCAGCCGCTTGCAGGTGTCGATCATGTCGGCTTCCAGCAGCGAGTCGCCGACGCCGAGGCCCTGCGCGGCCAGGAACGTGAAGCACATCCCGCCGCCGACCAGGATCGCGTCGACCTTGGGCAGCAGCGAGGAGATGACCGCGAGCTTGTCGGAGACCTTCGAGCCGCCCAGCGCCACCACGTACGGCCGCTTCGGCTCGCCGGTGAGCGTGCGCAGCACCTCGACCTCGGCGAGCACGAGACCGCCCGCGTACGCCGGGAGCTTGGTCGCGATCTCGTAGACCGAGGCCTGCTCGCGGTGCACGACACCGAAGCCGTCGGAGACGAACGCGTCGGCCAGCGCGGCGAACTCGTCGGCCAGCGCGCCCCGCTCGGCGGCGTCCTTGCTGGTCTCGCGGGCGTCGAAGCGCACGTTCTCCAGCAGCGCGACACCGCCGTCGGCGAGCGCGTCCACAGTGGACTTCGCGGACGGGCCGACCACGTCGGCGGCGAACGCGACCGGCGAGCCGAGCAGGTCCCCGAGCCGTTTGGCGACCGGGGCGAGGGAGTACTTCGCGTCCGGCGCGCCCTTGGGCCTGCCCAGGTGCGCCGCGACAACGACCCGCGCGCCCGCCTGGCTCAGCGCGCTGATCGTGGGCAGCGACGCGCGCACGCGGCCGTCGTCGGTGATGGTGTCGCCGTCGAGGGGGACGTTGAGGTCGGCGCGCACGAGCACGCGCCGACCCGTCACCCCCTCGGCCAGCAGGTCGTCGAGAGTCTTCACAGGGGCGGTCCTCAGAGCTTGGAGGCGACGAGAGCGGTCAGGTCCGCGAGGCGGTTGGAGTAGCCCCACTCGTTGTCGTACCAGCCGACGACCTTGACCTGGTTGCCGGTGACCTTGGTCAGCGGCGCGTCGTAGATGCACGACGCCGGGTCGGTGACGATGTCCGAGGACACGATCGGGTCGGTGCTGTAGCGCAGGATGCCCGCGAGCGGGCCGTCCGCCGCGGCCTTGTAGGCGGCGTTGACCTCGTCCAGGGTGACCTCGCGGCCCAGGGTGACGGTCAGGTCGGTGGCCGAGCCGGTCGGCACCGGCACGCGCAGCGCGTAGCCGTCGAGCTTGCCGTTGAGCTCGGGCAGCACCAGGCCGATGGCCTTGGCCGCGCCGGTCGAGGTGGGCACGATGTTGAGCGCGGCGGCGCGGGCGCGGCGCAGGTCCGAGTGCGGGGCGTCCTGCAGGTTCTGGTCCTGGGTGTAGGCGTGGATCGTGGTCATCAGGCCACGCTCGACGGTGAACGCGTCGTGCAGCACCTTCGCCAGCGGCGCGAGGCAGTTGGTGGTGCAGGACGCGTTGGAGATCACGGTCTGCGAGCCGTCGTACTTGTCCTCGTTCGCGCCGAGGACGACAGTCAGGTCCTCGCCCTTGGCGGGCGCGGAGATGATGACCTTCTTCGCGCCGCCCTCGTCGACGTGCTTGCGCGCGTCGGCGGCCTTGGTGAAGAAGCCGGTGGACTCGACCACGACGTCGACGCCGAGGTCCTTCCAGGGCAGCTTGCCCGGGTCGCGCTCGGCGAGCGCCTTGATGGTCTGGTCGCCGACCTTGATGCCCTCGTCGGTCACCGAGACCTCCTGCGGCAACCGGCCGAGGATGCTGTCGTACTTGAGCAGGTGGGCCATGGTCGCCACGTCACCGAGGTCGTTGAAGGCCACGATCTCGATGTCGTGGTCGCTTGCCTGCACGGCCCGCCAGAAGTTGCGACCGATCCGACCGAAACCGTTGACACCTACGCGAACCGTCACCTGTGTCTCCTCGTTGCGACTCGTAGTAACGGGCCCTGGGGCCCAAGATTTTTCCGCCTACCCACGAACCCTAGCGTCCAAGCGGCCACTCGCAGGTCAGGAGGTCAGCGGGGTCTCTTTATCGAATCAGATCATGACGGTGACCGCCAGTGGCAAGTCCCGAAGGCGGACGGATTGTCTCGCTCGAACAAGATCGCCGAGGATTTTCCGGAGACTCCCAGCGGCGGACGACAACCACGCCGCCGGACGGGCCGTAGTGACAACCGGGAATGACAACCCGATCGGTGACGAACCCGGGACATGACAACCCGGGACATGGCAACCCGGGATATGACAACGGAGTGGAGTCCGCCTGCCCCCACGCCGGGCGGACTCCACTCCGTTTCCCCCCGCGGGCGCCCCTCCCCCAAGCGGCGCCCGCGCTCCCGATAGAGAAGAGGCGCCGACGGGGGCGGCAGATACCGAATGAGACCCAGGTCACAATCAAGGTTGTGGTGGGTGACTTACCGTGCTCACCAAGAGTCGGTCGGCGATCACCGCGGCGGTGTTCGCGCTGGTCAGGCGTCCGCGTCAAGCATGTCGGCGGTGACAGCCGACTCGGTGTCGGGCAGGCCGAGGTCCTTGGCGCGCTTGTCCGCCATCGCCAGCAGCCTGCGAATCCGGCCCGCCACCGCGTCCTTGGTCATCGGCGGCTCGGAAAGCTGGCCCAGTTCCTCCAGCGACGCCTGCTTGTTCTGCAGCCGCAACTCCCCCGCCGCGGTCAGGTGCTCCGGGGCGTCCGGGCCCAGGATCTCCATCGCCCGCTGCACTCGCGCGGCCGCGGCGACCGCGGCGCGGGCCGAGCGGCGCAGGTTGGCGTCGTCGAAGTTGGCCAGGCGGTTGGCGGTCGCCCGCACCTCGCGGCGCATCCGGCGCTCCTCCCAGGCCAGCACGCTGGAGTGCGCGCCGAGGCGGGTGAGCAGCGCGCCGATGGCGTCGCCGTCGCGCACGACCACCCGGTCGGCGCCGCGCACCTCGCGCGACTTGGCCTGGATGCCCATCCGCCGCGCCGCGCCGACGATGGCCAGCGCGGCCTCCGGGCCGGGGCAGGTGATCTCCAACGCGGACGATCTACCCGGCTCGGTGAGCGAGCCGTGCGCGAGGAACGCGCCCCGCCAGGCGGCTTCCGCGTCGCAGACCCCGCCGGACACCACCGGCGCGGGCAGCCCGCGCACCGGTCGGCCGCGCGGGTCGAGCAGACCGGTCTGCCGGGCCAGGCCGTCGCCGTCCTTGACCACGCGCACCACGTACCGGGTGCCCTTGCGCAGCCCGCCGGAGGTGATCACATGCACGTCGGCGTGGTGGCCGTACAGGTCGTGGATCTCCTTGCGCAGCCGCCGCGCCGCCGACCCGGTGTCCAACTCGGCCTCGACCACGACCCGGCCCGCCACGATGTGCAGTCCGCCCGCGAAGCGCAGCAGCGAGGACACCTCGGCGCGCCTGCAACAGGTCTTGGACACCGCGAGCCTGCTCAGCTCGTCCTTGACTGCGGCGGTCATCGCCACGGGTCCTCCTCTCCGGCCCAGCTAGGGCATGTCCTCAGGTACATCCCATCACGACGGCGTGATCGGCTCAGCGTCCCCTCACCGAGGTGATCGCCCGGCGCAGGCTCGCCGCGAGCGCGTCGGGATCGTGCCTGCCCGCGACCGGACCGGCCGCGATCCCGTCGAGCCACATGTCCGCCCCGAGAACGGCAGCCGCACGTCGGAGCCGGTCCGGCGTGGGAACCGAGTCGGCGTCGGCGATGACCGCGTCCACCCGCAGCCGGGGCGCGTGCTCGGACAGAACGTCGAGGTGCCGTTCCGGGGAGAAGCCCGCAGTTTCCCCCGGTTGGGGGACAAGATTCAACACGACGACCCGCGTCGCCTCGGTCCGCACGATGGCGTCGTGCAACTCGGGGACCAGCAGGTGCGGCAGGACGCTGGTGAACCAGGACCCGGGACCGAGCAGCACCACGTCGGCGTCGAGGACGGCCGCGACCGCTTCCGGGCAGGCCGAGGGGCGCTCGGTGCGGCGGGTGGCGCCCAGCAGCCGGATGCGGCGCACCCGGCCGGGGGTGGTGGCCACGGCGACCTGCCCGCGGATGCGGCGCACCGTGGTCGGGTCTTCCTCCAGCCCGGTCACGTCGGCCTCGATGTCCAGCGGCTCAGTGGACATCGGCAGCACCCGCCCGGTGACGCCGAGCAGCCGCGCGGCCTCGGCGAGGGCGGCGACCGGGTCGCCGACCACCTCCAGCAGGCCCGCCAGCACCAGGTTGCCCACCGCGTGGCCCGCGAGGGCGCCGGAGCCGCCGAAGCGGTGCTCGAACACCTCCCGCCACGGCTGGTCGTCGCATCCGGCCAGGGCGGTGAGCGCCTTGCGCAGATCGCCCGGCGGAAGCAGGCCAAGTTCCCGGCGCAGCCGCCCGGACGAGCCGCCGTCATCGGCGACGGTGACCACCGCGGTGACGTCGTCGGTGAGCCGCCGCAGCGCGCTGAGCGTGGCGTGCAGGCCGTGGCCCCCGCCGAGGGCGACCGCGCGCAGCGGCCGGTCCACCGGGTCGCTCACCGAACCCCCTCACTCGTTCGGCGCCTCCGCGCGCCAACGCACCGCGTCAACGACTCGCTCACCGAGCCACCTCACCCGTCCGATGCCCCCGCCCGGTCACTCGCGCCCCAGGTCGCGGTGCACGACCTTGACCGCCATGCCGTCCTCGTCCGCGAGCCTGCGGGAGAGCTCTTCGGAAATCGCGACACTGCGGTGCTTGCCGCCCGTGCAGCCCACGGCCAGCGTCAGGTAGCGCTTGCCCTCACGGCGGTAACCGGCCCCGATCAGGCGCAGCAGGTCGTGGTAGCGGTCGAGGAACTCGTCCGCGCCCTCCTGGCTGAGCACGTAGTTGCGCACGTCGGTGTCGCGGCCGGTCTGGTCCTTGAGTTCCGGGATCCAGAACGGGTTCGGCAGGAAGCGCACGTCCATGACCAGGTCGGCGTCCATCGGGAGGCCGTACTTGTAGCCGAAGGACAGCACGGTGACCCGGGTGCCGGTGCTCGACTCGGTGCCGAACGCGTCCTCGATCTTGGCGCGCAACTGGTGCACCGAGAGCGTGGAGGTGTCCAGGATCAGGTCCGCCTCTTCGCGCAGCGGCATGAGCAGCGAGCGCTCGTTGGCGATGCCCTCGATCAGCCTGCCCTCGCCTTGCAGCGGGTGGCCCCGGCGGACCTGCTCGAAGCGGCGGACCAAGACCTCGGTCGTGGCCTCCAGGAACAGCACGCGCGGCCGGTAGCCGCGGGCGTCGAGGTCCTTGATGATGGCGGAGAGGTCTTCGGTGAACGCGCGGCTGCGCACGTCCATCACGACCGCCACCTTGGTGATCGCCCCCCTGGCCTGCGAGCCGAGCTCGACCATGGTGGAGATCAGCTCCGGCGGCAGGTTGTCCACGACGAACCAGCCCAGGTCCTCCAGACACTTCGCCGCCGTGCTCCGTCCCGCGCCCGACAGTCCGGTGACTACCGCGACCTCGATACCGGGCCCGGCCTGTTCGCTACTCATCGAGCCACCTCACAAGATCGGTGGCTCCGCTCGCCAACGCGCTGTGTCACTGGTCCGCTCGCAGGCTCACTCACTGATCTCCCTCTGCCTCCCTGCGCCCGGGGAGTCTCCCGCGAGCGCGCTGTGCACCGCCTGCGCGGTGCCCGGGCCGATGCCGGGCACCTCGCCGATCTCGTCGATGCTCGCCGCCCGCAGGCGCTTCAGCGAGCCGAAATGCTTGATCAGAACCGACTTCCTGGTCTGGCCGAGGCCGGGGATGTCGTCGAGCGCCGAGGTCGTCAGCCGCTTCGACCGCTTCTGCCGGTGGTAGGCGACCGCGAACCGGTGGGCTTCGTCACGCACCCGCTGCAACAGGTACAGCGCCTCGCTGGTGCGCGGCAGGATCGCGGGCTCCGGGTCGGCGGGCAGCCACACCTCTTCCAGACGCTTGGCCAGCCCGATCACCGCGACGTCGGTGACGCCGAGGTCGGCGAGGACGTCGGCGGCGGCGTTGGCCTGCGGTCCGGCTCCGTCGACCACCAGCAGGTTCGGCGGGTAGGCGAAGCGGCGCGGTTTGCCGGTCTCCGGGTCGATCCCCGGGGTCGGGTCCTGCCGCTGGCCGGACTCCCCCGCGTACCGGGCGAACCGGCGGCGCACCACCTCGGCGATCGAGGCGACGTCGCCTTCGGTTGCCGCTTCCCGGATGGCGAAGCGCCGGTACTCGGACTTGCGCGCCAGGCCGTCCTCGAACACCACGAGCGAGGCGACGACGTCGCTGCCCTGGATGTGGCTGATGTCGACGCACTCGATGCGCAGCGGCGCGGTGTCGAGCCCCAGCGCGTCCTGCAACTCCTGCAGCGCGGCCGAGCGGGCCGTCAGGTCGCCCGCGCGGCGCAGCTTGTGCTGGGTGAACGCCTCCTTGGCGTTGCGCTCCACGGTCTCCATCAGCGCCCGCTTGTCGCCGCGCTGCGGCACCCGCAACCGCACCCGCGACCCGCGCAACTCGCTGAGCCAGTCAGCGATGGCCGGGGCGTCCTCAGGCAGCTCCGGCACCAGGACCTCGCGCGGGACCGGACTGCCGTCCGTCTCGGCAATCTCGGCCTGGTCGCCGTAGAACTGGCTGAGAAACCGGTCGACCAGACCGGAGACCGGGGTTTCCTCGTCGGCGTCCTCGATGCGGTCGATCACCCACCCGCGCTGGCCGCGGACCCGCCCACCGCGCACGTGGAACACCTGCACGGCGGCTTCCAGCTCATCGAACGCGAAGGCCACCACGTCCGCGTCGGTGCCGTCGCCGAGGACGACGGCCTGCTTCTCCATGGCGCGCCGCAGCGCGGCAACGTCGTCGCGCAGCCGGGCGGCCCGCTCGAACTCCCACGCGTCGGAGGCCGCGGCCATCTCCTTCTCCAACCGGCGCACCATCGCGTCGGTCTTGCCGGAGAGGAAGTCGCAGAAGTCGTCCACGATCGCCCGGTGCTCATCGGCGTCGACCTTGCCCACACAGGGCGCCGAGCACTTGTCGATGTAGCCGAGCAGACACGGCCGCCCGATCTGGCCGTGCCGCTTGAACACCCCGGCAGAGCAGGTGCGCGCCGGAAACACCCGCAACAGCAGGTCAAGTGTCTCGCGGATGGCCCACGCGTGCGCGTACGGCCCGAAGTAGCGCACCCCCTTCTTGCGCGGCCCCCGGTAGACATGCAGCCGCGGGTACTCCTCGTGCATCGTCACGGCCAGCACCGGGTACGACTTGTCGTCGCGGTAGCGGACGTTGAACCGGGGGTCGAACTCCTTGATCCAGTTGTACTCCAGCTGCAACGCCTCGACCTCGGTGGACACCACGGTCCACTCGACGGCGCCCGCGGTGGTCACCATCTGCCGGGTGCGCGGATGCAGGGAAGAGACGTCGGCGAAGTACGAGTTCAACCTGCCCCGCAGGCTTTTCGCCTTGCCGACGTAGATGACCCGGCCACCAGGATCACGGAACTTGTACACGCCAGGCGCGTCCGGGATGGTGCCGGGAGACGGTCGGTAGGTGGACGGGTCGGCCACACCGACAACCCTACGGCCGAGCACCGACAACCCAGGGTGTCGGGTCGCCACCCGCTCCCGACGCTTCCGGAACGTGGCGTCGGAGACAGCAGCCCATCAACGCGAGCCGTCGGCGACGACACCGCCGCCTCGTCGCCCGGCGTCGGGCGATCCGGTTCCGCCGTGGTCGGTCACACCGCTGACCGCGGCAGGGCGAAGCTCACCACCGCCGCCGTCAGCAGGATGACGCCAATCAGCGCCCACCAGCGGTCCCGCGGCCGCGGCAGGCGCGGCGCCGATGGGACCGAGGACGATCAAGGTCCACCCCCGCCCGCGCCGCGACGTGGGGAGACTGAGAAGCAGGTCCAGAATCGTCGGCGCGCTCGATGGCGTCCCTGAGCCCGCCATTGCCCGCAGCGCGACGGCGGTGAGGGCAGGGTCCGCCTGGCCGGTGACCACGGCGTCCCAGGTGACCTCCCCCGCGTCTATCCAGGTCTGGAGAGGTCGCATGTCCGCGCCAAGGGCGCCCCGCCTGGCTGCCTCGGCGAACTCCCGCTCATCGGCCGCTCGCTCCTTGTCCCCAGCGAATTGTCCCAGCGAACCGCGCCGATTCGCGGCGCACATCGTCGCCAAGCCGGCCCACTGATTTCCGCGGGGAAGTCATCGTCTCGACCATATCGCGGCGGGCCTTGTCCAATTCCGCGTGTTCATGTGGACGTGGCAGGCCTGGTGCGCCGAGCCCTCCCAGGTTTCGGCTAGCGCTTCGTTGACGTTGTCCAGAGCCACCTGCACGCCCGCCGCGGCCTTGGCGGGGTTGTCCCAATCGTCAGCAAGGGACCGCGGTTCGCCCCTCTGGGTGTCCGGCACAGTAATCAGCCATGCTGCCCCTGTGGCCTGCGCTGCGAGCGATCGAATCCCGGGCCAGGTCCATGGCCGGAACCTGGTATGCGTACCCCTCAGACATGGGGAAGATCATGACAGGACGGCGTCCGCTTCTCGGGAAGTAGCCACAGATGATACGTGGCACACAGCGGTCGCGGGGCGGAAGTTCCCCGGGAACCACCATCAGCCGATTGCGCATCCCTGCCCAGGGATTCCGGAAAGGTCGAGAACCGTTCCTGAGAAAAGGCGGTGGCCTCCGAGAGCGCGATTGTCTCGGAGGCCACCGACGGGTGCTGGGTAAAGCGCCGGTCAGGCGAGGACGACGTTGGCGCCGTCCACCTTGACCGGGATTTCCTTGAGGCCGGTGGTGGCCGGGCCGCCCTTGAGGGCGCCGGTGGCGCCGTCGAAGGTGCTGTTGTGGGCGGGGCAGGTGATGGTGCCACCCACGGGAGCGGCCACGGTGACACCCTTGTGGGGGCAGGTGGGGTCGAGGCCCTTGACGGTCGAGCCGGAGCGCACCAACAGGACCTTCTTGCCGGAAGGCCCGTCGACCAGGACACCGCCGCCGTCGGGGACGTCGGCCAGTGCCGTGAGGGCACCGCCGCCCTGGGTGGCCGAACCGGGTGCGCCGCCGCCGGTGGTCGTGGTGGTGGGGGCCGAACCGGTGTCGCTGCCGCACGCCGCGACGACCGCGGCGGGGGCGACCAAGGCCACCGCCAGGCCGCAGAGGACCTGCCTGCGGGAGTGCGGTTCGGGGTGCACGGACGGTGTCGGGTCGGTTGTGATGGTGTCGACAGCAGTCACGCCTAGCCTCCTCGGGAACGGGAGAGAACAGGGTTACACCGAGGGCTACGCGAACGGGCGCGGGACGGTTCACCCGATACGCGCAATTAACGATGCCATTCGGTCTCCCGGGCGTCCGAAAAGGCATCGAGGCAGGTCACGGATATCGGACCTGCCAGGAAAAAGACCCGAAGCGCCAGACGACAGTGTGGCGCACCCGTGACGCGAGGCGATCTGGCGGACCTCAGCGAGGTGAGCGCTGCCCGCGCACACCCGAAGGGAACCACGGGAGGCGAAAGCGGACCGGGAGCCTCAGAGCCCCAGATGGGTTCGCAGGGCGTCGTCCAGGCGGGCCAGCAGGGCAGGCGGGACGCGGCCGAGGCGGCGGCGGAGGCGGGCCGTGGCGATGGAGCGGACCTGCTCGGCTTGGGCCTTCGAGTCGGTGACGAGGCCGCAGTCGACGGCGGGGAGCAGGACCTGGAACGGGAAGACGCGACTGGTGTTGGACGTGATCGGGACGACGGTCACCACGCCGCGGCCGGTGCGCAGGGCTACCTGGTTGGCGGCGTCATTGCTCACGATGACGGCGGGGCGGACCTTGTTCGACTCCGAGCCGAGGGTGGGGTCGAGGTCCACCAGGTGGATGTCACCTCGGCGCATCGGCCGGGCCGTCCCCCGCGGTGGCGGCCCAGATCTCCGCTTCTCCTGAGGCTTCCCACTCGTCGAACGCCTGGGCGTACTCGTCGCGCATCGAGGACTCGCGCAAGAGACCGATGGCGATCTGGATCACCGATGAGCGGTTGGACACGTCGATGCGCGACGAGTACTCGTCGATGAATCGGACGTCGTCCTCCGGGAGGCTCACGCTGAGTTTCATACTGGCGATGCTACTCCGGGTGGGACTCGGGGTGCCACTGCGCGCGGTGGAGTTTGCGCAGTTCCCGGATGGCGGTGACAGCGCGTTCGCCGTCGATCGACTGGACCGCCATGATCGGCACGTACTCGTCGTCGGGGAGTTCCAGCCTGGCCCACGCCGCGCCGTCGGGGAAGCTCACCGACTGGACGACCGACCAAGGGTAGCGGGTGCTGCCGAGCAGGTTGCGCACCGTCACACCCTCGGCGTCCGCGCTGACCCTGGGCCGGGTGAGCCACAGCGCCCCGCAGGCCAGCAGCACGCCGATGCCCACCATGGCGATCTGGTCGGAGAGCTGGAAGTAGACGCCGGTCGGCGTGTTGCGCAGCAGCACGGCGACCACGCTGAACACCGCGACGAACACCACGGCGAACACGGCGGAGACGAACCGGACCTTGCGGGGGCGCGCGGTCACTGGAAGCCCCGCTCGGTCCACGGCTGGCGCACGCCGCGCACCACCAGGGCGGTCTCCAGCGCCGCGGCGCACGCCTCGTAGCCCTTGTCCTCGGTGGAGTCCGGCAGGCCGCACCGGTCGAGCGCCTGTTCCTCGGTGTTGACCGTCAGCACGCCGTTGCCCACCGGGGTCGACTCGTCCAGCGAGACCCGGGTGAGGCCAGCGGTGACCGCGTCGCAAACGTACTCGAAGTGCGGGGTGCCGCCGCGGATCACCACGCCCAGCGCGACCACGGCGTCGTGGTGCTTGGCCAGTTCCTGGCAGACGACCGGAAGCTCGACCGCGCCGGGCACCCGGACCACGGTCGGCTCATCGATTCCCGCGTCGCCCGCCGCGACGAGCGCGCGTTCCAGCAGCTTGTCGGTGATGGCCGCGTGCCACTTGGTGGCCGCGACGGCCAGCCGGATGCCCTCGCACCGGGGCACCCCCGGCGTCGGCCTGCCTTCGCCACTCACGCCTTGTCCTCCCCGCCCACGCCGCTGGCGCTGGCATCGTAGTGCTCCAGGTTGCCCAGCTCGTGGCCCATGCGGTCGCGCTTGGTGCGCAGGTACCGCAGGTTCTCCGGGTTCGGCCAGACCGACAGCGGCACCCGGTCGACCACGGCCAGCCCGTAGCCCTCCAGGCCGACCCGCTTGGCCGGGTTGTTCGTCAGCAGCCGCATCGACTTCACGCCGAGGTCGGCCAGGATCTGCGCGCCGGTGCCGTAGTCGCGGGCGTCGGCGGGCACGCCGAGCGCGAGGTTGGCGTCCACGGTGTCCGCGCCGTCGTCCTGGAGCTGGTAGGCCTGCAGCTTGTGCATCAGGCCGATGCCGCGCCCCTCGTGGCCGCGCATGTAGAGCACGACGCCGCGGCCCTCGGCGGCGACGGCCTCCAGGGCGGCGTCGAGCTGCGGGCCGCAGTCGCAGCGCAGCGAGCCGAAGACATCGCCGGTGAGGCACTCGGAGTGCACGCGGACCAGGACGCTCTGGCCGTCCTCTATGTCGCCGTAGACCAGGGCGACGTGCTCGATGCCGTCCAAGAGGCTGTCGTAGCCGACCGCGCGGAAGACGCCGTGCGCGGTCGGGATGCGGGCCTCGGCGACCCGCGCGACCTGCTTCTCGGTGCGCCTGCGGTAGGCGATGAGGTCGGCGATGGTGATCAGCGCGAGGTCGTGCTCGGCGGCGAAGACCTGCAGCTCGTCGTAGCGGGCCATGTCGCCCTCGTCCTTCTGCGACACGATCTCGCAGAGCACGCCCGCCGGGCCGAGCCCGGCCATCCTGGCCAGGTCGACGGCGGCCTCGGTGTGGCCGGGCCTGCGCAGCACGCCGCCCTCCTTGGCGCGCAGCGGGACGACGTGGCCGGGCCGGTTGAAGTCCTTGGCCGTCGACGCCTCGTCGGCGAGCAGCCGGATGGTGTGCGCGCGGTCGGCCGCGGAGATGCCGGTGCTCACGCCTTCCCGGGCGTCCACGGTCACGGTGTACGCGGTGCCGCGCGCGTCCTGGTTGGTGTGGAACATCGGCGGCAGGTCGAGGCGGTCGCAGACGGACTCGGGCAGCGGGACGCAGACGTAGCCGGAGGTGTAGCGGACCATGAAGGCCAGCAGCTCCGGCGTCGCCTTCTCGGCGGCGAAGATCAGGTCGCCCTCGTTCTCGCGGTCCTCGTCGTCCACGACGACGACGGCCTTGCCTGCGGCGATGTCGGCGATGGCGCGCTCGATGGCGGCGAAGTCACTCACCCGGGGTCTCCTGTTGCTCGGTGCTGTCCCCAGTGTCCCCCCGGGGCGGGGCGGCCAGGTGCGGACCTGCCAGCTTCTCCACGTACTTGGCGATGACGTCGACCTCGAGGTTGACCTTGTCGCCAGGTGCGCGGACGCCGAGCGTGGTCGCCCGGAGCGTCTCGGGTATCAGGCTCACGGTGAACCAGTCGGGTCCTACCTCGACAACGGTAAGGGACACGCCGTCGACGGTGATCGAGCCCTTCTCCACGACGTACCGCGCGAGGTGCGCGGGCAGGCTGATCCGGACCAGGTCCCAGTGCTCGGACGGCTCGCGGGAGAGCAGCGCGCCGGTGCCGTCGACGTGGCCCTGCACGATGTGGCCGCCGAAGCGCTGGCCGACGGCCGCCGCGCGCTCCAGGTTGACCACGTCGCCCTCGGCGACCTTGTCGAGGCTGCTGCGGACCAGCGTCTCGCGCATGACGTCGGCGGTGAACGAGCCGTCGCCCAGTTCCACGACGGTCAGGCAGACCCCGTTGACCGCGATCGAGTCGCCCTGTTTGGCGTCGCTGGTGACCAGCGGCCCCGCGATGGTGACGCGCGCGGCGTCCGCGAGGTCCCGCACGGCGACGACCTCACCGCGCTCCTCGACGATGCCCGTGAACACCGGCTCCTCCTCTAGTTCCGCTGGTTCCGCGACGGCACGGCGGAGATCCGCACGTCCGGCCCGCACATGGTGACCTCTTCGACGGCGAACTTGTGCGCCCCGGTGATGGTCGACACGCCCGATGCGCCCAACGCCACAGGCCCGGCGCCGAGCAGGACCGGCGCGACGTAGGCCAGGACCCGGTCGATCGCGCCCGCCTCGGCGAACGCGCCAGCCAACGTCGGGCCGCCTTCGAGCAGCACGTCGACCACACCGCGGGCGGCGAGTTCGGTCAGCACCTCGGCGGGGTCGTGGGTGCGCGCGCGCAGCGTCTCGGCCGCGTCGTCGAGCACCTTCGCCCCGGCGGGCAGGTCTCCGTGTCCCACGACTACCCGCAACGGCTGCCGGGGCGCGGGTGTTCCGTCCTCGGCGCGGGCGGTCAGCGCGGGGTCGTCGGCGAGCACGGTGCCGCGGCCGACCATGATCGCGTCGACCTTGCGGCGCAGGTCGTGGACCTCGGCGCGGGACACCGCGGAGCTGATCCAGCGGCTGGTGCCGTCGGCTGCGGCGACCCGGCCGTCCAGGGTCGCGGCGTACTTCCAGGTGACGTGCGGGCGGCCGGTGCGGATGTGGTGCAGCCAGGCGCGCAGCGGCCCGCGGGCGACCTCTTCTGCCAAGAGCCCGCCGGTGACGGCCACGCCCGCGTCGGCGAGGACCTTCGCACCGCCCGCCGCGGCCGCGTGCGGGTCGGACACCGCGTAGACCACCCGCGCGACGCCCGCGTCCAGCAGCGCCGCGGTGCACGGGGGCGTCCGCCCGAAGTGCGCGCAGGGCTCCAGGGTGACCACCGCGGTGCCGCCCCTGGCCCGCTCCCCCGCCGCGCGCAGGGCGACGACCTCGGCGTGCGGGCCACCCGGCGGCTGCGTCTCACCCAGTCCGGCGACCTGGCCGTCGGCGTCCAGCACGACAGCGCCGACGGGTGGGTTCGGACTGGTCCGTCCGCGCGCCTGCTCGGCACGCGCGACCGCGGTCCGCATCACCGCGGCCAGGCTTTCCTCCACACCTGACAGTCTCGCAGGACCCGGCGATTCCCTCGCAGCCGCCCGTCGTGCCCCGACCGGTCCCCCAGGCCTGCCGCGAACTCCGGTGAGACCGCCGAAACCGCCGGTCGCGCCCGAGCCCGCCCGCGGTGCGCCCGCGCGTCAGGCGAAGCGGTGGTTGGCGTTGCGGGCCTGGTCGCGCAAGGCGGCGACGGCCTTGGCCGGGTCACCGGCGCCGTAGACGGCCGAGCCCGCGACGAAGCAGTCGACGCCCGCCTCGGCTGCCTGCTCGATGGTGTCGGCGTTGATGCCGCCGTCGATCTCCACGAGAAGCCTGAGGTGGCCGGTGTCGACCAGGTTCCGCGCGGTGCGGACCTTGTCCAGGACGTCGGCGATGAAGCTCTGCCCGCCGAAGCCGGGCTCGACGGACATGACCAGCAGGGTGTCGAACTCCTTGAGGACCTCGATGTACGGCTCCAGCGGCGTGCCGGGCTTGATCGACAGACCGGCCTTCGCGCCCGCCGCGCGCAGGTCCCTGGCGATCTTGACCGGGTCGGCGGCCGCCTCGACGTGGACTGTGACGTTGTGCGCGCCCGCCTCGGCGTACCCGACGGCCCAGCGGTCGGGGTCCTCGATCATCAGGTGGCAGTCCATCGGGATGTCGGTCACCTTGAGCAGAGCTTCCACGATCGGCAGGCCCAGGGTCAGGTTCGGCACGAAGTGCGCGTCCATCACATCGACGTGCAGCCAGTCCGAGCCCTTGACGGCGGCGACTTCGTCGGCGAGGCGGGCGAAGTCGGCGGACAGGATGCTGGGGGCGATCATGGGAGCGTTCGACACAGGTAGACAGCATAAGCGCGCTACCAGCGCGTGCCCGTGGCCGGTAGGTTCGAGGGCGTGATGATCGAGCCACCGCGGGTCCTGTCCGTCAACGTCGGCGTTCCCCGGCCGATCACCGCGAAGACCGGGGTCAGCGCCATCGACAAGCGCCCGGTCGACGACCCGGTCGAGGTGTCCGCCCCGGCCGCGCGCGGCGCCAGCGGGCTGCTCGGCGACGCCATCTGCGACGCGGAGCACCACGGCGGCCCGGACCAGGCCGTCTACGCGTACGCGCGCGAAGACCTCGACCACTGGGAAGCGGAACTGGGCCGGACGCTCACCTCCGGGTCGTTCGGGGAGAACCTGACCACGCGCGGGCTGGAGGTGACCGGCGCGGTGATCGGCGAGCGGTGGCGGATCGGGGACGACCTGCTGCTGCGGGTGACCGTGCCGCGGGTGCCGTGCCGGACGTTCGCGGTGTGGCTGGACCGCCAGGGGTGGGTCAAGACCTTCACCGAGGCCGCGGCGCCCGGCGCGTACTTCAAGGTGCTGCGGCCGGGGGCGGTGCGCGCGGGCGACCCGGTCGAGGTGGTCGACCGGCCCGCGCACGGGGTCACGATCGGGCTGGCGTTCCGTGCGTTGACCCTTGAACCGGACCTGCTCCCCCGGCTGCTCGCGGCGGACGATCTGCCGGAAGGGATCCGCGCGAAGGCCGTCCGGCGCCTGGGGGCGCGGTGAAGCGGTCGATGCGGGTGGCGGCCTACGCCGTGTGCGTCGAGGAGGAGAAGGTCCTGCTGGCCCGCTGGGTCGGCCGCACCGGCAAGAAGTGGACCCTGCCCGGCGGCGGCATCGATCACGGCGAGGACCCGCTGGACGCCGCGGTCCGCGAGGTGGCCGAGGAGACCGGCTACCAGGTGGAGATCGAGGCGCTGCTGGGCATCGACACCGTGCGGCGCACTTTCCTGCGCACCGGTCTGCGCAAGGCGTTGAGCCGGGACGGCGTCGCGACCGACTGGCACGGCCTGCGGGTGGTGTACTCGGGCAGGATCACCGGCGGTGAGCTTCGCTTCGAGGAGAACGGCTCCACCGACATGGCGGCGTGGGTCGATTTGTCCGAGGTGGGCACGCTCGACCGGACCGACCTTGTCGACGCCGCGTTGCGGCTGTCGCGCCTCCGGCCGCCGACCGGCCGCGCCGGATAGCGGGCAACGGAAGCCGGCGGAATCAAGCCATCGCCTAACATGCCCGACGCCTCCCCGCAACTTTTGGTACGATTTGGCATCGGGAGGATTTAGCAAGGGGGAAGGACCGGTTTCCTGGGGAGGAAACCGGACTCTTCAGGCATTCAACCGGGAAAGGCCGCACACCGTCGGTCGCGTATCCCAGTGTCTCCGATTGCCATCCTCGCGGCAGAAATAGGACGCGCTCTGGGCAGCGCTTATTCGGCGTGCCCAGAATTGATGATGGGGGTTTTATGAGAAAACACGGGCGCGACAGCTTCTTCGTCGTCGGCGAAGGAGTGCTCGAGTTCGACGCCAACGGCGAGCCGACGGCCTCGCAGCCCTCGACCGCCGAGGAGCTGCGGCGCTTCCGCTTCTCCCGGCTCGGCCCCGAGGGCCCGCAGACCGACGAGGCGACCAGGGTCGCGTTGGCCACCGCCATCACCGCCGCGGTCCCGCAGCCGGACGACCCGGCGGTCCCGGCGGGATTCACCTACCTCGGCCAGTTCGTCGACCACGACCTGACCCTGGACCGGACCGAGTCGCAGCTTGGCGAGGACGTCAACCTCGACGAGCTGATGCAGGGCCGCTCGCCCGCGCTCGACCTGGACTCGGTGTACGGCCGCGGCCCCACCGACCGGGACGACCGCAGGTTCTACGCCGCGGACGGCGTGAAGCTCAAGATCGGCACGACGGCGGCGGTGGCGTTCCCGGACGACCGGGTCAACGTAGACCTGGAGGGCTTCGACCTGCCTCGGGTCGGCGGCAACACCGGGACGCGCGCGGACCGGCGCAAGCCGCTGATCCCCGACACCCGCAACGACGAGAACCTGGTGGTCGCCCAGACCCACCTGGCGTTCATCCGGTTCCACAACCGCGTTGTGGACGATCTGGCCCTCAAGGGCGTCTCCGAGCGGCGGCTGTTCGAGATGGCCCGGGAGCAGGTCGTGCGCCACTACCAGTGGATGCTGCGCACCGACTTCCTGCCGCGCATCGTGGACCCGGCGATCGTGGACGACGTGTTCGCCAACGGCCGCCGCTTCTTCGAGGCGCCCGGCCGCGGCGGGTTCCCGCGCGGACTGCGCCCGACGATGCCGATCGAGTTCGCGGTCGCGGCCTACCGCCTGGGCCACAGCATGGTCCGCGGCGCCTACCAGTGGAACCGGGTGTTCCGCAGCAGCGGACCGGGCGGCATCGCCTCACTGCTGGCGCTGTTCACCTTCACCGGCACCAGCGGCAACTTCCAGCCTGGTTCGACCGTCGAGCAGTTGGACGACCCGAACTCGGGGACGCTGGACCGGCTGCCGACGAACTGGATCGCGGACTTCCGCAGGCTCTTCGACTTCACCGAGGCGGGCCGTCCCGACCTGGCGGCTCCGGCCGCCCTCGACGGTGGAAACGTGACCAAGCGGATCGACAGCCTGCTGGTCGACCCGCTGACGCAGTTGCCCGCGGGCACCTTCGACGGCCGCGGCACGACATTCCCCGCGATTCAGCGCAACCTCGCTTTCCGCAACCTGACCCGGGCGAACATGGTCCGCCTGGCGAGCGGGCAGCAGATGGCGCGATTCTTCGGTGTCGAGCCGTTGACCGCAGAGCAGATTCTGCAGGGCAACCAGGGCGCGGATCTCGGCCCGCTCACCGACGAGCAGGAAGCGGCGATCACGACGGCGACCCCGTTGTGGTTCTACATCCTGCGGGAAGCCGAGTTCACCAACGGAAAGCTCGGCGCGGTCGGCGGCCGCATTGTCGCCGAGGTCTTCCACCGCTCCATGGAGGGAAGCCGCATCTCCATCGTCCGCGAGCCGTCGTGGCGGCCCACGCTCGGCCCGGACAAGAACACCTTCCGAATGACCGATCTGCTGCTGTTCGCCTTCGAGGGCAAGGCCGATCTGCTCAACCCTCTCGGCGACTGACAGCAGCCCCGCCCTCTCCATCGACTCCCCCGCGTCAGGAAATCTCACACGGATCAGGGAGCTGTCGATGTCCATCACACACCACACTGAGGTCGAGGAAAGCAGACCGGAATCGCCGGAAGGCTTATGGTCCCGGGTCGAGCGAGTGCTGGGGCAGGTCGCGTTGCCCGCCCTGCGCATCTCGCTCGGCTTGGTGTTCCTCTGGTTCGGCGCGCTGAAGGCGACCGGCGACTCACCCGTCGCCGATATCGTGCACGCCACGCTGCCCTGGCTGGACGAGAGCGTGCTGATGCCCGTTCTCGGCTGGTTCGAGATCGTGCTCGGGGTGGCTTTGCTGATCGGTAAGCCGCGGCGGCTGGCGCTGGTCGTCGCCGCGGCTCACCTCGCGGGCACCTTCCTCGTGTTCATCCAGGCTCCGACGCTGGTGATGACCGACGGAAATCCGCTACTGCTCACCACCACCGGTGAGTTCGTCCTCAAGAACATCGTCCTCATCGCCGCCGCGCTGGTCCTGCTCGGTCTGACCGACAGGCGCGGCAAGGCGGCGTGAGCGGCCCGGAATCGGGCCACGGACGACGAAACCGCCCCACCGGCCCACCGGTGGGGCGGTTTCGCGTCCCGCCGCTGTCGGCCCTCGGGAGTAGCTTGCCCAGTGTGGACGGTGAACTGGCCGAAGCGGCGCGCCGGGGCCTGGCCGAGGTCGCGGACCCGGCGAAGGCGCAGGAGATGCGGCGGTACATGAAGTCGGACATGCCGTTTCGCGGCGTTCCCAAGCCCGCGCGGGCGGCGCTGATGCGCGACCTGGTGGCCGAGCACGCCGTGGCCGACCGGGGCCAGTGGCTCGACACGGTCACCGGACTGTGGCGTGGCGCCGAGTTCCGGGAGGAACGTTATGTGGCGCTCGATCTCCTGGGGCACAAGCGGTACGCGCACTGGGTGGCGGTCGACCTGGTGCCGCTGCACGAAGAGCTGATCGTCACCGGAGCCTGGTGGGACTTCGTGGACGAGCTGGCCGCGCGCCACGTCGGGCCGCTGTTACGCGCCAACCGGGACACGCTGACGCCGATCCTGCGGAGCTGGGCGGACGATCCGGACCGGTGGAAGCGGCGCACCTCGGTGATCTGCCAGCTCGGCGCCAAAGCCGACACCGACACCGACCTGCTCGCCGCGACTATCGAGTCCACAATGGACGACCCGGATTTCTTCCTGCGCAAGGGGATCGGCTGGGCGCTGCGCCAGTTCGCGAAAACGGAACCGGGGTGGGTGCGCCACTTCGTGGACACCCACCCCGGGCTGTCACCGCTCTCCCGCCGGGAGGCGCTCAAACACCTGGGCTGACCGCCGGGCTCCTCAGCGGCGCCCGCCGACGATGATCCGCTGGAGGTCCGCGCGGGTGAGGTCGCCCGAACCCGAGTCGGTGGCCGCGGTGCGCTGCTGCGCGGACCCGGGCGCGGCCGGGTCCGGCTGGGGCACCGGGTCGCACTGGCCGTCCGACCCGCGGCCCGGCTTGCGGGCAGGCAGCTTGCCGGTGGCCAGGTAGTCGGCGATCTGGTCGTCGACGCAGGCGACGCCGTTGAGCGAGCCGGAGTGCGTTGTGCCGCCCACGCCCTCGATGAGCGCCGCCTTCGGGAAGCGGTCGCGGGTCGCCAGGCTGCCCGCATACGGGGTGGCGGCGTCAAGGGTCTCGCTGATCAGCAGGATGGCCGGGGCCTTCGACCCGTCGACCTCGACCGGCTTGCCCGCCGCGGCGCCCCAGGTCAGGCAGGGCGCGTTGAACCAGGCGTTGCCCCAGGTCTCGAACGGGGCGCGCAGGAAGGTCCGCCAGTTGTCGGCGCGCCAGCGGCTCCACTTGGTCGGCCACTGGACGTCGGTGCACTGGGTGGCCAGGTACATGGCGTAACTGTTGTCCGAACCCGGACCTTGCGCGTAGACGTCGTCGTAGAGCTTCTTGAGCCCGGCGGAGTCGCCCTCGTTGACCCACGCGGAGAACGCGCTCGCCACATCCGTCCAGCCGAACACGTAGTACCCGGCCTGCAGGAAGATGTCGGTGAACTCGTCGGGGCCGATGACGCCGCCCGCGGGCTCCTTGGTGAGCCGCTTCTGCTCCGCGTAGAACAGCCGCTCGATGTCCTCGCCGTCGGTGCCGAGGTGGTAAACGGCGTCGTGCTTGGCGATCCAGTCGAAGTAGATCTTGATGTTGCGGTCGAAGGCGATGTCCTGGTCGAGATTCGCCTGGTACCAGACCTTGCGGGCATCGATATTGCCGTCGAGGACCATCCGGCGCACGCGCTCCGGGTAGACGGTGCTGTAGACCTGCCCGAGGTAAGTGCCGTAAGAGAAGCCGTAGTAGTTGATCTGCTCCTGTCCCAGCGCCTTGCGGAGGACGTCGACGTCGTTGACTGTGTCAGTCGTCTTGGCGTGGTCCAGCAGGTCGCCGCCCGCGGCGTCGCACGCGGCGGCGTACTTCTCCGCCCGCGCCAGCCAGGTCCGCTCCAATTCCCTGGTGAACGGCACGTAGGGCGGCCGGTTGTACCCGAAGTGGTCGGCCGCGCAGGTGAGGGCGGGCTGGCTGGCGCCGACGCCACGGGGGTCGAACCCGATCCAGTCGTAGGCCAGGCCCGCCTTCTTGGGCACGAACTCGCCGAGGACCGACAGCATCACGCCTGAGCCGCCGGGGCCGCCCGGGTTGGTCACCATGACGCCCTGGTACTGCTCGGCGGGGACCTTGGCCTTGATCCGCGACACCGCGAGCTTGATCTTGGGTCCGTCGGACCGCGCGTAGTCCAACGGGACCTCCAGGAAACCGCACTGCGCGCCGCGCCGGGCCAAGACCGGGCTCCCGCATTTGCCCCAGGCGATGGGCGCGGGGTCGTATGCCACCTGGCTCGGCTTGGTTTCCGGCGCGGCCAGCACCGTGGGCGCCACGGCCGCACCCGCGGCAACGGCGACGGCCGCGGCGGCTACCGCCACGATTTTCTTCACTCATGCCCCTTTTCGTCGTGGTCGTCCGCGCGGATCAGGTCCGGTGGGGATAGCGGCTGACCGTGGTTCCGGGTCGAGTCTGTTTTCCGGATCGAATAGAGCCACTGGTGAGTCAAACAATGATGGCGGGCGCCTGGGCACCCGCCATCATCGTGGTCTGTTCGGCTCAGCCGCGCAAAGCGGCGCCATGTCGCTCGGCCGCCGCCGCGACCGCGGTGTCGCGGGCGGCGGTGGCCTCTTCGACAGTGAGCGTCCGGTCCGGCGCGCGGAAACGCAGCGAGTACGCCAGTGACCGCTTGCCCTCGCCGATCTGCTCGCCGGTGAACACGTCGAACAGACTCAGGTCTTCGAGTAAGTCGCCGCCACCGCCGCGCAGGGTGCGGGTCAGCTCGGCGGCGGGCACCTCGGCGTCGACCACGAGGGCGACGTCGAGCAGCACCGGCGGGTACGGCGACACCGACGGCACCGGCCTGCGCTCGACCAGCGGGAGCAGGTCGAGGTCCAACTCCATGGCGCAGGTGCGCTGCGGCAGGCCCAGCGCCTCGACGACCTTCGGGTGCAACTCGCCCGCGTGGCCGACCGGGAAGCCGCCGACGCTGAGCCGGGCGCAGCGGCCCGGGTGCCAGGGCGGCAGGTCGCCCTTCTCCACGGTCAGCTCGACCCCCGCGGCGTCGGCGACGAGCCGCGCCGCCTGCACCGCGTCCGCCCAGCTCGCCGGTTCGCCAGGACCCCACCAGCCCGGCGGCTGCCGGTTGCCGGTGAGGACGACGGCGACGTGCACCGGCTGGTTGGGCAGCGCGGCCTTGAGGGTGGCGATGTCCGCGTCGCTCGGCCGGTCCGCGACGCCGACCTCGGGCATCGGGACCTGCTCTGCGCGCGGGAGCACAACCTGTCCGATGTGGAACAGCGACAGGTCGCGCGCGCCCCTGGACACGTTGCGGGACACCGCTTCCAGCAGGCCGGGCAGCAGGGTGGTCGCCAGTTCGGCGCGCTCGGCCTCCAGCGGGTTGAGCACCTTCACGGTGCGCCGCCGCGCGTCGTCGGGGGCGAGGCCGAAGGCGTCCCACACCGCGCCGGACACGAACGGGAACGGCAGCACCTCGACGTAGCCGTGCTCGGCCAGCGAGCGCGACACCCGGCGCCTGCGGCGCTGGGCGGCCGTGAGCCCGGAGCCTGCGGGGGCGGCTGGCAGCACCGACGGGATGGTCTCGTAGCCCTGCAGCCGCAGCACCTCCTCCACCAGGTCCGCGGGCTGGTTCAGGTCGGCGCGCCAGCTTGGGGGGACCGCGGTGACGACCGGCGTGCCGTCCTCCGCGGTGCCGATATCCACCTGGCAGCCGATCTGCTGCAACCGGCTCACGGTGACGCCGCGCTGGTAGCGGATTCCGGCGACCCGGTCGGGCAGGTCCATCGGCATGACCACGGGCTCGGGCAGCGTCGGATTGCCGACATCGGTGCGGCCGGGGTGGATGCTGCCCTCGCCGTACTCGCGCAGCAGGCGGGCGGCGCGCTCCAGCGCGGCGGGCGGCAGCGCCGGATCGACCACGCGCTCGAAGCGCTTGGACGCCTCGCTGGGCAGCTTGTGCCTGCGGACCGCGCGGGCGATCGATGCCGGGTCCCAGATCGCGGCTTCCAGCACGATGTCCGTGCTCTCCGCGCGGACCTCGGTGCTCGCCCCGCCCATGACGCCAGCGAGCCCGATCGGGCCGGACTCGTCGCACACGAGGATGTCGTCGGGGTCCAGCGCGCGCTCGACGTCGTCGAGGGTGACGAGCTTCTCCCCCGGCTCGGCGCGGCGGATCGTGAGGCCGCCGCGCAGCCTGCCGGTGTCGTAGGCGTGCATGGGCTGGCCCAGCTCGAGCATCACGTAGTTGGTGATGTCCACGGCCAGCGAGATCGACCGGATGCCCGCGAGCATCAGCCGACGGCGGATCCACCACGGCGTCGGCGCGGTCGGGTCGACCCCGGTCACCCGCCGCACGACGAACCGGGGGCAGGCCTGCGGATCGGTGACCGTCACCGGGACGGACTCGCCCTCGGCGACCGGCACGTCGATCGCGGCCGGGTCGATCAGCCGCACGTCGAGAGCGCAGGCCAGCTCGCGGGCCAGGCCGCGCAGCGAGAAGCAGTAGCCCCGGTCGGGGGTCAGCGACAGTTCGATGACCGAGTCGGTCAGGCCGAGCAGCTCGATCGCGTCGTCGCCTGGCGCGGCTTCCTCGCCGGTCGGCAGGACCAGGATGCCTGCGTGCTCGTCGCCGAGGCCAAGCTCGCGCGCCGAGCAGATCATGCCGCGGCTGACCCGGCCGTAGGTCTTGCGCTCGGAGATGGCGAAGCCGCCGGGGAGCACCGCGCCGGGCAGCGCCACCACGACCAGGTCGCCCTCGACGAAGTTGGTCGCGCCGCAGATGACCTGGGTGGTCTCCGGCTCGGCGTCGTCTGGGTCCTCTGGCTCGCCGATCTCGACCGTGCAGAAGCGGATGGGCTTCTTGAACTCGGTCAGCTCCTCGATCTCGGCGACGCGGCCGACCACGACCCGACCGGTGACCGGGCCGAGTTCGCTGACCTCTTCGACCTCCATGCCGACCCGCACGAAGGCGTCCGCGACCTGCTGGGCGGACAGGTCCCGGTAGTCCTCGGTGAGCTCAAGCTGCTGGACGAGCCAGCTGACGGGGATCCGCACTACGCCTCCGTGCCGAAGGGAAGGGTGAACCGGACATCGCCCTCGACCATGTCGCGCATGTCCGGGATGCCGTTGCGGAACTGCAGGGTGCGTTCCAGGCCCATGCCGAAGGCGAAGCCCGAGTAGACGTCGGAGTCGATTCCGCACGCGCGGAGCACGTTCGGGTTGACCATGCCGCAGCCGCCCCACTCGACCCAGCCCGCGCCGCCCTTCTTCTCGGCGAACCACACATCGAGTTCGGCGGAGGGCTCGGTGAACGGGAAGTACGACGGCCGCAGCCGCACGTGCGCCTGCTCGCCGAACATCGCCTTGGCGAACGCGTCAAGGGTGCCCTTGAGGTTGGCCATGGTCAGGCCCTTGTCGACGGCGAGCCCCTCGACCTGGTGGAACACCGGGGTGTGGGTGGCGTCCAGCTCGTCGGTGCGGAACGTGCGGCCGGGGCAGACGACGTAGACCGGCAGGTCGCGCTCGATCAGCGCGCGGACCTGGACCGGCGAGGTGTGCGTGCGCAGCACCAGGCCGGAGCCCTCGGGCGCGACGTAGAAGGTGTCCTGCATGGTGCGCGCCGGGTGGTCCTTCTTGAAGTTCAGCGCGTCGAAGTTGAACCACTCGGCCTCAAGCTCGGGGCCTTCCGCGATCTCGTAGCCCATGCCGACGAACACGTCGCCGATGCGCTCGGAGATCATCGTCAGCGGGTGCCGGGCGCCCACGGGCTGCCGGTCCCACGGCAGGGTGACGTCCACGCCCTCGTCCCGCAGCACCCGCTCGTCGCGCTCGGCCTGCAACTGCGCGCGGCGCTCGTCGAAGGCGGCCTTGACCTGGTGCTGGGCCTCGTTGACCCGCTTGCCCGCCTCGGCGCGCGCCTTCGGCGGCAACGCCCCGATCTCGCGGCGGGCCTGCAGCAGCGGCGACTTCTCGCCGAGGTGCGCGGGCTTGACCGCGGCCAGCGCGTCGAGGTCGGCCGCGGAGGAGAACTCCTCGCTGGCCTTCTCGACCGCGGCCTGGAGGAGGTCCGGCGCGAGCGCCGCGACCTCCTTGGGGTCGTACGAGTCGTTGGCTCCGGACATGGTTGGTGGACAGCTCCCCGGGGTCCTGTGGCGGCCAGGCGGCACACCCGGTCGGGCCGGGTGAACAGGTCGATCCTAGGTGATCCCCGCTCCGCGCCCGCATGGAGTTACGTGCGCGGACGAACGTGTCGCCCGCGCACGCCCGTCCAGGCGGTCCCGCACCGCCGCGCGACCGCTGCGCCATGTGGCGGCACGGCTTGGCACGGGCGGGTGAAGGGGACACCGGCCCAACAGGACACATGTACGGTGACACCGGCAGGTCGATCGTGCCGTGGCCGCCTTTTCGCCCGCCCGCCCAGTCTCCCGCGCAGAGGTACACCTTGGCCCAGACATTCGGCGTCAACCTGCGCGGCGTCATCGATCTCCTCAGCCACCACCTCTACAGCAGCCCCCGGGTGTACGTGCGCGAACTGCTGCAGAACGCGGTCGACGCGGTCACCGCGCGGCGGCTGCTCGACCCGGCCGCGCCCGCCCGGATCGTCGTCGAGTGCCCCGAGCGCACCGGCGACGGCACCCTGCGAATCAGCGACAGCGGCGTCGGCCTGACCGAGGCCGAGGTGCGCACGCTGCTCTCGACGCTGGGCGGCACGTCCAAACGGGACGAACTGGGCTTCGCCCGGCGGGATTTCCTCGGCCAGTTCGGCGTGGGCCTGCTGTCCTGCTTCCTGGTGGCCGACGAGGTGCGGCTGGTGAGCCGGTCGGCGCACGGCGGGCCCGCGGTCTCCTGGGTCGCCCGCGGCGACGGCACCTACACCGTCGAGGTGGACGAGTCCGCGCGGGCGGCGGTGGGCACGACGGTGACCCTGGTCCCGCGCCGCGACTGCGACCACTGGACCGAGCACGACACGGTGGCGGCGCTGGCCGAGGAGTTCGGCTCGCTGCTGCCCTACGAGGTGCGCGTCGTGGGCGGCTCCGGGCACCGGGTGGTCGCGGGCGGGGACGGGCTGCCGTGGGCCCGCGCGGCGGGCGAGCCGGTCGACGGGCACCGCGCGCGGCTGGCCGCGTACTGCCGGGAGACCCTGGGCTTCGAGCCGTTCGACGTGGTGCCGCTGGAGTTCGGCGCGGCCGGGCTGACCGGGGCCGCGTTCGTGCTGCCCGCCGGAGCGCACCCGGGCGGGCGGCAGTCGCACCGGGTGTACCTCAAGCGGATGCTGGTCGGCACATCCGTCGAGGGGCTGCTGCCGGACTGGGCGTACTTCATGCGGTGCGTGGTGGACACCTCGGCGCTGCGGCCCACCGCGAGCCGCGAGGCGCTCTACGAGGACGAGACGCTGCTCGCGGTGCGCGACGCGCTGGGTGCCCGGCTGCGGGACTGGCTGGTGCGCCTGGAGGCTGCCGAGCCGGACCGGGCTGGCGCGCTGCTCGCCGCGCACCACCTGGGGATCAAGTCGCTCGCGCTGGTCGACGACGAACTGCTGCGGCTGGCCGAGCGGTGGCTGCCGTACGAGACCACGCGCGGCGCGCTGCCGCTGCGCCAGTTCCGCCGCACGCACCCGACCGTGCTCTACACCCAGGACGTGGACGAGTTCCGCCAGCTCGCGCCGGTCGCGCGGGCGCAGGGCATCGGCCTGGTCAACGCGGGCTACGCCTACGACACCGACCTGCTGCGCAGGCTGGCCGAGCGCGACGGCCCGGACACCGCCCGCCGGGTCGACCCACGCGAACTGCTGGCCGCGCTCGGCCGCCCGAGCGCGGAGACCGAGATCGCCCTGGCCGCCGCGATGGCCGCGGCGGCGACGGTGCTCGACGCGCACGACTGCGAGCCGACCCTGCGCGCGTTCGACCCGGTGTCGCTGCCCGGACTGCTGGTCGCCGACGCCGACGGGGCGCGCAGGCGGGACGCGGCCGACGCCCGCGCGGACGCCGATCCACTGTGGAGCGAGATGCTGGGGCAGCTGGTCGACGCGGGTTCCGGGGCCGCGCAGACGCTGGTGCTCAACACGCGCAACCCGCTGGTGGCGCGGCTGGCCGGGGTCTCGGACACCGCGCTGCTGGAATCCGCCGTGCGGGCGCTCTACGTGCACGCGCTGCTCCAGTCGCACCGGCCGCTGCGGCCCGCGGACACCGCGGCGCTCACCGGGTCGTTCTTGGACTTGCTCGACCGCGCCATCGGGCGCTGACCACTCCCCCGGAAGGAACACGCCGTGTCGGAGCCGACGCCGGACCCGGACGACCTGCGCGAGCGGCTGGCGCACCTGCTGCACCAGACCGACGACCTGCCCGCCGGGCGGTCGAAGTGCGAGACGCTGGAGCGCGCCGTGCGCACCGCGGACGGCGCGGGGCTGGTCGAGCTGGGCGTGGCGGCGCGGCTGATCCTGATCAACGCCTACCGGGAGATCCGCCGGTACGACCTGATGCTCACCCCGTTCGCCTGGCTGCGGTCGGCCGAGCGGCGTGCCCCGGAGGCGTTCGACCCGTGGGCGGTGCACCAGTTCAGCTGGATGCACAAGTGGCTGCCGACCGGCCTGCTCGGCGACCCCCGGTTCACCCTGGCGCAGATCGCCGCGCTGGTGGACCAGCTCGAAGAGCGCTACCGGCTGCACGGTTACTCGCCGCATCCCGTGCACGACAAGCGGCGGGCGCTCGCCCACCACATCGGCGACACCGCCGCGGCGGACGCGCACTTCGCGGCGTGGCGGGCCGCCGAGCCGGACGACATGAGCGACTGCCCGGCGTGCGTGGTGGACAGCCAGGTCGGCTACTTCGTCGCGCGCGGCCGGTTCGAGGACGCGATCGCGGTCGCCCGGCCGGTGCTCGACGCCCCGTCGGAGTGCGCGGAGCAGCCGCACGGGGTGCTGACCTCGCTGCTGGAGGCTTACCTGGCCACCGGGAGGCTCGCCGAGGCGGCCCGCGCGCACCTGCTGGCCTACCGGGTCGTGCGCGGCACCCCGCAGGGCAAGTCCGCGCTGCACGCGCACCTGCGGTTCTGCGCGGTCACCGGCAACGGGCCGCGCGGGCTGGAAATCCTCGCCGACAACCTCGACGTGCTCACCGACCCGCCGAGCCCGAAGGTGGGCCAGGACTTCGCCGCCGCGGCCGCGCTGCTGCTGAGCAGGCTGCCCGACCGGGAGACGTTGTCGTTCGCGCTGGGCGAGCGGCGCATGGACGGCGAGGCGCTGCGGGCGCACTGCGTCGCGACCGCGCTGGCGACGGCGGCGGAGTTCGACCGCCGCAACGGGACGAACGCGGTGAGCGGCCGGGTCGCGGCCACGCTGGCGCTGGCCGACGCCGAGCCGGTGCTGGTGGCCGTGCCCGCCACCGCCGCGGTCAAGCCCGCCGCGGCGACCCCGGCGCCGGAACCGCCCGGCGACCCGGTCGAGGTGGCCCGGCGGACGTGCGCGGCCCTCGACGACGGCGAGCTGTTCACCGGAGCCCGGCTGCTGGCCACCCTGCCCGCGGACCTGGACGCGGTGCTGCCCGACGGTCTCGCCGCCCGGCTGGCCGTGCACCGTGTCTGGCTCGTGCAGCGGGGCGCGCCAGCCGAGCTGGCCGAGGCGCTGCTGCCGCTGCTGGACCGGCTGGCCGCGGCGGGCGAGGACGCCGCCACCGTCCGCCTGCACGCCTTCCTCGCCGAGCTGCTCGACGCCGCGGAAGAAACCGACCGGGCCGCCGCGCACGCCGAACTCGCCCGGCTCGGCGCGGCGCGGCTGGACGACCCGGTCGCCACGCTGCGCGGGCACCTGGCCGCGGCCGACCTGCTGGTGCGCTCCGACGTCGCCGCCGCGCACGCCGAGGTGGACGCCGCGGAGTGGATCGCGGCCGAGCGGGCCCCGCGGCGGCTGGGCGCGGTCGGCAACACCCGCGCCGAGATCCACGGCCACGCGGGTGAGCTGGAGGCCGCGCTGGCGATCGTGGCGGAGCTGGAAACCGGCCCGTGGCCGGAGTCGACCCGGCTCGCGGTGAGCGGGCACCACGCGCGGCTGCTGGCCAACCTGGGGCGGGTGACGGAGTCGCTGGCCCAGTTCGACCGGTTCGTGGCGCTGGCGCGCACCTACCCCGGCCCGTGGGTGGCCGAGGCGCTGATGCAGTACGCGAGCCTGGTCGACCAGGCGGGCATCGCGGGCGAGCACCTGCCGGTGCTGCTCGACGCGGTGGCCGAGGCGCGCACGCACTTGCCGCCGGGCGGGGTGGCGCAGGCGTGCCTGCACCTGTCGGCGGGCTACCTGGCCACCGGCCGGGACCTGGAGGCCGCCGAGACGCTGGAAGAGGCGCTGCGGCTGATGCCCGCCGACTACACCGAGGCGGTCTCCGACATCCGCTACCGGCTCGCGCTCGCCTGCCGCAACCTCGAAGAGCACGAGATCGCGGCAGCGCACTTCGCCGCGGTGGCCGCGTCCTCGGCCGACGACGACCACGGCCTGCGCGGGCACCTGCTGTTCCAGCTGGGCGACTCCCGGCTGCGACTCGGCGAGTATGCCGAGGCCGCGGCGGCGTTCCGCGCGTCGGCGGACAACTGGCTGGCCGCGGACACCCCGGTCGCGGCCAGCGAGTCGCTGGTGAAGCTGGCGCACGCGACCGGCCTCGACGACCTGGCCGCGGGCATGGCGGCGCTGGAGGAAGCCGGGGCGCTGGTCGCGGACGACTCGGTGGCGGGCGCGCTGGACCAGTTGGCCGATGTGGTCGGCTTCCGGGTCGCGCTGCTGGCCCACCACGAGCGGTTCACCGAGGCGCTGTCCATGAACCAGCTGGCCGAGGAGTACGCCGTCTGCCTGGGCAACAGCGACTGGCACGCGTTCCTGGCCAGCCGCGCCGCCCGCCTGCGCCTTGACCTGGACGACCCGGCGGGCGCGGAGTCCGACGCCCGGCGGGCGGCGGCCCTGGTGACCGAGGAGTCGGACGCGGCCGTGGCCGGCGCCATCCTGGGCACCCTGGCGCGGACGCTGGAGGAACAGGGGAAACCCGTCGACACCGACCCCGTCATCCGCTCGCTCACGACCCGCCTGGACCGCTGAACCGGCGCTGGGTTTATCGGCGCTGGGCCCGCGCGGAGGCGTAGAGGCACACGGCGGCGGCGGTGCCGAGGTTGAGGCTTTCCGCCGCGCCGTAGAGCGGGACCTTCAGCACGGCGTCCACAGCGGACAGGACGTCGTCGGCGAGGCCGTGGGCCTCGCTGCCGAACACCCATGCCGTCGGAGCCGCGAGTTCTCCCGCGTCCACCGCGTCATCGAGATCGGCCGTCGCGTGGCCGTCGGCGGCGACCAGCCGTAGACCGGCCCCCCGGCAAGCGGCGAACACTTCGGCGATGTCACGGGAACGCGCTATCGGAAGGTGGAAAACACTGCCGGTGGACGCACGCACGCATTTACCGTTGTGCGGGTCAACGGTGTCGCCCGCGAACAGCACGGCCCCGGCCCCGGCCGCGTCGGCGACCCGGGTGACGGTCCCCGCGTTGCCCGGGTCGGACACGCCGACCAGCACGGCCACCAGCCTCGGCGACCCGGCCAGAGACTCGGCCAGCGGCCGGTCCACCAGGTCGCACACCGCGACGATCCCCTGCGGTGTGATCGTCTCCGACAGGCCGGACGCGGCCTTGTCGGTGACCACGGAGATCGGCAGCCCGCGCTCGTCGGCGCGCACCATCAGGTCCTGGTTGCGGGCGGCGGCGGCCTCGGTCACGAACAGCTCGTGCACGCGCCCGTGCGCCAGCGCCTCGCGCACGGCCTGGGCGCCCTCGGCCAGAAACCGGCCCGCCTTCTCCCGGCCCGGGCGGCGGGTCAGGTGCCGAGCGGCAGCGACCCGGGGCGTCCGTTCGGTGAACGGCTCTGCCCCGGGTCGCTGGGAGCGCGTGCTCAGGAAGCGGCCTTGCCCTGGGTCCCCGCGTTCGTGCGGGCCAGGTCGACCAGCGCGGTGAACGCGGTCGGGTCGCTCACCGCGAGCTCGGCGAGGATCTTGCGGTCGACCTCGACACCGGCGACCCGCAGGCCCTCGATGAAGCGGTTGTAGCTCATGCCGTTCTGCCGGGCCGCGGCGTTGATCCGCTGGATCCACAGCTTGCGGAAGTCACCCTTGCGGGCACGACGGTCCCGGTAGGCGTAGTTGAGCGAGTGGAGCACCTGCTCCTTGGCCTTGCGGTACAACCGCGAGCGCTGGCCGCGGTAACCGCTGGCGAGCTCGAGAGTCGTGCGGCGCTTCTTTTGGGCGTTTACCGCCCGCTTGACGCGTGCCACGGGTCCGTCCTGTCGATCTAGTGGGCGCGGTGGATCGCCGCGCCCGGGTGGTCATCGGGTGGGGTGGCCTCAGCGGCCGAGAAGCCTGTTGAGGCGCGCGACGTCCGGCTTGGCCACCTCGGCGGTGCCCGAGAGCCTGCGGGTCAGCGACGTCGGCTTCTTCTCCAGCTTGTGGCGCAGACCCGCCTGCTGGCGGCGAAGCTTGCCCTTGCCGGTGACCCGGACGCGCTTCGAGGTCCCGGAGTGGGTCTTCATCTTCGGCATGTTCAATCCTCGTCTCGTGCCGCCCGGGGGCCACTGGCGCCCAAGGCGGCATTCGGGGGGGTGTTCTTCGACCGGGGACGTCCCGCCCCCGGTCCGGTCACTCCTCGGTGGAGCTCTCGCTCGGTTCGTCGGAGTTCGCGCTCGCCGCGGTCGCCTTCGGCTTCGGCTTCACGTTCTTGTGCGGCGCCAGGACCATGATCATGTTACGGCCGTCCTGCTTGGCGGACGACTCGACGAAGCCCAGCTCCTGCACGTCCTCGGCGAGCCGCTGCAGCAGTCGGAAGCCCAACTCGGGGCGGGACTGCTCGCGGCCGCGGAACATGATGGTGACCTTGACCTTGTTCCCGTGCTCGAGGAAGCGCACGACGTTGCGCTTCTTGGTCTCGTAGTCGTGGGAGTCGATCTTCGGCCGGAGCTTCTGCTCCTTGATGACGGTGAGCACCTGGTTGCGCCGGGACTCGCGGGCCTTCTGCGCGCTCTCGTACTTGAACTTGCCGAAGTCCATGAGCTTGCAAACCGGCGGGCGTGCCTGTGGTGCGACCTCGACGAGATCAAGATCCGCTTCCTGCGCGAGCCGGAGCGCGTCCTCGATGCGGACGATCCCGACCTGCTCGCCATTGGGTCCGACGAGTCGGACCTCCGGCACGCGGATGCGGTCGTTGATGCGTGTCTCCGTGCTGATGGGGCCTCCTTGGTCCGTATGCGATCCTCGTCTGCCCAGGCGGGCAGACGCGCCAAGCGAATGCGGTCACTCGCCTGACGTGCGCGGCACGTGAGGTCCCCAAAACTGCTTCGAGCCCCGCTGCCTGGTGGCAGACGGGGCCCGCTTCCGACCGATTGCCCGACGACAAGCGTCGAGACACCATGACCCCACGACAGCGAAGCCCTGGCAACCGGACCCGGCCGCCGTAAGGTGACTCGGGTGGGAGCGGGGGCTCCACTTTGCCGCCCCCGAGCTAACGGGGGCTGGTCGCACGTGCAAGGGTAGCAGACCGTGAACGAAGCTTCCGCTACGCCCGGGTCTGTTTCCGGTGACGACACTGACTTGAACAGCCGCGACCTCGCTGATATTCCCAGTGTGGAGGTGATCAGCCGGGCCGCGGTCATGCTCATGTCCGCCGCCGCCGAGCGCCTTGGGCTGGCTGATCCCGATCCGGACAGCAGCCCGCATCGGGACTTGGACGAGGCTCGGCGGCTGATCACCGCCTTGGCTGGGCTGGTGACGGCGTCGGTGGAGTACCTGGGGCCACATGCCGCGCCGATCCGGGATGGGTTGCAGTCGCTGCAGAAGGCGTTCCGGGAGTCGTCGGCGTTTCCGGATGAGCCTGGGCAGGGGCCTGGGGAGAAGTACACGGGGCCGGTGTTCTGAGACCGCTTGCCGCTCTGGTGGTCCGACTGCTCCGGGTTGGCTCGATGGGGTGGAGTGGTTTCCTCAGGGTGGTTTCGCTTGGGCGTGCTCTGGCGGGTGGGGTTTGACCACAGTGGACACGCGGGGTAGCGGGGCGTACCGAGCAGAACTGCCCTAGTCGGAGGCGCTGGCCGTTATTACCGTGCCTGTTCTGGTGTCAGCGCGGCTGAAGGGGGTCGCCGGATTTCCTCACAGTGGAAGCGAGTGCCACAGATGAGCGAGTTGCAGAGCAAGAACTTCACAGCACCTGATGAGGTCCGCCCGTTCCCCGACCACGGTCACGTGGACTTGGTGAATCTGGACAGTAGACCGGTGGGCCTCGGGACGTTCGAGGCGGGCTGGCGGTGGTCGAACGATGTGAAGCCGTTGGCGGGCACGGACAGCTGCCAGGTGGAGCACATCGGCTATGTGTTGTCCGGGCGGATGAAGGTGGTCATGGACGATGGCAGGGAAAGTTAGGTGGGGCCCGGTGACGCGGTCCACATTCCGCCCGGTCACGACGCGTGGACCCTTGGTGACGAGGATTGCACGATTATCGACTTCGGTGGTTTGAAGGGGTACGCCAAGCCGCCTGGTGAATAGGCAGTGGGCTGTCGCGCCCGCCGGGTGAGGGCCTGGCGGGCGCTGCCCATTGGACGTGGGGGTCAGCCTGCCCAGCGGTACCAGACCTCGGGCCTGCCCACGGCGCCGTATTGGGGGCGCCGGGCGGCCAAACCGGTGTCCGCCAGGTATTCCAGGTATCGGCGGGCGGTGACGCGGGAGACGCCTACCGCGTCGGCCGCGGCGCCGGAGGACAGGCCGCCGTCGGAGGTGCGGACGGCTTCGATGACGGCGTCCAGGGTTTGCCTGCTCATTCCCTTGGGGAGGGCCAGGTTCTCGGTGCTGCGGAGAGCGCCGAAGGCCTCGTCCACCTCCGCCTGGCCCGCCGCTTCGCCGTGGCCGCTGACGCGGGCGCGGAACTTGGCGTAGCCGTTGAGCTTGTCGCGCAGGGTGGCGAAGGTGAAGGGCTTGAGGAGGTACTGGACGACGCCCGCGGAGACGGCCGCGCGGACGATCGCCAGGTCTCTGGCCGAGGTCACCGTGATCACGTCCGCGGTGCGGCCCGCGGCGCGCAGGGCGCGGACGACGTCGAGGCCGTGGCCGTCGGGGAGGTACAGGTCCAGCAGCACCAGGTCGACGGTGGTCGCGTCGAGGAAGCGCAGCGCGTCGCGGCCGGAGTGGACCACACCCGCGACCCGGAAGCCGGGCACCCGTTCGACGTAGTGCCGGTGGGCGTCCGCCGCCACCGGGTTGTCCTCCACCACCAGGACACTGATCACCCGCGCTCCCCCATCCGCACCGGCAGCCGCACGGTGAACACCGCGCCGACATCGCGGCCGACATCGATCGTGCCACCTGCCCGCCGGACGGCTTGACCCACCAGGGCCAATCCGAGGCCCCGGCCCGCGCCGCCCTTGGTCGACCAGCCGCGGCGGAAGGCGTCGTCCAGGGCGGACGGCGGTATGCCGGGACCGGAATCGGCGACGCGCAGCACGAGTTCGCGGGGGCTGGTCTTCGCGGAGACCTCGACCAGGGGGCGGTGCGCCTCCGCGCCCTCGACGGCGGCGTCGACGGCGTTGTCGATCAGGTTGCCGAGGATGGTGACCAGGTCGCGCGGGGTCACCGGGCCCTCGTCGTTGAGGGCGTAGTCGGCGATCTCGGTGTCGGGGCTGACCAGCAACTCCACCCCGCGCTCGCTGGCGTCGGCCGCCTTGCCCAGCAGCAGCGCGGCCAGGATCGGCTCGGACACCGCGGCGACGACCTGGTCGGTGAGCCGCTGCGCGATGGCCAACTCGCCGGTGGCGAACTCGACGGCCTCGGTGGCGCGGCCGAGTTCGACCAGCGAGACCACGGTGTGCAGGCGGTTGGCCGCCTCGTGCGCCTGCGAGCGCAGCGACTCGGCGAAGCCGCGCACGGTGTCCAGCTCGCCGGTGAGCGCTTGCAGGTCGGTGCGGTCACGGACGGTCACCACTGTGCCCAGGACGCGGCCGTCGAACCGCACGGTGGATGAGTTGACGACCAGGACTCGGGTGTCGGTCAGGTGCAGCTCGTCGCGCATCTCTATGCCCGAGAGCAGCCGCTGGACCAGCCCGTCCGGCAGCCCGAGCTCGGTGACCGGACGACCCTCCGCGTCGGCGGGCAGGTCCAGCAGCGCCCGCACGCCGTCGTTGCAGAGGGTGACCCGGTGCTGGGAATCGACCAGCACCAGGCCCTCACGGACGGCGTGCAGGATCGACTCGTGGTACTCGATCATCCGGGTCAGCTGGGCCGGGGCGAGGCCGCCGGTCTGCCTGCGCAGCCGCCTGCTGACCAGGTAGGTCCCCAGCCCGCCGACCGCCAGCGCCAGGAGCGCGACGCCGATTAAAGGGATCACCCGCTCGGCCACCTGCTCGTTGATCGCCGATAACGTGATTCCCGCGCTGACCAGGGCCACCACTCGGCGCTCCACGTCGAACACCGGGACAACCGCGCGGACCGACGGCCCCAGGGTGCCTTCGTAGATCTCGGTGAACGCCTGGCCCGCCAGGGCCGCGTCGGTGTTGCCCAGGAACTTCTTGCCGATCATGGCGGAGTTCGGGTGGGTGTAGCGGAGGCCCTCCACGTCCATGATCGTGATGAAGTCGACGCCGGTGTCGGCCAGCACGGCGTGCGCGTAGGGCTGCAGCACGCCGCTGGGGTCCGGGCCGGTGACGGCCTCGACGACCGACGGCGAGTCCGCGATGGCCCTGGCCAGCGTCCGCACGGTGGCCGCGCTGGACTCCTCGGCCCGGTCCGCGACGTCGACCCAGACCAGGATCGCGCCGCCGGTCACCAGCACACCGACGATCACCACCTGGAGCACCAAGAGCTGGTGGGCCAAACTCCACTGTCTGCGACCGGTCATGCCGGTAAGTGTGACGGCCGACGCCCATGAACGTAATGAACGCAATCGTGACCGGGGCCACAGCGGTCCAGGAGACTCGGCGGCGATCCGGGATCGCGGTGTCGCGGTCCCCTCCCCGGAGGCCCAGTGTCGACTACCAAGTCCCCACGCCAGGATCGGACCCGCTACCTCTATCTCGCCGTCATCGTCGCGGTCGTCCTCGGCGTCGGCGTCGGCCTGCTCTTCCCCTCGGCAGGCTCGGCGCTCAAGCCGCTGGGCACGGGCTTCGTCGCCCTGATCAAGATGATGATCAGCCCGATCATCTTCTGCACGATCGTGCTCGGCGTCGGCGCGGTGGCCAAGGCCAAGGCCGTGGGCAAGGTCGGCGGCCTGGCACTGGGCTACTTCCTGGTCATGTCGACCATCGCCCTGGTCATCGGCTTGGTCGTGGGCAACCTCCTGCATCCCGGTGACGGCCTGCAGATCACCGAGGCGGCGCGCGCCAGCGGCGAGGAGCAGGCCGCGCAGGGCAGCGAGAGCACGATCGAGTTCGTCCTCGGCATCATCCCGACGACGCTCGTCTCGGCGTTCACCGAGGGTGAAGTCCTGCAGACGCTGCTGGTGGCGCTGCTGGTCGGCTTCGGGCTGCAGACCATGGGCCCCAAGGCCGAGCCGGTGCTGCGCGGCGTCGGGCACCTGCAGAGGCTTGTGTTCCGGGTGCTGGCGATGATCATGTGGGTGGCGCCGGTCGGCGCGTTCGGCGCGATCGCCGCCGTGGTCGGCGAGACCGGCGTGGCGGCGCTGCGCAGCCTCGCGGTGATCATGCTCGGCTTCTACGCGACCTGCGTGGTGTTCGTGGTCGCGGTGCTGGGGCTGCTGCTGTGGGCGGTGGCGCGGGTCAACCTGTTCGCCCTGCTGCGCTACCTGAGCCGGGAGTTCCTGCTGATCCTGTCGACCTCGTCCTCCGAGGTCGCGCTGCCCCGGCTCATCGCCAAGATGGAGCACTTGGGGGTGAGCCGGACCGTCGTCGGCATCACCGTCCCGACCGGATACTCGTTCAACCTCGACGGCACCGCGATCTACCTGACGATGGCGACGCTGTTCGTGGCGAACGCGACCGGCGCCCCGCTCTCCCTGGGCGAGCAGGTCTCGCTGCTGCTGTTCATGGTCATCGCCGCGAAGGGCGCCGCCGGGGTCACCGGCGCGGGCCTGGCCACCCTGGCGGGCGGCCTGCAGTCGCACCGGCCCGACCTGGTCGACGGCGTCGGGCTGATCGTGGGCATCGACCGGTTCATGTCCGAGGCGCGGGCGCTGACCAACTTCGCGGGCAACGCGGTGGCCACCGTGCTCATCGGCACCTGGACCAAGCAGTTCGACCGCGGCCGGGCGGGCTTGGTGCTCACCGGCCAAGCCCCGTTCGACGAGGCCACCCTGACCGACGACCACTCGCCCAGCCAGAACACCGCCCCGGTCCCCGGACCTGTCGCCATCCCCCGGCAGCGCAGGCTGCACGGGCAGCCGATCTCGGAAGACCAGCAACCGAAGACGTGACCCCCTATGCCGACGGCCGTGATGGTCGTTGAACCGGCTGAACCGCCCTTCCGATGCCCCCGGTCGGGCGGTTCAGTCGGTTATTGGGGGCCTTCCGGTTCCAGCTAGTTGTCCTGTGCTGTCGCCTTGCCGTGTTCGACCTGCGCGGTGACGGTGGCCTGGACTGCGAGTGAACGTCTTTTGATCACCAGACCGGATGGATCAGGGCCCGGGTGCGGACGCCGCGGCGGCGCAGCCGGGCGACCAGCGCGCGGTCGTTGCCGTGGCCGTAGCTGAGCGGCTGCAGGTCCGGGCTCACCGCACGGACCACCCGCAACGGGCCGGTCGCCACGTCCGCGCTGGTCACGTCGACCACGGCCACCCGGACCCCGGCCGCGCCGAGGGTGCCCGCCAGGTCGGTCAGGGAGGTGTCCAGGGCGGGCTCGCGCAGGTCGCGCAACCGCGAGGTGCCCCCGCAGCGCAGCCGGTCGAACGCGTCGACGCGCTCGACCGGGAAGTAGTAGGCGGCGTGGTCGAGCATCTCCCGCACGCCCTGGGGCCGCGCGGGGACCGGGTGCGCGCGCTCGCGCAGCAGGGCCGCCAGGTGCGGGGCGGTCTGGGCGAGTTCGAGCACGGCGGCGCGGATGGCCGCGCGCGGCGAGCGGTCGGCGCCGAGGCCGAGGGCGACGCCGGGCCAGCGCCTGCCGTCGCCGATGGCGAGCGCGACGGCGGTGGCGCCGTAGGTGGAGGTGGGCAGCAGGTACACCTCCACCGAGGGCCCTTGGGCTTGCAGCGCCTCGATCACCGCGTGGACGTCGTCGTCCAGGGTCTCGTCCAACTCCACGAACCGGCCGCGCTCCCCGGTGAGCCACGCGGCCATCATCGCGTCGCGCTCGACCAGTTCGAGGGTGGCCCGCACGGCGGCGGTGTCGATGTCGGCGCCCGCGGCGAGACCGTTGGAGGTGCCCTGGCAGATCACGTGCTCGGGGAGCACGGTCATGGCGAGGTAGGCGAACACGGCGGGCACCCAGACCGGGGTGTCGGTCCCGAGCCAGGCGCCCCGCACCCATGGGTGGTCCACCCGCCGGTCGAACGGCACGCACGGGAATCCCGCGGCGGCGTACTGCTCCGGCTCATAGAGGGCGAACTCGCGCGGGTCCAGGATCTCGCCGTCGAGGTCTGCGGGCCGGGCCCACGCCAACCGGTCCGAATCAGGCAGCGACGCCGAGTACCGCTCGATCGCCTCTCCCACCGCCGACCTGATCGCCGCGCTCCGGGTCATCCCCTTGCCCCACCCGATCGGCAGCGCCCGCGGCACCCCGTCGGCGTCGAGCAGGTGCGGCGACGCCGCGGTGGCGGTGTGCGGGCCGGACTCCCCCAGGGGCTGCCGTAGCTCGATCCAGGGGACGACACCGGTCACCGGGTCGACCCAGCCCGCGAGCGCCGCCAGCAGCGCCGCCGGGTCGTCGTCTTCTCCTTCCTCTGGCAACGCCACCGCGCTGTCACCGGTGGCGCCACCGCACACATCGCAGGCGGGCAACGGGATCACCCGGTGCCACACCGGCTCCGCCCCACCCACCTCGGCGACGTGGCCGATGAGGTCGCGGGCGTCCGCGCGCAGGATGTCCCGCACCAGGCCGACAATCTGGTCAAGCGCCCGCCCAGCCGCGCCGCCCCGCTCCGCCCCCGCGGTGTCCAGCACCGGCGAGCTTTCCGCCGAGGATTCCCGCGCCTGCGCACCCGCTGAGCCCCGCATGTCCTCCGGGCCCGAGTGGGGCATCCGCGCACTGGCGCCCGAAGCAGCGGCGGCGGGTTTGCCCGCGCCCCCGGCAACTGCCGCGTCGACCCGGGTTGTGTCCTCGGCGTCGTCCGGCGGCCGAGCCGGGTTCCGGGCGTTTTCCGGTGCCACCGAAGCCGCTTGCCGAGCACCGGACGCGGGGTCCGCGCCCCCTGGGGCCAGTCGCATTGTGTCGTCAGCGACCGTCACAGGCGCCTTGGCTGGTGAAACACCTGCCGCGATCACCGGGGCCAGCCGACGGGTGTCCTCGGCGCTCGGGTCGCTGGCCCGCGCGGGCGCGATCGCCGGTTTCAGGACGCCCGGGGCGGCCGTCACCCCCGTTCCGGACGAGCAGACGGGCGAGGTCGCCTTGCGGGCCGCGGCGGCGACTCTGCGGGCGCGGGCGCATTCCGCGCAGCCCGGTTCGCCGGGAATGGCAAGGGGTCCGACGAGGACGGTGTCAGGGGCGGTGTCAGGGGCGGTGTCATCGCCTGGGACGACGGTCAGGGCGCGCAGGTTGGCGGTGCGGGCCCAGCGGGCGAACTCCCGGCTCTCCCCCACCGCCACCGCCAGCCGGACGATCGGCGCGAGCGGACGACCGGGGCTTGCGAAGACTGCCACCTCGTCCCCGAACTCCTGCCGGAGCCGGTCGCGGACGAGGGCGGCCGTCTCCAGGCAGGCCGGCTCGGCCGCGCGGACCGGCGTCGAATCAAACCCCACGTGCCGAGCCGATCTTCTCGGCGGTCCGCTCGACCGGCCTGCCCCCGGCCCACACCTGGTTCACCCGGCCCCGCATGGCGTCGACACCGTGCCCACTGAGCCGCGCCGGGAGGGCACGGCGCGGCGGTGGCACCCGGGCGTCGAGTCGCCTGGGGTCGGGCATGTCGTCGTCCTCCTCGTCCCTGTGCGCGCCGGACCGCGCCTACGAGGTAGGAGCGAGTTTCGGGGGCCGGGATACACCCTGTCCAGAGGCGTTCGCCCTGGTTACATCACGTGCGCCAAGAACTCCCCGGTGTAGCTGCCCTCGGACTTCACCACGTCCTCCGGAGTGCCCTCGGCGACCACCATGCCGCCCCCGGAACCGCCTTCTGGGCCCATGTCGATGATCCAGTCCGCGGTCTTGATCACGTCGAGGTTGTGCTCGATGACGATGACCGTGTTGCCCTTGTCGACCAGGCCGTTGATGACGCCCAGGAGTTTGCGGATGTCCTCGAAGTGCAGGCCGGTGGTCGGCTCGTCGAGGATGTAGACCGTGCGGCCGGTCGAGCGCTTCTGCAACTCGCTCGCGAGCTTGACCCGCTGGGCCTCGCCGCCGGACAGGGTGGGCGCGGGCTGTCCGAGCCGGACGTAGCCGAGGCCGACGTCGACCAGCGTCTTGAGGTGCCGGTGGATCGCCTTGATCGGCTCGAAGAACTCGGCCGCCTCCTCGATGGGCATGTCCAGGACCTCGGCGATGGTCTTGCCCTTGTAGTGCACCTCCAGGGTCTCCCGGTTGTACCGGGCGCCCTTGCAGACCTCGCACGGGACGTAGACGTCCGGCAGGAAGTTCATCTCGATCTTGATGGTGCCGTCGCCCGCGCACGCCTCGCAGCGGCCGCCTTTGACGTTGAACGAGAACCGGCCCGGCAGGTAGCCGCGCACCTTCGCCTCGGTGGTCGACGCGAACAGTTTGCGCATGTGGTCGAACACGCCGGTGTAGGTGGCCGCGTTGGACCGGGGGGTGCGGCCGATCGGCGACTGGTCGACCTGGACGAGCTTGTCGACGTGTTCCAGGCCCTTGACCCGGGTGTGCCTGCCCGGGACCTGCCGGGCGCCGTTGAGCTTGTTCGCCAGGACGGTGGCCAGGATGTCGTTGACGAGGGTGGACTTGCCCGACCCGGACACCCCGGTCACCGCGACCAGCGCGCCGAGCGGGAACGCCACGTCGATGCCGCGCAGGTTGTGCTCCCGCGCGCCGACCACGGTGAGCTGCCGCTTCTTGTCGATGCCCCGGCGGACGGCGGGCATCGGGATCTCGCTGCGGCCCGCGAGGTAGGCGCCGGTCAGCGAGTCCTTGTTCTTGAGCAGTTCCTTGAACGTGCCGCTGTGCACGACCTTGCCGCCGTGCTCGCCCGCGCCCGGCCCGATGTCGACCACCCAGTCGGAGGCGCGGATCGTGTCCTCGTCGTGCTCGACCACGATCAGCGTGTTGCCCAGGTTGCGCAGCCGGGTCAGCGTCTCGATGAGCCGGTGGTTGTCGCGCTGGTGCAGGCCGATCGACGGCTCGTCCAGCACGTAGAGCACGCCGACGAGGCCGGAGCCGATCTGGGTGGCCAGCCGGATCCGCTGCGCCTCGCCGCCGGACAGGGTGGCGGACGCGCGGTCGAGCGAGAGGTAGTCCAGGCCCACGTCGAGCAGGAACCGCAGGCGCGCCTGGATCTCCTTGAGCACCGCGCCCGCGATCATCGCCTCGCGCTTGCCCAGGGTCAGGCCGTCGAGGAACGCCGAGCACTCCCCGATCGACATGGCCGACACCTCGGCGATCGACTTGTCGCCGTGCTCGGCGTGCTCGAGGGTCACCGCGAGGATCTCCGGCTTGAGCCTGCTGCCCCGGCACGCGGGGCACGGGACCTCCCGCATGTAGCCCTCGTACTTCTCGCGCATGTACTCGGAGTCGGTCTGCTCTTGGCGCCGCTCCAGGAACGGGATGACGCCCTCGTAGGCCGCGTAGTACGACCGCTCGCGTCCGTAGCGGTTCTTGTAGCGGACGTGCACCTGCTCGTTGACGCCGTGCAGCACCGCCTTCTGCGCCTTGGCGGGCAGCCTGCGCCACGGGGTGTCCATCCGGAATCCGAGAGCCTCGGACAGCGAGGTGAGCAGCCGGACGAAGTACTCGGCGGTCTGCCCGCCCGCCCACGGCGCGATCGCCCCGTCGGCGAGGGAAAGCTCGTCGTCCGGGACGACCAGTTCCGGGTCGACCTCCTTCTTCACGCCGATGCCGGTGCACTCGGGGCACGCGCCGTAGGGCGAGTTGAAGGAGAACGAGCGCGGCTCCAGGTCTTCCAGGCCGAGGGCGTGCCCCTTGGGGCAGGCCAGGTTCTCGGAGAAGCCGCGCACCCGGTGCGGGTCGTTCTCCGGCAGGTCCACGAAATCCAACTCCACCAGGCCGTCGGCCAGGCGCAGCGCGGTCTCCACCGAGTCGGTGAGGCGCTGCTTGGAGCTTGCCTTCACGGCAAGCCGGTCCACGATCACCGCGATGTGGTGCTTCTCCTGCTTCTTGAGCTTCGGCGGGTCGGCCAGCGAATAGGCGGTGCCGTCGACGAGGGCGCGCGAGTAGCCCTGGGTCTGCAGGCTCGCGAACAGGTCGACGTACTCGCCCTTGCGGCCGCGGATGACCGGCGCGAGGACCTGGAAGCGCACGCCGTTCTCCATGGCGAGCACCTGGTCGACAATCTGCTGCGGGGTCTGCTTGCTGATCGGCTCGCCGCAGGTGGGGCAGTGCGGCTTGCCCGCGCGCGCGTAAAGCAGGCGCAGGTAGTCGTAGACCTCGGTGATCGTGCCGACGGTCGAGCGCGGGTTGCGGCTGGTCGACTTCTGGTCGATCGAGACCGCGGGCGAGAGGCCCTCGATGAAGTCGACGTCGGGCTTGTCCATCTGGCCGAGGAACTGCCTGGCGTAGGCCGACAGCGACTCCACGTAGCGGCGCTGGCCCTCGGCGAAGATCGTGTCGAACGCGAGGCTGGACTTGCCCGACCCGGACAAGCCGGTGAACACGATCAGGCTGTCCCTGGGCAGGTCGATGTCGACCCCGCGCAGGTTGTGCTCCCGGGCGCCGCGAACGACGAGGCGGTCGGCCACTGAAGTCCCTTCGGTAGTGCTCTCTTGTGAAGTGCTACGGCTGAGGTCGCACCGCGACGAGGCTGTGCGGGTACTGCGGTGCGGCGGTACTGCTCGGTGGTGCCGCGTTCTGGGCGGTGCTGCGTTTTTGGGTAGTGCCGCTTTAATTGGTGCTGCTTTTGGGTGGTGCTGCTTTTGGTGGTGCCGCACTGCTGGGTGGTGCTGTGGTGATGCTGGTGGGTCGTGCTGGCCTGCCGGGCGTCGCGTCAGCCGAGCAGGGCGCGACAGCGGGGTGCCGGGTTGCTTGGCTGGGTGAGCGGCCACGGCGATGGCACCGCTCATGCTAGGACGGGCCACCGACAATTCTCGACGGGCCGGGAACGGCTATGCACCCGCGAAGCGGTACCCGCCAGTAACCAGAGAAGCCTACGCTGGGGACGGAGCACATCGCTGCCGTTCACTTCCCACGAGGCCGGGGGTCAGCATGAGTGGTTCGGGCACGGCCGCCAACGCGTCGGTAGGCCAGCCGACTCTGCCTGGTCAGCGCCGCTCCAGCGGCGCGGCGCGGGCCGCGACGGGACACCAGGCGGTGCGTGAGGCGTGGGTCGTGCTGCGCCAGCGGGTCGCCGGTCTCGGCGACGACGACTTCGCCGGGCCGAGCAAGCTGCCCGGCTGGACGCGCGGGCACGTGGTGAGCCACCTCGCGCGCAACGCCGACGCGCTCGTCAACCTCCTGACCTGGGCGCGGACCGGGATCGAGCACGCGGCGTACGCCAGTCGCGCCGACCGGGACGCCGACATCGAGGCGGGCGCGGACCGTCTTCCGCAGGTGATCCGAGAGGATCTTTACGCGGCCTGTGACCGTTTTCACACTGCGATCACACGTCTGGGCGACTCGGACTGGGACAACAAGATCATGCATCCGTCCGGCCGCTGGTTCCCCGCGGCCGAGGTGCCCGAGCTGGCGCTGTTCGAGGCGTGGAACCACATGGTCGACCTGGACGCGGGCGTCACCTTCGACGACGTGCCGGTCGCGCACCTCGACCGGCTACTCGACCTGGCCGTGCGGCCGCACCGGGCACGCACGGACGGCGAGTCGCTGCGCCTGGCCGCCAACTTGCCCGACGGGCGTCAGCGGACCTGGGAACTGGCGATCGCCACGCCCTCGAGTTCGCGGGAGCTGAGCGGGTCGTCCACGGCGGTCCTGGGCTGGCTGACCGGCCGGGGCGACGGCACGGACTTGGTGGGCACGCCGCCGGAGCTAGCCGCCTGGGGCTGAGCGGGCACCTGCGGCAACTCGCGGATCGCCTCCCGGGTCGCGGCGAGCGTGGCCAGCACGCGCCGCAACACGACAGGCCCGGACTCGGTGAGCCAGCGGTGCGCGGGCCGCTCCACCAGCCCGGTCATCGCCCAGCCGAGCAGCACGGCCATCGCGACGCACAGGACGAGCCTGCCCGAGGCCCCGACGCCCGCGTCGAGCAGGAACCGGGCGAGCACGAAACCGAGTTCCTGGTGGACCAGGTAGACCCCGAACGAGATCCCGCCCAGCCACCGGATCGGCCGGGCCAGCGAGCGCAGGCCGGGGAGGTTCCAATCCGGCCCGCCCGCCGCGGCCACGATGCCTGCCAGGATCACCCCGAACGCGATGGTCGACGGAGTGTCCACAAAGTACGAATGCGCGTCCTGGGCGACCAGCGCGGCGACGAGATAGGCCGCCAGGTGCTTGCCGGACAGGCGTTTGCTGGTCCACAGCCAGATCGCCACGCCCACTCCGAACAGCGCGACACGGTGCAGGGCGAGCCCGTCGAACACCGATTTCACCCATTGCTGCGCGTCGTCCTGGCGCCAGAGGAACCGGATCACCAGCGGCGTCAGCAGCAACGTCCACAGCAGAACCGGAATCCGGGCGCCGCGGACCCACCCCCTCGGCCACAGCAGCGCCGCGACCAGGAATGCCATGACCTGAACCGGAAGCGTCCAGTACGAGGCGTCGATCCAGTGGAACCGCGGCGACCACGCCTGGACCAGGGTCAGGTTCGCCAGCAAATCGGTGTGGGTGGGCAGGTACCAGCCGAAGGCGGGCGCGACGGCGCGCGAGACGCCGTAGGTGACCACCACCGCCACCAGGTAGGCGGGCAGCAGTCGGGCCAGCCTGCTCCACAGCCAGCGCCCCGTCCGTCCTCTTCGGATGGTCACGCAGATGAAGAAGGCGGAGATCACCAACAGGGTGCTCGCGCCGAACTGCAGCGAAAGCACGAACGGGTACGGCCCCAACTCGGCGTGGTTGATCGGCGACTGGTGGGTGATGTGCTGGATGACGACCGAATACACGGCCAGCACCCGGATCACGTCCCAGCTGATCTTGCGCGGGGACCGCTTCTGGTTCGCTGTCTCAGTGGTCTGCACGAGCTCACAGGTGTTGGGCGACAGGGGTCGTTTCAGGTCACACGTTTCAGGTCACACTCGGGTAACAGGGTAGGGCCTCACGGCGCGCCCCGCAGACCTGGGTGCGGACAAGCGGTGGCATGCAGACTACCGTCAGCGACCGTGGACCTTGTCGACTACTCCGGCCATGTCGAACCCGGCGGCCCGGCCGCCCGCCGCACCCTGGGCGCGCTGACGATCACCAAGGTGTCCGTCGGCCCCATGGACAACAACGCCTACCTGCTCACCTGCGCGGCCACCCGCGAAGCCCTGCTGATCGACGCGGCCAACGACCCGGAGCGGTTGTCCGACGTCATCGGCTACGGCCAAGACCGCCCCACCCTGCGCACCATCGTCACCACCCACCAGCACGGCGATCACTGGCAAGCCCTGGGCGCGGTCGCGGGCGCCTTCGGCGCGAACACCATCGCCCACCCCGCGGACGCGGCCCCCCTCCCGGTTCCCCCCGACCGCCTCGTCACCCACGGCGACACGATCGAAGTGGGCGAGGTCACGTGTGATGTCATCCACCTGCGCGGCCACACCCCCGGCTCCATCGCCCTCCTCTACCGCGACCCCGAAGGCGTCCCCCACCTGTTCACCGGCGACTCCCTGTTCCCCGGCGGTCCTGGACGGACAACAGGCCCGGAGGACTTCAACAGCCTGATGGACGACCTGGAGTCCCGGATCTTCGGCGAACTGCCGGACGACACCTGGTTCTACCCCGGCCACGGGGACGACTCGACTCTGGGCGCCGAGCGGCCGCATCTGGCCGAGTGGCGAGCGCGCGGCTGGTGAGCCGGGAACCTATTGACAGTCGATAGATAGCCGGCGACACGGGGCGGTTGTGTTCGGTGTGCTGGCCGCGCGGCGGCGGATCACACGGTGATGACGACCTTGCCTCGGGCTTGTCCGCTATGCACGTGGGCGATGGCTTCTGGGGCATCGGCCAGGGGGTAGGTGCGATCGAGGACGGGGGTGAGCCTGCCCGCGTCGATGTGTTCGGCGAGGGTTCGGAGGTCGGCGCCGAGTTCCCTGCAGACCAGGCCGCGCAGGTTCTGGCTCAGGTCTGTCGATATCCCTGAGTTCGAGGACTTCGGTTGAGCCGTAGGTGTCCTGCGCGATCGCCTTCACGGCGTTGCTCCTTCTTGGCGGGGATACTGGAACACGTCTTCCACGGCGACACCGAAGACGCGGGCTATCTGGAATGCCATTTCCAGGGACGGCGAATAACGGCCCTGTTCGATGGCGATCACGGTCTGCCGGGTGACCCCGACGCGCTCGGCCAATTCCGCCTGGGTCATCTGCCCCTGGGCGAATCGCAGAGCCCGAATGCTGTTGGTGACCTTGGTCGGTTTCACCACGACTGGAAGTCCCGGTGGTAGGCGAAGATCTTGGCCGCGGAGCCGAGGACCTGGAGCGCGATCGCCGCCCCGATCGCGCCGCCGACCGTCCACAGGAGCGCGGGCACGTACCTCACCTCGGTGAACGGCGCTCCGCCCACACTCCCCAGGACGATGGCGAGATAGGTCGCGTACGCGCCGACCGTCACCACCAGCATGATCCACGCGCGCTTCTCTTCGAACGCCCGACCGCTCCCGTGTCAAGCAAACTTGACACGGGCAAAAGCAAAGCATGTTTGACATGGTGTGAACATGCTTTACTCAGCGGGTCGGGGCTCAGGCTTGCGGCTGGCTGATGTTGACCATCCAGGGGACGCCGTAGCGGTCCACGCACATGCCGAACTCGTCGCCCCACATCTGCTTCTCCAGGGGGACCGAGACGGTGCCGCCGTCGGACAGCTTCTCCCAGTGCCCGCGCAACTCCTCGTCGTCGCCGCTGAGGCTGACGGTGATGGTGTCGCCGGGGTTGTGCGCCATCCCCTCGGGGACGTCGGCACCCATGATCGTGTATCCGCTGGGGGTTTCCAACATGCCGTGCATGATCTTGTCCGCGTCCGGGGAGTCTTGGGCGCCGAAGTCGCCGAAGGTGTTCAAGACCAGGTCGCCGCCGAAGACCTCCCGGTAGAACTCCATGGCCTGGCGGGCGGTTCCGTCGAAGCTGAGGTACGGGTTGAGACGTGAAGACATCGGATGCTCCATTCGTCGTGAGAAGACGAATCTTCGCAGATCAGCGGGGACCCGACAACGCAAAGCCGTCCACTGTGGTGGGCGCGCCACGGCACGAGAAGAAGTCGCCACACGGCGTCGTCAGCCGTGCCGGAGTTCCCGTTGGACCCGCTTGACGTAGGCGCGGAAGCTCTTCCGGCGGCGTGATGAACAACCGCGCCTCCACGGCGAGCGCGTTGCCGATGAGATGCACGTCGGCGTGGCAGGTGACGCCCGCCGCGGTGAGGGGGTCGACCAGGGGCAGCAGCTTGGCGGAGGTCTGCTTGCTCACCTCGCCGATCTCGCGGCCGTCGACTCGCACCGTGACCACCTCGCTGGTCGAGCGCGACCCGACACGCTCGGTCACGTGCAAACTGCCCACCACCAACGCCTTGCCTGGCAGATAGGCACCGCGCACCAACGGGACCAGCACGTCCAGGTGCTCCCCGAGCCGACTGAGTTTGAACGGCCTGCCCGGTGGCACCATCAGGTGCCGCGCCGACTCGTCGACGGTGTTGAGGGGGATCAGCAGAGCGGGTTCGGCCAGGTCAAGCGCCACGCTGGTGATGGTCTCGGCCTCGTCGCGCCGCCACCACACCCGCGCCCGGCACCACCCCACTCCCCCGATCCGGTCCAGCGCGACCCCGTACTCCGCCGCGTCGTCGCGCGGCAGGTAGCCGACCACCTGCCCCTCGACCGACACCCGGACCGCGCTCGGGTCGTACCGGTTCTCCGGCTCCCGCCGCACTTCGGCGACGAACTCGCGATCACCGGTGGGAGTCTGCCCGGCGAGCCCTTCCACCGCCCCCGCGTGGTGGGTCTCCCCCACCACTTCCTGGCTGAAGTACCCGCGCCCCCTCAGCGTCACCGACACGTCCGGCACCCGCGGCCGGGGCATCACGACATCCCCGCGCGCGGCGGCAAGCGCGGTGTGCAACCCGGCGAACGCTTCCCGCTGCCATCGGGTGAAGTCCAGCCGGTACCGCCGCCCATCCCGCGTCACCAGCTCCAACCGCCCGTTGCTGAGCGTCCCCGCGTCCCGGATCGCCAGCGTCAGCAAGTCGTCGGGGACGAGAACCACCCGGTCGGCGCCGAGGGCAAGCCTCCCCACCGCGTTGGTGGATTGGACGACCAACCGCTCACCGTCGAAGTCGACGAAAATACCGATTCCCTCCACGGCCGCTCCTCGTGATCGGGGCACCACCCACGGTACCTCCCACCCTGGTTGAGTCGCTTTCCTTGAGGCTGGCTGTTACACGGGACGACAAGGACGGCTTTACCCGTTCAGGGTCTTGGCGCGCGATTGTCCGCATCCGCGCTGACGTCTCCGCTGCAACGATGGCATCAGCGGCGACTCAGGAGGCACCACGATGGCGGAACCACGACGAATTGGCGGCGCGGGCGGCGGTTCGGAACCTGGGCAGGGCGCGCACGAGTGCGGTCGCGGCCTCGGTGGTGAAGTGCGGAGTTTCTTCGCAGGATATCCACTGCACCGGAAACCACTACCAGTCTCGCCAAGACGGCGACACCGTTGTCGTCGCCGAGGCTGAGGCTGTTGGCGGGGGCGTCGCTGACGACGTGCTGGACGCCCTCACCGAGGTCGCGGTGCTGTTGCCCCGGCCGTGCGGGTCAGGTGGTCACGTATTCGCGGAGGTGTTGGGCGGTCAGGGAATCCGAGGTGGCCACCAGGTCGGCTGGGGTGCCGGTGAAGACGATCTGGCCGCCGTCGTGGCCCGCGCCGGGGCCCAGGTCGATCAGCCAGTCGGCGTGGGCCATGACCGCCTGGTGGTGTTCGATGACCACGACGGTGTTTCCGTCGTCCACCAGGCGGTCCATGAGGGCCAGGAGTTTGTCGACGTCGGCGAGGTGCAGGCCGGTGGTCGGTTCGTCCAGGACGTAGGTGGAGCCCTTCTCCGCCATGCGGATCGCGAGTTTGAGGCGTTGCCGTTCGCCGCCGGAGAGGGTGGTGAGGGGCTGGCCGAGGCTGAGGTAGCCCAGGCCGACGTCGACCAGGCGGTCCAGGATTCGGCTGACGGCGGCGATGGTGAAGAAGTCCCGCGCCTCGGTCACCGACATGGCCAGGACCTCGCTGATGTCCTTGCCGCGCAACTTGTGTGTGAGCACTTCCGCGGTGAACCGCTTGCCCTCGCACACTTCGCAGACCGACGCGACGCCCGCCATCATCGCCAGGTCGGTGTAGACCAGCCCGATGCCTTTGCAGTTCGGGCAGGCGCCTTCGGAGTTCGCGCTGAACAAGGCGGCCTTGACGCCGTTGGCCTTGGCGAAGGCGGTGCGGATGGGGTCGAGCAGGCCGGTGTAGGTGGCCGGGTTGCTGCGGCGGGAGCCGCGGATCGCCGACTGGTCGACCACGATCACATCGTCCCGTTGGGACAGCGAGCCGTGGATCAGCGAACTCTTGCCCGACCCGGCGACGCCGGTGACCACGGTCAGCACCCCCAGCGGCACGTCGACGTCGACGTCCTTGAGGTTGTGCAGCGACGCGCCGGTGATGGCGATGCGGCCGGTGGGCGTGCGCGGCCGGTCGCGCAGGCGGGCGCGGTGCCCGATGTGCCTGCCGGTGAGCGTGTCGGACTCGCGCAGCCCGTGGACGCCACCGGTGTAGCAGAGGTGCCCGCCCGCGGAGCCAGCGCCGGGGCCCAGGTCGACCACGTGGTCGGCGATCGCGATCACCTCCGGCTTGTGCTCCACGACGAGGACCGTGTTTCCCTTGTCGCGCAGGCGAAGCAGCAGGTCGTTCATCCGGGCGATGTCGTGTGGGTGCAGACCGACCGTCGGCTCGTCGAAGACGTAGGTGACGTCGCTGAGGCTGGAACCCAGGTGCCGCACCATCTTCACCCGCTGCGCCTCACCGCCGGAAAGGGTGCCGGACTCACGATCCAGGCTCAGGTAGCCCAGGCCGATCTCGACCAGCGAGTCGAGCGTGCCGCGCAGGACCTTGAGCAGCGGACCGACCGACGGGTCCTCGATCTTGCCCACGAACGCGGCCAGGTCGCTGATCTGCATGGCCGAGCAGTCGGCGATGGTGCGGCCATCGATCTTGGCCGACAGCGCGGCCGGGTTCAGCCGGGCGCCGCCGCAGGACCCGCAGGTGGCGAAGGTGACCGCCCGGTCGACGAACGCCCGGATGTGCGGCTGCATGGACTCGCGTTCCTTGCTGAGGAAGAGCCGCTGCACCTTCACGAGCAGGCCCTCGTAGGTGTGGTTGAAGGTGCCGTGCTTGACCTTGGTCGCTGGCTTGTTGAGGAAGTCCTCCCACTGCCGCGGGGTGTACTCCCGCAGTTTCACATCGGGGTCGAGGAAGCCGGACTGGGCGAAGGACTGCCAGTACCAGGTGTTCACGGTGAAATTGGGGACGGTGATGGCGCCTTCGTTGAGCGACAGGTCGCGGTCGACGAGCTGGTCGACATCGATGGCCGAGACCCGGCCGATCCCCTCGCACTCCGGGCACATGCCCTCGGGGCTGTTGAAGCTGAACGCCGTCGCCGTACCGACGTGCGGCTCGCCGAGTCTGCTGAACACGATCCGCAGCATGGTGTGCGCGTCGGTCGCGGTGCCCACGGTGGAGCGGGAGTTGGCGCCCATCCGCTCCTGGTCGACGATGATCGCCGCGCTCAGGTTGTGCAGCGCGTCGACGTCGGGGCGGCTCTGCGACGGCATGAACGACTGGGCGAAAGCGGTGTAGGTCTCGTTGATCAGCCGCTGCGACTCCGCGGCGATGGTGCCGAAGACCAGCGAGGACTTGCCCGATCCCGAGACGCCGGTGAACACGGTGAGCCTGCGCTTGGGGATGTCGAGGGAGATGTCGGCGAGATTGTTCTCCCGGGCCCCGCGGACCTGGATGACGTCGTGGCTGTCGGCGGTGGGGATGGAGCCTGGCTGCATCAGGTGCGATCCTTACGGCGTAAAGTGTTGGCTGCCGAGATTACTTTACGCGATAAGGAGACGTGCGATGGCGGTTTTCGCCGCACAGGGCGATCCACGCAGGTCAATGCCCCTGCTGTGGCGCGCGCCCGACTCCTCGGCCGGGCACCCCGGCCCCAAGCCCGCGTTGAACGTGGACGTGATCGTGGACGCTGCCATCGCGGTCGCTGACGCGGAGGGCATGGCCGGGCTGTCGATGCGCGCGGTCGGCGAGCGTCTGGGGTGCACGGCGATGGCGCTCTACACCTATGTGGCGGACAAAAGCGCGTTGGTGGATTTGATGTACGACCGGGCGCACGCGGAGCTCGCCACTGATTACAGAGGGCCGTGGCGTGCCGCGGTCACCGCTTGGGCGGAGGACTTGTGGGCGTTCTATCTGCGCCATCCGTGGGTGTTGACGGTGTCGCAGGCCCGGCCGGTGCTGGGACCGCATGAGTTCGACGTGCTGGAGGCGCTGCTGCGGGCGCTGCGGGGGACGGGGCTTTCCGGGCGGGAGGTGCGGTCCGTGGTGGGGACCTTGTCGCACTTTGTGCGAGGGGCGGCGCAGATGAGCGCCGAGTCTCGGCAGGCTGCCGCGGCGACCGGATTGTCCGATGATGACTGGTGGTACGCGCGGTCGCCGCTGTTGTCCGAGGTTGCGCCGGATTTCGCTGAGCGTTATCCGGAGATTTGCTGGTTGGAGGCCGAGCGGGCTGGTGAGCCGGTGAATGAGACTGTGCCTTATATGGAAAATGAGGCTCGGGAGACGTTTGAGGTGGGGTTGTCGATTCTGCTTGATGGGGTTTCTGCTCGGATGTGAACTTGCGTTGGCCGAGGGTTGCTTGTGGGGTCTGCTCGATGGGTGCGGCTGGCAGAAAGGCCGGTTCGCCGCTCCCCCATTGAGCACCTGGCAGGGTCGGGTGCGGTTGACAGGAAGGTTGGTTCGCTGTTCTGCGCACACCGAGCGTGAACGCAGCCCGGTGCTGTCTGGTGGGTGGGTGTGCGTGGGGTTGCGGTGGGGAAGCCTGGTGAGTGTGGGAATGCCTGACCGGGTGAGTGGGAAGACTGGGGGCGGTACGGAGAGTGAGGGGGATTGCCGACGCCGGGGGTTGGGGTCGAGGGGTGGGGATTCGGTCTTGGCCGGAACCTGGGGTTCGGGGGTGTGAATCTCTTGGTTCTTTGTGGCCGGGTGTGGCATCCGTGTGACCGCCGCTCGGCCGGTACCGCCTGAGTGCGCAGCGGAATATCTTCACTACCCACCGTCATTTAAGGAGGTCTAGTGGGGCACAGCGCGCACGAGCGGCAGGCTGAGAAGCTGGTCCGGCAGGCGTTGCCGGGTCTGCCGCCCGCGCATCGCAGGGTTCTGGCCGCGTTGGTGGCGAGGACGGCGGACGGGTGGCATGTGTTCGCCAGGCCGGGGCAGGGTGAGGGGCGGGCGGACGCCTTTGTGGTTGGGCCGGGGGGTGTGCTCGCGGTGGTGGTGTCGGCGGGGTGTCCTACGGAGTCGGCCGCGCGGGCGATCTTGCGTCGGGCCGAGCGGCGGTTCGCTGGGATTCGGGACCAGGGTGGGCATCTGTTAGTCCGCAGTGCGATCAGCTTGGTGGTGGTGCGGCCGGGGGACGGGGCGCCCGCGCCGGACCAGCATCTGTGCCGGGTGGTAAATGAGGAGCGGCTGCCGGAGTTGGTCCCGCAGGACGGGCCGCATCTGCCTCGGGGGCTGGTGGACGACATCGCCGACCAGGCCGAGAACAAGTTGCCCGACTACATCCGGCTGAGTTTGCGCCGGTTGCGTCGTGTCTGTCCGAGCGAGGCGGGCGATCAGGTCGGCTGTTCCGTTGGTGGGGCGGCTGACACGTGGCTGGCGTTTCTGCACCCCAATCAGGACGGCATCGTGAGCCGCCACTACAGCGGGCCCGCGCGGATCAGTGGTCCGGCGGGGACCGGCAAGACCGTTGTCGCGCTGCACCGGCTGCGGCACCTCGCGCGGCGCAGTGTGGGGCCGCTGCTGTTCACCACGGTCGTGCGGACGTTGCCGCAGGTGCATCGGACCTCGTTCCGCAGGCTGGCGCCGGAGTTGGCCGACCGGGTCGAGTTCACCAACCTGCACGCCTGGGTGCGCGACTTTCTGCGCTCGCGCGGGCACGACCTTGTCGTTCAGCACCAACGGGTCGCGGTCGCGTTCTGCCGGGCATGGCAGGCGCACCGGGGGGAGTTGGCCGATCTTGAGCCGAACCCGGACTACTGGCGGGCGGAGATCGACCGGGTGATCAAGGGGCGGGGCATCGCGACCCTGGCCGACTACGCGCGGGCGGGCAGGCGGGGGCGGAGCCTGCGGCTGGACGCCGAGCGGCGCGAGCACGTGTGGCGGCTTTTCCAGTGCTACCAGGGGAACCTGGCCGAAGACGGGCTGCACGACCACAACGACCTGATCGACCGCGCCATGGGGGAACTCGCGCGCGACCCGCTGGAGGAGTCCTACGCGGCGGTGGTGGCCGACGAGGTGCAGGACATGCCGCTGGTGGGGCTGCGGCTGCTGCGCGAACTCGCGGGCGACGGGGCGAACCGGCTGCTGCTGCTCGGCGACGGCCAGCAACAGGTCTACCCCGGCGGGTGGCGGCTCTCGGACGCGGGCATCCCCATTTCCGGGCGCGGTGAGGTGCTGCGGGTGAACTACCGCAACCGCGCGAACGTGCTCGGCTTCGCCCAGCACCTGCACGCCACCAACGAAGTGGACGACTCCGAGGGCGCGGTGATCGCGCTGCGGGACGCCGAGTCGGCGAACGCGGGCGGGCGGACGGAGTGCTGGCGCGGGCGCGAGGACGCGCTGCCCGCCGCCCTGACCGCCGCGGTCAAGAGCCTGCCGGTGCCTGAAGGCGACGCGGCGGTGATCGTGTTCGAGCACCGCGACCTGGACCGCTGCCGGGACATCCTGGGCGCGGCGGGGATCGGCTTCCAGCTCCTGGCCGACTACACCGGCGAGGCGGACGACCGGCTCAAGCTCGGCACCGTGCACGACGCCAAGGGCCTGGACTTCCGGGCGGTGCTGGTGGTCGAGACGACGGCGCGAGGCGGGAGCGGGCTCGGCGCCGAGCGGGAGTTCCGGGAGCTGCGCGACCGGCAGCACCTCGTCGCCGCGACCAGGGCCCGGGATTATCTGTGGTGGGGCATGGCGAGCACCCGGCCATGGCCGCTCCCCGTCCCCGACGATCTCTAGGGGGTCCCCTGTGCGACGTGACCCGGCGATCACCTTCCGCGGCGCCCTGCAGATCCTCGGCCACCACGATCGTCCCTGGCTGGACCGGCTGAACCGGCTGCTCGGCGGGGCGGTGCTGGCCGCGGGCCTGGCCCCGGCCGCCGCGGCGTTCAGCGCGGTCTGGGGCTGGGTGGACCAGAAGAACGAAGCGGCCGGGCTGCTGCGCAACGCCCTGGACTCGGTGTCCGGCAGGCTCACCCGCACGGGTGGTCTTGCCCGGCACGAACTGGTCGTGGCCGCGCACACCACCATCGTGCTGGCCGCCTTCTTCGACACCCTGCGCGAGGAGATGCGCGACCTCTACGACGAGGCCGAGATCACCGACGCGGAGAAGGTGCTGCTGGCCGGGGGCGAGACGCCGAGATGGGGCGAGGAGACCGCGCGCCAGCTCTACGGGCTGACCGTGCCGTGCCCGTCGACGCTGGGCGGCTTCGAGGAGACCGCGACGGGCGTGACGCACTGGGCCAAACAGATGGTCCGGGAGGTGCGCGGCTTCCTGGCCGAGTTGAACCTCACCCGGCGCGTTGAGCCGAGCCCGGACGGCTTCGAGCGGCTGGTCACGTCCCGGTACCGGTCGTACTACCTGGAGCTGGCCGCGACCGTGCCGGAGTTCGCCCTGTGGGCCTCCTTCGCCGAGCACGCGGCCACCCGGACCGCGTTCGCCCGGCTGGCCGACCTGCTCACACTGTCCACAGCGGACACACCAGCCCGGGACCCGCGCCGGACCGTGTGGGAGGTGAACCAGGCCGAGCTCGCCCGGCCGGTGATCGACATCGACGCCGACGGCTACGGCATCGACGCGGTCTTCCCCGCGGTCGCCGACATCTTCCTCACCCCGCACTTCCGCGCCGTGGAGACCTTCGGGACGGCCCGGCTCGCCGACGAGCGCTGGTGGGACGATGTGGAGTTCGGCAGCGACCTGGAACTGCTGCTGGCCCGGCACTTCAGCACCCCGGGGTCCACCCGGCTGCCGCTGCTGCTGCTCGGGCACCCCGGGGCGGGCAAGTCGCTGCTGACCAAGGTGCTGGCCGCGCGCCTGCCCGAGTCCGCCTACACCGTCGTGCGGGTGCCGCTGCGCCGGGTGGAGGCGAACACGACCGTGTCCGACCAGATCCAGCAGGCGCTCGACCTCGCCACGAACCGCCGGGTGTCCTGGCCAGACCTGGTGGACCAGAGCGCGGAGACGATCCGCGTGGTGCTGCTCGACGGGCTCGACGAGCTGTTGCAGGCCACGACCCACGACCGCGGCGGCTACCTCAACGAGATCGTGGAGTTCCAGCGCGTCGAGGCCGCTCTCGGCCGCCCGGTCGCGGTGGTGGTGACCTCGCGGACCCTGGTCGCCGACCGGGTGCGCCTGCCCTATGGCCTGCCGGTGGTCAAGCTGGAGGAGTTCGACGACGACCAGATCCGGCAGTGGATCGCGGTCTGGAACGCCGCCAACACCTCGTCTCCGGCGCGGCGGATGCCCCCGGAGGCCGCCCTGGCCCAGCGCGAGCTGGCCGGGCAGCCGCTGCTGCTGATGATGCTGACCCTGTACTACTCCGACCCGCAGGTGGCGCTGTCGGACAAGGACCTGTCCCAGGCCGACCTCTACGAGCGCCTGTTCGACACCTTCGCCCGCCGCGAGGTCACCAAGAAGGCCGGGCAGCCGCTGGCGGAAGCCGAGATGGCGGTGGCGGTGGACGACCAGCTTCGCCGTCTTTCCACCGCGGCGATGGGCATGTTCAACCGGGGCAAGCACGCCATCACCGAGGCCGAGTTGAGCGCCGACCTCGCCGGTCTCGGCGAGCCGTCGCCGTCCGGGCAGCGGCTGCTGGGCGAGTTCTTCTTCGTGCACTCGGCCGAGGCCAACACCGGGACCGTGCAGCGCAGCTACGAGTTCCTGCACGCGACCTTCGCCGAGTACCTGGCCGCGGCGCGGGTGGTGGACGTGCTGGCCGAGGTCGCCGAGGGGGCCTTCGGCAGGCGCCGGTTCCACGAGCCGGACGACGAGTTGCTGTTCGTGCTGCTCTCGCACCAGACGCTCGCCATCCAGCGGCCCACGCTGGGGTTCATCGGCGCCCGGCTGGCCGCGATGGACGCGGACGAGCGCGCCGACATCGCCCGCACGCTGGACCTGCTGATCGCCGACCACCGGCACCGCCGCCCGGCCAGCCGCTACCCCGACTACCGCCCGCAGGCCGCGGACACCGTCCGCGCGCTCGCGGCGTACTCGGCGAACCTCGTGCTGCTGCGGGTGGCCGCCGACGTCGACCGGGCGGGGGTGCCGCTGGCGAACCTGTGGCCCGAGGGCGACGCCATGGAGCAGTGGCGGTCGATGGTGAGCCTGTGGCAGGCGGGCCTCGACGCCGAGGGCTACCGGGCGATGCTCCCGTCGATCTCGTGCCGGGAGGGGGTGCTGACCGCCGCCGTCGACTCCGGTTTCCTGGCCGGGTTCGACGACATCCGGCAGGCCCGGCTCCGCGAGGAACGGGACCTGGAGCGCAGGCTGCGGACCGGATACGCCCTGCACGACGGGCTGACCTACGCGGTGCACGAGGGCCAGCGCCGGGAAACCGACAACTGGGTGGACTACATCGTCTCCTGGCTGTGGGCCGCGGCCATGCGCGGCCCCGGCGAGACCCCGATGTTCGCCGACCTGGACGCGCCGGAGTCGGTGCCGCTCAAGGTGACCGCCGACGTCGCCGACCTGGCCTACGCCGTGCTCGGGATGCGCTGCCGGGACTGGACCGCTGACTTCACCATGGACTTCCTGCGCTGGCTGATGCGGCTGCGCTCGCCCCGCAACCGCTCGCCGCTGCCGCTGCTGCTGGCGCTGCGCACCCACCCGACGCTGCTGCGAGACCTGCACGACATGGCGGAGTCGGAGACCTGGACGCCGGAATGGCGGATGCTGCTGCGGGCCGTCGACGGCAGGCACTACGACGAGCGGGCCGTGTCCGACTACCTCGACGCCATCTCGCCGCCCGCCCTGGCCACGCTCTCGCAGCCCATCGGCCCCTGGCACATCGTCTGGGACCGGGCCGCGCTGCCGGTCTCCGCCCCCTGGTTCCCGCTCCGGGAAGGCACCTCACACCCATGAATCACTCCTTATCTTCCACACGATGACGGAAAATGCGGTACTTTGCGTGTGGAAGAGGAGGGGCTTTGAGTCAGGAGATGTTCTCCGTCGAGCAGGTCGCGGACCGGTTGGGCCTGCATCCGCGGACCGTCCGCAACTACGTGCGCGACGGCAAGCTCAAGGCGGTCCGGATCGGCAAGCAGTACCGGATCGCGCGAGCGGACCTGGAAGCGCTGACCGGCAGGCCCGTCGAGACCCCGGACGTGCCCAGGCACCGGCACGTCGAGGTGTCGACCATCGTGCGGATCGACGCGATCAGCGGCGCGGACGCGAGCCGGGTGAGCACCGCGCTGACCGCTTCGGTGAACGGCTACCGCGAGGGCGACACGCCGCTGCGGCTGCAGACGGTCTACGACGAGGAACGCGCCAGCCTGAAGGTCGTGATCCTCGGCGGCGCCGCCACCACCGCCGAACTGCTGCGACTCGTCCACGCGCTCACGGAGGGAACACCATGACCGACACGATCACCCGACTGCGCGACACCGACGTCCTGGTCTGCGCGGCGGACGGCCCCAAGGTGGCCAGCGACCGCGACGCGGTCGACCTCATCGGCGACGCGTACGGCCGGGGCGCGGCCATGGTCGTGCTGCCGGTCGAGCGGCTGGACGAGCGGTTCTTCCAGCTCGGCACCCGGGTCGCGGGAGAGGTGGTGAACAAGTTCGTCGGCTACCAGATGCCCTTGGCCGTGCTCGGCGACATCTCCGCGCACCTGGCCGCCAGCTCGGCGTTCCGCGCGTTCGTCCACGAGGCCAACCGGGGCAGGCACTTCTGGTTCGTCGACGACCTGGCCGACCTGACACCACGCCTGGGCTGAGCGCGGCCCCGCCAGGTGTCCTGGCGGGGCCGCGCCCGGTCAGTCCGATGCCGTCAGTTCCAGATCGCCGGGGCCCACTCGGGGTGGTCGATGAACGGGTTGCGGTTGCGCTGGTAGCTGTCGTAGATCACCTGGTTGCGCCGCTTCTCGAACGCGTCCGGCGGGTCCTGGGCGTTCCACCGCAGCAGCACCGAGCGGCGGCCGTGGTAGGGGCTGGCACCGTTGTTGACGCTGTCGTTGAGCTCCAGGTCGACGTACCCGTCGCCGCCCTCGTAGCGGACGTCCATGTAGAAGATCATCCGCGCCACGTCGCCCTTGACCGCGTCGCGCGGCTCCCAGGAGTCGGCGTCGGTGAAGTTGCCGGGCGCCTCGGCCACTGGGGAGCCGCCGAGGTCGAAGTCCTTGTTGCCGCGGGTGGCGTTGACCGAGACGTCGGTAGGCCGCAGGTGGTGGATGTCGGTGCCGGGGCCGGTCGCGGTGCCGAAGTCGCCGTGCGACTTGGCCCAGACGTGCTCGCGGTTCCAGTCGTCGGGGTCGCCGCCGTTGCCGGTCTTGCTCTGCGAACGGCCGGTGTAGAGCAGGATGACGTTGGCCGGGTTGTTCGGGTCCTCGTCGGTCGCCTTGAGCGCGTTCCACACCTGGTCATAGGTGAGCTTGGTGTTGGTGCGGATGATCTGGTTCAGCGCGGTCTTGAGTTCGGCGCCGCTCTTTCCGATGGCCGTCCGGTAGTAGGTCGAGTCGTAGTCGCCCGGCTGTGTGGTGGTCGGCTGGGTGGTGGTCGGCTGGGTGGTCGCTGTCGTCGTTGTCGTCGGGGTGGCGCCGACGGTCGCGAACGCGGTGGTGGAGACCAGGCCGGGGTGGGCGAAGTAGGCGCTGAGGGCGCCGGTGACGTCCAACTGCTTGCCCAGGAGACCCGGGTTGGTCTTGAGCCCGTAGGACGCGCGGAACGCCGAGGTGATCTGCACGTAGACCATGCGCGAGGTGTTGGTCTCCGCCGCGGTGTCGGCCAGGGCGAGCGCGTAGTCGGAGGGGAAGTCGGACCGCACGACGGTCGTGGTCGCGGTCGGCTGGCCGACGACGTACCCGCGCACGGTGGCGACGGCGCCGTTCTGCTGCGCGATGGCCTGGGTGACGGTCAGCGGGGTGGCGGCGGTGGCCGCGGGCTGGATCTGGAGCGCCACCACGGCGGTGGCCAGGCTGATCAAGAGGGCTAAGAGCGTCCAACGACGTGTCTGCATAGGTGGTCCTCTCCCCGGCAGTTGACCCAGCGTGACCGCTGTTTCACGATCGAGTGAAGATTCCCACGGCAGTGCGCACCAGTTCATGAACGTGACGGTGCGTTTCGATGTCGGACCGATGGCCGATCTCGCGCGGACGCCCCCGAGACATGAAGAAGCGGCCCTGCCGTCGGGGGGTGACAGAGCCGCGCTAAGAGAGTCGCCACGAGCCCGTTCGGCGTTACCCGGCGAGCTATTCCAAGGAAATCTGCTGTGACTCCGGTGTGGACAGCGGCCGAACGGCGGGTCGCCGCGCGTCCGGATGGGCCCCGGGAGAGGATGATCCGGAACTGATTCACGGTAAGCAAGGAGCGCAGCATGGCTTTGCAGAAGCCCGAGGTCGACCCGATCGAGGGTGCCCCGCCCGTGGACCTGGAGGTCAAGGACCTCACCGTCGGCGACGGCGCGGAGGCCACCCCCGGCAAGCTGGTGACGGTGCACTACGTCGGTGTCGCCCACTCCACCGGGGAGGAGTTCGACGCCTCCTGGAACCGCGGGGAGACCTTCAGCTTCCCGCTCGGCGGCGGCCGGGTCATCGCGGGCTGGGACCGGGGTGTCGCGGGCATGAAGGTCGGCGGCAGGCGCAGGCTGGTCATCCCGCCGCACCTGGGCTACGGCCAGCGGGGCGCGGGCGGCGCCATCAAGCCGGGCGAGACCCTGATCTTCGTGGTCGACCTGATCAGCGTGGGCTGACCCGTCACCCGCGCCGGAGGCCGCCTTCCCACCGAGTGTCGGCGAAGGCGGCCTCCGGTGTGTCAGCGGCCGGTGTGCGGCGAGGCCAGGACGAGCCCGTGGACCGTGGTGGGCGGTTCGTGATCCGCGTGGTTCTTGGGTGCGCCACAGGGCGGTCGTGTGCAGGCTCCGGGGCCGTTCCATGGCCGCCTGGGCGCTGGTGATCTACAGGACACGCTCCAGCAGCGGCCACAGGGCGGCCGGGTCCTCCACGTGCGCGTTGTGGCCGAGGCCGGGGAGGATCACCGGGTGCGGCGTCAGGGCGCGCAGGTGCTCGGCGGGCGACATGGGGTCCCGCTCCCCCGCCGCCAGGGTCACCGGGCAGCGCGCGGCGGCGAGCAAGCCCGGCAGGTCGGGGCGGCCCACGGCGAACGCCCGCGGGTCGAGCGCGGCCCGCCAGCCCGACGGGCCCAGGGTGACCGAGTCGGCGAAGTCGGCGGGCAGGCCCGCCAGCTTGCGGGCCCAGCTCGCCGCGTTCTCCCGGTTCTCGAACGTCTTCGGCGGTTTCCCGGCCAGCGCGGCGGCCTTGGCCAGGTCGTCCGGCGACCAGCTCACCTTCACCCCCAGGCAGACCGCGGCCGTCACCGGCACGCCAAACCAGCCCGAGGCGAGGGCCAGGGCCACGACACCGCCGAGCGAGTGGCCCAGCACGACCGCGGGCCGGGTCGGGTCGAGGTCGGCCGCGACGCGCGCGGCGATGCCGCCGAAGGAGTAGCGGTCCAGCGGCGCGGACCGGCCGTGGCCGGGGAGATCCGGCGCGACCGGCGTGCCAGGCCATCGTTCGGCCAGTTCCGCGATGAGCCCGGCCCACACTCCCGAGGTGCCCGCGAGTCCATGGAGCAGCACCAGCACCGGCCCGCGGTCGACGTCGTCAGCCATGGGCATGATCTTCGTACAGAACGCGGCCGGGCGCAGCCACGCCGTGTCGAGCGCAGCCCCAATGTCCTAATTGGACGAAGGATGACGCTCAGACCGGCCCGGCGGTGCGGCGCACCGCGTCGAGCAGGATGGCCAAGCCGCGCTCCAGGTCGTCGCCGCCGATGGTCAGCGGCGGGGTGACCTTGACGACTTCGCCGCCGCGGCCGCAGGTCTCCACGATCAGGCCGTGCGCGAAGCAGTGCCGCTGCACCGCGGCCGCCCGCTCCGTCCGGCGGGTGTCGATTCCGACGACCATGCCCCGGCCCCGCGTGCGCACCTCGGCGTCGGCGGCTGCGACGTCCTCGGCGAAGCCCGCCATGCGCTCGCTGTGGGCGGCCAGGGCGGCGAGGAAGTCCGGGCGGTCCCACAGTTCCAGCGCCGCCTCGCCCGCGACGAACGCGAGCTGGTTGCCCCGGAAGGTGCCGGTGTGCTCGCCGGGCGCCCACACGTCCAGCTCCGGTCGCAGCAGCACCAGGGAGATCGGCATCCCCACCCCGCCGAGCGACTTCGACAGCGTCACCACGTCCGGCACGATCCCGGCGTGCTCGAAGCCGAAGAACCGGCCGGTGCGCCCGCACCCGGCCTGGATCTCGTCGCAGACGAGCACGATGCCGCGGGCGGCGGTGACCGCGCGCAGGTCGCGCAGCCAGCCCGCGGACGCGGGGTAGACTCCGCCGTCCATCTGCAGCGACTCGACCACGACCGCCGCAGGCGGCTCGACGCCCCCGCTGGGGTCGTCCAGCAGGCGCTCCAGCAGCCCGATCGAGTCGAACCGGCCCGCGGGCCCGTCTTCGAACGGCAGGAAAGTGGTGTCCGAAAAGGACACTCCGGAGCCGCGGCGGGCGGACCGGCTCCCGGTCACCGAGAGCGAGCCGTTGGACATGCCGTGGAAGGCGCCGGTGAACGCCACGACGGGACGGCGGCCGGTGGCCTTGCGGGCGAGCTTGAGCGCGGCCTCGACCGCGTCGGTGCCGGTCGGCCCGCAGAACTGCACGCGGTAATCGAGCCCGCGCGGGCGCAGCACCACATCGCGAAGCCTGCTCAGGAACGCGCGTTTGGCTGTGGTGTGCATGTCGAGGCCGTGCAGCACGCCGTCGGCGGTCAGGTAGTCGACCATCTTGGCGATCACCCGGTCGTCGTTGTGACCGTAGTTGAGGGCGCCCGCCCCGCAGAAGAAGTCCAGGAACTCCCGCCCGTCCTCGGCGACGAGCGTGCTCCCCTTCGCGGAGGCGAAAACGGCAGGGAACTTGCGGCAGTACAGCCGCACCTCCGACTCCAGCTCGTCGAACACCTCAGTGCCCGCACGGGTTTTCGGAGCCGCGTCGGGCCGCGTGACGGTCATGGGCGAGTAACGTACCGTAGCCACAACCGACCGCTTCTTAGGGTCCCCTAATTTGACCTTGACCGTCCACACCGGACAGCAGGCGCGCCCCGGTGGCCGGAGCGCGCCGACCCCGGCGGGCTCAGCAGCCGCCGCAGGTGTAGTACGTCATGTCCCAGTGGTTGCTCCACTGGCGTGGCCGCCTTCGGTGCGGCCACGCCCGCGCCGAGGGCGACGCCGGTCGCGGCCGTCGCGAGGACGGTGGCGAGGCGGAGCAGGGCAGTGCGCATGGACGGCGGCCTTTCCGATGGGCGGCCTCCTGCCCGGGAGCGGCCGCGCCGGGGTGCGGGGCCGAGGACAGGGCCCGCAAGCGGTCGCTTCCGGGCGAGCGGTCAGCCACGGTCACCCGGTCGGGAACGGTCGTGTCCGGCGGTCGGCCCACTGGCTCCGCATCGACCCGTTTCCGGCCATCGTGACCACGCCGAAGGTAGCCACCGCCGGGCGGAAGGCCGCGCGCGTCGCGGCGGGGACTGGAGTGGGCAGGGGCCGTTATAGGGGAACGGGTTTGCCGCTGCCTGCCGACCGGATGGCCGCATCGATGGTGTCGACCAGCGTCACCGACTCGGCGGGCGGGACCGGCGGCGGCCCCTCCCCGCGCAGGCACGCGGAGACCGCGCCGTAGAAGGCCAGATAGTCCCCGTCGAGGGTGGGCACCGTCTGCGTCCCGGCCTCGGTCAGCAGTTCGCCCCACTGCGGGCGCGGGTACACCCCGAAACCGGGGGCGGTGGGCGCGATGCCCGCGCGGGAGGCCTTCTCCTGCGGGTCGAGCCCCCAGCACCGGTAGCCCGCGCGCAGGCCCGCGACGGCGAACCGGGGCGCGACCGGCATCGAGGCGTTGCTCATCCGCAGGTACGACCGGACACCGGAGGCGTGGGTCAGCAGCACCGTCGCGTCCTCGGGCACCGGCACCTCCGCGCGCGGCGTGCGGGTCTCGGCGTAGACCGACACGGGCGCGCCGAACAGGACGATCGCCTGGTCGACCAGGTGGCTGCCGAGGTCGTAGACGATGTTGGCCATCGCGGCGGGGTCGGCGCTGGCCTTCCAGCCCGCCCGCACGGTCGTCGCGGCGCGCTCGAACCGGGACTCGAAGCGGTTGACCACGCCGAGGGCGCCGTCATCGACCAGGCGGCGGACGGTGCGGAAGTCGCCGTCCCACCGGCGGTTCTGGAAGACCGTGAACAGCAGACCGGCCTGGTCGGCCGCCTCGACCAGCCTGCGCACGCCGCGCCCGGTGGCCGCGACCGGCTTGTCGACCACGACCGAGAGGCCAGCGGCGAGCGCCGCCTCGGCCTGCTCGACGTGGAAGCGGTTCGGCGACGCGACCACGACCAAGTCGAACTCGTCCGCGCGCCGCCACAGGTCGTCGACGCTCGCCAGGACGACGGTCTCGGGATAGCGCGCGGCCACTTCGGCGGCCCGCGCGGGGGCCGAGGTGACCACGGCGGCGAGCCGCAGCCCCTCGGTCGCGGCGATGAACGGGGCGTGGAACGCCGATCCGGCCAGGCCGTAGCCGATCACCGCCACCCGGGACTCGGTCGCCATCGGGCCTCCTCGTCTGCCGCGTCTACCTCAGGTCCACCATCGTGGCCCGGGACGGGCGCCTGGTCGGCGCACCAGCCCACATTATCGCTTCCTTACCGCGCCACGGATGCACCGCTTGGTACACGCAGAGCATCGCCCACAACTCCTGGGCGACGCCATGCGGATCTTGGGAGCGCAGCGCGACCGGTCCCGCTTCCAGCGACTCGAACAGCGACTCGAACCGCCAGCGCGTCGCGTGCAGGGCGACCAACTCGTCCGCGGGCGCCTCGTCCGGGTCCAGCAGCGTGGTCACCAGGACGCTGTCGGCGGCCTGGAGCACCCGCACCGCGAGCGAGCCGTCGACCGGGTCGCGCTCGGGCAGCAGGCGGGACAGGAACGTGCCGTCGGGCAGCACGTGCAGCCGGGGCAGGGCGACCGGGGCGCGGGGCCGCCAGAGCAGTTGGGCGCCCCGGTCGACCGCGGTGCGCCACAGGTCCTGCCCCGGTCCGGCCCGGTGCGCCACGACCAGGGTGTCCGGGGTCAGCGAGCCGAGCACCCGGCCGCCGAGTTCCTCGCGGCAGGAGCCGACGGTGACGTCGAGCAGCGCGCCGGTGTCCTGCTCGGCCAGGACGGCCAGACGCACTCTGGAGTGCGCGAACGCCGCGAGGTTGGCCGCGGTGTCCGGGATGTCGACCGACCCGCCGTCGAGGGTGCACACGCGCAGGCCGCGCCAGCGGCAGCACTCGGCGCGGTCGGCCGCGGCCCGGCGCAGGAACAGCCTGCGCATCACCTCGGGGCCCAGCCGCTTGCGGGCCTTGGTGATCGAGCCGGTGCTGGGCGCGGACCGCGCGCCGGTGTCCACCCCGGCCCAGCGCATCCCCGCGGTGAGCCGGGCGAGCACCGCGTCGTACCCGGCGCCGCCGAAGAGCCAGAGCGCGAGGGTGAAGTAGACCATCGTGCGGGCGGGCAGCGCGCGCGAACGCTGCTCCCGGGCGCCAACGGCGTCGATGGCGGCGTCGACCTCGTCGGGGGGAAAGGCCGTGATCAACATCCCGATCGCGACCCGGTCGGACAAACGGTCCCGCGTCGCCTTCGCCGCGCGTGTCATTCCGCCCACAGAAAGGACCTCTCACCCGATGGCACTTAAGGAAGTCGGCTTGCAGTCGATCTTGTCGACAACCGCGGCGACATGAATAGCATCGGGCGCGCCCCAGGCGCCAGAGGCCCCGGACCGCAAAACAATTCCGAGAGTTCTAGGCTCACATTGACCCGGCCGCCGATCGCGGTCGGGCACGAATTCTCCCATACACCCATTCGGCGGGTGATCAGCCCTCCGAGAAGGAGTGACCCAGGATGCTCAGAAGAACCTTCGCCGCCGCCATCGCCGTCGCGGCGGCAACCGCCATGACCCCGGCGGCCGCGGCGGCGCCGCGCGCGCAGACCCACCTCACGCTGACCGTCGGCGCACCGGGGCAAACCCCGGCCACCGCCGTGCTGCGGTGCGGCCCCACGGGTGGCTCGCACCCCCGCGCGACCGCGGCGTGCGCGGCGATCGCGCAGGTGGACGGCGATTTCGACGCACTCAACGTGGGACCGGACCGCCCCTGCACCATGGAGTACGCGCCGCTTGTCGTCACCGCCAATGGACTCTGGCAGAACCGGCCCGTCGCCCATGAGCGCGTCCACCCCAACCGGTGCGCGCTCGAGGTGGCCACCGGCTCGGTCTTCGCGCTGTGATTTCACCGCGAACCGGCGCGCGCAATTCCACGACGGTTTCGACAACCGACGAACTATTTGACTCTGCGTGACGATTCACCGGAATGGGTGTCGCCAGTCCGCATGAATAGCAACTCGACCATTAGTGTCAACGTCCGAAAAATCCGGACAGTGATTAACGCCACTCAGGTTCACCGAAAGGGATGAGCGCCGCGGGCCACCGTCCGCCGCGCGTCCTTTGCCAGCCGACCGCGATCGATCATCGCGGATGCTCCGGAGCCCGATGGTGGGACCACCTCGGGCTCCGGATCGGCAGCCCGCCCGGGTCAGGCGAACGGCACCCAGGCGACCGGCCGCAGGGGGTCGAGGTCGGTCGCGAGCAGACCCGACGCGGACAGCGTCCACAGCGCCCCGCCCGCGACCAACGACCGGCGGATACCGCTGTCGGCTCCGGTTCGCCGCGGGTGCGTCAGCGTGCCCGCCTCGGTGATCGTGTCGCCGGTCAGCCGCAGCACCAGCGCGCCGCCTTGGCCCGGACCGCCGCGCGCGTCGACCGGCACCACGACCAGGCCGCGTTCGGCCCGGTACAGGAACGCGTGCGGGTCGAACTCGACCGCGGAAGACCCTCCCGGCGATGATAGCGCGCGATCGGACGCGCCTCGGCGCCGGTGGTGTCGAACAGCGACACCTGCGTGCCGGTGGCCCGGCCCTCATCGGTCGCCTCCTGCCCGACGCCGAGCAGCCGACCGTCGGCGACCGGATGCAGGTACGCCGAGTAGCCGGTGATCTTGAGCGCGCCGGTGACCCTCGGATTCGCCGCGTCGCTCAGGTCGACGGTGCAGAGCGGGTCCGTGCGGCGGAAGGTGACCACGTGGGCGGTGGGGCCGAGGAAGCGGACCGACTGGATGCGCTCCCCCACACCGAGACCGCCGACCCCGCCGACCCGGACCAGCGCCGAGCCGCGCTGGGCGAGCACGCTGACCGCGCTCTCGGCGCGCCGATCACCGCTATCGCCACGGCGACACCCGAACGGGGCCACCAGCGTAAGTCGCCGCTCATAACCGGATGGACGTAATGGCATGGCGGAGACGTTGCAGCTATGCTGATACAACGCTTTGTGTTGGAGTGTGTGCGGTCCGTGTCGATCTAGGTGAGTTTTCACACAAAGGCGCACGAACCCGCACATTCAGGCTACTCTAGGTGCATGACAGTCGCCCTGGAGACCCTGCTCGCCAAAGCGGGCCTGAGAGTCAGCCCGGTCGAGTTCCTGGAGCTCGTGGAGGACGCCGCGCGTCGGCTCTCCCCCGCAACGCCCGACCCGGCCGACTACTTCTCCACCGAGCAGCGCGACACCCTCTCCGACGTCGGCCTCGACCTGACCCCGCGCCGGGCGGACGAGGTCGACTCCCGCGCCCGCGCCGTGGCGGCCCAGGCCGTCCTGCGCGACTCGGCGCTGACCGTCTCCGCCGCCGCGCACGCCGTCGGCGTCGACACCAGCCGCATCCGGCACCGGCTCTCCGCGGGCAGGCTCGCGGGCTGGAAGGACCGCGGCGGCTGGCGGCTGCCCGCGTGGCAGTTCACCTCCGCCGGGGTGCTGCCCGGCCTGGAGGCCGTGCTGGCCGCTGTCCCCGACGACCAGCCGCCGCTGGTGGTGGCCGCGTTCATGACCACCCCGCAACCCGACCTGCGGATCAACGACCAGCCCGCCACACCACGGCAGTGGCTGCTCGCCGGGGGCGACCCGACCAAGGTCGCCACCCTGGCCTCGGTGCTCGGCACCCCCGCCTGACCTATACCGACGACTGGACAACTCCCCGATGGCACGGCTTCCCCAGCCGCCTGCTCCTGCTGTCCTCAAACCCCTCCTGCGCGTTGACGAGGACGTCCTCGCCGTGCACAGCGGCACCCACCTGGTAAGGGTCTTCGCGGCGGCGGGCGCGCACCGGCAGCGCTGGAACTCCTTCCGCTACACCGGCCCACTACCGCACGCCCGCTTCGACCCACACCCCCTCGGCCCGGACGGCGGGCCCGCGCCCGCACCCGGTCACGGCGCGCTGTATTTCGGGCTGACCGTGCGCACAAGCGTGGCGGAGGTGTTCCAGCAGACACTGGTCGTGGACCGGACGACGCGGCGGCCGCATCTGGTCGTGTTCCGGCCTCGGCGGACACTGAAGCTGCTTGACCTCACCGGACTGTGGCCGACGCGCGCGGGGGCCTCGCAGGAGATCAGCAGCGGGAACAAGATCATGACGCAGGCGTGGGCGCGGGCCATTCGCGCGGCATATCCTGATCTTGACGGGCTGTGGTACCGGTCGTCTATGGATGGCGGGGAGCCAGCGGTCTGCTTATGGGACCCGCCTGCGCGCACTGCTCTGCCTACTACGCCGGATGTGTTGCTGCCGTTGGATTATCCGGGGTTGGATCTGCCGTTGGCTCGGGTGTGTGAGGATCTGAACTACACGCTGCTGTGAGTTGCCTGGCTGGCTAGCTGTGTTGGTTTGCTCGATGGGGCGGGTGTGCTGCTCCGCTCCCGTCGAACATCTGGCAGGGGCAGTGCGGCTGGCAGAAAGGCAAGCTTGCCACTCCAACAACCCACCGAGTACCTGGCGGCTCTGGCAGCTTGTGTGCGGTTGGTAGGTGGGTGAGTGCGCTGTCCCGCCCCGTCGAGCATCCCGCTCAAACGCGCACTCAAAGCCCGACTTTCGCCGCCCCACGACCCCACACCAAAGCTTACCCGCCCTGGGGGACCGTCCCGAATCCATCCTATCGCCGCAGGTCAGCGCCGGGAAGAGGGGGAGCTTCGCCTGTGGACAACTTGGCGCATCGGGGGGTTTACAGGTGGTGGGACCACCAGTCCAGGACGGCGTCGAAGCGTTGTTTGCGGTGTCGGGGGGTGCCGGAGCGGGTTAGTTCGTGGCCTTCGCCGGGGAAGAGGAGGAGTTGGGTGGGGGTGCCGTTGCGGTGGAGTTTGACGTACATGCGTTGGGCCTGTTCGACAGGGCAACGCCAGTCTTGTTCGGAGTGGGCTATGGCGAAGGGGATGCTGATGCGGTCGGCGTGGGTCAGGGGGCTCATGGCCGTGCGGGCGCCGGGGGTGGGGCCGCAGTAGGCGTCGGCGAACCACCAGCCTATGTCGGAGGTGCCCGCGAAGGACTCCCAGCAATTGACGGCGCGTTCGCTCCAGGCCGCGCGGAAGCGGTGGCCGTGGTGGGCGGCCAGCCAGCCGACCATCCAGCCGCCGTAGGAGCCGCCCATGACGCCGACGCGGGTCGGGTCGAGGTCGGGGCGTTCCAGGGTGGCGTCGAGGACCGACAGGACGTCCGCCACGTCCACTGTGCCCAGTGCGCCGATGATGGCTTGGCCGTGGCGTTCGCCGTAGCCCGCTGAGCCGCGCGGGTTGGGGAGGACGACGGCGTAGCCCGCGGCGGCGTAGACCTGTGCCTCGTCGAAAAAACCCCAGCTGTAGTACCTGAACGGTCCACCGTGGACGACCAGGATGACCGGGTGTGGGCCGTCTCCTTCCGGGAGGACCAGCCAGCCGTGGGTGGCGTAGCCGTCCGGGGCGGAGGCCTTGATCTCGACCACGGGGCGCGGGCCCCTCGCGCGCAGTGGAGCAGAGAAGTCGGTGAGCCTGCGGGTGGTCTCGTCCTCGGCGAGGACGACCTCCCCTGCTGTGTCCCAAGTGGACACCGAACACACAACGCGGTCGCCGTCGGCGGCGAAACCCTTGACCACGGCCAGTTCTCCGGCCACCAGGGCCAATTCGGACAGAGTGGCGCCGTCCGCGCCTGACGCGACGCGGCGCAGTTCCACCGCGCCGCGGTTGCGGACGGCCACGAGCACGCCGGAGGCGGTGGCGACCGGCCTGCCCGCGTCCGGTTCGCAGTCCACGGTCTCGACGTCGGTGAGCCTGCGCGGTTCCCCGGGCGGGCCGTCGAGGGTCAGTGGCACCGTCCACAGCCCCACGTTGCGCGCCACGGCCGCGACGCCGTCGAAAGCCTCGCCGAGGAAGGCGACCGTGTCGTCGGCGACCATGACGGGGTGCTCGACGGTGCCCGCGCTGCGCGCCACCAGAATCGGGGCGCCGCCGTCGGCGGGGATGGCGTAGAGGTCGGCGCGCAGGGTGTCCTCGGCGCCCCAGTCGCGCTTGGCGCCGACCAGGATGTGCTCGCCCGTCGGAGTCCAGGCCGGGTTCAGGGGCTCGCCGTGGCCCTCGGTCAGCCTGCGCGGGCGCGCGGCGGGGTCGGCGGTGTCCACGACGAATACGTGGGCGGGCCGGTCGGTCACGAAACCGATGTCGTCGTAGCGGTAGTCGAGCCGGGTGATGCGGCGCGGCGCCTCCTCGTCCGCGGACGGGGTGTCGCCGTCGGCCGCCGCGGTGCCGTAGCGGCCTGGTTCGGGGACCCGGGCGACGAACGCGATGCGCCGCGAGTCCGGCGCCCACACTGGCGCGCCCGCGCCGAGCGGCAGCGCGGTCACCGGGCGGGCCTCCCCGCCGTCGACCGGCATCACGTGCACCTGGGGCTTGCCCGCCGGGCCGTCGCTGCGCAGAAAGGCGACCTGGGTGCCGTCCGGGGAAATCGCGGGCGCGACGTCCCGGAAACCGCGGGTGAACTCCTTCGCCCCGCCGCCGTCGACGCCGACGCGGTGCAGACCGCCCCGGTAGGAGTTCGCGGCGAGGTCGGCGGCGGTGACGCCGACGAGCAGCAGATCGCCGTGCAGGGCGGGCGCACCCGGCGCCGCAGGCAGTTCGATGTCCTCAGGGCGCACGAAGACGACCGTACCGGAACATTCGGCGCCGTCAGGGGCGCTTGTTATTCCCATTAGTCACAGAAAAGCGGGCGCCAGCGAGGGCGCCCGCTTTCACCGTGACCGGGTCAGCGCTTGTTCTCGACCGGTTCCGCCGACTCCAGGACGTCGAGTTCCCCCGGCACCTCGTCGGCGCTCACGCCAGTGTCGCCGTTCCCGGTGGCGTCGACGCGCCGCGACTTGATCAGGCTCGCGACCGTGGTGACGAGCAGGACGCCCACGATGACCGACAGCGACAGCCCGATGCCGATGGTCGGCACGTGCAGCGGCTCACCGTCGTTGATGAACGGCAGCGTGTTGGTGTGCAGCGCTTCGAGGACCAGCTTGACGCCGATGAAGGCGAGGATGACCGCGAGGCCGACCGAGAGGTAGACCAGCTTCTTGAGCAGCCCGCCGAGCAGGAAGTACAGCTGCCGCAGGCCCATCAGCGCGAACGCGTTGGCGGTGAAGACCAGGAAGGGCTCCTTGGTGAGCCCGAAGATCGCCGGGATCGAGTCGACGGCGAAGAGCAGGTCGGCGGTGCCGATGGCGATCATGACGATCAGCATCGGGGTGAAGTACCGCTTGCCGTCGATCCTCACGGCGGTCTTGGCGCCGTGGTAGGAGTCGGTCACCGGCAGCACCTTGCGGGCGAAGCGGGTGAGGCCGTTCTCCTCGTACTCCTCGTCTTCGCCGAGGCCCTGCCGGGAGAGCTTCCACGCGGTGTAGATCAGGAAGATGCCGAACAGGTAGAACACCCAGCTGAACTTGGCGATGGCGACGGCGCCGACGGCGATGAAGATGCCGCGCATCACCAGGGCGAGCACGATGCCGATCAGCAGCACCTTGTGCTGGTGGATCTTGGGCACCTGGAACGCCGACATGATGATCAGGAAGATGAACAGGTTGTCAACGGAAAGTGAATACTCGGTGATATAGCCTGCGAAGAACTCGCCCGCGTACTGGCCACCGGAGAACGCCCAGATCGCGCCGCCGAAGGCGATGGCGCAGGCGATGTAGAACGCCACCCAGCGGCCCGCTTCGCCAAGCGTGACCTCGTGCGGCTTGCGGTCCACGACGAGCAGGTCGATCGCGAGCAACGCGACCAGACCGCCCACCGTGGCAATCCAAACCCAGGCAGGGACAACCATCGATCAAACCTCCGGTGTACGGGCACGCGCCGACAACCGGAGGTCTCTTCCGCCGGATGCGATCCGGCCACCGGCACCGGGACCCGTGACAGGTCCGTGCTGACGACACCGGTGCGAAGGAATACTCCCCTCCGACACATTCACTGCGTAGTGATGCTTACCTGTCATTCTTACCTGTCACAGCACAACACACCAGCGGGCACCTCCCTTACCCGGGTTGGGGTAAGTCACAGGCACGCGTGCGTGACGGCCCGCTCACCCGCTGGGAACACTCTCAGCAACGGTCGCATACCGTCGTCGACGTGCCTAGGATCCCTCGCCTCCGCACGCGTCAAACCCTCACCGCACTGCTCGTCGTCGCCGTCGGCTCGGCCGGACTTGTCTGGCTGAACACCGGCGACGACCCGCCACCGGTGAGCACCCGTGACGCGTTCGTCGACCTGCTCAGCGGCCCAGCCCGCGACGAGCCTGTGAAGATCGACACCACCCTCTACCTTCCCGAGCGCACCCCCGCCCCGGCGGTGCTGGTCGCGCACGGGTTCGGTGGCAGCAAGGAGAGCGTCGAGTCCGACGCCCGCGAACTCGCCCAGCGCGGGTTCGTCGCGCTGGCCTGGTCCGCGCGCGGCTTCGGCCGCAGTGCGGGCCGGATCTCGCTGAACTCGCCCGACTACGAGGTAGCCGACGCCGCGGGCCTGGTCGACTGGCTGGCCAAGCAGCCCGAGGTCGTCCAAGACGGACCGAACGACCCCAAAGTAGGCGTGACCGGCGGCTCTTACGGCGGCGCGCTGTCGCTTCTGCTGGCGGGCACCGACAAGCGGGTCGACGCGCTGGCCCCGCTGATCACCTACAACGACCTCGGCCAGGCGCTGCTGCCGAACTCGGCGGGCTCCCAGGCCCCGGGCGCGTCGCCCGCGGCCAACGCCTTCGGCGCGGACGGGGTGTTCAAGCGCTCCTGGGCGGGCATCTTCTTCGCCGCGGGCATGGGCGCGGCCGGGCTGGCGAACCCGACCACGGACGCCACCGAGCCGGGCACCCGGGAGAACGCCAACACCGGCGCGGTCGCGGGCGCCGCCCCCGCGGGCGTCCCGGGCGGCGGCAGGCCAGCCGAGACCGCCGACCCGTGCGGCCGGTTCACCGAGGCGGTCTGCCGGGCGTACGCGCAGGTGGCGACCACCGGCCGCGCCGACCAGCAGACGGTCGAACTGCTGCGCTCGGTGTCCCCGGTCTCGGTGACGGACAAGATCACCCAGCCGACGATGCTGGTGCAGGGCGAGCAGGACACCCTCTTCGGCCTCGACCAGTCCGACGCCACCGCGCGGCAGATCAGCGCGGCGGGCGCCCCGGTCAAGGTCGTCTGGTACACCGGCGGGCACGACGGCGGCAGGCCGGGCCCGGAGTTGCGCGGGCAGATCGCCGACTGGTTCGACTTCCACCTGCGCGGCCAGGGCGAGGACCCCGGCACCGGGTTCGAGTACGCGGTGCGGGGCGCGCTGCGCGCCCAGGGCTCGCCGTCGGTGCGCACGGTCACCGCGGCCGCCTACCCCGGCCTGACGGGCGGGCAGGCGACCGAGCGGCGTCCGGTCGCGGTCACCGGCGACGAGCAGACCGTGGTCAACCCGCCGGGCGGGAACCCGGCCTCGATCAGCGGTATGCCGGGGCTCGGCGCGGTGATCAGCGGCTCGTCGCAGCTCGCCGGACGGGTCGCGATCGACCTGCCCGGCCAGTCTGCGCGGTTCGTCAGCGCGCCGATGACCGGGCAGCTGCTCATCGCGGGGGCCACGACGGCGACGCTGCGGGTGTCCACTGTGGGCGGTGCGCCCGCGCCGGACGGCGTGGTGCTGTTCGCCAAGCTCTACGACCTCGGGCCGGACGGGGTGCGGACGCTGCCGGGGTCGGCGGTGTCGGCTTTCCGGGTGACCGGACTGCCCGCCGACGGCTCGCCCGCCGAGATCACGGTGTCGCTGCCGGGGATCGTGCGGCCGATCGAGGCCGACCACCGGATCGAGCTGGTCGTGTCCACGACCGACCAGTCCTACGCCACGCCCGCGCAACCGGCCACCTACCGGGTGTCGGTCGCGCCGGGCACCTCGCTCTCGGTCCCGGTCGTGCCGGGGACGCGGTCGAGCAGCGCGCCGCCCGCCGGTCCGCTGATCGGCATCGCGGTGGTGCTCGGGCTGTGCGCGCTCGCCGCGGTCTGGGGCTTCGTGCGGCGCAGGCGCGCCGACGACGTCGACCCCGATCTCGCCGACGTGCCGATGGTCATCGAGAACCTGTCCAAGTCGTACCCGGGCGGGCTCAAGGCGGTGGACTCGCTGTCGTTCCGGGTGGAGCGCGGCCAGGTCCTCGGCCTGCTCGGCCCCAACGGCGCGGGCAAGACCACGACGCTGCGGATGCTGATGGGCCTGATCCAGCCGACCGAGGGCCACATCCGGGTCTTCGGGCACCGGATCCACTCCGGGGCGCCGGTGCTGTCGCGGATCGGGTCGTTCGTGGAGGGCGCGGGTTTCCTGCCGCACCTGTCCGGCCGGGCGAACCTGGAGCTGTACTGGGCCGCCACCGGCCGCCCGCTCGAACGGGCGCACTTCACCGAGGCGCTGGAGATCGCCGGGCTGGGCGCGGCGGTGGACCGCAAGGTCCGCACCTACAGCCAGGGGATGCGCCAGCGGCTCGCGATCGCGCAGGCGATGCTCGGCTTCCCGGACCTGATGGTGCTCGACGAGCCGACCAACGGGCTCGACCCGCCGCAGATCCACCAGATGCGCGACGTGCTGCGCCGCTACGCGTCCACCGGGCGCACGGTCGTGGTGTCCAGCCACCTGCTGGCCGAGGTCGAGCAGACCTGCGACAGCGTGGTGGTCATGCACCGCGGCAAGCTCGTCGCCTCGGGCGCGGTCGAGGACATCGTGGCCGGTGGCGGCGAGGCGACCTTCCGGGTGGACGACCCGGAGACCGCGGCCGAGGCGCTGCGCGGCGTGACGGGCGTGCACGGCGTGACCATCGAGGGCGACCTCGTGCACGCCAACCTGGACGGGACACCGCGCTCGACGGCGCTGACCGTGCTGGTGCGGGCCGGGGTCGCGGTCGAGCAGGCGGGGCCGCGGCGCCGCCTTGAGGACGCGTTCCTGCAGCTGGTCGGAGAGGAGGCCGCGCCGTGAGCAAGTCATCGGCACGACAGTCGGAGAACGGGCACAAGGCGTCGGACACGGTGCGGGTGGGCGAATCGGTGAGCACGGTCCACACCGACCCGGCCGCGATCGATGAGATGGCGGTCGCGGCCAGCCGGGAGTCCACCGCGTTCGAGCCGGACGGCTCGGTGGCGGGCTTCCGGCCGGGCCGGACGCTGCCGGTGCGGGTCGAGCTGGTCCGGCAGCTGCGGCGCAGGCGGACGCAGCTGCTGCTGGGCTTCCTGGTGCTGCTGCCGTTCATCCTGTGGGGCGCGTTCGAGTTCGGCGCCGACACCAGCGGGCGGCGCTCGGGCGGCTTCGTCGACCTGGCCACCGCCAGCGCGCCGAACTTCGTGGTGTTCGTCCTGTTCGCGGCGGGCAGCTTCCTGCTGCCGATGATCGTGGCGCTGTTCTTCGGCGACACGATCGCCTCGGAGGCGTCCTGGTCGAGCCTGAAGTACCTGCTGGCCATGCCGGTCCCCCGGCAGCGGCTGCTGCGGCAGAAGGCGATCGCGTCGGGCCTGCTGTCGGTGTTCGCGCTGGCGCTGCTGCCCGCGGTGGCGCTGCTCGTCGGGGTGGTCTTCTACGGCTCCGGCGAGGCGGTGAGCCCGACCGGGGATGCGATCGCGTTCTCGGACTCGTTGGTGGCCATGCTGTTCGCGGTCGTCTACATCTCGGTCAACCTGCTGTGGGTGGCCGGGCTGGCGGTGTTCCTGTCGGTGTCGACCGACGCGCCGCTGGGCGCGGTGGGCGGGACGGTGCTGGTGGCGATCCTGTCGCAGATCCTCGACCAGATCACGGCGCTGGGCGGGCTGCGGGACTACCTGCCGACCCATTTCGGCTTCGCGTGGTCGGACCTGATCGCCACCGACATCGACTGGGCGAACATGACCCGCGGCGCGTTCTCCGCGATCACCTACGCGGCGATCTTCGGTCTCCTGGCCGCCCGCCGCTTCCGCACCAAGGACATCACCAGCTAAGACAGCACGGCTGAGTCAGAGCCAACCGAAGACGGCGCTCCGAGGGCCGCTCCCGCAGCGCGGGGGCGGCCCTCGCGCGTTGGCCCGCCCCGGTAGATGATCATGACCGGGGCATGGTTCGCTACCGTTGTCCGGCGCGACAAGGAGGTGCACGGGACCGGTGGACGACGTCGACTACTACGAGCTGCTGGGCGTTCGCCGGGACGCCTCGGCAGGTGAGATCAAGTCCGCTTTCCGGGCGCTGGCGAAGGTCATGCACCCGGACGCGGGCGGCACGTCGGGCACGTTCCGGTTGCTCAAATCGGCCTACGAGACGCTGTCGGACGGCGCGAAGCGCGCCGAGTACGACCGGGGCCCGATCGCGGCCCCCGTCGAGGTCCCCCGGCCCCGGCCGAGGCCGAGGCGGCGGATGTTCCGCGACGAGCCCGCGTTCGTGCCCGCGGGCTGCGATGTGCCGCCGTCGTCGCTGCCGTGGTGGCATCTGACCAAGCACCAGCCGCGCATCGGATACGTCCGCACGCCTGGGCACGCGCCCGCGGCGGCGGCCGTGCTCGGCGGGGTGCTGTTGAGCGTTCCGTTGCTGCTGCCCGGTTTCCTGTCGTCCGCGGTGCTGGTCTGCTGGCTGGCCCTGCTGGCGGCCGCGATCGCCGCGGTGGTCCGACTGGCCCGGTCCTACCTGTCGGCCGTGCGGGCGCACCGGGACGCGGAGGCGGAGTTCGGCGAGCGGACCGTGTTCGGCGTCGCTGACGAAGAACCGGTCGGGGAACGGCTGACGGCCGAGTTGCTGGTCAACTATCTGGCTCGACTGCCTGGCGCGCGGGTCTTCCACGGCCTGTCGCGGCCGGGGTCGGTGTTCGCCGACGTCGAGCACGCGGTGCTGTGCGGGCACCGCCTGGTGCTGGTCGAGTCGAAGCTCTGGCTGCCCGGCCACTACGAGATCGACGACGACGGCTCGCTGTGGCGCAACGGCCACCCCTTCCGCGGCGGCACGACGGAGTTGTTCGGCGCGGTGGCCGCGTTCGCCGAGCACCTGCCCGGTGTTGAGGTGCGCGGCGCGCTGCTGGTCTACCCCAGCCGCGACGGCGAGGTGACCACCGACGACACACCCGGCCTCGGCGTCTCGGCGATGGTGCCCGAGGACTTCGTGCGCGACATGGGCGACTGGCTGTCGGTCGACTGCGCCACCGTCGACCACCACGTCCTGCGCGCCGTTCGCGCCCGCGTCGTCCGCGAGGCCGACGCGGCCTGACCGCGCGCGGCCGCTGGTGATCGGCGAGCAAGCCCGGTGCGCTCACGATCCTGATGGTTCCGCTCTGTGCGGGTATCACCTGATCGAGAGAACTGCCCGTGACCGTTGTTCGGCATTGCCGAACAACGGTACCGTGGCGTCATCGCCCGACGCCACGGCGTGCCGTGATCCGCACCGAGGGAGCGCCGATGAACCGCCGGACCCTGCTGTCGGCCGCCACCGCCGCGTCGGCCGTCCTGTTGGGCGTGAGCCCCGCGCGGGCGACCGCGGGCGGGCGGGTCCGGGAGAACCTGCGGATGCGCAGCCAGCTGCTCGGCACGGACGTGCTCTACTCGCTCTATCTCCCGCCCGGCCACATCTCGGCGCGCGGCCTGCCCGTCCTCTACCTGCTGCACGGCGCGAGCGGGGACAACACCGAGTGGCTGCGGGCGGGCCGGGCCGCCGACATCCTCGACCGCGCCATCGTGCGCCGCAGACTCCCGCCGATGGCGGTGGTGATGCCCGACGCGCGGCCGGACACGTCCAAGCCGTCGGTGAACCAGCCGCTGGGGTACTACGTCAACGACGCCACGGGGTCCTTCCCCTACGCGGACATGTTCGTCAAGGAGTTCGTCCCGAACATCGAGTCCGCGCACCAGGTGGGCGGCGCGGCCCCGCGCGCGATCGGCGGGCTGTCGATGGGCGGGTTCGGGGCGCTGTCCTTCGCTTTCCGCAATCCCGGCATGTTCGCCGCCGCCTTCGCCTTCAGCGTCGGGCACCGCACCGACGAGCAACTCGTCGCGCTCGACATGGCCGGGTACAACTGGCGCTACTCGCGCATGATCGGCGCGAACCTGGTCGGCGCGGACCGGCTCAACGAGCGCTATCGCCACTGGAACCTGGTCGACACCGTCAACCGCGCTCCGGCGGCGGACCTGTCCCGCGCCCCGTACTTCCTCGACTGCGGCGCCTACGACGACCTCTTCGAGGGCAACGTCGACCTGCACCTGGCGCTGACCCGCAAGGGCGTGCCGCACCGGTTCCTGTCCCGGGAGGGCGCGCACGAGTGGTCGTACTGGACCAGCGGCCTCCCGGCCGCCCTGGACTTCCTGGCGGGCCACCTCGGCGCGGCGTGATCAGCGGTCGGCCAGCGCGGCGGACAGCGGGCCGAGGCGGTCCAGGACACCCGTGGCGGCGGCCACCGCGGCGAGCCGGGCGCGCGGTGGGCCGGGTAGGTCGCCGACGGCGGCCGCCAGGCGGGTCATGCCCGCGGTGTCGAGGCAGGCGAGCAGCGGCAGGATCTCGTGGGCGAACTCGTCGTCCGCGGTGGCCATCGCGGACGCCACCGCGGGCAGCCGGTCGTCGGCGATCTGGGCGAACAGGGCGGGAAAGCGGTCCTGGCTTTCGCTGAACACCGCGCCGCGCAACAGGTTCTCCTCGTCCAGCGTGGCGACGACCACCCGCAGCGCCTCGGCGGAGAGCTTGTCGACGAACTGGCCCATGGCGATGTGGTCGCCGCGGCCTGCCAACTCGCGGGCGACCTCGGTGATCATCTCCGGGGGCAGCCGGGTCAGCACCGCGCCCACCCGCCGGGGGTCGAGCCGGGCGGCGACGTCGGCGAGGAACCCGGTCGACAGCCTGCCCGCGAGGTCGAGCGCGCGGTCGGGCTCGAGCACAGCCGCGACCCGCGCGCACAGCGTCGGCCCGAACGACCGCTGCGCGATGGCCGCGGTGAGCGCGGCGGGCACGAGCCTGCTGGCCGCCGCGATCCGCTCGAACACCGCCCGGTCGGCGCCGAACAGCACGTCGGTTGCCCGTTCGCGGACGCGGCGCAGATCGGCCTCGGGCACGTCCGCCAGGTAGCCGAACCGCTCGGGGTCCTCGCCGAGCAGCCGGGCCAGCTTGGCGATCTCCGCGCGCGGGCTCACAGGCCGATCACCCGGCGCACCAGGACGCGCAAGGGCCGGGGCAGCGCGCGCAGGGACTCGTCGGTGGCCGAGGTCAACTCGGCGCGCTGGCGGCGGCGCGCGGACCGCAGCGCCGCGGCGAGATCGCGGGCCGCGGCCGGGTCGAGCGACTCGACGGCGGCGGGCAGCGGGCCGCGGAACTGTTCGCGCAACTCGGCGACCGCGTCGTCCACGGGCTCACCTCCACCGGTCTGGTCAGGACTGTTCTTTGTCACCGAGGTTCATGAAACCGCGGTCCTGGAACCACTGTCCGCCGCGCACGACGCTGAGTCCACTTCGGACAGAGCCGCCCTCCGGGCAGGCGGCGCCCCACCTCGACGGGCCGTTCGGCGAGGCGACGCCGCTCGCCGGGCGACCAGGTGCGATAGCCCGACGCGAGCACGCTTCCAGGCAGGCGATCCTACGGCCCGCGCGGTCCGCTTTCCGACGGGCGGGTCGGAAAGCTGTCCGGCGCTCGCGACCACGCGGCGAAAAACCTTGTGCGACTGAGCAACCTGGCGGCATGATCGAGCCACCGGCCTGCACTTCGGAAACGGACGCGGGCGGACACGCCGCGCGCCTGCGCTGTCGACGCAGGTCCGGTGATCCGGATTCACGGTTTCGGCGGCACACACGGCGGGCAGTCGATCTGTACTGTTGTGGTTCCCGACCACCGACGAGGATGGCGGGTGGCGAGTGCGCGACATCGGTGCGGGCGCCGTCGGCCGCTGACCGCGGAGTTGAACCATGCACGTGTTCGTCAGCCACTCGGTGCCTGATCGCGACGCCGCGGCCCGGCTGCGCGCCGACCTGGCGCAGTTGGGCAGGCAGGTGGTGCTCGACCGCGGCGAGCCGGTCGGCCCCCGGTGGTGGGAAAGCGTGCTCCAGCGCCTCCAGCGCTGCGCGGTGTTCGTGCTGCTGGTCTCCCCGTCGTCGGTGCGCTCCCCCGGCTGCCTGGCCCAACTCCGGTACGCGCGGGCACTGCGCAGGCCGGTGCTGCTGGTCCCGGTGCGGCCCGCGCCGCTGCCACCGGACGCGGAGGACGCCCCGGTGTTCGACCCGGCGGGCCTGGCCGGGCCGGAGCGGCTGACGAAGCTGCGGCGAGCGCTGATGTCGCTGCCCGCCGCGCCGCCGCTGCCCGATCCGCTGCCCCCGGACCCGCCGGTCCCCTACCTCGACCCGCTGCGCGAGCGGCTGGCCGACCCCGGGCTCGACCAGACCGACCTGCGGGAGATCTTCGACGAGTTGCGCGGCAGGCTGCGCGACGAGCACGAGCGGCCCGCCGTGTGGGGGCTGCTGGTGCGGCTGCGGGCGCGCCCCGGCTTGCCGCCGTCGCTGCTGGCCGAGGTGGAGAAGGTGCTCGCCCCGGGCTGGCAGCCCGACCCGGAGCGGCGCGTGGAGAAGCGCTACTGGGACGGGCAGGCGTGGACGACCCTGGTCCGCCACGAGGGCCGGGAGTTCAACGAGCGCCGCGTCCCACCCCCGGAAGCGACCTGGCCGGGCGACCAGGGCCTGGTGCGCGCCCGCCCCACCCCCACGACCCGCCCCGTCCCCCGTCCCCGGCGACGCCGGTGGCAGGCCCTCACGGCCGCGGCCGCCCTCGTCGCGGCGGCCGCGGTCGGCGGATACCTGTTCTTCCGCATGGAATCCGACGCCCCGGGCCTGACGGTGCGCGAGTTCGTGGACGCGGTGAACGTCGCCGACACCGCCGCCCTGAGCCACGTCCTGTGCGAACGCGACCAGGGCCGCGAACGGGAGCTGTACCTGCGCGGCGACCCCCGCATGACCCTGGAACGGGTGGAGGAGAACACCGACCCGCCCACGTTCACGGTGCTGGCCACCAGCAGCTCCACCAGCCGCACCGACCGGCGGACTTACCCGCTGGTCCTGGAGGCCGGGCAGTGGCGGGTGTGCTCACCCGCGCGATGATCCGGCCAGCGGCTGCCCTGCGGTCTGTGGGAGCGACGGCAGAGCCCGCTTCCGACCCCGTGGCCTGCCGACAGTCCGCTACGGCGCGCTGGAGGCGGGCAGGCCACAGCACGTAGGGCGAGATGGTGCCCTGCCAATCGACAGACCGCCGCCTAGCGCGATCTCCTGGTGCGGAGGTAGTCGCCGACCACGGCGCTGCCGAGGCCGTCGAGGTCGGGGGCGACGACTCGGCCGCCGCCGCGTTTGGCGACGAGGTCGACGAAGGCGGCCAGGCTGGGGTTGTCGCCGAGCATGAAAACCGTCACCGAGGCGCCGAGTTTGGCCAGGGCGTCGACTTCGGCCAGGGTTTTGCGCAGGGTGCGGTGGGTCGGGGGGTAGTTGAAGACGGCCTCGCCGTCTGGTTCCAGGTGGGCGGTGGGCTCGCCGTCGGTGACGATCAGGACGACGGGGCGGGCGTCGGGGTTGCGCCGCAGGTGCCTGCCCGCCAGCAGCAGGGCGTGGTGCAGGTTGGTGCCCTGCTCCCAGACGCCCTCCAGCGCGGTCAGCCGCTCGATGTCCACTGTGGACGCGTGCCTGCCGAAGGTGATGAGCGCCAGCTCGTCGGTGCGGAAGCGGGTGCTGATCAGGTGGTGCAGGGCCAGCGCCGTGCGCTTCATCGGGACCCAGCGGTCATCCTGGACCATCGACCAGGAGGTGTCGACGCACAGGGCCACCGCGGCCCGCGCCCGCCGCTCGGTCTCCACGACCTCCACATCGGACACGTCGATGCGCACCGCGCCTGCGCCCGCGGAAGCCGTGCGCAGCACCGCGTTGCGCACGGTGCGGGAGACGTCCCATGGCTCGGTGTCGCCGAAGGCCCAGGCGCGGGTGGCCCCCGTCGGCTCCCCGGCGGCGCCCGCGTGGGCGGTGTCGCGTTCGCCCCGGCGGGAGCGCAGGGCGCCGACCACATCGGACAGAGCGTTCTCGCCGAGGCGGCGCAAAGCCTTGGGCGACAGGTGCAGCGAGCCGTCAGGGCCGCGTTCGAGCAGGTTCTGCGCGCGCAGCTCGCGCTCCAGCTCGGCCAGCCTGCGGGCGTCGACGGTCGCCTCGTCGCCGAGTTGGCGTTGCAGCGCCTCGAGATCGATGTCCTCCAGCCGGGCGCCCGGGTAGGACTGGGCCAGCTGCTCTGCCAGGGCGTCCAGCTCGGCCAGGTCGGCCATGGCCTGCGCGCCCTCGCCGAGGCCGAGCGGGTCCTGGCCGCGGAACCGGGCCGAGGACGTCCAGTCCTCCCCCGGCCGCAGCGCCCGCAGGTTCGCGTCCAGGGTGGCGACCTGCTCGGCCAGCCGGGGATCGCCGAACGCGTTGGCCATCAGCTCGGAAAGCTCGGCGCGCTGCTGGGCGCTCATCGAGTTCATCATCCGCTGCGCCGCGGCCGCGCGGGCGGCCAGCGCGTCGATCAGCTCCTCGACCGTGCGGGGGTTCTCCGGGAAGAACTCGCCGTGCTTGCGCATGAAGCGGTCGAACCGGTCTTTCGTGTCGTCGCCGCGCAGGTGCGCGAGCAGCAACTCGTTGAGGTCGGCCATCATCGCGCGGATGCGCTCGGTGTCCTCTGGCCGCATCTGGTTCAGGGCCTGCTTCATGCCCTGGAACCGGGACTCCATCAGCTCTTGGCCGAGCTTGTCGCGGATCTCTTCGTAGGCCGCCCTGGCCTCCGGGGAACGCCAGTCGTACTCGGCGAGCTCCCGCACCGCCGCGGCCGTGCCGGGCGGCAGCGCGTCGAGCTGGGCCTCGCGGAACCGGGCGTCGTCGGACGGGTCGGGGAACAGCGCGGTCCGCTCGGCCGCCAGCGCGCGGTCGAGCAGCTCGCGGACCTCGCCGAGGGTGCCGTCGAGGTTGTGCCTGCGCTGGATGCGGGACCGCCGCTCCCACAGCCGCCGGGTCAGCTCGTCGAGCCCGGCCGTGCCCCGGGTGCCGCGGCGCAGCAGTTCCTCCAGCGCCGCGCGCGGCGACGAGCCCTCCATCACGTCCCGGCCCAGCGCCTCCAACGCCTCGCGCAGGTCGATCGGCGGCGCGAGCGGGTCGGGGCCGTCGTGCCAGGGCCCGTAGCGGTACCGGTCCGCGGTCATGGCCCGTACACCGCCGTTCCCGCGGTGTCGGACGAGTCCTTGGCGAGTTTGCGGCTCAGGTACAGGTACTCCAGGGCCAGTTCGACCGCGGCGGCGATCCGGCCGGGCGAGTCGGTGGCCTTCACGTCCAGGCGGGCGGCGACCTCGTGCAGCACCGGCAGTTCCGGCAGCGCCGCCAGCACCTCCGCGCCGGGCACCCGCTCACCGGTGGCGACCAGGTGGCCGTCGACCACCGCGTCGACCAGCGGCCCCAGGTCGAGCCCGGCGAACCGGTCGCGGGCGGTCTCGGCGACCGCGCGGCGCAGCAGGTGGGTCAGGTGCTCGGTCTCCCGGCCTTCCTCGCCGGACTCGAACTCCAGCTTGCCGCGCAGCACCGCGGGCACCGACTCCAGGTCGATGGGCCGGGCCACCGCCGGGTCCTCGCCGATCAGCGCAGCGCGCCGCAGCGCGGCCGCGCCGACGGTCTCCGCCGCGGCCACGGCGAAGCGGGCGGACACACCGGAGCGCTGGTCGATCGCCGATGAGTCACGCAGGTTGCGCACGAATCGGGCCAGCACCTCCAGCAGCGGGTCGCCGACCTCGGCCACCAGGTCCGCCTCCTGCCGCACCACGTCGACCTCCGCGGCGACGCTGCGCGGGTAGTGCGTGCGGATCTCGGCGCCGAAGCGGTCCTTGAGCGGGGTGATGATCCGGCCGCGGTTGGTGTAGTCCTCGGGGTTGGCTGTGGCCACCAGCAACACTTCCAGCGGCAGCCGCAACGTGTAGCCGCGCACCTGGATGTCGCGTTCCTCCATCACGTTGAGCAGCGCGACCTGGATGCGCTCGGCGAGGTCAGGCAGCTCGTTGACCGCGACGATGCCCCGGTGCGCGCGCGGGACGAGTCCGAAGTGGATGGTCTCAGGGTCGCCAAGGGCGCGGCCCTCTGCGACCTTCACCGGGTCGACGTCGCCGATCAGGTCGCCGACGGAGGTGTCCGGGGTGGCCAGCTTCTCGCTGTAGCGCTCGGACCGGTGCCGCCAGGCCACCGGCAGCGCGTCCCCCAGTTCCTCGGCCAGCCGCAGCGAGCGCGGCGTGATCGGCTCCAGCGGGTGCTCCCCAAGCTCGGAGCCCTCGATGACCGGGCTCCACTCGTCCAGCAGACCCACCAGGGTCCGCAGCAGCCGGGTCTTGCCCTGCCCGCGCTCCCCCAACAACACGATGTCGTGCCCGGCGAGCAGCGCCCGCTCCAGCTGGGGCAGCACGGTCTGCCCGAACCCCACGATCCCCGGCCACGGATCGCGCCCCGCGCGCAGGGCGGCCAGCAGGTTGTCCCGAATCTCGGCCTTGACGGCCTTGGGCGCGTGGCCTTGGGCGCGAAGCTCACCGACGGTGCGGGGCGCGGTGGCGGGGGGCATGTTCACAACGGTCACTCCTCGACGTTACGCAGATTCCGGCGACCGGTCGATGTGGAGTGGACTCCAGGGGCCCTCACGCCAGCCGGTGGCTGCCCTCGGCTGGCTCTTCGTGCTCCTCGGCGGCGAGCGCGGACACCAGCGCCATCAGCGGGGTGATCGCGACCAGAACAGCCCCGAGCACCAGTCGCTGAACCTTGACGGTGCGGGCGCACCGCCAGGAGATGGCGGCGTGGGCGACCAGATAGAGCGCCGTGCCCCCGAACAGCTCCCACAAGGGCGGCCCGTGCAGATGGTCGGCGGCGGTGTGCCCGTCAGCGCCGCCGACATACCCGAGCACCTTCTTGAGCCCCAGCGCCAGCATCACCACCCCCACGATCAGCGGCAGATGCAGAAACGAGAACGCCGACCGCGCCAACCGCGTCCGCGCGACCCCAGTGGCCCGGGCAAGCGCCCGTTCAGCGATGAGCGCATGGGTGTCGAAATACGCCACCACAAGCACGCGGAAACGGTAAGCCCCAAAACAGCCGCCACAATGATCGGCCAGGAAATCGCCAGGTGATGCACCCCGACCCCGATGGCCACGATCGACTCCCCCAGCGCGATGATCACAATCAACCCATGCCGCTCCGCGAAGTGCCGAGCCGAGTTGAGCCGCCACCCCGCGCCCCGATGGCGAACGTCCCCCCGTAGTCAGCCACCACCGCCGCGACCCACAGCAACGTCTGCGCGGTCCCACTGGTCTGGGAGGCGACCAGGAGCAACAGCGTCGCCGAGCATCGTCACCCCGAACTTCACCAACTGCACCCGCAACCCAGGATCACGCGCCGCCGCGATCCAGAACAACAGCAGGTGCACCGCCCGCACCACGAAATAGCAGAACGCGAACACCACCGGCCCCGACAACCCACCGTCAAGGTCGTGAAACGCCTCAGGAATAGCGATCGCGATGAGGAACATGGCCGCCATCGCACCCAACATCGCCGTGCGCGCACGACCCTCATCGGCTTTGACAAGGTTGGACAACCACGAATACCCAACCCAACACCACCACACGACCGCCAGCAGCAACGCGCCACGCGCCAAACTGCTCCGCGTCGGATCGTCCGCCATCAACGCCGTAACCTGCGTCAACGCGAACACGAACACCAGGTCGAAGAACAACTCCAGTGTCGTAGCCGTGGAACTCTCCGCGACCCGCTCCAACCTGGACCGGGACCATGCGGGCTTGCTCACACCCGCATCCTGACACGCTCCACCCCTCTCCACGCCCCGCAAAGCAGGTCATCCCCCACCCGCCGGCCGCACCCGAAGGCCACCCGAGCCTCCTGCCGTCCGCACCTGCCCCCGCAGGCGAGTTCTGAAGACCACCGGCACCATCACCAGGATCGATCCCGCGCGCCGGGCTCCCTGACTCTTCGGCAGGAGCCCGACAAAGACGCCCAGACCCGTTGTCGCGGTGCGGGCTGACGTGCACAGCCGGGTACAGGAACTGCCCGCATCACCGCCTGAGCCGCGGTGTCATTTCGTCACCGATGGTCATCACAGGGTGAACGGAGGGGCCTCGGATTCGGCGCGGGTCAGCTTCTGCGGGTCGCGGACGTGGTTGAGGGGCGCCAGTCCGCGACCGGTGTCATCGCAGGGTGAGTGGGGTTTCGGATTCGACGCGGGTCAGCTTCTCCGGGTTGCGGACGTGGTAGAGACCGGTGATGCGGGCGTCCTCGACGCGAACCGCGATGACACCGTCGAGTTCGCCGTTCACGCGGAGAACGAGTGCCGGGCTGCCGTTGACCACGGCCGGGCCAACGGTGAGCGTGGCATCGGTCTTGGTGAGACCGCCGACGATGAAGCGGGCGACCTTGTCCGCGCCGGTGATCGGCCGCGGCGCGGCCTGCTTGATGCCGCCGCCGTCGCTGATGGCGACGACCTCGGGGGCGAGCACATCGAGCAGACCCTGAAGGTCCCGGGTTTCCAGCGCCCGCTGGAACGCCGCCAGAGCGGCCCGGGTCTGGCTCTGGGTGACCACATGGCGCGGCTGGCGGGCTTCGACGTGGCGGCGGGCGCGGTGGGCGATCTGGTGGATGGCCGCGGGGGTCTTGCCGACGGCGGCCGCGATCTCGTCGTAGCCGATGCCGAAGGCCTCGCGCAGCACGAACACGGCCCGCTCGGTCGGCGTCAGTGTCTCCAGGACGAGCATGAGCGCCATCGATACGCTCTCGGCGAGCTCGATGTCCTCGGCCACGTCCGGCGCGGTCAGTAGCGGCTCCGGCAGCCAGGATCCGACATAGGCCTCCCTGCGGCGTTTCAGCGTGCGCAGCCGGTTGAGCGACAGGCGGGTCGTGATCCGGACCAGGTAGGCGCGCTGGTCGCGCACCCGCCCCGCGTCGGCCTCGACCCACCGCAGCCAGGTCTCCTGCAGGACGTCCTCGGCGTCGGCCGCCGAGCCGAGCATCTCGTAGGCGACGGTGAACAGCAGGTTGCGGTGGGCGACGAACACCTCAGTCGACCGGTCCGTGGCGTGGTCGCCCCTAGCCGGATGCTCTCCGTCACGACCGGCCCCCGGTTGCCCGCCGCCTTCACGCTTTACATTCACAACGTCCTCATTCACTGGTAGCCGTCCGAGCCGAGCCGCCGGGTTTGGTGCGATCGAGAATGAGACACCTCTCGCCGCACGGCACACAGCCCCGATCCGCTCACGATCGACCGGATCGGGCCATCGATACGTACCCGTTCAGCGCGGAGCCTGCGCCTTGTCGCGCTCGGTCTGCAGCCGCTGCCAGCGCTTGGCATCCCGGAACTTCCAGGTGTACCAACCGGGCGTGCGCGCTTCGTGGGCCAGATGTTCGATCAAGCCCGTGTAGCTGCTCTCCTTGACCTTCCCGCCCAGGCGGCCACCGAGGGAGAACCTGTTCGCGGTGTCGTCCTTGGCGGCCAGCTGCACGATGGCGACGCGCCGCCCCAGGCTGACGCACAGGCCGAAGAACCCCACCTCGATCAGTCCCGGTTGCTCACCGGCGATCCGGGCCAGCACCGTGTCGGCGGCGTGCGCGCCCAGCGGATTCGCGGCCTGGCAACTCATCCGCAGTGGCAGGTCCGACGGCGCCGCCGAGTCCCCAGCCGCGACGATGCGCTCGTCGTCCACGCTGGTCAAGGTCTCGTCGGTGAGCAGGCGACCGGCGGCGTCGGTGCTCAACCCGCTACGCACGGCCAGGTCCGGCACACCGAACCCGGCGGTCCAGATGGTCACCGCGCTCGGCAACTCGCGGCCGCCACCGAGCCGCACGGTATCGCGCGCCAGGGCCGTCACCTTCGCGTCCGGGCCGCCGAGCACCGTCACCCCGAGCTTGGCTAGTCGTTTCACAACCGAGCGTCGAACCCGAGGATGCAGGTACGGGCCGAGCACCCCGCCGCATACCAGCGTCACGGTGCGGCCCGCCTCCGCCAACTCAGCGGCGACCTCGATGCCGAGCATCCCGGCACCGACAACCGTCACCATGGCCGTCGCGGGTGCGGCGCCCAGGACCGGACGCAGCCGCCGCACCTCCTCCAGGGTGGCGATCGGGTAGGCGAACTCCGTCCCTCCGGGCACTCCCGGTTCAGCGCTGCCACTGCCGACCGCGTAGATCAGGTAGTCGTAGCCAACCGTGCCGCCCGACGCCAACGCCACGCCGCGCTCGGCCACGTCGATCCGTGTCGCGGTGTCGACGACCAGCCGGACGCGCTCGGCCAGGACATCTCGGTAGTCGACGACCGCGTCGCCGGACCCGGCCGCCAGTTGGTGCAGGCGGATTCGGTGGACGAAGGTGGGGCGCGGGTTGATCAGGGTTACGGTCACGTCGTGACGCTGGGTGAGACGGTTGGCCGCCATCACACCGGCGTATCCACCGCCGATCACGACCACCTCGGTGTTCTTGCTCATGGTGTCTCCCCTCGTTTCCGGAAGGTCGACCACAAGACACCGCATGAACGGACGTTCTGACAGCGTGTAGGACAGATCACTCCGCAGGTGCGGGCTTGGTGACTGGCAGGACTCTCAGCGCGTGACGGCAGTGAGCCGCTGCGCTGTCCGCACGCGACTGGTGGCGCGTGCGAAACCCGGGAGCGGGTTCATCGCGGCACGGGCACTGCGCCTGGCCGCGGTCGGCCGCGGGTCACCACTGGGTGATGAGGGGTGCGTCCGGTTCGTGCCGCCGCCAGGCTTCGGCGAGGCGGGTCAAGCGGGTGGGGGCGGCGATGCCGCGCACGAATGCGATCTTGCCGCCTGCGATGTCGAACGTCACGGCGCCGACGACCCGGTCGCCGAGCACGAAGAGGATGGCGGGACCGCGGTTGACGAGCGCGTAGTGGACGGCCGGCGTGCCGCCGATGAATCGCCGTTTCGCGGGTGTGGGTGTGAGGCCGGCCCGTGCCACGGCGGCGATGCGCTGCGGAGCGTCGTACCGCAGCAACACCTCGGTCAGGCCTGCGCCGTCGGAGATCGCGGTCGCGTCGTCGGTGAGCAGCGCCACCAGCCGTTCGGTGCGGCCAGATGAGGCGGCGGCGAGGAATTCCTCGGCGATCCTGCGGGCGGATGCCGGGTCGACTTCGCCGCGGCGGCGCGCGGCGGCGATGCGGTGCCGGGCCCGGTGGAGGTGCTGCTGGCTTGCGGACTCGGTGATGTCGAGGATCTCGGCGATTTCGGCGTGACTGTGGGAGAACGCTTCGCGCAGGAGGTAGACGGCCCGTTCGAGGGGTGACAGGCGCTCCATGAGGGTCAGCACGGCCAGGGAGACCGATTCGCGCTGCTCGAAAGTGTCGGCCGGGCCGAGCATCGGGTCGCCGTCGAGGAGCAACCGGATCATGCATCGGCTGCAACTCCTCGGAGTTCGAGGCTTCCCACCCGTCTTGCACACGGCGTTCTTCCTTCGCAGGGGCCCGACGACACCACTCCACCCCATCGAGCAGACCCCACAGCCAGCCACCGGATAAGTTGAGCAGCATGGCTCTCCGACTGCGCTGGGACCCAGCCCCAGCAGACTGGGCGGACGGAATCCGGGCAACCGTCCCCTTCGCCCGCTGGGTTCCCTGGTTCGCAGCCGCCTTCGGCGCCTTCTCCGCCGCCCTGCTGGTCCTCGACTTCACCGCCCCGGGCATCTTCGGCCTCACCTGCGCCCTGGTGATCGCCGCGCTCCCAGCGGCAGGAGTGCGCCTGTCCTTCCGCCGCAACCCCGTGGCAGGTCGGACAGTCACCGCCGACGTGGACGAACGCATGGTCAGGATGATGACCGCCGACGGCACCGCCTACAGCGAGATCACCCTCGCCGATCTCGCGGGCTGGGCGGAGACGCCGCGCAACTTCGTGCTGCGCGCCGACTCCGGAGCCTTCCACCCGATCCCCGGTCGGGCCTTCGACAGCACCGAGGACATCGACCGGTTCCGCGACCTGCTCGAACGCGCCCTGGGGCCCGCGGGCAGGAGCTGACCCGACCGGGTTTGCGGGGGTCGCGTACGCTCGGTCCCCGTGTCAACTCCGAGTGCGACATTCGCGGTGTGGGTTTCGGCTTGGTTGCACGGATCCGCCGCCGCCGACGACGTCCTGGACGCACTGCTCCACTGGGCGGAACTGCACGATGTGGTCGCTGTGGACGCCGCGACCGCCGAATCCCTCGACGTGCCGATGCGCGGGCAAGCTGGCGGCCAGGTGGCCGCGCTGCTGGGGGCCGTGCGCCGGGCCGAGGTGACCGGGGGCAGGCTGGTGCTCCCCGTCCCCGGTGACGTGCGCGGGCTGGGCGGGCGCAGCGAGTTCGCGGGGACGGCCCTGCACGCCGGTGAGGCGGTGGTGCTGCACGGCGCGCCGCTGGGGCTGGTGCCGGAGCCGGTCGCCGACGGTGTGCTGCGGTGGACCGTCTTCGACATCGGCGACGCGCCCGCAGCCGAGCACGTGCCCCTCGGCGAGGCCGAGCACGAGCTGACCGGCGCGATGCGGGTCGCCGCGGGCGTGCTGACCGAGCTTGGGGTGGCCAAGCACCGGGCGGGGGTGCGGGAGGAGATCACCGCGCGCGTCGCGCACCGCTCGGCCGCGCCGTGGCCGGAGGGCACCCCGCCGCGCGCGCTGCGGGTCCTGCAGCGCGCCAACGAGGTCTCCGCGATCCTGGACCTGGCGGGCGAGGACGCCCCGGGCAATGCCCTGTCCTCGTCGGCGGCCCGCAGGCGCGCCGAGGCGCTGCGCCCGCTGTTCGACGCGGTCCGGGTCGCGCGCCTGGCCGCGGTGGACGAAGCGGTGCGCGTCTTCTCCGACCACGCCGACAAGCACTGACCGACGCGGCATACTGCCTCGGGTGATCAACGCCGAGCCGTTCGCGGGCCACCCGGGGCTCGTCCGCGCCGTCGCCCTGTCCCCGGACGGCACTCGTGCCGTGACCGGGGGCGACGACGGCACGGTGCGCGTCTGGCCGCTGGCCGAGGACGAGCCGCCGCTGGTGATCGCCGCCCACCCGGGTGGCGTGCGCGCGGTCGCGTTCCTGGGCGAGCACATCGTGTCCGCCGGGGTCGACGGCCTGCGTGCGTGGACCGCAGGCGGCACGCTGGTCCGCAAGCCGTGGTCGAAACCGGTGGCGGCCGCGGCCGTCCGGGGTGACGAGGTGTGGTTCGCCGAGTCGAACGGCGAAGTCCGGGGCTGGAGCGATGACCAAGTCATCTATGCCAACCGGCTCGTCAGCGGGGCGACCGCCCTGTCGGCAGGGCGTGGACTAGTTGTCGTTGGCGGGGAGAACGGCGAGGTCGTCGCCGTCGGAGCACGGCACAAGGTCGCGGACCATCCGGGCGGCGTTCTCGCCGTCGCGGTCAGCGCTGACGGCGGGACCGTGGCCTCGGCGGGGGCGGACGGGGCGGTCCGGGTGTGGAACGCCGAACGGAACCAGGTCACGCACACCTTCCAGGGCACGGCCGGGCCGGTGCGGGCGGTGGCGTTGTCCGCCGATGGGTCACTCGTCGTCTTCCCCGGCGAGGACGGCAGGCTTCTGCACTGGCGGCCCGCCGAGAACACAGCCGTCGACATCGCCGTGGAACCCGGCGGGATCCACGCCCTGGCCATGGACGCCACGCGGATCGCGGCGGCGGGCGGGAACCGCAGGGTCGGGATCATCGACGTGGCCACCGGCGCGCGCACCCTCACCCTGACCGGGCACGGGGGCGGCGTCCGGTCGCTGCTGCTCGACGGCGGCCGGCTCGTGACCGGCGGGGACGACCTGGCGGTGCGGGTGTGGAACGTCGAGGACGGCAGGCCGCTGGCGACGCTGACCGGCCCGGTGGCGGCGATCCGCGCGCTGGACAGCGACGATGACGGCGTCGTCGGGTTCTGCACCGACGGCACGCAGTGGCGCTGGCGGCCGGGTGTCGAGCAGGGCGCACGGGAGGAAAGCCGCCTGCCGCACGCGGACACCGCCGCCTATGCCGCCCATGGGCAGCTGGTCATCGGCTGTGTGGACGACACCATCCGGGCCGGGCGGACAGGCGAGATCCGCGAAGTCGGCCGACACGACTGGGTGCAGGCGGTCGCGATCAGCCCCCAGGCCGACCGGCTGGCCTCCAGCGGACGTGACCGCGCGGTGCGGGTGCTGCGGTGGGTGGGCGGCCAGTACGTCCCCGACGCCGCGATCACCCTCGACGCGGTGGCGCTCTCGCTCGCCTTCGCCCCGAACGGGTCGGTCATCGCGGGGTGCGCCGATGGAGTCGTCCGGGTGTTCGCCGCTGAGGACGGGGCGGTCCCACAGTCGCTGACCGGGCACGGCGCGAGCGTTCATGCGGTGACCGCGACCGCGGACGGCCGGATCGCGGCTGGCGCCGCCGACGGCGGCATCCGGGTCTGGACGATGGCCGAGCCGGACGCGCCGATGGTGCTGGAGGGGCACGTCGACCGGGTGCGGGCACTGCTCGTCGCCCCGGACGACCGGCGGCTGGTCAGCGGCGGCGACGACGGCACGATCCGGATCTGGGACCTGGCCACCGGACACCAGGTCGCCGGGACCGGCTTCACCCGGCCGCCGCGTGAGCGCCCGCGCGCCGGGGTCACCAACGACGAGGCCAGCGCGCACGACCTGCTCGGGTTCGCGGGCGACGTCGACACGCTCGCCGCGCTCATCGCCGACCGCGCGACGGTGCCGCCGCTGTCGATCGCGCTGCTCGGGCCGTGGGGGTCGGGCAAGTCCAGCTTCCTGCACCAGTTGCGCCGCCGGGTGGACACTCTCGCCCAGCTTTCACGCAACAACCCCGAGCACGGCGCGTACGTCGGGAACGTCCATCAAGTGACGTTCAACGCCTGGCAGTACAGCGACGACCACCTGTGGGTCGGACTGGTGGAGCACCTCTTCGCCAACCTGGCCCACCGGCCCGCCGACTCGCCGGACGCGGCGGCCCGCGCCGCCGCCAAGACCCGGCTCACGGAGTTACGCGGCCGCAGCGACGAGTTGGGGGCCGAACTCGATCGTGTCAAGCGGACCGAAGGCCTGGCGGCGACGCTGCGTTCCCCGGCGCTGCTGCGGTTGCTGTGGCGTGAGCGCACCGTTCTCCGCGACCGGGGCGGCCTCGCCGTCGCGTTGGGGATTCCGCCGGTCGCGATCGTCGCGGCCGTTGTCTCCTGGGTCCTGTGGGGGCCTGCGCTCGCGGCGTTCGTCGCGACCGGGATCGCGGTGGTGGCCGCCGCCGTGCCGGTGGTCAAGTGGGTGGCCGAAGCGTGGCGGACAGCGGCCGACGCGCGCGGCTCGCTGACCGAGAAGGTCGCCGCGCGCAAGGAACTCCTCGACGCCGAGATCGCCAAGGCGCAGGCCGAGTTGGCGGCGGTGGACCCGGCGGAGCGGCTGGACGAGCTGATCCGCTCGGTGCGGGCCGGGCGGTTCGAGCAATACCGGGGCGTGCTGGGTCAGGCGCACGAGCATCTGCGCGCGCTCAGCGACGACATGCGCAAGGCGCTGGCCGAGTGGCGGCCGGGCGAGCGGGCGGACGGGCCGCTGGAGCGGATCGTGCTGCACATCGATGACCTGGACCGCTGCCCGCCGCACCGGGTGGTCGACGTGCTGGCCGCCGTGCACCTGCTGCTCGCGCTGCCGCTGTTCGTCGTGGTCGTCGCGGTCGACCCGCGCTGGCTGCGCCGGGCGCTCGCCCAGCACCAGCGGGAGCTGTTCCCGGGAGCCGACGCCGAGGACAACGACGCGCGGCCGCTGGATTACCTGGACAAGATCTTTCAGATCCCGTTCGCGTTGCGCCCCATGGGTTCTGGGGCCGACGCCCTGATCGACGCGCTGCTGCCGCCGTCGAGCACGCTGACCGTCCACCGGCAAGCGCCGAGCACGCGGCGGACCGGCGAACCCGCCGCCGCCCGCGTGTCCGCCGCGCCCGAGCGCGCTCCCGAGCCGGAGGCGCCCGCGCCACCGCGCGGTCCGGTGACCCAGCATGGCCTCCCACCGGACCGGCTGCGGCTGCGCGACGCGGAGCGCGCGTTCGTCAAGCGGTTGCGCCCGCTGCTGGACACCCCGCGCGCGGTGAAGAAGCTGGTCAACCTGTACCGGCTGGTGCGCACGGACGTCGCCGAGGACGCGTTGGACGAGTTCGTCGGCGACGACCTGGGCCACGGCGCGGGCGCCTATCAGGCGGTGCTGGTGCTGCTGGCGGTGACGGTGACGGCGCCGCACCGGGCACGGACCCTGATGCTGGCGCTGCGCGAGACCCCCGACGACCAGGCGATCACCGACGTGCTCGCCGCCCTGGCCGCCGACGACCCCGCGTGGGACCCGCTGGTGGACCTGCTCCGGCGGATCGGCGGCGCGGTCGTCCTGCGAACGGACGCGGGCACGTACCGCCGATGGGCGGGCACCGTGTCTCGATTCAGCTTCGATACTGACGATTTGGTCGAATCCGACGATCAGTCATCGGAGAGTGACTAGTCCGGCACATCCTGGCAGCTGTTTCCACCGACGGTTCTTGGAGGACACGTGGTCGACCCGGCCCCGGCGCGACGCGGCGCGAACCCGCTGGTCGTGAGCCTCATCGTGGGACTCGTGGCCAGCGTGGTCGTGTATTTCGCGCTGGACGACGCCGAGGACAGCGCCCCGAAGGCGGTGGGCGAGTGCGTGGCGGTCGAGTTGAGCTCGTCCACCGAGAAGGACAAGCTGCTCGCCGAGATGGCCGAGCGCTACAACGGGACGGGCAGGCTGATCCTGGGCAACCGCTGCGCCAAGGTCTCCGTGCACGGGCTGACCTCCGGGCTCGCGATGGACTCGCTGGCCACCACCTGGGACGCGGACACCACCAAGGCGCCGGTGCCGCAGGTGTGGGTGCCGAGCACGTCGCTGTGGGTGGGCAGGCTCGCGGCGCGGACGAAGTCCCCGGTGGTGCGCTCCCAGACGAACCCGTCGCTGATGTCCAGCCCGGTCGTGGTGGCGATGCCGTCGATGATGGCCGACGCGCTGCGGGCGAAGAACCCGGCCCCGGGCTGGGCGGACCTGCTCACCCTCGCCACCGCCCCGGACGGCTGGAGTTCGCTGGGCCACCCGGAATGGGGGAAGTTCAAGCTCGGCCGGGACAACCCTGAGCTGTCCTCGTCCGGCCTCGGCGCGACGATCGCGACGTTCCACGGCGCGGCGGTGGCCGCCGGGCAGAACGGCCTCACCGTCGACACGGTGCGCGACGCCCGGGTCCGCTCCTTCGTCCACAACATCGAAAGCTCGGTCGAGCGCTACGGCGACGACGCGGCGAAGTTCATGGAGACTCTCTACGCCGAAGACGCCAAGCAGGAGCCCGTCCCCTACATCAGCGCGATCGTGCTGCAGGAGCAATTGGCGTACCTGTACAACCGGGGCGTGCCCGACGGCGACCCGCACAAGCTCGACAACCCGGGCGCGCTGCCGAAAAACAAGCTCACCACGATCTACCCGAAGGACGGGACGGTCGTGTTCGACCACCCGTACATCGTGCTGGCCTCGGCCACCGAGGAACAGCGGGCCGCCGCCGAGGACTTCCGGCTGTTCCTCGGCGAAGAGGCGCAGCGGGCCACGCTCCGGAAGGCGGGCTTCCGCGACGGCACGGCCGCGCGGAACCCGACCGACGAACTCAGCCGCCACCTCGGCGTGGACCCGCGCCAGTCGCTCACCCCGATCCCCAACCCGGCCCCTGACGTGGTGGAGGCGATGGTGGCCGGGTTCCAGGAGACCCGGAAAAAGGCAAGAGTGCTGCTGGTCCTCGACGTGTCCGGCTCGATGAACGACGCCGACGACCCGGCGAACAAGAGCCTGGAAAACAAGCCCCAGAGCAAGCTGGAACGGATGAAGCCCGCGGCGGTCAAAGGGCTCGCCCAGTTGGGGATCGAGGACGAAGTCGGGCTGTGGACCTTCTCCTCCCCCGGCTACACCGAGCGAATCCCGATCGGCCGCGTCGGGGACGTGCGGCAGCAGGTTATCGACACGATCAACGGTTTGGCGGCCAAGGGGGAGACCGCTCTGTACGACACCGTCTCCGCCGCGCACCAGGCGATGACCGACGCCCAGGACCCGGCCAAAATCAACGCCATCGTGCTGCTGTCCGACGGGGAGAACACCCCGAGAAACGACCAGGCACGGGCCGAGCTGCTGGCCAAGGTCGACGCGAGCAGGCAGGAGACTTCCGTGCGCGTGTTCACCATCCCCTACGGGCGGAAAGCGGATATCGAGACGATGCGGCTGATCGCGGAGAACTCGCGGGCGGTGTCCTATGACGCGAAGCAGAACACCTCGGATATCGAGAAGGTGTTCGTCAGCGCGTTCAGCAATCTGTGAAGCGCCCCAGACGAAACGCACACCGACGACATGACACTGTGAACCGCATGAGGCTCTGGAAGCACCTGCGCGAGCCGACCGGGCTCGCCGTCGGGGCCGTCCTCGGCCCGCTGATGGCCGCGGTCACCCTCGCCGAGACCGACAACGGCCTGCTCGCAGTGGGCGTCGGGGCGGGGATCGCCGCGCTGGTGGTGACGACCAACGCCCTGGTGACAATGCTGAGCAGAACCCGGAAGCCCACCAGCGAGCCGGAGCCCGATGGCCCGCCACCACCGCCCGACCCACCTGACCCGCCCGAGGCGGCGGCGCTGGCGCGCACCTGCGAGGCCGCGGTCACGATCCGCATCCGGTCGATCGCCACGCCGGACGCCGATCCGGTCGTCGCGTGCACGGCACGCATAGTCGACACGGTCTACCGGTTGGCGTGCCTGGTGGCCCGAGCGGAGCCGGGCCGCTCCCCGGAAGCGGTCGCCCGGGCGTTGACGGCGATGGAACTGGGCGCGCAGCGCCTCGCCGACGTCGCCGACGGGGTCGCGGCCGACACCGACCTGGAGAACTACCTGTCCCTGGTGCTGCGGCACCTCGACGCGGTGGAGGACGATGTCCGCGGGAAACTGGCCCGGGGGCAGGGATAGGCTGTCCGCGCACCGCTCGGCCCACTCGGCCGCGGGAACCGGACATGTGCGAATGTGCCAAATACTGAGATGAATTTTTTGTGCTCGGACAGCAGGATAAAGTGCTCCGATCCGAAGCGGCGGCATCGGCGGATGAATGAAAAACCTGGATGTCCGCAACAAAGTTACCGGCTCGGTCCTGTCATATTACGACATTATGGCTGTTCGGCATAGCGGCGGCGCCCTGGTATGGCCCATAGTGTTCGCACTGGACCAACCGCTGTAACCGGAGTCACACCATGACCGCTCACCTCATCGACCAGAACCACGCCGGTCGACCGCATGCCCTGGACACCAACCACCTGGACGCACTGCAGATGGTGGCGCGCGGCGAGGTCGGAGCCTACGGCGCGGGCGCAGCCCTGCGGCACCGCACGGACGATCTCGGCGTGCTCATGGTCAGTGCCCTGTTCACCTTGCGCCGCGACGGTTTCATCGGTTTCGGCTGCGCGGAGCCAGACCCCCACGACGGTTGGATCCGGGCCTGCCTCACCTCAGCGGGCGAACGCCTCCTGGACATCTGGCTCCGCCGCGGCAGGCACTCCCCAGACGAGGCCGCGCGCACCCGGGACTGGTTCGTGCTCCTGCGCTGCGCCCAACGCGGCGACCTGGCGATGACCGATACCAATGAGGTCACCGACCGCGGCGCACCGGTCGAGAGCAGGCTGGCGGCCAGGTTGCGGGAACTGGTCTCCGCGGGCCACCTAGTCGTCGGCTCGACCCGCCTGCGCAACTGCCGAATGGTGATCTTGAGCGAATCCGGCAGGCGCCTGCACACCCGACTGGACCATTCCCAATCAGGCCACAGGTGATCGAATGAACCCCACAGAAGACCCCCGCGGCGAAGTATGTTGGGGAATAAGCGATGCCTACGGCGGCAGGACACACCTGGTCCTCCTGAACTACCGGGTGGCCCTGTGCGCCATGCCGGTGGACACCCGCTACCGCGACCGCCCCAGCGAACGCATGATCTGCCCGGAATGCGCGATCGCCTACATAGCAGCGGTTTTCCCCGCCCGAGCGATCGCCCCCACCCACCACCACGACATCCGATTACGGGCCTGACCCCTTGTCCCCCAACCCCTTCCCCACCTCAACGCCCCGGCCCCCACCGGGGCGTTGGGTCGTTCCAAGCCCAAACCCCTGCCAATCTCACACCTCAAGCCGCCAGATGCCCGATGGGGTGGAGCAGCAAGGTCAACCGCTCCTGCCAGACCGAACCCGACCCTGCCAGGCGCCCGATGCGGGCGAGGCAGCGCACCCGCCCCTGCCAACAGCACTCCACCCCATCAAGCCAGCCCAGAGCAGCCAGCCCCAGGAGAGCCAGCAACCTACTCCAGATGCTGTTTCAACCGATTCAACGTAGTAGCGATATTCGCCCTGTTATGCTCGATCCGATTCAGCACCCCCGTGACCAGAATCGCGATCGGCAGAAACCATAACGGCGCCCGCAGCCAGTTCGTCTCCGTCACCCGGCACCCGTCCCCCACCGGCTCGATGTCGTACTGCCACCGCGAGATCGGCACCCGAAACGACGTCCGCACCTCATAGGCGAACCGCCGCCCGTGATCGGCGTCAGTGATCTCACAGATGGTGTCCCACCGCCGCCGACCATTCCGGTTGATCCCCTTGAACTTGACCCCCACCGCCGCCGACCCCGCCCCGTCCAGCCACTGCGCGTCGGCGATCTCCTCTCCCAGCCTGGCCATCACCGGTGGATCGCTGATCACCCGGTAGACCTCGTCGGCTCCGGCGTCGACGATCACCTCACCGGTAGCGAGCGGCTTCTCGTACAGCTTCACGGACACCCCTCTCACACGCACCATGTAAGCGCCGATTACATCGGTGTACGGGCCTCCCGTCAAGATCTTGACAACCGCCGATTTCAGTCCGACGTGCCCTTGATGCCCTGGCCGAAGATCGTCAACGCGCCCTCGACCAACCGCTCGGCGTTCTCGGCGGGCAGGAAACCGTCGACGATCATCTGCGAAAGCCCGTAGACAAGCGCGTGCGCGGCGAGCCGAACCATGTCCGGGTCACCCGGCCGCAGCTCCCCCGCCCGCTGGCCCGCCACGATGAGCTCCGTGGCGAGATCGCCGACCTGGGCCATGCCCGGGCGCAGCGCCTCCGGCAGCTCCCGGCCATAAACCGCCGACCGGAGCAGCTCGAACCGATGCGGATAAGTCGCCGCGTAGCGGACGAACGCGAGCCCGAAGGCGTAGAACGCGGAATGGTCGGTGCCCGCGACGGCGGCCCGCTGCCAGTCGCCGAAGTCGGCCAGCACGCGCTCGGCCACCGCGGTGAGCAACGCCTGGCGGTCGGCGAAATGCCGGAACGGCGCGCCCGGCGAGACCCCGACCCGGCGCGCGACCTCACGGACCGTGACCCGCGCCAGGCCGCCCTCGTCCAGCATGTCGAGGGCGGCCTCGGTGAGCGCGGCGCGCAGCGCGCCGTGGTGGTACGCGCCGCGCTCGGCAGGCGGTTCGGTCACAGTCGGTCAGGCCCGGACGGGCCGCTTGGGCGCCTCGCAGCAGGCGACCGCGCACGGGGCGCCGTTCGCCGTGCAGCCCGCCAGCGGGAAGTCCGACAGCTTGCGGGGCTCGGCGCCGTCGATGTGCTCGCGGATCAGCTCCACCACCAGTTCGGCGAACCGGGGGTCGCCGTTGGGCGTTGCGGCGCGGGCGAAGGACATGCCCAGCTCCGCCGCCTTCTCGGCGGCCTCGGTGTCGAGGTCCCAGACCACCTCCAGGTGGTCGCTGACGAACCCGACCGGGCACACCACGACCGCGCGCACGCCGCGCCCGTGCAGCGCCTCGATGTGGTCGACGATGTCCGGCTCCAGCCAGGGGATATGCGGCGGCCCGGACCGCGACTGCCACACCACGTCGTGCTCAGCGACGCCGACCTCCCGGGCCACCAGCCGCGCGGCCTCGGCGACCTGGCGGGAGTAGCGGCGCCCGCCCTCGTCCGGCGGACCTGCCGCGACATCGGCCGAGTCCGGCACGGAATGCGCGGTGAACACCAGCCGGTAGTCCTGCGGCATGTCCGCCGCGGCCGCGCGGACGGCGTCGGCGAACGCCGCGACGAACAGCGGGTGGTCGAAGAACTGCCGCAGCTTCACCAGATCCGGCGCGCCGTCGCCGGTCGCGGCGCGGGCCCGGACGATGTCCTCGTGGTACTGCCTGCACGCCGAGTACCCGCCGTAGGCGCTCGTCGGGAACACCAGCGCCCTGCGGACGCCGTCGGCGGCCATCGTGGCCACGGTGTCCTCGGCCATCGGGTGCCAGTTGCGGTTGCCGAAGTACACCGGCAGGTCCATCCCCTGGCGGGCCAACTCGGCCCGCACCGCGTCGATGGCCTCCCGGTTGAGCCGGTTGATCGGGGAGACGCCACCGAAGTGCTGGTAGTGCTTCTCCACCTCGTCCAGCCGCTCCGGCGGGACCCCGCGTCCCCGGGTGACGTTCTCCAGGAACGGCCGGACGTCGGCAGGGGACTCGGGGCCGCCGAAGGACAGCCACAGCAACGCATCGGTCATACCGCTGATCTAACTCACATTCCGAGGGCGTGCACGCCGCCGTCGACCCAGACCATCGACCCGGTGGTCGCGGGCAGCCAGTCGGACAGCAGCGCGCAGACGGACTTGGCGACCGGGGTGGCGTCGTTGACGTCCCAGCCGAGCGGCGCGCGCTCGCCCCAGGCCTCTTCGAGCTGGGCGAACCCGGGGATCGACTTCGCGGCCATGGTGCGCACCGGACCAGCGGCGACCAGGTTGACCCGCACGCCCTTCGGGCCAAGCTCGCGGGCGAGGTAGCGGTTGGTCGACTCGAAGGCCGCCTTCGCCACGCCCATCCAGTTGTAGGCGGGCCACGCGACCCGGGCGTCGAAGTCGAGGCCGACGATCGAGCTTCCCGGCGACAGCAGCGGCAGCGTCGCGGTGGCCAGCGACTTCAGCGAGTACGCCGACACCTCCAGCGCCACGGCGACGTCCTTCCACGGCGCGTCGAGGAACGGCGCGCCCAGGCAGGACTGCGGGGCGAACCCGATCGCGTGGACGACGCCGTCGAGCCCGTCGACGTGCTCGCGCACGCGGTCGGCGAGGGTGGCCAGGTGCTCGTCGTTCTGCACGTCGAGTTCGATGACCGGCGCGGGCTCGGGCAGCCGCTTGGCGATCCGCTCGACCAGGCTCAGCCGCCCGAAGCCGGTCAGCACGACCTGCGCGCCCTGCTCCTGCGCTGCCTTGGCGACGTGGAAGGCGATGGACGAGTCGGTGATCACGCCGGTGATCAGCAGGCGCTTGCCTTCGAGCAGTCCGGTCATCGCTGGGGTGTCCTCCGTGTGGTTGGTGAGTGGTGTTGCTAGTGGCCCATGCCGAGACCGCCGTCGACCGGGATGATCGCGCCGGTGATGTAGGCCGCGCTGTCGGAGGCCAGGAAGGTCACCGCGGCGGCGACCTCCTCCGGGGTGGCGTAGCGGCCTGCCGGGACCGAGGCGAGGATCTGCTTCTTGCGGTCCTCGGTGAGGGATTCGGTCATGTCGGTGGCCACGAACCCGGGCGCCACCACGTTGGCGGTGATGGCGCGCGAGCCGAGTTCCCTGGCGATGGACCGGGCCATGCCGACCAGCCCGGCCTTGCTGGCCGCGTAGTTGACCTGCCCGGGCGAGCCGAGCAGGCCCACCACGGAGGAAATGTAGACGATGCGGCCGAAGCGGGCCTTGAGCATGTTGCGGGTCGCCCGCTTGGTGACCCGCCACGCCCCGGTCAGGTTCGCGTCGAGCACCCGGGTGAACTGCTCCTCGTCCATCCGCATGAGCAGCGTGTCGTCGGTGATCCCGGCGTTGGCCACCAGGACCTCCACCGGCCCGTGCGCGTTCTCCACCTCGGTGAACGCCGCGTCCACCGCAGCCGAGTCGGTGACATCGCACCGCACCCCGAACAACCCCTCCGGCGCCGCGGTTCCCCGGTGGGTGACGGCCACCTTGTCCCCCTGCGCCGAGAACGCCCGCGCGATGGCCAACCCGATACCCCGGTTGCCGCCAGTGACCAGTACCGACCGTCCCATTCGCCGTCCCATCTACCCGCCAAGCCGTCGGCGACGAGGCTATCGGTCTGCGCTGACATCCCCCTTAGCTGCCCCTGCTACTGGGCCGTAGCACGATGGCGTCCGCTTCCGCCGGGACGTCGGCCGCCGCCGCGGCGGCTACGGCAGGCGTTGGCCGACGGTCAGGGAGGCCGCGCCCGCCAGGAAGACCGCCAGGGTGCCGAGCATCAGCCAGGGTCTGCTGGCGTCGGTTTCCTTGATCTCGTAGCCGATCTGCTCGCCCAGGGTGTCGTAGACCCGGCGTAGTTCGCCCGCGGTGGCGGCCTTGTGGAACTCGCCGCCGGAGAGGTCGGCGATTTCCTCCATGGCGTCGTCGTCGACGGCGACCGACTGGACTCGGCCCTCGATCTCGACGGTGCCGTCGGCGGTGCCGAACGAGATCGTGGTGATGGGGACCTTCTTGTCCGCCGCCGCCTTGGCCGCGGTGAAGGAGCCTCTGGGGTCGTCCTCTTGTTCGGTGGGGATGGTCTGCTTGCCGTCCGACATCAGCACGATGCGGGCCGGGGGCGGGCCTTCCGGGCCGCCGACCACCTGGGAGAAGCCCTCGATCGACTGCAAGGCGGCGAAGATGGCCTCGCCGGTGGCGGTGGACTGGGCCAGTTTGAGGTTGTCGATGGCCTTGCCCACGCCCTCGCGGTCGGTGGTGGGGGCGACCAGGACGGTGGCGGTGCCCGCGAAGGTGATCAGGCCGAGGTTCACTCCCGGGGTGAGCCCCTCGGCGAAGGACTTCGCCGCGACCTGGGCCGCCTTGAGCCGGGTGGGCTCGACGTCGGTGGCTTCCATCGACAGGGAGACGTCGATGACCAGGATGACCGTGGCGCGGTTGCGGGGCACCTTCTGCTCGGCTGTCGGGCCCGCCATGGCGGTGGTCAGCAGCAGCAGGCCCAGCACCATGACCACCGCGGGCAGGTGCCGCAGCCAGGTCTGGCGCTTCGGGGCGACCTTTTCCAGCAGTTCCAGGTTGGTGAACCGCAGGGTCCGCTTGCGCCGCGCGCGCTGGGCCAGCAGATAGCCCGCCGCCAGCGCGGCGACCGCGATCAGCAGCAGGAACCACCACGGCGCGGCGAAGTTCCGGAAGCTCATGCCGCTCCCCCCGACCAGCGGCGCTTGCGGGCGACGACGAAGCGCACCATGTCGGCGATCCAGTCCGAGTCGGTGCGCAGGACCAGGTGTCCGCTGCCCGCCCGCCGGATGCCGCTGGCGACCTCGGCGCGGTGCTCGGCGGCCGCCGCGTGGAACTCCTTGCGCAGCAGCGGCGACGCGGTCACCTCGCGCTGCCTGCCGGTCTCCGGGTCGGCCAGGACGACGGTGCCGACGTCGGGCAGGTCGATGTCACGCGGGTCGACGACCTCGACGGCGATCAGCTCGTGGCGCAGCGACAGCGCGCGCAGCGGGCGCTGCCACTCGGTCTCGCCGAGGAAGTCGGAGACCACCACGGCCAGCCCGCGCCTGCGGGGCGGCCTGCGCAGCTGCTCGACCGCGTTCGCCAGGTCGCCCCGCACGCCCTCGCTGGCGCGCGGGGTCTCGGCGACCTTGCGGACGAGGCCGCGCGCGTGCGCGAGCCCGCCGCGGGCCGGGATGCGGATCATCTTCTCGCCGTTGGCGATCAGCGCGCCGATCCGGTTTCCGCCGCCCCGGGTGAGGTGCGCGATCGCGGCGACAGCGGCGACGGCCAGGTCGCGTTTCTCGCAGGCCGCGGTGCCGAAGTCCAGGCTCGCGGACAGGTCGACCACGACCCAGGTCTCCAGCTCCCGGTCGGCGACGGTCTCGCGGATGTGCGGGACCGTGGTGCGCGCGGTGACGGCCCAGTCCATCCGGCGCACGTCGTCGCCGGGCTGGTACGGGCGCGCCTCGCCGGGCTCGGAGCCGGGCCCGGGGACCAGGCCGAGGTGGTTGCCCTGCAACAGGCCGTCGAGCCTGCGCCGGACGTCGATCTCCAGCAGCCGCAGCCCCGCTTCCATCCGGTCGCCGCGCAGCACGGGCGGCGCCCAGTTCGGGCGCTCGCCCTCGGCGGCCTTGTGCCTGCTCACGGCCTGCCGCTCACCCCGGCGGGGGCCGCGTGGCCCGCGGCGGCCTGCGGGCGCGCGGAGACCTGCGGCAGCGGCACGGTCTGCAGCACCCGGGAGATCATGTGGTCGATGGGCACGCCGTCGGCGAGCGCGTCGTAGGAGAGCACGAGCCGGTGGCGCAGGACGTCGGGGACGACGTCGACCACGTCCTGGGGCAGCACGTAGTCGCGGCCGCGGACCAGCGCGAGCGCGCGGGACGCGGCGACGATGCCGAGGCTGGCGCGCGGCGAGGCGCCGTAGGCGATCCAGCCCGCGACGTCGGAGAGGCCGTGCTCGGCAGGCGTGCGGGTGGCCAGCACGAGCCGGACGGTGTAGTCGACCAGGGCGTGGTGGACGAAGACCGTCGACGCGACGCCCTGCAGGCGCTTGAGCTCTTCCGGGGTGAGGACCTGGCTCGGCTCCGGCGGGGTGACGCCCATCCGGTAGACGATCTCCCGTTCCTCCTCCACCGTCGGGTACTCGACGATGATCTTGAACAGGAACCGGTCGCGCTGCGCTTCCGGCAGCGGGTAGACGCCCTCGTTCTCGATCGGGTTCTGCGTGGCGAGCACCAGGAACGGGTCGGGCATCGGGAAGGTCTGCCCGCCGATCGACACGTGCCGCTCGGCCATGACCTCCAGCATCGCCGACTGCACCTTCGCGGGCGCGCGGTTGATCTCGTCCGCGAGCACGAAGTTGGCCACCACCGGGCCGAGTTCGACGTCGAAGCGCTCGCTGCCCTGCCGGTAGATGCGGGTGCCGAGGATGTCGGCAGGCACCAGGTCGGGGGTGAACTGCACGCGGGAGAACGATCCGCCGACGACCCGCGCGAAGGTCTCCACCGCGAGGGTCTTCGCCACGCCGGGCACGCCCTCCAGCAGCAGGTGCCCCTTAGCCAGCAGCCCGACCAGCATCCGCTCGACCAGGCGGTCCTGCCCGACGATCACCCGCTTGACCTCGAACACGGTGCGTTCGAGCAGCTGCGCGTCCCGCGCCGGAGTGGTCGTTGGCGTCTCGCTCGCGAGTTCGGCCTGCCCAGGCTCGGTCACCGGCATCCTCCTCATCAAAAGGTCAATCCACCGGGGTATAGACAACCTCAGAGACGGTGTGAGCCCTGTGAACTTGAGTGCGCGTCGAGATCGGCGGGCGTGTCGATGTCGGCGGAAGAGCCGTCGGTGTCGGCCACCCGGGCAGGCCCAAGCAGGCACAGCACCTGGCCCAGCGCCGCGTTTTCCGGGTGCTCCGGAAGGACCGCGCGCAGCGCGTCCCGGCGCCACGCGCTGAGCAGCCACTGGTCGCGGCCGTCGTCGTCGATCAGGACGGCGCCGGACTTCGCGACCGCCGCCCTGAGCCGCCCGACGGTCGCCGCGGACACCGAGGGCAGGTCGGCGGCGAGCACCACGACGACCGCGTCATCGGGCAGTCCGACCTCGTCGACCGCGTCCAGCCCGGCGGCGAGCGCGGCGACCGGCCCGGAGCCGGGCACCCGCTCCCGCGTCCACCGCACGGGCGCGGCGGTCGGCCGCCGGGGACCGACCACGACCACCGCCGCAGCCCCGTCGACGGCGGCGATGGCCCGGTCCAGCAGGGTGCGCCCACCGATCACCAGTCCCGGCTTGTCCGCCCCACCGAGCCGGGCCCCACGCCCGCCCGCGAGCAAGATCGCCGCCCATGCAGTCATGCGGCGAGCCTACGGCCGACGAGCAGATACCGTTCGTCGGAGATGGGCTTCCCCCACAGCCGGGGATCGTCCAACTGCCGGACCGTCACGTGTTTCCGGTGCCGGAGAGCCAGAGCGCGGCAGTCCGCGGCCGAGATCCCGGCCCCGGTGTGCCACCGGCCTTCCACGAGCACGAGCCGTCCCCCCGGCCGCAGGAGGTCGCACCACCTGGCCAGCGCCCGGTCCGGATCGGACAGCGCCCACAGCACGTGCCGGGCGAACACGACGTCGAAAGTGGACGATGGCAGCGGCGGGTCGGCCGCGTCGCCCTGGTGGAACGCGACCGCGCCGGTTTTCGCCATCGCCGCATCGATCATGCGCGCCGAATAGTCCACACCGGACACGTCGTGACCCGCCTCGGCGAACAGCAGCGCCACACTTCCGGTGCCGCAACCCAGGTCGGCGATCCGCGCGGGCGCGGGTGGCAACGCGGGCAGCAGCACCTCGGCCCACGCCGCGCGGACTTCCGCGTCGAGCAGGCCATGGTCGGGTTCGGCGTCGAACGTGGCGGCTTGGGCGTCCCAGAAACGGGAGTCGGTCATCGGTTCGCCATTCTCGCGCGCGGGGCCATAAGGCGGACTTTCGCTAGAGCAAGCCTGCCAGTTTGTAGAGGACGAGCGATGGCCTCGTCGGCCAGTTCGACGCCCAGCCGGGATCTCAGCAACGCCAACCCGTCGATCAGCAACGTCCGCGACAGCGATCTCCAAAGTCCCCGGGTCGGCAGCAGCGCCAGCCAGAACAGCACCCGCCGCATTCCCCGAACCGCACACCGCGTCACCACATGCAGCAGCGGCTCCCCAGCCGCGCGTCAGGCGACCTCGACGCGACCCTGGACACCCTGCGCGAGCGCTTCGGCTCGGCAGCGGTCACCCGCGCAGCCCTGCTCGGCCACGACCCGGGCGTGTCGGTGCCGCTCCTGCCCGACTAGACACCTGATCGCCGCCCGGACCACCCCACCGGCACCCGGTCAACCGCAACTGCCCCCGGCCCGCCTCCGACGGACCTTCGACAGAAGGGCCACCCCGGGACCACACGCAAGCGTCTACTGCCCGTAAGACCGCCGCAGACGGTCGTTGACCAGCAGGTTCAGGCGGTACCGCAGGTGTCCGAGCCTGCTGGTGCTCGGCGGCTCGCCGGTGGTCGTGAGGGTCCAGCGCAGGCCGCAATCCTGGCCGACGGGGCGCAGGTCGAAGCGGATGCGGTCGTCCGGGCGGTCTGGCCACAGCGACGACCACACGACCAGGTGCGGGTGGGCGCTGTCGAGGACGTTCGGTTCGGTTTCATCGGGAAGCAGGTCGAGCCACGGGCGCGCCGATGGCCTGCGCGGCTCGGTCAACGACTCCCACACGACGTGGGTGGGGGCGGGTTGCCTGCGCTCCCGGCTTCCGAGTTCCAGCACGGCAGCGACGATAGGGCGTTCCACTCGCTCGCCGCCTGCGATTTACTCCGCCGCAGCGTCCGCCCGGCGCATGATCTCGGTGACCACGGCGGTCTTCGCGTCGGCGTAGTGCTGCACGTGCCGCCAGGTGTTCTTGGCCAGTTCCCGTTTGCGGCGGGCGTAGCGGTCGCGGTCGGCGGGGTTGGTCCGCAGCCAGTCGCGGAAGCGCACCATTCGGGCGATCTCGGCCGCGCCGTCGCTGAACACGTGCAGGTTGACGTCGGTGTCGGGGCCTTTGAGCAAGCGGTGCTCGAACCAGTCCGGCTCGCGGATGCGCAGCACGTACCCGGCCTCCGCCAGCACGGGCACATACCCGGACTCGTCGCCGGAGTCGGGCACGACCAGTAGGATGTCGATGATCGGCTTGGCGACCAGCCCCGGCACCGAGGTCGACCCGACGTGCTCGACGCGCAGCGCGGCCTGCCCCAGCGCGGCGGTGATCCGGTCGGCCTCCCGGGCGAACAGCTCCGGCCAGCGCGGGTCGTAGTCGACCAGGGTGATGGTGGCGTTGTGCGGGGTCAGTTCGGTGACGGTGAGCTTCCGCAGGTCCTCGTCGCTGATCAGCTCGGGACCCGGGTTCGGCGTGGATGGCATGGGTGCTCCCTCTCGCAGGCGTCCGGCACCGCCTCCCCCAGTGTCCGGGGCGGCGCGGGGCACGTCCTTGACCCAGCTTCCCCACGTTCCAGATGGCGCGTCTACCCCGATCGCCGATTTTCACCGCCCGCGCGGTCTCGCCACGTCACTGAACGGTGAACCGGGCCGCTCCTTCATCACCCGATCGCGGAGTGGTGCGCCGCCGCGAAACACGCTGGACTGACACGTCCGGAGGGAATGTCCCCGACGGGACAGCGGAAGGGCGGCGATGACATGTACGACATCCACGCGCTGGAGGCGCTGAAGTTCGTCGGGGACCCGCTCGCCGACGCGGTGATCTCCGATCTGGTCGCCTCCGGCCGGATCGGCGCCGTGAACGACGTCCTGGCCCATTTCCGCGACAACGACCAACCCATTCCGGAGAACCTGCCCGAATCGGTGCGCTCCTATCTCGTCGCCACCGACGCCCCGCCTGCGTGGGCCGATCTCGACCGGATCGCCGAAGCGTACGAGTTCTTCGTGGACGACGGGGTGCACGTGGCCTCGGTGCTGTCGTACGGCGCGATGGTGAACTGCTACGCCCAGCCGAGGTCGTCGCGGGTGCTGGCCCTGACCCACGGGCTGCACCAGCCGCACCGACGGCTGTCGGAGACCTCGCAGTTCGTGTTGAACATGATGGGCCGCGACCCGTTCGGCTCCGGCGGGGCGTTCGTGCCCACCATTCAGAAGACGCGGCTGATCCACGCCGCCGTCCGCTATTTCATCGATGAGTCGGCCCAGTGGGACGACGAGGCGGACGGCGTGCCGATCTGCCAGTTGGACATGCTGGCCGCGCTGCTCATCTTCTCGGTCCAGGTGATCGAGGGAATGCGCAGAATGGGTATCTCGGTGACGGACCGGGAAGCCGAGAACTACTACTACGTGTGGCGGGTGACCGGCGCGATGCTCGGCATTCCCGCCGAGATCATGCCCGAGACGCTGGCCGAGGCCCAGCGGATCAGCACCGACTTGGTCGAGACCACTTACGCGGGCTCGTCCGAAGGGATCGAACTCACCAGGGAACTGCTCGACCTGTACGAGAAGATGATTCCGGGCAAGGCCTTCGACGGCGTGGCAGCCGCCATGGTCCGCCAAGTCGTGAATCCGGAGGTCGCGGACTCGCTCGGCGTGCCGCATTCCCTTGCCTGGGGCCGGGCGGTGCGCGCGGGAACCCGGATCGTGCGGTTCCTGGAGCGCTCGGAGGATAACAACCGGGTCGCCCGGGTAATCCTGGACAAGGCGGGCAGCATCCTGCTCGGCGGCAGCGTCCGCACCCTCACCAACGGCCAGTCGACCGCGCTGACCATTCCGGCGGACCTGCGGGAGAGATGGCTGGCCGCGGGCGTGTGCCCCGCGGGGGCGGACGACCTCACCCAGACACCGGGATAACTCACCGCGGGGAGACACATCCCGCGACCGCTCCGACCGTCGGTAGGCAGCCTCGTGGCGAACGTGACGAGGCAGGCAACATCCTCGGCGGCATCAAGACGTAGAGCAGGGCGCGGCGACCCAGGTGCGGGCGGGGACCTCACCCGGAATGACGGGCATGGCGGGGCCTACCGCGAAGACTGCGACATCGCCGGGCTCCGGCCCGCAGGCGTCCGCGACTACGCGATCGCCCCGAGCAGGACGCTGGCCTGTGGAAGCTGTCCGCGAAACCCGACGATGTCCGGAGCGCTTCGATTCCCGCTTCAGCCAGGGACATTCTCTGATCGCTGTCTTCGCCCCGCCGCACCTGCGTTGTCGGGTCCACCCGGCCGATGCGAAGGTGTGGATCATGACCAGTCAGGTGCACACCTCCGCCGGAACAGTCCGAGGCGCCTGGGAAGACGGGGTAGCCGTGTTCCGCGGTGTGCCCTTCGCCGCGCCACCGGTCGGGCCGCGTCGGTTCGCCGCCCCTTGCCCTCCCGTTCCGTGGGACGGTGTCCGCGAGGTCGCCGAGTTCGGCCCGCCACCACCACAGCCCGGTCGCCCGACCGCGGGTGATGACTGGCTGAACCTCGCCGTCTGGACTCCTTCTCCCGGCCGAACCGGGCTTCCGGTCGTCGTGTGGATCAGCGGCGGCAAATACCTGCACTGCGACACGGCCAATCCGCACTTCGACGGCGCGACCCTGGCCAGGGCGGGCGTGGTCGTGGTCAGTGCCCACTATCGAAGCGGGTTCGAGGGCTTCGCCCGCGTCCACGGCGCACCCGACAACCGCGGGCTGCTCGACCAGGTCGCCGCGCTGCGCTGGGTCCGGGACAACATCACCGCCTTCGGCGGCGACCCCGCGAACGTCACCGTTTTCGGCGAGTCCGCCGGAGCGGGCTCGATAGCCGCCCTGCTGGTGATGCCCGCGGCGACCGGGCTCTTCCGCCGCGCCATCTTGCAGAGCATCCCGGGGACCTATTTCTCTCCCGCTCTCGCCACCGATATCGCTACCGAGATCAGTGCCGAACTCGGCCGCCCACCACGAATCGGCGACCTCGCCGAAACACCGCCTGATGATCTCGTCCAAGCCGCCTCGACGGTGACCGCCCGACTCCCACGGAGCGCCCGCCGGTGGGGCGCCGTCGCGCACACGCCCACGCCCTTCTCCCCGGTCGTGGACGGCGACATCCTGCCCGTGGCCCCCTGGGCCGGTCTCGGCGATGGCGCGGCCCGCGACGTCGACCTGCTCATCGGCCACACCCGCGACGAGTTCAGCCTGCTCGCCAACCGGCTAGACGACATCGGCGACGCCGAGGTCGACGTACTCGTCGACGGGCTGACACCGACCCCGGGCGCACGCCGTTATCGGACCGCCTACCCGTCCCTTCCTCCCCGGAAGCTGCGGGAGACGGCTCTGTCGGACTGGCTGTTCCGGATGCCCACCCTCCACGTCGCCGAGGCAGCGCACGCGGGCGGGGCGCGGGTGTGGTTCTCCGAGCTCCGGTGGGGATTCGGGCCAGCGGGCGCCTCCCACGCCCTGGACACCCTGCTCGTGTTCGGCACCGCCCACATCGACACCGGACTCACAGAAGCGGGCCCGGCCGCCATGGCTCAGGCCTCGCGGCTGTCCGCGCTGATGCGGTCCGAACACCTGTCCTTCGCCGCGACGGGAAACCCCGGCTGGGCGCGCTACAGACCGCGCGGACAAGCCACCCGCGTCTACGACACCGCTCCCACAGTCACCGGATACCCCGAAAAGCGCTCGCACAAGATCTGGCGCGACCAGCGATTCGGCATCCTGGACTTGGCGAGATGACACCGGATCAACGGGAGGCAGCGACATGTCCAGCACGCGGTTGTACGACACCATCGGAGCCACTTACACCACGACGCGGCGCACCGAGCCGCGGATCGCCGCGCGAATCTGGGCCGCTCTCGGCGATGCGCGGACGGTTTTGAATGTGGGGGCAGGCACCGGCTCGTACGAGCCCGCCGATCGCCACGTCCTTGCGGTGGAGCCGTCGGCGCTCATGCGCTCGCAGCGCCTCCCGGACGCGGCGCCGTGCCTGGTCGGATCTGCCGAGAGCCTGCCGTTCGATGACCAGTCCTTCGACGCGGCGATGGCTATTTCCACCATTCATCACTGGCAGGACCCGATCGTGGGCTTGCGCGAGATGCGGCGCGTGGCCCGCAGCGTGGTGGTGTTCACGCACGACACCACTGACACCGGATGGCATCGGCGATTCTGGCTTACTCGCGACTATCTGCCCGAAGTCGCGGACCTCCTTGTCCGCAGGCCTTCGCTGACCGAGTTGGCCTGCGCGATCGGAGCCCGTCTGGAGCCGGTGCCCATCCCCTGGGACTGCGCCGACGGCTTCTTGGAGGCCTACTGGCGCAGGCCCGAGGCGTACTTGGATGAGAACGTCCGTCGCGGGCTGTCGATCTGGGCCAGAGTCGGGCCGGATATCGAGCAGAGGGTAGTGCGCGGCCTCCGTGCCGACCTTGCCTCAGGACAGTGGGCAGAACGCAACCGCGACCTCGCCGATCTTGACACCGCGGAGCTTGGCCTTCACCTGCTTATCGCCTGATCCCGGCCAGACCTTGGCGCCGGTTCAGAACGTGGTCGATGTCCGGCAGACGGCCAAACAGGCCGACCGCGATGAGATCCGGGCCAAGAGCGGTGGCAGGTCTCAGAGCACTCGGGTCACCTGGGGGACGATGCCGCCGTAGCGGACGGGGGCGATGCGGACGCGGGAGCCGGAGTAGGGGGCCTCGACCATCTGGCCGTTGCCGATGTAGAGGGCGACGTGGTGGATGCGGCCGCCGGTGGACCAGAACAGCATGTCGCCGGGGGCCATCTGGTTCAGGGGAACGCGGCGGCCCGCGGCGGACTGGTAGCCGCTGTAGTGCGGGAGGCGGACGCCGACGCCCGCGAAGGCGTAGATCATCAGGCCGGAGCAGTCGAAGCCGACCTTGGCGAAGTCGCCGAAGGTGTCGGCTATGCCGCCGTCGCGGATGCCTCGGGTGGGACCGTTGGCGTTGCCGCCGCCCCAGGCGTAGGGGACGCCCAGTTGGGACAGCGCCCGGTTGATCACGACCTGGGCGCGGTTGCCGGGGCGCGAGTTCGGGGGGCGGGCGCCCGGCGGGGCAGAAGCGGCCCCGGCCGGAGCGGAGTTGGCGGCGCTGTTCTGGGCGGCGAGCAGCGCGTTCTGCTCGTCCTCGCGCTGCTTGGCGGCGAGCCACTGCTGGTAGCGCTCCCGCTGGTTCTCCAGGCCGCCGACAGCGGCTTGGGCGGCGGCAAGCTGGCGCTCGTAGTCCGCGCGGGTGCTCTCCAGGGCGTGGGTCTGCTCGACCTGGCCTTGGCGGGCCCGGTGCGCGGCTGCGGTGGCCGCGTCGGCGGCGCGCTTGGCCGCTTCGGCCTCGGCTTGGCGCTCGGTGGCCTCGGTGAGGGCGGCGCGGGCGCGGGAGTCCTTGTTGGCCTTCTCGGTGCGGGCGCGCTCCATGGCCGCGAGGGCGTCGAGTTCGCTGCCGCTGACGGCGTTGAGCAGCTGCGCGCGGGCGAGCAGGTCTTCCGGGCTCTTGGCCCCGATATAGGCGGACACGGAGCCGACCGTGGTGCCCTGCTTGTAGCTGCCCGCGGCGAACTCGTCGAGCTGCCCGCGGACTTCCTCGATGGTCTGGCCCGCGGCGTCGGCTTCGCGGTGGGCGGCGTCGGCATCGGCCTTGGCCGCGTCGGCGGCGGCGCGGGCGGTCTCGAAGTCCACCAGCGCCTTGTTGGCGTCCTCCATCGCGGCCTCGACCTCGGCCTGCAGCCGCAGCAGCCGGGCCTCGGCCTCGGCGAGCCTGCTGGTCAGCCTGCCGACCTCGCCCGCCTTGGTCTTGGCGGCCGCGCGGCCCGCGTCCAGTTCGGCGTCGCTGGGGTTGGGCGGTGGTGGCGGGACGGCCACGACGCCCGGGACGCCGGTGGTCGCCAGCGCGCAGACCAGGGCCAGCGTGGTCGCGAGCCGGGCCCATCCGCGAGCGGTCACGACGCCCACCTCCGTGTCGACACAGGAATTCCCACGGTGCGAGCGTGCCACTTAGGACACTCCAATTACCAGTCGTAACAAGGGAAACACCGGCACCAGTGTCGCGACTCGCCCAACGGCACACTGTGCGTATGCGAGCCGACCCGAAAGTGTCGATAAAGGACGTTTAGCCATCCCGGACGAGGGCGCTGTGCTGCCCTGCGTGAGGGGCTGCGAGCATGGTCCGGTGCCCGCCCGAAGCTCACGACTGCGCGTCGCGGCGCCCGCAGCGGTGGCCGTGCTCGGCGTCGCGCTGACGGTCGCCGGGATGTTCCTGCCCTGGTTCCGCTCGGGGGCGGTGCTGCGCGACAGCTTCCAGGTCGTCGGTGTGATCAAGACCCTCGGCTTCCTGGAGGGCGACGTGCTGGAGCTGCTGCTCTACGCCTGGCTCGGGATCATCCCGGCGATCACGCTCAGTGTCGTCGCGTACGCCCTGGGTTGTTGCCGAATCGCCGCAACGATCGGGGTCCTCTCGGCGATAATCACCGGAACCGTTTCCGGTGGTGCGACCGTCGAACGTGGTGACGGAAACAGCCCGCTCGGCATCGCGGGCGCCGGACCGATCGTCACGTTGATCGGATCGGCGCTGGTCGTGCTGGGGGCCGTGGGCATCGTCGTAAGCGGGCGCAGGAGCGCAAGCAGGATCGCAGGAGGGGAACCGTGACCTATCCACCAGGTTCTGGCGGCCAGTGGCAGCCGAACGACCCGTATCAGCAGCAAGGTGGTCCGGGTAGCGGCCCCTTCCCGGCTCAGCCGCAGCCGGGCCAGCCCCAGCAGGGCTACCCGCAGACCGGCCCGCAGCCCACCCAGCAGTGGGGACAGCAGGCGCCGGGCCAGCCGGAATACGCCCAGCCGGAATATGCCCAGCAGGGCTATGGCCAGCAGCAGTACGGCCAGCAGCAGCAATACGGCGGCCAGGGATACGGCTACCCGATGCCGCCCGAGCAGGCGCCGTCGAAGAAGCGCAAGGGCCTGATCATCGGCACGGTCGTGGCGGTGCTGGCCGTCGCGGCGGGCGCGGGCGTGACCGTGTGGGCGCTCAACCGCGGCTCCACCCAGGCGGGCGCGGAGAGCCCGACGGCGGCGGCCACCAGCCTGGTCAACGCCATCGGCCAGGGCGACGTCGCTGGCCTGCTCACCGGGCTGGCCCCGGCGGAGCGCGACCTGATGACGGTGCTGAACTCCGAGGTCACCAAGGAGTTGCAGAACCTGAACGTCTACAAGTCCGACGTCGACCCGAACAAGATCCAGGGCTTCGAGCTCAAGGCCGAGAACCTTCAGTTCGACGAGGCGGGCGCGGAGAAGGTCAACGACCACCTGACCATCACCAAACTGGTCGGCGGCAAGGTCACAGTCAGCTCGGACACGAGCAAGCTCCCGCTGACCGAGGAGTTCGTCGACCTGGCGTTCCCGCGCGGCCTGCCCAGCGAGCGGCAGACCGAGACGGTGGACATCGCCGAGCAGGTCAAGAAGAACGGCGGCGACCCGATCCGGATCGCGACCGTCAAGGTCGACGACGAGTGGTACCCGAGCCTGTTCTACACGATCGCCGACTACGCCCTGGCCGAAGAGGACCTGGAGTGGCCGAAGCAGTCGATTCCGGCCAACGGCGCCGACTCTCCCGGCGCTGCCGTCCGCAAGCTCGCCGACGCCGCGCTGGACGCCGACCTGACCAAGGTCATCGAGGTGCTGCCGCCGGACGAGATGGCCGTGCTGCACGACGTCGGCCCGGTGCTGGTGGACATGCTCGGCAATGAGCGGCCCAGCGGCGTGAAGATCACCAAGCTGGAGACCGAGACCCAGGACGTCGAGGGCGCCACCAAGGTCCTGCTCACCGAGGTCGTGGCCGAGGCAGAGGGCGAGACGGTCCGCGTCACCAAGGACGGCGAGTGCTACGCCGCCGAGTTCCAGGGCGACCGGCAGCAGTTCTGCGCCGACGACCTCGCCAAGGAGATCGGCGGCTCGCGGATGAAGTCGGACGCGAAGAAGGCGCTGACCAACCTGGTCAAGGGCATGATGACCAACACCGGCGTGGTCACCACCCAGGTCGACGGCAAGTGGTACGTCAGCCCCATCCGGTCGGTCACCGACGTCGCGGTCACCGCGCTCAAGAGCCTCGACGCGGCCGACGTGAAGGCCCTGGTCAAGATGGCCAAGTAAGGCGCACCAGCCCCACGTGTGTCCCGCCCTCCGAGCACCTGGAGGGCGGGACACACGCGTTTTCAGGGCGCGGGCGGGCGATCCGGTACGGGGTGGATCACATTTCCGATGCGGCGTGGCGTCTTGTCGGGCTATACAGGACAAGCGTACTGTTAGACTGTGAGGCCGTTGACGCGCTCCCCAGCGGCGTGCGCGAGACTCACAGCGAGAACCTGACTTACCCGAACCGACATGCGCCGCCACTGGAGTTGGACGTGACCACACCGAGTAAGGACAGCTTCGGCGCCCGTGCCACGCTGAACGTCGGCGACGCCTCGTACGAGGTGTTCCGGCTGGACGCGGTGGAGGGTTCCGAGCGCCTGCCGTACAGCCTGAAGATCCTGCTGGAGAACCTGCTCCGCACCGAGGACGGCGCGAACATCACCGCCGACCACGTGCGCGCGCTGGCGAGCTGGGACCCGGCGGCCGAGCCGTCGACGGAGATCCAGTTCACCCCCGGCCGCGTGGTGATGCAGGACTTCACCGGCGTGCCCTGCATCGTCGACCTCGCCACCATGCGCGAGGCGGTGACCCAGCTGGGCGGCGACCCGGCGAAGGTCAACCCGCTCGCCCCGGCCGAGCTCGTCATCGACCACTCGGTCATCGCCGACATCTTCGGCCGCCCGGACGCCTTCGAGCGCAACGTCGACTTCGAGTACGAGCGCAACCGGGAGCGCTACCAGTTCCTGCGCTGGGGCCAGACCGCCTTCGACGAGTTCAAGGTCGTCCCGCCGGGCACCGGCATCGTGCACCAGGTCAACATCGAGCACCTCGCGCGCGTCGTCATGACCCGCAACGGCCAAGCTTACCCGGACACCCTGGTCGGCACCGACTCGCACACCACCATGGTCAACGGCCTGGGCGTGCTCGGCTGGGGCGTCGGCGGCATCGAGGCCGAGGCCGCGATGCTCGGCCAGCCGGTGTCGATGCTGATCCCGCGCGTCGTCGGCTTCAAGCTGCACGGCGAGCTGCCCGCGGGCGCCACCGCGACCGACCTGGTGCTGACCATCACCGAGATGCTGCGCAAGCAGGGCGTGGTCGGCAAGTTCGTGGAGTTCTACGGCTCGGGCGTGTCGGCGGTGCCGCTGGCCAACCGCGCCACCATCGGCAACATGAGCCCCGAGTTCGGCTCCACCGCCGCGATCTTCCCGGTCGACGCGGAGACCATCGACTACCTGAAGTTCACCGGCCGCTCTGCCGCGCAGGTGGCCCTGGTCGAGGCGTACGCCAAGGAGCAGGGGCTCTGGCACGACCCGTCCGTCGAGCCGGTCTTCTCCGAGACCCTGGAGCTCGACCTGGCCAGCGTCGTGCCGTCCATCGCGGGCCCGAAGCGCCCGCAGGACCGCATCGAGCTGACCGACGCCAAGAGCGCGTTCCGCGCGGCGCTGGGCAGCTACGCCACCGATGCGCCGAAGTCCGCGGTGGACGAGTCGAGCGAGGAGAGCTTCCCCGCCAGCGACTCCCCCACCTACAGCGCGGGTGGCAACGGTGACGGCGCCCCCTACGACTACCACTCGGCCGCCCGGGGAGCCAAGGGCCGCACGAGCAAGCCGACCAAGGTCACCGTGGACGGCGCCGAGTTCGAGATCGACCACGGCGCGGTCGCCATCGCCGCGATCACCTCGTGCACCAACACCTCGAACCCGTCGGTCATGATCGGCGCGGCGCTGCTGGCGAAGAAGGCCGTCGAGCGCGGCCTTGAGCGCAAGCCGTGGGTGAAGACCACCCTGGCGCCCGGGTCGAAGGTCGTCATGGACTACTACGACCGCGCGGGCCTGACCCCGTACCTGGACAAGCTGGGCTTCAACCTGGTCGGCTACGGCTGCACCACGTGCATCGGCAACTCCGGCCCGCTGCAGGAGGAGATCTCCGCCGCGGTGCAGGAATCCGACCTCGCCGTGGTGTCGGTGCTCTCGGGCAACCGCAACTTCGAGGGCCGGATCAACCCGGACATCAAGATGAACTACCTGGCGTCCCCGCCGCTGGTGGTCGCTTACGCGCTGGCCGGGTCGATGGACATCGACATCACCACCGAGCCACTGGGCATCGGGTCCGACGGGCAGCCGGTGCACCTGTCCGACATCTGGCCCACCCCGCAGGAGATCTCGGACACGATCACCGCCGCGCTGTCCGCGGAGAGCTTCGCGAGCAGCTACTCGGACGTGTTCGCCGGTGACGAGCGCTGGCAGTCGCTGCCCACCCCGACCGGCAAGACCTTCGAGTGGGACCCGGAGTCCACCTACGTCCGCAAGCCCCCGTACTTCGAGGGCATGGAGATGTCCACGACCCCGGTCACCGACATCACCGGCGCCCGTGTGCTGGCCCTGCTCGGCGACTCGGTCACCACCGACCACATCTCCCCCGCAGGCGCGATCAAGGCGGACACCCCCGCGGGCAAGTACCTGACCGAGCACGGCGTCGACCGCAAGGACTTCAACTCCTACGGCTCCCGCCGAGGCAACCACGAGGTGATGATCCGCGGCACCTTCGCGAACATCCGCCTGCGCAACCTCCTCCTGGACGACGTGCAGGGCGGCTACACCCGCGACTTCACCGCGAACGGCGAACAGGCGTTCATCTACGACGCCGCCCAGAACTACGCCGCCGCAGGCATCCCCCTGGTCGTCCTGGCGGGCAAGGAATACGGCTCCGGCTCATCCCGAGACTGGGCCGCCAAGGGCACCTCCCTGCTGGGTGTCCGCGCGGTGATCGCGGAGTCCTTCGAGCGCATCCACCGCTCCAACCTGATCGGCATGGGCGTCCTCCCCCTCCAGTTCCCCGAGGGCGAGACGGCGTCGTCCCTGGGCCTGGACGGCACGGAAACCTTCGACCTCACCGGCGTCACCACCCTCAACGAGGGCGCCACCCCCCGCACGGTCAAGGTCACCGCCACCCGCACCGACGGCTCCACTGTGGACTTCGACGCGGTCGTCCGAATCGACACCCCCGGCGAAGCCGACTACTACCGCAACGGCGGCATCATGCAGTACGTCCTGCGAAAGATGGTCAACAGCTAACCCACCATCACCACACATGAAGCGGGGGCCGTCCGGCACAGGACGGCCCCCGCTTCATGTGGAACAACGCACCCGACCCCCTGCCAACCCAGCGCGCGCCCGCCCAGTGCTCGATGGGGTAAAGTGGCTTCTTCGGGGGTGAAGGAAGATCCCTGAACTCGCCGTGGTCGTGGGGCCGAAGGCTTCCCACCCGTCTTTCCCGCGACGGGATCTTCCTTCGTAGGGGCCCCGAAGAAACCACTCCACCCCATCGAGCCAACCAACACAGCCAACCCCCACGGGGCCGCCTTCGGAAACCCCGAAGACAGCCCCGCGAACGCAACCGATCAATCAGCCCGGGACAAGGACAGCGCGAAGCGCCCCGCCTCATCAGTCCACCAGTGTTCGAGCGTGAAGCCTGCGGCGGCAAGTTCCCCGCTCACGCCATCCCGGCGGAACTTGGCGGAGATCTCAGTGCGCATCTCTTCGCCCTCAGCGAAGGCAACACCAAGCTCCAGAGCCGCGATGGTGGCCGTAAGCGCCTTCTTGGCTCGCAGCCGCATCTCAATCCACTCGTTCTCAGCGTCCCAGCACGCGACGTGCTCGAAGTCAGCGGGATCGAAGTCAGCGCCAAGCTCCCGGTTGAGAACATGCAGAACATTGCGGTTGAACTCAGCGGTGACACCAGCGGCGTCGTCGTACGCCTGAACCAGAGTGGTCTCGTCCTTCACGAGATCGGTCCCCAGCAGCAACCACTCCCCCGGTTTCAGCACCTCCCGGGTAGCAGCGAGAAATTGAGCGCGTTCCTCGGGAAGGAAATTGCCGATAGTGCCACCCAGGAACGCGACCACCCGCGCCGGTTCGCCGGGAAGCAGACCAAGGTGCTGGGTGAAGTCACCGACCACACCGGTGACCTGAACATCAGCGTATTCCGACGCCAACGCCCCAACAGCCTCGCGCAGAGCCGTCTCCGACACGTCCAGGGCGACGATCTGGGACAGGCTCCCGTTGTCGCGCAAGGCATCCAGCAGCAGCCGGGTCTTCTCCGACGAGCCGGAGCCCAGTTCGACCAGGGTGTGCGCGCCGGTCACGGTGGCGATTTCCGGGGCGCGGGCGGCCAGGATCTCGCGTTCGGCGCGGGTCGGGTAGTACTCGGGTAGGCGGGTGATCTGCTCGAAGAGGTCGCTGCCTCGGGCGTCGTAGAACCACTTGGGCGGCAGTGTCTTCGGGGAGGCGGACAGGCCTGCCCTGGCGTCGGCGGCCAGGGAGCGGGCCGCGTGGTCCTCGGGCAGGTGCACTTCCACCACGGGGTCGGTCATCGGTGTCCTTTTCGGAGTGTCGGGGTCCGGCGGCAGGGCGCGCACGCGCACGTCCGGGGCCGGGTTCAGGGTGGCGGTGACCAGGAGGCGGTCTCCGAGGGAAGTCCACTGTGGATCGTCGTCCCACGGTTCCGAGGCCAGGACGACGAAGTCGGCGCCTTCGAGCACGCTCAGCGAGTGCCACCAGGTGACCGCCGCGAGCGTCGTTCCGTCGGTGAGCAGCATGGTGAGCCGGGAGTCGGGGGCGACCGCGGCGACCGCGCGCACCACGTCGGCCAGCGCGTCCGCCGGAGCGGCGCCCGCGCGGAGCCGGTGGCGCACCAGCGCCCACAGCAGGGCGCTGTCGGTCGGCGCGTCGAGGGTCATCAAGTCGACAGTGGGCAGTTCGGCGGCCAGGCCCGCCACGCTCTCCGGCCACCCGCGCACCACGCCGTTGTGGCTGAACAGCCACCGCCCCTCGGTGAACGGCGCGCACGCGGTCTCGGTGACCGGCATCCCCACCGTCGCCGAGCGAACCGCCGCGAGGACGGCGTGGCTCGACGTCGCCGCCGCGACCGAGGCGAACGACGCGTCCGTCCACAGTGGAACCGCCCGGCGGTAGCGGGCCGGGGGCGAGACGTCGTCGGTGTACCAGCCGACGCCGAAGCCGTCGGCGTTGACCGCGCCCCCGCCGCGCATGTCGGCGGGGGCCCAACTCTGGCGCAGCAGCGCGTGCGGCCGGTCGAGGATCAGCCCGGCCAGGGGCACGGCTGGGCCGAGGTAGCCCAAGTGGCGGCACATACCTCAGCGCACCTCGGCTGGCGTCGCGTCCCGCGCGCAGCGGAACCCGGCGAAGATCTGCCGCCGGATGGGGTGGTCCCAGTTGCGGAAAGTGCCGCGCACGGCCGAGGCGTCGGTGCCGAACGAGCCGCCGCGCAGCATCTTGTAGTCGCCGCCGAAGAACACCTCCGAGTACTCCCGGTACGGGAACGCCGCGAACCCCGGATACGGCTGGAAGCCGGAGTCGACCCACTCCCAGACGTCGCCGATGAGCTGGCGCACCCCTAGCGGCGACTCGCCCTTGGGATAGGCGCCGACCGGGGCGGGCCGCAGGTGCCGCTGGCCCAGGTTGGCGTGCTCCGCCCCGGGGTCGTCGTCGCCCCAGGGGTAGCGGCGAGAGCGCCCGGTGGCCGGGTCGAACCGGGCGGCCTTCTCCCACTCCGGCTCGGTGGGCAGGCGCTTGCCCGCCCAGGCCGCGTACGCCGCCGCCTCGTGGAAGCACACGTGCACCACCGGCTCGTCCAGCGGGACCGGCTCCACGACGCCGAACCGGGTCCGCGACCAGCCGTCGCCGTCGCGGGACCAGAAGCGGGGCGCGGCCAGGTTCGCCCGCTGCCGGTGCGCCCACCCGGCCGCGCTCCACCAGCGCGGGTCGTCGTAGCCGCCCGCGTCGATGAACGCCAGGTAGTCGCCGTTGCTGACCGGCACCGTGTCGATGAAGAACGCGTCGACGTGGGTGCGGAAAGCGGGCCGCTCGTTGTCCAGCGCCCACGGCTCCGTGGAGGTGCCCATGGTGAACTCCCCGGCGGGGACCAGCACCTCGCGCCGCGCGGGCGGGGTGGCTGGCGCCGGGTCCGGGGCGTGCAGCACCGGCGCGCCGACCCGAAGCTGGTGGGTGGCCAGCATGGTCTCGTCGTGCTGCTGCTCGTGCTGGACGATCATGCCGAACGCGAAGCCCTGCTCGACCAGCCTGCGGCCCTCCAGCGGGCTGCGGTCGAGCACGTCGAACACCTTGTCCCGGACCTCGCGCACGTAGGCGCGGGCCTCGGCGGGCGGCAGCAGCGGCAGCGCGGGCCGGTTCGCGCGGGGATGCTGGAACGCGTCGTACAGCTCATCGATGTCGCCGCGAACCGGCTCGCGCCCGCCGACGTCGCGCACCAGCCACAACTCCTCCTGGTTGCCGATGTGCGCCAGGTCCCACACCAGCGGCGACATCAGCTTGGAGTGCTGGCGGACCAGGTCGTCGTCGTCCACCGCGTCGGTGAGCGCGTCGCTGCGCTCCCGGGAGCGGCGCAACTGCTCGGCGACCCGCGCACGCACTTGCTCCGGCCCCAAGAGCCGGTCCTCGGTGCTGGTCACGACTTCCTCCCATTCGTCGTGGTCTTCGCGATGAGCCGCGTCAGGTGGTCGGTGACGGCGGCGTGCGATTGCGGTGGCAGCCCCAGCCGTGCCACGGCCGGGACCCCCAGGTCGAGCACCCGCCGGGCGGCGAGCGCGATGGGCGCGTCGGCGAGGCCGAGGCGCGCCGCGTCGAGCCACCGGTCGGCGACCGGGGCGCAGACCTCGACCACCGCGTCGACCGTGCCCGGCTCGGCCATGAGCCCGGCGAGCAGTGCGGTCGGGGTGATCCAGTCCATGCCGTCCTGGGCGTCGAGGTAGCGCACCTCGAAGTAGCCGTGCGGGCGGACGGGCGGGAACAGCGTGGAGATGTGGTAGTCGAGGTCGTCGAGGGTGGGCGGCTGGGGCAGCGCCCCGGCGATCCAGTCGGCGAAGGTGACCCCGGCGGGGGCGTCCCACGGGCCGTGCGGTCTTCGCACGCACAGCAATGGGGTGTCGAGCACGTGTCTGGCCCAGGTCAGCGCCGGATCGTCGGTGATCGGGACCGGGCGGGCGCGGGACGGGTCGATGCCCAGGACCGTCCGGGTGCGCTGCGAGGCCCAGCCCGGCCGCGGCGAGTTGGCGAACAGCGCCACCAGAACCGGGCCGAGCGAGTTGACCGCGGCCCACCTGGCCACGACGTCGCCCCGCTCCCCCACGTCGACGCACACCTGGAGCCCGGCGGTGGCGCACATCATCGTGATGCCGTCCAGGCCGATGGGGGCGAACGCGCGCTCCATCGCGGCGTAGCGCGGGGTGTCCAGCACGCGGCGCGGCGCGCGGTGCGGGTCGATGCCCTGGGTGCCCAGGACGAGCCCGGAGCGGGCCAGCAGGTCGGTGAGGTAGCGCTGGTCGGTGGCAACGGCGTCGATCAAGGAGCCGACCGCGGGCGCTGGGAGAGAGGAGATTTCCACCTGGCCGCCGGGCTCAAGGGTGAGTGGGGAGCCGGACGGGAGGGGCAGGTGCGGACTGTCTGGGCGCAGTGTGCGCGGGGTGTGGGGACCGAGCGCGGCGGCGATGTGGTCGGGGTCGAGGGGCCGCCGGGGATCGTCACGGTGGTGGACGGTCCATTCCAACTCGACGCCGAGCAGTTCCGGCGGGCCGTGCTTGAAGCACACCGAGGCGACATAGGCCTCGGCCTCCACCCTGGCCCGCAAACGTCTGCGGTCCGGTTCCATCGTTTCCGACTCGAACAGGGCAGTCACCGCGGAGTACCCCTTCCCATGCCGGTTCATGGCCTCGAATCGACGCTACACGCGGGTACCGACAGCCGCACCAGAGTGAATCGGCGGCCGCCCGCCACCGGGGGGAGTGATAACCAATACGTACGTACGGATTGCTTCCCGCGATGCCTGCTGCGACTATCGTCGGGTGCCACGGGTAAGCCAGGACCATCTTGACGCGCGCAGACGCCAGATCCTCGACGGCGCGCGGTCTTGTTTCGCACGTCACGGCTACGAGGGCGCGACCGTGCGCCGGTTGGAAGAGGCTACCGGATTGTCCCGGGGGGCGATCTTCCACCACTTCCGCGACAAGGAGTCGCTGTTTCTCGCCCTGGCCGAGGACGACGTGCTGCGGATGACCGAGGTGGTCGCCGAGCAGGGTCTCGTCCAGGTGATGCGCGACCTGCTGTCGACCCCGGCGGGCAGCGGCGGGGAGACGCTGAACCCGGCCGACTGGCTGGGCACGCGGCTGGAGGTCTCGCGCAGGCTGCGCACCGACCCGGAGTTCCGCGCCCGCTGGGCCGAGCGCTCCGAGCAGCTCACCATCGCCACCCGCGAGCGGCTGCTGCGCCAGCGCGAGGCCGGGAACCTGCGCGACGACGTGGACGTGGACGTCCTGACCGGATTCCTGGAACTGGTGCTCGAAGGGCTCGTCTCGCACCTGGCCATGGGCCTGCCCGCCGACGACATGGACCCGGTGCTGGACCTGGTCGAGGAGACCGTCCGCCGCCACCGCCGCACGCACTAGCGGGTTCGCGCCACCGGCCGGAAACCCCGGTGTTCCAGTGGCCGCGCGCCCGCGGTTTTGCTGGACTGGGGCCATGGAACCGCGAGAGGCCTACACGCGCGCCCACGACGTCTTCGACCGGGCCGTGCACCAGGTCGGGCAGGCGTGGGACGCGCCGACACCGTGTCCGAAGTGGACAACGCGGGACCTGGTCAACCACTTGGTGTCCGAGCAGCTCTGGGTGCCGCACACCGTCGCGGGCGAGACCGTCGAGCAGGTCGGCGACCGCTACGACGGCGACGTCCTGGGACCCGACCCGGCCGCGGCGTGGGTCTCGGCGTCGGCCGCGGCGCAGCGCGCCTGGCGGGACGTGCCCGACGAGCGCCCGGTGCACCTGAGCTACGCCACCGTCCCGGCGAGCGAGTACCGCTGGCAGTTGACCCTCGACCTCAGCGCCCACGGCTGGGACCTGGCCAAGGCGGCAGGCGCGGCCCCCGACCTCGGCGACGCCCTGGCCACCGCCCTGCTCGACGAGTTCACCGACCAGATCCCGCTGTGGCGCGGCACGTTGTTCGCCGACGAGGTGGAGGTGCCTGCCGACGCCGACCCGCAGACCCGGCTGGTGGCCCTGCTCGGCCGCGACCCGGACTGGGCCCCGCCCGCCTGACCCGCTGGGACGAACCGGACACCCGCGACGGTTAGTCCGCATTGTCCGATTGCGCTTTCCTTGCCCCCGCCCACATCAGACGGCTCACCCGGGTCGGTGTGCGGCGTGGCACGCCCCGCATCCGGTCCCAGGTGAGCTCGGCTCCCTCTAGACTGGGCCGGTTCGAGGACGTCCACCGGAGTTCGAGGAGCACACCGTCCGTGCGCAAGGCGCAGTCCCCGGGGCGCAGTAGCGGGCCGGGAGAGAGTCCCGGCGACCATATCGGCCCGGAAACCGAGCGGGGTGCTCGGTGACCGGTCCCCTGCTCAGCCTTCTCGGCCTGCTGGCCGTGATCGCGCTGACCCTCGGCACGGCGCTGTTCGTCGCCGCCGAGTTCTCCCTGACCACTTTGGAACGCAGCCAGGTCGACCACCACGCCGAGCAGGTGGGCGACCGGCGGGCGCTGGCGATCCAGCGGGCGCACCGGACGCTGTCGTTCCAGCTTTCCGGCGCCCAGCTCGGCATCACCATCACCACCCTGATCACCGGCTACATCGCCGAGCCCGCCCTGGCCAACCTGATCGAGCCCGTGCTGGGCTGGACCGGGCTGCCCTCGGGCGCGGCGGGCGTGGTCGCGCTGGTGATCGCGCTGCTGGTGGCCACCTCGCTGTCGATGGTCTTCGGCGAACTGGTGCCGAAGAACCTGGCGATCGCCCGGCCGCTGCCGACCGCGCGCGCCGTGGCCGGGCCCCAGGCGGTGTTCTCCCGGGTGTTCCGCTGGCTGATCCACGCCCTCAACGGCTCGGCGAACTGGACCGTGCGCAGGCTGGGCGTCGAACCGCAGGAAGAACTGCGCTCGGCCCGCTCGCCGCAGGAGCTAGGCAGCCTGGTGCGCTCAAGCGAGGCGCTGGGCACCCTCGACAAGGGCACCGCGAACCTGCTCAGCCGGTCACTGCGCTTCGGCGACCGCACGGCCGAGGACCTGATGACCCCGAGGGTGCAGGTGCAGGCGCTGCGCGCGGACGCGACCGTGGCGGACCTGGTGGCCCTGGCTCGGGCCAGCGGGCACTCGCGGTTCCCCGTGCACGGGGGCGATCTTGACGAGGTGCGCGGGGTGGTGCACGTGAAACAGGTGTTCAACGTACCCGCCGGGATGCGGGCCACGACTCGGGTCTCGTCGCTGGTGCGGCCGGTGCCGACGGTGCCGGAGACGCTGGACGGGGACGTGCTGCTGGAGCGGCTGCGTGGGTCAGGGCTACAGGTGGCGGTGGTGGTGGACGAGTACGGCGGCACCGCTGGGCTGGTCACGCTGGAGGACTTGATCGAGGAGATCGTGGGGGACGTCCGCGACGAACACGATCGTGAGGTCAATCCGGTGCGGCCGTTGGGGCGGGACAGTTGGATGGTGTCCGGGCTGCTGCGGGGGGATGAGCTTGCCGAGGCCACCGGTTTTCGGATGCCTGACGGGGAGTACGAGACGGTGGCCGGGCTGGTGCTGACTCAGTTGGGGCGGATTCCTGAGGTGAATGACGAGATCCGGGTTGATGGGTGGCGGGTCACTGTCATGCGGATGGACCGGCATCGGGTTGCCGAGTTGCGGGTTGCTCGGGTTCCTGCTTGGCAGGAGGCTGTCCGGTGAGCTGTGGGACTCGGTTTTCGGGGACTTGGGTGGGGGTTTGCTCGATGGGGGCTTCTGCGGGGGCTGGCTCTCGGGGGTTGGCTCGATGGGGTGGCGCGGCCTGGCGGACAGGTCCTGTTTCGGTCCTCTCGCCGCCCCGCAGCCCCCACCGCAAAGCCCACCCTCCCTGGGGGACCGTCCCTGATCCATCCTATCGTCGCAGGTCAGCGCGGGGAAGAGAGCGCGCCGGGGCTGTGGATAACTTGCGATCATGGGTGGGGGCTCAGTGGGCACCTGGTGTGTCCGGGGCGGGGGTGTCTCGGTGAGTGATTTCCTTGCTCTGGTCGCCACTGTGCTGTTGTTGTTGGGGAACGCGTTCTTTGTTGGGGCGGAGTTCGCTGTTATCACGGCTCGGCGGGATCGGTTGGAGGCGTTGGCTCGGGAGGGGAAGGGGCGGGCTGTTGTCGCGATTGAGGCGGGGCGGCAACTGCCGTTGTTGATCGCGGGGGCGCAACTGGGGATCACCGTGTGCTCGCTGGGGTTGGGGGCGCTTGCCGAGCCGGTGATCGCGAGTTTGCTGGAGCAGCCGCTTGGCGGGCTTGGTCTGCCGGGCGCTGTGGTGCATGGGGTGGCGTTCGCGATCGCGCTCGGGGTTGTGGTGACGCTGCATACGGTGGTTGGGGAGATGGTGCCGAAGAACCTGGCTATCGCGGGGCCCGAGGGAGCGGCGATGGCGTTGGTTCCGGTTCATTTCGCGTTTTGCCGGTTGGTGCGGCCGTTGTTGGGGTTGTTCACCACCGTATCCACCGCTGTGCTGCGGCTGTTTCACGTCACACCCAAGGACGAGCTGGAAAGCGCGTACACGCCGGATGAATTGGCGACGTTGATCGCCGAGTCGCGGCGGGAGGGGTTGCTCGACGACTCCGAGCACCGGCGGCTGGCCAATACGCTCTCGTCCGCTGAGCGGACGGTTGCCGAGGTGGTGGTGCCGTTGAAGAAGCTCAAGACCGTGCCGCATCCGCCTACCGTGGGGGATGTCGAGGCCGCGGTGGGTGAGACCGGGTTCTCGCGGTTCCCGGTGCGGATGCCTGATGGGTCGCTCAACGGGTATGTGCACGTCAAGGATGTGCTTGACCAGGTTGACGGGGACCCCCGGGCCCGGGTGCCGTGGTCGCGGGTGCGGGGGCTGCCGGAGTTGCCCGCCGACTCCCGGCTCGATGAGGCGCTGGCCGCGTTGCGGCGGGCGCAGAGCCACCTCGCCAAGGCCGTGTCGGCTGACCGTACGGTGCTGGGAGTGGTGGCGCTGGAAGACCTGGTGGAGGAGTACGTGGGCACGGTGCGCGACGGGACGCACATCGGCGATGGGGCTTGAGGTTCTGGGCGAGGCCGAGTGGCATGTGCGGCGGGACGCGCATGGCAGGCGGGTGCGGGTGTGGACCGGACCGCACCAGGCTCGGCGGTCGCGGGGGGAGAAGCATCCGGTTCTCGACTTCCTGTTCACCTACTACAGCCACCGGCCCGCGCACCTGGAGCGGTGGCACCCGGGGGCGGGGGTGGCGCTGGCGGGGCCGTCCGCGCGCGAGTACCTGAAGTGGAAGGCCTACACCGAGACTGAGGACGGGGTGACCGTCGACGTCGCGGGGATGCCCGAGGCGCGGCGGCGCACGGCGGCGTTCGTGCGCGACCTGCTGGCGGCCACCGCGGCGCGGGCGCCTCGGCTGGGGTGTTTCGGGCTGCACGAGTGGGCGATGGTCTACCGGCTGAGCGAGGACGAGATCCGGCACGCTGACTGGCCGCTGCGGCTTGGGCAGGCGGGCACGGACGCGGTGGTGGAGTCGCAGACCATCAAGTGCAGCCACTTCGACGCGTTCCGGTTCTTCACCGAGCCCGCGCGGCCGCTGAACACGCTGCGGCCCACCCGGGAGGGGCAGATCGCGCTGGAGCAGCCGGGGTGTCTGCACGCGACCATGGACCTGTTCAAGCACGCCTACAAGCTCGACCCGTACACGCCGTCCGAGCTGGTCGCCGACTGCTTCGCGCTGGCGGTGGACGTGCGGGCGCTGGACATGCGCGCCAGCCCGTACGACCTCAGCGCCCTGGGGTACGCGCCGGTGCCGATCGAGACCGAGCGGGGGCGGGCGGAGTACGTGCGCGCCCAGTCGGAGTTCGCGCGGCGGGCGGAGCCGCTGCGGGCGGCGCTGATCGGGGTGTGCGAGTCGCTGCTGGCGGGGACGCCTGCCTCCTAGGATCGCGTCATGCAGCGAAACCCCCTTGCCCGCGCCCTGGTCACGGTGTTCCTGGTCGTGCTGGCCGGATGCTCCGGGCAGACCAGTGGCGACAGCGCGCCCGGCGATGCGCCCGGGTTGGGCAGCGGGCCCGTCCAGGCCCGGGTCGCGGTCGAGTTACGCCCGGTCCTGTCGGTGGCCGAGCCCGAGCCGGGCGTCTCCACGGCGCCGAAGCCGGACGTGCTGGTCGGCCCGGACGGCGCGGTCTACACGCTCGCCCCGTCCATCGGCGACTTCACCCGCTTGGAGAACGTGGTCGCCGAGGACATGCGGGAGAACGGCGGCGGGTGGGTCGTGACCATCCGGCTGCCATCCGACAGCGCGCGGGTCTTCGCCGACTGGACCTCCGCGCACGTGGACGAGCGGCTCGCGATCGTCGTGGGTGACAAGCTCATCTCGGCGCCGACGATCATGTCGCCGATCACCGGCGGGACGGTGCAGATCGCGGGCGACTTCACCGAGCAGGAGGCCAAGCGGCTGGCCGAGGACATCACCGGCGAGTAGGGAGACGGCTTGTGGCTGGGGAGAACCCGGGCGTCGTGGAGATCTACACCGACGGCGCGTGCGTGCCCAACCCCGGTCCCGGCGGCTGGGGCGCTGTGCTGCGCTACGGCGGCCACGAGCGGGAACTCAGCGGCGGCGAGGTGGAGCGGACCACCAACAACCGGATGGAGCTGATGGCCCCGATCCAGGCGCTGGAGACGCTCACCCGCCCGGCGCGGGTGGACGTCTACACCGACAGCACCTACGTCCGCGGCGGCATCACCGGCTGGGTGACGAAGTGGAAGGCGAACGGCTGGCTCACCAGCGAGAAGAAGCCGGTCGCCAACGTGGACCTGTGGCAGCGCCTGGCCGCGGCCGCGGCCCGGCACGAGGTCGAGTGGCACTGGGTGAAGGGCCACAGCGGCCACCCCGAGAACGAGCGCGCCGACCGGCTCGCCCTAGCGGGGATGCACGCCGCGCTGCGGACGGCGGGCATCGAGCCGCCACCGGAGCGGCAGGCGGTTCGACCGCCCCGGTCGTTCACTCAGCCGAGTGACAGCGGCATGGCAGGTGACAGTGGACAGTGCCGTGCGACCACCCGGCAGGGAAGGCGGTGTGCCGTCTCGGCGCGCCCGTCGGGCCTCTGCCATGTCCACGACCATGAGGTCCAGTGCGGCGCGCCGAAGAAGAACGGCGAGCCGTGCGCGATCGCGACCGGCGGCGGCCCCTGCGCCGCCCACCGCGGCTACCGGCGGAGCTGACGCGGGAAGCGCGACCGCGGCGAGATCCCGGTGTGCGTTCCGGGATCTCGCCGAGACGGTCGGGCCTCAGCCGTTGAACGTGTCCGGGTTGGGGCCGACGCGCTTGCCGTTCTCCAGCCCGGCCAGGACGTCCATGTCGTCTGGAGCCAGCTCGAAGTCGAAGATGTCGATGTTGGCCCGGATGCGCTCCGGGGTGACCGACTTCGGGATGACCACGTTGCCGAGCTGGATGTGCCAGCGGAGCAGCACCTGCGCGGTCGACTTGCCGTACTTGTCGGCGAGGGCGGTGACCGTCGGGTCGGCGATCAGGTTGCCCTGGGCCAGCGGGCTCCACGCCTCGGTCGCGATGCCGTTGGCGGCGTGGAAGGCACGCAGCTCGGCCTGCGGCAGGTTGGGGTGCAGCTCGATCTGGTTGACCACCGGCACGGTGCCGGTCTCGGCCAGCAGCCGCTCCAGGTGCGGCACGTGGAAGTTGGACACGCCGATGGAGCGGGCGCGGCCCTCGGCGCGGATCTTCTCGAACGCGCGCCAGGTGTCCAGGTAGGCGTCCCGGCCGGGGGCGGCCCAGTGGATCAGGTACAGGTCCACGTAGTCGAGCTTGAGCTTGGCCAGGCTCTCGTCGAACGCGCGCAGGGTCGAGTCGTAGCCCTGCTCGGAGTTCCACAGCTTGGTGGTGATGTACAGGTCTTCCCTCGGCAGGCCGGACGCGGCGACGGCCGCGCCGGTGCCCGCCTCGTTGCCGTAGATCGCGGCCGTGTCGATGCTGCGGTACCCGGCCTCGATCGCGGTGGCCACCGCGGCGGTCACCTCGTCGTCGGGCACCTGCCAGACCCCGAACCCGATCTGCGGAATGGTCGTGCCGTCGTTGAGGGCGACGTTGGGGACGTTCGGCATGAAGCGGATTCCTCCGGTCACTGGATCGATTCGTCATGTGCGGCAACCTCGGAGTACCCAGGTTTCTTCCCGATACGGCGCGCGGCCCCTCACCGTCCCCGTTGGCGGGACCGCACGCCCAGGTCAGCCGCTGTACGCGTCGATCGGAGGGCAGGAGCAGACCAGGTTGCGGTCGCCCTTGGCGCCGTCGATGCGGCGCACCGGGGGCCAGATCTTGCGCGCGTCCTGCCCGGCCGGGAACACGGCCTCCGCGCGGGTGTACGGGTGGTCCCACTCCCCCGCGATCGACGCGGCCGTGTGCGGGGCGTTGGCCAGCGGGTTGTCCGCCAGCGGCCACTCCCCCGCCGCGACCCGCCCGATCTCGCCCTTGATCGCGATCATGGCGTCGCAGAAGCGGTCGAGCTCGGCCAGGTCCTCGCTCTCGGTCGGCTCGACCATCAGCGTGCCCGCGACCGGGAACGACATCGTGGGCGCGTGCAGGCCGTAGTCGGCCAGCCGCTTGGCCACGTCGTCCACGGTGATGCCGGTGGCCTTGGTGATGGGCCGCAGGTCGAGGATGCACTCGTGGGCGACGAACCCGCCCGCGCCGGTGTAGAGGACCGGGAAGTGCTCGTCGAGCCGCCGGGCGACGTAGTTGGCCGCCGCGACCGCGGTCAGGGTCGCGCGGCGCAGGCCGTCGGCGCCCATCATCCGCACATACGCCCAGGAGATAGGCAGGATCGACGCGCTGCCCCAGGGCGCGGCGCTGATCGGGCCGACCCCGGTGGCCGGACCGGCGGCAGGCTGCATCGGATGGTTGGGCAGGAACGGCGCCAGGTGCGCGCGCACGCCGATCGAACCGACGCCGGGGCCGCCGCCGCCGTGCGGGATGCAGAAGGTCTTGTGCAGGTTCAGGTGCGAGACGTCCGCGCCGAACCGGCCGTAGCGGGCGAGCCCGATGAGCGCGTTGAGGTTCGCGCCGTCCACATAGACCTGGCCGCCCGCGTCGTGCACCAGCGCGCACACCTCGCGCACGGTGTCCTCGTACACCCCGTGCGTGGACGGGTAGGTGATCATGATCGCGGCCAGGTCGGCGCTGTGCTCCGCGACGGTGGCGCGCAGGTGGTCCATGTCGATGTTGCCGGAGTCGTCGCACTTGACGACCGCGACGCGCATCCCGGCCATGACCGCGCTCGCGGCGTTGGTGCCGTGCGCGCTCGACGGGATCAGGCACACGTCGCGCTCGCCGTGGCCCTGGGCGCGGTGGTAGGCGCGGATCGCGAGCAGGCCCGCGAACTCGCCCTGGCTGCCCGCGTTGGGCTGGAGGCTGACCGCGTCGTAGCCGGTGAGCCGGGCCAGCCAGGTCTCCAGGTCGGCGACGATCCGCAGCAGGCCCTCGGCGTCCTCGGCTGGCGCGAACGGGTGCAGGTCGGCGAAGGCGGGCCAGGTGATGGGCTCCATCTCCGCGGTCGCGTTGAGCTTCATCGTGCACGAGCCCAGCGGGATCATGCTGCGGTCGAGCGCGACGTCCTTGTCCGAGAGGGACCGCAGGTAGCGCAGCAGCGCGGTCTCGGAGCGGTGCGTCGCGAACACCGGGTGCGTCAGGTAGTCCGACCTGCGCAGCAGCGCGCCGGGGAGGGCGTCGGCGGTCTCGGCGTCGAGCGCGTCGACCGCGTCGGCCGGATCGAGGCCGTCGGAGACGCCGAACGCCGTCCACACCGCGCGCAGGTGGTCGCGGGTCGTGGTCTCGTCGGTGGCGACGCCGATGTGGTCGGCGTCGACCAGGTGCACGTTGACGCCCTGCTCGCGGGCGGCCGTGGCGATCGCGGCCGCGCGGCCCGGCACGCTGACGCGCACGGTGTCGAAGAACTCCCCGTGCACGACATCGACGCCGCCCGCGCGCAGCCCGGCCGCCAGGACGGCGGCCATCCGGTGGGCGCGGGTCGCGATGGCGCGCAGCCCCTCGGGGCCGTGGTAGACCGCGTACATCGAGGCGACGACCGCGAGCAGCACCTGCGCGGTGCAGATGTTCGAGGTGGCCTTCTCGCGGCGGATGTGCTGCTCGCGGGTCTGCAACGCGAGCCGGTAGGCGAGCTTGCCGTCGGCGTCGGTGCTGACCCCGACGAGGCGGCCGGGAAGCTGGCGCTCCAGGCCCTTGGTCACGGCCATGTAGCCCGCGTGCGGACCGCCGAAGCCCATCGGCACGCCGAAGCGCTGGGTGGTGCCCACCACGACGTCCGCGCCGATCTCGCCGGGCGGGCGCAGCAGGGTCAGCGCCAGCAGGTCCGCGGCCACGGCGACCTTGGCGCCGCGCCCGTGCGCCTCGGTGACGAGCGCGGCGTGGTCGCGCACGGCGCCGCTCGCGCCCGGGTAGGACAGCAGGACGCCGAAGAAGTCGCCCACCGGCAGCCCCTCGGCCAGGTCGGCCACCACGACCTCGATGCCCAGCGGCTCGGCGCGGGTCTCGACGACCGCGATCGTCTGCGGGAACGTGTCGGCGTCCACCACGAACCGGTTCGACTTCGACCGGCCCGCGCGGCGCAGCAGGGTCATCGCCTCGGCCGCCGCGGTCGCCTCGTCCAGCATGGACGCGTTGGCCGTCGGCAGCCCGGTCAGGTCGGCGACCATGGTCTGGAAGTTGAGCAGCGCCTCCAGCCTGCCCTGGCTGATCTCCGGCTGGTACGGGGTGTAGGCGGTGTACCAGGCGGGGCTCTCCAGCACGTTGCGCCGGATCACCGGCGGGGTCACGGTGCCGTAGTAGCCCAGGCCGATCATCTGGGTCAGGACCCGGTTGCGCCCGGCGAGGTCGCGCAGCTCGGCCAGCGCGCCGACCTCGGTGGCCGGATCGGGCAGGTCGATGGTCAGGTCGCTCTCGCGGATGGAGTCCGGCACCGCGTGCTGGGCCAGTTCCTCCAGCGACCCGACGCCGACGACGTCGAGGATCCGGGCCAGCTCGGCGGGCCGGGGGCCGACGTGCCGGTCGGCGAACGGGGTGCCGTGTTCCAGCGCGGCGAGCGGAATCCGGTCAGTCGTCATCGGTGCGGGTCCTCCGGCGTTCGGGGTCGGGCCTGACGGCGGGCGACGGCGCCCGCGTGGCCCTCCCCCTCTGTCCGTGCCCGCGAACAGGCGCCTGAGAGCTTCGTCCGGCCTGTCCGGACTTGCACCTTCGGCGGAGTCGCCCGGCGGTGGCCGGAAGACTCGCTTTCCAGAGGCGTCTCGACCACGCGGTCCGTTTGCCTGAGAGGTTCCGGGGAGGATTTGCTCCTTCGGCGCCGAGTCGGCCGGTGGACCGCTCGGACTCTCCCGCGTGGGGTTTCGCGACGACCTGACGAGTCTATCTCGGTTGCCCCCGTGTCCAGGCACGCGGTGGACTGCGTTCATGACCACACAAAGTCCGCTGAACGTGGAAACCGTGCTCGCCGCCCTCGACCGGCAGCTGCGCCGCGACCTGCCCGCGGACGCCCGGACGACCGTCGTCCGCACCGCCAGGCTGACCCGGCACGTGGCGGGCACACCGCACGGGTGGTCCGGGGTGCTGTGGTCCGACCTGGACAGCGATCACCTGGACAGTGATCACCTGGACAGCGCCCACGCCGACCAGGTGATCGCCGAGGTGGTCGCCTGGTTTCGGGCCAGTGCCGGTCCGGCCGAGTGGAAGCACTACCACCACGACCGTCCCGCCGACCTCCCGAGGCGGCTGGTCGCGGCGGGCTTGGCACCCGGTCCCGACGAGGCGGTGATGGTCGCGGAGGCGGCCGCGGTGCCCGACTTCGCGCCGCCCCCGGGCGTCACGTTGGTCGCGGTGTCCGACGAGGACGGAATCGCCGCCGCTGTCCGGGTGCACGAGATGTCGTTCGGCGGGGACTTCGCCTGGCTGGGGGCGCGGATGCGCGACGCGCTCACGACCGGATCGATGGACGTCGTGCTGGCCGTGGCCGCTGACGGCACGCCGGTAAGCGCGGCCCGCACCGAGTACTACCCGGGCACCGACTTCGCGGGCCTGTGGGGCGGCGGCACGATTCCCCAGTGGCGCGGAAAAGGCGTCTACCGGGCGCTGGTAAGCCACCGCGCGCGCCGCGCCCAGGCTCGTGGCGCGCGCTACCTCCAGGTGGACGCCCTGCCGACCAGCCGACCGATCCTTGAACGCGTCGGATTCACCCAGGTCACCACGACGACCCCGTACACCCTGCCCGAACCAGGGCGGACCTAGTCGTCAGCCCGCGTTGCGGGCCTTGCGGCGCTGGGTGAGCTCGTCCTCGGTCGGCTGCTCGATCTCCAAGCCGTCCGCGCGCTCGGCGGGGAAATCGTGAATGGTCCCGCTGATCTCGCGGATGGCGCCGCTGACGGCGATGCCGAACACCCCCTGGCCGCCTTGGAGCAGGTCGACGACCTCCTCCGGCGACGTGCACTCGTAAACCGTCGTGCCGTCGCTGAACAGCGTGATCCTGGCCAGGTCGCGCACGCCCCTGCGGCGCAGGTGCTCGACGGCGACGCGGATGTTCTGCAGCGACACGCCCGTGTCGAGCAGGCGCTTGACGACTTTGAGGACCAGGACGTCCTTGAACGAGTACAGCCGTTGCGATCCGGAGCCGTGCGCGCTGCGCACGGTCGGGACGACCAAGCCGGTGCGGGCCCAGTAGTCCAGCTGCCGGTAAGTGATCCCGGCTATCTGGCACGCGGCGGGCCCCCGGTAGCCGACGAGCTCGTCCGGCAGTGAGGCGTCCGGGAACAGCTCGCCCTGCTCTCCGGCGTCAGCCCCGACGGGACTTTCCTCGAACACGCCTGCCTCCCCTCGACCGGCCACCGATGACCGGCGAACGAGACCGCCCGTTCCGCTGTGGAACCGTCGGCCGGGCAAACCGGCCGGTGTGTGCGGCAACCGAACCACACCGACGCGATTCGCTCGTCCCTGACGGTAAGACGGGCGCGCGGGGAGGTCAACGCGACGCGCGGGAGCGCGTCGCACTCGCGCGCCGAACCCGGGCCGATGGCTCGGCCGGGCGCGCTCGGCGTGACTCAGGTGTCCGCGCCGCGAAAGTCCTCCGGCGAGACCGAGTCCAGGAACTCCCGGAACTTCTCGACCTCGTCCTCCTGCTCGTCCGGGATGATCAGCCCGGCCTCCTGCAGGACCGAGTCCTCCGCGTGGATCGGCACGCCGATCCGCAGCGCCAGCGCGACCGAGTCACTGGGGCGCGCGGAGACCCGCACATCGCCGTCGAAGACCAGTTCGGCGAAGAAGGTGCCCTCGCGCAGGTCGGTGATTCTGACCTGTTCAAGCTCCCGGCCCAGTGCGCCGATCACGTCCTTGAGCAGGTCGTGGGTCAGCGGCCGCGCGGGCCGCACCCCCTGCTGCTCGAGGGCGATCGCGGTGGCCTCGACCGATCCGATCCAGATCGGCAGGTACCGCTCTCCTTCGGTCTCACGCAGCAACAAGATCGGCTGGTTGGCGGGCAACTCCACCCGCACACCCACGACGCGCATCTCGCTCATCGGGCTCGCCTCCCTCCGCTCGCTGGGGCATCGGCGTCCCGTCCTATCGAGGATCGCTCATCGCCTGCTTCGACGCTACCCGCCATCCGGACCCCACGCCTGACTATTCCACGCTGATCAGATCACAATGAGCAACGCGATGGGGCGGATTCTATTTCCCCGTCACCCTGCGCAGGCTCGCTTTCACCAACAGCGAGTGCAGGGTCACCGACAACGCCGCGAGATCGTGGGCGATCTCGTCGACGCGGGCGCGTGCCGCCGGATCGCGTTGCAGATACATCGGCGCGACGACCTGTTCCAGCAGACCGACCTCGCGGTCGGCCGACGCGCGGAACGCGCGCAGGTGCCGGGGCTCGATGCCGTACTCGGCCAGGGCGGCCACGGTCCGGGCGATGGGCGCGGCGTCCGCGTGGAAGCGGCCCTCGGCATCGGCCTTGACCAGGCCGTACTGCTCCAGGCCGAGCAGCGCGGGCGCGTCGATGCCCGCCTGGGCCATCAACTCGTCCCGCGACAGCCGCACAGCGGCCCGCTCGGCCATCGCGAAGGTCTCCGGAGCGGCGACCGGCTCCGGCACCGACGCGAGCCGGGGCGCCGGAGCGCCGCTGTCGGCCCGGGCCAACTGCTCCCTGATCACCTTCAACGGCAGGTAGTGGTCGCGCTGCGCCGCGAGCACGAAGCGCAGCCGCGCCACATCCGCCTCGGTGAACCGCCGGTATCCCGACGGCGTGCGGTCCGGGCTGACCAGCCCCTCCGATTCCAGAAAGCGAATCTTGGAGATGGTCACGTCCGGGAAGTCCGGCCGCAGGTGCGACAGCACCGCGCCGATACTCAGTCCCTCACGCGCGGGCCGCCCGGCCGCCGTCACGGTGATCCCTAGGCCCCCGCGCCGGGGCCGGTGAGGAACACCAGGCGGAACTTGCCGATCTGCACCTCGTCGCCGCCCGCGAGCACGGCCTGGTCGACCGGCTCCCGGTTGACGTAGGTCCCGTTGAGGCTGCCCACGTCGATCACCACAAACTCCCCGCCCTCGCGGCGGAACTCCGCGTGCCGCCGGGAGACGGTGACGTCGTCGAGGAAAATGTCGCTGTCGGGGTGCCGACCCGCGCTGGTCGTGTCGCGGTCCAGCAGGAAGCGCGAGCCCGCGTTGGGGCCACGCTTGACCACCAGCAGGGCCGATCCGGCCGGAAGTGCGTCGACTCCCGCGACCGCGGGCTCCGGGGCCGGAGCCGCCTCGCGGCCCTCAGCCTCGGTGAGGAAGTCGGCCCGGAAGACCGAAGTCCGCTCCGGAGACTGCTCCGGCGGGACGCCGGGCCCGTCGTTCGTGCTCACCTGAGCTCTCCTCCTGCTGGTCAATTGCGTTGAACAGTGCCAACGTACCGTGCGCGATCAGGAGCCGGGATGGTGGTCCCACCTTGGCCGCGCGTGCCGAGCCAAGATCGTCTCACGGCTCGGTGAGCGCCTGATAGGCGTCCGCGTCGAGCAGCGCGTCGACGGCGTCCGGCTCGTCCACGGTGATCTCGAACAGCCAGCCCTCGCCGTAGGGGTCCTCGTTGAGCAGCTCCGGCTGGTTGACCACGGCGTCGTTCACGGCCGTGACCTCGCCGCCGACCGGGGCGAAGATCTCCGACACGCTCTTGGTCGACTCGACCTCCCCGGCCGGGCCGCCCTGCTCGATCCGCTCGCCGACCTCGGGAAGCTGCACGAAGACCACGTCGCCCAACTGCTGCTGGGCGTAGTCGGTGATCCCGACGCGCACCAGGACGTCGGTTTTGGTCGCCACCCATTCGTGTTCGTCGGTGTAGCGGAGTTCTTCGGGAATCACCTGGTCGCCTCTCGAGGACGTGTCCGATGCGGTGGGCAGAGCTTAAACGGCGGTCGCCTGGTTCCGCCGCAGCAAGGCCGCCCGCGTCTGCACGACGTAGAGCAGCCCGGACCACAGGAACAGCAGGACGCCCCAGAGGGCGAACGCGTAGGCCACCGGCCGCGCCGCGGTCGCGAACGCGGAGCCGCCCTGGGCGAGCAGCAGCAGCGGGAAGGCGTACATGAGGTTGAACGTCGCGGCCTTGCCGATGTAGGTGACCTCCGGCGGGGCGAACCCGTTGCGGCGCAGCACCAGGACGCACGCGCCGACCAGCAGGTCGCGGCCGACCAGGACGGCCGCGACCCACCACGGGACGATGTCGCGCAGCACGAACGCCACGATCGTGGCCAGTGTGTAGAGCCGGTCGGCGGCCGGGTCGAGCAGGGCGCCGAGCCTGCTCGCCTGGTTGAGCCAGCGGGCGATCTTGCCGTCGAGCCAGTCGGTGAGCCCGCTGAACCCCAGCACGGCGATGGCCCAGCCGTCGGCCCGAGGGCCGAGCAGCAGGTAGAGGAACACCGGCACGCCCGCGAGGCGCAGGACGCTGAGCAGATTCGGGATCGTCCAAATGCGATCCGGTGGTGGGCTCAGGTCCCGCGCGGCTTCGGCCATGCGGGGAAGGTTATGGCTCAGTCGTCGCGGTGCCGCGACCAGCCCTGGCGCTCGAGGGCGGCCGGGCTCATCGAGCACGGCCTGCCGAACGCGTCGAGCCCGACCCAGCGGGCGCCGCCCCCGGTGTGCTCCAGGACGAAAGCGTGTCCGCCGCTCCACACCACGCTGCACGGCACGGTCGGAAGCAGGTGCGGCCGGGGCAGCGTCCGGGCGGACAGTGGTCTCAGGCAGGTGTTGTCGTCGCTCATCTCGTGATCCCCTCTCGACAACAGTGTCGGCCTTGAAGCCGGTCGCGTTAGCCCCTTTGGCCCAATCTTGACCGGTGGACAACCACTGTTCACACAGCGGCGGCGGGGGCCACACGGCTGTCACACTCCTGTCGAAACGGTGTTACGGAGCGACTTTTTCCGCGGCGAAGGTCTCCACCATCGTCGCGCAGAACGCGGGCAGGTCGTCGGGTTTGCGGCTGGTGACCAGCGGGGCGTCCGCCGAGGTGTCCACCACGACCTGCTCGTCCACCCACTCCGCGCCCGCGTTGCGCAGATCGGTCCGCAGGCTCGGCCACGAGGTGACCCGCCTGCCGCGCAGGACGCCCGCCTCGACCAGCGTCCACGGCGCGTGGCAGATCGCGGCGACGGGCTTGCCGGTGTCGAAGAAGGACTTGGCGAAGGCGACCGCGTCGGAGTCCGAGCGCAGGAAGTCCGGGTTCGCCACGCCGCCGGGCAGCACGAGCGCGTCGTAGTCGTCCGCGGTGACGTCGGCCGCGGTCCTGTCCACGGGGAAGGTGTCGGCCTTGTCGAGGTGGTTGAACGCCTGGACGGTCCCCGGACCGGTGGACACCAGCTCGGGCGTGCCGCCTGCCTCCTGGATCGCCTTCCACGGCTCGGTCAGCTCCACCTGCTCGATGCCCTCCGGGGCGACCAGGAACGCCACCTTCCGGTCGGTGAGCACTGCCATGTCGGTTCCTTCCACTCGGGTACAACCCGGGGATTGCCCACCGACGCGGGTTCCAATCAGCCGCTACTCCCCCTTGAACTTCGGCGGCCTGCGCTCCAGGAACGCGCCGACGGCTTCACCGAGGTCGCGGCTGGGCAGGAACGCGGCGTTCCAGGTCGAGACATAGCGCAGCCCGTCGGCGACGCGGCGCTCGCGTTCGAGGTTGAGCACGTCCTTGGTGCCCTGCACGACCAGCGGCGGGTTCGCGGCGATCTCGGCCGCCATGGCGCGCGCCGCGTCGACCAGGGCCGCCTGGTCCGGGTAAACGCCGTTGACCAGGCCGATGCGCAGGGCGCGCTCGGCGTCGATGTCCTTGCCGGTCAGGGCGAGTTCGCGCAGGTGGCCCTCGCCGACGATGCCGACGAGCCGCTGCAGGCTGCCCATGTCGGCCACGATGGCGACTTTGACCTCGCGGACGCTGAACTTCGCGTCCGCGCCTGCCAGCCGGACGTCCGCTGCGGTGATCAGGTCGACCCCGCCGCCGATGCACCAGCCGCTGACCGCGGCGATCACCGGCTTGCGGCACGCGGCGACCGCGGTGATCCCGTCCTGCATCCGGCGGATATCGTCGAGGAAGCGGGTACGCGGGCCCGCGAGGGAGTCGGCGCCGAGCAGCCCGCCCCACTCGGGCATCATGGCGGGCAGGTCGAGGCCATAGGAGAAGTGCGCGCCGCCGCCGGTGAGCACGACGGCCCGGGCCTCGGGGTCGGCGTCGATCCGCTTGAACACGTCCGGAAGCTCGCGCCAGAAGTCCGGGCCCATGGCGTTGCCCTTGCCCGGCCCCAGCAGTGTCACCTCCGCAACGTGGTCGGCCACGTCGACTTTCATGGACACCAGGTTCTCGGTCATTCGCCTAGTATTACCCACCGGTAACATCTTGTCAGCACTGACCTTTACCCGAGCTGTCACCGCCGCACACGGTGTTTCCCCCGAACGTGTGCGCCCAAGTTGGGCTGGCTTGACGGTGGCGGGCGGTAGGTTCCGAACCGTTGAGCCCGGAAGCGATGGGAGTCCCCGGATGGCAAGCCAGAGCGTGATGTCCACGCCGATCTTCGACGAGCTCTTGCGCGAGATGAGCGCGAGCGCCGCGGCCGAGGAACCGGCGGAGGACACCGCTGAACCGGCGGGCCAGCAGACCGAGGCGAGCGGGCGGCGCAGGCACCGCTCGTCGTGATTCCCAAGCGTGGCCGCGGGTAATCTCGCGAGCATGACGCAGGAGCGCCCCGGCTCGTTCACCTTCGAGGGCCACACGCTGCGCTACACCGACTTCGGCGGCGGCGACCGCCTGCTCGTCCTCACCCACGGCCAGCTGATGACCCGGCGGATGCACGCGCCGCTGGCCCGCTCGCTGGCCGCGGCCGGATACCGGGTGGTCACCCTCGACCTGCTCGGCCACGGCGAGTCCGACCGCCCGGTCGAGTCCTGGCGGTACTCGATGAGCATCTGGGCCGAGCAGGTCGTCGCCCTGCTCGACCACCTCGGCGTGGAGCGCGCGGTCGTCGGCGGGACCTCGCTCGGCGCGAACGTGACCCTGGAGGTCGCCGTCGCCGCCCCGCGGCGGCTGCGCGGCATGGTCGTGGAGATGCCGGTGCTGGACAACGCGATCGTGGCGGGCCTGCTCGCCTTCACCCCGCTGCTGTTCACCGCCCGCTTCCTGCCCTCGGCCGTGCGCGCGGTGGCCTGGGCGGCGGGCCGGGTGCCGCGCGGCAACCAGTGGGTCGACGTCGTCGCCGAGACCCTGCGCCAGGAGCCCGCCGCGATGGCGGCCGCGGTGCACGGCATCTTCTTCGGCCGGATCGCGCCGCCGAAGTCGCTGCGGACCGCGATCGAGGTGCCCGGCCTGGTCATCGGCCACCGCCGCGACCCCATCCACCCGTTCGGCGACGCGCACATGCTCGCGGGCGAACTGGTCGACGCCGAGTTCGTCGAGGCGGAGAGCCCGGTGGAGCTGCGCCTGCGGCCCGCGCGGCTGACCGCGCACATCGCCCGCTTCCTCGACGCGCGCCACGCGGTCGATTCCGGCGACTCCGCCGTGACCGCGCAATAGTCATTTGACACGGTCGGGTCCGATTCAGAGACTCGGATCATGGACATGGGGGATTCACGCAATACTTTGCATGGGATGCGCGCGCTCGCGCACCCGCTGCGGATGCGCATTCTGGGCCTGGTCGGCGACCGCGCCATGAGCGCGGCGGAAGTGGCGAGGGAACTCAAGGACAGCCAGCCCAACATCAGCTACCACCTGCGCAAGCTCGCCGACGCGGGACTGGTCGAGATCGTCGAGGAGGTTCCCATCCGCGGTGGACTCGCCAAGCGCTACCGGCACTACCCGCCCGCGGTCGCCGCGCCGCGCGGCCCCGGGGACGACTCGGTGCCCGGCAGGCGTGCCGCGCCGGGCGCGGAGGCCGCGCTCACCGACGCGGAACTGTGGGTCGACCCGCAGGTCTGGCAGGACCTGGTGGCCCGCGGCCGCGACCTGAGCCACCAGCTGCGGGACGCGGCCCGGCCGCCGCGCACGCCCGGGACCGTCCGGGTGAGCACCACGATCTCGATGGTCCAGATGGACATCCCGACGCAGGCAACGGGAGACACGCACACCACGGAGTGAGGAGAACCGGGCGCCGATGACGACGGTGGGGATGTTCGCGCCGCTGCGCGAGCCGATGTTCCGGCGGCTGGCCATCGGCCGGACAACCACCTACATCGGCAACGCGGTGGCCCCGGTGGCGCTCGCGTTCGCGGTGCTCGACCTCACCGGGTCGGTCGTGGCGCTGGGCCTGGTGGTCGGCGCGCGGTCCATCGCGAACGTGGTGCTGCTGCTCATGGGCGGCGTGCTGGCCGACCGGCTGCCGCGCGGGGTGATCCTGCAGGGCGCGAGCCTGGCAGCCGCGGTGTCGCAGGCGCTCACCGGGCTCGCGGTCCTGCTGGGCTTCGCCTCGGTGTGGCTGCTGGTGGTGCTGAGCGTGGTCAACGGCGCCGTGTCCGCGGCGTCGCTGCCCGCGGCGTCGGCGCTGACACCGCAGACCGTGCCCGAGGGGATGATCCGGCAGGCCAACGCGGTCGTGCGGATGGGCGTCAACACCGCCATGATCGCGGGCGCGTCGGTCGGCGGCATGGTGGCCGCGCTGGCCGGGCCGGGCTGGGCGATCCTGGGCACGGCCGCGGTGTTCCTGGCCGCGTCGTTCTTCTACGCGCGGGTGAAGGCCCCGGAGGTCGCCGAGAGCGAGCCGACGCGGCCGTGGCACGACCTGCGGGTGGGCTGGGCCGAGTTCACCGCGCGCACCTGGGTCTGGTCGGTCGTGGTGGCGCTCATGGTGGTCAACGCCGCGGTGATCGGCGCCGTCCAGGTGCTCGGCCCGGCCATCGCCGACGCCACCATCGGGCGGCTCGCCTGGGGATTCGTGCTCGGCGCGCAGACCGTCGGCGCCCTGGTGGGCGGGATGGTGGCGAGCCGGTGGCAGCCCCGGCGCGCGCTGCTGTTCGGCACGGCGCTGATCGCGGTCGAGGCGGTGCCGCTGCTCGTGCTCGCGCACGCCCCGATGGTCATCCCGCTGCTGGCGGCCATGTTCGTCGGCGGGATGGCCGTGGAGCAGTTCAGCATCGCCTGGGACGTGTCGCTGCAGGAGAACGTGCCGCAGGACCGGTTGGCCCGGGTGTACTCCTACGACGCGGTGGGCTCGTTCGTCGCGATCCCGCTCGGCGAGATCGCGGTCGGCCCGCTCGCCGCCCACTTCGGCGCAGCGGCCACGCTGACCGGGCTGGCCGCGCTCGTGGTCGCCGCGATCGTCGGCGCGGTCGTCACCCCGAGCATCCGCGCCCTCGTCCACGGCGACGCGACCACCGGCGGGCTGGCCCCGGCGGTCCCGTGACCTCCGGTGGCGCCATCGCCGCACTGGACCCGCTCACACCGCACGCGCGCACCTGATAGGTGTTACCCGTGACGGCTTCCCCCCTGCTGCTGGGCATCGATGTCGGGACGACGGCGGTCAAGGTCGCGGTGTTCACTGTGGACGGACGTCCGGTCGCCGCCCATTCGACCGACTACCCGATCAGCCGCCCGCGGCCGGGCTGGGCGGAGCAGGACCCGATGGACTGGTGGCACGGCTGCGCCGCAGGCGTCCGGGCGGTCCTCGCCGGGCAGGCGCCGGGGGCGGTGCGGTCGGTCGGGATCGTGAGCCAGGTGAACACCCACGTCTTCGTGGACGAGCAGCTGGCACCGCTGGCACCCGCGATCATCTGGCAGGACCAGCGCTGCGCCGACCTCGCCCGCGACCTCGACGCCCGGTTCACCGCCGAGGAGAAGACCCGGATCTGGGGCGGCCCGATCGTCCTCGACGCCTCGTTCGTCGGGGCGCGGGCGGCCTGGTTCGCCCGAATGGAACCGGATCTGTGGGCGCGCGCCAGGTGGGTGCTGAGCCCGAAGGACTTCGTCGCGGCGAAGCTGACCGGGCGAATCGCGACGGACCGGCTGTCGGGGGTGCGGGTGGCCGGGGCGTCGGGCTATCTCCCCGAAGCCGTCCGGCTCGTGGACGGGCTGGCGGAGAGACTGCCGGAGATCAGGGAACCGGAGGCGCCGCTGGGTCAGGCCGCGGGGCTCGGACTCGCTCCCGCGGTTGTGGTCGTGGGAACGATGGACGCGTTCGGCGCGGTCTTCGGCACCCGCACGACCGAGCCGGGCCGGGCCATGGTGTCCTGCGGGACCTCGCTCGTCGTGGCGGGCGCGTCGCGGGAATCCGCCCGGGAGCCGGGAATTGTCAGCTTCCCACCCCGCGACGGGCTCACTGTCCACGCGGGACCGACCCAGGCGGCGGGCGATGCCGTGCGCTGGTGGAGCCGCGTGACGGGCCTGAGCGTCACCGACGTGTTCGCCTCGGCGGCCGAGGGCGCGCCGGGTGTCGTCTTCACCCCGCACCTTCAGGGTGAACGGGCGCCGCTATGGGACCCCGACGTTCGCGGCAGCTTTCTCGGCCTCGACACGGCGACGACCCGGGCGGACCTGTCCCGCGCGGTCCTCACCGGCGTGGCCATGTCCGCCCGGCACGTCCTGGAGGGCGTGGAACGGGCGTGCGGTGTGCCGCTGCCGTCGGTCGCTTTCTCCGGCGGCGGCGCCAGAAGCGACCTGTGGACCCAGATCCACGCGGACATCCTGCGCCGCCCCGTCGGACGGCTGCGCGTGCGCGACAGCGCTGCCCTGGGCGCGGCCCTCCTGGGGGCGGTCGCCGCCGGGATCTACCCCGATGTCGAGGCGGCAGCAGCGGCGACAGTCACCGCCGACCGCGTGTTCCACCCCTCCCCCGACGCCGACCGCCTGGATTCCCTCTACGCCGCTTACCGTTCTTCGCACGACGCTCTGCGCGAGACGCACGCCCATCTCGCTGCCTGGCGCTCGGCCTGAGGCGACCCCGGGTCGCCCTGGATCAGCCGACCACCTCCGGCTGCTCGGCCTTGTCGGCCGCCGCGCTGTCGTTGTCAGGGCTGTCGCTGTCAGGGCTGTTGACCTCATCGGGATCGTCGGTTGGTTCGGCGGGGCCGCCATCGAGACGATCGGCGACCGTCCCCGAACCACCCGGCTGGGCTTGACCATCTTGGGTGCCAACGATTTCCCGCCGCGGAATGTCCACTTGGGCGCGACGCACCGATTCCTCCAGACCCGCGGTGAGGTTGTCGGTGCGAAACAGGTCGGGGTCGAACGTGGGGCCGGGGCTGACATCCGGCGGCGCGGGGATCACCGGCAGCGAGGCGCTGTAGCGCTGGATCTCCCTGGTGAGCTCGTCGGCGGCGTCGCGAGTGCCGGACTTGAGCTTGTCCGCCTCGGTCAGGAACGACTCCAGAATCGCCAGCGGGTCGTCGCCCGAGACCGAGCCGGTGATCGACGCCTCCAGTCCCGTGGTGATCGCCGCCCCCGCCGCCGAGGACGCCGCGGCGGCGCCGTAGGAGATCGTGGCGGCTCCGGCGACCCCGACCCCGACCCCGGCGGTGAGCAACCCGGTGATGGCTCCGGCGAACGCGGCGACAAGCACCCGGCCGAAGAGGTTGTCGTCCGGCGGGTTCTGGCTCTCGTGGTACTGCTTGGCCGCGTCGTGGAAGGACTCGGCCAGGGTTGTCAGGTCGTTGCGGGCGGTCGCGATCAGTTCCCGTGCCGCGACGACGCCACCCTCCACCTCGCTGATGTTGGTCACGCTGAGGTCGAACGCCTCGGTCAACCGAGCGAGATAGTACTTCGTCTCCTCTGCCGCGGACCCGTTCCAGTCGGTGAGCAGCCGCTGCGCCTCTTCCAACTCGACCCGGGTGCCTTGGTCGAGTTCCCGCCAGGTCCGGTCCAGTTGGTCGATGAGGTCTTGCAGCCCGCCGATGTCGGTCTCCGAGAAGAGCCGGAACACCGCGGCGACCCGGGGCTTGCGCTCATCGAGCAATTCCCCGAATACCCCCACGGTGGGCATGGTCGCGTACAGGAGGTAGTCGCACGCGTCGAGAGCTCGGTTCGCGGGCTCGATCAGGTCGTCGTGGATGCCCTCCAGCAACGCCTCCCGCTCCTGGGCGGCCAGAAAGTCGTCGAATAGTCCCACTTGGGTCCTGCCCGTCAGTCGTCTCGGAGGTCGGCGCTCTCATAGGTCTTGACCACCGCGGCGAGCGCGTCACTCGTCGCGGTCGCGCTTTCGCGCAACCGCCTCAACTGGTCGCGCACAGCGCTGACGTGCTGCTGGTAGGCCCACGCGATGCCGTCGAACCCCAGGTTGTCCCCGAACGCGTGCGCCGGGCCGCCGCCGGTGATCCAGTCCCCCACATCGAAGAACCCGAGCCGGGGCTCCCCGGCGGGCACTTCCGCCTCGCCCGCCCCGGTCGTCGCGGTGTCCGCCTTCTCCGCCGCGGCCGCGATGTGCCTGCCTGCACGCCGCAACTGCTCAAGCTGAACCTCGAACCCCGGCATGTCAACCCCTCACTGGTTGTACCGATCTCGTATTACCTGGGCCCCTGCTTTCCACCCGCTCGCGGGCGCCCGGCCTGATCTCAGGTTGGCACGGTCACGGCCCTGTTCGCCGGTGTTTGACGAAATAATTCTACGTGGATAGAATTAGCATCCGCGTCCAGGTGCGGCGCGCGACCATGGTCACCGCGCCTGACGCGACTCGATCAGGGCACGGCTGAGCGGCCCTCGGCCCTGAGGGAGACCCGGCTCCCGGCGGATCACCGACACAAGGCCGCATGGGCCGGTCGGGCATGGATGACCGGCATCGCCCGCGTGTGCCCGAGCGATCACCGCGGCCGGGGCTTCGCGGCCCCCGAAGCGCCGCCGCCTGCTTCAAACCGGGGGCTCGGTGGTCAGCGGATGCCCGCGGCGTCCATGCCGCGGAGTTCGCGTTTGAGGTCGTGGATCTCGTCGCGGAGGCGGGCGGCGAGTTCGAACTGGAGGTCGCGGGCGGCGTTCATCATCTGGTCGGTCAACTGCTGGACCAGGTCGGCCAGTTCGGCGCGGGGCATGGACTTGACGTCCTTGTCGCCGACGATGCCCGCGCTGCGGGCGTTGCCCGGCTCCCCCGCGGCGCGTTTGCCGCGGGAGGTGTTGCGGCCGGAGCCGCCGACGGGGACGGGGGCGTTGTCGTCCTCGGCCTCGGTGAACACGCGATCGAGGATGTCGGCGATCTTCTTGCGCAGCGGCTGGGGGTCCAGGCCGCGTTCGGTGTTGTAGGCGATCTGCTTGGCGCGCCTGCGGTTGGTCTCATCGATGGCGTGCCGCATCGAGTCGGTGATCTTGTCGGCGTACATGTGGACCTGGCCGGAGACGTTGCGGGCGGCGCGGCCGATGGTCTGGATCAGGGAGGTGCCGCTGCGCAGGAAGCCTTCCTTGTCCGCGTCGAGGATGGCCACCAGGGACACCTCGGGCAGGTCGAGGCCTTCGCGCAGCAGGTTGATGCCGATCAGCACGTCGAACTCGCCGAGCCGAAGCTGGCGCAGGAGTTCCACGCGGCGCAGGGTGTCGACCTCGGAGTGCAGGTAGCGGACGCGGATGCCCAACTCCAGCAGGTAGTCGGTCAGGTCCTCGGCCATCTTCTTGGTCAGCGTGGTGACCAGGACCCGCTCGTCCTTCTCCGCGCGCACCCGGATCTCGTGGACCAGGTCGTCGATCTGGCCCTCGGTCGGCTTGATGACGACCTCCGGGTCGATCAGGCCGGTCGGGCGGATGACCTGCTCCACGAACTCGCCGCCCGCCTGGCCCATCTCGTACGGGCCGGGCGTCGCCGACAGGTACACCGTCTGCCCGATGCGCTGGGTGAACTCCTCCCAGGTAAGCGGCCGGTTGTCGACGGCGCTGGGCAGCCGGAACCCGTGCTCGACCAGGTTGCGCTTGCGGGACATGTCGCCCTCGTACATGCCGCCGATCTGCGGCACCGTCACGTGCGACTCATCGATGACCAGCAGGAAGTCGTCCGGGAAGTAGTCGATCAGGGTGGCGGGCGCTGTGCCCGCGCCGCGGCCGTCGATGTGCCGGGAGTAGTTCTCGATGCCCGAGCAGAACCCGACCTGGCGCATCATCTCGATGTCGTAGCTGGTGCGCATCCGCAGCCGCTGCGCCTCCAGCAGCTTGCCCTGCCGCTCCAGGGTGGCCAGCCGCTCTTCCAGCTCGGCCTCGATGCCCGCGATCGCGCGTTCCATCCGCTCGGGGCCCGCGACGTAGTGGGTGGCCGGGAAGATGCGCAGCTCGTCGCACTCGCGGACGATCTCGCCGGTCAGCGGGTGCAGGTAGTACAGCTTGTCGATCTCGTCGCCGAAGAACTCGACCCGGATGGCCAGCTCCTCGTACGCCGGGATGATCTCCACCGTGTCGCCGCGCACCCGGAAAGTGCCGCGGGCGAACGCGATGTCGTTGCGGGTGTACTGCACGTCGACCAGCGCGCGCAGGAACAGGTCGCGCTCGACCTCTCCGCCGACCTTGAGCCCCACCGAGCGGTCGAGGTAGGACTGCGGCGTGCCGAGACCGTAGATGCACGACACCGAGGCCACCACGATCACGTCCCGCCGCGACAGCAGGCTCATCGTCGCCGAGTGCCGCAGCCGCTCGACGTCGTCGTTGATCGAGGAGTCCTTCTCGATGTAGGTGTCCGTCTGCGGGATGTACGCCTCGGGCTGGTAGTAGTCGTAGTAGCTGACGAAGTACTCGACCGCGTTGTCCGGGAAGAAGTCCCGCAGCTCGTTGGCGAGCTGCGCGGCCAGCGTCTTGTTCGGCGCCATGACCAGCGTCGGGCGCTGCACGCGCTCGATCAGCCAGGCCGTGGTCGCCGACTTGCCCGTGCCGGTGGCGCCGAGCAGCACGACGTCCTGCTCGCCCCCGCGAATGCGCTTCTCCAGCTCGTCGATCGCGGCGGGCTGGTCGCCCGCGGGCTGGTAGTCCGCGACCATGCGGAACTTCCCGTCCGCGCGCGGGATGTCGCTGACGGGTCGGTGCTCGGAGTGCGCCAGTACTGGGTGCTCGGTCGGGAAGGCCACGAAACGAGGCTACGCCCGCCCACCGACAATTCCGACCGGGCCGGGGGCGCGGTCAGCAGCCGCAGTCACAGCAGCCGCAGTCGCCGCAGTCGCAGTCCCATGAGCTGCGCGGTTTCCCGCTCCACGCGCCCGGGTACGGGTCGCGGCAGCACACCTGGCAGGTGCCGCACTCGTAGAGGCACGCGAAGCAGCCGAGGATGATGTTGCGCTTCTTGGGCGGCGTTTCGAGCTTGGGCCAGCGGTAGCACAGGCAGCCGGACGGTTTGTGCGGCCCACCGCCGCCGCGCCCGCCGTGGTCGTGCGGCGGAGGTGGCGGTCCAGGCGGCTGATTACCGGGTGACTGGTAACCCGGCGGCTGGTTCCCCGGCGGCGGATATCCGGGCGGCGGGTAGCCCGGTCCCTGGTGGGGCGGGTAACCGGGCTGCGGGTAACCGTGCGGAGGGGGCTGGGTCGGCTGGCTCCCCGGCGGGTGCGGCGGCGCTGGCCGCTGCCAGCCCGGCGGCGGAGTCTGGTGGCCACCGTGCGCCCGGAAAGTGCGGTGCACCGCCGCGCCCAGCTCGTGGACCAGGAGCGCGTGGACCAGCGCGCCGTCGTGGAACCTCGCCTCGGACAGCGCCAGCCGCACGCCCATGACCGCGTCGTCGCAGAGCCGCCGGGCCTCGGCCAGCGACGTCCTGGTGGCCGCCAGCGGGTTCCACGCGCCGGTCGCGGCGTCCTCGGCCAGGTCCTCGACCGCGTCCAGCAGGTGCGCGACCCGACCGAACAGCCGCCCCGCCTCGCGCAGCGGGGCCTCGTTGCCGGGCAGTCCAGCGAGCGTGGCCGTGTGGGCGAACGCGGCCGCGGTCGCCGTCTCGGTCGGCTCGGTCGCGGTGAGCACCGACATCCCGGTCCGGACCGCGGCCTCCACCTCGCCCTGCCTGCCGACGGCGTCGAGCAGCACGGCGGTGGCGAAGCCGACCCGGTCGCCGGACGCCGCGCCCTGGCGGGCCCACCGGGTGGCGACCCGCCGGGCCGCCCCCGCGACCGGGCGCCTGCCGAGGACGCCGTCGCGGTCCTCGACGTGGTCGCCCACCTTGGCCGAGGCCAGCACCAGCGAGACCGCGGCGGCCAGGCGCGCGCCAGCGCCGTCGGCGACCGAGGCCGACCGCAGCCCGCGCAGGGCGCACGGTCCCGCCATCCGCCGGTCCGCGACCGGGGTCTGGGCCTCGACCAGGGCCGAGATCGCCAGGCCGTCGTAGTTGGTCACCGTCCTGGCGAACTGACCGTGGTCGTCGCGCAGCGCCAGGCACAGCCCACACAGGTGCGCCAGCCAGGTCGTCGCCAGGTCGGCGCGCAGGCGGTGGCGGCAGGGACGAAGTATTCCGAACATCTCAGCAGTCACACATCCGCGGCCGTGGGGACAACGCGCCTGCCCGTCCTGGCCGTGGTGTCCGACCGCGACTGTCCAGAAGGACCGGACAACCGGCCACGGCAGGCGCGCCGGGTCGGCGCCGGAGCCTAGCGGGATTCACCCGTTCAGTTGACGAAAACACGCCACAAAGGCTGGGCTGATGTCGGGGTGAGTGGGCACGATGTCGGCATGGCCGCGAACTTCCCGGTACCCGTCCCGATCGCCCGCCGCGACGACGCGCACCACGAGGTGCACCCACCCAAGGTGGAGGTGTTCGACGTCGCCGCGATGACCAACACCGACCCGAAGGGATACGTGCGCAAGGTCGACCGGTACCGGGAGACCGAGCACGGGCTCTACATGGCCCGGCCGGTCAAGGGCCACCAGCGGATCGCCTACTTCGAGTCGCTGCTGCTGCCCGAGCCGGGACTGCGGGTGTCCAAGTGGCGCGGGCGGCCGGGCGTCGACCTCGGCCACGACTTCTACGTCGACGTCGTGGACGTGACCGGCGGCCCGGTGTGGCGCACCGTGGACCTCTACCTCGACGTGCTCGTGCGCACCGGCCGCGACCTGTGGGTCGAGGACTCCGACGAGTTGCTGGCCGCGTTCCGCGCCGGGCTGATCGACCTCGCCACGACGCAGCGGGCGATGGAGCGCGCGCACCACGCCGTCGACGGGATCGCGCGCGCCGCCTACGACGTCGACCGGTGGCTGGCGGGCCTCGGAATCCCCGCGCCGTGGCGGATTCGTTAGCGGAATGTGCGGGATCAACTCAACCGCAGGTCTCGCCAAGGTGAGTAAATTCACCTGAAAGATATCTTGGCGGTGACGATTCGTGACATAACGAATCGGTCCTGATGATCACTGAGAGCACGTCCGCGACTACCCTCAGCCCGGTGGGCACGGCCATTACGCCGCAGCTGGTCGACATCGTCGACACGGTCACAGCGGTACGCAGCTTCTCCTCCGGGATGACCCGGTCGCTCCGCGTTTGCCAGGTCGAGCGCTGGGGTCTCCGCATGGAGTGCCCCACGCCGGAGGACCCGTTCTACGACACCGAGGTCACCTGGCTGTTGCCGCACCTCAACCTGCGGCTCACCCAGCAGAAGCCGCGCTCGCGGCACGCCAGGGGCGGCCCGAGCGTGCTCAGCGCCGCCAGGGTGATGCGGGACGGGCGGTACTGGCGCACGACCGACCTGTTGCTCGGGCTGGCCGCGCCCGGTGGGGCCGCCGCGCGGATCGTGCGGTCGGAGGAGTTCGCCGCCGCCGTCGCGGGCCAGGTGCTGCGCGTCGGCGACGCGGACCTCGCGCTGTGCACGGTGCACCAGACCCTCGAAGAACTCAGCCGGTTCCGGCACGACCTGTCGTCGTGGCTGGCCTTCAAGCACATCTTCGAGGTCTGGCCGCCCTACTAGATAGGACTAGAGCCGCCAGCCGGTTCCCGCCGCCCACTGCTCGGCGCGCGGGACGGCGCCCGCGAACCACGGTTCCTTGGCCGTGCCGTACTCGGGGATGTTCGCGAAGTCGCCCGCGAGCCCGCGCTTGACCCGCTCGTACTCCTGCCGGGCGACCGAGTCGCCGCGCAGCCAGTCCCGGAACAGCAGGGTGAGCCGGGCGAACGGCGAGTCCTGCCTGCGGATGTGGACGTTGGCCCACCGCCCCGGGTCGGCGCTGACGTGGGTGCGCTTGAGGTACGGCTTGATGTCCGGCGGATGCGGGGCGTCCTCGTCGAAACCGGGCAGGTGCGGGAAACCGGCGGCGGCGAGTGGTCCGTCGAGGGAGAAGTCCAGGGTCGGGACCACGATCTGGAAGTCGAGGACGTCCTTCGCGGCCAGCCACGGGACCGCCGTCGAGCCGACATGGTCGATGCGCAGCGCCTTGTCGCCGGTGACCAGCCGCAGTCGGGCGAGGATCCGCTCGGCCTGCGCGGGCCAAGCCGGGTCGGGCGCGACGATGCGGGGGGCGCCGCGGTCGCAGTGCCGGTGCAGGCGGACGTTGGACTCGAACCGGACGAGCCGGTCGGCCCACAGCTTGTCGACCGCGGCCTGCACCTGGTCGCGCGGACCGCTGTTGTCCAGCCAGACATCGGCCGCGGCGCGGCGCTGCTCGTCGGTGGCCTGCGCGGCGATCCGGGCGCGGGCGTCTTCCTCGGACAGCCCGCGGGAGTGCACCAGCCGGTGGACCCGGGTCTCGACGGGCGCGTCGACCACGATCACCAGGTGATACAGCGCGGCCATCTTGTTCTCCACCAGCAGCGGCACGTCGTGCACCACCACCGCGTCCTCGGGCGCCTCGGCCAGCAGTTCCGCGGTCCGCGCGGCGACTCGCGGGTGCACGATCGAGTTGAGCCGCAGCCGCGAAGCCTCGTCGGAGAAGGCGATCGCGGCGAGCTTGGCCCGGTCAAGCGCCCGGTCGGCGAGGATGCCCACCCCGAACGCCTCGACGAGTTCGGCCAGCCCCTCGGTCCCGGGTTCCACGACTTGGCGGGCGATCAGGTCGGCGTCGATGACCAATGCGCCGTGCTCGGCCAGCCGTGTGGCCACTGTGGACTTTCCCGAGCCGATCCCGCCCGTGAGGCCGATGCGCAACATGATCGGCATTCTTCCAGCCATCGTCCGATCGCGACCGAACAGTTACCTCTTGTGGGTGATGACACGCCGCGACGTTCCGCGGCTTTCTCGCCTTTAGTGGCTACGGTGTCGCCAGCCAACCACCCAAGCGGAGGAATCGATGCACGACATTCGGCACCAGGGAAGGCACCGGCTCGGTTCGCCGGGCCTGGTGCACTGCATCGAGCATCGGCCGGTGGCCGACGCGCTCGCCGAGTACCGCCGAACCTGGTGGTCCGCCATCCTGGTGCCCGCCCGGCACAGCCTGGCGGGCCTGCGCAGGCGCGCCGCCGCTGCCGCGGCAGAACGCGCGTGGGCTCCGACGGTGCGCCGCGTCGCCACCGCGGGCTGACCACAGCGCACTTTCCGGCTATCGCCGCGCGGTAAGCGCGAAGCAGGCGACTCTTACTGGGTTGTGTCGACGGGACACGCCCAGCGTTGGTGTGTGCTGACCCGGCGAGACACCGCCATGGTTTTTGCCGTGCGCGACGACCTGCGTCCCCATCAAGCCGTCGAGGAAACACCTGTCCCCGGAACCGAGCCCTGGACAGGCCGAAGGCCCCGCACCGGAGTGCGGGGCCTTCGGATGTTCTCGCTGGGGCTAGCTCACACGCCGCCCGACAGCTTCTCGCGGAGCGCGGCAAGCTGCTCGTCGCTGGCGAGGGTGCCGCCGCTCTGGGCGGGCTTCTCGGCTCCGGCGGAGGAGTAGCTCTGCTCGCCACCGGCACCGGTGGTCGCACCCGGGACAGCGCCCTCGGCCTCGGCGGCGGCGTCCGCCTCCGCGGCCTTGACGATCTGCTTCATGTGCTGCTCGTAGCGGGTGTGCGCCTCGGCGTACTGGCGCTCCCACTCCTCGCGCTGCTTCTCGAAGCCGTCCTGCCACTCCTGGGTGTCCGGGTCGAAGCCCTCGGGGTAGATGTAGTTCCCCTCGGCGTCGTACTCGGCGGCCATGCCGTACTGGGTCGGGTCGAACTCGGTGTCGGGGGTGAAGCCCTCGTTGGCCTGCTTCAGCGACAGCGAGATCCGGCGACGCTCCAGGTCGATGTCGATGACCTTGACCATGACGTCGTTGCCGACCTGCACGACCTGCTCCGGGATCTCCACGTGGCGCTCGGCCAGCTCGGAGATGTGGACCAGGCCCTCGATGCCCTCGTCCACCCGGACGAACGCGCCGAACGGAACCAGCTTGGTGACCTTGCCCGGCACGATCTGGCCGATCGCGTGGGTGCGGGCGAACTGGCGCCACGGGTCTTCCTGCGTCGCCTTGAGCGAGAGCGACACGCGCTCGCGCTCCATGTCGACGTCGAGGACCTCGACGGTGACCTCCTGGCCGACCTCGACAACCTCGGACGGGTGGTCGATGTGCTTCCAGGACAGCTCGGAGACGTGCACGAGGCCGTCCACGCCGCCAAGGTCGACGAAGGCGCCGAAGTTGACGATCGAGGACACGACGCCCTTGCGGACCTGCCCCTTCTGGAGCTGGTTGAGGAACTCGCTGCGGACCTCGGACTGGGTCTGCTCCAGCCACGCGCGCCGGGAAAGCACCACGTTGTTGCGGTTCTTGTCCAGCTCGATGATCTTCGCCTCGAGCTCGCGGCCCACGTACGGCTGCAGGTCGCGCACGCGGCGCATCTCCACGAGGGACGCGGGGAGGAAGCCACGCAGACCGATGTCGAGGATGAGACCGCCCTTGACGACCTCGATGACCGTGCCCTTGACCGGCTCGTCCGACTCCTTGAGCGCCTCGATCGTGCCCCAGGCCCGCTCGTACTGAGCGCGCTTCTTGGACAGGATCAGGCGGCCCTCCTTGTCCTCCTTCTGGAGAACGAGGGCCTCGACCTCGTCGCCGACCTTGACGACATCGGCGGGGTCGACATCATGCTTGATCGACAACTCGCGCGAGGGGATGACGCCCTCGGTCTTGTAGCCGATGTCGAGCAGGACCTCGTCCCGGTCGACCTTGACGATCGTGCCCTCAACGATGTCGCCGTCGTTGAAGTACTTGATCGTCGCGTCGATCGCGGCGAAGAACTCCTCCTCCGTCCCGATGTCGTTGATGGCGACCTGCTGCTTCGGCGCGGACGCAGCCGGGACAATGGTGGTGTCGGTGGACATTAGGTAGGTGGCTCCGGTACGGATTGGGGTCGTTGGGCTTATCCAGTTCTGGGCGCGGCAGAATCTTCTCGCCGACGGACACCCAGAAGAACAGGAAACCCAGACACCGCCAACGCCGCGCGACCTGTGGCGATTCCCAGCGGTCAGAAACCCAGGTCGGCGCGATACCACTGCGCGGATGTATCCTACGCGGCCCCGCGAGAACCGGGCAAACCCGGGGGTACCTCCCGCTGCCGCCGCGGCGGTTCGGCTGACAGGATGACGGCGTGTCGAGCAGCACCAGCGCGGAGAAGATTCTCGGAACCACGGCCGTGGCGCGGGTCGAGGTGGGGTCGCGGGAGTCCGTCGCGGCGAATATCGCCTGGTGGGACGCCGACGCGGACGACTACCACGCCGAGCACGGCGACTTCCTCGGCGTGAGCGACTTCGTGTGGTGCCCGGAGCGGCTGCGGGAAGCGGAGGCCGGTCTGCTCGGCGACGTCGCGGGCCGCGAGATCCTGGAGGTCGGCTGCGGGTCGGCGCCGTGCGCGCGGTGGCTGGCCGAGCGCGGCGCGCGGGTGGTCGGGCTCGACCTGTCGACCGGGATGCTGCGCTACGCGGCGGCGGCCAACCAGGCGACCGGGGTGGCCGTGCCGCTGGTGCGGGCCAACGCCGAGCGGCTGCCGTTCGCGGCCGAGTCGTTCGACCTGGCCTGCTCGGCATTCGGCGCGGTGCCGTTCGTGGCCGACGTCGGCGCGGTGTTCCGGGAGGTGGCGCGGGTGCTGCGGCCGGGCGGCACGTGGACATTCGCCGTCACTCACCCGATGCGGTGGATTTTCCCGGACGACCCGGGCCCCGACGGGCTGCGCGTGTCCTCGTCCTATTTCGACCGGACCCCGTATGTGGAGGTGGACGCGGCGGGCACGCCGACCTACGTCGAGCACCACCGCACGCTGGGCGACTACGTGCGGGCGCTGAGCGCGGCGGGCTTCGACCTGTTCGACCTGGTCGAGCCCGAGTGGCCGGAGGGGCACACCCAGGAGTGGGGCCAGTGGAGCCCGTTGCGCGGCGCGCTGTTCCCCGGAACCGCGATCTTCCGCTGCCGCCGGTGACCGCCGGGCTGCTGCGCGCGCAGACGGCCCGGTTCGCCGGGCTCGACCCGCTGCTGCCCGCCGCGGTCGAGCCCCCGCCCGGCGACCTGCTGGCCGCCGACCTCCCCGACGGCGGCCGGGTCGCGGGCGTGCTCACCCGCACGGCGCTGGCGCCGGGGACCCCGCAGACGCTGTGGTCGGCGACGGAGGTGTGGGAACTGCACCCGCTGCTCGGCGCCGTGGGCGGCGCGGGCATGGACGCGCTGCTGCGCCGCTGGCCCACGGTGCTGGCCAGGGTCTTTCCCGGCCGGGACTCATCCTGCGTGGTCCACTGGCCCAGCCGGGACACCGAGGCCACCGCTGCGCTGCTGGCGCACGGCATGGTCCCGCTGTCGGTGCTGGCGGTGCGGCCACCCCGCCCGGCCGAGCGGCCGTTCCGCTCGGCGGGCGTCGAGGTCCGGACGGCGGGGCCCGCGGACCTGGACGCGCTGGTGGCCTCGGCGATGGCCGAGGTCGAGTACTCCTCGCGGGTCGGCGGCGCGATCCTGCGGGCGGGGGCGGCGGAGATCAAGCGCGAGGCGCTGCTGCGGCATGTGGAGCAGGGCGACCCGGTGTGGCTGGCCGAGCGCGGCGGCGAGGTCGTCGGCCACGCGGAGGGCTGGCACACCGACTCGACGCCCGGGTCGTGGGCAGAGACCCGGGTGCGGCACGGCCGCTGGGGCTATGTGAACTGCCTGTCGGTGACGCCATCGGCGCGTGGCACCGGCGTCGGCCGGGCGCTGATGGACGTCGTGCACGCGGAACTGGTGGGCGCGGCGGGCTCGTTCCTCTATTACAACCCGCCGAACCCGCTTTCCCCGGTGTTCTGGGCGCGGCAGGGCTACCGCCCGCTGTGGACGGTCTGGGAGATCCGCCCGGCGGGCGCCCTGCGCTAAGCCACCGCTTAGAGCAGGTCCGCGCTGATCAGCACTTGCAGCGCCCCCAGCGCGGCGACGACGGCCGCGGCGATCCGCCAGTGCGTCGCCCGGTCGGCCTCGGTCTCCCACTTCATCGCCATCGCCCACCCGATCGCGATCGCGGCCACGCCCGCGACGACGCCGCCGATGTCGAGGCGGTTGTCCACGGTGACCTGGCCGTTGACGACCACGGTCTGGGTGATGCCGAGGAAGAGCGCGTAGGGAAGCAGCGCGCACACGAGGCCCGCGACCAACAGTTTCACCTGTCTGTTCACGGGCATCTGATGGTGGTGGTCGCGGGACAGTTCCCTCCATCGGGTCATCGAGATCACTCCATCTCCGGTTGCGTAAGACAACCATCCGGCGCATTTTTGTACTGACTGGTCAGTTCAAAGGAGGTGGCGTATGGAGGTCCACGCGGACCGGGTGGCGGTCATGGGCGCGCACGGCCCGCTCTTGGCTGCGACCTCGCTGCGGGTGGGCTCGGGCGGGCTCGCGGTCGTCGCGGGTGAGCCGAACGACGGGCACACCGCCTTCGGGTTGGCGCTGACCGGCCGGATCTCGCCGTCCGCCGGGTCGGTCAGCCCGGACGCCGCGACGCTGCGCGCGCACGCGGTCCTGGTCGACTCCCCCGCGGTGACCGCGCCCGAACCGAACCTGCGGACCGCCGACGTGGTGGCCGAGGAGTTGGCGTTGGCGGGCGCGCGGCCGCGGCGCGCCGCCGTCGCCCGGGTGCTCGAGACGCACGGGCTGAGCCCGGACGCCCGGTTCGAAACGGTGCCCGCCGCCGCCCGGGTCGCCCTGCTGACCGGGCTCGCCGCCGCGCGGCCGGGCGTGGCGCTGCTGGTGCTCGACACCCCCGATCGGCACAGCGGCGACCCCGGGGACTGGTGGCCGACCGCGCTCGCCCAGGCCGAGGCGGGCCGCGCGGTCGTCGTGCTGTGCGGCACCGCGGCGGCGCACCGGCTCCCGCTGACCCCGGCCCGGCTCGGCGAGTCGGATCAGCCCGCCCCGCTGGAAACCCTGCCGTTGGAGAACCTGACATGACCGTGCTGCGCCTGGCCCGCAACGAGTTCCGCCGGATCAGCTCCGGCACGCTGCCCAAGCTCGCGGTGCTGGCCATGGTCCTGGTGCCACTGCTCTACGGATCGATGTACCTCTACGCCAACGCCGACCCCTACGACCGGCTCGACCGGATTCCGGCGGCGCTGGTCGTGGCGGACACCGGCGTCACCACCGCCGACGGGACCCGGCTCGACGCGGGCCGCGAGGTCGCGGACAACCTTCGGGACTCCGGGGCGTTCGACTGGCACGAGGTCGACGCCGCCGATGCCGAGGCGGGCGTGCGGGACGGCCGCTACACCTTCTCCATGACGCTGCCCGAGGACTTCTCGGCCGCCCTGTCCTCCAGCGGGGAGTTCGCCCCGCGCCAGGGATTCATCACCGTGACCACCAACGACGCGAACAACTACCTGGTCGGCACCATCGCCGACCGGGTGGTCAGCGAGGTCCGCAAGGCGGTCGCGGCTGAGGTGGGCGCCGAGGCGGCGGAGAAGTTCCTGATCGGGTTCGGCACCGTCTACGAGCGCACCCGCCAGGCCGCGGACGGCGCGACCCGGCTCGCGGACGGCGCGGGCCAGGCGAACGCGGGCGCGGCCGAACTCGCGGGCGGCCAGCGCAGGCTGCTCGACGGCGCGACCCGGCTCGCCGATGGCGCCGCGACGGCGGCGACCGGCGCGGGCGAGCTGTCCACCGGCCTGGGCACATTGCGTGAGAAGACCGCGGGCCTGCCCGGGCAGACCGCCGCGCTGGCCGAGGGCGCGCGGCAAGTCGCCGACGGCAACGAGCGGGTGGCCAAGACCGGCGAAGAGGTGGCGGGCGCGGCGCAGGGCCTGGTCGACCGGTTGGACACCGTGGACGAGCAGGTCGCGGCCCGGCTGCGGGCGGCGGGCGTGCCCGAGGACCAGATCGCCGCGATCCAGGGCGAGCTGCGCGGCCTGCGCGCCCCGGTCGACCAGGCCAACACGCGGGTGCGCGAGGCCGCGACCCAGCTGCGCGCCTTGGCCGACGGCGCGGAGAAGGTGGCGGACGGCGCGAGCACGCTGGCCGCGGCGACGCCCGCGCTCACCGACGGCATCGCCAAGGCCGCCGACGGCGGCCGCGAACTGGCCGCGGGCACGGTCCGGCTGCGCGACGGGGCGATCGAGGTGCGCGACGGCGAGCGCGCCGCCGTCGAGGGGACCGACAAGCTGGCGGCAGGCGCGAAGACGCTCGCCGATGGCAGCGTTTCGCTCCGCGACGGCCTCACCTCGGGCCTGAACCAGATTCCGCACCCCGACGACGCGACGCGGGACGCCACCGCCCGCACGATCGGCGACCCGGTGGCGGTGCGGACCGTCGGGGAGAACAGCGCGGGCAGCTACGGCGCCGGGCTCGCCCCGTTCTTCCTCGGCCTGGCCGCCTGGATCGGCGCGTTCGTGCTGTTCCTGCTGGTCCGGCCGCTGTCGGCGCGGGCGCTGGCCGCCGGGCACCCGGCGGTGCGCACCGCGCTCGCGGGCTGGCTGACCCCGGCGCTGCTCGGCGTCGCGCAGGTCGTGGTGATGTACGCGGCGGTGACGACGCTGATCGGCATCCACCCGGCGCGGCCGGTGGCCGCGCTGGGCTTCCTGGTGCTGACGTCGCTGGCGTTCGTGGCGATCGTGCACGCGCTCAACGCCGCCCTCGGCCCGGCCGGGAAGTTCGTCGCGCTGATCGTGCTGATCCTGCAGCTCATCAGCGCGGGCGGCACGTTCCCCTGGCAGACTCTGCCGGACGCGTTGATCCCGCTGCACCAGGCGCTGCCGATGGGCTACGTGGTCGACGGTCTGCGGCATCTGCTCTACGGTGGGTCACTTTCGGGGCTGGGCGTCGACATCGGCGTGCTGGTCGCTTACCTGATCGGGGGGCTCGTGGTGTCGACGGTCGCGGCGCGCAGACAGCGGGTGTGGACCCCGGCCCGGCTGAAGCCGGAACTGGTCCTGTGAGCCCCCGGACCGGGAAGTCCGGCGGCGCCAAGCAGAAGCTGTTCGACGCGACGCTGCGGCTCGCGGGCACCCGCGGCATGGCCGGGCTCACCGTCGACGAGATCGCCGCGGCGGCCGGGGTGGCCAAGGGCACCGTGTACTACAACTTCGGCAGCAAGGACGGCCTGATCGACGCGCTGCTGCGGCACGGGGTCGACCTGCTCGCCGACCGGCTGCGCGCGGCCGAGGACGCTGGCGACGCCGCGGACACGCTGGCCGCGCTGGTGGACGGGATGCTCGGGTTCTTCGCCGAGTACCCGGCGTTCGCGCAACTGCTGGTCAGCGAGCTGTGGCGGACCCCGGGGCAGTGGCAGCAAACGCTGGCGCTGCTGCGGGAGCAGGTCACCATGATCATCCGCGCCCAGGTTCGGCGGCTCGCCGACGCGGGCCTGCTGCCCGAGGGCGTGCCGGTGCCGACCGCGTCGGCGGCGCTGTTCGGCACGGTGCTCGTGGTCGCGCTGGACTGGCAGGTGTTCCACCCGGAGCAGACCCGCGCCGAGGTCCGCGACTCGGTGCTGATGCTGGTGCGCGGTCTGCGCGGCGGCGGCGCGTAGCGCGGGCGTCCGAGACTGGGCCGGTTGAGTAGACCAAGCCGCGCGTGAGTGCGCTCGCGGGCCGCGGTCAGGCCGCCGAACCAGGCCGCGGATTCAGGTTCTTTCAGGCCGTGGTCTCAGCCTGCGAAATCACGCTGTGGGGTCGCCGAGGAAGCGGCCGACGCCCCAGGCCCGGTCCCCCGGTTCCGTGACCTCGGCGACGGCCACGCCGTCGACGTAGTACTCGACGGGCTCGATCAGGCCGAGGTCGACCGCCTCCTGCCAGGCCTGGTACGGGCCGACGCCCCAGGGGTACCAGGGGATCAGGTCGTCGGTGACGACGATCGCGCCCGCTTTGGCGATGCGGCGGGCGTTGCGGGTGTCGGCCGCGGCGACCTCGTAGTCGTGGCCGCCGTCGATGAACACGAGGTCCGCGGCTTCGCGCATTGTCTCCAGATAGCGGGGCAGGGTCTCGACGGAGTTCCCGACCACTAAGTCATGTCTGCCCGGGTAGTTCGCGTCGATGAACTCCTTGGCGAGTTCGACCGAACGGCGGTTGTCCAACTCGAAGGACACCACCCGGGCATCCGGTGAGCTTTCCAGGAATGCCAGGCTGGAGAAACCGACGTTGAAACCGATTTCGGCGACGACCCGCGACTTCGACATCCGGGCGAGTTCCCGCAGATACAGCGCCTGCGCGACGCTGGCGCCGCCTTCGTGGACCGGGACGCCGCGTTCCCGGACGTATCCGTAGACTCGCCACATCAAAGTCTCGATATCGCTCATGACTTCGTCGGGTCTTGTTTCCACTGTGCCACCTTTTCCCAGATGCCCCCGGCCCAAGGTGGCACAACTTACCGGAATTCAACGAATGCGCATACAGCCGTCCGTGACAATCCACGCCGTGACGCAGGCTCACCATCCGACATGTTTCGGGCCGGGCCAGAGAATTCGATCTTGTCCCGCGCCGCTCCCACCTCCCGCTTCGCCAGCGCTGTCGGCGACCGTCTGGGAGCGCTCTCCGCGAACCGAACACGCCGCGGACCGCTGCCCACTACCAGACTTCGGCCACCCGCAAGGAGGTTTTGAACAAAGTCTTGCCACCCGCGCAACGCGTTCCGAAGGTTTATGTCAACCGTGCGAATAAATGAAGGATGGTTCATTTTCTCGACCGGACATCATTCCGCCCGCACGTAACAGAAGATTTACTCCGAGCCTCTTGGATTCGCCCGGGAGTGTCATAAGGTCGACTCGCGGCTGAATATATGATTCCCACCGCACCTGCCAGCGTCGCCTGCTGTATGCGGTATCTTCCGCGCAGCCACCTCGCCGGGGTGCTGCCGCGTGCGGCGGCGCACCTGTTCGAGACCGCGCACAGCGCCCACCCCAACCGCGGCGAGCGGCCGAGAACGGCCTGGATACTCCAGTTCACCCAGCGGCGGGCACCAGGCGATCCACATCGGACACACCAAAAACTGGCGCAGGGCCAGGAAAGGAGCACCCGAGTGCTGACCGACCCGGGCGCGATCGTGCGCGCCCAGCTGGCCGGACTCGGCAACCGACGCGCCCGCGGCAGGCGGGCGGCCCGGGTGTTGGTCGTCGGCGACTTCGGCAACGGCGACACCGGCGACGAGGCGCTGCTCGCCCGCGCGCTGGGGGAACTGCCGCGCGGCACCGAAGTGAGCGTGCTCTCGCGCAACCCGCGGCTGGTCGAGTGGACCCACGGCGTGCCGTCCCGGCCGATGACCGCGCTGTCGTTCGCCGGTGGCCTGCGCTGGTCCGACGCGGTGCTCGTGGTCGGCGGCGGCATGTTCGGCGCCGGGCTGCCGCCGCTGGTCCGGCTGCTGCCCTGGGTGGTCGACGCGGCCAAGGCGGCGGGCCGGGACACCGTCTACCTGGCGATCGGCGCGTACCCGGGGATGCCGCCCGCGGTCGCGCGACGGCTGCGGGCCGCCGCGCGCGAACTGGGCCGGGTCACCGTGCGCGACCGGCTGTCCGCCGAGACGCTTGGCGCGAACGTGCCGAATGTCGGCGACCTGGCGCTGCGGCTGCGCCCCGAGCCGCCCGAGCACGCCGCCCGCGCGCTGGCCTGCGCGGGCGTGGACACCTCGACCCCGCTGCTCCTGTTGTCCCTCAAGGCAGTGCCGGACCCCGCGAAGATGGCCGCGCTGGCGGACTCGTGCCTGCTGGCCGCCCGCCGCTGGCGCGAGCACGGCGGAAGCGTGGCCGCGCTGGCCCTGTCGACCCACGCCGACCACGGGCTTGGTCTCGCCCGCCGGGACGCCGCCCTCGCGGCCGAGCTGGCCGACCGGCTCGGCGCCCCGCTGCCGGTGCTCGGCCCGCAGCTTCCGCCCGCCCTGGCCAAGGCCGTGGTCGGGCGCGCGGCGGGGGTGCTCGGCCTGCGTATGCACGCGATGGTCTTCGCCGTCGGCTCCGGTGTCCGGTGCGCGGGCTTCGCCTGGGAGGAGAAGACGCGCGCGTTCCTGGTCGAGGCCGACCACGCCACCATCCTCGACCCCAAGACCCCGAAGTCGGTCACCGACTGGGTGGACGCGACCATCGCGGCGGTGTCCGCGGCCTGACCCTGACCGACCGGACCACCGCGCCCGCGTGGTCCGCCGTGCGCCACCGCAGGAACGCGTCCTGGACGACGTCCTCGGCCTCCTCGGCCGAACCGAGCAGGCGGTAAGCGAGGCCGAACAGCCTGCGGCGCCTGCCGTCGAACTCCGTGGCGTACTCCCCCGTGGACACCGCACCAGTGTGCGGCCGGGGTCAGGAGGCGTGCGCGCGGGCCTCGCCGACGTGCTGGATGGCGGGCGCGCGGCCTGCGAGGGCCCGACGCAGACCGGCGAGCACCCCGTCGGTGATCTCGTCTGCGGTGAGCCAGCGGGTGCGGCCCGCGTACCGCCGCACTCCCAGGACGACATGCTGGGTGGGATGGTTGGCGAGCACCGTGTCCGGGGCGCCGCGCTGGTCGCCGATGCCGTGCACCTCGATCACCGGGGCGTCCGGGCGCAGCAGCGGCTCCACGGCGCGCAGCATCGGGACCCGGCAGGGGCCGTGCATCCAGGCGACCAGCAGGTCGGCGGGCCCGCCGAGCGCCCGGGCGGCGCGGCGGGCGAGGTCGTCCGGCCTGGACCAGTCGGCCTCCACCCACCGGGCGCGGCCGATGTCGTCGTCAGCCGGGAGGTCGGTGGTCAGCGGTTCGTAGCGGCGGCTGGGAAGGACGACGTGCCACCCGTCTGCCACCAGGGCGGCGGTGCACCCGGCCAACATGCCGGTGCCACCGAGAACCAGGGCCCGTTTGGTCGCCATGCCCGCCTCCACTTCCGATCAGCCAGGCAGCCCCGGCCTCACGCGTCTCTCGGGGTGTAGCGCTCGTGGTGCACGACCTGCTCAAGCGGCATCCGGCTCCGCCAACCGTGCCGTTCGAGATCCGGCACCTCATGCAGCCGCTCGACCGGGCCGAGACAAAGCCAGGCGACCGGGCGGATATGCGCCGGAATACCCAACAGGTCACGCAAATACTCTTCACGATAGAAACTCACCCAGCCAACGCCAAGCCCCTCCGCGGTCGCGGCCAGCCACAGGTTCTGGATGGCCAGGCACACCGAGTACAGGCCCGCGTCCGCGATGGCGTGCCTGCCGAGAACGGCGGGCGACCCGCGCTCGGGGTCGTAGGTGACGACGACGGACAGGGTGGACTCAAGGATGCCGTCGATCTTGATGCGGTCGAAGGTGGTGGCGCGTTCCCCGGTGAGCCCTGCGGCGAACCGGGCCCGTTCGGTGTGGACGTGGCGGTGGAACTCGGCGCGGGTGCCGGGGTCGCGGACCAGCACGAAGTCCCAGGGCTGCGACATGCCGACGCTGGGGGCGGCGTGCGCAGCGGACAGGACCCGCTGGAGCACGTCGTCGTCGATCCCGGCGCCGGTGAACTCGGCCCGCACGTCGCGACGGCGGCCGATGACCTCGTAGACATCCACCGGGTCAGCCTAGATTCCGGCTTTGGGCACTTGTTTGCTGGCTGGCCGTGGGGGGTGCTTGGGCTGGTCTGCTCGATGGGGTCAGGTGCGGCTTTGTGGGGGACGGGTGTCCTGCCTGCCTACCTGCTCTCCCCGCTCCCTGCCTAACTGCCTATGAACGCTCATCGTGGTGCTGGCTGCTGTTTCAGCGGAAGCGGTGGAAGAAGGTTTCCACCAGGAATCGGGCCATGGCGGTGAGGCGGTCGGGTGGGTAGGTGTCGGGGTCGTTGAGGGCGAGTCTGCCGCCTTCTTCCATGGCGTTGAGTAGCAGGTGGGCGAGCAGGTCGACGTCGATGGTGTCGGCGTCGGGGTGGTCGCGGAGGAACCAGCGGGTGATCTCTGCGAACCGGGTCCGGATGGTGGCTTCGGCCCGTTGTTTGTGCGTGCGGACCGGGGGCGGTATCCCGTCGACGGGTAGCAGGATGGAGCGCCAGCGCTGGGGGTTGGCGACCACGGCGGTGAAGAACCCGTGGGCGACGTGGGTGAAGGTGTCGACGGGGTCGGCGTCGGTGATGTCCGCGGGCAGGGTGGCGTTGACCTCGGCGAGTGCGCGGTCGCCTTCGCGTCGCAGCAGGTCGCGCAAGATGTGGTTGGCGTCGGTGAACTGGCCGTAGACGACGGGGCGGGTCACGCCTGCCGCCTTGGCGACGGCGTCGACGGACACGGCGGCCACGCCCGCGGTGTTGATGATTTCCAGGGCGGTGTCGAGCAGTTGCTCCCGGCGCTGGTCCGGCGCCATGCGCGGCGCGTAGGGGCGCTTGCCCGGCGCCGTGGTGTGGATGCAGATCAACCATCCCGGCCGGGTCGCCACCGTCCCGTTCACCCGCCGCCCCGTCGCGCCCTCGGCCAGCCGCGAACCCGTCCCGGGCTACAACCTGCGCAAACCCCGCGAACTCACGGCGACCCGGATCGAGACGCTGATCCGCTCCTACGCCCGGACCGCCGAACTCGCCGTCGCCGCGGGCTTCGACGGCGTGCAGATCCACGCCGCGCACGGCTACCTGCTCTCCCAGTTCCTGTCGCCGCTGGCCAACACCCGCGACGACCGCTACGGCCGCGACGCCGTGGGCCGCCGCCGCGCCCTGCTCGACACCGTGACCGCCGTACGCGCGGCCGTCGGCCCGCGCACACCGATCTCGGTCAAACTCAACTCCGCGGACTTCCAGCACGGCGGTCTCACCGAGGCCGAATCCCTCGACGTCGCCACCGCGCTGGCCGACGCCGGAATCGACCTGCTGGAGATCACCGGCGGCAACTACGCCGGACCCGCCATGGAAGGCGTCCACCACACCGGCCGCGAAGCGTACTTCGCCGACTACGCCACGAAAGTCCGCGAACTTACCCAGGTGCCGCTCATGCTCACCGGCGGCCTGCGCACCCGCGACACCATGGAACACCTCGTCCGCGGCGGCGCGGTCGACCTGGTCGGCATCGCCCGGCCCATGGCGTTCGTCCCCGACTACCCGGCCCGCATCCTCGCCGGGGAACCCGAACCCCTCCTGCCCCAGGGGCCGCGGCCGATCGGCTACCGGCCGCTGGACGGCTACCTCCAACTCGCCATCCACAACGCCCAGTTCCACCGCGTCGCCGCCGGACGCACCCCGCACACCCACGCCGGGATCGGCACCGTGCTCCGCGCGCTCACCACGATGTCGGCGGCCATGACCAGCCAGGCGGTGCTGCCCCGATGACCATCGACAGCGCGCGGCGGGCCGCCGCCGTCGGTCTGTCAGTGGGCGGCTTCGTTCCAGGAGCGGCCGAAGCCGACTGAGACGTCCAGGGGGACGCGGAGGTGGAAGGCGCTGCCCATTTGGGTGCGGACGAGGGTTTCCACCTCGTCGCGCTCGCCGGGGGCGATGTCCAGGACTAGTTCGTCGTGGACTTGGAGGAGCATCCGGCTGCGGAGGTCGGCCGCTTTGAGTTCCCGGTGGACGCCGAGCATGGCGACCTTGATGATGTCGGCGGCGCTGCCCTGGATGGGGGCGTTGAGGGCCATGCGTTCGGCCATCTCGCGGCGTTGGCGGTTGTCGCTGGTGAGGTCGGGGAGGTAGCGGCGGCGGCCGAAGATGGTCTCGGTGTAGCCGTCCTTGCGGGCGCGGGCCACGACCTCCTGGAGGTAGTCGCGGACGCCGCCGAAGCCCTCGAAGTAGTCGGTCATGAGGCCACGGGCCTCTTCTGTGGTGATGCGCAGCTGCTGGGACAGGCCGTAGGCGGAGAGGCCGTAGGCCAGGCCGTAGTTCATCGCCTTGATCTTGGCTCGCTGTTCGCCGGTGACCTCGGTCGGGGCGACGGAGAACACGCGGGCGGCGGTGGCGGCGTGGAAGTCGAAACCGCTGTTGAACGCCTCGATCAGGGCCTCGTCGCCGGAGAGGTGGGCCATGATGCGCATCTCGATCTGGCTGTAGTCGGCGGTGAGGAGTTCCGCGAAACCCTGGCCGACGACGAAGGCGTCGCGGATGGTGCGGCCCGCCTCGGTGCGGATCGGGATGTTCTGCAGGTTGGGCTCGGTCGAGGACAGCCTGCCGGTGGCGGCGATGGTCTGGTTGAACGTGGTGTGGATGCGGCCGTCGTCGGACACCGACTTGATCAGGCCCTCGACGGTGACCCGCAGCCGGGTGGCGTCGCGGTGTTCGAGCATGTGCGCGAGGAACGGGTGCTGTGTCTGCTCGTACAGCGTCGTCAGCGCCTCGGCGTCGGTCGTGTAGCCGGTCTTGGTGCGCTTGGTCTTGGGCATCTGCAGCTCGTCGAACAGCACGACCTGCAACTGCTTGGGCGAGCCGAGGTTGATCTCCTTGCCGATCACGTCGAACGCGGCGCGCTCGGCGTCGCGGACGCGGGCGGCGAACTCGGACTCCAGGATCTCCAGCCGCTCGGTGTCGACCGCGATGCCCACGGCCTCCAGCTCGGCGAGCACCCGCAGCAGCGGCAGCTCCATGTCGGCCAGCAGCGGGGCCTGCCCGGTGTTGTCCAGCGCCTTCTCCAGGGCGTCGGCCAGCTCGGCGATCGCGCGGGCGCGCAGGATCTGCCCGGCGGCGAGCTTGCGGTCGTCCTCGCCCTCTTCGTCCAACAGGGAAAGCTGCTGCTCGCCCTCCTGGTCCTCGACGCGCAGCTCGCGCTGCAGGTAGCGCAGCACGAGGTCGTCCAGGGTGAAGGTGCGCTGGCCGGGGCGGACCAGGTACGCGGCGAGCGCGGTGTCCATGGTCAGGCCGCCCAGCTCCCAGCCCCGGTGCCGGATCGCGTGCAGGGACCGCTTGACGTCGTGGGCGAGCTTGGTCACCTCCGGGTCGGCCAGCCAGGCGCGGAAGACCTTCTCGTCGTCCTCGGTCAGCGTCGTCACGTCGACGTAGACGCCGTCGCCCCCGGCGGTGGCCAACGCGACCGAGCGCAGCTCGACGGCCTGCCCGGACACGCCGACCTGGACCTCGCCGAAGGACAGCCCGATCCGGGAGCCCTTCGGCGCGTGCGTGGCCAGCCAGTTCGGCAGCTCCCCCGGCGCCACGGCGCCGCCGGTGACCTCGAAGCCCTCCTCGGCCTCGGGCTGCGCGGTGGACAGCGTGGCGAACAGCCGGTCGCGCAGGACGCGGAACTCCAGCTCGTCGAACAGCCGGTGCACGGCGTCGCGGTCCCAGTCGCGCACGGCCAGCTCGTCCGGCTCGACCCCCAGCGGCACGTCGCGCACCAGCTCGGTGAGCTGGCGGTTGAGCATCACCGCGGACAGGTGCGCGCGCAGCGAGTCGCCGACCTTGCCCTTGACCTCGTCCACCCGGTCGATCAGCTCGGCCAGCGAGCCGAACTGCTGGATCCACTTGGTGATCGTCTTCTCGCCCACCCCGGGGATCTTGGGCAGGTTGTCGCTCGGGTCCCCGCGCAGGGCGGCGAAGTCGGGGTACTGCTCGGCGGTGACGCCGTACTTCTCCAGCACCGCCTCCGGGGTGAACCGGGCCAGCTCGGAGACGCCCTTGACCGGGTAGAGGACCGTGACGTTGCCGTTGACCAGCTGGAGCGCGTCACGGTCGCCGGTGCAGATGGCGACGTCGAAGCCCTCGGCGGTGGCCATCGTGGTCAGGGTGGCGATGAGGTCGTCGGCCTCGTAGTTCTCCTTGGCCAGCTTCGGGATGTTCAGCGCGGCCAGGACCTCTTCGATGAGGCTGACCTGGCCCTTGAACTCGTCCGGGCTGGAACTGCGGTTGGCCTTGTACTCCGAGTACGCCTCACTGCGGAACGTCTGCCGGGAGACGTCGAAGCACACCGCGAGGTGGGTGGGCGCCTCGTCGCGCAGCAGGTTGATCAGCATCGAGGTGAAGCCGTAGACGGCGTTGGTGTGCTGGCCGGTGCCGGTCTGGAAGTTGTCCTTGGGCAGCGCGAAGAACGCCCGGTACGCCATGGAGTGGCCGTCGATGAGCAGCAACCGGCGGGTGGCGGTCGCGGTCGCGGTTGTGGCTCGGGTCTCAGTCTTCGCAGGCACGGTCCGAGTCTAGGGTGGAGCACCGACACTCAACGGAGGGCCCATGAGCACTGTCGATCCGGCCAGGTTCCCCGGCATCAGTCCGGAGATCGCCGACCAACTGCTGGCGGACAAGCTGGGCATCGAGATCATCGACTGGTCGCCGGAGCGGATGGTCGCGACCATGCCGGTCAAGGGGAACTTGCAGCCTTATGGGCTGCTGCATGGTGGGGCCAACGCGGTGCTTGCCGAGACTTTGGGGTCTATCGCGGCGGCGCTGAACGCGCCGGAGGGGAAGCTGGTGGTGGGGTTGGAGTTGTCCTGTACCCATCACCGGGCCGCACGTGCCGGGCTGGTGACGGCTGTGTGCACGCCGTCGCATGTGGGGCGTACCGCTTCGACGTTCGACATCGTGATCACCGATGAGAATGAGAAGCGGACCTGTACTGCTCGGCTGACTTGTGTGGCCGTGGATCGGGCACCCGGGGCTTGAGGTTTGTGCCGGTTGGACAGAGGCACGTTTTCGCTTGGGAGGTCTGCCGTGTCCCGAATATCGTCTGGGGGACACGGCAGACCTGCCAACTAGCCTTCGCCGAGGTAGGCCTCTCGGACTCGGGTGTCGGCCAGGAGTTCCGGGCCGGGGCCTTCGAGGGTTGTGGCGCCCAGGTCGATGACGTATCCGCGGTCGGATAGGGCCAGGGCGGCCAGGGCGTTCTGCTCTACCAGCAGGATGGTGGTGCCCTGGGCCTGCAGTTCGCGGATGGTGTCGAAGATTCGCTGGGTCATGATCGGCGACAGGCCCATGGAAGGCTCATCGAGCATGAGCAGGCGGGGGCGCGACATCATCGCCCGGCCGATGGCGAGCATTTGTTGTTCGCCGCCGGAGAAGAGGCCTGCCTTTTGTTGGCGACGTTCACCAAGTACCGGGAAAAGCTCGTAGACGCGGCGGATGTCGGCTTCCACCTTGTCGTCGGAGCGGGTGTAGGCGCCCAGTTGCAGGTTTTCCTCGACGGTCATCCTGCCGAAGGTGCGCCTGCCTTCCGGGCATTGGGCGATGCCCTTCGCCAGGATGGTGTGCGCGGGCAGGGAGTCGATGCGCTGTCCGTCGAAGCGGATCTCTCCTGCGCGCGGGCGCAGCAGGCCGGAGATGGTGCGCAGGGTGGTGGTCTTGCCCGCGCCGTTGGCTCCGATCAGGCTGACGATCTGGCCTTCCTCCACGACGAAAGACACGTCGCGCACGGCCTCGATGGCGCCGTAGGCGACGCTGAGGCCGTTTACCGTCAACAACCGGCTCATGCGGCCACCTCACCAGGTCGGTGGCTCCACTCGCCGCACTTCGCAGGCTCGCTCATGGCTTTTCCCTCTTGTCCTGTTCGGCCGCCCCGCGTGTCTCGGACTCGATTTCCTCCGGGGGTTTGCCGAGATAAGCCTCGATGACCCTGGGGTCGGCGCGGACGACCTCGGGCCTGCCCTCGACCAGGAGTTCGCCCTGGACCAGCACCGAGACCGAGTCGCAGAGGCCGAAGATGAACTTGATGTCGTGCTCGATCACCACGACCGACACGCCGGTGTCGCGGATCGCGAAGATGAGCTGGCGGGCCGCTTCGGTTTCCTGGGGGTTCATTCCGGCGGTCGGCTCGTCGAGGAGCAGCACCTTGGGGTCGGTGGCCAGGGCGCGGGCGATTTCCAGCCTGCGTTGGTCGCCGTAGGGGAGGTTGCGGGCGATCTCGTCCTCGGCGCTGGCCAGGCCGACGAAAGCCAGCAATTCCCGGGAGCGCTGCTTGGCGGCGTTTTCCTCGCGGCGGAACGACGGTCCGTGCAGCAGCGAGGCGATCGGCCCCTGCCGCATCCGGCAGTGCCTGCCGACCAGGACGTTCTCCAACACGGTCATGTTGGGGAACAGGCGGATGTTCTGGAAGGTGCGCGCCACCCCGGCGATGGTCACCTCGGACGGGTCGGGCGCCAACCGCCTGCCGGACAGCAGCACCGTGCCCTTGGTCGGCGTGTAGAGGCCGGTGAGGCAGTTGAAGAACGTCGTCTTCCCCGCGCCGTTCGGGCCGATCAGGCCGACGATCTTGCCTCGGTCCAGCCGCAGCGACACGTCGTTCAGCGCCGTGAGGCCGCCGAAGACCATGGTGACGCCGCGGGCCTCCAGCACGGGGTGCGCGGTGTCCTGCGCGAGCGCGGTCATGACCTGTCTCCCTTGGCGTCCCGCTCCGGCGCGTGGTCGACGGATTCCTGTTCGGCGACCAGCGCTTCCTCGACCTGTTGGATGGATTTGCCCTCGGCGGTCTCGCCCGCCAATTCGGCCCTGCGCACCCGGTCGGGCACCAGGCCCTGGGGTCGGAACCGCATGATGAACACCAGCGCCAGCCCGAAGATCAGCAGCCGGTAGTCGCTGAACTCGCGCAGCTTCTCCGGCAGCACGAACAGCAGCGCCGCGCCGAGGACCGCGCCGGGAATGGTGCCCATGCCGCCGAGGATGACCGCGGCGAGCAGGGTGACCGACTCCAGGAACTTGAAGCTGTCATACGAGGCGGTGCCGAGTTTGTGCGCGAAGATCGCGCCCGCGAGCCCGGCCAGGGTCGCGCCGGTGAGGAAGGCGAGGATCTTGGCCCGGCCGGTCTTGATCCCCATGGCGCGGGCGGCGTCCTCGTCCTCCCGGATGGCGATCCAGGCCCGGCCGATCCGGCTGTTCTTGAGGTTGGCGAAGATCGCCATCACCGCGCCGACGACCAGCACGATCATGAAGTAGTACAGCACCCCGCCGGGCAGTTCGAGTCCGCCGACCTCCAGCGGCTGGTTGAACGCGGTGCCGCCGATGGACACCGCGGGGATGCCCGGGATGGCGTTGGGCCCGCCGGTCAGCCCGCCGATGTCGTTCTGCGCGGACCGGGTGAAGATCTCACCGAAGGCGAGCGTGACGATGGCCAGGTAGTCGCCGCGGACCCGCAGCGTCGGGGAGCCCACGATCGCGCCGATGATGCCCGCGATGACCGCGGCGACCAGCGCCGCCACCGGGAACGGCAGGGTGATGCCGAGCTTGGCCGCCGCCGCGCCGGAGAGGTTGGCGCCGACGAACGCGCCGACGCCCATGAACGCCACGTACCCGAGGTCGAGCAGGCCCGCGAGGCCGACGACGACGTTCAGGCCGATCGCGGTCGCGGCGTACACGCCGATGGTCGTCGCGACGGTCATCCAGTAGTCGGTGCCCGCCTCGGTCAGCGGCAGCGCCAGCGCGCACAGCAGCAGCACCACGATGGAGAACCCGCGGTGCCGCTCGGACAGCACCGAGATCCACTTGACCAGGCCGACGCCGTTCAGCGCGCCGAGCAGCCCGCCCGCCATGCCGAGGAAGGCCAGGAACACCGGCCCGGCGTACGGGTTGGACGCGCCGCCGAGGCCGCCCGCGGTGAGGGTGAGCGAGACCAGGTAGAGCACGCAGGCGAAGGCGAGCAGCAGCGCCAGCCAGGCGACCGGCTTGGGCACGTCGGTCGACCAGCGCGGCACCTCGCCGACGCCCGTCGCGGCCGCGCTCAGGACCAGCAGCAGGCCCGCGAGGACGCCGACGATCCCGCCGAACGCGCTCGCGCCGTCCGCGGCGGTGGCCGCGCCGAGACCGCCGCCCAGGCCGACGATGAAGACGGTGGTGACCAGGGAGACCGCGAACACGCCCCAGCCGAGCGCGCGCAGCACGCGGCCGCGGCCGGGGACCTTCGGGACGAGAGCGACCGCGACCGCGGCCACCCCGAAGAGCAGCAGGTGCAGTCGGAAGCCGGTCACCTGTAGCGGCGCGTCGAAGAACTGGAGGGTGGCCAGTTCCGGGTAGGGACCGTCGTTGAACCGGAAAGTGACCCAGGGCAGCAGGGCGGCGACGATCGCCAGGACGCCGCCGACCACGGCCAGCGGCTTGGCCGCCGCCGGGCTGGGGACCAGGCTGCCGCTCAGCTTCTTCGCGGTCTGGACCGAGGAGACCATGTTCATGCCCGCACCCTTTCGGCCTCACCGAACAGGCCCTGCGGCCGGAACACCAGGACCAGGATCAGCACCACGAAGATCCACACGTAGTCGTACTGTGTGCCGCCGGGCATGTACTGCCCGCCGAGCGTCTTGATCAGGCCGATGACGAACGCGCCGATCACCGCGCCGCGCAGGCTGCCGATGCCGCCGAGCACCGCGGCGGTGAAGGCGAAGATCCCGTTCTGGAACCCGATCGCGTTGTCGACGTTGGTGATGTCGATGCCGTAGAGCACGCCCGCGACGCCCGCGAGCGCGGCGCCGATGGCGAAGGTCAGCACGATCACCCGGTTGGGGTTGATGCCCATGAGCCGGGCGGTGTCCGGGTCCTGCGCGGTCGCCCGCATGGCGCGGCCCATCTTCGACCGGTTGACGTAGGTCTGCAACAGCACCGAGAGCACGATGGAGACCGCGATCAGCAGCAGCTGCGTCGCCCGCAGGCTGATCGGGCCGATCTTGATCTGCGCGTCGAGGAACGCCTTGGGGAACGGCTGCGCGGCGTCGGCGTCGGGGAACCACAGCCGGATCGCCTCCTGCAGCACGATCGACACGCCGAGGGCGGTGATCAGCGGCGCCAGTCTCGGCGCGTTGCGCAGCGGGCGGTAGGCGAATCTCTCCATGAGCAGGGCCACCGTCACCGCGACGACGACACCGCCGAGCAGCATCAGGGGCAGCGACAGGTACCAGTCGCCTCGAATGCCCTCCGGCAGCAGCCACCGGTAGGTGGCGAGGCCGCCGAAGGCGCCGACCATGAACACTTCGCCGTGCGCGAAGTTGATCAGTTGGATGATGCCGTAGACCATCGTGTAGCCAAGGGCGATCAGCCCGATCGTGGCTCCCAAGGCGATGCCGTTGGCGATCTGTTGCAACAGCGTCGTCACTATCCACCCTCCATACGCGGCGGGGGCGGGCTGTAGCCCACCCCCGCCGTGTCGATCAACAGCGCCTAACGATGTCAGCCCGAGAAGGTTCCGGTCTCAGCCGGGTCCCACTTGCCGCCCGAGACGCGGTAGACGGTGAGCACCTTGTTGCGGCTGTCGCCGAACTCGTCGAACGCGATCTCGCCGGTCGCGCCCTGGGCCTGGTAGGCGCCCACGGCCTTGATCAGGTCCTCGCGCTTGCTCTCGCTCCAGTCGCCGCCCTTCAGGGCGGTTTCCAGCGAGTTGATGATCGCGTTGGCCGCGTCGTAGGAGAACGCGCCGTACGCGCTGAACGGCTCCTTGTAGCCCTCGGCCTTGTAGGCTTCGACGAAGGTCTTGGCGCTCTCCAGCGACTCGGTCGGGGCGCCGACGGAGGTGGCCAGGTCGCCCTCCTTGCCGCCGAGTGCCATGAACTTGTCGTCATAGATGCCGTCGCCGCCCATCACCGGGACGTCCAGACCGGCGTCCTTGAGCTGCTTGGACAGCGGGCCTGCCTGCGGGTACTGGCCGCCGAAGAACACCGCGTCCGGCTTGAACGGGCTGATCACGCCGATCGCGCCGGAGAACTCGCTGTCCTTCTCGCCGATCTTCTGCCGGGTGACGATCTTCGCGCCGAGCTTTTCCGCCTGCTTGGTGAACGCGTCCGCGAGGCCCTCGCCGTAGGTGAGGCCGTCGGTGACGATCGCGATGTTCTTCTTGCCCAGCTTCTCCACCATGTAGTTGGCGGCGAACGGGCCCTGCAGCGAGTCGACGGTGCAGGTGCGGAAGTAGTTGTCGAACTTGCGCGCGGGCGCGGTGGCGAACGCGTCGCCCTTGGTCAGCGCGTCGCTGGTGTTCGCGGGCGAGACCTGCACGATCCGCTTCGGCTGCAGGATCGGCTGGACGCTTTGGGCGACCGAGGAGTTCAGGGTGCCGACGATGCCGACGATGTTGGGGTCCTGCGACAGCTTGGTGGCCGCCTGCGCGCCGAGCTGCGGGTTCTTCTGGTCGTCTTGGGCGTCGAGGACGAGCTGGTAACCCTTGACGGTGCACTTCTTGTTGGCTTCGCGCACCGCGAGGTCGGCGGCGTTCTTGATGCCGAGGCCGAGCGCCGACAACTCACCACTGAGCGGAGCGATGACGCCGACGACCAGCTTGCCCTTGCTCACGTCGCAGGCCTGGTTGCCGCCGCCCGCGCCCGACTCGGTCTTGTTGGTGCCACAGGCTGCGAGCAACAACGCGCCGGCGACCAGCACCGCGGCCTTCACCGTCTGGTTTCGCACGTGATGTCCCTTCTCCGCTTCTGTCCGGACAATGCCGGTAAGCATGCCGAACCTCGCCCTCATACCTGTTGGAGGGTTGCGCCGGAACGTAGTGACCGAATGCGACGCAGTCACGCGCCTGGGCTGCTCGTGACCAGACTGCAACGAAAGTGCGCGATAGTGTTCACAGGCCGAACGAAACCGCTGACCAGGCGATACGCCATTTGCAGCAGGTGATTACAGTGAGTCACGGATGCGCTGGACGCCGCTGAGCGCGGGCCACCGGAAAGGTGTCCTGGCCTTGATGTTGGCCGCGCTCCTCGTCTCGGTGACGGTCGCGCTCATGCGCACTCCGGGTAATGAACCCGCCGGGCCCGATACCGAGCCGGATCGGATTTCACCGCCTGAACGAGTGACCAGTTTCGCCGCCGACAACATTGTGCTGCCGGAGCCAGGCGCAGCAGTGCCCGATACTCCGCGTGACCTCATCGCCGTTCCGGCAGTCGGCCGACTGCGGCTCTCGTGGGCCGACGGCGTGCCCGGCGGCGTCCCCGCGCGCGGCGCCGCAGGCTACGAGGTGCGCTGGGAAGGCGGCGGCCAGCCCGCGGCGACCCGGCTGGTCACGTCCCCGGACACCCAGCTCGACGGGTTGGTCGACGGACAGGAGTACCGGATCGAGGTGCGCTCGGTCGACCCGTTCGGCCGCCGCTCCGCCCCCGCGACCGCCCGGCAGGCCCCCGGTCGGCGGGACTCGGCCTGGCGGAACGGCCTGACCGGCCTGTTCGACGAGTTCCGCGACGACACGAGCCTGCGCGCGGACGTCCCGGGGTCGCTGTGGCACCTGTCCGGGTACCGGGGGTGCGTCGACCTGGGCAGCCGAGGGGTCGCGGAGACCGGGCTGCCGGTCGACCTCGGCTGCGGCGCCGACGAGGCGGTGCTGCGCGCGCGCCAGCCCGTGCGGCTGCTCGAACCCGAGGTGGACAACGGCGAGCTGGCCCGGTTCGCGGTACTGACCGACGCCGCGGGCCCGGGCGGGCGGCTGACTCTCGACCTGGTGCCCGGCCCTGCCGACCGGGTCGGCGCGGCGCGGGGCGCGGCGACGGCGGGGCCCGACCAGACGCTGCCCGCCGGGACGGTCCGCGCGGTCGTGGACGACGCCGGGGCCAGGGTCAACTTCGGCGCGGACCTGGACCCGACTCCGCCCGCTCCGGCGGCCGCTCCCCCGCCGCGCCGGGGCGCGGGCGTGCTGCACCTGTTCGAGCTTCGGGTCACGGTGGCCGGGGTGACGGTCTCCCAGGACGGCCGGGTCGTCGCCGCCGCGGCGGTCGCGCCCCGCTGGCGGGAGGCCTCGGCCCTGGTCGGCGTCCGCGGCCCGGACGGGCGGCGGTCCCGGGTGCACCTGGCCGCGGCGGGGTTCAGCGGCGCGCCCGCGGCGGTGCCGCCGGTGGTCGAGGTCCCGGTCAACGTGGCCACCCGCCAGGTGCTGACCCCCGAGGCGCCCGCCCCGGCGTCGGGCATCTCGCGGCGCCCGCTGACCGACGCGCAGGCCGCGCGCGTCGTGGTCACGATGGCGACGTCCGCGGGTATGGACGCCGCGCGGGCGGTGGTGCAGCTGGGCGCGCGGCGGTTGCCCGCCCGGCTCGCCGCGCCCGGCCCACCGGTGGCGGCCGGGTCGGCGGTGACGGTGGTCGCGGATGTGCCGCCGACCCTGCTGGGCACCCTCGGCCCGGACTCGCTGAGCCCGTTCGTCGTCCGCGTGCCCGGCGCGGGCGACGGCGCGCAGGTCCAGGAGAGCTACCTGGAGATCGTCGCCAGCGCGGCCCCTGGCCCGCCCGCCACGACGCAGCCTGCCCGGACCGGCCGCCAGCGCCCGGACACACCCGCGCTGCCGACGGCGGCCGTCGAGCTCGGCGACTCCGCGGGCAAGCCGCTGACCACGGCGACGGTCGCCGCCCAGGGCCGCCTCGTGGTGACGGTCGCCCTCGACGGAGCCGCGCCGCAGTGGGACACCGGCGGGCTTGAGGGCGTGCAGGGGTTCCAACTGTGGCTGGACGGCCGCATCGTCGCAGGCCTGCCCACCTCGGGCGCGCCCGCGGGCCGGTACGCCTTGCCGATGTCGCTGACCAGCCTGGCTTCGGGCCAGCACACCCTCGAGCTGCGCGTGTTCGGCGTGCACGGAGCCAAGGCGTCGGTGCTGGCGCGGTTCACCGTGGTCTAGCGCTGGAGCCGGAAACGTCGCTGTGGTCTGGTCGCGCAGGCGGGAAGACGCTCGTACGGGGTCTTCTCGGCGGTGCTGTCAGGCGGGTGGGGGACGTTCCGGCCACGGCCCTAGGTGATGTTCTCCACCACGGCCTCGGCGACGGCCTTCATCGTGGTGCGGCGGTCCATGGCGGTGCGCTGGATCCAGCGGAACGCCTCGGGCTCGGAGAGGCCCTGCTTGGTCATGAGCAGCCCCTTGGCGCGCTCGATCACCTTGCGGGTCTCCAGCCGCTCGTTCAGCCCGGCGACCTCGCTCTCCAGCGCCTGCAACTCGGAGAAGCGGCTGACCGCCAACTCGATGGCAGGCACCAGATCATGCTTGGCGAACGGCTTCACCAGGTACGCCATGGCACCCGCGTCCCGAGCCCGCTCCACCAGGTCACGCTGACTGAACGCGGTCAACATCACCACCGGCGCGATCCGCTCCCCCGCGATGGTCGTCGCCGCGTCGATCCCATCCATCTTGGGCATCTTCACGTCGAGAATCACCAGGTCGGGCCGCAACTCACCGGCCAGCCGCACAGCCTCTTCACCGTCACCGGCCTCACCCGCGACCTCATACCCCTCTTCCCGGAGCATCTCGACCAGATCAAGCCTGATCAACGCCTCGTCCTCGGCGACCAAGACGCGACGGGGAGGGGGGCCGGGCTGGGCCTCGGTAGCCAGGTCGGTCACCGGGGTCCTCCTATAGGGGTAGTACAGCGAAATAGGAGCTTGCAGCGTACCGCCGCGTAGCCCCCCACCACCGATCTCCCGACGTGATCGCGCTGACATCACCCACTCGCGCACAACGCGGACACCTCCGCACACCCCGCCACCGTGATCGCGTAGAGTGTCGCCCCGACGCCCCCGTAGCCCAACCGGCAGAGGCAGCGGACTCAAAATCCGTCCAGTGTCAGTTCGACTCTGACCGGGGGCACCCCTCGTGATCACACGAGATCAGCCCCTGACCTGCGACAACAGGTCAGGGGCTGCTCTTGTTGTGTCCGGCAGTGTCCGGTTGTCTACGGCTGGTTGTGCCGAATGGGTGCCCAAGTTCGGCAGGAGCCTGTCAGCCGGTCTCGTAGGCCTCCCTGAGACGCTTGCGCGCGATCTCCTCCTGCCCGGACAGGCGCTTCGCGTAGATCTTGAACAGCACATCCAGCGAGTGACCTGCCCACTCGGCCACCTGCTGCGGCGACACTCCCGCGTTGAGCCAGGTCGACACGGCCGCGTGGCGCAGCTGGCAGGCACGTCGAGCCAGGGGCGAGGCGTACTCCTCCTCGGTCAGGGCCCCCTTGCGGGCGAGGACACGACACAGAACGGGTGTCGCCCTTCTCACGGTGCTTGAGCTGACGACGATCGCGGCGGGCGCCGGCTTCACTCCATGCCGCGCCGGTCTCCGGGGCCGACTCCGACAGCGGCAACTCTCCCCCGTCCTCGTCCACCCCGACCGGTAGCAGCCACAGCTGCTCCTTCTCGTTCCAACGGGCGGCGGGAATCAACAGGTCCGACTCACGCAGATTGACCGCCTCACCGGGCCGCGCTCCTGAGTAGTACATGGCGGCGAAAAAGGCTACCAACCGCACACCACTGGTCTTTTGGACACGTACCGCATCAAGGAGTCGTGTGGCTTGAGTCGTTCCCAAGCCAGTGAAGGCGATTGACAAGCGCATCGTGGTGAACCCGCCCCATAGCGTATTCCATTGCGTTGAACAAGACGGCACGCTTTCGTTTTCCCGGTACAACCCACAGGACGCGATCCATGCAGCCGCCGTTACCTCTTCGCCTACAACCATGCCGAGTAGTACGTGACGAAAGTCCTCACCACAGCCGAGCAATACCGCAGCACCCAAGAAACCAGCGGCGACACAACCACCAGCCCCGCAGCACTACACGCCATCAACTACGCTCATGGACAACTCGGCCTCCCCTACGTGTGGGGTGGCAACGGTGCCAAGTTGGCTGAACTACCGAATGGGGAAACCAAGGTCACGGGTGGCCTCGACTGTTCGGGTTTGACGAAGGCGGCATATGCGGCGGCGGGTATCGAAATCCCGCGAACGGCGCATATGCAGTGTCTGGCGACGACGAGGGTCGACCAGGCTGCCCGGCGACTTGGTGCTCTACAGCGATCCAGCTACCACGATCCACCATGGTGGTCTGTACATCGGTGGTGGTTTTGATGATCGATGCGCCGACCTTCGGCAGGTCGGTCGGTGTCCGACCGATCCGTCACAGGGGTGACGACTTCGTGAGAGGGGTCGCGTCGCCCAGCAACCGAGCACGTCTGGCCCTACCGGTTGAGGATCGACACGGAGGTGCGTCCTGGCGATCACGGTTACAACTCGTGGTGACGCTGATACCCTCGGCAAGAAGGGGGAAGAAGATGACGGGGTTCGGGGTTGATCCTGAGGCATTGCGCGCTGCGGCCGCGGCCGCGCGGCAGGCCGCGGATGTCGTGCGCGAGTTGCAGTTGGGCCGGGTGGCGGAGCTTGCCGCGGCGTTGCCGGGGACGGAGTCCGCTGGGACCGCCGGCCAACTTGGCCCGCAGTGGGACGCAAGCACGAAGACGTGGGCCGACGGCATGACTTCCTATGCGAGCACGCTGACCTCGGCCGCTGATGATTACCAGGCGCGAGAGGACGCCACCGCGCATGGTTTCGGCGGGATGGGAAATCGCTGATGGCCACGTGGTCGGAGATCAGGCAGTGGCGGGCGGACATGGTCGCTCAGGTGGGCGACCACCTTTCCGCGCAGAACAAAGTTGTCGTCGGCTTGCAGGATGAGTTGGACGGAGCCAAGCCGACCGAGTGGACCGGGGATGCTGCGGACGCCGCAGAGAGCGATCTCCGTGTCCGTCGCCAAGCGCTTGAGGATCTCGCCGCCCGGTTGGGTGCTGCGGTGAAGGTCATTGATGACACCGAGCAGTCTGTGCGAGACCTGATTCGCAGCGTCGAGGCGACCGAGGAACACGCTGCCAGAAACGGCTATCGAATCGACAACGGAGAAGTCGTCGAAACCACGGACGCAGGCGACTTCTTCACCTTCGTTTCTTTGCAGGCAGAGGTGCAGAACATTTTAGGCCAAGCAGCCACGATCGACACCGAGTTGAACTCCGTGCTCCAGCGCATTCTCTCCGGTGAGATCAACGACGCGGGAGCCACGACGCTGGCGGCAGCGGCGGACGCGGGCGAAGACCGCGTCGTCAATGAGCAGCGACATCGTGATCTGCTGGCCAAATACCAGGTCAAGACCGACGAAACGACCATGTGGCCAACCGGACTGGCCCGCTGGATCGCGGAACGGAGAGGCATCTCCCAGGAACGGCTCACCGTGTCCGAGGCGGCGATGCTCGACGACCTGCAGGCGCGCAAAGGACTCATGGGGCTCAAGGAGTTCGGCGACATCCGGCAGGACGCGCTGCATGTCGCGCAGGGCAAGTTCGAGGGCAAAGGCCTGACCGACGGGCACGCGGACGCCTTCCGGCACGCCTACTGGAATGCGCTGATGACGCAGCGCTACGGCGAGCAATGGGCGAGCGAGTTCGCCACCGCGCACGAACGGAACCCCTCCAGCCACCACGTCCCGGTGGGCATGGACCTGCACAACAACGAGGTCGGCCGCGAGATCGCGCGCGCCAACCCCGACGCCAGCCCCGAGGAGTTGGCGTCCCTGGTCGAGCAAGCGGTCAAGGACGGCAAAATGGTGGTCATCGACCAGAACGACACCCTGGTTCCCTCCAACGAAGTGAACCCGGGCGAGACCCGCGACACCAGTAACAACCGATGGCCCACGGACAACCCGGGGCGCGGCGACGACCGCGATCCCGGCAAACCGTCAGCGAAACCGGACCAATACTGACATGCGCTTGATATTGTCTCTGCTCGCACTGCTAGCACTGCTGGCGGGATGCGGCGCGAACACCTCGGGAGTGACAGTGGAATTCGACGTGGAACTCGAAACCGCGATCGTCGAACTGGCCCGAACCGGCGGCTCCCGACCGCTCAAGGAACTGGCCCCCGGCGACTGGACCTCAGTGCACGTCCTCATCGGCCCCGCGACCGGCGATGCGATCGAAAAAAAGTTGGGTCGGCCCGTCGAGATCACAGGCGACGGCACCTACGACGGCGACTACATTCAGGACGGCGACCTCCTCGTTTTCCAACGCGACGGCGAGATCGTGCGCATGGTCAGCCTGGGTCAAGTCGGCGCGCTAGCTGAAGGTGAATACCGCGCAGACGTGACCCTGCGAGAGCAGGACGGCACCATCAAGATAGTCGACCCGGACGGCCGTCCCGCAGGCCGCTGACCGAGCATTCATCGGAACCGGGGGCGGCCCCAGAGCTTCAGTTCAGAGAACCGCAACAACGTGGATTCGACTGCTCCGGACTGACCAAAGCCGCAGAATAACACTACCTCGGACCGCTCACACACAATTCCATACAGGACCACGGATTTACCCAACGCCCGGTCGAATCCGCAACGGAAGACGTTCCGGCGTAGGAGGCGGCGAGGTTGCCGTGGTCAGTGACAACCCGGTACTCGCGCAACCAGACCGCGAACCACGGCTCGGCCCGCGCGCCATGGTGGCGTCCAGCCGCAGTGGAACCGACCGGTACCTGTCGAGGCACCCGCCGACCATCGGGCACGCCGCGGTGGTGTAGGCCGAGCACTGCGGGTGCAGCGCCGGTTCGTTGGGGCACCGGCGGGGCAGATCCGACAACTGAGGTTCACCCCAGGCTGTGGGCATCGAGTTAGCAGGACCGAAAGTTCTGCTGGAAGGATGTGCTTATGCCTCCTCGAAGCGCCGGTCGTACACGGCTGAATACAGGGTCGAGGCTGCGCATCGTGTGATCGATTCCGGTCGGACGATCAGTGAGGTCGCCCGCGAGTTGGGGATCGAAGCGGGATGTTGAGTGTCTGGGTCAAGGACGAGCGGCGCCGGATCGCCGCGGCCGAGGTCCACAGGGACGCGCCGCTGGAGGCGGCCGAGCGGGTCGAGTTGCAGCGGTTGCGCAGGCGGGTCGCCGAACTGGAGAAGGACAACGCGTTCCTGGTAAAAGCCTCGGCGTACTTTGCCGCGATGCAGAAGAACCGGCCCGATTCGCTCTGATGGCCGAGTACGTCATCCCCGACGACATCGCCGGCGTGACCGGCATCGCCGTGCCCGAGGGCGAACGCGTCGCGGTCCGGCGCATGGCACGTCTGCTGGGCGTGTCGGCCTCGGGCTACTACGCCCACGTGAAACGGTGCGCCGAAACGGAGTTGACCCCACGCCGGCAGCGCCGCGCAGACCTGGAGGGGCCCGCGGTCACCGCGTTCGTGCTGGACTGCGCGTTGGTGCTGGGGTCGGGCGCCAGCAACGCCCCGTTCCCGCGCAGGGTGGTGGCGGTCTCCTACTTCGTGCCGGAGTAGCGGCTTTTGACGAACTTCGAGCGCGGCTGCCGCGACCTACTTTGGGCCCGGACCGCGGAATGTGGTCCGGTAGGCCGCCGGGGACACGCCCAACGCGGCGTGGAAGTGGCGGCGCAAGGAGCTCGCGGCACCGAAGCCGCACTCCGCCGCGATGCGGTCGATCGTGTGGCTGGTCTCCTCCAGCAGCGCGCGGGCCCGGTCCACCCGCTGCTGGAGCAGCCACTCCGCGGGCGAAAGCCCGACCTCGTCCCGAAAACGGCGGGTGAACGTCCGCACGCTCATCGCCGCCCGCTCTGCCAGGTCGCGCAATCGCAACGGCTGGTCCAAGCGCTGCACCGCCCACGCCCGCGTGGACCCCGTCGAGGACTCCCCCTCGTCCGGGATCGGCCGCTGGATGTACTGCGCCTGCCCGCCTGGCCGGTGCGGCGGGACCACTGTCCCGCGCGCCACGTCGTTCGCCACCGCCGCGCCGTGGTCGGTGCGGATCATGTGCAGGCACAGGTCGATCCCCGACGCCACACCTGCCGCGGTCAAGATCCGGCCCTCGTCGGTGTACAGCACGTCCGGGTCCAAGCGCACGCCCGGGTACAGGGCCCGGAAAAGGGCGCTGGAGCGCCAGTGCGTCGTGGCGCGCAAACCGTCGAGCAGGCCCGCCGCCGCGAGGACGAACGAGCCCGTGCAGATCGAGGCGATGCGGGCGTCCGGGCGGATGCGGGACAGGGCCTCCGCCATCCGCGGGGCCAAGTCCTCGGTGGGTGCGTAGTCCTCGTCGGACGCGGGCAGCACGACCGTGTCAGCCAGGGCCAACGCCTCCGGGCCATGGTGGACGTTCACCGTGATGTCGGTGTCGGTGCGCAGCTCGCCGGGCTCCAGCGCGCACGTCGCCACCTGGTACAGGCGCATGCCGTCGGCCGATCGGGCCTGGCCGAACAGGCGCAGAACGATCCCGAGCTCCATCGGCAGCAAACCGGGCCGGGCCAGGACGGCGACCCGGTGCGGAGCGGTCCCCGCGAACGCCGGTGTGGCCCGATCTGCGCGCATGATGGCCTTCAGGCTACTCGGCTGTCCGCGCGGCGCCGACCAGGGTGGGACAGGACAAAGCAGAAGGAGGAGAGATGACCGCACAGCGCGTCCAAGCCGCGCCTGTCGCGGCCCGCGCGTGGTGGGTGGCCGCCGTCGCCGGGGTGACCATCGTCGCGGCTGGGGCGTTCACCACAGTGCCTGGGCTGCTCGTCGACCCGCTCAACCGGGACTTCGGCTGGTCCCGGTCGTCGATCTCGGTCGCCGTGGCGGTGAACATGGTGCTCTACGGGGTGACCGCCCCATTCGCCGCCGCCCTGATGGACCGGTTCGGCATCCGCCGTGTGGTGACCGCCGCGCTGGCGCTGATCGCGCTCGGGGCCGGGCTGACCACGGTGATGACCGCCGCCTGGCAGCTGACCCTTTATTGGGGACTGCTCGTCGGGCTCGGCTGCGGGTCGCTGACCATGACCTTCGCCGTCACCGTCACCAACGCGTGGTTCGTCAAGCGGCGCGGGCTGGTCACCGGCGCGCTGACCGGCGCGAGCCACCTGGGTCAACTGGCTTTCCTCCCGGTGCTGGCCTGGGTGGTGGAGGACAAGGGCTGGCGGCTGGCCCCGATCGTGCTGTGCCTGGCCGCGGCGGTGGTGCTGGCCCTGGTGTGGCTGCTGCTGCGCGACCACCCGGCCGACCTGGGACGCAAGCCCTATGGGGCCGAGGAGTTCGAGCCCAAGCCGCCGCCCGCGCGGGGTTCTGCGGGCCGGGCGGTCACCGTGCTCGGCCGTTCCGCGCGCGGCGGCCGGTTCTGGCTCATCGCGGCCACGTTCGCCATCTGCGGGGCTTCGACCAACGGGATCATGTGGTCGCATTTCGCCCCCGCCGCGCACGACCACGGCATGCCGATGACCGTCGCCGCCGGGCTGCTGACCGCGATCGGCGTCTGCTCGGCCACCGGCACCGTCATCTCCGGCTGGCTCACCGACCGGGTCGACGCGCGGCTGCTGCTGTTCGGGTACTACGCGCTGCGCGCGATCGCGCTGTTCCTGCTGCCGTCGACCCTGGCTCCGACCGTCGCCCCCTCGATGGTCGTGTGGGTCGTGGTCTACGGGCTCATCGACGTCGCCACCGTGCCCCCGACCATCCACATCTGCCGCCAACTCTACGGCAACGACAGCCCGGTGGTGTTCGGCTGGGTCAACGCCGCCCACCAGCTCGGCGCGGGCGCGATGGCCCTGGTCGCGGGGATGCTCCGGGACAGCCTGGGGAGCTACGACGCGATGGGCTACTCGGCGGCGGCGCTGTGCGTCGGGGCGGCGGGAATCGCGCTCACCCTGACGACGTCGACCACGCCTCGCGAACAGCCCCCGACGGGTTCAAAGGCCGGACCGGTGCACGAAAAGAGCGGCGCCCGTTCAACCGACAGGGTGTGAACGTAGTCGCATGAGTCGCCGCCAACTGCCCTACTCGCAGCCAAAAGATCATGATCGCCATGTCACATGGGTCGCTCGTCCGGGCCCTACGCGCTGGTCATGGCAGTTCGTTGTAGGCGGACAGCCAGCCTGTCGAGCGGTGGTCGCCGCGACGGGTGAACCCAGTAGCGCCTTGTGGAGCGTGAGGTGGGCCAGCGGGGAATGGATAATCGCCGTCGAGGGCGTGTCGGGTCGCGATGTAGTAGGACCCGCGCCACAGGGCCAATGTGGTGGGGGCGGTCCTGGTGAGGCCGACGCTGTCCGCGGACTCGACGAAGCTCGTGTTGGTCGCGCGCTCGTCCAGCAGCAGCCGGTACTGGATGTCGTCCAGCTCGCTTTGTCGCGGAGGGGTGCGGCCCGGCGGCCGCTCGGGGGCGGTGATGTCGCTCGCGCGGGCAGTCCGGTAGAGGCGGGGCACGAGGTTGTCGCGGTGCGGTGGGGTCGCCATTTCCTCGCAGATCCAAAGCAGGCGGCCCGCGCCACGGCGTGGACCGAGGTGGCGCCACCGGATCCGGCGGCCAGGCCGGCCGAGACGACCGCCGCCTGACCGTGGGTGCCAGCGACGACGTGAGCGCGCCCGCGAGCGAGTCGCTCAGCGCTATCAGCGCATGGATCTCATCGAAGGGCCGTCCCACATCGTGCAGCCTGTCGACGGCGACAGTCAGTCGCCCGACGGCTTCGGTGCGGCGGTGCGCCGCGGTCAGTGCGCGGCCCAGACTCAAATGGGATTGGCGCTGTTGACCGATTCCCGCTCCGCGAACCAGGCGAGGGCATCGGCTGCGAGGTGAATCGCTTCTTGTGCTGGGGCCACTAGGGACAGGTGCAGCCGGGCCATAGCGACGCGCCGAGGATCGTCGAGTCTGGCGCGCAGGTCCGGTGATTCGGCGATGCCCAGTGCACTGCGAAAGAGTCCGATCGCGGCGTTGGGCGCGCCGCGGTGGAAGGCGGCGAATCCTTGCAGGACCAACAGGATGGCCTTGTAGTCCGGTCGCATGGGCGTCGAGGCAGGCGGGTTGGTGGTCGCGGTCGACAGCGAGGACGAGCACGTCCGCGGCGTGGCGGGCTCGCCGGGGCTGAAGCCGCGCGAGTCGACGGCGAGTTGTCCGTCGGGAAGACGGTGCAAGTTGCGATGGGCCCAGGTCAGGGCGAGCCAGGTCTCGCCGATGCCGCCGACGAAACCCATCCGGTCACCGTAGCGCCTTGCACCGACCTGCTCCTTGGAGCGGCCAAGCACCAGCACAGCAAAAGGTGCCTTCGCGAAGCGAACATCCGAGGGTGAGAGCGACAGATCCGCTGGCCGAGGCGGTCGACAGTTGACACCTGCCCGTGCCATCGGCGAGACCGGCCGCAGGGTGCTCTACCTGACGCAATGGCGAGCGGCTCAGCGCCGAGAACATCTGCGCCGACCGCGCCGTCGACGTGGCCCCGCCCGCCGAGTTCGGCCGCTACGCCGCCACCGGGTTCTGACTCCGCACCCGGCGGCGGCGCGATCAGCGGAGGTCAGGACTCGGCGATGTAGACCAGGGAGATGGCCATCGCGCCTTTGTCGGCGTACTTGATGTGGTAGCTGCTGTCCAGGCGGATCTTCTCACCCTTTTTGATGGTGCCTAGGTCCTGGCCGACGCAGGGGGTGATGGCGTCGAGGTGGCCCATGGAGCTGGGCTTGGTGCCGTACTGGGCGGTCATGCCGCACCAGACCTGGCTGGTGGTGCCGTTGGAGACGGTGATCTTGTCGCCGCCGTCGTGCAGGTGCCCGCCGACGGCCTTGACGGTGCCGCTGATGGTCGAGGTCCACTCGGTGGTGTGGTGGGACTCGCCCGCGGGCACCTCGAACTCCGAGTCGCCGCAGAGGTCCTGGTCCATCCACACCGGAGTGACCGGCTTGATGTGGGACCCCAGCAAGGGAACATAGGTGACGGTGACCGTGTGGTAGACGGTCTTCGGCTGATCGGTCATGTTCATCAGCTCGATCTCGGCCATGTTGAGCGTGAGCGGCGGGTTGAAGACGCCGTAGCCCTTCGCCATGGCGCCGCTGGAGCGCTCGTTGCCGGAGGCGAAGTAGCGCTTGCCGAACAGCTTGCCGATCGGGGTGCCCGCGCAGGTCGTGTCCCGACCGCCCCACTGGCCGAACACCGAGTGGTGCAGCATCACGCCGGTGTCCATGTCCGCCCGCTTGCCGTCCGGGTACACCAGGTCGGGCGCGAAGCTGGTGAGGTAGCACCCGAGGGGACACAGGCTCACCAGATCGGCGGTGAACGCGATCGTCATGGCCCCGTGCATGGGTTCCATGCCCCCGTGCATCGGGGTGACCATGCCGCCGTGGTCGTGGCCGCCTCCGTCGTCGTGGCCGTCGTCGGGGTCGTGCGGCTTGACCTTGATCGGGCCGATCCGGACGGTGGCCTGGATCTGGCCGTCAGGCAGGGTCTTCCGGTCCACCACGGAGGTGTTGACGAGCTGGGCGGACTTGTAGTCCTCCGGTGTGGCGGACGCCTGCGCCTCGGGCGGGTCGCTGGCCACCCCCGACGCCACCAGGCCCGCGGCTGTCAGCACAGCGGCCGCTGTGCAGGCGAGCATTCGTGCGCGCATCTGATTTTCTTTCCTTTTCCGTTTGTCGTGCGAGGTCAGGTGGCTGGGCCCGATGGCGGGCCCTCTCGACAGCGCTGTCGATGATCAGGAAGGCCAGCAGGCTGAGCCCGAAGGCGGGCAGCGCCACGCACACAGCCGCGGTCACGGCCACGGTGATCAGGCGCGGGCGCGGGGGCATCGCGCGCAGCACGCCCCGGCGGACCGGCGCGCCGCGCCGGGCTCCGCGGCGCCACCACATCCGGTATCCCCACACGATCACGCACAGAGTGCCGACCATCAGTGCCGCCGCCACGATCTGGTTGGCCAGGCCGAACAGGGCTCCGCTGTGGGCGAGGACGCCGAGCGTGGCCAGGGCGGTGGCGGGCGGGAGGTCGGCGCGGCGGTCGACGGCGAGCAGGTCGCCGCTGGCGGGATGGACGACGGCCCGGTCCGTGCGCACCGGCCAGGTGTGGGTGCGCTCGGTGATCACATAGGGGCGGTCGTCGGCGGGCAGGTCGATGGTGAGCGGGCCGGTGAGTCCCGCAGCGGCCACCGCCTGGTCCAGCGTGACAGCGGGCGGGCCGGACGCGGCGACCGGGGGAACCGGCGGATGCTCGGCCAGCAGGCCCGCGGTGCGGGCGCCGGTGAACGGCGAGCGGATGACACCGGTGACGACCAGCGCCAGCAGGCCGAGGCTCACCGCCACGCCGACCTTGCAGTGCCATCCCCGCAGCCGCGACCGCCCGCCGGTGGCGCGGCGCTCCCGGCGACGGCGGGCCAACCACAGCGCCAGGCCACCGCCGAGCAGCACGACCAGCCACAGGCTCGCCGCCTCGACCAGCACCCGGCCGACAGTGCCCAAGTGCAGGCTGCCGTGCAGGTCGCGCAGCCACTGCTCCAGCGGGGTGCGGCCATCGACGGTCGCCAGTTCGCCGCGGACCTGCGCGGTGTACGGATCGACATAGACGATGTCGGCGACCCGGTCATCGACGCGGAACACGAACGCGGTGGTGCCGTCCGGGGCATCCGGGGTGCGGACCGTGGCAGGCGCTCCCGTCGGATGCGCCTGCCGCGCGGCGGCCAGCTGCTCGGCCAGCGGTCGGGCCACGCCGCCGGTGTTGTCAACGACCAGTTCGCGGTGGTACACCAGGTTCTCCACCTGCGGAGCGAACGCGCACAGCACACCGCTCACAAAGATGACAATAAGCAGCGGGGCGACGAAGACACCTGCCAAAAAATGAGTCCGCAGCAACAACAATCTGATGGCAGGCCAAGAACCCATCTTGCGAGGAGCCGCTTCGATCGCCATAAGCCGGAAAACTAGCGGCCCGGATCGGCGAATACGTCCCCGCGCGGAGGGAACGGCACTCCCTCCCAAGAGGGACTTAAGTGCGGTTGCTTTCGGTCATCAGCCCCGCGCGATAGGCGTAGACCACAGCGTGCACCCGGTCGCGCAGCCCTAGTTTGGCAAGAATGCGCGAAACATGGGTTTTCACCGTTTCCTCGCCGATGAAAAGCCGGTCCGCGATTTCGACGTTGCTCAGCGCCTCCGCGACGAGCAGGAGCACCTGCCGTTCCCGGGCGGTGAGCTGGCCCAGTTCCACCGGTGGCGCCGGGGTGGACTTGATGCCCGCGGCGAACCGGCTGATGAGCCTGCGGGTCACCGACGGGTCGATGAGGGCGTCACCGCGGGCCACCACCCGCATCCCGGCGGCCAACTCCTCCGGCGAGACGCTCTTGAGCAGGAAACCGCTCGCGCCCGCGCACAGTGCCAAGTGGACGTACTCGTCCAGGTCATGCGTGGTCAGCACCAGGACCCGGGTGCGCTCCCCGAGCGCGGCGCGGATCGCCTCGGTGGCCGCGATGCCGTCCAGCCGCGGCATCCGGATGTCGAGAACGGCGAGGTCAGGGGCGCTGCGCACGGCCTCGGCGACCGCGGCTTCCCCGTCGGCGGCCTCGGCGACGCACTCCAGGCCGGGCTGCGCGTCCACGAGAGCGCGCACCCCGGAGCGGTACATGGCGTGGTCGTCGGCCAGCAGGACGCGAATGGTCATGACGCCTCCACCGGAACGCGCACTCGGGTCTGCCACGACGTGCCGTCCGCGCCTGACCCATAAGTGACGTCACCGCCATACAGGGCGACCCGCTCGCGGATGCCGCGCAGGCCGCGGTGAGCGCCGGACGACGCGGCGACGACGTTGTCGGTCGCGTTGTTGCTCACGGTCAATTCCACCCGATCCGGCTGGTAAAGCAAATCCACTTCCACGACGCCCGAACTGCCATGCCGCAGAGCGTTGGTCAGCGTCTCCTGAGCGACCCCACTTTTATGTACATACTGGAGTCATGAGCACACCACGACGCAAGGTTACTGCTGGTCAGGACGCTGACAGGCCGTTGGTTCTGGACTCGTACGGCCGGTTGTCGCGTGTCCCGGAGACCGGTGAGATTGAGAAGATCGAGACTCAGTGGGCGGACAACCGGAAGGTGATCGATCGGGTGGGGGCGGTGCTGGGTGAGGAACTGAAGGATGGTCTGTCGGCGTGGAAGCGCACGGTGCGCCGTCCGGGGTGGGAACAGTTGTTGGAGCGGGTGGAGTCCGGCGCATCTGACGGGATCGTGGTGTGGCACACCGACCGCCTGTTTCGTCAGCCGCGTGACCTGGAAAAGCTGATCGAGTTGGGCGAACGCGGGTTCAAGGTGTTTTCCGCGCACGGTGAGCGTGACCTTGCCAACGCGGATGACCGGTTCATTTTGCGGATCGAGGTTGCGCAGGCCGCCAAGTCGTCGGATGACATGTCTCGGCGGATCAAACGCCGGTTCTCCACCTATCGGGAACAGGGAAAGGTGACCGGCGGTCCACGCAGGTTCGGGTTCCCCGGCAAGGATCAGACGTGGAAGCCCGGCCCCGGCCAGACGAAAGCCGATCAGCCGGACGTGTCGGCTGAATTGGTGGAGCGGGAACGGCAAGCGATCAGGGACGCGGCGGCGGACCTGTTGACCGAGGTCAATTATTCCAAGATCGCGCGGGAGTGGAACGCGGCCGGGTTGTTGACGGCGGCCGGTCGGGATTGGGTGCCGAATACCGTTCGGGACACGATGCAGCGGCCGACGTTGGGTGGTGTTATCGAGCATCACGGGGAAACAGCCGGGCGGCTGGCCGGTGACGCGATTTTGGACCAGCGAACCTATGAGCGGTTGCGCGCGTTGTTCGCCGGACGCAAGCGCGGCCGTAAGCCCGGACAGGTCTATATCGGCAGTGGCCTGTTGCGGTGCGGGAATTGTGGCGCGAAGATGGCCGCCGGGCCGGAGACGGGCAAGTTCTACAAGGACGGCACCCAGCGTGCGCGTTACTACTGCCCCACCTACCGGTACGGGTGCGGGAAGGTATTCATTGACGTTGGCCACGTTGACGAGGAAATCAAGGTCTTTGTGGTGTCGCGTCTATCGGACAAGCGGCACGCACAAGCCGTGTCGGCGGCCCGATCGCAGGTCGCGGAACGCTTGGCCGAAGTGAACGCCGAAATCGCGGACTGTGAGGCATTGCAGCGCGGACTTTCGGAACGATTGGGTAAGCGAAAGATGACGCTGGACGCTTTCGATGAGGCAAACGAACCGCTCGTGTCCGACCTTGCCCGTCTGTACGCTGAGCGTGACTCGCTGTCCGGTGGGAACCCGGACGGGCCGACCGAAGCGCAGAGCAAGGAAAGCCTGATAGCCCAGTGGAACGCGGGCCTTGTCCCGGACAAGCGCGCCATGTTCGTGAACGCGCTCGGTCGTGACCGGTTGGTGATCGACCGCTACACGGGGCCACGCGGAAAGATCGTGTTCGACAAGGCCCGCGTGCGCTTGGAGGAAAACGAGAACAACCCGGCCGACGCCGAGTGACCACCGCGCGCCGGTCCACGCCAAACGGCCCCGCCCGAGCACGAGTGAGGGGTGTTCCCGCAACCATGGCGGGAACACCCCTCACTCGTGTGGGGCGGGTTCTACGCGGCTTCCGGCCGGGCTGTGTCCGGTCTGGTGTCGGCGTTCTGGCGTTGCTGGTCGATGCGGCGGAGTACGACGGCGACGGACGCGATTTGCTCGCTGGTCATCGGTGGCATGGCGGCACAGATCAGCCCCCAATACTCCCAAGAGTCGTCAGCGTCGGGCGGGCCGGTGAACTCGGCCGTGGTGACGGTCAGCGCATCGGCCAGCGTGGACAGGTGGGCATCGGTCGGTTGGGCGGTTCCTTCCTCGTAAGCGATGATCACCGCGACGGGTAGGTGGGTGTTCGTGGCCAGTTGGTCACGGGTGAGCCCGGCAAGGTCGCGGTAGGCGCGCAGGCGTCCGCGTGAGAACGTGCCCGGACCGGCGGCCGGGGTAGCGGCCGGTGGCCGGGTGGGCGGTCGTGACGCGCCTTGTGCGCGGGTGGGATCGGGTAGTGGGTGAAGGTGTCGGCGGGCGGTCGGTGTGCGGCGAGAGCGGGTCTCAGGGCTGGTGTGGCGTGGCCGGGGCGGCATGGCGGCTCCCCTGTGCTGGACGGCGGGTGGGTGGGCCTGATCGGTTCGTCTGGCGGCTCCCTTCCGGGCACGGTCGGTGGCGAGTCCGGCGGCACGGTGCCCGGCGTGCTGCCCCGCCTTGTATGGGTGTCATGGTGTGGTCAGGCCGCCGCGCGGGGCCGGGTGGCCGGGGCGGGTAGGTCGATCAGGCGTCGCCGCGTGCTGGACGGGACCGGCAGCCACACCGGCCCGGCCGGGCCGTCCCCGGCGGTGTCGGTGGTCATGTCGGTGACGGCGGTACTGGCGACGCTGAGCCCGGCCAGGTCGCGGGACCGGGCCGACGCCATGCGGTGAAAGTTGTTCTGCCGGGTCACGCCGGCGAAAATGAACAGAATCGGGTGACTGATTCCGGCCATAGCGAGGTTTCGGTATCCCTCGAACTTCCCTGCCAGCCTTTCCAGCGTTTCGGTTCCGTTGTCGTATTCGACAAAGAAACGCACGTTACGCCCGGATTCCTGCCATTCTCCGTAGCCGTCCGGGCGGACCAGTTCCCCCACGGATTTAGCCACCTTGCGTTCGGACCACCATTCCACCAACGCGCATCCGTCGCGCCTGTTCGCCTGGTTGTGCAGTCGGGTGAAGAAGTCGTTGATGCCCAGCAGGTGATCGAGTTTGGGTGATTCTGCGAGCGCAAGAATGGTTTCGGTGATGCGGGACGGTCGCGGAATGGAGCGACCGGCGCGGGCAGCGTTCATCATGACGCCGAGCACGCCGAGCGTGTAGCGCCAGGACTGGGAGCCGGACGGCAGGCAGCGGCGGAACCGGGCCAGCACGCCGCGCTTGGTGAGCGTGGCGAGGCGGTGCTGTGCGGTGATGTGGCTGGTGAAGGCCACGCGGGTGATCTGTTCGGTGGTCAGGACGCGGTGTGCGGCGAGCAGGGCGAGGACTCGCCGGTCTCGGTCGGTGAGGTGGCGGCCCGCGTCGATCGCATCGGCCACGCTGCCCGTCGTGATGGTGATGGTGGACCGTGTTGCCGTGTGGTTGTTTGGTGTGGCTACGGTAGCCAGTCGGGTTCGCCCCATGGTTCCTCCATGTCGTCGTGACCAGCGGAAAGGCCCCGGCCAGGGGTGGCAGTTCCCCCGGCAGGTCTTAAGGTGCCACCGGAGATGCCGGGCAAGCTGCTACCGGGGATGCCGGGGGAACTGCCCCGGCCCGAACCGCCGCCACCGCGACCAGGAGGACGGGCACCGGCCGGGTGTTGGAGATCGGCGCGCAGATCGGCTACGCCGGGTTTGCTGGCCACCTTGCGGGATGCGGCCGTGGCGTCGCGTTCGGTGCGGGACAGGCCGGTCCGGGTGCGGGCCGCCGCGCGGAGCCGATCGGCCCGGCCACTGATGGCGGGCGGTAGGGGTTCGGTGGCCAGAGTGAACGGCGGCACGTCGCGGCCGTGGTGGACGACCCGTGCGACGACCTCGAAACCTGGTCGCCGCGCCAGGTCGGTTGCCTCGAAATAGGGGGTGACGTGCCGGGCGAGTTTGGCCGCGTCGTCGGGCGACACCGTGAAAATTACCTTGTTCCGGGCGTTGGCGTCCACCGCTTCCCGCACGTCACTGGGTAGCTGTGCCAAATGCTGGTGAGCCAGCACCAATGACACGCGATAGCCGCGCGCTTCGGCCAATGTGTCGTCCACGCCGATGGGCAGGTGCAGGAAATTGTGGCATTCGTCCACAATGATGGTCGCGTCCGGCCGTTCATCGGGCGGGAGTGCGGACCGGCGGACGGTGTGCGCCCACAGACCGGACAACAGGAGCGACCCGACGATCCGGGCGGTGTCTTCCCCGATTTCTCCTTTCGCCAGTCGGGCTATGAGAATCCCGCCGTTCAACACATCGGTGAGATTCACGGTCGAGCGAGCCGACCCCAACAGGTCGCGGGCGAACCGGCGGGCGAGCAGCCCGCGCAGCCGGGACAGGATCGGCCCGCACACCTGGGCGCGCTGCCCATCAGAGAGCAGGTCGAACCCGGACCAGAACCCGTCGATGCCCTCCGGTTCGCCGTGCTTGTCCAGCACACCGCGCCGGAACCCGGCATGGGTGAGCAGCGTCGGCACGTCGGCCAGGGTGGAGCCCGGCCGCCGCGCCAGCGTCAAACAGGCCGCGCGCATCACGTCGTCCATGCGCGGTCCCCACCATGCCGCGTACAGCCGCCGGAACACGCCGACGACGTTCTCAGCGGCCCATTCCCGCCCCGCCAGGTCATCCGCCCCCGCCGTGCCCACGGGGGCGAGGACGTTCCACGCGGGCGGTGCGTCGGTCTCGGCGGGATCGAGGATGACCAGTCGGTCACCGCAGCGGGCCGGGAGCCGGTCCAGCACGTTCCGCGCCAGGTCGCCCTGGCAGTCCAGCAGCACCACGCCGCGCCCGGCGTCGGCCTCGGACAGCGCCAGGTTGGCCAGCCACGTGGATTTCCCGGTGCCGGTCACGCCCTGGACGTGGAGATGGTGCCGGGCGTCGGGGACGGCCAGCCCGATTACGTCCGGCGGGCCGTCGTTGGCCACCCCCAACGGTTTCGCCGTCATCCGGGCGGGGTGGTCGGCCGGGGGCAGCCGCAACCTGCCCGGCCGTCCGGCCGCCGCGTCACCCGCCCGGTCGGGACGGTCACCGGGTGCCGGGCGGGCAGCTCGCCGCGCGGGCCGGTACGGGTCAGGCCGCGTCACGACGCGCCCCCTGACCGCCGCGCCCGTCGTCGGGCCGCCGTTGATCCGCCCGGCCGCCGGGCCGTCGCCGGGTGACGCGCGGCAGTCCTCGGGACGGCCGCCGGACACGGCCGACCGCATCCGCCATGCCGTACTGGGTCGGTTCGGCGGGAAGGTGCCACAGCCCGGCCAGTTCGGTGATGGTGACCGCGAACCGGTACCGCCGCCGGGCCGGTCGCCGCTGATCGACCAGCGCCAGCACCCGCCGGGCACCACCGACACCGCCACCGACCCGGTGCAGCCGGAACGTCGCCAGCGGCGCGGCCAGGTCGAACCCGCCCGCCAGCCCGGCCACCACCCGGCGCTGCCCCTGCCGAGTACGCCGGGAGCCCCGCGCGGCGGTGTGGTGGACGACGCGCACGCTCACCCGCAGGTGCGGGCCGTGCGCCTTCTTGGCGGTGATCGCGCGGCGCCCCGCCTCGATCACCGGATCAGGGTCGGGTGCGGGCCGGTCGGTCCGCACCGTCGGGGCGCCGCTGGGACGGGAGGACGTGAACAGGTCCAGCACTCCGAGCACGCCGCGCCCGAGCAACCGGAACCCGCCTGCGATGGCCCGCAGCCACCACGGCCGGTCAGCCGCACCAGGACGACCGGTCGCGAACTCCGGCGTGACGATCAGTTGCACGCACCGCTGTTCCCCCGGCCCGCAGTCGGACAACGCGGAGAACAGGCCGCGCAACACGTCATCGGTGCCGACCTCCACCGGCCGGGACGTCCGCGTAGCCGGTTCGGCCAGCGGCACCCACTGCCCACCCGCCGGGTAGACCTCGGCCGCGCTGACCCGGCCCGGTCCGGCCGTGTCAGTCCAGCGGGGAGGGTCGGTGACCTGTGCCCGCGCGCCGGGCCAGACGTGGCCGACCAGTTCGGCCACCCGTCGTACCGGCAACTCAGGCGGCACCCACACCCCGGCGCGCACCCCGTCCGCGTCCGCGACGAACTCCACCGCGAGGTGACGCGGGTCGATGCCGCGCCGGGCGGTGCGGTGCAGCATCCCGGCCAGTGACCGCCACCAGGCCGGGGCACCATCGCGCGGCAGCGACGCGGGCGGAGTGATCTCCACCCACCGGGCGGCATCGGCCGCGTTGCGTCGGGCCAGGCGCACCGCGCGGGCCAGCAGCGCCCCGGCGGCCAGGGCGAGCGCGGCGGCCACCGTCAGCAGCGGCCACCAGACTTGCAGCCACCGCCACAGCGTGAACGACACCGCCGACAGGAACCCGAACGGCCCGCTCGGGTCGCACAGGTAGGCGGCCACGCCGTGAACGTCCGAACAGGACGAGCCCGGCGCACCGGGAGCGCCCCGCGGAGCCACCGCGGCCATGCTAACGTTGTTGTGATACAATGGGAAATCCTTCAGTGTGACGGCGATCCGACAGGGATCAGCGCGGCGCGAATCACGAGACAGGCCCTTCCAGCGGGCACGCGAAGTCCACGAGAGACGATCAGCTCGGGACGTCCCGGAAGGTCTCGGGTTGTCCCGCTCTTGTCTCGCGGGACGGGTGTCAGGCAAGCGTGACAATCACGCCGGGATCAGGCGGCGGCTTGGGAATCACCCCCACCCTCCGCACTGCGAACGTCCACAAGAGACGAAACATCTGAGGTGGTCGTCTCGTCGTCAACCGGGACAGTCGCCGTGACGGCCGGGGCATCGGCGGGGATGCGGCCGGTTCGACGCCACCGCGCGAGCACGGCGCGGCCGTAGTCACGGGTGCCCGCGATCCGGTCCAGTTCCGCGCCGGTCGGGGTGCGGCCGGCCGCGCGCGCGGCCTGGTAGTGCGCCCACATGACGCGCGCCGAGTCGCCCCGCGCACGCCCGGCCGCGACCGGCGGCCCGTCGACCGAGACGAGAGCAACGGGACCATTCGGCGCGGTCTCGGTCTCACCGGGTGTCGTCTCGGCCGTGGCGTTCGTCTCGGCCGGGACGTCTCGGGTCAGCGAGTGCATGAGGATTTCCACGGCCAGCAGCAGCGCGACCGGCGGCCACCCGGACACGGCGACCCCGGCCCAGTCCCACCGGCCACCCGCCCCGGCCGTGGTGCCCGCCGCGATGTTGGCCAGCATCGACATACCGACCCCGGCGACGAACGCGGCCCGCACGACCAACCGCAACCACGGCCGCGCCCGGCCCACCGCCGGGTCCAGCAACGCCACGCACGCCAGCACCACCAGCCCGTCCACCGACAACGGCCACACGGCAGCCGCGACACCATCCGCGCCGTGCGTGCGGGCGAACAGCTCCTGATGGTCGTAGGAGGCGTACGCGGCCACCCCGGCGACCACGGCCGCCGACGCGCGCTGAACCCATCGACGCCACCCGGCACCGACCGCTGACCGCCACGGCTCGAACGTCGGCGTGCTCACCGGCCGCCGTCCACCACGGTCAGCCGGGACGGCCCCGGCACCTCGGCGGCCCCGGCCGTGCTGGCCGTATCCGCCTCGGCGGCCGGGCCGGTCGGCACTGGCGTCACGCGGATGGTGGGCGTTTCCGCCGGGGCCTCAGCCCACACCGCCTGTTCGGATGCCAGGTGACCGGCACACACCCGCCGCTGATGGCCGGACGGGTAGTCGATCACCGCCACGGTCAACAGGTCGCAGTGCCGACGCTGTAGCCGCCGGGCCACCCGGCCCCGGCACTTCGGCACCCGGCACACCCATTCCCCGTACCGCCACGCCACCGTGTCACCGTGGTGACGGCACCCGCGAACCGGCATCGAGCACCGCCGCCGGTCGCCGCACAGTTCGGCATCCTCCACACGAACGGCCCACTTCCGCTCCGCGTCGGGTTCGTCGTGCGGGACCGCGATCAGCAGCGCGGCCACCTCAGCCGGGGCACCGTGGATGATCAGCGACTCGGCCAGCCGGTAGCCGACTTCCCGGCCACGCAACCGTTCCGTACGCCGGATCTCGTCCGGCATACCGTCCTCCGGGGCGAACCCGCGCGGCATCGCCGCGTCCCGCCGAACATCACTGCCCGCGTAGTTGCTCATGGTCGAAACTCCTTGCCGTGGTTGGGTCGGTGCCCGGCCCCGGACACACCGGGCCGGGGCCGGGCACCGGTCAGGGCTGATCAGCCGTCGCGCCGGTCGCTGTCCGACTCGACCGCCGGGGACGCCGCGTCCGGCGGCCCGGCCACCATGAGCGCGGAAGCCTGGAACGTGCGCGGGGTCCGGCCGGCGGGGTGCAAACGCCGATGCTCGGCACACAACCGCCATTCACCGTTCTTGAACGCGCTCACCACAAGCACGGCCGCCGGTTGGTCACAATGACCGCGCGAATACCCGACCGGCCACCGCCGCTCGCAACCCTCATACGCGCAATAGCAGCCCCGGCGACCTTCCCGCAGGGTCTTACCGTGTTCCGGGCACAACCGACCCCACGGAAAATCACACGCCGACTCGTCGGCCGCCAACTGCCCGTACTCGGCTTCCTCTTGCGCTATCCCACGCATCAGCGCGCGCTGACCGCGTGACACCTTCGCGCACCGCCGCACCACCTCGGCCTCGCAGTCCTCCGGCGCGAAACCCTGATCGATCAGCAGCTCCACCACCCGATACCAGGCGTTCGCCGCGTCCAGCAGCTCCCGCGCGAACCCGTCGCCGTCCACCTCCAACCCGGACGTGCCGTCCGTGCCGTCCTCGGGGTCGCGGTTCCACGCATCCGGGTAGGGAATCCGCGTGAAATCCTCGATCTCCCCGCCATCATCGGCACCATCGGTGCCGTCCCACACGTCAACAGCCGTCATCAGGACACCTTTCATCCTGGCGAGACGGGACCGCCTCACCATGACCACGCCATCGGAAACCAAACATCATCGAAACCCGACCTGACCGGCAAAAATCTGGTAGTGGTTTCACCGGACGACAGGTCACCTGTCGGCGCACATCACCCGGTGCGCTATTCGGTTGGAGAACACAAGGGGAATCCGGCCGGACAACGCCGACCTGAAAGGGATCAACAGCCGCCCACGGCACACGCCAAGAGGCAACCCAGCGCTGCCCAGCCCACTGCCGGAGCCACACGCCCAACCTCGGTCTGCGATGCGCCCTACTCGCACGCATCGCGCGTTGTGCCCTGTCGTACCGCGCACCGCCGGGACACAGGCACTCGTGGCCCTTTCGGGAACCTTCACGAGCCGGTACACAACCAGCGGAGCCCACATGAACAACCACGCCGCGCCCCGGAAGACCTCCCTTCCAGCAGTGGAGCACGACCCAGCGACCCATCTAGGACCATCCAAGGTACGCCCGAACCGACAGAACACAAGTCAATAGTTATGTGATCTGAGTCACAAATCTATTGACCTGCCTGGTGCGGGACTCCAGTGCTCGCCCCTCTCGGGTCGGCACAACCGAACACGTACCGTAGCTGACGGTCACCCCAAATGGACTATTCGCCAGCGGCCAAGTGGGGCCATGCGGTGAAACCGACATGCCTAGGTGATCTGCTTCGCCTATCACCCCCGCCTGATAGTCGCCACACCGGGTTCCCTATCGGCTACCGTGAGCAGCAATCGCGCGTGAAGGAGCCCACATGAACACGGCCGGGGACGACCCCCGAATGATCATTGATCCTTCGGTGTGGCAGGAACCGGAGACCCGCGCGGCGCTGCGCGTCCGCGACATCGGGACCGTATATCGGCAGCTCAAGCGGCATGGCGTCTCCCAACGGCGGATAGCGGCACTCACCGGACAGTCGCAACCGGAAGTCTCGGAGATCATGCGGGGCCGTCAGGTGATGGCGTACGAGGTGCTGTCCCGGATCGCTGACGGACTCGGCGTCCCCCGTGGGCTCATGGGACTGGCGTACGACAGCCCTCGTGTGGCTTCCTGTGCGGGACCGACGGAAGGAGAATCCGACGTGGAACGCAGGGGCTTTATCGGCCTGGTCGCCAAGGCGGCCGTAGTGGGTCTCAGTGGCGCGGAGCTGGACAGCATCCGGGTTCTTCACCAGGCAACCCCGATGCCCGGCCGGATCGGGCACGCCGACGTGAGCAACCTTGAAACGACAGTCCAGTTCTTCCGTGCGCAAGACGACCAATTCGGCGGGGGCGCTGTCAAATCAGCCGTGGTCGGCCACCTTGAATGGGCGACGGGAATGCTGGAATCCCCGGCCGCCGATGACGTACGAAACCGCTTGCGCATTGCGCTTGCGGATATGCACTCACTAGCAGGCTGGGTATCTTTTGACCTGGGAGCGCATGAGCAGGCAAATCGCCACTTTGCAAACGCGCTCGTTCTTGCCAAAGAGAGCAAAGAGCACGCGCTAGCCTCAAAGGTGTTGTTTCAAATGGGGCGGGTTTATCTCCACCAGAAGGAGCCAGAAAACGCCCTGAAGATTTTTCAACTCGGGCAAATGTCGGCACAGGACGCCAACTCTCATCGGGCTGTGGCTTTGAACCTTGCCGTGTCCGCTTGGGCTCACGCGGAGATGGGCAATGCGGAGCAGACTAAGAGTTTGCTTGCACATGCGTCCGGCGAACTATCGCGCGACAACGGACAAGACATCCCTACTTGGCTAAACTTTATGGGTGTCGCCGAGATTGAAGGTATTTCCGGTATGGCCTACACGGCACTATCAGGCCATGACAGGTCATTTGCCGACCTCGGAATACAGCACGCTTCCCGTTCTTTCGAGATGCGCGACGAGTCGGACGCCCGGTCCCGCGCATCCGACCTCATCGCGATAGCGGCAAACAACCTCCGCGCGGGCAACGTCACGGAGGGGATTCGTGCCGCTTCCGACGTTCTTCCGCGACTCGACAGCGTGCGGTCGACTCGGCTCATGGATCGCCTCACGTGGGTACGGCAGGCCACAAACCTTCATCCGAGTAGCGGAGAAGCGCGCGAGCTTGCCGAGCGCATCACCGAGCTTCGCTCTGCCTGATACGCCGAGCATATAGCGCCTTCTGATCATGCGGTGCCTATCGGTGAAGTCATCCCGATTGGCTATATCGTTCACCTCTCGCCTATCCGTTCGCGTTTGTAGGAGATTGGTTCTAGTCGCAGTGGTGCGGCTGAGGGCCTGATACCGACGCGAGATCCCCCGACGCTCGGTCTTAGGCCGGGCTGGTGACCAGCCCCGACACGGTTTCTTACGTGTCGTTCCCCTTGGGGCTGGTCACCAGCCACCCATGACCGAGCGAAAGGGCCTCACCATGAGCGCGACGGCGGTTGAAAACCACGGGTTGAACGAGCAGACCACGGAGAGGCTGAGTGAGCAGGAGAAGGCCGCCGTTCTGTACGCGGCGCACGGATGGCCAGTACTGCCCGGCTCGACGTGGAATGGTCGTCGCTATGTGGTACCGGCGACGCTCAAAGTCACGAACGGCTTGCGTCCGTGGGTGGCGCGAAACCTCGCCAGCGCGGACGTTGCCACGGTTACTCGGTGGTGGAGCGCAGACACACGCCTTGCGCCGTCCGTCCTGTTGCTAACCGGTGAGGCTTTCAACCTCGTATCGGTCGCATTCGAGCTGGCGCAAGATGTGCTCGCAACGACGGCGTTTCTCGACAACGCCGGGCCGGTCATGTACCGGCCGGACGAAGGTCGGGCGTATTTTCTCCTCCAGCCGGGGCCGATCCAGTTTGACGACCTCGACATTGCGCCTGGCGAAGTGGCCAACATTGCGCCCGGCAAGTGGGTAGCGGCCCCGCCGACCCGGACCGGTAACGGCGTGAATGTTCGGTGGTGGTCCACGCCTGAATCCGTAAATTGGCGACTGCCTGACGTCGCCGTGCTTTATGAGGCTTTGGCCGTGGCGTGTCGGGACCGGATTAACTCGTCCGCCCGCTAGCTAGGGATGCGGCATATGAGCACGACACGGCCAACCAATGACGACCCATGACCCGATGTGGCTACAATTGTCAGTGGTGGGTAGCGCTGGTGTCCTGTTCGTCGTGGCCGGAATCCTCGGGCTGATCTTGTGGATTCGGCGGCATCGGGAGAAGCGAGCCAAATGGTTGGAACTTCAAAACGACGTAACCGAAATCAAGACACGCCGCACCCGTTCGGACGTCCCGTCTGGCAAGCTCAGTGTTCAGCAAATCCGTGACAAGGTTCGACAGGGAAACGCCGATGATCCGGCTAACCGTCCCGCCCAACCCCCTTCGCGCACGGAGGATGACTACCCCACCACGCGAATACCTCGTATCCGAGACGATGACCCGGAGCAGACAGCGCGCTTTGTGCCCCGCGTACGTCCCTATCTCGGCGTCCGACGGTGGGACAGGCAATGAGCGGAAATGAACCGGCTTGACGTTGAACCCGCAGACTCGCCCCGACACTCGGCATCGTTGGGGTGTGGAAGTACAGGCGGCTACGGCCGCGAAATCGAGAAGGGTAGGTAATAGTGCCTGACATGGAATCGGCCGAAATGGTGGGCTCGGGTCAACTCGTGGACCTGGGCGACATGGCGGCGCTGACCCTCGGCAGCGGAAGGTCCACGCAGGAAGCCAAGCGACACATCTACAACTGACCGAAGCTGACGCAACGGTGCCCGCCTCGCACACAGGGGCGGGCACCGTTGCCCGCTCTCATACGAGGGAGACGAACGGGTGTTGTGGTTCGGAGGATTCAGCGGGAAGACCGGGCCGCCACGGGTACCGGTCGGCGTTCGGAATCTGTGGCCAACGGTTCCGGGCGGCGGTTGGTTGCATGGGGGGTGGCCTACGCACGAGGTACGCACCAAACGCACCGGTCGCCGTTCTCTTGCCGTGCTCGGCCCGTGCGGCATGACGTCTGACGAACTGGCACGGCTGGCGGTTCACGGGGTGCCCGATGACGTGGCGTGGCGTTGGCCCGGCAGTTACACCGTCGTGGCGGCCGACGACGACGGCCGAACGACGATATGGACCGACGTGGGCGGGGCCTGCCCGATCTACACGCTGACCGTGGACGGCGGGGTGTACTGGTCGTCCAGTTCCCGCGCGCTGGCCGGGTTGACCGGCAACCACATTGACCCGGACTGGTTGGCAGCATGGTTGGCGGCACGGGGCGTGTCTCCGTTGGTGGACGGACGATCCGCCTTCACCAACGTTGCCGCCCTGCCAGCCGGTCACCGGGTGTCGGTGTCGGCCAACGGAACCGTTGACGCTCAACGGGTGTGGTGGCCCCGGCCCCGGCACGCCGACCACGTGGCCCGGCTACGGCACGAACTGACGGCGGCCGTAGCTCTCCGGGTGGACGTGGCCGAGTCACCTACGGCCGACCTGTCCGGCGGGTACGACTCGACAAGCCTTGTCCTGTTGGCCGCCGAACGGTTGCACCCCGGCCGCGCGGTAACCGGCGTGACCCTGCACCCTGACGGCATCACGACCGGGGGTGACGCCTCGTATGCGCGCCTAGCGGGTCGAATGCCGGGCATTGACCACCAATGGCTACCGCTGGGTGCCGAACATCGGCCGTTCGGTGAACTGGACCGGGTGCCGGTCACCGACGAACCGGCACCGTCCGCGCTCGGCTACGCCTCGTTCCGTGCGCAGCTTGAATGGTTGCGAGAGCGGCGCGCGTCAGACTGCCACATGACCGGCGACGGCGGGGACGCCTTGATCTGTACCCCGGCGCTGTTCCTGGCTGATCTTGTGCGTACCCGCCGATACGGCCGGGCGCTGGCCGACGTGATGCGTTGGGCGCGACTGGCCCGGCGGTCCGTGTTCCCGTTGCTCGGCGCGGCCGTGCGGACCGCACGCACCACGCGGACGGACGCGCTGGACACCGTGTTGACATCCCTGGCCGAGTTTGGCAGCCAGGCGGCTATCGGCGACGTGGCATGGTTTCCGGCCGCGTCCCCGCCGTCGTGGGCCACGGACGGACTCCGGGAACGGGTGGCCGCCTTGGCGTCGTCGGCGATCAACGCGGGCCGCTCGACGGACGGGGACGATTGGCCGGACTTCACGACACAACACATGGCGTCCGTCATGGCGACCACGGGCCGCACGGCCCGCGCGGACGTGGAGTTGGCCGCCTGGTCCGGCGTTCCGTTGCACAACCCGTTTCTAGACTCCCGGCTGATCGACGTCTGTTTGTCGGTGCCGCTGGCCGACCGACGCGGCCCGGCCGAGTACAAGCCGCTCATGCGGGCCGCGTTCGATGATCTGTTCCCGGAACCGTTGAAACGGCGTGTGTCCAAAGGGGACATGACCCCGGACTACTACCAAGGGTTGCGCGCCAACCTGGCCGCCGTTACGGACATGGCAGACGGACGGTTGGCCGAACTACGGCTAGCAAGTCCGGCCGTGTTGCGGCGCATCATCCCGCTTGCGGCGGCCGGCGTCCCGGCCGCGTACGGAGCGCTTGAAACGGCCATCTCGGCTGAGGTCTGGCTACGGGCGATCGACACGGCCCCGGCCGTGCCGTGGGAAGCTGCCAAGAGCATTCGGGAGGCCGCGTGACTCCGCGATACGTCCGCGCGCCGGATCACGTCGCAGCGTGCGACCTAGGCCCGGCAACAGTGCTGTTGGACTACCGGACGGGGGCGGTCAAGGTGCTAACCGGTCAAGCCGCGCGATGGTGGGTCGAGCTGGCGACGACCGGCGAACCCGACACCCCAACGACGATGGACCGGGCGTCCGCGCGGGCGTTGCTCGGGCAGCTCCACGGGGCGGGTCTACTGACGGCGGCTGACCGGCCCCGGCCCTGGCCCGCTCCCGTGGCCGGTCGGCCGCTCACGCCGAGTTGGGGAACGCAGACCGTCAACGCCGGACGGACCCCGATCCCGTCCGTGCCGTACCGCGCCCTACCGCTGGCAGCGCTGGCCTTGGCCGTCGTCCTGGCCGTTGAACACATCGGCCCCGCACGGTTCCGCATGGCCCGAATCACGCACCTACTCAGCCGGGCCACCCGACGCACGGTCACCTGTGCCAGCACCGATCAGGCACGCCGTGCCGTCCACGCGGTCCGCCGAGTCGGCCTGTTGACACCGGGCCGGGTCGCCTGCCTAGAAGAATCGGCCGCCGTGGCGCTCATGCTCGCCGTATCCCGCCAACGGGTGACCTGGTGTCACGGTGTGGCGGCTGATCCGATATGCCTACACGCATGGGTAGAGACTGACGACCAGCCCGTAGCCGAACCGGAATCAACTCACCGATACACCGCACTACGCACTATCCCGGCACAACTCACAGGAGATGGTCAAAATTAGCGACGCAACCCCGGACACCAGCGCAGACCGCGAGCCGACCCTATGGCTACGCGGCGAGAAAGCGGCCCTAGGTCCGTTCCTACGCGATCTTGTGCCCCTTTACTGGCGTTGGGAGACCGACCCCCGTTCCTTGCTCGGATTCGGCCAGCAGTACGCCGAAACCGTACAAACCAGGGCGGGTGTGTTCGATGCTCAGTCACGCGACGGGAGCCCGTATTTCACGATCTACGATACGACCGGTTCCGAGCCAATCCCCGTCGGCATGAGTCAGCTTATTGTGGACAACCGCACCCGAACCGGCGAGTTCATCATCCTCATTGGCGAGGAAGGGCGCGGAAAAGGAATCGGCACGGAAGCAACCCGGTTGACTCTCGATTACGGCTTTCACGTCACAGCGCTACGGAACGTCTACTTGTCCGTAGTCGCATCGAATTTCGCAGGAATCCGCGCATACGAAAAAGCAGGATTCAAGGTCATAGGTCGGCGGCGCAACTCTGGTCACTGGTTCGGCGAAATCGTGGACCATGTACTGATGGACGCCATACCGGCCGACTTTCCCGGCCCGTCCGTCGTCAAGAACATAGTCGGCTAGCCAGAGTCTGCGAGGGGGTACTGGATGTCCACGCGCACCAAGGGCGGAATACTCTTACCAATCCTACTAGTGGTCGGCGGGTATTTCGTCGTGACGGAGACCGATCTTGGAAGCAAGATCGGGGACATTTTCGCCAGCCCTGGCGGCGAACCGCAAGGCGTAGCGGTGCCACCTGAGTTCCACGGCCGAGTGAAGTCCTGCACGGCGGTACAACTTGCCGCCGATAAGCGTTGTGGCGACGACAAGGTTCTACCTATAGATGCGGCAAAGATGCCCTATATAGCCCGAAATATCACACTCGCCTGGGAATCCAGGCCGGAAACGGCCGCGCTTACGAAGGCGTCCTACAAGGAGCGTCAGAACTACCGCGCTTCGGGATGCGGAAGGTTCGCCCGAACCATCCGGTCCGACGACCCGAAAAAGGCTGGGTCGTGCGACGAGTTCCCCTTCAAATCAACCGAAGAAGGCGGGACGGGTTCGCGGATCGAAGAAGTCCCGACCGGAGAGCAGAACATACAAGGCGGCACGATCAGCTCATTCTATCAGAAACACAAGATGGTTGACGGCGATAAGTACCTGGTCGTCATCATAAATCCAGCGTCCATAGCGACCGGGCCATACGAAGGATGACCATGCTTGACACTGCGACCTACCAGTGGATCAACGATGAACGGTACTCGGCTATCACACTGGCGATTGTCGCCGGGACTGCCGAGGATGACGTTATCCGCGCATACGGTGGCACCCCTGAAACATCGGAGATAGCGACGTTTGACGAGTCCTTCAACTCGTTTGACGACGGTCAGCCGTTCCATGTGCAGACCTTCACGACTGGCCAGTTCGTTGTGGCTGTCGAAAACAACGGGTTTCACGGAAGTGATTCCCGGATCGCCCGGAAGGTGACCGGGGAATCCGGGCGGTTCATCAGCGTCAAGTGGAGTTCCACGGGGGGCGACTACATCCTTTACGTGGTCGGCCACAAGATCGAAGCCCAGTTCGACGCGCTGTCGGTCTCGCTCGGCGGCGACGGGGATGGGATCGTGCCGGAGTGGGTCAACCGTGTTGACTGGTCGCAGGACGAGACCCGAGCGCCGTACCTGGCCCTGTTGGGAGACGTGATGGGTGTGCACGTCAGCCAAGAGTGGTTCACCACGCCTCACCGAACGACCGTCATTCCCGAGCTATACAGCATGGCGGATCTCTAGCCCGTCGCTCGTGTGTCCGGGCCGCAAGCAGCCGCGAACCGCTCCCCGCTCGACGCGGCCGGGAGCGGTTCGGGCGAGAATCCCCAGGTCACGAGACAGTAACTAAATGCGGGTTCGCTTGCGCGATTCGGTACAGCGCGACGTCCAGCGATTCCGGCAACCGCGGCGGTGTGCCCCGCAGGGTCAGGCGGGCGGCGACCCCGGCCGCGCGGACCCGGTCCACCAGGTCCCCGATGCCGTGCAGGCCCGGCTGGCGCTGCGAGTCGTCGATGTCCTGACCGTGCAGCAGGTCGAGCATCCGGCGCAACTCCACCATCGCCGCGCGGCTGGCCGACTCGACCTCGCTCAGCGACTGCCCCGCCTGCGTCGGGCCGGTGCCGTTCAGGCTCATCCTGGCCACCCCGGCGTGCATGGCGATGGCGCTGACGTAGTGCGAGATCACGTCGTGCAGGTCGCGGGCCACCGCGCCGCGCTCCTCGGCGACCGCCCGCCGCACCGCCGCGCGCTCGTCCCGCCGGGCCAGCTCCGCCTCGGCCGCCAGGCCCGCCAGGTACGTCTGCCTGGTCGTGGTGGCCCGGCCGACCAGCCACGGCAGCACCACCAGACCCAGCGCGAGCCCCAGCAACGCGGGCCACCGGTGGACCACCCAGTCCCCGGCGACCAGGTGCCTGCCCAGCTCGCCGAGAATCAGCGTGGCGAACACCGCGACCGCCCACCTGCCCCGCAGCCACGCGCCCGCCTGGTAGGTCGCCACGGCGAACCCGAAACTGCCCGCCACCCGCGTCCCGGCGCCATGCGCCCAGAGCAGGGCCTCCAGCAGCCCCAGCGTGGCCTGGCCGATCGCGACCGCGCCGCTGTGGCGCACCGACGCGACCAGCGCCAGATCCGCCAGCACGATCGCGCCGTGCAGCGCCCACCCCTGCCAGCCCCAGTCGACGGAGGCGCGCAGGGCCAGATACAGCGCCGAGTCCGCGACCAGACACACCCCAGCCACCAGCAGCGACTGCCGCGTCAACGATCCCCGCACATCCGGCACGCGCCGACTATGGCAGCCGTGCCCGCGCCAGGAAAGGGCAGACTACCCATTTCCGCCGGTCCACCACGCGCGTGGGCGGCGCTCGGCATACTCGGGTCGACCCACACCAAGGCGCACTAACCAGAGAGACCGCAGTGGAGAAGTATGCCTTCAAGTAGGCCGCCGAGCGCCGTTTTCACGGCACGCTCGCCGAGATCCTGAACGACATGCTCGCCAGGCTGGACATGCGGCCGACCGTCGAACCACACACGGCGTGGTCACGATCGTCAGGCTGCACGAGACCATGCTCGAACAGGCGATCCTCGACGAACTACCCAACACGGCCGACAACCGCTACCTCACGCAGGTGCTCCCCCGCCTGCTGACAACCCTGGTCGCACCGAGCAACGGCTGACCGCGATCCGCCCATTGTTCCGGCAGGTGGCGCATGGCTCCGGTCGGCAGATCGTGCAGGACGACCAGGCTCCATGGTCCGCGACGAATGTCGTTGACGGCGCGTTGCACCCAGTCGTCGGCTTGGTTGCCCGTTTTGTTGATCGCGACGATCGTGGTGAACGGTTCCTGGTTGAGGTAGGCGGGGGCCGGCTTGCCGTCCTTGGTGGGGGTTTTGGTTTGTTTGAAGTGGCAGGTGAAAGTGACCGGAACGCCGTCGTGGACGGCGTCCACCGTCCATCGGGCGTCCTGAGTGGACCATTCGGCGCGGATCACCCGGTGGCCGCAGCGGATGTGCCGGTCGATGCCTTCCTCGGCGGCGGTGTCGCGCACGTACCGCAGGATGGACGGCCCGTCGGCGATCGACTTCGGATTCGTCCACGGCCGGAACCGGTAGCCGAGGGTGTTCATGTCCGAGTCGGACCGGATGCCCGGGTAGCGGAACAGGTCCCAGGTGCCGCCGATCGCCGCACGGGCCTCCAGGATCGTGTAGCTACGGCGGGGAAACGCCTCCTGGATATGGCGCGCCGCGCCGATGCCGGACAGCCCGGCCCCGACGATCAGGACGTCGACGTGCTCGGTCGTGGTCATCAGTTCACCTTCCCGGCGCGGTCGCGCAACCGATTCCGCAGCAGGCCAAGCACGGCGTAGTAATGCGTGGGGGAAATCCGGGAGAGCGCGTCGAACAGATACGCGTCCGGGCCGACGAGAATGCGGGCCTTGCCGCGTTCGACGCCCGCCACGATGATTCGCGCGGCTTTGTCCGGCGAGGTCAGCGTGACCGCCTCGAATTGGGCGGCCATCTGTTCCCTGGTCCGGCCGAGGCCCTCGGGGTCTTCGCGCATACGAGCGTTGCGGACGATGTTGGTGGTGATGCCGCCGGGGTGGACGGTGATGGCGCGGACACCGGTGCCGCGTAGTTCCTGCCGCAGCGCGTCGGTGAAGCCGCGGACGGCGAATTTCGCGGCGCAGTAGGCACTCTGGTAAGGCATACCGACCAGGCCGAACACGCTGGAGGTGTTGACGATCGCGCCGCTGCCCTGGGCGGCGAGGATCGGCAGGAACGCGCGGGTGCCGTTGACCACGCCGTGGAAGTTGATGTCCCACAGCCACTGGTCGTCCTCCGGCACGGCGTTGAGCACGGTCGAGGCGACCGCGACGCCCGCGTTGTTGAAGACCGCGGCCAGCGGCGCGGGCAGCCAGTCGCGGACTTCGGCGGCGAACCGGAGTTGGTCGTCGGCGTCGCGGACGTCGAGGACCCGCGTGAGCACCGGGCCTCGCAACGATTCGGCGGTCTCCTTCAGGCCGACCGGTCGATGTCGGCGATCGCCACCGGCGAGCCCGACTTCGACAGGCGCTGGGCCAAGCCGCGGCCGATGCCGGACGCGGCGCCGGTGACCACGACCGGCCTGCCGCCGATCTCACGGGACGGTTGGGGCATCGTCGCTCCTTGACTGAGTGGGCTCCGCGGACGTGGCGGTCGATGAGGAGCCGGGATTCGCGCGGGCGGTGGCGCCACCACCGGTCGGGTTGACCATCCGGTCGCGGTCGCCGTGGATCACCAAGGTCGGCGCGGCGATCGCGGCCAGTCGTGCGGTCCGGTCACCGGACTTGACGATCGCGGCGAGCTGGCGGGCCACCCCCTGGCCCGAGGGATCGCGTTCCCAGGCCAGTTCGGCGCAGGCGCGGACCGCCGGGAACCCGTGCGAGCCGATGTGCCGGTACATCCCCACCAACCGATCGGCGTGAGCCTGCCGGGTCGCCGGTGGCCGACCGCCCATGCGCCGCAAAGCCGACCAGGCGGGCCTGCCGACCCGGCGGGCCCCGGTGGTCGACATGATCGACGTCAGCGTCCGCACTCGCGCCGGAGTCAGCGCGGCGACGGTCTGCGCGATCATGCCGCCCATGGACACGCCGACCAGGTGGACGTCGGCGAAGCCGAGCGCGTCGATCAGGCCCACGGTGTCACCCGCCATGTCGGTCAGGTCGTATTACCCCGGCGACCAGCGCCTGGCCAGGTGGCGGCGGGCCAAGGCGGCGGGAATGCCGCGTGGGTCGACCGGCCCACGTCGCGGTTGTCGAACCGGATCACCTGGTAGCCGCGGTCGGCCAATCCCGCGCGGAAGCCGGTCGGCCACGCGTGCAGTCGCTGGCCCAGCCCGGCGACGAGCAGCAGCGGGTCGGCTCCAGGGTCGCCGATCCGTTCCCAACACAGCGCGATGCCCGGCCCGACATCGGTGATCTGCTCGGTCATGCCCGGCCTCCGGTCGCCGCGACCGACTGAGGCGCCTGCCTGCCGGTCCGCCTGCGCACGACCGCCCGCCCGCCCCGGCCCGGCGCGTACGCGATGCCGCGGAACTGCCAGCGCTCGTCTCGATCGGCGGTCGGCACCAGGGTCACCTCGCGCAAGATGGTGCGCAGCACGATGTTCATCTCCATGGTGGCGAACGCGGCGCCGATGCACCGCCGATGGCCGCCGCCGAACGGAACCCATTGGTACAGATCGGGTTTCGTGCCGACGAAGCGGGTGGGGTCGAAGCGGTGGGCGTCCGGGAAGACGGCGTCGTCCTCGTGGATGAGCGCGATGCTGGCGAACACCGAGTGCCCCTTGGGCACCGTCCACCGCCCCAGCGTCATGCTGTCGGCCTTCACCTGGCGCAGCGTCTGCGTGATCACCGGCCGGGTCCGCAGCACCTCCAGCAGGGTTGCCTCCCGCAGCGTGCTGCCGCCCGCGTCGACCTCGTCCACCAGGTCGCGCAGCACGGTGGGATGGCGACGCAGCCGCTCGACGACCCAGGCCAGGGTCGTCGCGGTCGTCTCGTGGCCCGCGGCCAGCATGGTGATCAGCTCGTCGGCGATGTCGCCGCGCGTCATGGCCGAGCCGTCCTCGTAGCGGCTCCGCACCAGCAGCGCGAGCACGTCGTCGCGCTCGTCCAGCCGCTGGTCGGCCTCGGCTCGGGTGATCATCCGGTCGATGATCTCGCCGTACTCGCAGCGCAACGCGTCCAACCGCGCCCAGGGCGACCACCGGCCCAGGTTGACCGAGGGCCTGGGCAGCAGCGCCAGCCGGGACCCCAAGGTCACCGCCCGCGGCAGCAGTTCGCGCAGGTGGGCGAACTCGGCCCCGTCCGCGCCGAACACCGCCCGCAGGATGATGTTGAGGGTGATCCGCATCATCGACGGCTGGGACGCGAACGCGACGTTTTCCGGCCAGGACGCCAGTTCGCGGAGGGTTTCCTCCTCGACGATCGCCTCGTACGCGCGCAGCCGCCTGCCGTGAAACGGCGGGACCAGCAGCTTGCGCTGCGCGCGGTGCTCGGCGCCGGAAAGGGCGAACAGCGAGCCGGGGCCGAGCACGCGTCCGAGATTCATCACGTCGTGGTAGTCCGCGACGTCAGCGGGTGTCTGGAAAAGCTGCCGGACCTCGGCCGGTGCGCTGACGACCACCGTGGGGCCGAGGATCGGCATCCAGAGGGTGAACGCGTCGCCGTAGCGGTCGCGCAGGCGGCGCATCGTGCGGCGCCCGCCCGCCATCACGGCCATGCCCTGGATGAGATTGGGGACGGATGGTCCGGGCGGAAGCGTCGTCGTCGCCATTGAGCAGTTACCCTTCTCGCCTTTGGTACGTCGATGTACCGCCGGATGGTACGCCGACATACCAAGCGGCGCAATGATCTCGCGCCCCGGCCGGTATATGGTGGTGGCCGTGACAGCGACGCGGCGTGGGCAGGCCGAACCCGCCTCGTCCGGCGAGGCGAGCGCGTTCCGCAGGCGCCTGCTCGACGGGCTGGCCGAGTCCATCGCGGCGGTCGGCTACCGCAACACGACCGTCGCCGACATCGTGCGCCGCGCCCGCACGTCCCGGCGCACGTTCTACGAGCACTTCGCCAGCCGCGAAGCCTGCCTGCTCGCACTGGTCGCGGACAGCACCGCCCAGACCATCGGGCAGATCGTGGCCGCCGTCGACCCGACCCGGCCCTGGGAACACCAGGTGCGGCAGGCCATCGAAGCCTGGATCACCCGGGTGGAGAGCGAACCGGAACTGATCGTGAGCTGGATCCGCGACGTGCCCACACTCGGCGACGTGGCCCGCCAACTGCAGCACGACACCATGGAAGCGTTCATCACCATGGTCCGCACGCTCGCCGACACCGACGAATGGCGCGCCGCCCACGGCGACCCCCCATCCCGCGAGATGGCGATAATCCTGCTCGGCGGCCTGCGCGAACTGATCGCCAGCACCGTCGAAAACGGCGGCCGCGTCCGCGACATCACCGAAACCGCCGTCCGGGCCGCGATCGTCCTAGGCCGCGCCTCAGCGCTGTGACCGGAAGTCACTTACCTCGGGACAGTCCACACTCCCAGGCGTGCGGAACAGCTCGGCCAAGGGTGGCCGCATCGGATCTCCTAGGGCCGTGTCTCAAAGTTGTCGTAGCCAGATGGTGATGGCGGCGATGTGGATGGCGGCGTTGTGGATGGTGGCGGTGTAGCGCACGGCGAGCTTGTCGTATCGGGTGGCGACGGCTCGGTGTTGTGTGAGCTGGTCGATGCCGCATTCCACCGCGTGGCGCTGCTCGCAGGCGTCGCGGTCGAAGACCGGTGGACGCCCGCCGCCGCGACCTTTGCCGCGGCGGTGGAACGACAGCGGTTTGCGGCCCTGCTCGCACGCCAAGTGCAGCTTGCCGTCCAGCCACCGCGCGACCGGCCCAACCCCTGATCACCGGGCTCCGCGCCGCCAGCCGTGGTGTCGGCCGGTTCGGCCTGATGTGCTGGCGCGCCTCGATGTGGGACTCGATCTTCTGGTGGGCTCACCGACCCGCCGCGACCGTCGTGCCCGTGGTCAAGCCCGGGCGGCAGGGGCGGGTGCGCCTCCAGGCTATTTTGTGGCCGTGGTGATCGGCACCGAGAGCGTTCGTCGGATAGGTCGGCCGATCGCTGGCCCTGTCTTCCGCCTTCGAGGAGCACCATGACCGCTACCTACACCTTCGACGTCTTCTCCAGCCTCGACGGCTACGCCTCCTACAACAGCGACGGGGACTGGGGCGGCTACTGGGGCAAGCAAGGTCCCGAGTTTCTCGACCACCGCCTCGCTTTGTACCGCGAGAAGCAGCGGATGGTCCTCGGGGCCAACACCTTTCGGCAGTTCGTGCAGATGCTGGGCCCGCGCACCGGGGAACTGAAGGAACTCGACCCGGTGAACACGCAGATGAGGAACATGCCGACAACAGTGGTGTCGACGACGCTCGAAGGACCCCTTGACTGGCCGGACGCCACTCTGGTGAGCGGTGACGCCCTCGACGTCGTCGCCCGGCTCAAGGAGGAATCCGATGTGCCGCTGCGCTCGCACGGCAGCCTGTCGATGAACCGGGCGCTGATGGCCGCTGGTCTGGTCGATCGCGTCCAGCTGACAATCTTCCCCGTGATCACCGGTCTCACCGGGGTGGAGCCGGTCTTCAAGGATGCGGCGGACTTCGACCTCGAGCTGATCGAGAGCCGGACGCTCGACGGTCACATCCAAGAGCTCATCTACCGGCCCACCCTGCACGCCTGAGTCAATCCCCGCGAGCCGCACGGCGACGGCCTCCGGGGGCGCAGCCCGGTCCGCCGCGCGGCGGCGGCCGAAGGCGAAGCGGTTCGTCCACGACTGGACCGCGGACCTGGTGCGGCGCGCTGTCTGACTCTTCGAGAGCGGCTGGGCAGGGCGGCACCCGCGGCGGGTGGTTGCGGCCCGGGTGGGCGCGCCGTGGCCGACGGTGTTCGGGGGCAGGCTCGACCAGCCATGGCCACCGGGTCCTGACCCGCCGCTCCCCGACTGGGACGAGATTCGCGCCTGGCGGCCCGGGTGACCATCACCGTGGACCGGACCGAAAGCCTGGGCGGACGCGGCACACGCCATCTGCCGTGGGGTCCTCGGTCCTGTCCGGCGCGTTCCTTGGACTCTGCCGCGGTCTTGGCCGCTGGGGGCAGCCTGGGGTGACGCGATCGAAAGGAAGGCTGTCATGGGCCGCTCACATCCTGACCACCAGACCGTTCTCGACGCGGTGGGCCTGGCCTGCCGGGCTCCGTCGGTGCACAACACGCAGCCGTGGCGGTGGCTGCTCGGGGACCGCTCGGTCCACCTGATGGCCGACTGGACTCGGCAGGTCCCGGCGACCGACCCGGACGGCCGCGACCTGCTGGTCAGCTGCGGCGCCGCGCTGCACCACCTGCGGGTGGCCTTCGCCGCCCTGGGCTGGGACACGGAAACGGTCCTGGCGCCCAACCCCGCCGACCCCGACCACTTGGCCGCGGTCGAGCCACACCGGCACACCCCGGACGACGATGAGGTGGCGCTGGCGGCGGCGGTCACCCGTAGGCGCACCGACCGGCGGCGGTACTCGTCCTGGCCGGTTCCCGACGGGCACATCGACCTGCTCGTCGAGCACGCCGCGGCCCACGACGTGGTGGCGGTGCCGGTGACCGACCCGTTCGACCGGCACCGGCTGGCCCAGGCCATCGCCATGGCGGCGATCGCCCAGGAAGACGACCCGGCGTACCGCGCCGAACTCGCGGTGTGGGCCGGGCGCGGCAGGGGAAGCCACGAGGGCGTGCCCGCGGCGGACACACCCCGCTGGCCGGTCACGCACGACGGCATCCGGATGCGCGAGTTCCCCGGCGGCACACTCACGGTCGCGCCGACCGGTGAAACCGACGCCGCCCAACTGCTCGTGCTGGCCACCGCCGACGACAGCGTCGTCTCCCGGCTGCGCGCGGGCCAGGCGGCCAGCGCGATCCTGCTCGCGGCCACCGGCCTGCGGCTGGCGACCTGCCCGCTGTCGCAGCCGCTGGAGGTGCCGGAAAGCCGCGCGCTGATCCAGGAACGGGTTCTCGGCGGGCAGGGCGTGCCGCAGTTGGTGCTGCGGGTCGGCTACGCGCCGACCTCGGCCGAGCCGCTGCCGCCGAGCCCGCGCAGGCCGGTCGATGAGGTCACGGCCTATCTGCCCGGCTTCGCCCCGCGCCGCCCGAGCTGACAAGGCGAAGGACCCGGTCCCTTTCGGAGACCCTGCTCTGCGGGACCTTCCGCTCTGTGACCGGCCCTGGTGGCCGACGGAAGCTGGTAAGGCGACAGAGCGAAGCGGCAAGTGTGGAAGCAGTGAGGAAGTGCGTGATGTTCGACGTTCCCGAAGAAGTGACGGGGGGATTCCCGGACCGGGACACGGTGCTGGCCGCGTTGCGGCTGGCCGTGTGCGCGCCCTCGGTGCACAACACCCAACCCTGGCGGTGGCGGATCGGCGGCGGGTCGGTGCACCTGTTCGCCGACCCCGCCCGCGCGCTGCCCGCCACCGACCCCGACGGCCGCGACCTGATGCTCAGCTGCGGGATCGCCCTGCACCACCTGCGGGTGGCGTTCACCGCGTTCGGCTGGGCGCCCACCGTGCGCTACCTGCCCGACCGCGACCCCACCCACCTCGCCACGGTCGACCTCGCCCCGAGCGAACCCGACCACGACGACATCGTGCGCGCCGCGGCCATCACCCGCAGGCGCAGCGACCGCCGCGCCTACACCCCCGGGCCGCTGCCCACCAGCCACATCGCCGTGCTGCGCGCGGCGGCCGCGGCCGAGGGCGCCGTGACCCGGGCGGTCACCGACCCCGGACCGCGCGGCAGGCTGCTGGCCCTGATCGCCGACGCCGACCGCGCCCAGCGCGCCCGCCCGGAATACGCCACCGAACTGGCCCTGTGGACCGGCAGGCCCGCCGGGTCCACCGACGGTGTGCCCGCAGGCCACACCCCCCGGCAGGTCCGCTACGGCGACCTGATCACCCGGCGCTTCTCCGCCCCTGAGCTGGAACAGCCACCGTCGCTCTCCGGCGCCGCGAAGGACGGCGCGGGCACCCTGCTCGTCCTGGGCACGGCGGCGGACGACCCGCTCGCGCGGCTGCGGGCGGGCGAGGCCACCAGCGCCCTGCTTCTCACCGCCACCGGCCTGCGGCTGGCCACCTGCCCGATCACCCAGGCGCTGGAGGTCCCCGCCACCCGCGAACTGCTGCGCACCACCGTCCTCGACGACCTCGTGCCCCAGATGATCCTGCGGGTGGGCACGCCCGCGCCCGACGCGCCGCCACTGCCCGTGACCCCGCGCCGCCCCCTGCGCGAGGTCTTCGACCTGCTCGCCTGGACACCGCGCCCGTGCTGAGGACTTTGGTCCCTGCCCGACGGGCCGGTGGTCGCACGCGCGCTCGGCGCGCCCGGCCTAGAGTGGGCGGGGTGAGCAGCGAGCGGGAGGCGTGATGGGTATCCGGGTGTTCCTGGTCGACGACCACGAGATCGTGCGACGCGGCGTGGCCGACCTGCTCGACGGACCCGACATCGACATCGTCGGCGAAGCCGCCTCCGTCGCCGAGGCGCTGGTGCGGGTGCCCGCCGCGAAACCGGACGTGGCCGTGCTCGACGTGCGCCTGCCCGACGGCACCGGAGTCGAACTCTGCCGCGAACTGCGCTCGACCATGCCCGACCTGCGCTGCCTGATGCTCACCTCCTACGCCGACGACGAAGCCCTGTTCGACGCGATCCTCGCCGGAGCCTCCGGGTTCGTCCTCAAACAGGTCCTGGGCACCGACCTGGTCGCCGCGGTCCGCACCGTCGGCTCCGGCGGCTCCCTGCTCGACCCCAAGACCACCTCCGCGCTGCTCGACCGCATCCGCCGCGAACGCACCCAAGACGACCCCCTGCACGCCCTGACCGACCAGGAACGCACCGTCTTCGAGCTGATCGGCGAAGGACTGACCAACCGCGAGATCGGCGAACGCATGTTCCTCGCCGAGAAAACCGTCAAGAACTACGTCTCCCACCTGCTCGCCAAACTCAAGATGCAGCGCCGCACCCAGGCCGCCGTCCTCGCCGCCGAACTCCGCCGCGACCGCTAGGCCCCTGCGCCCGTCCTAGCCGAGCGGCACCCGCCAGCGGACCCGGGTGCCGACACCGTCCGGCCCTGGGCCGATCTCGCTGCTTCCCTGGCACTGGGCGGCGCGGCGGGCCAGGTTGTCCAAACCGCTGCGCCGGGCGGGCTCGCCGACACCGACACCGTCGTCGGCCACCTCCACCACCAGCTCGTCGCCCGCCGACACCGACACCGTGATCACCCGCGCCCCCGAATGGCGCACCGCGTTGCTCACCGCCTCACGCACAACCGCCAACGCGTGCTCGCCGATCTCGGCGGGCACCAAGGTGTCCACCGCCCCGGACATGCTCACCGACGGACTCACCGGGTGATCCGCCCCGATCTCGGCCACCGCGTCCAGCATCCGCCTGCGCAACGACGTCGAGTCGTCCACCGCCTGCAAATCGAAGATCGACGTCCGGATCTCCCGCACCGTCTGGTCCAGCTGCTCCACCGACCGGTGCACCCGCGACCGCACCTCCGGGTCATCGATCCGCCGCAACGTCCCCTGCAGACTCATCCCCGTCGCATACAACCGCTGAATCACATGGTCATGCAGATCCTGGGCGATCCGGTCCCGGTCGGCCAACACATCCAACAACCGCTGCGCGCGCTGCTTCTCCGCCAACTCCAACGCCACCGCCGCCTGCCCCGCGAACGAGCCGAGCAATGGCGCCCGGTCGGCCGGGAACGGCGGCGCCCCCTTCTCCCGCGCCACCACCAACACCCCACCCGTGCCCGCCAGCGGAACCACCACACACGGCCCCAACAGATCCGCCACCCGACCCCCCACCGCCTCCGACCCCAAATCCCCCACCAACAGAGGTTTCTGCGCCGCGGTCGCCTCACCGATCAACGGCCCCAAGGCCGAGACCTCCACATCGGTCAACCGCTCCCCCAACTCACCGGTCGCCGCCCCCACCCGCAGCAGCTCACCGGTGCTCCCCTCGGCCAGCAGAATCAGCACACAATCCGCCGCGGTCAGCTCCAGCACCCGCCGCGCGATCAAATCCAGCGACTCCCGCTGCGACGCCCCACCCAACAACCGCTCATTGACCTCCGCCGCCGCCGAAAGCCACCGCTCACGCTCCCGCGACCGCTCGAACAACCGCGCGTTCTCCACCGCCACACTCGCCGCCGACGCCAACGCCCGCACCACAGCCTCGTCGTCCTCGGTGAACTCCGCCCCACCACGCTTCTCGGTCAAATACAGATTGCCGAACACCTCGTCCCGGATCACCACCGGCACACCCAGGAAACTGCCCATCGGCGGATGATTCGGCGGGAACCCCACCGACGCCGGATGCTTCGTCAAATCCGCCAACCGGATCGGCTCCGGATGCTCGATCAACAACCCCAACAGGCCCCGACCCTCGGGCAGATGCCCCATCACCGCCCGACGCTCCTCATCGATACCCACATTCACGAACCGGGCCAACCCACCGGTCTCCCCCAACACCCCCAACGCCCCGTATCGGGCGTCGACCAGATTCACCGCCGCCGCCACGATCCGCCGCAAAGTCGAATCCAACTCCAAACCCGCGCCGACCGCCATCACCGCGTCCAACAAGCCCTGCAAGCTGTCCCGGGTGTCCATCAGCTCACCAAGACGCTCATGCAACTCACCCAGCAACTCGTCCAGACGAAGCCCCGACAACAACCCCCGAGCGCCCGGACCCACCGCCTCCACACCCTCCACGACACTCCATCCCTCGACCCGCGACACACCGCAACCGAGGCTCCCACGGCGGAATCCACCGGGCAAACGCCACCCCGGGCAGGAGTGGGCGCGCTGACCAACCGGGCCGCGCACTATCACCACCTGGTCCGCGGCCTGGGGGCCGGCTTGTCGATCATGTTGGGCTCATCCCCGGTTTCGGTCGTCGTGCTTTCGGGCATCCGGGCAGAGCCGGGCGGAGGCGACGCCAGCGAGGTCGGCCGCGCCCATCCCGAATGACTCTGGCCACCGGGCAGCCGCGAAAGTCCCGATTCCCCGGGGGCTTTCGGCGGCGGCGCCCGTGTTCGCGGCGCGCGAACCCGACCATGGCACGACATTCGCCGAACCAAGGAGGACCTATGTCGGCATCCAAAGCCACCACGCTCGACAACGCCGCCCGGACCGCGCACCTGTGGCTGCGAGAGGTCGCGCACGGCTTCCCCACCGAAGACGAGCAGTTCGCCTACCGAGCGCTTCGGGCGTGGCTGCACGCCGTGCGCGACCAGCTGACCCCGCAGGCCGCCGTCCACTTCGGCGCGCAGCTGCCGGATCTGCTGCGCGGGGTGTTCTACGAGGGCTGGAACATCGACCACGTGCCGCACCGGTTGGACGCCGCGGGCTTCGTCGCCTCGTTCGCCCAGCACGCGGGCGTCTCCGCCCAGGACGTCCCGAGAACCGCCGCGGTGGTCAGCGCCGGACTGGCCGCGCGCATGAGCCCGGGACAGGTGGACAAGGCGCTCGGCCACCTCCCGCACGACGTCCGCGACCTGCTGCGGCCGCGGGAGACAGCGCGGTGAGAGCACGTCGGCCACCCACGTGGCCGTCGCGGGAGGACAGCGGGCAGCGGCGGCGAGACCGCGCTCGGGCAGCGTCCCGGTTCACCTGACGGCGGGCGGCCATGACCACTGATCCGGCGGGCAGCCACCGTCCCCGGACGTGCGCGTGGCGGGTGCGCGCGCCCCGACCGATCACGTCCGGTCCGCTCGCCGAGTCCGTCGAGCCGGTGCCCGCCCCGGCCGGGGGCGAGGTGCTGCTGCGGGTCCTGGCCTGCGGCGTGTGCCGCACCGACCTGCACGTCGCCGAGGGCGACCTGCCGGTGCACCGGCCGAACGTGGTCCCCGGGCACGAGATCGTCGGAGAGGTCGTCGCGGCGGGCCCCGGAGCGGGACGGTTCTTCGCCGTGGGCGACCGGGTGGGAGCGGCCTGGCTGCGCGGAACCTGCGGGCACTGCCGCTACTGCCTGCGCGGCGCCGAGAACCTGTGTCCCGCCTCGGCCTACACCGGCTGGGACGCCGACGGCGGCTACGCCGAGTACGCCACGGTCCCGGCCGCGCTCGCCCACCGGCTGCCCGACGGGTACTCGAACGAGGAACTTGCGCCGCTGCTATGCGCCGGAATCATCGGCTACCGGGCGCTGCAACGCGCCGAACTGCCGCCCGGCGGCAGGCTGGGGATCTACGGATTCGGCGCGAGCGCCCACCTGGCCGCCCAGGTGGCCCTGGCCCGCGGCGCGGTCGTGCACGTGCTGACCCGCGACCAGCGAGCGCGCGAACTGGCCATGGACCTCGGCGCCGCCTCAGCGGCGGGCGCGGCGGAGATGCCGCCGGAGCCACTGGACTCGGCCATCCTGTTCGCGCCCGCCGGGGAGCTGGTCCCGCCCGCGCTGGCGGCCCTCGACAGCGGCGGCACCCTGGCCATCGCCGGTATCCACCTGAGCGACATCCCGACGCTGGACTACCAGCGGCATCTGTTCCGGGAACGCCAGATCCGCAGCGTCACCGCCAACACCCGCGCCGACGCCCGCGACTTCCTCGCCTTCGCGGGCACACACCACCTGCGCGTGGTCACCACGCCCTACCCGCTCGGCGCGGCGAACCAGGCGCTCGCCGACCTCGCCGCCGACCGGGTGCACGGCGCCGCGGTGCTCGTCCCCGACCGGGAACCCGACGGCTGAGCACCTGCGGCCGGAAACCGAGGCGCTCGGGACTTTCGGCGGCGGTGGCCCGGGACCATCGCCGGATCACGGCCGCCTTTCGCATCCTGTCGCCGCCGCGCGCGCCGACCGATGCTGGATTCGTGCATCCGACACTGGAGAACGACGCGGTCGGCCTGACTTCGGGCGAGGCCGAGTCCGCGCTGGCCCGACACGGGGCCAACACCATTCCCGAGCCCCGCCGCCCCGGCGCGCTGACCCGGGTGGCCGCGCAGCTGCGCGACCCGATGATCATGCTGCTGCTCGCCGCGATGGCGCTGGCGGTTGCGCTCGGGGACCTGACCGACACGGCCGTGATCGCGCTGGTGATCGTGCTGAACACCACCGTGGGCGTGGTGCAGGAGCTGCGGGCCGAACGCGCCCTCGCGGCCCTGCGGCAGCTCTCGGCGCCCGCGGCGCGGGTGCTGCGCGACGGGGCAGCGGTGACGCTGCCCGCGGCCGAGGTCGTGCCCGGCGATGTGGTGCTGCTGGAGGCGGGCGACATCGTGCCCGCCGACGGCGACCTGCTCTCGGCGCACCGGTTGCAGGTCGACGAGGCCGCGCTCACCGGCGAGTCCGTGCCGGTGGAGAAGGCGGACGGGCAGGTTTCCGCTGGCACCGTGGTGACCCGCGGCCGCGGCGCGGCGCGGGTCACGCGCACCGGCTCGGATAGCGCCCTCGGCCGGATCGCGGCCCTGATCGGCGCGCAGCGCCCGCGTCCGACCCCGTTGCAGCGCAGACTGGCCGCCTTGGGCCGGGTGCTGGCCCTGACCGCCGTCGTGCTCTCGGCCCTGGTCGCCGCCCTGGGCCTGCTCCAGGGCCGACCGCTCGCCGAGGTCGCGCTGACCGGTATCAGCCTCGCGGTGGCGGCGGTGCCCGAGTCGCTGCCCGCCGTGGTGACGCTCGCGCTGGCGCTGGGCGCGCACCGGATGGCGCGGCGGGCCGCGGTGGTGCGGGCGCTGCCCGCGGTGGAGACGCTGGGCTCGGTCACGGTGCTGGCCGCCGACAAGACCGGCACCCTGACCCAGAACCGGATGCAGGTGGAACGGCTGTGGACGCCCGCTGGCGGCGAGGCGACCGCCACCGGCAGCGGGTACGACCCGGTGGGCGCCGTCCAGGGCGACGGCGGGCGGGAAAGCCGGACCGACCTGCTGCGGGACGTGGTGCTGTGCAACGACGGCGATCTGCTGCCCCCGGACGGCGAAGGAAAGTGGCGGCCGGTCGGCGACCCGACCGAGGTGGCGCTGCTGGTGGTCGCCGCGAAGGACGGCATGGCGGTCGCCGACATCCGGGCGGCGCACCCCCGGGTGGCGGAGGTGCCGTTCGACAGCACGGCCAAGCGCATGACGACCACGCACACCACCCCCGACGGCGGCGTGCTGGCGGTGACCAAGGGCGCGCCAGAAGTCCTGCTGGCGCCCGAGGACCCGGCGCGGGCGGTGGTCCGGCGGTGGGCCGCGGCGGGCTACCGGGTGCTCGCCGTGACCGACCAGGTCGGCGCCGCCGTTCCCCGGCTCGCCGGACTGGTGGCGATCACCGACCCGCCGCGCGCGGACGCCGCCGAGGTCGTCGAGACCTTCCGCGCGGCGGGCGTGCACCTGCTGATGATCACCGGGGACCATCCGGACACCGCCCGGGCCATCGCCGCCCGGGTCGGCATCGCCGCACCAGACGCCGAGGTGACCACCGGCGACGACCTGGGCGACGGCACGGACGCGACGCAGGTCTACGCCCGCATCCGGCCCGAGCAGAAGCTCGCCGTTGTCGAGGACTGGCAGCGCCGCGGCCACATCGTGGCCATGACCGGCGACGGCGTCAACGACGCCCCCGCGCTGCGCCGCGCCGACATCGGCGTCGCCATGGGCGGCGACGGCACCGAGGTCGCCCGGCAGGCCGCCGACCTCGTGCTCACCGACGACAACCTGCGCACGGTCGCCGGGGCCATCGAAGAGGGCAGGCGCATCCACGCCAACGTCCGCACCTTCCTGCGCTACGCGCTCGCGGGCGGCGCGGCCGAGATCGCGGTGATGCTGCTCGGCCCGCTGCTGGGCCTGGCGGTCCCGCTGCTGCCCGCGCAGATCCTGTGGATCAACCTGGTCACCCACGGCCTGCCCGGCGTCGCCATCGGCGCCGAACCCGCCAACCCGGGGCTGATGCGCCGTCCACCCCGCCCGCCGGGCGAGTCGATCCTGAATGGACTGTGGTGGCGGGTGGGCTGGACCGGGGCGCTGATCGCCGCGGCCACCCTGGCGGTGGGCTGGTGGGCCGCGGACACCGGCAGGCCATGGCAGAGCATGGTGTTCGTGTGCCTCGGCCTGGCCCAACTCGGCGTCGCCGTCGCCCTGCGCGCCCGCGGCACCCGCCCGCGCTTCCTGGACCTCGCCGTGGCCGGGGCCGCCGCGCTGCACCTGGCAGGCGTGTGGTTCCCACCGTTGGCCGCCCTGCTGGGAACCACTCCCCTCACCGGAAGCGACGTGCTCGCGGTGACCGCCGTCGCCGCCGTCCCCGCCCTGGTGGTCGCGGTCACGCGGCGACGAGGCTGACGCCGCCTTCCCGCCTCACCAAGTCACACGGAGTTGCATAATTTCGCAACTTCCTACACAGTGGGCGGCGGGTGCGGCGGGGTGGTACTCGCCGCTGAACGCGAGTGCGAGGAATGCCGTGCCGGTCCCGCTTTACCAGGCCAAAGCCGAGTTCTTCCGGATGCTGGGCCATCCGGTGCGCATCCGGGTGCTGGAGTTGCTGCAGGACGGTCCGATGGCCGTGCGGGACTTGCGCTCGGCGATCGGGATCGACGCGCCGGGCCTGTCCCAGCAGCTCGCGGTGCTGCGCCGGTCGGGCATCGTCAGCGCGACCCGGCAGGGCGCCACCGTGGTGTACGCGCTGGCAGGTGGCGACGTGGCCGACCTCATGCGCGCGGCCCGACGGATTCTCACCGAAATGCTCGCCGGGCAGTACGCCCTGCTCGACGAGTTGCGCGACGCGGAGTCGAAGGCGTGAGCTGGCCGGGCGGGCGGCTGCGCGCCCTGCTGCCGACCCGGGCCGACCTGGCCGCCATGCGGCAGCGTCCCCGGCACGATCTCCTGGCGGGCCTGACCGTCGCGGTGGTGGCCCTGCCGCTGGCCCTGGGGTTCGGGGTCGCCTCGGGGCTCGGCGCGCAGGCGGGGCTGGCGACCGCCGTGGTCGCGGGCGCGCTGGCCGCGCTCTTCGGCGGCTCCCGGCTGCAGGTGACCGGGCCGACCGGTGCGATGACTGTCGTCCTCGTCCCGATCGTCGCCGCCCACGGCCCCAGTGGCGTGCTGACCGTCGGGCTCATCGCGGGCTTTCTGCTGCTGGTCTTCGCCGTCGCCAGGGTGGGGCGGCACATGCGCTATCTCCCCGCGCCGGTGGTGGAGGGGTTCACGCTCGGGATCGCCGCTGTCATCGGCCTGCAGCAGATTCCGAACGCCTTGGGCGTGGCGGCCCACGACGGCGGCCACGTCCTGGCCGTCGCCTGGACTGCCGCGCGCCAGTTCGCGCTCGCCCCGAACTGGGCGGCGCTCGCAGTGGCCGCGGCCGTCGCGGTGGCCATGCTGGTCGGGGCCCGGTGGCGGCCGACCGTTCCGTTCTCGATTCTCGCGGTGATCGCCGCGACCGTCGCCGTCCACCTCCTGCGGGTGGACTCGGCGGCGGTGATCGGGAGCCTGCCCGCGGGCTTGCCCGCGCCGTCGTTCGCCTTCTTCGACGCGTCCGCGCTTTCCGCGCTGCTGCCCGCCGCGGTGGCCGTCGCGGCGCTCGCCGCCCTGGAGTCGCTGCTGTCCGCGGCGGTGGCCGACGGGCTGACGATCGGCCAGCGACACGACCCTGATCGGGAGCTGGTCGGGCAGGGGCTGGCCAACCTGGTCGCCCCGCTGTTCGGCGGGGTGCCCGCGACCGGCGCGATCGCCCGCACCGCGGTCAACGTGCGCGCGGGCGCGCATTCCCGGCTGGCCGCGCTCACCCACGCCGCCGTCCTCATGGCCGTCGTCTACGCCGCCGCTCCCCTGGTGGCCCGCATCCCGGTGGCCGCGCTGGCGGGTGTGCTGCTGGCCACCGCGATCCGCATGGTCGAGCTCAACAGCCTCCGCGCGATGGCCCGGGCCACCCGCGCCGACGCGACGGTCCTGGTCCTCACCGCGGTGGCCACGGTTGTGTTCGACCTGGTCTACGCGGTGATCCTCGGGCTGGTCGTCGCGGGCACGCTGGCCCTGCGATCGGTCGCGCGGCAGGCAGGCCTCGACCAGGTGGACCTCGGCGCGGACCTGGCGGAAACCGCCCACGACGAGGAGCACGCCCTGCTGGCCGAGCACATCGTCGCCTACCGCATCGACGGGCCGCTGTTCTTCGCGGCGGCGCACCGCGCCCTGCTCGAACTGCCCGACATCGCCCAGGTTTCCGCGCTCATCCTGCGCATGTCCCGGGTCACCACCATCGACGCGACCGGCGCGCTGGTGCTCAAGGACGTCATCGAGCGCCTTGAGCACCGCGGCGTCGCCGTCTACCTCTCGGGCATCCGCGACGGGCACCACCAGCCGCTGGAGGCGCTGGACGTGATCACCCGGCTGACCGAGGAAGGCCGCGTCTTCGCCACCACCCCGGAGGCGATCGACGCGGCCCGGCTCCTGCTGCACCGCGACGGCACGCTGTCCACGACACTGGACGCCCGGATCACGCCCTGATCGGGTCGGTCGAGAGTTCCGCTGGGTGCGACCGTCAGACTGACAGGGCGGCGCGGGTGTGGCGGGCGATTTCGATGTCTTCGCGGGCGGTGACGACCACGGTGCGGACCGGTGCGTCCGGGGTGCTGATGTCGGCGTCGGAGGTGGCCGTGTTGCGCGAGGCGTCCACGTGGATGCCGAGGTAGGCCAGTCCCTCTGTCGCGGCGCCGCGGACGCGGGGGCTGTGTTCGCCGACGCCGCCGGTGAAGGCGAGGGCGTCGAGGCCGCGCAGGCTCGCGGTCATGGCGGCGATCTCGCGGGTGAGGCGGTGGAGGTAGACGTCGAAGGCGAGGGTTGCGGCCGGGTCGCCGGTGTCGGCGCGGCGCAGGATCTCGCGCAGGTCGGCGGAGCCGCCGAGGCCCGCGAGGCCGGATTCGGACTCCAGGGTGTGGGTGAGCGCGTCGAGGTCCAGGCCGGTGTGCTTGAGCAGCCACAGGACCAGGCCGGGGTCGACGCTGCCGGTGCGGGTGGCCATCACCAGGCCCGCCAACGGGGTGAAGCCCATGGTGGTGTCCACCGACCGGCCCGCGTCGACGGCGGCCAGGGAGGCGCCCGCGCCGAGGTGGCAGGTGACGATCCGCAGCTCTCCCAGGGGTTTGCCGAGCAGTTCCGCGGTCCGGCGGGCGGCGTAGGAGTGGGACAGGCCGTGGAAGCCGTAGCGGCGCAGGGCCCACCGCTGGTTCCACTCCCGGGGCAGGGCGTAGGTGGCGGCCGCGGCGGGGATCGTGGTGTGGAAGGCGGTGTCGAAGCAGGCGACCGCCGGGGTGTCGGGCAGCACCCTGGCCACGGCGTCGATGCCCGCCACGCCGCGGGGCTGGTGCAGCGGCGCGAGCTCGGTCAGCGCCTCGATTGCCGCCCGCGTCTTCTGGTCGAGGACCGTCGGTTCGGTGAGATCCGGTCCACCGTGGACGATCCGGTGCCCCACGGCGTCGACGGCCGACTGCGCCGCGACAAACCGTTCCAGTTCCGCGGTGTCCTCGGTGCCGGACCAGTCGGTCAGATCCAGCGAGTCGACCACGTTGTCACCGTCGAGCAGGCGCACTTTCAGGCTGGACGAGCCCGCGTTGACGACCAGCACGGCGTTGGGCTCGGCCATGGCGGGCTCAGTTCACCCAGGCCCAGTGGCGGACCTCGGGCAGGTCTTCCCCGTGCGCCCTGATCCAGGCGTGGTGGCGGTTTCGCTTGTCCACCATGGCCTGCCGCAGGCTCGCGGTGCCGACGCCGAGGCCGGGAACGCGGTCGAGCACGTCGATGACCAGGCGGAAGCGGTCCATGTCGTTGAGCACCAGCATGTCGAACGGCGTGGTGGTGGTCCCTTCCTCCTTGTAGCCGCGCACGTGGAGGTTGCCGTGGTTGGCGCGGCGGTAGGTCAGGCGGTGGATGAGCCATGGGTAGCCGTGGTAGGCGAAGATGATCGGCTTGTCGGTGGTGAACAGGGCGTCGAACTCAGGATCGGTGAGCCCGTGCGGGTGCTCGGTGGCGGGCTGCAGGCGCATCAGGTCCACGACGTTGACGACGCGGACCTTCAGCCGCGGCAGGTGCTCGCGCAGCAGCGACACGGCGGCGAGGACTTCCAGGGTGGGCGCGTCGCCCGCGCACGCCAGGACAACGTCCGGTTCGCCGCCGGTGTCGGAGCTCGCCCAGTCCCAGATGCCCGCGCCCCGCGCGCAGTGCAGCACGGCGTCCTCAATGGACAGCCAGTTGGGGGTCTCGTTCTTTCCCGCGACGACGATGTTGACGTAGTCGCGGCTGCGCAGGCAGTGGTCGGCCACCGACAGCAGCGTGTTGGCGTCCGGCGGCAGGTAGACCCGGATGACTTCCGCCTTCTTGTTCAGGGCGTGGTCGATGAAACCCGGGTCCTGGTGGGAGAAGCCGTTGTGGTCCTGCCGCCACACATGCGAGGTGAGCAGGTAGTTCAGCGAGGCCACCGGGCGCCGCCACGGCAGCCGCCCGCTGGTCTTGAGCCACTTGGCGTGCTGGTTGAACATGGAGTCGACAATGTGGATGAACGCCTCGTAGCAGTTGAACAAGCCGTGCCTGCCGGTGAGCAGGTAACCCTCCAGCAGGCCCTGGCACAGGTGCTCGGACAGCACCTCGATGACCCGGCCGTCCCCGGCGAGGTGCTCGTCGGTGTCGATGATCTCGGCCTGCCACTGCTTGTCGGTGACGTCGTAGACCGCGTCCAGGCGGTTGGACGCGGTCTCGTCCGGCCCGAACACGCGGAAGTTGCGATAGCCGGCGTTTTCCCGGGCGACCTCGCGCAGCCACCGGCCCAGCAGGCGGGTGGGCTCCGCGGTCGTGCCGCCAGGCTCGGCGACCTCGGCCGCGCATTCCCGGAAGTCGGGCAGCCGCAGCGGCCGCAGCAGCAGCCCTCCGTTGGCGTGCGGGTTCGCCCCCATCCGCCGCGTGCCAGTCGGCGCCATCGCGCGCACCCGCTCGACCGGAGCGCCGGAGGCGTCGAACAGCTCCTCGGGCCGGTAGGAGCGCAGCCATTTCTCCAGCGCGGCCAAGTGGTCCGGCCGCTCCCGCACCCCGGACAGCGGCACCTGGTGCGCCCGCCACGTCCCCTCGACCGGCACACCGTCCACAACGGATGGACCGGTCCAGCCCTTGGGGCTGCGCAGCACGATCATCGGCCAGACCGGGCGCCGCCGGTCGAGGCCAGACCTGGCACGCCGCTGGATGTCGTCGATCTCGGCCAGAGCCGAGTCCATGGCCGCGGCCATGGCGCGGTGCATCGTCGCGGGGTCGCTGCCCGAGACATAGCGGGGCGCGTAGCCGTAGCCGCGCAGCAGCGAGTCCAACTCGGACTGAGGAATGCGGGCCAGCAGCGTCGGGTTGGCGATCTTGTACCCGTTCAGGTGCAGGATCGGCAGGACGGCCCCGTCGTGCGCCGGGTCGAGGAACTTGTTCAGGTGCCAGCTCGCCGCCAGCGGCCCCGTCTCGGCCTCGCCGTCGCCCACGACGCACGCCACCAGCAAGTCCGGGTTGTCCAGCGCGGCCCCGTAGGCGTGGGCCAGGGAGTAGCCCAGCTCGCCGCCCTCGTGGATGGACCCGGGGACCTCCGGGGCCACGTGGCTGGGCACCCCGCCGGGGAAGGAGAACTGCCGGAACAGCTCGCGCATCCCGTGCTCGTCCTGGCTCACCTCGGGGTAGGCCTCGCTGTAGGAGCCTTCCAGCCAGGTGTTCGCCAGCGTCCCCGGCCCGCCGTGGCCGGGACCGGTCACGTGGATGACGTCCCGGTCGCCCGCGCGGATCACGCGGTTGAGGTGCGCGTAGACGAAGTTCAGGCCGGGGGTGGTGCCCCAGTGGCCCAGCAGCCGGGGCTTGATGTGCTCTGGCCGCAGCGGCTCCCGCAGCAGCGGGTTGGCGAGCAGGTAGATCTGGCCCGCGGACAGGTAGTTCGCCGCCCGCCAGTAGGCGTCCACCCCGCTCAGCCCGTCGTCTCGCAGCCGGTCGCCCAGCAGGTCGTCTTCCGACAGCTCGCGCAGCGCCGAACTCGGTGGTGCCTCGGACATCCCAGATCCTCCGTCATCTTCCCCAGCAGCGTCTTCCCGATCCGAGCGATGCCAAACAACGGCTGGTCAGTCCCGCCGGTCGACGCGCACGACGGCGACCGGGCAGGGCGCGTGCCGGGTGAGGGCCTGGCTGACCGAGCCGAGCACCAACCCGGTGAACCCGCCGCGCCCGCGCGAGCCGACCACCACCAGGGCGGCGTCGGCGGCCTGCTCCAGCAGCAGCCGCGCCGGACGGGACCGGGCGACGACCGGCTCCACCGGCACGTCGGGGTACTTGGCCCGCCACGGGGCCAGCGCCTCGGTCAGCAGGTCGCGGGCCTCTTGGGCGAGCACGCCCCAGTCGAGGGCGGCGTACCCGGCCGTGTAGGCGGCGTCGAGCAGGCTGTCGCTCCAGGCGTGCGCGGCGACGACACCGGCGCCCGTCTCGACGGCGTGCTCGAAGGCGAAGGCCAGCACCGCCTCGTCGCCGGGGCCGCCATCGACCCCGACGACGATCTTGCCCGAGGCCGGGACCGGCCCCTCGCCGCGCACCACGACGACCGGGTTGTGCCCGTGCGCGATGACCGCCGAGGCTGTGGAACCGAGCAGCAGGCCGGAGAACCCGCCGAGCCCACGCGAGCCGAGCACGGTCAGGGCGGCCTCGCGGGAGGCCGCGACCAGGATGGGCGTGACGTCCCCGGAGCGGACCTCGCCGCGCACGGTGAGACCGGGAGCCTGGTCGCGGACCGCGGCGAGGGCCGCGTGCAGGGTGTCCTCGGCCTGGGAGCGAAGTCCCCGGTGCAGTTCGCCCCCGGTGACGAGGCCGCCGGGGTAGCCGGTGATCGGCCAGGGGTAGACGGTGATTACGCGCAGCCAGGCGCCGCGGCGGTCGGCCTCGGCGGCTGCCCACCGCAGCGCGCGGGCCGCGGACTCGGAGCCGTCCACGGCGACAAGCACCGGCAGCGGACCGGCCGGTTCGCCCGCGGCGTGTGCTCCGGCGGTCTCCGGCGCGCGCTCCTCGGTCACGTCGGCGGTGGGCTCGGCGGCGGGTCGCTGGACGGGCGCGGACGTGGGGGTGGGCTGCTCGGTCATGCGGGATTCTCCAGTTCGGTTCGGACTTCGGCGCGCACGACGCCGGGGACGGCCTCGGCCAGCACCCGGGCGACGTGGCGGTCGGTGGGGTCGTCGTAGGGGTCGAGGACGGTGGCGGCGCCGTCGCGGACCTCGACGGTGTAGCGGCCGGGGCCGCCGTAGCGGGCGAGGTGCCTGCGCACGTCGGCGGCGATTTCCGCGTCGGAGCGGGCGAGCACGCGGACCAGGTCGCGCCGGGTGATGACGCCGACGACCCGCCCGCCGTCGACGATGGGCATACTGCGGTGCCGGTCGTCGAGCATCACCCGCGCCACCATGGCGACATCGGCGCCGCCGCTGAGCGCGACAGCGGGGGTGGTCATGACCTCGGCGACGGTGCGCGGCGCGGCCACCGGGCCGGCCGCCCCGCGCCGGGCGTCGGCCGGGATGCGGTCGCGCACGATGTCGGCCTCGGTGACCATGCCGACGAGCCGGTCGTCCTCGGTCACCGGCAGCGCGGTGAAGCCGTGCTCGGCCAGCAGCGCCGCGGCGTGTTTGACGGTGTCCTCCGGGCCGACGGCGACCACGGGGCTGGACATGATCTGACGGGCTCGCATCGCGGTCCCCTTTCTTCGAGTTTCACGCTAGGCCCCGCGACCGCCCGGCCGACGCGGTCGCAGGTCCCCAGTCGGCCGGGACTTTCGCGCCTGCCGGGTGGGCCGCTTGGGGGAGGCGACTCACCCCGGGCTTTCATCGCGGCCGCGGGTGGACGACCGCGACCGGGCAGTCCGCGCAGCGCAGCAGCGCCTGGCTGGTCGAGCCCAGCCCCATCCCTGCGGGCGCGTGCTGCCCCCGCGCGCCGACGACGAGCAGCCGGGCGGCCGTGCCCCGCGCCAACAGGGCCCGGACCGGGCGGTCGCGCTCGACCACCCGGTGGACCTCGACATCGGGGTGCTTCTCCTGCCACCCGGCCATGCGCTCGTCGAGCAGGTGCTGTTCGAGACCGGTCACCGCGTGCCAGTCGACACTCAGCGGCACCGTGACCCACAGGCCGGGGAACGCGACGTCGCTGTAGGTGTGCAGGGCCACCAGCGGGGCGCCGGTCAGCGACGCCTGCTCGAAGGCCCACGCCACGGCGGCCTCGCTCGTGCGCGACCCGTCGACCCCGACCACGATCGGCCCCTCGGTCCGTGCCGGGCCGCGGACCACGACCACGGGGCAGTCGGCGCGCTCGGCCACCGCGGCGGACACCGATCCCAGGGCTGCCGAACTCGCGCCAGTGAGGCCGCGGGAGCCCAGCACCACCATGGCGGCCTGCTCGGACTCCTCGACCAAGACCTCCACGGCCGCACCGAGCCGCAGCGACTGCGTGACAGCCACACCGGGCTCGGCCCGCTCGGCCGCGGCCTGCGCCTCCCGCAACGCGTGCCTGCCCCGCGAGGACAGGGCGTCCAGGTAGTCCGACCGCAGTCCCGGGTCCCCCGGGTCCGCCGACAGATGGCCGCCGCCCGCGTGCGTCAGGCGCAGCGGCAGCCCGCGCCGCCGGGCGGCGGCCGCGGCCCAGCGGACCGCGGCCAGCGCCGAGTCGGACCCGTCCACGGCGACCAGGGCCGGCGGCCGCACCGGGTGCGCGCGGCTCATCGCGCGCCCGCCGTCGTCCGGCCGCTGATGAGGGCGGTGAACGGCCTGCGGGCACTGGGCGCGGCGATCTCCGTCCGCTGTCCGACGCGCAGCAGCGCCTGCGGGTAGCCCGCCAGGTCGAGGCGCTCGATCAGGCCCGCGCGGGCCTCGGGCAGGTGCAGCGGCTGGGTGATCACGGACGCGGCCAGGCCCGCCGCGGTCGCGGCCAGCCACAGCTCTTCCAGGGCGATGCCCGCGCGCAGGTGGTCGACGGGACCGTCGTCCACCGTGGTGATCAGCACCTCGGTCTCCGCGCTCAGCCGCCGCCCAAGCACGTCCTCGTCGGGCAGCGCGGTGCGCTCGTCGACCAGCCCGGCCCAGGGCAGGGTCCCGGCCGCCGCGGGGACCAGCCCGTCGTCCGTCTGGTGTCCCTTGGCGGTCCACGCGGCCAACTCCCGCTGGTAGGCGCGGTCGTGCTGGACCACGGACGCGCTGTAGACCAGCACGTGCGCCAGCGCGGGCACGTCCTCGGGGCGCACGGCCCGCACGCCCACTCCGGGGACGTCGACGGTGTCGACCACCTCGCCCAGCACGGCGGGGGCGACGCGCTCCGGCCCGAAGCGGGCGCGGTGGCTGTGCCTGGCCCGGATGGCCCGGTAGAGGGCGAGTTCACGGCCGGTGGGCTCGGCGCGCGCACCCGCGACGACCCGGCCCACCTCGCCGGGCCTGCCCGGATCGGGGAACTCGGTCACCTCCGCCCGGTAGCCGAGCCTGCGCACGGCCAGGCGCACATTGGTCAGGGCGGCGCCGCAGGAGATCAACCGGTCCCGGCCGAGCGGGTCGTGCCGGGGCAGGGCGAGGTCGACCCGCTCGTGCACCTCGGCGGCACGCTCGCGCAACTCCAGCGCCCACGGTTGGCTGTTGTGCACCGACGGCGCGCGGCTCATCGCCGCGGCGATGACGGCGACCTCGCCGGGCTCCCAGTGGTCGTGGCTCATCGGTCAGCTCCTCCTCGATCGAGTCGGCGTCCGGCGGCGAGCGCCGCTTCCACCCGTGCCCAGAGTGCCCGTCGCGCGCGCCCGCGACACACCGTCCGACGCCCCGTGTGGGCAGGGACTTTCGACCTTTGTCCACAAAGGACAACAAGCGTTTGCCAACAGGACAGTCACTTCGGCGGCTTATGCCCCCGTTGGGGCGTGCCCTTCCGGTCGGGCCCTGCGACGCGCGACCGGCGGAGCCGGACGCCTGCCCGAATCGGCGAAACGGGTCAGGAGCGGACCCGCGACGGCGAGGATGAGGACGTAGGCGGTCACCACGGGGCCGAGCACGTCGTGACCGGCCCCGACGAGGCCGACGATCACGATGGAGAACTCGCCGCGGGCCACGAGCGCGGTCCCGGCCCGGACCCGGCCGCGCCTGCCCACGCCCTCGCGGGCGGCGGCGAAGCGGCCGGTGAGCACCTTGGTGGCGGCGGTGACCGCGGCCAGCGCCGCCGCGACGGGCAGCACGGGCAGCAGGTCGGCCAGGCCGATCGACAAGCCGATGGCGAGGAAGAAGACCGCGGCGAACAGGTCGCGCAGCGGGGCGAGCACGATCCGGGCGCGGTCGGCGGTCTCGCCGGTGAGGGTCAGGCCGACCAGGAACGCGCCCACCGCGGCCGAGGCGTGGACGAGTTCGGCCAGCGCCGCCACCACCAGGGTCACGCCGAGGACGCGCAGCAGCAACTGCTCGGGGTCCGGGTGGGCGATCAGCCGCCCGAGGTGGTGGCCCCAGCGCTGGGACGCGGCGAAGGCCACCGCGAGGGCGCCGACCGCCACGGCCACGCCCGCCGCGGCCTGCCACCAGGTGCCGCCCGCGGCCAGGACCGCCAGCAGCGGCAAGTAGACGGCCATCGCGAAGTCCTCCATGACCAGCACCGACAGCACGGCCGGGGTCTCCCGGTTGCCGAGCCGCCGCAGATCGGCCAGCAGCCGGGCGATGATCCCCGACGATGAGACGTACGTGGCGCCTGCCAGCGCCAGGACGCCGACGCCGTCCAGGCCGAGCAGCCACCCGGCCACCGCGCCCGGGACCGCGTTGAGCCCGAGGTCTACCGCGGCGGAAAGCCGGTGCCTGCGCACGCCGGAGCGGAACTCCGTCAGGGAGAACTCCAAGCCCAGGGTCAGCAGCAACAGGACGACGCCGATCGAGGCGCCCGCGTCGATGAACCCGTTCGCGGCGGGCACCGGGGCGATGCCGCCCTCGCCGAGCGCGAGCCCCGCGAGCAGGTACAGCGGGACCGGGGTGAGCGCGAAGGACCGGGCCACGCCGCCGAGCACGGTCAGCGCGAGCAGGACCAGGCCGAGTTCCAGCAGCAGCGCGACGGAGACCTGCACCGCTCACCCCCGGGCGATCAGCGTGGCCACGCCCGCGATGCCCGTGTCCGTGCCGATCACGACCAGGACGTCCCCGGCGCGCAGCACCTCGGCCGGGCCGGGTGAGGCGATCACGTCGTCGGCGCGCACGATCGCCACGATCGAGGCCCCCGTGCGGGTCCGCGCCCGGGTGTCCCCCAGCGGCCGCCCGGCGTAGGGGCTGTCCGCGGCGACCTCCACCTGCCCCGCCGCGAGCCCCGGCACCTCCCGGGTGAGGTCGGCGAACCGCTCGGCGATCCGCGGGGCGCCCAGGATCTGCGCCAGCGCCTCGGCCTCCTCCCCGGTGAGCCGGAACACCGGCAGCGCCTCGTCGAGGTCGCTCTCGGCGTAGACGAAGACCTCGAAATCACCGCCGCGGCGGGCGACCACGCCCACCCGGTCGCCGTCCCGGTTGACGAACTCATAGCGCAGCCCGACACCGGGCAGCAGCACCTCGTTCACATCCACCCGGTCAGCCTCGCACCCTTGGCGCCGCCCCGCCCGGGACGACGGACCCGATCTCGCGGACCGAACGGCCCCTACGCCAAGGGAACATCGGTCGGCGCTTCGTCCACAATGGTCACCACGGCGGCGAGCGGACGCCGCGGCGTGGGCACGCCCGGATACCCGAAACCCAGCCGCAGCACGACATGCGGCGCCGCGCCCACCACCGCCCGCAGCGCGGCGCGCGCCGCGGGCACCTCGATCGGCTGCGACAGCGGCGCGGCCGCCAGCCCGGCGGCCTCGGCCGCGAGCAGCACCCGCTGCAGGGCCTGCCCCGCCACCACGTGGTCGCCTGGGGTGTCCCCGACCGTGGTCAGCACCGCGACCAGCGGCCGGGACTCGAACACGACCCCGGCCGCGTCCCGGGGCGCGAAGTCCCGCACCGTCAAGACGCTGTCCCGCGACGGCACGCGCCCGATCGCCGACCTCGGCACACCGTCGGCGCGGCCCTCGTCCGCGATCCAGGCCCGAAGCTCCCGCCCGTGCGCGGCGTCCTCGCTCTGCGCGTGGTCGGCCCGGCGGACGATGTCGGCGACCGCGGCCAGGTCCGCGGGCCGGTCGAAGACGCGCAACCCCGCGCCCTCGGCGGACGCGGCGGCGACCAGGGCCGAGCGCACCGGAAACGGCACGGCCCGGTCCAGGAACGGCCTGCGGTTGGTGTGCCTGCGCTCGATCGCCCCAGCCAGCGCCGACTCCGCTGCCGTGGCCCGGCGCGGCAGGCCGACACGCACCACGGCGAGCAGGTCCGGATCGAGCCGGTCGGGCAGCACCGCCACCTCCGCGGCACGGCCGCGCGCGGCGATGGCCAGGCGCATGTTCAGCACCGCCGCCCCACAGGACAGCCGAGCCTCGTGGGCGTCCGGGTCGGCCACCGCGAGCACCCGGTCCCGGTCGAGCCGCACATCGACCCGGTCAGCCCGCACGACGAACCGCCACGGCTGCGTGTTGTGCACCGACGGCGCCCGCACCGCGGCCCGCAATGCCTGAGCCACCAACGGATCGATCTGGGAAAGGGAAAAGTCGGACTGCATGGTTTCCTCCTCCGGGAGTTCCCCACCACACTCCCCCACCACCCGCGGCGCGCACACCGGCCGCGGCCCCCATCCGCCAGGGACCTTCGTCCCACCTCGGCGCTCCCCTGTGGACACGGCCCGACACGCGCGGCCACCCGCCCGAGCGGGCGCGTCGCCTGCCGTCGCGAGCACGTCGGCGACGAAGGTCGCCACACCGTGCGCGCGGGCCAGCGCGACCAACTGCTCCACCGGCAGCGTCCCCACCCCGTGCGCCTGATCGCCGTGCCCGACGACCAAGGCGAACTCCGCGGTCCCGTCCGGCTGGAGCACATACCCCGCGCAGCCCACCAACTCGCCATCGGCGAACGCGCCGAGCGTGCGGTGCCGGTCGTCGGCGGGCAGCACACTGTCGGCATACCGCCTGCCGACAGACCGGGACACAGTGAAGAACCGCAGGTAGTCGTCCTCCGGCGGCAACGCCGCGTGCAGAGCGGCCACCACGTCACGGTCCGCGCCGGTCAGCTCCCGAACCGCGACAGCACCGCCGTCACCGCGCAACACCCACCGCGCCCCGGTGACCATGTCCGAACGCCCACCGCCACCCGGGGAACCCGGTTGCGGAGCCGCCGCCTTCACGCGCATCACTGGTCTCCCCGGGTCCGCTCGGTCCGCACGACGGCGACCGGGCAGGGCGCGTGCCGGACCACGGCCTGGCTCACCGAGCCCAGCACCAACCCCGCGAACCCACCCCGCCCCCGCGAGCCGACCACCACCAGACTCGCGTCCACCGCCTGATCCAACAACAAACACACCGGCCGCTCCCGAGCAACGACCGACTCGACCGGCACATCCGGATACTTCGCCCGCCACCGCCCCAACCGCTCCACAAGCGCGTCCCGCGCCTGCCGCGCCAACACACCCCAATCGAACGCCGCCCGCTCCACCACATGCGCCACCTCGATCGTCGTGTCACTCCACGCGTGCACCGCGACCACCGCAGCCCCAGCCCCCGCCGCGTGCGCGAACGCGAACGCCAACACATCGTCATCCCCCGGCCCGCCATCCACCCCCACCACCACCCGACCCGACAACGGCACCCGACTCTCAGCACGCACCACCACAACCGGACAATGCCCATGCGCGGCAAGGGCAACCGCCACAGACCCCAGCAACAGCCCCGAAAACCCACCCAGCCCACGAGACCCGAGCACCAACACCCCGGCGTCACGGGAACAGGCGATCAACTGGGCCGCGACAGCCCCCTCCCGCACCTCACCCCGCACCGCCAACCCCGGAGCCTCCCCGGCCACCACAGCCACCGCCGCCCGCACGGTCTCCTCCGCCTGAGCCCGCAACCCCCGACGCAACTCCTGAGCGACGACAAGCCCATCCGGATACCCACTCACCGGCCACGCGTACACGGAGACCACCACCAACCCGGTCCCCCGCCTGCCCGCCTCAGCAACCGCCCACCGCAACACCCGCCCAGCCGACTCCGAACCATCGACCCCGACGAACACCGAACGCTCCACACTCGACTCAGTGACGTCATTCATGCTGAAATCTCCTGTTCACAGCGGACTCCGCCGCGCCTCACGAGGCCGCGCGCGCCGACGGTCACCACCGCCCGGGACACAATCTGGCAGTCCAGCATGATTTTCCCCTTCCCTGGCTTCACGTTTCCGACGCTATGCCGTGGAAAGCCCTGCCCGAGCCTGGCGCAGGTCCCGAACAAGCAGGGACCTTCGCCACACCAGAGCGGAACCGCACCACTGAACGCTGGGATAGCGATAGACGGCCTCGCCCGTGAGGCCCGGAGCATGATCGTCGCCGCGGCCACCAGAACCCGGTCGGCCTCATCGAACTCGACCGACGCCACCACCGTGGCACGCCCCCGGAAACCCAGACCCAGGCCATGGCCGACCCGCGTGGGACACCCTTTTACGCACTCACTTGAGCAATGCGAGCCGTGCCCTCATATCCACGGTGAGCGACTTCGCCGGAGCCCTGCCCCACCCTGGCTTAAAGGTCGACAACGTGTTCTGATGCCCCTATGACAAGCACGAAGCGGTGCGGGTACCACATTCGGCGGAGGTATTCGGCGCCCCCGGCGGTGGTGTTCGCCATCCTCGCCGACGCCCCCACGTGGAAGACCTGGGCGCGACCGCTCATCCTGTCCTCGCGCTGGGAACGCTCCCCCGGCACAAACCCGGGCGGAGTCGGCGCGATCCGCTCCACCGGGACCTGGCCGGTCCTGATCCGCGAGGAGATCACCGCTTTCGACCCCGCGCAACGCCTCTCCTACCGCTTCGTCGGCCGCATCGTGCCGGTCCGCGACTACCAGGCGACCATCACCTTCACCGAGAACGCACAGGGCGGCACCACCCTGTCCTGGAAGGCGTCTTTCACCCCCATCGTTCGCGGCACCGGCGCACTGGTGAACGTCGTGGTTCGCTCGACGGTCGCCTTCCTGGCCTGGCGCCTGACCAAGGAGTCAACCCGCCAGGCGGCTTCGAGCCGTTCCGTGGGCGAGTAACCCGCTCCCCTCCCCACCTGGCCCATGACGACAGCGCGAGTCAGCGGGCCACGACGCGGCCGGACACCGACCTCGACGGACCGGGGTGGTCACACGCCGGTGCGGATGACTCCCTTCGTGCGCATGAGAAACTCGCCCAGGTAACCGTCGTGCGGGATTCCCGGGCGGAGCCAGGTCGTCGGGTTGTCACCCAGGTACACGTTGGTGATCGACGGCTCGTCCAGCAACGCGTCGACCAGGTCCGTGCGGGTGGTCATCGCGGTGAGCACCAGGGTGTCCCGCAGCGGCGCGATTCCGTCCTCCGGGCGCCATGGGCCGACCCACACGCACGGGAACGGGAGTTCGACGTCGAGCTGCGGCGCCGTGCTCGAATCAACGAGATGCACGGCCGGGCGCAGCACCGAGCCGCCGGAGGGCAGCTCGTCGACGATGGTGCCGCCGCCGAGGAACGGCCGCGCGTCCGCGGACACCTTGCGCAGGTAGCGGTCGACCTCCACGACGGACTCGGTCGGCTGGACGGTCAGGATCGCGTCGGGGTGGTCGGCGGGCAGGCTCGGGATCTCGTGAAGCTTCTCCGCGAGCGCCCGGGCGAGGGGTTCCGGATCGCCTTCGACAAGCACGGCGGTGGCGCAGGTGCAGGCGGTGCCGCCAAGGTGGCTGACCGATCCCGCGATGATGTCGATCTTCTCGCGCCAGTCGACATCCGCGGTGACCAGGATCTTCGACCGGCCGGGGCCCTGCGGGAGCACGTGCGGGTTGGCGGCGTACTTGTCGATGACGTCCTGGCCGCCGTACACCATCGCGTAGTCCGCCTCGGCGATGATCACGTCGGCGGCGGCGTAGTCGGTCGGCAGCAGGGTCAGCGCCAGCGGCGGGAAACCCGCTTCGCGCAGGGCGCTGACCAGTCGGTACGCGGTGAACGGCTCTCGGGTCGATGGACGCAGCGCCACCTTGTAGCCCAAGGCGAGGGCCTCGGGCCACAGCCCGTGGACGGCAGGCGTGTTGCCCGCCGCGTGCACCGCGAACAGGTCGCCGCGGCGGGTCCACACCGCCGACCCGTCGAGCGTCCGCGAATCCCGCCAGTCGCCGACCGCGCCGCGGGGCATCGCCAGCTCCACCGTGTCGCGCTGGGACCGAAGCACGTCCGCGACCCAGTCGACCGACTGCCGGACAACGCCGAGCGGAACACCGGACGCGGTCGACACCAGTCGGATGTATTCCTCGGGGTCGAGACCGCCGATGGTCGCGGTCAAGAACAGGTCCGCCGCCTTCTCCAGCGCGGCGAACCGATCTGCGGCGGGCACGACCGGGGCGCCACGCATCGCGGCGAGCGTTCGTCGCACATAGAGCGCGGGCACCTGGCTGATCTCGCCGATCCGCGCGCCGGACAGCGAGGTCAGCGGCAGGCGTTCGCGCGACCGGTACGGCCCGGTCGGTCCGAGCGCGTCGATGTAGACGGGCGAGCCCATCAGTAGACCCCCTCGATGACCGCGGTGTCGTCGAACGTGGTGACCGGCCGGACGTGGGCGACCGCGCACCCCAGCGCGCCGGGCAGCGGCTCGACCTTCAGCGCCGTGTCCCGCTCCAGGTTGTTGGGCAGCAGCGCGTATTTGGTGAGGTGGTTCATCACGACCTGCCCGCGCTCGCCGAACTCGACGTCGGCGCCGGTCTCGGGACGCACGACCCGGAACACGATGTACGGGCTGGGCGGATCGAACACGGCCAACCCGTCCGGCCGTTCCTCGGGCCGCTCGCGGGACATCCCGAGGATCGTGGTGCTCCCGTACAGGCCCTTGAGCGGAATTCCCGGGAAGATCTCCTGCTTGACGATGTCGCGCGAATCGGCGTCCATGTGCGCGCCGCTCCAGCAGATGAACCTGATGTGCTCGCGAACCAGTTCGACGAGGTCGTCGCGGCGCGCGACGCGTTCGAGAAGGGGCGGTGTGGTGATCAGGATGCCGACGGACTGCGTGGTCAGGATGTGCGCCGCCTGGTCGATGAGATGCTCGGCGTAGCGGTCGGCTTCATCGGTGTCACCGCGCGCGATGAGGTGCTTGATCCAGCGGGGATCGAGGTCGACGGTGAATTTCACCCCGTTGTGGCGCCGGGCCCGCCTGCTCGCGAACTCGCCGAACATGTGCGGCCCGCTGGGGGCGATGGCGAGGGTGTTCATGGTGCCGAGATCGGCGTAGTGGAACTCGTCCCAGCCGAGCGCGAAGTCCATCCAGCGGTCGAACATCACGAACCGTTTCGGCGCTCCGGTCGTGCCGCCGCTTTCGAAGATCCCGGCGACCTCCCGGTCGACGCCGTGGAGGCCGCGCGGAATCAGGTCTTCGACCGGGACTTCCCGGAATTCGTTGATGACGTTGGGGAACAGGCTGAGGTCAGCGAACGTTCGCACATCCACGATGGGGTCGAAATCGAGACTCCGCGCGCGGCGCAGCCAGTACGGACTCCCGGTTTCGGCGCTGAAATGCCACTTCATCAACGCGGAGATATATTCGTCCGGGTCGACGGATGACGTGTCCTCGGTGAGGTCAAGGATGGCAGAACACATGCGCAACCTCCGGCTGCGTGCGTCGGGCATGTCGGAGTTATCCTGCTCGAACCCAACACAGGTAGTCCTCTTGCGACCGTCACTCCGATCGCACGATAGGAGACTGGCGTGAACCAACCGCAGACTATGACGTGGTCATTTCAGAAATTTTCCGACAGAGCGACAGTGGGCGATTTCGACAAGGGCGGGCAGGTTCGGCCATCTGGCGGCAGACAAGCCACGGCACGGCCTCAGCCCCGATCGAGATTTCGGGTGATGTTCATCCACATGCCTGCGTTTTCCCGCACATCGTCTCGCGAAAGCTTTCATGAAACCGATTCGGACATTCTGCTTACCACCCGGTCGCACAGTCCGCTCGGTCATGGACCGGGCCGCCGAGACCCGCGCCGACGAAGTCCTTAGTGGACAATTCCATGAGCGCAGGCCAGTTCGAGCCGCGCAGGCGTTCTTGCCGAAGTCGTGAATGGGATGCCGGGCCGCCGGACGCCCATCCGCACCAGCCGTTCAGCCCGGCGTCACTGGTCCACGTCTTCCGCAGGCCTGCGAGCAGACCCGTCCACCTCCGCCGCGACTCCATCCAGCGTCGCGGCCGCCTCGGTGACAAGTTCGCGAAGGCTGTCGGAGTTGGCGCCCCGCACCCGCTTGGCCGAGACCGCCACCTTGGCCCCGTCCGCCCGGGTCATCTCGACATCCACGTCATAGCTGCGATGCCTGATCCACGTGATCACCACACTGACCACCGCGGTCACCACCCCCGGGCCCAACGCCACCACGAGCGCGTCCGGAACCACACCGAGCTCACCCCGACGCGGCGCCGCCTCGACCAGCTCGACGCGGCCACGCAGCTCATCCTCCCAGCTCAAACTCTCCCGCAGCGACCGCACCCCGTCGGCATCCGCGCCCGACACCCTGATCCTCAGCTCCACCGCAGCCCTCCGACCGGAAACCAACAAAATCATCAAGAAGCCTAGCCCCTCGTATCTTGGCGAACCCGTGACAACCGATCGAAATCAGGCGCGGAGTCTCGATCCGATGTCCTTCTGCTGACCGCGGCCCGTGATAGCAGTTCGCACCGGAAGGTCGGCGCGAAGTTGTCAGCCCCACCTGCCCCTGACCAGCCAAGATCACGAAATCTGGCTGGAGCGCCAGACCGGCGGCCGCGGCGCGTCTGGGTCGCGGACCGCGCGAAACGGCACCGCACATCGGCTTCCGCCATAATCTTGAGTCAGCGATGAATGTGGGGGGGTGCTGGCTGGTGGACGTGACGATCACGGCCAGAAGCGTCGAGGGGGACGGGTGACCGCGTTGAGCACCCAGGGCACCCGGGTGGTGCTCATGGGCACGGGCACCCACGATCAGGACACGGACCTCCCGAACGTCGACGCCGTCAAGACGACGGTGCGCCAACTCGGGCGGGTGCTGGTGGAGTGCTGTGGTCTCGACGAGCAGAACCTGCGGATGGTGATAGACGAGGCGACGCCTGCCGAGATGGGAAGCGCGCTGGCCGAACAGGCCGAACAGGCCGAAGACCTGCTGCTCGTCTACTACGTGGGGCACGGCTTGGTCAGCCTCAGCGGGGAACTGCATCTGGCCACCCGGATCACCGACCGCCGCCCGAGCAGGCTCGGCATCACCGCGTTGCCCTATTCGCAGGTCCGCAACTGCGTGCTGGAGAGTCGCGCCCGCGCCTCCGTGGTGATCCTGGACTGCTGCTTCTCCGGCAGGGCTGTTGGCGCGCTGGGGGACCCGATGGCGGACGTCACCGCGATGGCCCACATCAGCGGCACGTATGTGCTCACGTCCGCGGGCCGTGACGAAATCGCGCTGGCCCCGCCGGGCGCGGCGTACACGGCCTTCACTGGTGAACTGATCAACCTGCTCAGCAACGGCGCGCCACTGGAACCGAGGGAACTGACCCTCCGCGACGTGTCCCGCTATCTGCGACGGGTACTTCCCGCGAAGGGACTGCCGAAGCCCCGCTACGAAGCCCGTGAGGGCGCCGAGGACCTCGTGCTGGCCGTGAACCCGGCGCATCAGGGCGCCGACCAGCCCATGGCGGCGCCGCCAGCGAAGGCTATCGGCGGGGACTGCCCTTATCCCGGCCTCGCGTCGTTCCGGGAAGACCAAGCACAGTGGTTCTTCGGCCGGGAAAGAGCGACACGGGAATTGCTCCACCGTCTCGTCGAGCGCATGGACGGAATCGGGCCGCTCGTCGTGGCCGGTCCCTCCGGAGCGGGAAAGTCCTCGCTGCTGCGCGCGGGTTTGCTGCCCGCGTTCCGGCGGGGGAAGTTTCCGGTTCCAGGGTCCCGCGGCTGGCCCCGCCTGCTGCTCACCCCCACCGCGCAGCCCGACCAGAAGCTGGCCGACCTGGTCGCGGGCCGGATCGGGGACGAACCCGACAGCGTGCTCGAACGCCTGAGGTCCGACCCCGCATCCCTGGCCGACATGCTGCACACGGACCTGGCCGGTGAGAACGGGGAGGTCGACACGCCGCCCGGCGATCTGGCCAGAGTGCTGATCGTGGTCGACCAGTTCGAGGAGACCTTCACGCTGTGCGCGGAGGAACGCCGCCGTCAGACGTTCATCAACGCCCTCTGCGCGGCGTCGACGAGCAGCGACGAGCGCCCTGCGCCCGCGTTGGTGGTGGTGGGCCTGCGCGCGGACCTGCTCGGCAACTGCGCGAGATACCCGGAGCTGGTGGATGCCCTGCGGTTCGGCCAGGTCATGCTCGGGGCGATGACCACCGCCGAACTCCGCGATGTCATCGAGAAACCCGGCCATGCCGTGGGTCTTGCCCTCGAACCCGGCCTGGTCGACCGCATTGTCGGCGAGTTCGACGACAAAGAAGCCAGAGCTGACGAAGCCGTGTACAACCCGGCGAAGCTGCCGCTGCTTTCCCACGCGTTGCACGCCACCTGGGAACAACGCCGCGACGGCATACTCACAATCGCCGGCTACGAGGAAGCCGGCGGCATCAGCGGCGCGATTCGCACCACCGCCGACACCACATACCAAAACCTCAGCCCGGCCGAGCAGCGGGTGGCCCGGGGAATCCTGCTCAGCCTGGTGAAAATCGGCGAGGACGCCGAACCGCCTGCCCGTCGGCGCGTCGCGGTGGACAGGTTGATCGACGAGTCCGGCGATTCGGCTGCCGCGAAAACGGTTCTGGCCGCGTTGGAGCAGGCCCGCCTGATCACAACAGACAAGAGCAACGCCGAAATCACCCATGAAGCACTGTTGCGGGAGTGGCCGCTACTTCGCCAGTGGACCGACGCCGATCGCGCCGGTCTGCTCATCCGCCAGCGGCTCACCGCGGCCACACAGAGATGGGCGGAAGGCAAGCGAGACCCCGACCTCTTGTATCCGCCCGGCAGACTCGCCGAGGTCAACTCCTGGGAGCAGGAACACAGCTCGGAAGTCGCGTTCGACCAGACGGAAAAGGAGTTCGTGCGGCAGAGCAGGGCCAAACGGGCACGGGAAAGGTTCCGCCGTCGGCTCGGTGTCGCCTCACTGGGCGTTCTCTCGGTGGTGGCGGTGGCCGCCAGCGTCTTCGCCGTCAGGCAGTACGTCATCGCCACAGACCAGCGCGACAGTGCCAGCGCACGCGGGCTTGTGGTACTCGCTGAAGGGGTCCGGGACCGCTCACCGCAACTGGCGTTGCGGTTGGGTGTTGCCGCTCAACACCTCTATCCCAGCGCCGAGACCAACGCGAGCCTGGTCACGACCCTGCTCACCACCCGCTACGCGGGCGCTATCTCGGGAAGCGACGAAGGTGGCGCGCTCGCGGTGGCGTTCGCGCCACGCGGGAACATCGTCGCCACCGGAAGCAACAACGGCGCGACGATCCTCTGGAGCGTCACCGATCCGCACTATCCGCGTCGGCTTGGCCAGCCCTTGGACGACCGCACGCAGAACGCGGTGACCTCGGTGGCGTTCTCCAGTGACGGGAGCGTGCTGGCCATCGGCAGTTCCAGTGGCACCGTGACGATATGGGACGTCACGGACCCGGAACGGGCGAACCGTCTCGGCCAAGCTCGGGACGATGCCACTGAGGACGCGGTGACCTCGGTGGCGTTTTCCCCTGACGGGAAAGTGCTGGCCGTCGGCAGTTCCAGCGGAACCGCGACGATGTGGGACGTCACCGATCCATTCGATGTGCCTCGGCGGATCGGCGAACCTCTCCACGGGCACCACAGCAGGGTGTCTTCTGTGGTGTTCGCTCCGAGCGGGAACACCGTGGTCACCGGCAGCGACGACGGCACCGCCATCCTCTGGGACATCACCCGGCGGGACCATCCCGTCCAGCTCGGGCAGCCCTTGAACGACGACACCGGCACCGTGACGTCGGTGGCATTCGCGCCCAGCGGCCGTACTGTCGCCATCGGCAGTTCGATTGGCGTGACGGCATTGTGGGACGTCACCGACCCGGCGGCGGCCACCCGGCTCGGGGATCGGCTGAGCGGGCACAACGATCTGGTGTCGTCGGTGGCGTTCGCCGAAAGCGGCGACAGATTGATCACCGGTAGCCATGACCGAACAGCGATTCTCTGGGATGTCACCGACCCGACGGCGCCAGAGCGGATCGGGCAGCCCCTGATGGGCCATGACAGCCGCGTGTCCTCGGTGGCATTCGCCCCGGACGGGAACACCGTAATCACCGGCAGCGACGACGGCACCGCCATCCTCTGGGATCTCACCAACCGGCCCCGGCAACTCGGGCAACCACTCACCGGCCACGACAACCCGGTGACATCGGTCCGATTCAACGGAAACATCCTGACCACCAGCAGTCCGAGTGACAAGGAGATCCACTGGGACATCACCGATCCACGCCAACCGCAGTCGGTCGGCGAGGCACCGCTGGAGGTGCGCGGCCAGCTGATGTCCCTTGCCACCTCCCCAGCCGGGCACATCGACGCCACCGCGGGCCCCGACAACGATGTGATTCTCTGGGATATCACCAACCCTCGGCAGCCGCGTCAACTCGGGAAACCGCTCGTCGCCCACAGTGGCCTGGTGTCGTCAGCGGTGTTCGCCAAGAGCGGGGACATCCTCGCCACCGGTGGCGCCGACGGCGTGGTGGTGCTCTGGGATGTCCGGGACACCAGCCAGCCGCGGCGCCTCGGGCAGCCCCTGTCCGGACATCGCAGGCCGATCAGCTCGCTGGCCCTTTCCGAGGACGGGAACACGGTGGCGGCCGGTAGCGGTGATGGCACGGTCATCCTCTGGGATATCCAGGATCCGGGCAGATCCTATCGGCTCGGGCAGCCGCTGGCAGGCCACGGGATGTCGGTGAAGTCGCTCGCCTTTTCATCGGACGGGAACATTCTGGCGACCGGCGGCGCCGACAACAAAGCCATTCTGTGGGACCTCACGCTCCTCGGCAACGCGGCCGAGCACGCCTGTTCCATCGCCGACGGAGGACTGACTCCCGAAGAGTGGGCCCGCCATATTTCTGAACTGCCTTATCGGGAGACCTGCTGACCGGGGAGCGATCGATCATGAAATGGCCCGCGCGCCGCACCGTAGTCCTGATCGCGCTGACTGTCGCCGTGTCCGGGTGCGTAGGCGGCCCCGAGGACGAAACGCCGGTCACCTATCCGGAGCCGCTGATCTTCTCGGAGACCCCGAGTGGTTTCGCGGACGTCCCGCTCGTGCCCTCGCAAGCGGTCCTCAAAATGCTGAGCAAGGAGACCGGCAGGACGATCCGCGCCCAGGTGGGCACCGACTACGACGCGGTGATCAACGCGATGAGCGCGGGAACCATCGACATCGGCGCTCTCTCACCGTTTTCCTACGTGCGCGCCAAACAGCAGAATCCAGCGATCATCCCGGTCGCCGCGCAGACAACGGAGAAGGGAGGCAAACCCGGGTATCGCGCATACGGCATTGTCCGCACCGGCTCGCGGATCAGAAACCTCGCGGATTTCCGGGGGCGGCGGATCTGCTTCGTCGACGACGATTCCACCTCCGGCTATGTGTACCCGAGCGCCGCACTGCTCGAGATCGGCATCAGGCCGCTCGAAGACACCGTGCCGATCTTCAAGGTGGACCACGAAGCAGTGGTGAACGCGGTCGTGGCCGATCAGTGCGATGCGGGCTTCGCCTACGACACGATGGTCGACAGGCAAATGATCGAACGGGGTCAGCTGCAACCCGGCCAGGTCGACATCGTGTGGAAATCCGATCTCATTCCCGGCGCGGTCATAGTGATTTCCGACAGCCTGCCCGTCGATCTGCGGAAACAGCTGACCTCGACCATACGAGAGAAGGCCAACTCCGATTACCTGCGGGCAAACAGTTTCTGTCACGGCGAATGCCCGATCAGTGACGCGAACGCATATGCCTACACGGAGGTTGACGACTCCATATACGACAGCATACGTGCCGTCTGCCAGCGCATCCAACACAGAAATTGCTAGTCTCGCGCTCGCGAGAGGTGGCGGGCGAGTCGCAGGCTCAGCGCCGCCAGGGTGAGCGTGGGGTTGGCGGCGGGGGAACTCGGCAGCACCGAGTTGTCGCAGGCGTAGAGGTTGTCGTAGCCGAGGAACTTGAGGTCGGCGTCGACCACCCCGTCGCCGTTCTCGCCCATCCGCAGGGTGCCGACCTCGTGGGCCACACCACCAAGCTTGGCTTGGGTCAGGTCCAGGGTCTCGCCCATGATCGGTTCGGCGCCGATCCCCTTCAGCACGGTGGCCGCGATCGCTCGCACCTCGTCAAGCAGTTCCGCGGCCAGGGGACACGGTTGAACGTCGACCCGCACCGGCGCGGACGGGGGCCCGACGACTCGCAGGCGGTTGGTCTCCACGAGTGGCGCGTTGAACAGGAACACGATCTCGCCGAGAGTCGAGTCGCCTTTCTGCTGCCGGTGGCGGGCGAGGTTGTCCGGGTCGACGTAGCGGCCCTGGTTGAAATCCGCGCCGAGTTCGACGACCACGTTGTACGGGTGCTGCTCGACGCTGGTGTCCCGGTGCCGCGACCACAGCTTCGCCGACGCGTCGGTGGCCGCGTGCGGGGAGCCCGCGGGCAACGAGAAGTGGGTGAACCAGATGGGATGGTCGGTGATGCCTCGGCCGATCATGCCCGCCGGGTCGTCCAGTTGGGACAGCAGCGCGATCTTGGCCGACTCGATGGTTCCGGCACTGAGCACGACGGTGTTCGCGCGGTATTCCCGCTGTTGGCGCGCCAGCAGGTCGTAGGCGCTGACGCCGACCGCCCGGTCGCCTTCGGTGAGCACACGGTGCACGGCGTGGTTGAGGTTGATCGTCGGAATCCGCTGCCCGGGGTCCTCGACCAGCCGGTCCTCACACAGCAGGTCCGCGGTGGAGAACATCCCGGCGGGAATCGACAGCGGCGTGTAGCCCTGGTACTGCACCGCGACCGGGGCGTCCAGGTGGTCGAAGTCCGGCAGCAGGCGGGCCAGCGCCTGCCTGGTGCTCTCCTGGTAGGCCGAGCCGATCGGGCCGTTGCGGTTGAGCGCGTCCTCAGCCAGGCGGTACCCGGTGGCCAGCAGGTAATCGCGGACCGCGGTCGGCCAGCCCGCCAACTCCCAGGCGCCCATCCGCGGAATCAGCCCACCCCAGAACAGCGACCGGCCGCCGAGGTTGAACGCCTGGGCGCCCTGGAAGTCCGAGCCGTCGACGTTGTCGTAGTTCTTGATACTGAAATCCGGAAACAACCCCCACACACTCTTGTCGAACTTCCCCACCCGCAGCCGCCGCGGCAGGTTCGCCACATGGGTCGGGAACAACAAGGACCCGGCCTCCAGCACCAACACGTCCGCTCCCGCGTCGGCAAGCTGATCTGCGAGCAGCCCGCCGCCGACGCCGGACCCCACCACGATCACGTCGTACACCCGCTGCCCGTCATGATTCGGCCGGAAAAACCGCTGCTGCACCTCACCGTTCTCCGTCACCACCGCGGGAAACGGCACGAACCTCACCTGCCCGTCGCCGAACTCCACCGCCCCGTCGGCGACCGGCCGCACGACCAGATTCGGCCCGTCCATCCAGGTGGCGCCGTCCAGCACGAACTTGAACTCCAGCACCGGCCCATACCGCGCCTCGTCAAGCCGGAAGGTCCACGCGCCGTCCTGGTACACCCCCGGCACATCGACGGTCCACCCGTCGACCGCGCTGCGCAAAGCGACCACATCATCCGGAACGAACTCGTTCGTGTGGAATCGAACGACAAACATGGGACCCCCTCACGTTGACACCCGTCAATACCCGACATTGCCGAACCATTCGCGACGAGAGCGGCGTACTGACCGGTAATCACATGAACGGGTGGACTCGAAGGATCACATCGGGACGTGGGCGAATGCGCCGCCCATTTCAGGTAGTACGCGGCCGTTCCGAACGGCGGGCTCCAGCCCCGAAGAAGGGTTCGCGTGGCTTGACCGGCCGGTGTTTTGTCGTCTCGCACCACGCACGCGCCCCCGGCACCCAGCGGTGGCTGGATGCCGGGGGCGCGGTTCCCTTCCCCCGGGGGAGCCTCACGGTCGAGCGGATCGGGACCTGGTCCGGCCGCCAAGTCGTCCGCCCCGAACACGTCGACCAGTGCCGAAGGCTGAAGCTACGGCAGCGAGCGGCCGCTGAAGAAGTCCCACACCAGGGTGCTCAGGTTGGGGCCGACCTGGTCGACGTAGTCGCCTTCGCCGCCGCCGGGCCACTTGTGCGCCAGTCCCTCGACCACGTACTTCTCGATCAGCCGGTCCTGGGTGGTTGCGTCGGTGTAGACCGTCTTGACGTAGGGGTGCTCGCCGGGGTTCGCCACGCGCTGCACGGAGTCGGGGACGTCGTCGACGTCGCCGTCAAGCCGCCCGTCGTTCGCCAGGTCGTCAATGGCCGCCCAGTGGGTGACCAGGCGGTCGCCGAAGATCGGTTTGACGGTGGTGTCCTCGGTGCCGTGCATGACGAAGGTGGGCACCTGCCGGGCCCGCGGGCCCATTTGGGCGTAGGCGAGTTTGGCGGTGTCGACCGGGCTCACGTTGTCCACCCCGGCCAGCAGGACGCGGTCGGCCGCGTACTCGCCGCCCGCGAGGCTGCCGATGGCGGCGTAGACGTCCGGGTACGTGACCCCGAGGACCACGGTCATCGCGGCGCCCGCGGACGCGCCGACGGCGTAGACCCGCTTGGCGTCGGCGCCATAGTTCGCGACGACGGCCTGGGTCACGCCCGCCAGCAGCGACGGTTCGCCGCTGCCGCGTTTCTGGTTGCCCGGGACCAGTCCGTTCCAACAGCCCTTGGCGTTCCAGAACCGGTTCTGCGTCGGGTAGACGACGATGAACCCGCGAGCGTCGGCGAGGTCGTTGAACCGGGTCATGGCCTTCATCGAGTTGTCCTCGTACCCGGTCATGCCGCACCCGTGGAGGGCGACGACCACCGGCAGCGACGTGCCCGGGCGGTGGGACGGCGGAAGGTGGACCTCGTAGTCGAGGCGCTGCCCCCACCCGTCGACGAACGTCGCCCGCTCGTCCCGCCCGCCCGCCGCGGACGCCTGGCTCCCCAGCGACACGACCGCGACCGAGGTGACCGAGGCCACTGTGATCGCCGCGGCGATCAGTGTCCGCAGCAGCCGTTTGTTCCTGATTGACATGGTTTGTCCCCCTTGGACGACCTGCTTGACCGCTCTGTCCGGCTGATCCTCCACCCGCGCCCGGCCCCCGGAATATTGGTCGCCGTGCCAATGGTGGTAGACGAGTGTTGTGATCGATGACAAAGGGGCACTCACGATCGGCGGCCGGGTGGTCTACCAGTGGCTGTTCGCCGAGCGGCGCCGGATGGCGCGCAGGCTGGTGGAGCGGTTCAGCCGGGAAATCGGCGCCTACCAACGGCTTTCGAGCGCGGAGCTGTTCGAGACCATCACCGCGGTCACCGAGGAGAACCTGCGGATATTCGCCGAATCCGTGCGGGACAGGGCCTCTCCGTCGCCCGCGGAGCTGTCCGGGCCCATCACCGAGTCCGCCGCCCGGCGCGCGGGAGAGGGCGTGGCGCTGGACGGTGTCATGGGCGCGTACAGCATGGGGATGCTCGAAGCGTGGCGCGCGGTGGTGGCGGGCGCGCGGCCGGACGACCTCGACCACGTGCTGGCGTTCACCGAACTCGTGCTGGGCTACGTGCACGGCGCGAGCACCGCCGCCGCGGCCGCCTACCTCGAAGAGCGCCGCCGGATGGACAGCGGCGAACAGCAGCGCAGGCACACCTTGATGTCCGCGCTGGTGCGCGGCGACCCCCTGGAGGAGCCCGCGCGCCGCGCCGGTTTCCGGCTCGCGCCGCGCTACCTGGTGCTGCGCTTGGCTTTCGCCGCGCACGATGACGAGACGGAGCCCGGCGTGGACGCCACGATGGCCGCGCAGCGCAAGGTCTACCGGGCGGACCAGGAGCTGGCGGACGCGGTCGGAGAGCCGGTGCTCGCACTCCTCGACGCGACCGGCGGGACCGCGCTGCTCGCGGGCGACGACTGGCCCGCGGCCGCCCGGATCGTCGCCCGGCTCAGCCGCGCCATCGGCGTCGAGGTGACCGCGGCCGGGGTCCTCGCCGAACCCGCGGGCGTCGCCGAAGCCGTCCGCCAAGGCGGCGAGATCCTGGAACTGGCGAGCGTGTTCGGCCGGGGCCCCGGTTTCTACCGGATGGCGGACGTTCTCCTGGAGTACCAGTTGACCAGGCCGACCGCGGCGAGCGGCGCGCTGCGCGCCCTGCTCGCGCCACTGGACGAACACCCGGATCTGCTGGTGACCCTGGAGACATACCTGCGGCTCGGGCTCAATCGGCGGCAGACGGCCCTCCGGCTCCACGTGCACCCGAACACCGTCGACTACCGGGTGCGCAAGGCCACCGCGCTGACCGCCCTGGACCCGGCGGATCCCGCGCACCTGCAGCGCATCGGCGCCGCTCTCGTCATCCGCCGGATGGCAGCGGAATCAGACGAATAGCCCCACGCGGATGTGTTCAGCCTGGGACATGGGTCTGCCCGCCCGCGAGGCTGGGAATCGCGGGCGGGCAGAGGGTGGCTCAGTCCTGCTTGGCTCGGCGTTGCCTGCTCACGAAGGCGAGTGCCGCGCCCGCGGTGAGGACCAGGACACCGAGGAGGGTCACCCACGGCAGGCCGGAAACACCGGTGGTGGCCAGCGAACCCGGGGGTTTGGCCGCCGGGGCCGGGGTGGTCGGGACGGCGGTCGTCGGCGGTGTCGTCGTCGGTGGCACGGAGGTCGTGGGCGGCGGCGTGGTGGTCGGCGGCGCTGGGATGTGCACACCCGCGTCGATCGTGTGGTCGACTTCTCCGGGGTTGGCCGGGGCCGTGACGGGTGCTTGCCCGTCGCACAGTTCACCGGTGGTCGGGGGGACCACATTCGAGTCGTGCACCCGGTCGCCGCCGGTCAGCGAGAGCGTGAACCGGAGATCGGAAGCGGGCGGCTGGCCCGCGACCTTGCTGGTGTCCGCGGTGCAGACGTTGAACCGCAACGTGTATTTCGCGCCGGGCGTGAGTTCGTACGCCGCGCCGACACCGCCGAAGTAGTACTCGCCCGCCGCGTCGGTCTTGGTCGTGGCGACCTGCTTCCCGGTGGAGTCCAACAGGGAGATCGTCGCCCCGGGCAGCCGCACGTCGGCCGGGTCCTGGACGCCGTTGCGGTCGCCGTCGAACCACACCAGGTTGCCGATCTGGATGGGCGCGTTCGCCGCCTGGTACGCGATCGCGCCGAGCCCACCGGCCTTGCCGAAGCCGTTCTGGTTCGGGCCGACGAACTCGTAGGCGTTGGCCGACGGGTTGTTGCCCGGCCCCTCACCGGTGGCGACGTGGTAGAAGCCCGCCCCACCGGCCGCGACGTGGATGGTCGGGTCCATCTGCGTGCTGACGACCCACTGCTGCTGCGGAATGTAGGCGACCGACCCCTGCGCGGCTTCCTGGTGCGCGGCGAGCCCGGCGGGGCCCTGCTGGGAGAAGTAGTCGCCCGGGAAGTACTCGACCACGCCGCTGTTTTGCCTGCCGTCGTTGAGTTCGTCGTGGTCGGGGCAGTTTCCGGTGCCCTCCCAGGAGTATCCGCCCGCGGGATTGACGCAGGCCATGGTGATGTCTCCACCGGAGAAGCCGTTCTCGGTGGAGTTGTCACCCGCCCGCGGGTCCAGCCCGCCCCAGCCCACTACGTCCATCAGCCGGTCGCGGAAGCCGAGGATCATCGACCCGTCCCGGGTGAAGGCCAGGCTGGCCACCTGCGGCTGCGGATCGATCACCGCGCCGCCGCCCGTGTCGTGTTTGTCCCAGGTCGCCAGGTCGGTGTTCCACGGGTTCCAGTGGTGGGTCTGGTCGCTGGTGCGGCCCGCGAGGACTTCGCCGCGCAGATTGGTCAGCGTCTGGGTCAGCACTGTGGTGAACTGCGTGCCGTCGTAGGTGTAGACGACGGCTTTCAGGTCCGCGCGGTTCTGCGTGCTTTCCGCGCTGCACACGCCACCGACGTACAGGGCGCCGTCGTGCGCGGTGACCGAGAACGGCCGCCAGTCGGTGGGCGCGGCGCAGCCCGGGTCCGGGACCGGCACCGTGGCGGCGGGCTCCGACGCGGTGGCGCCGGTGGCGTCGAAGCTGACCAGGGTTCGGGTCAGCAGGTTCAGCGCGTACAGCGTGGCGCCGTCCTCCGACAGGGCCAGGCCGCCGATGCTTTCCTTGCCGGGCGCGCTGGTGAACCCGGCGTCTTTGATCATGTTGGTGGTGTCGTGGGCCGTGACCGCCGCGCCCGGCACCTTCGCGAACAGGGTGGGCGCGCCGCCGCCGTCGACCGGCACGGTGTAGATCGCGTCCCCGCCCTCCGGGCCGTACAACGCGTGCCGCCGGGCGAACGCGCTCTGGAACAGCCTGCGCTGGTCCTTGTCATAGGCCAGCCCGAACGTCGTGCCCACCTGCGCCTGGGTGGCGAGCGTGGTCGGGCAGGCGACATCGTTGGGACACGTGCCGCGGGTGTTCACGCCGAACGCCACCAGAGCCCGGGTGTCCGTCCCGCCCGCGCCGTTCTGGACCGGCACGAAGTATCGGGAATCCGGCAGCGCGTAGTGGGCGGGGTTCCAGACCCCGGTGATCACCGAGTCGTCCTTGCCCGCCGACACGTCCACGAAGGTGGTGAAGCTGTCGAAGTGGTTGGCCGCCGTCGAAGCGGGCGCCGCTCGCAGATAATCGCGGTAGGGCGCTGGGACAGTGACATCGACGCGGTAGTGACCGCCGGTCAGCTCGGTGGACGGCGGCACCACGACTTTTCCGGTGGCATCCGTGGTTCCGGTGACCTGTCTGCCTTCCGGATCGGAGACATCGACGCGCATTCCCTGCTGCGGCACGTCCATCGTCGTGTTGATCACGCCGGTGCCGAAGAAGTCCCGCAGCACCTGGACCGTCAGCGTGCCGTCGGCCTCCGCCGCCGCGGCCGTCCCCGCGGTCGCCCCGCTCATGCCGCTGCCCGCCAGCAACAGACCGGCCAAACCCACCCAAGCCAGTCGACCCATCCGCGTCCGGGTTGTCCGGCTCATCGCAGTCCCCTTGTGAAAGTCGTGGTGAACCGTCACAGACAACCAGAATGGCGTCGCCGGTTGGGCCGGAAGGCCGGGTGAATCATGGGGTGAATCCGTGCCCCTGTTAGCGTTCCGCCGCGTGCGGAGAACGCAAGCGCGGCAACGCCTTCCACGATGGTCGCGGCCGCGATGGGCGACGGTCGTCATCGGCATGGTCGCCGCCGCGGCGGTCGCGGTGACCGCGCTCCTGGTCATCGATCCCTTTGCCGGGCCCACGGGTCCGCGCGCGCTGACCTCGGACGAGGTGAACCGGCTGGCGATCGCGCGGTTCCGCAACCACGAGGCGGGCGGCCGCGCGGTGACGATCACCGTGCCGACCACCTCTGGCGGACTGGTCATCACCGGGTCCGTCGACTACCGGGCCAAACTCGGCTACGCGCTGGTGCGCGGCACTGGGCGCGACACGTCCAGCGACGGGCTGATCCAGTGGAACACCACCACCGTGTTCGTCCATCCGATGGCGGACGCCCCAGCGGAACTGCCCGCGACACCGCCCGAATCCGACTGGCATCGCCGTCCGCTGCGCACCACCGGCAGTTCGCTGGACAGTTCCCTGCTCATCGCGCTCAGTCTCGGCAGCGACCGCCCGGACAACGCCGAACTCCTGCCGCAGAACGGCGCCGCCTGGATCGGCCAGGACGAGGTGCGCGGCCGCCAAGTGGACGTCATGGCCGGGCCGGGCGCCAGCGCCAGGCCCGACACGGCGGGAAACGTCCGCTACTGGGTCGACTCGGACGGCGCCATGCACCGGGTTCAGGCCGACGTGGCCTCCGAGCCGGAACCGGTGGTCATCGATTTCGACACCCACGACTACGTTCCGGTCCAGCAGGCGCCCGGGGTCACCCCGACGCGGTAGCCCGCACCAGCGCGCCACCGGCCAGCAGCGACGCCGACGGCAGCGGGATCTTCGCGGGGTCCGGCAGGGCGGGAACGGCCGGAACAGCGGTGGCGCCGGTGGTGGTATTCGGGAATCCGGGCTGTGCGGCGGGCGCGGCGACTTCGGTGAACGGGATGCCGCGCGGCGGCTTCGGGCTCGCCCACGTGCCCGATGGCGACTGGTCGGCGGCCGGGCAGGCCGCGGTCGTCGCGAGTTGGGCGGGCGCCGTCGTCGCGAGATCGTTGCCGCGCAGGCAGTTTCCCCTTCCCTGGGTGGCGGTGGGGAACGTCCAGCCGACGTCGACGCCGTTGGCGGTGAAGGTGTTGTCCACGATCTGGTTGCCGTTCGGCGGGATGTCGGCGGTCGCGGTGACCACCAGACCGGCGTTGGCGTTGCCGTCGATCCGGTTGCGGACGACCTGGTTGTCGCTGCCGCCGTCGATGCCGACGCCGATCCCCCACCCGCCGTCGGCCTGTTCCGGGGTCGATGCCTGCTGGTTGGCCGCGATCAGGTTGCCGACGACGTGGGAGCCTTGCTGCGGAAGCAGTTTCTCCTGGTGGTCGGAGTTGGTGGTGAGCCCGACCCGGTTGCCGACGAAGCGGTTGCCGACCACGTACATGTCCCCGCTGGCGTTGGTGCCCTCGTAGCCGACCGCGTTGAGTTCGGCGATGTTGTCCCGAACCACGATGCGACACGGCTTGCACTGCCCGACATAGATTCCCGAGTCGGCCGAACCGGACGCGTACGAGTGCTCGATGACACCGTCCTGGGCGGAGAACGCGTAGATGCCATACAGCCCGTTGCGGGTCGCCGTCACATGCGAGACCAGGAACGACCGCAGGAAGGTGACCGGCTCGTCGCCGGTGTCGTAGCCGCCTTGCCCCGGGGTTCCGGTCGCCGCCTTCGCCGAACCGGTCACCAGAACGCCGTTCTGCGTGTTGTTCCGCACGGTCAGGTTCTCCACGGCCACCCCGGGCGCGGTGACGACGACGCCGTTGGGCTGCCGCAGCCGCCCGTCGATGACGACCGTCTCCCGGGACTCGCCGCGCAGGGTGATCTGAGCCTTGTCGACCTTGACCGACTCGTGGTACTCGCCCGGCGCGACCAGGACGAGGTCGCCGGGCTGGGCGAGGGACACCGCGGCGGAGATCGTCGGGGCGTCGGCGGGCACCCGGATCGTCACGTTCGCGCCCGCCGGTCGAGTGCCGTTGCCCGATCCGGCGTCGTCCGCGCCGCAACCGGCCACTACCAACGCCTGCAAGGCCACGATCATGGCAAGACCGAAACGACGCATGGGCCCAGTCTGGCATGGCCGCCGGATTCGCCTGCGGCAGACCGAATCTGGCACTCTCCACCCGTGCGCCGAGCCGAAGACCACCCGTCCCGCCGCGCGTTTCTCGGTGCGGGCGCCGCCGTGCTGGCCGCGGGCCTCACCGCCGGGTGCGAACCGGGTTCCGCCCAGCCGGGGGGCGAAGCCCCCGCGACCATCGCGCCGGTGCCGCCGACCGGGCCGCATCAGGCGGGAATCATTCTCCCCCAGGAAGCCCAGCCCAACCTGCTGGCCGTGGTGGCGGACCTCGCCGACGGCGTGGCTGTCGGCCCGCTGTTGGCCGAACTCGGCGCGGCCATCCGCACGCTCACCGCCGGGACCGACGCCCGGCTGCTGGGCTTGCCGCCAGCTGATCTCACCGTGACGATCGGGATCGGTCCCCGACTGGTGCGCATGGCGGACCCTTCCCTGCCCGGCGCAACGGATCTCCCGGAGTTCTCCCGCGAGCGGATCGCTCCGCACGCCCGCGGCGGCGACCTGCTGGTGCAGGTCTGCGCCTGCGACCCGGTCGTCCTCCCGATCGCCGCCGCCGCGCTGCTCGGCCAGGCAGGCGACCGGGCACGCGAACGCTGGCGGCAGTCCGCGCGCCGCGGCTCGACCGTTCCGGTGGACCAGGGCATCACCGCGCCGCGGAACGTGTTCGGCTTCATCGACGGCATCGTGGGCCCGCACACAACCGAGCAGCGGCAACGAGACCTGTGGCTGGCCGGGCCCGCCCCGGTCGCGGGCGGCGCCATCGCCGTGCTCCGCCGCATGGAACTCGACCTGCCGCGGTTCGCCGCTTTGCCGGTAGCCGCCCAGGAAGCGGTTTTCGGCCGACGCCGGGACACCGGCGCTCCCCTCTCCGGCGGCGCCATCGCCGCCGATCCCGACCTCGGCGCCAAGACGCCGGACGGGCGCTACCTCATCCCGGCGGACGCCCACCTCCGCCGGGCGCATCCCACCACGGTCGGCGTCGGCCTCATGCTGCGCCGCTCCTACAGCATCGACGAACCCGCGCCCGGCCTGCTCTTCATCAGCTTCCAGAACGACATCCGGACGTTCACCAGCACCCTCACCCGCATGGACAACGGCGACGCGCTGCTGCCGTTCACCACCACCACCGCCAGCGCCAGTTTCCTGATACTCCCGGGGTTCGACGACCAGCGCCCCCTCGGCGCCACACTTTTCCGTTAGAGCACGCCAAGTTCGTACGCCCGCATCAGAGCGCCCTCGCGGCTGGACGCGTTGAGCTTGCGGTAGGCGCTTTTCACCTGTGTGCGCACGGTGTTGACGGACACGACGAGTTTGCGCGCGACCTCCCCGATGGTCAGCCCCGCGTCCAGTTCGGCGAGGACCACCTGCTCCCGGTTGGTCAGCTCCACGAGCTCGACGCGGTCGGGGAACACCGGCCGGGCCCGCGCCAGGCGCCGCGCCGCCGCGTCGGTCAGGGGAAGCTCGCCCAGCCGGATCACCTCGTCGCGGTCGGCGGGCGGCAGCGCGGCGAGCGAGAGCACCTCGTCCGGCGGGCGCACGCGGCGGACCAGCACGAGCGACTTGCGGGCCTCCGCATCGTCGCCCATCCGCAGCGCGGCGACCGCCTTGAGCAGCAGCATCGGCCGGGCGTCGCGGCGCGATGTGGTCTCGTGCCAGGACGTGCGCGCCGCCATCGCGCGGACCGCCTCGTATTCGCCGTTGAGCAGGCGGAGCCGGGCGGCGGGCAGGGTGAGCCAGGACCCCTTCGGGTCGGTCTCCTTGATCAGCCGCAGCGCCCGGGTGGCCTGGCCGGTGGCGATCAGCAGGTCGACGTGGGCGCGTCGGATCACCCGGAAAGCGGTGCCCTGCCCGACAAGTTCGGGCGCGTGACTGAGCGGGAGCGTGCCCAACTGGGCCAGCGACAGCGCCGTGTCGCCGAAGCACAGCCCGTGCGCGAACGACAACGCCGCCACGAACGGCCAGACCTCCAGCTGCCTGGTGCCGTCCCCGGTGGTCGCCAGGCAGTCCGCGAGGCTCGCCTCGTCGTAGCGGTCCAGCGCGTCCCAGCCCCGCGCGATCGTCCCGCCCACGGTGAGCAGGAACCGGACCCGCTCCGAGGGCGACTCGAAGCCGCGCATCCGGTCCAGCCACTGGCGGGCGAGGTCGCCGTGCCCGAGATGCCCGAAGATCATGGCGAGGTTCGCGGCGGCGTTGAGGGCGGTGGCCGCTGTTTCCGGCTCGGCCGTCGCGCGCTCGTACGCCTGGCGGTACAGCTCCACCGCGCCGGGGAAGTCGTCCATCAGCGAACGCGTCAGACCGCGCTGCATGGCAAGCCATCCAGGGCGCGGTTCCGCGTCCGCGCCGGGTAGCGCGCCGAGCCGGGCCGCGCGGGCCGTCAGGCGCTCGCCCAGTTCCTCGGCCTCGGCGCTCGCCCCGCGCATCCGCAGCCCGATCATCGCCGCGGTGCCGACCGTGACGAGTGTCGCCGCCGACGTCTCGCCCGCGATGTCCATGGTCGCCGCCAGGCGGGCGCCCAACTCGGTGTAGTGGCGCAGATATGGCCTGAGTTCGCTGACGTGCGGCTGTTTTATCGCGTGGTAGGCGCCGATCCACGAGAACATCAGGCGCGGGCGGGCGCGCAACTCCTCGTCCGGAACCTGGCTGAGCACGAAAAGCAGCCGATTGGCGAGTTCGCCCTCCACCGCGAGGATGTGCTGGTCGCACAGGGCTTCAAGCGCCGTCCAATCACAGTCCTCGGCGATCCTGGCCAGCTTTTCCGACAAATCACCGACCGACACGCGAGCGGGCTGCGTTCTGTGCGGCACCGTTTCCGCCCCTCCCCCAGGCCAAACCGATGGATCTCGCCCACCAGGCCTCGGGTGGGCAGCAGATCACCTTGGCACGCGAACGCAGTAGCCGTCACCGACAACCGGGTGAACTTGACCACCATGGGTCCACGAGAGGAAATCGAGCATCGCTCACAATTGGCGTCGCGCCGACACTCGGCAGCGCGGGTCAATTCAGGTGAATCGACTGGCTTATGATTTCCGTGCGGGTGCGCGAGTATTTCGACGTGGGTCGAGAAACGGGTCCCTCCACCCCCCGATGCCGGAGGGCCCGTCGATCACTCGGCCGTGCCCGCCGTCGAACCAGTCAGATCAGCGAGACCGTGTGTCAGTCGCCGCAGGGCGGGCCGAGCACGGACCAGTGCATCCACACCCCCCGCTCGCCGCCCCACAGGTCGCCCCGGTACCAGTCATCGAGCTGGTCGTAGGTGTGGAAGCCCTGGCCTCGGCCGACGGTGCCGAGGATCACGCCGCCTGGCGTCCGCCGGAAGTTGGCCCGGGCGACGTCGACGAAGCAGTCGTCGGCCATCACCGTGGTTTCCCGCGCACCGGCGAGGTTGAGCCGCACATACGACCAGGTGCTGCCCTCGGCGATGAACCGGGGGGGCGACAGGCTTTCTCGTAGAGGCAGTCGTGGTGGGTGAGTCGACGCCGGTCAGGGCCTGCGTGTCGCCGTGGTCGGATGCCAGACCCGGGGGCTGTGCTGGTTGACCCTGACCCTGCGTCAGGGGTGGAACCTGGGCGGGTGATGGACAACAGTGCTTCCCCGACTCGGCTCACGCCGCCGGTCGGCGGGTTTCAGGAGATCGGCGGCCGCCGTGTTTTCGCGCACAAGGTGGGCAGCGGCGGGCCTGCCGTGGTGTTTCTGCCGGGGGCCGGTGCGGTCGGCCTGGACTATTTCGGTGTGCAGCAACGGGTTTCGGAGTTCACCACCGCGGTGGTGTACGACCGCGGTGGCACGGGCTACAGCGATCCCCTCCGGCCGCCGCGCACTGCGGCCGCGGTCGCCACGGAACTGCGCGAGGTGTTGCGGGCGCAGGACATCGCCGCCCCCTACGTTCTCGCGCCGCATTCGCTCGGCGCCTGCTACGCGCACCGGTTCGCGCAGTTGTATCCGGAGGATGTGGCGGGGCTGGTCTGGCTGGACGGCCTCCACCGCGACTGGGACGAGTTCGTGCCGCCCGCGCTGCGGCTTGACGCGGTCGAGCGGATGTCGCCTGATGTGGCGCGGTTGCAGCAGATGCGCCCGGCCCTGCACGAGATGCGCCGCGAACTGCTCGCCGACTATCCGGAGCACGTGCGGCAACCCCTGATCGACGCCCATGACGGTGACGACTGGATCCGCGCTGGGATCGCCGAGCGCGGGATGGTGGCCGACCTCGCCGCCGAACTGCGGGCGGGGCCGGATATTCCGGACGTCCCGCTGGTCGCTCTCACCGTGGTGGGCGTCGCCCCCGGCCAAGAGGCCCTGACGTCGCGGGAGATGCGGGACGGCCGGACGAGAATGGACGCGGCCATGGTGAACGCGGTCTCGCGCGGAGAGCAGCGCGTTCTCTCCGACACTCTCCACCACCGGCTCTGCTTCGACCGCCCCGACGCCGTTGTCCAGGCGGTCCGCGACGTCTTGACCTGGGTGGCCAATCCCTAGACTCGGGGGCGGCCAGGCTTTCCCATGACCAGAGGCGGACGGTGCTCACGATCAGTCAACTCGCGGCGACCGCGGGCGTGACCGTGCGCGCCGTCCGCCACTACCACCAGGTCGGCCTGCTGCCCGAGCCCGAGCGCGACGCCTCCGGCTACCGCCGCTACCCCGCGCGGGCCGCGGTGGACCTCATCCGGATCAAGACCCTCGCCGACGCCGGTGTTCCGCTGGCCAGGATCGACGCGCTGCTGCACGCCCAGCCCACCGAGTTCGCCTCCGCCATCGCCGACATCGACGCCGAACTGCGGCGCAGGATCGGCCAGCTCACCGAATACCGCCGCCGGATCGCCGATTTGGCGGGCGGCGAACGGCTTTCCTGCCGCCCGAAGTGGTCGCCATCCTGGACCGGATGCGCGGCCTCGGCATCAGCGAGCGCCGGGTGCTGCTCGAACGCGACGCGTGGATTCTGCTGCGCGCGCTGGACCCGCGCGCCGTGCCGTTTCCCGGATCTCCGAGGCGTCACCGGCTTGGCGGCGCATTGTCGAGGAACTCACCCACCGCGCTCTGCGGCGCACCGCTGAGCGCGGCAGGTGAAGCAGCGACCGCGCGCTAGGCGCCGACAGGGGTCGGTGTCGGGACCGGCTGTGGTGTCGGCCCGGTCAGGCAGTGCTGCACGAGCGGGCCGAACCGGCTGACCAGGTCCTCGACGGGCGATGACGCGATCGGCTCGATCCGCACGATGTAGCGCGCCACGGCGAGGCCGAGGATCTGGACGTTGACCATGCCCGCGCGCAGGGCGGCGTCGGGCGCGTCGAGCATCGCCGCGACGCGGTCGGTGATCTCGCGGTCGATGAACTCGCGCAGCAGCGTTTCCGAGCGGTCGTCGGTGGGGGCCGACCGGGTGAGCATCACCAGCGGGGTGCGGTCGGACTTGTCGAGGTTCTCCAGGAGCGTGCGGACGATGCGCTCGCCGATGGCGTCCAGGCCCGCGGTGAAGATCGACTCGATGGCGGGCGGGACGGTGTCGGACATCTCGACGGCGGCGGCGAACAGGCCCTGTTTGGTGCCGAAGAAGTAGAACACCATCGCCGGGTCGACCCCCGCCGCGGCAGCGATCGCGCGCACGGTCGTGCCGCGGTAGCCGTGCTGGCCGAACAGGTCGCGGGCGGTCTGGAGTATCCGCTGTTTGCTCTCCGCGCCGGACCGCCAGCGGCCGGGGCGGCGGTGGTCGTCGTGTTCCGTCATGGCCGCCGAAGTCTAGCACCGCTTACTTCATCGCCTGGTGGAGTTTTGCCGTACAGTGTTCTTCATCGGGTGATGAAGAAAGGGGTTGGCGGGATGAGGGTGATGGTGGTCGGCGCGGGCCTGGGCGGGCTGACGCTGGCGCACAGGCTGCGCGGAGCGGGAATCGACGTCGTCGTGCACGAGCGAGACGAGCCGCTGGGCCGCCCGCAGGGAGTCAGCCTGCATGTCGACGACCGGGGCGCCTCGGCGCTGCGGGCGTGCCTGCCGCCCGCGCACGCCGCGATGGTCGAGGCCACCATGGGCGGACAGCGCGAGCGGACGCTGACACTGTCCGAGGTGGACGGGACGCTCGCCGTCGCAGGCGCTCGGATGTGCGACGGCGTGGCGGATCGGACGCGGCCTGGTCGGCAGGTCCACCGTCCGCTGCTGCGCGCGGTGTTGCTGACCGGACTGGCGGACGTGGTCCGGTTCGGGGCGGAGTTCACGCGGTTCGAGGAGCGCGCCGACGGCACGGTCCGGGCGTGGTTCGCCGACGGCCGCATGGACACCGCGGACGTCTTGGTCGGCGCGGACGGGATCGGGTCGGCGGTCCGCCGCCAGTACCTGCCGCACGTGCGGGTGGTCGACACCGGTCGGCGCATACTGATGGGCGCGACCCCGCTGCGGGCGGTGGCCGACACCGGGTTGCCCGAGTTGATCGGCGACAGCCCCGCGAGCGTGCGGGTGCGGGACACGGTGATGGCGCTGGGCGTGCTGCGGTTCACCGAGCCCCCGGCGGCCGCGCGGCGGCGGTGGCTGCCCGCCCTGTGTCCCAGCGCGGTCGCCGACGTCGAGGACTACGTGATGTGGGCCTTGCCCAGCACGCGGGAGCGGCCTGGTTCTGCGTGGCGGCAGGCCCAGGAGTTGGCCGGGGATCTGCCGTCCGCTCTGCGGTCGGTCGTCGCCGGGGCGTGGCCGGAGGTCACGGTCGCGCTGCGGATCGGGATGATCCCGCCGATGCCCGCGTGGCGGCCCAGTCCGGTGACGGTCATCGGCGACGCCATCCACGCGGCCCCGGGCTTCGGCGGCAACCTGGCGATGCGGGACGCGCACGACCTCTGCGCCGCACTGATCGACGCGCACCAGGGCAGACGTGACCTGCTCGACGCGATCGGCGCGTACGAGGACTGGATGCGCCGGACCAGCTTTCCCCCGGTCGCGGCGAAGGCGGGCGCATGAGCAGGTCGGCAAGCGGAGCACCGACGCAGCGGGCGGTGGTCCGGTGAGCCTCGATGTGCTGACCCGGAAGTCGTTGTCCCTGTTCGCCGCGGTGGGTGGCTGGCGCACGGTCGCCGAGGGAGTCGCGTCCCGGGTGCTGTTCCTGGTCGCCTATCTGCTGACCGGTCAGGTGCTGACGTCCGCGCTGGTGGCGGTCGGCGGTGTGGCGGTGTTCGCGGTGGCCAGGATGCGCACCGACCGGAAGTACTGGCAGGCGGCGGTCGGGCTGGTCGTCGTGGGGGTCTCCGCGGTGCTGGCCGGGAGCACCGGGCAGGCGGTCGACTTCTATCTTCCGACCGTGCTCACGCAGGTGGTCGGCGGCACGGTGTTCCTGGTGTCCATGCTGGTGCGGTTGCCCGTGATCGGGTTGGTGCTGGGGGCGGCAGGCGGTGAACGGTCCGGCTGGCGCCGCGATCCCGCGCGGCGACGGCGGTACCAGCTGTGCACGGCGATCTTCCTGGCGAAGTACGCCGTCGCCACCGCTGTGCTGGCGCCGCTGTACCTCGCCGGACACCTGACCCCGCTCGGCATCGCCGCCACCCTGCTGGGCGGTGCCCCCGCGATGGGCCTGTGCGCCTATCTGTGCTGGCGGCTCCTGCGGGACCGGACGGACGCGGCCACCTCGGATTCGACCGCCGGCGCGCCGAACCGCTGACCGGCGCGGCCGCGCTCAGCCGCGGAGTCGCGCGTTGAGGCGGGCGGCCTGCCGCGTGAGGTGGTCCCGTTCGGGAAGGCTGGGGGCCGCTCGGGCGGCTTCGGCGTAGAGCCGGGCCGCTGTGGCCGCGTCGCCGTCGCGTTCGCGCAGGTACGCGGCGACGGCGGTGTAGCGGGGCAGGGCGGGGTCGAGGTCGGCGAGGGCGGCCAGACCCGCTCGCGGGCCGTCGGCCTCGCCGACGGCGACGGCCCGGTTGAGGCGGGCCACCGGGCTGTCGGTGAGGCGCACCAGTTCGTCGTACCACTCGACGATCTGCACCCAGTCGGTTTCCGCTGCGGTCTGGGCGTCGGCGTGCAGCGCGGCGATGGCGGCCTGGGCCTGGAACTCGCCCAGGCGGTCGCGGGCGAGGGCGGCCTGGAGCACGTCGACGCCCTCGGCGATCAGGCGGGTGTCCCACCGGCTCCGGTCCTGCTCGGCGAGCGGCACGAGCCTGCCCTCGGCGTCGGTGCGGGCCGGGCGGCGGGCGTGGTGGAGCAGCATGAGCGCGAGCAGGCCCGCGACCTCGTCATGGTCGATCTTGGCCGCGAGCTGGCGGGTGAGCCGGATCGCCTCGGCGGCGAGGTCGACGTCGCCGGAGTAGCCCTCGTTGAAGACCAGGTAGAGCACGCGCAGCACCGTGCCGACGTCACCGGCCTGGGTGAACCGGGCGCCGGTGACGGTCCGCTTGGCCCGGCTGATCCGCTGGGCCATGGTCGCCTCGGGCACCAGGTAGGCCCGCGCGATCTGCCGGGTGGTCAGGCCGCCGACCGCGCGCAGCGTGAGCGCGACGGCCGAAGCCGGGGTCAGCGACGGGTGCGCGCACAGGAAGTACAGCTGGAGCGTGTCGTCCGCCTCCTCCCCCTGGCCGGGCTCCGGCTCGGCCTCGACGCGTTCCTCGCGCTGCCGCCGGGAGGCGTCCGCGCGGGTCGCGTCGAGGAACTTGCGCCAGGCCACCGTGACCAGCCAGCCCTTGGGGTCGCGCGGCGGGTCGTCCGGCCACACCCGCACGGCCTCGACCAGCGCGTCCTGCACGGCGTCCTCGGCCGCGGCGAAGTCGGCTCCGCGGCGGCCGAGGACACCGATCACAGTGGGGGTGAGGGTCCGCAGCAGGGCCTCATCCACCATGCGTCACTCCGTGATGGTCGACGTCACGCCGTAGAACGGGCGCACCTCGAGCCACTCGTGGATCGGCTTCCCACCCGCGCCAGGAGCCGCGGACAGCTCGCCCGCCAGCTCGATCGCCCGCTGGTAGGTCTCGACGTCGATCACCATCCAGCCCGCGATCAGGTCCTTGGTCTCGGCGAACGGGCCGTCGGTGACCGGCGGCCGCCCCTCGCCGTCGTAGCGGACGAACGTGCCCTCCGGGGAGAGCGCCTGTCCGTCGACGAACTCGCCGGTGCTCTCGAGCCGGGCGGCGAAATCCTGCATGTACCGCATGTGAGCGGAGACCTCTTCCGGCGTCCACTGGTCCATCGGCACGTCGTTGACCGCCGCGGGCGCGCCCCGGTAGTGCTTGAGCAGCAGGTACTTGGCCATGGTGTTCTCCTCGGTGCGGTGCGGGCCCATTATGGCCGCGTTCGGTCCAGGGACGACGCCGCTTCCGGGTTCTCGACATCCCGCCGGAACTTTTTTCGGGCGGACTTCGCCGGGGCTCTCCACGGTTGTCCGGGCGGGTGAACGCGTGCTTCACTTCAGTCAGTGCACACTTGTGCACCGAGTTGAGCCGGGCGCGCGGGTCGCCGGACTGGCGGGAGGCCGAGAGTTGCACGAGTACCGCCCCGGTGGCCAGGGGTTTCGGGCCAGGCTCATCCGTGTCCTGTGCCGGGTCTTCGTCTGGCCGACCATGTCCTGGTGGCCGCTGCGCGGCCCGCTGTCGAAGCTGATGCCGCTGGTGGACCTGGTCCTGCGGGCGACTCCCCGGCTGCGCGCCACCGAAGTGGAGCGGGTCGCCGGTGGCCACTGGCGGGCGGAGCTCGTGCGGCCGCGCGGGAGCGCGAACGCCTCGGCCGCGCTGCTGTACCTGCATGGCGGGGCCTTCGTCTTCTGCGGGCTCGCCACGCATCGGCGCGTGGTGGAACGGCTGGCCCTGCGCACCGGGTTGCCGGTGCTGTCGGTGCGATACCGGCACCTGCCGAAGGGATGCCTGGACGAGTCGCTGGCCGACGCGACCGAGGCGTTCCGCTGGCTGGTCGGCCGCGGGTTCGACGGCGGCTCGATCGTCTGCGTCGGCGACTCGGCGGGCGGGCACCTCGCCTTCGCGCTGGCCCTCGCGGCGGAGCGGGCCGGACTGGACCGCCCGGCCGGTGTGGTCGGCCTGTCGCCGTGGCTGGACTTCGACTGCCAGGTCAAGCAGGCCCATCCGAACTCCCGCACGGACGTGTTCATCCCGGCCAGACGGCTTTCCCGGGTGGCCCGGCTGTGCACCGCGACGCCCGCCGGGGACATCGATCCGCTCCGGTCACCGGTCAACGGGAACCTGGCTTGCCTTCCCCCGGTGCTCATCCAGTGCGCGGAGGACGAGGTCCTTCGCTGCGACGCCGAGCTGATGGCCGAACGGCTCGAAGCCGCGGGCGTCACGTACCGGCTGCAGGTATGGCAGGGACAGGTCCACGCCTTCCCGGTGCTCGGTCATGTCCTGCCGGAGAGCCGCGCCGCCCTCGACGAGATCGCGGGCTTCGTGGCCGAGGTCGTCCAGGGCGACCGGCGGCTTCCGACGTCCACCCGGGAATAACGGCGACGCGGGAAGCGTTGGGGGTGAGCATGTCTGAGCAAGCCGTGGAGTTCAGCCCGACGAGTTGGGTGCAGGACCAGACCAAGAAGATCCTGGCGACCGGGACCACCGAGGGGATCGAGGTCTTCGGGTCGCCGGTCGTGCTGCTCACGCTGCGCGGCGCGAGAACCGGCAAGCTGCGCTACACCCCGGTGATGCGGGTGGAGCACGAGGGCAGGTATGCGGTGGTGGCGTCCAACGGCGGCTCCGCCGGACACCCGACCTGGTACTACAACATCAAGGCGCACCCCGAGTTCTCGCTGCAGGACGGCACCGTGACGAAGGAGTACGCCGCCCGCGAGGTCGACGGCGCCGAGCGCGCCCAGTGGTGGGAGCGGGCCGTGGCGGCCTACCCGCCCTACGCCGAGTACCAGGAGAAGACCGACCGGCAGATCCCGGTGTTCGTGCTCGACCCGAAATGACAAGCAGGCCTGTGGGGTCCCGAGTCCGCTCGGGACCCCACAGGCCGTGCCGCATCGATCCACGGTGAACACTGTTCCCACCCGCCCGGACGGGTGGCTCGCGCCGCGAGCCGCCGCTGACCGAACCCGCGGGCGAGCGAAGGGGAAGCCGTGCGCGGAGATGTCTGGCCGATGGTGCACGCGGAGCGCGCCGCGCTGATCGATGACCTCGCCCGTCTCGATGACGAGCAGTGGGAGCGGCCGTCGCTGTGCGCCGGATGGACCGTGCACGACGTGGCCGCCCACCTGGTCGACACCGCCCGGACGACGCGCCTGGGGTTCGTGCTCGGCCTCGCCGGGGCGCGGTTCGACTTCGACCGCCAGAACACGCGCGGGGTGGCACGCGAACGCGGCGCCTCGCCCCGGGAGACGTTGGCGCGGCTGCGCGAGGTGGCGGCGCGGACGTCGACCCCGCCCGCGCCGCTGGACAGCCGACTGGTCGAGGAGGTCGTCCACGGCGAGGACATCCGCAGGCCCCTGGGACTCACCCGCCCCTACCCGCGGGAAGCCGTGGTCAGGTCCCTGCGCCTGCAGGCCCGCACCCCGGCCGCGTTCGGCGGAGCCAAGGAACTGACCACCCGCGTCCGGCTGACGGCGACGGACGCCGACCTGTCCATCGGGGACGGTCCGGCGGTGACCGGGGCGGCGCTGGCACTGCTGTTGGCCGTCTCCGGGCGGCGCGTGGCGCTGGACGAGCTTGGCGGGCCTGGGCTCGCCACGCTGGCGGCAGGCTGAGGGGCACGTGCCGCGGCGGCGCTCGCCCGATCCCTTCGCGGACGGTGAACGCATTCGGAACCGCACGATGAATCACCCGTACGAATTGGTTGCGATTTCGTGTGTCGGCGAGCGGGCATTCAGGCCACAGCATCCTCCTGGTGGGGTGTTTCCGGTGAGACCATCCGCACCGCGCCCGCGTGCGCGGCAGGCCGCCTGGACCGGTCGAGTTCGATGTCGAGAAACTGAAAACACCAGTCCGGCGGCCGATGTCCATTTGGGACTGCTTTAGCGGAATCCGCCAGACCGGCCGAGACCCCAGCGGCGCGCGCCGGACCAGCGGCTCCCGTGCGCGCCGCCATATTCAACCGCCATGGAAAAAAGTGCCCCAGCATACCCGGGTTCATGGAAATCCGGACAAACGTTCCAAGCTGAGAGAATTGCCGCACACCGTCCACAGTGGTTAACTCACCGTTCATCTTTGCCGCTTATTTTATGCTCTCACCACTGGCGCCGCGGTGACTCAGTTCACCAGTGGACAGTGCTTGCGGACGCGAAATAAGTGTGTTGTGATCAATGCAGGAAGGGGCGGCCCGGGTTCGGGCCGCAGCGGTTCCTGACCGTCCGGGGGCCGTCGAACATTCTCGTCAGGGCGGCCGCGAGGCGCTCCGATGGTGAAAACTTCCCGCTCGACCTACCACGTCACCAGTTTGTGGCTGGTGTTCTTCCTCAACGGCGCGGTGCTGGCCAGCTGGGCGCCGCGCATCCCCGAGGTCAAGGCGGCCCTGGGGTTGTCGGACGCCGCGCTCGGTGTCGCGCTGTTCGGCGTGGCCGCCGGTTCGGTCCCGGCTCTGCTGGGCACCGGGTGGCTGATGCGGTTCGTCAGCGTCCGCCGGCTGTGCGTCATCTCCAGCCTGCTGTTCGCCGGGCTCCTGCCGCTGATCGCGGCGGCCAGGGACGTGGTGTCCCTCGGCGTCGTGCTGATGCTGCTCGGGGCGGCCAGCGGGTGCCTGGACGTCGCGATGAACACCGCGGGCATCGAGTTCCAGCGGCAGACCCCGGACCGGCCGTCGGTGATCTCGCGGCTGCACGGCGGTTACAGCCTCGGTGTCCTTTTCGGAGCCGCGGGCGGCACGCTCGCCACGAACCTGGACGCGGGCGTCCTCGCCCACTTCGCCACGGTGGCCGTGATCCTCCTGGTGCTCCTGGCCGTCGCCGCGCCGACGCTCCCGCGCACCTCTCCCCGAGCAGGCGAGCACACCGCGGCCGCGGCCACATCACCCCTGCGGGGCATCGCGGCGCTCCCCCTCGCGGTGGCGGCCATCGCCGTCAGCGGGCTACTCGTGGAGGGCATGGTCACGGACTGGTCGGCGCTGCTGGTCGCCCGCGACTTCGCGGGCGGGGTGGACCTCGGCTCAGCGGCCGTCGTCGCGTTCAGCGTCGCCATGTTCGTGTCCCGGTCCTTCGGCGACGCCGTGGTGGCCCGCTTCGGAGCGCGGACCGTCTTGTACTGGTCGGCGGCGGCGACCGCGACCGCGCTGGCGGTCGGACTCACCCAGTCCAGCGCGCTCGGCGCGTTCGCGGCGGTGTCGGTCATCGGGCTGGCTCTCGGCCCGGTCTTCCCGCTGTCGATGGCCACGGCCGCCGAGCGGATGCCGCACGCGGTCGCCACCGCCACCGCGAGTGTGAGCGCGGTCGGCTACCTCGCCTACCTCGCGGGCCCGCCGCTCGTCGGCGTGGTGGCCGAGGAAGCGGGCCTCACGACCACCCTGGCGATCATCGGGCTGGCCGCCGCCGCGACCACCGCGCTGGCCACCCGGCATCTCGGCGCGCACGTGAGCCACCCTGCCGACGGCAGGCGACAAGGAGGGCAACGATGAGTTCGGCACGCCTGCGTGAAGTGCCAGTCGGGCAGTACTCGCTCGACGGATTGCGCGCCTGCCTGACCGGTGAGCGCGCGGACCGCCTGGACGCCACGGGAGCCAGGTGGGCGGCCGCGATGCCCACCGTGTGGCACGTCAACTCCACTTCGGACGGCGGCGGGGTCGCCGAGATGCTCAGGCCGATCCTGGGCTACGGGCACGCGCTGGGCATCGACGTCCGGTGGCTCGTCATCGAGGCGGACACCGGCTTCTTCACCACCACCAAACGCATCGACAACGGGATCTCCGGCGTCGCGGGCGACCGGGGGCCGCTCGGCGTCGCGCAGGCCGAGCAGTTCCGCCGGGTCAGCCGGGACGCCGCGGCCGACCTGGGGCGGCACGTCCGGCCCGGGGACGTGGTGGTCCTGCACGACCCGCAGACGGCGGGCCTGTGCGAGCACGTCGCCGACCTGGGCGCCATTCCCGTGTGGCGGGCGCACAACGGCGCGGACCGGCCCAACGAGCACACCGTGCGCTCCAGCGCGTTCCTCGCCCCGTTCCTGCGCCGGGCACGTGGGCTCGTCACCACCCAGCCGCACTTCCGCGACGTGGTGCTCGCGGGCGGGGGCGGCGTGCCCAGCGCGGCCATCACCCCGTTCATCGATCCGATGTCGGCGAAGAACAACGCGCTGTCGCAGAGCCAGGCGCGGTCTCTCCTGGCGGGGTGGGGCCTGCTGGCGGGAACCGGGGCGCGGGACCCCGGCCGGGTCCCGGGCCTCCTGGTCGTGCGGGAGGGCGCCGCGCCCGCGCCGGAGGTCCCGATGGTCGTCCAGGTGTCCCGGTGGGACTCGGTGAAGGACATGGCCGGGGTCATGGACAGCTTCGCGCGGACGGTGGCGCCCGCGACGGACGCCTACCTGAGTCTCATCGGGCCGCAGGTCGACGGGGTGGCCGACGACCCGGAAGCGGCCGAGTACTTCCGGCGGTGCCTGGAGCACTGGAACCGGCTGCCCGATCCCGTGCGGTCCCGGGTCCAGCTGTGCTGCCTGCCGACGGCGGATTCGGCGGCGAACGCCCGGGTGGTCAACGCGGCCCAGCGGCACGCCGCGGTCGTGACCCAGAAGAGCCGATCGGAGGGATTCGGTTTGACCGTCACCGAAGCGCTGTGGAAGGCCAGACCCGTCGTCGCGACCCGCGTGGGCGGCATCACCACGCAGATCCCCGATGCCCGATACGGCCGCGCCGTCGCCCTGCCCGACCCCGACGACCACTTTGGACTGTCCATCACGGAGCTGATCACCTCCCCCGAGACGAGCCGAGCCATCGGCGCCTCGGCGCGGGAACGGATTCGCGCCCACTTCCTTCCGGACTCGCACTTCCACGCCGAACTGCGCTTCCTCGGCGAACTGGTCGGCCTGGCGGTGCCCGCGTGAACGTGCTGGCCGTCGGCGCGCACCCCGACGACGTGGAAATCCTCTGCGCGGGCACGCTCGCGCGCTACCGGCGAACCGGCCACGCTGTCGGAATCTGCGTGCTGACCAACGGCGACCTCGGCGCGCCTGACGGAGAGAAGGTGGAGATCGCGGCGGTGCGGGCGCGGGAAGCCCGGCGTTCCGCCGACGTGCTCGACGCCCGCCTGTTCCTGCTCGGGGAGCCGGACGGATTCCTGTTCGACAGCCCCGAAACCCGCATCGCCTTCGCCGAGGTGCTGCGGGCGTTCCGGCCCGACATCCTGTTCATCCCCGATCCCCACGACTACCACCCCGACCACCGGGCCGCGTCGGCCATCGCGCTCAACAGCCTCCAGCTCGCCGCTTCCCCACTGCAACGGACCGAAAGCGCGGCGATCGAATCGCTCCCGGCTGTGTTCTATATGGACACTCTGGCGCTCGTCGGCGCCACCCCGCGGCGCTGGGTCGACATCTCGGAAACCTTGGACACCAAGCTCGACATGCTTCGCGCGCACCGCAGCCAGAACGACTGGCTGCGGTGCACGGACGGCACGGACTACCTCGACTACGTCGTCAAACAGGCCAGGCTCCGCGGCCTCCAGTGCGGCACCGCGGCCGCGGAGGCGTTCCGGGTCCCCGAGTACTTCCCGATCAACCACGCGGCATCGACACTTCCCGAACTCCCGGCCTGACCACGAGAACGAGTGAGAACATGTGCGGAATCGCAGGAATAGCAGGAATCCACGACATCCGGCAGGCACTGACCACGGCGCTTGAGCGGCTGGAGTACCGGGGATACGACTCGGCCGGGATGGCCATCCACTCGGCAGGCGGGATCGACGTGCGCAAGTCCGTCGGCTCGGTGGCCACACTGGCGGCCACGCTGCCGCCGGAACCCGTTCCGGGGTCCGGGATCGCGCACACCCGGTGGGCCACGCACGGCGCGCCGTCGACCCGCAACGCGCACCCGCACCTGAGCTACGACGCGTCCATCGCGATCGTCCACAACGGAACCATCCGCAATATCGCCGAACTGCGGGGCGAACTCGACGACCTCGGGGTCAGCGCCGTCTCGGACACCGACAGCGAAGTCCTCGCCCACCTGGTCGCCTGGCACCGCGGCCAGGGCGCGGACACCGAGACGGCCCTGCGCCTGGCCCTCGCCCGCGTCGACGGGGACTACGCGGTGCTGGTCATCGCCGCGGACCGTCCCGGCACGCTGGTGGCCGCAGCGGACGGCAGCCCGCTGCTGATCGGCGTCGACGGCCGCGCGGTGCACATCGCCTCCGACCGCGCCGCGCTGGCGAGCGAGTGCACGCACTACTCGCACGTCCTCGACGGCGAAGTCGTCACCATCACCACCGCCGTTCCCGCCGGGCGGGACTGGAAGCCCGCGAGCCGCGAATCCGGCTGGCAGGGCAAGGGCTCCTACCCCAACTTCCTGCTCAAGGAGATCAACGACCAGCCGCGGACTACCCGGGCGGCGATCTCCGCGCTGTTCTCGCCGATCGCCCCGGGCTCGCCCGCGGACTGGAGCGCCACGCTCGACCGCCCGTCCATCAAGCGAGTCCGCTTCCTCGGGTGCGGGTCGTCGTACTACGCAGGCGAGGTCTCAGCGTCCTTTGTGGAGCAACTCGCGCGCGTCCCGGCCGCGGCCGAACCCGCGGCCGAGTTCATCCAGCGGCGCCCGGTGGTCGAGCCGGACTGCCTGTACGTGCTCATCAGCCAGTCCGGGGAAACGCTGGACACCCTGCACGCGCACCGGTACCTGCGGCGCCACCCGGTGCAGACGCTGTCGTTCGTCAACGTCGTCGGCTCCAGCCTCGACCGCGACAGCGGCGCGTCGATCCACCTGCGCGCGGACAAGGAGGTGTCGGTGGCCTCGACCAAAGTGGTGACCAACATGCAGATCGCCGGGCTGGCCCTGGCGGCGTGGCTGGCCCGCGCCGACTACGGCGCGAGATCAGCGGAATTGCTGGAACTGGACCTGGCGCTGCCGATCCTGCCCACGATCCTCGCCGACCTGCTGGCGGGCAAGGACGCCGAGATCCGGGCGGCGGCGGAATCCGTGCACGCGTACCGGAGCATGTACTACCTCGGCCGGGGAGCGTCGTGGCCGGTCGCCCGCGAGGGCGCGCAGAAGATCAAGGAAATCTCCTACATCCACGCCGAGGCCTACCAGTCCTCCGAGCTCAAACACGGGCCGCTCGCGCTGGTCGACCCCGAGCACGTCTCAGTGGTGGTGGCGGCCAACGACGACAGCGGGAACCAGGACGCGACCCTGGTCTCGCAGATCCAGGCCCGTGCCGGGAACGTCGTCGTGTTCTCCCAGCACCAGACCTGCGAGTTCGGCGCGACCACCATCCGGCTGCCCGCCATCCACCCGCTGCTCGACCACATCGTGATGGGCGTGGCGCTGCAACTGTTCGCCTACCACACCGCGACCATTCTCGACCGCGACGTCGACCGCCCGCGCAACCTGGCCAAGAGTGTGACTGTCGAATGAACAACAACCTGGGGACCTCCGAGCGCACCGGCATCCTGCTCCGGATCGGCACATTGGAACTGCGCTGCCGCGCGGTCTGCTTCGACCTCGACGGCGTGCTCGCCGACTCGCACGACCACATCGACCGGGCCGTCACCCACTGGGCGGCCAGCAGGCGGATCGGCATGGACAACCTGGCCGAAGCCTCCCGCTCCCTCACCGACGTCGAGTTCGTCCGGATGGCCGCGCCGCATCTGGACCCGGAGACCGAGGCGGGCGAGATCCAGCGCATCGAGTACGAACTGGCCGCCGACACCCCGCCGATGCCCGGCGCGCTGGAGCTCTACCGCAGCGTCCCCAAGCGGGCCACGGCGATCGTCACCTCCGGCAGCCGCCACGTCGTCACCCGCCGCCTGCGCTCGCTGGGGATTCCCGACCCGAACATTCTCATCAGCGCCGACGACGTCACCGCGGGCAAACCGGCCCCGGAGCCCTACCGGGCCGCCCTGCGCCTGCTCGACATCCACCCGGACGACGCGATCGCCATCGAGGACACGATCGTGGGCGCCACGTCCGCCAAGGCCGCGGGCATGTCCGTGATCGGCGTCGGGGAACGCCTGTCCCGGGACTGGGCGGGCACGCTCTTCGAGACGTGTGTGCCGACCCTGCGGCACGTCACCGCCGCGGCGGCCTGACTCACCTGGCGCGGCCTGGTAAGCGGGATCACGTATCAACTAAGGCTAGCCTTACCTTAACCTTCCTTCGTGACCTCCTTCCACCAGAACCCCAGGAGCGCCCGGTGAGCCGTCCCCTGCGCGTCGCCGTGGTCGGCGCGGGTCCCGCCGGGATCTACACCGTCGACGCTCTGGTCAAGTCCGGGGCCGAGGTCAGCGTCGACCTCTTCGAGCGGATGCCCGCGCCCTTCGGCCTCATCCGGTACGGGGTCGCGCCCGACCACCCGCGGATCAAGGGCATCGTGGACGCGCTGCACCGCGTGCTGGAGAAGCCGGGCGTGCGCCTGTTCGGCAACATCGACTACGGCACGGACCTCAAACTGGACGAGCTGCGCCAGTTCTACGACGCCGTCGTGTTCGCCACCGGCGCGGTGGACGACCGGCCCCTCGACATCCCGGGCGTCGACCTGGACGGCAGCCACGGCGCGGCCGAGTTCGTCTCCTGGTACGACGGCCACCCCGACGTCCCGCGCGACTGGCCGCTCACCGCCCGCTCGGTCGCCGTCCTCGGCGCGGGCAACGTGGCCCTGGACGTGGCCCGGGTGCTGGCCAAGTCCGCAGAGGAGATGCTGGTCACCGAGATCCCGGACAACGTCCACGCAGGCCTGGCCGCCAACGCGGTCACCGACGTGCACGTGTTCGGCAGGCGCGGGCCCGCCCAGGCCAAGTTCACGCCGCTGGAACTGCGGGAACTGGACCACTCGCCGACGGTCGAGGTGATCGTCGACCCGGCCGACATCGAGTTCGACGCGGGCTCGCTCGCCGCCATCCGCGGCTCCAAGCAGGTCGACATGGTGGTCAAGACCCTGCAGGAGTGGGCCATCCGCGACGTGGGCGACCGCCCGCGCAGGCTGCACCTGCACTTCTTCCACGCCCCGGCCGCCATTCTCGGCGCCGACGGCAAGGTCACCGGTCTGCGCACCGAGCGCACCGAACTGACCGGCGACGGCTCCGTGCGCGGCACCGGGGTGTTCCACGACTGGGACGTCCAGGCGGTGTACCGGGCGGTCGGATACCTGTCCATGCACCTGGCGGACCTGCCGTTCGACCACGTCTCCGGCACCGTCCCGCACAGCAAGGGCCGCGTCCTGGACATGGACGACGACCTGGTCCCCGGCGCCTACGTGTCCGGCTGGATCAAGCGCGGCCCGATCGGCCTCATCGGCCACACCAAGGGCTGCTCGTCGGAGACGGTGGCGTCCCTGCTGGCCGACGCCCCGACCCTGCACCCGGCGCCCCAGCCCGACCCGAGCGCGGTGGTGACGTTTCTGCGCCAGCGCGGCATCGAGTTCACCACCTGGCAGGGCTGGAAGAACCTCGACGCCTACGAGCGCGCGCTCGGCGAGCCGCACGGCCGCGAGCGCGTCAAGGTCGTGGAGCGGCCGGAGATGGTCCGGGTGTCCCGCCAGGGCTGAAACTTTCCGAATAGGAAACTTTGCAAGGTCGGCAAGTTCGGCTAGCCTGGCGGCATGGCGGCAGACGACGACGGCTTGCGCGAACGCAAGAAGCGGGAAACCCGGTTCGCGTTGAGTCAGGCGGCGATCCGGCTCGCACTGGAACGCGGGCTGGACGCCGTGTCGGTCGCGGACATCGCCGCGGCGGCGAACGTCTCCGAGCGCACGTTCCGCAACTACTTCGCCAGCAAGGCGGAGGCCGTCGTCGCCACGCATGTCGTGCGCGGGCAGCGCATCGCCGAGACACTGCGCGAACGGCCCGCCGACGAACCGCTCTGGGACGCGCTCACCCACGCGGTCGTCGGCCAGTTCGAGCAGGCGCCGGGCGCGGCCACGCCGCCACCGGATGACCGGTATCCAGCGGCACTGCGGAAACTGCTCGCCGAGCCCGCGGTCCAGCACGAGGTGTTCCGCGCCCACGCCGCGGCGCGGGACGAGTTGACCGTCGCCGTCGCCGACCGCACGGGCACCGCGGCGGAAGACCTGTACCCGCAGGTCGTCGCCGCCATGGTCAGCGCCGGGCTCGGCACGGCGCTGACCCACTGGTCGCGCGACCCAGCCCAGCCGCTCGGGCCGCTGCTCCGCGCGGTCTTCGACCAGATCCGGCCGCGATGACCAGCGGAGCCGCGAGGAGGAACACCGTGGACGTGGTGGTCGTCGGCGGCGGGCCCAACGGGCTGATGCTCGCCTGCGAACTCGCGCTGGGCGGCGTCCGGCCGGTCGTGCTGGAGCGGCGCGCCGAACCCAGCGACGAGCCCCGGTCGAACGGCCTCGTCGGGCAGGTCGTCCGCGTGGTCGACCGGCGCGGGCTGCACGAGGCGCTCAGCGGCCGACCCGGCCCGCCGCGGCCCAACAACGGCTACTTCATGTTCGCCGCGCTGCCCCTCGACCTCAGCATGGTCGCGGACAGCCCGGTCCACACCCTCCCGGTGCCCGAACTGACCACCGTGCGGGTCCTGGAACGACGCGCGAACGATCTCGGCGCCGACATCCGCCGCGGGCACGAGTTCACCGGTCTCGCCCAGGACGAGGACGGCGTCACCCTCACCGTCGACTCCCCCGCCGGAACCTACGAGCTACGCGCCCGATACGTCGTCGGCGCCGACAGCGCGCACAGCCCCGTCCGCAAGGCGGTAGGCATCGGCTTCCCTGGGGTCACCCACGACCGGACCACCAGCCGCACCGCGCACGTCGCCCTGCCCGCGGACTGGATCGACCCGGCGACCGGCGCGCTGACCGTGCCCGGCCACGGCCCGATCCGGCCGTTCCTCCCCATCCGCACCGCGCACGGCGGTTTCTCCTACGCGCCGCTCCCCGGCCACCCGCCCCTGGTCACCACCGTCGAGTGGGACGCCCCGGAAACCGACGGGCCGATGACGCTCGCCGAGATGCGGGCCAGCGTCAGCCGGGTGCTGCGCGCCGACGTCCCACTCGGCCCGCCGCCCGGTGCCTGCCCGCACGCGCTGCGCAGGATCAACGGCGGCAACACCCGGGTCGCCGACCGGTACCGGGACGGCCGGGTGTTCCTCGTCGGCGACGCCGCGCACGTCTTCGCCGCCGGCGGCACCGGCCTCAACATCGGTATGCAGGACGCGGTCAACCTGGGGTGGAAGCTCGCGGCGGCGGTCAACGGCGGAGCCGACGTCCTCGACACCTACGAGGCCGAGCGCCGCCCGGCCGCCGACCGGGCCGTCACCTACGCGCGGGCCCAGGCGGCGCTGCTCGCCCCCGGCGACGACGTCACCGGCCTGCGCCTGCTGTTCGGCGAGCTACTGGCCCAGCCGGGCGTCACGCGGGCCATCGCCGACCTGGTCGCGGGCGCGGACGTCCGCTACCCGGTCGCCGAGGACGCGCACCCGCTCGCAGGCCTGCTCGCCCCCGACCTCGACCTGCGCACCCCGGACGGCGTGGTCCGCCTCGCCGACCTGGCCAGGAAGGCGCGGCCGCTGCTGATCGACCTCACCGGAACCGGCGGCCTGCGCGCCGACGGCGTCGAGGTCGTCCGCGCCACCGTGGACAGCGACACCGTGGACGTCACCGAAGCCACCGACGTCACCGCGCTCCTGCTCCGCCCGGACTCCCATGTGGCGTGGGCGTCGAGCGACGCCCACCCCGACCAGGACGCGCTGCGCGCGGCCGCCCGCCACTGGTTCGGAGCCCCGGGCAGCGCATGAACGGCGGCCTTCGCCGCAGCCCACCGCTCAACTTGGCCGCAGCACCTGTTGTCCCCCTCAACCGTCCCCGTCCTAGCCCCGGTCCTACTAGGCATCCCGCCAACGCCCCAGGAAACCCTCACCCCCGCCGAGGCCCGCACCCGCCACGGCTTCCCCAAACCCACCGAAGCCCACCTGGACCTACGCGCCAAACAACACCAACGCGTCTTCGGCGACCGCCAATCCCCCAGCGAAATCGGCCTGACCGAGTCCGAACCCATCCTGGGCCCACGCACCCGATAACCCCCGAATGCCTTAGAGCACCCGCCAGGCCGAACCTAGGCTCGCTCAGTGCTCGATTGGGTGGAGCAGAGCACCGGGCCTCCTGCCAACCGAGCCTGCCCCGCCAAGTGCTCGATTGGGTGGAGTGGTTCCTTGGGGCCCCTACGAAGGAAGATCCCGTCGCGGGGAAAGACGGGTGGGGACCCTTCGGCCCCACGACCACGGCGAGTTCAGGGATCTTCCTTCACCCCCAAAGAAACCACTCCACCCCATCGAGCCAACCCAACAGAGCCACGCCCCCGCAGCCACGAACCACAGAAGCCGTCACAGATCAACGAGCCCCCAGCACAGGCACATCCCGAACCTCATCAAGAGACTCCGCAGCCACCGGCTCACGGAACAACCGGGCCAACGGCCGGGGAAGCCACCAGTTGTACCGCCCGAACAGCCGCAGCATCACCGGAACCAGGACCAACCGGACCACCGTCGCGTCAATCGCGACGGCCACCGCGAGGGCGAAGCCGATCTGGCGGATCTCGATGCGGTCGGCGGTGAGCAGGGCGGCGAAGACGGTCACCATGGCGCTCGCGGCCAGGGTGATGGGCAGGGCCGTCTGCCGCATACCCTCGGCCACCGCGGTCCGGTTGTCGCCGTGTTCGCGGTGGTGCTCCTGGATGCGGCGCATGAGGAACATCTCGTAGTCCATGGAGATCGCGAACAGGGTCACGAAGGTGACCACGGGCAGGTAGAAGTTGAGCACTCCGGTCGAGTCGACTTCGTAGACCTGGGTCAGCAGGCCGAAGGTGGCCGCGGCGGACAGGAAGTTCATCATGATGGCTTTGAGCGGGATCACCAGGCTGCGGAAGCAGAGGAACAGGAAGAGCGCCGAGATGACCAGCACGAAGCCGATGATCCACCACGTTTTCCCGGTGACCTCGGTGATGAGGTCGGCCACGGTGGCCGCTGGGCCGGTGACGCCCACCGGCTGATCGGGCGGCACATGGGCGGGTGCCACGGTTCGCAGCCAGGAGACGAACGCGGCCGTGTCCGGTGAGTCGACGGGGAGGGTCGGCACCACGTTGACCAAGGTGGCGTCCTCGCCGTTGTCCAGGACCAGGACGTCGACGACGCGGGGGTCGGCGAGCAGGGCGGCGGTGAGCGGCGCGGTGTCCGGGGCGGGGGTGCCAGTGGGCCGCGGCAGCATGATCTGCGACGCCGCGGTGAGTCCGGGCAGTGAGTCTTCTTCGATGTGCAGGAAACCCTGCCCCGAGTCGGTCGCGGCCATCGCCGGGCGGTCGAGGTCCAGTCCCAGCCGGAAGTCCAGCGCGGGCGCCGCGGCCAGCGCCAGCGCCGCGGTCGCGGCGGTGAGGTAGCGCCACGGGTGCCGCATCAGGTGCTGCGCCCAGCGCGTCCACCGCGCTCCCGCGCCTGTCGGGTTTTTCCGCCGCCACGGCAGTGTTCCCAGGTCCAGCCAGCGGCCCGCCAACCCGAGCAACGCGGGCATCAAGGTCAGCGCCGCGGCCACCGTGACCGCGGCGACGATGATGACGCCGATGAAGCAGTCGCGGAAGATGTCCGAGCTGACGAACAGCAGGCTGCACGAGCACAGGGCGATCGCCAGGCTGGAGATGCACGCGGTGACCCCGGCGGTGGCCGTCGCGGTGCCGATGGCCACGTCGTGGGTCCGGCGGGCTCTGATCTCCTGCCGGTAGCGCAGCAGCATGAGAATGGCGTAGTCCAGGCCAAGCGCCCAGCCCGTCATCACGGCGAGGGTGAGGACCAGGGTGTTGGTGGGCGCAGCGAACGACACGAGCGAGAGCAGGCCTACGCCGACCGCGACGACCATGCCGCCGAACACCAGGGGCAGCGCCGTCGCGCCGACCGCGCCCAGGCCAAGCAGCAGGATCACCGCGACGATCGGGAGCGCGACGCTTTCCGCCCGGCGCAGGTCGGCCATGTCGGTGTCGCGCAGGTCCACGAAGATCGATGACACGCCGACCAGCGACGCGTGGACCCTCCCCTGGGACGCCTCCGCCGTGGCTTGCCGCAGCGCCGCTTGCTGCGCGGGCACCGCCGCCGCGCGCGCGTTGTCGTCACCGGTGAGGCCTGCCAACGCGTATGCGGTGCGCGGGTCGAGGTGCCCTCGGGTCATCGGAGGGTCGGTCTGGACGGCGCTGACCCCGGGCTGCGTGCGGAGCATGGCCGAGCCCGCCGACACCGCGAGCTGGAAAACGGGGTCCTGGGCCGTGATTTCCTCCGAATGGAAAACCACGATCATCTGCTCGTCGCCCAGTTCCGGGAAGGTCCGGGAGAGCACCTGGCCGGTCGCCGCCGAATCCGAGTCGGCGACCCGCAGCGGCAGCGTGCCCAGGGCGCCGAACAGGTGGGGCAGCAGAGTCAGCGACAGCAGCACCGCGGCGGCCCACAGGCCGACGACCAGTTTCGGGCGGCGGGCAGACCCGGTCCCGAGCGCGCGCACCATGGCGTGGACACCGCCCGGGAACCGGGGACCGCCTTTTACCATTCGCACAGATCAGACCACCCTCAGGACGCCGAGGCCCCGAAAACCGCGGTCACGGTTCCCGTTCCTTCGCTGATCCCGAAAAGCGGGCACAGACCGGTGTTGGGCGCGTTTCCGCTGACCCGGGCGAACTCGCCGGGAAAGACCGCGCTGTCCTCGGTCGCCTGGCCGTTCGCCTCGGCGAAAACGTACCGGGCGGCCTGGTTGTCGTTGTCCACCGACTGCTCGCCGATGTTCTCGATCACGGTCGTGCCCACGACCTGGCCGTGCTGCTGGGTTTTCGCGTACCAGGTGATGCGCACCTGACCGGAGTCGACGCGCTGTTGGACGCAGCTTGCCCGCCCGGAACCGGTGAACTCCACCTTGGCCGACCGCAGGCCGTCCGCGGAATGGTCGGGCGAATAGCAGTTGTCCAGCGTCCCGACGCCCGAGCCCCTGACCTGCGTGGGCATCGAGGTGACCGCGGGGCTGAACTGGGCTTGCACGGTTCCGCTGCACACCAGCCTCGGCTTCGTCGCCTCGGCGGCGGCCTGCGCCCGGTCGGGAAACCCGATCACGGTGGCGGCCCCGGCCAGCACGGCTCCCGCGGCCAACGCGGCGGCCAGCAGGGCTGTTCTGACCCTGAGGCCGCCCGGTTGGTCATCGGCTTGGTTCATCACTACCTCCTGAAAAATGTGGGATTGGTCCAGGTGACGACTGGGCGGAGTTCATCCCTCCGCCGACACGGTCGCCGCGGGCTTTCGCGGTTCGACTTCCGCGTTCCGGGCAATCGCGAGTGGACCTGGCTGTGAAACGACAGTGATCTCAGAGACAGCAGAGATATCGGTGCTGTCACTGGATTCTCCGGTCTTGGCACCCCCTTCCACCGGGGCGGCGAGGCCGTTGCCGAGACGGCGAACGATCAGCCTGCTCAGGCTGCTGATGTTGCCGCCGCCGATGAGGTCCATCGGGGAGAGCTGGTTGCCGAAGTGCGCGCGGAACTTTCCCAGCAATTCCGCGGCCATCAGCGAGTCGATGCCCAACTGGTCGAGCCTGCGTTCCCGGTCGACGCGCTCGGCGGGGATCTGCAACACCATGGAGACGAGGGCGATGATCGCGTTCTCGATCAGTTCGGCCGCCTCCTCCGCGCTGCCCACGCCGGACAGGGCGCGGCGGAACTCCTCGATCCGCTCGTCGTTCTCGGTGACGGCGCCGAAGTTGAAATACCGGAACCGCGGCGAGGTCTCCAGGCAGGGAATCAGCCGCGCGACGCGGTTCCATTCGGCGCGCACCGCCATCGGCGCGGCGTCCCGGTCCTCGGCCAATGCGTCCAGGGCCGCGTGGGCGTCGGCGGGGCTGATGGCCAGGAACCCCAACTGGTCGAGGAAACGGCTCAGCTCCGCGTCGCGGGACACCGAGCCGACCTCGCCGATGGCGCCCCAGGCCACGGCGGAGCCGCGAAGGCCGTGGGAACGGCGGCGCCGGGCCAGCGCGGACAGGAACACGTTGCCCGCGACATAGTTGGCCTGCCGGAGGTTGCCGACTTCGGCCGCGACCGACGAGAAGGACAGGAACAGGTCCAACTCGCGGTCGCGGGTGAGAGCGTCGAGAACCCACCCCGCGGTGAGCTTCGGCGCCAACGCCGCCGCGAAACGGCTGGAGTCCAGTTCGCACAGCAAGTCGTCGTCGAGGACCATGGCCGCGTGCAGCACGCCGCGCACCGGATGGCCACTGCTGTCCAAAGTGGACAACAGGTCGGCGACCGCGGCCGGGTCGGTGGCGTCGACCGCGTGGGCCTGGGCGGCCACGCCGCGGGCGGCGAGCCGGGCGATGGTCTCCTCGGCCTCCGGTGCCCGCGCGCCGCGGCGGCTGACCAGGGCGATCTTCCTGGCTCCCCGCTCGGCCAGCCACTCGGCCGCGGCCGCGCCGAACCCGCCCGTTCCGCCGGTGACCACATAGGTGCCCTCGGCCGACAGGCGCGGTGGCCGCGGCGGGCATTCGACGGTGACCGGATGGGCGAAATCGATGACGATCTTGCCGATGTGCCGGGAATGGCGCATCAGCTGGTAGGCCTCGGCGATCCGGTTCGCGGGGAAGACGCGCCGCGGCAGCGGATGGTAGACGTCGTCATCGATCCGCTGAACGATCTGGTCGAGCGTGTTGGATGCCAACTCCGTGTGGGTCAGCAGCGCCTGGTCGAGGTCGACGCCGACGAACATGACGTTGTTGCGCAGCGGGCGCATCTGCAGCCGCTTGTTCTCGTAGAGGTCGCGTTTGCCCAGTTCGATGAACCGGCCGTAGGGACGCACCAGGTCGAGGCTGCGCCGCAGGTACTCGCCAGCGAGGGAGTTGAGCACCACGTCGACCCCGGCCCCGTCGGTGATGTCCAGGACCTGGTGGACGAACTCCAGGCTGCGGGAGTCCAGCACGTGCTCGACGCCGATCAGCCGCAGGTAGTCCCGTTTCTCCTCGCTGCCCGCGGTGGCGATGATCCGCGCCCCGACGTGCCGGGCGTGCTGGATGGCGGCCAGCCCGACGCCCCCGGCCGCGCCGTGGATGAGCACCGTCTCCCCCGCGCTGAGCCGGGCGATCGTGCCGAGGCTGTGGTGGACGGTGGCGAACGCGACCGGCAAGGTGGCTGCCTCGGTGAAGCCCAGGTGCGGCGGAATGCGTTTCACCAGGGCCGCCTTGGTGACCGGGTGCGAGGCGAACGCGGCGGGCGCGATGGCCAGCACCCGCTCGCCGGGGACGACCTCCGTCACCGCACTGCCCACCTCGACCACGACGCCCGCGCACTCGATGCCCAGCGACCCGCCCGCGATCGACCCGGTGTACCCGGCTTCCAGCGCGTCCACGGGCACGATCCCCAGCGCCCACAGCACGTCGCGGTAGTTCAGGGCGGCGGCGCGGACCTCGACACGCACCTCGTCCGGCCCGAGATCGGGGTGGACCGTCGCGGCGAACCCGACGTCGAACCCCATGCCGTGGTCGCGCACCACCATCCGGTACGGCACATCGTCCCCGGGGGCCACCACCCGGGTGGGCGGCGCGGTGGGCACGAACCGGGGCACGAACCGCCCGCCTTCGCCCAGCACGATCTCGTCTTCTGTTTCGCCGTCTTGGCCGTGCGGGGCCAGCAGCTCCCCGGCGAGCCGGTGGGCGTCGGCGGCCGGGTCCGCGGAGCGATGCAGCGAGATCCGGGTGTTTCCGACGTCGGGCAGCTCGTTCGCGAGGGTGCGGGCCACGCCCCACGCGGCGGCGTGCAGCGGCGCGTGCGGCCGCTCCGGGTGCGGCAGCGCCCCACTGGGATGGGTCACCAGGTACAGGTGCGCGTCGCGGCCCTCGGGCAGGTCGGCGCAGCGTCGGCTCACGGCCTTGAGCGTCATGGCCCTGCGGACGGTCGCCTCGGTCGCGGCAGGCGCGTCCTCGGCGCTGTCGGCGTCGAGGATGACGACGTAACACACCGTCTTCCTTGTCTCCGGCAGCAGCGGCGTCCAGTCCTCCGGGTCGTCAGGCGCCCGCTGCACGATGACGGGCGACCCCGTCGCGCCGAGCTTGGCCGCGAGCGCCTGGGCGAGGTCCGCCTCGCCGGGGCCCTCGGTGAGAATCAGCCAGCCGAGGTCGGGCGCCTCAGGCAGGTCGGGCACGGGCGACGGACCGGGCGGGCGCTGGGCGAGCAGCACCGACATGTCGTCGGGGTGGGAGTGCTGCACGGCGCCGAGCCGGATCACGTCGGCGAACCCGGCGTCGGCGATCACCGCGGGCCACCGGTCGTGCGGAAGGAAAGCCGTGTCGGGCCGCAGGTCGGTGTCGGTGAACTGCCACGCGCTCGGCAGCAGGCCGAAGACCGGCAGGAGGAAGTCCGGGCGGTGCGTTTCGGCCGCCAGGAGATACCCGCCCGGCGCGAGCAGCGACCGGATCTGCCCGAGGGCTTCGCGCAGGTCGCTGGTGGCGTGCAGCACGTTGCTCGCGATGACCAGGTCGAACGCGCCTGCGCCGAACCCCTGCTCATCGAGGTCGCGGTTCAATTCCAGGGCGCGGTAGTCGATGAAGTCGTAGGCGGCGAACCGGTGCTGCGCGCGGGGGAAGAACACCGGCGAGATGTCGGTGAACACGTAGTGGGTCCGGTCCGGCGGCAGCACCGGCAGCACCGCGGCTGTCGTCCCGCCGGTGCCCGCGCCCAGTTCCAGCACCCGCAGCACCCGGTCCGGCGGCGCGGCGCTCACCAGGTGGCGGACCAGGATCGCGGCCCGGTGGTTCACATCGGACATCGGGGGGAAATCGGAGTAGTAGTGCTCCAGGGTGTCGATGCCGGTGCCGGAGAACAGCATCTCCAGCGAATCGCGTTTCCCGGTGAGCACGTCGGCCAGGTGCGACCCGCTGCGGCCACGCAGGGTCAGGTCGGCGAGCATACCCCCTTGCTCGACGTGCCGGGCGCGGAACAGGGCCAGGGGGTCTGGCCGCTCGATGACCACCCACCTCGGGTCCTGCGCCTCCCCCGGGAGCCGCCGCAGCAGGCCGTGGTCCTCCGCGAACCCGGCCAGGAAGGCCACCAAGCGGGCGTGCTCTGCCGACACCCCGTTCTCGGTCAGCGTCCGCACGCTGACGACCGTCTCCTCCCCGAGAATCCGAACAAACGCCGCCACGGCGAAAAGCGCGCTGACCCGACAACCGAGTTCGCCCAGACCCACGTGGTCTCCCGGCTCGGGGTCCGAGCCGATCAACGCGGTCAGCTCCGGACCCGCCGCGCGGACGAGTTCGCTGGGCGTGCCCGGCAACGGCGCGGGGGCGGTGTCGTCCGCCCTCGACGCGGCGCGCAGGGTTGTGCTGACGTGCTCGACCGACACCGCGCTGTCGACCGGGAACCGCCGCAGCCTGCACTCGCGCAGTTCCGCGGCGACCGCGCCGTCCTGGTCGAGGACGTCGACGTCGAAGACGGCCTCCACCTCGCCCAGGCTGCGCAGTCGGGCGTGGGCGAACCCCTCCGCGGTCGGCGCGGCCCAGACCCGGGCCTGTCCGACGCCGATCGGGATGAACGCCTGCCCGTGCGCGGCCTCGCGCAGCAGCGGCAGCACCGCCTGCAGCGCGCCGTCGAGGATGGCCGGGTGCGCCTCGAACCCGTCGACCGGGCCGGGATAGGTGTAGGCGGACAGCACCTCGCCGGTCGCCGGGTCGTAGGGAAGGTCATCGACGACCCGGAAAGCGGGCCCGTAGTTCAGTCCGGCGCGGGCGGCGTAGTCGTAGTGCTCCGCGACGGGCAGCCGGTGGCCGAGCCGGTCGCGCACGGCCTGCAGGTCTACCGGCGCGGGCGCGGGCCCGCCCCGGTGCCGCACCCGGCCGCGGGCGTGGACCCGCCACTGCCCGTCGCCCACCGGTTTGCTGGCCACCCGCACGACGCCGTCCTCGTCGGACACCGAGGTCTGCACCCTTGGCAGCGGCTCGTCTTCCTCGCCGGGCAGCACGAACGCGGACGTGATCTGCAGGTCCGCGACCTCGACCGAGGCGCCCAGCGCGCGGCGGCCCGCGGCCAGCGCCATCTCCACGTACGCGGTGGCGGGCACCACCACGGCCTCGCCGATGCGGTGGTCGGTCAGCCACGCGCTCGGGGTCGACCCGATCTCGCCCTCCCAGGTGGGCTCGGCCACCGACGCGCGGCGGCCGAGCAGCGGGTGCTCGGCGCTGCCGCCGGGCCACCAGGCGGGGTCGCCGTGCCAGTGCCGTTCCCGCTGCCACGGGTACGCGGGCAGGTCGACCACCCGGCCGAGCCGGGGGAAGTGCTCGGCCACGACCGCCCGGGGAGACGCGGCGAGCACCGCGGCGCTGACGGTCGCGCCCACGCTCGCCGCGTCGCCCTGCCGGGTCATGGCCGCGATCGGGACCACCGAGTGCCCCTCGGCTGTGGCCACTCGGCGCAGGTAGCTGCCGAGCACCGGGTGCGGGCTGATCTCGACCACGACGTCGAAGCGCTCCTCGGCCAGGGCTGTGGCGCCCGCGCCGAACAGGACGGGCAGCCGCGTGTTGCGCCACCAGTAGTCGCCGTCGAGTTCAGTGCCGTGGACCCGCTGCCCGGTCACGGTCGAGATCATCGGGATGCGGGTCGCGGTCGGCCGCAGCCCGGCCAGCGCCGCCCGCAGCGGCTGCTCGGCGGCGTCCATCTGCCAACTGTGGAAGGCGTAATCGATGTCCAGCCGCCGGACGAAGACCTCGTCTGCGGCGAGGTCGCGTTCGAGGTCGGCCAGGGCGGCGGTGTCCCCGGAGACGGTGACGTCGCGGTCGCCGTTGATCGCGGCGATCTCCAGCAGGCCCCCGTACCTGGCCAGGACGGCCCGCGCGTCGGCGGGCGGCAGGCCGACCGCGGCCATCGCGCCCTGGCCCGCCGCGGTGGCCGCCTGGGCGCGGCTGCGACCGAGGAGGACCTGGGCCGCGTCGGCGAGGTCCAGCGCGCCCGCCGCCCACGCCGCGGCGACCTCCCCGACGCTGTAGCCGATCACCGCGGCGGGGACCACGCCCTCGGCCGCGAGCACCCGCACCAGCCCGGCCTGGAGGACGAAGAGCATCGGCTGGGCGAACTCGGTGAGCGTCGCCCGCCTGGTGCCCTCGGCCGCGCCCAGTTCGGCGAGCACCGACCAGCCCAGCAGCGGCGCGAACACCGCGTCGATCTCCTCGACCGCGGCGCGGAACACCGGGTTCTCCGCGCACAGGGCCGCGCCCATCCCCGGCCACTGCGAGCCGTTGCCGGAGAAGGCGAACGCCACGTTGCCGTGGTGCGCGCCGCGCGCCATGGCCGCGCCTGCCACCGGCTCGCCCTCGGCCAGCGACTCCAGTTGGGCCGCCGCGTCGGCGGGGGTGGCCGCCAGCGCCACCATGCGGTGCTCGTGCCGCGCCCGGCGGGCCGCGGTGTGGCACAAATCGGGGAACTCGGCGGCGTCCGCGCCCGCGAGGCGTTTGGCCGCCAGCCGCGCGGCCTCGGCCAGCGCCGCCGCGCCGCGCGCGGACACGATGAACGGCAGCGCCTGCCCGCCCGTGCCGCTCTCGATCTCGTGGCGCGGGCGGGACCGGTCGGGCTCGGGACCGGCGGACGGCGGCGGGGACAAGATCGCGTGGACGTTGACCCCGCCGAACCCGAACGAGTTGACCCCCACCACCGGATCGGCGGCCTCCGGCAGCGGGCGCAGGTCGGTGACCGGCTCCAGGCCCAGCCCGGCGAAGTCGATCTCGGGGTTGAGCGGCGTCGCGTGCAGCGACGCCGGAATCGCGCGGTGGCGCAGCACCAGCATCGCCTTGGCCAGCCCGGCCATCCCCGACGCCGGTTCGAGGTGGCCGAGGTTGCTCTTCACCGACCCGACCGGCAGCGGCCCGGCCGTGCGGCGCACCCCCAGCGCCCGGCCGATCGCCTGGCACTCGGCGGGGTCGCCGACCAGCGTGCCGGTGCCGTGCGCCTCGAAGTAGGCCACCTGGCCCGGGTCGATCTCGCACCGGTCGTACAACCGGCGCAGCAGCGCCTCCTGCGCCTCGGCGTTGGGCAGCGCGATCCCCATCGTGCGGCCGTCGTTGTTCATGGCGGTGCCGCGCAGCACCGCGTGGACGCGGTCCCCGGCGGCCAGCGCCGCCGACAGCGGCTTGAGGACCGCCACGCCGCCGCCTTCCGCGCGCACGTACCCGTCGGCGTTGGCCGAGAACGTCTGGCAGCGGCCGGTGGGCGAGAGCATCTGCGCCTTGGCGAAGCCGATGAAGTTGAACGGGCTGAGCAGCAGGTGGATGCCGCCCGCAAGGGCCATCTCGCTCTCGCCCCGGCGCAGGCTCTCGCACGCCTGGTGCAGCGCGACCGAGGACGACGAGCAGGCGGTGTCCACCACCATGCTGGGGCCGCGCGCGTCCAGGAAGTGCGACAGCCGGTTCGCGGTGATGCTCAGCGCGATCCCGCTGGGGCTGTAGGCGTCGATGGTCTCCGGTTTGCAGCCCTGGAATCCGCCGTAGTCCGGGGCGCTGGTGCCGATGAACACGCCGGTCTCGGAACCGGCGACGCTGTCAGGATCGATGGCGGCGTCGTCAAGGGCCTCCACCGCCATTTCGAGCACCAGCCGCTGCTGTGGGTCCATTCGACTGGCTTCCCGAGGAGAAATCCGGAAGAAGTCGGCGTCGAACTCACCGATATCGTGCAGGAACCCACCGAACGCGGAGTACGTCTTTCCCGGGCGCTGCGGGCTCTTGTCCAGAAAGTACGCGGCGTCGAACCGGTCCGGCGGCACCTCGGTGACCAGGTCCTGCGCCGCCCGCAACGCCGACCACAGCGCCTCCAGACTGGTGACACCACCCGGGAATCGGCAGGAAAACCCCACAATGGCGACTGGTTCACTCATCGGCACCTCTTCCCACGCCATGCCCGGCGCTGTTCGCGAAATCATTCAGGCCTGCGTCTGGCCACACCGCGCACGTCCGTCGCACGGTTTCCGTCACCGCGGTGGAATCAGAGAATGGCGCGGCGAGCCGCGTCGGTGTCACTGCTGCGCTGGTACAACCGGCTGAACACGGCGTCGAGCGGGCGGCCGACGAATACCGATCCCGCCTCCAGCGGGGCACACCACCACGGGCCGAGCGCGCGCCGGTTTCCCGCCGCCCCGTCGCACACTATTCCGGCGGCGTCGGCCACAGTGAGCGTGGGCAGGCGGTGCAGGCTGGGCGTGTGCGCGGTCATCGCGGTGTCGACCATGCCCATGTAGACCGAGCAGATCCGGACACCGTCCGCGCGGATCTCCGGGCCGATCGCGCGCAGCCACACGTCAAACGCGGCCTTGGAGGCGTGATAGCCGCCCCATCGGGGGAAAGGCGGTGTCCGGATCGCGAACGTCGACACGTTGACGATCTTGCCCGCGCCCGCGGCCCGCATGACCGGCAGCAGTCGCAGGGTGAGCTTCACCGGGCCCAGGTAGTTCACCGCCGTCATACGGTGAAAGTCGTGATAGCGGTCGTAACACAGGTCGATGGACCGGCGAATCGAGTGCCCCGCGTTGTTGACAAGGATGTCGACCTTGGCGTGTTTGGCCAACACCTTGTCGACCATCTCGTCGATGAGCTCCGGCTGGGAAAGATCGACAGGATAGGCGGCCGCCTCGCCGCCCGCGGCCCGGATCTCTTCCTCCAATTCCCGGAGATTCGACTCGTTCCGCGCGGTGAGCACGACCTGAGCCCCGGCGGCGGCCAATCGGGACGCCGTCGCCCGGCCTATTCCCTGGGACGCCCCGGTTATCAGCACTGTCTTGCCCTCGACCGCGCGACGCAGTCGCTCCTGGCTGGTTCTGGGGCGAGAGTAGATTCCGCGTGAGACCATCGTGCGAGCCCATACCGGCCAGGTCCGGGACATAGACATCACCTTTCGCCCCCCTCTTCGCCAGCGAACGCCATCGATAAAGGACCGCGCGGTCGAGTCGGCCCACCACGTCGTGATCCCGACCTTCATCCCTGGTGGACGGTACCGCCCCACGCCTGTTCCCGACACCGCGCTAAGGTCCACCGGCCTGGTTTCACCCCGACGTGTCATCCATCCTCGGCGCCGCCATTCACTGACGGGCGGCATTGGGAGATGAGCGCATTGTCGTGGCGCGAACGATTGTCGACTTTTCATTGATCACCCTCTGATTGCATCGGATCATCAATCGTTCCCCTGCCCGGCCCACCCCCGTCGGACGCCGCCGCGCTCCGGGGCGTCGCCGCCAGGCCGCGCGGCGGCCTGGGCGCGACTGCTGTGAGCTAGACAGCCTTGACACGACAACCTGTAAGTTCCGTAGAATCTCTAACTACGATAGTTAGGCTACAAGAAGCAAGGACTTACGATTACATGGCACAGCTGGACGATGTCGACCTGCGGCTTCTGACGCTCCTCCAGGAGGATGGGCGCAGCACGCAGGCTGCCCTGGCCAAGGCCGTCGGGCTGAGCGGGCCCTCGGTGTACGCGCGGATCAAGCGGCTGGAGAGCGAAGGGGTGATCCAGGGCTACAGCGCGATCCTCGCCCCCGAGAGCCTCGGGCAGGCACTGGTCGCCTTCATCCGGGTGGGCACCATGGCCTCGCCGGACGAGCAGGAGCCGTTCGAGTCCTATGTGGAGCGCAGCGGGGCGGTCCTGGAATGCCACGACGTGGACGGCGAGGACAGCTACGTGGTGAAGGTGCGCGTCGGCTCGCCGCAAGAGTTGCGGGTTCTTCTCGCCGAGATCAGGGCGCTGCCCGGGGTGAGCCGGACGGTGTCGTCGATCGTCCTGCAGACGGTGAAGGAGATCCGCGGGGGCGCGCATCTGGCCGAGCCGTCCGCACCCGGGTCGAAGAGCGAGGCGTGATGGGCGAGATCCTGGGCCTGGGCCTGCTGCTCGGTGTGGGGGCGGCGCTCTCCGTCGGGCCGATCTTCGTCACCATCCTCCAAGAGGCCGCTGCCCGCGGGTTCGGCGCGAGCCTGCGGGTCATCCTCGGCTCCGCGACCGCCGACCTGGTCCTGCTGCTGCCAGCCCTGGCGTTCGCGTGGGTGCTGTCGGCGATCATGGCGGCCCGGATGTGGGTGGGCCTGGCCGGTGTGCTGCTGTTCGTCGTCTTCGCCGCGCAGGCGCTGTTCGACAGCCGGATGCTCTGGCGCGGCGGCGCGCCGAAGCCGGTCGAGGGCTGGGCGTTCTGGAAGGGCGTGGCCAGCAACCTGGCGAACCCGCTGACCTGGACGTTCTGGGTCGCGACCGGCACCCCCACCATGCTGCGCGCGCAGGAACTGGGTGGCTGGCCGGGACTGGCGGTGTTCACCGTGACCTGGTTCGTGGTCGCCTCGGGACTGGAGGCCGCCATCGCCTACGGGGTGGCCCGCTCCGGCAAGCGCGTCGGCGCTCGCGGGCAGGCTGTGCTGACCGGGGTCTCCGCGCTGGTGTTCGCGGGGCTCGCGGTCGTGCTGTTCGTGCGTGACGTGGCGCCCGCGGTGTGGGCGTGACAGCGTTGGCCGTCGGCAGTCACCGCCCTGGGCACATAAACCCCACGGGCGCGGCGAATCGACCCGCGCGCCCCAGGGCACGCGGGTCGACTCAGGCCGAATCAGGCGAAAACGTAGGAGAGATCCGTCGGGTAGCAGTCGAGGTCGGATTCGAACCGCGCCGCCGCCTCTCGGCCCGCGGAAATCGCGGCGTAAATCTCGTCGAGACCGCTGCGGTCCCCTTCCCACAATGTCGCGTGGAGAACGCGGACGAGTTCGGCGAGGGCGGGCAGCGCCTCGGCGACCCAGGCCCCGGACGCCGACGGGACCGTGATCCCGCGCCGCGCGAGCCAGCCCAGTTCCAGGGTCGCGGCCACGCTGTCGGCGAAGTCGCTTTCCCGCCGCGACAGGTACCTGATCTGCTCGGCGCAGAACGCCACGCCGAGCGTGGTGTGGTCGACCAGCTCGGCCGCGGCGAGGAGGCCGTGGCAGTCGGCGTAGGTCTCCTCCAGCGCCATCCCCAGGAACGGGCCGAGTTCCTCGCGGACGCCGGTGTCCTCGACACGCGCGCCGCGGCGCCAGAAGTGCCCGAGGTCGTGCCCCCGGAACCACACCAGCAGGCTGTCGACCAGCGCGGTGGGCGAGTGCTCGGCAAGCCCGGAGTCCTGGCCGAGCACCTTGCGCAGCAGCGGCAGCGAGCACTGGCTGACCCGCTCCTGGAACACATTGTCGAACACGACGGTGAAGTCCGTGCCTAGCACCGAGGCGCCCGGGGTCTCCAGCGGGAAGAAGTGGGCGAAGTTCTTGTGCCCGAACGCCGACTCGCCACCGGCGAGGACCAACTGCCCGACGTGCATGTCCGGCTTCTCGTCGGCGAGTTCGGCCGGGCCGCCCAGCGCCTGCGCCGCGGCCGCGTGCATGGTGTCGAAGGCCAGGTCTGCGCGGCTGAGCACCTGCTGGCGCGCGTCGTCGGGAACCACGATGAGCAGGCTCAGCGGGTCCGAAGTGGACCGTGGGCTCCAAGTGCTGAGCCGACCGCAGTAGAACCACGGCTGCCCGCTCGCAGGCGGCTCGATGACGAACGGCTTCCACTCGCCGGTCGCGGCGTACATCGCGAACAGCTCCGCGGTGTCGGCGACCGTCTCGGCTAGTCCCGGCCGGTCTGCCCGCCGCTCGATGTCCGCGACCGCCCACAGCAGGCCCGCGACGCGCCGGGCGAACTCCAGCCGCACGCTGTCGCGGCTGTCGCTTTCCGAATGGCGCATTCCGGAGTCGACCATCGCGTAGCAGTCCAGCAACGCCTTGACCTCGACCAGCTGCCGCCACGATCCCGGAAACGCCGCGCGCAGCCCGGCGTGGTCGGGGTCCACCCGGAACGCGCGGGTCGTGGGCTGGTCCCGATGCCAGAACGGGTGGGTGGCGTCGGTCTCCACCCTGGGCTTGACACTCGAATCAGTACGCATGACGCAGCAATCCCCCTGAAGGAAAAGAAAATTGGATGCAAACTCAGCGCCGGACTTCGCCGATCCACCCGCCGAGTGCGATTACCTGATGGTGCCATCCCCGACACTCGCGAAACCACAATATCAGAAACAAGAACGAAACCTCGGGGTGTGACGCATCATTCACCGGTTTGCCGTACCAGGTGGCGCACACCTATCCCGGAAAGGAAAGCAGCGCGGAACGGAGTGGTGTCGACTTCTGGATCTCCGGTGAAGACTTCCAGACGCAGCGGTGTCTTCTCGTCGACGGGCTCGACGTGATCCTCGGACAGGTGATAGGAGACCACGAGCGACGGATCGGTCAGCGTGCCCAGGCGCAGCACCCGGACCGCTTCGTCGGGGTCGTCGTCCGAGGCGAACATCCGGGCGGGCACGGGACTGAACCCCAGCCTGCTCTTGAAGCCGAACAGCCCGGGCTTGGCGATGTGCCCGTAGAGGGCCGGGTCGGTGCCCAGGGAGACGTCGCGGTAGCCGAGGTCGCGGGCGATCTGGAACACCCGCAGGTACATGGCCCGCACGACCCGGTTCTGCCTGCCGTCCGGCGCGGTGGTGACGAACCGGATCTGCAGCGTGGCCACATCCGGCCGCTTCCAGCACACGCAGCAGCCGATGAGAACGTTTCCGTCGAACGCCTGCACCAGCACGTAGTCCTCGCCGCGGGCCAGCAGGTCGGCCCGCTGCCGCCGGGCGAACGGGACGCCGTGGGCCATCGCGGCGATCTGCCGGTCGTACAGCCCCAGGAAGGCGTCGAAGGACTCGGCGTCCAGCGGCGCGGCCGTCCGCAGTTCGATGCAGCGGTCGGCGACGAACCGCAGGCCCAGGCGGACGTTTCGGCGTTCGTTGACCGAAAGCCGGTCCAGGAACGCAGCCTCGGACTCGCCGACCGGCGCGAGCCAGGTGATCCAGGCCGGCTTGACGACGAACCCCGCCCGCAGCAGCGCGGGCCACGACTCCGGCGCCGGGTCCACGACCCGCACCAGGTCGGCCGCGCCCCGCCAGGCCGCCCAGTCCGTGCCGACGGCTTCCGCGACACCGATCCGTCCGGTGTGGAGCCCGTGATCCCGTTCGACTTCCACGCGCGATCCCCTCAGGTTTGCCGACTCGGTAGCTAGACGACGGCAGGCTCTGTCCTCCTGAGACTTTCCCGCCGGGCTCGGCGCGGCGCGGCCAGCGTGAGCGTCACGACCCACACGCCCGCGCAGCAGCCCGCGACGACGAAGCTCAGCGCGTAGTCGCCGTTGAGCGAATAGCTCAGGCCGCCGAGCCAGGTCGCGAACGCCGAGCCGATCGCGCTGGCGACCTGCACGAGACCGGTCACCCGGCTCAGTCCCGGGCCCGCGAACAGGTCGCCCACCGCGGCGACACGGCAGCCGACGATCGCGCCCACCGCGAACCCGAGCAGCACGATCGTGCCCACCAGCAGCGGCAGGGCGGGCAGCACCCACAGCACGACCAGCCCGACCACGAACACCGCGGCGCCGCCCGCCGCGACCAGCTCCCGCGACCAGCGGTCGGAAATGGCCCCGCCCGCCAGCTGCCCGGCCGCGTAGCTCAACCCGGTCAGCCCGAGCAGGAAGCCGGACAACGACGTCCCCCAGCCTTCCGAAGCCAGGTAAGGAACGATCGTCTGGAAGGTGAAGAAGTCGGTCACGCTGGCTGTCAACGCGGCGGCGCAAGCCAGCCACAGCACGGGATTGGCCAACGGCAGCTTGCGCGGCCGCTCCTCGGCCTCCACCGCGGGCTCGGCCGCCCGCTCCGGCGCGGCCTCGCCGACGCCCCGGCTCATCCAGACGAACACCGCGGCGCCCAGCAGCGCGAACCCCCCGCCGACCAGATAGCCGGAGCGCCAGCCGAACTCCTGCACCACCGAACCCAAGACGGTGAACAGCACGAAGTCACCGATGCCGAGGCAGGCGTACGCGATCCCGGTCGCCTTGCCTCGGTCCCGGTCGTAGGAAGCGGTGATCAGGACCTGGCTCGCGACCACGAGCATGGTCGTCGCGGTGGCCAGCACCAGCACGTAGATCAGGTAGAACTGCCACAGGCTTTCCAGCACCGCGCACGCGGAGACCGCCACCGCGAAGGCGGGGAACATGACCGCGATGACCCGCCGCGCGCCGACCCGCGCGACCACCCGGCCCGCCGCGGGCGCGGCCACGAGGCTGGCCAGCAAATAGGTCGCGTACATGCCGGACGCGTCGGCCGCGTCCAGCCGCAGGTCGACCACGAACGCGGTGTAGAAGATGGAAAAGCCTTCCACCACGCCGAAAAGCACGCCGAGCACGAGTCCGGCCAGCAGCGCGGTCCGCCACCGCCGCCACCAAGCGCTCACCCGAGCACCGCCGCGGCCGCGGCGAACCGGGGCGCGCCGAGGACATCGTCGGGCGGAACGTCCTTGTTCGCCTGGTACGCCTCGGCGATCCGCTCCCGGGTGCGGGCCGCGCGGCCCAGCACGACCGCGCCCTCACCCAGGATCGCCGCCCCAGCCTCGGTGCCCGCCCGGAACCAGGACACCAGCAGACGCGGATGGAAACCCATGCGCACCTTGAATCCGTACATGCTGCGGCCCATCTCGATCCGGCGCGCGCCCAGCCGCTCGGCCAGGCGCAGCGTGTGGGCGTAGAGCAGGTAGTAGGTGCCGTATTCCTTGTGGTGCTCGTAGTTCAGGCCAGCGATCCAGGCGTAGAGCGTCGAATCGTGGTGCAGCAGCACGAAACCGCCGAGCAGCGTGTCGTCCTTCCACACCGTGGCGAAGTGCACCTGGTCACGCAGGTGCGTGAAGATGCTCCGCAGGCTCTCCGGCGGGTTGATCGACGGCACGCCGTGCCGGGCGCAGACGTCCTCCACCAGCTTGGCGAACCGCGTGAGGTGGTCCGGCTCGATGTCGAAGCTCACCCGCACGCCCAGCGACTCGGCCTTGCGCACCAGCCTGCCGAACTCGCGGCGCACCTTGGGCCGCAGCCCGGCCACGTGCTCGTCCGCCGAGCCGACGAAGTCGACGCCGCTGGTGGCCTCGGTGTACATCGGCGTGAACCCGCGCGCCGCGAGTTCCCCGCACAGCGGGTCGCCTTCGGGGATGCCGGGAAACCCGTAGAGCGGGCTGCCCAGGTCTTCCGCGACCTCGCTCATGGTCTCCACCAGGCCGGGCGCGACCATATCCGCCGGGTCCAGCGAGCAGATCCCGTTGAAGTACGAGTACCAGGAGTGCCCCACCAGCATCCGCGTGCGGAGGATGTCGTGGTCAAACCCGTAGTCGGGACCGTAACCGGTGTAGTGCGGGTCCTCGGCCACCTCGTACATCGGCGCCACCGCCCGGATTTCCCCGTCGCGCCGCCAGAGCAGGTGCCGTGCGGCGAACATCGGCGCGGGCGGTGCCTTCTCATAGGAGCTGAGCCATTCGTGGCTGTGGAAAACCGACCCGCCCGCCCCGGAGACCACCCGGTTCCATTCGGCGGCGGCCACCTGGTCGATCGAGTCGACCACTTCCCAGGCTCCCGTCATGGCTTGCGCACCGACTTCCACACCGAGCCGAACCCGGCGGACGCCGTCGGCTCGTCGTCTCGAAGTTCCAACACATTCCGTTCGCGCAGGACGCTGGCGACCAGCGACACCGCCAGACACAGCGCGGCCTGCCGCAGCGGGGACTCCGGGCCGCCCATCTTCTCGGCCAGTTCCGCCGGACTGGTCCCGCTCCGCAACTCCGCGCGCACCTCGGCCAGGTCGTCCGCCAGCAATTTCATGGTCCGCTCGCCGTCCACCGACCAGAACTCGTCCGGCATCTCGCGCAGGCGGTTCGCCGCAGCCAGCATGACCCCCGCGTCCGAGATCGTCTCCGTGCCCGCCCGGTAGCGGCTGTCCGGCTTGTGGTCAACCCCGCACGGAAGATGGTTCCTGGCCCCGGAACCCGCGCGCGTCACGTACAGAGTCGAGCAGTGGTAATAGTTTTCGCCCCGGTCGAGGCATTCCCGTTGCAGGAGACCGAGCACCTCGGACAGTGTGCGCCCCGGGTTGAGTTGGGCGGCGCGCACAGCGGTGATGGCGTTGCGCACCACCACCGGCACGGACGAGTCTGTCACGACGGTGACATCGGCGCCGCTGGGCAGGATGTGGTCGAGTTCCCGCAGCGCCGATGGCGCGGCCGCGCTGCCCAGAGACTGGAACCGCATCACCAGCCGCCGCGCGGAGGACCGCGCCGCGAACCACTCCCAGAACGCGCGGATGAGGTCCAGACCATCCGCCCCCGCCGCGCCCGCGGCGGGATAGGCCAGGCCGGGCGGAACCGGCACGCCGGGCAGATTGGCCGTGACGCAGTCGATGCCGTCGATATCCAGATCCTGGAACTTCCCCGGCATCGCCTGGCATCCGACAGCCGGGCCGGTGAGCGCGACCGAGGCCCGGGTCGCCGCCATCGCACTGTCCAGAATGTCCACTCCGAGCACTTCGTCCGCGGTGCGGGCCGCGGCCAGCATGGCGATTCCCGAGCCGCACCCGATGTCGAGCACCCGCCCGCGCGGCGCGGCGTTCAGCACCGCGGCGGTGTAGCGGAGCGAGTCGTTGCCGACGTGCACGTCGTCCCCGCCGGTCCCGTAGTCGCGGTCCGCCGCGACGACCAGGCCGCGGAAGGCGGTGACGCGGAACCTGGCCGGTGTCAACAAGGCGCCGTTCACCTCGCAGACACCAGCCTGGACCAGCGAGAGCACCGTCGCGCCGTCGACCGATGCGGCAGGCACGGACTCACCGTGGTGCAGAAGGCGCAGGAGCGCGTGGGCGCGCGTCCGCCCGTCGTCCTCTTCCCTGGCCAGCCACGGCTCCCACACGTCGACCCGCCGCGAGCGGGCGAGGTCGATCAGGCTGCCCAAGTCGTGCAGCGCCTGGTTTTCCGACAAGTTAATACCCCTATACCTGCGCGTTGCGCCTTGGCCACGATTCGGCGAACAAACCGATTCGGCATCGCTCTTCCCCACACCGCTAGGACACGGCGACACACCCGGACATGGCTGTTCCCCCTTTGATATCCCTGAATCCCCACCCCGGACTACACGCGCCGTCGAACCCCATCGACAGCGGCCGGGCAGCGGCAGAGAGCCCCCGTTACCGCTTTGGAAACTACCTGCGAGTCCGGACGGCTGGAAGGTGACACATCGCACAGGGTGACGCTCTTTAGGGCAAAATCGCAGCTCACAGCGAAGGCGACAGCGGCATTTTCACCCATTGGCAGCAAGCGGGTCTCCACGCCACCAGATATCTCGATCTTGGTCCGCCGACCGCCGACAACACCAGGTGGTGCGCGATCATGATCATTGGCGGCGCCTCGACGCCAAATCGCCCGGATATCGCGGCGCGGCGATATCCGGGCGACGGAAAGCGGACGTGTCAGCGGGCGGCGGCGATGAGGTCGTCGCCCGGGATTTCGATGCCCATCACGGCGTCCGGATTGACCACGACGGTCGTGCCTGCCAGCACCGGGAGCAGCGAGCGCCCCGGAACCGCCCTCGGCGCCTGCGCGGACTGCGGCACAAGCTGCGGCGACGACCAGACGACCAGGAACCGGGTGCCATTCTGGTGGACTCCGACGCGCAGGCCGCCGGTGCCGTCGGTTTCCACGATGACGTCGTTTTCCAGGACGGTGGAAAGAATCCGCTCCTGCGGCAGCCACCCGGCGGCGATGTAGTTGAGCACGAACTCGAACTCCGAGTGCGCCTCGGGGAAACCCCGCGCCGTCGGACCAGGCCGGTAGGTATCGTTGATGAACTTCTCCCCGGTCAGGTTGCCCTCGTCGTCGACCTTGTAGGCGCCGAGCAGGGTGAAGTCCGGCGCGCCGTCGATGTATCCGGGGTGGATGTCCGGGTCGGCGCACCACAGCCAGCCACCGGCGAACCTGCGCGCCTCTGCCCGCGCGGCGTCGGTGACCGGCGGCAGCCCCGGGTGCCCTTCCGGAAGGGGCGGCTCGGCGTTCGGGCCGGTCTCCCCTTCCGCGGCCGGATTGTCCGGAACTGGCCCCGCGTTCCCCGGGGTGGACTGGCTGCCGCCTGCTTCGGGCGCTGCGGCCACGGGCCGACCGTTCCCCGGGGTGAACTGTCCATCGCCCGCGGCGGGCTGCCCGATTCCGACGCCCGGGGCACGCTCGTCGGCGATTTCCTCCAGGAATCCTGACCTCAGGTGGTCGATGACCGACCCGGGAAGCAGATACATCCGCCCACCAGCGGCCGACACGCCGGTCATCACCCACCACTCGCCCGTGAGCACGTATCGGTGGTGCGCCAATTCCCCCTGTTCAGAGGAATACCCGCACTGCTCGGGCGGCGTGTCGAGAGCGAAAACCATATTGCCGTCCATCGCGCCATACCGCGACACGGCAAGATCCGTCACCCGCGTCGACATGACCGTGGGGAAGTCGGAAAGCGGCGGGTCCACGTCCGACAGCGACGCCGTCGGCGACTGCCACCACGGGATCTCCTCGTCGGCCCCCCACCCCAGAGAACTCTTCCCGGACTCCAACTGCCCGATCAGGTACGCGGCGGCGTTGCGGACATCGCCGAACCGCATCCGCGAGTACACCAGGCCTTCCGCGTCGGCCCAGTAGACGGAATACCAGTCTCCGTCACGCACCAGACACCACGCCGGGTTCTTGTGCTCCCCCAGCGAGTAGAACCGCGGACTGGTCTGGCAGCGCGCGATCGTGTCGTACACCGGGTTCATGGCATCGGCGAACTCCTGGTCCACACTGGACTCGTCCCAGGGAATCCCCTTCGCCACCGCGTCCGCCCGGCTCAGCGCGATCCGCGGGATCTCGTCGGGAAGCTGGTAGCGGTTCTGCCGAATATGGTCGACCAGTTCCAGCACCGGCGGGATGCCGTGCTCACGCAGGTAATAGGCCACCGCGCTGGGCCACACCCACCGGCCGTCGGTGTGAAATCCCAAGGGGACAGTCGGCTCATCCTGCTCGGCGATCACGTCGTTCGTCATCCCACGCGACCACAGAACCAACGGCGCCTGCTCAAGGTAGTGCACGACGGCGTCCTGCTCCTTGTAGCCCACCCGCGGCCGGTACCACACCGGCTTGCCAGCGGAGTCCACTCCGTCGAAGAGCCGCACGGCTTCGGTTCGCCCACCTGGGTCCGGCGGCGGCACCTCGTCATGAGCGGCCGCGTACATCTGACCCGCGTTGCGCATACTGGCGAGCTGCATGACATCTTCGAGCATCCTCGGATGTATGCACTGTGGCATAGTCGGCAAAAGGCGAAGCTCGTCCCAGACCAGTTCCAAACGGTCGTGGTAGTCGGGAACAGTCGAGGACAGCAGAAATTCGAGTTTTTCCGCTGATCCCCGGGTGAGCGTGACCACTGGGACGTCGGGGGTGAACTCCAAGGCCAACCTGGTCCACACGCCAACGGTGGTCTTGTATTCGCGCATCCGCATACGGTGCAGCCACTGGCTCACCATGGCAGGCGGCACCCACGACCGGACCTCGCCATTGACAAAGGCGACTGTGGCTGCCACTTCAATGCGCCGCATCGTCGCCACGCACTCGAGCGTCAGCGCCGTCCAATTGGGCGGGGCCAGAGCGGTGATCGCCGCGTGGGCGGCATCAATCACCGGTTGCGGGTCGCACCGCATGGTGTCGTCCCCGCGAAGGCCATGCGGGAACAGGTGCGGACGCCTGCGCTCTGGCGGAGGTGCCTTTCGGACCTGGACCAGCTTGGTCTCCGCGTCCGGAGCCAGGTAGCCGGTCTGCGGGTCCCCCGTGTCCACCATTTCCGGTGGGACAACCCGCCGGAACGGCTCATCAGGTTTCAGCGGCTTATCCATAAGCTGGAAGACTTCCAGCGTGAAGACCGACTCCAGCTTCGAGAGCGGGAACTGTTCCACCAGGCGGCCGTCCGGCAGTTCCACCACCGGGTTGGCCGGGTGCAGCGGGGCCGCGGGGTCGTGGGGCAGGTACGCGGTCGTGCCGGGGCCGTGCTCGAACGGGTAGGCCTGGTCGCCGTACACCGCGATGTTCGTCGTCATGTCAGTCCCGTCCACGTCAGTCTGCGAAAGTCAGTGCGGCTCTGCGACACGGTCTCGGCGCCAGGGCGAGCCGGTGCAGTGGCCAGATGTCGTCCCGGTCGCTCAGGAGCAGTTCCCGGCCTCGGCGCAGCAGCCAGATCTGGTCGAACTCGGAATGCAGAACGGCGTCGCCGGGAACGCGGCCCAGGAGTCCGATCGCCAGGCGAACCATGTCGTCCTGCTGCGGCGCGATATCGATCATCTTGGCCATCCGGAACCCGACCGACACCGACGGGGTAAAACCCAGGTCGGTCACAATGGGATTCCAGGCGGGAGGGTTGTCCGGCAGCACCTGAATCTTGAGCGCGTGTCGGGTCCACCACTCATTGGACTCGATTGACATGTGGTCTTCTTCGCTCAGCATGTCGCGGAACTCCCGCGCGACCTCGTCAGCCGTCCCGGTCGCGGCGATGTCGAGACTGTAAGAGATGGCCATGGTGATCCTCGGGCTACTGGGCTTCGGCGAGGCTGCCCGCGCCCAGGTGCTGGTCGACCGAACGTGGGAGCAGGTAGGCGGTTCCGCCGCCGGGCTGGTCGTGCCAGGGCACCGTGGTGCCGGTGAGCACCTGCAGCGGCCGCTGCACCCGGTACTTCCGGGGTCCTCTGGCCGCCCAGTCCTGGCGCAGGGACGTGGCGGGAAACTCGGTGCCCTCGGCGAAAGTCAGGTTTCCGGCAGGCGAACCGTAACGCACCAGGTAGGTGCCGGGGACGAGCACGATCATGCGCTTGTCCGCGTACAGCGTGAGCGGAGGCTCGCCACCGCTGGGCTGGATCGGCCAGTCGTCCAGCACGGCCTGGGTCTGGCGGATCTTCGGGGCCCGGGCCCTGGCCCGCTCCGGGTCGATGAGCAACTTGCCGAGAAGGTGCTCCGCCGCGGTGGCGAATTTCTCGTGGACGACCGGGTCGACTGGCTGCCCGTCTTTGTAGTAGGCGACTTGCCAACCTGCCTCGACGCGTTCCAAGCACCAGAAGAGGTCGGCGTGTTTGCGGATCAGGTAGGCGTTGGGCGAGACACCGTATTCGTTGAGCCGCCGACGCAGGTTGTCGAGCTGGACCTCATCCTGGTAGTCGAAACGAAACTCGACAAGCTGCTGGACCTTCTCCACCCCGGTGACGGCGGCTTCCGCGTGCAGCACGGTTTCCTCATCGACAGCGGGAACGGTGAAGTCCTGCTGTCGGATATGCGCGACGAGGTCCGGTTCCGGGGGGATACCGTGCTTGCGCAGGTAATACGCCACGTCCGTCGACCAAATCCAGGTCCCATCGGTGCGGAGCGCGGCCGGAGGGCCTTGCGAGCCGTCGATCAGGTCCACCTCGAACCCACGTTCGACAAGGACGAAAGGCGCGTTCTCAAGATAGTTGAGAACCGGCGTGATCTCGTCCGCGGGCACCGGCGCCCGGTCGACCACCGGCCGCATGTCCGTGGGCAGCGCGTCGAACACCCGCGCTTCCCGGAACTGCCTGCGGCGCAGCACCTCGATTCGCCTGCTGAACCACTCCGGCGTCCGCGCCGCGTCCCGGGGAAAAAGGTCCCGGTCGAGCGCGTAATCAGCGGCACTGGGCTCATCGCGCCAGCGCGGCACGTCGTTGTAGTTGAACGACGATTCGTAGTCACCGGGCGGCTTGAGCCGGAACAGCACGGAGAACCAGCTGCCCGCCCCCGGGGCCCGCATGGCCTCCCGAAGCCGGGCGAACGCCGCGCCGAGCTGGGCGGGCGGCTTCCAGGAAAGCAGCACACCATTGGCCCCGTACGCCTGCCAACTCAGCTCGCTGTGGTTCCCCACCGCCCGAAACTCCACATCGAGCCGCTCCCACCCCTCGGGCAGCCCGGCCACCAGCAGCGCCGCGATCTGCTGCTGAACATTCTGTTGCTGGAGCGAATCCAACGGTTCCTGGCGTTCCATGACCACCTTCGCGCCTCTCCCCCACCGGGGTCGGCACTCATCCTTTCAAAACGGCCGAAGCTGACGCACCTCGAACGACGGCGGCTCTCCAGCCTCGCGTCGCTTCTGCTCCTCTTCCCACATCGTGAACGTCCGACGATAGATAGATTTGACCATGGCCAATTCTTCGCCGGTCAACCGCCGATTCTCGGCCTCGGCTTGCCCTCTGATGGCTTTGATCGTGTCATACAGCGCGAATATCGGCCCATCACCCGTCAGGTGGTACGATCTCACCCTTTCAGATGTCCACACGAACTCCTCGAACGGCTTCGTGGTGATGTAACTGGTGGTGGTGGCGAACAGACAATCAAGAGTCGGGCGGTCGTCCCTGTCAAACAACCCCGTTTCCGGGTTGAGAAGCGAGCCCACCCATTCCCCTTCCGGCCCGGCTTCCAGCTTGAAGGCAGTGCCGTGGTACTCCCAGTACATGGGAAGTCCGATATCGTCACTCATTGCGGCACACTTCCTTTTCCGACCTTGAACGCGTACCCGAACCGCAGCCGTTCGACATTCAGGATGGCACCGATCAAGGCGCGCTCATCGGCTGTGTTCGCGCGCCCCTCGGCTGCGGCCAACGCTTTGAAGTCACGGCGGACTTCAAACAGCGCGTGCTCGTAATCGGCGACCTCATCAATGGACTTCAAGTGGAGCCTCAGTTCGGCGACATGACGCTCACCGTTGCCCAAATTAAGAATAACACTCATCTGCAGGTCACGATACCCGCTGGACTGTGGGGCGGCAAACCGATCATCGAACGCGACGACCTTGATTTTGGAGTCGTCACGTTCGGACATTTCGACTACCGCGGACAGCCCACGATAAGCTTCACCAACAGAATCGTATTGGATCTTCGACCCAACCAAGTCGACCAGCTTGCTGGGATCCTTACCGCCAAGCTTGTCTTTCGCGCGAATCTTACTCTTTGGCTCTTTTCGGGAGTACGCGTCTCCTCCGGTCGCCGCTGCCACCGCGGCGGCGAACTCATGAAGCATCGCCTGCTTCGTTTCCCAGTCCCGATACAACTTGTTCAGGTACTCATCTCGGTAATCGGGATGATCCACCGGTAGGTCATCGAACGCGGGCTGCAGATAACTGCCGTCGTCAAGCGTCTTTACTAGATCGCGTGTCCGGGTCGAGAGTTCCGCCTGGCTCGGTTCGAGAACGGCGGGTGGGGGTTTCGGGTCGCTCTCGTATTTTTCGGCGAGGGCCAGGGGGCCGTCGGGGTGGCTGCGGACCTCGTTGACGCAGTCTTCCAGGACGTCGATTGCCTTGGGGTGTCGTAGGAGGTTGCACAGGGCTTCGGGGCGGGTCAGCAGCGAGTTTTCCAGGAAGCCGACCTCGCGCAGCATCCGGACCATTTCGGGGTGCCGGGGCAGCATCTTGGCGATGGCGTCGCCGACCCGGATTTCCTGGCCGTCGACCTTGACCGTGGTTTGGATCTCGTTCGCCCGCGCGATGGTGTCCTGGACGCTCTCGCGCCTCAGGTAGTCCTTGATCTCGTCGGCTGTCGGGAGGTCGCCGAGGGTGTTCGCGGGGCGTGGCCGGTTGGCCGGGTCCTCATCCGACGACGGGGGGCGGTCGTCGTCGGACTGGGGGGTGGTTTCGTCGGCTCTGTTCGGATCGTCGGTGGTGGACCGGACGTCGACGGCTTCGGGGTCGCGTCGCAAGTGGGGGCTGTCTCGGCGTTCCCCGGCGGCGTCCGAGGGCGGGGTGTGCGGGGTGGACGTCTGGGGCGGATAGCCGTCAGCGCCGGTGGATTCGGTGCGCGTGCCGTCGGGATGGAACGTGTGCCAACGGCCATTGGGCGGCGCCGTCCTGCGGGGCTTGCCGTCCCGGTCGATGTAGGTGTCGGTGGCCAGCGGCCTGGCGTTGGAGCCGGTGGACACCTTTTTGTCGGACGCGAGCACGTCCGCGCCGAGTTCCCTGGCCAGCCGCGCGGCGAAACCGTCCGGGTCGCGTCCCGCCTCGCAGGCGACCAGGCGAACGGCCTGCCCGCGCTGGTAATTCGGGTCGGCCATGACCATGGCCGCCAACTGCGACGGCGTGACCTGCTTGCCGTCGACCACGGCGTGGTTCGCGTTCGCGTGGACGTCGACGGTGTACCGGTCGGGGTCGGGGATGACCGTGTTCGCCGCCCACCGCATCCCGGAGTCGTCCGGGCCGTAGAAGGCACGGCCCGCCGGGGTCTCTGTGCTGTGGTCGTAAATCTGGCGGAGATCGTCGGGCAGGCTGTCCGGGCCTGCCTGCGGCTCGTCGCCTGCCTGCTCGTCGTCCTCCGGCGCGGGGCCGCTGTCGGCATCCGGGCGATCGTCGAGGTAGCCCTCCGGCTGCGAGTCGTCCGACCGGTCCGGGTCGGCGGACTCATCCGTCGCAGGGGCCGATTCAGCCGTTTCCGACGAGTAGAACTCGGTTATCTCGCCATTCTTGTCGATGACGAGGACTTCCTTGAGCCCGGCGATCGGCCAGTCGTTGAGCTGGGCGCGCATCTTGTCGAGGTCGACGGCGCTATCGCTCACATTGAGGACGACGCGGTCGGCCTGGCCGCGCTCGACCTTCCGCTGGATTTCCGAGGCGATGTTCGCCGGCTTGTCTCCGCTGGGCGCGTAATTGTCGAAGGCCTTGCCTTCGATGAGTAGATCCGGATTCTTCGGACCGGCCAAGACCGCGCTCTGCTCGACGCGATATCCGGCCTGCGCCAGAATCGCCGCTGACTCATTATCCCGTGCGAGTGAGCGCCGCGTGCCCGCGTCCTGGTGGTCGAGCGCCCGCGCCGATGGGCCCTGGGGCAGGGCGTCCGGGTCGGATTCGCCGGAGGGTCGAGTGTGGCCGTCGGGCTTGGCGGCACGGATATCGATGCCGTCCTCCGGAGCCGGACCATGCTCGAACCCACGATAGACGGCTGTTTTCGGAGCGCTGCCAGGCACGCTGTCGCCCCACGACGGAGTGTGCCCCGGCGGATAAGGACCTGGCCGTTCCACAACGGTGCCGTCCGGACTGAAAGTGCGCCAATCCCCGTTTGGCGGCCACCCCGCCGTGTAACCACCATCGTAGGTTTTATGACCGGAAGTGGCAAAGGCGTTTCCGTTGTTATCCACCCACATTCCAGTCGTGGGGGCGTGCACCTCGACGCCGATCTTCGCGGACAACTGGGCGGCGAAACCATCGGGCAACGCGCCTGAATCACAGCCGAACAGGGTGATCGGCGTGGGCTTCTTCCAGTCCGGGTTGGCGAGGATGAGTTCGCCCACTTCATCAGCGGTCAGCGCGTCCTTGCCGATCTTGGCCCCGTCTGGCCCCGTGTGCATATCGACGACAAAAGTTCCAGGAATCTCCTTGACGACGTTCGCCGTGGGCCCAGCATTTCTATCTTCTCGCTCAGAAGAGAAAATGGACATTCCAGCAGGGGTGGCGTAGGCATTCTGCCGATACTTGTGAAGATGCTCGTACTGGTACGGGAGTTCGTGCAGCCGTCCGCTCAGCAGCGGTAGGGTCGCGCGGTCGACCGGAGCACCGTCCGGGCCGATGTGCTCCGGCGCTGGCTCGTTGAAGAAGTCCCGGGGCAGTTTGTGGCCGATAAAGTCGGGATTGGGCACGAACTCGCCGACGACGAATCCGTCCGGCGATTCATAGGTGACCTTGTGCCAGCCCTCGACATATTTCCAGTCGATCCCTCCTGGGAACAGGACCTCATTTTCTCCTCGGCCTTGACCGCCCGCTGCCGCCATGGTCGGATCAGTGAGGATTCCACCGGGAGCCCTGACCCTGTAAAGGAATCCGCCACCGAGGCTGCGATCAACACCAACCTTTTGCTCGGTTGAGGTGCTGACATAACCGTAGCCCGTGGGGCCGCGTTCTTTGTGTGTGTCACCGACATGGTTAGGAATATTCATGTCGTTGACGTTGTGCGGCCTGAATCCCTGGGCTTCGCTGATCTCCTCCGGTGAACGGCTGTCGCCCCGCCAGAGAATATTGTTGGCGCGCATCCACGCCACGACATCCCGGTAGTAGAGCTTTTTCACGCCGGTGGCGGCCGGGCTCAAATCGGCCCGTTCCAAGGCCACCGGGGGCAAGGTGTCCTTGGCGGCCCGCGCGTCGCGACCCTGGCCGGTTCGGTCGGGATGGGTGCCGGGCGTTCCCGGTTGACGCGGCGGCCGCGTGTTGTCCGGGCGGAAGCCGGCGCCGGGGCGGGTGCCGTGGCCAGGCAGGCCAAAGGGTGCGCGCTGGCCGGGAATGTCTCGTCGCGGTGCTCCGGGAGCGGGGACCTGGCCGTGCGGCGGGTGGCCTGGCTGCTGGGGGCGCGGTTGGCCGGTGTCGTGCCTGCTCGGGCGCTGCCCGTTGGGCTGGTGTTGGCCCGCCTGCTGCCTGGTGGGCGGTTGCTGGCTGTGGTTCCCGTACGGCCCAGTGGGCGGCTGCTGGCCCTGATACCGCTGATTCCCCTGCGGACCGGCAGGCGGTTGCTGGTTCCGATACTGACCCGCCGGTGGCTGCTGGCTTGGCTGTCGCTGACCGGTGTGCTGCCCAGTGGGCGGCTGCGGACCTCGCTGCTGACCGGTGGGGGTCTGCTGGTGCCGATTCCCCTGCGGCTGGCTCCAGTGCTGGCCTGCCTGCTGCCCGGTGGGGGACTGCTGGTTCGGCTGACTGGGGTATTGCCCACCAGGCTGCTGCTGGTTCCGGTACTGCTGCTGGGGCGTGTGGCCGCGGTGGTCTGGTTGGCCGTTCGGGGGGAAGCCGCCTGCCCGCGGGTCGGGGTGGTGTGGCAGGCCGACGGGTTGCGGCGGGACACCCTGCTGGGGTGGGGGCTGACCTTGGTGGAAACCGGCGGGGGCCTGCGCCGTGGTTCGGCTGTGGCCGGGCTGGTTCCCGGCGTACGGCGTTCCACTCTGGGGCGGCGGCGCCACTGCGCGATCGGGCAGGGGCGGGTGCTGCTGGGGTCGGCCGGGGTGCGGTGGGGGCGCCGACTGGGGGTGGTTACCCGGATTCAGCGGATAACCAGCGGGCTGCTGGTGTCCGGCGAACGGCGGTGGCTGGACTGGCGGGTGACCGGCGAAACCAGGCTGACCGGCCGGGCTCGCGGCGGGCGGGTGGGCGCCGTAGGGCTGGGTGCGGTGTGGCGCCCCCTGTCCGGGCTGGTGGCCGTAGCCCGTCTGCCTGCTCTGGTCGATGCCGGACCGTTGGCTGGCGGCAGGCGGCGGGAGGTACGCGGGTGGCTGTGGGACGCCTCGGCCCTGCTGAGCACCGCCTGCGACCGGCGGCATACCTGCCGCGGACGACGTGCCCCGGCCGGGTTGGCCCCCGGTCGCGGCGAGCGGCGCGCCACCCGCCGACGGTGTTCCCCCACCCTGCGTGGGGGGCACTCCACCGCCCACAGACGGCACACCTCGGCTGTGTTGCCCATTTCCGGCGGCCTGCGCACCACCCAGTGGCGGCCCCTCCCGGCCTGCCGAAGGGGGTGGCACAGCCCCTGCGGGTGAACCGTCCCGATCAGGTCGCCCACCGCCCGTGGCGAGCGGCGCGCCACCCGCCGACGGTGCACGCGTCCCCTGCTGACCGCCACTGGCATTGGGTGCGACACCACCCGCGGCCGACTGGTCCCGACCTTGCTGCCCACCACCCGGGGCGAGCGGTCCACCACCGGTCGACGCGCTTCGCCCCTGCTGCCCACCCGAAGCAGGCGGCGCACCACCCGCAGACGCTCCGTCCCGACCCTGCTGCCCACCACCCGAAGCCAGCGGCGCGCCACCCGCAGACGCACTTCGGCCCTGCTGCCCACCGCCGGCAAGCGGCGCACCAGCGGCCGATGCGCTTCGGCCCTGCTGGCCACCCGTGGTGGGGGGAACGCCGCCTGCGGAGGATGTTCCGCGCGCGGGTTGGCCGCCTGCCGTGGTGGGGGGTGTGTTGCCCTGTCGGGGTTGGCCGCCGGTGGAGGACGTGCCGCCGCGCGTGGGGGAGGTGGCTGCTTGCTGCCCTCCGGCTGGGGAGCGGGACTGGCCCGCGGTGGGGGGCTGAGACGGGTGGGGCTGTTGGGTGGCGGCGGGCTGGCCGCTGGGGGTGGTGGGGCGGGGCTGGTGGGGGGTGGCCTGGCTGGGCTGGGTTGGGGTGGGGCCGCCGGTCTGTGGGGTGCTTGGGCGGGAGGACGGTCCGGAGCCGTTGCCGGTGGGAGTGCTGGAGGTGGCGATCTTTCCTGGGGCTGGGCTGGCCTGGCCCGCGGCGGTTGGCGTGTTGGGGGTGTTCTGGACCGTCGGGGTGGGGCTGGGGCGGTTGGCGGTGGCGGACTGGCCGCCTGCTCCCGTGGTCGCACCGCCGCCGGTGACGGTGGGGGTGCTCTTGCCGGTCTGGCTTTCCACGCCTTTCATGCGGGACGCCGCTGAGTCGTCGGTGCCTCGGGTGGCCTGGGCGGTTGCCTTGGTTTTGGCGCCCGCGTCGTCGGCGGCGGTGGCTGCCTTGTCGGCTCCGGTGCGGGCGGTGGCGATGGCGCTGTCGGCTTGGCGCATGGCGACTTGGCCGAAGACGCCCGCGCTGTCGGCGCTGGCGTTGATGTTCAGCTTGGCCAGCACCCCGGACCGGAGCTGGTCGCCGCGCTGGGCGATCCGGCCGCCCAGGGACTCGACGGCGTCGGCGTGCATTCCGACGCCACCGCCGCCAGGGCCCGCGCCGCCGGTGGTGGACGGGGTGCGGCCACTGCTCGGGGACTGGTCGCCACCGCTGTGCGAGGACGGGGAACCGCCGCGATCCTTGTGCTTGACCATCACGCCTTCGCAGGCGACGAAGCCTCGACGGGCTTGGGGACACGGGTGCGCGAACCGCGGACGACGGCGGTCTTGGGGAATCGGGTCCGCGGACCCGATTCCACGGCGGTAGTGGTCGTTGTCGGGACAATCGCGCTCATCGCTGAGCCGATCTTGGCCACCGGCCGGGCGGCCGGGGCCTCGTCACCGCCCGTGAGCGTGGGGGGCTCGGGGTTCGCGGGTGTCACCGCGGCCTCGCGCGTCCGCTCTTCGGGCGTTCTCACTGATCCTCCGCTGTCCAACCACCACGGTCTGGGACAGGGTGTCATATCGACCACGGCCGTCGGAGGCGAATGGCGCAAGCAGGTGGACAGCGGTTGGGCTAAGGGGCGCCTGCCGTGGTCGGGGTCACTCTCTGTGCTGGATGGCGCGGGGCGCTGCCTTGACCCGCGACAGCGCCCACGCCAGGACCCAGCAGCCCACGGCGAGCAGGAGGCCGTGGCCGACGCGGGCGGCGGCCGGGCCGAAGAACTGCGGGATGAACAGGACCAGCCCGGCCGCGAACGGAAGCGCCGCCCAGGCCGGGAAGCGGCCCGACCGGTTCAGCGCCAGCGCGGTCAGCACCCCGGCCGCGGCGAGCAGGAGCATCCCGCCGAGGAAGAACGCCGCGGGGGCCGGGTCCAGGCGGACCGTCTCGGTCTGGGTGAGCATGGTCGGATCGGCGTGCTGGGTGGCCAGGTCGCTGACCGCCTTGATGCCGAAGGTCTCGCCGCCGTAGTAGGGCAGGGTCAGCCCGGCGCCGAGCAGGGCGGTGACGAAGGCCGCGGCCGCGGGGCCCTCGCCTCGGGTGCCGCCTACCGCGGCGCGTAAACCCAGCAGCGCCAACGGAAGCAGGATGAAGCCGATCATCGCGGCGGTGTGCGCGAGCGTCCACGCCGTCGACGACATGGCGGCCGCGCCGTCCAGTGTCGTCTCGTCGCGGTAGGGGCGGGTCGCCGGGTAGGCGGCGAACAGCAGCCCGGCGACGGCGAGCAGCACCGGGGCGACGCGGGCAGCGGGGTTCTGTTTGCCATCAGTGTTCTGTCTTCTGTCTGTGTTCTGCGCGCTGTGGACCACGACGTCCTCTCTGGTCGGTCTAGTCGCCTTCATGATGTCGGCTCCGGCGCGGGCCGTGGGGTGCGCGCGGGGACGTTCACCGGACGGCCATCCCAGCGTCGGTGCTTCAGCGGAACTTAGGCGCGTTACCCGATCGTGGCCCCATGACCCACACCGTGACAGCGGCGCAGGCCCCCGATGTCCGCCCGCCCGTGGGGCGCGGCTGGACCGCGCGTTACGTCGTGGCCAGCACTGGAATGTGGCTGGCGTTCCTGACTCCCGCGCAGGTGCAGCTTGCCCGGCAGGCGGAGGTGTTCGCCCCCGCCGAGAAGGAGGCGCTGCTCGGCTTGGCGCTCGGCGTCGGCGCGGCGGTGACCGCGGTGGCGGTTCCGCTGCTGGGCGCGGTGAGCGACCGGACCCGGTCCCGCTTCGGCAGGCGCAGGCCGTGGGTGGCGGGCGGGACGCTGGTCGCGGCGGCGGGCCTGCTGGGGTTGGCGGGCGCGGACGGCGCCGCGTCGATGCTGGCGGGCTGGGTCGTCACGCAGCTTGGGTTGGCTGCGGTGCAGGCCGGGTTGGTCGCGACGATCCCGGACCGGGTACCGCGGCCGCAGTTGGGGATGGTCGCCGGGTGGGCCGGGATGACGCAGATGCTCGGGGCGCTGCTGGGCACCGTGCTGGTGAACCGGTTGGTGGTCGGCCTCGCCGCGGGCTATGTGGCCTGCGCGGTCGTCGCGGCGGTGTCGGTGCTGCCGTTCCTCGGCGGGCGGCACGAGGCCACCGATGAGGCTCCCCCTCGGGCGACGCGGGCGCGGGCGCGCTGGACCGCGGATCTGGGGTTCGCCTGGGCGAGCCGGTTCCTGGTGATGCTCGGCTTCGCCCTGATCACCCAGTACCTCTTGTATTACCTGGGCGACGAGATGCGCGTCGCCGACCCGCGGCGGGCGGCTCTGGTGATCACCGCGGTGACGGTCTTGTGCGCCATGGCTTCCGCGCTGGCGGCGGGCCGCTGGTCCGACCGGGCGGGCCGCCGCCGCGCGTTCGTCGCCGCGGGTGGGCTGTTCATGGGGATCGGCGCCCTGGCGATGGCCGTCGCTCCACTGTGGCCGGTCGCGATCGGCGCGGCGGCGGTGGTCGGCGTCGGCTTCGGCGCGTTCCTCGCGGTCGACTTGGCGGTGATCGCCTCGGTGCTCCCGTCGGCCGAGGACACGGGCCGGGACCTGGGCGTGTTCGCCATCGCCGCGGCGGCCCCGCAGATCCTCGCGCCCGCCCTGGCCGTGCCGGTGCTCGCGGTGGCGGGCTACCCGGGCCTGTATGTGGTGACGGGCCTGGTCGCCATCGCGGGCGGCGCGCTGGTGCTGCGGATCCGTTCCGTGGCCTAGTTTTCCCTACCACGACGGCGGCCCCGGACGCGTGGTCCGGGGCCGCTGTCGTCGCGCTCACCAGGCGACAGGCAGGGATTCCAGGCCGTGCACCAGCATTCCCTGCTTCATCCGCAGGTTCGCCACGTCGGTGTCCAGCCGCAGCGTCGGGAACCGGCGGAACAGGCTGCTGATCGTGATCCGCAGCTCCGCGATCGCCAGCGCCGCGCCGAGGCAGTGGTGGATGCCGAAACCGAACGCCAGGTGCGGGTTCTGCGCCCGGTCGGGGTAGAACTCCTCGCCCCGCTCGAACACCTCGGGGTCGCGGTTGGCCGAGCAGACCGCGGCCAGCACGGCACTGCCCTTGGGGATCACCGTGCCCGCGATCTCCACGTCGGTCAGGGTGATCCGCATCGGGCCGCCGTCGCCGATCGGGTTGACCCGCAGCAGTTCCGGGACGAAGTCCCCGACGGCGTCGGGGTTCTCCAGGACCCGGGCCAGGTGCTCCGGGCTGCGCAGCAGGGTCAGCACGCAGGCGCCGATCATGCTGACCGTCGTCTCGTGACCGGCCACCAGGATGGTCATGGCCATCACGATCAGCTCGGCGTGGTCGAGGGCGTCGCGCTCGTCGTGGGCGCTGATGAGCGCGCTGAGCAGGTCGTCGCCCGGCTCCTCGCGGCGGCGGGTGATCAGCTCGTGGATGTAGCCAGCCATCTCCATGCGCTGTCGCACCATCTCCTCGGCGGTGAGGGTGGTGAGCGCGACGATCGCGTTGGACCACTGGCGGAACTTCTCCCGGTCCGCGAACGGCACGCCGAGCAGCTCGCAGATCACCTGGACGGGCAGCGGGAACGCCAGCGCCGCGTTGAGGTCGGTCCGCTGGTCGTCCGCCTTGGCCATCTCGTCGAGCAGCGCGTCGGTGAGCTCCTGGATGCGCGGTTCGAGGTCGCGGACCCGGCGGGCGGTGAACTCGCCCATGACGAGCTTGCGCAGCCTGCTGTGCTCGGGCGGGTCGGTGGAGAACAGGCTGTTCGGCGGCATCGGGGCCGCGGTGAGCTTGGGCGCGCCCTCGGCGACCATGGCGGCCCGGCTGAACCTCGGGTCGGCGAGCACGAGCTTGGCGTCGTCGTAGCGGCTGACGATGTAGCCGAGGTCGCCGCTGGGCAGCACGACTTGGGCGACCGGGTCCTGCTCGCGCAACTCGGCGTAGACCGGCGGCAGCTCCGTCGCCGAGGGGCGGTGGAACGGGTAGTGCCTCGGGCAGCCGGTCGTGGGGGTGTCGACGGCGGTCTCGGCGTCCATGTTTCAGCTCTCCTGGGCTCGCGCGGAGTCTGGCCGCTCCATCGTTCCCGGGCAGGCTGAGCCGTGGCTTATGTGCCGCTATGCCCCTGTTTTTCGTTGCTGGTCACCGCTGTGCGGCGGTGGCGCGCGACCGCGTGCCGCGCTGGATCGCGACGTGCGCCAGCCAGGCCAGGCCGAGGGTGAAGCCGGGCGCGGCCTGGGTGTTGGTCTCCGGCAGGACGGTGAACGCGACCAGCACCGCGGTGGGCGGCGCCCAGTGCCGCAGCACCGTGACCGGCACGAACGGCAGGGCGGCGCCGACCGCGGCGGCGGGGATGACCCAGCCGCGGTGCTTGACGGCCTCGAACGCGGCGAAGACGACGCAGAACCCGGCCAGGGCCAGCCAGCCCGGGTGGCGGCGGCGGTGCGCGAGATCGGTCACGGATGCACTCCGGCGGTAGTCGGAAAAGGGAGACAGGGAGATGCCGCGCGGGTTCGGTTTCCGCGCCGCGCGGGACACGGTAGAGCACCGAGAGCCGGAGCACCATCAGCGGACGGCGGCATAACGCCCGCGCGGTCACCCGCGCGGAGGAATTCCGGGAAAGCGCAATCGCGAAGCGGGCGCCCAAGTGGCCGCATGATCGGAAAGCCGAGCGATATATTCGATATTTTTACGCACCACCTCGCGGTCGCCGCCCATACTAGGCAGGGCGGCCAAGGCAGCGCTGACACTGGGACCAAAGCCCCGCTTAACCACGCCTGAAGCCCCTGGTGAACAGGGGTGATAGGGGTTGCATCCACTACCCTTTCGCCCATTCAGACCAACCAGGGGACCATTCGCGGAACAAGGAGGTAACGGTAAGCGGAAATCTGGGACGACCATTCGCCGACCGGCCGAGTCGTGTAAGGATAAATAGCCGACAACAACCACAGGACGCCACACAGGGGGTATGCGTGCGGTTCGAGGTTCTGGGTCCACTTTCGGTGGTGGACGTCTGCGTGAACGGAACGAGAAGTTCTCTCTTACCCAGTGCGAGCAAGAAGCGAATCTTGCTCGCCGCGCTGCTGTCGCGGGTGGACGAGGTGGTGTCCACCCAGAGTCTGATCACCGAGATCTGGGGCGACCAGCCGCCTGCCAAGGTCCGCGGCGCGCTGCACGTCTACATGGCGCAGCTGCGCCACCGCCTGTCCGAGAGCACCGCCCCGGACCGCCAGGCCACGATCGTGACCGAGGGTCCGGGCTATCTGCTGCGGCTCGGCGGGGCCGAACTCGACCAGCACGAGTTCGACGCCCTGCTCACCCAGGCGCGGACGCTGCTGGACAGCGGCGACCTGCGCACCGCGGACCACGCCGTCCGCCAGGCTCTCGGGCTCTGGCGCGGCCCGGCGATCGCTGGTCTCACCGAGGGCCCGATGCTCGGCGTGTACGCCACCTGCCTGGACGAGGAGTACGTGGCGGCGCTGGAACTGCGGCTGGAGATCGATCTGCTGCTGGGCAGGCACCGGGCCGTCATCGCCGAGCTGATCCGCCTCGTCCACGACTACCCGCTGCGGGAGACGTTCTACCGGCAGCTCATGCTGGCCTTCTACCGGTCGGAACGCCAGGCCGACGCGCTCAACTGCTTCCGCAGGCTGCGGCGGCGGCTGCGCGACGAGCTGGGGGTCGAGCCGTGCAGGCCGATCCAGCAACTCCACCAGGCGGTCCTGTCCGCCGACCCGGCCCTGGACCGGCCCATGGCCGACGTGGCGGTGTCCTAGGGACGCGGGCCGGACCGGCCGCACAGCGCCGTGCGGCCAACCCGGCTCGGCGGCTCAGCGGGCGAGGGCGGCCGACACGACGCCCCACAGGGACGCGGGGGTGGCGAACGCCTCCTGGCTCAGGTCGTCGTCGGAGATCGTCACGTCGTAGGCCTCTTCCAGGCGCACCAACAGGTCCACCAGGGCCAGCGAGTCCAGCCCGGCCGCGCGCAGGCTGGCGTCGGCGCGCACCGGCGACAGCCGCGGCAGCGCCTCGGTCAGCACAGCCGCGAACCGTTCATCCCACACAGCGGTCTCCATCGCAGCCTCCACAGACTCCACAGCTTCCACTGACTTCCCAGGCTCCACAGACTTCACAGGCTTCGCGATCGGTTCCCGAACCAGACACAGCCGAGAGGCGGACACGACCGACCCGCCGCTGACGACGACCTCGGCCGCCCCCGGCCTGCTGAGGAACCCGATCAGGCTGGCGGTGGCCCCATAGGCGCCCACGTTGGGGATCGCCAGCGTCTGTCCCACCCGGACCGGCGGCACGTCGGCGGCGCCCCGCCCGAGCGTGTCCGCGGGTGTGCACAGCGGCCCCACCAGCCGGGTCTTCACCGCGGGCGAGTCATCGCCGCCACCGGCGGGGAACGGCAGGGCGGTCGCGGAAAGCGGCAGCAGCCGCCCGATGCCGGACAGCCCGCCGAGGTGGTTGATCCCGGTGTCCAGGACGGCGAACCGGCTCCCCCGGCTGTCCTTGACGTCGCTGACCGTGCACAGCAGAGTCCCGCTGTCGCCCACCAGGTGCCGCCCGCTCTCGAAGAACACCCGGGTCCCGCCGGAGCGCCACGCGGGGAAGCGCTCGTCCAGCGCCGCCGTCACCGGCTCCCGCAGCCCCGGATACCGGGGCCGCTCGCCCTCCTTGGCGAACGGGCAGCCGAAACCGCCGCCCAGGTCGAGCACGCGCACCTCGATGCCCAGCGCCTCGGCCAGCGTCGCCGCCGTGGCGATCGACCCGCGCATCTCGGCGACGAGGCTGTGCTCGTCGTAGGCGTTGGTCAGCGGGAAGAAGTGGAATCCGGCCAGCCGCACCCCGGAAACCGCGCGCAGCGCGTCCCGCAGCGACAGCAGCACCTCGACGTCGGCGCCGAACTGCGAGGCCTCGCCGGTCATCCGCATCCCGGCGCCGCCGGGCGCGTCGGCCCCGTTGACCCGCAGCGCGCAGTCGACCACCCGCCCCAGCGACCGGGCCGCCTCGGCGACCCGCTCCAGGTCGACCAGCGACTCGACGCTGAACGTCCCGACGCCCGCGGCGATCGCCGTCCGCACCTCGACCGCGGTCTTTCCCGGCCCGGTGTAGAACATCTCCGCCGGGTCGGCGCCAGCGGCCAGCGCGGTCGCGAGTTCGCCGGACGAGGACACCTCCGCCTGGCACCCGCCCGCCAGCAGCGTCCGGACCAGGTCGATGTGCGGGTTCGCCTTCAGCGAGTACAGCACCGTCGCGCCCGCGGGCACCGTGTCGCGCAGGTCGGACAGCGCCCGCCGCACCCGGTCGAGGTCGTAGACGTACATCGGGCTTCCGTAGTCCGCGATGAGCGCGGCCGCCCGCTCGGCGTCGATCACTGGGGGCTCCCCGTCCGCAGCAGCGCGCGCAGCCGCTTCTTGTCGGTTTTTCCATTGGCCGTCAAGGGAAACTCGTCGATCCGGTGGCACCGCGCAGGCACCTTCGCCGGTTCCAGCAGGGCCGCCAGGTCGGCCAGGACGGCGTCGCCGTCGCGGTCGGACACCACGACCAGGTCCAGGTCCCACTCCCCCTCCGGGGGCAGCGCGGCCGCGGCGGTGACGCCATCGACCCGCGCGGCGGCCGCCTCGACCTCGACCAGGCTGGCCCGCACGCCGCGGCGCTTGAACTGGTCGTCGCGGCGGCCGTGGAAGTAGAGGTGGCCGTCGGCGTCGAGGTGGCCGTAGTCGCCGGTCCGCAGCCTGCGCGCGCCGGTGGCGGGGTCGGTGTCGTAGCGCTGCGCGGTGAGCTCGGGCGCGCCCCGGTAGCCCGCCATCACGTGCGGGCCGAGCACGGTGATCTCGCCGACCTCGCCCGCCGCAACGGGTTCGCCGTCGTCGCCGAGGACGCGGATCTCGGTGCCGGGCAGCGCGGTGCCGACCGAGCCGGGCTTGCGCCGGTCGATGTCCGGCTCGGCGATGGTGACCCGCTTGCACTCGGTGATCCCGTACATGGCCACGATCGCCGCGTGGGGAAACACCGCGCGCAACTCGGCGATGTCGGCCGCGGTCAGCGCTGCCCCGGTGTTGGTGAACATCCGCACGTGGTGGGGAACCGCGCCGCGGCGGGCCAGCTTCGCCAGCATCCGCGCGGTCGACGGGACGGTCGGCAGGACGGTGGCCCGCGTCTCGCGCAGTGTCTTGAGCATCCCGATGGGGTCGTCGGCGTCGGCGAGCACGAGTTCCGCGCCCGCCAGCGCGGCCAGCAACACCTGGTAGAGGCCGTAGTCGAAGGACATCGGCGAGCCGACCAGCACCACATCTGTGTCCCGATAGGACAGTCGAGCGGCAATGGCGGCCGCGGCGAACTCCACCGCCGAGTGCGGGCACACCACGCCCTTGGGCGCCGCGGTGCTGCCCGAGGTGTAGATCAGCATGGCGGTGTCCGCGCCCGCGATCTCGGCAGGCGCGTCCGGCCCGTCGCCCGCGACCGCTTCTTCCAGCGACAGCACCGGGCACAGCACGTCCGGCCGCGCGGCGGCGGGCGCGACCAGCGCGGCGGGCTCGGCGTCGGCGACCACGGCGGCCAGCGCGGCGGGCGGCAGGTGCGGGCTCAGCGGCACCAGCACCGCGCCCGCGCGCAGCACGCCGAACACCACCGCGGCAAGCTCGCGCCGGTTCCGCGAGCACAGCGCCACCCGGTCGCCGGGCCGCACCCCGGCCGCTGCCAGCGAGCGCGCCACGGCCCGGGCCGCGCTGCGCAGGTCGGCGTAGGTCCACGCCCCAGTCGCGTCGCGGACCGCGGAGGCGTCCGGGGCGCGCCGCGCAGCGTAGTCCAGAATCCCGGCGACCCCGCCCGCGGTCCGCGGCAGCGCCGCCGTCGCCGCGCCCGACGCTTCCGCACCTGCCGTCGCGGCGCCCACAGTCCGCGCGCCCGTCGTCTCCACCGCGACCGTCTCGGCGGCCGTCGCCTTCGCGACCGTCGTCGTCGGCTCGGCGAGCGGCTTTCCGGCGGTCATCGTTCCCGTGGCCGTCCTCATTGCGGCCACGTCCGCTCGGTCGGCTCCGGCAGGCCGTCGAGGATCTCGAACACGGCGCTGGTCGCGGTCAGGCCCGCACCGCTGCCGACCATCAGGACCCGGTCGCCCGGCGTGACCACGCCCGCGGCGATCAGGTGCCGCAGTCCGGCGAACTGGTCGCCCGCGCCGAGGTGTCCGTGAGTGCGGGCGAACGACCAGGTGGTCTGGTCCTCGCGCAGGCCGACAAGCTGGCTGAGCTGCCAGTCGAGCTTGGCGCGGCCCGCGGCCGGGATGACGGCGGCGGCGAGGTCGGCGAAGTCGGTCTTCGCCTCGGCCAGGGCGCCCGCGATGGCGCCCTTCACCGCCTCGGCCAAGCGGGTCGTGGCCGCGCGCATCCCCCCGTGGTTGGCGAAGTGATGGCTGATCCGGCTGGTGAGGTCGAGCGGGCCGGGCCGCGGGGCGTCGTGGAACCGCTCGCCGCGCAGCACCTGCTCCAGTCCGTTGTCTGCCACCGTCGATGTCGACAGCAGCTTGGCGAAGCCGCCGTCGGTGGACAGCAGCATCGCGGTGCCGCCGTCGCCGTAGGGCAGGCCGCGCTCGGTGCGCCAGCGGTCCACCCCGGGCAGGCAGAACCGGTCGCCGGTGGTCAGCAGCGCCGCGCCGCCCCGCTCGAAGACCAGCCGGGACGCGGCCAGGTCCATGCCGCTGACCGCGGCGTTGCACTGCTGTTGCAGGTCGAAGGCGACCACCCGGTCGCCGACGGCGTGGCGGGCGACGTAGGACGCGGCGGGCCACATGTCGACGCCCTGGTACCAGAGGCTGGAGTGGAAGACCAGGCGGATGTCGGCGGCGTTCACCGCGGAGTGGGTGATCGCGTCGCGGGCGGCCAGCACCGCCATCTCCGGCCCGGACAGCTCCGGCTCGACCAGCACGGACGTGATGCCGTTGGCCGCCAGCTCCTCGGCGTCATACGCACCGGCGGCGACGGCGTCCGCCGCGGTGGCGGGTGGCGGCAGATACACGCCGAGTCCCGCGACGTAGATGTCGTCCCACTGCATGTCCCGCTCCTTTGTGTCCCCGGCTGGCGCGCTTCAGCGTCGTCCGAACGGCTGATGCGCGGCTTAGGGCGCGCTTTCCAGCCGTCGCGGGAGCAGGCGGGCGGCCAACGCGGCACCGACGAGGGTCACCGTCGCGGCCACCCCGAGCGAGACCGCGGCGGCGTGGTCGAAGGCCGCGCGGTCGCCGAGGTCGGTGACGAGCCGGTTGAGCATCGCGCCCACCACGGCGACGCCGAGCGCCCAGCCCAGTTCCTGCATGGTGTCGTTGACCGCGGAGCCGGAGCAGGCCCGGTCGTCGGACAGGCTCGACACCAGCACGTCGGTGGCGACCGGGCTGGCCACCCCGAAGCCGATGCCGACCGCGGTGAGCCCCACCACGATCGTCGGGTAGTCGTGGCCGAAGAAGCCGAGCACGGCGATGCCGGTGGCCGACAGCGCCATGCCCGCGGCGACCGTGGCCGCGACCCCGAGCAGCCCGCGCAGCCGCGGCGAGAGCGCCGTGCCGACCAGCACCGTCAGCGCGACCGGCCCGATCGCCAGGCCCGCCTGGAACGGGCTCATCGCCAACTGGACCTGCAGCCGCTGGGTGAGGACGAACAGCGAGCCCGCGAGCCCGAAGAACATCAGCATGTTCCCCAGCGCGGACCCGGCGAACCGCCGGTCGCCGAGCAGGGACAGCTCGATGAGCGGGTAGGGCGCGGTGCGCAGCCGCCGGGTGAACGCGACGCAGGCGGCCGCGGTCACCACCGCGCCGATCGCGACCGGGAAGCTGACCCGGCCGTCCGCGCCGAACTCGATCACCGTGTAGACGAGGCCGCCGATGGCCAGCACCGACAGCACCGCCCCCACCGGGTCGGTCGGCCGCGCCGCCGGGTCCGCGGACTCCCGCACGAAGAACACGCTGGCGACCACGACCGCGGCCACCAGCGGCACGTTCAGCAGGAACACCGCGGCCCACCCGATGTCGTCCACGACGAGACCGCCGAGGACCGGCCCGATCGCGACGCCCAGCGCGGCGATCGCGCTCCACACCGCGATCGCCGTGGCGCGCTCGCTCCGGTCGAAGGCGTGCAGCAGGATCGACAGCGTCCCGGGCATCACGAACGCCGCTGCGACGCCGAGCGCCGCGCGCACCGCGATCAGCTGCCAGGCCTGCGTCGCCATCGCCGCGACCAGCGACGCCACCGCGAACGCCACCAGCCCGCCCAGCGTCAGCCGCTTGCGGCCCCACCGGTCGGACCAGACACCGGCCACGATCAGCAGCCCGGCGAACGCGACGGAGTAGCTGTCGACGATCCACTGCACCTCGGCCAGGTCGGCGCCGAGGCCGCGCATCATCGCGGGAATGGCCACGTTGAGGGCGGAGTTGTTCAGAACGACCACGCACAGCGCGAGGCCCATCAGGACCAGCACGACCCAGCGGCTGGTCCTGGCTTCGGTCGTGACCACGGTCGGCTCCTCGCTCGGGCGATGCGGCGCCCTGATGGAGCCACAGCGGCCTTAAGCGCCGATGTGCCCGAGGGCTAAGCAGTCGGCCGAACGGGAGCCGTCACGGAGCCTTGGGCAGCTGCGGGAACACGATCGCGGCGATCGCCTTGGCCGACTCGCACGGGTCGGCGTCGTCGAGGTCGGCGATCACGTAGACCGACGCGGTCTCCCGGGTGCCTGGCTGCTTCTCGACATGCGCGGTGACGACCTCGCAGTGGTCGGACACCTCGTCGTGCCAGCCGGACACGAACGCCTCTCGGCCCGCGATGGTCTCCGGGGTGTAGTCCTCGGGCAGCGGCCAGTCGCTGATTTCCATGGCGACCTCGATGTCACCCCAGGCGCAGCGGTGCTTGGCCGGTTGGCCCCGATACGTCCCGTACGCGGCAGGCGTCGCTTCCCTCGCCTGCTGGTCGGTCATCACTTGGCACGGGTCGATGTGCGCGAGCGAGTTGTCGGCGTAGTCGACGCGCTTGACCTTGTCCGCGACAATGATCCCGGCGGCGGCCTTGAGCGCCGCGTCGGCGAGGTCGCAGAGCGTGTCCTGGTCGACCGAGGGGCTCGCCTGCCTCGTCCGGCTCGGTCTGCGCCCCGAACGTCAGCACCCCGGCGTGGTCGGCGAACACCATCGCCGTCTCGCACCCGCCCCAGATGTCGTCGTGCGGCTCGCGCACCCGCAGCGCGCCGGGCAGCCAGTCCCGGCGCGTCAGGTCGCGGCTGATGATGTCCGGCTCCGGCCCCTCCAGCGCCGCCACCACCCGCACCTCGGTCCCCGCCACCCGGGCGAACAGCACGCAGAAGTCCATCGACGCGGATTTCACGCTGCTGTGGCGGACATGCTCGCGCAGCGCCGCCCCGTCGATCAGGCTGCACAGGTCGACCGAGCGCAGATCGCCCAGCCCGCCGTCCGGCCCGCTCACCCGCCGCGCCACAGCGCTCGCCGCCTCGTCCGGCACGGCGGAGCCCGACACCGCCGCCGTGCAGCCGCCGAGCGCCAACAGGCCCCCGGCCAGCGCGATCCGCCACTTCATGCGTCCCCCAGTCCGATCACTTGGTCAGCAACCATGTCGATTCGGGGTGGCGCGGCATTACAAGGCGGTCAGCGGCCTGCTCGAACGCGGGCCACTCGACGCGAGGGCTACATCCAGCCCAGGCCGATCAGGTTCTTGATGGTCGCGGGGTCGTTCGCGTTCCCCAGGTCCTGGGTGTAGTAGACCTGAACGTCGATGTCCCGGGTCTTGCCCTTGAGCAGGATTTCGCCGACCTTGCTCTTGAGCGTGACATGCACGCCTTTATCGATCTCCTTCTCGGTTTCCTCGGCCGGGGACTGCTCGATGAACGCGCCCTTGGGAATGTCGAAGTCGAGTTGCCAGTTCTTGATGTCGAACTCCTCCGGCTGGAGGGTGAACCGCCAGGTCGTGATTTTCCCCTGAACCTCCTTGCCCTTCTTGTTCGACCACGAGCTTTGCCACGTGCTGACGTGGCCGTAGGACACGGCTATGATCTTTTTGTCCGGCTTCGGCTTGTCTTCGCGCTTGCCGATCGTGTACGACACCGTCTGGGGCTTGGTGAGGTCGAGGGTGTGCCGGGAGCCGGACGGGATCTCCTTGCCGCCCACCATCAGCTTCGACGCGATCGGCGACTGGTACTGGTAGGTGAAGTCGTAGAGAACACCCTTTCCGCCGGAATAGTCGAAGTGCATATGGGCGGCTTGGTTCTCGCGCCAGTCACTTCCCGCGGAGAAGGGCCGGAAGTCGACCAGCAGGTAGCTGAGCGACTTGACATACACCTCGATCTTCATGCTTTTGTTCGCCAGCAGCGCACCCTTCTTCCGGTCGAACCCGGGCGACTCCTTCTCCAAGATCTTGTAAGCCGTCCCCTCCGTGCCCGCGAAGTACGGGCTTCCGTAAGGCCGGAGTTGCAGATCTTCGGCGAGATTGTTCTGGATCGTCACAGTGGAGGTATCGGTTCCCGCCGACGTCTCGACCGCACTCGTGCTGGTCATAAACTCACCTCTGTCATCGCGAACATATCCCTGCAAATCCTGCGTAGTTCACCAACTGAGCACGGTCAATACCCCGGTCGGGGCTTTCCGGAGCACCGACGAGGGACACCTGGTCGCGGGCAGCGGGAAGCATTAGGCTCCGAAGATCTTTTACCGGGAGGGGGCGCATGGAACCACGCCGAGCCCGCCCTGCTCGCCGCGGCGCCCGAGGACGCGGCGGTCCACCGGCCCGCCGAGCCCGGCGCGGCGGGCATTCTCCGCACCCTGCGGGAGTTGGGCTGGGTGGCCGCCGACCACCCGCTTGTGATCGGGTACCACCGCCCGCCGGTGGACTGGACCCCGGACGGATGGCAGCCCCCCGCAAGCCCCAATGGATCTTGCCGACCCTGCGCGCGGTGTTCACCGAGAACCCGAAAGCCGTCTGGGCCGCCGCCGCGGTCCTCGGGTCCGCGGCGTCGACCGCCCGCCTGGACGAACACGACACCGGGATGCCGCTGTCGTTCCTGCCGATGAGCCGCGCCGAGTGGGCCGGGTACTTCCACCGGGCCTGCAAGGAGATCCTGTGGCCGGTGCTGATGTCCCAGCCTCGGCGACTGCGGTTCGACCCGGCGGCATGGGCGCACTACCGCAGGACGAACGCCCGGTTCGCCGACCACATCAACGCCCTGGCCGCGCCGGAGGCGACCGTCTGGCTGCACGACTACAACCTCTGGCTCACCCCGGGCCTGCTGCGCCAGGCTCGGATCGGCCTGCGGATCGGCCTGTTCCACCACACCCCTTTCCCGCCGCCGGAAGTCTTCGCCGCGCTGCCCGTCGCCGCCGAGATCCGCGCATCCCTGGAATGCCTTGACTGGGCGGGATTCCACGCCCCGGCCTTCGCCGAGCACTTCCGCCGGACGCTCTCCGGCGCCGCCCGGCAGCCGCGCGTCGGCGTCCACCCGCTGGGGGTGGACCGCACGGCCGTCGAAACCCTGGCCCGCGCCGGGAAACCGCCCGTCCGGCCGCCGGATTCACCGCTGATGCTCGCCGTCGAGCGCCTGGACTACGTCAAAGCCCCGGTGCGGAAGGTCGACGCCGTGGACGCCCTGCTCACCCGATGCCCCCGCCTACGCGGACGGTTGCGGTTCCGCCTGGTGTGCCCGCCGCCGGAGCCAGGAATCACCGCCCACGACACGACCCGGCGAACCCTGGAACGCCGCGTCACCGAGGTCAACGACGCCTGGCGCACCGCCGACTGGCACCCCGTCGAATACCTGCCGCACAGCCTGCCCTTCGCCGAGGTGGTCGACCACTACCTCGCCGCCGACGTCTTCTGGGTGACCTCCCTGCAAGACGGGATGAACCTGACGGCCAAGGAGTTCATCGCCGCGCAGGCCGCCGTGGACTCACCCGGCGTCCTGATCCTGTCCCGGCACACCGGCGCGGCCACCCAGCTCGGCCCAGCCGCCCTGCTGACCGATCCCCACTCCCCCACCGACCTCGTCGACGTCCTGCACCAAGCCCTGAGCCTCACCCCGCACCAACGGCGCGCCCACGCCGACGGTCTCCGCGCCCTCCTGGACGACCAGCGCCCCGCCGACTGGGCGTTCGACATCGTCACCGCCATCCACCGCGGCCGCGCGCCGCACCCGGTGGTGCAGCCGAGTGGCGGCAGCGAGGCCCCGGTCCAGTGACGAACCGGGGCCGGCCTTCTCGTGCTGCGCGGCTGTGGCTCAGTCGCCAGAAGGGTTGTAGCGGCAGCCGGTGACGGTGTACCACTTCATCTTCTTGTTGGTGTTCGGCCCGTAGACCCCGTCCGCGGTGACCTTGACCCGGCGCTGCACCGTGATCAGCGCGGACCTCGTCCCACGGCCGAAGTCGCCGTCGATGGCGATCTTCTGGCCATAGCAGTACCGCAGCGACTCTTGCAGCGCCCGGACGGCGGGCCCGTAGTTCCCCACGCCCAGAACGCAGTTCTTGGACCGGTTGGCGAGCGCGGGCTGGTAGTCCCACTTCACCGTGCACGTCGGCGTCGCGGCGGCGCCGAGATCGCCGTCGGCAGCGGCGGGCTGGGCCGCGGCGGGGGCGGCTCCGATGGTGATGGCGGTCAGGAAGGCGAGCGTGAGCCCGCCGGTCAGTCGGTTCATGCGCACTCCAGATTCCCCTGTGGACAGAACGGTTCCGTGTCCGCGGCGGATATCCCCCAGCCGGGACCGGCACCGGAAACGGTAAGGCGACCGCGCGACGCGCCGTGACGGTCGTTCGACCCACAAACGGGGAACGGGGAAATGTGGGTCGAACGACCGTCACCGGGATCACGCCGGGTCCCTACCGTTGCCCTCGGGCGGAAAGGCCCGGGAGTTCGGGAAAACAAGGGGAGATTCGATGGAGTTCATGAAGCGGCACGCCGCTGTCGCACTGTCCGCGATCGCGGTGACCGGGGGGCTGCTGTTCGGGGGCGGGACCGCGTCGGCCACGGCGGCGGAGTCGGTCGTCGCGGCGGCGGGCGGCACGGCGCCCGCGTGCGTCGAGCGCACCAGCGTGACCAACAAGCCCGAGGGCGGGGTCCGGGTCCACCTCCGCAACTTCTGCGGCAAGACCATGCGGGTCAAGGTGATCGTGAAGTACTGGTCCGACAGCGGGTGCAAGACCATGGGCCACGGCACCGGCTGGCTGTTCCAGACCAACGGCGGCCGCTACGACCGAACCGTGGTCTGCTGATTCCACCGAATGCGGGCGCCGGGGAACAGACCGCTTGGCCTGTTCCCCGGCGCCTTCGCCGTGTCCACTGAGGCGCGCGACACGTCGGACCCGATGCCGATCGTCCACTGGTACGTTTGGCCGAGTGGGGGCATCAGCGGCTAGCGGGCACCGGCGGCGGATGGCGCTCACCCGTGTCTTCGTCGCGGTGGCGATCGCCCTGCTGATGGCCTGCTGCCCGATCGGAGACGGCGTCCCCGGCGCGCATCCCGCCGCGGCCCAGGTGGGCCAGCACCACGACTGCGGGGCCTCCGGGCACGACGAGCACCACCCGGCGGCCGACTCCGTGCGCGCCGCTCCCCGCGGTCCGCAGACCAGTGATCCGGGCGCGGACCTCCCCGCGGCTGCCCTGCCCGCCACCGCGAGCCACCCGGTGGCCCGGCCAAAGCCGTCCGCGCGCGTCGGCCCCGCGACGGTCGTCTCGGGGCGTGACTTACTGATCGAGATCTCAATAGCGCGGAGCTGACAGAGCCACGGCATTCGACCGGCGCGCGACCCGCGTCCCGGACGATGCCGAGCGGCCTGTCACGTCCGCATCCGCCCGAGCGTCCGGGCGGAGAACCTCGGAATCGAGATATCGATGACCACAATCGTTCCCCCATTCCTGGGCGGGCCCGTGCCGGTGCTCCCCGCCGCCGCGACCTGCCGAACCCCGGCGAACGCCGTGGGCAACACCCCGGTGCTCTGGGTGGACCGGCCGCTGTCCCCGCCCGGACGGGGATTCTGGGCCAAGCTTGAGGCGTTCAATCCGGGCGGCGGGATGAAAGACCGGCCTGCCCTGCACATGGTCGCCCAGGCGCGCGCCCGGGGGGAGCTGCGGCCGGGTGCGATGGTCGTGGAGTCGACCAGCGGCACGCTTGGCCTCGGTCTGGCCCTGGCGGGCATCGTCCACGGCCACCCGGTCACCCTGGTGACCGACCCGGGCCTGGAGCCGATCCTGCACCGGATGCTGCGCGCGTACGGCGCGAAGGTCGAGGTGGTGACCGAGCCGCACGCGGTGGGCGGCTGGCAGGAGGCCCGGCGCGCGCGGGTGCGGTCGATCATGGCCGCGAACCCCGGCGCGTACTGCCCCGACCAGTACCACAACCCGGACAACGTGGCGGCGTACGCGCCGTTGGCCGCGGAGCTGGTGTCGCAGCTTGGGCGGATCGACGTGCTCGTGTGCTCGGTGGGCACCGGCGGGCACTCCGCGGGGATCGCGCGGGCGCTGCGGGAGTACTTCCCGGATCTGCGGCTCGTCGGCGTGGACACGATCGGCTCGACCATCTTCGGGCAGCCCGCGGGCGCGCGGCTCATGCGCGGGCTCGGGTCGAGCATCCACCCGCGCAACGTCGACCACGCCGCCTTCGACGAGGTGCACTGGGTCGCCCCGGCCGAGGCCGTGTGGGCGTGCCGGACGCTGGCTGCGTCCCACCACGCCAGCGGAGGGTGGAGTGTCGGGGCGGTGGCCCTGGTCGCCGGGTGGGTGGCCAGGACCGCGGACCCGCACACCCGGATCGCCGCGGTGTTCCCCGACGGCCCGCACCGGTACTTCGACACGGTCTACAACGACGAGTTCTGCGTCGCGCACGGCCTGCTCGACGGACCGCCGCCCAGCGAGCCGGACCACCTGGACCGGCCCGGGGACCGCGTGGTCACCCGCTGGACCCGGTGCGCCGCCGTCGTCCCTCCGGCCGGGAGGGCTGGAGCATGAGCGGAATTCTCTCCGGCTACCGGTCTTTCGGCGCTCCGACGCGGCTGCTGCTGCTCAACCAGCTCACCATCAATCTCGGCTTCTACATGCTCATGCCGTACCTGGCCGTGCACCTGTCCGGCGACCTGGCGCTGGCGGGGTGGACGGTCGGGCTGATCCTCGGCGTCCGCAACTTCTCGCAGCAGGGCATGTTCCTCATCGGCGGCACGCTCGCCGACCGCATCGGCTACAAGCCGCTCATCGTGGCGGGCTGCGCGCTGCGCACGGCGGGTTTCGCGCTGCTCGGGGTCGCCGACGCGGTGCCCGCGCTGCTGGTCGCCTCGGCGGCGACCGGGTTCGCCGGGGCCCTGTTCAACCCGGCTGTGCGGGCCTACCTCGCGCATGATTCGGGCTCCCGGCGGGTCGAGGCGTTCGCCCTGTTCAACGTCTTCTACCAGGCCGGGGTCCTGCTCGGGCCGGTGGTCGGGCTGGCGCTGACCGCGGTGGACTTCCGGCTCACGTGCCTGGTCGCGGCGGCGGTGTTCGCGGTGCTGACCGGGCTGCAGATCCGGGCGCTTCCCGGCGCGCAGGCCGGGCGGGCCGAGGACCGGGAGCCGGTGACCGCGGTCTGGCGGTCCGTGCTCGCCAACCGCCCGTTCCTGCTGTTCGCGGCCGCGATGATCGGGTCGTCGGTGCTGTCGTTCCAGGTGTATCTGGCGCTTCCGCTGGAAGCCCGCCGGATAGCCGGGGCGGAAACCGCGGGGACGGTGCTGGTCGCCGCGGTGTTCGTCGTGTCCGGCGGGCTCGCGATCGCGGGGCAGCTGAAGGTGACCGCCTGGTTCACCTGCAGACTCGGCCCGACCCGGAGCCTGATCACCGGTTTGGCGCTGATGGGCGCGGCGTTCTTACCGCCCGCCCTCACCGCCGCGAGCACGCCGAACTCGCCGGTGCTGCCCGCGGCCGCGCTGCTCCTGAGCGCGGCGCTGCTGGCGCTGGGCACGATCGTGGTGTTCCCGTTCGAGCTGGACATGATCGTCACGTTGGCCCGCGACCGGCTCGTCGCGACGCACTACGGCCTCTACAACACGATCGTCGGCGTCGGCATCCTGCTGGGGAACCTGCTCACCGGCACGGCACTCGACCTGGCGCGCGCCGCGGGCCTGCCGTGGCTGCCGTGGGTCGCCCTGGCCTGCCTCGGGCTGCTGTGCGCCGCCTCGGTCCGGGCGCTGGCCCGGTCCGGCAGGCTGACCCCGGACCAGCCGTCGCCGGACCCCCTTCCGGCGCAACGGGTGTAGGGCATCCGCCCGGCTGCCGCCGATGGCTCAGCCAGGCGGCAGTCGGGCGGCCTGCTCGGCTTCCCAGGCGCGCAGGTGCAGGACCACGGTGGAGCCGTCGCGCCCACGAACCAGCACGGGTCCACCTGGTACCGCTGGTGCTCGGCCTTGGTGGCGTCGGCGAAACCGACGGCCACGCCGTCGGCAGGTCCGGCCACTGTGCTCTTGCGCAGACCCGAAGTGGGCGCGTGGTCCAGCAGGATGTCGCGCAGCGGCAGCAGAATCCGGCCGAAGAACCAGCGGATCGAGTGCTCGCCCGACACCGAACCGTCGCGGCGGCAGCCCTCCACGGCGTAGGCGGGCCGGAACTCCTCGATCTCGATCGACGGCGCCGGACCGTCCCGCCAGGTCTCCGCGATGTGCCGCCGGAGAAAAGCGTGCTTCTCGGGAGCAGTCCTGATCCGCGACCACAGTCATCTCCGGCCTTCCCAGAAGAACCCGTCGAAGATGCCGCCCGCCAAGTCCTGGACGTCCGCCCGGTCCTCGGTGTTGGTGCTGGACACCGACAGCGCGACCACTGTCAGCCCCCACAGGATCTTCCGACGCCGCAGCCATCCAACCTGTGTGGAATCACCCGCCCTGCGGTCCGCTGGTGGCGGTGGCCTGCGCGCCGACCGCGAGCGCGCCGACGGTGCTGGTGCCGCCGGTCTGGATCACGCCCTCGTTGAGGATGGTCGTCTGGCGGTTGCGCAGATCGGTGACGTCCACCCCGCGCTCGGCCAGGAACTCGATCATCGCCTCCAGCGTGACGCGCTCCACCAGCTTCACCGACCGCTCCACGTCGTCACGCTGGAACTGGTTGGCGTACTCCCCCGACGCGGCGTGCTCGCTCACCGAGAAGGCCGCGCCGAAGTCGTGCCGCATGTTCTCCGCGGCGGACCGTTCCTCCTGGAACAGGGCGGCCGCGCAGCGGGCGCGCAGCCGCATCGACCGGACCAGGGTGGACGGCGCGGTGAACAGGGCGGCAGGCGCCGCGACGACCGCGGACAGCACCTCGGCGAGCACATCGGCGGGCTCGCCCGCCAGGGTCGCGCGGTCCTCGATCAGCAGGGCCTGCCGCGGCGGGGTGAGCACCGCCCGGTCGCACTCGGCGTAGACCATGCCGCCCCGCGCGGAGAACCGCAGGAACGTGCTGGCAACGACGAGCCCGCCCCAGCACGGCACATGCGCGGCCAGGCAAGGGCGTGCCACACCGTCCGGCTCGCCCGCGAGCGCGGCGACCTCTTCCGCGTCCAGGTGCTGCCTGGGCACGTAGTCCCGGCTCGGCAGCAGCGGGGTCCCCCCGAGCGAGGCGCCGTCGGCGAACACCCGCTCCTGCAGGTGAAGCCCGGTGAGCGGGACGTTGTCGGGGAGGACGGCGCTGTTGGGGAGGACGGCGCTGTTGGGGAGGACGGCGCTGTTGGGGAGGACGGCGGCGTCCACGGAGCGCGCAGCGGCTTCGGCGAGCCGGGCCCGCACGTGCCCGGTCAGCTCAGCCGCGGTGAACGGCCGCACCTCGCCCCGGGGCTTCCCGGCGAGCGGGTCTTCCGCGGGCAGCACGGGCAGGGCGAACGACCAGCCGCGCAGCGCAGCGCCGAAACCCACGAACGGCCGGAAACCGCTGAACACGGTCACATTGCCCGCCTGCGCCTCCTCGATCACCGCGAGGCGGTCTTCTGTCCAGTCCTCCGCGTCGTCGGGCTTGCCGTGGTCCACGGCGAAACGCGCCCGAGCGAAGCGCTCGAAGACGTGTTTGCGGGTGGACCGGCGGTGCACGAACACCAGCACGCCCGCGACCAGCAGGCCGAGCGCGACGAACCAGACACTGCCGATCACGAGCAGCGCCGACGCGACCAGCGTGATCGTCAGGTCGGCCCGCTGCCTGCGGCGCAGGCGCAGCGCGGTGAGGCTGTGCCGGAGCACGAGCCCCACATCGACCCCTGGCGAGGTCGCCACCGCCGCGAGCTGGCGGCCAAGCAGTTGGAACACCACCGTCTCGGCGAAGTCCTCGTCGAGGTAGGCTGCCCCGCACAGCAGCCGGGTGGTCTCACTCCCGCTCGCCTGCCTCGGCCAGTCCGCGGTGCTCACCGGATCACCTCATCCGGTCGGCGCCCCCGCGCCCCCACGCACCGCGCCTGCGATTCCCGCGCACGCTCGCTCATGGCTGGTTCCCCCTCTCATCACGGCCGCTCGGGCCCCCGCCCCGCGGCCGACGCCCATTGCGCGAAAGATATTCGCGTCAACGGCCGGCCCGGCTAGAACCTAGGAGCGCATGGTCCGCGGCCGCAATCACTTCCCCTGATCATCACCCGGATGCTTTGCCGGGGCCAGAAGAGCCAAAAGGATAGCTTCAACCGATGAACACCACCTGGGAGCCCGCCGCGGCGGGGGTCTTGCGCCTGCCGTCCGGGCGGCTCGTCCGCGGGCGCGGCTTGCGGAATCCGCTTCCGGAGGGCCCGAAGCCCGAGTTCGCGCTCTACCTGCGGGGCAAGCAGCCGCCGCAGGTGGACTGGGAGAGCCGCTGGGTGCGCTGGCCCGACTTCTGGCTGCCGAGCGACCGCCCGGCTTTCGCCGCCGCGCTGCGCGAATTGCGGCGGCGCGCCGAAACCGAGCGCGTGGAAATCGCCTGCGGCGGCGGATTCGGCCGCACCGGCACCGCGCTGGCCTGCCTCGCGGTGCTCGACGGCGTGCCCAACGACGACGCGGTCGGCTACGTGCGCGCGAACTACTCCCAGCGCGCCTGCGAAACGCCGTGGCAGAAGCGTTTCGTCGCCCGGTTCTCCTGACCGGCCGAGCCCGCCCGCCCCGGTCGCGTCGTGCCCAACGCGGAGGCACGCGCCTGGGCCGGGCCGCCGGTGCCGCTGGGCTGACGCGCATCGCGCCGCCCCGGGGCGAATGCTTACGCGCATCACAAAAAACGGCCACGCCTGCCGCCACTCGACCAGGTGGCGGTACCCCGAACGGCGGCGAACCTGCTAAAAGTTGAGCAAAAGCGCCAACGAAAGGATTCGCCATGAACGGATACGGTGGATGCAGCTGTGGCTCCTCCTGCGCGGGCGGTTGTGGCTGCGGCTGTTGACCGCTCCCGCGGCGGTGTGGCCAGGCGGCCCCTCGCCTGACCACACCGCCGCCGTCGCGCCGCAGGCCTTGCCCGCGCCCCCGGAGGTTCACCCTTTCCGGTGACCATTGATCCATTAGGGCACGAAGTCACTCTTTTCTGGCATAGTCACCTCAGTCGCGAGTTTCAACTCGGCGAAAGGTGACCCCCATGCGGAACGAAGCATTCGATCGAGCCACCCTCATCTTCTCCCTATTCGACGCCGACGGCTCCGGCCGGTTGACGGCAGGCGATTTCGAGCTCATGGCCGAGCGGGTCATCGACGCCGCGGCCGATTCCGACGCCGCGGCGAAGAGCGCGATGATCGCCGCTTTCCGAAAGTACTGGGCGACATTGGCCGCCGAACTGGACTCGAACCAGGACGAGGAGATCGACTACGACGAGTTCATCGCGTGCGTCTTGTCGCCGGAGCGGTTCGGCGAGACCGTCGGCGAGTTCGCCGACGCGCTCGCCGCACTGGGCGACCCGGATGGCGACGGGCTGATCGAGCGGCCTGTCTTCACCGCGCTCATGACGGCCATCGGATTCGAAACCGACAACATCAACACGCTCTTCGACGCCTTCGGTCCCGACGACGCGGATCGGATCACGGTCGCGACCTGGGTTTCCGGCATCAAAGACTACTACAGCCCCGACGGGGCGGACATCCCGGGCGACCTCCTGGTCGGAAAGCAGCCAGCCTGACCGGAATCGCCGAAAGGAGCACGATGGACATCGGGCTTGCCGTCGGCCGGGGAACGGGAGCGGAACTCGCCGCGGTATTCGAGAGGACGCTCACCAGGCTCGGCCACCTGTATTCGACCAGGTTCACCATCACGCGTTCACCGCGGGTTTATCACTCCTATTTCTCCCTCTTGGCCGAACGCGGGGCAGAGCGGATTCGGCAGCGCACACAGCAGGACGCCGAACACTACGAGCGGTTCTGCCGGGCGCAGGCCGCGCTCGGCGTTCCGGCGATCTTCCGCACGGCGATGAACGCGCAGTCGCTGTACCTGGTTCGGCAGCGGATGCAGGCGGTGAAAGTCGACCTCGTGCGGTCCCGGACCGGAACGCTATTGCTGATCCGCGACGAGGCACAGGGCTTCTACACGGGCGAGAACACCCACTCACCCGATGCGGTGACCCGAACGATGACGTTCAGCAAGGAGATCACCGAGAAGGTCATCGCGTTCGCCCTGCGCCGGGCGCGGCGGCAGTGGCCGGACGGCGGCGCCGACCAGATCCTCATGGCCTACAAGTTCCACCTGCTCGACGGCGCCCTCGGCGACTGGGTCCGGGACATCGCCGCGCGCCACGGGGTCGACATCGGGCTGTTCCAGCCGGACACGGTGAACCGCAACCTGATCGAGCACGGCCTCGCACCCCGCACGGTGATCATCGGCGGCAACGAGTGGGCCGACGTCATGCACCCGGTCCTGCTCGACCGGTTCGCCTCCGACCGGCAGGAGAACCGCTTCACGGAGAACGTCCACCTGCACCCGGACGTCGACCGGCTGACCGAGTACCAGACCGTGCACGGGTCCGCCGACGACCTGGCGGGCAAGGACCTCGTCAACCCGGTCGCGACCGTGCGGGCCGCGGCGGCCATCGCGGAGCGGCACGCGGGCTGCGCGGGCGCGGAGCAGGCGATGGAACGCGCCCTCGACGCCCTCAAGGCCCAGGGCGTGCACACCCGGGACTTGGGCGGGCGCCACAGCACGACCGAGGTGGTGGGCGCGCTCCTCGACGCGCTCGACCGGGAAACCGCGCTCGACCGGGAAACCACGGGCCACGCGAGTGACCAGGCCGCGCCCACGCTGGTGGCGGACTAGTGCCCGAGCGGGCCGCGCTGGTGGTCATCGACCTGCAGAACGACTTCTGCGCGAACGCGGCACTGGACACCGTGACCGCCAACGCCGCCCGCGCCGTGGACTTGGCGCGCGCCGACGGCACGGAGGTCGTGTTCGTCCGGTTCATCGGCGACCTCGAACACCAGGGACCGAGTTGGCGCGACCGAAACCGCGCGCTGGGCAAGCGGCCGAAATGCCTTGCGGGCTCGTGGGGCGCGCGGTTCCACCGGGTGTCCCCGGCGCCGGGCGAGCACGTCTTCACCAAACTCGCGTGCTTCGACGCCTTCCTCAGCGCCGGATTCGAGCAGCACCTGAGCCGACGCGGCGTCACGCGACTGGTCTTCGCGGGCCTCTACACCGATGTCTGCGTCGACTCCACCGCGCGCACGGCGTTCCAGAAGGGCTATCACGTGACCGTGCTGGCCGACTGCACCGCCAGCCTGCACCTGCCGGACGCGGAGATCCTGCGGTTCATGGCGGTGCTGTACGGGGCACGGATCACCACGCTCGACCACCCGGACCCGTGGTCGGGCCTGCGCGCGGGACGGGAGGACGGGTGGGTGGCACCGACGGGGGCGGAGTCGACGGGGGCGGAGTCGATGGGGGCGTCGGCCTGACCGCACTCATGGTCGCCGCGGCGCGGGCCATCGAGACCCACCGCCCCGACGCCTTGGCGTGCGACGGATACGCGGAGCATTTCGTCCGCGCCGCGCGGGCCAGTGCGGACTGGCCGGTGCGGCAGGCGGACGTCCCGGGCGGCGACGCCAACCCGCTGTGGGGGCGGCTGGGCCGCTACTTCGGGCTGCGCACCCGGGTTTTCGACGACTTCCTGCTCCGGTCCGCCCGCGCGGGCGCCCAGCAGGTCGTCCTGCTCGGCGCCGGACTCGACGCGCGGGCGTTCCGGCTGGACTGGCCCCCGGGTTGCGTCGTCTACGAGATCGACCAAGAGGACGTCCTGGCGTTCAAGCACAAGGTGCTCGCCGCCCAGGGCGCCTTGTCCGCTGTTCCGTGCCGCTCGATCGCGGCAGACCTGCGCGAAGACTGGGCGGACGCGCTGACCGAAGCCGGTTTCGACCCGACCGCGCCGAGCGTCTGGCTCGCCGAGGGCCTGCTGCTCTACCTGCCCAGCGCCGCCGAGCGGCGGCTCGTCGACACCGTCGACCGGCTGGCGGCGGGCGGGAGCACGCTGGCGTTCGAGGTCAAACTCTGGCGGGAATCGCCGGAAGTCCGCGGCAACCCGGTCTACACCTGCGCCAAGGAGCAGATCGGCGTCGACCTGCTGGCGTTGTTCGACGGGGAGCCGCGCCCCGACTCCATCGGCGACCTGGCCGCCCGCGGCTGGTCCACCGCGAGCCACCCGCCGTTCGACTTCACCCGCCTGCACGGCCGAGGACCACGCCCGGAACGCGGCGACGCGCTGGCGAGCAACCGGTGGGTGTTCGCGGCCAAACCGGTAGGCGCGGCGGCCGGGGACGGGCCATGATGGAGCGCTGTGGAGTCCACCCGTGTGGACCGCTGGCTGTGGGCGGTCCGGCTGACCAAGACCCGACCGGACGCGGCCGCGGCCTGCCGGGGCGGGCACGTGCGCGTCAACGACCGCCCGGCCAAGCCCGCGACGACGGTCTCCCCCGGCGACGAGGTGCGGGCCCGGGTCGGCGACACGACCCGGGTGGTCGAGGTGGTGCGGGTGATCCAGAAGCGGGTCGGCGCTGCCGACGCCACGGCGTGCTTCATCGACCGCACCCCCGCCCCGCCCCCGGAGGCCGCCGCCCCCGTCGCCCGCCGCGACCGAGGCGCGGGCAGGCCCACCAAGCGCGAACGCCGAGTCCTGGACCAGTTCCGCGCGGGCAAACTGTGAGACAGGCCCCCGGCCACGACACGACCCGCATCAAGAGGGACGGCGGGAGCATAAGCGAACCGGTGCGACGGTAAGGGAACGATCGGTTCCGCGTTGCCTGCTGGGCGATGAGCAGCGCGACTCCGTCGTGGACGCGAGCCACGCGCTTCCCGGTCCCGCGGTCTGAGCAGGCTCACGGAACGGCGATCGCCTCCGCCGGGCACAGCTGGGCGGCCTGCCGGGCGGCCGCGTGGCGGTGGGCGGACGGGCGGGCGTCGAGCAGCAGGACCCGGCCGTCGTCGGGGTCTTGGTCGAATATGTCCGGGGCGGTCAGCGCGCACATGCCCGCGCCGACACAGTATTCGCGGTCCACGCTCAGCCGCGTCGGACTGCCCCCGGTCCCAGGTGACCGGGAGCCGGTCCACGCCGTGGACGGTCGAGTGCGGACCGCGCGCCGGGATCTCCTCCGGTGGCACGGCCAGGCGCAGCGTCGGGAACCGGGTGAACAGCGCCGGGAACGCGATCCGCATCTCGACGCGGGCCAGTTGCCTGCCGAGGCACTGGTGGATGCCGTGGCCGAAGGCGAGGTGCCCGCCCGCCTGCCTGCGCAGGTCGAGCGTGTCGGGGTCGGGGAACTTCTCCGGGTCCCGGTTGGCGGCCTGGATGGCGACGGTGACTGTCTCCCCCGCCTTGATCAGGCACCCGCCCAGTTCGACGTCTTCGAGCGCGGCCCGCACGCCGGTGTGGGCGATGCTCAGGTACCGCAGCGGTTCCTCCACCGCCTGGTCGGTGATGTCCGGGTCGGCTCGATGGGAAGCTCTGCCACATGGTCACCCCAGGGAAGTCGGTCAGGAACGGCGGATCGTGATGTCGCCGAACGAGGTGTGCGCGCGCACTTCGACGGTCTCGTCCGCCCCATCGGGACCGGCGGCGGTGTCGTCCAGCGAGTTGCGCACCCGCCCGTGCCCGGTGTCCAGGTCGAGCCAGGCCGCGGTGCCCTCGGCGACGCCGACGTCGAGGTCGCCCGTGCCGGTCTTGAGCACGACCGCGCCGCAGACCACCTCGCCCACCCGGATGCCGCCGTTGGAGGTCTTGAGGTCGGCGCCCACGATGGCGCGGTCGACGGAGATGTCGCCGTTGGCCGAGCGCACCCGCACCTCGCCGGTGGCCGTGCCGATCTCGGTGTGGCCGTTGGAGTTCTTGGCCACCACCGGGCCGTCGACGGCGCCGAGGCGAATGCGGCCGGTGCCGGTGGTGGCCTCGACCTCGCCCTCTGCTTGGTCGACGGTGAGGTTGCCCGCCCCGGTGGTCACGTGCGCGGAGCGGGTCCGGTCGAGGCGGATGTGCCCGGCGGAGGTCTTGAGCCCGCACTCCCCCAGCGCGCCGACGCAGTGGAAGTCCGCCATCACGGCGTCGCCGTGCACCCGTGAGCCGGTGGGCAGTTCGATGGCCACCGCCACCGACCTGCTCTTGCGGGAGAAGTCGAGCGCCCGCGCCTTCGGTGTCCGCACCAGCAGCGTGCCGTTGGCGAACTCGACGGTGGTCCGCCGGGCCGCCTGCACGTCGGAGTCGTCCGAGTCGTCGCTCGGGCGCACCTCGACAACGGTGTCGGTCCGGTCGGTCGCGGTGATCCGCACGTCGCCGACGCCGAGTTCGAGTGTGACGGAAATAGGGTCCGGGGTGTCGAAAATAGGCATGGCTGTCCCCTCAGGTTAATTCTGAAAAGTGAATCGGAAAGGCATCCCCGCTGGTGGGGACGTGTGGTGAAACGGTTAGCGCGCCCAGCCGGTAAAGCGCTGCGGGCCCCGTTTGCCGGGCCGCTCGGGGGTTTGGTCGCCGGTGGGCCGCCGCAGCGCGGCCGAGGCGACCCGGACCAGCCAGGCATTGGCCGAGCGGCCCTCCCGGCCCGCGGCCTCTTCGATCGCGGCCTTGAGCTGTTCGGGCAGGCGCAGGTTGATGCGGGCGGTGGCGCCTTCCTCGGTGCCACCGATTTCCGGCGCGGCGGCGGGCTCGACCGGGTCCGCGACCGGCTGGTCGGCGGGCGGGGGTGTCACGGCGAAGTTCGGGTCCCGCCCGCGCAACCGGACCTCGACGGAGCCAGGCACCAGGTCGCGGGTGATCTCGTCCGCGGCCGCGGACAGCGCGTCCAGCAGCGCGAGCCGGATCGCCGAGTCCAGCGACGCGCCCAGCCGCTCGGTCAGCACCCGCGGGTCGTCACCGCCGGTCTCGACCAGCGTCATGAGCTCGCGGCCGAGCCGGTCAACATACGGCGTCAAATCCATGGCACCACAATGGCACACACTTGGCACCGTCACAAGCCACTTAGGTGCCAAGGTGGCACCTAAGTAGGTCAGGGCCGCTTGGCGCGGCGCTTCGTCGCCCGTTCCGGTTTGCTGACGACAGTGGCGTCGCGGTAGGACTCCGCGGTGGTGGGCGACGAGCCGGGCGGCCGTTCGCGGAAGCTGTGCACAAGGGCGACGATGAGGCTGCGTTGGCGCTCGTCCATCATGTGGTAGAGATTCCCGAACTCGGCGGCCGACACGGTCGGCCTGCCCGCGCGGGAAGGGTTGTAGTTGTCCGGGTCGTCCGGATCGACACCGGCCAGTTCCATGACCTCCCGGGGGTCGAGGCCGACCGCCAGCGCGACCTTGGTGAGGGTTTCGGGCTTGGGCTTGAGATCGTTCTCATCCCAGCGGGCGCCCCGTTCGAGGTACTGCCACGCGGTGGCCGAGACTCCCGCCAAGTCGGCCGCCTGGTTGATGCTGAGGTCCATACGGTCGCGAGCAGCCGTCAGCAGGGCCCGAAGCGGCCATTCTTCGTCCGGGAGCGGCGGTCGTTTGCCGGTCATGCCCAGATGATTCACCACCCGCCCGGAAATCGGAGCACAACACCACCACAACCGAATTGTCGGCGATTGTTGTTGCCTTTGTAGGCAGTGTTTGCGGTCACTGGGACGGCAGGTCACCGCCTTTTGACCGACAAGGGGTGGTGGAAGACGTCGCGCGGGTCATAGGCGGCCTTGACCCGCTGTAGCCGCGGATAGTTTTCCTTGTAGTACAGGGTGTGCCAGGGGACGCCGGAGCGGTTCCACTCCGGGTCGAGCGCGTCGATGTCGGGGTAGTTGATGTAGCAGCCGTCGTCTACCTGGTTGGGCACGGGCATTCCGCCGGTCTCGGCGTAGACGGACCGGTAGATCTCGCGGGCCCACCCGACGGCGGCCGGGTCCTGGGCGGGCTCGGTCGAGAAGCCGAGGTAGAGCACCTTGAGGATGGAGTCGCGCTGGGGCAGCGCGGTGGCGTCCGGCGCGACCGTGTTCACCTTGCCGCCATAGGAAAGCAACTCCACCGCGCCGAACACGTTCTGGTCGTAGCTGGTCAGGTGGTGGTGGATGGCGTCGATCTGCCGATCGGTGAAGCAGCGGCGCAGGTAGGCGGCCTTCTGCTTGTACCGGCTGTCGTCGGAGACCTGCGCCTGGATGCTCTGGTTCGTCGCGGCGAACCACGGCATGGTCGTCACCGGTCCCGGCGTCGCGGGCGCGGGCACCCCCTCGGCGAGCGCGTCGAAGTAGTCGCGCAGCAGCCGCTCGCCGCCCGCCACGCGGGCCGAGACGGTGATGCCGCCGAGGCTCTTGGGCGGGAGGAACAGCGCGCTGAACAGGCCGGCGTACACCGAGTCCGGCGCGCTGTTGCGCTCATGCCACTCGCCGTGGTTGCGCACGATCCGCCGGAACGACGCCGCGGTGAGGTCGGACCACGCCCAGGTGCGGGAGCCGGTGGTCAGCGTCGCGGGCGGCTTGGGCAGCAGCCCGCCCGGGTCGTCGCCGGTGGCGTCCGGGGAGCGCATCCAGTACTTGGTGACGACGCCGAAGTTGCCGCCCCCGCCGCCGGTGTGCGCCCACCACAGGTCCCGGTGCGGGTCGTCCGGCTCGCGGGTGGCGACCACCGCGCGGGCGCGGCCGTCGCGGCCGACCACGACGACCTCCACCGCGTACAGGTGGTCCACGGTGGACCCGAACATCCGCGACATCGGGCCGTAGCCGCCGCCCTGGATGTGGCCGCCCGCCCCGACCGTGCCGCATTCGCCGCCGGGAAGCGTGACGTCCCAACCGAAGTAGAGCCGCCGATAGACCTCCTGCAGGGTCGCGCCCGGCTCGATGACGAAGGCGCGGCGGCTCGGGTCGTAGTAGACCGCGCGCAGTTCGCCCAGGTCGAGCACCACGTCCACGGCCGGGTCGCCGACGAAGTTCTCCTGGCAGTGCCCGCCGCTGCGGACCGTGATCCGCTTCCCCGCCCGCACGGCGTCGCCCACCGCGCGCACGACCTGCTCGGTGGACCCGACCACCTGGAAGTACTCCGGCCGCGCCGCGAACCGGTGGTTGACGCCCCGCCGCGCGAGGTCGGCGTACCTCGGGTCACCGGGCCCGATCACCACCGACCCCACCGACGGCCATCCCTTGCCGCCCACCGCGTGCGCCCCCGCCGCCCCCGGCGCCAGCACGGCGAGCCCACCCGCCGCCGCGGTCCCGGCCAGCAGCCGCCGCCGCGAAAAACCAGACGTGTCCCCCATCAAGCCACACTCCCCCTCAACCACGTGCCGCGACCTTCGCGGCCCCGCGACCGTAACGATCCGAGGTCTGCGACCGGGTCACTCGGCGGGTTGATCGCGAGTAAAGCCGAAAGGAGGACTCCGTGCTCGACATCCTGCTGATAGGAACCGGGCGGGCGACTCCGGTCAGACGAGGACGTTCTTGTGGAAGAGGTTGCCGCGGCGGTCGCCCGCCTCGCCGGAGGCGAAGCCGAGGAAGAGGCGGGGTTTCGCCCGCCGGGGTAAGGGTTGTCGTCGCTGTAGGCGGTTCCCTCCCGAAGCAGGCCGCCATCGAGCAGGCACCACCAAGACCCCTCAAACCACGAGAGCATGAACAGCGGTCGGAGCCGCCGCCCCCATGCGCTGATACGCGCACCAGGCAGCGGCAAGCCGCCGAACCCCCTCAGAAATGTCGTCCGCTGAAGCGGTGAACGGAATCCGAAGGCGATCAGCGCTGCCGCCTGCAGCCTCCAGCGCCGCCCCAGGCAGAACCGCCACCCCATGGCGAAGAGCCACCTGAGCGAACGCCCCCGCGTCCGCGCCAGGCAGCCTCACCCACAAGCACTGCCCGCCACCCGCCCGCTGAAACCGCCACTCCGGCAGCTCGGCGCCCAGCGAAGCGCACAGATGATCGTGCCGCCGCACCAGCTCAGCGCCCCGTCGCCCGCTCACCATGTCGAGCGACGGAAGCAGTTCGACCGCGGCGTACTGCTCCAGGGCGGCGCTGCCGAGGTCGTGGATGGCCTTGATCCGGGCCAGCTGCGCGATCTCGCCCGCTTCCGCTCTGATCCAGCCGGTGCGCAGCCCGCCCCAGACCGACTTGGAGAGCGAGCCGACGGTGAGCACCTGACCCGGCGCGGCGAACGCCGCGAGGTCGGGCGGTGGCGGGCGCCCGAACGACAGGCCCGCGAGCACGGTGTCGTCGATCAGTGGAACGCCGTGCCGGGCCGCCAGTTCCACCAGCGCGCGCCGGGCGAGGGCGGGCATCGTGGTGCCGGTGGGGTTGTGGTTGGTCGGGTTCAGGTACGCCAGCCGCGGCCGGGCCGCCAGCGCTTCGGCCCACTGGTCCAGCGGCGGGTCGTCGGCGGTGGTGCGGACGGTGGTGATGATGGCGGCGGCGTCGCGGAACAGCTCCAGGGCGCCGGGATAGGTGGGGGCTTGGACCAGGACGGTGTCGCCCGGGGTGAGCAGCAGGCGGGTGATGAGCGCGAGCGCCTGCTGGCCGCCGGTGGTGACCAGGATCTGCTCGGGCGTGGTCGGCACGCCCCGCTCGGTGTGGCGCTCGGCGAGCGCGACCCGCAGCGCGGTGTGTCCCAGCGGGTAGTAGCCGATGTCGTCGCTGCCCAGGGCCGGGAGGCGGTCGAGCGCGCGCCGGTAAGCGGCGGCCAGTTCCGGGGGCGCGCCGTAGGGCGCGGCGCAGGCCAGCGACAGGACGCCGTCGACGGGTTCGAGGAAGTTGAGGAACAGCGGGTTGGCCGTGCCCGGCCTGCCGGTGGGCAGCGCGGCGGGCGCGACCCAGGTGCCGCGGCCCTGGTGGCGTTCGAGCTTGTGCTCCTGGCGCAGCCGGTCGTAGGCGGCCACGACGGTGCTGCGGCCGACCGCGAGCCGGTCGGCGAGCACGCGGTCCGGCGGCAGCGTGGCGCGCGGCGGCAGCTGTCCGGTGTCGATGAGCTGGCGTATCCGCTCGGCGAGCAGCAGATAGAGCGGGCCGCGGCTGGACGACCAGCGCCCGAGTTGCGCGACCAGGCGGTCCACCGGCCAGGGTATTGGCTCCATCGTCAAACCAATCTACTCGCGATTGGCTCTGTCCGGCGCCCCCAGCCTGGGCCAGCCTCATGGCATGACTCCGCTGACCTCCGCTTCCCTGCGGCCCGAGACCAGGGCCGTGCACGTCGAGACGCCGTCGCTGTCGGACGCCCGGCCGATGAGCGTGCCGATCTACCAGACATCGAACTTCGCCTTCGACGACCCGGACGCGCTGGTCGAGGCGATGGCCCACCCCGACGGCGACTTCGTCTACACCCGCTACGGCAACCCGACGACCCATGCGCTGGAGACCGCGGTCGCCGGACTGGAAGGCGGCGCGGGCGCCGTGGCGTCGGCCTCGGGCACGGGCGCGATCAGCACGGTGCTGCTGGCGACGCTGCGCTCCGGCGACCATGTGCTCGCCCAGCGGCAGGTGTACGGCGGCACGTTCGCGCTGCTGACCGCCTTCGCCGACCGACTCGGCATCGAGGTGGGCTTCATCGACGGCGACGACCCGGCCGAGGTGGCCGCGGCCCTGCGGCCGAACACCAGGATGCTGTACCTGGAGACCATCGCGAACCCGATGACCAGGGTGATCGACCTGCCCGCGTTCCTCGCCGCGGGCAACGCGGCCGGGCTGACGACCGTCGTGGACAACACGTTCGCCACTCCCCTGCTGTGCAGGCCGATCGAGTGGGGCGCCGACATCGTGGTGCACTCGGCCACCAAGTACCTGGGCGGCCACTCCGACGTCATCAGCGGCGTCACGGTCTTCGCCGACGAGCGCCGCCGCCGCGAGGTGTGGCGGCACGCCATCGAACTGGGCGCCTGCGCCGACCCGTTCGCCGCCTGGCTGACGATCCGGGGGATCAAGACGCTGCCGCTGCGGATCAGGCGGCAGTGCGCGAACGCGGCCGTCCTCGCCGACCGCCTGGCCGAGCACCCCGCGGTCGCCTCGGTCCGCTGGCCGGGCCGGGCCGACCACCCCGACCACGCGGTCGCCCGCGGCCACCTCGCCGACTTCGGCGCCATCGTGGCCTTCGACCTGGTGGGCGGCCGGGAGACCGGGCAGAACCTGGGCAAGGGCGTGCGGGTCGCGCGACTGGCCGCCTCCCTCGGCGGTGTGGAGACCACGCTGGTGCACCCGGCGAGCACATCGCACCGCCAACTCGACGCGGAAGCGCTGGCCGCGGCGGGGATCGGCGAGGGCACGATCCGCCTGTCGGTCGGCGTGGAGGACCCCGACGACCTCTGGGCCGACCTCGCGCAGGCGCTGCCCGGCTGAGGACGCGCCCGCCCGGGAGCGGGGGTGGGGCTCCCGGGCGGGCGTTCGGCTACTTCTTCGCCGTGAGCGCGATGGTGATGGTGTTCTCCTTGCCGCCCACGAGCATGTTGATGATTTCGGTGTCGAATCCGCAGTCGGCGAATTTCGGGAGCTGATAGGTTCCGGTCAGCTTTCCGCCATTGCTGGGGTTGAACGCGCCAGCGGACTTGAGCTTGATCTGGACCGGGGCGGTCGTCTTGCAGTTCGGCAGCGGCATTCCCACGTCGAAGTGCCCGACCTCGGTGATAGCGACGCCGAAGTCCCCGGCCGCGGTCACCGCGTCACCCTGGAAAGTGCCCTTGAGGGCGCCCGCCTGGGTGATCTTGACCTTGGCGTGGGTGGGCAGGAAGCCGAACATCGTGAAGTCCGTCCTCGTCTCCGGCAAGTCGATCTTGCCGGTGAACTGGCCGGATTGCAGGTCGATGTCCACTTCGGTCTGACCTGGCCCCAGCGGCAGGCTCGCGCCGAGGCCGGTGATCGCCGTCTCGCCCGCGGTGGTGTAGGGAATCCGCGTCGTCGCGGCGTGACTGGGCGGCGCGGTGAGCGCGAGCGTGGCGCCAATGGCGAGAACGCCTATCGCCGCACCCACTGTGGTGACCTTTTTGCTGGGCATGACACGAGTCCAATCGTTGCTCGGGCAAGTTCCAGAAACTGCCTGGTACCTGAGGTACCGTACAGTTTCCAGATAAGCTCAGGCAAGCCCGGAATCAGCGGGAGGCGAACTTTGTCAGAACCTGCTCGTGTTGTCCGGTGACCTTGTTGGGACGGATGAGTATCCTGTGGCAATGAGTTCCAGGCCCTTGGCGACGACCGGCGACACCACCCGGCACCGCGCCGACAAGCGCCTGCCCAGCGGCAGGCATGGCTTGAGCCGGGCGGATGTGGAGTCCTCGCAGCGCGAGCGGATCATCATGGCGCTGTTCGACGCCGTGGCCGAGAAGGGGTACCCGGCGACCACGATCGGCGACGTGGTGGACCGGGCCGAGGTCTCCCGCCGCACCTTCTACGAGCACTTCACCAGCAAGGAAGCGTGTTTCCTGGAAGCGTTCGACGGGTCGATCGCGCACGTCGGCACGCAACTGAAGGCGGTGCTCGACACCCTGCCCAAAGACGACTGGCGCGAACGCGTCCGCCAGTCGTGGCGCGCGTTCCTCACCGCCCTCACCACCAGCCCGAACATCACCTGGTCCCTCTACATCGAGACGTTCTCCGCCGGACCGGCCCTGATCGAGCGCACCTCGGCCATCAACGCGGGCTTCGCCGCCATGTTCCGCGAACTGCACCGCCGGGCCCGCAAGCAGGACCCGACGATCCCGGAGCTGACCCCGGAGATCTTCGACCTCTACATCGGCGGCACCGCGGAGCGCATCCGCCACTGCCTGCGCACCGAGGGCGCGAAGGCCCTCCCCGCGCTCGAAGACCTCTTCACCGAGACGGCGCTGGCCCTGTTCGGCAAGCCTGCGAAGTAGCAGGCCCCAGACGCCGTGTGCCCGGTCACATTCAGCCGTGGATCATGGACACAGCTACCTACTGACCAGTAACAAGAGGGTGGGCTGTGTTCGCGGCTCACCGGTTTCCTCAACGATGGGTTGGTCTATGGCGACTCCTCCGACGACGTTCCTGCGAACGGGTGCGGGTGAACCGCTGCTGCTGTTGCACCCCTTCGTGTTGTCCCACCACGTGTGGGGGCAGGTCGCGGAAGGACTGTCGGACTCCTACGACGTGTACGCGCCGACGATGCGGGGGCACTGGGGCAGGCGGAGCTTCCGGCCCAGCCAGGTCGGCATCGGCGGGCTGGCCGACGACATCGAGGCCCAGCTCGACGAGATCGGCTGGGACACCTGCCACATCGTCGGGAACTCGCTTGGCGGCTGGGTCGCGCTGGAGCTGGCCAGGCGCGGGCGTGCCCGCAGCCTGCACGTCATCGCGCCCGGCGGCGGGTGGACCCGGTTCTCGTTCAACATGTTCTTCGTGGGCACCAAGTTCATGCTGCTCTACCCGTTCCTGGTCGGCGGGTTCTTCCTCGGCAGCCTGGTGTGCAAGATGCCGCCGCTCTACCGGCTCTTCCTGCGGATCGTGTCCGCCGACACCCGGGCGGTCTCCCCCGCCGACGCGGTCAACTTCATCCGCGCGGCCACGCACAACACCGGTTTCCTCGGGTTCATCTGGTCGGCGCTGTGGCTCGGCGGCGTCACCTGGCTCGCGGAGCTCACCCTGCCGACCACCCTCATCCTGTGTGAGAAGGACCGGGTGCTCGGCGCGCGCCGGTTCGGCAAGCTGTTCCTCGACCAGCTTCCCGAGAGCGCCGACCGGATCGACTTCCCCGGAATCGGCCACGTCCCCATGTTGGAGAACCCCAAGCTCGTGATCGACACTCTGCGCACGCAACTGGGCAAGGCGGTGTCCGGCGGCCAGACGGGCGCGGCCTGACCTTCCCTCTCGGATGGGTGAGAACGGCCGTGTCGGCAACCCCGCTCAAGTGACACTCGACGGGTGAGCGGAGCAGCCGAGGCCGTGCGGCGGATTTTGTCCGCCGCGGGGGAATCGGTGATCCGCTTTACCGCCACAATCTTTCGGATATCCATGTCTCTCTCCACCACGCGAAGGAGACAACCTGACCACCCGAAGTCAGGACCGCGGAGAAGACGAGAGCATCCCATTTCCGGGGTGGCGCCGAGCCCAGGACGGGTCCACCCGCCCCCGGGGCACGGGGGCGGGCAGACATCGCGCGCCGGTCAGACCTGGGGCACCTCCACGACCGTCCTGCCGTCGAGCGGCTGGACCGGGCGGGAATTGCCACTGGCGAACAGGCACCGGAACCGGGCGACCGTCGCCGCGGTCACGGTTTTCCCGGCCATCAGGAACCACCGCACGCCTTCGGTGTAGGGGTCGGTGGTGAGCGAGCCCTGGTACCGCAACGTGGTGTGCCGCACCGGAAGCAGTGTGGCCAGATCGACGTCGGGCACCGTGACCGCGGGGCCGCACTCCGGCGCGAGCCTGGCCAGCACATCGTCCACAGTGGAGCGCTGGCCCACGCGGAGCGGCACGCCGATCGCCAGCCTTTCCCCCACCGCGTTCTCGTGCACCAGGTGCATCTCCATCGGGTCCACGCGGCCGAGGAAGCGGTGCTCGGCGGGTGTGTGGAAGTGGAACTGCCGCAGGTCGTACCGGACTCCGCCGAGGGTGACGTGCGCCGCCCCCAGCGGCACCTCCGCTTCCTCGGTCTCCTCGGGATGGCGGGTGGCGCACCCGTTCGATTTGTCCGCGTCCCTGCGCCGGTAAGTCAACTCCAGATCAGCGCGCCCGTAATGGACGCGCAGGGGCGGCAGGGCCGGGTCCACCCTGATCGACCCTAGTGTGACATTGATCGGACTCTGATGTTTCAAGACCATTGTGAAAGCTCCCCCTAGCTGAAAAACAAACCGCGTGACAGCGCGGCACTCCATGCAAACTACCGCGCGCCGCCTGCGCGCCTCACCTGTTTTGACTAGATGTGCAGCCCGAACCAGCCTGCGGCTCACCTGAATCAGCGAACGGTCGCCGCCGCGCGCCGCCGCCTGCCGTGGACATCCCGTACTGGGCCGAACACAGAGCGTGTTCACCCTGCTCGCGGACCTGCGGTTGTTCCTCGGCGGCCCGGTGAGCGCACCGGCGAATTCGCTCGGCCGCTGCTAGAAAATCTGTCCGGAATGCTCAGTTGGCGCACCGAAACCGCGCCACCCCGCGTGGTTGAGGAATGTTCGGATATGGTGCGGGACAAGGGCAAACCGAGGGAGGCCAACGCGATGACACCGGTGACACCGCGCTACGACGCCGTCATCGTCGGGGCGGGTTTCGGCGGCATGGGCGCGGCGATCCAGCTCGACCGGATGGGCATCGGGAACTACGTCATCCTGGAGCGGGAGGACGACCTGGGCGGCACCTGGCACGTCAACCGCTACCCCGGGCTGGCCGTCGACATCGCCTCGGTCACCTACTCGTACTCGTTCGAGCCGAACCCGTACTGGTCACGGGTCTTCGCGCCGGGCGCGGAGCTCAAGCGCTACGCCGAACACGTCGCCGACTCCTACGGCCTGCGCGCCCGGATGCGGTTCGACACCGTGGTCGAGGGCGCGCGGTGGGACGAGGACGCCCACCTGTGGATTGTGCGCGTGCGCGGCGGCGAGCCGCTGACCGCGCGGTACCTGATCACGGCCACCGGGTTCCTCTCGCAGCCCAAGATGCCCGACATCCCGGGCATCGACACGTTCGCGGGCAAGGTGATCCACAGCGCCGCGTGGGACGACGACTACGACCTGACCGGCAAGCGGGCCGCGGTCATCGGCACCGGGGCGACCGCGGTGCAGCTCATCCCGCAGGTCGCGAAGAAGGTCGCCGAGCTCACCGTCTACCAGCGCACGCCGATCTGGGTGACGCCGAAGATCGACCGGCGCATCCCGCCGTCCGTGCAGCGGCTGTTCGCCCGCGTCCCGCTCACCCAGCGGCTGGCCCGGCTGGCCAACACCGCGCTGCTGGAACTGATCATGGTCGTCGGCGTGCTGCGCTACCGGCAGGCCCGCATCACCAACCGCGGCGCGGAGCGGATGGCCCGGGCGCACCTGCGCCGCCAGGTGCGCGACCCCGAGGTGCGCCGCAAGCTGACCCCGGACTACTCCTTCGGCTGCAAGCGGCCCACCTTCTCCAACAACTACTTCCCCACCTTCAACCGGCCGAACGTCCACCTGGAGACCGCCCCGATCGCCCGCGTCGAGCCGGACGCGATCGTCACAGCCGACGGGCGGGTGACCGAGATCGACACCCTGCTGCTGGCCACCGGCTTCAACCTGTGGGACGCGAACTTCCCGGCCTTCGAGATCATCGGCCGCACGGGCCGCGACCTCGGCGCGTGGTGGCGCGAGACCCGGTTCCAGGCCTACGCGGGCGTGTCCATGCCGCGTTTCCCCAATCTGGTCAGCCTCAACAGCCCGTACTCCTACAGCGGCCTGTCCTACTTCACCACCATCGAAGCGCAGATGGCCCACATGGCCCGCCTGTTCGGCGAGATGAAGCGACGCGGGGCCACCACATTCGAGGTCACCGAAGCGGCCAATGACGCCTTCCTCGACCGGATGACCACCAAACTCGGCGACTCGGTGTTCTACCTCGGTGACTGCGCCAGTTCGCGCAGCTACTACTTCAACCAGCACGGCGAGGCGGCCCTGCTCCGGCCGACCTCCACTGTGGACACGCGCCGCGAGGCAGGCCGATTTCCGCTGTCGGCCTACGAATACGCCTAGGTCCTGGCCCGCCGCGGAGCCCACTCGGGGTCGCCCCCGCACACAAGGCGTTCCAGATCGGCTCTCGGACAGGACGAGCGCCTGCGCGAGCGAGCGCCCCCGCGGTCGCGCTCAGCGCGCTCGAAGGTTTTCATGTTGAGCGTCACCGTCGACAACCGCCAGGCCACCGTCATACTCGCCCCCGCCCAGGGCGGCGGCTGGCACCTGGCCGCGGTGCGCGAGGGCGACAGCGACGCCACCTACGCGGGCAAGGCCGACCCGGGCAGTCTGGTGTTCGCCGAGCCGCAGATCCACGCCTGGTACCAGCTGAAGCTGGTCACGGTGCCGCCACTCAACGAGCAGGCACAGGAAGGACTGAACGGCTTCTCCAGCGGCTACGGAACCCCGGGCGATGAGACCGGGGGCGCGTGGTACCCGGCGCCGTTGCTCGTCGGCGGTGCGGGCGCGGTGCTCGCGCTCGTGCTCGTGGGCGGCGCCTTGCTTCTCCGCCGTCACAGGCGCCACACCACCGGCTGAGCCCGGGCCCCTTCGTCCCGGCCCGCTCGCCGGGTGAGCGCGGGCATGGGCCAGCCGGGTGGCGGGTAGCCCCACCCGGAAAGGAGGACGACATGACCAAGCAGCGGACCCAGGACAAGGGCGCCAAGGCGCCGGACAAGAGCCAGAGCGACCTGGCCGAGATGACGGTCGCGCAGCTGCGGGACAAGGCCCACGACCTGCACATCAGCGGCGTCCACGACATGCGCAAGGACGAGCTGGTCAAGGCCGTCACCGAAGCCATGGGCGGCGGGCAACGCGCGCCGCGGCCGCGTCGGGAGGACGAGGGCGGCGGTGGTGGCGTCCGCACCGGGAAGGACTCCTCGGACAGCCTGCGCTACTCCCAGGAGGTCACCTCGACCGACGACGAGCCGGAGCGGCCCGGCCGCAGCCTGGTGACCACCAGCCACGAGGTGATCCAGCGGTGGGCGCGCGAGCGCGACGCCGAACCGGCCACCGTCGAGGGCACCGAGCACGGCGACCACCTCGGCGTCCTGCGCTTCGACTTCCCCGGCTACGGCGGCCAGACGCTGCGCCGGGTGAGCTGGGACGAGTGGTTCGCCACCTTCGACGAGCGCGGCCTGAACTTCATCTACCAGGAAGAGCGCTCGGACGGCTCGCAGAGCAACTTCTTCCGGCTGGAGAACCCGGATCGTGAAGACGCGTGAACCCCGCCCCCGCCCCGCGCCGTCACGGCCGGGGCGGGGGCGTCCGTTCGAGTCATCTATGGAAAGCGGCAGTTTGGAACTCTCGCGTCCGGGGACTCGGGGTCCGCACCCCGAGTCCACCCGGAGAGGCACCCATGTCGTTCAATCCGCTGGAACACCGAGGAATCCCTCTGGACCGCCAGCTCCGCAACTGGCGTGAGCTGAACGTCGACCCGATCGACCCCGACCACGCCGACCCCTACACCCGCTGCCGGATCATCACCATGAACGGCATCGAGGTGGAGGCGCTGATGTTCAGCCACCAGTTCGCGCGCAACTGCGCGGACATGGACGTCAAGCGGCAGCTCGCCGAGGTCCGCTATCTCGAACAGCAGCAGCAGAAGGTCGTCAACTGGCTGCTGCCCGGCACCGTGTCGGCGCTGGAGACCACCATCGCCTACGAGCAGGTCGCGGTCGACCTGACCGCGTGGGTCGCGCGGATGGAGCCGGACCCCTACCTGACCCAGGCTTACCAGTTCGGCGTGCTCGAGGACTTCGACCACCTCTACCGGTACGCGAACCTCTACGAGATGATCCAGCACCGCAAGGCCGAGAAGATCGTCAACGGCCTCACCGAGGTGATCCCCGGCAGGCCGACCAAGTACCACCACCGCCACCCGGCCGACAACGTGCGCGCGCCGTACGACCGCACGACCACCGCGCCGATCTCGAAGCTGCACGCGCTGACGATCATGTCGGCCGAGCAGCAGACGATGAACTTCTACATGAACGTCGGCCCGCAGTACATGGAACCGATCGCCCGGCAGCTCTACCAGGAGATCGGGCTCATCGAGGAGGAGCACGTCACCCACTACGAGTCGCTGGTCGACCCCGGCGAGACCTGGTGGGAGCGGCTGGTGCTGCACGAGTACAACGAGTGCTACCTCTACCACTCCTTCATGCAGACCGAGTCCGACCGGCGGATCAAGGCCATCTGGGAGCTGCACCTGAACATGGAGCTTGAGCACCTGCGGGTCGCCTGCGACCTGCTGCGGACCCACGACGGGCGGGAACCGGAGGAGGTCACCGGGCCCGCGCTCCCGGAGCCGGTGACCTTCGAGCCCAACAAGGCCTACCTGCGCGAACTGCTCGACACCCAGATCGACCTGACCACCCTCGGCGAGGGCTACGTCCGCGACGCCCACGAGCGGTTCGAGCGGATGCAGGAAGCCCTCAACGGCGACGGGCCCCCGCCGAGCGAGACGGTGATCGATGAGCACCGGGAGCGGTTCGGCCAGGATTACCGGCTCTCGACCGAGGGCGAGCACCCCGTCGAGGAACTGCGGGCGCCCCAGCCCACCGGGACCACCGGCGGCCAGCGATGATCGAGACGACGACCGAGACGACGACCGGGCCGGACGTGGTCGAACTGCTGATCGGCCAGCACATGCGCATCCGCGACCTGTTCGCCCGCGTCGAGGAGAGCGAGGGCGCGCGACGGCGGGAGGCCTTCGCCGACCTCGTGCGGATGCTCGCCGTGCACGAGACGGCCGAGGAACTCGTCGTGCACCCCGCGGCGCGCGCCGCCATCGAGGGCGGCGACGACGTGGTGGACGACCGGCTGGCCGAGGAAAACCACGCCAAGCACCTGCTCAAGCGCCTCGATGACGCGGGCCCCGACGCGCCGGAGTTCCCCGACCTGCTGGAACTGCTGCGGGTCGCCGTCCTCGACCACGCCAGCCACGAGGAGCAGCACGAGTTCCGGTACCTGCGGCGCAATCTGTCCCCGGACCGGCTGGCCGCCCTCGCGGGAGCCGTCCGCGCCGCCGAGAAGTTCGCCCCGACGCACCCGCACCCGGGCGCCGAGTCCGCCACCGCGAATCTCGCCGCGGGCCCGGCCCTGGCGGTGTTCGACCGCGTCAAGGACGCCGTCCGCGCCGCGGTCGGCGATTCCGACCGCTGATCCCCGGCGGCCGCCACCTCCGGTCGACGAGGTGGCGGCCGCCGCGTCTGGTCACCGCGCCGCGGCCGCCCCGATCCCGGTCGGTGGCGAAAGGTTGCCCTGTCCCATGTGGACCGCAACGGCCGCGAACCCGCCCCGTCGTGACGGAACGGACAGCGCGGACCGGAGGTGTTGATCAATTCGAGTGATCATCTTCCCCGGAGGGGTGATATCACCGAGACACCCTCCCCCGACGGTCAGCGGTCCGTGCGTCGCCCAGGAAGTAGCGAAGACGCCTGCCGACGCGAAACCCGTTGCGGCACAAGGAGAAGTCCGGTCCGCCCGCCGATCTCCGCGCTCGCCGCGCCGGAGCATTCGCATGAAACACGCACCCGGCCGGGTGGATCCGGCCCGGCGTTCTTCCCTCGTCGGCGGTGAGCCAATTCGATGAGGGGCATGGACCAGATCGACCACCAAGCCACCGGCGGCACCATGAAGCGCCGTTCCCTCTTCGCCGCCGCCGGACTCGTCGCCGCGACGCCCGTGGTGACCCAGCTCGCCCTGCCCACGACCGCGTCCGCCATGGCGCCGGTCAAGCCGAGGTCCGACGAGGACCGGTGGCAGCGGTGCGTCGCGCTGGCCCGCGACCTGCTGCTGATCGGTCCTGGCAACGAGGACCTCAAGCTGGAGTACCTGCGCGTCCTGATCGATGAGGGGCTGCCCAAGACCACGCACCCGAAGCGGGTCCTGGTCGTCGGCGCGGGCATCACCGGCCTGGTCTCGGGAATGCTGCTCAAGCGCGCGGGCCACGACGTGACGATCCTGGAGGCCAACGCCAGCCGCATCGGCGGGCGGATCAAGACCTTCCGGCGCGGCCCGGAGTGGGCGGGCAAGCCCGACCCGTTCACCGACCCGGCCCAGTTCGCCGAGGCGGGCGCGATGCGCATCCCCGACTTCCACCCGCTGACGATGGCGCTGATCGACAAGCTGGGCCTGAAGCGGCGGCTGTTCTACAACGTCGACATCAAGCCGGGCACCGGTTCCCCCGGCAAGAGCCTGCCGCCGGTGGAGTACCGCTCGTTCACCGGGACCGTGTGGAAGCGCGGCGGCTCCGGCGAGGGCTTCGTGGCCCCCGAGGTCGCCAACCGGACCTGGATCAACACCAACGGCGAGCGGACGCGCCGGGCGGACTACTCCGTCGCGCCGCAGGACATCAACGCGGGCTTCGGGGTGTCCGACGAGGAGTTGAAGACCACCGCGGGCGCGCTGCTGGACAAGGTGCTCGACCCGGTCCGCGACTACTACTCCTACGTCGGCGCGGACGGGCAGCGCGTCAACAAGCCGGTCGGCGAGTGGATCGAGGGCTGGGCGCAGGTCATCTACGACCTCGACGGCTACTCGATGTCGGGCTACCTCAGCGAGTACGCCGGTCTCGGCGAGCGCGCGGTCGACCTGATCGGCACCCTGGAGAACCTCACCTCCCGGATGCCGCTGGCGTTCATGCACAGCTTCCTGACCCGCAGCCTGGTCGACGCGCGCGCCCGGTACTGGGAGATCGAGGGCGGCACCGCGATGCTGCCGTACGCGATGCTGCCGGAGATGGAGCGCGACATCCGGATGAACGAGCGGATGATCCGGATGGAGTACTGGGACCAGGAGCGGGACACCTCGGCTCTGGAGCACGTGAGCGCCAACGGCGACAAGGTCTGGGTCGAGACCACGACCGAGAACGGCACCGACGAGCTCTGCGCGGGCGAGACGGTCCAGAAGACCCGCTCGTTCACCGCCGACACCGCGATCGTGACCATCCCGTTCTCCGCGCTGCGGCACGTGCAGATCTCGCCGCTGATGTCCTACGTCAAGCGGCGCGCGATCATCGAGTTGCACTACGACTCGGCCACGAAGGTGCTGCTGGAGTTCAACCGGCGGTGGTGGGAGTTCACCGAGGACCAGTGGCGCGAGGAGCTGAACGCGATCAAGCCCGGCCTCTACGACCACTACCGGAAGCTGGACAAGACCGAGGCGACCACCGTGGTCGGCGGCGGCTCGGTGACCGACAACCCCAACCGGTTCACCTACTTCCCCTCGCACCCGGTGCCGGGAAGCCCCGGCGGGGTGGTGCTGGCCAGCTACAGCTGGGCCGACGACGCGTCCAAATGGGACGCCATGCACGACGACGAGCGCTACGCCTACGCCCTGCGCGGAATGCAGTCGGTGTTCGGCAAGCGCATCGAAGCGTTCTACACCCAGAAAGGCCAGACGCAGAGCTGGCTGCGCAACCGGTACGCCTTCGGTGAGGCCGCCGTGTTCACCCCCCGGCAACTCACCGAACTGCATCTCGACATCGGCACCCCTGAAGGACCGGTGCATTTCGCGGGCGAGCACACCTCCTTGAAACACGCCTGGATCGAGGGGTCGCTCGAATCCGCGGTACGCGTCGCGCTGGAGGTCAACTCCTAGCGCGGCGCGGTCGCCGGGGCCTCGCGAGTCCTTGTGGCGGCGGTTCGCCGCCGCCACAAGGACTCGCGGGCTGTTCGGACCGTTGTCCCGTTCTGCCCGTTGTTTTTTCCGACCGTTGTTCTTTCCGACCGTTGTTCTTTCCGACCGTTGTGCCGCGTTCTGGTCGTGTCAGCGTGTCGGTTCTCTGTGGTAGGGGTTTTCCACGACCCGCTTCCGGGTGGGCATCAGCCCGAACAGGCCCAGCAGCCCGAAGAGGCCGAGCCAGCCCCAACTGGTGTCGGAGTCGCGGTCCTGCGAGTCCTGTTCCTGGGCCGCCTGGACGGTTGAGGATTCCCCGGGCGGCACGGCTTCTGCCGTTGACGCGACGGCCAGTGGCAAGAAGACGGCCGTGACGATCGCGGCCACATGTTTTCGGGTCCCGTGGTTCATCGCGCACAACACCTTTCCGTCATCGCTGCGGGTGTCGTTGCCGGTGGTAGCACTGCGGGGGTGTTTTCCACACCCTGACCAGCAAGTACCCCGGCAAACCACGGGCACGCCCACGGCCACCCGTTCGGGTAACCGGCCCACTGTCACCAGGTGCTGTTGACCAGACCGGTGCCGAGGTAGACCTGGTCGAAGCCGTTGCCGTCGTTGTCGTCGGTGTAGGCCAGGGTGATCTGGCCCCACGGGTCCACCGCCACCGCGGGCTCGTCCTGCCGCCCGGCGGTGGTCGTGTGCACCCGCAGCCGCGGCAGCCTGCCGGTGACCGAGCCGTCCGGGTTGAGGCCCTGGGCGTGGACGTCGGCCGCCTCCGTCCAGTTGACGACGGCGAAGCGCTGGTCGTCGATGCCGACCTGGGGCACGGAACCGGGCACGACCGTCTCGGCCGCGCCGACGCCGGTCGCGGTGAACGAGCGGACGCCGATCTGCGGCACGCCGGTGTGGTCGGTCTCCCAGCCCACGACGAAGTCGCCGTTGGCGTTCGCGGCGACCGACGGCAGCCGCTGCTGGCCCGCGGCGGTCACGTTGGCGACGCCCTGGGCGAGCTTGACGCCGCCGGTCGGGGTGAGGATCTTGCGGGCCACGTTCGACACGCCGTTGGCGTCGCCGTCCTCGTCCCAGACCACGATCGCGTTGCCCGCCGCGCCCATCGCCACGTCCGGGGTCCGGTGCGTGCCGCCGGTGGCGTTCACCTGCGCCTCGTAGGTCTTGCTGGTGATCGAGGCGAACCCGGACACCCGCACGGTCGGCGCCGCGGCGCCCTGCTGGTCCTCGAACGCCACGGCGAACCCGGGGCCCTCCGGGTCGGCGGCCACGGCCGGGTTGAGCTGCTGCCCGGCCGAGTCGGCGTTCGCGGCGGCCGACCCGGTGACAGTGCCCGCGGCGTTCACCGCGCGGACGGCGATGTTGTAGAAGCCGTTGCCGTCCGGGTCCTCCGACCAGACCACGATCGCGCTGCCGTCCTCGCGCAGCGCCACGTCGGGCTGGACGTGGCGCCAGTTCCCGGTGCCAGCGGCCGACAGCTTCGTCTCGAACAGCGACGTGCCGTTCCGGTATAAGCGCAGGAAGACCTCACTGTGCACCGGGTCGGTGGGGGTCGTGGCGTCCCGGTCGTCCTCCCAGACCACGGCGGTGTAGCCGGTGCGGACGGCGGCGGTCGCGGCGTTGTCCTGGTCCCCGGTGGCGACGCTGTTCGCCGTGGTCCAGGTGATGTCCGCGGGCGTGGTCCCGCCCGCGTGGGCGGTGCCCGCGAACGCGACGGCTCCGGTGAGCGTCAGGGCGGTGATGATCAGATAGCTGCGCATGTCGTCTCTTCCCTCACGGCGCCTGCAGGCCGGGGCTGCCCGCCTGGATCACGTAGCTCCGCACGGTCTTGATCGGGTAGTCCCGCACGGTCACCCGGTCGAGGGCGCGGAAGTCCACGGTCATCTGGGTCGGCGTGGTGACCGTGCGGACGTAGCCGCGCTGGTTCTTGTAGAACTTGACGTGCGGGTTCAGGCTCGACAGGCCGGTCTCGGCCGCGTTTCCGTCGCCGCCGGAGGTGATCGACGTGGTGACCAGCTCGGTGCCGATGACCCGGTTCTGGGTGGTGTAGTCGGCCATGAGGTTGCTCGCCCAGGAGCGGTGCACGTCGCCGGTGAGCACGACGGTGCTGGTGTTGCCCTGCGCCTCCCAGCCCTGCTGGAGCCGACGCCGGTTCGCGGTGTAGCCGTCCCAGGAGTCCATGCTCTTGGCCCCGTCGGCGCTGGCGAGCTTCTGCGCGAAGAACACCTGCTGCCCGATCAGGTCCCAGGTGCCCAGGTGCCGGCCCATGCCGTTGAGCAGCCAGGACTCCTGCGCTGCCCCGGTCAGCGTGCGGGCCGGGTCGTCCGCGGCGGCGCAGACCTTCGTGCCGTCGCCGCAGGCCTGGTCGTCGCGGTACTGGCGGGTGTCGAGCATGTGCAGCGTGGCCAGGCTCCCCCACCGGAGCCTGCGGTAGAGCTGCATGTTCTCGTTGACCGGGGCCTGCGCGGCCCGCAGCGGCATGTGCTCGTAGTAGGCCTTGTACGCGGCGGCGCGGCGGGCCCGGAAGTCACCGGCGGGCGAGGTGTCGTTGCGGACCAGGTTGGCGTAGTTGTTCTCGACCTCGTGGTCGTCCCAGACAACCGCCCATGGCGCGATGGCGTGCGCGGCCTGCAGGTCGACGTCGCGCTTGTACAGCGCGTGCCGCACGCGGTAGTTCGCCAGCGTGCTGATCTCCGTGGACGGCACGTGCGAGCGCACCCCGGACGAGCCTGCGCCGCCTTCGTAGATGTAGTCGCCGAGGTGCAGGATCAGGTCGGGGCGCTCCTCGGCCATCCGCCGGTACGCGGTGAAGTACCCGGCCTCGTAGTGCGAGCAGGACGCGAACAGCATGGTCAGCGCCGGGCTCGTCCCGGTGGCGGGCGCGGTCAGCGCCCGGCCCACCTGCGAGATGTGGCCCGCGGCGCGGAACCGGTACCAGTACTCGCGCCCGGCTTGGAGCCCGGTCACCTCGACGTGCACGCTGTGCGCCGAGCCCTGTTCCGCGGTCACCGAGCCGGTGCGCGCCAACTGGGTGAAGTTCTGGTCGTCGGCCACCTGCCATTCCACGGTGACCGAGGCGCTGGACATGCCGCCGAGCCCGTCGGCGTTGAGCGGGCTCGGCGCCAGCCGGGTCCAGATCACGAAGCCGTCCGCGGCGGGCTCGCCGGACGCGACCCCCAGCGTGAACGGGTAGGCGATGGCGTGGGCCGTGCCTGAGCTGAGCAGGGTGGCGCCCGCTCCGGCGAGCCCACCGATCAGGAACGTCCGTCGTTGCAGTCGGGTCATGCGACCGTTCTTACGACCCGCCCACTAGGTGATCCAGACCCCACACGAACTGTTCACGCGATGTCTGCCCCGGTGAGCGCCACCGGACGAGAGCGCGCGGTTGACAGATCGGGAAACCGACGGCTCCGGCGAACCGCAGAGTCCACTGTGGACCATTCGGGCGCCTGGCATAGTCCCGGCCGGACTGGGTAGCCCGCAGCCGTGACGACGACCGACACCGCCGCCCCGCTGCGCCGCTTCGCCCGACACGTGAAGCGGGCGTACTCGGACGGGCACGACCGACCGCTGCTCGGATACTCCGCGGTGCTCGCCGCCTACACCGGCCTGGTCGGCCTGGCCGCCGTGATCGGCCGGGCACGCGGCGCCCGGCTGCCGGAGAGGTTCAGCGCGCAGGACACGATCCTGCTGTGCGCGGCGACGCACAAGGCCAGCAGGCTGCTGTCGAAGGAGGCGGTGACCAGCCCGCTGCGGGCCCCGTTCACCCGCTACGAGAAGGCCACCGGCGAGGCCGAGATCAACGAGGCCGCCCGGGGCAACGGCGCCCAGCACGCGGTCGGCGAACTGCTCACCTGCCCGTTCTGCCTCGGCGTCTGGGTGGCGACCGGGCTGACCGCGGGCCTGGTCTTCGCGCCCAGGGCGACCCGCCTGGTGACCACCGTGCTGACCGCGGTGGCGGCCTCCGACACGCTGCAACTCACCTACGACCGGGCCAAGCAACGACTCGCCTAGGTGGTTGCGACTGGTTCCGGTAGTCCGTGGGCGAAGTGCCATACGCGGCGCGGAAAGCGCGGGTGAAGACGCTGTGGCGGGTGAAACCCCAGCGGGCCGCGATGTCCTGGACCGCGACCGCGGCCAGCACCGGGTCGGCCAGGTCGCGGCGGGCGTTCTCCAGGCGCTCCCGGCGAATCCAGCCGCCGACCGTGCGGCCGTCCGCCTGGAACAGCCGGTGCAGGTAGCTGACCGAGATGTGGTGCGCGGCGGCGATCGCGCCCGGGGTCAGGCCGGGGTCGGCCAGGTGCTCCCGGATGAACGCCTCGACGCGCGGGACCAGGGCGTGCCCGTGCGCCTGCGGCGCGACGCCGAGATCGAGGGCCTCGGCGAACAGCGCTGAGACGAGGTCGGCCACCACCGTGCCCAGCCGGGGCCCGTCGCCCGCATGGCAGGCGGCGCGCTGCGCGTCGAGGTCGGTGAGGAACCCGGCCAGCAGCGCACCGATCCCCGCGCTCGCAGGCATCGGCCTGCCGATCACCCGCTCGACCTGCGCCTGGGGCACCGCCACCAGCGACTTGGGCACCCGCACCCCGACCGCGGCGAACGGCTTTCCCCCGGTGCGCAGCCGCACCACATGGGGCTGCGACGAGTCGCTGACGTGGAACTCCCCCGGGCCGAGGCTGGCCTCCCGGCTGGTCCAGGAGATGTCCGCCCGCCCGCTCAGCGGAAGCGAGAGCTGGTACACCTCCGGGTCGGCCCGCCTGATCAGCGCCGCCGTCCTGCGCGCGGTCATCGGCTGGTGCTCCTTGCCGAACACCACCAGCGACCCGAGCCGCAGATCCCGCTCCACCGCGAGGAAGTCGTCGGCGTGGTCGCTGCTCACCTCGGCGAGCATGATGGTGCGGGCCGCGTGGGCGCGCCAGTACTCAAACCGCTCGGCCGCGGGCACGTCGTCGGTGCGGAACTGGTTCTCGATCATCTCCGCCGAGAATACGGCCTCGGCCTGCCGACACCGTCAAGGCTGACGACAAGTCACCGGCAGGCCAGGTGGTCTTGCAGCCGCGCGTGCCGGAACTGGTAGACCGCGCCCGCCCTGCGCAGCACGCCGCGGCGGTAGGCGTCGTCGAGGAAGGCGCTCACCGCCCACGGAAGGCGGCCTGCCAGCGGCAGGCACAGGCGCGCGAAGACCAGCCACTGCCCCCACGCGGTCATGCTGAGCAGGTACCCGAGCCCGGCGACAAGCCCGCCGACCAGCCCGAGCACCACTCCGAACACCGGCGACCAGGAGAACTCCAGCCCGGCCAGCATCCCGCCCGGGAACAGCCACCGCAGCAGCAGCACCACCAGCCAGGTCACCAACGGCACGGCGAGCGCGAACGCGGGCCCGGCGACGGCGAGCTGGATCAGCACCGTCGTGCGGTTCGCGCGCAGCAGCTCGGTCGGGCCACCGGCGGACTTGACATCCAGCGGCGCCTCGCAGCGGGCGATGACCGCGGCCACCGCGCCAGCCGCGACGCCGAACACGAGCCCGAACACCACCCCGTCCACGGTCGCGCTCAGCAGGCCCTTGCCGTAGCCGAACGAGAGCTGGTGCGCGGCCTCGCGCGCCAGCCCGTAGCCAAAGCCGAGCAGGCCGCCGACGACGAACCCGATCCGGAACCGGGAGCCGACCCGGCCGGTCCGCGCGGGCCCGGCGCGGACCCGCAGGCGCACCCGCGACGGCTCCGGCCGCCCGGACCGGTTCGCCAGCCCGTAGGCGACCCCGAACGCCGACCCGACCACAGCGCCGAAGAGGGCGCCGAACAGCAGCGGGTACATCCCGGCCGCGGGCACGAGCAGCCCTTCCACTGCCAAGTCCACCAGCCCGAGGATCAGCCCGGCGGTGAGCGCGACGACGAGCATCCGGACCGGCAGCCGCAGCGAGGCGCCAAGCTGCCACCAGGCCAGGTCGTAGGTGCCCAGCCCGCGCAGGTGCCGGGCGAGGTGGCCCAGCCAGCGCTGCACGCGGTCGGGGTCGAAGCGCGCGTTCTCCGGCTGGTGCCGGTAGACCGTGGCGACGAAGTTGCCGAGCAGGTGCTCCTCCAGGGCCTCCCGGGTGGGGAACCGGTCGGTGTCCAGCAGCGTGGCCGGGTCGTGGTCGGGGGTGTCGCTGTAGACGGCGCGGGCGAGCCCGACCATCAGCGGCGTGGTCAGCGCCGCGGCGAGGTTGGCGCTCGCCCGCCGGTCCGGGCGGTCGCGAAGCTCGGTCAGGACCGGTTCCCACGCGGTGCCGCCGCCATCGCCCGCGCGTGTGGTGCGCGGCAGGTAGTCGGCCAGGTCGGCGGGGGTCAGGTCGACCAGCTCGACCCCGCAGGCCGCGGTCAGCACGTCGGTCCCGGCCACGGCGGCGGCGTACTCGTCAGGACGGCTGGTCAGCAGCAGCGGCAGCCGGGTGGCGTTGAGCGCCTCCAGCGCGGCGCGGTGCAGCCCGTCGGCGATCTCGTCGAACCCGTCCAGGACGGGCAGCACCCGGTCGGTCTCCACCAGCGCCGCGGCCAGTGTGGACCCGCCGGGACCGGGCGCGTCCAGGTCGGGGTGGTCCTGCCGCAGCCGCGCGATCAGCCAGTCCCGCAACGACGTCGTGGTCGGATTCCAGGAGCCAAGCCCGACCACGACCGGCACGGCGGCTCCGGGGGCGCGGGTCCGCAGCAGGTCCAGGACGAACCGCAGGGTCAGAATCGTCTTCCCGGACCCGGCCTGGCCGAGCACCACCAGCCGCCCGGACGGAATCCGCCGGTAGACCTCCACGATCTGGTCCAGGCAGCCAGTCAGGTCCAGCGGCTCGGCGGCGCCGTCGCGGGCGCGGCGGACGTTGGCCCAGGAGTCGGTCAGCGCGGCGGCCACCGGCCGCCACCGGACGGGCAGCGGGAACGGATCGTGGATCTGCCGCTGCTCCTCCTCCCGCTGCCAGCGGACGCGGACCGCGTGCGCCAGTTCGTCCGCCGCGTCGGCCAACCTGCGCTCGACCGCCGACCCGCCCGGCCGCGCCTCGGCGTCGGTCTTCTCGGCACCATCGCCCAGCCCGCGCCCCGACGCCTCGACCCACGCACCGTGCCTGTCTCGCCTCGACGTCCCAGATTCCCCACCGTGCCCCGATTCCTCGGTCGGCGCGTCCTGTCCTGGCACCTCGGCCAGAAGCGGGTCTTGTGCCACCGCCGCTTTCACCGGGCCGGAAGGCTTGCCGAAGCCCGCGGTGGCGAACAGCGCCACCCGCTCGTCCCCCGCAAGCCCCAGCGCGTCGGCGAGCCGCCGCACCGTGGCCACCCTCGGGTCGGCCCGCTCGCCGGTCTCCAGGCCCCGGACGGTGCGCACCCCGAGACCGGACCGGTCGGCCAGGTCCTCCTGGGTCAGCCCGGCCCGCAGCCGCAGACCGCGCACCATCGCGCCGAACTGGCTGGTCACGTCCTGCCTCTCGCCGCCGGGCCACCTTGATGAGGGTGACCTTAGCGAGGGCGCCGACCACGACTGGCCGACCTGTGGCCTGCTACCGGCGGCGAGCGGGTTCGATGTTGTGGTTGGCGCGGAAGACGTTGCCCGGGTCGTGGACCGCCTTCAGCGCGCTCAGCCGATCCAGCGTCGGCTTCTCGTACAGTTCGGACCGGAAGTCGGCGGCGGCCCGCTCGCCGTAGACGAAGTTCAGCGACCGGCCCAGGGTCCACGGCCGAACGGCGTCGAAGAGCCGCTGGTGGGTGGCGCGCACTTCGGCCAGGCCGACGCCTTCGGGCGACGACAGCACCCGCAGGATGTAGTTCGCCGCCCGGAAGGACACCGCGCTCGGCGCCGCGGGCTCCCGAGCGAGCGCGCCGCCGAGGTGCCGCAGGTCGACGACGCACCCCACCGCCGCGTCCGCGCCCGCCAGCCCGATGATCGCGTCGAGGACCTCGGGCGGCAGGTCGCTCAGCAGCGCGCTGTTGCCGTCGTAGGCGTGGGCGAAGTCCGGCTCGCGGTAAATGGAGCCCGCGTCGCGGTAAGCCAGTTCGCCCACCGCGTCGATCAGGGTCGGGGCGACCGCGCGCCACGGCTGGATCAGGCCCGGACCCTCGGCGATGTCGGTGGTGGCGAACCGGACGTGCAGCACATGCCTGCCCCGTAGCGGCTCCGGGAACACGGGCAGCGGCGGGTAGCCGATCATGCCCACGGACGCGGTGATCGTCTCCGGCGCCCGGGCGGTCCAGTCCCGGAAGAAGGCCAGGACCGCCTCGGCGTGCTCTGAGCCGAAGTAGATCCCGCCGCCGTAGATCCGCTCGACCGGCCGCAGGCCGATCTCCAGGCTGGTGACGACGCCGAAGTTGTCCCGCCCGCCGCGCAGCGCCCAGAACAGGTCAGGGTCGGTCGCGGCGGTCACGTGCCGTAGGTCGCCGTCGGCGGTGACGACGTCGACAGCCCGCACGTGGTCGGCGGCGTAGCCGACCTCACGGGCCAGCAGGCCCATGCCGCCCGCGAGGGTGTAGCCCACGACGCCCACGTGCCCGGCCGACCCGCTGGGCGGGACCAGCCCGTGCGGCTCGGCCAGCGCCACTACCGCCGACCAGCGCGCGCCCGCGCCGATCCGGGCATAACGCCCCTCTGGGTGCACGGTGACCTCGGCCAGTCGCTTGGTGCTGATCAGCACGCCGCCGTCGACGGGAACGGTCACGCCGTGCCCGGTCGACCGCACGGCGACGGCGAGCCCGCGCTCGGCGGCGAACCGGACCGCCGCGCGCACGTCCTCGGCATCGGCGGCCCCGACGACCACCGCGGGCCGGGGGTGGAAGCCGGTCTGGAAGCCCGCCAACTCCGCCGCGTAGCCGTCCTGTCCCCGCCCGAATACCGGGCCGCGCACTTGGTCCGCGAGAAAGGCCAGCTCATCGCGGGTCGGGGAAGCCATGTGCCGCAAATCCGCACTCCTGCCATCGTGCCCGGTCCGTTCACCGGGCGTCATGACTCATCGTGCGGTCGGCGTGATCAGAAGTCCAAGAGCGGCTGAGTCTGACGACCAGAAGCTCCGCTTATACCCGCTGCTCAACGGCAGCGAACGCCGCTCGCGCGTAGTCGAGGAACCGGCGCGCGGCCGGGCTGCTCGGCCCGCCCGCCCGCCAGGCCAACGCCATGCGCCCGCGCAGCCCTGGCCCGGAGACCCGCACCGCCGTCAGGTTCTCCGCCCGCTCGGCGGCCAGCGACGCCGGGAGGATCGCGGGCCCGAGCCCGCGGGCCGCGAGGTCGGCCAGCATGGCCGGGTTGCTGACCTCCAGCGCGACCCTCGGCTCGAATCCCGCCGCGGCGCAGGCCCGCTCCAGGCAAGCGCGCATCCCGGTGCCCTTGGGAAGGCTGACCAGCCCCCGCCCGCGCAGCGCCTCGATGCCGACCGCGCCCGCGCCCGCCAGCCGGTCGCCGGAGCTGACCGCGATCACCAGTTCCTCGTCGACGATGACGTCGAGCGCGACGCCGTCCGGCTCCTCCTCGGTCAAGGCGACGACGGCCACGTCCAGCCGCCCGCTGATGACCGCGCCCAGCAGCCGGTCGGAGTCGTCCTCGGACAGGGTGATCTCCACCCCGGGGTAGTCCTGGTGGAAGTCGGCCAGCACCGGCGGCAACTCGACCGACGAGCACGCCCGCACCATCCCGACGGCCACCCGCCCGCGCACCAGCCCGGCGAACTCGTCCACCGCGAGCCGCACCATGGCGGCGCCGTCCAGCACGGCGCGCGCGTAGCCCAGCACGGCCTCGCCGACGTCGGTGAGCCGGACCGTCGGACCGGACCGGTCGAACAGCGGCTGCCCAAGCTCCCGCTCCAACCGCCGCACCTGCGCGCTGACCCCGGGCTGCGCCACGAAGAGCTTCGCCGCCGCCTTGGTGAAACTCGCCTCATCGGCCACTGCGACGAAGTACTCCAACTGACGCAACTCCATGCCGCCGAGGGTAGGCGACGGCACTGCGCCGACTGGCGTTCCCGCCGGTCACGGCCGTGGCCGCGCTGGTGCGGCAGGGGTGGTGTGAGCCCTGGCACGTGACCGAATTCTGTGAAACGCACTTGTCACGGTGGTTGTCTGGTTATCGTTCGGCCGCCGTGGGCGCGCAGCCTTGGTTCCTCGGCAACGTCCGAGCGCTGTGTCCAGCACAGCTCCCCGGCCCGACCGAGAGAGACTGGTGAGACGCTGGCATGACCGATCTGATCATCGCGGTCGCGCTCTGCGTCGCCGTCGCCGTCGCCTATGCCACGGCCGCGCTCATCCAGGCCAGGCACGCGCACCTGAGCATGTGGGCGCTGATTCGGCTCCCGGTGTGGTGGGCGGCCTTCGGCCTCAACGCCCTCGGCGCGGCCCTGCACGTGCTGTCGCTGGGATTCGGGCCGCTGTCGCTGATCCAGCCGCTCGGCGTGCTGACGCTGGTCATCGCGGTGCCGTTGACCGCTGCCACGGCGCGGCGCGGGGTGACCAGGACCGAGACGGTCGGCATGGTGTGCACGGTGATCGGCCTCGTGGGCCTGACCCTGCTCGTCACCACCGGCGGCGACGGCGACACCCTCGCCGACCACGAGCTCACCGGTCTGCTCCTGGCCACGGCTGCCATCGTCGGCCTGCTCACCGCCCAGGGACAGCGGGCGGGGGCGTCCCCGCTGTGGGAGGCCGTCGCGGGCGGCTTGGCGTTCGCCGTCTGCTCGGCCCTGTGCCAGACCGTGGTCCTGCGCGTGCAGGCGAGCGGAGCGACCGCCCTCGCCCAGCCCGCGACCATCGTCGCGATCATCTCCGTCGCCGTGCTGGCGATCGCGGCCACCGTGACCACGCAGCGCTCCTACCGCGACGGCCTCGGCGCCCCGCTGGCGGTCACCAACCTGGTCAACCCGACCAGCGCCACCGCCATCGGCATCGTCTTCCTCGGCGAGGAACTCGCCACCACCGGCCTGGAGATCGCCCTCGCGGTCGGCTGCGCCGTCATCGCCGCATACGGCGTGACCCAGCTGGCGCGGGCTCGCGACCTGCCGGTCGCGGCTCCCCTGCTCGCCATCGCGACCGACGACGAAGCCCGCTCGGACGCCGCCTGATCCCCTGCGGTCATGCGGCGTCCGAGCGGGGGCTCACAAGGCGAGCCGCGGCCAGGATCGCGTGTCCCGCAGCAGTTGCCGGTCGTGGGTGGCGATGACGACCGCGGCCGGGGTCGACCCGAGCGCGGCGGTCAGCTCGTCGACCAGCGCGGCCGAGAGGTGGTTGGTCGGCTCGTCCAGCAGCACGACGTGCGGGCGGGCGAGCAGGACCAGGGCCAGGTCGAGCCGCCTGCGGGCGCCGACGGACAACTCGGCGACGGGCCTGCGCCGGTCGTGCCCGTCCAGCAGGCCCAACTCGCCGAGTCCGGGGCCGGGCACCCCGGAGCGCGCGAGGCGTTCGTCGTAGAGATCCGCCGCCGTGCGTGAGAGCGGCAGGGCGGACTCCTGCCCCAGCCGTCCGATCCGCGCGGGACGGGCGCGGGTGACCGTGCCGGTGCTCGGTGTCAGATCGCCCGCGAGCACACCGAGCAGGGTCGACTTGCCCGCGCCGTTGGGCCCGGTGACCAGCAGCCGGTCGCCGGAGTCCAGCGCCAGGTCGACCGGACGCTGGAGCCGGGCGGCGACGGTCACGCCGTCGGCGCGCAGCAGGGTCGCGCCGCGGTGCTCGGGCAGGTCGGGCAACGCGAACCGGGTCGGTGGCGGCGGGACCGCCACCACGTGCGTGGCCAGGTCCTCCTGCCGCCGCCGCACGGCCCGGACCAGGCCGGGCGCGCGGGTGGCGCGGGAGTGCTTGCCGTGCCCCTTGGCAGGCCGCCAGTTGTCGCGCAGCCGGTTCTGCGCGGCGGACAGGTCGTCGGCGAGCCGCGCGCGTTCGGCGACCTGCTCGGCGTGCAGCGCCGCCCAGCGGGCCCACTCGGCGCGGCGACCCTCCACATAGGCCGGATAGCCGCCGCCGTAGACCCGGGGCCTGCCGTCGCTGGACGGGTCGAGGTCGACCACCGTGGTCGCCACGTCGGCCAGCAGCGCCCGGTCGTGGCTGACCAGCACGACCACGCCCGGGTGGGCGCGCAACCGCTCGGTGAGGTGGTCGAGCCCGCTCGCGTCCAGGTGGTTGGTCGGCTCGTCGAGCAGCAGCACGGAGTGGCCCGCGCCGAGCAGGCAGGCCAGCCGCACCCGGTGGCGCTGCCCGACCGAGAGCGCGCCGAGCGGGCGGGCGCGGTCGGCCACGGCGTTCAGCGCGGCCAGTGAGACCTCGACCCGCCGGTCGGCGTCCCACGCGTCGCGCGCCTCGGCCTCGGCGAGCGCGGCGGCGTAGTCGTCGTCCGCGTCGGGACGGCCCTCGGCGAGCGCGGCGGTGGCGCGGTCCAGCCGGGCCACCGCCCGGCGCGCGTCGGCCAGTTCGAGATCGATCAGGTCGCCGACGGTGTCCGTGGGGCCCAGCGGGATCTGCTGGTCGGCGACCCCGACCGACCCCGCGTGGCGCACTTCGCCCCGGTCGACGGGCAGGTCACCGGAGAGCACCCGGAGCAGGGTGGTCTTGCCTCGGCCGTTCTCGCCGACGACGGCGACCCGGTCGCCCGCGGCGGCGGCGAGGTCGACCCCGGCGAGCACTGGCCGCCCGCCGAAGGAGAGGTGGACACCGGACATCCGGACGTGCGCGGCGCGCGCGGGAACCAGTGAAAGAGATGACGACATGAGGGAACTGCCTCCATGGAGAAAGTGATGCGCGAAAAGGACGAAGACCGGCGCCGCGGCCCGCGGCGCCGGAGGAGGCGTCGTCCTCTTACAGGAACAGCAGTTGCTGCATCACGTTCGCCAGGTTAGCGCGGATGCGGGGTCCACTCATCCGAATTACCCCCAGGGGGACCACGCCGGGGCCGCGCTGACCTGCGAAGCCGCCGAACGTCAGCCCATCGAGTGAACCCCTCGTTCTCGCTGCGGGAATGCCCGGCGGTCGTGATTAGGGTGCGCTGAAGTCGAGCCGAACGGAAACGAGCGCCGGAGATGATGCGGAAGTCAGGAAGCGTCGCGGCCGTCGTCGCCGCGACCGCCCTGGCGGTGGTGCCGCACGCGGACGCCGAGGCGTCGTTCCTCCTTCCCGATCTGCGGCAAGCCCCGGTGGGCTGCGCAGGCGGCCACACCGGTCGGCCCGCGGCGTGCGCCGACTGGGACGTGTGCCTGGTCGCGGACGCGTCGGCGGCGAACGGCGCCTGCGTGGCCACCGGCCCGGCCAGGGCGGTCCGGCTGCGGTTCACCACCGCCGAGGACAACGTCGGCGACGGACCGCTGCTGCTCTACGCGCACCGCGACAGCACCGCCCGGCCGACCATGACCGTGCGCCAGGCCTTCCAGTCCGGTGTGGACGGTTCCATTCCACCGGGCCACGCCCAGGCCCAGCGGCCCATCCCCACCACCGCCTACTACGAGCCCGCCGCGACCCACGAGCACTGGCACCTGACCGACTTCACCCACTTCCGGCTGCGCTCCACCGACGGCACGACCCTGGTGACCGACCGCAAGAACGGGTTCTGCCTCGGCGACCGCTACCCGGTCGCCGACGCGCGGTGGCTGCCCGGCAAGCCGCGCGGCGAGACGAGCCCGGCCGCCGTGCTCGCCCAGGCCCTGCGCGGCAACACCTGCGCCCACCACCAACCGGCCGCGCTGGACGTGACACTGGGGATCTCGGTCGGCTACGGCGACGACTACCGCCACACCGTCGACTTCCAGTGGCTCGACGTCACCGAGGTGCCCTCGGGCGTCTACGACGTGGTCAGCACCGTGAACCCGGACCGGACGCTGCTGGAGAAGTCCTACGACAACAACACCTCGTCGCTGGCCGTCGACATCCGGTGGCCGCGGGGCGCCCGGGGGCCGGGCGGGGAGATCCTGCGGCCCCCCGTGGTCGAGATCCTGCGCAGCTGCCCCGGCAAGCCCTCGTGCGCCGCGCGCGGCTGACGCCGCCGGTTTCCCCGTCCGACCGACCCCCGACGATCGGCCCCCTGCGGACGGATCAACCAAAATACGCATCCGGCGCAAAGGCACCTTAATCGGAAATTTTCCTACCCCTGATGTCTTCCCAAAGATTTAACCGGGCGCATACGGTGCGTCGCCGCACGTCCCCTCTGCGCCAAGGAGAAGGCAATGGGTCGAACTCCCAGCACTCTGCGAACGGCAGGCGCCACCACGCTGGCCGCCGCCGCGCTCGCGCTGGCCCCGCTCGCGACGAGCACGGCCGCGTCCCCTTCCCCCGACTCGGCGAACGCCACCGCGGCCGCGGAGTGCCTGACCCCGCCGGGGAACCAGAACGCGGCGGCCAAGGGCACCCGGGCTCCCGACCACGAGCCCATGTCGGCCGAGGACGTCGACCGGGTCGAGGCGCGGACCGGGAAACTGTTGGCGCAGAAGCGGACCCAGGGCTACTTCGTGCCGCAGGGCGCGTTGGCCTCGGCAACCATCCCGGTCTACGTGCACGTGATGATGAGCGCGAGCGGCGCGGGCGACGTGTCGAACGCGCAGATCGCCGAGCAGATCTCGGTGCTGAACAAGAACTTCGACGGCAAGGAGTCCCCGCACGCCGCCGACACCGGCTTCACCTTCCGTTTAGCGGGCATCGACCGGTTCCGCAACGACGAGTGGCACAAAGACAGGCACAGCACCTCCTACCGGGCGCTGACCCGCAAGGGCGGCATGAACGCGCTCAACATCTGGCTGGTCGACTTCGACTACCTCGGCATCGCCACGTTCCCATGGAGCGGCAACCCCTTCATCGACGGGGTCCGCGTGCACTGGAACTCCCTGCCCGGCGGCGGCATCGCCAACTACAACCTCGGTGAGACCGCGACCCACGAGGTGGGCCACTGGCTCGGGCTCTACCACACCTTCCAGGGCGGCTGCACGACCAAGAACGACCAGGTGGCCGACACCCCGGCGCAGTCCTCGCCGACCAACGGCTGCCCGGAAGGCCGCGACTCCTGCACGCTGCCCGGCATCGACCCGATCCACAACTACATGGACTACTCGTTCGACTCTTGCTACAACCAGTTCACCGATGGCCAGAGCAGGCGGATGAGCGACATGTGGGTCGCCTACCGGGCCTGACTCCCCCGCCGCGCGTCACATCCGTTCGGCCCCGCCACCACGAGGCGGGGCCGACTTTTTTTCGCCCTACTGGTACCCCACAGGGGTATAGGGTATACAGTCAGGCAAGAGCCACTACCAGGAGGAACACCATGTCGACAGAGCACGAGCACCACCACCAGGCCGGCCCCGTCTCCTGGGGCATGGCCGCGTCGGCCACCCTGCACTGCCTCACCGGCTGCGCGATCGGCGAGGTGCTGGGCATGGTCATCGGCACCGCCCTGGGCTGGGGCAGCCTCGCGACGATCGCCCTGGCCGTGGTCCTGGCCTTCTTCTTCGGCTACGCGCTGACGATGCGCGGGGTCCTGCGCGCCGGAGTCGACTTCCGACAGGCGGTGAAGGTGGCGCTGGCCGCGGACACGGTCTCGATCGCCGTCATGGAACTGGTCGACAACCTCGTCATGGTCGGCGTTCCCGGGGCGATGAACGCGGGCGTGGCCAACTGGGTGTTCTGGGCAGCGCTGGCCTTCGCCCTCGGCGTCGCGTTCGTCGTCACCTGGCCGGTCAACCGGTGGATGATCGGCCGCGGCCTCGGCCACGCCGTGGTGCACGCGTACCACCACTGAGCCCGGGCTTGCGCTCTGCCTCGATGGACATCAAGATAGAGACATGTCTAAACAGGAGCTGCCGCTCGCGCCGTGCGGCCCGCCGCTGACCCGGGACCCGCTCACCCCGGAGCGGGCCGACGAACTGGCGCGCGCGTTCAAGGCGCTGGGCGACCCGGTGCGAGTGCGGCTGCTGTCGCTGATCGCCTCGCACGAGGGCGGCGAGGCGTGCGTGTGCGATCTGACGGACGCCTTCGACCTGACCGGGCCGACGATCTCGCATCACCTGAAGGTGTTGCGGGAAGCGGGAATGATCGACGGCGACCGGCGCGGCACGTGGATCTACTACCGGGTCCGGCCGGAGGCGCTGCGGGACCTGTCAGAGTCGCTGCGCCCCGCCGACCAGGCCGGGACGGTGCTCGCGTGACCGCCGTCGACACCGCCCCGGTCGTGGCCCGACTGTCGCGGTTGGACCGGTTCCTGCCGGTGTGGATCCTGGCCGCGATGGCGCTGGGCTTGGGCGCGGGCAGGCTGATCCCCGGGCTGGGCGACCGGCTCGACGCGGTCCAGATCGACGGGATCTCGCTGCCGATCGCGATGGGCCTGCTGGTGATGATGTACCCGGTGCTGGCCAAGGTCCGCTACGACCGGCTGGACACGGTCACCGGGGACCGCAGGCTGATGCTGCTCTCGTTGCTGCTCAACTGGGTCCTCGGTCCCGCGCTGATGTTCGCGCTGGCCTGGGCGCTGCTGCCGGACCTGCCCGAGTACCGCACCGGCCTGATCATCGTCGGCCTGGCCCGGTGCATCGCGATGGTCATCATCTGGAACGACCTGGCCTGCGGCGACCGCGAGGCCGCAGCGGTGCTGGTCGCGCTGAACTCGGTGTTCCAGATCGTCATGTTCGGCGTGCTGGGCTGGTTCTACCTCTCGGTCCTGCCCGGCTGGCTCGGCCTGCCCGAGACCAACCTGGACATCTCCGCCTGGGCCATCACCAAATCGGTGCTGATCTTCCTCGGCATCCCCCTGGTCAGCGGATACCTGACCCGGCGCATCGGCGAACGCGCCAAGGGCCGCGACTGGTACGAGACCCGGTTCCTGCCCCGGATCGGCCCTGCCGCCCTCTACGGGCTGCTGTTCACCATCGTGATCCTCTTCGCCCTCCAGGGCAGGCAGATCACCAGCCGCCCCCTCGACGTCGCCCGCATCGCCCTGCCGCTGCTGGCCTACTTCGCCGTCATGTGGGCCGGGTCCTTCGCCATCGGCCGCGCCACCGGCATGACCTACGAGCGCACCACCACCCTCGCGTTCACCGCCGCGGGCAACAACTTCGAACTCGCCATCGCCGTGGCCATCGCCACCTTCGGCGTCACATCCGGCCAGGCCCTCGCGGGCGTCGTCGGCCCCCTCATCGAGGTCCCCGTCCTCGTCGCCCTCGTCTACGCCGCCCTCTGGGCCCGCCGCCACTTCACCCCTCCGGAGACACCGTGAACACCATTCCCGAGGTCCTGTTCGTCTGCGTCCACAACGCGGGCCGCTCCCAAATGGCCGCCGCGCTGCTCGACCACCACGCCGCGGGCCGGGTCACCGTCCGCTCGGCCGGGTCGGCGCCCGCCGACAGCATCAACCCGGCCGTCGTCGAGGCGATGGCCGAACTCGGCCTCGACCTGAGCAAGGAGTTCCCGAAGCCACTCACCACCGAGGCGGTAGAAGCCGCCGACGTGGTCATCACCATGGGCTGCGGCGACGCGTGCCCGATCTTCCCTGGCAAGCGCTACCTCGACTGGCAGCTCACCGACCCGGCGGGCAAGGGCGTGGACGCCGTCCGCGCGATCCGCGATGACATCGACGCCCGCGTGCGCACCCTGCTGGCCGAGCTGACCGTCACTGTCTCCTGACTCTCGGGAACAGGTCGCCACGCGGCTTCTGTGGGGCGTGGCTGTGGGGTCTGCTCGATGGGGCAGGTGCTGTTGGCAGGAGGACAGGTTCGCGGGTCTGGCTGGCAAACCGAGGAACCGCCCTCGCGCCCCACGCCCCCGATCCAGCCCCACCAACCACACCCCACCAACCAACCCCACACGAGTCAGCGGGGAATGTTCAGGTGGCCACGGATGGTGGTGCCCGTCGCGTCCGTGTGTTGGCGGACCAGGTCGACCAGGTAGTTGACCAGGAGTAGGCCTCGGCCGCCGGGTTGGGTGGCGGGGGCGGGGATTCGGCCTGCGAGGGGGTTGGTGAGTCTGCCTGAGTCGTGTACCTGGAATACCAGGGTGTCTGCCTCGACCCAGAGGGTCAGGGTGCCTTGGCCGCCGCCGTGCATGATGGAGTTGGCCACTAGTTCGGCTACCGCGAGTTCCAGGTCGCCCAGGCGGGGGGTGGGGATTCCGGCGCGTTGGGCGTGGTCGACGGCGAAGCGTCTGCAGGTAACCAGTAGGGAGCGGTCGAAGGGCAGGGTGGCGGCGGCGGTGGGGGCGGGGGGTAGGGGGAGGTTGTAGGTCGACAGGATTCGCCCGGGGGCGTAGCCGGGGCTTTCTCGGTCGCCGTCGCGGTCTATGAGGGTGGGGTGGGTGGCCTCGGCGTCGGCTAGGACGGTGGGGTCCAGGTGGTCCAGGTCGTAGGGGCACAGGATGGTGACCTCGCGGCCGGTGAAGGCCAGGTTGATCAGCGCCTCGTGCTGCACGCAGGCCGGGTACTCCACGGATGTGCGGCCTGCCCAGATGGGCTCGCCGATGATGCGGACGCGGCCGTCGAGGCGGGCGTCGGCGAAGGCGCGCAGGACGCCGGGGATGATGCGGCCGGGGTTTCGGCCTGCCTCGGTCATGTCCAGCCACTGCACGGCGTCGCCGTCGCGGCCCAGTTCGTCGCGCAGGAGGGCCAGGTTGGGGCCGGGGACGGCGACCGCGACCGGGTGCCCGTTGGCCAGGCCCTCGCGGATGAAGGGGACAGTGCCCGCCAGGTAGTCCTGTGCGCCCGCGTAGAACAGGGCGGGGTGGATGAACTGGTCGACGGCGGTGTCGACCCGCGCCGGTGTGGCGCCCTGTGGCTCGTCGTCAGTCGAGATCGTCACGGTCGCGAGCCCTCCCCATCCCGGTCGGCGGCCAGTGCCGACCCAGGACGCTCCAGCAACCGGATCCCGACGATACAGGTGTCGTCGTCGGTGTCGGCGTTGCTGTGGGTGAGCAGCCGGTCCAGCAGGTCGTCCACGTCGCTCGCCTGCCCCTCGGCGGTGCGCAGCAGCCGCGCGAGGGAGTCGTCGACGGCGCAGTCGCGGCGTTCGATCAGGCCGTCGGTGTACATCAGCAGGGTGTCGCCGGGGCGGAGTTCGACCTGGCCCTGTTCGTAGCGGGCGTCCGCGCGGGCGCCCAGCAGCATCCCGCTGAGGAACGACAGCGACGTGGCCCGCCCGTCGCGCAGCAGGACCGGGGGCAGGTGGCCTGCCCGCGCCCAGGTCAGCACCCGGGTGTCCGGGTCGTACACCCCGCACAGCGCGGTCGCCAGGACGCGTTCGGTCAGGTTGTGCGCGACGACGTTGAGCCAGGCCAGCAGCTGGTCGGGGGCGGCTCCGGTGGCGGCGAGGCCGCGCAGGGCGTTGCGCAGCAGCACCATGCCCGTCGCCGCGTCGATGCCGTGGCCCGCGATGTCGCCGACCGAGAGCAGGATGCCCCCGCCCGGCAGGACGACCGAGTCGTACCAGTCGCCGCCGACGAGGTGGCCCTTCTCGGCCGGGCGGTAGCGGGCGGCGACCCGCAGGCCGGGCACGTCGATCGGGTCCTGCGCGGAGGGCATGATGGCCCGCTGCAGCTGCAGGGCCAGCCGGTTGCGCTCGGCGGACTCCTGCTCGGTGTGCGCGAGCTGGTCGCGGGTCGCGGCCAGCGCCACCTCGGTCCAGTGCTGCGCGGAGACGTCCTGGTACGCCCCGAGCACGGCGACGAGGTTTCCGACGTCGTCCAGGACCGGCTCGGCGATGACGCGGCTGTGGCGGGTCGCCCCCTCGGCCGCGCGCAGGCGGATCGCGGTGGACGCGGGCCTGCGGTGGTAGAGCAGGGTGCGCAGGAACCGGCCGATCGCGGTCGCGTCGTCGGGGTGGGCCCGCGCGGCGAGCTGCCGCAGCGGGATCGGCGGCGCGGTGGGCGGCAGCCCGTGCAGCTCGAAGAGCTGGCCGCTCCAGGTGATCTCGCCGGAGACCAGGTTCTCCTCGAACCCGCCGATGCCGCCGAGCCGCTGGGTGTGCTGCAGCAGCGCGGCCAGCCGGGTGGTGTCGTCCAGGACCCGGCAGGTCAGCAGGACGCCCCCGGACAGCCTGCTGATCCCGACCGCGGCCTCGACGGTGTGCACGGCGTTGTCGACCAGGGTGGCCACCGGCATCCGCTCGGTGTGGAAGGGCTCGCCGGTGGCGTGCACGCGTTGGATCTTGTCGAAGAGCCCGCCCGCCTGCGCGGCCAGCGGGTAGGCCTCCAGCAGCGGCGCGCCGACGATCCGCTCGGGCGGCCTGCCCGCCGGGTCGCGGAAGCGCGGGTTGACGTGCTCGACGCGGAAGTCGGCGAGCCAGCCGTCCGCGTCGAGCAGCGGGACCAGGACCAGGGTCGGGTCGAGCAGCCCGTCGGCGAGGCCTGCCAGCTCGGACACCGCCTCGGCTGAGGCGGGCGCGGCCGGGCCGCGGTCGGCGTCGAGGGTGTGCGCGCACAGCTCGGCCAGCGCGCCAAGCTGTTTGCCGCCCGCGGCAGGCAGCGCGGGCACCGGGCCGGGCCAGCAGACCTCCAGCACGCCCAGCACCCGCCCACCCGCGGCGGCGGGCAGCACGACGCGCGCCCCCTCGGGGCGCTGGTGGCAGCCGATGGTCGGCGCGGTCGAGCCGCCCTCGGTCCACACCGGGCCGCGCTCGACCAGCGCCCGGCGGGCCGCGGTGGGCACATCGGGCGGCACGTAGTGCCAGCGGCGGGCGTCCTCGTCGGTGAACCCGGCGCTCCCGGCCAGCCGCAGCGACCCGTCCGCCCCGGCCGCCCACACCGCCGCCGCGCACGCGCCGAGCGGGGCGAGGGCGTGCTCCAGCAGCGACTCCGCGACCGCCTGGGTGTCCGCGGCGTCGGCAGCGACGCTCTCCGCGGCGCGCAGCCAGCCGGCGACCGAACGACTCACCGAAGCGTGGCCGTTGCGCGCGGCGACGGCCACCGCACCTGGCGGGCTCTGGTCGACGGTCTGGCGGGCAATCTGCTCAACGGTGTCGGCCTGGTCGAGGATGTCGGCTGCCAGCTCCACGCGCGACAGCCCTGCCTGCTCGGCGAGCCGGGCGAGCTGGCGCGCGGCCTGCGCGGGACTGATGCCCAGGCGCTCGACCAGCACGCCCTTGGCGAGGTCGACCACCGCCCGCTCCGCGGCGGCCGCGCGCACCTGGTGCACCTGCGCGCGCAGCCGGTCGACCGTGGCGGCCAGCCGTGCGGGATCGGCCGAGGACTGCTCGGCCCTCTCCGCGGTGGCGGGACTGTCCACGGTGCTCCTCGGCGTGCTTTGGCGGCCTCACCCGGGTGCGCTCAGGCGAGCGCGCTCAGGCAGGCAGCCTGCGGTGAATGCGATCGATGAGGTCGCGCGCGTCCACCGGCTTGGTGACGTAGTCGCTGGCCCCGGAGGCCAGGCTCTTCTCGCGGTCGCCGGGCATCGCCTTGGCGGTGACGGCGATGATCGGCAGTTCCGCGTGCTCGGGGTTGGCGCGGATCGCCGCGGTGGCGGCGTACCCGTCCATCTCGGGCATCATGACGTCCATCAGGATCAGGTCGATATCGGGGTGCGCGGCCAGTGCCTCGACGCCCTTGCGGCCGTTCTCCGCGTGCAGCACGCGCATCCCGTACAGCTCCAGGATACCGGTCAGGGCGTAGACGTTGCGCGCGTCGTCGTCCACCACCAGCACCGTCCGGCCCGCCAGCCGCTCGTCCACGCCCGGCGGCAGGGAGACCCCGAGCGTGTCCGGCCGCACCAGCGGCAGCACGTCGCCAGGCTGCTCGGCCGACAAGTGCAGCGCGATCCGCTCGCGCAGCTCGTCCAGGCTGGAGATCAGCTCAAGCGGCCGGCTGCCCGCCCGCGCCTGCAGGGCGCGTTCCTGGTCGGGGTCGAGCCGTCTGCCGTTGTGCGCCAGGACCGGGACGGCGCGCAGGGCGGCGTCCCGGTCGAGGTTTTCCAGGAACCGGTGGACGGCCTCGCCGGGCAGGTCGAGGCCGAGCACGACGCACTGGCAGGGCGACTCGGCCAGCGCGGCGGCGGCCTCGTCCACCCCGGCGGCGGTGACCACCTCGACGGGGCCGCGCGGGTCGGTGCGGTCGCGGTTGCCCGCGAGGTCGACCAGGGCGCTCTCGGCGACCAGGGACAGCAGGCCGCGCGAGTGCTCCTCGATCACCAGAAGTCTTCGCCGGGACGGGGCTTCCTCGGTCACCGCGCGCCGATCGGTGGACTCGGACGACCGCGCGTCGGCCGCCTCGTCCGGCTGGACGAAGACCCGTCGGGCGACCGGCAGGTAGAAGGTGAAGGTGCTGCCCTGCCCCGGGGCGCTCTCCGCGGTGATGGCGCCGCCGAGCAGGTAGGCGATCTCGCGGCTGATGGACAGGCCCAGTCCGGTGCCGCCGTAGCGGCGGCTGGTCGTCCCGTCCGCCTGCTGGAACGCGCCGAAGATCGATTCGAGCTGCTGCTTGGCGATCCCGATGCCGGTGTCGATCACCCGGAACGCGACCGCCGGGCCGTGCCGGGTGACCGAGCGGGGCAGCTCGGCGGGCCCGGCGGGCTCGATGCGCAGCTCGACGCCGCCGGACTCGGTGAACTTCACCGCGTTGGACAGCAGGTTGCGCAGCACCTGGCGCAGCCGGGCGTCGTCGGTGACCAGCTCGGCCGGGACGCCGGGGCTGGTGGTGATGCGGAACTCCAGGCCCTGCTGGGTGGTCAGCGGCCGGAACGTGGCCTCGACGTAGTCCAGCAGCTGGCGCAGCGGGATTCGCTCGGGGGTGACGTCCATCTTGCCCGCCTCGACCTTGGACAGGTCGAGGATGTCGTTGATCAGCTGCAACAGGTCCGAGCCCGCGGAGTGGATGATGCCCGCGTACTCGACCTGCTTGGGGGTGAGGTTGCGCGAGGGGTTCTGGGCCAGCAGCTGGGCCAGGATGAGCAGGCTGTTGAGCGGGGTGCGCAGCTCGTGGCTCATGTTGGCCAGGAACTCCGACTTGTACTTCGAGGCCAGCGACAGCTCCTGCGCGCGGGTCTCGAGCTCCTGGCGGGCCTGCTCGATCTCCATGTTCTTGGTCTCGATGTCGCGGTTCTGGCTGGCCAGCAGCGCCGCTTTCTCCTCGAGCTCGGCGTTGGAGCGCTGCAGCTGCTCCTGGCGGGTCTGCAGCTCGCCGGAGCGGGCCTGCAGCTCGGCCGCCAGCCGCTGGGACTCCCCCAGCAACTCGTCGGTGCGGGCGTTGGCCACGATGGTGTTGACGTTGACCCCGACGGTCTCCATGAGCTGTTCGAGGAAGTCGCGCTGGATCTGGGTGAACCGGTGCACCGAGGCCAGCTCGATCACGCCGAGCACCAGGTCCTCGACCACGATCGGCAGCACGATCAGGCTCGACGGCGGGGCGCTGCCCAGCCCGGAGGAGATCGTGACGTAGCCGGGCGGCACCTCGTCCACCTCGATCGTGCGGCGGCTGCGGGCGGCCTGCCCGACCAGGGACTGGCCCAGCGCGAACTCGCGGGGCCGGTCGTCCTCGGCCGGGTTACCCGGGTGCCCATAGGAGCCGAGCAGCCGCAGGACGGTGCCGTCTGCGCCGTCTTCCGCGAGGTAGAACGCGCCGTACTGGGCGGAGACCAGCGGAGCGAGCTCGTCCACGATCAGCTCGGCGACCACGCCGAGGTCGCGGCGGCCCTGCATGAGGCTGGACATCCTGGCCAGGTTCGACTTGAGCCAGTCCTGGTCCTGGTTGGCCCGGGTGGTCTCGCGCAGCGACCCCACCATGGAGTTGATGTTGTCCTTGAGCTCGGCGACCTCGCCGGAGGCCTCCACGGTGATCGACCGGGTCAGGTCGCCCTCGGCGACCGCGCTGGTCACCTCGGCGATCGCGCGGACCTGCCGGGTCAGGTTGCCCGCGAGCTCGTTGACGTTCTCGGTGAGCCGCTTCCAGGTGCCCGACACGCCCTCGACCTCGGCCTGGCCGCCGAGGCGGCCCTCGCTGCCGACCTCCCGGGCGACCCGGGTGACCTCGGCGGCGAACGAGGAGAGCTGGTCGACCATGGTGTTGATGGTCGTCTTCAGTTCCAGGATCTCCCCGCGGGCGGTGACGTCGATCTTGCGGGTCAGGTCGCCCTGGGCGACGGCGGTGGTGACCTGGGCGATGTTGCGGACCTGGCTGGTCAGGTTGTTCGCCATGAAGTTGACGTTGTCGGTCAGGTCCTTCCAGGTGCCCGCGACGTTGGGCACCCGGGCCTGGCCGCCGAGGATGCCCTCGGTGCCGACCTCGCGGGCGACTCTGGTCACCTCGTCGGCGAACGCCGAGAGCGTGTCGACCATCGTGTTGATCACCCCGGCCAGCGCGGCGACCTCGCCCTTGGCCTCGACGGTGATCTTCTGCGACAGGTCGCCGCGGGCGACCGCGGTGGCGACCTGGGCGATCGAGCGCACCTGGCCGGTCAGGTTCGACGCCATCACGTTGACGTTGTCGGTCAGGTCCTTCCAGGTGCCCGACACGCCGCGCACCGTGGCCTGGCCGCCGAGGTTGCCCTCGGTGCCGACCTCGCGCGCGACGCGGGTGACCTCGTCGGCGAACGCCGAGAGCTGGTCGACCATCGTGTTGATGGTCTCCTTGAGCTCCAGGATCTCCCCGCGCGCGTCGACCCGGATCTTCTGCGACAGGTCGCCGCGGGCGACCGCGGTGGTGACCTGGGCGATCGAGCGCACCTGGGCGGTCAGGTTGTCGCCCATGACGTTGACCGACTCGGTGAGGTCCTTCCAGGTGCCGGACACGCCCTTGACGTCGGCCTGACCGCCCAGGCGCCCCTCGGTGCCCACCTCGCGGGCCACCCGGGTCACCTCGTCGGCGAACGCGGAAAGCTGGTCGACCATCGTGTTGATGGTGTTCTTGAGCTCCAAGACCTCGCCGCGCGCGGTCACGTTGATCTTCTGCGACAGGTCGCCCTTGGCCACCGCGGTCGCCACCTGGGCGATGGAGCGGACCTGCGCGGTCAGGTTGCCCGCCATGGAGTTCACCGAGTCGGTCAGGTCGCGCCAGGTGCCCGAGACGCCCTTGACGTCGGCCTGCCCGCCGAGCAGGCCCTCGGTGCCGACCTCGCGCGCCATCCGGGTCACCTCGTCGCCGAACGACGAGAGCTGGTCGACCATCGTGTTGATCGTGTTCTTGAGCTCCAGGATCTCGCCGCGGGCGTCGACGTCGATCTTCTGCGACAGGTCGCCCTTGGCCACGGCCGTGGTGACCTGGGCGATGTTGCGGACCTGGTCGGTGAGGTTGCCCGCCATGAAGTTCACCGAGTCGGTCAGGTCGCGCCACACGCCGCCGACGCCGGGGACCTGGGCCTGCCCGCCGAGGCGGCCCTCGCTGCCGACCTCCCGCGCGACGCGGGTGACCTCGTCGGCGAAGGAGGAGAGCTGGTCGACCATCGTGTTGACGGTCTCCTTGAGCTCCAGGATCTCCCCGCGCGCGTCGACGTCGATCTTCTGCGACAGGTCGCCGCGGGCCACCGCGGTCGCCACCTGCGCGATGTCGCGGACCTGGCGGGTCAGGTTGCCCGCCATCGCGTTCACCGAGTCGGTCAGGTCCTTCCAGGTGCCCGACACCGCGGGCACCTCGGCCTGCCCGCCGAGGCGGCCCTCGCTGCCGACCTCCCGGGCGACCCGGGTGACCTCGGAGGTGAACAGCGAGAGCTGGTCGACCATGCCGTTGAAGACGGTGGCGATCTCGCCGAGCAGGCCGTCGGCGTCGTCGGGCAGGCGGGTGCCGAAGTCGCCGTCGCGGACCGCGGTCAGGCCCGCCAGCAGCTGCCGCAGCTCCGGCTCGCCGACCCCGCCGGAGCGGCCTGCCGCCCGGGCGGGCTCGACGGTCGTGTCACCCATGTCCAACCTCGTTCCCCTCACCGGCCGCCACGGACCGCCATGCGCCGCCGACCTGTCTCCCGAGCAGGCGGCCGCCACGGTAGACGCACGCTGCATTGTGCTCGCCGGAACGCCGGATAACCACCGATCGAGCCCGCGTCACCCGTGCGGCTTCCGATCTCCCCCGAGACGCGCGGCCCAACAGCGGACGCCGCGAACCCGCCTGCCCTCCGCATCCGGTTGTCAGCAGCGGTACTCTCCGGACAACCTGGTACGAGGTTGAGCAGCCAGCCCGGCAGGACATTCCCGCGCGCCGTTGGAGGCACACGACCATGACCGGAACGCTGTTGACCACGACCACCCACCAGCGGGACGACCGGCTGATCGTCCACGTCGACGGGGAAGTCGATCTCGGCAGCGCGCCGCGACTGACCGCCGCCCTCGACTCGGCGATAGCCGCGGCGGCCGCGGCGACGGCGGTTCCGAAGGCCATCGTCGCCGATCTGACCAGCGTCACGTTCCTCGCCTCAGCGGGCTTGGCCGCGCTCGTGGAGAGCGACGACCAGTGCCGCGCCCGCGGGATCTCGTTCGTGGTGGTCCTCGCCCCGGACGGCCCGGCGCGGCGCGCGTTGGAGATCACCGGCCTGCTCACCGTGCTGACGGTCACGGACACCGTCGAGCAGGCGCTGGCCCACCAGCCCTGACCCGGGATTCGCGGAGCCGGGGCCGGGCAGCCCGGCCAGTCGGGGCCGATCCGGTCGGTCCGGTCGGTCCCGTCAATCCGAGGCCGAGGGCAGCCGGAAGCGGGCGATGAGGCTCGTGCGGCCGCCGGTGCTGACCAGCTCGACCCGGTCGGCCAGCGCCCGGATGAGGCTCATGCCCCGGCCGCGGTAGGGGCTCGGCGGCATGTCCGGGGTCTTCCACACGCCGTGGTCCACCACGGCCACGACGACGTGGCCGTCCTCGACGTGCCCGGACAGCGCGACCAGGCCGTCGGCGAACCGGTAGCCGTGCTCGATGGCGTTGGCCAGCGCCTCGTCCGCGGCCAGCACGATGTCGGCGAGCAAGGGCGCGGGCACACCCCGCCCGGCCAGCCAGCCGCCGAGCGTGCGGCGCAGCCCGGCCAGGTGCTCCGGCCGCGCGGGCACGGTCACCGCGAGCGTGCCCGGCCCGGGCGGCCCCGTCGGCTCCCCCGCGCCGCCGACCTGCTCGCCACCCGCCGCCACCTCGTCCGGTGTGGACGGCGTGGCCCCCGACATACAGGCTCCTCTCGGCGGCCCCAGCGGCCAGCCCCCAGGGTGGGACATCCGGCGCACCGTGTCCACCCCCGCGGGCCATTCCCCGCGATGTCGCCGCTGGTGATCGCGACACTACCGGTCGCGGTGGCGACGGCGGCGGCCAGCGTGGCCGTCCACCTGGCACAGTCCACGCCAGAAGGCGCGCGCCCCGCAGACGCGTCTACTGACAGTGAGCAGGTGTGCCCCCCGAACGGGCGGGCACTCTCCGGTCATGGTGGACATGACCGAGTTGGATGTCTGGACAGTGACCGCGCCCGCGCGGGCGGACCAGCTTCCGGCGCTGCGCAGACGGGTCGGGCGCTGGCTTCGTGACCACCAGGTGCCCCGCGGCCAGCGCGAGAGCATCGTGTGGATCGCCGACGAGGCGCTGGGCAACGCCGTCGCGCACAGCGGTGGCGGCGGGGAGCCCGGCGAGGTGACGCTGAGCCTGCTGCTGGACACCGAGACCGTCGTCCTCACCGTGCAGGACCAGGGCGACACGGCGGCGCCCACCCGCTGGCGCCCCGGCCTCGGGCTCGCGCTGCGGATGATCCGCGCGCTGGCCGACCGGGTCGAGTTGGTCTCGGAAGTGGGCCGGACGACGTTCACCGCCTGCTGCGCGCGCGGCCCCGCCTGGCGATAGGCCCTGTCTAGGGCGTGTCCTGGGGCTGCAGTGCCTGGTCGAGGGTGTCCGCGACGGTCAGCAGGTGGTCCAAGCCGCTGATCTCGAAGGCCCGGCGGGCCAGGCCGTCGCGCGGGCACACCACGGCCAGGCGCACACCTGCCCGCTGGCCGCGGTGGTGCGCGGTGACGAGCACGGACAGCCCAGCCGACCCGAGGAAGCCGACCGCGGTGAAGTCGGCGACGATCGTGGCGGGGGCGGGCGCCGCGGTGACGGCGTCGGAAAGCGCGGCGGCCAGGTCGGGGGCCGTGCCCATGTCGATCTCACCGGCGGCCCGGACGACCAGGTGGTCACCCGACCGGTCGACGGCGATGGTCAGCAGTGGGTTCCGCACTTCCGTTGCCTCCTGGGGACGCCCGACGCCGGGCCGACTCGGCTGCCGGTGCTCACCCCGATTCGATCACAAGCCGGTGCGGGCGACCCCGCCCGGCCACTCACCAGCGAGAACGATTTTGAGCGGCCGAGCACCACCACCCGCGCCCGCTCAGCCCGGGTCCGGGGCGCGGAGGGCGATCAGCAGTCGCAGGCGGCGGTCACCGCTGGTGGGGTCGCCCGCGAAGAGGTCCTGGATCTCGTTCATCCGGTAGCGCACGGTCTGCGGGTGAACCCGCAGCGACTCCGCGACGTCCTCGATGCGGCCGTGCAGGCGCACCCAGGCCCGCAGGGTGGCGGTCAGCCGCTCGCGTCTGCGCGCCGGGAGCCCGGCGAGGGCGGCGAGCGCGTCGGCGCGGATGACCGCGGTGAGGTCGTCGGCCTCGGCGTGCAGCAGGGCGGTCAGGTGGTGGGCGCACCAGGTCACCGGCGCGTCGGGCAGCGTGCCCGCGCGGACGAGGTCGAGGGCGGTGCGGGCGTGAGCGGCGGAGCGGCCCGCGTCGGCGAGGGGCCGGGGCAGGCCGACGACGACCCGGGCATCCGGCGCGGGGCGCGACAGGACGGCGGGCAGCGGGCTGTCCTCCGGGGCGAACAGGCAGGGCGGCTCGCGCCGGTCGGCGAGCAGTCGGTCGCCGACCAGAGAGCCCGGGTCGAGCGGGCCGTCCCACACCACCACGGCAAGCAACTCCCCCAACGCCGGAAGGATTCGAGAGTCCCCGGCGCTAACCGATCCACCACCGGCTGAGAACGGCGAAACCGAAAACGCGCACGCGCGTCAATGTCATCCCGCGCCGGACTGTCACGCCCATCCCAGGAAACCGGCGTCCGTCCACAATCGACAGTGCGGCAGGTGGTCAGCCCGTGCTGATGGCGGCGAGTTTTTCGCTCAGGTAAGCAGATGCCGTGACTGGCGGATAAGAGACCTCGCCGATCGGCGGGGGCAGCGACGCGACCGTGGTGTCGTGGTCGCATTCGTAGAAGAAGACGAGCGAGACCAGGTCCTCGTCCGGGGCCTCCGGCTGCGGCGGCAGAACGCGGTGGCGGTTGGACTTCCAGCGGTCGCCGGTCCAGCGGGCCATCAGGTCGCCGATGTTGACCGTGAGCGCCGCCGGGTCGTACGGCGCGTCCACCCAGCCGTCCTCGGCGGTGTGCACCTGCAGACCGCCCGCGCCCGGCTCGCGGTCGAGGATGGTGACCGTGCCGAAGTCGGTGTGCGGGCCGATGCGGTACTGGTCGGGCGCGGGCTCCCCGACGACGGTCAGCGGCGGATACCGGTTGACGTTGAAGGTGAACGTGGAGTTCGCGGTGTGCGCGGTGAAGTGCTCCGGCGGGAGCCCGAGCGCGACCGCGCAGACGGTCAGCAGGTCGTCGGCCAGCCGCTTCATCCTGGCCATGTAGTCCACCACGGCCCGCTCCAGGGCGGGAACCCGCGCGGGCCAGGCGTTCGGCGGGAACCAGACCGCGTCCACGTCCGGGTCGCCCACTGGGCGGTCCGCGCCCGCGGCGAAGGTCTCCTTGAGGTCCGGCGGGGTCACCGTGCCCTCGGCGTACGCGTTGGTCTCCGCGCCCGGCGGCAGCCACCCGCGCCCGCCGACGGAGACCGCGTACTGGGCCTTCTCCCGCTCGGGCAGGGCGAAGAACTCCCGGGCCGCGCGCCGCACCTCGGCCGCGGCGGTCGACGGCACGCCGTGCCCGGTCACCAGGAGGAACCCCGACTTCCGCAGCGCGGCGTCGACCTCGGCCGCCACGGCGGCCCGGCCCGACCCGTCGAACCAGGGGGCGAGGTCGACCAGGGGCACCGAGGCTGCCATCACCGCTCCTTTCGGCGAGAGACGTCCCCGCCAGGATGCCGGTCGGCGCTCGACCCCGCCGGCCCCGCGACCAGGAAAGACCACAAAGGACGGTCGCGGTCAGTCGGGCGCGTCGAGGACGTTCTCCACCAGGCCGGGGAACCTCGTCGCCAACTCGTCCAGGCGCAGCGTGTTCATGCGCTGGCGGCCCTCGTCCCACTGCCGGATCAGGCCCGCCTCGCGCAGCGCGCGGAAGTGGTGGCTCAGCGTGGACGCGGCGACCGGAAGCCCGAACGTGCCGCACGGGCGGTCGCCCTCGGCGATCAGGAGCCGGACGATGGCCCGGCGGGTCGGGTCGGCCAGCGCGCGCAGCAGGTCGTCCAGGGCGACGTCCTCGATCCGGGGGTGCGACAGCGGGGCCCATCTGCCCAAGACCATTCCTGACGGACCTCTCAGCTCTCTTCGACACTTCACGAAGACTCTACCCCGCGTCCGGTCTATTCGATATGTCTCGTAAACACCTGCCGAGGAGGCGCCCCATGGGATTCCTGTTGGCCACCGCCCTAGCCGCGACCGTCGTCGCGGGTTTCCCCGACCCCGCCCCACTGGGCCCGCAGCGGCCGTTCGAGCCGGACGTCGCCGGTCCGGCCAACATCGAGTCGGGCGAGGTCCACGTCGCCTCCGACGGCACCCGACACGGCGTCGAGGTCACCTTCGACGGGCGGCGCTGGACCGAATCCGGCGAGAAACCGGCCGCGGCCCGGCGATTCGTCTTCCTGTTCGACGACTCCGTGCGGTTCGCCACCGACGCGTTCCCCACCTGCGCCCGGTCGGTCATCGAGCGGCACGGCTTCGACGCCTGCCCGGCCGAGTCGCGGGTCGGCTCCGGCCGGGCCGAGTTCTACCCGAGCGGCGTCGCCGACGTCGTGGTGTTCAACACCCGCTACGACAACGGGACACGCGGAATGCTCATCACGATCCCGGCCACCGGCGGGATCTTCGAGAACACCTTCGAGCGAGTGTCGCGGCCCTACCGCGACGACTACGCGATCGCCTCCGACGAGATCATGTACCCGAACGCGACACCGCCGCAGGAGCGTCCGTCGACCAGTCGGTTCACGGTCACCTTCGGCGCCGTCCGCGATGGGAAAAGCTTCGTGCGGACCACCGAGCGCCCCGGAAAGCCGTTGGACTTCGGCGTCTACAGCGAATACGTGACCGGCGAGCAGACCCTCACCCGCACCACCGCCACCCGCCCCTGACCGTCCACTGTGGATAGCGGGTCCCCGCCCGTCCGCCCTGTCCCCGGACGGGCGGGGACCCGCCGGAGCCGTCCACAGGCAAGATCGTTCCCGTCTTGGTCCTCGGCCCACCCCGATGGACTGGAGCGGGGTTGGCGGGGCCGAGTTGTCCACAGGCCCCCGCCGCCTCGCGGCGGTGGTGTGGCGGGTCGCCGTAGGATCGGCGGCGTGCCTTCCGCCGAGACCAGCACCGAGATCGCACCCGCCGTGGACGTCCTGCGGCGGGTGTTCGGCTACGACTCCTTCCGCGGCGACCAAGCCGAGATCATCGACCACGTGATCGGCGGCGGCGACGCGCTCGTGCTCATGCCGACCGGTGGCGGCAAGTCGCTGTGCTACCAGATTCCGGCACTGGTCCGCGACGGCGTCGGCGTGGTGATCTCACCGCTGATCGCGCTGATGCAGGACCAGGTCGACGCGCTGCGCAACGCAGGCGTGCGGGCCGGGTTCCTCAACTCGACGCAGGGATTCGAGGAACGGCGCGAGGTCGAGACGGCCTTCCTCGACGGCGAGCTGGATCTGCTCTACCTCGCGCCGGAGCGGCTGCGGGTGGACGCGACGACGCGGCTGCTGGAGCGCGGCAAGATCGCGCTGTTCGCCATCGACGAGGCGCACTGCGTGTCGCAGTGGGGCCACGACTTCCGGCCCGACTACCTGATGCTCTCCGAACTGCACGAGCGGTGGCCGGACGTGCCGCGCATCGCGCTCACCGCGACCGCGACGAAGGCCACGCACGCCGAGATCGCCCAGCGGCTCAACCTCGGCGACGCGCGGCACTTCGTGGCCAGCTTCGACCGGCCCAATATCCAGTACCGGATCGTGCCCAAGGCCAGCCCGCAGAAGCAGCTGCTCGACCTGCTGCGCACCGAGCACCCCGGCGACGCGGGCATCGTCTACTGCCTGTCGCGGGCGTCGGTGGAGAAGACCGCGGATTTCCTTACCGAGAACGGGATTCCGGCCGTGCCGTACCACGCCGGGCTCGACGCGCGGACCCGCGCGAAGAACCAGTCCCGGTTCCTGCGCGAGGACGGTTTGGTCGTGGTCGCCACCATCGCCTTCGGCATGGGCATCGACAAGCCGGACGTGCGGTTCGTCGCGCACCTCGACCTGCCGAAGTCCGTCGAGGGCTACTACCAGGAGACCGGCCGCGCGGGCCGCGACGGGCTGCCGTCCACCGCGTGGCTGGCCTACGGGCTGCAGGATGTCGTGCAGCAGCGCAAGATGATCGACACCTCCGATGGCGACGACGCGCACCGGCGCAGGCTCGCCATCCACCTCAACGCGATGCTCGCGCTGTGCGAGACGGTCGAATGCCGCCGCGTGCAGCTGCTCAACTACTTCGGCCAGCGCGGCGAGCCGTGCGGCAACTGCGACACCTGCATCACCCCGCCGGAGTCCTGGGACGGCACGGTCCCCGCGCAGAAGCTGCTGTCGACGGTGTTCCGGCTCGACCGCGAGCGCGGCCAGAAGTTCGGCGCGGGCCAGGTGATCGACATCCTGCTCGGCAAGCGCACCGACAAAATCGCCCAGCACCGCCACGACCAGCTCACCGTCTTCGGCATCGGCACCGAGCTGACCGACCAGGCCTGGCGCGGCGTCGTCCGCCAGCTGCTCGCCCAGGGCCTGCTCGCCGTCGAGGGCGACTACGGCACCCTCGTCCTCACCGACGCCAGCGCCGACGTGCTGGCCCGCAGGCGCGAGGTCATGCTCCGCCGCGAGCCGGAACGCCCAGCCCGCGCTGCGTCCACCCCCAAGGCCCGCAAGGCGGCCGTGGACATGCCCGCCCACGCCACCCCGGTCTTCGAGGCCCTGCGCGCCTGGCGCGGCGCCACCGCCAAGGAGCAGGGCGTCCCCGCCTACGTGATCTTCCACGACGCCACGCTGCGCCAGATCGCCACCGAAGTCCCCACCACCCTGGCCGACCTGGGCACCATCAGCGGCGTCGGCGAGAACAAACTGGTCAAATACGGCCAACAGATCCTCGACACTCTGGCCGAGGCGACGCCATAAGACCGCCCCAGGACGCGTGGGCGCACCCGGCCGGAATCGCCTGGCGGTGTTGTTCTCTTGGGCTGAACGGGGATTCGGAGCGCTCGACTTCTCAACAGTGGCCTTGAAAGGGCACTGGAGGGGACTGACGCGGCGCGGTCCGAGGGATATGGCGCGATCGGATCGGCTGGAATGTGCTGCGATTCGCTGGATTGACCGGGATGCCTGGCTCGCCTGGCAGGCGAAGTCAGGCCGGGGCGGCGGCTTCGGACGGGCCCGCCGGAGGAGGGCTGGTGGAAGAAGTCTTCTTTCGGCCGCCGCTCGGGGACACGGTTTCCGCCGCCTCTCCCGACACCACGGTCCCCGCCGACGACGCGCCCGCACGGGGGCCGCCCGCAGACGCGGCCTCCGACGACCCCGCCTCCCACACAGCGCCCGATGGGGTTCCCGCTGACTCGATTTCCGGCGGACCGCCCTGTGACACCACCTCCGGTGAGCCCGCCCGCGACGCGATCTCGCTCGGGTCGCTGGGCAGCGGGGGCGGCGTGGGGTGGGCCGCGGTCGTCTCCCACGGGCAGGCGGCCACCTGGATCTCCGCGGTGTCCGGGCCGGTACTGGTTGGCAGGGCGGAATTTTCGGGGGGTATCGGGGGCGGTTGGGTCAGCAGGGGTGGGGCGGGTGGAGGTGGTTGGGCCGCCGATTCCGCCAGGGTGGTGAGGACGTGCTCCAGGCCCTGCTGGACGTCCTCCCGCTCGTCTTCGGCTGTGACCAGCTCGACGTCGATCTCGCACTGCTCGTCGCCGGTGTCGTGGACGTGGAGGACGCCGTGGTAGGCCTCCGGGCCGTCCGAACCCCAGCGGAGGCTGCGGGTGTCGGGGTCGACCAGGAGCCACGCTCTTGCCGCGACCGCGGTGTTCAGCGTGTCCGTGTCGCCGGGTTCGTTGTCCCCCAAGGGTTCCGCGTTGGTCATCCGGGGGAAGTAGTCCGGCAGGTTGCGCGTGTCGGCCAGGTAGCTGAAGACGTGGTCCGCCGTCTGGGTCGCGATCACGGAGTGTCGGTATTGTGCCATGCCGCCCGAGTACCCGGGGTGGCGTGTGTCACACCGTAGCGTGACCATGTCGCAATGTGGCTGATCCGCGGCGAAAGCGGGCAACGCGGAAAAGGGGCAACCGGGAAGCCGCTAGCCGAGCCAGCCGGGGGTGGGGGCGTCGTGCTGTTCGCACCACTCGATCGAGCCGACGGTCCACAGCAGCGCCAGGACCAGCACGTCCACCGGGTCGAAGCGCGGGTCATCACGCAGCGCGAGGTCGAGTTGGTAGTCGATGTCCTCTGGCCTGCCGTTGAGTTCGGCGAGCAGCGCGCGGACCAAGGCGCGCACGGGCGGGTCCAACTGGTCGACCTCGACCGGCGCGCCCTCGTCGTCGCGCAGGTCCAGGACGAAGGCGTGGTCCGGGCCGGGGGCGTCGGCGCGGCAGAGCATCATGTCCGCGGTGGCCACGACCAGTTCGCGCAGCACGGCGGCGAGGCGGTCGCGGTGCTCCGGGCCGATCAGCACGTCCAGCGCGCCGGACTCGCCGCGGGGGTCGACGTCGCCGCCTCGCGTGACCTCGACGAGCCTGCGGGCGACGCCACGGGGGTGCTCAGTCATTCTCCTCGGACCTCCAGGTCGTTCTATCCCTTGCCGAGGAATTACCCGGTCCGCGGTGCGGTCAAGCGCCCCCGCCCCGAGTGAAATGCGCGCGCACGACGGTGCAGTGGTCGTCGGTGTGGATGGTCACCAGGTCGGCCAGGGAGTGCACGACCAGCAGGCCCCTGCCGTGCGGCTGGCTCACCGGCGCGGGCCGCAGGCCCGCGAGCGGGTCGTCCAGGGTGCCCTCGTCGCGGATTTCGCAGATCAGGTCGGTGTCGGTGGTCCACACCGCGAGCGTCGCCCGCCCGCCGCCGTGCTCGACGCTGTTGGTGATCAACTCGGTGACGACCAGCGCCGCGTCCGCGGCCCTCGGCTCGGCGAGGCCGAACGCCGCCGCGGCCGAGGAGACCAGTTTGCGGGCCAGGCCGAGTTCGCCGACGCCCACCGGCAGCGTGCGCGCGTTCACGGGCTCGGGCATGGCCTGGCGGTTGTACGCGGCCAGCGCGTCCTGCGGCGCGAAGCCGGGGCTGCGCCGGTGGTCGCCGTGTTCCAGGACCCCCGGGTGGGTGACCAGCGCGTCGGCCAGTTCGACCGGCCGCAGCCGCAGCGCGTCGTACGGGCAGAGCAGGTTCAGCGACTTGCCGCGCAGCAGGTGGTTGGCCAGCGCCTCGTGCCGCACGCAGGACGGGTACTCGGCCGGGGACCGGCCCGGCCAGACGACCTCGCTGACCACCCGCGCGTCGCGGTCGAGGACCGGGTGCAGCACGGCGGGGGCGAGCCTGCCCGGATTGCGCCCCACATCGGCCATGTCCAGCCAGCGCACCTCGCCGGCGACGCCCGGCGCGCACCCGTCCCGAATCAGGTCCAGGTTGCCGCGCGGGGCGACGACCGTGACGGCCTCGCCCGCGCGCACGCCGTCCTCGACGAAAGGCAGGACGGCGGCGAGGTAGTCGTCGGCGCCCCGGTAGAGCAGCGCGGTGTGCCCGGCGGTCATCGGCCGACCCGGGCCCGTCACGTCGATCACCGTCGAGGGCCCCTTCCCTGGCCTGCTCCCCTGTGCGGTGGCCTTAATGTACGCGCGACGACCCGACCCGGCCGGACGCCCGCTCAGCCTGCGGCGAGGGCGGCGGCCAGCGACGGGTGCAGGTCGAGCACCTGGTCGAGCGCGCTGATCCGGATGGCCCGCAGCACGGGCCCGCCGTCGGTCAGCACGCGCAGCGCACGGCCCTGCTCGCGGCAGCGCGTGTGATACTCGGCCAGCAGCGCCAAGCCCGCGGAGGCCAGGAAGTCGACCTCGGTGAGGTCCACGAGCACGGCGGCCTTGCCCGCGCCGACCAGCGCGTCCTCCAACTGGTGGCGCAGGATCGGCGCGGTGCCCATGTCGATCTCGCCGCGCGCGCTGAGCACCACGGCGTTCCCGTGCACACTGGACTCGACGGTCAGTGGATCGGAAGTGCTCATCGGGCCACCTCACCCCTCCGGTGGCCCCGCGCACCTACGCGACGTGCCAACAGCTCACTCACAGAACCACCTCACCCAGTCGGTGGCCCGCCCACCTGCGCACCGCGCCTGCCAATCCCCGTGCGGACCAGCGCACCGCGCCACTGATTCGCTCGCGAGCTCACTCATGGCAGCACCTCGCCAGTGGTCCGGACCGGCGGCGGGCCGCCGGTTCACCCCTCGCGTCCACCCTAGTGTGCCCATCCGGGTCGATCGAGGCGTCGCGCGCCGCTAGCGTGTCGACCAACAGTGCGCGGGGTAGTCACACGGCACGATATTTCCACCGGACGGGCGACTCGCGTCACCGAGCGAGGATCGAGGGAACATGAGCGTGCCCGACACCGCGCAAGCGGACGTGGAGCTGCGGCTGCGCGCGGACCTGGCCAATCTGCCGGTCGTGCGGGGCGTGTCGGCGACGGTCGCGATGGGCGCGGACTTCACCGTGGACGAGATCGACGACCTGCGCCTGGCCGTGGACGAGGTGTGCTCCCAGCTGATCACCCTGGCCGCCCCGGGCGCCCTGCTCGACTGCCGCTTCCACCTCGACGCGGATGGCATCCGGTTCCGGGCGAGCACCCGCTCCCGGGACGGCCGCCCGCCCGCGACGGACTCATTCGGGTGGCATGTGCTGCGCACTCTGGCCGACGAGGTCGACGCGGGGGTCGGCGAGGGCGTGCGGCCACCGGTGCACATCGTGATCCGCAAGGTCCGCGGCCACTGAGCCCAGCGCTCCGTCACCGGATCAGGCTGAACTGCACGCACCGTTGATCGCTGCCGGGTCTCTCCCTGGAGTCGCCTCCGGCGCCGTTCAAGGAGACGCGCGAGCCTGCCGCGAGCGCGGCGCGGCCGGACCTGGTGGTCGGCCCCGCCGAGCCGAGGCCGGAGTCCGAGTTCAGGGCTGACCGCGCCCCCATCCGGGCGGGCTTGAGATGGCCGTCTCGCCCCATCCGCGCGGGCGGGATGCGAAGATCGGAGCGTGGGCACCCTTCTGGCGATCAGCGACCTGCACATCTCGTACGAGGACAACCGCGAGATCGTGCGCGACCTGCGGCCGAACTCGCCCGACGACTGGCTCATCGTCGCCGGGGACGTGGCCGAGCAGGTCGGCGACGTCAAGTGGGCGCTGGAGCTGCTCGCCGGGCGGTTCGCCAAGGTCGTGTGGACCCCGGGCAACCACGAGCTGTGGACGATGCCCGCCGACCCGGTGCAGGCGCGCGGCGTCGAGCGGTACGAGATCCTGGTGCGGATGTGCCGGGAACTGGGCGTGCTGACCCCGGAGGACGAGTACCCGGTGTGGACCGGCGAGGGCGGCCCGGTGCGGATCGCGCCGCTGTTCCTGGGCTACGACTACACCTTCCGCCCCGACGGCGCGGACACCAAGGAGCAGGCGCTGGAGATCGCGCACGCCAGCGGCGTCGTCTGCACCGACGAGTACTACCTGCACCCGGACCCGTACCCCTCCCGCGACGACTGGTGCCGCGCCCGGGTCGCCGAGACCGAGGCGCGCCTGGCCGCCTGCGCACCGTCGACCCCGTTCGTGCTGGTCAACCACTACCCGCTGGTGCGGGAGCCGACCCGGGTGCTGCACTACCCGGAGTTCGCCCAGTGGTGCGGCACGGAGCTGACCGCGGACTGGCACCGCCGCTTCCGCACCGCCGCGATGATCTACGGCCACCTGCACATCCCCCGGATCACCCACCACGACGGGGTGAAGTTCCAGGAGGTGTCGCTGGGCTACCCGCGCGAGTGGCGCCGCCACGGCAACCCGCACGGCATCCTGCGCCAGATCCTCCCCGCGCCCGTCCGCGCCTGAGGCGTCGGCCGACTGGCCGACATCGCCCCCGGGTTATGCCGCAGTGGGATGGGCCAGTCCGCCGGTCCCGCCCGCATAGTGGTGCCCAACAGTGCACGGCCAGTGACCGAGGCCACCGGGCCGAACGGTCGCCAGCGGCGAAAAGGGGCTCGCCATGACAGCGGCAGACAGACCGACACCGGACTCGCCGACACCGGACCGCACCGTGCCGACCAGCCCAGCACAGGCCAACCCAGCGCAGACCAAGACAGCACAGACCAAGACAGCACAAGCCGAGGCGACGCCGACCGGGGCAGCCCAGGCCAGGTCGGCGGCGAGCGGAGCGGGCGCAGCGGCACCGGGCCGGACCAGGTCAGCCAAGACCGCACCGGCAGCGGCGAACCACCTCCACGCGGTGACCGGCGGCGGCGTGGCATCGCCCGTTTTCGAGGTGCCCGACTACCGGACCACTTTCGGCTGGCCGGTGGACGGCGACGCCTTCGGCGCGTACCTCGACCTCGGCGGCGAGATCCGCGGCCTGCGGATGCGCTCCGGCCTCGGCGCTGAGGTCCAGTGGTGGCTGCGGCCGCGGATGCTGTCCGGCCCGGTCCTCGCCGTCCCCGGCGAGCACAGCGAGTGGACTTTCCTCACCCAGCCCGCGCCGGAGGGCCACCGCAAGCCCCTGCCGCCGGGGATCGAGCCGGTGCGCGCCAGGGTCCTGCTGCCCACCGGCCGCACACCCCGGTCGACGGTCTTCTGGGCCACCCCGCCCGACCCGGCCCAGCCGAGCCTCCCGCAGTTCGCCTCGGTGGTCGGCGCGGTCCGCGCCGTCCTCTACGGCCACCGCCGCTGACTCGCCGGAGCACTCGCCCGACCACGCCGCCGATCCCACTCTCCGAGACGCCCTTCGATGTTCGACGAACATCGAATTAGCCGTGCTATATCTGGTTCGTAGTTCACCGAACAACGAACCAAGGGGCAGGCATGGAACTCCAGGGCAAGACCGCGCTCGTCACCGGCGCCACCGCGGGCATCGGCCGCGACATCGCGCGGACGCTGGCTGGCGCGGGCGCACGGGTCGTGGTCACCGGGCGCGACCCCGAGCGCGGCGCGGAGACCGCGGCCGCCATCGAGGCCGAGGGTGGGACGGCCGGTTTCGTCGTGGCCGACCTCGGCGACCTGGACTCGCTCCGGGCGCTCGCCGACGAGGTGGGCGAGGTCGACATCCTGGTCAACAACGCCGGGATCTTCCCGTTCGCCCCGGCCATCGAGCAGGACGTGGCCACCTACGAGCAGCTGTTCGCCGTCAACGTGCGGGCGCCGTTCTTCCTCACCGCCGCGCTGGTCCCGAAGATGGCGGCGAAGGGCGAGGGCGTCATCGTCAACGTCTCCAGCATCGCCGCGTCGATCGCCGTGCCCGACTCCTCGGTCTACAGCGCGACGAAGGTCAAGCTCTAACTAGAGCCCCGAAGTTGAGGCTGTGAGCCACCAAGCGTGCCCAGTGGCGAACTGGAGCCTGAGGAAAGCTTACTTGGAGTATTTCCGCAGGTAGACGGAGTGACGGTGGCGGACGTCGCGGACCGGCGTATTCGCTGAGTGCTCCACCGCCACTCTGGCCCCTGCAATGCAGGACACAGCTAGACTGTGAACCTCATGTTCGTAGTGCCTCCAGAAGCGCTGGGACTGCGGCCTTTGCGGGTTCCAGCAGCGGGGTGGCTGTGCCGCGATTTCGGGCGATCCTGATCGCGTTGGCGCATTTGAGCAGTTGAGACAGCAACCCGGATCGGCTTCCCAGGTCCGCAGCGAACTCGCGTTGTACTCGCTCGGCCAGTGCGGGGTTAGGCAGCGACGCCTGCCAAAGGGTGGCGGCGTCGTAGCCGCGTGGAGCGGCGCCCCAGTCCCCCCAGTCGAGCAGGCGGCCGTCCGTCGTGACATTGCTCCAGTGCAGGTCGGCGTGAGCGGTCGCCCACTCCTCGACCGTGGTGTCCAGACCGTCGAAGACCTGGTTGATTCGTTTGCTCAGGTGCGCTTGGGCCATTCCGACCCGCTTAGTCTCATACGCGCCCAACTCGGCCAGGGAGTCCCGCATCTGTTGCCACCAGAAGTCCGGCAAGCCCGCTGCGACCGCGAGCCCGCCCGCCGCGCTGACCGAAGGCGAAGTGATCAGTTCCACCTCGTCCGCCCGCCACACCAACTCACGTCCCGGGTCGACCCATGTCGTGCTCTGGTACCAGTCGGGCTTGGGCACACCCGGGATCGCGGACGCGGCCTCCAACCCGATCCATGCCGCGCCAGGGCCGCGCCATCGCGAACGGCACTCCACGCGCACCCAGGTTTCCCGATCCGATCGGAAGCCCTCGGTCACCCCGTAGATCCCATACACGACGGACCCACGGTCAAGTCGCACGCCCAGCGCCACCTCGACCCGTTCGAGCACGTCGTCGTGCTGGTCCTGGCGGATGTCGAAGGGCGACACCACGTTGCTACTCGGTGGAATCATGGACACTTGTGGATGCCTTTCATGACTGGGTAGATGAGTAGTAGTCGAACTGAGGGTGGTTATCGTGTGGTCGGGCGGTCAAGACCGGTGACAAGTCCCTGATATCCGGCGGCAAGTTCGTCGGTCAGTTCGGCGCAGAGTCCCTCTTCAACGAGAGTCTCGGCCAGGATCGTAGCGTCGAGACCAGTGTCGTTGCCGACCTGCTCGATGGTCTCCGGGTGACCTGAGAGCAGCCGTCGTAGCGCGGGTTCAGCGCGGGCCGCAAAGGTCAGCCGCTTGCCGACCGCCAGCACTTCGATGGTGTCACCGCAGGGCTTGATATCTGGTGGGAAGTCGGTCACGCACACAACAGAGGTCGGTGGTCCGAACACGTTGTGGGTGGCAACATGGCGAGATGGGCGCTGTTGGTGTTCACGGGATGAGAGATAGGTATCGGGGGTGAAACGTTTACGGAGCGCCTCGAACTCGTCTTCGAGTTGAGCCGCATTGGGTTGCCCCTCTAGCTTGGTGTCCCATCGGTCAAGGTCGTGGCGGAACAGTTCGTGCTCTCTGGAATGATCGGCCAGCCAGAGGAGCCAGTCGACACCGGTGCGTTTTGTGATGCCGAAGGTGGCATGGAGGCTGTGTCCGTCCGCTCGGTCTGTGCGGGTGGCCTGGTGCCAGTGACCGCGGGGAATGTGCATCACGTCGCCTGGCAGCATTGAACCTGACCAAATCACGTTCGCACTAGGCGCGGTGTTGGGTTCGGCGTCTCGATAGAGGGGCGCTACGCGGGACGGGCCGCGAACCTCCCAGGTTTTCTCTCCACTAAGCTGCACAATCAGCACATCATGGTCGTCCCAATGCAAGGGAAATCCTGGCGCGCTGCCCGTTGTGAGATAGCAGTTGACTTGAACCAGCTCGTGTGACCACCATTGCAACGCCCGGCACGCCACCTCCATTGTAGGGTCGAAGAGATCCACGGCGTCCAACACGATCGTGCACCCGGAGCGCAGCAAACGGCCCACGGCTTGCATATCCACCATCGGCATACCGTTTATTTGACTTCCCATGTACGAATCTGGTGACAGATCCGTTCCATTTTGGAGGCAGCGAATCTGCGGCGCAGCAAGAGACCTTCGCATGACCACGTCGAGCAGCTTGCTCGGCGTAAGCAATCGAGAACACAACCCAGTATCACCAAGATGACCTAGCGCGAATTCGCGCCCCAATTTCTGCGGACCATCCCAACCCAATGCAATTTGGAACAACTCAACTGCGAGGTGCTTCATGCGATACTCCGCCTCCCTAGGAAAGATACGGGGAGCGGCAGACCGGCGCGTCGCTGGGCCGGTCTGCCGCTTAGGTTCGATAGAGCAGGTCAGGGATTAGCGGCGGAAGTTCCCGTCACCGCTCCCACCGTGGCTGCCCGCACCATCGCCACCGGCGTCGGTCGAACCGTCGCCCGGAACAGCGTCGATCCGGGCGCGAATCGCCGAAAGGTTCTCGACGCCGATCACGAGACCGCTTTCCTGATTCATTTTCTTCCTTTCATATATGGGACTACTTTTCCTGTCGGCTGAATCAAAAGCGATCCACCTCTGCCGACAAGCTCTGTTTGCGAAGTCGGCAAACCGCGACACTTGGCGGCCGAACAGACTTCGCGACGCAAGCGGAGTCGATCCGCACAGACGGCTTAACAACGTTCCAGTACACCTCATTGCTTGCCACGTCGGTTCGTCTCCGTCGAACCTCCTTGACCAGCCAAGCGCGCCGCGCAGGCGCGTGCTACGGCCGTATGGGTGGACCGGCGCGCACGATCGGTGCAGTGTTCAGGCTGCAACGGTGCCGAGAGGCATCGCTCCGCAATGATGATAAGCGTGCGGAACTAGACTGCGTCGATGCTAGGTCGTCGACGTAGTATCGCTGTAGCAACTCGTCCACAACATCAGTCAGGTTACCGTGCTGCGTCCAAATCGCTCCCGCGCCAGCAACGGAGACGGTAGGGTCGAAGTCGTTCGGCAACCTTGCCGCAACGGTATAGGCGTCAGTAAGAATTAACACGACGTCGATGTGTCGGCTATCGCTTGTGAATCGGTGAAGATGGATGCCGCTGATTTGACAAACCGGACTCGGGATCGGAAGTGCACGGAATCCGATCTCACGCAGACGCTTTACCTGTTCTGAAATCTGCGTCATCTTGCGCCTTCCGCACGTGTCTGTGACTCAAACCGGCATTGCATCCTGTTATTGACACCGGGTCCGACCCGTTCGACAGGTGGGGGGGACCATCGTCGCGCACGAGTCGGACCCGGCTACGCGGACACGTGGGTGACGTGTCCGCGCCCGGCCTCCGCGCCAGGGGGTCATCTGGTCGGCGGCTGGGTTGGATACCCGATGGTCAGGACCACGTAGAGATTTCCCGACCACCGGGCCGCTCAACAAGAAAGGGATGCTTCCGCGATCGAAGAACATACGGTTATTCCGGGGGTCATTTCATGAACCCGGTCGTACCGAAGTACCTAAAATGCCACTTCTGACAATCGGGCTGACCAAAGTCGGCCCCGTTGACACGTCGAATGCGCACCTTTGATGCACCCCGTCTCCCTCTCTTGTAGGAGTACGACGTTACGGGCGACTTCCTGCGGTTTGTGTCCTGGAGGACACAGCGACGCCAGATCACCCGTTTGGGGCAACACCCATTCGCCAGGCGAGGCGACGCAGCTCTTGGCCACCTGCGTCTCGCCGGGCCTGCCTCAGCAGGCTTGCGATTGACTCACGAACGAAGAGGTTGTTCTGCACTTGCTGGGGAGTCAGTTCCTCGGCTTTCAGCAACGCGGCCAAGCCTCTGTCCCTGGTCTTGCGTTCGCCAAGCAGGGCACGACCGAGTTCCATCCAATACGCGCCTTGGCGCGATATGGTGATTGCCTGCCAGGGCACCTTGTCCGCGTCCTCGGCGACCTTGGCCCCGTCGCCAGCCTCGACGCCGATCGCCACACGCCAGATTCCAACGTTGGCCCGACCGAAGTTCATAGTGCCGTCGCCCCACGACGAGTTATCGAGATCGAGCAACTCGGCCATGCGCGCAGCTTCGTCCAGGTGCGTGTGTGCGGTCGAGGTGTCACCCCGTGCAGCAGCGGCAAGCGCGGCGGTCAGGTGGCTCATACCCCGGCTCTCCAGACGCGCATCGGGCAACTCCGCTGCGGCGACAGCCAACCTGTACTGCCGGTCGCGGGAGATCGAAGAGATGAAATGCGCGCGAGTCCATGCGGCAACACCCAGCCATTCGGGTTCGTCCAGGAGTTGTGCGACCTGGGAGACGCGCTCCGCGCCGATATAGGCAAGCTGTTGAACACCGAGCCGTGCGGCCACGTTGGCTGCCGCGTGGTAAGCCCCCATCAGTCCTCGAAGGGCAACGGTCCGGTGCTGGTCACTGGCGGCGTAGATCAACAGATCGCGCAGCAAACGAGGTAGAAGCTCACCTTGGCCTGCGTAGTCGGACGACGGGCGCAGCTTGCCGATGAGCAACCGTAGGTCCGCGAGCACTTCTGGCCAAGCGCGTGCCGCAGCGCCGTCGGGTGCTTCTCCAGGCCACCACTCGGTGAGAGCGGCCTCTACCTCGACAAGAGCAGCTTGCGGCTGATTTTGGGCCGCCGAGGCCAACGTCCAGGGGCGCCCAGTCAACTCCGAAGGGGTCACGCGCAGAGCCGTGGCCAGAGCTTCGAGTACGAGCCGGTTGTTCACTGGGCGCTCGCCACGCTCGATCTTTCCGAGATTGCTGAATGAGATCCCGGCAAGTTCAGCAACAGTGCGCAAAGCGAGACCACGCCACAACCGGATCTCCCGGATACGGCGGCCGGTCGAGTCTTCATGCTCCACGACGGCACCTGCTCCATCATCAGTACGGCCCCTGTCCTGTACTCAAGACTGGCAGACCGGCGCCGCTCCTGCGGATGGGGTTGAGCACTCTGCTCACGACACCGACGTGACTTGCCGACAGAAGATCAACTAGCTGGGTGGGGGGATGCTTGTGGCGGGTCGTCGTCTGGGTGGGCGGCGGTTCGTTCGGCTTTGTCGCAGACTTTTTCCCATGCGGTGATGAGTTGGGTGACGACGGTGGGGCCGAGCATGATGCGTTCTGGTGGTTCGCCGGTTCGCCAGTAGGTCATGTGGCCGTCTTGGACTCCGAAGACGACCGCGGTTTCCTCGCCGGTGTCCTCGTCCAGGGGGGTGACGCAGATTTCCTGGTCGGTGTGGGTGCCTCGGCGGATGTGGCGTTGGATGGTCTTCCAGCCGGTCAGGATTTGTCTGGCCTCGGCGGGGGTGAAGATCACCGGGGCGAGTGCGCTTTCTTCGAGCCAGGTCCGCACGCCGCCGTGGTTCTCGACGCGGAACCACAGGTGTAGTGGCTCACCGTCGGCGGAGGTGCAGAGCAGGCAGTCCGCGCCGGTGAAGTCGCGCTCTGCCGGGTCGTACTTCGTCACAGTCTCTCCAACTCATGTGCTCGTCCCATGACCCCCTGTGTATAGCACCCGTTTGGCGTAGCGGGCCATGTCGTATGCGTCATGACCTGCGACGATCATGATTGGTCGGTGGCGCGGCGGGTGTCCAGCCTGCGCGCCAACTCGGCGATGAGGACGTGGTCGGGTATCTCGGCGAGCACGTCCGGGGGGACCGCGGACCCTCGGCGGCGGGGGCGCGCGGCGCGGGCGTCGGTGAGGCCCAGCAGGCGCACCGCTTCGGCTTGGTCGGCACCGACAGCTTTGGCGATCGCCTCGACGGTGGATTTCGTGGTGGCGATCGGGACCTTGACGCCCTTGCGTATGACCCAGCCGCGCTCGACCTGCCGAATGGTGGTGTGGCTGACGTCGGCGGCCTCTCCCGCTTTCTCGAAATCCAAGCCTGCCGCGAGCCTGGCGGCGCGCAGGTACGGGCCGACAGGCCAGTCCGGCCGAGCTTCCTCGGTGTGCCTCATAGATCGAGTTTGGCCAAACCACACCAAGCAACGCAACCCACCCATGGGGGAAACCCCCGCCCATCAACACCACCTGCGGTGACGGACCTCACAGTGTGCCAAGTCAAGCCAAAGTTCTACGTTGGCTTGGCGGCCGGACAACGGTTTGCCTTGGTTTGTTGTGGTGGCGGTAGGGACGGCCCGGGGAGGGCTGGTTCCTCCGCGCGAAGGGAGGACGCGTGCGCATGGGGTGGCGATTACCGCGTGGTCGCCTGGTGGGTGAGCGGGCCGCGCTGCTGTCGGTGTGGCTGACGCTGTTATCCGGGGGGCCGGGTGTTGCGAGTGCGCCTCCCGGCCGGATTTCTGACGAGTTCTTCGATTACCTGTTGGTTGTCATGTGCCGCTGGGAGGCGGCGTTCCCATGTCCCCTTGTGCTTGCAGTGCCCCTGTCCCCGCTGACGAGGGCGGCGCCGCGTCCGCCGCGTTGGATCATCTGGCCCCGGTGCTCGCGTGCCTGCGCGAGACCGTCGTGAAGCAGCGGCAGCTCGCCGAGTTGCGTAGGACGTTCGAGACGGTCGTGAAGGCCGCGCTCGGTGACGCCGAGATCGGCGTCATCGACGGGAAACCGGTTCTGACCTACAAGAAGACCGCGCGGGTTGGCGTCTCGCACAAGCTGTTGGTGGCCCGGTTCCCGGACGTGGTCAAAGAGTGCGAGGACGTCACCGAGGTCCGCACGCTGCGGTTGCTGGACTGATGGCCGCGCGCACCTCACCCACCGGGCGGGCCGTCGCCCGGGTGGTCCCGGCTGTTGCTGCCGGGATGGTGGAGGCGGCGGTCGGGGTGGCCCAGCGGTTGGTGCCGCTGCCATTGGAGTACCCGGACGCGGTGGCGAACGTCGCCGCGTTGATCGCGGGGGACCCGCGCAACGCCGAGCACGTGCGCACGGTGGTGACCGCGATCGTGGGCGACGCGATGACCGACCCGTTCCGGGAGACCACCGCGAACCGGTGGCGGCCGTTGTTGCCGCCGTGGGTGCGGCCTGCGGTGATCGGGGCGACGGTGCGTCGTCTGCTCGCGGCCGGGGTGCTGGTCGCCACCGGCCGGTACGTGCGCAGCACCGATGCCCACGGGCGCAACCAGAACAAGCTGCAACCGGTTTACGCGCTCAACCTCACCCCGCTACGCGAACCGCCGCGTATCCGGTCCGATGTGGAGGTTCCCGCGCCGTGACCGGATACACCCAGGCCGACGCGCGTGCGGCGTGGCGGGCGGTGCGGGGCGAAGTCCTCGGGGAGGAACTGTCCACGGCCGCGCGTGAGCTGGCCGTGGCTGCCTTGTATTCCCAGCGCCGCACCGATGCCGAGATCGCCGCCGTGTTGCGGCTGTCGACCTACACCACCGCCCGCATCCGGGAGCGGCTGCGCCTGCGGGCACGCCACCCGGACGCGGCGACCGTTTCCGCTTCCGTCCACACAGGAGGACGCCATTCATGAGAAGAACCCCTGATCACCACCGGCCCGGGCGGCGGCTTGTGGGGTGTCGATGAGCGCGCCGATGGCGACGCTGCCGGTGTGGCCTGCCGAGGTTCCGGTTCATCCTGCGGCGGAGCTGTTTCCGTTGATGGCGGGCGCCGCATTCGCCGAGCTGGTCCGCGATATCGCCGAGCACGGGTTGACCGAGCCGATCGTGCGCGATGCGGACGGCCGGATCGTGGACGGGCGCAACCGGTATCGGGCCTGCGCCGAAGCCGGTGTGCAACCCGACTACGTGGTGTTCACCGGGGAACCGTGGCGCTACGTGGTCTCCACCAACCTGCACCGCCGCCACCTCACCGACAACCAGCGGGCCGTCATCGCCGCCAAGATCGCCGAGCGGGCCAGAGGCGAGCGGGGACCTGCTCGCGATCCAAAAGATGTGCCCGATGGCACATCTTTTGACCGCCCGCCGAGTCGGGAAGAAGCCGCGGACCTGCTCAACGTGTCGCTGCGGCAGGTCTCACGCGCACGCCAGGTCGTCAAGCACGGCACCGAATCCCTCCAGGCCGCAGTGGAGTCGGGCACGGTGCCGGTGACCACGGCCGCCCGGGTCGCGGCCGAGTTGCCCCCGACCGAGCAGGACGCGTTCGTCGCGGCGGCCAACGAGGCCAAGGCAAGTCCACGCCCGCCCGTCCGCGATGACCAGATCCCACATCGGGCGTCACCCACAGCAGAACCCACTGCCCCCCGTGCGCAGGGGCGTCGGCGGCCGTTGACCGAGGACGCGGTGAAGGCGGCGCAGGCGTTGGACGCGGCGATCCGGCGGTGGGAGCGGCTGGTGGGTGATGACCGGTGGGCGGACAACCGGGTTCGGGTGACCGAGACCTGCGGGTGGGCGCTCAACCGCGCCGCCGATGTGCTGACCGCGATCAAGGAGAACCGGACACCATGACCACGAACAGGAACAAGACCATGAGCACTCCCGCCCGCGCGAGCAGGCCGAAGGCCGAGTTGATGGCGGTCACTCCGGAGATGGCGAAGGCGTGGTTGGCCGAGACCAACACCCACAACCGGTCGCTGCGCCACTCCGCGGTCGCGGCCTATGCCCGGGACATGGGCGCCGGTCGGTGGCGCACCAGCGGCGAGGCGATCAAGTTCGCCGCCGATGGGACGCTGCTCGACGGGCAGCACCGGTTGGCCGCGATCGTCCGCGCCGGGGTCACGGTGTCCACGTTCGTGGTGTTCGGCCTGCGCCGCGACGCCCAGGACGTCATGGACTCCGGGCGCAAACGCAGCGCCGGGGACGCCTTGCAGTTGTCCGGAATGCGCAACGTCGGTCGGGTCGCCGCCGCAGCCCGGTTGGCGCTGTCCCGCCGCGACAACCACCCCCTGGGCGGCGGCGGGTACACCAACGCCGAGGTCCAGCAGTTCGTCCGGGACAACCCCGACCTCGCCGAAGCGGTCGAGCTGATGGGCTCCACCGTCCGCGGCCTCCGGTTGACCCCCAGGGTGGGCGACTACTGCTTCTGGCTGTTCTCCCGGCTCGACCCGGACGCGGCCTATGAGTTCTTCACCTCCCTGGGGCAGTTGGTCGGCCTCACCGAGGGAAACCCGATCCTGACCCTGCACCGACGCCTCTCGGGCCACTACGGGGCGGCGCGGCGGATCAGCGTGGAGGAACAGCTCTCCCTGGTGATCCGCGCCTGGAACCACTGGCGGCAAGGGACCACGGTCCACAAGCTGCTCTCCATCAGCCGCAGCGGCACCGTCGCCATCCCCGACCCCATCTGACCCACTGTGCTGCACGTGGCCGCCCGCGCACGCGGGCGGCCTCTTTCCGGGCGCGCATCGCCCGCACACCAACGACTTTCTCGGGCCTTGTCGCCCGCACACCATATGAATGGGGGTTCTCCCGTGGCGCGTGATCACGCCCGCCTGTACCTGAGCATCTGGACCGACGAGGACTTCCGTGTCCTGTCCACCCCGGCGAAGCTGCTCTACCTGCACCTGTGCTCCCAAGACAAGCTCTCCTACGCCGGGGTGCACAGCCTCACCCCGAAACGCTGGGCCAGAGCACACCCCGACCTCGGCGTGGAAGGCGTCCGCGCCGCCCTGGGCGAGCTGGACGCCGCCCGGTTCGTCGTCATCGACCACGACACCGAAGAACTCCTGGTCCGCTCGTTCATCCGCCGCGACGAGCTGTGGCGGCAACCCAACATGCTGCGCGCCGCCCTGCGAGTGGCCTTCGAGATCGAGTCCCCGATCCTGCGCGCGGCGCTGGCGGCCGAACTGCTGCGCCTCCCGGCCGAGATCACCGGACCCGCCCCGGCCGTGGCCGCCCGCGAACTCGGAACCACTGCCGCGACGCTGCCCGCCGGCGTCAAGGCCGCGTTCGACACCCGCCCCCGCCGCACCTGCCCACCGACCACCACCACGCCCGACGCCCCCGCCGAGATTCCCGAGGTTCCGCGGGCAATCGAGCCTGCTCGCACCCCTTCGCCGACCCCTTCCGGGAACCCTTCGCCGAACCCTTCGGCGATGGACCTGGGAGAAGGGAGTAGGGAGCGGGAGACTGGAGAACCCCGTCTTACGTTGGAAGATCAAGGGGGTGTCCCCGCGCGCACCCGCGTGAGCGCGCACTCGCGCGAGGCGGCCCCGGTGCCCGATGAGCGCCAGGCCGACGCCGAGCCCGTCTCGGCGCGGCAGAGTCGCCGGGTCGAGGCCGAGCGGCTGGTCACCGTCCACACCCCGGCCCAGCCTCGCCGCGTGCGGGACCGGCTGCGCGGCGAGGTGATCGGCCTGCTCGCCGAGGGCGTCGAGCCCGCGGTCATCGCCGCCGGACTGCGCGCCTGGTCCTGCAAGCGGCTTCCGGTGTCGTGGCTGCCCGAGCTGGTGGCCGAACACCAGCGGGCCGCGGTCGTGGGCGCCGCACCCGAGCAGCGGGCGCGAGCCGTCGCGGCGGCCGAGGGCATCGAGCGGATACGGGCCGACGCGATCGCCGAGGACGACCGTTCCCCGGTCGGGCTGGCTGTGCGCGAGCTGCCCGCCCATGCCGACCCCGACACCCTCGACGCGGTCCTGGCCCACGCCCTGGCCGCGACCATGGCGTTCGACGGCCGGGGCGAGTTGGCGCGGGCTCGGGCATGAGCCGCGAGCCTCTGCCACCGCTGACCCGCACCGAGGTGCGGGCGCTGCTGGCCCACTACCGGGTCACCGGACTCACTCCACCGACCGACGCCCAGGTAAGCACCTGGTTGCGGGAACTGGCCGGGCACAGCGCCGGGGAATGCCACGCCGCGCTGACCGCGCTCCAAGCCCACCACCACGGCCGCATCACCCCCGACGACGTCGTCCGGCGCATCGCCGCCGCCCGCGCCGCCCCGGCCGCAACCGGCAGCTTGGCCCCGGTCGTGCCGATCCGCCGCCGGGACCGCCGGGAGCGGGCCGCCGCGATGGCCGCTGGTGCCCGGGGCATCGCCGCCGTCTACGCGGCCATGGGCTGGCAACGCAACCCCGACCATGCCGCCGCCCGTCGTGTGCCGTGCCCGTTCTGCAAGGCCCGACCCGGCGAGGTGTGCTCGCCGCTGACCCGGGACCGGGCCGGACGGCGCGAGCACCGCGACCGGGCGACCCGGATGCACCCCTCGCGGCTGGCCGCCGCCCCACCCACCCGTCCCGCAGCAGCGCCAACCGTGGAGACGACCCGATGACCCGCACCCTCCGCAACCACGACCACCACCTCGACCACGGCGACCAGGACTACGGCGGCGACGACCGGCCCGTGGTGGACCCGGTGGCGGCGCGGCTGATGTTCGACGCCGCCGTCGACCAGCTCACCGCCCCCGGAGTCCAGACCATCACCCGCGACGACGGCACAGGCGAACGCGGCCTCGTGCCATGCCTGCTCGACCAACTCGCCGCTGCCACCCGACCCGGCAGCGAACGAACGGGCGGCACCGCGTCCGGTTCCCGCCCGCCCGCGTCGATGAACGCGCTGGCCGTCGTCGCCGAGATCGGCACCACCATGCGCCACGCCCTGGCCGCCCTGGGCCACGACCTGTTCGGACCCGCCCCCAAAACGGCACTGTCCACACAGGTCCGACTCTGGGCCTCGCACGCAGAGCACTGGCAGCACCACGACCCCGACTACCTCCACCACGCCGCCACCGAGACCCAGCGGTGGGTCACCGCGGCCCGCGCCGTCATCGAACCCGAACCCCGCTACCGGCTGCGCGGACACGCCTGCCCCGTCTGCGCCGAGACCACCGTCCACGTCTGGTCCGATGTGGAGTCCGACTGGGTCCGCCAACCCGCCCTGTCCATCGACACCGACCGCGTCGAAGCCGTCTGCGGAGCCTGCGCCACCACCTGGGGCCTCGATGTCTGGGCGCAGCTCGGCCGCATCCTCCACACCCAACACCAGGAGACGCTGCACCTCGACTGCGAATAAACACCCGATCATCGGTTGACCAGCCACACCGTCCCTGCCATACTGGGGCGGCTCGGCGGAGCTGTACCCAAACGCCAGCCGAGAAACCCCAAGGCCCACCCTCACGGCGGCCCGCCTGCGCACTCCCCCTTGCGCGGCGGGCCGCCCCCTTGTGTGCGGGCGGCGGCGGACGCGACCGGACGCCCGGTCCCGCCGTGCCCACCGATGACGGCCGCGAGCGATCCCGCCCCGCCGCCGCCCGCACACGCCCCCTGTCCTCGACCCGAAACAATTCCGCCGATTCCCTCCAATTCACCGTATTGCCGGTTGTGAAAATGATGCGAATTGCTCGAATAGCGCCGGTGACCTTTGTTGCTTTAATAATGATTGCTTTATCCGGAAATGCCGCCGGATGATGAATGGGCAAGCCCCCGAAAAACAGGCCCGTGTGGGCCGTGGGGGATTCCGCATCATCTGTGGAGGGTGTTTCCTCATGTCAAGGATATTGGGCAGGCACAGAGGCATTCCGCCTCAAGTCCGCCGCACCGATGGCCCCGGGGTCGGCGACCGTGTCGGGTCCCGGGCCGGTGAGACCGAGCACTGGAGTGTGCCGGAACTCGCCCGGCACCTGGTGACCGAGCTGCACGAGCAGTTCGGGCTGGTGGTCTCCGCCACGGTCTACCGCTACCGGATCGACGCCCCCTGGATCATCGACGTCCAAGCCCACGGCCTGCCCGAGGGCGACCTCGACGACACCCCGACCGGGGCGGACCGGATGGTCGACCGGATCGTGAGCTGGATCGACGCCTACAACGAGCAGCGCGACGGCGTGCCGCGCTTCGCAGGTCCCAACGTGGTCCTGCTACGGCAGTTCGAGCGCCACAGCCCCCGACCGGGGCGGGTCAGCGTCCGCCGCTACCACCTGCGCCACCCGATCCAGCGCCGCCTGGCCCGGCTGCGCTCCTGGCTCGCCGGGAGCCTGCTGTGACCCACACCCATGACACCGCCGGGGACCCGGTGGTCCTCGACTGCGCGCAGTGGGCGTTCGCCAACCTGGTCGCCCTGCGCTCGATGGGCGATTTCCCGCCGGAAATGACCTTCCGCGTGCACCTCGTGCAGCCCCCGAAAGACGACGTGGCGTTCATCGTCACCGTCGCCGGTCTGGCCGACGCCGCGCTGCTACGGGGACCTGCCACCCCGGAGTTCGCCCTGGACGAGCCCGTGGGGCTCTCCGACCTCTCCCCGGCGGCACGCTGGTACTGGAACGAAATCTGCGACAACGTCGCCTTCCATATCCCCGGCGACGACAAGGGCGAACTGGCCTTTCAGTTCGAGGTCCAGTTGCTCACCGAGGCCCAGGCCGAACACGCCCTGCGCACCCACCCGGACGAGGGCATCCACCCCGACGGGGGGTACCTGTCATGACGCCCCCGACCACGGCCTTCGGCGGGGACGGGCAGCCCCCACCCCTGATCCAGGCCGCCCACCAGGTCTACGCGCTGCTGGCCCTGGAGCAGTCCTTCGGCTCGATCCCCGCCCACGCCCAGATCAAGGTCCTCGCCATCGACGGCACCCAGCTCGCGGTCGCGGTGGCCGCGCTCGGCGACGAGTTCCTGTTCGGCCCCGCCGCCCCGGTTCCCGAGGGGCCGCCGCCGTTCCCGGCGCACCGGCTGACCCGGGCGGCCCTGGCCCTGTGGCGGGTGATCGAGCACGCCGTCACCGCCGTCCTGCCCCGCCACGACGACCGGCCGGTGTTCCCGGTCGAGGTCTGGTTCGAGACCGACGCCCACACCCGCGACACCACGGGTTTCCCGCCCGGGGTGTACAGCATCGAGACCGTGGAGGACCGGTGACCACACCACCCGTGATCATCTGCCGGACCTGCGACACCGCCCTGGACCGCCACACCGACGACCAGGGGGCGTCCTACCAACACACCCTGGCCGCAGGCCCGGTCGACCACGACCCGGTGCCGGTGCAGGCCCCACCCGACTGGCGCGGCAAGTGCGACTTCTGCCTCGACACCGCCGAGTTCGTCGTGCCCGCCCGGGACTTCACGGTTCCCGGCCTCGATCGTTACATGAGCCTGGGCAATTGGGCCGCCTGCTCGGCGTGCGCGCTGCTGATCGGGGCCAACCGGTGGACGAACCTGATCAACCGCGCCGCCGCGACCCACCACCGCCGCCACGGCACCGAGATCAACGAGGCCACCAGGACACACCTGGGGCGGCTCTACCGCCGCCTGCGCGCCAACATCACCGGCCCCATACGCCCGATCGGAGAGCAACCATGACCGGGCCATCCACACCGCACCCGGCCACGCACATCGGGTGCCATGTGTTCACCTTCGGAACGGATCGCTGGTGCGTCACCCTCGCCCAGGAGCTGATCGCAGCCGACCCCACCGCCGCCGAACCGCACCCACACGTCGGGATCGGCGACCTCGGGGTGTTCCTCGGCGGTCTGGTGCGGATCGACCCCGACCACGCGATGACCCGAGACCTGTCCCTTCCGCTGCTGATCGCTCCCCTCCCAATCGGTCAGGGAAGCGTGCACGTGCTCATCGACGGGTGGCACCGGGTGTACCGGGCGCTGTCGGAAGGGCTCACCGACCTGCCCGCCTACGTCCTCACCGCCGCCACCGAGCAAGCCGCGCGCTACCCGCTTCCCCACTACCCCCGAGGACCACGATGACCGCGACCATGTGCGTCAACCACCCCGACACCCCGGCGGCCGTGGTCGCGGTCCACGCCAGTGACCAGCTCGGCGCGCGGCTGTGCCCCGGGTGCGCCACCTGCACCGACCCCGCCTGCGGCAGCCTGGGCGTCATCCTCGACACCGAGCACGCCGAGCCCTGGTGCCACCCGCACAAGGGCGAGGCGGTCTCCGGCCCCGAGCTGGTGCCGGTCGACTCCGACCGCCACCGCGCCCTGACCGGGCAGACGGGCAGGCCGTGATGCCACGTCCGGAGCAGGACCCCGGCGCCAGCGACGAAGCCGCGGTCGAGGCCGCGCGGGTCGAGCTGTACCGGCGGCTGTTCGGCTTCGCAGACCCGCCCCGCTACCGCGAGCCCGGCACCGACCAGGTGCGCGAACGCCTCGAAGCGGACATGCTCCGCCTGGCCGCGATGCCCCCGGCCGACCTGATCGCCGACCCCGACGCCATGGCGACTCTGTTGGAGATCAGCGATCACCAGGGCTGGGACGGATGAGGTCCGCTCGACAAGATCCCGGCCTGTCCGGCAGGATGGACCACGCCTTTCAGGTTCTCTTGGCAAATTGAGCCATAAGGCACGTGAGGGCTCGGCGGTGCACCGCCGAGCCCTCACCCATTCCCACGACTTCCCATTTCCGCAGGTCAAAGAATTGCTCGCGAATACGCGAGAATGCGCGCCATGGGTCGATACTCTATTCGTGTGATCCCATTCCGGAGATGCCCGAAAGTGCTGGACAAGGGCCGCCGACCCGGTAATGTTGGGGGTGCCAAGAGAACCGCCCCGCCCGATCCGGGTAGGGGCAGAAACCCCCCTGAAAGGCTCTGTAATGGCTCATTTGATTGAGATTGGGCAGGATGGCACTGCCGCTTTTGTGTCCGCCAACACTCCGGCATGGCACCGGTTGGGGACCGTGGCCCCCGGCCCGATGACCACCACCGAAGCTCTGAAGCTGGCCCGCCTGGACAACTGGAATGTGTCCATGGAACCGCTCATGGCCCTGCCCACCGGGACCATCTGTGTGGAGTGCTCCGCCGTGCTGGACAGCCAGCACGACGACATGTGCTCGGTGGGCGACCACGAGGGCCTGGACGACACCCGCACCGTCACCAAGGACGACTGTGTGAACCCCGTGATGGTCCCTCATCACCGGGCCGTGGTGAGGACAAACCCGTTCACCGGCAAGCGGGAAACCCTGTCCGTGGGTGGTCTGGAGTACACCCCGATCCAGAACGAGACCATGGCCGAAACACTCCAGGCGATCCTGGATGAGTCCGGGGCCATTGTGGACACTGCCGGGTCACTCCGTGATGGGCTGGACACCTTTGTCACCGCCCGGATGCCCGAAGGAATCCTCGTGGGCGGGGTGGACGCGGTGGAACTGCACCTGGCCGGATTCAACTACTTCCAGCCCGGGAAGTCCTCCGAGTTCCTGATCACCCCGGTCCGGGTGGTGTGTGCCAACACCCAAGCCGCCGCCCTGGGCAACCACAAAAGCCGCTGGGCCGTCCGGCACTCCCCGAATGCCCCGGCCCGGATCTTGGAGGCCCGCGAGGCGCTGAAACTCAGCTTCGACTACCGGGATGCCTTCGCCGACGAGGCGGAGAAGATGCTCAAAGAGCAGTTGACCATCCGGGAGTTCGAGAAGGTCTGCCGGGAAATCTGGCCCCAGCCCGCCGGGGAAGCCCCACCGGTCGTGAAAGAGCGCGACGACGCGCTCATGGGCACCCTCAAGAAGCTGTTCCGAGGGGACACGAACGCGAACATCATCAAGGGCAAGACCGGAACCCACTGGGCCGGGTACCAGACCATTGTGGAGTACATCGACCACCACGCCGCGATCATCGGCGGGGGTGAGGACTCCGCCCGCATCCGGGCTGAAAGGGCATTGCTGGGCAAGGATGCCCCCGAGCGGAAGCAGAAGGCTTTCAAGCTCTTGCAGGTGGCCTGACATGGACCCGACAACCACATGGGCACTGATCAGGGGCATGGTGGAAAGCTGGTATACCGGGAACGGAAGCCTGAGAGACTTTGACCGGTTGGCAGAGTTGGTCACCGGGCTGGATGAGGGGCTGACCCGTGGAGACCACCTGCCGTCCCAGTGGACCGCCCCCGGGTTTGATTTCCCGGAACCGCACTGGGAAGAGTGGCTGATGGTCCCGGTGACCGACCCGGACCGGACTTTGACCGTGATCCGGGAACATGTCCGGCATGGGCAGCCACAGGAAACCGGCCGGGTGTTGGCCCTGCTGGCAGGGCTGGACTACTGGATCAACTGCCAGTGCAACCACCTCCCCCGGGACTGGACCACCGAGTAGTGAGCACCGCCCCCTCAGCCCCCACCCGCCCGGGTGGGGGCTGAGGCCTGTTCCCCCGCAAGCCCACACAGAGGCTGGTGACCCGCGTGCCTGCCCGCGCCCTGCGCCCGTGTTCTCGTCCGGGCTGCCCGAACCTCACCGGCACCCGGGGACGCTGCCCCGGGTGCCGCACCCGCGCGCGCCGCGCCGGGGGAACCTCGGCCGAGCGCGGCTACAGCGCCGCGCACCGCTCCCGCTTCCGCCCCGCCGTGCTCACCCGGGACCCGTGCTGTCGCTGCGACCTGCCCGACTGTGCACACCACCCGGGCCGCCCTTGTGGCCGTCTGTCCACCGTGGCCGATCACTGGCCGCTCACCCGCAGACAGCTTGTGGCCGCAGGGCTGGACCCCGACGACCCGGTGCGGGGGCGGGGGCTGTGTGCCCGCTGCCATGCCCGTGCCACCGCCACCGACCACCGCACAACCGGGGGGTGGAACACACCATGACCGCCCCCGTTGACCGCCTGCCGCCCCTCCCACCGGCAGGCCACCGGATCACCCCGGCCGGACCGGTCCGGCCGCAGGCACCCGCACAGCCGCCCCCAGGGGGGACACCCCCGCACCCGCCCGCAGGGCACAAGCCACTGAGGCTTGTTTCCGCCTGGTCAGGTTTCCGGGACGGCTCAACCCACGTCACCCGAACCATCGGCGGCCGGGGTGGTCCTGGTGATCAGCTTGCCCACCCCGGTGTGGCTCATCTCGATCCGCCCGCCGATGGCCCGATGCGAGGCACCGAGAGCTTTCGCCTGCCGGACAAGGGATTCCTTCTCGTCCCGCCACGCGGCCTCCTGCTCGGCGGCCTGCTCCAAGCGCTCGAACACCCCGGCCAGCTCCGCGTCACGCGCGGCGATCGGATCGGTCACCACCCGATGGTAACTACGTTCCCAGCCGGTAACCCGGTCACCACCACGAAGGGAGGTGCCCGTGCCGATCACCATTGACGGGATCACCCCGTCACAGCAGATCCGGGAACAGCTCGCGGCGGAGGGGAAACCGGTTCTGCTCGGGTTCTCCCGGGGCAAGGACAGCCTGGCGGCGTGGCTGGCGATGCGCGAGGCCGGGATCACGGTGGTGCCGTATCACCTGTACCTGGTGCCGGGTATGCGGTTCGTCGACGAGGGCCTGAAGTTCTACGAGGACTTCTTCGACACCCGGATCGTGAACCTTCCGCATCCGACGCTGTATCGGTGGCTGAACAACTTCGTCTTCCAGCCCCCGCACAGGTGCGCGATCATCGAGGCCGCGCAGCTCCCGGTTCCCAACTACGAGGACATGGCCCAACTCGTCCGCGAGGACTTCGACCTGCCGCAGGCGTGGAACGCCGACGGGGTGCGCGCGGCGGACTCCCCGCATCGGCGGATGGCGATGGTCACCCACGGCCCGTCGCGCGAGCACCTGCGGCGGGTCTCGATCGTGTGGGACTGGCGCATCGCCGACGTCCGCGCCGCCCTCGCGCGGCACCGCTGCCCGCTGCCTCCGGACTACCAGTGGTTCGGCCGCAGCTTCGACGGCCTCGACTACCGGTTCATCAAACCGTTGATGGACCACGCCCCCGACGACTACGCGCGGCTGCTGGAGTGGTTCCCGCTCGCCGACCTGGAGATGTTCCGCCGTGACCTCACCCCCTGACCCCGCAGGCAGCGACCCGAACAGCGACCTGCTGTCCCAACTGCAAGCCAGCGCGGCGCTCACCGGACCGACCTCCCAAGACGACCTGCTCGCCCAACTCAACGCCGAGCCCGAGCCCGACCCGTTGGCCGACGTCGAGTACACCGGAGACCTGGAGACCGACTCCACCGCCGAACTGGACGCCCTCGCCAAGGGCTTCCGGGAACGCACCAAACGCGAGGACGACCGGTTCCGGCTGGCCACCGACTCCGAATACTGGTTCGCCGTGTGCTTCAAATCCCGTGAGGACAAGGAAGCCTTCCTCCGCGCGGCCCGCCTGTTCGCCCTCGGCGACAAATACCTCGACGGCTACGCCGTCGCCCACACCCTCGACATCCCCATGCCCACCAAGGACGACGACGGAAAGGAGTGACCCATGCGTGCCAGACTCGCCGCCGCCGCAGCGGGCGTGCGCCGCGCCCTGTCCCGCCGCGCCGCCAGCTTCCGGGGCGGCAACAGCGGTGGCAGCCCCCAACAGCGCTAACCCCGGGCAACCACTCGACGCCGGTCACCGGGCACCAGGAAGGAGGCGACGATGGGCAAGCGAGGCCCGGCCGCCAAGCCGACCGCTCTGCGCGTCCTGCACGGTGACCGGCCCGACCGGATCAACACCCACGAGCCCGCCCCACCCATGCAGGACATCACCTGCCCCGACTGGGCAAGCGACGCCGCCCGCGCCATCTGGGCACGGCTGGCCCCCGGCCTGATCGAACGCCGCGTGCTCACCCCATGGGACACCGACGCCTTCCTCGTGCTGTGTGAGGCGTTGGCCCGCTACCGGGCCGCGACCCAGCTCGTCAACGGCTCCGCACTGCTGGTCCAAGGCGGGTCCGGACTGATGAAGAACCCCGCGTTGCAGGTCCAAGCCGACGCCGAGCGCACGTTCCTGACCTTCGCCGCCCGCTTCGGCCTGACCCCGAGCGATCGGCAGGCGATCAAGGTCGAGGTGGCCGATGGCGACCACGACCGCGCAAACCGACTCCTCAGCTAACAACCGCCGCCGCGTGAGCGGCGCCCGCACCACCGCGACGGCCCGGCCGCGCACCCGCACCGCGACGCCCCGCACAACCACCAAGGACAAGCACGGGGCGCGGCTGCCGGTGTGCGGCCGGGTCTTCGACAACCGCACCTGCCGCAAACGCGGTGAACACTTCTGCGCGCCTCGCGCGGATCATGCGCAGGCGTTCGCCGAGGAAGTCTGTGTCCACACCAAGGACCGGTGGGCGCGGCTGCCGTTCATCCTCGCCCCCTGGCAACGCGAGGACATCGTCCGCCCGCTGTTCGGCGAGGTCCGCTGGGACGACGAAGCCCACTGCTATGTGCGCCGGTTCCGGATCGCGTGGATCGAGATCGCCCGCAAGAACGGCAAATCCGAACTCTTGGCGTTCGTCGCCCTCTACATGCTCTGCGGGGACGGGGTGGAATCCGCCGAGATCTACGGCTGCGCCCGCGACACCGACCAAGCCAAGCTCGTGTTCAACGTCGCCGCCCGCATGGTCCGCTTGTCCCCGGTGCTGCGGCGTCGGCTGCGGGTCATCGAGCACTCGGCGCGGATCGTGGACGAGAAAACCAACTCCGTCTACACCGTCGTCCCCGCAGACGCCCTGGGCAACCTCGGCTCCAACCCCTCCTGCGTCATCTTCGACGAGGTCCTGACCCAACCCAACGGCGACTTCTGGACCGCCATGCGCACCGGCATGGGCACCCGCCTGCAACCCCTGCTCATCGCCGCCACCACCGCGGGCAACGACCCCACGTCCTTCGCCAAAGCCGAACACGACGAATGCGCCCGGATCGCCGACAATCCAGACAGGGCGCCGCACCGGTTCGTCTACCTGCGCAACCTCCCCGAAGACGCCGACCCCTGGGACGAGACCAACTGGCACTACGCCAACCCCGCCCTCGGCGACTTCCTCTCCCTCGCCGCACTGCGCGAAGAAGCCCTGGAAGCCCGCAACGACCCGGCCAAGGAAAACAGCTTCCGCCAGTTCCGGCTCAACCAATGGGTGGCGCAGTCCACCCGGTGGATGCCGATGCACCTCTACCTCGTCTGCACCGGCACCCCCACCGACCACCCCGCCCAGCTCCGCGAACAACACGCAGGCCGTCCGGCGTGGGGCGGGCTGGACCTGGCGTCCAAGCTGGACCTGACCGCGTGGTGCCTGATCGTCCCGGACGGCATCGACGGCCACCCCTCCGCGCTCTGGCGGTTCTGGCTCCCGGAAACCGGTATCGAGTTCCTGGACCAGCACCTGGACGGCCGCGCGTCCCGTTGGGCCGAGCAGGGCTGGATCACCGCCACCGAGGGCGAGGTCATCGACTACGACGTCATCGAGAACGAGATCACCGCCGACACCGGTCTGTTGCGGGTCGCCGACATCTCCTATGACGAGTGGTCGGGCGAGCCTGTTCGCCAGCGGCTCGAACGCCGGACCGGGGCGCCGCTGTTCCCGGTGGCGCAGACCTACAAGGGCATGACCCACGGCATGACCGAGTTGATGGCGCTGACCAAATCACGCGGTTGGTCACACCACGGCAACCCCGTCGCCGAATACTGCTTCGACTCCGTGGAGGTCCGCCACCCACCGGGCGAGCCGGACCTGATCCGCCCGGACAAGCCGGAGCGCGGCAAGACCGGCAAAAGGATCGATGCGGTGCCCACGGCCGCGATGGCGGTCGGCGGGTGGCGGCTGCGCGGGCAGAAGCCGCGCAAGTCCGGGCGCATGGTCGTCACGGGCTGAACTGATCGTTTCCGCAGGTCGACCCCAGGGACGCGGTCATGCCGCTCCCGGGATCACGTGAGAACCAGGAGAACACAAGGTATGAGCACGTCCACGATCGTCCTGCCCGAGCGCACCTTCACCTTCGGCGAACGGCCGGTGCGCGCGGTCGTCCGTGACGGAGACCCGTGGTTCGTCGCCGCCGACGTGGCTGAGGTGCTGGGCTACACCCGGACCTCGAACGCGATGCGCCACGTGGACCCCGAGGACTACCTCATCCTCTCCAGCGACACTGTTTCCCCAGGTCAGCCCGAGTACTCGCTTTTGCAGCTCTCGGGCGTGGGCAACCTGCGCACCACCTTGGCCTTGGTCAACGAGTCCGGGCTGTACTCGTTGATCCTGCGCAGCAGCCGCCCGGAGGCGCGGGCGTTCAAGCGGTGGGTCACCGCCGAGGTGCTGCCCGAGATCCGCCGCACCGGCGGCTACGGCCTGGCCGTGCCCACCACACTGCCCGAAGCGCTGGAGCTGGCAGCCGCGCAAGCCCGCCAGCTCGACGCCGCCCGCTCGCAGTTGGCCGAGGCCGAACCCAAAGTCGAGGCGTTCGACGCCTACCTCGACGCCCACGGGACGGTGGCGATGGGCGCGGTGGCGAACATGCTCGGCGTCGGCCGCACGACCCTGTTCGCCCGGCTGCGACAGGCCGGGATTCTGCAACGCCAGGACAACCGCCCCTACCAGCGCCACGCCCACCACTTCCGGGTCATCGGGCACACCCGCCCACACGCTTACGGCGACCGCATGTCCTACACCATGCGCGTGCGCCCGTCCGGGGTGGACATGATCCGCCGCATCCTCGCCACGGCCACGGCCACGGCCACGGCCACGGCCACCGACACCACGACACCCGAACCGGCCCGGCCCCTGTGGTGACCCGGGCCGGACCGACGTCGACCAGGGGGCCGCCATGGCGCTGCCCGCTCTCACCCTGCCCGAGACCACCTGGTTGCAACGGCTGTCGTCCCAACACGACGCGCAGATTCCCGAGCTGGAGTTGCTCGACGCCTACTACGAGGGCGAGCAACCCCTGTCCTACATGCACCCCGAGCTGCTGCGCCGCCTCGACGGCCGCGTCCGCCAGGTCGTGGTGAACTGGCCCGAACTCATCGCCGACAGCCTGGACGAGCGCCTGGACGTCACCGGGTTCCGCCTCGGCGGCCGGGACGCCGCCGACCGCGACCTGTGGCGGATCTGGAAGGCCAACCGCCTGGACCTGGCATCGCAGCAGGCGCACATCGACGCGCTGGTGATGGGGCGGGCGTTCGCGATCGTCGGCACCAACGAGGCCGACGGGTCCACCCCGCTGGTCACCGTGGAATCGCCGCTGGAAGTCCACGCCGAGATCGACCCGCGCACCCGCAAGGTGAGGGCCGCGCTCAAACGCTGGTACGACGACGAGGCCGCCCCGGGCACCTCCAGCCAGGTCGCCACCCACGCCACCCTGTACCTGCCCAACGAGACGATTTGGTACACCTCGCAGGACGGCGGGGCCGCCTGGGTCGAGGATCGGCGCGACGCCCACGGCATGGGCGAGGTCCCGGTGGTGCCGCTGATCAACCGCCCCCGCACACGCCGCCGCCGCACCAAACCCGCCACACTCGGGCGCTCGGAGCTGGCGTCGGTGATTCCGCTGTCGGACGCGGCGTGCAAGATCGCGACAGACATGATGGTGTCCGCGGAGTTCCACGCGATGCCCCGCCGCTACGCCCTCGGGTTCGAGCAGTCCGATTTCGTGGACGCGCAAGGCAAGCCGCTCACCCCGTGGCAGGCGGTGGCCGGGGTCCTCTGGGCCAGTCCCAAGAGCCCCAAGGACGACGGTGTCGCGGTCGGGCAGTTCCCCGAAGCCGACCTGAGCAACTTCCACAACACGCTCAACGCGCTGGCCCGGCTGACCTCGTCGCTGTCCGGGCTGCCGCCGCACTTCCTCGGCTACAGCACGGAAAACCCGGCGTCGGCAGACGGCATCCGCTCATCGGAGGGCCGCCACATCAAACGCGCCGAACGCCGCCAACGCTCCTTCGGGGACGGGTGGGAACAGGTCATGCGCCTGGTCCTGCTCGTGCGCGACGGCCGTATCCCCCCGGAGGCGCTGCGCATGGAATGCCAGTGGATCGACGCCGCCACCCCGACATTCGCCGCCCAAGCCGACGCCGTCACCAAGCTCTACGCCGCCGACAAACTACTGCCACGTCGGGCATCGCGGCGGGCACTGGGCTACTCCGACGCGCAGATTCGGGACATGGAGGCCGAGGACCAGCAGGCTTACGCCCGCGTCGTCGGCGGCGACCAGGCCGCCGAGTACGGCCCCAAACCCGACCCACAACCCGAGTCGGACGAGGACCAGGCGCAGGCGCAGTCGCAGGCGGACGAGCCCGCGGCCCGGGTTCCCGCTCCGGGCCGCCCGCAGGCCCCGGTGTTCCTCGCGGCCGGGGGTGCGCGGTGACCGCCCCGACCGCCGCCCATGAAGCCGAGGTCTACTCGTCCCAGCAGTACGCGGTGCGCCACGCCGTCCAGGGAGCACAAGACGCCTGGTCCCACCTGAACCCGAGGGATCTGGTCGGGTCGTGGGAGACCGAGGTCCGCCCCAGGGCGGTGATCGCAGCCGAGGAAGCCCAGATCACCGCCGCCGCGTCCGCGGCGCCCTACGTCGCCGCCGCGCTGCTCGCGGCCGGGGCGGTCTCCGCCCCGCTCGGGCGGGTGGTGGCCGGGGCGTTCGCGGGGTTCGCCTCCAACGGCCTGCCCCTGCGCGCCCTGCTGGACTACGTGCTTGCCTACCTGCACCGGGCACTCGGGTTGGGCATGGCCCCGAGCGAGGCCCGCGCCCTGGGCTTGGCGCGGCTGTTGACCTACGTGTCCACCGAGGTCGGTGACGCGGGGCGGATCGCGGTGCAGACAGCGATGATCGCCGAACCGCAGGTGGCCGGATACGAACGCATCGTCCGACTCCCGGCCTGCGGGCGCTGCGTGATCCTCGCCGGACGCCTCTACCGCTACAGCGAAGGATTCCTCCGACACCCCCGCTGCGACTGCGGAATGCGCCCGGTCACCCACGAGCAGTGGGAGACCGAGAACCCCCACAACCACCCCGACGCCCTGTTCGCCCGCATGAGCACCGCACAACAAGACAAAGCATTCGGCACAGGCGACGCCGCAGCCATCCGCGCCGGAGCCGACATGGCCCGCGTGGTCAACGCCCGCCGCGCCGGGGCCGTCTACGTCGCCGGAGGACGCGAACTCACCCGGGAAGCCACCACCCTGCGCGGCGTCGGCCGCGAACTCGGCGACGTTGCCAAGCAGCAGGGCCGCCGCTACCGGGCCAGCGGCACCGCGCGCCCCACCGCCGCCCAGATTGTCAACAGCGCCGACGATCGGACCGAGCTGGTCGCCCAGCTTCGCCGCTACGGCTACCTCACCGGCTGATCACTAATGCGGCCCGCAGTAACGCTTACTTCGTAACGTTACGCGGAAAAAGGCTTTTTTTGAAAGCGCGAAAGATGCCGCGCCGACGGTTGGTACGTACATACGTATCTACGGAGATACGTATCAGAACGACCGTTTTTTTTGTTCGCCGGGGAAGGATCGACTGGCCACCCGGCCGCACCTGCGGCCAGTGCCGTGCAGGTCAACCAGGTGATTTGCCATGGAGTCGGCGGCCAGTCGATTCCGGCTAGCACCTGCGCCCCGCCTGTCAGCGCGAGCAGCACGGCTACCGCGTGCGCGCGGCGGGGGCGAATCATGCCGACCATTGTGCCGGCCCTTCGGCCAAATCACATGGCCGCGTGCCGCCCATTCCGACACTCCGGAAAGGAGACCACCCGATCGTGTCCGATACTCCACCCGACCCCACTTCTGCCGCGCCTGTCGAGCCCGCTTCGCCCGAGGGCGGCACCGCCCCGCTGCCCGCGCCTGCGGGCGCGGGCAGCGAGCCGGACTACAAGGCGCTCTACGAGGCCGCCCGAAACAAGATCACCACCGCTGAGAAGGCCGCCCGCGAGGCCAGGGCGAAGGCCAAGCGCCTCGATGAGATCGAGGCCGCGCAGCAGTCCGAAGCGGAGAAGGCCGCCGCGCGGGCGAGCGCGGCCGAGAACCAGGTGGCCGCGTTGCGGCGCCGCGCCGTGGACGCGGAGATCCGCGCCGCCGCGACCGGGTGGGCCGACCCCACCGACGCCCCCCGGTACCTGGACGACCGCGACCGCTACGTCAGCGAGTCCGGGGAGATCGACACCGCCGCCATCGCCGCCGACCTCGCGGCGGAGTTGGCCCGCCGTCCGCATCTTGCCCGTCAGGACGGCGCACGCCGCCCCGCGCCCGACCCCTCGCAGGGGGCGCGGCAGAACGGCCCGGCCGGGCTCGACGCACAGATCACCGCAGCCGAGAAGGCGGGCGACTGGGCTGCGGCCATCGCCTTGAAGAACCAGCGCCTCGCGCAGATGCCAAAGGCGAACTAGCACCGGCGGCCACGCCGGAACCCCCTTGCACTGAAAGGAGAAACCCCTTATGCCTGGTGTGGCCGCTATCGCCAACACCTACAACGCCCCGAACTTCGTCGGGGAACTGTTCGCCCTCACCCGACCCGACACCCCGTTCCTGTCCGCCATCGGCGGCTTGACCGGCGGCAAACGCGCCAACGGGGTGGTGCACACCTGGTCGGTCTACGACCTGCGCGCCCCCGACCCGAACCGGCAGCGAGTCGAAGGGGCCGACGCCCCCGCCGCCGAAACCCGAGTGCGCGGACAGGAGCGCAACGTACTGGAGATCCACCAGGAAACCGTGGGCGTCACCTACTCCCGCCAAGCCGCGCAGACCATGTTCGCGGGCACCGGATCGGCGAATCCGAACGCCGCCGCGATCGGCGGCGCGAACGCCGTGGACAACGAGATGGACTGGCAGACCCGCCAAGCGCTGATCCAGATCAGCCGCGACGTGGAGATCTCGTTCCTCACCGGAACCTTCCAGGAACCCTCCACCAACAGCACCGCACGCAAGACCCGGGGCATCCTCGCCGCGACGACCACCAACGTGATCACCAACGCCACACCCGCGCCGCTCACGGAGAAGGTGGTCCTCGACCTGCTCCAGAAAGTGTGGGAGAACGGCGGCATCCAGATCTCGGAGACCGCCACGTTGATGTGCGGGGCATGGCAGAAGCGGATGCTCACCACCGAGTTCGTGACCAAGAAGAACTACCAGGAGCAGTCCCGCAACGTCGGCGGCGTCGCGGTCTCCACGATCGAGACCGATTTCGGCTCCCTGAACGTGATGCCCAGCCGATTCATGCCCGCCGACACCGTCCAGGTCGTGAGCCTCGACCAGTGCGCCCCCGTGCTCCTGGAGACCCCCGGCAAGGGATTCCTGTTCTCCGAACCACTGGCCAAGACCGGCGCGATCGACCGCGCCCAGATCTACGGCGAGATCGGCCTGGAGTACGGCCCGGAGATCGCCCACGGCAAGATCACCGGCCTCACCACGGCCGCCGAGTAAGGAGACCCGCGACCGTGAAGTTCACCAGCACCGTCCACCCCGAACTCGTCGTCCACGACCTCGGTGTCGTCTTCCACCACGGCGAGGCCGAAGTCACCGACAAGGCCGCCATCGAAGCCCTGCGCGCCCTGCCCCCATCCCTCGGTGTCCGCGCCAGCGGAGGCCGCCCACCCAAAGACCCCACCACCACCTGACCGACCCAGCGTCACCCCGGCCGACTCGTGGGAGAGGGGCGGCCCGTGACCGTCCCTCTCCCACCACTGGCCACCGTCGTCGACGTCCAATCCCGCACCGACGTGGAACTGACCCAGGCGCAGCAAGCCCGCGCCGCCGTGCTCATCGCCGACGCCTCCGCCCTGGCCCGCGCCCGGGTGGTCCCGTTTCCGGACCCGCCGCCGGAGACCGCGGTCGGGGTGATCTGCACGGCGGTGATCCGGGCGTTGGCCGCGCCGCCGGACGGGAACAAGTCCGAGACCGTCGGCGGGCACACCCGCGTGGCCGCGCACGAGGGCGGCGGGCTCTACCTGACCGATGACGAACTGGACCTGCTCCGCCCGGCCGCACCGGGCGGGGTCGGGGCGTTCTCCATCTGGACCGCGTAGAGGGGGTGCGCGATGCAGTTCCCGCACGAATTGACCGTGATCACCCCGGTCGAGGTTCCCGACGACTACGGCAACCCGACACCCCGGCTGGACTACGGCCCGACCGCGCCTCGCCGTGTGGTGTGGGCCAACGTCCAACCGGTCGGGTCCAGCGAGCCCGCCGCGCCCGCCCGCACTCCGGTGGTCACTCGGTGGCGGGTGTTCACCTTCGACCCGATCGGCGCGCGGGAGCGGGTGCAGTGGCGGGGCCGGGTGTTCGAGGTCGACGGCGAACCGGATGTGTGGGCACCGCGGTTCGGCCGCGCCCACCACGAACTGACTCTGCGACACGTGGAGGGCTGATGGCTGCTGTGGAGGGGTTCGAGATCGACCGGGCCGGGGTCGCCGAGATCCTGCGCTCTCCGGAGTTGGCCGCCGCCGTGCGCGCGCTCGGCGAGCAGGTGGGCGCCGCCGCCCGCGCCCAAGGCCACACAGTCACCAGCGGCGAACCGCTACCGATCGAGGTGTTCGACGACCCCCGCCAGGACCGCGCCGGAACCACGGTCGCGGTGCGCCACCCGGCCGGGGTCGGCATGGAAGCCCACCACGGCGTCCTGCGACGCGCCGCCGGAACGGTCGGCCTAGACGTGGAGGGCCTACGCGAGTGACCGGCCCTGTTCCGGTGCCGGTGGACGTGGTCGAACTGGTGGTGCGGGTCCTGCGCCGCCTGCTGGCCGAGCACCCCGACACGGTGACGATCAAGGTCTCGACCGAGACCGGCCGGGGCCACGATGGTGGGCCGCCGTCGCTGCCGTGGCTGCTCATCACCGAGGACACCCACACCTGGGCCTGGCCCGCCCTACAGCGCAGCGTGGTCCGGTTGACCTGCTGGCACCGCACCGACCACGCCGCCAAAGCCACCCTCAACCACGTGATGGGCCTGCTGTGCGCCCGTCCCGCCCCGGCCCCGCTGCTGCACACCGAACCCGTCTCCGCCCCACTGACCGGGGACGACCCCTACACCCGCGCGCCGCTGGCCACCGCTGCCATCGCCGTCCACGCGCGCACCCCCACCACCTGATCCTGATCCGGAGGTCACCTTTCATGGCACTGAACTCGGCGCTGGTGCGCGTCCCCGGCACCGGGGAAATCTCCCTCGCCCCACCCGGCACCCCCGAACCACCGGACGCCGCCACACCACTGTCCGCCGCGTGGAGGGGACTTGGACTGTCCACACGGGATGGGGTGACTTTGGCGCGGAAGGTGGAGAAGGAAGGCACCGAGCACTGGCAGCAGATCACCCCCGCCCGCTTCATATACAAATCCCAAGAGCTGACAGTGAAATCGGCGTTCCAGGAGACCAAAGCCGCCGTCCTGGACGCGTACTTCGGCGGGCTCACCTTCACCGAGACCGCCGCCGGGTCCAAGAAGTACCGCGCCGAGATCTCCAGCATCCCCAAGGACGACGTGCGGGCGCTGTGCGTGGACTGGATCGACCGGATCAGCGCCACCGAGATCTACCACCACCGACTGTTCATCCCCCGCGCCGACGTCTCCGAAACCGACGATGCCCAATGGTCCGGCCAGCAGGAAGCCCGCTGGGGCATGACCTTCGTCGCCCTCGCCCCCGTGGGCGGGTCCACCGTCCTCGCGGCCTGGCTCACCGACGACCCCGCCGTCATCGACACCACAACCACCACCCCCGCCCCGGCTGCGTCCGGGAACACCAGCAGGACAGGAGCATCCGCATGAGCAGTCGCCAACGCGCCGAAGCCACCGGCAAACCCGACACCAAGAGTTCCGATCTCGCCGTGATGTGGCGCGGCAAGCGATTCACGCTCCCGCGCGCCGAAGAGTTCCCGCTGGAAGCCCTCGAAGCCGAAGAGGACGGCAAACACCTCACCGCCCTGCGCATCATCCTCGGCGACACCCAGTACAGCACCTGGCGCTCACTGGCCACCACCGCAGCCGACGCAGAGGACTTCTCCACCAAGGTCATGAAGGAGCTGGGGCGGGGAAACCGCTGACCGTCGCCCAACTCCTGGGCGACACCACCACCGCCGACGCCCTCGAAACCGACCTACTCGCCAGAGGCGTCGACCTGCTCGACCTCTACCGCGGACACCTCACCTACCGACGACTCTGCGCACTCGTCACCCACCTACCCGCCGACGCCGCCGTCTGGCGCGCACACCACCCCGACGGCGGACACACCCGCGTCGAAATCCTCCTGGCCGCACTCGAACGCCGGATCACGATCCTGTGGGCCACCGTCGCCGCCGCCCTCGGCCAGCAAATCGCCGACGAGCACTTGGCCGGGCCGTTGGATCTCGGGACCACCGATGACAGGGAGGTGGAAACCGAGATTCAGTCATTGCGGGAGATCGCTCTCATGATGCGTAATGGTTGACCGCACCGCGTCAACTATTCCAAATGCCCATGTCGGGCATCAGCATAGGGCGACTGCGGTCAACCCTGCACCTAGTCAACCTTGGTAGGCTGTTGTGTAGCTACACGGTTTGAGTATCCGTCGTGTCAGCAACGACGGCCGGACCGGAGCGCGGCAACGCTCCAAGTCCGGCCGTCGAGTTGGTACAGCACGCTGCTGGGTTAGACGTTGATTACCTGGCCCAGCAGCGTGCCCCAGTGCGCGAGGGCAGCGCCGAGGGCGACGGTGAGCCCCACGCTGATCCTGCGGATCGTGCGGTGGCACTCAGGGCAGCATCCGTGTCCGCCTTTCACCTTTTCCACCTCCCTCCGGTTCTCGGGTGATCAGGTTGGTCAAGACTAGCGTGGCTACCCCCGGAATCCGGCGTTGAAGCCCTGATTCCGCTCCGAATCGAAGAGATCGGCGCGTACTTCTGCGTACCTTCTCCGTAATTTTTACTAGACTCTCTGGGCTGACCGCTGCGTGATCGAGGCCAGGGGCGTGGTGCCTCGTGGCGACGGTCGGTCATGCGTATCTCACGATCATTCCCTCGTTGCAGGGTTTGGGTCGTCATGTGCGGGATCAGATCCGCACTGCGGAGTCGGGTGCTCCGGCGATCAGTCTCACCGCGCAGGTGCAGACCGCCCTGCTGCGCGAGCAGCTTCGCGTCGCTGCCCGTGAAGGTGACCAGACCGCTGTCCGACTGCTCGCTGAGCTGGACGCCGCGCAGGCCGAAACCAGTTTTCAGGCGCTGGTTCGGCGGCTTTCGGGTGAGCAGGTCACTGTCCGGGTGGCGGTGGACCGCACCCTGGGTGCGGCGGTGCGCGGCACTGTGTCGTTGTCGCGGGGGCTGGATCAGGTCACCGCTTCGACGGTGCGGGCGACGGCGGTCACCGGGGCGGCCGTCCTGCGGTACGCCGCGCTCACCGCCGCCGTGGGCAACGCCGTGGGCGTGCTCGGTGGGTTGGGTGGTGCGGCGGCGACTGCGTCGGGGTCGCTGCTGCTGATTCCGGCGGCCGGGCTCGCGGCGGTCGCGGTGTTGCAGACCCTGAAGCTGGGCACGGAGGGTTTCACCGACGCCCTGACGGAGACGGACCCGGCGAAGTTCGCCGAGGCGGTGGGCAAGTTCGCCCCGGCGATGCGGGGGACGGCGGAGGCGGTGCGGGCGTTGCGCCCGGAGTTCACCGCGCTCCAGCTCGACGTCCAGGAGCGGCTGTTCGCCAACCTGGGGCGCGAGGTCACCGCGCTGGGTGCCCGGTACATGCCGGTCCTGCGGACCGGGACCACGGAGATCGCGGACTCGCTCAACGCGAGCGCGCGCGGGGTCGGGTTGTTTCTGCGGGAGGCCCGCACCGCCCGCGACGTCGCCACGATCTTCGACAACTCCGCGGTTGCCGCTGGTGAGTTGTCGAACGCGGTGCAGCCGCTGTTGCGGGTGCTGCGGGACGTCGCGGTGGTCGGCTCGGATTTCCTGCCGGGGTTCGCCGAAGCGTTCGCCGACAGCACCCGGCAGTTCTCGGCGTTCATCGCCCAAGCGCGGCAGACCGGGCAGCTTCAGCAGTGGCTCAGCGCCGGGTTGTCCACCCTGGGCGAGCTGGCCACGTTGCTGGGGAATCTGGTCGGGATCGTCGGCGCGGTCGGTCGCGCGGCGAACACCTCCGGTGCGTCGCTGCTGGCGACGCTGAACGCGGTCACCGCGGCCGTTCTGGGGTTCCTGCGCTCAGCGGAGGGCCAGACCGCGCTGGCGCAGATTTTCGGCGGTATCGCCGCGATCGCCGCCGGGCTCGCCCCGGTCCTGACCGCCCTCGGCCAAGCCGTGGTCACCTCGTTGGCCCCGGCCGTGGCGGTCCTCGGCCCGCAACTCGGCACCGCGCTGGCCGCGCTCGCCCCGGCGATCGGCCCCCTGGCACAAGTGCTGGGGGCGTTGGCGCCGCTGGCGGGGATCGTGGCGTTGGCGTTCGCGCAGATGCTCGTCCCCGCCGCCCAAGCCCTCGCCCCGATCGTCGCGGCGCTGGCCCCGGCCCTGGCCGTGGTGGCCGGGCTGTTGGGTGGGGCGGTCGGGCAGGCGATCACCGCCCTGGCCCCGGCCGTGCTCGGCCTGGCCCAAGCGCTCGCGCCGCTGGTGGTGGCACTCGGGACGCTGCTCGCGGGCGCGCTCGCCGAGACCGCGCCGATGCTCGCGCGGTTCCTGGTGGAACTGACCCCGATCATCGCGGCGTTCGGCGGGGCGTTCCTCCAGGCCCTGGGCGCGGTGTTGCCGGTGCTGGGGCAGTTGGCCGGGGTGTTCGCCCAAGTGCTGCTGGTCGCGCTGCGCGCGGTGCAGCCGGTGCTGCCGGTGATCGTGGCACTCATCGAGCAACTGGCCGGAGTCTTCTCCAATGCCCTGGCCACGGCGACACCGACTTTGGTCCAGATAGGACAGTTGCTCGGCGAAGTCCTCGTGATGGCGGTGACAGCGCTCGCGCCGATCCTGCCGCCGTTGGCGGAGGCGTTCTTCACCGTGGTCACCGCGCTGCTGCCGATCGTGCCGCCGCTGCTCTCCCTCGTCGGGGAGTTGCTGCCGCCGCTGACCGCGCTGGTGGTGGCGTTGGTGCCGGTCCTGGTGCAGGTCGCCCGGACCTTCGCCACCGTCGTCTCCGCCATCGCCCCGCTGATCGAGGTCCTTGCCCGGGTCCTCATGCCGATCATCCAGGCGTTGTTGGGCGTGGTCGAGCGGGTGTTCACCACGATCGGGTCGATCATCGCCGGGGCCATGCGCTACATCGGCGGCGTCATCGACCTGGCCATGGGGTTGATCACCGGGAACTGGGACCGGGCCTGGTCGGGGTTGCGGAACATGCTCGGCGGGATCTGGGACATGATCCGCGGCGCGGTCTCCGGCGGCCTCAACCTGCTGCTGCGGCTGTTCGTGGACCTCCCGAGCCGCATCCTCGGGGCACTCGGCAACCTGGGCGAACTGCTGGTCGAGGCCGGGAAGAACATCATCCGCGGCCTGATCCGGGGCATCGACGCGGCCTGGCAGTGGATCAAGGACAAGCTCAAGTCGCTGACCGATCTACTGCCCGACTGGAAGGGGCCGCCCGCCCGTGACCGGGTCCTGCTCGCCCCCACGGGGCGCATGATCATGGGCGGGTTCCTGCGCGGCCTGGAGGACGGCACCCCGGACGTGCGGGACTACCTCTCCGACCTGACCGACACCCTGCCCCTGGACCTCGACACCACCACCGGCACGGTCGGTGTGGGTGTCCGGCGGGTGCCCGCACTCGGCCCCACCGCCCCCGCCACGTCGGGTGTCGGCGGGTTGGGGGCGTGGGAAGTCTCGGCCGCCGTGACCGCCGGGGTCCTGGCCGCGCTCGACGGCGCGCGCCTGCGTGTGGACGGTGCCGGGGTCGCGCGGCTGGTCAACTCCACCAACGCGGCCAACGCCCGACGCTGACCCGCCCCCGGGGTGATGCAGCGTGCATCAGTTCCACCTGGGGCCGGTCGGGGCGCTGCGTCCGCTGCCGTCCCCCTCGCTCGGCAGCGGCCCGGACGCGACCGCGACCCGCCACGGCGCGATCCACCGCTCACTCGACGGGCGGGTCACCGTGGACAGGGTCGCGGTCAAGCGCACCTGGTCGCTGACCTGGCCCTACCTCGACCCCGACACCCACGCCTACCTGGACGCGCTGCACCACGGGTTGGTGGCGGGTCCGTTGTGGCTGGTCGATCCCGAGCGCCGCAACCGCCTGCCCCCGCACATCGCCGCAAGTGGGTCGTTCCAGCACACCACCACCGGGTTCTTCCCGAGCGCGGGCACCCTCGCCTGGACCACCGAGGTTCCGGTGCCGGATGTGCCGTTGGCGGGCGGGTTGGACTGGTCGGTCCCGGCTGGGGGCGGCCAGCTCATCGCCGACCCGTGTCCAGTGCTCCCGGGTGAACCGGTGTGCATGTCCGTGTGGGTGACCTCGACCGTCCTGCCGGTGGGGCTGCTCGTGGCCCTGTACGACGCCGCCGGGGCGTTCGTCTCGTTCGCCACCTCCCCTTCTCCAGCTACCACCCCGGAGACCGGGGCGCGGCTGTGGCTGACCCACACCCCCACCGCCCCGGCAGCCCTCGCCCGCCTGGCCCTGACCGCCGACTCGTCCACCAGCGGCGGGCGGGTGGCCACCACCGGGTGGCAACTCGAACCCGGCCTCACCCCGGGCGGGTGGGCGCCGGGTGGCGGCGCGGCCCACGTGGTTCCCGACGCCCTGTCCGCCGCGTATCCGGTGCCCGGTGCGCGGGCGACCACTCTCACTCTTCTGGAGGTCTGACATGCAGTACGCCGACGACCGCGCCCTGGCAGCCGCGGTCACCTTCCCCGACCGCACCCCCGTGGCGCGACTTGCGGCCGACTGGGCGCGTGACGGCCAGTACTCGCACCCGCTGTCAGACCTCTCGTCGGTGCTGGAGGCGGTGACCGTGGAACGGTCGATCACCGGGGACCTCCCCGCCGAGTGCACGCTGATCGAGGGCCACACCGCCGCCACCCTGACCGCCACCCTCGCCGGAGCACGCCCCGACGACCCCCTCGACATGGCCCGGATGCTGTCCCCCTACCGCCCGGACAGCCCACTGCGCGGCGTGTCCGTTGTCGACGTTCCGCTGTATCTGGAGTTGGGGTTGGTGACCACGGCCGGGCGGCGGCTGGTACGGCAGTTCACCGGCACCACCCGCGCCCTGCACCCCTCGGCCGCCGACCGCACGGTCACCATCGACGCCCTCGACCCGGCCGAACGCCTGCGGGCCGCGGTCACCCTGCCGGTGTGGGCCGCGTCCGAGCGCACCTACCGCAACCCGGCGATCTGGCCCTACCGCGACCGCACCAACACCCAATGGATCATCGACCATGTATTGCGGCGCAACGGGATTCACCTGTCCCCACCACCCCGGCCGGGGGTGTTGTGGGCGATGACCTGCCACGGCGGCCTGGCCCCCGACATCGGGTTCGACGCCTCCCTGATCATCGGCCGCAAGACCAGTGCGTCGGTGCCCGAGTTCGTCCCCGGCGCATACGGATTGGCCGCCAACGGCGGGCAGGACTGCTTCGCCTGGGGCAGCGGACGCACTATGGGGAAACCGTTCGCGCTTGGCAGTGGGCGGGCGCACCTGATCGAGTTCCACATTCACGCCGGGGCCGCCAACACCCTCCACCCGAACGCGGACGGCACGGTGCTGTCAGTGTCCACCAGCCTGGTCAAACTCGACGGCACCACCATCGACGCCGCCATCACCAGCGACGGGCAGCTTCAGGCGCGGATCTGGGACAACCCGACCACCACCCCCGTCCTGCGCGCCACCATCACCGGCCCAAGGATCACCGGGCAGGCCGCGTGGCACTCGGTCGGGCTCTGGATCTCTTATGACCACGCCACCCGGACCGTCACCACCCGCTGGCACCTCGACGGCACCCAGACCGGCCCGGTGACGCTGGCGTTGGAGCTGCTCCACCAGGTCACCGCCGCACGTGGGAACGTGCAGTTCCGCACGCCGCTGCCGGTGCAATGCCTCCAACTCGCCGAAACCACCACCATCCCTGCGGGTTGGGGCGCACCGCACGTCCCGCAGGCAGACCTGGACGTCGGGCTGAACTGGGTCACCGGGCTCCCCGAGATCGTCGGCGGCGACTCGTGGTCGCTGATCAAGCAGACCGTCGCCGCCGAATACGGGCTCGCCGCGTTCGACGAGCACGGCCGGTTCACCTTCCGCACCCGTACCCGGCCCAGGCCCGCGCCGGTCAAGTCCATCACCGCCGCCGTCGACCTCGGTGACCTGACGCCGTCGATCGCGCTGGACTCGGTGCGCAACGAGATCACCCACGCCTGCGCCCTCCGCCTGGAACGCGACACCGCGACCGTCTACACAGCCAGGACCCCGGACGAACTCGACACCCCGTTCGGCACCACCACCCGCACCCTCGTGCTCGACCACCGCTGCCGCATCAACACCACCGTGCTGCGGCACAGCCGCAGCACATGGGACGGCGACGTTCTCGGCGGCTACGTCTGCGTCAACCCGGCCACCGGGGCAGAGGTCGGCAACGTGACCGTCACCCTGACCGCGAACGACGACCAGGCCACCGCGCGGTTGGTGGTGTCCAACCCGAACCAGTTCACCGTCCGCTTCGCCACCGACGACCAACCCGCCTTCCGCATCGCCGGGAACCCGGTCACCGACGACCCCACCCACACCACCATCACCCGCGACCAGGCATCCGCGGCCCGCTACGGCCGCCGCGCCCTGGAACTGCCCGCCACCCCGTTCCACCAGCACCCCGACCCCACCACCACAGTCGCCGCCTCCCTCCTGGCCGACCTGGCCGACCCGGTCGCCGTCCTCGCCGAGATCCCCGTCCTCGGCGACCCCCGCGTGCAACTCGGCGACGTCGTCACCGTCGCCGACCCGGACGGGCTGGGCGGGCCGATCACCGCCGCCGTCATCGGCACCCGCCGCACCCACAGCATCACCGACGGCCTGACCGACTCGCTGACCCTGCGCGTCCTACCCACCTGACCACACCACCGGGGGTAACTCCACTGTGGACCCCTCCTGGCTCACCGCGACCGCCGCGCTGCTCGGCCCCCTCACCGGGGCAGTGACCGGTGCGTGGACCGCCCGACGCGGCGTGCGCGCCGCCCGCACCGCCGCCGACCAGCAATCCCTGTCCGCCCTGCACGCCGGATACCAGGCACTGCTGGCCGAACGCGCCACCTACACCCGCGACGTCCTCGCCGAACTCGCCGCCGTCAAAGCCGAACTCTCCGCCCTACGCGCCGAACACCTCACCGTCCTACGCGAACTCGCCGGACTCCGCGCGCACTTCGCACCCCACACACAACCCCCACCCACCCCGGCCACGCCGGACATCCCGAAAGAGCCCACGTGACCGACTACGGCATCGACCTGTCCCACTGGAACACCGTCACCGACTGGCACGCCGTGCGCGGCAACAACATCACCTACGCCAGCATCAAACTCACCGAGAACACCGACTTTGTGGACCCCGACGCGGCAGGCCACATCGCCGGGGCACGCTCGGCCGGGATCGTCCCCGGCGGTTACCACTTCGCTCGCCCCGGCAACATCCCCGCCCAAGTCGGGCACTTCGCCGCCCACCTGGAACGCCACCGACTCCTGAGCACCCCCGGGGCGCTCGCGCCGATGCTGGACATGGAAGCCCCCGAGCTACGCGGCCAGGCCAACAGCTTCACCGCGGAGTTCATCGACCGACTGCGGGCCGCGACCGGCATCGGCCGCGTCTTGGTCTACGCCAACCTCGACTGGTTCACCCACGTCCTGCGCCCCGGCCAGTGGGCCGATGAGGACGTGATGCTCTGGATCGCCCGCTACAACGGCGACCCCGGCAACCCCGGCTGGACCCACCCCCGCCTCGCCCTGCACCAACACACCAGCACCGGCACCATGCCCGGCATCCCCGGCAAGGTCGACCGCAACGCCACCATGACCGGCTGGTCGTTGGCCGCGCTCACCCTCGACGGCACCACCCCGGCACCCGGGCCGCAGCCGTCCGCGCCGGTCCCCGCCCCGCCGCCCGGACCCGGCGGCACCTACACCATCCAACCCGGCGACACCCTCACCGGCATCGCCCAGAAATTCGGCACCAGCGTGACCGCCCTGGCCGCGCTCAACCACATCCCCGACCCCAACCGCATCCTCGCCGGGGCCACCCTGCGCCTACCCGGACCCACCGCGCCACCACAGACCCGCCGCTACCAGATCCGCCCCGGTGACACCCTCTCCGGCATCGCCGCCCGACACGGCACCACCGTGGCCGCCCTCGCCCGCCTCAACGGAATCAGCGACCCAAACCGGATCTACGCCGGAAACTGGCTGACCCTGCCATGACACCCGACCCCGCACCCGACCCCACCGGGTCCTGGGTGCTGCTGCTCACCATCTGCGGCTGGCTCCTGATCAAAACCGCCGTCGCGTTCGTGCGCCTCTACGACCGACTCGACCACCTCCCACCCCACCCACCCGAAAGGATCTTCCACGTGACCCGTCATCCCCTCCGCGTCACCGCCTCCATCGTCGGCGGCCTCACCGCCCTCGCCCAGGGCCTCGTCGGCGCGGGCCTGTTCACCCCCGACCAAGGCAACGCCACCACCGGACTCATCGCCGCAGTCATCACCCTGCTCGCCACCTTCGGCCTGGTCATCACCACCGAACCCAGGATCACCCCCACCGCAGACCCCCGCGACCACCACGGCCGCCCCTTGATCCCGGCCGCGCCCGGCGCGAGCGACACCGCCTCGACCGACCTGCCCGTCTTCGACGTCGACTGACCCACTTACCGCACACCGCACTGAGGGAGCCCGATCCCCGGTGCGGGGGCGGGCTCCCTCAGTGCCGTACTCAGGAGACCGCACGTGCCCCACCCGATGCCCGATACCGGCTTCGTTGATCCCCGGACGGTGCTGACCTCGGCAGAGCTGGCCGCAGCCACGGCCAACGTTTCGGCGACCCCGCCGCTGTCCGCCGCACAGCTCGATCGGATCGGCGATATCTTCGCCCCCGTGGTCCGCAGGATGACCACCAGCTCCCTGCCAAGCCCCTAGCCGGCACCCCTCTGCCCCCGGAAACAGGCCGTAGGCCATGTCTCCGGGGGCAGCATGTCCGCCGCTCCACTCACTCTGAGGTGCCCTCACCCGACCGCCCAGCGGTCGCCGGGACATGAAGGAAGCCAGGGTCGATGGTCTCGGTTTCCAGGTCGGTCCGCCCCCTTTCCTTCTGGTGATACACACGGGGCCTCATGATCGCTCGCAGGACCTCCCGCTGCTGGGGCAGACTCAGTGCAGCGAACGCCTCGCGCGCTTGGGGGCCGACGACGTCCACCAACACGGGCGGTAGAGCCGCCCGCTCCGCTTTGCCTTCGGCGGTCTTGATCCGCTCGATCAGACCGGCCTCGATCGTCGCGAACGACTCACGAGTCACCTTTCCCGCAATAGCGTCCTGACGCCATCCCTCCAACTCCGCGCGCAGAACCTTGGCGTCATCCTGGGCGGCCTGCGACCGGACCACACTGTCCTTGATCTTGAAGATACGGGTGGCGTCCTTACGTTCCAGAAGCTGCATGGCCTGCTCGGTCAGCCATGCTTCCAACTTGTCCTTCGGTCGCCTCACGTGCCCGGTGGCGCACCGCATTGCCGCTCCCTTGGTGTCGACGCGCTCTGCGATCATCCGGTTTTGACAGATGCCGCACCGGGCGATGCCCACCCACAGGTGCCGGACTCGGCTTCCGTCTCGGACGGGTTTTCGGCTCGGGTCGCCGAGCCGCGCCTTGAGCACGGTGTGCTCGTCCATCGTGATGATCGGTTCCCATTGCGGGTCCACCAACTTCATCGTGAAACCGCCCTGCCCGTCGGGAACCTTGACCATCATCGGCTTGCCCTGATGCATACGGATACCTGCGGCGATATCGGACAGCACCATCATCCGCACCTGTGACCCGGACCATGGCGCGGGCAGAATCCAGGGAACTCCCTCGCGGTTGAGTTCGCGCCCGATCTCCGTCGGCGACTCGCCCTGCTCCACCCGAATCGCTATGCGTTCCGCCAACTCCGCAGACTCAGGATCGAGCCGGGCCAGAAAACGCATCCACTCGTGCGGCACCGCGTACTCGGTGACGATCTTGTTGACGCGATCCGCGTTCCACAAGTGGCCGCGAGGACTCGGCACGCCTCGCCGGTTCAGATCCTTGGCGATCGTGGTCAACGGCTCGGACGCCATCACCCGATCGACCATCTCACGCATGACCTTCGCATGGTCCGGGTCGATCACGAGACCCAGCGATTCCCCCGTGTCCGGGTCGAACTGGCGGCGGTAGCCGTAAGGGGTGGGACCAGCGTGCTTGCCCGACCGCGCCCGCTTCCGCACACCTCGACGCACGTGCGTCGAGGACGTGTCCGACGCGCCCTCGGCTTCCACCGCGTCTCGCGCCGTCGCCTTCCGATCGGCCGGATCGCTCATATCGTAGATCCGGCCACCATAGGCCCACAAAGCCCCAGTCTCGATGCAGATCCGCCGCAGCTTCACATACACCTCAAGATCACGCTGAGCACGCGACGAGTCGAACGTCCACAACAGATGGACCCGACCCGACTTCAACTCCTCCAGCGCCCGCTCGTAGTTCTGACGGGTCTGAGTCGCATACAACGACGCCGAAAGATTGTTGTCGTAGAACGTTCCACCATTGACGATGCCGTGCTCATCGAAGAACTCGTCGCCCTCGTCCTCCTGCGACCTGACCGAGATCGCACGCCCCAACGCATCCTGCGACGCCCGCAGATACTTGATCCCGATGACCTCGCCACTGAAGTTCGGCCACCGCTTTCGCAGCTTCTCTAGCAGATCCTCCCGCATACAAACAGCCTAAGATGGAGGGCAGCCAAGGCCGCGCTCGACGCGTTCACCAGGGCGTGGGCTGTGGAGTTCGGCGCGAGCGGCATCCGGGTCAACTCCGTGGCCCCCGGTTTGATCCGCACCGAGCAGGCGGTGGCCTCGGTCGGCGAGCAGTTCGACGAGCTCAGCCGGAACACCCCGCTGGGCCGGGCGGGGACGACGGCGGAGATCGCCGAGACCGTGCTGTTCCTGGCCTCGCCCCGGTCGAGCTTCATGACCGGGTCCATCCTGACCGCGGACGGCGGCCGCACCACGGCATGACGGGAGACCGCCCGAGCCCGACCATCTTCGGCGCCTTCGCCACTGGGCGGGGTGCGGCCCCCGCACCCCGCCCAGGTGGCGGCTCCGGCGTCACTGGCTCGGCCAGCGGGTGAGGGCCAGGGTGATCGTCGGCTGCGGTTTGCTGTCGCTCACCTGCCCGAACGGCGGTCCGAGCTTCCTGATCTCCGCGGCCACCACGGTGTTCTCGTCGGTGATGACACAGAGCACCTGGCCGGTGCGCATGGTGTGGATCGAGCGGTAGTCGCCGATCGGATCGCGCCGGGCGGCGGCCTCACACTGGTCGCGGGTCGGGGTCGGCCCCTCGGTGAACAACCCGACCGCCCCCTGCGAACCCGGATAGATGTTGCCGTCGCAGTCGTCGTACTCGAGGTCGGCCTGAGCGCTCTCCTTCTCGCCCGGGGTCACCTGAATCGGATCGTCGAGGTGCACGTCGACTCCCGCCGACGCTCCGCAGCCCGGTGGCGGCACGGTTATCTCGTCCTTGACCGGCGCGGGCTCGACCGGACGGGGCGAGTCCAGGGTGGTCGTCGCCGACTCGCCCGCGCTCGGCGGCGACGACACCGACGGCGGCGCGGCCGATCCGGTCGGCTGCGCCTTGTCCTTGCCCGACTCGGCGGCGGGGGGATTCGAATCGGCGCTCATCGCCGCGAACGCGGCTATGCCCACCACGAAGAACACCACCGCGGAGACCGCCCAGCGCACGCCGCGACGAGGCTTGCCACCCGCGTCGGCCGAGTTCCGCGAGGTGAGTTGCCTGACCGCCACGATTCCCTGCGGGACACTGACCAGGAGAGTCGCGACCATGATCAGCGCTTCCCATGACATAACAAGTGATCTTAGCCACTTTCGATCACCGACGCGGCGGCACTCAACCCGGTCGCGCCGTCGTGGGCCGGGAACTGGCACGATCGACCCACCATGACGCTCACCGCACGGCTGCCCGCCACCCCCGAACCCGACGACCTGTTCGACGCCTTCGCCACCTGGGCGGGCGATCAGGGCCTGGCCCTGTACCCCGCCCAGGAGGAGGCCCTGATGGAGATCGTCTCGGGGTCGAACGTCATCCTCAGCACCCCGACCGGCTCCGGCAAGAGCATGGTCGCGGTCGGGGCGCACTTCACCGCGCTGGCGCACGGCAAGCGAACCTTCTACACCGCGCCCATCAAGGCGCTGGTCTCGGAGAAGTTCTTCGCGCTCATCGAGACCTTCGGCGCGGAGAACGTCGGCATGATGACCGGCGACTCCAGCGTCAACGGGACCGCCCCGATCATCTGCTGCACCGCGGAGATCCTGGCCAACATCGCCCTGCGCGACGGCGCGGACGCCGACGTCGGCCAGGTCGTCATGGACGAGTTCCACTTCTACGCCGAGCCAGACCGCGGGTGGGCGTGGCAGATCCCGATCATCGAGCTGCCCAGGGCCCAGTTCATTCTGATGTCGGCGACGCTGGGGGACGTCAGCCGGTTCGAGACCGACCTGACCCGGCGCACCGGCAGGCCGACGGCGGTGGTCACCTCGGCGGAGCGGCCGGTGCCGCTGTTCTACTCCTTCGGGCTGACGCCGCTGACCGAGGCGCTGGACGAACTGCTCAGCACCAACCAGTCCCCCATCTACGTCGTGCACTTCACCCAGGCCGCGGCGCTGGAGCGGGCGCAGGCGCTGATGAGCATCAACGTGTGCACCCGCGCGGAGAAGGAGCGGATCGCGGCGCTGATCGGCGACTTCCGGTTCTCCTCCGGTTTCGGCAAGACCCTGTCGCGGCTGGTGCGGCACGGCATCGGGGTGCACCACGCCGGGATGCTCCCCAAGTACCGGCGGCTGGTGGAGCGGCTGGCGCAGGCAGGCCTGATGAAGATCGTCTGCGGCACCGACACCCTCGGCGTCGGCATCAACGTGCCCATCCGCACGGTCGTGTTCACCTCCCTGTCGAAGTACGACGGCGTGAAGACCCGCCTGCTCAAGGCCCGCGAGTTCCACCAGATCGCCGGGCGCGCGGGCCGGGCGGGCTTCGACACCCTCGGCACGGTCCTGGTCCAGGCCCCCGAGCACGTCATCGACAACGAGCGGACCCTGGCCAAGGTCGGCGACGACCCGAAGAAGCGGCGCAAGATCGTGCGCAAGAAGCCCCCGGAGGGCATGGTCTCCTGGGGCCAGCCGACCTTCGAGCGCCTGGTCGCCGCCGAGCCGGAGCCGCTGACGTCGAGCTTCCAGGTCAGCCACTCGATGCTGCTGAACGTGATCGGCCGCCCGGGCGACGCGTTCGCCGCGATGCGCCACCTGCTCACCGACAACCATGAGGACCGCCCCGCGCAGCGCAAGCACATCCTGCGCGCCATCGCGATCTACCGCGGCCTGCTGGCGGCGGGCGTGGTGGAGAAACTGGACGAGCCCGACGAGCATGGCCGGACCGTGCGCCTGACCGTCGACCTGCAGTTCGACTTCGCCCTCAACCAGCCGCTGTCCCCGTTCGCGCTGGCCGCGCTCGACCTGCTCGACCGCGAGTCCCCCAGCTACCCCCTGGACGTCCTCTCGATCGTGGAGTCCACTTTGGACGACCCGCGCCAGGTCCTCAGCGCCCAGCAGCACAAGGCCAGGGGCGAGGCCGTGGCCGCGATGAAGGCCGAGGGCATCGAATACGACCAGCGGATGGAACTACTGGAAAACGTCACCCACCCCAAACCGCTGGCGGAATTGCTGGGCGCGACATTCGAGACCTACCGCCGCGGCCACCCCTGGGTCGGCGACCACCAACTCTCCCCCAAGTCGGTGGTGCGCGACATGTACGAACGCGCGATGACCTTCACCGAGTACATCTCGTTCTACCAACTGGCCCGCTCGGAAGGCCTGGTCCTGCGCTACCTCGCCGACGCCTACCGCGCGGTGCGGCAAACAGTGCCGGATGAAGCGAAAACCGAAGAACTCGGCGACCTCATCGAATGGCTGGGCGAATTGGTCCGCCAGGTCGACTCCAGCCTCCTGGACGAGTGGGCGAAACTCACCAACCCGGACACCGGAGAACTGACCTCCCCACTCGACGAAACCCCGCCTGGGGTGACCAAAAACCCGCGCGCGTTCCGCGTCCTGGTCCGCAACGCGCTGTTCCACCGGGTCCAGCTGGCCGCCCGCCGCGCCTACCGCGAACTCGGCGACCTCGACGCCGACTCCGGCTGGGACGCCGAGGCATGGGCGGACGCCCTGGAACCGTATTTCGAGGCGCACAGCCAGATCGGCACCGGCCCGGACGCCCGCGGCCCGGCGCTGCTGATCATCGAGGCAGAGCCGGAACGCTGGCTGGTCCGCCAGATATTCGACGACCCGGCAGGCGACCACGACTGGGGCTTCACCGCCGAGGTCGACCTGGCAGCCTCCGACGAAGCAGGCACAGCAGTCCTCCACATCACCGAAGTGGGCGAACTATGAGCACAAGAACCACCAGGCACTCGACAAAGCGGAATAGGAAAAAGTGGAATAGGAATAGGAGCAGCAGCCCGCCATCCTGCCAACGAAGCCCAACGCTGCCAGGCGCTCGATGGGGTGGAGTGGTTTCTTCGGGGGAGATGGAAGATCGCTAAGCTGGCTCCGCGCGTGTGATGCCGAAGGCTTCCCACCCGTTCTTCACACGGCGATCTTCCTTCGTAGGGGCCCCGAAGAAACCACTCCACCCCATCGAGCAACCCCCCACGACCCACCCCGGGAGCCACCCCACCCCATCGAGCGAACAACCAAGAGCAAAGGACCCAGCATGTCCCGCGGCGACGGCGACCGAATCGTGCGATGCGCACTAGGCCACGTCCACTGGGGGCGCTACGGGGCGGCAGGCCTGCTGCCGGTCCACGACGGGCACGTCCTGTTGCAGCAACGCGCCTGGTGGACCCCCGGCGGCAACACCTGGGGCCTGTTCGGCGGCGCGCGGGACAGCCACGAGGACGCCATCACCGCCGCCCTCCGCGAGACCGCGGAGGAAAGCACCCTCGACCCCACTCTCGTGCGCCCCCACGGCGTCCTGCGGGAAGACCACGGCCGCTGGGCGTACGACACCGTGATCGGAACCATCGACGCCCGCCCGGAAGTCCACGCGGCATCGTCCGAGACCCGCGCCGCCGCCTGGGTTCCCATAGACCAGGTGACGGACTGGACCCTGTTCGCGCCGTTCGCCGCGTCCTGGCCCCGGCTGCGCGAATGCCTGCGCCGCCCGCTCCTGATCATCGACTGCGCCAACGTCATGGGCTCCCGCCCGGACGGCTGGTGGCGGGACCGCAACGGCGCCGCGGCCCGCCTGCGCGACAACCTCACCGCGCTCGCCACCACCGGTCTGACCGCTCTCGCCCCATTCGACCTCGCCTACCCCCGGATGATCCTGGTGGTCGAAGGCCAGGCCCGCGGCATCGCCCCGACCGAGCACGTCGAGATCGTCGACGCCCCGCGCGACGGCGACGACACCATCGTGGAAACCGCCGCCGCCCACCGGACCGAGCCGCGCCTCGTGGTCACCGCCGACCGTGAACTCCGCGAGCGGTGCGTCGAGGTGGGCGCGGAGGTCGCCGGCCCCGGCTGGCTGCTGGCCCAGCTCACGTGATCAGCGGCCGATATCCAGCTTGCCGATCCGGTTGGAGGTCAAGAGGCCGAACCACACCGCGTCCGGCTGGTGCACGTTGATGTCGCACGGATACGACGCCGACGACGGCGTGCTCCACATCCGCACCTCCCGGGTGACCGGATCGAACCGGGCGATCTGGTTGCCGAGCCCGAACAGGGCGGGAAAGCTCACCGCGAAGTAGATTTTCCCGTCGCCCGCCTCAGCGATAGGTCCCGGCATCGGCAGCGGATTGCCGATGCCGCCGACCAGCAGGCCGTCCAGAACGCTGCTCAGCAGACCGCCGACCCCCAGCAGCGGGTACTCGGTGATCCGCCCGCCCGGCTCGATGCGGGCGATCTTCATGCCGAGCGCCTCCGCGACCCAGATCGACCCGTCCCGCGCGGTGCGGACGCCCACCGGGAACGACGCCGGGGTCGGCATCGTGTACTGGGTGAACCGGTGGGTGTCGACGTCGAGAGTGGCGACCTTGTTCATCTGCGGCAGGTCGAACACCACCGTGCGCCCGGGCCCCGGCTTGATGATCCCGAACAGCGCGCCGACCTGGCCGAGGATCTCCCCCGGCACCCGGTGCTTGCTCCACGCCCCGGTCACCGGGTCGTACCGGCCGATCGAGTCCAGGCCGCCGAGGGTGAACCACAGGGCGCCGTCCGGTCCCAGCGCGAGGTCGTTGGCCAGGCCGAGACCGGTGTGCAGCGGGATGCCCAGCGGCGTGGCGGTGAAGGCGTTGGCCCACGGCAGCGGCAACTCGGTCATGCCGCCGTCGCGGGTGTCGACGCGGAGCAGGCTGTTGCCGGTCACCTGGGGCAGCCACAGGTTGCCGTCGCGGTCGAGGTCCATGCCGCCGGGCACCGACAGCGGCATCGGCGTGGTGAAGTTGTCGAACCGCCCGGTGGCCGGGTCGAACCGGGCGACCTGGCTGCTCAGGTACTGCTCGACCCACAGCGCGCCGCGGTGGTCGAACTCGACCTCGCACACGCCGCCGATCGGGATGGCCGAGGGAACCGGGCCGTACTCGGTGATCGGTCCGGCCGCCGCCGCGACCGGGGCCCGCACGAGCGCCGAGGCGACCAGGGCCGCAGCGCCGAGGCGGAGCCACCGGTGCCGGTGCCGTGCGAAGTTCGCCATGTCGCTCCTTCGAGTCGGCTTTGATCGAGGATAGGGATCTCCGCCCGGTTGAGGCGATCGCCTCAACGGGTGGGCCGATCGGCCCACCGGGTGGAAACCGCGGGCGACGGGACAGTGAACTCTGGTCGGCGCGTCGCCGACACCGGCGGGGCGAAGGCGATTTCCCGCGATACTCGGGCAATCGAGGCTCGTGCGGTATGGGAGACACTGGTGGATCTGGACCTGTTCGCGTTCATTCTGGCCCTGATCGGTGTCGCGATACCGATTTTCGCCTTTTTCTGGGAGTTCGTCCTCGTCCGCCGCAAGCGGCTCGGATACCGAATGCAGATGGACACCTCGGCGCTGGACGAGATCGGCACCGGGCACGCCGGAATCCTGGCGGCGATGACCCAGAAAGACGGCAAGCCGCTGACCGACCCGTCCTTCGTCCTGGTGCGCATCGAGAACGACGGCGTGACCGCCATCGATGAAAGCGACTACCAGGTCCTCGCGGATGTCAAGGCGGGCGTGCGCATCAGGTTTCCCGGCCGGAAAGTCGCCGGGATGGTCGTCACCGAACTCAGCGACCGCAAGCTGGGCAACAACTTCGGCAAGGAATCCGGGCTGGACACCGGCCAGGAGACCAGCGACGCGGACGGGACGACCGGCATCATCGACCTGCCCAAGGTGCCGCTGAATCCCGGCGACCACTACAAGGTCCTGGCCATTCTGGAGCGGGTGGGGAAACCCGGGGAGCCCCGGGTCGAGGTGGGCATCAAGGGCGGGGTCGCGAAGGAGACCGAATCGCGCACCGGGACGCCCCGCCGGGCATCGCTGCTGATGGTGTTCATGGCTGTGATCATCCTGGCGCTCGGCGGCGTCATCTGGTTCAGTCCCGGAACGCCGCTGGACTGCGCGACCGGGAAGCTGCGGCTCGTCGGGTCGACCGCGTTCGAACAGGTCATGCGGGAAGCCGCGAAGTCCTATGCGGACACCTGCGGGAGCGCCGAGTTCGACTTCGATTTCCACGGCAGCACCGCCGGTCTGCAAAAGCTGGCCGAGGCCGGGGAAAACAGCGAGAAAACCCCGGAAATGGTGTCTTTCACCGATGGGGCCAAGGACGACACGCAGCCGATGCTGCTGCCCCGGCCGGTCGCCTTCCTACTGTTCACGATGGTCGCCAACAAAGAGGCCGGGGTCGCGGACCTCACCCTCGACCAGGTCCGGCGGCTTTACGCGGGACAGATCTCGAACTGGAAGGAGATCGGCGGCCGGGACGTGCCGGTCGTCCTGGTCAGCCGCAAACCAGGGTCCGGCACGCGCGGCACTTTCCAGCGCCAAGTGCTCGACGGCAAGCGGGAACCGGCGACCAATTCCGACAACTGCCGCACCCAGGACAGCGGCGGCGAGCCCGGTGTCACCCGCTGCGAGCAGGACCGCACGGAGGATTTACTCGACATCGTGGCCGAGGTCCCCGGCGCCATCGGCTACGCCGAGTTCGGCGCGGCGTCCGGCCGGGCGAAAGACGTGACGGCGGTCCGGATGGCGGGCCAGGAGGCCGCCCTGAACGCGGCCGTCCACGGCGCGTACCCGTTCTGGGAGACCGAATACGCCTACACCTACGGCGAGCCCCCCGCGAACTCCCTGACCGCGAGCTTCCTGCGGTACCTGACCAACCAGGTGGGCAAGGACATCATCCGCTCACACGGCAACCGCCCCTGCGACGAGTTGCAGAACCCGGTGCTGTGCAGGCCCGCCACCTGAGGTCTCCGCCAAGGCCGCGGCCTTGACTTCAAGTCGACTTGAACTGGAACAGTGCGGTTGCCACATCCGAACCGCACGAGGGAGACCACCGTGGACACCGCACGCACGACCGTGGGGAGCGAGCCCGCCGACCAGACCGCGCTCTGGAACGGCGTCGCCGGGCAGGCCTGGGTCCAGGCCCAGGACCTGCTCGACCAGATGTTCACCCCGTTCGAGAACCTGCTGGTCGACGCCGTGCTCGCTCAGTCGCCCACCGCCGTCTTGGACATCGGCTGCGGCACCGGCGGGCTGACCACCGCGGTCGCGCGGGCGCTGGGCGCCCGGAGCCGCTGCGTCGGCGTGGACATCTCCGAGCCGATGATCGGCGCGGCGCGGGCGCGGGCGGACCGGGAGAACACGCGGGCCGCCTTCGTCCGAGCCGACGCGCAAACCCACGCCTTCCCGCCCGGGGACGCCGAAATGATCATTTCCCGGTTCGGCGTGATGTTCTTCGATGATCCGGTCGAGGCGTTCGCGAACCTGCGCCGGGCCGCTGCGGACGGCGCCGGACTCCGGTTCATCGCCTGGCGCGGCGCCGGGGAGAACCCGTTCATGACGACCGCGGAGCGCGCCGCCGCGCCGCTGCTGCCGAACCTGCCCGCCCGGAACCCGGACGCGCCGGGCCAGTTCGCCTTCGCCGACGCCGACCGGGTGCGCGGCGTGCTCGCCGAGAGCGACTGGGCCGACATCGACATCGCGCCGCTCGACGTGGTCTGCGCGCTGCCCGAGCCGGACCTGGTCCGCTACCTGACCCTGCTCGGCCCGGTCGGGCGCGCGCTCCACGACGCCGACGAGCGCACCCGCGCCCTGGTGATCGACACGGCCCGCGCCGCGTTCGCGCCGTTCGCGCACGGGACCGAGGTCCGCTTCACCGCCGCCTGCTGGCTCGTCTCCGCGACCGCGTCGCCCGCGTGAAGAAGACGGACACCGAGCGACCCGGAGATGGCGGACTGGTGTCCGATAGCCGCGTGACGGGACGCGGCCGCCGGGTCAGAAGTCCGCGTTGACGCAGGCCAGGCGGGGACCGGCGACGCCTGCCTGGCCGGGCTCGGTGTGGGTGTGGTCACGGTGGATGACCAGCGAGCCCGCCGGGCGGTCGCCGAAGCGCCACCGCACCTTCGCCGTGGCGACCGCCTGGCCGTGCGGGCCGGTGACGAAGTCGAGCCAGACCTCGTTCTCCGGGTTGGCGTACGCGGGGTCCACCGACGGCGTGACCGGGTCGGGCTTGTTCTGGAAGTGCGGGCCCGCGTCGGCCGGGTCCGGGCCGCAGGGTTTGGTGTGGACGTGCGCGCCGTAGTGCCGGTTGGGCAGCAGGCCGTGCACGATCAGCAGCACGACAGTCGTCTTGCCGGTGGTGAACGGGATCACGGCGGCGCGCGAGCCGACCGGAACCATGTTCGGGTCGTAGGTGACCGCGTCGGCGCCCGCCCGGTAAAGCTCGAACGCGCCCGACCCCGACGCCGAGGCGGGCGTGGTGGAAGCGGCCAGCAGGCACAGCGCCGCGGCCGCCGTCAGCAGTGATCGCATACACCGATCCTGGCACTGCCTGCCAAGCCCGCGGTCACCGCCCACCTGAAATCACATCATGGGGTGACAAAGATTAACGGGAGAAGAACCGTCATTCGGTGTGGCGGCTCTCCGGGATCACGATGATCGGGCGCTCGCGCCGCGGCTCGTGGTCCACCGCGGAAGGGTCCACCACCACCGAGTCGACAATGATCGTCTCCCGCCTGCCGTCTGCCACCGCGCGCTCGGCCCGGCGGACCACCCATCGGCGGACCAGCGCCCTGGTCGGCGGCAGGAGCAGCAGCAGGGCCAGCGCGTCGCTGATGAAGCCGGGGACGACGACCAGCACGCCCGCCGCGGCGATGAGCATCCCGTCGACCAGCTCGCGCTGCGGGGCGCGGCGGGCGAAGAGAGACTGTTGCAGGGCGGCGAGCGTCCTGGCGCCCTCGCGGCGCAGCAGGGCCGTGCCCAACAGGGTGGCCGCGACGAGCAGAGCGATGGTGGGGAGGACTCCGATGAGGTCGCCGACCGTCACCAGCACGGTGATCTCGGCGACCATCGCCAGCAGCAGGATCAGCAGGACGGGCACGGCGGGCGCTCCTCGCGGGATGTGATTCGATGGCACCGGGTTCAACGAACGAACCCGCGGAAACGATCCCGAAGCCCTGTTCCCCCAGGTCAGGGGTATAATCAGCTGGATAGCGACGCCGTCAAGACCACGTGGCCTTCACCACGGGCCTCGCTTGGCGTATCCCGGATACGTCGATTTCACACTATTGTCATGAGAACCCCCCGGATGACCCCGGGGATTACCCACGCGCGGTGATCGCTGCTCCACACCGGAGACCCACTCGATCGCCGCGATCGGCTGCACATCCGCCAGTGTGTGTGCCGCCACTCCGCACGATGAGGTGCGCTCCACCGCCCGAGCCCGGGCGAACTTGTCGCCGCACGTATGACGCGACACCGGGCCGAGTGGACGGTGAAGGTGCCCCCTGCGGCCTTTCCCCGCCTGCTTTGACCACGCGCCCGTGTGCGCTCCAGATCATGGGAGGGCCGCTAGCTGTGACGACCCGCCAAGACCACCTCCAGGGTGGTCTTTACGACGAGAACTACGAGCACGACGCCTGCGGGGTGGCCTTTGTCGCCGACCTCGCCGGTCGCAGAGACCATGGCATCGTCGCCAAAGCTCTCGTCGCCCTGCGCAATCTGGAGCATCGGGGCGCCAGAGGAGCCGAGCCGGACACCGGCGACGGCGCGGGCATCCTGATCCAGGTTCCGGACGCCTTCTACCGCGAGGTGGTCGAGTTCGACCTGCCCGCGGCGGGCGCGTACGCGGTCGGCACGGCGTTCCTGCCGGTCGACGATGCCGCGCGCGCCGAGGCGATCGCGGTCACCGAGCGGGTGGCCGCCGAGGAAGGCGCGGTCGTCCTTGGCTGGCGCGAGCTTCCGGTGAACCGCGAGCACGCTGGCGCGACGGCCGCCTCGGTCATGCCGCATTTCGCCCAGCTGTTCCTGGCGGCGGCGGACGGCGTGTCCGGTTTGGCGTTGGAGCGCCTGGCGTTCTGCGTCCGCAAGCGCGCCGAGCACGACGCGGTCGAGCACGGACTGTACTTCGCCAGTCTCTCTTCGCGCACGATCGTCTACAAGGGAATGCTCACCGAGCCCCAGGTCGAGGCGTTCTTCCCCGACCTGTCCGACGAGCGGGTCACCAGCTCGATCGGCCTGGTGCACTCCCGGTTCTCCACCAACACGTTCCCGGCGTGGCCGCTGGCGCACCCGTACCGCTATGTCGCGCACAATGGCGAGATCAACACCCTGCGTGGCAACCGGAACTGGATGGACGCGCGGGAGGCCGCCCTCGCCAGCGACCTGATTCCCGGCGACCTCAAGCGGGTCTTCCCGGTCGTCACCCGGGGCGCGAGCGACTCGGCGTCCTTCGACGAGGTGCTGGAACTGCTGCACCTGTCCGGGCGCAGCCTGCCGCACGCGATCCTGATGATGATCCCGGAGGCGTGGGAGAACCACGCCGAGATGGACCCCGCGCGCCGCGCGTTCTACGAGTTCCACTCGACGCTGATGGAGCCGTGGGACGGGCCCGCGCTGGTCTCGTTCACCGACGGCACGCAGATCGGCGCCGTGCTCGACCGCAACGGTCTGCGCCCGGCCCGTTACTGGGTGACCGAGGACGGCCTGGTCGTGCTCGCCAGCGAGGTCGGCGTGCTCGACATCGACCCGACCACGATCGTCCGGAAGGGACGGTTGGAGCCGGGCAAGATGTTCTTGGTCGACACCGCCGAGGGGCGGATCATCGACGACGAGGAGATCAAGGGCGCGCTGGCGGCCGAGCACCCGTACGCCGAGTGGGTCGCCGGGGGCTTGGTGCCGCTGGAGACCCTGCCCGAGCGGGAGCGCGAGGTGCCGACGCACGCCTCGCTGGTGCACCGGCAGCAGGCTTTCGGCTACACCGAGGAAGAGCTGTCGGTCCTGTTGGAACCGATGGCCCGCACCGGGGCCGAGCCGATCGGCTCGATGGGCAACGACGCCCCGCTCGCGCCGCTGTCGACCCGCCAGCGGCCGGTGTTCGACTACTTCAGCCAGCTCTTCGCCCAGGTGACCAACCCGCCGCTGGACGCGATCCGCGAGGAGCTGGTGACCTCGCTGGGCACCTACCTCGGCGCGGCGCCGAACCTGCTCGCCCCGAGCGCGGAGTCCTGTCGCCGGATCGCCCTGCAGTTCCCGGTGCTCGACAACGACGAGCTCGCCAAGATCGTGCACGCCAACGACGACGGCGACCTGCCCGAGTTCCAGTCGGTCACGATCCACGGCCTCTACGACGTGCGCGGCGGCGGCGACGCGCTGCGCGAGCAGCTCGACGAGATCCGCGCCGAGGTGTCCTGGGCGATCAAGCACGGCGCCCGGGTGGTCGTGCTGTCCGACCGCGGCGTGAGCGAGAACCAGGCGCCCATCCCGTCGCTGCTGCTCGTCGGCGCGGTGCACCAGCACCTGGTCCGGGAGAAGACCCGCAGCCAGGTCAGCCTGATCGCCGAGTCCGGCGACGCCCGCGAGGTCCACCACGTGGCGCTGCTGATCGGCTACGGCGCGTCCGCGGTGAACCCGTACCTGGCGATGGCCACGGTCGAGGACATGGCCGAGCGCGGCCTGATCAAGGGCGCGGACGCGCACACCGCGACCCGCAACCTGATCAAGGCGCTGGGCAAGGGCGTGCGCAAGACCATGTCCAAGATGGGCGTGTCCACAGTGGCCTCCTACCACGGCGCGCAGATCTTCGAGGCGCTCGGCCTCGGCCCCGAGGTCATCGACGCGTGCTTCACCGGCACCACTTCGCGGCTGGGCGGCGTCGGTTTCGACGTGCTGGCCGAGGAAGTGCGCCAGCGGCACAGCACGGCGTTCCCGCCGGACGGGGTCCGCGCGAACCACCGCGAACTCGGCGTCGGCGGCGACTACCAGTGGCGCCGCGAGGGCGAGCCGCACCTGTTCAACCCGCAGACCGTGTTCAAGCTCCAGCACTCCACCCGGTCGGGGAAGTACGAGATCTTCAAGGAGTACACCCGCGCGGTCGACGACCAGTCGGCGTCGCTGAAGACGCTGCGCGGCCTGTTCGCCTTCAAGGAGGGCGTGCGCCCGCCGGTCCCGATCGACGAGGTGGAGCCGGTTTCCGAGATCGTCAAGCGGTTCGGCACCGGCGCGATCTCCTACGGCTCGATCTCCCAGGAGATGCACGAGACCCTGGCGATCGCGATGAACCGGCTGGGCGCGAAGTCCAACACCGGCGAGGGCGGCGAGGACCCGGACCGGCTCTACGACCCGGCGCGCCGCTCGGCGATCAAGCAGGTCGCGAGTGGACGGTTCGGCGTGACGAGCGAGTACCTGGTCAACGCCGACGACATCCAGATCAAGATGGCCCAGGGCGCCAAGCCCGGCGAGGGCGGTCAGCTGCCGGGCACGAAGGTGTACCCGTGGATCGCCAAGACCCGGCACTCGACGCCGGGTGTCGGCCTGATCTCGCCGCCGCCGCACCACGACATCTACTCGATCGAGGACCTGGCGCAGCTCATCCACGACCTCAAGAACGCCAACCCGGCGGCCCGCATCCACGTGAAGCTGGTCTCCGAGGTCGGTGTCGGCACGGTCGCGGCCGGGGTGTCCAAGGCGCACGCCGACGTGGTGCTGATCTCCGGGCACGACGGCGGCACCGGGGCCTCCCCGCTGTCGTCGATCAAGCACGCGGGCGGGCCGTGGGAGCTGGGGCTGGCCGAGACGCAGCAGACGCTGCTGGCCAACCGGCTGCGCGACCGGATCGTGGTGCAGACCGACGGCCAGCTCAAGACCGGCCGGGACGTCGTCGTGGCCGCGCTGCTCGGCGCGGAGGAGTTCGGCTTCGCCACCGCGCCGCTGGTGGTGTCCGGCTGCGTGATGATGCGCGTGTGCCACCTGGACACCTGCCCGGTGGGCGTGGCGACGCAGAACCCGGTGCTGCGGGCGAAGTTCAGCGGCAAGGCCGAGTACGTCGTCAACTTCTTCGAGTTCATCGCCCAGGAGGTGCGGGAGTACCTGGCCGCGCTGGGCTTCCGCTCGATCGAGGAGGCCGTCGGCCACGCCGAGCTGCTCGACACCCGCGCCGCGGTCGACCACTGGAAGGCGTCCGGGCTGAACCTCTCGCCGATCTTCCACGTGCCCGCGCTCGGGCCGCGCGCGACGCGGCACCACAGCGTGGCCCAGGACCACGGGCTGGAGAAGGCGCTGGACAACACGCTGATCCAGCTCGCGGAGGGCGCGCTGAACTCCGGCGACAAGGTGCGCCTGGAACTGCCGGTGCGCAACGTCAACCGGACCGTGGGCACCATGCTCGGCTCGGAGCTGACCAAGCGCTGGGGCGGCGAGGGCCTGCCGGACGACACGATCGACGTGACCTTCACCGGCACGGCGGGCCAGTCGTTCGGGGCGTTCCTGCCGCGCGGCATCACACTGCGGCTGGTCGGTGACGGCAACGACTACGTCGGCAAGGGCCTGTCCGGCGGGCGGATCGTCGTGCGGCCGCACGCGGGGGCGCAGTTCGCCGCCGAGCAGCACGTGATCGCGGGCAACGTCATCGCCTACGGCGCGACCAGCGGCGAGGTGTTCCTGCGCGGCAAGGTCGGCGAGCGGTTCTGCGTGCGCAACTCCGGCGCGCTGGCCGTCGTCGAGGGCGTGGGCGACCACGGCTGCGAGTACATGACCGGCGGCCGGGTGGTCGTGCTCGGCCCGACCGGGCGCAACTTCGCCGCGGGCATGTCCGGCGGCGTGGCCTACGTGCTCGACCTGGCGCAGGCCAGGGTGAACCCCGAGATGGTCGACCTCGACCCGCTCGACAGTGACACCACAGCCGACGACGCCGATTTCCTGCGGGAGACCGTGGCCAAGCACGCCGCGGAGACCGACTCCATGGTGGCGCGGTCGCTGCTGGCCGACTGGGACAACCAGGTCAGCCGGTTCACCAAGGTCATGCCCAAGGACTACAAGCGGGTGCTGGCCGCGCGGGCCGCGGCCGAGCGCGACGGCCGCGACATCGACCAGGCGATCATGGAGGCCGCACATGGCTGACCCCAAGGGCTTTCTGACCACCCCGCGCGAGACCCCGAAGACGCGCCCGGTCTTCCTGCGGCTCAAGGACTGGCGCGAGGTCTACGAGGAGAACAGCACCGCCGAGTTCACCTCGGGCAAGGGCAGCTCCCAGGCCGGGCGCTGCATGGACTGCGGCATCCCGTTCTGCCACCAGGGCTGCCCGCTGGGCAACCTGATCCCGGAGTGGAACACCCTGGTCTGGCGGGACGACTGGCAGCGGGCGAGCGAGCGGCTGCACGCGACCAACAACTTCCCGGAGTTCACCGGGACGCTGTGCCCCGCCCCGTGCGAGGCCGCGTGCGTGCTGGGCATCAACGACGACCCGGTGACCATCAAGCGGGTCGAGATCTCGATCATCGACCGGGCCTTCGCCGAGGGCTGGGTGACCCCGCAGCCGCCGACGACGCGCACCGGCAAGAAGGTCGCCGTCGTCGGGTCGGGCCCCGCTGGGCTGGCCGCGGCGCAGCAGCTGACCCGCGCGGGCCACGACGTGGTGGTGCTGGAGCGGGCCGACGCCATCGGCGGGCTGCTGCGCTACGGCATCCCCGAGTTCAAGATGGAGAAGTCGCGCCTGGACCGGCGGCTGGAGCAGATGCGGGCCGAGGGCACCGAGTTCCGGGTCAACGTGAACGTCGGCGTGGACGTCACCGCCGAGCAGCTGCGCGCGGAGTACGACGCGGTCGTGCTCGCGGGCGGCGCCACCGCGTGGCGCGACCTGCCGATCCCCGGCCGGGAGCTGCGCGGCGTCTACCAGGCCATGGAGTACCTGCCGCTGGCGAACAAGGTGGCCGCGGGCGAGCTGGACCGCTCCCCCATCCACGCCGAGGGCAAGCACGTCGTGGTGATCGGCGGCGGCGACACCGGGGCCGACTGCGTGGGCACCGCCCACCGGCAGGGCGCGGCGTCGGTGACCCAGCTGGAGATCATGCCCCGGCCGCCGGAGACCCGCTCCACGGCCAACCCGTGGCCGACATACCCGATGCTCTACCGGGTGTCCTCCGCGCACGAGGAAGGCGGCGAGCGGGTCTACTCGGTCTCCACCACCGAGTTCCTCGGCGACGACGACGGCAACGTCCGCGCGCTGCGGCTGACCGAGGTCGTCATGGAGAACGGCCGGTTCGCACCCGTCGAGGGCTCCGCCAGGGACATCCCGGCGGACCTGGTCACCCTGGCGATGGGCTTCGTCGGCCCGGAGAAGGGCGCGCTGCTGACCGACCTCGGCGTCGACCTCGACGAGCGCGGCAACGTCGCCCGCGGCCGGGACTTCCAGACCTCGGTCGACGGCGTGTTCACCGCGGGCGACATGGGCCGCGGCCAGTCGCTGATCGTGTGGGCCATCGCCGAGGGCCGCTCCGCCGCCGCGGGCGTGGACGCCTACCTGACCGAACGCGCGGTGCTGCCGCGCCCGATCGAGCCGACGGACCGCCCGCTGGTCTAAAGGCTCGCCCTAGTCAACGGCTCGCAGGCAACGACGCCTGCGAGCCGTTCCTTTTACCAGGGGGTCGGCAAGACCATCACGAGCAAGGCGAGGCTGACCACCAGCGAGAACCTGCTCACGATTCGCATATCGGCGAACCTACGCCCGCGCGCAGGTCGCGGACAGGTCTCACCGGGTCTGAATCGTTGCCCCCGCCACGCAAAAGTGAGCAGAATCGACGGCATGGCGGAAAACTTCACCGACGACGAGTTCGCGTTCCTGCGGTACGCCCGGTTCGGGGAGCTGCCGCAGCGGGTGCTGCCCGACGACCTGGTCCCGCTGCGCGAGACCGAAGCCGCCCCCGACTACGCCGACCTGGCGTACGACGCCAAGGAGCGCGCCGAGGGCTGACTCCGGCCTGGCTCATTCCCCGGCCGGGATCATCCCCAGACGACGGGGACGTCCCCGCTGGTGCCCGCGACCTGCGCGCGGTGCGGGTGCAGCGCGCTCGCCGACGAGGACTCGCCCGGGTTCAGGGCGGGCAGCTCGGTCAGGTGCCGGTGCCGCCAGACGAACGCCGTGGTGGGTCCGTTCGCGGTGGAGGTCAGGGTGCCCGCGACGATGCCCGCCTCGTTGACGCCCGCCGCGCGCGCGTCGGCCGCGTCCGGGGTGAGGTCGGTGAGCACGCCGTCGCGCCAGCGGACCACATGCCAGCGGCCGTCTGCGGTCCGCGACTCCGCGGCGACCTCGCCAGCCGAGTTGATCCACGGCCCGACGCTCAGGTTGGTCTGGCCGATCTTGGTGCCCGCCCCGCCGAGGGTGCCGATGTCCACCGGCTGGGTGCGCTGCCACACGACCACCCGGTAGGCGAACGCGGCGTCGCGCGCCTCACCTACCACGGCGCCGTGCACGTTGACGTCGACCGGGTAGACGGACTCGGCGTTCGCGGGGCGGGCCAGCTCGGTCGTCCGGCCTGCACGCCACCGCAGGATCTTGCCGTCGAGTTCGGTGACGACGTGGCCGCCCTCGCCCAGCACGGCGAAGTCCGACAGCCGACCCTGCGGGCCCTCGAACGCGGTGCTGTGCGCGCCGTCGCGCCACACGCTGTAGCGGGCGAGGTAGACCGGAGCGCCGGGGTCGCGGATGAGCGACCAGACCAGCACCTCGCCCCGGTTGTTGATGTCGACCGCCTCGCTGTACTCGGCGTCGGCCGGGGCGACGACCGTCGCCTTGCCGTCCTGCCACACGGTCGCCTTGACCTGGTTGTCCGTCCCGTAGCACCAGCCCGCGACCTGGTCGCGGTCGTTGACGTGGGTGGCCTGGCTCAGCGGGTGCGGGCATTCCAGCGGCCGAAGCTCGCCGTCGACCCAGGCGGTCGCTCTGGACAGCGGGAAGGTCTTCTCGATCAGGCTGCCGACCACCGTGCCGTGTCGGTTGAGGTCGGTGATCCTGGCCGACTGCGCCTCCGGCGGCACCGGCAACGCTCGCGGGGCCGCGGTGGCGGCTCCGGCGCTCGGGCCGGTCGCGACGACGGCGACCCCGGCCAGCAGAACGGCGAACAGGACTTTGACACGCATCAGGCACTCCCGGATTCTCGGGCTTTCATCGGCCTGCCCCCAGGCAGATTCCGGAAAGCGGTGGCCCCGCTTTCCGTCGGTTCAGCCTATTTACCGGGCAACCCGCGCGGCAATGATCTTCGCCCTACTCATCGTCCCGGTGCGCGAGTCCGCCTCCGCCGGAGTCTTCCCCCCGTCGGAAATGTTGCGGGCAGGACAACGGCCCAGTCCCGGCAGGCGTTCCCACACTGCCGACGAACGATGGAACCGCGACCCGCCGAATGTCCCACGATTGGGTGAAAGCGAACCTGGAAGGTTAGCCTCCCCTCACACTGTCGACGGCAGCAGGGAGCAGCGATGAGACACCGGTCGATCCGGCTGGCGGTGGCGGTCCTGGCCACCGCGCTCGGCGCCACGCTGGCGGGGTGCGGAAGCACCGAGCCCGCCCATGACGGGCCCGTGCTGACGGTCTACTCGGGCCGCAACGAGAACCTGGTCAAGCCGCTGCTCGACAAGGCGGCCGCGGCGCTCGGGGCCGACGTCAAGCTGGAGGTCCGCTACGGCGACACCGCCGCGCTGGCCGGTCAGCTCGCGGAAGAGGGCGAGCGCAGCCCCGCCGACGTGTTCTTCTCCCAGGACGCCGGGGCGCTCGGCGCGCTGGCCTCCGCGGGCCGCCTCGCGCCGCTCCCCCAGACCGTCCTCGACGCCAGCCCCGAGCAGTGGCGGGCCGCCGACGGCGCCTGGGTGTCGACCTCGCTGCGCTCCCGCGTCGTCGTCTACGACCCCCGGCAGGTCGCCGATGCCGACCTGCCCCAGGGCATCGACGACCTGGTCGACCCGAAGTGGAAGGGCAAAATCGGATTCGCCCCGTCCAACGCGTCCTGGCAGGCGTTCGTCACCGCCGTGCGCGTGCTGCGCGGCGAGGACGGCGCGCGGCAGTGGCTGGAGAAGTTCAAGGCGAACGAGCCGCAGAAGTACGACAACAACATCAAGATCCGGGACGCGGTGGACGAGGGCAAGCTGCCGCTCGGCCTGTCGAACCACTACTACTGGTTCGAGAAGGCCCACCAGGTCGGTGTGGACAAGATGAACGCCAAGCTGCACTACATCAAGGGCAACGACCCCGGCGCCCTGGTCAACGCGGCGGGCGTCGGCGTGCTGGCTTCCAGCAAGAACAAGGACCTCGCGAACAAATTCGCCGAATTCCTGCTCTCCCCCGAGGCTCAGCAGTACTTCGCCGACGCCACAGCCGAGTACCCGGTGCGCGCGGGCGTGACGTCGGCCAAGCACAAGCTGCCCCCGCTGGCCGACCTGCGACCGCCGAACCTCAGGCTCGCCGACCTGCAATCCCTGCCCAAGACCGCCGACCTGCTCCGTCAGGTCGGGCTGCTGTAGGTGACCGCGCGCCGGGGCCGGGGAGCGCGGCGGGCGACCGGGTGGCTGCTCGCGGCGCTCCCCGCCGTGGTCGTCGCTGTCCTGCCGCTGGTCTATCTCTTCCTGCGCGCGACAGACCAGGGCTGGGACGTGTTCTTCGCGATCGCCGTCCGCTCGCGCACCGCCGAGCTGACGGCGAACACGCTGACCCTGCTCGTGGCCGTCGCGGCGAGCGCGCTGGCGCTGGGCACTGCGGCGGCGTGGGCGGTCACCCGCACGGCGCTGCCGCTGCGGCGGGTGTGGACGGTCCTGCTGGTGATGCCGCTGGCCGTGCCGTCGTACGTGTCCGGGTTCGCCTGGCTGTCGATGGACGTCGTCGGGTTCGCGGGCGCGTGGCTGGCGCTGACCACCACCAACATGCCGCTGGTGCTGCTGCCGGTCGCCGCCGCGCTGCGCTCGGCCGACCCGGCGCTGGAAGAGCTGTCGCGGTCGCTGGGCCACGGGCCGTGGGAGACCTTCCGCCGGGTGACGCTGCCCCGGGTGTGGCCCGCCGCGCTGGCGGGCGGGCTGCTGGTGGCCCTCTACGTCCTGCACGACTTCGGCGCGGTGTCGCTGCTGCGCTACGAGACCTTCACCCTCGGCATCCAGACCTCGTACTCGGGCAGCTTCGACCGCACCCCCGCCGCGGTGATCGGCGTCGTGCTCGTCGTGCTCGCGGTCCTGCTCGCCCTCGCCGAGGCCAGGATGCGCGGCACGTCCACGGCACGCCTCGGTCCCGGGGTCGCCCGGCAGGCCGAGCCGGTGCGGCTGCGGGCCGCGCGCTGGCCCGTGCTGCTGGGCTTGGCCGGGATCGTGGTCGTGTCGCTGGGGGTGCCGCTGGGAGCGCTGACCCGCTGGCTGGGCATCGGCCGGGCGGAGCTGGACCCGGCGGCCCTGGTGTCCACCACGGCGACGACCGTGCAGTTCGCCGCGCTGGGCGCGCTGGCGACCGTGGCGCTGGCCGTCCCGGTGGGCTTCCTCGCCGCCCGGCACTCGTCGCGGCCGGTGCGCGCGGTGGAGTTGGCCGCCTACGCCGGACACGCGCTGCCGGGCATCACCGTGGCCCTGGCCCTGGTGTTCTTCGGCGTGCGGTTCGCGCAGCCGTGGTACCAGCGGACCCCGCTGCTCGTGCTGGGCTACGCCGCGCTGTTCCTGCCGATCGCGATCAGCGCGGTCCGCACCGCCGTCGCCGCCGCCCCGCCCGCCGTCGAGGACGTCGCCCGGTCACTGGGCCGAGGGCGGGCGCGGGTGTTCGGCACGGTCACCCTGCCGCTGGCCGCGCCCGGGATCGCCGCCGGTGCGGCACTGGTGTTCCTGACCTGCGCGAAGGAACTCCCCGCGACCCTGCTGCTGCGCCCGACCGGCGCGGACACCCTGGCGACCGCGCTGTGGACGAAGACAGGGGTGTCGGCGTTCGCCGAGGCGGCGCCGTACGCGGCGCTGCTGGTGGTCGTCTCCGCCGTGCCCGCCGTGTTGCTGGAGATGTCGGTCTTCCGGTCCGGGAAGGCCGCTGTGCTGGAGTCGGCGACGCGAGGAGCGCAGACGTGACCGAACTGGTTGTCACCGGGCTGAGCGCCGGATACGGGGGCACTCGCGTGCTGCGCGGGGTGGACCTGGCTGTGCCGTCCGGGGCGCTCGCGGCGGTGCTGGGGCCGTCCGGGTGCGGCAAGACGACGCTGTTGCGGGCCGTGGCCGGGTTCCTGCGGCCTTCGGGTGGGGAGATCCGGCTCGGTGGGCGGGTGGTGTCAGGGTCGTCGTTTGTGCTGCCGGAGCGGCGGCGGGCGGCGGTCGTGCCGCAGGAGGGAGCGCTGTTCCCGCATCTGACGGTGGCGGGGAACGTGGGCTTCGGCCTGGGCCGCGCTCGGCGTGCTGAGCGGGTCGCGGAGATGCTGGAGCTGGTGGGGCTTGGCGGGTATGAGCGGCGCAAGCCCGCTGAGCTGTCCGGTGGGCAGCAGCAGCGGGTCGCGCTGGCACGGGCGTTGGCACCTCAGCCGGATCTGGTGCTGTTGGACGAGCCGTTCTCGGCGTTGGACGCTGGGCTGCGCGCGGATCTGCGTGCTGATGTGCGGCGGGTGTTGCGGGCGGCTGGGACTACGGCCCTGCTGGTGACGCACGACCAGGACGAGGCCTTGTCCATGGCGGATGTCGTGGCCGTGATGCGGGATGGGGCGGTGGTGCAGGCCGCTTCGCCGGGGGAGGTTTATCGGCGGCCGGTGGATGTTGGGGTGGCTGCCTTTGTGGGTGAGGCGGTGTTGCTTCCTGCTACGGCTTCTGGCGGGTCGGCTTCGTCGCCTCTTGGGCGTGTCCCGCTTGTCGGGTCGCATCAGGGGGATGGGGTTTTGTTGCTGCGGCCGGAGCAGATCGCTTTGGGTGCCGCCGGGGTGGCTGGGGAGGTTTTAGGGGTTAGCTTTCATGGGCATGACTCGGTTGTGAGTCTTGTTGCCGCTGGGGCGCGGATGACCGCTCGGGTGTCGGGTGGTTCTGCGTGGGGTTCTGGGGATTCTGTGTGTGTTTCCGTCGTTGGGTCTGCGGTGTTCTTTCCTGCTTGAGTGGGTGGCTGGTTCTGGGGTTTGCTCGATGGGGTGGAGTGGTTTCTTCGGGGCCCCTACGAAGGAAGATCCCGTCGTGGGGAAAGACGGGTGGGGAGCCTTCGGCCCCACGACCACGGCGAGTCCAGGGATCTTCCTTCACCCCCAAAGAAACCACTCCAGCCCATCGAGCACCTGGCAGGGCCGGTGCTGCCTGGCAGGAGAGCGGGTTCGCTGTCCTGCTCCTCCTAGGCGAGGTGAGGCGAGGGACTGGCTAGAAGTTGATCATGTGGCCTGCCAGGCCGTGGATGGCTTCCTTGACCGCTTCGCCGAGGGTGGGGTGGGCGTGGACGTTGCGGGCTACCTCGTGGACGGTGAGGTCCCACTGTTGGGCCAGGGATAGTTCTGGCAAAAGTTCCGTTACCTCGGGGCCGATGAGGTGGCCGCCCAGGAGTTCGCCGTGGCGCTTGTCGCTGATGAGTTTCACGAAGCCTACCGGGTCGCCTAGGCCGTGGGATTTGCCGTTGGCGGTGAAGGGGAACTTGGCTACCTGGACGTCGTAGCCCTTTTCCCTTGCTTGGGCTTCTGTGTAGCCGAAGCTGGCTATTTGGGGTTGGCAGTAGGTGGCGCGGGGGATCATCACGTAGTCGAGTTCCATGGTTTCGGCGTTCGCGATGGTTTCCGCCGCGACGATTCCCATTGACTCTGCCGCGTGGGCTAGCATGAGTTTGGCGGTGACGTCGCCGATGGCGTAGATGTGGTCTACCGAGGTTCGGCAGCGGGCGTCGATTTCGATCGCGCCGCGTTCCGTCAGCTTCACGCCGGTTTTGTCCAGGCCGTAGCCCTCTACGCGGGGCTGGAAACCAATGGCCTGGAGGACCTTGTCGGTTTCGATGACCTGCTGTTGGCCAGCCTTGGAGACGGTCACCTTGACTTTGGCGCCGTTGTCGTCGATCGACTCCACGCGGGTGCCGGTGAGGATGTCGATGCCCAGGCGCTTGTAGCGACGGGCGAGTTCCTTGGAGACCTCTTCGTCCTCCAGGGGGACCACGCGGTCCAGGAACTCCACAATGGTGACCTTGACGCCGTAGTTGTGCAGGACGTAGGCGAACTCGACGCCAATGGCTCCCGCGCCCGCGATGACGATGCTTTCCGGGAGTTGGTCGGTGAGGATCTGCTCCTCGTAGGTGACCACGCGGTCGGAGAGTGCGGTGCCGGGGAGCAGGCGGGTGGTGGCGCCCGCCGCGATGATCGCGTTGGCGAACGTCACGGTCTCGGTGCCGCCGTCGTTGAGGGCGACCTCGATGGTGTTGGGGTCGGTGAAGCTGCCTCGGCCGTGGAACTGGGTGACGCCGTTCTTCTTCATCAGGTAGTGCACGCCCTTGACGCGGCCGTCGGCCACCGAGCGGCTGCGCTGGTAGGCGGCGCCGTAGTCGAAGCTGACCTGGCCGTCCACCTGGATGCCGAAGGTCTCGGCCTCGTGCTGCACCAAGTGGGCCAGCTCCGCGTTGCGCAGCAGGGCCTTGGACGGGATGCAGCCGACGTTGAGGCAGACGCCGCCCCAGTAGCGCTCCTCGATGATCGCCGTCTTCAGCCCGAGCTGGGTGGCCCGGATCGCCGCGACGTAACCGCCCGGTCCCGCACCGAGGACCACGACGTCGAAGTGGGTGCTCATGCGGCCACCTCACCGGTTCGGCAGCCCCGTGCGTCCACGCGCTGTGTTGATGATTCGCTCGCCAGCTCGCTCATGCCCCCACGATATTGCCCCGGCCCGGGTGAGCGGTGACGGGACGGGGCAGGTCACGCTCCGGTCAGGGCCTGCCGACCTCGACGCGGAGCCTGCCCAGGGTCATCCGGTTGTAATTGGGCAGGTCCAAGCGCACATTGGCGGCCTCGCCCGCGTCCACCGCCGCGAGCACGTCGCGCACGACGTCCGGGCGGGTCAGGTCGGGGTCGGCGCCGGGGGCGACGACCCGCGTCCTGACCCCGGTCGGCTGGGGTGTTCGGGAGGCGCCGACCAGGACCAGACCGCGGACGATGTGGGAGAACTCGCCGACCAGCCTCGTCGCGACGTCGGTGAGCGCGGTGTGGGCGACCACGTGGGTGCGGATGTTGCGGTCGGCCAGGGTTTCCAGCACGTCCTCCACCCGGTCGACGGACTCCACGTCTTCGGGCACGGCGCACCAGGCGATCTGGAACCGCTCTTCCAGCGGTCGCCACGCCGCGGGCAGCTCGGCGGGCTGCCGCGATCCGGGCGCCAGCACGACGACGGCGGGACCGAAATCCAGCCCCCGCCACAGCGGCGCGAAAGACCTCGTCCTGACCTGGCTGACCTGAACCACATCCGCCTCCCGAGACTCGTCACCCCACTGTGGGATTACCCGGGTCAGGTGGTTTCAATCACCTGATAGTGCACATCACATCGCGGGCGGTGTGTCCCGCTGTTCGAGCACCGCGAAGTTGAGTTGCCCCTCGGCGTCCTGCTGCACATCGAGGACCTTGTCCGAGAGCAGTTCCGCGGCTCCCGGCTCGAGGAAGACCTGCGCGCCCGCGGTCGCGCGAACCACCTGGTCGCCCGCCACCGGCTCCTGGGCCAGCGCCACCGCTATCGGGGCGCCGTCCACCTCGGGTGTGACCAGGGTGAACCGCAGCCCACCCTGACCGGCCAACCCGTCCTGCGCCGTCAACGCGCTGATCGCGTCGGCTGCCGCTTCTGTCACCGCCAGCATGTCTGGCTCCTTTCCGTGTCACCTTCTCGTGCGGCTTGCCCGACCCACCGTAGAGGGACCGGGAGCGGCTCGCCGGGTGGAGCGCGGACCCTGCCTTGTGCCCCGTTCGGCGTGATCTTTAGAGTGCTCCGGTAGCGGTTGAGCAAGCAGCCGCAGCGCGCCGGGCCGACGCCGACTGTCGCCGCCCGGCGCTCGCGTGAAGCGAGTGGCTGCGTGTTGTCAGACCCGCCGGTTCTCGGCGTCGGTCGCTCTCGACGCGTCCCCCTCTCGCTCGCGTGGACTCGTGAACTCGACGGCGACCGGGAGGAAGCTTCATGGGCAGCGCGCTGCGGACACCGCCAGTGCAGGCCGGAGGGCGCCGGTGAGCCTGGACCCCACCACGCGGGTCGCCCAGTTGCAGTCCGAGTTGGACGGTCTGCGGCGCGCTTTGCGCACCCGTGCGACGATCGAGCAGGCCATGGGCGTGCTCGTGGTGCTGCGCAGGTGCTCGCCGAAGGAGGCATTCGACGCGCTCGTGCGACTGTCCCAGCAGTACAACACCAAGCTGCACCGGGTGGCGCACTTGGTGGTGGGGATGTTCGCCGAGCCCGCGATCGAGCCGCTGGACGCGTACCTGCGGCGCAACACCGGGGCCGATGAGCCAGACGACCCCGGCGCGGAGCCGCTGCGCCTGGACGAGGCGCTGCTCGACGCCGCGCGGGCGCTCGTGGCCGCGGGAGGAGAGCCAGACGAACTGGAGCGGGCCATGCACGACCTGTACCGGGTGCTGGTCGAGCAGGGCTGGGTGCCGCCCTACGACATCTTGGGGCCGATAGCGGACGGCTCCGGCGCCCGCTCCTAGCCGAACGGGAGCCGGTCGACGAGGAGGCTGAGATGAGAGCCACGCGGACGCGAAGGTGTCTCCGGGGCGGTAGGCGGGTACCCATCGCACATGACGGGGATGACTCGATGACCGGGCCCAGCGGGGACTTCACCACCGGGAAGCGCACGGCGGGACATACGGCGGGACATGGCGTCGCGGGCCGGATGCCCCGGTCCGGCGGTGTGCTGAACGTGCCGGTGCCCAGGGCGGAGCTGCCGGTGAGCGAACGCGTGGAGCTTCGGCTCAGCGCCGAGCTGGACAGCCTGCCGATCGTGCGGTCGGTCGCCGCGAACGTGGCGGCCATGCTCGACCACGACCTCGACGCCATCTCCGACCTCACCCTCGCGGTGAACGAGGTGTGCTCCACGCTGATCGGCCTTGCCGCGCCCAAGGCGACCCTCGCCTGTGTGTTCGCCCGGGAGGGCGGCTCCCTGTGCTTCGAGGCGCACACCGCGGCCAAGGGCGGCGACCTGCCCGACACCGGCTCGTTCGCCTGGCGGGTGCTGGCCACCCTGACCGACCGGGCCGCCTGCTGGTCGCGGCGCGGCGAAGACGGGTCGCCGGTGGTGGGGATCTCGGTCCGCCGTGAGCGAACGGCGGGCGTGGGGTGAGCACAGCATCGCACACCAGCGCCGGGCACGAGTACACGCACTTGGCCCCCCTGTTCACCGAATTGGCTGAACTCTGCCCGCAAGACCCGCGCCGCGAGACCGTGCGCGACAAACTGGTCACCGGGCACCTCCCGCTGGCCGAGCACATCGCCATGCGGTTCGCCCATCGCGGCGTCGCCCGGGAAGACCTCACCCAGGTGGCCACGGTCGGCCTGATCCACGCCGTCGACCGGTTCGACCCGGGGCGTGGGATCGACTTCCTGTCGTATGCGGTGCCCACCATCATGGGCGAGGTCCGGCGCTACTTCCGGGACACGGCCTGGTCGGTGCGGGTGCCGCGCAGGCTCAAGGAACTGCACCTGACGATCAGCGCGGCGGGCAACGAGCTTTCCCAGCGGCTGGGGCGCGCGCCGACGCCCAGCGAGATCGCCCAGCACCTCGGGATGACCCGCGAAGAGGTCTACGAGGGCCTGGAAGCCGGGCAGGTCTACCAGTCGGTCTCGCTGGACGAGGCGCTGTCCTCCGGCGACCCGGACTCCGACCCGCTGGCCGACACCCTCGGCGAGGACGACGCCGCGCTCAGCGGCATCGAGGACCACGAGTCGCTGCGCCCGCTGATCGAGCGGCTGCCCGAACGCGAGCGCCGGATCCTGATGCTGCGGTTCTTCAAGAACATGACGCAGACCCAGATCGCCGAGAAGATCGGGGTGTCGCAGATGCACGTCTCCCGCCTGCTGAGCCGCACCCTGGAGACCCTGCGGGAAGGACTCGTCGCCGAGCCCGACCGCTGACCGGCGCGCCGCCCACTGCCGCGCTCGATCGCGCCGAACGGCCGCCGATACGTGCGTAGCAGCGGTTTGAACAGGACTTTCCGGGTGTTCGTGGTCCACACTGGAGCAGACGACGGAGCCGGGGAGGCACGGTGGCGCGGCCGATTTGGAACGGAGCGATCAACTTCGGGCTCGTGACGGTCCCGGTGGAGTTGTACGGGGCGACCGAGGACCACACGATCAGCTTCCGGCAGTTCGAGCGCGGCACCTCCGACCGCATTCGTTACAAGCGCATCAACGAGCGCACCGGCAAGGAGGTCGCCTTCCCCGACATCGTCAAGGGCGCGGAGATCGGCGGCGGCGACTACGTCATCATCGAGCCGGACGAACTCGACCAGATCGCCCCCGGCCGCTCCCGGACGATCGATATCTCCGCCTTTGTCGACCTGGACGAGATCGACCCGATCCACTTCCAGAAGACCTACTGGCTGGCCCCGGCGAAAGAGGAGTACGGCAAGGCGTACAGCCTCCTGCTCCAGGCCATGCGCAAGACCAACCGGGCGGGCATCGCCACCTTCGTGATGCGCGGCAAGGAGTACCTGACCGCCATCCGCGCGGGCGACGACCTGCTGATCCTGACGACTATGCTGTTCGCGGAGGACATCCGCGACCCGGCGAAGGAACTCAAGTCGCTGCCGGAGATCATTCCGGCGCGCGGCAAGGAACTGGACATGGCGATCAGCCTGATCGATTCCATGACCGAGGAATGGGAGCCGGAGAACTACCACGACACGTTCACCCAGCGGGTCGAGCAGCTGATCGAGGACAAGAAGGAAGGCCGCGAGATCGTCAGCGAGGCCGCCCCCAGCACCCCGACCAAGGTCGTGGACCTGTTCGAGGCGTTGAGCAAGAGTGTGGAAAGCCGGACGAAACGCCGGGGCGGTTCCGCGGAGAAGGCGGAAGACTTGTCTAGCCTGAGCAAGTCAGAGCTGGACAAGCGAGCCCGGGACCTGGACATCAAGGGTCGCTCCAAGATGAGCCGCGCCGAACTGGAAAAGGCGGTGAAAACGGCCGGGGGCGCGGGCTCCCAACCGAGGAGGGCCTCGTGACGCCGACGTGCGTCTCCTGCGAGCAAGGGGTCAGCCACTGCCACGGCACCCTGATAGTCGACATCCTCACCCTCGACTGCACCGACCCCGACTGCCAGGACCTGGACGTTGCCCGGCACACCCTGGTGCTCGACGCCACCGAGATCGACGAGCCGTCATCGTCCTCAGTCTCGACCGCCGCCTGACCCCGCTCAGCTCGCCGAGCGCGAGATCGGCCGACTGAGACAGCGTTTCAGCATTCGATGACGTTGAGGGCCAGGCCGCCGCGGGCGGTCTCCTTGTACTTGGTGTGCATGTCGGCGCCGGTTTCGCGCATGGTCTTGATGACCTTGTCCAGGTGGACGACGTGGGTGCCGTCGCCGCGCAGGGCCATGCGGGAGGCGTTGATGGCCTTGGTGGAGCCGACCGCGTTGCGTTCGATACAGGGGATCTGGACCAAGCCGCCGACCGGGTCGCAGGTCAGGCCGAGGTGGTGTTCGAGGCCGATCTCGGCGGCGTTCTCCACCTGGGCGACCGAGCCGCCGAGGACCGCGGTGAGGCCCGCAGCGGCCATCGCGCACGCCGAGCCGACTTCGCCCTGGCAGCCGACCTCGGCGCCGGAGATCGAGCCGGTCTCCTTGAGCACCACGCCGATCGCGGCCGCGGTCAGCAGGAACTCCAGCACGCCGTCGTCGGTCGGGTCGGGCAGGAAGCGCGTGTAGTAGTGCAGGACGGCGGGGATGATGCCCGCCGCGCCGTTGGTGGGGGCGGTGACGATCCGGCCGCCGGACGCGTTCTCCTCGTTGACGGCCAGCGCGAACAGGCTCACCCAGTCCATCACATAGAGCGGGTCGCCCACGCCGTCTTCGGCCACCAGCTTGGCGTGCAACGACTTCGCGCGGCGGGGGACCTTGAGGCCGCCGGGCAGCACGCCGTCGCGCGCGCAGCCCCGGGCGACGCTGTCCCGCATGACCTGCCAGATCCGCAGCAGGCCCGCGCGGACCTCGGCCTCGGTGCGCCACACCATCTCGTTGCGCAGCATGACCTGGGCGATGGTGAGGTCGTGGCGTTCGCAGTGGGCCAACAGCTCGGCGGCCGTGCGGAACGGAAACGGGACCGGGGTGGTGTCGGCGGAGATGACCGGCCCACCTGCCGAGTCCTCGGTCAGGACGAACCCGCCACCGACCGAGTAGTACGTGCGCTCCGCCAGTTCCACCCCCGCCGGGTCCCAGGCGCGGAAGACCATGCCGTTGGGGTGCAGGGGAAGCGCCCGACGGCGGTGCATGACCAGGTCGCCATCACCGCCGCCCCGATCCTCGGCGAACGCGACCGGACGAACCCCCAGCACCGTGAGCGTCCCCGACTCCCGAATCCCCGCGACCCGCCGCGCGACGCTGTCGGTGTCGACATCCTCCGGCCGCTCGCCTTCCAACCCCAGCAACACCGCCTTGTCACTGCCGTGCCCATGCCCCGTCGCCCCAAGCGACCCGAACAGCTCCACCCGCACCCGCGCCACCGAGTCGAGCAAGCCATCGCCACGCAACCCCTCAGCGAAGGTCAGCGCCGCCCGCATCGGCCCCACCGTGTGCGAACTGGATGGTCCGATCCCGATACTGAACAGGTCGAAGACGCTGACCGCCACGACACACCTCCATCACAGAACGGCAGAGAAACACGCACCGGATCGCGGCACACGCCTCCAAGACCGTCAATCCACCCGCCTCCGGGTGGGGCGGGCATCTAGATATCTCCACTGTGCACCTTCACCGACCGGTTCCGGCACGGTGCCCGCACACCGACACCACAGTCACCACCACCGCGCACCCAGCAACCGGCCCACCTGCCACTGCCCCACCCGTCAGCCAGACCGAGGCTCGCAAGTGCTCAATGGGGTGGATGAGCGAACTCGCCCGCTGCCAGGCAGCACCAGCCCTGCCAGGTGCTCGATGGGGTGGAGTGGTTTCTTCGGGGGTGAAGGAAGATGCCTGAACTCGCCGTGGTCGTGGGGCCGAAGGCACCCCACCCGTCTTTCCCCACGACGGATCTTCCTTCGTAGGGGCCCCGAAGAAACCACTCCACCCCCATCGAGCCAACCCACCCAACCCAACCCAACCCAGCCCCGGGCCAGCCCCGCGCCGGGACCCGCGCCAGGAGTGAGGCGCGGTGCCCAACGCGGATAGATCAGGCAGTCTCCGGATAGAGAGGCCGCCGCTTGACCAGCAGGTCCACCCGGTCGCGCAACTGCCTGCTGGAGTCATCGTCGAAGTCCGGGCGCAGCGCGGTGGCGATGATGTCGGCGACCTCGGTGAAGTCGTCGGCGTCGAAACCGCGCGTGGCCAGCGCCGGGGTGCCGATGCGCAGCCCCGAGGTGATCATCGGCGGCCGGGGGTCGAACGGGACCGCGTTGCGGTTGACCGTGATGCCCACCGAGTGCAGGCGGTCCTCGGCCTGCTGCCCGTCCAGCTGGGAGTCGACCAGGTCGACCAGGACCAGGTGGACGTCGGTGCCGCCGGTCAGCACCTTGACGCCCGCCGCAGCGCAGTCCGGGGCGGACAGGCGTTCGGCCAGGATGCGGGCGCCGTCGAGCACGCGGCGCTGGCGTTCGGCGAACTCCTCGGTCGCGGCGATCTTGAAGGCGACCGCCTTCGCGGCGATCACGTGCTCAAGCGGCCCGCCCTGCTGCCCGGGGAACACCGCTGAGTTGACCTTCTTGGCGAGCTCCTGGGTGGACAGCACGACACCGCCGCGCGGGCCGCCGAGCGTCTTGTGGGTGGTCGTGGTGACCAGGTGCGCGTGCGGCACCGGGTTGGGGTGCAGCCCGGCGGCGACGAGCCCGGCGAAGTGCGCCATGTCGACCATGAGCAGCGCGCCGACCGAGTCCGCGATCCGGCGGAACTCGGCGAAGTCGAGCTGGCGGGGGTAGGCCGACCAGCCCGCGATGATCAGCTTCGGCTTGCTCTCCCGCGCCAGCCGCTCGACCTCGGCCATGTCGACCCGGCCGCTGTCCTTGTCGACGTGGTAGGCGACGACGTTGTAGAGCTTGCCGGAGAAGTTGATCCGCATGCCGTGCGTCAGGTGCCCGCCGTGGGCGAGGTCGAGGCCGAGGATCGTGTCGCCCGGGTTCAGGACCGACACCATGGCGGCGGCGTTGGCCTGCGCGCCGGAGTGCGGCTGCACGTTGGCGTGCTCGGCGCCGAAGAGGGCCTTGACCCGGTCGATCGCGAGTTGCTCGATGACGTCGACGTGCTCGCAGCCGCCGTAGTAGCGGCGGCCGGGGTAGCCCTCGGCGTACTTGTTGGTCAGGACCGAGCCCTGCGCCTCGAGCACGCCCACCGGGGCGAAGTTCTCCGAGGCGATCATCTCCAGGGTGGACTGCTGGCGGCGCAGTTCGGCGTCGACCGCCGCGGCGACCTCGGGGTCTACCTCGGCCAGGGGCTGTCCGAAGGTGCTCATCCGGTTGTTCCTCAGCTTTCCTTGGTCAGCGCGTCGTACGCGGCGGCGTCGAGCAGGTCGGGTTCCTCGGCCACCCGGGCGCGGAACATCCAGCCGTCGCCGTAGGGGTCGGTGTTGACCAGCTCGGGGCTGTCGATCACGGCCTCGTTGATCTCCACGACCTCGCCGTCGACCGGCGAGTACAGCTCGGAGACCGCCTTGACGGACTCGACCTCGCCGCACGGCTCGCCCCGGGTGATCTTCGCGCCGACCTCGGGAAGCTGCACGAAGACCACGTCGCCGAGGTTCTTGGCCGCGAACTCGGTGATGCCGACGGTGGCCACGCCCGAGTCGGCGAGGTCGACCCACTCGTGCTCCTCGGTATAGCCGAGGTTCTCCGGAATGCTCATGCTGTCGTGATTCTCCTGATCAGGCGGGACGCTTGTAGAAGGGCAGCTTGACGACCTCGACCGGGGCGACCGTGCCGCGGATGTCGACCGTCAGCGCGGTGCCCGGCTCGCTGACCGAGACCGGCACGTACGCCATCGCGATGGGGTGGCCGAGCGTCGGCGAGAGAGCGCCGCTGGTGACCGTACCGACCCGGTTGCCGTCGCTGTCGGCAACCGCGTAACCGTGGCGGGGAGCACGCCTGCCGCTGCCGACCAGGCCGACCAGCACCCGACTGTCCACATCGGCGTCCCGGCGGCGCTCCAGGGCGGCGCGGCCGACGAAATCACCGGGCTTGTCGAACTTCACGACCCGGCCCAGACCCGCGTCGAACGGGGTCAGTTCGACGCCGAGTTCATTGCCATAGAGCGGCATCCCCGCCTCCAGCCGCAGGGTGTCGCGGCAGGCCAGACCGGCCGGGACCAGGCCGTGCTCCGCGCCCGCGTCGGCCAGCGCCTGCCAGACCTCGGCCGCGTTCGCGCCCTCGACGTACAGCTCGAACCCGTCCTCGCCGGTGTAGCCGGTGCGGGCGAGCAGCACCTCGTGCCCGGCGACACGCGCCGGGACGGCGGCGTAGTAGGCCAGCGACACCAGGTCGGCCCCGGTGACCGGGCCGACGATGGCGGGCGAGGCGGGCCCCTGCACAGCGATCAACGCCACACTCGCCGACTGGTCGTCCACCTCGACGGAGAACCCGGCGGCCCGCTCCCGCAGCGCGGTGGCGACCGTCGCGGCGTTCGAGGCGTTCGCCACCACCATGAACCGGTCGTCGGCGAGCCGGTAGACGACCAGGTCGTCGAGCACGCCGCCGTCTTCGTCGCAGATCATCGTGTACCGGGCGCGGCCCGGTTTGACGGCCGACAGATTGCCGACGAGCGCGTAGTCGAGCGCCTGGGCCGCTTCCGGGCCGGTGAGCTCGATCTCGCCCATGTGGCTGAGGTCGAAGATGCCCGCGGCGGTGCGCACTGCCTTGTGCTCGGCAAGCTCGCTGCCGTACCGCAGGGGCATCGCCCAGCCTGCGAAGTCGGTGAACGAGGCGCCCAATGCCTCGTGCACCGCGTGCAGCGGGGAGAGTGTGCTCATGGAAGTTCGGTCTCCTTCGGCGCGCCGGGAATCTGTCTTTTTCGCAGCGTGACATGCGGGGCGGGCGAATGCCGCTCGGTCTGGCGGGCTGTGGATGAATCGGGGCTGTGTGGATAGCTCGCTTGCGCGTTTTCGCGTTGTCTGATAAGCGGACTCTCGTGGGTTGGCTCGATGGGGTGGAGTGGTTTCTTCGGAGCCCCTGCGAAGGAAGATCCCGTCGTGGGAAAGACGGGTGGGGTGCCTTCGGCCCCACGACCACGGCGAGTTCAGGGATCTTCCTTCACCCCCGAAGAAACCACTCCACCCCATCGAGCACTGGGCGGGCGCTGGTGCGGCCCGGTGGTGGGCGAGTGGGTGTGGCGGTGGCGGCCAGGCTGGTTGGGAAGTCCCGGAGGTGGTCTTGGGACGTGGGGGTGCTGGGGGAACGGCGGGCACCGGGAGCTCCTTGGGTACGACAGGACATGTCTCTGTCCTGTGGTGGAACTCCCCCTCTGTCATGGGACCTGAGAGCTTCGCCGCCGATAGCGGCTTGCACCGTGGGTGAGGCGCCGAAGGGCGCCTGCTTTTCAGAGTGGCCTGGCCTGGAACGGTCGCTTTACCTGAGAGATTCCGGGGAGTTTGCTCCTTCGGTGCCCTGCCTCGGTGGGCGGGGGCTCTCCCGTTCCGGCTCGTGACGGCCCGATGTTCGGTTGTGGGGCGAGACTAGTCCAGGCGGAAGCCGAACGGAAGTTCGAGCCGGTGGGCGGCGAGTAGGGCGGGGTCGGACAGGAGGTCGCGGGTTGGGGCGTCGGCGACGATCACGCCGTCGTCTATGAGGACGCTGCGGGGGCACAGTTGCAGGGCGTAGGGCAGGTCGTGGGTGACCATGAGCATGGTGCGGTTCAGGGCGAGGAGGACTTCGGCCAGTTCGCGGCGGGCGACTGGTTCCAGGTTGGCCGATGGCTCGTCGAGGACGAGGATCTCCGGGTCGCAGGCGAGGACGGTGGCCAGGGCGACGCGGCGGCGTTGGCCGCCGGAGAGGTGCAGGGGGGAGCGGTCGGCGTGGGCGGTCATGCCGACGGCGTCGAGCGCCTGGGTGACGCGGGCGTCCAGGTCGGGGCCGCGCAGGCCGAAGTTGGCTGGGCCGAAGGCGACGTCGTCACGGACGGTGGGCATGAACAGCTGGTCGTCGGGGTCCTGGAAGACGATGCCGACGCGCCTGCGGATCTCGCGCAGGGTGCGCTTGGTCAGCGGGAGCCCGGCGACCTCGACGCGGCCTTGGCCGCCGCTCAGCACACCGTTGAGGTGCAGGACCAAGGTGGTCTTGCCCGCCCCGTTGGGACCGAGCACCGCGACCCGCTCCCCCGGCTCGACTCGCAGGTCGATGCCGAACAGGGCCTGGTGGCCGTCGGGGTAGGCGTAGGCGAGCCGGTCGACCAGCAGCGCGGGCGGAGCCGTGCCGCCACCCGGTTCCGCAGGGACCTCCTGAGTCAGCGCCACGAGACCACCCCCACGGCAGCGACCCGGCAGGCAGGCAACGCGGGCTCGGCCGCACCGCTGTCCAGTACCACCGAGACCTCCCGACTCAACGCCACGAAACCACCCCCACCACACCAGCGGAGCCCAACAGCGACACCGGCACGACAACACCGCCGCCTGATACCAACGCCGCCCGATACCGACGCCCAGCGAGTCAGCGCCACGAGATCACCACTGCGACAGCGGCGAATGACAGCACGTGGCCAAGACAGCAAGCCAGCGACACGGCAGGACAGCACTGCCGTCCGCGGCCGCCGGAATCCGGGTCACGGCCATAGGGCGGCCCCCAGCACGACAGCGGCCAAGGCGGCGGGCGCGAGTCCGGCCGCCCAGGTTGTCCGGCTCGTCGGGGTTCGTCCGCTGTCGGGCATGGCGCCCGTCCAGCCGCGGGAGACCATGGCCAGGTGCACGCGTTCGCCCCGCTCGTAGCTGCGGACGAACAGCGTGCCGATGCCTCGGGCGGTGGCGCCGACCTGCCAGAGGAACCGGGGGTCGTGGCCGCGGCAGATCCGGGCGGTGCGCATCCGTTTGGCCTCGTCGGCGATGACCTCGAGGTAGCGCAGCATCAGGGTGGCGATGGTGATCACCATGGTGGGCACCCGCAGCCGGTGGAGGCCGACGATCAGGTCGCGGGGGGAGGTCGTGGCGGCCAGGGTCAGCGACACCAGGACGCCGAGGGTGCCCTTGGCCAGGATGTTCCAGCCCGCGAGCGCGCCCGGTTCGGACACCGCCACGCCCAGCACCTCCACTCTCGGCCCGCCCGCCACGAACGGGAGGGCCAAGGCGAGGACGACGAACGGGACCTCGATGAGCGCGCGGGTCGCGATCCAGCGGGGCGGGATGCGGGCGATCACCCAGACCGCGGACAAGAGCGCCAGGTAGAGACCGAACGCCCAGAACCGCTCTCTCGGTGTTGACACGACGCAGAGCACCGCGGCGAGGGCGGCGACGATCTTGACCTGGGGTGGCAGCCGGTGCGCCGGGGTGTCGTCCGGCCGGTGCAGCAGCGGCACCGGCCTACTCCTTCGCCGGGCGCCTGCGCAGGAGCCAGAACAGGCCGCCCGCCAGGATGACGGTGACCACGACGCCGATCACTCCCGCGAGACCGGTAGTTCCTTCGCCGCCGTTTACCGCGTAGTCGGCAAGTGGTCCGGTTCCCAGGCGGTGCTCTTGGGCGTTCTGGGCTATGCAGGAGCCGTCAAGCCGCTCGCCCTGGTCGGTCTCGACTACCTGGCAGCCGGAGAGGGTGGCGTGGTCGAGGCCGTCGGGGTCGGAGTCGGCGAAGTAGGAAAGCGCTCCCGCCACGACGAGCGCCACGGCGAGGAATCCGAGCAGGAAGCCGAGGTTCCGCTTGTTGGCCTTGGTCACGCGGCGCTCCTTTCGCGCAGCTCCAACGGCCGCTGCGTGCCGCGCAGGAGGTAGACGAGGTCGGGCCGCACGGCGGCGACGGCGGCGACGGTGAGCGCGGTGATGATCCCCTCGCCGACGCCGATCAGGACGTGGACGCCGACCACCGTGGCCGCGACCCCGCCGAGGCTGAAGGCGGCGTCGCCGCCGATGGCGAACTCCAGCACGAACCCGAGTGCCGCGGCGACCGTGTTCACCAGGGCCGCGATGAAGGCGACGGCCACCAGCGCGCTCTTGCCCCTGGCCGCGAACCGCCGGAGCGCGACGGCCACGAGGAAGCCCGCCACGGTGCCGATGAGCGCCATGTTGGTGACGTTGGCGCCCAGCGCGGTCAGCCCGCCGTCGGCGAACACCAGCGCCTGCACGACCAGGACGATCGACACGCACAGCGCCCCGACCCACGGCCCGACGAGGATCGCGGCCAGCGCCCCGCCCAGCAGGTGCCCGCTCACCCCGGGCAGCACCGGAAAGTTGATCATCTGCGTGGCGAACACGAACGCGGCGACCAGCCCCGCCATCGGCGCGGTCCGGTCGTCGAGGTCCGCGCGTGCCTTGGCCGCGGCGACCGCGACCCCGACCGCGGCGATCCCGATGAACAGCAGCGCCGTCGGGGAGTTCACGAGGCCATCGCTCATGTGCATGGCGACCGGGGTGGTCATGGCCCTCCTAGCGGCACGCTCGGACTTGGTTGTCCGGTAAACCTTACCGCCACACAGTGGCAACTGCCTAAGCCCTGCGAGTGACGCTCAGGCCGGTGAGGCTCGCTAGTCCGAGTGGCGGCAGGTCGCCGTCCCCGCGCCATCACCCCGCGCGTGGTCGCTCTCTAACCCACAGGTGTAAGCCTGCCGCACGTCCGCATGACAACCCCGCAGCGGGTCGCAGGGTGAACCCGATTGGGACACACTGGAAGCAGAGAAATCACCTGACGACGGATAAGAAGCCGTATCTGGCCACGTCGTCACACACTCAATCGCCAGCACCCTCAGAAAGGCTCGAACGACATGGATTACAACTGGGACCAGGGCGGATGCGTCACCCTCAAGGCGAACGACTCCGCAACGATCCACAATCTCAATAAAAGCGAGCTTTACGCCTTCTTCTTCTACAACTCGAACCGCAACGACAATCCCGCGACAGTGCACATCTCATGGGCCAACGACAAATCCGATGATGTCAAGGTCCCGGGTGCGACGAACAACATGGGACTGGCGATAGTCGTGTTCGTCTGGGGTGGAGACACCTCGGGAAAGGTCACGGCCTCCATCCCGAAGGACCAGGAGAACGCGCAGATCACCAGCTACATCGGCAGCGCGTCCATGCCGGTGGACACCAGTTGCCTGACAGTGAACCAAAATTTGGATGTCCAGGCCGGTACCACATACGACTTCAAGCAATTCAGCCGATTCTACGCGACCCTGGCCGAAACGGAGCACGCGCTGACGCTCAGCAGCGGCAAAGCCCAGTTCGCGGTCACACAAATCGAAGACCAGACGGCAACCGTCTACCTGCTCAACAAGATCGCGGACGTCGACAACAACATCAAACTACTAACCCAATCTGTCACCCCGAAAATGGTGACGACCAAACCAGTGACCGATTCGGAAAAGACGTTCTACATCCCTGGTGACGGCAACCAGCACATCTGGTTCAACGCGGACAGCGTGCTTGATTCCGAAAACGCCCAGATCACGCTGAAGATGAACGCGCAGGTGCCATCCCAGAGCCGGGAATCCGATGCTCGGACACCGGTCAAACACTGACAGCACTCGCTGAGGCCAGTGCGCGCAACCCCGCCCGAGAGTGACGCTCGGACGGGGTTGCTTCGCGAAACGGCGGCGTCAGAAGCGCACGAGCGTCCGGCCGCCCCGGCCCTGGCGCATGTCCTCGAAGGCGCCCTCGATGCCGTCGAGGTCGGTGACGGTGGTGACCAGGCCCGCGACGTCAAGCTGGCCCGAGCCGACCAGGCCGAGTAGCCGGGGCACGTCGGTGTCGGGGTCGGTCGAGCCGAACAGGCAGCCGGTGAGCGTCCGGCCCATCCAGTACAGCTCAAGCGCGCTGAACTCGACCATCGCCTTGGCCGAGCCGACGCCGACCACCACGACCTTGCCGCCGCGCCTGCTTGACGACCACGCCGTACGGATCGTCGCGGGCATACCGACGCACTCGAAGGCGACGTCGGCGCCGCGGCCATCGGTGAGCGAGCGGACGGCCTTGGCTGTCTTGTCGCCGGAGACCAGGAAGTGCGTCGCCCCCTGGGACAGGGCCAGGTCGGACTTCGACTCGTGCACGTCGACGGCGATGATCGGGGACGCGCCCGCGATCCGGGCCGCTTGCAGCACCGACAGGCCGATGCCGCCGACGCCGACCACCACGACCGCCTGGCCCGTGCTCACCTGGGCGGTGTTGAACACCGCGCCCGCGCCGGTGAGCACGGCGCAGCCGAGCACGGCCGCCTGCTCCAGCGGCACGTCCACGGGGATCTTCACCGCGCCGCGCTCGGGCACGATCGTCTCCTCGGCGAACGCGCCCGTTCCCAACCCCGGGTAGAGCGGTGTGCCGTCGGACAGCGTGCCGTAGGGCACTTCCGCGGCGTCGGAGGCGTGGGCGCACAGGTAGGGCTCGCCCGCCTCGCAGAACCAGCACTCGCGGCACGGCGGCGCCCAGTTCAGCAGCACGTGGTCGCCCGGCTCGACCCGGGTGACCCCGGTCCCGACCGACACCACGACGCCCGCGCCCTCGTGCCCGAGCACCGCGGGCACCGGCTGGCGCAGCGTGCCGTTGGCGAGGGAGAGGTCCGAGTGGCACACCCCAGCGGCGGCGACGCGGACGCGGACCTGGCCCGGTCCTGGCTCCGGCAGCACGACCTCGGTGATCTCCAACGGCTTTCCCTGCGCCGACAGCACTGCCGCCCTGACCATGTCGCTCCTCGTCCCGCGTTGTCGAAAGAGTTCTCAGAAAGCGTTTCAGCCGAGTGTCCCCGACACGCTCGCGTGTCCCTTGAGCAGGTTGCGGGCGATCGTCCTGCGCTGGATCTCGTCGGTGCCCTCGTAGATCCGCAGCAGCCGCAGTTCGCGGTACCACCGTTCCACCGGCAGTTCGCGGGTGTAGCCCATGCCGCCGTGGATCTGCAGCACGCGGTCGACGATCTCGTTGGCCTTCACGCCGCCGTAGAGCTTCGCGATGGACTGCCAGTGCCGGGAGTCGGCGCCCTGGTCGACCACCCAGGCCGCGTGCAGCACCAGCCAGCGCAGCGCCTCGATCTCGACAGCGGAGTCGGCGAGCATCCACTGGATCGCCTGCCGGTTGGCGATAGGCTCGCCGAAGGTGACCCGCGTGTTGGCCTGCTCGATCGCCATCTCCACCAGCCGCTCGCACGCGCCGAGCGCCCGCGCGGGCAGCATGTACCGGCCGCGGCCGATCCACTTCATCGCCAACTCGAACCCGCGCCCGACCTCGCCGAGCACGTTCTCCTGGGGGACGCGCACGTCCTCGAACACCAGCGCGGCCGGGCCCCACTCCCCCATCGTGTCGATGTGCTCGGAGCGCCAGCCTTGGTCGCGGTCGACCAGGAAGCAGGTGACCGACTCGCCCACGCGTCCTTCGCGGTGCTTGTCGGCGTCTGTGACGGCGAAGACCATGGTGAAGTCGGCCTCGTTGCCGCCGGTGATGAAGGTCTTCTCGCCGTTGACGATCCAGTCGTCGCCGTCGCGGCGGGCGGAGGTGCGGATCGCCTTGGCGTCCGAGCCCGCGCCGGGCTCGGTGATGGCGAAGCAGGACTTGCGCTCACCGGCGATGGTCGGCAGCAGGTAGCGCTGCTTCTGCTCTTCGTTGGCGTAGAACAAGATGTTGTCCGCCGCGCCGCCGAAGCGGAACGGCACGAACGAGCGGCCAAGCTCGGCTTCCAGCAGCGCGGTCATGACCGCGCCCAGTCCCATGCCGCCGTATTCCTCGGGGGTCTGCACGCCCCAGAAGCCGGATTCCTTGGCCTTGAGCTGCAATGCCCGCAGCTCGTCCGCGGGCAGGCCGCGCTGTCCGGCGCGCTCGCGGCGCAGCACCTCCTGCTCCAGCGGCTGGATCTCCTTGCGCACGAACGTGCGCACCCAGTCGCGCACCTCGCGTTCTTCGGAACTCAGTGAGAAATCCATGCGGTCACCTCAGACGAATGCGTTGACGCCGGTCAGCGCGCGGCCGATCAGGAGCTTCTGGATCTGGCTGGTGCCCTCGTAGAGGGTCATCACGCGGGCGTCGCGCAGGAACTTCGCGACCGGGTACTCGTCGAGATACCCGTAGCCGCCGAAGACCTGGATGGCGAGATTCGCCGCGCTGACGGCGTTCTCGCTCGCGTAGAGCTTGGCCATGGACGCCGCCGTGCCGAACGGCTGGCCGCGCTCGATCAGGTCAGCCACCCGCCACACCAGCAGCCGTGCGGCCTCGGTGTTGACGGCCATGTCAGCCAGCATCTCTTGCACGAGTTGGTAACCGGCGATCGGCTTGCCGAACTGGATGCGCTCGCCCGCGTATTTGACGCTCGCCTCCAGCGCGCCGCGCGCCAATCCCACGCAGCCCGCCGCGACCGACATCCGGCCCTTGTCCAGCGCGGACATCGCGATCTTGAAACCGACGCCCTCATCGCCAAGGCGGGCGCTCTCGGGCACGCGGACGCCGTCGAGGATCAGCTCGCCGGTCGACTGGCCGCGCAGGCCGAGCTTGCCCTTGATCTCGCGGTGCTCGAAGCCAGGAGAGTCCGTCGGCACAAGGAAAGCGCTGATCCCCTTGGGGCCGGGGCCGCCGGTGCGGGCGAAGACCAGCGCGACGTCGGCCCAGGTTCCGTTGGTGATGAACATCTTCGAGCCGGTGAGGACGTAGTCGCCGCCGTCGCGCGCCGCGCGGGTCGACAGGCTCGCCGCGTCGGAGCCGGTGTCGGGCTCGGTCAAACCGAAGCAGGCCAACGACTCCCCGGAGCTGATCCGGGGCAGCCAGTGCCGCTTCTGCTCCTCGGTGCCGTACCCGGCGATCGACTTGCCGACCAGGCCGAGGGAGACCGAGACGATGCCGCGGATGGCCGAGTCGCCGCGCCCGAGCTCTTCCATCACCAGGCAGTAGCTCAGGTTGTCGCCGCCGGAGCCGCCGTACTCCTCGGGCAGCGTCATGCCGAGGAAGCCGACTTCGCCGAGCTTGCCGACGATCGCGCGGTCGACCTGCTCGCGCCGGTCCCACTCGGCGGCGTTCGGCACGACCTCGCGGTCGATGAAGTCCCTGGCGAGGTCCCACAGCGCCTGCTGCTCGCCAGTGAGGGCCAGATCCATCGCGGGTCTCCCGTCCACAAACCATACGGTGTTAGGTTTAGTCAGGATAGGAGCCGCCGACCATCGACGGCAACCACCGCCGCAGTGACCTGGGAGACACACGTGCCACGGCCGAGCACCCCCATCCTGAGCCGCCCCCGCATCCGGGCCGCCGCGCTGGACATGATCGACCGCGAGGGGCTGGCCGGGCTGTCGATGCGCAAGCTGGCGACCACGCTGGGCGTGCAGGCGCCCTCGCTCTACACCCACTACGGCACGAAGGACGAACTGCTGCAAGACATCGCCGACGACATCATGGCCGCGGTCGACGTCAGCGACTTCGCCCGCGACTGGGCGAGCGGCCTGCGCACCTGGGCGCGGTCGTACCGGGCCGCGCTGGCCGCGCACCCGAACATGGTGCCGCTGCTGGCCACCGGACCGGCGCGGCGGGAGCGGTCGCTGGAACGCGCGGACGCGGTGCACGGCGGCCTCGTCGGAGCCGGGTGGCCGCCGCGGTACGCGACGATGATCGGCGCGTCGACCAAGTACCTCGTGCTCGGCGCGGCAATAAGCTCGTTCTCCCGCGGCTTCGAGGACGACGTGCAGGTGTACGTGGACCGCTACCCGCACCTCGGACAGGCCCACCGGCTGCGCGAGCACGCCGACGAGATCGACGCGGACAGCTTTGAACTCGCCCTCGACGCGTTCGTGCACGGCCTCACGGCGCTCCACGCGCGGATGACCTGACCGCGGCTCCCACGTGACGCTCGCGAGAGCCAAGTCACAGTCGCGCTACTGCGAATGGCGGCATCTCGAAGCATATAGTTAGTTGCAGAACGCATCCAAAATGAGGTCTGGGACCTCCTGGCGTGCGTAGTCGCGACTCAGGGAAGGCTGATCATGTCGACCAGTGCGCAGTCTGAAATCCAGGATGCCGACGCTCGACGGGAACGCCGCACCGCCGATCTGCGGGCCACCGACCAGCAGTTCCGCGAAGCCATCCCGCTGGCGGCCGTCACCGCCGCGATCCGACGACCCGGGCTGTCCCCCGCCGCGATCACGGCCACGATCATGACCGGTTACGCCGACCGGCCCGCGCTGGGCGAGCGCACGCGGGAACCGGTCACCGATCCCGCCACGGGCCGCACGACGCTGCGGCTGCTGCCGAGCTTCGACACGGTCACCTACCGGGACCTGTGGACCCGGGTCAACGCCGTCGCGGCCGAGTGGCGCCACGGTCCCCGGCATCCGCTGGCCGCGGGCGAGTTCGTCGGCGTCCTCGGTTTCACCAGCACCGACTACACCACCCTCGACCTGGCCTGCGCGCGACTCGGCGGCGTCTGCGTGCCACTGCAGTCGAGCGCGTCCGCCAGCGCCCTCAAGCCGATCATCGCCGAGACCCAGCCGCGGATTCTCGCCGCGAGCGCCGAACTGCTGGACACCGCCGTCGAGATCGCGCTGGGCAGCGCGTCGCCGCGCCGTCTGATCGTCTTCGACTTCCACCCGGAGGTGGACGACGAGCGGGAGCGGGTCGACGCGGCCCGCGAACGGCTCGCGGCGGCGGGCAGCCCGATCGTGCTCGACTCGCTGGCCGAGGTGATCGAGCGCGGCGGCCACCTGCCGCCCGCGCCGGAACCCGCCGCCGACCTGGACGCCGACCGGCTGGCGATGCTCATCTACACCTCCGGAAGCACCGGGACGCCCAAGGGCGCGATGTACACCGACCGGCTGGTCGGCGCGCTGTGGCGGGGGTTCTGGCCGCGTGCGGACGACCTGCCTCTCATCGGCCTCAACTTCATGCCGATGAGCCACATCGCGGGTCGGGTGACCCTGATGTCCACTCTCGCCAACGGCGGCACCGCCTACTTCACCGCGGCAAGCGACCTGTCGACGCTGTTCGAGGACATAGCGCTGGTCCGCCCCACCGAACTGTTCCTGGTGCCCCGGATCTGCGACATGCTTTTCCAGCGGTACCAAAGCGAACTGGACCGCAGGGCCGCCGACCCGGGCGACCGGGCCGCGGTCGAGGCCGCTGTGCGGACGGAGTTGCGCGAGCGGTTCCTCGGCGGTCGCCTCGGGTGGGTCGGCAGCGGGGCGGCGCCGCTTTCGGCTGAGATGCAAGCGTTTGTCGAGTCGTGCGTGGATCTCCCGCTGCACGACGGGTTCGGCTCGACCGAGGCGGGCGCGATCCTGCTCGACCACAAGGTGAACCGACCCCCTGTTCTCGACTACAAGCTTGTCGACGTCCCCGAGTTGGGCTACTTCCGCACCGACTCGCCGCATCCGCGGGGCGAGTTGCTGATCAAGTCCGAGACGATCATCCCCGGGTACCACAAGCGCCCCGACGTCACCGCCGAGGTCTTCGATGAGGACGGCTATTACCGGACCGGCGACGTCATGGCCGAGATCGGCCCGGACGAACTGGTCTATGTGGACCGTCGCAAGAATGTGCTGAAGCTGTCGCAAGGCGAGTTCGTCGCGGTGTCCCGGTTGGAGGCCGCCTTCGCCACCAGTCCCCTGGTGCGGCAGATTTACGTGTACGGCAGTAGTAAACGCGCTTACCTGCTCGCGGTGATCGTGCCCACCGAGGACGCGATCAACCGGGTGGACGACGTCGAAGACCTCCGGCCGCTGCTGACCGAGTCGCTGCAACGGATCGCGAAGGACACGGGCCTGAACTCCTATGAGCTGCCCCGCGCCTTCCTGATCGAGACCGAGCCGTTCAGCACCGCGAACGGACTCCTGTCCGATATCCGCAAACTGTTGCGCCCCAAGCTCAAGGACCAGTACGGCGAGCAGTTGGAACGGCTCTACGCCGAACTCGCCGAGCGGGAGGCGAACGAGTTGCGCGCGCTGCGGCACGCTGGCCGGGAGCAGCCCGTGCTCGACACCGTCCTGCGGGCCGTCCAGGCGCTGCTGGGCTGCGACCCCGCCGCGCTGCGCGCCGACGCGCGCTTCATGGACCTGGGCGGCGATTCCCTGTCCGCGCTGTCGTTCTCCACCCTGCTCAAGGAAATCTTCTGCGTCGAGATCCCGGTGGGCGACCTCGTCAGCCCCGCGAACGACCTGCGGCGGCTGGCGGAGCGCATCGAGACGGCGCAGCGGTCCGGGTCGAAACGTCCCACGTTCGCGACCGTGCACGGCGCGGGCAGCACCCGGGTCCGCGCGGACGACCTGACGCTGGAGAAGTTCATCGACGCCGAAACCCTCGCCGCGGCCACGACGCTGCCGCGGCCGAGTGGTCCCGCGCGCACGGTCCTGTTGACGGGCGCGAACGGTTACCTGGGCCGGTTCCTGTGCCTGGAATGGCTGGAACGGCTGTCCGGCACGGGCGGCAGGCTGGTCTGCGTCGTCCGGGGCAGCACGGCCGCCGCCGCGCGCGAACGGCTCGACGCCGCCTTCGACAGCGGCGACGCCGACCTGGTGCGGCGCTTCCACGACCTGGCGGCCGAACACCTGGAAGTCTTCGCGGGCGATATCGGGGAGCCGAACCTGGGCCTGGACGAGCCGACCTGGCAGCGGCTGGCCGACACGGTCGACCTGATCGTCCACCCGGCCGCCCTGGTCAACCACGTGCTGCCGTACGACCAGTTGTTCGGCCCCAACGTCGTCGGCACCGCCGAGCTGATCCGAATGGCGATCACCAAGCGGCTCAAGCCGTTCACCTACCTCTCGACCGTAGCCGTGATCGCCTCGCAGGCAGCGAGCGCCGACGAGGAATCCGACATCCGCGTCACCAGCCCGGTCCGCGCGCTCGACCAGAGCTACGCGAACGGTTACGCGACAAGCAAATGGGCGGGCGAGGTCCTGCTGCGGGAAGCGCACGACCGGTGCGGCCTGCCCGTCGCGACCTTCCGGTCCGACATGATCCTGGCCCACAGCCGGTTCTCCGGACAGCTCAACGTGTCCGACATGTTCACCCGGCTGCTGCTCAGCCTGCTCGCCACTGGCATCGCGCCGCGGTCGTTCTACGAGACCGACGCCGAGGGCACCCGCCTGCCCGCGCACTACGACGGGCTCCCGGCCGACTTCACTGCCGAGGCCATCACCACCCTGGGCGAGCGGGCCGCTGACGGAAACCAGCCCGGATACCAGACCTTCAACGTCCTCAACCCGCACGACGACGGCATCTCACTGGACGTCTTCGTGGACTGGCTGGCCGACGCGGGCCACCCCATCGAGCGGATCGACGACTACGGCGACTGGCTGGACCGCTTCACCACCGCCCTGCGCGCCCTGCCGGACCGGCAGAAGCAGCACTCGCTGCTGCCCCTGCTGCACGCGTTCACCCGCCCCGGTGAAGCCGTGCGCGGCTCCGGCATTCCCGCCACCGCGTTCCGCGCCGCCGTGCGCGCGGCGAAGATCGGACCCGACAAGGACATCCCGCACCTGTCCGCGGCGCTGATCGGCAAGTACGCCAAGGACTTGGCGAACCTGGGCCTCGTCTAGAACCCGACCACAGTGGACAGTGCGGGGGTCAGCCGACGCCCGCGCCGTGCAGCGCGACCCACCGGCGCATGGAGTACTCGACCATCGTGATCAAGGTGTTCTTGACCGAGTGCCGGTCCCGGGCGTCGCAGGGGACGATCGGGACGTCGCGGGCGATGGCGAGGGCGTCGCGGACCTCCTCGATATCGTGGTTCAGCAGGCCGTCGAAGCAGTTCAGGCCGATCACATAAGGGAGATTGCGTTCCTCGAAGAAGTCGATCGGCGAGAACGAGTCGGCGAGCCTGCGGGTGTCGGCGAGGACGACCGCCCCGATCGCGCCGCGCACCAGGTCGTCCCACATGAACCAGAACCGCTGCTGGCCCGGTGTCCCGAACAGGTACAGGATCAGATCCGAGTCCAGCGAGACCCGGCCGAAGTCCATCGCGACCGTGGTGGTCCGCTTGTTCGGGGTGGCGGCGGTGTCATCGATCCCGGCGCTGGCGCTGGTCATCACCGCCTCGGTGGTCAGGGGCACGATCTCCGAGACCGACCCGACGAAGGTGGTCTTGCCCGCGCCGAAGCCGCCAGCCACCACGATTTTGACCGAGGTGAGCGTGGGGGCCGAGTCGTCATAGCCGACGGAGTCCACTCAGTACCCTTTCCATCAGCACCAGGTGCGCCCGGTTGGCGCCGCCGGTTGCGGTCTTGTGCACGGTGACCAGCCCCAACTGGGCCATGTCGCCCAGCAGGACCTTGGCGACGCCCAGCGGCGCGCCGAGCAGGGTCGCCACCTCGGCGACCGAGCGCGGGTCCCGGCACAGCGCGCCGATGACCCGGTGCTCGGACTCGGCGAACGCGGTCAAGTCGGCGGCCCGGTCGCTGGTGGAGACCATGGTCTCCAGGCGCAACTCGAAGTTGGACCTGGTCCGGCCGCGCGTCCACGCGTACGGGCGCACGATGGCCGCGTCCGCAGGCTGCTCGACCGGATCGGGCAGCACCACGACCGGCAGCGGGGCGGAGTCCTCCCGGTCGGGCCAGTCCGGCTCGACCGAACCGGCCTGGGCCGGGGCGACCTCGACCAGGGGCGCCTCGACCACCTGGACCGGCGACCTCGGCGTGTCCACTTCGGACCGACTGAACTTGCGTTTGCGGCCCCCGCCGAGCGTGAGACCGTTCATCACGTCGGCAATCGTCTGCTCGGGCTCAGCGGCCCAGTCGCTGCTCATGCGTGCCTCATGCGGGCTGCCCCACCATCCTTCCAGCCGACCCTTGCAGGGCCGCGCGCAATTCCGGCGTGAGTATCTGGCCGACTCTGTCGACCAGCAGGGTCATCTCGTAGGCCACCTGGCCGATGTCGCAGGTCGGGGCCGCCAGAATCGCTAAGCACGACCCGTCGCTGATGGCCATCAGCAGCATGATGCCGCGCTCCATCTCGACCACCGTCTCCTTGACCGCGCCCGCCTCGAAGCAGCGGGCAGCGCCCTGGGTGAGGCTCACCAGTCCGGACGCCACGGCGGCCAGCTGGTCGGCGCGGTCCACCGGAAGCCGCGCGGATGAGGTGAGCAGCAACCCGTCGGCCGAAACCACCACGGCGTGCGCCACTCCGGTGACCCGCTCCGCGAAGTCGTTGACCAACCATCCGAATTGGCTTGGCTTGGACTGCGTGGACGTCATCGTGCTCCATTCCTCATGAGACCGTTCACGAAGCCAGTGCTGTGGCCGGTTACGGCACTGGGCTCAGACATCGTCATCGGCTGACTCCTGGTCTGCGTGGTCTGGGGACCGTTGGGCGAGGCTGCTGCGGCCGCGGCCGATCCCGCGCTGGAAGCTGCCCAGCCGCGAGCGCAGCGCCTCGGCGTCGCGTTCGACGTGCACCGGCTCGGTCGGGGCCGAGGCGTCGACGCTGCCGGGCAGCAGCCGTTCGCGGGGGGTGCGGCGGGGCAGGCCGCCCGCGGGCTGGTCGTCGCGAGTGGACTGGCTGACCGCCTCGGCCGCCTGCCACCCGGCGTCCGCGGCGAAGCGCCAGCGCGCTCCGCGCAGGTCCAGGGCCGGGTTTTCCGGTTTGCTGTGGGCCGGTCCGGCGTGGTGCGAGCCGCGGGCGCGGCTGATGCCGCGCTGGAAGCTGGACAGGCGGGTGCGCAGGTCGTCCGGGTCGCGGCCGGGAGCGGACACGCCGTAGCGCGGGGCGCTGGGCTCCGCGCTGCCGGGCAGCAGGTTCTGCCGGGGGGTGCGGCGGGGCAGGCCGGAGTTGGTGTAGTCCTCCGGCTCCGCAGCCGACACCGCCTGCGCGGCGTGGAAACCCTGGTCCGCGGCGAAGTCCCAGGCAGTGGGGGTCTGGCGGGCGTCCTCGGCGGTGGAGTTCGGGTCGTCGGTGACCGCGCGGAACCACGCCGAGACCATCTCGTCGAAGATCGGCGTCGTCTCGTGCAGCGCCGCGGCGGCCTCGGCCGGTTGGGGCCGCTCGTGCACGAGGGTCGTGTCCCACCAGCCGCTGTCATCGGCCTCGTCGGGGGCGCTGGGCACGGCCGGGGCGAACAGCGTGTCCGCGGGAGAGTGCTCCTCTGGCGCGCCGGGCACCTGGTGCGTCGGCCAGAACGAGTCGGCTGGCTCGGCGCTGATCGGCTTGGGCTCGCGTCGGGGCAGCGGCAGGTCGTCCGCGACCGGGGCGGCCTGTGCCGGATCGCGGGGGCGCGGCATGGTCTCGGGCATCTCCGCGCCGTCGCCGCCTGCCATCCAGGTGGGGTCCGGCGTGGGCGAGCCGTTGACCGCGCCGCGCCTGGGCAGGCCGTTGCCCGTGTGGTGGCCGTTGGCGGAACCGGCCGACCCGTTGGTGGCCTTGCCGTTCGAGTGGCCGTTCGAGTGGCCGTTCGAGTGGCCGTTGGTGTGGCGGGGGACGTGGCCGTTCGTGTGCCCGTTCGTGTGACCGCCCCCCTGCGTGCTCGCGTGCCCGTTGACGTGGACCGACGAGGCGTCCAGCCGGGCCGCCGGAGCCGGGGACGGCTCGCCCGCGGTGGCCACCAGTTCGGCGGGCACGGTGATGGTGGCGCGCACTCCGGACTGGCCGCCCGCGCGCAGCCGCACCTGCACGCCGTGCCGGGAGGCGAGCCTGCCGACCACGAACAGGCCCATCCGGCGCGCGGTGGACGCGTCGACGGCGCGGGTGTCGGCGAGGCGGGCGTTGGCGTCGGCGAGTTCCTGCTCAGTCATGCCGATGCCCCGGTCGATCACCTCGATCCGCACCGCGCCGGACTCGGTGTGCTGGCTGGCGACGGTGACGTGGGTGGCGGGCGCGGAGAACGCCGCGGCGTTGTCGAGCAGCTCCGCGGTCAGCCGGACCAGGTCGCCGACGGCGTAGCCGACCACGAGCACCGACGGCGGCGGCGCGATGACGACCCGCTGGTACTGCTCGATCTCGGAGACCGCCGCGCGCAGCAGGTCGCCGAGGGCGGCGGGGGCCTGGGCGCGGCGGGCGAGGTCGCTGCCGGAGAGCACCATCAGGTTCTCGTTGTTGCGGCGCATCCGGGTGGCGAGGTGGTCGAGCTGGAACAGTGTGGCGAGCTGGTCGGCGTCCTCCTCGTCGCGCTCGAGCCGCTCCAGCAGCTGGAGCTGGCGCTGCACCAGGCCCTGGCTGCGGCGGGACAGGTTGACGAAGACGTTGCTGTAGTTGGCCCGCAGGCCCGCCTGCTCGGTGGCCAGGCGCAGGGCCTGCTCGTGCACCGCGTCGAACGCGCGGGCCACCTGGCCGACCTCGTCGTCGGCGAGCACCGCGACCGGCTCGACCACCGGCGCGACGACGTCCTTGCCGTCGCGGATGCGCGCGACCGCCGCGGGCAGCCGGTTGCGGGCGACGTCGAGCGCGCTTCTGCGCAGCACGCTGAGCGAGCGCAGCAGCTGCCTGCCGATCACGATCATGATCGCGGCGGCGGTGACCAGGGCCAGGATGAGGATCACCGAGGCCACGCCTGCCGCGTCGCTGGCGTCGTCCTGCAGCGCGGCCGACGCGGCCTTGACCTCGGTGCCCAGGCGGGAGCTGACGTTGCTGATCCGCCCGGAAGTGCGCTCGGAAGCGGCGTTCCAGTCGACCGAGGTGAACGGCAGCGGCACGTTGGCCGCGGCCGCGCCGTCCGCGCCGATGGCCAGGCGCAGCAGGGTGAGCCGGGCGCGGACGCCGGGGGCGGCCATCAGGCGGTCGTACTCGGCCTGCTGCGCGGCGGTGGCGATGGCGCGGAAGTCGGCGGTGCGCTCGTCCAGGCGGGACTGCGACGCGCGCAGCGCGCCGAGGTCGGCGGCGTTGATGCCGCCGCGGGCGATGCCGATCGCGACCAGGCCCTGCTGGTAGTACACCTCTTCCTTGGCCGCCTCCAGGTCGTGCAGGGCGGCCGCGGTGCCCGCGAGCCGCTGGTCGACCACTTCCTCGGCGGCGGCCCGGTCGAAGTCGAGCAGGACGTGGATGATCGAGGTGTAGCCCGCGAACGCGGTGCCGCTGTCGACCGAGCCCATGCCGACCGGCCTGCGCAGCGCGGTGAGGGAGTCGAACGCGGAGACCACGTCGCGGTAGCGGGCGCGGGTGACCTCGGTGTCGAAGGTGGCCTTGCCGACCGCGCGCAGCAGTTCCTCGCGGGCGTAGTCGACGCTCTGGCGCTCGCCGCCGATCTCGGCCGCGACGTCGCGGGAGCCGGTGGTGAGCAGCACGGCGGCCTTGGTGCGCTCCCGCTGCAGCCAGGTCAGCACCTTGCGCAGGTTGTCGTTGACCGCAACGAGCTGGTCGACCCGGCGGTAGGACTCCGCGCGGGCGACCTGGCCGCTGATCTGCAGCGCGCCCAGGACGATCGCGAAGATCACCGGGACCAGGATGACCGCGGCGAGCTTGACCGGGATGTTCCAGTCGCGCCAGCGGGTGACGGTGGCCCATCTCAACCCGCCGCCGGCTTCCCCACCGGCGGCGGCGCGGTGCGTGGCCGCACCGCTCTCGGCTTGGGTCACGGTTTCCCTCACGCGCGATCCTCCAGGCGGGACTCGGGTCGCTGACGGAATAACTGCCTCACCGCGCCGCTCTCCTTCCACGACAAATCCTGGACTGCCCAGAGCACAACAGAACAGGCGCTACGAGCGCTGCCCGCGGAACCACGGTTGCCGATTCCTGACGCCGGGCGGGCCCTTCCCGGACATCGGCGACTTCGGCGAGAACTTGAGGCCAGAGCGTACATCATTACGGGGACGCGGCCGGATTTCGGAGAACACCGTTCTGACCAGCGCAGACGCCCTCGGATAACGGCGCGGAGCGGTGTGCGCGCGGAGCGCTGACGAACATGATCGTCATTTCGTCACGCTTTGTTTGGCATTGATCGACTTAATACCACGATTGGGTAGTTAATCGATTAACACGTCCGGTCGAGCGGCGTTGGACTGCCAGTCACGCCGCCTACCTGCGCAGATGATGGTCAGCGAGACCCGCCCGACCGGTGATTCACCTGTCAATGATTAACCGCGCACCCACCGTCGCGGCTGCGTGGACACCTGCCGACAAAGTAGTTCACCGTTAAGTGTGAGCACGGGAGTAGTGCCCAGCCGTCACTGAACCGGTACCGTTCGGTGATCAGCGCCGGGAATTGCGCGCGAGCCGCCGCGGGAGCGCGGGCACATTAGGAGTTCACCGGGGCCGTGGTTACTATGACGCCCGCGAAGGCGCCCGCATTGCCGCGCCCGGCGCCGCGGCCCATTCGGCGCAATTCCCCACGAGCGCCCGCGCCGCGGGCCGCCGCGATTTCCCCGACCGCACCTTAATGTGGAGGAACGCATGACCGAGGTCGTCCAATCCCCGGCGGGCGCGCGCGCGGCTGTGCCGCGCGCGGCCACGTTCGGCGGCATCGGGTCCGGGCCGGGCGCGCAGGCGCCGCAGGGGCCCGACTTCGCCGCCATCCACGACAGCGCGGAGTTCGCCGCGCTGCGCTCCCGGTTCCGCGGGTTCGTCTTCCCGATGAGCGCGCTGTTCCTGGTCTGGTACCTGACCTACGTCCTGCTCGCGGCCTATGCCAAGGACTTCATGAGCACCCGGGTGGTCGGCCTGGTCACCGTCGGACTGGTCTTCGGGATGCTCCAGTTCGCCTCCACCATCGCGATCACCGCGCTGTACGTGCGGTGGGCGCGCAGGCAGATCGACCCGAGGATCGCCGAGATCCGCGCGGCGGCGGGAGTCGATGCCCGGTGAGCGAGCTTGCGAGCGAACCATTGACACAGTGCGTAGGCGCGCGAGGCCACCGAACTTGTGAGGTGGCCCAGTGAGCAAGCTTGCGAGCGAACCATTGACACAGTGCGTAGGCGCGCGGAGCCACCGAACTTGTGAGGTGGCCCAGTGAGCGAGCTTGCGAGCGAACCATTGACACAGTGCGTAGGCACGCGGGGCCACCGAACTGGTGAGGTGGCCCAGTGAGCGGCCCAGTCCTCGCCGCTGGCGAGATCGGCGACCCGGTCCTCAACACCGCGGTGTTCGCCGCCTTCGTGGTGATCACGCTGTACGTGGTGTACCGGGTCAGCTCCCGCAACAGCACCACCGCCGACTACTACGCCGCGGGCGGCCGGTTCACCGGGATGCAGAACGGGATCGCCCTGTCCGGCGACTTCCTCTCGGCCGCGTCGTTCCTCGGCATCGCGGGCGCCATCGCGATCAACGGCTACGACGGCTTCCTGTACTCCATCGGCTTCCTGGTCGCCTGGCTGGTGAACCTGCTGCTCATCGCCGAACTGGTCCGCAACACCGGCCGCTTCACCATGGGCGACGTGCTCGCGTTCCGGATGCGCCAGCGGCCGGTGCGCGCCGCGGCGGCCACCTCGACGCTGGTGATCTCGTTCTTCTACATGCTCGCGCAGATGGCAGGCGCTGGCGCGGTCGTCGCGCTGCTGCTCAACGTGCAGGGCAAGGCCGGGCAGGCGCTGGTCATCACCGTCGTCGGCGCGATCATGATCTTCTACGTGCTGGTCGGCGGGATGAAGGGCACCACCTGGGTGCAGATCATCAAGGCCTCCATCCTCATCCTGTGCGTGGTGCTGATGACGGTGTTCCTGCTCGGCAAGTTCGGGTTCAGCCTGAGCGCGCTGCTGGAGCAGGCCGCGGCCAACAACACCAAGGGCGAGAAGGTCCTCGAACCCGGCGGGCAGTACGGCAAGACGCCGACGACGACGCTGGACTTCGTCTCCCTGTCGCTGGCGCTGATCCTGGGCGCGGCGGGCCTGCCGCACGTGCTGATGCGCTTCTACACCGTCCCGAACGCGACCGAGGCCCGCCGGTCGGTGGTGTGGGCGGTGGGCACGATGAGCGTGTTCTACGGCGCGACCCTGGTCATCGGCTACGGCGCGTCCGCGCTGGTCGGCTCGGAGCGCATCCTGCAGTCCACCGGCCGGGAGAACTCGGCCGCGCCGCTGCTGGCCTTCGAGATCGGCGGCACGGTCCTGCTGGGCATCGTGGCCGCGGTGGCGTTCGCGACGATCCTCGCCGTGGTGGCGGGGCTGACGATCACCGCGTCGGCGTCGTTCGCGCACGACGTGTACGCCAACATCGTCCGCAAGGGCAAAGCCGACGCCGCGTCCGAGGTGCGGGTGGCCCGGCTGACGGCCGTGGTGATCGGGGTGTTCGCCATCATCGGCGGCATCCTGGCCAACGGGCAGAACGTCGCGTTCCTGGTGGCGCTGGCGTTCGCGTTCGCGGCGTCGGCGAACCTGTCCACGCTGCTGTACTCGCTGTTCTGGAAGCGGTTCAACACCACCGGCACCCTGTGGGGCATGTACGGCGGGCTGGGCTCGTGCCTGCTGCTGGTGTTCTTCTCCCCGGTGGTGTCGGGCGCCCCGACCTCGATTGTGTCCACTGTGGACTTCCAGCTCTTCCCGCTGGCGAACCCGGGCATCGTGTCCATCCCGGTGTCGTTCGTCTGCGGGTACCTGGGCACGGTGCTGAGCCGGGAGCGCGCCGACGTCGACAAGGCGAAGGAGATGGCGGTGCGCTCGCTCACCGGCATCGGCCGCTGACCGCCAGGCCGCATGGCCCGCCGCGCATCCGGGTACCCGGGCCGACACGCCCAATGGAGGAGACCGACATGCCCGCACAGCTCGCGACCGCAGGCAACGCACTGGTCGCCCGCGCCTTCGCGAACCTCGCGCGGCTGCGCGGCGGCCGGCCCGTGCACTCGCGCGGCCGGTGCTTCTACGCCACGCTGGCCGCGTCGCCGTCGTGCCCGGACTGGCTGCCGCTGCCGCACCGGGCGACCACGGTCGTCGTCCGGCTCTCCCGCGGCGCCGGCCTGCCCGAGCCCCTGCCCGACGTCCTCGGCTTGGCGATCCGCATCCCGGACGGCGGGTCGGGCGGGCCGTGGGACATCCTGCTGGCGAGCAGCGGGCAGGGGCCGCTGCGGGTGCTGCCGCTGCCCGCCGCGGGCTGGGGCCGGGCCCGGTTCAGCACGATCATGGCGCTGGGCGCCGAGCGGGAGCGCGCGGTCCTGCTCGCGCTCCCCTCGGCGGACCTGCCCGACACCCTCGCCGACCTGCCGCACGCGGTGCCCCTGCGGTTCACCCTCACCCTGGCCGACGAGCGCCCCATCGGCCATCTGACGCTGCTGGCGGAGGCGACCGGCGAGCGGGTCGACTTCGACCCGATGGCCAACCGGCCCGAGCGGGTGCCGCTGTGGCCGCGGTGGCTGGCGGACCTGCGCCGCGAAGCCTATGTGGGCAGTCGAAGGGGTGGGAAAACTCGGAACATACGTGATCTGCGCGACAAACAGATGACCCGAAAGTGGCCATTGCGGGCGGATGGTACGGGCCGATGTGATTCAGTCGGCGATGGCCACACCATCCGTGGTCACCCGTCTCGGTATTACAGTGCACGCCGTGCTCGACTCTCTGTCGTCGCCGGACGTGTCCACCCGGCTGCGCGCGTTCCTCGATGACCGCGCGCCCGCGACGCCATGCCTGGTGATGGACCTCGACGTGGTGCGGGCCAACTACCGCGCCCTGCGGGCAGCGCTGCCCGAGGCGGCGGTTTTCTACGCGGTCAAGGCGAATCCGGCCCCGGAGGTCGTGGCCGCGCTGGTCGCCGAGGGGTCCGCGTTCGACGTGGCGAGCACCGGAGAGATCGACCTGTGCCTGGCCCAGGGCGCCGCGCCGGAGTCGCTGTCCTACGGCAACCCGATCAAGAAACCGGCCGACATCGCGCACGCCTTCGCCCGCGGTGTGCGGCGATTCACGTTCGACTCCGACGGCGACCTGGCGAACCTGGCCGAGCACGCGCCGGGGTCGCGGGTGTCGTGCCGGTTCCTGGTCGACGCGCCCGCGTCGGGCACGCCGTTCGGCCGCAAGTTCGGCTGCGCCCCGCAGATGGCGCTGCGGCTGCTGGCCAGGGCCGCCGACCTCGGCCTCGACGTCGACGGCGCGTGCTTCCACGTCGGGTCGCAGCACACCGACCCGGCGGCGTGGACCGCGGGCATCGCCCAGGCCGCCTGGATCGCCCGCGGGCTGGCCGAGTGCGGCGTGCCGACCCGCTCGCTCAACCTCGGCGGCGGCTTCCCCACCGCCTACCGCACCCCCGCTCCCCCGCTGGCCGCGCACGCCGCGGCGATCCGCGCCGCGGTCGCCGAGCATTTCGACACCGCACCCGAGCTGCTCATCGAGCCCGGGCGCGCGGTGGTGGCGACAGCGGGCCTGATCCGCTCGGAAGTGGTGCTGGTGTCACGCAAGTCCGACACCGACGAGCACCGCTGGGTCTATCTCGACATCGGCCGCTATTCCGGACTGGCGGAAACCGAGAACGAGTACATCGCCTACCGGTTGCGCACCGCGCACCCGGTGGAGTCCCCGGACGGCCCGGTGATCATCGCCGGGCCGACCTGCGACGGCGATGACGTGCTCTACCAACACACCCCGTACCGTCTGCCGACGGCGTTACGGGCAGGCGACCACGTCGACATCCTCGACGCGGGCGCCTACACGGCAAGTTATTCCTCGGTGTCCTTCAACGGCTTTCCGCCCCTTCCGACGCTTTTCGTCGGCTGATCCCCCTCGCAGGAGGTAAGACAGATGTCGTACGACCGTGCGCCCGAACAGGGTGTCGGCTACTTCGCAGGCCGACACGTGCTCGCCGAGTTCGACGGGGTCGATCCGTTGCTGCTCGACGATCTGACCTTCCTCCGCGACACCCTCGAGCAGTCGCTGCGCAGCGCGGGAGCCACCGTCTGCGACGTGGTGTCGAAGCGGTTCGAACCGCAGGGGGTGACCGTGCTGGCGCTGCTGTCGGAGTCGCACGCGTCCATCCACACGTACCCCGAAATCGGGTCTCTGTTCGTGGACGTGTTCACCTGCGGCGAGACAGCGGACCCCGAACTCGCGGTGGCCCTGCTGCGCGACAACCTGGGCGCGCTCGACGCCCGGATCACCACCGTCCACAGGGGATACCCGGTGCCTTCGGAGCCCGCCCGATGACCACGATCGTGGAGCCCCTTGGCGCGGGCATGACGCGGGTGTGGGAGATGCCCGAGGTGCTGGTGGACACCCGCACCGAGTTCCAGCACCTGGTGATCGGCAAGACCGCGCAGGGCGTCAGCCTGTTCTGCGACGACGACCGGCAGAGCACCGAGTTCAGCCAGCTCACCTACCACGAGGCGCTGCTGGTGCCCGCGCTGCTGCTCGCGGGCAAGGTGGAGCGCGTGCTGGTGGTCGGCTCCAGCGAGGGCGTGGTGTCCCAGATCGCCGTCGCGGCGGGCGCGTCGGTGGTCGACCACGTGGACATCGACCAGCGGGCCGTCGAGCTGTGCGCCGAGCACCTGCCCTACGGGTACACGCCCGAGGAGCTTTCCGCGGCCGTCGCCGGTGACGGCCCGGTGCGGGTGCACTACGCGGACGGGTGGCGGTTCCTGGCCGAGACGACCGACACCTACGACATCGTCCTGGTCGACCTGCCCGACGAGCGGCCCGAGTTCGCCCAGCACAACCGGCTCTACGAGGAGGAGTTCCTCACCCGCTGCGAGTCGGTCCTCGCCGACGGCGGGGTCGTGGTGTGCCAGGCGGGCTGCCAGACGATGTGGCGCAACGAGACGCTGCTGCGGTCGTGGCGGCGGTTCCACGAGGTGTTCGGCACGACGGTGTACTACGGCTCCGACGAGCACGAGTGGGCGTTCCTGTTCGGTCTCGCGGAGTCTGTTCCGGACCCTCTGGAGCGGATGATCGCGCGGCTGGAGACCCTGCCGTACCGGCCGTCGACGATCGACGCGGACGCGCTGCGCGGCTGCACGGTCCCGCCGTACACGGTGCGCCGGTCGCTCTGACGCACCCGCCCGCGCACTTCGCCGCGGACGACTCCCTGGTCAGCGGCCTGCTGGCCAATCACGGCGCGGCAGACCTGGTGACGGCGACGTCGTCAGGTCTGCCGCGACCCCGCTGCCGTTCGTCCACGACGGCGGCTCGCCGCTCGGGCACGTCGCGCGCGCCAACGACCAGTGGCGCCTCCCCGTCCTGGCACGCGGCCAAGGCCGAGCACGGCCGGGTCGTGGACTGGCTGGCCGCGCTGGTCCGCAAGCTGACCGAGAAGCACGAGGCGGGCAGGCAGGCCCCGTGGTCGGTGGACGACGCGCCCGAGCGGTTCGCCCGGGGGCAGCCGCGCGCCATCGGCGGCGTCGCACTGGTCATCAGCCGGATCGAGGCCAAGGCCGGCCAGAACCGCTCTGCCGCGGACGCTCTTGGCGTGGTAGCAGGCTTGACCGCCGACGGTCAGACCGAGATGGCCGAGGCCGTCAGAGCTTCTCGCCCGCCCGAACCTTGTGCGTGACCTTCCGCTCCACCACGAACGACACGAACGGGATCATGCCCGCCACCAGCACCAGCAGCGTCCCCTTCACCGACCACCGCGCCTTGAGCGCCAAGTCGAACGCGACCAGCAGGTAGACGGCATAGAGGAAGCCGTGCGCCGGTCCCACGATCGCCACCGGGGTCGCGTTGTCGAAGCCGTACTTGACGACCATCGCCACCACCAGGGCGAGCAGCCCCACACCCACGATGTAGGCGAGCACCCGAAACCGGGCGAGCGCACCGCGAACCCCCTTGGCGGCGACCGCCTGGGCCGGGTTCTCCTCGTCGGTCATGCTCATCGGTCTACCTCACACGCTCGGCGGCCCACTCGCGGGCGCGCTGTGTCAATGATCCGCTCGCAGGCCTGCTCATCGGGTCTCCTGGTCAGCGTCAAGGCGGGCAAGGTAGCGGTTGTAGGCGGCCAACTCGTCGTCGGGCTCGGACTCGCCCGCGGCCCCGGAGGGTTGCGGCGGCTTGGCGGCCTCACGGTCCCGCAGCCTGCGCATCCGCCAGAACATGTAGGCAGGCGCCACCCCGAACAACGGCCACTGCAGAACATAGCCAAGGTTCTGAAACGTCCCATTGGCCGACTCGAACCGCTGCCACTGCCACCAGGCCAGCCCGCAGCACACGGCCAACGACACCGCACACACCGCGATGACGAGCACCTTGCGCCCAGCACGAGACAAATCGGCCACGCCCCGATGCTAGCCCCGCACCCCTGAGAGACCCCCGTCACCCTGCGGAGTCGCCGTGACCGGGGTTCCCACCGCGACGGCTGAGCGCGACGGTCCCGTAACGTGCGTGAGCCGTGGCCGATGTCGCCGGTGACGTCCGACCACCGCCAAGGAGATCCGCTGTGACCGTGCCCGTCATCCGCAGACTCGGTTCGCTGTGGTACTTCGCGGTGGTCATCGCCTCCCTGGGGATACTCGCCGCTGTGCCGTTCGTCCACGCCGCGGTGCGGCTGCGACGCCGGTCGGTCTGGGCGCTGGCCGCGGTGTACGGGGTGCTCGACGCGCTGGTCTTCGGTTACGCCATGGTGCAGGGTTCGAAACCGGACGCCCCCACGACCCCGCTGGACGCGGCGGTGATCCTGACCCTGCTGTCGATGCTGGTCGCCGCGTGCGCCCAACTCGGTTCCCTGCGCCGCGAGGCTTACGGCCTGTCCAGGGCCAACTACCCGACCATCCCGCCGCCTGCCCCCGTCGACCCGGCCATCGCGCAGGTCCTGGCCGCCCGCACCCGCCGCGCCCAGGCCAGGCACCTCGTCGAGACCGACCCCCTGATGGCCCGAGAACTCCACATCGGCCGCCCGGACCTCGACACCACCTACGACGACGGCGGCCTAGTGGACCTGGCCACCGCACCTGCCCCCGTCATCGCCGAAGTCTGCGGCCTCACGGCGGAGGAATCCGACCGCATCGCCGCCGCCCGAGGAACCTTCACCAACATCGATGAACTACTGGTCCTGACCGACCTCCCAGTCCACACCTGGGACCGCATCCGCGACCGCGCGGTAATCGTCGGCCCCTGACCGGCCCGATTGGCGTCGCATCGACTGTCACAGGCTGAGAACCGAGAAGTCAGCCACTTCACGAACCAGTTTGGACGCGAGGGTCCAGCGGATAACGGGGTCGGTAAAGGCCACGATGTGGTGGTCAATGGGCACCGGATACGGGTTCGCCGCTCGATAGCGAAGTCCGTCGACCCCGTAGAGCTCGAACGACTTCGCCCGCAGAAGGATGTGTCCCTTCCGCAACGCGGGGCAGGCCCGCACAGCCAGGTGCACACACGGCAGGCAGATCGGCGGCTCGCTGACCAGCATGTCCTCCGGCCATCGTTCGCCCTTGTCCCGCAGCAGCCACAGCACACCGTCGCCAGTGTGATCAGCCGCTGCCCCGCACACCTGACACAGCAGCCTGCGCATCGCCACGCCGCTGCCGCAACGGATGCACCTTCGCGAACTCCGGCCTGCCCTGCCCGCGCTTGCCCGTCACCCGATCCCAGAGAACGCCCTTGCTGTCCCGATCAGCCAGGATCTCATCGGCATAGCCGATCCCCATTCCACCGCGCCGCTCCACGACACGGGGAAACCTCACCCAGTCCTCCCCACTCCACGTGGTGACATACGGAACCACCATCCCGCCCCGATCAGCGACCGAACCGACATCACTCACACCGCACCTCCCAGCACAGGCCCCACCGGGCGAATGCGGTTGCCACTCGGGTCAGTCAGCAACGCGTCCACCGGAAGCAACACATCTGGCGCCCACGGCTCACCTGGCGCGGACAGCTTCACCAACTCCCGAGCAATGCCAACGATGTCGGCACCATGCTTCATCCACCCGATGCCGCCTCCCGCATCAAGCACGACCCGCATTCCGAGCACCTGACCTCGGCCGAGGACGAAGACCCCATCGGTGTGCGTCGTGTGACGGCGACTGGCCGCCACACCAAACGAGTCGTCGTTCTCACTGAGCAGGTGAAACCTCCATCTGCCCTCCCCCGCCGCCAACAGGTCACGCAACTCCGGAAACCGAGACACGGCACTGGCTTCGGTGATCAGGACATAAGCCATCGGTCAACTCCCAAACACGGCAACGGGAAGACGACACCCAGCGCCCGAACGGGCCATTACGCCACATACCTGGGGCAGAGACCGGACGCTGGCTGCTCCAGCGCTGGGTGTCTCTCGTGAGCGTGGTCCGTGCCCGCGAGCGGACACAGAGCACGGAATCTGGTCTGTTGGCGGCGAAGATAGGCACTGCTAGCCTTGACCAGCAGTAACGCGCCTGATGCAGACTGTCACCCGATGGAGGGAAGAACACGGTGCAGAAGCGGACCCGCCTGGCTCGCGCGCGCAAGGCGGCGGGCTACACCCAAGAGACGTTGGCCGAGGCGATGCGTGTGGACCGTGGCACCATCTTCCGGTGGGAGCAAGGCCGCAACGAACCCTTGCCCTACTTGCGGCCCAAGTTGGCCAAACTTCTCCGCTTGTCACCAGACGAACTTGAGAACTCACTTGCAAACAGATCCACCACCAACACTTCCAGCGCATCCTACGCTTTTCCCGAAAGCACGGCCCCCAATAACAGAAATAGAACAGAGATGGGAGCATCTCGCCAAACAGACAAATGCCGTGATCGAACTGACCGTGCAGCTTCTCGTCGATATCGACGAGGCGGGCAATGCGACCTTAACCGGGCGGCACGAATTGTTCAACCACGACCCCCGCCCAGTCTCCCGACTTAGCCGCGAGTTGTGGTTCGAGCATACCGAAGGAATATTGCGTATTCGCCCACTGCAAGAAGGGAAACGTCGAGTCGCCATAGCCCGGGTACACGACACCAACAACCTGGCCAAGTTCGCCTGCTCGCCCTCACCTGCCATACAACCAGGCGAATCGGCTGTTGTCGGGTACACATGCGAAGGCGGTCGGTTCATCAGCGATCACCACTGGCAGCAGACTGCTATGCGATACACACGACAGTTCTCCATCAGACTCCGGCATCGCGGCGCCCGGCAACTCGTGAGCTGTGTCACGCTGGAAGAACACCCGGACGGCTCACAGAACTCGGCAACGGAAGCGCTGGACTGGGAAGATTCCGAAGGTGACGTGACGCTCACTCTACGTCGAGAACTGCTGCACCCGAATCAGGTGATCACACTCCGCTGGGAGGTTGACCGTGGTTCTGCGTGACCAGATCGAACAGGTACTCCGTTCCTGGAACGCATACGAACTGAGCTGCGGCAATCCTGCCATAATCGACTTCGACTGCCATCCCGTCGAACATGAGGTTCCGGCGGCTCGTGACCGTCTCTGGGTACACAGCCAACTTGTAGACCTACAGCACGAGACTTCGCCTGACTCATGGCTTGGTCAACGTCTCGGCGCCGATCTGGCTTATCTCCGCGCCCTTCTGGGAGAGCGGTGGCCGCTGGGCAACTAGCTCAGGGCAACGCAGGGGTGCGGATTTTCCGGGTGGCCTGCGAACCACGTCGAAACTCGCGGCGAACAAGCGCGCACACACATCGCCGAACTGGGTATCGGCTGGCACCGTGACACCAACAAAGAACTCGAAGCCATGGAAGGCCCGCTAGAAGCGGAAGAGGCGCCGCAGGCGATCCGGCAGGCCGCCGACGAACTGGAGCCGTTGGTGCGACAGGCCACTGGAGCGACTGCCGACTTCAGGCTGCGCGTTGAGACGGTCGCAGTCGACGCTTACTGGGCGTACTGGCTGGACGGCGCTGGACAGGACATACGCTTGAGAATCAACCTACGCCGGGCACGATTCACCCGGGTGCGCGCCCGCCAATTCGCGCTACACGAGATACTCGGCCACGGATTGCAATACGCCAATTTGGCGGCGCGGTGCGCCCACGAAAGCGTGCCCTGGGTTCGACTGCTGTCGGTATTCGCACCGCACCAAGTTCTCTTGGAAGGACTTGCCCAGGCTCTGCCGTTGTTTGTCAACGCGGACGACCTGGCACTGGCCACTCGCGTGCGGCTCGACCACTATCTTCAACTCGTGCGAGCCGAACTACATCTGGCCATCAACAATGGAACAAGCGCGGCAGAATGTGCGGCCCACGCGAAAGAAAGAGTGCCATTCTGGACCGAGCAGGAAATCGCCGACCACCTCGCGGATTGCGGCGCTGACTCCCTCCTGCGTTCTTACCTGTGGGCGTACCCGGCAGGTCTGGACTGGTTTGTCGCCTTGGCTGAGGTGCCGGGTACTGTGGCACAGGAGGTTCTTCATGACGCATACCGCGACCCGCTTAGCCCGGCCGACCTCGAAGCCAAGTGGCCGACTGGGCCAACTATCGGAGGACCAGGAACCACTGTTCGTCTACGGGAGCCTACGCTTCCCTGAGGTTCTTCTGGCATTGCTCGACCGTGTCCCGGCCAACGCACCCGCCCAGGCCCAAGGGTGGCGGGTGGCGGCGCTGGCCGATTACGTCTACCCGGCACTCGTGCCCGCCCCGGGAACGGCCAACGGCATCCTGCTCCTGGGACTGACTACCCAAGAGTGGCATGTGTTGGACGCTTTTGAGAACGAAATATACCAGCTTCACTGCTTGTCTCTCGATAACAATCGCAGCGGTTGGGCATATGTGTGCCACAGCTTTGTCGGCGTGCTGCCTCAGGACTGGGACGCGAAGCACTTCGCCGAACACGAACTTGACTCCTACGTCGAGCGATGCCGAATATGGCGACAACGGCATGAGTCAGTCCGGACCGACCTTGGCCAGGCTGGGTCACGCTGACACTGGTCGATCTAGGCAACCCCTAGTCAGCCTCGCACAGCCACGATTCGACTCGAACCCGGCAACAGCGGACTTGTGGAGGAGCGGATGCTGAGTTAGCCGATGAATCAACGGCCTCCAGGTTTGAGTAGCGGCGCGACGAGAACCATGCCGGAAACCGCAAGACAGGCGAGGGCAACCGAGACAACGGCGACTACTCCAGTTGCTCGATGGTCCACGCCTGCGACAACGGGAACTGCGGTGAAAGCGGCAAGTACGCTGGTACATGAGCACAGTGCGATCATCAGCCGCCTGAGGACCGCCGCGCCCGTGGCGTTGAGCAACGTGCCCGCGAGGTAGGTGCGAGCTCCGCACGTCGCGATCCCGCTCAGCAGCCCGGAGAACACCACGAGGCCACCTGTTACGGCGCTGAACCCGTTGGGCTTAATCAGGACCAACGCAACACCCACACCCAGGCACACGACGATCTGCGATATCCCTGCCCACGTCGATCTTCTACGAAGGCTGCGTTCGTGCTGGGCTGTGATCCGAACATACAGGGGGGTGGGTTCGGGGCTGACCGGGATGGGGACAAACGTCACCGGTTGGACCGCCAATCCGATGGATCGCCGTCCTTCGCTGACGCGTCCGACAAGGCGGCGGTGTCGGTCATGGTCCACCCGTCGGCTAGATCGGTCACCCGCTGCCGAATCGCAGTCTGTTCGTTCTCGATCGTGTTGACATGCGATTCGAGCGCCATCACCGCAGCGGTGACGAGTCCGAGCGCGGCAGCCACAGCCGCGATGATGATGCCGATGGCGGCAGGAATTCCGACAACGGTGCACGCCGCGGCGATCGCGGCGATGATGGCGATAGCGAAGCCCGCGAAGGCGAACTTGATGGCGAGCCAGAAGCTGTCAATGGAGTTGGCCAGATTGTCGAGCGATGTCCGGACTTGACCCGCAATGTCCTTGATGGTGGTGAGTCCCTCGCTTTGCGGCGGAACTTGCGCCTTGTAGGACTCCGCAGCGGGCCCCTGCCACTCGATGTTGGTACGCATCTTGTCGAGGCTGATGGTCTCGGCGATGTCCTTGCAGATGTCGCCGACCAGGGTGGTCCACTGCTCACCGACCTGCTTGAGGCGGTCGGCGTTCCCCGGTTGCTCGAACAGTTGCTTGACCCTGTCCCAGAACTCCCGCATCTTCTGCCCGAGTTCGGCCATCCCCACTCGAATGGGCTCGATGATCCACCTGAGCGGTTCCGGCACCCAGCTCAACACATCGTTGACCGCATCCCAAAATTCGTTGGACTTGAGCTCGATTTCCCTTGCCTTGTCGGAGGTCTCCTGAACGATCGCGTTCACTTGGTCACCGCCTCCGATCAGTAGGTCTGCTTGAGATTCTGGGCGTTCGCTTGCTCTTCGCGCTCGTAGGTCTCCGCGGTCTGCCGCAAGGTCGCGGCTATCGCGTGGAAATTCTCCGCCGCTCGACTCAATTGCGTCTGCAGGGTCGTGCGCAACTCGTCATACGTCCGGTCGAGCCCGCAATCCACCGCCCACATCGACATGTCCGCGCCACCGAGTGCCAGTTCGGCTATCACACCCGCAGGGGCCGACGTTGTGTTGCCCGCCGTGGCCCATTTGTTCGCGTCGCTCCGCAACGCTTCGAGGCCGACATCAGTACCAGTCATGTCTCTCTCCAGTCGAAATCACAGGCCGAGCCTGCGCAACAGCCGCTGCGGATCACCCAACAACGCGTTCACCTCGTCAATGGCCGAACTGCTCGGCCCGCTCGAGAACTCGCTTGCCGAACTGTCGTCTTGAAGCCGACGAAGAACCTCAAGCAACTCGCTCTCGATCTCTGAGTCACGGGCCGCCGTAGCCCAGTTCGTGTCGATGCTCAACTGCACGACCTGCCCACGACGCGCGGCACCAGACACATGACCACCCGCGCTGTCAAGCGAAACGGTATGGCCCGCGACCGCCTCCAGCCTCCGGGAGAACTGTTCGAGGTCGGCGAACGCGGCGTCCAACAGTCGCTGCGCATCACCGACCGAGATCGGTGTCTCGTCCAATGAACCGCTCGTACCGCCAGTTGACCGTTGCGCCACCCCTTGCAGAACGCCATCATCCATTTTCCGAGACATGGCCTGGACCGCGGCGGCGTTCACTGCCGTCTGGACGTTGACGTGCAAACGGCGAGGATCAATTTTCCTGCGCCAGTCCACAGCAAGCGAGACCGCACGAACTGCCCCTTCCAAATCCACAACAACAGTCACGCACTCTTCGGGATCACGACCCGCGACCGTCTCAGCGTCTTCCACGGGCTCCGCCGCCGCTCGCGCAAGATCCTCGACATCGGCCTCGTCGGCCTCCTCGAACCCCCACCGACGACCATCCACAGACTCACCCTCTCCGAAACCGGACAACCACTGTCCCACGCTGCCGAACAATCTTCAGCAGCCTTCATACCTTGTCGCCTGAACCAATGGCCGTTCACCCGATCGGCCCAGCGTTTGCTGCCGCAGAAGACCAGGACCGCGCCACCGTCGTCGACGACGGTCTTGGTGATGCGAGCGGCCAACCGGGACCGGACGGTCTCCTTGGTGCGCCAATCGTTCCCGGAGGCGACCACAGCGGGCAACTGCCAGGTCAAACGGGTCGGCCGCCACACGGTGCGCACGTGCTTCGCGCCAAGCCAGTGCGCCACCTCGTCCGCGTTGGCCGCGGTCGCCGACAATCCCACGACGCGAACCGGGGACTCCGGCCCACGCACTCGGGTCAGCAACGCCTCCAGCGTGGCACCGCGGTTGGTGTCCCCGAGCAGATGAATCTCATCCACCACAAGGACACCGACCCGGTCGAGCGCCGAGCGCAGCGACGTGGCGCACGATATGGCCTCGAACTTCTCGGTGGTCGCCACCCAGACATCGGCGAGCCGCGCCTTGTTCTCGTCGACCGCGGGCTCCCCGGAGAGCACCTCGATCCGCAACCCCAACGATTTCCACTTCGTCAAGGACCTGACAAGCTCGGTGGTGAGCGAACGCTGCGGAACGATCCACGCGGCCTTCCGCCTCTGTCCGAGCACCGCCCACAACGCGGCCAGCATCCCGATGACGGCTTCGCCATGCCTGCGAACTGGGTGTACACCCAGATCAAGGAGTTCCGGTTCACCTCCGGCTCGGACTCGTTCGACCTCGATCGGGTCGTTCACCGATCCGACCTCGAACCCGGCGTGGGCAAGGACGGAGTCGGCGGCACCGCGTCCCCGGTAGACGCATACCTGGACTACATCGACGCGCTCTACTCCACCGCGGTGGCCTACAACAACGGGAATCCGAACGACCTGGTCATGCAGTACCTGCGCCACCCGAGGTACAACGGCACCGGATCGGGCTGGGACCAGCTGCTCGGCAACGTCTCCACGGACTGGATCAACTACGCCGAGGCCCGTCACCGGAACAGCAGAGTGCGCTCCTACATCGACCCGTCGTGGGGTGTGCGAATCAACGTCGACCACTTCGGCACCAGCGCCCACGCCATGTTCGTCAAGAACCACGGGGTGGGCACCTCGGTCAACCGCGGCGACTTCGGCGGACGGGGCGGCGACTGGTGCTCGTTCTACGCCGAGTGGCCCGACAACGGAGACGAGTTCGCCTCCGGTCTGGTGTTCTGCCGTGAGCGCCTGGCGAAGATCAACGTCACCTCGTCGTTCTCGCTGTCGGACTTCATCGAGGACGTCGACACCCTCCTGATCGGCAGGCAGGTGCGCGGCGGCGTCCAGATCAACCAGGCGATCCGCGATCATATCGGCGGCACCCGACACCTGCGCAGGTTCGGCGATTTCTTCACCGTCCGGCACAACGGCAGGGCGGCCGACGCCGTCGCGACGGCCAAGACCATGCTGGTCAGCGGCGGCCCCGAACTGGACCCGGTCCTGAACACCCTGCGCCTGGCAGTTCTCGGGGACTCGTTCCCACCGGGGTCGCTGCCTGCCGAGAAGCTGGACCCGTTCCCGCAGGGGTACGCGGACCTCTTACTGGACCTGCCAGGTCAGGAGAACACGCGCCGCGCTGCGGGGCGCTGAACGCGAAAGGGCGATGAGCTCTGTGGTCGTAGTGCTGTTCGTCCTGTCGCCTCTGATGCTGATCGCGATGGGGTTTCTCCTGTGGATGATCATCGGCGGCAGAGTCCCCGCGGCAGCGGCACGGTGGGTGCCACGCGCGATGTGGTCGGTGGGCGGAGCCGCGGTGATGTACGCGTGGGGGCTGTGGCACACCTTCGCCCTCGACGTGGAGGAGCACTGCACGATCGTCCGCGAGCGTGACTACGACGAACAGCACGGCGGGCTGACGTTCGTTCCGATCAGCCGGAAGTGCAACGCGGAATACGATCTGGTTCCCCCCTACGTTAATCCGATCGTCTTCGCTCTCTTGGCACTCGCGGTCGTTTCCGTGGCCATCGCGGTGAAGACCACACGAGACGCGCGCAACCGGGCTGCCAGGAGCTAACGACAGTCGACCCGGCTGTGCTGACCGACGCTGCTCAGGCCGAGCGCGCCGAACAGTGCGTCGATGCCAGCGAAGTCCAGGCCATCCGTACCGCGCTTGCTGCCTATCCGGGCTTGGCCGCGCGCCCTGCCGAGAACGTCAGTACCGCCTGCATTCGCAGGCAGGCTGAGTACTTGGACCTCGCCTGGCTATCGTCCCGCTTCACCGTGGTGGCCCGCCATGTGCACGGCAATGGCCGTACGGCGAAGTGGCGTAGGCAATTAGGCGTAGGTCCGATGTGGTCTAACGGGCCGCCGCTGAGGTGCGGGCGTAGCCGTCGGCCAGGCCGAAGACCTTCTGGCCGTAGGGCACGGAGTTGTTGTATGAGAAGACACCCTGCCACCAGCCGGTCGGGGTGCCCAGGTCGCGGCCGTTGGCGCACAGGTAGCGGCCCGCGGCCAGCGCGGCGTCGTCGATCTGCTGCGGATCGCCTCTGCCGTCGAGGTTCGCGTCCGCGCCCCAGCGCTTCCAGGTCGACGGGATGAACTGCATCGGGCCGACCGCGCGGTCCACCGCGGCGTCGCCGTCGAACTGGCCGCCGTCGGTGTCGGAGATCGCCTTCACGCCAGCGGACCCGTCGAGCGGGACGCCGATGATCGGCGTGGACGGACGGCCGTCCGCGCCGAGGGTGGCGCCGCCGTAGCGGCCGTGGTCGGACTCGATGCGGCCGATTCCCGCGAGCGTCGCCCACGACAGCCTGCACCCTGGTGACATCGCCCGGACCGCCAGTTCCGCGTTGCCGTACGCCATGAGCGCCCGCACCGGGATCTGGGTGGGACCGGCCAGCCGTTCCGCCCACGCGCGCAGCGGGTCCGTGCCGTTCTGCCCGGCCTGCGGTTCGGGTGCGGCGGGCCCCGGCCCCACCTGGACGGGCGCCACCGAGTTCGGCTCGACGAGCGCGGCCGGGATCTCCAGCGAAGGGATCTCCGCGCTCGCCGGACTCGGCCGAGGCGCGACCGCCACCTGGACCAGCCACACCGCGACGGCGGCGACGACCAGGGTCACGGCCACGATCGACAGCCTGATCAGGACGCCCCCGCGCCGGACCGCCGGGGAGTTCGTGTCCGCCACCGCGCTCCAGTCCTCAGTCGCCACCGGGGCGCGAGCACGCACCGGTCGACGACAGCATCAACGACAAGAGCACAGCGGCGTAACGCGAGGTGGCGAACGCCACCTCGGGCGAGACGATCAGGCCGCCCCGTCGCGGCGCTGGCGCTGCAACCGGGCCACGCACCAGGCGGGCGCGCTGCCGCGGCGCAGGTGTTCGAGCACGGTGAGGGGACCGAGCCTGCGCGCGAGGTCCGACGGCGCGAGACCGGCCGCGCGGTAGTCGAGGGCGCGCTGGTCCAGCGGGCTCATGCCCGCGTCCCACCACTCCTCGGCCTCGGCCACGCCGCCGACCATCTGCCACCAGCCCGCCGCTGCGGCGAGAAGCTCGTGGGGCACCTCGGGCAACCGCTTGCGCATCGCCGAGATGTAGCGCGGGTCGGCGGCCTCGACCGTCGCCCAGCGGGACGAACCTGCGCGTGCGCGTTGGCCGGGAATGCCCGGCGACGCGACGACAGGGGCGTCGGCAAGCCATTCCGACGCGATCCGCGCCGCCTCATCAGCGTCGGCGTCCTGCGAGCGCTCAGCGGTCCACTGGCGGACCAGGGCGTCGACCCCGGGGTCGTCGAGCATTCTGCCTCCTGGAGGTCTCATGATCACTCGATGGCTGAAACCGTAGGGGCAGGGACCGACAGATCGCCAGACCCAAAACGGATCAGTTCGCCGAACGGGCCTCCAGAACGCGAGATCCACCCGGACGGTCCAATTTGGATCTTCCCCAAACACAAGATCATCACCGAGTGTGATCGCCCGCGTGGCAGAGCTCCGCCACCGCACTGGCACTTACCCGTCAGTAGAGGTATCGGCCTACGCGAAGAGGTTCTTGAGGAAAGTGATGATGGCCTCAGCACCGTCCCGCAGCGCGCCGAGCAGACCCTGCACGGCCTCCGCGGCCTGGGTCGGCTGAGTGATCACATAGAACAGCACCAAGGCGACCGCCACGAGGATCGCGACCTTCTTCGCGTTCATCAGCCCGCTCCGTCCACTCCGCCCGCGCCGCCGCTGCTCCGCGGGCCCCATCACGCGCCATGATCCCCCATCTCGACCAGGGGAGGCGTCTCTTTCACGCACTAGGACGCACCGAGAGTGAAAATGTTCCCCGTGGCGACCCCAATGGCGTTGTGGATCACTCTACGGGTCTACCCAATCGATCACGTAGGGGACACACGCTCGCCCCCGTCGCGGACGGGTGAGGGCGTTCACCTGCCCGCGGAGCGACCCGGCCGTCCCAAAAAACGTGTCACCTTTGAGCAGCCGGCCCAGGATGGACACCCCTGGACCCGTTGGCGTTATACAACTGACCACGGCACCGGTGGAGGGATCTCCCACGGCGCGACGCCCTCGGGGGCAGGCGCGCCTGCCCAGCAGGCAGGCCCGCCGCGGCACGCCGCGCGCCTGATGGCCGCGACGCGAGCTGACAAGGCTATGGGGATGCCACAAGCGCCCCCATAGCCTGTCTCGGGGGCAAGCGAAGTCGCCGACGGCCGAATCAGCCTCGCCGGGCCAAATAACAGCCAGACCATCGACAGCCAGGCCAGCAACAGCCAGACCAGACCAGCGACAGCCAGACCAGCGGCAGCAGGGTCAGCGGCAGCAGGGTCAGGCGATGACGGCGTCGGCGCGCAGGCGGTCGATCTCGGCGGCGCTGAGCCCCAACTCGGCCAGGACCTCGGTGGTGTCCGCCCTGGCCGCGCTCGGCGCGGTCGGGACGCCGGGGGCGGTTCGGCTGAACTTCGGGGCGGGCGCGGGCTGCCGCTCCCCGCCGATCTCCACGAACGTGCCCCGGGCCACGTTGTGCGGGTGCGCCGTCGCCTCGTCCGGGGTGAGGACCGGGGACAGGCACGAGTCGGTGCCCTCGGCCAGTTTCGCCCACTCGTCCCGGGTCCGGGTCTTGATCGTCCTGGTCAGCAGGTCGCGCAGGGCGGGCCAGTTCTCCGGGTTCATGTGGTCGGGCACCTCGGCCGGGTCCAGCCCGAGGACCTTGACCAGTTCGCCGAAGAAGCGGGCCTCGATCGCGCCGACGGCCACGTGCTTGCCGTCAGCGGTCTCGTAGGTGTCGTAGAACGGCGCGCCGCCGTCGAGCAGGTTCTCCCCGCGCGGGTTGTTCCACAGGCCGAGGTTCTTGAGCCCGTGCAGGCTCGTGGTCAGCAGCGCGGCGCCCTCGACCATCGACGCGTCGACCACCTGGCCCTTGCCGGAGGACTGCCGCTCGATCACCGCGGCCAGCACCCCCATGGCCAGCATGAGCCCGCCGCCGCCGAAGTCGCCGAGCAGGTTGAGCGGCACGGTCGGCTTGTGGCCCGCCTGCCCGATGGGGTCGAGCGCGCCCGCGATGGCGATGTAGTTGATGTCGTGGCCCGCGGCCGGGGCGAGCGGGCCGTCCTGCCCCCAGCCGGTGATGCGGCCGTAGACCAGGCGGGGGTTGCGGGCCAGCAGGGCGTCCGGGCCCAGGCCCATGCGCTCGGCGACGCCCGGCCGGAAGCCCTCGACCAGGACGTCGGCTGTGTCGGCCAGCCGCAGCACCAGGTCGAGCCCTGCTGGGGACTTGACGTCGACGCCGATCCAGCGCCGCCCCCTGGTCAGCGGGTCGTTCGGGAAGGTCAGCACGTCGAAGCCGGGCCGGGCGCGGTCGACCCGGACCACGTCGGCGCCGAGGTCGGCCAGCACGGTGCAGGCGAACGGGGCCGGGGCGAGCCCGGCGAGCTCCACGACCTTCAGACCAGCGAGCGGTCCGGTGCCCATAGGTGTTCCTCTCGGGTTGAGCAGGCTGTTCAGAGCGTGCGGGAGATGATTTCCTTCATGATCTCGTTGGTCCCGCCGTAGATCCGCTGAACCCGCTGGTCGGTGAACATGCGGGCGATCGGGTACTCGCTCATGTAGCCGTAGCCGCCGAACAGCTGCAGGCACTCGTCGATGGCCTTCATGGCGCGGTCGCTGGTCCACCACTTGAGCATCGCGACGGTGGGGATGTCGAGTTCGCCGCGCAGGTGCTTGGCGATGCAGTCGTCCAGGAACACCCGGGCGACCCTGGCCTCGGTGGCGACCTCGGCGAGGGTGAACTTGGTGTTCTGGAAGGAGAACACCGGGCGGCCGAACGCCTCGCGCTCCTTGGTGTAGCGCAGCGTCTCGCGCAGGGCGAGCTCCATCGCGATCACCGAGGTGACGCCGATGATCAGGCGCTCCTGCGGAAGCTGCTGCATGAGCTGGACGAAGCCCTGGCCCTCGGCCGAGCCGAGCAGGTTGGCTGCGGGAACGCGGACGTCGTCGAAGAACAGCTCGGCGGTGTCCTGGGCCTTGAGGCCGATCTTGTCCAGGACGCGGCCGCGCCGGAAGCCCGCCCGCTCGGACTCCACGATGATCAGCGAGGTGCCCTCGGCGCCCTTGGTCGGGTCGGTCTTGGCCACGACGATCACGAAGTCGCACTGGCCGCCGTTGGTGATGAAGGTCTTCGAGCCGTTGACCACGTACTCGTCGCCGTCGCGGATCGCCCGGGTCTTGATGTTCTGCAGGTCCGAGCCGGTGCCGGGCTCGGTCATCGCGATCGCGCCGACCCACTCGCCGGAGGCGAGCTTGGGCAGCCAGGCGTGCTTCTGCTCCTCGGTGCCGTAGGCGAGGACGTAGTGCGCGACGATCCCGTTGTGCAGGGCGACGCCCCAGCCGCCGTCGCCCGCGCGGGCCTGCTCCTCGATGAGGACGGTCTCGTGGGCGAAGGTGCCACCGCCGCCGCCGTACTCCTCGGGGATCGACAGGCACAGCAGCCCGACCTCGCCCGCCTTGTGCCACAGCTCGCGGTCGACCTGCTTGTTCTCGATCCAGCGCTCGGTGTGCGGGGACAGTTCCTTCTCGCAGAAGGTGCGCGCGAGGTCGCGGAACGCGTCCAGGTCTTCGTCCATCCAGGGTGAACGCTGGGTGAGGGTCACGACCCCGACCTCCTATGACTGGGAAACAATCGAGACGGAATGTAAGTTCAACTAGGAAGGTACATGCCCGCCAGACTGTCCGTAAAGTGCCAGCAGACTCGGTCCCCGGGGAGGTCATCGTGGTGTCGCCGACGGTGCGCAGGCATCGCACACAGCAGGAGCGCAGCGAGCAGACTCGCGAAGCGCTGCTCGACGCCACCATCGACTGCCTGGTCGAACTGGGCTACGGGCGGACCACCGTGCAGGAGATCTGCGCGCGGGCGGGCGTCTCCCGGGGCGCGCAGCAGCACCACTTCACCACCAAGGCCGAACTGATGACCGCGGCCCTGGAGCACCTGTTCGCCCGGCTGATCGGAGAGGTCACCTCGGCCTCGGCGGCGCTGCCGCCCGGCCGCGAACGGGTGACCAAGGGCATCGACCTGTTGTGGGAGGCGTACTCGGGGACGCTGTCCACCGCGGCGGTAGAGCTGTGGGTGGCCGCGCGGACCGACCCGGAGTTGCGGGAGACGCTGCAACCGGTGGACCGGGCGCTGGGACACGCGACCCTGGAGCTCTACCGGGAGTCGGCGGGGGTGGACCTGTCGGAGACCGAGATCGAGACCATGCTCCTGCTGAGCGTGAACCTGGTGCGCGGTCTGGCGCTGGACGCGATGATCGGCGGCGGCGCCGAGCGCCGCGGGCGCCTGCTGGACGAGTGGAAGGCCACGATTCTGCAGCGGTACATGCCGAACCGGTGACCGTCCACGAAGGCCGCCTCCGCGACAGTCGCGGAGGCGGCCTTCGCTCCTGCGGGCCCGCGCCAGGCCGCAGGACCGGAAAGCGCGTGCCCGGCTCGGCGACAGCCGACCCGGCCCTCGCTCGGGTCGGCCGCCACACCCATAGATGAGGGCGTCGGAACCCGAACGTGACGTTCGCGTTCGCTAACTTTCCTGCCGAGTGGGGCGATGCCCGGCGAACTGCCAAGATGCACCGCGTGACTCCCCCCTTCGCGCCTGTTCCCGCCGGATACCCGGCTCCCCCGCGACCCCCGGTGTGGTGGTCCGGCTTGGCCGGAGCGGTCGGCCTTCTGGGCGCGGCGGCGCTCGCCATGGCCGGATCGTTCGGCCCGGCCTTCCACCTGACGATGCCCGCGCCGGAGGGTGGCGAACCACTCGAGATCGACCAGACACTGTGGACGACCACCACCACCGACCCGGCGGATCTCGGCGCGTTCCTGCGGCCGCTGTCGGACTACAGCGGCATCCCGGTGGCGGTGGGCGCGGGCCTGCTCGCGGTCGCGGGCCTGCTCGCGCTGGTCGCGACCCTGCGCGCTCACCCCCGCCTGGTGACGGTGATCCGGGTAGTCGGCGGCTTGGGCGCGGGGGTGCTCGCGGGCAGCGTCGCGGCACTGGGAATCAACCTGATCGGCTTCATCGACCTGGTCCTGCACGGCCCGGCATTCGAGGGCACCAGCACGACGGTGCGCACGGAGACAGGCCTGACCCTGGTGATCATCGCCGCCGTCCTCGCCTTCGCGGCCACAGCGGCGACCTGGATCTGGCGCAGGCACCGCCGCGTGGAACCCGCCACCCCGCCGATGGGCTTCCGCGCCCCCATGGCCCCCACTTTCCATCCGACCGCTTACCCCGCGAACACCGCATGGCCACTCCCGACAGCCACCCCCGCGCCGAACAACCCACCACCGGTGGTCGCGGCCGGAGTCGGAAATGGATCGTCCGCTGTGAGCAGCACGGCAACACCCAACACCGACGCGAGCGGCAAGCCCGAGAACACCGACGCCCAAGAATCTTCAAGCACAACCAGCACAGCGACCAAGGAAGAACCGGCGAACGGCAAGCAGTCCGGGGAGTCCGGCGAGTCCGGCGAGGTCCCTGAGGTCACCGAGGTCAGCCGACGGTTGGAGAGCCCCGCCGCTGAAGAGCCCGCCACCACGACCGATGGCGACCCCGACCGCACCCAACTGGTCCCGAAGTCCTGACACTCCCGGCCCGAAGACATCCATACCAGCACCCACCACTCCACCCCATCGAGCAGTCCCCACGAATCAGCCACAAGAGCACCCTTGCTACTCCGTGTCAGCGAACCCAGCCCGCGGCCACTTCCCGCAGTGAGACAGCACTAGCCCATTAGAGGGTCCGCAGCGTCGGCGACCAGGCGATACCCCTGGGTTTGCCCCCCGCGCTGAGGGATGATCCGGTGGTGTCCGGTGCCTCGGCGGACGCGCGGCGCCTGTCCGCGGCGTACCTGCTGCTCACGCTCGCACTTCTCGGGGTAGCCGGGTGGTGTCTGTTGTCGCGGGCGCTGGCGCCGAGCGACGGCACGACCGTCAACGTCGGCGACAGCGCCGTCTCTCCGGCCGCGGTGATCGTGATCGCGCATGAGCCGGGCAGTCCGCTGCGAACCGGCGACGAAGTCCTCGCCATCAACGGCACCGAACGGGTCGAAGTGGGCGACGACCTCGTCTACCGGGTGCTGCGCGGCGGCGAGGTCGTCGAGGTGACCGTGACCGCACGGGCTTACCCGCTGTTCGGAAAGCTCGCGCAGGGCTGGCCGACGCTGCTGGTGATCGGGCTGCTCACCGGCACTTCGATAGTGATCTTCTGGTTCCGCCCCACCGAGCCCGCCGCGCGGGCGGCGCTGCTGTCGGCCGGGATCACCGCCGTCACGACGACCGGGGCGACGTTCTTCCCGCTGGAGGCGCTGGACCTGGTCGCGGGCGGCCAGTTCTGGCGGTGGTTCGCGGGTGAGGCCGCGTTCGCGCTGCTGTGGTCGGCGATGCTGCACTTCGCGCTGGCCTTTCCCGCGGTGTCCGACGCGCGCGGGCACCGGCGGTGGGTGGCGCTGGCCTACCTCGGCGCGCCGCTGCTGTACGGGCTGTGGTGCCTGCGGGCGGTGTGGCTGAACGACCCGGTGGAGAGGCTGGCGGTGCTGGGCTCCCCCGCCGTGCCCGCGCTGTTCGTCTACCCGCTGGTGATCCTCGCGGTGCTGATCGGCAAGTACCGGCGCTCGGCCGATCCGACGGCCCGGCGGCGGCTGCGGTGGCTGGCGGCGGCGCTGGGCGTGGGGGCCACGGTGTACCTGGCGGTCTGGGCGCTGCCGACCAGGCTGACCGGGGCTCCCCTGCTGCCCGAGAGCTACCACGCGCTGGCGTTCCTGCCGGTGCCGGTGGCGGTGGCCGCGGCGATCCTGCGGCACCGGGCGCTCGACATCGAGGTGGTGATCAGCCGATCGCTGATCTACGGCGCGCTGAGCGCCGGCGTGGTCGCGACCTATGTCGCGGCGGTGGCCGGGCTGTCGCTGCTGTTCCCGCCGATCGATCCGCTGTGGCAGCAGGCGGTGGCCGCCGCCGGGGTGGCGGCGTTGGCGCAGCCGCTGCGGGACCGGCTGCAGGAGCTGGTGAACAAGCGCTTCTTCGGGGACGCCGACGACCCGTACCGGGTGGTGTCCGCGCTGGCCTCGCGGCTGGAGAACACGCACGCGCCGGAGGCGATGCTGCCGGGAATCGTGGAGACGGTGGCCGCGGCGCTGCGGCTGCCGTACGTGGCGATCGAGATCCAGGTGAAGGGGCACGGCGAGATCGCGGCGAGCACGGGGACGCCGTCCGCGGACACCCACCGCCTCCCGCTGACGTTCCAGGGTGAGCGGGTCGGCACCCTGGTCATCGGCGGGCGCGCGGTGCTGCGCCGCCGCGACCGGGCCGCGCTGGCCGAGGTCGCGCGGCACGCGGGCACCGCGGTGCACACCGTGCGGCTCACCCGGGAGCTGCGGCGCAGCCGCGACCGGCTGGTCCGGGCCAGGGAAGAGGAGCGCAGGCGCATTTTGCACGAGTTGCACGACGGCGTCGGGCCGACGCTGGCCGCGATCGCGCTCGGCTTGGACGCGAGCAGGCGCGGTGTCGACGCGGGCAGCGCGACCGGGTTGCTGCTGGCCCGGCTGCGCGACGAGTTGCAGACCGCGATCACCGAGATCCGGCGGCTCGCGCACGGTCTGCGGCCCCCGGTGCTCGACCAGATCGGGCTCGTCCCGGCCATCCGGGAGTACGCGGGCGCGCTCGCCAGCCGCACCGCGCGGCCGGACGGGACGGACGAGGGTGTCACGTTCATGCTCGAAGTGCCGACGGTTCTGCCGAGGCTTCCAGCGTCAATCGATGTCGCGGCCTACCGGATTGTCTGCGAGGCGTTGACCAACGTCACCAGGCACGCGCGGGCAACCGCGTGCGCGGTCCGGTTGTGGGTGGACGACGACCTGCACATCGAGGTCGTCGACGACGGGGTGGGGCTGCCGCGCCGGACGGTCGGCGGGGTGGGCCTGGCGTCCATGCGCGAGCGGGCCGCCGAGTTGGGCGGGGACTGCCTCGTCGAGGCCGAGGCCGACGGTGGGACCCGGGTGTCGGCGACCCTGCCGCTGCCGAAGGAGTGCCTATGAGGGACAACCGAATCATCGACGCAGAGCGCACGCGGGGCCGCGGAACGAGTGAGTGTGGGAGCAGATCATGGAGACAGTGCCTTCCCCGGTGGAGCCACCGACCGCGTGCGGTGGCCGGATGAGCCACGACCACCCGAGAGTGCTGGTCGTGGACGACCATCCGCTGTTCCGGTTCGGGCTGTGCACGGTCCTGGCTGGGGAGCCGACGGTGGAACTCGTCGGCGAGGCGGCCACCGGGCGGGAGGCGATCGCGGCGGCGCGGGCGCTGGCCCCCGACGTCGTGGTGATGGACGTGCACCTGCCGGACATGACCGGGATCGACGCGGCGCGCGCGATCGTGGGCGAGCGGACCCAGACCGGGGTGCTGGTGCTGACCATGTTCAACGACAGCGAGTCGGTGTTCGCGGCGATGCGCGTCGGCGCGCGCGGATACCTGCTGAAGGGGTCGGGGCAGGACGAGATCGTGCGCGCGGTGCACGCGGTCGGGCGCGGGGAGGCGATTTTCGGCCCGGACATCGCCACCCGGGTGCTGGGGTTCTTCACCGCCCCGCGGCCGCGGGAGGTCGCGCCGGTGTTCCCGGAACTCACCACGCGCGAGCGGGAGGTGCTGGCGCTGATCGCCGACGGGGTGAGCAACCCGATGATCGCGAACCGGCTCTCGCTGAGTCCCAAGACCGTGCGCAACCACGTGTCGAGCATCTTCACCAAGCTGCACGTGGCCGACCGCGCCCAGGCGATCGTCCGGGCGCGCCGGGCGGGGCTCGGCGACGCGGGCTAGCGCCTAGGGGCGGCGATGGCCGCCCTCTCGGGCAATGACGGGACACCGGTCCCATGCGCTCGGGACGCGCTTTCGGGCACCGTGGCACCAGGCCGGGGACCAGTGCAGGGGCGAGAGGAAAACAGCGATGGCACAACAGAGTCGGACACCGGTGATCGTGCGGGCGACGGACCCGATTTTGCGGAACGGGGTGCACATGGCGCTGCGCACCCGGCCGGAGGTGTGGCTGATCGAGAATGAGGACGCCACGCCGGACGCGGTCGCGCTGGTGGTGGCCGACCGGTTCGACGAGCGGGCCGGGCAGCTGCTCAAGGCGGTGCAGTGCCGCGGGTTCGCCCGGGTGGTGCTGGTGGCGGGCGAGTTGGAGGACACCGAGATCATGACCGCGGTGGAGGGCGGCGTGTGCGCGGTGGCGCGCCGGTCGGAGACGACGCCGGACGTGCTGGTGCGGTTGGTCAAGGCGGCGTCCGCCGGGGAGGGCGCGCTGCCCCCGGACCTGCTCGGGCGGCTGCTCAACCGGGTGTCGCGGTTGCAGCGGCACGTGTTGGAGCCGCGCGGCCTGCACCTGGCGGGCATCACGAACCGGGAGACCGAGGTGCTGCGGCTGGTCGCGTCCGGTCTGTCCACAAAGGAGATAGCCGACCAGCTCTGCTACTCCCAGCGGACCGTCAAGAGCATCCTGCACGACGTGACCAACCGGTTCCAGCTCCGCAACCGCTCGCACGCGGTGGCTTACGCCTTGCGGGAAGGGCTGATCTGACCGATGTCCCAATAGGACACCCGGTAGGGCGGGCTAAGCGCTGCGCGGGGGCAGTGGAAGCGGGAGGGCGGGCAGGCCGTCGAGGCTGGCGCCGACGTGCGGCTTGGCCGCGCAGTACGCGGCGAACTCCTCGTCGGTCTTGCGGCCGAAGTAGTCGGCGTGCAGGGTGCGCTCGCCCTGGTAGGCCAGGAGCGGGACGGCGAAGCCGCAGGTGTCGCTGATCCGCTCGACGGTGACCACGATGACGGCGCGGATCGCCGGGGCCTGGCCGTCGGCGAAGCGCGGGATCAGCTCGGGCCAGCGCGGGTCATCGCGGAAGACCGGCTCGCCTCGGCCGTGCACGCGGACGATGGCGGGCGGGCCGTCGAAGGCGCACCACATGAGCGTGATGCGGCCGTTCTCCCGCAGGTGCGCCACGGTTTCCGCGCCGCTGCCGCCGAAGTCGAGATAGGCGACGGTCCGCTCGTCGAGGACGGCCAGCGACCCGGCCCGCCCCTTCGGCGAGAGGTTGACCGTGCCGTCCCCGGCGAGCGGGGCGGTGGCCACGAAGAACAGCGGCTGCCGCTCGATGAACCCGCGGAGCCTGCCGTCGAGGCGTTCGTAGGTCTTGCCCATGCGGCCAGTATGGCCCGGTGGCGCCGGGATCGGCGCGCGAAATAAGGTAAAGGGACTTGACCGCAGAACCGAGGGGGAACCGTGGCGGACACGCCCGCGCTCCTGGCCATGGCCTTTCGGGTGATCATGGACCAGGTGCACGAATCCCTGGCGGCGCAGGGATTCGCCGACGTGCGGCCCGCGCACGGGTTCGCGTTCCAGTACCTCTCGCTGCACCCGGCGGCCACCGCGGTGGACCTGGGGCAGCACCTCGGGGTGACCAAACAGGCAGCGGTACAGTTGGTGGACGAGCTCCAGCGGCGCGGCTACGTCGAGCGCGGGCCACACCCGACCGACCGGCGCAGCCGGGTGATCGCGCTGACGCCGCGCGGGTGGGCCTGCGTCCAGCGGGTGGTGGAGCTGTGGGCGGCCATGGAGAGCCGGTGGGCCGACCTGATCGGCGCCGACCGGCTCGACCTGCTCCGCGACGACCTGGCGCGCCTGATCGCCGACGGCGCGGGCGGTCAGCCGGTCGCGCTGCGCCCGGTCTGGTAGCCGTCCCACCGGTGTTCCTCGAACTGGGCGTCGAGCGGCGCGCCGGTGAGGCGGTTCGCGAATGTCGACATCGTGTAGGCGCCGATGCCCAGGACGACCTCCAGCGCGTTGCGCCTGGTGAAGCCCGCGGCGAGGAACGCCGCGGTGTCCGTGTCGCCGCCGGTCTCGATGACCGCCTTCGTGAAGCGGCGCAAGGCTTCGAGGCGGACGTCGGCCAGCGGCCTCCCCTCGCGCAGACCGTCGATCAGATCGGCGGACGCGGACCGCTTGTCCAAAATGGACGAGTGCATCGCCACGCAGTAGTGGCAGCGCACGCGGGTGGCCAGCGTCATGATGACGACCTCGCGCTCCACCGGGCTCAGCGTGGTCCGGTCGAAAACGGCGGCGTTGTCGAGAAAGGCGCCCAGCAACTCAGGCGACTCGGCCATCCTGGCCACCGGCTCCGGGACGAAGCCGAGCTTGCGCCGCACGCCCGCGATGAGCGGTTTCGCTTGCTCTGGCGCGGTTTCGATGGTGTGGCCCGCGAATGTCATGGCATCTCTCCCCCGTGGTCAGTGTGCCCCCAAGGTAGCGACACCACGCGAGATGGTCAAGCAGCTTGACTATATCGCTGCCCCTTCGGGCGACGCCTGCGCGCCGATAGAACGGGCGGCGGACCGGTGCGCCCCCGTCGGCGCCACTCGACACTGTTCCGATGATCACCGAAGTGGATGACGCGCTGCGCCTGCTGCTGGGCCGCTCCCTGCCCGAGGGAACCGCCGTGCGGCTGGACCCACCGAAGCCGACCTGGCAAACCGAGCGGCCATCGAACGTCATCGACCTGTTCCTGTTCGGACTCCGCGGCTCCGGGCCGGAAAAACGCCCGGCCGCACACCGCTGCCGTCTGTCCTATTTGGTCACAGCACACGCGGGCAAGGTGGTCGATGAGCACCTGCTGCTCGACCGGGCGCTGCGCACGGTGATCTTCGCCACCACACTGCCCGCGGACTGTTTGGCGGGCTCGCTCGCCGAGACCGGGGAGCCGGTGTTCCTCTCGGTGTCCGACCACGATCCCGGCGACCTGTGGAGCAACCTGGGAATGCCCGCGCGGGCCGCGTTCGTGGTCACCGTCAGCGCCGCCTACCCACCTGACGATCGAATGGTCCACTAAGGACACAATCAGCCCCCGGCAGAGGGCGCGCGGGTACATTCGGGAGCGGACCGGCTCGCCGATCCGAAGCGAGTCGCCGACACCTGGGGGTGCCCGATTTCTGCCGATTCACCGCTGCCGGTCGAGGCTGAACCGGCGGACAGCACGCCGACCTGGCTCCGGCTCGGCGCCGTGCTCGTCCCCGCCGCCGTGACGCTCGCGCTCGGCTGCGTCGGCCTGGTCCGGGTCGAACTGTGGCGCGACGAACTCGCGACCTGGAACGCCGCGACCAGACCGGTGGCCGACCTGTTCGCGATGGCGGGCAACATCGACGCCTTCTACTTCCCGTACTACCTGTTCACGCACTTCTGGATCGGGATCTTCGGCGACTCCGCGGCGGCCCTGCGGGCGCCGTCCGTCCTGGCAGCGGCGGGCGCGACCGCCCTAGTGGCCCTGATCGGGTCGCGGTGGTTCGGCCGACCGGCCGGGTTCTGCGCGGGCACCGTCTTCGCGCTGATCCCGATGGTCTCGCGGATGGCGCAGGAAGCGCGGCCGTACGCGTTCGCCATGCTGTTCGTCGCGCTGTCGACGTGGCTGCTGCTGCGCGCCGTGGACGACCCGGCCTGGGGCCGCTGGGCGGGCTACGGCGCAGGCATGACCGCGCTCGGCGCGAGCCAGGTGACCGCGCTGACGCTCGTGGCCGGGCACGCGGCACTGGTGTTCGTCCGGTGGCGGCGGCACCGGGACAACCGGGTCTTGCGCTTCGCGGTCGCGTTCGCCGCCGCGCTGGTTCCGCTGGCTCCCCTGGCCGTGACCAGCCTCGGCCAGCCGCAGGTGGTGACCGATTTGCTACCCCGCCCCGACCTGGCGACGCTGCTCGGCTTCACGTACCCGTTCCCGCCGGACAGCGCGGTGTGGCCGCAGACGTTCCGGTCCGCCTGGGTCGCGTGGATCGTGCTGGGTCTGGCGGTGCTGGCGGTTGTGGTGGCCAAGCGGCGGCAGGAGGCGGCGCTCGCGCTCGGCATGTTCGTCCTGCCGCTGGTCGTCCTCTGGGTCGCGTCGCAGGCGGGCAAGTCCTTCTATTTCCCCCGCTACTTCGTGTTTCTGCTGCCGGTGGCGGCGGTCGCGGCGGGCATCACCCTCGCCGCGGCCCGCAGGCCCGCGGTGTGGGCCACGGCGCTGGCCGCCGTCGCCGCGGCCGGTTTCGCCGACCAGGCCGCCGCGCGCTCGCCCGACTCCCACGACCACGCGTTCTACCCCTACCCGAACATGTTCTCCGAGTATCCCGGCCAGCACGCGGCCTACACCCAGTTGGCGGAGCGCATCCGGACCGGGTTCCGCCCAGGGGACGCGATCGTCTACCCCGACCGGCCGAACTTCTGGTTCACCGACACCGCGATCGCCTACTACCTGCGTGGCGAACCCGCGCCCCGGGACGTCTTCCTGGCGAAGTCCGCGGTCGACAACGCCAGCCTGTTCGCCAGCGACACCACCGACTACGCGGACCGGCTGCGGGGAACGAACCGCGTCTGGGTGGTCGGTCTCGGGGAGCGGCGAGACTGGTTCGCCGCGAATCCACGCCTGTTCGCTCCCCCACCCAGCCCCGCGAAAGTGGCTGCGGTGACCGGCGATTTCGAGACCGCCGAGGTGAGCCGCGTCCCCGGATTCACCCTGACCCTGATGACCCGGCGACCCTGATGACCCGGCGCTGATCGCCGACCGGGCGGTGATCGCCAGGCGGTAACGTGGGCCCGTGCTGCCTGAGCGCGGAGACTGGAACCGGAACGTTGTCGGAGTCGGCGGGGGCGTCAAGAACACCGGAGACACCGGGGACACCGAGAGAGCCGGCCGGGGCGGCCGCCACCGGCGCGTCGGTCAGCCGGTGCCGCGGCGACGCCCCGCCCCTGGGTCGGGCGGCGGGGTTCCCGGGCAACATCCACTGCTCACACAGTGGAAACACGTGGGCCCCCAACAGGCAACAGTGCGCGGGGAACCTGGGGGCATGGACACGACCGCGACCACCCCCGGCACGCCCACCACCTGGCGGCTTCGGGTGCGACTCGACGACCGCCCGGGAGCGCTGGCCAGGGTCACCACCCGTCTCGCCGCCCGGGACTGCAACGTCTTGAGCCTGTCGGTGCTGCCGGTGCCCGGCGGCGTCGTGGACGAGATCGTGGTGCACACCCCGCCGGGGGTGCAGCCCGCCCAGCTGATCGACGAGATCCGCGCCGAGGGCGGCCGCTGCGTCGGGATCACCCGCGCGGACCTGCGGCACCTGGTGGACCGCACGACCGCGGCGCTGCGCGCGGCCGGAGCGGCCCTGCGCGACCCGTCGGCCACCGCGGAGTCCGTGCGGTCGCTGCTCGGCGCGGACTCGGTGACCGTGGCCGACCCGGGTGCCGGGTCGGCGCCGGACGAGGGCGGGCACCGCGCGGTGCTGACGCTGGGCGACGGGACCGCGCTCGTGGCGCGCCGGGGCTGGGCGCCGTTCACCGAGGTGGAACTTGCCCGGGTCGCCGCGTTCGGCGAGGTGCTGACGGCGGGCGAGGTCGCGGCGGCCACCCCATCCGCGGTCATCACCGGCGACGGCGCGGGCATCGTGTTGCGCGGCGGCACGCCCGCCGACGCGGACGCGGTGGCCGACCTGCACGCCCGCTGCTCGGCCCAGACGCTGTTCGCCCGCTACCACGCCGGGCTGCGCACGCTGCCCCGGCGCTGGCTGCACCGGTTGCTGCAGCCGCCGCGCGGGACCACGCTGCTCGCGCTGTGCGGAACCGAAGTGATCGGCATGGCGCAGCTCATCCGCACCAACGACCCGGCCGAGGCGGAGATCTCGGTGCTGGTCGAGGACTCCTGGCAGCGCCGGGGCGTCGGCCAGGCCATGATCTCCCGGCTGGGCGCCATCGCCCGCGGGGCCGGGCACCAGCGGATGATCGCCTGGTGCCTGCCCTCGGAGGTCGGCTTCGAGCGGGCGGCCACGTCCTCCGGCCTGCCGGTCGCGGTGCGCCGCGAGGACAACATGCTGCGGGTCGCGCTCACCGTGGGCGCGCGGCAGCAGGCGGCTGCCCCGGTTTCCGCCTCCTGACCCCCGCGTCAGGGCCAAGCCAGCGGCACGTGACGGCGGCCACTGGCACGCGGCTATCTACTGAGAAGTAACATGGGTGCTCAGTGCCGAGCGAAGGAGCGCGCCCATGACCACCGCCGCGACAGCGACCACGACGGCCAGCCCCGCCACACCCAGCGCCACGATCGGCGCGGTCTCCGGCGCGCCGACCGCGGCGCGGGCAGCCCAGCTGGTCTCCCGCGCCGCAGAGGGCGAGTCCCCGACCACGGTGCAGATGAACGCGCCGTTCACCGGGAAGCCGATCACCACGCTGCCGCAGATCGGCGACGCCGACGTCCGGCGGGCCTTCGCCAGGGCGCGCACGGCCCAGGCTGCGTGGGCCGCGCTCCCGGTGGCCGAGCGGGCCCAGGTGTTCCTGCGGCTGCACGACCTGATCCTGGAGCGGCAGGCGGAAGCGCTCGACATCATGCAGGTCGAGACCGGCAAGTCCCGCCTCGACGCCTACGACGAGATCGCCGTCACCGCGATCACCGCCGCCTACTACGGCCGCAAGGCCGCCCGGCTGCTCGCGCCCAAGCGCCGGGCAGGCGCGTTCCCGGTGTTCACCCGGACCACCGAGGTGCGCCACCCCAAGGGCGTGGTCTCGATGATCTCGCCGTGGAACTACCCGCTGGCGCTGACCGGCATGGACGCCATCCCGGCGCTGATCGCGGGCAACGCGCTCGTGCAGAAGCCGGACAACCAGACCGCGCTCAGCGCGCTGTGGATCAACGAGCTCGCCGAGGAGGCCGGGCTGCCCTCCGATGTGTGGCAGATCGTGCTCGGCCGCGGCTCCAAGATCGGCACCGCGCTGATCGAGGAGGCCGACTACCTCGGCTTCACCGGGTCCACCGAGACCGGCAAGGGCCTCGCCGCCCGCGCCGCGGCGCTGCTGACCAGCTACTCGATGGAGCTTGGCGGCAAGAACCCGATGATCGTCCTGCCGGACGCCGACATCGACAAGGCCGCGGCGGGCGCGGTCACCGCGTGCTTCTCGTCCGCGGGCCAACTGTGCGTGTCCGTGGAGCGGATCTACGTCCACGAGAGCATCCGGACGGCGTTCACCCGGGCGTTCGTGGCCCGCACCAAGGCCCTCAAGCTGGGCGCGGGCCTGGACTACAACGTCGAGATGGGGTCGCTGACCTCGACCGACCAGTTGGAGACGATCTCCCGGCACGTCGTGGACGCCACCGCCAAGGGCGCGACGCTGCTCGCGGGCGGCAAGGCACGGCCGGATCTCGGCCCGCTGTTCTTCGAGCCGACCATCCTGACCGACGTGCGCGAGGGCATGATCCTGTTCGCCGAGGAGACCTTCGGCCCGGTCGTGTCCGTCTACGGCTACACCGACGAGGACGAGGCCATCGCGCGGGCCAACGACACCCGCTACGGGCTCAACGCCAGCGTCTGGACCCGCAACCGCAAGACGGGTGAGCGGGTGGCCGCCCGGATTCACGCCGGAACGGTGAACGTCAACGACGGCTACGGCGCCGCGTTCGGCAGCCTGGACGCCCAGATGGGCGGAATGGGCGAATCCGGAGTGGGCCGCCGCAATGGCGCGGAAGGGTTGCTCAAGTACACCGAGGCGCAGACCATCGCCGCCCAGCGGGTGATTCCGCTACGCCCGGCCAAGCCCATTCCCACGAAAGCATGGGCGGCAGGCCTCACGATCGGGCTGAAAGCACTCAAGCGCCTTCCCCGGTGACCGGCTAAGGCAGGGTACGGGGCCACGGCCGGCCGTGGCCCCGCCATCGAATCAGGCTCTCCGGCCGCGGTGTCGACCACCGCGGCCGGGGCGCGCCCGCCCGGTTACCTCAGTTGGCGCTGAGCAGGTCGCCCTTCACGGCGCCGACAAAGGCGTCCCATTCGATGTCCGCGAACGCCAGGTGCCCGAACTCCGCGTTCTTGGAGTCCCGCACCGCTGCGCCGCTTCTGCCGACCACGAGCTCCACACAGTCATTACCTGCACCGCTGCGGCTGCTCTTGCGCCATTCAGCGCCTGCCAGGTCAGAAACGGTCACGCCCGACTCCTCTCGTATTTTCACCGGAATGGCGGGCCAGCCGATCTGCCGCCCGCCGGACCATGTCGACGGTGTCATCGGGTTTCAACGCCGCCGCACGCAAATGGTCGAACATCAACGTATACCGACGGACATCGGACGGCTGCTCCAGATATACGCCCGATGTGGTGTTCTCGACATAGACGACATCTGGATCCGCCTGTTCCGGGAATCCCAGGATCAGGAACGGAGCCTCCATGCCCGCGTGCGCTCCGGCCCCGAACGGGACCACTTGGAGAATCACGTTGGGCATGGCCGCCGCCTCGACGAGCCGGGTCAGTTGCGCGTGCATGACCTCGGGTCCGCCGGTGACGCGGTGCAACACGGCCTCGTCGAGCACCGCCCAGTACTCGGGCGGGTTGGGGTCGGTGAGTAAACGCTGGCGTGCCAGCCTGCCCTTGACCCGCTTATCGATCTCGGCCTCTTCGGCATCTGGCCTGATGGCCCGGATGACCGCTCGGGTGTAGTCCTCGGTCTGCAAGAGCCCGGGGACCAACAACGCCTGATGGGTGTGCAGCGACGAGGCGTCCGCCTCCAGGCCGACGAAAGACCCGGTGAAGACCTCGTTGTAGGCGTGCCACCACCCTTTCTGGCGTGCCTCGCGCGCGAGTTGCACCAGCGCCTCGCGCTTGTCCTCCTCGATGCCGTACAACTCCAGCATGTCGCGGACGTCGCGCGGGGTGACCCCGACGTGCCCGGTCTCGATCCGGCTGATCTTCGATGCCGAGCACTCGAGTTTCTCGCCGACCTCATCGATCGTCAGGTCCGCGGCCTCCCGGAATCGCCTCAACTCGCTAGCGAGCCTGCGCCTGCGTACCGTGGGGCTGGGTCCCCGCGCCACGTCTGTCACCTCGTTCCTGCTGGCCGATTCCCGCTGGTCGAATCGGTGCGTCGTCCGACCACCGGGGTCGGCGCGAGTCCGCGCCGCTGGCAAGTGTCGATGCTGATCTTCCCGAGCACAAGGGAGCTTTGGACTCGTTCTGGCCCCTGTCGTTAACCGGTTAACCAGTTGGAGCATCTTTGTCACACGAACGGGTGGTGCAACTTGCAGATAGCGGTTCGCAGGATGCAGTGTGCAGATCAGCAGGGTGCCAGATCGGCGAATCGGACGGGGAGGGCAGCGCGGCCCAGCCAAGCGAACAAGCCGTCACACCAAGGAACATCGGCCGATTCGTCAGTCCACTTGAGTCATTCACAGCCACACCAAGCGCAGGAGGCCTTCGGGTGAGCGGGTCGATCTTCGGACACATGGAGGCCTCGTTGCAGGGCTACCTGGCCGACATCAGCAACCGGGCCCAGGACGACCACGACAACGCCCGCGTCGCCCGCCGCGAACTGCCCCGCGTCGTGGCCGCCCTGCAGGCGCTGCTCGACGAACACCACCCGGACGAGAGCGGCCGGTGCCCCTCATGCCGCACCCGGCTGTTCACCCGCGCCCCCGCGCCCTGCCGGGCCTACCTGACCGCCCACCTGTGCCTGCTGACCACCCAGGACACCGCGTACCGGGAGCATCTGCCCGGCTGACACTTCGGGGCGCTCGTCGACACCACCCCTCCCGCGCGCCCCGAACCCCCGGCAGGACCGGAACCTCCCCCGACGGTTTCGGTCCTGCCGGTCCCGGTCTCTCCCCCGCCGCTCACTCGTGCAGGCGCAGCAAGCCCTCCTGGACGACGGTGGCGACCAGTTTCCCGTCCTGGCTGAAGAACCGGCCGGTCGCCAGCCCCCGCCCGCCCGACGCGCTCGGCGACGCGCAGTCGTAGAGCACCCACTCGTCGGCCCGGAACGGGCGGTGGAACCACATCGCGTGGTCCAGGCTCGCGCCCATCACCTTGTCGGTGCCCCAGTAGACGCCGTGACGGGCCAGGACGGCGTCGAGCAGGGTCATGTCGGAGGCGTACGCGAGCACGCACACATGCAGCAGGGGGTCGTCGGCCAGGACGCCGTCCGCCCGCATCCAGACCTGGTTGCGGGCGTCCCTCGGCCCGGTCTCCCGCGACAGCCACGGCGGCTCCGACACGTACCGGATGTCGATGGGGCGGGGGCGGTCGATGATGTGCCCGAACTTCTCCCGAAGCTCCGGCGTCAGCAGCTCACCGTTGGTGGGCAGCGTCTCCGGGGCGGGGACGTCGGGCATCTCCTCCGCGTGCTCGATGCCCTCTTCGGCGAGCTGGAACGACGCCGACAGCGCGAAGATCGCCTTGCCGTGCTGGATCGCGACCACCCGCCGGGTCGTGAACGAGCGGCCGTCGCGGATGCGGTCGACCTGGTAGACGATCGGCACGCTCGGGTCGCCGGGGCGGATGAAGTACGCGTGCAGCGAGTGCACTCCGCGGTCGGCTGGCACCGTGCGCCCCGCGGCGACCAGGGCCTGACCGGCCACCTGGCCGCCGAACACCCGCACCGGCGAGTGCCGGGGGCTCACCCCGCGGTAGATGTCCTCCTCGACCTTCTCCAGGTCGAGCAGCGCCACCAGGCGGTCCAGGACCCGCTGCCCGTGCGGGACGCCGTCGGCGGTCCTGGGGGCGTCACTGGGCACGCCGGACTCGGCGGCGAGCCGGGCGGCTTCTGTCATCACGGGGTCCTTTCGCCGACACCGGCGCGAGTGACCCTAGGCGTGGTCCTCCTCGCCCAACCGGTGAACGCGGATGAGGTTAGTCGAGCCCACCGTCCCCGGCGGAGAGCCCGCGACGATGACCACGAGATCGCCGGGCTGGTAGCGGCCGATCGACAGCATGGAGATGTCGACCTGGCGGACCATGGCGTCGGTCGAGTCGACCTCCGGGACGAGGAAGGTCTCGGTGCCCCAGGTCAGCGCGAGCTGGCTGCGGACCTCCTGCTCTGGGGTGAACGCCAGCAGCGGCAGCCGGGTGTGCAGGCGGGCGAGGCGCTTGACGGTGTCGCCGGACTGGGTGAAGGCGACCAGGGCCTTGGCGTTGAGCCGCTCGCCGATGTCGCGGGCCGCATACGACAGCACGCCGCGCTTGGTGCGCGGGACGTGGGTCAGCGGCGGCACGGTGGGCGTCTCACTCTCCACGGCCTCGATGATCCGGCTCATGGTCTGCACGGTCTCGATGGCGTAGCGGCCGACGCTCGTCTCACCGGAGAGCATCAGCGCGTCCGCGCCGTCGAGGACCGCGTTGGCCACGTCGGAGGCCTCCGCGCGGGTCGGACGGGAGTTGTTGATCATCGAGTCGAGCATCTGGGTGGCCACGATGACCGGCTTGGCGTTCTCCCGGGCGATCTGGATCGCGCGCTTCTGCACCAGCGGGACCTGCTCAAGCGGAAGCTCGACGCCCAGGTCGCCGCGGGCGACCATGACCCCGTCGAAGGCCAGCACGATGGCTTCGAGGTTGTCGACCGCCTCGGGCTTCTCCAGCTTGGCGATCACCGGCAGGCGGCCCCGGCCGACCCGGTCCATCACCTGGTGCACCAGGTCGATGTCGGCGGGCGAGCGGACGAACGAGAGCGCGATGAAGTCCACGCCCAGGTGCAGCGCGAACTCCAGGTCCTCGATGTCCTTGTCCGACAGCGCGGGCACCGACACGTCCATGCCGGGCAGCGAGAGCCCCTTGTTGTTGCTGACCGGGCCGCCCTCGGTGACCTCGCAGACGACGTCCTGGCCCTCGACGGCCACGACCGTGAGGCCGACCTTGCCGTCGTCCACGAGCAGCCGGTCGCCCACCTTGGCGTCGTCGGCGAGGCCCTTGTAGGTGGTGGAGACGCGGTCGTGGGTGCCCGCGACGTCCTCGACGGTGATGCGCACGACGTCGCCGGTGCGCCACTCGACCGGGCCGCCCGCGAACGTGCCGAGCCGGATCTTCGGGCCCTGCAGGTCGGCGAGGATGCCCACCGCGCGGCCCGCGTCATCGCCCGCGGCACGCACCAGGTCGTAGACCTGCTTGTGGTCGCCGTGACTGCCGTGGCTGAAGTTCATCCTCGCCACGTCCATGCCCGCCGCCACCAGCTCGCGCACCCGCTCGGGGGTGGCGGTGGCGGGGCCCATCGTGCAAACGATCTTCGCTCGTCGGCTCACAGGACAACAGCATAGCCCGGGTGCTGTACCGATCCCGAACATCCGGCGAGAAAGTTCCGATTCGATTCAGATTGTTCTGCCAGCGGCAATCTGCCCGCTACCGCGCGACCTCGCTCACACCAACGTGGTCGCGGCTCCACTCGTTGAACACCCGAAGCTGCCGCCACGCGGTGCGGACCCGGGTGAGGCAGCCGCGCTCGTGCAGGGTGTCGTCCGGTTCCCAGACGCGCACGGCGTAGACCGAGCGGTACTGGAGCAAATCGATGCGCGGGTGGTCCTTGGGGTAGCCGCGCGGGGCCGTGCGCAGCCGGTCGCCCAGGATCTCCCAGCCGGAGCGCTCCAGCTTGGCCAGGATCGCGCGCAGCGCATCGCCGTGGATCTCCTCGGCGACCGCGGCCCGGAACCGGGCGAGCTGGTCGGCGGCCAGGTGGAAGCAGCCGCCGCCGACGCGCAGGCCAGCGGGGCCGACCTCGACGTAGTACGCGCCGCCGCCCCGGCCCGCCTCGATCACGCCGCCGCAGTGCGTCTTGTACGGGGTCTTGTCCTTGGCGAACCGCACGTCGCGGAACGGGCGGAACACCTTCGCCCGGCCGAACTCGGCCCCGAACTCCTTCTCCAGCTCGCCCAACAGCGCCTGCATGGGGGCGCGGACGTCGGTCTCGTAGGTCGCCTTGTTCGCGTCCCAGTACGCCTTGGAGTTGTCCGCGACCAAGCCGTCATAGAAGTCGATCGCGTACTCGCCGAACCCCTGGAAACCGGTCACACCCGCTCCCCCGCGGTGAGGTCGTGGCAGCGCAGCAGCCGGGCGGCGGCGTCCGCATCGATCTCGTACTTCACGTCGTCGATCTGGGTGATGGGCCGCACCGGGGTCAGCGCGTTGGTGGCGAACGCGGCGCGGAAGCCCGCGAGGTCGGCGGCGAGCACCGGGCGCGTCTCGTGCGCCATGCCGCCGCGGTTCAGGCCGCTCTGGATCAGGGCCATGCCGACCCCGGGCAGCGCGGGAGAGTTCGGCCAGACGACCTTGTCGCCGTCGAGGAAGCACACGTTCCAGGTGCAGCCCTCGGAGACCTGGCCGTCGGGGGCGACGAACAGCACGTCGTCGTAGCCTGCCTGGCGGGCGAGTCTGCGCTGGTAGAGCAGGCCGAACGTGCCGACGTGCTTCACCTGCGGCAGGTCGCGCTGGTACCCGGCGGTGCGCACGCGCAGCGGCGGCGGGACCTCCCCCGGCATCGGCTCGGCGGTCACCATGATCTCGGTGTCCAAGTCCGCCTCGGGCCGCCGTCGGTCGAAGGCGGGCGCATGGACTGTCACCTTGACCACGGCGGGCCCGGCCACGCCCGCGACCGCCGCGCGGATCGCCGCGCGCACCTGGCCCTCATCGATCCCGCGGCCGAAGACGATCCGCGAGTCCCGGTCGAGCCGTTCGAGGTGCCGGGCCAGGCCGCGCGCCCGGCCGTCTTCCACCCGCAGCGCGGTGAAGTGCCCGTAGCTCACCAGGGCGGGCCGAGGGTGGTTCGGCTGGAGATCATTCTGCGTGCTCATCGGCGGCAGTCTCGCATGGTCCGCCGACGCCGCGGCCCGCAGGCACGCGGCGTCGGCGGACCCTCATGCCGCCGCGGCGGTGTTGTAGAGGTTCTGGGCGTCGGCGCCGAAGTACGGCCCGAACATCCAGAACGGCAGGATGCTGATCTTGTAGCTGTTGACCGAGTTCTGCACGCCGAGCCCGGTCGCCTCGTCGAACGACTGGAACCACGGGCCGCCGCTGGACCCGCCGGTCATGTCGCAGGTCATGCCGACGCCGCTGCTGAGGAACGCGCTGAACGTGCGGCCGCTGCAGTAGATGAGCTTCGTGCCGTCGTACGGCGCGGCGGCGGGATAGCCGAAGGCGTACATGTTCTGCGCCTTCGGCTGGTTGAAGGCCACCCCCTGCCCGCCGACCACATCGGTGAGCAGCGCCCCGTTGAGCGGGCCGACCACCGCGGCCCCGATGTCGTAGTCGATGTCCTCGCCCGCATCCCACTGCGGCGTGGCGAACGTCGCCCGCGCCGCCCACTTCCCGTGGGGGGCGGCGCCGTTGTCGTAGGCGGGGACGAAGACCCAGTTGGCGTGGTAGGCGCCGTCGAGCTTCACGCAGTGCCCGGCGGTGAGCACCGTGCTCTTGTTGGCGCTGGTCACCGCGTCGCCGCTGCAGGAGGCGTCGCGCCCCTGGTAGGTGAAGAAGACCCGGCCCGCGGTCTTGACCACCGCGCCGCCCCCGGTCCACGCCGCCCCGCCGCTGGGATAGGCGGCCGGGGCGATCACCACTGGCGCGGCCGTGGCTGCCGATGACTGGACAGTCCTGACTTTCTTGGCGGACACGGCGATCCGGTCGAGCGGGACGGCCGCGCGCATCCGCTCGGGGGTCCAGTACGCGGCGGCGGAAACCGCCTCGGCCGAACCGCCGACGGCGTGCGCGGGCACGGTGAGGCCAAGGACGGATAACGCCGCGACGAGGGTGATCAGGGCGGCACGGTGCGGGGACATGGACTCCACCTCCGAGGATGTCGTGCGGGGAGATGGAGTTGATATTTGCTCACTTTTCGGCGGGAAGCGTCCGACGTACGGGTGAACTTGCCCAGGTCGAATGAGCACCGCGGCAGCGAAAGACGAGTAGGCGCGATCTCAGTGACCACCCGCGAAAGCGTAGGACAGCCGGGTTCATCCTGACCTGGTCAGCGAATCCCGACGACAGCAGCGGAATCGTCTTCGCGAACACCGGCGTCGGGTCGGGAGCGGCGCGGGTCAGCGCACCGCCAAGGGAAGCGCGGTCGGGTGGACCGGGGCGGGCAGGTCGGACGCGCCGGTGAGGTAGGCGTCGACGGCGTTGGCGACCGAGCGGCCCTCGGCGACGGCCCAGACGACCAGGGAGGCGCCGCGGTGGGCGTCGCCGCAGACGAAGACGCCGGGGGCGGTGGTCTGCCAGTCCTGGCCGCAGGAGAGGGTGCCGCGCCTGGTCAGGGTCAGCCCGAGGCAGTCGAGCAGGGGCATGTGCTCGACGCCCTCGAAGCCGATGGCCAGCAGGACCAGGTCCGCTGGCAGCACCTGGACCTCGTCGCCGACCGGGACGACCTCGCGGATGCCGGTCGCCGGGTCCTTGCGGACCTTGACCTCCCGCACCTGCACCGAGGTCACGTTCCCGTCCTCGTCGCCGACGAAGCGCTCCACGGCCACCGCGAACTTGCGCTCACCGCCCTCTTCGTGCGCCGGGTAGGTGCGCAGGATCCACGGCCAGACCGGCCACGGGGACCGGTCGTCGTCGCGGGTCTCGGGCGGGCGGGGGTACTGGTCGAGCTGGGTGACGCTGGCCGCGCCCTGGCGGGTGGCCGTGCCGTAGCAGTCCGCGCCGGTGTCGCCGCCGCCGATGACGACCACGTGCTTGCCCGCCGCGCTGAGCTGCGCCGGGCCGTCGCCCTCGCACTCCCGGTTGGCCGGGACCAGGTGCTCCATGGCGAGGTGGACCCCCCGCAGGCCGCGCCCGGGGACGTCCGGGGCGTCCCGGCCGCGCAGCGCGCCGACGGCAAGGACCACCGCGTCGTACTCCGCGCGCAGCGCCGCCACCGACAGGGAACCAGGGGCGCTGCCGCCGACCTCGCAGCCGGTGACGAACCTGGTTCCCTCGGCGCGCAACTGGGCCAGCCGCCGGTCGAGGACCTTCTTCTCCATCTTGAACTCGGGGATGCCGTAGCGCAGCAGGCCGCCGAGCCGGTCGTCACGCTCGTAGACGGTGACCTCGTGGCCCGCGCGGGTGAGCTGCTGGGCCGCGGCCAGCCCGGCCGGGCCGGAGCCGACGACGGCCACCTTGCGCCCGGTGGACACCGCGGACGGCACCGGCCCGACGTGCCCGCGCTCCCAGGACACGTCGGCGATGGTGTTCTCCACCCGCTTGATCGCGACCGCGCCGCCGGACTCCGGCGCGATCGCCAGCACGCAGGCCGCCTCGCACGGGGCCGGGCACAGCCTGCCGGTGAACTCGGGGAAGTTGTTCGTCGCGTGCAGCCGGTCGCTGGCCGCCGCCCAGTCGCCGCGGCGGACCAGGTCGTTCCACTCCGGGATGAGGTTGCCCAGCGGGCAGCCCGCCGAGCCGGAGTGGCAGAACGGGATGCCGCAGTCCATGCAGCGGGTGGCCTGCTCGCGCACCTGCGACTCGCGCTGGTCGGGCGTGAGGTCCGCGTAGACCTCGCGCCAGTCGCCGAGCCGGTCGTCGACCGGGCGCTTGGGCGCGTCGGCGCGCTGGACCTTGAGGAAGCCATTCGGGTCAGCCACGGGACACCTCCGAACCGGCGGCCTTCCCGACAGGTCGGGGACGGCGCCGGGTGGGGACAAGGGGGTGGGGGGCGGGAGCAGTCGCACAGCGGTCAGCCACGGGACGCCTCCATGATCGCCTCGTCCACGTCGCGGCCTTCGGCCCGGGCGAGCCGCATCGCCGCCAGCACCCGCTGGTAGTCGCGCGGCATGACCTTGGTGAACGCCGCCGAGCGGCGGGGCCAGTCGCCCAGCAGCGACGCGGCCACCGCCGAGCCGGTGAGGTCGTGGTGCCTGCGCACGGTTTCCCGCAGCCAGCGCAGGTCGTCGTGCCCCGGGGGCTGCAACTCGACCATCTCGGTGTTGACCCGCCGCGGATCGAGGTCGAGCACGTAGGCGATGCCGCCGGACATGCCCGCGGCCAGGTTGCGGCCGGTCGCGCCGAGGACGATCGCGCGCCCGCCGGTCATGTACTCGAACGCGTGGTCGCCCACGCCCTCGGCGACGATGACCGCGCCGGAGTTGCGCACCCCGAACCGCTCCCCCACACGGCCGCGCAGGAAGACCTCGCCCGCGGTCGCGCCGTAGGCGATGACGTTGCCCGCGATCACCTGCCGCTCCGCGGCGAAGACCGCGTCCGGGTGCGGGCGGACCACGATCCGGCCGCCGGACAGGCCCTTGCCGACGTAGTCGTTGGCGTCGCCCACCAGGTCCAGGGTGACGCCGCGCGGCAGGAACGCGCCCAGCGACTGGCCCGCCGAGCCGGTGAGCCGGATCTGGATGGTGTCCTCGGGCAGCCCGTCGCCGCCGAAGCGGCGGGTGACCTCGGAGCCGAGCAGGGTGCCGACGGTCCGGTTGACGTTGCGCACCGGCAGTTCCATCCGCACCGGGTGCGCGTCCTCCAGCGCCGCCTCGGCAAGCTGCACGAGAGTGCGGTCCAGCGCGTGCGCGAGGCCGTGGTCCTGCGCGCGGACCCGGCGGCGGGCGGTGCCGTAGCGGGTCTCCGGGACGGCGAACACCGGGGTGAGGTCGAGCCCCTGGGCCTTCCAGTGCTCGACGGCGCGGTCGACGTCGAGCAGCTCGGCGTGCCCGATCGCGTCGTCCAGGGTGCGGAATCCCAGTGCGGCAAGGTGTTCGCGCACTTCCTGCGCCACGAACCGGAAGTAGTTGACGATGTGCTCGGCTTGGCCGGTGTATCGCTTGCGCAGCAGCGGATTCTGCGTCGCGACGCCCACCGGGCAGGTGTCCAGGTGGCACACGCGCATCATCACGCAGCCCGCGACGATCAGCGGCGCGGTCGCGAAGCCGTACTCCTCAGCGCCGAGCAGCGCCGCGACGATCACGTCCCGCCCGGTCTTGAGCCCGCCGTCGACCTGCACCGTGATGCGGTCGCGCAAACCGTTGAGCAGCAAGGTCTGCTGGGTCTCGGCGAGGCCGATCTCCCACGGCGTGCCCGCGTGCTTGAGCGAGTTCAGCGGCGACGCGCCGGTGCCGCCGTCGTGCCCGGAGATCAGCACGACGTCCGCGTGCGCCTTGGACACGCCCGCCGCGACCGTGCCCACGCCCGTCTCGCTGACCAGCTTCACGTGGACGCGGGCGTTCTCGTTGGCGTTCTTGAGATCGTGGATGAGCTGGGCGAGGTCTTCGATCGAGTAGATGTCGTGGTGCGGCGGCGGTGAGATCAGCCCGACGCCCGCGGTGGAGTGCCGGGTGCGGGCGATCCACGGGTAGACCTTGTTCGGCGGCAACTGCCCGCCCTCGCCGGGTTTCGCGCCCTGCGCCATCTTGATCTGGATGTCGTCGGCGTTCACCAGGTACTCGCTGGTGACCCCGAACCGTCCACTCGCGACCTGCTTGATCGCCGACCGCCGCCGGGCGTCGTAGAGGCGCCCCGGGTCCTCGCCGCCCTCGCCGGTGTTGGACCGGCCGCCGATCATGTTCATCGCGATCGCCAGCGTCTCGTGCGCCTCGGCCGAGATCGAGCCGTAGGACATGGCGCCGGTGTTGAACCGGGTCAGGATCGCCTCGACCGGCTCGACCTCGTCGATCGGGACCGGCGGCCTGCCCGCGGTCTTGAACGCGAACAGGCCGCGCAGCGCGCCGCCCGCCCGGTTGAGCCGCTCCACCTCGGCGGTGTACTCCCGGTACACCGCCTCGCGGCCGGTGCGGGTGGCGTGCTGGAGCAGGAACACGGTCTCCGGGCTGAACAGGTGCAGTTCGCCCTCGCGCCGGTAAGCGTACTCGCCGCCGACGTCGAGGCCGCGGTGGACGCGGTCGGTCGGGTTGTCCGGATGCGCGCGGCGGTGCCGGGCGGCCGCCTCCGCGGCGAGCACGTCGATGCCGACGCCGCCGAGCTTGGACGTCGTGCCGGTGAAGTACTCGTCCAGCAGGTCGTTCGCCAGGCCGAAGGACTCGAAGACCTGCGCGGCGGTGTAGGCGCCGACGGTCGAGATGCCCATCTTGGACATGATCTTGAGCACGCCCTTGACCAGCGCGCGCACGTAGTTGCGCACCGCGGCGCGCGGCTCGACGCCGGTGATCGCGCCGCTGGCGATCATGTCCTCGATGGTCTCGAACGCCAGGTACGGGTTCACCGCCGCCGCGCCGTAGCCCAGCAGCAGCGCCACGTGGTGCACCTCGCGGGCGTCGCCGCTCTCCACGACCAGCGCGACCCGCAGCCGCTCCTTGGTGCGCACCAGGTGGTGGTGCACGGCCGAGACCAGCAGCAGCGACGGGATCGGCGCCATCCGGTGGTCCGAATCGCGGTCGGACAGCACCAGCGTGCGCGCCCCGGCGGCGATCGCCTCGGACGCCTCCCGGCGCACCCGCTCCACCGCGGCGGCGAGCGCCGCGCCGCCGCCGTCCGCTTCGTACAGTCCGGAAAGGACAGTGCAGGCGAAGCCGGGCAGGTCCCCGTCGTCGTTGACGTGGATGAGCTTGGCGAGCTCGTCGTTGTCGATCACCGGGTACGGCAGCTGGATGTGCCGACAGGACGCCGGTCCCGGCTCGAGCAGGTTCTGCTCCGGGCCCATGATCCGCTGCACCGAGGTGACGATCTCCTCGCGGATCGCGTCCAGCGGCGGGTTCGTGACCTGGGCGAAGTTCTGCTTGAAGTAGTCGTAGAGCAGCCGCGAGCGCTGCGAGAGCGCCGCGGGCGGGGTGTCGGTGCCCATCGACCCGATCGGCTCGGCCCCGGAGACGGCCATCGGGGTGAGCAGGACCTTGAGCTCCTCCTCGGTGTAGCCGAAGGTGAGTTGGCGGCGCAGCACCGACTCGTGGGTCTGCACCACGTGCTCGCGGTCGGGCAGGTCGGCGATCTTGAGCAGCCCGGCGTGCAGCCACTCCTCATACGGCAGCGCCGCGGCGAGGGCGGCCTTGACCTCGCGGTCGTCCACGATCCGGCCTGCCGCGGTGTCCACAAGGAACATCCGGCCCGGCTGCAACCGGCCCTTGGCCACGACCTGGTCCGGCGGCACGTCCAGCACGCCGGTCTCGCTGGCCAGCACCACCCGGTCGTCGGCCAGCCGCCACCAGCGGGCCGGGCGCAGGCCGTTGCGGTCGAGCACCGCGCCGACCAGGGAACCGTCGGTGAAACTCACGCACGCCGGGCCGTCCCATGGCTCCATCAGGCTCGCGTGGAACTGGTAGAACGCGCGCAGTCCGCGGTCCATGGTGACCGTGGTCTGGCTGTCGTCACCGACGGGAGTGTTCTCCCACGCCTCCGGGATCATCATCAGCACCGCGTGCGGCAGCGACCGGCCACCGAGGTGCAGCAGCTCCAGCACCTCGTCGAAGGACGCGGAGTCCGAGCCCTCCGGGTCCACGATCGGGAACAGCCTGGCCAGGTCGCCGGGCAGCAGCGCGGACTCCAGCAGCGCCTCACGGGCGCGCATCCGGTTGCGGTTGCCGCGCACGGTGTTGATCTCGCCGTTGTGCGCGACGTAGCGGAACGGGTGGGCCAGCGGCCAGGACGGGAACGTGTTCGTGGAGAACCGCGAGTGCACCAGCGCGATGGCGCTCACCAGCCGAGGGTCGCGCAGGTCCGGGAAGAACGCCGGAACCTGAGCGGTGGTCAGCATTCCCTTGTAGACCATCGTCCGGGAGGACAGCGACGGGAAGTAGGTGCCGCAGTCGGCGACGGCGCTGTCGCGCTCGACCCGTTTGCGCAGGCAGAACGCGAGCCGGTCGAGCGCGATCCCGGTGGGCCGCCCGCCGTGCGCGTCCGGCTCGGCCGCGACGAACGGCATGGCGAAGTGCGGCATGACCGAGCGCGCGGTGGGGCCGATGTCGGCACCGTCCACATCGACCGGCACCTCGCGCCAGCCCAGCACCCGCAGGCCCTCCTCCTCGGCGATCCGCTCGACGAGGTTGACGGCCTTCTCCCGGTCGGCCGGGTGGGCGGGCAGGAACGCCAGTCCGGTCGCGTAGGCGTGCGCGCCCTCGGAATCCGGTTCAGGCAGCGGGAAATCGACCTCGTCGCGCAGCAGCGCGTCGGGCAGCTGCACGAGGATGCCCGCGCCGTCGCCGCTGGTCGGCTCGGCCCCCGCTGCGCCCCGGTGCTCCAGGTTGGCCAGCGCGGTGAGCGCGTCGGTGACGATCGCGTGCGAGCGGCGGCCCCGGATGTCGGCGACCATGGCGACCCCGCACGCGTCGCGCTCCGCGGCCGGGTCGTAGAGCCCCTGGGGGCGTGGCAGGGCGGAAAAGATCATGAGCGGGGGCCTCCTGTCTGCGATCTCGCGCTCAGGTCGGTCGTTGCTGGTGGGCAAACCGGCTGCTAAGCGCGGGACGGCAGCGGCCCGCGGATGTTCCGAGCTTAACAGTCCTGAAACGAGCAAGACACCGTTGTCGGCCCGGGGGTACACCTGCGGGCTTGCCGCTGGGGGGACTGAGGTAGCGCGGCGTGACACGCCCGAAGACGCGCCTTGGAGATCATTCCTGGCTCCTCAGCATATCGGAAATATCTACCTACCCACAGGTAAGCGCGCGGCGGCGGTGCTAGCGTCACTGCGCCGGGCCCGCCCCGGCGACACACGACGGCAGCGAAGTCCGGTGCGAACCCGGCGCTGTCCCGCAACTGTGGTGGTCCCGCGCGGGACCCGAGCCAGGTCGCCTGCCGCCGGTGTCGACGCCATCCGCCCCCGGCGCAGGGGCGGCGCGTCCCGGGCGAACCGGGCCCGCCGCCGCGCGCGAGCCACGACCCGAGGTCCACGATGACACAGTCGGCCGTCCGACGCTTGGTCGCCGCGACACTGCTGATTGGCGCGCTCACCGGGTGCGCCACCCGCGAACAACCCGCCGAGACCGCGCCACCACCGGCGAGCGCGAGCTTCCCGGTCACGCTCACCGCGCCCGGCGGGGCCAAGGTGACCCTGGCCAAGCGGCCCGAGAAGATCGTCTCACTGTCCTCCAGCGCCACCGAGGGGCTTTTCGCGGTCGGCGCGGGCAAGCAGGTGGTCGCGGTGGACGACCAGTCGACCTTTCCCGCCGAGGCCCCCCGCACCGCGTTGTCGGGACTAACCGTGAACGTCGAGGCCCTGGGCGCCCACTCCCCCGACCTGGTCGTCGCCGCGGGCGACGCGGGCGACCTGGTGGCAGGCCTGGGCAGGCTGTCCGTCCCGGTGCTGATCCTGCCATCGGCCCGGTCGCTCGACGACGTCTACGGTCAGCTGGACCTGCTCGGCAAGGCGACCGGCCACCCGGCCGAGGCCGCCGACCTGGTGACGCGGATGCGCGCGGACATCGACAAGATCGTCCGGGACACGCCCAAGAAACCGCTGTCGTACTACCACGAACTGGACACCGAGCTGTACTCGGTGACGTCGAAGACCTTCATCGGCAGTGTGTACGGCCTGTTCGGACTGACCAATGTGGCCGACGCGGCCGACGTCGACGCGGGCGGCTACCCGAAGCTGTCCACCGAGTACGTGATCAAGGCGAACCCCGCGCTGGTGTTCCTCGCCGACACCAAGTGCTGCGCGCAGACCCCGCAGACCGTGGCCGCGCGGCCAGGGTGGGACACCGTCGACGCGGTGCGCCGCGGCAACGTGGTCGTCCTGGACGACGACATCGCCTCCCGCTGGGGCCCACGGGTGGTCGACCTGGTCCGCGCGGTCGCCGACGCGGTCACGAAGGCAGGCTGAGCCGCGGTGGACACGCGGCGGACCCGGCTCGTGCCGGCGGCGGGGAGTGCTGGCCCTGCTTGGCAGTCACGGTGCCTGCCCACATGAGGAAAGGCTAAACCGCGGTGGACACCCGACGAACCCGGCTGACCCCGCTAGTGCTGGCGGCCGGAGTGCTGGCCCTGCTGGCGGCGGTCACGGTGTCGACCCTGCTGGGCGCGGCCGAGCTGGGCTGGACGCGGGTCGCGCGGGAGATCGTCGCTCAGGTCACCGGTGGGGTGTCGCCGCTGAGCGAGCGGGAGGCCGCGATCGTCTGGCAGGTTCGCCTGCCCCGGGTGCTGCTGGCCGGGCTGGTCGGCGCGGCGCTCGCGGTGTCCGGCGCGGCGTTCCAGGGCGTGTTCCGCAACCCGCTCGCCGACCCGTACCTGCTCGGCGCCGCGGCGGGCGCGGGCATGGCGGCCACCATCGTGGTGGTCGCCGCGCCCGCGGCGGCGGACTGGGTGATCGGGCCGCTGCCGCTGGCTGCGTTCGCTGGCGCGCTCGGCGGGGTGGGGCTGACCTGGCTGCTGGGCCGCTCGGCGGGCGGCGGGACGGCGGTGCTGCTGCTGTCGGGGGTCGCGGTCGCGGCGTTCCTCACCGCGATCCAGACCTTCGCGCAGCAACTCAACACCGACACGATCAAACAGGTCTACACCTGGATGCTGGGCGGGCTGAACACCAGCGGCTGGCACGAGGTGCTGCTGACCCTGCCCTACATCGCGGTGGCCGCGGTCGTGCTGTGCCTGTCCGCGCGCCTGCTCGACGTCCTCGCCGTCGGCGACGACGAGGCGGCGTCGCTGGGCGTGCGGCCTGGGCGGGTGCGGCTTTACGTGCTGCTGGCCGCGTCCCTGGCCACCGCGGCGGCGGTAGCGGTGAGCGGGCTGATCGGGTTCGTCGGGATCGTGGTCCCGCACGTCGTGCGGCTGCTCGCCGGGGCCAGCTACCGGGTGGTGGTGCCGCTGTCCCTGCTGGGCGGGGCGGTGTTCCTGATCGTGGCCGACCAACTCGCCCGCACCGTGGTCGCACCAGCCGAACTACCCATCGGCGTGATCACCGCGTTCACCGGGGCGCCGTTCTTCGTGCTGGTCCTGCGCACCAACCGGGACCGGGTCCGATGAACGGGCCCGCCAGCGATTCCCAGTGCACAGGCCCGCACGGCCACCGAACGGGTGAGGTGGTCTGGTGAGCGGCCTGGTCCTGCGCGCGGTCGCCGCTGGGTACAGCGGACGGACCGCGGTGTCGTCGGTGTCGTTCGATATGCCCGCGGGCAGTTGGCTCGCGGTCATCGGCCCCAACGGGGCGGGCAAGTCGACGCTGCTCAAGGCCATCGCGGGCCTGGTCCCCAGCACCGGCGAGATCCGGTTGGACGGGGTGGCCACCGCGGCGCTGCCCGCGCGGGCCCGCGCCCGCGCCATCGGATACGCCCCGCAGACCCCGCTGATCCCGGACGGCCTGACCGTCACCGACTACGTCCTGCTCGGCCGCACCCCGCACCTGGGCGCCCTGGCCCGCGAGGGCGCACGCGACCTGGCCATCGTGGCGCAGGTCCTGGCCCGCCTCGACCTCGACGCGCTGGCGGGCCGCGCCCTGCGCACCCTGTCCGGCGGCGAACGCCAGCGGGCGGTGCTGGCCAGGGTGCTGGCCCAACAGGCGGGATTGCTGCTCCTGGACGAGCCCACCACCGGCCTGGACATCGGCCACGCCCAGGCACTGCTGGAACTGGTCGACCGCCTCCGCGCCGAGGACGGCGCGACCGTCGTCACCACCCTGCACGACCTGACCCTGGCCGCCCAGTACGCCGACCGCCTCCTCCTGCTCGACAACGGCGCACCAGTCGCGGTCGGCACCCCAGAACAGGTGCTGCGGCAGGAGATCGTGGCCAGGCACTACGCCGCCGAGGTGGAAGTCCTGACGACCGCCCGGGGCCACCGGGTGGTCGTCCCCACTCGCCCCGCTTCCTGACGCGCGCCCGGGTCAGGCGCGGGTGTTGCGGTAGAGGCGGACGAGGTTGCGCAAGGCCATGGTGACCGTCATCGGGCCGACCCGTGGGGCGAAGGCGCCCGCGGTGTCGGTGATGTTCTCGGCGAAGTTGCGCAAGGTGGAGAAGTTGACGCAGATCGCGCCCGGCTTGATCTCGTCGGGACGCACGAGCGGGAAGTCGCGGGACGGGACGCCGGTGACGACTATGTCGGCTTCGGCGAGGGCGGTGGCGCGGTCGACGTCGACATCGTGGACGTCGCGCGAGTCGGGGAGGAAAAGCTGGGGGCCGTCGGCGTCGAACGAGGTGACGGTGGCGCCGTCGTTGGCCATCATGGCGGCCAGCGGTTTGCCCACGATCTCGCTGCGGTTGAACACGCACGCGCGCAGGCCGGACAGCGGGGCGGCTGCGTTCGGCGCGGTGATCCCGCTGTCCTCGACCAGCTTCAGGATCGCCAGCGGGGTGCACGGCAGCAGTGCCCGCTTGGTGCGCTCGGCGTCGATGAAGCGGCGGTTCTCGTAGAGGCAGCGGCTCCAGAACGAGTGCAGGCCCTCGACGTCCTTGCGCGGGTCGACCAGTTCGCGCAGCCAGCGGTCCCGCTCGGGTCCGTTGACCGGGTAGTAGACGAACAGGCCGTGCACCCGGTCGTCGTTGCCCGCGTCGCGGACGGCGCGTTCCACGTCGGCCGGGGCCAGGACCCGCAGGTCGAAGGCGATGCCGACCGACTCGCAGCCGCGGCGGGTGTAGTCGGCGTAGGTCTTGGAGGGGCCGTGGTCGTCGACCAGGAACCCGGCCAGGGTGAGGGGCTCGGGGATCTGGGCGACGTCGGCGCGGATCTCGGCGCGGAACGCCTCGGCGAGGGCGGCGGGGTCGAGGATGCGAGCGGTCACGGCAGCGGGCTACCCGTTCAGTCCGCGTCCTTGTTCCCCGACGCCACGGACTCGGCGGGCTGTCCGGAGACCGGGGCTTGGTTCGGGTCGGAAGCCTTGGCGGCCGAGTCCCCAGACTGATTCGGCTTGGCGGGTGCGGCGCCCTTGGCCGACCCCGCGGCCTGATCCGAGCCTGCGGCCGCGGTGCCGCCAGCCGAGCCCGCAGTCTGATCCGCGCCGGACGCGCCTGCCGAAGCCGGCTCGGCGGACCCGGTCACCTGGGCAGAGTCCTCGGTCTGGTCCGCGTCGGCCGACGCGGCCGTGCCAGCCGGGGCCGACCCGGCCACCTCGGCCTTGCTCTCCTTGGCCGAGCCCTCGGCCTGCTCCGGGTCCCCTGCGGCAGTGCTCTCAGCCGCATCGCCTGCCCCCGGCTCGTCCGTGTCCGCGCCGGAGTCGGTGCCCTTGGCGGAGTCCGCGGATTCGTCGCCGGGGTCCTGATCGATCGGGCCTGCCGGGGCGACGGCGGGCGCCGAGAGGTCTTCGCGCCCACCGCGCTTGGCGGCCAGGACGTAGTAGGCGATGGCGCCGAGGAACAGCGCGATCGAGGTCCACACGTTGATGCGCAGGCCCAGGACCATGGTGGCCGGGTCGGTGCGCATCATCTCGATCACGCCGCGGCCCAGGGTGTAGCCGGCGACGTAGAGGGCGAACACCCGCCCGTGGCCCAACCGGAGCTTCCGGTCGGCGAGGACGATGAGCGCGGCGACGACGAGGTTCCAGACCAGCTCGTACAGGAACGTCGGGTGGACCGGGCTGTTGTCGATCAGCGTGTGGTCGATCGCGACACCGTTGAGCGGGTCGTCCAAGCCGGTGGTCTCGTTGATCCGCCGGTAGATCTCCAGACCCCACGGCAGGTCGGTCGGGCCGCCGTACAGCTCCTGGTTGAAGTAGTTCCCGACCCGCCCGATGGCCTGCGCGACGACGATGCCCGGCGCGACCGCGTCGGCGAACACCGGCAGCGGCACCCCCTTGCGCCTGCACCCGATCCACGCGCCCACCGCGCCCAGGGCGATCGCGCCCCAGATGCCGAGCCCGCCGTCCCAGATGCGCAGGGCGTTGAGCGGGTCCTTGCCCTCACCGAAGTACCGGTAGTAGTCCGTGGCGACGTGGTAGAGCCTGCCGCCGACCAGCCCGAACGGCACCGCGTAGACAGCCACGTCGATGACGGTCCCCGCCGCGCCACCCCGCGCGACGAGCCGCCGCTCGCCCCACCAGATGGCCACGACGATCCCCGCGATGATGCACAGCGCGTACGCCCGCAGCGGGAGGGTGATGAACCCCAGGTCCAGCTCCCACACACCACGGTCGGGGCTCGGGATGCTCGCCAGGATCAGGTTGGAGGCGCTCGTCACGGGGCCAACCGTAACGGGACCGCGTGTCGCGCCGGTGAAGAGGTCCCGTCAGCCCAGTTCCACCGCCACGGGAAAGGGCTCAGCCAGCCACAGCCCCCCACCCGCACACGCCCCGACCGGCGAGTATTCCTCCCCGCTGAGCCGGAACTGAGTGGCCGCCACCGGCCGCACGGTCGAGTCGACTAAGAGAAAATAGGGAACTCGCGCCTCGGCGTACAGCATCCGCTTCTGCGTCGTGTCATAAGTCCGCGACCACCGCGAGACCACCTCCACGACCATGAGCAGATCGGTCGCGTCAAGGTGGTGCCAGTCCTTCTCAGCGCGGGTGGTGACCACCAAGTCGGGGATCACCATCCGCCGGTCGTCCAAGACGACGTTCACGGCGGGAAGGACTTCAAGCCCATTACTCAAGCCCGCGGTAAGCGAGACACCGACCCGGAGCGCCGACCGCTGGTGCCGGCGTCGGGAGTCGGACTCAGCACCAGCGCGCCGTCGATCAACTCGACTCGCTGTCCCTCGTCTTCAGGCAGGCCCAGAACCTCCTGGAGGGTCCAGGGGAGCGGGTGTTTCGGCATCGCTATCACGACATCGAGCGTTCCAGCGGGCACCGACAGAAATCGGCCCTCAGCGGCCGTGCGGCCCGAAGCTCACCCGATCGTGGTGGGGGTCTTGCGGACGCCCTCAGCCAGGTCGGTGGCGAGTTCCCGGACCGCGCCGACGCCTGACGAGGCGCTGGTGACCAGGGCGGAGCCGACGATGACCGCGTCCGCGAAGCCCGCGACCTGCGCCGCCTGCGCGCCCGAGCGCACGCCCAGGCCGACGCCGATGGGCAGGGTCGTGTGGGCGCGGGTGCGGGCGACCAGGCCCTCGGCCGCCGAGCCGACGGCGTCGCGGGCGCCGGTGACGCCCATGACGGCGGTGGCGTAGACGAAGCCGGAAGAGGCCGCGGTGGTCAGGGCGATGCGCTCCTCCGACGACGACGGCGCGACCAGGAAGATCCGGTCCAGGTCGTGCGCCTGGGAGGCCGCGATCCAGTCGCCCGCCTCGTCGGGGATCAGGTCGGGGGTGATCATGCCCAGGCCGCCCGCCGCGGCGAGGTCGCGGGCGAAGGCGTCGACGCCGTAGCGGTGGACCGGGTTCCAGTAGGTCATGACGACCGCGCGGCCGCCCGCCGACGAGACGGCCTCCACGACGCGGAACAGGTCGCGCAGGCGGAAGCCGGAGCGCAGGGCCGTCTCGGCGGCCGCCTGGATGGTCGGGCCGTCCATGACCGGGTCGGAGTAGGGCAGGCCGACCTCCACCAGGTCGCAGCCGGAGTCGACCATGGCGCGCAGCAGCTCCACCGAGTCGTCGACCGTGGGGAAACCGGCGGGCAGGTAGCCGATGAGCGCCGCGCGCCCCTCGGCCTTGGTCTGCGCGAACAGCGGGTCGAGCCTGCCCATCTAGGACTCCTCGTAGAAGCCGAAGTACTTCGCGGCCGTGTCCATGTCCTTATCGCCGCGACCGGACAGGTTCACCAGGATGAACGCGTCCGGCCCCAGCTCCTGGCCGAGCTTGAGCGCCCCGGCGAGGGCGTGCGATGACTCGATGGCCGGGATGACGCCCTCGGTGCGCGAGAGCAGCTGGAACGCGTGCATCGCCTCGGCGTCGGTGACCGAGCGGTACTCGGCGCGGGCGGTGTCCTTGAGCCAGGAGTGCTCGGGGCCGACGCCCGGGTAGTCCAGGCCCGCCGAGATCGAGTACGCCTCGATGGTCTGGCCGTCCTCGTCTTGCAGCAGGTAGGACAGCGCGCCGTGGAGCATCCCGGGCGAGCCCTCGCTGAGGGTGGCGCCGTGCTCGCCGGTCTCGATGCCCTTGCCGCCCGGCTCGATGCCGACCAGGCGCACGTCGGGGTCGTCGATGAACCCGTGGAAGATGCCGATGGCGTTGGAGCCGCCGCCGACGCAGGCGGTGACCACGTCGGGCAGCCGCCCGGTCTGCGCGAGGAACTGCGCGCGGGCCTCGATGCCGATCACCTTGTGGAAGTTGCGCACCATCACCGGGAACGGGTGGCCGCCAGCGGCGGTGCCCAGCAGGTAGTGCGTGGTGTCGACGTTGGTCACCCAGTCGCGCAGCGCCTCGTTGATGGCGTCCTTGAGGGTGCGCGAGCCGGAGGTGACCGGGATGACCTCGGCGCCGAGCAGCTTCATCCTGGCGACGTTGAGCGCCTGGCGCTGGGTGTCGACCTCGCCCATGTAGACGACGCAGTCCAGGCCCATCAGCGCGCACGCGGTGGCGGTCGCCACGCCGTGCTGGCCTGCGCCGGTCTCGGCGATGACCCGCTTCTTGCCCATCCGCTTGGTGAGCAGCGCCTGGCCCAGCACGTTGTTGATCTTGTGGGAGCCGGTGTGGTTGAGGTCCTCGCGCTTGAGGAACACCCGCGCTCCGCCCGCGTGCTCGGCGAACCTCGGCGCCTCGGTGAGCAGCGACGGCCTGCCAGCGTAGTCACGCAGGAGCCGGGCGAACTCGTCGGTGAACTCCGGGTCGAGCCGGGCCTTGTCGTACTCGGCCGACAGCTCGTCCAGCGCCCCGATCAGCGCCTCGGGCATGAACCGGCCGCCGTAGGGGCCGAAGTGGCCGCGCCCGTCCGGGTCGTGCGGTCCGGGGGCGTGCGGGTCGTGCTCGGGCACCTGTCCATCCTTGTCAGCAGAACCCTGGTCAGCGGAACCCTTGGCGGCGGAGCCGTTGTCCGCGGGCCCGGTCATCGGCTGGGCCTCGGGCACGCCGGGTGCGACCCCGCCGTGACCAGCTGCACCAGCGCGGCCTTCGGGTCGTCGCTGGCCACCAGCCCCTCGCCGACCAGCACCGCGTCCGCGCCAGCGCCCGCGTAGGTCATCAGGTCGCTGGGGCCGCGCACGCCGGACTCGGCGATCTTGATCGTCTCGAACGGCAGCCCGGGGGCCAGCCGCCCGAAGACGTCCCGGTCGACCTCCAGGGTGTGCAGGTTGCGGGCGTTGACCCCGATGACCCGCGCCCCGGCCTCCAGCGCGCGGTCCGCCTCCTCGGCGGTGTGCACCTCGACGAGCGCGGTCATGCCGAGCGACTCCACCCGGTCCAACAGCGAGGTCAGGGCGTTCTGCTCCAGCGCGGCCACGATCAGCAGCACCAGGTCCGCGCCGTGCGCGCGAGCCTCGTGCACCTGATAGGGGCTGACGATGAAGTCCTTGCGCAGCAACGGGATGTCGACCTGCGCGCGCACCGCGTCGAAGTCGGCCAGCGACCCGCCGAAGCGGCGCTGCTCGGTGAGCACGCTGATCACGCGCGCGCCAGCGGCCTCGTAGTCCTTGGCCAGTGACGCCGGGTCCGCGATGGGCGCCAGGTCGCCCTTGGACGGGCTGCGCCGCTTGACCTCGGCGATGACCCCCACGTCCGAGCCGCGCAGTGCGCTGATCGCGTCCCTGGGCGGCGGCGCCTTCGCGGCCAGTTCCTTGATGGTGTCGAAGGACACGGCCGCTTCGCGAACGGCGAGGTCTTCCCGGACACCGTCGATGATCGAGTCCAGGATGCTCACTGGCCACCCTCGATCGATGTCTCGCTCGTGTAGTCGCTCACAAGCTCTGCCCCTTCCCGCCGAATTGATGCTAACTCCGGCCTATCCCGGCATTGGGCACCGGGTCCCGCGTTCACCGGTCCGGCGCGGTGGGGTCCTCCCCCTCGGACAGCGCCTGCCACAGGTCCTGTTCGGTCCGCGCGGACTCCTTGGCCGCGCCGGGACTCTTGTACTTCCCGCCCAGCCTCGGCATCCGATGGCCGCGCAGCAGCAGGAGAATCCCGGCGGCCACCATGAGCGCGCCGCCCGCCAGCGCCAGCGCCCGCCCGCCGAACGCGGCCGTGTCGCTGTGGGTGAACAGTCCAGTCCAGATCGGCGCCATCCCCGTGAGGGCGACGACCGCACCGAGCACCCGCCTGGGCAGGCCGCCCAGCGCCAGCACGCCCGCCACCGCGGCGAGCGCCACCAGCGCCAACGGCACCAGGGCGGGGGCCAACTCCGCGCCGGGCACGTCGACGGTCACCGTCGCGTCGGTGCCCGGCCTGCTCCGAACGGCCGAGCCCCAGGCGAGCCGGGACGCGCCCCACAGCGCGGCGGCCGCGGCGGGCAGCAGCGCCACCACTATCCACAGTGGACGCCACGGGTCGCGCTCAGCCATCGGCGCCGGTCGCCGGGGCCATGGTGGCCGCCATCGCGACGGCGGCGAGCACCGCGCCCGCCTTGTTGACGCACTCGGTGTCCTCTGCCGCGGGGTCGGAGTCGGCGACGATCCCGGCGCCCGCCTGCACATACGCCACGCCGTCGCGAATGAGCGCGGTGCGGATGGCGATGGCGGTGTCGCCGTCACCCGCGAAGTCGAGATAGCCGACGACGCCGCCGTAGAGGCCGCGCCGGGTGGGCTCCAGTTCCTCGATCAGCTCCATGGCGCGCGGTTTCGGGGCGCCGGAGAGCGTGCCCGCCGGGAAGCAGGCCGCCACCGCGTCGAAAGCGGTCTTGCCCTCGGCCAACTCGCCGGTCACGGTCGAGACGATGTGCATGACGTGGCTGTAGCGCTCGACTCGGAAGAAGTCGACCACCGAGACCGTGCCCGGCTTGCAGACCCGGCCCAGGTCGTTGCGGCCGAGGTCGACGAGCATGACGTGCTCGGCGCGCTCTTTCTCGTCGGCGAGCAGGTCCTTCTCCAGGATCTGGTCTTCCTCCGGGTCGACGCCGCGCCACCGGGTGCCCGCGATGGGATGTGTGGTGGCCCGCCCGTCGCGCACGGTGACCAGGGCTTCCGGGCTGGAGCCGACGATGCTGAACCCGTCGAGCCGCAGCAGGTACATGTACGGGCTCGGGTTGGTGGTGCGCAGAATCCGGTACACGTCGAGCGGGTCGGCCTCGGTGCGCATCTCGAAGCGCTGCGAGACCACGACCTGGAACGCCTCGCCCGCCTGGATGGCCTCCTTGGCCGCGCGGACCGCGTCCTGGTACTCGCCCGGCTCGCGCCTGCGCGTGTAGTCGGGCTTGGGCCGGTCGAACACGGCCGCCGTCGGCGGCGCGGGCGTCTGCAGGCCCACCGTCATCGCGTCGAGCCGGGCGACGGCGTCGTCGTAGGCGGCGTCCACCCGCTCGGCCGAGTCGTCCCAGTTCACCGCGTTGGCGATGAGGGTGATGGTGCCCTCGTGGTGGTCGAGGGCGGCCAGGTCGGTGGCCAGGAGCATGACGAGTTCGGGCAGTTCGAGGTCGTCCTCGGCCAGTTCGGGGAGGCGTTCGAGCCTGCGCACGACGTCGTAGCCGATGTAGCCGACCATGCCGCCGGTGAGCGGGGGCAGGCCGGGCAGCGGGTCGGTGTGCAGCACCCGCACGGTCTCGCGGAGCGCGTCGAGCGGGTCGCCCCCCACCGGCAGTCCGACCGGCGGCGTGCCGGTCCAGTGCGCCTCGCCCCCGGTTGCGGTGAGCGCGGCCGGGCTGCGCACCCCGACGAACGACCAGCGCGACCACGAGCGCCCGTTCTCGGCGGACTCGAACAGGAAGGTGCCCGGCCGGTCCCCCGCGAGCTTGCGGTAGACCCCCACCGGCGTCTCGGCGTCGGCCAGCACCCGGCGCACCACCGGGATCACCCGGCGGCTCGCGGCGAGGGCGTGGAACTCCTCACGGGTGGGGCTCACCTCACCCATGCCGGTGATCGCCGGGGGGCGGGATGAGATGCCGATCGCGCTGACCATGACGTCATTCTGCCCGCCGTGCCACCAAAAGCTTTCGGTGGCCTGCGGCCCAGCTAATTCAACATACGTTGAATGACTTGGGGCCATAGTCCATGATGGTCCCGTGACCACGCGACAAGACGGCGAACGACGACGCGGACGCAGGCCCGGCGGAACCGACACCAAGGCGGCCCTGCTCGCAGCGGCCCGTGAGGTGTTCATCGAACAGGGATACGACGGCGCGACCGTCCGCGCGATAGCCCGCCGCGCGGGTGTCGACGCGGCCATGGTCAACCACTGGTTCGGCGGCAAGGAGGCCCTGTTCGCCCAGGCGGTGCTGCAACTGCCGTTCAACCCCCAGGAACTGATCGCCAACCTCCTCGAAGGCGACCCGGACAGCGTCGGCGAACGAATCGTCCGCACCTTCCTGACAACCTGGGACGCCCAGGACGGCGGCGTCTTCGCCGCCCTGATCCGCAGCGTGGCATCACATGACCAAGTGGCGAACGCCTTGCGGGACTTCTTCATCAAGAACGTCTTCAGCCAACTGGCCAGCGTCGTCTCGGTGGACGGAAGAGCCGAACTACGAGCGAACCTGGTGGCGTCGCAGATGATCGGACTGGGAATGGTCCGCTACGTCGCGGAATTCGAGCCACTGGCGAGGACGGACATCGACACCTTGGTCAAGGCAATCGGCCCCACCCTTCAGCGCTACCTCAACGGCCCCATCGACTGACCAACCCCACCCTCTGACCCACTCCCCCAGGCCGCCTCCAGGCCAAACCCGCCCACCTGCCAGGCAGCACCAACCCTGCCAGGTGCTCGATGGGGTGGAGTGGTTTCTTCGGGGGTGAAGGAAGATCCCTAAACTCGCCGTGGTCGTGGGGCCGAAGGCACCCCACCCGTCTTTCCCACGACGGGATCTTCCTTCGTAGGGGCCCCGAAGAAACCACTCCACCCCATCGAGCAACCCACCCAAGCCAGCCCCGCAGCACCTACAACAGCGGCCGAGCGTCGAAGCAGGTGCGGTCACCGGTGTGGCAGGCTCCGTCCACCTGATCGACCACCACCAGGACAGTGTCCCCATCACAGTCGAGGCGGACGTCGTGCACCTCTTGGGTGTGGCCGGAAGTCTCGCCCTTCACCCACAACCGCTGCCTGCTCCGGGAAAAGTAAGTAGCCCGCCGCGTGGTCAGAGTCCGGTGCAGCGCCTCGTCGTTCATCCAGGCGACCATCAGCACCTCATTGGTCCCCCGCTGCTGCGCCACCGCGCACACCAGTCCGTCAGCGTTGCGCTTGAGCAGGTCAGCGATCTTGGGATCGAGTTCGCTCACTGGGCACCTCCGAAGTACTCCCGCGCCGGGCGGGTCAGCAACAGGACAACCACATAGCCGTGCACGGCGGCCAACACGCCCGACGCGGCCCGCAGCCACGCGGACAGGCCCCCAAGCGCGATCAGCACGTGGGCCACCGCCGCGACCGCCGCGAAGACCAGCGCCGCAGCGGATGCCCGGCCGAGCACGACCACCACCGCCGCGAGCAGCCCCAACACCCCTAGGCCAAGCGGAAACCGCAGCGCCCCACTGTCCGAAAAGGACCGCGCGACACCGAGTCCGGCGAACGCCACCGCCGCGCCCGCCAGGAGAACCGCGGCGACGCGGACTTCCAGCGGACGACCGCTCACCGGACCTCGACGCCCGCGGCGCGCAGGGTGTCCTTCACCTCGCCGATGCGCAGCTGTCCGAAGTGGAACACGCTGGCCGCGAGGACCGCGTCCGCCCCGCGTTCGACCGCGGGCGGGAAGTGCTCCAGGGCGCCCGCGCCGCCGCTGGCGATCAGCGGCACGTCGACCCTGGCGCGGACCATGCTGATCAGCTCCAGGTCGAATCCGGCCTTGGTGCCGTCGGCGTCCATCGAGTTGAGCAGGATCTCCCCCACGCCGAGCTCCTGTCCGCGGGCGGCCCACTCCACCGCGTCGAGGCCGGTGCCGCGCCTGCCGCCGTGGGTGGTGACCTCGAAGCCGGACGGGGTGGGGGCCGAACCCTCCGGCACCCGGCGGGCGTCGACGGAGAGCACGATGCACTGGGCGCCGTAACGGTGCGAGGCCTCGCGCAGGAACTCCGGGCGGGCGATGGCGGCGGTGTTGACGCCCACCTTGTCCGCCCCGGCGCGCAGCAGCTTGTCCACGTCCTCGACGGTCCGGACGCCGCCGCCGACGGTGAGCGGGATGAACACCTGCTCGGCGGTGCGGCGCACGACGTCGAAGGTGGTTTCCCGGTCCGAAGAGGACGCGGTCACGTCCAGGAAAGTGAGCTCGTCCGCGCCCTCGGCGTCGTAGGCGGCGGCCAGCGCCACCGGGTCGCCCGCGTCGACGAGGTCGGTGAAGTTGACGCCTTTGACGACCCGCCCGGCGTCGACGTCCAGGCAGGGGATCACGCGCACCGCTACTGACATGCCGACGAGCCTACGGGGCGCGGGCGCGGACCCGGTCACGACCACAAGGGCGGCGGCTCAGCCCACCGGGCCGCTCGCCGAGGTGACCTTCTGGGTGCCCGCCTTGGTGGCGAGGGACTTCCCGTAGCGGACGGCGGAGGTGGGGCTGGTGCGGTCGGCGAGGTAGTACCAGTCGGTCTGGAGGCGGTCGGGGGTGACGTCGACCACCGAGTAGCCGTGCGAGTCGAGTTCGGTGAGCTTGAGGTGCGGGTTGCCGGTCCGCAAGGCCGCTTCCACCAGCACGGACAGGGTGCGGGGCTCGGCCTTGAGGATGTCGTCGATGTTGTCGCTGGTGACCGAGGTGGTGACGAACTCGGTGGCGGCGCTGTTGCCGTTCCACCAGTAGCTCGACCGGTCCAGTGGGACGTCCGCTGCCCAGGATGAGTGGATGTCGCCGGTCAGGAACACCGTGTTCTTGACCCGGTTGTCCTTGAGGTGGCCCAGCAGCTCCTGCCGGTCGGCGGTGTATCCGTCCCACGCGTCGGAGTTGGCCGCGACGCCGCCGACCGGCAGGCCGATCAGGCCGCCGAGGGCTTCGGCGAAGCGGGCCTCCAGGTTGCCGACCGAGATCGGGGTGATCATCACGGAGTTGCCGACGAGCTTCCAGGTCGCGTCCGTGCCCGCGAGGCCGGACTTGAGCCAGGCCATCTGCGGGTCGCCGGTGATGGTGCGGGCCGGGTCGGCGGGGTCGCCTGAGGACGGGGTGGTCTGGAGAGAGCGGTAGCTGCGCAGGTCGAGCAGGGACAGCTCGGCGAGGCGGCCCCAGCGGAACCGGCGGTGGATCTCCCCGCCCGGCCCTTGGCGGACGGGCATCCACTCGAAGTACGCCTGGCGGGCGGCGGCCTTGCGGGCGGCCCAGTCGCCCTCGGCGGGCTGGTGGTTCTGCGCGCCGCCGGACCAGGCGTCGTTGGCGTATTCATGGTCGTCCCAGGTGATGAACCAGGGCCGCGCGGCGTGCAGGGCCTGCAAGTCGGGGTCGGTCTTGTACTGGGCGTGGCGGCGGCGGTAGTCGGCGAGGGTGATCATCTCGCCTGCGGGCTCGTGCGGCCGGACGGTCACGCCGCGGGCCCCGTAGCCGCCCGCCTGGTACTCGTAGAGGTAGTCGGCGACGTGCAGCACGCCGTCGAGGTCGCCGCGGGCGGCGAGGTGGCGGTAGGCGGAGAAGTAGCCCGCCTGCCAGTTGGAGCAGGAGACCAGTCCGAGCCGCAGCCCGCGCACGTCGGCGTCGACGGCCGGGGCGGTCCGGGTTCGTCCGGTCGGCGACGGCACGCCGTCGATGAGGAACCGGTAGTGGTAGGCGGTCGCCGGGGCCAGCCCGTCGACGGCGACCTTGACGGTGTGGTCGCGGTCCGGCCCGGTCGAGACGGCGCCGGACCGGACCACGGTGGCGAAGTCCGCGTCGGCGGCCACCTCCCACCTGACCTCCACCGCGGGCCCGACGCCCGAGCCGGGAGTCGCGTCCGGTGTCGGCGTGACCCGGGTCCAGAGCAGGACCCCGTCCGGCAGCGGGTCGCCGGAGGCGACGCCGTGCGCGAACCGCGGTTCGGCCGCGGCTCCCGCCCGCCCGGCCACAGCGGCCGGGACGAGCAGGACGCCGCCCGCGACGGCGGAGGTCTTGAGGAAAGCGCGGCGGTCGAACGCGGAGGAAGGGCTCACACCCGCCAGTGATACACGAGCGGGACATCTGTCACACCCTACTTGCGGATGAACTTCCTCCGAAGCCGCCGCTACGGGTTGGGCAGCTCGCGAGTCAACTGGGAGGTCCAGGGGCACCAGACCAGGCCGGGCAGGAACGCGCCGCCCGCCTCGTCGAGATGGTCCTCGACAAAGGGGATCGTCGCGTCGCAGACCTCGATGGCGTACTCGAAGAAGTCGATGGTCTCCGGGTTGAGGTGGTAACTCCACCGGGGGTTGTAAGGGGCCTGTCGCTTCAAGATCCGGCCGACGACGTGGACTCGCTCGGTCTCCTCCCCGTCCAGAATCCTGCGCGCGTGCTCGATCTTGTCGGAGTCGGCGAGGGCGAAGACGAACCTCTCCCGAGTGACGTCGGTGAACTCGAAGTAGGCCACCTCGGCCACGTCCCGCGCGCCTGCGCCGCCGCCTGGCTGGGCGTGGACGGGTGGAGCGGCGGACAGAGCCAGCGGCACGAGCAGGGCGAGCACCCCGAGCCTGCGGATCAGACGTCGCATAAGCACCTCCGGTATCGGTCTGCGCCTTGGGATCAAGGCACCACCGAACGTAATGAGGCGCGCGCGACCCGTGTCGGGCGTCGCGGCGAACACCACTCCAAAGAGGACGGAGGGGGTTGACGAACCGGCCGCCCGGGTGCATCCTTAACCCATCTCTTCTAGAACGAAATGGTTATGAATGACAGAGCCGAGGATGACAGCGTCGACGTCGGACCAGCTCAGCGCCGTGTTCGGGGCGCTGGCCGATCCCACTCGGCGGGCGATCCTCCAACGGCTGCGGGAAGGAGACGCGAACGTCGCGGAGTTGGCCGCCCCGTTCGACGTCTCGCAACCGGCCATCTCCCGGCACCTCAAGGTGCTGGAGCAGGCCGGGCTGATCACCCGCAGCCGCCGGGCGACCGCCCGCCTCAGCCACCTGGAGGCGGAGCCCTTGCGCACGGCGACCCAATGGCTGGTCGGCTATCGCGAGTACTGGCAGGAGAGCCACGACCGGCTCGACGAACTGCTCGCCCGCTTGCGAGAGCCGGCCGCCGAAACCAATGCCACTGAACCCCAGTCCCGAAAGGAATCCCAGTCATGAGCGAGACCACCATCACCGCACCCCCCGGCACGCCGTTCATCGAGGTGACCCGCGAGTTCGACGCGCCTGCCGAACTGCTCTTCCGCGCCTACTCCGAACCGGAACTGCTCGTGCAGTGGCTCGGCCCGCGCAGGCTGTCGATGAAGGTCAACCAGCACGAGTTCCACCACGGCGGCGCGTGGCGCTACGTGCACACCGACGAGGACGGCTCCGAGTACGGCTTCCACGGCGTCTTCCACGGCGAGCCGTCGGTCGCGGGCATCACCCAGACCTTCGAGTTCGAGGGCGCCCCCGGCCACGTCACCCTGGAGCGCGTCACGTTCGAAGAGCGCGACGGGCGCACCCTGCTGCGGATGCACTCGGTGCACCAGAGCGTCGAGGCCCGCGACGCGCACATCGAGGCGGGCATGGAGCACGGGGTCAACGACTCCATGGAGCGGCTGACCGAACTGCTCCCCACGCTCTGAGCGAGTCCGCCAGCGCGCGGGCGTGTGGGGCCACCGAACTGGCGAGGTGGCCCCACACGCCCGCGACGCCCCCGCCTGCGGCCGGGGCCGTCAAGTCCTCAGTGGACGGTCGGTGCGGCACACCCGGCGGGGGTAGGGTTCGGCCATGGATTCGGATACAGTCCGCCTCGGCGACGGCAAGTACCTGCTCGTCACAACCTTCAAGCGGGACGGCACCGCGGTGCCGACCCCGGTCTGGGTGGTCCGCGACGGCACGGAACTGCTGTTCTGGACGGTCGCCAATTCCGGCAAGGTCAAGCGGATCCGCAACAACGGCCGAGTCGAGGTGGCCGAGTGCGACTTCCGCGGCGCCAAGTCCGGCCCCACGACCCCCGGCACCGCCCGCCTGCTGGACGCGGACGGCTCCGAGCACACCCGCAGGCTGATCCAACGCAAGTACGGCATCGTCGGCCGCATCACCATGCTCGGCAGCCGACTCCGCCGAGGCCCCAACGGCACCATCGGCGTCGCGATCACCCTCGACTGATCCCGACCGAAACCGCCTGCCTCCTGCCTACCAAAGGCCGAGATCAGCACCGACAAGCGCACGGACCGCGACCGCCCTGGCGACGGGCGGCATAGCGACCATCACGCGCTTTACCGGCTACCGAACCTCGATCGAACCGACGTGAACAGGCCCAGCAGACCGGTACCCCCCACTACCCTGAAGTTCAGGAACCATCTTCCGCAGTTCCTCTACGATTTTGGTCGAATCTTGCTCGACATCGTCGACCGCGGCGGCGAGGACATCGAGCGGGTGCCGCGCTCGCGGCGGCGCTGAGCGAACAATCCGGACGACCCGCTCGGCGTGGCCGCCGAGAGGGAAGGCCAGGCATACGTCTTCAGAAAGTTCCGCGCGCCGCCCCAGTGGGTGCATGTGGCCGATGGCGTAGTCCCGCACGAGATGACCGGGACCGCGCCTCACCGCGCTGCTCGGCGCCATCGCCGACGGCATGGGACTGCCGCACCGGCGCGGGATCGCGCACGGCGACCTGCCACCGCGAAACGTGCTGCCGCACCAGTCCGAGCGCGGCGACCGGCGCGTTCCCCGACTGGTCGGCTTCGACCACGCCTACCTGACCGGCTCACCGCCCGCGCGCGAGGCCAGCGGCGGCGATCCGGCGTTCGGCGTCCGGAGTGGCCGCGGCGACACCGCGATCCTGCCGAGCGCGCTCAGCACGGCGGTCGACGTGTTCGCCTACGGCCTGCTTGCCCACCGACACCTGACCGGCCCACCGGCCGCATCCCTCGACCACGCGACGATCAAACCGGACGCCGCGGCCGGCCGCGGCTCAGCCGATCGCGGCGAGGGCCTGCGGGAGGGTGAAGTTGCCCGTGTAAAGCGCCTTGCCGACGATCGCGCCCTCCACGCCGAGGTCGGCCAGGGTGGCCAGCGCACGCACATCGTCCACAGTGGACACACCACCGGAGGCGATCACCGGCGCGTCGGTCTTGGCGCAGACCGCGCGCAGCAGGTCCAGGTTCGGGCCCTGCAAAGTGCCGTCCTTGCTCACGTCGGTCACCACGTACCGGGAGCAGCCGTCGCGGTCGAGGCGGTCCAGGACCTCCCAGAGGTCGCCGCCGTCGGTGGTCCACCCGCGCGCGGCGACCCGGTGGACGCCATCGGTGATGCGGACATCGAGGCCCACCGCCACCTGCTCGCCGTGCGCGGCGATCGCCTTGGCGCACCACTCGGGGTTCTCCAGCGCGGCCGTGCCCAGGTTCACCCTGGTGCAGCCGGTGGACAGCGCCGCCGCCAGCGACTCGTCGTCGCGGATGCCGCCGGACAGCTCCACCTTGACATCGAGCCTGCCCACGACCTCGGCGAGCAGCTCGCGGTTGCTCCCCCGGCCGAACGCGGCGTCGAGGTCGACTAGGTGGATCCACTCGGCCCCATCGGCCTGCCAGGCCAGGGCGGCCTCAAGCGGGGAGCCGTAGTGGGTCTCGGTGCCCGCCTCACCCTGGGTGAGACGGACGGCTTGGCCATCGGCGACATCGACGGCGGGCAGCAGGTAGAAGCTCACCCGGTGAGCCTAAGCGGTGCTGTCCGGCGGCATGACAGGTGGCCTGCCGGTCGGCGTGCTCACCCGGTGGTGTCGGCGAGCCAGTTCTCCAGCAGCTGCGCGCCAGCGTCACCGGACTTCTCCGGGTGGAACTGGGTGGCCGAGAGCGGGCCGTTCTCGGCGGCGGCCACGAAATCGTCGCCGTGCGTGGCCCAGGTCACCAGCGGCTCGATCATCGGCGGCTCGGGGTGCAGATTCCAGGAGCGGGCGGCGTAGGAGTGCACGAAGTAGAACCGCGTGTCCGGGCCGAGCCCGTTGAACAGCACGGACTTCTCCGGCGCCCGGACGGTGTTCCACCCCATGTGCGGCACCACGTCGGCGTCCAGTCGGTCCACGACGCCGGGCCACTGTCCGCAGCCGTCGGTCTCGACGCCGTGCTCGATGCCCCGGTCGAAGAGGATCTGCATACCGACGCAGATGCCCAGCACCGGCCGCCCGCCCGCGAGCCTGCGGCCGATGATCCGGTCGCCGCGCACCGCGAGCAGGCCCGCCATGCAGGCCGCGTAGGCGCCGACCCCGGGCACGACGAGGGCGTCGCACTCCAGGGCGGCGTGAAAGTCCCCGGTCACCTCGACGTCCGCGCCGACGCGCCGCAACGCGCGCTCAGCCGACCGAAGGTTGCCGGATCCGTAGTCCAGTACGACGACTCGTGCCACCCGCTCAGCGTAGCCGCCCACCGGCCGTGACCGAACCGTAATAAAAGATCGGATAGATCCACCACTCGAACGGGTACTCCACCCAGCGAATACTAGGTCGGGGTACCGAACGTGGAGGACTCACAGTGACGGCTCGGACGCTGGACAGACGGCCGGTCCGCTGGCTGCTGGCCTCGATCCTGGTGATCGCGGCCTTGGTGAACACCTACATCGCCTTCGCGGAGGGCGTGATCTGGCCCGCACCGCTGGCCCTGTTGTGGATCGGCATCGCCGCGGCGCTGCTCGCCCCCCGAACGGATGACCCGCTGACCCTCGAGGAACTGGAGATCCCCGCTCCCGCCGAGCAGCGGACCCACCCCGCCCCCGCCTGACGCGCTCGGCGCGGCGATCTCGTGTCCACTATGGACTTACCGGCTGCGCTGCTCGCCGTCAGAAACCGGCTACGCCGTTCCGCCCGACTGTGGTCCAATGCCTTCCGAAATGGAAGACAAGAACATCATTCGCCTCTCGAAGCGGCTCTCGCTCGTGTTGCGGCACGCGCCTGAGAGCGTGGGCATCACCCTGGACCGGGCGGGCTGGGTGCCGGTTGACGACCTGCTCGCCGCCCTCGCGCGGCACGGCGCCCGGATGAGCCGGGACCTGCTGGAGCGCGTCGTCGCGGAGAACGACAAGTCGCGGTTCGCCTTTGACGAGACCGGCACGCGCATCCGGGCCAGCCAGGGGCACAGCGTGCCCGTCGACCTGGGACTGTCGCCCGCCGAGCCGCCCGAGACGCTCTACCACGGCACCGTGGCCGCCGCCCTGCCCGCGATCCGGGCGCAGGGACTGCGCCCGATGAGCCGCCACGACGTGCACCTGTCCGCCACCCGGGACACCGCGGTCCGGGTCGGCGCGCGGCGCGGCAAGCCGGTCGTCCTGACCGTCGCCGCCGCCGCGATGGCCGCCGACGGCCATGTGTTTTACCTCAGCGCGAACGGCGTCTGGCTGGTCGCGCGCGTGCCCGTCCAGTACTTAGACCTACCTTGAGGTCACGCTGAGGCGGCCACGGTAGGCTCGGTGGGGTGTCCAAGCTGCCCGAGATGCTGACCATCGGCGAGGTCGCCGACCGCAGCGGAGTCCCGCACACCGCGTTGCGCTTCTACGAGGAACGCGGCCTGATCCACTCCGAGCGCACCGCGGGCAACCAGCGCCGCTACCCGCGCGCGGTCCTGCGGCGGCTCGCGTTCATCCGCACCGCCCAGCGCGTCGGCCTGAGCCTGGAGGAGATCCGCGACGCGCTGGAGACCCTGCCGGACCGGCGCACCCCGACCAAAGTCGACTGGACCAAGCTGTCGAAGACCTGGCGCGGTGAGATCGACGCCCGCATCGACGCCCTGCAGCGGCTGCGCGACAACCTCACGTCCTGCATCGGCTGCGGCTGCCTGTCCCTCAAGTCCTGCCTGCTGGTCAACGGCGACGACCAGTTGGCCGCCTTCGGGCCGGGCGCGCCCCGACTCAAGGCGGGCAGCGAAGGCGGCATCAGCTGAGGCTGGGCAGCCGGTCAGGACGGCTGGGTCAGGACGGGTGGGTCAAGACAGCCCGGTCAGGACGAGGACACGTACCAGGCGACCGCGCCGCCCGCGGCGATCAGCGCCAGCAGCAGCAGGATCACCGCCATCACCTTGGCCGACTTCCACGTCGTGTAGACCCCGCCGACGAGGATGCCCGCGAGGGCGATCAAGCCGATGACGACGACTTCCTTGGGCACCTGCGCACCTTCCGTTGCCGGGCGGACTCGCGAACTCTAGAGCACGCCCTTGGTCGAGGGGATGCCGCCGACCCTGGGGTCCGGTTCGGACGCCGCGCGCAGCGCCCTGGCGAACGCCTTGTACTCGGCTTCGGTGATGTGGTGCGGGTCGCGGCCGTGGATGACCCGCAGGTGCAGGGCGATCTGGGCGTGGAAGGCGATCGACTCGAACACGTGCCGGTTGAGCACGGTCGGGTAGTTGCCGCCCACGGTGAAGCCGACCATGACCTCGGGCTCGCCGGTGTGCACGCAGTACGGCCTGCCGGAGACGTCGACCGCGGCGTGCGCCAGGGTCTCGTCCATCGGGATCCAGGCGTCGCCGAAGCGGCGGATGCCCGCCTTGTCGCCGAGCGCGGCGCGCAGCGCCTGACCGAGGACGATGGCGACGTCCTCCACGGTGTGGTGGGCGTCGATCTCGATGTCCCCGGTGGCCCGGACGGTCAGGTCGAACGAGCCGTGCGCGCCGAACGCGGTGAGCATGTGGTCGTAGAACGGGACACCGGTCGAGACCTCGACCTTGCCCGAGCCGTCGAGGTCGATCTCGACCAGGACCGAGGATTCCTTGGTGGCCCGCTCGACCCGGCCGACGCGGTTGGTGGTGCTCACTGCACGATCTCCTTACTGGCGGCCAGGAACGCGTCGTTCTCCGCCGGGGTGCCCACGGTGACCCGCAGGTGCCCGGGGATGCCGACGTCCCGGATGAGCACGCCCCGGTCCAAATAGGACTGCCAGGTGGCGTGCGGGTCGGCGAAGTGTCCGAACAGGATGAAGTTGGCGTCGCTTGGCACGACCGCGGCGCCGAGCCCGGCCAGCGCCAGCGCCACCCGGTCGCGTTCGGCGGCCAGGGCGTGCACCGAGGCCAGCGTCTCGTCGGCGTGCCGCAGGGCGGCGCGGGCGGCGGCCTGGGTCAGCGACGACAGGTGATAAGGCAGGCGCACCAACAGAAGCGCGTCGACCATGGCGGGCGCGGCGGCGAGGTAGCCGAGCCGCCCGCCCGCGAAGGCGAACGCCTTGCTCATGGTGCGGCTGACGATCACCTTCGTGGGGAACTCGTCGATGAGCGCGACCGCGCTCTCCTGCGGCGAGAACTCCGCGTAGGCCTCGTCCACGACCACGATCGCGGGCGCGGCGGCGATCAGCGCGCGCAGGTCGGCGAGCGGGATCGACTGCCCGGTCGGGTTGTTGGGGCTGGTCACGAACACGATGTCCGGCGCGCGCTCGGCGAGCACGGCCACCGCGGCGGCCACGTCGAGGGAGAAGTCCGCCCGGCGCGGGGTCGGCGCCCACTCGGTGCGGGTGCCCGCGGCGATGATCGGGTGCATCGAGTACGACGGCTCGAAGCCGAGCGCGGTGCGCCCCGGGCCGCCGAAGGCCTGCAGGATCTGTTGCAGCACCTCGTTGGACCCGTTGGCCGCCCACAGGTTCGCCGTGCTCAGCCCGACACCCGTGGCCGCGGTCAGGTAGCTCGCGAGGTCCGTGCGCAGCCCGGTCGCGTCCCGGTCGGGGTAGCGGTGCAGGGTGGCCGCGATCTCCCCGACCGCTGCGGTGATGTCCGCGACGAGCGCGGGCGGCGGCGGGTACGGGTTCTCGTTGGTGTTCAACTGGTACGGCACGTCCAGTTGCGGCGCCCCGTACGGCGAGCGCCCGCGCAGGTCGTCGCGCAGCGGCAGGTCCGACAGCGCCGCCCGCTCTCCCGGTGTGCTCACAATCCCTCCGGGAACCGGGCGGTGACGGCCTCGGCGTGCGCGGGCAGGCCCTCGGCCGTGGCGAGGGCGACGACGTGCCCGGCGACCTCGCGCAGCGCGGCCTCGCTGTAGTCGACCACGTGGATGTGGCGCAGGAACGTCTGCACCGACAGGCCGGACGAGTGCCGCGCGCAGCCGCCGGTGGGCAGCACGTGGTTGGAGCCCGCGCAGTAGTCGCCGAGGGACACCGGGGCGTACGGGCCGACGAAGATCGCGCCCGCGCTGCGCACCCGGTCGGCCACCGCGCGCGCGTCGGCGGTCTGGATTTCCAGGTGCTCGGCGGCGTAGGCGTCCACCACCCGGATGCCGTCGTCCACAGAGGACACCAGGATCGTGCCGGACTGCTTGCCGCGCAACGCGGTCCCGACGCGCTCGCTGTGCTTGGTCAGCGGCACCCGGCGGGCCAGCTCGGCGTCCACCGCGTCGGCGAGCTCGACCGAGTCGGTGACCAGGACGCTGGCCGCCAGCGGGTCGTGCTCGGCCTGGCTGATCAGGTCGGCGGCGACGTGCGCCGGGTCGGCTCCGGCGTCGGCGAGGATGGCGATCTCGGTCGGCCCGGCCTCGGCGTCGATGCCGACCAGCCCGCGCACGAGCCGCTTGGCCGCGGTCAGGTAGATGTTGCCGGGCCCGGTGACCATGTCGACCGGGGCAAGCTCGGCGCCGTCGGTGTCGACGCCGCCGTAGGTCAGCAGCGCGACCGCCTGCGCGCCGCCGACCGCCCACACCTCGTCTACGCCGAGCAGCGCGGCGGTGGCCAGGATGCCCGGGTGCGGCAGGCCGCCGAACTCGGCCTGCGGCGGCGAGCACACGACCAGCGACTCGACCCCGGCGGCCTGGGCGGGCACCACGTTCATCACCACGGTCGACGGGTACACCGCGAGCCCGCCGGGGGCGTAGAGCCCGACCCGCTGGACCGGGGCCCAGCGCTCGGTGACCGTGCCGCCTGCCGCGACCCGCGTGGTGGTCTCGACCCGGCGCTGCTCGTTGTGCACGACCCGGGCGCGGGCGATGGCCTCCCCCAGCGCCGCGCGGACCGGCTCGGCCAGTTCGGCGAGGGCGCGTTCGAGGTGGGCCACCGGCACCCGGACCGAGTCCGGCCGGACCTGGTCGAACTTCTCGGTGTACTCCAGGGCGGCCTCGACACCCCGCGCGCGCACGTCGTCGACGATCGGGCGGACCTGATGCAGCACCGCGTCCACGTCGACCTCGGCCCGCGGCAGCGTGGTGCGCAGCTCGGCGGGCGACGGGAGGGCGGAACGCAGATCGGTACGCGTCAGCATGAGGTCCTTCCAGGACGAGGGGACCTCCCCAGAATATGCGCTGCGTATACGCACCCGATCGGGGCGGTACCCGAGGTCTGCCCGAGGTCACAGCGGGTCGGGTCGGCGGTCGCGTTCCAGGGCCGCGACGGCGGCGACTGCCTGGTCGATCTGCTCCGGCGAGACGAAGTAGTGCGGCGAGGCGCGCACCACCTGGGCCAGCCCCCGGCGGGTCATGTCGTAGCGGGTCGAACTCACCCTGCTGACGGTCACCGTGATGTCCCTGGCGAGCAGCGCGTCGCGGACCCGCTCCGCGGCCGTTCCCTCGACGGTGAAGCTGACCAGTCCGCAGCGGCGGCTGCCCAGGTCGCGGACCTCGACGCCGGAAATCGCGGCCAGCCCGGCGCGCAGCCGGTCGGCACGCTCCCCGACCGCCGCCGCGATCCGGTCGAGACCCAGGTCCAGCGCGTACCGGACGGCGGCGATGAGCCCCAGCCGCTCGGCCACGCCGAACTCCCACAGCTCGAACACGCGCGCGTCGTCGTGCAGCCGGACCTCGTCCAGGCTCTCCCAGAACCCGCCGCGCAGGTCGACCAGTCGGGGCCGCAGCCGGTCGAGGGCGGCCCGGCGCACGGCCAGGACCCCGGTGCCGCGCGGGCCGCGCAGCCACTTGCGGCCGGTGCCGGTGACGATGTCCGCGCCCGCCGGAATGGGCAGCTGCCCCAGCGACTGGCACGCGTCGAGCAGGACCAGCGCGCCTGCCTCGTGCACGGCGGCCGCGGCCTCGGTGACCGGGTTGACCAGTCCGCCGTTGGTGGGCACGTGCACCAGCGACAGCAGCTTCACCCGCTCGTCAAGCATCCCGCGCAGCGCGTCGACGTCGAGGGCGCCGTCGGCGTCGGACGGCACCGCCTCGACGGTCGCGCCGACCCGGCGGGCCAGGGTCAGCAGCGGAATGGCGTTGCCGCCGTACTCGGCCTCGGTGGTCAGCACCCGGTCTCCCGGGCCGAGCGGGATCGCGTCGAGCGCGGCGAGCCAGGAGCGGCTGGCGCTGTCGGTGAACGCCACCTCGTCCGGCAGGCAGCCCAGCAGGTCGGCGACGTGGGCGTACCCCTGGTCGAGGTCGTCCTGCCGCTCGGCGGCGGCGCGGTAGCCGCCCACCTCGGCCTCGCGGCGCAGATGGCCGACGACCTCGTCCACCACCTGCCTCGGCGGCAGCGACGAGCCCGCGCTGTCGAGGAAGACCCGGTCACGGCACGCGGGTGTGTCCGCGCGCACGGCGGCGAGATCGATGGCGCTCACTGAACCACCTCACCAGATCGGGAGCCTCGGACGTGTGTTGAGCGTTCGCTCGCAGGCTCGCTCACCGGGGCGCCCAGCGCTGCAGGTTCCACCATGCTCCCCACGTGTGGTCGGCGCCCGTGGCGTCCACCACGGGCTCGTATCCGGTCCAGTTCTCGCGCATGACATAGCTGTGCGTCGGCGCGGCCAGCACCACCATGGTCGGCGCGCTGGCGTACGCCCGCTGCAACGCCCGGAACGCGGCGGCGCGCTGGGCCGGGTCGGTGGTGGCCCGAGCCGCGTCGAGCGCGGCAGCCAGGTCACCGCCCGCTGGGTGCAGCAGCGGATACAGTGACAGGTCTGGGTCGACCGGGTCGCCGAACGCCACGAGCCGGGGCCCCTGCGCGGCCGACCCGCGCGGCGTCGGCGCGGCCGTGATCGTCACCCCGATCTCCCTGGCGGCCTGCGCGAACGCCGCCACCAGGTCACGCGCGGTCACATCGGCGACGGGGTAGCCGATCTCGAACGCCGCGAGCGTGTCACCTTTGCTCCGCACTCCGTCCCCACCGGCCGCCCACCCCGCCGCGTCCAGCACCTCGCGGGCGCGGGCCAGGTCCGGCTTGATCGCCGCCCCCGGCTCCACGAACTCGGCCAGCGCCGAGGGCACCGGCAGCGACGTCGGCGCGCCCCGGCCGCCCAGCGCCCGCTCCACCAGCGCCTCCCGGTCGACGGCGAGGTTCAACGCGAGCCGGACAGCCGGGTCACCGGTCACCGGCCCGTCAGGCAGGCTCACCGCGAGCAGCCCCGCGCTGCTGTGCTCGACCACGGCAAGCCCGTTGACACCCGCGAACCCCGTCGCCAGCCGGGCGGGCAACTCGGTCCCGTCCAGCTTGCCCTCGCGCATCCGCTGGGCGCGCACCTCGTCATCGGGCACGAACTCGACGGTGACCTTGGTAATCGCGGGCGCCCCAGCGAAATACGCCTGGTTGGCGGCGAGCACCAGGCGCTCCCCCTTCACCCACTCGGCAACCTGGTACGGCCCCGTCCCCACCGGCGGTTCAGCCGGGTCGGCGCGGATGTCGGACTCCGACCGCACCCCCAGCACCAGCAGGTCGGCGAACGCGGCATACGGCCGGGTCAGATCGAACCGGACCGTGGTCTTGTCGATCGCCTCCACCCCGGCGAGCATCCAGAACCGCGACCGCAGCGGCGCGCTGTCCACCAGCAGCGCCCGGTAGGTGGCCACCACATCAGCGGAGTCGAACGCGCTGCCGTCGCTGAACGACACATCATCCCGCAGCCGAACCGTCCACGACCGCCCATCCGACGACGGCCCCGGCAACTCGGCCGCCAACACCGGCCGCAGGGCCCGCACCGGGTCATGCTCGACCAGCCCGTCGAACACCTTGGCGGCCCCCAACGGCGCGTACCCCCGCAGCGGGTCCAGCGACTCAGGCTCATCCGCGACCCCGATCACCAGCGACGTGCCTTCCGGGTCCCCGGACGCGGGCGGCGTAGGTTCACCGGTACAGGCCGCAACCAGCAGAACAGCGGCGAAGACCGCGACAAGGCGGGGCAGAATCGGCACGAGGCCCGACACTAGTCGGACCGACTTCGAGGGGAACGACCATGCGCGTGGCGCTGTGCCAGATCACATCGACACCGGACCCGACGGCCAACCTGGCCCTGGTCAGAACCGCCGTCCAAGAGGCAGCGGCCCAAGGCGCGGCGGTAGCCCTCTTCCCCGAAGCCACCATGGCCTGCTTCGCCGTCCCCCTTGCCCCCCTGGCCGAACCCTTGACCGGACCCTGGGCAACGAAGGTCCAAGAAATAGCCGATGAACACGCCATAGTGGTGGTCGCGGGCATGTTCACCCCCTCCCCCGACGGCCGAGTGACCAACACAATGCTGATCACCGGCCAGGGCAACCACCTGGGCTACGACAAAATCCACCTCTTCGACGCCTTCGGCTTCACCGAATCCCGCACCGTGGCCCCCGGCAACACCCTGGTGACGGTCACGGTGGAAGACACCGTCCTAGGCATAGCCACCTGCTACGACGTCCGCTTCCCAGAGTTGTTCCGAGCCCTGGCAGACCAAGGCGCCACCGCGATCCTCATGGGCGCGTCCTGGGGCGCGGGCCCAGGCAAACGAGAACAGTGGGAACTATTGGTGCGCGCAAGGGCCCTGGACTCAACATGCTGGGTCCTAGCCTGCGGCCAAGCAGACCCCGGCCCAGTAACCGGCCCAGCCCCCCTAGGCATCGGCCACAGCCTGGCGGCAACCCCCTTCGGCGACGTAGTAGCCCAACTAGGCCCCACCCCCGGCCTACTACTGGTCGACGTAGACACAACAACAGTGGACAAGGCCCGCAAAGCCATCCCCGTCCTAGCCAACCGCCGCCTCTAACCCCGCACTCCCATCTACCAAACCCAACCCCGCCAGGCGCTCAACGGAGCCAAAGAGCACCCCGAACACCGGCCATGCCCACCTGCCCTGCAAGGCGCTCGATGGGACGCAGGAGCACGCCCGCCCCTGCCAGGCCGAACCCGCGCTCGCCCAGTGCTCGATGGGGTGGAGTGGTTTCTTCGGGGGTGAAGGAAGATCCCTGAACTCGCCGTGGTCGTGGGGCCGAAGGCTCCCCACCCGTCTTTCCCGCGACGGGATCTTCCTTCTTAGGGGCCCCGAACAAACCACTCCACCCCATCGAGCAGACCCCACCCAAAGCCGCCCCCCGGCGAAACCGGCCCACCCCCTCGGGCAACCCCACCCCAACCACCAGATCAGCCCCGCAGATCCATCCCGAGATCAAGCACAGGCGACGAGTGCGTCAACCCACCAACCGCCAAATAGTCCACACCAGTCTCCGCGTAAGAACGAGCCACCCCCAGCGTCAGCCCACCAGAGGCTTCCAACCGAGTCCCCGTCCCACTCGCACGCCGAACAGCTTCAGCACACTCACCAGCACTGAAGTTGTCCAACAGCACCAACTCCGCCCGCTCAGCCAACGCCTCGTCCAGCTGATCAAGACTGTCGACCTCGACCTCACACACCAGATCCGGCGCATAAGCCCGCGCCGCCGCAAGGGCTTTCGCCACCGACCCCGCCGCCAGCACATGGTTGTCCTTGATGAGGATCGCGTCCCCCAACCCCATCCGGTGGTTCACCCCACCCCCACACCGAACCGCGTACTTCTGCAAGGACCGCAGCCCCGGCAACGTCTTCCGCGAGTCCCGCACCGCTGCCCCGGTCCCGTCAATCGCCGCGACCCACGCCGCGGTGGCACTGGCGATCCCAGACAAATGGCACAGAAAGTTCAGCGCCGTGCGCTCAGCGGTCAGCAGCGCCCGAGTGTTCCCGCGCACCACCAAGGCGGGCGCCCCGGGCACAGCGGCGGAGCCATCCTCCACAGAGGACACCACAACCAGATCCGGCACCACAGCCTCGAACACCGCCAACGCCACCGGAATCCCGGCCAGCACCCCCGCCTGACGCGGCGTCAACTCCGCCACCGCGATCACGTCCGCCGCCACAGTCGCCTCAGTGGTCACATCGGGCCCGTACCGCAGGTCCTCCGACAGCGCCAGAGCGATCGCCCGATCCATATCCTCCCGGTCGATGGTCACGCCGCGCCTCGCAGAGCAGTCGGCCGAGCCAGCACCGGCTGACCGGACGGGTTGAGCCGAACAATCAACCCACGCCGCCACACAGCGTCGTCCCGAACCGGGAAATCAGTGCGTACATGGCATCCACGGCTCTCCGTGCGGGCAGCGGCAGCCGCGATAAGCGCGCGCCCAACCAGCGTCAGCGCCGCGTCCTCGACCAGCTCCCGGGTCTCAAGAGGACGGTCTACAGCGGACACATCCAGCACCGACCCCACCACAGCCAGCCCCTCAGCCTCCCGCCCGATCGCGGCATACCGACTCATGACCCGCTGCAAGGAGTCCCGCTCGGCGACCGGAGCCACCGGCAGGTCGGCGACAACGGCAAGCCGGGTATCGGCAAGCTTCCCGCACGCAAGATCCGCCGCGACCGCCTCAGCCGCCCGCGTGCCGACAACCAAACCCTCAAGCAGACTGTTGGACGCGAGCCGATTCGCCCCATGCAGCCCCGTGCTGGCGACCTCACCCGCCGCGTACAGCCCGTCGACCGCGGTCCGACCGTCCACATCGGACACGAGCCCGCCGCAGGCGAAGTGCGCCGCGGGCGCGACCGGAATCGGCTCGGTCACCGGATCGACACCAGCCGCGAGGCAGGCGGCGTGAACAGTCGGGAACCGAGTGCGGAAAGTCGCGCCGTCAAGGTGAGTGGCGTCGAGGAACACGTGATCGTCGATCCCGCCCCGCTCGAACGCCATGTGCCGAGTGATCGCCGCGGCCACCACATCGCGCGGAGCCAGATCGGCGAGCGGGTGCACGCCGGTCATGACCCGCGCCCCGGTCGCGTCGACCAGCACCGCGCCCTCGCCGCGCACCGCCTCGGTCACCAGCGGACAACGCCCCCGCGCGCCCTGCCCGGTGTACAGCACGGTCGGATGGAACTGGACGAACTCGACGTCGGCGACCGGGGCGCCCGCGCGCAGCGCCAGCGCCAAACCGTCCCCTGTGGCCACTTCTGGGTTGGAGGTGGCCTGGTAAAGCTGCCCGAGCCCGCCGGTGGCGAGCAGCACGGCGGGCGCGGTGAGCACGCCGGGCACCCCCGCCGAGTCAAGCACCAGCAGCCCGGCGACCGCGCCCCCTGCCGTGCGGACGGCCTGCACGGCGACGTGGTTCTCCAGCACCGGCACCCGCCCGTCGCGGGTCGCCGCGAGCAGGGCCCGCTCGACCTCCGCCCCGGTCGCGTCGCCGCCCGCGTGCACCACGCGGAACGCGCTGTGCCCGCCCTCACGGGTGCGGGCCAGCCGCCCGCCGGGCGCGGGGTCGAACACCGCGCCCAGTTCGCGCAGCCTGGTCACCGCGGCGGGGCCGTCGGCGATGATCGCGCGCACGGCGTCCTCGTCGCACAGGCCCGCCCCGGCCACCAGCGTGTCCGCGACGTGCTTGTCGACCGAGTCGCCCGGATCGTGCTCACCGGGCAGGACGACGGCGACGCCGCCCTGGGCCCAGCGGGTGTTGCCGTCCTCGGCCGCGGCCTTGGTGAGAACCAGGACGCGCAGGCCGAGCGAGTGCGCCCGCAGCGCGGCGGTCAGCCCGGCGACCCCGGTCCCGACGACGACGAGGTCGGCTCTGGCCTCCCAGCGTGGGCCGCTCACTCGCCACCGCCGGGCTGCCCGATCTCGATCATCCGCTGCACCGCGCCGCGCGCCCGTGCCGCGGTGTCGAGGTCGACGTGCACCTCGTCGCGGCCCTCGCGCAGCGCCCGCAGCAGCGCGGCCGGGGTGATCATCTTCATGTAGCGGCACGAGGCCCGGTCGTTGACGGCGCGGAACTCGATGCCCGGCGCGGCCTTGCGCAACTGGTGCAGCATCCCGATCTCGGTGGCGACCAGCACCGACTTCGCGTTGGTGGCCTTCGCCTGGGTGACCATGTCTCCGGTGGAGAGGATCTTGACCTGCGCGCTGGGCACGATGCCCTCGCCCGCGAGGTAGAGCGCCGAGGTCGCGCAGCCGCACTCCGGGTGGATGAACAGGTCGGCGTCGGGGTCCGCCGCCGCCCGCTCGGCCAGCTCCGGGCCGTTGATGCCCGCGTGGACGTGGCATTCCCCCGCCCAGATGTGCAGGTTCTCCCGGCCGGTCTCGCGCTTGACGTGCGCGCCGAGGAACTGGTCCGGCAGGAACAGGACCTCGCGGTCGGCGGGGATCGACCGCACGACGTCGACGGCGTTGGAGGAGGTGCAGCAGATGTCGGTCTCGGCCTTCACCTCGGCCGTGGTGTTCACATACGACACCACCACCGCGCCCGGGTGCTCGGCCTTCCACTCGCGCAGCTGCGCGCCGGTGATCGAGTCGGCCAGCGAGCAGCCCGCCCGCTCGTCCGGGATCAGCACGGTCTTCTCCGGGCTGAGGATCTTCGCGGTCTCGGCCATGAAGTGCACGCCGCAGAAGACGATCGTGGACGCGTCGCTCTGCGCGGCGATCCGGCTCAGCGCGAGCGAGTCGCCGGTGAAGTCGGCGATGTCCTGGATCTCCGGCAGCTGGTAGTTGTGCGCCAGCAGCACCGCGTCGCGCTCGCGGGCCAGCGCCCGCACCTCGTCCCGCCACGCGGCGTCCGCCTCCACCCCGCCATAGGGGGTCAGGTCGATCAGTTCCGCGGTCATCGGGTCCCTCCTCAGTTGTCCGATTTCCGATCCCGAGGTTTTCGCCTTAGGATCGAAAACATGCTGAATGCTACCACCGCGTCACTTCCGCTCGCGCACGAAGTCCTGGCCGCGGTGCTCCAGGTGAGGCAGGAATCACTGCAAGTCCTGTTGTGGGAGCGCGGAATGGAGCCACACGCGCACCGATGGTCACTGCCTGGCGGCCGGTTGCGCGCGGATGAGGACGTGGAGTCGTCAATCCGCCGCCAACTGGCCGAGAAGGTCGATGTGCGGCAGGTCTCACATGTCGAACAGCTCGCCGTGTTCAGCGCCCCCGACCGCGTCCCCGGGCCGAGGGTGATCGCCACCGCGTTCCTGTGCCTGGTCCCATCGCACATGGACCCCGAACTGCCGGACGACACCGCGTGGCACCCGGTGGAGTCGCTGCCGCACACCGCGTTCGACCACGGCGCGATCGTCCTGCGCGCCCGCAACCGGCTGCGGGCGAAGCTGTCGTACACCAACATCGGGTTCGCCCTGGCGCCCCCGGCGTTCACCATCTCGGCGCTGCGCGAGCTGTACTCGGCCGCCCTGGGCTACCGCGTCTCGGCGACCAACCTGCAACGCGTCCTGGCCCGCCGCGGGCTGCTGGCCCCCACCGGCGAGACCTCCCGCCCCGGCCGGGCCGGTGGCAGGCCCGCGGCCCAGTTTCGTTTCGCGGACACCAGCATGGCCGTCACCGACCCGTTCGCGGTGCTCAGGCCCCCCGGCGAGCGACGGTGAAGCAGAAATAAGACAAAGGCGGCGTGGGCAATCGCACAGCGAGCGTGGTCGCCACGTCGTAGCGTGGGCGCGTGGCCGATTCGCTTCCGCTGTTCCCGCTGCAGGCGGTGCTGCTCCCCGGTGCGAACCTGCCCCTGCACATCTTCGAACCCCGCTACCGCCAGCTCACCCTCGACCTGGTGACCGGCACCCTCCCCGACCGCCGCTTCGGCGTGGTCGCGCTGCGCCCGTCCATGGACAACGAGGTCACCGACCTCGGCCAACTCCGCGCCATCGGCTGCTCGGCGGCCCTCCGCGAAGCCAAACGCCTCCCCGACGGCCGCTTCGACATCGTGACCACCGGCGACCGCCGCTTCCGCCTGCTCGACCTGGACACCACATCCGCCCCCTACCTGATGGGCACCGTGGAATGGGTCCCCGACGCCGACCAGCCCATGACAGCCGCCGACGCCGTGTCAATGCTGGCGAAAGCCGCCCGCTCCGCCCACCGCCGCTACTGCACCGCGGCCTGGCAACGAGAAGACTGGAACGAACCAGACGAAGACATAGACGCCTGCGAACTGGCCCACGCCCTAGCCGCGGACTGCCTCCTCAGCCTGGACGACCGCCAACGGCTCCTGGAGGAAACCCGCCCCCTCCACCGCTTGCGCATGGTCGGCCAACTCCTGAACCGCGAAGCAGGCATCCTCTCCGCCCTCCGCGCGGTCCCCGCCCCACCCACCGAGTTCGGCACCCCCATCAGCCTCAACTAGGCGATCCACACAGCCAAGCCGCAAAAGCCGTTTCCCCACACACCCGGCGTGTCGCACAACAACCACGGCGAGTTATCCACAGGCAACCCGCACCCCATTCCCCACCGTGACTTGCACCGATAGAATGGAACAGGGCCGGGCCCCCAGGGCGGGTGGGTTTGTTGTGTGGGGTTCGGGGCGGCGGAATAAGCACTTAATGGCTGTGAATTAGGCGCTGCCGCTTGGCTTTTCGGCGCGCGGAGCCAGCCCGGCGCTCGCCAAGCCGCACGTAAAGCTGCCAGGTGCTCGATGGGGTGGAGTGGTTTCTTCGGGGGAGAAGGAAGATCGCCAAGTTGGCTTCGCACGTGTGAGGGCGAAGGCTTCCCACCCGCCCATCGAGCAACCCCACCCAAGCCCCGAACCACGGAACACCATCGAGCAGGCCCCCACGAGCAGCCAGCCAAAACCAGCCAGCCCAGCACAGGGCTACCCGAGCCTGCGCCCCAAATCATCCCGCCCGTTCCACGCCGCGGCTACCCCGTAAGCGAACGCCGTCCCCAACGGCCACGCCACGATTCCCCACCCGGATTCCAACCGGGGAGCCAAAGTCACCACATCCCCCAGCGCGGGCGCCCCCACGACAACGAACCGCGCTTCCGCCCAGGACACTCCGGTCTGCGCCGCCAACCACGCCGCCAACCCGGACCCGAGCACAGCGGCCACCATCATCACCGGTCCACGGCGCTCCCGCAGCAGCCACACCGCGACCCCGGTCACCACCCCCGCCGCCAACCCCAGCAACAGGAACAGCACCAGGTCGTCGAAGCGGTGGTAGCTTTCCGTCCGCAACGGCGCCAGCCCGCCGTCCTCGACGACCTGGACAAGCTGCCCAGGAGCCAGCCGGGACCACAGCCACCCCACCGCGAAGCCGAACAACGAGATGGTCGACAGCACGCTGACCGCAGGCAGCAGGTCGCGCTTGACCACCACCGGGGCGGGCTTGTGCGACCACGGCAGGTAATCGGGGGGCGCCGTCACGCCTGACCTCCGCTCGCGAGAACTCATGGGCCGAATGGGTCAGCCCATGCGCGAGACTAGTCCGTCAGCACGGGGACGCCCGCGCTGGTCGACTCGCCGTGCCTGCTGCACCGCGCGGACCAGCCGACCGGGGTCACCTGCACGACCATCCGGCGTGCGCACTCGGCGCAGAAGCGGGGTGGTTCCAGGGCGGCGCGACCGCCGCGGCAGGAGAGGTGGTCTCCCGCCGCGGCGGGCTGGCCGCAGTGCACACAGAACACGACAGAACTCCTACAGCGAGTCGCTGAGCGCCTTGATCGGCATCTTGAGGTCGGACAGCATGTCCAGGTCCCGCTGGGCGGGCCTGCCGAGGTTGGTCAGGTAGTTGCCGACGATGATCGCGTTGACCCCGCCCAACATGCCCTTCTCGGCGCCGAGGTCGCCCAGGGTCAGCTCGCGGCCGCCCGCGAAGCGCAGCATCGTGCGCGGCAGGGCGAGGCGGAACGCGGCGACCACGCGCAGCGCGTCGCGGCCCTCGATCGGCTCGTACTGCTCGTACGGGGTGCCCGGCTGCGGGATGAGGAAGTTCATCGGGACCTCGTGCGGGTCCAGTTCGGCAAGCTGCACGGCGAACTCGGCGCGTTGCTCGTCGGTCTCGCCCATGCCGATGATGCCGCCGGAGCAGACCTCCATGCCCGCCTCGCGCACCATCCGCAGGGTGTCCCAGCGCTCCTCCCAGGAGTGCGTGGTCACCACCTTCGGGAAGTGCGAGCGCGCGGTCTCCAGGTTGTGGTTGTAGCGGTGCACGCCCATCGCGACGAGCTCGTCGACCTGCTCCTGGGTGAGCATGCCCAGCGAGCAGGCGATCTGGATGTCGTTGCCGGATTCGCGGATCGCCTTGATGCCGTCGCGCACCTGGGAGAGCAGGCGGGCGTCGGGGCCGCGCACGGCCGCGACGATGCAGAACTCGGTGGCCCCGGTGGCCGCGGTCTGGCGGGCGGCCTCGACCAGGCCCGGGATGTCCAGCCAGGCGGAGCGGACCGGGGTCGGGAAGCGGCCGGACTGCGAGCAGAAGTGGCAGTCCTCCGGGCAGCCGCCGGTCTTGAGGCTGACGATGCCCTCGACCTCGACCTCGGGGCCGCACCACTTCATCCGGACCTCGTGGGCCAGGGCGAGCAGGTCCTCCAAGCGGTCGTCGCCGAGCCGCAGAACCCGCAGCACCTGCTCCTCGGACAGGCCGACACCGCGGTCGAGCACCTGTTCGCGGGCGACGGCGAGCACGTCGTCGTTGGTCGCGCTGTCATGGGTGCGCTCGGCGGCTGCCGTCACGGTGGTTCCTCCTAGAGCCGGTGCGTCCGGGCCGGGTGCGGCGCCGGGGCTTGGTATTCGGGCATGTGGTCCGGGCATTGTGCGTCGGGGGTCAGTCTGCCTCATGGGACTGACACACATGAGCGACTAATCTCTCACCCGGGAAACGCGCCCGTGAACTCCTTGACGTCGAACTCCCCGCCCAGCGACGGCGCGAGCGACCGGCGCGCGACCGGCGCGAACTCCTCGGCGGACAACCCGCCCACACCGTCGGGGAAGACGCCGAGCAGCGGCGCCTGCGTGACGACCGGCAGGTCGTCCAGGTTGCAGCGCGCGGCGAGGTCCGGGGCGCTCGGCCACGCGCCGACGATCACACCGTCGCAGGCGATCCCGCGGCGGCGCAGCGCCTCCGCGGTCAGCGCCGCGGTGTTGAGCGTGCCGAGCCCGGCGTGCGCGACCACCAGCACGGGCGCGCCCAGCGCCCAGGCCACGTCGGCGAGCGTGCCGCCGTCGGGGTCGAACCGGACGAGCAGCCCGCCCGCGCCCTCGACCAAGACCAGGTCGTGTGTGCGGGCCAGGTCGGTCGCGGCGGCGGCGACCTCCGACGGCCGCACCGGCGGCATCCCGACGCGGCGGGCGGCGGTGTCGGGGGCGAGCGGGTCGGGGAAGCGCCGCAACTCCATCGTCGTCACCTCGCCCGCGAGCCGCTGGACGTCGGCCAGGTCGCCGGGCGCGCCAGGGGCGACACCGGTCTGGGCAGGCTTGAGCACCGCGACGCGCCGCCGGGCGGCGCGGGCGAGCGCGGCGATCCCGGCGGTGACGACGGTCTTGCCGACGTCCGTGCCGGTCCCGGTGATCACGAGGACACTCACGGGCAGCAAGGTTAGCCCTGTTAACCGCGCGGACATAGTCCGGCTGGGACACCACCACCGAAACCGGGGACGGCGGCGGGCCGCCGCCTACCCTGCCGCTGCCGCTGCCACCACGCCCGCGGTGATCGCGGCGACATCGTCGGAGGTGCTCACGTACGGCGGCATGGTGTAGATCAGGTCGCGGAACGGCCGCAGCCACACCCCGGCGTCGACGGCGGCCCGCGTGGCGGCGGCTATGTCCACCTGGTGGTCGAGTTGCACCACGCCGATGCCGCCGAGGACCCGCACGTCTCGCACCCCCGGCACGTCCGCCGCTGCCGCCAGGCCGTGGGTCAGCTCGGCCTCGATCCGCTTGACCGTGCCCCGCCAGTCGCCCGCCAGCAGCAGGCCGATCGACGCCGAGGCGACCGCGGACGCCAGCGGGTTGCCCATGAACGTCGGGCCGTGCGCCAGCACCGGGACCTCGCCCCGGGAGATGCCCTCGGCGACCCGGGATGTGCACAGGGTCGCGGCCATGGACAGGTAGCCGCCGGTCATGGCCTTGCCGACGCACAGCACGTCCGGGCTGATCCCGGCGTGGTCGGCGGCGAACAGCTCGCCGGTGCGGCCGAACCCGGTGGCGATCTCGTCGAAGATCAGCAGCACGTCGTTGGCCAGCGTGAGCTCGCGCAGCACGTGCAGGTAGCGGGGGTCGTGGAAGCGCATCCCGCCCGCGCCCTGCACGACCGGCTCGACGATGACCGCGGCCAGGTCGTCGGCGTGGGTCTCGATCATCTCGGCCAGGTGGGCGACGTAGTCGTGCTCGAAGTCGCTCGGCGGCGCCTGCGCGAACACCTGGTCCGGCAGCACGCCCCGCCAGAGGCTGTGCATCCCGCCCTCGGGGTCGCAGACGCTCATCGGGGTGAACGTGTCGCCGTGGTAGCCGCCGCGCCAGGTCAGCAGCTTGCGCTTGCCTGGTTTCCCGAGCGAACGCCAGTACTGCAGGCACATCTTCACGCCCACCTCGATGCCGACCGACCCCGAGTCGCAGAGGAAGACGTGCCGCAACGGCTCTGGGGTGATCTCCACCAGGGTGGTGGCCAACCGGACAGCGGGCTCGTGGGTGAGGCCACCGAACATGACGTGGCTCATCCGCCCCGCCTGGTCGGCGAGAGCGGCGTCGAGCACCGGGTTGCGGTAGCCGTGGATCGCCGCCCACCACGAGGCCATGCCGTCGACCAGCTCCCGCCCGTCGGCCAGCCGCAGCCGCACCCCCTCGGCGGCGGCGACCACGAGTGGGTCCTGGGTGCCGGGCATGGGCCCGTACGGGTGCCACACGTGCGCGCGGTCGAGCGCGATCACCTCGTCAGGAGTCACCGGGGCAGGCTAACCGACCGCTAGTCGACGCCTGCGAGTTCCTTGCGACGGGCCACAAGCCGGGCGATCTCCCGGCCATGGTCGGTCGGGACGATCCACTCCCCCGGCGGCACGGTGATGCGGACAGCGGGACCTGGGGTCACCGTGACGCGAAGCTCGCCGACTCCCGGAACGGGCAGGGTGGTGCGCCGGGCGACCATCACCTGCTCGACGGCGCCGACGCCGCTGAGCGCCACCATCGGTCGGACAAGGCGGAATGGCCCCCGGCCGCCGGAAAGCGTGATCCGGTCGTGGGCGACGAGCAGTTCCAGGCCGCGTGCGCCCCGCGCCTGCCAGGGCACCTCGACCGGCGAATCCGCCAACTCCGGGGTGTAGGGCTCAAGCACCCGGCGGCGGGCGTGCTCCCCCACGAACCATCCGCCCGCTCCCAGCGCCGCCGCGGCGGCGACCCCGATGAACCACGCCGAGGCGAGTCCCACGCAGGCTCCGCCCGCGGCGCCCAGGACGGCTGAGGCGACTGGCCATCGGCGGGGACGGAACCGGCGGGTTCGGAAGTAGGCGATTCCCGCTGCCAGCAGGAGGAGAGGCGCCGCCAGGCTAGGTGACCAGCCATCGGACACAGCGGTTGCGACAACACCCGCGACCGGGCCCGCGGCGATCACCAGGGTGAGGTGCGGCCGCACCCGACGCAGGCGCGCGCCAACGGTCCCGACCGGCTCCTGATCATCTCGCCCGCGCACGGCCGCAACGCTACCTAACGGAGCCGGGGAAACCCGGCATTCGAGGCTTCGCCACACCGCGCGTTCCACTTGGGGTGGCTTCTGCGGGGGCTGGGTGTGTTGGGTTGCTCGATGGGGTGGAGTGGTTTCTTCGGGGCCCCTACGAAGGAAGATCCCGTCGCGGGGAAAGACAGGTGGGGAGCCTTCGGCCCCACGACCACGGCGAGTTCAGGGATCTTCCTTCACCCCCGAAGAAACCACTCCACCCCATCGAGCACCGGGCGAGCGTAGGTGCGGCCTGGGCAGAAGGCGGATGTCCTGCTCCGCTCCCGCCGAGCACCCGGCGAGCCTCGGTTCAGCCTGACAGGTGCTCGGGTGTGCTCCTTGTCCCCCATTGAGCACCTGACACGGGCGGGGCTTGGTTGGCAGGCAGGCTGACTGGCCTGGCAAGTAGGCCTGCATAAAGGCCCACTCAACCGCCCAAGCCAACTCCGTGAAACTCCTTGTTTGCCGCCCCACAGCCCCACAACAAAACCCCACCCACCCTGGGGGCTGACCCCGCTCCAGTCTATCGCCGCAGGTCAGCGCGGGGAAGGGAATGGGTCGCGCCTGTGGATAACTTGCGATCATGGGGCGCATTCGGGGGGTGGGCAGACTCGCCTTCGCGGTCTCGTCCGGGTTGGGCTTCGGGGTGGGGCGACAGGGCAAGGGGGCTGGTGGTAGGCGGGGTCAGCCGTGGGGGCGCACTGGCAGGGCGCGTAGGCCGCGCATCAAAGTGCTGTCTCGCCATTTCAGGGTGGTGGCGGGCTCACCGCCTTTGGCGAGGTTGGGGAATCTGGTCAGGAGGGCGCCTAGGGCGATCTCGGCTTCCAGTCTGGCCAGTGGTGCGCCTACGCAGTAGTGGATGCCGTGGCCGAAGGCCAGGTGGGCCGAGGGCGCCCTGGTGACGTCCAACTGGTCCGGGTTGGGGAAGCGGTTGGGGTCGCGGTTGGCTGAGCTCAAGGAGACCAGGACCAGTTCCCCCGCCGGGATTTCCACGCCGGAGTAGGTGACCGCTTCTGCGGTGTAGCGCAGGGTGGCGAGGTTGACCGGGCCCTCGAAGCGCAGGAACTCCTCGATCGCGCTGGGGAGCAGGGTGGGGTCCGCGCGCAGCGCCGTGAGTTGGTTGGGGGATTCGAGCAGGGAGAGCACGGCGTTGCCGATCAGGTTGACGGTGGTGTCGTGGCCTGCCACCAGGAGCACGAAGACCATCGCGACCAGTTCTTGCTCGGTGAGGCGGTCGCCGTCCTCGACGGCGTGGATGAGGTCGGTGACCAGGTCGTCGGCTGGGGCGGCGCGTTTGGTGGCGATGAGGCCGGTCAGGTAGTCGGTCATCGCGGCGGCCGCTGCGCCGGAGTCTTCGGTCATGGGGGTGGCCACCAGGCGGGAGGTCCAGTGGCGGAAGGAGTCCCGGTCGGTGTCGGGGACGCCGAGGAGTTCGCAGATCACGGTCATCGGCAGCGGGAACGCGAAGACGTCCAGCAGGTCGGCCTCGTCGTGGGCGGCCAGGTCGTCCAGGAGGTCGGTGGTGATCTCTTCGATCCGGGGCCGCAGGCGCTCGACCCGTCGGGAGGTGAAGGCCTTGGTCACCAGCTTGCGCAGCCGGGTGTGGTCGGGCGGGTCGGTGTTGAGCATGTGTTCGGAGAGGACGCTCAGGAACTGGACGAGCGGGCTGTCCGAGGTGCGGTGGCGGGTGATCAGCTCCCGCATCACGGCGATGTCCTTGCGCACGCACGGGTCCGCCAGCGCCGCGCGGGCGTCGGCGTAGCGGGTGACCAGCCACGCGTGCACCCCGCCCGCGGTCAGAATCCGGCGGACCGGGCCGGTCTCGCGGAGTTCCGCGTACAGCGGGTAGGGGTTCTGGATGAAGCCCTCGTCGAGGGTGGTCGTCGTCGTGCTCATGACAGCCGCACCGGGAGGGTGCTCAGGGCGCGCACGATGGTGCTGTTGCGCCAGGCGAGGTCGCCCGGGTCGGCCGCGAGCGCCAGGTTCGGGAAGCGGGCCAGGAGCGCGCCGATCGCGATCTCGGCTTCCATCCTGGCCAGCGGCGCGCCGACGCAGTAGTGGATGCCGTGGCCGAAGGCCAGGTGCGCGGACGGCGGCCGGGTCACGTCGAGCAGGTCGCCGTCGGGGAATCGCTGTGGGTCGCGGTTGGCCGCGCCGATGGCGACCGCGATGAACTCGCCCTCGGGGATCGTGACGCCGCCGTAGGTGACGGGCTCGACCGTGTAGCGCATCGTGGCGAGGTTGACCGGGCCGTCGAAGCGCAGGAACTCCTCGACCGCGCCGGGCACCAGCGTCGGGTCGGCGCGCAGCGCGGCGAGCTGGTCGGGTGCGCGCAACAGCGCGAGCGTGGCGTTGGCGATCAGGTTGACCGTGGTCTCGTGCCCGGCCAGCAGCAGCAGGAACGTCATCGAGACCAGTTCGTGCTCGCTGAGCCGGTCGCCGTCCTCGACCGCCTCGATCAGGGCGGTCAGCAGGTCGGGCCCGGGGGCGGCGCGCTTGGCCGCGATCAGCTGGACCAGGTACGCCTGCATGGCCACGGCCGCGGCCCGCACCTCGTCGAACGGCGCGGCCGAGAGCAGCGTGCCGCTCCACTGCCGGAACGACTCGCGGTCGCCGTCCGGCACGCCGAGCAGTTCGCAGATCACCGTCATCGGCAGCGGGAACGCGAACGCGTCGAGCAGGTCGACCTCGTCGTGGCCCGCCATGTCCGCGAGCAGGTCGGCGGTGATCTCCGCGACCCTCGGCCGCAGGTGCTCGACTCCGCGCGCGGTGAACGCCTTGTTCACCAGCTTGCGCAGCCGGGTGTGATCCGGCGGGTCGGAGTTGAGCATGTGCGCTGCCAGGTCGGTGGCGAACCCCTCCCGACCGGGCCGCTCCGACTCGTTGTGCCGCTCCATCAGCGGCATGGCGCCCGCGAAATCCTTGCTCAGCCGGGGATCGGCGAGCGCGGCCCGCGCCTCGGCGTAGTCGGTGATGATCCACACCCGCAGTCCCTGCGGGAGCACGACCGGGCGAGCCGGGCCGGTTCCGCGGAGCTCGGCGTAGAGGGCGAACGGGTCCTGGAAGAAGCTCTCGTCAAGCTTGATGGGCGGGACGTCCTCGATGGCCGTGACGTCGTTGTCCAGCACTGAACATCATCCCCCTAGACCTCAGTGAACCCCGTTAACCACCACGGTACCGAGGATCACCCGAGGAAGGAGAAGATTGCGCCGAACGGGTGAACTCAGGACAGGCAGTTCGGCCCCAGCAGCGCCTTGAGGTCGCCCATCAGGGACGGCGACGGGCTGACCCGCAGGGCGTCGTCGAGCTTGAGCAGGGTCTGCCGGGGGCCGTTGATCAGCTTGAGGTGGACCTCGGTGGTGCCCGGGTAGGCGCCGAGGACCTCCTTGAGCTGCGCGACCAGCGGCGGGGTGCACTTGGTCGCCGCCATGCTCAGCCGGAACGGGGCGCCGTCGGCGTTGGACAGGTCGGGCACGGCGAGGTCGTTGGCGATCAGCGAGGTGCGGTCGTCGCGCTTGGCCACCCGGGCCTTGACCAGGACGATCGCGTCCTCCAGCACCCCCATGCCGACGACGGCGTAGGTCTTGGGGAAGAACAGCACCTCGATGCCACCGGCGAGGTCTTCGAGCTGCGCGGACGCCCACGGCTCGCCGTTGCGGTTCACCCGCCGGTTGACCGAGGCGAGGATGCCGCCGATCACGACCTGCGCGCCGTCGCCGACGCCGCCGTCGAGGATCGTGGTGATCGCGGTGTCCGACTGCGCGGCCAGGATGTGCTCGACGCCGTTGAGCGGGTGGCCGGAGACGTAGAGGCCCAGCATCTCCCGTTCCAGCGCGAGCTGGTGCTTGGTCTCCCAGACGTCGTCGGGCACCCGGACATCAAAAACACTGCGGATGCTGTCGTCCGCGCCCTCCGTGTCGTCGCTGCCCGCGCCGAACAGGTCGAACTGGCCGACCGCCTCGGCCTTCTTCGTCTCCATGATCGCGTCGATGGCGTCGGTGTGGATGAGGAACAGGCCCTTGCGCGGATGCTTGAGCGAGTCGAACGCGCCCGCCTTGATCAGCGATTCCACGACCTTCTTGTTGCACCCCGACGCGTCTACCTTGCGCAGGTAGTCGGAGAAGTCGGCGAACTCGCCCTTCTCGACCCGCGCCTTGATGATCGCGTCGACCACGTTGGCGCCGACGTTGCGGATCGCGCCGAGGCCGAAGCGGATGTCGCTTCCGACGGGGGCGAACTCCTTTTCCGACTCGTTGACGTCGGGCGGCAGGACGGTGATGCCCATCTTGCGGCACTCGGCCAGGTAGACCGCGGCCTTGTCCTTGTCGTCGCGGACGCTGGTGAGCAGGGCGGCCATGTACTCGGCCGGATAGTTGGCCTTGAGGTAAGCCGTCCAGTAGGAGACCAGCCCGTACGCGGCGGAGTGCGCCTTGTTGAACGCGTAGTCGGCGAACGGGACGAGGATGTCCCACAGGGTCTTGATGGCGTCCTTGGGGTAGCCGTTCTTCTCCATGCCGCCGGAGAAGTTGACGAACTCCGCGTCCAGGACTTCCTTCTTCTTCTTGCCCATGGCGCGGCGCAGCAGGTCCGCTTGGCCGAGCGTGTAGCCCGCCAGCTTCTGCGCGATCGCCATGACCTGCTCCTGGTAGACGATCAGGCCGTAGGTCGTGCCGAGGATGTCTTCGAGCGCGTCGGCGAGCGCCGGGTGGATCGGGGTGATTTCCTGCTGCCCGTTCTTGCGCAGCGCGTAGTTGGTGTGCGACTTCGCGCCCATCGGGCCGGGCCGGTAGAGCGCGCCGACCGCCGAGATGTCCTCGAAGTTGTCGGGGCGCATGAGGCGCAGCAGGTCGCGCATGGGCCCGCCGTCGAGCTGGAACACCCCGAGCGTGTCGCCGCGCGAGAGCAGCTCGTAGGTCGCCTTGTCGTCCAGGCCCAGGGTCTCCAGGTCGGGCACCGGCTTGCCGTTGCGCTCGATGTTGCGCAGCGCGTCATCGATGACGGTGAGGTTGCGCAGGCCCAGGAAGTCCATCTTCAGCAGGCCCAGCGACTCGCAGGTCGGGTAGTCGAACTGGGTGATGATCGAGCCGTCCTGCGGGCGCTTCCACAGCGGAATCGTCTCCATCAGCGGCTCGGCGGAGAGGATGACCGCGCAGGCGTGCACGCCCGCGTTGCGGATCAGGCCCTCCAGGCCCCGCCCGGTGTCGATGATCTCCTTGACCTGCGGGTCGTTGTTGTAGAGCTCGCGGATCTCGGTGGCCTCGTTGTAGCGCTTGTGGCTCGGGTCGAACAGGCCGTTGAGCGGGATGTCCTTGGCCATCACCGCGGGCGGGTAGGCCTTGGAGATCTTGTCGGCGATGGCGTAGCCGGGCTGCCCGTAGAGCACCCGGGCGGAGTCCTTGATCGCGGCCTTGGCCTTGATCGTGCCGAAGGTGATCACCTGCGCGACCTTGTCCGCGCCCCACTTCTCGGTGGTGTAGCGGATGACGTCGCCGCGCCTGCGCTCGTCGAAGTCGATGTCGATGTCGGGCGGGCTGACGCGGTCGGGGTTGAGGAACCGCTCGAAGATCAGGCCGTGCGCCAGCGGGTCGAGGTCGGTGATGCCCATCGCGTACGCGATCAGCGCGCCCGCGGCCGACCCGCGGCCGGGGCCGACCCGGATGCCGTTGTTCTTCGCCCACTGGATCAGGTCGGCCACGACCAGGAAGTAGGCCGGGAAGCCCATCTGCAGGATGACGCCGATCTCGAACTCGACCTGCCTGCGGTGCTCTTCGTCGACGCCTTCTGGGAACCGGCGGTGCATCCCCGCCCACACCTGCTCGCGGAAGAACTCGTCCTCGGTCTTGCCCTCGGGGATCGGGAACTTCGGCATCAGGTTGCGGAACTCGAACATCCCGCTGATGTCGACCTTCTCGGCCACCAGCAGGGTGTTGCGGCACCCCTCCTGCCACGGGTCGGACGAGTCGATCGCCCGCATCTCGTCCGGCGACTTCAGGTAGTAGCCGTCGCCGTCGAACCGGAACCGGGTCGGGTCCTGCAGCGTGCTGGCGGTCTGCACGCACAGCAACGCGTCATGGGCGGTGCTGTCGCTCTTGTACGTGTAGTGCGAGTCATTGGTTACCACGAACGGGATGTTCAGCTTGCGGGCGACATCCACCAGCCCGTCACGAACCCGGCGCTCGATGTCCAGCCCGTGGTCCATCAGCTCCACGAAGAAGTTGTCCGCGCCGTAGATGTCGCGCCAGGCGGCGGCGGCTTCCAGCGCTTCCTTCTCATGACCGAGCCGCAGCCGGGTCTGCACATCCCCGGACGGGCACCCCGTGGTCGCCATCAGGCCTGCCGAGTTCTCCGCGATCAGCTCCCGGTCCATGCGCGGCCACTTGCCCAGCTGGCCCTCCATCGAGGCCAGGCTGGACAGCTTCATCAGGTTGCGCAGTCCGACCGCGTCGCGCGCCCAGATCGTCTGGTGGGTGAACGATCCGCTACCGCTCACATCGTCGGACTTCTGGGCGGGGTCGCCCCAGCGGATGCGCTCTTTGGTGAACCGGGACGCGGGCGCGACGTAGGCCTCGATCCCCAGGATCGGCTTGATGCCCGCGTTCTTGGCCTGCTTGAAGAAGTCGTAGATGCCGTTGGTGTGACCGTGGTCGGTGATCGCGACCGAGGTCATCCCCAACCGCTCGCACTCGGTGAACATGTCCTTGAGCTTGGCCGCTCCGTCGAGCATCGAGTACTCGGTGTGCACGTGCAGGTGAGCGAAGGATTCGGCAGCCACCGCGCGATCCTCTCATGGTGCCCGCCGCGATCTGTGGAGGACGTGCCGGGGCGCGCTCGGCTCCGAGCGCGAGCCGAAGAGGACTCGGCGACTCGGTCGTGACTCAGTCATCCAACAGCAGGTCGCGGTCCCGCCAGGCCATCCGAAGCAGCACCAGCGAAGTCGGCGACAACCGTGAGCCGAGACGTTCGATGGCCCGTCCCGTGAACGGCACGCCGACGCCACCGCCCACGGTGACGAGTTCGCCCTCGTCGTTGGTCGGGACCAATCCCGCGAACAAGGTGTCGAACACCTCGTCGTCCACCACGGCGACCGTGCGCTGGCTGACACCGAGCGTCAACGGGTCCATCACCAGACCGTAGTGCCAGAGGCGGAACCGGCCCTCCCCGCGCGCCTTCTCGAAGGAACGGAACGGCTCGTCGGCCGCGTAGTCGATGGACCGGACGCCACCACCGTCATGTTCGGGATTCCCGAGAAGTTCCTCGGAGAACTCGCGCATGATGTTGCGCCAGAGGGAGAAATCGTTGCCCACGTCGGCTTCCGCGACCGAGGACGGCTGAAACTCTCCGGAGGGCACGAGACTGCAAAGTTTCCCGCCGTCCGCGACCGCGTTTCCGTCCCGCCGATGCACGAGGAACCGATGCTCTCCCCACCGGTCACGGCGAATGGTGAGGGTGCTGATTCCAGGCGACATTGGCAATCCACGTGGATCGAACGGATCGGCGATCGACCTCCGCAACGGCAACTCTTCCCAATCGGGGAGACAGCCGCCCGCGGCCAGCCAGGCCCGCCTGAACTCATGGGCCAGAGCCTCCTTGACGTCGAACACCTCAAAGAAGGTAGTTGTCCCAAAGGTAAGAGTCAGTCCGTTTTTCGTGTTGACGTCCAGCAAACGATAGGACAACCGGTTCTCGAACAGACGCGGCCGCACAAGATCACGAACGGCCCGGCTGTAACCGGCGTATCTTCCGCCACCGCCATTGAGGGGCAGCACATGATCATGTGCGCCCGCCAGCGACGGCGTCGCGCCGACGTCGAACGAGCGCGCCAAGCGCACCTTGTCCAGCGCGATCGGCTTGCCCAGCAGCCAACCCGGGCCAGCCAGCACCGGCCCACGGTCCGCCCGCCACGAGGACGGATACAGATCCGCTGCCCGGACGGAGATCTTGCGTCCGCGCGCCTGTCGAATCCGAAGCCACTCGTCCTGACTGGCCCGAACGTCCTCAGGGAGCACGTGCGCGGCATCCGGGACAACCCGAACCGCCGTCGGCGTCGCGCCACCCAGCGAGGACGCCACCGTGGCCACTCCGTCGGCGCCGAACACCCGGAGCAGGTCCTCCCTGGTCAGGCCGAGCAACTTCGCGAGCTTGGGCCAGAGATACGGCAGCGGAAGACCTCTTCCCGACTCCCAACGGTGAATAGTGGTGCGGTCCAAGTGCAGCGCTTCCGCAAGCCCTTCCTGGGTGAACCCACTCGCTTTGCGAAGCTGTATGAGCTTCACACGCTTCGTCCCAGCCTCCATCGCCCCCTCCTTCGTCCGGCCCCAGCGACCCGACAACAGCGCCACAGGTGCCACATACGTGCGACATCGACACCACATCGGTGCGCATCGACGCACTGCCGAATCGCCGAACGCCCCACCAAGGTCTATGACATCCCGACAGACGGTACCAGCGGAAGGCAAGCGAATGGACTTGTACGACAACCGACTGAACACCACGAATTGGGCCAAGATGTGCGGTGGCGGCAACGGCGAAGACGAGAACACCGAGGCGTGCGTCGAGTACGCCGAGATTCCGGATCACGCTCATGCCATAGTGATTCGCGACAGCAAGAATCCGCACGCAGGCGAGCTTCGGTTCACCGGTGACGAAATGCGCGTGTTCGTCATGGGATACGCGGCGAGACACGGCATCACCCTGTAACGGGCGCAAACTCTCCGAATCACAGTCGCGGCCCTGTTTCGCCGCAGCCCTCGGTGTCTGCGGCAGAATCAGGGCATGCGTTTCCGTCCTGTTTCGCCTGACGTGCTCGCCGGTGAGCTGACCGCGCGGATCGACGCGCGGGAGCGCGCGGGGTGGACGCGGGTGATCATCGACGGCGCCCCGCCGACCGAGCCAGGGGTGCTCGCCGACGCGCTCGGGGAGCGGTTGCGGGTGCTCGGGCGGCCGGTGCTGAGGGTCTCGGCGGCGGACTTCCTGCGGCCCGCGTCGCTGCGCTTCGAGCGCGGCAGGCACGACGCCGACGCCCGCTACGAGACCTGGCTGGACGAGGGCGCGCTGCGCCGCGAGGTGCTCGGCCCGCTCGGGCCCGGCGGGTCGGGCCGGGTGCTGCCCGCGCTGTGGAACGCGGCGACCGACCGCGCCACCCGGGCGGATTACGCCGTCCTCGGCGACGGCGGTGTCCTCCTGCTCGACGGCGAGTTGCTGCTCGGGCGCGGTCTGCCGCACGAGTTGTCGGTGCACCTGTGGCTGTCCGCGCCCGCGCTGGCCCGGCGGCTGCCCGGCGGCGAGCACTGGGCACTGCCCGCGTTCGCCCGCTACGACGCCGAGGTCCGTCCCCTGCACACCGCCGACGCGGGCGTGCGCGCCGACGATCCCCGCCACCTCGCGTTGCTGGACGACGCCCCGGTGTGAGGTCGCGCTCCGTGCGGATTCGATCACCGAAACCGATCTTGCCCGTGTCGAGTCCCGGCTTCCGCCGCGAGCGGCCTGCGGACCGGGTAGCGTGCGGGCCGTGGTCGTGACGGATCCGGTTGATGCCCGCCTACTCGGTGTGGTCGCCGAAATGGGCAGGGCAGCGGTGCACGAGGTGGCCGCGAGGCTGGGCATGGACCCACGGGAAGTGGCCTCGCGGCTGGTCGCGCTGTCCGGAGCGGGCCTTCCCCTCCTCGTCGGCGTGGAATGCGACCCCAACGGCGTCCGCGCAGCGCTGTCCCGGATGCCCGCTCCCCCCAACTACGGCGTGCAGGGCACCCCCTCGGGCGTCTATCCGCCGCCCCCCGGACCCCAGAGCGGCGGCTACCAGCCCCAACAGGCGCCGTACCAGCCGCAGCAACAGCAGCAGAACTTCGCACACCCCCCGAGCGGCCCGTACCAGGTGCGCACCGGCCCACCCAGCCAGCCATTCCCCACCCCAGCGGGCCCACACAGCCAACCCATTCCCACGCCGTCCCCCCAGAACCAGCCCGCTCCCCCCGCGAACGAGCCGATCAGCACCTGGGGCCCACCCGGCAGCGCGTCTTGGGCGCGCGGCGACCAACCACCGGCCCTCGCCGTCGACCGCACCCAGCCGACGACGCGCATGAACACCCCCACCCGCCAGGGCAAGGTCGGCACCGCCCTGGAAACCTCGGGCCTGGAAGGCGAACGCCTGTCCGTCCAACTGGTCGAGGTAGTAGACCCCGCCGACTACCTCTTCACCGCCGCGGGCTACCGCCTCCAACCGGGCGAGCGGTCAATAGTGGTGCACACAGAACTGACCAACCGCGGCTCAGTCCCCTTCGGCACCCTGCCCGACCTGTACCTGGTCCTGGTCACCCCAGACGGCGAAACGATCTCCAAGGCCCCAGTGTCCCTGTCCTCGCGCCCCCCACACCGAATAGGCGTGGCCCCCGGCGAAACCGCGGGCGGACACACGGTCTACGTGGTCCCGGAAGACATCGAGGTCACCTCGGTCCGCTGGAGCCCCCGCCCGGACGAGGAATCCCTGACCCTCACCTGGACCGTAGAGAACTGACCAGGCCAGCCAGAGCCACGGAGAGACACACGCCCACCCACTAGCCAGGTGCTTGAAGGGGAAGGAAGCGGCGAACCCGCCGACCACACCGCTCCTGCCAGTGCCAGGCAGGAGCGGGACAGGACACGGGCCTACCTGCCAACCGGCACCCCATGCAGGGCGAACTATCCCCGGCCGAACAGCTTGCCCAGCCAGCCCTTCTTCGGCGGCGGAGTCTGGGCCTGGATAGGACTGGTCGGTGGTTCGCGGTCGTAGGCGACCTCACCCAGATCGCCGCTCACGCTCTCGTCCTCAGCCGGACCGCCCCCGATGACCTGAGGCGCGACCCCATCCACCAGGAACCCGCCTGCGTCCTCGTCCGGTCTATCCGTGCCGTTCATCCGCACCGCCTCTAGCCGTCGCCACGTCAAATCCAACTTAGCCGAGGATTCCCCCACGGACTCAGTAATCAGCGGCGAGCGTGTCCAGAGCGCCTGCGAGATCAGCCGGGTACTGGCTGGTGAACTCCACCCACCGGCCATCGTCAGGATGGTGAAATCCCAGCGTGCGCGCGTGCAGCCACTGCCGGGCCAAGCCGAGGCGCTTGGCCAGGGTCGGGTCCGCGCCATAGGTCAAGTCACCGACGCACGGGTGGCGCAGGGCGGAGAAGTGGACCCGGATCTGGTGCGTCCGCCCGGTCTCCAGCTTGACGTCCAGCAGCGACGCGGCCCGGAACGCCTCGATCGTCTCGTAGTGGGTGACGCTGGGTTTGCCGCCCGCGACGACCGCCCACCGGTAGTCGTGGCGGGGGTGCCGGTCGATGGGCGCGTCGATGGTGCCGACGCTCGGGTCCGGGTGGCCTTGGACGAGCGCGTGGTAGCGCTTCTCGACCGTGCGCTCTTTGAAGGCGCGCTTGAGCACGGTGTACGCGTACTCGCTCTTGGCCACGACCATGACCCCGGTGGTGCCGACGTCGAGGCGGTGGACCACGCCTTGGCGCTCGGCGGCTCCGGAGGTGGAGATCCGGATGCCCGCCGCGGCCAGGCCGCCGATGACCGTCGGCCCGGTCCACCCCGGGCTGGGGTGGGCGGCGACACCCACCGGCTTGTCCACCACGACCACGTCGTCGTCCTGGTGGATGACCTCCATGCCCTCGACGGCGATGGCGCGGACCTCGACCGGGCGGTCGGGCTCGGGGAGGGTGACCTCCAGCCAGGTCCCGGCGAGCAGCCGGTCGGATTTGCCCGCGGGCCTGCCGTCGACCAGGACGTCGCCGGACTCGGCGAGCGCCGCGACGATCGTGCGGGACAGGCCCAGCAGCTTGGACAGCCCGGCGTCGACGCGCATACCGTCGAGACCGTCGGGAACGGGAAGGGTGCGCGACTCACTCATGCGGCCACCTCACAAGATCGGTGGCCCCGCTCGCGGGCACACTGTGTCAACGATTCGCTCGAAAGCTCGCTCATGCGTCGTCTCCGGCCTTCTTGCTGGTGGTGCTGCCGTCGTAGTCGCGGCCCAGGATCGCCATCAGCACGATCAGGGCCCCGCCGACGGAGATGCCCGAGTCGGCGACGTTGAAGACCGGGAAGAAGTCGCCGTTGGGCGCGAAGACGGAGATGAAGTCGACCACGTGTCCCTGGAACACCGCGGGCGCGCGGAAGATCCGGTCGGTCAGGTTGCCCAGCGCGCCCGCGAGCACCAGGCCGAGGCCCAGCGCCCAGCCGGTCGAGCGCAGCTTGGGCATGATCCACACGATGGCGACGACGACACCGGCGGCGACCAGGGTGAACAGCCAGGTCATGCCGGTCGCCATGGAGAACGCGGCGCCCGCGTTGCGGACCAGTTGCAGGTAGACCGCGCCGCCGAGGATCCGGACCGGCGGCTCGCCCTCCAGCGTGGCGGTGGCGATGATCTTGGTGATCAGGTCCAGCGCGAACACCGCCATGGCCGTGGACAGCAGCAGCACGCCCCGCCGGGGTGGCGGCTCGGCCGCCGCCGCCTGCTCGGTCGCCGCGTGCTCGATCTCGGTGCCGCGGTCGTCGCCACGTTCTGTGCTCACCGGGCCATTGTCCATGGTGGCCGCGCGCGGTCGGTCAGGAGACCTCGCGCAGGAACGGCGGCAGGGGGCGCGGGTCGTTCGCGGGCGTCCACCGGCCGTCCACCAGGACGTAGTCGGCGGCGGGGCCGTCGGCCACCAGCGACCGCAGCGCGGCCACGAGCCGGTCGACGTGCTCGGCGGTGGTGCCGAGGCCGATGCTGACCCGCAGGGCCCGCTGCTCCCGCGCGCCCACGCGGCCCAGGAGCCTGCGGGTGGCGATGTGGGCGCAGAACGCGCCGTCGCGGACGCCGATGCCGTGCTCGGCCGACAAGACAGCGGCGGCCAGGCCTGCCTCGACGCCGTCGATGGTGAAGCTGACGACGCCGACCCGGTCGTGCTCGGGTCCGAACAGGCTCAGCCCGCGCAGGCCGGGCACCGTCGCCAGGCCCGAGCGCAGCCTGCGCAGCAGCGCGCGCTCGTGCTCGCCGATCGCGTCCCAGCCGTGCCGGGTGAGCGTCTCGCAGGCCACGGCGAGCGCGTGCGCGCCGACGACGTTGGGCGAGCCCGCCTCGTGCCGCTCGGGCACCTTCGACCAGGCCACGCCGAGCCGGTCGCCCCAGTCGACGACCTGGGCGGTCGCGCCGCCACCGACCAGGTAGGGGTCGGCCGCGTTGAGCCAGTCCGCGCGGCCGATCAGCGCGCCCGCGCCGAACGGGGCGTAGAGCTTGTGCCCGGAGAGCGCCACGTAGTCGACGTCGAGCGCGCGGATGTCGATCGGCCGGTGCGGGGCAAGCTGGGCGGCGTCGAGCACGACGCGGGCGCCGTGCCTGCGCGCGACCTCGGCCAGCGCGGCGACCGGCCAGATCTCGCCGGTGACGTTGGACGCCGCGGTGAGCACGACCAGGCGCGGCCCGACCGCGCAGCCGGAAAGCGCGGTGTCGAGGGCGAGCACCGCGTCGCCGGGGCTGGCCGGGGTCTCGATCCGGTGGACGCGGGGGCCGCGCCAGGGCAGCAGCGCGGCGTGGTGCTCGGTGTCGAACAGCACTACCGAGGTGTTCTTGGGCAGCGCCTTGGCCAGCAGGTTGAGGCTGTCGGTGGTGTTGCGGGTGAACACCACCGCGTCGCTCTGGCGGGCGCCGACGAAGTGGCGCAGCACCGCGCGGGCCTGCTCGTAGACCTTGGTGCTGACCTGCGAGGCGAAGCCCGCGCCGCGGTGGACGCTGGCGTACCAGGGCAGCAGCTCGTCCACCGCGTCGCGCACGGCCTCAAGACACGGCGCGCTGGCGGCGTGGTCGAGGTTGGCGTAGCCGACGCGGCGGCCGTCGACCAGCGGGACGGCGAGCCGCGCGCCGACCACCGGCGGCACGGCGACAGCGGCCGCGGCCAGGGCGGTCTCGGGCGTGCGGGTGACGGGAACAGCGAGCGTCATGGGGGCTGACCTCCAGGTCCGAGGGACCCGCGAGGGGTCCGCGCTTGCCCGTCCCGCACCACGCGGGAGGACCAGGTCCTCACCCGGGGCACCCCACCGCGGAAGGAGGGTTGCCGGCCAGCAAACCGGGGTTTGACGCTGGCACTCGTGACCTTGCCGAAGAACATAGCCGACGCGCTGCTCAGGATCGAGCGGCGGCCACCAGGTGAGAGCGGGCTCACTCGTCGCCGGTCTCGCCTTTCCAGCGGGCGTAGCGGCCTGCCCGGTCGACCGCGCGGATGCGGTTCTCGGTGGCCTCGCGGGCGTCCTGGGTGGTGACGACCAGGACCTGGTCGCCCACCTGCAGGCGGGTGTTGGGCCCCGGGGTGAACGCGCCGGTGGCCCGCGCGACCAGGCTCACCGTCGCGCCAACGGGCAGGCGCAGCTCGGACAGGTAGACGCCGTGCAGCTTCGAGCCCTGCGGGATCGTCACCTGCAGCAATTCGGCGTTGAGCTCGTCGAGGGTCGCCGCGTCGACCTCGACCTCCTTGGCGCGGGCCCCGGCGTCCAGCCCGAGCGCCTTGGCCAGCAGGCCAAGGGTGCTGCCCTGCACCAGGGTCAGCACGATCACCAGGACGAACACGGCGTCGACAAGCTGCTGCGCGCCGGGCACGCCCTGCGACAGCGGGATCATGGCCAGCACGATGGGCACCGCGCCGCGCAACCCGGCCCAGGACAGGAACACCTGTTCTCGCCAGGGGACGCGGAACGGCGTGACGGACAGCAGCACCGACAGCGGCCGGGCGACCAGCGTGATCACCGCCCCGGCCACCAGTCCGGGCACCAGCGCGTCGAGCAGCCGCGACGGCGACGCGAACAGTCCCAAGAGGACGAACAGGCCGATCTGCGCCAGCCAGCCCATCCCCTCGGCGAAGGACACGGTGTCCGACCGGTGCGGCAGCCGCGAGTTCCCCAGCACCAACCCGGCGATGTAGGTGGCGAGCAGCCCGGAGGCGTGCGCGACCTGCCCGCCCGCGAAGGCGAGCACGCACACCGCGACCGTGGCCAGCGGGTAGAGGCCGGTCGCCGGGAGCGCGGCCCGGCGCAGCGCGTGCGTGCCCAGCCAGCCGAGCCCCAGGCCGATCAGCGCGCCCGCGCCGAGTTGGTAGAGCATGGTCAGCGACAGGCCCCAGCCGATCGGGTCGGTCGAGGCCAGCAGCACGACGGCGATGTAGCTCGGCGCGTCGTTCATGCCGCTTTCCAGTTCCAGCGAGCCGACGAGCCGACGGGTGACCGAGAGCCTGCGCAGCACGCTGAACACCGCGGCCGCGTCGGTGGAGGCGAGCACCGCGCCCCACAGCAGCGCGAGCCGCCAGTCGAAGCCGAGAATCCAGTGCAGCCCGGCCGCGGTCAGCCCGACGCTGATCACGACCGCCACTGTGGACAGTGCGATTCCCGGCCACAGCGCGGGTTTCACCTCACCCCAGCGAGTGGTGAGACCACCCTCGGTGAGAATCATGACCAGGGCGGCCAAGCCGAGCGCCTGCGTCAGCTCGGCGTTCTCGAATTCGATGCCCAGGCCCGCTTCGCCGACCAGGACGCCGATCCCGAGGTAGAGCAGCAGCGAGGGCAGTCCAAGCCGGACGGACACCCGCACCGCGAGAACGGCCAGCAGGAGAACGGCCGCGCCGATGCCGAGCGCCAGGGTCAGGTCGTCCATCCCACCTCCCGGCAGCGCGGCGGCCCGCATGTGCAAGCGCCTGGTGTTGTGAGCGCATTGTCCCCTTACGACCGGGTCGCGGCGCACTCGACAAACTGGTCACGCGCAGGGTGAGGCAATAGTCACGGCTGGTCGCCGAGCAATCGGGCCAGCGTGCGCGCGGCATTCGGCGGCACCGGGTCCAGTTCGACCACCTTGTCCCTGCCCCGTTCCCCGGCCACGACGCGCACGTCTTGGCGCCGCGCGCCGAACGCGTCGGCGAGCGCGCGGCGGACCGCCTCGTTCGCCTTGCCCTCCACCGCGGGCGCGGCGACCGCCACCACGAGCGTGTCGCCGTCGCCGGGCCACCGACCGCCGACGGCGGCACGGCGCGCGCCCGGTTTCACCCGAATCCCGAACCGGAACGCCATCAGGAATCCGCCGATTCGGTCAGCAGCAGGCGCAGGACTTCGGCCACGTGCGCGCGGCGCGCCGCGGGTGACCGCGGCAGGGTTTCCGGCGCGCCCCGGGTCAGCTGCGCCTGTCCGAGGTAGACGGAGTACGCGATCACCGCGCGCCGCCTGGCCTGGGCGCGGCCGAACCCGTATTGGGCGAACTGGGTCGCGAGGTAGTCCACCCGCCGCTCGCCTGCCCGCGCGACGGCCGCCGCGACGAGTGGGTCGTTCAGCGAGGCCAGGAGCGCGAGTTCCACCTCCACCCCCTGTTCGGGGTGGAGCACGGCGCCGAAGAGGATGCGCAGTCGGTCGGCAGGTGTCTCACCCGCTTCGGCGAGGTCGATGACCGCCTCGGTGTGCTCGCGCTCCCACCGTTCGAGGGTGGCCTGCACCAGCGCGTCGCGGGTGGCGAAATGCCAGTAGACGCTGCCTTTCGTCGCGCCGACCCGCGCCGCGAGCGGTTCTACCGCTACCGCGGCAAGTCCGCCTTCCGCGAGCGCGGCAAGCGCGATCTCGGTCCAGTCCTCTCGGGTTCGACGCTGTGCTGCCACGAATCCGTACGCTAGCGTACGGCGCGAACCATACGGTTCCGTACGGAAGGTGACCTGACCTGATGATCGACAATCAGCATGAGCGCGCCCTGCCCGTGGCTCCCGCGCGCGTCGGACCGCTGCTGGACCGGATCGTGGGCGCGGACAGCCCGCTGTGGCCGGTCGACCACTGGCCGCCGATGCTGCTCGACGCCCCGCTCGGGGCGGGCGCGACCGGCGGGCACGGCCCGGTCGGCTACACCTGCACCGCCTACGAGCCGGGCAGGATGGCCGAGTTCACCTTCACCCCGGGCATCGGCCTGCGCGGGACGCACACCCTGCTCGTCCTCGATGGCCACTCGCCCGACTCGTGCGTCCTGCGCCATGTCCTGCGCGCCGAACCGCACGGCGCGGGCCGCGCCGGCTGGCCCGTGGCCATCCGGTGGCTGCACGACGCGCTGCTCGAAGACCTGCTCGACCGCGCGGCCACCGAGGTCGGCCACCCGCCCACCCGGCCCGCCCGGTGGTCCCCCTGGGTGCGGGTCCTGTACCGGATCGCCAACGCCCGCACCAAGGCGACGGCGTAAAAGACCCACAGGTCAGCGTCCCGACAGGCCCCTGTTTGGGGTAATCGTCCCTTCGACACCACTCGTAAGACTGAGCCTTCAGGACACGCAAAGTCACAGTACGCACACGACCGATCACGGGTTTAGCATGAGTCGACCGCAGCGCGCGGCGGTCGGCCCCCACCATCCCCGAATCGCCTTCCGAATCACCCATCGAAGGAGGTACCGGCTCGCTCCCGATCCCCGGGACCGCAGAGCAGGCATCCCCCATGTCCGCACACCATGTGAGCGCGGATTTCCCCGCGCCGCGCGTCTGGCATGCCGCCGAGGCCGGGGCGCGGGCGCTGCCCGCCGCCGCCCTGGCCGCCGTCACCGCGCTGCTCCGCCTGGCCGCGGGCGACACGCCCACCCAGGTAGGCGAAGGCAGGCATCTCGCCCAGGTCTTCGCGGTGGACGCCCTCGACCGCATGCTCGACCCGTTCGTCTCGTCCCTGGCCTGGCTCCAGATCGCCGCCTACACCACCGCGACCGACGCGTTCATCCGGCACGCCACCGCGCTCAGCGCGGTCCGCGAGCCGATGGTGATCGCCGCCGCCACCACCGGCGCGCTGCTGTGGCTGCTCGCCCGCCGGATGGGCCTGGCCCGCTGGACCGCCGCCGCGGCGGTCGCGATCACCGCGCTGTCGCCGCTGGCGCTGAACCTGCAACTCGCCGTGCGGCCGGAGAACGTGGCCGTGCCGTGGGCGCTGGCGGCGCTGGCGCTGCTGTGGACCCCGCACCGGCACCGCAGAATCACCCCCGACCTGTGGGCGACGGTGTTCCTGGTCGTCGCCGTGCTCACCGCGCCGGTCACCCTCGCCCTGGTCGGCACGGCCGCCCTGCTGGTGTGGCGGCGGGGGCGCAGGCGGCTCTCGCTCATGCTCGCCGCGCTGTTCAGCCTCGGCACCGGAATCGGACTGGGCGCCGGGGCGGCCGTGACCGCCTTCCGGGTCGCGTCCTACGGCCCCGGCCCCGGCGAGTGGCTGCGGCTGGACCCGCTGCTCGGCGCCGCCGCCGCGGCCGCCGCGCTCGGCGCCCTGCTCTCCTATCGGCTGCGGCCGCTCGCCCTCGGCGTGCTCACACTCGTCGTGCTCTCGGTCCTGCCCGGCGGACCCGACACCGGAGCCCTGGCGGTCGTGGTGGCGCCCGCCGCGCTGCTGGTGGCCGCCGTCGTCGAACGCGGCCTCACGCACGGCGGCCGGGCGGGCAAGCACACCAGGACCCGGCCGCTGCTGGCGCCGACCGCCGCGGTGGCGCTGACCGCCCTCGCGTTCGCCGTGCCCGCCTGGGTGAGCGGCCTGCGCGCCGCCGTCGACAGCCACACCGACCCGGTCGTCGCGGCCGCGGCGACGAGGTGGCTCAGCGAGAACCTGCCGACGACCCCGGTCGTCACCGACTCCGCCACCTGGGCCGAACTGGTGCGCGGCGGGCGGCTGCCCCAGGTGGTGCTCCTCCCGGACACCTGCACGCGGACCTGCGCGACGCGGTCCTGGCTGCTGGTCACCCCGACGCTGCGCACCGCACTGCCCTACCTGACCCCACTGGCCGAGGCGGCCGAGCACGCCGAGACCATCGCCGTCTTCGGCTCGGGCCCCGACCTCGTGGAGGTCCTGCGGCCCCCGGACGCCCAGGACGTCCCGCTCCTGACCGCCGCCCCGGAGCCCCCGGCCCCGCCGACGTCGCACCGCCTGCCGTCCCACCGGATAGACCCCGGCGTGCTGTCCACTCTGGCCGTCCTGCCCTGCGGCCGTCCGGTGCTGTCCGTTCCCGCCAACCAGTCGGAGACGGTCATCATCGCCGACGATCCGGTGATCGGCCCGCTCGACCAACCGGGACAGGCGATCCTGCACCCGGTCGGATTCCCGACCGGATGACCGCTCACTTCACAGCGGCCAAGAACTTCCCGGTCACTGTGACGGCGGGCGCCGCGGCTCCCGCGTCGGCGACGAGCACCGCGAACGCGAGATCGCCCCGGTATCCGGCGAACCAGCCGTGCGCCTGGGTCCCGTCGCCGAACTGGGCGGTTCCGGTCTTGCCCGCGACCGCGCCGTGCCCGCGCAGCGCGTCACCCCGGCCCGACCTGACCACCTCGCGCATCATCGCGCGCAGCGCCGTCACGGTCGCGCTGGACGGCCCCCGGTAGCCGGTCTTGACCACCGTCTCCACCCCGGTGAACAGCTTCGGCGTCACCGCGGAGCCCTTCGCGACGGTCGCGGTCATCAGCGCCAGGCCGAACGGGCTGACCTGCACGGTGCCCTGCCCGATGCTGTTCTCCACCTGCTGCGGGGTCCCGGTCGCGGGCCGCACCCGGCCGGTCTGCGTGGTCAGGCCCGGGATCTCGAAGTCGGCGGCCAGCCCGAACTGGGCGGCGGCGCGGGACAGCGAGTCCGGCGGCAGCTCTGCCGCCAACGCGGCGAACGTGGTGTTGCATGACTCGGCGAACGCGGTGCGCAGCGGCACCGGGCCCAGCTCGAAGTCGGCGTTCTTGATCGAGCGGGTGCCGATCGTCTGGGTTCCCGGGCAGGGCAGGACGGTGTCGACGGTCGCCTGGCCCGCGTCCAGCACGGCCGCCGCGGTGACGACCTTGAACGTCGAGCCCGGCGGGTAGAGGCCGTTGAGGGCGTCCGGCCGGTCCCCCGCCGCCGAGTTCTGCGCCACCGCGAGGATGCCGCCGGTCGAGGGCTGGATGGCCACCAGGTACGCCGGACCGGCCGCGCTGTCCACCGCCGCCTGCGCCGCCGCCTGGGTCCGCAGGCTCAGGGTCGACTTCATCGGCTCCACGGGCGCGGACGGGGTGCCGAAGAGGCTCTCGACCTCCTTGCCCGCCGCGTCGACCAGCGCGATCCGGGTGCCGCCGCTGTCGGCCTGCGGCGTGACGGTCCGCTGCAACGCGCCCGCGAGAAGCGGAGCCACCGCGGGGTCCACCGGTCGGGCGGTGGCGCCCTGCCAGGTCAGCAGCGGCTTGCCGTCCCGGTCGACCACGGCGTTGGGCTCGGTCGCGCTGACCAGCACGGCCAGCTGGGTGCCTTCGGTCAGCTTCGGGTGGATCACCGCGGGCGACCACTTCACCCGCCACCGCCCGTCGACCGTGACCACCGACAGCGTGTTCGAGTACGCCCACACCTGGCTGGAGGCGAACTTCCAGGACAAGGTGAACGTCTCGCTCACCTCGGTCGACCCGGCGGCGGGCGCGGTGAGCGCGCTCGCGGTGGCCTGCACCGACTGCGGGCGCAGCGCCGAGCCGACCTTGGTCAGCAGCGCCACCGCGGCGGGAGGGGCGTCGGTCAGGTCGGCCGCCGCCTGGAATCGCTGCGCGGACAGCGCGGCGAGGAACCTCTCGGCCACCTCAGTGGCGCCTAACGGCGCCTCGGTCTGCTGCGGTGTCTTCCCCGCCGCCGACGCCGACGACGTTGACGCCGCATCCCGCGGTACCAAGACGAACACCGACAACAAGACAATGGCGACTACCGCCAGACCGCCAACAGACAAGATCCAGCGTTTGCGCGTGGTGGACACGCCAGCCCCCAGAACTACCCCAGCACCCCCGACGCGCGACGATCGCGCTTGTCCCCACGATGCCAGGGGAGCGGCTTCCGCGACCAGAGATCCGCGAAAGCCGCTCCCATACCGTCACACTTTGCGCACAACCACCCGCACGTCGACGCCTTCGCCCACCGAGCCCGCGAAGCCTTCCGCCGTGCCGTACTCGACCGCGTCGGCCAGCGTCTCGCCCATCAGGAAGTCCCGGTGGGCCTCGGCGGCGGCGACCACGTCATCGGGCGCTTCCACGGTGACCGCGATCCGGTCGGACACGTCCAGCCCGGCGTCCCGCCGGGCCTGCTGCACGACCCGGACCAGGTCGCGGGCGACCCCCTCGGCGGCGAGTTCCGCGGTGACCCTGGTGTCGAGCACGACCAGCCCGGAGCTGCCCGGCAGCTCACCGGTCGCGCCCGCGTCGGTGGCCACGAGCCGCCGCTCGTACTCGCCGTCGAGCAGTTCGACGCCCGCCGCCACGACCGCGCCCTCGACGGTGGTCGACCACTCCCCCGCCTTGACGGCCTTGATCACCTTCTGCACGTCCCGGCCCAGGCGCGGCCCGCAGGCGCGGGCGTTGACCACCAGCTCGAAGCGCCCGTGCGCGGCCACGTCGGTGGTCAGTTCCACCGCCTTGACGTTGACCTCGTCGCGGATCAGGTCAATGAACGGCGCGAGCACGGCCGAGTCGGCCGCGGCGACCAGCAGGCTCGCCAGCGGCAGGCGCACCCGCAGCCGGTTCGCCTTGCGCAGCGCCAGCGCCGCCGAGCACACCTGCCGGACCCGGTCCATCCCCGCGACGAGTTCGTCGTCTGCGGGCAGCGCGTCCGCCTCGGGCCAGTCGGCCAGGTGCACTGACCGTCCGCCGGTAAGACCCCGCCAGACCGACTCGGCGGTAAGCGGCAACAACGGCGCGGTCAGCCGGGACACGATCTCCAGCACGGTGTGCAGAGTGTCGATCGCGTCGGTGTCACCGGACCAGAACCGGTCGCGCGACCGGCGGACATACCAGTTGGTCAGCACCTCCAGGTACTCGCGCACCGACTGGCACGCGCCGGAGATGTCGTAGGCGTCCAGCGCCGCGGTGACCGACTCGACCAGCTGCCGCGTCTTGGCGAGCGCGTACCGGTCGAGCACGTGCGGCGAGTCCGTCCGCCAGACACCGTCCTTGCCTTCGGCGTTCGCGTAGAGGGCGAGGAAGTACCACGAGTTCCACAGCGGCAGCACCGCCTGCCGCACGGCGTCGCGGATTCCGCGCTCGGTGACCACGAGGTCGCCGCCGCGCAGGATCGGGCTGGCCATGAGGAACCAGCGCATGGCGTCGGAGCCGTCCCGGTCGAACACCTCGTTGACGTCCGGGTAGTTCTTGCGCGACTTGGACATCTTCTGCCCGTCGTCGCCCAGGACGATGCCGTGCGCCACGCAGTTGACGAACGCGGGCCGGTCGAACAGGGCCGTCGCCAGCACGTGCATCGTGTAGAACCAGCCGCGCGTCTGGCCGTTGTACTCCACGATGAAGTCGCCCGGGTAGTGGTCCTCGAACCACTCGCGGTTCTCGAACGGGTAGTGAACCTGGGCGAAGGACATCGACCCCGACTCGAACCAGCAGTCGAGCACCTCCGGCACCCGGCGCATCGTGGACGCGCCGGTCGGGTCGTCCGGGTTGGGCCGGGTCAGCTCATCGATGGTGGGCCGGTGCAGATCGGTCGGCCGCACGCCGAAGTCGCGCTCAAGCTCGTCGAGCGAGCCGTAGACGTCCACCCGCGGGTACTCCGGGTTGTCCGACACCCACACCGGGATCGGCGAGCCCCAGAACCGGTTGCGGGAGATGTTCCAGTCCCGCGCGTTCTCCAGCCACTTGCCGAACTGGCCGTCCCTGATGTGGCCGGGCACCCAGTTGATCTGCTGGTTCAGCTCGACCATCCGGTCCTTGAACCGGCTCACCGCCACGAACCACGACGACACCGCCCGCTGGATGAGCGCGTTGTCGCAGCGCCAGCAGTGCGGGTACGGGTGGTCGTAGGTCTCGTGCCGCAGCAGCAGCCCGAGTTCCTTGAGGTCGCGGATGATCGGCTTGTTCGCCTCGAACACCTGCGTGCCCGCATACGGCGGCACTTCGCCGGTGAAGCGGCCGTGCGCGTCGACCGGCACCACGACCTCGATGCCCGCCGCGTCGGTGACGGCCTTGTCGTCCTCACCGAAGGCGGGGGCGATGTGCACGACGCCCGTGCCGTCCTCGGTGGTGACGTAGTCGGCGGGCAGGATCTGGTGGGCGTTCTCGCGGCCGACGAAGAAGTCGAACGGCGGCAGGTACCGGGTCCCGAGCAGGTCGGCGCCCTTGTAGCGGCCCACGACCGGCGCGTCCTCCCCGAGTTCGCGGGCGTACGCGCCGACCCGGGCCTCGGCCAGCAGGTAGCGCCGATCGCCGGACTCCACCACGACGTAGTCGACCTCGGGGTGCACCGCGGCGGCGAGGTTCGACGGCAGCGTCCACGGGGTCGTGGTCCAGACCAGGGCGTGCACGCCGTCGAGGTCGGTTCCCGGCGCCACCAGCCGCAGGCCCACCGTGACCGCGGGGTCCTGCCGGTCGCGGTAGGTGTCGTCCATTTTGGTCTCGGTGTTCGACAGCGGCGTCTCGCAGCGCCAGCAGTACCACAGGACCCGGAAGCCCTCGTAGACCAAGCCCTTGTCGTGCAACGACTTGAAGGCCCACATGACGGACTCCATGTAGTCCAGGTCGAGGGTCTTGTAGTCGTTGTCGAAGTCGACCCAGCGCGCCTGGCGGGTCACGTAGTCGCGCCACTGGTCGGTGTAGCGCAAGACCGAGGTGCGGCACGCCTCGTTGAACTTCTCGATGCCGAACGCCTCGATCTCGCTCTTCGAGGAGAACCCAAGCTGCTTCTCGGCCTCCACCTCGGCGGGCAGGCCGTGGGTGTCCCACCCGAACCGGCGCTCGACGTGGCGGCCGCGCATGGTCTGATAGCGCGGAACGACGTCCTTGACGTAGCCGGTGAGCAGATGGCCGTAGTGCGGCAAGCCGTTGGCGAACGGCGGCCCGTCGTAGAAGACGAACTCGTTGTCGCCGTTGTCGCCCGCCGGGCGCGCGTCCACAGTGGCTTGGAAAGTGCGGTCGGCCGCCCAGTAGTCCAGCACGGCGGCTTCGAGCGCGGGGAAGGACGGCTGGGCAGGCACGGTCTGCGCGTCACCGGTGCCGACATGTGCCCTGGGGTAACCCATGGGTGGTGCTCCTCGTACGGATCGGTCGGACCCACACGGGGACGACTCGCGCGGGCATTCCGTGCCCTCGCGTGCCGCGGTACCACCCCGCTTGCCACCGGCGTGCCGGTGACCTCTCTCGGCCGGCTGTCACGGGCCGGTCCCGTCCGGTTCTACTGGGGCTCGCGCCCGTTCTTCCGGAGGCTCCCCGGTGATGGCCGGATCGACGCCTGTGCCCTCAAGGGTAACGCGTCCCCGCAACCGATATGCCGGAGGTGACCTCCCAGCACCGCTCGGCCGCGGCGCGGATCAACAGGTACAGCACCGCGGCGTTGCAGACGTGCCAGGCGAAGTGCGTGCCCACCGGGAATCCGCCGCACACCGGCCCGTCGATGGTCCGCAAGGTCAACGAGACCGCGAACAGCGCGGCCACTACCCCGAACCTGGTCGCGTGCGCGCGAAGACCCCGCAGGTAAAGCAAGACCGCGAACACGACCATTCCCACAAGAGCGGGCAGGTAAGTGCCGCCGCCGAAGACAAGGTTCACCAGCGCCGCGAACGCCACGAACGCGGGCGCGCCCAGCCACGCCAGCCGCCAGGGCAGCCCCAGGAACCAGCGCGGGAACACCACCACGTAGGTCAGCATGAACAGCAAGATCGGCCCGACGTCCAACGCGGCGGCCCACGTCGTGGCGACGGTGTGGAAGGTGAAGCTGCCCACCCCGATCGCGATCAGCAGGACGACGAGCGCCACCACGCTCGCGGGCGCACCCCGCCGGGCCACCTGGCGGTAGGCGACGACGGCGGCCACGAGGAACGCCACGTTCGTCAGGGCGTTGACCGGCTCGGACCAGAAGTCCGGCCCGGTGCGCTCGCAATACGCGTCGACCGGCATATCCGCCACCCTGGCCGTCCAGGATGAACGCAGGGCGACCCGCACCCGGTGACACTTGTCACCGACCTGCGGCCTGTGACCTTGCCGATACCGGCCTGTCGATCAGCTCGCGCCCGGCCGAGGCTGCTTTGCCGCCCGACTTTCCCGGTGCTTGGCGGCGAGCACGGCGTCCGGTGTGCACAGTCCGCAGGGAGTGAAGCCAAGCTGCCTGGCCTCGGACACCGGCAGGATCAGCGACTGGCGACCTGCCAGCCAATTACACCCGGTGAGGTGATACCTCGGGCGCTCATCGAGAACACGGACATCCGCGGTGAGTTCCGAGATCACCAGCAAGTCGGCGGCGTCGGTCGCCTCTTCGGCAGGCTCGTCTGCCGGATCAGCGGACACGGGCTCCTCGGGCGCCACCGGAGTGGGAGCGGGCGGTTCGACCGCGGTCGGCGGCTCCGGCTCGTCCGGTTTCGCCGCCTCGGCCGCCGCCGCACGACGGCGATTGCCCAACCAGTCGAGAAGCAGGATCGCGGCGGCCACCAGCGAGATGACGACCGAGACCCACGCCCACAGCGTGTTGGCCGTGGTGAGAGCGGCGATCAGCAGCCCGAAGGCCGCGAGCACCAGCAACAAGACGATTAGCAGCACCATGTGCCCCGTCTGCCTGGGCGAGCCGCCTCAGCGTCCCCGCGGACACACTCGTCCGCGCGACGACGACCCGCCCGGCTACCGGTCAGCCCGCTTCGGCCCGCGGGCCGAACGAGTAGCCGCTCTGCTGGCCTGCCCCACGACCGCCCTCGGTGCTCGGCGCGGCCGAACCCCGGTCGCCGAGTTCGCGCAGGCTGGACTCCAGGAAGGTCTTGAGCCGGGTCCGGTACTCCCGCTCGAACGTGCGCAACTCGTCGATCTTCTTCTCCAGCGTGGTGCGCTCTTGCTGCACCGCGCCGATGATCTCGGTGTGCTGCCGCTGGGCGTCGCGCTCGAGGGTGGTGGCCTTCTCCCTGGCCTGCCGCTCCAGGGTCTCCGCCCGGGTGCGCGCGTCGTTCAGCATGGTCTCGGCCCGCGTGCGCGCCTCGTTGACCATGGTGTCGGACTTCGACCGCGCCTCGGAGAGCAGCTGCTCGGACTTGGTCCGGGCCTCCGCCAGCATCCCGTCGGCCTCGGCCTTCGCCTCGCCGGTGAGCCGGTCGGCCATCTCCTGTGCGAGCCCCAACACCTTGGCGGCCTGCACATGGTGATCGCCGCTGCTACCCGGGCTGGTCTGCTCCAACGAGCTGGGCGGCGGGACGGGCGTCAAGCGGCGCGGCTCCTCCACCTGCCGGGCAGGAGCGACCGAGGGGCCGCCGCCGGACCGGGCGTCGTCGAGGTCAGCGCGCGCCGACTCAAGCTGCGAGTCGAGCTGCTCGACCTGCGCACGCAGGTCGTTGTTCTCCTCGATCAGGCGGGACAACTCCACCTCGACCAAGTCGAGGAACGCGTCCACCTCGTCCTCGTTGTAGCCCCGCTTGCCAATGGGAGGCTTGCTGAACGCGACGTTGTGCACGTCAGCGGGGGTCAACGACATCTGATCACCTCACGCACTCCAGGGCTGCAGGTACCCAGGTTCCCGACTACCCGGGATAGGCCAGCCGCATCAGAATGAATACGACCAACAGCAGCACCATAATCGATAGGTCCAGGCCCACGCCTCCGATCCGGATCGTCGGGATGAGCCGACGGACCAGACGTACCGGAGGATCGGTCACTGTGTAGATGGTCTCCAGCGTTACCGCAACCCCACCCGCGGGCCGCCATTCTCGGGCGAACGTGCGGACGAGCTCCACCACGACACGCGCGGTGAGCAACAGCCAGAAGGCGAACAACACCCAATAGACGGCAAGTAGCACTGGTTGCACAGCTCAACTCTGCCATCACTCAGCTTCGGGTGGCGAACCCGCCCTCCGCCAACCGCCGCTTGTCCTCCGCGGTCGGGTCGACATTGGGCGGTGAGATCAAGAACACCTTGTTGGTGACCTTGTCCATAGAACCACGCAGCGCGAACGCTAGCCCGGCCGCGAAGTCGACCAGACGCCGGGCGTCCGCGTCGTCCATCTCGGTCAGGTTCATGATCACCGGACGACCGTCGCGATAGTGCTCGCCGATCGTCCTGGCCTCGACATAGCTGCTCGGGTGCAGGGTCACGACCCGGCCGAGCGGGTAGCTCGCCGGGGTCGGCTGCTCCGCCTGCCGAAGCCGAGACGCCGGGTCACGGCGTGCGTCCATCGCAAGGGCTCCATGGGTAGGGGCGTCCGCGGGCGGGGCCCAGGTGGTGGGCCTCGCGCGGCCGCGCTCGGCGGGCTCGTAGTCGTCGATCTCGTCCCGGTAGCCCGCACGCTGGCTACCGAACCAGCGGCGCCTGCCGCTGCCATAGTCGTCGAACTCGTCGTCGGGCAAGTACTCCGGGCGGTGGCGATAGCCACGTCGGTCGTACTCGTCGGCGTCGTAGTCGTCGAGTTCCTCTGCCGGGACCATTCCGAAGTAGGCCTTCAGCTTCTGCAGCGTACTCATGGCGTTCCTCCGCGACTCCCCAAGCGTGGTCCCACGTGCGTCGACTACCACATCCCCGCACGTCTCAACCGTCGCTCCGGGGATCTTGCCTCCCGGAACCTTGCTAGGGGGAGGCTAGCCCGCGCCCCCCGAGCAGAGCGGTTCCGACACGCACGCATGTCGACCCATAGTCGATCGCTATCTCGAGATCGTTACTCATGCCGCACGACAGTTCCCGAGCAGCGGGATAGTGCTCCCGAAGCCGTTGAGCGGCACTTGCTAGACGTGCGAAGGCAGCGGAAGGTTCCATCCCGAGGGGGGCGACAGCCATGATCCCCCGGAGTCGAAGATCACTCGATCGAATGACCACATCGGCAAGTCCGCCAAGATCGTCCAGCGGGCAGCCGCCGCGCGCGGGGTCGCCGTCGACGCTGGCCTGCAGAAGGACGTCGAGCGGCCCGGTCCGCTCGCCGGACTCCCTGGCCGAGGACACCGCGCGCGCGAGCGCTTCGGCGAGGCGGGTGGAGTCGACCGACTGGACCTCGGCGGCCCAGCGGATCACCGAGCGGGCCTTGTTCCGCTGCAACCGGCCGACCATGTGCCAGCGGACAGCGGACTCCGGCCGCAGCCCGGCCACCGCCGCCGCCTTCGGACCCGCCTCTTGCTCCCGGTTCTCGGCCAGGTCCAGCACGCCGAGGTCGGCGAGCACGGCGGCGTCCTCCGCCGGAAAAGTCTTGGTGACCGCGAGCAGCCTGACCTCGGCCGGGTCGCGGTCCGCGCGGGCGCAGGCGGCGGCGATCCGGGCGCGAACCTCGGCGAGGTTGGCCGCGATCTCCGCGGCCCGATCGGCGGGAGGGGTCACCGGTTCGCTCACCGGTTCTCGCCCTGATCAACCCAGGTGATCGCGGCCAATCGCCCAGTGGTCCCTTCCCTGCGGTGACTGAACAGCGACCGTTCCTCGTTCGTGCACCGCGGGTCGATCCCGATCCGGGAGACCCCAGCGTCGGCGAGTTGGCGCCACAGACCGGCGCGCAGATCGATGCCCGGGGTGCCCTTCCGGGTTCGGCAAGCGCTGCCGGGCAGGTGTCGCTCCACATCGGTCTGCATGGCCTGCGGCACCTCGTAGCACTCGCCGCACACCGAGGGGCCGAGCAACACCTCGACGCGGGCGACGTCCGCGCCCGCCTCCTTCATCGCGGCGAGCGCAGCGGGCACCACCCCGACCCGAGCGCCGACGCGGCCCGCGTGGACGGCACCGACGACACCTGCCTCGGGGTCGGCGAGCAGGACCGGGACACAGTCGGCGACCAAGACGACCAGAGCGAGTCCTGGCACGGCGGTCACGACCGCGTCGGTGGCCTCCAGCGGAGCCTCCCTCGGCCCGTCGACCACCGCGGCGGTGCGGCCGTGGACCTGCTCCATCCACACCAGCCGGTCATGGTCGAGACCGAGTTCCTCGGCGAGGCGCGCACGGTTGGCCGCGACGGCCGCGGGGTCGTCCCCCACGTGATCGCCGAGGTTGAACGACTCATAGGGGGCCGAGGAAACCCCGCCGTCGCGTGTGGTGATCACCCGGCGAATCCGCAACCTGCACTCCTCAACGAGCTTCGGGAGCCTGTCCGGCTCCAACTTAGTGCCTATAGACGACCGCGAACCCCGGCGGGGAGCGCCGGGGTTCGCGGTGGTCGCAAGGCCGGGATATCGCTACCGGCGCATGAACGGGGGCACGTCCACCTCGTCGTCCGGGTCCTCGGTCACCGGCACGGCGCGGTGCGGCAGGTTGCCCCGCACGCTCGGCAGCGACTGCCCCGCACTCGACGGCGGAGCCGAGGACGTCGGCTGGTACCCGCTCGACGGCCGCGCGTGCTGGTAGCCGTCGCTCTGCGGCTGGGCTTCCTGCTGCGCGGGCTGCTGCTGGTAGGCGGGCGGCTGCTGGTACGTGGGCTGCGGCTGCGCGGGCGGCGCCGGACGCTCGACCGGCGGCGGCGGCGCCTGCCGCTGTGGCTGCTCGGGCTGCGCCTGGGTTGTCGAACCGCCCACCTGGCCCGCCTGCGCGGACACCGTGGTGTTGCGGGAGCCGAACCCGGTCGGGTCGAGCTTCTTGTGGGTCGGGCCGCCGCTGTCGAATCCCGCCGCGATGACGGTGACTCTGACCTCGTCGCCGAGCGAGTCGTCGATGACGGTGCCGAAGATGATGTTCGCCTCCGGGTGCGCGGACTCCTGCACCAGCGACGCGGACTCGTTGATCTCGAACAGGCCGAGGTCGGACCCACCGGCGATCGCCAGCAGCACGCCGTGCGCGCCGTCCATGGACGCTTCCAGCAGCGGGGAGTTGATCGCCTTCTCCGCCGCCTGCACCGCGCGGCCCTCACCCCGCGCCGAGCCGATGCCCATGAGCGCGCTACCCGCGCCCGACATGACGCTCTTGACGTCGGCGAAGTCCAGGTTGATCAGACCGGGGGTGGTGATCAGGTCGGTGATGCCCTGGACACCGGAGAGCAGCACCTCGTCCGCCGAGCGGAACGCGTCCATCAGGCTCACACCGACGTCGCCGAGCTGCAGCAGCCGGTCGTTGGGGATCACGATGAGCGTGTCGCACTCGTTGCGCAGCTCGGTGATGCCGTCCTCGGCCTGCTTGGCGCGCCGCTTCCCCTCGAAGGAGAAGGGCCGGGTGACCACACCGATGGTGAGCGCGCCGAGCTTGCGGGCGATCGAGGCCACCACGGGCGCGCCGCCGGTGCCGGTGCCACCGCCCTCGCCCGCGGTCACGAAGACCATGTCGGCCCCCTTGAGGACCTCCTCGATCTCCTCCCGGTGATCCTCGGCGGCCCGGTGGCCGACCTCGGGGTTGGCGCCCGCGCCAAGACCACGGGTCAACTCCCGGCCGATGTCGAGCTTGACGTCCGCGTCGGACATCAGCAGCGCCTGCGCGTCAGTGTTCACCGCGATGAACTCGACGCCCTTGAGGCCGACCTCGATCATGCGGTTGACGGCGTTCACGCCGCCGCCACCGATGCCGACGACCTTTATCACGGCGAGGTAGTTGTGCGGGGGCGTCATCGAAGCCGCCTTCCTTTTCGTGGTCCTGCGGTGTGCTCTGGCCCTGGACCCTCGACCTCAACCAGAGAGTGAGAGTTATGTCAACCCCGGACCTGCAAGGAAGGTAGGCATACGGAGAGCCACGATCCAGCCGCCACGCCGTAAGCGGGCTCCATTGTTCGTCACCGTGCTGTCCACCGGGGGTGAAGATCGGCTCTGCGGGGGCTGGCTCTCGGGGGTTGGCTCGATGGGGTGGAGTGGTTTCTCCGGGGCCCCTACGAAGGAAGATCCCGTCGCGGGAAAGACGGGTGGGGTGCCTTCGGCCCCACGACCACGGCGAGTTCAGGGATCTTCCTTCACCCCCGAAGAAACCACTCCACCCCATCGAGCACCTGGCGAGCGTAGGTGCGGCCTGGGCAGAAGGCGAGTGTCCTGCTCCGCTCCCGCCGAGCATCTGGCGAGCCTCGGGCGCGACCTGGCAGGTGCTCGGGTGGACGACTCCGGCTCCCCGCCGCCCCCACGACAAAGCCCGCCCGCCCTGGGGGACCGTCCCTGATCCATCCTATCGCCGCAGGTCAGCGCGCGAAAGAGGAGCAGCGACGCCTGTGGATAACTCGCGATCACGGCCGCAAAGTCCCGGGCGAGGCGAGCTCACCTTCGCGGGCAGTGGCCCAGCGCTGGTGCTAAGAGACAGCCGGGAAGTCCGGGGCGGTGACGTCGTAGGTCTTGCCGGGGCGGGTGAGCAGTGGGCCCAGGACGGCGGCTTTGCGCTGGGAGTGTTCCGGGTTGCCCCACTTGATCAGCCTGCCGTCGGTCAGGGTGAGGCGGATGTTGCCGGGGCTCTGCGCGGAGACCGCCGCGATCTGCCCGGACAGCGGTGATGGGAGCGCCGCGAGGACGGTGGTGGCGGCCCTGGCCGACTGCTCGTTCGCCGCCTCCAGGATCGGCAGGCCGGGTGGGGCGGCTTTGTGGACGCTGTAGTCCGTGCCGCCGCCGTCGAGCAGGTGGGCGCCGTCGGGGCCGATGACGACCGCGACCGGGGTTCGCTCGGTCACCTCGATCTCGATTGTGGCCGGGAACGACCTGCGCACCTCGACCGAGCCCACCCGGGGCAGTTGTCGGACGCGGTCGGCGATTTCCTCGGTGTCCAGCACCAGCAGTGGGCTGCCGGGTTCGATGGCCGCCGCCGCGCGGACCTCGTCGGGGGTCAGGTCCTTCGCGCCGATCACGTCTACCGAACGGGCGCCGAAGGCCGAGGTGAAGAACACGATGTAGAGCACGGTGAGCACGGACAGCAGTGAGCCGAGCACGGTCCACCGGCGGACGAGGTAGCGGCGCCGCAGGGGTGGCTTGCGCCGCGCGGACGATCGCGGTGGCCTGCGTCTTGGCCGTTCCCCCGTCCGACCGGGGACCGTGCTGGTCATTCCTGGCCTGCCCGCCGTTCCAGTTCGGCGAGCACCTCGGGGCCGAGCATGGTCACGTCGCCCGCGCCCATGGTCAGCACCAGGTCGCCCTCGGCGATCAGGTCGGCCACGAGCGCGGGGACCTTGTCGAACGAGGGCTCGTAGTGCACGCGGTCCCCGGGCAGCGGCACGGTGTCGGCGACGAGCGCGCCGCTGACCCCGGGCCGCGGTTCCTCGCGGGCGCCGAACACGTCGAGCACCACGACCTCGTCGGCAAGGCCGAGGGCCGCGCCGAACTCCGCGGCGAACGTCTCGGTGCGCGAGTACATGTGCGGCTGGAAGATCACCACGATCCGGCCGCCAGCCGCCGCTGGGCGCACCGCGCGCAGTTGCGCGGCCACCTCGGTCGGGTGGTGGGCGTAGTCGTCGTAGAGCCGCACGCCAGCGGCGTTGCCCTTGAACTCGAAGCGCCTGCGGACCCCGCCGAACGCGGCGATGCCCGCGCCCAGCTCGGCCAGCGGCGCGCCCAGCTCAAGGCCCGCGAGCAGGGCGGCGAGCGCGTTGCCCGCCATGTGCTCGCCGGGAACCGCGACACCGAGTTCGATCTCCTGGCCGGACAGCGACACCCGGGCCAGCCCGCCGCCGTCCGCGGGCCGGTAGTCCAAGAGGGTCGCGTCGGACTCCGCCGTCGCGGCCCGGCCGTAGCGGCGGACGCGGATGCCCTTGGCCTCGGCCCGCTCGGCGAGCGCGGCCGCCCCCGGGTCGTCGGCACAGGCGATGAGCACCCCGTCGGGCTCGACGCGGTCGAGGAACGCGTCGAACACCGACACGTACGCCTCGACCGTGCCGTGGTGGTCGAGGTGGTCGGCCTCGACGTTGGTCACCACCGCGACCGACGGGCAGAACACCAGGAACGACCCGTCGCTCTCGTCCGCCTCGGCGACGAAGATGCCGCCGCTGCCGTGGTGGGCGTTGGCACCGGAGTCGTTGAGGTCGCCGCCGATGGCGAACGACGGGTCGAGCCTGCACCGCTGGAGCGCCACGGTCAGCATGGACGTGGTCGACGTCTTGCCGTGGGTGCCCGCGATGCAGGCGACCCGCTGGCCTTCCATCAGCTCGGCAAGCGCCTGCGAGCGGTGCAGCACCGGCAGGCCGCGCCGCTTCGCCTCCGCCAACTCGGGGTTGCTTTCCTTGATCGCGGTAGACACCACGACCGCTGTCGGCCCGTCGGGCAGCAGGTCGAGGTTCGCCGGGGCCTGCCCGACCACGACCTTCGCGCCTTGGGCCCGCAGCGTCAGGAACGCACGGGCCTCCTTCGCGTCCGATCCCGAGACGGCCTTGCCGCGCGCGAGCAGGATGCGGGCGATGCCGCTCATGCCCGCGCCGCCGATGCCGATCAGGTGCGCGCGGTCGAGCAGGCCGGTCACGACAGGCCCTTGTCGATGGCGTCGAGGACCATGCGGGCGAGCACGTCGGCGGCCTCCCGGTGGCCGGTGCCCTGCGCGGTGGCGCTCATGCCAGCCAGCCGGGCAGGGTCGGTGAGCATCGGGATCACCAGCTCGGCGACCTTCTGCGGGGTCAGCTCGTCGTCGGGCACCAGCAGCGCGCCGCCCGCGGCCACGACCGGCTGCGCGTTGAGGGCCTGCTCGCCGTTGCCGATCGGCAGCGGCACGTACACCGCGGGCAGGCCGACGGCGGACACCTCCGCGACGGTCATCGCCCCGCAGCGGCACAGCGCGGCGTCCGCGGCGGCGTACGCGAGGTCCATCCGCTCCAGGTAGGGCACCGCCACGTAAGCGGGCGCGCCCGGGACCTGTTGCACGGCGAGGGTGTTCTTGGGCCCGTGCGCGTGCAGCACGCCGATGCCCGCGTCGGCCAGCGCCCGCGCCGCGCCGGAGACCGCGGTGTTGATCGTCCGCGCCCCCTGGGAGCCGCCGAAGACCAGCAGGGTCGGGGCGTCGGGGGCGAGGCCGAAGTACTCCCGCGCCTGCGCGCGCAGCGCGGCCCGGTTCAGGTTGATGATCGACTCGCGCAGCGGGATGCCGACGACCTCGGCGTTGGGCAGGCCGGAGTCGGGGGTGGCGACCGCGACCCTGGTCGCGAAGCGGGCGCCCACCTTGTTGGCCAGGCCGACCTTCGCGTTCGAGTCGTGCACCACGATCGGCAGCCTGCCGCGCGCGGCGAGGTAGGCGGGGAGGGCGACGTAGCCGCCGAAGCCGACCACGACGTCCGCGCCGACCCGGTCGAGCACGTCGCGGGTGGTCTTCACCGCCGCGCGGACCTTGAGCGGGAGCTTGAGCAGGTCGACGTTCGGCTTACGCGGCATGGGGACCGGCGGGATCATCTCCAGCGGATAGCCGCGGGCTGGGACGATGGTCTTCTCCAGGCCGCGCTCCGTCCCGAGCGCGACCACGCGGGCGTCCGGGCGCAGGCGCATGACCGCGTCGGCGAGCGCGAGGGCGGGCTCGATGTGCCCCGCCGTGCCACCCCCCGCGATGACCACGCACGGACCCTGGCGGGTCGCCTCACTCCGACCGGTGGGACCAACGGTCAACGACGTCCTCCTTTAGCGGACCGCGGATTCCCGCGGCTTGCCTTCTGTCGGGCCAGGGGCGCACCACCACCTGCCCGTCCGTATCCGTTTCGCTCCGGCGCGCGCCTGCGATGCTCCGCCTGCTGCACGCCCCGCCGCTGCGAGAGCCCGGTCGGCCGGTCGGCGCCCCTGGGCGGGGCGGTCGGACGGGCGGGCTTGCGCTTCTTCGGCGGCTTGTACGGGTCGGGGGCGGGCAGGCGCATGAGCCTGCCGAACCGACCCGGCCCCTGTGAGCGTAGTGCCGACACCGCTTCGGGCTCATGCCGCGCGCAGTTGGCGAGGATGCCGAAGACGAGCATGGTCACCACGACCGAGGTTCCGCCGGATGAGATGAGCGGCAGCGTGATGCCGGTGACGGGCAGCAACCCGACGACGTAGCCGATATTGATGGCCGCCTGGGCTACCAGCCAGACGGTAAGCGTCGCGGCCACCATCCGGATCCACGGGTCGATGTTGCGGGTCGCGATCCGCATCCCGACCACCGCGAGCATCGCGAACAGCCCCAGCACCAGCCCGCAGCCGAGGAAGCCGAGTTCGTCGCCGATGAGGGCGAAGATGAAGTCGTTGTGCACGTTGGGCAGGAAGTTCCACTTGGACGGCCCCTGCCCGAGGCCGCGGCCGAAGAGCCCGCCGTCGGCGAGCGCGAGTTGCGCTTGCAGCGCCTGGTAGCTCTTTCCGCTCAGGTCGTCTTCCGGGTTGAGGAAGCTCAGCACCCGGTCGAGCCGGTACTGCGTGCCGACCGCGAGCAGGGCGACGCCCGCGAGACCGCCGAGGGCGAGCGCGCCGAACAGCCGCATCGGGGCGCCCGCGAACCACAGCAGCGCGATCAGGACCACGCCGAGGGTGATCGTGCCGCCGAGGTCGGGCTGGAGCATCACCAGCGCGAACATCACCAGGGCGGCGGGCACGACCGGGACCAGCAGGTGCCGGTACCGGTGCAGCACGGCGCGCTTGACCACCAGCACGTGCGCGCCCCACAGCGCCAGCGCGAGCTTGCAGACCTCGACCGGCTGGAAGGAGATGGGCCCGAACTTGAACCAGCTCTGGGTGCCGTTGAGCTCCGCGCCCAACGGGGTGAGCACCATGGCCAGCATGACCACGCTGATGACGAGCGCGGCCGGGCTGAAGGCGCGGATGCGCGCCAACGGCATCCTTAGCGCTAACCAGAACAAGACAGCGCCGACCAACACGTACAAAAGTTGCTTCTTGAACACGGTGTAGAGGCCCGAGCCCGGGGTGTTGAACGAGACCACCGAGGACGCGGAAAGCACCATGACCAGACCGAGCACCGTGAGCAAGCTGAACACGGCCAGCACGAGGTGGAACGACGCCAGAGGCCTACCCAGCCACGCGGTAAGCGCGACCCGGAACGCGACAAGCCTGCCCGCCACCCGCACGACGCGGCGCGGGCGCTCCTGGGCGGGCCGGGTGGCAGGCTCGGGCGCGGCCATCACCGCGCCCCGGCGTCGCCGTCGTCCTGCTGGGCGCGCCGGTGGACGGCGGCGGTGAAGGCCTCGCCGCGGTGGGCGTAGCTGCGGTACATGTCCAAGGAAGCCGCGGCGGGCGCGAGCAGCACGACGTCACCGGGCCGTGCCAGGGCGCCTGCCGCGCGAACCGCTGCGATCATGGGCTCATCGTCTCCCGGGGCCACCCGCTCGACGGGGACATCCGGGGCGTGTCGCGCCAGCGACGCCCGGATCACCTCGGCGTCGGCGCCCAGCACCACCACCCCGCGCAGCCGCCCGGCCACCTCGGCGACCAGGTCGTCCACCGTGGCGCCCTTGAGCTGCCCGCCCGCGATCCAGACCACCGACTCGAACGCGCGCAGCGAGCCAGCCGCCGCGTGCGGGTTGGTCGCCTTGGAGTCGTCGACGTAGCGCACGCCGTCGACCTCGCCGACCGGGACGGCGCGGTGCGCGCCCGGCTCGAAGGCGAGCAGGCCCGCCCTGACCGCCTCCGGAGAGACGCCGTAAGAGCGCGCTAGAGCGGCGGCGGCAAGCGCGTTGGCCACGTTGTGCGGGCCCGCTGGGCGGACGTCGGCGAGCGTGGCCAGTTCCACGGCCGTGGTGGCCGGGTCGTCCACGAAGGCGCGATCGACCAGCAGGTCTTCCACGACGCCCAGCTCGCCTGGCCGCGGGGTGTCGAGCCGGAATCCGACGCGGGTGCCGTCGTGCTCCCCCGCAAGGCGGCTGGACCACGTGTCGGCGACGTTGCTGACCACGACCTTCGCGCCCGTGTACGCGGTGCCCTTGACCCGCGCGTACTCGGCGAGCGAGCCGTGCCAGTCCAGGTGGTCTTCCGCGACGTTGAGCACGACCGCCGAGTGCGCGCGCAGCGAGGACTGCCAGTGGAGCTGGAAGCTGGACAGCTCGACGGCGAGCACCTCGGGGTTGGTCATGAGCGCGTCGACCACCGGGAGGCCCACGTTGCCGCAGGCCACCGTCCGCGCCCCGTGCGCGGTGAGCATCGCCGCCAGCATCCCGACGGTCGTCGTCTTGCCGTTGGTGCCGGTGACGACCAGCCAGGCGGGCGGCGCGGGCAGCCGCTCGGACATCCGCCAGGCCAGCTCGACCTCGCCGATCACCGGCACGCCCGCCGCGGCGGCGGCCACGAGCAGGGGACTGCTCGGCCGCCATCCCGGACTGGTGACCACCAGGTCCGTGCCGGGCGGCGGCTCGGTCAGACCGGGCGTCAGGTAAGCGCCGGTATCCGCCAGCTCGGCAAGCCGGTCAGCGTCGGCGTCCGTCACGGTTACCGACGCGCCCATAGCGACCAGAGCCGCAGCTACCGAACGACCGGTAACCCCAGCGCCCGCGACCAGCACGGACCGCCCGGTGACCAGCCCCTGGAACACCTCGGTCACACGCCGCCGCCTCCCGCCAGCCAGTCGGTGTAGAACAGGCCGAGACCGAACATCGCGCACACGCCCGCGAGCAGCCAGAACCGGATGATCACCGTGGTTTCCGCCCACCCGGCGAGCTCGAAGTGGTGGTGGAACGGCGCCATCCGGAACAGCCGCCGCCGGGTCGTGCGGAAGACCGCGATCTGCAGCACCACCGACACCATCTCGACCACGAACAGACCGCTGATCACGATCATCAGCAGTTCGGTGCGGGTGGTCATCGACAGGCCCGCGACCAGGCCGCCGAGCGCGAGCGAGCCGGTGTCGCCCATGAAGATCTTCGCGGGCGCGGCGTTCCACCACAGGAAGCCGATGCACGCTCCCATCGACGCGGCCGCGACGACCGCGAGGTCCAGCGGGTCGCGCACGTCGAAGCACGCGGCCTCGGTCACCCGCGAGCAGTCGTGGCTGAACTGCCAGAACGCGATCACCACATAGGTGCCCAGGACCATCGCGGACGAGCCGCCCGCGAGGCCGTCGAGGCCGTCGGTGAAGTTCACCGCGTTGGACCACGCCGACACCGCGAGGTAGCAGAAGACGATGAAGCCGATGCCGCCGAAGGAGACGATGGCGATGTCGCGCACGAAGGACAGGTGGTCCGACGCCGGGGTCAGCAGCCGCTCATCGGGAAAGCGGAGAGCCAGGATCGCGAAGGCGATCGCGACGACAAGCTGACCGACCATCTTCGCGGTCTTGTTCAGGCCCAGGTTGCGCTGCTTGCGGATCTTGATGAAGTCGTCGAGGAAGCCGACCAGGCCCAGGCCGGTGGCCAGCATCAGCACCAGCAGGCCCGACGCCGTCGGCGCCTCCCCGGCCGGTGTGGACATGGCGTTGACGATGTGCGATGTGCCGTAGCCCGCCCACATCGCGACGATGATCGCCACGCCACCCATCGTCGGGGTGCCGCGCTTGCTCTTGTGGCCCTCGGGGCCCTCTTCGCGGATCTCCTGCCCGAAGCCCTGCCGGGAGAACACCCGGATCAGGTACGGGGTCAGCAGGATGGACACGACCATGGCGACCGCCGCGGCGATCAGGATGCTCTTCACCGGGCGTCCTCCGCGAGCAGCGCCTCGGCGACCCGCCACAGGGCGGCCGCCTTCGACGCCTTCACGAGCACGACGTCACCCGGCGCCAGTTCGGCGCGCAACAGCGCGACCGCGGCATCGACGTCCGGCACCAGCACCGACTCCTCTCCCCACGAGCCCTCCAGGCTCGCCCCCTGGTGCATGGCCCGGGCCTGTTCGCCCACCACCACCAAGCGGTTGATGTCCAGTCGAACCGCGAGCCTGCCGATCTCGTCGTGCGCCTGCACCGCCGAGTCGCCCAACTCGCCCATTACCCCGAGGACGGCCCAGGACCTGCGCCGGTTGCCTGTGCGCGCCATCGTCGCCAAAGTCTTGAGCGCGGCGCGGACCGATTCGGGGTTGGCGTTGTAGGAGTCGTTGACCACCGTGACGCCGTCCGGCCTGGTGATCACCTCCATGCGGCGCGCGGAGACGCGCTGCGCGCCGGAAAGCCGGTCGGCGACCTCTTGCGGGGTCGCGCCCAGCTCCAGGGCCACCGCGGCCGCGGTCAGCGCGTTGCCCACGTGGTGCGCGCCGTGCAGGGCAAGGCTCACCTTGGCCTGCCCCTGGTCGGTGACGAGCCGGAAGCTCGCGCGGGCCTGCTCGTCGAGGGTGATGCCGGTCGCCCGGACGTGCGCGGCCTCGGCCTCCCCGACCAGCACGACCCTGGCCCGCGTGCGCTCTGCCATGGCCGCGACCAGCGGATCGTCGGCGTTGAGGATGGCCACGCCGTCGGCGGGCAGCTTCTCGACCAGCTCGCCCTTGGTCCGCGCGATGTCCGCGCGGGAGCCGAACTCGCCGAGGTGGGCGCTGCCCACGTTGAGAACGGCGCCGATCCGCGGCGGCGCGGTCTCGCACAGCGCGGCGATGTGGCCGGGCCCGCGCGCGGACAGCTCCAGCACCAAGTGGCTGGTGTCGGCGTCGGCGCGCAGGGCGGTCCAGGGGTGGCCAAGCTCGTTGTTGAACGACCCGGGCGGGGCGACGGTCGGGCCCATCGGGGTCAGCAGTTGCGCGATGAGGTCTTTGGTGGAGGTCTTACCGGAAGAACCAGTGATCCCGACGACGGTAAGACCGCTCTCGGTAAGCCGGTCTACCACCGCGCGGGCAAGCGCTGCCAAACCCGCCAAGACGGCGGCGCCCGAGCCGTCCCTGTCGGCGCTAAGAGCGTAAGCCCGGCTGTGCGCCGGAGACACGGGCGGGACGATCACGGCGGGCGCGTCGACCTCGCGGGCGGCCAGCACCGCCACCGCGCCCGCCTCGACGGCCCGACCCGCGAAGTCGTGCCCGTCGACCTTCTCGCCGGGCATCGCCACGAACAGCCCGCCCGGGCCGACCCGGCGCGAGTCGAACTCCACGCCACCGGTCACCACCGCGGCCGGGTCGGCCCGGTGGAGCCTGCCGCCGACGGCGTCGGCGACCTCCTGCAAAGTCAGCGGGATCATTCGGTCACCGTGCCCAGTCGCTCGCGGATCGCGGCCTCCAGTTCGTCGCGGTCGGAGAACGGGTGCACGACACCGGCGATCTCCTGCCCGGTCTCGTGTCCCTTGCCCGCGACGACGACGACATCGCCCGTCGTCGCGCGCGCCACCGCCGTGGCGATGGCCTGCCTGCGGTCACCGATGTCGACCACCTCGCCTCGCTCGGCGGGCGGGACCTCCCGCGCCCCGGCAAGCACCGCGGCCCGGATCCGGGCCGGATCCTCACTGCGGGGATTGTCGTCGGTGACGACCAGCAGATCGCTGCGCCGCGCCGCCGCCGCGCCCATCAGAGGGCGTTTCGCCACGTCGCGGTCGCCGCCGCAGCCGAGCACGACGATGAGCTTGCCGTCGGTGCGCGCGCGCATGGCGTCCAGCGCGACCGTGACGGCCTCGGGCTTGTGCGAGTAGTCGACGACGGCGGTGAAGTCCTGGCCCAGGGCGACCCGCTCCATCCGGCCAGGCACCTGCACGCTCGCCAAGCCGCTGGCGATGGCCTCGTCGGGCACCTGGGCGGCGGTCAGGATCGCGGCGGCCACCAGCGCGTTGGCGACGTTGAACGTTCCCGGCATCGGCAGCGTCACCGGCAGGCTCTTGCCCTCGGGCGTGCGCATGACGAACGACTGCTCGCCCGTGAGCGAGACGCGCAGGTCTTCCGCGGTCCAGTCCGCGTCCCCGGTCGTGGACACGGTGATGGTCTGCGGTGTGACCAGCCTGCGGCCCCACTCGCCGTCGACGCAGACGATCTCGGTGGTGGAGCGGCCGTCGAACAGCAGCGCCTTCGCCTGGAAGTAGTCCTCCATGTCCCGGTGGAAGTCGAGGTGGTCCTGGGACAGGTTGGTGAACGCCCCGACAGCGAACCGGGTCCCGGCGACCCGACCCAGGCTCAGCGCGTGGCTGGAGACCTCCATCGGCACGTGCGTGACGCCGCGCTCCACCATCACCGCGAACAGCGCCTGCAGGTCGGGCGCCTCCGGAGTGGTCAGGGCGCTGGCGAGCCGCTGGCCCGCGATCCGCGTCTCGACCGTGCCGACCAGCCCGGTCGTGCGGCCCGCGGCGGCCAACCCCGCCTCGACCATGTAACTGGTCGTGGTCTTGCCGGACGTGCCGGTCACCCCGAGGACGGACAGGGTCAGCGACGGCTCCCCGTAGATCCACGCGGCGACCGAGCCGAGCACGGCGCGCGGGTCCGGGTGCACGAGCACCGGCAGGCCCGCGTCGCGGACCGCCGGGCGCGCGGCGCCCGCCTCGTCGGTGAGGACGGCGGCGGCGCCCGCGGCCACGGCCTGGCGCGCGAAATCGGCCCCGTGCGCGCGGGCGCCGGGGAGCGCGGCGAAAAGGTCTCCTGGGAGGACATGCTGCGCGCGCAGCGTCACACCTGTGACGGCCACATCGGACACCGAGGCGTCGCGCGGGACGTCACCGCCCCCGGCCGCGATCGACCGCGCGTCCGCGCGCGCGACGAGTGTGGCGAGCGGAACGGGCTTGGTCCGGGAGGGGCGAGGCGGCGCTGTGACAGCCTTGCCTTCGAGCTTGGCGGGCACGACGCGGAAGGCTACCTGCGCACGGAGGGCGACTATCGAGCCCCTCGATCACGCCAGCGCACCCGAATGAGGTAAGTGTGCCGAGAGTGACAAAAAGGCCTCCGGTCGCGGCACCCGGCGACACTTTCGGGTTGTTCCCGTTTTCGCACTTCACAACGCCCGCCAGGCCGGTATTGTCGAACATATGTTCACCTCATTCGACACCCCGGCCCAGCACCTCGGCTCCCGCCTTCCCCGCACGCGACGCCGAAGTCGCGGACACGAGCCCCGTTCGGATCCGCCCACTGTCCTGATCGGACGATCAGGGCACGACCAGCGGGACGACCGGCGTGGGCTCCTTCGACAGCGGCAGGTTGTAGCGCTGCGCGATGAAGGAGGCCACGTCGTGGAAGAACGGCGCGGCGGAGTGACCGTCCGGAGTGGAATAGGCCGGAGTGTCGTAGACCATGCCGATCACGAAGCGCGGGTTGTCCGCGGGCAGGATGCCCGCGAAGGTGATCCAGTACTTCGAGTTGCTGTAGCGGCCCGCGGCCTGGTCGAACTGCTGCGCGGTGCCGGTCTTGCCCGAGATCTGGTAGCCGGTCAGGGCCGCGGCGGGCGCGGTGCCCGAGTTCTGGTTCGGCGCCTTCTGGGTCACCGCCCGGAGCATGTCGCGGGTCTTGCGGGCGGTCTCCGGGCTGACGACGCGCACAGGCTCCGGCCGCGGCTCGTCCAGGCGGGTCCCGTCCGGCGCGATCTTGGCCTTGACGATGCGTGGCGGCACGCGGACCCCGTCGTTCGCGAGCGTCTGGTACATGCCCGCCATCTGCAGCACCGTCATGGACAGCCCTTGGCCGATGGGCAGGTTGCCGTAGGTGCTGCCCGACCACTGGCTCTGCGGCAGCACCTTGCCCGGGCTCTCGCCAGGCAGGCCGATCCCGGTGCGCTTGCCGATGCCCAGCTTCCCCAGCATGTCGGCGAACCGCTCGGGCCGCACCTGGTTGGCGATCATCAGCGTGCCGACGTTGGACGACTTGGCGAACACGCCGGTGGTGGTCATGTTCAGCGTCCCGTGGTCCCAGGCGTCGCCGACCACCCGGTCGGCGACCTTGATCGAGCCGGGCACGGCGTGGACCGCGTCCGGCGTGGTCACCCCGTACTCCAGGGCGGCCATGGCGGTCACGACCTTGTTCACCGACCCCGGCTCGAACGGCGTGGTGACCGCGGGGTCCGACATCAGGTTCGGATCACGGCCACCTCGCGTCGACGGGTCGAACGTCTTGTCGTTCGCCAGCGCGTAGACCTCGCCGGTCTTGGCGTCCATCACGACCACGCTGGCGCTCTTGGCACCACTGCGCTGCGCGTACTCGGCCGCCTTCTGCTGCACGAAGAACTGCAGGTCCGCGTCGATGGTCAACTCGATGTCCTTGCCGTCGACCGCGGGCTGCAGGTCGCGCTCGGTGCCCGGGATGATGACGTCCGCGCCCTCCTCGGTCTCCACCATCTGACTGCCCGGCGTGCCGGACAGATCGTTGTCGCGCAGCATCTCCAGCCCGACGAGGCCGTGCAGGTTGTGCTTCTGATGGTCTTTGTCCTCCATGCGCCAGTTGGCAAACCCGACCACGTTGGCAGCCAAAGTCCCGCCGGGATACTCGCGCACGGCGCGGTACTCCACGTTCAACTGCGGGAACTCTTCCTTGAGCCGCCGCGCGGCGGCGGGCTCGGCGGTTGTGGTCAGATAGACGAACGCGTCGTCCGACCGCAGCTTCGCCAGCAGGTCCTCTTCGGACAACTGCGGCCCGAGCAGCTCCCGCATCCGCCGGGCGATGGCAGCGGTCTCCTCGTCGAACGACACCTGCTTGTCCGGATGCTTCCGGTTGAACTCGGCAATCTGCTTACGCTGGAGGTTGGGCTGAAAAGCCAGTGCCCGCGCCTCGACGCTGAACGCCAACTCCACCCCGTTGCGGTCCAGGATCGATCCTCGCGTCGCCGGAATCGGAATCTTCTGCACCCGCTGCCGCTCGGCCCGCGACGCAAGCGCCTCCGCCTCGAATCCCTGAACCTGCACCAACTTCAACCCAGCGGCCACCAGCGACGCGATCAACAGAAACCGCACCACCACAACCCGCACCCGGTGATCAGTCCCAGCGGCCCGCTTGGTCACCCGACGCATCCGCCCAGGCGCGGGCGACCGCCGCTGCCCTCCACCGCCACCGGCGCCCCCTCTCCCACCGCCACCGGCTTTCCCGCCCCCGCCGGGACCGCCACGCTGTCCCACGGACCCTCGCTGGCCGCCACCCCCACGTGGGTTTCCCCCACGTCCTGCCGCACCAGCCCGCACCGCCCCACGCCCGGGGGTGCCAGCACTCCCCTGAACCGCACGTCCATGCCCACCGCTGCCTTGCCCAGTCCCACGCACTTGTCCACCACGCCCCTGCCCATGGCCGGACCCCTACTCACCGGGTCCGTGCCCACCAAGTCCTTGCCCGCCACTTCGCTGCCCAGCCCCGCCACGCACCTGCCCACCAGGCCCGCGCCCACCAGGTCTTCGCCCACCACTGGGTTGACCAGCCCCGCCCACGTCCCTGCCACGCCCTTGCCCACCGCCGGACCCCTGCCCGACACGTCCTTGCCCAGCACTTCGCAGCCCAGCCCCGCCAAGCACCTGCCCGCCACGCCCATGCCCACCAGGTCTTCGCCCGCCAGGCCTATGCCCGCCAAGTCCCTGCCCACCACCGAGCCGACCAACCTCATGCACCCGCCCACCAGGCCCGAGCGGTCTTTGCCCGCCACTGAACTGACCAACCTCGTGCGCCTGCCCACCAAGCCCGAGCACGCCACATCCCCGCCCACCACCGAGCCGACCAACCTCATACGCCCGCCCACCAGGCCCGAGCGGTCTTTGCCCGCCACTGAACTGACCAACCTCGTGCGCCTGCCCGCCTGGCCTATGCCCCCGCACACCGCGTCCCCGCCCACCACTGAGCTGACCAGTCTCGTGCACTTGCCCGCCTGGCCCGTGCACACCACGTCCCTGCCCACCGTCGTGTTGCCCACCAGCGGCCCCCTGCTCACGCCCTTGCCCGCCCGGTCTTTGCCCACCGCCACGTTGCCCGGCCCCGCGCACTTGCCCACCGTGCTCAGGCGCGCCTCGCCCGGTCACACCAAGCTCCTCACCCCCGTGTGCGCCCTCCCCTTGGGCCGCACCGCGTCCCTGGCCCTCAAGCCCACGCCCCTCGTGAGCCCCGCCAAGGCCATCGGCCCCAGACTCACGACCTTGGTGGCCACGGCTGCCCCCGGCTACGCCACGCCCCTCAGCCGCGCGCACAAGGCCGCCTCGGTCCGCACCGCCGGTATCGCGCCCGTATCCGGTCTGGCCGCTGCTCTGCGCTCGGCCTCCACCGCGCTCGGCGTCCCCGTCACCCTCGTGCGGCGGAGCACCTCGCGCGTCCGCGCTGTCTCTCCCCTGCCGCCCATTCCCACCGAGCCCTGGCACGACATGCCCCTCGCCGCCCGCACTCCCCAGCGCGCGATGTCCGACAGCCGCACTGGCCCGCCAGTGGTCTGGACTGTCCCAACTGTCCCGGCAATCGTCCGGTTCGCCCTGCTGCCTGCCCTGCTGGTCCCGGTAGTCCCCGGGCATCAGCCACCTCCTGCCGGAAGCCGACGCCCACAAGCAGCGAAAACAACCCACCTCTCGAACGCGCCCGGCACGCCAGTCGCGCCACTCACCAAAGCCGCGCACCCAGACGCGTCACTCCCAGCGCTGTCGACCAAAGCCGGACTCGCCAATGGCGCGTACAGACCAACACTCGCCCTGTGTGACCCAGCACCCGCCACCCTGGCCGTGCTCTCCACCGCCGCATCCGCCCGAGAACCACTCGCCAAGCCGGCGCTTTCCCGCGGCCCGACCGCCCGACCAGGGGCCGAGCGACCACCCCGTGCCCAGTGCCCAGCGCACGCGTCCCCGGCCGGGCCGCCACCCCTCCAACGCTGGGAAGGTGCGGCCAACCGGGCAGGCTCGGAGCCGGGTTCACGACCGGAGTGCCCGGCTGCCAGCACCTGTTGCCCTAGGCCGTCGAACCGGTGGCACTCCAGCGCCAACCGCCGTCCGCTTCCCCGCCCAAGTGCCAAGCGGGGCCGACACGAAGCCATGCCCCGCGTCGGCCCCCCGAACGAACTGCCTGGCATCAGCCGCCTCCTCCAGGGGGCGTCTGCGCACCCGCCTCCGGCGCCGCCTGTCCGGCGGGCGGTTGCGTGCCCGCGTCCACGTTCTGGGCCGAACCTTGGTCCGGGGACTGCGACTGGCCTGCCGGGGGCTGGGCGCCGGACGGTTGGGCGGCGGCGTTCGGCGAGGGTGGGGTGGTCACCGGTTTGGCGTCGCCGACCACCGTCACACTGCCGTCGGGGTTCACCACGAGCCACGAGGGGTCGCCCGCGGGGACCATGCCCAGGGCGCGGGCGCGATCGGCCAGCGCTGAGGGGGACTCCTGCTTGGTCACCTCGCGCTGGAGTTGGGCGGCTTGTTCGGACAGGCGGGTGGCCTCCTGCTTGGCCGCTTCGAGTCGGTAGGAGTCGGCGATGGCCTGCGTGGTCAGCCACAGCGTGGCCACGACCCCCACGACCAGGAGGGCGATGATCAGGACCACGAACGAGGCGCGGCCGGAGGTGGCCTCGTCGGCCTTGACCGCGGGGGCCGTGTGGGAGCGGGTGCCGCCGCGGCCCTCGCGCTGGGCGCGGCGGGCGTAGGCGCGCTCGGCCGCGGGCGTGCGGGGGCGGGCCGAGGTGCGGTCGGCCCGGGTGGGCTTGGTCGGGGCGGCGACCGTGTCGGTGTCGGCGGTGCGCGTCCGGCGGGTCGGATCCGGGGTGCGCTCCGGAGCGCGGCGGCTGCCTCGCGTGCTGCGCGTCGGCGCGGTCATGTTGCCTCCCGGATGCGTTCGGCGGCGCGCAGTCGGACCGACTGGGCGCGGGGGTTGTGGGCGATCTCCTGCTCTTCGGCGAGTTCGGCGCCTCGGGTGAGCAGACGCACGTGCGGGCCGTGGCCGGGGAGCTCCACCGGCAGGCCCGGCGGCGTCGTGGACTTGGCGAGGTCGGCGAACGCGCGCTTGACGATGCGGTCTTCCAGCGACTGGTAGGCCTCGACGACGATGCGGCCGCCGACACGCAGGGCGTCGAGGGCGGCTGGGATGGCGCGGCGCAGGACGTCGAGTTCGGCGTTCACCTCGATGCGCAGGGCCTGGAAGGTGCGCTTCGCGGGGTGACCGCCGGTGCGCCTGCTCGCGGCGGGGACGGCGTCGTACAACAACTCCACAAGGCGGGCGCTGGTGGTGAACGGCTCCTTGTCGCGGGCGGCGACCACCGCCTTGGCGATCCGGGACGCGAACCGCTCCTCGCCGTAGTCGCGCAGGACGCGGGTCAGCTCGGCTGCCGAGTACGTGTTGAGGACGTCGGCGGCGGTCAGGCCCGCGGTGGGGTCCATCCGCATGTCCAATGGGGAGTCCCGCGAATAGGCGAAACCGCGCTCCGGCACGTCGAGCTGCATCGAGGACACGCCCAGGTCGAACAGCACCCCGTCCACACGCGACAGTCCCAGGTCGGACAGGGCGTCGGGGAGTCCGTCGTAGACGGTGTGCACGAGGTGGACGCGGTCGCCGTGGCGGGCGAGGCGTTCGCCGGAGCGGGCGAGCGCGTTCGGGTCGCGGTCGAGGCCGACCAGGGTGAGCTGGGGGTGCGCGGACAACAGGGCGTCGGCGTGGCCGCCGAGGCCGAGGGTGGCGTCGACCAGGACAGCGGGGTGGCCTGCCAGGGCGGGCTCGAACAGCTCCAGGATGCGGTCCACCAGAACCGGCTCGTGCCGTGGCTGCTCCGTCATCACCCGCCCACCCCTCTCGAACAAGTCCGGCCGGATGGCCGGATGCCGCCAGGTCCCCGCCCGCTCGTCGAACCTGGCACCGGGGAAGGTGCGCCAGGGCCGAAAGCGAGCGGACCGAGGCCTCGCGGCACCCGTGTCCCTCCTGTTCCCACACTCAGAACACGCCGGGCAGGACCTCCTCCCGAGCCTGGGAATAGCTGTCCTCGTGCTCGTCCAGGTAGGCCTGCCACGCCTGCGCGTCCCAGATCTCCAGCCTGGTGATCGCGCCGATGACCACGCACTCCTTGGTCAGCCCCGCGTACTTGCGAAGCTCCGGCGCGACCGCGATGCGCCCCTGCCCGTCTGGTCGCTGCTCGTCGGTTCCGGCGAACAGGTACCGCTGGTAGGCGCGAACCGCTTCGTTCGTGAGAGGTGCCGCGGCGACCTTGCGCGCCATCTCCTCGAACTCCGCGCGCGGGAACACGTAGAGACAGTGATCCTGACCCTTCGTGACCATCAGTCCACCCGCGAGCGCTTCCCGAAACTTGGCAGGCAGCGTCAGCCGCCCTTTGTCATCGAGCTTGGGGGTGTGCGTGCCGAGAAACATCGGACACCCACCTCCCCACCGAACCGGTCGGATCGGCCGTGAGGCCCCCTGCTGCCCCACTTGGCGCCACAGTACCCCACTTTTCACCACAGTCAACGCGAAACGAGCACGTCTCAGACTCGAAGGTGGGACGTTTTCCCAGCTAGATGGCCATTCATCTGGGTGGGGGGAGGTGGGGGCGTAACCGCGGCCGGGCTGCCGCCAGCCTGGCGAGAAGGGGCGAAAACGTCCGGAATCACCCTCGTGAGGGGCGTTGAACCGCACGTCACGGCCGATGGTGGGGACGAGTGGGGCATCGGGGGACCGCGCCGTGGGGCGGAGTGGGGACAACCAGCCCCGCACCCGAACGGGATGCCCTCGTCCGGTGTCACCCGGACACACAGAGTGACTTTGCGACTCTCTCGATGCGGCCGTCCGGCGGAGCCCGCCGGAGGATTCAGCCGAGCCCCTGCCCCCGACCGAACCGGCCGGGACCGGCGAACGGACCACGACGCGCGGCGGCGCGGCGGCCTGTGGACAACTCGCACCGCCCTCGGTCACCCCGGCCTATCCTGGCAAGATCGGTAGCGAGGATCGGCGACCGCCGGGGTTGGGCTGGAACATTGGGTACTTCGCCCTGGTTTGACACACTTCATGGCAGGCTGTCTCGGTTACGGGACGTGGCCGGCGACGTCGAACGCGCCGATCCTGGCCGCACCCCGACCGGGTGCCGACAGGCCTGGACAGCCGCCGAGACTCACCAGGAGGTCGCGTGACGTCGAGTACCCCGCCAACCGCTCTGCCGGGCAACCCCTACGGAGCACCAGGCGGCGAGCCGTACACCGGCCACACCTCCACCGGTCCTTTCCCCACCGGCGACGGCAGGCCCCAGCAGGCCCAGCCGCCGCACTCCCCGCAGCAGCAACAGCCGCAACCGCAGTGGCCGGGAACGGGAACGGGCAAGCTCGACGAGTTGCACGCCATCGCGCAGCGGATCGCGGCGAACGTGGAGCGGGTGCTGGTCGGCAAGCCCGAGGTGGTGCGCATCGCGCTGGTCACCCTGCTGGCCGAGGGCCACCTGCTGGTCGAGGACGTGCCGGGCGTCGGGAAGACCTCCCTGGCCAAGGCGCTCGCCCGGTCGATCGACTGCTCGGTGAGCCGCATCCAGTTCACTCCTGACCTGCTGCCCAGCGACGTCACCGGGGTGTCGATCTTCAACCGGCAGACCAACGAGTTCGAGTTCCGGCCCGGCCCGGTGTTCGCGAACATCGTCGTCGGCGACGAGATCAACCGCGCCTCCCCCAAGACGCAGTCCGCGCTGCTGGAGTGCATGGAGGAGCACCAGGTCACGGTCGACTCGAACACCTATGAGCTGCAGTCGCCGTTCATGGTGATCGCCACGCAGAACCCGATCGAGATGGAGGGCACCTACGCCCTGCCCGAGGCGCAGCGCGACCGGTTCACCGCGCGCGTGTCGATCGGCTACCCGGACCCGCAGGCCGAGTTGGCCATGGTCGACGAGCACGCGGGCCACGACGTGTTCAAGACGCTGCGGCCGGTGTCGGACGCGGACCAGGTGCGCGGCCTTATAGAAACAGTGCGGTCTGTGCAGATCGCGCAAGAGGTGCGCCGCTACGCGGTCGAGGTCGTCTCGGCCACCCGGCGGCTTTCCGAGATTCGGATAGGGGCCTCGCCGCGCTCGACGCTGCATCTGGTGCGCGCGGCCCGGGCGCAGGCTGCCCTGTCCGGGCGCGACTACGTGGTGCCCGACGACCTGCACGTGGTGGCGGTCCCGGTGCTGGCCCACCGGCTCGTGCTCACCCCGGAGGCGCAGGCCGCGCGCCGCTCCCCCGCCGAGCTGATCCGCGGCCTCATCCAGCGGGTGCCGGTGCCGCAGGCGGCGCCCGACCTGGGCGCGCAGTGGACCGGCGCGCGCGGGCGTTAGCGGCGAGAGGGGGATGGAGACGCGATGCGGGGAGCACTGTCGGGCCTGACCACTCGGGGGCGGTGCCTGTTGGCGGCCGGGTTGGCCGCCGCGCTGTGCTCGATCGTGCTCAACGAGCGCGACCTGCTGCGCGTGTCCGTGTTCGTGGTGGCATTGCCGCTGCTGGTCTGCTTCCTCACCGCGATGACCCGCGTCGGCCTGCACGCCCAGCGGCACATCTCGCCCTGGCGGGTGCCTGTCGGCGGGCGCGCCGAGGTGGTGCTGTCGGTCCGCAGCACCGGCAGGCTGCCCACGGTCGGGCTGCTCGTCTCCGACGGCGTCCCCTATGCGCTCGGCGGTAAGCCGCGGTTCCTGATCGATCACCTCCCCCGACACGGCGGCACTCAGCTGCGCTACGCCGTGCAGCCGATGCTGCGCGGCATCCAGCAGATCGGCCCGCTCAAGGCCACCGTGACCGACCCGTTCGGCCTGGCCGAGTTCGAGCGGGAGCTCGCGCACACGTCCCGCCTCGTCGTGGTCCCCCGAGTGGTCGCGTTGTCGGGGGTCCCGGGCGGGTCGGGCCTGGGGTCCGGCGACGACGGCTCGGTCCGGCTCAACGCGGGCCAGGGCGACGACGACGCCGTGGTCCGGCCGTACCGGCAGGGCGACGACCTGCGCAAGGTGCACTGGCGGTCCACGGCCAAGCGCGACGAGATGATGGTGCGGGTCGAGGAAAGCCCCTGGCGCGGCGGCACCACCGTCCTGCTCGACCGGCGCGTCTACGGGCACCGAGGCTCGGGGGCGAACTCCAGCCTGGAGTGGGCGATCTCCTTCGCCGCGAGTGTGTGCGTGCAGCTGCACCGCCACGGCCACCCGATCCGGCTGGTCACCGAGACCGGCAGCGTCCTGGTCAACGACTCCGGCGACGCGGGCCACAGCGACAACGCGATGCTCGACGCGCTCGCCGCCCTGCAGCCGGTGCACCAGCGCGACATCTCCTGTCCCGCCGACCCCGGCCACGGCCAGGAGCTGATCGCCATCCTCGGCGCGGCGACCCCGGAGTCGCTCAGCCAGCTCATCCGCTACCGCACCCGGGGAGCGCGCAGCCTGGCCGTCCTGCTCGACACCCCGGCCTGGGGCCAGGGCGACGGCCCCGACGTCGACCCGAGGGCCGCGGCCGCCCTGCTCAGCGGCGCGGGCTGGGGCGTCACGGTCGCGCGCCCGGACGTCCCGATGACCCGGGTCTGGGGCAGCGTGTGCCGCACGGGGTTCACCCGGGGCGACGCGATGGTCGCGGGGTCCGGGTCATGACCAGGCGACTGCGCGGACTCCAGCCGCTCTGGCCGCGCCCCGGCCAGAGCGGTCGACCGCGAGCGCGGACATGCCCGAGCCGCGGCGACCAAGGGGACCGGGTCACGGGTGTGCGGGTGGCGGCGCTCCGCTCCCCGTCGCCGGTGCGCGCCTCACTCGGAAGAACAAGCACGATCAGCGACGACCGCGGGCAGCGCGCGATGACCTCATGGGCTGTGACCTCATGGGCTGTGGCCTCAGGGGCCGTGACCTCAGGGGCGGCGGCGTGAGCGAGCAGACAGCGACCCCGCAGGCGCAGTGGTCGACCACCGTCACCCCGGTCGTCGCCGCCGCGACCACCCTCTGCGCGGCGACCGCGCTGGCGGGTGTGATCGACGGGATGCGGTGGCTCGGGTACGCGGGCATCGCGGTGATCGTGGTGGCCGCGGTCGGTCTCGGCCTGCGGGCGATGCGGACGCCGACGCTGGTCGTCGGGTTGTCGCAGATGGTGGCGCTGTTGTGCCTGCTGGTGGCCCTGTTCACCAACAGCGGCGTCCTCGGGCTGCTTCCCGGCCCGGCGGCGGTCGCCGAGCTCGGCGACGTCTTGCGCAGCTCCGTCGAAGCGGTGCGCGTGGGTGTGCCGCCGGTGCCGCCGTCCGCGCCGGTGCTGTGCCTGGTCGTGATCGCGATCGGGCTGGTGGCCGTGCTGGTCGACACGCTCGCGGTGGCGGCGGGGACGCCTGCCGCGTGCGGGCTGGTGCTGCTGTGCGTCTACGCGGTGCCCGCGTCGCTGGCCGACGACCTGCTGCCCTGGTGGTCGTTCGTGCTGGGGGCGAGTTCGTTCGCCGCGCTGCTGGCCGTCGACGGCACGCACCGCCACCAGCTGTGGCGCAACCGGCCGCAGCTGCCCAGCACCGGCACCGGCTTCGGGTCGCCGGTGGCGATGGTGTCGTCGGCGCTGGTGCTGGGGCTGCTCGCCGGTGGGCTGGTCACCGGGATCGGCACGGTCGGGAGCCTGCCCGGCGGGTCCGGCGGCGGTGGCCGGGACGGTGGGCTGGCCCTCAAGCCGTTCACCGCCCTGCGCGGGATGCTCGACCAGGGCAGCAACGTGGAGTTGTTCCGGGTTCGCGGGCTGGGCAACGAGAGCCGCTACCTGCGGGCGATGACGCTGCCCCGCTACGACCGCAACGGCGGCTGGATCGCCGCGGACGCCCTGGCCGACGACATCTCCGCGAACGGCGACCTCCCGCCCGCCCCGGGCGACGACGGGGCCGGGACGATCACCCGCGTCGAGATCGAGCCGATCAACTCGCAGGACCTGTGGGCGCCCGTCTACGGCATCCCGCGCAGGCTGAGCGACGTGCCCGACGGGCTGTTCTACGACCGCAGCGGCGGGATGGTCTACTCCCGCAATTCCCGGAAGCTGCCCAAGTACGTCGAGGACGCCGACCTGAGCCAGCCCACCGCGAACGACCTGCGGGCCAGCGGCGCCGACTTCGGCGAGATCGACCCGGTCTACCTGGCCGCCGACGGCATCGACACCCAGGTCGTGCGGCTCGCCGACGAGCTGACCCGGGACCAGCCGACGATGTTCGACAAGACGCTGGCGTTGCAGGAGTACTTCTCCCTCGCCAACGGCTTCCGCTACCAGACCCAGACCGGCGCGGCCAGCGACGAGGACGCGCTCAAGGAGTTCCTCTTCGGCGCCAAGGTCGGCTACTGCGAGCAGTACGCCTCGGCGATGGCGATCCTGGCCCGCGCGGCGGGCATCCCGGCGCGAGTCGCCATCGGGTACACCGCTGGCTTCCAGTCCGGCGACTACCGCTCCATCACCACCCAGGACGCGCACGCGTGGGTCGAGGTGTTCTTCCCCGACCAGGGATGGGTCACCTTCGACCCGACGCCGCTGTCGGACGGCCGCGCCTACGAGCCGCCCTACGTGAGCACCGACCTCAGCACGGACCCCTCGACGGGCGCCTCCGAGGATGAGGTCCCCACCGGGGCCGGCAGCAGCACGGCCGCCCCGCGCGACAACCTGCCCGACCCCGCCGACCCCGCCGCGAACGCCCCCGCCCCGACCGAGGGGGACGGTTCCTGGCCGTGGCAGGCGTGGACGGCGCTGGGACTGGCGCTGCTCGCCGTCTTGGGCGCCGCTCTGGCGCGGTCCGCCCGCGTCCGGGTCGGCGTGGTCGGGGCGGCCGCGGTGGGCGTGCTCGCGCTGTTCTTCCTGCTGTCGATCGTTTCCTGGTGGTTGAGCGTGCTCCTGCTGGTCGTGGCGGCGGCCGCCATCCCCGCCGGGGTGCGCGGTTGGCTGCGCACCGAGCGCAGGGACGCGATCCTCGCCCAGTCCGCCGCCGCTCCCACGGCGGCGTGGGCGGAGCTGATGGCCGAGTCGTGGGACCGCGGCGCCGACACGCCCGAGTCGGACACCGTGCGCACCGCCGCCCGCAGGCTGGCGAAGGAGCACAGCCTCGACGAGCACAGCAAGCAGGCCCTGCGCACGGTGGTGGGCTCGGTGGAGCGGTCCTGGTACGGCGGCCGGACCACCCACGAGCCTGAACTGGCCTTGGCCTTCGACCAGGTAGTGCAGGGGATGCGCCGAAACTCGCCGTTGGACTGGAAGTCCAGGCTGCTGCCCCGCTCGGTCATGCGGCCGCGCAAGAAGCGCTCCGCAGACCTGGGCGACTGAGGTGAGCAGGCCGACTTAGCTAACCCGGCCGAGCTGAACCCCGCCGACCGGCCGCACCGGGCGACCGGCTGGGCGAGGAAGACACGGCTGTGCGCCGAATCCACATCCTGGATTCGGCGCTCAACCGGAGCTGCTGATCGATGTGGTTAACGCTCTTCGTCGAAGCGCTTACGGAAGCGCTCCTCCATGCGTTGTGAGAACGAGCTTCGGCGGTGGTGGGCGGCCGCGCCGCCACCACCACCCGGGGACTCCTCACCTGGCTCCTGGTCGGAGCCGCCCTGGCGAAGCGCTGTCAGCGTCAGCAGAGCGCCGACGAACATCACCAGGAAGCCGAGCAGGCTCACCACGGGGATACCAGCCGGTTTGAACGGCAGCATCACACCGATCACGAGGAGCGCCACCCCCAGGACGAACAGGGCCACGCCCTGCAGCCTGCGCCGTCGGGACGGCTTGCGGAGACGGGCACCTCGGACGGTGGAGGCGAACTTGGGATCCTCGGCGTAGAGCGCGCGCTCGATCTGGTCGAGCAGTCGCTGCTCGTGCTCGGAGAGTGGCATACGTTCCTCCTCCGGCACAGCGGTCGCGGGCGCCGGGCGATCACGGTTGCCGCCGGACCCGGCGGGCACCCCGCAAGGGGGGTGTCGGACTCCAGGATACGGGGCGTTCCCCTTGGCGACTACCCGATCCTCGATCACGGTGCCGCAGCTTTGCCGGAGTCCTCCGTACGGGGTAGCGCCACGCCGTGGCGACTACTTTGTGCTCGTTGGCGATCACTTTCCGCACCCAATGCTATCGGCGCGTCGATGAGGGCGTCCGGGATCGCGAACGCGTCGACCAGGACCTCGGCGTGCCCGCGCAGCGCCTTGCACAGCGCGTTCACCGCGCCGGTGACCGCCTTGGCCCGTGCCGCGGTCAGCCTGCCGTGCCCCAGGAACCAGTCCAGGTCGGCTTCGACGGTGCTCAGCACGTGCAGGTCGCAGACCCGGTCAAGCAGCGCCGCGGCGTCTTGGTCGGGGCAGCGGTCAATGGCGGCGACGAACGCCTCCAGCACGATCCGGTCGATGTGCGCGCGGGCCGCCCGCAGCACGTGGTCCTGGGCGTCGTTGAAGACCTCGAACGGGTCGGCGTCCGCGTCGCCCGCCCGGCGCAGGCGGCGGGCGAGGGTGTCGAGGACGTGTTCCTCGCGGTCCTCGAACAGCTTGAGGTGCCAGCCCCGGTCGAGCAGGTCGGTCTCCTCGTCCTGCGGGGTGACCGCGGTGACGAGGCGGTCGATGAGCGACCGGGCGGCGGTGCGCTCGATGACGACGCCGACGAACTTCTCGGCGATGAACCGGGCCATGCCGACGCTGCCCAGCTCGTGGAGGTGCTGCTGGTAGCCGGTGAGCAGGCCCTTGGCCACGAGTTGGAGCAGGACCGTGTTGTCGCCCTCGAAGGTGGTGAACACGTCGGTGTCGGCCTTGAGCTGGGGCAGCCGGTTCTCCGCGAGGTAGCCCGCGCCGCCGCAGGCCTCGCGGCAGGCCTGGATGGTGCGGGTGGCGTGCCAGGTCGCCACCGCCTTGAGGCCCGCGGCCCGGGACTCAAGCTCGCGCCCGCGGCGGTCGCGCGGGTCGTCGTCTCCGCTGTCGGCGTGTGCGGGGTCGGACAGCTCGTGCAGGGTGGCGACCAGCTCATCTTGGGCGAAATGCAGCGCATACGCGCTCGCCAGGGCGGGCAGGAGTTTGCGCTGGTGGGCGAGGTAATCGAGGATGACGACCTCGTCCGATGAGCCGGGCCGCTCGAACTGGCGGCGGGCCAAGCCGTACCTGATGGCGATGGTCAGTGCGCTCTTGGTGGCGCTGCCCGCCGCGCCCGCCACGCTGATCCGGCCGCGGATAAGGGTGCCGAGCATGGTGAAGAACCGCCGCGAGTCGCCCTCGATCGGGCTGCGGTACGTCCCGTCCACCGCCACGGCGCCGTAGCGGTCGAGCAGGGCCTCGCGCGGAACGCGGACCTGGTCGAACCAGAGCCGCCCGTTGTCGACGCCGTTGAGCCCGGCCTTGCGGCCGCAGTCCTCGATCCGCACGCCGGGGGCCGGGCCGCCGTGCTCGTCGCGGATCGGCACGAGCAGCGCGTGCACGCCGTGGCTCTCGCCGCCGGTGACCAGCTGGGCGAACACGACCGCCAGCCGCCCGTCGCGGGCCGCGTTGCCGATGTACTCCTTGCGCGCGGCCTCGTGCGGGGTGTGCACCACGAACTCCGCTGTCGCCGGGTCGTAGGTCGCGGTGGTCCGCAGGTGCTGGACGTCGGAACCGTGGCCGGCCTCGGTCATCGCGAAGCAGCCGAGCAGGTCGCCGGACATGATCGCCCGCAGGTGCCGCTCGTGGTGGCGCTCGGTGCCGAGGGCCTCGACCGCGCCGCCGAACAGGCCCCACTGCACGCCTGCCTTGACCATGACGGACAGGTCGCCGAAGCCGAGCATCTCGAACGCGGTGAGGAAGCCGCCGGGGTCGCCGCCACCGCCGTGCCGCTTGGCGAAGCCGGTCCGCGGATAACCGGACGCGGCCAACGCCCGCAGCTCGGCGAGGACCTGCGCACGGTGCTGCTCGGTGCTCAGGTCGTAGGTCCGGGGCGACGGCGCGGCGGCCATCCGCGTTCGCGCGTCCCGCCGAACGTGGGCCCATCGGCCGTCGAGCAGGCCGGTCAGCGTCGCGGCCGGGACCGGCGGGGTGGTCGGAATGTCCATGGCGTCCTCCTTGATCACGACGCTAGGCCCTGTCGCGCGCGCCCGCCCGCTATGCGAACCGGGGTGGTTTGCGGTTTTCTTGGCGCATGGACGCGGTGGCGGCGCTCAAGCAGATCGCGCTGTTCCTGGAGCGCGCCGGGGAGCCCACGCACAAGGTGCGGGCGTTCCGGCGGGCGGCGGCGGTGATCACCGACCTGCCGCCGGGCGAGTTGGCCAAGCGGGTCGAGGCGGGCACGCTGACCGGGCTGCCCGGGATCGGCAAGGCGACCGCGACGGCCATCGCCGAGGCGGTCGCGGGCGGCGAGCCCGGGTACCTCACGCGGCTGACCGAGGGCGCGGCCTTACCGGTGGCGGGCGGCGACGCGCTACGGGCGGCGCTGCGCGGCGACTGCCACACCCACTCGGACTGGTCGGACGGCGGCAGTCCCATCCGGGAGATGGCCGAGGCCGCGATCGCGCTGGGGCACGAGTGGATGGCGTTGACCGACCACTCGCCGCGGCTGCGGGTGGCCAACGGGCTCAGCGCCGACCGGCTGCGCAGGCAGCTGGAGATGGTGGCCGACCTGAACGTGGAGCTGGCGCCGTTCCTGATCCTCACCGGGATCGAGGTCGACATCCTGCTCGACGGCTCGCTGGACCAGACCGAGGAGCTGCTTTCCCGGGTGGACGTCGTGGTGGCCAGCGTGCACTCCCAGTTGCGGATGCCCGAGGCCGAGATGACCGAGCGGCTGCTCACGGCGGTGGCGAACCCGCACGTGGACGTGCTCGGGCACTGCACCGGCAGGCTGGTCACCGGCCGGGGCAGGCCGGAGTCGGCCTTCGACGCCGACGCGGTTTTCGCGGCCTGCGCCGAGTACGGGGTCGCGGTGGAGATCAACTCCCGGCCGGAGCGCCGCGACCCGCCGCTGCGGCTGCTGCGGCTCGCCGCCGAGCTGGGCTGCGAGTTCGCCATCGACAGCGACGCCCACGCGCCCGGCCAGCTCGACTGGCAGCCCTACGGCTGCGAGCGGGCCGAAACGTGCGGGATCGGCCCGGACCGGATCATCAACACCCGCACCGCGGACGGGCTGCTGGCCGGGATCGCCGCGCGCGGGTGAGTTCGGTTACGCGGTCTCGTCCTGGCGTTCCGCGCCGACGGGCTCGCGGTTGGCGACGGCGCTGAACTCGCGGAGGCCGTGCAGCAGGGCCGCGCGGCCCTGCGGGGTCATGCCCGCCAGCACCTCGGCCAGGTCGGCGCGGCGGGCGGCGCGGAGGCGGTCGAGCAGCCTGCGGCCGTCGCCGGTGAGGACAAGCTCCACTTCCCTGCGGTCGGTGGTGGCGGCCCGCCGGTCCAGCAGCCCCGCGGCCTGGAGCCGGTCGCACAGCCTGCTCGCCGACGACGGGATCGTGCCCAGCTCTTCGGTCAGCCGGGTCAGATTGATCGGCTCGTGCCGGTCGATGTAGTGCAGCGCGCGCAGCTGCATGGCCGGGACCTTGGGATAGACCGCGGTGTTGGCGCGGGTCAGCACGAGCCCGAGCGCCTCGGCGGCTATCTCGGTCTCCAGCGCCTCGTCCGGCCCCGGCGCTCCGGGCCCCCGCAGCGCGGCAGCAGCCATACTGCAACTGTCGCACACTGACGGCCGATTCGGCCGGTTCCCCCGGCGGAGGCCCCGGTGACCACTTCGGAAAGACTCCGCGCGCTGGAGTCGGCGCTGCGATCGCTGCCGCTGCACTCCTTCGTCGAGCGGCTGCCCGCGCTTCTCGACGAGTGCGCGCGGCTGGCCGAGGCCCGAGTGCGGCTGGTGGACTACCCGGCGGCCAACCTGGTCGACATCGACGGCGGCGACATGGTGGCGATCACCGGCACACTGCCGGGCGCGGCCTACCGGGAGCAGCAGGCGGTGGTGGAGACCGACGGCACGGTGCATCTGCCGCTGCTCAGCCGTGGAAACTGCCACGGCGTGCTCACCGGCCGGGTCGAGGGCGACCCCGACCGGGCGCGGCTGGGCGCGCTCGGGGAGGTCGCTTGCGCGCTCGCGGACGCGTTGCAGGTGGCCGACACCGGCACCGACCAGCTCGCGCGGGCCCGGCGCGACCGGCGGATGACCGTGGCCGCGGAAATGCAGTGGGAGCTGCTGCCCGGCCGCGGCCTGGCCTGCCCGGAGCTGACCCTGGCAGGCCAACTGGAGCCTGCCTACGCGGTGCGCGGCGACAATTTCGACTGGAGCCTCGACCCGGGCAGGCTCACCCTGGGCGTGACCAACGGGATGGGTGAGGGCCTCAACGCCGCCCTGCTCACCTCGATCGCGATCACCGCGATCCGCAACGCGCGCCGCTCCGGGCACGGTCTGGCCGAGGCGGCGGTCCTGGCGGACCAGGTGGTGTGGGGACAGTACGGCGGCGAGCAGTCTGTCGCGGCGCTGCTGCTCTCGCTCGATTTGGCCAACGGCGCCGTCCAGATTGTCGACGCCGGGTCGCCGCAGCTCTGGCGGGTGCGCGGCGACACCGCCGAGCAGATCGGGTTGGAGGTGCAGGTGCCGCTGGGCGCGCTGGAGGAGACCCAGTACCGCGTCCAGCACGACAGCCTGCGCCCCGGCGACCGGCTGCTGATCGTCAGCGACGGGGTCTACGCCTCCGAGAACGGCGACCGAGCGTACTCCGACGTCGCTCTTCCCAGGACCATCCGCACCACCCGCGCGCTGCCGCCCGCGCAGGTCGTCCGCGCGGTGCTCTCGGATCTGGCCGTCTTCCGCGATCACCGCGACCTCGACGACGACGCCGTGGTCGTCTGCCTCGACTGGCACGGGCCCGCCCGCTGAGGACCCGGTCGCGGTCCCGAAGCACCGGCACGCGCCTGCCGCGCAGGCACTTCGAGACAGGACCTAGTTCGCGAGGTCGAACTCGCCCCTGGTCGCGGCCGACGGGCGCGTCTCGTCGGCGTCGGCGGAAGGGGCCAAGGCGAACTCGGCCCACACCCACTTGCCCTCGGGGTCAGGCTGGTGCCCCCAGGCGCGGCTGAGGGCGGCCACGATGGTCAGCCCCCGGCTGCGCTCGGAAAGCAGGTGCGACGGCCTGCGCACCGGCGCGTCGCTCGTCTCGTCGCGCACGCGCAGCAAGACCCGGTCCGCCGACACCGACAGCGCTACCGTGATCCGCCCCGCGCCGTGCTCGACCGCGTTGGTCACCAACTCGGACGTCGCCAGCACGACGTCGCAGACCAGGTCTTCCGGCACGCCCCACGACCGCAGGGCCGAGCCCGCGAACTCCCGGGCCTGCCCCGCCGCCCGCGTCGACCGCGGCAGGCGGGTGGAGAGCTCACGCACCCGCCCGACATCGGCCGCCGCCCGCATGTCCTCGCTCACGTCTGACGCCACCACCCCTCACGCGCGGGATCGCGCGCCTTGACGCACACCGTCCCGCCCGTCCGTGCCCACTTGGCTCGCCGGTGACGGGAAACGCTGGTTACACGGGGGGTGAGATACCCCGGAGACCCGGGACTGAATCAAGACCGTCTCACCCCGACTCCGTGCTCGCCGAGTCGGCGAGCCCGAACACCTCGGCGAGGCCGGTGATCTCGATGATCCGCCGGACCCGGTCGTGCGGGGCGTGCAGCACCAGGCTCTGGCCCGCGGTCTCGGCGTTGCGCCGCGCGGCGACGAGCACCCGCAGCCCCGCCGAGTCCATGAACTCGACCCCGGACAGGTCGACGCGCACTCCGGTGGCCTCCGGCTGGGACAAGGCGGTCTCGAGCGCCCGCTCCAGATCCGGGGCGGTAGCCAGGTCGACCTCGCCGGTCACAGAGACGACGACCGGGTCGACGCCCACGCTGGTGATCTCCACTATCGGTCCTTCCTCACAGGGTTCCGCGCCGGACGCGCGCACGGCCCGTCCACGCCGGGGTCACAGTAATTGCCGCCGAACGCCGACGCCGTGCGGCGCCGGTCACCCCGACAGTCGTCCGAACGGCCGCACGAACCTCGTTTCGGCCCTCGGCGGCCGGGGTAGTTCCCGGTCGAACCCGCGGTGCGGAGCGGGACCACGAGGAGGGAACCAGCATGGCCGAGATCACCCGACTGCCCAAGCCCGTCTCCGACGAGTGGGCCTGGCAGCTCAACGGGTCGTGCCGCGGGGCCGACAGCATGATGTTCTTCCACCCCGACGCGGAGCGCGGGCCCGCCCGGCACGCGCGCGAGGAGCGCGCGAAGGCCGTCTGCCGGGCCTGCCCGGTGCTGGAGCAGTGCCGCGAGCACGCGCTCGCCGTCCAGGAGCCGTACGGCATCTGGGGCGCGATGGGCGAGGGCGAGCGGCGGACGCTGATCGCCCAGCGCAGGCGCGCGCTGCGGGTCTCGTAGGGCGCGCATTCAGCCCGCCAAGGTGTCCTCGCCCAGAGCGGCGCGCAGCCGCTCGAGCGTCTTGGCCAGCAGGCGGGACACCTGCATCTGCGACACGCCCACCCTGCGGGCGATGTCGGCCTGGGACAGTCCGCGGAAGAACCGCAGCACGATGATCTTCCGCTCGCGCTCGGGCAGTTCCGCCAGCAGCGGCCCCAGCGCTCGTCTGTTGTCCACTTCGGCCAGGCGCTCGTCCTCGTAGCCGAACCGGTCTCCGGACGGCTCGGCGAGCCGGGCGTCCAGCGAGGTCCCCTGCTTCGCCGCGCTGGCCACCAGCGCCTCGTACACCTGTTCCCTGGGCAGGCCGAGGTGCTCGGCGAGCTCGCTCGGCTTGGGCGCGCGGCCCAGTTTCTGGCTCAGCTCGTTGCGGCCCGCCGCGATGGTGACATGCAGCTCCTTGAGCTGGCGCGGGACGCGCACCGCCCAGCCGGTGTCCCGGAAGTGCCTGCGCAGCTCCCCCATGATGGTGGGAATGGCGAAGGCGTAGAAGTTCCCCCGGTCGGCCTCGAACCGGTCGACCGCCTTGATCAGGCCGATGGTCGCCACCTGGATGAGGTCTTCGAGCTGGTCGCCGCGCCGGTCGAACTTGCGCGCCAGGTTGCGGGCGAGGTCCATGTGGTCGGCGACGAGGTCGCCGCGCAGCACCGCCCGGCGCGGGTCGTCGCCGTCGAGTTCTGCCAGGGCGCGGAACCGGTCGACGTCCCGGTCGCCGCGGTCGGCTGGGGCGTTCACCGCCGATCCGTTTCCCCTGGCACGGCGCGGAGTTCGACGCGAATGCGGTGCCCGCCGTCGACGGCCTCGACCGACTCGGTGACCGACTCGGCCAGCGCGGTGAGGATCTGCCAGCCCATCGGGTCGGACGACGGGGCGGCGGGGCGGTCCGCGTCGACCACGACGTTCACCCGGATCGCGTGGTCCTCCGGCTCGAACCGGCAGTGCAGCGAGGTGTCGGGCAGCGCGGAGCGCACCAGCAGCGAGCACGCCTCGTCCACGGCCATGCGCAGGTCCTCGATGGCGTCGAGGTCGAAGTCCATCCGCATCGCGATGTCCGCCGCGAACGATCGCAGCAGAGGCACCTGTTCGGCGTCCGCCGACACTCGGACCTCCACGGCACGCACCCCGTGGGCGCGCGCGACCGGGCTGGTTTCGACCTCAGACACGCTTTCCTCCTGCCGTCCCGATACTGGCGAGGACCGTACCGCGAGACCGAAAAATGTGGAGCGGGGTGGGATTCGCGCCTTGCGGCACCCTCACCACCCCGCCCCACAGCGGCAAGCTCGCGGGGCAGGACCCTCCTACGCATACCCGCTCTCGATCACGTTCAAACCATGATCACCGAAAAGAATTTCCGAGGCACGCGAGGCTGAAGGTCCCCTCGCCCGCGAAGTACTGCCCGACCAGGTACGCGGGGTCGGTGGCGAGCATCCGCGCGGGATGTCCTCGCCGTCGTTGTGACGGCGCGCCCAGAGGCCGTCCGCGACGTTCGACAGGTAGTCGGCGTCGTAGTCGCGGTGCGCGCGTCCGCGCGGTTACCCGCACCCGAACCAGGCGGACAACGGGAAGATCGTCCACCCCCGTCAATCGAACATGTGTGCTAAATTGGACGCATGGCCGAGGTGTTGCTGCTGGTGGACGTGCAACGGAACATGCTGCTGCCGCCAGAGCCGGTGCCGGACGCGGACTCCGTCGGCGCTGCCGTCACCGGGTTGCTCGCCCGCGCCCGCACGGCAGGCGTCCCGGTGGTGCACGTGCGCAACAACGGCGGCGTCGGCGAGCCGGACGAGACCGGCACGCCGGGGTGGGCGCTCGTCCACGACGTCCTCGCGGGCGAGCACGTGGTCGACAAGTTCGAGACCGACGCGTTCCTCGGCACGTCCCTGGCCGACCTGGTGGCCGAAGGCGCGGCGATCGCGGTGGCGGGGATGCAGAGCGAGCACTGCGTCCGGGCGACGACCTTGGGGGCGTTAGGGCGCGGCTACTCGGTGACGTTGGCGGCGGGCGCCCACGCCACCTACGACGGCGCGACCACGGCGGCGGCGATCTCCCGGGAGGTCGAGCGCGAGTTAGCCAGCGCCGGGGCCCACGTCGTGCGGCACAGCGAGGTCACCTTCGGGCGGGCGTCGGCACGCCCGTGAGCCTGCTTGGCGAGCGCGGTTCCTGGCCAGGCCCTTGTCGAGGGCTGGGCAGTGAACGGACGGCTACCGAACACATGGCCAGCCTCCCGGCCGCTGGTGATCACGACAGGGTCTTGGACCGCGTGAACCAGGTGGTGGTCAACTTGCTTCAGCGGCACCGCCACTGAAACCGCGCAGCACGAGGAACACCCCCACGCAAGGCGCGTCGCCACGAGGTCCCGCAGCACGAGGACGACGCCACACGAGCCGCGGCCACCCGAGATCTGACTGCTTGAGGTCGGGCTGCTTGAGGCGCTGCCATACGAGCGCCGCCGCGTGGAGTCCCGCCACGGGAGGCACCGTGGCGTGGGATGTCGCCGCTTGCGGGCGCTTCAGCAGACCGGGCGGTAGACCGCCTCGGCTTGGGCGACCTGGTCAGCGCCGACGCGGACGCCTCCCCGTTGTACTCCCTGGAGTGTGTCGGCACGGTCCGGGAGCGCGTGGGCCGTGCCCGCGACGCCGAGTTCACCGACGCGATCACCCACTGGCCGCACCTCGACGCGGGCCGCGAGACCGTTCTCGAAGAGGTCGCCGCCGATGTGCTCCCGTCCGCTGCTCGGCGGTGGGCCACCCGTCGATCCGCCCGTGCCATCGGGGGGTGGTGTTGACAACCCACCCGCGTGTTCATGACCGCTTGGGCGTGCTGCCCTGGCTCACCGAATAAGCAGGCCCGCCCGCAGCAGTTCCTCCTCGACGCGCCACCGTCGGCCTCCCGGACGAGCCCGTCAAGCTCGTGCGGGAGGCCGACGGCGGCGCACGCCTGGACCAGAAGCTCGTCGCAGGCCATACGCGTCGCCTGCTTGCGCGCCGCCGGGATGTGCGGCCCCGGAGCGCACAGCAGGCTGCCGACCCCGCGGAACTCGGGTGCGATCCGCTCGACGGCGGGTCCGGCCGGGGCAGGCGCGGTGCGGCGCGTCCGCCGGAGCCCCCGCGACGCCCGCGGCGCTACCCGCGCCACCAGCGACGGTGACACCACCAGCGCCAGGTAAGCGAGCACGTTGGCCAGCGGGAACTCGGCCAGCTCCCAGGGTAGAGCGGGTCCGCTCCCGGCGCGCGGTCAACGCGGGCGCTCCGGCTTGGGCTCGGTGACCCCGGCCCGTTCCGGGCGGTTGCCCAGGAGTGCGGCTGGCCGGATGGCCGCGGCGCCGAACTTGGAGCGGGCGCGGTCAGCGGCCTGGTCCGCTTCCCGCCAGCCCTGCTCGGGGGCGTCGAGGGCCAGTTGCTCCGCGCCGTTCGCGCCCAGCTGCTCCACCCGCACGCCGATGAGGCGGACCGCGCCGGGCGGGGTCTGCTCGTCGAGCAACTGGGTGGCGGTGCGGTAGATCTCCTGGGTGACGTCCGTGGCCACGGGCAGCGTCTTCGCGCGGCTGATCGTGGTGAAGTCGGCGAAGCGGACCTTGATCGAGACCGTGCGCCCGCGCAGTCCCCGCGACCGCAGGGTGGCCGCGGTGCGCTCGGAGAGCCGCAGCAGCTCGCGCTTGAGCAGGTCCCGGTCGAAGTGGTCGACATCGAAGGTCTCCTCGGCGCCCACGGACTTCTCCGTGCTCGACGGCACCACCGCGCGGTCGTCGTGGCCCAGTGCCAGGGCGTGCAGGTGCTCGGCCATGGCCACGCCGAGCAGGCGTCTGAGCCGGGGCAGCGGCGCGGCGGCCACGTCGGCCACCCGCTCCAAGCCGCTGTCGACAAGGCGCTCTGCCGTGCGCTTGCCCACACCCCACAGCGCGGACACCGGCAGCGGGTGCAGGAACTCGGTGATCTCGCCGCGCGGGACCACCAGCATCCCGTCTGGCTTGGCCAGGCCGGAAGCCAGTTTCGCGACGAACTTCGTCGGGCCGACGCCGACCGAGCAGACGATCCCGTGCTCGGCGCGGACCCGGCGGCGGATCTCGGCCCCGATGGCGGCGGGCGTGGCGCGCAGCCTGCGCAGCGCCCCGGAGACGTCGAGGAACGCCTCGTCCAGGCTCAGCGGCTCGACCAGCGGGGTGATGTCCCGGAAGATCGCCAGGACCCCGGCGGAGACCTCCTGGTACAGCGCGAACGTCGGCGGCAGGAAGACCGCGTGCGGGCAGAGCCTGCGCGCGTGGCTGGTCGGCATGGCCGAGCGGACGCCGTAGGTGCGGGCCAGGTAGTTCGCCGACGACACCACCCCGCGCGGCCCGACGCCGCCGACGACGACCGAGCGGTCGACCAGCTCCGGCCGCTCCCGGATCTCGACGGAGGCGTAGAACGCGTCCATGTCGACGTGCAGCATCGGGCAGCCGGAATCGTCCGGCCACCCGTCCGCACCCGCCCGGTACCGCTCGACCAGGCCCCTCGGCAGGTCACCGCTGCGCCCCATGCGGTGAGCAAACCACAGGCCACCGACAGCGCCCGACCAGTCCCGGACCCGCCCCGGTTCAGCGCCGGGCGATCGCGTGCAGCCGGGTGGCGATGTCGCGCAGCGCGGGAGTGACCGCCGCAGCCAGCTCCAGCTCGGCGAGCGCGTCCGGCGCGCCCGCGCTGACCTCCAGCACCGAGCCGGTGACCAGGTCGGACACCACGCCCTGCCCCTGGATCAGCTCGACGGCGAGATCGGTGTCGGCCAGCAGCGCGCGCAGGCTCTCGGTGTCGAAGCGACGCAGCAGCGCCTCCCCCGCCCCGCCCAGGACGCCCGCCGGGTCGTCCAGCAGCTTGCGGGCGTCCACCAGGCGGCCGGAGATCGCCCGGTGCAGCACGGCCGCGAACCGGTTCGCCACCAGCACCGAGAGCGCCCCGCCCGGGGCCACCACGCCCACCAGCGCGGCCACGGTCGCCTTCGGGTCGTCGACGACCTCCAGCAGCCCGTGCGCCAGCACGAGGTCGGCCGCGGCGGGCGCGACCAGCTGGTCGAGGGCGTCGCTGTCGCCCTGGACGGCGGTGATCCGGTCGGCGACGCCCGCCTCTTGGGCGCGGCGGTGCAGGGTGGCCAGGGCGTTGGGGCTCGGCTCCACCACGGTGACCGCGCAGCCCTCGACGGCCAGCGGAACGGCCAGCACGCCGCTGCCGCCTCCGACGTCGAGAACACGCGGGGCTTCCCCGCCGCGGCGCTCGCGCGCGGCGATCAGCTCGGCGTCGAGCACTCGGCGAACAGCATCCGGTCGCATGGACACGAACTGTAGAGACTCTAAGGTCTAGGACGTGCAAACGGTGGCAGTGCTCAGCCTCAAGGGTGGCGTCGGGAAGACCACGGTCGTGCTCGGTCTCGCGTCGGCGGCCCTGCGTCGCGGCGCGCGCACCCTGGTGGTCGACCTCGACCCGCAGTGCAACGCGACGGCCACGCTCGACCCGGACGAGACCGAGGCCACACTGGCCGACGTCCTGGAGACGCCGCGCCCGTCGGTGCTGCGCGCGGCGATCGCCCCCAGCGCGTGGAGCGACGAGGTGGACGTGATGGTCGGCTCGGAGGAACTCGAGGCGCTCAACGACCCGGACCCCGGCCTGCGGCGGCTGGAGAAGCTGGGCCGGGCCCTGGCCACCCTCAGCTCCCTGCTGGCCGACGGCGAACTGCCCTACCAACTCGTGCTCATGGACTGCCCGCCGTCACTGGGCAGGCTGACCCGCTCGGCGTTAGTCGCCGCCCAAGGCGCCTTATTGGTGACCGAGCCGACGCTGTACGCGGTATCCGGAGCACAACGGGCCTTCGAGGCGGTCGAAGACACCCGACGCGAGCACAACCCCAACCTGGTCCCCCTGGGCGTAGTGGTCAACAAGGTCCGCACCCACTCCTACGAGCACCAGTTCCGCATCGCGGAACTGCGGGAGAGCTTCGGGTCGCTGGTGATGCCGGTGGCGCTGCCGGACCGGTTGGCCGTGCAGCAGGCGCAGGGCGCGTGTATGCCGATCCACCAGTGGCAGACCCCCGGAGCCAGGGAGATCTCCCTGGCGTTCAACCTGCTGCTGGCCCGGGTCCTGCGCACCGGCGGACGCGGACGGCACCAGGCCATCGCGTGGCCGGACACCGACGAGGCAGGCGACGCCGTGGGCGAGTGACACATGCCTGAGGGTGACACCGTTTACCGGACCGCGGTCAAACTGACCGAGGCGCTGGCCGGTGAAACCCTTGTGGTGGGCGAGCTTCGACACCCTCGATTGTCGACTGTGGACCTTCGGGGGCGGGTCGTGACGGGCGTGCGCAGTGTCGGCAAGCATCTTTTTGTGCGGTTCGACCGGAACTTGAGCCTGCGCAGCCATCTCGGAATGGACGGCTCCTGGCAGGTATATGTCCAAGGTGGACGGTGGCGGCGGCCCGCTTTTCAGGTCCGGGCACTGTTGGCGACCGACTCGCGTCAGGCTGTGGGGTTTTCCCTGCATGAGATGGCGCTGGTCGCGACTGATGAGGAAGACCGGCTGGTCGGCCATCTCGGCCCTGATCTGCTTGCCGCCGACTGGGGGCCTGGGCACTTTCGGGACGCCGTCGCGCGGTTGACGGCGCAGCCTGATCGGGAAATCGGGTTGGCGCTGCTGGACCAGCGGGTGATGGCCGGGGTGGGGAATGTGTTCAAGGCCGAAATCTGCTTTTTGCTTGGCGTTTCACCGTGGACGCCGGTGTCTGATGTGGACGCTGAGCGGGCGGTGTCGCTGAGCCGGGAATTGTTGGAAGACAACAAGATGCGAGTGGACAGGGTCACCACGGGGGATATGCGGCGCGATCGGCGGTTGTGGGTTTATGGGCGGCGGACGCCTTGTTTGCGTTGCGGGGGGCGGGTGGTCGCGGGGGCGCAGGGGGCGGATTCGCGGGAGCGGGTGGCTTACTTTTGTCCGGTCTGCCAGCCGGGGGTGAAGCCTGCGGTCTGACCGGGGGGCCTGCTCTCGTGGGCCTGCTCGATGGGGCTTCTGTGGGGGCGTGGCTGTGTTGGTTGGCTCGATGGGAAGGAGTGCGCCTCATTGCTCTACACCGTCCGGCACCTGGCAAGTCTCGGTGCGGTCCGGCACGTGCGCGAGTCTGGCGACGCGGGGCGAGCCGGCGACCGTCCCCCCAGGGCTGGCGGACTCTCGAACCGAGCCCACAAGTGAGCGGGGCTAGCAGAAGAGCAGGCCGCAGGGTTTGCGGGTGGTGGTGGTTGTGGTCGGCTGAGGAGGGGGAGCGGTGGTGGGCGGGGGCGCCACGGTGGTGGTCGGGCGTGGTTTGGGGGTGGTGGTGGGTGGGGGCGCGGCGGGGGGCTGGGTGGTTGTCGACGTGGTTGTGGTGGTCGACGAGGAGGTGGTGGTTGTTGTGCTACTGCTGGTGACCGACGATGACACTGTCGTGGTCACTGTGGCCGTGAGCGAGGGGTCGGACGTCGGGGTGGGGCTGGGTTCCAACGCGGCCTCCGCGGCCGGGCGGGCCGCGGGCACGGCGGGGACGTCGGGATCGGCTCGTATGCCTTCGTAGAACAGGGCTGCTGTGGCCGCGCCGACGACGGCCCCTAATGCCACTCGCCCTGGTCGGGCCAGCAGTTCCCGCACCGCCAGTCCCCCTCGCCCCGGTTACGGCTCGGCTCTCACAGGTGAGCGATATTCACACGCTGCGTATTAGGTCATTCACCCTAGCACCACCCTAACGGGTGACATTAAAAACCCGTTGTCGAGTGGCGGCGGACCGCCTATGTTCGTCGGTACACGAGAGAGGAGGTGGTCCGACGGTGATTTCGTTGAGGACTCGTGAGGTGGCTGTCCGCTAGGACCACCCATCCGAGAACGATGGTTGCCGGCCTGGCGCACACGGCTGACACCGGATCTCCGGTGCCGTAGGCGCGGGCGTGTGGTCGGCGAATACCAGGCAGTCACCCAGCCCTCGGGCTCCCGGGACCCAGTCCGACCCGGGCCCTTCCGCCGCCTTGTCGGAGGGGAGCCAGCCCGGGGGCTGTGCCTTGTCCGGGGACGGTTGTCCACACCTTGTCCCCGCGTCGCCGATGGCTCAGCCCTCGACCTGCTGGAGCTTGCGCCAGGCCTGGCTGGCGGCCCGCTCTGCGGCCTTGGCCTCGCGGCGGGTGGTCTGCAGGAGCCTGCGAGCCTCCAGTTCGGCGTGTTCGGCCGCGTCCAGTTCGGCGGTGAGGTCACGGACGCGTTTTTCCGCCGCCGCCACCCCGGCCTCGGCGTCCCGGACGGCCCGGTCGGCTTCGGCCCGGTCGGCCTCGGCCTCCTTGACCGCCGCCTTGGCTTCCGCCAGGGCCCTGCGCCGCCGGGTGTCAGTCGCGCGTTGCCTGCTCGCCGGTTTGGCCGCAGGTTCGGTCGGCGGGGACGGCGCCAGGGCCAAGCCCGGCCAGGCCTGCTCGACCTGGAGGTCCTTCGCCGAGGCCACCCGGCCCGCCCGCAGGGTCTCCCCCGCTGCCTCGTCGGCGATGGCCGCGGTGAACATGTCCGCCAACTCCCGGGTCACCGACTCGCTCAGGGAGTCGCCCGACAGCGCGACCAGGCGGCGGATCAGCTCGGGGCGGCGCCGGGTCAGTTCCCGCAGTTCGTCCCCGGCCGCGCGGCTGTGCGCCGCGCGGAGGTCGGCGCCGAGAGCGAGCAGTTCGGTCACCGCGTCCGGGTGGGCGCGGACGAGTCGGTTCACCAGCCAGGCCGCGGTGGTGGGCTTGGGCAGCTTCTCGATCGCCGCGGCCGCCGCCTTGTCGCCCGCGGCGCGCGTCTTGCGCGCGAGTTCGCGGCGGGCGGGGATGAACTCCTCCCTGGGCAGGGCGTACAGCTCGTCGGGACTCGTCACACCGTCCATCATGGTCCACCTCGGCGGATGACACGATGTGCGCGTGGTCTACAAGCAACTCGTCCGGCGCACCCTGTTCTCCCTCGGCGACGGCGACCCCGAGATCGCCCACGAGCGCACGATGGCCGCCCTGACGCGCCTGGCCCGCGTCCGGCCCGCGGTGTCGGCGCTGCGCAAGGTGTTCGGGTCGACGGTCGAGCGGACCGTCTTCGGCGTCCGCTTCCCCGGCCCGGTGGGGCTCGCCGCTGGCATGGACAAGGACGGCCGGGCGCTGCGCGCGTGGCAGGCGCTGGGTTTCGGGTTCGTCGAGGTGGGCACGGTCACCCGGCACCCGCAGCCGGGCAACCCGCGGCCCCGGCTGTTCCGGCTGCCGGAGAGCGAGGCGATCGTCAACCGGATGGGCTTCAACAACGCGGGCGCCGACGCGCTCGCCGACCGGCTGCGGGCGCTCGGGCCGATCGGGGTGCCGCTGGGCATCAGCATCGGCAAGTCCAAGATCACCCCCGTGGAGGATGCCGTGGAGGACTACCGGCACTCCCTTCGCGCGCTGCACCCCTTCGGCGACTACTTCGCGATCAACGTCAGCTCGCCCAACACCCCGGGCCTGCGCGGGCTGCAGGACCGGGTGGCGCTCGACGCGCTGGTCGGGGAACTGCGCCGGGAGTCGATCGCGCTGGCCGACGGCGGCGCGCCCCGGCCGCTGCTGGTCAAGATCGCGCCGGACCTGACCGAGGACGCCATCGCCGAGGTGCTGCAGGTGTGCGCCGACCACCAGGTCGCGGGCCTGATCGCCACGAACACGACGCTGAGCCGCGCGGGCCTGGCGCCCGGGGACGCGGGCGCGGGGGCGCAGGCGGGCGGGCTCAGCGGTCGGCCGCTGGCCGAGCGCGCCCGTGAGGTGGTCGGGTTCGTGTCCAAGCAGACCGGTGGAACGCTGCCGGTCATCGGCGTCGGCGGGATCTTCACCGCGGACGACGCGCTGCGGATGCTGGACGCGGGCGCGAGCCTCGTGCAGGTCTACACCGGGTTCATCTACGAGGGCCCGCCGCTGGTGCGGCGGATCAACCGCGCGGTCGCCGCCCGGTGACCTCGCGGCCGTCGCCGCGGTGGCGCAGCCAGCGCAGCAGCGGGTAGGCGGTGACCACGAACATCGAGCCCCAGGCGATGCCGCTGACGGTCATGCCGCCCAGGGTGATCTCCAGGTCCCCGATGCCCGCGACGATCGCCGCCGAGACCACGAGCAGGTTCACCGGGTCGGCGAAGTCGACCCGGTTCGCCATCCAGATGCGCACCCCGACCAGGCCGATCATGCCGTAGAGCAGGATCGTGGCTCCGCCGAGCACGCCGTCGGGGATGGTGTTGACCAGCGCGCCGAACTTCGGGCACAGCGACAGCAGGACCGCGGTGAGCCCGGCGACGGCGTAGGCCGCGGTGGAGTACACCCTGGTCGCGGCCATGACGCCGATGTTCTCCGCGTACGTCGTGGTGCCCGACCCGCCCGAGGAGCCCGCGAGGGCGGTGGCCACACCGTCGGCGATGAGCGAGTCGCCCACGTTGCCGTCGAGGTTGCGTCCGGTGACCGCTGCGACGGCCTTCACGTGGCCGACGTTCTCCGCGACCAGCACGATGACGACCGGGATGACCAGCAGGATCACCGACGGCCGCAGTTGCGGCGCGTGGAACTCGGGCAGTCCGAACCACGCCGCGGCGGCGAGCGCGTCGAGCCTGTTGTCGTCGAGGCCGCCGGTCATGGCCGCCACGACCCAGCCGGTGACGACCCCGACCAGGATCGAGACGCGGGAGAGCAGGCCGCGCGAGACGAGCCCGCACAGCAGGATGACCGCCAGCGTGATCGCGCCGATCAGCGGTTGGCTCCCGAAGGACTTGGTGGCCTCCGGCGCGAGGTTGAGCCCGATCAGCACGACCACCGCGCCGGTCACGACCGGTGGCATGACCGATTCGAGCAGCCGCACCCCCAGCGCCTTGACCGCGACGCCGACGCCGATGAGCAGCAGGCCCGCGACCAGCACCCCGCCGAGTTGCGCCGCGATGCCCTCGCCTCTGGCGGCCTCCAGCGGGGCGATGAAGGCGAAGGACGAGCCGAGGTAGGCGGGGACCCGGTTGCGGGTGATCACCAGGAAGAGCAGTGTGCCCACCCCGGAGAACAGCAGGGTGGTCGTCACCGGGAACCCGGTGATCGTGGGCACCAGGACAGTGGCGCCGAACATCGCCGCGACGTGCTGCACGCCGAGCCCGATGGTCAACGGCCAGCTCAGGCGCTCGTTCGGGGCGACGACCTCGCCGTCCCGCACACGGCGACCGTCTCCGTGCACGGACCACAAAGTCAACGTCGCCCTCCCGCTCCCCCGGCTTGTTGCCGAGCATGGTGCCACAGCACGTAGTCGATCAGTCGATACGACACCGTGATGTTCACACTGATGACCTAATACCCAGTGTGTAAAACCGGTTGCGAGCCGGGCGCGGCTACCCGAAGTGATGCAACCGGTTAGGCCAAACGCCTACCGAGGCATCCAAGAGAGGACCAGCGCGTACGGGTCGCACAGCGTCGCGCGGCCTGCCCCGATCCACTCGACCGCGACGTCGAGCAGGCGGTCCGCCTCCCCGCGGTCGACGCCCGCGCTGTCGACGATGGCCCAGAACCGCTCCTCGTACGCGGGCATCTCGGCGACTCGCGCGGCCACGGTCCGCCGCAGGCGCGAATCCTGGATCATGACGTTCATCGGGCGCTTCCCCCCTCGTGTCTGGCACCGGTGAGACGCGTCGGCACCCAAGGCATGACGGCGCGCCCGCGGAAATCTCGGTGCGGACGCGACCGTGCACCGCCCATCCTCAGCCGGGGACTGGACGGCCCGCAATGTCCACAACGGAATGTCGGTCGATCCGACGAGCCCGGTGCGGAACACGCTCAGCCGCTTACGAAAAAGTAAGTGCTCAGGAGTGGTCGCCCGAGAGGTCGCGCAGCGCGGAGGCCAGGGCGGCGAGGCGGTCCGTCGCGTCGGTCAGGTCGCGGCGCGGGGTGGTGGCCGAACTCGCGGCGACGGCGTGCGCCGCCGCGGCGACGAGGGCGCCGTAGCCGTCGAGTCCCTCGTCCAGTTGGGCGCGCAGCCGCCGGACGCTGCCGGAGAGGTGGCCGCGGTCGGCGGACGGGGCGTGCTCGCGGGCGCGCTCCACGGCCTGCAGCCGCGCCGCGACGGCCCGCAGGGCGGCGGCGGCCTCCGCGCCGGTGTCGCGGGCCTCGGCGACCGAGTCGGGCGGCACGAGCGCGGCCCGGGAAAGCTGCGTCAGCAGTTCGCGAAGGGTGTCTTCCGCTTCGGCGAGCCTGCGCATCGGGTCGCGTGCCTGGGAGTTGCGCGGGGGGAGCGCGACCGGGGCGGGTGGGGCCTCGGGAAGCGGCTCCTTGTGCAGCCGCCAAGTCCGGAAACCGGAGGAGACCGCCGCGACGCCCGAGATGATCGCCGCGCCGATCAGCACCGGCACGCCCGCGCCGGGAGTGGCCGCCGCGGTCTCCAGCACGACGGCGCCTGCGCCGGTGGTGACACCGGCCCCGGTCCACATCTTCGTCGCGCGCGCCGCTCTGCGCCGACGGCGCAGGGCTTTGGCGCGGGGGTCGCGCCAGCCCGTGAGCTTGCCGCGAAGCTGGTCGGCGTAGGGGCCGCGGAGCTGCTGGGCGAGCAACTCGCCACCGATCTTGATCAGCTCGTTCCTCCGCGACCCCATGGCCGGGCCGCCGTCAGGAACCGGCTTGCGGGTTGGCCTTCTGCTCCTGGGCCACCCGCTGCTGGATTTCCGCCTGGATGTTGTTCGGGGTGGCCGCCGGGGTCGTCGCGCCGGTGACCTGGCCCGCGACAGGGCCGCCCGCCATCGACGCGCGGATCTGCTCGAGGCGCGACTGGCCCGCCATCTCGGTGGTGGAGGCCTGGACCTCCATCATCCGGCCCTGCACCGAGTTCTGCGCCAGCTCGGCGGACCCCAGCGCGGTGGTGTACCGCTTCTCGATCTTGTCGCGGACCTCCTCCAGCGACGGGGTATTGCCCGGCGCGGCGAGCTCGCTCATCTGGTTCAGCGAGCGGGAGACCTGCTCCTGCATCTTGGCCTGCTCGAGCTGGCTGAGCAGCTTGGTGCGCTCGGCGAGCTTGTTCTGCAGGACCATCGCGTTGCGCTCGACGGCCTGCTTGGCCTGGGTGGCCGCCTGCAGCGCCTGGTCGTGCAGCGTCTTGAGGTCCTCGATGCCCTGCTCAGCGGTGACGAGCTGGGTGGCGAAGGACTGCGCCGCGTTCTCGAACTGGACGGCCTTCTGCTCGTCGCCCTTCGAGCGCGCCTCGTCGGCGAGGACCAGCGCCTGCCGCGCGGAGGCCTGCAGCTTCTCCACGTCGCCGAGCTGGCGGTTCAGCTTCATCTCCAGCTGGCGCTGGTTGCCGATGACCGCTGCGGCCTGCTGGGAGAGGGCCTGGTGCTGGCGCTGCGCCTCCTCGATGGCCTGCTGGATCTGCACCTTCGGGTCGGCGTGCTCGTCGATCTTCGACGAGAACGACGCCATCAGGTACTTCCAGAACTTCACGAACGGGTTGGCCATCTCCTCCGCCTGCCTTCTTTCCTACTGCCGCCGGACCACTGGACCCCGCTGCCACGCACCGACGAAACGGCAACGCCCCGGCACCGTTGTGGGTTCCATCGTGTCAGGTGCGCCCAGCCGCTTCCACCGCACCCGGGAGAAATCAGGGATCACTCGGAGATCGGCCCCGAGGCCCCGGACCGGCGGTGGGGCGATACCCGGACCTGGCGCTGGTCGACAAGCTCGTCAGCGGTAGCGCCTGCCGCGTCGTCAGCAGGGTTGCCGAGAGGGTTGTCAGGGGTTGCCGAGAGGGTTGTCAGGACGGTTGTCGGGAGCGTGTCGGGCGGCATGGACGGCGCGACCGCGGCTGAGCCGTCGGCGCGGCCGGCACGACAAAGGCCGCCGTCCGGCGCGGACGGCGGCCTCGGCCGATGGCTGGCGCGTCAGGCCGCGAAGACCGCCCCGGCGTGGGCGTTGCCCAGGGACGTGTCGATGCGGTGCGTGAGCGCGGGCTGGATGCGCAGGTCCGCCAGGTTCTCGCCGACCACGGCGGGCACCAGGCGCCCGCCTTCGACGGCGGCGCGCGGAGTCGACTCGCGGGGCCCTTCGAGCGCGTCGACCTGGTCGGGGACGCCCTCGGGCACGCCGTGCTCCACCGAGGTCAGGGCGCCGATGTCGGTCGCCACGTGGTGCAGCAACTCCGACAGCGGCAGCTCAAGGGCGTCGCAGATGGCCGCCAGCAGCTCGCTGGACGCCTCCTTGCGGCCGCGTTCGACCTCGGAGAGGTAGCCCAGACTGACCCGCGCGGAGCGGGAGACTTCCCGCAGCGTGCGCTGCTGGTTGGTGCGGGCGTGTCGGAGCCGATCACCGATCGCCTCGCGCAAGAGCACGGTCATCGCGCACCTCCCTTCCTCGGCGGACCCTGGCCGAGCACCGATCCCGCCCTGGGTCGCTGCCGGAGCGGGGACTGCGCGTGGCCGTCACACTGACAACGTTACCGAGAGGAACTGACACCGCGCAGCGACTTCCCGGGTAGTCCGCCAAGAGCGAACGAGCGGACCGGCTGGAATGTTCCCAGTTGGACCCGGGCGAGGGCGCCGCGGAGCGCGTCCCGTCGGACACCGACCGTGATCGTAACCTCACTCGAAAAGCGTACCTAGTTCCCCGGCGATCAGCTCAAGCGCCGCCCGAACGGCCGCCGCCCGAACGGCCGCGCGGCCGCCGGGCTCGGCGACCACCCTGGTCCGCACACCGGCGCGACCGGCCAGCGCGACGTGCGCGGTGCCCGCGGCCACGCCGCCCTGCGGGTCGGGCCCGGCGACGCCGGTGAGCCCGACGCCGATGCTCGCGCCGCACCGGTCCCGGGCGCCGTGCGCCAGGTGGACGGCCACTTCCGGGTCGACAGCGCCGCGCTCGGCGAGCAGCGCTGCGGGAACCCCGGCCAAGGTCGTCTTCAGGTCGGTCGCGTAGACCACGAGCCCGCCCCGCACGACCGCGCTGGAGCCGGGGACGCTGGTCAGCACGGCGGTCAGCAGGCCCGCGGTGAGGGACTCGGCGGTCGCGACCGTCTCGCCGCGCGTCCGCAGGGCCTCGACCAGCGCGGCGACCGGCGCCGCTGGCAGTCCGGGGACCAGCGCGAGCGCGGTCACGGGGCGAGCGCGCGCAGGCCGCGGGCGCGCAGTCGAATGGCGCGAATCACATAATCGATTCCCGTGACCACGGTCAGCGCGACCGCGAGGCCCATCACCGCCCACGACAGCGGCGTAAGCCAGTCGGGCAGGGGGATCAGGAACAGCGCGATCGCCAGCACCTGGGCGAGGGTTTTGGCCTTGCCGCCGCGGCTCGCCGGGATGACGCCGTGGCGGATCACCCAGAACCGCAGCAGGGTCACCCCGATCTCGCGCACGGCGATCACCAGCGTCACCCACCAGGGCAGCTCGCCGAGCAGGCTGAGGCCGACCAGCGCGGCGCCGGTGAGCGCCTTGTCCGCGATCGGGTCGGCGATCTTGCCGAAGTCGGTGATCAGGCCGTGCTTGCGGGCGAGCCTGCCGTCGACGTGGTCGGTGATGGAGGCGACGCCGAACACCGATGCCGCGACAAGCCGCCAGAAGGTGTCGTGGCCGCCGTCGGCGAACAGGGCGTAGAGGAACACCGGCACCAGGGCCAGGCGGGACATCGTGAGCAGGTTCGCCACGTTGAGCAGCGGCACCTGGGTCGGCTCCGGCAGCGCGGCGGGCGCGGCGGGCGCGGCGGCGGTCACCGGTGGGGTGGGTTCGGCCCGCTCGGCAGCGGGGGCCTCGGTGCACCCCTCGTCGCCGACGGTCTCGCCCGGCCCGCCGGTCGCCGCCGAGCTCACGGCGACTCCACCGCCGCGCGCGGCACGATCTCGATCGGCTCGACGATCAGGTCGACGCCCGCGCTGTCGACCACCCGGCACCGCACCAGGTCGCCGACCTCGAACTTCGCCACGTCGAACTCGTCGCTGTCGAGGACGACGCACTCGCCGTCGACCTCGGGCGCCTGGTGGGCCGCGCGGCCCGCGCAGTCCTCGTCGTCGGACTCCGGGCGCTCGATGAGCACGACCACCTCCGAGCCGATCCGGTCTTCCGCGCGTTGCGCGGTCAGTTCCTCGACCAGTGCGGAGATCCGGGCGACGCGGGCGTCGATGGTGTCGGCGTCGAGCTTGCCGTCGAGCTTCTCGGCCTCGGTGCCGTCCTCGTCGGAGTAGCCGAACACGCCGACCGCGTCGAGCCTGGCCTCGGTGAGGAAGCGGGCAAGCTCGTCCACGTCGGCCTCGGTCTCGCCGGGGAAGCCGACGATGACGTTGCTGCGAATGCCCGCGGCCGGGGCGAGGTCGCGGATCTGGCGCACCAGGGCCAGGAAGGACTCGGTGTCGCCGAAGCGGCGCATCCGGCGCAGCACGCGCTCGCTGGAGTGCTGGAAGGACATGTCGAAGTAGTCGGCGACGTTCGGGGTGGTGGCGATCGCGCGGACCAGGTTCGGGCGGGTCTCCGCGGGTTGCAGGTAGGAGACCCGGACGCGGTCGATGCCGGGGATGCCTGCGAGCCGGGTGAGCACGGCCTCCAGCGCGCCCTGGCCCGCGTGCGCACGGCCGAGGTCCTTGCCGTACGAGGTCGAGTTCTCGCTGACGAGCACCAGTTCGCGCACGCCCTGCCCGGCCAGCCAGGCGCCCTCGGCGACGATCTCGTCGGGCAGCCGGGAGACGAACGAGCCGCGGAAGGACGGGATCGCGCAGAACGAGCAGCGGCGGTCGCAGCCGGAGGCGATCTTGAGCGAGGCCACCGGGGCGTCGTCGAGCCGCTTGCGCAGGATCGTCGGCCCCCAGGCGTGGCCGGGGACGGTCACGTCCGCGGCGGCCTCTTGGCGGCGCACGGGCGTGATCGGCAGCAGGGTGCGCCGGTCGACCGGGGTGTGCGACGGGATCGCGTGGCCCGCGACGATGTCGCCGAGGCGCTCGGCGAGGTCCGGGTAGTGGTCGAAGCCGAGGACCGCGCTGGCCTCGGGCAGGCTGTCGGCCAGTTCGGCGCCGTAGCGCTCGGCCATGCACCCCACGGCGACGACCTTGGCCCCGGTGTCGGCCGCGGCGAGCAGGGTGTCGACCGAGTCCTTCTTCGCCGACTCCACGAAGCCGCAGGTGTTGACGACGATGACGTCGGGCGCCCCGTCGCCGGGGTCGGCGTCGTCGAGGTCGACCAGCTCCCATCCGCCGCCGGACAGGCGGCCTGCCAGCTCCTCGGAGTCGACCTCGTTGCGCGCGCAACCGAGGGTGAGCATGGCGACACGTCGGGACGTGGACGGAGAAGACACGGTCAAAGGGTAACCGCCGGGTGTCCGCGGGCTTGACCCGAGCGGACCGGCGGCGAAAACACGGCCGGTCGGAAGGTTCGGCGGAGACGCCCTACCGGCCACAGGATAGAACTATGCGCGGCGGACTAACCCCAGGGCGGGACTTGTCACCGGGCCTCAGCTTTTCACCCTGTGCCGATTTGTGACGTGAGCGCGGTCTCCCGGTAAGGCAAAGTGATCAGGTCAGGATTCGGACGACGAGGGTGGCTGGTAGGCGAATGGCCAGGGGAAAGCACCGCAAGAGGCGGAATCTGGCGGGGGTGGCGGCGGTCGTGCCGTTCGCGGTGGTGTTCGTCGTCTCCAGCGGCGACCAGCCCACTCCCCCGGGGCTGGCGGGGGCCGACGCGGGCTACCCGGTGCCGCCCGAGCTGTCAGTGGCGGTGCGCGCGCCCGAGGGCGATGTCGCCGTCGACGGGTCGCTGCCCACCGACCAGGGCCTGACGCCGGAGCTTGCCGCCGCGCTGGCGGCGAACCAGCCCATCCCGCCCGCCGCGGACACGCAGGCGTCGGCGACGCCGGAGCAGGGCGTGCCGAACATCGCGCTGCGCGCCTACAGCCGCGCCGAGGAGCTGATGGCGATCGCGCAGCCCGGCTGCGGGGTGAAGTGGTGGCTGCTCGCGGGCATCGGGCGGGCGGAGACCAGCCACGCCCTGGGCGGCAGCACCGACGGCAACGGCACGACGACAGCGCCGATCCTGGGGCCCGTGCTCGACGGCAACGGCTACGCCATGATCCGCGACACCGACGGCGGCGTCTGGGACGGCGACCGGGTGTGGGACCGCGCGGTGGGGCCGATGCAGTTCATCCCCGGCACCTGGGAGGTTTACGGCGTCGACGGCAGCGGCGACGGCGTGGCCAGCCCGCACAACATCTTCGACGCCGCGCTGGCCGCGGCCCGGTACCTGTGCTCGGGCGGGGAAGACCTGTCGGCTCCCGAGGGCCAGGCGCGCGCGGTCTTCCGCTACAACCACTCCGACGCCTACGTGCGGACCGTGCTGACCTGGGCGGGCGCCTACAGCGCTGGCGCCGCGCCGTCCGCGCCGCCGCCCGCCGACCCCGGTCAGCAGGTTCTCGCGGTGCCCGCGCCGGAGGTTCCCGGGGGCGTCGGGCAGCAGCCGGTCGCCGACGGCGCGCGGCAGGCCGTCAACCCGCCCGCGCCGGTCCCCGGTGTCCAGGCTCCCGCCGCGCCGGTCCACGGCGGGCAGGCTCCGGCCCCAGCACCAGCTCCGGCGCCAGCGCCAGCGCCAGCCCCGGCACCCGCGCCCAAGCCGCCCGCTCCCGCCCCAGCGCCCGCTCCGGCGCCAGCGCCTGCTCCGGCACCTGCCCCAGCCCCCGCGCCAGCGCCAGCGCCCAGTCCCGCGCCGCCGTCGTACCCGGGAACCGGTTACTACGACTGGACAAAGTGGGTTCCCTGGAAGCCGTGAGTCCTCTTCGGAACCACTGGGGACAGTCCCCGTCGGACTGTCCCCAGTGGACCGAGAGCGGTCAGACGCGCTCGAACACCGCCGCGAGGCCCTGGCCGCCGCCGATGCACATCGTCTCCAGGCCGTAGCGGGCCTCGCGGCGGTCGAGTTCGCGCAGCAGGGTGCTCAGGACCCGGGCGCCGGTCGCGCCGAGCGGGTGGCCCAGGGAGATGCCCGAGCCGTTGACGTTGGTGCGGTCCCAGTCCGCGTCGGCGAACTTCCACTCCCGGCTGACGGCGAGCACCTGCGCGGCGAACGCCTCGTTCAGCTCGATCAGGTCCATGTCGGCCAGGGTGAGGCCTGCGCGGGCCAGCGCCTTCTCGGTGGCGGGCACCGGGCCAAGGCCCATCGTCTTGGGCGGCGTCCCCGCCGCGGCCCAGCTCACCAGCCGGGCCAGCGGGCGCAGGCCCAGTTCCGCGGCCTTCTCCGGGGTGGTGACCAGGCAGGCGGCCGCGCCGTCGTTCTGGCCGCTGGCGTTGCCCGCGGTGACCGTGGCCTCCTGGTCCTGCCTGCCCATGATCGGATTGAGCCCGGCCAGCGCCTCCAGGCTCGCATCGGCGCGCGGGTGCTCGTCGCGGTCGACCACGGTGTCGGGCTTGCGGCGCTTCCCCGGCACGGTGACCGGCACGATCTCGTCGGCGAACAGGCCGGTCTCGATGGCGGTGACCGCCCGCTGGTGCGAGCGCACGGACAGCTCGTCCTGCTCGACACGGCCGATGCCGTACTCGCGGCGCAGGTTCTCCGCTGTCTCGACCATGCCGCCGGGGACGGGGAAGTTCACCCCGCCCGCGGTGACCCGGGCGCGGGCGAGCCGGTCGTGCAACTCGATGCCGGTCCCCTTGACGCCCCAGCGCATGGCCGTGGAGTAAAACTCGACCTGGCTCATGTTCTCCGCGCCACCGGCGAGCACGACGTCGTTGACGCCGGTCTGCACCCGCATGGCGGCGTCGATGACGGCCTGCAGGCCCGAGCCGCAGCGGCGGTCGACCTGGACGCCGGGCACCGTCACCGGCAGGCCCGCGTCGAGCGCGGCGACCCGGCCGAGGGCGGGCGCCTCGGCGTTGGGGTGGCACTGGCCGAACACCACGTCCTCGATCACGCCGGGGGCGATGGCGGTGCGCCGGAGCAGTTCCCTGATCACCGTCGCGGCCAGGGTGGACACCCCGACGTCGGCGAGCACGCCACCGAACCGCCCGACCGGGGTCCGGACCGGCTCGCAGATCACTGCCTCGCGCATGGCGCTCCTCCGACGTCGTCGCTCGGGTTCGTTGTTCCGGTCCGATTCTGCCCCGCCCCCGGAACGCCCGGCCACGGCCTGGTGGTTGACACTGGGCCGGAGCAGGTGAGCGAGAGGAAACGCGATGAAGCGACCTAATCCGGCCCAGTGGCTGTGGTACGCCTTCGGCGGGAAGCTGCCCGATCGCCATCGGGAGTGGGTCCTGCGGGACGTGACCAGCCGCACCTGGCTGCTGCGGCACATCGCGCGGTCGCTGACCCAGCAGGCTCCGTTCCTCGCGGCGCTGTACGCGGTGTTCGGGCTGTGGCTCGCCGGGCCGCCGCTGATCGTGTTCATGGCCATGGCGATGGGCCTGATCGTCGGCACGTACTACTCGCTGTCCTATGCCGCGGAGGCGAGCGACGCCCGGCTCGCGAAGTACGGCTACCCGCCCAGGCACGGCTCGACCGTGCGGAACCAGGAGCGGGGCGCGGCCGAGTCGGCCCGGTACGCGGCGATGTGGCGCGACAGCCGGGAGTGAGAGGGCTATTTTCTCCCGTTGTGAAACCGCTGGTGCGCAGGGCGCGAACAACCGACGTCCGGGCGATGAAGACCGTGATCGACACCTACGTTGGCAAGGTTCTGCTCGCCAAGGCGTTGGTCACCCTGTACGAGGACGTCCAGGAGTTCTGGGTGGCCGACCTCGACGGCGAGATCGTCGGCTGCGGGGCGCTGCACGTGCTGTGGGAGGACATCGCCGAGATCCGCTCCATCGCCGTGCTGCCCAAGGCCCTCGGGCACGGCGTCGGGCACGCGATCGTGGAGCGGCTGATCGCGGTGGCCCGTGAACTCGGCCTGGCCCGGATCTTCGTGCTGACCTTCGAGACGGAGTTCTTCGCCCGGCACGGGTTCGTCGAGATCGACGGGACGCCGGTGAGCGCGGAGATCTACGCGGAGATGCGCCGGTCGATGGACGAGGGCGTCGCGGAGTTCCTCGACCTGGAATACGTGAAGCCGAACACCCTGGGCAACAGCCGGATGCTGCTCAAGCTCTGACCACGCTGAGGAAAAGCCGTCGCGACGGGGCTTTCTGGGGTTGACGCCCGCAGGGACAGGGGTGCCTGAAACCGCCGAAACCGTTGGCGCGCTTGGTCTTTCGCTGCCGGACACGAATCGTTCCGCTGCGGTAGGCCGAACGGTGGTTTCAGAAAACGCGCGGCCCGGGCGTAATGATCTCACCGACTCCACGCGCGAGTCGGACTGTCCCGAGGAGTTGAACACGTGCCCACGTCTACCCTGCGTCGTGTCGCGCGCGGCGCGGTCTCGTCCATCGCCGTCACCGCCGCCCTGGTCGCCGGAGCCGGATCGGCGTCAGCCGACCTGAGCCAGAGCCAGCTTCAGACCACCACCGACAACTACCTGTTCACCCAGAGCCTGTCGCAGTTCCAGACCACCCGGGCGAACCGCCCCTACGCCAACCAGCTCGACTGGTCCTCCGACGGGTGCTCCAGCTCCCCGGACAACCCGTTCGGCTTCAACTTCGTGCGCGCCTGCCACCGGCACGACTTCGGCTACCGCAACTACAAGCGCCAGGGCAGATTCACCGAGACCACGCGCCTGTCGATCGACAACAAGTTCAAGTCCGACCTCTACACGATCTGCGCGGGCAACTGGGCCTGCAACCGCACCGCGGACGTCTACTACGCCGCCGTGCGCCAGTTCGGCAACAGCTGAGAACGGAAGCGGGGCCGTGGCGCGGCCACGACCCCGCTCCACCGCGTCAGCCCTGGTACGGCGGCTGGCCCGGCTGCTGCGGGTAACCGCCCTGCTGCGGGTACCCCTGCTGCTGGGGATATCCCTGCTGCTGGAACTGCTGGGGGTGGCCCGGCTGCTGCGGGTAACCGCCCTGGGCCGGGTAGCCGCCCTGCTGCGGGTAGCCCGGCTGCTGCGGGTAACCGCCCTGGTGGGGGTAACCGCCCTGGGGGTAGCCAGGCTGCTGGTAGCCGCCACTGGCCATGTGCGCGGCGAACTGCGGGTCCGCGACCGGCCCGACGTAGCGGGCCTTGCCGAAGCCGAGGATGCAGTACCCGATGAAGCTGAAGAAGATCAGCACGAGCGCGAACGCGCCGCTCTTGCCGAAGGCCTTCGCCAAGTCGACCATCATGATGATCAGGATGACGATGTTGACCAGCGGGATGAGCAGCAGCAACAGCCACCAGCCCGGCCTGCCGACGATCTTGAGCAGGGTGTAGGTGTTGTAGAACGGGACGATTGACGCCCAGCCCGGCTTTCCGGCCTTGGTGAAGATCTTCCACATGGCGATGATGATCACCAGCAGGAACGCCAGACCGATCAGGGAAATGGCCACCATTGCGCCGACCGGGATCCCGGACGAGTACGAAGGGGGGTTGTAGTAGTAGTCGGGCTGCTGCACTCCGGATGGTCCTTCCTCGGGCACGCCACGACGAGGGCGCGCGACTGTCCGCGCGTACCTTCCCTGGCCCAGCCCAGCCGTGGTGCGGTTCAGCCGAGTCGTTAGCGGTTCGAGACCTATCCGGTCTTCAGTCCGGGTCCTGATCCGCCGAAGGGCCGCCCCTGATCGTCCACAGGACGTTCTCCAGCTCGTCCGGCTTGATCAGCACCTCGCGCGCCTTCGAGCCCTCGGACGGCCCGACCACGCCCCGGGTCTCCAGCAGGTCCATCAGGCGGCCCGCCTTGGCGAACCCGACGCGCAGCTTGCGCTGCAGCATCGACGTCGAGCCGAACTGCGAGGTGACGATCAGCTCGGTGGCCTGCACCAGCAGTTCGAGATCGTCGCCGATGTCGGCGTCGATCTCCTTCTTCTCGCCGGGCTTGGCCGCGGTCACACCGTCGGTGTAGTCGGGCTGCGCCTGCTCCTTGGTGAACGCCACGACCGCGGCGATCTCCTCGTCGCTGACGTAGGCGCCCTGCACGCGCACCGGCTTGGACGCGCCCATCGGCAGGTAGAGCCCGTCGCCCATGCCGATCAGCTTCTCCGCGCCCGGCTGGTCGAGGATGACCCGCGAGTCGGTGAGCGAGGACGTGGCGAATGCCAGCCGCGAGGGCACGTTCGTCTTGATCAGGCCGGTGACCACGTCGACCGAGGGCCGCTGCGTCGCGAGCACCAGGTGGATGCCCGCGGCGCGGGCCTTCTGGGTGATCCGGACGATCGCGTCCTCGACGTCGCGGGGCGCGGTCATCATCAGGTCGGCCAACTCGTCCACGATCGCCAGGATGTAGGGATAGGGCCGGTATTCGCGCTCGCTGCCGGGCGGGGCGCTGATCTCGCCGGACTTCACCTTCTTGTTGAAGTCGTCGATGTGGCGGACCCGGTTGACCTGCATGTCCTGGTAGCGCTGCTCCATCTCCTCGACCAGCCAGGTCAGCGCGGCCGCGGCCTTCTTCGGCTGGGTGATGATGGGCGTGATCAGGTGCGGGATGCCCTCGTACGGGGTCAGCTCGACCATCTTGGGGTCGACGAGGATCATCCGGACCTCGTCCGGGGTGGCCCGGGAGAGCAACGAGACCAGCATCGAGTTGACGAAGCTGGACTTGCCCGACCCGGTGGAGCCCGCGCACAGCAGGTGCGGCATCTTCGCCAGGTTCGCGGTGATCATGTGGCCCTCGATGTCCTTGCCGAGGCCCACCACCATCGGGTGGGTGTCGGCCAGCGCGGTCGATGACCGCAGCACGTCGCCGAGGCGGACCATCTCGCGGTCGGCGTTGGGCACCTCGATGCCCACCGCGGACTTGCCCGGGATCGGCGCGAGCAGCCGCACGTTGTCCGTGGCCACCGCGTAGGCGATGTTCTTGGTCAGGGCGGTGATCTTCTCGACCTTCACCCCCGGGCCGAGTTCGACCTCGTAGCGGGTCACTGTCGGACCCCGGGTGAACCCGGTGACCTGCGCGTCGATGGAGAACTGGTCGAGGACCCCGGAAATGGCCTCGATCATGGTGTCGTTGGCCTTGCTGCGCGCCTTGGGCGCGTCGCCGTAGACCAGGATCGACGGGTCGGGCAGCCGGTAGTCGCCGTCCACGACGCGGGTGACGCTGATCGCGTCCGGGTCCGGCTTGGGCTCGGTGACCGGCGGGATCTCCTTGACCTGGGCCCGCGGCCGGGCGGGCTTGACGGGCTCGCCCAGCGGCAGCGTCGGCTGCTCCGGCGCGCCGCCCTCGGCGCCCGCCTGCCCGCGGCGGGGCGACTTGCGCGGCTTGAGCGGCGGCTCGGCCTCGATCTCGAACGGCGTCTCGCCCGCGTCGTCGGTGTTGTCGTCGGCGTCCTCGGGCTCCATGCCCAGTTCGCGCAGCCGGGTCGGGACGTCGCGGATGCGGGTGCCGGTGAACACCAGCACCCCGAAGCCGAGCACCAGGACCAGCACCGGGATCGCGACCCACGCGGTGACCCCCTTGGCGAGCAGGCCGCCGGAGAGGTAGCCCAGTGCGCCGCCCGCGTACATGCGGCCGTCGTTGTCGGCGGGCAGCCCGGTGAACACATGCAGGATGCCCAGCAGGGCCAGCAGCATCAGCAGCGACCCGACGACCAGGCGCGGGCGCTTCTCCGGCTGCGGGTCCGACCGCATCATGGCGACGCCGATGACCAGCAGCACCAGCGGCAGCGCCATGGTGAGCGCGCCGACGACCGTGCGCACCCCGTACTCCAGCCAGCCGCCGACCTGGCCCGCCGCGCCCCACCAGACCGCGGCGCCGAGCACGACGCCGAGCGCGAGCAGCGCGAAGCCAGCGCCGTCGCGCCGGTGCGCCGGGTCGAGTTCCTTGGTGCGGCCGATGGCGCGCGCGATCGAGCCGACGCCCTTGGCGAGCAGGCCCCAGCCGGAGGCGAGCACGCCCTTGCTCGGCGGGGGCGGCGTCTTGCGCGCGGGCGCGCGCCGCGCCGGGGCCCGGGAAGCCGCGGGCTTGCGCGGGCCGCCTCCCGCGCCCTTGGCGTTCGCGCTCTTCGCGCCCGAACTGCGGGCTCCGACGCTCTTGGCGCCGGGGTTTCTGGCGCTGGAGTTCTTGGAGCCCGCGCTCTTGGATGTCGTCGACCGGCTCGCCATAGACCACACGGTAGTCGGCCCCACCCTCCTGCCCCAGGGGTCACTCCTGTCACAGAGAGCGCGCGACCTGGCCTGCCGCGTCACCCCGGGGCATGTCATGCTCTCGCCCATGGTTGCGCTGCGCAGCGACGCTGACGAGCCGACACGCCGTGGTGGCCCCGTCGCGGACACACCATTGGTGTGGCGGGTGATGAACGCCATCGATCGGGCGCTGGTCCGCTCGGTCGGCCGGATCGAGGTCACCGGGTCGTTTCCCGAGGACCTGCGCGGCAAGCCCGTGCTGGTGGCGGCGAACCACATCGGCATGTTCGACCCGTTCGTGCTGATGGCCGCGTGCCACCGGGTGGGGTTCCTGCCCCGGTTCATGCTCACCGCGGGCCTGCTCGACGCGCCGGTGCTGGGCTACTTCCTGCGCAAGAGCGGCCACCTGCGCGTCGACCGGGGCAAGTCGAACATCGTCGAGGCGTTCGACCGGGCCACCGACGCGCTCAAGACCGCCCGCGTCCCGCTGCTGCTCTACCCGGAGGGCCGCGTCAGCCGGGAACCGGGGCTGTGGCCCGAGCGGGGGAAGACCGGCGCGGCGCGGATGGCGCTGCACGGGAACGTGCCGGTCGTGACGATCAGCCAGTGGGGCGCGCACGAGGCGGTCTACTGGGGCACGGAGACGGTGACCGGCTGGCGGGACGTGGTGCCGCTGGTCGTGTCTTTCCTGCGCGCGGTGCGCGACCGGCCGGTGTTCCGGGTGCACTTCGGCGGGCCGGTCGACCTGTCGGGCCTGTCCGGGGACAAGCCCGGCGACGCGATGCGCGCGCACACCCGGATCATGCGGCAGATCACCGAGGACCTGATCCCGCTGCGCGCCGACGAGCCGGACGCCCCGCGCTTCCACGACCCGACGCGGCCGTGCGACGCCAAGAGCCCCTGGCGCCCGCGGCCCGACGCGCCGTGACCCGCTAAGCCACACCGGGAGCCTCTCCACTCGACCCACAGTCCGGAACGGACTGTCCAAATAGGACTCGCCCCGGCTTGGTCCGCTGGACCCCGGGTCAAGTCCTGGCAAGCGCGAGGCGATCCGAATCCCGGTTTCCAGCGCCGCGGACGCGTCGTGGAAACCCGCCACGCCGAGCCCGGCATTGTTCACGGTGATTTCACAACACCGTTGCGCAATGACCAGCCGGGTTACGCATTCACTCGTGCGCATAACCGCACAAAACAGCTGACCACCGGAAACTCACCCACCGCGGACGCCCCGCCGCGACCGACTCCGCCTGGGGGAACGCCGGAAGCGCGGCCGGGCGACTGCCCGCCGAATGGGGCGGAAACCCTTGCGACAACGGGAAACCCGCGTTAACCACCGCACCTGGTCCGTCATACGCCCGACACCCGGGACCCGGGTCCGCTCTGTCCGACTCCTGCCAACTTCTCCCGAAAATCGGTAAGGTTAAGAAGGAAACGTCCTACCACCAATCGCCAGGCTGGCCCGCGCGGCCGACCCAGGCGAGCCAGTGCTCAGAAGTAAACGGACAACACCGGCAAAACGGTAGGATGATCACGGACGCGCCGGGACGCGTCCCGCGTCAGTCGACCTGCCAGGCAGAGCGAGGGGGACAGAGCACGTTGTCACCGCACCCACCGGCCCCGACCACGGCCGCCGCCCACCGCGACCGCGGGGCGACCGACGGCGAGTCCCGGGCAATGTTCACCCGGTCGTGTGAGCACCGCGCCGCGCTTCCGACCAGGACACCCGGCAGCGCTCCATCCCGAAAACGTCGGTGGACCGATTCAGGGCGCCGCGAGCGGCGAAGGCGAATCCGCGGCAGCGACCGTCCGCTCTTATTTCCCAGCACGGCGGCGCGAAATCGGTATCAGGCTGCATAACGACAGCGTTCCACCTGGTCAGACTGTTCCGAGCCCGCTCATGCGAGACGACGGTTGAAACCGGAAATGAGAACTCCACATCGCTTCCGGCGCGGCCAGTCGCGCCGTGTTCGCCCTGCCCGAATCACACGACATTTCAGCCGACCCCGGGCTCGCGGACCGAGATACCGCCTCTCCCCTATCCGGAAGAGGTTGTGCTCCCGGACCAGCGTCGACACCGGGAGCGGACGGCCGCGCCCACCCCCACCGCACCCCCGACAAGCCGATTACCAGCGGCGAAGCCAACCAGACCGGCCTTCCGCCCGGTGTGGCGCCCGGTTCGACCACTCACGAGGCCTCACCCAGACCCCGAGGAGCGCGGCACGAGCGCATTGACCGTTGTTTTACTTTCGCCCCGCGCCGCCGCGCCCGACCAGTGGTCGCGGCGGCGATGAAGCGCGCTGCGGCGAACCTGATCCGCCGACCCTCGTCCGCCGCGGCAATGCCGGCGTCCGCGCACGTAGACGGCGCTCTGCGAACTTCTGGCGAGTTCGCGGAGAACGCCAGACCCCGGTCACCCAAGTCCGCAACCGTCCGTCGAATGAGGCATTAATCACGTCAAGTTCACCCAGTCGAGTGAAGGCAAACCTCACACTGTCGTCACCGGAACCTGGCATAGTAAAAATAAGTTTACTTGACGGGCGCGACAGGCCGTGGCCCATCGGTCACCATGTGCTTACGCCGCTCGTCCGTGCACCGGCGCACAGAGTTCCCCTTTCCTTGGACCAGGAGGTTCCCGATGGGTTCCGTACGCACCAACGGCCACGCCCACGCCCCGCCGCGCGACCGATTGCGGCAGTGGCTGAGCCAAGACGCCCGCTATGACTTCTCCGCCTCGCTCGTCGTCTTCCTCATCGCGGTGCCGCTGTCGCTCGGCATCGCCGCCGCCTCCGGCGCGCCCGTCCTCGCGGGCCTGATCGCCGCCGTCATCGGCGGTGTCGTCGCCGGTGCGCTCGGCGGCTCGCCGTTGCAGGTCAGCGGTCCCGCGGCGGGTCTCACCGTGGTCGTCGCCGAGCTGGTCAACCAGTTCGGCTGGGCCGCGACGTGCGCGATCACCGTTCTCGCAGGCGCTCTGCAACTTCTGCTCGGCGCCTGTCGGATCGGCCGCGCCGCGCTCGCCGTCTCCCCCACTGTCGTCCACGCCATGCTCGCGGGCATCGGCGTGACCATCGTCCTCGGCCAGCTGCACGTCCTCCTGGGCGGCGCGCCGGGGACCTCCGCCTGGGAGAACGTGCGCGACCTGCCCGGCCAGATCGCAGACTTCAACAACTCCGCGGCGATCCTGGGTCTGCTGGTGATCGCGACCCTGGTCGTCTGGCCGAAGCTTCCCGCGAAGTTCCAGGTGGCCCCCGGCCCCCTGGTGGCGGTCGTGCTCGCCACCGTGCTCGCCTCGATCGCCCCGTTCGACGCGGCGCGGGTGTCGCTGCCCGAGTCGCCGCTGGCCGCGATCCAGCTCCCCGAGCTGCCCGAGCAGGGCCAGTGGGGCGCCTTCGCGGTGGGCGTGCTGACGATGACGATCATCGCCAGCGTGGAGAGCCTGCTCTCCGCCGTCTCGGTGGACAAGCTGCGGCAGGGTCACCGCAGCGACCTGAACCGGGAGCTGATCGGCCAGGGCAGCGCGAACATCGCCTCCGGTATGCTCGGCGGACTGCCGGTCACCGGTGTGATCGTGCGCAGCTCCACCAACGTCGCCGCCGGGGCGCGCACGCGCGCTTCCGCGGTGCTGCACGGAATCTGGGTGATGCTGTTCACCGTGCTGCTGGTCAGCCTGGTGGAGCGCATCCCGATGGCGGCGCTGGCCGGGCTGCTGGTCGTCATCGGCACGAAACTGGTGCGCGGCAACGACATCCGCGCCGCCCGCCAACACGGCGAGCTGCACGTCTACCTGATCACCATCGCCGGCGTCGTGCTGCTCAACCTGCTCGAAGGAGTCCTCATCGGACTCGCCGTCGCGATGCTCGGCATGCTGCGCCGGGTGGTGTGGGCGCGGGTCCGGGTGGAGCAGGACGGCGACAGCGACGATGAGGGCCGCCCGAACTACGCGGTCATCGTCGAGGGCACGCTGAGCTTCCTGTCGGTGCCCCGCCTGTCCCGGGTGCTGGCGCAGGTGCCCGACGGCACGGCCGTTCACTTGGAACTGGTGGTCGACTACCTCGACCACGCCGCCTACGAGCACCTCTCCGCATGGCAGCGCCAGCACGAGGACACCGGCGGCGTCGTGGTCGTCGACGAGATCGGCGGCCCGGGAACCGATTCCCGGCGCGGGGTGCCGCGCTGGTTCTCGCCATGGTCGCACTGGCAGGGCAGCGAGCCGGTGGTGATCCCGCGGCAGACCCGCGGCGACGACCGCCACGACAACGCGCTGCGCCCACTGGTCACCGGAGCCCGGGAGTACCACCGCCGCGGCGCCCCGGCGATGCGCCCGCACCTGAAGAAGCTGGCGGGCGCGCAGAGTCCGCACGCGGTCTTCCTGACCTGCGCGGACTCCCGGGTCGTGCCCAACGTGATCACCGCGTCCGGCCCCGGCGACCTGTTCACGATCCGCAACGTCGGCAACCTGGTGCCCGACCCGCTCCTGACCGGCGACATGTCGGTCCACGCTGGCGTGCGGTACGCGCTGGACAACCTGGGCGTGCCGACCCTGGTGGTGTGCGGGCACTCCGGGTGCGGCGCGATGACCGCGCTGCTCAACGGCCCGGACGGGGACGACCCCATCGCGCAGTGGCTGCGCTGGGGCAGGCCCAGTCTCGAAGCCTGGCGCTCCGGCCACCCGCTGGGCAAGCGCGCCGCGATCGAGGGCTGGTCCGAGGTGGACCAGCTGGCCATGGTCAACGTCGCCGTGCAGCTTGAGGCGCTCCGGGCGATCCCCGGGGTGGCCGAGAGCGGCGTGCGCCTCGTCGGCCTGTTCTTCGACATCCCGACTGGCAACCTCCTGATGCTCGACGGAGACCAGTTCTGCCCGATGCCGGGAACGAGCGCGGCGCTCACCTGCTGATCCCGCGTGACACCGGTGGCCTTGGGCGTTCCACGTCCAAGGCCACCGGTGATTTTTCGTTGTCCGGCAAGCGGTGCGGCAGGTGGTCCGGAAGAGTGGTGTCCGCCGTTGCCGACGTCGCGGTATGCGCGAGCCCCACACCTGGCAGCGGGCGCTGGCCATCTTCGAGGAGTTCAGCGACCGCCGCGCCGCGCGGCTGCGCGAGATGCTGCGCGGGCTGGATGCTCAGCCGCCGTTGGCGGGCTGGTAGGCGTCCGCGGCGCGGGCGGCGGGACCGCCGAGGTGGGCGGTCGCGTCCAGGAAGACACGGCCCAGCGCGGCGCGGGCCCGCACCGCAGGGTGCGTGCCGCCGAAGTCCTCGGGGTCCCCCTGGCCCTGGGCGAAGATCGCGTAGGTCAGCAGCGGGGCGCCCGCGGCGTCGAAGACGACGCCTGCCTCGTTGCGGCCGTCGGCGAACCAGCCCGCCTTGGTGGCGACCCTGGCCCGCTCGGCGGAGGACATCTCGCGCCGGACGCCGTCGGTGAAGGCGGCCTGCGAGCGCAGGGCCTTGAGCAGGTAGGCGGTCGACTCAGGCGACAGCAGGGTTCCCGCGGCGAGCGCCCGCAGCAGGTCGTGGGTCTCGCGGGGCGTGGTCTTGCCGAGGAAGAACCGGTTGGGGTTGGCGACCGGCACCACCTGGGTCATCGGGAAGCCCTTGGCCACCAGGATCTCGTTGAGTTCCAACGCCGGGCACACCAGCCCGCACAGGCGGACCGCGGTGTCGTCGGAGACCGTCAGCAGCAGCGCGAGGGCGTGGCCGACGGTGACCGAACTGGGGTAGGCGCCGTCGAGTGGGAAGACGCCGTCGCCGGTGGGGATCACGAGGTCCGCGGTGACCTCAAGGCGCTGGTCGAGGCGGACCAGGCCGCGGTCGACCTTGTCCAGCACGGCGACGGCGACCGCGACCTTGTTCACGCTGTACGCCTCGACCACGTCGTCCGCGTGGTCGGCTACCACCGGCTCGGTAAGGCTGATCATCGCCTGCCACGCGCCGCCCGCCCGCGCTGTCTGCCGCCGGTAGGCCTGCCGAATCCGGAGACTCGGCACCAGCGCGTCGGCGGCGGCCGGGGTCGCCGTGGCGAGTGGAACGGCCGAGGCGACGGCGCCGGTGGCGGCCAGGCCGAGCACGGCACGACGGTTGAGCGCGGGTCCCACTGGTCCTCCACGATCGAGCGACGGGGCAGTCCTCTTTGTACTAGAGGAACTGCCCCGTCGGAGGTCGAGGGGGAATGACGGTCAGACCGGAATGACGGTGGGCACGATCATCGGGCGCCTGCGGTAGGTGTCGGCGACCCAGCGGCCCACCACCCTGCGCACCGCCTGGGCGATGCGGTGGGTGTCGGTGATGCCCTCGGACTCGGTGTGCGAGAGCTCCATCTCGACCAGGGACACCACGCCGTCGAGTGCCTTCGGGTCGTCGGAGAAGCCGCGCCCGGAGACCGTGGGCGGGGAGACGGCCCGGCCGGTGGTGGAGTCCACGGCGACGGTGATCGCGATGAAGCCGCCCTCGCCGAGCACCAGGCGATCCGACAGGGTCGACTCCCCCACGTCGCCCACCGAGAGGCCGTCCACGTAGACGTGGCCGACCTCGACCCGCCCGGAGATGGCCGCGCGCCCGTCGATCATGTCGACAACGACGCCGTCCTCGGCGATGACCACGTGGTCGGCGGGGACGCCGGTCTGCACGGCCAGCGCCGCGTTGGCCCGCAGGTGCCGCCACTCGCCGTGCACGGGCATGACGTTGCTGGGGCGCACGGCGTTGTAGAGGAACAGCAGCTCGCCCGCTGGCGCGTGCCCGGAGACGTGCACCTTGGCGTTGCCCTGGTGGACCACGTGCGCGCCGAGCCGGACCAGGCCGTTGACCACGCCGAACACCGCGTTCTCGTTGCCGGGGATCAGCGAGCTGGCCAGGATCACCGTGTCGCCCGGGCGGATCGAGATCTGCCGGTGCTCGCCGCGGGCCATCCGGGAAAGCGCGGACAGCGGCTCGCCCTGGGAGCCGGTGGAGACGAACAAGACCTGGTCCTCGGGCATGGCCATGGCCTCGTCCAGGTTGACCAGCAGGCCCGCGGGCACGTTGAGCAGGCCGAGGTCGGCGGCGATGCCCATGTTGCGCACCATCGACCGGCCGACCAGCGCGACCCGGCGGCCGTGCGCGACGGCGACGTCGAGGACCTGCTGCACTCGGTGCACGTGGCTGGCGAAGCAGGCCACGATGACCCGCTGGCCTGCGCGGGCGATGACGCCGTCGATGACCGGGCCGATCTCGCGCTCGGAGATCACGAACCCGGGCACCTCGGCGTTGGTCGAGTCGACCAGGAACAGGTCGACGCCCTCGTCGCCGAGGCGGGAGAAGCCCGCGAGGTCGGTGAGCCTGCCGTCGAGCGGCAGCTGGTCGAGCTTGATGTCGCCGGTGTGCAGCACGACGCCCGCGGGGGTGCGGATCGCCACGGCCAGCGCGTCGGGGATGGAGTGGTTGACCGCGAAGAACTCGCAGTCGAACTCGCCGTAGGCGAGCTTGTCGCCCTCTTTGACCTCGCGCAGGTTCGGCGAGAGTCGGTGCTCCTTGCACTTGGCCGCGACCAGCGCCAGGGTGAACCGCGATCCGATGACCGGCAGGTCGGGGCGCATCCGCAGGAGGAACGGCACCGCGCCGATGTGGTCCTCGTGGCCGTGGGTGAGCACCAGGGCGTCGATCTCGTGCAGGCGGCCCTCGATGGTGCGGAAGTCCGGCAGGATCAGGTCGACGCCGGGCTGCTGGTCCTCGGGGAACAGCACGCCGCAGTCGACGATGAGCAGGCGGCCCCCGAACTCGAAGACCGTCATGTTCCGGCCGATCTCGCCGATGCCGCCCAAGGCGACCACGCGCAGGCCGCCCTCGGGAAGCGGGCGCGGCGGGTTGTTGGGCCACTTGCCCGACGTGGGTGCGTCGCTCACTTGTGCACCGTCCCGGCGCTGGTGTGCGTGGTGGTGGTGATGTAGGCGGCGTTCGCGTCGGCGTGCGCCACCCGGGCGGTCGCGAGGTGCGAGTCGGGGGCGGAGGCAAGCGGGACGCCCGCCTCGGCGAGGTCGCCCGCGATGGCGCGGACCTGCTCCGCGGTCGCGGGCACCAGCGGCAGTCTCGGGTCGCCGACGTCGTGGCCGCGCAGCCGCAGCGCCGCCTTGCTGAACACCACGCCGCCGACCCGGCTGAACGCGCGCAGCACGGGCAGCAGGCCGTTGTGGATGTTGCGGGCGGCGACGACCTCGCCCTTCTCGTGACTGTCCAGCATGGACCGCAGCCGCCCGGCGACGACATGCCCGACGACGCTGACGAAGCCGACGCCGCCGATGGACACCCACGGCAGGTTCAGCGCGTCGTCGCCGGAGTAGTAGGCGAGGTCGGTGCTGGCGATGACCTGGCTGCCCGCGAGCAGGTCGCCCTTGGCGTCCTTGACCGCCTGGATGCGCGGGTGCTCGGCGAGCCTGCGCAGGGTGTCGACCTCAATGGGCACGACCGAGCGCGGCGGGATGTCGTAGAGCATCACCGGCAGCGGCGTCGCGTCGGCGACGGCGGTGAAGTGCGCGAGCAGCCCGGCCTGCGGCGGGCGCGAGTAGTACGGGGTGACCACGAGCAGGCCGTGCGCGCCCGCCTTCTCGGCCTCGCGGGCCAGGTGCACGCTGTGCGCGGTGTCGTAGGTGCCGACAGAGCCGACCACGGTCGCGCGGTCGCCGACGGCCTCGACCACGGCGCGGACCAGGTCGGCTTTCTCCCGGTCGGAGGTCGTGGGCGACTCGCCGGTGGTGCCGTTGACGATCAGGCCGTCGTTGCCGAGTTCCACGAGGTGCCGGGCGAGGTCCTGGGCGCGGTCGAGATCCACAGCCCCGGTCTCGTCGAACGGGGTGACCATGGCGGTCAGCACCCGGCCGAAGGGACGGCCCGGGGCGGCGGTAGGACATGCGGTCATGGTGGTGACGCTACCTCCTGGTCATGTACGTGCCTGTTGGCAGTGTGTTTGTCACGGTGTGTTTGTCACGGTGTCCACCGCCGGGCCACCGCTGGGTCGCCCGGCCGCCAGTGCTTGTCGGGTGCCCGTCAGAGGCCGCGGCTAAGCCCCCGCACCACGCCGATCGAGGACTGCTCGCCCTCGAAGGCCACCCGGGTCTGGGCTCGGCCGAACGCGTCGAGCAGCAGTTCGCCGGGCGCGCCGACGATGGCGACGGTGTTCTGGCCGCGTTTGGCCGTCACCGCCTTGCCTTCCGGCGTGCGCAGCACGACGCCTACCGGGCTGTTGCGGAAGTGCAGCCGGGCGGTGCGGGCGACCGCGGTCCACAGGGCGGTGTCGCGAGCGGCGTCCGACGGGCGCGGCTCCCAGCCCTCGGCGGCGCGGCGGACGTCTTCGTGGTGGATGAAGTACTCGGCGGTGTTGAGCAGCTCGTCGACGACCGGCGGGCGGTAGACCGACAGCAGCGGCGGGCCGGTGCGCACGAGGTCGACCAGCTCGGCCCACGGCTTGGCCGCGTAGCCGCGCTGCACCCGGTCCAGGTAGCCCGCGAGCGGCTTGACCAGGATGCCCGCGGCGGCGTCGGGGCGGCGGTCCCGCACGGCCAGGTGCGCGGCGAGGTCCCGAGTGGTCCAGCCGTCGCACAGGGTCGGGGCGTCCGGGCCGACTTCGGTGAGCAGGTCGCTCAACCGCGCGCGTTCGTCCCTGGCGACACCCATGCCGCCCACCTTACCGAGAGTCAGTTGCGGCCGCTCACGAGGCTGGTTCGACCTGGTCTCCGGTGAGCTGGCTGCCGTCCTTGGCCATGAGCACGCAGACCACGGTCTGTTTTCCGTCGTTGGACGAGTCGGCCTCCCAGGTTTCCTTCGCCGGTAGGACTACCGCGAAGGTGAGAGAGTCCTTGCCGTCTGGCTTTACCCGGTCAGTGGAGAACAGCCAGGAGCAGTAAGTCTGGCCCAGGGCTTTCAGCTCCTTGGACAGGTATGCCCACTCGGCCGAGGAGTTCATCGGGTTCAGGTAGCCGTAGACCTGGAAGTCGAAGGGCTTCCTGCAGTCGGCGTAGGAGTCGAAGCTGGCGTCGCGCTGGAGTCTGCCCTGCCCGCAGTAGCCGTCGGGGATCCCGAACTCGCGCAGGTCGCCGCCCGCGCCATAGGTGAAAGTCTGGATCGGCACGGGCTCGCTGCCCGCGGCCGGTGTGGTGATCCCCTTGTGCAAGAAGAACCCGCCGAGGCCCGCGGCGACGGCGAGCACGGCGGCGAGGGTGAGCGCCACGGCCTTGTTCACGCCCTTCCGCACCGGCGGCCGCTGGGGCACGACCTGCGTGGGGTGCTGGTGCGGGAAGTAGGCCGTGCCGCCGTTGAGCATGGTCGGACCGGTCGGCGGCCCCGCCTGCACGTGCGAGAGCAGGCCCCTGACCTGCCCCGCGGTGAGCCGCGCCTGCGGTGAATTGATCATCAGGCCGGTGATCGCCGAGGCCAGCGCGCCCTGCGCCCGGGTCAGGTACGGCACCTCGTTGAGGATGGCGTGCATCGTCGCCGCGGTCGTGGTGCGCTCGAACGGCGAGTAGCCCTCGATCGCGAAGAACAGGACCGCGCCCAGCGCCCACAGGTCGGAGCCTGCACTGGCCTCTTCGCCGCGGATGCGCTCGGGCGCCATGTAGGTCGGCGAGCCGATCAGGATGCCGCTGGTGGTCAGCCGGGGGTCGTCGAGGGACTGGGCGATGCCGAAGTCGGTGAGCTTCGCGCGGCCGTTGGCGGCGAGCATGATGTTGCTCGGCTTGACGTCGCGGTGCACGATTCCGGCCTGGTGGGCGGCCTCCAGCGCGGAGAGCAGCTGCTCGGCGAGCTTGGCCACCTGGTCCTGGGGCAGCGGGCCGCGCTCGCGCACCACGTCGGACAGGGTGGGCGCCTGGATCAGCTCCATGACGATGTAGGTGACCGGCCCACCCGCCGGGCCGGGCTCCTGCACGACGTCGTACACGGTGACCACGGCCGGGTCGTTGAGCCGCCCCGCCGTGCGCGCCTCCCGCAGGACCCGCTCCTCGAATACCGCGCGCTCGCTGGCGGGCACCCCGTCGGGCAGGTGCAGCTCCTTGATCGCGACGTGCCGCCCGATCATCCGGTCCTCGGCGAGCCACACCACGCCCATGCCGCCGCGCCCCAGCTCGTGCAGGATCGCATAGCGACCCGCGACGACCCGTGGGCCGTTCGCCACCGGGGAACCCTGCTCCTGCGACACCCTGCCACCTCCTCAGCCGCCGGAATCTTAGAGCGTCCGCGATGGCGGGTTGGCGGTTCCCGCCAGTCAGGCGGCGGGCGGGTGCACTTCGTGACCTGCCTCGACCAGCGCGGCGACGGCCCGGTCGAGGTCGGCGTCGTGGACGAGGATGTGGTCGGTGTCGTAGGTCGACACCGCGAACAGCGAGACGCCCGCGGCGGCGAGCGAGCCCGCCAGCGAGGCCATGATGCCGGTGAGGGTGAACTCCAGCGGCCCGCGCACGGTCAGCAGCCGCCAGCCGGTCTCGTTCCGGCCGCCGCTGGGCGCGTGCCCGGTCGGGGCGACCACGGACACCTCGGTGGGCGTGCTGGTCACCGAGACCAGCCCGGGCACCGCGAACAGCTCGGGGGCGACCGGGGTGCCCGGGTCGAGCCGGGTGACGGTGTAGTCCTCCGCGGTGATGTCGATGACGAGGCGCTTCACGCGGCTCAGCCCTCGGCGACGAGCGGGCTGGAGGCGACCTCGGTGCCGTCGGACAGCGTCGAGATCACGAAGTCGGCGAACACGTTGGCCGCGGCCTTCTGCAGCTCGCGCAGGCACTCCACGGCGAGGGCGCGGATCTCAACGTCGGCGTGCTCGGTGGCGCGCATCGCGATGAAGTGCCGCCAGGCGCGGTAGTTGCCGGTCACCACGATGCGGGTCTCGGTGGCGTTGGGCAGGACCGCGCGGGCGGCCTGGCGGGCCTGCTTCTTGCGCAGGGTCGCGCTGGGGACGTCGGCGAACTTCTCCTCCAGGCCCGCGAGCAGCTCGTTGTAGGCGTCCTGGCTGGCCTGCGCGGCGGCGAGGAACTTCGCGTGCAGCACGGGGTCTCCTGCGATCACGTCCGGCTCGACCATGGCGGCCGACTTCTCCGGGACGTAGCGCTGGGAGAGCTGCGAGTAGGAGAAGTGGCGGTGGCGGATCAGCTCGTGGGTGAGCGAGCGGGAGATGCCGGTGAGGTAGAAGGTGACGCTGCCGTGTTCGAGGACGGACAGGTGGCCGACCTCGATGATGTGCCGGATGTAGCCCGCGTTCGTCGCCGTCGCCGGGTTCGGCTTCTTCCACGACTGGTAGCACGCGCGGCCCGCGAACTCGGCGAGCGCCTCGCCGCCGTCGGCGTCGGTCGACCAGGGCACATCAGCGGGCGCGAAGAACTCCGTCTTGGCGATGAGCTGCACCTTCGGCGACACCGTCTCGGTCACGTGCCCGTCCTTTTCCTCGTCCGCGAACTACGCGGGCCAGCCTACGTAGCCCCAGGCGATGACAGCATGGGCCCCCTTGACTGACGTCACAAGTGACGTCATGGTGGTGTCATGGACCTGAGCCCGTATATCGCGTCTCTCCGCGACGACCTGGCCACCACCGCATCGGCTGGCGACGACACCACCCGGCGCGCCGCGGCCGTCCTCGCCGCCGCCATCGAGCCGTCGGCCCGGCTGGCGATCATGAACGCGCTCGCCGACCTCGCCGCCGAGGTGACCGCGCACCTGCCCGACCACGTGGTCGAGGTGCGCCTCGACGGCCGCGACGTGCGCGTCGCGGTCACCGACACCAGGCGCGAACCCACGGAGGAGCACGCGCCGCCGCCACCTCCACCGCCGAACGGCGAGGGGGGCGGGGGCGACATGAGCCGGATGACCCTGCGCCTGTTCGAGGAGCTGAAGGCGAAGGCCGAGCGGGCGGCCGCCGCGCAGGGGGTGTCGCTGAACGCCTTCGTGCAGCAGGCGGTGCAGGGCGCGCTGAGCGGCCAGGGCAAGAGCTGGGGCGGCGTCTGGTCGGCGGCCACCGGCTCGGCGTCCTCGTCCTCGTCGTCCTCGTCGACTTCGTCCTCTGACTCCGGCAGCGGCGGTTCTCGGGTGCGCGGGTGGTACGAGGGATGAACCGCGTCGAAGAGTTCCCCACCGGCAGCGAGCCGGTCGAGGTGACCGTGGCCACCGGGCCCGGCCGCATCGAGGTGCGGCTGACCGACGAGCCCGGAGTGCGGGTGACGGTGCGGCACGCGCCCGAGAGCGCGAACCCGTGGACCGAGGGCATCGCGAGCCTGGTCACCTGGTTCAGCGGGCAACTGGCCGACCAACCGGACCTGCCCGGGGAGGCGGTGCGCCGGACCCGCGTCGAGTTCGCCGCAGGCAGGCTCGTGGTGCGCGCGCCGAAGGAGCCGCACCTGCGCGCGGTCCCGATCGCGGTGTCCGTCCAGGCGCCGACGGGGTCGGCGGTGTCGGCCCGCGGCGGCCCGGCCGCGGTGACGGTCACCGGTGTCGCCGGGCGCGTCGAGGCGTTCACCGGCGGGGGCGCGGTCGACATCGCCGAGGCCACCGGCCCGGTCCAGGCGACCAGCGCCACGGGCACGGTCCGCGTCGGCCCGGCTCCCGCGGGCGTCCGCGCCCGAACCGGCGGCGGCGACGTCGAGCTGACCGCGGTGGGCGGGACCACGAACGTGGTCACCGGCGCGGGCGACGTCTGGGTGGGCGCGGTGTCCGGCGACGTCCTGGTCCGGACCGGCACCGGCGACATCACCGTCGCCGACGCCGCGGCGGGCCAACTCGACCTCACCACCGGCTCGGGCGCCCTGCGCGTCGCCGTCCGCCCCGGCGCGCCCGCCGAGATCGACGTGTCCTCCGGCTCGGGCGAGGCCCGCGCCGACCTGCCGCTGACGGATCAGCCCCCGCAGACGGCTCCCCCGCTCCGCGTGCGCGGCCGCACCGGCTCAGGCAACGCCCTGGTCACCACCGCGACCCGCTGAGCCGCGAGGTGTCAGCTGGCGCCGCCACCGGACCCGGCGAGGTTGCAGGCGGACTGGAGCGCCTGCATGTCGGGCTGCTGGCCCTGGAAAACGCCCGTGATCGCCTTGAGGATAGCTTCGAGGCACTTCTGCGGGTCGCCTGCCGCGGCCGCGGCGCAGGCCTCCACCGCCGCGGGCTCGGTGACCCCATTGGCGACGAGGGTTTCGACGCAACTCGGCTCGGTTGCGGCGTGCGCGGGAGCGGCCATCGGGAAGACAGCGGCGGTCAGCGCAAGAGCCGCGGCGGCGGCGAATCGACGTGTGGATCCGGACATGGCGCGTCCTTCCGGGTTGTGACTACGAGTCCGAGCCCGGATTCCTCCCACGGTCGTTTTCCAAGCGTGAAACGGAAAAGAGTCCACTTGTGAGTGACGCCCGGTCACGGAAAGCGGGCTTTTCCCACCGCGGCAAGGATCATCCCTGTCGGCCAGGGTGTCTGGGCTGACAACGGACTCTATGAAGTCGTGGGTGGGCGACGTCGTCCGCAGCGGTGTCGTGGCGGTACGAAGTCGGATCGAAGTCATTCGAGACTCCCTTCGCGGACTTCGGACTTCTCGAAACCAGTTCCGACATCCCGCCGTCCAGCCCCGGGCTCGGTGCCGGTCTCAGTACGCAGCGCCTGGGCCCGCTTGGAGTTCAGGGCCGCCAGGTCCACCAGGAAGCCCTCGCTCTGGCCCGCCCCGGTGGCCATCTCCAGGTTGTGGCGGCGCCGCTCCACCTCGGCCCCGATCTCCTGCCCGAGTCGGGTGACGAAGCCCGTCGGGTCCTCGACCAGGGCGGACTCCGCTGCCCTGGCCCTCTTCCAGTGCGCCATCGCCCGGTGGCCGTAGATGCTCATCGCGCTCATTCGGCCCCCCATCTGCGGATCACTATGGCTGGCGGTCTCAAAGGGCGGCCGCCAAGGTGGGGGCCAAGTCGCCGCGGGTGGTTGTGGTGACGGTGTCCAGGTTGAGCCAGGCGGCCATGGTGTGGAGTTCGGCGGCGAGTTCCGCGGCCACCGGGGCTGGGGAGTGGCCGGGTTCCAGAAAGGCGCCTTGGACGCGGAGAGTGCCCGCCGCCCGGTCGGCTTTGAGGTCTACTCGGGCCACGAGGTCGCCGTCGAGGAGGAACGGGAAGACGTAGTAGCCGTAGACGCGCTTGGGTTCGGGGACGTAGATCTCGATGCGGTAGTGGAAGTCGAACAGGCGCTGGGTGCGGGAGCGTTCCCAGACCAGCGGGTCGAACGGGCACAGCAGGGCGCGGCCGGTGATCTTGCGTGGGGTGCGGGCTTCGGCGTGGCGGTAGGCGGTGTCGCGCCAGCCCTCGACGGCGACCGGCTGCAACTGGCCGTCCTCGACCAGTTCGGCGACGGCTTGGCGGGAGCTTGCCGGGGTGAGGCGGTAGTAGTCGCGGAGGTCTTTCTCGGTGGCCACGCCGTGGGCGATGGCGGCGCTTGCCGTCAGTCGGCGGGCGGCTTCGTCGTCGGAGACGGGCGGGGCGTTGAGGATGTCGGCGGGCACGACGCGTTCCGGCAGGTCGTAGAAGCGCTGGAAACCGCGGCGGGTGCCGGTGGTGAGTTCGCCGGTCGCGAAGAGCCACTCGCAGACATGCTTGACGTCGGAGCGGTTCCACCAGCCGCCCTTGGCGCGCGGGGCGCCGCCGCCGAGGGCGGTCTCCAGTGCGCCCGCGCTCACCGGGCCGAGTTCCTTGACGGCGGTCAGCACGTCGTCCACCAGGCCCGGGGACTTCTCGGCGATGTCCCGGACGTACCAGTGCGTCTCGTAGTGGCGCATCCGCCAGCGGAACAGCGGCCAGTCCTCCACCGGGATCAGGCTCGCCGCGTGCGCCCAGTACTCGACCAGCAGGCGCGGCTTGCTCGCGCTGTGCGACCAGGCCGCGTCGTCGACCAGGGCCGGGTCGTAGGCGCCGAGGCGGGCGAACAGCGGCATGTAGTGGGCGCGGACGGCGACGTTGACCGAGTCCAGTTGCAGCAGCCGCACCCGCGACAGCGCCCGCCGCAAATGCCTGCGGGTCGGCGGGCCGCTGGGGCGCGCGTCGGCGAAGCCCTGCGCGGCCAGGGCCGTCCGCCGCGCCGCGGCGGCGGTCATCGGCTCGGTCGGGGTCTCGATCACCGGCGTGCTTCCCATGGTTCCGGAATGGTGCCAGGGGGCACCGACAATTCCCGCGCGGGCTTGCGCTCGGCCCGCACCACCAGCACCACGGCGACCAGGACGATGGCGCCGCCCGCGATCTGCGCGAGGCCGAAGCGCTCGTCGGCGAACATGACGCCGAGGAACACGGCGATCACCGGGTTGACGTACGCGTAAGTGGCGACGGTGGACACCGGCAGCTTGCCGAGCACATAGACGTAAGAGCTGAACGCGAACAGCGACCCCACGAGGACCAGGTAACCCCACGCGACCCACGACCCGGTGGTGACGGCGGCGAGGTCGACCCGCTCCCCCACGCCCAGTCCGGCGACCGTGAGCGCCGTCCCGCCCGCGAGCATTCCGACCGCGGACAGCGTGAACGGGTTCGCCGGGGTCGGCAGCCGGGTGCTCGCCACCGAGCCCACCGCCCACCCGAGCGACGCGAGCAGCACCAGCCACGGGCCCCACCACGCCGCCCCGTGCGCACCGGCGACCGGCCCGCCCAGCAGCAGCACCGCCAGCCCCGCCAACCCCACCGCGACCCCCAGCAGCGTCACCTTCGCAGGCCGCTCCCCCAGCAACCGGCGCAGGACGACGATGTGAATCGGCATGGAGGCCACCAGCAGCGCCGCGAGCCCCGAGGCGACGTGCTGCTCGGCGACCACGACGAACCCGTTGCCCGTCGCCGGAAGCAGCAGGCCGACCAGCACGGCGGTGCCGAACTGCCCCCGGGTCATCCGCAGCGCCCCGCGCCCGGCGAACACGGCCACCGCGGCGGTCAGCAGGAGACCGGCGACCAGGAACCGGAAACCACTGGACAGGAACGGCGGCATCGATGCCAGGGTGAAGCGGATCGCCAGGTAGGTCGATCCCCACACGACGTAGACGACCCCGAGCGCACCCCAGGCGAACCAGGCTTTAGAAGACATGGGATCACCCTGTCACGAACCACCGACATTTGTATGCCGGTTATCCGACAGGCACGTGCGACGATCAGGCTCACGGACCAGTGACCGCTGCTTCCCGGCGCCGCCCATCCGCTAGGTTGCGCGGCATGGCCGAAGCCGCTGTCCGACCCGCCCTGCCCGCTGACGTGGGCGAGATCGCCCGGATTCAGTCGGTGACCTGGCAAACCGGGTTCGCGGGGATCTTGCCGCCGGATGTGTTGGCCGGGTTCGACGTGGCCGCGGCGGCCGAGCAGTGGCGGCAGACGATCGAGCAGGGGCCCGCCACGGTGTTCGTCGCGACCGAGGGGGCCTGGGTCGTCGGCTTCTGCGGGGCGGGGCCCTCGCCGGAGTCGGAGTCGGCCGCGGCCAACGACACCCCGGTGGAGGACGCGGCGACGGTGGCGCTGATCGGCACCATCCTGGTGGAGCCCCGCTGGGGGCGCCGCGGACACGGCGGACGGCTGCTAACCGCGGCGACGGCCGCCGCGCGGGCGGGTGGGTCGACGCGCGGGATCTGCTGGGTGCCGGAGCAGAACAAGGCGATGGTCGGGTTCTTCCGGCGGGCGGGCTGGGTTCCCGACGGCGTGGTGCGGACGCTGGACGCCGGGGGGCGGCCGCTGCGCGAGATCCGGGTCACCGGCTCGCTGGACCTCCGCACTACCTAGTCCCGCCTGGTCTGCCTGCCGTTCGCGCACCTGGGACCGCGCCCCGCCGTCGCCGCCGTTGGCTGCCTGCTGGTGAAGCACGGGTTAGGGGACCGCGGAACCGGATTTGACCTGCCGGTCACGTGTCTCGGGTACCGTTTATGGCCGGGGAGCCGACAGAGGGGGTTGCACGCGGTGCTGGCTTGGCTGTGCGTCGCGTTCGGCGTGGCGTTCGGGTCTTCGTTGGTGCCGTTCATCAGCATCGAGTTGTTCGTGCTCGGCCTGGCCGCCCAAGAGCCGCAAGTCCCCTGGTTGGCGCTGGGCGCGGTGATCGCGGTCGCCCAGGTGGCCGGGAAGCTGGTGTACTACTTCGCCGCCCGCGGGTCCATCCACCTGCCCGCGTTCCTGCACCGCGGGCACCGCAAGCCGCGGCCGATGACGCCGCGGCGGGCGCGGTGGGAGTTGCGGACGAAGCGGATCCGGGGCTGGGTCGACGCGCTGCGGGAGAAGTGCGAGCGGCACCCGCACTGGATGTTCGGCACCTACAGCGTCAGCTCCCTGGTGGGAGTGCCGCCGTACATGGCGACCGTGGTGCTGGCCGGGCTGGTGCGGATGCGGCTGTCCGCCTTCATCGGGGCTGGGCTGCTGGGCCGGTTCGTGCGGTTCAGCGCGCTGGCCGCGTCACCGGCGCTGTTCACCGGCTGGTTCCTGTAAGACCCTTTAAAAGGTCAGCGGCCGCGGACGACCAAGCGGTCCAAGAGGTCCGCCGTGGCCGCCGCGACCGCGTCGACAGCGGCCTCGAACGCCTCGGCGTTGTGCGGGGCCGGGGCCCGGAAACCGGATATCTTGCGCACGTACTGCAGTGCGGCGGCGCGGACGTCGTCGTCGCCCGCCTCTTCCACGTACGGGGGCCTGAGGGTCTTGATGCTTCGGCACATGCCCCTATGGTGCACGCCGACGCGCGCGGTGTCCTCTACCGCGGGCGGTTATGGCGTAGCCAGGCGCGCGAAGGCCCGCGCGTGGCGTCACAGCGGTTCGCTTGACGCCACGCGCGGGCGCAGGTCCTTGGGGACCGCGTCCTCAGCCTCCGTCGTCAGAGCGGGGCGCCCGCGGCCCAATCTTCTTCTGTGCCGTGCGCAGGAGTGACTTCGACGGTGGGAGTGCTTCTCTTGCACAGGTCGTCGACATATTTGGGAGGCTGCATGTCCTTGTCGATGTAACTGGCGTTTTTTGGCTCCCCACAGGCAAGATAAAATGAGACACTCCCCGCCCACTTGCCTTCCGGGTCACCCTCCCCCTTCCTCGGCTCGCCCGTTCGCTGCTTGGAGGAGACGTGGTCGAATTCGATTTCGATAATCCCGACCTGCTTCCTCTCTTCCGGACTTGCCGCGCGCGACTCTTTCGAGTAGTAGCCCGGAGCGATGTGCTCGGCGAAAGCCTCCAGCGCTTTCTCCTTTGCTTTATCGTCCACCACCTGCCTGGCGGTTCCATAGATCACCACCGAACGGTAGTGAAGGGTGGCGTGGATCGCCGAGCGCCCAAATCCCAGGCCGTCGACGATACTGACCGTCACACAGACCTCCAATCCTTCTTTGGCGAGCTTGTACAGACGAGACTCACTGGTAAATGCGGGATCCGCATCTTTATAGTGATAGAGGTCCGGGCCATGTAGATAAATCTTGTCCCCAGCCAACCCGTACTGCCTCGGCAGAACCACAGCCCGCTTGGACTTGGGGTCGATGAAACCGATATGACAATAGAAGGTGCTTTTAAGGATATTTTGGGCTGTAGATTTTTCATATTTGACGAGGTTGTACTTGCTGGACCAGTTCACGGACGGCGTAGTCAGGTCTACTTTTTTGTACGGGTCCTTCTTCTCAGCCGTGGACATGATTTCCTCCCAGCGCGGTCAGGCGAAGCCGCGGTCGGCGAACGGGGACTGGGCCATCGGGACCCCGGCGTCGAAGCGTGGCGATGGTTGCGGGGTGGGTGTCGTCTCGTCGAAGTCGAAGGCGTCGTCGCCGCAGAGGTCGAGGGCGAAGGTGTCGATTCGGTCCTGCGTGGTGAAGGACATGCAGAACGCGTGGGCCAAGTGGCGGATCGAGGTGTCGTCGTCGGGGATCATCCGCATCGTCACCGTGGACAGGGAGTACTTCGCCACGATGTCCGGGTTGGGCCTGCGGAACCGCACGGTGATGGCCAGCGGGGTGCGGTCGATGAACAGGTCGAGGGTGTCGTCCTCGTTCTTGTTCCGCCAGTACTTCTCGACCATCTTCAGCTTTTCCACCAGGTAGGCGGCCATTCGCTGGGAGTGCACGGCCTTGGAGATCTGGCGGTCGTCGGGGTGCTGGGCGAGGTGGTCCCACATGACGATCGGCGAGAAGCCGTTGCGGGAGCCCGCGAAAGTGGTGTCGAGGGAGCCGATGTACTCGGCCTGGCCGGGCGGCTGCATCTGGTATTTGACCTTGGTCACCAGGATTCCGCACGGCCACGGGGCGCCCATCCACTTGTGGCCGCTCAGCGCGATGGACGAGACCATGTCCACGTTGACCGGCTTCTCGCCCGGGAGGCCGGAGTCGTAGGTGGATTTCAGGCCGAAGTCGAACTCGGGGATGTCCACCTCCGGTTCGTAGCCGTACTTGGGATCCTTGGCCGCCATATCCAGGAACGGCATGTACCCGGCGCCAAGGGCGCCGTCGACGTGGATCCAGAAGCCGCGGCGCTTCTCGGAGCCGCCGCCCTCGTACTCCACGTCCCGCGAGATCAGGCCATTGTCGCCGAACACCGTGATCAGCCGGTCGCTCACCGCGCGCACGTCGTCGTAGGCGCACTTGAACGTGCTGCCGTAGTTGAGGTTGACGATGATGGGATAGCCCTTTTCCGCGAAGAACTTGACCAGCACCACGAGTTTGTCGACGTCGATCGACCCGGGGCCGAACGAGGGGTACTGGTCGTCCTTCCCGGTTTTCGGAGGCAGCGCCGAGGGCACCTCGTCCGGCCACTCCCCGCCGAGGGGACAGTCGTTGGGGTACCGGTCGCGGCCCATCTGCCCGAAAGTCGGCAGTTTCAGCACCCGGATCGCCTTGGCGAACGAGTAGTGCGTGTCCTGGGAGTAGAAGATCACCGGCTCGTAGGCGTGGTCCTTGCCCTCCGCCGCCATCGGGGCGACGTAGGACAGCGGCTGGATCTTGAGGGTGTCGCCGCTGGAAAGCAAACGCTTGCCCTCCAGGTAGTCCCGGGCGTTCCACATCGCGTAGAGGTTGCCCTCCGTCGCCCCCATGCTCAGGCCGTACCCCCAGCACGAGTCCTTCTTTCCCGCCTTGTACGGGATGCCGTGCCACAGTTTGGTGAAATATTTCAGCACGGCCCGTTCGAGCGGTTTGGTGTTGACCTTGTAGCCGCCCGCCTGAAATGGATCGCCGAGGTTGTTGCAGTGCATCTTCATGAAGCGGGACAGGTCTTCCTGGTAGGCGTCCATATCCTCGGTGACCTGATAGCCGAGCATGTGGTCGCGCTTGTCCTCCAGAAACGCCGCCAACCTGTTCAACGCCCTGAACCGCTTGTCGGGAGGCACTCCGTTGGGGCCTAGCTCGAATTCTTCGTCGGTCAGGCTCAGCTGCTGTGGTGCCGGACTCCAGGACTGCTGGGCCGGGATGACCGGCTCTTCCCTGGTCCGCTCGATCGTTTGCTCACTTGGGCGACCGTCGATTTGAGTCATGAATTGCTCCAGGAGATGGACATCACTGGTCTGGCCTAGCCCCAAGCTAGGCAGGAAACGCCCATGCGGCAAGAAACCGACCGAGAGTTCCCCACTTCGAGTCGCGGGTCACCCGAACGGCGATCGCACTACTCGCGGGGTCACAGCTACCCGAAGTAGCGAACCAAACGATCTACTGATTCGATGGTTTTCGCGAGGGCGGCGAGTGGCCACTATCCGTCGCACCCGGACGATGCCGGGTCGATCACCAGCGCGCGGTTGTCCCGGCTCGGTGAGCCCGGCGCCTGTCTCCTTGGCGATGCACTTCGCGGTCGCTAGTCGGCGAGGTCGAGGGCCTTGCGCATGGCTTCGCGGGCGCGGGTGCGGTCGCCTGCCACGTCGTAGGCGACGGCTAGGCGGTACCAGGAGCGCCAGTCGTCCGGGGCGGCTTCCGCCGCGGCTCGGTGAGTGTCGAACCAGGCGTCGGCGGCGGCGCGGTCGACTCGGCCGGAGGGGGTGCGGGGGAGATCTGAGGTGTCTGGGAGGCCGCCTTCTGCTTCCAGGCGGCGGGTTAGCTCTTGGGTGCGGATGCCGAAGCGGAGGGTGGACCAGGTCACCCACGCGCCTACCAGGGGGAGCAGGAGGATGCCGATGCCGAAGGCGATGGCCGTGGGGGAGCCGTCGCGGAAGAGGGCTACTGCTCGGCCGCCTAGGAGGAAGAAGTAGAGAAGTAGGACGGCGGTCAGGAGCAGTGAGACTGTTCGGGCGGACACTGGCGATCCCTGCTGTGGTGGCTGGCTTGCTGCTGGCTCGGTGGGGGCTGGGTTGCGGGGTTGGCTCGATGGGGTGGAGTGGTTTCTTCAGGGCCCCTACGAAGAAACCACTCCACCCCATCGAGCACCTGGCAGCTTTGGGTGCGGCTTCGTGGGGGGCGGGTGTCCTGCTCCGATCCCATCGAGCACCTGGCAGGGCCGGGTACGGCTGGCAGGAGGGCGGGTGGGCCGTTCCGCCCGTCTGCCACCTGCCCAGGTCCGGGGGTGTGGCCCTGGGCAGGTGTGGTGTGCGGGTGTGCTATCCCTCACCGCTCTATCTGACATCTGCGGGTGGGGCTGGGGGTCACAGGTCCAGGAGGTTTTCCAGGCCGACTACCAAGCCCTGGTGGTCGAGGATGGCTCGGACGCCGTGGAGGACGCCGGGCATGAAGGACTTTCGGTCCAGGGAGTCGTGGCGGATGGTGAGGGTTTCGCCTTCGCCGCCGAAGAGGACTTCCTGGTGGGCCACCAGGCCGCCTAGGCGGACCGAGTGGATTCGGATGTCGTCCACCTGGCCGCCTCGGGCGCCGGTGGGGTCGGAGGTGGTGGCGTCGGGGATTTCGCCCAGGTTTGCCTCGGTGCGGGCCTTGGCGATGAGGCGGGCGGTGTGGGCGGCGGTGCCGGAGGGGGCGTCGGCTTTGCGGTTGTGGTGGAGTTCGATGATTTCCACCGTGTCGTAGTACTTCGCGGCCAGTTGGGCGAAGCGCATGGACAGGACCGCGCCCAGGGCGAAGTTGGGGGCGATGAGGACGCCCAGCTCCGGTTTGGGCTCCAGCCACTGGGCGACGGTGGCCAGTTTGGCCTCGTCGAAGCCGCTGGTGCCGACGACGCTGCGGATGTCCTGGTCGATGCAGAAGCGCAGGTTGTCCATGACCACGTCGGGGTGGGTGAAGTCGACCACGACCTCGGCGCCCGCGTCGGCTATGTCGAACATCCAGTCGCCGGAGTCGACCATGGCGACTACCTCCATGTCGCCCGCGGCTTCCACCGCCCGGCACACTTCGGCGCCCATCCGGCCGCGGGCGCCGAGGACGCCGACGCGGATGGGGTTTTGTTCCGACCTGGTGGTCACTTGCTCACCTCGTGGAGTTGAACCGGCACATCGTCGGTGTGAGCGTAGGGGCCCACCACGGCCGCGGCGAGCGGCCGGGTCAGCAGGTCGGCGGCGAGGGCGGCCACCTGCTCCGCGGTGACCGCCTCGATGCGCTCCAGGGTCTGCTCGACGGTCAGGTAGTCGGCGTAGGCCAGCTCGCCCTTCCCGATGCGCGACATGCGGGAGCTGGTGTCCTCCAAGCCCAGCACCAGCCCGCCGCGCAGCTGGCCCTTTCCTCGGGCCACCTCGGCGTCGGTGAAGCCGTCGCGGGCGACCTCGCGCAGGACCTCGCGGACGACGCCAGCCACCTCGCCGAGGCGGTCGGGCTGGCAGCCGGTGTAGATGGACAGGTGGCCGGTGTCGGCGTACGCCGCGACCGACGAGTACACCTGGTACGCCAGGCCCCGGCGCTCGCGGACCTCCTGGAACAACCGGGAGCTCATGCCGCCGCCGAGCGCGGCGTTGAGCACGTTCAGGGTGAACCGGCGGTCGTCGTGCCGGTCGAGGGCGCGCACGCCGAGCATCATGTGCGCCTGCTCGGTGTCGTCGCTGTGCAGCACCAGCCGGGGCGAGTTGCCGATCCTGGCACGGCCAGCGCGCGGCGCGGCAGGCGCGCGGTCGCCGACGAGGCGGTCACGCAAAGCCTTGCGCACCAGGGAAAGCACCTGCCGGTGGGTGACGTTGCCCGCGACCGACAGAACCATCTTGGGCATGGTGTAGCGGCGCCGGTAGAAGCCGTTGAGCGCGGTGCGGGTCATCGAGGTGATCGACTCCTCGGACCCCAGCACCGGCCTGCCGAGCGGGTGGTCGGCGAGCAGCGCGCTGCAGAACGCGTCGTGCAGCAGGTCTTCCGGGTCGTCGTCGCGCATGGCGATCTCTTCGAGGACGACGCCGCGCTCGGTCTCCACATCGGACTCCGCGCACAGCGCGTCGAAGACCACATCGGACACCAGGTCCATCGCCAGCGGCAGGTCCTCGTCGATGACGTGCGCGTAGTAGCAGGTGTGCTCTTTGGCGGTGAACGCGTTCAGCTCGCCGCCGACCGCGTCGATCTCCTCGGCGATGCGCGCCGCGGAGCGCTTCGCGGTCCCCTTGAACAGCAGGTGCTCAAGGTAGTGCGCGGCGCCCGCGACGGAGTTGGGCTCGTCGCGGGAACCGACCGCGACCCAGATCCCGACGGCGGCGGACCGCACGCCGGGAACATGCTCGGTGATCACGCGCAGGCCGCCGGGCAGCAGCGTGCGCTTGACCTCGGCCTCCCCGGACCGCTCCAGCACGACCGTGCTGCCGGGCTTCTGCAGGTGGCCTTTCACGGGGGGCGCGGAACGGCCGCGAGCGCCCGAGGCGCCCGCGGCCGTCACCGTGGAACTGAGTGTCACTGGGCGGGAGCCGCCTCGGCGGGCGCGTCCTCGGTGGGCGCGCTCTCCTCGTCGACCAGGACCAGGCTGATCTTGCCGCGCTGGTCGATGTCGGCGATCTCCACGCGGAGCTTGTCGCCGACCTTGACCACGTCCTCGACCTTGCTGATGCGCTTTCCGTTGCCCAGCTTGGAAATGTGCACCAGGCCGTCCTTGCCCGGCAGCAGGGAGACGAACGCGCCGAATGCGGCGGTCTTGACGACCGTGCCCAGGAAGCGCTCGCCGACCTTGGGAAGCTGCGGGTTGGCGATGGCGTTGATCAGGTCGATCGCCGCCTCGGCCGACGGGCCGTCCGCCGCGCCGACGTAGATCGTGCCGTCGTCCTCGATGGAGATGTCGGCGCCGGTCTGCTCGGTGATCGAGTTGATCATCTTGCCCTTCGGGCCGATGACCTCGCCGATCTTGTCGACCGGGATCTTCACGCTGGTGACCCGGGGCGAGTAGGGGCTCATCTCGTCCGGGCCGTCGATGGCCTCGGCCATGACCTCCAGGATGGTGTACCGGGCGTCGCGCGCCTGGTCGAGCGCCTGGGCCAGCACGTCGGACGGGATGCCGTCGAGCTTGGTGTCCAACTGCAGGGCGGTGACGAACTCCCGGGTGCCCGCGACCTTGAAGTCCATGTCGCCGAAGGCGTCCTCGGCGCCGAGGATGTCGGTCAGCGCGACGTAGCGCGTCTCGCCGTCGACCTCATCCGACACCAGGCCCATCGCGATACCCGACACCGGCGCCTTGAGCGGCACACCGGCGTTGAGCAGCGACATCGTGGACGCGCAGACCGAGCCCATCGAGGTGGAGCCGTTGGAGCTCAGCGCCTCGGAGACCTGGCGGATCGCATAGGGGAACTCGTCGCGCTTGGGCAGCACCGGCACCAGGGCCCGCTCGGCGAGCGCGCCGTGGCCGATCTCGCGCCGCTTCGGCGAGCCGACCCGGCCGGTCTCGCCGGTGGAGAACGGCGGGAAGTTGTAGTGGTGCATGTAGCGCTTGTGCGTCTCCGGGGACAGCGAGTCGATCTGCTGTTCCAGGCGGAGCATGTTCAGCGTGGTGACACCCAGGATCTGGGTCTCGCCGCGCTCGAACAGCGCCGAGCCGTGCGCGCGCGGGATGAGCGCGACCTCGGCGGACAGGCCGCGGATGTCGGTCAGGCCGCGGCCGTCGATGCGGACCTTGTCGCGCAGGATGCGCTGGCGGACCAGCTTCTTGTTCAGCGAGCGGAACGCCGCGCCGACCTCCTTCTCGCGGCCGTCGAACGCGCCGCCCACGACCGCGCCGACCTTCTCCAGGCACAGCGCCTTGACCTCGTCCAGGCGCGTCTCGCGCTCCTGCTTGTCGCCGATGGTCAGCGCCTGCGCCAACTCCTCGGTGACGGCCTGCTCGACGGCGGTGTAGGCGTCGGGCTGGTAGGCCGGGAAGGTCGGGTAGTCGCGGGTCGGCTTGGCCGCGTTGCCCGCGAGCTCGGCCTGCGCGTCGCAGAGGACCTTGATGAACGGCTTCGCGGCCTCCAGGCCGGAGGCGACGATCTCCTCGGTGGGCGCGGTGGCGCCCGCGGCGACGAGGTCGATGACGTTCTCGGTGGCCTCGGCCTCGACCATCATGATCGCGACATCATCAACAGAGCCCGACCCGGCTCCCTTGACAACACGGCCCGCGACGACCATGTCGAACACGGCCTTCGCCAGCTGCTCGTGGGTCGGGAACGCGACCCACTGGCCCTCGATCAGCGCGACCCGGACGCCGCCGATGGGACCCGAGAAGGGCAGCCCGGCGAGCTGGGTGGACGCCGAGGCGGCGTTGATGGCCACCACGTCGTAGAGGTCCTGCGGGTTGAGGCTCTGCACGGTGATGACGACCTGGATCTCGTTGCGCAGGCCGTCCACGAAGGACGGGCGCAGCGGGCGGTCGATCAGCCGACAGGTCAGGACCGCGTCGGTGGACGGTCGGCCCTCGCGGCGGAAGAACGCGCCGGGGATGCGGCCGACGGCGTACATGCGCTCTTCGACGTCCACCGTCAGCGGGAAGAAGTCGAAGTGCTCCTTGGGCTGCTTCGAGGCGGTGGTCGCCGAGAGAAGCATGGTGTCCTCGTCGAGGTAGGCCACGACACTTCCCGCGGCCTGCCGGGCGAGGCGCCCGGTCTCGAATCGGATGGTGCGCGTGCCGTACTTGCCGTTGTCGATGACGGCTGTCGACTCGTGCACGGTGTTGTCTGTCATGTAATCGGTACTCCTCGTCTCAGGGCGAGCGCGCAACCCGGGCACGGGGTCGCGGTTCGGACGAGGCCGGTCTTCGATCGAAGTCCCCGGGGCCACTCGACACCGTGTGTGTCGGTCGGCTGTGCCCGGGAACCACTACCGAGGACCGGCGAACTGGTCCCGTGTGCGCGGCGTGCTCGCCCTGTCGTCTTTGCTGTCTTCGTGCGTTATTCGGTTATGGACCTGGGGGGAGCGGCCGAGGCCACTCCCCCCAGGGTCACGCTATCGGCGCAGGCCGAGTCGCTGGATCAGCGACCGGTAGCGCTCGATGTCCACCTTGGTCAGGTAGTTGAGCAGCCGCCTGCGGCGGCCGACCAGCAGCAGCAGGCCACGACGCGAGTGGTGGTCGTGCTTGTGCAGCTTGAGGTGCTCGGTGAGGTCCTTGATGCGCTTGGTCAGCAGCGCGATCTGGGCCTCGGGGGATCCGGTGTCCGAGTCGTGCACGCCGTACTCGGTCAGGATCGACTTCTTCTGCTCGGTGGACAGCGCCACTCGTCATCTCCTCGTGAATGCGTCCCGTGCGGCCCGGGGATGTCCGGCTTGGGTAAGCCTGCCCGGGTTAGTCGGTCACGGCCGCCACGGACTGCAGCCGGACCCAAACACCAAGGCTAGCAGGTCCGCGTGTCTCACCCGGTCGTGCGCAGCCTGACCTGGTCAACCGGCGTGTACACCGGACCAGCCGAGCCGAGTTCGCTGCGGAAGAGGACCAACTCCCCGGCCGTCCACTCCGGTCCCCGGTAGTCACCCAGCGCACGCGCCATTCCCTCGGCGAGGGGACTGCCTTTGGGGCACCGGGCGACGGTCAGGTGCGGGGTGTAGCGGGCGTGGCCGCCCGCAGCCGCGTCGGCGGCCTCGGCGAGCGCGCCCAGTGCCGGGCCGCCGGTGTCCACGCCCACCCAGCAGACGCCGGAGAAGGTGCCGGAACCGGCCAGGGAGAGGCGCGGTGCGCGCAGGTTTTTCACCCGTTCGTGGAGGCGGGCGGCGCGTTGGTTTGGGTCGTCCTCGCCGTAGAAGCCCACTGTGATGTGCCACTGCTCGCGCGGGATGAGGCGCAGCCCGCTCGGCGTGGTGGGAAGCCGGTCGGCCAACTGGCCCGCCAGATGGTCGGCGGCGGCGTCCGGCAGCGGCAGCGCGGTGAACAGCCGGGTCACCGGCGCTTGCCCGCCCGGCGCAGCAGCTCGGCGAGGTCGGGGAAGCGCTGGTCGAGCAGCCCGGCCGCCTCGGTGAGGTCTTCCGGCGAGGCCAGCCTGCGCAGCGCCATGATCGCGCTGCGACCCACGTCGACCGGCAGGTTGTCCCTGGTCACGGCGGGTTTGGAGGCGCGGACGTCGTCGAGGGCGTTCTGCAGCGCCTCGCGGCGGCCGGAGGCGACCTCGGGGGTGAGGATCTTGCGTTCCAGCATGATCAGGCGGGCCAGCACCGCCGGGTTGCCGATCTTGGCGCGTCTGCCGCTCATGACCTGGCTCAGCATCGGGGCGCTGATGCCCAGCACGTCGGCGAGGTTGGCCTGGGAGACGTCGAAGGCGACGACCAGCCTGCGGACCCGGTCCCCCAACGGCTCGCCGTACCACTCGCGTTGCAGCGCGATGTTCCGCTGGACGATCTTGTGGTCCTCCACCTTCGCCTCTCCCCTGATACGCCGTGTGACCTCCGCCGTATCTTGCCGGCCCCATCCCACCAGGGTGACCGAACGGCGAAGGTGGATCAACAGCGGGCAGGCGGACCGATCACGCTGCGGGGCCGTCGATCAGCTCGCGGGTGCGGGCGACGTCGCGGTGCATCTGCTCGACCAGCGCTTCGCTGGAGGGGTACTTCTCCATCGCCCGCAGGCGCTCCACGAAGTCGAGGGCGACGCGCTGGCCGTAGAAGTCCTCGTCCACGTCGAGGACGAACGCCTCCACGCGGCGCTCCCGGCCGGAGAACGTCGGGTTCGTGCCCACCGAGACGGCGGCGGTCAGCGGCTCCCTGCCGTGCGCGGTCAGCAGGGTGAACCGGCAGGCGTAGACGCCGTCCGCGGGGACGGCGGCGAAGCGCGGGGTGGACAGGTTGGCGGTCGGGAAGCCGAGTTCGTGGCCGCGGCCGTCGCCGCGCACGACGATGCCCTCCAGCCGGTGCGGACGGCCCAGCGCCGCGGCGGCGGCGCGCACGTCGCCCGCGTCGATGCAGGCGCGGATGTAGGTCGAGGAGAAGGTGATGTCGCCCGGCGAGTCGGCGGTGACCAGTTTCGCGCCCTCGGTGGCGAAGCCGAACCGGTGGCCGAGCGCGGTCAGCAGTTCGACGTTGCCCACCGCGCGGTTGCCGAAGGTGAAGTTCTCCCCCACCACGACCGCGGCCACGTGCAGCCGCTCGACCAGCACCTCGTGCACGAACTCGTCGGCGGGCACTTTGGACAGTTCCGGGGTGAACGGCAGCACGCAGAACACGTCCACGCCCAGGCTCTCGACCAGTTCGGCCTTGCGGCGCAACGTGGTCAGCTGCGCGGGGTGGCTCCCCGGGCGCACCACCTCGGCGGGGTGCGGGTCGAAGGTGAGCACGACGCTGGGCACGTCCCGCTCCCGCGCGAGCCGCACCGCGCGGGCGATCAGCTCCTGGTGTCCGCGGTGGACTCCGTCGAACACGCCGATGGTCGCCACACAGCGACCCCAGCCACCGGGTAGGTCCGCGAGACCGCGCCAACGCTGCACGGCGGACAGCCTAGTTGGTGGGCGAGGCGGGGACAGGGTGGGTCAGGACACGTTGAGCGCGACCAGCGCCCGCGCGGTCTTGCCCTCGTCCACGCCCAGCGCGACCGCCTTGCCGGACGGGTCGAAGATGCCGTAGGTGCCCGCGATGCCCGCGGCGGGCAGCCGTTTGCCGTGCGCGAGCGCGATCGTCTCGACCCGGTCGAGGTCGCGGCGCGGGAACGCGGCGGCCACGGCGGCGTCGAGGTCGAGCGACAGGCCGGGCTCGGACTCCAGCCGCTCCAGGGTCCGCGCGACGCGCAGGTCGAACGGGCCGACCGTGGTGCGGCGCAGGGCGGCGAGGTGGCCGCCGACGCCGAGGTCGGCGCCGAGGTCGCGGGCGAGCGCGCGGACGTAGGTGCCCGACGAGCAGTCGACCATGACGTCGAGGTCGATCGCGGTCTCGGCGCGGGTGGCCGCGAGCAGGTCGAAGCGGTGGACGGTGACCGGGCGGGCGGGGATCTGGACGTCCTCGCCCGCGCGGACGCGCGCGTAGGCCCGCTTGCCCTCGATCTTGACCGCGCTGACCGAGCTGGGGACCTGCTCGATCGGGCCGGTCAGCGCCGCGATGCCCGCGGCGATGGCCTCGTCGGTGACGGCGGCGAGCGCGGCGGGGTCGGGCGCGCCCAGGAACTCGCCCTCGGCGTCGTCGGTGGTGGTTGCCGCGCCGAGGCGGATGGTGGCGAGGTAGACCTTGCGGTCGAGGGCGAGGTGTCCCAGCAGCTTGGTGGCCCGCTCGACGCCGAGCACCAGCACACCGGTGGCCATCGGGTCGAGGGTGCCCGCGTGGCCGACCTTGCGGGTGCCGATGATCCGGCGGACCCGGGCGACGACGTCGTGCGAGGTCATGCCGGGCGCCTTGTCGACGACGACGAGGCCGGGGGGGACGGTGGGGCGGGACTGGGGTCGGGACACGAGCGGAAATCTTATGCTCACGCGGTTTCGGTCCGCGCCCGCGCCGGGATGTCCCAGGTCCGCCGCCGGATCTGGACCGGAACGGCCTCGCCGCGGGCGTCGGCGGCGAACACCGCTGCCCGCGCCCGCCGCCACCACACCAGGGTGCGCCAGGACCCGAACAGCAGCACGGCGGCCACGGCGAGGAACGCGACCCGGAACGCGCCCGCGTCCGCGGCGGCCGCGTCGCCGCCGAGCAGCACGCCGATCCCGAACGCGGTGATGGTGACCGCGGTGAACCCGCCGACGTTGACCAGGCCGGTCGCGGTGCCGACGCGGCGGATCGGGTTGTAGTCGCGGGCCAGCGCGAACGCGACGCCGGACAGCGGGACGCCGACGGAGAACACGCCGAAGGCGACCACGACCAGCGGCGCTGGCGCGACCCCGCCCGGCCAGCCGAGCAGCAGCCCCCACAGGACCATGGCCACCCCGAGGTAGGCCGCGACCATCGGGACGCGCGCCTGCGGCCTGCGGCCCATGAACTCGCCGATGAACGGCCCGGTGACCATGCCGACGACCACCAGCAGGCTCAGCACCGCGCCCGCGGCGGCCGCGGACATGCCCTGCGCCTGCACCAGGTACGGGAAGCCCCAGAGCAGGCCGAGCACGGCCGGGGCGAACATGGTCGAGAAGTGCACCCAGAAGCCGAGCCGGGTGCCCGCCACCCGCCACGCCTGCCGGACCTGGTCGGCGACCTCGCGCGCGCCCACGGCGTCGGAGCGGTGCGCCTGCTCGCCTTCGGGGGTGTCGCGCACGCGCAGCGCGACGACGACCGCGTAGCCTGCGGTGGCCGCGCCCGCGACGGCGAAGGTGGCCGTCCAGCCCGCGTCGGCGAGCAGGAGGGTGAGCGGCAGTGTCGCGGCCAGGTTGCCCACGGCGCCGAGGGCGGCGGTGATCGCGGCGAACGTGGCGTAGCGGCGCGGTGGATAGTAGGCGGCGATGAGGCGAAGGACGCTGACGAAGGTCATCGCGTCGCCGAGGCCGAGCACGCCGCGGGCGACCAGCGCGAGCGGGTAAGTGGCCGCCACGGCGAAGAGGACCTGGCCCAGTCCCATCAGGACGGCCGCGGCGGTGAGCATCCGGCGCGGGCCGAAGCGGTCGACGAGCAGGCCGGTCGGGATCTGCATGAGCGCGTACACGCCGATCTGCAGCACGGTGAAGGCGCCGAGCGCGGCGGCGTCGAGGTGGAACCGGTCCGCGGCCTGCAAACCGGCCACGCCGAGGGACGAGCGGTGGAACACCGCGATCAGGTAGACAGCGGCGGCGGTAGCCCAGATCACCAGCGCTCGGCGCTTGGCGGCAGGCACTGACGTTCTCCCGTCTTCGGTGAGGGTCCCGTCCATTACAGCGCGCGGGCAGGCTTGATCGTTAGCATTGCTAAGCGTGCGATCGATCACAGTCCCATATGGACAGTCAGGTCCGGATGGCGCCGACCACCGCCCACCGCCCCGACCGCGCGCGCAGCACCAGGCTTCCCAGGCGCGCCACCATGAACAGCGCGAGGCCGAGCCAGATGCCGACCAGCCCCCAGCCGAACGCCAGCGACAGCCACACCAGCGGGAGGAACCCGACGACGGCGGCCAGCAGCGTCGCCGTGCGCAGGAACTTCGCGTCCCCCGCGCCGAGCAGCACCCCGTCGAGGGCGAACACGATCCCGGCGATCGGCTGGAGCGCGACGAAGAACCACCAGGCGTGCGGGATCTCGGCCAGCACGACCGGATCGTCGGTGAACACGTGCGGCAGGACACCGGCGAGGGCGGCGAACCCGACGGCGAAGACGACGCCCAGCGCGAAGCCGTAGCCGGAGAGCTGGCGGGCGAGCCCGGTGGCGCGCCGGTCCTCCCCCGCCCCCAGCGCCGCCCCGACCAGCGACTGGGCGGCGATCGCCAGCGAGTCGAGCACCAGCGCCTGGAACGTCCACAGCTGCAGCACGACCTGGTGCGCGCCCACCGCGCCGACCGAGGTGCGGGCGGCGACCGCGGTCGCGGAGACGAAGCACGCCTGGAAAGCGAGGCTGCGCAGCACCAGGTCGCGGCCGAGGACCAGCTGGGCGCGCATGACCTCGACCCGCGGCCGCGGCGGGACCCGCTCGGACCCGATGGCCCGCAGGAAGAGCGTGCCCGCGACCACCTGCCCGGCGACATTGGCGACGGCGGACCCCTCGAACCCCCAGCCGCCGACCAGCAGCGGGCAGAGCACGGCGGACACGGCGTTGCCCGCGAGGACATAGCGCAGCGGGCGGCGGGTGTCCTGGACGCCGCGCATCCACCCGTTGCCCGCGAGGGTCACCAGGATCAGCGGAACGCCGAGCAGGGCGATCCGCAGCCAGCCCACGGCGGCGTCGGCCACCGCGCCCGGCCCGGCCAGCGCCTCGGCGACCGGGCGGGCCAGCAACTGGCCGACGGCGACGAGCAGGACCCCGACGCCGAGCGCGAGCCAGGTGGCCTGCACCCCCTCCGCGACGGCCTGGTCGCGGCGGCCCGCGCCGTGTAGCCGGGCGGCGCGGGCGGTGGTCCCGTAGGAGAGGAACGTGAGCTGCGTGGAGAGCTGGGCGAGCACGATCGCGCCGACGCCGAGCGCGCCGAGCTGCGTGCCGCCGAGATGCCCGACGACGGCGGTGTCGACCAGCAGATACAGCGGCTCGGCCGCGAGAACCGGCAGCGCGGGCAGGGCCAGCCCCGCCACCTGCCGCAATGGCACGCGGTCCATCCGCCCTCCCAGTAAGGTGCTCTCCGTAAGGTGCTATCACTGCTTACGCCCCTGACACGCTAGCCGTAAGGACCGGACTTGGACAACGGTGATTACCTGGATGTCGCACTCCGCCTGGTGAACGCGGATCTCCCGGACGTCCCCGCGCTCCAGGCCGCCCTGCACGACGAGCCCTGGTGGGCCTGCCGGGCGACCGAGGAAGACCTCACCGTCCTGCGGTCAGTCGCGTCCGACGCCCGCGCGGTCCTCGACGCCGCCGTCTCCGGCGACGCCGACCAGGTGCTGGCCGGGGTCAACGCCCTGCTGGCCGCCCACCCGCCCCGCCCCCGCCTCTCCGGCCACAGCGGCGCCTGGCACATCCACGTGGCCGACGCCGACGCCCCACCCGCCACCGAGGTGGCGGCGGCGTCGGCGTGGGGCCTGGCCCAGGCGGTCGTCCGGCACGGCCTGGACCGCTGGGGCCAGTGCGCCGCGGAGGACTGCGGCAACTACTACCTGGACAGCTCCACGAACCGAGCCAAGCGCTTCTGCTCCCCCCGCTGCGCGAACCGCGTCCACGTGGCCGCTTTCCGCTCCCGAAACCGGGATTGACTCTTCCGCGACGGTTACACTGAAGTGATTTTGACGATGGGGGATAACTGATGAAGACGTTGGGCAAGCTGACGCTGGCCGCCGCGATCGCTATCGCGGGCCTCGGGGTCGCCGAAACGGCTTTGCCGGTGGCTCAGGCGGAAGCGGCCATGTCGCCCAGCGCCGAGACTTCGCTGCGCGACGCCGGAGCCACGATCGTTTTGCGAGTAACGAACATCACCGAAGTCATCACTCTGAACACCATCCACATCCAGCAATTTCTCGACGGGGGCTGGACCGAGCCGGACTTCGCCACCCAGTCGACCATGCTCTACCCCGAACCGGGCTGGGACTACGAGGACACCTACTGGCTCAAGGGACCGGGCGGTGAGATTCCTTCCGCTGGGACATATCGCTTCAAGGTCGTCACAACCGATGAGAACGGTGTCGAGCTAGGCACTGTCCACTCTCAGCGATTCACCACCCACTAGGCCAGGCCGAGTCGAACTCTCAGTCGGGCAGGCGGGCGCCGGTTTCGGCGTCGAAGAGGTGGACGGCGCCGGGTTGCGGGGCCAGGCCGAGTTTGTCGCCGCGGCGCCAGGGGGACATTCCGGGCGCTCGCACGGCGATGGGCTGCGGCGCCGTGCCGTCCGGGGTGAGGTGCGGGGTGTCGGCGGAGCAGTAGAGGTACTGGTCGCTGCCCAGTTCCTCGACGGCCTCGATCGTCGCGGTGACACCGTCGCCCGCCGGGAGCGTGCGCCAGCCTTCGGGGCGGATGCCGACGACGATGTTCTCGCTGGTCAGCGCGGCGCGGGCGGCGGGCGAGAGGGGAATCGGGGTGCCGCCGACGTCGGCGGACTCACCGGAGGCCCGGGTGGGGATCAGGTTCATCGCGGGCGAGCCGATGAAGCCCGCGACGAACAGGTTGGCGGGGCGGCCGAACAGGCCGATCGGGGTGTCGCACTGCTGCAAGACCCCATCCTTGAGCACCGCGACCCGGTCGCCCATGGTCATCGCCTCGACCTGGTCGTGGGTCACGTAGATCGTGGTGACGCCGAGCCGCCGCTGCAGGGACGCGATCTGCGCGCGGGTCTGGACGCGCAGCTTCGCGTCCAAATTGGACAGTGGCTCGTCCATGCAGAACACCTGGGGGCGGCGAACGATCGCCCGGCCCATCGCGACCCGCTGCCGCTGGCCGCCGGACAGCTTGGCGGGCTTGCGGTCCAGGTAGGGCTCCAGGTCCAACAGCGCGGCGGCCTCGCGGACGCGGGCCGCCCGCTCCGCCTTGGGCATCTTCGCGATCTTGAGGTGGAAGCCGATGTTGTCCGCGACCGTCATGTGCGGGTAGAGCGCGTAGTTCTGGAACACCATGGCGATGTCGCGGTCCTTGGGCGGCAGGTCGGTGACATCGCGCTCGCCGATGCGGATCGCGCCGTCGTCCACGCCCTCCAGGCCCGCGAGCATCCGCAGAGTGGTGGACTTGCCGCAGCCGGACGGCCCGACCAGGACCAGGAACTCGCCGTCGGCGACCGCGAGGTCCAGGCCGTCCACCGCAGGGACCGGGCTTCCCGCGTAGTAGCGGGTGGCGCCGTCGAAGGTGACCGTTGCCATGACTATCCCTTCCGGACGCTCACTTGCCCGCGCCGAGGGTCAGGCCGGTGATGATCCGGCGCGCGAGCAGGAGGTAGAGCACGAGCATCGGCAGCACCACGATCGCGACGCCCGCGATCAGCCCGCCGTACTCCGACTGGTAGCTCGCGGCGCTGTTGAAGGCGAACAGCGCGCGGGCGAGGGTGAAGTTGGCGTTCTCGTTGAGGAACACGATGGCGAGCAGGGTCTCGTTCCACAGCCCGATCGCGTTGAGGATCAGCGCGGTGACCAGTCCGCCGCGGGCGAGCGGCAGCATGATCGTGCGGAAGGTGCGCAGCGGGGACGCGCCGTCGAGCGCGGCGGCCTCCTCCAACTCGTCGGGCAGCGACTTGAAGAAGCCGGTCAGCAGGAACACCGTGAACGGAAGCGAAAGTGCCACGTAGACCAGGAACATGCCGAACAGGTCGTTGGTCAGGTTCACCTCGGCCATCCCGATGAACAGCGGGATCACGACCGTCTGGAACGGCACGCCCATGCCGATCGCGACGAAGTTCGTCATGCCGTCCGCGCCGCGCGCTCCCAGCCGGGTCAGCGCGTACGCGGCAGGCGCGGACACCAGCACGATGACCACCGAGGACACCGCGACCAGGACCACGGTGACCAGGAACGCGCGGCCGAACCCGGCGTTGTCCCAGGCGTAGGCGAAGTTGCGGAACGGGTCGCCGCGCTCGAACCAGTGCGCGGGCAGGGCGAACGGCTTGGTGAAGATCTCGATGGGCGTCTTGAACGCCGCCGACACCAGCCAGTAGAGCACCAGGAGGTTGACCGCGGTGAACAGCCAGACGAACGCCATGCCCAGCACCCGCAACGGGCTCAGGCCGCGGGAACCCGGCGCGGGCTTGGGTTTGCGGGGCGGCTTGCGGGGCGCGACCGACACCCGAGAGTCCACAGTAGACATTTCGGGTCCCTCCTAGAACTGGATGGTGTCGCGGCGCATCAGCCTGCGCAGCAGCACGACGAGGACGGACACCAGCAGGATCATCACAACCGCCGCCGCGCAGGCCATGCCGTACTCCGGCGTCCCCTGGGTGCCGAAGGACCGGTCGAAGACGTAGACACCCAGCGTCCAGGCCCGGATCGGCGGCGAGTAGGTGCCCGGCCCGGCGAGCACGAACACCAACTCGAAGATCTTGACCGCGCCGATCGTCCACAGCACGCCCGCGACGCCGATCACGTCCCAGGTCAGCGGAAGCGTGACGTGCCGGAACTTCTGCCACGGCGTCGCGCCCGCGATGTCGGCGTCTTCGTAGAGATACGGCGGGATGCGGTCGACCGCGGCCATCAGGATCGTGATGTAGAAGCCGGAACTGGCCCAGATCAGGCACCCGGTGACGACCCAGGTGACGTTCTCGGCCTGGAGGAACTTCACCGCGTCGAGGCCGACCGATTCCAGCAGGTGGTTGGCCAGGCCCTGCCGGTTCGGCCGGTAGATCAGCACGATGCTGAAGAACATCCCCAGCGCCACCGGGGCCACGATGTTGGGGAAGAACAGGATCGCGCGGATGAGCTTCCCGCCGCGCATGTCGCGCAGCACCATGGTGAACAGGAACGCCAGCAGGAACGTGCCGACGCCGCCCGCCACGATGTAGAGCAGGGTGTTGAGGAACGAGTACCGGAACGCGTCCGAGGACAGCAGTTCGACGTAGTTGGCGAACCCCGTGAACTCCGGGGTGTCGCCCGCGCCCGCCCACGAGGTGAACCCCAGCGCCACGGTCGCCAGGGTCGGCACGACGAGGAACACCACGTACAACGTCACGGCGGGCAGGAAAAACGGGAAGAACAACCGCTTCTTGCGGACCAGGTGCGCGCCGGACGCCCGCCCGCCCACGTCGGTCGAACCGGGCATCAGGCCGTGGTCTTCCAGAACTCCGCCTGCTTGGCTGCCAACCCATCGATGAACTGGCCTGCGGTGATCTTGCCCTTGAGCAGGTCGTTGTTCAGTGGGTAGAACACGTTGTCGACCCACTTGCCCGCGGCGAGCGCGTCGAGGCCGTCCATGAAGATCGCGTGCTCGGCGTCGGACTCCAGCGCCGCCTTCACGTCCTTGAGCGAGTCGGGCACCGCGAGGTCGGCGCGCGGGGTCAGGTTGTCGGCCACGGCCGGGATGCCGGAAAGGATGTCCTTGTTGAGCATGTAGGCGATGAACGCCTTGGCGGCCTCGGGGTGCTTGGCCTTCGCGGTCACCGCGAACCCGATCGGAAGCTGCTCGACGACGCGGTGAGTGGCGCCCTCGGGCTGCGGGAACTGGAACGAGCCGTAGGCGACGCCCTTGGTCCCGCCCTGCTTGCTCAGGTATTCCCGGGTCTCGCTGGGGCCCCAGCTCCCGACGAACAGGAACGCGGCGTCGCCGTCGGCCCAGCGCTGCTGGATCTGCGGGAACTTGGCCGCGTCCCAGCCGTCGATGAAGTAGCCGCCCTTGGCCAGCCGCTCCACCAGTTCCGCAGCCTTGAGCGGCCCCGGGTCGGCCTTCCATGCCTGCCCGGTCTTGTCCTGCGCGGCTTTCTCCAGCCCGCCCGCGCCGACGTAGCGGGCGGCGAGCTGGGTGAAGAAGTAGGCGTTGTAGAAGTTGATGTCGCCGTCCTGGCTCACCGCGGCCATGCCATCGGCCTTCGCCTTGTCGAACAGGGCGAACAGGTCGTCCATCGTCCGCGGCGGCTGGAGATCCTTGATCAGGTCTTTGTTGTACCACCAGGCGTTGCCCAGCAGCTCGTACGGGATCTCGAAGATCTTGCCGTCCGCGCCCTTGTTCTGCGGGATGTCGTAGGACGACGGCGCGATGACGTCGCGGACCCGCTTGTCGCCCTCGCCGATCTTGTAGTCGAGCACGTCCTCGACCGGCTGGGTGCCGCCCGGGGCGACCACGGCCGCCTTGACCTGGCTGATGTCCTGGTCGAACAGGTCGGGCACGGTGTCGGTGTTCAGCGCGGGCGCCACGTTCTGGGTGAGCAGCTTGCGGCCGAGCCACTGCACGTCGACCTTGACCCCGGTCTTCTCGGTGAAGCACTTGATCGCCTTGGCGAGGACCTTGCCCTGGGGCTCGTCCGCGGTCCACATCGACCAGTAGGTGAACTCCTTGTCGGTGGCGGGCTTCGTGCCCACCTCGGGACAGGGCGCGGCCAGGTACTCCGCCACTCCCGGCAGGGCCAGCGCGGCCTCGCCACCGCCATCGCCTTTGCCGCTCCCGCACGCCGCGAGGCCGAGCGCGGACGTCACCGCCAGCGCGAGGGCTGCACACCTGGTCGATCGCATGGTCACCACCTGATCGGGTTGCCGAGGACGCGACTTGGGCCACTGACGATTGGTTTATACCACCTGGCTTGGACGCGCGATGGGACGAAAGCGAATCCGCGTCGCGTATTCGCCTCGGTCAGCGGAGCGCGTTCTTGATCGAGACCAGCACGTCCTCGGCCGACCCGACGGCGGTGAATCCGGCCGCGAGCCGGTGGCCGCCCCCGCCCAGGCGCATCGCGGCGGCGCGGACGTCGACCGCGCCCACCGCGCGCAGCGAGACCGACCAGTGGCCGGGGGCGGTCTCCTTGGCGACCACGGCGACCTCGGCCTCCGCGGTCGTGCGGAGCAGATCGACCACGGCGTCGGCGTCCTGCGGGCTCAGGCCTTCCAGGTCGGCGGCGTAGACCACGGTCTGGACCAGGCCGAGGCCGCCCGCGGCGTCGGGCACCAGTTCGGCGCGGGCGAGCGCGGCGGCCACCATGCGCAGCCAGGCGAACGGGTTGGTGTCCATCAACTCGCGGGTGAGGGCGGTCGGGTCGACACCCGCGGACAACAGCCGCGCCGCGATCCGGTGTGTCTCGGGGGTGGCGCGCCGGAACGAGCCCGTGTCGGTGACCAGGCCCGCGTAGAGGCACTTGGCGATCGCGGGGTCGAGCGGCACGGGCAGCGCGTCGATGAGGTCGAGCACCAGGACGGCGGTGGCGAGCGCCGTTTCATCGATCACGTGATGGGTGCCGAACCGGGGGGTGCCCACGTGGTGGTCGACCACCAGCACCCGCCCGCCCGCGGCGATCGTGGCTGACACCCGGTCGGCGAGCGCGCCGAGCCGGTTCAGGCCGCCGCAGTCCAGCGCGACGAGCAGCGGCGGCGCGGCGGGCACCTCGGCGGCGGGCACGATCAGCCCCGCCGGGTCCAGACCGCGCAACGGCCTCGGCACCTCGGCGGGCGACCCGAACGAGACCCGCGCCGTCGCCCCCCGGGCACGCAGGGCGAGCCCGAGGGCCACGGCGCTGCCCAACGCGTCCGCGTCCGGGTTCACGTGGGCGAGCAGGGTGACATCGGTGGCGGAACGCAAGAGGTCGGCCGCTGCGGCCAGATCGGTGCCCACCGACCCAGCGTCACCCAGATGTGGCGCGGCGTCCAGTCGATCCTTCAGTCGACCTCCCGACCCACACCCGCGCCCAGCGCGTAGGACAGGTGCCCGCCCAACGCGCCTGCCGCGCTCATGGCAAGCAGGCCGAGCAGACTCCAAGCCACACCCGCGGAGTGCGCGCCACGCCGCCTCTTGGCGTAAGAGGCCAGGAAGCACACCGACGAGACGGCGTTAGTCGCGGCGTGCAGCGCTCCCACCCGCCGTGACCGGGTCTCGGTAAGCGTGGACAGTTCGACCAGCCCGGTGGCCACCGCGGCGGGCACCATGGCCAGCCCCACCCCGGTCAGCCGCCGCGCCGTGACCGGGTCGTCGAACACGAAGTCGGCCGCGGCGGCGCACGTCCACGCCCCGATCGGCGCGGTGATGAGCAGCGGGTGGACCGGATGCCCCAGCCAGGAGCCGCGCAGAACCCGGTCGACCGCCGTCCCCGCGACGGCTTTCCCCACCGTCTCGGCGACCTTCCCCACGGGCCCGTCGACAGCGCTGACGGACTCGGCGGCGCGCAGCAGTCTTTTGGTGATCACCCCGGCCGGTTACCCACTCGCCGCACCACCAATCGCCGGTCCGCATAAGACCCGACCACTCGGGGTACGCGGGAAACCCAAGCGGGAAGGAGACCGATGCCCGACAAAGACCCCGCCGACCTGCCCACCCTCGGCACCCTCGCCGAACTCATGGAGCTGACCCGGCTCACCGTCCCGCTCTACCTGCGCTACTCCCCCGGCCCCATCGCCGACCTGGCCCACCCCAGCGTCGACCACGAAAGCGGCCTGACCATGCCCGGCCACTCCGCCAACCCCCTGGCCGTCCCCCACTGGTGGACCCTGCCGGAAGAAGACTGGCTCGCCCGCCGAATCTGCCAGTACCTGCGCGAAGTCCACGAAGGCGCCCGCCCCTGGGTCCTCACCGGCGACGTCGCCGACTTCGGCCCGGACAACGAACCCCTGCTGGTCGACGTGCAACCCCTGGCCTGGGTAGGCCGAGGCCTCGTCACCGAGGCCCTGGAGCGCTACCACACCCGCTTCGACTCCGGCCGCGCCCTGCATTAGCGGGCACTCCATTATCCAGGCAAAGCCCACGAGATTGTCCCCGGCAAAGCCCGTGAGGCGGTGGCGGCCATCCACAAGCGCCCAATCCATCCACAGGTTTCACAAGCCCCCGCCACCAGCGCCAATAGCCGATAGACTGGAGCGGGGCGGCCCCCCGGAGAGGGTGGGGTTTGTCGTCGCGCGCGAGGACGGCAACAGCAGGGCGTTGTCCGGTGAGCCACCGGACAATGTGGCCGGGCGGGGGCGCGGAGGGCGGCAGAGCTGGAGCCACAAGGACAGCGGAGCTGAGTTCCGGGTCACTGGGGATGAGGTCCCGGATCAGCGGGGTGGGGGGTTGCGGCGGACACGGTTGGTGTGGGCGGTGACGGCAGTGATCTTGGCTGCCAGGTCGGGGTGGGTGCCTGCCAGGTGGGGGCCCGCGTCGGCCAGGGGGGCCAGGAGGGCGGCGGTGTCGTCTTGGCCCAGGGCTTGGGCGACCTGGCGGACCGGGCCGCCTGCCTCCGCGGCCAGGCCGTCGAGGGCGCTGACGGCGGCGGCGAGTTGGCGCAGGTGCAGGGAGTTGTCCCGGGCCCAGCGGACCACGGCGCGGTCTCCGGCCCGGCGTTCACGCTCCGCCCGTACGCGTTGTTCGCCGGTGGTGGTGCCGTCCCCATCGGGGCGCAGGCGCAGGTAGCGGCGTTCCGCCGCTTGTCGGCTGGCCACGCCCAGGGCTGGGGCGAGTTGCGCCCAACTGGCGCCCGCGGCGCGGGCGGCGGCGATCAGGCGTGGCTCCCACTCGGCCAGGTCCTCGCGGATGTGGCGGAGCAGGCTCAGCGCGGCCAGGACCTCGGCGGTGTCGGTGTCGCCGCCGCTGGTGACGGCGTGCACCCGGGCCAGGTCGCCGACGGCGTCCTCGGCCGATCCTGGCGCGTGGCCGCGGAGGCGGGACCGCGCGGCTCCCCGTTCGTTCCCAGCCATGTCGTCCTTTCGGTGACTTCACACTTGTCATCGTTTGGACGACATGCTAGAACTGAAGTGCGCGTTGACACAACATGTCGACCACAGGAGGTGAACCGATGTTGATGCGCACCGATCCGTTCCGGGAGTTCGACCGGCTGGCCCAGCAGGTGTTCGGCCACACTCAGGGAACGTGGTCACGCCCGTCGGCCATGCCGATGGACGCCTACCGCGCGGGCGACGAGTTCGTCGTCTCCTTCGACCTGCCCGGTGTGGACCCCGACGCGATCGACCTCGACGTCGAGCGCAACGTGCTGACCGTCAAGGCGGAACGGCGCCCGGTCGACCGCGGGGAGAACGTGGAGCTTCAGGTCGCGGAGCGCCCGCTGGGTGTGTTCAGCCGCCAACTCTTCCTGGGCGAGAGCCTGGACACCGAGAACATCAAGGCGAACTACGAGCAGGGCGTGCTCACCCTGCGCATCCCGGTCGCCGAGCAGGCCAAGCCCCGCAAGATCGCCATCGAGGGCGGCCGCGAGCAGCGCCAGATCAACGCCTGAGCACGACGACCCGAGCGGACAACGACAGTGGCGGCCTCCTCACCGCGGTGAGGAGGCCGCCACTGGTCACCGGGTCAGTCTTCGTCGTCGTCCTCGCGGGGGGCGCGATACGGGTCGGGCTCGCCAGCGTGGACGGCTCCGGAAGCCAGGGCGGCCACCTCCGCGTCCGCGGCGCGCGCCCTGGCCAGCAGGTCGTCGATCCGGCGGGCGTCGTCGGGCACCGTGTCGGCCACGAACGTCAGGGTCGGGGTGAAGCGGACACCGGTCCCCTGCCCGACCAGGGTGCGCAGCACCCCGGTGGCGCGTTCGAGGGCCGCCGCCGCGCCCGCGTGGTCGGGCTCGGCGTCCAGGCTGTCCCCGAGAACGGTGTAGTACACGGTGGCTTCGTGCAGGTCAGCGGTGACCTTGGCGTCGGTGATGGTCACCCGCGCCAGCCGCGGGTCCTTGACCTCGTGCTCCAGCGCGGAGGCCACGATCTGGGAAATGCGCTTCGCCAGTTTGCGAGCGCGGGGTGCGTCGGCCACGACGCTCCTTCTTTCTGGTCGTTCGGGTCAGCCGTCGTTCGATCAGTCGTCGTCCGGTCCCAGCAGCCTGCGGTGGGCCGACAGCAGTTCCAACTCCGGGCGTCCGGCCACCAGCCGCTCGCAGGCGTCGAGCACGTCGCGGACGTGGGCTGCGTCGGCTGCGACCGCGGCCACGCCGATCAGCGCCCTGCGGTGCAGGTCGAGGTGGCCCGCTTCGGCGACCGACACCTCGAACCGCCTGCGCAACTCGGCCACGACGGGCCGCACCGCGGAGCGCTTCTGCTTGAGCGAGTGGACGTCCCCGAGCAGGACGTCGAGTTCCAGGGCACCGACGTACACCAGGCATCACCGAAATGGGGTGAGTAGGGCCCCGGGGGCGCGGCGCGGACGGCACCGCGCCCCCGGGTCTGTGCTACTAGCCGCGCGGCTTCTCGCGCATCTCGTAGGTCTCGATCAGGTCGCCGACCCGCAGGTCGTTGTACGAGCCCAGGGTAAGACCGCACTCGAAGCCCTCGCGGACCTCGGTGGCGTCGTCCTTGAACCGGCGCAGCGAGCTGATCGGCAGACCCTCCTGGACCACGACGCTGTCGCGGATCAGTCGGGCCTTGGTGTTGCGGCGGATCTCCCCGGACATCACCATGCAACCCGCGATCGTGCCGACCTTGGAGGAGCGGAACACCTCGCGGACCTCGGCGCGGCCGAGCTCCACCTCCTCGTAGATCGGCTTGAGCATGCCCTTGAGGGCCGCCTCGATCTCGTCGATGGCCTGGTAGATCACCGAGTAGTAGCGGACATCGATGCCCTCGCGGTTGGCCAGCTCGGTGGCCTTGCCCTCCGCGCGGACGTTGAAGCCGATCACGATGATGTTGTCCGCGATCGCCAGGTTGATGTCGCCCTCGGTGATGCCGCCGACGCCGCGGTGGATGACCCGCAGCTCGACCTCGTCGCCGACGTCGATCTTCGTGAGCGCGTCCTCCAGTGCCTCGACGGTACCGGAGTTGTCGCCCTTGATGATCAGGTTGAGCTGGCTGGTCTCCTTGAGCGCCGCGTCCAAGTCCTCCAGGCTGATGCGCTTGCGCTTCTGCGCGTTCTGCGCGGCCCGGGTCCTGGCGGACCGGCGCTCGGCGATCTGCCGGGCGGTGCGGTCCTCCTCGACCACGAGGAACGTGTCGCCTGCGCCGGGCACCGAGGTGAACCCGATGACCTGCACCGGCCGCGACGGGGTCGCCTCGGTGATGTCCTCGTTGAACTCGTCCACCATCCGGCGCACGCGGCCGTAGGCGTCGCCAGCGACGATCGAGTCGCCGACGCGCAGCGTGCCGCGCTGCACCAGCACCGTGGCGACCGGACCGCGACCGCGGTCGAGGTGCGCCTCGATGGCAACGCCCTGGGCCTCCATGTCCGGGTTGGCCCGAAGGTCCAGCGCCGCGTCCGCGGTCAGCAGGATCGCCTCGAGCAGCCCGTCGATGTTGACGCCCTGCTTGGCGGAGATGTCGACGAACATCGTGTCGCCGCCGTACTCCTCGGCGACCAGCCCGTACTCGGTGAGCTGCTGGCGGATCTTCTGCGGGTTGGCGCCTTCCTTGTCGATCTTGTTGACCGCGACCACGATCGGCACGTTCGCCGCCTGGGCGTGGTTGATCGCCTCCACCGTCTGCGGCATGACGCCGTCGTCGGCGGCGACCACGATCACCGCGATGTCGGTGGCCTGCGCGCCGCGGGCACGCATGGCGGTGAACGCCTCGTGACCGGGGGTGTCGATGAAGGTGATCAGGCGCTCGACACCCTCCAGCTCACTGGCCACCTGGTAGGCGCCGATGTGCTGGGTGATGCCGCCCGCTTCGCCCTCGTGCACCGTCGTCTTGCGGATGGTGTCGAGGAGGCGGGTCTTACCGTGGTCGACGTGACCCATCACGGTCACGACCGGCGGGCGGGCCTGCAGGTCGGTCTCGTCACCGGCGTCCTCGCCGTAGCTGATCTTGAAGGAGTCCAGCAGCTCGCGGTCCTCTTCCTCGGGGCTGACCACCTGGACCTGGTAGTTCATCTCCGAGCCGAGCAGCTCCAGCACCTCGTCGGTGACCGACTGGGTGGCCGTGACCATCTCGCCGAGGTGGAACAGCACCTGCACCAGCGAGGCCGGGTTGGCGTTGATCTTGTCGGCGAAGTCGGTCAGCGAGGCGCCCCGGGCCAGCCGGATCGTCTCGCCGTTGCCCTTGGGCAGGCGGACGCCGCCGACGCTGGGCGCCTGCATGTTGTCCATGTACTCCTGGCGCTTCTGCCGCTTCGACTTGCGGCCACGCCGGGACGGGCCGCCGGGACGGCCGAACGCGCCCGCGGCGCCACCGCGGCCGCCGCCGCCACCGGGACGGCCACCGCCGCCACGGAAACCGCCGCCGCCTGCCGGAGCACCGCCACCGCCGCCACCGGGACGGAAGCCACCGCCACCGCCCGCGCCGCCACCGCCGGGGCCGCCGCGGAAGCCGCCGCCACCACCAGCGCCACCGCCGCCGGGACGGAAGCCGCCGCCACCGCCGCCGCCGGGACCACCGCGCGGCGCGCCGCCGGGGCCGCCACGCGGACCGCCGGGGCCGCCACCGGGGCCACCGCGACCGCCACCGGCCGGACGGGCCGGACGGGGCGGCATCATGCCCGGGTTGGGCCGAGGCGGCATGTTGCCCGGGTTCGGGCCGCCGGCGGGACGCGGCCCGCCGGGAGCGCGGTCACCGCGGGGCGCGCCAGCGGGACGGCCCTCGCCGGGCCGGGCCGGACGGTCGCCGCCGGGGGCTCCGCCGCCCGCCGGACCGCCCTGGCCACCGGGCCGGGGCCCGCCGCCGGGACGCGGAGCGGGCGCGCCGCCGCCGACGCCGAACGGGTTGTTGCCTGGCCGCGGCGCGCGCGGACCGGGCTTCGGGGACTGCGTCCTCGGCGGGACGACCGAGCCGCCCTGCTGCGCCGCCGCTGGCCGTTCCTGCTTGGGCGCGGGCTTCGGCGCGGGCGGCGCCGGGGTCGCGGGCTTGGGCTGCTCCTGCCGCGGCGCGGGAGCAGGAGCGGGGGCGGGGGCCGCCGCCGCTGGCTGCTCGCGCACCGGCTCTGGGCGCGGAGCGGGCTTCGGACCCGGCTTGGGGCCGGGCAGGAAACCGGGCTTGGGCACGCTGGTCGGCGTCGGCGTCGGCGCGCTGGGCGCGGGCGCCGGGGCGCCACCGCCTGCCGGGGCGGCCGGAGCGGACTGCTCCGGTCGCGGCATCGGCGGGCGCGGAGCGGGCTTCGGGCCTGGCCGCGGGCCGTTGGACCGCGACTCACCCTTGCCCGGATAGGCATCCCGCAACCTGCGGGCTACCGGCGCCTCCACGGTGGAGGACGCAGATTTCACGAACTCGCCCATGTCCTTCAACTTGGCGAGTACATCCTTGCTAGTGACTCCGAGCTCCTTTGCCAGCTCGTGCACACGGGCCTTGCCTGCCACTGCTCTCCTCGTCTGATGAGGCCGGCGGCAGTCCCGTCGACCTCGTCCTATCGTCGCGCGTTCATGTCTTCAGCTTCACGGCTGACTCATGACGGGTCGACCTGCTTCCTGTGTCTTCCTCGGAGCGGGATTTCCCCGCCCCAACATTGCCTGCGAGCCGTTCGATCTCCGCTCGCAGACCCTCCACGCCGACCGCCCCCTGGACCCGCAGGGCCCTGGGGAACGCCCGCCGCTTCTCGGCCTTGGCCAGACACCCGGCGTCGGGGTGCACCCACGCGCCCCGGCCCGGCATCCGACGCCGCGGATCGGGGACCGCGTCCCCGTCCGCGAACACCACTCGCAGCAATTCCGTGTCCGCCGCCCGGGCACGGCATCCCACGCACGTCCGCACGGGGCCGGAGCCACGAGGGCGAGCGGGAACCGCGATCTGGCGATGAACCATCGGAAGTCTATCTTGTCAGGCTCAGTCAACAGAACCGGATACCGGCGCGGCCTGCGCTCCGGCCGCCGCGTCGCTGCGGATATCGATGCGCCAACCGGTCAGTCGCGCGGCCAGCCGCGCGTTCTGCCCCTCCTTGCCGATCGCCAGCGAGAGCTGGAAGTCGGGCACCACCACCCGGGCGGTCTTGGCGCGCTCGTCCACCACGGTGACCGAGACGACCTTGGCTGGCGAGAGCGCGTTGCCGACGAACGTCGCCGGGTCGTCGGACCAGTCGATGATGTCGATCTTCTCCCCGGCGAGCTCACTCATCACGTTGCGCACCCGGGCCCCCATCGGGCCGATGCAGGCGCCCTTGGCGTTGACCCCGGGGACGGTCGTGCGGACCGCGATCTTCGAGCGGTGCCCCGCCTCGCGGGCCACCGCCGGGATCTCGACGGTGCCGTCGTTGATCTCCGGGACCTCGAGCGCGAACAGCCTGCGCACGAGATTGGGGTGCGTACGGGACAACGTGATCTGGGGCCCACGTGTTCCCCGGGCGACGCCGACGACGTAGCACTTGATCCGGGTGCCGTGCTCGTAGCTCTCGCCGGGCACCTGCTCCACCGCGGGCAGCACGCCCTCGGTGTCGCCGACCTGCACCACGACCATGCCGCGCGAGTTCGCCCGGGTGTCGCGCTGCACGACACCGGCGACGATCTCGCCCTCCTTGGCGGAGAACTCGCCGAAGGTGCGCTCGTGCTCTGCGTCGCGCAGGCGCTGCAGGATGACCTGGCGCGCGGTGGTCGCCGCGATCCGGCCGAAGCCCTCTGGGGTGTCGTCCCACTCGTCCTCGACCTGGCCGTCCGGGCCGGTGGTGAAGGCCAGGACCCGGACCAGGCCGGTGCGCCGGTCGATGTCGATGCGCGCGTGCGGCTGGTGCCCCTCGGTGTGCTTGTAGGCGGTCAGGAGAGCGGTCTCGATCGCCTCGATGACCGTCTCGAACGGAATGTCCTTGTCGCGCTCGATCGCCCGCAGCGCGGCGATGTCAACGTTCATCGCGCGTCCTCCTCGTCACCGGATGCACGACCTTCGAGCATCGCCATGTCCGCCGCCGGCGGCTGCTTGAACTCCACTTCGACCACGGCCCGCGCGACGTCGGCGTAGCGCACCCGGCGCAGCGCGCCGTCGACGAGCAGCTCGACCTCGCCCTCGGGTTCCGCGTCGGCCGAGCCGACGCGCCCGGTGAACTCGGTTCCCTCGATCGGGCGAACTTTGACCAGCCGCAGCCGCGCGCGCCGCCAGTGGCGGGGGCGGGTCAGCGGGCGGTCCACGCCCGGGGAGGTGACCTCAAGGGTATAGGGCCCGCCGAGGACGGCGTCGTGCTCGTCGAGCACCGCGGACACCGCCCGGCTGACCACAGCGACCTCGTCCAGGCCCACCCCGTCGTCGCCGTCGACCACGACCTTCACCAGCCGCCTGCGCCCGGCCTGGGCGACGTCGAGCTGCTCGAGCTCGAACCCGGTCTCCGCGATCGCCCCGGCCACGATCGGCTCCAGCGCCGCGGCGACGGGGTCGCCGGGCGCTGGATTCCTCGCGGAGTCGCGATGTCCCTGGTTGGCCACCTTGGCCGCTCCCTGTTCTGGTCGATGGTGCGATTGTCTGCCGGTCGGCGGTACCCACGCCGACCGCGGTCACCTAGCGTATCTCGCTGCTCGGCGCCAGGCCGCCGCAGGCGATCATCCGCGGGCTGCCGTGCTCCGTTCGCGCGGCCTGGCAGGATGACGCACCGTGAGCACACCCCCGCTGACCCGACGCGCGCTGTTCCGCGCCGCCGCGGCCGTCGCGGTCGCCGCGCCGCTGGTCGCCTGCACCACGGGACCCGACGGCCCGCCGCAGCCGGACCCGCTGGTCGAACTGGCCGCCCGCGCCCGCGCCGACGCGGCGATGGCCACGGCGGTCGCCGCCGCGACGCCCGCGCTGGCCGCCGAGGCCACCGAGGTCGCCACGGCGCGCGGCGAGCACGCCGAGGTGCTGCAGCGGGAGGTGGACCGGGAGCGTCCGCCCACGAGCAGCGCGGCGCCCAGCGCGACGACGACCCCGCCGCCCACCCCGCCCGCGGACGCCGCCGCGGCGAAGAAGGCGCTGACCGAGGGCCTGGCGGCAGCGGAGCAGCAGGCCGCGGCCGTGGTGGCGACCGTGCCCCGCTACCGGGCAGGCATGGTCGGCTCGGTAGCCGCGGCCTGCGCGAGCCTGCGGGAGGTGCTGTCATGAGCGAGCGTGCGAGCGAATCAATGGCACAGTGCGCGGGCGTGCGGGGCCACCGAACGAGTGAGGTGGTCCAGTGAACGTCCAGGAGCCGACCGAGCAGGCGCAGCCAGCCAGCGTGGCCGCTTCGCGCCCGCCGCTGCCGCAGGACACCTTGGCCGCGGTGCAGCAGGCGCTCGGCGCCGAGCACGCGGCGGTGTGGGCCTACGGGCTGGTCAGCGCGTTCCTGCCCGCGTCGTTCGACAAGCCGATCGGTGAGGGCGCGACGGCGCACCGGGCGCGCCGGGACGCCACGGCGCGGCTGCTTGGCGCCGCGGGCGCGATCCCCGAGCCTGCCGAGCCCGCGTATCTGCCGCCGCAGCCGGTGACCGACCAGGCCTCGGCGCTGGCGCTGCTGGTGAGCGCGGAGCAGGACGGCACGGTCGCCTGGCGGGCGGTTCTGGAGCGCACGGACGACGCGGACGTCCGCAAGAACGCGGCGGACGCGCTTACCGAGTCGGCGGTACGGGCGACTCGGTGGCGGAAAGCGGCTGGTGTGCATCCGGCGACACCGGCGATGCCGGGGCAGGCCTGACTCAGCGGGTGAAGGCGTCGCTGAGTCTGATGGCGTCCGCGCACACGTCGTCCAGCAGCTTTTCCGCGTTCGGGTCGCCCTTGTACGCCTTGCTGTTCGTGGTGAAATCGCCCTCCACGATGACGACCGCTGTTCCCTCACTTTTCACGAAATAGCCATCATTGGCACTCAGCGAAGCCAGTCCGGGGACAGCGACGAGTTTGCCGCGGACCACATCGTTGACATTGCCGGTGTTCGACCGCTCGGAGAGGTCGCGGAGCGCCTGCGCGTCCGCCGCGGAGCGCATTTCGACCCTGGCCACGGACACCAGGATGTCTTTGTTCTCCACGGTCGTCTGGTAAAGCCCCCTGGTCAGCGACGCGCAGGGCGTCTGCTGGAAGAACGCCTGCACCTGGTTGTACGAGTGCGCGACGCAGTCGGTGTCCGTGCGCGGGCCGGGCAGGCCCTCGTGCGGGGTGAACTGGTACCGGCCGGAGGACGCGCTCGTGTTCGGGCCCGTGGGCTGGCTGGGCGAGGAAACGTCGCCGCCGTCGTCCTGGATGTGGTTCCACACCAGCCCGGCGACCACCCCGACCGCGACCAGACCGGCGATCCGCAGCGCCCAGACCAGCCCGGGACGCCGTTCCAATGCCGTCGGCTGCTCGTCGCCGCTGGTGAACGGGAGCGGGTCCGGCCTCGGCGGCCCACCGGTGACCCGCGGAATCCAGGTCGTTTCATCCGCATCGCTCTCGCGCCCTGGTCGCGGCGGCTGCACTGGATGATGTGGGGACGACATGCCGGCTACGATAAACCCCGGACCACCCGTTCGGGTCCGTCGCCCTGTGATCTTGGCCGGTGCCTCTCAGCAACCGCGACCGCCCCCGAAAAGCCCATTCTCCGCCGCCCCAAAGCCCCCACCACAAAACCCACCCGCCCTGGGGGACCATCCCTGAACCAGACTATCGCCGCAGGTCAGTGCGGGGAAGAGAACGCGGCGCGCCGGTGGATGACTCCGCCCCGCGAATCAGCGGCGATCCCTCGTGATGGCGCGGACCGCATCCGCCACGTCTTCCTCGGTGTTGTAGATGTGGCAGGCGAGCCGGGCGCGGCCCGCGCGAACCGCGCAGCGGATGCCCGCGGCCGCGAGGCGGTCGGCTGCGCCGGGCAGGTCCAGGGACACGATGGCCGACCCTCGCGGCGGCAGGTCCAGGCGGGCGAGCAGGTCGTCGGCCAAGCCGACGCAGTGCCGGTGGACGGCCGCGCGGTCGAGGCTCGCCAGCCAGGGCAGGGCGGCCGCCGCGCCCACGTGCGCGAGCCAGACCGGGGCCAGGTCGTAGGCGCGCGCGTCCGCGGCGAGGCGCAGCGGGAGGTCGTAGACGGTGTCCCACGGGTCTTCGCCCGCGTACCAGTTGGCGGCGACGGGGTGGGTCCACTCGGCGGCGTCCGGGCGGATCGCGAGCCAGGCCGCGCCGCGCGGGGACAGCAGCCACTTGTAGCCAGCGCCGACGACCCAGTCCGCCCACCCGAGGTCCAGCGGCAGCCAGCCGACGGCCTGGGTGGCGTCGAGCAGGACCCGGGCCCCGCACGCGCGCAGCGCGGCCAGGTCGGCGATCGCACCACCGGCCGACTGCACGATGCTGACCACGGCCAAGTCGAACTCCCCGGCGCGCTCAGCCAGGTCGGCGTGGTCGACCTCGGTGACGGTCACGCCACGACCGGCCTGCGCGGCGAACGGGAACGTGGCGCTGGTGAACTCGCCGCGCGCGACCACCACCCGGGTGCCGTCCGGCACGCCCGCCGCGACCATGCCCACCTGCTGCGACACGCTCGCGCCGATGGCGACCCGCCCGGGGTCGACGCCGACCAGACCCGCCCACGCCGCCCGGGACACCGCGACGGACTCGTCGAATCCCGGCGCGCTGTCCGCGCCGGAGCGCCACCGGGCGACGGACTCGGCGACGGCGTCGGCCACCCGCGCGGGCGGGATGCCGATGCTCGCGGTGTTGAGGTAGCCGGGCGGCACGTCGAACTGCTCTCCGAAGGCGGTGCGCACGCCCCGACCTTACGGTGGGAGCCGTGCACAGCGTGGAGATCGAAATCCGCACCGGCGACCGCGAGGTCGTCCACGACCTGACCGACCGCTGCCAGCGGTTCCTGTCCGACGCCGGGGCCGTGGACGGCCTGCTCCACCTCTGGGTGCCGCACGCGACGGCGGGCATCGCGATCATCGAGACCGGCGCGGGCAGCGACGACGACCTGCTGGCCGCCCTGGCGCACCTGCTCCCGCCCGACTTCCGCTGGCGGCACCGGCACGGGACTCCCGGGCACGGCCGCGACCACGTGCTCCCGGCGCTGGTCCCGCCGTACGCGAGCGTCCCGGTGCTGGGCGGGAGCATGGCCCTGGGCACCTGGCAGTCGATCTGCCTGGTCGACACGAACGTCGACAACCCGGTGCGCAAGGTCCGCTTGAGCTACCTCACCGGCTGACCGCCGACTCCGGCTCGCGAACCGGCCGCGCGGTCTCCGGGCGCGGCGGGACGAGCAGGACCGCGAGACCCGCGACCGCGAGCGCGCCGAGGACGACCAGCCCGAGGGCGACGTCCGGGGCGGAACCGGCGCCTTGGATGAGGCTGCGCAGGCCTTCGGTCGCGAAGCGGAACGGGGTCCACGACCAGAGCAGCGCCCGGTAGGCCGGGTCGAGCATCTCCGGGATCTGGCCCGCGACGGCTGGGGCGATGAGGTAGAGCGGCCCGAGGACCGCCATCGCGCGCACGCCGAGCAGGCGCAGCAGCGCGCCCTGCAGGGCGCTGAAGGCGACCGCCACGAGCAGCAGGTACCCAAGGACCGGCACGGTCAGCGGCAGGTCCGCGTCCCAGAGGGCGAGCAGGCCCGCCACCGCGGCGACGCCCGCGACGCTGACCCCCGCGACCAGCCCGATTCGGTGGGCGGGCCGCGGCGCCCCATCGATCCGCTTGCCGAGCAACAGCAGGCCTATACCGGCGACCAGGCCGCCGACCCAGAGCAGGACCGTCGCGGCGAGCGGGGCGACGCGGCCCGCGGGGCTCGCCGGGTGCAGCGTGACCGTGCGGACCTCGCCGCCGACGGCCTGCGCGGCGGCGGTCAGGATCGGCTGGGCGACCTGCGCGCCCTGGGGGTTGACCGCGCCGGACAGCACGACGGTCGCGCCCGGCCCGCCCGGCGTCGGGGCGAGTTCGAGGATTCCGTAGACGTCCTTGTCGGCCAGCGCCCGCCGCGCCGAGTCAGGGCTCTCGACCCGCCAGGCCACCGCGTCGCCGCCGTGCCTCGCGATCCGCTCAGCCGCGGGCCGCAGCGCGTCGGGGGCGGAGACCGCGAGCGGGACGGCGTCGGGGCGGGCGCTGGCCTGGACGCCGAAGGTCAGCAGGCCGAGGACGGCCGCGACCACCGCGCCCGCGACCGATAACGCCACCACCAGGGCGGCTGGGCGGCCGGGACTGTGCGTGGACATGTCGAACTCCTTGTTCATCATGTGTTGAATTAGGTCGGCCAGCGTAAGCTGGTCCGACCGTCGGGTCAACGCTTGGTGAATTGATCCCACGCAGGGTCACCGGGATGTCACGACGACTGCATTACCGTGCTCACTGTGCGAAACCAGCGGGCTGCCGTCACCGCGGCCGCGCTCGTGCTCGCCGCGACCGTGATCGCCGGGTTCCTGCTGCTCGGGTCCGGCGGCGACGAGTCGGGCGAGGCGACCGCGACCGCCGTCGCGCCGACCAGCACCCGCGCGGCGTCCCCGCGGCCGCCGCGCAACCCGGGCTGGCAGGTCATCGACGACCCAGCGGCCGGACTGCGCTACGAGGTGCCGCCCGACTGGTCGCTCGCCCCGGACACCGAGTCGCTGGAGTCCTCCAGCGGCGTCGAGTTGGGCCACCTCGCCGACTTCGGCGTCTACCTGTGCCAGGGCGCGGAGTACGGCCGCGCGTTCAGCGGCAGCGGCGTCGTCCCCGGCGCGGTCGACCCGGCCGAGGCCGCCGCCGAACTCGCCGCTGCCATCGCCGCCGACCAGTACAGCGACGGCAGCCAGACCGCCCGGGTCACCCTGTCGCGGGCCACGCCGCTGGTGCGCGACGGCGCGCGCGGCGCCCTGGTGCGCGCCGAGGCCGAGGCGACCGCCGACGACGTCGCCGACCGGTGCGCCAGCACGAAGGGCGAGATCACCGTGGTGGCGCTGGCGACCGAGGCGGGCGCCGCTGTCGTCGTGCTCGGCGCGGACGTCGAGCCGGGCGCGGACTCCGCCGCCCCGACCGTCGCGGTGGAGCAGTTGCGCGCGGTGACCGACAGCGTCCGTTTGCGCCGTTAAGACCGACCGGATAGCGGGCGGCCAGCCGGGTGAGAGCCGAGCCTGCGTGTCGGCGTCCCGTGCCACCATGGCCGGATGACCCACACGGCTCCGACCACCCTCCTGCTCTGGGACATCGACCTGACCCTCGTCGACTACAGCGGCACCGGCCGCGCCTGGTACGGCCGGGCGCTGTCGCGGGTGCTGGGCATCGAACTGGCCCACCTGCCGGTGTTCCCGGGCCGCACGGAGCGGTCGATCGCGGTGGAGATGCTGGAGGCGCACGGGGTCGAGTGGACCGAGGACCACGTCGAGCGGATCTTCGCCGAACTCGTCGCGGTCGCCACCGCGGCCAGACCGGACCTGCCCACCCTCGGCCGCGCGCTGCCCGGCGCGGCGGAGATCCTGGCCGCCGTCGCCACCCGCCCGGCCGTGGTGCAGTCGCTGGTCACCGGCAACCTGCCGGAGGTCGCTGACTGCAAACTCGCCCCGTTCGGCCTCGACCGGCACCTCGACCTGGAGATCGGCGGCTACGGCTCGCTCTCCATCGACCGGCACGAGCTGGTGGCCGCCGCGACGCAGGCGGCCGAGCGCAAATACCGAACCCGGTTCCCGCCCGAGTCGGTCGTGGTCGTCGGCGACACCCCGCACGACATCGCCGCCGCCCGACACCTCGGCGCCGTCGGCGTCGGCGTCGCCACCGGCAGGCACTCGATGGCGGAACTGGCCGCGTCCGGCGCCCGGGTGGTGCTGCCCGACCTGTCCGACACCGCCGCGGCGCTCGACGCGATCCTGGGCTGCGCGGGTTCGAGCGACAAGGTCAAACAGGACCAACTACCGTCTGGGGCATGAGCGAGCTTGCGAGCGAATCATTGGGTCGCCGAACTGGTGAGGTGGTCCGATGAGCACTCCCGGTGGTCCGTACTGGCAGGAGCAGCACCCGCAGTACCAAGTGGACCCGCTCACCGGACAGCCGGTGTCCCAACAGCCGCAGCAGACCGGCTTCCAGGGCGGCGGTTACCAGGGTTTCGGCATGTACCCGCAGCGGCAGCCCGAACCGCCCAAGCCGAACCGGACGCCACTGATCGTCACGCTGGTCGTGGTCGTCGTGGTGGCGATCGGCGCGGTCACCACCCTGCTGCTGGTGAACCGCGACAGCGACGACCCCGCGCCGGTCGCGGCTCCGTCCAGCTCGGCCGAGAAGACGACCGCGGACCGCCCCACGGCGACGCGCAAGCCGGTCACGAGCAGCCCGAGGCCCACGACGTCGACCACCCCGACCGATGTCAGCCAAATCAAGGTCGACCCGGTGATCTCCGGCTGGCAGGGCGTTCTGTCCCCTAAGGAAGGCGTCGCCTACGACGTCCCCAAGGACTGGGAAGTCGAGAAGCCGAGCGTCATCGTCGGGTTCGACGACAACGAGGGCAAGCCGACCGCGGTCATGCACGGCGTGTCGACCTACAAGCCCGAGGCGTGCGCCGATGTGAAGGGGTCCTACCGCGGCCACGTCGGGTTCGTCAGCGCGGGCACCGCGGAGCCGGAACGGGCCGCGCGCAACGGCGCGAAGCTGTTCGCCGACGCCGCCGCGCTCAACGCGGACGGCTCGAAGGCCCCGGTCACGGTCACCGATCCGGTCCCGGCCAAGGTCGACCATGGCAAGATCGACGCGGTGTCCGCGACGGCGACGCTGACGGTCAACCAGCCCGGCGAGTGTTCGTCCCCGACAGTCCTGTTCACCACTGTCGCGTTCAAGAACGGCGCGAACACGGTGCTGTTCATGATGTACATGGACCAGGGCACGCCGGACGCGCTGCCCGCCGACATCGCCGCGCAGGTCGTGTCGAGCATCCGGCCGCACAAGGACTGACCGACTCGCGGTGGTCGCGCTCACGAGCGCGACCACCGCCGGTCCGCTTCAGCCGCGGACGAGTCCCACCACGTGCGCCACGACCTCGTCCACGGCGATCTCGGCGCGCTCGCCGGTCGCGCGGTCCTTGACCTCGACCAGGCCGTTGGCCAAGCCCCGCCCGACCACGACGATGGTCGGGACGCCGATCAGCTCGGCGTCCTTGAACTTCACGCCGGGGGACGCAGTGCGGTCGTCCAACAGCACCGACAGGCCAGCAGCGTCGAACTCGGCGGCCAGCTTCTCGCCGCCCGCGCGCAGCGCGTCGTCCTTGCCCGCCACGACCAGGTGGATGTCGGCGGGCGCGACCGCGCGCGGCCAGACGATGCCCAGCTCGTCGTGGCTCTGCTCCACGATGACCGCGGCCAGGCGGGACACGCCGATGCCGTAGGAGCCCATGGTGATCCGGACCGGCTTCGAGTCCGGGCCAAGGGCGTCGAGGGCGAACGCGTCGGCGTACTTGCGGCCGAGCTGGAAGATGTGCCCGATCTCGATGCCGCGCGCGGCGACCAGGGTGCCCTGGCCGTCCGGCGCGGGGTCGCCCGCGCGCACCTCGGCGGCCTCGATCGTGCCGTCCGGGGTGAAGTCGCGGCCCGCGACGAGGTCCACCACGTGGTGGTCGACCTTGTCCGCCCCGGTGACCCAGGCGGTGCCGGTGACCACCCGCGGGTCGACCAGGTAGCGCACGCCGTTGTCGAGCAGCGCGCGCGGGCCGATGTACCCCTTGACCAGGAACGGGTTCTTCGCGAAGTCGGCCTCGTCCAGGATCGCGACCTCGGCGGGCTCCAGCGACGCCTCCAGCCGCTTCATGTCGACCTCGCGGTCGCCGGGCAGGCCGACGGCCAGCAGCTCCCACTCCGTCGCACCCGGCTGGCGGATCTTGAGCAGCACGTTCTTGAGCGTGTCGGCCGCGGTGAACTCCCGGCCCAGGCCCGCCCGGTTGAGGAAGTCGACCAGGGTGGCGATGGTGGGCGTGTCCGGGGTGTGGTGCACCTGCGCCTCGGGCAGGCCCTCCAGTGCCCGCGCGGGCGGCGCGGGGGTGACCACGGCCTCCACGTTGGCCGCGTAGTCCGACCCGGTGCTGCGCACGAACGTGTCCTCGCCCGTGGCCGCCTCGGCCAGGAACTCCTCCGACGCCGAGCCGCCCATCGCGCCCGAGGTGGCGGCCACGATCACGTACTTGAGGCCGAGCCGGTCGAAGATCCGGATGTAGGTCTCGCGGTGCTTGCGGTAGCTCTCGGACAGGCCCTCGTCGTCGAGGTCGAACGAGTACGAGTCCTTCATCAGGAACTCGCGGCCGCGCAGGATGCCCGCGCGCGGGCGCGCCTCGTCGCGGTACTTGGTCTGGACCTGGTAGAGCACGACCGGGTAGTCCTTGTACGAGGTGTACTCGCCCTTCACCGTCAGGGTGAACAGCTCCTCGTGGGTGGGGCCGAGCAGGTAGTCGGCGCCCTTGCGGTCCTTGAGGCGGAACAGGTTGGGGCCGTACTCGGTCCACCGGTTCGTCGCCTCGTAGGGCTCGCGGGGCAGCAGGGCGGGGAACTGGATCTCCTGCCCGCCCATCGCGTCCATCTCCTCGCGGACGACCTGCTCGATCTTGCGCAGCACGCGCAGGCCGAGCGGGAGCCAGGTGTAGCCGCCCGGAGCGACTCGGCGGACGTACCCGGCGCGCACCAGCAGCTTGTGGCTGGGCACCTCGGCGTCCGCCGGGTCCTCGCGCAGGGTGCGCAGGAACAGCGACGACATCCTGGTGATCACGGTGTAGCTCCTCGCGGATGGCTGGTTCTAGACCAGAGTCTGTGGTTGCGAACCACGTGCCCGTAGAGGGTAGTGACCGGCGTCGCGCCTGCGCATCCGGGTTAGATGGCGCCGCCCGCCGCGGGTTCGACCACGCGGGCCTCGGTGACGATGGCGGTGACCAGGTCGGCCGGGGTCACGTCGAAGGCGTAGTTCAGCGCGCCCGTCCCCTCCGGCGCGGTGCGGGCGCCGCCGAACCCGGTGACCTCGTCGGCGGCGCGGATCTCGATCGGGATCGCCGCGCCGGACGGGGTGGCCAGGTCGACGGTCGACTCGGGCGCGGCCACGACGAACGGGATGCCCGCGCGCGCCGCGGCCAGCGCCAGCGGATAGGTGCCGATCTTGTTGACCACGTCGCCGTTGGCCGCGATGCGGTCTGCGCCGACCACGACCGCGTGCACCAGCCCGTTGGCGATCACCGACGGGCCTGCCGAATCCACGACCAGGGTGTGCGCGACGCCGAGCCGGGCCAGCTCCCACGCGGTGATCCGCGCGCCTTGCAGCAGCGGCCGGGTCTCGTCGGCGTAGACGTGCCCGAGGGCGTCGCGTTCATGCAGCGCGCGGAGAACGCCGAGCGCGGTCCCCCACTCGACGCAGGCGAGCGCCCCCGCGTTGCAATGGGTGTGGGCGTTGATCGGGCCGGGCACGCGAGCCTGCAGCCAGTCGGCGCCGCGGTGGCCGAGGGCGCGGTTGAGCCGGACGTCGTCTTCGAGCACGGTCACCGCCTCCGCGACGACGGCCGCGGCCCCGTGGTCGAGCAGTGCCAGCACCCGGTCGACCCCCCAGGCGAGGTTGACCGCCGTCGGCCGCGCCGCCCTGACCCGGGCGGCGAGCGCCCGGACCTCGGCCGGGTCCGATGTGGACAGCGCGGCCAGCGCGACCCCCAGCGCCCCGGCCACACCGAGCGCTGGCGCGCCCCGCACGGCCAGCCGCCGGATCGCGTCGACCAGATCGTCGACGGTGTGCAGGTGCAGGGAGACGAGGACGTCAGGGAGCCGGGTCTGGTCGATGATGACGACGTGGTCGTCCCGCCAGTCGATGGTGCGCACCCGCCCATCCTGGCCGAAACTGTCGGTGGGCGGGGCTAGCGTCGCCGCCATGACGATCGGCATCGGCGGTGTGACCATCGACTGCGAGAATCCGCGGGCGCTCGCGGAGTTCTGGACCAAGGCGCTCGGCTACGAGGTGGTCGCCGACTACGAGGGCGAGTTCCTGTTCCTCGGCCTGCCCGGCATGACCTTCGGCGATTCCCTGTATGTGGGCTTGCAACGCGTGCCGGAGAAGCGATTAGGCAAGAACCGGGTCCACCTGGACTTCCACACCGAGGACCGCCCCGCCGAGGTCGCCCGCCTTGTCGCCCTGGGCGCGGCCGAACTCGACGTGCAGACGATCCCCGGCCTGACCTGGACCGTCCTCGCCGACCCGGAGGGCAACGAGTTCTGCGTGGGCTCGTCCAACGGCTGAGCCGCGACCCGCTTCCCCGGACGCGGCTCCCGGGACCGCCGCCGCCCGCGGCGGTCCCACCCCCACCTGTCCTGTCTCACAGGCAACTTACTGACACCCTGCCAACCACCCACCAGGAGCCAGCCACCAGCTAACCCACAATTTCACTGAAACCGCACGGTTGCGGGGGCTTGTCCGGCGGTCGAGGACGCGCCTCGGGTGCCGCCCTGTCCCGACCGGGCGACGTCGGGCCGACTGCCAGCGGCTTAGCCCTCTGACCTACTCCCGATCGCCGTGTCGCACACCCTGCCAGCGGACGGCCGCCTGATCATCCGGACGGCCGCTCCCCCACGCACGGCACGAACCGGTGGCCGTTCGCAGGCTTGGCGGGTTCCGGTTGGTCGTCGCGCGTCCCGGTGTCACCCGGTTCCCTCGACCGGAAGCAGGTAAGCCGTCCACTTCTTGACCATCCGGTAGCCCACGCGTTCGTAGACCCGGTAAGCGCCCGTGGGGTTGTCGGCGTCGACGGCGAGGCCGGAGGTGGCGAAGCCCGCCGCGCGGGCGTCGTGGAGGACCCTGGTCAGGAGGGCGGCCGCCGCGCCCTTGCCGCGCCAGTCGCGGTGGGTGCCGACGTCGCCTATCCACAGGTCGCGGGGGTCGGCCGGGTACCGGTGGGCGAGGACGAACGCGGCCGGTTCCCCGGTCGCCGGGTCGCGGAGGTGGGCGCTGTGCTCGGAACTGAAGGTGGCGGCCCCGGTGTAGTGCGCCCGCCAGAACGCCGCGTCGACGTCGGCCGAGCCCCAGTGGTCGGCGAAGCTGTGGTCGCGCAGCCGCCGCCACCGCTCGTCGAACTCGGGGCTATAGCGCTCGTAGACCAGGCCGTCGGGCAAGGGTGGCAGGCTGGGCGCCGCAGTGAGGTCGACGCGCATGTCGTGGAACCAGCGCGAGGCGGAGAACCCGGCCTTGTCCAACAGGGCGGCGTGGCCCGCGTTGCCCTCGTACGCGACCGACTGCAATTCGAGGGAAAGGCCCGGGTACCGGGCGGTGTGCTGGGCACGGGCGATGTCGGTCATCCGGGCCACCAGTTCGCGGCCGAGGCCGCGCCCGCGATACCGGGGCGCCACGCCTGCGAGGAAGCGCACCCGGTTCACCGACACCGCGCCGGGCCAGATCCACAACAGCCCGTAAGCAGCCATCTCGTCGCCGTCGAACGCGGCCAGGCTGCCGGTGGCCGGGTCGAAGCCGGGGCTCTCGATGAACCGGGCGAACTCGGCGGCGTCGGCGTGGTCGCCGGTTCGGTCGACGGCGTCGGCCGCCGTCTTGAGCGCCACCCAGGCCGTCGCGTCACCCGCCGCCAGCGGGCGCCAAGTCAGAAGATCCACGTCACCCGACGGTAGTCACCCGACGCGGGCGGTTCGACCGGTTTTCTCTACGCTCGGCGGGTGCTCGTGCTGCTTCCCCCGTCGGAGACCAAGAGCGAGGGCGGCTCGGGCGCCGCGCTCGACCTGGCCGCGCTGTCGTTCCCCGAGTTGACCCCGGTGCGCGAGCGGATCGCCGCCGCGCTGGTCGACCTGGCCGCGGACGTGTCCGCGAGCCTGGCCGCGCTCGACCTGTCCGAGCGGCAGATCGACGAGGTCGAGCGCAACGCCGAACTGTGGCGCTCCCCCACCCGGCCCGCCGTCGAGCGCTACACCGGGGTCCTCTACGACGCGCTCGGCGTCGCCGGGTTCACCAAGGCGCAGCGGGCGCGCGCGGACAAGCGGCTGGCGGTGGCCTCGGCGCTGTTCGGCGTGGTCCGCGCAGGCGACCCGATCCCGGCCTACCGGCTCTCCGGCGGCACGGTGCTGCCCGCACTCGGCGGCCTGCGCGGCCTGTGGCGAACCGGCCTGGAGAAGACACTGTCCACTGTGGACGACCTGGTGGTCGACCTGCGGTCGGGCGCCTACGCCAACCTCGCCGCGATCCCGCACGCGGTCACCGTCCGGGTCGTGACCGAGGACGCCGGGGGCCGCCGCAAAGCCGTCAGCCACTTCAACAAGGCGCACAAGGGCAGGCTCGCCGCCGCCCTGGCGACCGCCCCGCGCGAGCCGGGGACGGTGCGCACGCTGATCTCGGTCGCCAAGGCCAACGGGATGCGGCTGGAGCCCACCGGCAAGCGCGCGCTGGACCTGGTCGTGGCGCCCTGATTAATTCGATTGCGCCCGGCTTGGCAGCCGGGCACGCTGATGCCCGAGTGCCGGTGGGAATGCCGGTGGACCTGAGGAGGTGCCCCGTGGTGATGACTGTCGTTGCGGCCGTGGCGCCGACCCGTCCACCCGCCTCACTCCGCTAGCTCGCGCGGTGGGGCCACCTTCTCGCTTCAAGGAGTCCCACCCAGTGCGCGAGCACAAGTTCGACCTCAGCACTTCCGACAGCACCTTCGACGACGACTCGTCCGACTACTCCGCTGCCGACGACTACGACCTGCCGCGCGGCCGGATGCGCCGCCGCCGGGCCGACGACGACCCGCAGCCGCAGCGGTCCGGGCGGCTCACCGAGGCTGAGCGCGTCCGCCTCGCCCGGGTCCGCGACGACGCCTACACCGCGGCCCAGGAACTGCCCGACGGCGCCGACCGCTGGTCCACCTGGGGCGACGCCGACCAGGGCCCGCACCCGCGCCCGTCCTGGCTGGTCACCGACCTGGCCGCGGCCGACACCGAGCTGGGCGTGCTCAAGACCGGCAAGGAAGCCGACGTGTTCGTCATCGAGCGCGCCGTGCCCGGCGGCGCGGGCTGTCTGCTGGCCGCCAAGCGTTACCGCGGCGGCGAACACCGCCTCTTCCACCGGGACGCGGGCTACCTGGAGGGCAGGCGGATGCGCCGGTCCCGGGAGACGCGGGCGATTGCCAACCGCAGTTCCTTCGGCCGCAACCTGATCGCCGAGCAGTGGGCGGTCGCGGAGTTCGCCGCGCTGTCGCGGCTGTGGACGATCGGCGCCCCGGTGCCCTACCCGGTCCAGCGCGACGGCACGGAGCTGCTGCTGGAGTTCCTCTGCGACGCCGAGCGGCACGGCGCGCCCCGGCTGGCCCAGGTCCGGCCGGAGCCCGACGAGCTGCGGGAGCTGTGGGAGCAGCTGGTCGCCGCGCTGGAGCTGTTCGCCATCGAGGGCCTGACCCACGGCGACCTGTCCGCATACAACACCCTCGTCCACGACGGCCACCTGATGCTGATCGACCTGCCGCAGGTGGTCGACCTGATCGCCAATCCGGCCGGGCGCGAGTTCCTGGCCCGCGACGTCGCCAACATCGCGGGCTGGTTCCGGGCCCGCGGCCTGCCCGAGGACGTGGCCGACCCCGGCGCGCTCACCGCGCACCTGTTGACCACAGCCGGATTGGACTGAACCGCTGGTGGGGGCGGTTTCGCGACCGCCCCCACCAGGCCAGAACGTGATACTGGTCCCGCGATGCGAGGTCCCAGGCCATGGTCGGGTACGATTAAGAAGCATCGTGAGCGGCGCGTGAGCCGTTCCCCGCCGGCGTCGCCCAAGGACATCGGATGGCTGCGGTGCCACACCCACCAAACGGCGTGCGAAACGCGCCGGGCTCGTCCGTGTGAATGCCTGCCGGCCTCCTGAGAAGAGGGCGGAGCCTCCCGAGACGTGCCACGTCCGGAGAGGACCCCGTGCAGAACTCTGCCCTGCCCATGAACGACGCCACCACCCTGAACGACACGATCTTGAGCGACACGATCTCGATCGACACCGCGCCGAACACCGACGCGCTGAACACCGCCGCTGAGCGCAAGCCCCGGCACCGCCAGGCCGCCAAGGCCGCCGCGGACACCGACGGCGGCGTCACCTTCGCCGACCTCGGCCTGCCCAAGCCGCTGCTGACCGCGCTCGCCGCCGCGGGCATCAACTCGCCGTTCCCGATCCAGGCCGCCACCCTGCCCGACGCGCTCGCGGGCCGCGACGTCTTGGGCCGCGCGCAGACCGGCTCCGGCAAGACCCTCGCGTTCGGACTGGCGCTGCTGTCGCGTCTGGACGGCGGCGAGGCGCGCTCGCTGCGGCCGCGCGGGCTGATCCTGGTGCCCACCCGCGAACTGGCCCTGCAGGTGAGCGACGCGCTCACCCCGCTGGCGAAGTCGCTGGGCCTGTGGTGCCGCACCGCCGTCGGCGGCATGTCCTTCCCGCGTCAGGCCGAGGCCCTCAAGCGCGGCGTCGACCTGCTGATCGCCACCCCGGGCAGGCTCTCGGACCACGTCCGCCAGGGCACCTGCGTGCTGCACGACGTGCGGTTCACCGCGATCGACGAGGCCGACCAGATGGCCGACATGGGCTTCCTGCCGCAGGTGCGGGAAATCCTCGACCTCACCGACCCGACCGGCCAGGTGCTGCTGTTCTCGGCCACTCTGGACGGTGACGTCGACCAGCTCGTCAAGCGCTACCTCACCAACCCGGTCACCCACTCGGTGGACATCGCGACCGCCAGTGTGTCCACAATGGAGCACCACCTGCTGTTGGTGTCCAAGCAGGACAAGGCCGACGTCATCACCGAGATGGCCGCCCGCGAGGGCCGCACGATCATGTTCGTGCGCACCAAGCACCACGTCGACCGCCTGACCGACAAGCTGCGGTCGGTGGGCGTGCGGGCCGGGGCGCTGCACGGCGGCAAGACCCAGGGCGCCCGCAACCGGGTGCTCAGCCAGTTCCGCGACGGCGACATGCCGGTGCTCGTGGCCACCGACGTCGCGGCCCGCGGCATCCACGTCGACGGCGTGAGCCTGGTCGTGCACGTCGACCCGCCCGCGGACTCCAAGGACTACCTGCACCGCGCGGGCCGCACGGCGCGCGCGGGCGAGGCGGGCACCGTGGTCACGGTCGTCACCCACGACCAGCGCCGCAGCGTCGTCCGCCTGACCGACAAGGCGGGCGTCAAGCCGGAGCACACCCGCGTGCGCCCGGGTGACGCGGACCTGATCCGCATCACCGGCGCCCGCATCCCCAGCGGCGAACCGGTCATCGAGAAGGCTCCCCCGGTCCGCCCGCAGCGCGGCGGCCCCCGCGGCGGCCACACCCCACGCCGCGGCGGTGGCGACTTCCGCCGCCGCACCGGCCGCGACAGCTCCGAGGGCCGCCCCGCCCGCGAGGCCCACCCCCGCGACGACCGCCGCGACTCCCACCGCGAACCCGCCCGCGACGGCGCCCCCCGCGGCCGCGACACCCACCACACCCGCGACACCGGCAACCGCGCCACCCGCCGCGCCGCGGCAGCCCCCCGAGGCTGGCGCGAAGGCGACCGCAGGCACAACACCGCCGAACGCGGCTAATCACAACGCCCTGAGTCACCACCAAAGCCGCCCTTTGCGACCCCCTCGCAAAGGGCGGCTTTGGCTATGCCTAGAGAACTCACATAACCTAGAAGGCCCTACCCGCTGCCCTCCACCTCGCCAACCACACTCCCGCGTTACCACTGCGACAAGTCCCGCCTCGACCTCCCCAGCACAGCCCCCACCACCTGCCAACCAAGCCCGCCCCTGCCAAGCGCTTGTCGGGAGCGAGCGGACAGGACAGCAAACCCGCCCCCTGCCAGCGGCACCAACGCCTGCCCAGTGCTCAACGGGTGCGGGAGAGGAAGGCACCGCCCCCTAACAGGCCGCGCCCGAGGACAGCCCACCCTCCTGCCAGGCCACACCGCTGCTGCCAGGCTCCTGGCGGCGGGACAGAGCAGCAATCAGCCCCCTACAAAGCAAGCCGACGCCTGCCCAGTGCTCGATGGGTGCGAGAGGGAGCACCCGCCCCCCACAAAGCCGAACCGAGGCCCGCCCAGTGCTCGATGGGGTGGAGTGGTTTCTTTGGGGGTGAAGGAAGATCCCTAAACTTGCCGTGGTCGTGGGGCCGAAGGCTCCCCACCCGTCTTTCCCACGACGGGATCTTCCTTCGTAGGGGCCCCGAAGAAACCACTCCACCCCATCGAGCCAACCCACCCAACCGACTCACCCACGAACCACATCCCCCAACGGCACCCCAGCAAGCCCCCGAACCTCCCGAGCAAGATGCGCCTGATCCGCGTACCCAGCCGCATAAGCGACATCCCCAAACGCCACCCCCGCCCGCGCCAACCCCAACGCCCGCTGAAACCGCAACACCCGATGCAGCATCTTCGGCCCATACCCGAACGCCGCCCGAGCCCGCCGGCGCAGCTGCCGCTCACTCATTCCCAACGCATCGGCGATCCCCCGCACACTGCCCCCCTCGGCCGCCAACCCGCGAATCACCGCGACAACCGGATCAGGAGCGGCAGGCAGAGCAGCCACCAGAACTTCCTGCGCCGCCACCACATCGGAAGCCGACGCCAACCGCTCCCCCAACTCCGCGGCCCGCGGCCACAGGTCAGCCAACGCCACCCGCGCGTCCCGCAGAGCGTCCGCGGGCACCCCCAGCGCGGTGTCCCCAGGCCGAAAGCGCAGCCCCACCAGCATCCCCGGCTCACTCACGTGCACCTGCGGCCCGGTGTCCGGCCCAGCCACCCACAGCCGCCCGCTCTCCCGATGCCAGATGACATCCACGCAGGCATCAGGCACGATCCGGCTCTCACCAGTCCCCGAGTACTCCCGCGACCACACACAGGCGAGACCCGCCCCCGGCACCCGCCGCTCGCGATAAGTCACGCCCCCAGTGTCCCAGCCCGGATCACCCGCCCAGGTTCGTCCACGGCCGTGTAGACCCGGCTGATCTCCTTGCGCACCCCCGCCACCTCCACCGGGAGCGGGCTAACCAGATCAAGCATCAGATTCACTCTGGAACAACCGGGCAGGCGACAGCGTCCTCACCAGCTACCACCCGCAAGCCGTAGCCCTTGACCGCACGCTTGCTCGCGCACACCCGCGACCCGCGCAAGAGACAGGCGTAGCTCCCCGAACACACCGGCACGCAGCCGCACCCACCCCCGCCGACCAGATGCGGGCGCCGCGACCAAGTAGCGACGAAACTGAACGCCGCCGCCACAAGGCAACCGTTTGAACTCGCACGGCAGCGCCGAACCCAAGTCAGCCGACACCTGGCTTCGGTCATACCTCACTTGTGCCGAAGAACCGGCTAGGCAGGGCTGACAGCGGCTTGTTGAATCGTCACAGACGCGGCGCGGTGGTGTGTGGGGACCGTAGGCACGTGTACCCCGGGCCGTCCTTGCCTTGGTCGGTCGAGTCTCCGAACGGCAGGACGCTCAGGGTTCGCCGCCCAAGTGAGGCGAGGCCGAATCACGTCCACAGAGGCGTCGGCGGGGGTCCACGGTCGATCTTGCCAGACCAACCCACGAGCGACGGCCGTCTGGAACCGCTCAGACGGCCGTCGCTCGTGGTACGTCATGTTCCGATTGTTGTACTCATCGGTCGTTAGGGGGTCCCCAGTCGACCGATGAGAAATCGGTTCCCCACTTTTTCGCTTGTTCGACTAGGTCGAACGTGATGTGCTCGACAGTAATACCGGTGATCAGTTCCCAGTACTCTGCTGAACTCTCAGCGAGCTCCTCACGACGATCCTGGAACTCACTTCGCACTGTGTCGCTGATTCGGCGCTCGTCCATGACGCTGATCGCCCACAGGACTGTCTGCCTGTCGGGCGTCCACTGCTTTTCGCCATGCGTCATGTCGAACATCTCAACTCCACACTGGCTAGCCGGGATCAACCACATACACCCGGTTGCTGCTCACCGGGTTGGGACCGCTGCCGATCGCACCGGGAGGACCAACGACCTGACCGTCGATGTCACCCTGGTAGGTTGCTGATCCACGAACCTTCGTACCACCGACGACCGGTGTGTAATAGGTAGCACTCCCGCCCATGGGAATAGTTTGGGTCTGGTCCGAGGATGCCCTGGGAACCGTCGGGCCCGCCGCAGGGTTACCCGGGCTACCGCCTGAGACAGAACCGAGACGCCCAAAAATCCGCATCTGAATGGGTGGGGTATCGCCCTCACAGGCGATACGGGTCTTGAAGATAACGCTTGCGGCTCCCCGCGAGTAGTGCGGATTGTTCAACGTGGCCGAGCAGACGAATGTCCCCTGCGCGGTGGTCATTCCGAAATGCGTCGTTGTGCTCATGCTCTGTGCACTTGAAGTCGCTCCAGAGGTTGCCAGTATCGCAGACGTGAGAATAACTACAGCGCCAGCCGAATGAAAAGGCTTCATAAATAATCCCCCATACGTCAATTGCAAACGCGGACTACTGATACTTTATAGCATGGAAACAGCATGTTTGTCATGCGCGTTACATGTGGGATCGATCGCAATGCGTGAAGACGAGCGCGGGCAAGTGAAGGTTCACCTCCGCGCGTCCCCTCCCAGGTGGTTACACCACCACTCACACGTCGTGTGACTTACCGCACGTTATGCCAACTTGGTTGGGTGAGCGTTCTCCATTGCGGGCCAAGTTTCTGTTCACCATCTCGACGTCACGCTGAGTCCCACTGCGAATCAACGGCACAGAATCTAGCTGGCCACAGCGACATCTGTGATCACTACTGGCCTCACCGGCTTGCCTCCTCCGGGAGAGGGATTCATGGAGCCGTCATGACCTGCTTTCGCGATCGAGTCGACGACCTGTAGGTCTTCGGCCGAGATCGTACCGAACGCTGAGTAGTCAGGCGGCAGTTCGGCGTTGCCGTAGACGATGAAGAACTGGCTGCCGTTGGTGCCCTTGTTCGTCGCCGGATTCTTGCCCGCGTTGGCCATGGCCAGGATGCCGCGCCCGTACTTGAGTTCGGGGAAGACTTCGTCATCAAAGGTGTAACCCGGGCCGCCGCTGCCGGTGGCCGTCGGGTCGCCGCATTGAAGAACCTGCAGGCTCTCTGTTGTGGTCATGCGGTGGCAGGTGGTGTCGTTGAAGTAGCCCTGCTTGGCCAGGCTAAGGAAGCTGTTGACCGTGCATGGGGCGAGTGCGCGGTCGAGCGTCACCTTTACGTTACCTGCCGAGGTGGCGATGGTTGCGTCGACAGTGCCCTCAGCGGAGATGCTCGCCGAGGGCGGGGCCTGCACGGGCTTCGAGGCTGGTTTGCCTGAGTCAGCAGGATACTCGCAGTTCACCTCAGCGGGCAGCGGAGTTGGCCGTTTTGGGGCTGCGGCGAGATCGGTCGGGATGGTCGCCGGAGTTTCGGGGGACGTGTTCGGCTGGCTCGTCTGGGCTGCGGGGCTCGCCATCGGGTCGTCGCCGATGTTCGCCAACCAGTAGACCAGGCCGACCACCGCCACGACGCCGACGACCGTGCTCACCACGCCGATGATCCGGCGCTTGCGGGCGCGCTCGGCCCTGTTCGCGAGCTGGCGTTCCAGCTTGCGCTTGGCCGCTTCCCGGCGCTGCTCGTTGCTCGGCACCTGGCACCCTCCCTGACCTGACCTGTTGCTGGCTGGCGCGCAGTCTATGGGGGACCCCGGTAAGAACCGTGTGGTGGTACCGGCCACTAGGCTGAGAACCGGCAAAGAAAACCCGCCGACCGGAGGTTCACCCGTGCTTGTCGTCGGCTTCCCGACTGGGGCCTTCCAGGCCAACTGCTTCCTGATCGCCCCAGGCGCCGGGGAGCAATGCGTGATCGTCGACCCTGGCCAGGACGCCGAGGAGCCGATCGCGGAGGCGTTGCGCGAACACCGGCTGTCGCCGGTCGCGGTGATCCTCACGCACGGCCACCTCGACCACATCTATTCCGTGACCCCGGTCTGCGACGGCAACGACGTGCCCGCGTGGATCCACCCCGAGGACCGCTACATGCTCAGCGACCCGCTGCGCGGCCTGAGCCGCGAGTCCGCCCAGTTCTTCGGCGGTCTGCAGCTGCGCGAGCCCCAGGAGGTCCGCGAGATGACCGACGGCGCGGAGCTGGATCTCGCCGGGTTGAAGATGACCGTCGACCACACGCCCGGCCACACTTTGGGCTCGGTCAGCTTCCGGCACGCCACCGACGAGGGCGGCCAGCTGCTGTTCTCCGGCGACACGCTGTTCGCGGGCTCGATCGGCCGCACCGACCTGCCCGGCGGCTCGATGGCGATGATGACCGAGTCGCTGCGCAAGGTGCTCGAACTCGACGACGAGACGGTCGTCCTCCCCGGCCACGGCCCGACGACCACCATCGGCCGGGAACGGGTGAGCAACCCGTTCCTCACCGGCTTGGTCGACCTCTCCGATCCGGCCGCGGAGCACCGCGGTCGGGGCCGGGGCATCTGAGCATGACCGAGGACACCCTTCCCGAGCGCATACCGCTGACCCTGGCCGAGCCGGTCACCCGACGCCGAGGCTGCGTGTCCGCGGGCGTGGCGCTGGTGTTCGGCGCCGCCCTCGGCGGCATCGTCGGCCTGATCGCGGGCCGGTGGCCGGGCGTGGTCACCGCCGCGGTCGTCGCGGGCGTGCTGATGCTGCTGGCCTGGGCCTCAGGCAGGCGCAAGCTGTGGCTGGAGGGCAGCAGCGTGGTGGCCCGCACCATCGGCAGCAAGGCCGTGGACCTGCGCCACGCGGACCGCCTCGAACTGCTGGTCACCGACGTGCGCGGCGTCCGGACGATCGGCCTGCTGGTCGCGCGGGGCCGCACGACGATCAACCTCTCGCTCGCGGTGTACTCCGGCACCGGCGGCCGCGAGCTGGGCATCCTGGTGCTGCGCAAGCTGGCCGACACGCTCGCGAGCAGCGAGAACACCTCCGGCCTGGTGTTCTCCCAGCTGCTGGTCGCCCAGCTGCGGGCGGAGGCCAAGGGCGAGGCGGCGCCCGACCGGCCGCTGTTCCGGCTCGCCTCGGTCGCGCCGGGCGGGCGGCTCGCGCAGCGACTCAAAGCCGACGCGGTGACCCGGTTCGTGGCCTCGCTGGACTGAGCGACACCGCTCACTCCAGCGCGTCGTCGAGCACCGGCTCGCGCACGGCCACGAGCGCGGCCACGGCCGTGGTCACCGGGACCGCGGCCACCAGGCCGATGCTGCCCACCAGGGTCCGCACGATCTCCTGGGCGATGCTCTGCTGCTGCAAGATCGTGCCCAACCCGACATCGGACAGCGACGAGTACAGCAGCACCGGCAGTGCCGCGCCCGCGTAGGCCATGACCAGCGTGTTCACCGCCGAGGACACGTGGTCGCGGCCGATCCGCACCCCGGCCGCGTACAGCCGCCGCCAGCCCAGCGCCGGGTTCGCCGCCCGCAGTTCCCACACCGCGCTCGTCTGGGTCACCGTGACGTCGTCAAGGACGCCGAGCGCGCCGATCACGATCCCGGCCAGCAGCAGCCCTCGGGTGTCGATGCCGTGGCCGAGCGAGCCGACCAGCGTCGCGGTCTGGTCGTCCAGGCCGGTCAGCCGGGCCGCGGCGCTGAACAGGGCGCTCAGCACGCCGATCAGGCCCAGGCTGACCATCGTGCCCAAGACCGCGGTGGACGTGCGGGCGGAGAAACCGTGCGTCAGGTAGAGCACCCCGAACATGATCACGCCCGCGGCGGCGATCGCCACCAGCAGCGGGTTCTCCCCGCCCAGGATCGCGGGCAGGACGAACAGCAGCAGCACCGCGAAGCTCAGCCCCAGCGCCACCAGCGCCTTGAGGCCCTGCCACCGGCCCAGCACCAGCACCGCGACCGCGAACAGCCCCGCGAGGACCGCGAGCGGCATCCCCCGCTGGAAGTCGACGATCTGGTACGAGCCGCCGCTGAGCGGGTCGCCGCCGCTGTAGCCGAGCACCACCTCGTCGCCCACGGCGAAGCGCGGCGTGCTCGGCTCCAGCGGGACGGTCGTGCGGATGTCGCTGCCAGCGGCGGCGCCGTCGGTCATCTCCACGGTCACGATGAGGCACTGGTCGCCCTCGGTCTCACCCACGCCGCACGGGCCCGCCGCCGCGGTGGTGATCGTGCCGAGCACGGCCTGCTGGCCCGCCGCCGCGCTGGTGGTGTCGCCGGTCGGGAACAGCAGCACGACGCCGACCACCGCGGCCAGGGCGAAGGGGGCGAGCAGGAGGGCCAGCAGCCTGCGCACCGGCTGGGACACCGGTCGCGCCGGGCCGTGGTGGTGGCCGTGGCCGTGGCCGTGCCCGGTGGGGAGCGCGTCGTCCTTGGCGTGCCGTCCGCCGGTCACCCGGGGGATCGGCCGGGTCTCCCAGTCATCCACCACGCCATCCTGTCAGCCGATCCGGTCACAGTGGATCGGCGTAGCGGAAGTGCGCTCTTAAGGTTTCCTCACACGCCCGGATCGCGCGGCGCAGGCGGTGCTCGGGAGAGCCGGTAAGCAGTGTCCACGGCACGCCCCGCGCCCGCAGGCCGCGGACGAACCGGGCGGTCATCCACGGCCGCAGGTGCTCGCCGTCGCGCCAGCCGTCCTGGTGGAACGGGACCCCGACGTGATCGGTCAGCAGGTACAGCGCGGGCTTTCCACCGCTGGTGAAGTCGCCGTGCGGGCGGCCGAGGTACCGCTCGCACCAGACGGTCGCCGCCCAGGAGTCGTTGTCGCACACCAAGATCGGCGTCTCGCCCGCCGCCGCGTCCTCGGCGGCGTCCTGGCGGGCCGCAATGTCGGCGAAGTCACCGAGCGTCCACACCAGATCTTCCGGCGCGGGCGGCGGGCAGCCAGCCACCCGCGCGATGGCTCGCGCGGCGGCCAGCTTCTCCTCGGTGTGCAGCCTGCCGTGCTCGGGCACCCAGGGCGCCCCGTAGTGCGCGGCGAGCGCCCGTGACAGCGTGGTCGTGCCGGTCGACTCGGCCCCGATGACGACGACCCGCGCGGCGAGGCCCCGCCGGGTCGGCCGGGCCAGCCTGTGCCAGTGGGCGAACGGGTCGGCGCGCACCGCAGTGCCGGAGACGGGATAACGCTCGCGGTCAGGGTCTACCGCGACGTGCTTAGCGCCGAGCCGTGCCGCTAACTCCTGCCCGTAGGACTCGCTGGTGAACACCGCGTCGACCACGGCGCCCGCCGGGTCGCCCTCGGCGATGGCGCGCCGGGCGAGCACGGACCGGATCACGCCCATGTGCAGGTCCCACACCGCGTCGTCGCGGTAGTCGACCGGGTGGTCGTCGAGGTCGCCGAGCACGGCGACGCCCGCGTCTGCGGCGTGTTCCGCGCTGAGCCACCGCACCCGGTCGGCGATGCTCAGCGACTCCACACTGGACCCGAGGACGGCGACCGTGGTCCGCTCGGACTCCCCGGCGGCCGTCCGCACCAAGTGGTGGTGGCCCGCGTGCGGCGGGTAGAACTTGCCCAGCACGAGGGCGTGCCGGAATCTCACGCCGCGGCCAGGGCCGGGGTGCGCAGGTCGGCCCACCAGGCGCGAAGACCCAGCGCGCACAGCGCCATGAAGCCGACATAGAGGATCGCGGTAAGCCACAGGTCCTTGTACGCGTAGAGCGGCACATAGATCAGGTCGGCGGCGATCCACAACCACCAGCACTCGACCTTCTTGCGCGCCTGGCCCCAGGTGGCCAAGAGAGACAACACAGTGGTCACCGCGTCCGGGAACGGCACCGTGGAGTCGGTGGCCGCCGCGAGGAGCCACGTGAGCGCGAGGGTGCCCGCGATTCCGATCCCGGCCAGCACCCGCCATTGCCGCGCGGTGGTTCGCGAGACCGCGAGAGCGCTGTGCCCTTCGCCGCCGCGCCGTTCGCCGCCGCGCAGCCACGCCCACCAGCCGTACACGGCGAGCGCGAGGTACACCGTCTGCAGCCATGCGTCGGCGTAGATGCCCGCGGTGATGAACAGCGCGAAGAACGCCCCGTTGTTCACGATCCCGATCGGCCAGTTCCACGGGTTCTGCCGAGCAACCAGCCACACGCACAGCGCCCCGGTGAGGAACCCGATCACCTCCATCCGCGACGTCGGCGCCCCGAGCAGGGTGAAGGCGGTCGCCCGCAGCGGGTCGAGAACCTGATCCAGCGCCACGGTGTCGCCCTTCGTCCGATGTCGCCTGAGCCTACGAAACGCCGTTCGTCTCGTCGCTCGGCCGTTCGTCGCAAGCCGTGGCCGAACCGGTTGCACGCCAGTCGAACATGTGTTCGACTGGTCGTGTGCGATGGGATGGACAGCGGGTGGACAGGCGCCCCGCGGCTGAGACCGGCGAGCAGGCACTGCCTGGCTTGCCCGGTCTGGTGCGCAGCGTGCGGACGCCGGAGTTCGCCGGGATCGTCTTCCACGAGGTCCTGGCGAAATCGGTGCTGAACAAGGTGCCCGGGAGTTCGCCGATGCCCTTCGGGTGGACGGTGAACCCGTACCGCGGGTGTTCGCACGCGTGCAGCTACTGCCTGCACGGCGACACGCCGATCCTGATGGCCGACGGCAGCACGAAACCGTTGGCGGAGCTACGGGTCGGCGACAGGGTCTACGGCACCGAGCGCCGGGGGAACTACCGGCACTATGTGCCCACGGAGGTGCTCGACCACTGGTCCACGGTGAAGCCCGCCTACCGGGTCACCTTGGCGGGCGGCACACAGCTCATCGCCAGCGGCGACCACCGGTTCCTCACCGAACGCGGGTGGAAGCACGTGGCAGGCGCCATGTCGGGCCCCGCCCGCCGCCCGCACCTCACCGCGGGCAACAAGCTGATGGGCACCGGCCCGTTCGCCGCGCCGCCGAAGGACACCGTCGACTACCGCCGGGGCTACCTGTGCGGCGTGGCCCGCGGCGACGGCGGCCCACCGCCCGCCCCGGAGGTGGGCGCCCGGGTCGCGGAGTACCTGGAAGGCGACCTCGCGGTGCACCTCCCCGTCGAGTGGCCCGCCGCCCCGACCGACGAGTGGCGCAAGGGCCTGCTGGCGGGCGTCTTCGACACCGACGGCACGTTCTCGCACCGCATCCTGCGCCTGCCGAACCTGGGCCCCCGCACCCTCGACGCGGTGGTCGAGGCGTTGGCCGCCTTCGGTTTCCACCATGCCATCGAGTCCCGCCGCGCCCCCGGCGGCAAACGCTGCGTCCGGGTCGACGGCGGCCTCACCGAGCACCTGCGGCTGTTCCACCTGGTCGCGCCCGCGGTCACCGCCAAGCGCGCCATCGACGGCGCCGCCATCAAGTCCGGCGCCCGCCTCGGCGTCGCGTCGATCGAGCCGCTGGGCCTGGACCTGCCGCTGTTCGACATCACCACCGGCACCGGCGACTTCATCGCCAACGGTGTCGTGAGCCACAACTGCTTCGCCCGAAAATCCCACACCTACCTCGATTTGGACGCGGGCCACGACTTCGACACCCAGATCGTGGTCAAGGTCAACGCCGCCGAAGTGCTCGCCCGGCAACTCGCCGCGCCGCGCTGGACCCGCGAGCACGTCGCCATGGGCACCAACACCGACCCGTACCAACGCGCCGAGGGCCGCTACCGCCTGATGCCCGGCATCATCCGGGCCCTGGCGGGCTCCGGCACCCCCTTCTCCATCCTCACCAAGGGAACCGTCCTGTCCCGAGACCTTCCGCTGCTGTCCGCCGTCAGCACAGAGGTCCCGGTAGGCCTGGGAGTCTCCATCGCCCTGCTCGACAGGACGCTCCAAAGCAGTCTCGAACCAGGAACCGCCAGCCCCCAAGCCCGCCTGGAACTGGTGCGCCGAATCACCGACGCGGGCCTGTCCTGCGGCGTGTTCGTCGCCCCGGTCCTCCCCGGCCTCTCCGACTCGGTGGAGCAGTTGGACGCCCTGCTGGCCGAGATCGCCGCCGCGGGCGCCACCGGCGTGACAGTGCTGCCCCTGCACTTACGCCCAGGCGCCCGAGAGTGGTTCGCCAGCTGGCTCGCCCGCGAACACCCCACGCTGGTCCCCTTGTACAGACGGGTATACGGCAAGGGCACCAACGCCGACATCCGCTATCGCCGAGCTTTGGGAACCCGCGTCGCCCCCTTGCTCCGCCGCCACGGCCTAGCGCCCAAGGCCACCCGAGACGTCCAGAAGAACGACCGGTGGCCAGGCGGCAGCCTGCCCGCGGGAGCCCCGGAAGTGGAGGTGTCCCAAGAGCAGCTGACCCTCCTCTAAGTCCTCTATGGACCACTGGATGGTGGTCGCACAGGACCAAATTGAATACCGGGGTCGCCTCCCACCACCTGGCTCCCATGCCGCACGCGGTCACCCCGCAGCCCGGCACCCGGGAACCACGGTGCGGCAACACGGGCACGCCTGCTGTGGTTTCGAGGACCGGACGGGGCGTCACGGCCGCTTCCCCACCGACCAACGCGGGTTCCACCGGATCGCAGCAGACCCACCAGTCACCCTCCGGTGAGCCGCTGTCCGACGGGACAACGAACGCTCCGCCTTGGCAAGCAACGGACCGAGCGCGCCGAGGTCGGATCCGACAAACCGCTGTTGTCGGGCCCGCTATCCGCAACGAAGCAGATCGAGCAGGCAAACGTCCAGGGCGGGAAAGCAGGCGTGTGCCGCGCGGCACGGGACTCGACCCGCTCGACTTTCGCGAGCCTCGACGCCTTCCCACCCGAGGGTTCCCTGCCCGGGGACACGCGAACCCAGGACAGCCGGAATTCGCGTGCTTGGAACCGGAGCGGTGAGTCGCGGCTGGACTGGCGCACCAGTGCTGGACCGGCCGAGGTCACAGCTGGACCGGCGCGGCTGTCGCCGGATCGGTATGGTGCGAATGGCCCAACACAGCCAGCCCTGGACATGCGGGGGGCATTGGGCTGACGCTGCACCAGCGACACCACCACCCCACCCCGACACAACCACTGCCCCAACCAGCAGGGCGCAACCGGACCATCCCAACTGAGCCGCACCGACGGCGTTGCGACTGAACCGCGGCACCGTCGCAGCTGAACCGGACGTGCTCAAGCTGGATCGGCGGTGAGCCGCCAACTCCTGGTGTCCGCGAACAGGCGGAGAACCGCGGCGGTGTCACCGACTTCGGCCGCGGCAGCGCATACCCACGGCATACCCACGGCACCGCAGGGTGAGGCGATGGTTTCGCGGGGCTGCCTGATGGGCGACTAGGTCCTGCTTCGAAGTACCGGTGCGTGCAGGCCGTGATCGGGGTGGTTCCTGGCGGTGCGGCCGCGGCGCCGCTCGTACCGGTGTCGTACTTGGGCGTCGCGGCCGTGCCGCCAGGGGCCGCATCCGACGCGGCTGGCGTGTGCCGGTACTCCGAGACAGGACCTAGCGGTCGGCGTGCGCCGGTTGCCCGGTGTCGGTCCAGTCGGTGCGTTGTAGTTCGTACTCGACTTCCCCGTGCTCGGTGCCGGGGAGTGGATCGTCGAAGTGGAGGTGGAAGGTCCGCACGTGTTTCAGGCCCGCTTTCGCCAGGACGCGGCGGGAAGCGGTGTTGACCGCCATGGTCTGGGCCCACACGCGGCGGGCGCCGAGGTCGGTGAACGCCTTCCGGAGCAGGGCGCGCGACCCCTCGGTGGCGTAACCCCGGCCCCAGGCCGACGCCTTGAGGCGGTAGCCGAGTTCCACCTCCGCGACACTGCCGTCCTCGGGCGGTTGCAGGGCGAACCAGCCCACGAACTCCCCGGTGGAACGTTCGACGGCCGCCCAACGACCAGCCGGTCCTCGGTCGTAGGCGCGCAGAATCCCGGGCAGGACGTCATCCTCGATCTCCGCTCGCGGCGTCGGTTCGCCAGTGAGAAAACGCATGACCTCAGGGTCGCCGTCCAGCACCACGAGGTTGTCCACGTCCGCTTCGGTGAATCGACGCAGCACCAGCCGATCGGTCGCCAGGAAAACGCGCACCACTGGCCTTTCTCGACAGAAGGGCGTACTCACTCGCCATTATGGACGGAACTGACTCTGCCGTCCACGGATTTTCCCGACTGCCGTCCCGCGACCGCGCCGTGATCAGGAGCTCCTGAGCCATCCGCACACCGGCAGACCCACCCGCTTTGCGGAGGCAATGTAGTGGGAACCCATCGGCCGTCCGCGGACTCTGATCTGGAGAACGCACCCGATCCCAAGGAGGTCACACCACTGGAAGCCACCTTGTAACGAAGGAGTCAGCACGGCCCCCGTCAGCCGACGAGGACCGCGGGAAAAATTTCTGCTGACTTTTTTGCTCCAGGAGGGGACAACGACCGACTCTGGAGCGTTATAGAGGTGTAAGAGCAGCGCACTGCCGATGCAGTGCCAACGTATGTCCGCACGAGGCGTCTGGGGAGGCGCCTCACGGACAGGGGGGCCGCGAGGCCGGGATCCAACGGATCCACGTGTACGCAGGTTGTTAGACGATTTTCGCTTGGGGGACTAGCGAATGAGTACGTTTCATGTTGTTGTGCCGTTTTGTCCGCAATCGGACCACCGCGGCCGCGATCGCGAATGGTAGGTCCGCCTGAGAGCGCCGACTTCCCGGTCGACGCCGATTCTCCACAGTGTGACAGTGGTTCCGGCCCGCCCACCGAACTCGGGAGCCGGAGTCCGCCTGTCGCCCCGTCCTGACGGTGGCCTTCGAGGCTTCGATGCCTTTCGTTGCCTCGAAGGCTGCTGTTGACATCCGTGCTTGTCGCGGTAGGACTATGGCCGGTCGGGGATATCTCCCGACCGGCCTTTTCGCCGTGCGCTCTTTGCTCGATGGGGTGGGGCACCTGGCGGGCGTCGGTGTGCCCGGGCAGGCGGGCAGGCGCGCCGTTCACCTGGCGAATGCGGGTACGGCGGGCAGGGGGCGGGTTTGGTGCACCAACCAACCCCATTGAGGTGGGCAGGGTAGGTGCGGCTGGGCTGAACCTGGTGGCGGTTGATGGGCTGCTTGCACTCCATCAAGCGCTTGGGCGTTTTGGGGCGGCAGGGCGACTGGGCCGTGTGGGGTTAAGAGGGTAGGAGGTTGTAGGCGCGGAGGGTCTTGAGGGACTCGATGGTCAACACGCCTGCCCACTCGAACTCGGTTACCGGGGTCCAGATGGCCCAGCGGGCCCGCCAGCCGCCGTCGGGGTGTTGGGTGGTGATCAGGGTGTTCAGGCTGGCCTCCATCTCGGCGTCGGTGAACCAGTGCCGGGCCAGGCTGTCGGGGGTGGGGGCGTACTCGTGGGGGGTGTGGAGTTCTGCCGGGTTGTAGCCGGGTGGGGTTTCACCCTCGGCGCCCAGGCGGACATGGCCGCTTTCGCGGACCAAGGCGCCGATGTGGGTGGCGGCCGCCGCTGCGCGGGGGCGGTCGGTGGCGGCGTCCAGGAAGGTGACGCAGGCCAGTGCCTCGTAGGGGTGGGTCGAGGTGAGGGATTCGATTCGGGGCCAGCAGAAGGCGGCGGCTCGGTCGACCCACGGGTGAGTCACTCCCGACCGCCAGAGGGTGGCTACCAGGTTGGCTGTGGGGAGTAGGGAGCCCTCGTAGGTTTCCGGGACCGCCCACCAAGGGGCGCGTGGGTAGTCGAGGGCGTTCGGGTGGACGAAGGGGACACCGCCGTCTGGTGCGGTGATGGAGTCCAGGTAGTCGCAGACGGCGTCGTCGGGTTTGGCTCCTGCCTCGTGCAGGATGTGCAGTGCCGAGAGGACTGTCACGGGCTGGCTGCCGGGGCCTCGGCCGTCGGGTTCGAGGGCGTTTCCGTAGCCGCCGTCGGGGTTTCGGTAGGCCGCCAGGGCGGTGAGGACCGGTTCCGGTGCGCCCGTTCCGAACAGGAACTCGAACCGCCTGCGCTCCAGGATGCGGGCTGTGCGCAGGATGAACGTCTCCGCGAGGCGCATGGCCTCTCCGCTGAATGTCTTCACACAGACAAGGTAAGCGTGGCTACCCGTCGAGTCTTGTACGAATCGGACCTCTTAGGACGCGGATGTCACCCGGTAGACGTCGTAGACGCCCTCGACGCTGCGGACGGCCTTGAGCACATGGCCCAGGTGTTTGGGGTCGCCCATCTCGAAGGAGAAGCGGCTTACCGCTACTCGGTCGCGGGAGGTGGTGACCGACGCGGAGAGGATGTTCACCTTCTCGTCGGCTAGCACCTTGGTGACGTCCGAGAGCAGCCGGTGGCGGTCCAGGGCCTCGACCTGGATGGCGACCAGGAACACCGACGAGTCCGACGGGGCCCATTCGACTTCCAGCAGGCGCTCCGGGGAGGCCAGGAGTTCACCCGCGTTGGTGCAGTCGGTGCGGTGCACGCTGACGCCGCCGCCCCGGGTCACGAACCCCAGGATCTCGTCGCCGGGGACCGGGGTGCAGCAGCGGGCCAGTTTCACCCACACGTCGCTGGCTCCCTTGACCACAACGCCCGCGTCGCCCGAGGCGCGGCGGCGGGTGACCGTGGACGGGGTGGCGCGTTCGGCCAGTTCCTCTTCCGCGTGCTCGACGCCGCCGAGCAGCGCCACGAGCCGCTGCACGACGTGCCGCGCGGAGGTGTGGCCCTCCCCCACCGCCGCGTAGAGGGAGCTGACCTCGGGGTAGCGCAGTTCGCGGGCGAGCGCGGTGATCGAGTCCGCGGACACCAGGCGCTGCATGGGCAGGCCGACCCGGCGCACCTCCTTGGTGATCGCGTCCTTGCCCGCCTCGATCGCCTCTTCCTTGCGCTCCTTGGCGAACCACTGCTTGATCTTGGCCCGGGCCCGCGGCGACGCGGCGAACGCCAGCCAGTCGCGGCTGGGTCCGGCGCCCTCGGCCTTCGAGGTGAAGATCTCGACGACCTCGCCGTTTTCCAGCTTGCGTTCCAGCGCGACCAGCCTGCCGTTGACCCGCGCGCCGATGCAGCGGTGCCCGACCTCGGTGTGCACCGCGTAGGCGAAGTCGACCGGCGTCGACCCGGCGGGCAGCGTCTGCACGTCGCCCTTGGGGGTGAAGACGAAGATCTCGCGGGTGGCCAGGTCGTAGCGCAGCGACTCCAGGAACTCGCCCGGGTCGGCGGCCTCCCGCTGCCAGTCGAGCAGCTGGCGCATCCAGGCCATCTCATCGACCTCGACGCCGCTGTGGGTGCCCTTGGTCTCCTTGTACCGCCAGTGCGCCGCGATGCCGTACTCGGCGGTGCGGTGCATCTCGTGGGTGCGGATCTGCACTTCCAGCGGCTTGCCGTCCGGCCCGATCACGGTGGTGTGCAGCGACTGGTAGACCCCGAAGCGGGGCTGGGCGATGTAGTCCTTGAACCGGCCGGGCATCGGCTGCCACAGCGCGTGCACCACGCCCATGGCCGCGTAGCAGTCGCGCACGTCGTCAACGAGGATGCGCACGCCCACCAGGTCGTGGATGTCGTCGAAGTCGCGGCCGCGGACGATCATCTTCTGGTGGATCGAGTAGTAGTGCTTCGGTCTGCCCTCGACCTTGGCGGTGATCCGCGAGGCCTCCAGGTCGGAGCCGAGCTGGGTCACGACCGTTTGCAGGTACGTGTCGCGCGAGGGCGCCCGGTTGGCCACGAGCCGCACGATCTCGTCGTACTTCTTGGGCTGCAGGATGGCGAACGCCAGGTCCTCCAGCTCCCACTTGACGGTGGCCATGCCCAGCCGGTGGGCCAGCGGGGCGAGCACCTCCAGCGTCTCGCGGGCCTTCTTGGCCTGCTTCTCCGGCGGCAGGAAGCGCATGGTGCGCATGTTGTGCAGCCGGTCGGCGAGCTTGATGACCAGCACGCGCGGGTCGCGGGCCATGGCGATGACCATCTTGCGGATGGTCTCGGCCTCGGCCGCGGTGCCCAGCTGCACCTTGTCGAGCTTGGTGACGCCGTCGACCAGGTGCGCCACCTCGTCGCCGAAGTCGGCGCGCAGGCTCTCGATGGAGTACTCGGTGTCCTCGACGGTGTCGTGCAGCAGGGCCGCGACCAGCGTCGTGGTGTCCATGCCCAGCTCGGCCAGGATCGTGGCGACCGCGAGCGGGTGGGTGATGTACGGGTCGCCGGACTTGCGCCGCTGGCTGCGGTGCATCTCCTCGGCGATGTCGTAGGCGTGCTGCAGCAGGGCGAGGTCGGCCTTGGGGTGCAGTTCGCGGTGGACAGCGGCCAGCGGCTCCAGCACCTGTTTGACGGGGGCGGCCCGCTGCGCGGTGATCCGGCGGGCCAGCCGCGCGCGGACCCGCCGGGTGGCCGAGGGCTCCCGGCTCGCCTGCGTCAGCGGCTCGGCCCCGGTCGCCCCTGCGGCGCCTGTCTCCACGTCGTGGGTCACCCATGCTCCCGGCAAGCTCGGTCGCCCTGCGGCGCACGACTCCCTCCGGGTCACGGGTGTGGCCCGGGTACCGAGAATAACTCTGAAAGGCCTGCTTACCGGTGGGCGGGGCGACGAACAGCCCACACCGGACGACGAACCGCCACCGGCGATACGCCCGACGCGTCGCGGACGACCGCCCGTCGCGGCAGCCTGACAGTGGTCAGACGGTCACCAGGCGGGAACGGCCGCGGCCACCCGGCCGACGGGGGCGGGCGATCTTGGTGACGAGCGCCACTGTCCGCTCTCGGTCACGCCGTGATCAGGGACCGGACTCCGTGCGGGGCGAGCCGGGCCCGGCCGCCGAGGGCGGCGATCTCGATCACGACCGTCACGCCCGCCACTTCCGCGCCTGCCCGCCGCACCAGGCCCGCCGCGGCCTCGACGGTTCCGCCGGTGGCCAGGACGTCGTCGACGACGACCACCCGGTCGCCCGGCCGGAGAACGTCGGCGGGCAGTTCGAGGGTGGCGGTGCCGTATTCCAGGGCGTAGGTGGCGCGGTGGGCGACCGCGGGCAGCTTGCCGGGCTTGCGGACCGGGACGACGCCGTAGCCGTGCGCTGCCGCCATGGCCGCGCCGAAGAGGAAGCCGCGGGCCTCGACCGCGACCAGGGTGCTGACCCCGGCCGGGACGGTGGCGGCCAGGGCGTCGGTGACGGCGCGGAAGCCGTCGCGGTCGGCCAGCAGCGGGCTCAGATCACGGAACAGGACGCCCGGCTCGGGGAAGTCGGGGACTTCCCGGACGAGACCGAGCGCCCTGTCCAGAGCGGTTTCCGACACCCTCAGCGGCGCTTCTTGCCCGACGGCCTGCCGGTGCGCCGCGCGTCCCCCGCCTTCGGGTTGCGGACCGGGACGCTCGCCGCGCTCGCGTACGCCTTCTCGCGGCGAAGCTCGCCGTCGAGCGACTCGTCGTCGGTGAGGTCTGGCTCGACGGCGCCCGCCTGCGCCTTGCGGGCCGCGTTGGCCCGGCGCAGCGCGACGCGCTCGGCCTGCTGCTTGAACTTCGGCTCGGTCATCTTCAGGTCGACCAGCAGCGGCGTCGCCAGGAAGATCGAGGACAGCACGCCCGCGAGCATTCCGGTCAGCTGCACCAGTGCGAGGTCCTGCAGGGTGCCGACGCCGAGCAGGCCGACGCCGACGATCAACATGCCGATCACCGGCAGCAGCGCGAACAGCGAGGTGTTGATCGACCGGATCAGGGTCTGGTTCAGCGCCAGGTTCGCCGCCTCGGCGTAGGTCCGCCGGGTCAGGCCGAGCAGGCCTCGGGTGTTCTCCTTGACCTTGTCGAACACCACGACCGTGTCGTACAGCGAGAATCCGAGAATGGTGAGCAGGCCGATCACCGTCGCCGGGGTGACCTCGAACCCGACCAGCGAGTACACGCCCATGGTGACCACCACGTCGTGGATCAGCGCGCCCAGCGCCGCGACGGCCATCCACTTCTCGAAGTACAGCGCGAGGAAGATCGTCACCAGCACCAGGAACACGCCCAGCGCGATCAGCGCCTGCTGCGAGATCTGCCCGCCCCAGGTGCCCGACACGGCGCTGTCGCTGATCTGCGCCACCGACGGCTCGCCACCCGGCGGCTGCGGGCGCAGCTCCTCGAACAGCGCGTCCTTCACCCGCGAGACGTCGGCGACGCTCAGCGTCTCGGACTTGATCTGGATCGTGGCGTTGGCCCCGGTGCCGACCTGCTGCACGGAGGCGGGCTCGCGGTTCAGCGTCGCGGTGAAGACCTCCTGCACCTGGTCGGTGGAGATCGGGCCTGCGGCGCTGGCCGCCGGGAGCTGGATCTTCGTGCCGCCCTCGAAGTCGATCCCGAGGTTGAACCCGCGGAAGACCATCGAGGCGACGCACACCAGCATCAGCACGCCGAAGATCACGTACCAGCGCTTGCGCTTGCCGACGATGTCGAACGCGCCCGTGCCGGTGTAGAGCCGGTCGAACACGCTTGCCTTGTGGCTCTTGGCCGTGACCACGTCACCGGTCGAGCCAGCCTCGTTGGCCACAGACCCGTTGGACACAGCCTCGTTGGCCTCGTTACCCGGAGTCTCGTTAGTGGACACGTCACACTTCCTTCGCGGCGGCGGCCGCGGCGGACCGCGGGGCGCGCTGGGCGACCAGGGACCGCTGCGCGGTGCCCAGGCCCGACAGCTTGGGGTTGCTGGACAGGTACTTCGACTTCGAGGCGATCGCGACCAGCGGGTGGGTCACCAGGAACACCACGATGAGGTCGAGCACCGTCGACATGCCGAGGGTGAACGCGAAGCCGCGCACCTGGCCGACCGCCAGCACGTAGAGCACCGCGGAGGCAAGGAAGCTCACCGCGTCGGCGGAAAGGATCGTGCGGCGCGACCGGACCCAGGCGCGCGGGACCGCGGAGCGGAACGTGCGCCCCTCCCGGATCTCGTCCTTGAGCCGTTCGAAGAAGATCACGAACGAGTCCGCTGTGATGCCGATCGCCACGATGAACCCGGCGACGCCCGCGAGGTCGAGGGTGAAGTTCATCCACCTGCCCAGCAGCACCAGCACCGCGTAGACGACGACGGCGGAGAGCACCAGCGACAGGATCGTCAGCACACCGAGCAGCCGGTAGTAGATGAGGCAGTAGATGAACACCAGCGCGAGGCCGATGCCGCCCGCGATGAGGCCTGCCTGCAGGGAGGCGAGGCCGAGCGTCGCGGAGACCGTCTCGGCCTCGGACGGCTCGAACGACAGCGGCAGCGAGCCGAACTTGAGCACGTTCGCGAGCTTCTGCGCCTCGCTCTGCTTGAAGCCGCCCTGGCCGCCGCTGATCTGGGTGTCGCCGCCGCTGATGGCGCTCTCGATGGTCGGCGCGGAGACCACCTCGGTGTCGAGGACGAACGCGGCGCGCTCCCGCACGTGCGAGGCGGTGTACTCCGCCCAGATCCGCGAGCCCTCGGACTTGAAGCTCACGCTGACCACGAAGCCGACGCCCCGCGGGTCGGCCATCGCGTTGGCGTTGCTGATCTCGGTGCCCTCAAGGAACGACGGGCCGAGGATGAACTTCTCCACGCCGTCCTGGTCGCACGCGGCGAGCGGCAGCTTCGGGTCGTCGTTGCCGACCAGCGGGTCCTTCTGGCCGGGCGCGCAGTTCAGGGTCGCCAGGGCGGCCTGCTGCAGCGCCTGGTCGGCGGGCACCTCGGCACCGTCGGGGCCCTTGCTCGGCGCGAGCCGGACATCCTGGCGGCACGCCTTGCCCATGCTGATCAGGTCGGGGGCCTCGGTCTTGGGGTCGGCCAGCATCGCCGAGTACTTGGCGCACTCGTCCGCGCCCGCGGGCGGGGCCGGTGGCGTCGGCGGCGCGGTCGGGTCCTGCGCGGCGGCGGGGGCGGGGCGGCCCTGCGGCGGGGCGCTCGACGGCGGCGCGCTCGCGGGGGCCGATGCCGAGGGCGCGGCGGGCGGCGTGGTCGCCGGGGCCTGGCCGGTCTGCTCCGGCTGAAGCTGCGCGCCGACCGAGCCGATCACCGGGCGGAAGCGCAACTGCGCGGTCTGGCCGAGGTCCTTCGCCCGCTCGCCGTTCTCACCGGGGACGGTGATGACGATGTTGTCGCCGTCGAGGACGACTTCCGCGCCGGAGACGCCGGTGCCGTTGACCCGGGTCTCGATGATCTGGCGGGACAGCTCCAGCGATTCCTTCGACGGCGGCTCGCCGCTCTCGGTGCGCGCGGTGAGCGCGACCCGGGTCCCACCCTGTAGGTCGATGCCCAGCTTGGGCTTCGCCTGATGGTCGCCGGTGGCGAAGACCAAGGCGTACAGGACAGCGACGACTGCTACGAAGAACGCCAGATAGCGTCCTGGGCGGATCTGCCCAACCGGTGGTGCCACGGTCGGTCCGTCTCCTCGGCTCGAGCGGATGTGCCCGGGTCGCCGCGCACGCCGCGAAGGTGTGGTCAAAGCGCCGCGCCCGCACCCGACTTCCAGATGTGGGTGAGGGCGCAGCGTACCTCTAGCCAGGTGAGACCCGCGTAGCGCGGGTCACGCCGCGCTCCCTGGTCGGAGCGCGGCGTATCTGCCCGGGTTCGTCAGTTCTGCTTGCCGTGCTCCAGCGGCGAGGCGACCTCGGCCTTGCTCGCGGTGGAGCCGGTGGACTCGGCCGGGATCGACTCGTGGTCGGCGGCCTCGTCTGCGGCGTCGTCGTCCTCGGTGTCGTCGACGTCCGGGCCGACCTTCTCGCGGATGGCCTGGCGAAGCCAGGTGGTCTCGTAGCCGGGGGCGATCTCGATGCCGATCGTGGCCTCGTCGGAGACGTCCGAGACGGTGCCGTAGAGCCCGGAGGTGGTCATCACCCGGTCACCGACGGTGAGCGAGTTCTGAAGCTCCTGCTGCTGCGCCACCATCCGCTTCTGCCGACGGGAGCCGAGGATCAGCGGGATCGCCAGCACGGCGACGAGAAGCAAGGGGAGCAGAGCCTGTTCCATTTTCTCTCCGTTCGGGAGCTGTTCCCCGATGCGGGAAAAGTCCGATTGTTCGGGTGGCCTCACCCGAGTCTGCCAGTTCACGGCGGTCCGGATGGACCCGCCATCGAGCCGCCGTGTGCAAGCGGTCACTCATCGAACAGGGTAGGCGCTGCCCACCCCGGCACGTCGTTCGGGGCGGTCAGCCCCAGGTGGGACCAGGCGAGCGCGGTGGCGACCCGGCCGCGGGGGGTCCTGGCGAGCATTCCGGCCCGGACGAGGAACGGCTCGCACACCTCTTCGACGGTGGTCGGCTCCTCACCGACCGCCACCGCCAGCGTCGCGACGCCGACCGGTCCCCCGCCGAAGGAGCGCACGAGGGCGGACAGCACGGCCCGGTCGAGCCGGTCGAGGCCGAGTTCGTCCACGTCGTAGACAGCCAGCGCGGCGCGGGCGATCTCGCGGGTGACCGTGCCGTCCGCGCGGACCTCGGCGTAGTCGCGGACCCGGCGCAGCAGCCGGTTGGCGATGCGCGGGGTGCCCCGGGAGCGGCCCGCGATCTCCGCCCCGCCTTCCGCGTGCAGGTCGATGCCCAGGATGCGCGCGGAGCGGCGCAGCACCAATTCCAGTTCCTCCGGCGTGTAGAACTCCATGTGCGCGGTGAACCCGAACCGGTCGCGCAGCGGGCCGGTGAGGGAGCCGGACCGGGTGGTGGCGCCGACCAGGGTGAACGGGGCGATCTCCAGCGGGATGCTGGTGGCCCCCGGGCCCTTGCCGACCACGACGTCGACCCGGAAGTCCTCCATGGCCAGGTACAGCATCTCCTCGGCGGGCCGGGCGATGCGGTGGATCTCGTCGATGAACATGACCTCGCCGTCGGTGAGGTTCGACAGCATCGCGGCCAGGTCGCCCGCGCGTTCGAGGGCGGGGCCGGAGGTGATCCGGATCGGCCTGCCCAGCTCGGCGGCGATGATCATCGCGAGGCTGGTCTTGCCGAGTCCCGGCGGGCCGGAGAGCAGCACGTGGTCCGGCGGCGCCCCGCGCCGCGTCGCGCCCTGGAGCACCAGTTGCAGCTGCTCGCGGACCCGGGCCTGGCCGACGAACTCGTCCAGCCGCCGCGGGCGCAGGGTGCTCTCGTCGTCGCGCTCCCCCGGCTCGGCCACTGGGGAAAGCTGCCACTCGTCAGGCTCCATGGCCGCGTCCACTAGCGCTTGCGGCCAAGCGTGGCCAGGGCCTTGCGCAGCACGGCGGGCGTGTCGGCCGCGCCGTTCTCGGCGAGCACGCCGTCGACGGCCTGCTCGGCCTGCTTGACCGGGAAGCCGAGCCCGGTGAGGGCCTCCACGACCGACCCGCGCACCTGCCCGGCGGCGGGGGCGACCGGGGACTCCGCGCCCGCGGCGAGGGCGCCGACCTTGTCGCGCAGTTCGATGATCAGCCGCTCGGCGCCCTTGCGGCCGATGCCGGGGACCTGGGTCAGCACGTTGACGCTGCCGTCGGCGAGTGCGGCGCGCAGCTGAGCGGGTTCCAGCACGGCGAGAGTCGCCAGGGCGAGCCGGGGGCCGATGCCGGACACGGTCAACAGCAGCCAGAACAGGTCGCGGGTCTCGGTGTCGGCGAAGCCGAACAGGGTCAGCGAGTCCTCGCGCACGACCAGGGCGGTGGCGAGCGCTGCCTCTTCGCCCCTGCGCAGCGTGGCCAGCGTGTGCGGGGTGGCCTGCACCGCGAAGCCGACCCCGCCGACCTCGACCACCGCGTGGTCCAGCCCGACCGCCGCCACGTTGCCCCGTACCGAGGAAATCACTTGATCACCGTCCTGCTCTCCCGCGCCGCGGCGGCCAGCCTCGCACGGTGCTTCTTCGCCAGTTCCGCCGCCCTCGCCTCCGCCTCGGCCATCCGGTCGCGCATCGGCGCGCGCCACAGATGGCAGATGGCGAGCGCGAGCGCGTCGGCGGCGTCGGCAGGCTTCGGCGCGGCGCTGAGCCCGAGCAGGCGGGTGACCATGATGGTGACCTGGGCCTTGTCGGCGCGGCCGGAGCCGGTGACCGCGGCCTTGACCTCGCTGGGGGTGTGGAACATGACCGGCAGGCCGCGGCGGGCGGCGGCGAGCGCGACCACGCCCGCTGCCTGCGCGGTGCCCATGGCGGTGCGCACGTTGTGCTGGCTGAACACCCGCTCGATGGCCACGACCTCGGGCCGGTGCTGGTCGAACCAGCCCTCGACAGCGTCGGAGACCTTGAGCAGCCGCACCGACAGGTCGTCCTCGGCGGGCGTGCGGATCACGTCGACGGCCACCGCGCGCACCGCGCGGCCGACGCCGCCGTCGACCACCGCGATGCCCAGGCGGGTCAGCCCCGGGTCGACGCCCAGCACGCGCACGGTAACCGCTCCCTGTCCGCTCGTGAACACTCGTTCGAGAGCCTAGGGGGTCGCCGCCGCCGGATCGGGGACGGACACGCGGGGGACGACGATCGGCGGCTCGATCAGCTCGGGCGTGAGCGGGTCGCAGTCCGGGCGCAGCCAGGGCGCGGTCGGAGCGGCGGCGGGGTCGGCGCGCCAGTCGCGGCAGACCTTGTCGACGCGGATCGGGTAGATGGTCAGGTCGCCGCTGGCGTCCACGCGCATCCGCAGGAACCCCTTGTGGTCCTCGATGCTCTGCCCGGCCATGACCTCGTTGAGGTTGATGCCGAAGCGGCTGACGAGCATCAGGTAAACCGCGACTATCTCGGCGTCGATGAACCCGATCGCCAGCGGGGTGCCCACGGCGACGATCACCAGCGTCGCCCAGTCCGCGACCGGCCCGTCGGGCAGGACGTCGGTGTAGAGCGCGACGACCACCAGCGCCCAGGCCACGCTGAGCCCCAGATGCGCGACCGCGTGCAGCGCGCCCGAGACCTGGGCCAGCCCGACCCGGGGCGGACTGCCCAGCCGGGCGAACGCGAGGGCCCCGATGACGAGCACGATGCCGACCACGGCGGCCGGGGTCCAGCTCGCGACCAGCCCGAAGAACCCGCTGGCCCCGCCGAAGGTCTGCACCAGCCCGTAGAGCACGGCGAGGGTCATCACGGTCTGGAAGACGCCGGTCAGGCCCCAGAACCCGGGGTTGCGCCAGGGCAGGCTGATGATCCCGGAGGCGAACCGCTTCGAGGTGGCACGGTCGGGGTAGCGGCTTTCCAGTTGGTAGTAAGTGGCCTCCGCCCGCGCCCGCACGCGCGACTCGACGGGCGGCAGGCACAGTTCCTCTGGCAGCTCGTGGGTCGCGGCGAGGTAGGCGCCGCCGAGGCCGCAGGTGATCCGCTGCCGGGTGCCGCCGCGCTCGGCGTAGCGGGCGTAGTGGTGCTTGTCGCCGGAGAGCATGACCCGGATGGACGCCCCGGCCGAGCGCACGATCTCGCGGTCGAAGAACTCGATCGTGTCGTAGCGCTTGGTGTGGCCGCCCGCCCCGGCGTCCGCCCACGCGGGCGTTGACGTGCACAGGATCACCGCGTCCCCGGGTTCGAGCTCGGCGGAGACCTGCCGGAAGTACTCCAGCTGCGGGGCATCGACGTAGTCGTCGAACTGGGTGTCGATCGCGAACAGCCACCAGCGCTGGGGCAGCCGCACGGCGAAGTAGGAGCGGGTCTGCTCGGTCGCCCAGCCGCCGAACGGCCTGCGCTGGGCGAACACCCGCAGGAACGAGGTGAGGCCGTCGTACCAGTCGTGGTTTCCGGGCAGCGCGAACAGCGTCGGCGGCTGCCCCTCGGTCGCCGGGAGCGCGGCGCGGTAGACGCCTTTGGTGCGGTCCTCGTAGGCGCGGGTCGACGCGGACGGGTAGACCTGATCGCCGCCCATGACGAGCAGCCGTCCGCGCGGCAGCGGCCCGTGGTCGGCGACGTCGATCCGCTCCGCGGCGAGCAGGCTGGCGATCGAGTAGGTCGCGTCGAACCCGTCACCGATGTCGGCGACGAAGTCGAACCACAGCTCGTCCGTCGCGTCGTGGCGGTGCACACCCGCCGCGAGGCCGCCCTGCAACTCCCGCTTGTCCGCGTAGGACCCGAAAATCGCGGCGATCAGCGACTGGATTCCGGTGCTGACCAACACCTTCGGAGCGAGCCACCGGACCGCGGGCTGCGGCGCGAAGCCCAACTCGACCTCGGTCATGGCCGTGGGCCGGGGACGGGCGGTTTCGGGCTGGGACACGGGCGTCCTTCCGGGCGGGGAGAAGATCGTAGCTTCATGATCCCCTGCCGACGGCGGCCGATCGGGCATGATCGGGTTCATGACCGATCCCGATGCTCTCGTCGCGGCCCTCGGCCTGGCACCGCTGCCGGTGGAGGGCGGACTGTGGTCGCAGTCCTGGCGCGACTCGACGTTCTCGGCGATCTACTACCTGCTCAAGGCGCCGGAGTTCTCCGCGTGGCACCGGCTGGACCGCCCGGAGCTGTACGCCTACCACGCGGGCGCCCCGCTGACGGTGCGCCTGCTCGGGCCTTCGGGGCTCGCGGTCCACGAGCTGGGCCCGGACGTGGCCGCGGGGCAGCGGCCGCAACTGGTCGTGCCCGCCGGGGTGTGGCAGGCCTCGGAATCGCCGTCGTGGACTTTGGTGGGCACCGTCGTGGTGCCGCCTTACACGGACTCTTGCGTGGAGTTCGCCGACACTTCCCTGCTACGCGACCACCCAGACCTCGCCCGGCTCTGCCGCAAGTGAGATCGACGGGCCAGGAAGGGCCGTGGCCTCAGCCCGGCCAACGGAACCTGTTCGAGGTGTAGGTCTGGTCCCCGATCGTCACCACGACCCAGACATCCTGCCCAGCCGGTTTGCAGTGGAACCGGTTGAAGTCCTCGGTGCCGTTGGCATCGATGGTTAGCGTGGCGCCGGGATTGAAGTCATCCCACTCTGACGAGTACGGGACAACCTTGAACTCCGCGTCGGGCTCGAACCCCCACATTCTGATGTGTATCTGGTAGCAGTTCGAATTGTCACCGCCGCACTTGTCCGAGGCAGGACCGCGCGACACCTCGACAGCCGGGCCCGCCTGCGGCGCGGGCGCGGCGGCGGCGGTGGTCGCGGGTTGGGCGAGCGCGGGTGGCGCCGCGGTGGTGGTTGCCGTCGTCGCGGGAGCGGGTCGAGAAGGCGGGACCGTAGTCGTGATCGTGGTGACAGTGGTCTCGACGGCCGGGGAGGTCGCCTGCCTGGCCTCCGGCGCGGCGGGCGGGGCGGTCGACGTGGTGCTCGATTCCGCCGCCTTGGCGGCGGGTTGTTTCGGCGCGGGGCCGGAAGGCGCGGGCAAGCCGACGAGTCCTGCGGCCACCATGCTGAGGACCAGCGTCGCCCGCATCGCGCGTCGGCTCCAGAGTGACGACGCGTAGTGATAGTGCACCCCGCCCACAATCGTGCCCGCCAGTGCGACATTGGCGCTCGACGCCTGAACCGTCGCCGCGTTCTGCGCGTGACCGGGCCCGCCATGTGGCCGCATTTCTTGGTCGCTCATCTATCCCCCCTGGCGAGAAGCGTAACCAACCGCGCTCACGGGTTCGCCGCCGTTCTCGCGAATGGCGGAATGTTTCCACTCCCGGCCGCGCGCCTGCCGCCGCTGGGATCGGTGTGCCGTTCGGCGCAGCCAACCTGTTGGGTGACAGGGCTTCCGGTTGCGGTTCGACGGGCTTGGGTATGTGGTCGGGAGGTTGGTCGACAGCAAGGAGGAGCGGTCGTGGCGGATGGGTTGATCGTGCCCCCGAACCAGGGGCGACGGGTGGTCACCGGGGCGCAAGAGGTGACGTTCAAGGTGACTGGCGCGGAGTCTCGGTTCGCGTCGAGTTTCGAGGTGGTCGTGCCGCCGGGATTCGACGTGGGCGCCCACGTCCACGCCGAAGAGGAAGAATTGTTCTATGTGCTCGAAGGCGAGTTGGACGTGTTGGCGTTCGAGCCGGTGCAGCCCGTTTCGGACGAGTGGCGGGAGTGGCGCGGCAAGGCGAAGCAGCGGGTGGTCCGGGCGGGGCCGGGCAGCGTGATGTTCGTGCCGCCCGGCTGCCCGCACGCCTTCGCCAACTCGACCGACAAGCCTGCCCGCATGTTCTTCCAGTCGTCGCCGCCGGACGCGCACGAGCGCTACTTCGACGAGTTGCTGGAAATCCTCGGCGCGGGGGGCGACGTGGACCGGGAAGCGATCGTGCGGCTGCGCGACCGGTACGGCATCGAGCAGCTCACGCCGCTGCGGGCGCCTGCCCCTACCAGGTGACCGGCAGCTCTACCGGTCCGCGGATGAGCATCCCCTTCGGCCAGGGCACCTGGTCGAAGGGGACCGCGAGCCGCAGCCGGGGCAGTCGTTCAGCCAGCGTGCGCAGCAGCACGTCGGACTCCATCTTGGCGAGCATCGGCGCCATGCAGTAGTGCGGGCCGTGGCCGAAGGCCAGGTGCGGAATGTGCTGGCGGTCGAAATCGATCCGATCGGGATCTCCGAAGACATCCTCGTCCCGGTTCGCGGTGAGGTAGGAGACGTAGACGACCTCGTCCTTGCGGATCAGCACGCCGCCGACCTCGACGTCCTCGGTGGTGATCCGGGGCTGGCCGAGGCCGCTCTTGTGCGGGATGTACCGCAGCAGTTCCTCGACCGCGCGGGGCGCCAGGTCGGGGTCGGCCACCAGCCGCTCCCACAGCGGGGGGTGGGTCAGCAGGGTGTACATCATCATGGAGCTGTTGTTGCGGACCGCGTGCCAGCCGTTGAACTGCAGCAGGACGGCCAGCGCGAGCAGTTCCTCCTCGCTGAGCCTGCCCGCGTCGACGGCGGCGGCGAGCACGCTCATCAGGTCGTCCCTCGGCTCGGCGAGCCGCCGCGCGGCCATGTCGCGGAAGTACGCCCCCACCTCTTCTTTGACGCGGCTGGTGCGCTCTGCCGCCGCCTTGTCGGGCGCGACGGACAGCAGCGTGCCCGCCCACTCGATCATCTGCGGCCAGTCCGCCTCGGGGACGCCCATCATGGTGCCGATCATCGTCACCGGGAACGGCGAGGTCACCTGCTCGACCAGCCTGCCCGGTGATCCCTCGGCGACCATCGCGTCCACCAGCTCCCCGACGACGCGCTCCGCGGTCGGGCGCAGGCGGTCGACGGCGGGCTGGGAGAAGGCGCTGGCGACCACGGTGCGGACCCGGGCGTGCTCCGGCGGGTCGGCGAAGCTGACCGCCCGGTCCAGCGGGATGTTGTGCGCGGTCATCTTCGGAATCGGCCGCCCGGGGAGGGCGGCGCGGCTGAACCGAGGGTCGGAGGTGACGAACTTGACGTCCTCGTAGCGGGTGACCAGCCAGGCCTCCCCTTGGCCGTGCGGCATTCGGATGCGGGCCACCGGTTCTTCGCGCAGCATCCGGGCCAGGAACGCGTCGAATTCCAGGCCGGGCAGATCCTCGACCTGATAGAACCAGACTGGGCAGGAAGTGGTCACTGGAGCACCTTTTTTTCGTCATGGTTTCCGGTCATCGTTTCCGGTGTTTACCGATGCCCGGATTGTTCTGTTTCCCCGGGGGGTCAGCCACTGGTGACGCGCAGGGTCGCGACGGCGCTGGCCGTGGACGCGCCCGCCTTGGCGCATCCCGGGCCCTGGTACCCGACCACCACCACCCGCTCGATCCGGCTGCCCGCGAACAGGCCGTCGTCCACACGGCCCTGGCCGGACACCACGGTCCCGTGGTCGCCGCGCAGGTTGACCGCGCTGCCACCGGACATCGTGCTCTGCTGGCCGTTGTCCCAGTCCGCGACGATGGTGCCGCGGAAACGGCCGCCGTCGCAGTCGAACACCCCGCCGCCGTCGATGGCCAGACGGACGCCGGTGATGTCCCCGGCCCGCGACTGGCACCGATAGTCCCCCCGCATCGACACGCGCAGTCTGCGCGGCGTGTCGGTGATCGCGGGGGTGTAGGTGACCGTGTCGGTTCCCTGGCAATTCACCAGCGTGGTCGACGCGCTCGCCGGAATCGGAAACGCGGCGACCGTGAGCGCCACGGTCGACAGGGTGACAGCGGATAGGGCGACGGCGATCCTGGCCGTGTTCGGGTTACGCCTCATCTCCTGATTATCAGCGCACTCACCACGATCGTCCACAACTCGATCGGGTGTTGTTGAAATTGCGGCAATACTGATTCAACCCGATACTGCTCCCGACTCGGCCAATTCCTTCCTCACTCCGGGTAGTTTCCGGTTTCCCGGCCGCTGATGTGCGGCGAGGTCACGCCCTCGTAGACGAAGTGGCCCATCATGCCCAGCTTCGCGTGCTCCAGGTTGTGGCAGTGCGCCATCCAGATGCCGGGGTTGTCGGCGCGGAAAGCGAGGTCGAACGCCTCGCCGGGCCGCACCTCAATGGTGTCGGTCCACCACGGCGACCCCTGGCTCGGCTGGCCGTTGCGGGACAGCACCAGGGCGCGGTGCCCGTGCAGGTGGATGGGGTGGTCCTCTCGGCCGCGGTTGACAACCCGCAGGCGCACCAGATCGCCCTGCCGCACGGTCGGCGACGGCACGTCCGGGTAGCTCTGCCCGTTGATCAACGAGACCAGTTGCAGCGTGCCGTCGTAGAACCCCAACCGGTCGTCCAGCACCATCTTGTAGTCGACATCGAAGTGGCTGGACCGGTCGAACGGAACCGGCGCGGGCACGCCGTAGGAAAGCGGGTCGAACGCGGGCCCGTCGAACCGGGGCCCAGGGACCGGCGCGTCGGGGTGGGGCAGCAGGGCGAAGCCCGCGACGGGGTTCGCCTCCTCGGTCAGCCGCACCGGCCGGTCCGGCATCGCGAACTCGATGTCGTACCGCCCGCCCGCGGCGATGCCCAGGCGGGCGTCGACGAGGTCGGTCGGGCCGACGAGGTCGGCACCGTCGATCGCCACGATCCGAAACGGCGTGCCGTTCACGGTGAAGGTGGCGGGCCGGTCGTCGGTCGTCGGATCGACGTTGCTGTTGGTGTTCACCAGTCGCAGCCGCACGCGCGTGCCCGGAGCCACGACCGCGCGCTCGACAGTGCCGTCCGCGACACCCAGGGCGGATCTCCCCTGGAACTTGACGGGCCAGATGTGCTTGAGCACCACGCGGTCGAACTCGGCCTGCTCGCCGTCCGGGGGCAGCACCACCAGCGCGCCGAACAGGCCCAGCGTCACTTCCCGCGCGCTCGTCTGATGCGAGTGGTACCAGAACGTCCCGATCTGCGCGGGACGGAAGCGGTAGACGTAGCTGCCGCCGGGCGGCACCGCGTCCTGGGTGAGCCCGGCGGCTCCGTCTTGCGCGTTCGGCACGTTCAAGCCGTGCCAGTGCAGGGTGACGCCGTCCTTCGTCGTCCGGTTGACCAGGGTCACCTGCACCAGTTCGCCCTGCCGGACCCGCAGTTCCGGGCCGGGAGCCTGACCGTTGAACGTCAACCCGGCCGCCACGATGGCCCCGGACGACAGGCGGATCTTGGTGTCTTGCGCGGTCAGGGTGAACACACGGTCCGGCACGCCGTCGACCGCGCCGGTGAGCTGGCTGACCTCGGCGATCCGGTGCCCGCCGTGCTGGGCCGGGTCGTGGCCGCTCATGCTGATCCGGTCCGGCAGCCGGGTCGACCACGAGCCGTAGGCGTGCAGGGCGACTCCGAGCAGGGCGACGGCGACCAGCGCGCCCACGGTACGCAGCAGGCCCGACCACAGCGGCCGCGCGGGGACCATCCCGTCGGGCAGGACCCGCTGCCGCAGCCACAGCACCGCGGTCGCGATGGCCAAGAGCGCCCCGTAGAGGGCCAACTCGTCGGCGTACGGGGCGATCGGCCGGACCAGGGTCCCGGCGTACCAGCCGAGCATGGCGCCGACCGCCGTGGCCTGGACGGCGACCACGGGCCACGGCCCGATCGGCCCGACGTCGCGGTCCCGCGCGAGACCGACGGCCAACGGGACGGTGAGCACCGCCACGCCGACCATGGGCGCCAGCAGCAGCGGAAGGGCGACCAGCACATGGTCGCCGGCGAGTTCCCACTCGATCGACCACACCGCCGCCACCACGATCACATGCGCGAGCAGGACAAGCCCGCCGAACCCGAGAAGCACCAAGAGGTCGCGGGCGGTTCCCCTGCGGGCGGCCGCGGGCTGGGCGCGCAGCCGCCCGGCGAGGAACCCGATGACCGCCCATAACACGAACTGCGAGCCTGCGAGCAGCAGCGCGGTCTGGTTCAGCAGTTCATACCTGGCGGGCAGGTCCATCCTGGGATGTTAAGTCGCAAGTGGACCTTGTGCGGGCTGCCGTCACCCGGAATGGTGAGGCCGGGAGTCAGGGGCCGTCGATGCCGGGACGCCAGCTTTCGGGCAGGCCGCTGCCGGTGAGGACCGGCTGCCACTCCGCGAATCCCGCCGGGGCGTGCGGCCCCCAGGGGAAGCGCCCCTCCGGGGTGGCCACGATCAACTGGAGCGCGGGAAACTCCCCGGACGGGTAGAGCAGGAACGCGCTGCCGAGGAACTCGGGGTAGTAGTCGCGGTGGACGCGTTCCACCACCACCGGGGTGCCCTCGAAGAAGTCCAGGTAGGGCAGCCCGGGGAAGAACCGCTCGCCGGACGCGGCGCGGCGGACGTAGAGGTCGATCAGCGGGCGGGCCATGTCCACCGGAAGGCCGATGACGACCGCCTCCGGCGCCCCGAAGCGGCGCCACGCGCCCGCGGAGAAGGCGTAGGGGGCGCCGAACTCGTCCCCGGGGACCTCGATGACGGCGTGGCCGTCCTCGTCGACCGTGCGCAGCAGCCACTCGCGTAAGCGGGCGTCCTCGGCGGTGATGTCGTCCAGGGACACGGGCGGGCTCCTCGTCGGTGGGGACCGGAACGGGCCCGGGCGCGGCTGCCCGGGCCCGGTGCGAGGTCAGCCGACCTCGGCCATCACATCGTCGGACACGTCGAAGTTCGCGTAGACGTTCTGCACGTCGTCGGAGTCCTCCAGCGCGTCGATCAGCTTGAAGATCTTGCGAGCGCCGTCGGCGTCGAGCTGCACGGTCACCGAGGGCAGGAAGCTCGCGTCGGCGGACTCGTAGTCGTAGCCCGCCTCCTGCAGCGCGGTGCGGACCGCGACCAGGTCGGTGGCCTCGCTGACGATCTCGTAGCTCTCGCCGAGGTCGTTGACCTCTTCCGCGCCCGCGTCGAGCACGGCCATGAGCACGTCGTCCTCGGACAGGCCCGCCTTGGGCAGGATCACGACGCCCTTGCGGTTGAACATGTACGCCACCGAGCCGGGGTCGGCCATGTTGCCGCCGTTGCGGGTCATCGCGGTGCGCACCTCGCCCGCGGCGCGGTTGCGGTTGTCGGTGAGGCATTCGACGAGCACGGCGACCCCGTTGGGGCCGTAGCCCTCGTACATGATCGTCTGCCAGTCGGCTCCGCCCGCCTCCTCGCCGCCGCCGCGCTTGCGGGCGCGCTCGATGTTGTCCTGCGGGACCGAGTTCTTCTTCGCCTTCTGGATGGCGTCGAACAGCGTGGGGTTGCCCTCGGGGTCACCGCCGCCGGTGCGGGCGGCGACCTCGATGTTCTTGATCAGCTTCGCGAAGAGCTTGCCACGCTTGGCGTCGAGGGCGGCCTTCTTGTGCTTGGTTGTCGCCCACTTGGAGTGGCCGCTCATCTCTCCTCCGTCATCCTTGCCAAATCCGATTCACGCGCCGCGGACGATGTCCACGAACAGGCGGTGCACCCGCAGGTCACCGGTCAGTTCCGGGTGGAACGCGGTGGCCAGCACGGACCCCTGCCGAACGGCGACGATCCTACCGGCGGCGGCGCCAGCCGTCGGCGTCTCCGGCACCGTGGCCAGCACACGCACCGTCGGGGAGGTGGACTCGACCCACGGCGCGCGGATGAACACCGCGTGCACCGGCCCGCCCTCGATGTCGGCGAAGTCCAGGTCCTCCTCGAACGAGTCGACCTGCCTGCCGAAGGCGTTGCGCCGCACGATCATGTCGAGGCCGCCGAGCTGGTGCTGGTCGGGGCGGCCGTCGAGGACCTTCTCGGCGAGCAGGATCATCCCGGCGCACGACCCGTAGGCGGGCATCCCGGCCGCCAGCCGGGCACGCAGCGGCTCCAGCAGCTCGAAGGTCTCCAGCAGCCGCGAGATGGTGGTCGACTCGCCACCGGGGATGACCAGCCCGACGACGTCGGCCAGCTCCGACTGCCTGCGCACCGGCAGCACCCGGGCGCCGCCCGCTTCCAGGGCGGCGGTGTGCTCGCGCACGTCGCCCTGCAACGCCAGCACCCCGATCAGCGGTCGCTCAGCCGACACCTTGAGGTTGTCCTTTCTCCACAGCCCGGTCCGCCAGCCTAGTCGGCGCCAGGAGCGGGCCGGATCAGGCCACCCCGGCGAGCCGCAGCAGCGCCGTCGTCGCCGCGGCGGCCACCACCACGACGACGAACGGCGCCTTGCGCCAGGCGAGGACGCCGCCGACGGCGACCCCGGCCGGCAGCGCCCAGCCCGCGAAGCCCTGTCCCTTGGCGAGCGCGCTGGTGGCGACCAGGGCGACGAGCAGCACGACAGCCCCGGTCGAGAGCAACTCCTTGACCCGGTCGGGCATGGTGACCCGGTCGCGCATGAGCGTGCCGCCGAAGCGGAAGGCGAAGGTGCCCAGGGCGAGCACCAGGATCGGCACGATGGTCACATTGCCTCTTTCTTCTTGACTCGGGCGTTCTTGACTCGGGCGTTCTTGACGGTGAGCAGGCCGCCGAGGGCGAGCAGGACCGGCACGCCCGGGGGCAGGAACGGGGTCGTCGCCAGGGCGATCGCCGCGCCGAGCATGGCCGGGCGGAGCTTGTCCGCTTCCCGGAGGACGGGCAGGACCAGCGCGAGCATGACCGCGGGGAAGACCGCGTCAAGCCCGAGGGCGTCCGGGTCGGCGACCAACCGGCCCGCGAGCGCGCCCGCGAACACCCCGGTGTTCCAGGCGACGAACAGGCTCGCGCCACATGCCCAGTAGGCGGCTCGCGCGCGTTCTGGGCTCTTCTGCGCCATGGCGAAGGCGACGGACTCATCGATGAGCAGGTGGCTGCCGAGCAGGCGGGCGGGCCAGCTCCGGCCCACGACGTCGCCTACCGCCAGGCCGAAAGGGAGGTGGCGGGCGTTGAGCACCAAGCCGCCGACCACAGCGGCTATCGGACTGCCACCCGCGGCGACGACTCCTACGGCGAGGTACTGCGAGCCACCCGCGAAGATCAGGACGGACATCGCCACCGGCACCCAGAGTGGAAGTCCGGCGGCCACGGCGATAGCGCCGAAAGAGGCGCCGTTGACAGCGGCCGCGAGGGCGATAGCGAGGACGCCGCGCCAGAGTTCGACATCGAGGGTTCGCCATATCGAACGCATGGCACCATGTGTAGAACAGCGCCCCCTGTTCGTCAAGACGAACGGGCAGCCTTGTTTGTCGAACGGAGAGCTATGGAGCATCGGGGAGCGCCCCTCGACGTCATCGCGCGGGCGCTGCGGCGGGAGCGGGACCAGGTGGGGCTGTCACTGAGCGAACTCGCGAAACGGGCGGGCATCGCCAAGTCGACGCTGTCGCAGTTGGAGTCGGCCAGCGGGAACCCGAGCGTCGAGACACTGTGGGCGTTGAGCGTGGCCCTGGATGTGCCGCTCAGCCGGTTGGTGGAGCCTGTCCGGCCCCGGGTGCAGGTGATCCGAGCCGGAGAGGGGCCCGCGATCTTCTCCGAGCGGGCGGATTATGTGGCAACACTGCTGGCGTCTTGTCCGCCGCACGCTCGGCGGGACATCTACTTGATCAGCGCCAAGCCGGGGAGCAGGCGGGAGTCTGATCCGCATATGCCGGGGGTGGTCGAGCATGTGGTGCTGTGCGCGGGGCGGGCGCTGGTGGGGCTGACCGAGTCTCCGGTGGAGATCGGGCCTGGGGATTATGTGGCTTATCCGGGGGATGTGCCGCACGTGTTCGAGGCGTTGGCGGATGGGACTCACGCCTGCATGGTGTCCGAGCACGTGTAACCGCTGGTTGCTTGCTGTCTGCTCGTTGACAGGAAGGCGGATTCGCCGCTCCACCCATCTCGCACCTGAAGGGCGGGTGCGGTCGGCGGGGGCTACTCAACCTGAACTGAAGGCCACTTCGGGTGCCCGAGGGGTCTCGAAGTGGCCTTCAGATTCAATTAGCCAGTATGCAAGTGGGTGGGTTCACCAGCCGCGTTCTGCAAGGCGGTGGGGTTCGGGGACGTCTTCCACGTTGATGCCGACCATTGCTTCTCCCAGGCCTCGGGAGACCTTCGCGATGACGTCCGGGTCGTCGTGGAAGGTGGTGGCTTTGACGATTGCTTCGGCGCGTTGGGCGGGGTTGCCGGATTTGAAGATTCCGGAGCCCACGAAGACGCCTTCCGCGCCCAGCTGCATCATCATGGCGGCGTCGGCGGGGGTGGCTATGCCGCCCGCGGTGAAGAGGACCACTGGGAGCTTTCCGGCGCGGGCGACCTCGCGGACCAAGTCGTAGGGAGCCTGGAGTTCCTTTGCCGCAACGTACAGCTCGTCTTCGGGGAGGGTGGTGAGCCTGCGGATCTCGGCGCGGATCTTGCGCATGTGGGTGGTGGCGTTCGACACGTCGCCGGTGCCCGCCTCGCCCTTGGAGCGGATCATGGCCGCGCCTTCGGTGATGCGGCGCAGGGCCTCGCCGAGGTTGGTGGCTCCGCAGACGAACGGCACCGTGAACTGCCACTTGTCGATGTGGTTGGCGTAGTCGGCGGGGGTCAGGACCTCGGACTCGTCGATGTAGTCGACGCCGAGGGACTGGAGGACCTGGGCCTCGACGAAGTGGCCGATGCGGGCCTTGGCCATGACCGGGATCGACACCGCCGCGATGATGCCGTCGATCAGATCCGGGTCGCTCATCCTGGCCACGCCGCCCTGGGCGCGGATGTCGGCCGGGACGCGTTCGAGGGCCATGACGGCGACCGCGCCCGCGTCCTCGGCGATCTTGGCCTGCTCGGCGTCGACCACGTCCATGATCACGCCGCCCTTGAGCATCTCGGCCATTCCGCGCTTGACGCGCGTGGTGCCGGTCTCCGGAGTGGGGGCAGTGGGCTGTGCGTCGGACACGATGCGACCTTTCCAGGGTGTCGGGATTGCGCGGCGGCAAGCCGCTGACCACAGCTTACGGCGCAGGTGGCCCGCTCTCAGTGGCCAATTACGGCCGATCTCGCCAGGCCACTTGGCCCCGATGGGGCCGCTGGGGTTGTCGACCGACCGCGAACGGTGTGAGATCGACCACAGGACTGCCGATGGGGTGGCCCGGCGGCTCCCCGAACCGAGTGGGAGGTGGGCGACATGGGGTCCAAGAGCTCCGAGAACGGCCATGCCGAGTCCGGGGTCGCCGCGGACGACCCGGCCAAGGTCCGCAACATCGCGCTGGTCGGACCGTCCGGGTCCGGGAAGACGACGCTCGCCGAGGCGCTGCTCGCCGCGACGGGGGTGCTGGGGCGCGCGGGGTCGGTGACCGAGGGGACGACCGTGTGCGACCACGACCCGGCCGCCATTCGGCAGCAGCGGTCGGTCGGGCTGTCGGTGGCGCCGCTGGTGCACGACGGCGTGAAGATCAATCTGATCGACACCCCCGGGTACGCGGATTTCGTCGGCGAGTTGCGCGCCGGGCTGCGGGCCGCCGACGCCGCGTTGTTCGTGGTCTGCGCCGCCGAGGGGGTCGACGCGACCACGACGACCCTGTGGGCGGAGTGCGCCGCGGTGGGGATGCCGCGCGCCCTGGTCATCGCCCGGCTCGACCACGCGCGCGCCGACTTCGCCGCGGAGCTGGCCGCGTGCCAGGAGGCGTTCGGGGCGAACGTGCTGCCGCTCTACCTGCCGACGACGGACGGGACCGGGCTGCTCGGGCTGATCACCCAGCGCCTGTTCGACCACTCCGCGGGCCACCCGCCGACGGTGACCGAGCCGGGCGCCGCGGACCTGGCGCGGGTGTCGGACGCCCGTGACCAGCTCATCGAGGGGATCATCGCCGAGAGCGAGGACGAGACCCTGATGGACCGCTACCTCGCGGGCGAGCCGATCGACACCGACACGATCGTCGCCGACCTGGAGACCGCGGTCGCGCGGGGCTCGTTCCACCCGGTGTTCCCCGTGTGCGCGCAGACCGGGCTGGGCCTTGCCGAGCTGGTCGAGGCGCTGGCCAGGGCGTTCCCGTCGCCGCTTGAGCACCCGCTGCCCGAGGTCACCGCCCCGAACGGCAAGCCGCACGCCGCGCTCACCGCCGACCCGGGCGGCCCGCTCGCCGCCGAGGTCGTGCGCACCGCGGTCGACTCCTACGTCGGCCGGGTGTCCCTCGTGCGGGTGTTCTCCGGCACCCTGCGTCCGGAGCGGCCCGTGCACGTGTCCGGGCACGGGCTGTCCGACCGGGGCCACGAGGACCACGACGCCGACGAGCGCGTCGCGCACATCTACTCGCCGCTCGGCGCCAGCCTGCGCGAGGTGCCGTACTGCGTCGCGGGCGACCTGTGCGCGCTGACCAAAGTCGGGTCCGCCGAGACCGGCGACACCGTCTCCGCTCCCGATGACCCGCTGCTGATGGCCCCATGGGCGATGCCGGAGCCGCTGCTGCCGGTCGCCGTGACCGCCAAGTCCCGCAGCGACGAGGACACCCTGGCCCGCAACCTGTCCCGGCTCGTCGCAGGGGACCCCACCCTGCGCATGGACCGCAACGCCGAGACCCACCAACTGGTCCTGTGGTGCATGGGCGAGGCGCACGCCGACGTCGTCCTCGACCGCCTGCGCACGGGCGGGGCCGAGGTCGAGACCGAACCGGTGAAGGTGCCCCTGCGCGAGACGTTCGCCGCCCCGGCCCGCGGCCACGGCAGGCACGTCAAGCAGTCCGGCGGCCACGGGCAGTACGCGGTCTGCGACATCGAGGTCGAGCCCCTGCCCACCGGCGCGGGCTTCGAGTTCGTCGACCGCGTGGTCGGCGGCGCGGTCCCCCACCAGTTCATCGGCAGCGTCGAGAAGGGCGTCCGCGCCCAACTCCAGCGCGGCCTGCACGGCGGCCACCCGGTGGTCGACGTCCGCGTCACCCTGGTAGACGGCAAGGCCCACAGCGTCGACTCCTCCGACACCGCCTTCCAGACCGCGGGTGCCCTTGCCCTCAAGGACGCGGCCGAGAAAGGCCGGATCACCCTGCTGGAGCCCGTGGACGAGGTCCACGTCCGCGTCCGCGACGAACACCTCGGCACCATCCTCGGCGACCTGTCCGCCCGCCGCGGCCGGGTCCTGGGCACGGAGGCAGGCGACTCGGGGCGCTCGGTGGTGCACGCGGAGGTGCCCTCGGCCGCGCTGCTGCGGTACGCGATCGACCTGCGCTCGCTGACCTCGGGCTCGGGCGCCTTCACCCGCCAGTTCTGCCGCTACGACCCGCTGCCGGAGTCCCTGGCCGCCCAGTACGCCTAGGCGCGGTCACCCGATGGGGTTGTCTAGTCGGTTTGACGCTTGCGCGTCTAGCTTGCTAGACATAGCCTTGTGGTGAACAAACGACTGCGTCCCAAGGCGCTGCTTGCCCTCGTGCGAAAGGTCGCTCGCCAGAACCAGCGCACGGTGGTGGCGGAGCCCGGACGAGGCAAGGAATCCCACAGGTTGTATCGGCTACTCGACCAGGACGGACTGGAGATCGGGAGGTTCGCAATGCCGGATCACGCACGTGCACTGTCCTGGACAGTTCTCCGGAGCATCGAGAACGCCTTCGCGCAGGAGTTCGGCGAACGCTGGATGGAGGAGAAGTGACCGACGCGCTCCCCGTCTATTCCGTTGTCGTCTCCCGCGAGGACAACCTCTGGGTCGCGGTCGTGGAAGGGCTCCCCGGCGGCGCGACCGAGGTCGAGCACTTTCGAGACTTGCCGGACGCGGTCCGAGACTTGATCGCGACTCTGGTCGACAGCGAAACGGACGCCTTCTGGATCGAGTGGCACTACCGGCAGGGGGATCACGACCTCACCCAGGTCATCGAGAACCTTCGGCAGTGGGAACGGTTGGCGGAACGCGCGGCCTACCAGCGGGACCTGTCTCGCCAAGCCGTGGTCGAAAGCCTGCGCGCGGCCGGGTTGACCTACCGCGAGATCGCCGACGTGGTTCAGATGTCACACCAGCGTGTTTGGCAACTGCTCGATACCGAGGGCAAGACAGCCAAGGCAGACCGGGAAACACTGAGCCCATTGGAGGCATCGCTGATCGCTTTCCTCAGCACCGTTGGCCAAGTACGTCCAGATTCACGGCCAAGCCTGCTGACGACAACAGCGGCCATGCTTGAAGAAGCAGCGGCGGACGTGTCCTTCTTACATTCGGACCTCAGGGTCGAGGTGGGCACGACGCCATTTCCCCCGTCGATCATGGGCCGGGCTCAGCGGACCACGCGCACCGTTCCGTCCCACGAGGACACGTCGGGAAGGAGGTCGGCCAGTTGAACCGGGTAGACGGTTTCGTCGGTGTCGTGCAGGTCGGTGGGGCTCCACCAGCGGTGGTCGGCGATGGTGCGCGCCTCCAGTTCGGTGAAGCCGGAGGTGTTCACCGATGAGCCGTCGGGGAGGTGGGCGACGAAGAACCATTCCTCCGCGTCGTAGGTGCGGCCCTCGAAGCTGAACACGACCCGGCGGCGCCAGACCGGGCCGGTGAGGGTGTCGGCGGAGACCTCGATGCCGGTTTCCTCGTGGAGTTCGCGGGCGGCGGCGGTGCGCAGGTCCTCCCCCGGTTCGACGCCGCCGCCGGGGGTGAACCAGAAGGCGTCCCGGGGGCGGCCGGGGTCGTGGCCGTGGAAGAGCAGCACGCGGTCGTCTGGGTCGAGTAGGAGCACGCGGGCCGAGGGGCGGGGGCGGGGCACGTCCTCGGCCAGGTCGGGTTCGGCGATCTCGAAATAGGTGGGCTGGGGGGCGGTGCCGGACAGCTTGAGCCAGCGGACCGGCCTGCGGCGGCGCTGGACGAGGGTGTCGCGCACCGCGTCGCCGTGGACGCGGCGGGCGATGACCATGCGGTGTTCGGCGTCGGCGAGTTCGGCGACCAGGGACAGGGGCAGGTCCTGGCGGTTGACCGAGGCGAGTTCGCGGGTCAGGGCGTTCTCGGCCGACTCCCGGTCGGCTCGCGGGGCGCGTTCGGCGCGGTCGGCGACCACCCGCAGGCGGTCGCCCGTATGGGGGTCGATCACGCCGGACACCGCGCGGGCGACGACCGCTCGGCGGGCCAGCGCGGCGTCGAGGGCGGCCCAGGCCGCGTCGGTGCGCACGTGCAGCCGGTCCAGGCGGTTGGCGGTGCCCACCAGCCAGCTTCCGATCATGACCACGACCGCCAGCACCACGATCAGCGTGGTGATCTCCCAGCCGGTCACGGCACCTCGCCCACGCGGCGCGGGTCGGCGGCGATGGCCTGCTCGTAGACGCGCAGCACCTGGTTGGCCACCACCGACCAGTCGAACGCGGCGACCCGGCGCTCCGCCTCGGCCACCAGGGTCGCCCGCCGCGACGGGTCGGTGAGCACCGCGCGCAGGCCCTCCGCCAGGGCGGGCGCGTCGCCGACCGGGGTGAGCACGCCCGCCCGGCCGTCGTCGAGGACGCGGCGGAACGCGTCGAGGTCGCTGGCGACCACCGCCGTGCCCGCGGACATGGCCTCGGTCAGGATGATCCCGAAGCTCTCGCCGCCGGTGTTCGGCGCGCAGTAGACGTCGACGCTGCTCAGCGCGCGGGCCTTGGTGGCGTCGTCGGCCTGGCCGAGCAGATCGATCCGGGCCGCCAGCGCCGGACCGGCCGCCCGGCGCAGATCGTCCTCGTCGCCGCGGCCGACGACCAGCAGCCGCAGGTCGGGCAGGTCGTCCAGCAGCAGGCGCAGGGCGGCGAGCAGGATCGACATGCCCTTGCGCGGCTCGTCGTAGCGGCCGACGAACCCCACGGTGCCGCCCACGCGCGGATAGCCCGGCAGCGGCCCCGCGTCCCGGAAGAAGGCCACGTCGACGCCGTTGGGGATCTCCACCGCGTCGCCGCCCAAGTGCTCGACCTGCACCCGCCGGGCCAGCGCGGACACCGCGATCCGGGCGGTGACCTTCTCCAGGAACGGCTGCAGCACCATCTGGAACGCGCTGAGCGTGCGCGAGCGCGGCGTCGAGGTGTGGAAGGTGGCCACGATCGGGCCGTCGGCGAGCATCAGCGCGAGCATGGACAGGCTCGGCGCGGTCGGCTCGTGCAGATGCAGCACGTCGAAGTCGTGGTCACGAATCCAGCGGCGCACCCGGGTGAACGACACCGGGCCGAACGACAGCCGCGCCACCGACCCGTTGTACGGGATGCCGACCGCGCGGCCCGCGGGCCGGACGAAATCCGGCAGCGGGGTGTCCTCGTCGGCGGGGGCGAGCACGTCGACCTCGTGGCCCAGCGCCCGCAGCGCCCGCGCCAGGTCCATGACGTGGACCTGCACCCCTCCGGGGACCTCGAAGGAGTACGGGCAGACGACCCCGATCCTCACCGCCGCTCCCGCGCTACCTTCCCGGCGGCAAGCGCCTCCTGCCCCGCGGGCGACAGGTCGGAGATCCACAGGTCTTGCAGCATGTGCCAGTCGGCGGGGTGCGCGGCGATGTCGGCGGCGAGCGTGTCGGCCAGCGCCTGGGTGGCGGCCGGGACCCCGCGGATGCCGTTGACCTGCAACGGCGGGTGGATGCGCAGGCCCCAGCCGTCGTCGGTGAACCACAGGCCTGCCGGGAGCAGCGCGGCCCCGGTGCGCGCGGCCAGGTAGGCCGGGCCCGGGGGCATCCTGGTCTGCGCGCCGAAGAACGTCACCGGGGTGCCGGTCGGGGTCAGGTCCCGGTCGGCGACCAGGCACACGATCTTGTTCTCCCGCAGCCGCTCGGCCAGCACGACGCCAGGGAGGCGGTCGCCGCCGCTGGCGGGCAGGATCTCGAACCCGAGGGACTCGCGGTAGGCGACGAACCGCTCGTAGAGCGACTCGGGTTTCAGGCGCTCGGCGACGGTGGTGAACCGGCCGTGCTCGCCGACGAGCCACACGCCCGCGGCGTCCCAGTTGCCCGAGTGCGGCAGCGCCAGCACGACGCCGTTGCCCTCGGCGAGCGCCGCATCGATGTACTCCTTGCCGGTCATCGTCGCGTCGATGGCGGCGTGGATGGCCTGGTGGTCCATGCTGGGCAGCCGGAACGCCTCCAGCCAGTAACGCGCGTAGGACCGCAGCGCCTGCCGCACCAGGTCGTCGAGTTCGGCGACCCCGGCCTGCGGCACGACCCGGGCAAGGTTCGCCCGCAGCCGCTGGCTGCCCGGCCCCGCGCGGCGGGCGGCGAGGTCCGCCCCAGCCTGGAACAGCGCGCGCGCCGCCCCGTCGGGCAGCGTCCGGACCAGGCGCCAGCCCAGGCCGTAGCCAGTGGCCTGCAGTCGGTCGCCCCAGTTCATGTCGCCCCAGTTCATGCTGTCTCCTCCATCGCCGAGCGCCGGACCGCGACCAGCCGCTGCGCCACCGTCGCCACCGACCCGACCGCGAGGACCCACAGCCCCGTCTCCAGCGCGTACGGCACGCCCAGCCCGCTCAGCCCGGCACCGACCAGGGTGATGATGAGCCGTTCCGCCCGCTCGACCAGCCCGCCGTTCGCGCTGAGCCCGGACGCCTCGGCGCGCGCCTTGATGTAGGAGATCACCTGCGCGGACACCAGGCACACCAACGCCGCGACAGCCGTGACCCGGTCGTGCGCGACCTCGAACAGGTACCAGGTGACCCCGCAGAACAGCGCCCCGTCCGCGATCCGGTCACAACTGGCGTCGAGCACCGCCCCGTAGCGCGTCCCCCCGCCCTGGGCGCGCGCCATGGCCCCGTCGAGCAGGTCGAACATGGCGAACCCCCACACCACGAGCGTCCCGGCCAACAGATGCCCGGCGGGGAACAGCCACAGCGCGCCTGCCACCGCCCCCGCCGTCCCCACCACCGTCGTGGCGTTGGGGGTGAGACCGATGCGAACCAACCGCGCCCCCACCGGATCGGTGACGCGCGAGACCGAGGCACGAGCGAAGATGTTCAGCATGAGGCTGTGAAAGGCACCTAACCGGCGGGACGACCTGGCGAGCGCAGCCTAACCGCCCGCGTGCCCGATCCTCGCGCACCACCCCCGATGCCCACCGGGCGCTCGGGTTGTCGTGAGGGGGACCGCTCAGGCCGGGCCGAGCGACACGTCACGGCGGTCCGCTGGCTCGACTACCGGCCACACTGAGAGCCAAGTCGGGCAGGCGCGGCGCGGTCGTGACGTTTCCGCTGATCAGCGCACCCGATTCAGGTCCGGTCGAGTCTGCGGCGCGATCATCTGGCCGCGTCCAATGAGGCAGGCGCGTGGCGAGCCCCTCCGCGCCAGTCCCGCGCTCGGCCTTTCACTCGCGCGCGCGTGGCATACCCCACCCATCCCGGGGGGCCGCCCCGCTCCAGTCTATCGGCTCTGCGCGGGAAAGGAAGGGGGGTTCGAAATCTGTGGATAAGTGGCCATTGGGCGACACGTTCGGGGGACGGAAAAGGGCGTCGGCTGTGGACAACTGGGGCGCGCGGCACCATTGACGGGTGGGACGGGGCTGCGCCTCGGGGCTGGGCGGGTGTGCGTCAGCGGCCGGGTTCGGGAGAGCCGGGGAGGTTCTTCTTGTCCGGGTCCAAGCCTTCGAGGACTATGGCGCTGATCTCGCCGAGGGACTTGACCTGGTCGGGCGTGAGGCGGTCGAACAGGACCTCGCGCACGGCCGCGACGTGGCCGGGGGCGGCGGCGGCCAGGGCGGCGAAGCCCGCGTCGGTGAGGACGGCCAGGGAGCCGCGCTTGTCCGTCGGGCATTCGCGGCGTTCGACCCAGCCTGCTTCCTCAAGGCGGGCGACGGCGTGCGAGAGCCTGCTGCGGGAGGAGTTGCGCAGGCCCGCCAGTTCGCTCATGCGCAGTTCCCGGTTCGGGGCGTGCGAGAGGACCACCAGGATCTCGTAGTAGGTGTAGGGCATCTTCGAGTCGCGCTGAAGCTGCCTGTCCAGGTGGTCGACCAGGGCGCCCAGCATCGTGACGAACGTGCGCCACGCGTCCTGCTCCGCGTCGGACAACCACCGGGGCTCAGCCATGTCCCCAGTCTACCCCTCTGGTTGAACTCTCAACAGAGCGCGTGTAGCGTCCTGGTTGAGCACTCAACAACCAAGCGTTCAACTAACCGAGGAGACGACATGACCGCCGCACTGACTCAGATTCCCGGCTTCGTCGCGGGCACGTGGGACATCGACCCGGTGCACTCGGACGTGGGCTTCACCGTCCGCCACATGGTGGTGAGCAAGGTGAAGGGACGGTTCGACGGGGTCAGCGGGCACATCGTCACGACCGAGGACCCGGCCGCCGCGAGCGTCGAGGTGGCCATCGACCTCAGCACGGTCAACACCTTCAACGAGCAGCGCGACGGGCACCTCAAGTCCGCAGACTTCTTCGACGTCGCCACCCACCCGGTGATGACTTACCGCGCCACCGGTGTGCGCGAGTCCGGCGACGGCTACGTGCTCGACGGCGAACTGACCCTCAAGGGCGTCGCCAAGGTCGTCCCGCTGCGGTTCGAGCTGAACGGCTTCGGCCCGGACCCCTACGGCGGCACCCGCGTCGGGTTCTCCGGCTCAGCCGAACTCAACCGCAAGGACTTCGGCGTCAACTTCGAGGGCGTGCAGAACGGCATCGCCGTGGTCGGCGACAAGATCTCCGTGCACATCGAACTGGAGGCGGTGCTGCGCCAGCCGGAGGCGTGACCTAGTCGGCCGAGGACCAGGCGTCGGCCAGCAGCGCGCGGGTCTCGCCCAGCAATTGGGGCAGGACCTTGGTGTGGCCGACCACCGGCATGAAGTTGGCGTCGCCGCCCCACCGGGGCACCAGGTGCTGGTGCAGGTGGGCGGCGATGCCCGCGCCCGCGACGACGCCCTGGTTCATGCCGATGTTGAACCCGTGCGGCGCCGCCACCCGCCGGGCGATCCGCATGGCGCGCTGGGTGAACACGGCCAACTCGACGGTCTCGTCGTCGGTCAGGTCCGTGTAGTCGGCGACGTGCCGGTAGGGCACGACCATGAGATGGCCGGGGTTGTACGGGTACAGGTTGAGCACCGCGTACACCAGCCGCCCCCGAGCGATGATCAGCGCGTCGGCGTCGTCGAGTTCGACCAGGCCGCAGAACGGGCACCCGGCCCGGTCGTCGCCCTCGGGTTTGCCCTCGCCGCGGATGTAGGCCATCCGGTGCGGTGTCCACAACCGCTGTAGGGCATCAGGAATCCCCACCCCGTCCTGGGCGACGAGTTCGGGCTCCTCGGAGCGCACGAAGGCGGCCATGGCCCCGATCCTAGTGGCCCCCTCCCCGCCCCGGACCGCCCATGGTCACCGGCCCGCGTCTCGCGCACCGCTGATCACCGCCCTGACCGGCCGCCTGGCGCGATAGGCGAGGGCGGCAGGGAATCGGAGGCCGGTGCCATGGGCTCGCTGAGTGCGGGAAGGCGGTCGGCACACTTACCGCGCTGTGGGCGGGCGGTGAGGCTGGAGGACTCGGGCCAGTCCCTCCGGGCAGGGGTCCGTCAAAGTCGATCAGCCCCCGCCCTGCGACCACCACAGTCAAGCCGAACAATCCCAGGTCGAGATACCCACGCGCGGACATGACCGGCGGACCATCCCTGTCCCATAGGGACAGACGGCGAACCGTGTCAACGAGCTCACCCGCCTACTCACGCACTAAGTCGCCGAGACACCGCAGTCGAGGTCCCAGCAGCCTCCTGACCTGCCAAACCCGACTTTGACGAAGCCCTGGTCCCTCCCGGCGGCCGGTGGCCACTCCGACGCGGGATGGCTGGCCGCGGGCCCTGGGAGTGTGGGCCCAGGACCCGCGGCGGGGGTGGACGGTTTAGTCGAGGGTGAAGGTCTCGGCGGTGGGAGAGGTGTTTTCCCGGCGCTGGATCCAGTGGTGGATGGCGTCCACGGCGCGGTCGACGGGGATGCCGTTCACCTGGGAGCCGTCGCGGAAGCGGAAGGAGACCGAGCCCGCTTCCACGTCCTTGGCGCCCGCCACCAGGAGGAAGGGGACCTTTTGCAGGGTGTGGTTGCGGATCTTCTTCTGCATCCGGTCGTCTGAGGTGTCCACGTCCACGCGGATGCCCTTGGCGCGCAGGGACTTCGCGATCTGCTGGAGGTGTTCGACGTGGTCTTCCGCGATGGGGATGCCGACCGCTTGGACTGGGGAGAGCCAGGCGGGGAAGGCGCCCGCGTAGTGCTCGGTGAGGACGCCGAAGAAGCGTTCGATGGAGCCGAACAGGGCGCGGTGGATCATGTACGGCTGCTGGCGGGAGCCGTCGCTGGCGGTGTATTCGAGGTTGAACAGGTCGGGTAGCTGGAAGTCGATCTGGATGGTCGACATCTGCCAGGTGCGGCCGAGGGCGTCCTTGGCCTGCACGGAGATCTTCGGCGCGTAGAACGCGGCCCCGCCGGGGTCGAGGACCAGTTCCAGGCCGCTGGACTCCGCCGCCTCGCGCAGGATGGCGGTGGCCTCGGCCCACTGCTCGTCGGTGCCGACGTACTTCTCGTCGTTGCGGGTGGACAGCTCCAGGTAGAAGTCGTCCAGGCCGTAGTCGCGCAGCAGGTCGAGCACGAAGGCCAGCAGCGAGCGGATCTCGGGCAGCAACTGCTCGCGGGTGACGTAGATGTGCGCGTCGTCCTGCGTCATGCCGCGGACCCGGGTGAGGCCGTGCACGACGCCGGACTTCTCGTACCGGTACACCGAGCCGAACTCGAACAGCCGCAGCGGCAGCTCGCGGTAGGAACGCCCGCGGGAGCGGTAGATCAGGTTGTGGAACGGGCAGTTCATCGGCTTGAGGTAGTAGTCCTGCCCTGGCTTGCGGACCGTGCCGTCGACGTTCAGCTCGGCGTCGAGGTGCATGCCGGGGAACATGCCGTCCTTGTACCACTCCAGGTGCTTGGAGGTCTCGAACAGCGCGCCCTTGGTGATGTGCGGCGAGTAGACGAACTCGTAGCCCGCCTCGACGTGCCTGCGCCGCGAGTAGTCCTCCAGCTCCTGCCGGATGATGCCGCCCTTGGGGTGGAACACCGCGAGGCCGGAGCCGATCTCGTCGGGGAAGCTGAACAGGTCGAGCTCAGCCCCGAGGCGGCGGTGGTCGCGCCGCTCGGCCTCCGCGATCTTCTCCAGGTGCGCGTCCAGCGCCTCCTGGGACTCCCACGCGGTGCCGTAGATGCGCTGGAGCTGCGGGTTCTTCTCGTTGCCGCGCCAGTACGCCGCCGCCACGCGGGTGAGCTTGAACGCCGGGATGTGCTTGGTGGTCGGCACGTGCGGCCCCCGGCACAGGTCGCCCCAGACCTGGTCGCCGCTGCGCGGGTCGAGGTTGTCGTAGACGGTCAGCTCGCCGCCGCCGACCTCCATGACCTCGCTGGTGTCGACGTCGCTCTTGATGTCGACCAGTTCGAGCTTGTACGGCTCGGCGGCCAACTCCTGCTTGGCTGCGTCGACGGACTCGACCACGCGCCGCGAGAACCGCTGCGCCCCCTTGATGATCTGCTTCATGCGCTTCTCCAGCGCCTGCAGGTCCTCAGGGGTGAACGGGCGCTCGACGTCGAAGTCGTAGTAGAAGCCGTCGCGGACCGGCGGCCCGATGCCGAGCTTGGCCTCGGGGAACTGCTGCTGCACCGCCTGGGCGAGCACGTGCGCGCAGGAGTGCCGGATCACCGAGCGGCCGTCCTCGGTGTCCGCGGCGACCGCTTCGACCGTGACATCGGAGTCCGGGGACCAGGACAGGTCGCGGAGCCTGCCATCGGGGTCGCGGACCACGACGATCGCGTCCGGGCCCTTGCCGGGCAGCCCGGCCTCGCGGACGGCCGCGCCCGCCGTAGTGCCCGCCCGCACCACCACGCTCGGGGCGGGTGCGAGGGCTGCGGGCTGCGGCTGGGACACGGTGACTCCTCGGGTGCGCTGGCGGTCACGACGGGTGTGACCTGGACACCAACGATGCTATCGAGCCGTCCGGACGGCTCGCTCCCCGGTTTCCCCGGCCTGTGGATAACTTCGGATCTTGAACTCGGAATCCGGCCGTGACCTGGAGTCAGGGGCCGAGCATGGCCCGCATACGGCCGATCTCGTCGGTCTGCTCGGCGATGACGTGGTCGGCCATCTCCTGGACCTTGACGTCCGCGCCGCCTTTCTGCACGGCGTTCGCCATGGCCACCGCGCCCTCGTGGTGCTTGATCATCAACCGCAGGAACGACCGGTCGAACTCGGCGCCGGTCGCCGCGCGCAACGCGGCCAACTCGTCCGGCGTCGCCATTCCCGGCATGTCCGCGTGGCCGCCGTGCCCGTTCTGGTCGGCCTTGGGTTTGCCGTTTCGCTCCAACCAGCCGTTCAGCATGTCCATCTCGACCCGTTGGGCGTCGAGAATGCGATCGGCCAGTCCCTTCAGCGCGGCGTCCTGAGCGCGGTCGGGCGCCAGTTCCGCCATGGTCAGCGCCTGCCCGTGGTGAACCACCATCATCTGGACGTACTCGACGTCCGCCTGATTGGGCGGGACTACCGGGACGCCGGAAGACGCTTCCTCCGCGGACAGGGTCTTGTTCGGCTCACCCGGCCTTCCCGGCTGCACGACAGGGTGCGACGGCGGGGCGGCCTCGTTCGCGCATCCGGCCACTCCGGCGGCGAACACGAGCACGACCGCACCGCAGGCAACCCGCAGCCAGGACATCCGGGGTGCTCCTCTCGTCAGCCGGATTTCCGAACCTACCGCGAGCGCGAGCCCGGCAACAGACTCCGTTCAACTGGTGAAAACGGGTAACTAAAGAGGGTGCTTGTTCCGCACCAGAATGGGCATACTGCGGTTTCGATCCACAAGAGGGGGTACCGAGCGTGCCAACATCCAGGCGTGGCCGACGGGCCACAGCGTCCGCCGCGGTCATCGCGGCGGCGGTCGTCGCCTCCGCGCTGGCGAGCGTGCCGTCCGCGTCCGCGCGGAACGCGTTCCCGGCCGCGGACGAGATCGTCAGCAGCCCCAACATCGTCCACCTCGCGAACATCCCGGCCACGGCTCCGCTGTCCGGCCCCGACTCCGTGGGCACCGACCTCGCGTTCACCGGCGACTACGCGATCGCCGGCAACTACCTCGGCTTCACGATCTACGACATCAGCAACCCCAAGAAGCCCGCGATCACCAGCCAGGTCTTGTGCCCCGGAGGGCAAAACGACGTGTCGGTAAGCGGGAACCTCTTGTTCCTCTCGACGGACTCCCGGCGCACCGACGACTCCTGCTCGTCTGCCAGTCAGCCCGACGGCGGCAAGCCGTACTGGGAGGGCATGAAGATCTTCGACATCAGCGACAAGAAGAACCCGCGCTACCTCAAGGCGATAGAGACCGCCTGCGGGTCGCACACGCACACGCTGGTGCCGGACCGACAGGGTAAGAACGTCTACCTGTACGTCTCCTCTTATGGCCCGGCAGACTCGATCGCGAACTGCACACCGCCGCACGACAAGATCTCGATCATCAAGGTGCCGCTGAAGAACCCGGCCGACGCGGCCGTCGTGGCGACCCCGAACCTGTTCCCGGACGGCGGCCACCCCGGCAAGCCGGGCAGCGTGGAGTCCGGCTACGTGACCGCGACCAGCGGCTGCCACGACATCACCGTGTACCCGCTGAAGAACCTCGCCGCGGGCGCGTGCATGGGCGACGGCGTGCTGATGGACATCTCCGACCGGGAGAAGCCCCGGGTGATCAACCGCGTGCAGGACGACGCGCACTTCGCGTTCTGGCACTCGGCGACGTTCAACAACGACGGCACCAAGGTCGTGTTCACCGACGAACTCGGCGGCGGCGGCGCGCCGACCTGCAACGCGGCCATCGGCCCGACCCGGGGCGCGGACGGCATCTACGACATCACCGGTCGCGGCGACGGGCGCAAACTGGAGTTCCGCGGCTTCTACAAGATCGACCGCCACCAGACCGACGACGAGAACTGCGTGGCGCACAACGGCTCGCTGCTGCCGATTCCCGGGCGGGACATCATGGTCCAGGCCTGGTACATGGGCGGCCTGCAGGTGATCGACTTCACCGACTCGAAGAAGCCCCAGGAGATCGGCTTCTTCGAGCGCGGGCCCGCCGCCGACCCGAACGAGGGCGGCGGCTCGTGGTCGGCGTACTACTACAACGGCCACATCTACTCGTCCGACCTGGGCAAGGGCTTCGACGTGCTCGCGATCAACGACCCACGCACCGACATCGCCAAGGCGTTCAAGTCGACCGAGTTGAACGCCCAGACCCAGACGCCGTTCGGGCGCTAGCCGAAGGCGGGGGCCCCGCGGGGCCCCCGCCTGTTCTCAGACCGTCTCGACGACCTGCTCGTACGCCAGTCGCGGGCTGCGCGCGAACCAGGCGTTCTCGCCGGGGTTGCCGATGTTGACCACCAGCAGCGACTTCTTCCGGCCGTCCGGGAAGAACTCCTGGTTCACCCCGTCCGCGTCGAACCCGCTCATCGGGCCAGCCGCGAGCCCGGCGGCCCGCACGCCGAGCACGAAGTACCCGACCTGCAGCAGCGCGTTGAACCGCGCCGTCTCGATCCGGCCTTCCTCGTCGGTGAAGAAGTCCTTCGCGTTGGGCACGTGCGGGAACTGCGTCGGCAGGTGCTCGTGGAAGTCCACGTCGGCGGCCAGGATCGCGGTCAGCGGCGCCGCGGCCGTCTTCGCCCGGTTGCCCTCCGACATGTGCTTGAGCAGCCGCTCCCGGCCCTCCGGCGAGCGCACCAGCAGCACCCGCAGCGGCTGGACGTTCATCGAGGTGGGCGCCCACTTCACCAGGTCGTAGATCGCCTGGATCCGCTCCTCGCTCACCGGCTCGTCGGAAAACGTGTTCGCCGTCCGCGCCTCCCGGAACAGCAGGTCCTGCGCCGCCTCGGCCAGCAGAAGATCCTGGGTGCCCTGCGCCACGCTCATCACACACTCCCCTGAGAAGTTCGCCGTCACTCCCCCACAACTTAGTTGAGCGCTTGACGATTCCCGTCCGAAGGTGGTTCGACTCACAAGAGGCGTGATTTGACCCGTTCCGGCCATGCGCCGCTGGTCGGTATGACACTCTGCTCACCCGGCCGGAGTGCGTCGACAGGGGACCAGGTGAAAACGCCCGAAGAGTGGCTGCGCGAGTTCGAGGGCAAGATCGCGGACGCGCAGGCGAAGGCCGCCGCGATCAAGGAGGGCCTGGAGAGCGCGGGCGCGAGCGCGTCCTCGGCCGACGGCGCGATCACCGTCGCGGTCGCCCCCAACGGCGCGCTGAGCGAGCTGCGGCTCACCGCCGCGGCGATGACGAAGTCGCCGCAAGCGCTGGCCGCGGAGATCATGGCCACCGCGCGCGCGGCGCAGCGGACCTCGGCGACGCACGTCGCGGAGACGTTCGCGGCCGTGGGCGGGGCCGGGTCGGAGACCTACAAGATGATCACCGAGTACCTGCCCCCCGACGACGAGCCCGAGCCGGAAACCGCCCGCGCCGAGCAGGCGCGCTTCGCGCCCCAGGCCGAGCCGGACGATCCGCCGCCCCCTCCCCCGGCCCGGCCCCGCCGCCCGGCGCGGCCCGTGCGGGACGACGACGACTTCAGTGACGAATCGATTTTCCGGGACTAAAGCGGGGGCTGGGCTGTGACCGAGTGGTACGAGGGCGCGGGGGCCGTCGAGAGCGTCGCCGGATTCGTCGACACGCTGGTGGCCGACTCCGAGGGCGAGGGCGTCGACGTCATCGACGCCACGCTCGGCGGGGTGGGGATGGTCGTGGACCTGGTGTCCTCGGCGGCCAACCCGCTGGCGGCGGTGTTCTCCGCCGGTGTCGGCTGGCTGATGGAGCACATCAGCTTCATCCGCGAGCCGCTGGACGCGCTGCTGGGCAACCCGGACGAGATCAACGCCAACACCGACCAGCTCAAGACCGCCGCCCTGGAAATGAAGATGATCGCCCAGGAGCACCGCGAGGACCTGGCGTCGGTTGGCGAGTCGTGGGAGGGCCAGTCCAGCGAGGCGTTCCGGGCGAACATGGAGCAGATGGCCGCCGAGTACGAGGCGCTGGGCAGCACCATGGACGGAACGGCGGCGATCTACGCCCTGTCCGGCGCGCTGGTCTGCGAGCTCCGGGCGATGATCTTCGACTGGATCTCCGAGTTCATCGGCGAACTGATCGCGGGCGCGCTGATCGCGGCAGCGGCGGCGGTGCCCACCTGCGGCGGCTCGGTCGCGACCTTCGCCGGGTACGCGGGCGTGCGCGCGTCGATGCTGGCCACCAAGATGGCCCGGCGGCTCGCCAAGCTGGTCCAGGCGATGACCCGGATGGGCGAGCGCATCGGCGACCTGACCAAGAAGATGTCCGGTTTGATCAAGGCGCTGGAGCGGTTCTCCGACTACGGCGACAAGGCCAAGACGGCTTACGACGCGGTCCAGCCCTACGAGATGCCCCAGAACTGACACGCGCTGCCCGCCGGGGCCGCCCGAAGGCGCGGGAAGCGCTGCCCGGGTCACGGCCGGATGGCGTGGTCCCGCTCGTCGACGGGGGTGCGGCCCGACTGGACCTGGTCGCGGCCGTTGTTCTTGGCGGCGAAGAGGCAGCCGTCGGCGGCGAGCAGGATGTCCTGGAGGGTCGGGCCGCTCTCGGGGTAGCGGGCGGCGCCGACCGAGACGGTCAGGTGGTCCACGACGAGGTGGTCGCCCGCCAACGACACCGGGACGTCGAGGTGGCGGACGAGGTCGCAGACGCGGTCGGCGATGCGGACGAGTTCGGCCCCGGACACGTCCGGGCAGAGGACCGCGAACTCCTCGCCGCCCCAGCGCCCCACCAGGTCGTGCCGTCGGACCGCCTTGGCCAGGGTCTGCGCCACGGCCTTGAGCACCTGGTCGCCGACGAGGTGGCCGTGCGTGTCGTTGATCTTCTTGAAGTGGTCCAGGTCGACCATGAGGACGCCCACGGTCCCGCCGTCGCGGGTGGCGCGGTCGAGTTCCCGGTTCGCGATGTTCGTCCAGCCCGCCGGGTTGGCCAGGCCGGTCTTGGGGTCGGTCGACGCGGCTTCCTCCAGTTGCCGCATCAGCACGCTGCGGTGCAGCACCAGCAGGGCGGGCACCATCAGCAGCACCCACGCCGGGTACAGCGTGAGCAGCAGCGCCCCGGTCGCGCCGAGGCCGAGGGTTCCGTACTCCAGCGCGTTCTCCCGCGTGGTTCCGAGCACGCGGCGAACGTCGAAGCCGCCATCGGACAAGACGATCGCGGCTTCCACCAAACCCGAGTTGACGATCGAATACGCCAAGATCGCCGCCAGGACGACCCCGACCGACCCGGGCTCACGCCACGCGCTCAGGTCGCTGGGCGTGAAGCCGAGCACGCGGCAGATCTCGCCCGACGCCGACGCGGCCAGGATCACGGTGCACGCGGAGTAGACGAGCCGGTAGGCGTGCACGCCCGCCACATGGGCCCAACTGCGCCAGAACAGGTGCTGGTAGAGCAGAACCACGACCAGGACCGTCAGCGGCGGCGGCAACAGCAGCGCCGCGGCGAGGGTCCACACGGAGGTGAGGTTGATGTGCGGGGTGTCGTCGAACCGCCGCCGGGCGCGTTCGACGTGCCGGGTGATCTCGCCGATCACCAGGCCCAGGCCCGCGACGCAGCCGAAGGTGACCAGCGCGGGACCGTCGACCTCGCTGTGCGCCACCATGATCACCGTGAGCACGGCGGTGATCCCCTCCACGGCGAGCAGGAAGACCGTCACCCTGCGCGGCAGCGCCCAGATCGCCCAGTGCGAGATCGCCCTCGACCGCCGCTCACCCTGCCGTCCACTCTGGACGAACTCGGTCCCGCCCTGGGGGCCGCGGTTTCCGCCGCGCGCCCGAAGCCACCCCAGGCGCCGCCGTTCTCGGCGCGATCGGGGCGGCGGGCATGGCGTTGCCGGGGTTCGCCGGGGCGGCGTTCCCGATCCGCTTCGCGGCGCCGCGCGCGGTGTGATCAGCGCTGGACCGGAGGCCTGCCCGCGGAACACGCCGCGCAGGAACGCGGGAACGCACGTCGCCACGTACGCGAGAGCGGTCCACGCCGCCGACAAGGTCTGCTGGAAAACCAGCACGGCAAGGGCGATCCGGGTCACGTGGTCACCGACAACCGACAGCACCTCGGCCCGCCGCCGCGTGCGGGACCCCTTGGTCGCGAGAACGTCCAGAAGGCGCGCTTGGCGCCCTGCCCACCGGCTCACCGTATGCCCCCCAGCATCGACACCGACGACGTTAGGACCGCGGGTGACCGGAACCGGCCGAATGGATCATGTTCACCCAGAAAGACGCAGAAGCCGTCACTCGCCGACGCTGGAAACCGATCACCGGGTGTCCGGGGGCCACTACGATCACCGGCATGGAGCCAGCGGGCGCCGCGACCGAAGCCGAGTCGCACCGGTACGGCCGCCGCTACGCCGTCGTCATGCGCACCGCGGCGATGGCCTGCGCGGGCGGCGCGGCGCTGGCGCAGGCTTCTCCCGCGCAGCGCCCGCTGGTCATGGCGGTCGTCGCCGGGCTCGGCGCGTGGAGCGTGGTCTACACCCGGCTGGGGGCCCGGGGGTGGGTGCTGCCCGCCGACACCGCGGTGGTCGTGCTGCTGTGCCTGACCCAGCGGTGGACCGTGCCGCCGGACTCGTTGGCCGACAGCACGAACTGGGTCCTCGCCGTCGTCTCGGTCACCGCGGTCGCGCACCAGTGGTTCACCACCACACCCGGCGCGGTGCTGCTGACCACGGCGGTCGTCGCGGCGTATCAGGCGGGCGTCGCGCCGGAGACCGGGTTCGTCCTCACTGGACTGTGGACCTTCGCCGAGGCGGGCCTGTCCCGGGTGCTGTTCCTGATGGTGCGGGCCGCCGCCCGGCGCGCCGACCAGGCCGTCGCGGCGGGTGAGCGGGCCCGGCGCGCGGCCGCGGTCGCGGCGGCCCGGCGCGCGGACGAGCGCGAGCACCTGGCGACCCTGCACGACACCGCGGCGGCGACCCTGCTCGCCGTCGGCGCGCGCATGGTGTCCGGGACCGAGCCGTGGCTCGCCGCGAGGGCCGCCCGGGACCTGGAAATCCTCTCCGCGCGGCCGGAAATACCCGACGGCGCCACGGATCTGGTGCGGCTGCTCGGCGACGTGGCGCGGCACGCCGCGGTGGCGGTCGACCTGCGCTCGCCGCCGACCATGCCCGCGCCCGCGCCGCAGGCCGCGGCGATCGCCGCGGCGGCAAGGGAAGCGTTGGCCAACGTGGCCCGGCACGCCGGGGTCGACCGCGCGGAACTGGTCGTGGCAGGCGCGGGCGGCCTGATCACCGTCGAGGTCGCCGACCGGGGCCGGGGGTTCGCGCCGGAGACGGTGCCGCCGCACCGGCGCGGGGTGTCCGGATCGATCGCGGAGCGCATGGCGCGCGTCGGCGGGCGGGCGATCGTGACGAGCGCTCCCGGCGCGGGCGCCCGGGTCCGCCTTGAGCTGCCGGGCCCTGTCGCGAAGCACCGGCACCCGCCAGCCGCGCCGGACGGCACGGCCACGACGCCCAAGCACGACACCGGTATGCGCGGCGTCGCGGCCGCAACGCCAGGAACCGGCCCGCACCGGCATTTCGAGACCGGGCCCTGATGGCTGAGCCGAGTCGGGACCTCATGGCGGGCAACCTCCGCCGCGGGCTGCGGCTGGCGACGTTGGCGATCACGGTCGTCACCCTGTTCTGCTTCGCCCTTCCGCTGCTGCTGGCGAACTCGCGGACCTATCGCAGCCTGCCCCAGGAGGTGCTCGCGTTCGCGATCCTGACCGCGGTCGCGGTCGCGGCGGGCGTCCAGGTCCTGCGGGACCGTGGGCTCGGAAAACCGCGCTGGATCTTGCTGGCGGCGGTGTTCACCGCGTCTGTCCTCGCCACCACGGGCATTCCGGCGGCCGAGCTGATGTCGGAAGCGGAGTGGTCCTACGGCGTGATCGGCTGGTTCGTGCTGCTGGTGCTGGCCGACCACAGCGCGGCGGCGACGGTGGCGTCCCTCGCCGCGCACACGGCGGGCAGCTTCGCGCAGCTGATCCTGGTCGGGCAGCACCACGAGGTCGCCGACCTGGTCGTGGTCACCGCCGTCGTGCTCGGCTGCGAGCTGCCGGTCCTGGCCGCAGCCATGGCCTCGCGCCGCCTCACCGCCACCGCCGCCGCCGCGGCCGAGCGCGCGGAGCGGGTGCGGACCGCGGAGGCCATCGCCGAGCACCTGCACGCCGACCGCCGGTCCCGGTACGCCGACCTCGCCACCACGGCCGTGCCGCTGCTGACCGACCTGACGACCGGCTCGGCGGACCTGGCCGACCCGGGCGTGCGCGCCGCCTACGCCGTGGCCGCGGCCCGGCTGCGCAGGCTGTTCGCCGAGCACGACGAGGTGGACGACCCGCTGCTGCATGAACTGCGGGCATGTCTGGATCTGGCGGAACGCAAAGGGGTCTCGGTCTATCTCGGCGCCTGCGGGGACTACCCGACCCCGCCGCTGCCGGTGCGCCGCGCGCTGACCGAACCGGCGTTGCGGACCCTGGCCACAGCCGCAACCGAGGCGCGGGTGACGGTGCTCGGGTCGCCGACCGGTGTGACGGTGAGCGTGCTGGCCGACGCCTGCCCCGCCGAGGGGAACGACCCGGAACCCGCTGCCGTCAACGAAAGGGCAGCGAACGACAGCGCAGTGAACGACAGCGCAGCGAACGACAGCACGGTGACCGTGACCCGGCTCGTGGACGGGTCCAGAGTCTGGATGGAGGCCACGTGGCGGCCGCGGGAGTGACCACGGTGGTGCTGGTCGACGACCACCCGGCGATCATCGCCGGGGTCGAGGCCTGGTGCGCCAAGGCCGATCCGCCGGTCGAGGTCGTCGACTCCGGGGCGACCCCGGCGGCCGCCTGGACCGGACCCGGCCTGGCCGCCGACGTCGTGGTGTTCGACCTGCAGCTGTCCGGGCAGGTCCCGGCCTTCTCCGACCTGCGCAGGCTGGTCGACGCGGGCCGCCAGGTGATCGTGTACACCATGCGCGAGGACCGCGACGCCATCCTCACCTGCCTCGACATCGGCGCGTTCGCCTACCTGGCCAAGACCGAGGGCCCGGGGCACCTGGTGCACGCCATCCACGCCGCCCGGCAGCACCTGCCCTACACGCCGCCGTCCATGGCGCGCGCCATCACCACCGACAACCGGCCCGACCGGCCGCGCCCGACGCCGCGGGAGATCGACGTGCTGGTCAACTGGTTCGCCTGCGAGTCCAAGGAAATGGTGGCCCGCAAACTCGGCCTGTCCGTGCGCACGGTGAACAGCTACATCGACCGGGTCCGCATCCGCTACGCCAACGCGGGCCGCCCCGCCTCGACCAAGGCGGCACTGGTGGCCCGCGCGATCCAGGACGGCCTGGTGCGGCTGGACGAGCTGTAGCGACTGCGGGTCGAACGACCGCCCCGAGGAACCCGGGTTTCTCCCTAGCCTGTTGGGCGAAATGGGGCGCGCCGCCGAACGCGCCCCACCACCGCGCGGCTTCCGGCGGCCATCAGTCCACAGTGGACCTACTGATCCGGGGGCAGGAAACGGATGTGCGGTGTTCCCCGGTCGTCCAGCGGCGTGATCACGCACCGCACGCCGTAGACCTCGCGCACCAGGTCGGCGGTGAGCACGGTGGCGGGCGCGCCAGCGGCGACGACCCGGCCAGCGGCGAGCACGAGCAGGTCGTCGCAGTAGGCCGCGGCCAGGTTGAGGTCGTGCAGGGCGACGACCGCGGTGACCGGGAGGCGGCGGACCAGGGCGAGCAGGTCGAGTTGGTGGGCGATGTCCAGGTGGTTGGTCGGCTCGTCCAGCAGCAGCTCGCGCGGCTCCTGGGCCAGGGCGCGGGCGAGTTGGGCGCGCTGGCGTTCGCCGCCGGAGAGGCTGTGCCAGCGCCGCCGCGCCAGGTGCGCCATGCCCGTCCGGTCCAGGGCTTGGGCGACCACCGCGTGGTCCGGCTCGGACAGCGCGCCCCAGCCGCCGCGGTGCGGGACGCGGCCCAGCGCGACGACCTCGGCGACGGTCAGGTCCACCTCGGTGCTCACCTGCTGCTCGACCAGCGCGACGCGGCGGGCGAACCCACGGCGGCCGCGAGCGGCGCTGCCGGTGACGGTCACGCCGTCGAGCAGGACCGCGCCGCCGGTGGGCTTGCGCAGCCCGGCGAGCAGGCGCAGCAGCGAGGACTTCCCCGAGCCGTTCGGGCCGAGCAGGCCCAGCGTCGAGCCGGGTTCGACGCGGACGCTCACCCGGTCGACGATGACTCTGCCGTCCGCCGACCAGGTCACGTCCTGGGCGCGCAGGCTCATACCGCCGCCCGCCTTCTGGCCAGCAGGACGGCGAACGCGGGCACGCCGACCAGCGCGGTGACCACGCCCGCCGGGACCTCCAGCGGCGCGGCCGCTGTCCTGGCGAGGGTGTCCACCCACACCAGCAGCAGCGCGCCGAGCAGCGCGGTCACCGGGAGCGCGGCGCGGTGCCCCGGCCCCACCAGCAGCCGCGCCGCGTGCGGCAGGACCAGCCCGACGAACCCGATCGCGCCCGCGACGGCGACCAGCGTCGCGGTCAGCAGCGCCGTCACGCCCAGCAGCGTGGCCCGCAGCGGCCGCACCGCCACCCCCAGCGACGCGGCCGCGTCGGCGCCGAAGGCGAACGCGTCCAGGTCGTTCGCCCGCGCCAGGCACACCGCGATCGCCACCGCGCACACCGCGGCGGCCACGCCCACGTCGCCCCAGCGCGCCCGGGACAACGAGCCGAGCAGCCAGAACAGCACGCCGCGGGTCTGCTCGGCGTCCGCGGAGGTGATCACCACGTAGGAGGTGACCGCGCTGAACAGCTGGGTGGCCGCGACGCCCGCGAGCACCACCCGGCCCGGCCCGCCGCCAGCGACCGCCGCCAGCGCCACGACCACGCCGAAGGCCACGGCGGCGCCGAGAAACGCCCCCGCGGTCAGGCCCAGCGTCCCGACACCGAGGCCGAGCACGACGACCGCGACCGCGCCGGTGGACGCCCCAGCGGAGATGCCGAGCAGGAACGGGTCGGCGAGCGGGTTGCGCAGCACCGACTGCAACACCGCGCCGCACACCGCCAGGCCCGCGCCGCACACCGCGGCCAGCAGGGTCCGCGGCAGCCGCAGGTCCCACACGATGCCCTGGGCGATCCGGGACAGCCCGGTGTCGCCGAACCCGAGCCGGGCGCGCACGACCTCGGCGACGTCGCCGGGCGAGAGGTCCGCAGGCCCGATGGCGGTGGCCACCGCGAGCGAGGCGATCAGCGCCGGAATCCCCACGGCCAGCAGGACTCCGGCTCTCACGGGGCGCCGTGGAGCCGGACCAGGGTGTCGGCCAGCTTCTCGATGCCGTCGACCGTGCTGATGGTGATGTTCAGCTCGGTGCCGCGCATCGGCAGCCACCGGGTGGCCTGGACCGCGCCGAGCTGGCGCACCGCGGGATCGGCGGTGAGGAAGTCCACTTTGGACTTCATGCTCTGGCCGGGGCCTTCCCGGGTCAGGTCGGCGAGGACGATGAGGTCGGGGTCCCTGCGCAGCACGTCCTCCCAGCTCACCTGCGGCCACAGCGAGGCGACGTCGGCATAGGCGTTGCGGATGCCCAACGCGCGCGCCATGATCGCGGGCGAGCCGGTGGACCCGGCCATATACGGGGATTCGGTCTGTCCGAACCAGAACACCGCCGAGAAGTCCGCCTGCAGCTTCAGCGCCGCGACGCGTTCCTGGGCGCGGGCGACCCGCTCCCGCAACCGCGCCACCAACGCGTCGCCGCGCTCCGGAACACCGAAAATCCGCGCCACGTCAAGGACTTCGCGGTAGATGTCGGCCAGCTCGACCGGCTTGTCGAGCACCGCGGACTCGGGCAGGCAACTGGTCGGCGAGAGATATGTCGGGACACCCAACTCCTGGAACCGGTCCCGGGTCGCGACCCGTTCGTCGGTGAACATCGCGTGGTAGAGCCCGATCACGAAATCCGGCTCCACAGTCAGCACGCTCTCCAGCGACGGCGTGCCGTCCGCCAGCCGCGGCACCCGGGCGTTCGCCTCGGCGAGGTCGGCGCGCACCGGCTCGGTCCAGGTCGCGCTGCCCGCGATCCGGTCGGCCAGGCCCAGCGCCAGCAGCAGTTCGGTGGACCCCTGGTTGAGGCTCACCGCCCGCCGGGGCGGTTGTTCGACGGCGGTCTGGCGACCGCAGTTGTCCAGCACCACCCCCGCGGGAGCGCCGCGGTGGTCGGCGGCGGTCGACCCGCACCCGGTGAGAACCATGAGGGAGGCAAGACAGGCAAGCGGCAACCGGGCACGACGCGACATCGTTGTCCTTCACCTGGGCTCATGCGCGAAGCCCATACGAGGTGGTCCGGTGCCGCACCCAGTGCGCGGACCGGGAGCCAGCAGGTGTTCGGGCTCAAGTGGTCGCGGGGCTTCGTGGGCACTGGTCCACAAAGCACTGTTCCGCTTGTCACTCCTACCGCTGCGCGTCAGCCCCGGCTTCCGACCGGATTCCCTGACCCATCGCTGGGCACGACTGGCTCCCGGGCACTGTAGCGACCCCGTCCGCCGAACGCGGTGTGGTCTTCGTCGCTGTTGCTTCTGCTTGAGCTGGCTTCTATGAGGGCTGGGGTGTGTTGGTCTGCTCTACCCGGCTGGTACCTGGCAGGGCCGAGTACGGCTTTGTGTGGGGGGCGGGTGTGCTGTCCCGCGCCCATCGAGCACTTGGCGGGCGCTGGTGCGGCCTGGCAGGGGGCGGGTGTTCTTTCGCCCTATCGAGCAGCTGACAGGGCAAGGCTTGGGTGGCCGTTCCTTGCTTCTCCCGGGCACTTGGCGGGGGCAGGTCTGGTTCGCGAGGTGGCTTGTCGGCTGGGGGGTGGTTTGGGTTGGTAACCGGCTGCCACCATCTCCCCACGGGGCGAACGGCGGTGGTCCCGGCGCGCTATCGGTGGTTGTGCTCGGTCCCGGGTACGGTGGTTCTCCGGCACCGGCTCATCTGGCAACCGTCACGCGCTCGTGCTGTTGGAGTCGGCAGGCGTGGAAGGGCGTAGGCGGGTTGATCGATGGATGACGGGAGAGATCCGGAGCTGCGGCTGCGGGTGCTGGAGGCGGTCACCGACAGCTCGCTGCGGGAACTGGATCTCGATGAGCTCTTCGCGGCGATGCTCGCGCGGGTGCGCGATCTGTTCGCCGTCGACACCGTGACCGTTCTGTTGATCGACCCGCGTGGTGAGCAGCTGGTGGCCAGGGCGACCTCCGGACTGGAGGCCGAGGTCTTCCAGGGGGTCCGGGTGCCGGTGGGGGCCGGGTTCGCCGGGCGGGTGGCGCTGCGACGGGAGCCGGTGCGGATCGAGCACGTGGACCCGTCGACCGTCGTCAATCCGCTGCTGTGGGAGCGGGGGCTGCGGGTCCTGCTGGGGGTGCCGATGGTCGCCCAGGGCGACCTGGTCGGGGTGCTGCATGTGGGCAGCACCACGGTCCGCCGGTTCACCGACGAGGAGACCGACCTGCTGCAGCTGGTCGCCGACCGGCTCGCGCTGGCCGCGCACATGCACCGGTCGCGGTCGGAGCGGGCGGCGACCGCCATGCTGCAGGACAGCCTGCTGCCCGGGCTCCTGCCCGCCACCCCGGACTGGGAGCTGGCCGCCCGCTACGTCCTCGGCGCGGACACCGGCGTCGGCGGCGACTGGTACGACGTGTTCGACCTGCCCGACAAGCGCGTCGGCCTGGTGATCGGCGACGTCGCGGGCAGCGGCCTGTCCGCCGCGATCGTCATGGGGCGACTGCGCAGCGCGCTGCGCGCCTATGCCCTGGAGTCCGCCGACCCCGCCGAGGTGCTCAACAAACTCGACCGCAAGGCCAGCCACTTCGAGGGCCACACCATGGCCACCGTGGGTTACGCGATCATCGACCGGGTGACCGGCCGGATGGACCTCGCCTCGGCGGGCCACCTCCCGCCCGTCATCGCCGTCCCCGGGCGGGAGGCCGCGTTCGTCGACACCCCGCTCGGCCCGCCGATCGGCTTCGGCCTGGCCCTCACCGGCCGCAGAAGCGCCAGCGTCGAGGTGCCGCCGGGCGCGGTGGTCGTCCTCTACACCGACGGCCTGGTCGAGCGGCGCAAGCTGGACCTGGACAGCAGGCTGGAGAGGCTCCGCCAGGTCGTCACCCCAGCCCCGGCCGAGGCGACCTGCGTCCGGATCATGTCCGCCCTGGTCGGCGACCAGCCCGGCACCGACGACATCACCCTGCTCGCGATCAGGCACATGCCCGCCCGCGAGGACCCGCCCCACCACGAGCCAGCGAGCCGGTGAACCGGAGCCCCGGCGGCGTCAGCGCCGCGCGCGGGTCGCGCGCACCAGGTCGGCCGCCGCGTCCGCCCAGCGCGGGAAGTCGAACGCGAACCCGGCGTCCAGGAGCCGTCCCGGGACGACCCGGCGGCTCTTGAGCAGCAGCTCGGTGTCCGAGCGCAGCGCGAACGCGCCGATCTCGGCCATCCACTTCGTCGCGGGCAGCCCCACCGGCATCCGCCACGCCCGGCGCAGGGTCCGGACGAATTCCCGCTGCGGAACGGGCCCGGGCGCGGCCAGGTTGACCGGCCCGCGCAGGTCGTCTCGGGCCAGGAGGAAGTCCACGGCCCGGAGGAAGTCGCCGCCGTGGATCCAGGAGACGTACTGCCGCCCGCCCGCCACCGGCCCGCCCAGCCCGAGCCGGGCCATCCAGGACAGGACGTCGAACACACTCCCCCGGTCCGGGCTCATCACCATCGCGGTCCGCAGCGCGACCTTCCGCGTCGCGGGCGTCGGCGCCTGTTCCTGGGCCGACTCCCACCGCTTGGCGATCTCGACGCTGAACGCCCAGTACCCCGGCACGCCCGCCTCGGCACCGCCGACGACCCCGGTGGCCTCGTCGTTGGCCGCGTCGTGCCGGTGGGCGTAGATGGTCGCGGTGCTCATCTGCAGCCACACCCGCGGCGGCGCGGCGGCCGCGGCGATCGCGTCGCCGACGACCCGTGCGGAGTCGACCCGGGAGTCCATCATCTCCCGCAGGTTCTCCTCGGTGTACCGGCAGCTCACGCTCCGTCCGGCGAGGTTGACCACCGCGTCGGCACCGTCGATCTCGGCCGCCCACGGGCCGAGCGCGCGCCCGTCCCACCGCACGCGGCGGACCCCGTCCCCGCGACCGCCCCCGTCCTGCCTGCTCAGCACGACGACCTCGTGCCCGGCCGCGGCCAGCGCCCGCCCGAGAAACCCGCCGACGTTCCCGGTGCCACCGGGCAGCACGATCTTCATAGAACCCCCTTGGGGCCACGCTACCGCCGATCGGGACGCCGCCACCGACATCACGCCGGAGGGGTTGGTCACTGGCTGTCGGACTCGCCGGGCTCGCGCCCGCCCAGTCCAGTCTCAGCATGGACTCGGTCATCCCATGCCCGAGCTCAACCGGCTCGGCGAGTTCACCGGGCCGGAGTTCGACGTCTGGTTCCTCCGGCTGATGATCCGCCACCACCGGGGCACGCTCACCGTGGCCGAGGCCGCCACCCGGCACGCCGCGCATCCCCAGGTCCGCGACACCGCCGCGGTCATGGTCGCCGAACAACAGCGCGAGATCGGCGCCATGACCGCTTCGCTGACCGGGCTCGGAGCCGAAACATGTTGTCCCGGTGATGACGTTTACCCGGTTAATACGTGCGTGTGACACCAATTCCGTGGCGAAACAGCCAGCCCGTGGGTTTCACCCTGTTCGCCCCCGGTCCGCGGATTCTGGAGATCTATCTCGGCGTCGACCCGGCCGCGTGGGGTGGCGGGGTGGCGGGTCGCCTGCTTCGCGGCGCGGAGGACCACGCCCGGGAGATCGGTCGCGACACGCTCGAACTGTGGGTGATCAACGACAACGAGCGCGCTGTCGGTGTCTACGAAAAAGCGGGCTGGGTCGGCACCGGAGAGACGCAGCGGAACCCGTCTTCGGGACGACTCGAACGGCGCTTCCGCAAGCACATTGGCTAGGCGCTGACCCCCTCTCGATTCCGCCGGGCCCGGCGCTCATGCCGCGGTGAGCCGCCGCAGGAACCACCGGGTCAGGATGTCGTCCACCGCCTTGGCCGCGGGAGACTGCGGCGCCGGTTCCAGGCCGGGTTCCTCGGCCAGCGGGTGCGGCAAGTCCGGCACGGTCGTCACTTCGACATCGTCCGGGTGCGGGTACCGCTCGCGTAGGGCGTCGACCAGCGCGGTCGCGTCCGTCCGGAACGCGGGGTAGTCGAGTTCGCCGCTGACGAGCAGCAGCGGCGGTCGCGCCGGGACACCTGCGGCGACGCGGGCGACGAAGTCCAGGTCGTCCGCGGTCGCGCGGGACTCGGCGGTCCACGGGTATGGCTGTCCGAACCCGGCCTCGATGACCTCGACAGCCGAGCGCATCCGCACAGCCGGGTTGACCAGGGCGACCGCCTTGAGCGGAACCCGCCCCGTGGTCAGCACCTCCAGCGCCACGGCCCCGCCGAGCGAACCGCCGAGGACGCTGACCGGCCCGTCGTCAACCGGCAACCGGTCGCGCAGAGCGGCCAGCGCGGCCGGGAACTCATCGGCCGCCTGGCGGAGGAACGGGGCCAGGTACGCCATCAGCGGGTCCGCGCGGATGAGGTCGACGACGGCGTCGACGCGGCCGTCGGCCATCCGCGCCCCGCACATCGGCATACCCAGGTGCACCCGCCAGGCGGGCACCCTGGCCATGGGCAGCGCGGCCGCGAAGGCCGCGTCGGTGCGGGGCGCGTCCAGCATGTGCCAGGTCACGATCAGCGGCGCGGGGCCTGCGGCCACGCCTGCCGGTGGCAGCGCCGTGAACGGCACACCCGCTGCGGACCCGGTGATGGTTTCCATTGGCTCCCCCACGTTTTCCTGGACTCCCAGGCCACTGTAGACAGCGGGACGGGCCGCGAACCTGTTTTCCGCCAACGGCGAAACGCTCGCCATGTGGCTATGGCGTTGACGCGGGGCCTGCGGCGACCAGGGCTCCCCGATGACGTCGAGCGGGCGCACGACCGAGCACACCATCCCGCCGAAGTTCGCGCGCCGCGGGACACCGGCGGCGGTCCCCACCCGGCTATTCGTCCTGATCCACCGGAAGGCGCGGGCAGGCCCTTCTTCCGGGCGCTGCCCGCGCACGTGCGCCCGCGCCGCTACGCCGGTTCGACGGGGACCCACAGTTCGCAGGTCGCGGTGCTGAAGTCGGCTGCCCGGTCGAGGAACGCGACGATCTCGGGACCCGGCCGCAGCCGCCACGGGTTGGCCGGGAACCACTCGCTCGCGGTCGCGGCCCAGGTCTCCTGGAGGGCTTGCGGATATGGGCCCGCCGTGCGGAAGACCGCCCACCTGCCCTCCGGCACCTCGATGGCGTCGAGGTCGTCGGGGACCGGTGTGTCCCCGGTGACGGCGACGCCGTGCAGGTAGGTCAGTTCGCTGCCCTCGGCGCGGTCGGAATCGATGTCGTCGCAGACTTGCAGCAGGCCTCCCGGCTCGGTGTTGGCGAGAGCCTTGAGCCGCGGGTGTTCCTCCTGCGGCAGCGCGGCGATGTGCCGCTCGATGTGCGGGTTGGCGCCCAGGTAGATGAGCGGGACCCGGGCCGCGTGGCCGATGAGCCGGAACGCGGGGCGGTCGACAATGCGGGTGTCCATGGGGTTGCTCCCTTCGACGGTCAGGCGGAACCTGATGCGTGGTTGTGTCCGAAGGGGACCTCCGTCCCGGCGCGCGTCACCCGGGCCGACACCGTGGACCGCCCGGAACGCGCGGCCGAACGCCTCGGTCGAGCCATACCCGTGCCGGACGGCGATGGTCAGCAGGTCGTCCTGCCCCCGAACGACATCGCCCGCGGCGACGGTCATCCGCCGCCGCCGCACATAGTCCGACAACGGCATACCCGCCAGCGACGAGAACATCCGGCGCAGGTGGTACTCGGTCGTGCCTGCCATCCTGGCCAGTTCCTCGACGTCGAACTCCGCGCCAAGGTGCCCCTCGACAAAGTCGACAAGCCGGTTGAGTGCCGAGATCATGAGGTCTCCTTCCACCACCAACCCTGGCCGAAGGAACCCCCACCGCACCCGACCGTTCCGGTCCGATCCGATCGCGCGCCTTTTCCGGTGGCGCCCGTGCCCGGCTGTCGCACCATATAGACGTCGATCGGGTCTTGAGCGCACACAGTGAACCCGTGGCGCTCGTACAGCCGCTGTGCGTTGCTGCCGCGCAGGACATTCAGCCGGGCGAGCACGCCGTCGGTGTCGATTCGCCTCAGCAGCGTCCGCAGCACTGCCGAGCCAAGCCCCCGGCCCTGGAGTTCCGGGACCAGATAGAAGTGCTCCAGCCACCGCCCGTCCTCGGCCGGGCGCACGGCGACACAGCCCCCGAAGTCCCCATTCACCACGACGACCGATGTGTGCCGCGGGGTAAAGGAGTCCCGAAACCGCTGCCGGACCCGATGCTCGTCAAACCGCCCCAACCGCAGCAGATCCGGGCGCAGGACCGTCGCCCGCAACTCGGCGATCGGCTCGACGTCCGCGGGCCGGGCCGAGCGCAGAACCCATTCCCCGAGACGGCGGGCCGCCTGTCCCGACCGCGTCTCGCCTTGGCCCGCGTCCATAGGTCGGAGTATCCCAGCGGCCGCTTGCCCGAGAGCGCTCACCGGTGATTCCCCGAGGTGCTGGGCGCCAGAAACGCCAGCATCGCCGCGACGACGGCGACGCCTGCCGTGGCGGTGAGCGCGGTGTTGTGGCCGTGGACCAGGGCGTCGGGGTGCCCGCCGGTGGTGGCCGTGTCCGCGATGGTCGTCAGGGCGGCCAGTCCCACGGCCGCCCCGATGTGGCGTGCCGTGTTCAGCAGGCCGGAGGCGAGGCCCGCGAGTTCGGGCTCGACGCCGGTCGTGACGAAGGCGGCCAACGGGCGAATGGGACTCCTTGGTCAGCGCCATCGCCGCGAGTGAACACCCCGCGTCGACCAGAGCGCCGACTCGATCGCCATCATGACCGGTGACCGCGACCGCCGATTCACCGAAGGGCTCACCTCGGTCCTCACCGGAAAACTCCAGGACACACCGCCGAAGCCGTGAATCGCCCCGGCGGGCCCGTCGTTTCCGGCCATGCTGGAAGCGCCGCGCCGGTCAGCGCGACGTGAATAGAGTCCCGGGACGGGCGCGGCCCGCCCCGGGTCGCCAGGACCTACTTGGATTTGCGGGTCTTGGGCTTGTGCGCCTCTTCGAAGGCCTCGATGATCGTGGCGGGGATACGGCCGCGCTCGGAGATGTCGTAGTCGTTCTGGCGGGCCCAGTCGCGGATGGCCTTGGTCTGCTCTTTGCTGCGGGCGTCCGGATTGGGGGCCGGGGTGTGCGCGGCGCGCTTGATCCGGCCGCCGACGCGGCGGGCGGCCGCGGTGAAGTCGTCCAGGGTCTTGCGGAGGAGTTCGGCGTTGGCCGCGGTCAGGTCGATCTCGTACTGGGCGCCGTCGAGGCCGAAGCTGACCGTGCTGATGTCGTCGCTGACGCTGCCGTCGAGGTCGTCGACGAGTTCGACGATCGTGCGCTGTGCCATGTCTCCTCATTTTCCTTTGGCGGTGGGAGGCCGCCGAACTCCCGCTTTCGACGACCGATGGCGGGACAGTACCCAGTGCGGTGGAAAGAGACAAGCCAATGAGAATCCCCGCCGTTTTCGTGTCGGCGTCCCGCCGGGTTTCCGTCGCCCTTCCGAGTGACGCCCAGTCCATGCCAGTTCACGGCGTTCGGCGCTTGTTATCCGGCGGGACCTGAGACATTCATGGACCGGTGACGCGTATCGGGCGTCCTGGTGAACGCGGGAGCGGGGTGAACGCTATCGCCGCGGCACAACACCGGGAGTTCGCATTGTCGGTCGCGCACAGCATCCCGCCGCCAGGCGACGAAACCGACCGCCCGCGCATCGCGGAAAGAGGGGCCGTGGCCACGTGCGCCACGGCCCCTCCGGCGAGCGGGGTCAGGAGGCGGGCATCATGACCTTGTCGATGACGAAGACGGTGGCGTTGGCGGTGGGGATGTTGCCGCAGAGCACCTTGGCGCCGTTGACGGTGATGTCGTCGCCCGCGCCCTCGACCTTGAGGGCGCCGCCCTGGACGGTGGGCAGGCTCGCGGCGGACACGATGCCGTCCTTGTCCATGCGCTGCGGCACGACGTGGAAGGTCAGGATGCTGGTCAGCTTCGCCTTGTCCGCGAGCACGGCGTTCAGCGCGTCCTGGCCCAGCGCCTCGAAAGCCGGGTCGTAGGGCGCGAAGACCGTGTACTTCGCGTCGGTCTTGTTCAGCGTGTCGACCAGGCCAGCGGCCTTGACGGCGGCGACAAGCTTGGTGAGCAGCGGGTTGTTGCCCGCCGCCGTGGCCACCGGGTCGTCGACCATGCCGTCTAGCGAGCCCTCGGTGTCCTTGGGCAGGCTGGCGCAGCCCGCGCCGAAGACATCGCCGGTGGTGGTGACGCCGTCGCCCATCGCCGCGGTGGTGGTCGTCGCGGTCGTGGTCGTGGGCGCCGCCGCTGCGGTGGTGGTCGAGGCGGCCTGCTCGCCGCCGCCGCAGGCGGCGACGGAGATCAGGGCCGCGGTGATGCCGCCGAACGCGGACACGAGCCGGGTGGTGCGCATGGAGTTCGCTCCTTTGTGGACGAATGCCGGGAACTGTGCTTCCGGGCTTGTCATGGGTGATTCGTCGCCGCCGCCGCGGCGGATTGGGTGATTCCCGAGAAAACCTCGGTCATTTCCGGGCGGTGAAAGCGATCGTGTGCCACCCGCTGGCGCCGTCGGGGATCGGTTCGGCTCGGTCGCTGGTCTGGGTGTGGCCGGTGCGGTCGGTGGCCCGGACCTCAAGCGTGTGCTGTCCCGCGGCGAGGTCGAACTCCGCGCGCCACATGCGCCAGGTGTCGATGTTCACTTCCGTGCTCAACGTGGCGGGGCGCCAGGGACCGCCGTCGAGACGAACCTCCACCCGGTCGATTCCCCGGCGCTGCGCCCACGCCACCCCCGCCGCGACGAACCTGCCCGCGGGCACCTGCTCGAAGGCCCGGGGACGGTCGACGCGGGACATGGTCTTGATCGGGGCTCGGCGTGCCCAGTCGCGTTTGACCCAGTAGGCGTCGAAGTCGGCGAACGTGGTGAGTTCCGCGTCGACCAGCCACTTGGTGGCCGAGACGTACCCGTACAGGCCCGGCACCACCATGCGCACCGGGAAGCCGTGCTCGATGGGCAGCGGCTCGCCGTTCATGCCGATGGCCAGCAGCGCGCCGCTGCCGGGCCGCATGATGTCCTCGACCGGGGTCCCGCAGGTCCAGCCGTCCACACTGCCGGTCGCCAACTGGTCGGCGCCGGGCCGGATGCCCGCCTCGGCGAGGATGTCGGGCAGGGACACGCCGATGAAGTCGGCGGTCGAGATATACGGCCCACCGACCTCATTGGACACGCAGCACAGGCTGATCGTCTTTTCCACCAACGGCTTGCTCAGCAGGTCGTCGTAGGTGAGCACCAGCTCGCGGTCGACCATGCCGTGGACGCGCAGGCGCCAGTCCCGCGCGGGCAGCCGGGGCACCGACAGCGCGGTGTCCACCCGGTAGAACTCGGCGTTCGGGGTGATGAAGGCGGGGGTGCCGTCGCCGACGAAGTCCGCGCCCGCCGGAATGGGCGGCGCGGGCGTGCCAGGCCGGAGCCGGATCGCACCGCGGGACGCCGCCACGTCGGCTCCGCCGCCGATGACGGTCCCGGCGACAGCGGCCGCGCCCGCGCCCGCGGCGGCCGCGGTGGAGGTGACCAGGAACCGACGGCGGCCCAGGCCGGGGACGGGCCAGTCAACCGGGCGAACCTGGGCGTCCGGCTCGGCGGTGAGCCGAGGCGCGCGGGTGTGCAGCCACCGGAAGACGGCGACGCCGACGAGCAGGCTGGCCGACGGCGGGATCACCGCGAGCGGGCCGAGGGTGGGCCGGGCGAGCACCGCGGCGATCCCGAGCACGCCGAGCGCGGCCGCCAGGACCATGCCCGGCAGCGGGCCGCGCCGGGACAGCAGCCCCGCGATCACCGCCGCCGCGGCGATGACGACGGCCATGCCCGCCAGCAGGACGGCTTTGTCGTTCTCGCCGAACGCGCGGATCGCGAAGTCCTTCACCGGGTGCGGCGTGAGGTCGATCGCGGTGTTGCCGACCGCCAGCAGCGGCGAGGCGAACGGGTCGATGAGCGCGGCGGCGAGGTGCCCGGCGGCCAGTGCCGCCGCCACCGCGACGATGCCGACGGCGGCGGCGGCCCACCGCGGCAGCCGCCGCGCCTCGGGATCGGTTTTCTGCCTGGGTGCGGTCACACCCGGTATTCGGAGCCGACGCCGCCGCGGATTGCTCAGACCAAGGGAAGGACCACGACGGTCGGGGTCGTGGGCAGCACGGACCCCGCTCGCGGTTCGACGGTGAGGCCGACGGCTTCCCGGCCGGTGAAACCGCTCGCCAGCAGCGGACTGGGCTGCCCGTCGGCAGCGGAGAGCAGTCCGGCCGAACGCGGCCCGTCCGCGCCGATCAGCCACAGCTGGTAGGCGCGGTCCGCCGGCAGCCGCGGCAGTCCTTGGGCGAGGAACAGCACCTCCCCCTTGGCTGGTGAGGCGACGGCGGTTCCCGTGCCGCCCCCGGTCACCTCGCCGCGGACCAGTGTGGCGTCCGGCGCCGCCAGCAGCCGGGCTATCCGGGCGCTCTGGTCGTCGGCCTGCTCGATGGCCTGCAGGTGGCGCTCCATCCGGCGGTTGGCGTCCACGGCCTGGACCCCGAGCGCCACCGCGGCCGCGATACCCGCCGCCGCGGCGGCCGCCGCCACCCGACGCGGCCACCCGGCTTGGCGGGCGGACCGGCCGCGGTCGCCGCCGTCGGGGCGCCGATCGGTCCGCGGCGGACGCTGGCGAGTGCGCGCCACCGCGGCCAGCACCCGCGCGCGCAGCTCGGCAGGCGGCTCGACCGCGGCCGAGCCGCCCAGCAGCGCGCTGGTCTCGCGCAGTTCGTCGACCTCCCGCACGCAACTCGGGCAGCCCGCCAGGTGTTCCTCGAAGAGCAGGCGCTCGGCGTCGGAGACGGCGTCGAGCACGTACGCGCCGATCAGCGTGTGGGCCTCGGCGGGCGTGGTCTCCTCGGGCACGGTGTCCTCGGGTGTGGTGTTCTCGGTCATCGGGTCACCCCCAGGCAGTCGCGGAGCCGGATCAGCCCGTCGCGCATCCTGGTCTTCACGGTGCCCAGCGGGATGCCCAGCACGGAGGCGGTCTCGGCGTAGGTGTGGCCGCGGAAGTAGCTGAGCAGGATGGATTCCCGCTGCACCTCGGTCAGCGTCGTCAGGCACCGCTGGACCTGCCGCCGCTCGATCCGCGCGGCCACCTGCTCGCTGACCGCGTCGAACGGCGTCTCGGCGTCGCGGCGGGCGGCGATGTCCTCCCGCCGGGTCGCGGCCTGCGCGGAGCGGACCCGGTCCACCGCCCGGCGGTGCGCCATCGTCAGCACCCAGGCCAGGGCGCTGCCCCGACCCGGGTCGTAGCGGCCCGCGGTGCGCCACACCTCGACCAGCACCTCCTGGGTGACTTCCTCGGACTGCGCGTGATCGCGCAGGACCCGCAGGACCAGGCCCAGCACCTTGCCCGCCACCGCGTCGTACAGCCGCTCGAACGCCGTCTCGTCGCCGCGCGCCACCCGGCACAGCAACTCCTCCGCCGAGACCTCGTCCGCTGCGGCCACGGACCGCAGCTTGCGCTCCCGCCCTGCCATCCCGTTCCTCTCTGCCCCGTCGACGACCGACATGCGTCGTCGCTGGTGCTTCGGAGCCGGTCGCGGCCCGGATTGGCCGCCTTCGGCAAGGGGCGCAGAACCCGGGGCGCGCCAGGTCGCAGTCAGCTGAGGCCGCGGCGGCGTGGCGAGGTCAGACTGGGTCGATGCGGGCCTTGAGCAGGCAGAACTCGTTGCCTTCCGGGTCGGCCAGGACGTGCCAGGACTCCTGTCCGGTCTGGCCGACGTCGGCCCTGCGCGCGCCGAGCTTCAGGAGGCGTTCGAGTTCGGCGTCCTGATCGCGGTCGGTCGCGTTGACGTCGATGTGCAGCCGGGGCTTCGCCTGCTCCGGCTCATCCGTTCGGCTGAGGATGATCGTCGGCTGCGGGCCGCCGAACCCTTCGCGCGGCCCGATCTCCACCGAGCCGTCGTCCTCGCGGTCGAGCACCACGAAGTCCAGGACCGCGCACCAGAAGCGCGCCAGCGCCTCCGGGTCGCGGCAACTGAGCACAAGCTCACTGATCCGACACGCCATGGGCGAAACCTAGCGGCGGGCCGGTGTCCGCGCCAGCGGCCAGGGGTCGCCGGGGCGGCAGCGGCGACTGTTTTCCCTGGTGGCGGGGCCCGGCCAGAAATGGCCGGTGCCGTGGCCTGGCAGCGGCGCCCGCTGATCCGAATGCTCGGCTGACGTCAGGTCCGCCCGCCCGGTGCGGGCGACACAAGGGGGACATATGAAGAGACTTCACAGAATCCGCTGGGCGCTGCTCGGCGGCCTCGTGGTCGCGCTGACGGCCGTCGTACCCGCCGCGCACGCCGACACCGCGCCGCCGCCACTGGCCGACGGCTTCGGGCTCCAGGTGGTCCGCCAGCCGGTGTGGGCGGACAGCCAGCGGACGTTCGCGTTCAGCGTGCGCACGGCCGAGGTGCCCGAGTTCACGGTGCTGCCGGGCCAGGTCTCGGGCGAGCACGTGATCTTGGTGACCCTCCCGGAGGGCTACGACGGGGTCACCCGGTACCCGGTGCACTACACCCTCCACGGCGGCGGGGACATCCCGAACAGCCTCCGCCAGAAGGAGATCGTCGAGCGGGCCACCGCGGGCGTCCCGGTGATCACCGTGACCCCCAACGGCGGCGGCCGCAGTTGGTACTCCAACTGGGTGAACCCAGGCGGGCTGGGCAAGCAGAACTGGGAGAACTTCCACCTCGACCAGGTGATCCCGTTCATCGACGCCAACCTCCGCACCATCCCCGCCAAGGAAGGCCGGGCCATCTCGGGCCACTCGATGGGCGGCTTCGGCGCCTTCCACTACGCCGAGCACCGGCCCGACCTGTTCGGCTACGTCGGCAGCTTCTCCGGCGGGCTGGACCTGCTCAACCAGAAACTGCGCGCCGCTGTCGTGGGCACCACGCAGCTCGCCTCGTACGGCACGCCGACCGTCGACCCGGCCGCGATCTTCGGCCCGCCGGTCTGGCCGCTCGACGGGGTATGGAACGCGCAGAGCCCGGCGCAGCACGTCGCGCCGCTGCGCGGCATGGGGGTGGCGATCTACACCGGCGACGGCACCAACCCCGCCGCCGACCGGGTGCTGGCCGAGGTGGAGGTCGGGGCCGTGGAAACCGCCATCGTGACCTCGCGGTTCCTGACCAGCGCGGGTATCGCGCACGAGTTCGTCAACTACCGCGGCGGCGAGCAGTGGGCGCCCGGGTGCCTGGGCGAGCACAACAACCAAGCGTGCCTGCAAGCGGACATGGACCACTTCGTGTCGCTGATCATGGCCCGCCTCCAGCACCCCTGATCCCGGATTTCCGCGAAAGGAACACCCATGAAACGACGTGGCGCGATCACGCTTGTGCTCGCCCTGTTCGCCACCCTGGTCGCCGCGCTGACGACGACGTCGACCGCAGCGGCAGCCCCGCCGAACTTCTTCTCCGCGCACGGAATCGAAGTGCGCAATGTCATGCGAACCACGGACCGCACCTATGTGGTCAACATCCACACGAACTCGATCGACACCCGGGCCCTGGGCTGGCAGTTCCACGACGTGGTCGTCACGCTGCCCTCGGGCTACAACCCGAACCTCGCCTACCCGGTGCTGTACCTGTTCCACGGGCGTGGGCAGGGGCCGGGCGCCTGGCACAACGAGGCGCGCATCGAGGAGGTCACGCACGGGTACCCGATCATCACCATCGCGGCCGAGGCTGGCCTGGCGGGCTGGGCCGCGAACTGGGTCAACCAGTCCGCGGGCGCGCAACAGTGGGACCGGTTCCACCTGGACGAGCTGATCCCGTGGGTGGACGAGAACCTCAACACGATCCGAGCCCGTGAGGGCCGCGCCATCGCGGGCTTCTCCATGGGCGGCTTCACCGCGATCCGGCACGCGACGCACCGGCCGTGGCTGTTCCGGATGGCGATCGGCATGTCCGGCGGCTACCACCTGGAGGACCCGCGGATGCGCACCGCGGTGACCGGTTCGATGCAGCTGCACAACTTCCCGCTGGACGGGCCGTTCGGGGCGCCGTGGGACGGGTCGTGGGGCTTCAACAACCCGTGGCACCGGGTCAGCGGCCTCGGCGGCGTGCACACCGTGCTGTACGCGGGCACCCGGCACGACGACCCGCTTGAGGCGCAGGCGCACCGGCTGACCTACGAGTTCCACCAGCACCTGCTGGGCAGCGGGATCGGCAACAGCTGGATGGTCGAGTACGACTGCGGCCACTGGATCGACTGCGTGGCGCGCAACGGAATCGGCCATGAGCTTCCGACGATGATGAACGTTCTCTGGCACCCGTGACAATTTTCCTTCCGACCGGCGGCGTTCCGCGACGCGGAACGCCGCCTTCACCTCTGGGGTAAAAATGAGACTCCGAATCACCCGACGCGTGCGGTCTCGCGCCGCACGCCCGGTTTCCGCGCTGCTGGCGGTGGTGCTCGGCCTGGCTGGCCTCACCGTCGCCGCCGCGCCCACCGCGACCGCGGAGTCCGCTGTGGACGGACCGATCACCCGCGCCGAGATCCTCAGCCGGGCCGAGTTCTGGGTGGACCAGAACGTCCCCTACGACATGGGCGGCAAGCACCCGGACCCGCAGGGCAAGTTCTACCGGACGGACTGCTCCGGCTTCGTGTCCATGGCGCTGCACCTGTCCTGGTCCCCCAACACGGTGAGCCTGCCCGACTTCCTCGACCCGATCGGCTGGGAGGACCTGCGCCCCGGCGACGTCGTGGGCACCCTCGGCGCTGGCACCGGCGGCGACGCCGGGCACGTGGTGCTGTTCACCGGCTGGGCCAACGCCGGGCACACCCGCTTCTCGACCATGGAGGAGATGGGCGGCGCGGGCGCGGTCCGCTACGAGCGGCCGATCAACTACACCACCAGCGGCGGGCAGTTCACCGCGAAGCCCTACCGCTACAAGAAAGTCATCGACGCAGCACCTAGTGTCGGCGCGTTTCCGGCCGAGTCGGGCCGGGTCGTCTCGGCCCGGTCCGCGGACGGCAGGCTTGAGGTCTTCGCGGCCGGGGCGGACGGCGTGCACCACGCCTGGCAGACCCAGGTGAACGGCGGCTGGTCGCACTGGGAGTTCGCGGGCGGGCCGCGCGGGGCGGAACTGGCCATCGCGCCGAACGCGGACGGGCGGCTGGAACTGCTCGCGATCAACGGCGACATTTTCCAGCACATGTACCAGACCGGCCCCTCCGGCGGCTGGTCCGGCTGGTCGGACTTCGGCGGCGGCGGGCGCGACATCGCCGCTGGCGCCAACGCGGACGGCCGGATCGAGGTGTTCGCCTCCGGACCGGTCGGGGTGTTCCACCGGTACCAGACCGCGGTCAACGGCGGCTGGTCCGGCTGGGAGCCCACCGGCGGCGGCCCCGCCTTCGCCCGCCTGGAGATGGAGAAGGCCCGTGACGGCCGCCTGGAAGTGTTCGCGCTCAACGGAGACGTGTTCGAGCACCAGTACCAGACCGGGGTCAACGGCGGCTGGTCGGCGTGGGAGAACTTCGGCGGCGGCGGACACGACCTGACGGTCGACCACAACGCGGACGGCCGAGTGGAGGTGTTCGCGTCCGGCCCGGTCGGCGTGTTCCACCGCTACCAGACCAACCCCACCTCGTGGTCGGGTTGGGAACGCACGGGCGGCCCCGCCAACGCGCAACTCACCAGTGAGCGCACCGCGGACGGGCGGGTCGAGGTCTTCGCCATCAACGGCGAGGTGGCCCAACACGCCTGGCAGACCGGGATCAACGCCCCGTACAGCGACTGGGCCGACTTCGGCGCAGGCGGCGCGGAGATCACCGCGGCCACCAACGCCGACGGGCGGCTGGAGGTGTTCGCCACCAGCGGCGCGGGCGTCTTCCACCGGTGGCAGAACGGTTTCGCCACCTGGTCCGACTGGTTCTGGGTCAGCGGCACGGCGGGACCGGCGGTCCAGTGAGACGACAAGGGGGAAACACCATGGGCTCCACCAGAGGCGCCTTAGCCAGATCCGGTGTCGTCGGGGGGATCGCGGTGACCATCACGGCGCTCGCCGCGTCGGTCGCGATGGCGGCGCCCACCGCGCCGCCGGAGGACCCGGAACTGGCGCCGCGGAGCGTGTCCGCCCGGATCGCCACTCTTCCCTGCGACCCAGCCGGTCCGTCCACATCGGACGCCCAGCTCGCAGGCGAGCTGAATCCGCGGCTGCGCAACACCATGGCGGGCTATCTCGACGCCTACCGCATGTCCTGCGCCCGGGTTGTCGTCCAGGCGGTCCGCGACCGCGGGCTGAACCCCAAGGCCGCGGCCATCGCGATCTCCACGACGATCGTCGAGTCCACGATCAGGAACTACGCCGAGGCTGTCGACTACGACTCGCTCGGGCTGTTCCAGCAGCGGCCGAGCATGGGCTGGTGCGAGCCCGCGCAGTGCGTCGACCCGGTCTACGCCACGAACAGCTTCCTCGACGGCATGGAGCGGGAGTTCCCCGGCGGGTCGTGGAACACCGAGTCCATCGGCCGGGTCGCCGGGCAGGTCCAGAAAAACCTCGAGTCGGAACGCTACCGGTACGAGGTGGAGGCGGGCGACGCGGTGATCATCGCCGACGCGCTGTGGAACGGGTCCCGCCGCGGGGCGCATCCGCACCCCAGCGGCCGGGTGGTGTCGGCGCGGTCGGCCGATGGCCGGCTGGAGGTGTTCGCCGCGGGCGCGGACGGCGTCTCACACGCGTGGCAGACGGCGGTGAACGGCGGCTGGTCGGAATGGGAGTTCGTGGGCGGCCCGCGCGACGCCCAGTTGGCGATCACGGCCAACAAGGACGGCCGCCTGGAGCTGTTCGCGTTGTCCGGGAACACTTTCGACCACATGTGGCAGAACGCGCCCAGCGCCGGGTGGTCCGGGTGGGCGAACTTCGGCGGCGGCGGATACCGCGTTGCGGTCGGCAACAACGCCGACGGGCGCGTCGAAGTGTTCGCCTCCAACCTCAATGGCGTTTTCCACAAGTGGCAGACCGGCCCGGCGACCTGGTCCGGCTGGGCGGGCACCGGTGGGCCCGCGAACTCGCGGCTGGCCATGGAGGCCGCGCCGGACGGCAGGCTGGAAGTGTTCGCGTTGTCCGACACCACGTTCGGCCACCTGTTCCAGACCGCGGTCAACGGCGGCTGGTCGGCGTGGGAGGACTTCGGCGGCGGCGGGCACGATCTCGCGGTCAGCCACAACGCCGACGGCAGGCTGGAAGTGTTCGCCTCCGGCCCGGTGGGCGTGTTCCACCGGTGGCAGCCCGAACCGACGTCGTGGTCAGGCTGGGAGGGCACGGCCGGTCCCGCCAACGCGGAGCTGACCAGCGCCCGCACGGTCGACGCCCGGGTGGAGGTCTTCGCCATCAACGCGGACACCGCCGCGCACATCTGGCAGACCAACCGCAACGCGCCCTACTCGTCGTGGGAGACCTTCGGCACCGGCGGCGCGGAGATCGCCGCGGGCGGCAACGCCGACGGCCGCGTCGAGGTGTTCGGCGCGGGCAACGCCGGGGTCTTCCACAAGTGGCAGACCGGTTTCACCACCTGGTCGAACTGGATTTGGCTCAACAGCACGGCGGGGCCGGCGATCCGATGAGGTCGACAGTGTTCGTCTGCGCGGTCGCGGCGGTCTCGGTGATCACAGCGCTCACCTCGGTGACGCCGTCCGCCGCGGCCGCGCGGTCCGGCCAGGTCGGGGCCGCGCCGTTCGTCCAGGTCTACGACCCCAGCGTGGGCGAGGCGCAAGCCTGGTACATCAACGACCACACGTTCATCCAGGACGGCGCGGGAACCTGGCACCTGTTCGGCATCACCCACGCCGAGCCCGCCGACGACGAGGACGAGGACTCCTTCGCCCACGCCACCGCGCCGGCCTTGCACGGGCCGTGGACCAAGCGCCCGCCCGCGCTGCGCACGGACCCGGCCTACGGCGAGACGCATTTGTGGGCGCCGCAGGTGATCCGGCACGGCTCGACCTACTACATGTTCTACGCGGGCGGCGGCGCCGACCCGGCCCGGCACGCGATCAACCTCGCCACGTCGACCGATCTCCAGACGTGGACCCGGCTGCCCAGCGGGCCGCTGTTCCGCGACGGCGCGGTGGCCCGCGATCCGCACGTGGTGCGGATCGGCGACCGCTGGGTCATGTACTACACGGCGACGAGTTCTCCCAGCGGCGGCAACCACATCGTGGCCTACCGCACGAGCACCGACCTGGTGCGCTGGAGCGAGCGCGGGGTGGCGTTCACCGACCCGACGTCCGGGTCCAGCGCGGGCAACACCGAGTCCCCGTTCGTGGTGTTCGCCGACGGCGCCTGGCGGCTGTTCCTCGGCCCGCGCGGCGGCTACGTGGGCACCGACGTGTTCACCAGCGCGGACCCGTTCCGGTTCGCCCCGGACCAGCTCAGCGGCCACGTGTTCGCGCACGCCGCGGAAGTCGTCGCCGACGGCGGCCGGTGGTGGGTCAGCCACGCGGGCTGGGGCCAGCGCGGCGTGTGGCTGGCCGGGCTGGACTTCGGCGACGGCAGTGGCCAGTACGCCGTGGAGGCCAGTTCTCCCGCCGCGGACCGGGTGGTGGTCGTGTCCGGTGTGGACGGCAGGCAGGAGGTGTTCGCGGGCGGCTCGGACCAGGTGTGGGGCCGCTACCAGGTGACGCCCAACGGGTCCTGGTCTCAGTGGTACCCGTTCGGCGGCCCCCGCTCGGCTGTGCTTTCCGCGGCCCGCAACACCGATGGCAGGCTGGAGGTGTTCGCCGCGGGCGAGGGGCGGGTGGACCGCAGGGCGCAGTCCGCGCCGAACGCCTGGGGCGACTGGGAGTCCTTCGGCACAGCGGCGCACGGCATGACCCTGGCCCAGAACGCCGACGGCAGGCTGGAGATCCTGGCCAGCGGCCCGATAGGGATCTTCCACCGCTGGCAGACCGCACCTGGCGGCGACTGGTCGGACTGGACCGCGTTCGGCGGCCCGGCCGACTCGACCATCACCACCGGACGCGACGCCGCGGGCAGGCTCCAGGTGTTCGCCGCGGCGAACGGAACCGTGCGCCGACGCGCCCAGACCACGGCGAGCGGCGGATGGCAACCGGAGTTCGAGGTGTTCGGCACGGCCCCCAGCCTGACCGGCCTGGCAGTCAACAGGCGACCAGACGGAGCGCTCGAACTGGTCGCCTCAGACGCCACCGGCGTCATCCACCGCGTCCAGCAAGGCCCGAACGGCCCTTGGTCGCCATGGTCAGGTTTCGGCGGACCACCACGCTCGACCATCCACTTGGGACGAAACGCCGACGGCAGGATGGAGGTCTTCGCTGGCGACGGAGCCACGATCCAGCATCGCTGGGAGAACGGCTCCGGCTGGTCAGCCTGGGAAAGGTTCGGCCCAGGCGTGTCCGGTCTCGACGTCGGCACCAATGTGGACGGCAGGATGGAGGTCCTCACCGGTTCACCCCACGGCGCACTCGGCGGCCGCTACCAGCTTGCTCCCAGCGGCCAGTGGTCGGCTTGGACGTCGGTGGGCGGACCCGTTCTGCGCTGACGGGGCGGGGCTTGGCTGGTGAACCGGCCTGCCGTCAGGACGCGAAGACTTGGGAGTCGTCAGCGAAAGCCTTGAACTCCAGGGCGTTCCCAGCCGGGTCGAGCAGGAACATCGTCCACTGCTCGCCGGGCTGTCCCTCGAAACGGACGTACGGCTCGATCACGAACTCGACCTCCAGGCCGCGCAGCCTGTCGGCGAGCCTCTGGAATCCCGGGACGGTCAGGATCAGGCCGAAATGCGGAACCGGGACGTCGTGGCCGTCGACAGGGTTGCGCGTCCGCCGCGCGCGACTCGGCGCCAGGTGGGTGACGAACTGGTGGCCGTGCAGGTTCCAGTCGATCCACGTCTCGGCGCTGCGGCCCTGGTCGAGGCCGAGCACCTCACCGTAGAAATGACGGGCGGCAGCCAGGTCGTCGACCGGCATGGCCAGGTGGAACCGCGGGATGGGCGAGCCGAGCACGGACGTCTCCAACGCATTTCCCCTTGGGTCGAAGCAGTCGAACAACTTGTCTGAATGTTAACATTCAGACAAGTTGTTCGAGTCCGGCACGGCCCGTGACGCGGCGCACGGCGTGCGGGGCAAGCCGTTGAGCGCTGCTCTGACAGCCGCTGAGGGCGGCAAGCCTGAAGTTACTATGGGCGTTGCGGATGGAGGCGGACCATGAGCGAACCTGGACGGGTGGCGCCCGCGCGGCGCCGCGGCTTGGCCGACGAGGTCGCCGACCGGATCAGGGACGCCATCTTCAGCGGTTCTTACGAGCCAGGAAGCCAGCTACGCGAGGTGGAGCTGTCCGTGGCGCTGGGAGTCAGCCGCGGCCCGGTGCGTGAAGCGCTGCACAGGCTTGAGCGCGAAGGCCTCGTCCGCAGCGAGTGGCACCGCGGCGCCATGGTGACGACGCTGTCGAGCGAAGACGTCACCGAACTCGACAGCCTGCGGGCCGCGCTGGAGCAGCTTGCTGTCCGACTGGTGATCGACCACGCCACGGACGAGGACCTGACCGCGATCGACAAGGCCGTCGAGCGGATGGACCGCGCGGCGGACGAGCACGAGATGGTGCGCTGTGACATCGACTTCCACGACGCCGTCTACGCCGCCGCGGGTCACCGGCGCCTACTCGAAGCGTGGGAGGCGATCCGGTCCCAGGTTCACCTGTTCCTGCTGACCCGGATCGGACTGAACACCGACGGCTACCTCGCCTGCGTCCCGGTCGAGCACCGCGAACTCGCCGCGTCCCTGCGAGCCCGTGACCGCGAGGCCGCCCTGGAGCTTTTCGCCGTGCACCGCGGTCAAGCCTTGGACGTGCTCGTCAAGCATCACCGCTCCGACGTGCGGTCGCCGTGATCACCGAGGTCGCCGAGAGCGAACTTCCACTCGCAGCGAAACACCACATCTCCTGAACACCCCGTTCCTCACCGTAGACCGATGAGCGCGTAGACCTCGTCCGCCGCCCGCGTGGCGCCTTGGCCGGTCCCGCCGGATGGTCCGATCACGATGCCCTGCAGCGCCTTCCTTGTCGAGAGTGAAGTCACGGACGGCGACGATCAGGAGAGATGTTGTATTTGATCGGCGGCATAGTGCAACTCATAGAGCGGCTTCTCCTCCGGGTGGTGAACGATCCGCTGACCGACGGCGCCGGGCAGATAGGTCACGGGGTAGCGTGGCCGCGGTCCCAAGCTGTCCTGGAGGTTGGCGATGCACTCGGCGGTCCGCTCGTTCCGCACACCTGACGGTGTCACGCTGGGGATCGAGCACTTCGGCGATGCGGCGGCGCCCTTGGTGCTGCTCGCGGGCAGCCCGACCATGCTCTCCTGGCCGGACAAGCTGTGCGAAGCGCTCGCCCGCGGCGGACGGCACGTCGTGCGCTACGACCTGCGCGACTCCGGCGCGTCGACAACCGTCGACCCCGGGGCGCCTGCCTACACGCTGCGCGATCTCGCCGCCGACGCGGCCGCGCTCGCCCGGGGGCTCGGCGAGCGGCCCGCGCACCTGGCGGGCGTCGGCGTCGGCGGGATGGTCGCGCAGGTCGCCGCGCTCGACCACCCGGGCGCGTTCGCGGCGCTGACCCTGGCCGGAACGCGGCCCGTCGCACCAGGCCCGGTCGACGACGACCTGCCCGACCACGACAAGGCGACGATGGAGCGGCTGTTCGCGCTCCCGACGCCCGACTGGTCCGACCGTGCCGCGGTGGCGGAGTTCGGCGCAGCCAGAGCGGAAACCCTCGGCGACGACCCCGGCGCGGCACGGGCGACCGCCGAGCGGGTCTTCGACCGCACGCCGGGCTCGGAACCCGCTGTCCACATGGCCAACCAACTCGGCATGGTGTTCGCCAAGCTCGACTGCACGCCACGCTGGCGCGAGCGCCTGCCCGAACTCGCGATACCGGCGCTCGTGGTGCACGGTCGCCACAACCGGTTCTTCCCCGTCGGCAACGGCGAGGCGCTCGCCCGCGAGATCCCCGGCGCGCGGCTGCTCGTGCTCGAACAGGCCGCCACCGCGATCCCCGACGCGGCCGTTGACGAGGTCGCCGCGGCGATGCTCACGCTCTGACCACCGATGGCGCGGGCGAGCGGCGGCGGACTCTCTTGACCTCCGACGGCAAGGAGACCGATCTGCGAACGTGCCCGCGTCTACGAATACCGACTCGGCAAGCCGGAATCACACGATGGTGCGCCAGTGCTCTGGCACGGGTTCGGGGTGGATGGGGTCTCCGTTGACTCTGTCCTGGTAGAACCAGTGGTGGAACTGTTCTGGTTCCACGATTCGGTTTTGGTAGCCGCGGTAGTTGTCGATGTCGTCCTGTGCGGTCTGGTGGGTGGTGCGCAGGAGGTGGCGGCGGTGGCAGATGCCGTAGTCCATGCGGTGCAGGTGGATGAGGTACAGGTTCGGGTCGTGGTTGGTGGCGTGGTCGGGGCGTTCGTGGAAGCCGCCCAGCCAGGTCATCGGCACGCGGGCCAGCAGTGGTTTGGAGTACAGGGGGTTGGCGAACCAGGTCGAGCGTTGTGCGAGCACCCGCTGGTCGGGGTCGAACGCGGATTCGCGGTCGTTGAGGTGGAGGACTTCGTAGCCGGTGCAGTTGACGAAGTCCTGGTCGAATTGGTCGATGTACTGGCCGAGGTCGCAGAAGCGCGGGTCGGGGGCGACGATCTCATCGACATCCGTGCTGAGGACGACGTCGTAGCGGTCGATGAGATCGTGTTGGTGTCGTTGGACGATGTCCCGGTGCCAGTCGCTGCTGAACTCGTCGTGGTGGATGGGGATGTGGACGAAGCGGTCGTCCGGTGCGCGGTCGGGTGCGGGTTGGTGTTCGAGGACGTAGATGTCCTCGGGGGCGAAGAATCTGGAGTAGTAGCGCAGCCAGATGGGGAAGAAGTCCGGTTCATCGCGGAAGAGGGTCACCAGGGCGCGGGTGTTGCGGTGGCAGGTGGCCGGTCTCAGCGACCACCGCTGTTGCGGCCCGTGCCAGAAGTCGAACTGGGCGAGTCGTGCCTCATGCCCTGCGTCGCCGTTCCACAGGTCCAGGTATTTGCCGCTGGCGAGGTTGACCAGCGCGTGCTCACCGGAGCGCAGGGGCACCAGACGCCAGTGCTGGTGTCTGGTGCCCCGGACGGCTTCCAGGGCGACCTCGGCGCCGTTGTCCCCGCCGGTGACCGTCAGAACGAGGCCGTTGGCCGCGTTCTCCACGACGACGGTGTGTTTGCCGTCATGAGCGGGCCGCAGCCGCCACTGCTGGGCCGGATCGCCTTTGTCGGGCCAGGCCTGGCGGATTCGGTGCCCGTCTGCTGCGAGAGCCTTGCCGCTGGCGGTGTTCACCAGCCCGAGTCGCCCGTCTTGCGGAAGCGTCATGTCAGATGCGTTCCAGCCGCCAGTGCTGGTTGTGCTCTTCGTGGTAGGTCGGGTAGTCACCCCAGTAGTGGAACTGGACCGCCTTGGCGTCAGGTTCCATACTGCAACCGCGGACGTCGAGGACCTTGCCGCTGTGGAGATTCTGGATGCGGAACACCGGCCCCCTGGAGTCAGAAGAGCCCGCGGGGATGAGCAGCCATTCCTTGTGCTGACCGCTGGGGTCGGATCGGGTGAGGACTTCGGCGTTCTCTTCCCGGGACATGCCGACGACTTCGAGGTAGCGGTCGCGAGCGGGGTCGAGGTTCTTGATGCGGTAGCCGCCGCCCGCGATGGGGATCAACTCCCACTGCTCCGCGGCCAGGCCCCTGTAGACGTTCTGGTCGACGTTCCCGCCGTCGCCGGTCCACCCGGGGTCGTCCAGTTGCAGGTACAGTCCGCTCAGCGTGCACTGGATCTTGTAGGTGCCTGCCAGGTCCGGCACGATGATCTTCACGGCGGTCGACCCGGCCCGCACGCCGTCCACGACCGCGTCGACCACGCCTTCGACGGCGACTTCTCGCGTCACCGGCGCACCGGAAACGGTCTTCGCGGCGGGGAAATCCAACTGGAAGTCGAGCGTGGCCGGGTGGGTTCCCGGGGTGAAGGGGCCATACCCCCCTGCCGGGCTGATCCGCACGAATGGCGCGATCGCGGCGTTCGGCGCCAGGCTGACGTTGCCGATGGTGGTGATTCCCGCGGTGCCCAGGTCGATGATCGTATCGACGACGGTGTCCGGGGTGATGCCGTCCCGGTACGTGCCGCCGGTCGCGACCGCGACCCTGGAGCCCTGGTTCGCTGTGCCGCCGATAGGCCCCCTGCCCTCATAAGGGGTGCCGTTGGACAACGGCACGGGGTCGACGTTCAGCCCAGGCCCGCTGGAGCCCGACGGAGTGCTGATCACCAAAACGAAGATGCCCTGGTCCTGCAGCTTGGCGGTGACCGAATGCTCGGTGATGTCGTAGGCGAAGCCGGACACGGCTTGGCTGATCGGGTCGTGGCCGGGTGCGTCGCCGACCCAGACGATGATCCGTTTGGCCTCGGCGCGCCAGCCGATGGACCCGCCCGGCGGCTGCGCGAGCTGGTCGAGGGCGTAGAACTGGCCTTCCGCGGTGGTCGTGCCGCCCGCGACGCTCCAGGCGCGGATGCCGTCCGCGGCCGCTTGCGGGCTCGGGCTCAGTGGAACCTGGTTCTGGAAACGCTCGGCAGTCGGGAAGTCCAGGTCCCGGTAGTTGCCGACGCCGAAGTGCACGTCGGCGTTCACCTGGTTCGCTGCGGCCACGAGCTTGTTCAGGATTTCCTCGACCCGGGCGCGGACCGCGGCGATGATGCTGCCCATGCTGCCCGTGCTGTCTGACAGGAAATAGACATCGATCTTGGGGATCACGCCGCTGTCCGCCAGGTGCACCTGTACCGGTTCCTGGTGGCTGTCGAGCGAGTCGGGGTTTGTCGCGAGCTCGATGTTCGACGGGGACAGATTCGTGGTCGCGGGCATGGTGTAGCGCCTCCTCGTCCGGGAGTTGAACTCCCTGATTTGCAGTGCTTCCCTTCGAGGATTGCGACTCAGGACCCACAACGGAATAACCAGTCCGGCTTGTCAGCCGAAAGTGTTTATTTCGGCGATTGCATTCCACTCACCGGGAATCACCCGCACAGCGGTTTCGATAAGTCTGTCCGAGCCAGTGAAGATGATCTTCGCAGCTCAAACTCCGCCATGTCGGTGAGATCTGATCGGTGCGATGACCAGGCTGGAGCAGGATTACACCCTTATTCTCACTGTGTGCGACTTCAACGCCTGCTCGGCGGCCTCACCCGAAAGTGGCATTGTGAACCCGGGGCGCCGTGCCAAATGCTGGGACGTGGGATCGGGATTCGGGGAGGCGTATGTCTTTGCTGGCCGGCACCGGAATCGGCGTGGTCATTCTCACAGTTTCAGCATTGGTGCGTATCGGATTGGGAGCGGCATCAAATGGGGGCAGCGGAAATCCGCCAGAACATGATCCCGGGCGCAGGAGGGATGACGTCGGAAGGTCCCTCGGAAGCCCGGCGGTCGCGGTTTCCCGACACCGTGTCGGTGGTGATTCCGGCGCACAACGAAGAGGCGTCGATCGCCACGACCATTCGGTCGTGCCGCGCGCAGAGCTACCCGATTGACCAGATCATCGTGGTCGCCGACAACTGTTCGGACCGCACCGCCGACATCGCCCGCGAACTGGGGGTCGTCGTGATCGAGGGAAAGGGCGGCTCGAAGGCGTCGGCGCAGAACATGGCCTTGCCGGTGATCACCAGCGACGCGGTGGTCGCACTCGACGCGGACGCCACCCTGAGCACCCGCGCCGTGGAGCAGATGATGGACACGTTGCGCCGGGGTTACGCGGGAACCTGCCCGTCCGCGCTGCCCCGCGACACCGACACCTTCTACAGCCGGTACCGCACGCTCTACCACGCGATCGCCAACGGCTGGGTCCGGCCGTTGCAGGATGTGTTCGGCAGGCAACTTGTCCTCAGCGGCATGGCCAACTGCCACCGCATGGACGTCCTGCGCGAGGTCGGCGGCTTCCCCGACGACAACATCACCGAGGACTTCAACCTCACCTGGACGCTGCACCGCCGCGGCTACCGGGTCGAGTTCACGCCCGAGGCGTTCGTCTACACCCAGGAGCCCACGTCCCTGGCCGAACTGCTGTCCCAGATGCACCGCTGGACCGCCGGGTTCGCCCAGACGATGGTCAAGCACCGCGCCCCGATGATGGACAGCGGCTCGTTCATCGTGGTCGCCTCCCAGGTGGTCGACTCACTGGTGGGCGGACTGGCCACCTGCACGCTGGCGCCCTATCTCGCCCGGCACGGAGTGGTGCGCGGACTGCGCAGCTGGTGGAGCCCGCTGTGGGTCGTCATCGCCGTCGCCTCCGTCGCGGTGGCCGCGCGGCAGCTTGGGTGGCGCACGACGGTGAAGTGCCTGCCCAGCTGGCTGGCCCTGCAGTACCTCACCGGGCCACTGACCGCGTGGTGGCTGTTCCGCGAATGGGTGCTCGGCCGCAGGCTGACGACCTGGACCGGCCGACACGGACGCCGACCGGCGCTGACTCCGATGACACCCCGGCGCAAAGCCGTGGCGGGTGCGAGCGCACTCGCCTGCGCACTGCTCGGCGCACGCGCCTGGCGGCGTTCAGTCAGCCCGGCGACGCGCCCGCTCCGATGACACCGCCCTGGTCAGATCCGAGTCCGGGTACCTGCGGCGAAAGCCGTCGAGTTCCCACTCGTACGCCTCGGCCGCGCGCACCAGCAGCCGCGCCCGCGCCCCGTCATCGTCATCGGGCCGCGTCGTCCGGTCACACCAGGCCTTGACCGCCGCCTCGACCAGCATCGACACGCCCACCGCGGCGTGCCCGGCATACCGCCGCGCCGCGCGCCTCTCCGGCACAGCGCGCACGACCCGCTGCAGCACCTGCCGCACCGCCACCGCGGTCACCGCCTGGGACAGCAGACGCGCCCCCACGTCGGTGGCCACCGAGCCGCCTCGGCCGGTCGCCTGACCCACCCGGCCCGCCGCCGATCGCAACGCGTGCGGAAACACCGACCACAACGGCACCACCGCATCCCGCACCGGAGCCTCACCGAGCACGCTGACCGGAATCAGCCCGACCGAGCCCGAGGCGGCACGCCGCCGCGCCGCCGCCGCGAAACCGGGCACGGTCAGCAGCGCGTCCCGCACCTCGGCCAGCGTTGTCCGCCCCTCCAGCAGATCCCACTTGGTCACCACGAACCGCACTGCCTTGCCCCGGACAGCGACCAACCGCCACACCCCGGCCATGGTGTGCTCGAAATAGCCGCGGTCACCGTCGAGCAGATCCGCGATCCGCCCGCCGTCCAAGACACACAACAGCGCGTCGGCCCGGCGGACCCGGGCGAGCAGCGACCGGCTCGCCTGCCGCCGATCGCCGGTCACCAGGGAACCGTCGTAGTCGACCAACCGCGTCTCGTACAACGGCTCCTCGCCGTCCGTCTCCGCAGCGAAACGCAAGTCCACCAAGGCATCCGGGTCTGTGCGCGCGGGCCATCCCGGACCGTCGGCCCGCATCGACCGCCACACCTGCGCGAGTCGGACCGCGGTCACCGGGTCCGCTCTGACCACCGGAGCCAGCCCCGCGTCACACTCCTCAAGGCCCTGCTGCATCGCAGCCAACAGAGAGGTTTTGCCCGACCCCGCCGGGCCGACCGGAACAATGTCGATGAACGGCACAACCCGACCGTAGCGGCCCGGGAGCGGAGTCGTCAGCCCTCGGAAAACCACCGCACACCACCAGTACTCACCCACGGTCACCGCCCTGCCGCCGATCGAGTCGCACCCGCGGGAACCTGTCGGAAAACCACCAAAGCCCGCGCCGACGGACACTTCGCCAAGCAACCTCACCGGGTGTCCGATCGCCAAAAGGGTGAGCACGCGCGCAAGTGAGCGATTCGGGCGGAGCACGCTGATGCGCTGACGCCGCCCAGACGCTGGTCCGCTCGAATCCCGACTCCAGCGTCAGAAAGACCAGGTCAGGAGGTGTGGCGTTTCGCGACCGAAGGCGTCGTCGTAGCACCGCGCGTAGCGGGCGCGGACGGCGAGGAACGCTTCCTGTTTGCGCAGTTGGTGGATGCCCAGCGACGCGGCCAGGTCGGTCATGTTGCACTTGTAGCCCGGGGTGACCGCTTCGTAGCCCGCGTCGCCCCGGGCGGTGAAGCGCTTCCAGGCGTCGCTGGTAAGGCCGTGCAGCCGCAGGGTTTCGAGTTTCCCGGCCAGCGAGTCGTCCGCGGTGGTGATCATCCCGCCTTCGCCGGTGGTGAGGTTCTTGTTGGAGTAGAAGGAGAAGGCGGTGAGCCGTCCGGTGCCGCCGATCATGCGGCCGCGGTGGCGGGTGCCCACCGCGTGCGCCGCGTCCTCGATCAGCGCCAGCCCGGCCGAGTCGGCGATCGACCCGATGGCGTCCAGGTCGCAGGCCAGGCCACCGAAGTGGACCAGCAGGATCGCCTTGGCGCGTGGGCTGATCGCGCGGCGGACGAGGTCGGGGTCCAGGTTGAGGGTCGGTAGGTCGATGTCGGCGAAAACCGGTGTGGCGCCGAGGTGTTCGATGACGTTGACCGTGACGGCGAGGGTGAACGGGGTGGTGATCACCTCGTCGCCCGGCCCGATGCCGCTGGCCAGCAGGCTGAGGAACAGGGCCGAGGTGCAGGAGTCGACCGCGATGGCGTGGCGGGCGCCGACGTAGCGCGCGAACTCCCGCTCGAAGCGCGCGACCTTCGGGCCCATGCCGATCCATTTCGAGCGGAGGGTGTCGAGGACCTCCGTGGCCTCCTCTTCGCCAAGGCATGGCTCCCCGAAGGGCAGGAACTCGGCTCTGGCCGGGGGTTCCCCGAACAGCGACCGCAGTATCGAGACGTTCGGTCGACGTCGCAGAGTTCGGTGACGCGGACGCGGCCCGCGCGGCCGAGCCGGTGGCGCAACTCACTGTCGGCGCACAGCCGGTCCAGGGCCGCCGCGATGGCGGGGACGTCGCGGGGCGGGACCAGCAGGCCCTCCTGCTCGTGCCGGACGTAGTAGGGCATCGACAACAGGTCGGAGGCGACGATCGGCAGTTCGTACGCCATGGCCTCCAGGGCGACGGTCGGGACGCCGTCGGCGTTGCCGTCCGGGGTCTGGACGCAGGGCAGGCAGAAGATGTCGGCGTCGGCGTACACCTTCCCGGTCTGCGCCTCGGTCATCGCCCCGAGAAACTTGATTTTCGGGTGGTCGCCCGCGAGCCCGCGGAGGTCGTCCTCGTGCGGCCCCCGTCCGACCAGCCACAGGACGACGTCGTCGCGGCCCGCCGACAGCAGCTGAAACGCCTTGATGAGCTGGAACAGTCCTTTCTTCCTGATGAACCGGGCGATGGCGAGGACGACGAGGGAATCCCGCGCCGGGGGATCTCGGGCCGGTAGACCTCCAGGTCGATCGGGTTCGCCACCAGCGCCAATCGGTCCCGGGGAATGGCGAACCGGTCGACCATCCAGCCTGCCATGAACTCGTCCTCCACCACGATCGCCCGGCAGGCCGGGTCCCGGGCGATGCCTTGGTACAGCTCGGGTTCGCTGACGGTGAAGATGTCCCGGCCGCTGTAGGCGGTGATCGTGTAGGGCAGGCCGAGGGCGTTCGCGGCGGCCTGGGTCGCCCGGTGCGAGTCGGATTTCAGGCTGCCGTGGAGGTGGGCGACTCCGTCCCGGCGCGCTGCCGCGGACAGGTCGCCCGGTCGTCGCTGGAACGGAACGTGGCGGACGGTCAGACCGGGGCCGGGCGCGGTGACGGACAGCGGGTGGTCGACCAGCGCCTCGGCGTAGACGACGACGCTGTCGCCCCGCCCGCACAGGGCGGCGATCTCACGCCGGATGAACGTCTCGGTCAGCGGCGGGAACTCCATCAGGACGTAGCCGATTCGCACGCTGATCAACTCCTCGTTGGTTGGCCAGATGGAACAGGACCGCGATCACGCTGGCGGCGTCCTGGATCTGGTTGCCGCGAACCAGGGACACGACCTCGGCGAACGGCAGCAACTCGCGCTGGTATAACAGACCGCTTCACAAACGGCGAGTAATCAAAACCCCTTCAGCGACCGGCGTCACTACGCCGAACGAGACTACGGCTACGAATCCCGGGCGAAGGCAACCCAGCCCGCTCACCTCTTCCACCCGCGGCGACGCGCTGAAAGCGCCACCACGAACCGGGTCGGCAGCGAATACCGGGCCGCCATCCCTCCAGTTAGGACACGTTTCGACCGAACGGCCCGCACGGCCTCGCTCCCAGGCTCGGAGGACAATGCGGTGGCGATCCGCGGTCGTGGTGAGGCGATGGACGAGGGCCGCGGGCGGTGCCCGTTGTTCCGTAGCACCATCGAGAGCCACATGGTCGGGAACCTCCCCCTCACTGGGGTAAGACCAGCCAAGGGCGGCGGCCAGCAGCGGGACGAGGGCGGGCTGGTCCGGATAGGACCAATCGGGATTGCGCCCAGCCCAGATGAAGCACGGCTCGTCACCGTGGTAGCCGTAGCGCCACCGTCACGATGACGGCGATGAGCAGCACCGGTCGGACGTGCGCGGGCTGGTGGGGACTGCCGCCATGGCAGGGATGCTGACAGACGCGGGCGATCCTCAGGTAGATCAGCGTGAGCGGGTGGGTCAGCGCGAGCTCAGCGCGCGCAGCCGTTCCAGGTGCGCGGGCATCTCGCGCACGTGCGCGACCAGCTTCGGCAGCCAGTTCTTGGCCCGCTGCTTGAGGTCCTCGGTCAGGTCGGGGTCGCGGTCGATCTGGGTGAAGTCGCCACTGGTGGCCCAGCCGAGTGTCTGCACCACCCGGTGCAGCGTGGTGTTGGGCTCCTGTGTCTTGCCGTACCCGGCGAAGAACGCGGGCGGCAGACCGGTCCCGTTGTAGAGGGAGGCGTGCTTGTCCAGCAGCGCGACCTCCTTGGCCGGGTCGCCGACGCGGGGGAAGTCCCAGTCGATGAGCGTCGCGCGGTCCTGGGACACCAGCACGTTCCACATGTTGATGTCACCGTGCCCCAGCGCCGACCGCGCTTCGCGCAACGACGGGGCCACCGCGTCGATCGCCAGGTGCAGTTCCCCCAGCAGCGGAACCAAGTCCGGCGCCAGTCGGCGCAAGCCGGGGACTGACTCGTCCACGATCTCGTGCAGTTCGGCGGCCGGGTCGCGAGGGGTCAGCACGAACCGCGCCGGGCCGAGGTCCTCGCCCGCGAGCCCGGTGGGGAAGGAGACCGCGTGCACCCGCGCGTACGCGGCGCCGACCAGACGCCACACCTGTTCGGTGTCGGTCCGATTCTCGATGTGGTCGCCGAGCGGCGCGCCCTCGGCGAACTCCACCAGCGAGGCGCGGTCGTTCGCGGCGAGCAGCGCGGGGGCGGGCACACCCTGCTGGGCAAGGAAGACCGCCCTAGGGGTCTCGGGCATCCGGGGCTCTCTGAACGCGCGCAGGACGGCCTTGGACCGATCCGCGAAGGTCAACACCACGATCGTGTTCTCGAAACCGCGACCGGTCAGCGGGGTCGCCTCCACGACCTGCGGCAGACCAGCGACAGCGACCAGCTCGTCGGATAGCTCCTGCAGCGCTCGGGAAACCACGCGATCCAGCGTAGTGCGAGCGTTTCGCCGCTCGGCGCCGACCTGTTTCACCTGCCTACACGCGCCTATGGCCCAGCTTGTGCGGATTCTCCTGAGAGGCCACCAAGGTTGTCTGGGGCCGTCCTCGCGGATGCGGGCCACGACGTCGTCGGCGGTTTGTTCGCCGACATCACAGTGGACCCGTTGCGTGGGTTCGCCGCCGTCGTGCACCTGGCCGCACTGGGAGTGCAGCCGAATCACAGGTGACAGCCCCGAATCGCAGTGGGACACACGGCGGACTCGTCTCGTAGGGTGGCGGCGTGAGTTTCCTAAGTCAACCCCTGGGTTGTGTTGATCTTGTTGGTGGCGTGGTGGAGGTTGGGGTCGTAGCAGGCTTTGTCGCGCCAGCAGGCCCAGATGATGCGCAGCCAGGCGCGGGCGAGGATGCGGACGGCGTGGGGATGTCGTTTGCCGCGGGCGCGGGCGTCGTTGTAGATCCGCGCGGCCCAGTCGTTGCCGTGTCTGCTGTTGTCGGCCCAGGTCGTGAGGGCTTGGCGGGCGCGTCGGTTGACTGCGTGTCGGAAGTTGACAGTGCGGTGTTTGCCGGATTCCTTGGTGACCGGTGCGGCGCCGGTCTCGGCGGCCAGTTGCGTGCCACTGGTGGCGCGTTCGAGCATGGGTCCGATCTCACCGATGACCTGGCCGAGGTTGACGGTGCCGATTCGGGGCAGTCCGGCGATCAGCTCGGCCCAGGGGTGGGTCTTGATCGCTTCGGCGATGGCGGTGTCGAGTTCGCGAATGGTGGCGCGCAGGGACCGCACCAGTCGCACTTGGACGCCGACGAGCCGTGCGATCACTGGCAGGCCCAGCCGGGATGCGGTGACCGGGGCGGTGCGCAGCCGCTCGATCAGCACGCTGCCAGGCCGTTTGCCGGAGTAGCCGTGGCGCTTGCAGAACGCCTCAAGCCGGACGGCGGTCAGCCCGGCCGCGTCCTGCGGCGTGGGGTAGCGGTCCAGGAAGGCCAGAACGATGTCGGAGTCCAGGCTGGCGAACACCGCTTTGCCGCCGGGCCAGTGCTCGTCGAGCAGCGCGGCGAGCTGGTTGATCGCCGCGACGCGGGCTTCGATGTGGTCGGCGCGTTGCCGGGTCAGTGCTTGCAGTTCCAGCGTCTCGGGCAGGGTCGGGGCCAGCGTGCGCAACCGGTGGCCGTCGGTGCGCAGGTAGTCGGCCAGTTTGAACGAGTCACCGGGATCGCTCTTGGCCCGTGCAGCACCCCAGCGGGGGCGGATCGCGTTGAACGCGTTGGGATGTATGGGAATCACGGGGTGACCGGCGGCCAGCAGCCGGTCCACGACCAGGCCCCTGGTGGTCTCGATGGCCACGGGCGGACCGGCGGGGTCGCCGTGACCGCACAGCCGCGACAGGATGGTTGCGATCCCGGTCTCGGTGTGGGCCGACGCCCACCGATCGGTCCTCTTCCCGGCCTGGTCGATGACGGTCACATCGTCCGACCCGGTGGCCCAGTCCCATCCCGCGAACACGCGCGCGGTACTCCTTCTCTGACGGTGAAGGACCCGCTCGGTCATGAGGACGCTCGCCGGAAGCCCATTAATTGGCCCTCGATGATGCGGAACCGACGTTGACGCCAGCATGTTTCCGTGGAACTGCTTGAGAGCGCCATTCTCCAGGATATGGCGTCCGAGGGATACCGGGGCGAGGCCTGAGGCAGTGGCAGGTGTGGCCGCGGTTGGACGTTCAGGCTTCCGCACGGACGAGGGGTTGTTCACCCTGCCCGAGCCGCCCACCGCGGTCTCCCCCGCTGGCCAGTTCCGAAGCCCTACGAACGGACCAGCTTCGCGCTCGCCATGACCCCGCCGATGCTGATGTAGGCCCAGGAAAGGCCGTCCGGGGTCCGGGTCAGCGTGACGATCCCCTCGGTGACGCACTGGTGCACGGGCTCGGCGTCGATGCGTTCAGCCACGACCAGCTCTGTCGGACGGACCTCCACCAGGCTGAGCGATCCACTGCACTCCAGACCCGGATAGCGGATGTCCCCGACACGCTCGCCGAGCGCGCCTTGCCGGAGCGTCAGTTCGACCCGGTATTCCTTGTCCGTGGTGGGCTGGTCGACCGGCTCGGGCGACCGCCACGTGCCCAGGTACGCCCCATCGATGACCGCGGGCGCCGCGGAAGAGGTCGGCACGGGCGGACCAGGGGACGCGGTGGGCAGCGGCAGCGGGTCCGCGCACGGCTCCGTCGCGAACACCGCCTCCGACCGGCCGGGGTACGGCCCGCGCGGCCCGTCGGCGCCTGCGCGGCCAGGCTGGCTGCCCCACTTGCCTCTGTAGCCCCACCAGGGTTCGTCCACCACCGAGCGGGCGCGTTCCCAGGTCGGCCATCGGGTGCCCGGGGAGGTGATGTCGGTGATGGGCTGCGCGCCCTCGGGGATGGGGACCTCCAGCACCTCGGCCGGGGTGGCGTCCCAGCCGCCCGCGCGGTGATAGGAGCCGTGCGAGCCCAGTGCCGAGTACGCGACGGGGTGGCCGTCGGCCTGCTCGACGTCGCCCCATTCGACCAGGCACGGCGGTTCGCCGTGCTTCCAGAAGGTCACCCCGATCGGCTCGGCGCCGCGCAGTCGCACCGCGACCCGCTCCCAGTCGCCCTCGTGCTTGTTGACGGTCCTGCCGCGGTTGACGAACTGGTTGTAGGGGTAGAAAAGCCAGTACACGAACGCGGTGCGGCCGTCACCGGAGTCGTACTTCTCCCAATACACCGGCGCCGACCCGACATCACCGCGCCGGGCATCGTCGTTGTCGTCGAGTTCGAGGTAGAAACCGCTTCCGCCACCGCGCCCGGCGTCCAAGTCCTCAGTGGACGAGAACTCGCGGACACCGTCCACACACGCCGTCTTCGTGTACGGCGAAGGACGTCCACCCAACCGGGCGGGGTCCACTTCGGTGGCGAGCCGGTGGTGCGGGTCCTTGGTGCCGCACAGCTCGTGGAACCACAGCTCCGACGCCGCGATGAACCGGCCCGCGTCACCGGGCTGGAACGCCTCCCCACCCGCCAGCCACACCAGGGGCGCGAACCGCGCCGCCAGCGCCGCGTCGTCCGGCGCGGGCGAACTCTCCCCGGCGGACCGCGGCGCGGGCGGCGCCTCGTCCTCGCACCCCGCCACCAGCACCGCGGCGGTCATCACCGCGACCGCGAGCCGCATCCCCCTGAAACCCACCGCAGGCCCCTGTCCGCCCTGGAAGCCCTCAGGATAGCCCGGCTGGGTCACAAGCCTTCCGCAAAGGGAGCCAGTGGACGCCGGTCTCCCAGGAAACGATCGAGAAGATCAAGGGGATGATCGCTGGTCTCGGCTCGAAGCCGCCCCACGAGGCAGACCTGGCCAAAAGCCTCGCCTGTTCCCCAGGTCGCTGCGCGAGGCAATGAAGGCACCGTCGCCGATCCACGCTCGACGGGTGGCAGGACGACGGCAGACCCCTCGACTTCGACTACGACGACCTCGCCGCGAAGACCACCGAACGGGCCGTCGCGGTGCTGCCGGTCTACCTGTGGGGCCGCGCGGGCGACAGCACCCGGCTATCGGCTCGCAGTGGATCGAGCCTGTGAAAGGGTCGTCGCCATCGTCAGCCCTCAGCAGTACACCTGCACTCCTGTTGCCCGGGAGGACGGCACCGACCTCTCGCTCCACGCTGGAATGAAGACGGAGGGAATGTTCGCGTAGAAGATGGTGAAAGCATTGCCGTGTGCCTTGGCGTAGCGGTAGAAGTCGTCGAGGCCGGTCACTCCGCAGTGCTCGACGTTCCAGACGTCCCCATTGACGTGATAGACGCACGCCCTCCCATCGTCACACTTGTAATTCCAGTATTGGGGCTGAACATCGGCCGCGGAAGCCGCGCCGGGGCCGCCGACAATCGCGGCCGCTCCCAGAGCGGTGGCCAAAGCCATGCGGCTCCCGACCTTCTTGACCGAACGCAAATTCAGCCTGCTGCGCAACGTGCCCATCTCGAATCCCCTGTCTTCGGAAGCGAAGTGAATCAGTTCGCCGGAGCGATGTGGAGGACCACACGGTTGATCCTGGTGCTCGACCGATCGGTTGAACAGGTCGCCGACCGGCAACCTGTGACCGGTCAGGCTGGTACCAATGACGCATGGGGGATCGACTGGCCGCTGCCCTGCTGCACCATCGGCGACGAGCGGGACTCACCCAGGAGGCACTGTCCGAGCGATCCGGCGTCTCGGTCCGGACCATCCGTGCCATCGAGTCCGGCAACCGGCCCAACCCGCAACTCGCCTCGGTCCGGCAGTTGGTCACCGCGCTGGATCTGCCGCCGCACACGCAGAGCGAACTGCTGGCCGCGGCGACGGGCGCACCCGAGCAGGTGAGCCCGGTTCCCCGTCAACTGCCGCCCGATGTGGTCGGCTTCGTCGGTCGCGCCGACGAGCTTGGTCGACTCGACGCGATGCTGGACAGCGTGGACCGAGAGCAGTCCGCGGTGGTGATCTCCGCGGTCGCGGGCACCGCGGGGGTGGGGAAGACGACGTTGGCGCTGCATTGGGCGCACCGGACCGCGGACCGCTTCCCCGACGGGCAGCTCTATGTCAACCTCCGCGGCTTTGACGCCCGCGGCGCGATGGTGGAGGCCGCCGAAGCGGTGCGCGGCTTCCTCGACGCGCTCGGTGTGCCTCCGCGGCGCGTCCCGGTGGGCATCGACGCCCAAGTGGGCCTGTACCGCAGTCTGGTCGCGGACCGTCACATGCTCGTCATGCTGGACAACGCCAGAGACGCCGACCAGGTGCGCCCGTTGCTGCCCGGCACCGCCGGGTGCGTGGTGGTGGTCACCAGCCGCAACCACCTGGCGAGCCTGGTGGCCACCCACAATGCCCACCTGCTCCCGCTGGACCTGCTCACTGTGGCCGACGCGGAGCTGTTGCTGGCAAGGCGGCTCGGCCGCGGTCGGTGGCGGCGGAGCCCGGCCCGGTAGCCGAGATCATCGACCGCTGCGCCCGCCTGCCACTGGCGTTGGCGGTTGTGGCCGCGCGCGCCGCCAGCAGGCCCACGTTCCCGCTGAGCGCACTCGTCGCGGAGCTGCGCGAGGCAGGCGGCGACTTGGACGGGCTGGCGGGCACTGAACCCAGTACCGATGTGCGTTCGGTGTTCTCCTGGTCCTACCAGGCGCTGTCAACCGCGGCCAGGCAGGTGTTCGCCGCACTGGGACTCGCCCCCGGTGTCGACATCAGCCTGACCGCTGTCAACTGCCTCACCGCGTTGCCTGTCGAGACGCTGCGCGCACCGATGCGTGAACTGGAGAACGGCTACCTTGTCGAGCAGACCCTGCCGAACCGCTACCGGATGCACGATCTTCTCCGGCTGTACGCGACGGAGCTCGCGAAGGAGATCGACGGAACCGCGCGGCACGCCGCACTCCGGCGGCTTGTCGACATGTACCTGGTTGTCGCGGGACGGGCACGCAGTCAGGTGATGTTCAGCCCGCGGATTCACGAGGTCGTGGACGTCTCCTCCGGCGATCCCTCCTGGCCGGAGTTCCAGGAAAGCACCGAAGCGCTGGACTGGCTCGACACGGAGCGGGCCAACCTCATCGCCTTGGTGAAATCACTCGCCGAGCACGGCTGGCACGACGACGTTTGGCGATTCGCCTGGCTACTTCACGGTTTCTTCAGGGCTCGTCAGCACAAAGCGGACTGGCTCGAAATAGGGCGCCTCGGAGTGTCCGCCGCGGACCGGACCGGCGACCACCTGGCGCGGTTCCACGCGGCCAACTGCCTCGGCGGCGCCTACATGGCGGCGGAGAGGTGGGACGAGGCGATTGCCTTGTATCAGGATGCGCTCGTCGTCACCCAGGCCGACAACGATCTGGAAAAGACGGCGATCGTGATGAACAACATCGGCATCTCCCTCGTGAACAGCGGTGACGCCGTGGCCGCCATCGACTACCTGGAACAGGCGCTCACGCTCGCCCGCCAAGCGGGATCAGTGGACGATGAGGCCGTCTATTCGCTCAATCTCGGCGACGGCTACAACGCCATCGGCAGATACCTCGAAGGCCTCAGCCACAACCAGGCCGCCCGAAAACTGTTCCACACGCTGGGGAAGCGTCTCCACGGCGCGATTGCCGCGGTGAACATCGCGCAGTCCTACTTCGGCCTCGCCGACCTGGCCAAGGCCGCTGACACCGCCGAGCAGGCTAGTGCCGAGTTCCGCGCACTCGGCGCCTGGTACGACCTGGCCAAGCACTTGCTCTGGGTCGGGCACATCCGTACCGCCCTCGGCCAAAAAGACTTGGCGACACAAGCCTGGACCGATGCGATGGACACGTTCCAGAGGATGAACGACCCAAGGGCACACGAGGTCCAGCAACTGCTGAACGAGTCGATATAGATGGCGCAACCCTGAGTCTCAGCGGCTATCGAGACCAACGGTCACAGGGGCGCGCCTCGGCGGCTTCAGCCAGATCAGGAAGCCGCCGAGGCGCGACCTGTCAGATCACCAAATCATGTGCTGACGCCGGAGGCCCACAGCACCCTGGCGTACCGGTCGCACCACACGATCGAGCGCTGCCCGGCGCGAACCGAGTTGCCGTAGTGCATGTACCGGTGGCCGTTGTCGAGGCGCTCGCACGCGGCCATGGCCGCGTACTGCCCGCTGCTGCTCTGCTTGCACAGGACGTCAGCGCCCGCATGTCCGTCCGAGCCGGAGATCGGCCGGAAGCTGCAGTAGTCGACCGCAGCCGAAGCGGGCGCCGCGACACCGAGCGCACCCCCTGCCGCCAGCACCAGCGCCAGCACAGTGAGCCTTTTCATCCTGGTGTGGTCTCGTGGTTCTGCAGCACGTGGATGGCTTTGGCGAGTCGGCCGACGCGGCGTGGGCTGACGCGGACTTTGCGCAGGACGCGCCAGGTCTTGAGTTGGGCGTTGGCGCGTTCGCCGGGGCCGCGCAGGCGGGCGTGGGCGCGATTGGCGTCCTTCTGTGACTCGGGCTTGTTCCGCCCCCTTGTACGGGGTGATCACGTGCCGGCCGGTGGGGTTATATCGGTGGTAGCCCTTGTCGGCCAGGGCGATCAACCCTGCGTCGCGCAGGGCGGCGAGGATGTTCCAGATCCTGGCCGCGGCGGTGTCATGCGTGCTGCCCGGCAGATCACCCGACACCCACAGGATCGTCCCGTCCGGTGACGCGACGACCTGCGG
>NZ_FMZZ01000014.1 GCF_900101685.1 Actinokineospora iranica
CGTGCCGCGTGCCGCGTGCCGCGTGCCGCGTGCCGCGTGCCGCGTGCCGCGTGCCGCGTGCCGCGTGCCGCGTGCCGCGTGCCGCGTGCCGCGTGGGTTCCTGTTCCCCTGCTTTTTGGTCTTGGTTTCTGGTGTGCCCTCCTGGTCTGGGGTTGTGGTTGGGGCTGGTCGGTTCGGCCGGGTGGGTGGGGTGGCCGGTTGCGCGCCGGTGGTTTCGACAGGTCAGCGGTGGGGGTGGGTGCCGCCGATCGTGACGTTGGCTGTGGGGGCGGGAGTGGGTGCGGCGGCGCTGGTGGTGGGGTGGGGGTCCATGGTGCCGAGGCGCCAGAGGTGGGCGTAGTGGGCGTTTGCGGACAAGAGGTCTTTGTGGGTGCCCTGTTCGACTATGCGGCCGCCCGACATGACGACGATCTTGTCGGCGCGGGCGGCGGTGGCTAGGCGGTGGGCGACGACGAAGGTGGTGCGTTTGCCCGCCACGCGTTCACTGGCGGTGAGGACGGTGGATTCGGTTGCCGGGTCGAGGGCGGCGGTGGCCTCGTCCAGCAGGAGGATGTCCGGGTCGACCAGTTCGGCGCGGGCCAGGGCGATGAGCTGGCGTTGGCCCGCGGAGAGGCCTTGGCCGCGTTCGCCGACCGGCTGGCGGAAACCTGCCGGGAGGGTCGCGACCATGGGCAGGGCGCCGACCGAGCGGACGGCCGACTCGACGCGGGCGGGTGGGGAGTCGGGGGCGCCGTAGGCGACGTTGCGGGCGATGTCGCCGGTGAACAGGTGGGCCTCCTGGGGGACGACACCGAGGCGCTGGCGGTAGCCGGACAGGTCGTAGGAGCGCAGGTCGACGCCGTCGGCCAGGACCGCGCCGTCGGTGGGGTCGTAGAAGCGGGCGATCAGCTTGACGACCGTGGACTTGCCAGCGCCGGTCGCGCCGACCAGGGCGACGGTCTCGCCTGGGCGGACGCGCAGGGAGATGTTCGAGACGGCTGGGCGGTCCGCGCCCGCGTAGGTGAAGGAGACATCGCGGAGTTCGATCTCGCCAGTGAGGCGCGCGGGCACGGGGACCGGGTCGGCGGGCGGGCGCACCGTGGTCGGGGTGCGCAGCAAATCGGCGATGCGGCGCAGGCCGACCCTGGCCTGCTGGTATCCGTCGAACACGCCGGACAGTTGCTGCACCGGGGCGAAGAACAGGCCCAGATACAGCAGGAACGCCAGTAGCACGCCGGGAGTCAGCTCGCCGTCGGCGACCCGGTGGGCGCCCACGATCAGGACAGCCGCCTGCCCGAAGCCGGACAGCATGGACACGAACGGGAAATACGTCGCGATGTAGCGCTGCGCCCGCAGCCGCGTCCGCCGGTAGGCGTCGCTGCGTTCGGCGAACCGGCGCGCCGACACGTCCTCCCGGGTGTACGCCTGCGCCACCCGCAGGCCGGAGACGTTCTCCTGCATGTCGGCGTTGACCGCGCTCACCCGGTCGCGGGCCTCGGCATAGGCCGCGGACGACAGCCGCTGGAAGATCACCGTGGCGACGAGCAGCACCGGAAGCACGGTCAACGCCACCAGCGCCAACGACAGGTCGGTGACCAGCAGCGCCACCGTCACCGCCACCACCGTCAGCAGGCTCGCGGCGGCCGTGGTGAGCCCGGTCTGCAGGAACGTCGACAGCGCGTCGACGTCGGTCGTCATCCGGGTCATGATCCGCCCCGCCATCTCGCGCTCGAAGTAGTCCAGGCCGAGCCGTTGCAGGTGGGCGTAGCTGCGGACGCGCAGCAGGTACAGCAGCCGCTCGCCCACGCGCGCCGTCAGCACCGTGTTCACGGCGGTGTTCAGCCACATCACCCCGACCAGCGCCGCGGCGACGGCGGTGGCGACGAACAACGCCCCCGTCGCGCCGGTCAGCACGCCCGAGTCGATCCCGCTGCGGAACAGGGCGGGCAGCGCGACCGCGATCACCGAGTCGAGCACCACCAGCCCGAAGACCACCGCGAGCGCCGTCCGCGCCGGACGCAGCAGCCTGCGCAGCCGGAACCCGGGATCGGGCGCGGTCGGGTCCTCCCCGTGCAGATCGGGGCGCTCGACCGCGGGGGGCAGCGCCCGCACCCTGGCCAGCAACTCGTCCGTCGGCGGCACGTTCAGCGCGTCCGGCGAGCCGCCGCCCATCCGGCCGCGACCCACGGCGGTCGTCTTCTGCGTGTACAGCGCCGCGCCGGTCTGCGACTCGCCGCTGTCCTCCGGCCACAGCGACGGCGTCACCCCGTCCGGCCCTGGCATCAGGTCGGCGCCCGTGCGGCGGGTCGGGTCCTCGATCGCGTCGCCCGGCCCGGCCAGCAGCGACCGGTACAGCGCGCACCGCGCGTTCAGCTCCGCGTGCGTGCCGACATCGACGACCTTGCCGCCGTCGAGCACCGCGATCCGGTCGGCCAGCGCGAGGGTCGACCGGCGGTGCGCGACCAGCAGCGTCGTCCGGTCCGCGGTGACCTCGCGCAAGGTGTCGTGGATGGCGGACTCGGTGGCCGCGTCCACCGCGGACGTCGCGTCGTCGAGCACCAGCACGCGCGGGTCCGACAACAGCGCCCTGGCCAGCGCGACCCGCTGGCGTTGCCCGCCGGACAGCGTCAGCCCGCGCTCGCCCACCACCGTGTCGTACCCGTCGGGCAGCGCTTCCACGAACTCGTGCGCCTGCGCGGCCTTCGCCGCCGCCCGGATGTCCTCGTCGGTGGCGTCCGGCCGCCCGTAGGCGATGTTCGCGCGCACCGAGTCGGAGAACAGGAACGCCTCCTCGAACACCACCCCGACCGTGCCGCGCAGCGACGACAGCCGCAGGTCGCGCACGTCGACCCCGTCGATCCGGATCGCACCAGACTGCACGTCGTAGAACCGGGGAAGCAGCAGCGACACCGTCGACTTGCCCGACCCGGCCGTGCCCACCAGCGCCAGCGTCTCGCCCGGCGACACCCGCAGCGACACCCCGTCCAGCACCGGCTCGCTGCGCGTGTACCCGAACCGGACCCCGTCGAGCACCACGTCGACCGGCCCGTCCGGCACGTCGATCGCGTCCGGCTTGTCCACGACGTCGGGCTGCGAGTCGATCAGCTCGTAGACCCGCTCCACCCCGGCCCGCGCGAGTTGCGCGTTGATCAGCAGTCCGGCGAGCAGCCGGGTCGGCCCGACCAGGTTCGCCACGTAGCTGGCGAACGCGAGGAACGTGCCCAGCGTGACCTGCCCGTTGAGCGCCAGGTAGCCGCCCAGCGCGAGCACCGCCACCTGCCCGGCCGATGGCATCGCCACCAGCGTCGCCGCGGGCCGCGAGGTCAGCTTCGCCGTGCGCATCCGCTCGGCGAACAGCGCCCGCGCGGTCTTCTCCAGCCGCGCGACCTCACGCGCCTCCTGGCCGAACCCCTTGACGACCCGCACGCCGGTGACGGTCTCCTCGACCTGCTGCGCGACGTCGGCCGCGCGCTGCTGCGCGGACCAGGTGGCCGGGAACAGGGTGGACCGGCTGCGCGTCGCCACGACCGCCACCACGGGGGTGACGACCAGCGCGACCACGGTCAGCATCGGTGAGAGCCAGAGCATCGCGCCGAGCGCCGCCAACCCGAACACGACGGTGCCGATCGACAGCGGCACCATCATCAGCAGGCCCTGGACCAACTGCAGGTCGTTGATCGACCGCGACACCACTTGCCCGGTGCGCATCGCGTCCTGCTTGCCGCCGTCGAGCCGCTGCACCGCGCCGAACACCGCCTGGCGCAAGTCGTGCTGCACGTCCAGGGCCAGCCTGCCGCCGAGATACCGGCGCAGGAACGCGCTGCCGAAGGTCAGCAACTCCATCGCGACCAGGGCCGCGACCAGCCAGCCCAGCCGTGCCGTCTCGCCATCGACCGCGTCGTCCACGACGAACTTCACCAGCAGCGGGCCCGCCGCCTGGAAGCCGACGCCGATCACCGACGCGACCACCGACAGCACGACCAAGCGGCGGTGCTGCCAGCAGGCGGCGGTCAGTCTGCGGATCCAGCCGGGGGCTGTGGAGGTGTGGGGCACCTAGCCAGATTAGGTCCGGGCCGCACTCCGTGGGGGAGTGCGGCCCGGGGCCTGTGGATAACTTCGGGCTGTGGATAACTACGTGATGTCCCGCCGCTGATTCCGGATGATTCCGGTCATGAAGAACAACGCCGTCCAGCCGAGGAAGATCAACCCGCTGATCCACAGCGAGAACGCGCCGGGAGCGCCCGCGGAGAACCGGATGATCTCCTCGATGGTCTCCTGCCTGCTCGCGGGGATCGCCGCGCCGCCACGGTTGAACACGAGTGTCTGGATCTGCTCGAACAGCAGCGCGGCGGCGGTCGAGCCGGTGAGGCCGTTAGCCGAGCCGTTCGGCAGGAAACCGGGGAGGTTGGAGCCCTCGGTCGTGCCGAAGAGCACCACTTCGCCGAAGGGGCCGACGACGAGCGCGTAGATCAGCAGGATCACCAGCGCTCCCACCGGCGAGCCGATCAGCGCGCCGACCCCGAGGCCGACGAGCGTCCACAGGATGCACATGATCATGCCCGCGAGCACGATCAGGAACCACTGCTCGCCCTCGGGCAGGAGGTTGGTGTCCGAGCCGATCAGGGTGCCCAGGCTCGCCGCCGCGCTGATGACCAGGCCGAAGATCGCGCCCCACAGCACGTACGTGATCGCCTTCGCGCCCAGCACGCTCGCGCGGGAGGGGGCGGTGAGGAACGTCGTGGTGATCGTCTTGCGGCTCAACTCGCTGGCCAGGCCGAGCGCGCCGAAGATCATCGGGAAGATCGAGGCGATGTTGATGCTGCGCGCCAGCGCGATCACCGACCAGGACATCTCGTCGACGGGCACGTCGAAGTTGCGGAGCTCAGGCTCATTGGTGACGTCGTTGATGAGTTCTCCGGTGACTGCCGACCAGCCCCATGCCCAGAGGACGGCCAGCACGACAGCCGGGATCATTAGGCCCCACCACAGCTTGGTGGTGAGGATCTTGCGGAACTCGGCGTTGATCAGCCTGCCCATCACGCGTTGCCCCCCTGTCCGGTCGGGTTCTGTTGCGACTCCGGCGGCGGTGGGGCCTGCGGGACGTCCACCGGCCGCGGCGCGGGCGGCACGGCGTCAGCCGCGGGCGGCTGGTTCGACGCCGTGTCCTGTGCCGGGTTCTGATCTGCCCCTGCCGGGGTCGACGGGGACGCCGCCGGGGTCGGGTGGGACGGCGGTGTCTCCGCCGCAGGCTCCTGGGGCTCCGGGCTCCGCGCCGGGGGATGCTCCGGCGTCGGGCCTTGTCCGGGGGTCTGGGAGGGCGGCGGGGTTTGGGCCGCGGCCTGCTGCGTTTCCGGGGTCGCGGGCGTGGCCTGGTAGGACGCCGGAAGCTGCTCGCCGACCTGGTGTGGCGCTGCCTGGTAGGGCGAGGGAGTCTGCGCCGCAGCCGGGTAGGGCTGGGCGAAACCGGGCTGCTGGCCACTCTGCTGCGGCGCGAAGGCCTGCGAGTCGCCCTGGGGCGGAGCGAAAGGCTGCGGGTTGTTGCCCTCGGCAGGCGCGAAGGTCTGCGGCGCGCCTTGGGGTGGCGCGAACGCCTGTGGGTTGCCTTGGGGTGGCGCGAAGGCTTGTGGGTTGCCTTGGGGCGGGACAGCTTGGTGCTGTGTTCCTTGAGGCGGTTGGTAAGCCCGCGGGTCGCCCTGGGGTGGGGTTTGGTGGGGTGGCGCGAAGGCCTGGGGGTCGCCCTGGAAGGGCAGGGTGATCTGCGGGGTGCCCGGAGAAGGGGTGTGGACCGGCTGGGGGCCGCCCTGCGGCGGGGTGCCCGGCGGGGCGTAGCCCTGCTGCTGGTAGCCCTGCTGCTGATAAGGCTGCTGCTGGTAGGGCTGCTGGTGCTGCGGACCCTGTTGGTACTGCGGCACGCCATAGCCGGGTGCGCTGGGGGCTGCCCACTGGCCGCTGGTCAGGCGGAAGAACAGCTGCTCCAGGTCGACCCGTTCCTCCTGCACCCCGTACAGCGCCGTCCCGGCCTTCGCGGCGATATCGCCGATCTGCTGGACGGTGGCGTCGACTACGGCGATCTTGCCGTCGGGGGTGGGGGTGATGCCGGTGATGCCCGCCGCCTGGAGGGCGGTGGCCAGAGCGGTGGGGTCGGCGGGTTGGACGATCACGCGGGACTGCTGTGAGCGGCGCAGGTCGTCGAGCTTGCCGTAGTACATGGTCTGGCCGCGGCTGACGATCACCACCTGGTCGATGGTCTGCTCGACCTCGGCGAGCAGGTGGCTGGAGATCAGCACCGTGCGGCCGGAGGCGGCGAACGCCTTGAGGAAGGTGCGCAGCCAGGCGATGCCCTCGGGGTCCAGGCCGTTGGCGGGCTCATCGAGCACCAGGACCTGCGGGTCGCCCAGCAGCGCGGTCGCCAAGGCCAGGCGCTGCTTCATGCCCAGCGAGAAGCCGCCCGCCGCCCGGTTGGCCGCGGCGCCGAGGCCGACCAACCCTAGAACCTCGTCGGCGCGCTGGTCCGTCAAACCCATCGCCGCCGTGTAGACCCGGAGGTGGTTGATCGCCGTGCGCTTCGGGTGGAAACCCTGGGCCTCCAGCACCGCCCCCACGACCCGGCCCGGGTTGCCCAACCCGGCGAAGGGCTGGCCGTTGATCGTGGCGAACCCCGACGTCGGCCGGACCAACCCCAGCAGCATCCGCAGCGTCGTGGTCTTGCCCGCGCCGTTGGGCCCGAGGAAACCGGTCACCGAACCCGGCTCGACGTGGAAACTCAGGTTCTGCACCGCGGCGACCGGACCGAAGTTCTTGGTCAAGTTCTGCACCACGATGCGACCGCTACCGTCCTGCACAGGCCCCTCCAGCTCGCCAGGCGTGTCGTGGCGGCCATCTTGCCGCATCGTGACACTCCGCGTCCGGGTAGGGCGCGGAACGCCGAGCAAGCCAACGGGCAGGTCACCCTGAATTGGGTGGGCGGTCACCGAGTGTCAGTACTGGCGTTCCCTTACCGGGGCGCGGTGCACCGGCTCCATCGGGACGACCGGCGGCTCGGGAGGCGCTTGCGCCCGCGCCCCGGCAGGCTTCTCCTGCGGCACCAACACAGCCTGCCTGCCGAACGGATTCCGCAGCGGCCGCTTCCGGTCCCGGTGCGCCACACCCTCGCCGATCAGATGCTCATGCGCCATCCGCCACACCTGACACGGCCACCGCAGCCCGCGGAAACCCCGCAGGCTCGCCGCCCCCGCCGGACACGCCCGGCACCGGCTCTCCTCATCCGGTTGGTGCACCGTCAGCAGCAACCGCCACCCATCGGCCAACCGGCTGATCTCACTGCGCGCCAACGGCAACAACGTGGACTCGTCCGCCGTCCCCGCCACCTCGTCCAGCAGCGCCAACCGCGCCAGCACCGCCGCCCGCAACGCCTCGTCCCCACGCACCGGCATCACCCGGCCCGCACGTTGTCCGCGCGACCCGCCGCCTGGTCCAACACCACGCCGAGCGACCGCGTCTGCTGGGCGGACAACACCGCGGACGCCCCAGGCGGGGGAACCAAGACGACCAGATCGTCCTCCACCAACACCGTCAACGCGCGATCTCGGCCGAAGGGATCGTGGCAGCCGAGGCACCACCGAGGCTCAGTCACCGATGAGGCATCGGCGCGCCGACCCGGCCACCGTAGCGCCGACCGGCGGTTTCACCCCGATGCGCGGTTTCTCACCCGAAAGGGTCCATTATCTGTGAGGAAGTAATCACGACTCGCCCGCCCCCAGTGCAGCGAACCGCGCCGAATGTGCCTAAGCTATAGGTGGCGGCCCGCTCCCAGTGACCCCCAGGCTGGTTGAGCGGGCCGCCCTCACACCTCCCCCTCCCATGCTCGCGGAGAGCGCGAGCCGGTGGTGTTCGTCAGTGTTGGCCGGGGGGCCGAGCCCCCCGAGCCCCCCACGGTGCGGCTGGTTCCTGACCCGGCGTTGTTCTGTGTGGGCCTGTGGGTGGTTGATGGTGACTGGTGTCCGATCCCGACGTTTCTATAGGACCGTCCACATGCCTCACCTGCGGCGTGTGCCAGGGGACTGGGGTGGGGCAGGGCAGGCGGGGGCGGGGGCATAGAGGGGGTTAGGGGGTTAGGGCGGTTTGTAGGGGGGTTTGGGGGAGGGTGGGGTGGGTGTGGGCTACTTGGGGGTTGGTTAGGGCGCCTGCGTGGGTGTTGAGGCCGTGGGCGAGGGTTTGGGAGGTTTGGAGGGCTTGGCGCCAGCCTTGGGTGGCTAGGGACTGGGTGTGGGGGAGGGTGGCGTTGGTGAGGGCGTAGGTGGAGGTTCTTGGGACTGCGCCGGGCATGTTGGCCACGCAGTAGAAGAGGGAGTCGTGGACCTGGTAGGTGGGGTTCGCGTGGGTGGTGGGGTGGGAGTCTTCGAAGCAGCCGCCCTGGTCTATGGCTATGTCTACTAGTACTGAGCCGGGCTTCATGTGGGCGACGACGGTGTTGCTGATGAGTTTGGGGGCCTTGGCGCCGGGGATGAGGACTGCGCCGATCAAGAGGTCTGCGGTCTTTGCTGCCTGTTCTATGGCGTAGTGGGTTGAGGTGGTGGTTCTTACTTGGCCGTGGAACTGGGCGTTTATGTGGCGCAGGCGGTCGATGTTGGTGTCCAGGACCTCGACTTCCGCGCCCATGCCGTGGGCGATGGTGGTGGCGTTGACGCCCGCCACGCCGCCGCCGATGACCACTACCTTCGCGGGGTGGACGCCGGGGACGCCGCCGGGGAGGACGCCGCGGCCGCCGGAGGGGCGCATCAGGGCGAACGCGCCGACCTGGGGGGCCAGCCTGCCCGCGACCTCCGACATGGGGGCCAGCAGGGGCAGCGCGCCGGTTTCGGTCTGCACCGTCTCGTAGGCGATCGCGGTGGTGCCCGCGGCGAGCAGGGCCCGGGTCAGCGGCTCGTCCGCGGCCAGGTGCAGGTAGGTGAACAGGATCTGCTCGGACCGCAGGTACGGGTACTCGGCGGCGACGGGCTCCTTCACCTTCAGGACCAGTTCGCCCTCGGCCCACACGTCCTCGGCGTCGGCGAGGATCTTCGCGCCCGCGCCCAGGTACTCCTCGTCGGTGATCGCCGAGCCCAGGCCAGCGCCCGCCTCGACGAACACGGTGTGGCCGTGGGCGGTCAGCTCGTGGGCGCCCGCTGGGGTCAGCGCCACCCGGTACTCGTGGTTCTTGACCTCTCGGGGAACGGCGATCTTCACCGGGATCGTCCTCTCGGTCGGGGCTGGACCCGCTGCGGGGTGTCCCCTATCACGGTCAGGCAGCGTTAAGCGGCTGTCATCGTGCCCTGAAACCGAGAGTAACCCCGCCGTGTTGTGCTCGCGGAACAATCACTGCCAGCGGAGCGCGGTGAGCTGGGTGAGCAGGGCGAGGCGGGTGTCCGGGTCGGCGAGGTCGGCGTCGAGCCGGGCGGTGATCCGCGACAGGCGGTACCGCAGGGTGTTGGGGTGAATGCTCAGCGCCGCCGCGGCGGCTCGGGGATCGCCGGGGTGGCGCAGCCACTCGTAGAGGGTGTCGGCGTACCAGCCCGCGTCCGCGTCGGCGATCAGCTGGGTGAGCGGGCCGAAGGCCGCGACTCCCGCCGCGTTCGCCGCCACCGCTGCCCGGTGGAGCACGAGGACTGTCCACACCTGGTCGTGCACCGCTATCGGCCCCTCGGCGAGGCCCGTGCGCAGCAGGCTCAGCGCCTCGTCCGCCTCGGCGCGCGAGCGGGCCAGGTCCGCCACCTCGACCGGAGTGCCCGCACCGACCAGCGGACCGTCCAGATCGGCCAGTGCCGTGCGCAGGGTTGGCCAACCGTCCACATCCGGCACTATCGCGTAGAGGACACCGTGGAGGTCCGCGATAGCGGGACGCTTACCGACGCCCTCGGTAAGTCGTTCTAAGAGGGACAGTCTTACGCCTTCTCCGTCCAACGCGTCGTCGCTCTGCGCGTCGATGGCGACCACGCGGTGCGGGCCGCGGTCCAGGTCGAGTTCGGCGGCGGCCAGGCGGGTGCTGCCGGTTCCTTCGAGGACCGACCGCACCAGTTCGGCCGAGTGCCTGCGCTCGCTGGCCTCGCGGGCCCGCCTGCGCAGCAGGTGCAGCGCGACGACCGGCGCGGCGTCGGCGAAGGCGGCGGCCCGCTCGTCGGGCACCGGGCCCGCGACCACCGCCCACATGGAGCCCAGCAGCTGGCCGCCCATCCGGATCGGCACGATCAGCCGGGGCAGCGTGCCGTCCTTCTGCGCGGGCACGAAGATCGCCGTGCGGCCGCGGCTGAGTTCGCGGAACACCCCGCGCGACCGGAAGCGGGCCAGCACGTCGTCCGGCACGCGCCTGCCCATGATCGTCGACACCCGCGCCGGGTCGGTGCGGTCCTGCCGGGCGGAGTACGCCAGCACGCGGGAGTTCGCGTCCTCGATGGTCACCGGCGCGTCGACCACTGCCGCCGCCGCGTCGGCGAGCCGGAACAGGTCGCCGAACGCGGCCGAGTGCAGGGCGTCGGACTCGTCCGCGGCGGCGTCGAGAACCGACCGCAGCAGCCACACCAGCTGCGCCCACGCCGTGGCAGCGTGCACCTCGACAATCGCCGTGCCCGCCCGCAGCGCCGCGGTCTTGACCGCGCCGCGCGCCGCGTACGGGGGTTTGAGCAGCACCGCCGCGGCGCCGTGCGCCCCGCAGTGCCGCACCAGCGCGACCGCGTCCTGCGTCGAGGCGACCGCGACGCCGAGCACCAGGTCGCCCGCGCCGACCTGCGCGCGCCGCCCCGCCTCGGCGATGACCACGTCGGTGACGTGCAGCCCGTCGGCCTGCTCCACGGCGAGGGCGGTGCGCAGCAGCGTGGGACCCACCCGGTCCACCACGCCCTGCACGCTGATCATCGCTCTCCTCGGCGCTGCCCGATTCTCAGACCACGGTAGCGCTGCCGGAGAGCCCTGAAATCGCGGAAGTCCTAATCCGACAGTGCGGCGGCGACCAGCCCGCCGACGTGCCGCTGGCCCGCCGCGTTCGGGTGGACCGGGACCGACAGGCTCGTCGGCAGCAGGCCCTCGACCCACTTGTTCCACGGCAGGAGCTGGCAGACGTCGTGGCCGGTGGTCAGGCCGGGATTGACGAACACCGCGCCCGCTGCCTCGGCGCTGGCGCCGATGGTCTCGTTGAGGACGCGCTCGATGCCGTCGAAGTAGGGGACGTCGCCGACGGCGAACGGCACGACCGGCCAGCAGCCCGTGGTCGGCGGCAAGATCCGCAGGTAGCCCACGACGACGATGGTGGCGTTGGGCGAGCGCTGCGCGATGCCGTCGACCACGGCGGTGATCTTCGGCGCGAGCTGGGCGATGCGCTCTTCGAGGACGCCCGCGTAATGGGCCTTGCACGGCGCGCCGAGCGGGTTGGTGAAGCTGAGCTTGGCGCAGGTGGTGATGATCTCGCCGAAGCCGATGTCGTTGCCGCCGATGGAGACCGTGACCAGGTCGGTGTCGGCGGTCAGCGCGCTGAACTGCGGCGGGTTCTGCCCTTGCGGCGCGGTCATCTCCCGGGTCTGCGCGCCGCCGCAGCTGATGTCGACGAACTCGGTGGGGGCGAGCTTCGCGGCGATGACCGACGGGTAGTTGTCCGTGGCCCGCGCGCAGCCGGGCGCGTCCTCGCGGAACTTGGTGAGCGTGCCGACCGACGCGAACGAGTCGCCGAGGGCCACATAGCGCTGGTAGTCCTGCGCCGCGTTGGCCGGTGGCGCGATCAGGGCGGCGGCGAGCACCCCGCTCAAGACAGTGGTGACGGCCAACGCGCGGAACCTGGGCATGGGGACCTCACTCGCCGATAAGCCGAAGGGGATTCGCATACTGCTGTGTGATCGCGGCCACTGTCAAGGAGTGCGGGCGAAGCGGAGCGTGAGCCAGGCGAGGCCCGCGACGATCTTCATGCCGTTCTCGTTGGGGTGCACGGCCTGCGCGGGCGCGGCGGGCCGCAGCGGCTCGACCCAGCGGCGCTCGGGCGGCTGGCAGGAGTCGCGGTCGAGGGAATAGGTGTAGGGGGTGACAAAGCGGGCGCCCGCGGACCGGGCGACCTCGGCCAGTGTGCGGTTCAGCGACTCCTGCACGCGGTCGAAGTACGCGTTGTCCCCCGCGGCGAACGGGACCTGGGGCCAGCAACCGGTTTCGGGCGGCAGGATGCGCAGATAGCCGACCACCAGGACGACGGCGTTGGGCGAGCGCTCTTTGACGCCCGCGAGAACCGCGCGCACCCGCTTGCCCGTCGCCTCCACCCGCTGGGCCAGGACGTCGGAACCGGACGCGGTGAAGTGCGCGCGGCAGGGGGAGCCGGTCGGGTCGGCCGCCCCGGCCCGGCCGCAGGCGTCCATGATCTGGCTGAACCCGACGTCGTTGCCGCCGATGGTGATGGTCACCAGGTCCGTCTCCTGGCGCAGCGCGTCGAACTGCGGCGGGTTCTCCCCGCCCGGAACCCGTTGCGGCGCGGTCATGTGCGCGGTCGTCGCGCCGCCGCACGTCACGTCGCGGAAATCGGGCACCCGCAACCAGTTCGCCAACTGGCCCGGGTAGTTCCGGCTGGCGCGGCCGCAGCCCGCGGGCTCGTTCCCTTGGTCGGGGATGCCGGGGCCGGACGCGTAGGAGTCGCCTAGTGCGACGTAGTGATGAAAGCGCACCGACGGAGTAATCGCTGTCGCAGGGGTGGCGGCGGTCAGGAAAACGAGCAGGCTGGACATCATGGCGGCGGCGCGCATGGTTCCGATCGTTCCCCGGCGGGTCGATCACGGCAACCGCGGTGTGTTCCAACCTGTGGACAACCGCCCGTGATCCGGCACGCGCGGTTACGGTGCTTGCCATGGCAGTCCTCACGGTTCGGCGCTATGTCGATCTCGGCCGTCTCTCCAGCGCCGCTTGTCGCTGATCTCCGCTCGCTTCGGACCACCCCCGTTTCCTCTTCGCCGCGCGCGGCTTCTTCTGCGTGCGCGCGGCGCCTTCGCCTAGGAGATTTCCGATGACCGAATCCGCCTGGTCCTTCGAGACCAAACAGATCCACGCAGGCGCCGCGCCGGACCCGTCCACCGGCGCGCGGGCGACCCCGATCTACCAGACCACCTCTTTCGTCTTCCGGGACAGCCAGCACGGCGCGGACCTGTTCAGCCTGGCCGAGCCGGGAAACATCTACACCCGGATCATGAACCCGACCCAGGACGTGCTGGAGCAGCGCGTCGCGGCACTGGAGGGCGGCGTCGCCGCGCTGGCGTTCGCGTCCGGCTCCGCGGCCACCACCGCGGCGATCCTCAACGTCGCCAACGCCGGTGACCACCTGGTGTCGAGCCCGTCGCTCTACGGCGGCACGTACAACCTGTTCCACTACACGCTGCCCAAGCTCGGCGTCGAGGTCACCTTCGTCGACGACCAGGACGACCTGGCCGCGTGGCGCGCGGCGGCGCGCCCGAACACCAAGCTGTTCTTCGCCGAGACGCTGGCCAACCCGGGCGGCAACGTGCTCGACATCCGCGCGGTGGCCGACGTCGCGCACGAGGTCGGCGTGCCGCTGGTCGTGGACAACACCGTGCCCACCCCGTACCTGCTGCGCCCGATCGAGCACGGCGCCGATGTGGTCGTGCACTCGGCGACCAAGTACCTCGGCGGCCACGGCACCACCATCGCGGGCGTGCTGGTCGACGGCGGCACGTTCGACTTCGGCGCGGACCCGGCGCGGTTCCCCGGGTTCACCGAGCCCGACCCGAGCTACCACGGCCTCAAGTACTGGGAGGCCCTCGGCCCGGGCGCGTACGCGGCCAAGGCGCGGGTGCAGCTGCTGCGCGACACCGGCGCGGCGCTCTCGCCGTTCAACGCTTTCCTGATCCTGCAAGGCATCGAGACGCTGTCGCTGCGCATCGAGCGGCACGTGGCCAACGCGCGGGCGCTCGCCGAGTGGCTGGAGCAGCGCGACGAGGTGGAGCGGGTCTACTACGCGAGCCTGCCGTCGAGCCCGTTCCACGAGGCGGCGCAGAGGTATCTGCCGCTCGGGGCGGGCGCGATCGTGTCGTTCGACCTGCGCGGCGGGGTCGAGGCGGGCCGCAAGTTCGTCGACGGCACGGAACTGCACAGCCAGCTGGTCAACATCGGCGATGTGCGCAGCCTGATCGTGCACCCGGCGAGCACCACGCACAGCCAGCTCGCCGCCGAGGAGCAGCTAGCCAGCGGCGTGACGCCCGGCCTGGTGCGGCTCTCGGTCGGCATCGAGAACGTCGAAGACCTCAAGGCCGACCTGGAGGCCGGTTTCCGGGCGGCCAAGGCCGAACTGTGACCGCTGGCCCGAGTGGTGTCCCCCTTCCCGCCACGGGCGCGTGGCGGGAAGGGGACCCGTCCGGCCACCGGCGGTGGCTGCGCGCGGAACGCCCGCTCGTGCTCGAGGCGGGCGGCGTTCTGCCGGACTTCGCGGTGGCCTATGAGACCTGGGGGACGCTGAACGCGGACCGGTCCAACGCCGTGCTGGTCGAGCACGCGCTGACCGGCGACAGCCACGTCGCCGGGCCTGCTGGGCCGGGGCATCCCACGGCCGGGTGGTGGGACGAGCTGATCGGGCCCGGCCGCGCGGTCGACACCGACCGGTTCTTCGTGGTGTGCCCCAACGTGTTGGGCGGCTGCCAGGGCACGACCGGCCCGGCTTCGGTCGCCCCGGACGGGAAACCGTGGGGCAGCCGGTTCCCCGCCGTCGGCGTCCGCGACCAGGTCACCGCCGAGGCGGTGCTGGCCGACGCGCTCGGCGTCGACACCTGGGCGGCGGTCCTGGGCGGGTCCATGGGCGGGATGCGCGCGCTGGAATGGGCGGTCGGCAGGCCGGAACGGGTCGCCGCCGTGCTGCTGGTGGCGTGCCCGGCCGCCGCGTCTGCCGAGCAGATCGCCTGGGCTTCCCCGCAGCTGCACGCGATCCGCGCCGACCCGCACTGGCACGGGGGCGACTACCACGACGCGGAGGAAGGGCCGCACGTCGGCCTCGGCATCGCCCGCCGGATCGCGCACGTGACCTACCGCAGCGAACCCGAGCTCGCGCACCGGTTCGGGCGGCGGCGGATGCCGGACGGCCGGTTCGCCGTCGAGTCCTATGTGGACCATCATGGCGCGAAGCTGGCCCACCGGTTCGACGCGGGCAGCTACGTCACGCTGACCACAGCGATGAACGAGCACGACATCGGCGTGGGGCGTGGCGGAATCCCGGCCGCGCTGGCCAGGGTGCGCGCCCGCGCGATCGTGGCCGGTGTGGACAGTGACCGGCTGTATCCGCTGGCGCAGCAGGAAGAACTCGTCGCGGGAATCGCGTCGGCCGACCGGCTTCGGGTGATCGCCTCGCCCGCCGGGCACGACGGCTTCCTGATCGAGACCGACCAGCTGTCGGGTCTGGTGAAGGAACTGCTGGGCTGAGGGTCAGCCGCCGCGAATCCACTCCGGGACCGGGAGATCGCGGATGGCGCATTCCTCGGACAGCCGCAGCGTCCAGCGCAGGGCCTGGACCATCAGCGTCGCCATCTCCTCCGGGGCGGCGTTGGCCAGCGCGATCTCGATCTGCGCTGCCGCGCTGTCGGTGTCGCCGTGCACCTCGGCCAGCAGCGTGCGCACCGCCGTCCGCACCGGCGGGTCGGCCTCGTCGATCGGGACCTCGTGGCCGTCGTCGTCGTAAACCTGCATCTTCACCGGGGCGGTGCCGCCGGAGCCCAGCGCGGCGACCATGGCGCTGCACTCGTGGAACAGCAGCAGCATCAGCTCCCGGGCGTTCGCGTGCCGGTCCGGCGCGGCCCGGACGGCGGCGGCGAGCCGGTCCAGCGCCCCGTCGTCCTCCCCGGCCCGCATGGCGGCCAACGCCCCCGCCGCCGCCTCGATGAGGCCGCGCCTGCGGTTCGGATCGGACTCGCTGTCGGCGTCCACGCCCTCATCCTGCAACAGCGGAGCGCCGCGCGGGGAGATCGGCGCAGGCCGATTCGCTCGGTTGGCGGTTTGTCCGCCCGGTCGCCTGCCTCATGAGGTGGTCGTCGCTGCGGAGCGGACGCGGGACAGGATGCCATCGGGGTCGGTGGGGTCGCCGAACGCGGGGCCTTCTGCGGTCTGCACGCCCAGGTCGGCCCACCAGCGGGCCTCGGTGTGGTCGCGGACGCCGAGCACGCCGACGGAGGCGCCCATGCCGGTCAGCGCCGCGACCAGTTCGCGGGTCGCGCGGACCGGGGCGGTGTCGGCGGGGAGCCAGTCGGGGCGCCAGCCATCGAAGAGGTCGGCGAGGATGACGGCGCGCACCTCGAAGCGCTCGGCGACGGCCAGTTGGCGGGGGCCGCCGGTGAACTCGTGCAGGGCGGCGGCCACGCCGATGTCGGCCAGGGTGCGCAGGTTGTCGCGGGCGTCGCCGCGGCCTGCCAGCACGGCGGGGGTGTCCAGGGCGATCTCCAGCAGGCCGGGCGGGACCTGGGCGGTGGCGATCGCGCGGTTGACGGTGGCGGACAGGTCCGCGTCGGCGGACTGCAACGGGGAGAGCAGCACGCGTTGGACGGGTGTGTCCGGGGTGAACAGGGACTGCCAGGTGGGCAGGTTTTCCGTCGACTGGTTGATCAGCCACGGGCCGAGAGCCACCGACAAACCGGTCATCTCCGCCAAGTCGCTCGCCGACTCGGACCCGGGCTTGTGGACCAGCGCCCGCACCCGCACCGGCGCGTTGTCCGAGAGGCGTACGACCGGTCGGTAAGCGACGGTCAGCTCGCCGTTTTCCCACGCCGCGGGAAGCGCGGTGGCGCCGCGGCCGATCTTGCGGGCCCGGTGGTCGGCTCGGCTGTCGAACTCGGTCCACTGGTGTTTACCGGTTTCCCGAGAGTGCCGCAGCGCGGCGTCGGCGGCGCGGAACAGCTCCGCGCTGGACGTGTCCGCTGCGTGCGCGCGGGCGACGCCGACGCTGGCGGTCGCGGCCAGGCCGAGGTGGCCGTCGTAGTCGGGTTCGGACAGCTCGCCGGTGACCAGCTCGACCACTTCCGCGACCGGGGGCGCGGTGCGGCCGTGCACGATGAGGACGGCGAACTCGTCGCCGTCGACGCGGGCGACGAGGGCGTCGTGGCCCGCGACCGCTGTGGCGAGCCGGTGGGCGACCGTGCGCAGCAGGCGGTCCCCGGCGAGGTGCCCGTGGGTGGTGTTGACCAGGGAGAACGCGTCGAGGTCCAGGCAGAGCAGGGTGAGCACGCTGCCCGGCGGGGCCTGGCCGTGGACGGCCTCCAGCCGGGACTCGAAGTGCAGCCGGTTGGCCAGGCCGGTGAGCGCGTCGTGCAGGTTCTGGTGGCTGAGCCTGCTGCCCAGCAGCTGCAGCTCGCTGAGGTCCTGGACCATGGCGACCCGGTAGACCGGCTGCCCGTCGTCGCCGCGCAGCAGCGAGGTGGTCAGGTACACCCAGGCGGTGTCGCCGCCGGGCCGGATCAGCAGCTTGCGGTCGCCGGGCAGGTTCGGGTCGTCGTCCGGGACGATGAACTCCGCCAGCGAGCGGTTCGCCAGCTCGTCGACGGGGCAGCCGAGGATCGCGGCCAGCGCCGGGTTGACCTCCACGAACCGGCCGTCCAGCTCGGTGATGGCGATGCCTATCGATGACGCGGTGAACACCTCGCGGAACCGGGTCTCGGTGTGCCTGCGGTCGCGTTCGGCGCGCTGCTTGGCGGTGAGCAGGGCGACCTTCATGTTCTCCTGCTGGTCCAGCGTGCGGATGCGCAGCGCGCCCGCGTACCCGGTCGCCACGGCGCCCAGCGCGGAGACCACCGCGACCGGGTCATGGCCGCCGTCGAGCAGGCCCCGGCCCAGCACGCGCAGCGAGCCCGCGAGCGTCGCCTCCCCGGTCAGCGCGCCGGTCACCATGCGCTCGCCGACCCGGGCGGCGCGCGCGGTGTCGACCGGGTCGGCCGCCACCGCCGCGGTCAGCTCAGCGAGCAGCCCGGAGAGCAGCGACTCGACGTCGGCGGCGGACGCGGGGACGTACGCGGTCGCCGCGACGACCCGCAGCCACCCGCGCACCAGGGACTGCCGGTCGCCGGAAGGTTCCAGCGGCTGCATCGGGGCCTGCCGTCAGCGCTTCCGGCCCACACCGGCGTAGATCCCGGCCCGCTTCGGGTCGTCGCCGTCGTAGAGGCCGGTGTCCGGGCGCCACAGCGCGGTCGGGACGATCCCCGGCTCCAGGATGTCGAAACCGTCGAACAGCTCGGTGATCTCCGGGCGCGAGCGCGGGTACATCGGGTCGCGGCTGGACTTCATCACCTCGACGATCCGGTCCATCTCCGCGGGCATCAGGTCCCGGGTGAACTGTGAGAACGCCAGGTAGCTGCCGGGGGCTATCGCGTCGCGGTAGTCGGCGATGATCTTCTGCGGGTTCTTCTCCGGCGCGACGAAGTGGAACACCCCGGCCATCAGCAGCCCGATCGGCTCGGTGAAGTCGAGCAGGCCGACCGTCTCCGGGGCGTTCAGGACATCCCCCGGGCGGGTGAGATCGGCCTGCACGATCGTGGCAAGCGGGTTGTCGGCGAGTATGAGCGCGCTGTGCGCGTAGGCGACTTCCTCGTAGTCGACGTAGACCACCCGCGCGGTGGGGTCGGCCTCCTGGGCGATCTCGTGGACGTTGCCGACGGTGGGGATGCCGGAGCCGAGGTCGAGGAACTGCCGGACCCCGTTCTGGATCATGAAGAGCACGCTTCGGCGCAGGAAGGCGCGGTTGTGCCGGGCGATCTCCCTGGCGTTGGGCTGGGCGACGAGGAACCGCTCGGCCAACTCCCGGTCGTGGGCGAAGTTGTGCCCGCCGCCGAGCAGGTAGTCGTACAGCCGCGCCGCGCTCGGCCGCTCCAAGTCGATTCCCTGGGGGACCCAGTCGGTCTCCTCGGTCACGCCGCACCCTCTTCCCTGTCACGTTCCGTGCTGGAGAGGTTACCCACTTGGCGGGCGGGCAGACCAGGCGGCGAGGCCCCGGTTCAGTGAACGCGATCGGACAACTGGACCAACGCGGCCATCGCCATGCCGGTGAGCAGATCGGCCATCTGGTCCCGGTCGAGGTGCCTGCTGTGCGGGGTCGAGTTGATCAGGCCGAACACCGCGTGCGCGGCGGCGCGGGCGGTCGGCTCGCCCGCGGCGGGCACCGCGGCGCGGATGACCTCGACCCAGGTCTCGACGTAGCGGCGCTGCAGCGCCCGGACCTTGCGGCGGTCCGGGTCGGTCAGGTTGCCCAGGTTGCGCTCCTGCACGGTGATGAGCGCGGGGTTGTCCAGGGCGAAGTCGACGTGGAAGCGGACCAGGTCGCCGAGGGTCTTCTCGGGCCCGCTCGCCGCGTCGACCCTGGCCTGGCCGCCGTCGAGCAGGACCTCGCTGATGGAGGTCAGCATCTCGCCGAGCATGGCGTCCTTGGACCGGAAGTGCCGGTAGAGGGCGGGGCCGGAGATGCCCACGGCCGAGCCGATGTCGTCGATGCCCACTCCGTGGAAGCCGTGCCGGGCGAACAGTTCAGCGGCGGCGGCGAGGATCTGCTCACGGCGGCTGGGCTTGCCCGCGACGGGTTCGGCTGCTGGTGGCACGCGGTTCATCGTAAGACAGGCACGTTAGCGGGCGCTAACTTGCCGAAGTCGCGCCTCTTATCGCCATTGGCGAGCCAACTCCCATCGGCACTAATGATCGGAAATCTCCCGGCCGATTGATCGCTGGTAGAGCTGGATCTTGTCGATCCTTCCACGATTGGAGATTGGGAATGCGTCTATCACGTTCAGTGGCCGTCGCGGTGCTCAGCGCACTGTCGCTTATCGGTCTGGTGGCCTCCGCTCAGGCGGCCACCGGCAGGTACGTCGCCCTCGGCGACTCCTACTCGTCCGGCCACGGCGCGGACGACTACGGCAACAGCGGCGTCTGCTACCGCAGCTCGAACGCCTACCCCCAGCTCTGGGCCAACGCGCACGCGCCGTCGTCGTTCGCGTTCGTCGCCTGCTCCGGGAACACCACCAGTGACCTCACCGCCAACCAGATCAGCGCCGTCACCTCGAACACCTCGCTGGTCACGGTCTCGATCGGCGGCAACGACGCCAAGCTGGGCGACGTCATGTGGGACTGCAACACCAGCCTCGAGTCGACCTGCGTCACCCTCAACGAGAAGGCGCAGGCGTTCATCAGGGGGACCCTGCCCGCCAGACTGGACGACGTCTACCGGCAGATCCGCGACCGGGCGCCGTCGGCTCGGGTGATCGTCATGGGCTACCCGCACATCTATGAGCTCGGCGGTTTCTGTCCCGGCCTCAGCGAGGGCAAGCGGGAGGCGATCAACCAGACCTCCGACGTGCTGGCGCAGGTGATCTCCGCGCGGGCCGCGGCCGCCGGTTTCACCTTCATCGACGGCAGGCAGGTGTTCGCCGGGCACGAGGTCTGCGCCGACACGGAGTGGATCACCTCGCCCCCCGGCACCGTGTCGAAAGCGGCTTACCACCCGAACGTCGCCGGGCAGCGTGACGGCTACTACGCCGCTCTCCGCAGGGTGACTGGCTGATTTGTCCTGGCTCCGGAAAGGCCGCGTCCTGGGTGGAAAACGGCCTTTCCGGAGCCGCTGGTTCCGGTGGACGCGCGGGTTAGCGAGCGCTAACATCGAGGAAGGAGTTAACGATGACTAACAAATGATCACTGGCGAGGAGCGAGATGGACGCGCCCGTTCTGCGCACCGCGGCCGACCCGGCCGACGACCGCTTCCCGCGCAACGCCAAGGAGCACGCCGAGCTGGTCGGCGACCTGCGCGAGCGGCTGGCGCGGGCCGCGCTGGGCGGTCCGGAGAAGGCCCGCGCCCGGCACGTCGAGCGGGGCAAGCTGCTGCCCCGCGACCGGGTCGACACGCTGGTCGACCCCGGTTCCCCGTTCCTGGAGCTGTCCCCGCTCGCGGCCACCGGCCTCTACGGCGACGACGCCCCGGCCGCCGGGCTGATCACCGGCGTCGGCCGGGTGTCCGGGCGCGAGGTGGTCGTCGTGGCTAACGACGCCACGGTAAAGGGCGGCACGTACTACCCGATGACCGTCAAGAAGCACCTACGCGCGCAAGAGGTCGCCCTACAGAACAACCTGCCCTGCGTCTACCTGGTGGACTCTGGCGGCGCTTTCCTGCCCATGCAAGACGAGGTCTTCCCCGACCGCGACCACTTCGGGCGCATCTTCTTCAACCAGGCCACCATGTCGGCCCGGGGCATCCCGCAGATCGCGGCCGTGCTCGGCTCGTGCACCGCGGGCGGCGCCTACGTGCCCGCGATGAGCGACGAGGCCGTCATCGTCCGCGGTCAGGGCACGATCTTCCTCGGCGGGCCGCCGCTGGTGAAGGCCGCGACCGGCGAGGTCGTCACCGCCGAGGAACTCGGCGGCGGCGACGTGCACGCCCGCGTCTCCGGGGTCACCGACCACCTCGCCGACGACGACGCGCACGCGCTGCGGATCGTCCGGTCCATCGTCAGCACGCTCGGCCCGCGCGCCCCGCGCCCGTGGGACGTCGCGCCGGTCGAAGAGCCCGCCGTCGACCCGGCCACCCTCTACGGCGTCGTGCCCACCGACCCCCGCACCCCGTACGACGTGCGGGAGGTCATCGCGCGGATCGTCGACGGCAGCCGGTTCCGCGAGTTCAAGAAGGAGTACGGCGCGACCCTGGTCACCGGGTTCGCCCGTATCCACGGCCACCCGGTCGGCATCGTCGCCAACAACGGCGTGCTGTTCTCCGAGTCGGCGATGAAGGGCGCGCACTTCATCGAACTGTGCGACCAGCGCGCCATCCCGCTGCTCTATCTGCAGAACATCACCGGCTTCATGGTCGGCCGCGACTACGAGGCGGGCGGCATCGCCAAGCACGGCGCGAAGATGGTCACCGCCACCGCCTGCGCGCGGGTCCCGAAGTTCACCGTGGTCGTCGGCGGCTCGTTCGGCGCGGGCAACTACTCGATGTGCGGGCGGGCGTACTCGCCGCGCTTCCTGTGGATGTGGCCCAACGCGCGCATCTCGGTCATGGGCGGCGAGCAGGCCGCCGCCGTGCTGGCCACGGTCCGCCGCGACCAGATCGAGGCGGGCGGCGGCGAGTGGTCGCCCGATGAGGAGGCCGCGTTCACCGAGCCCATCCGCCGCCAGTACGAGGACCAGGGCAACCCGTACTACTCCACCGCCCGCCTGTGGGACGACGGCGTGATCGACCCGGCGGACACCCGCCAGGTGCTCGGCCTCGCGCTGTCGGCCGCGGCGAACGCGCCCCTCGACCCTGTCCGCTACGGCGTCTTCCGGATGTGACCATGTTTTCCAGCGTGCTGATCGCCAACCGCGGCGAGATCGCCGTGCGGGTCGCGCGGACCCTGCGCCGGATGGGCGTGCGGTCCGTGGCCGTCTATAGCGACGCCGACGCCGACGCGCGGCACGTCCACGTGGCCGACACCGCCGTGCGCATCGGGCCCGCCGCCGCGCGGGAGAGCTACCTGAGCATCGAGCGGGTCATCGCCGCCGCCCGCGCGACCCGGGCCGATGCGGTGCACCCCGGCTACGGCTTCCTCGCCGAGAACGCCGAGTTCGCCCGCGCCTGCGCCGCCGCCGGGCTGGTCTTCATCGGCCCGCCGCCCGCCGCGATCGAGGCCATGGGCGACAAGATCCGCGCCAAGCTGACCGTCAGCGCGGCGGGCGTGCCCGTGGTCCCCGGCCGCACGGAACCGGGCCTGTCCGACGACGACCTGGTCTCGGCCGCCGAAGACATCGGTTTCCCGGTGCTGCTCAAGCCGTCGGCAGGCGGCGGCGGCAAGGGGATGCGGCTGGTCACCGGCCCCGAGGGGCTGCGCGCGGCCGTCGAGTCGGCCCGCCGCGAAGCGCTCGGGTCTTTCGGCGACGACACCCTGCTGGTGGAGCGGTTCGTGCCCCGGCCCCGGCACATCGAGATCCAGGTGCTGGCCGACGCGCACGGCGCCGTCATCCACCTCGGCGAACGCGAGTGCAGCCTCCAGCGGCGGCACCAGAAGATCATCGAGGAAGCCCCGTCGCCGCTGCTCGACCCGGCCACCCGGGCGCGGATGGGGCAGGCGGCCGTCGACGCCGCGAAGGCCGTCGACTACACCGGGGCCGGGACGGTCGAGTTCATCGTCTCCGCCGACCGGCCGGGCGAGTTCTTCTTCATGGAGATGAACACCCGGCTCCAGGTCGAGCACCCGGTCACCGAGCAGGTCACCGGCTTGGACCTCGTGGAGCAGCAGATCCGGGTCGCCGCCGGGGAACGGCTGACGCTGCGCCAGGAAGACGTGGCGCTGCGCGGGCACTCCGTCGAGGCGCGCGTGTACGCAGAAGACCCGGCGAACGGATTCCTGCCGACCGGCGGCAAGGTCCTGGACGTCCGGGAGCCCACAGCGGACTGGGCGCGCACGGACTCCGGGCTGCGGCCGGGAACCGTGGTCGGCTCGGACTACGACCCGATGCTGGCCAAGGTGATCGCCTGGGGCGACGACCGCGCGACCGCGCTCGACCGGCTCTCCGCGGCGCTCGCCGACACCGCCGTGCTGGGCGTCGGCACGAACATCGCGTTCCTGCGCGCCCTGCTCGCCGACCCCGACGTGCGCGCAGGCAGGCTCGACACCCAGTTGGTGGAACGCAAGCTGGACGGGCTGACCGGCGGCGCCGAGGCGCCGGACGAGGTGTTCGCCGCCGCCGCGCTGGACGAGTTGCTGGCCATGCAGCCGACCGGGCCGGTGATCGACCCGTGGGACGTGCCCAACGGCTGGCGGCTCGGCCGCCCCGCCGTGGTCCCGCTGCGGCTCGCCTGCGGTGGTCGAAACGTCACGGTGCGCCTGTCCGGCTCCCCTGAGGCTGCGATCGTCACCGTGGACGATGGGCCGCCCGTTCCCGCGCGAGCATCCCGAGTGGACAGTGAGCTGCGCGTTTCCTATAAGGGCCTTGACTTGCGTTACGCGCGTGCTCTTGATTCGGATGTTCTGTGGCTGGCGGCGGACGGCCGGACCTGGGCGGTGGCCGAACACTCCATGCTGGCCGACGACGCCGCGTCCTCGGCCGGGGACGGCCCGATCACCAGCCCGATGCCCGGAACGGTGCTCGTGGTGAAGGTCTCCACGGGCGAACGCGTGACCGCGGGACAGCCGCTGCTCGTGGTCGAGGCGATGAAGATGGAGCACACCCTCACGGCGAAAAACGACGGTGTGGTCTCCGAGATCCCGGTTCGAGCGGGCCAACAGGTCGCGATGAACCAGATTCTGGCCGTGGTGACCCCACCGGAGGAACCGACATGATCGACATGAGACTGGACGAGGAGCACGAGGCGCTGCGCAAGACCGTGCAGGAGTTCGCCCTGGAAGAGGTCGCCCCGGTCATCGGCTCGTACTACGAGCGCGCGGAGTTCCCGTACGAGATCGTCGCGAAGATGGGCGCCATGGGGCTGTTCGGGCTGCCCATCAGCGAGGAATACGGGGGCATGGGCGGCGACTACTTCGCGTTGTGCCTTACCTTGGAAGAGCTTGCGCGGGTGGACTCGTCGGTCGCGATCACCTTGGAGGCAGGCGTTTCCCTCGGCGCGATGCCGATCTACCGGTATGGCACCGCGGAGCAGAAGCGCCGCTGGCTGCCTCGGCTGGCCGCGGGCCAGGGGCTTGGCGCTTTCGGTCTCACTGAGCCGGGGGGTGGCTCGGATGCGGGCGCAGCACGCACGACCGCCCGGCTCGACGGCGACGAGTGGGTTGTCAACGGGACCAAGGCGTTCATCACCAACTCTGGGACGGATATCACCGATCTGGTGACGGTTACCGCGGTCACTGGTGTGCGGGACGGGCGCAAGGAGATTTCGGCGATCATCGTTCCGGCGGGGACACCTGGGTTCTCTGTGTCCAAGAAGTACTCGAAGGTCGGGTGGGCGGCGTCTGACACCAGGGAACTCTCGTTCAGCGATGTCCGTGTGCCCCGGGAGAACCTGCTTGGCGAGCGGGGGCGCGGGTACGCTCAATTCTTGTCCACTTTGGACGAAGGTCGGGTCGCCATCGCGGCGCTGTCGGTTGGGCTCGCGCAGGGCTGCGTGGACGAGTCCCTGCGCTACGCCCGTGATCGTGAGGCGTTCGGGCATCCTATCGGCTCGTATCAGGCGATTCAGTTCAAGATCGCCGACATGGAGGCTCGGGTGCATACCGCGCGGCTTGCCTACTACGCGGCCGCGGCGAAGATGCTTCGGTCGGAGCCGTTCAAGAAGGAAGCGGCTATCGCGAAGCTGGTCGCCTCCAACGCGGCCATGGACAATGCTCGCGATGCCACGCAGATCTTTGGCGGATATGGGTTTATGAACGAGTTTCCGGTGGGGCGGTTCTATCGCGATGCGAAGATCTTGGAGATCGGGGAGGGGACTAGCGAGGTTCAGCGGATGCTGATCGCTCGGGAGCTTGGGGTGGGTGCGTAGGTGGCTTGCTCGATGGGGTGGAGTGATTTCTTCGGCCCCTACGAAGGAAGATCGCCGTGTGAAAGACGGGTGGGAAGCCTTCGGCCGCACACGTGCGGAGCCAGCTTGGCGATCTTTCTTCTCCCCAGAAGAAACCACTCCACCCCATCGAGCACCTGGCAGGGCCGGGTCCGGTTGGCAGGAGGGCGGGTTGCCGTTCCATGCCCTCAAACGACCTTCATTCGCCGCCCCGCAGCCCCACAACAAAGCCCCACCCACCCTGGGGGCTGACCCCGCTCCAGTCTATCGCCGCAGGTCAGCGCGAGGAAGAGGGTGCGCCGCGCCTGTGGACAACTCGCGATCAAGGTGTCCCGGATGTCCGGCGGGGTCAGGCTCGGCGGGCGACTGCGGCGTAGGACATGGCGTCGGTCGGGTTGGTGATGGGGGCGGAGTCGGGGCGCCACAAGGGGGTCCAGACGACGCCTGGGGGTACCAGGTGCAGGTCTGCGCACAGGGCGGTGACTTCGGCGTGGGTGCGGGGGCTGGGTAGGACGCCTGCGCCCTCGTGGAGGCGGACTACGTCTTCGCCGTTGTCGGGGTTGCCGTCGCCGGTTCCGTGGCTGAGGACGAGGAAGCTGCCGGGGGCCATCTCGGCGACGTAGCGGGTGATGGCGGGGTGGGGGTCGGGGATGTAGTGCAGCACGGCCACCATCAGCACCGCCACCGGCTTGGTGAAGTCGATCAAGTTCCGGACGGCGGCCGAGCCTAGGACGGCGTCGGGGTCGCACAGGTCGGCGTGGACTGTTTCGGCGGTGGGCACGTCGCGCAGTTCGACGTCGCCGCAGGCCACTGCGATCGGGTCCTTGTCGACGTAGACGACGTGGGCGCCCGGGGCGGTCTCGTGCACGTTGCCGACCGTGGGGATGCCTGAGCCCAGGTCGAGGAACTGGTGGATGCCCTGGTCCAGGCAGTACCGCACCGCGCGTTGCAGGAAGTGGCGGTTGAGGCGGGCGGCGATGCCGACGTGGGGCATCGCGGCGAGGAACTTCTCGGCGAAGATCCGGTCTGGTTCGAAGTTGCAGGCGCCGCCGAGCAGGTAGTCGTACACCCGCGCCTGATGTGGGCGCTCCGGATCCATTTCCGACAGGCCGGACAAGGCCACCTCCCCAGCGATGACATGGATACTAGCGAGGTCGGGGCAGGGTGAGCGGGGAGGTCGACGATGACGACGGCACTGGACTGGGCCACCGCGGTCACGACCAACGTGACGGGCAAGGTGCTGCGCGGCGGCGTGGCCGACCTGCGGCCGATGCCGCGGGTGCTGGTCGACAAAGGACGGATGCGCTCGGTCTACCGGTTCACCCCTGGCCGGGCGCCCGTCAGCGGCGACCCGGTACTGCTGGTGCCGCCGCTGGCCGCGCCCGCGCTGTGCTTCGACCTGCGCCGCGGGTGCAGCCTCGCCGAGCACCTGGTGGACGGCGGCCGCTCGCTCTATCTGGTCGACTACGGCACGGTCAGCTTCGCCGACCGCCGCCTGGGCCTGGAGCACTGGATCGACGACGTGCTGCCGCACGCGGTCCGCGCGGCCAGCGCCGACGCGGGTGGTCGCCCGGTGCACGTCGTCGCCTGGTGTCTGGGCGGGATCATGTCGCTGCTCACCGCCGCCGACCGGGCCGACCTGCCGATCGCGTCCGTGGTGTCGGTCGCCGCCCCGTTCGACATGACCGCGATCCCGCTGATCGCGCCGTTCAAGCCGCTGACCGACCTCACCGACAGCTGGATTCTCACCCCGGCCTACCGGCTGCTCGGCGGCGCGCCGCGGGCGCTGGTGAAGCGCGCCTTCCAGCTCTCGGCGATCGACAAGATGATCACCAAGCCGTACGCGATCCTGGCGCACCTGCACGACGCGGACTTCCTCGCGCAACTGGAGGCTGTCGACCGGTTCGCCGACAACATGATCGCCTACCCCGGCCGCACGTTCGGGCAGATCTACCACCGGTTCTTCCGCGCGAACGACCTCGCCGAGGGCGAGTTCGACCTGGACGGGCGGCGGATCTCGCTGTCGAACGCCACCGTCCCGGTGCTGGTCGTCGCCGGGGAGAGCGACAGCATCGCCCCGCGCCGCGCGGTCGGGCACCTGGTGGACCTGCTGCACAACGCGCCGGAAGTCGTCTTCGAGGTGTGCCCAGGCGGCCACCTCGGCGTCCTCGCGGGCCGCGCCGCCCGCACGACGACCTGGCGGCACATCGACGCGTTCCTGGACCGGCACAACCCCCGCTGAACAGCGAGAAGGGCGCGGCCCCCCGAGGTCCGCGCCCTTCCTGCCTCCCCCTGGCTCACATGTGCACGACTGGCCCGGCGCTCTTGATCTCGTCCGGGACGCCCGGGCGCAGGATGAGCCCGCAGACGACCGCGCCCGCGACGAACAGGCCCGCGCTCCAGGCGAACGCGGCGCTGTAGCCCGCGATCGCCGCGGCCGCCTGGTTCTTGCCCTCCAGCATCGCCGAGGTCACCGCGCTCGCCGCGACGGTGCTGAACAGCGCGGTGCCGATCGAGCCGCCGACCTGCTGCACCGCGTTGATCGCCGCCGAGGCCGCGCCGGAGTCGTCCGGGTCGACGCCCGCGATGCCCACGGTCATGCCCGAGGCCATGGTCAGGCCGATACCCAGGCCGGTGATCAGCAGGCCGGGCAGCACACCGCCCAGGTAGGTGCTGGTCTCGTCCAGCAGCGCCAGCATCCCGGTGCCCACGCCCGCGAGCACCATGCCGACCACGATCAGCGGCCGCGGCCCGATCTTGGGCAGCAGGGCGGTGGTGGCTCCGGTCGCGCCGATCATCAGGGTGCCGATCATCGGCAGGAACGCCACGCCGCTCTGCACCGGCCCGAACCGCAGGTTGACCTGTAGGAAGTAGGTCAGGAACAGGAAGATGACGAACATCCCCGCGCACAGGATGAAGATCGACAGGAACGAGCCGCCCCGGTTGCGGTGCAGCAGGATCCGCAGCGGCAGCAGCGGGTGGGCGGTGCGGGTCTGCGAGTAGACGAACGCCACCAGCAGCACGCCGCCCGCGATCAGGAAGCCCCAGGTGCCGGGCGCGCCCCAGGAGTCCTCAGCGGCGTTGGCCAGGCCGTAGACCAGGGCGAACATGCCCGCGGTCGCGGTGGCAACGCCCACCAGGTCGAGCTTGGGCCGCTCGGTGGCGGTGCTCGGGCCCAGCAGCGCGAGCGCGCCGACGAAGGCGACGCCCGCGAAGATCAGGTTGACGAACATGCACCAGCGCCAGTCGAGGTACTCCGTGAGCACGCCGCCGAGCAGCAGGCCGATCGCGCCGCCCGCGCCGGAGATGGCGCCGAAGATGCCGAACGCCTTGCCGCGCTCGGTAGGGTCGGTGAACGTCGTGGCCAGCAGCGACAGCGCGGCGGGCGCGAGCAGGGCGGCGAACACGCCCTGGCCCACCCGGGCGGCGACGAGGATCTCGAAGCTGGACGCCGCGCCGCCGACCGCGGAGGCCACCGCGAACCCGGCGACCCCGACGAGGAAGGTGATCCGCCGCCCGAACAGGTCCGCGATCCGCCCGCCGATCAGCAGCAGGCTGCCGAAGCTGAGCGCGTACCCGGTCACCAGCCACTGGCGCTGGTCGTCGTCGAACCGGAGGTCCTGCTGCGCCGAGGGCAGCGCGATGTTCACGATGGTGGCGTCGAGGATGACCATGACCTGCGCGATCGCGATCACGGCGAGGATCAGCCAGCGCTTGCCCCCGCTGTCCTCTTCCGATTGTGGCGGCGCGGACGCGCGCGTGTCTGACAGTGTCATGGGTTCCCCCTGCGAAAGTAGAGATTCCTTCTCCGGTTAGGCGACGCTAACACGAAAGTGGAGGGAACCTCTCCGTATTTATGCTAAGCTGAAAGCGTGACCTCCGACACGCGCCCCCTGCGCGCCGACGCCGAACGCAACCGCGTCCGCATCGTCGTCGCCGCGCGCGAGGTCTTCGCGGCCCACGGCCTCAGCGTCACCCTGGACGACGTGGCCCGCAGCGCCGGTGTCGGCGTCGGCACGGTCTACCGCCGGTTCCCCAACAAAGAGGCCCTGGTCATCGCCGTCTTCGACCACGTCCTGGACGAGATCACCACCTTGCTCGACAAGACCGCCGCCGACGAAGACGCCTGGCGCGGCCTCACCGGCCTGATCACCGCCATCGCCGAACGCCAGGCAGCCGACCGCGGCCTGTTCGACCTGTGCACCAACGCCGACTTCGGCCAGGCAGACCGCATCGCCGAACACTTCATCCCCGCAGCCGACTCCCTGGTCGCCCGAGCCAAAGCCCAAGGCGCCCTCCGCGACGACTTCGCCGCCCCCGACATCGGCCCCCTCCTGATGATGGTCGCCGCCACCGCCGAGATGACCCGCACCCTCGACCCAGACCTGTGGCGCCGCTACCTGGCCCTCCTCCTCGACGGCATCCGCGCGGGCGCCACCACCCCACTGCCCGGCCCCACCCCCACCCACGCCGAGATGCAGACCGTCATGCACTGCTCCAGTTCGCGGCAGCCGTGATCATCGACAAGATCGCCTGGATACATCTGGAATCCGGCAAAATCCTCAGCACCCGCTCCCGAGGCAAGCACGTCTACTACCTCCCCGGCGGCAAACGCGAACCCGGCGAGACCGACCGGCGAACCCTCGCCCGCGAGATCGAGGAAGAACTCACCGTCACCGTCGCCGACCCTGTCTACTTCGGTGCCTTCGAGGCTCAAGCCCACGGCCACGCCCCCGGCGTCACGGTCCGCATGACCTGCTACACGGCCGACTACCAGGGGACCCTCGCTCCCGCCAACGAGATCGAGGAAGTCGCCTGGCTGACCTACGCCGACCGCGACCGGGTGTCCCCTGTGGACAAACTCATCTTCGACCACCTGCACGGCAAGGGTTCGCTGCGTTAGTCGCCCCGCCTGCCGGAACGAGAAGCGGCCCCCGCGCCACAACAGGCGCGGGGGCCGCTTTCGCGTTTTCGGGATGCTTACTTCAGTTCCGAAGACGACTTGCTCAGCAGTCGGCGGGCGACGATGAGCTGCTGGATCTGCTGGGTGCCCTCGAAGATGTCGAGGATCTTCGAGTCGCGGGCCCACTTCTCCAGGAGGGAGTTCTCGCTGTAGCCGAGGGAACCCGCGAGTTCGACGCAGCGCAGAGTCACGTCGGAGCCGGAGCGGCCCGCCTTTGCCTTGGCCATGCTGGCCTGCAGGGAGTTGGGCTGGCGGTTGTCGGCCATCCAGGCGGCTTCGAGGGCGAGCAGGTAGGCCGCCTCCCAGTCCGCTTCGAGCTGGAGGAAGGTGGCGGCCGCGGCGGACTGGGTGAAGGCGGGGCGGTCGTAGTCGATCTTGACGCCCGCCTCCGTCAGGATGCGGCGGGTTTCCTCCAGGGCGGCGCGGGCGACGCCGATCGCCATGGCGGCGACCAGGGGGCGGGTGTTGTCGAAGGTCTGCATGACCCCCGCGAAGCCCTGCTCCGTGTTGACCTCGGGGCTGCCGAGCAGGTTGTCCTTGTGGACGCGCACGTTCTCCAGGCGGAAGTGCGCGGTGTCGGACGCGCGGATGCCCAGCTTGTGCTCAAGGCGCACCAGCTCGAAGCCGGGGGTGCCGCGGTCGACCACGAAGGACTTGATGGCGGCCTTGCCCAGCGAGCGGTCCAAAGTGGCCCAGACGACGACGCAGTCCGCGCGTTCGCCGGAGGTCACGAAGATCTTCTCGCCGTTGAGGACGTAGTAGTCGCCGTCCTTGACCGCGGTGGTGCGGATGGCGCCGGAGTCGGAGCCGGTGTCGGGCTCGGTGATGGCCATCGCGGCCCACTTGCCCTTGTAGCGCTCAAGCTGCTCGTCGTTGGCGACCGAGGCGATGGCCGCGTTGCCCAGGCCTTGGCGGGGCATGGTCAGCAGCAGGCCGACGTCGCCCCAGCACATCTCGATGGTGCCGAGAAGCAGCTGGAGGTTGGAGCCGTTCTTGTTGCCTTCCTTGTCCTTCTTCTCGCCGCGGCGCACGCCGCCTGCGCCGGTGCCGCCACCCGAGGCCGACAGGCCGTCGAGGAGCGCGGCCAGCATGTCGAGCTCCTTGGGGTAGGTGTGCTCGGCCTGGTCGTACTTGCGCGAGTTGGGTCGGAAGAACTCAGCCGCCGCCTGGTGGGCCTGGTCGACGAGCTGCTCGAACTTCTTCGGGATCTCGAGGTTGATCATCGTCTTCTCCTGTTTCCTTGCCCTCAGACGAGGACGATGCCCTCGGCGAGCCCGACCGCGCGCAGATCCCGGTACCACCGCTCCACCGGGTGCTCCTTGACGAAACCGTGACCGCCCAACAGCTGCACGCCGTCGTTGCCGATCATCATTCCCTTCTCCGCGCACAGTCGGCGGGCCAGGCCCGCCTCGCGCGCGTACGACTTGCCCTGCTCGGCGCGGCTGGCCGCGCGGTAGGTGAGCAGGCGCATACCCTCCAGCTCGATGCCGATGTCGGCGACCTTGAACGCGACGCCCTGCCGGTGGCTGATCGGCTCGCCGAAGGCGACCCGCTCGTTGACGTAGGGGATCACGTAGTCGAGCACGGCCTGCGAGGTGCCGACCGCCAGCGCGCTCCACGCGATCCGCGACAGGCGCACGCACTCGGTGTACACATCGGACTTGCCCTCGCCCAGCAGCGCGGTCGCGGGCAGCGCGACCTTGTCCAGGCGCAGCTTGCCCATGCCCGCGGCGCGCAGGCCCATGGCCGGGTCGGACTCGATGGTGACCCCGGCGGAGCCGGACTCGACCACGAACAGCGCCGGGCCGCGGCCGTCGAGGTCGGCGGCGACGATGAACAGCTCGGCCTGCGCCGCGCGCGGCACCAGGGACTTGACGCCCTCGATGACGAAGCCGCCCGCGCGCCGGTACGCCTTGGTCTTGAGGGCGAACGGGTCGAACAGCGGGCGCGGCTCCTGGACGGCCAGCGCCGCGGCCGGGATGTTGTCGCCGACGAACGCGGGCAGGTACGTGGCCTGCTGCGTCTCGTCGCCCCACAGGACCAGGGCGGTGCTGACCGCGGACGGCGCGAGGCACGCCACGGCCAGGCCCATGTCGCCGTGCGCCATGGCCTCGGCGACCAGGACGTTGGTCACCGAGGACCGCTCGGTGCCCAGGCCGCCGAGCTCCTCGGGCACCCCGACCAGGGTGACGCCGAGTTCGGCGACCAGCGACAGCAGCCCCTGCGGGGTGTCGCACTTGGCGTCCGCGTCGGCGGCGATGGGCCGCAGCTGCTCGGCGGCGAAGTCCACCACCGTCTCGCGGATCATCTGCTGCTCTTCGGTGGGTGTGAGGTCGAAAAGACCCCGCTGCGGCGCCGACGGCAGCCGCTGGGGCTTGCCCAGCTTGCCTGCCGAGGCGAAGGTGCGGCTGGCCGCACCGACCGCGGTGAACCCGGTGCGGGTTGCTTCGTAGAGCCCGCGCTCCACCGGCTTGCGCAGGCCGAACCGGTCGAGCACCGCCGTGCTCGCCAACCGGTTCAGCACGGCGAGCGCCGAACCCATGGCATCGCGCCTGGGCTGCCGCACGCCTGCTCCGTCATTCCCCGCCATGGTGCTCCCACCTCGTCTCGGACCGTTGAATCGTGCTTACCTACTCTAGAGTAGCAAGCGCGCCAGATCGACTCCTGTGGCCCGGGTCACCTGCTTGGCCCAGCGGGGCCTATCGGGCCGCCCTCCGCTTGTCGACCAGGTCGAGCAGCGGTTTCCCCTCGATATAGCGGTCGAGGTTGTCCTGGAACCGGCGGACCAGCTCCTCGCGCCAGCCCGCGACGTCGCCGGACATGTGCGGGGAGATCAGCACGTTCGGCATCCCCCACAGCGTCGAGGACGGCGCCAGCGGCTCGTCGGCGAACACGTCGAACGCCGCGCCCGCGATCTCGCCCGCGTCGAGCGCGTCGACCAGGTCGGACTGCGCGACCAGCCCGGCGCGGCCGATGTTGATCAGCCGGGCCGACCGGCGCATGGCGCGCAGCATCGCGGCGTCGATCAGCCCGGTGGTCTCCGGGGTCAGCGGCGCGGCGAGCACGACCCAGTCCGCCTCGGGCAGGGCCGAGCGCAGATCGGCCATCGGGGTGATGTCGCCCAGGTCCGGGTCGCCGCGGCGGGCCACCCGGCCCGCCGCGGACACCCGCACCCCGGCGGCGGTGAGCTTGCGCCCGATCGCCCGCCCGATCGGGCCGGTGCCGACGACCAGCGCGCGCGAGCCGGACAGCCGCTCGGTCTCCCGGTGCTGCCACTTGCGCCGCTGCTGGTGCCGCAGGGTCGTGGCGAGGTCCTTGGCGAAGGCCAGCACGAGCGCCAGCACGTACTCGGCCATCGGCTCGTCGTAGACGCCGCGCGAGCTGGTCAGCGCGACGTCGCTATCCCGCAACTCGGAAAACAGCAGGTCGCCGACCCCCGCGCCCGCGGTGTGCACCCACCGCACGGCGTGCGCGGCTTGCCAGGCGTGGGCGAGCGCGGTGGAGCGTCGGTCCCAGACGAACACCACGTCCGCGCCGTCGAGGGCGGCGCGGAGCCGGTCCGCGGTGGTGTAGCGGATCTCGGCCCGACCCTCCACTGGCGCCATCGCGGGTGGACGGTCGGCGCCGTGCAGGACCGCGACGCGCGGTCGTGGGCGGGTGTCCATCGCGGAATGCATCCCCGTTCGGGTGGCCGAGCCGGACAAGCGCAGGCAACGCTAAGAACCGTTCCCGGCGGTGTCAAACCGGTGTCGGACAAGCGCTGGACCTGGGCTTAACCAGATAGCGGAAAGGTGTTTCCCGAACTGCGGAAAGCACCGGAAAGAAGCGCGCGGGTAGCGATGTGGTGAACTATCGCGCGCGGGTTTTCTCCTCAGCGTAGAGCGGGTGTTGCGCCGAACGGGTCGCGGTGTCCCCGTTTGGGGCAACTGGCGAGTGCTGCTCGCTCAGGTGCGGGGATTCGGCGGTCGGTCTGTGGTCGTTGGCGTGCCGCCAGTGTCCACCGAGGGCGGCGGCGCGCGCGCACCGCCGTCGCCACCAGGGCCCCCACCTGCGGTTTTCCGGTTGGGCAGAGGATGTGGCTTGCTCTGAACGGCCCAACGCGCCGGTGCGGCGGCGTCGGGTCGAGTCGATCTAGGGGGGCCGGCCATAGGGCCGTTCGACCCTTGTCGCTGTGAGGTTGAATACGAAAACATCCCCCGTATGCAGCAGAGATACCCCTGGTGCACAGACCTTCCCCCGGCTAGCATCACTCTCCGTCAGGGCCATCATCGAATCCGACGGTCAGATGTCGGGGGGAGCGATGAGCCGGGACACCGCGCCGACTCGATCCTGGACGGCGCACCTCCCCAATCGGTGTGTGGCTAAGTGTGTGGGGGCCCCAAGTGAGTTCGACAGCTTCCTCGCCCGCGTCGGGCGCTGTGGAAGAGACCGCGCAGCGTCCCGTGCGGCCCCAGAGCACGGACGCCGTTTTCGCGCGGCTCAAGAGCGCCGCCTTCCACGAACTCGTGGGCGCCTCGCTCAACGGTGACCAGGAGGCCATCGGCACCCTGTTCGCCTGGATCAACCCGGCGATCATCCGCTACTGCCGGGCCCGGATCGGGCGCACCGGCTCGGCGTTCTCCAACGCAGACGACGTGGCCCAGGAGATCCTGCTCGCCGTCCTCGGCGCGCTGCCCCGCTACTCCGACGACCGCGAGTCCTTCCTGCCGTTCGTCTACGGCATCGCCTCGCACAAGGTCGCCGACTACTACCGCCGCTCCGGCCGCGACCGCTCCGAGCCGGTCGCCGACGTGCCGGACACCATCGACCACAACCTGGGCCCCGAGCAGATCACCCTGCGCGGCGAGATGCGCTCCCGGCTGGTCAAACTCCTCGACACCCTCGCCCCGCGCCAGCGCGAGATCCTGGTCCTGCGCCTGGTCGTCGGCCTCTCCGCGCAGGAGACCGCCACCGCGATCGGCCTGACCGCCACCGCCGTCCGCGTCGCCCAGCACCGCGCCCTCACCCGGCTGCGCGGCGGGCTCTCGGCCAGCGAATGGCTCTGAGCCGCGGTTAGGGCCTAGCCCGCCTTCTTGGCCCGCAGGTAGAGCTGGACCTCGATCCGGCCCGGCTCCGCCTCGGCCTCGAACTCGCGCAGCGCCACATCGGTGAACCCGGCGTCCGCCACGACCTGCTTGAGCTGGTCGGGCGGATACGCCGAGACCGTGGTCGGCGAGCCGAGGAAGTTCACCGGGAACGTGTCGAAGTCGCCCTGCACCATGCTGAGCACCAGCAGCCCCGGCCCGCGCAGGGTCGCCCGGATCGAGCGCAGGGTGGCTTCGATGTCGGTCTTGGACAGCATCAGCAGCGCGAAGAACGCCACCGCCGCGTCGAACTCGCCCAGCTCGGAGATCTCCCGCAGGTCGCCGTGCAGGTAAGTGGCGCCGGGGGCCTGCTCGCGGGCGAGGTCGAGCATGACGGTCGACTCGTCGACGCCGACGACCTCCAGCCCGGCGTCGAGCAGCTGCTTGGTGGTCGGCAGGCCGCTGCCGCAGCCGAGGTCGAGCACCCGGGCGCCCGCGGGCAGGTGCTCGATCAGCCACGCGGTCTCGGCGATCTGCACGTCGCGTTCCACGAACGACTCGTCGTACCGCTTGCCGATCAGGTCGAACGCGGGGTTCTCGGTAGCCACGCGGACCAGCATGCCGGGGTCGCCTGCATCGGTCCAGTGGCCGAACGGGCTACACGCCGCGCGCGGATCGAGATCTTGCCGACGATCTTCGCGGTGATCTTCCGGTGGTCTACTCGGCGCGGGTGAGCGGGCTGGGCACGGCCCGCTCGAACACGTTCGCCGCCAGCGAGGCGAACCGCTCCTGGCGGCGGCGCTCGCGGGGGAACCCCAGTGCTTTGAGCGCGTCGGTCACCGCGGCCATGAACGGCGCGGGCCCGCAGGTGAAGGCGTCGTGGTCGGCGTGCGGACTGGCCAGGGCGACCAGGTCGGCCACGGTCGGCAGGCCCCGCTCGGACTCCAGCCAGTGCGTCACGCTCAACCGCCCGGGGTGCTCGGCGGCGAGCCCGGCCAGCCGCTCGGCGAAGATCACCGACTCGGCGTCGCGGTTCGCGTAGACCAGCACGACCTCGCCCGCGCCGCGCAGCAGCGCGGACTTGACGATCGAGATCACCGGGGTGATGCCGGAGCCGCCCGCGAACAGCAGCAGGTCGGCGTCCAGCGACCGCGGCGTGAACACCCCCGACGGCGGCAGGACCTCCAGCACGCTGCCCGGCGCCACGGTGTCGCACACCCAGTTCGACGCGTACCCGCCCGCCGTCCGCTTCACCGTCACCTGCAAGGGCTCCCCGGTGTGCGGGGAACTCGACAGCGAGTAGCAGCGCGCCACCGACCCGGTCCGGTCGCTGGGCACCCGCACGGTGAGGAACTGCCCCGGCCGGTAGTCGAACGCCCCCTCGAAGACCACCGACCGCGCGTCCGGCGTCTCCGCGATCACCTCGGCCACCCGCAGCGGGTGCGATGTGAGTGCTGTCAGTGCTGTCAGTGCTGTCGGCTCGGTCACCAGCGGCCTCCCACGCCTCGATCCCCGACTCGATCATCCCGTGTCGGGAACGAGCGGGAAACCGGTAAACGGAACCGCCCGGTGACCGCCTGCTGGGTTCGCGGCACCCTGGTTCCGGCTGGTCGCTCTTGCCGGGGCCGCTGCCGGGCGTCGGGCGTGGTGGGCATGGGGGTAAGTGCGGTAGTGATCAATGCTGTGGGACTTGTCGCCGGGGTGGTTGTCGGCAGCGCGATTGGCAGCGCGATTGGCAGAGTGATCGGCATGGGGGTGGTCGGTCCGGTGGTTCCGCCTGCCGCGCGGCGTGCGGGAGGGGCGGGCGGAGCCGCGCCGAGTGGGGCGCGTGCCCTTCCCCTGGGCGTGCTCGTGATCATTAGGCGTGACCTCTCCGCGCCGCCCCCGAACCCGGTTCCGGGCGCCGGTTGACGCCGCAGCAGTCTTTTCCCGGTTAAGTGACAGCAAGAGCAGAGCGCAACCTCCTCATGCAATTGCATGAGCCGACCTGATGGGGTGTACTCGGATGGGCCAAGATCAACTGATTGGGCGAGTGGATCAGTGTCGGATCGTGATCAACTTGCCCCTAAAAAACCATCAAAAACACGATCGTGGAATACGTCGCAGCAGGTCAGCGACCTGGTGGCGGTGCTGGTACCTTCTCGCGCAAGCGCCGCCGGGCAAACCCGTTCGGCAATTGCAGAGCCGGGTCGAGTCGGGTGAGGAGGGGTCATGCCGTCCCAGGGGCCGCTGATCCCCCGGCGCCGCTTGGGCCTCGAACTGCGCAAGCTGCGCGACGCGGCGGGCCTGCACCTCGAAGACGCCGCCCAGCACCTGGAGTGCTCGGCGTCCAAGATCAGCAGGCTGGAGACCGGACAGGGCGTGCCCAAGGCCCGCGACGTCCGCGATCTCCTCGACCTCTACCAGGTGCACGACCAGAAGCAGCGCGACCAACTCGTCCGGCTCGCGGGCGAGGGGCGCAGGCAGGCGTGGTGGCAGGACCTCTCGGACGTGGTCTCCAGCAACATGGACACGTTCATCTCGCTGGAGTCCGAGGCGTCCGACATCCGCCACTACGTCCAGTCCGTCGTGCCAGCGCTGATCCAGACCGAGGACTACGCGCGGGCGCTGCTGCGCGCGTTGGCGCCGCGGGACGGCGATGCCGAGCTGGAGAAGCGGTTGCGGCTGCGGCTGGGCAGGCAGGAGTTCCTGGCCGCGCGCGCGGACCCGCCGCGGATCAACATCATCCTCGATGAGGCGACCCTGCACCGGGTGGTCGGCTCGCCGAGGGTCATGGCGGGTCAGCTGCGGGCGCTGCTTGAGGTCGCCGAGCGCCCCACTGTCTCCGTTCGGGTCTATCCGTTCGCGGCGGGGCCCGATCTGGCGATCCAGTGCACGTTCGTGGTGTTCACCTTCGAGAGCGAGTACGACCGCAACGCGGTCCACATCGAGCTCAGCGCGGGCGACCGCTGGCTGGAACAGGACAGCGACATCGTCCGCTACACCCGGATCTTCGACGAACTCGGGCGCAAATGCCTTGATGTCAAGGAAAGCGCTGCCCTCATCCAGTCGATGATCGATCACTACACGACAAAGGAAGAGCAACACTCATGAGAATCAACTACCGGCAGAGCAGCTTCTGCTCGACCGGAGCCTGCGTCCAGGTCGCCGTTCTCGACAACGGCGATGTGTCGCTGCGGGACTCGAAGGACCTCTCGGTCGCACCGCACACCTACACGCCGCAGGAGTGGGTCGCCTTCACCGCCGGTGTGAAGAACGGCGAGTTCGACCTCGTCCCGGGCGCGTTGCTCGACCGCTGAGCCGTCGTGCCTGCCAGGGCCGCCGCGTTCCCCGCGGCGGCTCTGGCGTGCCGTGTAACAGTCCGGTAACCTTGATCGCGGTTGCTCGACGTCGTGTGACCGGGGGACCGGCCCAGTGTGGCCTCACTGCGGCCGGTGTGCGCGATTGTCAGGAGGCGTGACCATGTCGGAATCGTTCATGCCGGAGCCGTTCCTGCCCGCGCCGTCGGGGGCGGCGGCGCGCGCGTCGGTCCGGTTCCGCCGCAGCACCCTGTGCACGAGCGGCGCCTGCGTGGAGATCGCCGTGCCTGCCGAGTCGGCCGCGCTGCTGATCGGCGACGGCCACGGCGGCGTGCTCAGCCTGCCCTCGCCATCGGCCTTCCTCGCCCAGATCAAGCTCGGCCGCTTCGACGCCGCGGGCGGCTGAGGCGGATTCCTCTGTCTCCGCCCCGATTTCCTCCGGTGACCGGGAGGACGAATGGCGGGCGGGTCGGGCCGGTTCGCTACTCTCGGGCACTGTCGCCGGGACCGCCGGTCCCCCCACGCGAGGAGTGCCCGTCATCGAAGCTGGTCAGTTGGTCGCCGGTCGGTATCGGCTGCTGGACACCATCGGCAGCGGCGCCATGGGCGTCGTCTGGCGAGCCAGGGACGAGCGCCTCGAACGCGTCATCGCGATCAAGCGGCTGATCATCCGGCCGGGGCTGTCCTCGGCGCAGACCGACGAGGCGCGCAGACGCGCCATGCGCGAGGCGCGGATCGCGGCGCGGTTGCAGCACCGCAACGCCATCGCGATGCTCGACGTGGCCGAGCACGACGGCGATCCGTGCCTGGTGATGGAGTTCCTGCCCTCGCGCAGCCTGTCCGCGGTCATCGCCGAGCAGGGCACGCTGCCGCCGGAGCAGGTGGCCGCGATCGGTTCGCAGGTCGCCGCCGCGCTGGCCGCGGCGCACGCGGCGGGCATCGTGCACCGCGACGTCAAGCCGGGCAACATCCTGCTCGACGACAAGGGCACGGTGAAGATCACCGACTTCGGCATCTCCCGCGCCATCGACGACGGCACCATCACCGAGACCGGGATGCTCGCGGGCACCCCCGCCTACCTCGCCCCCGAGATCGCCCGCGGCCAGGACCCGGGCCACGCCTCCGACGTGTTCTCCCTCGGCGCCACGCTCTACCACGCCGTCGAGGGCAAGCCGCCGTTCGGCCTGAACCCCAACCCGCTGGCGCTGCTGCACGCGGTGGCCTCTGGCAACGTCACGCCGCCGCGCAACGCGGGCCCGATCACGCCCGCGCTGATGTCGCTGCTGCGCGCCGACCCGGCCGACCGGCCCACCATGGACGAGGCCGCGAGCATCCTCGCGCAGCCCACCGCCCCGATGCCGATGCCGGTGTTCGAGCAGCGCACGGTCCCCGGCCGCGCCGCGGTCACGCCCACGCTCCAGGCCGCCCGGCCGCGCGCGGCGTCGGCCACCGTGCCGCACCGCACCGCCGCCCCCGCCCCGGTCAAGGCGCCCGCCCCGCGCCGCGGGCCGCTGCTCGCCGCCCTGGCGGGCGTGCTGGTCCTGGCCGCCGCGGTGACCCTGGTGATCGCCAACGCGGGCGAGCGGCCCGGGGCCCAGCAGCCGAACACGGTCACCTCCGTGGTCACGGTGAGCCAGGAGCCCGAGGCGAGCAGGCAGTCGGTCACGGCGCCCGCGCCCGCGGCGACCGAGAAGGTCACCGTCTACTCCGAGGCGGGCCTGCACGTGGTCAGGTACTACGGCAGCGACCAGTCGCCCGAGCAGCGGTGGGAACTGCTCGGCCCCAACGGCAAAGCCGTCTTCGGCGACTTCGCCGGGTTCGCCGCCTACTGGGGGCAGTACGACTACATCAGCTCCCGCAACGCCAACGGCGTCACGCCCAACCCGGACGGCTCGGTCAACGTCCCCCTGGACGTGACGGTGAAGTCGGCGGCGGGCGAGGTCACCGGGAAGAAGACCGTGAAGGTGATCCGGGTCGGCGGGCAGTACTTCATCGACTCCGACTCCCGCTAGGACAATCACCCCGCGGTATTCACCGGCGGCATCCACCCGAGACGTCCACCTGGGACTGATTGCGGGAACCGCGGGCAGGTGGCAGCGTGAGGGCCTTCCCGGGGTCGAGGAGGACCACCATGCCGATGATGCCCGTGACGGACTCCGTTTTCCTGCTCGGCGAGTCCCGGGAGCATCCGCTGCACGTGGGCGGTCTGCAGCTGTTCGAGCTGCCCGACGGCGCGGGGCAGGAGTACGTGGGCGGTCTGCACCGCGAACTGCTCACCCACTCCGTGGCCGGGCTGTTCCGGCGCAGGCTGCGCGGCCCGATCGGCAGCCTGGGCCAGTGGGCGTGGGCCGACGACGACCGGCTCGACCTCGAATACCACCTGCGCCTGTCCGCCCTGCCCGCCCCGGGCCGGGTGCGGGAACTGCTGGAACTGGTGTCCCGGCTGCACGGCTCGCTGCTCGACCGGCACCGGCCGCTGTGGGAGAGCCATCTCGTGGAAGGCTTGCAGGGCAACCGGTTCGCGGTCTACACGAAGGTGCACCACGCGCTGCTCGACGGCGTGTCCGCGCTGCGGATGCTGCAACGGTCGCTGTCCACCGACCCCGCCGAGCGCGGGATGCGCCCGCCGTGGGCGCCGCGGCCGGGGCAGACCGGTTCCTCGACCTCGCCCGCGCACCGGCTCGCGACCGTGGCGCACGCCGTGCGGGACCTGGCCGGGATGGGCCCGGTCATGGTGAAGTACGTCAACCAGGTGTTCCGGGAGCAGTCGGCGACGCTGCCGTTCGAGGCGCCGAAAACGATGTTCAACGTGCCCATCACCGGCGCCCGCCGCTTCGCCGCGCAGGGGTGGCCGCTGGAGCGCGTCCGCGCCATCGGCGCCGCCACCGGCACGACGGTCAACGACGTCGTGCTCGCCATGTGCGCGGGCGCACTACGGCAGTACCTGCTGGAACTGGGCGCGCTGCCGGACAAGCCGCTGGTCGCCGCCGTGCCGATCTCACTGCGCGGGGACCGTGACGGTGCGGGCGGCACCGGCGGCAACGCGGTCGGGTTGATCCTGGCCACCCTCGCGACCGACCTGGCCGAGCCCGCCGAGCGGCTGCGCGCGATCGCCGCGTCCACCCGCCGGGGCAAGGCGTTCTACCAGGGCATGAGCCCGCTGCAGATCACCGCGCTGAGCGCCATCCCGCTGGCCCCGCTCGCGGTGGCCCTGCTGCCCGGCGCGGTGCGGATCGCGCCGCCCGCGTTCAACGTGCTGATCAGCAACGTGCCGGGCCCGCGCGCCCCGCTGTACTGGAACGGCGCGCGGATGCAGGGCCTCTACCCCGTCTCGGTGCCGTACGAGGGCCAGGCCCTCAACATCACCGCCACCAGCTACGCGGGCTCGCTGGAGTTCGGCTTGACGGGGTGCAGGCGCAGCGTTCCCCATCTCCAGCGCCTGCTCACCCACCTGGACACGGCCCTGGGCGCCCTGGAGAAGCAGGTGCTCACGCCATGACGGCCGTCAGCCGCTCTTGCGCCGGAACTGGCGCTTGCCGCCGACCTTGCCGTGCGCGTCGTGGACCTTCGACCCGCCGGTCGCGTGGTCCTCGCCCGACTTGGCCAGGGCCTGCTTGCGGGCGAGCGCCTCGCGGAAGCGGCTCTTGAGGTCCTGGGGTTCCGCGGCGTCCTCGGGCTCGGGCTGCTCGGGCTGATCGGACATAGCGGACCTCCACGTCGGAAAGTGAATGGTGGGGCCAGCCTCGCATGGACCTAGGGCGATGGTCGACTCGATTTCGCGGGGTCCCCCACCCGTTCGCACAGCCTATCGCGGGGGCTCGGCGCGCGCCTTGAGCCCTTCGGCCTCCATGCTCAGCCGGACCCGGTGGCCCACCCGCGGTGTCCCGGCGTCGAGCGGGACGACCGAGGTGACCGACGCGGTCCACTCCGGCCGCCGCCTCGACCGCGACGAATATCTCCACCCCCCGGGCCGTCGGCGCGTTGATCACAATCTCGCGGTGGAACTCCATTGACACGCCCTAGCGCCCGCGGGGTGCGTGATGATCGTGCTTGGAGGCCGCCCATTACCCTTTTGGGCGGAGGAGAACGGTGAATTTGCTAGACCACATCGCTTTGGTGGCGGACCTGGCCTGTCGGCCGGATCTCGACTTCCGCGCGCTGGCCGCCGATGAGCACCTGCGGTTCGAGTTGTACCGGGCGGCCAACCCGGCCGACGACCGGGCCTTCCTCGAGGTCGTCCTGCGCGACCCCGACCACGCGATGGCGGTCGCCGCCGCGGTCGCCCGCATCGATGACCGGGGCAAGGCCCTGCCGGACTTCGTGCGCTGGGCCGACCACGTCCGCCCCGCGGTCGCCCACGTCGAGTTCGTCCGCTCCCGCCTGGACGAGTGGTGCCTGCTGTGCGACGCCCTGGCGGGCAAACCGGTTTCGGAGAGCGCCGTGCTGGCCGCGTCGGACTGGGCCCAGCGCAAACTGGCCGCCGAGGTCGACGGCGACCTGCTGGCCCTGCTCGCCGTGCACGGCAGAACCCGCCGGGTGCGGGCGATGACCAGGGTTCCCCGCCCGGTCCGTCCCCGCCCATGTGTCGACTGATCTCGGCGCGCGCCCCCGGTTCAGTCCGTTGTGGACGGTGTGTCGGCAGGCTTGGTGGCGTTGAAGCGGCGCATGATGAGGAACTCGGCGAACTCGGCGGCCAACTCCAGGCGGCGGTCCTCCGCCACCGGGTCCGGCGCGATCTCCCGGCGGATCGCCTCGCCGTCGAAGGTGTGCTCCAGGGTGTTGACCAGCATCTCGAGGTCTTCTGCTGGGAACAGTTCTGTGCCAGGGATCAACCGGGCGGCATCGACGATGTCGGCGAAGAACTGGCGCCCGGTCTCGCTGAGCCGTATCCGCAGGTCCGGGTCGGTGCGGGCGGCCACCATCAGTTCGAACCACACGACGTTTTCCACGTTGCGGTGGCGGTCGCGCATCAGCCGGAGCGCCTCGAGGATCGTCGGCGCACGCAGTTCGCCCAGTTGCCGCCGGGCGTGCGCGATGTGCCGCTTGCCGACCTCGGCGGCGGTGGCGACCATCAGGTCCAGGCGGGAGTCGAAGTGGCGGAACAGCCCGCCGCGGGACACTCCCGAGCGTTCGCAGATCACACCGAGCGAGGCGTTGGCGTATCCGACCTCGGCGATGACGGAGATGGTCGCGTCGATCAGCCGCCCGATCGTCGTCTCGCGGCGCTCCTGCTGGGTGCGCCGCCTCGGCGCGCCCAGTGCCACCTGGCCGTCGTGCGGCTCCGCCGTCGACGGCGCGTTTGTGGCGTAATCCACCATGGGCTCAGGTTACTACTCACTCTCGGACAAATTAGAGACCGATCGGTCGTTTCTTGTTGACGTTTGAAGACCGATCGGTTTCTATTCGGGGCATGGTGTGGGACACACGATCCGGCGCTGACGCGGCGAGGCGTGGTTCCGGCACATGATCACCCGATCTCTCACGTCCCGACTCAAAGTGGAGTGCCGTATGCCCATCTCTCTTCGTCGTGGCCTGGTCGCCACCGTGTCCGCGACGCTGGTCGCGGCGGGCGCGGTGGCGGTCTCCGCGGTGAGCGGCCCGTCCGCCATCGCCGCCGACACAACCTCGGTCTACGTTCCGCCGTCCTCGCTGCCCTCCGGCCAGAACGGCGACATCATCAAGTCCCAGCCCTCGACCTTCAACGGCGCGAAGGCGACCCGCATCCAGTACCTGTCCCGGGACAACAAGGACAAGCCGGTCGCGGTCAGCGGCACGGTCCTGGTCCCGAACGCCGCGTGGACCGGTTCCGGCGAGCGGCCGATCGTGGCCTACGCGCCGTTCACCTTCGGCATGGGCGAGCAGTGCGCGCCGTCGAAGACCATGGCGGGCGAGGGCGGGGACATGGTCTCCGGCTTCCAGAACAGCTTCGTGAGCTCGCTGCTGAACGCCGGGTTCGCGGTGGCGCAGACCGACTACATCGGCCCCTGGGTCCAGGGCAGCGGCGAGCACCCGTACGTGAACCGACTGGCTGAGGCGCACACCGTGCTCGACGTGATCCGCGCGGCGCAGCGGCTGCCGGGAACCGGGCTGCCGAGCAGCGGCCCGGTGGGTATCGCAGGCTACTCCGAAGGTGGCTCCGCCGCGGCCTCCGCTGCTGAGCTGGCCGCCACCTACGCGCCCGAGTTGAACGTCAAGGGCGTCTACGCCGGAGCGCCGCCCGCGGACAAGGCCGTGCTGGCCAAGTCGCTGGACGGCGGCATGTACGCCGCGTTCCTGGGTTACGCGCTGATCGGCATCAACCAGGCCTACCCCGAGGCCAACATGATGGGCCTGGCCAACCAGGCGGGCGCCGACATGTTCCTCGCGGCCCGCAAGACCTGCACGCTCGACGCGGTCTTCAAGTTCATGGGCACGCAGACGAGCAAGCTGACCAAGGACGGCAAGCCGGTGTCCTCGTACCTGTCCCAGCCGCCGTTCGACGCGATCATCGCGGAGAACAAGATCGGCAACATCAAGCCCGCCATGCCGGTCATGGTCCAGCACGGCTCGATGGACGACGTGATCCCGGTCGCCGTGGGCAAGCAGATGGCCAAGGACTGGTGCGGCAAGGGCGCCAATGTCCAGTGGAAGGACCTGACCTCCTTCTCGCCGTTCCTGTCCCACGCGATGGGCATGATGTCGGCGTCCGGTGACGCGACCAGCTTCCTCAAGGGCGCGTTCGCCGGGCAGGCGGGCGCGGGCAACTGCGGCAAGTTCTGATCATCTGAGCCGCCGCTACGGGTGAAGGGCCCTTTCCTGGTGCTGGTCGCCGGGGAAGGGCCCTTCGCCGTCGTCGGACGGTTGAGCCGTCCGGCCGAAATTTGAGACTGATCGGTCTCTACCTATTGAGGTTTTGCGACCGATCAGTTTCTATCTTGGCATGGCATGGGACACGATCATTCGCGGCGGCCGCTGGTACGACGGGACGGGCGCGCCATCGGCGGTACGGGACCTGGGCATTCGGGACGGCCGGGTGGCGGCGGTGTCGTCGGAGCCGCTGGACAGCGCGGGCTGCCAGAGGGTGATCGATGCCGCCGGGCAGTGGGTGATGCCCGGGTTCATCGACATCCACACCCACTACGACGCCGAGGTCCTGCTGGCTCCCGGCCTGGGCGAGTCGGTGCGCCACGGTGTCACGACCGTGCTGTTCGGCTCCTGCTCGCTGGGCACGGTGCACGTCGACCCGGCCGACGCGGCCGACCTGTTCAGCCGGGTCGAAGCCGTGCCGCGCGAGCACGTGATCCGCGCGCTGAGCGAGCACAAGACCTGGTCCAGCGCGGCGGAGTACATCGACGCGCTCGAAACGCTGCCGCTGGGCCCGAACGTGACCGCGTTCCTCGGCCACTCCGACCTGCGGGCCGCGGTGATGGGGCTGGGCCGCTCCACCGACCGCGTCGACCCGGGCCCGGCGGAACTGCGCCGGATGCGGGACCTGCTCACCGACGCGCTGTCCGCCGGATTCATCGGCCTGTCGGAGATGCGCAACCCCTGGGACAAGCTGGACGGCGACCGGTACCGGTCCCGGACCCTGCCCTCGACCTACGCGTCCTGGCGCGAATACCGCCAACTGCACCGGATTCTGCGCCGCGAAGGCCGCGTCCTGCAGTCGATCCCGAACCTCACCACGCCGTTCAGCCTCGCGCTCTACTTGGCCGCGTCCATGGGCTTCGGCGTGCGGCCCGCGCTCAAGACCAGCTTCCTCACCGCGGCCGACGTCAAGGCGAACCCGCTGCTGCACCACACCATGGGCCCGATCGCCCGGCTGGCGAACACACTCGGCCGGGCCGACTTCCGCTGGCAGCACCTGCCGGTCCCGTTCGACATCTTCGCCGACGGGATCGACCTGGTGGTGTTCGAGGAGCTCAGCTCCGGCGCCGCCGCCCTGCACCTGCAAGACGAGGCCCGCACCGAGCTGATGCGCGACAAGGAGTACCGGCGGCGGTTCCGGCGCGAATACGATCGCAAGTGGACACCCCGGATCTGGCACCGCGACTTCTACGACGCGCACATCATCGCCTGCCCGGACGCCTCAGTGGTCGGCAAGACCTTCGGCCAGGTCGGCGACGAGCGCGGCCTGCACCCGGTGGACGCCTTCCTCGACCTCGTCGTGGAACACGGCACGAAAGTCCGCTGGCGCACGACGATCTCCAACCACCGCCCGAAGGTGCTGGACAAGCTCTCCGCGCTTCCCGAAGTCCAGATGGGCTTCTCCGACGCGGGCGCGCACCTGCGGAACATGGCCTTCTACAACTTCCCGCTGCGGCTGCTGCGCCGCGCGCACCACACCGGCTTCATGACCGTCGAACGCGCCGTGCACCGCCTCACCGGCGAACTCGGCCAGTGGTACGGCATCGACGCGGGCACCCTCCGCGAAGGCGACCGGGCAGACCTCGTGGTCATCGACCCCACAGCCCTCGACGAGTCGGTGGACCAGCACAGCGAGGCCCCGACCGAGGCATTCGGCGGCATGAGCCGCATGGTCAACCGCAACGACCGCGTCGTCACCGCGACCCTGGTCGCGGGCAACTTCCTTTACGGCGCAGGGCAGTTCCACCCGATCCACGGCAGCAGGCGCACCGGTCGCTTCCTCCGCGCCGGAGAACCCCGCGGCACCGTCGACCCGGCCACGTCAGCCGACAGCGGCAAGCGCCGCGAGCGGATCGGGTCTTCCAACCGGTGACTGTTCCGCGGGAGAAGCCATGACCTCGGTGTCGCCAAGCCGTTCCCACGGGCGTGCGATCCCGCAGGCCAGCCTGGCGGGCGAGCGCAGGGCTCCCGCGGACCGGCCGCTCAACCGGCCTGGAAACGGCCCCGCCGCGCCATCGGCCGGGACGGTCGGGGCTGGTCAGGCGGGGAGTTCGTACTCCAGCTCGAAGAAGTGCTCCTTCTCCGGGGTGATGGTGATGGTGGCCGTGCCGCGCATCCCTTTCAGCTCACCGGTCGCGGAGCCGGGCACGACGAAGTAGCGGGAGCTGAGCTCGCCGCGGTCCTGGCTGGAGCTGTGGGACAGGACGAAACTGCCCTTCTTGCCGTGCACCGTGCCCTCGAAGTACTCGATGCCGACGTAGGTGGCCGACTTCTCCTCCGTGGTCTGCGCCATGATCATCTCAGTGTGGCCGCGGCCGTCGATGTCGCCGCCCGCGAACAGGCGCGAAGACTTGCCGTGCAGCAGTTTCGCGCCTTCGGTGACTCGGTAGGGCTCGTCCGCCTCTTCCCAGACGTCGAGGTCGAACTGGCTTCTCGCGGTTGGCACGGTTGGGCTCCCTGTGGCTCGAGGTTTCGGCCGCCACCATAGCCAGTCCAGGGTTTCACCGCGCGCGATCGCCGGGCCGCTCAAAGTTGAGCGGCGCGGGCGCCTGCCGGGGCGCAGCATCGGCGGGGCGAATGTGTGCCCGACTCGTCGAAGGCGGCGCGATGCCGATTCCCCCGGGGCAAGACCGACCGCGCCGACCGCGCCGGACCGAGGCCGCGCCCGCGGTGATCGGGGCGGACGAGGCGCACATCTGGGTGCTCGACCCGCACACGTTGGCCATGTCCGACCTGGTGTCGGCGTGCCGGGACCTGCTGTCCGATGACGAGCGCGCCCGCGTGCGCCGCCGCCGGTTCGACCGGGACCGGCACACCGCGCTCGCCGCGCACGCGCTGGCCCGCACCGCGTTGAGCTGGTGCGCGCCCGAGATTCACCCGGAGGAGTGGGTTCTCGGGCGCACCGAGCACGACCGGCCGGAGGTGCGCTGGCCGATCGTGCTGCCGCCGCTGCGGTTCAACGTCTCGCACACCGACCGGCTCATCGCCTGCGTTGTCACCTCGGGCATCGCCTGCGGGATCGACGTCGAGGTGGTCGACCGGGAGACAGACGTCGACCTGCTGGCGCGCAACATCTGCACGCCCGCCGAGTTCGCCAGCCTGGCCGGGCTGCCCGATATCGCGCGCCGTGCCCGGTTTTTCCGGTACTGGACGCTGAAAGAGGCCTACACCAAGGCGCGCGGCCTCGGCCTGTCGGTCCCGTTCGAGCGGCACGGCTTCGACTGGGACAGCGGCCCGATCCGGCTGCGCGTCGACGGCCCAGCCGATGCTCCGGCCGACGACCCGGAGCACTGGCAGTTCGCCCAGTGGCCGGTGACCGACCGCCACATCCTCGCGGTCGCCCTGCGCACCGGGGCGGCGCCGGACCGGCGCGTCATCCGCCACCCGACCCCCACCGAGTCGTCCGAATCGGACAGTCCGGGGGTCTTCGCACGTTGGAGGTTTGAAAACCATGACTAGAACCGTGCTCATCACCGGATCAGCCGTCCTGACCGGCGCGCATCTCGCCGCGCGCAGGCTTTCCGCGTCCGCCGATTACGTCGTGTTCGCGCCCTGGGGCGCCGACCAGCCCAGCGGGGCCGACCTCGTCGCGGCGGTGCGGCGCGTGCTGCGGTCCACTGTGTCCGGAGCCGCGGATGTCGGCCGGATGCGCTGCCTGTCCTACGGCGAAGGCCTCGCCCGCGCGCTGCCCGAGGGCTGGCGCATCGAGGAAGTGTGGTGCCTGACGGGAACGCCGTGGGTGGGCGGCGAGCAGGTCGCCGCGGCCGATCTCGTCGGCACCCGCAGGCTGCTGGAAGAGCTGGGGCCACTGGGAGTCCGCGAACTGAACCAGGTCGGGTCCGTTTATGCCGCCGGCCTCGACGCGGGGCATGTGGCGGAGACGCCGTGGGCGGCCGATGACGGGCTCGGGGACGAGGTGTCCGCCCAGTACACGGCGATGGAGCGGGAAGTCGTCAGCGCGTGCGCAGCGGCGGGGGTGGCGCACCGGACGTTCCGCACGGGCCTGGTGGTCGGCGAAAGCCTGGGACTGGCGGGGGTTCCGCGCGAGGGCGCGGCGCCGTTGTTCGGCACGCTGCACGACCTGGTGCGCGAGGTGCGCGAGCGGCTGCCGGAGTACTTCGGGCACCAGCCGCTGCGCTGGCACGCCCGCGCGGGCGGCAGCCTCGGCCTGATCGAGGTCGGCGAGGCGGCGGAAGCGTTGCTGTGCCTGGGATACAGCGAGCAGGCGGGCGGGGTGCACCATGTGGTCGCGCCGTCGAACTTGACTGTGGAGAAGCTGATCGACCAGATCGGTGAGGCGTACGACATTCCGATCGCGGCCGTCGCCGACCGGGACGAGTTGACCGCTGTCGACCGGCTTTTCGCGGCCCGGCTGGGCGCGTTCACCGGGTTCTTGAGCGCCCGCACCACATTCGACCACGCCGACCGCTGCGGACCGGAAAGCCAGGTGAATCCCGACCTGCTGCGTCTGCTGCGGCGCGGCCAAGACCTCGCGGCCCGCGCGGCCGCCCGGCGCGTCGCCGAGACCAGGATGGGCGTGCGGCGGCGCACCATCGACGCGCACGGCGCACCGCTGACCTACGAGGTCGCGGGCTCCGACGGCCCGGTGCTGGTCATCCTCAACGCGCTCGGCCAGGGAACCGGGTTCTGGTACCGGCTGGTGGACAGGCTCGCCGACCGCTACCGGGTGATCCTGTGGGAGCCGCGCGGCACGGACTCCCCGGTGTCGGTGCTGCTTCCGGACCAGGTGAACGATCTGGTCGAGGTGCTGCGCCACGAACGCGCCGACACGTGCGACCTGCTCGGCTGGTGCACGGGACCGAAGGTGGCGGTGGAGTTCGCCCGGCGCAGGCCGTCCGCGGTGCGGTCGATGGTGCTGCTCAACGGATCTTTCCGAGCAGGCGGGCGCGTCGGAGACCCGGACACGCCCTATGAGCGCAACCTTGAGGCGCTGTGCCGCATGGTCGGCGGCCAGCCGCACCTGGCGAAGTCGATGCTGCGCATGTTCGGCCTGCAAGAGGAGTTCGACCCAGCCGACGAGGCCGACCCGCACCGGCTCGCCGAACGCGTGCTGTCGCTGGCGAACCGCACCCTCGCCGAGGATCTGCGACGTCCGTTCCGGTCCCCGGCGACGCTGGTGAACTACGCGCGGCAGCTGCTGGACTTCTGGGCGCACGACAGCCTCGCCGAGGCCGGGTCGGTGACGACGCCGATGCTGTTCGTGGGCGCGGAGTTCGACACCGTGGCCTCTCCGGAGCGTTTCCGGCAGTCCGCCGCGGCGTTCCCGAACGCCCGGCACGTCCAGATCGACGGCGCCACCCACTATGTGATGCACGACCGACCCGACCTCGTCGCCGCGCTGGTCGACGGTTTCCTGCGCGGGCACCCACTGGGCGACCTCGCGGGCCTGCGCTGGTCGGACCTGCTGGAGGTGCGCTGACCTGCGCAGTTTTGCCTACTGGCCGAGGTTCGCGCGGCGCACAGTGAATGTCCCGCGCCCCTTCGACAGAGGAGCCGCCGTGACCCGTGACCCACTCACCCGAATCCGAACCCTGCTCGACCCCGGGCATTTCCGGCTGCTGCAACCGAAGGACGACTGCGGCGTGCTCGCCGCCCGCGGCACGGTCGAGGGCGAGCCGGTCTTCGTCTACTGCACCGACGCGACCCGCATGGGCGGCGCGATGGGCACCGAGGGCTGTCGGCGCATCGTGCACGCGATCGAAAGCGCCGTGGCGCAAGGGGTTCCGGTGGTCGGCCTGTGGCACTCCGGCGGCGCGCGGCTGGCCGAGGGCGTGGTGGCGCTGGACGCCGTGGGCAAGGTCTTCCACGCCATGGTCCAGGCTTCCGGGCGGGTGCCGCAGATCTCGGTGGTGCTCGGTCCGGCCGCGGGCGGTGCGGCCTATGGCCCCGCGCTGACCGATGTCGTGGTGATGAGCGGGAACGGGCGGGTTTTCGTCACCGGCCCGGAGGTCGTGCGGTCGGTCACCGGGGAGGTGGTCGACCAGGAGCAGTTGGGCGGCGCGGAGGCACACGGGCGCAAGTCCGGCGTCGTGCACGTGACCACAGCGGACGACGAATCCGCGATCAGCGTCGGTCGGAATCTGGCCGCGCTGCTGGGTCGACAGGGGTGTGTGAACGCCCGGCTGCTGGGCGAGTCGGTGGACCTGGGCCGGTTCCTGCCGGAGCGGGCCAACCGGGCGTACCCGGTGAAACCGCTGGTGGACGCGCTGTTGGACGCGCCGGGAATCGAGCTGCACCCCCGGTGGGCGCCGAACATCAACACCACTCTGGGCCGCTTCTCCGGACGGACGGTCGGCGTGGTCGCGAACAACCCACTGCGGTTGGGCGGTTGCCTGGACGCGACTTCCGGGGAGAAGGCCGCGCGGTTCGTGCGGATGTGCGACGCTTTCGGGATTCCGCTGATCGTTTTGGTCGACGTGCCCGGCTATCTTCCCGGCGTAGGACAGGAATGGGGCGGCGTCGTCCGGCGCGGGGCGAAGCTGCTGCACGCTTTCGCCGAGGCGACGGTTCCCCGGGTCACGATCATCACCCGCAAGGCTTACGGCGGCGCGTATCTGGCGATGAACGCCCGGTCGATGGGCGCGCACACAGTCCTCGCGTGGCCTACCGCCGAGGTGGCTGTGATGGGCGCGGAGGCGGCGGTGAACGTGCTGCACCGCAAGGCGCTCGCCGCTACCCCGGAATCCGAGCGCGAGGCTGTCCGCGTCCGACTGGTCGCCGAACAGCGCCGCTCAGCGGGTGGGGTGGACACCGCTCTGCGTATCGGCGCTGTGGATGACGTGATCGAGCCGATGGAGACCCGCAAGCGCATCGCGGCTGCCTTGATCGAGGCCGGTGAGCGGCGGGGCAGACACGGGAATATTCCGCTGTGAGGCTGACTTCTGTGGGGCTGGTTGCGGGGTTGGCTCGATGGGGTGGAGTGGTTTCTTCGGGGCCCCTACGAAGGAAGATCCCGTCGCGGGGAAAGACGGGTGGGGAGCCTTCGGCCCCACGACCACGGCGAGTTCAGGAATCTTCCTTCACCCCCGAAGAAATTACTCCACCCCATCGAGCGCTTGGCGGGCGTCGGTGCCGGTTGGCAGGAGGGCCGGCTTGCTGGTCCGCCCCATCGAGCACTTGGCGAGCGCTGGTTCGGCCTGGCAGGTGCTCGGGTGTGCTCCTTGTCTCCATTGAGCACCTGGCAGCTTTGGGTGCGGCTTTGTGTGTGGCGGGTGTGCTGCGCTGGCCTACCGGCCCGATCGGTGCCTGGCAGGGTTTGGCTGGCCGACCCTCCCAGGCATCCACCTGGTAGCCCTGTGCCGGGGCTTACGCCACGGCGTAGGTGGGGACCAGTTGCTCGAAGAACGTCGGCTCGCCGAAGCGTTGGTACCACTCGAAGCGGTAGGCGTCGGGGAAGGCGGCGTGGGCTACCGCTTCTCCGGTTATCTGGCTGGCGTGGGTGACTATCGCGGCGAGTTTGGCGGCCAGTTCGGCGTAGGTGGCGCGGATGGAGAGGGTGATCTCGGAGGGGAACAGGCCGAAGGGGGCCGAGGTCGACCTTGCCGCCGCGTGGACGAGGTGGGCGTTCTCGCCGAGTCTGGTCAGGTGGGTTCTATCTACAGTGGACTCATAGCTGGTGATGCGGGCCAGGCGCGCGGCTTGACGGCCGATTCGGTGGACGGCGATGTGGTCTGGGTGGCGGTAGATGCCGCGCCAGTCGTAGTGCAGGATCATCTCGGCGTTCTCCTCCGCCGCCAGGTCTGCCACGCGGCGGGCGGTGGCGCCGATGGGGGCTCTCAGCAACGCCTGGGGGTGGCGGTTCTGCGGCCAGCCGGGGAGGCCGGAGTCTCGGTGTCCTAACAGGACCAGCCGGGACACGCCCAGGATCTCGGCGGCGCGTTCCAGTTCCAGGAGGCGGCGGGCGGTCAGGGTTTCGTGGCGTTGCAAGGGTATCAGGGCCTCGCCCAGGTCGCCGTCGGTGGCGCAGATCAGGACCACCCTGGCACCCGCGTCGGCGAAGCGGCGCATGGTGATGCCGGTGAAGATGGCCTCGTCGTCGGGGTGGGCGTGCAGCACCAGGACTGTGCGGCCGGTGAGGTCGGGTAGCTGTGCTGGTCTCATGGTGTCCTCCGGGTGACTGTCACTGCGCGGTCACCACTGCACGGGCAGCGACTCTGGGCCGCGCAGCAGCCTGCCTTGCTTCCACGGGACCTCGGCCGCGGGAACCGCCAGCGCCAGGCTGGGGAAGCGGTCGAGAAGAGCGTCGAGGACCACGGCGAGTTCCATCCGCGCGAGCTGGGCGCCCAGGCAGTAGTGCGGGCCGTGGCCGAAGGCCAGGTGCGGGTTGTCCGCCCGGTGGATGTCGAGGCGATCCGGGTCGGTGAACACGCGGCGGTCGCGGTTCGCGTTCACGCCCGCGGCGAAGACCGCCTCGCCCGCGCGGACGACGCCGCCGCTGAGTTCCACGTCCTCCTTGGCGATCCGGGCGTTGCCGATGCCGTTTCCCATGGGCACGAACCGCAGCAGCTCCTCGATGGCCGAGGGCAGCAGGGCGCGGTCGGCGCGCAGGGCGTCGATGATGTGCGGGTTGGTCAGCAGGACGTAGGTAAAGTTCCCGATCTGGTTCGCGGTCGTCTCGTGGCCGGAGATGAGCAGGGTCACGCCGAAGGACACGAGTTCCTGTTCGGAAAGCTTCTCGTCCTCGTCGCGCGCCCCCACCAGATGGCCCAAGAGGTCGTCGTAGGTGTTCTCGCGGTGGTCGGCGACCAGGCGCGCCAGGTAGCCGCGCAGGGCGATCTCGCAGCGCTGCGCCTCGTCCGGGTCGTACGCGGTGGTCGCCATGACGGCGTCCGTCCAGTGCCGGAACTTGCCCTGGTCGTGGTACGGGACGCCGAGCAGCTCGCAGATCACGGTGATGGTCAGCGGCAGGCTGACCCCGTCCATCAGGTCCGCGGGCGGGCCGTCGCGCTCGACCCGGTCCAGCAGGACGTTGGCTATCCGCTCGATTCTGGGGCGCAGCCTGCCGATCCGGCGCGCGGTGAACGCCTTCGACACCAGCTTGCGCAGCCGGGTGTGCTCGGGCGGGTCCATGCCGAGAATCGAGTCGCCGCGCCGCGGAAGTGGCGTGGTGCGCGGAATCCCGTCGCCGACATGGGCCCGGGTGAAGCGGGGATCGGAATTGACCAGCTTCACGTCCGCGTAGCGGGTGACCAGCCAGCCCTCGCCCTCGTACGGTAACCGCACTCTGGCCAGTGGCTCCGACTCTCTCAGCTGCGCGAAAACCGGGTCCACCTCCAGACCGGTGATTTCGCCGAACGGGTACACGAGAACGCGCCTCGTCTCCGCCATGTCTGTTGGACCCCTTTCCCAGACAGCAGCTCCATACCGACGGTAGGCAGCGAGCAGTCCGGCCTCTGCGCAGTACTGAGCAGACCGCGCCGCCGCGCGGGGAGAGGGTGGCGCACAGCACACGCGGCAGAAGGGGACTGTGGCAATGACCGACATCATCGAGAGGCCCGCGACCGTGGAGCAGGCCGCTCCGGCGCCGGAGTCGTTCAACACGTCGAACTCCGGGTTCGTCATCCACCGCTCCGGCCAGCTGCGCTACGAGCACCGGCGTGAAGGCCGTGAGTTCGCCCTGGAACTGGCCGCGTTCCTCAACAAGCCGCTCGCGGGCAAGGCGACCATCGTCGTGTTCGAGGAGCTGTTCGGGCAGCAGGACCGGGTGCACTGGGTGCAGCACTTCAAGAATCCCAACGACTACCGGGTCATCCTGGAGCTGGTCGACCACGACAAGACGTTCAAGGACATCACCGAACGCGACCGTCTCGCCGAGGACGGCGGCGGCAACTGGGAGCGAATGTTCATCGAAGGCACCTTCAGCGAGCGCGTCATCGTGCCGCAGCACGGCGTCGGCGACCACGACGAGGACGATGACGACCCGTCGTACTTCGCCGACCCGGCCTCGCACCAGACCAGCGTCCCGGCGGGCGAGCTGCTGCACAGCGGGAACGCGGGCGTGACCATCATGCGCACCGCGCACTGCAAGTACGAGTTCCGTGAGGAAGCCCGGCAGTTCGCCTACGAGTGGGCCGCGCACATCAACACCACCCTGCGCGGCTCGGCGTCGGTGTTCCTGTTCGAGGAGACTTTCGGGCGCCAGGACCGCATCCACTGGACACTGCACCTCAAGACCCTGGACGACTACCGCAAGCTCGTCGCGCTGGGCCGTGAAGACTCCGAGTACCAGCGGATTCTCCGCGAGCGCCGGGTGGCCCTGGCCAAGGGCGGCGGCTCGTGGGAGAAGACGTTCGTCGACGGCACCATTCACGACCTGGTGCTGACTCCGCTCAAGTCCGGGCGCACCACCGGGTTCTGACGTGACCGCCGCCCTGACCGTCGAGCGGAAGTCCGGTGTCCACCAGGTCACCCTGGGCCGGGCGGGCATCAGCGGCGCGCTGCTCGCCGAGCTGGCCGCCGTCCTCGACCACGCCGAGGCCGACCCGGACTGCCGCGTCGTGCGGCTTCAGGGCGCGGACGGCGTGTTCTGCTCCGGGCTCGACTTCGACGCCGCGACCGGGCACCTCGGCGAAGGCGGCGGGCTGGCGGACGCGGGCGGGGACGCTTTCCTCACCCTGCTCCGCAGGTTCACGCTCAGTTCCCGAGTCATCGTGTCCACTGTGGACGGCTGGACGTCTGGCGGCGGTGTCGGCCTGGTCGCCGCGAGCGACTTCGTCTTCGCGACCCCGCGCAGCCAGTTCAGCCTGCCGGAAGCGCTGTGGGGGCTGCTGCCCTGCTGCGTGCTGCCGTTTCTGATCCGGCGCGTCGGGTTCCAGAAGGCGTACACGATGACCCTGTCCACCCAGTCCGTGACCGCCGAGGCCGCCGAGCGGTTCCACCTCGTCGACCAGATGACGGAGCGGTTGGACACCGCCGTGCGGGCGCTGCTCGGCAGGCTGCGGCGGCTCGACACCTCGACGGTGGCCGACGTCAAACGCTACTGCCGTGCCCAATGGTCCACATCGGACGCCAGCGAGGACCGGGCGCTGCGCGAGTTCGCGCGCCTGATGGCGGACGAGTCCGTCGCGCGGCGCATCTCCGAGTTCACGACCCACCAGAAGTTCCCCTGGGAGGCGTAGCACCATGGTCGCGTTGGTTTTCCCCGGTCAGGGTTCGCAGCGCAAAGGCATGGGCGCCGGGCTTTTCGACCGCTATCCCGAGCTGACCCGGCAGGCCGATGCGATCCTCGGATACTCCATCGTCGAGCTTTGCCTGGAAGACCCGGACAACCGGCTGCGGCAGACCCAGTACGCCCAGCCCGCCCTGTTCGTGGTCAACGCGCTGACCTACCTGGCGCGAGCCCGTGACCTGCCCGCGCCGAAGTACCTGGCGGGCCACAGTCTCGGCGAGTACGACGCGCTGTTCGCCGCGGGCTGCTTCGACTTCGCCACCGGCGTCGACCTGGTGCGCAGGCGCGGCGAGCTGATGGCCAGGGCGAACGGCGGCGGCATGGCCGCGGTGGTCGGGATCGACGCCGACCGGGTGGCCGAACTGCTCGGCGGCGGGGCGGACACCGGTGTCGACATCGCCAACCTCAACAGCCGCACGCAGGTTGTGCTGTCCGGGCCCCCGGAGGGCATCCGGGCGGCCACGATCCTCATCGAGCGCGACAAGGCGGCGCGGTGCGTGCCGTTGAAGGTCAGCGCCGCGTTCCATTCCCGCTATATGGCCGAAGCCGCCGCCGAGTTCGCCGAAGTGCTGGGGAAGGTCACCTTCACCGACCCGAGCGTGCCGGTGATCGCCAACGTCACTGCCCGGCCATACCGACCCGGCGAGGTCGGCACGCTGCTGGCCGAGCAGATCCGCAAACCGGTGCGGTGGGCGGAGTCCATGCGCTACCTGATCGACCACGGGGTCGAAGAGATCGAGGAACTGGGGCCCGGCCGGGTGTTGGCGGGCCTGTGGAAGTCGGCGGTCACCGACCCGTTGCCCGCGGCCGAGGCGGTCGAACCGGAACCGGTCGCGCCGCGCGCGAGCGGACTGCGAGCCGAGGACCTGGGCTCCGCGGAGTTCCGGCGGGACTACGGCATCCGCTACGCCTACCTCGCTGGGGCCATGTTCCGCGGGATCGCCTCGACCGATTTGGTGATCCGGATGGGCCGCGCCGGGCTGATGGGGTTCTTCGGCGCGGGCGGGCTGAGCCTCGCCGCGGTCGAGGACGCCATCACGACGATCAAGGCCGCCCTTGGCCCAGACGGCCGGTATGGGATGAACCTGCTGCACTCGCTGGACGATCCCGGGTTCGAGGAATCCGTGGTCGAGCTGTATCTGCGGCACGGCGTCCGGTTCACCGAGGCGGCGGGGTTCACCCAGATCACGCCCGCGATCGTGCGCTTCCGCTACCACGGCTCGCGAATCGACGCCGCGGGCGCGTGCCACGCGCCGCACCGGGTGCTGGCGAAGGTGTCCCGGCCCGAGGTGGCGGCGGCGTTCATGGCTCCCGCGCCCGCCGCGATCGTGGAGCGGCTGCGGCAGCAGGGAAAGCTGACCGATGAGGAGGCCACGGTCGCCCGGACGCTGCCGGTCAGCGAGGATGTCTGCGTCGAGGCCGACTCCGGCGGGCACACCGATGGTGGCGCCGCCCTCACGCTCCTGCCGTCGATGCTCCGGCTGCGGGACCGGGTGATGGCCGAGCACCGGTATCCGCGGCGCATCCGGGTCGGGGCCGCGGGCGGGATCGGGTCGCCGGAGTCGGTGGCGGCGGTGCTGGTGCTGGGGGCGGACTTCGTGATGACGGGGTCGATCAACCAGTGCTCGCCCGAAAGCGGGACTTCCGCCGCCGTGAAGGACGTCCTGTCTACTTTGGACGTCCAAGACACCGCCTACGCGCCAGCCGGGGACATGTTCGAGATCGGCGCCCAGGTGCAGGTGGTGCGGAAGGGCACACTGTTCGCGGCTCGCGGAAACAAGCTCTACCAGCTTTACCGGCGGTATGACTCGTGGGAAGAGATCGACGAGCGCACCCGGGCGAGTATCGAGGAAACATACTTCAAGCGGCCGTTCGCCGAGGTGTGGGCCGAAACCAGGGCCTACCACCTTGGCCGGGGACGGCAGAAGGAAGTCGCGAAGGCCGAGCGGAACGGCAAACAGCGGCTGGCGTTGGCGTTCCAGTGGTACTTCGCGCGGTCGGTGCGCTGGGCCATGGAAGGCGTGCCGGAGCAGCGGGTCAACTACCAGATCCAGTGCGGTCCCGCGATCGGCGCGTTCAACCGGTTCGCGGAGGGAACGGACCTGGAGGACTGGCGGGCGCGGCACGTGGACCGGATCGCGGAACGGTTGATGCAGGGGGCGGCTGACGTGCTCGCCGGTTTCTGCCAGAACAGGAGCGTGTGATGACGGCGGCTAGGCAGACTTCCGTTGCGGCGGAAACCCTTTTGCACTCCGCGAACTGCGGCGTGGTGGTGGAGCGGACAGCCCAGTTGCGCAATCAGCACCGGAAAACGGGGCGACGGGCAGCACTGGATCTGGCCGAGCGGATCAATGTCAAGTACCAGGGAGCCGCCACGGTCCTGGTGTACGAAGAGGTGTTCGGCAGGCGGGATCGGCTGCACTGGCTGCTGCACCTGCGGTCGTTGGGGAACTATTCGGCGGTCGAGTCGGCGTTCGACGACGCGGGAACCGACCCGATGTATGTCGACGGTTCGGTTTCCGAGACCCTGCTGATCCCGCAGCACTGGGGCATGTACGGCACAGACGAGGCCCTACCGGACGACGCCGGTATCGACGCAGCCAAACCGGACCTGGTGGTGCCGCCCGCGGCCGGGCAGACCACTGTGCCCGCGGACCAGTTGACGCACTCGGCCAACGCGGGCGTGATCATCCACCGGTCGGCGGTGACGAAGTACGCGTTTCGGGCTGAGGCCCGGATGTTCGCCCGGCAGATCACCGAGGACATCAACACGCGCCTGCCCGGGGTGGTTTCGTCGTTCTTGTACGAGGAAGCGTTCGGTGGGGCGGATCACATGCACTGGTTGATTCACATGGAGTCGCTGTCCGCGTACTACGACCTGATCGACATGCACCAGCGAATGGACGACGCCACCCGCGGCATCTACCTGAACGAGATCATCTCCCCGGAGAAGGGCGGCGGAACCTGGAACCGAATCTTCGTCGAAGGCAGCATGGTGGACGTGGCGTTCTCACCTTTGTCGCTGGGCTGAGTGACAGTAAAATGAAGTCGTCACCGTGATCGCCAGTCTGGTGTAGACCAGCCGTTGTTTCTACAATGCACCCGTGACCCGTGTTCCTCCGGTTTCGGTGGGCGTAATTCGGGTTTCACGATAGTCCTGGGATTGTTTACCCCGTGTCTCTCCCCAGTCAATCTGAGAGTTTGGGTTGGCAGTGTTGGTGACCCCGTTGATGATGCCGTTGGCCATGCGCGGCCCCGTGTACTTGATTCCCTCCTTCAGAGCTTCCATGCCTGCTCGTTGTAACAGTTCGGGCCGTGTGAGCAGGTCCTTCACAGCTGGCGCGACACGCCTCCGGACAGCGATGTCAACCGCGTGGATACCGCGGTTGAGATGCTTGGTAGCCTTCGTCAACAACTCGCCGAGCTTGCCAAGGTGTTTACCCAACTTGCCGAACGCGTCCACCAAGCGTCGGACCAGCTTGGTGATCTTCATGGTGTTTTCGATAATCAGCGGCAGGCCTTCGGCGGCCATTGCCACTGGGTATGCGGGAGGCACGTAGCGACACAGCATCGAGACGACCTTGGCTAGGACGTCCGCGATCAAACCCCGGACGAATCCACGCACGGCGTTGAGGATCGTCTTGCTGATGTCGACAGCGGCCGATACCCCAGTCGCGATGTTGGACAACGCGGCGTAGGTGTCGATCTGGTCCTGCGCCCACTCTCGGTACCGCTCGGCGGCCGGACCCTCCCAGGTCGCGCAGTGCCCCTGGATGCTGTCGGTCAGGTCCTTGGCGGTCTGCTGAACTTGCTTGCCGATTTGGTCCCATGTCTTGACCGTCAGTTCCAGATTGTTCTGGTTGCCGGTGAGCCAGTCCAGTACCTGCTTAGCGGGGCCGAAATATTCCAGCAGCCATCCGAAACCCATGCTCAGTACCGAGCCGAATGGGTCCCGGATCACCCCAGCGACGTCGAACGCACCTGCCGCGAGGTCGGCAAGGCCCCCCGCCCAGTCACCGCTGATGATCGTTTCGACTCCACCGACGGCATCCTGGAGCAGACCCGCGCCTTCGAGTGCGGCCTTGACCGGTGTCTTCGCCGCGGTGGTCTCAGTTCGCGCATCAGCGACGATGCTGTTTTCGGTCACGACGTCCCCTTGAACAAGGCGGTAATCGACTCCTCGGTTACCCGATGGTCGTTGGCCCATTCGGCGACTGCCTCGGAATGCCGCCCTCCCGCCGCCTGAGCCTCGGCCAGCGACTCGGTGGCATTTTCCATGATCAGGTTGCACGCCAGACCCAACGGCGCGCCGAACAAGCCGAAGTCCTCGTACCCTAGCCGACCCTTGGCCGCGTCAACTGCGGTGCCGAGCAGATCGGCGGTGTTTTGGACCTTCTTGGCGTGCGCTTCAATCTCAGCGGGACTGACATCAAAGCCGCCGGAGTCGGGCATGGTTCCCCCTAGCAGGTCAGCGGAAGAAGTCGCCGCTCTCGTAGTAGTCGTCATCGTCAGGCGATGCGCTCGGCCGTCTCGGCTGGCGGGGTGCGACAGGTGATGGTGGGGCAGGCATGGTCTCCTTCGGGAGGAAAAGGTCCTCGAAACGCTCGGCCGTATCGTTCCGAACGAAATCGTCCGGCGGCGGCGAAGGAAACATCCGCGTCATCTCGTCCTGGATAGCGGCCATCGTCTCAGGCGTCGCCTGTGCGGAAGGGACGCCCGCGCGCATCGCGTCGCCGAGTTTGCTCTGGGCGGCCCACAGGGTGCGCATAATATCCTGGGCGAGGGACGGGTCGGAGCGGATAGCCTGCCCGATCTCCAGTGCGGTCAGATTGCCCATATGGTTGACGGTGACCGTGATCTGACCACCGCGGCCGTGCTCGGTGACTGAGACGGCTGCCATCTCGTCTCGCACGGCATTGGCCTGCTGCTGCATAGCGGCGACGCGTGCCTCGATGCCGTCGAGCAGTTCGTAAGGGTCTACCATGTGCCCCCCTTCGATTCCCTAGGCTGGCCAGTGTCCCATACGGTGTGGTTTGACAGGGGTGATTGGGGGGAACGTGCTTCTGCTGTTGGCATCGCATCTCGCGGTCTTGGCGAGTGGGCTGGCGATCTTCTGGATGTGGGTGTTCGGGCCGAGCGAGGCCTATGACAGCGCCGCCCAGTTGGCCATCGCGGCCGGGGCGATGACCGTCCTCGGTTTCGTTGGGCTGGGCCTGCGACTGGTCGCGCCGGACAACTCGCCGGTGATCGCTGGGACGAAGCCACGTTTGGCCTTCACCGTCGTCGGTCTCCTGTTCGGCGGGTACCACATCACCCCTGGTAGGACCGAATCCGGGCAGCCGATGCTGGAGACCGACCAGGCGGCGGTCTACCTGGAGGCGGTGTGCGCCCTGATCTTCGCCGGATGGGGTGTGGTCAACCTGCTGCGGACCTGGATGGCGAGCCGGAGGGCCGAACGGGCGCCTCTGTCGACCACGGTCGAGGACCGCCTCCGCCGGGGCCGTCCGGTGCTGCTGTTGCTGCGTTGGGGAATCGGCGCGACCGCGCTGCTCACGCTCGGGGCCGCCGTGCCTGCCTTCCCTGGACGCGACCTGCCCGCCGGGCTGCTGGTGGTGCCCGCGGTCTTGGCGGTGGTCTGCGCGATCTACTTCGGCAACCGCCGCGACCAACCCACAAGCTGGCCGTACGCTGCTGCGATGGCCGGGGCCGTGCTCGCCTTGCAGGTGGGCCCCATGATCGCGCTGCTGATTCCATTTCGGCCCTGGGTCCTCGCGCTGATGGTCGCGGTGATGGGAGTGGTCATCGGATCGCTGCACGCGCTGGGCGAATACGGGCGGGACAAGGTGCTCGTGCCCTACGGCCCTGACCTGATCGATTCGCCGATCGAGTTGCCTTTTCGGGCCAGAAAGGACCGCGGGCACCTTCTGCTCGTCGCCGCGGGCGAGATCAACACACACCGAAGCTCACCGTTCACGCTCAAACGCCGCACACTGCCCCGACCGATGACCGAGATCGCTTCCGTGCGTGTGGTCACCGAGAACGAAGGGGAGAGCGTGCGCATCGCGTTTGTCGACGGGGAACAGTGGGTCTTTCCCACGGACGCCGCCCAGCGGATCGCTGAATTGATCGTTTTCCGACGTGCCCGGTTGGCGGGTTCGGCCTGAACCAAGCGACGAGCGTCGCGGACCCCACCTCGGGCACCTTTTGGAAGACCACGCGGTCGACGGCGCGATGGGCGTGATCGTGGTCAGGTGCGACCGGGGACCTGCTCAAAGCTGAGCAGGCAGGGCGGGAGGCGGTCAGTAGCGTCGAGGTGCGGCAGGTGGCTTGGGAAAAGCTTGTGTGGTCAAAGCACCCGGGTGTGCCGCGTGGGCGACGGACCTTCTCTTGGGGAGTGTGCAATGGCGCCAGGCGACGGCACTGCGGGCGGTCGGGCTGTGGGTAGCCGGGCGGTGGCTCGGGACGGTGGGGTTCGGGAGCGGGTTCGGGCGGCTGTGGTGCGGGTGCTGGCCGAGCTGCTTCCGGCTGGTGTCGCGCCTGACCTGGGGGCCTCGTTGCGGGCCTATGGGTTGGACTCGATGGCGGCGGCGCGGTTGTGGCTGGCGTTGCAGACCGAGTTCTCCGTTGACATTCCCATTGACTGGGTGGGGCGGAGCGCGGACTTCGCCGAACTGGTGGAGCGGGTGGCGGGCCATCTGGGGTCCGGGGCTGTTGGCGGGGTTTCGCGGGCCACCGGGGTTGTTGTTCGGGCCGATGATGCCAGTGCTGGTGAGCCGTTCGGGTTGACGCCTATTCAGCAGGCTTATGTGTTGGGGAAGCAGGCCGAGTTGACCCCGGACGCGGTGGGGTGTCATCTCTACCGGGAGTTCGAGGTCGACGACCTGGACGTCGACCGGCTGCGGGACGCCTGGGCGCGGTTGGTGGCGCACCATGACATGTTGCGGGTGGTGCTCACCGCGGATGGGCGGCAGCGGGTCGCGGAAGGCAGTCCTGAGTGGACATTGGAAGTGCACGATCTGGCTTCTACTGGGGCGGTCGAGCAGGAGCGGCATGTCGCGGAGGTGCGGAAGCGGCTGTCGCACAAGGCTTACCCGGTAGGAGCGTGGCCGCTGTTCGATGTCGAGGTGACCGTTCGAGGGGATGGGGGCGGGCGGGTCCACCTCAGCCTGGACGCGGTGATCACCGATGGGCACGGGCTGGCGTTGCTGCTCACGCAGTGGGCGGCGCTGTATCGGGACCCGGATTATGTGCTGCCCACGTCCTCGGTCAGCGTGCGGGACTGCTTGGGGGCGTTGACGGCCCAGGAGGAGACGCCGGGGTACGCGGCCGATCTGGACTACTGGGTCGAGCTGCTGCGTGACCTGCCGGACGGCCCGGCGCTCGGTGACGCGCCGGGGCGAGACGACGTGGCGCGGCGGCCGATTCGGGACTCGCTCAGCGCTCGGGAGTGGGCGGCCATTCGGGAACTGGCGGGAGCATGGGATGTCTCGCCCACGTCGCTGGTGTTGACGCTGTTCGCGGAAGTGTTGGCGCGGCATGGTGGGCAGGCGCCGTTTTCGCTGGTGGTGACTACCAACAACCGGGTTCGGCTGCCGGGTGAGGTGGCAAACCTGGTGGGGCCGTTCACGGCCAGCGCGTTGTTCCTCGCCGACGCCACCGCCGGGGTGCGGTTGGACGAGGCGGCGGCGCGGACGCACAAGCAGCTGTGGCAGGCGGTGCAGCACTCCTCGGTCTGCGGGGTGGCGGTGCAGCGCGAGTTGCGGGCACGGCGGGCCGTGCGGCGGCAGGTGTCGTTGCCGGTGGTGTTCACCAGCATGGTCGACGCCATCCCGGACGGGGCGGACGGCGGGTTCGCCGCACAGGTCGACTACGCGGTCAGCCAGACCTCGGGAGTGGCGCTCGACCACCAGATGTGGCAGCAGAACGGGGAACTGCACCTGCAATGGGATGTCGCCGACGCGATGGTGGGTCCCGGGGTGGCCGACGCGGCGTTCGCGGACCTGGTGAACGACCTGCGCGAGTTGGCGACCACGCCGCGGTTCGAGGTCCGGCGGCTCAACGAGTTGCAGCAGGCCTACTTCGTCGCCCGCGCGGGCGAGGCCACGGCGTGGGACGGGTGCCAGGTGCATACCAGCTTCCACCTCGACGGCGACCTCGACATCGCCCGGCTGGAAGCCGCGGCGCTGCGCGTGATCGGCGCCTACGACGTGCTGCGCGGCGCGGTGTCCGGGGACGGGCGCATCCGGGTCCGGCGGGACACGGCTTCGCGGTGGCGGGTGCCGGTGACCGAGGTGTCCGATGTGGACCAGCACGGCGCGATTGACGCCGCCACCCGAGACGCGATGGTGGGGGCGGCGTTCCCGCTGGCCCGGTGGCACCATTTCGACCTGCGGGTCACCCGGTCGCGGGCGGGGGCAACGGTGCACTTCGCGGTCGACCTGCTGCTGGCCGACGCGGTGAGCATCCACCTCATCGCCCGCGAGCTGCTACGAGTCTACCTCGATCCCTCGGCCGAGCCGAGGCCGCAGGCGCCGTACGCGGAGCAGCGGGCGGCGCGTGAGCACGCGCGGCTCGCGTCGGACTTCCTGGACTGGCAGCGGCATTGGCGGGAGCGGTTGGCCGACTTGCCGCCGGGGCCGGAGATCACGACCCAGCCGCGCGCATCGGCCGGGCGGCGGCGCACTCGGCTCACCGGCGAGATCCGGGATTGGGCCGGATTCGCGCAGCGGTGCGAACGGCACGGCGTCACCGCCGACGCGGTGCTGCTCGCCGTGCTGGGCAAAGCGCTGTCGGTTCGGTTCACCGACGAGTTCAGCGTGTCGGTGGTGCGGTTCCCCGAGGCGCAGCAGCGGTTCCGGCCCGCGGAGCTGACCAGCCTGAGCTGGGTCCGCCGGGGGCCCGCCGACCGCTCCGTGGTCGCTGCGGCGCAGGCGTATCAGGCCGAGCTGGACGCCGACGCCCGCGCGGACGCGGTCAGTGGGCTGGCGGAGCTGCGCAAGATCGTCAACCGGGAGCGGCGCACCGGCACGTACGCGTTCCCGGTCGTGTACACGAGCATGTTCCGGCACGAACCGCTTCCCACGGGCGCTCGGGCGGGCGAGTGGATGACTTACACGCCGGACGTGTCGCTGGACTGCATCGGCGAACTGGACGCCGACGGGTTCCGCTTCTGTTGGGACGTGGTGGAAGCCGACTTTCCCGATGGCGCGGTGGCGGCGATGTTCGCCGAGTTCACCCGCCTGGTGCGGGCGTTGGAGGACGACGACGCGGCCTGGACCGGGGGCGGCGACGAGCGGCACAAGATCCTCGTGGAGTGGAACGCCACGGCCCGCGACTTTCCCTGCGCCGGGCCGATCCACTTGGCGTTCGAGCGGCACGCCACGCTGACCCCGGAAGCGGTCGCCCTGCGATGGCCAGGCGGCACGATGACCTACGGCGAGCTGAACCGGCAGGCGAACGCGATCGCCTGGCGGCTCAAGCGGCGTGGGGTCGGACCGGAGACCGTGGTGGGTATCGGAATGCGCCGCGGACCGGAGATGATCGCCGCCGTCCTGGGCATCCTCAAGGCGGACGGGCTGTATCTTCCCGTCGAGCCCGGCCTGCCCGCCGAGCGCGCGGCGGTGATGCTGGCCGAGGCGCGCTGCTCGATCGTCCTGACGACGACCGACACCGCGCGCTGGCCGGTCGCCGCGTCGATCGAGGTGATCGAGGTCGACGCGGACACCGCGGAGGACGCGGGATCGGCTGACACGAACCCGGTTCCCACCGCGAGCGTGGACAACCGCGCGTACATCATCTTCACCTCGGGCAGCACCGGGAAGCCCAAGGGCGTCGCGGTCACCCACCGGCCTGTGCACAACCTGCTGAACTGGTGCTACCGGACGTTCCACTTCGGACCGTCTGACGTCGGCCTGTGTGTGACCTCGCTCGGCTTCGACCTGTCGGTGTTCGACATCTTCGGCATGTTGGGCTGCGGCGCCTGCCTCTACATCGCCGACGCCGCGCAGCAGCGCGACCCCGAACTGCTGCTGGACCTGCTGCTCACCGAGCCGATCACATTCTGGAACTCCGCGCCGACCACGCTCAACCAGCTCGCGCCGCTGCTCGCGGCCAAGCAGGGGCACCCGGGCACGCGTGATCTGCGGCTGGTGTTCCTTTCCGGTGACTACACGCCGCTTTCCCTGCCGGACGAGCTGCGCCCGGTGTTCCCGAACGCCGAGATGATCAGCCTGGGCGGCGCGACCGAGGCCACGGTGTGGTCGAACTGGTTCCGTATCGGTGAAATCGAGCCGGCCTGGCGCAGCATTCCGTACGGCAAGCCGATCGACAACGCCCGCTACCACGTGCTGGACGAGAACCTGGAGCCGGTGCCGGTCGGTGTCGAGGGCGATCTCTACATCGGCGGGGTGGTCCTGTCGCTGGGGTACGTGAACCGGCCTGACCTCACCGCGGAGCGGTTCATCGACGACCCGTTCCACCCGGGCGAGAAGCTGTACATGACCGGGGACCGGGCGAGCTACTTCCCGGACGGGAACCTGTGCTTCCTCGGCCGGGCCGACAACCAGGTCAAGATTCGCGGCTTCCGCGTGGAACTGGGCGAGATCGAGCACCGGCTGCGCCAGCACGAGTCGGTGACCGAGGTCGTCGTCCTGGCCCGCGACGACGGTTCAGGGGACCGCAAGCTGGTGGCGTATGTCATCCCGGCCGGGGACACGCCGCCGTCGGTGCGGGAGCTGCGCGTGTACGCCGGGCAGACGCTGCCCGAGTACATGGTGCCCAACTTCGTCGGCTTCGTGGACACCTTCCCCGCGACGGCGAACGGAAAGCTGGACCGGGACGCGCTGCCGTGGCCGGTGACCGACAGGCCCAAGCCAGAAAAGCAGCGGACCGGGCCGTCGCACGAGCAGTTGATCAGCGAGATCGCGGCGATCTTCGCCGAACGGCTCGGACTGCCCACAGTGGACCCGACCACCGACCTGTGGGACCAGGGGGCGACCTCGTTCACCATGGTCCAGGTCTCCAACGCCCTGCACGACCGCTACGGCACCCGCGTCCCGGTCTCGGCCCTGCTCAACGATCCCACGGTCGCCTCCATCGCTCGCCAGCTCGGCCCGGTGGAGGCCGTCGCGGCCGAGCCGGAGCCCGAACCGGTCGACCTGTTCTCGCCGGAGCAGCAAAAGGCGTTCAAGAGCGCCAAGCGCAACCGTCGGCCCGTGGCTCCTGGCGAGCGCGTGGTCCGGCTCGATGACCTCGCGCCGCCGCGCGAGCACTTCGCGTGGCGGGCGAGCCGCCGCGAGTTCGACGCCGGACCGCTGCCGTACGCGGCGTTCAGCCGGTTCTTGGGCCTGCTCAGGGAAACCTCGATCGACGGCCGCACCCGCCTGCTTTACCCGTCGGCGGGCGACACGTACTCCGTGCAGGTTTATCTGCACATCCGGCCGAATGCCGTCGAAGGAGTCGGGGAAGGCGTCTACTACTACGACCCCGCCGGACACGAACTGCGGCTGATCACCGCGAAGCCGAAACTCGACCGGTCGCACCACTTCTTCTACAACCGGCCCGTCTACGACGCGTCCGGGTTCGGCGTCTACCTGATCGGCCAGACGCACGGGATCGAGCCGCTGTACCAGGAGGAAAGTCTGCGGTACCTGACCCTGGAGGCCGGGTATCTCGGGCAGGTCCTGCTCATGGGGCAGGCGGCGGCCGGGGTCGGGCTGTGCCCGATCGGCGCGGTGTCGCTGACCGAGGACTTCGCGCTGGACGACGGACACGTGTTCCTGCACGGCTTCCTCGGCGGCCCGGCCGAGCACGAGCCGAGCGGCAACGGGGTCCGGCCGCCGTTCGAGTCGCACTCGGCGAACCCGGGCGGCGAGCCGGACGAGAGCGCCGGGCGCGGCGACCGGCGCGACAGCGGGGATGTCGCCGTCATCGGCATGGCGGGCAGGTTCCCGGGCGCAGACGGCTTGGCCGAGTTCTGGCAGAACCTGCGCTCCGGCAGGCGTTCCACCGGCCCGGTGCCCGCCGGTCGCCGCGCAGCGCTCAGTCCCGGTGGCGAGACCGGCCTCACCGGCGGGTTCCTCGACGCGATCGACTCCTTCGACGCGCTGCTGTTCCACACCTCCCCGGACGAGGCGAGAACGCTTGACCCGCAGGCGCGCCTGCTGCTGCAAACCGTGTGGGAAGCGCTGGAGAACGCCGGGCACACCGCGGACTCGCTGAGCCGCCAGTCCGGCCGGGTCGGCGTGTTCATCGGCTCCATGTGGCAGGACTACCGGCAGGTCGGCGCGGAGGCGTGGCAGCGTGGGGCGGCGGCGACGGTCTCGGCGACCGCGTCGGACATCGCGAACCGCATCTCGTACTTCTTCGACTTCCGCGGCCCGAGCATCGCGGTCGACACCTCGTGCTCGTCGTCGTTGGCGGCGCTGCACCTGGCCGTGGAAAGCCTGCGGCGCGGCGAGTGCGACGCGGCCGTGGTCGGCGCGGCGAACCTGTTGGCGCACCCGTACCACCTGCGACTGCTCGACGACCTGGGGCTGGTCACCACGTCCGGCGGCCAGTCCGCCTTCGACAACACGGCCTCCGGGTGGGCGCCCGGCGAGGGCTGCGGGGTCATCGTGCTGCGGCCCGCCGCCGCCGCGGTCGCCGAGCACGACGTGGTGCGCGGGATCATCGAGGGCACCTGGATCGGGCACTCCGGCCGGTCGAGCCGGTTCGGCGCGCCGAACGCGGACGCGCTGGCCGAGTCGATGGCGCGGGCGCTGGCCGAGGCAGGCCGCGAGCCGTCCGAAGTGGACTATGTGGAGTGCGCCGCCGCGGGCGCGAGCGTCGCCGACGCGGCCGAGCTGGAAGCGCTGGGCGCGGTGTTCGCCGACGCGCCGCGACCGGTTCCGGTCGGCACGGTGAAGCCCAACATCGGGCACCTGGAGGCCGCGTCCGGGCTGTCGCAGCTCATCAAGGTGTTGCTGCAACTGGAACACGGGCAGATCGCGCCGACCCTGGCCGCCGACGAGCGCAGCGCCCTCATCGCCTGGCACGACTTGCCGGTCACCCTGGTCGACGCGCCGCAGCCGCTGCGCGCGTCCGCCGCCGACGGCAGGGTCCGCGCGATGGTCAACGCCGTCGGCGCCACCGGCACCTATGGGCACGTCCTCGTGCGCGGCCCGGAGCCGCGCGTGCCACAGCCGGGACCCGCGGGCCGGAAGTACCCGGTGCTGCTGTCCGCGGCGACCGCGCCCGCGCTGAAAGCGGCCGCCCGCAACCTCTACGAGCACCTGGCCGACCGGCACGCCTCTGGTGCGGCCCCCGCGGTCGCCGAGATCGCGTACACCTTGCAGACCGGCCGCGCGCACCTGCCGCACCGGCTCGCGCTCACGGCGGCGGACATCCCTGAGCTGCTGGCGTGCCTGCGCGGATACCTCGCCGGGCGACCGGTTGAGGGGATGTTCACCGCCGAGGTCGACGCCGCGCTGGCCGCCGCCCGGGTGGAGCCCGCCGACAAGTACGACGCGGTGGCGAGCTGGATCGAGGGTTACCACGTGGAGTGGCACCGCTACTGGCTGCCGCCTTCGTCGCGGGTTTCCCTGCCCACGTACCCGTTCGCGGCCGAGCGGCACTGGCTGGACGCTGGCTTGCCTGAGCCTGAGCCGCCCCAGGTAGAACCGCCCGTCATCGAGCCCGTGCTGCCCGAGGATGAGCTGCCCGCGGTGGCGCCGCTTCCCCGCGAGGTCAGCGAAGACACCGTGGCGTTCGTCAAGCGCGCTTATTCCGAGGCGTCCGGCATTCCCGTCGCCCGGCTGCACCCCCGGGTGCCGTTGGAGCACTACGGCCTGAACTCGCAGCTCATCGCCAAGGTGAACGCGTTGCTCCAGGCCGAGTTCTCGGACGTGCCGCGCACCCTGTTCTTCGAGCACGCCGACCTCGCCGGGGTCGCGGGCGCGCTGGAGTCGCTGATCGAGGACGGCCCGGAAGAGGACGACGACCACAAGGGCGGCTCCGAGGGCGACTGGCCGTGGCAGGACGCCCCCGGCGACATCGCGGTGATCGGGATCGCGGGCCGCTACCCGCAGGCCGACGACCTGGACACGTTCTGGCGCAATCTGCTCGACGGCCGCGACTGCGTGACCCCGCTGCCCGCCGACCGCGCCCGGCCCGGATGGCCGACCGACCTGATGTGGGGTGGGTTCCTGTCCGATGTGGACACATTCGACCCGCTGCTGTTCTCCATCACCCCGCGTGACGCCGAGCTGATGGACCCGCAGGAGCGGCTGTTCCTCCAGATCGCCTGGGAAACCCTGGAAGACGCGGGCTACACCCGCGCCCGGCTCGCCGAGCGGCACGACTCGAAGGTCGGCGTCTTCGCAGGCGTGATGTACAACGAGTACCCGTTCTTCGGTGTCGAGCGCACCCAGGCCGGGACGCCTGCCGACGCGGGCTCGGCCGTCGCGGGCATCGCCAACCGGGTGTCGTACTTCCTCGACCTCACCGGCCCCAGCCTCGCCGTCGACACGATGTGCTCGTCGTCGCTGACCGCGCTGCACCTGGCGGTGGAAAGCCTGCGGCGCGGCGAATGCGCGGTCGCGCTGGCGGGCGGGGTGAACCTGTCGCTGCACCCCAACAAGTTCATCCAGCAGGACCGGCTCAAGATGAGCTCGACCGACCACCGCTGCCGCGCGTTCGGCAAGGGCGGCGACGGGTTCGTGCCCGCGGAAGGCGTCGGCGCGGTGCTGCTCAAGCCGCTGGCCCATGCGGTCGCCGACGGCGACCGGGTGCACGCGGTGATCAAGGGCACCGCGATCAACCACGGCGGCAAGACCAACGGCTACATGGTCCCCAACCCGGTCGCCCAGGGCGCGCTGGTGCTCGACGCGCTGCGCCGCGCTGGCGTCGACCCGGCCACCATCGGCTACCTGGAGGCGCACGGCACCGGCACCGAACTCGGCGACCCGGTGGAGGTCAACGGGTTGACCCGGGCGTTCGCCGGGACCACGCTGGCGCCGGGGGCCTGCGCGATCGGGTCGGTGAAGTCCAACATCGGCCACCCCGAGGCCGCGGCGGGCATCGCGGCGCTCACCAAGGTGATCTTGCAGTTGCGCCACCGCACCCTGGTCCCGTCCCTGCACGCCGACGAGCCGAACCCCAACATCGACTGGGCTTCCTCGCCGTTCCGCGTGCAGACCCGGGCGGAGGCTTGGCAGGCGGCGCGTGGCGCGGACGGCACACCGTTGCCCAGGAGGGCGGGCGTGAGCTCGTTCGGCGCGGGCGGCGCGAACGCCCATGTCGTGGTCGAGGAGTTCGTCGCCGCGCCGAGACAGTCCACTGTGGGCGGTCCGCAGTTGATCGTGCTCTCGGCCAGGGACGCGGAGGCACTGCGGGCCGTGGCAGGACGGCTGGCCGGGTTCCTGCGTGACTCGGATGCCCCGGCCGCGCCGGTCGACTACGACGCGCTGCTGGGGCAGTTGCGGCGTATCGCCAACGGCGAAGTCCCGGCGGCATTGCCGGGCAACGGTTCCACCTCGCCGCAGGACATCGGCGCGTACCTGATCGCCACGTACGCGGGTGAGCGGACCGCGTCCGGCCTGCCCGCGCTGGCGGATATCGCGCACACGCTCCAGATCGGCCGGGAACCGCTGCGGGAGCGGCTGGCGGTGGTGGCCCGCGACCACGGCCACCTGCTCGCCGAACTCGACCGCCACCTGGCCGGGCAGCCGTCGGCCGTGGTGACCGGCCGCACTCCCGGCGCCACCGCGCCTCCCGGCGCACTCGCGGCCGCGGGGACCACTCCGCCGGATGAGCACGAGCTGCGCGGGCTCGCCGACCATTGGGTCGGCGGCGGACGCGTCGACTGGGCGACCCTGCACGCGAGCCCGGCGCGGATCACCGGCCTGCCCTCGTACCCGTTCGACCGCAAGCGCTACTGGCTGCCCGAACCCACGAGCCTGACCGTGCCGCTGCACGTTCCGGTGTGGACACCAGCTGACTTCGGCGCACGCACGTTCACCGGCCAGGCTGTCGTCCTGCACACCGCCGCGACCGCCGCGCTGGCTCGCCAAGTCGGCGACCTGCTCGGCGCGCGGCCCGTCGCGGAAGGGCAGCCGATTCCGGAAGCCGATGGCGTCCTCGACCTGACCGACCTGGATGGGGCGGAGCGCCCGTGGGAGCCGCGCCTGGCCGCACTGCGGTCGCTGGTGAGCCGCGCCCGGGGTCGGGACTTGCGGATTCTCCAGGTAACTCGGGGGCTTCTCGGGCCTGCGGGACCCGCGCCGAGTCTGGCGGGCGGTGTGGTGGCCGGGTTCGTGCGGATGCTCGGCGCGGAGTACCCCCGGGTCGCGGCGGCGGTGCTGGACGTGGACGAGCTGACCGCCGGGACGATCGCCGCCGAGTTCTCCGCTGAGAGCAAGGGCGACGTCGCGGTGCGGGGCGCGGTTCGGTTGGTTCCACGCCTCGCGCCGCTGACTCCGGCGCAGGCATCGGTGTCCATCGACCCGGCGCGGACATACCTGGTCACCGGTGGCACGCGGGGCATCGGAGCGTTGGTGGCCCGGCACCTGGTCTCGCGCGGGGCACGCAAGATCGCCCTGGCCGGACTGCGGCCCGTCGCTCCCGACATCGCGGACCTGGAGCAGGCGGGCGCCGAGGTGATTGTCCACACTGGACCGCTGACCGACCGGGCAGCGCTCGCGCGGTTCCTTGATCGCGCGCGTGCGCTGGGCCCGATCGGCGGTGTCGTGCATTGCGCCGGTCGCGGCCCGGCGGGCAGGCCGTCTTTCGTGCACAAGGAGAACGACGACCTCGCGGCGGTCTTGGCCCCCAAGGTCGACGGCCTGCGCACCTTGGCCGAATTGTGCGCAGGGGACTGGCCTGACTTCTTTGTGCTGTTCTCGTCGCTGTCGGCGGTGGTTCCCGGCTTGGCGTCTGGTGTGCTCGACTACTCGGCCGCCAACGCCTACCTTGACCTGTTCGCCGACCACCAGGTTCGCACCGGCCGCCCGTACTTCCGCTCGGTGAACTGGCCGACCTGGCGCGCCGCGGGCATGGGCGCCGCGCAACCGGACGGCTGCGCCTCGGTGGGCGTCGACTCTCTCACCGACGCGGAAGGCCTGGCACTGCTGGACGTGGCGTCGGCGTCGCCGCACTCCCGGCTGGTGCCAGCCCGTCCGCTGAACGCGGGTGTCGACATCGCGGCGCTCCCCGCCCACGCCGCGCGCACCACCCAGGCCGAGCCGGTTCCCGAGCGGGTTCCCGAACCGGTGACCGGGCCGCCAAGCTGGCTCTACGCTCTGTTCTCGGAGCTGTTGGGCATCCCCGTCGCCGAGCTTGACCCGTCGGCGCTGTTCGAGGAACTGGGCGTCGAGTCGGTCATGCTGGCCGAACTCATGCAGCGCATCGAGGCGCGCCTCGGCCGCAGGCTGGAGCCCGGCACACTGCTGAGCCACCCCACCCTGAACGCCCTGTCCGCGGCCCTCGGCGCGGACAGGGCCCCGACCAGGCAGGCCCCGGTCACCCCCCAGCCGGGGCCTGCCATCCCCACCGGGCGGGAGATCGCGGTCGTGGGCATGGCCTGCCGGTTCCCCGACGCCCCGGACACCAACGCCTTCTGGGCGAACCTCACGGCCAAACGCTGCTCGGTGTCCGAGGTTCCCGCTTCCCGCTGGGACAAGTCCGCGCTGTACCCGCACGCCTCGATCAGCAAGTGGGGCGGGTTTGTCGAGGGCATCGAGGACTTCGACGCCGACTACTTCGGCATGACCGAGGAAGAGGCGACCTGCCTCGACCCGGCGATCCGGCTGTTCCTGGAGACCACCGCGGCGGCCATGGCGGACGCGGGTTACCCGGAAAAGGAGCTGTGGGGTCGGGACGTGGGCGTGTTCGTCGGCGCCCGGATGTCGAACTACCGGGAGCGCACCGGAGCCCGTGGCGGCGCGGCGGGCATGGGCACCGACCAGAACTTCGTCGCGGCCAGGGTGGCGCACCAGTTCGACTTCCGCGGCCCGAACATGGTGGTGGACAGCGCCTGCTCGTCGTCGCTGGTCGGCATCCAGCTCGCGTGCCGCAGCCTGCTCGACGGCGAATCCGAAGTCGCCGTCGCGGGCGGGGTGGACGTGCTTCTCGACGAGCAGCCCTATCTGGAGTTCAGCGCGGCCGGGGCGCTGTCCCCGGATGGCCGCTGTTTCACCTTCGACGAGCGTGCCAACGGTTTCGTCCCCGGTGAGGGCTGCGGCGTGGTGCTGCTCAAGACCCTCGATCGTGCTCTCGCCGACGGCGACCGGGTGCACGCGGTGATCCGCGCGGTCGCGGTCAACAACGACGGCCACACCATGGGTCTGACCACGCCGAACCCGTCCGCCCAGGCCAAGGTCGTGCGACGGGCGTTGGCGCGGAGCGGCTTGTCCGCCCGGGAGATCGGCTTGGTCGAGGCGCACGGCACCGGGACCATGATCGGCGACCCGATCGAGGTGCGCGCGCTCACCGATGTCTACCGCGAGACCACAGAGGACAGTGGGTTCTGCGCGATCGGCAGCGTCAAGTCCAATGTCGGGCACCTGCTGTCTGCGGCGGGCATGGCGGGCCTGCTCAAGGTGGTGCTCGCGCTCAAGCACCGGCAGCTGCCGCCGACGCTGTTCTGCGAGACCCCCAACCCGCGCTTCGACTTCGCCGCGTCGCCGTTCACCCCGAACACGACCCTGCGACCGTGGGACACCGATGGGGTCCGCGCGGCAGGCGTGAGCGCGTTCGGACTGGGCGGCACCAATGCCCATCTGATCGTCGCCGAGCACACCGGCGCGCCGGGCCGGGAGCCGTTGCCCGCGCCCGTGTTCCACCGCAAGCGGCACTGGATCGACCGGACCGCCGGAACCGAAACCGCGGCCACGGTGGCGAAGCCGCCCGCGGCCGTGCCGTCGCCCGCCACGGTGGTTCCGCCGCCCGCTGCCCCGGTGTTCGGCGCGTCGATTCTCGATCTGAAGTTCACCCCCGCCCACTCGCGATCCGAGGGATAGCCATGTCGACAGGTCTCGCTCCGGTCGAGTGCCACCTGGTGCTCGCGCACTCCGACTTCGTGATGCAGAACCACCGGGTGCACGGGGTCTCGGTGATGCCGGGGGTCACGTTCCTCGACATCGTGTTCCGCATCCTCGCGGCGCAGGGCGTCGACACCACCCGCGCTGTCGTTCGAGACGTGCTGTTCCACGAGGCCATGGTCACCACCGACGGCCACGACCGCGACGTGCGGGTGCGGATCGACGCGGCCGGGACGGTCACCGCGGCCAGCCGGTGGCTGCGGGACGGGGAGCCGGTGTCGGAGTACCGGGACAACTTCCAGGCCGTGCTCGCCTTCTCCGACGAGCCAGAGCCTGCCCCGGTCGACCTCGCCGCCCTGCGCGCGGGAGCGCGGGTGCTGGACATGGACGAGCTGTACGCCCGCGCCCGCGCCGAGGAAATCCGGCACGGCGACGCCATGCGGTGCTTCGGCGAACTCCACATCGGACCGGATTACCTGGTGGCCGAGTTGAGCCTCGACGCCGCCACCGCGGCCACCGACGCGGCCTTCCACCTGCACCCGGCGAAGCTGGACTCCTCCACCCTGGCCGCGTTCGGGCAGGCGCCGCCGCAAGACGACGACCCGTTCATCCCGGTCTATGTCGGGGAGTTCCGCGCTCCCCGGCCCATCACCGGACGCGTTTTCGCAGTGGTGCCCCAGGTTGAGACCATCGCCGAGTCCGGCGACGTCATGCACAACGACTACACCATCGTCGACGAGCACGGCCGGTTCCTGGCCCGGTTCGGGAAGCTGACGTGCAAGCGCATCCGCTTCCCAGGGCTCATCACCCGGCTCTTGGACGATGTGACCGCCGCCGGGCCCGCGGGACTGGACGACGTCATCGCCCATCTGCGTGGAATGGTCGCCCGTGCTCTCGGCGTGGAGCCCGCCGCGGTGGACACCAAGGCCGGGTTCTACAACCTCGGCTTGGACTCGACCGCCATGCTCGGTATGAGCCGCGACCTGGAGTCCTACGTCGGCGCCTCGCTGTATCCGACGCTGCTGTTCGAGTTCTCCGATATCGCCGCGTTGGCCAGGCATCTGCACGAGACTTATCAGCCGACCGGGATACCGACGCGCGTCGAAGCCCGGGTCGAGCGGCCCGCCGACCTCGCCGCGCAGGTCGTGACCCCGGTGTGGGCGCCCCAAGCGATCTCCCGGGGCGACGCGCCGACCGAAGTCGTGCTCGTCGGCGGCACTCCGGCCCTCGCCGCGGAACTGGGCAAGCACGTCACCGTGCTCCCCGAAGGCTCTCATGCCCGCCATTACGTCTTGGTCGCTCCCGAGCCCACATCCGGCGACATCCCGGCCGCCTACTCCGCGTTCACCCGGTTAGCGAAGTCCATAATGGACTTACGACCGGAAAAACCGGTACGGCTGGTCTTCGCGCACCCGGGCGGCGCGGAAAACGCTGCCGTGGCCGCGTTGGCCCGCACAGTCACCGCGGAGACGCCGATTCTGCGGGCCCGCGCCGTCGAAACCACCTCTGCCGACGCCATCCTGGCCGAACTCGCCGACCCCGAGGACGAATCCGAGGTCCGCTACCGCGCCACCCGTGAGGTGATCCGCTTCGCCCCGGCGCGCACCGTCCCCGGGAAGCCCAAGCACCATGGGGTTTACGTCATCACCGGCGGCGCGGGCGGGCTCGGCGCGCTGGTCGCCGACCGGCTCGCCCGAGAGGTCCAAGCCCGGCTGCTGCTGATCGGCCGTAGCTCCCTCAGCGCGGAACTGGCCGCGCGGATCGCGGACTGGGAAGCCCTGGGGGCCCGAGTCCAGTACGTCCGCGCGGACGTGGCGAACGCCGCCGAGGTCACGGGCGCGGTGGCGACGGCCCGTGCCATGTTCGGCCGCGTCGACGGCGTTTTCCACTGCGCGGGCGTGGTTCGCGACGGCCTGTACTTCCGCAAAGGCGACGCCGGTGTGGCCGCTGTGCTGGCGGCCAAGGTCGCGGGCACCCGGAACCTGGTGGCGGCGACCGAGGACGCCGACTTGTTCGTCGTCTTCTCGTCGGTGTCGGCGACGCTGGCCAACATCGGCCAGAGCGACTACGCCTACGGCAACGCCTACGCCGAACACCTCGTCGGCGACCGGGGCCTTGTGGTCGGCTGGCCGTTCTGGGCCGAGGGCGGAATGCGCGTGGGCGACGAGGTCATCGCCCGCGCGGGCCGCGACACCGGGACCTGGCCCCTGCCCACGGACACGGGCCTCGACCTGCTGTGGGGCGCTCTCGGTGGCACCGGCAGGATCGTTGTGTCTTACGGCGAACCCGCCCGTGTCGCAGCCCTGTTCCCGGCCGCGCCCGAACCTGTCGAAACCACGCCGATCGGCGATATCGCGATCATCGGCATCGCGGGCCAGTACCCGCAGGCTCCTGACCTGACCACGTTCTGGCACAACCTCGCCGACGGTGTCGACAGCGTCGCCGAGATCCCCGGGGACCGCTGGGCGCACGCCGAGTTCTTCCACCCTGAGAAGGGAACCGAAGGCCGCACATACAGCCGCTGGGGCGGGTTCCTCGACGGTGTTGACCTGTTCGACCCCGCGTTCTTCGGCATCTCCCGGCGCGAGGCCGAGCGGATGGACCCGCAGGAGCGCCTGTTTCTCAAGACCGCCTGGCGGGCGGTCGAAAACGCGGGCTACCGGCCGGACGGGATCGACGGCGAGACAGTCGGTGTGTTCGTCGGCGTCATGTGGAACCACTACCAGCTGCTCGCCGACCGGGCGGACGGCGTGCACCCGACCGCGATGCACTGCACTGTGGCGAACCGCGTGTCGTACTGCCTCGACCTCGGCGGCCCGTCGATGGCGGTGGACACGGCGTGCTCGTCGTCGCTGACCGCCATCCACTTGGCGGTGGAGAGCCTGCGGCGCGGACAGTCCACTATGGCCATCGCGGGCGGGGTGAACGTGTCGGTACACCCGCAGAAGTACTTGCAGCTGGCGGCTGGGCAGTTCCTCTCCACCGACGGGCGGTGTCGCAGCTTCGGTGCGGGCGGCAGCGGCTATGTGCCCGGGGAGGGCGTGGGTGCGGTCGTGCTGAAGCCGCTGGCGAAAGCACTTGCCGACGGCGACTTCGTGTTCGGCGTCATCAAGGGCACCGAGCTCAACCACACCGGCAAGGGCAGCGGGTACACCGTGCCCAACCCGGCCGCGCAGGCCGCGGTGATCCGCGCGGCGGTGGAGCGTTCGGGTGTTCCCCCGCGCACAATCGGCTACCTGGAGGCGCACGGCACCGGCACCTCGCTGGGCGACCCGATCGAGATCGAGGGCATTCGCCAGGCGTTCGGCGACCTGCCGCCGGGCGGCCGAGCCATCGGGTCGGTGAAGTCCAACATCGGCCATCTGGAGAGCGCGGCCGGGATCGCGGGCCTCACCAAGGTCGTCATGCAGATGCTGCACCGCGAACTCGTGCCGTCGCTGCACGCGGACACCCTCAACCCGCACATCGACTTCGCGTCGTCGCCGTTCGCGGTGCAGCGGACGCGGGCGCCGTGGCATCCGGTCGCGGGCGAGTCGGCGCTGCGCGCGGGCGTCAGCGCGTTCGGCGCGGGCGGCGCGAACGCCCATGTGGTGCTGGAAAGCGCGCCGCCGCCCGCGCCGCCCCAGCACACGCCGGGTCCGCACCTGTTCGTCCTCTCCGCGCGGGACAGCGTCGTGCTGCGCGCCTACACTGAGTCCTTTGTGGACCTGTTCGCCGCGATCGAGAAGCGCGATGCCGTGGGCGACCCGGCGCTGGTCGCCGCGCTGGTCACGCTGGTCGCCGACGTGCTCGGCGTGCCGGAGGACGCGGTCGCGGTCGCCGAGACCCTGGCCGACCTCGGTGTGGACGCGGTCGGCTTGGACCGGGTGCGTGCCCTGCTCGCCGAGCGCGCGCCCGACACCGCCGCCGAACTGGCTCCCAGCAGCACTATCGCCGAGCTGACCGCGCACGCGGGCGCGGCCACTCCCTCGGTGAGCCTCGTGGACATCGTCTACACCGTGCAGACCGGCCGCCCGATGCTCGCCGAGCGGGTCGCCGTGCTGGCCCGCGACAGCCGCGAGTTGCGGATCAAGCTGGAGACCTACCTGGCGGGCGAGCGGGCGCCTGGTCTGTGGACCGGCCGAGCGGCGGGCGACGGGCCGTCACGGGAGCGGCTGGCCGAGCTGTTCCGGGCGGGCGAGCTGGCCGAGTTGGCTGACCTGTGGGTAGCCGGAGCCGATGTGCCGTGGACTGCCTGCTACCAGGGCGTTTCCCGGCGCAGGCTGCCGCTGCCGACGTACCCGTTCCGCGAGGAGCGCTACTGGATCGGCGAGTGGAAGCAGGCCGCCGCGACGCCGACCGTCGGGACGGATCGCGCCGGGATCACCGACGCCATTGAGGAAGCCGTCTGCGCGCGCCTCTACCTGCGCCGCGACGAACTGGACCGCAGGCAGAGCTTCAACGAGATGGGCCTGGAGTCGGTCGGCGCGGTCGAGATCGCGCGCGGGCTCGGCGAGCGGTTCGGCGTCGAGATCGACTCGGTCGCCGTGTACGACCACCCGACGATAGATGCGTTGGCCACCCATATCCTCGCCCTTGGCCCCACGGCCCAGGCCGTGGCCAGGACCGAAGTGCGGGAGACGGCCGCGCGGGACGCGCCGATCGCGGTGATCGGCATGTCCGGGCGCTTTCCCGACGCGGAAAACCTGGACCAGTTCTGGGCGAACCTCGCCGCGGGCCGACACAGTTTCCGGGACGTCCCCAAGGACCGGTGGGACGTCGAGGCCGTGTTCGACCCCAACCGGCTTGCCGAAGGCCGCACCTACAGCAGGACCGCCGCGATGCTGTCCGATGTGGACAAGTTCGACGCCGCGTTCTTCAACCTGTCGCCGCTGGAGGCCGAGGCGATGGACCCGCAGCAGCGGCTGTTCCTGCAGCAGGCCTGGGCGGGCCTGGAAGACGCGGGATACGCCGTCGGCCGCGCGGAGAAGACCAGCTGCGGGGTGTTCGTCGGCTGCGCGCCCGGCGACTACAGCCTGCTTCTCGCCGAAGCGGGCCGCGCGGACAGCGGGCACGCCTTCCTGGGCACCACGAGTTCGATTCTGCCCGCCCGGATCGGCTATCTCCTCAACCTCGACGGCCCGACCATGGCCATCGACACCGCGTGCTCGTCGTCGCTGGTCGCGGTGCACTTGGCAGCCGACGCGATCCGGCGCGGCGAGTGCGCGATGGCCGTGGCGGGCGGGGTCGCGCTGATGGTCACGCCGCAGCTGCACGTGCGCGGCAGCAAGGTCGGGATGCTCTCACCGAACGGCCGGTGCGTGCCGTTCGACGCCTCGGCCGACGGCACTGTCCTCGGCGAAGGCGTCGGTGTCGTTGTCCTCAAACGCCTTGACGCCGCGCTCGCCGACGGCGACCGGGTGCACGGCGTGCTGCTGGCCAGCGGGGTCAACGGCGATGGCAAGACCAACGGCATCACGGCCCCGAGCGCCGCGTCGCAGGCCGCGCTGGTCGCCGACGTCTACCGCCGCGCGGGTGTGAACCCGCGCGAGATCAGCTATGTCGAGGCGCACGGCACCGGAACAGCCCTGGGCGATCCGATCGAGGTCAAGGCGCTCACCGAGGTCCACCGCCGCCACACCGACGACGTGGGCTACTGCGCCATCGGCTCGGTGAAGGCCAACATCGGCCACACCACCATGGCCGCCGGGATCGCGGGCCTGCTCAAGGTGTTGCTCGCCCTGCGGCACGGCGAACTGCCGCCCGCGCCCGCGTTCGACGCGCCCAACCCCAAGACCGACCTGGACACCAGCCCGTTCGCCGTGGTGCGTGTGCGTCGCGAGTGGACACCCGGGCCATCTGGCACCCGGCTGGCGACAGTTTCCAGCTTCGGATTCAGCGGCACGAACGCGCACCTGCTGGTCGCCGAGCCACCCCGGCCGCACCGGTCGCCGGAGCAGGGCGAATACCTGATCCCGGTGTCCGCCCGCACCGAGTCCGCCCTGGCCGAGCTGCTGGCGCGGCTTCGGGACACGCTGACCGACGACCTGTCCATCGCCGATGTGGCCTTCACTCTCGGCGCGGGCCGCACCCATTTCCGGGTTCGCACGGCGTTCGTCGCGACGAGTGTGGCCGATCTGCGTGAACAATTGGCGGGCAGTACACGAGAACTGCCCACGTGGGCGAAGTCCTATGTGGATGGCGAAGACCCGGTGTGGCCGGAGCAGGGGCACCGGGTTCCGCTGCCCACCTATCCGTTCGCCCGGGACCGCCACTGGGTGGAGCAGCCGCGACGGGACCACCCGTTCCTGGGTGAGCCGGTCGACGGCGTCTTCACCGCCACCCTCAGTCCGGCTGACTGGATCGTCGGCGAGCACCGCATCGGCGGCCACAACGTGCTTCCCGGCGCGGCCGGCCTCGACCTGGCGACGGAAGCCGCGCTGCGCGGTGGAATCGACCGCGTGCGGCTTTCGGATGTGCGCTGGCTGCGCCTGTTCGAGGCCGACACAGCCCGCACCCTGCGGCTGCGCCTCGACGGCCAGTCCTTCACCCTCTACGGCGACGACCCCGCCGCCCCCAGCGCGCAGGGCACGATCAGCCGACTCGACGCCGACGAAGAGACCGTTGACGTCGCCGCGATCCGGACCCGGTGCGCGGGAAGCATCCCGGCGCACCGGCACTACGAGGACTTCGCCGCGTCCGGCATCGACTACGGCCCGGCTTTCCGGGTGCTCACCGAGATCGCGTTCGGCCCTGATGAGGCGCTGGGGACGCTGACCCTGCCGCCCGGCACCGACCTCGGCTTCGCGCTGCACCCGAACCTGCTCGACGGCGCGCAGCAGACGGTCGCCGCGTTGGAGGCGCAAAGCGACGCGCCGCTGATCCCGTTCTCGATCGATTCCGTGGATGTGTTGCACCCGCGTGTGATCCCCGCGTACTCGCACGTGGTTCGGGCGGATGGGGACCACACGTACATGGTGCGGCTGATTTCCGCTGACGGTCAGGTGTGTGTTCGGTACCACGGGTTCTCGCTGCGGGAGCAGCGGAACCCCATGGAGGACGCCATCTACGTGCCAGTCTTCCGCGACGCGGACCCGGTCGTCGCCGCCACGCCCGCGGGCCGGGTCGCCGTGGTGCACACCGCCGAGGCGGGCGCGTTCGCGGCCCAACTGGGCGGCGCGGTCACCGTGGTCGTCCCGGACACCGGCGACCCCGACTTCACCCCGCTCGACGGGCCACTGGACACGGTCTACTTCGTCGCCCGCGTCGGGGACCCGGGCGTCGCCCCCGAGCGTGACCGCAGCACGCTCGCGCTGTTCCGGCTGGTCAAGCGGTTCCTGGACAACGGCCGGGCCAAGGACAGGCTCACCATCAAGATCGTCCTCGGCGGCGCGCTCTGCGCCACCCCGGACGAGCCGATCCGCCCGCACGCCGCCGGACTGCTTGGCCTGGCCCGCGCCATCGCCGCCGAATGCCCCAAGTGGACAGTCGGCTGCGTGGACGTGGGCTTGGTCCCGGTCGCGGCGAGCCGGGTGCTGGCCGAGCCGGGGACGCCGGACGTCGTGCTGCTGCGCGGCGACCGCAGGCTGACCCGGGTGTTCGAGCCCACCCGGCTCGCGCCGCCGGTGGGCGCCATGCCGTTTGTCGACGACGGGGTGTACCTGCTGATCGGCGGCGCGGGCGGCATCGGGTTCGCGCTGAGCAGGCTGCTCGCCCGGATCGCCCGCGCGAAGCTGGTGTGGGTCGGCAGAAGCCCGCTCGGCCCTGACCACCAGCGCAAGATCGACGAGATCGCGGCGCTCGGTGGCGAGGCGATGTACGTCTCCGCCGACGTCGCAGACGAATCGGCCCTGCGCGGCGCGGTCGCCCTGGCCCGCGCGCGGTTCGGCTCGATCAAGGGCGCGGTGCACGCGGCGCTCGACTTGCGCGACCGCACGATCGCGAACATGGACGTCGAGACGTTCGAGGCCGGGCTGGCGCCCAAGGTCGCGGGCTGCACGACCTTGGCGTCGGTGCTGGAGGCCGAGCCGCTGGACTTCCTGCTGATCTTCTCGTCCGCTGTGTCCTTTGTGGAGGCCGGTGGGCAGGCGAACTACGCGGCCGCCAGCGCGTTCGAGGACTCGTACGCGCGCTGGCTCGGGCAGCGCAGGCCGTACCCGGTGTCGGTGGTGAACTGGGGTTTCTGGGGCAGTGTCGGCGCGGTCGCGACCGACAAGATGCGCGCGGTGTTCGCCGGGCTCGGCGTCGAGTCGATCGAACCGGCCGACGGCATGGCGGCGCTGCGGCGGGTGATCAACGCCCGGCTGCCGCAAGCCCTGGTGATGAAGGGCGACCGGGACCGGCTGCCGCTGATGGGCATCGAGGTCGTGGGCGGGACCGCGCGGAAGGCCGCGCCGGTCGTCGTTTCCGCGCCGGTGAGCACGGCACCCGCTGACACCGCGGGGGTTCGCGCCTATCTGCGGAAGGTCTTCGGCGAGGTCCTGAAGTCCGACCCGGCCGGGCTGGACGAGTACGCGACCTTCGAGAACTTCGGCGTCGACTCCCTGGTGAGCCTGAACATCATCAACCGGTTCGAGCAGGACCTCGGCGACCTGCCGTCCACCCTCCTGTTCGAGCACCTGACCATCGAACAGTTAGCCGACCACCTGGTGGAGACGCACACGGACGCTTTGTCGGCCGTGGTGGGGAAACCGGCCGTTCCCGCTGAGGTTTCCTCGCCGCCCGTGACTGTCTCGCTACCAGCCGGTGATCTGGGGCACTCCCGGACCGGTTACACCCGGCTGGAAGGGCTGTCCCGCGCGCTGTTCCGGCAGGCGTTCGCCCAGTGGACCGGGCGGCCCGAGGTCGGCAGGCCGGTCGCGGTGACCGAGCTGATCCGCACGCTCGGCGTCCGCGCCGACTACCACCGGCTGTTCCGCGCCGTGCTGGCCATGCTCGTCCAAGACGGTCACGCCACCGCGGATGGCGACACGTTCACCCTGCTCGACGGCACGCCCGGGTCGGTCGACGTGGACGGCTTCCTCGCCGAGTTCCCTGAGCTGGCCGGGCACATCCGGCTGCTGCGCACCTGCGTCGACGCGCTCGCCGAAGTGCTCGACGGCAGGCGCAACGCCATGGACGTGCTGTTCCCCAAGGGTTCCGCGGAGCTGGTCGAGGCGATCTACCGCGGCCAGGCCGTGTCCGACTACTACAACGGCCTGCTCGCCGCCGGGGTCGTCGCGCACGCGACCCGGACGCCCGGCATGACGCGGGTGGTCGAGATCGGCGCGGGAACCGGGGCCAGTTCGGTGTTCGTGCTGCCCGCCCTGCGGGAAAGCGGCGCGGACGTCGAGTACCATTACACCGATATCTCGCCGTCGTTCCTGCGGCTCGGCGAGCGCGCCTACGGCCCGGACAACCCGTTCATGCGGTTCCGGTTGCTCGACGTCGAAGACGACCCGGTCGTCCACGGTTTCGAGGCAGGCGGCTACGACGTGGCGTTCGGCACCCATGTCCTGCACGCCACCAAGGACATTCGGGCGACGCTGGCCAACATCGCGAAAATGCTGCGGCCCGGCGGAACCGTGCTGATCAACGAGGTCACTAGGCGCTCGGACTTCCTCACCCTCACCTTCGGGCAGACCGGCGGCTGGTGGCGCTACACCGACGACACCCGCGTCGAGCACGCCCCGCTGCTGAGCCCCGCGCGGTGGCGCGAAGTGCTGGCCGACGCCGGGTTCCGGGTCGTGCGCACCGACGGCTACCCCGGCACCGCACCGGACGAGCTGGAGCAGTGCCTGCTGGTGGCCGAGAAGCTGCCGGAGGCCGACACCCCCAAGAAGGAAGCAAAGTCCACTGAGGACATAGCGATCATCGGCGTGACCGGCCGCTATCCCGGCTCGCCGGACCTGGACACGTTCTGGCGCAACCTGTCCGAGGGGCGCAGCGGCATCACCGAGATTCCCGTCTTGCGCTGGGACTGGCGCGAGCACTTCGACCCCGACCGAACCCATGCCAACACCGCCTACAGCCGCTGGGGCGGCTTCCTCGACGGCATCGAGGACTTCGACGCCGGGCTGTTCGGCATCCTCCCGCGGGACGCCGCGCACATCGACCCACAGGAGCGGCTGTTCCTGGAGACCTGCTGGGAACTGCTGGAGGGAACCGGCTATCTCGGTGACGCCTCGCGGGAGCCTGCAACGGGTGTGTTCGCGGGCCTGATGTACGGCGGATACGGCCTGCTCGCCGCGGCCGAGGACTGGCCGCGCGGCGAGTTCGCCACCGGCCACTCCGCCTACTGGTCCGTGGCCAACCGCGTGTCCTACGTCTTCGACTTCACCGGCCCCAGTTTCGCCGTCGACTCGGCGTGCTCGTCGTCGCTGACCGCGCTGCACCTCGCCGCGGAAAGCCTGCGGCGCGGGGAATGCCGGATGGCCATCGCGGGCGGGGTCAACCTGATCACCCACCCCGCGCACTTCGCGGCGCTGTGCGCGCGGAACATGCTGGCCTCCGGCGACGGCTGCCGGGTGTTCGACGCGGGCGCCGACGGTTTCGTGCCCGGCGAAGGTGTCGGCGCGGTCCTGCTCAAGCCACTGGCTGACGCCATCGCTGACGGGGACACCGTGTGGGCCGTGCTCAAGGGCAGTTCGCTCAACGCAGGCGGGAAGACCAGCGGGTACACCGTGCCCAACCCCAACGCCCAGGCAGCGCTCATCACCGACGCGCTCGACCGGTCAGGTGTCGACCCCGCGACGATCACCTACGTCGAGGCGCACGGAACCGGCACGGCCCTGGGCGACCCGATCGAACTGACCGCGCTGTCCAAGGCCTATGGGACCGGCGGGCCGATCGCGGTCGGCTCGGTGAAGTCGAACATCGGGCATCTGGAAGGCGCCGCCGGGATCGCCGGACTCACCAAGCTGCTGCTCCAGCTCCGGCACCGCGCCCTGGCGCCGACCATCAACCTGGACTCCCTCAACCCGAAGATCGACCTCGGCGAGTCGCGGTTCCGACCGCAGACCACCGCGGCGGCCTGGGTGTCCAACGGTCCACGGCGGGCGGGCATGAGCTCGTTCGGCGCGGGCGGAGCGAACGCGCACGTCATCCTCGAAGAGCACGCGGGCGCGCCGTTCGAGCCCGACCAGCTGGGGGTGGCGCGGACGTTCGTGTTGTCGGCGCGCACCGAGGCCGCGCTCCGGGAGCACGCCGCTCGCGTGGCCGAGTTCCTGCCGACGACTTCGGCTACCCTGCGGGACCTGGCTTTCACCAGCCAGGTGGGCAGGCGCGCGCAGCCGCGCCGGGTGGCCTTCGTCGTGGTGTCCAAAGAGGAGCTTGGGAACCGGCTTGCCGAGTTCGCCCGGTCCGGGATCGCGGCGCCCGCCGAGGAAGCCTGGGTGGGTGGGGCCCGGATCGACTGGCGGGAGCGCTGGACCGGCCAGTCGCCGCGCCGGGTGTACTTCCCGACGTCGGTGTTCGAGCGGCGCAGGCACTGGATCACCGACGACCCGCGCCACCTCGCCCCCGCCTCACCGACCGTGGCCACGGCCGTGCCGGAGTTCGACGGGACGCACCCGCTGCTGGCGGTCGCGGCCGACCATGTGCTCGCGGGTGAGCGGTGGGTGCCGGGGGTCGCGCTGCTGGAGATCGCCCGGCTCGCCAGTGGCGTGCCTGCGCCGCTGCGGGTCGCGGACGTGCGGTGGGTCGCGCCGGTCAACCTGGACTCCGGTTCGTCGCGGGTCGAGGTGTCGGTTGCGGGCACGGCGTTCACGGTGCACGACGGCGGGACAACGTTCGCCCGGGGCGTGATCAGCTCGGGTGGTGCCGCACAGTCTGATGTGGACATAGCGGCGGCAATCGCGCGCTGTGACCGTGAGGTTTCGGTCAGCTCGTTCTATGAAGCGTTCAGCCGGACCGGGCTCGACTACGGCCCGGCGCTGCGGGTGGTGCGGTCGCTGCGGGTCGGGCGCGGCGAGGCGCTGGCCGAGTTGGAGACCACGCTGTCCGGGCATGTGCTTGACCCGTCCCTGCTCGACGGCGCGCTGCAAACCCTGTCGTCGCTGTGTTCGGGGTCGACCGGTTACCTGCCGGTCGGGCTGAGCGCGGTGACCGTGACGGCCGCGCTGCCGTGCCGGTGCTGGGCGCGCGTGCGGGAAACGACCCCGCCTGGGCGGATCAACGGGCATCGGCGCTTCGACGTGGCGCTGACGGACGAGACCGGCCGGGTCGCGCAGGCGTTGGCGGGGGTGGAGATCGCTCCGCGCCGGACCGAGCAGACCGAGGTTCGCTATTCGCGTCCGATGTGGACTGTTTCGCCGTTGGTCGAGGAAGCCGTCGCCGAGCCGCGGACACTGCTCGTCGCGGGCGATCCGGGGCTGCGGGCCGAGTTGGCGGACCGATACCCGGAGACCGAGGTCGTGGTGGTGGAATCCGGGGACCGGGCGCGCTACCGCGAGCAGGTCGCCGCGCTGGTGGCCAGGGGGCGGGTGCCGGACGCCATTGTCGCCGTGGGCGACTGCCTGGAGCCGGTGCTGTGGCTGAGCGCGGCGGTGCTGGAACGTGACCGGGGTGCTGCCCTGCGCGTGGTGGCGGTGTCCGCCGCGGATGAGCCGGAGCAGGTCGCGGTGGCCGGGACACTGCGCACGCTGGCCTTGGAGCACAGCCGGTTCGCCGGGGTCCAGGTGCGCGTGTCCGATCGACTGGCGGACCGGGTGATGGACGAGTTGCGCGCGCTGCGGGCGGGCGCGGCCGAGGCCCGGTATGTCGACGGGGTGCGCGAAACCAAGTCTCTGGCCCGGTTCGAGCCGCCGGAGGTGGCCGCGCCGACCGTGCGCGCGGACGGCACGTACCTGATCACCGGCGGCGCGGGGGCGCTCGGTCTGCATTTCGCGGCGTTCCTCGCCGAACGCGGGGCGGGCGCCGTGGTGCTGGTCGGCAGGTCCGAACTGGACTCCGGCACAGCCGCTCGCGTTGCCGGGCTGGGAGAGCGAGTGTCCTACCGCCGAGTCGACCTGGCTGACCCAGGCCAGGTCACCGAAGTGGTGCGCGCGGTGGGGCCGCTGCACGGCGTGATCCACGCGGCCGGGGTGACCCGGGACGCGCGGGCGGTCGTGAAGACAGAAGAGCAGGTGGCGGCCGTGCTGGCGCCCAAGGTCGCGGGTACCCGCGCCCTCGACGAGGCCACTCGCGGCGAGCCGCTGGACTTCTTCGTGGTGTTTTCCTCGGTATCGGGGGAAGCGGGCAATCCTGGACAGGCTGATTACGCGTACGCCAACGCTTTCCTCAACGCCTTCGCCGCGCGCCGCACCGGCCCCGGCCGCACGCTGTCGATCGGCTGGCCGCTGTGGGCCGAGGGCGGCATGACCGTGGACGAGGCGACGGTGACGCTGTTCGCCCGGGTGTGGGACATGGTGCCGCTGAGCACCCGCGCGGGCTTCGAGGCGTTCGTGCGCGGCCTGGCCTCGGACGAGCCGTCCCTGGTCGTGGTGGAGGGGCCGGTGCGCGCGCCCGCACCGGCTCCGATGGCCCCGGTCACACCGGTTCGGGCGGACCGGGCGGCGCTGGAGCGGGAGCTGCGAGGATTCGCGTCGGCTTTCTTGCTGGTGGACGAGTCCGATGTGGACGTTCGCGCGGAGCTGCTGGAACTGGGGTTCGACTCGATCACCCTGACCGAACTGGTGAACCGGGTCAACGAGCGGTTCGGGCTGGACCTGTTGCCCACGGTGCTGTTCGAGTGCCCGGACCTGGTGTCGTTCGCGGATTACCTGTGGGAGCACCACGCGGCCGAGCTGGCGCCTACCGGAGCGGTGGATGTGGTGCCGCAGGCAGCCCCGGCTGGGCTGGCCGAGCAGGCAGGTCCGGCAGAGGCGGCTGACCGGCCTGAACCGGTGGAGGTGGCTGAGCGGGCCAGACCGGTTGTGCTGGCTGAGCGAGCCGGGCCGGGCGAGTCGGCGGAGCAGGCCTGCCAAGCGGAGTCGGGTGAATCGGTCGCGGTTGCTGAGCAGGCCAACCCGGTTGGGCTAGCGCCGGAGCCGCGGCGGGTGGCCATTGTGGGGATCGCCGGGGTAATGCCGGGTTCGGCGGACGTGCATGAGTTCTGGGAGCGCGTCGCGGCGGGAGAGGACCTGGTTCGGGGAGTCCCCGAGGATCGCGCGGATCTGCTGGCCGATCCGGAAAGCCGGGACGCGCGGGGCGGCTTCCTGGACGGCATCGACCGGTTCGACGCGAAGCTGTTCGGGATCTCGCCGAAGGAAGCGGCGGTGATGGACCCGCAGCAGCGGCTGTTTTTGCAGACCGCGTGGCGGGCCGTCGAGGACGCGGGGTACCGGCCGTCCGATCTCGCGGGCAGCGAGACCGGTGTGTTCGCGGGGGTCGCCACCACCGACTACGACGAACTGCTCAAGGAGCACGGCGTCGAGGTGCAGGCGCACACCGCCACCGGGATCGCGCACTCGGTGCTGGCGAACCGGGTGTCGTATCTGCTCGACCTGCGCGGCCCCAGTGAGACCGCGGACACCGCGTGCTCGTCGTCGCTGGTGGCGATTCACCGGGCCGTGCGGTCGATCCAGGCGGGGGAGTGCGCGCAGGCCATCGCGGGCGGGGTGAACGTGATCCTCAGCCCGGGGCTGCTGGTCGCGTTCACCAAGTCCGGAATGCTTTCGCCGGACGGCAAATGCAAGACGTTCGACGCGGGCGCGGACGGTTACGTGCGCGGCGAGGGCGCGGGTGCGGTGCTGCTCAAGCCGCTGGACGCCGCCGTGGCCGACGGGGACCACGTGTACGCGGTCGTGCGCGGCAGCGCCGTCAACCACGGCGGTCGCGGCACCTCGCTGACCGCGCCCAACCCCGAGGCGCAGGCCCGAGTCCTGGTCCGCGCCCACCGGGACGCGGGCGTCGACCCGGACACCGTGACCTACATCGAGGCCCACGGCACCGGCACCCGGCTTGGCGACCCGATCGAGGCCGAGGGCCTGAAAAAGGCGTTCACAACCCTGTACGCGGACCGGGGACGGCCCCTGCCGGACCGCCCGCACATCGCGCTCGGCACGGTGAAGACCAACATCGGGCACCTGGAGGCGGCGGCGGGCATCGCGGGCGTGCTCAAGGTCGTCTTGGCCATGCGGCACCGCGAACTCCCCGCCACGCTGCACTACCGCGAGCCGAATCCGTTCCTGCGGCTGGATTCCACCCCGATCGCGGTCAACGACCGCCGCCGTCCGTGGACTCCCGTGCTGGACGAGGGTGCGCCGGTGCTGCGGGCCGGGGTGAGCTCGTTCGGCTTCGGCGGGACGAATGCCCATCTGGTACTGGAAAATGCCGTCGCCCGGCAGGCGTCCGCCGACACCCGGCGCCACCTGTTCCCGTTGTCCGCCCCCGACGCGGAATCCCTGGCCGCTTACGCCGCGGCCGTGGCCCGGCACCTGGAGGACAACCCGGACGACTCCCTCGCCGCCGTCGCCCACACCCTGCAAACCGGCCGTTCCCCGCGCCCGGAACGCCTCGTCATCCTGACCGATGACCGAGCCGTGCTGATCACGCGCCTGCGCGCCCTGGACGGCGTCCGCGGCACGGCAATGCGTGGCGCGACACCGGCGACCGGCCAGGAGAGCGAGGAAGACCTGGCGCGCCAGTGGGTCGCGGGCGCGGAAATCCCCTGGCGCCAGCGGTGGTCCGACCACAACCCCGGCCGGGTTCCGTTGCCCCCGGTGCCCTTCGCCCCGACCCGGCACTGGTTCGAGACCCCGACCCCACCAGCGGAAAGCACACCACAGCAGCCCACCGGAGGACGCGCGATGCCCAGCCCCCGCCCCCGAGGACCCAAGATCGTGCTGAGCACCCCGGCAGGCAAGAGCACCCAGCCGCCTGCCGCGCGGGCACCGCGGCCGGTCGCGCAAACACCGGCCCCGACAGCGGGTGTCTCGCCGTCGCCGATCCCGGAGCCACCGGCTGTGTCCGGGGGGAGTCCGGCGGTTCGGGAACTCCTGCGGGACAAGCTCGCCGAGATCCTGGCACTGCCCGCCGAGGAGATCGCCGACGACTCGTCGTTCATCGAGCTTGGCCTGGACTCCATCTTCCGGATGGACTTCGCCCGCCTGCTCAACACCGCGCTGGGCACCGACCTCAAGGCGTCGGAGCTGTACGAGTACGACACCATCGACCAACTCGCCGCCTTCGTCGCCACAGTCGACGCCGATAACTCGGTCGACGCGGTGGACACCCGGGTTGTGGCGCTGAGCGGGAATCCGGTGGAGCTGGTCCACCGGTTCATCGCCGACGAGCTGGGGCGCGAGTTCGACCCGGCCATCTCGTTCACCGACAACGGTTTCAGCTCGTTCGACATGCTGCGCGTCGTGGACGCGCTGGAAAAGCGGTTCGGGGCACTGCGGAAGACGCTGCTGTTCGACCACCCGACAGTCGCCGAACTGACCACGCAGCTTGACGGTGACATCGCCGCGAAACTGGCCGCTCCCGCCACGCCAAACCCCGGCATCGTCCTTCCCGCCCGCGAGGGCGGCTGGACCGTTCTGGAGAAGGACCGGCTTCCCGAGCAGCCGGAGTTCGCGCGGATCATCGCGGACCTGGAACGCGATCACGGCCGGGAGGGCGGCCTACCGGGCCGGGACATCGCGCCCCTGGTCTTCCTTGGCAGCGAACGGAAGGGCTACTTCAACTTCTCGCGTCGCGACGAGGTCATCTTCTCGTGGAGCTACGTCGGGCCGGAGGAGCACTTCCCCCGCCTCGCCCGCGAATACGTCGACTACGCCCAAGCCAACGGCTTGCAGCCCAACCTGCTCGGCCTTGACCGCCTCGAAGACGCCGAAGGCATCCCGTTCACCGCGACCCCGTTCGGCGCCTTGCAGCGGCTGGACGACCTGAGCACGTTCACCACCCAGGGCAGCAAGATGCAGCGCCTGCGGTATGTGCTCAACAAGTTCGAGCGGTCCGGCCGCTGCTCGCTCACCGAATACCAGGTGGGCTCCGACCCGGCCACCGACCACCGCATCACCGAGATCATCGACGCGTGGGCGACCAACAAGCCGATGGTCAACCCGTATGTCCACACCGTCCACGACGAGATCGCCCGCGGTGTTCTCGCGCCCCGGCACCGGATGTTCCTCACCCGCGTCGGCGAGCGGATCGTCAGCGCGGTGATCGTCACCAAGATTCCCTCCCAGCCGGGCTACCTGCTGGACCTGGAGTTCTACGTCGAGGACATGCCCCTCGGCGGTCTGGAGTGGACAGTCGTCCGCATCATCGAGCAGACCCGCGCGGAAGGCTGCACGGTCTTCAGCTTCGGCGGCAGCTTCGGCGCCAAGGTCGCCAACTCCCCGAACGCCGACCCGGACCTGGAAGCAGGCCTGGCCGAACTGCGCTCCCAGGGCATCTTCACCGGCGACGGCAACTTCCGCTTCAAGAACAAGTTCCGCACCACCAACCAGCCGGTCTACCTCTGTCGCCCGGCGAACCTCCCGAACGCCGATGTGGCCACGATCATCCTGATGATCGCCAACCCGGCCAACCGCGCCGCCCGCCAGTCCGCTCCATCAGGGGCGAAAAACCATGGCTCCGATATTTCGCCTCTCGCTGGGGAAGGTTCGCCAGTTCTGCTGAAGCCCGAGGCCAAGCCGGTTGTCTCGTTGCCGAGCAGCATGAGCGCAGCGCAACCGCCGGCCAGGGTGGTCGCCGACCTTCCCCTCGGCGACCGGGAGCGGCTGCTCGCCGAGCACGGCCACAACCCGCTGCGCATTCCCGCCGAACACATCGAATTCGACCTGCTCACCGACTCCTGGGCCGAACTCGCCCACCCCGCCTGCACCGATCGCCGCGCCGATCTGCACGCGCGGCAGGCGCCGCCCATCGAGACCACGCTGCCGTTCGACTGCGTTGTCCCCACCACGTCCGGCAAGAGCGCCGAGGCCGCCCTGTGCCGGGCCTGGCCGCGCCGCGGGGTCGTGCTGCACAACAACCTGTTCCCGTCCTGGTACTTCAGCCAACTCGACCACGGCCTGCGCCCGCGGTTGCTCGGCCTCGCCGACCAGGACGGCCCATTCACCGGCGACCTCGACGTCGAAGGCCTCGACGCGGCGCTCGACGCGGACACCGCGTTCGTCTGCGTGGAGACCGCCAACAACGCCCAGGGCGGCGCCCCCATCTCGCTCGGCAACCTCACTCGGGTCGCCCATGTGGCGCGGCGGCACGGGGTGCCGCTGGTCCTCGACGCGACGCGGGTGGTGGAGAACGCCATCGCCATCGCCGCGCACGAGCCAGGCCAGCAGGGGCGCGACCTCTGGGACGTGGTGACTGACGTGCTCATGACCGCCGACGCGGTGACCTTGAGCCTGTCCAAGGACTTCGGCGTCGACTTCGGCGGTGTCGTGGCCACCAGCCACCCCGAGGTCGCCCACCACCTGCGCGAGCGGATCGCCTTGCGGGGGCACGAAGTCGGTCTGCACGGCCGGGCACTGCTCGCCGCCGCGCTGGCTGACCGGGCGTGGGTGGCCGAGCAGGCGACCCGCCGCGTCACCCAGGTGCGAGCATTGCGCACTGCCCTGGAAGCCGCGGGTGCTCCGGTCCACGGGACCGCCGACGGGCACTGTGTCCTGCTCGACGTCGGCGACCTGGACTCCGTCGCCGGGCACGCCCACCCCGTGCAGGCGTTCCTCACCGCCCTCTACCGGGCCACCGGCATCCGCGCCGCGGCACATCTCTCCACAGAGGACAGTCTGGTTCGCCTAGCGGTTCCCGTGGGCACGCCGGAGATCGACACCGTCACCGCCCGACTCCTGAAGTTCCTCGCCGACCCGGCCCCCATCGCCGACCTGCTCCCCGCTTCCGCCGACACGGGCCCGCTCGCCGCGTACCACCCGGCCGAGCAGGTGCCCGCCGATATCCGGGAAGCCATGGCCGAAGGACACCAGGCACGCGGCGAGAACCTGGAAGTGCTGCGCGAGTACAACCCCGACGTGCGGCGGCAGGTGCTCACCCTGCCCGATGGCGACGTCGAGGTGTTCACCGCGGGCACGGGCCGCACGCTGCTGTTCATGCTGCCGTTCAACATCGGCGCGGGCGTGTTCGGGCCGCAGTTCGCCTCGCTCGCCCAGCGGTACCGGGTCACCGTCGTGCACCACCCGGGCGTCGGCGCGACCACGGCCGCCCGCGACCTGACCTACGACGGCATCGCCGAGTTGACCCGCCAGGCGCTCGACGCGCTCGGTGTGACCGGTCCGATCCACGTCGCCGGGGCGTCGTTCGGCGGGCTCACCGCGCAGGTGTTCGCGTTGCGCTACCCCGAGTACACCGCGTCGCTGACCCTGCTGTGCAGCTCCTACAAGCTGGGCAACCGCGCGGGTGAAGTGAACCGGCTCGCCGTGGTGGCCAAGGAAGATCTCGACCACGTCGTGCGCCAGACCGGGTCGGCCCGCCTGCGCGCCGACCGCGCCCGGCTGGAAGAGCTGCTGCTGCGCAGCGAGAGCATGGACCCGAGGACCGGCCTGCGCTACCTCGACGTGTTCGCCGCGCAGCCGAACCTGCTCGCCAGGCTGCCCGAGATCGCGGCGCCGACCCTCATCGTGCAGGGCCGCCACGACACCGTGATCCCGCTCAAGACCGCGCACCTGCTGCACGGGTCCATCGAGGACAGCCGGTACCACGAGGTCGCCGACGCCGGGCACTGGCCGAACCTGACCAGCCCGGACGAGACCAACCGGGTGATCGGGGACTTCCTCGCCGAACGCGACGCCCTGTCCCCCAACGGCTCGTCCCCCCACGGCCCTGTGACGATCGGAGCATCATGACCACCGCGGCGACCCGGGCGCAGCACCCGGAGTTCGAGATCGTCGACGACCACACCGTGTGGCGGCGGCTGACCATCCGGCCCGGCATGTGCGGGCACAACTCGCTGTTCGTCGGCCAGGTCGGCGACTGGACGTGGGAGACGGTCAGCACCTTGTGCGGCACCAACGTCTTCGCCGCCCGCGACGCCTCCGGGGCGCCGACCTACCTGGCGTTCTACTACTTCCACATCCGCGGCAACCCGGCCTTCCACCACGGCGCCCTCACCTTCGGCGACCGGATCGAGGTGACGTCGAGTTCGTTCGACTACGGCAGCGAGTCCGTGCTGACCCTGCACCGGATCAGCCGCACCCCCGGCCACCGGGCCGCGATCGACCCGGTGGAGTTCTTCGAGGACCAGCGCCCGGATTGCCTGTATGTGCAGAACTTCAACCGCTGGGTCACCCGCAGCGACGCCAAGAGCAACCTGGGGCTGGTCAAAAGCTCGCCCCCCGACTTCCGGCACGGCCACTTGCCGACTCTGCCCGCGAAGCACTCCCCGCGCCTGACCTACAAGCAGGCCCGCACCGCGCACACCTTCCACGACGTGACCTCGCCGGACTACCGCCAGGCAGGCACGGCCAGCTTCGACTACGGCATCGACATCACCCGGGATATCAACGGTGTCGGGCTCATCTACTTCGCGTCGTACTTCTCCATCGTGGACAAGGCCGTGCTGACACTGTGGCGCGAACTCGGCCGCAGCGACGAGTCTTTCCTCAACCGCGCCGTGCTCGACCACAAACTCTGCTACCTCGGCAACGCCAACCTCGACTCGATCCTGCGCGTGTCGGTGCAGGCGTTCCGCTCGGTCGCCGACCCCGGGCACGAGGTGTTCAACGTCGTCGCCACCGACCGGGGAACCGGGAAAGCCATTGCCGTCAGCACGATCCACCTGACCTCGGAGGTGCCCCAGTGACCGCGTCAACCAGCCCGCGCCAGGAGGTCGAGGCCGCGTTCCACGAGATCGTGACCGACATCCTGCCCGAGTTGTCGCCGGGGGCGATCACCGGCGACAAGCACCTCAAGGCGCTCGGCGCCGACTCGGTCGACCGCGTGGAGATCATCCTCGCGCTCATGGACCGGTTCGGCGTGACCGAGCCGATGGCGAGCTTCAGCGAGATCCCGGACATCGACCGCCTGCTGGCGTTCCTGACCGAGAAGAGGACCCGATGACCGGCATCGAGGCGCTGAACGTCCACTGTGGATTCGCCTACCTGACCGTGCCGGAGCTGTTCCGCGGCCGCGGCCTGGACGCGTCGCGCATCGACAACCTGATGATGACCCGGCGCTCCATCGGTTTGCCGTGCGAAGACCCCGTCACCAACGCCGTCAACGCGGCCATGCCCATCGTCGCCGCGCTCAGCGACGAGGAGCGTGCCAGCATCGAGATCCTGGTGACCTCTACCGAGTCCGGTGTGGACTACAGCAAGTCGATCGCCTCCTATGTCCACGAGTATCTGGGGCTGTCGCGCAACTGCCGGTTCTTCGAGGTCAAACAGGCCTGCTACGGCGCCACCGGGGCGATCCAGCTCGCCGCGGGCTATCTGGCCTCGGGTGTCTCGCCCGGCGCGAAGGCACTGGTGATCGCCACGGACGTGGCGCTGGTCGACGAGCGCGCCGAGTACTCCGAGCCCGCCGCGGGCCACGGCGCCGCCGCGGTCCTGCTGGGCGATGACGGCACGATCCTGGAGCTGGACCTCGGCGCGTTCGGCAACTACAGCTACGAGACGCTGGACTCCGCCCGGCCGGAGCCGACCTTCGATATCGCTGACGTGGACCGGTCGCTGTTCGCGTACCTGGACTGCTTCAGCAACAGTGTGGCCGACTACCAGTCCCGGGTCGACGGCGCGGACTTCCTGAGCACGTTCGACTACCTGGCGATGCACACCCCGTTCGCCGGGCTGGTCAAGGCGGGGCACCGGAAGCTGATGCGGGAGCAGGGAGTCCGAAAGGCTGCCGAAGTCGAGGCCGACTTCGCCCGGCGTCTCGCGCCGTCGCTGGCGTATCCGAGCATCGTCGGGAATCTGTGCTCTGGTTCGATTTACCTAGCGCTGGCTAGTTTGATCGACTCGGCACCGCTCACTGGCCCGGCTCGGGTCGGCTTGTTCTCCTATGGCTCGGGCTGTTCCAGTGAGTTCTTCAGCGGTGTCACCGGTCCGGAGGCGAAGCAAGCCTTGGGGCGGCTGCGGATCGCCGATCACCTCGCCGCCCGTGTCGAGATCGACTTTTCCGAGTACCTGGCTTTGTTGGCGGTCAACAGGCAGTGTCTGGTGCCGGTCGCGGATCGCGACATCGACCCGTCCACGTACGCGGATGTGCTGGCGTGCGTGCCCGATCGCAAGGAGCAGTTGCTGTTCACCGGGGTTCGCGGCTACCACCGCCAGTACACGTGGGGGTGAGGCCGGTGGCGGGATGGATCGCGGGGACGGTGTCGGACGCGCCGGTGCGGTTGTTCTGCTTCGCGCACGCAGGCGGTGGGGGGACGTTCTTCCGGCCGTGGCGGGCGGCGATGGAGCCGGAGATCGGGGTGTGTCCGGTTGTGCTGCCCGGGCGGGAGAGCCGGATCAAGGAGCCTGCGCATACCCGGATGGGGCCGTTGGTGGACGCGCTGGTCGAGGGGCTGCTGCCGTATCTGGATCGGCCGTACGCGTTTTTCGGGCACAGTCTTGGTGCGCTGGTGTCGTATGAGGTGGCGAAGGTGTTGCGGGGGCCGCTCTGCCTTTTTGTTTCGGGACGGCGGGCGCCGCATCTGCCCAATCAGCGGCGCGATGTCTACGACTTGCCGCAGGCGGAGTTCGCGCGGGAGATGCTGGATCTTGGTGGTACGCCGCCTGAGTTGGTTCGGCAGCCTGAGCTGCTGGAGTTCTTCATGCCGGTGCTGCGGGCGGACTTCGAGCTGAACGAGACTTATCGTGCGGTTCCGGCTGAGCCTTTGTCGTGTCCGGTGTTCGGGTTCGTGGGGGATGGGGACCCGTTGGCTGGGGTTGATGAGGTGGCGGCTTGGCGGTCTGTGACCGCTGGCTCGTTTGGGTTGCGGGTGTTTCGGGGGGATCACTTTTATCTGAAGGACTCTGCCGCGGGGGTTCAGGCTGCTGTTCGGGCCGATCTCCGGCGGGTGTTGCCGGCTGATCGGGTTGCTGGGTGAGCCGGTGCCGGCTCGATGGGCTTCCGTGGGGTTGGCTGTGGGGGTTGGCTCGATGGGGTGGAGTGGTTTCTTCGGGGCCGCTACGAAGGAAGATCCCGTCGTGGGGAAAGACGGGTGGGGAGCCTTCGGCCCCACGACCACGGCGAGTTCAGGGATCTTCCTTCACCCCCGAAGAAACCACTCCACCCCATCGAGCACCTGGCAGCGTTAGGTGCGGTTGGCAGGAGGGCGGGCTCGCTGCTCCGGCCCATCGAGCTCCTGGCAGCCTTGGGTGCGGTCTGGCACCAGCAGACAGACGGGTGCGGCAGGCCGACCATGCCGGAAAGCCGCCTTCGTTCGCGCCCCCACAGCCCCCACAACAAACCCCGCCCACCCTGGGGGCCGAGCCCTGTTCCAGCCTATCGCCGCAGGTCAGGAAAGGGAAGGGGGTGCGCTTGGCCTGTGGATAACTCGCGATCATGAGGGTTGAAACGGGCGGGCCCGGCCACTGTCTCCAGTGGCCGGGCCCGCGGGGGGTTCCGAGCGTTACCAGCGGTGGGCGGTGGCTACGCCGGTGGTGAAGCTGTAGAGGATGTAGCCGCCCTGGAAGTCGCTGCGGCGGCCGCCGTTGATGGCGTATTCGTTGCTGGTGGGGTAGCCGAGCCAGGAGCGTTCCCAGCCCATGGAGGACCACAGGTTGCGGATCTTTCCGCGGACGTCGTGGGCTCCGGTGGTTGGTGTCCAGTAGATGGAGCCGTTCTGCTGGAAGTGGTTGTAGCGGCCGATGCGGTCCGGGGTGATCTCCTCGTTGGTGATGGGGTAGCCCAGGACCGAGCGCTCCCAGCCCATGGCGGCCCAGAGGGTGTGGATGGAGCCGTGGATCTCGTGGGCTCCGGTGGCTCCGGTCCAGTAGATGGAGCCGTTCTGGAAGTGGCTGTAGCGGCCGATGCCGTCCGGCGCCATTTCCTCGTTGCTCTTGGGGTAGCCCAGAAGTGAGCGCTCCCAGCCCATCGCCGACCAGAGGCCGCGGATTTGGCCGCGGACGTCGTGGGCTCCGGTGCCCCGGGTCCAGTAGATGGAGCCGCCCTGGAAGTGGTTGTACCGGCCGATTCCGTCTGGGGTGCCGGTCTCATCGGTTGTGGGGTAAGCCAAGGGTGACGCGACGTCGCCCATGGCGCGCCAGCGGGCGTAGATGTCGCCCCAGACCAGGTGGGCGCCGGTTGCCGAGGTCCAGTAGATGGACCGGCCGCCGGTGAACAGGTTGTACCGCCCGCCGCCCGCGGGGGCGGCTGACTCGTCGGTGGTGGGGAGGCCGTAGCCGAGGGCGCCGCCCGCGGCCAGGTACGCCTTGAGGATGTTCCCTCGGACGTCGTGGACGCCGGTGGCCGCGCTCCAGTAGAGCCTGCCGCCGGTGTACTCGCGCCAGCGCATGGCGGGGTCGCCCTGTTCGACCGAGGTGGGGGTGCCGATGACGCCGCGGATGGTGGCGTCGGTGGCGTAGCGGCGGTCGATGGGGGTCAGGTAGGTCGCCGTGTAGGTCACGTCCGCGTTGGGCATGACCAGGCCGCGGACCCGGGGCGCGCCGTCGGACCAGCGGTCGAAGGTGGCCACGCCGTCGAGGGCGGCTTCGGGGGCGATGACGGTGAGCTGCTGCCCCACGGTGAACAGCTCGGTCGTGGTCTGCTGGTCGCCCAGGGTGAAGTCCGCCGGAACGGCGCTGACCACGGTGAGCCTGCGCTGGAGGGGAAGCGCGATGAACGTCTTGGTCGTCGTGGCGCCCCGGCTGTCGGTGACGATCGCGGTGATCTCCAGGCGGGTGTCGCCGGGGTGCCCGTCGAAGGCCATCGTGAACGTCCCCCCGTCCTGCCGCGCGCCCGGGTGGGAGTGGCAGTCGAGGCCGTGGCAGTGCACCGTGTCGGTGGCCCAGGTGACACTGAGCGGGCCGTCCTCGACGTCGGTGGCGCTTGCGGTGGCGGTGATCACGTCGCCGACGCCGAACTTCCGGCTGGGGTCCGGGGGCGTCAGCGTCAGAACGGGCGCGTTGTTGCGCGGGTAGACCGTGGTGGTGGCGGTGCCGCTCGCGCCGAACGAGTCGGTGACGGTGAGCCTCACCTGGTAGGAGTCGGGGGACGCCGCGTAGGTGTGCGTGGCGGTCGCGCCGGTCGCGGTGGCGCCGTCGCCGAAGGCCCAGGTGTAGGTGAGGGCGTCGCCGTTCGGGTCGAACGACTTGGCGGCGTCGAAGGTGACCGTGCCGGTGGCGGCGTCGTTGGTCGAGGCGAACGACGCGGTCGGCGCGTTGTTGCCGGGCTGGTAGACGATCCGGCGCAGGCTGGCCGAGCCGATGTCGGCGAACACGACGTCGCCGCCGACCGGCATGGCGCGCAGCGAGACGGGCGCGCCGACGCCGGTCGCCCAGGACGTGGCCTCGGCGGGCGTGGTCACCCGGCCGGTGGTGTCGAAGCCCATCGTCCACAGTCGACCGGAGGTGTAGTCGCCGAAGAAGTACTTGCCCGAGTACGCGGCGGGGTAGGTCGATCCGGTGTAGACGATGCCGCCGGTGATGCTGCTGCCCAGTCCTGCCGAGTGGTGGTAAGCGTGGATCGGCGGCACGCTGGAGCGGCCGACGCAGCCGGGCAGGTCGCGGTAGCCGGGCGTGGTGCCCGCGCCTTCCCAGCAGGGCCAGCCGTAGTCGCTGCCGGGGTTGACGAAGTTGACCTCTTCCCACAGGTTCCAGCCGACGTCGCCGACGATCGGGGTGCCGGTGCCCGGGGCCAGGCTGAACCGGAACGGGCTGCGGAACCCGCTGGCGTAGACCAGGCTGCGCACCGCGCGCGGCGCGGCGGGGTCGTAGTACGGGTTGCCGGGCACGCCGCTGCCGTCCGGGCGGATGTGCAGCAGCTTGCCGTGCGGGTCGTCGCGGTTGCCCGAGCGCAGCGCGCGCTCGTCGACGATGCGCCAGTCGGCGTTGTCGCCGATGGTCACCCAGATGGTGCCGTCGGCGGCGACTTCGAGGCCGGTCATGGCGTGCACGTCTGCGTCGGCCGAGGTCTGCAGCACGATCTGCTCCGCGCCGAGGCCGGTCGGCTCACCGGCGGCGTTGGTGCTGACCGTCCAGCGGCTGAGCCGCAGAAAGCCCATCGGGCCGGAGCCCGTGCCGGTGCCGGGCACGGCGCGCGCGGTGTAGATGTGGCGGCTGGTCTCGTAGTCGCCTGCGACGCCGATGCCGGTCAGGCCGAGGTCCTGTTCGGCGCGGACGGGCAGGGTGGCCAGCAGGCGCGGCGCGCCGGTCTGCGGCGCCCAGGTGACCTTGCCGTACTTGCCGACGGCCAGCACGCTTGAGTCCGGGAGGAACGCGAAGTCGGTGAGCAGGTCGCCCGGGTCGGACGCGCTGCTCGGCGGGCGCAGCCCGGTGGGGATGTCGCGCAGCACGAACCCGCTGGGCAGGGCGGGCGCGGCGGCGGCGACGCCGGGCAGCGCGACCAGGAGGCCGCCCAGCACCGCGCCTACCAGTGCGCCTGCCAGCAGGGCCCGCGACCGTCGTCGGCGGGGTGGTCCCCCAGGTGAGTCCCCTTCGTCGCGGGCTGGATCAGATGATCCGTCGGGCAGTCGTCCGGCGGCTCGCAGCATTGCGGCAGTCCCCTCGCGTGTCGCTTTGTGTACACGCGCTATCGACTTTTCACTCGGAAGTGTTGCCGATGTCCGGTAACTATTTAGCTCTGCGTGGTTCTTCGGGCTGATCTGGGTGCGCAACGTGCTCAGAAGTAGGCAGAGCGCGACGGGCGCGGTCAGAACACTGGGGTACGGCCGGTCAAGGCAGCAGTCGACACCCCCGGAGGAGCGTGCCGTCATGCGCGTTCTGTTCGCGTCCAACCCGCACCCATCGCACATGTTCCCGATGGTGCCGCTGGCCTGGGGGCTGCGCGCGGCGGGCCACGAGATCCTGCTCGCCACCACCGCCGACATCCTCACCAAGCCGACCGGCCTGCACGTCGCCGACATCGCTCCCGGGTTCGACATGGCCCAGGCCCGGCTCGACCTGGAACGCGACCACCCGGACGTGGTCTCCGAGATGCAGTCCAAGCCGTTCATGGACATGGACGGCTCGGCGTTCCTGTGGGCGCGGATGGCAGCGGGGCCCATCGGCGACGGCCTGGTCGACATCGCCGAGGCGTGGCGGCCCGACCTGGTCGTCTACTCGCAGCTGTGGCCCGCGGGCCTGCTCGCCGCCGCGAAGCTCAAGGTGCCCGCGGTGAGCCACGGCGTCGGGTTCATGCGCACCCGCGACCTGGAGGACCGGCAGTTCGAGGACATGGCGGACATCCGCGCCCGGCACGGCGTCACCGAGCCGCCCAGGTGCAGGCTGACCGTGGACGTCTCGCCGGAGAGCATGGCCGAGTCCGACGGCTGGAACGTGCGCTACATGCCGCACAACGGCGGCGGCGAGATCCCCCGCTGGCTGCTGGAGCGGCCGGTGCGACCCCGGATCGCGGTCACCCTCGGCACCGTGCTGCTCAAGCGGGTCGGGCTCAAGCCGGTCCGCAGGCTCGTCGACGAGGCCGCCAAGGTCGACGCGGAGTTCGTGCTGGCGTTGGGAAAGGTCGACTACGACGAGCTGGGACCGTTGCCGGGGAACGTGAAGTCCGGCGGCTGGGTCCCGCTTACCGCGCTGTTGCAGACTTCCCACGCGGTCGTGCACCACGCCGGTTCCGGGACCACGTTCACCGCGCTGCACGCGGGCATCCCGCAGCTCATGCTCCCGGTGTTCGGCGACCAGTTCGTCAACACCGAGGTCGCCGTCGAGCGCGGCGGCGCGCTGGCCGGAACACTCGCGGAGATCACCGCAGGCCAGCTCGAACGCCTGCTGCACGACGAGACCCTGGTCAAGAGCGCGCGCGACATCCGCCTGGAGATGGCCGCCATGCCGACCCCGGCGCGGCTGGCCCAGAAACTGTCCACTTTGGTCCACTAGGAAATCCCGCTAGGAAACAAGGAGAGAGACGATGACCTGGGACACGGAGTTCGAGTGCGTGATCCGCTGCTACCTGCCCAGCCTCGACATGGACGCGGCCCTGGAGCCGGACCTCGCGCTGCCCGCGTTCGGCCTGGACTCCATCGGCATGGTCGGCCTGGTCGCCTCCCTGGAGCAGATGTACGGCATCGTCTTCCCCGACGAGGAGCTCGTCCCGGCGAACTTCGCCACCCCGCGGGCGGCCTGGGCGACGGTGACCTCGCTCATCGCCCGCGACCGCATCGCGGGCTGAGCCATGCCGCCCCGGCCGCTGCACCACTGGTTCCTCGACGGGGCGCGCGCCAACCCCGACGGCGTCGCGCTGCGGATCAACAGCACGCTGTGGACCTACACCGAGCTCGACGCGCTCGCCCGCACCTGGGCGGGCGCGCTGGTCCGGCACGGCGGCTGCAAGCGGGTGGGGGTCCTCGCGGCGAAGTCGCTGGAGTCCTATGTGGGCTTCCTCGCGACGCTGTACGCGGGGGCGGCGTTCGTGCCGCTCAACCCGGAGTTCCCGGCCGAGCGCAACCGGGCCGTGCTCGCCGCGGCCGACGTCGACGCGCTGATCGTCGACCCGGCGGGCGCCGCGCAGCTCGACCAGCTCGGCGACCTGCCGCTGGTGCTGGCGGGCGAGCAGGTTCCGGGCGGCGTGGTGCCCGACAGCCGGGACGCGGTGGTCAGCCTGCCCGACGGCTCGCCGGACGAGCTGGCCTACATCCTGTTCACCTCGGGGTCGACGGGTGTGCCCAAGGGGGTGCCGATCCGGCACCGCAACATCGGCGCGTTCGTCGAGGTCTGCCTGGGCCGCTACGACGTGGGCCCGGCGGACGTGTTCAGCCAGGTCTACGAGCTGACCTTCGACCTGTCGATGTTCGAGGTCTGGGTGGCGTGGGCGAGCGGGGCGTGCCTGACCGTGCTCAACCGGTTGCAGGCGCTCAATCCGCTGCGGTACGTGCGCTCGCACGGGATCACGGTGTGGACGTCCACGCCGAGCCTGGTGGGGGCGCTGCGGACCCGGGGCGCGCTGCCCGCCGGGAGTATGCCCGGGTTGCGGCACACCGTGTTCTGCGGCGAGCCGCTGCCGGTGGAAAGCGCCGCCTACTGGCAGGCGGCCGCGCCGAACGCGGTCGTGGACAACCTTTACGGGCCAACGGAACTGGCGGTCGCCTGCACCGGGCACCGGTACGCAGGCGCGACAACCGAAGGCACCGTGCCGATCGGCGAGGTGTTCCCCGGAATGCGCTGCGCGCTGCTGGACGAGGACGGCGCGGTCGACCCGAGGGTGGGGGAGCTGTGCTTCACCGGCCCGCAGATGTTCGGCGGCTACCTCGACCCGGCCAACGACGTCGGCAAGTTCGTGGAACTCGACGGCGAGACCTGGTACCGCACCGGGGATCGCGCCCGGCTGACCGACGACGTCGGGCTGGTCCACTTGGGACGCAACGACAACCAGGTGAAAGTCCAGGGCTACCGCATAGAACTCGGCGACATCGAGAGCGCGGTGCGGGCGGCCGGGCCTGGCCTGGACGGGGTGGCGTTCGCCGTGGACGGCACGCTGGTCGCGTTCGTGACCGGTCCCGCCTCGACCGACCTCGCCGCGGTGGCCAAGCGGCTGGCCACCGTCCTGCCCGGCTACATGCTTCCCAAACACCTGTGGCGCACCGAGCCCGTGCTCACCGGCAACGGCAAGGCCGACCGGCTGGCGCTGCGCGCGGAAGCCGCCCGCAGGCTCGGCTTATCACTGTCCTGAACCACACACGAGGGGTACCAGAAGCCATGCGCGTCCTGTTCGCACCGAATCCACATCCGTCGCACATGGCGCCGCTGGTGCCGCTCGCCTGGGGGCTGCGCGCCGCGGGGCACGAGGTGCTCCTGGCCACCACCCGGGACATCCTGGTGCAGCCCACCGGGTTGCACGTCGCCGACATCCAGCCCGGGTTCGACATGAACCAGGCGCGCCAAGACCTCGAACGCGACCACCCGGACCTGATCAGGGAATTGGCGAGCAAGCCGTTCACCGAGATGGAAGGGCCGTCGTTCTTGTGGGCCCGCATGGGCGCGGGCCCCATCGGCGACGGCCTGATCGACGTGGCGCAGGCGTGGCGGCCGGATTTGATCGTGTACTCCCAGTTATGGCCCGCGGGCCTGGTCGCCGCGGCGAAACTCGGTGTGCCCGCGGTCAGCCACGGCATCGGTTTCATGCGCACCCGCGACCTGGAGGACCAGCAGTTCGCCGACATGGCCGACATCCGCGAGCGGCACGGCGTCGGCGGCATCCCCGAGATCCGCCTGACCGTGGACGTCTCCCCGGAGAGCATGGCCGAGTCCGACGGCTGGAACGTGCGCTACATGCCGCACAACGGCGGCGGCGAGATCCCCCGGTGGCTGCTCGACAAGCCAGAGCGCAAGCGGATCACCGTGACCTTCGGCACGATGCTGCTCAAGCGCGTCGGCGTGGAACCCGTGCGCCGCCTGGTCTCCGAGGCGGCCAAGGTCGACGCGGAGTTCATCCTGGCACTGGGCAAAGTGGACTACGACGCCCTGGGACCGTTGCCACGCAACGTGAAGCTCGGCGGCTGGCTGCCGTTGACGGCGGTGTTGCAGACCTCCGACGCGGTAGTGCACCACGCCGGTTCCGGGACCACGTTCACCGCGCTGCACGCAGGCATCCCCCAGATGCTCATGCCCGCCTTCGCCGACCAGTTCGCCAACACCAAAGCCGCCGTCGACCGCGGCGGCGCCATCGAAGGTGCCCTGCACGAGGTCACCGCGGACCAGTTGGACCAACTGCTCACCGACGAGACCCTGGTCAAAAGCGCCCGCGACATCCGCCTGGAAATGGCGGGAATGCCCACCCCCGCCCACCTGGCCCGCAAACTCGAAACCCTCGTAGCGGCCTGACTCGTGAACCCCCACTAATTGAGGAGAACCCCACTATGACCGCGCAGATCCACCCCATCTTCGCGCAGATGGCCGAGTGCACGGCCCGCAACGACCTCGACGGCCTGATGGACCTCTACCACCCCGAGGCCGAGTGGAGCCGCTTCCAGGGCATCCTCAAAGGCCGCGACGAAATCCGCGCCGTCAACGAGAAGTACTGGGCATTAGGCGTCGAATTCGTCTCGATGGACGAGTACATCGACAGCGGCGACACCATCATGACCCGCAGCACCATGCGCATCGACGGCCGAGAGGAAGTGGCCTTCGGCGCCTACGTCCTCAAGGACGGCAAACTCTGGCGCATCTTCGGCGCCGTCGAAGGCGGAGCCGTCGCCTTCTGGTAAGCCCGCACATCAAGGCCGCTGCCGGATGGCAAAGAGGAAGCCCCTGAGTGGTAACCCCACTCAGGGGCTTCCTTCTTGCGGCGGCCGAGGGCGCGTCGAGCGCGCCCGAACCCCTGGGCGACGTCGTCACCTCGCGGGCAGATCCGTGTGTTGCTTCGGCCGGGTCAGTGGCCGTTCCACGGTCACGTGCAGGGCCCACGAGAGCAGCACCGTGACCGCCAGCGCCAACGCCAGCACCGCCGCCCCGCCGAGCAAGCCCCAGGTCGTGCCGAGCAGGCGGTGGCCGTGGACCAGCACCAGCCAGTGGAGCAGGTAAAAGGCGAACGAGATCTCGCCCAGCCACACCATGCCCCGGCTCCGGAACGGCGAGAACGCGCCCCGGGCGTCCGCGGCCGCGGCGGAGGCGATGACCAGGGCCAGCGGCACGAGGGCGATGGCGACCTTGCAGTACAGGTACGGCACCGTGAACGCCGCCAGGTACGCCAGCCCCGCCACCAGCCCCGCCACCCCCAGTGACGGCGGCGTCCACCGACCGTCCCGCACGATCCGGGCGACGAACATGCCCAGAACGAACTCCAGCACGCGCGTCGGCGGGAACAGGTAGACGAACCAGATGGCGTAGAACGACATCGGCCCACCCGGCGTGGGCACCTGCGGGTCCGCGGGCAGCGACTGCGCGATCAGCGGCATGGTGAACACCAGGGCCACCACGCCACCCGCCCACCACCACAACCGGTCCACCCTGATCCGGCGGATTCCGGCGTGTAGCACAGGGAACAACGCGTAGAACAGCACCTCACACGCCAGCGACCAGGCCACGATGTTCGCGCTGTTCAACACTTCCGGCACCGGCGCCCAGGCGTGGACGAGCAGCAGGTTCGGCAGCACCTGCCACCCCACGGCCTGCCCCGCCCAGAGCGCGAGCAGGATCGCCACGGCCCACGTCACCACATGATTCGGGTAGATCTTCCGGGCCCGCCGCCCCCAGAACCCCCGCCGCGTGTCATCGCGGCGCGCGGTCCAGGTGAGAATGAACCCACTGAGCACGAAGAAGAACTCGACACCGAAGAACCCCGCCCGGCTGAACGCCTGCCCCACCGCGGCCGAGGTCCCCGGATCGGCGAACACTCCCTCGATGCTCGCGTGGAATCCGAACACCATCCCCGCCGCCACAAACCGCAGCCCAGTCAGCGACGGCAACCGCGTCCCCGTTGAGTCGGTCATCGCTCCCCCTCCAGCCAACCTTCGTGTCCACACGACGCTCCCACCGTTCCCGAAGCGCCCCGGGCCAAGCGCGCCCCACCGATCCCGCGCGCATCGGGTGATGCGTGCCCCGCCAACCCCGAACACTTTGGGCCAGGTTTGCCCCACTGATCTCGCACCCACCTGGCCAAGCGCGCCCACTCCGCCCCCGGAACGCACCTGTCCTCAGCCGGGCCCACACCGCGCAGGCCGCCCGTTACTGGCGAGTTATCCACAGCCCCCGCCCGCCCTCTTCCCTGCCCTGACCTGCGCCGATAGACTGGAGCAGGGCAGGCCCCCCAGGGTGGGTGGGGTTTGTTGTGCGGGGGTGGGGGCTAGGCGGCGCCTGCTTTTCGGGGGGTTCGGTTGGCCAGTTCGGTGCGGAGGGACGGGACGGCGGCGACCAGTTCTGCGGTCCACTCGTGTCGGGGGGCGCCGAGGACTTCGTGGACGGTGCCCTGTTCGGCGACCACGCCGGCGCGCAGGGACAGCACGCGGTCGGCCATGCGGGCGATGACGCCGAGGTCGTGGGTGATCAGGACGACGGCGAGGTCTTCCGTGCGGCTCAGCTCGGCCACCAGGTCCAGGACCCCGGCCTGCACGCGCACGTCCAGGCTTGAGGTGATCTCGTCGCACACCAGCAACTCCGGTTTCGCCGCCAGGGCGCGGGCGATGGTCACCCGTTGCCGCTGTCCGCCGGACAGCTGCCGGGGGTAGCGGGCCGCCATCTCGGCGGGCAGGCCGACCAGCGACAGCAGGCGGGTCGTCTCCGTCTCGGCGGCTGCCTTGTCCATGCCTTGCAGCACGCGCAGGGGGCGGGCGATGGCGGCGCCGACGGTGCGGCGCGGGTTCAGCGACCCGGCCGAGTCCTGCGGCACGAGTTGCACTTTGCGCCGCTGGTCCAGGGTTCGGTCGCGGACGTTGACGGGCATGACTTCGCCGTCCACCAGCACTTGCCCGGAGTCGGGGCGGTGGTGGCCGCTGACGCAGCGGGCGATGGTCGTCTTCCCGCTGCCTGACGCGCCGAGCAGCGCGACGCATTCGCCGCGGGCCACCTGGAACGACACACCGTCCGAAGTGGTCAGTTTGCGTCTGCCGCGGCCGTGGCCCGCGACGAGATCACGCACCTCCAACAGCGGAGCCGAAGCGCGCGCCGGGGTGTCCTTGTCGAACGCCTCCGCGATGTCCGGCACGGCGGCGACAAGCTCTGCGGTGTAAGGGTGTTTCGGCGCGGTCAGCGTCGCCGCGAGCGGGCCATCTTCCACGACCCGGCCAGAGCGCAGCACCACCAACCGGTCCGACAACCGGGCGGCGGCGATCAGATCATGGGTGATGAACAGCAGCGTGATTCCCCGCGCGGCGGCCAGTTCCTCGATCTGGGTCAGCACCAGGGCTTGCGTGATGACGTCCAAACCGGTGGTCGGCTCGTCGAGGATGAGCACAGCGGGCTCTCCGGCCATCGCCCTGGCCAGCGCGAGCCGCTGCTGCTGCCCGCCGGAAAGCTGGTGCGGGAACCGCCGTTGGAACACGCGGTCACCAGGAAGCCCAACGCCTTCGAGGTGCCGGGCGACCGACTTGGGCGACGGATCTGTCGCCAGCTCGGCGATCTGCCTGCCGACCCGCATCGTCGGCGTCAGCGCTGTCGCCGGGTCCTGCCCGAGGTAGGCGAACGAGTCACGGCGCAGCGCCCGCAGTTCCCGCTCGCCCAGGGAAAGCACGTCGCGGCCGTCGAACGTGATCGTCCCGCCCGCGGCCCGCAGGCCGGGACGGATGGCGCCCAGCAGCGCGGTGGCCAGGGTCGTCTTGCCGGAACCGGACTCGCCGACGATGCCGACCCGGTCGCCCGGCTCGACGCGCAGCGTGACCTGGTCGAGCACGGCCCGACCGGCTGTGTCGGCGACGGTGAGGTCGGAAATGGAGATCATGAGCCGATCTTTCCTGCGAGGCGGTCAAGAGCCAGGTTGGTGGAGACGGCGAGGACCGCGAGGCCGATGGCGGGCGCGACGACACCCCAGGGGGTGAGCGTGATGCCCTCCATGTTCTCGCTGATCATCGCGCCCCAGTTCGGGGCATCCGGGCCGAAGCCGAGGAAGCCCGCCGAGGCGGTGAGGGTGATCGCGATCGCCAGCCGGGTGCCCGCGTCGGCCAGGATGGGCCGCACGATGTTCGGCAGGATCTCGCGCAGCAGAATGGAAAACGAGCTGTCGCCCAACGCGACGGCCGCGTCCACAAATCCACTGTGGACAATCTGGACGGTTGCCGCGCGGGCGACCCGGGACACGAACGGCACACCGGTGATCACCACGGCCGCGATCAGCGTCGCGGTCGAGTAGCCCCAGCCGTTGAGCAGGATCAGCATCGCCAGGATCGGCGGGAACGCCAGGAACAGCGCGTCGAACCGGGACACGACCGCGTCGAACCAGCCGCCGAGATACCCCGCCGCCGCGCCGAGGGCGGTGCCGAGCACGGCGGTCAGCACGGTCGCCACGACCGGGATGACGATCAGCGGCCGCCCGCCGGTCAGCATCCGCACCCAGACGTCGCGGCCGGTCGCGTCGGCGCCGAGCGGCAGGCCGCCGCCCGCCTCGGTGTAGGGCGGCGCGACGATCAGGCTGGGATCGGCGCTGGTCAGCCAGGGCCCGGCGATCGCGAGCGCGGCGACCGCCAAACCGGGCAACAGGAACAGGATGCCGACCAGCCTGTGCCGCCGGACGGCGGGCGCGGGCGGCACCGCGCGGGTCAGGATGCTCTCGTTCATGCGGCCGTCCTCAGCTTCGGGTTGACGAGCAGGCCGATCAGGTCGGCGATCACGAGCGAGCCGATGATGATGCCCGCCAGCAGCAGCCCGACCCCTTCCAGGACCGGGGTGTCGTGGTGGCGGACCGCGTTGACCAGCGTCTCCGACAGTCCGGGGTAGTTGAAGATCTGCTCGATCACCGCCGTGCCGCCGAACAGCGCGCTCGCCAGCCACGCGTACGCCTGCGCGGCCGGGCCGATCGTGGCCGGGATCAGGTGCCTGCGGATCACCTGCCGCTCGGGCAGCCCGGCGAGCCGCGCCGCCTCCACATTGGGCGCGGTGTTGGCGTCGATCACGATCGCCCGGATCAGCCTGCTCGCCCACGCCGCCGCGAAGATCGTCAGCGACGCCACCGGCAGGATCAGGATTTCCGGCCGGTCGATCGGCGCGCCGCCCGCGGGCACCAGCGACACTGCGGGCAGCCAGCCCAGCACCGACGAGAACAGCAGGACCAGCAGACCGGCGATGACGAACTGCGGAATCGACACCGCCACCAGCGCCCCGCCGGAGAGCAGCCGGTCGATCCGGCTGCCCGGCCGCAGCCCGGCCGCGAGGCCGAGCGCGGTGGCGATGACGATCGTGGCCAGCGCCGCGAGCAGGGTCAGCAAAGCCGTGTCCGCCAACGGGATCGCGACGATCTCGGCGACCGGCGCGCGTTCCAGCACACTCACGCCGAGGTCGCCCTGGACCGCGTTGCCGATCCATTCCAGATACCGCACGGCAAGCGGCCGGTCCAGGCCGAGTTCCGCGCGGACCAGCGCGGTCTGCTCGGCGGTCGCGTTGATCCCCAGCGACGCCGACGCCGCGTCGCCGGGCAGCACCTCCGAGCCCGCGAACAGCACGACCGACACCGCCAGCAGCGTGCCCGCCGCCGCGAGCAGCCTGCGCAGGACGAAAACCAGTGCTCTCATGGGCTTTCCCCGCTCACGCCGACGCGCGCATGAACAGCGGCAGCGAGTCGCGCATCGCGACGTCGCGCACGCCGGGCCGGGACGCGTCGATCTGCTCCTGGAAGCCCCACACCACATCGCCGCCCTCGGCGTGGAACTGGCGCTGGATGGCGGCGAACTGCTCGGCGCGCTTGTCGTCGTCCACGGTCTGCTGCGCGGCGGTGAGCCTGCGGTGGTGGTCCTCGCCCGCGCCGGTCACGTTGAACGGCGCCTTCGAGTTCGTGACCGCGGCCAGGTGCACGGCGGCGGGCCGGTTCAGGTAGTAGAAGCCCTGGAACGGAACCGTGGCAAGGGATTTGAGGTCGGCGTAGTAGGTGTCGGCCGGGACCTGCTGGAGGTTCAGCTTCACCCCGGCCTGCCCGAGCTGCTGGGCGAACAGCTGCGCGGCGCCCACCATTCCCGGGACCAGCTCGGCGATCCGCAGTGTCAGCTCGCTGATTCCGGCCTCGCCGAGCAGCTTCCGCGCCTGGTCGAGGTCCTGGGTGCGCTCGGGCAGGTCTGCGTAGCCGGGCAGGCCGAGGCCGATCACGTCGTTGGCAGGCGTTCCCAGGCCCAGCAGGGAGTTGTTCACCAGCGCCGCGCGGTCCACGGCCAGCCGCACGGCCTTGCGCACCCTCGGGTCGTCGAACGGCTTGAGCCGCTGGTTCATGCTGAACGACAGCCCGTTGGAGTTGGCCGCGCCGCCGCGGCGCAGCTCCAGGGTCGAGTTCGCCCGCTCCGCCTGCGCCCCGGTCGCGCTGATGCCGACCGCGTAGTCGATCTCGCCCGCCTTGAGCGCGTTGAGCCGCGCGGGCGCGTCGGCCATCCGCACGATGTCCAAACGCGACAGTGGCGGCCGCTGGCCCCAGTAGTCCTTGTTGCCCAGCAGCACCACGTTCTTGCCGTCGTTGGTCTCCAGCCGGTAGGGGCCGGAGCCGTCCGCCTTGGTGAAGTCGGTGGTGCCCTCGGGGAAGACGACCGAGAAGATGACCAGGATCGCCTCGCGGAAGTCGCCGCGCGGGCGCTTGAGCGGCACTTCGACGGTATTCGTGTCGACGACCTTGATGTTGGCGCCGTCCACGTCGGCGTAGACGGAACTGCGGGTGCTCTTGGGCGCGCCGATGGTTCGCAGGCTGTAGGCGACGTCGGCGGCGGTCACCGGCCTGCCGCTGTGGAACTTCACGCCCGGCCGGATCCGGATCGTCCAGCGCGTCGCGTCGGCGTTGGGCGTGACGGACTCGGCCAGGCCTAAGGCGTACTTGCCGTTGTCGATGAACATCAGCGAGTCGTAGACGTGGTGCAGGACCATCAGACTCGCGCCGTAGCCGATGGCCCTCGGGTCGAGCGCGGTGCTCTTGGTCGCGTCGGCGATCCCGATGCGCAGGGTCGACGTGCCCCCTGCGCCGCTGCCCGAGGCCCGCGACGCGCAGCCGGTGAGCGCCCCACCGCCGGTGACGGCGGCGGCGAGCGCGGACAACTGCAGGAATCGGCGGCGGTCGATGGTGGTGGGAGACATGTCGGGAGGCTCCTCGCTCGGATCGCTCAGACGGCGGTGAGCCACCGAGGGTGCCGAACCCGTTCGTCACCGTCTGCACAAATCTGTGCAGCGCCAATCACACGTCCGTGTGCTCAGTTCTGAGCATTCCCCGGCGCGGCCCCGCCCATACCGTCAGTCCCACCCGTGTCACCGCGCGTACCCACCAGGGAGAGGCTCTTATGTCGGACACATTCGAGCGGGTAGAGGAGACCGCCAAGGCGCCGCCCACCGCGGCCGCCGCGGGCAAGGTCGTCCTGCTGACCCTGCTGCTGGCCGAGTTCATGGTCCAGATCGACGCCACGATCGTGAACGTCTCGCTGCCCAGCATCCAGACCGAACTCGGGTTCACCGGCAACAGCCTGGCCTGGGTCGTCAACGGCTACATGCTGCTCTACGGCGGCCTCCTGCTGCTCGGCGGCAGGCTCGCCGACGTCTACGGGCGCAGGCTCGTGCTGATGACCGGCGTGTCGGTGTTCACCGTCGCGTCGGTGGTCTGCGGCCTCGCGCAGGACCCGGTCACCATGGTCCTGGCCAGGGCGGTGCAGGGCATGGGCGGCGCGGCGGCGGCCCCCGCGGTGCTGTCGCTGATCATCACCATGTTCGCCGAGGGGACCGCCCGCAACAAGGCGCTGGCGGCCTGGGGCGGCGCCAGCGCGGGCGGATCGCTGTTCGGCCTGCTCATCGGCGGCGTGCTGACCTCGACCACCGACTGGCGGTGGATCTTCCTGATCAACCTGCCGATCGGCGTCGCGATCGTCGTCCTGGCCCCGATCGTGCTGAAGGAGAGCAAGGCGGACAAGCGCCCGTCTCTCGACGCGGCCGGGGCGGTGACCATCACCGCGGCGCTGCTGATCATCACCTACGCCCTGCTCGACGCGCACAGCGGCGGCAGCGCGTTCTCCCTGTCGTCTCTGGTCCTGCTGGCCGTCGGCTTGGCCCTGGTCGGCGTGTTCATCGGCCTGGAGAAGCGCCACCACGACCCGGTGATCCCGCTGACGCTGTTCCGCAACCGCAACACCGCGGGCTCACTGGGAGCCACCGCGTTGTTCGGCACCACCCAGATGGGCTACTTCTTCTTCGTCACCCTGTACCTGCAGAACGTCTTGGGCCTCAGCGCCATCCAGACGGGTCTGTCGTACCTGCCACTGCTCGCGGGCTACGCGGTCACCGCGGGCATGGCCACGAAGATCATCGCCGCCAAGGGCGTCCGCACCGCGCTGGTGCCCGGCCTCGTCAGCGTCACGGTCGGTATGGCCTGGCTGTCCCAGGTCCCCGCGGACGGCTCCTACTGGGTGAACGTCCTGGGCCCGACCGTGCTCGCGGGCATCGGCCTCGGCCTGACGTTCGTGCCACTGTCGATCTCGTCCACCGCGGGCATCGATCCCCGCAACGCGGGCGCCGTCTCCGGCCTGTTCAACGTCGCCATGCTCGTCGGCGGCGCGGTCGGCATCGCGGTCCTGACCACCGCGGCCGCGTTCACCGGCCCCATCCCGATGGCTCCACTCACCGCGCCGACGTCCGAGGCCATCGGCGGCTTCGAGGGCGTCTTCCTCGCCGGGGCAGGCCTCGCCGCGCTCGCGCTGCTGGTCTGCCTCACGGTCCTGCGCGTTCCCAAGCAGACATCTGAAGCAACGTAAGGAATCTGATGACCAACGCCACTGGAAAGTTCACCACCACGAGCTGGGAGGAAGCCCCGTACGACCAGGCTGACGATGCTCCGGTTATCGCCAAGGCCGACGTCCGCAACACCTTCGAGGGCGACATCGTCGGTGCTGGAACGCTGACCTACTTGCTGGCTTACCCGAAGGACTACGCCAGCTTCGTCGGCATCCAGCGCGTCACCGGGGCGCTTGGGGGCAAGACCGGGCAGTTCATCCTGCAGACCGAGGGCGTCGTGGACGGCGGACCGCCGTCTTCGACGTGGTTCGTGGTTCCCGGCTCGGCGACTGGTGAGCTGGTTGGGCTGCGGGGGAAGGGGACTGTGGTCGCCCTCGACGCCACTACTGCCGAGTACACATTGGACTATCATTTCGCCTGATTGCTTGCTCTGAGGCCACCTTCGGTGTTCCGGAGGTGGCCTCGGGGGCGCTTTCGTGGGTTTTCTCTATGGGGTGGGTCGCGTCCTTTCGCCATCATTGTGAATAACCCCAAGGGGGTCTTTGTGTGCTCCTTGGTCCGCCCATCGAGCACCTGGCAGGGCCGGGTGCGGCTTTGTCTTGTTTCGCTGTGTGGTGATTGATCTGAGGGTTGTGGGTATGTGAACAGCGATCCCGATCTCTGGGTCGAGTCGTTTCGGTGCTGCGTCCTGCCGGTTTTGGCGTCCGCGTTGGCTGATCAGGGGCAGGCCAGGACGAACATCAGGCCGAGTTGCGTTCCGGCGCCGATGATCTCGCCGTTGGCGATCATGGCACGGATCTTGGACAGGGGCACCCATTCGACTCTGGCGGCCTCGTTGCTATCCGGGGGCGCGCCGGTGTCCTCGGCGCCTTCGGCGACATAGATCAGGTTCTCGAAATCGGCGGTCCCTGCCAGGGGCTGGAAGCTGGTGAGAAGGCGGATGGAGCGGGGGCGCCAGCCGGTTTCCTCCTCGATTTCGCGGGCCGCGGTGTGGGCCGGGTCTTCGTCCGGATCGACGTAGCCGCCAGGTAGTTCCCAGGTCCAACGGTCCATGATGAAGCGATGGCGGTATATCAGCAGGACGTGATCGCGATTGTCGTTGAGCACTACGGTCATGCTGGCCTTGGGTATGCGCAGAACATACTGCTCAAATCGCACGCCGTCGGGCAATTCGACATGCGCGATCGCCAACTCGATCCGGCGGGTGTTGTCAACCAGACGTTCCTCGTGGATACGCCAGGTTGCGAGCCGTTGGTTCAGCTCTTCGCCGCTCATGGTTCAGGCGTTCTTGTCGCGTAGGCCCTCCAGGCGTTTCCAGGCCCAGACCGCGATGGACAGGGCGCCTTCTTCCTCCGCGTCGGCGGCCAGGATGCGCAATTGGGTTCTGGCCGTCTCGTTTTCTTCGGCTTCTTCCGCTGCCAATGCGAGGGTGCGGCGGGAGCGCAGGAGTTCATAGCCTGCCACTTCGCCGCGGGCTAGGACTTCCTGGCAGATTCGCATGGCTTCGCGGGGGTTGCCGGAAGCCAGTTCGTAGCGGGCTTCCAGGCTGTCCACTTCGTCGCGGTCGGTGGACATGCTCAGGGTGCGTTGGGCGCTGCGGGCGTCGGCGATCAGCTTTTTCACCTCGGCCAGGTCGCCGCCGCAGTCGAGTTGGATGGAGGCGGCTGCGCGGCAGAAGCGCAGCCAATCCTGGACGGGCATCGAGCCGTTGAGGGAGTCCCGGGCGCGTTCCAGGTGGGCCAGGGCGTCCTCGCGCCTGCCCGCGCGGCCGAGGGCGACGGCCGCGGTCCAGTAGGCGCGGCCGGAGGTGGCGGGACTGTCGAGGGTGGCGGCCGCGGCGAGCATCGGGTCGATCAGCTCGATCGCCAGCGGGGACTCGTCCAGGTCGCAGAGCACCGAGATCTGCACTGCGTACAGGCGCACCTCCTCGGCGGTGCCCGCGAGCGGGCTGGTGACCAGGGCGTGCTGGGTCTCGCTGAGCAGGGTCCTGGCGCGGCTCATCTCGCCGACGGCGCGGCAGGCGGTGGCCAGGTCGATGTTGATCGACAGCAGGATGGTCTCCAGGCCCGCGGTCTCGGCGACCTTGGCGAGTTCGTCCAGGACCGTGAGCCGGTGCCGGTGCTCGTTGGTCATGCCGAGGATGCGCTGCAGCGACATCCCGCTCTCGATGATCGCGGTGGGCTCGCCGAACTGGCGGGCCCGGTCGAAGGAGTCTTCCGCGTGCCTGCGGGCGTCGACCAGGTCGCCGGAAGCGAAGGCCGACTGGGTCAAGATCCGGGTCATGAGTTGACCGGAGTCATGCTCACTGGTCCGAACAGTCGACGGGGCTTCCTCCTCCGGCCAGCTGTCGCCCGCCAAATCGCGGGCGCGCACACCGAGCACCTTCGCGAGTTGGTGAACAACCTCCAATGTCGGTACACGGTTACCCGCTTCCAACAGGGAGACATAACTGGCGCTGATGGTTCCGCCGGACACGAGGTCGCGCTGGGACATCCCGCGGCTCAACCGAAGACTCTTCAGTCGTTGACCGAATTCGGGCTGGCTGACCTTACCCGCCCGGACAGGATTTGACAATTGTTGACTCCTGTGCTGACTCATGATTTCCTCTAGTCACTGACTCAAGTCAACAAGCTTCGGAGGGAATCATGAAGACGACCGCCACCGCCGTGTTGACCGCCGCGCTGGCCCTCACCGGGATCGGTCTGTGTCATGCGGACCCCTCTGGCAGTGGACGTTTAGAGTTCAACTCTACCTCAACGCAGGTAGAACTCACCGGTAGCGACAGAAACGTTCCAGCATCCGGTGCGTGCGCGAAGACGCTTGACTGGCCCTGGATCTGATGCCCGACGCAGGCCTCGGCCATGACTTTTGTAAGATCGTCTTCCTTGACACGGGCCTCCTGGGTCCGGTCGATGGCCGACACGAGCACAAGGCGGGTCTCCCCAGGGCGTGCGGGCACTAGCCCGACGTTACTGCTGTCGACCCAGAGGGTGTCCGTTTGGCCTGATCAGCGTTGTGACCCGCGATTCTTCGCCAGCGCCGATCGGACGGATGCCGACAGCTTGTCAACACGCAGGTCGCCGATCAGTCAAGGGCAGGCCGCGTACCGAGGGGGTAAACCATGTCCATGACCTTGGCTCCGTTATCCGGCATCACGTTCGGGGAGCGGCTGGAGAGTGTGATCACCGGGCAGGCGCTCGCCGCGCCGTCGGTCCGGATCGACAAGAACGCGAACGTCTACAACTGCGGCTACCGCAGCGACCACGTCTACCTGGTCCGCGCGGGCCGCATCAAGACCGTCATGTACTCCAAGGGCGGCAAGGAATGCCTGCTGTCCATCCACCCGGCCGGCGACCTGTTCGGCGAGTTGTGCGTGCTCGGCGGCCCGCGCGCGGAAACCGCCATCGCCATGGTGCCCAGCGTGCTGCAGTCCATGGCCATGGACGTCTTCCACGCCGCGCTGCGCCGCGAGGGCCTGGTCGAGGACTTCGTCCGGCACATGGCCATGCGCCTGGCCGAGCAACAGCAGGTCATCAGCGACCTGGTCACCGTCGACAGCGAGCAGCGGCTGGGGTCGACGCTGCTCAGCCTCGGCCGCAAACTCGGCAAGCGCGAGGCAAGCACCTTGCGCATCGACGAGAAGATCACCCAAGAGGAACTGGCGGGCATGGTCGGCACGACCCGGTCCCGCGTGGGGCATTTCCTCAAGCGCTTTCGCGAGGCGGGCATCGTGGAGGTTCGCCAGGGCTGCTTCCTGCGCATCGATGAGCAGCGCCTGATGGCCTACCTCGATGCCCGAATCTGAGCGCACGGGGTTTCCGGAATGGGCATGTCGTCGGTGCTGACGGCGTGCCCGTTCCGTTGTTGATCATGACCTGCGGCGCCATGCGCATCGACGGTCGAGCGGAAGCAGCCTTCGGCGTCTACGTGCTCAAGGATGGCAAACTCTGGCGCATCTTCGGCGCTGTAGAAGGCGGTGCCGTCGCCTTCTGGTAAGCCCCAGCATCACAATGGCCGCCGGGCTCCCACCCGGCGGCCGTCCCGTTTCTGACGAAGTGTGTCCGGGCTCCCGAGACACGCCCGGACCGGTGACGAGGGTCGAACAGCCGGTAGTGAGACAGTTACTCCATGGCGATGTGCTGGGGCAGCGCCAACGGTGACAAGGGGGCGTCGGGTGGAGCAGTTGTTGAGGTCGTTCGGGGACTTGATTCCCGTGATGTCGGTCGGAGTGCTCTTGGCGGCGCTCACGACCTGGGTGCTGGTGGTGCTGCGCAAACGTCGGTGGGGTTTGGCGGAGGCGCTGCGGCGGTCGGTGCTGGACGCTCTGCTGGTATGCGCGGCGCTGCCCGTGCTGTACCTGGTGCTGGTGCCGATCGTCGGGATGGACGGGACTCCAGTGAGCCTGGTGCCGGGTGCGGACCTGCTGCATGTCATTGACGAGGCGCGGCTGTGGCAGCTGCTGGGGAACCTGCTGCTGCTCGCGCCCTTGGGCGCCTTGGCCCCGCTGCGGTGGTCGCACTTGCGGTCCATGGCCCGAGTCGCGATCACTGCGGCAGGCGTGGCCGTGTCGATTGAGGCCGCTCAGTGGCTGCTGGACGTGGGTCGTGTGGTCTCCACTGACGACGCCTTGGTCAACACCGCAGGTGCGATCCTTGGTGCGACAATGACCCGCTTGTGGTGGGTTCGCGCCCGAGATCGGCAGAACAGTTCCATCGCCGAGCACGCCGAGGCTGGCCGCGACTGAGCGGCGCCGGAAACACGGCTGCGGCCGGGGACACCGAGTGGCGCCCCCGGCCGTGCCGTTCATCTTGGGGCTACCCGGATGTCAATCAGGGGTAGGTGACGTTGCCGCTGAACTTTCTCTTCGGCTGCGCTCCACCGTAGTTGGTGGTAAGGACGAAATAGAAGGTATCGTTGCGTACATTGTCGACCTGCAGCGTGCCGCCCTCCGTGCACGACACAGTCCTGCTGCCCATCAGGTCGTCGCCCGGAAAGTCCTGGGCGAACAGGCGTATGGTGATCTGCTCAGGGCCGATGCCGGACTGATTCTTGCAGTTCTCGCCCCTTCCCAGGTTGATCCTGTGTGTGCCGGAGTGCGGAGTGGAGTACTCGCGCGACTGCAGTCGCGTGTCCACCTCGGCGGTGAAATCGAAAGCGCCGAGGACTCCAAACTTTCCGTTGGGAAGGAAAATTATCTGCGAGGTGTCTCGCCAAGCGAACGTTCCATCCGCCGAAGTGACGGACTTCCATCCACTGCCTATCCCTGGCTGGTTAGCGTCGGCCGTTGCGGATGCAGTGGGCAGCCCCAGCGCTAGGACGCTGGCACAGCCGACTATGGCAGTTTTTATCGGAAACAAAATGACTCCCCAGTCAAGTTGCACGTGAATCGCACGCGCAGCACTATCCGAACATAATGACTGGCCGAATGGCATCTACCGAAGCGGCATGAGCGCCCTCACGCAAGACCACCCTAACGCCGGGCTAGAGTTACTCGCCGCAACCATGATCGTGCCGATTAGCGCGGATGGAGCAGAGCTCACCCAAGAGGAACTGGCGGGCCTGGTCGGCAAGACCCGGTCCCTTTGTTGATTTTTACGGCCATTTGGCCTAGTACTTTCGTCGGAATGCGGGCAGCACCGGAAAATCTGCGGCGTGGGGGGTGTCCTTATGTGGTTGTCAAGCCGCTGCGGGCGTGGTGGCTGGTTCGGGTGTCGGTAGTGGGTCTTGTTGCGGAGCATGGCGAACGGGACGTCGCAGCGGCGGCGGGCGAGGCAGATGAGGGCGGCGTTGTGTTTCTTGCCTTCTGCTCTTTTTCTGTCGTAGTAGGCCCTGCTGACTGGGTCGGCCAGGGCGGCGAACGCGGCGAGGAAGAACGCGCGTTTGAGTTTGCGGTTGCCTGTGCGGGCGGGGTGTTCGCCCTTGATGCTGGTGCCGGGAGCGGCGGGTGACCGGGGCGATGCAGGCGTGGGCGGCCAGGTGGGCGGCGCCTGCGAAGTTGGAGGCGTCGCCGATCTCGAGCAGGATGCGGGCGGCGGTCCCGACCCCGATGCCGGGCATCGATGTCAGGACCCCGGCAAGAGGGTGCGCATCAAGGATCTCCTTGACCTCGGTGGCGACCTGTTTGAGTTGCTGGAGGACGTTTTTCAGGCTGTCGGCCAGTCGGGGAAGCACGGTGTCGGCCGGGGCGGTGGCCGTCTGCTCGCCCAGCGCGGTGAGGATGGCGGTGATGAGCGTGTCGCCCATGCGGGGCGCGTGCGCGGTGGCGATCGAGGCGAGCTTGCGGCGGCAGGCTTTGGCGATGCCGGTCGGGCCGCCGCAGCGGGAGAGAATCTCCAGCCGCCGGGTGGCTGATCTTCGGGCCGATCGCGCGTTCCAGGGCCAGGTGGATGCCGGTGAGCAGCCCCCGGATCCGGTTGGACAACCTTGTGGGCTCGCAGGCCAGGTCGTCGTCGAACCCGACCAGCACGTCCAACTCGGCAGGCGCCTCGTCGCCGACACCGATCGGGCGCAGAGTGTGCGGCAGGGACCGGGCTGCGTCGGCGAGGACGAACGTGTCCCGGGCGTCAATCTTCGCCCGGCCCGGGTAGAGGTCGGCGATGCCTGCGACGCCCCGATCGCGGCCGGTTGATCGACCACCACCAGCATCGGCCCATGCGCGGCGAGCTTGTCGAACAACGCTCGCAGCTGGGGCTCGCTGTTGGGCAGCGCACCGTCGTGCAGCCGTTTCCCCGCCGGGTCCAGGCCCACCACGTGATGCTCGCCCTTGCCCACATCCAGGCCGAGAACACCCCGAAACCGCTGCTCATCCACCATCCCGTTCACTAGCCACGGGTGGCCGCCAGTCGAGCGTCGAGCGCAGGCACCCACGCCTGCGACGAGACCTACCCGAAGGCGGCCGTGTCCCTATTCAGCGGTCCCTCGACACCCACCAGACCCGGTGACACCACCCCCCGGATCATGGGTTCGACTGGGGGCCGTCAGTCATGCCGGACCCGGCGACCACAACTCCCTTGATCAGGAGCAACGAAAAAGGCAACGGGGGTCCCTGGCGGGCTTCGTTTGCCATTGCCGCGGGTGAGCGGGGACCATGGCGGGTGCGAGCGGTGAACCGGGCCGAGCAGGGTCGGCTACGGACGCCGTCCGTCTCACCGTCGTACGCGGGCGGCGGAGACGGCTGGGCTCCGGGGTCGAGCAGGGCGACACCGGGGCCTCGTCTTGCTCTGTGCGTGGTGGCTCGATTTCCTGCTGTGGCCGGCCTGGGTGTTGTGGGCTCGATGGGGTGGATGCCCAACCGCCCCGACCACGCCCACAACGGCCCCTATTTCAGCCCTTCCGCCGCCCCCACAGCCCAACAACAAACCCCGCCCACCCTGGGGGCCGAGCCCCGATCCATCCTATCGCCGCAGGTCAGCGCGGGGAAGAGGGCGCGGCTCGCCTGTGGATAACTCGCGATCATGGTGTCTGGGGCGGGGGTCAGCGGGCGGAGGAAGTGTCCTCTGGCTCATCGAAATCGTCGTCCAGGTCGCCGTGGTCTCGGTTGCCGCGTGGCCATAGGGGCTGGTCGGCGGCGTCCTTTCCGTCCGGGCGGGGCAGTTGGCGCCTGCTCTCGTCTCCCTGGCCGTCCAGGCGGGGCCAGTTGACCGCGCTGAGGGCGGGGCGGTCGGCGGTGTCGAGGCGTTCGGCGTATTGGGGGGCTATTTCGGACTTGGTGACGGCCGCGGACAGGCGGGCGAAGGTGGGGATCAGGTCGGCGGCTTCGCGGACCTGTTCGGGGTGGCGGGCCAGCCACCACACGACCGCGGTGCCGGGGTCGACCAGGACCTCGTCGGCGAGGTACGCGCGGGTGCGCTGTTCCAGTTCCTGCTCGTGGTGGCGGACCTGCTTTTCCTTGCGCAGCTCGGTCAGCCGTTCCAGCCGTCGGGCGTCTTCCTCCGGGACGGTCAGGGCGACCTGTTCGGCCCAGGCCACGATCTGGCCGGAGCGGTCGGGGAGCATGGCGCCGAGTTCCGCGGCCAGGCGGGTCTGGACGGCGGCGGTGTCGGTGGGGGAGCCGCCGACTGTCACGTGCCGGGCGCGTTCCAGGATGGAGTGCACGGCCAGGCCGCGGAGGTTCCCGTGCTGCGGCACGCCGCCGGTCGGGGTCCAGCAGACGGTGCAGGACAGGATGAACCGGTAGTACGGCTCCGCGCTGTCGACGGGGATCGCGGGCACGTGGTGCTCCGCGTGCGGCGGCGGCTCGGCATTCGGCTGCTTTCGCTGTCGCATTGCCTCGGCGCGCAGCTCTTTTTGCTCACGGCGGAACAAAATCTGTTTGACGATCATCGCGCCCAGGGCCAAAGACAGCACCAGGACCGCGATCGTCATCCAGTCCGCCCAGTCAAGTGCGAAGCCCAGCACCACGGGCAACACCGCGGCAGCGCCCAGGACGACGGCGGGCGCGCGCCAACGCGCAGCATTTTCCACATCTAGGTGGGTACCTGGTGCGGCCCGAAAGTAGTAGACCGCGCAACTCGATTCGCTCGAACATACGAATCACGCTGGAGCGCCGAGCGATCACTCTGGGCCATTCAGGGGGTTGCGAATACCGCCATTTCGCCGCGTGCGCGATGTGGTGATCGTCACTACCATGTCACAGCCTTGGGGAGGGTCGTCGCGCAGCGGACCGAGGGCCGCCCGCGCACCCCGGGAGCGCACTCGTGCACCGCGCCCTCGGCTGTGGCGATCAGCAGTGTGCCGCCGACGAAGCAGCAGCCGACGGGGGTCGCCGACGGCAGGCGCACCACCGCGTGCGCCCCGCCCTCGGCGTCGACCCGCCACACGCCGTCGGGAGTGGCCGCCCACACGCGGCCCTCGTCGTCCACCGCGACCCCGCGCGTCCGCGCCGCCAGCAGCACCCGCTGCGGCCCCAGGGTCCCGTTCACGAGGTCGAAGTCGTGCGCGACGAGCCCGTCAGGGCAGGCGCGGTAAACGGTGGCCGTGTCGGGGCTCCAGGCGGCGTCGAACGTCTGGGCCCCAGGCGTTTCGGCCACCGCGCCGCTGAGGTCGACGCGCCGGAACCCGCCCGCGTCCAGCCACAGCCTGCCCGCGGGGTCGCTCCAGAGTCCGGTCGCCGCTGGCAGGGCCAGCGGGGTGGTCCGGCCGTCGCGGCGCAGGTGGACGGGATCGCCGCCGACGATCCACCCCGCCCCGGTCGGCGCCGCGGCGTGCGCGATCCCGTCGACGCCGAGCGTCGCGACATGCCGGAAACGCCCAGAATCCAGCCGTCCCAGGCGAACCAGCCCGGCGCTGGCGTCCACCCAGGACAGTTCGGAGCCGGTCCAGACCAGTCCGCCGACGCGCTCGCCCACGATTTCCGCGCACACGGCGGCGTCGAGTTCGCGCGGTTTGATCGACGCCATCCGCCCTCCAAGTGGTTCGACCATCGTCCGAACTCCAGGCCGCAGACCGTCGGTCCGGTGGGCAGGACTCTTCCCCTCTCGGTTCGTCGGCAAGGCGCCGCCCGATGTTTCGCCTTTACCGTGACAAGTCCGATTGCCGCAGGTGCCACAGGCAGCACCGTAGGGCCGCCGCCCGGCACTTTCGACCGGTAGTCACTCGATTTGTCGAAAAGCGGTCTCCCGCCCGGATTCTGGCGGTATCGTTCTTTGTTTCGTCAGAGCGCGGCCCGGATGCGCTCGGCGTAGGCCTCGGCGGGGTGCTCGTCGTCGTAGGGGTGGCGGGGGCCGAGCCAGAAGCGCAGGCCGTCCTTCTTCCGCCGCGGGATCACGTGCAGGTGCAGGTGCGGCACCGACTGGCTGATCACGTTGTTGATCAAGATCATCGACCCGTCCGCGCCGAGGCCGTCCTCGACGGCCCGCTGCAACCGTTGGGCGAGGGCGAAGAACGGGCCGACGTCGTCGGCGGGAAGATCGCTCAGCACGGTGTGGTGCGTGCGCGGGACCAGCAGGACGTGGCCGTGGAACAGCGGGCGGTGGTCCAGGAAGGCCAGGGTGCGCGCGTCGGCGTGGACGACCGTGGCCGGGACCTCGCCGGCGAGGATGCGACAAAACGCGCATGTTTGCGACATGGGTTCCTCCACCTGGCCCAGGGGGCCGAATCGACGTGGGCACAATGGTGCACGTGACCGTTCCAGACACGCCCTACCAGGTTCGGCGGGCGCCGACCCAGTATCGGGCCAGCCGTCAGATCGAACGCATCCTGGACGCGGCCGCGCGGGTGGTCGCCGAGAAAGGGTTCTCGGCGGCGACGACGGCCGACATCGCGAAGGCGGCCACGGTGTCGATCGGGTCGGTTTATCGCTACTTTCCCGACAAGATCGCGGTGACCAAGGCCGTCGCGGAGCGCAACGCGCTGCGGTTCCAGGCGCGGGTGCAGGAGGCGGTTGGCGAGATCGCGCCCGAGGAGTGGCGGGCCGCGGTGGAACTCGCCTACTCCGTCTATGTCGACATGTGCCGCAACGACGACGGGTTCCGCGCGATCAGCGGCGCGGGCCTCGCGGCGGGGGAGTTGGAGGAGCACGGCCAGTTCGACGACCCGCTGGCCTCCGCCTTCTCGGACCTGCTCGTGGGCAGATTCGGGTTCGCCGACACGCCCGCGCTGCGCGCCACCCTCCTGCAGTGCGTCACGGTCGGGGACGTGTTGACCCGCCTGGCGTTCCGGCTCGTCCCGCTCGGGCACGAGGACACCCTCGACCAGACCCGCCGGATCATCGTCGACCTGGTCGCCGCGCACGCGCCGTGAATCCGGGCCTGCTGTCGAAAATTCGCTAGCGGTTTTCCGGCACACCAGTGGGATGTGGCTCCAAAGCGTCCCTTGGGGACGATCGTCCCCGCTTGATCCGCGCCGGTCAGGGCCGGAGGCTCCGGGCGAGCCGCCTGCCCTTCGGCGTTTCGCCGGATGACACAAATCGGAACTTCCGCCTGCCCGGCTCGCCGAAGTCACCCGCGTGGGTTGTCCCATTGGTGTCACTAACTACAAAATCTCCCCATGCGGCATTCGGGTGATGTACACAGTCGTTAACGAGCACACTGTGTCATCAAGTGGCTAATTGCGGCGACAATGACACCGGCCAATCGGGTGATGACGATGAGCCAGCCCTGCGAGACGTCACAATCGGCTGAGTTGAGCGATGTGGACGACCTGCTCCGCGCCGTGGTCGCGGACGGCTTCACCGTGTACCTCTGCGGTGGCGCCGACCGGCCGGAGGCCATTGTGGCGACCTATGCCTGGGAGCAGCACGTCGACTACGTCGTGATCAAAGACGCGCACGATGTCACCGCCGCCCGGTCAAGACACCGCGGCGACTGGGACGTCTTCACCGCCGCCACCGTCGTCTGGTCCTACCAGGGCCACGCGCGGTGGGCGCTGCGCGCGATCCTCGACCTGCCGCCCCCCGAGCACCCGGACGCGCCCCGCGCCGAATACCCCGCGCCCGCGAGCCTGCGCGTCGACCCGGCGCACCTCGCCGAGATCGCCGTGCGCGTGCCTCGGCCGGGCCTGGTGGCCCGTCGGGCGATGCGACTGCGGATGGCCGCCTGGAAGTAGCGCGGTCCGAGGCGGATACTCCCGTCCGGACTCGGGAAACAGGGCGGCCAGCCGATCTCGGTGGCAGGATCGATCGCATGAGACGTTCCCTGGCCGCCATCGGCCTGGCCGCCGCGGCGGCGTGGGCAGTCCGCGAAGTGCCCGCCGCGGTCGGCGGCAAGGCGCGCGGCGACCGCGCCGAGCGGATCAGCCGGTCGCCGCAGTTCCACGACGGCGCGTTCCGCAACCGCGCCAAGGCGCGCCCGGTTCCGCCCGGGGCGATGCGCGACATCCTGCGCGAGATGCTTTTCGGCGGCGTGGCCCGCAAACCGTCCGCACCGGTCCCGCTGGTGCCGCCCGGCCCGCCCGCCGACCGCGCCGAGGGCCTGCGGATCACCTGGCACGGCCACGCCACCACGCTGGTGGAGATCGACGGCGCCCGCGTCCTGTTCGACCCGGTCTGGAGCAAGCGGGTGTCGCCGTCGCGCCGGATCGGGCCGCGCAGGCTGCACAAACCGCCGGTTCCGCTGGCCGACCTGCCCCGCGTCGACGCCGTGGTGATCTCCCACGACCACTACGACCACCTGGACATGGCCACGATCCGCGCGCTGGCAGACGCCCAAGAGACCGTGTTCGTCGTCCCGCTCGGCGTCGGCGCGCACCTGGAGCGGTGGAAGGTGCCGGGGGCGCGGATCGTGGAATTGGACTGGTCGCAGGAGACCGAGGTGGCGGGCGTCCGGCTGGTCGCGACACCAGCGCAGCACTTCTCCGGCCGGACGCTCACCCGCGACGACACCCTGTGGGCGTCCTGGGTCGTGGCCGGTCCCACCCGCAAAGTGTTCTACACCGGCGACTCCGGGTACTTCGACGGCTACGCGCGCATCGGAGCCGAGCACGGCCCGTTCGACGCGGCGCTGGTCCAGATCGGCGCGTACAGCGACGCGTGGCCCGACATCCACATGACCCCGGAAGAGGGCGTCGCCGCGCACATCGACGTGCGCGGCGGGCTGCTGATCCCGGTCCACTGGGCCACTTTCACCCTCGCCGTGCACTCCTGGACCGACCCTGTGGACCGGGTGTGGGCCGAGGCGAAGGCCCGCGAGGTGCCGCTCGCGGTTCCCCGCCCCGGCGAGTGCGTCGACGTGGACAACCCGCCCCCGGTCGACCCGTGGTGGCAGACCCTGGCGTGACCTAATCCAGCCCCAGTCCTAATCGGACTCGCGCCACCGCGAACGCGTTCTCACCCGCGTAGTCCCACGGCAGACTCGACGGCCGGTTCCCCACCCGCGCGAGATGCCACCGGGCGCGGTCCGGCTCCCCGGCCTCCACCATGGCCCAGCCGAACAGGTTGTGCGCCTCCTTCGCGAACGGGCCGGACGGCTCCACGGCCCGCCACTTCTCCTCGGCCGCGACCAGTTCCGCGCGCAACTCGGGCACGAAGTAGCGCACGTTGAGCCGCACATACGACCAGGTGCTGCCCTCGGCGATGAACCGGTCGCCCTCCTTGAGCAGGTACTCGGCGTGCGCGATCGGCAGCATCGCCACCAGCGGGCTCCCCGGCGCCGCCTTGGCCACGGTGTCGCGGGCGAAGGAGAACATGTCCTCGTGCGAGCCGCCCCACTTGAGCGTGAGGTTCTGCAACCGGGCGGCGTGCGCCGGGTACGAGGTGGCGCCCCGCTGGATCGCCTCCACCCACACCAGATCGCGCTGGGTGCGGTCCAGGCGCATCCCGCGCGCGTACCGCTGCAACTCCACCCACGGCGTCGGGTCGCCCGGAGCGAGCCGGGCCGCGGCCATCAGCGGGTCGCGGGCCTCGCGCAGGCGGGCGAAGAACAGCCGGAACCGGTCGTCGCCCACCGTCCGCGCCCACCCGCCGCCCCGGATCTCCCACGCCTCCGCGACGAGCGTGCACCCCAGCCACAGCAGGATGTCCGCCCCGTCGGCAGGGCTCAGGTCCTCGGTGACCAACCCCTTGATCTCCGTCGACTGCCCCACCGCGGCCACGGCCAGCGCCCGAACCCGTTGCGCGCGCAACTCGTGGTCGTCGCGGCACTCGCCCAACAGCGCCAGCGCGGCCTTGCGGTGCCCCTCCCGCACCGCGTCCACCCCCGCGTCGAGGGCGACGTCATCCCAACACCGGTCGAGCACCAGATGCTCGGCGAGCGCGGCGGCCTCGGTCTTGGCCCTCTTCCGGCCGAACAGTCCCATATCGGCCACAATATCCACTGTCGCCGCCCGGTTAGGCTAGGTCGTGCTCACGTTCCGCCTCGCGACCCTCGCCGACGTCCCCGCGCTGGTCTCTTTGGTCGAATCCGCCTACCGAGGCGAAACCAGCCGAGCGGGCTGGACCAGCGAAGCCCACCTGCTCGACGGCAGGCGCACCGACGCCTCGGCGGTGACCGAGGTGATCACCAGCCCCAACAGCGCCCTGCTGGTCGCCGAACGCGGCGGCGCCATCGTCGCCTGCGCTCAAGTCGCCGACCGGGACGGCAGCGGCTACTTCGGCATGTTCGCCGTCACCCCTACTCTCCAGGGCGACGGCATCGGCAGCCAGATGCTCGCCGAGGTGGAACGCATCGTCGCGCGGGAATGGGGTTTGCCGGAACTCACCATGCGGGTGCTGACGGGCCGGGACGAACTGGTCGCCTGGTACCTCCGCCGAGGCTACCGCCACACCGGTGAGACAATCCCTTTCCCTTACGCCTCCAGCCCCTTCGGCACCCCCCGCCGCGCCGACCTGGCCTTCGTGGTCATGGCGAAGTCGTTGCGCTGACTTCCTCGTGCCGTCGGAAGAGCGACAGCGGGCTGGTTCCGGTGTCGCTGGACACCATGTGCTCGCCGTCCGGCGTTCGGAAGCGGAGTTCCGCGACGTCCTGATCGGCGAGGAACGCTCCCTCCACCGGGAAGTGAGAATCGTTGCGGATTCGGCGCGCGAGTGCGCCTGCCACGTACTCCGCGACGCTGTTCGGCGTTCCGGTTCCCACTCCACCGAGTTCTTTCCCCAGCAACGCGCCGATGCGATAACTTCGCTCAAGGGCGCAGGCGAGCTGGTAGGCCGACAGGAACGGCCTGCCAAAGGGATGTCCGTCGGTCCGGGGGACAGCGCCCAGCACCGCCACCACTTTGTCGGTCAGCTTGTGGTCATCCCGGATGGTCATGCCGGATGCGTCGCGCGAGTGGGGACGTCCGTTGCGCGAAGTGTCGGATGCGCAGGCGAGAATGGGTCGGTGACCACCGCCATCCTCGATCACATCGTCGCCCACCTCGACCCGAGTGGGTGCGGGCTGCTGCCCGGTGGGGACGAGTTGCCCGACGAGGTGCGGCGGGACGGGCGGGTGCGGTGGGCGTCTGGGGCGCGGGACGGGGCGCAGGGGCGGCACGCGGGCGGGGGTGACGCGGCCGGGGTGTTGCCCGAGTTGGTCACGGCGGCGGCGACCGGTGCGGCGGCCGACTACGACCGGCTCTACGCGGCGTTGTGCATGACTGAGGTGTTGGCCGGGTTGGACGACGTGTTGCGCGGGTTGCGGGCGGCGCCCGTCGACGGGGTGCGGGCGTTGGGGGTGCGGCTGGTCACCGAGGGGCGGCACCGGGAGCCGGTCAAGTTCGGGATCGGCCTGCTGGGGCTCGGCGCGGGCGCGGCGGAGCGCGACCTGCTGCTGCGGATCGGCAGGCACGAGGAGTTCACCATGTTCTCCGCGGCCGCGATCCTCACCAGCCACCCCGATCCCGAGCCGGTGCTGCTCGACCTCGCCCGGGGCGTGCAGGGGTGGGGGCGGATCTGCGTGGTCGAGCGGTTCGGCATGGACGCGGGGCCGCGCGTGCGGGACTGGTTGCTGCGCGGCGGTTTCCGCAACTCGGTGATGGACGAGTACCTGGCCCACAAAGCGGCCACCGTCGGCCGCCTCGCCGACGCGCTGGCCGACGACGGCATCGATGACGAACTGCTGGCGGGCGCCTGCGACATCATCTGCGCGCTCATCGACGGCGGCCCAGCCGAGGGCATCGACGACTACGCCGACGCGCCGCTGGCCGTGCGGCTGCTCCTGGGACACCTGGAGCGGCGCGCGCACAGCCTGCGGCACTTCGTGATCACCGCCCGTGTCGAGGAGTTCCTGTCCGGCCCGGGGTGGGAACGCCGCTACCGCACCGGCTGGGACCTCGCCCGGCACGAGGTGATGGTCCGCCGCTGCCGCGACCTGATGGCCGAGCCGCACTGGCGCGAACTGGCCGAACGCGGCCTCACCGCCCCCGACGACCGCACCTTCCACGACGCCCGCTACGCCGCGCGCGTCCTCGGCGTCGACCCGTTCCCCGCCACTCTTGCCCGCGCCCGCGCCACCGCCGACGGCGCGGAGTGGTTCAGCCTCATGGCCGACGCCACCGAGGACCGCCTCCCCGACATCCTGACCCTGGCCCGCGACGTGCTGCCCTTGGCGGACCTGGCGACCGGCCCCGAACCGGCGTACACGATCCTCGACACCATCGTCACCCGCCTGCGCGACTTCCCCGGCCACGGCGTCGAACTCGTCCTCGCCGCCCTGCGCTGCCCGGTGGCCCGCAACCGCATCATGGCGGTGAAAACCCTCACCGGCTGGGGGCCGGAATCCTGGCGGCCCGAGGTTCAAACGGCGCTGCGCCAAGCGGTCGCCGAGGAACCGGACCCCGGTTTGCGCGAGAGCATGGCCCAGTTGCTCACCCACGGACTGTCCGAGCCGCGGCGAGAACCGGACCACGGGTGAACACCAGCGTCACGCGTCGGCCGTGGCCGCCGACCAAGACCTCTCCGGTGCGGAACTCCGGGGGAATCCCGCGGACGACCGGGTAGGTGGTGACCACGGTCATGGCGCTCCCCGACGGCTCGGCGGACGGGTTCGCGGGGAAGTGGATGCGGTGGAGCCGCTTGCCGTGGGCCTCGACCTGGGCGCGGCGCCAGCCGTGCACGCGCACGGCACGGGCGCGGCGGCCCCACCTGACGAGGCCGATCAGCCCTGGGGGCAGCAGCATCGGCCACAGCGCGAAGGCGACCACGACCAGGAGAGTGGGCAGGGACGGATCGTTGGACACCCCAGGGGCGGCGATGTTCTCCGGATCGTGGCGGTCGTAGAACACCGTGATCCGGTCGCCCACCGCCAGCACCGGACCGCTGTCGTCCAGGTTCATCGTGCGGTCGCGCTCCACGCCCCCGACGGCGAAGCGCACGTCGATCGTGTTACCCGAACCGCGGGCGCTCTGGCTCACGCCAACCACCACGCCAGGCGTGGCAACGCCGTTCGCGAGCAGTTCTTCGGCTCTGTCCACCAACAGGTTCGCCCCCACGACGAACGCGGTGAACAGCAGCAGACCGAGCAGGGTCAGCACCCGGCCGCGACGACGCAGGCGCCGCACAGCCTCCGTCGCCACCGATTCCGACACGGAGTGCTCACCGGGCCCAGTCAGATCATCCTGGCCGTGCACGGCTACCTCGAAGAACCGCAACCGCCGCACGTCTTCGATCCCGGCTTCGCGCACAGCCACCCCCATTCGGCCTGGTGAGGGCGGACGGCGGCCCTCAGCGCAGGGTCAGTTGCCGCGCTTGGCCTCGTGGCGGAAGGCGGTGACCTCGGAGAGTGCCTGCTTGAGCATGTGATCCGCAAGGCGCGGCGTACTCATCGCGGCCTGTGCGGGCCGAGACCGCCGAACAGGACGCGCGGTCGTGGCAGCGGGCGATGGCTCGGGCGGCTCGATGCTGGGCGCGGGCTTGGTCGGTGGGGGTGGGTGTTCCGATGGATATCGTCCGAGCGGCATTTCGAATTCTCGGTTGACGAGTGGCCTATCCGGCGGGTCTTCTGGGGCTGTGTCGACACCCGAGTACCGTCAGCCCCGTTATGTTCCGCCGCCGGGCTCCACCGAGCTGCTGCTGATCCGCCACGGCGAGTCCGCCCCGGCCCGGCCGGACACCCCGTTCTCGCTGGTCGACGGCCAGGGGGACCCCGAACTCGCGCCGGAGGGCAGGCACCAGGCCGAGCGGATCGCCGCTCGGCTGGCCAGCCAGCACATCGACGCCATCTACGTCACCAACCTGCGCCGCACCGTCGAGACCGCCGCGCCGCTGGCCCGGGCGGTCGACCTGAAGCCCCTGGTCGAGGTCGATCTGCGGGAGGTGCACCTCGGGCAGTGGGAAGGCGGGGTGTTCCGGCGGAAGGTCGCCGAGGGAGACCCGGTGGTGGTGCGGATGCACCAGGAGCAGCGCTGGGACGTCATCCCGGGCGCCGAGGACGCGGAGAAGTTCGCGAAGCGGGTTCGCGCGGGGGTCGAGCGGTTGGCGGCGGCGCACCCGGGGCAGCGGCTCGCGGTGTTCACCCATGGCGGGGTCATCGCCCAGGTGCTCGCGTTGGCCAGTGGCTCTACGCCGTTCGCGTTTCTGGGGGCGGACAACGGGTCGCTGTCGCAGGTCGTGGTGCACGGGCTGATGTGGCAGGTGCGCCGCTTCAACGACACCGCTCACCTGGACCAGACGTTGACGCTCACCAGCGCGCCGTTGACCTGACCGCTCGGACCGGGTGTGCTCCGCGCGCACCCGGTCAGCGGGTGGTGACGATCGCGAAAGCGTTGGGGGGCAAGCACAGCCTTTCCGGCTCGATCTGGACGCCGTCGGCGGTGAGCAATGTCGTGTGGACGGACATCGGGACGTCGGCGAGGCGCTCGCCCAGGTTCGCGGCCACCCGGATCGCGCCCCGGTGCAGCAGCACGCATCCGTCGGTGTGGTCCACGTGGAAGTGGTTCAGGCGCGGGTCGCTCAGCTCGGGGTGCGCGCGCCGCAACGCGATCAGGGCGCGGTAGGTGTCGAAGGTGGCCCGGTGCGCGGGATCGGCGAGCTCGCCCCAGTTCAGCGTGGAGTTGAGGACCGTCGCCGGGTCCATCGGGTCGGGGACCTCGGTCTCGCCCCAGCCGTGCGCGCCGAACTCGCGGCGGCGGCCGGTGCGCACCGACTCGGCGAGTTCCGGGTCGGGGAACGAGGCGAAGAACTGCCACGGGGTGGTGGCCGCCCACTCCTCGCCCATGAAAAGCATTGGCGTGTAAGGGGAGCACAGCACCAGCGCCGCGCCGCACAGCGCCCGCGCCACCGGGATCGTCGCGGTCAGCCGGTCTCCGGCGGCGCGATTGCCGATCTGGTCGTGGTTCTGCAGGTACGCCAGGAACCGGTGGCCAGGGGTCGTGCGCGTGTCGACCGGCCTGCCGTGGGTGCGTTCGCGGAACGACGACCAGGTGCCCGCGTGGAAGAACGCCGAGCGCAGGGTCTTCTCCAGCGCGCCGGGGGCGGCGAAATCCGCGTAGTATCCCGAAGTCTCGCCGGTGAGGGCCACGTGCAGGACGTGGTGCACGTCGTCGCACCACTGCGCGTCCAGGCCGTAGCCGCCCGCCGCGCGCGGGGTGACGTGCCGGGGGTCGTTGAGGTCGGACTCGGCGATCAGCGTCAGCGGCCTGCGCAGCGCGGTGGCCAGCGCGTCGACCTCGGTCGCCAGTTCCTCCAACAGGTTCGTCGCCCGGGTGTCCACCAGGGCGTGCACGGCGTCCAGGCGCAGACCGTCCACATGGTAATCCCGGAACCAGGCCAGGGCGTTGTCCAGCACGTACCGGCGGACCTCGTCCGAGCCGGGGCCGTCGAGGTTGAGCGTGGGGCCCCAGATGTTCTTGCCCGCGAAGTACGGCCCGAACCGGTCCAGGTACGCCCCGGACGGGCCGAGGTGGTTGTAGACCACGTCGAGGATCACGCCGATGCCGCGCGCGTGGCAGGCGTCGACGAACTGCTTGAACGCCGTCGGCCCGCCGTAGGGCTGGTGCACCGCGCCCCACAGCACGCCGTCGTAGCCCCAGCCCGCGGTGCCGTCGAAAGCGTTGACCGGCAACAGTTCCACCATGTCCACGCCCAGTTCGACCAGGTGGTCCAACTTCTCGATGGCGCCGTTGAACGTGCCTTCCTCGGTGAAGGTGCCGATGTGCAGTTCGTAGAGCACGCTTCCGGGCAGTGCCCGACCGGACCACGCCGCGTCGGTCCACTCGAACGCGCGGTGCTCGAAGCGCCGCGACGGCCCGTGCACGCCTTCGGGCTGCCAAGGGGAACGCGGGTCGGGCAACGGCGTTTCGTCGTCGTCCAACAGGAAGGCGTAGTCGGTGCCCGCGCCGGTGCCGGGAACGTGGACATGCCACCAGCCGCGGTCGTCGCGGGTCATCTCGTGGTGGTTGTTTCCCAGGGCCAACTGGACCCGGGCCCGGCCGGGCGCCCAGACGCAGAAGTGCTCGTCGTCGGAGTGGTCGACGGGAGTGTCGGCGGAGTCGGGGTTCATCGGCCACCTCGCGGGCGAGTTCCCCGCAGCAGCAGCGCGACGGGATAGTCGGTGAGCACTTCGGCGAGGCCGCCCTCGGTCTGGCGGCCGGTGAGCTTGTCGATCCACTTGCCGTCGAGGTCGAGCCGGGTGTCGCCCCAGCCGGTGAACCGGACCGGGAACCGGGTCGCGACGGCGATCAGGCCGTTGCGCTCGAAGGCGACGACGTGCTCGGCCGCGGCCCCGATCGCCTCAACGGGACGGTATCCGGTGAACAGGTCGGGCCGGTCGCGCCGCAGCCGCAGCACGGTGCGCACCACGTGCAGCTTCGCCGCGCCGGTCTCGTCAACCGGTGGCCGCGGCCGCTGCAACAGCGCCCGCCGGGCGGCGAAGTCCACCGGCCTGCGGTTGTCCGGGTCGACAAGGGACAGATCCCACAGCTCGCTGCCCTGGTACACGTCCGGAACGCCGGGACCGGCGAGCTGTAGCAGCTTCTGCCCCAGTGAGTTCGACCAGCCGTAGGGGGTGATCTTCTCGGCGAACGCCCGGATCTCGGGCAGCAGCACCGGATCGCCGAGGACCTCGCCGGGCCAGGCGCGCACGGCCGCCTCGAACTCATCGTCGTGCTCGGTCCACGACGTGCGGACCTTCGCCTCCTTGGCGGCCTTGTCCAGGTAGGCGGCCAGCCGGTCGGCGCTGATCGGCCACGCGCCGAGCAGGCTCTGCCACGCCAGCAGGTTCAGCGTCGGCTCCGGCAGCCCCCGGCGCGCGCTCCAGCGCCGCACGGCGTCGGCGAACTCGTCGGGCAGCTCGGCCAGCACCGCGAGCCGGGCCCGCACGTCCTCCGACCGCTTGGTGTCGTGAGTGGACAGTGTGGTCATCGCCTGCGGGTGGCTCGCCTCGCGGGCGGCCTGCGCGGCGTGGAACTCGTCCAGGCTGACGCCGAACTGATCGGGGCAGCTTCCGACCTCGTTGAGCGCCACGAACCGGGTGTAGCGGTAGAAGGTGGTGTCCTCGGTGCCCTTGGCCACGACCATGCCCGACGTCTGCTGGATCCGGGTAGCCAGTTCGCCCGCCGGGGCCGCGCGCACCTGGGTGTCGAGCGCGTCGACCGCGTCCGCGAGCTCCGGGCAGCGCTCCCGGACCTGCGCCACGGCCGCCAGCCAGTGGTGCTCGCCCTCGGGCAGATACGACCGGTAGACGGGGAAAGCGGCCATCAGCTCGGCCACGACCCGCCGCGCCCGCTCAGTGTCCACACTGGACACCAGTGCGGCGATCCTGCGGACCTCCGACGCCAGGGAGGTGTCCGTGATGAGCCGCCTGCACTCCGCGCGCACCGCGTCGTAATCGGTCGGCACGCCGAGGGATTCGGCCAGCTTGGTGAACGGCGCCTCGGCGGCGGGGTCGATGAACACCCCGCACACCTCGCGCAGCGCGTCGTAGCCCGTCGTGCCCGCCACCGGCCACGACCCGGGCAGCGCCTCGCCGCGCTCCAGGATCTTCTCCACCACGACCCAGCACCCGGCCCGAGCCGCCAGCCGCCGCGCGTAGCCGCCCGGGTCGGCGAGCCCGTCCGGGTGGTCCACCCGCAGGCCGACCACGTCGCCGTCGGCGACCCAGCGCAGCACCTCGCCGTGGGTGGCGTCGAACACCTCCCGGTCCTCGACCCGCACCCCCGCCAAGGTCGTGATGTCGAAGAACCGCCGGTAGTTCAGCTCAGCGCTCGCCCGCCGCCAGTCAACCAGCCGGTAGTGCTGGCGCTCGTGGACCTCGGCCGCCGAGCCGGAGCCGGTGCCGGGCGCGATCGGGAACTCGTGCTCGTAGTAGCGCAACCGGTCGCCGTCGACGGTCAGCTTGTCAGTGTCCTCTGTGTCCTCTGTGTCCTCTGTGTCCTCTGTGTCCTCATCGGACTCTAGCACCGGGACCAGCACCGGGAACGACTCGATGTCGAAGTACCCCGCGTACCGCGACTCCTGGCCGTGGGTGAGCACGTCCCACCACCACGGGTTCGCCGCCGGGACCTCCACCGCCATGTGGTTCGGCACGATGTCCACGACCAGATCCAGGCCCGCCGACCGCAGCCGCGCCACCAGCGCGCGCCTGCCTTCCTCGCCGCCCAGTTCCGGATTGGCCCGCGTCGGGTCGACCACGTCGTAGCCGTGCGTCGACCCGGGCGTCGGGGTCAGGATCGGCGAGGTGTAGAGCGCGCCCACGCCCAGTTCGGCCAGGTAGTCCGCGATCTCGGCGGCGTCGGCGAACCCGAAGCCGGGCCGCATCTGCACCCGGTAGGTGGACCTCGGCGCGCGCATCAGTCCTCAGTCCCGATGCGCCGCAACACGATCAGCGACCGCGACGGCAGCACCATGGTGCTCTTGCCCGAGTAGGTTTCCCGCTCCACCGGCGCCACTTCGCCGGTCGCGGTGTCGAGCACCACTTCCCACTTCGCGCCGTAGTTCCCGTCGGGCACAGTCACGTCGATGTCCTCGTGGTGGGCGTTGAAGCACAGCAGGAACGAGTCGTCGGTGACGCGCTCGCCGCGCTGGTCGAGGTCGGGGATGCCCTCGCCGTTGAGGAACGTCACCACGCACCGGCCGAACCCGGAGCCCCAGTCCTCATCGGACATCTCCTGCCCGGACGGGGTGAACCAGGCGATGTCGCGCAACTCGTCGCCGCTGCGGATCGGCCTGCCCTGGAAGAAGCGCCTGCGCCGGAACACCGGGTGCCGCGCGCGCAACGCGGTGACCGCCGTGGTGAACTCCACCAGGTCGGCGTTCTCCTTGGCCAGCGACCAGTCCACCCAGGACAGCTCGTTGTCCTGGCAGTAGCCGTTGTTGTTGCCGTCTTGGGTGCGGCCCATCTCGTCGCCGTGCAGCAGCATCGGCACGCCCTGCGACAGCATCAGCGTCGCGATCATGTTGCGGCGCTGGCGGGCCCGCAGGGCCAGGATCTCATCGTCGTCGGTCGGCCCCTCGACGCCGCAGTTCCACGAGCGGTTGTCGTCGGCCCCGTCGCGGTTGCCCTCGCCGTTGGCCTCGTTGTGCTTCTCGTTGTAGGAAACCAGGTCGTTGAGGGTGAAGCCGTCGTGCGCGGTGACGAAGTTGATCGAGGCGAACGGCTTGCGCCCGTCCTCCTGGTACAGGTCGGAGGACCCGGTGATGCGCGAGGCGAACTCCCCGAGCGTCGCGGGCTCGCCGCGCCAGAAATCCCTTACCGTGTCCCGGAACTTGCCGTTCCACTCCGTCCACAGTGGCGGGAAGTTACCGACCTGGTAGCCACCCGGCCCGACGTCCCACGGCTCGGCGATCAGCTTCACCTGGCTGATCACCGGGTCCTGCTGCACGATGTCGAAGAACGCCGACAGCCGGTCCACGTCGTAGAACTCGCGGGCCAGCGTCGCGGCGAGGTCGAAGCGGAACCCGTCCACCCGCATCTCGGTCACCCAGTACCGCAGCGAGTCCATGATGAGCTGCAAGGTGTGCGGGTTGCGCACGTTCATCGAGTTGCCGGTGCCCGTGTAGTCCATGTAGTACCGCTGGTCGTCCTCGACCAGCCGGTAGTACGCCTCGTTGTCGATGCCGCGCATGGACAGCGTCGGCCCCAGGTGGTTGCCCTCGGCGGTGTGGTTGTAGACGACGTCGAGGATGACCTCGATGTTCGCCTCGTGCATCGTGCGCACCATCGCCTTGAACTCGGCCACCTGCGCGCCTTGGGCCGTCTGCGCCGCGTACTCCGCGTGCGGGGCGAAGAACGCGATCGTGTTGTAGCCCCAGTAGTTGCGCAGCCCCCGGTCCTGCAACCCGTGGTCGTGCAGGAACTGGTGCACCGGCATGAGCTCGATCGCCGTCACGCCGAGCTTGGTCAGGTGCTCGATCACCGCCGGGTGCGCCAGGCCCGCGTACGTGCCGCGCAACTCCTTCGGCACGGCCGGGTGCAGCATCGTCAGGCCGCGCACGTGCGCCTCATAGATGACGCTCTCGTTGTACGGGATCTTCGGCGGCCGGTCGTTCGCCCAGTCGAAGAACGGGTTGACCACCACCGCTTTCGGCGTGTGGTCGGCGGAATCGGAGTCGTCGCGCTGGTGCGGGTCGCCAAACGGGTACCCGAAGACCGGCTGCTCCCAGCGGATCTCGCCCTCGACCGCCTTGGCGTACGGGTCGAGCAGCAGCTTGTTCGGGTTGCACCGCTGGCCGTTCTCCGGATCGTGGGGACCCGTCACCCGATAGCCGTAATGCTGCCCCGGCAGCACCCCGGGCAGGTAGCCGTGCCAGACGAAGCCGTCGACCTCGGGCAGCTTCACCCGGTGCTCGGAGCCGTCCGGGGCGAACAGGCATAGCTCGACGCTCGACGCCACCTCGGAGAACAGCGCGAAGTTCGTGCCCGCGCCGTCGTAGGTGGCGCCGAGCGGGTAAGGGGTTCCGGGCCAGGGCCGCACACGTTCTCCTCGGTCGCACGCCCGGCCGCGGGGTACGGCCGCGAGGCTGTCATTCGTCACCATATTGGGAGGCGCCACTTGGGCGCTGGACGCGGCGCCGTGTCACCCGGCACACGCGCGGGTTCAGCCGTCGTCGCCGTCGCCACGGTCGTTGCCGCCCTTGCCGTTTCGTCCCGGTTTGCCCTCTTTCGGCTTGCCGTCGGGCTTCGGCCGGGACTCGGGCTGGGTCACCGTGACCACCACGGTCCGCGCGGCGGGCACCTCGATGACCTGGGTCGCGGCCGTGACCGCTGGCGGCGCGGGCAGCCGGGGCGCGGCGCTCGTCGCGGCGTCGGACACCGGCGGCGGCCCCACCGAGGGCGGGTGGGCGCTGGGCGGGCCGGTCGCGAGCAGCGCGGCGAGCCCGCCCGCGACGAGCGCCGCTGCGGCGACACCCGCGTGCACCAGACCGGGACGACGGCCTGCCCGCCGCGCGGGTGTGGTCGTCGTCGGCCCGGTCAACGTCCGTGTGCGCCGCCACGGCAGCAGGCTCGGCCGCTCGACCGGGCCGAACAGGGCCGCGGCGGCGAGCCGCTGCCCGCACTCCGCGGCGTCCGGCCGGTCTTCCGGCCCGCGCGCGGTCATCGCGGCCAGCGTCTCCACCCACACCGGCGGCAGCCAGCCGGGGATCTCGGGAGACCGGGTCAGCCGCGCCAGGGCCGCCTCCACATCCGACCCGTCGAACTCGGGGCCGCCGGTCAGGCACTCCAGCAGCACCAGCCCGAGGGAGTAGATGTCGCCCGGCGGCCCGGTGGTCTCGCCCTGGATCTGCTCGGGCGCGAGGTAAGCGGCGGTGCCGACGCACCGGCCCGTGGCGGTGATCCGCGCGCCGCCCAGCGCCCGCGCGATGCCGAAGTCGGCCAGGTAGCAGGCGCCGTCCTGGTCGATCAGGATGTTGGACGGCTTCACGTCGCGGTGCACGATGCCGTGCGAATGCACGTGGTCGAGAATGCCCGCGAGCCGCATTCCCAGCCGCGCCACCATGTCGGTGTCGAGCTGGCGCTCGTCGAGCAGGCCGCGCAGCGTGGTGCCCCGCACGAGTTCCATCACCAGATAGGGCCGCTCGTTGTCCACGGCCACGTCGAACACGCGCACCAGCCCCGGATGGGAAAGCCCGGCGAGCAGCCGGGCCTCGGTCTCCAGGCGGGTCACGGTCGCGCTCGACGCCTTCGGGTGAAACAACTTGACCGCGACCTCGCGCCCCAGCCGGGTGTCGACCGCGCTGTGCACGTCGGCCATGCCGCCCGCGCCGATCAGCTCGCCCAGCCGGTAACGGTCGTCGAGCAGCGTGCCCGTCCCCATGCGACCTCCTGCCCGTGCGTCACCCACCGGGGGCTACCCCGTTGCCGACACAATCAAACGCCCGCCTTGATCGGGTGGAAGTTCTCACCCAGCGGGGTGGCTGCGTCATTCGGGCGCATGAGGTTACCCCAATGGGGGTACCAGGGGCCGGGGAGCGAGCCCGCTCCGCACCGGACACCAGCAGGAGGAGGGGCCATGTCCCTGGAAGACGACGACATCCGCAGCGGCCACATCGGCGAGCACGGGCCTGCCGACGGCGGTGCGGGCGGTGTGCCCGGCGGCCACGACGGCGGCGCGGATGGCGGAGCCGATGGCGGCGCGGGTGGCGACGGTGGCGCGGATGGCGGTGCTGACGGTGGTGCCGGTGGCGACGGTGGCGCGGATGGTGGCGCTGACGGTGGTGCCGGTGGCGACGGTGGTGCGGACGGGGCCGCGGGTGGCGACGGCGGTGCGGATGGTGGCGCTGACGGTGGTGCCGGTGGCGACGGTGGCGCTGACGGCGGGGCGGACAGCGGCGCGACCGGTGGCCACGGGCCTGCGGACAGCGGCGCAGGCGGCCTCAAGCACGGCCCGGCTGATGGCGGCGCGAGCCGGGAACACGGCCCGGCCGACGGCGGCGCGGGTTCCGACGGCGGTGCGGACGGGGGCGCCGATGGCAGTGCGGGCCCCAGGTGAGGCAGCCGCTCCACCCGCGGTGAGCGCCACGGCAGGTTCCGCCGCCCCCGCGAACAGTCAAGACCCGGTGGGTGCCGCGAGTTCGACGGGTGCGGTCGCCTACCGCGATGACACGAGCGCGGGGAGAGCGGCGGGCGGCCGGTTCGCGGTGGATCGTCCGGCGCTGCGGCGCTGTGCGGGCGTCGCGCCGGAGACCTTCGCCGCCGAGCACTGGGGCCGCGCGCCGCTGCTCACCCGCGCCGCCGATCTGCCGCGGGCGTTCGACGACCTGCTTACCCTCGACGACGTCGACGAACTCCTGTCCCGCCGGGGCTTGCGCACCCCGTTCCTGCGGCTGGCCCGCGACGGCTCGGTGCTGTCGTCCAGCCAGTTCACCCGGGGCGGCGGGGTGGGCGCCGAGATCGCCGACCAGGTGGCCGACGACCGGGTGGCGCGGCTGTTCGACCAAGGGGCCACGGTCGTGTTGCAGGGGCTGCACCGGCTGTGGCCGCCGCTGATCTCGTTCGCCGGGCGGCTCGGGAGCGATCTGGGGCACCCGGTGCAGGTCAACGCCTACGTGACGCCCGCGTCGGCGCAGGGGTTCGCCGCGCACTACGACGTGCACGACGTGTTCGTCTTGCAGGTGGCCGGGCGCAAGCGGTGGCTGATCCATGAGCCGGTGCACCCCGACCCGCTGCGGGACCAGCCGTGGGACCAGCGCGCGGACGCGGTCGCCGCGCGCGCCGCGCAGCCCCCGCTGATCGACGCGGTGCTGGCCCCGGGCGACGCCCTCTATCTTCCGCGCGGCTATCTGCACTCGGCCAAGTCGCTCGCCGGGGTGTCCGCGCACATCACCGTGGGCGTCCATGTGCTGACCCGGCACGCCCTGGTCGAGGCGCTGCTGCGGCTCGCGGGGCGGGACCCGGACCTGCGGGCCGCGCTGCCGCTGGGCATCGACGCCGCGAACCCGGACGAGGTGGCACCGCACCTGGCCGAGACGGTCGAGGCACTGGCCCGCACCCTGCGCGAGACCACCCCGGACGAGGTGGCCCGCGTCGTCCGCGAGCGGGTGTGGTCGGGCGCCCGGCCGCAGCCGCTCGCACCGCTCGCCCAGGTCGCCGCCGCGCAGTCGGTGAGTGAGGGAACGCTGGTGCGGTTGCGCGAAGGCTTGCGCCACCGCATGTGCGGTGAAGACGGGCGGGTGCTGTTGGAGGTCCCCGGGGACCGGCTGTCACTGCCGGAGTCGACCCGTCCCGCGCTGGCGGCCCTGCTCACCGGCGAACCGTGGGCGGTCGGCGAGTTGCCGGGGCTGGATGTGGCGGACCAGACAGTCCTCGTGCGCAGACTCCTGCAAGAGGGCATCCTCGTGCCCATGCGGAAGAGGACTTGACCCGCGAACGCTGCGCCGACGGGTGCATCCGCCGCGGCGACCAGCCCGCGGCCAGCGCGCCCCCCGTGCGCCACTGGCTGCTGATCGAGCAACCGGGCCCGTGGGGCGCCCACCCGTGGCGCGACTCGGCGCTGCCCGCGCCCGTGGTGGCGGCGGTGGCGGAGCAGGCGGCGGCGGTCAACGCCCGTGTCCTGCTGATCCGCAGACCCGGCCGCACCCCGCCGGGCCGCAGACAGTGGGCGTTCGCGGACTCGACCCCCGGCAGCGAGCGAATCTGGTGGACCCCGTTCGATGAGCCAGCCGAACTGCTCGACCTCGGCTTGGCCGCCCCACGCGGCAATCCGTCACCCGACCCGGTCTATCTGGTCTGCACCCACGGCAAACACGACACCTGCTGCGCCATCCGCGGCCGTCCCCTGGCCGCCAGCCTCGCCACCGCGCGACCCGCGCAGACCTGGGAGTGCTCTCACATCGGTGGCGACCGGTTCGCGGCGAATCTCTTGGTGCTGCCGCACGGGCTCTATTACGGGCAAGTGCCCGCGGCGCGCGGGCCGATGATCGCTGAGCGGCATGAAGCAGGCCTGCTTGACGTGCCGCATCTGCGGGGGCGGTCGACGTTCTCCGCGCCGGTTCAGGCCGCTCAGCAGTTCGTGCGGGAGCGGACGGGGGAGGCTGGGATTCAGTCGTTTCCGCCGGTGTCGGTGCTTCGGGTGGGGCATGAGCTGTGGGATGTCTCGTTGGCAGGCGGCGGGGTGGTGCGGGTGCGGGCTGTCTTTCAGCGCAGTGACACGCCGTTGACGTGTGCGGCTTCCGTGCCCGCTGCTATTCGGCACTTTGAGCTTGTCGAATGAATCCGCTCGGCGGTGTCCGGTCCCCACCCGTGGACCTGCTCGCCTGGCTGCGACAATCTCAGGGCCAGTGAGCGGGGCCCAGTAGAGGGGTCTTCTCGATGGGTGGTAGGCCGTCATCGAGTTTGCGTAGCCGGGTGTAGATGGTCCGCATCGCGCTCTTGTCGGGGATGTGCTGCCCGCCTGCCGCACGCGCCAGGACAGTCAGCGTGTTCACCAGTATGATCGACCCAATGATGCGGCCACTGGAATGGAGCCGTTGGAGTCGGCTGATTTCCGCGGTGGCAGTTCGTGCCCCTGGTCCGTCATCAATGAGAACGGTCACGGTTTCGCCTGCTTCCGCTGCGACGACCGCGTGTGCGATGACCATCGTCTCGCCCAGGTCTTCCGGGCGCCTCAGCCGCTGTTCCATGGGCAGCCCGGTGATTCGGTGGACCACCGCGGCGAGTTCGGGTGTGTGGTCATCGGAGAGCACCCGGAGCCAGTTCGGTGTCAACTTGCGCCAGACCACGGCGGCGGCACGGAACCGTTCGTCCTGCCCGGACTTCCGAAAAACCTCATTCTGCACGGTCTCTGGGGCGCTGAGTTGTCCGAGGACCCCGATGAGGAGGCGTTCCTTGTTGATGGAGAAGAAATTCAGACCGGGACCTGCGTCGATGATCGGCGGGTGACTCATCCCGCCGTGTCTCCCTCCGCTGGGTGATGGTCGTCATCGTGCGGCGCGTTGAGAACGGCATCCAAGGCCGCCAGGTCCACGTGTACCTCAGGCAACCCGGTGGGGTCGGCCCACGGAATCGCTCGCTGGACGGGCGTGACGCCCGCCTCGCGCAAGTCCGCCTCAGCGGCATCCAGTGTGATGCCACGGAGAGTGGCGATCGCCTGCGCGGACAGCACGCCTTCTTCGTAACCTCTGATCGCGCGGGCGAGCAACCGTTGCGGTGCCCTTCGCTGGTCCGAGTCGGCCCGCAAGGCGCGGTAATGATCACTCCATCCGAACCGGGCCGCCAATCGCGGCGTGGTCAGCGCCATCCACTCACGCTTGGTCCCGTCATCGATGTAATTGGCCTGATACAGCGCAATGGCCGCGATTTGCGGTGATATCAGGAACCGCTGAACCACCTCGGAGAGAGTGGATTGGGTCACCAGTTCTCGGTTTCCGAGAAAATCACGCAAACCTTCGACCGGCACCAGCAGGTGCCGAGCGAAGGCGTCGGCTCGTATCTCCGCGGAAGTTCGGTCACTCCAGCTACCCGCATTACCGTCGGTCCAGTCTCCGAACAGGACGTGACCAAGTTCGTGGGCGAGCGTGCTGCGTTGCCGCATCGGGTTCCACGTTCGCGCGACGCCGATGAACACGGCGCCGCGCGCCGGGTCGCGCATTGTCAGGCCGTGCTGATCCGGGCCTGCGTCAAGGATGGCCACATCGATCCCGGTGGCCTGTTCGATGATCGCCACGAGGTCACCCAGTGGCTGCACGCCCAAACGGTGCTCGTCGCGGAACCGCGCGGCGGCGGAATGGCCCTCGGTCTCGGCGTTCAAGGTCGTCTGCTCACGTCAGATCGTGGTGGGGATGGCTTGGTCGTCCAGGTAGTCGTTCAGTTCCATGAAGTGCAGCAGCGCTTCCCGCATGTGATCCATGTCGGAGTCGTTGGTCGCTCGCGCCGCGTACTGCGCCCGGTCGGCCACAGTCCCAGTTCCGGTCAGTTGGGCGACTGTGTGCCCAGTCGCCCACGCGATCGCCACCACCTCCGGCATCTTCGCCTGCCTGTCCCCCGAGATGATTCGGGACAGGGTGGGCTGCGAGATGCCGGTCGCGTCCGCGAGTGCGCGCTGGCTAAGGCCTGCGGCAACACGGGCACGCTCTATCAACGCACCGATGCCAGTCGCCACGAGAACCGCCCCCCACGCAAGTTGAATCAAGATTAGCACCTGTGATTCAGTGTAGCTTGGTGCGGCACACAGTGCCACCACGAGCAGCCAGCCGGAACCCGTGCTCTTGGCTCAGCGGCTGATGGGTCGACCCCTGGCCCCTGCTCGTCATCTGCGGCTCACCGTCCCGAGGTGGGCTTCCGAGGTGTGCGCCGTGGCTTCTTGGCGTGGGACAGGGCGTGGGCGCGGTGGGCTTGTTTGCGGGCCATCACGCGGAAGACGATGAGGTGGATTGGGTAGACAGCGCGCCAGTAGGTCCAGCCTAGGAGGCCTCGGGGGCGTAGGGCGCCTACCTGTTCCAGTTTCTCTCCGGTGACTCGGTAAGCCAGCCAGGCCTCGCCGCAGAACCATTTTTCGGTTAGCAGGACTATGTGGCGGTCGCTGAGGTCGGCGACTGTCCACCAGTCCACGGTGGCGCCGCGCTCGACCTTCGCGGGACGTCGCAAGGTCAGGTTTTCGCCGAACAGTTTGCCCAGGATGATCCGCAGCCACCATGCCCATGCCCAGCCGTACCAGCGCAGGCTGCCGCCGCACTCGCGTAGGTCCAGTCGGGCGCCTTCGGCGTCGGACGGGGTCATCGGGACTTCGGTGGTCAGGGTGAAGACGCCGTCTCGGACGCCGTTGTGGGAGTGGAAGACCTGCTGGGGGATCTGGTCGCGTTGGGTGTCCAGTGCCGATCGGATGGCTTCGGCGACCGGGGTGGGGGCGGTGAACGCGGTGGTCGGCTCGGTGACCACGACGTCGGTGGTGAGGCTGTCGATCAACGAGCGGCTCACCGCCCGGTCGACCGGGGTCACCAGGTCCACCCACCGCGAAGACAACCCCGGTGTCAGCAACGGAACCCGCACGATCCGGCGGCGCGGCAGCCCGCGCACGGTGGCGTAGGCCAGCATCAGGTCCTGGTAGGTCAGCACATCGGGGCCGCCGATCTCGTGCACCCCGGCAGGCGCCGACTCGTCCTCGGCCGCCCGCAGGCACGCGAGCAGATCGGCCTCCGCGATCGGCTGCACGCGGCTGCCCACCCAGCGCGGACACACCATCACCGGCAGCCGCTCGGTCAGATACCGCACCATCTCGAACGAGATGCTCCCCGACCCGATGACCACGGCGGCCCGTAGCTCTACGACCGGCACCCCGGCTGAGCCGAGCAACCTGCCCACTTCCTGCCTGCTGCGCAGATGCGGCGAAAGATCGTCCCGGCCCAGGCCGCCGAGGTAGACGATCCGCCGCACGCCTGCTGCCGCCGCCGCGTGGGCGAACGACTGAGCCAACTGGCGATCCCGGTCGGCGAAGCCCGCGCCTGCCGCCATGGCGTGCACGAGGTAGTAGGCCGTTGTCACGCCGCGGAGGACCTTGGCGAGCGCGGCTGTGGCGCTGACGTCGACCGACTCGGCTCGGATGTGGTCCCCGGTGGGCAATGCGTCGATTTGCCGTCCTATCGCGACCACTGGCCTGCTGTCGGCGGCGAAGGCTCGTGCTAGGCGACTGCCCACGTAGCCGCTGGCGCCCGCGATGGCGACCAGTGGGTCTGCCATGGGCGGCTCCCTATCGCTTGAGGACGGGGTTGACCGTAGTGCGTGTGCGTGTTGGTGACCATTCGTGGGTGGCTGGCTGTGGGGGTTGGCTCGATGGGGTGGAGTGGTTTCTTCGGGGCCCCTATGAAGGAAGATCCCGTCGCGGGGAAAGACGGGTGGAGAGCCTTCGGCCCCACGACCACGGCAAGGTTTAGGGATCTTCCTTCTCCCCCAAAGAAACCACTCCACCCCATCGAGCACCTGGCAGGTCGAGTGCGGCTGGCAGGTGCTCGGGTTTCCTGCTCCTTGCTCTGAGGTTTCCCCCGGGAGCCTCGCGGCGATGGAACGGCAGACCGGCCTGTCCTCGATCCGGTGTGGCTCACGGACCCTCTTCCGACCTACCGGGTTCCCGCGTAGCCCCCGGGCGGGCTGGCTGCGGCGAGGTCAGGCGTTCAGGTTGCGCACGAAGGCGTCCCACTGGCGGGTGCCGAAGAGCAGCACCTGCTCGGTGCCGCCCACCTTGCTGTCCCGGGTCGCGATCTCGCCATCACCCAGGAACGCGACCTCGACGCACTCGCGTTCGGCGTTGCTCCGGCTGCTCTTGAACCACTGGGCGTCGGCCAGCCTGTCGTTGCTCATCGGGGCGTCTCCTTTGTGTGAAGGGCGGCTTCCACGATGGTGATCACGGGCGGGTTCGTCAAGCAGCCCGCGCGCACCGGGTGCGGGCGGGCTGCTTTGTGGTGAAGTCTGGTGTTGTCAGGCGTTCAGGTTGCGCACGAAGGCGTCCCACTGGCGGGTGCCGAAGAGCAGCACCTGCTCGGTGCCGCCCACCTTGCTGTCCCGAGTCGCCACCTCGCCGTCGCCCACGAACGCCACCTCGACGCACTCACGCTCGGCCTTGCTCCGGCTGCTCTTGAACCAGCGGGCATCGGCCAGCCTGTCACTGCTCATTACTGCATCTCCCTTGCCAGTTTGGCGATGTAGTTCACAGACTCCACCTCGCTCATCGAGGCTTCCCAGATGCCCGCGAACGCCTCACTGTACTGCTCGATCTCCTGCGGCTGCTCCAGAAATAGCGCCCCGGTGAAACCCTCCACGTAGACCGTGGCCGGCTCGGAAGGGGAGCCGTTCGCCGTGATCGGGAACCCCAGCTTGACAAACGGGCCAGACAAGATACCCGGGTGAAACCCGGCCGAGAACGGCATCACTCGCAGGGTCACATTGTTCCGCTGACTCACCACGACGAGATGCCGAAGCTGCTCGACCATCACGTCGGTTCCCCCGATCGGGCAATGCAGGACATCCTCATTGAGCACCATCTTCACCCAGAGTGGGTGCGCGATCCGAGACACCAGCGCTTGCCTGGCCATGCGAATCTTCAGTCTGCGCTCGACCTGCTCTGGGGAAACATCGCTTTTGCTCTCGATCAGGAAGCGGGCGTACCGCTCTGTCTGGAACAGCCCTGGCACCACATCTGTCCAGTAGCCGTCAAGCTCTCCCGCCGCTTCTTCGAGACCGATGTAGAGGTCGAAGTCTCGGGGATGACGTCGCTGTAGCGCATCCACCAACCGTTCGCCTTGGTCTCCTTGGCCAACGCCATGAGGGCAGTGGTGGTCTCCACCGGGGCGCCGTAGAACTGGCACATCATCTTGACCTCGTGGCTACGCATGGACGTCAGTCCTGACTCTATCCGCCACATCTTGGTCTCAGACCACTCGAACTCCTGCGACGCCGCCCGCACCGAGAACCGCGCCCTACCACGCAGATCCCGCAGGTAGCGGCCCAGTTGGCGGCGTGCCACCGTCGACCCTGTCGCGTCCTCTTGAGACACCCTTCACCCCATTTCTCCCCGACGCCGGTCCTGCATCCATAATGAAAGAGTCACCGCGTCCGATATGAAAGACAAATACTGACTGACCATTACTCTATCCTGGACGTGACTGAAAAGTCTCGCGATCCCGCTGTCCGCGTGTCGCCTACCAGGGCCGTTGGGTCGGGAGCGCCACCGGGGACAGTCGCGATCCCACCCTTTTCCGCCCCGCAACAGAAAGGCGAGTGCCGAGCTGGAAAGCCCCGCCGGAATGCATCGCAGGAAAAACTCTCGCGCCAATCCCTGAAACACGACCGAAACCCGCCCTGACCTGCGGCAGGACGTCAACTATCCGCCACTCGCCGCCCGCGCGCCGCCCCAGGTGCCGCCGCCCAGGAGACACAGCGCGCCCCCACAACAGCCGTGACCACACGCCCCACAACGCAACCTGTCCGTTCTCCTGACAGCCCTCAGCACCCCCCGCTACCGGGAGATTCCGGAGAGTGTCAACACGGGAACCGGGAGTGCGGACATGGACGACACCACCGCAGGCGGCGCCATCGGCTCAGGCCTCGGCGACCAGATCGCCCAGATGCGCCAAGGCTCACGCGGTTTCCTCACCGCCGCCCAACGCGGTGAGCTTCCCCCGTGGCCCGAACACCTGGTCTGAGGTGACCCATGGTCACCAGGTCGGTGAATCTCCCCGCCATTCGATCACGCCCGGTTCCGGCCTCCCCCACCCGGCAACGCATCACCGAAACGGCGAAAACCACCACAGCCGCCCACCGCCGAGGCCATCGCAGTCAGGTCCGAGCAGCCATCCCGGCCTGCCCAAACCCGACTTTGACGCCAGCCCTGCCCTGGGGCCGGGCCTGTGGGTGTCGGGACTGGTGAATCAGTCGTCGTTGCCTGACGGGGTGGTTTGGCCACCTGCACCAGGAACTCGATGTTTGTCCGGCTCTTGCGCAGGCAGTCGAGGGCGTGCAGGACCCTGCGCAGCTTGACGGTGACCGCTTGACCGGAACTCACCTGGCAGCGGTTTTCGGGTGCGGGCTCCTACCGCTTTCCGGTGGTGAGCATGAGTTCTTCGCAGCTTCGGGCCACCACTGCCGCCGCTTGGCGTTCTCGGTCGTCTAGGCGGGGGTCTTCGGCTAGGGCTTGCCAGCGCAGCACGGCTTCATAGGGGTCGGGGGTCATGGACAGGCGGGCCTTGGGAGTCGTGCCGTGGCCGCCTAGGAGGTAGCGGGCTTCTTCTGTCGGGTCGCCCAGGTTTACTCGGCCGGTGCGGAGGGCGGCCAGTAGGCGTAGTTCGCGGAGGTCGTGGGTGCTGGACAGGACCCTTTCCAGGTCCGCGGCCAGTGGGGCCGCGGGTGGGCGGGGTTCCCGGCGCAGCACGACGTCCAGGGCGATCAGGGCGGAGCGGGCCTTGAGGGTTTCCGCGCGGTCGACGAAACAGGCGCCGATGGCGTCGCGGAGGTCGGCGATGCCGCTGCCGCGGACCAACTCCGTCGACAGGGCCTCCTGGGTGCGGAAACCGCGACGGGCCAAGGTGATTCCCAGGCGGACGCCGAACAGGCCCAGGCGGGTCAGCAGCGCTGTGCGGGTGGGGGCGTCGATGGGGGCGGGGAAGGTGGGGGCGGCGAAGCGGTCGGCCGACAGGAGTGACGACTCCAGGTCCGGGCGGGGGACGGCGCCCAGGGTGGCCAGCGCGCCCGCCTCGGCGGGGGTCAGGGTGGCGCCCGTGAAGGCGACCAGGCCCGCCACCGGCACCACGTCCTGGCACAGCCCGCGCAGCTCCGCGGACCGCGCGTGCCGCCGGGCGACCTGGCGGGCGGACACCAGGGCGTCGACGCGGCTCGCGCCCAGTTCGTCCGCGCGGGAGAGGACCACGACGGCCGAGACGGGGGCCGCGCGGGCGACCGGGTTCTCCTGGGCGGCGCGCAGGGCGCGCAGGTCGGCTCCGCCGGGGTGGGGGAGCAGGTGCAGCAGCGCGTCGGCGTCGGCGGGCACAATGTCGGGTTCGGCGTCGATCAGCTCGACCTCGCCTGGCCAGTCCACGGTCAGCCGGTCAGACTGGGCGCTTACCGCCGCGCCGACTGTCGCGTCCAGCAGGGTCGACCGGCCGGACTTCGGCGGACCGGTGATCGCCAACCGCAGCGGGCCGTCCATACGGGCCAGGTGGGCGCGCAGGAACGCGTCCGCGCGCGGGCTGTCGCGGTACACGGCCAACGCGCGGTCCAGCAGGGTCCAGGCCGACTCGCTCAGGCTCACGCGCTCAGCCCGCGGGGCGCGGCGACCGTGCGGGGGCCGCGGATGGACTCGATCCGGGCGCGCAGCGCCATCAGGCGCTCCAGGTCGCGGCGGATTTCGGCGGCGCGGGCGGTGCGGGCGGCGGCCTGGGCGTCCAGGTCCCGTTTGATGGTCCGCGCGGCCTCCGTCGCGGCCTCCCGCAGTTCCTGGGCGACCTCGCTGAACCGGTCGCGCAGCTTGCGGTGGATCACGCGGGTCGCGTCCTTGGTTTCCTTGCCGTAGGACAGGAAGAAGTCGTCCACATGCCGCTGCGCGGTGGTCTTCGCGATCGCCTGCCGCCGTTTGAGGCGGGCGCCGCGTTCCTCGAACACGCTGCGCGCGCCGAACGCCGCGCCCGCGCCCAGCGAGATCGGGTTGATCAGCGGCAGCCCGGCCAGGGTGGTCGCCAGGCCGGACATGAGCAGGCCGCTGTAGGAGCCGCGCAGGCCGACGAACATCTTCTGCACCGGGGTGAACTTCTCGATGCTCGGCTTGCGCAGCCCGGCGACGTGGCTCTCGGACACCTCGCGCAGCAGCGCCGAGGGCAGCCGGTCGGCGTCGGGGATGACGTGCCGGGCGATGCGGGCGGCGATCCACTCGAACCGCTCCAGCAGCCAGTCCGAGTTGACCTTGGCGACGTTGGTCAGGTTCTCCCGCATCCACACCTCGAACTCCGGCCACACCTTCACCGGGTCGGCCACCTCGAAGTAGTCGTCGACCTCGCGCAGGATGCGCCGGGTGCGGTCGCGCAGGTCGTAGTCGATGTCGGACATCAGGTCGGCCACGTCGTCGGAGAGCAGCGTCTGCCACCGGGCGCCCTCGCGCTGCAGCTGCTCGACCCGGCGGCCTGCGGCGTGCCAGTCGGCCAGCGCGCGCGGGTCGGTCGCGGGCCTGCGCGCGTCGAACTCCTCGCGCAGCGGGGTGATGAGCTGGTCCACGGCGAGTCCGCTGGTCGCCGCGGCCGCCCTGGCCACCACCCGGTCCGGGTCGGTCAGCACGTCGCGCCGCAGGACGCCGATGAGCTGGGCGAACCCGGATTCCTCGTTGAGCGCGCGGTCTTCCTTGCGCACGGCGGCCAGCCGCAGCACCGACGACACCGGGACCAGCACCGCGGCCAGCCCGGCCGCGGCGAGCCGGCGCCGGTCGGCCTCGGCGACGGCCCGCCAGCCCGGCACCATGTCGATCTTGGTGAGGACCACGATCACGGTCGGGCACAGCCGCATGATCTGGGTGAGCAGCTCCAGTTCCAGGGCGGTGAGCTCGCTGGTGGCGTCGGTGGCCAGCAGCACGGCGTCCGCCTCGGCCAGCACGGTCATCGCCCGCGTCGTGCGCGGGCAGGCCGGGTCGCCGAACGCGGGCGTGTCGACCAGCACGAGCCCGGAGCCGAGCAGTGAGCGGGGCAGGCCGATCTCGGTGCGCACGACGTCGTCGCGGACCAGGGCGAGCTTGTTGGCGTGCGCGGTCAATGCCTCGATCGGGGGGTTCTCGATCGGGGGAGCGGCCTGCTCGACCGCGCCACCCAGCGCGGGGCGGTCAGCGGTCACCAAGGCGGCGGTAGGGCGCTCGGCGTGTCTGAGGACCGCGGGGACGGCTGTGGTCAGGTCGTCGCCTACCGCGCACACGTTAGCGCTGATAAGAGCGTTGACGAGCTGGCTCTTGCCTTGACCTGGGTAGCCCGCGACCACCACGCGCCGCCCTGGTTCGAGCAGGCGGGCACGCCGTTCGAGAAGTCTGTCGACCAGGTCTTCCCGGTGCTGCGCCGCGCAGGCGCGGATGGTGTCGTCCAGGATCTCCAGCCAGGGCGGCGCTGCCATCACCCGGACGAGTGTGCCGTGTCCCCCCGGAGGAGTGAAACCGGTGGGGCCGAAAAAACGACTCGACGGTCCCCGGCGCGGTGCCGGAGACCGTCGAGTCCCGCATGACCGAACGTCACAGGGGCGTCGCCGCCCGTGCTAGCTCAGGCAGCCTCAGTGGCCGAGGTGGAAGTCGTTGGCCAGCTCGCCCAGCTCGGGCAGGTCGTGCCCGGCCAGCGGGGTGCTGTCCACCAGGCCGCCAGCGGCGTCGGTGACGGTGTGGGCGACCGTGTCGACGACCTCCAGCGGGTTCGCGACCGGCAGCTCCGGCAGGTCGACGGGCAGGTCGATCGGCAGGTCAGCGGGCAGGCCGGTCGGCAGGTCGACCGGCAGGTCCGCGGGAACCTCGGGCAGACCGTCGACCGGCAGGGCCGGAACGGCGGGCAGCTCGGCGGGCAGGCCGTCGACCGGCAGGGCCGGAACGGCGGGCAGCTCGACCGGGAGGTCGGCGGGCAGGTCGACGGGCAGGTCGGCCGGAACGGTGGTCAGGAAGCCGCCCAGACCCGCGGAGCCCTCGGCGTCGGCGCCTGCGGCCAGGTCGCCGCCCGCGGCGACGAAGTCGGCCACGGCACCGGCGGACAGGTCGCCGCGCACCAGGTCGGAGTCCAGCACGGCGGCCGGGTCGAGGTCGACCAGGTCGGTCACCGAGCCGAGCTGCGGGGCCTCCAGCTCCGGCAGCGACGGGGCGGCCAGGTCCGGGGTGCCCAGGTTGGTCAGCGCGAGGTCGCCCACGGCGGTCTCCACGCCGACCGCGCCGGACAGGTCGCCGAAGCCGCCGCCGATGCCGCCCTCGACGGAGACCAGGCCGGTCTCGATGCCGATGCCGCCCTCGCCGCCGTCGGCGCGCAGGCCGCCGCCGAGGTCGACCTCAGCCAGGCCGGTGTCCAGGCCGAGACCGGCCTCGCCGCCGTCGGCGCGCAGGCCGCCGCCCAGCTCCAGGTCGGCCAGGTCGGACTCCAGGAGCAGGCCGCCCTCGACGCCGTCGGTGCCCGCGCCGAAGCCGCCGCTGAGGCTGAGGTGCTCGGTGTCGATGCCGAAGCCGCCGACGCCGCCGTCGGTGCCCAGGTTGGTGCTCGCGCCCAGCTCGCCCAGCGCGGAGTCGGTGGTCAGCGAGGCCTCGACGCCGTCGGTGGAGGCGTCCAGGCCGCCGGAGAGGGAGCCGACAGCCGACTCGCTGGTGGTCCACGCGCCAACGCCGCCGAGACCGGCCTCGACGCCGCCCGCGGCGGAGGCGTACTCGGACTCGATGGCGGTGACGCCGTCGATGCCGGACAGGCTGGCGTCGAGCGCGGAGTCGGTGGTCGCGTAGTCGGTCTCGGTGGACAGGTAGCCCGCCGCGCCGCCCGCGGTGGCCAGGTCGAGGCCGCCCTGCGCGCTGCCGTGGTCGGTCTCGGCCAGGACGCGGCCGGAGACGCCCTCGGTGGTGGCTGCGGTGGAGGCGGCCACGCCTGCCGGAGCGGTGTCCAGGCCGAGGTTGGCCGCGCCGCCCTCGGTGCCCACGGCGACGCCGCCGCTGGCGGTGACGGTGTCGGACTCGACCGCGACGCCGCCGTTGGCGCCGTCGGTGGCGGCGGAGAGGCCTGCGGTGAGCACGCCGTGGCCGGTGTCGATGGTCAGGCCACCGTCAGCGCCCTCGGCGGAACCCTCGGCGCCACCGACGAGCGAGGCTTCGTCGATCGAGATCTCGATGCCCGCGGCGCCGGTGATGTCGTTCGTGGCGCCGGTGACGTCCTGCAGCTTCGCGATGGCGTCGGCCGCGGTGGAGTCCAGGTCGCCGATGGGTGCGTAGTCCGCGACCAGCGGAATGACGTCCTGCACGTCCTGCGCGGTGACGTCGCCGAGACCCGCGGCGGACAGGGCCGCGGTCGGGTCGGCGAGGAAGTCGGCCCGCGCGGACTCGTCAGTGAGCAGCTGGAGCACGAAGTCGTGCAGGGTCAGGTCCGAGGTGTACAACGAATCTCCTTGGGGAGGGTTTGCGTAGCGGTAGAGCGGAAAGACCGCGCGGGGGAGGCGATGGTCCGGCCTGCGAACTCAGCGCCCGAGGCCGGGGGCATCGACCCCGGGCGGTGATGATCACGGTATTCAGCCGCCGTCCCCGTGCCATCGGGGATCACTCCGAGTCCACCCCCCTCACGCGGAAGGGTGACGAACCTTCACCTATTAGGGGATTAGGGAGTGCTGGAGTAAACACCCGGGGTTTCCATTCGGGGGTGGGTCCCTGGTACGAACTGGAGGCACCGCTCGACGTCCGCAGGAGGAGTCCCCGAAAATGCCCTACGTCCTCGGGATCGATGTCGGCCGCACGCGCGGCTCGGCGGCGGTCTGCAGACGGGCCGGGGGCGTCTTCGACCGACCCGAGGTGGTGCCACTCGACGGTGCCACACGATCAGTGCCAGCGGTGTTGCTGGTGACGGCGGAGGGTGAGGTTGTCGTCGGTCAGGCGGCCGAACGCCGGGCGGTGACCGAGCCCGACCGGGTGACGCGCGCGCTGCTCACCCGGGTCGGCGACGACACCGCGGTCCTGCTCGGCGGGCAGCTCTACCCCGCGGAGAACTTGCTCGCCGCGTTCGTCGCGTGGATCGCGGACGTGGTCGCCGACGCCGAGGGCGGGCACGCCGAACGCATCGCCGTCACCCACCCACCCGAGTGGGGGTCATACCGGCGTGGACTCCTGCGCGACGCCCTGCACGCCGCTGGCCTGCCCGGGGTGCTCCTGCTGCCCACCGTCGTGGCCGCGGCCGAGGCAAGGCACGCGCGTGAGCCGGTGCGGCCGGGCGCGGCCCTGGTGGTCGGCCTGGCGGGCGGTCGGCACGTCGAGCACGCCGTCCTGCACCGCGGCCCGGCCGCGTTCGAGATGGTCGCCCACCTGCCCGCGGTGGACGCGGAGGCGGGCGTGCGCCTGGACGACCTGCTGGCCGCCCACATCCTCGCCGAGGCCCCCACCCTGAGCCCCGACCAGACCGTGCCCGACCTGCGCGCCGCCGCGGGCCCGGTCGACCCGGCGTCCCTGTCGCCGTCGGCGATGGCCGCTTTCCGCGCCGCGTGCACCACGGCCAAGGAGCGGCTCTCGGTCGCGACCGAGGTCCGGGTCCCGCTGCCGCACATCCCCGACGACCTGCTGGTCACCCGCGCCTGCTTCGAGGAACTGGCCCGGCCCGCGCTCTCGGCCATCGCCCGGCAGATGACCGCCCTGGTGGCGAGCGCCCCGGCCGACGCGGGCGCCGTCCTCGCGGGCGGTACCGCGCGTGTCCCGCTGCTGGCGGCGCTCGCGGGCTGCCCGGTCGAGGAGGACCCCGGCACCGCCGTCGCCCGCGGCGCCGCGCTGGCCGCCTGCCCCCGGCTGCCCGCGCGCACGCCCACCCTCGGCGGGATGTCCCCGGTCGGCGAGTCCGGCCAGGCCGACCCGCCGAGCCTGCCCGGCATCACCCCGGCGACCGGTTCCGCCGATGGCCAGGCGACCGGCTCGGCGGACGAGAGCGCCGCCGCTGGTGCGGAGGCAGGCGCGGGGAACGGCGCAGGGCCTGGCCTGGGGGCGGGCGCGGTCAACGGGACGGGGTCTGGCCTGGGCAATGGCGTCGCAACCGGTCTCGGAGGCGGCGCGGGCAACGGCCCCAGGACCGGTGTGGGAAGCGGCTCGACGGCAGGCGCCGGGGCTGATCCGCGCACCGGCGTCGGGCCCGGCGCGGCGAACGGCGTCGGGACTGACGGGCGCACCGGCGTCGGACCTGGCGCGGGGAACGGCGGCAGACCCGGGTCGGCCGAGCGCGGCGGGGCGAGCAGACCGAGGCTGGCCCCGGTGTTCGGCGGTGATCCGCTGCTGTCCGACGGACGCAAGGCGAGCGCGCCCGTCCTCGCCCCGGCGCGGGGCGAGGCGGCAGGCGTTCCCCGGCTGTCCCCGGTGACCGCCGATCCGCTCGCCGTTCCCGAGTTGGCGGTCGAGCCGGACCCACCGCCCCGGCCGCCGGTGGAGATCACCCCGCTGGAGCCGCCGCCCCGCCGCTTCGACCGGTCGCGCCGAGCCCGCCGCGACCCTGAGCCAGACGAGGACCACCGTTGATCCCCGGACACGTGCAGCCGAGCGAACTGCTCCTCGACGACCCCACGAGGCGGTTGTGCGCGGCGATCACCTCGGGCGGCCTCACGGCGCGGCTGGCGGTGATAGCGCCCGGCGGTTACGGCAAGAGCGCGCTCCTGGGCCGGTTGGCCACCACTCCCGGCGCTCAGCGCTACCGGCGTGGCCTGGACGGCGCGCCGTCGCTGCTCCTGGTCGATGACGCGCACCTGCTCGCCGACGCCGACCTGGCCGAGTTGACCGCGCTCGCCGCTGACGACCGGGTCGGTCTGGTCGTCGCGGCCCGGCCCCGGCCGCGCCCGGCCGCGCTGGCCCGGCTGCTGGGCAGGCTGCGCGGGCAGATCGTGCTGCGCCCGTTCGAGCGGGAGCGGGTGGCGGCGCTGCTGTCCGCGACGCTGGGCGGCCCGGTGCCAGACGCCCTGGTCGCGCTGGCGCACACGCAGACCGGGGGCGTGCCGGGGCTGCTGCACCGGCTGGCGCCGCACCTGTCCCGGGCGTCGGTCGCCGTGCCCGCGTCGGCTGTCGAGGAGTTCCGCTTCGAGTTCGACTGCCTCGACCCGGACACGCTGCGCGTCCTGCTGGCCGCCGAGGTCGGCGTCGGCGGCGACCCCGACCTGCTCGCGGGCCTGCTCGACCGGCCTGTCGCCGACGTGATCGACGAGGTGCGCGCGAGCGGCCTGCTCGGCGCGGACGGCGCGCCGCCGCCGCTGGTGGCCGCGGCGCTGCGCGAGCTGGTCCCGTCCGACCAGCGGTCCGCGGTGTTCGCGGGCCTCGCCGACGCGGCCCTCGCCCGCGGCGGCGCCCTGCTCGACTTCGCGACGGCCCTGCTGGGCACGAACGCGGTGGGCGCGTCGGTGGCGGCGGTCTACGCGGCTGCGGCGGCCGAGGCCGAGCCCGCCGTCGCCGTCCGGCTGCACGAGGCCGCCGCCGGGGCCGGTCATCCGGTCGACGAGGTGTGCCGGGCGGAGGCCGAGGCCCGCGCGGGCGACTTGGACGCCGCGCTGCGCCGGGCCGACGGGCTGGTCGCCACCGCCGGGGGCGAGCGGCGGGCCGCCGCGGCCAGGGTGGCCGCGGCCGCATTGGCCTACCGGGGGCAGTTGTCCCGCAGCGCGGAGCTGTACCAGTGGTCCGGCGCGGGCCCCTGCGCCGCGTTCGCCGCGGTGGGACTGGCCGGCACCGGCCGGATCGCCGACGCGGAGCTCGCGCTCAAGCGAGCCGCCGACGACGAGCCGCCGACGTTGTTCACGGGCGCGGTTTCCCTTGCCGCGCGGGGAATCCTGGAGTCGGTCACCGGCTCCGGCGGCGCCGGACTGTCCACAGTGGTGCGTGCGGCCGAGGTGCTGGAACCGGTCGGCCGGGACGTGCTGCTGCCGGACAGCCCGGCCGCCCTCGGCGCGATCCTGGCTCTGCACACCGGCGCGGCGGGCATCGCGGAGCCGCTGCTGGACCGGGCCGTCGCCGCCCGTATCGGCGGCGCGCTGCTGCGCCCCCGGCACACCGTGCTGCGCGCGTGGACGGCGATGGTGCGCGGCGACAAGACGTCCACAGTGGACGGTGCTGGCCTGTGCGCGCGGGACTGGCTGTTCGCGGTCGGCCTCACGGTCGGCACGGCCCGCCGCGGCAGCGATCTCGCCGCCCTGCGGCGGACCTGGGAACCGGCTTACCAGGCGGTCGTCCGCCACCAGGTCGACCTGTTCACCCTGCTCCCGCTGGGCGAGTTCGCGGTGGCCGCGGCCAGGCTCGGCGACCGCGAGCGGTTCGCCCCGCACCTGGGCCAGGCCTGGGACCTGCTGCGCGCCCTGGGCGACCCGCCCGCGTGGACCACGATGCTGCACTGGTCGTGCCTGCACGCCGAGATCATCGCCGAGCACCCGGAAGCCGCCGAGGACCACGCCGCGGCGCTGGCGGCCAACGCCGACGTCGGCCCGTTCTACGCCGCGATGGCCGAGGCCGCGCGGTGCTGGCGCAACGTCCTGGCCGCCGACATCGACGCCGACCGCGTCGAGGCGGCCGCCCGCGGCCTGCACGCGGCGGGCCTGTGGTGGGACGGCGCGCGGCTGGCCGGGCAGGCCGCCATCCGCACCGCCGACCGCAAGGAGATGCTGAGCCTGCTCGACTGCGCCAGGATGCTGCAGGGCGGCGCGACCCAGGAGGACACGGTCACCGACCACTCCGGCGCGGCCCGGCTCAGCGAGCGGGAGGCGCAGGTGGCGGGCTTGGTCCTGGATGGCCTGACCTACAAGCAGATCGGCGACCGGCTGTTCATCTCGGCGAAGACGGTCGAGCACCACATGGCCCGGATGCGCTCGCGGCTGGGCGCCACCAGCCGCAGCGACCTGCTGTCGCAGCTTCGGTCCCTGCTCGGCGACCGGTCGGCATGATCGACGAACTGCCCGACGACGAGCAGGACATCGTCCGGACCGTGCGGGAGTTCGTGGACCGCGACGTCCGGCCCGTCGTGCGCGAACTGGAGCACGGCGATATCTATCCCGAGCGGCTGATCGAGACCATGAAGGGGCTGGGCGTCTTCGGCCTCGCCGTCCCGCGGCCGCACGGGTCCCCGGTCTCCACGGCCTGCTTCGTCCACGTCACCGAGGAACTGGCGCGCGGCTGGATGAGCCTCGCGGGCGCGATGGGCGGGCACACGGTCGTCTGCAAGCTGCTGGCCGCGTTCGGCACCGCCGAACAGCGGGCGCGCTACCTGCCCCGGCTGGCCACCGGGGAGCTGCGCGCGGCCATGGCGCTCACCGAGCCCGGCGGCGGCTCGGACTTGCAGGCCATGCGCACCCTCGCCCGCCTCGACGGCGACGAGTACGTGGTCAACGGCGCGAAGACGTGGATCACCAACGCCCGCCGGGCAGGCCTGGTCGCCCTGCTCTGCAAGACCGACCCGAGCGCGGAACCGGCGCACCGGGGCATCAGCGTGCTGCTGGTCGAGAAGGTCCCGGGGTTCACCGTGTCCCGCGACCTGCCCAAGCTGGGCTACAAGGGCGTCGAGAGCTGCGAGCTGTCCTTCGTGGATGCCCGGGTGCCGGTGGCCGCGCTGCTGGGCGGGATCGAGGGCCACGGGTTCGCGCAGATGATGGCGGGCCTGGAAATCGGGCGCATCCAAGTCGCCGCCCGCGCCACCGGCGTCGGCCGGGCGGCGTTCGAGGACGCGCTGCGCTACGCCCAGGAGCGGGAGAGCTTCGGCAAGCCCATCTGGCGGCACCAGTCCGTGGGCAACCTGCTCGCCGACATGGCCACCCGGCTCACCGCGGCCCGCAGGCTGGTGCTGCACGCCGCGTCCCTCGTCGACCGGGGACGGCGCTGCGACCTGGAAGCCGGGATGGCCAAGCTGTTCGCCTCCGAGGCCGCCATGAGCATCGCCATCGACGCGATCCGCGTGCACGGCGGCCACGGCTACTCCACCGAGTTCGACGTCGAACGCTACTTCCGCGACGCGCCGCTGATGATCGTCGGCGAGGGCACCAACGAGATCCAGCGCGAGGTCATCGTCCGCAGGCTGGTCGAGCGCGGCGGACTGGACTAGTCAGGGCAACCGCCGGGGCTCAGGAGAACAGGACGAGCAGCAGCCCGATCACCAGGATCGGCGCCAGCGCCCACCACGTCGCGGTGATCGCCGCGACGGCGACGACCGCGGCGACGGCCACCCCGACGAAGGCGCCCATCGCCACCTTCGCCCGGCGCGGCGCGGGCCGGTCGAGCAGCAGGTCGGACTGCTCCGCGACCGGTGCGGGCGGCTCGGCCGCCTGCGGCTCGTCGAACACCGGGTGCGGCGCGGGCAGGTCGTCGAAGAGGGCGAGCAGGTCGGCGCGGGTGCGGGCGGCCGTGGCCGCGCCGCAGCGCTGCTCGTACTCGGCCACTTCCAGCCTGCCCTCGGCGAGATGGTTGGCCAACGCGTCGACAGCCCGTTCCCGGTCGGTCGTGCCGACCCGGATGTTGGCCTCTCCGGTGCCCATGCCTCTACTCTACGGGGATATCACTCTGCGGCGAAACCGCGGTCGCCCTGCGTGAGGGGTTCCTCATGCCTGGTCCGCGCGCAGCACGGCCTCGATCTCCAGCAGGATTCGCGCCTCATCGCTGACCGCGAGGTTGCCGTTGGCCAGCACGCTCTGGAACGCGATGCCGAAGTCGCCTCGGTTCACCGTCGCGCTCGCCGAGAAGCCCGCCTTGGTCTCGCCGTTGACGCCGAAGCCGAAGCCCAGCACCTCCAACTCGAAGGTGACCGCCTTGGTGATGCCGCGCAGGGTCAGGTCGGCGTCGAGGTGGAACCGGTCGCCCGCCGGGCGGATCGCGGTGGAGCTCAGCGTCGCGGTGGGGTAGTTCGCCACGTCGAAGAAGTCGCCCGCGAGCAGGTGCCGGTTGAACGCCTCCAGGCCGGTGTCGAAGGAGGCCACGTCGACCTCGGCGGCGACCGTCGAGTCGAGCGGGTCGGCCGCGGTCACGATCTGCCCGCCGAACCGCTCGAAGCCGCGCCGGTAGCCCACGTGAACGGCTTTGCGGACCGCTACCTGGCCTCTCGGTCACTTCGCCGGGACTGGCAAACCGCAATCTCGCAGGTCAGCCGGGCCCCGTCAAAGATCTTTTCGGCAGTCCCGCACCGCGGGACGGTTCACGCCGGGGCCTTTCCGCGGGACCGGGACGCGCCGCGGCCCGCCCGGAGGGTTCCGGGCGGGCCGCGGTGTCGTGCCTGGTCAGCCGGTCACAAGTGACAGGCCGTAGGCGGAGAGGATCTCGTTCACCGGCTGGAAGTACGTCGTGCCACCCTTGGTGCAGTTGCCCGACCCGCCGGAGGTCACGCCCTGCGCCTGCGTGCCGCTGACCCATGACCCGCCGGAGTCGCCCGGCTCGGCGCACGCGTTGGTGCGGGTCAGGCCGCTGACGCTGCCCTGGGAGTAGTTCACCGTCGCATTCGTCGCCTGAATGGTGCCGCAGCGCCACCCGGTGGTGGACCCGGACCGGCAGATGCTCGCGCCGACCGCGGCCGCCCGCGAGCCGGTGACCGTCACGTCGCCGTTGCCGTAGCCATTCACCGTCGGCGTCGGGGTCCAGGACGAGTTGGTCTCGATCCAGGAGTAGTCGTTGCCGGGGAAGGACGAGCCAGCGAACGTGCCCATCGCGGTCTTGTCCTTGCCGGTCACGCTCGCCCCGCGCTTGCCGCAGTGGCCCGCGCTGACGAAGCCGCCTTCGACGGAGAAGCCGATCGAGCAGCGGGCGGTGCCGTTGATGTAGTAGGCGTCGCCGCCCACCACGTCCCCGGCGAAGAGCCGGGGCGCCTCGGCGGCCTCGGCGACCACGATCGGGCCCGCCGCCCGAGCCTGGTTCAGGAAGCTGTCGACGTCGGCGCCGCGCGCGCCGGTCGCGACCGAGACGACGACGGCGTTGGCCCGCGGGTCGACGTACCACTCGGTCACCGCGGCGGGCGCGCCCGCCGCGGCCTGCCGGTCGATGGCGGCCTTCGCCGCGTCGAGGGCGTCGGCGCTGTGGGTGACCACGGTCGCCAGCGCGCCGGTGGCCCGCACCGCTTCGGCCCGGGCGGCGTCGGCGACCCCGACGACCAGTGTGCCGTTGTCGAACCACGACCCAGCGAAGGCCGCGCCCGCCGCGGTCTCGGCGGCGGGCAGCAGCGTGCTCGCCGCGGCCTCCTGGGTCAGTCGTAGGTTGACCTGGGCCGCGGTGAGCCCGAGGTCACGCCGCAGGGCGGGCGCCAGCGCAGCCGCGCCCGCCTGGTCGGCCGCGCTGGCGACCGTCGCCGTCGCGGTGGGCGAGAGCGCCACCGCCGCCCCCGCGGCCAACCCGACGATGCCGGCCACCGTGGCGAAACGTCCGCGCATGAGGGTTCCTCATTTCTTGCTCGCAGGTGCCGAGGACGCGGGGCGCCTCGGTGTCCGGCCGACGGGTCGCCCGTTTGGCGTATCCGCCGTTCGTGGGCGGGCTGTTGGCCGTATAGACGACGGTAGAACGTAATTCCCCAGGTAGGGACCCTACGAAAGTCGTTCAGAAAACTTTTCACCTATAGATCCCCCAGGTGGTTGGTCGCTTTGAGCGACCACAAGAGATCGAATTGAGTTACGTATTCACTCATTTGGGTGATGTGAGATGGCGAAGCGTGACTGACACCCGTTCGGGGTGGAAAATCGCCGGTCGGTCATCATGGGGCGGTGAGCGCGACCCTGGTGGCGAAGGCGGTGGCCGCGGGCCACGGCGACCGAGTGCTGTTCTCCGGCCTGGACCTCGTGGTCGCCCCCGGTGACGTCATCGGCCTGGTCGGGGCCAACGGGGCGGGCAAGTCGACGCTCCTGCGGACCCTGGCGGGCCTGCTGCCCGCTGAGGAAGGCGACATCCGGCTCAACCCGCCCTCGGCGACCGTCGGCTACCTGCCCCAGGAGCCCGAGCGGCGCCCGGGGGAGTCGGTCCGGGAGTTCCTGGCGCGCCGCACCGGCGTCGCCCAGGCCCAACGGGACATGGACGCCGCGGCCGAGGCGCTGGCGACCGAGACTCCCGGCGCGGACGACGAGTACGCCGCGGCCCTGGAGCGCTGGCTGGCCCTGGGCGGCGCCGACCTGGACGAACGCGCCGAGGAAGCCGTGGCCGATCTCGGCTTGGGCGTGCGCCTGGACCAGGAGATGGTCTCCCTCTCCGGCGGCCAGGCCGCCCGCGCGGGCATGGCGTCGCTGCTGCTGAGCCGCTACGACATCTTCCTGCTCGACGAGCCAACCAACGACCTGGACCTGGACGGCCTGGCCCGCCTGGAGACCTTCGTCTCCGGCCTGCGCGCCGCAACGGTCCTGGTCAGCCACGACCGCGAGTTCCTCACCCGCGCCGTCACCAGCGTGCTAGAGCTGGACTACGCCCAGCAGCAGATCCGCGAGTACGGCGGCGGCTACGCCGCCTACCTGGAAGAACGCGAGGTCGCCCGCCGCCACGCCCGCGAACAGTACGAAGAGTTCGCCGACACCAAGGCCGCGCTGGAGGCCCGCGCCCGCACCCAGCGCAACTGGATGGAGAAGGGCGTCCGCAACGCCCGCCGCAAGGCCACCGACAACGACAAGATCGGCCGGAAACTGCGGGCGGAGTCCACCGAGAAGCAGGCAGCCAAAGCCCGCCAGACCGAGCGCATGATCGAACGCCTGGACGTGGTGGAGGAACCCCGCAAAGAGTGGGAACTGCGGATGGAGATCGCCACCGCCCCCCGCACCGGCGCCGTCGCGGTGGCCCTGCGCGACGCGGTGGTCACCCGAGGCTCGTTCACCCTGGGCCCGGTTTCCCTGGAGATCGGCTGGGCGGACCGGGTGGCCATCACCGGAGCCAACGGAGCCGGAAAGTCGACCCTCCTGGCAGCCCTTCTCGGCCGCACCCCCCTGGCAGGCGGCGAGACCTACCAGGGCCCGGGTGTCTCGATTGGCGAAGTGGACCAGGCACGGGCCCTGTTCCTAGGCCAAGAGCAACTGTTGGCCGCCTTCGAACGGGAAGTCCCCGACCTGCCCACCGCTGACGTGCGCACCCTGTTGGCCAAGTTCGCCCTCCGCGCGGACCACGTCCTCCGCCCCGCCGCCACGCTCTCCCCCGGAGAACGAACCCGAGCGGCCTTGGCCCTGTTGCAGGCCCGGGGCGTGAACCTGCTGGTCCTGGACGAGCCGACCAACCACTTGGACCTGCCAGCGATCGAACAGCTGGAATCCGCCCTGGCGACTTACCCGGGGACTCTCCTGCTGGTCACCCACGACCGGAGGATGCTGGACGCTGTCCACACCACTCGCCGGATTCATGTCGACCGTGGTCAGGTCGTTGAAGGCGGCTAGTTCTCGGGGTCTTCGTGGGGTTGGCTCGATGGGGCGGAGCGAAGCGCTCGCCCCGTGCCCAGGCCGCACCCGACCCACCCCATCGAGCAAACCCACGGCAGCCCAAGCCCCACGACCCGTCAGCAAGCAGCAGAGCCGGGCCGCGAGCAAGCCCCACGACCATCAGCGCACTCCACGGCCGTCAGCGGACCCCGGGCCCGGCAGCGAGCCCCGGGCCCGGCAGTGAACTCCATGACCGTCAGCGCAGCAGGACCGTCAGCGAGCAGGGGGAGTGGACCTCGTCGCCGCTGACTGGACCTTGCGCACGGCCCCGTCGATCTGGCGGTGGTACTTCCCCTTGGTCCGCTGATCCACGAACTGCCCGGCCTTCGTGGCCAGCCGGTTCACCTTCTCCGGGTTCTTCTGCGCGTACTTCCGAGCCGCCGCGGCGGCCCCCGCCAGCGCGGTCAGCTTCTTCAGCAGTGGCATGGCGCTCCTTCCGTGCCGATGGACGCCGATGGACGCCGATGACTTTCGTCCGTTCAACGGCACAGGTACCCCGGAAGGTTCCGGGCCAACCACGATCACCCGCCGAGCAGTCCGTTCAGCTCCCCCCACGTCATCGTGTCCTGTACCGATTTATACGTACCCGACTCAAGCAACTCCCGAGTAGCACGGCGCATGAGGCCGTAAGCCGCCTCGGCCACCGCGGGCCCCAGGCTGACCCGTGCGACGCCCGCCGCGCGAAGCTCACCGACGCTCGGCGACCTTGGTCCGACGGTGATGTTCAGGGGCGCCGGGATCTCCCTGGCCAGCGCTGTGATGGTGTCGAGGTCGGCCAACCCGGGCACGAAGATGCCCGACGCGCCCGCGTTGAGGTAGGCGTGCGCGCGTTCCACGGTGGACTTGAACCGGGTTTCCGTGTCGCCGACCGAGCGCAGGTAAGTGTCGGTGCGAGCGTTGATATAGAGCGGGATTCCCACTTCGTCGGCCGCTGACCGGGCCGCTGTCAACCGGGCGGTCTGCTCGTCCACGGTCCGCAATGGACCGTCGTCCGTCGCGAAGGAGTCCTCAATGTTCACGCCTACCGCCCCTGCGGTAAGCACAGCCCGGATCGTCTCCGCGACGTCGTCGGGCGTCGTGCCGAACCCGGTCTCGATATCCGCTGTGACCGGCACATCGACAGCGGCGACCACCCTGGCCACGAGGTCGACCGCGCGGGACCGGTCGAGTCGGTCGCCGTCGGCGGCGCCGAGGCTCCATGCCACGCCCGCGCTCGTGGTCGCCACCGCGCGCACGCCCGCCGCCACGGAAACGCAGGCGCTGGCGACATCCCAGGCGTTTGCCAAGGCCAGCACCTCGCCGTCGGTGTGCAGGGTGTGGAAGAGCGCGGCGCGTTCCTGATGCGAAGTGGTCATGCGCAAGAGTCAAGCAGCACCCACCGACAAACCGAGAACCCGGACTTGGCGAGAAAACGACACCGCTGTCTTCTGGACGCACAAGTCGTTTTACCGCTAGCAGCCCTGTGGCGCCGAAGACCATCCTGTGCGGGTGCATGAGGATTTCGACCGCTGCGTTCGTGCTGTGCGGTCCAAGGACGCGCGGTTCGACGGCTGGTTTTTCACCGCGGTCCGGACCACCCGCATCTACTGCCGTCCGAGTTGCCCGGGTATGCCGCCCAAAGCGGAGAACATGGCTTTCTTCCCCAGCGCCGCCGCGGCCCAGCAGGCCGGATACCGGGCGTGCAAGCGGTGCCGCCCGGACGCCAGCCCCGGGTCGCCGCAGTGGAACGAGCGCGCCGACCTGGCCGCGCGCGCGATGCGGCTGATCGCCGACGGTGTCGTCGACCGCGCGGGAGTCCCCGGTCTGGCCGCGCGCCTGGGCTACAGCGTCCGACAGGTGGAGCGACAGTTGCTGGCCGAGTTCGGCGCGGGCCCGCTCGCGTTGGCAAGGGCGCAGCGCGCGCAGACCGCTCGGCTGCTGATCGAGACCACCGCCCTGCCGATGAGCGAGGTCGCCGCCGCCGCCGGTTTCGGCAGCATCCGCACGTTCAACGACACCGTGCGCGAGGTGTTCGCCCTGCCGCCCACCGAGTTGCGGCTCCGCGCGGGGCGGCAGGTGTCCAGCCCCGGGGTCATCTCGCTGCGGCTGCCCTTCCGCGAGCCGCTGTGCCCGGACAACCTGTTCGGGCACCTCGCCGCCACCGCCGTCCCCGGCGTCGAAGAGTGGCGCGACGGCGCGTACCGGCGCACGCTGCGCCTGCCGCACGGCACCGGGATCGTCACGCTGCGGCCGACCGCCGACCACATCGCCTGCCAGCTCGCCCTGACCGACCTGCGCGACCTGGCCCGCGCCATCAGCCGCTGCCGCAGGCTGCTCGACCTCGACGCCGACCCGGTCGCCGTGGACGACCTGCTCGCCGCCGACCCCGTGCTCGCCCCCTACGTCCGCAAGGACCCCGGCCGCCGCGTCCCGCGCACGGTCGACGGAGCCGAGATGGCCATCCGCGCGGTCCTCGGCCAGCAGGTGTCGACCGCGGCGGCCCGCACCCACGCCGCGCGCCTGGTCCTCGACCACGGCGACCCGGTGCACGACCCGGCGGGCGGCCTGACCCACCTGTTCCCCACCCCGACGACGCTGGCCGACCTCGACCCGGAGCGCCTCGCCCTGCCGCACGCCCGCCGCGACACCCTGCTCGCCCTGGTCCACGCCCTCACCTCGGGCGCGATCGACCTCGGCGTCGGCGCCGACCGCGACCTGGCCAGGGCCCGGCTCGCCGCGCTGCCCGGGTTCGGCCCGTGGACGGTGGAGACCATCGCCATGCGCGCCCTGGGCGACCCGGACGCGTTCCTCCCCGGCGATCTGGGCGTGCGCGCCGCTGCCCGCGCGCTGGGCCTGCCGTTCTCCCCGGCCGGGCTGACCGCGCACGCCGCGGCTTGGCGCCCGTGGCGCGCCTACGCTGTGCAGTACCTGTGGGCCACCGGGGACCACCCGGTGAACCACCTGCCCGCCTGAGGAGGAGAGCGTGCGCACGCACACCACTGTGGACAGTCCGGTCGGCCCGCTGACCCTGGTCGCGGCCGACGGCGTCCTTTCCGGGCTGTACATGACCGATCAACGCCACCGCCCAGGCGAGGAAAGCTTCGGCGAGCGCGACGGATTGGCGTTCGGGCCGGTGCTCGAGCAGCTGGCGGCCTACTTCGCAGGCGAGCTGACGGAGTTCGACCTGCCCCTGTCGTTCGCCGGAACCCCTTTCCAGCAAACGGTTTGGACAGCCCTGTGCGACATCCGGTTCGGCGAGATCGTCACCTACGCCGAACTCGCGCGGCGCATCGGCCGCCCCACCGCGTCCCGCGCGGTCGGCCTGGCCAACGGCAAGAACCCGATCAGCATCATCGTTCCCTGCCACCGCGTCATCGGCTCATCCGGCGGCCTGACCGGCTACGGCGGCGGCCTGGACCGCAAGCGGCACCTGCTCGACTTCGAGCGGGCGGGCGTCCCGGGCGCCGCGCGGGCCGTGCCCGCGGGCCTGTGGTGACAACCGGATGAGCGCAAGCGAGCCCTTGGCCAACAGCACCCCAGCCGACCAAGGGCGAAGAAGGTAACGGGGGCTCAGCTTGTGAGCGGTGCTTGGCCGCACGTGTACGGCTCGGCGCCACCCACCTACTTCAGTTCGCGCGCTACGGTCTGCCCAGGGACGACTCGGGGGAGGCGGCAATGCGCAGGCTGGGGCTGATCATGGGGGCCGCGGTGGTGGTGACGGCCGCGTCGTGCACCGCGGTGCCGCCTGCGCCGTCCGCGAAGACTGAGCCGGTGCCCGCGCGGCAGGTCGATATCCCGCCGGTTCTCGCGTATGCCACGTCCGGCGCGGTTCGTGTGCTCAACGGGATGAAGACGGTCACGGAGTTGGATCTGACCTCCGAGGAGCACGTGGTCGACGCCGAGTGGGTCCCGGACGGCTCGCGTTTGGTCTTGGCCACCTCGACCAGGTTGGTCTCGGTCGACACCGCCACGGGGGCGACCGCGACCGCGCGTTGCGAATGCGCGGGCATCGCGGTCGCCGGGGGCAAGGTCTACTCGACCGTCCTGTGTGGACACCGTCACGGATGATGCCCGTGGCGTTCTTCGGGCTGGAATTGACTCCGTGGTAAATCACTCAAAAGTCAATTCGAGCAGGAGAAAACAGCGGTGACACGGTCATGGTGGGGATGGGGCAACGTCGAGGACGCGGTCGTCGGAACCGAGCGAGCTGAGCTGACTCGCCGGGTCGCCGGGTTGTTGCCGGACGCGGATCTCACCGTGCACGGGCCGCCGGAGCTGGCCGGGCTCGCGTCCGACGATGTCGGCGATCGCGTCGCGCACGGGCACGGGCAGGCGTTCCGAAATGTGGTGCGGGTCATGCTGGGCCGGGTCGACCACGTGCCGGATCTGGTGCTGCGGCCACGGTCGGAGCAGGACGTGGTGGACGTGCTGGACTGGTGCGCGGGCATCGCGGTGGTCCCGTTTGGTGGCGGGACGTCGGTGGTGGGTGGGGTCGAGCCGCGGTGCGCCGGGGACCACCCGGGCGTGGTGTCGCTGGACCTTGGCCGGTTGGACCGGATAGTCGAGGTCGACCGGGTCAGCCGGGCGGCGCGACATCGACCTATCACGTCGCGTCGGTGACCAAGACGTTCGCCGCGACCCTGTTCGGCATGATCGCCCAGCGCAGCAGCACCCTGGAGGACACC
>NZ_FMZZ01000012.1 GCF_900101685.1 Actinokineospora iranica
CAGATACCCTGACCCGATCCGAGAGTCCGAACAGCCCTACGCTGATGACTGTTCCGTGCACCACAACCCGGCCCATATCCACCAGATTTGAGCCGGTGCGACGATTACGGAGCTTTACCATCGCTGGTTTCTCTCGTACACCTTTCCGTCTCGCTTGCCGGGCACCAGGCCATCTGGCAGTACTGACCCGCCCCGGCTTTGTCGCGGCTGCTTCCCGTCCTCACCTGCGTTCCCAGGCTCAGACTGCCGCCAGCTTCACATTCTCTGCTACGACAGAAAATGGGTGAAGGTCTTCCACCTCCACTCGGTAAAATGACGCCTCGTGGCGCACCGGGTACTCGTCACATGACGCAGGTTTAAGTTCGACCTTCACCCGAGTCGTACACGCGAGGGCGCGCTTAGCCTCACCTGCCCCCTCTTCGCCCCTATGTAGCAGTGCGGGATGCCCGGCCGCCCACGCCTGCTGCGTGTGCCGCGCGATGTAGGGCATTTTAGCGGCATCGACCGGCAGAACGGCAAGATTCTTACAGCGCTTATCCTTGGTGAGCACTTCGGGGGTGCACTCCTTTATGCGACTAATCTGATCAGGTGGCACGATGATGTCCCCGGGTGCCGATTCTGGTTCCACTCCGAGGGAGTCGAGTACCTCCTGCCCCTGTTCGGTGAAGACAAGGAATCCCGTCACCAATGCTCCGACAACGATTAACCCGCCTAAGCCGCTACTCGTTTTCGTTCCCATGCTACCCCCTCGTTCGGTGTTGCTCTGGAATTGTGTTCCCTCAGCCGCTCATCGCCGCATAACTCGACTCTCCGAATACAACAGCAATCCTTCAATCGAACACCCGATAGACCAGAGTGGGCAATTCTATGAACTCGCTGGTGCACTCACCGCGGTGTGTGGCAACGGCGGCAGTGTAACGGCAACGGGAACTGTCAGGTCATAGACCAGCGCACGGTACGGGTTAGAATCGACTATTCTGCGTGGAGCATCGCACCGGAACGCGGGATGCTCGGCATCAACAGCGTTTTCTGCGAGGGCCAGGTGCTATGCCCGGAGTGGATCAACCAATTGGGAGCGGGTCGGACGGTGGACAACGGAACCGGCATTCACTATGTTGGAGCTGCTTCCTGAGTGAACGGTGAGAGGCCAGGGTGACACGTGGATAAGCCGGACAACGTGTACTTCGCGGACCTCGTGTCGGATGCGATGCGACAGTGGGCTGTCGCAGTCGCTCGCCATCTTGTGTGGCAAGCGGATGCGACGAAGTCTATGCAGACGGTGCGCGAGTGCTGGGTCGGCACAGGTTTCGTGCTGTACGTCCGGTATTTGAATCGAAGTGGCCGATTCGGCGCCCGGTTCGCCGGGTTGCACATCGACCCGACATCCGGTCAGCCGCTCGATCCGGCACTGCGTGTGCATTCGTCCGGGTCGGCCGCCCAGCAGGCATCCAACCTGATGGACGGCAGGATAGGCGGCGGCCCTCCGTCGGCGGCCGTCGAATGGACCGACGATCTCGGCTTCGGATGGTGGGGCGACTCCCCTCGGCCACTTGACTGGGCCGGCGCGGTGAACAGCCCCAGAATCGACACCGTCTATCCATTCATAAATCACCCACCACGGCTCCCTTGAATATGCGGCGAAACTCGCCGAATGATCCTGGTTGCGGCACCGTCCGCCCCGGAACTGCCCCGAAAGTCACCGCCGCTTTTGGGGCAGTTCTGTGAACATGTGCCCGGCTGGGGTCTCACCAGAGTCACTCCCCGTCGGGCTTTGAGGGCCGGACTGTCACTTGATTCCGCTTGGCTGTACACCTGTTGTCAGATGTTCTTCGAAGGCGCGGCGCACCTCGACCAACGGGATCTCGGCGTTTGATGGAAAACCGGTCCAGTGGTTCGCATAGAAGTACGCTAGTTCGTAATCGACACCTCAGCCACCAGCAAGCAGCTCAGCCAAGTGCAAGGCGCGCCGGTCAGCGAGATCAGCAAGCTGTGTCCGGCAAGAGAACCCGTCAGCCAGCACCACCGCGCCCGGCTCAGCCCGTGCCGCGGGCAGCAGGGCGGTTTCAGCCACGGCGACTGACACTTCGTAGTGCCCGCGTTCGACACCGAAGTTTCCGGCCAGCCCGCAGCAGCCGTCGACCCGCACGAGGTCGGCTCCCGCCTTGCGCAACAGTTCCTCGTCGGCATCCCACCGCAGCACGGCTGCGTGGTGGCAGTGCGGTTGCGCCAGAACCTTTGTCCCCGACAGATCCGGCGGACGCCAGTCGGAGGCAACCAGGAGTTCAGCGAGAGTGCGGGTAGCACCGGCGACGCTGGCGGCGGCAGGGGAGTCAAGCAACTCCAAGCTGTCCGAGCGCAATACCGCCGTGCAAGAAGGCTCCAGACCGACAATCGGGACTCCCGCCGCCGCAGCGGGAAGCAGGTCTTCCACAGTCCGGCGCAGAATCCGGCGGGCAGCGTCGAGTTGGCCGGTGGAGATCCAGGTGAGCGCGCAGCACGCGGACCGCTGAGGGATCGACACGGCGAAACCGGCGTCCTCCAGCACACCGACCGCCGCGATCCCGATCTCAGGCGCGAAATGGTCGGTGAAGGTGTCCGGCCAGAGCAGCACCGGCTTGCCCGGCCGCCGCTCGCGCCCGGCGAACCAGGACCGAAAAGTGTTGCGCGCGAAGGTAGGCAGCGTCCGCCGCTGGTCGACACCGGCGACCCACCGGGCTCCCCGAGCGAGAGCGGGCGAAGCGAGTGCGGAGTTCGCCAGCCCAGGCGCGAGCGCCGCCAGCCGGGCCCAGCGGGGGAGCCAGCCAAGCGTGTAATGACCGCGCGGGCGCAGCCGCCACCGGTAGGACTGGTGCAGGACTTCGGCTTTGTAGGCCGCCATGTCCACCCCGGTCGGACACTCGGACGAACATGCCTTGCAGGACAGGCACAAATCCAGCGCCTCGTGCACTTCCGGCGAGCGCCAGCCCTCGCGCACCAGTGAGCCGTCGACCATTTCCTGGAGAATCCGCGCCCGGCCCCGGGTGGAGTGCTTCTCGTCGCGGGTCGCCTGGAAGGACGGGCACATCGTGCCCTGGGGGTCCCGGCACCGCGCGATCCCGGTGCAGCGGTGCACCGCCGTGCCGAAATCGCCCCGATCGTGCCGGTACGCCAGGGCGAGCGGGGCGGGCAGCGGGCGCGGCGCGGGCCGGATGTCCGCGTCGAGCGGGCGGGGGCGCACGAGGACGCCCGGGTTGAGCCGGTTGTCCGGGTCGAAGACCGCCTTCACCTGGCCGAACAGGTCGAGCGCCGCCGCGGAGTACATCAGCGGCAGCAACTCGCCGCGGGCCCGGCCGTCGCCGTGCTCGCCGGAGAGGGAGCCGCCGAAGCCAGCCACGAGCCGGGCCGCGTCGGTGAGGAAGGCGCGCAGGGCGGCCTTGCCGTCCGGCCGGTGCAGCGGGAAATCCAGGCGCAGATGCAAACAGCCGTCGCCGAAATGGCCGTACGGGACCCCGGTGAGCCGGTGCTCGCCGAGCAGCCGCTCCAACTCGCGCAGATACGCGCCCAGCGCCGCGGGCGGCACCGCCGAATCCTCCCAGCCCGGAAACATCGGCAGGCCAGCGGAACCGCGGCCGACCAGCCCCGCGCCGTCCTCCCGGATGCGCCACAGCGCGGCGGCGTGCGCGGGATCGGTGACGACCGCGCTGTCCGCCGCGGCCCCGTCGGCGACCACGCGCCGCGCCGCGTCGACCGCCTGCGCCGCGGTGTCCCCGGTGGTCTCCACGAACAGCCAGCCCCCGCCGCGCGGCAGCGGGGGCATCGAAGCCTGTACCCCCGTGCCCAAGGCAGCCGCGACGATGCGGGAATCCAAGCCCTCACATGCGGTCGGGCGGTGCGCCAGGATCGCGGGCACCGCGTCGGCGGCGGTGGCCATGTCCGGGTAGCCCAGCACGGCCAGCGCGCGGTGCGGGGGATCGGCGACCAGGCGGACGGTGGCCGCGGTGACCACGCCGAGCGTCCCCTCGCTGCCGACGAACAGCCGCCGCAGGTCGAACCGGTTCTCCGGCAGCAGGGCTTCCAGCGCGTATCCCGAACCCTGCCGGGGAAAGCGGCCGAACTCGGTGCGGATCGTGGCCAACGCGCCCGCGACAATGCCGCGCAGGCGCTCGTGGCCCGCCGGGTCCGGGCCGTCGAGCCGCAGCCGCTGACCGGTCCCGGTGAGCACGTCGAGGCCGACCACATTGTCCGAGGTGCGGCCGTAGGCGAGCGCGCGGGAGCCGCAGGCGTTGTTGCCGATCATGCCGCCGATCGTGCAGCGGCTGTGCGTGGACGGGTCCGGCCCGAACCGCAGGCCGTGCGCGGCGGCGGCCCGCTGCAACCGCGCGTGCACGACCCCGGGCAGCACGGTCGCGACGCGCTCGTCCGGGTTCACGTCCAGAACCCGGTCGAGGTGCCTGCTGAAGTCGAGCACCAGGCCTGCGCCGACCGCGTTGCCCGCGATGGACGTGCCCGCGCCCCGGCACGTGACCGGAACGTCCAGCGTCCGGCAGACCTCCAGCGCCGCGGCCACCTCGTCGGGGTGCCGGGGCCAGGCGACCGCCGTCGGCGCCACCCGGTACAGCGACGCGTCCGCGGCGTAGGCGGCGCGCTCCACCGTGGCCGCGCTGGCCTCCGCCACCCCGGCCGCGCGCAGGGCCGCGACGAGATCGGTCACCACGGGTCGTCCGAACGCAGACACATGATTCCCATCATGCGTCACGGCCGACACCCGCGAGCAGGCCAGCCCGAAGTTCATCTGGCAGCGCCGAAGACACGCCGTGGTTCATTTCCGCGCGCCGCTTACTGTGATCGCGTACTGTTCGCTGCCATGGACGAGCGGGATCAGGTGCTGGGCAAGCTCGGCGACCTCGGGGCGCTGGGCGGCGTCCGCTGGGCGCACGCGTCGGCATACGGGCAGCTCTGGCAGGACTACGAGCCGGACGGCGGCCACGACCAGGCCTGGGTCGGGTTCACCGCGCACAAGTTCCTGATCAACCGGCAGGACCGCGTGTTCCAGTGCGGGGAGTACACCGCGCCGGAAGGGGAGCCCTCGGTCGGCCGCGACGTGCTCGCCAAAGGGATCGCCGACCGCGACTTCCGGACCATGCCGTGGCTCGCGCCCGGGATCGTGGTCCGGCACGACCTCAACGCATCGCCCGGGTGGGTCGCGGGCGGGTGGCGGTGGCTGATGGCCTCCTACAAGTTCGGCCACATCGACAAGATCCGGTGGCAGGACCGCAGCGAGACCAAGGGCGTGGTGGCCCGCCAGCCGCACAGCGCCGACGACGGCGGCCTGTTCGGGGTGGCCGAGCTCTTCGGGCTCCCCGAAAGCGCCGACGGCCTGCGCGGCACGCTCGTCCTCGCGCACGCCATGGACCCCGACACCGGCGAGGTCGAGCTGTTCCTCGGCCGCAGCCGGTGGAACGCGGGCGGCGGCGTCCCGTGGGTGTGGCGGGAGAACCTGCTCGCCCTGCCCCCGGCCGCCGGTGGCGGGCGGCCGCTGGTCGGCGAGGTCGGACAGGCCGACACCCGGGACGACGCCGCCGACGCCCGGGTCCACGTCCGACGGTCGATTCGGGCGGACGACAGGCCGCGTGCTATTGGTGAGGCATGAGTGACCGGCTCGACGACATCGCCTCCTTCTTCGACGGTGGGCGTCTCACCCTGGCCCGCCAGCTCGCGGGATTGCGCAAGAACGCGCTGGCCGGGCTGATCGGCAAGACACCCACGGCGGTCGCGGCGTACGAGAGCGGGTCGAAGAACCCGGCCCCGGCGACAGTCGCCGCGCTGGCGCTGGCGTTGCAGGTCGCGCCCGGGTTCTTCACCGCGCGGCCGAGCAGGCGCACGCTCGCCGCCACCGCGCCGCATTTCCGGTCGCTGCGCTCGACCAGCCAGATATCCCGCGACCAGGCCCACGCCTACGGGTGCCTGGCGCTGGACGTGGTCACCGCGATCGAGCGGCACGTCGAGTTCCCGGCCCGCGACCTGCCGTGCCGCCCGGTCGCCCCGGACGCGATCGGGCGCGGCCCGGAAGCTGCGGCGGCGGCGTTGCGGCTGGCGTGGGATCTGCCGCCCGGACCGGTCGGGCACCTGGTGCGGCTGGTGGAGAACCACGGCGGCGTGGTGGTGTTCAGCCCGCTGGCGAACGCCACTGTGGACGCTTACTCCTTCGACACCGCGCAGCGCCCGATCATCCTGCTCAACCCCCTCAAGGACGACTACTACCGCCAGCGGTTCGACGTCGCCCACGAGCTTGGCCACCTGGTGATGCACGTCGACGCCGAGCCGGGCGGGCGCGCGGTGGAGGACCAGGCGCACCGGTTCGCCGCCGAGTTCCTCATGCCCGCCGCCGAGATCGCCGACGAACTGCCGGCCAAGGCCGACTGGAGCCGCCTCGGGCAGCTCAAGCAGCACTGGAACGTCAGCCTCCAGGCGCTGCTGTTCCGCGCCAGAACCCTGAAGGTCATGAGCGACGTGACCTACCGCAACGCCATGGCCACCATCTCCGCGCGCGGCTGGCGGCGGCGCGAGCCCGGCCCCATGCCGCTGCTCGAACAGCCCTCGCTGCTGCCCCGCGCCCTCAAACTCTTGGCGGACGAGGCCCGCGTGGACGAGCACACGATCGCCGCGGAATGCCAGGCGCCGCTGGGACTGTTCCGCACCATCGTTTCCCGCTCGCCTTCCGCGCAACCGGTGAGCGCGGACGCGGCAGGCAGGCCGGTGTCGCTGCTGGCCCTTGAGGAATGAGCCGGGCCGTCACATCGTGCCGCCGCACGATGGCTCTACCATTGCCCCGGTGACCGCCTACCACGACTCCGACGCGTTCGAGCACCTGGACACCTCGGCCCTGCCGCAGCGCCAGCAGCGGATTCTGGCGACGATCCGGGACTGGGTGGTCAGGCACGGGTACCCGCCGAGCACGCGGGAAATCGGCGCCGCGGTCGGGCTGCGGTCGTCGTCGTCGGTGTCGAAACACCTGGCCAGCCTGGAGGAAAAGGGATTCCTGCGGCGAAGCGACACCATGTCCCGCCCCATCGACGTGCGCGCGTTCCTCCAGGAGCCCTCGGCCCGGGAGGCGGGCGCGGACTCGGTGTCGGTGCCCGTGGTCGGCCACATCGCCGCGGGAACCCCGATCTCGGCCGACGAGCACGTCGACGACGTCCTGACGCTGCCCCGCGAGCTCACCGGTCGCGGCACCATCTTCGGGCTCCGCGTCCGCGGCGACTCCATGATCGACGCCGCGATCTGCGACGGCGACATCGTCCTGGTCCGCCAGCAGCCCGAGGCCCACTCCGGCCAGATCGTCGCCGCCATGCTCGACGACGAGGCCACCGTCAAGGTGTACCGCCGCCGCAACGGCCACGTCTACCTGGAGCCCCGCAACCCGGCCTACGACGTCATCGACGGGGACAACGCCGTCATCCTGGGCACGGTCGTGTCGGTGCTGCGCAGCATCTGACCGGCGCTACCCGGCTGCCGCGCCAGCGTCGAGCGGGACGGCGGACAGGGTGAACGGGAGCACTTCCGGTGGGAGGCCCGCGATCCAGCGGTGGTACTGGCTGTTGACCACCAGCGCGCGGTCCCCGGCGAGGGAGATCGAGCTGGGGTGGTGGAAGCCGCCGGGCGGGACGAGGCGGGCGGTGGGGCGGCCGCGGGACAGATCCGCCGACAGCGCGACGACGGTCACCCCAGGGGGCAGGTCGGGCACGCTGTTGATGTTGCCTTGCACCACGTAGAGCAGGCCGTCGCGGAAGGCCAGGCCGTCGCCGTTGGGCAGGAGGTGGCCGCCGAGGTCGACCTCGCGCGTCTGCTTGGTGCGCCGGTCGATGCGCCAGAGCTGCCCGGTGGTGCTGTTGACGGTCAGCAGGTGGCGGCCCGCGCAGGCGATCCCGTTGAGGTTGTGCCGCCCGTCGACCCAGTCGACGGCGGTGGCGTCGAGCCAGGGTTCGAGCCGCGACTGTCCACTTGAGAACGACAGCCGGTAGACGACCGGGCGGAACGAGTCGGTGGCGTAGGCGGTTCCGTCCGGGGCGGTGGCGATCTCGTTGACGAAACCGCCGTCCACCCCGTGCGCCAGGCCCAGCAGCGCGCCGTCTGCGGTGTCGTACACCCGCAGCGTGCCGGTGTCCGCGCCGCCGACCAGCAGCCGCCCCTCGGCGTCGACGGCCATCCCGGAGGTCGTGCTGCGCCCGTCGGCGCCGTCCGGCGACCAGGGGTGGAGGTTCGGGCTGGTCAGATGGCCGCGGTAGAGCGTCCCGTCCGCCGCGCTGCCGACGTAGATTCGGCCGGTGCGCGCGTCGACGGCGTGGCCGCTGGGAAACGCCTGGTCTCCCGGAAGGACATACGCGACCGGCGGCCTGCCCGCCGCGCGCGCCGTCCAGGTCGCCGCCGTGCCCGCCACGGCAGCGGCGGCGGTGGCGGCCAGCAGTGTCCGCCGGGTCATCCGCTGGTGTCCCATCCCGGTTCCTCCCCTTGTCCGGATGCGCCCACCATCCTGACCGGACCCGAGCCCCGCTGCCGTCGCTCCGCTGTTCCCGGGGACCGGCAGGACCCCCCAAACCGGGGATACTGGCGGCATGGCTCGCCGTGCGGACCTCGCCGCTTTCCTGATCTCCCGCCGCGCCCGGCTGCGCCCGGAGGACGTCGGCCTGGCCCCGGGCGGCGGCCCGCGGCGGGTGCCGGGGCTGCGCCGGGAGGAACTGGCCCACCTCGCCGGGATCAGCGTCGAGTACTACGTCCGCTTCGAGCAGGGCCGCAGAAACGTCTCCGACGCGGTGCTGGACGCGGTGGCGACCGCGCTGCGGCTCGACGCGGACGAGCGCGCCCACCTGCGCAGGCTCGCCCGCGGTCCGGTCGCCCAGGCGCACCGCCCCCAGCAGGTCCGGCCGGGCACCGGCCAGCTTGTGCACGCCCTGTGCGCGCCCGCTTTCGTCTTCGGGCGGCGCATGGACATCCTGGCGTGGAACCGGGCGGCCTGCGCCCTGATCACCGACTTCGCCGCGCTGCCCCCGCACCGGCGCAACCTCGCCCGCCTGGTGCTGCTGGACGAGGACGTCGTCCGGCTCTACCCGGACCGCGATTTCGTCGCCAAGGACACCGTCGGTCACCTGCGGATGGACGCGGGCCGCCACCCGGACGACCCGCGGCTGGCGGCGCTGGTCCGCGAGCTTTCGCTTGGCAGCGCGGAGTTCCGCGAGCACTGGGCGAGACACACCGTCACAAGCAAGTCCCACGGTTTCAAGCGCTTCGACCACCCCGTCGTCGGTGCGCTGACCCTGAGCTTCGAGACCCTGCACCTGCCCGACGACCCCGAGCAGTACCTCACCGTCTACACCGCCGTGCCCGGGTCGCCCGACGAAGAACGCCTCCGCGTCCTCACCAGCACGCCCGCCGCTTCGACCCGTTAGCGTCCCGTCACCTCCCGGGCGGAGTCGAGGAAGGCCGAGGTGGTGGGCGCGGTGTCGGCTTTCCGCCAGACCAGCGAGGTGGTCACGTCGATCCCGCTGTCGGTGATGGGGCGGTAGACGACTTCGGGGTGACCGAGCCGCTTCATGCACGCGGGCAGGACCGAGAGCCCCAGGCCCGCCGCGACCAGGGCGACGACGGTCTGCTTGGGCCAGGCCTCCCGGGAGATCGCCGGTGCCAGCGCGAGCCGGTGGCAGCGGGCGATGAACTGGTCGTGCAGGGGCGGGTTGACCTCCCGGGGAATCATGATCAGCGGCTGCGCGCACAGGTCGGCCAGGCTCAGTTCCCGTCGCGCGGCAAGGGGATGGCTGTCCGGGACGACCGCGAGCAGCGGTTCGGTGAGCAGCGGTTCCTCGGCCAGTTCGGGATGCGGCGCCTGCGGGTGCACGAAGCCGACATCCAGCTTCCCCTCGGCCAGGTCGGCCAGCTGGGTGGAGATCCGCGACTCGGTGACGCTGATCTCGACCTCGGGGAAGCGCGCGCAGAAGTGCCGGATGACCGGCGGCGCGACGCTGTAGAGGGCGGACTCGATCACCCCGATGGCGATCTTGCCGAGATCGCCTCTGGCCGCCCGCCTGGCCCGCTCGGCGGCCTGGCCGACCCGCCGCAGGGTGTCCCGTGCCTCGTCCAGGAACACCGCGCCCGCCGCGGTGAGCGCGACGCTGCGCTTGGTGCGCTCCAGCAGCAGCACGCCGAGTTCGTCCTCAAGGCGCTGGATCTGCGTGCTCAGCGGCGGCTGAGAGATCCGCAGCCGCCGCGCGGCCCGGCCGAAGTGCAGTTCCTCCGCCACCGCGACGAAGTACTCCATGCGCCGCAGATCGACCATGACTGATATCCCATCGCTATTAGCAGCCCTGGAAAAATATATTGGACGCGCGGTTCCGGCTCGTCAAGGCTGGTGTCCAGACGTCGAGTTCAAGGAGGCGACTTGTCAGAGCCGCGTTTTTCCCGCCGCCGCGCGCTGACCACGGCGGGGCTCGCCGGGGCGACCGCGCTGGGCATTCCGGCCGCGCACGCCGAAGGGGACGTGCCGGTCGACCCGCCGCCGGGCGCCTATGCCCGCAACGTCGAAGCGGTCGGCTACTGCGATCTGGACGAACGACCCGGGTTCAAGATGGCGATCCGGGAGAAGGCAGGCCGCTGGTACCTCTACCTGGGACACTTCTGGTCGCCCGGCTGGAGCGTGGTCGACGTGACCGATCCCCGGCGGGCCAAGGTGTTGCGCCACTGGCCGACCCCGGGGCCGCAGGGCAACACGATGGGGATGCAGGTCACCCTGGCGGGCGACACCCTGATCACCGCGATGGAGAAGGTCTTCCCCGAAGGCGCTCCGGGAACCGACCCGACCGCGCCGTTCAACGAGGGCGTGCTCATCTACGACATCGCCGAACCGGCGAATCCCCGACTGCTCAGCCATTTCCGAACCGGCGGCACCGGAACGCACCGCAATATATACACCGGTGGCCGGTACGCGCACCTGTCCGCCGCGATGCCGGGATTCCGCGGCAACATCTACGTGATCCTGGATATCGCCGACCGGGCCAATCCCCGCGAAGCCGGCCGGTGGTGGGTGCCAGGCCAGGAAACACGGGGCGCCGCGCCCGAAACCCCGCCCGCGCACACCCACGGATTCTGCTGCGGCGCGGGAGAAGACGTCCACCTGCACGGCCCGCCCTATCCGACCGACGACGGCCTGGTGTATCTGCCCTACGGCGGCGCGGGCCTGATCGTGCTGGACATCTCCGACGTCTCCCGACCGCGACAGATCGGCCACCTGCCGTTCAGCCCGCCGTTTCACTCCCGGTTCGGGGTGCACGGATTCCTGCCGCTGCCCGACCAGGGCATCGGGTACGCCAACTCCGAGGACATCTCCTACGGCACCGGCCCAGCCCACCACGCGTCCATTGTGGACATCAGCGACCCGGCGAACCCGTTCCTGCTTTCCCTGCTGCCCGAACCGGTCCCGCCCCGCGACGCCCCCTATCCCGACTTCACCACTCGCGGCGGCTGGTGCGGCCCGCACAACTTCAACCACCACCAGCACCACCCGGACGTGCAGCCGCAGGGCGACCTGTTCCACCTCGCGCACTTCAACGCGGGCCTGCGGATCTACGACGTGTCCAACCGGCGCTTGCCCAGGGAGATCGGCTACTTCATCCCGCCCGAGCCCCGCAAGCGGTACGGCTACCTCCCCGAGCGCGACCTCGTCGTGCAGACCGAAGACGTCGTGGTGGACCGGCGCGGGTTCATCTACATCACCGACAAGAACCAGGGCATGTGGGTCCTGCGCTACGTCGGCCCCCAACCGGGAGCCCGCTGACCCCGGCGGAGGGGCCCGGCAGTCAAGCGCGCGGGGGTCTTTGTGTCATCGGTCCAACCTGGTCGGAGGCCCTTGTCAGGGTTGTTCAAGAGTGGGCCGCGCGCTTGCCCGCAGGGATTGAAGAACTGTAGCGTTCGCGGAGTATTGCTCGGTGTTTCGTGAATATCGGCGCGACCCCGGGTTGATCTGCCCTGGCGGCCGGGCGTTCCGGTGCGACGGCGTGCCGCCGCCGCGAACTGAGAAAGTGGGATGATCGTGAGTCGTCGGAAGATCAAGGGCAGGGTGAGCGCGGGTCTCGCGGCCATGGGGGTCGCCGGGCTGGTCGCGGGCGGTCTGCACATCGGGGCGGGAGCCAGTTCGGCCGCGCCGTCCTACGCCTCGTACGTCGCCCTCGGCGACTCGTTCAGCTCCGCGAGCGGCGTGCCGAACCAGGTCGACCTGCTGTGCACCAGGTCCGACCGCAACTATCCCTCCCTGGTCTCCAAGGCCGTCCAACCCGGGAAGTTCACCGACGTGACCTGCGGTGGCGCCGTTACCGCTGACATGACCGGCAACCAGTTCGGGATGGTGGGCCCGCAGTTCAACGCGCTGAAGCCGGACACCGATCTGGTCACGGTGGGCATCGGCGGCAACGACATCCCGTTCTCCGAGATCCTGGTGACCTGCGGCCTGCCGGGGGTGCTCGTCCCGGTCGGCTCGCCGTGCAAGACGCTGTACAACGTCGGCGGGGTGGACCGGCTCGCCGCCAAGGTCAAGGCCGTCGGCCCCAAGGTGGACGGGGTGCTCAAGGGCATCAAGCAGCGCTCCCCCCAGGCCGAGGTCGTGCTGGTCGGCTACCCGGTGATCATGCCGGACGACGGGAGCAGCTGCTGGCCGGTCGTGCCGATCGCCCCGGGCGACGCGCCGTACCTGCGGGACATCACCAAGCTGCTCAACACCGTGCTCGCGGGCGTGGCCGCCGACAACGGTGTGACCTTTGTGGACACCTACACCAGCAGCGTCGGCCACGACATCTGCAAGCCTCCCGGCGCCAAGTGGATGGAGGGCATCCTGGCCTCGGGCGCTCTGCCGGTGCACCCCAACGCGCTGGGCGCGCAGAACCAGGCCCGCCAGGTGCTCGCGGCACTGGGCCGCTGACCGAACTCGTCGGACCGGTCGCGGACCAGGGGGCCGCGACCGGTCCGACGGGGTGACCTGACCGCTTAGGACTCGCCCCCGGCGGGAAGCTTCTCGCCGAAGAGGGCCATGACCGTCGTGATGAAGTCCGGTGCCAGGTCGGGGATGGCCTCGGCGCCCTTGGTGTAGAGGCAGTAGCGAATCCGGTCCGACAATCCGCCGACCAGGACATCGAAGCTCTCGTCCGGCAGCACGGGCCTGCTCGGGTCTTCCCGGCGCACCGCGTGGTTGTAGGCGAGGCGGTACATCTCGGCGATCCGGCCGATGGCCTTGTGGTAGAGAGCGGCGACCTCGGGGCCCGCGGCCAGGCACTCGATCTGCATGGTCCAGGTCACCTTCGGCTCGGTGGCCATCACCCGCAGGTACTCCTCCATCGCGACCCGGACGCCTGCCCGCCAGTCGGCTTGCGGGACCCTGCTCAACCCCTCGGTGGCCGAGCCGAGCGCCACTTTGGCCGCGACGCGGAAGGCCCCGATGAAACAGTCCTTCTTGGTGGCGAACTGCTTGTAGAACGCCTGCCGGGACACGCCCGCGCGTTCCACGATGTCGCTGATGGTGACCGCCGCGTACCCCTTCTCCGCGGTCACCTGCAGGAACGCGACCACAATGCGTTTGCGCTGGGACTTCTCGACCTCATCGCGGGTGAGCCGATGCCGACTCGGCAGGCCGTGTCCGACGTCGGCGAAGGCCTCCATGCCGGACAGGACCAGATCGTCGCTCACCAGCGCATTCTATCGGTTGAGGCACCTGGCGTTCACCTCGCCGCGCCCCCTGTGCGGGCCGGGCCTACCTGGGCCTGACCGGCTGCCGCAAGATTGTTCTCAGTTTGGCTGGCGCGGTGCGGCGCGCGTCGCTGAGGTAGATCTCGTGGTGGTCGCCGTTGAAAGTGAGGCCGTTGTCGGGGAGACAGCGGTTGTGGAGGCGGTCCAGGGTGGGCGTCTCGTCGTCGTACGAGCCGATGTGCAGGATCTGGACGCAACGTCCTTCAACGAGGGTGAGCGGCCGGACGTCGCCGAGCGCGGGGAGGTCCTTCTTCTTCGAGACGGCGTCGACCGCGGCCTGGACCATGCCGTCGGTGACCCAGGCGGGCTGGCTGATCATCATGGTCCACTCCCAGGCTTCCTTGCGCCGCGTGGCGAACACGGCGGGATCGTCCGCTCGCCACAGTCCTTCCAGGGGGCCGACCACGAAGTCCCGGTCCATGGTCCGCTTGCTGGCGAACTTCAGCGTGTACGCCACCCCGTAGAGAGCTTCGACGGCGTGCGCGTACGCGGGTGCGGTGTTCGGATCACCTCGGCCGTCGACGGCGATGTGCCGGAACTCGGGCACGTCGACGACGGTGAACTCCTTCGCGGACGGGGAGTAGAGCGCCTTGTGCGCCTTCTTGACGTCGTACTTCTCCATCCCGGTCAGAACCCGGCGGCGGCGTAGCGGCCGAACTCGGCGGGCGGGGCCACGTCCACGGCGCGGTCGGCGCAGGTGTTCTCGGCGCTGAGCTGCCACTGGGTCAGGTAGAGCACCCCGCGGCCGGTCTCGCCGATGGCGCGGGCTATCCCGGTGGCGGCGGTCCCGTCGTCGTAGAGGGCTTCGCCGATGATCCAGGGCTGGTGGTAGCCCTGGGCGGCGAACTCGTGGTGGGCTTCGACGAACTGCTTGTGCTCGTCACCGGTCCAGTCGTCCCGGTAGAGGTGGATGTCGAAGACATCGGGGACGGTGTCGCCGTAGACGGCCGGTATCTGCCGGGCGCGTCCGGCGATCCAGACCGTCATGGAGAAGCCCACGGTGTCGGCCTTGCCGTGGCGCGCGGTGTAGTCGGCCCACAGCCTGCGCGTGTAGTCGAGCAGCACGGGCTGGTCGCTCATCGGCATCCCCTCGTTGAGCAGGTCCAGCCGGTAGGGCAGGTCCGCGGCCCGGACGATCTCGCGGACGTTGTCGATCAGGTCGCGGTTCTCCTGGTACAGGGTCTCGTCCCAGGCCGCCCAGCCGTGCGGGTCGGCGGCGCCGATGGGGAAGAACCCGACCTCGACCTCGGCGAACCCGGTCGCCTTGACCACCGCCAGCAGGTCGGCCAGGTTCCGCCGGTTCCGCGGGGACAGGTTCCCGCCGGTGGAGTCCATCACCGTGCCGGAGTCCGGGCCGTGCTGGTGGAACACCGCCAGCCGCAGCCTGCGCTGGCCGTTGGCGTGCATCCGCGCGAGCTGCGCCGCGATCGTCGCGGGCGCCTTGTCGAAGCTGTTGACCACCCCGTACGGCTCCCGGTCGCAGGCGCCGTCGGCGTCGCGGTCGATCTGGTAGAAGGCGTAGTTCGATCCGCCGCGCTCGACGGTGACGGACGTGCCGGAGGCCGCGGCCGGGACCGTGAGGAAGCCGGTGGCCAGGGCGGCGCTGAGCAGAAGCAGGGGAAGACGGCTCACCCCTGCGATGGTGGCAGGCCGACCAGGCTCACGCGGTGAAACGCCAAGAATCACGGGCACAGTGTCCGGAACGGCAGGCCGCTGACATGCCGGTCCCACTGCCGCGGCGACAGCGGCGGGCTGGCCAGCGCGCAGATACGGTCGGCGACCTCGTCGGGGTCGGTGCTCCACAGCCGCACGGTGTGGTCGCTGCCCGCGGTGGCGATCTGCCCGCCGTCCGGGCGGAACCCGACGGCGCGCACCGGTCCGGTGTGCCCGGCGAGCACGGCCAGCGGCTGCGGCCGCGCCCGGTCGGCGACCTCCCAGACGCGCGCGGCCCCGTCGTCGCCCGCGGTCGCCAGCAGCCGCCCGTCCGGGCTGAACGCGACCGCGGCGACCGCGGCGGAATGCCCGGTCAGGTCCGCGACCTGCACGGGATCGGCCGGGTCGCCGACGTCGAGCAGGTGCACGGTGTGGTCTTCCGACGCGGTGGCCAGGATGCGGCTGTCCGGCGCGAACGCCACCGCGCTGACCGCGTTGCTGTGGTCGGCCAACCGGGTCAGGAACCGTGGCGCGCGCGGGTCGGACACGTCCCACAGCTGCCCGCTGTAGTCGTTGCTTCCGGTGGCCAGCAGGTGACCGTCCGGGCTGAACGCCAGCCCGAAGATCGCGTTCTCGTGCCCGCCGAGCACCGCGAGCCTGCTGGGCCGCGCCGGGTCGGCGGTGTCCCACAGCGTGACTTTCCAGTCCGTGCCGGTCACGGCCAGCACCCGCCCACCCTGACCGAACACGGCCGCGTGCACGGCCGAGGGGCCCTCGATCGCGGCGATGGGCCGGGCGTCGGCCGGGTCGGAGACGTCCCAGACGCGGGTCGGCCGGTTCTCGCCCGCCACGACGAGCCGCCCGCCGCGCGGGTCGTACGCCAGCGCGGTGACCCGGCCGCCCGGATCGGCCAGCGCGCCCAGCTCCCGCTGGCTGCCCAGCTCGCGCAGGTGGACCGTGCCGTCCTCGTCGCCGACCGCGAGGTGCGGGCGGCCCGGGTCGTAGGCCAGGGCGGTGGCCGAGGACCGGTCGGCGAACACCGGCGGCGGCAGCCGCCACAGCCACAGCCCGCCGAGGTCGTTGCCGGTGGCCAGGAGCCTGCCGTCGGCGGCGAACGCGGCGCGGCGCGCGGGCGCGGGCTGCGCCATCGAGCTGAGCTGCGTGCCGTCCGCGGCGTTCCACATCCGCACCGTCTGGTCGTCGCTGGCGCTGGCGACCATCCGCCCGTCCGGGCTGAACGACACCCCGCGGATCGCGTTGCCGTGCCCGGTCAGCCGCAGCGTGCGCACCGGGTTCCGTGGATCGGCCAGCGACCACAGGTCGATGGTGTGGTCGTCGCTGCCCACGGCCGCCGTCGCGCCGTCCGCGCTGAACGCGACCGCGCGGATGGTGGCCGTGTGCGTGGCCAGCGACGCCAGCCGGACCGGGGCCGCGCCGGAGAGGTCCCACAGCTCGCTGGTGAAGTCGTCGCCCCCGGTCAGCAGCAGCGGCGCCGTCGGGGAGAACGCGAGGCTGCGCACTGTCTTGCTGTGCGCGGGCAGAATCCCGCGGGCGACCGGGCGGGCGCGGTCGCCGACGTCCCACACCGAGACGCCGCCGTCCGCGCGGCCGACCGCGAGCAGGTCCCCGCCCGGGCTCAGCGCCAGCGCCTCGCCCTGGCCGGTGCCGCGGACCACGCCGAGCGGCGCGGGCTGCTCCCCGACCCGCCACAGGCGGGTGTCGTCCACCTCGTCCGCCGTGGCGAGCAGGCCGGACGCGGGGTCGAGCGCCAGCGCGGTGACCGTCTCCGCGCCGCCGCGCAGCACGGCCCCGGCGACCGCGTCGCCGGTGGCGGACACGCCGAAGAACCGCGTCGCGCCGTCGAGGCCCGCGGTGACGAGTGTCTTCCCGTCAGCGGTGAAGGCCAGGTCGGTGATCGACCCGGAGTGCGGCTTCGACCTGGCCACATACGTCGTGCCCGACGCGCTCAGCAGGCTGCCCCTGGCCTGCGGCGTGTCGGCGACCCGGTACGCGGCGAGGCTGAGCTGGGTGGCCAGCGACGGGTCGGTCAGCCGCATCTGGTCGGCCTCCAGGGCCAGCTCCCGGGACACGGCGAGGTCGCGCTGCCGGTCGGACTCCGCGCCGCGCACGACGGCGACCGCGCCCGCGACCACGGCCAGCACCGCGAACACCGCCAGCCCGGCGACCAGCAGCCGCAGCCGCCGGGTCTGCCGCCGCTCCCGGCGCGCCGCGGCGTCGGCGACGGCCCGGCTGGCGGCGAGGAAGTCCCGCTCCGCCGCGCCGAGCCGGTCGCCGTGCTCGGCTGCCCAGTCGGCGGCGAGCACGAGCCGGGGGCCGCGGTAGAGCATGGTCGGATCGCGGTCCTCGGCCTCCCAGGCGCGGGCGGCCTCGGCGAGCTGGTGGTGCACGCGCAGGCCGCCGCGGTCGGCGTCGATCCACTCGCGCAGCCGGGGCCAGGCGTGCAGCAGCGCCTCGTGCGCGATCGTCACCGTGTGCGCGTCCACGGTGAGCAGCCGCGCCGCGGTCAACTCGTTGACGGCGGTGGCGGCCCTGCCCGGCAGGGCGTCACGCGGGGCGGGCCTGCGGGTGTCCTCCTCGTGCTCGCCGACCCGGACCAGCCGCAGCAGCACCTGCCGCGCGGCCTCCCGCTGGCCCGCGTCCAGCGCCGCGTACGCCTGCTCGGCGGTGGACGCGACAGCGTTCTCGATGCCCCCGGTGCGCCGGTAGCCCGCCACGGTCAGCGTCGTGTCCGACCGCTCGTGCCAGGTCACCATCAGCGCGTGCGACAGCAGCGGCAGCGCCCCGGCCGCGCTGGCCCCGACGTCGGCGAGCAGCAGCTCGACCAGCCCCGGCTCCAGCGTCAGCCCCGCGGCCTCGGCCGGGCCGGTGATCGCCGCGCGCAGCTGCGCCGCCGTCATCGGCCCCACGGTGACCTGGTTGTCGCGCAGCCCGGCCAGCAGGTCCGGGTAGGACAGGCAGCGGGCGTAGAAGTCGGCGCGCAGGCTCAGCACGACCAGCGTGCCCGCGCGGGCGAGCGCGCACAGCGCGGCCACGAAGGACTGCCTGCGGCCCTCGTCCGCGCACAGCGTGAAGATCTCCTCGAACTGGTCCACGACCAGCGCCCCCGGCTCGGGCTCGGGCGGCTCGGCCGCGGCCCCGGGCGTGACCACCCGCACCGGCCACCCGGCCGCGCCGGGGATCTCGTCGCGGGCCAGCGCGGGCAGCAGCCCGGCCAGCACCAGCGACGACTTCCCCACCCCGGACGGGCCGACGACCACGACCGGCTTGCGGTTCGCCAGCGCCCGCGCCGCGGTCGCCACCAGGTCCGCGACCGCGTCCTCCCGGCCGAAGAACCAGGCGGCGTCGCCAGCGCCGAACGCGGCGAGCCCGCGGTACGGGCACACCGGCCGCCGCTCGGCCTCGGCCAGCGCGACCAGGCGCCCGCCAGCGCCGAGCGCGTCGTCGAGCCGCTGGGCGAGCTCGACGGAGACCGCCCGCGACCCGGTCTCCAGCTTGCTCAGGTAGCTGCGGCTGTAGTGCACCGCGTCCGCCAAGCCGGTCAGCGACATCCCCCTGCCGGTCCTGGCCTGCCGCAGCTCGCTCCCGAACGACGGTGCGGGGTCCACGCGTTTCTCCTGGTCAGTGCTGTTGCCAAGGCGCGGGCCGAGGACTGTCAACAGCGGATCGCTTCCCCCCGGCCGCGGCGTCTGGCCATGATGGACACGGCCAGCGACCAACCCTAAACCGGTCGACTTCGCGGCCCACTCCCACCCAGAGCGCGCGCCGCTTGGCGTCGCCCACTGGGCATCGATCATGACCCAGAAAGAGGAACACCAGCATGGCCATCACTCGCAAAGCGGTCGCCGCGGCGGCCTTCGTCGCCGCGACGACCGCGCTGGGCGCCACCCCCGCCGCCGCCACCGTGTCCCCCGCGTCGGTGGCCGCCCCCAGCGACAAGGTGTGCGAACCGGCCCACGGCCCGGGCGACTTCAACAAGCACTGCAACGAGGTCGTGGGCAACGGGCTGTCCGTGGACAGCGTCCACGGCTTCCTGCTCTCGTCCAAGATCCCCTACTACCCGGCCCAGATCTGCCGCGTCAAGGTCACGGTGTGGGGCGAGAAGGCCAACGGCCAGCACTACGAGAACTCCCGCGTGAACAACGACTGCGGCCTCGGTTCCCTCGGAGTCCTGTTCCCGCTGAACAACACCCAGTTCAAGAACGGGTCGCTGCTGTGCACGCGGACCTCCTACGAGGGCTACGTCCCCGCGCCCGCCTGCGTCACCATCCGCGCCTGAGAGGAACCGACATGGCAACCAAGAAGACCGCCCGCGCCCTGGCCGCCCTCGCCGCCACGGCCGCGCTGACCACGACCGTCGCCGCCACCCCCGCCGCCGCGACAGCCGAGAGCGGCAAAGACTGCGGCTGGTACACCTGCGTGTCCGTCGACAGCACCGGCCTGCGGGTGAACTCCATGCGCGGCTACGTGACCGGCACGGACCCCACAAAGAACTTCTACGGCTTCTACCGCTTCTTCATAGGCTCGTGGAAGTCGGACAGCTCCACCGGCCGCTGGTGGACCTACAGCGAAGACGTGGTCGTCATCCCCCCACAGACCACCTGGCCGAACGGCACCCTCGCCTGCATGGTCCCCATGCAACAAAACACCTTCGACGACGGCTTCCACGAACTGGAGCGCCCCCACTGCGTGACCCTGCGCCCCTGACCGGGTGAGGCAGGTGGTTGACCGCGTGATCATCCGCATCACTGGGGGTGTCAACCACCGCCACCCGGAGCGGGCTCCTGACCCACTGCCCACTGGGTCAGGAGCCCGCAGGTGGTCACAAAGGACAGCCAGGTCACCCCCTGGCGGACGCTGACAGAAGGCGTCATCGATCCCGATGCCGCCGAAGCCTGCCCGCGGCAGGCCACCGGAGAGCCGAACGGGCGTCGGTTACCCGAATACGCGACCCCACGCCCAGGAGTGGCTGATCAACCCGGGCCGGTCGACTGATCTTCGCGGCGGACCGCGGCACGCCTGGCCCGATGCCAGGCCAAGCCGCCGGACGCCGCCGCTCCAAGACCCAGCGACAGCGGCAAGACCGGCCAAGAGACGCCATCGGCCAACCGCGTGGGGCAGTCATCGCGGCATTGGTAGACGACCTGGTAGCCCTGGTTGACCGAGGTGAGCACCGCGTCATCGTTGGGCAGCAGCAGATATCCCGCGCCGATCGCCAGCGAAGCCCCGGTGATCAGCAGCGTGTTGCGCCAGTCCGGCGTCATGGTGTCTCCCCCAGGTCGACGCAGTCGACATGATGGTAAGGGCGGTGGCTGAATCGACAGCCAGTCTTGCGCTTGCCGTCCAGGTGACCGTCGCGACCGGGCAGGTCGACCGCAAGCGGATGCTGTGCCTGCTGATGGTCGTGCTCGCGGTGGCCGACTTTCTGGCCGCCGCGGCGCCCGCCTACTGGGCAATGCTGCTCTCCCGGGTGCTGGTCGGGTTCGTCATCGGCGCGTTCTGGTCGATCGGCGCCGGGCTGGCCGCGCGGCTGGTCGCCCCCGAGCACGTCGGCCGCGCGACCGCGATCATCTTCTCGTCCGTTCCGCTCGGCTCGGTCCTGGGCGTGCCCGCGGGCACCTTGATCGGCGACGTGTGGGGCTGGCGGGCGGCGTTCGTCGCCATGGGTGTGCTGACCGTCGGCGTCTTCGCGGCGCTGCTGGCGTTCGTGCCGTCGCTGCCGCCGGAGACCCCGACCAGGCTGTCGGTGCTCCGCGACATGCTGCGCGTGCCTGAGACCAGGGTCGGCCTGGCAGTCACCTTCCTCATCGTCATGGCGCACTTCGGCACCTACACCTATGTGACCCCGTTCCTGGAGCAGGTCACCGGGTCCAGTTCCGGCGCCATCACCGTGTACCTGCTGCTCTACGGCGCCGCGGGCATCGTCGGCAACTTCGTCGCGGGCCCCCGCGTCGGCCAAAGCACCCGGGCGGCCTTCATGACCGTCGCCGCGATGCTGGCCGCGGCCACACTGCTGCTGCCCCTGCTCGGCGTGACGGCGGTCGGCGCGGTGGCCCTGCTGATCGTGTGGGGCCTGGCCTACGGCGCGGTCCCGGTCTGCTCGCAGACCTGGTTCGCCAAGGCCGCGCCGCACGTGCCGGAAGCCGCGTCGGTCCTGTTCACCTCGTCATTCCAGGCCACGATCTCGATCGGCGCGCTGCTGGGCGGTTGGGTCCTCGACGCCACATCGCCGTCGGTCGTCATGGTCCTCGGCGGCTGCGCCGCGGTCCTGGCGGTGCTTACCGTGGCCCTGTTCAGCAAACCGGGCAGGCTCACCTGAGTTGCTAAGCCTTGCGGTAGCGGTGAGTCCGGACCATCGCCCACGGCAGGCTCGCCGACTACTGCGGGGAATCCGGCTGGTTCGCGTGGTCGATCAACTGGTCGCCTCTGATGTCGACGCCGACTTTGGCGCCGGGGTTGACCACTACCAGAACGTCCCGCAGCAGCGGGAGCAGCGGGCGCAGGCCGATCCGTTCCGGGGGCGGGGCGCCGTGCGGCAGGAAGCGGTGGGACGAGTAGACCGGCAGCACCAGATTGCCGTTCGCGTCGCGGACGATCGCGGTTGAGCCGTCTGGGGTGGGAAGGGCGAGGAACGGGGAGTCCAGGGCCGCGGCGAGGATGGGCTCGTAGGGCAGCCAGGTCGCGGTGACGAGGTTGAGGATCTTCTCGAACGTGTTTTCCGGCTCCGGCAGGCCGAGGCGGCGGGGGCCGGGGCGGTAGTCGATGTTGAGCCAGGTCTCGCCGGTCGGCTCGCCGTCGGGGCCGATGCGGTAGGCGCCGAGCAGGGTCGGGGTCGGCAGGCCGCCGAGGAGCCGGGGCTCGGCTTCCGGGTCGGCGCACCAGAGCCAGCCGTCCGGGGTGGCGCGGGCTTCTGCGCGCATCGCGTTGGACAGCGGCGGCAGGCCGGGGTGCGGGGGTGTGCTGGGGGTGTACCTCGGGTCGAACATCATGTGCGCCTCGGTCGCCATCGCCTCCACCAGCTCCCAGTTCGGCGGTTTGCCCGGGAGGCCGGGGACGCCGTGCCGGGCGCCGACCAACGCTCCGGCCAGGGCCGCGGTGAGTGGATCCGGGGCGGCGGCGAGGGCGGCCCGCGGGGTGTGGCCGAGTTTCGCTGCGATCAGCAGGGCCCGCTCCCACGGGGTGTCGGGCAGTTGGTCGCGCACCGGGACCTCGCGCTGTTCGCGCAGGTCCAGGATGTGCGGGCACAGGCCGGTCTCGGCCAGCGCGACGTGCGTGGCCCGGGAGTAGGCGCCCCGGGACAGGACTCGGTCGAACACCGGGCTGATCCGCTCGTTCCACAGCGGCCCCGCCGTCCAGTGGTCGCCCGACACGACGGCCGCCAGCAGCGCGTCGACCTCCGGCACGGGCTCGGCGGCGGGCACCAGCGCGTCCAACCAGCCTTCCGCCCGCCGCGGCAGGCGCACCGACCGGCGCTTCTCCTCGGTGCGGATGTGCCCGGCCCGCACGACCGCGTCGGTCGCCCGCAGCAGGGCAGCGGTCAGCGTGCCGTCGCCGCCCGCGGTGGCCTCGCCGAGGGCGAAACCGGTGTACGCGCCCGCCACCCATGCCCAGCCGTGCGGCTGCTTGCCGCGGTAGTCCCACTCGACGGCCTTGCCCAGGGTGGGAGCGACCCACAGCTGCGCGCCGTCGACGCCGCCCCAGGTGCGCTGCGCGCTGGACGGTGGCGGTCCCGGCCGGTCCGCGCAAATCCAGATGAGGGCGTCGGTGAGCGCCGCGCGTTCGGCGCCCTCGATCGTGAAGCCGTTGGCCTTCGCCTCGTCCAGCCGCTCGAACAGGCGCGCCTGCACGATCTTCGCCACGTACGGGTCGACTTCGGGGTTCATGGCCCTGGCCGTCTCGACCACCCGCGCGGTCCAGGTGTCGTGGTCGTACTCCGGCACCTCCCGGTCGACCGCGGGCGGGTGCGGGAACGGCTCGGGCCAGCGGTGCATGGACTCGGTGAGGACCTTCTCCAGCCGCACCTCGGTGGGGTGGCCGGGGTTGACGCGGATCTCGTCGGCGTCCATCACCGTGAGCAGCTCCCGCACCCCGATCTCCCGCCACGACCAGGTGCGCTCGGGCATCCGCACCGGCGAGCTGTACGCGCCCACCCACCGGACTCCGTTGTCGTCCGCGGCTATGAGCCTGCTGTCCCGGCAGTACAGGGTCATGTCGAGGAAGGCGGAGAAGAACCGGGGGTCCTCGCCCAGCCAGCCGCAGTGGTAGTAGAGCAGGACTTTGTCCGCGGGCGTCGTCGGCGCGGGCCAGCCCAACCAGGTCGGGCCGGGCTTGTACTCGGGGTTGCGGCGGTATTCGTCGGACCCGGGCGCGCGCACCCAGCCCAGCACCGCGGCCCGCGGCGCCCCCAGGTGCGCGAAGGCTTGCCGGTCCCAGTCCTGGTCCACGACGGCAAGGTCAGGACCGGGCTCGGGCCAGGTCTCGGGCAGGCCGCGCGAGAACGGCGACGGCGGGCCCGAGGGGACGAACCGGCGCGGCGGGCTGCCGTCGTCGGGGACTTCGACGGCGGGCAGGGGAACGAGGTCGTCGTCCACGGCGGTGTAGGGCACGTGCCAGTGCCCGCGCACCAGCACCACGTCGTCGGCCAGCACGCGCAGCCGGTCCGCGTAGTCGCCGTGGGTGGTGCGAATCCAGGCAAGCGCGGCGGCGATCGCCTCGTCCCGGGTCATCGGTTACGGCCCAGCGCCGCGTCGAACCCACGGGCCAGCCATCCCCGGAAGGCCCGGTAGTCCGCGCTGACGCTGAGCCGCACCACGTGGCCTTCCGGGGCCGCGGTCATCCGGCCGAGCGCGTCAAGCACCACGCGTTCACGCGCGAACCCCACGTAAGGCAGCTGAAGCGCCGCGGCGAGGGCGAGCGCGTCGTGCTGGAACGCGGTGGCTGGGAAGCGGTCGAACCACCTGTCCAAGTGCGCGGCCAGCAAGGCCGCCCATGGCGCCGCGCCGGGGGTGACCAGACGGCGGTGCAGATCGCTATATCACGGCTCAACTCGATCTCCGAACAATGCGTTGTGTCGGACAGGACCAGTTTCGGCAGGCGGGCCGCGCTCACCACCGCGGCGGCAGCCATGACCAAGGCGACCGCGCCGTCCGGCTCGCCACCCGCGTCGGTGTCCACCACCAACGGCGCCCCGGCCTGCGACGGCGGAAACGGCCCACCCGACACCGTTTGCGGCAGTCCGAAGCGCTCGGCCATACCCGAGAGGTGGACTGAGCATCCAAGACCAACGCCCACCGACAAGATCCAGGTGGTCATGGGCGCTCGCTGATAGGCGTTGACACAGAGAAGTGCACGGCCAGGGACTCGAACCCCGCACCGCTGGTTAAGAATCGACTTGGTGATCTGCCAGGTGGTGTCGGACGATGCCGGTCCGGGGTGTCTTGCTGGTCGTGTCCGGTGCTGTGGGTCGGATCGTGCCGCGTGCCGGTAGGGTGTGCCGGTCTTCTCGGGCTCAGCTCGGGCTCGCAGACGTTGCCTGGTTTTGGAGCTGCTGCTCGTTGCCATTGGGCGGGGCAGGCGCGGAGACTGCGGTGATCGCGCCGAGCCGCCGGTGGAAGCGAAGCCGGGTTGTCGGCCCTCTTCGCTGTGGTCGTTGCTTTCACGGTGAGCCGCCCCAGTCGGTGTGTACCAGCCAGATTCCATGTTCTTCGGTCACAACATGTCGGTGTAGGCCGGTACCACGGAATCAGTCATGGCAAGGATGATGCCCGAGGTCGCCTGACCGGTCCGATTCGCCGGTCACCACCACGACATAGCGGCTGGCTGGACTGCCTGTCGTAGGGGCGACCAGCCACCTCACCGGTTGAGGTCCATACACGGGGTGCGCGGGCTGAGAGTTCCCCTTGACTTGATTGTCGGGTCTCGATGCCATGTGATCCTGATCGCGCCGCCGTCCACCGCTCCTCGCGTGCCATGCGACAACGCTCCACCCGCCGGTCAAGCGCAACCGCCAGGCCGAGGGCTCATAGCGTGGCTTCGCAGAAGCCGGCGGCCGTTTGCAAAGATCGTCTAGGACAGCAGGAGTACCCGCAGGCGGCGTGACATAGCGGGCGGCCTGTCCGTCGTCACAACTGAGCACGGGCGGCCTAACTGGGCACTCTCCAATGGGGACCAAACTGGTCACGCCCAAGTTCGGAACACGCCTCCGAAACGAAAGCGGAAGGTGACCCGGCCACATCGTGGATTCATCAAAGATCAACGCCCACCGGCAAGATCCCCTTGACCAGGGATACCTACAGGTGGGCGTCGATACTATGTGGTGCGCCGCCAGGGACTCGAACCCCGAACCCGCTGGTTAAGAGCCAGCTGCTCTGCCAGTTGAGCTAGCGGCGCTCGTCGGGATCTCTCCCGCTGACGGGAGAAAAGTTAGCACAGGGTGGCCGCGGAGCAGAAATCAGGGGGGTTCGCTCGCCCAGCTTGCCGGTCCCACTCCATCGTGTCGGGGTGGTCAGGCACACTGTCGGCAGAGGTCGGAGCATGGCAGAACGGCAGGTCGGTATGGCCAGGGGTGGGCGCGCGCGAGCGTGGGCGAGTGTGATCGGCGTGGCGGTGTTGGCGGTGTCGGCGTGTACGACGGCCGAGTCGACGCCCGCGGTCGGGGGTGGGGATACGACGGGGGCGAGCAGCGTGAGCGCGGCGTCGGAGGCGGCTCCGCTGGGGTTGGCGTTGACGCCCGCGGACAAGGCCGCCGAGGTGGCGCCGGGGGAGCCGGTCGTGGTCGCGGCGACCGGGGGGAAGCTCACCGACGTCAAGGTCACCGGGCAGGACGGCAAGGTGGTGGCGGGCGCGTTATCCGCCGACGGCGCCTCGTGGCGGTCCACTGAGGCCCTGGGGTACGGCAAGACGTACACGACAGCGGCGACGGGGCAAGACAGCGCCGGTAAGACTGTCAGTTCCACCTCGACGTTCACCACGGCCAAGCCGAAGCGGCAGACAGCGCTGTCGATGAACCCGCTGGACGGGCAGAAGGTCGGTGTCGGTCAGCCGTTCGCCTTCTACTTCGATGTGGCGATCGCGGACAAGGCGGCCGTGGAGAAGGCGATCCAGGTCACCGCGACGCCCGCGGCCGAGGGCGCGTTCTACTGGTTCAGCGACAAGGAGGTGCACTGGCGGCCCAAGGAGTACTGGAAGCCGGGCACCACGGTGGTGGTCGACGCCGCCGTCTACGGCAAGCACTTCGGCAACGGCTTCTACGGCCGGGAAGACCGCAAGGCCACCGTCACCATCGGCGACTCGGTGACCGCACTCGTCGACGGCGCCACCCACCAGATGACCGTCACCGTGAACGGCACGGTGGCCCGCACGATCCCGGTCTCGCTGGGCAAGAAGGCCCACGAGACCCCGGTCGGCACCTACGTCGTGATGAGCGAGCACACGAACTACACGATGGACTCGTCCACCTACGGCGTCCCGGTCGACTCAGCCGCCGGGTACCGGACGAAGGTCGCGGTGGCCAGTCGGATGTCGAACAGCGGCATCTTCTACCACTCCGCGCCGTGGTCGGTGAAGGACCAGGGCGCGCGCAACGTGAGCCACGGCTGCATCAACATGTCCACGGAGAACGCCACCTGGCTGCAGAGCATCTCCAGCAAGGGCGACGTGATCGTCGTGCAGAACTCCGGCGGCCCGGTGCTCGAACCGTGGGACGGCCTGAGCGTGTGGCAGATCCCGTGGGAGACCTGGAAAGCAGGCGGCAAGCGGTAAGACCGGGTCAGCGTGTGGTGACGCGGATCTCATCCCGGCCGACGCTCACCACGTCGCCGGGGTGGACCTGCCTGCCACGCCTGGTCTCCTGCTCACCGTTGACGGCCACCTCTTGGGCTTCCAACAGGTCCTTGGCGTGCACGCCGTCCTCGGCCAGGCCCGCCAGCTTGAGCAGTTGGCCGAGCCTGATCATGTCGTCCCGGATCTCGATGTCGCGCACCCGCCCATCATCCCCCTGGCCACGTGGGCGCCCCCACCCGGACTCGGCGGGGACGCCCACGCGCGCTACAGGGCGCCGGTGTGCTGTTCGATCCACGCCTTGTGCGCCACCACGTCGCTGTAGATCGACGGGGCCCGCGCGCACTGCGACCCGCCACCGGAGCGGCTGGTGGCTCCGATCAGCTCCCACGCCCCGCCGACGGCCTTGACCTCAGGCCCTCCCGAGTCGCCATAGCAGGCACCGGCGACGCCACCGGGGTTGTTCGTGCAGATCTCGATCGAGCCGGTGATCCCGCCGCACCGGCTGTCGGCCACGATCGAGGTGTCGAGCTGCTGCAGGGTCACCGGCGCCCCGCAGCCGCCCGGGGTCGCGCAGGTCTGGCCCCAGCCGATGGCCCGGGTCGGCGTTCCCACCGCCCCCGACGCGGCCGAGATCCGCACCGGCGCCTGCGTGACACCGCTGCTGAGCTGCACCAACGCGATGTCGTACGCGGTGCGGTAATTGGGGTGGATGATGATGCGCGACGCACGCGCCACCGTGCCGCCGCTGGTCCGGTTGGTCGTCCCGATCCGCGCCACGACGCCGCTCGGCGACTTGCCCTGGACGCAGTGGGCCGCGGTGACGACCCAGTTGGACTTGATCAGCGAGCCGCCGCAGAAGTGGCCGCCCGAGGTGTTCTGCAGGGACACCATGAAGCTGTAGGTCTGGGTGGCGTTGCCGCCGCCCACGATCATCGGAGCCATCGGCCCGTCCTCGGGCGCCGCCGTCGCAGCCGACGGCGCGACGACCGCCGTCGCCACGGCGGCCAGCACGCCCACGAGCAGGGTGCGAACCTTCATCAGGATCTCTCCTTCCGCACCGGGGCCCTCGACCCGGTGACGAACGAAACGTAGGTACCGCCCGCGGCCGGTGGACACCCGTCGATCGTCGTCACCAGTTGCCGGCGGCCCGCCGCCAGTCGGCTTCGCCCGCGTCACGCTGCGGTGACGCCCCGGCGGGAAGACTCAGGTCATCCGAACAATTCGTTCAGGGCAATGGAGGAAAAATGAGATCTCGCGCGCTTTACTCAGTTCTTTTCGCGGGAACAGTGGTCGTGGGCGGGCTGGCGACCGGAGGCTCCGCGTCCGCCGCCGCCAACTGCGTGATCGGACCCGGGGTCACGCAAACCAACACCACGGTGACCGGTTCCGGTGCGAACGACACGATCGATTGCACCAACTCGGACCCCGGCAAGACGATCTACGGCAACGGTGGCAACGACACCATCACCGGCACCGCTTTCAACGACGTCATTCACGGCAACGACGGCAACGACACGCTCACCGGAGGCATCGGAAACGACACGTTGAGCGGCGGTTTGGGCGAGGACACCGTCAACGGCAGCGCGGGCAACGACTCGCTGACCGGCCCCGGCACCGACTTCGCCGTCGACACCCTCAGCGGCGGCACCGGCACCGACAAGTGCGGCGCCATCGGCATCCCGCCGGACATCCGCAGCAGCTGCGAGTCGTAGAACGGCTCGCCCCGCGACCAGAATCGCGGGCGCGGCGACTGACGTCGAACGGCTCGGCCGGTGCGGGCCGGGTCGTTCTGGCGTTGCGCGAATGCCCCCATATTCCACTCTTTCGAGTGAAATATGGGGTGAGCTGTATCGATGGGATTTCTGCCGATTTTGGTCGAGGGTAGCGTGGGTTGCGGTAAACCGTGGCAGCGAGGATGCTGGACTTCCGAGAACACCCCGCAGGCGGCTCTCGGCGCGCTCATCCGCCGCCGCTTCTCGACAGTGGAAGAAATCGGTAGCGACCATGCCGCACACACCGGCTATCCACCTCGAACCGATGTCACCGCGATCGTGAGCATCCTGGTCTCGACGGCGACACCGCCCCGGCAGGCCATTCCGCGCGGCGGCACGGGCGTGCGGGTCTCGTTGCTCGGCGGGTTCCGGTTGCTCGCCGACGACCGTGTCCTGCCGGTCTCCGGCGGCACCGAGCGCCTGCTGGCTTTCGTGGCCCTGCATCACCAAGCCGCCGGTCGGTTGCTCGTGGCGGGCACTTTGTGGTCGGAGGTCTCGGAGGTCCGCGCGTACGCGACGCTGCGCTCTGCGCTGTCCCGGATGGACCCGGCCAGCCGCGAGACGCTGAAGGTCATGCCGTTAAGCCTGCAGTTGGCCCAGGGGGTGGGAGTGGACCTGCGCGATGCCCAGGCGCTCGCCCGTCGGCTGATCACCGCCCGCAGACCGGCCGAAGCGGACCTCGGCGCGGGCGCGGTCGCCAGTCTCTCCCTGGAACTGCTGCCCCTCTGGTACGACGACTGGGTGTTGCGCGAAGCCGAGGACTGGCGGCAACTGCGCCTGCACGCCCTGGAGGCCCTCGCCGACGGTCTCACCGCCGTTGGCCGCTTCGCCGAGGCCACCACCGCCGCGGGCGCCGCCGTCCGCGCCGACCCCTTACGCGAGACAGCCCACTCCGGCCTCATCCGAGTCCACTTGGCTGAGGGAAACCAGTCCGAAGCCCTCCGCGCCTTCGCCCGCTTCAGCCACCTCCTCCACACCGACCTGGGCCTGACCCCCACCCCCCGCTGCCAAGCCCTGGTGGCCAACCTCCTCAACCCCCACCCCTAGCAGCCAGAAACCCCCGCTACTAGCAGCCAAATATCCACCGAAGTCCAAGGCGGGCCAGTCGCGCGCGTGTGAGAAGTCCCCGCCCAACACACCCCCGCGATTGGCTCCCATCGACCCGCACGTCCTGCTGGGGCACGGCTGGTTCAGCAACCGCTCGCACCGTGGGGGGTTTGGGGGGGGGTCGCCCCCCCAACATGACGAAGGCCGACCCGGTCCGCGCTCTCCGCGGACAAGGTCGGCCTTCGGCCGGGTGAGTGACGGGACTTGAACCCGCGGCATCCTGGACCACAACCAGGTGCTCTACCAGCTGAGCTACACCCACCATCGCTCCGCCGGACCGTTGAGCCCGGGGTGCGTGAACATCCTAGCGTGTCCGGTCCGGGAGACGAAAACGGGTTAGGTCTGTGGGGGGTTGAGGACCGCTTCGGCGACGGCCCTGGCCTCTTCCGTGGTGGGGCCGGGCTGCGGGACGAAGGCGGTGCCGCGGTAGTAGCGCAGCTCGCGGATGGACTCGAGGATGTCGGCGAGGGCGCGGTGGGCCAGGCCCTTGTCGGGCTGCGCGTAGTAGATGCGCGGGTACCAGCGCCTGCAGAGTTCCTTGATCGAGGACACGTCCACCATGCGGTAGTGCAGGTGGGCGTCGAGGGCGGGCATGTCGCGGGCGATGAAGCCGCGGTCGGTGGCGATGGAGTTGCCGCACAGCGGCGCGGTCCGCACTTCGGGGACCCAGGCGCGGACGTATTCGAGGACCTTCTGCTCGGCGTCGGCCAGCGTCAGGGTGGAGGCCCGCACCTCGTCGGTGAGGCCGGAGCGGGCGTGCATGTCGCGGACCACGTCGGGCATACCGTCGAGGGTCGCGTCATCGGCGTGGATGACCAGGTCCACTCCGTCGCCGAGGACGTTCAGCTCGGAGTCGGTGACCAGGGCGGCGATCTCGATGAGGGCGTCTTTGCCCAGGTCGAGCCCTGTCATCTCGCAGTCGATCCATACCAGGCGGTCCATCACCTGTCGGAGCTTAGCCGCCCGTGTTCTGACCGCGGTCACGGTGATTGCCCGGCGCGGTTGAGCACCGTGGGCGACGGGGTGGCCACGGTGGGCTGGCGGGTGCGTCCACTTGGCCTAAGCCCTGTGGCGCGACCGTCGGCGATGGATCACGCTGGAGCGCATGGGCAAGGACGTCGAGTCGACGGAGTTCACCCGGGCCGACCGGCAGCGGTTCCGGCAGAAGGTGCGGCGCTGCCTGGATGTCTTCGCGCAGATGCTGGCCGAGTCCAGGTTCGACCACGGCCGCCCGATGGCGGGGCTGGAGATCGAGTTGAACCTGGTCGACAACGCGGGCGACCCGTCGATGCGCAACGCGCAGGTGCTGGCGGCGATCTCGGACCCGGCGTTTCAGACCGAGCTGGGCCAGTTCAACATCGAGATCAACCTCCCGCCGCAGCGGCTGGACCCGGACGGCTTGAGCCGGTTCGAGAAGCTGGTCCGCGCCGACCTCAACGAGGCGGAGGCGAAGGCGGCCAGAATCGACGCGCACATCGTGATGGTCGGCATCCTGCCGTCGTTGCGGCGCAAGCACATCAGCTTCGAGACCCTGTCGGCCAACCCGCGCTACAAGCTGCTCAATGAACAGGTGCTGGCCGCCCGCGGCGAGGACCTGGAGATCGACATCACCGGCGTCGAGCGGCTGGTGGCCCAGGCGGACTCGATCGCCCCCGAAAGCGCGTGCACCAGCGTCCAGTACCACCTGCAGGTCGCGCCGGAGGACTTCGCGAAGTTCTGGAACGCCAGCCAGGTCATCGCGGGCATCCAGGTCGCCTTGGGCGCGAACGCGCCGTACCTGTTCGGCAAGCAGCTGTGGGCCGAGACCCGCATCGCCCTGTTCGAGCAGGCCACCGACACCCGCCCGGACGAGCTCAAAGCCCAGGGCGTGCGCCCGAGGGTGTGGTTCGGCGACCGCTGGATCACCTCGATCTTCGACCTGTTCGAGGAGAACGTCCAGTACTACTCGGCCCTGCTTCCGCTGACCGACGACGAAGACCCGGCGGAAGTCCTGGCCCGCGGCGACACCCCGCAACTGCACGAGCTTCGCCTGCACAACGGCACCGTCTACCGCTGGAACCGCCCGATCTACGACGTGGTCGACGACCGCCCGCACGTGCGGGTGGAGAACCGCGTGCTGCCCGCGGGCCCCTCGGTCGTGGACACGATGGCCAATGGCGCGCTCTACTTCGGACTGGTGCGGGCGCTGGCGGACCAGGATCGTCCACTGTGGACGCAGATGAGTTTCGCCGCGGCCGCGGACAATTTCCACGCGGCCGCTCGCGCGGGTATCGACTCTCGGGTGTACTGGCCGGGGGTGGGGGAGGTGCCGGTCACGGAACTGGTGCTGCGTCGGCTGTTGCCGATGGCGCATGACGGGTTGGACGCCTGGGGTGTTTCCGCCGCGGATCGTGACCGGCTGCTGGGGGTGATCGAGCAGCGGTGCATCACCGGGCGCAATGGGGCTACTTGGCAGGTGGAGACGGTGAAAGGGTTGGAGGAGAACACTTCGGTCAACCGGGAGCAGGCTTTGCGGGAGATGGTGCGCCGGTACGCGAAGCACATGCACACCAACGAGCCCGTGCACACCTGGCCGGTTTCTTAGGGCTCGCCTGCTTCTGCGGGGGTTGGCTGTCGGGGTTGGCTCGATGGGGTGGAGTGGTTTCTTCGGGGCCCCTACGAAGGAAGATCCCGTCGCGGGGAAAGACGGGTGGGGAGCCTTCGGCCCCACGACCACGGCGAGTTTAGGGATCTTCCTTCACCCCCGAAGAAACCACTCCACCCCATCGAGCACTTGGCGGGCGCTGGTTCGGCCTGGCAGGAGGGCAGGTGGGCTGCACCGCAACCATCGAGCACCTGGCAGGGCCGGGCTTCGTTGGCAGGGGGGCGGGTGTGCTTCTTGAATCCTTCGAGCACCTGGCGAGGTCAGGTGCGGTGGCAGATGCTCGGGGCCACAGTCGGCCTGTTTCGCCGCCCACAGCCCCACACAACAAACCCCGCCCACCCTGGGGGCCGAGCCCTGTTCCATCCTATCGGCGCAGGTCAGGGCGGGAAAGAGGGTGAGCTTGGCCTGTGGATAACTCGCGATCATGGGCACGGTGGGTGCCAGTGGGTCGCGCGATCGTGGTCGTGGGTCGCCCGAAGGTGGTGGTCTCAGGGGGTGAGGAACTGGCGCAAGAGGTCGGGGACGGCGGTGTCGGCCAGGGCCAAGCCGTCGGGTTCGGCGATGTCGGGGACGGTGTAGCCGCCGTTGCCCGCGGCGGTGATCGCGGTGATGGAGAGCAGGCCCGCGCGGCGTTGGAAGAGGGTGCGGGTGATTTTCCAGCCGACGATGCCGGTGCGTCGCAGTGCGATGGTGCGGCGGTCCAGGGAGCCGGAGCGGGTGACCAGGTAGCGGTCGGTCAGGGTGTGGCCGAGGTTGCGGTAGCGGTCGAGTCCGATGAGGACGGACAGGGGGATCAGGGCGGTGCTGGTGATCCACAGCCATTCCGGCCAGGCCGCGGTCAGGGTGAGGGTCAGCAGCGCGGCGGTGAGAGCGACCGCGGGGAGGACGGCCCGGATGAGGCGGCGGGTGCGGGCTTGGGGCGGGTGCGGGCGCAGGCGGGCCGTGGTGGGGGCGGTGGGGACGCGCAGGACCGCTGCGGTGACTCGGTCGGCTTCTGGGCGGGGGGCGGGTGGGAGCAGGAGACTGCTGTTGGCCTGCCGGTTGAGGCCGGTGCTCACCGCGGTCAGGCGGGCGCCCCGGCCCGCGCGCAGGAGCAGCGGCTCGTGGAGGGCGACGCCGCGTAGGCGTTGTTCCTCGATCGACACCGAGCGGGTGGTGAGGAGGCCGCGGCGGACGCGGAGGGTGCCGTCGGCGTGCCGGGTGAGGCGGTACGCGTGGTTCTGCAGCAGGTAGGCCACCAGCGACGCCAGCACCGACAGGACCAGCACCAGCGCCGCGGCCACCGGGATCACCGCCGTCCAGTCGGCGTGGGTGAGCCAGCCGAACACCTGGCGCACGACGGCGACATCGGAGAACTCGAAGTCCAGCTCGTTGGCGAGGTTCATCCCGAAGCCCACCATGACGGCGATGCTCAGCAGCCCGGACAGGCTCAGCGGCGCGTACCGGTACCAGCGGTTGTCCAGCCGCGAGATCGGCGTCTCCTCGACCTCTTGCACCGCCTCCGCGACCGCGGGGCGGTGCAGGAAGACCTGCCGCAACCGGTCGGCCTCGGTTGCGGTCACCGCGTCGAGCAGCACGCCTTCGCCGGGGGTGCGTTCCTGTTGCCCGGTGCCGACGCGGACGGCGGCGAGCCCGAACAGCCGGTGCCCGAGCTTGGCGGTGAGGTCGACAGTGCGGATGCGGTCGCGCGGGATGGCGCGGCGCTGCCGGAACAGCACGCCCTTGTGCAGCTCGACCTGCGTGTCGGTGATGCGGTATTTCGTCGTCAGCCACGACAGCAGCCCGTAGGCGACGATCAGGCCGACCGTGCCGACGCCGATCACCACCCGCCAGGTCTCGACGTTCCCCACGACCACCAGCGCGAACAGCAGTGGCAGCAGCCCGAGCAGCTCGTTGAGCGGCCGCACCACGATCATCCGGGCGTCCAGCCTGCCCCATTCCTGGGCGGGCTCGACGAACTCGGGGGCGGCGGGCAGCGTCGACTGGGTCATGTCGCGTCCCCCGGGGTGGCCTGGGTGGTCGCGGCCAACTCGTCCACGATCCGCGCGGCCACGTCCTCGTCCAGGCCCGCGATCTTCACCGGGCCCTGCGCGGACGCGGTGGTCACGGTGACCGTGGCCAGTTTGAGCAGCTGTTGCAGCGGCCCGCGCGCGGTGTCGACGGTCTGGATGCGCGACACCGGAGCCAGCCGCCACTCCTCGTTGATCCACCCGCTGCGGGTGAACACCGCGTCGCCGGTGGTCTCCCAGCGGTGCACGCGGTAGCGCCAACGCGGCATGACCAGCACATGCACGACGCCGACGACCGCGCTCACGGCCAGCGTGACCCGCAGCCACCCCGGCGGGGCGTCAGCCAGCAGGACCACCAGCCCCTGCCCGACGACGACCACGGCCCACCCGATCACGGCCTGCAGCGTCCACTGGATGATGGCGCGCTTGCTGACCAGGTTCGCGGGCGCCCGCAACTCCGTCTTCTCCACACCCCCAGTCTGCCCGCAAGTCGAATACGCCGACGTCAGCCCTTGGGACTATCGAGGACGTCATCCATCACCCGGTCGAGGTGGACGCGGCTAGAGCAAGTCCGGCAGCGGTGCGGTGCGCAGGTCTTCGGCGGTCACCGGTTGCTGGAAGTCCACCAGCGCCTGCAACGCCGCCCCGTCGTCCCACTGGTTGACGTTCATGGCCGCCCGCACCCGGCCGCCGCGGGTCCAGAAGGCGGTGAACTCGCGGGCGGCGAGGTCGCCGCGGACGACCAGGTCATCGGTGAAGGGGTTGGCCAGGCCGCGGACTTCCATGCCCAGGTCGTACTGGTCGGAGAAGAAGTACGGGCTCTTGGCGTACGGTTCCACGTCGCCCACCAGGACACCGGCGACGTGCGTGCCCTGGTCCTTGGCGTTGGCCCAGTGCTCCACCCGCACCCGCCGCCCGTAGCGGGGGTGGAAGTGGGCGGCGATGTCGCCGACCGCGTACACGCCCGGGGCCGAGGTGCGCAGGGTGGCGTCCACCGCGACCCCGCCGCCCGCGACCGAGTCGGACAGTTCCAGGCCCGCCGCCTTCGCCAGTTCCAGGCGGGGGGACGCGCCGACGCCGACCAGGACCACGTCCGCCGGAAGTGTCGTCCCGTCGTCGAGGACCACCTTCGTGACGACGCCTTCCGCGCCGGTGAAGGCCGTGACGCCGGTGTTGAGCCGCCAGGTGACGCCGTTGGCCGCGTGCAGGTCGCGGAAGACCTCGCCCACCTCCGGGCCCACCGTCTTGTGCAGCGGCAGCGGCAGCGGCTCGACCACCGTGACCTCCGCGTCGTGGGCTCGGGCCGCCGCCGCGGCCTCGCAGCCGATCCAGCCCGCGCCGACGATCACCACCCGCACGCCCGCGCCGAGCGCGTCGCGCAGCGACAGCGAGTCGTCCAGGGTGCGCAGGGTGCGCAGGCCCGCCAGGTCGGCTCCGGGGATCGGCAGCGTGCGCGGCGCGGAGCCGGTGGCCAGGATCAGCCGGTCGTACGGGATGTGCTCGCCGTCGCCGTCCACCACCGCGCGTTCGCCCAGGTGCAGGCCAGCGATCTCGGTTCCGGTGCGCAGGTCGATGTTGTGCTCGTCGTAGAAGTCCTCGTCGTGCACCCACTCCGGCTCATCCGCGTCGCCGAGCAGGATCGCCTTCGACAGGGCGGGCAGCTCGTACGGGCGGTGGGGGTCGCGGCCCGCGAGGACGATCTCGCCGAGGAAGCCGCGTTCGCGCAGCGTGCCCGCGGCGGAGGCGCCCGCGAGCCCGGTTCCGACGATGACGATCCGGTGCGGCTCTGCCATGGCAGACCTCCGTGGACTCAGACCCCCGTTGACTCGGTGAGCCAGAGGTTAGTCCTGCGCCGGGTCGGGCGCGCCCCGGAAAATCTTGAAGCCGTCTAGCCATTTGTCGTCACCGATGGTTACTGTCCGCGTCCCACCTGTGACAGGTTCAGGTGAAATCGCACAGTCGAAAGGATGGTCGGGTGAACAGCCATAGAGAGTGGTCGGTCAGTTGCCGCGATATCGCCGGGCGCAGGCGGGAGGTGACGGTCCTGGTGCGACAGGGCCAGGTGGTGCTGGTGGCGCCGCCGGGCGAGATGGCGATCTTCACGCCGCTGGATGTGGGCAGGCTGCGGGCGGCGCTGCGGGACGCGGTGGTGGACGCCTCGGTCGACTCGAATCAGTGAGTTTGCGGTCCCCATCTTCCTACCGACGAGTAGGTAATGTCAGAATCTGCGCCAAGGAGGCACAGTGATGACAACCTATTTCGTCACCGGTGTGACAGGTTTCCTCGGACGGCGGCTCGTCGAGCGCCTGCTGGAGCGACCGGATTGCGCCGCGGTGCACGTTCTCGTGCGCCCGCGGTCGATGGAGCGCTTCACGGCGGCAGCGGCCCGCTGGTCCCGACCCGACCTGGTGATCCCGGTCGTCGGCGACCTCACCGAGCCCGGCCTCGGCGTCGACCCGGCCCCGCTGACGGGGCGGATCGACCACGTGGTGCACTTCGGCGCCGTCTACGACCTCACCGCCTCCGACGCCGCCAACCGTGCCGCCAACGTCGACGGCACGGCGCACGTGGTCGAGTTCGCCGCGGTGGTGGGCGCGCGGCTGCTGCACCACGTCTCGTCCATCGCCGTCGCGGGCGACCACCGCGGCCGGTTCACCGAGGCCGACTTCGACCTGGGCCAGCGCCACCACTCGCCGTACCACGCGACCAAGTTCGCCGCCGAGAAGCTTGTGCGCGACCAGGACAAGGTGCCCTACCGGGTCTACCGCCCGGCCGCCGTCGTCGGCGACTCGCGGACCGGCGAGACGGACAAGGTCGACGGCCCGTACTACTTCCTGCCCGCCCTCGCCCGCCTGGCCCGGCTGCCGTCCGCGCTGCCGCTGGCCGCGCCCGACCTCGGCGCGACGAACCTGGTCCCGGTCGACTACGTGGTCGAGGCGATGGCGCACCTCATGCACGTCGACGCCCCGTCCGGCACGACTTACCACCTGGCGGAAAACGGCGAGCAGCGCGTCGTCGACGTCGTCAACGCGTTCGCCAGGGCCATGGGCGCGCCGCGAATCCGCACGACGCTGCCGGTGGCGCTGCCCCGCGTGCGCAAGGTCGGCCCGGTCGCCGACGCGGTGCTGGCCGAGCTGGGCGTGCCCGGCGCGGTGCTGCCGCACCTGGACCTGCCCACCGTGTTCGACTCGTCGGCGACCGTGGCCGCGCTGGTCGGCAGCGGGGTCACCCTGCCGGAGTTCGACTCCTACGCCGACAAGCTGGTGTCCTACTGGGCCGAGCACCTCGACCCGGAGCGGCCCTGGCTGCGCGCCGGGTCGCTGCGCGGGAGGCGGGTCGTGGTCACCGGCGCGTCGTCCGGGATCGGCCGGGCCACCGCGGTCGCCGCCGGACGGCGGGGCGCCGTGGTGCTGCTCGTCGCCCGCCGCCAGGCCGAGCTGGACCAGGTGCGCGCCGAGATCGAGGCGGCGGGCGGCACGGCGTCGGTCCACCCGTGCGACCTGACCGACGCCGACGCGGTCGACGCGCTGGTCAAGGACCTCGGCGTGGTCGACGTGCTGGTCAACAACGCGGGCCGCTCGATCCGCCGGTCGGTGCGCCTGTCGGTCGACCGGCTGCACGACTACGAGCGCACGATGTCGCTGAACTACTTCGCGCCGCTGCGGCTGACGCTGGGGCTGCTGCCCGGGATGCGCGCCCGCGGCTTCGGCCGGATCGTCAACGTCACCACCATGGGCCTGCAGACCGACACGCCGCGCTTCGCCGCCTATGTGGCGTCGAAGAGCGCGCTGGAGGCGTTCGGGCGGGCCGCGGGACGCGAGCTGCTGGCCGACGGGGTCACCGTCGTCTCGGTGCGGATGCCGCTGGTCCGCACGCCCATGATCGGCCCGACCGCGGTCTACCGGGGGCTGCCCGTGATGTCGCCGGACCGCGCCGCCGCGATGGTGCTGCGCGCGCTGACGACCGGCGGCGAGGTCGTGCAGCGGCCGGAGGGGTTCGCGATGGAGCTACTGCGGGTCTTCGCGCCGAGCCTCGCCCGGCAGCTCCTCAATATCGCCTATCGAGTCTCCCCGGAATCGGCCCCGGAAGCCCGGCGGCGGGCCGAGCGGCCCATGGCCGTGCTCGCCACCGCCCTCGTGCGACCCCTGTGGCGGCGTCTTCGGTGAGTACAGCAGCTCCGGCGGAATCCGGTACTCGATCTCCACGGTAGGCGCCTCGCGGAACCTGACGTAGCGGCCGGGGCGGCGGCTGGTCGGCCGGATCAGGGCGAACGCGGCCAGGCCGCTGACCGACAGGCCCGCGACCACCAGGCCCATCGGCAGCGCCGTGTCGTGCCCGCCCAGGCCGACCAGCGGCGCGGCGAGCCCGCCGACGACGAACTGCAGGACGCCGAGCATCGCCGACGCGGTGCCCGCCCGGTGCGCGTGGTCGGCCAGCGCCAGCGCCATCGAGTTGGGCGAGACCATGCCCACGCTCGCGACCACCACGGCCAGGCCCGCGAGCAGGTACGGCAGCGGCAGGCCGCGCGCGATGGCGCCGAGCACCGCGAGCCCGCCCACCGCCGAGGCGACCAGCCCGGCGGTCAGCAGCACGCGCGGGCTGAACCAGCGCAGCAGCAGCCCGTTGAGCTGGGCGGTCAGCATCAGCCCCAGCGCGTTCGCGCCGAACACCAGGCTGAACTGCTGCGGGGACAGCCCGTGGATGTCCTGCAGCACGAACGACGAGCCCGCGATGTAGGCGAACATCGCGCCCAGGGTGAACCCGGCGGCGAGGCCGTAGGCGATGAACGTGCGGTCGGTGACGATGCGCAGGTAAGTGCGCAGGGTGCGGCCCAGGTGCGCGGGGCGGCGCGACTCGACGGGCAGCGTCTCGGGCAGGCCGAACGCGGAGACGACCAGCAGCACGACGCCGAAGCCCGCGAGGACGACGAAGACCCCCGACCACGACGTCCAGCGCAGCACCTGCCCGCCGATGATCGGCGCGAGCATCGGCGCGAGGCCGTTGACCAGCATCAGGACCGAGAAGAACCGGGCCATGGCCGCGCCGGAGAACAAGTCCCGCACGGCCGCGCGGGCGATCACGACGCCCGCCGCCGCGCTCACCCCCTGCGCGAACCGCAGCCCGATGAGCGTGTAAACCGAGGGCGCGATAGCGCAGGCCAGCGAGCTGAGGGTGTAGAGCACCAGCCCGATGAGCAGCGGCCGCCGCCTGCCGAAGGAGTCCGACAGCGGCCCGGCCACGACCTGCCCGGCGGCCAGCCCGACCATGAACGCGGTCAGCGTGAGCTGGACCTGCGACTGCCCCGTCGCCAGCCGCTCGGAAAGCTGCGGGAACGCGGGCAGGTACATGTCGATCGACAGCGGCCCGAAGGCCGTCAGCCCCCCGAGGATGAGGGCGAGCCGGGGCTTCGTTGCCCGGGGCGGCGGATACACCCGATCAGTCTAGGTACAAAAGCGTAGGAGACACCGCATCGGTGACGTAGACAGCCGATGACCCGTTCTCTCGGCGGGAATGCTCGCTGCGTGATAGTGCTCACCTATTCGGCTGACGTCAATCCGCAGTACGGTCGAGCCTCTTCGCTACGGTAAGTGCTGACTCGGGGTTGTGGCACGCGTCGGGGGAGAGATTCCGACTGATTTGTCGCGGCTGGGTGAGCGGGTCGCCGCCCGACCTGAACGGCGGCTTGACACACTGAACGCGAGACGGGCGGGAGGTGCCATGGCCGAGTCGGTCGACGCGGTGCTGGTCGAGGCCGCGCAGCTCACCGCGTCGGGCAAGCCGGAGGCCGCGATCGCGCTGCTGCGCCCGATCCTCGTCGTGCACCCGGACCACTCCGGCGCGTGGTGCCGCCTCTCCGCCGCCCTGCTCGACGCGGGCGACCCCCAGTTGTGCCTGGACGCCGCCAAACGCGCCATCACCCTGGGTGAGCGCTCCTGGGCGCACCGCCTCGCCAGCCTCGCCCTCGCCGAGATGGGCAGGCTCGACGAGGCCGTCGTCTCCGCCCGCGAAGCCGCCCGCCGCGACCCGGACGACTGGCGCGCCCACGTCGCCCTCGCCGAGGTCCTCGCCCACGAGAGCCCGGACGAGGCGCTGGCCGCGGCCACCCGCGCGGTCGAGGTCGCCCCGGAGGTGGCCCGCGCGCACGAGATCCTCGGCGCCGCCGCCGTCCGCGTCCGCGACATCGGTTTGGCCAAGCGCGCCTACGCCGACGCCGTGCGGCTCGACCCGACCAACGCCGACGTGCGCGCCGAACTCGCCCGGCTCGGCGGCCCGCGCCCGCAGCGGGTCGCCATCGAGCCGCTGCGGCGGCCGGAGCCGATGTTCGGCCGCGCCGAGCGGATCACCCTGTGGCTGGTCCTGCGCCGCTGCGCGGGCTGGCTGACCGCGGGCTCGGTGGTGCTCATGGTCGCCGCGCTGCCCCAGCCCAGCCCGCTGCTGGCGTGGTTCGCGCTCGCCCTGCTGCTGACCGTGGTCGGCCTGGCCGGGGCCGCGGTCCTGGCCACCCCGAGCGAGAACCGGCTCCCCCCGCGCGAACTCGCCCGCCGCGTCCCGCTGCTCGCCGCCGGGGCGGTGCTGCTGGCGTTGGGGCTGTTCACGCTGGCTATCTGGGCGGTTGCCCTGGCCTTGGGCGCGCTCGGCACGCACCTGCTGGTCCCGGCCCTGGTCCTGGCGCTCTGCGCGTCGGCGGTCGGCTGGTTCGGCCTCTGGCGAATGCGCTCGTTCGCCCGTTGAATCCGCTCTTTCTCGTCGCGGACCGGCCTGTTGATCTGCCTGCTTGCCACGGTCTTCGCCAGGAAGCCCGCTGAGCAACCTGAGTGGCGCTCGGGTCTGGCGCGGGGCGAACGCCGGTGTCAGACTCGCCCCCGCCCCGCATCCCGCACGGTGAGGACGTCCATGCCCGGTCAGCCCGCTCAGTACCAGAACGAGATCTACCTGCACGGGCTCGCCGACCAGGTGCCGCCGTTCACCACCGACGCGACGCTGGTGGAGTCCGTCGCGCGGGAGCGGATGGCGCCCGGCCCGTTCGGCTACGTCTCCGGCGGCGCGGGCTGCGGCGACACCATGCGCGCCAACCGGGCGGCGTTCGGCCGGTGGCGCATCGTCCCGAGGATGCTCACCGACGCCACCACCCGCGACGTCGCCACCACCGTCCTCGGCACGCCGATGGCCGCCCCGGTGCTGCTGGCCCCGGTCGGCGTCCAGTCGATCGTCCACCCCGACGGCGAACTCGCCACCGCCCGCGCCGCGGCCGCGCTGGGCGTGCCGATGGTCCTGTCCACCGCGTCGTCGTACCCGCTTGAGGAGGTCGCCGACGCCAACGGCGCAGGTCAGCGCTGGTTCCAGCTCTACTGGCCGAACGAGCCGGAGGTGTGCGCGAGCCTGCTGCACCGCGCCAAGCTGGCCGGGTACTCGGCCCTGGTCGTCACCCTCGACACCTGGACCCTGGCCTGGCGCCCCCGCGACCTCGACCAGGCCTACCTCCCGTTCCTGCGCGGCACCGGCGTGGCCAACGCGTTCACCGACCCGGCGTTCCTCGCTGGCCTGGCGAAGCCGCCGGAGGAGGACCAGGCGATGGCCGTGCTGCGCTGGGTCTCGATGTTCACCGGCCAGGACAAGCGCTGGGACCAGCTGCCGTTCCTGCGCGAGCACTGGGACGGCCCGATCGTCCTCAAGGGCATCCAGCACGTCGACGACGCCCGCAGGGCCGCCGACGCCGGGATGGACGGCATCGTCGTGTCCAACCACGGCGGCCGCCAGGTCGACGGCGCGATCGGCGCGCTGGAGGTGCTGCCCGAGATCGTCTCGGCGGTGGGGGACCGGCTGACGGTCCTGTTCGACTCCGGCGTCCGCACCGGAGCCGACCTGCTCAAGGCGCTGGCCCTGGGCGCATCGGCCGTCCTGCTCGGCAGGCCCTACGTCTACGGCCTGGCCTTGGCGGGCGAGGACGGTGTCCGCCACGCCGTCCGGAGCCTGCTGGCCGAGTTCGACCTGACCCTGGGTCTTTCCGGCCACCGCACCCCGGCCGACCTGACCCCCGAGTCCCTGCGCCACGCCTGACCTATTTGGCGTCGGCGTAGTTGGTGACCGTCTTGGCCTCCAGGGGAAAGCGGACGGCGGTCTCGGGGAAGACCAGCCTGCCTGCTTCCTCGGCCGCGTTCGCGATCTCCCGCGCCACCGCGTCCGCCGCCTCCGTCGGCGCGTGGACCAGCACCTCGTCGTGCTGGAAGAACACGATCCGCGCGCTCGGCGCGGTCGCGGCGAGGCGGCGGCGCAGCGTGGCCAGCATGGTCAGCGCCCAGTCGGCCGCGCTGGCCTGGACGACGAAGTTGCGGGTGAAGCGGCCCCATTCCCGGGCCGCCTGCCTGCCCGCCCGGTCGGCTGTCTCATCGCCGGTCACCGAGGTGCGTTCCCGCCAGGCGTCGCTCGGCGGCGGGCTGGTGCGGCCGAGGCGGGAGCGGACGACCCGGCCGTCCTCGCCCGCGCGGGCGGCCTGCTCCACGTAGTCCACCGCCACCGGAAAGCGTTTGCGCAGCACCGCGAGCAGCGGCCCGGCCTCGCCGCTGGTCCCGCCGTACATGGCTGACAGCATCGCGATCTTGGCCCGGCCGCGGTCGCCGTCGAACGCGTCGGCCGCCAGGCTGGTGTAGAGGTCGCTGGCGGCGGAGACCTCGGCGAAGCGCGGGTCGCCGGACAGCGCGCCCAGCACCCGCGGCTCCAACTGGGACGCGTCGGCGACAACCAGCGACCAGCCCGGGTCGGACCGCACGGCGGTGCGCAGCGCGCGGGGGAGTTGCAGCGCCGCGCCGCCCCGGGTCGCCCAGCGGCCGGACACGACGCCGCCCACCACGTACTCAGGGCGGAAGCGTCCGTTGTCCACCCACGAATCCAGCCACGACCAGCCGTGCGCGACATACAGCCGCGCGAGTTCCTTGTACTCCAGCAGCGGCGCCACCGCCGGGTGGTCGACCTCCTTGAGCACCCAGGCCCGCGCCGAGGCGATCTCGATCCCCTCCCGGGCGAACGCGCGGACGATGCTCGGCGGGTGGTCCGGGTTGATCGGCCTGCCCGCGAACGCCACCGAGATCCGCTCGGCCAGCGCCGCCAGCTTCGCGGGCCGCGCGCCGGGCAGCGGGCGCGGCCCCAGCAGGTCGGTCAGCAGCGCGGTGTGGACGTCGGCCCGCCACGGCAGCCCGTGGTGGCTCATCTCGGCCGCGGCCAGCCCGCCTGCGGACTCGGCGGCGACCAGCAGGCGCAGCCGGTCGGGGTGCGCGGTCGCGGCGATCCGGCGCTCCTGGTATTCCAGGACCGCGACGGCGGCGGCCACCGGGTCCGTGCCCACCGGCGTCGTGCCCCGGTCGGCTTCGAACAGGGTCGGCTGCTCGCCGCGGGCCGCCGGGCGTGGGTCCTCCGGTTCGGGCAGGCCACGGGGCCGGGCCCAGGCCGCGGCGAGGTTGCGCGGGCGGCCGGGGCGCTCCTCGAACGCCAGCAGGATGCCCTCGGCGAGCGCCAGGTCGTGGCAGCGGCCCAGCCGCACCCCGGCGCGCAGCAGCGCCGGGTAGGCGTCGTCGAGGCAGGGCAGCACCCAGCGCGGCGCCGCCCTGGCCTCGGCCTCACGCAGCCATCCGGCGAGATCCCGCACGTCACGGGGCTGATCCGGCCCGTCGAGGACCTGGACGCGGCCCGTTCCCTCCGCGCCCGGCACCACCACTACTCGCACATCGCGCATTCTGCGGCACGACTCTGACAAGTACTGCTAGTTGACTCTTGAGTAGGTATTACGGCACCGTTGCTACCGGTTGGTAACTCCGGGAGGTTTCGGTGACCGAGTATCTGACGCGTGTGCGCGACCTTGCTGCCAAGGTCCCCACCGCGGTGCGCAGCGTGGACGTCATGCGGAAGGCGGGTCTGGTCCCGTTCAGCCGCCCCGACCACATCCTGCGATCACTGGTCGCCGTGCGCAGACTGGGCCCCATCGCGGGCGCGGCGCAGGTGGCCGCGACCCGTGACCAGACCGCGGTCGGCCTGGTGGACGAACTCGGCGCGCTCACTTTCCACCAGCTCGACATCCGCTCCAACGCGCTGGCCCGCGCCCTGGCCGAGCAGGGCGTGACCGACAAGTCGGTCGTCGCGCTGCTGGCCCGCGACCACCGCGGCGCGGTCGAGACGATGCTGGCGACCGGCAAGCTCGGCGCCCGGCTGCTGCTGATGAACACCGGCTTCGCCAAGCCGCAGCTGGTCGACGTCGCCGCCCGCGAGGGCGTCACGGTGTTCGTCTACGACCAGGAGTTCACCCCGCTGGTCGAGGCGCTGCCCGCCGACCTGCCGCGGTTCCTGGCCTGGGTGGACGACCCGGCGGACAAGACCCGCACGCTGGAGCAGCTCATCGCCAGCGCCGACAACTCGCCGGTGTCCCCGCCCAAGGAGCCCGGCGGCATGGTCCTGCTGACCAGCGGCACCACCGGCACCCCCAAGGGCGCCCCGCGCCAGGTGCGCTCGTCGCTGGCCGCCGCCCAGTTCCTCGACCGGATTCCGCTGCACACCGGCGGCTGCACGGTGCTCGCGGCCCCGCTGTTCCACGCGACCGGCATCTCGCAGTTCATCATCTCCTTCGCGCTCGGCTCCGCGGTCGTCCTCCGCCGCAAGTTCGACCCGGAGGCCACCCTCAAGCTCATCCAGGACAACGTCGCCGACGCGCTCGTCGTCGTGCCGACCATGCTCCAGCGGATCATGGACCTCGGCCCCGAGATCCTGGAGAAGTACGACACCTCGTCGCTGCGCGTCGTGTTCACCGCGGGCTCGGCCCTCTCCCCGGAACTGGGCAACCGCGCCACCCGCGTCTTCGGCGACGTGATCCACAACGTGTACGGCTCCACCGAGGTCTCGGTCGTCACCGTGGCCACCCCCGAGGACTGGCGCGCCGCCCCCGGCACCGTCGGCCGCCCCCCGGTCGGCTGCAAGGTCGTCATCTACGACGAGGCCGGAAAGCCGATCACCGAACCGAACGTCACCGGCCGCGTCTTCGCAGGCAGCGGCCTGAGCTTCGCCGGTTACACCGACGGCCGGAACAAGGAACTCATCGACGGCCTCCTGTCCACCGGCGACCTGGGCCACTTCGACGCCGAGGGCCGCCTGTTCATCGACGGCCGAGACGACGACATGATCGTCTCCGGCGGCGAGAACGTCTTCCCAGCCGAAATCGAGAACCTCCTGGTCGAGTACCCCGGCGTCGTAGAAGCCGCGGTCTTGGGCGTCCAGGACGAGAAGTTCGGCCAACGCCTCAAGGCCTACGTGGTCATAGACGAGAACACCAAGGTCGCCGAGGAAGAACTCCTCGACCACGTCAAGAGCAACCTGGCCCGCTTCAAGGTCCCCCGCGAGGTCGTCTTCCTGGACGAACTCCCCCGCAACGCGACCGGCAAACTCATGCGCAAGCGTCTGCCAGAACTCGGCTGACCTCTGGCACGCCCGCTCCCAGCACTCGGCCTCCACACTGGCCAGGGTGCCCGGTGGGAGCGGGCGGACCAGCGCACCCGCCCCACCTGCCAGCCGCACCTGACGCTGCCAGCAAGCCCACCCAAGCAATCCCACACGGCAGTCACCAGTGACCAGGCCGCACCAATGCCCCCGGGATCTTCGTCCGAGCATCCCCCCGAGCGGCGTTGAGCTGCGTCTGGCAAAGAAACAGCGCACCGCTCAGGTCCGCGCCCCCAACCCGGGCATCCCGAAAATCGGCGCCAATCACATCAGCGAGGCGCAAATCGGCATCAGTGAGATCCGCGCCAATAAGATAAGCCCCACGCAGACTCACACCACGAAGATCAGCGCCAACCAGATTGGCGCCGATGAGATCAGCGTTCCGCCGATCCCGACGACGCCCCTGCACCCCCGCCCGCGCGAGTTCGCTGGCCCGCGAAAGCAGCGCGCTGACGTCATGGCGATGCGCGGCGACATCCACGTCCAGGATCGAAGAGCGGTTGGTCAGCTGCTCAGTCTCGGCCAACGCCCGGCGAAGGTCGGAATGCACCGGCCGCGCCGCGGGCAAGGCCAGCGCCTCGGTCAAATACCACAGCAGCTCATGGAGCTGGCGCATGATCGGCAGGGCGGCGAACATCTGTCGGGCGCTGCCCGGGTGGTTCCGCCAGTCCCGCCCGCCGAAGGTGACCTGGGAGACCTTCTGGCCTGCGCCGAAGCAGTCGTAGGTGGTGCAGCCCGCGAAGCCGCTGTCCCGCAGCCGGGTGTGGATGCCGCAGCGGAACTCGGGGGTCAGGTTGGGGCACGGCTCGCCCGCGGCCTTGTCGATGGCGAAGTCGGCGGAGGGGGCGAAGGCGAGGGCGACGCAGCAGAGCCCGAAGCAGTTCGCGCAGTCTGCCCGCAGGTTCGATCGCATGGATTCCTCCTCACGAGGCCGCGGCGACGACGTGGTCCAGGGTGGAAAGCAGCAGCCGGATAAGAGTCTCCTGGTCAGTGCGGCCTCGACCAGTCCATTCGATGGTCAATTCCTCGGTAAACGCCAGCCACGCGCGGATCGCGAGTTCGACCGGCTCCGACCCGCCCGGCTGTCCCAGCGCGGACAGCACGCGTTCGGTGATCGCGTTCTGGGTCTCGTCGTGGACGCGGCGGACCCAGTCGTCCTGGCCCGCGGCGCGGAACAGGCTCACGTACTGGGTGTGCCTGCGCTGGATGAACTCGACGTAGCCGGTGACGATGCCGCGCACGCCGTCGGTGTCGGTGTCGGCCGCGCGCAGCAGGCGCCGGGCCGCCGCGCGCACGACCTCGATGTAGTAGTCCTGCTTGGTCGGGAAGTAGTGGAACAGCAGGCTGCGGGAGATCCCGGCCTCGGCGGCCACCTCGTCGACGGTGATCTGGTGGATCGGGCGCGCGGTGAGCATCCGCAGGCCGATGCCGATGAGCTGCTTGCGCCGGTCCTGCGCGGTGCGCCGCACCCGGGGCGCGCTCGCCTTGGTCATCAGCCCTCCCTGTTGAGCGTCCCTCGACAATCAGGGTAGCTTGTTGAGCGACGCTCAATAGCAACCGGAGGTTCCCTGTGGACTTCGCGCACTCCGCCAAGGCCGCCGACTACATCGCGCGGGTAGGCGAGTTCATTCGCACCGAGATAGATCCGGTCGAACCCGGCTACCACCGCGACTTGGCCGCGCTTTCCGATCCGTGGGTAGTGCTGCCGGTGATCGAGGAGCTCAAGGCGAAGGCGCGCGCCCAGGGCCTGTGGAACCTCTTCCTGCCCGACGAGACGCACGGCGCGGGCCTGCGCACCGTCGAGTACGCGCCGCTGGCCGAGCTGATGGGCCGCTCGGCGATCGCGCCGGAGGTGTTCAACTGCAACGCCCCGGACACCGGCAACATGGAGGTCCTGCACCTCTACGGCAGCGACGAGCAGCAGGCCCGCTGGCTCGCGCCGCTGCTGCGCGGCGAGATCCGCTCGGCGTTCTGCATGACCGAGCCGGACGTGGCGTCCTCCGACGCGACGAACATGGCCGCCACCGCGCTGGTCAAGGGCGACGAGGTCGTGCTCAACGGCACCAAGTGGTTCTCCACCGGCATCGGCCACCCGAACTGCCGGGTCGCGATCTTCATGGGCCTGACCGACCCGGACGCGCCCAAGCACCAGCAGCACTCCATGGTCCTGGTCCCGCTGGACACCCCGGGGGTGGAGATCGGGCGGATGCTGCCGGTCTTCGGCCGCCACGACGCGCCATTCGGCCACGGCGAGGTCACCTTCACCGACGTCCGCCTGCCCCTGGACGCGATCATCGCCGGACCGGGCCGCGGCTTCGAGATCGCCCAGGGCCGCCTCGGGCCCGGGCGCATCCACCACTGCATGCGCCTGATCGGCCTCGCCGAGAAGGCGCTCGACCTGGCCTGCCGCCGCGCCACCGAGCGGGTCGCGTTCGGCAAGCCGCTGGCCAACCTCGGCGGCAACCGCGAGCGCATCGCCGACGCGCGCATCGCCATCGAGCAGGCCCGCCTGCTGGTGCTCAGCACCGCCTGGAAGCTCGACACGCACGGGCTCGCGGGGGCGCGCTCGGAGGTCTCGCAGATCAAGGTCGTGGTGCCGAACATGGCCCTGGGCGTGCTCGACCTGGCCATCCAGCTGCACGGCGGCGCGGGCATGACCGACGACTTCCCGCTGGCCGCTGGTTACGCCAGTGCGCGGGCGCTGCGCCTGGCCGACGGCCCGGACGAGGTGCACCGGGGCGTCGTCGCGCGCATCGAGCTCAAGAAGCACCAGTCGTGACCGGCCGGGTGCTGGTCACCGGGGCCGGGTCCGGCCTCGGCCGCGCGCTGGCGGCGCGGTGGGCCGGGACGGGCGCGCGGGTGCTGGTCACCGACGTCAGCGCGGGCGCTGCGGCGGCCGTCGCGGCCGAACTCGGCACAGAGCACCTGGTCCTCGACGTCACAGACGAGGACTCCTGGATCGCCGCGCGGCAGTGGTGCGAGCGGACCTGGGACGGGCTCGACGTGCTGGTCAACAACGCGGGCGTGGCCGCGTCCGGCCGCATCGAGACGGTCCCGATGGCCGACTGGGACTGGATCGTCGACATCAACCTCAAGGGCCCGGTGCGCGGCTGCCGCACGTTCGTGCCGGTGTTCAAGCGCCAGGGCGCGGGCCACATCGTCAACGTCGCCTCGATGGCGGCGATCATGAACCTGCCCACGATGGCCCCGTACAACGTGGTGAAGGCGGGCGTGCTGTCGCTGTCGGAGACGCTGCGGTTCGAGCTGGCCCCCTACGGGATCGGCACGACCGTCGTCTGCCCCGGGTTCTTCCAGACGAACCTGCCGGACCGCTCCCGCAACGCCGACCCCACGCGGGTCGACCTGACCGAGAAGCTGATGGCCGCAGCCACGGTGACCGCTGAAGACGTCGCGGACCAGGTGGTTGAGGGCGTCGCCGCCGGGGAGTTCCTGGTGCTGACCCACGAGGACGGCAGGCAATCCCACGAGTTCAAGCGGCTGCGCCCGGAGAAGTTCGAGGCGCAGGTCGTCGCTTTTTGGGACCGGTTGCGGTCGAAGATGGAGAAGGAGAACCGTGAGTCGTAAGAGGATCCTCATCACCGGCGCCAGTTCCGGGCTCGGCGAGGAAATGGCCCGCCAGTTCGCCGCGAAGGGCCGCGACCTCGCGCTCGCCGCCCGCCGCACTGAGCGGCTGGAGGAGTTGCGGGACGAGCTGGTCAAGGCGAACCCGGGCGTCAAGGTCGCGGTGCGGGCGCTCGACGTCAACGACCACGACGCCGTCTTCAAAATCTTCGGCGAGTTCCGCACCGAACTCGGCGGCATTGACCGGGTCATCGTGAACGCGGGCCTCGGCAAGGGCCAGCCGGTTGGCACGGGCTACTTCTACGCCAACAAGCAGACCGCGGAGACCAACTTCGTCGCCGCGCTCGCCCAGTGCGAGGCCGCGATGGAGATCTTCCGCGACCAGAACGCGGGCCACCTGGTGGTCATCTCCTCGATGAGCGCCATGCGGGGGATGCCCAAGAACCTGTCCACCTACGCGGCCACCAAGGCCGGGATCTCCACGCTGGCCGAGGGCATCCGCGCGGACACGCTCAAGACCCCGATCAAGGTCACCACCGTCTACCCGGGCTACATCCGCTCGGAGATGAACGACAAGGTGAAGAAGACCCCGCTGATGGTCGACACGGTGCCGGGTGTGCAGGCCATGGTGAAGGCCATCGAGCGCGAGGTCGGCTCGGCGTGCGCGCCCGCGTGGCCGTGGACCCTGCTCGGGTTCGCCATGCGGAACCTGCCGCTGGGCATCGTGGCCAAGATGTCATGAGCGCCCCGCGCGACGAGGCCCGCGACGTTCGCGCCGAGGACAGCTTCGACACCGCGGCGGTGCACGCGTGGCTCAAGACGGTCGTGGACGGGCTCGACGGCGAGCCCGTCGTGCGGCAGTTCCCCGGCGGCGCGTCGAACCTGACGTACCTGCTGTCCTACCCGGACCGCGAGCTGATCCTCCGCCGTCCGCCCGCCGGGCAGAAGGCGGCCTCCGCGCACGACATGCGGCGCGAGTACCGGGTGCAGCGGCAGCTCAAGCCGGTCTACCCGTACGTGCCGACCGTGCTCGGGCTGTGCGACGACGAGAGCGTGCTGGGCTCCGACTTCTACGTCATGGAGCGGATTCCGGGCACGATCCTGCGCGGGAACCTGCCCGAGGGCATGGCGCTGAGCCCCGAGCAGGCCCGCGCGCTTTCCACGGCGCTGGTAGACCGCCTGGTCGACCTGCACCGGGTAGACCCGGAACAGGCAGGGCTGACAGACCTCGGTAAGGGCGCGGGCTATGTCGGGCGGCAGGTGCGCGGCTGGTCCGAGCGCTTCGCCCGCGCCCGCACCGACAACGTGCCCGACTTCGCCGAGGTCATGGCCTGGCTCGCGGCCAACCAGCCCGACGACGTGGCCACCGTGGTCATCCACAACGACTGGCGCTTCGACAACGTGGTGATCGATAACAGAGTGCTCGACGGCTCTGTGTCTGACACAGACCTGGCCGTTGTCGGTGTCCTGGACTGGGAGATGTCGACCCTGGGCGACCCGCTGATGGACCTCGGCGGCGCCGTGGCCTACTGGGTGCAGGCCGATGACGACGACGTGTTCCAGGTGGCCCGCAGGCAGCCGACGCACCTGCCCGGGATGCTGACCCGCGCGGAACTCGTGGCGCACTACTGCGAGCGGATGGGCCTGCGGCCGGACAACTGGGCGTTCTACGAGGCGTTCGGCCTGTTCCGGCTGGCGGTGATCATGCAGCAGATCTACTACCGCTACCACCACGGCCAGACGCACAATCCCCGGTTCAAGGACTTCTGGATGTTCATCGGCTACCTGGAATGGCGCTGTCGGGAGGTGATTAGGCGATGAGTGCGGTTTATCTGTTACGGCATGGGCAGGCGTCTTTCGGGGCTGCGGACTACGACGTGCTCTCACCGACCGGCGAGCTACAGGCCAAGGTGCTGGGGGCGGAGTTGCGCGAGCGCGGGCTCGCCCCGGCCCAGGCGTGGTCGGGCACGCTGTCGCGGCAGCGGTCTACCGCGTCGATCACGCTTGCCGCCGCCGGGATAGACCTGCCCTGCCAGACGGACGAGAGGTGGAACGAGTACGACCACCTCGGCCTCGTCCAGCACCACCTGGCCGCGCACGAGACGAAGCAACCGGCGTCCTCCCGCGACTTCCAGGACATCCTCGACCGCGCGCTGCACGGCTGGATCAGCGACGGTGTGCCCGCGGGCCAGGCGGGCACGTTCGCCGACTTCGAGGGACGGGCCAACGCGGCGCTTACCGAGGTCGCGGAAAGCCTGGGGTCGGGCGGCACCGCCGTGGTGTTCACCTCCGGCGGTGTCATCGCCGCGATCTGCGCCCGCCTGCTCGGTATGCCCGGTGCGGGCCTGGTCTCGCTTAACCGCGTCGTGGTCAACGCCGCCGTCACCAAGATCGTGCACGGCCGATCGGGAGCCTCGCTGGTCTCGTTCAACGAGCACGGCCACTTCGAGGGCGCCAACCGCGAACTGCTGACCTACCGCTGAGAGGTGCGCATGACCCGTCCGAGGATCGACCCGGTCGTCTGGCACGCGCCGCGGCCCGGGCCACTCCCGGAGCCGACGCTGCCCCCGCTTACCGTCCTTCCGGTCAACGGTGCGGGCGCGGAGGACGTGCTGGTCGACACGTCCGGCCACATCTACACCGGCGTGGACGACGGACGGGTCTTGCGTCTCACACCTGACGGCACGCGGATAGACACCATCGCCGACACCGGCGGCCGTCCCCTGGGCCTGGAGCACTACCCGGACGGCCGGTTGCTGGTCTGCGACGCCCAGCGCGGCCTGCTCCTGGTCGACCGCGTCGACGGCGCGGTCGAGGTGCTCGTGCCCGCCGGACCCGGCCTGCGGGTCTGCAACAACGCCGGGGTCGCGAAGGACGGCACGGTCTACTTCACCAACTCCACCGACCGCTTCGACCTTCCGCACTGGAAGGCCGACCTGCTGGAGCACCGGGGCACCGGGCGGCTGCTCCGCCGCGACCCGGACGGCACAGTGGACACCGTGCTCACCGGACTGCACTTCGCCAACGGCGTCGCCCTGGCCGAAGACGAGTCCTATGTCGTCGTGGCGGATATGGGGGAGTACCGCCTGCGGCGGGTCTGGCTGACCGGTGTGGACGCCGGTAAGTCGGACGTGCTGGTCGACAACCTCCCGGCTTTCCCCGACAACATCTCCACCGGGTCCGACGGTCTGATCTGGATCGGCATGGCCAACCCGCGCAGCCCGCTCCTGGACGGGCTGCTGCGGCTGCCGCCGGTCCTGCGCAAGGCGGTGTGGGCGATCCCCGAACGGCTGCAGCCGCAGGTGGAGCGGTCGGCCTGGGTCCGGGCGGTGGACGGGAAAACCGGGCAGGTCGCGCACGACTTCTACGGCACGCCGGACAACTACCACATGGTCACCGGCGTGCGCGAGTACCACGGACGGGTGTACTTGGGCAGCCTGCATGAACCGGCGGTGGCTTTCTTCGACCTCAGTGGACACATGTAGTCAGCCGGGCCTCTCGAACGAGGAAAGCTGTTCGCTCACAAGGGTTTAACCTGGCATCAGCGGCCACTTTCCGGGGCATCCTGGCACTTACGTGCACACACAAGCACTTGTCAGGAGCCACCCATGTCCATCCTCGCGCGCGTCGCCGCCATCACCGCCCTCCTGTTCGCCGCGCTGGCTCCGCCCGCCGCCCACGCGGCGCCATGGGTGGTCGGCGGCACCCCGGCGCCTCCGGGCGCCTATCCGTGGGTGGTTCGCCTGTCCATGGGCTGTGGTGGCTCCCTCGTGTCACCGCAGGTAGTCCTGACCGCGGCGCACTGCGTCCGGGCGACCGGCCCCGACACGGAGATCACCGCAACCGTCGGCGTCGTCGACCTGTCCGACCCGACGGCCAAAGTGGTCTCTTCCACCTATGTCCATCGGGCGCCGGAGTTCATCGACGTCACCCAGGGCAACGACTGGGCGCTGATCAAGCTCGCCACGCCCGTCGAGCAGTCGGTGCTCGAACTGGAGCCAGCCGTGATCGAGACCGGGGAGTTCGCGATCATGGGCTGGGGCGCGGACAAGGAAGGCGGCTCCCAGCAGCAGGTTCTCCTGCACGCCAAGGTGCCCATGGTGGGCGACCAGGCGTGCGCGGACCGCTACAAGGTGGCGGGCTACCCGTTCATGCCTGCCGGGATGGTCTGCGCCGGACTGCTCGACACCGGCGGCGTCGACACCTGCCAGGGCGACTCCGGCGGCCCGATGGTCCTCGCCGACGCGGCCGGGGTGCTCAAGCAGGTCGGGATCGTGAGCTGGGGGATCGGCTGCGCGCGCCCGCAGTACCCGGGGATCTACACCGAGGTGGCCACCTACGACTCCAGCATTAAGGCGGCCATCACGTCGCTGCCATGAGCAGTTGGCCCGCCGTAGCTGTTACCTCCCGTAACATGCGCGGTGTCCGTCGTGGACTCCGGGGAGCAGGGGATCTCGGAGACCGCGGCGGCGGTCGGGGCCTGTGACGCACACCTCAGTAGCGCGGTGGGCAGGCGTCTCTCGACATTTCGGACACGACGCCCCCCGTGCGTTGTTTGGTGTCCGGTCGGGCGCCTGGTTTGCTTACCGCCGAGTGGGTACCGGTCCCTGGAGGTACTCGTCATCGAAGCTGGAGGCAGCACATGACCGCGACCGTCGAGGGCAGCGGATCGCCGGTGGACGCGGGAGGGCCGAAACCGATCTACGGCGCCCCACGCGCCAACTGGCCGCAGTTCGGCACCTACCTGTTCATCCTCGTCCCCTTCGTCGCGCTCATCGCCGCCGTCCCGTTCGCCTGGGGGTGGGGCCTGGGCTGGGTCGACGTCGCGCTCGCGGTGTTCTTCTACACCTTCACCTGCCTCGGCGTGACCGTCGGCTACCACCGCTACTTCACCCACGGCGCCTTCAAGGCCAAGCGCCCGGTCCGCGTCGGACTGGCCATCATGGGCAGCATGGCCCTGCAGGGCCCGATCCTGCACTGGGTCGCCGACCACCGCAGGCACCACGCCTTCGCCGACCGCGACGGCGACCCGCACTCGCCGTGGGCCTTCGGCACGTCCCCGCTGGCCCTGGTCAAGGGCTTCTGGCACGCCCACATGGGCTGGGTCTTCGACCGCAAGCTCACCAACGCCGAACGCTTCGCCCCCGACATGCTCGCCGACGAGGACATCGCCCGCGTCGACCGCCAGTTCGGCCTGTGGACCGCGGTCACCCTGCTCGCCCCCGCGCTGCTCGGCGGCCTGCTGACCTGGTCCTGGTGGGGCGCCCTCACCGCGTTCTTCTGGGCGGGCCTGGTCCGGGTGTCGTTCCTGCACCACGTGACCTGGTCGGTCAACTCGATCTGCCACATGATCGGCAACCGCCCCTTCAAGTCCCGCGACAAGGCGACCAACTTCTGGCCCCTGGCCGTGCTCTCGATGGGCGAGGCCTGGCACAACCTGCACCACGCCGACCCGACGTGCGCCCGGCACGGGGTGCAGCGCGGGCAGGTGGACGTCTCGGCCCGGCTCATCTGGATCTTCGAGAAGCTCGGCTGGGTGAGCGAGGTCCGCTGGCCCACCCCGCAGCGGCTGGCGAAGCTCGTCAAGTAGCACTCCCGCGCGGCGCGGCCTCATCTCCCGAAGGTGGCTGTCGGGACACTCGACGTTGTGAAGGTCGTCGCCGGGGTGGGGGTTCGGGCTTAGGGTCGAGGGTATGTCGCCGCGAATCGCCACCGAACGGATGCCGGAGCGGGCCGAGCTGCTGGACTTCCTGCGGGCCAGGACGCGGTGCGTGCTGGCGACCACCCGGGCTGACGGGCGGCCGCAGATGTCGCCGGTCACCCATGGGGTCGACGCCGAGGGGCGGGTGGTGATCTCGACCTACCCGCAGCGGGCCAAGGCGCGCAACGCGCGGCGCGACCCGGCGGTTTCCCTGTGCGTGGTTTCCCACGACTGGAACGGTCCGTACGTCCAGGTCGACGGTCGCGCCGAGGTCCTTGACCTGCCGGAGGCCCTGGAACCCCTGGTCGAGTACTTCCGCGTGGTCTCCGGCGAGCACCCGGACTGGGCCGAGTACCGGCAGGCCATGGTGCGCCAGGGCAAGTGCCTCATCCGGGTCGTCATCGAGCGCTGGGGGCCGATCGCCACCGGTGGGTTCCCGCCCGGGCTGGTGCGCTGAACGCTGCGACGGCACCTCATCGGGCTGGAGCGCCCCCTTTTCGGTTGACGGAAAACCGCGAATTACCCACAGCGGCGCAATTCCTTACCACGACCGTGGGCGTTACTACTTCAATCGGGTGGCGGTAGGCGCCTTTTGGTAACACAACGCTCTGTGTGGTCGATCGTCTCGGTATGTCAGTCGAACTGAGGGACCTCGCGTGGGCCAAAGCCGCGCTGGAGTGGCGTGCCCGGGCGCGGCGGCATGATATCGGGGAGTGTCCGCGCGACGAGCAGCGCCTCGTGCCGGACATCGCGGAAGCCCGCCGTCGGGCGCGGCGATGACGATGACATTGACGAAAGCGACAATCTCCGTTGTCGTGATCAACGAATAGGCGGCCCGCCCGCTGTGGTCTTGGGCACGCGGGAGTGTCGCGGTGCGGGTACCGTGAATAGCCGGCGTTATAGTCCCTCGGAAATCGAGCGGCACGCCGCGTCGGTGATCGTCCGCCCCAGCCGCTCGCGCAGGCGGTCTTTCCGCGCGCTGGCTTGAGAAGTCCGGGAGGCCCGCCGTGCAGTCGCGCGAGCCGTTGGCGGTCGCCACGCGCCGGACGCGTTCGGCCGTCGTGGTCTCGGCGGCGGGCCGGATCGACCTGCTCACCGAGCGTCCCTGGCGCGAGCAGGTCGAGGACGCGTGCGCGGAGGACACCGTCAAGCGCTTCGTCGTGGTCGACCTCACCCAGGTGACCTTCATGAGCGTGGCGACCGCGCCGCTGCTGATCCGGGCCCACTACCACTGCCTGCACCGGGGCAGGCTCCTGCGGGTGGCCGCCCCGCTCGGGCCCGCGCTGCACACCCTCCAGGTGACCGGGGTCCGGGACGTGGTGACGGTCTACCGCGATCTCAACGCCGCGCTTGAACCGCCGGTCCGCTCCTCCTGGTGACGCGGTCCGCCGATTCGGATCTCGCACCGAAAGCCAGGTCTCTCGTTCGAGTGCTTTTCGCCGCCAAGCAGGCAGTTGGCCCTAATGGGTGATCTTTTGTGTCGACGGGTAGCTCACACGTCGCAAGGCTCGCAACCGTGACGGTGCTCCCGCTGGCGGATCGGATGATTCACCCGGTCGGGGATTGAGGCCGATTATTCGAGCGCGGTTCGCATTTACTCCGGGCTCATCACTTCGGGTGATCGAATGGTCACGGTTCGATCAACCTGGTAGCGATTGGCCCCGCAAGTCGAACCCTTTTGAGAGGAACACCCGTATGAACCGTCACCTCGTTCGGATCGCGTCCGCGGCCGCGACCGTGGGTGCGATGTCGTTGGCCGGAGTGGGCCTCGCGGCTGCTGACACCCCTGAGCCCGGGCTCCCGGTCTCGGCCAGCGAGTCCGACATCGATGAGCTGCACGCCGTCGAGGTGGGCACCGACGACAAGAACATCACCGACGTCGCGAAGACCGAGGCGACCGAGAAGATCCTGCCCGCGGGCGTCATGAGCCTGGTGCAGGGCGCTCTTGGCCTCGGCGGCAACGGCGGACCCCTCAGCAGTCTGACCGGCGGCAACGGCGGGCCCCTCAGCAGCCTCACCGGCGGCAACGGCGGGCCCCTCAGCAGTCTGACCGGCGGCAACGGTGGACCCCTGAACGGACTCACCGGCGGCGGCTCCGGCACTGTCGCCGGTGAGTGACCACCCCTTCGCCCACGCGTCCCGAAACGCGAGCTGGTGAGGCAGTGACCTGGTGACCTCGTGACGCGGTGACCGACGAGCCCCGGCGACCAGGACAGGTCGCCGGGGCTCGGGTCGTGCGTGGATCAGGTTGTCGAGGAGCGCAGCGGGGCGCCGACCTCGTGCAGGTGCCGCAGCACGTGGCCGTAGGAGGCGAACAGGCCGCACTGGGCGTACTCGATGCCGTGCTCGGCGCAGTGGTCGCGGACGATCGCCTGCGCGTGCCGCAGGTTGGGGCTGGGCATGTTGGGGAACAGGTGGTGCTCGATCTGGTAGTTGAGCCCGCCCAGCGCGATGTCGGTGACCACCCCGCCGCGCACGTTGCGGGAAGTCAGCACCTGCTTGCGCAGGAAGTCGAGGGTCTGTCCGGCGGGGACGGTGGGCATACCCTTGTGGTTCGGGGCGAACGAGCAGCCCATGTACACCCCCCACAGGCCCTGGTGGACGGCGATGAACGCCAGGCCCATCAGCGGCGGCAGCACCAGGAACACGGCCGCGAGGTAGACGACGGCGTGGCCGATCAGCAGGGCCTTCTCGGTCCGCCGGGCGGACTTGACCTCGCCGGACCAGACCGCCTGCGCGCTGGACATGTGCAGGTTGAGGCCTTCGAGCAGCAGCAGGGGGAAGAACAGGTACGCCTGGTTGCGCACGGTCCAGCGCACGAACCCGCGCTTGGCTTCCGCGTCGGCCACGGTGAACGCCAGCGGGCCGATGTCGAGGTCGGGGTCGTCCTCTTCGTGGTTGGGGTTGGCGTGGTGCTTGTTGTGCTTGTTGACCCACCAGCCGTAGCTGAGCCCGACCAGGGCGCCGTGCGCGAGGCCGGTGATGTCGTTGGCCCGCTTCGTGCGGAAGATCTGCTTGTGTCCCGCGTCGTGTCCGATGAACGACAACTGGGTGAACATCACCGCGAGGAACGCGGCGACGGCCAGCGTCCACCAAGTGGCGCCGAGGAAGACGAAGGCGCCCCAGCCCGCGGCGAGCGCGATCAGGTTCAGGGTGATGCGGGCGATGTAGTAGCCGCGGCGTCGCTCGAGCAGGCCTGCCGCCCGGATCCGGCGGGACAGTGCGGTGAAATCGCTCGCTGTCGCCGGTGGCGGCCCGGTCATGGTGGCGATATCGGATGAAGTCATGTAGTTCTGTCTTCCCGTGGGTGGGCGGCGCGTCCGCGGGCGCGAGGACGAGACGCGTCGAAAGAAAGTCGCGGAGAACTTCGGCGGAATTCGCCGTAGACCTTCGCCTGGCTCGCGGAACGGACCAGCGCCGAGTAGCGGGCGAGGCGGGGTCACGGCACCTCCGTGACCTATGTTCAGCGTCTCATCGACGTGCGGGTTCGGCAAGCGCGGAGGTCAACGCCTCGGCCTGCGAACTTAGCGCGGAACCCACCCGCGCCCACCGCTCGCCCCGCTCCCTCGACGCCATGGCAGCGCTCGCTGGACAATGCGGCAGCGCTCGCCGGACTGCCCCCTGGCGTCCCTCGGGGCTCCGGCCGGACGTGCCGGAATCCGTGGCGGCGCAAAGGAGCGGATCACCCCACCGACGACAGCGCCGCGTTGTGGGCGAAGTGGACGCCCGCCGCACCGCCCCTCCCCGCCGCTGAACGGGATCGCGCCGTCCCGCGCCGAAGCCGGTCGTTAGGCTGTCCCACATGCGCCGCATCACCGGAAAGCAGGTCGTCGACCTCAGCGGCCCGGACTTCGACACCCTCCTGTCCCACCACGACGACGTGACCCTCGACGTGGGCACCGGCGACGGCAAACACGCCTTCCACCTCGCCAAGGCCCACCCCGACCGCCTCGTGATCGGCCTCGACGCGGCCAAGGACAACCTGCGCAAAGTCGCCACCAAGGCAAGCGCTCGAAAAGGCGGCCTCCCCAACCTCGTCTATCTGTGGGCCGCGGCCGAAAGCCTCCCCGCGGAACTGCACGGCGTCACCGACCTCCATGTCCTCATGCCCTGGGGCAGCCTCCTGCGCGGAATGCTCGGCTCCGACCCGGCCATGCTGCGCGGCCTCGCCGCTGTCTGCGTTCCCGACACCACCTTCCTGGTCACCCTCAACCTGCACGCCTGGCGCCCCCCGGTCCCCGAGGTCGGCGAACACCCCGAACCGACCCCCGAGTCCGCCGCCACCGAGCTGGGCCCAGCCCTCAAAGCGGCCGACTGGCGCCTCGACACCGCGGAATACCTCGACGCCGAAGCCATCAGCGCCCTCGCGACCTCCTGGACCCGCCGCCTCAACTCCTCCCGTGACCAACTCGACGTCCTCGCCCTGACCGGCCTGATCAACCCCACCCCGGACAGCACCACCTGACCGAGCCCCACTAGTCGCCAGGGCGCTCCGCAGCCTCACCCACAGCCCATCCCGCGGACTCGCGGTGCCCACTACCCCGCCCGCCGGCGAATCCCGCGCGCCCGAGCCGCCCATTCACCGCGAAGCTCCGCATACCCGGGACTCCGTTTATCCGCGGGACCCGGCGCTGATCGGGCTCCCGCTCGCCGTGAAACCCCCGCGCTCTCGGAACTCGCGCTCTCTCCGTTCCCTCGAAGTTCCCTCGAAACCTCCTCTCACCCCCATTCCTCTGGCCAGGGGCGCGCCAACCGTCTTGTCCTGTGGTGGGCAAGTTCCCCCAAGGGTGGCGGCCCTGAGTTCCTGCCCTCTTCCAAGCTATCGACGCAGGGCTCAAGCGGCAAAGGGGTGCGCGCTGCCCTGTGGATAACTTGGATTCGCCCTGGTCAGAGCTTCCGCGGACGGTCCAGGCCGAGCACGAAGTCGTATGCCTGCTTGCGCGACCACCCCGGCTGGTCCGCGAGCGCGCGGGCCAGCGTCTTCGCCGACACGTCCTGCGCCAGCAGCGCGGTGAGCAGCGCCGCCGGGGTCAAGTCCGGCGCGGGATCGCCGGGGAAGTCCTCGACCGGGTCGAGCGCGCACAGGACGTCCCCCGAGCCGCCCACCTCGCGCGCCAGAGCCAGCGGCCCCCACACCGGAATCTCCCCGGCGTGCGGCAGCACAGTCGCCGCACGGGTGCCGACCGCGCGTTCCGCTTCGTCCAGGTGCCGGGCCAGATCACTTGCCGGGCACCGGAATACCACTGTGGACGATCGGTGCGCCGTGGCCAGCCGCACGACGTCGCGGCGGGCGAATCCAGTGGCGAGCAGCACCGGTCCGCCGAGCGGGGACGCCTTCGCCACCGCCAACTCCGGTGGCAGGCCGAGCACCTCGACCACCGGCCGGTCGGCCAGCAGCGCCCGCACAGCCGGGCCTGTGGTGTCCGTTGTCGACACGGCCAGGACCCGTGCGCTGTCGGAGGGCACCTTCGCGCCGACGATCCCACCGTGCGCGGTGACGACAGACCGGGCGGCGGGGTCCTCGGCGAGGACGGCGGCCGCGGCCGCGCATTCGGCGGCGAGCCGGTCGTCGTGGCCCTGGCCTGCCCGGTAGCGGACCAGCCTGGGATCGGGCCGGTCGTCGCGCTCGACCACGACGTCGACCACCGCGGCCGGGTCGGCCATGGCGGCGGCCAGCGCGCGCGGGAGGTCGGCGGCGGCGAGGTCGGCGTCGGTGGCCAGGGTGTTCGGCAGCCGTTCGCCGCTGCGGCGCACGACGGCCGCGCCACCGGGCCGCCACCGGGAGTTGGCCAGAGCGCGCACCGTCGCGGTCTCGCCGCCCGCGCTGACGGTGATCAGCACCGGGCCCGCGAGGGCGGCAGGCGGGTCGCCGACCAGCGCGCTGTCGACGCCGACCACGCACGTCGCCCGGCCGGTGATGTCGGTGTCGACGGCGAACTCGAGGGTCTTGGCATGGGTCGCCCGGATCTGCCGGTGCCCCCGGCACCGCAGCCGCAGCAACTCGTCCGCCACCGTCCCCGCACCTCTCCCTGGTCCGACCGAGCATAGTGAGGCGCGCCCCGGGCAGGATCGCCACGGGGTCCTGTCACAACGGTCGAGGTGGGCACGTCACCCCTAAGACGGAACCTGATCGAAGGATGTGACCGTGACCGACAGCGACTGGCTGGCCAAGCGATTCGAGGACAACCGCGCCCACCTGCGCACGGTGGCCTACCGGATGCTGGGCTCGCTCCCCGAGGCGGAGGACGCCGTCCAGGAGGCGTGGCTGCGGCTGTGCCGCGCCGACACCGACGACGTGCGGAACCTGGCGGGCTGGCTCACCACGGTCGTGTCCCGGGTGTGTCTGGACATGCTCCGCACCCGCAAGACCCGCCGCGAAGACCCCGTCGGCGACGACATCCCCGAGCCACCCGCCGCGGAGACCGGCCCGGAACAACAGGCCATGCTCGCCGACACCGTGGGCCCGGCGCTGCTGGTCGTCCTGGAGACCCTGGCCCCCGCCGAGCGCCTGGCGTTCGTCCTGCACGACATGTTCGCCGTCCCCTTCGACGAGATCGCGGGCATCATCGAGCGCTCACCGGCCGCGGCCCGGCAGCTCGCCAGCCGCGCCCGCCGCCGCGTCCAGGGCGTCTCTTCCGCTCCGGAGGCAGACCTGGCCCGTCAGCGGGAAGTGGTCGACGCCTTCCTCACCGCCTCCCGCGACGGCGACTTCACGGCCCTGCTCACCGTCCTCGCCCCGGACGTCGTGCTCCGCGCCGACCCGATGGCCGTCGCGGGCGCCACGGCGAACCAGGCGGCGGGCGCGCCAGTCCTGGCGGCCGAGGTCCGCGGCGCCGCGTCGGTGGCCAAGGCCTTCACCGGCCGGGCCCGCGCTGTCGGGTTGGCGCTGGTCGACGGAGCGGTCGGGGGCATGTGGGCGCCCGACGGCGAGCCCCGCGTCGTCTTCGACATCGTCGTCAGCGGCGGCAAGATCGTCGCCATCGACGTCGTCGCCGACCCCGCCCATCTCGCCGAACTCGACCTGTCTGTCCTCTAGCGACTATTGGAGAACCCGGCCTGCGGCGAAGCCCGGGGCGAGGTCCCGTGGCCGGTCGGCGGCCTGCCCGACCACGTGGACGGCGGCGGAGGCCAGCAAGACCAGGCCGACGGTCACGTGCAGGGATTGCAGCGCGGTCACCGCGGTGTCGGGCAGGCCGTCCTTGGCGAACAGGAGGCCGGGAAACGGGAGGCCGATGTTGGTGCCGATCGGCCACGCGAACAGCAGCAGGTAGCCCGCGGCCGTCGACGCCAGCATCAGGCGGGAGCGGTTGACGTAGGCGGCGTGGGCGCCGAGCACGAGGAAGGGGACGAACCAGACCCAGTAGTGCGACCAGCCCATCGGCGCTATCAGGACGCCGGTGACGCCGACTGTCGCGACGGCGAGAAGTTCGTTTCCCTGCCTGCTGGCAAGCACCGCCACCGCGAGCGCGACCACCGCGACCAGTCCCGCGACCGAGAGCCACAGCAGGGCCGGGGGCTCCGCGTCGCCCAAGGCGCGGCCGATGACGCCGCGGAGGGTCTGGTTCTCCGAGCCGAGGGTGAACGCGGACCCCACGATCCGGTTGGCGTCGGCGACGTTGCCGGTCCAGAACCGCCAGGACTCGCCCGGGAGGACCAGGAACCCGACGCCGACTGTCGCCGCGACCGCCGACGCGGAGACCGCGGCGGCCCGGAAGCGTCTGGTGAGCAGCAGGTAGACGATGAAGATGCCCGGGACAAGCTTGATGCCCGCCGCGACGCCGACCAGGGCGCCCTTGGCGCGGTGGTGGTCGGGCAGGGCGAGGTCGAGGACGACCATGGCCATGAGGATGAGGTTGACCTGGCCCCAGGTGTTGTTCCACAGCACCGGTTGCAGCCCCAGGCTCAGCGCGCCGAGCGCGGCGGTGGCGGCGAGCCTGCCGTGGTCGCGGGCGTGGCCGAGCATGGCCCAGCCCGTCCACACCACGGCGAGCAGGGCGAAGACGTTGGCGCCGAGCACAAGGGCGGGCGCGACCGACACCGGAATCCCGACCAACGGCACGAACAGCACGGCGGCGAACGGGGTGTATTTGAACGTGCCCCCGATCGTCGGCAGCGCTGCCTTGCCCTCTTCATAGAGCGGAGCCCCGTCGAGAACGGCCTGCCCGGCGGCGACATAGGACCAGAAATCGGTCAGCGCGGAGCGCAGCGGCACCCAGCGGATTCCCCAGGCGTGGTAGACGTACAAGGCGATCAAGAGGATCATGCCCGCCCCGGCCAGCCAGGTGACGGAACCGGGTAGGGCGCGCGGTCTTGCGACAGTGGAATGCGACTTCACCGCGGTGACCATCTCACGGCCTCCGTGTCGCAACACGCCGAAAAGCCGACGACCACCCGGTCGAGCGAATTCCTCGGGGTGTCGCGGTCGATTTCTCGCCAACGGAAGAATGGGCCGGTCGGTCAGCGCATTGGTGAATACATCCGGCATCCAGTGCGTGCCTTGCCCCGCCGCGGGGCCCGGCGGCCTCCGGACTGTCGGTGGCGTGGGCGAGAATGACCCACATGGGTGTGTCCAGTGGTGAGTTCCTGCGGATGGTCGACCGGCTCGCCGAGGTCGAGCGCGCCAAGGCGCGGGACTACACGTCGTTCAGCGTGTGCGGCAAACGGTTCGGCTACCACTGGCCCAGGACGAGCACCGTCGGCCTCAAGCAGACCCTGTCCGAGCAGATCGCCCTGGTCGCCGAACGCCCCGACGTCTTCGAGGTCCAGTTCACCGCGGGCGGCTTCGGCTGGGTCGTCGTCCACCTCCCCAAGATCGACGCCGACGAGCTCCTGGAACTCCTCTACGAGGCCTGGCGCCTGTCCGCCCCCGAACCCCTCGCCGACGAGCACCCTCTCCCGGTGGGTGGCTGACTCCCGACCGTGAACGCCCCCGCTCGGACGGGGATTCTTTCCCGGCGATGCTCGTCACGGCGACATGTGCGAAGCGGCGACGGCTTTTGCCGCCAAGTCCGCTGATCGCAGCCTTGGTGCTGTGGCATCCAATGGAGACTATTTCGCCGATTTGCTGCCCAGGAAATTGTTACCGGACAGCGGGAACGAGGGGTGTCGACTCGGGCACGCGGCTGTCTTCCTGTCCGGTGATTGTCCGATTTTTGCACGTTGCGAGTCCGTTGTGTGCGGTCTCGCTACTTTTCACTCCGACCGACCGTCCGACAACAGGTCCACACGCGCCCTGCTGTGATGAGACGTCCGACTGCGGCTGATCCTTCTCCCCAGATGTCGGAGCACGCGGCACTGGGGTGTGAAGCATCTCTTCCCCAGAATGGGGCTAACGCGGTGGCCCCGGTAGCGATCACGTCAGTGTGACGAGCACGCCCTCAGTGTCGGTGGTTCACGGACCGCTCTGGTGCGATCGCGGCCTTGAGGTCCGGGGTGGCCGGTACCCGCTGTCGGTCGAAGGTCCGGTGTTGGCCGCTGTCGGCGTGCTTGTCCCAGGGGTGTCCAGCCTGACCCGACTTGCCAGGTGGTATGCGCTGTACTGGGCTTTGGCCGCGTTCGCGGCGGAGCGAGACCTGGACTCCGCGGCGTGCAGACGTGTGCTGCGTCGCTCCGAGGTGGCGCTGGCCATGGCGTACGAGCAGCACTACGCCATGGTGCCGAGCGATTCACCGTGGCCGCACGCACTTGATGCGATCAGGGGCCTGACCAACGCGGGCGAACAACGTGATCTGGACGCGGTGTACTCGCGGCGGCAGTGGGGTTTCTGGGATCAGTACAACGGGCCGAGTGTGACGCTCGGCACGGTATCGTTTGTCGATCGTGTGTTGCGCCCTGGCAGACATCGTTGCCCGGCCGCCGTTGTCGATCTTTTCCGTCCGGTGTTCGAGATCGCGATCGAAGGGCCGGTCAGTAACATCGACCTCGATGCCGCCCTCGCCTTCGATTCCCGGACCGCGCCCGAGTGCGCCCGTCTCCGGGACATCCTGTGCGCCACGCCGGACCTGGGTGAGTGGACTTCCGACGATCGCACTCGCCGGGCGACGTTGCGAGTGGTCGCCCGGGCCATCCAGCTGCATCCGAGCGGCGTCCACGATGTCGTGCGGGCTCTCACCTCGGTGGTCGCGTTCGGCCCCGCGGCCTCATCGGATCCTGTCCTCGCCGTCAGCGAACACGCACTTGACTGGCGGGGCGTCCTGCTTCGGCACTACTCGGTCGGGGCATGGCGCCGTCTGTGGGCCAGGCTCGTCGATCAGGTGCGCGTTCAACCCGGCACGGTTACCCGAGGCGACCTGCACGAGTGGGTCACCAGTGAACTTGCCGGTGTCGCACCAACTCTGCGCGCGCTCGTTGACGAACTGCCAGACTGGATCGACGATGCCGGCCACCCGCGGCAGGCCGAGGAACTGGTGCGCGCCACCGGTGCTTCCGTCGGCGCCGACATCAAGCTTCTGCTGCTCGGCGCGATCCGCGCCCGCACACTTACCGGACGTGCCCGTGCGACGTTCCTCGGGCGCGGAGGCGGCCAGTTCCTCGATCCTCGGTGGGTCGACCGGCGATGCGCCGAGCACGCCGTTCAGGTCCCGGCGGAGTTCGGCCGGGCGTTGGTGGACGATATGCTCGCGCAATCCCGCCGGGTCATGATGCGCAAGCTGATCCTCGGCGCTGATGGTCGAATGACCGTGTTCAGCAAGCTGCACGAGCGCAACGGCCGCTATTTCGCCGAGCACGCCGAGGGTACGGCGAATGTCGGCCTGCGAGTTCCCCAGCTTGCCGCGCTCGCCGAGCAGGTCGGGGTGTTCGGATCCACCCCGGCGGCGGCCTTGGCCGTCACCGACAGTGGTCGCCGAGCCCTGGACTTGCCCTGATGGCCGCGGGCGTCGTGACGTTCCACTCGCCCCTTTCGCTGCTGCGCGGGTGGACCGCGCGGACCGGCGTTCCATTGCGGGAGGCGCTGGTCACCGGGTACACCGCTGATCTGGTCTTCTTGGAGCGGCACTTCGTCGCGCTTTCCCGTGGCCTCGGCGCCCGTGTCACCGTGCTTACCGATGCGGGCCAAGCGGTGCACGATCCGGTCGACGTCCGGCACGCGGGACTCGCCTATCAGCACGGGCACGCACAGTGCGCGGGAGTTTTCCATCCCAAGCTGGTCGTGCTGGTCGGTGATGATGACGTGTGGGCAGCTATCGGTTCCGGCAATCCGACCCTTGCGGGCTGGGGACACAACGACGAGTTGTGGCTGGTTGTGCGGGCACGACGTGGCGCCGGGCCCGCCGCGCTGGGCGATTTGGGAGCCTGGCTCGGCGACCTGCCGGACGTGGTCGCCATGCCGTCGTGGATCGCTGACACCGTGCGGTACATCGGCGAGGCCGTGACGCCCGATGAGCCAGACGGGTCGCTTCCCGACCTGCGGATCGCAGGCAACCTGCGGCACTCGCTGGTGTCGGTTCTGCCAAATGGGCCTACGGACACGCTGGCCATCAGCGCGCCGTTCTTCGACGCGCATGCGGCGGCCGTGCGGGAGATCGTCGCCCGATTGGTCCCCGCCGAGCTGACTATTGCGCTCCAGCCGACGATGGCGCAGTACGACGGTGCCGCACTCGGCGCCGCGACCGCCACGGTGCCGACGATCGGCCTGCGACTTCTGGCTGAGGACCGGATGCGCCACGGCAAGCTGGTGGAGTGGTCGGTCGACGGCGCCAGATCGGCGATGGTCGGCAGCGCGAACCCGAGCGCGGCCGCCATGCTCGCCACCACCATGGCCGGTGGGAACTGCGAGCTGGTGGTCGTGTGTCCCGTCGAGACCACCCTCGTTCCGGACACCGAGACCGTGTCGATCACGCGGATCCAAGGGATTGACACCACCCCGGCATTTCGCGGTCAACCGGCGGGACCGTCGCTTGTCGTGGTAGGCGCGCGCAAGCTTGCCGACCGCGTCGTCGTCGAATTGAGCACAACCGCGACCGGACCGGTGTCGGTGCAGATGTCGCCCGATGCCACTCCCGGCAGTTGGAAGCTCGTGCATGTCCTGGAGCGGGCAGGCGCTGATGTGGTCAGTGTTGTCGAGTTCGCCATCCCCGATCCTCTCGGTCGAGCGGTGCGCGCCGTGACCGGTGATCCCGCCGCCTTGACCGTCTCCGCCGTCGTGTTCCTGACCGACACGGCACGCTGTGCCGCCCGAGACGATTCGACGCCCCGGGTGAGCCGGGACTATCCGCCGAACGAGCTGTTCACCGATCCGCTCTTGGCCAGTCGTTTCGAGCGTGACTTGGAGCAGCTGATCACCGACCTCGCCGGGCACCAGCTGCCCGATTCGACGACAACTGGGACCCGAACGAGCAACGAGGGCCAAGACGACCGGTACGGAGCGTGGGTCCGCGACACCGAGACATTGCTAGGGCCTTCGCTGGCCTCCTGGGTCTTCCCAGGACTCTGGCGAGTGTCGATGTCCGACGGGGAGGCTGAGTGGTCTATCGGGTCGACGCGGGAATTCGAGGCGGAGCCTGTCGAAGAGGCCGACGCCGCGGCTGAGGAACTTGGCGGGGTTGAGGTGGATCGGACCGACATCCATCCGGTGCCCGAGGCTCACCACAGTCGTTGGCGGCGGTTGGCGGGCAGACTCAGCCGGGCCGTCCACGGCAAACCGTCGCCGCTTGCCCTGCGCGCTGCGGTGGCCAAGCTGTTCGTCAACCTGCTCGCTGGAGGTGTCTGGGAGGACCGCGAGGAATGGCGTGACCAGCTTGCCGACGTGTTGGCAGTCTTGCCGCCCTCGGAGGCCGAGCATCAGGCGTATCCCGGTCATGCTCTGGAGGTCGTGGTCGCCTTGTGCGCGCTTGGCACGGCGTTGCTCACTCAGGACACCATTCTCAACGGGACGAGCGCGCGCGACCGGGTGACAACGGTGGCCTGGGAGCACACCCGCGCGGTGATCCCGTTCGCCGACGCCGCGGTGGTTGCCGACTACCTGGGCACAGCCGACGCTCCAAACGGTCGGATGGTGGGGACGGCTGAGTTCCAGGCACTGGTCGAGTTCACCACCGATGCGGAGGACGATCCGACCGCTGTGCTCCGGCGGAGGTTCGCGGAGCAGGGCATTCCCGCGCTCCGGCGGGACGGAGTGTGGATGGTCGACGGCGAGTTCAGGAATCCGCGCAGGGCTGCGGCAACCGCTGCGAACGTGGCAGGTTCTCCCTGCGCTGTCCTCGCTCGCAACGCCACGAAGGCGACAGCCATACTCCGGGCTGGAGATCGTATTGCCATCGCTGAGTCTGTCGGGCGCCAATGGCGGGTCTACCAGATGGGGCCCGCGAGCACTCCGGTGACGATGTTCGGTGGTGACGAAGGCTTGCCGCCTACCCGCGACCGCCATCCGCTTCATCCGGTGCCGAGGCCGGTCGTAGATCTTGCGAAACGAGTGGGCTGCGATCCCGCGCAGCTCGCGATCGCCTTGGCCCCGCGATCCGCCACTGAAGCGGCGTTGGGCAGTCGCGACACGCTCGGGAGTAGGTCATATCGGTAGCGGCACACGGTGTGAGCTAGGCCGACGAGGCTCCTCGGGAGCACAGCCACACCGTTTGTGTTGACTGTGTCAACAGATGCTTTTTTTCGAGTGTATCGAGCTCGTGTACGGTGTTGCTCGCAGGGGTTGGCGATGTCCAAGCAGCCCAACTGCGGAACCGGTCGGTCGGTGGATGGGGAGGACGAGGGGTGTCAGCGGGCGATGATGTCGTGGTGGGTCGGTTTCGGCTGCTGGATCCCATCGGCAAGGGCAACATGGGCGAGGTCTACCGCGCTGCTGACCTGAACGCGGGGGAAGGGGGCGGCGTGGTCGCCGTCAAGCGAATCCTGCGTAGCCGGATCGGCGCGGACAGCGATTTCATGGCGGCGTCGAAGACCGTCGAACGGTTCAACCGCGAAGTGCGGATCATGCGCAAGCTCGACCACCCGAACCTCCCCAGTACGGTTGACGGTGGAATCGACGCCTCGGGGTCCCCCTACTTGGCGATGGAGTACCTCGACGGGCGATCTCTGCGTGACCTCGTGGCCGAGCACCCGCAGCTGCCGATTTCCTGGGTCGCGGCTCTGGGCGCCCAGATCGCCGACGGCTTGGCGGCCGCGCACAGGGCGGGTGTCATCCACCGTGACCTCAAGCCGTCCAATGTGATGCTGGTCCAGGCCGGGACCGTGAAGGTGCTCGACTTCGGCATGGGACGGATTGTCGACGACATCGAGAACGGCAAGGTCACGAGCAGTGGAGTCACGGTCGGCACCGCCCGCTACATGGCCCCCGAACAGTTTCTCGCCTCGAATGTGGCGCACGCGGCCGATCTCTACGCCCTGGGGTGCGTGCTGTACGAGCTGCTCACTGGTGTCCCTCCTTTCCACAGCGAGTCCAGGCACTCCCTCGGGCAGAAGCACCTCAAGGAACCGGTCCCACCGATCCGGCTCCTGCGGTCGGACGTGCCGGGGGACATGGTCCGCCTGGTCGAGCGACTCCTGGAGAAGGACCCGGCTGATCGCCCGGCGGATGCCGTCGCCGTCCGTGCGGCGCTGCTTCCGCTGGTCGTGGGGACGGAAACTGTCGACGGATGGGACGACTTGAACCCGGTGACCCGGCTCGCCGTCACACCCGATGCGCCTCCCGTCGGCACCGCTCCCGCAGCGCGCCCGGCAGGCTCCGGCATGGACGTCTTCGGTGTCCATCACAAGCTTATCGAGGATTATCGGGCGTTCACCGAGGGCGGCACGATCATTCGGGACGACCGGATCGCGGCGTTCGTCGAGGACGATCTGGACTCCAAGTCGCAGTGGCCCAATCCGTGGTTGTCGTTGAACCCGTTCTTCGCCTCCGGCGGGACCGTGCTGGAGTTGGCCAACGAGGGACTGTTGCATCATGAGTGCGCTCGCATCTTCCAAGCGCGCAAGACTGAGGGGGGCACCGTCTGCGACGGTCGCCCCCTCACCCTCCACCGCCACCAACGTGACGCCATCGATGTCGCCAAGTCCGGCGAGTCTTACGTCCTCACAACAGGCACAGGCTCGGGCAAGTCGCTGTCCTACATCGTGCCGATCGTCGATCGGGTTCTCCGGGCACGCGAGAACGAAGGCCCGACGGACGCTCGCGTGCGGGCGATCATCGTCTACCCGATGAACGCCCTCGCCAACAGCCAACTCAAGGAGCTAGACAAATACCTGCTTGACGGCTACGGCAAGGGCCGCGAGCCGGTGACCTATGCCCGGTACACCGGCCAGGAAAGCGACGAGCGCCGCAAGGATATCCGCAACAACCCGCCGGATATCTTGCTCACGAACTATGTGATGCTGGAACTGATGCTCACCCGGCCAGAAGAGCGACGCTCCCTGATCAACATGGCCAAGGGCCTGGAGTTCCTCGTCTTCGACGAACTGCACACCTATCGTGGACGGCAGGGCGCGGACGTCGCGCTGCTCATTCGCCGGGTGCGCGAAGCCTGCCAGGCCGACCGGCTGCAGTGCGTGGGCACTTCGGCCACGATGTCCAGCGAGGGCGCCTTCGAAGCGCAGCGGGAGGTCGTCGCCGCCGTCGCGGGAACGCTGTTCGGGCAGCCGGTGCGCCCGGAGAACGTCATCGGCGAGACGCTAGTACGGGCCACTGAGGAGCCCCCGGAGACCGTGCCGGTCGAGCGGCTCCGGGCACTTGGAGCACCGCGGGCCTACGCGGATCTGGTCGCAGACCCGCTTGCCCGCTGGATCGAGACCCGCTTCGGCCTCCGCATGGACCCGAAGGGACGTCTTGTGCGGCAGAAGCCCGCCATGATCGAGGCAGCGGCGGCTGAGTTGGCCGGACAGAGCGGGCTCCCCGAGGACACCTGCGCCGCTGCGATTCGCGGCACGCTCAAAGCGGGGTCAGAAGCCCGACATCCGGTCACCGAGCGACCCCTGTTCGCTTTCCGGCTGCACCAGTTCCTGTCCAAGGGCGACACCGTCTACGTGACCGTTGAGGACAAGCTGACCCGTCACCTGACCCGGGACTACCAGCGGGTGCAGCCCGGCTCGGACGGCAAAATCCTCCTGCCGCTCGCGTTCTGCCGAGAATGCGGGCAGGAGTACCTGACCGTGTGGCGCAAGGAGACGGACGGCGGGTTTCGCTACGAGCCGCGTCGGGACACCGCTGCCACCGGCGGGCGGGCAGGCGACGGCTATCTCTACATCGACCCCGCCCGCCCCTGGCCGCGCACGCCCGAGGAAGCGATCGCCGACCGCCGACTGCCCGAGTCGTGGCTGGAGATCGACGACCACGGTTACGAGGTCGTGCGCGACTCGTACCGTAAGAGGCTTCCCGTCGCTGTCACCGTGGACCCATACGGCTTTGAGGGCCTGGGTGACTTCCGCGCCGCGTTCATTCCCGCGCCGTTCTTGTTCTGCATGCATTGCGGCGTCAGCTATGAGCAGACGCGCGGCAAGGACTTCGCCAAACTCGCCACCCTCGACCAGGAGGGCCGGTCCTCGGCCACCTCGCTCGTGTCGGCCTCGATCGTGCGTTCACTCAAGGCCGTTCCTGCCGACGCGCTCGACAAGAAGGCCCGCAAGCTCCTGACTTTCGTCGACAACCGGCAGGACGCCTCCCTGCAGGCAGGCCACTTCAACGACTTCGTGCAGATCACCCAGCTGCGCGGCGCGCTGTACCGTGCTGTGCTGGACGCGGGCGACGACGGCGTACGCCACGAGGAGTTGGCGTCCCGGGTGGCGGACGCGTTGGGTCTGGAGGTGGCCGACTACACCGGCTCCGCCGACCAAGCTCCGACGCTGGTTCGCAACGCGGCCAAGACGATGCGCGACGTCATCGCTTTCCGGCTCTACCTCGACCTGCAGCGCGGTTGGCGGATCACCATGCCCAACCTGGAGCAGACCGGCCTGCTGGAGATCCACTACGAGGACCTGGACTGGCTGGCGGGCCAGGACGAGCGATGGTCGGGAACCCAGGCGAGCCTCCGCGCCGCCGAGCCGGGCAGGCGCGCTGAGATCATCCGGGCGCTGCTCGACGAGATGCGCCGCGCCCTGGCTATCGATGTGCAGCATTTCCGGGACGATTTCGAGAATCTGCAGCGCGCCAGCGAGGAACGCCTCATCGACCCCTGGGTGCTGTCGCCGAGCGATCGCCCCCAGGTGGGAACCGTCTACCCCCGCGGCTCCAAGCCCGGAATGGACCGCTCCGGCCTGTTCCTGTCCGGCCGCGGCAAGTTCGGGAAGTACCTCAGGCGGGTGCATTTCGCGGGGTTGACCGTCGACGACGCCCAGCAGATCATCAGTGATCTGCTCGCGGTGCTGGCCACCGCGGGCCTGGTGCAGAAGTGTGAGGTCACACCCCAGCGCTCGGGACGCTTCCAGCGCAAGGTGGGCTCGACCATCACCGGCTACCGTCTGTCAGCCAAGGCGATCGTCTGGCGGGCCGGGACCGGCGAGACCGGGACGCACGACCCACTGACTCGCACCTACGCCAGCGGCGACGGCCCCAGGGTCAACACCTTCTTCCGCGACCTCTACCGAGGAGCTGCGGGCGTTCTCGCGGGCTTGGCGGCGCGGGAGCACACTGCCCAGGTCGCCCCGGAGGAACGTGAGCGCCGGGAGGACGCTTTCCGCAAGGGCGAACTCAAGTTGCTCTACTGCTCGCCGACAATGGAGCTCGGTGTCGACATCTCCGAGCTCAACGCGGTCATGATGCGCAATGTGCCGCCCACCCCCGCCAACTACGCCCAGCGCAGCGGCCGGGCGGGCCGGTCGGGCCAGCCCGCGCTCGTCACCACCTACTGCGCCACCGGCAACAGCCACGACCAGTACTATTTCCGGCGTTCGGACCGCATGGTCGCCGGAGCCGTGGCGCCGCCGCGTCTCGACTTGGCGAACGAAGACTTGGTGCGTTCGCACGTCCAAGCCATTTGGCTGGCCGAGTCCGGGCTCAAGCTGGGCTGGAGCATCCCGGCGACGATCGACGTCGGATATGACGAAGACGCCCGGGTGCCGAACCCGCCGCTGCCGCTGCACGACCACATCGCCGCGGGCCTGGCCGATCCGGATGCCCCGCACCGCGCCGCGGCAGCTGCCCGAGCGGTGCTCTCGGAGCTGTTGCCCGCTTTCGCCGACACCACGTGGTGGTACGACGGGTGGATCGAGGACACCGTCCGCGCCGCCGGGGCGCAGTTCGACCGCGGCTTCGACCGGTGGCGCGACCTGTTCAAGGCCGCCCTGGTCGACCAGGCTGAACAAAACCGCAGGGTCCTCGATCACACCCTGTCCGAGCGAGACCGCAAGATTGCCGTCGGGCGACGGCGGGAGGCGGAGACGCAGCTCAACCTCCTCAAGAACGAGAGCACGGACAGCAAGTCGGTGCTCTCCGACTTTAACCCGTACCGATACCTGGCGAGTGAGGGCTTTTTGCCCGGATACTCGTTCCCCAGGTTGCCGCTCGCGGCGTACATTCCGTCGACCGGCCGCCGCTTCGGCGACGGGGACTACCTGCAGCGTCCGCGGTTTCTGGCGATCCGCGAGTTCGGGCCGGGCGCGCTGATCTACCACGAGGGCGCCCGTTACCAGGTAACCCGCATCCAATTGCCGCCGGACGCCACCGGCGACGTCGTCACCACCAGCGCCAAGCGTTGCGCGTCCTGCGGCTATCACCACGACATCCAGGTGAACGCGGACAAGTGCGAGATGTGCGGCGAACGGATCACCGCGACGACTCATGGTCTGCTCCACCTGCACACCGTCTACACAAAGCGACGCGAACGGATTTCCTCGGATGAGGAGGAGCGCAGGCGAGCGGGGTTCCGCCTCGTCACCTCGTACCGCTTTCACGACCACGGCGCCCGCCCGGGGCGCCGTGACGGCGCGGTGTCCGACGACGAGGGCCCGCTGGGGGCAGTGACCTATGGCGATTCCGCCACTGTGCGCATCACCAACGTTGGCAGGCTGCGGGCCAAGGACGACGAACCCGACGGCTTCTGGCTCGATCCCGCCGACGGCCGCTGGCTCAACGAGCGGGACGCCGCCGAGGCGTCCGGGGACTCTGGCGAGATGCCGGTCGTCGATGCCGACGGAAACGAGAAGCGCCGCCGCAAGCGGGTGATCCCGTATGTCGAGGACCGCCGCAACATCTTGGTGCTCACCCTGGCTCAGCCGCTGGTCGCGGATGTGGCGCTGACCCTCATGTACGCGCTGGAACGCGGCATCGAGGCGGCCTTCGAACTGGAGGACTCCGAGCTGACCAGTGAGCTGCTTCCACCGGACGACGGCCCACGCGACCGGATGCTGTTCACGGAAGCAGCCGAGGGCGGGGCAGGCGTGCTTCGACTGCTGCAGTCTGAGCCGGACGCGCTGCGGGAGGCCGCGAAGACCGCCCTGAACATCTGCCACTTTGAGCCGGACGGAACCGACCGGGGTGGCCAGCACCCCGACCGGCCTTGCGCGCGGGGCTGCTATGAATGTCTGCTCACCTATGGAAACCAGCTCAACCACGGCGCGATCGACCGTCACTCGATTCGTGACCTGCTGCGCCGTTTCGCGGACGCGCGGACTGTCACCACCGGCCGCGGCGAAACCCGGTCTGAGCAGATGACGCGGTTGATCGGCCAGTCTGACTCCAAGTTGGAGGGCACGTTTGTCACCTGGCTCAAGGAACGCGGCCTCCGCCTGCCAGACGAGGCGCAGACGTTCATTCCCGAGGCACTGGCCCGACCCGACTACATCTACCGGACCCGGGGAGCCAATGTCGCGGTCTTCGTCGACGGCCCAGTCCATGATCACGCCGTGGTCGCCGAACGCGACCGCGACGCGGAGAATCGTCTGCTCGACAAGGGCTGGGACGTGGTGCGGTTCCGTCACGACGCCGACTGGTCGGCTGTCGTCGGGGAGTTCCAGCACTACTTCGGGCCCGGCGTGGGCGCCTGACGAGGGAAGAGACCGACACCAATGACGACCTTCACCGCTGGCTCGCTCGTTTCCGCGCGCGGACGGGACTGGATCGTGCTGCCGGACAGCGCCGACGACATGCTCGTGCTCCGTCCCTTGGGCGGCGGAGCTGACGACCTCGCGGCTGTCTTCCCGGCTTTCGAGGAAGTCCGCAGCGCGGAGTTCCCCAAGCCGGAGTCCGCCGATCTCGGCGACGCGCTGGCCGCGGGCCTGCTCCGCTCCGCTCTGCGCATCGGCTTCCGATCGGGTGCGGGCCCGTTCCGCTCGCTCGCCGGTATCGCCGTCGAGCCCAGGGCGTACCAGCTCGTCCCACTGATGATGGCCCTGCGCCAGCGCATCGTGCGCATCCTGATCTCGGACGATGTCGGCATCGGCAAGACCATCGAAGCGGGGCTCATCGCCGGCGAGCTCCTGGCGCAAGGCAGCGCGCGCGGGCTGGCCGTGCTGTGCTCGCCCGCGCTGGCCGAGCAGTGGCAGGAGGAGCTGCGCGTCAAGTTCGGCATCGACGCGGAACTGGTCCTGGCGTCCACGGTGTCCAAGCTGGAGCGCGGGCTAGACCTGGGACAGTCCCTGTTCGACAGGCACCCGAATGTGGTGGTGTCCACCGACTTCATCAAGTCCACCCGCCACCGCGACGACTTCGTGCGGCACTGTCCCGATCTGGTCATCGTGGACGAGGCGCACACTTGCGTGGCGGCCGACGACAGCGTTTCGGCCCAGAACCAGCTGCGCTACGAACTGCTGCAACGGATCGCCGCCGATGCCGAACGCCACCTGCTGCTGGTGACCGCGACACCGCACAGTGGCAAGGAAAGTGCCTTTCGCGCCCTGCTCGGCCTGATCTCGCCTGATCTCGCCTTGGTCGACCTCGATTCGGACCGGGGCCGCAGGATGCTCGCCGCGCACTTCGTGCAGCGAAAGCGCGCCGACGTTCGCCAATTCCTCACCGCGGCCGATGGAGTGGCCGACGACAGCCTGCGCGAGGAGACCACGTTTCCCGCTGACCGCGAGTTCAAGGACGAGACCTACAAGCTCTCTCCCGCGTACCGCGCGTTGCTTGACGACGCCATCGCCTTCGCGGGCGATCGCGTGGCCGCGGCCGGTGAACAGGGCAAGCGGGAGGCGCGGATCGCGTGGTGGTCGGCGATCGCGCTGCTTCGGTCGCTGGTCTCCTCACCGCGTGCCGCCGCGCAGACCTTGCGCACCCGGTCTGCGGCGGCGTTGGCCGCCACCGCGGAGGAAGCCGACCGGTTGGGCGCGCCGCTGACCAGCGACGCCTCGGACAGTGACATGCTGGAGGGACTTGATGTCGCTCCCGGCGCGGCGACTGAGCAGGCGGGCGCCCGGCTGGCCGAACTGGCCGACCGCGCGCAAAAGCTGGAGGGGCCGACCGAGGACCGGAAGCTGGCCGAGTTGGCCAAGCACGTCAAGGCTCTGCTCAAGAAGGGCTTTCACCCGATCGTCTTCTGCCGGTACATCCCCACTGCGGAGTACGTCGCCGAGCACCTCGGGAAGGCGCTTGGTGGCAAGGCAGTCGTGCGCGCCGTGACAGGGACGCTCGCCCCGCAGCAGCGTCTGCAGCGCATCGAGGATCTGGCCGAGGAAGCGGGCGCCAAGGCCAGCCGGGTGCTGGTGGCGACGGATTGCCTGTCGGAGGGCGTGAACCTCCAACACCACTTCGACGCGGTGATCCACTACGACCTCGCCTGGAATCCGACCCGCCATGACCAGCGGGAGGGCCGCGTCGACCGCTACGGGCAGAAGACGGACGTCGTCAAAGTCATCACGCTGTACGGCAGTGACAACGGCATCGACGGCAAGGTTCTCGAAGTTCTCATCAAGAAGCACCGGCAAATCCGCAAGGACCTCGGTATCTCGGTGTCCGTGCCCGACGCGGCCTCGACCGGTGTGACCGACGCGATTGTCGAGTGGCTGCTCATGCGCAGCAGCAAGCCCGAGCAGGCGGGCTTGTTCGACATGGACACGATCGTCCAGGACAAGGCCGCGGACCTGGAGACGGAGTGGAAGTCGGCCGCCGAGCGGGAAAAGACGTCTCGCTCGCGGTTCGCCCAGCGCGCCATCCACCCCGAGGAGGTCGCCCGGGAGGTGGCTGCCATCCGGGAGACCCTGGGGCGCACAGGTGAGGTTCGCGGCTTCGTCCAGCAGGCATTGTCCGGTCTGGAGGCCATCCTGCGCGATGACGGCTCAGGCGGACTCACCGCGGATATGAGTGGAACTCCTGCTGGGCTCCGCGACGTCATCGCGCCAGTGCTCGGCGGCGACGTGGTGGAGGCAGGCCGCCCGATTCCGTTCCGTGCGACGGCCGCTGTGGCGCGTGGTGAGGCTGCTCTGGTCCGCACTGATCCTGTGGTGAGCGCGCTCGCGGGATATGTGCTCAACGCCGCGCTCGATGGCAAGGTCCATGGTCCGCGGCCCGCCCGACGCTGCGGCGTCATCCGGACAAGAGGTGTCGAGAGCCGCACGACGCTGTTGCTGGTGCGCTTCCGGTTTCACTTGGCGCTGCCGTCTCGGACCGGAGAACGGCAGCTGGTCGCCGAGGATGCCCGGTTGCTGGCGTTCCAGGGATCGCCGTCTACCGCGACCTGGTTGTCCGCTGAAGATTCCTTGGGGCTGTTGGAGCTGACCGCCGATGAGAACACGGACCGGTCCTTCGGAGAACGCACCATGCGGCGCGTCCTGGATGACCTCGACTCGGCGAACCCGCATCTGGAGGCCTACGGCGACCGGCTCGCCGCCGAACTGCTGGAAAGTCATCGTCGGGTGCGCAGTGCGTCGGGCGAGATCATCCGCGGAGTGAACGTGACCGCGCAGAAGCCCGCCGACATCCTCGGCGCCTACGTGTACCTGCCGGTTTCGGGGGGAGCCGCCTGATGTCCGCCATCGCTCGCAACCAGATCTTCTCCGCTGTCCACACGATCGGCGGCCTGCTTCCAGCCGACATGCTGGTGCGCATCTCCGAGGGCAAGGACGTGCGGGGTTGTCTGCCTGCTGATTACCGGGTTATCGGCGCACGCTCGGTGCGCGACGACGCGGAACGACATTGGGACTATCTGCGGTCAGCCTGGCGTGAACTGCGGGAGCGACTGCCCGCCGCGCCGGAGGCGGAGACCCCGACTGATCCGACCGGGCTCGCGACCACGCAGTGGCTGGGCCCGCTGTTCACCGAGTTGGGCTTCGGTGAGCTGACCGTGCTTGGCGTGTCGGGCATCAGGTCTGATGACGACAGCAAGACGTTCGCGATCAGCCATCGCTGGAACCACGTCCCGGTGCATCTGACCGCGTGGCACGCGTCGTTGGACAAGCGGCCGGGCGGGCCGGGCACGGTGCCGCCGCAATCGCTGGTGCAGGAGTGTCTGAACAGGACGGACGCCCACCTGTGGGGTGTGCTCACCAATGGCCGCCAGTTGCGGCTGTTGCGCGACTCCAGCGCTCTGGCGACCGCGTCGTATGTCGAGTTCGACCTGGAAGCGATCTTCGACGGCGAGTTGTTCAGCGAGTTCGTGCTGCTGTACCGGCTGCTGCACGTCACACGGTTCACGGTCGCGGAGGATGCGCCGCCGTCGGCGTGCTGGCTGGAGAAGTGGCGCGTCGAAGCGATCGCTTCGGGCACACGGGCGCTCGACCAGCTTCGCGATGGCGTGCAGAAGGCGATCACGACGCTGGGAACGGGCTTTCTCAGGCATCCTGACAACGTCGAGTTGCGCAGGAACCTTGACGTGCACACCTACCACGCGGCGCTCCTGCGGCTTGTCTACCGCTTGATCTTCCTGTTCGTCGCTGAGGAGCGGAACGCGCTCCATCCGCCGAAGGCTCCGGACAAAGCTCGGAAGCGGTACGAGACGTATTTTTCCTCGGTTCGTCTTCGCCGCCAGGCGAGTAGGCGCAGAGGCACCGCGCACACAGATCTGTACCAGGCCGTCCGGATCGTCCTGGACGCGCTCGGGGATGTCGACGGACGACCGGAACTGGCGCTGCCCGGTTTGGGCGGAATCTTCGATGACAGCGATGCCGATGCCCCGCTGCGCGGGCTTTCGCTGGCGAACACAGACCTGCTGGAGGCCGTCAGGCACCTGTCCCGTGTCCGCGACGACCGGCGTTGGCGTCCAGTCGACTACCGCAACATGGGGGCGGAAGAACTCGGATCCATCTACGAGTCCCTGCTGGAACTGGTGCCCAAGCACAGCGCTGTGGACAGCACGTTCGAGCTGGTCAACCGCGCGGGCAACGACCGGAAGAAGACTGGTTCGTACTACACGCCCAGGTCGTTGATCGAGACTCTGCTGGATTCCAGCCTCGATCCGGTCATCGACGACGCGCAGAAGCGCGGCGAGCAGAAGGCGACGGCGGCGGGCGCGGTGGACGCCGCCGATCACATCGTCGGCGAACTGCTGTCGCTGACCGTCTGCGACCCTGCCTGCGGATCAGGGCACTTCCTCGTTGCGGCTGCCCGTCGCATAGCCAAGCGGGTCGCCGCGGTCCGGGAGCGCAACCCGGAACCGACCGTGGCGGCGGTTCGGCATGCGCTCCGGGAAGTCATCGCCCGCTGTATCTACGGCGTCGACCTCAACCCCATGGCCGTCGAACTCGCTCGGCTCGCACTCTGGTTGGAAGCCCTGGAACCAGGCAAGCCACTGAGCTTCCTCGACGCCCACGTCAAGCACGGCAACGGCCTCATCGGCGCGACTCCCGCGTTGTTGCGGGACGGCATCCCCAACTCGGCGTTCAAACCCGTCGAAGGCGATGACGAGACCTATGCGAAGTTCCTCGGCAACGAGAATCAACAGCAGCGCGCTCGTCAGGGCTTGCTTTTCGATGTGGAAGTCACGATAAAAGTTGCGAACACCGTGTTCGGTGCTGAAGTCCGGGGTATCACCAGCGCTCCATCCGACACGCTGGCGCAGGTTCGCAGGCAGGCGTCCGAGTACGAGAAATGGGAGAACTCGAAGGAGTATTCCATGGCCCGCCATGTCGCGGACGCGTGGTGCGCGGCATTCATGTGGCGCAAGACCAAAGCAGACCCGCCTGCGGTCACTCATGCCGTCTTCGAGAAGCTGCAAGACCCCGAGCAATCGGCTGCCTCTCAGCAGACCCATGACGAGATCGTGCGGCTGCGCGAGCAGTACCGGTTCTTTCATTGGCACCTGGAGTTTCCCGACGTCTTCGTTGTGCCCGAGGGTGGCTCAGGGGTGGACTCGCGCACCGGCTGGACGGGAGGTTTCTCGTGTGTACTAGGAAACCCTCCATGGGACAAGGTGGACTTCGAGGACAAGAAGTACTTCAGCGTCGTCGAACCCTCGATCGCGGGAATCTCCGGCACCGCGCGCCGAACCCGAATCGCCAAGTGGGCGGCGGAGAACCCCGACGCCGCCCATCACTACCAGGCTGAGCGGCGGAAGCAGAAGTCGACTTTCCTCTTCGCCGGAAGCTCCGGGGCTTTTCCGTTGTGTGGCAAGGGTCTGACAATCAAGGGGGTCAACTCTCTTCAGACCGACCAACTCTTCGCGGAACGCTTTGCGACAATCGTCATGCCGAGTGGTCGTGTCGGCTGCATCATCCCGACTGCCATCGCCACCGGTGCTGGGGCGCAGCACTTGTTCGCCGACCTGACCCGACGTGGCAGCATCTCGGCCCTGTTCGATTTCGAGAACCGCAAGCCGCTGTTTCTCGGCGTTCACGCCAGTTACAAGTTCTGCCTGTTGTCGCTGGTTGGTACCGGTCTGCGTGAACAGGCGGCCAAGTTCGCTTTCTTCCTCCAGGACACCGACGACCTCGAAGACCCCGAGCGAATCTTCGCACTCAGCGCCGAGGAGATCGCCCGTATCAACCCGAACACCGGCAATCTGCCCGTATTCCGCGTCCGGCGGGATGCGGACCTCACCACAGCAATCCATTCGCGTCTACCTGTACTGTGGAATGAGTCGGAGAGGAGCGGAAACCCGTGGGGTATTCGATTTAAGCGCCTTTTCGATATGACGGACGACTCCGATCTATTCCGTACGTGTGAACAGTTGAACAACGAAGGCTGGTCTCTAGAAGGAAATATTTACTTCCGAGGAGATTTGCGAATGCTGCCGCTATACGAGGCCAAGATGATCGACTTCTTCAATCATCGCGCTGCGGATGTAGTCAAGAGTGAAACGGCCGTCAATCGTCAGAATCAGCCTCGATACCTGAAAATCGAGGAGCTGCAGGCGCCTGACCGACTTGCGCAGCCGCTCCACTGGATCAGGGCGAGTGGGACCATCGCTACCCGTCGGAACGGAAAAGATCGGGACGTGTCGGGTGTCGAAGCGCGATTGGCTGAAGCCCGCTGGGAAAGGGACTGGCTGTGCGGCTGGTGTGATGTGACCTCGTCGACCAACGAGCGCACCGCCATCCCTGCCTTCTTTCCCCGCACTGCGGTCGGCCACACGCTTCCTCTTATGCTGCCGAGTGTTGCTCCCGAGTTGGTTGCCGCGCTCATAGCTGCGCAGAGCTCAATGGTGTTCGACTTCGTGAGCCGTCAGAAGGTGGGTGGAATCCATATGGCGCTGATGACCTGGAAGCAGCTTCCGGTCCCACATCCCAAAACGATGGATCCACACACTTCCTTCATAACCCCGCGAGTCCTGGAACTCGTCTACACCGCCTACGACATGGCTGGCCTCGCCCGAGACCTCGGCGACGACAGCCCACCCTTCCGATGGGATGAGGATCGCCGAACGCAGATGCGTGCCGAGTTGGACGCTTACTTCTTCCACCTCTACGGCATCGATCGCCCAGACGTGGACTACATCCTTGAAACCTTTCAGTCCGAAACCGGTGGCCTCAAGAACAACGAAATCGCCAAGTACGGCACCTACCGGACCAAGGACCTGATCCTTGCCGAGTACGACCGCATGGCCGAGGCTGGACTCAGCCTCACCACCCCGCTGATCGACGGGGAGAACTACACCTCCACGCTCACCCCACTCCCTGGCCACGGTCCCCGCCACCCCGCCGATCCCAGCAGCACCCAACCCAGGGGGACCTGATGCCCTATCCCGAGTTCCGGCTCCGTTTGCCCCACGGCGGCCCCATCGCCCACGGACGACTGCTCGACGAGGTGGGCACTAACGGCAGTCGAACGTTCCTCGTAAGCTCCGGATCACCCGCCCGCTCCGACGTGGTGCCCTCCTTCCCGCTCCGGATGCCGTCCTCATACAGATTCCGTCAACGCTTGATTGAAGAAGGTCGCATCGCGGAGTCACCCACCTGGCCTGGCTGCCTGGAAACCACCGAGGACATCATCTGTAATTCGCCGTCGGCCGCGGCTGAGATCCTGCTCGGCCGCAACGCCAACGGGTGGGCTGAGTGGAAATCCCCCGACGGTAGGCCACTCGCCGACTTCCTTGAAGTCCCCGCCAGCGGACCGAACCGAACATGGTTGGTGCGCGGCTCCAATGTGTCCGGGGTCGATCTTGTCCAGCGCCTCTGGCTGCCGGAGGGCCGGGTGAGTGTGCCCGCTTCGCACTTGCGCAAGGGCGTCGAGCAAGGCATCAGCAAAGACAGGTTGCGCACCTGGGTCGAGGAGGACTACGAGTCCACCCTCTCTTACAACCAGCGCCTCCGGATGGTTGATGAACTTCACGCCTTCCTGTCGCGGATGAAGCCTGGTGACACCGTTTGCACGATCTCCACAGGGATGCTCTATGTCGGTGAGATCACCGGTGATGTCAGCCAGATCGCATCCGACGGTGGCCGATCGAACCTACGGCGACCTGTCGAGTGGACGAGTGTCGGCTCCAAGTTCAACGACCTTCCTGAAGAACTCCAACAAAAGCTGTCCATCCAGCACGACGTGGTCGACCTCACCGCGGTCGCGGGCTTGGTCGCCGGACTCGGTCGCAGTGCCGAGGAACTCGAAGAGGCCGTGGACTCTGACGGCGATGCCAGCGTTGAGGCCGCCGCGCTCGTGGCGCGCCGCGAGCTGGAGCTTCCCGAGCCCACCGCCGAACTCGCCGCCGACCTTCTGATCCACGACCTGGCCTGGGCGAAGGAAGTCCGTGACCTGCTCTGGGATGACCGTCAACTTATCTTTTACGGACCGCCCGGAACGGGCAAGACCTATCTCGCGCTCAAGCTCGCCGAGTTTCTGGGCGGTGGTCCCGAGCAAGTGAAGCTCGTGCAGTTTCACCCTTCCTACGCCTACGAGGACTTCTTCGAGGGCTTTCGCCCGCGGGAGGACCCGAACACCCGCGAGGTCGCCTTTCGGATCACTGACGGTCCGCTGCGCGAAATCGCAGACATGGCGTCACGCGAAGGCAACCGCCACGTGCCACACTTCCTGATCATCGACGAGATCAACCGGGCGAACCTGGCCAAGGTGTTCGGCGAGCTGTACTTCCTGCTGGAGTACCGCAACAAGTCGGTGCGGCTCACCTATTCTGGGGACGATTTCGCGCTCCCACCCAACCTGTTCGTCATCGGCACCATGAACACCGCCGACCGCTCCATCGCGCTCGTGGACGCGGCTATGCGGCGCCGCTTCTCCTTCGTGGAGCTGTCTCCTCGGACCGAGCCGACCAGTGGTCTGCTGCGTCGGTGGCTCGTTCGGGAGAAGCGGGACGCCGAGCCCGCGGACCTCCTTGACGCCTTGAACGCCCGCATTGCCGATCCGGACTTCCAGGTGGGCCCGTCCCATCTGATGCAGAAGGCGGTTTACCGCGACGGCGGCCTGGAACGGACCTGGCGCACGAAGATCCTGCCGCTTCTGGAGGAACACCATTATGGCGAGGGTGTGAACGTCGAACAGCGCTATGGCCTGCACGCACTGCGGGCCGCGGTCGCGTCCAGGCCGGGTGAGCCGGAACCGTCATGACCGTGCTGGAACTGACCGAGCACGGAACGCCGCTGTCGGTGTCGCTCGACGACGCCGTTGGCCGGGCACTTGCCCGGTCGCGGTTGGTCGAGGCGGAGCCGGACACTGTGCTGGAGGGGCGCTGGCGAGTGCGTGCCAAGGGGATCGTGGGCGTGGCAACGGTTCCCGTTTCGGGTGACGATGTGATCACCCTTCGGATCGCGCCGAAGATTCCAGTCGCGCGGCTGCTGTTCTTGCTTGGCTACAGCCGAGGCCGACGATACTGGCGTCCTGAGCATGTGCAGGTGGACAAGGATGAGGAGTTGCTGCCCGCGCTGGCCCGGCTCTTTGTGCTCCAGGCGGACGAAGCAATCCGGCGAGGACTGCTGAAGGGATACCGCCTATTCGAGGACACCGCCCTCATCATGCGCGGACGAGTCCGCGAGGCGGAACAGATTCGCAGGCATCATGGGCGGCTCATCCCGCTGGAGGTTGCCCATGACGACTACACTGCGGATATCGCCGAGAATCGCCTGCTGCGCACCGCCTCCGACGTGCTGCTCCGGTTGCCCGGTGTCACCCGCGATGTGCGCGGCCAGATTCTCCGCCTGCGTGTCCGGCTGGCGGAGATCACTCCGATCGGGCGCGGCGCATCGCTGCCGTCCTGGCATCCGTCCCGGCTGAACGCCCGCTATCACAAGGCGTTGCGCTTGGCCGAGCTAGTGTTGCGCGCTGCGTCCGTAGAACATCGTCCGGGTACGGTGACTGTGCACGGCTTCCTCGTGGATATGGCCAGGGTCTTCGAAGACTTCGTCACGACCGCACTGGGTCATGCTCTTGCCAAGAGCGGTGGCTACTGTGCGCTTCAAGCCAGCCACCATCTCGACCAGGACAACGCGATCCGGATGGTCCCGGACTTTGTCCAGTACGCCATTGACGGCACTCCGCTGGCTGTCGCCGATGCGAAGTACAAGGCTGAGAAGCCCGAGGGCTTTCCCCACGCCGACCTCTACCAGATGCTCGCCTACTGCACGGCGCTCAACCTCGAGCACGGCCACCTTGTTTATGCCAAGGGAGACGCACCTCACATGTCGCACCGGATCAGGAACTCCGGCATCACCATCCACCAGCACGCCTTGGACCTCGACCAGGCTTCCGAAACGCTGCTCGCGGACACCAGTGCTTTGGCCCGGCGGCTCGCCGCACCCCTATGATCGTCAACCATGCCAGCGCTCGCATTCGCAAACAGCTTCTGGGAGACATACGACCTGCTGGAGAAGCAGGTCAAGGCCGGTGTCCGCAAAGCGATGGCCAAGTTCCAGCAACTGACCATCGCTGAGCTCTACGCGGACAAGGGCCTGCACTTGGAGTCGGTTGACAATGCTCGTGACTCGCGTATGCGCACCATTCGTGTCACCGACTTCTGGCGTGGGGTCGTCCTCGCGCCCGACGACGGAAGTGGCATCTTCCTCTTGGTGAATGTCGTGCCACACGACGATGCCTATGAATGGGCGGCCAAGCGCGTCTACACGGTCAACACGGCGACCCGCGCCTTGGAGGTGCGCAATGTCGTCGCGATCGAGCAGCTCACCCCGTCTCTGGAACAGGTTGCGGCGAATGCGCCGACCCTGCTGTTCGCCGCCTACTCCGACACCGTGCTCCGCGACTTGGGCCTAGACGACCAGGTGCTCCGCGCGGCGCGTGCGATCGCCGACAAACCCCAACTTGAAGCCTTCGGTGGAGTCCTCCCCGAGGACCAGTTCGAGGTTCTGCAGTTTCTCGCCGAAAGTTTCACGCCCGAAGAGGTCTACCGGGATGTCGTCACCGCACGCAAGCCTGCCGACGTTGCCTTCGACAGCGGCGACAGTCTGGCGGCGGCGATCGTCAACACGGCCAGCCGCATCACGCTTGTCACGGGCCCGGACGAACTGGCCGACATTCTCGACAAGCCGTTTGCGGCGTGGCGGGTGTTCCTCCACCCCTCACAGCGCCGTGTCGCCTACCGCACATCCTTCAACGGCCCGGCACAAGTGACTGGTGGACCAGGGACAGGAAAGACAGTGGTCGCTTTGCACCGGGTCAAGCACCTGCTGACCCGGAAGCCGCGCAGCCGAGTACTGCTCACGACGTTCACCAATGCCCTCGCCCGAACCCTGCGTGAGAACCTGGCACTGCTTCTCGACGACGATGACCAGCTGGCCCGAGTCCAGGTCACCACCGTGGACGCGTTCGCCAACCGCATCGTCAGGGACCTGACCGGCCTGCCATCGGCCCCGATCGGCGACGCCGAGGAACGGCAGTTGTGGCGGCGCGTGGGCAGGATGCTCGGTCTGCCCTGGACAGAGCAGTTTCTGGTTCAGGAGTTCCGGCAGGTCGTCCTCGCGCAGAACATCCGTGACAAGGATGAGTACCTGCGCGCCGACCGGCGCGGTCGAGGCATGCCGTTGCGACCGTGGCAACGGGAACAACTCTGGGCAGCCATGGAGACATTCACCACCGAACTGGCGGGTTCCGGTCGCACGACACACTTGCGGATCTGCTCCCAGGCTGCCGACCTGCTCGGGCGCCCGAACGCGGGGGCACACCAATTCGATCACGTCGTCGTCGACGAAGCCCAAGACTTGCATCCGGCGCAGTGGCGGGTGCTGCGTGCCGCCGTCCCGGATGGCCCGGACGATCTCTTCATCACCGGAGACCCTCATCAGCGGATCTACGACTCTCGGGTATCGCTGAGAACGCTCGGCATCTCGGTGCCTGGACGCAGCGCTCGACTGCGGGTCAACTACCGCAGCACAGCCGAGATCCTCGGTTGGTCCGTCGGGGTGCTCGACGGGACGCCCGTGGAGGGGCTCGGCGGCGAGGGCAGCGACAGCCTCGTCGGCTATCGCTCGCTGCTGCACGGAAAGCGGCCTCGGATGGCGGGACACGCCAACGAGACTCTCGAGATCGCCGCGCTCGTGGAGACCGTGCGGGAGTGGCTTCGCCAAGGCGTTCCGCTTAATGAAATTGCCGTGTGCACCCGGTTCAACGTTCTCTTGGACAAGGTCCACGCCCGACTTCGGGCCGAGGACATCGCCGCCGTGTGGGTGAAGGACCACCCCAGGTCGGATGTTGGCGGTGTGCGGCTGGCGACGATGCACGCTATGAAAGGCTTGGAGTTTCGGTGTGTCGCGGTGGTCGGGGCCACGGCGCGAGCTATCCCGTTCCTGGCGGGCGTCACCCCGGTGGAGGTGGACCGGCAGCAGTACGAGAACGACATGTTGAAGGAGCGCTGCCTGCTGTTCGTGGCGTGCACCAGGGCCCGGGACGCCCTTGCCGTGTCGTGGAGCGGCACGGCAAGTCCATTCCTGCCAGGAACCGCGGGCCGCTACTGATCCACGCCCGTTTTGGGGCGAAGCGCGCCTTGGGTGAGGCCGTCTCTAGCCAGCCTGGACGCGCGTTCACCCAGCTTCGTCAAAGCCGCCAGCCTGCGCTCGAACTCTTCAAGCGCACGAAACGCGGCGCCGTACCGGTGTTGGTCGCCGATACCCATTTGGGGGATGCGGGATCCCCTGACGTCCACACGGAATGTTCCACTGCCGCTAGTCGCGCGCTTGACATTCGCGGAACTGTGCAGAAAACCGCGCAAGTAGTCGGTGTCGAGTTGGTCGCTAGCGGAGGTCGCGGAACCATTTTCGATGGAGACGAGGCCTGCCCGCACCAAGTCGGCCACTTTGAGGGTGGCGCCCTCCAGCGAGCCGGGGCCCGCGGCCAGTGCGGGAAGGAGGTCACCTATCTGCTGAAGCCGGGAAGCCAGTTCCGCACAGGCCGACTGGTACTCAGCCAGGTGATCACCGACAGAGGCGGTGACATAGCGTGTCGGGGTCAGGTCGACCTCTTCGTCGAGCAGATCGATCAGCGGCACATCGACGCAGTGCCTGGAATCAGGCTCGAACGGTCCTGCGGGGTCGGCGTTCGCCATATCCACCATGCGGACGACGGAGTTGGCCTGCTCCGAACCCTTGGGACGAGCCAGCAGCCACAGCTGCACGGGCAATGGGTGGGATGCGGCCATCCCCGCAGGCAGCGCCACTACGTGGGTGAGCACGCCTCTGCGTACCAACTCCGCGCGGATTCGGCGACCGGCTTTCCGGTACGCGACTGAGGGAGGCTGCACGACGATCGCCCGCCCGCCCGGAGCCGTGTGCGCGTAGCAGTGCTGCAGCCAGGCCAGTTCACTCTCGGCGCGGGTCGGCACGCCGAACTCCCAGCGGGCGTCGAGAAGTAAGTCCTCTCGGCCCCAGTCTGCCGTATTCGTGGGCGGATCGCACACGACGAGATCGGCTTGAAGCTGCGGCCACTGGTCGTCGCGCAGCGAATCACCAGTCCTGACCGTGGCGTCATCGCGTCCGGCCAATGCTAGGCGCGCCTGGGTCAGCCGGGTCGCGTCAGGGTTGATCTCCTGTCCCACCAGCGTGATCTTGGCGTCCTCACCGAAAGCCAGAAGCAGCGTGCCAAAGCCGCAAGCCGGGTCGAAGACGACTCCCGATACGTCGCCCGCGAACTGCCGCATGGCAAGCCCGAGGCGGGCGGTGGAGGTCTGCTCCAAGCCGGTTCGGCTTGGAGAGCTGAGGAATCGCTCGACCAATCCGGAGACCACTTCGGCGGGCGAACTTTGCGCGGCCAGCTCTGACACCAGTGACCGGAGGTCCTGGGCGAGACTGTCCGCTGAGTTCCCGAGCAGTTCGGCGGTGTCGGCGAGGCCAGCGACGAGATCCTCTCCGTACGCGCTGCGCAGTGCCTGCCAGATGAGCACCTCGGAGGAGGGCGCCTGTCCCCGGCCATGCCGCTCGAGCCAGGCAGTGACCTCGGCGGCGGAGAACCGAGCGTTGCGGCCCGCACCGCTGGCAGGCGCGGGGAAGTCCGGATACCGCTTGCGCCAGTTGGATACCGCAGCCCTGGTGATCTTTGCTGATCTCGCGATGTCCGCAGCCGTCACGAGGGTGTCGGCGCTGACTGGGGCATCCGGATTCATACCCATTAGCGTACACAGTTTCACGACTAGAGGGGTGTTGTGCCAGTTGACGTCGTCAACGCATCTAGACCGACGGTCTGCGGCGCGATCGGCGAACTGGTCGGTTGGAATGGCGTCTCCTACCCAGCCCACGTGCCTGTCACCGTCGGCCGCAGTGTGAGGTTCCGCTGCTTCCGTCTTGAATCCCCTTCCGACGATGCCTGTCGCCAGCGACTCGCCTGCGGCCTGGAAATCGCTGACAATGTCAATCAAGCGTTCATTCCTACATGATGAGCAGCGCGTCGATCTGCGATCCCAGAAAAAGCGCTGCGCTCCAGCAGCGTGCGTGTTGTGGTGTCGGAGCCCCTTCATTCGACCGATGGGTGCGACTGTTTGGTTCGCGGTTTTTGAGCCGTCGTTACGCTGACCTGGTGCGCGGGGACGATCTTGCTCGGGTGACGCGTGAGTGCGCTGCGCTTCGGGATGCGGCGAGCTTGGCGGATTGGGTCGGTGCTGGTCGGCCGGTGACGGCCAGGGTGTGCTCTGCCGGGCGGCCACCACAAGCGGCCCGCCGCCCGCACCGTTCACGTCATCGACTGGTCGGCTGCCGATGCAATGACGCCCGCTCTTTCCAGTGGCCCAGCCAGCAAGCAGCCGAGAAGAACCGCCCAATGCTTGATCATTTTGAGTGCTCCCGGTAGGAGCACCAAAGGATGGGAACGGGCCTGACCAGCGGTTCCAGAGCGGATGCTTGGTGGTGCAGGCCAGTTTTGTCTTGTAGTAGTCAGGTGACGCTCACGCCCGGTGACGCGCTGTTGTCGTTTCGTCGGCACCACAGCAATCGGCACCACAGCAATACGTCGTGGATGACCACCGCCTGTTGCCAGCCAAGGCGCTCAGCTTCGCCGCCGTCGACGAGGTCGATCTCGAAGACGACGTCCATGGCGTTACGTTGCTGGCGGCGGCGGGTCCGCTGCGTGGCAGCCCGCACAGACAAAGAACGCGCCTGCCGACAACAGGGAGGGCCCGGACAATACGAAGGTGCCCATGCGGATCGACACCGCCGTTTGCCACCGCTGAGCCGTGGCACCCCGGCGTCGACGGCGTCGAACCGTCCAGGACGAGTGCAGAAGCTCAGTTCGAGGGCCTAGGGACCACGCTCGTCATAGGTTCTTTCTGGCGGCACGGGCGCGTTTGATCACCTCCTCCGGGCTGAGCGGCGCGGCGGGGTGGTGCGTCAGGCACAGCGGTGTGGTGATCTTGTGGAAGCCGGATGCCTCACCCGAGATGTAGAATTGCGCGCGTGCCAGGCGGGAGATGTCCTTGACCGGCGTCCCCTTCGCTCGGGCGAGGTCGTTCACGGCCTCGATCTGGACGTTGCTGTTCAGGCGGCCGTAGAACTGGGTCATCGCGTTCCCCACCACCTGGTTGTGCAACCCCTTCGGTGCCTGGGTGGCGAAAAGCAGGCCGAGGCCGTACTTGCGGGCCTGGGAGGCCAGCACGATCGTGCTATGGGTGCTGGCGGTCATCGATCCCGACCCGGCGAGGGACTGGGCTTCGTCCATCACGTACAGGGCACCGAGGGGGCGGTCGCCCGCCGGATTGCGTTTGATCCAGGCGAACAGTTCCATCTGCAACTGGTTTACGAAGTTGCGCCGCTGCTCCTCCGCGCGCAGGCCGACGAAACTGATCACTGACACCCTCGCGCGCTTGCCCTGGGGCGGAGTGATGAGAACCCCGGGGTCGACCGGTTCGCCGCCGCCCGCCAGCAGCGGGTCGTTCACCATCGCTGCCTTGAGGGCCTCGGCTAGATCGGCGCCGATGCGGCGACTATCGTTGAGGGTGCTGGCGTCGTCCGGTAGATCGGACAGAAGCGCGATCAAGCCGGGCAAACCACTCGCACCGCTCGTCGCGTAGTAGGTGATCGCCTCCCGCAGCACGGCTCGGCGGATGTTCGCGCGCCCCGTGGTGCCCGCGATTCGCAGTTGCGCCGCCAGGGTTCCCGCCGCCATCTCGACGGCGACCTCGAACTCGTCAGGGTCGCCGAGGACCTCGGTGAAGTCCGGCAGCGGCCGCAGCGTGAGCTGCCTCCCGGCACTCCAGCCGGGTGTCCAGATCACGACGTCGGTCTCGTCCAGATAGCGTCGCGCCAGGTCGGCGTCGCAGGCGGCCCACGCCGAGGGAGGATCCGGCCAGGCATCGCCGAGCCGCGCGAGGTCGTTGTTCGGGTCCAGCACGATCGCCGACACCCCGCGCAGGGCGCACTCCTCTACGAGGCGGCGCAGCAGCACGGTCTTGCCGGAGCCCGAACCGGCGAACACCGCGGCGTGCTGGCGCAACTCGGCCAGCTCAACGGTCACCGCCCGGCCGCCTGCCGCGGTCCCGAGCGGCACCGTGTTTGACAGCGGTGCGGTTCGGGCACCGCCACCACTCTCGACGACGGTGGGCAACACGCTCGACAGCAGCTTGGAGCTACTCGCGGGCTTGCGATCGACCAGCCACGCGAGGAACTCCGCGCTCTCCGTCCAGATCCGCGACAGCGCCCAGAACGTTCGCAGATCGTCGTCCGAAATCATGCACCGCGTGCCACCGGCCGCCTCGAACGCCTTGACCTCCGCGGACGTGGTCGGCCCCGGGGACCAGTCGCCGTTGCGGATGATGACCAGGTGGTTGCTGCCGCCCACCTCGAGCCCTGCTGCGGACTTGGCCTTGCGCAGGCGGCTGAGCACGGCGTTGTGATGCGGCGCCGAGATCATCCGGAACGCCCACTGCTCGGTCAGGTCGGACGCCTCGTCCACCGTGTGGATCAGCAGGACGTGCAGGTCACTCCCGTCGGGACCGCGTTCCCATTCCATGCGGTGCCCGCCCAGCTCGGTGACCCACGAGCGCAGAGCGGCGGACAGGGCCGCGCGGACCTCCTGGTCCTCGGCGGCCGGGGCGAGCAGCGACTCGACGTCCGCGGCCGACCGCAGCGTCTCGAACTTCTCGTTCAGCTCATCGAACCGGCCCGGCTCGACCGCCAGGTCCACCGCCGCGTGGTCCCGGCCCGCAGCGCGCGCGTCATCGTCGGTGAAGGTCGTCAGTTCGCTGATCTCGCCTGCTCGCAGGCTCGCGTCAATGTGAGTGCTGAGCCGTTTCCACAGCTCGCGCGGTGTCTGCCGTTCCCAGCCCGCCTCGAAGGCCTCGGGCGCGACCGGCCAGGTCGGGTGCGGCGGGTCGAAGCCTATCGCCTGGTAGGCGACGGACAGGCGCCGTTCAACCAGAGCGCGCCCGACATCGCCGTCGGCGACGCGGTTGAGGATGAGCGACTCGCGGAACCGGTCGCCCACCGTGTCGGATGCCGCGGCGCCGATGCTCGACCAGGTGCTGGGCAGGCACATGAGCACGGTCACCGTGCGCCGGGTGATCTCGCGCAACCGCATCAGCCCGTCGGCGATCCTCGCGACCAGGAGGTCCTCGGCCGGACCGGAGTCGTTGCCGCGCCGTTGGGACTGGGCGATCAGGCCGTCGAGTTGGTCCACGCCGATCACCACCGGCCCGGTCAGCGCCAGCAGTCGGGTGATGTCCTGGACCCGGGTTATGGCGGGTTTGGGAGTGACCCGGATGCCCCAAGGGGCCCGCTCATCGTGCTTGACCTCGTCGACCCCGGTCAGGTGGCATTCGCCGACGTAGCTCGTCTCGGGGTCGTGCCGCGCGTACAGCACCATCGCCCGCGCGGTGTCGGAACACTCGATCGCGACCTGCCGGTCGAGCGTGCGCAGGCCCGCGAGGAACGTGTCGAGATCCTCCCGCGTCACCGGCCACCCGTCGGTTATGCGGGTGGCCACATCCGGGTCGACGCGACCGCGTTCACAGGCACGCCTGAGGAACCGGCTCAACTGGGTGGTGCCGTCGTCGGAGTCGCGGGAGAGCCCGCGCCGCAGCGACTCGGCGGTGTTCTCCCAGAACGCGTCGCCCGCGGTGAGGTCGTCGAGGAAGAAATAGCCGCCCCGCTCGTGCGCCCGCCGCCGAACCAGACCCAGCAGGTGCGTCTTTCCCACCCCTTTCTGCCCCTGCAGGACCAGGCCGATCGGGCTGGGACCGATGCTGCCGCACGCGTCGGCGACGGCGTTGTCGATGGCCGCCACCGCCTCGGCGTGCAGGGCGTCGACGTGCCACGCGGAGTCCTGCCAGACGTCGTCGGGGGTGTTGGCCCAGTTGATCCGCAGCGAGGCCAGAGCCGCACGCCGGTCGGTCATGACGCCTCGATGGAGATCAGGTGGTTGTCCTCACCACCGACTCGGATCGCGGCGGCGTGGTCAGCCTCGGTGAGCAGTTTGCGGTCGGATTCCGGAACCAGATGCGCTTTGCCGGACCGGTCGAGTTCCTCCAGCACCGCGTCGACGTCCTCCCGGCGCGCTTGAACGAGCATCGCCCGCAGGGCGGTCAGCGACACCCAGGCGCGCGGTGCCCTGGCGAGCTTGTGGTAGGCGCTGTGGACCCGCTCGACGATCTCAGCCTCGGTCAGCTCGACCTCCGGGGTGAAGATTTCCTCAAGCCGCAGCCCCTCACGCTGCCGGTACTGCTCGAACGCGCCGAGCAGCGTGTACAGGGCGATCGCCAGGCTGCTGCGCGGGCGTGGCGGGGTGGGTTCGCTGTGCTTCATCTCCGATTGACACCAGATCAAACCTTTGTTTGTCAGCCGGTGCACGAAGTAATTCGTAGGCTTCTGCTTGGCGCTGTCCACCAGGTGTCTTTCGTTGAGGCCGCGCCGGTCCGCGCCGTCGAGGGTAAACCCGACGGTGTCGCGCAATTCGATGTTCGAGACCTCCCTCGACAGCGCCATAAGGATGAACATGACCGCAGTTTGCTTGTGCCCCAGCCGGTCTGTCACTCCAACTCCTCCCGCGTCCGCGAGATCGAGCTCATGGACACGCATCGGTGACGGTGGTTTGGTCGCAATCGTAAGCGACGGCGCTGAGCGCGGCCCAGAGGAAAAACACGACACTTTTACGACAGTTTCTGGACAACTATGTGTCCGGTCGCTGCGCCGCAGCTCCGGAGGAGGCACGATCGGCGACGTGACCAACGGGAACCTCTCCGCTCGGGAACCCGTGGGCGGCACCGACGATGCGGCCCCGCGCGTGTTCATCAGCTATTCCCATGACACGCCCGAGCACCAGCAGCAAGTACACCGACTAGCGACTTTTCTCCGTATGCGCATGGGCCTCGACGTGCATGTGGACCTCTGGTACGACAACGTCCGCCGGGACTGGTCCTTATGGGCGATCGAACAGCTCTCCGAGGCGGACTTCATCCTGGTGATCGCATCACCGAAGTTCAAACAGAGAGCGGACGGGCTGGCGCCGTCACACGAGGGCCGGGGCGCTCAATTTGAGGCCGCGATTCTGCGCGACAACCTCACAAGGAACCTCAAGGAACAGACCGAGCGGATCCTCCCGGTGGTACTCCCCGGGCGCTCGATCGAAGAAATCCCCGTCTTTCTCAACGCCTATTCCACTACGAGGTTCGAGATCTCGGAGTTTACCGAGCATGGCGTGGCCGACCTCATCGTCGCGATCACCGGAGATGGCCGCCACCAGATGCCCGAGCGCGGTGTGTGGCGCGGGGGAGCGCGCACGACACCGGCGGCTGAACCGCTGACGGTGGCGCGGATGCCTTGGGTGCTCAGCACGCCGGACCTCCGGCCGGGCGACGCGGTCCTCAAAGGGGTGCGGTACATCGACAGCATCGTGATGCGACCGAGTTCGATATCCACCGAAGCCACGGGGTTCCTCGACGTGGACCTTGGCGGCCGGTTCCAGACGATGTGCTCGGCGATCGGGGTGGTCGGTGACGACACCGAGCGGTCTCAGGTCGGACTCTTCAAGGTCCACGTCGACGGGGTCGCGCAGTTCGAGCGCCAGGTGCTGCCCGGGACGCCGGAGATGATCAGGGTCGACGTCGCGGGCGCGCTGCGATTGCGGCTGGAGATGTCGAGGTCATGGCGAACAGTCGCCAACGACCTGATGCACGGGGCGGATGTGGGCTGGCGGCCATCGCGGCTGCCGGAGTTGGCGTGGGGCAACCCGATCCTGCGCTAGGTCCGGCTTTGGCGCCACTAGGCCCAGAGCAGGCCGTAGGACCGGTACGGCGCGAGATCGCGGAACACGTGCCGCACCTCGCCGACCGGGTCCAGAACGACGGTGGCCCGGTGCACCGTGGGGTCGGCCGCCTCGTGGGCGAAGGCGCCGTCGACCACCTGGACCCGGCTCGGCCCGCGCGAGCGGCCGAACCGGACCCGCAGGTCGAACAGTTCGCAGGGGTAGGCCGGTGTGCAGACGTAGTACGGCGACATGACCGGCACCCCGACCATGAACTCGATGTCGTGCTCCTCGTCGGCATCGAGGACGCGGCTGAGCCGCAGGTCGAACTCGACGCGAGTGGCGGCGACGCGCCGGGTGGCGGTCACTTCGCCGCCGGAGAGCACGCGCAGCCGCAGCCCACCCACGAAGCCGCGGTCGCCCGTTCCGGGCGGCGCGACCGTGAGGGAGTGCCGGATCACGTCCAGGCCGCTCACATGGCTGGTGATCCTGCGTGTCTCGATCGCCTCGACCTCCGGTTGGTCCAGCAGCACCCTCGTCCGCAGAACAGTGGTGTGCCAGGGTGCCTGGTTTCGGGCGGCCACCTCGGCGCGCTGCTCGGCCAGCGCGCGTTCGGCGAGCAGTCGCAGCGCTTCATCGCTGCGGCGTTGCAGCGACCGCTGGCTCAGGTTGAGCGCGGGCACCCGGGGTGCCAGGGCCACCAGACGCTCGGTGTAGCGGGCCGAGGGTGGTGCGTCGAAGCCGAGCGCCGCGCGGGCGACGGCCCGGTACGGCTCCGTCAAACCGTCGGACAGACGGTCGAACGTGGCGCGGATCTTCTGCCGGGTCTGCCACTCGGTGTCGCTCTCGATCGCGCCGCTGACCAGGCGAACCCCCGGTCCGAACTCGTCGATCGGTTGAGAACCGTTGACTCCGAACCCTTTGCGCAGCAACTTCAATTCATTGAACAGGGCCTCGGCATTGCCACCTCGTCTGTCGCCAACCGTGTCCATCCGTCCACCCCCGGTGCGATGCCGCTGGTCGCGCAGTGTACCGGCGGGCGACGTGGTCGCCGCTGCGCCGAATGGCTGCCGCACCGTTTCGGAAACCCCTGAAACGCCGCAGGTAGAGGTCCTGTTGTGTAGCGAAACCGTTTCCCCGCTGGAAACCCCTTCACCGCGTTCGCCTGGCCCGCCCAAGATTGGGTCGACCGATCGGCCGACTCAATCACCAGCGAATCGCCTGTCGTACGACGGCGTGCGCGAACGCTCCGCCGAAGGGAAGACCCATGCACACGCACCTGCTCCTCACCGCGCTCGACGACCTGCTGTTCCTGCTCGGCTAGTCACCCGTCCGGTGCACGGCCGCGGGTCGTGGACCGGGCTACCACCCCTCACCACAGGAGATTCCACTGATGCGTCACATCGGCTCGGACCTGCGCCGCTGGCGAGACCGGCGCGGCTACTCGCTGGCTGAGCTCGCCAGGATGATCGACTACAGCAAGGGGCATCTGAGCAAGATCGAGAACAACAAGGAGGCCCCCTCGCCCGAGCTGGTCAACGCCTACGATCGCGCACTCCGAGCAAACGGGCAGTTGTTGGCGCTGTTCACCACTTACCGGGCCAAGTCCGTGCACCGTTCGGCTCTGCCTACCGCCACCCGTCACTTCGTCGGTCACGGGCCGAAGCTGGACCTGCTGACCAGCGTCATCGCCGCGCCGCAGGACAACCGCATCATCGTCGTCACCGGCCTCGGGGGCGCGGGCAAGACCACGCTCGCCGTCATGGCCGCGCAGTCGGTGGGGACGAGCTTCCTCGACGGCACCCTGTTCGTGGACCTGCGGGGCTACTCGGCCGAGCCTGCGCTAAGCGCCGCGGACACGGCGTACCGGTTACTGCGCCAGCTCGGAACCGACGTCCAGCTGATCCCGGCCGACCCGGACGACAGGATCACAATGGCGCGCGAGATCCTCTCCACGCGCAACGTCCTGGTCGTGCTGGACAACGCGAGGTCCACCGACCAGATTGTCCCGCTGCTCCCCGCGGGCTCGTCAAGCAGGCTGATCGTGACCAGCCGCCACCACCTCGCCGCGATGGACGAAGCGATTCGTGTGCCGCTCAGGATGCTCGACGACTCCGACGGGGTCGCCCTGTTCCGCGCGATCTGCGGTGAGCGTCCCTCGGTCGACGACGCAGCCGTGGTGCGACTGGTGCGGCAGTGCGGCGGGCTCCCGCTGGCGATCCGGATCGCGGCGTCCAGGTTCGCCACCGGATCGTGGACCGCGACCCGGTTCGCCGCGCTCGTCGACCGCCGCACCAGTCTCCTGACCGCGCTGGACGATGGCGAACGCAGCGTCACGGGCGTGCTCGACCTGTCCTACAGCACTCTCCCGCCCGCCGAGCGCAAGCTCTTGTGCCTGCTCACCATCCACCCCTACGGAACTATCGCGGAATGGTCCATCGAGGCTTGGCTCGACTTGGGCGGTGAACCCGTGGACGAGGTCCTCGACCGGCTGCACGACGCCAATCTGATCACCCGCGACGAGCACGGTGACATCGGGCTGCACGACCTGGTTCGAGCGTTCGCCGTGCGCCGCGCGGTATCCGAGGTGTGCGACCAGGACCGCCAGGCCGCGACGTCGCGGCTGATCGACCTCGCGTTGGGTGCTGCGGCGGCAGCCGATCGCCTGATCGAACCACACCGCCATCTCCCGCGCACACCGCCTCCTCCCGCGCGGCTCCCGTTCCAGGACGCGGACACGGCGCGAACATGGTTGCGTGCATGGTGGCCCATGCTGACCGGCGTGGTCGAGCTGGCGGCCGGTGACGCACGGTCCTGGCAGCTCGCGCTCGTCCTGCGGGGGTTCTTCTTCGCCGACCGCCTCTTCGAGCCATGGGTGACCACCCACCGCACCGCCCTCGCCACCGCGGATGCCTTGGGCGATCAGGTCGCCCAGGCGATGCTGCTGAACAGCCTCGGCATGGCCCACGTCGAAACGGGTGATCTGGCTGAGGCCGCCGAGGCGCACCAGCGTGCCCAGATTGTCCACGCGGAGACCGGAGACCGGCGCGGGCAGATCGACGCGCGATCCAGCCTCGCCTGGGTGCGGCTGTACGAGGGTCGCGCTGAGGAGGCGATCACCGACCTCGACGCCGCGCTGGACTACTACCGGTCTACCGGCCTGACCCGCAACACCTTGATCGCCCTGCGCGGACTGGCGTTCGCCTCCACGGCGGTGGGCAAGCACGACGTTGCCGCCGAGTATGCCCGCGAGGCGGTAGCCCGGGCGCGGCAACCGCTGGAGGCCGCCATGGGGACCAACTGCCTGGCCTGGGTCGACTTCCGCGCAGACCGTCTCGGCGACGCCTGCCGCCATTACAGCGAAGCCGTCGAACTCGCCGCGCAGGCGGACAGCCGCTACGAGATGACCCGCGCCTTCCTCGGTCTGGGCAACGTCGAGTCCCGCCAGGGCCGCTCGTCCCGTGCCGCGGACCTGTGGCGGCACGCGGACGCCCAGTCGGTCTGGGTCAACCCCGCCACCGTCGTCGAGGCCACCGCCTGCCACGACCTCGACCGCGGAAGGCGGAGGTGACCGCGGTGGAGACCTACGCGCCAACCCCGGAGTCGACTCGGACGGCGAACCTCTACCGCCTGCGTCCGGGTGTCGCGTTCGCGGACTGCTGGGCTCGTCCGAAGAACAGCGCCGACGACACCTTCGCCGCGGCACGTGTCGCCGAGCTCGGCGACGAGGCCCTGCTCGTGACGGGCAGCCCGGAGCCCACCAGGGTCGCATGGGTGGCACTGATCGAGGGGCTGACCGGCACATCGCTCAACTTCTGGGGCGGCCAGTCCTCGGCGATCCTGTTCGTCCGCGTCGGTCAGGAGGCCTTTGCCCTCACGTTCGGCGGCGGCTGGCGTATGCTGCGCTCCGGTGCCATCGACCACGACTTCGGGCTGAACCTGGCCCTGCGGGTGCTCGACTCGGCTGCTGTCCGGACCATCAGCCGGACCCACTTCAGCAGCAAAGCGCGCGTCGACCGGAACACCGTTCCCGGCGGCACTTCGCTCTGGTCGTTCGGCATCCGCGAGCACACCGAACTGGTGGGTCAGATCGCGGGCAGGATCAGGTCGACGGAGTCCCTGCGGATCAGCCAGGTCCGCAAGTCGGAACGTCGCATCACGATCGACTGCACCAAACGCGTTCGGCTGCCCATACCGTCGGACCGGGTGAACCTCATCGACGACCTCCGTGAGATCAGCCGGGTCTTGGGCGAGCCGCCGTCGCCGGAACTGGAGCTGCTCACCTGGATCAGCCGAGTCCCGTCCGACGCCGACTTTCTCCCCGAGGCTTGGGCACGCCTGGGGCACGACCTGCGAGACCGCGCCGACTCGGTGAGCGTCGCCTACCCGGCGGCCTACCACGCAGGCCCGGACGTCGTCACCTACCGAGGGAAGGTAGGCCAGAGCACGATCGATACTAGCGAGCTGACACTCGCCGACATCCGCGACGGGTTGGTGGAGGCGGAGATCGACTCCTACGCCCATGTCCTCAAGTCCGGTCACATCACCGGCTACTCCGAGGACGACGACCGCCTCGGCGACGACGTCACCGCACTGCACTGGCTCACCGCCCAGGTCGATCTGGCAGGCGGAAAACGCCTCGTCCTGCTTGACGGCCACTGGTACGACCTCACCGACCAGTACCGCGGCCACGTCGACCGCGTCATCGAGACCGCCTTCCGGCCCGACCCACCATGGCAGCTACCCGCCTGGCGGGAAGCACTTCCGGACGCCGCGGGCCAACGCGACGAGCAGGCGTACAACCTGCACGCCGGAACACTGCAGGGTTTCCTGTGCCTGGACCGAAAGCTCCTGCGTCCCACGGGGAGGCAGGGCTTCGAGGCCTGCGACCTGCTCGGGCCGAACCAGGAATTGATCCACGTGAAGCGGGTGAGCTCACGAACCGGCTCGGGTCCGCTGAGCCACCTGTTCGCCCAGGGCATCGTTGCCGTGGAGAACCTGGTGGAGAAGTCCACATGGGACATGTTCGTCGACAGAGTGAACGAGCTCGATCCCGGTCGTGCCGAGGTCCTCGGTAACCGCCCGAGCGCCGTCGTCTACGCCATACACCGCAGCGATCGGCCGCTGAACATGGATTCGTTGTTCTCCTTCGCCAAGTCCGAGCTCGCCTCGGCGACGATGATCTTCCAGCGCCTCGGCATCCCGATGTGGATCTCGGTGATCCCGTAGCCGAGAGCGGGACAGCCTCGCGCGAGCTGAACCATCCCCGAAGTCGCTGCGAGCATCGCCCTGCAGTCGTGGCGCACGGACTGCCACCTCGACCACCCTGCGTCTTCGTCCCGAGTGCCACTTGCCGGAGAAAAGTCATCGCCTTCCGTCCGATCACGCCTTGGCGACGACCTTTGCCGACCGCTCGACGCCACCCGACGCAGGAGTGCGATCAGTCTGGCCGTATCCGGTCTCGGTCGGTTTCATTCACTCCCCGTGATGGAGATCGAAGTCGACCAACAAATTTCACCGCCACCAGCCACACGGCCAGGACGCGATGGTTACCTCAAAGGGACAGAGTCACCCGCAGCGGGTGACTCTGTCCCCATCCTTGTGGTGCCCCCACCGTCAACGGCCGACGCGGCCCCATACCCCGTAAGAGACCAACGAGAACAGGCGTGACCTGGGGGTTCACGTTTCCGAGTCTGCGCTGACCGCGCAGGAGGAACAGGGCTGACCTGCGGATACCACTTGATCATGCTGGTGCCCCCGGCAGGACTCGAACCTGCGGCCAAGAGCTTAGAAGGCTCCTGCTCTATCCGCTGAGCTACGGGGGCGGGGCGTGCGACCGAGGCTGCACAGTAGTCCGTTCCATGTGACTGATCGTCGCAGGCGGCCAGACCGTTTCTGCCTCGAACTGATCGGGTGACGCAGGACGCGTTGATACGTCCGTTTGGGTCAATCTGGGGTGCTAAGCGTGTGGCAGGCGGCTCAGCACGGTCTCGGTGATCGGTTGCAGCTGGCGCAACAGTTTGTGTTCCGAGATGTCCCGTTTGTCCATTGCGACTACCAGGGATCTGTCCGGGGCGACGGCCACCGCGGCGACGCAGGTGCGGTGGCTCTTCGACACGATGCAGTGGAGCCAGGTCGAGTGGCCGAGGGTGGTCTCCTCGTGCCCGTCGGGCTGGTCTCTTCGCACCTGGTCCAGAGGTTTGTGGAAGGCGACCAAGGCCAGGTCGCCGGGTGCGCCGTTGCCGAGGGGGAAGGCGCACGACTCGGGAAAAGCGCTGGTCCGGCGCTCGGGCGGGGCCGCGAGGCCGCCTGCCTCGACGAGGTCGTCCTGGTCGAGGAGGCCGCAGAGGTCCACGCCGTCGAGGGCGCGGGGCGCGTCGATTCGCACGTCCGGGGTGGCGGCCGTCACCGGCACCGGGGCGAACCCGGCCGCGGGCACGGGGGCACCCGGCAGCGGTGTGCCGCAGGCGGCCAGCGTCAACGCTGAAGCGGCCAGTGCGACGACTCTGCGCATCACGGGACCACGGTAGTCGGTGACGTGGCGACACCGCTGGGTGTGAATAACCGGTTGGTGGACGTCACGGTCAGCCGGGGCGGCCGATTACCCTCGTCTTGTGCCCTCGGACAGCGACACCCCCAGCAAGCCCCGCCCGGGTCTGGCCCCGTTCCTGGTCGTCGGCGGCGTCTTGGCCGCCGTGGTGGGGGCGGTCCTGGTGGCGCTCGCGGGCGGCGACCGGTACGCGATCCTCGGCCTGCCTACCCCGGACGCGTTCACCGAGAACGCCCTTACCGTCGTCCGGGTAGTCACCGAAGTGGGCTCCGTGGTGACTGTCGGTTCCCTCTTGTTCGCCGCTTTCCTGGTGCCCCCTCAACGCTCTGGAGTGCTGGACGTCGGCGGCTACGCGGCGCTGCGCACGGCTGGTTGGGCCGCCGGAGTGTGGTTTGCCGGGGCGCTGCTATCGGCGCCGTTCACCGCCGCCGACGCGGTCGGCAGGCCGATCTCGGCGGTGCTGCGAACCGACGTCCTGCTTGAACTGGTCGGCACGCTGACGCAGGCCAAGGCGTGGCTGTTCACCGCGGCGTTCGCGCTGGTCGTCCTGGTCGGCACCCGGATCGTGCTCACCTGGGGCTGGACCACGGTGCTGTTCGCGGTAGCGCTGGCGGGCATCGTGCCGGTCGCGGTCACCGGGCACTCGTCCAGCGGCGGCCAGCACGACGTGGCGACCAACAGCCTCCTGTTCCACCTGGTCGCCGCCGCCCTCTGGGTGGGCGGCCTGGTGGCGCTGCTCGCCCACGGACGCAGGCGGGCCGAACACCTGGGCGTCGCGGCGACCAGGTTCTCCAAGGTGGCGCTGGTCTGCTGGATCGTCATGGCCGCCTCCGGCGTGATCAACGCCTGGGTAAGGCTGCCGTTGAGCGATTTGCTGGACACCTCTTATGGCCTCTTGGTGCTGGTCAAGACGACGGCCCTGCTGACCTTGGGGGTCTTCGGCTACCTCCAGCGCGAGCGCGGCGTGAAGGCCGTGGTCGAGCAGGGCTCCCGGGCGGCGCTGGTCCGGCTCGCGGGCGTCGAGATCCTGATCATGCTGCTCACCATCGGCGTCGCCGCCGCGCTGGCCCGCACGCCACCGCCGCAGTCCGCCTACGTCGAGCCGGGCCGCGTCGAGTTGGCGCTCGGCTACCCGCTGGACGTCCCGCCCACCTTCGGCCGACTGCTGTTCGACTGGCGGTTCGACCTGGTCTTCGGCACCGCGGCGATCGTGCTGGCGGCGCTGTACGCGCGCGGCGTGCTCCGCCTGCGCGCCCGCGGGGTCGCCTGGCCGGTCGGCCGGACCGCGGCCTGGCTGGCGGGCTGCTTCGTGATCCTGTTCGCCACCTCGTCCGGCTTCGGCCGCTACGCGCCCGCGATGTTCAGCGCGCACATGGAGACGCACATGATGCTGTCCATGCTCGCGCCGGTCCTGCTTGTGCTCGGCGCACCGGTAACGCTGGCCATGCGCGCTATCCCGCCTGCCGGTAAGGACGCCCCACCTGGTCCCCGTGAGTGGCTGTTGGCTTTCGTGCACTCACCGGTGTCGCGGGCGCTGACCAATCCCGTGGTCGCGCTGGTGCTGTTCGTCGGCTCGTTCTACGGCCTGTACTTGTCCGGCCTATTCGACTCCGCGCTGGAGCAGCACTGGGCCCACCTGCTCATGAACGCCCACTTCCTGCTGGTCGGCTACGTCTTCTACTGGCCGGTGATCGGCGTCGACCCGGCCCCCCGCAAGCTGCCGCACCTGGGCCGCCTTGGCCTGGTCTTCGCGTCCATGCCCTTCCACGCCTTCTTCGGTGTGATCCTCATGAGCACCCAGACCGTCATCGGCGAACGCTTCTACCAGGGCCTCGGTCTGCCGTGGAACACCGATCTCCTCGCCGACCAGCGCTTGGGCGGCGGCATCGCCTGGGCCTCCGGCGAGATCCCCCTCCTGGTCGTCCTGGTCGCCCTGCTGGTCCAGTGGTCCAGGGCCGACGACCGCGAGGCCCGCCGCAAGGACCGCCGGGTGGACCAGGGCGAAGCCGACGACCTGGACGCCTACAACGCCATGCTCAAGCAGCTCGCCAACGGCAAACCGCCAAGCTGACGCCCACTACCACAACCCACAGACGTTCCGGCCGCGCGAAGGCCGAGTTATCCACAATCGCGCGAGCTGTCCACAGCTCGCGCAGGCCCCTCGCCCACCGCCCCGAACCCCGCCACGCTTGTCGTATGAGCACGCCCCGACGACGAGAGGTGCAGCGATGTACGAGACCACGGTGACGCTGGTCGGCAAGGTGGTCGGCGAGATCGCCAAACGCCGCTATGAGAACGACACCCGGCTGACCCGTTTCCGCCTGATGAGCAAGGAGCGCCGATACGATCCGGAGGCGGACAAGTGGGTCGACGGCCACACCATGTTCGTCTCGGTCAACTGCTGGCGCAGACTCGGTGAGAACGTCGCGGTGTCCCTGTCCCGCGGCGACTACGTCGTGGTCACCGGCAGGCTGTACCACCGCGAGTACGAGAGCGAGAACCAGCAGCGCCTCAGCGTCGAGCTGGACGCCGTCTCCGTCGGGCCCGACCTGTCCCGGTGCGCCACCACGATCACCAGCCGCCTCTTCGACGACCAGCCGCTCGCGGCCGCGTGAGGTGTTTGCCATGCGCGCGCCAAGGGCAGTCCCACCGGAGACGACGAAGGGAGACCGAGTATGCCCAACTCGAGCGTCAAGGACGAGAAGATGTACCAGGAGTTGCGCAAGCAGGGTGACTCCAAGGAGAAGGCCGCCCGCATCTCCAACGCCGCGGCGAGCCGGGGGCGCGGCAAGGTCGGCGCCAAGGGCGGCAAGTCCGGGTCGTACGACGACTGGAAGGTGGGCGACCTGCGCAAGCGCGCCGCCGAACTCGACATCGGCGGCCGCTCCAAGATGTCCAAGGACGAACTGGTCAAGGCCCTGCGCGACCACTGACGGGATTACCCGATCGGCGGTGTCGGGGCCGCCGATCGGCCGGACGGCCCGCCGGTGCCCCCGGTCGCGCTCAGGGTCGCCGACCGACCACTCTACGATCGCGAGCATGGCCGAGTTCATCTACACCATGAAGAAGGTGCGCAAGGCGCACGGGGACAAGGTCATCCTTGATGACGTCACCCTCCAGTTCCTGCCCGGGGCCAAGATCGGAGTGGTCGGCCCCAACGGCGCGGGCAAGTCGAGCGTGCTCAAGATCATGGCAGGGCTGGACCAGCCGAACAACGGCGAGGCGTTTCTCTCTCCCGGTTACTCGGTCGGCATCCTGCAGCAGGAGCCGCCGCTCAACGAGGAGAAGACGGTCCTGGGCAACGTCCAGGAAGCCGTCGGCGAGATCAAGCAGAAGCTCGACCGCTTCAACGAGATCGCCGAGCTGATGGCCACCGACTACTCCGACGAGCTGATGGAGGAGATGGGCAAGCTCCAGGAGGAGCTTGACCACGCCGACGCGTGGGACCTCGACTCCCAGTTGGAGCAGGCGATGGACGCGCTGCGGTGCCCGCCGCCGGACGCGGACGTCACGGTGCTCTCCGGTGGCGAGCGCCGCCGGGTCGCGCTGTGCAAGCTGCTGCTGTCCAAGCCCGACCTCCTGCTGCTCGACGAGCCCACCAACCACCTCGACGCCGAGAGCGTGCTGTGGCTCGAACAGCACCTGTCGCAGTACCCCGGCGCCGTCCTGGCCGTGACCCACGACCGGTACTTCCTCGACAACCTGGCCGAGTGGATCCTCGAGATCGACCGCGGCCGCACTTACCCCTACGAGGGCAACTACTCCACCTACCTGGAGAAGAAGGCCGAGCGGCTGGCCGTCCAGGGCAAGAAGGACCAGAAGCTGCAGAAGCGGCTCAAGGAAGAGCTCGCCTGGGTCCGCTCCAACGCCAAGGCCCGCCAGACCAAGTCCCGCTCGCGCCTGGAGCGCTACGAGGAGATGGCGGCCGAGGCAGAGAAGACCCGCAAGCTCGACTTCGAGGAGATCCAGATCCCGCCGGGCCCGCGCCTGGGCAACGTGGTCGTGGAGGCCGACGGCCTGCGCAAGGGCTTCGACAACCGGGTCCTCATCGACAACCTGTCCTTCGACCTGCCGCGCAACGGCATCATCGGCGTGATCGGCCCCAACGGCGTCGGCAAGACCACCCTGTTCAAGACCATTGTCGGCCTTGAGCAGCCCGACTCCGGCCAGGTGAAGATCGGCGAGACAGTCCTGCTGTCCTATGTCGACCAGAACCGCGCCAACATCGACCCGAAGAAGACCGTGTTCGAGACCGTGTCCGGCGGCCTCGACTACATCCAGGTCGGCCAGGTCGAGATGCCCTCGCGCGCGTACGTCAGCGCGTTCGGCTTCAAGGGGCCCGACCAGCAGAAGCCCGCAGGCGTCCTCTCCGGCGGAGAGCGCAACCGGCTCAACCTGGCGCTGACCCTCAAGCAGGGCGGAAACCTGATCCTGCTCGACGAGCCGACCAACGACCTCGACGTCGAGACCCTGGGGTCGCTGGAGAACGCGTTGGAGCAGTTCCCGGGCTGCGCGGTGGTCATCTCCCACGACCGGTGGTTCCTCGACCGCACCTGCACGCACATCCTGGCCTGGGAGGGCACGCCGGAGAACCCGGCGAAGTGGTTCTGGTTCGAGGGCAACTTCGAGGGATACGAGAAGAACAAGGTCGAGCGGCTCGGCGCCGACGCCGCGCGTCCGCACCGGGTGACCTACCGCAAGCTCACCCGGGATTAGACGGGGAGCGGCGACGTGGCGGCCTGGAACGAGTTACCCGCGGCAGGCGACTCGTCCGAGTGCGAGGCACTCGTGGACGTGGCCGACCGGCTGCGGTGGAGCGCACCCGAACTGGCTGCCCAGTTCGCCGGGCGCTCCCTCTCGACCGCCGCCGCGGACGCCGCCACCGGCACCCGGGCCCGCGAGTTGCTGGCCACGTCGCTGGTCCGGCTCGGCAGGCACGCCGACGCTGTCGAGCCGGGCCTGGCGGCGTTGCACGCGGTCGCCGACGGCGGCTCGGCCGAGGCCGCTGCCCGGCTCAGGGTCGCGTTGGCCTCGTGCGCGCGGGTGCTGGGCGAGCCGCTGGCGGGCTGCGAGTTCCTGCGGCCGGTGCTGGAGCCCGCCACGGCGCCGCGGTCCCTGGCGGGGGCGCGGCCCGTGCGGCAGGCCACCCGGGCGCTCGCGCTCGGCCAGTTCGTCGCGTGCGCCGCCCATGTCGGCGTGCGCGACGACATGGAGGACGCTCTCGCCGAGGCCGACCGGCTCTTCGCCGCGGACGAGGAGCTGAGCCAGGACGCGCGCAAGGTCGAACGCGCGCTGCTGTGCGTCCGGGCCGCGTCCTACCACCGGCGGCACGGCGACACCGAGGCGGCGGCCGCGTCCGCCCGCGACGGCCTGACCCTGTTGAGCCGGCTCGGCGACAGCGCTCTCGAAGCCGGGTTGGTGCGCAGCAGGCTGGTTCTCGAGCTGGTGTGCGCGCTGTTAGACGACGGCGAGTTGGACGAGGCCGTCCGGGTCAGCGCGCCCGCGCTGGCGGAACCGGTGCGGGCGACGTCCGCGTCGGCGCTGGGCCGGTTGCGCCTCGCGCTCGCCACTCGGGTGCACCTGCCCGCGGGGCGGGCCGAGGTCGGCCGAGTCCTGCTCGTCGACGTGGTGCGCGCCGCCGAGCGGCACGGCCTCCACTCGCTGGTCGCCGACGGCTGGACGTTCCTCGCGCACGCGGAGGAGGAGGCGGCGCAACCGTCGATCGCGCTGCACGCCCTGCGGTCGGCGCGCGCGGCGGAGTACCGCCACCTGCGTTCCGCCGAGGTCGCCAGGGCGCGGCTGACCGCTGAGGTCGGCCTCGTCCGCGACGCCGACCGCGTCGTGTCGTTGCTGAGAGCCGCCGTGCGCCCGGCTTCGGTCGCCTTGCCCGAACAAGGCGTTCCGGCACGCCCCGGGGAGACGGCGGGGGATGAGAAGAACTCGTTCGCGCTGACCTTGGTCCGGGTCGCCCCGGTGGGCTCGGCCGAGCCGGTCGACCCCGGTGAGCCGCCGATGCCGGTCGGCGGTGACGTCTCGCTCAACGCCCTCGCCTCCCACGTTCGCGACCTCGCCCCGGAGGACGCCGAACTGGTGCGCTCCGACCGCGGTGAGTTCGCGGTCCTGCTGCCCAACACCACCCGCGCGGAAGCCGAACTCCTGGCCACCACCATCCGCGAGGTCGCGGCCGAAGCCAACTGGCTGATCGACGACCAGGGCGAAGAGGTCGGCATCAGCACCGGCGTCGCCGCCCTGCCAGGCACCCCCGACGGCCCGGAAGACGGTGTCGACGCGTTGCTCTTGGCCGCCCGCGACGCCCTGTCGGCCCTGGAGACCACAGGTCCGATCCCCGTCACTCCCCGCCGCGCCGACCATCTGCGCCGCCCACCGCCCGCGGCCTCCCGCGCTGCTGTGGGGCCCCGGGCCACCTCACCTCCCCCCGCCTCGCGACCCCCCACCCCACGCGACGACCGCCCCGCCATCCCCCGCCCCGCTTCCCACCCCACAGCCGAAACCCACCGCTCACCCGACTGGCCCGGTGCCGCTGAGGTGGTTGTCGAGCGTTCGGCTGATCATTCTTCGGTTCGTTCGGTTGGTGAGACGCCGCGTCACGATTCGGGTGTGACTCGCCGTGCGTCGGATTTGTCCGGTGCCGCTGAGGTGGTTGTCGAGCGTTCGGCTGATCATTCTTCGGTTCGTCCGGTTGGTGAGACGCCGCGTCATGACTCGGGTGCGACCCGGCGTCCCGCTGATTCGCCTGGTCTTTCACCGGATTCGCGGAGTGGGAAGGCTCGTCATGCTTCGGGTGTGACTCGTCGTTCGTCGGGTGAATCCGAGGTTTCTTCCCGGCAATCATCTGTTCCTCAAGTTTCGCCCGCACGGCACGATTCTGGGGTCAACCGCCGCTCATCGACTTTGGGCCGCGGCTCCGACGTTTCCGTTGAGCCGGTGTCGGGTCCTTCTGTCGATTCCCACGTATCGGATTCGGTGGGTGAGTCGGTATCCGAGGCCATTTCGGCTCGGCACGACTCCGGGGTCACGCGGCGCTCAGCGGCGGGGGTCGCGCATATCAGCCGTCGTGATTCCGGGGTCACTCGTCGGTCGAGGGCGGCCGATGAATCGGGTCGCGAGGTCGCTGGGGGCGGGCGGCATGATTCCGGGGTGACGCGCCGTGTCGGGGCCTCCGGAGTCGGACGCCACGATTCTGGGGTCACGCGGCGTTCGTCTGGGGTGCTGGGGCGTGTGGACACGGCAGGTGAGCAGCGGGCGGCTGACCGCGACAAGGGCGTGCGGTGGCCTGGTGATTCCGACGTCCAGCGCTCAGGGGAAATCGACCGTTCGCCGCAGGCGGAGGCGCCAAGGCCGGGGCGGCACGATTCCGGGGTCGCCCGACGGCAGTTGAGGCTGTCTTCGGCCGAGCAGGGGGAGGCGGCGTCGGCCGCGGAGGCCCGGCCGCGCTCCCACCGCTCCGACGCCATCGCCCGCGCCGAACAGGAGAAGGAGCGCGCTCGCCCCTCGGTCGCGCCCGCTGACCAGCAACCGCCCGCCGACCGACCTGCCCGCCACCTGTCCGCGGCCACGAGGCGGCGTGCTGAAACCGACCAAAACGATGACGAGCAGGCCACGTGGCCCACTGCGGACACGCGGGCCGAGCCCGCCACCGCGAATGCGCCGATCGAGCCCGCCACCGGAAAGCCGTCATTGGGGTCCCTTCACCCGCGTGCGTCATTCGGGTCCCCCACCATGAATGCGTCAATCGAGTCTGCCGCTGGGGAGGCGTCGTTGGAGTCTTTCCGGGCGGGTGGGTCGTTTGGGTCCCCCGTTGGGAGTGGGGCGATTGAGTCTGCCGCTGGGGACGCGTCGTCGGAGTCCTCCCACACGGCTGCGTCGTTCGGGTTCCGTGCCGGGAGTGCGGCGATCGAGTCTCACGCCGCGAAGACGTCGTCGTCTGGGCCCTTGCACACTGGTGCGTCCTTCGGTTCCCCTGCCGCGGAGGCGTCGTCGGAGTCCTTCCGCGCGGGTGCGTCGTTTGGGTCCCCCGCAGGCAGTGCGGCGACCGAGTCTCCCGTTGCGGACGCGTCGTTCGGGTTTCACGCAGGTGGGGCTTCCGATGCGGCGACCGGGTCTCCCAATGTGGAGGCGTCCGAGTCTTCTACCGCGAGGGCGTCGTTCGACTCTCCCGCCGCAGACGCGCCGGTTTCTCCGGTCGACGATGTGTCGACCGGAACGTTCGGTCGTCGTGCCGCTCGTCGTACGCGGGACGAGGGTGCGTCGGTTTCCCCAGGATCGGCCGCACCGTCCGAAAGCGACAGTGCTGACACTTCTGACTCCGCGCGGGCAAGCGGCGATTCCCGGTCATCTCGGCGGTCCCAGCCGTCAGCCGACGCGCGGTCAGTGCTGAGCCGTTTCGGTGTGACCGCGGCGGGTGGCGGCCGCCGCCGTGCCCCCGATGACGACGGCTACTACTTCGACCCCAACGCCCTGGTCGACTTCAGCCCACCGGCGCCGCCTATGCCACCGGAGCCGTCCCCCGATCCCCGGCCCGGCGCCGCCGCGACCTCCCATCGGGTCGAGCGGCACTCGACGTCCGGCAGGCTCAGCGGCAGCCACGCCCGTCCAGATCACACAGGACAGTCCACTAGGGACAGTAAGGCGACCCGTCGCAGTCGTTCCCTGGAACGCCGCCAGGAGACCGACCAAGCGACGATTCCGCCCGTCCCCGACCCGCCCGAGATCCCCGAACCTCCCGCGCGCCCCGACATCCCGACTCCGCCCGAGCCGGACGACATCCCACCCGCCGACCCGGAACCCACGGCCCCCGAGGTCGAGCCCCCGCCGCACATCGACGAGCCGACCACCAGTTCCCGTGTGACGCCCCTGCCCAGCGGGCCCCGGCACAGTCGAGCACTGTCCCGGCGCGACCTCGCCCGCCACTCGCCTCCCACCGACCCCCCGGCGCCGACCAAGCCGGACAGCCTCGCCGACCGTCGAGCCATCGACTTCGCCGCTCGCCTCCGCGGCCTCCCCCGGTCATCCGCGCTCGGCCTCGTCGGCCCCGAGTTCCGCGACCCCCCTTCCACGCACCAGCCCCCAGCCGAACAGCCCTCGGAGGACAGCGACGAACCTGGCTCCCCAGAACAGGAGGAGCGCGACCGCACCCCTTTTCCGGTAGCCGCCGAGCGCACACCGCTTGGCGGCTGGCCGTCGTGGCCCAGCACCCCGACACCCGCGAACGCGAGCGGTAGCGCGGGAGAGAGCGCCGCTGCCCCGTCCGGCGGCACCACGCAGGCAAGCGACAGCCCCACCGGTGGCTCTCGAACGGCTAGTGGGACCGCGGACACGACTGAGCTTTCGAGGGCGACGGGCGAGAGTTCGCCCGGTGCGGTCGAGCGCGGTGCAGCGCTGGGGACTGGGACTGCCGGACTTGGCAGGCTTTCGGGTGTGGACGGCGGTGGGGCGGGTGGCCGCTGGGGGAGTGGAGCGGCTGGCCTGGGTGGGCTTTCGGGTGTGGGTGGCGATAGCTCGGAGGGCGGGGCACTTGGCCTGGACGGGGTTTCGCAGACGGAGAGCGACAGTTCGACCGCGAGTGAGAGTGCCGGGGCGGGAGGTGTGGGCTCGCCGAGTTCGGGTGGTGCCGCAGGCCTCGGTGAAGGTGGGCCCGGGGGACCGGGTGGGCTTTCTGGGGCGGGTGGTGGCGCGGGGCAGGTGAGCGGCGGGTGGGGCAGTGCCGCGGAGCTGTTTCGATCCGGTGCGTTCAGGCGGGGCGCGGAGTCGGCAGAGGACGATTCTGTTGAGCCGAGTGGGATCTCGCGGACGCTCGCGGGCGCTGGGGCCGATGCGGCGAGCGTCGAGCGGGACTGGGCGGCTCCGGAGGCGTCCACGCGCTCGGGTGTGTTCTCGCGGGGAAATGACGGTGACGATTCGCCGGTGTCGGTGCCGCCGTTGGGCGGAGACGCGTTGACGGGAGACAGCCCGCTGTCGAACACCGACAGCGGGCGGGCCCGGGACGAGTGGCCCACGGAGGACGTTGCGGTGGCGAAGGACCGCGCCCACGCCGAGGACAATGCGGCGGGGTTGGGTGGTGCCGGTGGTAGCGCGTTGGTGGGTGTGGATGCGCGTGCTGTGGGCGGTGTGCCGGTGAAGGATCCCGCTGGTGCTGGGGACAGTGTGGGGTTGGGTGGTGGTGCCGGTGGTAGCGCGTTGGTGGGTGTGGACGCGCGTGCTGTCGGCGGTGTGTCGGGGGCTGGGGACAGTGTGGGGCTGGGCGGCGGCGTGGGTGACAGCGCTGCGGCCTGCGGGGATGCGAGTGGTGTCAGTGGTGTGCGCGCCGAGGACAGCGTGCCCGTGCAGGAAAGCGCTCCGGCTGCGGGTGTCGGGGGTGATGTCGGGCCGGACGGTGCGCTTGCGGAAGGCGAGCCGGCTGCGGGAAGCAGTGTTCGCGCGATAAGGGATGCGGCCGCGGGGGAAAGCGGTGCGGGTGAGCGGGCTGGCGGGGACGTCGCGGAGGTGAGTGGGGGTGGCGCTTCTGAGGGCGCTGCCCAGGGCGACGTGGACGGCAGTGCTCCGGACGAGAGTTCGGTGCCGTCTTCCGGGCCGGTGAAGGGTGAGGGGGCTTCGGGTAGCTCGGCGGCTGATGGGACGTCGGGGCGTGGAGGTGCGCAGCGGCGGCGGTTGGGCAGTCGGCGGGAGCGGGCGAACTCCAGTGGGCTGGCGGATTTGCTGGCCGAGGCGATGGTCGCGTTTCAGGAGACTCAGCCGGAGCGGTCCGTCGACGAGCAGAACCGGGGCACGCCGCAGTCGGACGCGGCTCGGTGGTCGGACTCCGGGTGGTCGGACAGCGCGCCGTCGGGGCGGCGCGGATCCGAGTCCGGTGAGCCGCGGCGGACGGGGGCTGAGTCGGGCGAGTCGGGGCGGCGGGGGGTCGATCTCTCCCCGTCCGCGGGTGGGATTCGCGGTAGGCACCGGTCGTCGGAGTGGGCGCCCGCGGACATCGACAGCGGCTGATCTGACGAATCGCGGGAAAGCGGGAGTAGGTGCGGGGTTCGCGGGGCACACTGGTCGGGTGTCGGGAGCGCGATATCGCCGCCGGAGGGGAGCGGGTGTGATCAACACGCCGCCGAAACGTGTCGTTTCTGTGCTGGAAAACCGGCCTTCACATCGATGTTGATCTTGATCCCGAGGTGCGTTGACGGATTCCCGCCGCACTAGTGTGTAAGGGGTTCGCGGCACACCGACGTGCCGCCTAACGTGGAGCCAAGGACACAATGACCTCGACTGGATATACGTTCCGCACCGAGAGAGCCGTCAGCGCCGACGGTTCGGAGTCGGCGGGGCGGCCGGTCAGCACCAGCCCGGAACAGACCCGAGACGACCTCATCGAGCGGGCCGCCCAGCAGGCCGCCGACATCGCCGACCTCATCCGCTTGTACTACCGGTACATCCCGCCGGAGGAGGTCATCGACGACGACCCGGTGAACCTCGTCGGCGCCGTGCGGTCGCACGCGCAGCTCGCCGAGCAGCGGGTCAAAGGACGGCCCGCCGTCCGGATGCTCAACCCCAACCCCACCGACGACGAGTGGAGCGCGCACGGCTCCGTCGTGCAGCTTGTCACCGACGACATGCCCTACCTGGTCGAATCCGTCAGCGCGGAACTGGTGCGCCGCGGCGTGCAGGTGCAGCGCGTGGTCCACCCGATCGTCGTGGTGCGGCGGGATGTGGCAGGCGGGCTCAAAGAGGTGCTGCCCACCGCCGACCCCGACAATCCGCCGCCGGACGCGTTCGCCGAGTCGTGGATGCACATCGAGGTCGACCTGATCACCGACGCCGACCGCTCCCGGGAGATCGAGACCGGGCTGCTGTCGGTGTTGAACGACGTGCGCGAGGTCGTCGAGGACACCGACCGCATGGCGGGCACCGCCCGCGCGCTGGCCGACCAGCTCGAAGCGTCCCCGCCGCCGCTGGACGCCCCCCAGATCGCCGACGGGGCCGCGCTGCTGCGCTGGCTCGCCGACGGGCACTTCACCTTCGTCGGCTACCGCAACTACGAGCTTGTCGCGGGCGAGGAGGACGGCGAGCCCGCCCTGCGCGCCGTCCTGGCCAGCGGTCTCGGCGTGCTGCGCCAGGACAGCCTGGCCGCCCGCAGCCTCACCGCGGGCCCGGACACCGTCGCGCACGCGCTCGCCCCGAACCTGCTGGTGCTCACCGAGGCCAGCGCCCCCTCGACGGTCCACCGCTCGACTTACCCGTACTACGTCGGCGTCAAGACGTTCAACGACGCCGGTGAGGTCACCGGAGAGCACCGCTTCCTGGGTGTGTTCACCACTACCGCGTTGCACGAGAACGTTCTCGACATCCCGGTAGTGGAGCGGCGGGTACGCGAGGTGATCCACCGCGCGGGCTTCCCGATGGAGTCTTACTCCGGGCAGCGCATGTTGGAGGTCATCCAGAACTGGCCGCGCGCCGAGCTGTTCTCCACCACCACCGACGCGCTCTACGCGACCGCGACCGGTGTGCTCGCCCTGGCCGACCGGCGCAGGCTGCGGCTGTTCCTGCGCCGCGACCCGTACGCCCGGTTCTTCTCGTGCCTGGTCTTCCTCCCGCGCGACCGCTACACGACGACCTCGCGCATCGCGATGCAGGAGGTGCTGCTCGACGAGCTGGGCGGGACGAACCTGGAGTTCAGCACGCGGGTGGGCGAGACCGCGTTGGCGCAGGTGTACTTCATCGTCCACACCGACCCCGGCAGGCACGTCGAGCCGGACGTCCAGCGCATCCAGGAGCGGCTCACCGAGGCCGTGCGGAGCTGGGACGACCGCATGGTCGAGGCGATCTTCGCCGAGCAGCGCGGCCAGGTCGACGCGGGCGCCGCGGTCGGCGCGGAGTCGGCCACCGAGCAGGGCCAGCGCTACGCCAGCGTGTTCCCCGAGGCGTACAAGGAGGACTTCACCGCCGTCGAGGCGCTGGCCGACCTGCGCGAGTTGCAGGGCCTGCGCACCGAGTCCGACCTGGGCATGTCGTTCTACGTGCCCGCGAACGCGGAGCCGGGGGAGCGGCGGTTCAAGCTGTACCTGGCCGGTCGGGGCGTGACGCTGTCGCAGGTGCTGCCGGTGTTGCAGCGCATGGGCGTCGAGGTCGTCGACGAGCGCCCGTACGAGTTGCGCCGCGAGGACGGCGCCCGCTGGTGGATCTACGACTTCGGGCTGCGGATCGACCCGTCGGTGCTGGAGGGCCGCGGCGACGAGGCGCCCGACCGGCTCAAGACCGACTTCGAGGACGCGTTCGCCGCCACCTGGCGCGGCGACGCGGAGTCCGACCGGTTCAACGCCCTGGTCCTGCGCGGCGGGCTCACCTGGCGGCAGGCGGTCGTGCTGCGCGCCTATTCGCGTTACCTGCGGCAGGCAGGCACGCCGTACAGCCAGGAGTACATCGAGGACGCGGTCTTGGCGCACACGCGCGTGGCCACGGCTTTGGTGCGGCTGTTCGAGACCTGCTTCGACCCGTCGTCGTCCGAGGAGACCCGCAAGGGCCAGGCCGCCACCCAGCTCGCCGAGATCACCGAGCTGATCGACGGCGTGACCAGCCTGGACGAGGACCGCATCCTGCGCAGCCTGCTCACCGTCATCCGGGCGACGCTGCGCACGAACTACTGCGTCCGCGACGCGAACGGAGAACCGCGCCCGTACCTGGCGATCAAGCTGGAGCCGGGGGCGGTGCCGGACCTGCCCGAGCCGCGGCCGCGGTTCGAGATCTTCGTGTACTCGCCCCGGGTCGAGGGCGTGCACCTGCGGTTCGGGCCGGTGGCCCGCGGCGGGCTGCGCTGGTCGGACCGGCGGGAGGACTTCCGCACCGAGGTGCTGGGGCTGGTCAAGGCGCAGGCGGTGAAGAACGCGGTGATCGTGCCGGTCGGCGCGAAGGGCGGGTTCGTGGTGAAGCGCCCGACCGCGCCCACCGGCGACCCGAGCCTGGACCGCGAGGCGCTGATGGCCGAGGGCGTCGCCTGCTACCGCATGTTCATCTCCGGCCTGCTCGACCTGACCGACAACCTCGACGCGGACGTCGTGGTGCCCGCGCCGAACGTGGTGCGCTACGACGGCGACGACACCTACCTCGTCGTCGCCGCGGACAAGGGCACGGCCACGTTCTCCGACATCGCCAACGAGGTCGCCAAGGACTACGGGTTCTGGCTGGGCGACGCGTTCGCCAGCGGCGGCTCGGTCGGCTACGACCACAAGGCCATGGGCATCACCGCCAAGGGCGCGTGGGAGAGCGTGAAGCGGCACTTCCGCGAACTGGGCGTGGACACCCAGTCCGAGCCGTTCACCGTGGTCGGCGTCGGCGACATGTCCGGCGACGTGTTCGGCAACGGGATGCTGCTCTCCGAGCACATCCGGCTGGTGGCCGCGTTCGACCACCGGCACATCTTCCTCGACCCCGACCCGTCCGCGGCGGTGTCCTTCGCCGAGCGCAAGCGCCTGTTCGAGCTGCCCCGCTCGTCCTGGGACGACTACGACCGCGCCCTGATCAGCGAGGGCGGCGGCGTCTGGCCGCGCACCCTCAAGGCGATTCCGATCAGCTCGCAGGTGGCCAGGGTGCTCGGCCTGCCCGCCGACCTGACCAAGCTCTCGCCGCAGGAGCTGATGAAGTCGATCCTGCTCGCCGAGGTCGACCTGCTGTGGAACGGCGGCATCGGCACCTACGTCAAGGCCAGCACCGAGTCGCACGCCGACGTGGGCGACAAGGCCAACGACGCGGTGCGCGTGGACGGGGCCGCGCTGCGGGTCAAGGTCGTCGGCGAGGGCGGCAACCTGGGGCTCACCCCGCGCGGCCGGATCGAGTTCGCGCGGGCGGGCGGCAAGGTCAACACCGACGCCATCGACAACTCCGCTGGCGTGGACTGCTCCGACCACGAGGTCAACATCAAGATCCTGCTGGACAAGCTGGTCCGCGACGGCGACCTGGGCCGCGAACGGCGCGACGCGCTGCTGGCCGAGATGACCGACCAGGTCGGCGACCTGGTGCTGGCCGACAACTACCGGCAGAACGCGGTGCTCGGCGTCAGCCGCGCACACGCCGCGCCGATGCTGCCGGTGCACGCGCGGCTGGTCGAGTCCCTGGAGCAGGAAAGCGGTCTGGACCGCGGCTTGGAGGCGCTGCCCTCCCGCGAGCGGTTCAAGGCGATGGACAAGGCGGGCGAGGGCCTGAGCTCCCCGGAGCTGGCGACGCTGCTCGCGCACGTCAAGCTCTCGCTCAAGGAGCGGGTGCTGGCCAGTGAGCTGCCCGACCAGGACGTGTTCGCCCGCAGGCTGCCGGAGTACTTCCCGACGCAGCTGCGCGAGCAGTTCGGCCCGAGCATCCAGGGCCACCCGCTGCACCGCCAGATCACCACGACGCTGCTGGTCAACGAGGTGGTCGACGGCGCGGGCGTGTCGTACGCGTTCCGGCTGGCCGAGGAGATGAGCGCCAGCGCCACCGACGCCGTGCGGGCGTTCGCGGTGGCCACCCGGGTCTACGACCTGCGGTCGATCTGGCGGGAAATCAGCGCCCTGGACAACGTGGTGCCGACCGACGTCGCCGACGGCATGGTGCTGGAGACCCGGCGCCTGCTGGACCGCGCGTCCCGGTGGCTGCTGTCGAACCGGCCGCAGCCGCTGGCGGTGGGCGCGGAGATCAGCCGCTTCCAGGACGTGGTCCGCGACCTGGTGCCCCAGGTCGGCGACCTGCTGCGCGGCCGGGCCCGCGAAGAGGCCGCGGCCGACGCCGACCGGATGATCCAGGCCGGGGTGCCCGCCGATCTCGCCAAGCGGGTGTCCGCGCTGCTCGACGCGTTCGGGCTGCTCGACATCACCGAGGTCGCCGAGCTCGCCGAGCGGGACAGCGGCCTGGACGAGCGCAGCCCGCTGGAGACCGCGGAGCTGTATTACGCGCTGTCCGAGCACCTGGATATCGATCTGATGCTGACGTCGATCAGCGCGCTGGAACGGGGCAACCGCTGGCACGCGTTGGCGCGGTTGGCGTTGCGTGACGATCTCTATGGGTCGTTGCGGGCGATCACCTTGGATGTGCTGGCGCAGAGTGATCCGGATGAGCCCGCCGCGGTGAAGATCGCCTCGTGGGAGCGCACGAACGCGTCGAGGCTGAGCCGGGCGCGGGCGTCGCTGCAGGAGATTCGCGCGGTCGGCAAGCTCGACCTGGCCACCCTGTCCGTGGCGGCTCGCCAGGTGCGCAGCATGGTCCGCTAACCCGCCGCTCGTTTCCCCAGAGGCCGCCTTCACCGTCGTGGAGGCGGCCTCTGGGGTCAGATGGAGGGCGCGGCGGGTAGCGGCTTCCTGGCCAAGAACGTCCTGGCCGCCTTCGGCAGGAGCAGCAGGGCGATCACGGCGCCCCCGGAGGCCACCGAGAACAGTGTTGCCGGCGAGCGGTGCGAGCAGCACGCTGAGCGCGGCGAGCGCGAGGGTGCTGCACGCCAAGACTCCGGTCTAGACGGTCGTGGCCGAACTCCGCCGCTGGGACGCGCGGTGGACCGCGGTCGTCGCGGGCAGCGGGCAGCCGCCGATCACCTGTATCGAGCCAGAGCCAGAGCCCGAGTCGGAGCCCGAGTCGGAGTCGGAGTCCGGGGGCGAGCCCGAGCCCTCGCCCGCCCGCGGCCGGGTCCGGCTCGCGGTCCTCGCGCTGGCTTCCGCTCTCGCGGGCGCCCTGGCCGCGACGGCGGTCGCCGGGGTGTGGCCGTGGACGGTGTTCGACCCGACCCCGGACCTGCGGGCCGAAGTCGGCAGGCCCAAACCGGGCGGCTCGGCCGAGGGCTGCCCGTCGCGGTCCACCGACGTCCGCGACCGCCGCGACGACTCGGCGGGCTCGCTCTGGTACCGCGAGTGCGCAGACCACCTGGAGTTCTGGCTCACCGACCACATGAAGGACGGCCGCTGCGTCTGGGCGGTGGTGCACTGGTCCAACGGCGCGACGGACACGACGTCGCGGGCCTGTCCCGCTGGCAAGGTGGATCACGACAAGATCCCCCGGCTGACCGATGACTACCGGGTCGAGTTGATCGCTCGGACTACCGGTTAGCGGATAGCGGTCGGTTCGGCGCTAGGGTTGACACCTAAGCGAATCCGCATGTGGGAGGGGCGTCCGTTGGGTGTGTTCGTCGCCGAGGTGCGGCCCCGCTGGTCCGACATGGACCCCTACGGGCACGTCAACCACGCGAACACGGTGACTCTCCTCGAAGAGGCCCGGGTCGACCTGCTGTTCCACGAAGCCGCCCTGCGCGGCGCGGAGGACCTCGCCCGCGGGGTGGTGGTGGCCAAGCTCGCCGTCGACTATCGCGCGCCGTTGTTCGCCAACGGCCGCTCTCTGCGCATCGCCATGGGTGTGCGGGAGATCCGCGCCGCTTACTTCGTTCTCGACTACCAGGTGCACAGCGGGCCGTCGGCGGGTGATCCGGTCGCGGTGACCGCGTCCACCACCCTCGCCCCGTATGACCTGTCCACCGGCAAACCGCGGCGCATCACCGACGTCGAACGCGACTTCCTCGCCGCTTGGCACAGTGGGGGCAACGGTGCCTGAACTGGTCTTCGACGACCCGTCCGAGCGGGACGACCTCGGCGCGTTCGTCGCCCGGGCGGTGCGGCTCGACCAGCAGGCCGTCGTCCGGCTGCGCGGCCGAGAGGGCGGTCTGATCGATGCCTGGGTCGCCACGCCCTTCGACGTCCTGGCCACCCGGACGGCCCGGGGCGTCATCGAGCCGGGTGACATGACCGTCTCCGGCGGTGAGCTGCTTGCCGCCCTCGCGGTAGTCCGCGGCGACCGCCTCGACCCGGGCGCGCCCCGCGACATGATGTGGCGCTCGGCCCTCCCCCCGACCAAGCACTGGCAGGTCGTGGACCGCGTGCCCGCGAGCATGGTCTCCGACCTCGCCGACAAGGGCTTGGCGGTGGCCAAGGAGAACGTCGGCCCGCAGGGCACCCCGCCCGCGTCTCTCTTGGACCAGACAGTGCTGACGGTCAGCGGAGACGGCCTGGAGATCAAGGTCCCCTTGCGCTGTCTGTTCGCCCTGTCCGGCATGGGTTTCCTGACCGGCGGCGCCGACGAGCACATCAGGGTGACCGCCACCGACGCGTGGCTGCGCCTCGACGCCCGCTACGGCGCCGTGGTGCGCCGCAGGCACGCCCTGCTTCCCCTGCTGGTCTGACCCGGCCCGCTTCCCGGGAAGGTCAGACCAGCCAGACCGACGTCTCCGGCGGCAGGTAGTCGCTGTCCATGGGGCCGCTGGCCAGCAGGATGTCGCCAGGCGGCAGCGGCACCGGCGCGCCGGAGGTGTTCAGCGCGCAGATCAGGCCGCCGCCCTTGCGGCGGAACGCGAAGCAGCCGGGGGGCGCGCCGTACCACTCCAGCTCGGTGCCGTCGAACGCCTCGATCGTCTTGCGCAGTTCCAGCGCGTGCCGGTAGAGCGACAGCATCGACGCCGGGTCCTCCAACTGCGCCTCGACCGTCAGCGACGCCCACTCGTGCGGCACCGGCAGCCACGTCCCGGCTGACGACGAGAAGCCGAACGGGGGCGTCTCGCCCTCCCAGGGCACCGGCACCCTGGCGCCGTCGCGGCCGCGTTCGGTGTGCCCGGAGCGTTCCCACATCGGGTCTTGCCGCGCCCACTCGGGCAGGTCGACGTCGGGCAGGCCCAGTTCCTCGCCGTTGTACAGAAACGACACGCCCGGCAGCGCGAGCAGCACCAGCGCCATCGCCCTGGCCCGGCGCACGCCCAGGTCGCCGCCGCCGTAGCGGGTGACGTGGCGGGGGACGTCGTGGTTGGACAGGGTCCAGGTGGGCGGGGCGGGCGAGTCCGCGACCGCGGCCAGCGAGTGGTCGATCGCGCTGCGCACCGTGTCGGCGTCGAAGTCGGCGTCGACCAGCTTGAAGTTGAAGCCGAGGTGCAGCTCGTCCGGGCGCACGTAGCGGGCGAACCGCTCGTCGCTGTCCACCCAGATCTCGCCGACGGCGATCGTGCACGGGTACTCGTCGACGACCTTGCGGATCACGCGGTGGACCTCGTGCACGCCCTCGTTGTCGAACCGAGGGTCGTCGGCCGGGTGCGACTGGGCCCCCCGTATCTCGATCAGCCTCGGGTCCATGTCCGGCAGCCCGGGTGCCTTGGCCATGCCGTGCGCGACGTCGACGCGGAAGCCGTCGACGCCCCGGTCGAGCCAGAACCGCAGCGTGGCGACCAGGTCGGCGCGGACATCGGCGTTCTCCAGGTTCAGGTCCGGCTGCTCGGGGGCGAACAGGTGCAGGTACCACTGCCCGTCCGGCACGCGGGTCCACGCCGGGCCGCCGAAGACGCTGGTCCAGTTGTTCGGCGGGCTGGCGCCGTCGGGGCCTGCGCCGTCACGGAAGAAGTACCGGTCGCGCTCAAGGCTGCCCGGCCCCGCGCGCAGGGCGGCCTGGAACCACTCGTGCTGGTCGCTGCTGTGGTTGGGCACCAGGTCGACGGTGACCTTGATGCCGTGGGCGTGCGCGTCGGCCACGAGCCGGTCGAACGCGGCCAGGTCGCCGAAGAGCGGGTCGACCTCGCGCGGGTCGGCCACGTCGTAGCCGTGGTCGGCCATCGGAGACCGGTAGAACGGAGTCAGCCACAGCGCGTCCACGCCCAGCAACTCCAGGTAGCCGAGGCGGGAGCGGACGCCCTCCAGGTCGCCGACCCCGTCGCCGTCGGAATCGGCGAACGAGCGGACGTAGACCTGGTAGAAGACCGCGTCATGCCACCAGGGCGGCGCGGGAGCGCCATCTTGTCGGGGGTCGGCGGTTCGTCGCACGATTGTTGATCCTGCCATTCGCCGTTGTCGGACTCCCCGAAGTCCGCACCACTGGGCTGTGATCTTGAACTGGGCTGTGATCTCGCCCGCGTCAGATCCAGCTGTTGAGCATTCCGTTCGCCGCCATCTCCAGGTACTGCCACAGTTGGGCCCGGTGCTTCTCGGACAGCCCCGCGTCGTCCACCGCGATCCGCATACAGCGCAGCCACGCGTCGCGCTGCACCGGGCCGATCGTGAACGGTTGGTGGCGCATCCGCAAGCGCGGGTGTCCCCGCTGGTCGGAGTAGGTGTGCGGGCCGCCCCAGTACTGCATGAGGAACAGCCGCAGCCGCTCCTCGGCAGGCCCGAGATCGGGCTCGGGGTAGAGCGGCAGCAGCACGTCGTCCTTGGCTACCTCGGCGTAGAACCGGGAGACGATCCGGCGGAACGTCTCCTCGCCGCCGACGGCGTCGTAGAAGTTCTCGGGAGTGGCCACGTCTCCATCCTCGCTTACGTCCCGTCAGGCGGGGGACGGGGGGAACAGTCGGCCCATCGGCGGCTGGATTCCCGCCTCTTCGATCGCGCCCATCGCCCGCGCGCGCAGCGCCCGCTGCACCGCCCACTGCCTGCCGGGGCGGACCTTGACCGTCATCCGGACCGTGATGCTCTCCGGGGTCACCTTCTCCACGCCCAGCACCTCGGGCGGCTCGATCACGTCGCTGGCGAACGGCTCTTCTCCGGTGACCTCGGTGGCCACCCGGTCCAGCAGGTCGGTGACCGCGTCGACGTCGACGCTGTAGCCGACCGGCAGGTCGACCACGGCCACCGCGAAGCCCTGGCTGGAGTTCCCGACCCGCAGGATCTCGCCGTTGCGCACATACCAGACAGTGCCGTTGATGTCACGCAGCGTCGTGACCCGCAGTCCGACAGCCTCGATGGTGCCGCTGGCCTCACCGACGTCGACGACGTCGCCGACCCCGTACTGGTCCTCCAGCATCATGAAGATGCCGGACAGGAAGTCCTTCACCAGGTTCTGCGCGCCGAAGCCCAGCGCGACGCCGACGATGCCTGCCGAGGCGATGATCGGCCCCAGGTTCAGCCCCAGCTCGCCCAGGACCAGGATGAACGCCAAGCCGTAGACGATGAACGTCACCATCGACTTGAGCACCGACCCTATGGTCCTCGCCCGCTGCGTGCGCCGCTCCGACAGGATCGAGCCCAGCGCCTGCGGCGCGCGCTCCTTGAGCGGTCTGAGCAGCGCAGGTCTTCTGCCGGTGCCCTCGCCAGCGGCGTCCGCCGCGCCGTTGCCCGCGGTCAGGCGGTCGATCAGCCTGCGCGCGAGCAGCCGGATCGCGAACGCGACCACGAGAATGAGCAGGATCTTGAGCGGCTTGGCCACGAGCCAGCCCGCCGAGGCGGCCAACCACTCGTTGTTCGTCAGCCGCCACACCTCTGCGCACCACGACCCGTCCTCGGCGATGCAGGTGGGCGGTTCCATCGTGAAGGGAAGTGTGGGAGTCATCGGCGCCGACGATAGCCACGCCCCCCAACCGGGTCGAGGTGGGGCTGGAAGGGACAAGTTCACCCTGTATTAGCGGGGTGATCCGGGACACGTCACAGATCACACGTGCACTCAGGGCCTCAGTTGTGGTCGACTTAAGCAGCACTGGTGGAGGTGGTCGAGTGCCAGACCGACAACCGACCCGCTTCGGCGCGCCCTCGGGGCCCGCGCCGCGGACAGCGCTGTGCCCGGAACCGGGCCCGACTGCCGCGCCCGCCCGAGCCGCGCCGAGCTGTGCTCCCCTGTCCAACCCGCCGCCCCCGGTGTCGTCCTGGGGCAGACGCAGGGTCCTGCTGCTCAACACCACCTTCGAGCCGCTGACCGCGCTCTCGCTGCGCCGGGCCGTGGTGCTGGTGGTGTGCGGGAAGGCCGAGGTCGTCCACGGGGACCCCGCGGGGATGGTCGTGCATTCGGCCACGTCGAGCGTGGTGATTCCGTCGGTGATCCGGCTCAGCAGCTACGTGCGGGTCCCGTATCGGGGCCGGGTGCCGCTGACCAGGGCCGGGCTGATGCACCGCGACCGCTACCGCTGCGCGTACTGCGGGGGTCGGGCTGAGACTATCGACCACGTGGTCCCACGCAGCCGGGGCGGCCAGCACACCTGGCAGAACTGCGTCGCGTGCTGCGCCAAGTGCAACCACCGCAAGGCGGACAAACTGCTCTCCGAGCTGGGCTGGCGGCTGCGGGTCGTGCCCACCGCGCCCCGCGGGCCGCACTGGCGGCTGCTGGCGGGAGTGGTCGACGCTGACCCGTTATGGCTTCCGTACCTCGGCGAACCAGCGGCCTAGGCGCAGGTGACGCGCGTGCCCCGGGTGACCCTGGTCCCGCGAGTGACGCGCGTGCCGCGCTCGCGGCCGGTGACGCGGGTGCCGCGGTGCTGAGCGGTGACGCGCGTGCCCCGGGTGCCACGGTCCTGGGAAGTGACGCGCGTGCCGCACACTGCGGTGACGCGCGTTCCGCGAGTCACGCGGGTGCCGCGCTGGGCGGTGACGCGCGTCCCACAGGTGACGCGGGTGCCGCGCTCGCGCGAGATGACTCGGTCGTCGCGAGTGACCCGGGTGCCGCGCTCGCGGGAGGTGACTCGCGTTCCGCGCGTGACTCGTGTTCCACGGGTCACGCGGGTGCCGCGCTCGTCGGCGGTGACGCGGGTGCCGCGCTGCTGAGCGGTGACGCGGGTTCCCCTGGTGACCCTGGTGCCGTGTTCCTGGGCGGTGACCCGGGTGCCGCACTGGGAAGTGACACGCGTTCCGCGGGTCACGCGGGTGCCGAGCTGGGAGGTGACGTGGGTTCCCCTGGTGACCCTGGTGCCAAGCCGGGCGGTGACGCGCGTGCCCCGGGTGACGCGGGTGCCCCGCTCCGCCGCGGTGACGCGCGTTCCGCGAGTGACCCTGGTGCCGCGTTCCTGGGCGGTGACCCGGGTTCCCCTGGTCACGCGGGTGCCGCGCTCTTCCGCCGTGACCCGGGTGCCGCGAGTGACCCTCGTGCCGCGCGTCTGCGCGGTGACCCGCGTTCCGCGTTCCTCGGCGGTGACCCTGGTGCCGCGGGTGACTCGGGTGCCGCGTTCCTCGGCGGTGACGCGGGTTCCCCTGGTGACCCGGGTGCCCCGCTCCGCCGCGGTGACTCGGGTGCCACGGGTGACGCGGGTGCCGCGGTCTTCCGCCGTGACGCGCGTTCCGCGAGTGACCCTGGTGCCGCGTTCCTGGGCGGTGACCCGGGTTCCCCTGGTCACCCTGGTGCCGCGTTCTTCGGCCGTGACTCGGGTTCCCCTGGTCACGCGGGTGCCCCGCTCGTCGGCCGTGACCCGGGTTCCGCGTTCCTCGGCGGTCACCCGGGTGCCCCTGATGCCGCGCTCGTCCGCCGTCACCCTCGTCCCCCGGTTAGCCAGAGTGGCGGTGGTGCTGACGGTGACTCGCGTGCCACGATCGTGTGTCGTGACCCGCGTCCCTCGGGTGACGGTCCACGCCCCTGGGGTGACGCAGGCGCGCCGAAATTCGCACCGGCCTTGCGTCTGGTCGTCCATATGGGTGATGATCATTGCCGCGTCGAGGGAAGCAATGGTGTACATGGAGTGGCCTCCTGGGGGCGGTTGCGCATCAAATGAGCGGAAGGTCGACTTCGCAAGGGCCGTACAGGTGAAAGCTATGACCCTGATGCGTAACCGACAAGACGTCAACCCGCTGGAAGGGCTCCGACGTGCGCAGTTGAGGCCGTTCGCCCCCTGGTGATAGGCCCAACGAGCTACGAGCGCGGACGTCAGTCGGCCGATGCGGCTTACCAGGAGAGCACCAACCGCTCACGAAGCGCGATCATGGCCGGTGGCGTCGCTGCCAGGGGCTTCGCGCGGTGGGAGTCGCCGCTGTGGGCGTGGGCTCGTCGGTTACCGTATCGCCTGTGACGCCCGTCGAGACCATTCTCGTCTTCGCGGCGATCCCGCTGGCCATCTACGGTGTGATCGCCCTACTGACACTGCGTGAGAGGTTCGCCAAGAGCCCGCGCTATCGCCCCGGACAGGAGTGGGAGCACCCGCCGGTCTGGTGGACGGCGAATCCCGCCGGACTGGGGGCTGGCCATTCCGCGGCCGCTCCCGCGCAGGACGACCCGGCGCCCCGGCGCACGGCCAAGGGAGGAGCCCGCGGTGGCTGGTGAGGTGATTCGGGCCGACGCCGACCCGACCGTCGAGGACCCGGAGCACGGCTACGGCGCCGCGGTCACGGCCAGCGGCCGGATCTCGGTGGCCAAGCAGAAGACGCCCCCGCCCGCCGGGCTTCCGTTCACCACGGTCCAGCTGACCAGACTCGACGAGGCCTTGACGCTGTCGGCGCGGGCCACCGGCCTCGGGTTCAGCGTGTACCTCGGCGATCTCGGCGAGGACACCCGCGACCGCGCGGAGGAGCTGCACGCGGGCATCGGCGCGGCCTCGGCCGAGTCGGTGCTGATCGCGGTGTCTCCCGGCCAGCGCAAGGTGGAGATCGTGACCGGCGCGGAAGCCGCGCGCCGCCTGCCCGACCGGGGCTGCAACCTCGCCGTGATGAGCATGGTCGCCTCGTTCAAGGAGGGCGACCTGATCGGCGGGCTCGTCAGCGCTCTGCGGATGCTCAGCGACCAGGCGGGCGAAGCGCACCGGCGCTGAGACAGCGCCCGATCGCCCGTTCGCCGAAGCCGGTTAGCCTGAACAGACTATGGCCGACTCGCCGAATAGCAGCGGGTCCGCTGCTCTGAACGCGAGTTTGGTCACCGCTGATCACTGGACGGTAGCCCTCAGTATGGGGTCATGAAAAGTGCCCCCGCCGACCCGGCGGGGGCACTTTCACGTTTCGGTGGTCAGGAGCCGTCGAACTCCCGGGCCGCCAGGGCGCGGACGATGCCCGCGCGGCCTTCGGTGACCAGCCTGCGCAGCGCGGGCGGGTGCTCGCCCGCCAGCCACTCGTCCGCCGCCGCCACCGTGCTCTGGTCGACCGCCCAGGCCGGGAACAGGCCCAGCGCCACCGACTGCGCCCGCTCGCTGGAGCGCCGCGCCCACACGTCGGCGACGTCGGCGAAGTAGCGGGCCGCATACGGGGCCAGCAGCTCGCGCTGGGCCGGGTGGGAGAAGCCGTTGATGATGGCCTCGTTCACCGCGTTGGGCAGCGCGTCGTCGTGCACCGCGCGCCGCCACGCCTCGGCCTTGTCCGCCTCGGTCGGCCGCAGGGAGCGGGCGCGCTCGGCCTGCCGGTGGCCAGCCGCCGTCGAGTCGGTCTTGAGTTCGGCGCTGATCTCGTCCTCGCCCGCGACGCCGTGCGCGACCAGGGCGTGCAGCAGCCGCCAGCGCAGGTCGGTGTCGACGACCAGGCCCGGCAGCGGAGCCGACCCGTCGAGCCACCCGCGCAGCGTGGCCAGCTTCGCCTCGTCCAGCACCGAGCCGGACAGCGAGTTGACGAACGCGAGCTGGTGGTCCGAGCCGGGCTCTGCCGAGCGGGCCAGCTCCAGGATGCGGTCGGTGAAGACGCCCCAGCCCGTCGGAGCCCACCCCGGGTCGGCGTACGAGCCGAGCGCGGTCTGGGCCTGCAGCAGCAGCCGCTGCACGACGCCGACCTCGGTCTCGGCGGCCAGGCCGTGGCAGACCAGGGTGACGAAGTCGCGCGCCTTGAGCTCGGCCTCGCGGGTCATCTCCCACGCCGCCGACCAGCACAGGGTGCGCGGCAGCGGCTCGGTGATGTCGCCGATCCGGTCGATCAGCGTGGTCAGCGAGCCCGGGTCGAGCCGCATCGTGCAGTAGGTCAGGTCGTCGTCGTTGACCAGCACGAGCTTGCCGCCCGGCACGCCGACCAGCTCGGGCACCTCGGTGCGCTCGCCGTCGATGTCGATCTCCACGCGGTGCGTGCGGACCAGCTTGCCGTCGGCGTCGTCGTAGACGCCGATCGCGACCCGGTGCGTGCGCAGCTCGCCCTTGCCCGGCTTCGCGCCGCCCTGCAGCACCGCGAACTCGCTGAACCGGCCCGCCTCGTCCAGGGCGAACCGGGCGCGCAGCGAGTTCAGGCCGGTCGTCTCCAGCCACTGCGCGCTCCACCAGGACAGGTCGCGGCCCGACGCCTCCTCCAGCGCGCCGAGCAGGTCCGCCAGGGTCGCGTTGCCCCAGGCGTGCTTGCCGAAGTAGACCCGCAGGCCGGACAGGAAGTTGTCCAGCCCCACGTAGGCGACGAGCTGCTTGAGCACGCTCGCGCCCTTGGCGTAGGTGATGCCGTCGAAGTTGACCTCGACCGCCTGCACGTCGGGGATGTCGGCGGCCACCGGGTGCGTCGAGGGCAGCTGGTCCTGCCGGTACGCCCACGACTTCTCGATGTTGGCGAAGCTGGTCCAGGCGTGCTTGTACTCGGTCGCGGCGGCCTGGGCCAAGACGCTGGCGAAGGTCGCGAACGACTCGTTGAGCCACAGGTCGTCCCACCAGCGCATGGTGACCAGGTCGCCGAACCACATGTGCGCCATCTCGTGCAGCACCGTCTCGCAGCGTCGCTCATAGGCGTAGCGGGTCACCCGGCTGCGGAAGACGTAGTCCTCCAGGAAGGTGACACAGCCCGCGTTCTCCATGGCGCCCGCGTTGAACTCCGGCACGAAGCACTGGTCGTACTTCCCGAACGGGTAAGCCACGCCGAAGTTGTCGTGGAAGAACGCGAAGCCCTGCTTGGTCTCGGTGAACAGCCGGTCGGCGTCCATGTGCTCGGCCAGCGACGCGCGGCAGTAGATGCCCAGCGGGATGGCGCCGTGCCCGTCGGTGTACTCGTCCGTCCACTGCGCGTACGGGCCCGCGACCAGCGCGACCAGGTACGTCGACATGGGCTTGGTGGTCTCGAACTCGTGCCGGGCCGCGCCGTCGACACCGCCGGGGACGCTGGTCACGGCCGCCGCCGCCGCGTTGGAGATGACCTTCCAGCCGCGCGGGGCGATCACGCTGATCGCGTAGGTGCCCTTCAGGTCGGGCTGGTCGAAGCAGGCGAACATGCGCTTGGCGTCGGCCGTCTCGAACTGCGTGTACAGGTAGACGCTCTTGTCCACCGGGTCGACGAAACGGTGCAGGCCCTCGCCGGTGTTCATGTAGTCGCAGATCGCGACGACGGTCAGGACGTTGCGCTCGGCCAGGTCGGTGAGCGGGAGACCGCCCTCCTGGGTGTAGCCGGACACGTCCAGCGCGACGCCGTTCAGCTCAGCCGACAGCACCGCGCTCGCGACGATGTCGATGAAGGTCGACGCGCCTACCTCGCGGCTGGTGAAGCGCACTGTCGTGCGTGAGGAGAACGTGCTCTCACCGGGCTGGCCGACGCCATCGGTGAGGTCCAGCTCGATGGAGTACGACTCCACCTCCACCAGCGCGGCGCGCTGCTGGGCTTGGTCTCGGGTCAGGTTGGGCGCGGCCACGGAACACCTCGGCGGACTCGTCGGTGGGTAAAGGGCTGGGGAACTGGAGGACAACTTCGGAACTGACAATCGCATCCAATCACGACCTACCTGACGCCGGTGGCGAGGAGGCTCGGGAAGCTTTGCCGTGGGGATGACGTTGCAGCGTCGCGGGGGGACTGGCTGCCCGCCGAGTGGGTGAAGATCCGCGCAAGATGCTGACAAATCTTCGTCGGAAGATCAAAATTTTGGGAGTGAGTCCATGACCGCAGTGCAGGAAGTGCCCGCGTCCGCGCCCCGGACCAAGGTCGACTTCTACTTCGACCCGATCTGCCCGTTCGCCTGGATCGCCTCCCGGTGGATCATCGAGGTCGAGAAGCAGCGGGACATCGATCTGCGCTTTCGGGTGATGAGCCTGTCGGTGCTCAACGAGAACCGCGACGAGCTTCCGGAGTCCTACCGCGAGCTGCTCGCGGCGGGCTGGGGGCCGGTCCGGGTCCTCATCGCCGCCGCGCAGGCGCACGGCGACGAGGTGCTGCGCGATCTCTACACCGCGATGGGCACCCGCTTCCACAACCAGGGACGCGGCGACCGCATCGAGGTGGTCGAGGCCGCGCTCGCCGAGGTCGGTCTCCCCGCCGAGCTGATCGCGGCCGCCACCAGCACCGAGTACGACGAGGCGCTGCGCAAGTCCCACCACGAGGGCATGGACCCGGTCGGCGACGAGGTCGGCACCCCGACCATCCACATCGACGGGGTCGCGTTCTTCGGCCCGGTGCTCACCTCCATCCCCAAGGGCGACGACGCGCTCAGGGTGTTCGACGGCGCGCGCCTGCTGGCGGGCTACCCGGACTTCTTCGAACTCAAGCGCAGCCGCACCGGCGAGCTGGACTTCACCTGAGCAGGGGAGCGGTCACATGCGGCGCGCCCGCGCCGCGTGTGACTTTCCCGGTCGTGCGCCCCGCGCGTTAGGTATGCCACCCTGGCTCGCGGGCCCGGCTTTCCGGTGCCCTACCCCGCTTGTTGGAGGATCAATGGCTGCTCCCGTCACCACCCGCGCGGGCCACGTCATCGGCGGCGAGCTGATCGACACGGCGACCGACCGGATCGATGTGGTCAACCCGGCCACAGAAGAGGTCATCGCCAGCGTCCCCGCGGGCGACGCGGCCGACGTCGACGCGGCCGTCGCCGCCGCCCAGCGGGCGTTCGGCCCCTGGTCCGCCCTCGACCCGATCGAGCGGGCTGCGGTCCTGCGCCGCGTCTCCGCAGGCCTGACCGCCCGCCGCGACGAGCTGGCGGCGACCATCACGGCCGAGATGGGGTCCCCGCTCGCCTTCGCCACCAAGGTCCAGGCGAGCCTGCCCGCGACCATCACCGCCAGCATCGCGGACCTCGTCGAGAGCGGTTTCTCCTTCACCGAGGAGATCGGCAACTCCCTGATCGTCCGGGAGCCGGTCGGCGTCGTCGGCGCCATCACCCCGTGGAACTACCCGCTGCACCAGATCGTGGCCAAGGTCGCCCCGGCGCTCGCGGCGGGCAACACGGTCGTGCTCAAGCCCAGCGAGGTCGCCCCGCTCAACGCGAACCTGCTCCTGGAGATCCTCGCCGAGGCAGGCGTCCCCGACGGCGTGGTCAACCTGGTGCACGGCACCGGCCCGGTCGTCGGCGAGGCCATCTCGGCGCACCCCGGCATCGACATGGTCTCCTTCACCGGCTCCACCAACGCGGGCAAACGCGTCTCGGCCGTGGCGGCGGAGACCGTCAAGCGCGTCGCCCTGGAGTTGGGCGGCAAGTCGGCCAACGTGATCCTCGACGACGCCGACCTGCTCCGCGCCGTCAAGATCGGCTTGGCCAACACCTTCATCAACGGCGGCCAAACCTGCACCGCGTGGACCCGGATGCTCGTCCCCGCCGCCCTGCACGACCAGGCCGTCGAACTGGCCACCGCCGCCGCCGCGAAGTACACCGTCGGCGACCCCCTGGACCCCGCCACCCGCATCGGCCCGATGTCCTCCCCAGCCCAACGCGACCGCGTCCTGGACTACCTCAAGATCGGCGTCGCCGAAGGCGCCACCCTCGCCTACGGTGGAAACACCGAAAACCTCCCCGAACGCGGCGCATACGTCCCGCCCACAATCTTCGCCAACGTCCGCCCCGAAATGCGCATCGCCCAAGAGGAAATCTTCGGCCCAGTCCTCACCATCCTCCCCTACACCGACGAGGACGAAGCCGTGGCGATCGCCAACTCAACCATCTACGGCCTCTCCGGAGCCGTCTTCGCAGGCGACCCCGACCGAGCCCTGGCCGTGGCAAAACGCCTACGCACCGGCCAAATAGACATCAACGGCGGCGCCTACAACCCCCTGGCCCCCTTCGGCGGCTACAAGCAATCCGGCAACGGCCGAGAAATGGGCCGCTTCGGCCTGGAGGAGTTCACCGAGGTCAAGTCCATCCAGCGCTAACCCCACCCCCGAGTCCGGGCCCCTTTCGAGGGATGGCACCCCCACCCCCGGCGTGTCGCGACACCTGCCCGGCGAGTTATCCACAGGCGCGACCTGCCCCCTTCCCTGTGCTGACCTGCGGCGATAGACTGGAGCGGGGTCAGCCCCCAGGGTGGGTGGGGCTTTGTTGTGGGGCTGCGAGGCGGCGAAAGCAGTCGTTGAGGGCTGGTCGGAGCGGTCGGGTGGCCTTGTTGGGGCTTGCTGCTCACCAGGCACACCCGCCCTTCTGCCAGGCCGCGCCTGAGGGCAGCCCGTCCTTCTGCCGGGCGGCACTAGCCCGTCGAGCCAACCCCCAAGCCGACTCCAGGAGAAGCCACGATCAAGCGCCAAGCTCCAGAGCAGGCCGAGTAGCAGCCTCAGAGTAAGGAGAATGCGCGACTGCCTCCTCAACAGTGATGCTCCCGCTACGCACCCCGTCGCAAAGGCTCGCCACAGTCGCCAGCTCCGCCCGCTGCCCACGCACGAACCCGGCGTCCACCGGCTCACCATGGCCGGGCACGACGGTCCGCGGCCCCAAGTTCAGCAGGACGTCCAGAGTCCCAGGCCATTCCAGCGGGAAACTGTCCGCCCCGATCGAGGGCGGTGCCCCCTGCTCGACCGTGTCCCCGGCGAAGACCACCCCCGCGTCCGGCACGTGCACGACCACGTCGTGATCGGTGTGTCCCCGCCCAGGGTGCAGCAGTGTCACCGTCCGATCCCCGAGGTCCAGGTCCGTCGATCCCGGCACGCTGTGGTCAGGAAGCACGACCGGGGCGCGCAACAGCCGGTCGGCGAGGTCGTCGCGGCCGGATTCGCGGTACTTCTCCGCCCAGGTTTTGGTTTGCTCCGCCGCGCCCGACTCCATCGCGGCCAGGCAGCCGGGGTGCGCCCAGACCGGGGCCGCCCCGAACGCCGTGGTGCCCAGGAAGTGGTCCCAGTGCGCGTGGGTGATGACCACCGTCCAGGGCAGGGGGGTGATCTCTCTGATCGCCGCGGCCCAGTCCGCGCCGTGCTGCTCGTCGGTGCCGGTGTCGACGACCAGGCAGCGGTCGCCGCCGACGACGAGCCCCAGCGTCTGGTCCAGTTCGGCGTAGCGGCGGGCGAACACTCCGTCGGCGAGCTCGATCCACGTCATCGCCCGGTTCTACACGACAATCCGCTTCCGCGGCCCGGTGAGTGGTGTCACAGGAGTTCACGGCGAAAGTATTCCGTCAAGAAACGCGGTTTCCGGCCATCCGGGTGCGCTGCATTCCGCCGGAGAATTCGGCCGGCTAAACAATCACGCGCATCGGCCGCTTGGTGACCGGGTCCGGTTCCCCGCCGATGATTTCCGCCTGCCGCGCGGACCAGCGCCGTGCCGACCAGGCCGCCACGAGCGCGTCCAAGGCGTCGTCGGCGCCCGCCCGGGCGGGCGCTGTGGTCAGCGCGCGGGCGGCGTCGACGAACGGCAGCAGGGCCGCGATGCGCTGGCCGAGGCCCAAGGCGGTCTTCTTGGAGACGAAGGCCACGTCCGGTGCCAGCGCCCGGAAACTCACCTCGGGGTGCACCTCGACCACCCGGTCGCCCTCGTCGTGGGCGTCCCAGTCCCTGATCTTGTGCAGGATGCTCCACAGTTGCACGCTGATCCCGGAGCCGGTGACCGCCCGGCTGATCGCGTTCGCGTGCGCGTGGCTGGTCCCGTCGAGCACCGCCCGCACGGGCGCGAAGAACACCGACGAGCGGGCGTTTCCCAGCCGCAGCCGCGCCACCCGGTCGCAGTCGCGGATGTGCCGGTCGGACAGCCCCATCGGGATGTCCACGCCCACCGCGACGCAGTCCCGGGTCTGCGCCAGCACCGATTCCGCGTTCTCGGCGATCCGCCAGTCCACCGAGCCGTCGGGGCGCACGACCGCGATCACCCAGCCGCCCGGCACGCCGTCCACGCCCGCCACCGGGCCCGTCATCGCTCTCCGTCCATGCCCACGCCGTCGGTGATCGACACCGCGGTGTTACCCAGACCACGCCCGCCGCGCCCGTTTGGGCCGAACGGGTGAGGGGATGGCACACTGCCGGTCGTGCGCGTCTACCTGGGTTCCGACCACGCGGGCTTCGAGTTGAAGGCCCACCTCGCCGACCACCTCGCCGCCGAGGGCCATGACGTCGTGGACGTCGGCCCGCACGTCTACGACGCGCAGGACGACTACCCGCCGTTCTGCGTCGAGACCGCGCTGCGCGTCGTGGCCGACGAGGGCAGCCTCGGCGTGGTGATCGGCGGCTCGGGCAACGGCGAGCAGATCGCGGCGAACAAGGTGACCGGCTGCCGCGCCGCGCTGGCCTGGAGCGTGGAGATCGCCAAGCTGTGCCGGGAGCACAACGACGCCCAGGTGATCGGCGTCGGCGCGCGGATGCACTCCCTCGACGAGGCGACCGCGATCGTGGACGCGTTCCTGGCCACCCCGTTCTCCGGCAACCCCCGGCACGCCCGGCGGATCGGCCAGCTGACCGAGTTCGAGCGGACCGGCGAGCCACCCGCCCTGCCCACCGCCTGATGCCGGAGGGCCACACCCTGCACCGGCTGGCGCGGCTGCACCAGCGCCGGTTCGCGGGCGCCCCGGTCGAGGTGTCCAGCCCGCAGGGCCGGTTCGCCGCCGGTGCGTCCCTTGTGGACGGCCAGGTGCTGCGCCGCGCGGAAGCGCACGGCAAGCACCTGTTCCACGTCTACGAGCCGGACAGGGTCGTGCACATCCATCTCGGCCTCTATGGCACGTTCGATGACGCGCCGCTGCCCGCGGCGACCCCGGTCGGCGCTGTCCGGATGCGGATAGTGGGCCGCACCCACTGGGGCGATCTCCGCGGTCCCACAGCCTGCGAGGTCCTTACCGGCGCTGAGGTAAACGCTCTGCGCGCCCGTCTCGGCCCCGATCCGCTGCGCCGCGACGCCGACCCGGACCGGGCATGGGACCGCATCTCCCGCTCCCGCACCCCGATCGCGGTGCTTCTGCTCGACCAGTCAGTGCTGTCGGGCGTAGGCAATGTCTACCGCGCGGAACTGTTGTTCCGCCACGGCGTGCACCCCTTGACGCCCGGCCGTTCCCTGGACCGCGCCCAGTGGGACGAGATGTGGCCCGACCTGGTCGCCCTGATGCGCCTGGGCGTCCGCCGAGGCCGAATAGACACGGTCCGCGACGAGCACCTGCCGTCGGCCACCGGCCGTCCGCCGCGCCAGGACCGCCACGGCGGCGAGGTCTACGTCTACCGCCGCACCGGTCAGCCCTGCCTGATCTGCGGGACCCCGGTCAGGTCCGAGCCCCTGGCCACGCGGAACAACTACTGGTGCCCCACCTGCCAGCCCGCCTGACCCACTGAAGCCACGCACCGTCCCGATAGCACTGTTTACCGGGGACGCACGGTTTCAACCCGCGGATACTTGTTCAAGCGCGGTTGCGACATCGGCGAGCACCAGCAGTTCGACGACCCGGCGCGCAACCGCCTGTTCATGCACCCAGATCACCGCGCTCGTCGTGCTGGCGCGCTACATGCGGATCCCTACCGCCAACCCTACGACCGCGGGGTGGAGTTCGTCGGCGCCGCCTCCCGTCGCCGGTCGCGTGTGACATGGATCGCGCACGACCCGCGGACATGGAGAACCCCGGTCACGTGAACCGTGACCGGGGTTCGTACATCGACACTCTGTCGGGCTGACAGGATTTGAACCTGCGACCCTCCGCTCCCAAAGCGGATGCGCTACCAAGCTGCGCCACAGCCCGGGGTGGTGCGCGCACAGCGTATCCCTACCGCTAAGCTTCCTCTCGCGGCGGGGGACCGTCGTATGCGGGCGTAGCTCAATGGTAGAGCCCTAGTCTTCCAAACTAGCTACGCGGGTTCGATTCCCGTCGCCCGCTCAGCGCGGCCGGGTTCCTGACCGGGAGCCCGGCTGCTTTCTGTGACCGAGTGGCCTGCGACACAGCCAGCCGAGTGATTTCGGCGCTCGGGCGTGAACATCGCGCGAAGGCGCTTGGCGTTGCTACTCGCGAGTCGGTAGTCAGTAGGGCATGGCGCGAACCGGTTTTTCCGAGGCGTCCCCGGATCACCGCACCTTGGTCGGGGCGAGCATGCTCGTTGTGGATGACGCGGGGCTGGTGTTGATGGTGCGCGACGGTGGCGGGCACCGGCTTCCGGGTGGGCCGCAGGCGGCGGGGGAGACGCTGCCGCAGGCGGCGGTGCGGGCGGTGGCGGCGCGGACCGGTGTGCGCGCCGAGGTCAGCGAGCTGATCGGGATCTACAGCGACCCGACGGAGCCGTGGAGCGCGGACCTCGCCGTGTGTTTCCGTGGGCGGCCGGTCAGCGGGCCGCTGCGGGACGGCGCGGTGTGGGTGGAGCCGGAGCGGTTGGGCGAGTTGGGCATCCCGGCGGCGTCCCGGTCGGTGATCGAGCAGGGGTTGGCCGCGGACTGACCGCGCTGGTCAGGTGATTCCGGGCCGCCGCGCGAACTCGATTTCCAGGACCGGCCTGCCGTCGCCGTAGTCGCGCTCGCGGATCAGGCCGGTCTCGGTGTAACCGATGCGCAGGTAGAACCGGCGCGCGCGGGTGGAGCCCGCCAGTGTCCACAGCCGCATCCGGCGGATGTCCTCGCAGTTGTCCCACACGCCGTGCATGAGCGTCTCGGAAACGCCGGTGCCCCAACAACTCGGGTGGGTGTAGAACGCGCGCAACTCGCCGTCGCTCGGGTTGTCCGGGTGCGTGCCGAACCGGGCGAAGGCCACGATCCCGTCGCCGCGCTGGGCGACGAGCACCGAGTCGGCGCCGAGGTCGGCGAACTGGGCTGTCCACTTGGTCCGCCGCTCTTCGACGAATCTGGGCAGCCAGCGGTTCTCGAAGAGATCGCCGTACGCCAGCCGCCACGCCTCGGCGTGGACCTCGCCGATGGCCGCGGCGTCCTCGGCTGTCGCTTCTCGGACCAGGACGGGTGCGCTCACTCTCACGGAGAGCACTCCGGACGCGCGGTGGGGAACCACATGGCGACACCTTATCTGGTGAATCATGCGCGTAAGACGGGAATTCATGCGTTACCTACGGACTCTCGGTAACACCCACATGCCTCCGGCGGGAACCGGAGGGGGACTCGACGGCGTTGTCCCAGTGACGGATTCGGACGGAGTCCGGCGGATCGGCGCAGTGTGCACAGAGGAGGTCGCGATGGACGGCGCTGTCGTGCTGGTGGTGGTCATCCTCGCCTTGGTCGCGATCCTGTTGGTGGCCGCGAGAAACCAGGCAACCGCACGGGTTCGGCGGCTCGACGACGCGAAAGCGGAGGCGCGGCGCTGGGTCGAGCGGCTGGGCGGGCAGGTGATCAACCTGACCGGCTCCGACGAGCCGTCCCGGCAGGCGCTGGCCGACGCGGCGGAGCGCTACACGGCGGCGGGTTCGCAGATGGAGCAGGCGGCCACCGTCGAACAGTGCCGCCTGGTCACCAAGACCGCGATGGAGGGCCTCTACTACGTCCGGGCCGCGCGCACGGCGATGGGGCTCGACCCGGGACCGGAGTTGCCCGCCGACCCGGAGCAGGTGCGCGCCGGGCGGGTCGAGGAGGACCGCAGGGTGACCGTCGAGGGGCGCGACTACGCGGCCTCGCCTGCGCCCGGGCGCGGAACCCCGCACTACTACCCCGGCGGTCGCGTGGCGGGCAGGCCGGTCCCCCAGGGCTGGTACAGCGAGCCGTGGTGGAAGCCCGCGCTGGTGGCGGGCGCGTGGGGCATGGGCTCGGTGCTGCTGTTCAGCGCCATGTTCGCAGGGATGCCCGGGATTCCCGACGCGCAGGCATGGGAGGCGGGCTACGACGCGGGCCAAGCCGACGCAGCGGCCGTCGACGCGGGAGGCGACCCGGGCGCGGACACCGGTGGTGACTTCGGCGGAGACTGGGGTGGTGGCGGCGACATCGGCAGCGGCTTCGACTTCTGAGGCTGCTCGCAGTTGCTCGATGGTTCGGCTGGTCTGCTCGATGGGGTGGAGTGGTTTCTCCGGGGCCCCTGCGAAGGAAGATCGCCCGTGTGAAAGACGGGTGGGAAGCCTTCGGCATCACACGCGCAGCCAGGTTGGCGATCTTGGGGTTGGTGTCCCTGCCGCATGGCAGCGGCTTCGACTTCTGACCCAACCGACTTCTGACCCAACCAGCGACAATCGGCTATTTCGCCGCCCCGCAGCCCCGAAAACAAGCCCCACCCGCCCTGGGGGCCGAGCCCTGTTCCATCCTATCGCCGCAGGTCAGCGGGGCAAAGGGGTAGTGCCGCGCCTGTGGACAACTCGCCGGGCGAGCATGGCGACACGCCGGATCGCAGGCCGCTATCCACACGAAAGTGGCCGCGAAGACGCTGAACGCCCCGAAGCGGGCTTCGGGGCGTTCAGCGGGTGAAGAGGGCAGGGAGGCGGAGCGGGAGGTCGCTTCCCGCGGGGAGTGCCGCGCTCCCTGCCGGGTCAGCAGTCGCGCAGTTCTGGGGACTGGTTGAGCAGTTGGCCCCGGGGCGAGATGAACGCGCGGTAGCGGTCGCTGTCGACGGCGGAGGGGGTGAAGGCCGCGACGCGGTGGCAGTTCTGGAAGGCGAGTTTCACGCCGAAGTGGCGTTCGAGGCCACCGCGGATGGCGTCGGAGGCCAGGGCGCGCAGCAGCTGGCCGCGTTCGGCCTCGCTCGGTGGGGGGACTTCGTTGTCGGCGAAGCCGGAGGAGTCGACCGAGGTGGCGACCTCCGAGATCACCTGCCAGGCGTAGGGCAGGGACTGCCGGACGCAGTCGACGAACTCCGCGTCGTCGACCGGGCCGCGTTCCGCGCGCGCCAACAGGTCCGCGGGCACATCAAGAGACATCGCACCTCCAGGTAGATCTGTCTGTTATTGACTACCGTTTTCTTGAACGCCGAACAAGATCTTAGGGCGCACTCCACCGGTTCGGCCCAGAGGTGATCACCCGGACGCCTCTTGTCCTGACCGGCCGCAGCCAGTAGTAGCCCGAGGAATGCGCCTCGGAGTCTTCGTCCTCGCCCCCCGCTTCCCCGGCCAGACCGACCACGCCGCCCTGGACCGCGCCTTGGGCGTGGTCGTCGCGGCCGACCGCGCCGGGTTGGCCGACGCGTGGGTCGCCGAGCACCACTTCATGCCCTACGGGGTGTGCCCGGACGCCCTGACCTTCGCCGCGCACGCGCTCGGCCGCACCGGACGGATCGCGCTGGGCACCGCTGTCAGCGTCCTGTCCACCACCCACCCGGTCGCCCTCGCCGAGCGGACCCTGCTGCTCGACGCGCTCACCGGCGGGCGCTTCCGGCTCGGCGTGGGGCGCGGCGGTCCCTGGGTCGATCTGGAGGTCTTCGGTTCTTCCCTGGACCGTCTTGAACACGCCTTCCCCGACACACTCGATTTGCTCTTGCGCGCGCTTACCGGCCCCACGGTCTCCGGCGACCGCTGGTTCCCCTTCCGCGAGGTCCCCGTCGTCCCCGCCCCGCGCACACGCCCGCCCGTCCTGGTCGCCTGCACCTCGGACAGGGGCGTCGAGGCCGCGGCGGAACGCGGGCTGCCCATGCTCCTGGGGATGCACATAGGCGACGACGACAAGCGGGCTCTTGTCGAGCGCTACCGGCGGGCGGGCGGCCCTGTCGACGCCGAGCACGTGTCCACTGTCGTCGTCCACATAGCGCGGAGCCGCGAAGAGGCCGTCCGAGAGGTCATGGCCACCGCGCCGGGCTGGCTCAGGGCGGGCCTGGCCGCGCACATCCCGGTGGACGACCGCCCCGGCCCGACCCGCGATCCGGTCGCCTACGCCCGCCTCTTGTGCGACCTGCACCCGGTGGGCGACCCCGACTACTGCGCGCGGCGGCTGCGCGAGAGCGCCGAGCGCAGCGGGATAGCGCACCTCATCGCGATGGTCGAGGCGACCGGCTCGGCGGAGGCCGCCGTGCGGGCGGTGGAATGGCTCGGCGGGCAGGTGGTACCCACCCTGAGCACCCCACTCGGTCCCGAGCACGGCTCGCTCGCCTAGACTCGGGGGTCGTTCCCGACCGCCGTCTCGCGCGGTCGGGCGTCGCCACTGTCAGTCGCACGAGGAGATCACGTTGAAGAGCACCGTCGAGCACCTGAGCCCGACGCGGGTACGGATCAACGTCGAGGTGCCGTTCGACGAGCTCAAGCCGAACTTCGACCGCGCATACCGCAAGCTCGCGAGCCAGGTCCGCATCCCCGGCTTCCGTCCGGGCAAGGCCCCCGCCCGGGTCATCGAGTCCCGCATCGGCCGCGCGCCGATCCTGGACGAGGTCGTCAACGAGGCGATCCCGGCCAAGTACATGGAGGCCGTCACCGCGGGCGAGGTCAAGACCCTCGGCCAGCCCGACATCGAGGTGACCAAGCTGGAGGACGGCGACCACCTCGCGTTCACCGCCGAGGTCGAGGTCCGCCCCGAGATCACCGTCCCGGCCTACGGCGAGTTCGCCGTCACCGTGGACGACCTGGAGCTGACCGACGCCGAGGTGGACGAGCAGCTTGACGAGCTGCGCGCCCGCTTCGGCACCCTCACCGGCGCCGACCGCCCGGTCGAGAACGGCGACTTCGTCTCCATCGACCTCGCGGCCACCGTCGACGGCCAGGACGTCGAGGAGGCCAAGACCAGCGGCCTGTCCTACGAGGTCGGCTCCGGCGAGCTCATCGAGGGCATCGACGACGCGCTCATCGGCACGTCCGCCGGTGAGACCAAGACCTTCACCACCACCCTGGTCGCGGGCGATTTCGCGGGCAAGGAAGCCGAGGTCGCGGTCACCGTGCAGTCGGTGAAGGTCCGCGAGCTGCCCGAGCCGGACGACGAGTTCGCCCAGCTCGCCAGCGAGTTCGACACCATCGACGAGCTGCGCGCCGACCTGCGCGAGCGGCTGACCCGGGTCAAGCGGATGCAGCAGGGCGTGCAGGCCCGCGACAAGGTGCTCGACGCGCTGCTGGAGACCGTCGAGGTCCCGCTGCCGGAGAAGGTCGTCGAGGCCGAGATCGAGTCCCGCCAGCACGACGCGGTGCACTCCTTCGACCACGACCAGGACAAGCTCAACGAGTTCCTGGCCAGCCAGGACCAGACCCGCGAGGACTTCGACGCCGAGGTCCGCGCCGACGCGGAGAAGTCGGTGAAGACCCAGCTCATCCTCGACTCGATCGCCGAGGCCGAGCAGGTTTCGGTCAACGACAGCGAGCTGACCGAGCGCATCATCTACCAGGCGCAGCGCTTCGGCGTGAGCCCGGACGAGTACGTCCAGCGCGCGCAGCAGTCCGGCCAGCTCGGCGCCATCTTCGCCGACGTGCGCCGGGGCAAGGCGCTGGCGTCGGTCGTGCGCCAGGCCGAGGTCACCGACGCCTCCGGCAACAAGGTCGACCTGGCGGAGCTGTTCGGCAAGCCCGCAGAGGAGCCTGAGGAGTCCGCGGTCCCGGCCGAGGAGCCCGCGGCCCCCTGAGGCGAGAAGTCTTTGACGCTCTGAGCGAAAGTGGGCGGTGTCGGGAAGTCGACGCCGCCCGCCTTCGTTAGTGTCGGTCGTGAGATCAGCAGTAGTTCTGGATAGAGACTTTGGGAGAAGGCAGGCAGACGTGACGCAGCACCTCTCGCCCCTGATGCGGTCCGCCACCGCGGGGCTCAACCTGAACGACTCGGTGTACGAGCGGCTGCTCCGTGAGCGCATCGTCTTCCTCGGCTCCGAGGTCGACGACGACATCGCCAACCGGATCACCGCGCAGCTTCTGCTGCTTGCCGCGGAAGACCCCGAGCGGGACATCACCTTCTACATCAACTCGCCGGGCGGCTCGGTGACCGCGGGCATGGCGATCTACGACACCATGCAGCTCATCGACCCCGACGTCGCCACCTGGGGCATGGGCCTGGCCGCATCGATGGGCCAGTTCCTGCTCTCGTCGGGCACTCCCGGCAAGCGCTACGTCCTGCCGCACACCCGCGTGATGATGCACCAGCCCTCCGCTGGCGTCGGCGGCACAGCGTCCGACATCGCCATCCGCGCGCAGGTCTACGCCAAGTGGAAGCACGAGATGGCCGTCATCACCGCCCAGCAGACCGGCCAGACGGTGGAGAAGGTCACCAGCGACGCGGACCGTGACCGCTGGTTCACCGCCGAGGAAGCCAAGGAGTACGGCTTCGTCGACCACGTGGTGAGCCGGGTCAACCAGGCGCCCAACACGAACTGACCGGCCACGGACGCCAGAAACAGGAGTTTCCCGTGAGTGAACTTCACCTCCCGCAGTCCCGGTACGTGCTGCCGTCCTTCGTGGAGCGCACGAGCTACGGGGTCAAGGAGTCCAACCCGTACAACAAGCTGTTCGAAGAGCGCGTGATCTTCGTCGGCGTGCAGATCGATGACGCGTCCGCCAACGACGTGATGGCGCAGCTGATCTACCTGGAGTCCACCGACCCCGACCGCGACATCACGATGTACATCAACTCGCCGGGTGGCTCGTTCACCTCGCTGATGGCCATCTACGACACCATGCAGTACGTCCGGCCCGACATCCAGACGTTCTGCCTCGGCCAGGCCGCCTCCGCCGCGGCCGTGCTGCTGGCCGCGGGCACGCCGGGCAAGCGCTTCGCGCTGCCCAACGTGCGGGTGCTCATCCACCAGCCCTCCACCGAGGGCGTCTACGGCCAGGTCTCCGACCTGGAGATCCAGGCCAACGAGATCCAGCGCGTGCGCCGCCTGCTGGAGACCACCCTGGCCCGGCACACCGGCAAGGACGAGGAGCAGGTGCGCGCCGACATCGAGCGCGACAAGATCCTCACCGCCCAGGAGGCCCAGGAATACGGCATCATCGATGAGGTGCTGCCGTACCGGAAGCTTTCCGCCAAGGGCTGACGAGCAGTCCTGGCGCCCGGCGCGGGCGCGGAGGGCGCGAGAACGACCCGCACGCGCGGCCGAAACGGCCTACCGTGTGCACTAGGTCTTTTCGACCCGATTCGGCCGCGTCGGGCATCCGGTTCTCCCGCGGAGCGGGGGTTGGCGGGTACCGTCGAAGGCAACGGCCGCACTCGGGCCGGAAACGACACACCGGAGGACGTGTCGCGACCGGGCTTCGGGAGCGGTCGGACACACAGCCAGGCGCACTTTCCCCGAGTGCGCCGGAGGGGACAGAGGTCAGCGGTCATGGCACGTATCGGTGACGGCGGAGACCTGCTCAAATGCTCTTTCTGCGGAAAGAGTCAGAAGCAGGTGAAAAAGCTCATCGCCGGTCCCGGCGTGTACATCTGTGATGAGTGCATCGACCTCTGCAACGAGATCATCGAGGAGGAGCTCGCCGAGGCGGGCGACGTCAAACTCGACGAGCTGCCCAAGCCCGCCGAGATCCACGACTTCCTCGACCAGTACGTCATCGGCCAGGACGACGCCAAGCGCTCGCTGGCCGTGGCGGTCTACAACCACTACAAGCGCATCCAGGCCGGCGACCGCGCCCGGCCGGAGGGCCGTGAGGGCCGCGAGTCGCGCGAAGAGACCGTCGAGCTGGCGAAGTCGAACATCCTCATGCTCGGCCCCACCGGCTGCGGCAAGACCTACCTGGCGCAGACGCTGGCCAAGCTGCTCAACGTGCCGTTCGCCATCGCCGACGCCACCGCGCTGACCGAGGCGGGCTACGTCGGCGAGGACGTCGAGAACATCCTGCTCAAGCTCATCCAGGCCGCCGACTACGACGTCAAGCGCGCCGAGACCGGCATCATCTACATCGATGAGGTCGACAAGATCGCCCGCAAGAGCGAGAACCCGTCGATCACCCGCGACGTCTCCGGCGAGGGCGTGCAGCAGGCGCTGCTCAAGATCCTGGAGGGCACCACGGCCAGCGTGCCGCCGCAGGGCGGGCGCAAGCACCCGCACCAGGAGTTCATCCAGATCGACACGACGAACGTGCTGTTCATCGTGGCTGGCGCGTTCGCGGGCCTGGAGCGCATCATCCAGGACCGGGTCGGCAAGCGCGGCCTGGGCTTCGGCGCGGAGATCCGCTCGAAGGCCGACATCGACGCCGCCGACTTCTTCTCCGACACCATGCCCGAGGACCTGATCAAGTTCGGGCTCATCCCGGAGTTCATCGGCCGCCTCCCGGTGCTGGCCAGCGTCACCAACCTCGACAAGCGCTCCCTGGTGCAGATCCTGACCGAGCCGCGCAACGCGCTGGTCAAGCAGTACCAGAAGCTCTTCGAGATGGACGGCGTCGAACTGGAGTTCACCGACACCGCGCTCGAAGCGGTCGCCGACCAGGCGATCCTGCGCGGCACCGGCGCCCGCGGCCTGCGCGCGATCATGGAGGAAGTCCTGCAGTCGGTGATGTACGACATCCCGAGCCGCACGGACGTCGCCAAGGTCGTCATCACCGAGCAGACCGTCCGCGAGAACGTGAACCCCACCATCGTGGCCCGCCAGCCCTCGCGCCGGGAGCGCCGCGAGAAGTCCGCCTGAGTACCGCGATGACGGCGCCGGAGCCCTGGCCGCACGTGCTGCTCCTGCACGGCCTGACCGGCGCCGGTCGCGGCCACTGGCAGTCCTGGCTGGCCCACGAGCTGGCTCAGGCGGGCGCCGAGGTCGACGTCCCCGTGTTCAGCGACCCGGACGCCCCGTCCCTGGACACCTGGCTGGCTGAGCTGGCCCACCACTTGGCGGCCAACCCCAGGGCGGCGCGCCGCGTGGTCGTGGCGCATTCGCTGGGCGCTGCCCTCTGGCTGCACCACGCCACCCGCACCCCGGCTGACGACCACTCGCTACGGGTCGACGCGGTGCTGCTCGTCGCCCCGCCCGGCGCGGCCTGGCGGCACCCCGACGTCCACGGCTTCACCCCGGTGCCGCTGGACCCGGCGGGCATCCGCCGAGCCGCGGGCTGGACCCAACTGGTGACCGGCGAAGACGACCCGGCCCTGCCGGTGGACGAGGCGGTGACCATGGCCGCCACCCTCAAGGTCGACCTGGACGTCATCCGTTCGGGTGGAACTCTGGACCCCCGCACCGGGTACGGACCCTGGCCCAGCCTGCTGGACTGGGTGCGGGACCGCCACACCCGCCTGGCGGCCCGGGAGCCGGTCGGCTAGCAGACGGTGAGCAGGTCGACGTGGCCGAGCTTCTGGCCCTGGGTGTGGCGATCGCCGATCGCGTCGACCACCGCGGAGTCCCGTCCCAGGAACCGCTCACCGGCGGCGGCGATCTCCGGGGCCGCCTTCTCGAAGGCGCAGATGGTGAGCCTGGAAACCCTGATCGCCACCACGGCCGAAGCCCTCGCCGCACTCCGCGCGCGGGCCTGGGGTCAGACCCGCGTGTCCGGCACGTGGCGGCCGAGGAAGGCCAGCAGGTCGGGGACGATGCGGCGGTAGAAGCTGTCGCCGTGGCCGCCGGGGCCGGTGTAGGCGACCTCGGGGGAGGCCAGGCGGATGAACTTGCGGGTGCCCTCGATGAAGTGGTCCTCGGTACCGCACCAGATGCCGATCGGGGTGCGGCCCAGCTTCTCGACGTTGCGCAGCGGGTCCAGCGACGCCCACTCGTGGTTGTTCTTGAACGCGCGCCGGGTGCTCATCTCCCGCCACGACGTCAGCAGGCCGGGCGAGATCGCCGCCGCCGCGGCCAGCGGCCTGCCCTGCTCGTGTCGCCTGCGCGCGTAGAGCAGCGAGCCGAACCCGCCCATCGACACCCCCGCGCACGCGAACGGCGTGCCGGTGGCGTCGCCGAGCCCGCGCTCGCGCAGCCACCGCGGCACCTCGTCCAGCAGCATGGCCATCGAGTTGTCGCCGACCCGGTTCTCGTGCCAGTAGTTGTCGCCCCCATCCACCGCGACAAAGGCGAACGGCGGCAGTTCGCCCGAGCGCACGCCCCGCACCAGCGTTCCCGCCAGCCCCGTCGGAGCCGCCCGCCGGGCGCTGCCGCGCAGACCGTGCAGGAACAGGCAGACCGGCAGATTCCGGGCGGGCAGCTCACTCGGCAGAATTGTGACGAGGTTCACCTCAGCCCCACGCGCGGCGGAACGCACCCGCTCCACCCGCACGACCGGCTCAGCCGCTGCGCCGCCACCGACCGCCTTGGCCACCACGTCGAGCATGGGCACGGACCCGGTCAACGCCCCCAACGCGATTCCGGTGGTCGCGACTCCCGCAGCCCCGGCGATCAACAGCGAGCGCCTGCGCACCAACCGCTCACTTGCCGAGTCCGTCATGGCCCCTCCGTGGTCCCCCCGACTCCACAGGCGTACCAACGCACACCCGTGGCGCGGCCCCTGGCCGCCCCCGACCACCACATCGTGCGAACCCACCACAACGTTTCGCGTCCCGATGACTTACCGTGCGCGGATAGCGGGATAACCGTTCCCCCGGATGGTCCAGTAGCCCAGCCGCGCTCACCCACCGTCAGGTTGACGGCAGATCAGCTCGGTGACGAGCAGGCAGGCGGCGTCCGCCGATTATCAGGTCCCCGGCGGATATCGGCCCAGTGGCGGTGCCGTGCCCGACCGCAGACCGTCTCCCACCACCAACCCGACGTCGGTAAGCACCGCCGACGTGAACCAACACCACCACCACCTCACCCACTACCCCGACAATCGGCCAGCGCCCCCGGCCGACCACGCCGCCACCGCGGCCTGAACCCGCCCCAGTCTGGCAGTTGGTGGGCACGGTTGACGGGGTTCGACCTGCTGGGCCACCACCATCGCGGCCTGATGCCCGCCAGCAACCTGCCTGTCGGGTGCCCGTGGTCGATCGACCAACCGGAGCACGCAGCCTTCGCGGCCTGAACCCGTTCTGGCCTGGCGATCGATAAGCACCACCGATCGCCCTGACCCGTCGTCGAATCGTCGTGTCGGCGGCAGGCGTCAGCCCGCGATGACGGCGCGGTTCCGCAGGTCGGCGATCTTGTCGTCCGGGTAGCCGAGCCAGGTCAGCACGGCCGCGGTGTGCTCGCCGAGGGCGGGCACGGCGGCCGGGTCCCAGCCCCAGGCGTCCGCGTCCACCGGCGGGCGCAGCATCGGGACCTCGACCCCGCCCGGCACCGGCACCGCCGACCACCGGTCCCGCGCGACCAGCTGCGGATGCTCGGGCAACTCGGCCACGCTGCGCGTGCGGGCGGCGGGGACATCGGCCCGGTCCAGCGCCGCCAGCAGGTCGTCCGCGGCGACGGCATCGAAGAACGGCTGCAACCGCGCGTGCAACTCGGCTCGGCGCGCCACCCGGTCGGCGACCGTGCGGAACCGTGGCTCCTCGGCCAAGCCCGGATCGACCACCTCGCACAGCCGCCGCCACTGACCGTCGTTCTGCACCGCGAGGTGGATCGTCTCCCCGCCCGCGCACGCGAACGGGCCGTACGGCGCGATCGTCGGGTGGTGGGCGCCGTGCCGCAGCGGCGCGCGCCCGGTGCCATGGGCGTAGAGCGCGGGCTGGTGCATCCACTCGGCCAACGCCTCCATGAGCGTCAGCCGCAGCGTCGCGCCCTCGCCGGTCCGCCCCCGCCGCACCAGGGCCGCGAGCACCGCCGCGTGCAACTGCACCCCCGCGGCGATGTCGGCCACCGAGATGCCCGCCCTCGCCATCGCGTCACCGTCACCGGTGCTCGCGACTAACCCCGTTTCGGACTGGATAAGAGCGTCGAACGCCTTCCGGTCGCTGTAAGGGCCGCCCTCGCCATAAGAGGACAGTTCAGCCACCACGAGACCAGGATTGGCCGCCCGCAAGCTCTCCGCGTCCAAGCCGAGCCTGCGAGCCGCCGCCGGCGACAGATTGCACAGCACGACATCGGCGCGGCCTGCCAGCGCGGTCACCACCGCGGCCCCGTCGGGGTGCTTGAGGTCCAGCGCCACCGACTCCTTGCCGACGTTGGTCCACGCGAAGTAGCTCGACACCTCGCCGCACGACCGGTCGTAGTGCCGGGCGAAGTCGCCGCCGCCCGGCCGCTCGACCTTGATCACCCGCGCGCCCAGGTCGGCCAGCAACCGGGCCGCGTAGGGCACCGCCACCGCCTGCTCCAGGCTGACCACCACCACGCCGTCGAGCGGCTTCACGCGATCCTCCCGTCGCCGGTGTAGATGTTCATGGTGTCGCCACGCAGGAATCCGACCAGTGTCATTCCTTGTTCCTCGGCGAGGTCGACCGCCAGCGACGACGGCGCGGACACCGCCGCCAGCACCGGAACCCCGGCCATCGCGGCCTTCTGCGCCAACTCGAACGACGCCCGCCCTGACACCAACAGGACAGTCCCGCTAAGAGGGACGCGGCCCGCCAAGAGCGCCCAACCGAGCACCTTGTCGACAGCGTTGTGTCTACCGACGTCCTCGCGGACTACCAGCGGCTCACCGTCCGCGGTGAACAGACCCGCGCCGTGCAGCCCGCCGGTGCTGTCGAACACCTTCTGCCGCGCGCGCAGCACTTCTGGAAGCGCGCCCAGCACCGACGGCGAGATCCGCACCGGGTCGGCGGCTGGGGAGAACCGCGTCTTCAGCCGCACCGCGTCCAGCGCCGCCTTCCCGCACACCCCGCAGGAGGACGTCGTGTAGAAGTTGCGTTCCACGCCCGCCTCCGGCGGCGGAACGCCCTCGGCGAGCGCGACGTCGAGCACGTTGTAGGTGTTGCGGCCCTCGTCGTCCACACCGTCGCAGTACCGGACGATGGAGACGTCGGACCGGTCGCCGATGACGCCCTCGGTCAGCAGGAAACCGTGCACTAGCTCCACGTCGTGGCCGGGCGTGCGCATGGTGACCGCCAGCGCCCGCCCGCCGACGCGGACCTCCAGCGGTTCCTCGGCGGCCAGCACGTCGGGCCGGGAGCGCCGTCCCGCCGCGGTCAACCGGACCACCGGTTTGCGTACCGTCACCCGTCCCATGCACCCAGCCTAGGCAACGGTCGGCGCTGCCATGCTGGGGCGATGAGCGAAACAGTTCCCGCCCCTGTCCCCGGCGGCGCCGTGCCACCCCGGCGAGTCCTGGTGACGGGCGCGTCCGGCGGTGTCGGAGCCGCTGTCGCGCACGCCTTCGCCAGACTCGGCGACCGCGTCGCCCTGCACTACTCGGCCAACCCTGATCGCGCCGAGCGCGTGCGCGCTGACCTCCCCGGCGACGGCCACATCGTCGTCGGCGCCGACTTGGCCGACCCGGCGGCGATAGCGCGGCTTGTCGAGGACTCGGTAAGCGGTCTCGGCGGGATCGATGTGCTGGTGAACAACGCCGCCGCCCCCACACCGTCCCACCCGCCCGCGGACACCTCTTACGCGGACTGGGTAGACACCTGGCAGCGCGTTGTCAGCATCAACCTGCTCGGCACGGCCAACCTCACCCACCAGGTCGCGGCTCGGATGATCGCGCAGGGCACCGGCGGCCGAATCGTCAACATCGGCTCCCGAGGCGCCTTCCGCGGCGAACCGGACCATCCGGCGTACGGGGCAAGCAAGGCGGGCCTGCACTCCCTCGGACAGTCACTGGCGGTGGCCCTCGCGCCCCATGGAATCGCGGTCACCTCGGTAGCCCCCGGATTCGTGGACACAGACCGGGTGGCGAACCGCCTCACCGGCGAACAGGGCCAAGTGATCCGCGCGCAGAGCCCGTTCGACCGGGTCGCCGTGCCGGAGGAGATCGCCGCCGCCGTGGTCTACCTGGCTTCCGGTGAGGCGTTGTGGGCGTCTGGGGCGATCTTGGACCTGAACGGCGCTTCCTACCTGCGAGCCTAGGCACTTCCCCTTCGTGGTGGCCCTGTGGGCTGGGCTGGGTGTGTGGCGTAGCCACGCCAGGGTGTGGCATGGCCTGGCGCGAGGCCGTATGCGTGCGACACCTACGTGTTCGGTGGCCGGGGTGGATGCCCGGTGGTCATTGACACGCAGCATCCGCGCCGTGCTGGACGCCCGTGCGTTGAGCGTCGGTGACGTGCGGGAACCAGGGCGTGTTGTGACGTTGTTGGCGGTGGCGGGTAACTGACGGGTGCGGCGGCTATTGGCAACGGTGCCGTAGTGGTGTCGGCGGCGCGCGGGAGGCGGGTGAGTCGATCGGCGCGCGGCGGGGTGAGGTGAGTGGTGCGCGTGACATCGGCGCGGTGTGGTGAGTGTGCTGGGTGGCCGCGTGGCGAATGGGCGCGGCGTTGAGGGTGTCCTGTGACGGTGCGGCGAGGTCGGGTGGTGTGGCGTGGCGGTGGATGGTTCGGCCGGGTGCGGTGACAGTTGTGCGGGGCGGTGGTGCGAAGTGACCGGAGGGCGCGGCGGACGGCTGGTGCTGGTCGGTGGTGGCCGGTGAGCGGATGGAGCAACCAGCGCGCGGCGCGGAAGGTGGCGTTGGGGTATCTGGTGGTGGTGATCGTGGTTTTCGCCGCGGTCGCTGTCGTGCTGGCTGTCCTTGACGGGCCGGACGCGTCGTTCGCGCCGGTGGTGGCGGTGGGGGTCACGCTGCCGACGTCGCTGGTGATCGTTCTGCTGCCGGAGATGGGCGAGCCGTGGAACGGCATCGCTGGCAGTGCTGCGCTTGTCGGCGCGGCCCTGTTCCAGGCGTGGCTGCTGTGGCTGTTCTTCCGTGGTCGGCGCGGCTTGGCCCAGTGAACGGACCCTGTGAAAGCCACAGTGGGGGCAGCCCGACGGGCAGCCCCCACTGGCCTCTGCGAACGGTTTAGTTGGTCAACTGGGCTTTGACCTGCGCGAGGGACGGGTTGGTCAACGCGGTCCCGTTGGGAAAGTGCAGCGTCGGGACGGTCTGGTTGCCGCCGTTGACCCTCATCACGAAGTCCGCGGCCTCCGGCTTCTCCTCGATGTCCACCTCGACGAACTCGATCCCCTCCGCGTTGAGCTGGGTCTTGAGCCTGCGGCAGAACCCGCACCAAGTGGTCGAGTACATGGTCAGCGTGGTCGGCGCGGACGACATCGAAGACACTCCCGGAATAGCTGACGCGAACAACGGACACCTCCATCAACACCCGCCCGAAGAAGGTCATGCCACCCACGAGTGAGGCGCCCGTCACACCCCCCACTCACCCCCTCGCGCCGACACGCCGTCGACCCAGCACGACGGCCCCACCACTCTGCGCCAAGCCCGGAAGTGGGCGTGCCACGCCCGCGTGCTGCGCCTAAGCCCGGCGGAAGTGGGTGCGCCGCGCCCGGGTGCTGCGCTTGAGCCCGGAAGTGGGCGCGCGCCGGTGCTGCGCTTAAGGCCGGCCAAAATGGGTGCGCCCGAGTGCTGCGCCTGAGCCCGGCGGAAGTGGGTGCGCCGCGCCCGCGTGCTGCGCCTAAGCCCGCAAGTGGGCGCGCCGCGCCCGAGCCCCACCAACCACTTGTGGCAGCCGCGTTCCGCGGCCGCGAGGCGGCAGCCGCGGTTCACTGTGCCGCCAACACGTCGCTTGGCGGCACCCTACCGAGACGTGCCGGGACGCTCTGCCCCTGTGCGGCCGCCTGACCAGCTCGCTTTGCGCCCCTGGTCGCCGGACTGTGCCGCCGGGCGCCGCACCGCCTCCCGCATGGCCGCCGACGCTGACTGACGGCTGCGCAGGACCGCGCCCGCCAAGCCGGGACGAGCGATGTCGAGGCGTGTTTCGGCGGCGCGGGGTACCTCGATGCTGCGCAAGATCCGGCCGGGCGGGCGGTCGCGGAGTGCTCCGCTTGGGCTGAGGTGGCCCCTCACTGGGCGGGTACTCGCTTGGACGGTGGGTGTTCAGGTGCGGGTGTTCGCTCCTTCCTGAGTGGTAGTGGCGGTTGGCGGCGGGGGTGGGTCGTGGGGGTTGGGGACGTGGGGTTCCAGGCGGACCACCACTGACTTCGAGGTGGGGGTGTTGGAGGTTTCGGCGGTCGAGTCGAGGGGGATCAGGGAGTTGGCTTCGGGGAAGTAGGCCGCGGCGCAGCCCCGGGCCGTGGAGTAGGCGACGACGCGGAACTTCTCGGCGCGGCGTTCGGGGTGGCCGGTGGGGTCGTTTGGCCATTCGCTGACCAGGTCGACCAGTTGGCCGTCGGCGAGGCTCAGGGCGGTGATGTCGGCGGGGTTGACGAAGACGACGCGGCGGCCGTCCTTGACGCCGCGGTAGCGGTCGTCCAGGCCGTAGATGGTGGTGTTGTACTGGTCGTGGCTGCGCAGCGTTTGCAGGAGCAGCCGACCTGGGGGGACGTGCAGGACGGTCAGGGGGTTCGCGGTGAACATGGCCTTGCCGGTGCGGGTGCCGGTGAACTCCCGGGAGTCGCGGGGCGCGTGCGGGAGGACGAAGCCGTCCGGGCGGCGGACCTTCTCGTTGTAGGACTCGCAGCCGGGCACGACTCGGGCGATGCGCTCGCGGATGAGGTCGTAGTCGCCCGCGAAGTCCGCCCACGGCACCGGGTGGTCCGGGCCGAACAGCGCCTCCGCCAGCCCGCACACGATGCCGACCTCGGACATCAGGTGCTCGGACGCAGGCTCCAGCCTGCCGCGTGAGCGGTGCACCACCGACATCGAGTCCTCGACCGTGACGAATTGCTCGCCACCGGCCTGGGTGTCGCGCTCCGTGCGCCCTCGGGTAGGCAGGATCAGCGCCGTGCGCCCGTGCACCACGTGCGACCGGTTCAGTTTGGTCGAGACATGCACGGTCAACTCGCACGACCGCAGCGCCGCCTCCGTCACCGCCGTGTCCGGCGACGCCGAGGCGAAGTTGCCGCCGATGGCCATGAACACCTTCGCCCGCCCGTCGCGCATGGCCCGGATCGCGCTGACCGTGTCGTGGCCAGGTTCGCGGGGCACGCTGATGCCGAACTCGGCCTCCAGCGCCGACAGGAACTTCTCGGGCATCTTCTCCCAGATGCCCATCGTCCGGTCGCCCTGCACATTGGAGTGACCGCGCACCGGGCACAGGCCCGCCCCCGGTTTGCCGATCATCCCGCGCAGCAGCGCCACGTTCGCGATCTCGCGGATCGTGGGCACCGAGTGCCGGTGCTGGGTCAGCCCCATCGCCCAGCACACGATCGTCCGCTCGGACTCCGCGAACAGCCGCGCGACGTTCTCGATCTCCGCGCGCGGCAGGCCGGTGGCGGTGTCGACGGCGTCCCAGTCCACCGAGCGGACGTTCTCGGCGTACTCGGCGAACCCTTGCGTGCAGACATCGACGAACGCCTGGTCGACCACCGTGCCCGGTCGCTCCGCCTCCCAGCGCAGCAGCAGGTGCCCGATCGCCTGGAACAGCGCCTGGTCGCCGCCGAGCTTGATCTGGCAGAACACATCGGCCAACTCGGTGCCCTTGCCGAGCACGCCGCGCACGTTCTGCGGGTTCTTGAACCGCAGCAGCCCCGCCTCGGGCAGCGGGTTGACCGCGACGATCCGCGCGCCCGCGGCCTTGGCCTCTTCCAGCGCGGACAGCATCCGCGGGTGGTTGGTGCCCGGGTTCTGCCCGACCACCACGACCAGGTCGGCTTTGGCGAAGTCGGCCAAGGTCACCGAGCCCTTGCCGATGCCCGTCGTCTCGGCGAGCGCCGCGCCGGAGGACTCATGGCACATGTTGCTGCAATCCGGCAGGTTGTTGGTCCCGAAGCCGCGGACCAGCAACTGGTAGAGGAAAGCGGCCTCGTTGCTCGTCCGGCCGGAGGTGTAGAACACGGCCTCGTCCGGAGTGGACAGCGCGCGCAGGTGCGCCGCGATGAGGTCGAACGCCGCGGCCCACGACACCGGCTCGTAGTGCGTCGCCTCCGGCCGCAGCACCATCGGGTGCGTGATGCGGCCCTGCTGCCCCAGCCAGTAGTCGGTGCGTTCGGCCAGCTCCGCCACCGGGTGCTCGGCGAAGAACCGGGGGCCGACGCGCCACCTGGTCGCTTCCTCCGCGACGGCCTTGGCTCCGTTCTCGCAGAACTCGAAGACCTTGCGCTCCGCCCCCTGGGGCTCGGGCCACGCGCAGCCCGGGCAGTCGAATCCGTCGCGCTGGTTGAGCAGCCGCAGGGTCGTCGCCGTCCGCACCGCGCCCATCTGCTCGACGCCGCGCTTCAGCGACACGACGACGCCGGGGATGCCCGCGGCCCACCGCTTGGGCGGGGTCACGTCCAGCGCGGACTCGTCGACGTCCTGCTCGGGGGGTTTGCCTGTCATGGCCCCATCGTCTGCCACCGGGCGAGGGTTTGCCAGAAACTATCCACAAGGCTGAAAACCATCCACAGATCAGTGGAGGAGCTTGACGGCGGGGGCAGGCGGGCGTATTAGGACGGGCAGCCGCTTTCAGCGGGCAGAGCGGCGTTCGGGTCGAAGTATGTGCCGCGGTCCTGCTTCTGCGAGGTGTGGGTCAGACCTTCGTCGCGGTAAGCGGGGGCAAGAAAGCCCTTCTTATACGCGTCGCACGAGATCGAGTAGCCGTAGCCGCCGACATTGCCGTACCAGAGGCCCTGGCTGCCCGCGGTCCAGCGGGGGCCGTCGCGCAGGACGTACTCGACGTCGGCGCGCACGACGACCACGAAGTCCATCGGGTCGACGGGCGACGCGGTCGGATCGGCGGCGAACGCGTAGGCGAAGACGTAGTTGGTGTGCACCACCAGCTCGTCCGGCCCGCCCGCCGCGACGCGCATAGTGCCCTTGACCTTGGGTTCCACGGGGAGCAGTTCGCTGCCGTCGGCGATCATGCTCACCAACGCCTGGGCTTCCGGCTCGCGGCCGGTGCCGAACAGCGGCTGCAACTGTCTTCGCGCGTCCGGGGCGAGCAGGCCGAGGTAGCGGCTCGGGTCGTGCCCGCGCAGCAGCGCCGGGTCGAGCCTGCTGGCGATCAGCGTGTCCCGGACGCGCGCGGCGGCCGAGGCCACCTCATCGGCGCTGAACTCGCCGATGCGCATGGGCGGCGGCGTCTCGATGCCCGCCGCGCCGTCGGCCCAGGCGGCCGCGGGGGTGCGCTCGAACGGCCTGCTGAAGTCGACCGCGGGCACCAGCGAGGTCATCTGCTCGCCGCGGCCGTCCGCGGCGCGCTCTTCGGACTTGGCGAACACCCGGTCGAACATGCCCACGCCGACCATGAGCATGAGCACGGCCACGATCGCCACCAGCACCATGGACGTGACGAGCCACCGCTCGATCCGGCGCCGCCGGGTCGAGCGCAGCATGGCCTTCACATCCGCGCGCGCGGATTCGCGCACGCTGCTCCGCCACGCGGCGTCTTGTAACGCTGCGTGATCACCGAACTCGCGATGGTTCACCGGCCCCCCAAAGGCGCTCCAGACCCGGCGGGCCGGACTGGTTGAGGTGTCGACTGCCTGGTGCACACCACATCGATTCGGCGAGCGTGGGTGTTAGCAAACAGATCCGTACCTCAGCCCGCTCTGCGGTGAACGGCGCCCAACGGCGGACCAACGGTCAGATCGGCGGGCTGTCGTCGCGCAGTGTCACTCGAACGGCCTAAATCGAAAGGAGGACTCCTGGATGGACGTACGGAGAGTGCGCTTTTCCGTGGGGTGGCGACCACTGGCCGTCATGGCTCACTCGGCGTCGAGAACGACCTCGACGGCCATGGGGCCGTGAGCGGCGCGAGTGAAGCGAAACTCACGCACAGCGCCCGCCGCCCGCAGGTCCGCCTCGACCGCGGTCAGCGCGGCCTGCTCACCAGCAGCGCTGGCGATCAGCACCTCGGCGACTGGCGCTCGCATGGACCGCTTGGCCTGGGACTTGGCCCGCCGAATCGCTTCCAGCACGGCGACCACCACCGGCACCAACCCGGCGTTGTCAGCCCTGTCGTCGTTAGTCCTGCCGGGCGTCGTCGGCCAGGGGCTCCGGTGCACCGACCCGTCCTGCCACCACGACCAGGTCTCCTCGGCCGCGAACGGCAGGTACGGCGCGAGCAGCCGCTGGAGCGTGGACAGCCCGGTCCGCAGCGCGGCCCGCGCCGACTCCGCGCCCCGCCCCTCGCCGTACGCGCGGTCTTTAACCAGTTCCAGGTAGTCGTCGCACCAGAACCAGAAGAACCGCTCGACCCGTTCCAACGCGTCGGTGTGCTCGCCCGCCTCCAGCGCTTCGGTAGCCGCGGCGACCACCGCGTCCAGATCGCCGAGGACGGCCACGTCGAGCGGCTCGGTCACCGCGACCGAGGAAGGCGCCGGGAAGCCGAGCGCGAACCGGCTCGCGTGCAGCAGCTTCGTCGCGAGCCTGCGGCCCACCCGCATCTTGGTCTCGTCGAACACCGTGTCCACGCCCGGCCTGCCGGATGCGGCCCAGTAGCGCACCGCGTCCGAGCCGTGCGTGTCGAGCATCGTCTCCGGAGTCAGCGCCGACCCCGACTTCTTGCTCACCTTGCGCCGGTCGGGGGTCACCACCCAGCCTGAGATCGCCGCGCGCCGCCACGGCAGCGAGCCGGTCTCCGACTCCGCGCGCAGGATCGTCGTGAACAGCCAGGTCCGGATGATCTCGTGCGCCTGCGGCCGCAGGTCCATCGGATAGGTCCGCGCGAACAGGTCCGGGTCGTCGTCGGCCCCGCACACCAGCAGCGGCGTGAGCGACGAGGTGGCCCACGTGTCCATCACATCCGGTTCGGCGGCGAACCCGCCCGGCTTACCGCGCTGCTCTTCACGGTAGCCGGGAGGCGTGTCCGAGGCCGGGTCCACGGGCAAGACCTCGGGCAGGATCGGGCGCGCGTGATCCGGCTCGCCGTTGGCGTCGAGCGGGTACCACAGCGGGAACGGCACGCCGAAGAACCGCTGCCTGCTGATCAGCCAGTCGCCCGCCAGGCCGCGCACCCAGGTCTCGTACCGCGCCCGCATGTGCTCGGGCCGCCAGTCCAGCTCGCGGCCGCGCGCCAGCAGGGTTTCCCGGTGCTCGGTCGACCGGATGAACCACTGCCTGCCGGACACGATCTCCAAGGGCTTCTCGCCGCGCTCGTAGTACGCGACCGGACGCTCCACCGGTCGTGGTTCGCCGACAAGCGCGCCCTCTTCGCGAAGCGAAGCCACCATCCGCTCGCGTGCCGTGTGGACGGTCGCCCCTGCCAGCGCGGCGTAAGGCGCCGCGGGCACCCCGGCGGGCGGGTCGGGCCGGAACCGGCCGTCCCGGCCGATCACCGCGCGCACCGGCAGTCCGAGCTCGCGCCACCAGCGCACGTCCGCCAGGTCGCCGAAGGTGCAGCACATCACCAGCCCGCTGCCCCGGTCCGGCTCGGCGTCCGGGTGGGCGAGCACGGGCACGGGCACCCCGAACACCGGCGTGCGGACCGTGGCGCCGACGAGCCCGCGGTGGCGTTCGTCGTCGGGATGGGCGATGAGCGCCACGCAGGCGGGCAGCAGCTCCGGGCGGGTCGTGTCGACTTCCACGCCGTCGGAGAAGCGCAGCGTGTGCCAGGCGCCCCGGCTAGGCCGGTGCTCGACCTCGGCCTGCGCCACGGCCGTGCGGAAACCCACGTCCCACAGGGTCGGCGCCTCGGCCTGGTAAGCCTCGCCCGCCGCGAACAGCCGCAGGAAAGAGCTCTGTGAGAGTCGCCGCGCCCGCTTACCGATCGTCGTGTACGTGCGAGACCAGTCCACCGACAGCCCGAGCCTGCGCCACAGAGCCTCGTAAGAGCGCTCATCTTCGGCTGTCTGCCGCTCGCACAGTTCAACGAAATTGCGCCGCGAGATCGCTGTTGGTTGCCCGGTAGGCGAGAACCGCGGGTCGTAAGGCAGGGACGGGTCGCAGCGCACGTTGTGCACCATCTGCACCCGGCGTTCGGTGGGCAGGCCGTTGTCGTCCCAGCCCATCGGATAGAACACGTCCTTACCGCGCATCCGTTGGTACCGGGCGATGATGTCTGTCTGCGTGTAAGAGAACACGTGCCCGATGTGCAGGTGCCCACTCACAGACGGTGGTGGGGTGTCGATGGAGTAAACCGTCGCGCGAGAGCCATTTCCGGCGAACCGGTAGACGTCCTGGTCGGCCCACCGGCGCGTCCAGGTCTTCTCCAGCCCGTCCAGGGTCGGGCGCTCGGGCACTCGCTCGCTCTCCGCCATGAACGGACGGTAGTCGGGGGCGTGCGCCCGGCTCGACTCGTTTTCGCTGGCCTTCGTAGACTCTTCCACCGTGACCGATACCCCCACCCTGCCCAGCACCGATCTTCCCCCGGCTTGGGAGCCTGCCGCGGTAGAAGCGGAGCTGTACCAGGGCTGGGTAGACGCTGGCTACTTCACCGCCGACGCGTCGAGCGACAAGCCGCCGTTCACCATCGTGCTGCCGCCGCCGAACGTCACCGGCAGCCTGCACATGGGCCACGCGCTCAACCACACGGTGATGGACGCGCTCACCCGCCGCCGCCGGATGCAGGGCTACGAGGTGCTCTGGCTGCCCGGCATGGACCACGCGGGCATCGCCACCCAGAACATGGTCGAGCGCCAGCTCGCCGGTGAGGGGCTCTCGCGGCACGACCTGGGCCGGGAGAAGTTCGTCGAGCGCGTCTGGGACTGGAAGGCCGAGTACGGCGGCAAGATCCTCGACCAGATGCGCCGTATCGGCGACGGCGTCGACTGGTCCCGCGAGCGGTTCACCATGGACGAGGGCCTGTCTCGCGCCGTGCAGACCGTCTTCAAGCGGCTCTACGACGACCAGCTCATCTACCGCGCCGAGCGCATCATCAACTGGTGCCCGCGCTGTCGCACCGCGCTTTCCGACATCGAGGTAGAGCACTCCGAGGACGAGGGGGAGCTGGTCTCGATCCGCTACGGAGAGGGCGAGAACGCGATCGTCGTCGCCACGACCCGCGCCGAGACGATGCTCGGCGACACCGCCGTCGCGGTGCACCCCGACGACGAGCGCTACCGGCACCTGGTCGGCACCGAGGTCGTGCTGCCGCTGACCGGCCGCCGCATCCCGGTCGTGGCCGACGAGCACGTCGACCCGGAGTTCGGCACCGGCGCGGTCAAGGTGACCCCGGCGCACGACCCGAACGACTTCGAGATCGGCCGCCGCCACGACCTGCCGTCGATCACGGTCATGGACACGACCGGTGTGATCACCGCGTCCGGCCCGTTCGAGGGCCTCGACCGGTTCGAGGCGCGTCCCGCTGTCGTGGCCGCGTTGCGCGAAGAGGGCAGGATCGTCGCCGAGAAGCGGCCTTACCTGCACTCCGTTGGCCACTGCTCTCGCTGCGACACCGTGGTCGAGCCGCGGCTGTCCTTGCAGTGGTGGGTCAACGTCGAGCCGCTTGCCCGCGCCGCGGGAGACGCGGTGCGCGACGGCCGCACCCAGATTCACCCGCCGGAGTTGGCCAAGCGCTACTTCGACTGGGTCGACAACATGCACGACTGGACGATCTCGCGCCAGCTCTGGTGGGGGCACCGCATCCCGGTCTGGTACGGCCCGAACGACGAGGTCGTGTGCGTCGGCCCGGACGAGGAACCGCCATCGGGCGAGGGCTGGACCCAGGACCCCGACGTGCTCGACACCTGGTTCTCGTCCGGCCTGTGGCCGGTGTCCACGCTCGGCTGGCCCGCGCGGACCGCCGACCTCGCCAAGTTCTATCCGACGAGCGTCCTGTCCACCGGCTACGACATCCTCTTCTTCTGGGTCGCCCGGATGATGATGTTCGGCCTCTATGCGATGGACGGAAAGCAGCCCTTCGACCACGTCTACCTGCACGGTCTTATCCGTGACGCGCAGGGTAAGAAGATGTCGAAGTCGCGCGGCAACGTTCTCGACCCGCTCGACTGGCTCGACCGCTTCGGCGCCGACGCGACCCGCTTCACCCTCGCCCGCGGCGCCAACCCCGGCAGCGACATGGCGTTGGCCGAGGAGTGGGCGGCGGGCTCGCGCAACTTCTGCACGAAGCTGTGGAACGCGAGCCGCTTCGCGCTCATGAACGGCGCCACCATCGACCGCCCGGTGCCCGACCGCGCCGAGTTGACCGACGCCGACCGGTGGATCCTCGACCGCGCCGACGCCCTGGTGTCCGAAGTGGACGGGCTGTTCGAGGGCTTCCAGTTCGCGAAGCTCTGCGACGCGCTCTACCACTTCACCTGGGACCTCTACTGCGACTGGTACCTGGAACTGGCCAAGACGCAGATCGCCGAGGGCGGCGCGCGCGCCGACGCGACCCGCGCGGTGCTCGGGCACGTGCTCGACACCGTCCTGCGGCTGCTGCACCCGGTGACCCCGTTCGTCACCGAGGTGCTGTGGAAGTCCCTGACCGGTCGGGAATCCCTGGTCGTCGCGGACTGGCCGAGGGCGTCGGGCGCGCCTGCCGACGACGAGGCCGAGCGCCGGATCGATGGCGTGCAGAAGCTGATCACCGAGATCCGCCGGTTCCGCGCCGACCAGGGCGTCAAGCCGGGGCAGAAGGTCGCCGCCCGGTTGTCCGGGGTGGCCGCCGCGGGCCTGTCCGCGCACCAGGCAGCCGTGGCCTCCCTGGCCCGCCTGGAGGCTCCCGGCGAGGCGTTCGCGCCCAGCGCGTCGCTGGAGATCCCGCTCGCCGACGGCACCGTCACCGTCGAGTTGGACCTGTCGGGCACGGTCGACGTCGCCGCCGAGCGCAAGCGGCTGACCAAGGACCTCACGGTCGCCGAGAAGGAACTCGCCCAGTGCGACGCCAAGCTCGGCAACCCGAAGTTCACCGACAAGGCCCCCGCCGACGTCGTGGCCAAGATCCGCACCCGCCGGGACACCGCGGCCGCCGAGATCACCCGCATCCAGGCCCGCATCGCCGCGCTTCCGGCGGGCTGACCGCGCTCGGGAACCCGCACGTAGACTCGTCGGGTGACTGTCGGCTACCTCCAAGGAGAATGAGCGTGCCCAAGCTGGACCCCGGGGCGCTGGAGGAACTGCACCAGGTCGAGTCCGAGCTGGACACCCGGTGGTCGGAGACGAAGATCGAACCGTCGCTGGCCCGGATCGCGGCGCTGGTGGACGTGCTCGCCGACCCGCACAAGGCCTACCCGGTCGTGCACATCGCGGGCACCAACGGCAAGACCTCCACCACCCGCATGATCGACGCGCTGTTCACCCGCCTCGGCCTGCGCACCGGCCGCTTCACCAGCCCGCACCTGCAGATCGTCACCGAGCGCATCAGCCTCGACAACGCGCCCATCGCCCCGGAGCGCTACGTCGAGGTCTACCGGGACGTCGAGCCCTACCTGGAGATGATCGACGCCAAGTCCGACGTGCGGATGAGCAAATTCGAGGTGCTTACCGGCATGGCGTTCGCCGCGTTTGCCGACGCCCCGGTAGACGTCGCTGTCCTGGAGACCGGTCTAGGCGGTTCCTGGGACGCCACCAACGTCGCCGACGCCCGCATCGCCGTGATCACGCCCATCGGCGTCGACCACGTCGAGTACCTGGGCCCCGACATCCTGGGCATCGCCCGGGAGAAGGCCGGGATCATCAAACCCGGCTCCATCGCGCTGCTCGCCGAACAGGACCCCGAGGTCGCCCGCGTGCTGCTCGAGCGCGCCACCGAGGTCGACGCGACCGTGGCCCGGCAGGGCCTGGAGTTCGGCGTGCTCCAGCACGACGTCGCGGTCGGCGGCCAGGTCCTCAAGCTGCAGGGCCTCGGCGGCGTCTACGACGACATCTTCCTGCCCCTGCACGGCGCCCACCAGGCCGCCAACGCCGCGCTCGCGCTGGCCGCCGTCGAGGCGTTCTTCGGCGCGGGCGCCCAGCGCCAGCTCGACGTCGAGGCTGTCCGGGAGGGCTTCGCCTCGGTCGGGTCGCCCGGCAGGCTGGAGCGCGTGCGGACGGCCCCCAGCGTGTTCGTCGACGCCGCGCACAACCCGCATGGCGCGGCCGCGCTGGCCGCGGCCCTGGACGAGGAGTTCGACTTCCGGCGGCTCGTCGGCGTCGTCGCCGTCCTCTCGGACAAGGACGCCACGGGCATCCTCTCCGCGTTGGAGCCGGTCCTTACCGACCTGGTGGTCACCACCAACTCCTCCCAGCGCGCCATGGACCCCGACCGTCTCGCCGCCATCGCCGTCGAGATCTTCGGCGACGACCGGGTGACCGTCGAGGCCCGCCTGGACGACGCCATCGAGACCGCGGTCCGCCTCGCGGAGGAGACCGACGACCCCGACGCGCCCGTCGCGGGCGGCGGCGTGGTCGCCACCGGCTCGGTCGTCACCGCGGGCGAGGTCCGCGCGCTGTTCGGCAAGGAGCCCGCATGACCGAGACCCCGCCCCCCGACCCCATGAAGGGCTTCCGCGGCGTCATGGCCGCGATGCTCATCCTGGAAGCGATCGTGGTGCTCCTGGCCCTGCTCGTCGTCGCCAAGATGGACGGCGGCGTCGCGGGCTGGCAGGGCGGCCTGGTCGGCGGCCTCGCCCTGGCGATGATCCTGGCCTGCGGATTCGTCGGCAGGCCGTGGGGCATCTGGCTGGCGGTGGCGCTGCAGGCCGTGATGATCCTGGGCTACTTCGCCGTGCCCACCCTCGGCGCGGTCGGCGTCCTGTTCGGCCTCGCCTGGGCCTGGATGATCTGGCTGCGCAACGACGTCACCAAGCGGATGGCCGAGGGCAGGCTGCCGAGCCAGCAGCAGTAGCGGCGCGCGGAAACGTCATTCGCAAGACATGTTCGGTTGGCCCGCGCGCGGCGGACCGGGATCACAACGGCGCCATTGTCCGGACCAGGTTCGACCGGCCCGCCCGAATGCTGGTCGAGGTGTCTTGCGACCCGTCGTCCCGGCACGTGCGGGGCGGCTGCCTGCCCGGAGGCCGACGGCATCGGCAAGGTGCGGCTCACCGGTCTGCCGCCAGGCCGCGACGTGCACTACCGGGTGCGCGCGGAGGACCTGGACGGCCGGGCCGCCAGCGAGCCGCTCGTTCCGCACCGCCCCGGTAGGCCGCGCCGACGTCCAATCCACCTGGTCGGGACGTGGCAGGTCAGGGGGCGTCAACCCGGACATCGGCGGCATGACCGCCTACGCCGCGATGGCGGCTCGCCGCCCGACTTCTTCCTGGCTTGACGAGAACGTCCGTGCCTTCGCCGCGCGGATCGTCTCCGCCTCGTCAGCTTTGGTGGATCAGTCGGTCGGGTGCGGTTCGGTGCCGAGCCAAGTCTTGGCCAGCTTGCCCGCTGCTGCGCGGAATACCCCATCGCGATTGCCGTCGTCGGGTGAAATGGTCTCCGCCCGCTTGTCCAGAACCAGGTATCGGTCCGTTTCACCGTCGGTGTGGAACCGGTAACGCCGACGTGCACTAACCCGCGCACCACTGCTCGCCGGATCGGGTCGCGGTGGGGGACTTCGAGCCGTTCTGGGAGTTCGTGTCCGGGCCGCTGGTGGGGTCCCAGCATTTCGGTGAGGTCCAGGTCGACGGGCTGAGTGGCGATCTCACTGTTTACCTGCGCGACGGTAGCGGTGCGTCTCTATGGTCCAAGACCCTGCGGCCGAGCCGCTAGAACGCCGCTGACACGTTGTCGGCAAGCCTCTGCCAGACCTGGAACGCGGTGCCGGAGAAGACCGCGTTCGCGACCTCTTGCGAATACGGTCCCTCCCCGCGCACCTGCATCGTCGGCGTGGAGCCGAGCCAGTCGAAGGAGAACGTGATGGTGCGGTCGCTGCCTTCCCCGTGCCCGGGCAGCGTCCGGAACGTCCATCCCGTCGCGGTTCGCTCGGTTACCTGCACCGGGTTTACCGCGCCCCACATAGCGACGTTCGGGATCGCGTAGAGGTCGCACTTGCCGCCAACCGAGGGCAGGACAGGGCAGTTCGACTTGAACGGGAAGAACCGGGCCAGTTCCGCGGTCACGGCGGTGGTGAGTGATTCCGGTGTCCGCGCGGTCTCCAGGCGCAACGAGTAGCCGAAGTTGTAGGACAGGCCGGACGGCTGGGCGGCGGCGGACCCCGGGACGCTCATGGCGAGCGCCGCGACGAGGGCGAGGACGGCCCGGCGGGCAAGGCGCATAGTGCTCTCCGATCTTGTGCGGGATGAGGCCACCGTGGGGTGTTCGCGGAGGCCCGGCAACCACAGCCACCACACCGGGTTACTCTGCTCACACGCGCGTGCGGCCGTGCACAGTGCGTAGCCATTCCCATGAAGGAGTACGGAAAGCCGTGAGTGAGCGCACCCTGGTCCTGGTCAAGCCCGACGGCGTGAGCCGAGGACTGGTCGGCGAGGTCATCTCCCGCATCGAGCGCAAGGGCCTGACCCTGGCCGCCCTGGAACTGAAGACCGTCGAGCGCGCTGTCGCCGAGCAGCACTACGCCGAGCACGACGGCAGGCCGTTCTTCGAGTCGCTGCTCGAGTTCATCACCTCCGGCCCGGTCGTGGCGCTGGTCGCGGAGGGGCCGCGGGCCATCTCCGCGTTCCGCCAGGTCGCGGGCGGCACCGACCCGGTCGACAAGGCCGTGCCGGGCAGCATCCGCGGCGACTTCGGCCTGGAGGTCCAGTACAACCTGGTGCACGGCTCGGACTCCCCGGAGTCGGCCGAGCGCGAGATCAAGCTCTGGTTCCCCAACCTCTGACCGCGCGGTAGGGCTGTCCGGGAACGGGCAGCCCTGCTGAGGCCGCACGGCTCGCTGCGTGCGAGCGCCATTCGGGTGAAGGGTTACCCTGGTTCACTGTGAGCGTCGAGTCCGTCTTCCCCCGCCTTGAGCCCCTGCTGCCCCGGGTGTCCAAGCCGGTCCAGTATGTCGGCGGAGAGCTGAACGCCACCGTCAAGGACTGGGACAGCGCCGCGGTGCGCTGGGCCCTGATGTACCCGGACGCCTACGAGGTCGGGCTGCCCAACCAGGGCGTCATGATCCTCTACGAGGTGCTCAACGAGATGCCCGACGTCCTGGCCGAGCGCACCTACGCGGTCTGGCCGGACCTGGAGAAGCTCATGCGGGAGCACGGCGTCCCGCAGTTCACCGTCGACGGCCACCGGCCCCTCGGCGCGTTCGACGTGCTCGGTGTCAGCTTCTCCACCGAGCTGGGCTACACGAACATGCTCACCGCGCTCGACCTGGCAGGCATCCCGCTGCACGCGGCCGACCGCACCGTCGAGCACCCTGTCGTCCTCGCGGGCGGCCACGCGGCGTTCAACCCCGAGCCCATCGCCGACTTCATCGACGCCGCCGTGCTGGGCGACGGCGAAGAGGCCGTCGGCGAGATCACCGACATCATCCGGCAGTGGAAGGCGCAGGGACGCCCCGGCGGGCGCGACGAGCTGCTGACCCGGCTAGCGGAGACCGGCACGGTCTATATCCCGCGCTTCTACGACGTCTCTTACCGCGAAGACGGCCACATAGACGCCGTCACACCCAACCGGGATCGCGTGCCTGCCACGGTCGCCAAGCGCACGACCATGGACCTCGACGCCTGGCCGTACCCGAAGCAGCCGCTGGTGCCGCTCGCCGAGAGCGTCCACGAGCGGATGAGCGTGGAGATCTTCCGCGGCTGCACCCGCGGCTGCCGCTTCTGCCAGGCGGGCATGATCACCCGCCCGGTGCGGGAGCGGTCCATCGAGGGCATCGGCGCGATGATCCAGACCGGCCTTGAGGCAAGCGGCTTCGAGGAGGTGGGCCTGCTCTCGCTGTCCAGCGCGGACCACTCCGAGATCGGCGAGATCACCAAGCAGCTCGCCGACCGCTACGAGGGCACCAACACCGGTCTGTCGCTACCGAGCACGCGGGTAGACGCGTTCAACATCGATCTGGCAAACGAGCTGTCGCGCAACGGTAGGCGTTCCGGGCTTACCTTCGCCCCGGAAGGCGGCAGTGAGCGCATCCGGCGGGTCATCAACAAGATGGTGTCCGAAGAGGACCTCATCAAGACGGTAAGCGCCGCGTACGCCAACGGTTGGCGCCAGGTGAAGCTCTACTTCATGTGCGGTTTGCCCACCGAGACCGACGAAGACGTCCTGCAGATCGCCGAGATGGCCAAGAACGTCATCCGCGCGGGCCGGGAAGCCAGCGGGCGCAGGGACATCCGATGCACGATCTCCATCGGCGGGTTCGTGCCCAAGCCGCACACCCCGTTCCAGTGGGCCGCGCAGTGCGATCCGGACACTGTGGACAGTCGGCTGCGGAAGCTGCGCGAGGCCGTCAACTCCGACCGCGACCGCAGCCTCGGCCGCAACATCGGAATGCGCTACCACGACGGAAAGCCCAGCCTCATCGAGGGACTGCTCTCCCGGGGCGACCGCCGCGTCGGCCGCGTGATCGAGCGGGTCTGGCGCGACGGCGGCCGGTTCGACGGCTGGAGCGAGCACTTCTCCTACGACCGCTGGGTTTCCGCCGCGGCGGCGGAACTGGAGCCGCTGCGCGTCTCGCTCGACTGGTACACCACCCGCGAGCGCGACGAGGCCGAGATCCTGCCCTGGGACCACCTGGACTCCGGCCTGGACAAGGAATGGCTCTGGGACGACTGGCAGGACGCGCTCGACGCCCGCGAGCAGGACGACTGCCGCTGGACGCCGTGCTTCGACTGCGGGGTCTGCCCGGCCATGGGCACCGACATCGAGATCGGCCCCACCGGCCGCAAACTCCTGCCGATCAGTCCGGTCGGCGTCGGCTCGCCCACCCGGAACCCGGCGCTTACCGGCCAGTGACAGCGCTGACAGCGCGGGTTACCAGCCTGTAGGTCAGGGCTAAGAGACCGCGGCAAGCGCGTCGACTAACCCGTGCCCGTAGAAGCTGTTGAACGGCGCGTACCCGGAGCAGTAAGCGTCCTGCCCGCCCGTGCCGTCGAGGTCGTAGTCGCCGGGGCACTCGACTGACCGCGCCTGCTCGGTGAGCAGGCGGGCGAGCCGCTGCGGCGACGCGTCGGGGTGCGTCGAGGCCAGCAGGGCCGCGACACCGGTCGCGTGCGGGGCGGCCATCGACGTGCCGCACGCCTTGGCGTAGCCGCCGGGGACCGTGGAGAGCACGCAGCCGTCGTGGGCCTGGTCGCCGCCGGGAGCGGTCACGTCGATCACCCCGAGGCCGTAGGCGCTGTACCCGGCCTTGAGCCGGTCGGCGCTCACCGCGGACACCGCGACGACCCCGCGCAGCCCGCCGGGCAGCACCTTGCACGAGCCGTCGAGTTCCCGCCGCTCGCCGTCCGGACCCGCGGTCTGCCCGTGCGGGTCGGCGAGGTCGACCGCCTCGTTGGACGCCGCCGCGACGGTCAGCACGCCCGCCTTCGTGGCGTGCTCGACCGCGCGGCGCACCGCCTCGTAGACGACGTGCTCTTCGCCCCGGTCGCAGGTCAGCGGCCACGGGTCGACGAAGTAGCTGTTGTTGGTCAGTGTCATGCCGGTGGCCGCGGCCCACATCAGCCCGCAGACCACGGCTTCCGGGCGCACATACCCGTCGTCGCCGACGACCTTGACCGAGGCCACCCGCGCGCCGGGGGCGACGCCGGTGACGCCGCGCCCGTCGTCCGCGGCGGCGATGAGCCCCGCGACGTGCGTGCCGTGCGGCGAAGTCGTCGGCCGCCACGCTGCGGGCGCCGGGTCCGCCTTGCCGGTCAGGCACCCCGCCGAGCGCGTCGGGTCGACGGCCGCGGCCAGGTCGGGGTGGTCCGGATCGATGCCCGAGTCGAGGACGCCGACGACCACGTCGCCGCTGCCCCGGTTGAGCGCCCGGGCCGCGTCGGCCCGGATCATGCCCATGTCCCACTGCTCGTCGGTGCGGTCTCTTGTGTCCACCCCGCCGCTCGCGCCTGTCGTAAGAGAGGCCTTCTTAGCCGACTTACCGAGCGCCGCTTGAGCGCTGAACGCCCGGTGACGGCCGATCCGGTCCGCGAACCTCGGCTCAGCCGAAACGACGACGGCGACCGCGATCTCGGGGTGGTAGACCACGGTCGAGCCACAGGCCGAGGTGGTCTCGGCGGCCGCTTCCACCGCGCTGGTACCCGGGTCGAACAGGACGAGATAGCTCAGGTCGGGGCCGTTTCCGAGGCAGGACGTCGCCCCCTCTTCCAGCGGCGCGCCCACGGCGGTCCCGGGGACTGCGAGCACGGCCGCGACTACCGCGACGCTTGCCGCTGCCGCCATCGTGCGGCGGAACAGAGGCACGGGGGACCTCCCAGTCGGGGCTGACCACTTTCGTGCGGACGCTAGCCAGACGGAGAGTCGGAAACAACCCGACGGCCTGAATTGGCGACCCCGGTACGGTGCCACTATCCCGGTTCACTCACCATCGGGATAAACGAGACCAGCAGAAGGAGTAGTCCTGAGCCGCCAGGATCAGCCCAACCCGTCGGCGCCGCCAGTGCAGAAGATCCGCCTGCGTTACGCCAAACGCGGCAGGCTCCGCTTCACCTCGCACCGCGACGTCGCCAGGGCGTTCGAGCGGGCCCTGCGCCGCGCGGGCGTGCCGATGGCCTACTCGCAGGGGTTCTCCCCGCACCCGAAGATCTCCTGGATCGGCGCGGCGCCGACCGGGGTCGCCAGCGAGGCGGAGTACGTCGAGATCCAGTTGGTCGAGGCCGTGGACCCGGTGCGGCTCGCCGAGGTGCTCGACGCCGCGCTCGCCCCCGGCCTCGACGTGCTGGAGGCGGTCGCCGCGGGGCCGGGCGGGCTCGCGGAGCGGATGGAGGCCAGCCGCTGGCGCATCGAGCTGCCCGGGGTGGGCGTCGCCGAACTCCAGTCGGCGGTCGACTCGCTGCTCGCGCAAGAGCATGTCGAGGTGGAGCGGCTGACCAAGGACGGCAGACGGCTGATAGACGCCCGACCTGCGGTTATCCGGGCCGAAGTGCTGGCACCCGGCGGCCCCGGCGACGACGCGCCCGAGGGTGTGGGCACTGACATGTCCTACCCACAGGATTCGTGTGGGATACTACGTGTGGTCGTTCGGCAGACAACACCAGCCGTGCGACCCGACGACGTACTGAGCGCGCTCCGCGTCGTCGCCGCCCTGGAACCGCCGGTGCCCGCGAAGGCGACCCGGATGGCCCAGGGACGGCTTGACGACGATGGCGGTCTGTCCGACCCGCTGGCCCTCGACAGGCAGGCGGCACTCGGTTAGCCCACCGCGGAGTCGGAGCGCCTCACCCGTGGTCGAACGACCTGCCGTCAGCAGGCTCCGGTCCCATGTCCGGAGCCGGGACGGTGACAGGCGAGGATTCCCGCCGCCTCGCGCGGTGGAAATGACAACTAGGCCCCTGAGCGGCCGCGTCTGGACGACGCGCCCGGGGGCGGAGGAGCTACATGTCGGATATGTCGACCCCTGCCGGATCCACCGGCGGGGCTGCCACCACACCCACCAACGCCGCCTTGGCCGACCTACCGGCCAAGGTGCGCGTCCACGCGCTCGCCAAGCTGCTCGAGGTGAGCAGCAAGGACGTCATCGCCGCGCTCGCCGACCTCGGTGAGCCGGTGCGCGGCGCGCAGTCCAGCGTCGCCAAGGACACCGCGCTGCGGGTCGCCGCCGCGCTCACCGCCGACACGCCGTGGGAGGTCGAGACCGCCGATGTCGAGCCGGAGGTCGTCGACGCCGCGACCGCTGCGGTGCTCGCGCCCGAACCGGAGAGCGCTCCCCGGCGCGTCCCGCCGACCCCGGTGTTCGCATCGGCGTCGCCGCTGTTCCTGCCGCCGGAGCCCCCGGCGGCTGCCCCCAAACCCGCCCGCGAGCCCGTCCGGGAGCCGATCCGCGAGCCGGAGCCGGAGCCGGTCGATGCCGAGGAGCACGCCGGGGACGAGGAGGACGAGGGCTCGGCCAGCCGCCGCCGCAGGCGCGGCCGCCGTGGCCGAGGCCGCGGCAAGGGCGCCGCGGACGAGGGCGTCGAGCAGACCGAGGACGAGCAGCGCGGCAAGTCGGAGCCCGAGGCCGAGGAACCCGAGGCCGAGTCCGCCGACGTCGGAGACGACCAAGCGGAGGAGACCGGCGAGGGAGCCACCCGTCGCCGTCGCCGTCGCCGCCGCCGCAAGGGCGGGGACGACAACGAGGCCGAGGCCACCGTCGACGACCCGCCGAACACCGTCGTGCACGTCCGCGAGGTCCGTGAGTCCCGCGAGGCGCGCGACGAGAAGACCGAGTCGGCCAACGCCCGCGACGAGGTGCGCAGCGTGCGCGGCTCGACCCGGCTGGAGGCCAAGCGCCAGCGCCGCCGCGACGGCAGGGAGGCGGGCCGCAGGCGCGCCCCGATCCTGTCCGAGGCGGAGTTCCTGGCCCGCCGCGAGGCGGTCGACCGGGCGATGGTCGTGCGCGAGCACGGCGACCGCACGCAGATCGGCGTCCTGGAGGACGGCGTGCTCGTCGAGCATTTCGTCACATCGTCTGGCACCGGGTCGCTGGTCGGCAACGTCTACCTGGGCCGGGTCCAGAACGTGCTGCCCAGCATGGAGGCCGCGTTCGTCGACATCGGCCGGGGCCGCAACGCCGTGCTCTACGCCGGTGAGGTCGACTGGGACGCCGCCGGTCTCGAAGGCAAGGCGCGCAAGATCGAGCAGGCTCTCTCCACCGGCGACAGCGTGCTCGTCCAGGTCACCAAGGACCCGGTCGGCCACAAGGGCGCCCGGCTGACCACGCAGATCAGCCTGCCCGGCCGCTTCCTGGTGTACGTGCCCGGTGGCGGGGCGACCGGCATCTCCCGCAAGCTGCCGGAGAACGAGCGGCGCAGGCTCAAGGACGTCCTCAAGCGGATCGTCCCCGAGGACGCGGGCGTGATCATCCGCACCGCGTCGGAGGGCATCAGCGAAGAGGAACTCGGCCGCGACGTGCGGCGCCTGCAGGCCCAGTGGCAGGTCATCAAGGACAAGGCCGAAGGCGCCAACGGCGTCAAGAAGGCAGGCGCTCCCTCGCTGCTCTACGAGGAGCCCGACCTGCTGGTCAAGGTCGTCCGCGACCTGTTCACCGAGGACTTCACCTCGCTGGTCGTCCAGGGCGAGACCGCCTGGGAGACCATCGACGCCTACGTCCGCCACGTGGCCCCCGAGCTGCTTGAGCGCGTGCGCAGGCACGTCGGACCGAAGGACGTGTTCGCCGAACACCGCGTCGACGAGCAGCTGCTCAAGGCTCTCGACCGCAAGGTCTGGCTGCCTTCCGGCGGTTACCTGGTGATCGATCGCACCGAGGCCATGACGGTCATCGACGTCAACACCGGCAAGTTCACCGGGTCCGGCGGGAACCTCGAAGAGACCGTCACCCGGAACAACCTGGAATCGGCTGAGGAGATCGTCCGGCAGCTTCGACTGCGCGACATCGGCGGCATCATCGTCATCGACTTCATCGACATGGTGCTCGAATCCAACCGCGACCTGGTGCTGCGCAGGCTCACCGAATGCCTCGGCCGCGACCGCACCCGCCACCAGGTGGCCGAGGTCACCTCGCTCGGCCTCGTGCAGATGACCCGCAAGCGGGTCGGCACCGGCCTTCTCGAGGCGTTCAGCACCACCTGCGAGCACTGCAAGGGCCGTGGTGTCGTGGTCTCGACCGAGCCCAAGATGTCGGCGCCCACAGCCGCGGTGGCGCAGGCTCCCCAACCCAGCGGTCAGCAGGACAACCGCCAGCAGGACAACCGCCAGCAGGAGAGCCGCCAGCAGGACCGGGGACAGCAGCAAGGCAGGCGCAACCGCGGCCGCGGCGGCTCGGACGAGCCCAAGGACCAGGGCCGGGGCCAGGTCAAGGACCTGGCGAAGGACCCGGTCAAGGACGAGGCAGCCAAGGTCGCCGTCCGCGACATCGCCAAGGCGACCAGCAAGGCCGCGGAGCAGGCCGCGGCCGAGCCGGTGGCCGCGGAGCACGCCGAGCGCAACGGGTCGGTTCCCGAGCCGGTCGTGGAGCGCGACCACGGCCGCAACGGCCAGCAGGCGCGGGTGAGCGAGCCACAGCCGGTCGCCGAGGCCGCGCCGGTGGCAGCGGAGCCCCGGCCAGCGGCCGTGGCGTCCGCCGCGCCGCGCCGCAGGACCGCTCGCCGGGCCGCGTCCCGGCCAGCGGGCCCGCCGGTCGCGGTGACCCAGGAAGGGTGATGGCAGGCATCACGCTCCGGTTAAGCCACCCCGGTTTGACCCTGATTGGATAAGGCACGTAACCTGTGACACGGCCCGCCGCTCGGTGGGCTGTGTCGTGCGAAGCCCGGTTCGGAGATTTACTGCCGAACATCAGGGCGCGCATGGCCCCCATCGTCTAGTAGCAGGAGACTTCCGTCCCGATGTACGCGATCGTCAAGACCGGCGGCAAGCAGTACAAGGTGGCTGTCGGCGACGTCGTCGAGGTCGAGAAGCTCGAGGGCGCGCCGGGCACTGAGCTGAGCCTCGCCGCGGTGCTCGTCGTCGACGGCACCGACGTCACCACGGACGCGGGCGCTTTGGCGAAGGTCTCGGTGACCGGCAAGGTCGTCGAGCAGACCAAGGGCCCGAAGATCCGCATCCACAAGTTCAAGAACAAGACCGGGTACCACAAGCGACAGGGTCACCGTCAGAAGCTGACCCGCGTCGAGGTCACCGGCATCACCAAGTAGAGGACCTGAGCAGCCATGGCACACAAAAAGGGCGCATCCAGCTCCCGTAACGGGCGCGACTCCAACGCCCAGTACCTCGGTGTGAAGCGCTACGGCGGCCAGGTCGTCAAGTCCGGCGAGATCCTGATCCGCCAGCGCGGCACCAAGTTCCACCCCGGTGTGAACGTCGGCCGCGGCAAGGACGACACGCTGTTCGCGCTGACCGCTGGCGCGGTCGAGTTCGGCTCGAAGCGCGGTCGCAAGACCGTCAACATCGTCCCGGTCGAGGTCTGAGTAGCGACCGGACCGACGCTAGACCCCCGACGAGGGGCGGGCTGGAGCGCATCCGGCCCGCCCCTCGTTCGTGTTTTCTGAGAGGAACCCCTGGTGTCCCGATTCGTCGACCGAGTGGTCATCCATGTTGCCGCGGGCAGCGGCGGCAATGGCTGCGCCTCGGTGCACCGCGAGAAGTTCAAGCCGCTCGGCGGCCCTGACGGCGGCAACGGCGGCAACGGCGGCAACGTCGTGCTGGTCGTGGACAGCAACGTGCACACGCTGCTCGACTTCCACTTCCGCCCGCACGCCGACGCCGCCAGCGGCAAACAGGGCCAGGGCGCGAACCGCGACGGCGCCACCGGGGAAGACCTTGAGCTGAAGGTGCCCGACGGCACCGTCGTCCTCGATGAGAACGGCGAGATCATCGTCGACCTCGTCGGCCACGGCACCCGGTTCGTCGCCGCCCAGGGCGGTCGCGGCGGCCTCGGCAACGCGGCGCTGTCCTCGAAGGCCCGCCGCGCGCCCGGGTTCGCCCTTCTCGGCGAGCCGGGGGAGACCCGCGACCTGGTGCTGGAACTGCGCTCGGTTGCCGACGCGGGCCTGCTCGGCTTTCCGTCGGCGGGTAAGTCGTCGCTGATCTCAGTCTTGTCCTCGGCCAAGCCGAAGATCGCCGACTACCCGTTCACCACGCTCGTGCCCAACCTCGGGGTCGTCACCGCGGGGGAGTCGGTCTACACCATCGCCGACGTGCCCGGGCTGATCCCGGGCGCCAGCCAGGGCAAGGGCCTCGGCCTGGACTTCCTGCGCCACATCGAGCGCTGCTCGGTGCTGGTGCACGTGATCGACTGCGCCACCTACGAGGCGGACCGCGACCCGATCTCCGACATCGACGCGCTGGAGGAGGAGCTGGCCCGCTACACCCCGGCCCTCGGCGGCGACCTCGCCGACCGGCCCCGGCTCGTCGTGCTCAACAAGATCGACGTGCCCGAGGCCCGCGAGCTGGCCGAGTTCGTGCGGCCCGACATCGAGGCGCGCGGCCTGCCGGTGTTCGCGGTGTCCACCGCGTCCCGGGAGGGGCTGCGGGAGCTGAGCTTCGCGCTGGCCAAGATCATCGAGGACGACCGGGCGAGCAAGCCCGCGCCCGAGTCCACCCGGGTCGTCCTGCGGCCCACCGCGGTCGACGACGCGGGCTTCACCGTGGTCGCCGACCCGGAGGACGAGGAAGGCTTCATCGTGCGCGGCGAGCGCCCCGAGCGGTGGGTGCGCCAGACCGACTTCAACAACACCGAGGCCGTGGGCTACCTGGGCGACCGCCTGGCCCGCCTGGGCGTGGAGGAAGCGCTGGCCAAGGCGGGCGCGCGCCCGGGCTGCCCGGTCACCATCGGCGGCGTCACCTTCGACTGGGAGCCGTCGACGCCCGCTGGTGTCGCGATCATGATGCACGGCCGGGGCAGCGACCCGCGCCTGGAGCAGAACGAGCGCGTCAGCGCGGACGAGCGCAAGGCCGCCAAGATCGCCCGCCGAACCCGCCCAGAAGACGAGTGAGCACCGCCCGCTCCGCCACCCGCGACACCGTCGCCGCGGCCCGCTTGGTCGTGGTGAAGGTCGGCTCGTCGTCGCTCACCACGGCCGCGGGCGGCCTCGACCCAGCCCGTCTACACGCTCTGGTCGACGCGGTGGCCGCGCGCCGCGCCGCGGGGAGCCAGGTCGTCCTGGTCTCGTCGGGTGCCATCGCGGCGGGCATACTCCCCCTGGGCATCACCCGCCGCCCGCGCGACCTGGCGACCCAGCAGGCGGCGGCCAGTGTGGGCCAGATCGTGTTGGGCCATGCGTATGTCGCGTCGTTCGGCCGGTACGGTTTGCAGGTCGGTCAAGTCCTGTTGACCGCGGACGACGTCGTGCGCCGTGCGCACTACCGCAACGCCCAGCGGACCCTGTCCAGGCTGCTTGCCTTGGGCGTGGTCCCCGTCGTCAACGAGAACGACACGGTGGCCACCGAGGAAATCCGGTTCGGCGACAACGACCGTCTGGCGGCCCTGGTGGCACACCTGATCGGCGCCGACGCCCTGATCCTGCTGTCCGATGTGGACGGACTCTACGACGGCGACCCCCGCCTTGGCGCCGCCCGCCGCATCGATGAGGTAGCCGACGAGTCCGATGTGGAGGGCGTCGAGGCAGGCGCCACCGGGGCGTCGGGCCTGGGCACCGGCGGCATGGCCTCCAAATTGGCCGCCGCCCGCCTGGCCTCGGCCGCGGGCGTGCCGGTCCTGTTGGCCGCCGCCGCTGACGCCCAGCAGGCGCTGCACCGGGCGGACGTGGGCACCGCATTCGCCACCAGCGGCCGCCGCCTCACCTCCCGCCGCTTCTGGCTCGGCTACGCCGCGGACGCCTCCGGCGTCCTCACCCTCGACGACGGCGCCGTCACCGCGGTCGTGGACCGCCGCCGCTCCCTGCTGGCCGCGGGCATCACCGCCACCAAAGGCGAGTTCCAAGCGGGCGACGTGGTCGAACTGGCCGACACCACCGGCAAAGTCATGGCCAGAGGCATCACCAACTTCGACGCGGCCGAACTCGCCACCATGATCGGCCACTCCACCCACAACCTCCCCGCGAACCGCCGCCGAGAAGTGGTCCACGCCGACGACCTGGTCCCCCTCCACCGCCACTGATCGACGCGGGTCTCATCCTTCCCTGCCTGGCCGGTCAGCTGCTTCACCGGCTCGGCCACCAGGAACGGCTAGCCTGCGTGTAGCTCATGGTGACCCGTTCACAAAGCGCCACACCCGACGCCGCTGACCGATCACCGGCACCATTGGCCGGCACCGCTGGTTGCCCCCGCTGACCGGCATCGTTGACCGGCTCCCACTGACCGACACCGTTGGCCGATCACCGGCACCATTGACCGGCACGCTGGCCGGTTACCGGCAGCCTGACCGGCACCGCTGGTTGCCCCCCGCTGACCGGCACCGTTGACCGACTTCCACTGACCGACACCGCTGGTCGGTCGCCGCGCCCGGTGACCGCGCCCGCTGGTCGACCTCGCGCGCCGCATCGTTCGCCGATCACCTTCGGCATTCTCGCCGTGCGGAGCCTCTGCCCCATCCCGTTGACGGCGTCCACCCGCCACCGCACAGCCGGGCCGCGCCACCGCCCGCAGGCACTGGCTTTGGCAGCCGCCGCTGACCAGCGCCGCAGGCGGACCACCAGCACAGAGTCCGGTCCGCTGCCGCCGGCACGCATCGCTGTCAGACCCCTGCCAAATGGGGCCCGCTTCGGGCGTGCGCGAGCAGGCGAGACGTCGATATCGACGCGTCCTACGCCCCCATGAGCGACACGCCCCGCCCTGGTGAAGCAGGTGAAGACGCGGCAGGCCAGAGCCCTGCCAGAGGTGCGCGCACGGTCCCACACTCGGCGTCCCCACCGCCGAGCCTGGCACGGGCCCCCGCCAGGCTCGCTCCCAGGTCCGCAGCGGGGCGGTAGCGTGCGGGACCCCTGTCACGCCCAGCGGCAGCGGGTCTGTGGCAGGCGCGTTTCGGGTTCAGCTTGTCGTCGCCAAGGCGAAGGGCATCACCCCATCCGCGCCCGCCTTGCGCAGCAGCGCCGAGGCCACCGTCATGGTCCACCCCGTGTCGATCCGGTCGTCGACCAACAGCACCGGCCCTGTCACCTCAGCCACCCGCGCCGCCAACTCGTCCGGCACCTGGAGCGAGTTCCACAGCCAGGCCAGCCGCTGGGCGCTGTTCGCCTGTGGCGCCGACCGCCCACTGTGGACCTCGCCCAGCAGCGGAAGCCTGCCGATGGCCGCGATTCGCTCGCCGAAGCTCGACACCAGCCGAGGCCGCCTGCTCGAGCCCACCGTGACGACTCCCACCGGCCGCTCCGCCCAACCCCAGGCGGAAAGCACCTTCACACAGGCGTTGAACACGTCGTCGGGAACCACGTCGTCCTCGGACGCGGCGAACAGCTCACGCAGGCGGTTGCCCCAGCCGATGTCGGTCAGCCGTCCCAGCGCTCGACCCGTCTCCGCGGCCAGCCCCGGGGCGATCTTCCCCGACAACGGCACGCCGAGCGCGGACATGCCCGTCGGCCACTGCTTCTTCGGCGTCACCTCCACGCCGGGCCTGCGCAGCCGCTCCTCTGCCGCGGCAACGCCCGCGCCGGAGACCTCGGCGCTCCACCGCTGTCCGGTGCAGTTGTCGCACCGGCCGCACGGCGCGGCGTGCGGGTCGTCCAGTTGGCGCAGCAGGAACTCCATACGGCAGCCGTCGGTCGCCTGGTAGTCCAGAATCGCCCGCTGCTCTGCCTCCCGCGCCGCCGCGATCCGCTGGTACCGATCGGCGTCGTACTCCCAGCTCGCTCCTGTCGACTCCCACCCGCCGCGCACGCGTCGCACCGCGCCGTCGACGTCGAGCACCTTGAGCACCATCTCCAGCCGCCCCCGTGACAGGTCCACCCTCGGTTCCAGGGCCGGTGTCGACAGGGCTTTCCCCGCGTCGTCGAGAGCCCCGAGCACGGCGCGCACCACGTGCTCGGCGGGGAACGCCAATGAGGCGAAGTAGGACCAGATGTCGCGGTCCTCCGTGCCGGGCAGGAGCACGACGTCCGCCCGCTTGACGCCACGACCCGCACGGCCGATCTGCTGGTAGTAGGAGATCGGTGACTGCGGCGCGCCCACGTGCACCACGAACCCGAGGTCGGGTTTGTCGAACCCCATGCCCAGCGCGGACGTGGCCACCAGCGCCTTGACCCGATTCGCCAGCAGATCCTCTTCGGCGCGTTGCCGGTCGGCGGGCTCGGTGCGCCCGGTGTACGCGGCCACCTCGTACCCCCGCTCACGCAGGAACGCGGCCAGTTCCTCGGCTGCGGCGACCGTGAGCGTGTAGATGATCCCCGACCCGGCGAACGAGGCCAGGTTCTCGGCGAGCCACGCCAGCCGGGCCTGCGCCGTGGGCAGCCGCAACACGCCCAGCCGCAGGCTCTCCCGGTCGAGCGGGCCGCGCAGCACCAGCGCGTCGCTCTCGGCCAAGGCGAGTTGCTGGGCGACGTCGCGCACCACCCGGTCGTTGGCCGTGGCCGTCGTGGCGAGCACCGGGACGCCGTCGGGCAGCTCGCTGAGCAGTGTTCGCAGCCTGCGGTAGTCGGGCCGGAAGTCGTGGCCCCAGTCGGAGATGCAGTGCGCCTCGTCCACCACCAGCATCCCGGCCGACGCCGTGAGCTTGGGCAGCACGGCGTCCCGGAAGTCCGGATTGTTCAGCCGTTCGGGGCTCACCAGGAGCACGTCGACCTCGCCGTCGGCGACCGCGTCGTGCACCGCCTCCCAGTCCTGCGGGTTCGCCGAGTTGATCGTGGCCGCGCGCACCCCAGCCCGCGCCGCGGCCTCCACCTGGTTGCGCATCAGGGCCAGCAGCGGCGACACGATCACCGTCGGCCCCTCGCCCAGCTCCCGCAGCAGCGCCGTGGCCACGAAGTACACCGCGGACTTGCCCCATCCGGTGCGCTGCACGACCAGCGCCCGCCTGCGCCCGGCCACCAGCGCCTCGATGGCCGTCCACTGGTCATCGCGCAGCCGCGCGTCCGGGCCCGCCAGGGCGCGGAGCCGGTCTTCCGCGGAAGTCCGCAATGCTGTTTCGTCCACACCTCGTGCTTACCCCACCGCGCCGACGGGCGTCGAACCGCCCACGGCCCGCCTGTGGATAACTCGAGATCTTGAACAGCGCCGCAGACCGGCGTCACGCGCCGTGCGGACACGCGTCTCACCATCGCGGGCAGGAGGGGCGAGTGCACGGCTCGGCCCCGCCAGGCTCGGCACATGATGTGTGGGCGGCGTGCGTCGAACGCCCCCCGTCGGAGACGTCGCCCACACATCCCCACACCCCAAGACGCGGCGCTCGCGCCGTCGTAGGCTCCGGCCATGGCGCGCCGGATAGGGATCATGGGCGGCACCTTCGACCCGGTGCACCACGGGCACTTGGTCGCCGCGAGCGAGGTGCAGGCCCGGTTCGACCTCGACGAGGTCATCTTCGTCCCGACCGGGGTGCCCTGGCAGAAGGGCGACCGGGAGGTCAGCGCGGCCGAAGACCGCTACCTGATGACGGTAGTGGCTACCGCGTCCAATCCCCGGTTCTCCGTCAGTCGGGTAGACATCGACCGCAAGGGCGTCACCTACACCGTCGACACCTTGCGCGACCTGCGCGCCACCTACCCCGACGACGAGTTGTTCTTCATCACCGGCGCGGACGCCCTGGAGCAGATCCTGTCCTGGCACCGCGTGGACGAGCTGTTCACCCTGGCCCACTTCGTCGGCGTCACCCGGCCGGGGTACCACCTCAAGGACGCGCATCTGCCCAGCGGGTCGGTGAGCCTTATCGAGGTCCCAGCGATGGCGATCTCCTCGACCGATTGCCGCAAACGCGTCGCCGCGGGGGATCCGGTCTGGTATCTCGTCCCCGACGGCGTCGTCCAGTACATCTCCAAGCGCGGCCTTTACGCGCCCGAACAGTGACAGACAAGCCCCCAACCGGTCCTTCCTCGCCAACCGAGGTGCGGGCACGGGTAGTCTCGACGGGTTCAACCTATCGAGAACCGGACTGAGGAGTGACGTGGCAGCGACGCACGACGCACGCGAACTGGCATTGGTCGCGGCCAACGCGGCCGCGGACAAGAAGGCCAGCGACGTGATCGTGCTGGACGTCTCCGACCAGCTCGTGATCACAGACTGCTTCGTGATCGCCTCCGCCGCCAACGAGCGGCAGGTAGGCGCGATCGTGGAGAACGTCGAGGACAAGATGCGCGAGGCGGGCACCAAGCCGGTTCGCCGAGAGGGCGCCCGCGAAGGCCGCTGGGTCCTGCTCGACTTCGTCGACGTCGTGGTGCACATCCAGCACGCGGAGGAGCGCTCGTTCTACGGCCTGGAGCGGCTGTGGAAGGACTGCCCGCGTATCGAGTTCGACGCGGCGCCACCCGCGGAGGAGGACAGCGCCCCGTGACATTGCGCAGACTCGTGCTCTGGCGGCACGGGGAGACCGACTACAACGCCTCCGGACGGATGCAGGGCCACCTCGACTCCAACCTGACCGAGGTCGGGTGGAACCAGGCCCGGTTCGCCGTGCCCGCGCTGGCCCGGTTCTCCCCGGACGTCATCGTGGCCTCCGACCTGCGCCGCGCCACCGACACGGCCACCGTGTTCAGCGAGGCGATCGGCGTGCCGCTGCGCATTGACAAGCGCTTGCGGGAGACGAATCTCGGTCTTTGGCAGGGCAAGACGAGCGCGGAGGTCGACGAGGAGTGGCCTGGTGGCCGCGCCCGGTGGCAGACCGACGCGACGTGGACCCCGCCGGGCGGGGAGGCCCGGGTCGAGGTCGCCGCCCGGGCCACCGAAGTCGTCACCGCGTTGGACGAGGGAACCGAAGAGACCGCCGTGTTGTGCGCGCACGGTGGCCTGATTACCGCGCTTACCGGCAGCCTCTTGGGGCTGCCGGTGGTCAACTGGTGGCAGCTTGGCGGCATCAGCAACTGTCACTGGACAGTGCTGGCCCGTCGGGAGACCAGTGGCCTGGCGTGGCGCCTGATCGCGTACAACGCGGGCATCACCGGCTAGACATGGCGTCGCCAACCGTGCTGATGTTCGGCGACTCCCTGACCTTCCACGGTCCAGACGGTCCCCACCCCGCCGACGATCCCCGCCTCTGGCCGAACCTCGCGGCGGCCGCCATCGGCGGCAGTGCCGAGTTGTTCGCGGGGTTCGGCTGGACCGCCCGCGACGCGTACTGGTCGCTCGTCGGCGACCCCCGAGTGTGGGCTCAGCTTCCGAACGCCGACGTTCTGGTCCTCGCCGTCGGTGGCATGGACACGCTGCCCTCGCCTCTACCCACTTACCTGCGGCAGGGTATTCGCTACCTGCGCCCGGACGGCCTGCGCCGTTGTGTCCGGCAGACCTACCTGTCGGCTCTTCCCTGGTTGGCGCGCGCCACGCGAGGCAAACCCGTCGCGTTGCCCGCCGGGCTGACCGTCCGCTATCTCGATGAGACCCTGGTCGCCGTCCGCGCCCTGCGGCCCGACCTGCCCGCCGTCGCCATCCTCCCCGGAGTGCACCGGTCTCAGGCGTACGGGTATGTCCACACGGCCCGCGACCAGGCTGTGGCCCAGATCCGCCGCTGGGCGGACAGCGCGAACGTGTCCCTGCTCGACCTGGCCGACGTCGTCGGTGAGCACGTGCTCAGCGGCCATGGCAACGTCGACGGCATCCACTGGGGCTGGCGGGGCCACGAACTGGCGGGCAAGGCCCTCGCGGAGGTCGTCGGACCGCTGCTGGATCGCGCGCGCGGCGCGTGACATGGTCTCCCCGCGTCGGGCCAACTAGGCTCCGGCATCGTGCCGTTCGCCGTAGTCACCGACTCGACCGCGTATCTGCCGGAAGGCTTCGCCGACCGGCACGCGGTCCGGGTGGTGCCGCTGTTGGTGCACGTGGACGATCGCGAGGGCCGCGACGGCGTGGACTTCGGACCCGGCGAACTCGCGGAGGCGCTCACGCGGCACCGCGTGGTGACGACCTCCCGTCCCAACCCCGACGAGTTCGCCGCCGAATATCGCCGCCTCCTCGACGGCGGGGCGGACGGTGTGCTGTCGGTGCACCTGTCCCGGCGGCTCTCCGGGACGTGGGAGTCGGCTCGGCTGGCCGCTGAGGAAGTCGGCGCGGACGTGGTCCGCGTGGTCGACTCCCGCACCACAGCCATGGGCCTCGGATTCGCCGCCCTGCGTGCCGCCGAGGTCGCGGCGGACGGCGCCGGGGGAGCGGAGGTGGAAGCAGTCGCGGTAGCGGCGGCGGAGAACACCAAGAGCTTCTTCATCGTGGAGACTTTGGAGTATCTGCGTCGCGGTGGACGGATCGGTGCCGCCGCCGCCCTTTTGGGCACAGCGTTGTCGATGAAACCCGTCCTCCACGTCCACGATGGCGAGATAGTCCCGTTGGAGAAGGTGCGCACGACGAGCCGGGCGTTGGCCCGCCTGGTGGATCTGGCCGTGGCCGCGGCGGGCGCCGAGCCGGTTCAACTGGCGGTGCACCACCTCGCCGCCCCTGATCGCGCCGCCGAACTGGCCACCCGCTTGGACGAGCGCATTCCGCAGTCCGCGGGCTGCGTGGTTTCCGAGCTGGGCGCCGTCATCGGCGCGCACACCGGACCCGGAGTTCTCGGCGTTGTACTCTGCCCCGGCCATCTTGGCAAATGAGTTGTCCACATAGGCCGAGCTTGTCCACAGACGACGGAGACGAGTACCCGCGGCTTTGATTCGTCCCTAGCGTTGGTGCTATGCCACAAACCAACGCCACCCGCACAGCTCAGATGGACGCCGTCCTGGCCCGGTTGACCACTATCGCGGCCCGCCCTTGGGACGAGCCTCAACCCGAATCGCGAAACCCGCGTCAACCCCCGGACCTCGGCTTCTCCACCGCGCCCGCTCGACGCGGAGGCCGGTTGGCGGCTTTCCTCGCCAGTCAAAACAATCCGGCTTCGGCAGACGCGCCTTCGGCAGGGCAGCCTTTCCTGGTTTCGGAGACTTCCCTTGCCGCCCAAGGTGGACGCGTCTCCACTTCCGGTTCGCTTGGCCATGGAGAGCTTCCCGGCCAGGGTGAAGCGCCGCCGCCTTCCGGAACGGACGCTGCTTCACTACCTCGCACGGTCTCTCCCGAATCCCGTTTGTCCACTCAGGCCGTCCTTCTGGCACCCCAAGAACCACGGCAAGACTCTGAGCGCCAGCTGGCGCCATCCGGGCCCATCCCGTGGCGGCGCTTCTTCACCCGCCCTGAGCGAGACGCGTCTTCGGCTTCTGTCTTCGCCGCATCTGGTTCCGGAAAACTTGCTTCCGATTCATCTCTCTCGGCGCGTCCCGGCACAAGCTCACCCGAACTCGGGCCACCGGACACCGGTTCTCCCGAATCCGACCCTCAGGTCGATAGGTGGCTCCCGTGGCGGCGTCCCGCAGGCCATCTCATCCGTCGGTTCAGCCCGCACAGCCCGCCAGATCGACGTCGGGTCCCGATTCCGCTCATCGCGGGCCTGATCGTGGTTGTCGCGGTGGTCACCGGGTTCGTCGCTCTTTCCGATTCCCCGGTGAAGGAAGTGCCACCGGACTTGGCCGCCGCTACCGTCGACCAGCCCAGCGCAAGTCCGAGCGTCGCGCCCGAGGTCGTGGTCGATGTCGTCGGAAAGGTCGCGAGCCCAGGCATCCGGTCGCTCCCGGACGGGTCGCGGGTCGTGGACGCGCTCCGGGCGAGCGGCGGCGCGCTGCCCGGGGCCGACCTGAGCGCGCTCAACCTCGCCCGCAGACTCGGCGACGGCGAGCAGATCCACGTCGGCGTCCCCGCACCCGCCGTCGACGGCCAAGCCGAGCGACCGGGTGCGCTCGTCAACCTCAACTCCGCGTCCCTGGCGCAGTTGGACACCTTGCCAGGGGTAGGAAGCGTGACCGCCCAACGCATCCTGGACTGGCGCACCCGCCACGGCCGGTTCACCAAGGTCGACCAGCTCCATGAGATCGAGGGCATCGGACCGGCCCGGTTCACGACCCTGCGCGATCTCGTCACGGTCCGATGAACCAGCCGCCACCCGACCCGAGACCGCACGACTGGCGGCTGCTGTCCGGCGCGCTGGCCGTGTGGCTGGCGGCGCTGCTGGGACTGCTCGTGCACTGGTCGCTGGCGGTCGTCGTCGGCAGCCTCGCGGCTCTCGCCGGGGCCGCCCACACCCGGTGCCGCGGGCGCCGCGCGCGCGATGGGCCCGCTCGGTTGGCCGCCGGAGTGCCGCTGTTCGTCTGCGGGGTGCTCGCCGTGTGGCCGGTCGCCGCGCGGATCCACGAGGCCGCGGCGGACCCGCTCCGGGTGGAGGCGGCCCGAGGTGCGGCGGCCCGGCTCCAGGTCGAGGTCGTCGAGCGGCCCAGACCGGTGCGGGCGGCCGGATTCGGCGGCCTGCCGTCCGGGGTCCACTCGGTCGTCGTGCCCGCGGTCGCGCTGCCCTCCGGGGCCCGAATCCTGATCCTGGCCCCGGTGGACCGGTGGGCGGCGTTGCTGCCCGGTCAGCAGGCCGTCGCCGAGGGCACGCTCGCCCCGGCTGAGGGCGGCACGCTCACCGTGGCCGTGCTTCGCGTCCGGGGGTCACCGGCATCCGTCGGCGACGCGCCCGCCTGGCAACGGGCGGCCCACGCGCTCCGTGCGGGCCTTCGGCAGGCGTCGGAAGTGCTCGACCCCGAGTCAGCCGGACTGCTGCCCGCGCTGGTCGTCGGTGACAAGGACGGCATGTCCACCACGGTCGAGGACGAGTTTCGCGTCGCCGGGATGTCGCATTTGCTGGCCGTTAGCGGTGCCAACCTGGCCATTGTCTGTGTCGCCGTTCTCTACCTGTTGCGGTTGGCTCGGATCGGCCCGCGGGGGTCGGCCGCGGGTGCGCTGTGCGCGCTCGTCGGATACGTGCTCCTGGCTGGTCCTGAACCCAGTGTTCTGCGGGCCGGGGTCATGGGCGCGGTCGGCCTGCTCGCGCTCGCCCTCGGGCGGGAACGGTCCGCGCTGCCCGCGCTGGGAGCGGCGATGATCGTGCTCGTCGTGCACGACCCGGCGATGGCTGTCGCGTTCGGGTTCGTGCTGTCGGTACTGGCTACCGGTGCGCTGGTCCTGCTCGCGCCGAAGTGGACGCGGCGGCTCACTCGGCGGGGCGTGCCCCGGATCGTGGCCGAGGCGCTCGCCGTGCCCGCGGCGGCACACCTGGTCACGGCGCCGGTCGTGGCCGGGATGAGCGGGCAGGTCAGCCTCGTCGCGGTGGCGGCGAACCTCGCCGCCGCTCCGGTCGTCGCGCCCGCGACGGTGCTCGGGGTGTTGGCCGCGTTGGTGATGCCGGTCTTGCCGTGGCTCGCGGAGTGGCTGGCGCGGCTCGCGGGCCCCGAGGTCGGGTGGCTGGTCACGGTCGGCCGGACCGCCGCCGGGATGCCGGGAGCCGCCCTGGACTGGCCCGCGGGATGGTGGGGCGGGGCGGCGCTGCTTCTGACAGCCGTCGCGGTGGCGGTGGCGATGCGTCGGCGCACGGCGCGGTTGGTGGCCGGGCTGGGGCTCACCGCGGTTCTGCTGGTGGTGATCCCGGTCCGGGTCATCGCTCCGGGCTGGCCGCCGTCCGGCTGGGCTGCGGTGGCGTGCGATGTCGGACAAGGGGACGCGGTCGCACTGTCCACAGCGGACCCAGGCAGGGCCGTGCTGGTCGACACCGGGCCCGAATCGGCCCCGACGCGGGAGTGCCTGAACCGGCTGGGGGTCGACCGGATTCCCTTGGTGATCCTCAGCCATCTGCACGCGGACCACGTGGGTGGTCTGTCGGCGGTGTTATCCGGTCACGCGGTCGGCGCCGTCGCGGTCGGTCCCGGGCGGGCGCCGGAGTGGGCCTGGCGGCAGGTGCGCGAGGAAGCGGCCGACGCCGGTGTCCCGCTCGTGCAGTTGACGGCCGGGCAGCGGATGAGCTGGCCGGGCCTTGCCGTGGAAGTCCTTGCCCCGCGGACGAAGGAGGCCGAGCCCGCCGAAGCGGACGGCACGCAGATCAACAACCGCTCGGTCGTGCTCAGGGCGACCACCCGCGCCGGGCGGCTGCTGCTGACCGGGGACATCGAACTCGCGGCACAGGCGGACCTGCTGACCGCGGGCGTCGACCTGTCCGCCGACGTCGTCAAGGTCCCGCATCACGGAAGTCGTTACACCGCACCGGAGTTCCTCGCAGCCATCGGCGCGCGCGTGGCCATGGTCAGCGTCGGCGCCGGGAACCGCTACGGCCACCCGAGCCCGCGCACGTTGGGAAGCCTTGCCCAGAAGGGAGTTCTGATCGTCCGGACCGACACCGGAGGCGATTGCGCGGTGGTCGAGGACGGCGGGAAGCCCGCCGCGATGGTGCGCGGCGAGCCCAGATCCCCTCCTGGCCGCTGAAATCTCGGCGGCGGGCATCGCCACGCCATCGCCTCGGCACGGCCGTGAACCCCGCTGGGGAACTGAAGCCTGTCCGGTCACCAAACACCGGGCGGGGCGATCAGCCGTGCTCTCCTTGGACGGCAAGGCGTTGTCCGGGGAGTCGGTGCGCGGTGGGTGGGACGGCAGTGGCCGCACCCCGCCGGGGTGCGGCCACTGGGCCACGCGTCGTGGGTCAGCCGCGGGCGAGGACCTCGCGGACCGCGGCGGCGGTCGGAGGGATGGTGGCGCGCGGGCCGATGTGGTCCTGGACCGCGTCGAGGGTCTTGAGGCCGTCGCCGGTGATGAGGAGGACGGTTTCGGCGTCGGGGTCGATCTGGCCGCTTTCGATGAGCTTCTTCGCCGTGGCGACGGTCACGCCGCCCGCGGTCTCGGCGAAGATGCCCTCGGTGCGGGCCAGCAGGCGGATGCCCTCGACGACCTCGGCGTCGGTGACGTCCTCGACCGCGCCGCCCGTGCGGCGGACCGAGTCGAGCACGTACGGGCCATCGGCGGGGGCGCCGATCGCCAGCGAGCGGGCGATGGTGTCCGGCTTGACCGGGCGGATCACGTCGTGGCCGGACTTGAACGCCGTGGAGACAGGGGAGCAGCCGGTGGCCTGCGCGCCGAACACGCGGTACGGGGTCGCCTCGACCAGGCCAAGCTCGCCCAGCTCGCGGAACGCCTTGTCGACCTTGGTCAGCTGGGAGCCGGACGCGACCGGCACCACGATCTGCCGCGGGAGCCGCCAGCCGAGCTGCTCGGCGACCTCGTAGCCCAGGGTCTTGGAGCCCTCGGCGTAGTACGGGCGGACGTTGACGTTCACGAACGCCCAGTTCTCGTGCTCGGCGGCGAGCTCGGTGGCGAGCCGGTTGACGTCGTCGTAGTTGCCGTCGACGGCGATCAGCGCGCCGTCGTAGACCGCCGTGGTCAAAATCTTCGCCCGCTCCAGCGACGACGGGATCAGCACGACCGAGTCCCAGCCCGCGCGGGCCGCCGCCGCCGCGACCGCGTTGGCGAGGTTGCCGGTGGACGGGCACGCCAGCACGCTGAAGCCGAGCTGGCGGGCGGCGGCGAGCGCGACCGCGACGACGCGGTCCTTGAACGAGTGCGTGGGGTTGCCGGTGTCGTCCTTGACCCACAGCGACTTCACGCCGAGCGCGGCGGCGAGGCGGTCGGCCTTGACCAGCCGGGTCATGCCCGGGTCGGTGTTGGGGTGGGCGGCGACGTCGGTGGGGACGGGCAGCAGCCCCCGGTAGCGCCAAATCGACTGGGGTCCCGCTTCGATGTCGGCCCGGGTGATGTTCCCGAACTCATAGGCGACCTCGAGCGGGCCGAAACACTCCGCACAGGCGAACTCGGCGGCGAGTGGGATCTGGTGGCCGCATTCACGGCAGGAGAGCGCCCGGGCGGGGCCGAGGTCGTAGGCGCTGGTCTGCTGGACGTCAACGGTCGATGTCATCGCGAGGTATCTCCTCATCTATCCCGCTGCGCGGGTCGGAATTGGCACCGTGGTCGTCCGCCTCCTCGCGATGAGGAAGTGACGCGTAACGCCGGTTGCCGGGGCTTCTTCGGGCCGATCCCTCTGCCCCTCTGGATGAGCGGTATTCAGTTGTGGCCGGAGCGCGCCGAAGCGGGCCCGCGACTTGCCCGCCACGCTACGGCACCACGAACGCGATCGGCCAGTCCCATGTCCAGTATTCGAGAGCGGGAGCCTGTTCGTCTGCTCACTTGGGTGCGGCGCGGCCGTGGGAGGATCGCGGGCGTGAACTCGCCCGCGGTCACGCCAGCCCCGCTGCAACTCGTGCTCGGGGAAGAGGAGCTGCTGGTCGAACGCGCCATCCGCGCCGCGCTCGACACCGCCCGGCTCGCCGACCCCGCCGCCGACCTGACCCGGCTCCGGGTGGCTGATCTCACAGGCCCTGAGCTGGCCGAACTCGTCAGTCCCTCGCTGTTCGCCGAGGGGCGGGTGATCGTCCTCGACGCCGCCCACGAGGCGACCCAGGACATCGCCGCGCTGGTCGTGTCCTACGCCAAGGCGCCTGCCGAGGGGATCGTGCTGGTCGTCGTGCACAACGGCGGCGGACGCAAGGCGGGCAAGGACATCGTGGCCGCCATGCGCAAGGCCGGTGCGGTGGTCACCGAGTGCGCCAAGATCACCAAGTCCTCCGAGCGGGAGGCGTTCGTCCGCAACGAGATCCGGCGGGCGGGCGGCAAGACCGATCCGGCGGCGGTGGCGGCGCTCATCGACTCCGTCGGCTCCGACCTGCGTGAACTCGCGGCGGCGGCGGGGCAGCTCGTCGCCGACACCGGTGGGGCGGTGACCGAGGAGGCGGTCCGGCGGTATCACCGCGGGCGGGCGGACGTCACCGGGTTCGCCGTCGCCGAGAAGGCCGTGACCGGGGACCTGGCCGGGGCGATGGAGGCGCTGCGCTGGGCCATGAACCTCGGGGTTCCGCACGTCCTGGTGGCCGACGCGCTCGCCGACGCCGTGCGGACCGTGGCCAGGGTGGCGGGCGCGGGCCGCGCGGACCCGTTCCGGCTGGCGGGCGAGTTGGGGATGCCCGCGTGGAAGGTGAAGAAGGCGCTGGGCCAGGCCAGGGGCTGGCAGCCCGCGGGCCTCGCGGAGGCCATGCGCGTGGTGGCCGAGGTGAACGCCGACGTCAAGGGCGTCGCGGCGGACGCGGACTACGCACTGGAACGGGCGGTGCTGCGGCTCGTCCACGCGCACCGGCGAGACTGACCGCGCTGGAAACACGCTCGGGCGCCTGCTCGCGTGCCGTTCACGCGTCGAAGTGCGATCGGCGGGTCCCGCGCTCACCTGTCTGGTGGGGCCTGTCGTTCGGTCGCTTCGGATGGCCCTGGAGACGGGAGTCAGCGGGGCGTGGCGCGGCTTTCCAGGATCTCGGCTCGCTTGGCAAGGCGGTGGTGGCGGCGGATCTCGGCTTCGCGGAGGCGGCGCTCGTCTTCGGGGGTTTCGGGTAAGACCGGCGGTACGGCACGCGGTTGGCCCGTTCTGTCCACCGCGACGAACACCAGGTAGGCCGTCGCCACCTGGGTCGGGGGGACGCCCGCCCGGTCCCACGGCTCGGCGAGGACCCGGACGCCGACCTCCATCGAGGAGCGGCCTGCCCAGTTGACCTGGGCGTGGGCGTGCACGAGGTCGCCCACGCGAACCGGGTGCAGGAAGGTCATGTCGTCCATCGCCGCGGTCACGGCGGGGCCGCCGGAGTGGCGCTGGGCCACCGCGCCCGCCACGTCGTCGACCAGCTTCATGATGACCCCGCCGTGGACGGTGCCCAGGAGGTTGGTGTCCAGGGCGGTCATGATGTGCGAGAGGGATGTCCTCGCCGCCGAGGTGGGTTTGGGCTCCAGGTCCATGCGACGAGTCTCGCCCACACAGCAGCGGCGCCGCCCACCCGGAGGTGGACGGCGCCGCTGGCACGTGTGGGTGTGGGTCAGCCGAGCTTGTTGACCCGCAGCGCCATGGCCGACTTCTTGTTGGCGGCCTGGTTGGCGTGGATGACGCCCTTGCCCGCGGCCTTGTCCAGCTGGCGGCTCGCCACGGCCAGCAGCTCCTGCGCCTTGGCTTTGTCGCCCGCCTCGGCGGCCTCGCGGAACTTGCGGATCGCGGTCTTGACCGAGGACTTGACGGACTTGTTGCGCAGGCGCGCCTTCTCGTTCGTCTTGATCCGCTTCATCTGGGACTTGATGTTGGCCATGCGTGTGCTCCTCGTGTCGAGTCCGGATCGGCGCGCCGCACTCACGGGACCAAAAACCGGTCCCCTGGCCCTGCTGAGCAGGTCTCCTCCACGTCGGAGTGCCGCACGGCGCGACAAGCAAGGGTAACAGTCGGTGGCCGACGCTCAGTCCTCGGGCGGCTCGTCCTTGGGCGGCCTGCCCCGGCGCGGGAGGCCGCCCGCGCCCTCGGGCAGCCGCCCGGCCTCGGCGAGGGCGCGGCGGAGCATGAACTCGATCTGCGCGTTGGTGCTGCGCAGTTCGTCGCTCGCCCACCGGGCCACCGCGTCGTGCACCGCGGGGTCCAGCCTGAGGAGGACCTTCTTGCGTTCGGCCATCAGTGGTAAAGAGATCCCGTGTTGACCACGGGGTGGGCCTCACGGTCGCTGCACAGCACGACCAAGAGGTTGCTCACCATCGCCGCTTTCCGCTCCTCGTCAAGGTTGACCACCTCCCGTTCGGCGAGCCTGTCCAGGGCGAGTTCCACCATGCCCACCGCGCCCTCCACGATCCGCTGCCGAGCGGCGACGACCGCACCCGCCTGCTGCCTGCGCAGCATCGCGCCCGCGATCTCCGGCGCGTACGCCAGGTGGGTGATACGCGACTCGATGACGCCGACACCCGCCGCCTCGACCCGCGCCGCGATCTCGGCGGAGAGCCGGTGGGTGATCTCGTCAGCGTTGTCGCGCAACGACAGCTGCGCGTGCTCGCCGTGCGCGTCGTACGGGTAGGTGGTGGCGATGTGCCGCACGGCGGTCTCGGTCTGGATCGCGACGAAGGCGATGAAGTCGTCCACCTCGAACACCGCGCGGGCGGTGTCCTGGACCTGCCAGACGACCACAGCGGCGATCTCGATCGGGTTGCCGTCGGCGTCGTTGACCTTCATCACCGCGGTCTCGTGGTTCCGGATGCGCGTCGACACTTTCCGCCGCGTGGTGAACGGGTTCACCCAGCGCAATCCATCGAGCCGGACGGTGCCGACGTAGCGGCCGAGGAACTGCAGCACCCGCGCCTCGCCAGGCTCCACCATGGTGAGCCCGCCCCCCGCTATCGCCGCCGCCGCAACCGCCAAGACACCGAGCACGACCGCGGTAACCGCCACGGCGTCAGCCAGCGACAGCGCCCCGACGAGCCCTACGATCCCACCGCCGATCAGCGCTATCCCGGCCAATGTCAGCACTACCGCGACCGCACCGATCGGCAGCCCGGCGGCCCCGAAGGCGACTCTTTCCCGCACGTGGGGCTGGGGCAGTTCCGGTCGGTCGATGTCCTGCGGTGTGACGGTCGTGTTCATGGGTCCCCTCCCGGCTAGCGATGTTCTATCTAAGTGATATCACTTTTTCGCGGGCTCGGGTAGCGTGACCGGTCAAGGAGGGCAGTCGATGCCGTTGGACATCGCGATCACGGGCGCAGGCAGAGGGCGAGTAGCGGCCAAGCCCGTGTCACCGCAGCCTCGGCGGACCCAGGCTGTCAGAGTGGGATTCGGCCTGGCAGTTGGCGGCCGACCGGCCGCTGACGCGGCTGGCGCACGCGGTCCACTCGCTGGATCGCTTCGGGGAGTTCGCGCCGATCCCCGGACGCGGCGTGGCTACGAGCGCGTCAAACGCGACCTTGCCCGAGTCCACTCCCGGGACCCGGACTACGACGGCCACACCCTGGCCAAGACCGCCTTCTTCGACGCGATCCAGGGCAGGCTTGACGACAGTCCGCCGTCACTGCCAGCCGTAGCGGATCCGTAGGGCCTCGGCGACCAGGGTGAAGCGGTCGGCCTCGAGCACCGAGCCCTCTCGGCGGATGTCTTGTTCACCGAGTTCGAACAGCCTGTCCATGCGCAGGTAGGACACTCGGCCGTCGCGGTCCCAGCGGCCTGCGCCCAGTTCCAGCCAGTCGCGGCGTTCGTGGTCGTGCGGGGCTTTGCTCGACAGCATCAGCGCGCGCAAGGTCACGCCTGTGCGGCCGACCACGAGCAGGGGGCGGTCCTTGCCTCGCGCGGGGTCGTCCTCGTAGGGGACCCAGGCCCAGACGATCTCGCCGGGGTCGGCCGCGCCGTCGAGGTCGGGGGCGTAGGCGATGGTGTCCGGGCGGTTGCGGGTGGGGACCTCCCACACGGCGCCGTGGGCGGGGCGGGGGTCGTCTGAGGAAAGTCGCACGGACGGCGAGCGTAGTCGCGCGGACTGCCGCGGGCAGGTAGGACTTACCCGTGGAGTTTCTCAGCAGCAGGCTAATTCTTCGTCCCCGTGACCCCGAGCGGTCCCTGGCGTTCTACCGGGACGTGTTGGGGCTGGCCGTGTACCGAGAGTTTCCGGGCGGGGTCGTCTTCTTCCTCGGCGGCGGCTTTCTGGAAATCTCGGGGCAGGGCGCCGGGGAAGCGAGTCCGGACATGGCTGTCTGGTTGCAGGTGCGCGACCTCGCGGCCACCGCTGCCGAGTTGGCCGCCAACGGCGTGACGCTGCTGCGTGAGCCTCGCCAAGAGCCCTGGGGGCTGCGCGAGGCGTGGCTGGCCGACCCCGACGGCCTGCGGATCGTGTTGGTGGAGGTTCCCGCCGACCATCCGATCCGGCGGGATTCTCGGGAACCGGCCTGACCGCCCGCTCAGTCCATCGAGTCAAGTCCATCGAGTCAGTCCATCGAGTCGAGGTGCTGTTCCAGTTTGTCCAGGCTGCCGGACCAGAGCCGCCGGTACGGCGCCAGCCACGAGTCGATCTCCGCGAGCGGTTCCGGCCGCAGTTCGTACCAGCGGCGTTGGGCGTCTCTGCGCACCCGCACGAGCCCGGCGTCGCGCAGCACCTTGAGGTGCTTGGACGTGCCTGGCTGGGTGAGACCGAGTTCGGTGACCAGGTCGCCGACCGACCGAGGCTGCTCGCGCAGGAGGTCGAGGATTCGCCGCCGGGTCGGTTCGGCCAACACGGTGAAGGTGGTCGCCACCCACTGAACATTACCCACCGGGAATATACAAGGCAACGGCCAACCATGATTGGCCACCTTGATGACCACGGCAAACAGGCAAATCTCACACGGCGCCCAGCGCGGAAGTGATGTCGCGATACTGCGAGATCGCCGCTCGGTAGGCAAAGATGCCTGGATGGAGCGCTCAACGACCACGGACACGTCTCGGCGAGCCCCACGCCGGGCGCGTGACACCGGCCCGGAATTGGGCGGGCTCTTCGACGGCTACCTCGATCCGAGACGTCCGCACGCGGGCGCGTACGACGAGATGTTCGGGCCCGACGCTTCTGTCCGGCAGGCTTACCGCCGGCTGCACGAGCAATTGGCCGCGTCCCAGCCCGGCGACCTGGCCGCGCGCTCCGAAGCCCTCGACCGGGCCCTGGTCGACCAGGGCATCACCTTCTCGCTCTCCGGTCAGGAGCGGCCCTTCCCGCTCGACCTGGTGCCCCGGGTGATCACCGCCGCGGAGTGGTCGAGACTGGAGAAGGGGATCGTCCAGCGGGTCAGGGCCCTGGAGATGTTCCTCGCCGACATCTACGGCGACCAGCAGATCATCCGCGACGGCGTGCTGCCCCGGCGGCTGATCACCTCGTGCGAGCACTTCCACCGCTCCGCCGCGTTCGTCCTCCCGCCCAACGGCGTGCGCGTCCACGTCTCGGGCATCGACGTGGTCCGGGACGAAGAGGGCACTTTCCGCGTGCTCGAGGACAACCTCCGCAACCCGTCCGGGGTTTCCTATGTGATGGAGAACCGGCGCACCATGGCGCGGGTCTTCCCCGACCTCTTCGCGAAGCACCGGGTCCGCGCGGTCGGCGACTACGCCGTGCACCTGCTGCGCGCGCTGCGGGCGGCGGCGGCGGCCAACGTGGCGGACCCGAACGTCGTCGTGCTCACCCCCGGCGTGCACAACTCCGCGTACTTCGAGCACTCGCTGCTGGCCAGGCAGATGGGTGTCGAGTTGGTCGAGGGACGCGACCTGTTCTGCCGCGACAACGTCATTTACCTGCGCACGACAGAAGGAGAGCGTCAGGTGGACGTGATCTACCGGCGCATCGATGACGACTACCTCGACCCGGTCCAGTTCCGGCCGGACTCGGTGCTCGGGGTCGCGGGCGTGCTCAACGCCGCGCGTGCGGGCAACGTGGTTATCGCGAACGCGGTAGGCAACGGCGTCGGCGACGACAAGCTCGTCTACACCTACCTGCCGGAAATCCTGAAGTACTACCTGGGCGAGGCTCCACTGCTGCCCAATGTGGACACCTACCGCTGCTGGCTGCCCGACGAGCAGGAGCAGGTGCTCGACCGGATCTCCGAGTTGGTGGTCAAGCCGGTGGAGGGGTCGGGCGGCTATGGCATCGTCTTCGGGCCGAACTCGTCGGCGAAGGATTTGATGGCGCTGCGCAAGAGGGTGCGCGCCAACCCGCGTGGCTGGATCGCGCAACCGGTGGTGCAGCTTTCGACAGTGCCGACCAAGGTGGGGCAGCGCCTCAAGCCGCGTCACGTCGACCTGCGCCCGTTCGCGGTGAACGACGGCAAGTCCGTGTTCGTCCTCCCGGGAGGGCTGACCAGGGTCGCGATTCCCGAGGGCAGCCTGATCGTGAACTCGTCACAGGGCGGCGGGTCCAAGGACACCTGGGTGCTCGCCCCGCGTTCGTCCACAGCGGACGCCGAGCTGAGCGGCCAGGGCCTGGCCGGGTCCTCGCCGATGGACGAGGTCGCTCCCGAGCGTGGCCCGGAGCTGACGGCCGCGCAGCAACAGCAGCAACAGCAGCAACAGCAAGGCGGGGAGGAGACCGATGCTCGCACGCAACGCTGAGTCGCTCTACTGGATCGGCCGCTATGTCGAGCGCGCCGACGACACCGCGCGCATCCTCGACGTGTCGGTCCACCACCTGCTCGAAGACGCCACCGTCGACGCGGACGCCACCAGCCGCCAGCTCTTGGTGGTGCTGGGCATCGTCCCGCCGGAAGGCACCGCGTTCGACATGCGGTCGCTGACCGACCTGGTGGCGTTCTCGCGCGAGCATTCCGGCTCGATCGTGTCCTCGATCTCCAGCGCTCGGGAGAACACCCGGGTCGCCCGCGAGGTCGTCTCGACCGAGCTATGGGAATGCATCAACGCCATGTGGAACGCGCTGCCCGAGCGGCAGAAAGCGGCCAAGCGGACCGGGCCGCACTCGTTTTTCTCCTTCGTCGAGGAGCGCGCGGCGATGTTCGCCGGGCTCGCCGACTCCACGATGAGCCGCGACGACGGTTGGCGCTACCTCGTGCTGGGACGCTCGGTCGAGCGCGTCGACATGATCGTGCGCCTGCTGATGTCCCGCGTCGGAGACAAGCCCTCTTCGCCAGGCTGGGTAACCGTGCTGCGGTCAGCGGGCGCGCACGACACCTATCTACGCACTTACCGAGGCGCTCTTGACGCTCGACGCGTCGTGCAGTTCCTCTTACTCGACCGGTTGTTCCCGCGCTCGGTCTTCCACGCGCTGCGCCAAGCCGAGTCCTGCCTCGAACACCTGGATCACCGCCCGGTGACCAGGGTCGGGTCCAAGGCCGAGGCCATCCGGCTGCTCGGCAAGGCCCGCAGCGACCTGGAGTTCCTCCGGCCGGACGAGCTGCTGGAGAACCTGACCGACCGGCTCATGGAGTTGCAGACCACCGTGCGCGAGGTCGGCGAGGCCGTGTCGCAGCAGTACTTCCACTCCGTGCCGTGGGTGGCCTGGACGAACGCGGAGGTGAGCCTGTGACCGCGGAGAACTGGCGAATCCGGGTGGTGCACACCACCGGGTACCGCTATGCCGCGCCGGTGGTTCAGTCCTACAACGAGGCCCGGCTCACCCCGCGCAGCGACCGGTGGCAGAACCTGGTGGTCAGTCGGATCGAGACGACCCCGCCGACCCGTTCGTTCCGCTACACCGACTACTGGGGCACCGAGGTCACCTCGTTCGACCTGCACGCCCCGCACACCGAACTCAAGATCGTGTCCTCGTCGGTGGTCGAGACGGGGGCTACCGTCGAGCCGGTAGACGGGGCGAGTTGGGCCGATCTACGCGCCCCGGAGGTGGTCGACCGGTACGCGGAGTACCTGGAGTGGACCCGCTACGTGCCGCGGCACGCCGAGCTGGGCCAACTGGCGAGGACGATGCGCAAGGGCCGCAAGCCGCACGAGGCCGTGCTCGCCATCGCCGAACTCATCCACGACCGGCTCACCTACCGGCGCGGCACCACCGGCGTGCACAGCTCGGCCGCGGACGCGTGGGAGGCGCGCGAGGGCGTCTGCCAGGACTACGCCCACCTCACCCTGGCGATGCTCCGCTCGATCGGCATTCCCGCCCGCTACGTCTCGGGCTACCTGCACACCAACCCCGACGGCAAGGTCAACGAGACCGTCCGGGGGGAGAGCCACGCCTGGATCGAGGCGTGGACCGGCGGCTGGTGGGGATTCGACCCGACCAACGACATCGAGATCGGCCCACGCCACATCTGGGTCGCCATCGGCCGCGACTACGCCGACGTCTCCCCGCTCAAGGGCACCTACAGCGGGGGAGCCGCCACGGCCATCGAGGTGTCCGTGGACGTCACCCGGCTGGCGTGACCCGCGCGGTCTCCGTCCACGCCCGGTCGAGCACCGCGAGGATCTGGTCGGCGGGTTGGGCGCCGGAGAAGCCGTAGCGCCGGTCGACGACGAAGAACGGCACTCCGTTGGCGCCCAGCTCGGTCGCCTCCCGCTCGTCCGCGCGCACCGCGTCGGCATAAGAGCCTTCGCTTAGCGCTGTCACTACCAGCTCACGGTTAAGGCCGACCTCTTCGGCCAGGTCGGCCAAGACGCCTCGTCGCTGAGCAGCCTGCCGTCGGTGAAGTGCGCCCGCAGCAGCCGCTCCTTGAGCGCGTCCTGGAGACCGTGCTCGGTTGCCAGGTGCAGGACCTGGTGGGCGCGGGCGGTGTTGTAAGACCGAGTCCCTCGGCGGCGGCCACCTCGGTGACGTGCGCGGTTATCCGGGCGACCTGCTCGGGGCTCATGCCACGCAGCCGGACCAGCACGTCGCGGGCCATGCCCTCGTCGGGGCTGCCCTCGGGCATCAGCTCGTAGCTGCGCCACCGCACGGTCACCGCGTCGGCGTGCGCGAACCGCGCCAGCTCCTGCCTGAGCCGAGCCCGGCGATATAGCACCAAGACAGGCGACATCCGACCAGATCTCGATCTCCATGGGACGGGGCAACGTGCTCGGGGACGATCCCATTCCGCCTGCTCGGCTCACCCGAGGACGGGCATGGGACGATGGAGTCACCCCTTATGACCATGCGAGGACCTGAGTGGCTACGTTCGCTGACACGACCTTCACGGCTCCGGAGCAGATCCGGAACTTCTGCATCATCGCGCACATCGACCACGGCAAGTCCACCCTGGCCGACCGGATGCTGCAGATCACCGGCGTGGTCGAGGAGCGGGCGATGCGCGCGCAGTACCTCGACCGGATGGACATCGAGCGCGAGCGCGGCATCACCATCAAGGCGCAGAACGTGCGCCTGCCGTGGGTCCTCGACGGCGCGGAGCACATCCTGCACATGATCGACACGCCCGGCCACGTCGACTTCACCTACGAGGTCTCCCGGGCGCTCGACGCCTGCGAGGGCGCGATCCTGCTGGTCGACGCCGCCCAGGGCATCGAGGCGCAGACGCTGGCCAACCTCTACATGGCCCTCGACCGCGACCTGCAAATCATCCCGGTGCTCAACAAGATCGACCTGCCCGCGGCGGACCCGGACAAGTACGCCGCCGAGATCGCGCACATCATCGGCTGCGAGCCCGGCGACGTCCTGCGCGTCTCGGCCAAGACCGGCCAGGGGGTGCGCGAACTGCTCGACGAGGTCGTCCGGCTGGTGCCCGCGCCCGTCGGCGTCGCCGACGCCCCGGCCCGCGCGATGATCTTCGACTCGGTCTACGACACTTACCGCGGCGTGGTCACCTATATCCGCGTGGTCGACGGCAAGATCACCCCGCGCGAGCGGATCAGGATGATGTCGACCAACGCCACCCACGAGCTGCTGGAAGTGGGCATCATCTCGCCCGAGCCCAAGGCCAGCGCCGGGCTCGGCGTCGGCGAGGTGGGCTACCTGATCACCGGCGTGAAGGACGTCCGCCAGTCCCGGGTCGGCGACACCGTGACCTCCGAGCGCAAGGGCGCGACCGAGCCGCTGGCCGGTTACCGCGAGCCCCGGCCCATGGTCTACTCCGGGCTCTATCCGGTCGACGGTTCGGACTACCCGGACCTGCGAGAGGCGCTGGACAAGCTCCAACTCAACGACGCCGCGCTTACCTACGAGCCGGAAACCTCCGCCGCGCTCGGCTTCGGCTTCCGCTGCGGGTTCCTCGGGCTGCTGCACCTGGAGATCACCCGCGACCGCCTGGAGCGGGAGTTCGGCTTGGACCTGATCTCCACCGCGCCCAACGTGGTCTACCGGGTCGTGCTGGACGACGGCACTGAGCTGACGGTCACCAACCCGTCGGACTGGCCAGCGGGCAAGATCTCGGAGGTTTACGAGCCGGTCACCAAGTGCACGATCATCGCGCCCAGCGACTACATCGGCGCGATCATGGAGCTGTGCCAGGGCAAGCGCGGACAGCTCGGCGGTATGGACTACCTGTCCGAAGACCGCGTCGAACTGCGCTACACGATGCCGCTGGGCGAGATCATCTTCGACTTCTTCGACGCGCTGAAGTCCCGCACGCGCGGCTACGCGTCGCTGGACTACGAGGAATCCGGCGAGCAGAGCGCCGACCTGGTCAAGGTCGACATCCTGCTCCAGGGCGAGGCGGTCGACGCGTTCAGCGCGATCGTGCACAAGGACTCGGCCTACGGCTACGGCACCAGGATGGCCACCAAGCTGCGCGAACTCATCCCGCGCCAGCAGTTCGAGGTGCCGATCCAGGCCGCGATCGGGTCGCGCGTGATCGCCCGCGAGACCATCCGCGCCATGCGCAAGGACGTCCTCGCCAAGTGCTACGGCGGTGACATCAGCCGCAAGCGCAAACTGCTCGAGAAGCAGAAGGAAGGCAAGAAGCGGATGAAGATGGTCGGCCGCGTCGAGGTGCCCCAAGAGGCGTTCGTCGCCGCGCTGTCCACCGACGAGTCTTCGGACAAGGGCAAGGGCAAGAAGTAGCGCCCCCGCCGGGGCCCTGGCGGGGGCCCCGGCGGCGCGGCTCAGTCGAACTTGTAGTCAATCGTGTAGTGGTGCGTCCCGTCCACCAAGGCGATCACCATCTCGCCGGTGAGGCCGGTCAGCTCACCGGTAGCGGTGTCCGGCACGACCGTGATGTCCATCGACTGCTTCTCCGGCGTCGAGGTGGCGTTGTGCTGGAGCACGAACGTGCCCGCGCGCCCGCCGAGCGTGCCGCTGACCCGCTCCACCGCGACGTAGGCCGCCGAGCCCTCGACCGGGGCCCGCACCTGGAACATCGTCACCACGCTGGTGGCGGTCAGGTCGCCGGTGTACCTCTTGCGCGCGGTCGTGCGTGTGACCGTGGTTCCGTGCTGCTCGTCGCTTTCCTCCGGCTGCCACGCCTCGATGCCGAACGTGCCGGTCGCCTGCTCGCTCACTGCGTCCTCCCCGCGTTGTCGCTTGGCCGGATTCTCGACCCGCCGGGCGCGGGAAAAGAGCCACTATTGACCATTCGCGGCCGCGTTGTCGGGCAGTGGCGTTGTCGGGCAGTGGCGTTGTCAGGGGCAGCTTGTCAGGGCAGGGTGTAAGAGAAGGTGTAGGTGTAGCCATCGGCGTTCTTGGCGATGTCGAAGGTCCCTGTCAGGCCGGTCAACTCGTCGGTGCCGGTGTCCGGCACGACGGTGATCACGGCCTCTTGCGCTGTCTTCGTCGCGGTAGCCGTGTGGTGCAGGACGAAGCTGCCCTTGCGGCCGTCGAGAGTGCCGTGGACCTTCTCGAAGGCCACATAGGCAGCTGAGCCGGACGCGCCCGCCACCACCCGGGTCATCTGCACCTCGCTGGTTCCGACCAACGCCCCGGAGAACGTCTTGCGGATGACCGTGCGCCCCAGCGCGACGCCCTCGTGCTCGTCGTAGGGGTCCTGCGCGTCCCAGAGATCCACCACGAAGGTGCCCGCAGCATACTCGCTCACGATTGATCTGCCTCCTGCTTCCGCCGGCCTGTGGATGACTTTCGGGGTTGTGGACAACTTTCTCCATCCGTCGTCCCCCTGCGGGATTCTGGTCGTGTTGGTTTCGACAAGAAAGGAGGGCACCATGGGAACCATGGTCGCGACCACCGGTTCGTACCCGTTCGCCCACGGCCGCCCGTTCACCGTGGACGATCTGGAGGCCATGCCGGATGACGGCAACCGCTATGAACTGCTCGACGGGATGCTCCTCGTGAGCCCGGCGCCCGGCGTCAGACACCAGAAGATCGTCGTCAAGCTCTCGCGCCTACTGGACGAGGTGTGTCCGCGCTCTTTGCATGTCCTCGTCGCCCCGTTCGCTGTTCGCACGGCGCGTGACATCGAGTTGCGGCCGGATGTCCTGGTGGCGCGGGAAGAGGACCTCACCGAGAAGCTGCTC
>NZ_FMZZ01000011.1:0-55844 GCF_900101685.1 Actinokineospora iranica
TCGAAGCGGGTCACCGAGAACTCGGTCTCGACCATGCCCGGCAGCACCTCGGTGAACCGCACGGGCTCGCCCAAGTGCTCGCCGCGCAGGGTCTTGTGCAGCGCTGACTGCGCGTGTTTGGCCGCGGTGTAGCCGGAGCCGCCGTCGTAGATCTCGTACGCCGCGATCGAGGTGACCGTCACCACATGGCCGTTTCCGGACGCCGCGAGCTTGGGCAGCAGCGCCTTGGTCACCCGCAGGGTGCCCAGCACGTTCGCCTCCCACATCCACCGCCAGCGCTCCTCGTCGGCGTCGGCGACCCGGTCGAGGCCCTTCGCGCCACCGGCGTTGTTCACCAGAACGTGGCACGCTGGGATCTGGGCGGTGAACGCCTCGACCGAGGCGGGGTCGGTGACGTCGAGTTCGAGCGCGACGCCGCCGATCGGGGCCGCGACCTCGCGCAGGCGGTCGACCCGCCGGGCGCCCAACACGACGTCGAAACCCGCTGCCGCCAGGTGGCGGGCGGTCGCCGCGCCGATGCCCGCGCTCGCGCCGGTCACTACTGCAATGGGGTTGTTCACGGGTCCGATCCTCCCCGCGCCGGTAACCGAGCGGCCAGCGCGGGGTTATGAGCACTGTCACACCCTGTGTGGGAGCACCCCACCGTCGCTCGGGCGTCTTCATCTGATGGGGTGAGACTCGACTGTGTTCGATTTCGGAGGTGCGTGGTGAGGCGACCGGCTACGACGACCAGGACCACCGGCCTGATCGGGGCCCTGTTCCTGGTTCTCGCGCTGCTCGCCGCGTGCACATCGGAGCAACCCGGGGCGTCCGGCGGCGGCGGTGACACCCAGCGGCAGGAGGCCCCGCCCAAGGCGAAGCTGACCGCGACCCCGGCCGCGAACGCCGTCGACGTGCCGCCGACCGAGCCGGTGACGATCACCGTGGCCGAGGGCACGCTCGACACGGTCGAATTGGTCAACGCCGAGGGCAAGGGCATCAAGGGCGAGGTGTCCGCGGACAAGCTGACCTGGACGTCCGCGGAGGTCCTCGGCTACGGCAAGCAGTACACCTACACCGCATCGGCCACCGGCTCCGATGGCAAGAAGGCCGAGCTCAAGGGCGCGTTCACCACCCTCAAGCCCGCGAAGACCCCGCGCGCGACGATCAACCCGGCGGACAACGCCGAGGTCGGCGTCGCCATGCCGATCAGCGTGAAGTTCCCCGAGGGCAAGGTCGCCGACAAGGCGGCGGTGGAGAAGGCGCTGACCGTGCGGACGTCCACGCCGGTCGAGGGCTCGTGGGCCTGGCTCAACGACCAGCAGGTGGACTGGCGGCCGAAGGAGTACTGGCCCGCCGGGACGAAGGTGACCGTCACCGCGAAGCTCTACGGCCTGGCCTACGGCGGCGGCGCGTACGGCAAGGCCGACCTGAGCACGAAGTTCACCATCGGCCGCAACCAGGTCGTGAAGATCCACACGCCGGACCACCGGATGGACGTCTACCGCGACGGCAAGCTGTTCGCCAGCTACCCGGCCAGCAACGGCAAGGACGACGACCCGAACCTGAACACGCCCAACGGCACGATGATCGTCATGCAGAAGGACCCGATCGGCGACTTCTCCAACCCGCGCTACGGCTACACCAACGTCAAGAAGAAGTGGGCCGTGCGGTTCTCCAACCACGGCGAGTTCATCCACGAGAACGAGGAGAACCGGGCCAACATCGGCAAGGTCAACTCCTCGCACGGCTGCGTGAACCTGTTCGAGGCCGACGCGAAGGCCTACTTCGACAGCGCGCTGATCGGCGACCCCGTCGAGGTCAGCGGCTCGAAGGCGAACATGCCCACCACCTCGGACGTGTTCGACTGGCTGATCCCGTGGGGCCAGTGGCAGTCCATGTCGGCGCTGCGGTGATCGCAGGCGTCGTCGGCGCTGGCGGCGCGGCCCTGGCCGTGCGGGTCGCGGGCGACCCGGCGAGGCCGCCGATCGTGTTCGTGCACGGCTGGGCCCAGTCCGGCGCGGTCTGGGCAAACCAGTTCGCCGACCCCGACCTGCTTCGTGAGCACTACCTGCTCGCGGTAGACCTACGCGGCCACGGTAGTTCCGACATACCGGACGACGGTTACGACAACCCGGCGGTGTGGGCGGAAGACCTGGCCGCTGTCCTGCGGCTGGCAGGCTCGCCCGCGACGGTCGTCGGCTGGTCTTACGGCGGCCTGGTAATCACCGACTACGTGCGGGAACGCGGCTGCGCGGAACTCGCGGGCATCGTTCTGGTCGGCGCGCTTACCGAGATCGGTAAGAACCGCCCAGGCGGCGCTATCGGCTCGCTCATGCGTGACGCCATCCCGGGCGCGCTTTCCGAAGACCCGGCTCTGGCGCTGCCGACTGTCGCGACTCTCACAGCCGGGATGACGGCCGAGCCCGCGTCCGGCGGGGAGACTCAGCGGCGGATCGGCGCGACGCTGAGCGTGCCGCCGCGGGTCCGAAAAGCGCTGTTCAAGCGGGACACCGGCAGCGCGGACGTGCTGTCGGGCATCACCGTGCCCACGCTGGTCGCGCACGGGACCGAGGACCGGGTGGTCGACCCGGCCGCCGCGGCGTACGCGCTCGGGAAGATTCCCGGTGCGACGGCGCGTTGGTTCCCAGGGGTGGGGCATCTGCCTTTCGCCGAACGCGTCGACGAGTTCAACCGCACCCTCCGCGAAGCGGCGGTGGGCCGGAAGGGGTGAACGTGGTTACTCCCACGCAGCTACGCAGGCCACGTCGGGTAGCCGTCCTCTCGGTCCACACGTCCCCGCTGGAGCAACCCGGCACCGGCGACGCGGGCGGGATGAACGTCTACATCACCGAGACGACCACCCGGATGGCGCGGCGCGGCATCGCCGTGGAGGTCTTCACCAGGGCGACGTCGTCCGACCTGCCCCCGGTCGCCGAGCTGGCCCCCGGCGTGCTGGTCCGGCACGTCACCGCTGGCCCGTTCGAGGGCTTGGAGCGCGCTGAGCTGCCCGGTCAGCTCTGCGCGTTCACCGCCGGTGTGTTGCGCGCCGAGGCCAGGCACGACCCCGGCCACTACGACCTCGTCCACTCGCACTACTGGCTCTCCGGCCAGGTCGGCTGGCTGGCCAGGGAGCGCTGGGGGGTGCCGCTGGTGCACACCGCGCACACCCTGGCCAAGGTCAAGAACGCCGCGCTCGCCGATGGCGACACCCCCGAGCCGCGCGTCCGGGTCATCGGCGAGCAGCAGGTCGTCGACGAGGCCGACCAGCTCATCGCCAACACCGACGTCGAGGCCGCCGAGCTGGTCGACCTCTACGGCGCCGACCCCGCCAAGGTCCGCGCCATCGCCCCCGGCGTCGACCTCGACCGCTTCCGCCCCGGCGACCGGCCTGCCGCCCGCGCCCGGCTCGGATTGCCCGAGGACGCGGTGGTGCTGGCCTTCGTCGGCCGCATCCAGCCGCTCAAGGCCCCGGACGTGCTGCTGCGCGCGACCGCCGAGCTGCTGGCCCGCGGGACCGTGCCGCGCGACCGGCTGGTCGTGCTGGTCGCGGGCGGCCCGTCCGGCACCGGCCTCGACCAGCCCGCCGCTTTGCAGGACCTGGCGGTGGCGCTGGGCATCACCGACGTCGTGCGGTTCCTGCCGCCGCAGTCCGGCGACGCTCTCGCCACGGTCTACCGGGCCGCCGACGTGGTCGCCGTGCCCAGCCACAACGAGAGCTTCGGCCTGGTCGCCCTGGAGGCGCAGGCGTGCGGCACGCCGGTGGTGGCCGCCGCCGTCGGCGGGCTCCCGGTCGCCGTCGCCGACCGGGTCTCCGGGCTGCTGGTCGACGGCCACGCCATCCGCGACTGGGCCGACACGCTCGGCCGACTCGCCACCAGCGCCCGCCTGCGCGCCGAATTGGCCGCTGGCGCGGTGCGCCACGCGGGCGAGTTCTCCTGGGACCGCACGACCGACGCGCTCATCGCGGGCTACGTGGAGGCGGGCCACATGCTGCGCTACTCGCTGCTGCGTGCTGAAGTTGCCTCGTGAGTTCACTGGAATCACTCGATCAGGTCATCATGGCGACGCTCGACGAGCGGGAGCTGGCGTACGAGCATCCGCAGACCGGCCGCTTCCATGTCACGCTGCCCGGCACGAAGAAGCAGCAGACCAACTGCTGGCTGATCGTCGGCAACCACGCGCTGGTCATCGAGGCGTTCGTCTGCCGCAAGCCGGACGAGGCGCACGAGGATGTCTACCGCTTCCTGCTTCGCCGCAACGCGCGCCTCTACGGCGTGCACTACACGGTCGACAGGCTGGGCGACATCTACCTCGTCGGCCGCGTCGGGCACGGTTCGGTGACCCCCGACGAGCTGGACCGGCTGCTCGGGCAGGTCCTCGAAGCGGCGGACGGCGACTTCAACACCCTGCTGGAGATCGGCTTCGCCACCGCGATCCGCCGCGAGTGGGACTGGCGCACCTCCCGCGGCGAGCCGCTGGCAAACCTCAAGGCGTTCGAGCACCTGCTCCAGCCCGCCCAGCGCAGCGGGCGCTTGGACGAGTCCGACTCGTGACCCGCGCCCCGCAACGCGCCGCCCGTGCTTTCCCGTCTGAGGGGGAGACAAGGGCGAGCGTTGGAGGGGACTATGCGAGGTCGGTTAGCGGGGTTGGCGCTGGTGTTGGCCGCGGTGGGCGGCGGGGCGGCGTGCACCGCGGAGATGTCGTCCACCTCGGGGGCGGCGCCCGAGCGGGCGGCGGTGGCCCCGCAGGCCCCCGCGGCGGGCGCGGGCGCCGGTGATTCCGCCGGTCGCGAGAGTCGCGGCGAGCCCGCGCGGCAGGACCAGCAGGTCAGCCAGCCCGGCGTGGACCGCAAGCTGGTGCGCTCGGCCACCCTGGAGATCGCCGCGCCGCGGGTGGCCGAGGCCGCGGACACCGCCCGCGGCGAGGCCATCGCCGTCGGCGGTTACGCGGGCCAAGAGCAGATCGGCGAGCACAGCGCGACGCTGACCCTGCACGTGCCCTCGGACAAGCTCGACGCCGTGCTCCAGCGGCTGACCGACGGCTCGGTAGGCCAGGTGCGGTCCCGCAACCAGACCGCGGAAGACGTCACCGAGCAGCTCATCGACGTGGAGAGCCGGATCGAGACCCAGCGGGCCAGTCTCAACCGGGTCCGGGCGCTGCTGGACCGCGCGACCGACATCTCCGAGATCGTGCGGCTGGAAAGCGAGGTGACCCGCCGCGAGGCCGACCTCGACTCGCTGCTCAAGCGGCGCGAGGGGCTGGCGGGCAGCGTGGCGATGTCCACGGTGACACTGCGGATCGCGAAGGCGGGCAGCCCCGCCGCGCCGGTCACCGAGGACGAGGACGACTTCCTCGACGCGCTGGCCGCGGGCTGGGGCGCGTTCCTGGACGCGGGGAACCTGGTGCTGCGGGTCGTCGGCGCGGCGCTGCCCTTCGCGGTGGCCCTCGGCGTGCCCGCGTACGTCGTCTGGCGGATCAGGCGCCGCAGGCCCGCCGCGGCCCCGCCTGCGCCTGCGACGGCGCCGGAAGCGGGGTGAGAGTCGCGGGGCGGTTCGTGGCGAGGGGGGAGTCGCGAGTCGAACCGCCCCGCGGCTGCCCGCTTGGGTCCACCAGGCGGGGGGCACCTGGGACCCGGCGGGTGTGCGGCTCGGCAGGGGAGTCGAGCCGCGCGGGACGCCCCCCGGACCAGGGAGTGCGTGGGAGCTGATCCGGTGAGGCTTAGGCCAACTTGTCAGAAGCTGGACGGGCGCACAAGGCCACAGTGTGACCCATTCGTGGATGTCGCCGTCCGTAGGTAACTTTCCGGTGACGAGAATCGGTGATTCGACAACTATGTGTCATTACTCACCGGTTTCCTGCCTCGAACATCCCCCAAATGGGTTACATCCACTAGTGTAGTTGACCGATCTGCGGCTATCCGGCCGAACTTCGGCGGCTGAACGGCCCAAGTCGGCTGTCCGCGCCCCCGTCCGGTGGTTGTCAAGGGCCCGCCGACGCGGTTTTCGCGGCCCCGTTCCCCCGTCTGGCAGGCTTCCGCCATGGCCATCGGAACCTTGGTGCTGCTCCGCCACGGCGAGAGCGTCTGGAACGCACAGAACCTGTTCACCGGCTGGGTCGACGTCGCCCTCTCCGACAAGGGTGTGGCCGAGGCGATCCGCGGGGGCGTGCTGATGCGCGAAGCCGGTCTCCTCCCGGACATCGTGCACACCTCCCTGCAGCGGCGCGCGATCACCACAGCCAACCTCGCCCTGGACTCGGCGGACCGCCACTGGATCCCGGTCAAGCGCGACTGGCGCCTCAACGAGCGCCACTACGGCGCCCTCCAGGGCAAGAACAAGAAGGAGACCCTGGCCCAGTACGGCGAAGAGCAGTTCATGCTCTGGCGCCGCTCCTACGACACGCCGCCCCCGCCCATCGACAAGGGCAGCGAGTTCAGCCAGGACACCGACCCCCGCTACGCCCACCTAGGCGACGCCGCCCCGCTGACCGAGTGCCTGAAGGACGTGGTGGTCCGCCTGGTCCCCTACTGGGAGACCGAGATCGTCCCCGACCTCCAGGCTGGCAAGACGGTCCTGGTCGCCGCCCACGGCAACTCCCTCCGAGCCCTGGTCAAACACCTCGAGGGCATCTCCGACGAGGCCATCGCGGGCCTGAACATCCCCACCGGCATCCCCCTGCGCTACGACCTGGACGACTCCCTCAAGCCCCTCACCCTGGGCGGTCAGTACCTCGACCCAGCGGCAGCGGCGGCGGCCATCAGCGCGGTCGCCAACCAGGGCCGCTGACAACCACGCCACACCAAGCCGCACCCACGCCAAGCGACACCACGCCGCACACCCCCGGCGTGGTGTCGCTTGGTTTGTCGACTCACCAGCGCGCAACCAGCTCACGCCCCATCGAGCGCGCGTCTGACGTGATCTACCCGGCGGTAGGACACGGACGGGTGAACACGGGCTGGCCGCCGCGCGAACAAGGCGGCCTATTGGTGTCGGCACGGTCACCAATGCGGTTTCGAGGCTGGTCAAAACGACCATCGGCCTGTTTACGATCCCACCTGTGGCCGCCCCGGTCTGTTTCGCGCTGTCGCTCGGCACCCTGCTGATCGGCCTGTATGTCGGTTTCCTCTCCGGACGGTCCAGGAGCGGCGGAACCGGCCGCAGGCCGCCCGGCCCCACCGTCGCCGAGCTGGTCCAACGTCTCGTCCACTCCTCGCACACCGGAGTGGTCGTGCTCAACCGCTTCGGCGATGTGGTGATCCACAACCCGCGCGCCGAGACTCTCGGCCTGGTGCGCGACCACCGTGTCGACGACCGTGCCCGCAAGGCCGCCGAGGTCGTGCTGGAGACCGGCGAGCCGATCGAGATCGACCTTTCGCCGCTGGAGTCGCGCGGCGGGCGGTCCCCGGAGGCGGTGCTGGGCGAGGTCCGGCCGCTGGGTGAGGGTTTCACCGTGGTCGACGCCGACGACCAGTCCGACGCGGTTCGCCTCGAAGCCACCCGGCGCGACTTCGTGGCCAATGTCAGCCACGAGCTCAAGACGCCGGTGGGCGCGATGGCGCTGCTGGCCGAGGCCGTTCTCGACGCGGCGGACGACCCGGTCGAGGTGCGCCGGTTCACCACCAAGATCCTGCATGAGGGCAACCGGCTGGGGACCCTGGTCACCGAGCTGATCGCGCTGTCGCGCCTGCAGGGGGCCGAGCGGCTTCCGGAGATGAACACCGTCAACGTCGACGCCGTGGTGCGCGAGGCGATGGGCCGGGCCCGGCTGGTCATGGAGTCCACCGGCATCGAGGTGACCACAGACGAGGACAGCGACCTGTTCGTCGAGGGGGACCGGACGCTGCTGGTCACGGCCCTGTCGAACCTGCTGGAGAACGCCCTGGCGTACTCGTCGCCGGGCAGCCCGGTGTCGGTGAGCCGCAAGCTCGTGGACGGGTTCGTCGAGATCGCGGTGACCGACCGCGGCATCGGGATCGCCGAGGAGGAGCAGCAGCGGGTGTTCGAGCGGTTCTACCGCGTCGACAAGGCCCGCTCCCGCGCCACCGGCGGCACCGGCCTCGGCCTGGCCATCGTCAAGCACGTCGCGGCCAACCACGGCGGCCAGGTGAAGCTGTGGAGCAAGCCCGGCCTCGGCTCGACCTTCACGCTGCGCATCCCCGCGCACGTCGACGCGGTCGCCGACCCCCAGAACAGCGTGGAGCTCAGCAGGGTGGGCGGCCGCGTGAGTGCTCCGTCGAAAGCCGACGGCGCCGGTACCGATCACGGAGGAATGGCATGACGAGAGTGCTGATCGTCGAGGACGAGGAGTCCTTCGCCGACCCGCTTGCCTTCCTGCTGCGCAAGGAGGGCTTCACCGCCGCGGTGGCCGCGACCGGCCAGCAGGCGCTGGAGGAGTTCGACCGCAACGGCGCCGACATCGTGCTGCTCGACCTGATGCTGCCCGGCATGAGCGGCACCGACGTCTGCAAGGCCCTCCGCCAGCGCTCGGCCGTGCCGGTGATCATGGTGACCGCCCGCGACAGCGAGATCGACAAGGTCGTCGGCCTCGAACTCGGCGCGGACGACTACGTGACCAAGCCCTACTCCGCGCGTGAGCTGATCGCCCGGGTGCGCGCGGTGCTGCGCCGCGGCGGCGAGGCTGGCGGCGACGGGGAGCTGCTGCCGCAGGTCCTGGCGGCGGGCCCGGTCCGGATGGACGTGGAACGGCACGTGGTGACCGTGGACGGCGTCGACATCCCGCTGCCGCTCAAGGAGTTCGACCTGCTGGAGTACCTGCTGCGCAACGTCGGCCGGGTGCTCACCCGCGGCCAGCTGATCGACCGGGTGTGGGGCGCGGACTACGTGGGCGACACCAAGACCCTGGACGTGCACGTCAAGCGGCTGCGCTCGAAGATCGAGCCCGACCCGGCGTCGCCCCGGCACCTGGTCACCGTGCGTGGGCTGGGTTACAAGTTCGAGTCCTGATCGAGTGCCTGTACCGTTCTGGCCGTGCGCCTCGGTGTGCTAGACGTCGGCTCCAACACCGTCCACCTGCTTGTGGTGGACGCGCATCGTGGCGCGCACCCGACGCCCGCGTGCTCGGAGAAGACCGTTTTGCGGCTCGCCGAGCGGATCAGCCCGTCCGGGGAGCTGTCCAAGGCGGGCGCGGACGAGTTGGTGCGCACCGTGGCCGCGGCCAAGGCGTCCTCGACCCGGCTGGGCTGCGAAGACCTGATGGCCTTCGCGACCTCGGCGGTGCGGGAGGCGCGCAACTCGGCCGCGGTGCTGCGCCGGGTCGCGAAGGAGACCGGGGTCGACCTGCGGGTCTTATCCGGTGAGGACGAGGCCCGCTACACCTTCCTCGCGGCCCGCCGCTGGTACGGCTGGTCGGCGGGGAACCTGCTGGTCCTCGACATCGGCGGCGGCTCGCTGGAGATCGCCGCAGGCATCGATGAGGACCCCGATTTCGCCTGGTCGCTCCCGTTGGGCGCGGGCAGGCTGACCCGCACCCGGTTCACCAGCGACCCGCCGAGCCGCGACCAGATCGACAAGACCGTCGAGTGGCTGGCCGAGGAACTGGCCCCGGTGGCGAAGAAGATCGCGAAGTTCGGCGTGCCGGACCGGGTGGTCGCCACCTCCAAGACGTTCCGGAGCCTGGCCAGGCTGACCGGGGCCGCGCCGTCGTCGGCTGGCCCGAGGGTGCGCCGGGTCCTCACCGAGGACGGGCTGCGCCAGCTGATCGCGTTCATCTCCCGGATGTCCGCGGCCGACCTGGCCGAACTGGAGGGCGTCAGCCCCAGCCGGGCGCACCAGCTGGTGGCGGGGGCGTTGGTGGCGCAGGCCACTATGCGAGCGTTGTCACTGCCGGAGTTGGAGATCGGGCCGTGGGCGCTGCGCGAGGGCGTCATCCTTAGGCGGCTGGACCAGACGAACGGTGAGGACCACACTGTCTCCTCGGATTGACGTCAGCGACGGTGGCGCCCGCACCCGAACGCCCACGCCGGTGCCGCCCGCGGCGGGTGCGGCAACTGGACGGATCGGCCTGCACGGGGCACGGTGGAGTGGATGAGTCAAGAAGGCGGTTCGGAGCGCACCCAGCGCACCGTGGCGGAGTTGCTGGCCAAGTACGGCGGCAACGCGGGCGAGGCCGCGCCCCGGCGACGGCGCAGGCGGCCCGACGACGCCTCGGACACCGCGCCGCAGGCGATCATCGAGCGGGTTCTGTCCGACAGCGGCACGATGCTGCCGATCCGCGACGACCAGGAGCCGCACGAGCGCGCGTCGCACCGGCAGGTCCGCGGCCCGCAGCAGCCCAAGCCGCAGCAGCCGCTGCCGCCGCCCCCCTCGCCAGCGGAACTGACCCAGCAGCACCCCGCGCCGCCGCCGCTGTCGCAGCGGGAGGCGGACTCCGACCGCGCCCAGCAGCGGCCCGCGCCGCTGGTCGAGCGCCCGCAGCGCCCGGCGCAGCCGCTGTCCCCGGTCGAGCGCACCCAGCAGCACCCGGCGCAGCCCGCGCAGGGTGAGCGGCCCGGGTCGCACTCGCAGCCGCTGCCCGCGCCGTCGCGGCGGCGGGCGGCCGAGCCACCCGTTCGGGAGCCAGCGCGTCCGCAGCGCCCGCCGATCAGCGCCCGGCTCGACGCGCCGGACCCGCACACCGAGCAGCTGCCCCGGGTCCCCGAGGACGGCCCCGACCCGGCCGAGCCCCCAGCGGGCCTCGGCCCTGGCCCGGCAGGCCGCGCGCCCCTGCTTCCCCGGCGCGCGCCGGGCACGTCCCGGCGGCCCGCGCCGCCGCAGCCGTCGCAAGCGCTGCCCAAGCCCCCGGTGGGCCCGCAGCCATCGCAGGCGCTGCCCAAGCCGCCCGTCGGCCCGCAGCCGTCCCAGCAGCTCCAGAAGCCGCCGGTGGGCCCGCAGCCATCGCAGCAGCTCCAGAAGCCGCCCGTGGGCCCCCAGCCGTCGCAGCCGCTGAAGAAGCCGCCGCTGGGTCCGCAGCCGTCCCAGCAGCTCCCCCGGCCGCCGGTGGGCCCGCAGCCGTCGCAGGCGCTGCCCAAGCCGCAGCCGTCGCAGCAGCTGCCGAAGCCGGGCTTCGCGCCCCGGCGGCCCGCGGACTTCCCCGGCGACGCGTCCCAGACCGAGATCGACCCGCAGGGCGCGCCGCCGGAGTTCCTGGAGGAGCACGAGGGCTTCGACGAGAAGGCCGCGACCCGGTTCACCGACTACCAGGCCCACGACGAGTTCCCGGGCGGCGAGCGCGACCGGGACGCCGACGACGACAGCGCCGACCTGGACGGCCTGGACGGCCTGGACGATGACGACGAGCGCGACCTCGACGACGAGCGCGACCGTGATATCGACGACTTGGACGCCGAGACCTCGCCCGCCCGCGAGTGGCTGATCATGGCCGGGCAGCTTGCCCTCGGCGTGGTCGGCGGCGCGGTGGTCTGGCTGCTGTTCAACTGGCTGTGGCGGGTGCTGCCCGCTGCGGCGCTGGTCGGCGCGCTGGCCGTGATCGTCGGGCTGGTGCTGCTCGTCCGCAAGATCCGGCGCGCGGAAGACCTGCAGACCACGGTGCTCGCGGTGCTGGTCGGCCTGGTCGCGACGGTGTCCCCGGCCGTCCTGCTCTTGCTGGGACGTTGACCGCGATCCCGGTCGGCCTGTCCACCGCGTCGGTGTGGCCGCAGAGCGCGGCCACCGCCTTCGCGCTGGCTGCCGAACTCGGCTACGACGGCGTCGAGGTGATGGTCTGGGCCGACCCGCTGAGCCAGAACGTGGGCGGCCTGCGCCGCCGCGTCCAGGAGACCGGCACGCCGGTGCTGGCCGTGCACGCGCCGTGCCTGCTCATCACCCAGCGGGTGTGGTCGCCGGACCCGGAGACCCGGCTGCGCCGGTCGGTCGAGGTCGCCCAGGACCTCGGGGCGCCGACGGTCGTGGTGCACCCGCCGTTCCGCTGGCAGCGCCGCTACGCCGACCGCTTCGCCGACCTGGTCGCGGAGTTGGAGGACGGCAGCGGCGTGGCCGTCGCGGTGGAGAACATGTTCCCGGTGCGGCGCGGGCTGGGGGCCCGGTCGGTGGAGATGTCGGCGTTTCGGCCCTCGATCGACCCGACCGACGTCGGGCACCGGCACTACACCCTCGACCTGTCGCACACCGCGGCCGCGCACGTCGACGCGATGGCGCTGGCCCAGCGGATGGGCGACGGCCTCACCCACGTCCACCTCGCCGACGGCACCGGCCTGCCCAAGGACGAGCACCTGGTCCCCGGGCGCGGCGACCAGCCGTGCGCGCGGCTGTGCGAGTCGCTGGCCGCGCGCGGGTTCACCGGGCAGGTGGTGCTGGAGATCAACACGCGGCGGGCGAAGGGGCCGGGCGAGCGGGCCAAGGAGCTGGCCGAGGCGCTGCTGTTCGCCCGCTGGCACCTGAGCGAGCCGGGAAGGTAGGACGACCGGATGCCTGGCCGGTAACGGGTGCCCGGGCCGTAAAGTCTGCCGCGTGAACCCGTTGCGCTCGATGATCTTGGCCGCCGCCCGGAACGACACGATCCGTTCCCTGGTGGCGACCGCTCCGGTCAGCCGGGACGTGGTCAGCCGCTTCGTCGCGGGCGAGACCACCGCCGACGCCGTCGCCGCGACCCGGCGACTGGTCGACTCCGGACTCGCCGTCACCCTCGACTACCTCGGCGAGGACACCACTGACGCCATCCAGGCAGCCAACACTGTCGACGCCTACGTCGAACTCTTGGAACACCTGCACGCGGAAAACCTCGCTGACCGCGCCGAGGTAAGCGTGAAGCTTTCCGCCGTCGGTCAGCTGCTCGACGAGAAACTGGCGCTCGACAACGCCGCCCGCATCTGCCGGGCCGCCCAAGCGGCGGGCACCACGGTCACCCTCGACATGGAGGACCACACCACCACCGACTCGACCCTGCGCGTGCTCGGCGAGCTGCGGCGAACCTGGCCGTGGGTGGGCGCGGTGCTTCAGGCGTACCTGCGCCGCACAGTGGACGACGCCACCCGGCTCGCGACCGAGGGTTCCCGCGTGCGGCTGTGCAAGGGCGCCTACTCCGAGCCCGAGACGGTGGCCTACCCGGACACCGCCGAGGTCGACAAAAGCTATGTGCGCTGCGTCAACGCGCTGCTCGCGGGCGAGGGCTACCCCATGTTCGCCACCCACGACCCGCGCCTGATTCGGATCATCGGCGAGCGCGCCCGGGTCCACGGCCGCGAACCCGGCGGCTTCGAATACCAGATGCTCTTCGGGATTCGGCCGGAAGAACAACTCCGATTGGCGCGGTTGGGCAATACTGTGCGGGTCTATGTGCCGTATGGCGGAGAGTGGTACGGGTATCTGATGCGCAGAATGGCCGAGCGGCCCGCGAACACGATGTTCTTCCTCCGCGCCGTGATGACCCGGTCGTGAACGGTCGTTGATCCGTGGCGCAGCGTAAAAACGTCCGGCCTGGCGTGGCAGGCTATCGCCCATGAGTAGTGCTGCTGGGCACGGCGATGTTCGGGCGGGCGGCCCGGCGCCCGCGGGTGGGGCGTTCGCCGCGGCCGTCAGGGTGCGACCGCTGGGGGACGGCACTTTCGCCGCGGACCTCCCGGCCGCCTGGACCGTCGGGGGGCGTCCGCACGGGGGATTCCTGATGGCGTTGCTGGCCAAGGCCGGGGTGGCCACGCACAACGGGGCGGGGGCGCCCCTGATCGACCCGCTGTCGGTGAGCGCGCAGTTCCTGCGCCCGCCCGGCGTGGGGCCGGTGCTGCTGCGCACCGACGTGCGCAAGTCGGGGCGCCGCACCACAGTCGTGTCGGTGCACCTGGAGCAGAGCGGGCACAGCTGCGTGGAGGGCGTGGTCACCACCGGCAGGCTCCCCCGGGAACGGGCCGCCTGGGCGGATCTGCCCAACCAGCCCGCCGAACCGCCGGGCAACGCGATCGATCTGGCCGCGATGCCCTCGGCGGCGGTGTTCCGGCTCAGCGAGTCCTGCGACGTCCGGCTCGACCCCAACGGCGCGGGATTCCTGCACGGGCACGTCGGCGACCCGCTGCGGCTGCGGCTGTGGGCCCGCCCGCGCGGCGAGCAGGCGGACCCGCTGTTCGCCCTGGTGGCAGGCGATATCTCGATGCCGGTGACGTTCAACCTGGGCAGGCTCGGCTGGTCGCCCACGGTCCAGCTCACCGCGCACCTGCGCTCCCGGCCGGCGCCGGGCTGGCTGCGCATCCAGGTCGAGTCCAAGGCGGTCCACGGGATGTGGTTCGACGCGGACGCCACCGTGGTCGACTCCACCGGCAGGCTGGTCTGCCAGGCCCGGCAGCTGGCCCTGTCCGCGATCGGTTGAACATTCCGATGAGTATTTCGCAGTGGCTGCGTCCGGCGGGGAACGAGCCCCCGCCGGACCGCCGCCGCGCGCGCCGCCTGCTCGCCGTCATCGCCGCGGCGCTGGTCTTGGCGGCCGGGATCACCTGGGGCATCGTGCTGGCCGTCGACGAGCCGCGCGTGGTCACCTGCACGGCGGCCCCCGATGTGGCGCCCGCGGTGGAGACCCTGGTCCACCTCATCGCGGGCGCGGACTGCTAGGTCCTGTCTAGGTCCTGTCGAGACAGGGCCTAGAGCGGCCGGGACTGGGTCAGGCCCCACACCTCGCGGAACTCATCGATCTGCACCCAGGCCAGTCGCGGGTGCACGGCCAGGGACTGCTTCGCGGTGGCCAGCAGCTCGAAGGACGCGATCTTGGCGGCGGGGTCGTCCGGCCCGTTTTCCAGGCGTTCGTCGGTCTCGCGGGTGAACACCTCCAGGACCGTCGCGCAGTGGTAGAGGTAAGTCCCGGTTTGCCGGACCAGGCGGACGAACGCGGCCGAGTGGTCGGCCTGCCGGATCTGCCCCAGCTGCGTCAGCACGCCCAGGACACTGGCCGCGGTCGGGCGCAGGGTGCGGATGAGGCGCAGGAAGTCGGTGGGGTCGTCCTCGGGGTCGAGCTGGCCGAGGGCGATCTGGATGGCGTGCGCCTTGCGGTCCATGTCGTCGCCGACCAGGCGCGCGCAGACGGTGTCCAGCAGCGGCGGCTCGGCCGCGTCCACCGCGACCGAGACCATCGCCCTGGCCACCCGGCGCACGTCGCGCGGCAGGCCGCCCGCGAGGCAGTGCGCCAGCCGCACGAACGGCTCCGGCAGGCCCAGGACCCAGCTCCGCAGCAGCAGGCTCGTGTCGGCCAGGTCCAGGTTGTTCACCGGGACGATCTCCTGGAACGCGCTGTCGAACGCGTCGCGCACCGGCAGCCCGCGCCGCTCGAACGCGGCCAGGGCGTCGCTGGACACCGACACGATGAACTGGGTGCGCGGCGCGGCGAAGATGCCCTTGATCTCGTTGATGAACCGCTGCGCCGCCTCGGCCGACTCGATCTTGTCCAGCTCGTCGATGGCGATCACGACCGCCGGGTCGCCGGGGTACGCGCGGACGGTCGCGGCGAGGAACCGCTCGAACGCGTCGATGATCTCCGGGTAGGTCAGCGGGTGCTCGGCCAGCTGCGCGGTCTTGCTCCAGTTCCCCTCTGCGGCGCCCACGGTGAACTTGCCCGACCAGCCGCTGGTGTGGGTTTGCAGGTAGCGGATCTGCACCAGCTGCTCCCTGGCCCGCGCGGCCAGCGCGACCGGCTGGTCGCGGTTCGCCCGCCCGAAACCGGCGAGCCAGCGCACCGCCGCGACCATTCCCCGGCCGACGCTCGGTGCGAGCGTCCACAGCAGCATCCCGAGCGCGGTCAGCGCGCCGAGGACGAACACGGCTGAGGGAATCAGCCAGAGGTCGTTGGCGATGATCTTGTCCCACATCGGCTTGCCGAACACGCCGCCCGGCCCCACCAGCGGCAGCGCGGCGGCCACTGCCAGCGCGGCGGAAAGCACCGTCAGGATCGCGAACCGGCCGGCCCGGCCGCCCCTGCTCACCCGGACCTCGCCCAGCGCGGCGCGCTCGGCCTCCCGGGCGATGACCGCGTGGCACACCTTCGCGAACAGGTGCAGCACGAACTCCCGCGCCTCGTACTGCACGGGCGCGGACACGACGATCTTGAGCGGGCCGGTTTCCGGCCCGACGCGGCCCGCGAAGAAGTCGATCAGCGTGGTCTTGCCGACCCCGCGCGGGCCTGCCAGCCCGATCGACCCGCTGCGCGAGCGCCGGGCCGCGTCCTGGAACCGGCGCACCGACCCGGTGACCTGGGCCATCGACGCGGCCCGGTCGCCGCCGAGGCCGGGGGCCGACTCCGGGGTCAGCTCAAGGCTGGTCCGGCGGATCGGGGCCAGGTGCGCGTTGAGGACGCGGCGCATGACGGGCAGCACCCCGTCGTCCAGCACCGTTCGCAGCCACTCCGCCCGCGCGGACTCGACCTGCTCGGCGGCCCGCCGCTGGGGCAGCGTCGACGGCACGAGCTTCCCGCTCAGGTCCATGGCCGCGACGATCAGCAGGATCAGCCCGATCAGCCCGGAGACTGCGGCGACGAACCAGGCGAGCCACCGCCAGATCGTTTCCATGCCGTCGCCGAGTCCGGTCGCCAGCCAGACCGGGACAAGCAGGATCAGCCCCAAGACGATCATGCCGATGGATACGGTCCGATTCGACACGGCCCCGGGGCGGGGAGTCCCCGCGTCGGCCACGGCGGTGCGCGCCTGGACCAGCCGGTCCCGCTCGGCCGCCGCCCGGCCCAGGATCGCGGCGCGCTCGGCGTGCACCGCCTGCACCAGGACGCCGGAGTCCAGGCCCGCGCGCGCCAGGCCGGTGGTGATCTCCGGGAGCCGCAGCGCCCCCTCCACGACCTCGGCCAGCAGCTCGGCCTCCAGCTCCTCGGGCGTGCGCTTCGAGCTCGCGGACTCCGCGTAGGACTCAAGCGACTCCAGGTCGTCCAGCTCGGCCGAGTCCGGCTGGGCCCACCCCGACTCCGATTCCGGCCACTCCCCACTCGTCCACGGCGGCGCCTGCGTCGCCGTGGCATCCCAGGACACCGGTGGCCAGGCCTGCTGCTGGGCGTCGCCCGCGCCGCCGGGCTGGAGCGTGGGGACCGGCGCCTGCGAACTCGTCGCGCTGCCCAGGATCTCGTCCCGCCGTTGGCGGTAGTCGGCGGCGCTGATGGCGCCACGCGCTAACTCGGTGTCGAGTGCGCGCAGGTCGTCCTGCCAGCTCATCGGCCAACCTCACCCGTTCGGTTGCCTCGCAGGCCTGCGCACTGTGTCAATGGTTCGCTCGCTGGCTCGCTCACGGGCCAACCTCACCCGTTCGGTTGCCTCGCGGGCCTGCGCACTGTGTCAATGGTTCGCTCGCAAGCTCGCTCATCCGATGGAACGCTCCGATCCGGTCGGGGATGTGCCGCACCACGTTATTGGTCGCGACCCGCCAAGACCCAGTGGTTAGCCTGACGGACATGACTGAGGAGAAAGGGCGTCCCACGATCGCCGTGCTCGGCGCGGGCAAGATCGGCGAGGCGCTGCTGTCCGGGCTGCTGCACGGCGGCAGGCAGGCGGACGAGCTGCTGTTCACCGAGCGCTACCCGGAGCGGTCCGCGCAGCTGACCAGCGCCTACGGCATCCGCGCCACCGATGTGCCCACCGCGGCCAAGACCGCGGACGTGCTGGTCGTCGCGGTGAAGCCGCAGGACATCGAGCCGCTGCTGGACGAACTCGCGCCCGTCGTCGACGCCGAGACCCTGGTCGTGTCGCTGTGCGCGGGGCTGCCGACGTCGCTGTTCGAGCGGCGGCTGCCCGCGGGCGTGCCGGTCGTGCGGGCCATGCCGAACACGCCGATGCTGGTCGGCGAGGCCATGAGCGCGATCTCCCCGGGCACGCACGCCGAGGCCGAGCACCTGGCGGTCGTGGAGGAGATGCTGTCCACGGTCGGGAAGGTCGTGCGGGTTCCGGAGGCGCAGCAGGACGCGGTGACCGCGCTGTCCGGGTCCGGCCCGGCGTACTTCTTCTTCCTGGTCGAGGCCATGATCGACGCGGGTATCCTGCTCGGCCTGCCCAGGGCGGTCGCCGAGGCGCTGATCATCCAGTCCGCCGTCGGCGCGGCCACCATGCTCGCCCAGACCGGTGAGCACCCCGTCATCCTCCGCGAGGCCGTCACCTCGCCCGCGGGCACGACCATCAGCGCTATCCGTGAACTGGAGAAACACGGCGTGCGGGCCGCGCTGATCGCGGCCATCGAGGCCGCCAGGGACCGCTCCCGGGAACTGGGGGCGGCGCACGAGCCGGGCTGAGCGGATTTGGCGAATGTGACGTCGCATCAGTCACACCTGTCCCGCTACTCTCGATAGAGCACGTGCGTGTCGAATCCGTCGGTGGGGAAGCCGGCGGCGCGACGCGTGTTTAAGGACGCGGTGAGCCATGCCTGCGAACAAGCGCGACCCAGACCCGCCCGGACTCTCCCAGGTGCAATTCCTGACGGTGGCCGAGGTGGCGACCATGATGCGAGTCTCGAAGATGACCGTCTACCGGCTTGTGCACAGCGGTGAACTGCCCGCGGTGCGGGTAGGCAAGTCCTTCCGGGTGCCCGAGAAGGCTGTGCACGACTATCTGCAGAACGCCTACTTCGACGCGGGCTGAGCAGGCCGCCGGCAGGCGCGCGCGGACGAGCGGGTACTCTGGTCAGCCGTTGTGCCTGGTGTCTTGGCGCGCGTCGGTGACGTCGCCGCACCGGAGCGCCGGACACCGGAACGACTCACCGTCGAGAGCTAGGGATCCTTATGGGCTCGGTCATCAAGAAGCGCCGCAAGCGCATGTCGAAGAAGAAGCACCGCAAGCTGCTGCGCAAGACTCGCGTCCAGCGTCGCAAGCTCAAGAAGTAGCTTCTTCCCTCGCCCACGGCCCGCGCCCGCACCCGCATCGGGGGCGGGCGCTGGCCGTGGGTGAGCCGGATCGGGTGGTTTAGCCCAACAACCCGTGTGACCTGCGTTAAGAGTCCGTTGCCGCGTTTCGGTTGACCTCCGCGGCCGAGTACTGTCGGGTTTCCAACGCCAACTCCCCAGGGAAACCCGTGACACCCAAAGTCGTCTTGGTCACCGGTGTCGGCGGCTACCTCGGCGGCAACCTGGCCGCCCGGCTCGCGGCGAACCCGGACATCGACCGTGTGCTCGGCGTGGACACCACCGCGCCGCACCGCGACGTCGTCCGCAGGCTGGGCCGCGCGGAGTTCGTCCGCGCCGACATCCGCAACCCGCTGATCGCGAAGGTGATCACCGGCGCCGAGGTCGACACCGTCGTGCACGCCTCCCTGACGGCGAACCCGCCCGGCCCGTCGCGCCGCACGCCGATCAAGGAAATGAACGTCATCGGCACCATGCAGCTGCTGGCCGCCTGCCAGCGCGCGCCGTCGGTGCGCAAGCTGGTGGTCAAGTCGACGGCCGCGGTCTACGGGGCGAGCGCCCGCTCACCAGCGGTGTTCACCGAGGACGACGCCCCCAAGGACATCTCCTCCAGCGGCTACGCCAAGGACGCCGTCGAGGTCGAGGCGTACGTGCGCGGCTTCAGCCGCAGGCGCCCGGACGTCGACGTCACCCTGATCCGGCTCACGAACCTCATCGGCCCCCGCGTCGACACCGTCCTCACCCGCTACTTCGCGCTGCCGGTTGTGCCGACGGTGCTCGGCTACGACGCCCGCATCCAGCTGCTGCACTCCGAGGACGCGCTGGCCGTGCTGGAGCAGGCCGCGGTGCGCGGCGCGCCCGGGGTGTTCAACGCGGGCGGCGACGGCGTGCTGATGCTCTCGCAGGCCATCCGGCGCGCTGGCCGCATCCCGCTGCCGGTGCTGCGCTCGGCGATCCCCGCGGCGGGCCGCATCCTGCGCGGCGCCCGCCTGGTCGACTTCTCCCCGGACCACGTCCGGTACCTCAACTACGGCCGGGTCGTGGACACCACCCGACTGCGCACAGTTCTCGGCTTCACACCCCGCTGGACTACCCGGCAGGCGTTTGATGACTACGTGCACGGCAACGCCCTGCGTCCGGTGATCAGCCCGGAACTGCTCGAGGGCCTGGAACACCGGGTGCTGGGCATCCGGTGACGTCTCGCTAAGAAGGTGGCAGCAGGTATGCAGGAAGCCAGGGTCATCCCCCTCCAGCGGACGGAGCGCCGCAGGCAGCTCCCGCCCCTGTCCCGCGCGGACCGCCCGCCCGTCGAGCCGACCCCCCTGCGACCCACCCCAGCACCGGCCGAGCCGTCCACCTTGCGCCGAGCCGTCGCCGACGCCCTCGCCTTCGCCCGCCGCAGGTTCACCGGCGACTACACCGTCGACCAGTTCGGCTTCGACCAGGACCTCACCGAGACCCTGCTGCTCCCACCCCTGCGCGCGATCTACCGAAACTGGTTCCGCGTCGAAGTCAGCGGCGTGGAAAACCTCCCGGTGGACGGCGGAGCCCTGATCGTCAGCAACCACTCCGGCACCCTGCCGATCGACGCGATGATGACCGCCGTCGCCGTCCACGACAACCACCCCCGCAGGCGCTACCTGCGGATGCTGGGCGCCGACCTGGTGTTCCAGGTCCCGCTGCTCGGCGCGCTGGCCCGCAAATCCGGCCAGACCCTGGCCTGCAACCCGGACGCCGAGCGTCTGCTGCGCTCGGGGGAGCTGGTCGGGGTGTGGCCGGAGGGGTTCAAGGGCGTCGGGAAGCCGTTCGCCGACCGGTACAAGCTGCAACGGTTCGGGCGGGGCGGGTTCGTCTCCGCCGCGCTGCGGACCGGGGTTCCGATCATTCCGTGCTCGATCGTGGGGGCGGAGGAGATTTATCCGAAGATCGGGGATCTGAAGGCGGTGGCCCGATTGCTGGGGCTGCCCTATTTTCCGATCACGCCGACGTTTCCGCTGCTTGGGCCGCTTGGGGTCATTCCGCTTCCGTCCAAGTGGCACATCCGCTTCGGGGAGCCGATCGCCACGGACCGGTTCGGGCCAGCGGCCGAGGAAGATCCGATGCTGGTGTTCAACCTGACCGACCAGGTGCGGGAGACGATTCAGCAGACGCTGTACCGGATGCTGAACCAGCGGGGGAACCCGTTCCTGGGGTGAGCTGTGGGGGCTCGCTGTGGGGCTGGGTTGCGTTGTTGGCTCACTGGGCGGGCGTGGGTTCGGCCTGGCAGGGGGCGGGGTGTCCTTGCAGTTCCACTGCGCTAGTCAATTGATCAATCAATCAGTTGTTCAACAATCCAACTGTTTGGAGATCGGACTAGTCGACTGGTCCGTCAAGGGTGCCTGCGGCTGAAGCGTCAGACGGCGCGTTTGCGGTGGGCCAGGCCCGCGGCCACGGCGCCCGCTACGGCGCCTGCGCCCAGGACTGAGGGGACGCCGATCTTGGCGGCTTTTCTGCCGGTGCGGAAGTCGCGGATTTCCCAGCCGCGTTTGCGGGCTACCTCGCGGAGGCCGCTGTCGGGGTTGACCGCGACGGCTGTGCCGACGACGGAGAGCATGGGGACGTCGTTGGAGGAGTCCGAGTAGGCGGTGCAGCGGCGCAGGTCCAAGCCCTCCCGGGCCGCCAGGGAGCGGACCGCGTGGGCTTTGGCTGGGCCGTGGAGCATTTCGCCGACCAGTTTGCCGGTGAAGACGCCGTCTTCGCTTTCGGCGACGGTGCCCAGGGCGCCGGTGAGGCCGAGGCGGCGGGCGATGATGGTCGCGAGTTCCACCGGGGTCGCGGTGACCAGCCAGACGCGTTGGCCCGCGTCCAGGTGCATCTGGGCCAGGGCGCGGGTGCCGGGCCAGATCTTGTCGGCCATGAGTTCGTCGTAGATCTCTTCGCCGAGGGTGGTGAGTTCCGCGACGGTGTGGCCTGCCACAAAGGACAGTGCCTGCTCGCGGCTGCTGCGGATGCCGTCGGCGCTTTCCTTGCCGCCGACGCGGAACATGACCTGTTGCAGGGCGAACTTGACCAGGTCCGAGTTGGAGAAGAACTTGCGCGCGGCCAGGCCCCGGGCGAAGTGGAAGATCGAGGCGCCCATCATGATGGTGTTGTCGACGTCGAAGAACGCCGCCGCGGTGAGGTCCGCGGGCTCCGCGGTTCTCGAGGGCTCCGACTGTTCCATGGCGACGGCTGCCTCGGCGCTCGCCTCGCCCGCGAGCGCGGCCAGGCGTTCCAGTTCGGGGTTCTTCCTACCCCCACGCCGCAGGGACACCGCACGCCTCCCGTGGTTCGGGCACTCTGACCATGGCTGTAGGCACAGCGTAGCGATCCGACGCCCGGTTTCGCGCGGCCCTCAGCCGATGCCGATCCCGGGCCCGCCGGGCAGCAGCGGCGGGAGGGCCAGCGTGGGCAGCGGCAGCGGCAGCGGCGCGACAACCGGCGGTGTCGCCGGGACGGTGATCTCCGGCGACGTCAGAGCGGGTGCGCCGATCAGCGGCGGCAGCGACACCAGGGGCGGCAGCCCGTCCGTCCCCGGCAGGTCGGTGCGCGGGGCGCCGGTGCGGGCGGGCGGCCCGTTGGACGGCGGCGGCTCGCTCGGGCCGGGCGCGACGACTACTCCCGGTGTCCGCGCGTCCGCGGGAGCACCGCTGTCGGGTCCCGCCGCGGACGGCGGTGCGAGCACCCGCGGCGAGCCAGACTCGGCGTCGCACCGCTTGGTCGCGGGCAGCGGGCCGATCTCGTCGGCCGAGCCGGAGACGATCTGCTCGCAGGGGAAGCGGGCGAGCAGCCCGGTCGACCGGGCCTCGATCTTGGCCAGCAGCGCCAGCGACGACGCGTGCCTGCTCCGGGCAGCCGCGGGCAGCCTCGGGCCGACCGCGGCGAGCCGGTCGCTGTGCTGCCGCGCCCACAGCCGCAGCGTGTCGAGCGGGCTGCCGTCACGGGCGGTGGCGGCCGCGATGAGGCCGCGGGCGCCAGCGGTGGCGTCGTTGTCGAAGTCGCTCAACGCGGACAGGTAACCGCCCGCGGGCGCGTCGGCCGGGTTCGGGTAGCGCAGCGCCAGCGTCTCGATCTCGGTGATCCGGGCGGCGGCGAAGCCCAGGTGCTTGACCGCCTTGTCCTGTTCGCCGAAGGCCAAGCCGAGGGACGCGGCCTCACCGGTCCTCTTCATGCCGTAGAGGGTGTCGCCGGGCAGGGCGTCGCGGGCCAGCAGCAGGCTCATCCCGGCCAGCGAGAACACCAGGGCGAGCACCGCGATGGCGGCCACCGCGAGCCTGCCGCGGGCGCCGGAACCGGCTCTGGCCGCGGCCGAGTCCGGCCGGGGGCGGCTGACCCGCCTGGCGCGCGGCGCGCGGCCCGCGCGGGCGGGCCGGGGCGGGCGGGTCGGGGCGGGCGAGGTCGCGCGGACCGGCTTGGCGGAAAGCTCGGCGAGGATCTTCGCGCGCATCCGGTCGGTGGCCTCGGCCCCGGGCGCGGTCAGCGGACGCAGGCCCGCGAGCAGTTCCACGACAGCACGGTCGTCGTCAGCACGGTCGTCGTCGGTGAACTCCGGTTCAGGCTCGACCGGCTCGCGGGGGTCGCCCGCGCGCTCGCCGCTGGGGCTCGACGGCCCCGATCCGCTCTCCACTATCCCGCTCCGACTCTTGTGGGTCTCCCCTGGTGAAACGACTGGCCAGGCCCCGGGTTACGGCTTCGCCACCGCCGTGGCGGCGCCTGCCCGGGCAGCGATACAGCAATCATCGTCATAGGAATCATCGTCATAGGAATCAGCTTCATGGGAGTCAACGCCATAGGAGTCAACGCAGTTCACCCGGCAGAAGTTGCGCGAGCCTGCGCACGGCTCGGTGCTGCAGCGCCTTCACCGCGCCCTCGTTGCGGTTCATCACCGCGGCGGTCTCGGCGACCGACAGTCCTTGCAGGAACCGCAGGACCACGCATTCGCGCTGGTCGTCGCCCAGTTGCTCGATCGAGCGCAGCAGCGCGTCGCGGGTCGCCATCGCCATGACCCGCTGCTCCGGCCCGGCCTCGACGCGCTCGGAGTCGCGGATCTCCGCGGTGACGACCTCCAGCCGGAACCGGCTCGACTTCACGTGGTCGAGCACCAGGTTCCTGGCGATGGTCACGAACCAGGCGCCGACGTCGCGGCCCTGGTAGCTGACCGAGGTGATCCGGCGCAGGGCGCGCAGGAAAGTCTCGCTGGTGACGTCCTCGGCCAGTTCGCGGTCGCCGACGCGGAACAGGACGTACCGGAACACGATGTCCACATAGCGGTGGTAGAGCTGGCCGAAGGCCACTGTGTCACCAGCCTGGGCGGCGCTGACCAGCTCCCAGGAAGCCGCGTGCTCGGCGTCGGGCCGCGCCTGCTCTGGTTCGTCATCCGGCGGGGGCCCGCCGGGCCGCGCGCGGCCCGACCCGGCCCGGTCCGGTGCCGGTCGGGCTGGTGGCACGGCCGCGGCCGTGTCCGATCGCGTTTGGCGGGTCATCGAGCGGCCGCACACTCCCTCGGCGTCCCCACGGTCGCCACCGTTGGGGTTTCGTCAGCAGCTTACGTCTGGTTACTTTGTGGTAGGGGACAAGCCCGGGGGTCCAAGGATGGGTTCTACTGGGTACTTAACCTGTCGTTGGTGATCTATGCCACACTGCGGGTCCCCTGAGATCCCGAGTGAAAGGGCCTGGCGATGACCGAGGCGCCTATCGGAAACGTCGCGAACCTGGTGGCCGGAGCGTGCGAGAAGGTACCGGCCCATCCGGCTCTGGTCGATGCCTCCGCGGGCCGTTCACTCACTTGGCAGCAGCTTGACACCGTCGTTGATCGTTATGCGAATGTGCTGGTGAAGGCCGGTCTCACCGCGGGCGACCGGGTCGCGCTCGCCGTGCCGAACACCCTGGCGGCCTGCGTCGCGCTGTTCGCGGTGCTCCGCGCGGGCGGGGTGGTCGTGCCGGTCGGGGTCGACGCGGCGCCGCGCGAGGTCGAGCGGCTGCTGGAGCACAGCGGGGCGAGCCTGGCCCTGGGCGTGCCGGGGACGGCCGCGCTCACCCCACCCGACCTGGACCCGTCCACTGTGGTCCCCGGCGAGCGGTTCACCGCCATCGGCGGCGGCGAGGACCTGGCGTTCCTCTGCTACACCTCCGGCACAGCGGGCGTCCCCCGCGGCGTGATGCTCTCCCACCGCGCGCTGCTGGCCAATGTGGACCAGTGCGCCGCCCTGCGCCCCGCCCCGGTCACCGCCACTGACCGCGTGCTGTTGGTCGTGCCGCTCTCCCACGCGTACGGACTATCCGGCCTCTGGCAAGTGGCCGCGGCGGGCGCTACAGGTGTCCTCTTGGACAAGTTCGGTGTGGACAGCACTCTCGACGCCTGCCAGACCAACCGGGTGACCGCCGTCGTCGGCGTCCCCGCCATGTACCAGGCGTTCGTCGCCGCGGGCGCAGACCGCCTCGGCGAGGCCCTGTCCACCGTCCGTCTCGCCACCTCCGGCGCGGCCCCGCTGGACCCGCGCACCCTCGCGCTGTTCCGACAGGAGACAGGGCTACCGGTGTACGAGGGCTACGGCCTCACCGAGACCGGCCCGGTCCTCACCTCAACCCTGGTAGGCGGCGCCGCGAAGGCGGGTTCGGTCGGGAAACCCATCCCCGGCGTCGAAATCCGCCTGGTCGACAGCGACGGCAGGCCACTGGATTCCGAAACCGACCCCGACGAGACGATCGCCCACGATTTCATCGCCGACGGTTCCGAAACCGGCCTCATAGCCGCCCGAGGAGCCAACCTGTTCAGCGGTTACTGGCCGGACGGCGCCCACGGCCCCGACCCCGACGGCTGGTTCCGCACCGGAGACGTCGGCTATTTCGACGAGGAGGGCGACCTCAGGCTGGTGGACCGAGCCAACGACCTGATCATCGTCAACGGCTTCAACGTCTACCCCCACGAAGTGGAACGCGCGGTGATGGAACTGGACGAGGTGGCCGAGGCGGCGGCCGTGGGCATCCCCGACGACCGAACCGGTGAACGAGTCAAGGTAGTAGTAGTCCTACGTACAGGAGCCACCCTGACCGAAGACCAACTCCGCGACCACTGCGCGCAACGGCTGGCCAGGTTCAAGGTCCCCACCACCATCGAGTTCACCGCCGCCCTCCCCCACTCGGTAACCGGCAAACTCCGCCGCTCCACCCTGCGCGGTAGCGTCGCCCCATGACCCACGTGACCGTCGTGACCCGCCAGGGCTGCCACGCCTGCGAGGTGGCGGAGGCGGACATCGCCCGCATCTGCGCCGACTTCACCACCGTCACCTGGGACACCGAAGACGTGGACACCGACCCAGAACTCCGCGCCGAATACGGCGACCGGGTCCCGGTAATCCTCATCAACGGCGAAGAACACGGTTACTGGAAGGTCGAAGAACCCCGCCTCCGCGCCGCCCTGACCTGACTTGACCTGACTAACCACCCAGCGCCGCTGATCGTCTGGGCCGTTGATGATCGCGAGTTATCCACAGGCGCGGCGCACCCTCTTCCCCATGCTGACCTGCGGCGATAGACTGGAGCGGGGTCAGCCCCCAGGGTGGGTGGGGCTTTCTTGTGGGGCTGTGGGGCGGCGGGGCGGCGAAATGAAGCTCTTTCGCGAGCATGACGCACCTGCCCTTCTGCCAATCGGACCTCAAGCTGCCAGGTGCTCGATGGGGTGGAGTGGTTTCTTCGGGGGAGAAGGAAGATCGCCAAGCTGGCCGCGCGAGTGATGCCGCGGGCTTCCCACCCTCTTTCACACGGGCGATCTTCCTTCGTAGGGGCCCCGAAGAAACCGATCCACCCCATCGAGCAGACCCCGAGAAGGCCCACGCGGCCCCGCGCGCAGTGGGCAAGCGCCGATGTGGGCTTCGTCTACGCCCTGGCCACCAACTTTGTGCACACGTTCACAAGCGGTACCGTGGTGGCAGACCCGGAGACGAAATCTGTCGAGGAGTAGCAGCGTGGCGGCACAGCGAGGCCAGCGGAACGGGGTCGGCGACACCCCGCCCGCCCCGACCGCCGCCGAGATCACGACGCCGATCCCGAGGGTCGCGGAGGTGCCCGCCGCGCGTGATCGGGCCCGCGCGATTCCCGAGGCCGCGGTGGCCCGGCTCGCGGTCTACCTGCGGGTGCTGTCCGGGATGCAGGAGCAGGGCGCGGGCACCGTGTCCAGCGAGGAACTCGCCGTCGCCGCCGGGGTCAACTCGGCGAAGCTGCGCAAGGACCTGTCCTACATCGGCTCGTACGGCACCCGGGGCGTGGGCTACGAGGTCGTGGTGCTCATCGAGGAGATCGAGCGGATTCTCGGGTTGACCCGGAAACACAGCGTCGCGGTGGTCGGAATCGGTAACCTCGGACATGCCCTCGCCAACTACGGCGGGTTTCCTGGACGAGGTTTCCCCGTGACAGCTCTGTTCGATGTCGATCCCGACCTCGTCGGCGTGCCCGTCGGCGGGATCCCGGTCGACCACATCGATGACATCCCGAGGGTCTGCGCCGAGCGCGAGGTGTCCATCGGGGTCATCGCGACGCCGCCGCCCGCCGCCCAGGCGGTATGCGACCGTTTGGTCGAAGCGGGAGTTCAGTGCATTCTGAACTTCGCTCCCGTCGTCCTGCAGGTGCCCGACCACGTCGAGGTCCGCAAGGTCGACCTGGCGGTCGAGTTGCAGGTCCTGTCGTTCCACGTGGCGCGCCGGGCCGACGACGCGGCCCAGGGTGACGGGGTGGCTGGGATGGGTCCGGATCTGCAGGTCAACGGGATGGTGGTGTCGTGAGCGTTCTCGCTGTCGGGATGTCGCACCGCACCGCGGAGGTGCGGGTCCTCGAACGCGTCACCGTCTCGGCCGTCGACGTGCCCAAGGTCCTGCACGACCTGCTGGCGTGCGCCAACGTCTCCGAAGCCGTGTTGGTCACCACGTGCAACCGGGTCGAGGTCTACGCGGTCGTCGAGGCGTTCCACGCGGGGCTGGCCGACATCGTCGGCGTGCTCGCGCGGCACTCCGGTGAGGACGTCTCCGCCCTCTACGACCACCTCTACGTGCATTACGCCGCCGCCGCGGCCCAGCACCTGTTCACCGTCGCCGCTGGCCTGGACTCCATGGTCGTCGGCGAGTCGCAGATCCTCGGCCAGGTCCGGCTGGCCTACGGCGCCGCCCGCGAGGCGGGCACCGTGGGCCGCACCCTGCACGAGCTGGTGCAGCAGGCGCTGCGCATCGGCAAGCGGGTGCACACCGACACCGGCCTGGACCAGGCGGGCGGCTCGGTCGTGTCCGAGGCGCTGGCCGACGTGGAGGAAGCCCTCGGCGGGCTCGCTGGCCGCACGGCGCTGATCGTGGGCGCCGGGTCGATGGGCGGCTTGGCCGCGGCCGCGCTGCGCCGGGCCGCGATCGGCGAGGTCGTCGTCGCCAACCGCTCCCAGGGCAACGGCGAGCGCCTGGCCGCGTCGCTGCGCGAGCAGGGCGTGCCCGCGGCCGCCGTCGCGCTCGACGGCCTGCGGGAGCGGATCGCCGACGCCGACGTCGTGATCTCCTGCACCGGCGCGGTGGGCGCGGTCGTGCGGGTCGACGCGGTCACCGCCCGGCCTGCCGACCGGCCGCTGGTCATCTGCGACCTCGGCCTGCCGCGCGACGTCGAGGACGGCGTCGCCGGCATCGCGGGCGTGCGCGTGGTCGACCTGGAAAGCCTCCAGCGCAGGCTCGCCGAGGCGCCCAGCGGCATCGACACCCGCCGCGCGGGCGAGATCGTCGCCGAGGAGGTGCGCGCCTACCTGGCCGCGCAGCGCTCCGCCGAGGTCACCCCGACCGTCACGGCGCTGCGCAAGCGGGCCGCCGAGGTGGTCGACGCCGAGCTGCTGCGGCTGGACGCCCGGCTGCCCGAGCTGGACGACCCGGTCCGCGCCGAGCTGGCCCGCACGGTCCGCCGCGTGGTCGACAAGCTGCTGCACACCCCGACGGTCCGGGTCAAGGAACTCGCCTCCGGCCCCGCGGGCACGGGCTACGCCGAGGCGCTGCGCGAGCTGTTCCAGCTCGACCCGCAGGCGCCCGCCGCCGTGGCCGCCCCCTTCGAGACGCCCGTGGACGGTGGTCGCTGATGGAACGCGTGATCAGAATCGGCACGCGCGGCAGCGCGCTCGCCCTGGCGCAGACCGGCACGGTCGCCGACGCGCTGGAGAAAGCGGGCGCGAAGACCGAGATCGTCGTCGTGTCCACCCCCGGCGACCGCTCGTCCGCCCCGATCGCCGAGATCGGGATCGGCGTGTTCACCTCCGCTCTGCGCGACGCGCTCGCCGACGGCACGGTCGACGTGGCCGTGCACTCGTACAAGGACCTGCCGACCGCCCCTGACCCGCGGCTCTCGCTCGCCGGTGTGCCGCCGCGCGAGGACCCGCGCGACGCGCTGGTCGCCCGCGACGGGCTGACGCTGGGCGAGCTGCCGCCGGGCGCGCGCATCGGCACCGGCTCGCCGCGCCGCGCCGCGCAGCTGCACGCGCTGGGCTTCGGCCACGAGATCGTGCCCATCCGGGGCAACGTGGACACCCGGATCAAGATGGTGCGCGAAGGCGAGGTCGACGCGGTCGTGCTCGCCCGCGCGGGCCTGGCCCGGCTGGGCAGGCTCGACGAGATCACCGAGACCCTGGACCCGATCCAGATGCTGCCCGCGCCTGCGCAGGGGGCCCTGGCGATCGAGTGCCGGGTGAACGACGTCGACGTCGAGCACCTACTCCAGTCCACTGTAGACGATGAAGCCACCCGGGCCGCTGTGGCCGCTGAGCGCGCCATGCTGGCCGCGCTCGAAGCGGGCTGCAGCGCGCCGGTTGGCGCATTGGCCGATGTCGTGGAAGACCTCGACAGCGACGACCAGGTGGTCTACCGCCTGTCGCTGCGCGGGGTAGCCGCCGCGTACCTGGCCGACGGCGACCCCACCGGGCCCGTCGAGATCATGCGCGCCTCGGCCACCGGTGACCTGACCGCAGGAGAGCAGCTCGGTCGTGCGCTGGCCGCCGAGCTGCTGGAACTCGGGGCCGGGGTGCTCTCCGGTCCCGAGGCGTAGTTGATGAGGAAGTGGCCTGACATGACCACCCGTGCACGCAAGTCCCCCGGTCGCGTCGCCTTCGTGGGTTCCGGCCCCGGCGACGCCGGGCTGCTCACCGTTCGAGCCAAAGAGCTGCTCGAACGCGCGGAGCTCGTGGTTACCGACCCGGACGTGCCCTCCGGGGTGCTGGCGTTCGCCTGCCCCGGTGCCGAAGTCCGCCCCGCCGTGGGGCAACCAGCCGACGTCGCCAAGGACCTCGCGGGCGAGGCCAAGGCAGGCCGCGTCGTCGTGCGACTGGTCGCGGGCGATCCGCTGACGCATTCAGCGGTCGTCGCCGAGGCGCAAGCCGTCGCGCGGACCAGCGCGGTGTTCGACGTGGTGCCCGGCGTCTCCGCCGCCACCGCCGTCCCCGCCTACGCGGGCATCGCGCTCGGCTCCACGCACACCGAGGTCGACGTGCGCGGCGACATCGACTGGGCGGGCCTGGCTGGCGTGCCCGGCCCGATCGTGCTGCACGCCAGCGCCAGCCACCTCGCCGAGGCGGCGTCGTCGCTGGTCGAGCACGGCATCGCGGCGCAGACCCCGGTCGCGGTGACCGCCGACGGCACCGGCTCCAGCCAGCGCACCATCGACACCACGCTGGCCTCGCTGGCCGCCGACGCTGGCGAGATCTCCGGGCACCTGGTGGTGACCGTGGGCGCGGCCGTGTCGCAGCGCTCGAAGCTGTCCTGGTGGGAGTCGCGCGCGCTCTACGGGTGGCGCGTGCTGGTGCCGCGCACCAAGGACCAGGCTGGCGAGATGAGCGAGCGCCTGCACCTGCACGGGGCCATCCCCTCGGAGGTGCCGACGATCTCCGTCGAGCCGCCGCGCAGCCCGGCGCAGATGGAGCGCTCGGTCAAGGGCCTGGTCGACGGCCGCTACCAGTGGGTGATCTTCACCTCGACCAACGCCGTGCGCGCGGTCTGGGAGAAGTTCGCCGAGTTCGGCCTCGACGCCCGCGCGTTCTCCGGCGTCAAGATCGCCTGCGTCGGCGAGGCCACCGCGGCGAAGGTGCGCTCGTTCGGCATCAACCCGGAGCTGGTGCCATCGGGCGAGCAGTCCAGCGAGGGCCTGCTGGCCGACTTCCCGCCGTACGACGACATCCTCGACCCGGTGGAGCGGGTGCTGCTGCCGCGCGCGGACATCGCCACCGAGACCCTGGCCGCCGGTCTGCGCGACCGCGGCTGGGAGATCGATGACGTGACCGCGTACCGCACCGTCCGCGCCGCGCCGCCGCCCGCCGAGACCCGCGAGATGATCAAGACCGGCGGGTTCGACGCGGTGTGCTTCACCTCGTCGTCCACTGTGCGGAACCTGGTCGGCATCGCGGGCAAGCCGCACGCGCGGACCCTGGTGGCCTGTATCGGCCCCAAGACCGCGGAGACCGCCCGGGAGTTCGGCCTGCGGGTCGACGTCCAGCCCGAGCACGCCACCGTGCCCGCCCTGGTCGACGCGCTCGCCGAGCACGCGGCGCGGCTGCGCGCGGAGGGCGCACTGCCGCCGCCGCGCAAGACCAAGCGCGCGAGGCGCTAGTACCACCCGCGGGCGGTGTGCAGGGGGCACGCCGCCCGCGGCTTTTTGGGGAGGTCTGAAGATGTTTCCGAACCACCGGCCACGCAGGCTGCGCCGCACCCCGGCGCTGCGGCGCATGGTCTCCGAGACCGCCGTCGAGCCCCGGCAGCTAGTGCTGCCGATGTTCGTCAAGGAGGGCGCGACCGAGCCGACGCCCATCGGCAGTATGCCCGGGGTCGTCCAGCACACCCGCGACACGCTGCGCAAGGCCGCCGTCGAAGCGGTGCGCGCCGGGGTCGGCGGGATCATGCTCTTCGGCGTCCCCGAGACCCGTGACGCGGTGGGCTCCGGCGGCGTCGACCCGGACGGTGTCCTCAACGTCGCGCTGCGCGACCTGCGGGCCGAGTTGGGCGACGAGACGGTGCTGATGGCCGATCTGTGCCTGGACGAGTTCACCGACCACGGCCACTGCGGTGTCCTCGACGCGCACGGCGAAGTCGACAACGACGCCACCCTCGCCGTCTACGCCGACATGGCCCTGGCCCAGGCCGAGGCGGGCGCGCACCTGCTCGGCCCCAGCGGCATGATGGACGGCCAGGTCGGCGTTATCCGCGAGGCGTTGGACACCGCGGGCCACCACGATATCGGCCTCTTGGCGTACTCGGCAAAGTTCGCCTCCGCCCTGTTCGGCCCTTTCCGTGAGGCCGTTGACTCGCAGCTAACCGGCGACCGTAAGACCTACCAGCAGGACCCGGCCAACGCCCGTGAGGCGCTGCGGGAGGTCACACTCGACCTCACCGAGGGCGCAGACCTGGTCATGGTCAAGCCCGCCTTGGCCTACCTCGACGTCATCCGCGCCGTCCGCGAGCTTTCCGACGTCCCGGTAGCCGCTTACCAGGTCTCCGGTGAGTACGCGATGGTCGAGGCCGCCGCCGCCAACGGCTGGCTAGACCGCAGGCGCACCGTCCTGGAGACCCTGACCTCGATCCGCCGCGCGGGCGCCGATGTGATCTTGACCTACTGGGCGGCCGAGGCCGCGGGCTGGCTGCGCGAGCACTGACACCGGCCCGGAACCCGGCAGGTATGTTCGGGCCGTGAGCACACCAGACGAATCGGACCCCGCGCCGCGGGACGAGCCGGTCATGCCGACCGCGGCCGAGGCAGCGGACTCGGGCCACGCCCGGACGGACGCGCCGCGGGTCGTGCGGGTCGCGTTCTGGGTCTGGGTCAGCGCGGGGCTGATCGGCCTGATCGGCTCGATCCTCTTCTTCATCTTGCGCGAAGAGTGGGCCGAGAACCAGAAGCGCGTGACGCCCGAGATGAAGTCGGTCGACGTCATGCAGGTCGCGGTGGGCCTGTCCTGGTGGCTGCTGCTGGGCTCGCTGATGTTCCTGGGGCTCTTCCTGCTGCTGGCCCACCACGCGCGCCGCGGCGCGCGCAAGGCCCGGACGCTGCTGCTGGTCGTGGGCGTGATCGCCTGCCTGTTCGAGTACTCGTTCGGCCGGGTCACGATCTACGGGCTGATCAGCGCGCTGCTGGTGATCGTCGGGCTGGGGATGCTCTACATGCCCACGGCGCGGCGGTTCTTCGCCGAGAGCGACGAACGGTGAGCGGGCAGCCCGAAGCGCCCATCCACTACCTGGAGCCCGGTTCGAGTTGGTGGCCGGTGCTGTGGGGGCCGCTGTTCTCCGCTGTCGGCGCGGGCCTGGAAGCCACTACCGGTGTGGTGCACGGCCTTACCTGGGTGCTGGTAGGCGCGCTGCTGACGCTGATGACCGCGGGCTGGGTGAACGCTCGGCGAAAGGTCTGCGCGGTCACGTTGACCGCCACCTCGCTGCGCCAGGGGCGGGAAGTGCTGCCGGTCGGGCGCATCGCCAAGGTCACCGGTGTCGAGGCCCCCGCGGGCGCGAAACCGCTCGGCGGCGGTTTCACCGTGCCGCGCAAGACGACCGAGGTGCCGGTGGAACTGGATGACGGGTCGGTGGTGCTGGCCTGGGCGCGGTACCCGGAGGACCTGACCGAGGCGCTGAAGCCACTGGTCGAGCGGAAATCGTGATCGTCGATGTCGCCAAGTCGCTGTGCACCGGGCCAGGCAAGCTAATAGTTTCTCAGTTATGACAACGAGTGGACCCGGCCCCCAACCCAACGACCCCTACGAGCCGTTTCCGACCGCGCCGCCGGTCGACCCGCGATCCCTGCCGCAGACGCCCGCCCGCCCCAAGCAGGTCGACACCGCCTTCACCCTGTGGATGGTCAGCGCAGGACTGAGCCTGCTCGGGTTCGTCCTCACCCTCGTGTTCGGCCAGGACGCGACGCGCGAGGCGGCCAGGAAATCGTTCGAGGACACGGGCAGGCCCTTCACCGAGGCCGATGTCGACACCGCGGTCACTGCCGCGCTCATTTTCACCGGATTTTTCGCGCTCCTGTTCTTCGGCCTCTACCTGCTGTTCGCGTTCAAGATGCGCGCTGGCCGCAACTGGGCGCGGCTGACCCTGGCGATCCTGGGCGGCCTCGGCCTGCTCTACGCCCTCTACGGCCTGGCCGCGGGCGGGCAGGGCGCGCTCGAAACGGTGGTCGGCATCGTGCAGATCGCCCTGGTCGGCACCGCGATCTACCTCATGTACACCAAGGAGTCCTCCGCGTACTTCGACGCGGCCAAGCGCGCCAGCTGACCGCGTCCGACGGCGGGCGGGGCGGTTCGGGACGCGCGAACGACCGTTAAGTACACCTCGTAACACGGGTGTCTCCGGGGACTACATAGTTCGCATGACCGCCTCCCCGCCCGATTCGCCCCGTTCCAGACCCGGTGCGGTGACCGGAGCCTGCTACGGCTCGCTGGCCGCCGCCGCGCTCGCGGGCGCCCTGCTGTTCCTGTCCGACCGGCCCCTGGGCTATCTGGGGTTCGGCGCGGGCCTGTCCGCCGTCGTCGCACTCGTCCTCGCCCTGCCGCTGCGCGCGGGGCAGGCCTGGGCCCGCTACGCGTTCCTGGTCACCGCCCCGGTCGGGGCGCTGTGCGCGCCCGCCGCGGCCAACGCGCTCTGCCACGGCGCCGCCGCCTACGTCGGCGCGCTGCTGATCACGCTCTGGGTCGCCGTGGTCGTCCTGCTGCTGCGGGTCGACGTCCGGGAGCACTTCGCCGACCCGGGCCGGCCCGGCGCGGCCACCGCGCCCAGGGCGACCGAGCCATGAGAGGCTGACCGACGTGACAGCAGCGGGGACGAGCGAGCCCGAGGCCCCTGACCTGGCCTGGCCGGTGGGCACGGCAGGCCTCAACGAGCCGAAGCGGGCGCTGGTCGCGGCTGCCGAACTGGTCGCCGCGGCCCTGCTGGTGTGGCTCGCGGTGTGGCTGTGGTCGCGCGGAACGGTGCCGCTGACCCCGATCGCCGAGCGCCCCGACCTCGCCTTCGAACGCTACGAGGGCAACTGGATCGGCGCTGCGGTCGCCGCGGGCACCCTCGCGCTGGTCGTCGTCCTCGACGCCGTGCGGCAGGTCACGCTGGCCGTGCGGGCCCGCTCCCGGCGTACGTGAGCGCGGACACTCGACCTGATTTGGGAGACTGGCCCCGTGGAAGCTGAGACCCAGGCGCACGTGCGCGGTTCGGCCACGCTGTTCGACCGCGCGAAGGCGGTCACCCCGGGCGGGGTGAACTCCCCGGTGCGGGCGTTCTCCGCGGTGGGCGGCATCCCCCGGTTCATGGTCCGCGGCCAGGGCCCGCACCTGTGGGACGCCGACGGCAACCGCTACGTCGACCTGGTCTCGTCGTGGGGCCCGATGATCCTCGGGCACGCGCACCCGGCCGTGGTCGAGGCGGTGCGCGCCGCGGCGGGCAACGGGCTGTCGTTCGGGACGCCGACGGCGGGGGAGATCGACCTCGCCGAGGAGATCATCGGCCGGGTCGCCCCGGTCAACCAGGTCCGGCTGGTCAACTCCGGCACCGAGGCCACGATGAGCGCGATCCGGCTGGCCCGCGGCTTCACCGGCCGCACCCGGATCGTGAAGTTCGCTGGCTGCTACCACGGCCACGTCGACGCGCTGCTCGCCGAGGCGGGCTCCGGCGTGGCGACCCTGGGCCTGCCCACGACGCCGGGCGTCACCGGCGCGCAGGCCGAAGACACCATCGTGCTGCCCTACAACGACATCGACGCGGTCCGCGCCGCCTTCGCCGAGCACGGCCAGACGATCGCCGCGGTGATCACCGAGGCCGCCGCGGGCAACATGGGCGCGATCGCCCCGGTCCCCGGCTTCAACGAGGGCCTGCGCGAGCTCACCTCCGCCAACGGCGCGCTGCTGATCATGGACGAGGTGATGACCGGCTTCCGCGTCTCCGCGGCGGGCTGGTTCGGCATCGAGGGCGTCGTCGCCGACCTCTACACCTTCGGCAAGGTCATGTCCGGCGGCCTGCCCGCCGCCGCGTTCGGCGGGCGCACGGAGATCATGGCCGCGCTCGCCCCGTCCGGCCCGGTCTACCAGGCGGGCACCCTGTCCGGGAACCCGGTCGCGGTCGCCGCGGGCCTGGCCACGCTGCGCGCAGCCGACGAGACTGTCTACCGCGCCCTGGACGCCAACGCGACCCAGCTCGGCGCGCTGCTCACCACCGCGCTGACCGAGGCGGGCGTGCCGCACCGGGTGCAGTTCGCGGGCAACCTGGTCAGCGTCTTCTTCACCGAAGACCCCGTGGTCGACTACGCGGGCGCCAAGGCCGCGCAGACCTGGCGGTTCCCGCCGTTCTTCCACGCCCTGCTCGACCGCGGCGTCTACGCCCCGCCCAGCGCCTTCGAGGCATGGTTCGTCAACGCCGTCCTCGACGACGACGCGTTCACCCAGATCGCCGAGGCCCTCCCGCACGCGGCGGCAGCGGCGGCGGCGGCGAAGGAGCCAGCGTGAGCAAGACCGTCGTCCACCTGCTGCGCCACGGCGAAGTCCACAACCCCACCGGCGTCCTCTACGGCAGGCTCCCCAACTTCCGCCTGTCCGAGACCGGCAAACGCCAGGCCCTCACCGTCGCCGAGCACCTGAGCGACCGCGACATCACCCACGTCGTGGCGTCCCCCCTGCAACGCGCGCAGGAGACCGCGGCCCCCATCGCGGGCTCCCACCGCCTGGAGATCGCCACCGACGACCGCCTCATCGAGTCCGCCAACGTCTTCGAGGGCCAGAAGGTCTCGGTGGGCGACGGCGCGCTGCGCTCCCCCCGCAACTGGCCCCACCTGCGCAACCCGTTCACCCCGTCCTGGGGCGAGCCGTACCTGGAGATCGCGCACCGGATGCTCGGCGCCGTCCACCGCGCCCGCGAAGCGGCGGACGGCCACGAAGCGGTGTGCGTGTCCCACCAGCTGCCGGTGTGGACCATCCGCCGCTACCTGGAGGGCAAACGCCTCTGGCACCACCCCGCCCGCCGCGAGTGCTCCCTGGCCTCCCTCACCAGCCTCGTCTTCGACGACGAGCAGCTGGTCGAGATCCGCTACTCGGAACCAGCGGGCTCCAGCGACCCCAGGAAGACGGGCGCGTGACCATGCGCGCCCTCCTGGCAGCCATAGCGGCCCTCGCCTTGGCCCTGACCGGCTGCGCAACCGGAGAGAACACGAACAGCTCGGAGTTCGTCTTCGTCTCCCCAGGCGGCAAAACGGAAATCTTCTACGACGGCCCCGACCGCAAACCGCTCCCGGACCTCTCCGGCAGCGACCTGATGGACGACACCAAACGCCTCTCCCTGACCGACTACCGAGGCAAGGTGGTAATCCTCAACGTCTGGGGCCAATGGTGCGCCCCCTGCCGCACCGAAGCCGCCCAACTCCAAAAAATCCAAGAAACCTACCCCGACCGAGTCCAAGTCCTCGGCATCAACTTCCGCGACAACCAACGCGAAGTCCCCCAGGACTTCGTCCGCGACCGCGGCCTGACCTACCCCTCCATCTACGACCCCTCCGGTCGCACCCTCTTGGTCCTCAAGGGCTACCCCCGCACGGTTGTCCCGGCCACCTTCGTCATAGACAAACAAGGCAACGTAGCCGCCGCCTACCTCCGCGAACTCCTGGTAGAGGACCTCACCCCGGTAATAGACCGCCTCTCAGCCGAGTAGCGATTGCCCGCCCCCGGGGATCATGTTTGTGAGTAACGTCACTGGTCATTCGATCGGCAGTCAGCTCGTATGCGGACGGTTACCCTTCGTGCGGACAAGTCGACGTCGCAGTACGGCTGGATGGCTGCTAGGAGGCGAAGTGGATCACGAGGGGACCGGGGGATACTCGACCTCGTCTGAGGCTTTTGATCGCTATGTAAATGAGACGGTCACTCCTGCCTTGGAGAATTTCGATCTTGTAGCAAGCAGGCTTTACTCTGATACCGGTGTTTCGTATACCCAAATGCTAGGGAAACCTCTGCTTGCGGGTGGTCATGAATTTACTGACGCATGTCGGCGAATGCTGGACACCTTCTTTGATGTGCATGGTACGATGACTGAACGGCAGCAGAATCTAGTACACATTGTGAGCGATTTTCGCGATAAACTGCTACAAACGAACGCTGCGTACATGCAGCAAGAGGCGGACGCCGCGCATTCGCTAACTCGTCTTGCCGGAGGTCTGGAAACGAGGTTGAACTCCGATGGCACCACCAGATAGGAGTCCTGACCCTTACCACTCGGCGGCCACGGGAGTTGACAGCGAATTCGGGCACGTAGGTGAGATAGCCGCCTGGGTTGAGTGGCTTCTTCACCCGGAAGAGCATCACTATGACCGGATGATTATCTTAGGAGATGGCACCAAGGTTGAGTCGCGTGGCAATCTTCCTATAAAAGACAACAGTATTGACCCAAATGGCCCCTTGGTTCCGGACCCGGTCAAGCCGACGGAGTACTACCCATTCGAGTCGGTGATTGAAGGTTGTTACATCGAGCAGTTCTTTGATCCGGCCCTAGCTCTCTCCGGGCAACACCTCGATGGCGAATATTGCGACCTTAGCAAGGTGTTCAAGGGGCTATGTGATACTTCCTGGAAGAATGATGACTGGATTGGGAAACTGAGCGGGCAATTTGAGGATCTTCGGCAAGTATGGGAAGGTTCCGCTGGTCTGCGTGCTGGAGAGTTTCTGGGCGCTATCGATGATTTTATGAAGGATTTCAACCGGATTGCTGTCGAGTTGGCCGCAGTCTTGTTGGAATATGGCGGGGTGATCGATGCCGCTCGAAAAAGCCTTAACAATGCCATGGGTAAACTCGTGGATGCTTTTCATCGAAAGTTCTATGCGAATGAGAACCCACTGGAAAAAGTGCTGATCAAGGCTCTGGTCGCGATTTCCGGGGCGGCGCTCACCTACGTGTCCGGAGGAACCGCGGCGGCTGCTTGGGCGGCTGGAATGACCGCCGTGATTGACAAGACGCTTGATAGCGGCGGGCCGGAAATCGGCGGCACCACATGGCGCAAGCTTGTTGACGACTACTTCGTTGCTCAAGCAGAGATCCTGCGGCTTGTGCGTGCAGAGATTGACAGATTGAACGACGACCTCACGAGGCTCGCCGGGCGACTGGTGGACATGCCGAAGCTGCCGGGGTAAACCGAATGATCATACGTGGGATTGGGCCGATGAATCGAGCGTGGTTTCTCGCATTGGTCCTGGCTGTCACTGCGGTCGGGTGCTCATCGGACGGTGCGGAGCCGGAGCGGGCTCGGCCGGTGGCCGTGCAATATCCGGAAGTCGAGGTGCCGAAGGACCGTGACGAGGGTACCGTTGTCAAGGCACTGCGCGCGCTCAATCCCTGCGTGTTATTTGACCCGACGGCTATTGGATTCCCAGCAGGGACTACACCCGAGCCACCGGAAGCGCACAAGTGTGCAATTTCCAAGGGAGCGGGAGATAGTCGGTTCATAGTCGATGTCGATGACCGGTTTGACCGGATCCAGAAGTACAATGCCGCGTCGCTTGTCCTCAATGGTGCCACCGCTTACCTGACTTCAGGGCCGGGGGTCGGGCAGTGTCAGGTTGCGATCCCGGCGACCTTCGAGGTGGCCGTGACGATCGTCGGCCGGGATGGGCCAAGATCACAAGGCGACCTTTGCGCCTCGGTCAAGGCTGCGGGTGAGGTGGCGGTCGGCAAGCTGGGTGCGCTGGTGTTCCGAAGCGAGCCGGACGTCGCGCTGATCGGGGCCTGCGTCGATTTCCCCTTCGGCATGACCTGTCAGCCCAGCACTGCTGTCCCGGTTCCTATCGGTCCGGAAGCTGCCTTCGCCGCCGCGGCGGGGGACGCGCGGGTCGCCTGCGAGATCACGCGCGACGCCTTCGGCGTATTCTCCTCGGGTTTCGCGCCCGTCCTTGGCAGCCGGGTAGGCGAGCCACTGCGATGTTACTTAGTCGAGTCGTCGCACACTGTGGTGATCGAGGTTGCGGTGTACTACGACAGCGACCTCACTGACGGCACGCACACCGCAGGCGGGCTTGGGACCACCGTGGCAGGCCGCCCAGCCACGATCGCAAGCACCAAAGAGCAGCGCCGTCTGTGCTTGCTGCCGGTTCCCGGCTCCAAGATCGGGTTGATGTGCGTTGTCGCCTACTTCCTGCCCGGCCGTGGTGTGGCGGCCGCGTACGAGGTCGACTCCAGCAAAGCCCCCGAGTTGGACCGAGCCGTAGCCGACGTCGTGGCCAAGCGCTTCTCCTGACCGGGTTGTGACCTGCGCCCCTCACCAGGCCACCGCCCATCGGCTCTCAGCAGGCATTCCTTACCCTGATCGGGTGGACCCGACGGAGCTCGCCATATCCGGCCCGCTGCTGCTTGCCAGTGCGGTGGCGATGCTCGCCGGGTTGATCTCCTTCGCGTCCCCCTGTGTTGTGCCTCTTGTCCCCGGTTATCTCGCTTACCTGGCCGCTCTTGTCGGTGCCGAAGCCCCCGCCGTTGACACTGACGAGGACCGTAAGAAGGGCCGTTACCGCGTCTTGGGCGCGGTGACCCTGTTCATCCTCGGTTTCACCGCCGTGTTCGCCGCCACCATCGGCAGCCTGGTCTGGCTCGCCGACGGGTTGTTTTTCAACTCCGAGGCCCTCCAACGGGTCGGCGGGGTGCTGACCATCGCGATGTCGCTGGTGTTCATCGGCCTCGTCCCGGGGATGCAGAAGGACATCCGCATCCACAAGACCCCCCGCTTCGGTCTCGCGGGCGCCCCCGTCCTCGGCGGCATCTTCGCGCTCGGCTGGACGCCCTGCCTGGGGCCGACGCTCTCCGGTGTCATGACGATCGCCGCGTCCACCGGCAGCAACGCCGCCCGGGGGTACCTGCTGGTGGTCGTCTACTGCCTCGGCCTCGGCCTGCCGTTCCTGCTGATCGCGCTCGGCGCGCGCTGGGCGGTGCGGGCCACGGCCTGGCTGCGCGCCCACGGCCGCGTCATCCAGATCGTCGGCGGGGCGATGCTGTTCGTCGTCGGGGTGCTGCTGGTCACCGGGCTGTGGGGCGACCTGGTCTCCTGGCTGCGCAACACCGTGGTCAACGACGTGAAGCTGCCCCTGTGAGGCGCGCACTCGCGTTCTCGCGCAACACCTGGCGCGGCCTGACGTCCATGCGCACCGCCCTGGTGCTGCTGTTCCTGCTCGCCCTCGCCGCGATGCCCGGCGCGCTGCTGCCGCAGCGGTCGCTGAACGCGGGCAAGACGCGGGAGTACATCGCCGAGCACGGCTGGTGGGGGACGCTGCTCGACCGGCTCCAGTTCTTCGACGTGTACGGCAGCGTCTGGTTCTCCGCGATCTACCTGCTGCTGTTCATCTCTCTCGTCGGCTGTCTTGTCCCGCGCACCACCGAATACGCCAAGGCCCTGCGCGCCAAGCCGGTCCTGACCCCCCGCAACCTGGCCCGCCTCCCGCACCACGCGACGGTGACGGCCGACGCCACGCCCGAGCAGGTCATGGCCGACGCGCGCGCCCAGTTGCGCGGCTGGCGGCTGGCCGAGCGGGACGAAGCAGGCGGCGCGCGCAGCCTCAGCGCCGAGCGCGGCTACCTGCGCGAGGCGGGCAACCTGGTCTTCCACTTCGCCATGCTCGGCCTGATCGTCGCCCTGGCCCTGGGCAAGATGTTCAACTACGAGGGCCAGGTCATCGTGCTCGCCGACGGCTCAGGGGAGCACTGCAACGCTGCGCCTGCCAACTACGACTCGTTCCGCCCCGGCCTGACCGTCGACGGCACCGGACTGCACCCGTTCTGCGTGCGGGTGGACGACTTCACCGTCGGCTACCTGCCCAACGGCCAGGTAGACCAGTTCCTGGTGAAGATCCGCTACCAGGCGGGCGACGACCTCGCCGCGGGCCGCTGGCACCCCTACGACCTGCGTGTCAACGAGCCGCTGCGGCTCGCGGGCGACCGCGTCTACCTGCTCGGCCAGGGCTACGCGCCCACCTTCACCGTGACCTTCCCCGACGGGCAGCGCCGCACCCAGACCATGCAGTGGCGCCCCGTCGACACCCTGACGCTGCTTTCCGAGGGCGCCACCAAGTTCGACCCGCCCGGGGTCACCGACTCCGGGGAGCGCCGCACGCGGCAGCTGGCGGTCACCGGCCTGTTCGCGCCGACCGCCCTCATCCACGACAAGGTCCTCACCTCCAGCTTCCCCGACCTGACCGACCCCGCCGTCGCCGTCGACGTCCTGCGTGGCGACACCGGCCTCGACTCCGGCCGCAGCCAGTCGATCTTCGAGGTGGACCGGTCGCTGGTCGACAGCGGCAGGCTCACCCGCGTCGCCCGGCAGAACCTCAAGCCCGGCGGCGAGATCACCCTCGACGACGGCACGAAGGTCCGCTTCGACGGCGTCGAACGCTGGGTGAACCTGCAGGTCTCCCACGACCCGACGCAACTGTGGGTGCTGGTGTCCGCGGTCGTGATGATCCTCGGCCTGGGCACGTCGCTCGTCGTCAAGCGGCGCAGGCTCTGGGTGCGCGCGGCCCCCGACGACGAGGGCCGTACGGTAGTGGCAGTCGGCGGTCTCGCTCGCACCGACCAGGCGGGTTACGGCGAGGAGTTCAGCAGGATCGCAGCGCGGCTGCTCAGTCCCCGGAGGGATACCTGATGCCCGTCAACGAGACGCTGGCTAGCTACAGCGACTGGAGCTTCGGCGCCGCCGCCCTGGTCTACGTGTTCGCGATGATCTTCTACACCGTCGAGCAGGCGTTCGGCCGCGCGGCGAAGAAGTCCGAAGCCGCCCGCGAACTCGTCCACGCTGGTGCGCCCGCCACCCCCCAGATCGGTCTGATCACCGAGGTGCCGACGCGGAGCAGGCCCGAGCGGTTCGGCCGGATGGCCGTCGCGCTGACCGTCCTGGGCGCGGTCCTGCACCTGGCGTCGCTGGTGCTGCGCGGCCTGGCCACCGAGCGCGCCCCGTGGGGCAACATGTACGAGTACGGGGCGGCGGCCATGCTGGTCGCGGTCGTCACCTGGCTGGTGCTGATGCGCAAGTTCGACGTGCGCAGGCTCGGCGCGTTCGTGCTCACCCCGATCGTGATCCTGATGTTCCTCGGCGGCACCGTCCTCTACACCGAGGCCGCCCCCGTCCAGCCAGCCCTGCAGTCCTACTGGCTGGTCATCCACGTCTCCGCCGCCGCGGCCTCCAGCGGCCTGTTCCTCGTGCCCGGCGTCGTCAGCCTGCTCTACCTGGTGAAGGTCAAGCACGACGCCGACCCGGCGAAGTTCGCCCGGCTGGGCCCGCGCCTGTCCGACGCCGACACCCTCGACCGCCTCGCCTACCGCACCACGATCTTCGCGTTCCCGATCTACACGTTCGGGATCATCTGCGGCGCCATCTGGGCCGAGGCCGCCTGGGGCCGGTTCTGGGGCTGGGACCCGAAGGAGACCGTGGCCTTCGTGGCGTGGGTCGTCTACGCCGGTTACCTGCACGCCCGCGCCACCGCGGGCTGGCGCGGGAGCCGCGCGGCCCTGATTAACACGATCGGGTTCGCCATGGTCGTGTTCAACCTGTTCTTCATCAACCTCCTTGTCACGAGCCTGCACTCCTACGCCTAGCCCGACCTGCGGTTGCTCGTGCGAACCGCATCACCCCCCTTTCTGTGTCGCCAGCGGTAAGCGACTACCGTCGCAAGAGATCGGGGAACTCCCCGCTCGACGCTTGCAGGAGGAGTCGCAGGGGTGACTGGACGGCAAGAGGAGTCCGAGGTGGCCTGGCGGCCGCAGGCGGCGTCCGAGGGTGCGGACGCCCAGGAGTTCGGCCCCAACCCCGAAATCGGCGACACCCATCTTGATGACGACGCCGCCACCGATTCCACGGCGCACCCGGGCCTGACCGGGGACCAGGCGGACGCAGCGGCGGGCCACGCGCCCAAGCACCAGGTGGCGTCCGGCCAGTCCGGCCCGTACGAGGTCGGCGCGCACCCGATCGATGAGACGCTGTCCGGCGCGCACTATGCCCCCGCCGGTAAGTCTGGCCAGGCAAGCACGGGCGCGCACTATGCGGCGGCAGGTCAATCCGGTCCGCACCAGGTAAGCGCGACGCCCGACTCGGGGGTCGCGCAGACCGGCGCGCACTACGCGGCCAATCAGCCCAGCTTCCCGGTCAGCGGACAGCCCGGCCCGCAGGTAAGCGGCGGTCAGTCCGGTCCGCACCAGGTAAGCGCCACCCAGTCCGGTCCGCACCAGGTCGCGTCCGGCCAGTCGGGCCCCTACGAGGTCGGCTCCGGCCCGTACCCGGTGAACCCGTCGGCATCGGGCCCCCACCAGGTCAACCCCCAGCACCCGGGCGTGTCCGGCCCGCACCCGGTCAACCCGACCCAATCCGGCCCGTACCCGGTCAACCCGGCGCAGTCCGGCCCGTACCCGGTGAACCCCGGCCAGTCCGGTCCCTACCCGGTCAACCCCGGCTACTACGTCGAGCCCACCCCGTCGGGCCCGCAGCACCAGCAGCAGCCCCCGCAGCAGCGCCTCACCCCGCACGGCGACGAACTGTCCTCGGCCCGCCTGCTCAAGCAGGCCAAGCGCGCCCCCCAGTCGGGCTGGCGCAAGGCCGTCTACGTCGCCAGCGGCCACCTGATCAACCCCGGCGAGAGCCCGGCGGACATCCTCCGCAGGCAGCTGATCGCCCGGGTCAACCAGCCCCTGCGCGGCTGCTACAAGATCGCGATGCTCAGCCTCAAGGGCGGCGTGGGCAAGACCACCACCACGACCACCCTCGGCTCGACGTTCTCCTCGCTGCGCGGCGACCGCGTCATCGCCGTGGACGCCAACCCCGACCGCGGCACTCTGAGCCAGAAGATCCCGCTGGAGACCACCGCCACCGTCCGGCACCTGCTGCGCGACGCCGACCGCATCCGCCGCTACAGCGACATCCGCGCCTACACCTCCCAGGGCCCCAGCCGCCTTGAAGTCCTCGCCAGCGAACAGGACCCCGCTGTCTCCGAGGCGTTCAGCGAGGACGACTACCGCCGCACGGTCGCCCTGCTCGAGCACTTCTACAACATCGTCCTCACCGACTGCGGGACCGGCCTGATGCACTCGGCGATGAAGGGCGTCCTGGAGATCGCCGACTCCCTGGTCATCGTCTCATCCGGTTCGGTGGACGGCGCCCGCAGCGCCTCGGCCACCCTCGACTGGCTGGACGCCCACGGCTACCGCGACCTGGTCTCCCGCTCGGTCGCGGTGATCAACTCCGTCCGCCCCCGCTCCGGCTCGGTCGACCTGGACAAGCTGGCCCAGCACTTCGGCTCCCGCTGCCGCGCCGTCTGCCGCATCCCCTTCGACCCCCACCTCGAAGAAGGCGCCGAGATCGAACTGGACCGCCTGGCCCCGGCAACCCGGCTCGCCCTCCTGGAAATGGCCGCCACCGTGGCCGACGACTTCCCCAACGAACTCGGCCGCACCCGCTGACCGGGTAGCCGCCACCGACTCCCACCAGACCAGGGTCTCGGGTCTGGCGGGAGTGTCGCTACCCGCTGTCAGACACAGGGGCCGTCAAGACCCGTTGGGCGGAAGACCGTCCTCGTCCCGCTTGCGGAACTTGTCGAGTCCGCGCAGGAACTCGGGGTCGTCGTCCGGGGCGATCGGGGCGGTGCGACGCGAGGACACACTGGCTGTCTGCACCCCGAACGCCCGCCACAGCAGGACCGCGATGGTCAGCGCGCCGACCGCGGCGAGGACATACAACATGCGAAGCCACCTCCCGAACCGATTAGGTGTTCGAGGTTAACCCCTTTGTCTGTTTCGTGGGTGTGTGCCTCGTCAACAGATCAGCCGCGCTCGGCCTGCTCGGTGGCCTCGGTGGTCAGTTCGGCGAGCAGGGACTTGACCTCCGACTCACGGAAGCGGCGGTGGCCGCCGGGGGTGCGGATCGACCCGATGCGGCCCGCGGTCGCCCAGCGGGTCACCGTCTTCGGGTCGACCCGGAACAGCGCGGCGACCTCGCCGGGGGTCAGCAACCGCTCTCCGACGTGCGCAACTGTCATTGCCGTCTCCTTGCTCGCTCCGCGTGGTCGGGTAAACCAGGATCATCGTGGCACTTCGCCCGTCAGGTACTCGAACGGTTGGGTGATGGTAAAGAGGTAGTAAGGGACAAATCGGCCGGTTCGGACACCGGTCGCCCACGCCGTACGCTGCCCGCGTGGACACTGTCGATCGCCGCATCATCGCGGCGCTGCGCACCAACGGCCGCGCCACCTACGCCGAACTGGGCCGCCAGGTCGGGCTCTCCGCGTCCGCCGTGCACGAGCGGGTGGGCAAGCTGGAAGCCTCCGGGGTGATCGTCGGGTACCACGCCGTGGTCGACCCGCGCGCGGTCGGCCTCGGGGTCACCGCGCTGGTCGGCATCCACCCGACCGACACCGCCGACGACGAAGAGGTCGCCGACGCTCTCGGCGAGCTGCCCGAGGTCGAGTCCTGCTATCGGGTGGCGGGCGACGAGGCGTTCGTGGTCAAGGTCCGGGTCGCCACCGTGGACGAGTTGGAGCACACGCTGGGCAGGCTCCGCCGGATCAAGGGCGTGGCCCGCACCCGGTCCACGGTAGTGCTGTCGACCCGGTTCGAGGGCAGGCCCAACACCGCCGACCTGGCCGCCGAGTAGCCTCCAGGACGTGCAAGAGGAGCAGGGTAAACCGGACACGCACCTGGGCCGCGACATCGCGCTCTACACCGTGCTGCGGCTGGTCCTCGTGGCCGCCGTCGGGGGCGTGCTGCTGTTGTTCGACGTCCCGCTGCTGGTCAGCCTGGCCATCGCCGTCGTCGTCGGCTTCCCGCTCGGCCTGCTGCTGTTCCGCGGCCTGAACAACCGCGTCACCGCGGGCCTGGCCGAACGCCACGCCGACCGCGACGCCGAACGCGACCGCCTCCGCGCCGAACTCCGCGGCGAAACCGACCCGGACGCGAACTGAATCCCCAGGTCAACGGCTGGACCTAGGTCCAAGGGCTTAGCTCTTTCGATGGATCTTGCTGGACGACCACCGCATTCCTGGCAGAATGAACTCGAGAGCAAGAGTTAAGAACGTGGCCAGGACGCTCCAGTTCGTCAAATAGGCGCACGGCAACCACAGTCTCTCCCGTCTCAGGCGAACCTTTCCGACTCGAAGTCGGCGGGCAAGCCTCAATATCCGTGGGTGGAAAGGCATGTGGGGTGTCCGGGCAACGAAAGTCATCGCAGGCGCGCGACCGCACGCTTGGCGCGCAACTGAGGATCATCAGACAGGAGCGGACAACGCTCGGCTTAGGCCAAGCGGCAGCGGCCATGGGCTGGTCCACAGCGACGCTCAGCCGGACCGAGACCGGCAAGCGCCACATCACCAGCGAGGACACGGCCGCCTTGCTGGCCATCTACGGCATCCCCGCCGACCAACGGAACGCGTTGGTCAACGCCGCCCGCGCCACGAATGGCCAAGCAGGCTGGTGGTCCCGACCCCTCCCCGGCGTGTCGCACGACGCGGACACGTTGGCGGGCTACGAGTCATCGGCAAGAGCACTGACGAACTGGTCGCTGGGCGTGATCCCCGGCATGATGCAGACGGAGGAATACTCGACAAACTTCATGGCCAAGGACGGCGCGACTCCAGAAGAAGCGCGAACACGCTGGACGGCGCGCCTGAACCGACAGAAGCGCTTGCCGACGCTCGACTACGTGGCCTACATCCACGAGACCGCTCTGCACGTGCTGGTCGGTGGCGCGGAAGTCCTCAAAGGCCAGTTGAAACACCTGCACGACGCGCATACCCAGGGGCACAGCATCCGAGTGGTTCGCGCACACGTGTCGACCGCGGCGCTGATCCACTCCTGGTTACTTTTGGAGTTCCCCCAAGACCCGCCCGTCGTTCACATCGAGCTGATGAACAGCACAATCTACCTCCACGACGCCGAGGTCAGTCCTTACCTGACCTTGCGCGCTGAACTCGATCGCATAGCCCTGTCCGGCCCGGAAAGTCGAGGTGTCATAAGGCAAACCATGGAAAGGTTGTGAGACATGGAGCGACGTAAGGAGGGAGAAGCTACGCCAGTACTTCCCGAAAGGCACCGGCCTGTCGGCACACTCCCAGAGCGAACAGGGTCCCGGGGCATGACCGGATCGCAACCCTGTTGACGTGCAATCCGTCGGTGTTTTCGTTGCCGCCGCGCTGCCAGGGTGAATGCGATGACACTGGGCTGGGCCACCCCCACCGAAAAACTCAACCACCTCCTGATCAACCACGATGTCGCACCTTGACCTCCAGGGTGCGATGCGCCGGCTGTGGGGTGATTTTCATGGTGTGTGAGTGGGTGGAAATCGGTGGTGGCGTGTCGTGTGGTGGTGAGTCATGCTGATCAGGGACGATTTCGCGGGAGTTGCGGGCTGGTGGGGCGTTCCGTTCGATTGGTCGGGTGTTGGGTCGGCGTCATTCGGTGGTCGCGCGTGAGGTCGCGCGGGATGGGGGCAGGGACGGGTATTGGGTGTTTCGGGCCGGCTCGCGTGCGAGGGTGATGCGGGCGCGGCCGAAACCGCGGAAGTTGGAGCGCGATGGCCGGTTGCGGGATTAGGTGGTGGCGGGGTTGGTCGAGTTGTGGTTGCGGCGGCAGATCGCGACCAGGATGAAACGAATATCCCGGTGACTCGGAGATGCACGTGTCGCACGAGGCGATCTGCCAGGCCCTGTTCGTGCAGGGCGAAGGCGAGTTGCGGGCGATCATTTACCGGGCGTTGCGGTCCGGGCGGGCCAGGCGGGTGTCCTCGTCGGCCAAGCGGCCGCGGCGTGACCTGATCGTGGGCATGGTCGACATCAGCGCACGCCCCAAGGAGGCCGAGGACCGGGCGGTGCCTGGGTTCTGGGAGAGCGACCTCGTTCTTGGCGCGGTGTGCAAGTCGCAGATCCTGGCCTTGGTGGAGCGCCAAACGTGATTCGTGGTGCTGATCCGGGTCCCGCACGGCCGCTCGGCGGATCGGGTGGCGTTGTTGTTGGCGAACAAGATGAAAACCCTGCCCGAGTTCCTGCGGAAGTCACTCACGGGGGATCAGGGCAGTGAGATGGCCGACCACGCCACCTTCACCATGGCGACCGGCATGCCCGTGCATTTCCGCCGACCCGCACAGCCCGGGGCAGCGCGGCACGAACGAGAACACCGACCGACTGCTGTGCCAGTACTTCCCCAAGGGCACGGACCTGTCGGTGCGCTCCCGGGCCCACCTCGACGCCGTCGCCCGCCAACTCGACGGCCGTCCCCGCAAACCCTCGGCTGGCACAAGCCGGTCGAGAAGATGAACGAACTCCTGCTCGCACACGGTGGCGCGATCACCGGCTGAGATCAAGGTTCGAGCGTTGGGGTGTCGAGGGGGGCTCACGTGTTCTCGGGGTTGGGGCCGAGGACGGCGTCGAGGAGTTTGTCGACTGAGGCGGCGTCAAGGTCTTGTCCCGTAATGAGCAGTCGGTAGTAGAGGGCTCCGTAGACGAGGTCGATGAGGACGTCGGGGTCCATGGGACTGGCGGTCGGGTGCTCCTGCTGGACTTCCTTGATGATGCCCATGGCGACGGCTCGTCGAGTCGCGACGAACCTCTCGCGGAGGGCTGTGGCGAGTTCGGGGTCGTGTTGGCTCGCCGCGACTAGCGCGACGAACGGTCTGCGTGCGGCAGGCTCGCTCATCAGCTGTGCGACTCGGTGCACCTGACCGCGAAATCGCATGAGCGCCGTCCCCTCGCGGGGAGGTTCCAGTTTGGCGCTGGTCGCTTCGGTGAAGGCGTCCATCAGGACGGCGGCCTTGTTCGGCCATCTCCGATAGATCGTGTTCTTGCTGACTCCGGCGTGGGCGGCGATCGCGTCGACGCTGAGTCCGGGAAGTCCTTCGTCGGTCAGGAGCGCACGCGCGGCCTGGAGTATCGCTCGATGCGCCCGCTCGCTACGAGGACGGCCGGGACGTTGCTCTTGCTCACGCACCGGCCCAGCCTAACCGGTACGATACGGATCGTTCCGTATCGAAATTAGGGGGGATTGGTGAACGACCAGGTCTGGTTCATCACGGGAGCCGGTTCCGGCTTCGGGCACGCCCTGTCGCGGGCGGTTCTCGCGGCGGGCGGGCGGGTCGCGGCCGGTGTGCGGTCCCCGGACACCGGGGCCGTGGCCACGTTGCGCGAGGCGGGGCCGGGGCGAGTCGGCGTCGTCAAGATCGACGTGAGGGACGCGAGCCAGGTCCAGCGCGGGGTCGACCGCGTCGCGGACGAGTTCGGGCGGGTGGATGTCGTGGTCAACGGTGCGGGCCGAGGCTCGTTCGGGTCGGTGGAGGAGACACCTGATGACGAGGTGCGGGACCTGTTCGAGGTCAACTTCTTCGGCTCGCTCAACGTGATCCGAGCCGTGCTCCCGGTTCTGCGCCGTCAAGGCCGGGGGCACGTCGTCCAGCTCTCGTCACTGGCCGGAGTCGCGCCTCCGGCGCCTGGCCTGGGGGCGTACGCGGCGACGAAGTTCGCGGTGGAGGGCATGAACGAGGTGCTGGCGCGCGAGGTGGCACACCTCGGCATCGGTGTCACCATCGTCGAGCCGGGCGACTTCGCCACCGGATTCGGACGTGCGCTCCACGTGACACCTCCCGCGCTGGACGACTACCTGGGCAGCGTCGGCAAGGCGGCCGACGCGTTCGCGTCCACTGATCCCTCGCTGCTGGGCGACCCCGACAAGGCCGCCGTGGCGATCATTGACGCCGTGCGCGCCACCAAGCCCCCGCTCCGTCTCGTCCTCGGCGGGGACGCGGTCGACGCGATCGGGACCTCGTTGAGCACCAGGCTGGACGAGTTGCGGTGCTGGGAAGAGGTCGGCCGTGGAACGCGCTGACCGCGCCATCCTGAGCGGCGGCTGCCTGTGCGGGGCGGTCAGGTACCAGGTGCAGCCCCCGCTCGGGGAGATGTTCTTGTGCCACTGCGTGGACTGTCGACGGTGGAACGGAAGCCTGTGCGCGGGCACGGTCGTGCTCAAGCACCAGCTCACGCTGCCACCCGGCACTGAGCTGACCTGGTTCACAAGCCCGAACAGCGAGCGCCGAGCACGACGAGGTTTCTGCCCCACGTGCGGATCGAGCCTGTTCTGGATTCCCGAGGAAGGGCACCTGGTGTGCGTCGCCGCCGGGTCACTGGACCAGCCCAGTGGGCTGCGCCCGACTCGGCACCTGTTCGTCTCGCAGCAGGCCGACTATTGGACCTACGCGGACGATCTCCCCGCCCATCCCCGGCACCGGCCAGATCCACTAGCCTGGGCGCGTCCGCCAGGGACGCCGGAAGCCGTCGACAACGCTTAGGCTCGCGGCATGACCGCCGTCGACCGATGTTGCGACAAGACCCGGGCGTGGGTGTGTGAGGCCGTGCGCATCATCGAGGCGGACGCCAACCGCAGCGCCGATACGCATCTGCTGCCCTTTCCGCTTCCGCCGGAGTGGAACGTCCAGCTTTACCTCAAGGACGAGTCGACCCACCCGACCGGTTCGCTCAAGCACCGGCTGGCCCGGTCGTTGTTCCTGTACGCGCTGTGCAACGGCTGGATTGTCGAAGGCACACCGGTCATCGAGGCATCGTCGGGGTCGACGGCGGTGTCCGAGGCGTACTTCGCCCGGATGCTGGGCCTGCCGTTCATCGCGGTCATGCCGCGCACGACCAGCCAGGAGAAGGTCGAGCTGATCGAACGGCAGGGCGGCCGCTGCCACTTCGTGGACGAGCCCGGTCAGCTCTACACCGAGTCCCACCGCCTCGCGGGCGAACTGGGCGGCCACTTCATCGACCAGTTCACCCACGCCGAACGCGCCACCGACTGGCGCGGCAACAACAACATCGCCGAGTCGATCTTCGAGCAGATGGCCCTCGAACCGCACCCCGAGCCCGACTGGGTCGTCGTGGGCGCGGGGACCGGCGGCACCAGCGCCACCATCGGCCGCTACATCCGCTACCGCAAACTCAACACCCGCCTGGCCGTCGTGGACCCGGAGAACTCCGTCTTCTTCGCCGCCTGGCGCGACGCCACCCCCGGCCTCACCGTCACCCACGGCTCCCGCATCGAAGGCATCGGCCGCCCCCGTGTCGAGCCGTCCTTCCTCGGCCAGGTCATCGACCGCATGATCAAGGTCCCGGACGCGGGCTCACTCGCCGCTATCCGGCTGGCGGAAGACATCCTCGGCAGACGCGTCGGCGGCTCCACCGGCACCAACCTCTGGGGCGCTTTCCAGATCGTGGCCGAACTCGTGGCCGCGGGCCGCTCAGGCAGCGTCGTGACCCTGCTCTGCGACGGCGGCGAACGCTACACCCACACCTACTACGACGACTCCTGGCTATCCGCGCAGTCCATCGACATCGCCCCCCACCGCCACTTCCTCGGCGAGTTCCTGTCCACCGGACACTGGCCCACCCAGTCTTAGCCACCTACCCGGGAGAACGGCGAACTCCATGAGCGACCTCTGGAAAACAGACTGAATCCGCGCCATCACCACCTTCACCGAGATCGAGAACCGCACCCCCCAGCCCCGCACGGCCAGCGAAAGACGCCCGCCCCACCGACGACGAGGACAACGCCCCCATCGTCCTGCGCGGAGACGCCTGGTGACCGCACACCGGCACTCACCGCACTGACCCACGCGCCGCGGTTCGCCCGCACATCCGTCGCGCCGATCTGCCCCCGTGATATCCGCCCAGCCGGTACCCGCCGTCCACCGCGCGGATCGCGTGGGGCCCAGGCGCGGGTCAGACGAAGCCGAGGACCGCTCCGGTCACCACGGCCCAGGCGAGCATGGCCAGGCCGGTCTCCTTGAGCACCGGGATCAGGCCCAGCCCGGTCTGCCCGCCACCCACCCGCCGCACGGCAGGCACGACCAGGGCCGCCGCCACCAGACCCAGCAGCGCCCACGGGGTCACGAACGCCGCCGCAGCGGTCACCGCGAACGGGACGGCCACCAGCACCTCGTACAGCACCCGGGTGCGGGCCTCGCCAAGGCGCACGGCCAGGGTGTTCTTGCCCGCCACCCGGTCGGTCGGGACGTCCCGCAGGTTGTTCGCCACCAGCACCGCCGCCGAGAACGAGCCCATCGCGACCGCGCCAGCGACCCCCAGCCAGGTGACGCGGCCCGCCTGCACGTACTGGGTTCCCAGGACAGCGGTGAGCCCGAAGAACAGGAACACCGCCGCCTCGCCCCAGCCCGAGTACCCGTAGGGCCGCTTCCCGCCGGTGTAGAACCACGCCCCCGCGATGGACACCGCGCCGACCGCCAGCAGCCACCAGTGGCCCGACACCGCGACCAGCACGAGCCCGGCCAGCGCGCCGACGCCGAAACACGCGAACGCCGCCGCCTTGACCGCCCCCGGCGCGGCGACCCCGGACCCGACCAGCCGCAGCGGACCGACCCGTTCCGCGTCGGTTCCGCGGACGCCGTCGGAGTAGTCGTTGGCGTAGTTCACGCCCACCTGGAGGGCGAGCGCCACCACCAGGGCCAGCAGCGACCGCACCCAGGAGAACGCGCCCACCGCCCCCGCCGCGCCCGCTCCCACGAGCACGGGCGCGACCGAGTTCGGCAGCGTGCGCACGCGTGCGCCCTCGATCCACTCCGCGACTGTCGCCATAGGTCCATCTTCACCGATCCCCGACCGCCGGGGACGAGTGGCTCGTCACGTCCGCCTCACCTGGCACAGGTCCGGTGGACCACGCCCGGCCGCATCGCGCGCGACCAGCGGCCACACGGTCTGGCAAGCGGAAAACACCCGACGTTCGCCAGGATGACCGTGAACCGCGGCGGCTTCGACCTGGTGCTGGACGACTTGTCCGAGTTCGGCCTGCTCCGACTGCTGGACGGCATGGAGTCATTCCTGGCCGCTCGCTGACGGCGGCTCGCGGCTGCTGCTTGTCGATGGCCTGAGGCGCTGTGTCGCGTTGACGGACCCCGACGCGAAACGTCGATTTCGCCGCCGGTTCGGGCTGTTTCCGGAGGTCCTGGTGTGGCGGCGCGATCAGCGGTTTTCGTCGGCCAGTAGCTTGGCGACGGCGGCCCGGTCGATCTTGCCGGGTCCGCACAAGGGCAGCGCCGCCACGACGCGCAGGACGCGGGGGGTTGCCGCCGGGCCGAGTTCGGCGCGCACGGCGGCCAGCGCGGCGGTTTCGTCTACCTGGTGCTCGTTCGTTCGGTGCGGCCGTCGGCTCGGGGAGACGACCGCCGCGACGCGCTGGCCCCATTCCGGGTCGGGGAGTCCGACCACGCAGGCATCGGCGATCCCCGGTTGGCCGGTCAGGACCCGCTCGACGGCGGCTGCCGCGATCTTCACGCCCCCGGTGTTGATCACGTCGTCGGCGCGGCCCAGGATCTCCAGCGTGCCGCTGTGCAGGCGGCCCAGGTCGGAAGTCCGGAACCAGCCGTCCACGAAAGCGCTTGCGGTCGCGGTCGGGTCCAGGCGGTAGCCGAGCGCCAGCGTGGGCCCGCCCAGGTGGACCAGCCCATCGACTATCCGCACCCGCACACCGTCCAGCGGCGCCCCGTCGTAGACGCACCCTCCCGCCGTCTCGCTCATCCCGTACGTCGTCACCACGCGGACCCCGGCTTCCCGGGCGCGCGCCAGCGTGGCCGCCGACGTCGCCGCGCCGCCGACCAGCACGGCGTCGAACGCGCGCAAGGCCGCCAGCGCGTCGCCCCCCTCGTCGAGCAACCGCGTCAACTGCGTCGGCACCAGCGACGTGTAGCGCGGTCCCATGGCTCCCAACACGTCCGACGCCGCCTCGGCGAACGCCCGACCGCGGAACCCGCCCGCCGCCATCACCGACAGGTCGGTTCCGGCCATGATCGAGCGCACCACCACCTGCGCCCCCGCGATGTGCTGCGCGGGCAACGCCAGCAGCCACGTCCCCGGCCCCCCCAACCGCCGGTGCGTCGCCTCCGCCGACGCCCGCAGCGCCGCGGCCGAGAGCAGCACCCCCTTGGGCGTGCCCGTCGACCCCGAGGTCCGCACCACCAGCGCGGCCCCCTGCTCGACCGCGACGTCCGGACGCGCGAAGTCCCCCGACTGCCCCGGCCCGACCGGCAGCACGGTGGCACCCGAGCCCGCCAGCGCGTCGCCCAGGGCGCGCCGCAGGACGCGAACCGCGGCAGGCGTGCCGTCAATGGGGATCAGGCGCATGGCCCCATCCTCGCAGCGGGTGTCGGCGCCCGCCCCTACGCTCGGGCGGGAACGGTCCCGAGAGGAGTGGCAGCCCATGCCGACAGCGCCGAGGAAGGTCACGACCTTCCTGATGTTCCAGGGCCAGGCCGAGGAAGCGATGACCTGCTACACCTCCCTGTTCGACGACGCGGAGATCCTCACCATCGACCGGTGGGGCGCGAACAGCCCCGGCACGGAAGGCTCAGTGCGGATCGCCACCTTCTCCCTGGGCGGACAGCAGGTGATGTGCATCGACAGCACTGTCCAACACGCGTTCACCTTCACCCCGTCGATCTCGCTGTACGCCCAGTGCGACACCGAGGCGGAGATCGACCGCCTCTACGCGGCACTGTCCGACGGCGGCCAACCCCTGATGCCGCTGTCCGACTACGGCTTCAGCACCAAGTTCGGCTGGACCAACGACCGCTTCGGCGTGTCCTGGCAGCTCAACCTCGTCTGACCAGCACATGCCCGAACGAAACGAGTTCGCCCAGCACCCGTTTGCCCCCGACACCCCCGAGCGGAACCCGCCTGACGGACGATCGCCCGACCCGAGCGCGCCAGAGCAGGACGTGTCCGACCAGCCTTCGCCCGCCCCCGGCTTGCCTGGCCCGGTCGACCCGCACGCGTCCGAGCACGGCTCGTCGGACCGTGGCCCGGCTGACCGGCGCGCACCTGACCGCGTACCTGACGACGGCTTGTCCGACCGGAGATCGACCGGCCGTGGCGCACCTGACGGCGGCTTGGCAGGCCGCAGCTCAGTTGACCGCAGCCCAGTTGACCGCAGCCCGGTTGACCGCAGCCCGGTTGACCGCAGCCCGGTTGACCGCAGCCCGGTTGACCGCAGCCCGGTTGACCGCAGCCCGGTTGACCG
>NZ_FMZZ01000011.1:55854-229901 GCF_900101685.1 Actinokineospora iranica
GACCGCAGCCCGGTTGACCGCAGCCCGGTTGACCGCAGCCCGGTTGACCGCAGCCCGGTTGACCGCAGCCCGGTTGACCGCAGCCCGGTTGACCGGCGCGTGTCTGAGCGCGGCTCGTCGGACCCGCGTTCGGCTGGGCACCGCTCGTGCGCCCCCGGCTCACCGGACCTGGCCCCGCCGAACCGAACCCCGGCAAACCAGGGCTCGCTCCACCAGGGCGTGACCAACCATGGCTCGTCGTACCAGGCGTGGCCAAACCGAGCGTTGCCGGGCCAGGGGTCGTCGGACCGGGCCTTGCCGGGACAAGGCTCGGCTGACCTCGGCTCGGGCGACTGGCACTGGCGCAGGCCGGTCGACGAGTCGCTGCGCGATGCCTACCTGGCCAGGCTGGGCTGGGCGGCACCACCGCCTCCGACCGTGGAGACGTTGGCCGCCCTGCACCGGGCGCAGGTCGAGCGGGTGCCGTACGAGGTGGTGTGGATCGCCCTAGGCGAGACGCGCACCATTGAGCCGCTTGACTCGATGGCGCACCTCGCCTCGGGCCGTGGCGGCTACTGCTACCACCTCAACGGCGCACTCGGCTGCCTGCTGGACTGGCTCGGCTTCGACGTCCGGTGGCGGGCAGGCGGCGTGCAGGGGCGGGCCGAACCCGTCCCCGCAGGCGCGACCGGGAGCCACCTGGCCCTGGAGGTCCACGGCCTGCCCACGGCCGAGTGCCCCGACGGCCGATGGTTCGTCGACACGGGGTTGGGTGACGCCCTCTACGAGCCGCTGCCCCTGGTGCGGGGCACGTTCACGCAGACACCGTCCACCTTCGCGCTGCGACCGTCGGAGGTCGTCTCCGGCGGGTGGCGCTTCGACCACGACCCGCGTGGTTCGTTTCTTGGCATGGACTTCACTCCCTTCGATGCCACCGTGGCACATCTCGAGGAGCGGCATCGGGAGTTATCCACAGGCCCGGAATCAGGGTTCGTGCGGGTCGTCACCCTGTCCATCCGCACGGCGACGGACATCAGCACGCTGCGCGGACTGGTGCTCGAACACCTCGACTCAGGCGGTAAGAGCAAGACCGAGATCGGCGCCAAGGCCGACTACTTCGCCCTCTTGGCCGACGTGTTCGCCCTCCCGCTGCCCGAGGTGGACGAAGCCCGCCGCGCCGCGCTGTGGGACCGCCTCAGGGCCGACCACGACCGCTTTCTGGCGGCGCCCCAGCCCACCGACGCGGGGACGCCGCAGGCACAACCTCAGTAGTAGTACGGGAACCCCGACCAGTCCGGGTCGCGCTTCTCCAGGAAGGCGTCGCGGCCCTCGACGGCCTCGTCGGTCATGTACGCGAGCCGCGTGGTCTCGCCTGCGAAGATCTGCTGGCCGACCAGGCCGTCGTCGATGGCGTTGAACGCGTACTTGAGCATCCGCTGGGCCGTCGGCGACTTGCCGTTGATCTCCCTGGCCCACTGCAGCGCGGTCGCCTCCAGTTCGGCGTGCGGCACCGCCGCGTTGACCGCGCCCATGCGGACCATGTCGTCGGCGGTGTAGGTCCGGCCGAGGAAGAAGATCTCGCGGGCGTACTTCTGCCCGACCTGCCGGGCCAGGTAGGCCGAGCCGAAACCGCCGTCGAAGCTGCCGACGTCGGCGTCGGTCTGCTTGAACCGGGCGTGCTCCGCGCTGGCCAGGGTGAGGTCGCAGGTCACGTGCAGGCTGTGCCCGCCGCCTGCCGCCCAGCCGGGGACGACGGCGATGACGACCTTCGGCATGAACCGGATCAGCCGCTGGCACTCCAGGATGTGCAGGCGGCCCGCGCGGGCCGGGTCGACCGTCTCGGCTGTCTCACCGGAGGCGTACTGGTAGCCGGTGCGGCCGCGGATCCGCTGGTCGCCGCCGGAGCAGAACGCCCAGCCGCCGTCCTTGGCCGACGGGCCGTTGCCGGTGAGCAGGACACAGCCCACGTCCGAGCTCATCCTGGCGTGGTCCAGGGCGCGGTACAGCTCGTCGACCGTGTGCGGGCGGAACGCGTTGCGCACCTCCGGCCGGTCGAACGCGATGCGCACAGCCCCGGTGTCCACGGCGCGGTGGTAGGTGATGTCGGTGAAGTCGAACCCGTCGATCTCGCGCCACTGCGCCGGGTCGAACAGCTCGGAAACCTCGCGATCAGCCACGTCGGGGAGCATGCCGGCGAGGCTGTGGACAGTCGTTCGCGGGGTTCGGGGTCGGCGTGTAAAGCTAAGTCCGTGCACGACCTGGATTCGGCCTTGGAGGTCATTCGCGCGCGGGACGACACCGCGGCGAAGCACGCGCACGCCCTGTGGCATGTGATGCGCTCGACGGCCGCCCATCCGACCAAGGTCACCCGCTACGACGTGCAGCAGATGGTGTGGAGCACGCTCCCGCAGGCGCACGCCAGCCCGGCGGGCGAGGGCGCGTTCGACGACCTGCACGAGACCTGCGAGTCCTTCGCCGAGCTGCTCGACCTGCTCGGCCACACCGCCTACGCCCGGCTCTGCCGCGCGCGGACCACGCACGAGATCCTCGACGCCGCGGGCGACGAGCGGCGGCACCGGGAACTGGTCGCGGCGGCGTGGCGCGCGTCCGGGGTCCTGCCGCCGGACACCCCGATCCTGACGTGGTCCGACCGCGGAGGGCCGGTCGAGTCCGCGCTGCACGCCGCCGCGGGCAGGCTGTTGGAGGAGGCCGTCGAAGCCGGGACGCTGCCCGCGGACGGCAGCGGCGAGGAACTGCGGGTCGGCCTGGTGATGCGGCTGCTGACCAGCCCCGAGGCCGACGGCGACGACACCTGGTTCGTCAAGCTCCTCGACGAGCGTCTCGACGCCTGGACCCGTGGCCAGGGCAGCCAGACCCGGCGCGAGCTGATGGTGCGGCTGCGCCCCGAGGTGCGGCGCGCGCCGGAAAGCGACGGCGCCGAGCTGCCCGCGCTGACTTTCCTGCTGTCCGAGTGCCGGGGCGCCGGGGCGCGGCTGACCGGCAGCGGGTATCTGCCCACCGCGCTGGTCACGGCGCTGGCGGAGCTGATGCCCACCTGCCGCGAGCTGGTCATCCTGGGCCGCAGTGAGTCGCAGTGGCCGCCGGTCAAGCTTCTCCGCGAGATGGCCACCGACTTCGGCCTCACCGTCCGCAACGGCACCCGGCTCCAGCTGACCAGCCGAGGCGCCGCCCTGGTGGACGACCAGGACACGCTGCTGATGACCGTCGGCGAACGGCTGATGTCGCTGGACCGCACGGCGCTGGGCGTCATCGAGGAGGTCGTGCTGGCGGCGCTGCTGCTGGAGGACCGGATGGCGCCGAGCCGGATCTTCGAGAAGGTGGCCTACGTCCTGGCCGAGGAGGGCTGGTCCAGCACCGACGGCACCGACTACGGCCCGACCCACGCCGCCGAGGTGGGCGGCTGGTTCCTGCGCCGCCTGCGCGTCCTCGACGCCTTGGACGCGGACTGGACCGCCCGCCGCGTCGGCCTCACCCCGGCGGGCCGGTCGATCGCCCGGTGGGGGCTGCGCGCCCGCGTCCTGTTCCGCCACCGCGCCGACGACTCGTCTCCCCGGCCGTTCGCACCGTGACCGGCTTACTCCCGCGCTGCCCCGAGGGTCGCCTTCGGGCCAGGAACTCGCCCACGCCCCGAAGCCTTCTCGCGCGCGCGTCAACGGTTGGACAGCGCTCCGGGCCGGTCAGGGCGTGCCGTCGGGGTCGAGTGTGGGAAGAGCCTGGTCGGACGGTAGGCCCTCGCCGTGTGCTGGGTCACTCATTGCCGGTCCGCGAGAGTGGGCAGTCCTGTCGGGGCGCGCGAGCGCGGGCCCGGGAAGTGGGAGCGCTGTGAACCCGTCCACCGCGATGGCCACCGTGGTGGTCGACGAGCTGGTCCGCAACGACGTGCGGCACGTGGTCCTGTGCCCTGGGTCGCGGGACGCGCCGCTGGCGTTCGCGCTGCACGCAGCGGCGGGGGCGGGGCGGGTGGAGCTGCACGTCCGGATCGATGAGCGGTCGGCGGGGTTTTTCGCGCTGGGGCTGGGGCGGGCCTCGGGGCGGCCCGCGGCGGTGGTGTGCACCTCCGGCACCGCGGTGGCGAACCTGCACCCGAGTGTCCTGGAGGCGCACCACTCGGGGGTCGGGCTGCTGCTGATCACCGCCGACCGGCCGCCGGAGCTGCATGGGACGGGGGCGAACCAGACCATCGACCAGCGCAACATCTTCGGCAGCGCCGCGGTCGCGGTGGACTTCCCGGTGGCCGAGCGGCGGGCGGGGTTGAACCCGGTGTGGCGCGGCCTGGTCTGCCGGGGGGTCGCCCGCGCGGAGACGGGGCGGCCGGTGCAGCTCAACATTCCTTTCCGGGAGCCGTTAGTGCCGACGTTCGCCGATCAGTGGCCGGACACGCTCGACGGTAGGCCTAACGGTTTGCGTTGGACGACGTCCTCGGCCGCTCGGTCAGTGCCGGGCAACCGGGTCGACTTTCCGCTGCCCGCGCGGACGCTCATGGTCGTCGGCAGCGGCGACGCCGGGCGCGCGGCGTCGGCGGCGGGGGTGGCGGCGAAGGCGGGGTGGCCGGTGATCGCCGAGCCGGTGGGCGCGGCGTCGGCCATCGCGGGCGGGGCGCCGGTGCTGCGCTGCGGGCCGCTGCTGCTCGGCGGCGGGTCGCTGCCCGACCGGCTCCGGCCGGACGCCGTGGTCGTCGTGGGTCGTCCGACGCTCTCGCGGGGGGTGCGCGGCCTGATGGACCGGGTGCCGGTCTACGGCATCGGCGACCACCCGCAGTGGACCGACCCGCAGTACGTCGCCACCCACGTGCGCGGCTGGCTCGACCAGGACGACCTCGCCCATGTCGAAGGCCACGACCCGGGCTGGCTCGCGCGGTGGCACGACGCGGAGGACGCCGCGGTGGGCGCGGTGGAGGGCCTGCTCGCCCGCGAGCCGTGGCCGACCGGTCTGCACGTGGCCCGCGAGCTGCTGGCGGCGCTGCCGCCGCACGCCACGCTGTTCCTCGGCTCGTCCAACCCGGTCCGCGACGTCGACCTGGTCGCCGCGCACCGCGCCGACGTCGCGATCCACGCCAACCGGGGCGTCGCGGGCATCGACGGCAACCTGTCGACCGCCGCGGGCGTCGCGGTCGGCGGCGTGGCGCCCACGTACGCGCTGATGGGCGACCTGACGTTCCTGCACGACGCGAACGCCATGCTCATCGGCCCGCGGGAGCGGCGGCCGGACCTCACCGCGGTCGTGCTCAACGACGACGGCGGCGGCATCTTCTCGCTGCTGGAGCAGGGCGCCGCCGAGCACAAGGCAGGGTTCGAGCGGGTGTTCGGCACCCCGCACGGCGTCGACCTCGGCGCCCTCTGCGCCGCCTACCGCGTCCCGCACACCCGCGCGGACTCGGCCAGCGAACTGCGCGCGGCTCTCGCCCCGGCCCCCGGCCTGCGGGTGGTGGAGGTCCGCGCCGACCGGGCAGGCCTGCGCGACCTGCACGCCCGGCTGCGCGGCGCGGTCGCCGACGCCGTGCGCTGACCGAAGCCGCCCGATCACGTGTGGTGACCCGGATAGGCTCCCGGTGTGGACGAGCACAGGCTTGGCCGCTCGGAGCGGGCGCGCAGCGTGACGGCCCTCGTGGCGATCGCGGTGGCCGCCGTGCTGACGGCGCTGGGAGTGCTGCTCGTCGTGGCCGCGTTCACCGAGGACACCGCCATCGAGCAGCACACCGGCCGCGCTGACGCCGACGTGGTGAGCGTGGCGTTCAACCGGACCCTGGTCCGCTTCCAGACCCCCGACGGCGCCGAGCACGTGCCGTCGGTCGGCGTGCTGTACCCGGAGGCGCTGGCGGAGGGGCAGGTCGTGCGGGTCGAGTACGACCAGCGCGACCCGGACCTGGTGCGGGTCGCCGGGCGGGGGGCGGCGCTCACGATCCTGCCGGTGAGCACGACCCTGCTTGCCGTCTGGGCCGTTGTCGTCGGGCTCGTCTACGCGCTGCGCAGGCGCGGCCCGCTGCACCTGCGCCGCTGGCGGCCACGCAGGCCGCGGGTGTGACACTTCCCGGCGAAATCGGCGTTCAGGTGTAACATCGGGTCGTGGACCTGGAACGCGAGTTTGAACGCGTTGTCGCCGCCGACCACCGGATCGAGCCGCGCGACTGGATGCCCGAGGGCTACCGCAAGACGCTGGTCCGCCAGATCGCGCAGCACGCGCACTCCGAGATCATCGGGATGCAGCCGGAGGGCGACTGGATCAGCCGCGCCCCGTCGCTGCGGCGCAAGGCGATCCTGTTGGCCAAGGTGCAGGACGAGGCGGGCCACGGCCTCTACCTCTACGCCGCCGCCGAGACGCTCGGCGCGGACCGCGACGACCTCACCGCCCGGCTGGTCGAGGGCCGCCAGAAGTACTCCTCGATCTTCAACTACCCCACGCTGACCTTCGCCGACGTCGGCGTCATCGGCTGGCTGGTCGACGGAGCCGCCATCTGCAACCAGGTCCCGCTCTGCCGCACCTCCTACGGCCCGTACGCGCGCGCGATGATCCGGATCTGCAAGGAGGAGTCGTTCCACCAGCGGCAGGGCTACGAGCTGCTGATGACCATGATGCGCGGCACCCGGGCGCAGCGGGACATGGTGCGGGACGCGGTCGACCGGTGGTGGTGGCCCGCGCTGATGATGTTCGGCCCGCCCGACGAGGAGTCGGCCAACACCGAGCGGTCCCTGGCGTGGCGGATCAAGCGGCACACCAACGACGAGCTGCGGCAGCGGTTCGTGGACATGTCCGTGCCGCAGGCCGAGAAGCTGGGCGTGACCCTGCCCGACCCGAAGCTCGCCTGGAACGCCGAGCGCGGCCACTACGACTTCGGCGAGATCGACTGGGCCGAGTTCTGGCGGGTCGTCAAGGGCGACGGGCCATGTAACGCGCAGCGCGTCGCGCACCGCCGCGAGGCGCACGAGGACGGCGCGTGGGTGCGGGAGGCGGCGGCCGCGTACGCGGCGATGCGGGAGCGGGCGGCATGAGCGGCTCTTCTTGGCCCCTGTACGAGGTTTTCGTGCGCGGCAAGCGCGGCCTCAACCATGTGCACGTCGGCTCGCTGCACGCCCCCGACGACGAGATGGCGCTGCGCAACGCGCGCGACCTCTACACCCGGCGCAACGAGGGCGTGAGCATCTGGGTGGTCCGGGCGTCGGCGATCACCGCGTCGAGCCCGGACGAGAAGGACCCGTTCTTCGCCCCCAGCGGCGACAAGGTGTACCGGCACCCCACGTTCTACGACATCCCCGAGGACGTGCCGCACCTATGAGCAACCCTTACGACGGCCTGGCTGACGCGGGCGAGGAAAAGCACTGGGCGTTCGGCACCGGGTTCACCGCCGCACTGTCCGATGTGGACCGAGTGGTTCCGTCCTCTGTGGACCGTGACGACCTGGTCGCCTACTGCCTCATGCTCGGCGACGACGCGCTGGTCTACTCCCAGCGCCTCGCCGAGTGGTGCTCGCGCGCGCCCGAGCTCGAAGAAGACGTCGCCTTGGCCAACATCGCACTCGACCTGCTCGGCCAGGCGCGCCTGCTGCTGACCCGCGCGGGCGAGGTCGAGGGCGCGGGCCGCGACGAGGACGCGCTGGCGTACCTGCGCGACGAACGCGGGTTCCGCAACGTGCGCCTGGTCGAGATCGACTGCGGCCCAGGCGAAGGCGGCGACTTCGCCGCCACGATCGCGCGGCTGCTGGTCTTCTCGGCCTGGCGGCTCGCGTTGTTCCAGCGGCTCACCGAATCCGTCGACCCGGTGCTGGCCGCGGTCGCCGCGAAGGGCGTCAAGGAGCTGGCCTACCACCGTGATCACGCCGCCCAGTGGACGCTGCGGCTCGCGGGCGGCACCGCGTACTCCCGCGAGCGCGTGATCGCCGGGCTGGCGCGGGTGTGGCCGTACGTGGACGAGCTGTTCACCCCGCACCCCGTCGAAACCCGGCTCGCCGCCGCGGTCGACCCGGCCACCCTTCGGTCCGAAGTAGACGGTGTGCTCGACACCGTGTTTGACGCGGCGGGCCTGGAACGGCCGGATGTCGAGCAAATCGCACCGGTCGCGGGGAAAGCGGGCCGCGACGGCGTGCACACCGAGGCCATGGGATACCTGCTCGCCGAGATGCAGCACGTGGCCCGGTCGATGCCGGGAGCGCTGTGGTGAGCGCGCGGCGGATCGCCGAGCAGGTGCTCGACCCCGAGCTGCCGGTGCTGACGCTGGCCGACCTCGGCATCCTGCGCGAGGTAAGCGAAGACGGCGGCAAGGTCACCGTCACGATCACGCCCACCTACTCCGGCTGCCCCGCGCTGGACGAGATGCGCGCCGACCTGCGGGCCCGCCTCGCCGCGGCGGGCTACACGGAAGTCGAGGTGCGCACCGTGCTGCACCCGGCGTGGACAACCGACTGGATCAGCGCCGAGGGCCTGCGCAAGCTCGCCGAGCACGCAATCGCGCCCCCGCACCGGGTCGGCCCGGTCCGGCTGAACCTGGAGCCGCCGCCCGCTCGGCGCGTGCCGTGCCCGCGCTGCGGCTCGCCCCGCACGACCGAGCTGTCCCGATTCGGCTCCACCGCGTGCAAGGCGCTGCGCCGCTGCGAGGACTGCCGGGAGCCGTTCGAGCAACTGAAGGAACACTGACGTGCCGCGCCCGGTGTTCCACCCGCTCCCGGTCGCCCGCGTCGACCGGCTCTGCGAGGACGCCGTCGCGGTCACCTTCGCGGTGCCGGAGGACCTGGCCGGGGAGTACGACTTCCGCGCCGGGCAGTACCTGACGCTGCGCCAGGACGTCGACGGCCGCGAGGAACGCCGCTCGTACTCGATCTGCGCGCCGGTCGGCGCCGCCCCGCGCATCGGCGTCCGGCGCGTCGAGGGCGGCCTGTTCTCCACCCGGATCGTCGACTCGCTCAAACCCGGTGACACGCTGGAAGTCCTTACCCCGCAGGGGAACTTCACCCCTGGCCGGGTGCCGGGGCGGCACCACTGCTTCATCGCCGCCGGTTCCGGGATCACGCCCGTGCTGTCCATCGCGGCAACGGTGCTGACCGAGCCCGACACCCGCGTCACCCTGCTCTACGGCAACCGCCGCTCGGACACCGTGATGTTCGCCGAGGAACTGGCCGACCTCAAGGACCGCCACCCGGCCCGCCTGCACCTGATCCACGTCCTCTCACGCGAGCCCAGCGAGGTCGACCTGTTCTCCGGCCGCCTCGACGCCGAACGCCTCGCCGCCCTGTTCGACCGCGTGGTGCCCGCGGCCGAGGTCGATCAGTGGTGGCTGTGCGGCCCGTTCGGCCTGATCCAGGACGCCAACGCCCTGCTGGCCGAACGGGGCGTTCCCCCGGAGAACGTGCACCGCGAGCTGTTCTACGTGGCCGAGCCGCCTCCCGAGCCCAAACGCCCAGACGACACCCTGGCCGACGGCCCCACCGCAGCCGTCACCATCCAACTCGACGGCCGCGCGACCACCCTGGCCCTCCCCTTCGACGCGCCCATCCTCGACGCCGCCCAGCGCGTCCGCGCCGACCTCCCCTTCGCCTGCAAGGGCGGCGTCTGCGGCACCTGCCGCGCCAAGGTCACCGCGGGCCGCGTCGCCATGCGCCGCAACTACGCCCTGGAACGCGACGAGGTCGCCGCCGGGTTCGTCCTCACCTGCCAGGGCCTCCCGGCCACGGACACGGTCACCATCGACTACGACGCCTGACGCCCATTTCGGGAGAATCGGGCTTCAAATATGCCTGCTTCAGTTGAAGAAATGGGCTTGAAATAGCCGTGTGCGGCGATGGGAACGAGCGCATCGGGGGAAGATGAAGTGGTGGCCTACCATTAGTATGTTCGCCGGAAACAATTCTCTGCTTTACCGTGAATCGGCGTCGAGGTTGCCGCTTGGCCGGGACGCGCGCTCCGGGTGGGCTAGCGGAAGGCGGCCGTGCTGATGGTGCCCGCGCGAGCGCATACGCCGCGGGCGGTAGAAACGCCAGCACGCCTGCGCGCCGAGGACAAGAGCAGATGTGTTTCACACTGTTTCATCCCGTTTCATGTTGTCCCCGTTTCGTTCCAATTCCCCGCCGCGGCTTGCGTGCCGGTCGCGGCGGGGCTTCCATGGCTTACGTGGTGACGCGCCATCGGGCCGCTGATCCACCGGAGCGACTAGGATAGTCAGAAGTGTGCCTTCTGGCGGATGCGGCGGCAAAGGGGGGAAGCATGGTTGCGCTCGTTGTGGCGTTGGCCGGCTGCGCCGTGCTCACCGCCCTCGCGGCCTTCCCGCCGGGCACGGCCAGCGGGCGACCGGCGCGCTCGTCCCCGTGGGCCAGGGCGAACCCGCGATCCCGGCGATGGCCTGCGCACCCGGCCCGGACGCGGATCGTCCGGCTGCCCGACGCGGGCCGCACTCGGGTCGGAGCGGCCTTGTCGCAGGTCGACGCGGGTGTCGCCGTTCCGGTGGCCGGTAGTTGGGCGCACCGAAGCCGTGGCCTGGTCGCCGTGGGCGGCGGACCGGCGCCGCGTGCCGAACTCGCCGCCGTGCCCCGTCCCGCAAGCTCGTTCGCCGCGTCGTTTATCCGGACTCGGGCCTTCGCCCGTCGGCGATGTGATCATGGTTAGTCACCGCGCAAGCCACAGGCCATTCGGTTGGCAGCGAGGCAGGCCGTGGCGCGCCTCCCGCGGTTCAGCGGATTCTTCTCATTCCCCTTAGTCTCCCGAGACTCTGCTCACTTTGCGCTGGGTGTGTGGTATCGGGATAAGGAAGGCTCCTCGTCTGGCAGCGGGGAGCCTTTCGCTATTTCAAGACCTGGAAGATATGGCGCAAAAATCGCTCGATATCATCGGGTCGATTCATTCTTGAGATATTCACGGGTGGGGTGAGTCGGTTTCGTATCTTGTCCATTGTGGACAGGTGAATCGAAGTTTCCAGATCGTTGTGTAGCGCGGAGGGTGTGCGCTCTGGCATTCTGGGCAGTGGCCGCGTTCCATGCCAGTGGGCGCGCCAGTGTTGGAAGGACAGTTGGAACCCTCGAAAGTCCACACACCCAGCGCAAATGGGTACGAGTGAGAGTGGGTGCGACCTTGGGTAACAGGCTCAAGGCATTCCTTGTCATCGTCGGGGCCATTGGTCCCGCGACCCAGCAGGCGGCACTGCTGTCCGGCTACACCCTCAACGAGTCGACAACGGCGGCGGCCGTCGCCTGCCTCGTCGCGGCCGAGGTCGCGGTTCGCCTCTTCGGCGGGCCGGGCGGCAGCACTCCGCCGTCCGACCCGCCGGCCGTGCGGGCTCAGCTGTAGGGCCAGTCAAGCCTCGTGGGGTCCCTTTGGGGCCCCACGAGGCGGACAGGGAGGACTCCGATGCCACACCCCAACCAGGACTTGGCCGCCGCGATCGCCGACTTCGCCTACCAGTTGCGCCGCGCCCGCCGCGACGCCGGTGACCTTCCGCTGCGTCAGCTGGTGCGCAGGATGGGCCACAGCACATCGTTCTCGACCCTGCACCGGGCGTTCGAGGGCAAGACGCTGCCGTCCTGGGCGGTCGCCGAGGCCCTGCTCGTCCAGGGCTGCCGACTGTCCGAGGACACCGTCCGCGGCGAGTGGCTGCCCCGCTGGGTCGCCGTCAAAGACCTGATCGATCCCCTTGAACCCCCGGCAGGCGGCCGGGCCGACGCCAGCGTGGTCGCGCCACCCAGCGCCTGCCCGGACTGCGGTCTCCTGGTCGCCGACCCGGACACCCATCGGGAGTTCCACGCCAAGCACATCCCGGTGCCAGGCCAGCGGCAGGCAGGCGCCGCGGACAAGCGCAAGAGGCGGCGGCTGAGGCTGGCCTGACGCGACCGGCGAAGGGGCAGGCCCATCACTTTCGGTGATGGGCCTGCCCCTTTTCGCATGTTCTGTCGTCCTGCGTCCCGCTTGGTGTGTGGGAAAGTTGATGTGTGGGGAAGCGCGAGATGGACGACGAGCAGCGCGAGCGGATGGATGACCTCAAGCGGTTGACCTGGCGGGGAGTGCTGACCGGTGGGACGTTCCTGGTGTTCGCGATCGTCGCGGGGGTGTTCCTGCTCGACGACTGGACGGCGTTCCTGTTCTGGGGCTCGCTGACTCTCGTGTTGACCATCGTCGTGTTCGTCTCGCAGTGGCGCTATATCCGTCGCGGACCGTTCCCCCGGCTGCCCGGACGTCGGCCTGCGGCGCGGGCGGTGCGCGGATGAGTTTCCGGCTGGCGGCATATGCCGTGTGCATCGAGGACGGGCGTGTGCTGCTCGCCCGTTGTGTCTCGCCGACGGGAGACACGAACTGGACTCTTCCGGGCGGCAAGGTCGAGCAGGCCGAGGATCCGTTCGACGCGGTGGTCCGGGAGGTCGCCGAGGAGACGGGCTGCGAGGCGGTGGTCGAACGCCTGTTGGGCGTGGACTCAAGGGTGATTCCCGCCGCCGAGGCGCGGTCGGGGATGGAGCACCAGAACGTCGGCGTCTTTTACCAGGTCCGGATTACTGGTGGCGTCTTGCGGCCAGAGCAGAACGGCGAGACCGCTGAGTCGGTCTGGACGTCGATATCGGATGTCGCCGGTCTGTGCCGATCGTCGCTCGTCGACGTCGGTCTTGCCCTGGCGCGGACGCTTCCGGCGACCGGCCACGTCTCTCCCGTGACGGTCGGCGGCCTGATTCGGCATTGACGGCCTTCCGGGAAACGGCAGCGGGTCATCACTGTGGAGAAGACGCTCGGTGACAGCAGTGCTGGCAGGCCGGAGTGGGTTGGTGAGGGCACGGTGGTAGTCCCGGCGCTCGTGAGGAAGTCGTGGCCGGGTGCCTGGTGGCGTTCGTGGACCGGGTGATGTCGGCCAGTTGACGGGTTCGGCGGCGATGTCCAGGTAGGACGACGGCGCTGGTTCTGGCCGGACCATTCGATCGCGCCGCCGCTGCGTTCGTATGGGTAGCAGGCGAGCGCTACCAGTGTGCCGGGCTGGTGCTGGTGCAGGCGCAGTGTCTGTTCGAGGGCCGTCGAGGACCGCGGCCTGCGCGCCCCCAGGGACAAGATCCAGCTCAGGCACGGGGGCATTCTGCCGGTAGTCAACCTGACCACCGACTATGCCGGACTCCGCCATCTTTGCCCGGACAGGGCACCAGGAGGCCCGGTCGCCGAGGTTTCTGAGTTTACCCGTTGGTAACCCTTGACCCCACTGAAACAAAGACGTACAAAGATGAAACCACAGTGAAACGAAGGGAACCTCAAGCCATGTACGCGGCGGAACGTCAGCAGCTCATCGCCGAGCGGGCCCGGGAGGCGGGGCGGGTCGAGGTCGCCGTGTTGGCAGAGGACCTGGGGGTCACCACCGAGACCGTGCGCAGGGACCTCGACGCCCTGGAGAAGCGGGGGGTGCTGCGGCGGGTGCACGGGGGCGCGATTCCCATCGAGCGGCTGCGGTTCGAGCCGGAGTTGGCCGCCCGCGACGCTGAGGCGACCGCCGAGAAGCAGCGGATCGCGAAAGCCGCGCTGGCCGAGTTGCCCGCGGAGGGTGTGATCCTGCTGGACGCGGGCACCACCACCGCGCGGCTGGCCGATCTGCTCCCCGCTGACCGCGACCTCACCGTGGTCACCAACGCCCTCCCGATCGCCACCACGCTCGCCACCCGCGGGGTCAACGTCCTCGTGCTGGGCGGGCGGGTGCGCGGCAAGACCCTCGCCGGGGTCGACGCCTGGGCCCTGGACACCCTGCGCGACCTCTACGTCGACGTGGCGTTCCTCGGCGCCAACGGGCTGAGCGGGCGCGGCCTGAGCACCCCGGACCAGGCCGAGGCCGCCGTCAAGCGGGCCATGGTCGCCGCGGGCCGCCGGGTGGTGGCGCTGGTCGACTCGTCCAAAGCCGGCACCGAGTGCTTCGCCCGCTTCGCCACGCTTGAGCAGGTCGACACCATCGTCACCGACGACGGTCTCGACGCGGACGAAGCCGCCGAGTTCGAGGCGGCCGGGCCGACGGTGGTGCGGGCATGATCGTCACCGTCACCGCCAACCCGAGCGTCGACCGGACCGTCGAGATCGACGGCCTGCGCCGCGGCGCCGTCCTGCGCGCCCGCTCCGCGCTGCTCGACGCGGGCGGCAAGGGGGTCAACGTGGCCCGCGCGCTCGCCGCCAACGGGCACCGGGCCACCGCCGTCCTGCCGACCGGCGGCGCGGAAGGGCTGCAGCTCACCGCGCTGCTGGCCGCCGCGGGCATCACCGTGGTGGAGGTGCCGATCGCCGGGGCGGTGCGGTCCAACATCACCATCGCCGAGGCGGACGGCACCACGACCAAGCTCAACGAGCCCGGCCCCCGGCTCAGCGCTGGTGAGTCCGCCCGCCTCGCCGCGGCCACCCTCGACGCGGCGGAAGGCGCCGACTGGGTGGTGCTCTGCGGCAGCCTCCCGCCCGGGGTCCCGGTCGACTTCTACGCCGAACTGACCACCCGCCTGCGCGCGAAAGGCGTGCGGGTCGCCGTCGACAGCAGCGGCGCCGCGCTGCGCGCCGCCCTGCCCGCCCGCCCCGACCTGATCAAACCCAACCGCGAGGAACTGGCCGACCTGACCGGCCGCGCCGTCCGCACCCTCGGCGACGTCCTCGCCGCCGCCCGCCAGGTCCTCGACGGCGGCGTCCCCGCCGTGGTCGCCAGCGTCGGCGCCGAGGGCGCGCTGCTGCTCACCGCCGAGGGCGCCTGGCACGCCCACGGCGCCGTCGCCGAGACCCGCAGCACCGTCGGCGCGGGCGACGCCCTGCTCGCGGGCTTCCTCGCCGCGGGCCGCGTCGGCCCGGACGCGCTGGCCGCCGCCGTCGCCTGGGGCGCCGCCGCCGCGAGCCTGCCCGGCAGCCGGATGCCCACGCCGACCGAACTCGACCGCGCCGCCGTGCGCTGCTCGCCCGCCTTCGACCCCGCCACCGCCCTCAGTGACAGCTGACTGAAACCCACGGAGATGCCAATGCCGCTCATCACCGAAGACCTCGTTCTGCTGGACCTGGCCGCGAAAGACCGCGCCGAGGTCACCCGCGCGCTCGCCGAACGGCTCGCCGCCGCAGGCCGGGTCACCGACGTCGAGGCGTTCCTCGCCGACGTCACCGCCCGGGAGGCGCAGATGCCCACCGGGCTCGAAGGCGGCATCGGCATCCCGCACGCCCGCTCGGCCGCCGTCGCCGAGCCGTCGCTGGCCTTCGCCCGCAGCGCCGACGGTGTCGACTGGGGCGCGCCGGACGGGCCCGCGCGGCTGATCTTCCTGATCGCCGCGCCGGACGGGGCGGGCGGCGAGCACATGAAGATCCTCGCCGCGCTCGCCCGCAGGCTCGTCCACCAGTCCTTCAAGGACGCTCTCGCCACCGCGGCCGACGCCGCCGCGGTCGTCAAGCTTGTCACCGAGGAAGTGATCGACCGATGAAGCTCGTAGCCGTCACCTCGTGCCCGACCGGGATCGCGCACACCTACATGGCCGCGGAAGCCCTGGAGCAGGCCGCCGAAGCCGCGGGCCACGAGTTACTCGTGGAAACCCAGGGGTCCGCGGGCATGGACCCGTTGTCGCCGCAGGACATCGCCGCCGCCCGCGCGGTGATCTTCGCCGCGGACGTCGAGGTCCGCGACCGCGACCGGTTCGCGGGCAAGCCCTTGGTGCAGGCGGGGGTCAAGCAGGCCATCAACAACCCGGCCGAACTGATCGCGCAAGCCGTGGACCGGGCCGACACGGACGCGGCGCCCGCACCGGTCCTGGTGTCCAAAGTGGACGAAAGCGCCGGTGTCGGAACGCGGCTGCGGCAGTGGCTGATGACCGGGGTGAGCTACATGATCCCGTTCGTCGCCGCGGGCGGGCTGCTGATCGCGCTGGCGTTCCTGTTCGGCGGCGCCGAAGTCGCCTCGAAGGTCAACGGCGGCACATTCGGCGGCGTCACCTACGCAGGCGTGACCGACCTGTCGCAGCTGCTGGCCACCGCGGGCGTGCCGGGGGTGCTGTTCAAGATCGGCGCGGTCGCGTTCTCCATGCTGGTCCCGATCCTGGCCGGGTTCATCGCCTTCGGCATCGCCGACCGGCCCGGCCTGGTGCCCGGCGTCGTCGGCGGCCTGCTCGCCACCGCGACCGGCGCGGGCTTCCTCGGCGGCCTGCTCGCGGGCCTGCTCGCCGGTGGCGTCGCCTACGCGCTGACCCGGGTCAGCCTGCCGCGCGCGCTGCAGGCCGTGATGCCCGTGGTGATCATCCCGCTGGTCTCCACCGCGGTGGTCGGCGTGATCATGCTGCTGGTCATCGGCTCCCCGGTCGCCGCCGTGCAGACCGGTTTGACGAACTGGCTCACCGGCATGACCGGCGCGGGCGCGGTCGGCCTCGGGCTGCTGCTGGGCGCGATGATGGCCTTCGACATGGGCGGCCCGGTCAACAAGGTCGCCTACACCTTCGCCGTCGGCACCCTGGCTTCCGGCACGCCGTCCGCGGCGATGGCGGCGGTGATGGCAGCGGGCATGGTCCCGCCGCTGGGCCTCGCGCTCGCGACCGCCTTGCGGCGCAGGCTGTTCACCGACGCCGAACGCAAGGCGGGGGAGGCGGGCTGGCTGCTCGGCGCGTCGTTCATCACCGAGGGCGCCATCCCGTTCGCCGCGGCCGACCCGCTGCGGGTCATCCCGTCGATCATGCTCGGCAGCGCCGCCACCGGCGGCCTGACCATGGCCGTCGGCGCGACGTCCCTGGCCCCGCACGGCGGAATCTGGGTCGTCGGCCTGATCGGCAAGCCGCTGCTGGTGCTGCTCGCCATCGCCGTCGGCATGGTGATCGCCGCCGTCAGCGTGCTGGCCGCCAAGTCCATCGGCCGCACCGAGAACCCGACCGACCCCGTCCCCACGACGGCCACCCCGGCCGCCGCCTAGCCCCACCAGAGAGGCACCAGCCATGTCCGAGCGCCGAGTGAAGATCGCGTCCGCGGTGGGCCTGCACGCGCGGCCAGCGGGACTGTTCGTGCGGGCCGCGGCCGAGCAACCGGTCCCGGTGACCATCGCCAAGGACGGCCGCGACCCGGTGGACGCCCGCAGCATCCTGTCCGTGCTCGGCCTCGACGCCCGCGGCGGCGACGAGGTCGTGCTGGCCGCCGAGGGCGAGGGCGCCGAAGCCGCTCTGGCCGAACTGGCGGCCCTGCTGGAAGTGGACCACGACGCATGAGCGAATCACGGACACAGTGCGCGGGCCCGCGAACGCACGAGACCAGGGCGGTGACGGCATGAGCACCCCCGGACACAGGGTCCACCGCGGCATCGGCGTCAGCCCCGGCGTGGCGACCGGCCCGGCCGCCCGCCTGGGGCAGCCGCCCCGCCTCCCCACCACCGTCCCACCCGTCGGCGAAAACGACCGCGACCGCGCCCGCACCGCCTTGGCGGAAACCGCGGCCGAACTGGAGCGGCGCGCGAAACTGGCGGGCCCGGAAGCCGCCGAGGTGCTGACCGCCGCCGCCATGATGGCCCGCGACCCAGCCCTCGCCGGGAACGTCCGAGACCTGGTCGACGCGGGCGTGCCCGCGGCGTGGGCCGTCGACCGCGCCATCGCCGGATACCGCGAGCTACTCGCCAACGCAGGGCCCTACATGGCCGAACGCGTCGCCGATTTGGACGACATCCGCGACCGTGCGGTGGCCTACCTGCTCGGCCTCCCCATGCCCGGCCTCCCCGCCCCCGGCCACCCGTACGTGCTGGTCGCCGAGGACCTGGCCCCCGCCGACACGGCGCTGCTGGACCCGGCCGTCGTCTTGGCCGTCGTCACCGAACGCGGCGGCCCCACCAGCCACACCGCCATCCTGGCCAAGTCCCTGGGCATTCCCGCCGTGGTCGCGTGCCCCGTCGCCTGCTCCTTTGTGGACGGACAGCCCTTGGTGGTGGATGGCAGCAACGGCACGGTAGTCACCGACCCAACCCAGTCGGAGGTGGACGACGTGGCCGCCCGCCGCACCGCCCGGGCAGCCCGCGCGACCCAACGCGGTCCCGGCCGCACCGCCGACGGCCATCCCATAGCCCTCCTGGCCAACGTCGGCGGCCCGGCCGACGCGGAAGCCGCGGCGGCCCTCGACCTCGAAGGCGTGGGCCTGTTCCGCACTGAGTTCTTGTTCCTGGACCGAGCCGAAGCCCCCACCATCGAAGAACAACGCCGCGTCTACCGCCGAGTCCTGGAACCCTTGCACGGCAGGAAAGTAGTAGTCCGCACCCTGGACGCGGGCGCGGACAAGCCCGTCCCCTACGCCTGCCCCGACCCAGAGGACAACCCGGCCCTCGGCGTCCGCGGCCTCCGCACCGCATGGCGCCGCCCGGACCTCCTCCGCGACCAACTGGAGGCCCTGGCCCTAGCCGCCGCGGACGCGGGCGCCACCCCCTGGGTGATGGCCCCCATGGTCGCCACCGCCGCCGAAGCCGCCGACTTCGCCACCACCGCAAGGCGGCACGGCATCGCCAAGGTGGGCGTGATGATCGAAATCCCCGCCGCCGCCCTCCGCGCGGCGGCCATACTGTCCGAAGTGGACTTCGTCAGCCTGGGCACAAACGACCTGGCCCAATACACCTTCGCCGCAGACCGCCAACTAGGCGCCCTGGCCCCACTGCTGGACCCGTGGCAACCCGCCCTGCTGGACCTGATCGCCTTCACCGCCCGAGCAGGCCAAGCCACCGCCAAACCCATCGGCGTCTGCGGAGAAGCAGCCAGCGACCCCCTACTGGCCCTCGTCCTGACAGGCCTAGGCATCGACTCCCTGTCCATGGCCCCCGTAAGCGTCCCAGACGTCCGCACAGCCCTGGCCACCCACACAATCGACGACTGCCGAGAAATAGCGGCCGCAGTCCTCCGAGCCGACACAGCGGCGGAAGCCCGAGCCACCGCAACCCACCTGGCCCACACCCCATGACAAGCAAAGAGAAGGAGAAGGAAAAAGAAAAGAAATAAGTCCGTTGTGGAACCTGCCCCAGTGCAAGCTGAACCTACGTCCACCCCATCGAGCCAACCCCGCACAGTCAGGCGAAGAAGTCGCGCAACACAGGCGCAAGCACACCGACATCCACATTATGCGTCTGCCCGGGCAACCCAACCGCCGAAGCATCCGGCAACGCGTCAGCAACCGCCCGCGCAGCGGCACGCATCGACGCGGGACTAGCCGCCCCATCAACCACCAGCACCGGCGCCGAAACCCCACTCAAGTCCGGCACGGCCCCAGTCCCCACAATCGCCGCCTCATACGGCAGTGTGTGCGCCAATCCCACCAAATGCCCCCACCCCAACCCATCCCGAATCGCGGCGATCACCTCAGGTGACATATCCAGCGCGGCCAGAAACGCCTCAACCGCCTCTTCCCGCCGCCCCTCAGCGATCCGCGCCCTCTGCTCAGCCGCAAACCCGGCAGGCACAGAAGCCGTAGCACTGAACGGCGGCTCATACACCGCGATCCGCGTCATCGAAACGCCGTGTGCCGCTGCCCTGAGGCTCAAAATCCCCCCAGAGGACATCCCGAACACAGAAGCCGAACCAGCGGCAGCGATCACCGCGGCCAAGTCCTCGATCTCACGCTCCACCGCATACGGCGGAGTGTCCCCGCTCCCACCCCGCCCCCGCCGGTCGTAGATATGCACCGAAAACCCCGAAGCGAGCAGCCCAGCCAGCGGCCGGGCCGAATCACGATCGCTGAACGCACCGCCGACCAGCACCAGCGCGGGCCCCGAGCCCAAGCACTCGTAAGCGATCACCGTGCCATCGGACGAGCGAGTGTTCCCCATGACGCCTCCGTCGAATCCGGGCAAAAGAACAGCATCCCGAATCCGGCGCCGCCGCGGGGTCAGGTCGCCGTTTCTTGCCACCATCCGAGTACCTGCTCAGCCACGCCCGGCGCCGCGACCAGCAGGCCGTCCACCGGCAGCGGCGCGTCCTCGCCCCGTCTGTCCAGCACCGCCGCCCCCGACTCCAGGGCCAGCGCGACCGCCCCGGCGACGTCCCACTCGTGGTAGCTGTGCAGCACAGCCGCCGCGGCGTGGCCCAGCGCGACCTGGGCGACCGCCAGCGCGGCCGACCCCAGGACCCGCACGCCCGCCTGCGCGGCCGCGGCCCGCTCGATGAAGCCGCCCATTCCCGGCCAGGGGCCGTTGCGCGCCAGTTCGGTGCACACGATCGCGCCCGCCGTCGTCGTGCGGTCGGTGAGCGACATCCGCACGCCGTTGGCCCGCGCGCCCCGGTCGCGGGCGGCCGCGTAGATCTGGCCCCGGAACGGGTCGGCCACCACGCCGACAACCGGGCCCTCGGTGTCGACCAGCGCGAGGCTGTAGGCGCACCAGGGGACCCCGGCGACGTAGTTGGCCGAGCCGTCCACCGGGTCCACCACCCAGCGGTACTCCGACTCGTCGGAGCCGACGTCGGCGCCGAACTCCTCGCCGACGACCGGGATGCCGGGGAACTCGGCGGTCAGCACGCGGCGCGTGTGCCGCTCCAGGGTTCGGTCGGTGTCGGTGACCCAGTCGAAAGGGGAGTCGGTGACCCCCGGCCTCGCCCCGCGCCCCGCGGTCGCGGTGATCACATCGGTCGCGTCGTTGGCCAGGCGGCCCGCGACCTCCAGGGCCCGGGACAGCAGTCCAGGCTCCACCGGCTTTCGGGAACGGGAGGACAAGAGCGTCATGCCAACCTAGAGTGACCACACCGTGTGGCCGTTGCGCGACACCGAGGTGACTTCCGGTGACACGTAAAGCCAAGGTTGGTCACTCCGGCGGTACCCACCCGGGAGTTCCGGTGTCGTTCGCCGCCTTGTCACGCGGCGGTCCACCGGAGGGCAGGACTGGGGTGCGACGGTCCTGGTGTGCGCGTCGCGATCGTCACCGAGAGCTTCCTGCCGCAGGTGAACGGCGTCACCAACTCCGTCCTGCGGGTGCTCGAACACCTCAACCAGCGCGGGCACCAGGCGATGGTCATCGCCCCCGGTGCCGGGCCCGACCGCTACCTCGACGCGGAAGTCCGCCGCGTGCGGGCGGTCGACGTGCCCGTGATCACGTCCCTGCCCATCGGCGTGCCGACGCCGAAGATCCTCACCGACCTCGCCGAGTTCGACCCGGACGTGGTGCACCTGGCCTCGCCCTTCGTGCTCGGCGCTGGCGGGCTGTGGGCGGCCAGACGCCTCGGCGTGCCGACGGTCGCGGTGTACCAGACCGACGTGGCCGGGTTCGCCGCCGCGTACGGGCTCAGCCGCGGCTCCCGCGCGGCGTGGCGGTGGATCCGCCGCCTGCACGCGAACGCCGACCGGACCCTGGCCCCGTCGACGGCGGCGGTGCGCGACCTGACCGAGCGCGGCATCCCCCGGGTGCACCGCTGGGGCCGGGGCGTGGACACCCGCCGGTTCGCCCCCGAGCACGTCGACCGGGACCTGCGCGCCCGGCTCGCGCCCAACGGCGAACTGCTCGTCGGCTACGTCGGCCGCCTGGCCCCGGAGAAACGCGTCGGGCACTTGGCCGCGCTCAACGACCTGCCCGGGGTGCGGGTGGTCGTCGTCGGCGACGGCCCGGACGCGGACCCGCTGCGCGCGCGGCTGCCCGGTGCGGCGTTCCTCGGCTTCCGCGGCGGCGCGGACCTGGCCGCGGCCTACGCGAGCCTCGACGTGTTCGTGCACACCGGCCCGCACGAGACGTTCTGCCAGGCCGTGCAGGAGGCCATGGCGTCCGGGGTGCCGGTGATCGCGCCGGACGCGGGCGGACCGCGCGACCTCGTCGACCACGGCCGCACCGGGTTCCTGCTCGACCCGGACCAGTTCGCCGCGCGGCTTCGCCCGACGGTCGACCGGCTCACCGACGCGCTGCTGCGCCGCAGGATGGGCGCGGCCGGGCGCGCGGACGTGCTCAGCCGCACCTGGGGCGCGGTGTGCGAGGAACTGCTCGGCCACTACCACGAGGTCACCGTGGGAAGAAGGTCGAAGGCGGCCTGAGCCATGCGCATCGTGCAGCTCGCCAACTTCTACGGACCACGGTCGGGGGGACTGCGCACCGCGCTGCACCACCTGGGCGCGGGCTATGTCGCCTGCGGCCACGAGGTCACCCTGGTCGTGCCGGGGCGCGGGTCCGACGACGAGATGCTGCCCAGCGGGGTGCGGCGGATCACGCTGCCCGCGCCGCGCATCCCCGGCACCGGCGGCTACCGCGCGGTCGACCCGCTGCGCGTCGCGGCGCTGCTGCCGAAGCTGGCGCCCGACCGACTTGAGGTCTCCGACCGGCTCACCCTGCGCGGCATGGGCCGGTGGGCGCGCGCGCACGGCGTGCCCAGCGTCGTCATCTCCCACGAGCGCCTCGACCGGCTGCTGGAGCAGTTCCTGCTGCCCGCCGCGCTGGCCCGGCGCGCGGCCGACGCGGCGAACCGGCGGATGGCCGCGAACTACGACACGGTCGTGTGCACCACCGGGTTCGCGGGCGCCGAGTTCGACCGGATCGGCGCGACCAACGTCAGCCGCGTCCCGCTGGGCGTCGACCTGACCACGTTCACTCCCGCCCGGCACGACGGCGCGCTGCGCGCTGAGCTGGCCGAGGGCGCGGACATGCTGCTGGTCCACTGCGGCCGGTTGTCCCCGGAGAAACACGTCGAACGCAGCGTCGACGCCCTCGCCGCGCTGCGCGCCGCTGGCAACCGGGCGCGGCTGGTCGTCGCAGGGGACGGCCCGCGGATGGCCGCGCTGCGCCGCCGCGCCGCGGGCCTGCCGGTGACGTTCCTCGGGTACGTCGCCGACCGCGCCGACGTGGCCCGGCTGCTGGCCACCGCGGACGTGTCGCTGGCCCCCGGCCCGCACGAGACGTTCGGCCTGGCCGCCCTGGAGGCCCTGGCGTCGGGCACCCCCGTGGTGGTGTCCGCGTCGTCGGCGCTGCGCGAGATCGTCCGCCCAGACTGCGGCCTGGCCGTCCCCGACGACGCGCCCGCGTTCGCCGGGGCCGTCGAGGGCCTGCTCTCGCTGCCCGAGCGCGACCGCAGGGCGGCGGCGCGGGCCCGCGCGGAGGAGTTCGACTGGCCGACGTCGGTGCGCGGAATGCTGACCGCGCTGAGCCTGTCCTGAGCCCTCTGGGCGCACGTCTTACGCTTCGGCCATGGCGCGTGCAGGCTTGGACAAGGATCCCCACGACATCGCCGAGATGTTCGACGAGGTCGCCAAGGGCTACGACCGCACCAACTCGGTCATGACCCTCGGCTTCGACCGCCGCTGGCGCGAGATGACCCGCCAGGTCCTCGACGCGTCCCCCGGCGAGAAGGTCCTCGACCTCGCCGCGGGCACCGCGGTGTCCACTGTGGAACACGCCCGCTCCGGTGCCTGGTGCGTGGCCGCCGACTTCTCCCTGGAAATGCTCAAGGGCGGCGCCCAACGCGGCGTCCCCCGCGTCGCGGCGGACGCCTTCCACCTCCCTTTCGCCACCGGCGCGTTCGACGCGGTCACCGTCGCCTTCGGCTTGCGGAACATGAACGACACCGTCGCCGCCCTGGCCGAGATGCGCCGCGTAGTCCGCCCAGGCGGGCGACTGGTCATCTGCGAGGTCTCCCAACCCCCACTGAAGCCGCTGCGCTGGCTCTACCACAACACGATCCTGCGCGGCCTCCCCCTGGCCACCCGCCCCTTCTCCTCCAACAGCGAGGCCTACAGCTACCTCGCCGAGTCCATGCGCGACTGGCACAACCAACGCACCGTCGCCGAACTGATAGCCCGAGCAGGCTGGCACGACGTCGAGTGGCTGAACCTCACCTTCGGCGTAGTCGCCCTACACCGAGCCACCAACCCCTGACCCACCAACCAGCCCACCCCATCGAGCCAACCAACACAGCCAATCCCGCAGAAGCCCACCCCACGCGACGGCAAACCCCACCCTCCCCGGGGGGCCGCCCCGCTCCAGTCTATCGCCGCAGGTCAGCGAGGGGAAGAGGCGCGCCGGGCCTGTGGATAACCGTGCCGGTCCTGTGGATAACACAGCGCAGAATGCAACTCAGCGCGGAACGGGATTCGGCGCGGAAGGGGACTCGGCGCAGTATGAGACGGGACGGAACTCAGCGCGGTATGAGACTCGGGCAGGACGAACCTCAGCGCAGAGCGAACGTCAGCCCGGAACAAGACTCAGCGCAAAATGGCTCGCCCCGTCTGCCACCGGTCGACCCGGCGCATCACCACCAAGATCGACACAGTCGCCACCACCGCCAGCCCTCCACTGAGAACGTTCGCGAAGAACACACTCTTAAACGCCCCTACCGAACTCTCATCAGCCAGCACATGCACCGCGAAGAGGTCAACGGTGTGCATGGCGACAAACGCCCCCCACCAGAGCCCCACAAGCCGCCCCGCGGGCGCGGTGGCCAGGTCCGCGGGCGCGTTCGGCCTGCTTGCCCGCCACACGTCGCCCAGCACCATCTGGGGCCACCACAGGTTGGCGACGGGCACGAACCAGGCGCCGACCGCCCAGCGGATCCGCAGCCGCTGCGGGGCCAGGCAGATCCGGGCGGCGTTGACCCTGGCCCGCCACAGCCACGCCAGGAACGCGATTCCCGAGAGCGTCACCCCGCCCAGCCAGGCCCAGGAGAGCAGTTCGGTCCGCGTGTGCGCTGCGGCCAGCTGCTCGGCTGTCGCGGTGGGCGTGACCGAGAGCACGTCCCGCACCAGCCAGTACGACCGCCACGACTGCCACGCAGCAAGGCAGGCTGCGAGTGTGGTGAGCAGGATCAACGCCGACGCCACGAATCGTGCCCCGCGCGCTGGTCGCGCTGCCGGTGGGGGCAGCGGCGCCAGAGGCGCCACGGTGAGCTCGGGGTCGGTCATCGTCAGCACGTCCTCCGCCTCGGCAGTCCCGGGAGGATCGCTGCGCGCACGGCCGCCGTTTCACCGCCCTCTAGACTTGGCGACAGCACGTGAAGACTTTCACAAGGAGCGTCATGAGCGCAGCGATCAGCCGCCGCCGGGCAGGCGAGGACGCCGACGTCATCGTGGTCGGCGCCGGACCGGCCGGTTCCACCGCGGCGACCTACCTCGCCAGGGCGGGCCTCGATGTGCTGCTGCTGGAAAAGGGAGCCTTCCCCCGTGAGAAGGTCTGCGGCGACGGGCTCACCCCGCGCGGCGTGAAACAGCTGATCGACCTGGGCATCGACACCCGCGAAGAAGCGGGCTGGCTGCACAACAAGGGCCTGCGCGTTGTCGGTGGCGGCATCACCATGGAACTGGACTGGCCCGACCTGGCCACCTTCCCGCCCTACGGCGTCGTCCGTCCCCGCCAGGACTTCGACGACATGCTGGCCCGCACCGCCACCCGCGCGGGCGCCCGCCTCCAGGAGAACACCACCGTCACCGGCGCCGTCACCGACGACCGCACCGGCCGCGTGGTCGGCGTGTCCGCGAAGACCGGCCCCGGCAAGACCCCCGTCTCTTACCGCGCCCCCTTGGTCCTGGCCTGCGACGGCGTCTCCGCCCGCCTGGCCCTCTCGGTCGGCCTCGACAAGATCGACACCCGGCCCATGGGCGTCGCCGTCCGCCGCTACTACGCCAGCCCCCGCAGCAAGGACGACTACCTGGAGTCCCACCTGGAACTGTGGGACCGCTCCGACCCGGCCAACCCGGTCCTGCTCCCCGGCTACGGCTGGATCTTCGGCATGGGCGACGGCACGGTCAACGTCGGCCTGGGCATCCTGTCGACGTCGAAGGCGTTCGGCAGCACCGACTACCGCCAGCTGCTGCGGTCGTGGCTCGACGGCACCCCGGAGGAATGGGGCTTCCGCGAGCACAACGCCACCAGCAAGATCGGCGGCGCGGCCCTGCCCATGGGCTTCAACCGCACCCCCCACTACCGCGACGGCCTCATGCTCATCGGCGACGCGGGCGGCCTGGTCAACCCGTTCAACGGCGAGGGCATCGGCTACGCCATGGAGTCGGCCCGGCTGGCGGCCGAGGTCGTCATCCAGGCCCTGGCCCGCGCGGAGGGCCCGGCGCGGGAGAAGGCCCTCAACGGCTACCCGGTGGCGCTGAAGCAGGCCCTGGGCAGCTACTACCGCCTGGGCAACATCTTCTCCCAGCTCATCGGCAACCCCACCGTGATGGCCCTGGCCACCAAGTACGGCCTCCCCCGCAAGACGCTGATGAAGCTGGTCCTCAAACTCCTCGCGGGCCTCTACGACCCCAAGGACGGCGACGCCTTCGACCGCGTCATCACCGCGGCCACCAAGGTCGCCCCCAGCCTCTGACCCGCTTCCCTTGTCAGTCTTGGGAGTCTGGTTGGGGTGATCCGGTGAATGGTGACTTGCCGTGCGCGCATGATCGCTAGGATTCCCACTCGCTGGTATGTCGAGGGTGGGAGGCCGGGGGATGCCGGAGGGATCGGATGCGGGCGAGGGGACTCCGGTGGAGTTGACGGTCGATCAGCAGATCGACTTGGAGGTCGCCGTGACCACCTTCGCGGAGTCGGTGCCGAGGCTGTTCGGCGCCCAGCCTGAGATCGTCGCGGGTGGTGGCGGTGAGGGCGGTCACTACAACATCACGAGCCTGGACGAGTTCGAGAGCCTGATCAGGCGGTGGCAGGACATCCAGGACAAGATCGAGGACAGCGGCAAGAAGCTGAAAGTGGCGGCCCAGACGGTCGCGCCGCCTGCTGAAGACCAGCCCAGCCGTGATCAGGCGCAGGCGACCGTGGACAGCCTGGAGAAGGCTGTGGACCACAATGCCGCGATGGTCATATACGCCCAGGGTTACATCGATAAGCTGATCTCGGCGCGGGATGCGTATGCGGCGACTGAGGATGGCAATGCCGCCGCTCTGCGGCCCGGGGATGGGGGATGATCGTGCTCATGGGTGTTCGTGCCGGTGTCGGTTTCGCGGGTGTCGTGTGTTGTGCGGTGTTGGCGGGGTGCACGAGTCCTGTTTCCGGGACTCCGGATGCCAGTGCTGGTTCGGGTGGGGGGCGTAGTTCTTCGCCCGCCGCCCCCAGCAGTGCGCCGAGTACGACTGGGGGGATTGGTTTCGAGGCTCCCCGGGTGCCCGCGGCGATCGACGCGACCAAGTACCTGGCGGCTCCGTGCACGGTGCTCACCCCGGAGCAGTTGGCTCCGTTCGAGGTGAACTTGACAGGTGAGCCGGTGACGTCCGGTTCCACCTTCGAGGTTGTGGGTCCGTCGTGCAGTTGGGAGCCGGTGGACCGCAAGGGCGACTTCAATCTCTTGTTCGCGGACAAGAACGAGTATGGGTTGTCCGATTACTACCGCGAAAAGAAGCGGTGGGCGTTTTTCGAGCCGATAGAGGTGGGCGGGTATCCGGCCGCGTACTTCGACACAGGGTCGAAGGATCTACGTGGTCAGGGGTTCTGCTCGATCGTGGTCGGTCTCACCGACACCCTGGCGTTCAGCGTGTCACGCCAGAACGGGCCGGGTCCCCGGGCGTGTGATCAGGTCAGGGACATGGCCGCGGCGGCGCTGACGACCATGAAGGGCGCTTGACATGGGGTGGACTGGTCAGCAGGTCTACGAGAACTTCGCCAACGCGCGTGGTACCGAGCGGCTCAGTCAGGCCGCGGCCATCGTGGAGGAAGTCCAAGGCGAATACGCCACTAGCCCGGATCTTTCGTGCGGGTGGCGGCTTGGCTTGAGTGTGTGACCGGTTGGACGTTGCGGGTGCTCCTTTCGGTGTCCGGGGTCGTCGCGGTGGCCTGTTGTCGACTGGGTGTCGTCGGGTTCCACTGTCCGATTGTGGTGCGTGTGTGCTCGTGGGGATGGGGTTCTTGCTGGTCAGGCCAGTCGGGGCAGGTTGTGTAGGCGTTCGTGGGCGGTCAGGATCAGGTCGGCCCAGGGCGTCGGAGGCAAGCCTGCCGCGGCCACCAAGGTCGCCCCCAGCCTCTGACCGGGTTCCCTTGTCAGTCTTGGGAGTCTGGTTGGGGTGATCCGGTGAATGGTGGCTTGCCGTGCGCGCATGATCGCTAGGATTCCCACTCGCTGGTGTGTCGAGGGTGGGAGGCCGGGGGATGCCGGAGGGATCGGATGCGGGCGAGGGGACTCCGGTGGAGTTGACGGTCGATCAGCAGATCGACTTGGAGGTCGCCGTGACCACCTTCGCGGAGTCGGTGCCGAGGCTGTTCGGCGCCCAGCCTGAGATCGTCGCGGGTGGTGGCGGTGAGGGCGGTCACTACAACATCACGAGCCTGGACGAGTTCGAGAGCCTGATCAGGCGGTGGCAGGATGTCCGGGACAAGATCGAGGACAGCGGCAAGAAGTTGGGAGTGGCGGCCCAGATAGTCGAGCCGCCTGCTGACGATCAGGCCAGCACGGATCAGGCGGCGGCGACTGTGGCCAGCTTGGAGGAGGCTGTGCGGCACAACACCGCGATGTGGACTTACGCCCAGGGGTACATCGACAAGCTGACTGCGGCGCGGGATGCGTATGCGGCGACTGAGGGTGGCAATGCCGACGCTCTGCGTCTCGGGGATGGGGGATGATCGTGCTCATGGGTGTTCGTGCCGGTGTCGGGCTCGTGGGTGTCGTGTGTTGTGTGGTGTTGGCGGGGTGTACGAGTCCTGTTTCCGGGACTCCGGATGCCAGTGCGGGTTCGGGTGGGGGGCGTAGTTCTTCGCCCGCCACGTCCGGTGGCGCGCCGAGTTCGACCGGGGTTGGTTTTGAGGCGCCTCGGGTGCCCGCGCCGATCGACGCGACCAAGTACCTGGCGGCTCCGTGCACGGTGCTCACCCCGGAGCAGTTGGTTCCGTTCGAGGTGAATCCGACAGGTGAGCCGGTGACGTCCGGTTCCACCTTCGAGGCCGCGGGCCCGTCGTGCAGTTGGGAGCCGCTGGACCGCAAGGGCGACTTCAATCTGCTGTTCCCGGACAAGAACAAGTACGGGTTGTCCGACTACTACCGCGAGCGCAAGCGATGGGCGTACTTCGAGCCGATCGAGGTGGGCGGGTACCCGGCAGCGCATTTCGACGTGGGGAAGCAGGACCGTCGCGGTTTGGGGTTCTGCGGGATCGTGGTCGGTCTCACGGACACCCTGGCGTTCAGCATTATTCGCCAGGGCGGACCCGGTCCGCAGGCCTGTGATCAGGTCAGGGACATGGCGGCCGCGGCGCTGACGACCATGAAGGGTGCTTGACCATGGGTTTGACTGGTCAGCAGATTTACGACAATTTCGCCAACGCGCGCGGCACTGAACGGCTCAGTCAGGCCGCAAGAATGGTCGAGGAGGTCAAGGTCGAGTACGCCGAGCGCGCGCAGGCCGTTCGGGATCTGACCAATGCCATGGAGGCGGTGTGGCAAGGGGACTCGGCGGGGGCGGCGCGGCGGGGTGCTGGGCCGTTGGCGGTCGAGCATGAACTCGCGGGGCAGGACCTGGGCACGGTCAAGGATCTGACCAGTCGGCAGGTCGATTCCTTCAACAATGCCAAGAACTCCGTGCAGCCGATTCCACAGCAGCCGCAGGAGCCGGGAATCTGGGACAACGTCACGAGCTTCGGCGGGGCGAGTGACACGTACGAGAACCAGGTGCGGGAGTTCAACGCCGCCAACGACCACAACGTTTCCGTCATGCAGGGCTATTCGGACGCCTCAGCCCACAACACCGGCGGTATGCCCAGCGCCTACGGCACTCTGGCGACCGACATGGCCGGAATCTCTTCCGTCGAGCCCGCCCCGACCGACCGCGGCGGGGACGACTCGCCGGTCCGGGGGCGCACCACGGGGTCGCCGGGGTTCACCGGCGGGGACGGCGGGGGACCGGGTGGTGGTCACCAGCCGCCGCCTGGTGGGGGTCAGCCCGGAGGTGGTGGCGGTGGTTCGCTGCCGCCGGGTGGGGTCGCGCCGACGCCGGGGACGGGCACTTCGCCCAGCGGGCTCGGCCAGGGCAACCAGGGCGCGCCCGGCTTGGGCGGTGGCTACCACCAAGGCGGCCAGGCCGGTCAGAACCCCGGTCAGAACCAGGGGTTCGGGCAGGGGTTCGGCGCGGGGTTCGGGCCCGGGTTCGGGCCGGTCGGCGGCGGGGGCGGAGCCGGTGGCGTCGGGGCCGGTGGGCGCGGCACGCCGGGCGGCGGTGTGCCCGGCGCGGGCGCGCACGGCGAGCAGGGCCGCCCGGTCGGCGGTCGGACCGGCGCGGGCCCGGTGGCCGGTGCGGCGGCGGCCGACGCGGCGGCCGGGCGTGGCGGCGCTGGCGGGCGTGGCGCGGGCGGCGCGCCGATGGGCGGTGGCGGCGGCGGCCGCGGCCAAGGGGGCGAGGACGAAGAGCACGCCTCTCCGTCGTTCCTGCAAGAGCATGATCCCGACAGTGTGTTCGGCACCGACGAGATCACCGCGCCGCCGGTCATCGGGGCCTGACATGACCCTGAACCGACCTGTGGTCCTGTCGGCGAGCGGGTTGGCCCGTGTCGTCCGCGACGAATCGATCGGCCGTCTCCCGCTCGTGCTTGAGCCCGCCGCGCGGTGGCGGCCGGACGCGGAGGAGCGGGCGGCGGGCGCGGCGGCCCGCGCCGAGATCGCGAGGGTGGGCGGTGTCGACCGCCGGGGTCGGCTCGACGCGGACCTCGCGGCGACGTTCACGGTGCTGTGCAGGCCCGCCGTCGAGTTCTACGGCTGGTACCGCGCCGGTGACCGGGAGGTGGCCGCGCTGGTCGCCGCGATCGGGCGCGACGCCGTGCTCGCGGTCCGTGACCGGGACACGGTGACCCTGGCCCAGGTCGACCCGGACCGGCTGCCGGACGTCCTCGCGGCCCAGACCCCGGACACGCCGCCCGCTCGCGGGCAGGCGGTGACGGTCGTCGCGGACGAGATGCGGGCCGCCGCGGCCGGTCAGCGGCACACCGCGGCGGGTGTGGGGATTCGGCAGGTCGGGGCGGACATCCGTCTCGCCCAGCGGATCACGGCGCTGCCGGTGACCGGCGGTGGCCAGCTCTATGTCGCGGTGCGCGACGGCGGCGGTCGCCGGTCGGCGGTCAGGCAGCCCCTGCGCGTCGCCGACACCGTCCAGGGGCGGTGGCTCAACTACACGCCGCCGAATGACGGTTCCCGGGTGGTGTTCGCGCCCGGCGACCGGCCCGCGGTGGTCGGCAGGCTGCGGGAGATGTGGCGCGCCTTGACCCGTTAGCCAGGGGCATTCACGCGAGGAGACAGCGGAGTCCGACCGACAGTGGCGTGTCGGGCGGCGGCGAGGCGAACTCTGTCGCGTGGTGATCTCGGGTGTTCACACAGCGTTGCGCTGGGGGGCGGAATTCGTGCTGTGAGCAACGTCCTACACTGGGGTTCGGTGCTTGTGAAGAGGTTCACAACTCGGCTGGCCGGGCTTGTGAATGTTTTCACAAACACCGCGCGAATGGTTAGGACTGCCTAACAACCGGTGGTGTGACTCATGCCCCATAGGGTTCCGACCGGAGGACGCGGGAAAGGACGACGAAGGTGCCCATGCTCGTAGCCCAGTCTTCGGATGTGTCGTCGAACTTGGCGGTCTACCTGCCCCTGGTGGTGATGTTCGCCCTGGCGGCGGCGTTCGCCGTGTTCTCCGCGCTGCTCGGCCCGCTGCTCGGGCCCCGGCGGTACAACCGCGCGAAGTTCGAGGCGTACGAGTGCGGGATCGAGCCGTCGCCGCAGCCGGTGATCGGCGGGGGGCGCGTGCCGGTCGCGTACTACCTGACGGCCATGTTGTTCATCCTGTTCGACATCGAGATGGTGTTCCTCTACCCGTTCGCGGTCACGGCGGACGCGCTGGGGATTTTCGGGCTGGTCGAGATCTTCTTGTTCATCGCGACAGTCGGGTTCGCGTACGCCTACGTGTGGCGGCGCGGCGGTCTCGACTGGAACTGACTGACTGACGGTGGGGGAAGGGAGGCAGACGTCATGGGTATCGAGGAGAAGCTCCCCAACGGCATCATGCTGGCCAGCTTGGAGAAGCTGGTGAACTGGGGCCGCAAGAACTCGCTGTGGCCTGCCACGTTCGGGCTCGCGTGCTGCGCCATCGAGATGATGACGACCGGCGGGCCGCGCTACGACATCGCCCGGTTCGGCATGGAGGCGTTCCGCGCGTCGCCGCGGCAGGCCGACCTGATGATCGTCGCCGGGCGGGTCACCAACAAGATGGCCCCGGTGCTGCGCCAGATCTACGACCAGATGGCCGAGCCGCGCTGGGTGCTGGCGATGGGCGTGTGCGCGTCGTCGGGCGGCATGTTCAACAACTACGCCGTGGTGCAGGGCGTCGACCACATCGTGCCGGTCGACATGTACCTGCCGGGGTGCCCGCCGCGGCCGGAGATGCTGCTCGACGCGATCCTCAAGCTGCACGCCAAGATCCAGGACGAGCCGATCAACGCGACCCGCGCCGCGATCCGGGCCGCCAGCGGCGCCCGCACGGAGCTGATCGCGTCCTCGGTCAAATTCGCGAAGAAGTGACCCGGAATGGCTGACGACAAACCCACCACGCCCCAGGCAGACGTCCCCGGTCAGCAGATCGGCGACGAGAACTCCACCGCGCAGCGCCCGGACACGGGCATCGAGCCCGACGCGGGCATCGCCGAGCACCGCGAGCCCGTCGAGCCGCGGCCGGTCACCGCTGGCCGCACCCGCAAGGGCATGTTCAACGTCGCGGGCACCGGCGACACGTCCGGCTTCGGCGGCCTGCGCCTGCCCGCGTACAGCCCGCCGCCCGCGGAGCGGCCCTACGGCGGCTGGTTCGACGAGTTCGCCGACGACCTCGCCGCCGCCATGGCCCGGCGCGAGATCCCCAAGGCCGCGATCCAGCAGGTGACCGTCGACCGCGGCGAGATCACCTGCTACGTGAGCCGCGAGCACCTGGTCGCGCTGTGCTGGGCGCTGCGCGACGAGCCCGCGCTGCGCTTCGAGCTGTGCAGCTCGGTGTCCGGCGTGGACTACGGCCTGAGTGATGGCGCAGACGTGCCACAACGTCTTCATTCGGTCTACCACCTGACGTCCATGACGTTCCGCCGCCGCATCCGGCTGGAGGTCGCCGTCGATGTGGACGACCCGCACGTGCCCTCGGTCGTCGAGGTCTACCCGACCGCCGACTGGCACGAGCGCGAGGCGTGGGACATGTTCGGCATCGTCTACGACGGCCACCCCGCGCTGACCCGCATCCTCATGCCGGACGACTGGGACGGCCACCCGCAGCGCAAGGACTACCCGCTCGGCGGCATCCCCGTGGAGTACAAGGGCGCGGAGATCCCTCCGCCCGACCAGCGGAGGTCGTACTCGTGACCACCAACGAGTCCATTCAAGACATCCAGGACGCAGCCGAGCGCGAGACCACCGAGGGCCGGGTCTACACGGTCACCGGCGGCGACTGGGACACCGTCCTGGACGACGCGACCCACGACGAGCGCATCATCGTCAACCTGGGGCCGCAGCACCCGTCCACGCACGGCGTGCTGCGCCTGGTCCTCGAACTGGAGGGCGAGACGGTCACCCAGGCCCGCTCGGTGATCGGCTACCTGCACACCGGCATCGAGAAGAACTGCGAGTACCGCACCTGGACCCAGGGCGTCACGTTCGTGACGCGGATGGACTACCTGGCGCCGCTGTCCAACGAGGCCGCGTACTGCCTGGCGGTGGAGAAGCTGCTGGGCGTCGAGGCCCCGCGCCGCGCGCAGGTGATCCGGGTGCTGCTGCTGGAGATCAACCGGATCAGCTCGCACCTGGTCGCGCTGGCCACCGGCGGCATGGAGCTGGGCTCGCTGACGGCGATGACCTCCGGTTTCCGCGAGCGCGAGGAAGCGCTGCACCTGCTGGAGTTCCTGACCGGCCTGCGGATGAACCACGCGTTCATCCGCCCCGGCGGCGTCGCGCAGGACCTGCCGGACGGCTACGAGGTCAAGGTCAAAGAGTTCCTGCGGACCATGACCAAGCGCCTGCCCGACTACGACAAGCTGCTGACCGGCCAGCCGATCTGGCGCAACCGGCTCAAGGACGTCGGGTACCTCCCGGTCGACGCGTGCCTGGCGCTGGGCATCACCGGCCCGGTGCTGCGCTCGGCTGGCCTGGCCTGGGACCTGCGCAAGGTCGAGCCGTACCTGGGCTACGAGGAGTACGACTTCGAGGTCCCGACCTCGAACGACGCCGACTCGTTCGCCCGGTACCTGCTGCGCCTGGACGAGATCCACCAGTCGCTGCGGATCATCAACCAGGCGCTCAAGAAGCTCGAACCGGGCCCGGTGATGGTCGAGGACCAGAAGATCGCCTGGCCCGCGAAGCTGACCATCGGCGCGGACGGCATGGGCAACTCCCTCGACCACGTCCGCAAGATCATGGGCCAGTCGATGGAGTCGCTGATCCACCACTTCAAGCTGGTCACCGAGGGCTTCCAGGTCCCGGCGGGCCAGGTCTACGTGCCGGTCGAGTCGCCGCGCGGCGAGCTGGGCTACCACGTGGTGTCCGACGGCGGCACCCGGCCGGTGCGCGTGCACGTGCGCGAGCCCAGCTTCGTGAACCTGCAGGCGATGCCCGCGATGTCCGAGGGCGGGATGCTCGCCGACGTGATCGCGGCCGTCGCCTCGCTCGATCCTGTGATGGGGGGGTGTGACCGTTGAGCAGCACCGGTTCGACTTATGGCGGCTCCAGTGTCGGCGCCGGGCAGACGCACCAGGCGACGGTGGGCGACACCGACGTCACCGGCGTGGCCCCGGTGCCCGCCGAGCACCTGGTGACCGATGTCGCGGAAGACCTGAGCGTGTTCGACGCCGACATCGTGGAAAAAGCCGGGCAGATCATCGCCCGCTACCCGCAGTCGCGGTCGGCGCTGCTGCCGATGCTGCACCTGGTGCAGTCGGTGGAGGGCCGGGTGAGCCAGGCGGGCATCCAGTTCTGCGCGCGGCAGCTGAGCCTGACCCCGGCGGAAGTCAGCGCGGTGGCGACGTTCTACACGATGTACAAGCGCAAGACGTGCGGCGAGCACCTGGTCAGCGTCTGCACCAACACCCTGTGCGCGGTCCTGGGCGGCGACGACATCTACCGCACGCTCGGCGAGCACCTGGGCGAGGACGGCAAGCGCCTGGGGCACAACGAGACCGCGGGGGAGCCGGGCGCGCCCGGCTCGATCACCCTGGAGCACGCCGAGTGCCTGGCCGCGTGCGACCTGGGCCCGGTCATCCAGGTCAACTACGAGTACTTCGACAACCAGACCCCGGAGTCGGCGGTCGCGCTGGTCGACGCGCTGCGCAAGGGGGAGCGGCCCGCGCCGACCCGGGGCGCGCCGCTGCGCGACTTCCGCACGGCGGAACTGGAGCTGGCCGGGTTCTGGCCGGAGGACGAGGAGAGCTACCGGTCCACCGTGGACGGTCCGTCGGCGGCGGTCGAGACGCTGCGGGGCGCGGCGCTGGCCGAGGCCAACAGCTGGACGGCTCCGCCGATGCCGAACGCGCCTCTGCCTGCCGAAGAACCGCGTGCGGGTTCGAGCATGAGCGGAGGGGAGAAGAAATGACCACTCCGAACAAGCCCGCGCCGGTCACCCCGGTGCTGACCAAGCGGTGGCTGTCGCCGACCTCGTGGTCCATCAAGACCTACGAGCAGCTGGAGGGCTACACCGCCTTGCGCAAGGCGCTCAAGGGCACGCCCGAGCAGCTGGTGCAGCTCGTCAAGGACTCCGGCCTGCGCGGCCGGGGCGGGGCGGGCTTCCCGGCGGGCATCAAGTGGTCGTTCATGCCGCCCAACGAGGACAAGCCGCACTACCTGGTGATCAACGCCGACGAGGGCGAGCCGGGCACGTGCAAGGACATCCCGCTGATGATGGCCGACCCGCACTCGCTCATCGAGGGCTGCATTATCGCGTCGTACGCGATGCGGTCGCACCACTGCTTCATCTACGTGCGCGGCGAGGCCCTGCACTGCATCCGCAGGCTCAACGCCGCGATCCGGGAGGCGCACGCCGCCGGGTACCTGGGCGAGAACATCCTCGACTCCGGGTTCGACCTGGAGATCACCGTGCACGCGGGCGCGGGCGCCTACATCTGCGGTGAGGAAACCGCGCTGCTCGACTCGCTGGAGGGCCGCCGAGGCCAGCCGCGGCTCAAGCCGCCGTTCCCCGCCGCGGCTGGCCTCTACGCCGCGCCGACGACGGTCAACAACGTCGAGACCATCGCCAGCGTGCCGTTCATCGTCAACGGCGGCGCCGACTGGTTCCGCACCATGGGCACGGAGAAGTCGCCCGGCCCGAAGATCTACTCGATCTCCGGCCACGTCAGCAAGCCCGGCCAGTACGAGGCTCCGCTCGGTACCACGCTGCGCGAGCTGCTGGAGCTCGCGGGCGGCATGAAGGACGGCATCCCGCTCAAGTTCTGGACCCCGGGCGGGTCGTCCACCCCGATGTTCACCACCGAGCACCTGGACGTCCCGCTGGACTTCGAGGGCGCGGCGGCGGCCGGGTCGATGCTGGGCACCACGGCGGTCATGGTCTTCAACGAGACCGTGTCGGTGCCGTGGGCGGTCATGAAGTGGACCCAGTTCTACGAGCACGAGTCGTGCGGCAAGTGCACGCCGTGCCGGGAGGGCACCTACTGGCTGGCCGGAATCCTGGAGCGGATGGTCGAGGGCCGGGGCACCGAGGCCGACATCGACACCCTGCTCGACATCTGCGACAACGTGCTGGGCCGGTCGTTCTGCGCGCTCGGCGACGGCGCGGTCAGCCCGATCACCAGCGGCATCAAGTACTTCCGCGACGAGTTCCTCGCCCTGTGCGAGCAGAACCGCGGGGCTTATGTGGGAGCGCACTCATGACGATCGCGCCGGAGAACACCTCAGTGGAGAAGCCACCCGTGCCGGAAGGGCATGTGCGGCTCACCGTCGACGGGGCCGAGGTCGTCGCGCCCAAGGGCGAGCTGGTGATCCGCACCGCCGAGCGGCTGGGCATCCAGATTCCCCGGTTCTGCGACCACCCGCTGCTCGAACCGGCTGGCGCGTGCCGCCAGTGCCTGGTCGAGGTCGAGATGGGCGGGCGGCCGATGCCCAAGCCGCAGGCCTCCTGCACGATCACCGTCGCCGACGGCATGGTGGTCAAGACCCAGGTCACCTCGCCGGTCGCGGACAAGGCGCAGCAGGGCGTGATGGAGTTGCTGCTCATCAACCACCCGCTCGACTGCCCGATCTGCGACAAGGGCGGCGAGTGCCCGCTGCAGAACCAGGCGATGGCCCACGGCCGCACGGAGTCCCGGTTCGTGGAGACCAAGCGGACGTTCCCGAAGCCGCTGCCGATCTCCACGCAGGTGCTGCTCGACCGCGAGCGCTGCGTGCTGTGCCAGCGCTGCACCCGGTTCTCGTCGCAGATCGCCGGAGACCCGTTCATCGAGCTGCTCGAACGCGGCGCGCAGCAGCAGATCGGCATCGCCGAGGAGAAGCCGTTCCAGTCGTACTTCTCCGGCAACACCATCCAGATCTGCCCGGTGGGCGCGCTCACCAGCGCCGCGTACCGGTTCCGCTCCCGCCCGTTCGACCTGGTCTCGACCGACGGCGTGTGCGAGCACTGCGCGTCCGGCTGCGCGACCCGCTCGGACTGGCGGCGCGGCAAGGTCATGCGGCGGCTCGCTGGCGACGACGCGGCCGTGAACGAGGAGTGGACCTGCGACAAGGGCCGCTTCGCGTTCCGCTACGCGGGCGCGGGCGACCGGATCACCCGCCCGCTGGTGCGCGACGCCAAGACCGGTGAGCTGGTCGAGTCGAGCTGGACCGAGGCGCTGCGGATCGCGGCCGATGGCCTGGTCGCCGCCCGCGACGGCAAGGGCGCGGCCGTGCTGACCGGCGGCCGGTTGACCGTCGAGGACGCGTACGCCTACGGCAAGTTCGCCCGCATCGCGTTGCGCACCAACGACATCGACTTCCGCGCCCGCCCGCACTCCGCGGAGGAACTGGACTTCCTGGCGTCCACGGTCGTCGGGTCCACCCCGGAGACCGGGGCGTCCTACGCCGACATCGAGCGCGCCCCCGCGGTCCTCGCCGTGGCGTTCGAGGCAGAAGAGGAATCGCCGATCGTGTTCCTGCGGCTGCGCAAGGCGGCCCGCAAGAACCGCACCCAGGTCTTCCACATCGGACAGTGGACGAGCCCGAGCGTCGAGAAGACCAACGCCACGCTGATCCACTGCGTGCCCGGCGGCGAGCCCGGCGCGCTGGCCACCCTGCCCGAGGACGCCGCCGAAGCGCTGGCGAAGCCGGGCGCGGTCATCCTGGTCGGCGAGCGCGCGGCGACGGTGCCCGGCCTGCTCAGCGCCGTCCTGCGGCTCGCGCGGTCGACCGGGGCCAAGGTCGCCTGGATTCCTCGGCGCGCAGGCGAGCGGGGCGCGCTCGACGCGGGCGCGGCGCCGACGCTGCTCCCCGGCGGGCGGCTGGTCTCCGACGCCAAGGCCCGCGCGGTGGTCGAGCAGGTGTGGGGCATGGCCGAGGGCGCGCTGCCCAGCCTGACCGGCCGCGACACCGACGAGATCCTGGCCGCCGCCGCGGCCTACCAGCTCGACGCGCTCGTCGTCGGCGGTGTCGACCCGTACGACCTCGCTGACCCGGTGCTGGCCGAGCGGGCGCTCAAGACGGTCGGGTTCGTGGTGAGCCTGGAACTTCGGCACAGCGCGGTCACCGCGCACGCCGACGTGGTGCTGCCGATCGCCCCGGCCGCGGAGAAGTCCGGCAGCTACCTCAACTGGGAGGGCCGCCGCCGCGAGTTCGCCAGCACCCTGGAAGGCACCGGCGCGCTGCCGGACTGCCGGGTGCTGGACTCGCTCGCCGTGGAGATGGACGTCGACCTGTTCACCCAGACCCCGGCCGCCAGCGCGGCCGACCTGGCCAGGCTGCCCGCCGTCGCCCGCACCGCCAAGGCCCCGAACGAGTCCCCGTCCAGCGCGGCCGCCTCGGCCGCCGCGCTCGCCCCCGGCGTCGGGCAGGCCGTGCTGGCGAGCTGGCGGATGCTGCTGGACGACGGGTCGCTGCAAGACGGCGAGCCGCACCTGGCGGGCACCGCCCGCCCGGTCGTGGCCCGGCTCTCGCTCAAGACCGCGACGGCGCTGCGCGTCCCGGTCACCGGCACGGTGGCCGTCTCGACCGACCGGGGCACGGTCACCGTCCCGATCGAGGTCGCCGACCTGCCCGACGGCGTGGTCTGGCTGCCCGGCAACTCCGGGCCCTCAGCCGTGCGCCGGGTCCTCGGCGTCGGGCACGGCGCCGTGGTGTCAGTAAGTGGAGGCAACGCATGACCCGCGCCGAACTGCTCGCCGACGACCCGCTCTGGCTGATCCTGATCAAGGCCGTGGCGCTGCTGGCGCTCGGCGCGCTCGCCACCATGGCCATGATCATTCTAGAGCGCAAGATCGTCGCCAGGATGCAGCACCGCCCCGGCCCCAACCGGGTCGGCCCGAACGGCTGGTTCCAGTCCCTCGCGGACGCGATCAAGCTGCCGTTCAAGGAGCAGATCATCCCGGACACGGCCGACCGGAAGGTGTACTTCCTGGCGCCGATCATGGCCACGATCCCGGCGTTCCTGGCCTTCTCGGTGATCCCGTTCGGCCCGGAGGTCTCGATCTTCGGCGAGCGCACCGTGCTGCAACTGGTCGACCTGCCGGTCGGCGTGCTGGTCGTGCTGGCCTGCTCGTCGATGGGCGTCTACGGCATCGTGCTCGCGGGCTGGTCGTCCGGCTCGCCGTACCCGCTGCTCGGCGGGCTGCGCTCGGCGGCGCAGGTGATCTCCTACGAGATCGCGATGGGCCTGTCCATCGTCGCGGTCATCCTCTACGCGGGCTCGCTGTCCACCGGCGACATCGTGGCAGCGCAAGCGAGCGGCTGGTACTTCTACCTGCTGTTCCCCAGCTTCGCCATCTTCTTCGTGTCGATGATCGGCGAGACCAACCGCGCCCCGTTCGACCTCCCCGAGGCCGAGTCGGAGCTCGTCGGCGGCTTCCACACCGAGTACAGCTCGATGAAGTTCGCGCTGTTCTTCCTCGCCGAGTACGTCAACATGGTCATCGTCTCGGCCATGGCCACGACGCTGTTCCTCGGCGGGTACATGGCCCCGTGGCCGATCTCGCTGATCAACGACAACTACTTCAACAGCGGCTGGTGGCCGCTGCTGTGGTTCTTCGGCAAGACCTGGGTGTTCCTGTTCGTGTTCATCTGGCTGCGCGGCACGCTGCCCCGGATGCGCTACGACCAGTTCATGCGGCTGGGCTGGAAGGTCCTGGTCCCGGCGAACCTGGTGTGGATCGTGCTGGTGGTCGCCCTGCGGGCGTTCCGCAGCGAGGGCGAGATCTCCGCGGGCACGATCCTGATCTCGGGCGGCATCGTGCTGGTGGTCCTCATCGGGCTCAGCTTCCTGCTGCCCGACCGCGCCGCGCCCGCCGAGGACGAGAACCAGGTCCCGGTCACCGGCGGCGGCTACCCCGTCCCACCGCTCGACCTCACGATCCCGAGCAAGACCCCGGCCAAGCCCGCCCGCACGCGGCGCAAGCGCGAACCGGCCGCCGTCGGGTCGACTTCGGCGAAGGAGTCCAAGAAGTGAGCATCTTCGACCCGTTGAAGGGCTTCGGCGTCACCTTCAGCACGATGTTCAAGAAGGTCGTGACCGAGGAGTACCCGGAGGACTTCCCCGGCACCGCCCCCCGCTACCACGGCCGCCACCAGCTCAACCGGCACCCGGACGGGCTGGAGAAGTGCGTCGGCTGCGAGCTGTGCGCGTGGGCCTGCCCGGCGGACGCGATCTTCGTGGAGGGCGGCGACAACACCGACGACGAGCGGTACTCGCCGGGGGAGCGCTACGGCGCCGACTACCAGATCAACTACCTGCGCTGCATCGGCTGCGGCCTGTGCATCGAGGCATGCCCCACCCGGTCGCTGACCATGCTCAACGACTTCGAGCTCGCCGACGACGACCGGCAGCGGCTCATCTACACCAAGGAGCAGCTGCTCGCGCCGCTGCTGCCGGGCATGGAGCAGCCGCCGCACCCGATGCGCCTCGGCGAGACCGAGCAGGACTACTACGTCAAGGGTCCTGAGCTGGCGCGAGAGCCGCTTGCGGGGTCGAGTCATCAGCACAGTAGCCAAGGCGCGGTCCAGGAGGAGGTCAAGTGAGCGCGCTGCTGCTGGCGCAAGACGCCGCTGCCACCGTCACGACCGGTGAGGCCATCGCGTTCTGGATCCTGGGGCCGCTGGCCCTCGCGGGCGGCCTTGGCATGATCTTCGCCCGCAACGCGGTGCACTCGGCGCTGTTCCTGGTGCTGACGATGCTCAGCCTCGGCGTGATCTACCTGGTGCAGCAAGCGCCGTTCCTGGGCTTCGTGCAGATCATCGTCTACACCGGCGCGATCATGATGCTGTTCCTGTTCGTGCTGATGCTGGTCGGCCGCGACTCATCGGACTCGGTGGTCGAGGTGCTGCGCGGCCAGCGGCTGTGGGCGGGCGTGCTCGGCGTCGGGCTCGCCGTGCTGATCGTCGGCGCGGTCGCCCGCTCGCTGACCGACGTGCGGCCTGTCGGGCTTTCCGGCGACGAGGCGAACGGCGGCAGGGGCAACGTCGCCAACATCGGCGACAAGATCTTCACCGACTACCTGTTCCCGTTCGAGCTGACCTCGGCGCTGCTGATCACCGCGGCCATCGGCGCGATGGTCCTCGGCTACGTCGACCGCCACCAGCGCGGCAAGAAGACGCAGAAGGAAACCGTCGAGGCCCGCTTCCGCGGCGAGCACGACCGCCCGTCGCCGCTGCCCGGCCCCGGCGTGTTCGCCACATCGAACTCGGTGGCCACCCCGGCGCTGCTGCCGGACGGCTCGGTCGCGCCCGAGTCGCTGTCGCGGCTCATCGAGGCCACCGCGGCCGAGAAGCTGGACTCCGAGCGCGAGGCCGTCGCGGGCGCCCTGCCCGGCCCCGACGCCCGCGCGCTCGCACCGGGCAAGGAGGACCTCCCGTGACACCGTCGTACTACCTGTTGCTGTCCGCGCTGCTGTTCACCATCGGCGCGGTGGGCGTGCTGGTGCGCCGCAACGCGATCGTCGTGTTCATGTGCGTCGAGCTGATGCTCAACGCGGTGAACCTGACGCTGGTGACCTTCGCGCGGATCAACGGCACCCTCTCCGGCCAGGTGATGGCGTTCTTCGTGATGGTCGTCGCCGCCGCCGAGGTCGTGGTCGGCCTCGCGATCATCATGTCGATCTTCCGCACCCGCCGCACCGCCTCGGTCGACGACGCCAATCTGCTGAAGTACTAGGGAGCACTTCCGTGACGGGAATCTCGGTGCCGGGAACGAACCTGGCCATGGAAGTCCAGCAGGCATCCGGCGCGGCTGGCGCCGCCTGGCTGCTGCTCGTGCTGCCCGCGCTCGGCGCGGCCGTGCTCCTCATCGGCGGCAGGCGCACCGACAAGTGGGGGCACCTGCTCGGCAGCGGCACGGTCATCGCCGCGTTCGTCTACGGGCTGTTCCTCTTCCTCGGCACGACCTCGCTCGCCGAGGACCAGCGGGTGCGCGACCTGCACCTGTTCGACTGGATGCCGGTCAACGCCCTCGACGTCGAGTTCGGCCTGCGGATCGACCCGCTGTCGCTGACGTTCGTGCTGCTGATCACCGGGGTCGGCGCGCTGATCCACATCTACTCGATCGGCTACATGGCCGACGACCGCGACCGCCGCCGCTTCTTCGCGTACCTGAACCTGTTCGTCTCCGCGATGCTGCTGCTGGTGCTGGGCAACGGGTTCGTGACGCTCTACTTCGGCTGGGAAGGCGTCGGCCTCGCCTCGTTCCTGCTGATCGGCTGGTACCAGGGCAAGGACTTCGCGGCCACGGCGGCGAAGAAGGCGTTCCTGATGAACCGGGTCGGCGACGTCGGCCTGGCGCTGGCGATCTTCCTGATGTTCAAGACCATGGGCAGCACCCAGTACGACGTGGTCTTCGCCCAGATCGGGAACCAGTCGACCGCGACGGTCGTGGCGATCGGCCTGCTGCTCCTGCTCGGCGCGTGCGGCAAGTCCGGCCAGTTCCCGCTCCAGGCGTGGCTGCCCGACGCGATGGCGGGCCCGACGCCGGTGTCCGCGCTGATCCACGCGGCGACCATGGTCACCGCGGGCGTGTACCTCATCGCCCGGTGCGCCCCGATCTACTCGCTGCCACAGGCCGCGGACGCGCGCCTGGCCGTGATGGTCATCGGCGCGGTCACCCTGCTCATCGGGTGCGTGATCGGCTGCGCGTACGACGACTTCAAGAAGGTCCTGGCCTACTCCACGGTCAGCCAGATCGGGTACATGATCCTCGCCGTGGGCCTCGGCCCGGCGGGCTACGCGTTCGGCATCCTGCACCTGCTCACGCACGGCTTCTTCAAGGCCGGGCTGTTCCTCGGCGCCGGGTCGGTCATGCACGGCATGAACGACGAGGGCGACATCCGGCGGATGGGCGGGCTGGCCCGCAAGATGCCGGTCACCTTCATCACCTGGACCCTGGGCTACCTGGCGCTGATCGGCTTCCCGTTCCTGTCCGGGTACTTCTCCAAGGACGCCATCATCGCCGCCGCGTTCAGCGAGCCCGGAAACCGCGGCTGGGTCTTCGGCGGGATCGCGCTGCTGGGCGCGGGCCTCACCGCGTTCTACATGACCCGGCTGCTGATCCTGGTGTTCCTCGGCAAGCCCCGCTGGAAGGACCTCAAGTCCGAGGACGGCCGGGACTACCACCCGCACGAGGCGCCCGCAACGATGACGATCCCGATGATCGTGCTGGCCGTCGGCTCCGTCTTCGCCGGTCTGGTCCTCAGCGGGATGCTTCCCGAGTGGCTGACCCCGTCGATCGGCCCGCTGGTCGAGGCGCACGGGCCGCTCTCGCACGGCATGATCGCGGTCCTCACCGTGGCCATCTCGGCCCTGGGCGCGGGCCTGGCGTTCCTGCTCTTCGGCCGGGGTGAGCAGCCGGTGACCCGGCCGCGGCGGGTGTCGTTCCCGGTCCGCGCCGCGCGCGCCGACCTCTACGGCAACCACCTCAACGAGGCGCTGTTCGCCCGGCCCGGCACCTGGCTCACCCGGGCCCTGGTCTACATCGACAACCGGGGCGTCGACGGCCTGGTCAACGGCATCGCGGCAAGCCTGGGCGGCAGCTCCGGCCGACTGCGCCGGATGCAGACCGGTTTCGTGCGCTCGTATGCGCTGTCCATGCTCGGAGGGTCGATCCTGGTGATCGCCGCACTGCTGATGGTGAGGTTCGGATGAGCACGTCGGGGTCCTGGCTGCTGGCCGCACTTGCGCTGCTGCCGCTGGTCGGCGCGGCCGTCGTGGTCGCGCTGCGCGGCAACGACCGCACCGCCAAACTCGCCGCCCTCGGGTTCTCGGTGGTCGAGTTCGTGCTCGCGCTGGTCGCCTGGGCGAGCTTCGAGCCGGGCGGGGCGCGCCTGCAACAGGCGTTCTCGTTCGACTGGATTCCCGCGTTCGGGGTGCACATCTCCTTCGGCGTCGACGGCATCGCGCTGGTGATGATCGCGGTCATCGCGCTGCTGGTGCCGCTGGTGATCGGCGCGGGCTGGGCCGAGAAGCTGCCAGAGGGCCGCACCGCTGGCGGGTTCTTCGGGCTGATCCTGCTGGAGCAGGCGCTTACCGTCGGCGTGTTCGCCGCGACGGACGTGTTCCTGTTCTACGTGCTGTTCGAGATCATGCTGATCCCGATGTACTTCCTGATCGGCTCCTACGGCGGCGCGCGCAGGCAGTACGCGGCGGTCAAGTTCTTCCTGTACTCCTTCCTCGGCGGCCTGATCATGCTGGCCTCGGTCATCGGCTGCTACGTCATGGCGGGCGACGAGCTGGGGCAGGGCACCTTCGACTGGGCCACCCTGGTGCGGGTCGTGAGCGACGCGCCGCTGTCGACGCAGATCTGGCTGTTCCTCGGCTTCTTCATCGCCTTCGCGGTCAAGGCGCCGCTGGTGCCGCTGCACACCTGGCTGCCGGATGCCACCGCGGAGGCGCCCATCGGCGTCGCGGTGCTGCTCGTGGGCATCCTGGACAAGGTCGGCACCTTCGGCTTCCTGCGCTACCTGCTGCCGATGTTCCCCGCGGCCAGCGCCGAACTCGCCCCGCTGGTGCTCGTCCTCGCGGTCGCGGGCGTGGTCTACGGCTCGCTGCTGGCCACCGGGCAGACCGACATGAAGCGGTTCATCGCGTATGTCTCCATCGCCCACTTCGGCTTCATCGCGCTGGGCATCTTCGCGTTCAGCTCCCAGGCCATGACCGGCTCGGTCACCTACATGGTCAACCACAGCATCGCCACCGGGATGCTGATCCTGGTCGTGGGCATGGTGATCGCCCGCGGCGGCTCCACCCGCATCGCCGACTACGGCGGCATGGCGAAGCTGACCCCGCTGCTGGCCGGGGTGCTGCTGATCGCGGGCCTGAGCACGCTGTCGCTGCCGGGCACCAACTCCTTCGTCAGCGAGTTCCTGGTGCTCATCGGCTCGTTCCCGAACGCGCCGGTCTTCACGGCCATCGCCACCGTCGGCATGGTCTTCGCCGCGCTCTACGTGCTGTGGCTCTACCAGCGGGTCATGCAGGGACCGCTGCGCGGCAGCGCCCTGGTCGACTCGTCGGGCGGCGGAGCAGGCGTGGACACCGCGCGCGGCGGCCCCGGCGCGGCCCGCGCGGCCGTGCTCGACCCCGAGGTCGGCGCGAAGAAGGGCATCTTCGACCTGAACGGCCGGGAGAAAGCGGTCCTCGCGCCGCTGCTCCTGCTGATCGTCGGCCTGGGCGTGTACCCGAAGCCCGTCCTCGACACCGTGGCGCCCACCGTGGACGCCACGATGTGCGAGGCGCGCCTGGTCGACCCGGTCCAGCCGGTCCAGTCCGCAGAGAGGCAACTGCAGTGTCCGTGATCTCCTCGGTACTCCTCCTCGCCCAGGAGCCGCCCGCGCCGCCCAAGGTGGAGGCTCCGCCCCTGGACGCTGTCTGGCCCATCCTGATCGTGCTCGGCGCCGCCTGCGTGGGTGTGCTGTTCGAGGCGTTCCTGCCGCGGCACCAGCGCTGGCCGTTCCAGGTGGTGCTCACCCTGCTCGCCCTGGCGGGTGCGGGTGTGCTGCTCGCGACCTACATCAGCGACGCGCCCGCCGCGGGCGAGCTGGCCATGTACGGCACGCTCGCGGTCGACCGGCCCGCGCTGTTCCTGTGGGGCACGCTGCTGGCGCTGTCGCTCGGCGCGGTGCTGATGATCGCCGACCGGTCCGTCGAGCCGGGCGGCGCGTTCGTCGCCAGCGCCGCGATCCGGCCCGGCACCGTGCAGGACCGCGCGCAGGTCGCCGCCACCGGGATGCAGACCGAGGTCTTCCCGCTGACGCTGTTCGCGCTCGGCGGCATGATGATCTTCTGCGCGGCCAACGACCTGCTCACCATGTTCATCGCGCTGGAAGTGCTGTCGCTGCCGCTGTACCTGATGTGCGGCCTGGCCCGCCGTCGCCGCCTGCTCTCCCAAGAGGCCGCGGTCAAGTACTTCCTGCTCGGGGCGTTCGCCTCGGCGTTCTTCCTCTACGGCATCGCCCTGCTCTACGGCTACTCCGGCTCGGTCCAGCTCGCCGACATCGCCGCGTCGGCCGGGGGCAGCGACCGCTCCGACACGCTGCTGTTCGCGGGCATGGGCCTGCTCGTCGTGGGCCTGCTGTTCAAGGCGTCCGTCGGCCCGTTCCACACCTGGACCCCCGACGTCTACCAGGGCGCGCCGACCCCGGTCACCGCGTTCATGGCCGCCTGCACCAAGGTCGCCGCGTTCGGCGGCATCCTGCGCGTGCTCCAGGTCGCCTTCGAGTCGACCAACTGGGAATGGCGCGGCGTGCTGTGGGGCGTCGCCATCGTGTCCATGGTCATCGGCGCGATCCTCGGCCTCACCCAGACCGACGTGAAGCGCATGATCGCCTACTCGTCGGTGGCGCACGCGGGCTTCCTGCTCGTCGGGTCGATCGCGCTCACCGACAAGGGCCTGTCCGGCACGCTGTTCTACCTGCTCGCCTACGGCTTCACCACACTGGCCACGTTCGGCGTGATCAGCCTGGTCCGCGACTCCTCCGGCGAGGCCACGCACCTGTCGCAGTGGGCGGGCCTGGCGAAGCGGTCGCCGCTGGTGGCCGGGGTGTTCACCTTCCTGCTGCTCGCCCTCGCGGGCATCCCGCTGACCAGCGGGTTCGTCGGGAAGTTCGTGGTGTTCGAGGCCGCGATCGCCGACGGCATGGCCCCGCTGGTGGTGGTCGCGCTGGTCGCCTCCGCGGTCGCGGCGTTCTTCTACCTGCGGGTGATCGTGCTGATGTACTTCAGCGAGCCCGCCGCGGAAGGCCCGACGGTGACCGTGCCCGGCGCGTTCACCACCGCGGCCATCACTCTCGGCGTGCTGGTGACCCTGCTGCTGGGCATCGCGCCCGCGTTCGCGCTCGACTGGGCCGCAGGCGGAGTGTTCGCCATCCGATAGTCCGCCATTCAGTAGTGCACCGCGCACAGTCCGTATACCGAAGGCCACTTCCCATCCGGAGGAAGTGGCCTTCGGTATATCCGGGGCACCCGCTTGTGGTTGGGCAAGTAGGCTCGATAGTCAAGAGCCACAGCTGACCAGGAGTGCCGCTGACGTGACTGCCACCGAGAACACCGGCGTTCCCGAGCTGCCCGCGTTCCTGGGGCTCGACGCCGCCGACCCGGACCTGCTCCAGGCGGTCGGCGACGGGCTCACCCGGGTCGAGGACCTGTTGCGCAGCGTCGTGCACAGCGACGTCGACTTCGTCGACCAGGCCGCGCTGCACCTGGTCAAGGCCGGTGGCAAACGCTTCCGCCCGCTGTTCGCGCTGCTCGCCGCGCAGTTCAACACCGGCAGCACCGACGAGGTCGTCACCTCGGCCGCCGCCGTGGAACTGGTGCACCTGGCCACGCTCTACCACGACGACGTCATGGACGAGGCCACCATGCGCCGCGGCGACGCGAGCGCCAACGCCCGCTGGGACAACTCGGTCGCCATCCTCACCGGCGACTTCCTCTTCGCGCACGCCTCCATGCTCGTCGCCGACCTCGGCGCGCTGCCCACCCGGCTCATCGCGGAGACCATGCGCGAACTGGTCACCGGGCAGATGCGCGAGACCGTCGGCCCCGGCGACGACGACCCCATCGCGCACTACCTGTCGGTCATCGACCAGAAAACCGGCTCCCTGATCGCCACCGCGGGCCGCTACGGCGGCATGTTCTCCGGCGCGTCACCGGAGGAAATCGCGGCGCTGGTCCGGTTCGGCGAGATCATCGGCGCGGCCTTCCAGATCTCCGACGACGTCATCGACATCGCCTCACCGGCCGCGGAGTCCGGCAAGACCCCCGGCACCGACCTGCGCGAGGGCGTGCGCACCCTGCCCATGCTCTACGCCCTGGCCGACGACGCCGATCCCCGGTTGACGGAATTGCTCGCGGGCCCCATCTCCGACGACGCCGACATTGAGGACGCGCTCACTTTGCTGCGCAAGTCCCCCGGCCTCGACCGCGCCCGCCAAACGCTGGACGAATACGCCGACCGCGCCTACGCGGCGCTGGCCACCCTCCCGGCCTGCGCCGCGCGCGAGGCCTTAGAACTTTTGACACGTTATGTAGTCGCCCGAACCCGATGAGGCACGATCACGGCAATATCTCGACCGGTAAATGTGACGTACCGATGAATTGCGCGGCACGCTGCCAGTGCCCGCTGCCGCCGCAGTAACCTCCCCTAGGCTTGGACAACCGGGTGCCGCGTCGAGGGGCGCGGACTGGAGGGAGACGTCGGCGATGCCGTTCTTCGGGCAGGTGTGGGTGTGGAGCCTCGCCGGTTTCCTGGTCGGTGCCCTGCTCTGCTGGGTGCTGATCGCCTACCCCGCCCGCAAGCGCGTAGCCGCCCTGGAGCGCCAACTCGCCGCGACCCGCAGGCGGCCTCTCCCTGAGGACGACTACGACGACTACCCGGAGCGCGGCCACAGCCGCACCCTCGTCGCAGACTCCCGTGACTCTGACGAGCACGACGACTACGCCGACGACGACCACGCCGACGACGACCACGCTGACTACCGCCGCGACTACGCCGACGACGAGCACGACGACGAGCACGCCGACGAGCGCGCCGACTACGCCGACGATGACCGGCACGCCGACGATGAGCCGGACGACGAGGCGGCCCAGCGCGGCTCCCTGGTCCTGACCAGCCAGGACAAGCCCCCGACCGAAGCGGCAGAGGCCACCCGGTACATCCCCACCGCGAGGCCGGAGCGGGACTCCGACCGCCCCTGGCAGTCCGACGAACACCTCGTGGACGACCTCACCGACGAGGACGACCCCGACACCGCCCACGAGATCACCCCCCGCGCCCCCTACGACGACGGCCACGGCACGGTCTTCACCCAACGCACCACCCCCATCCCCGCCGAATTGATCCGCCGCATCGACGCGGAGGGCAAACCCGCCCGCGAAGACGCCCTGATCGACGACCTCGACGACGACCTGGACGAGGTCCTGTCGGAGGACCTCCCCGACCTGGCCGATGACAAGGGCTACGAGGGCTCCCGCTCCGGCGTGGTCTCCGACATCGGCGCCCTGGACACCTCCCCCCGCTTCCTCCACGCCGTCCTCAACGACGACGCCCCCGAGGACCACCCCACCGCCGCCGAGACCACCCAGTCGCCCGCAGCCGAAGCCACCCAGCAGGCCACCACCCCCGGCGACCAGCCCACCGCGTACACCACGCCAAGCCCCCAGGGCGACGAGCCAACGGCTTACGGCGTTTCGCCAGGCGCGAGCGGCGACCAGACCGCCGCTCACGACGCTTCGCCAAGCCCCCACGGGGACAAGTCCGCCGCGTACAGCGCTTCGTCGGGCCAGCAGGGCGACAAGTCCGCGGCTTACGGTGCTTCGCCAGACCCGCACGGTGATAACTCCGCCGCGTACAGCGCTTCAGGCGCGCAGGGCGACGCTCCGCCCAGCCCACACGGTGATCGGGTCGCCGCGTACGGTGCTTCGCCAAGCGCCCACGCTGATCAGTCCGCTGAACCAGCTGCCGCCTCCGGTGCTCCCGCCACCACTCGCGCCGACCGGCCCACGGTCTATGCCGCCCGGCCCGCCCACGGCGAACAGCCCGCCGCCTACTCCGCCGCACTCGCGGCCAACGCCGCCGGTCCGCCGCCCCAGCCCACCAAAGCGAGCAGCGTCCCGGCAGGCACCGACCCCTCGCCCCGCGCCACCCGCGGTGAGCATTCCGCTGCCCAGCAGACCACCCCCGCCGACGAGACCGCCGCTTTCGGCGGCCACCTCGAGCAGCCCGCCGCCGAAGCGCCCACCGCTCACGGCGAGCAGACCGCCACCTTCGCTTCCGCACCCAGCGCGCGCGCCGAGCAGACCGCCGTCTTCGGCACACCCGCCGCCACCAACGATCAGCCGACCACCTTCGGCCGTTCGGCCAGCCACCGCGAGCCAGGCACTGATGCTTCTGCCGCTCGCGGCGAGCAGACCGCCACCTTCGGCCGGTCGGCCAGTCATTTGGATCAGTCAGGCACAGACGCATCTGCCGCTCGCGGCGAGCAGACCGCCACCTTCGGCCGGTCGGCCAGTCACTTCGATCAGTCCGGCTCCGACGCCGCCACCGCCCCCGGCGATCAGCCGACCACGTTCGGCCGGTCGGCCAGCCGCGTCGACCAGCCCGGCACTGACGCTCCTGCCGCTCGCGGCGAGCAGCCGATCACGTTCGGTCGTTCGGCCAGCCACCCCGGGCAGCCAGGCACTGACGCTCCTGCCGCTCGCGGTGAGCAGACCGCCACCTTTGGCCGTTCGGAGCAGTCCAGCCCCGGCGAGCAGCCGACCACCTTCGGCCGGTCGGCCAATCACTTGGAGCAGTCCGACGCCGTTGCCGCCCGCGGCGAGCAGCCTGCCGCTTTCGGCTCGCCGTCCGCCACGCGCGCCGATCAGCCCCCCGCCTTCGGCGGTCGTTCGGCAGGCCACCTGGAGCAGCCCCCCGCCGAGGCGCCTGCCGCTCCCGGCGACCAGACCGCCGCCTTCGGCGGCTCGTCGACCGGGCAGCCCGAGCGGGCCGCCACCACCCCCACGGCGTCCGCGCGCAGCCTGCTGTCCAAAGCCTTCGGCTCGTCAGCCCGTGCCGAGCGGGCGGGCTCGTCCGCCGCGCGCGGTGAGCAGTCGAATGCCTTCAGCGGCTCGGCCACCGGCTACCTCGACCAGCCGACCTCATCCGCCACCCGCGCCGAGCCCGCGAGCTTCGGCACCCCGTCCGCGGCGCGCTTCGGCCACTCGCCCGCGCCGACCAAGATGGTTCGGCCGGTGCCCGCTGAGCCCGAGCGCGCCCAGGCCGCCCCGCCGTTGCCGGTGCGGCAGCCCCGCGCGTTCCAGCCGGAGGAGCCCAACGGGCAGGCGACGGACCGGCCCGCCAACGTGCTGCCCAAGCGCGTTCCGTCCAAGCCGCAGAACCGGTTCCCGTTCGGCACGCAGGCCGCGGAGACCCCCGCCGCCTCGCCGCAGCAGTCCCCGGCGGCCGAGCCGTTTTCGGACGAGCCGGTGCGCGAGCGGTCCCTGTTCGAGCCGATCGTCGCCGCGGACGAGGCGCCCGCGCCGAAGGCCGCTCCGCTGCCCCCGCAGCGGCCGCGGGGAGCGCGCACGCTCCAGTCGGCTCCCGCGGGCGCCGACCCGTTCGTCCCGCCCGGCCCGTTCGGGCCCGGTTCGGCGATGCCGCTGCCCGGGGGCCGGTCGCCGTCGAGCGAGTACACGATCAAGGCGAGTGTCACGGCGCTGCGCTACTGCTCCCCGGAGTCCCCGAAGTTCGACCGCACGATCGCCGAGGTGTGGTTCCGGTCGGTCGCCGATGCCGAACGAGTGGGCTTCCGGCCGCTGGCCTGAGTGGCGACTGGCAGTGGCGCGGCCAGGGTGGTAGAAGACTGTCGGGCCACCGCCGGGGCGGTCCACGAGGAGGCCTAGCCCGTTGCGTCGACCAGTTCTGTGGTGTCTGTTGTCGTTCCTCCTCGGCGCCTATGCCGCGTGGCGCTATCTCGCCGCCACCCGGCCCGCCGAGCCCGCCACAGCGCCCGCCGCCCCCATCGCCCCGTGGCCGGACGACGCCCCCACCGGCGAGATCCCCGTCGTCCCCGAGGAACGCGAGGTCACCCGGGTCTTCGGCACCCTGGACGACGCTCTCTCCGCCGACGCGGCCCCCGCGGGCCCGGACGGCGCGGCCCCGTCCGACGAGTACACCGTCAAGGGCTCCCAGGGCCGCTTCCACACCACCGAGTCCCCGGACTACCCGACTGTCCGGGCAACGGTCTGGTTCAAGACCACCGCCGACGCCGAACGCGCCGGTTTCACCCCCTGGCACGGCTGACGGCCCGGTGGACGACGAGGCCCCCGATCCGGCGACCGGATCGGGGGCCTCGCGCGTTGTCGGGCTGATCAGCTCACACGACGGTCCAGGTGTCCTTGCCGCGCAGCAGGGACTGGAGGTCGGCGGGCTTGCTCGCCTTGGCGTCCTCGACCTGGGCGCGGGCGAGGTCGTCGTAGGTGGGGCGCTGGACCGAGCGGAACACGCCGGTCACGGTGTGGCTGAGGTCCTGGGCGGACAGCCGCGACAGCGCGAACGCGTACGACGGGTCGGGGGTGTGCGCGTCGTGCACGACGATCGCGTCTTCGCCGACCTCGCTGACCTTCGCCACGTCGAGCGACCCGAACCCGGACCGGATCACACCGAACTCGCCTGCTCCGTCGTCACCCTTGCCGAAGCGGATCGGCTTGCCGTGCTCCAGGTTGACCAGGCGCTGGGCGGCCTCGTCCGGCTCCTTGAGCACGTCGAACGCGCCGTCGTTGAAGATCGGGCAGTTCTGGTAGATCTCGACCAGGGCGGAGCCGCGGTGCTCCGCGGCCTGGCGCAGGACCTCGGTGAGGCCCTTGCGGTCGCTGTCGAGCGCGCGGCCGACGAACGTGGCCTCCGCGCCCAGCGCCAGCGACACCGGGTTGAACGGGTGGTCCAGCGAGCCCATCGGGGTCGACTTGGTGACCTTCCCGGTCTCCGAGGTCGGCGAGTACTGCCCCTTGGTCAGCCCGTAGATCCGGTTGTTGAACAGCAGGATCTTCAGGTTCACGTTGCGGCGCAGCGTGTGGATCAGGTGGTTGCCGCCGATGGAGAGCGCGTCGCCGTCGCCGGTGACGACCCAGACCGACAGGTCAGGGCGGGCGGTGGCCAGGCCGGTCGCGATCGCCGGGGCGCGCCCGTGGATCGAGTGCATCCCGTAGGTGTTCATGTAGTACGGGAAGCGCGACGAGCAGCCGATGCCGGAGACGAAGACGATGTTCTCCCGCTTGAGGCCAAGCGAGGGCAGGAACGACTGCACCGCGTTGAGCACCACGTAGTCGCCGCAGCCGGGGCACCAGCGGACTTCCTGGTCGGACTTGTAGTCCTTGGCCTTCTGCGGCTCGTCGGCAGTCGGCACGCCCGCGAGGCCGCTGAGGCCAGGCAAGCCCAAGTCGATCGCGGTCATGCGGCATCGACCCCCTTCACGATGTCAGTGAGCACGTCCTGCAGCTCCTCGGCCTTGAACGGGAGACCGGCGACCTTGGTGTAGCTGATGACATCCACCAGGTACCTGCCCCGTAGCAACAACGCCAGCTGGCCCAGGTTCATTTCCGGGACCACGACCTTGTCGTAGGACTTGAGCACGTCGCCGAGGTTCTTCGGGAACGGGTTGAGGTTGCGCAGGTGCGCCTGCGCGACCGCGTGGCCGAGCTTGCGCACCCGGCGGGCCGCCGCGCCGATCGGGCCGTAGGACGAGCCCCAGCCCAGCACCAGCACCCGCGCCTTGCCGGACGGGTCGTCCACGGTCAGGTCGGGGACCTCGATGCCGTCGATCTTGGCCTGGCGCAGCCGGACCATGCGGTCGTGGTTGTCCGGGTCGTAGGAGATGTTGCCCGAGCCGTCGGCCTTCTCCAGGCCGCCGATGCGGTGCTGCAGGCCGGGGGTGCCGGGCACCGCCCAGGCCCGCGCCAGCGTCTCCTGGTCGCGCAGGTACGGCCAGAACGTGCCGTCTGGGGCGTTGGGCTCGGTGGCGAACTCGACGCTCAGGTCGGGCAGGTCGGCGACGTCGGGGATGAGCCAGGGCTCGGAGCCGTTGGCGATGGCGCCGTCGGAGAGCAGCAGCACCGGCGTGCGGTACTTGAGCGCGATGTGGGTGGCCTCGATGGCCGCGGCGAAGCAGTCGGCTGGCGACTGCGGCGCGACGACCGGCACCGGCGACTCGCCGTTGCGGCCGAACATGGCCTGCAGCAGGTCGGCCTGCTCGGTCTTGGTGGGCAGGCCGGTCGACGGTCCGCCGCGCTGCACGTCGATCACCAGCAGCGGCAGCTCGGTCATCACGCCCAGGCCGATGGTCTCGGACTTGAGCGCGACACCGGGCCCGGAGGTGCTGGTGACGCCCAGCGCGCCGCCGTAGCTGGCGCCCAGGGCCGCGCAGATGCCCGCGATCTCGTCTTCGGCCTGGAAGGTGGTGATGCCGAACTGCTTGTACTTCGACAGCTCGTGCAGGATGTCCGAGGCCGGGGTGATCGGGTAGGTGCCCAGCAGCACCGGCAGCTTCGATTGCTGCCCCGCGGCGACGATGCCGTAGGCCAGGGCCGTGTTGCCGGTGATCTGGCGGTAGGTGCCGGTGGCCAGCTTCGCGGGGGCGACCTGGTAGGTGACCGCGAACGCCTCGGTGGTCTCGCCGTAGTAGTAGCCCGCGCGGAACGCGAGCACGTTGGCCTCGGCGATGTCGGGCTTCTTGGCGAACTTCTCGCGCAGGAACCGCTCGGTGCCCTCGGTCGGCCGGTGGTACATCCACGACAGCAGGCCGAGCGCGAACATGTTCTTGCAGCGCTCGGCGTCCTTCTTGCCCAGCCCGGTGTCGGCGAGCGCGCCCTGGGTCAGCGTGGCCATGGCGACCTGGTGGACCTGGTAGGGGGCCAGCGAGTCGTCGTCGAGCGGGTTGGCGTCGTAGCCGACCTTGGTCAGGTTGCGCTTGACGAACTCGTCGGTGTTGACGATCAGCGTGCCGCCAGCGGGCAGGTCGGCGATGTTGGCCTTGAGGGCGGCGGGGTTCATCGCCACCAGCACGTCCGGGCGGTCGCCGGGGGTGAGGATGTCGTAGTCGGCGAAGTGCACCTGGAAGCTGGAGACACCGGGGATGGTGCCCTGTGGTGCGCGGATCTCCGCGGGGAAGTTGGGCATGGTCGACAGGTCGTTGCCGAACGCGGCCGCCTCCGAGGTGAAGCGGTCGCCGGTGAGCTGCATCCCGTCACCGGAGTCACCGGCGAATCGGATGACGACCCGGTCGAGTTTCACCCCGCCTGGTCGGGCAGATCCGGCAGCGTCGCCGTCCACTCGTGTGCTCATGAGCTCGCCGATCCCTCTCTCCTGACGCCGACTTGGGCCACGGCCTGGCTCCCGCCGAGTCGGCCGGAGCGCCGCGGCTCGCGCCCGAGGGTAGTCTCCGCCCTCGTGGGCGCGGCTGGTTGTGCTCTGTTGAGCGTTCACCAGCACGGCACCGGCCGACCTTTTCTCCCACTTCTCACGGTAGGCATCGCGGTGGCGTGAGCCGCCGCAACGCGCTACAGATCACAGCCCGGCGCCGTGACCGGCGCAAGTGTCGGTCACGGGCCTGACGTCGACCTGATTTTAGTGTAACCCGGGGTTACAGCTATCCCGAAGAGTGGGCCAGGCTTTCCTGATGTGTGGATACTCTCGTGCCCTTAAGGGGTGCTTGTCGGGTTCCCGGAGATCCGGGCCTTCATGCTGGCCAGCAGCTCCGCGAAGGCGGGCGTGGCCATCGAGTCGACCTGCGCGACCAGCTCGGTCTCCACGGCGGCACTGTGGTCGGCGAGGGCCGCGGTCGTCCGCAGAGTCCGCTTGATCGACAGCACCAGGTCACGCGGCCCGGCGGCGGCGGGCGCGGCCAATGCCACCGCCGCGTCCACCAGCGCGGCGTGGTCCCCCTCGACGGTCCCCACCGTCAGCCCGACCCGGTGCGCCTCGGCGGCGTCGGGGATCTGCTTGAACAGGGTCATCGCCGTGGCCGTCTGCGGCCCCACGAGCCGTTGCAGCATCCAGGTCATCCCGCCGCCCGGGTGGATGCCCAGCTGGAGGAACCGCGCGTCGAACCGCGCCTTGGGCCCCGCCAGCCGCACGTCAGCGGCCAGCGCCAGGTTCAACCCGGCCCCCACCGCCGCCCCGCCCACCGCCGCGATCGTCGGCAGCGAGCAGCGCGCGACCGCCAGGAACCCCGCGTAGATCCCCCGCAGCCCCTCTTCCCGGGACTCCCCGAGCACCGACAGGTCGGCCCCCGCGCAGAACGCGGGCGGCGCCCCCGTGACGACGATCGCCGACACCCCCGGGTCCCCCTCGCACTCGGCGACGAGCGCGGCCAACCGGGCCGACATGGCCAGCGTCAACGCGTTGCGCCGGTCGGGGTCGTTGAGCGTGATGACGGCGACGCCGTCGCGCCGCTCCAGGAGAACGTCCGTCATGACGGCGAACCTTAGAGCGTGTCCTGTGGATCACGGCAGGCGCTATCCGCGCCCGCGCGGCCCCTGGCCGCACCGCGGGAACGGCCACGGACAACCAGTACGCGACCGTCCCCGCGGCGCACCCAGGAACCACGCGGATCACGAATCCCACCCACCGTGATCCGCAGGACACGCCCTAGCCGGGTTCCGGAGCGGGCGGCCGCTCAAGAAGTGTGGAGAGCACCACGGTGGAGACGGTCCGCGACACCATGTCGACGGCCCGCAACCGCTCCAGCGCGTCCTCCAGATGGTGGATGTCCGCGGCCCGCAGGTGCACGATCGCGTCGGCGGCCCCCGACACCGTGTACGCGGCCACCACCTCGGGCAGGGGCTCCAACCGCTGCCGAATCCGATCCGGCGACACGTTCCCCTGGCAGTGCACCTCGACGAACGCCTCGGTCCCCCACCCCAGGGCCTCCGGATTCACCACGGCGGTGAACCCCCGCAGCACCCCCGTCTCCAACAGTCGATCCACCCGCCGCTTCACCGCGGGCGCGGACAGCGACACCGCCTTGCCGATCTCGGCGTAGCTGGACCGAGCATCGGCGACAAGCCGCGAAACGATTCGCTGATCTATGACGTCCACACGCAACATCCTGCCGGTAGCAGGGCGTCAAGGCGGCATTGTCGATAAGATTCCCGCCACTTACATTTCGATCCATGACGTCCGTCCAGGTCCGCCCTGCCCCACCGGTCACCCGCACCCGCAGGTACCTCATGTGCGAGCCCCGCCACTTCCGGGTCGACTACGCCATCAACCCCTGGATGGACCCGACCCGCCCAGTGGACGCGGCGAAGGCAGTGGCCCAGTGGACGGCCCTGAAGCAGACCTACGAGCGCCTAGGCCACCGGGTGGACCTCATCACCCCCCACCCGGCCCTCCCCGACATGGTCTTCGCGGCCAACGCGGCAACGGTCATAGATGGAATCGTCCTGGGCGCCCGCTTCCGCGCCCCCCAACGCGCCCCCGAGGCGGACCTCTACCGCACCTGGTTCCTCACCCACGGCTACCGCACAGTGGTGATGCCCACCCACACCAACGAGGCCGAAGGCGACTTCACCTGGACCGGCGACCTGCTCCTGGCAGGCACCGGCTTCCGCACCGACCCCGGCGCCCACGCCGAAGCCCAAGAAGTCCTAGGCGTCCCAGTGGTTTCCCTGCACCTGGTAGACCCCCGCTACTACCACCTGGACGTAGCCCTGTTCGTCCTCACCGAAGCCACCCCCACCACCCGGGCCACCATCGCGTACTACCCGGCCGCCTTCTCCCCAGGCGCCCGACGCCTCCTCCGCCGCCTCTACCCGGACGCGGTGATAGCCACCGAAGAAGACGCCACCTGCCTAGCCCTCAACGCGGTCTCCGACGGCCACAACGTCATCCTCCCCACCGAGGCCACCCACCTGGCAGCCGAACTACTCGCCCGAGGCTACGAACCCCACTTCGCCGACATCTCCGAACTCCGCAAATCCGGCGGCGGCCCCAAATGCTGCACGATGGAACTTCGGGGATAAACCGTTGGCGCGACTTCGTTTTCAGTCGCGATCGAGGCGGCGGAGATCGCGCAGGTACCAGAGGTAGGCGGCCAGTTCCACGATCGCGAGCAGAGCCAAGGCCGTCAGGGCGGTGTCAGCGTCGTCGCGGTAGAAGTACCAGCCTGCGGCTGACACGAGGAGGGGGGCGGCGAGGGAGGCCGCTCGGCTGAGCCAGCGGCGGCGGGCAGCGGCTCGGGCCGGGAGTGTCATGCCCCTGTGATCGGATGGTCCTGCGCGCTGTTACGGCGGGCGATATTTTGACCACGACCGGTCGATCATCGCGTACAGTCGGTGGTGGCCGGACTTGGTTGCCGGGCCTTACCCGCGGTCTTTGGGCCGCTTCCCGCGAACTCCCCTCAGTCGAGGTCGGAGGCCAGGCGGGCCATCACACGAAGGATGTTCATGACTCAAGAGATTCCGACCACCCCGCCGCAGCAGCAGCGGAAGGTGCCCGTTCCGGTCTTCCAGGGCGTGCCGGACGACGAGACCACGCAGGCGCCGCAGGTCAGGCGGGCTGTGGCCGCTATGGCGGGGCCGGTGTTCACCGCGCCGCAGGGCTGACCAGCGGTCTCATCGCCTCCGCGACGCCCGTTGGTCCCGGGGGTGTCGGTGGCGAGGCGGCGTAGTCGCATGTCCGCCACCAGGGTGACGGCGGGGCCGGTCAGGCGCTCTGGCTCGGGGACGCCGAGGCCGGTCAGGACTGTCAGGGCCACGTCGTCGTAGGCGGCGAAGCAGATGGCGGCAGCCGCTCGGCCTGCCTGGACGCACAGCTCCCGCGGCGCGATCTGCTTCCGCCCGAACGGGGTGTTCTCCACTGCCTGCTCGACCAGGCGGCTTGGTCCATGGTTGCCGCCGCGTTGGGCTTGGGTGAACGTTGTCAGCCGGGCCGTTTCCTCGCGGGCGAACAGCAGACTTCCCGCAGCTTCGTCTGCGTCGCGTGATCGACCCCAGCGACACCCCGCGCGCCCCGGACAGCGCGCAGGATGCGGTCGCAGGTCACGCCGGGGTTCGCTCTGGCCAGCGTTCGACGCGTTCCAGTTGCGCCGCGAGGGAGATCAGCAGCGGCTCGCTGTCCGAGGGCCCCAGTAGCTGCGCCCCCACCGGCAGCGGCGTCAGGCCCGCGGGCACGTTGACTCCGGGCCACCCCAGCACGTTCCATGGCCACGCGTACGGGCACGCCCGGATGATCTCCTGGTCGGTGCGCCAGCCGCGCAGCCCGTCGATCGCGCCCACCGGCAGCGGCGGCCGGGCCGTGGTGGGGGCCAGCACGGCGTCGACCCGGTCGAAGATCCGCGCCACGCGGCGCTGGAACAGGCCCAGGGTCGACCGGGCCGTGGCCAGCGCCCGCCCGCGCAGCAGCCGCCCCATCCGGCCGTTGTCCTGGGTGCGCGGGTCGAGCAGCGCCGGGTCGGGCACGCGGCCGTGCCAGTCGTGGACGCCGCCGAGGGAGCGGGGCAGGAAGTTCAGGCCGATCAGGCCGTAGGGCGGGTCCGCGACCACGATCTCGTGCCCCAGCGACCGCAGCACCCGCGCGATCCGCACAACCGACTCACGCACAACAGGGTCCAAGACGACCCCACGCACGCCGGTAAACGCGGGACGCAGCGACAGCGCTATCCGCAGCGGCCCAGGATCGCGGTTAACGGCATCGCGGAAAGTGGTCCTACCGTGCCCGGTAAGCACGTCAAGAAGCAGTGCCGCGTCGCCGACAGTGCGGGCTAACGGGCCGCTGGTAGTGATGCCGTGGAACAGCTCGCCCTCCGGCAGCCTTCCGCGCTGCGGCTTGATCCCGACCAGGTGCGTCCAGGCCGCCGGGATGCGCACCGACCCGGCGCCGTCGGAGCCGACCGCCGCGGGCACGATCCCGGCCGCCACCGCGGCGGCCGACCCGCCCGACGAGCCGCCGGGGGAGCGCGTGAGGTCCCACGGGTTGCGGGTGACGCCGAAGGCGGCGCCCTCGGTGATCGGCCACTGCCCGAACTCCGGGGTGTTGGTCTTGCCCACGATCACCGCGCCCGCCGCCTTGAGCAGCCGCACCAGGTCGCAGTCCGCGCTCGCCGCCGGGAAGTCGCCCGGGCAGCCGAACGCGGTCGGCTCGCCCGCGATGTCCACGTCGTCCTTGATCGCGATCGGGACGCCCAGCAGCGGCAGCCGCTCGCCCGCGGCGAGCCGCCGGTCGGCCTCGCGGGCCTCGGCGCGGGCCGCGGACGCCCGCACTACTCGGAACGCGTTAAGCGTGGGCTGGGTCTCCGCGATCCGGGTAAGAGTCTGCTCAACCAGCTCTTCTGAGGTAACCGAGCCCTCGGCGAGCCGGTCAACGGACTGCTCCAAGCCAGCGAACCGCAGCGCCACCGTCATGACTGCCCCCTAGCCACTGTTCGTTCGGACGAACGGTAGCTGGTTTGGCTCGCGGCCGGAATGAGCGCGAGGATGAGCGGTGATGAGCAGCAAACCCGAAGCCCCGGCCCGCAGACGTTCCCGCAGGCAGGAGACCCGACTCTGGCGGGTCCCGGTCGTCCGCGTCGAGCGGGTCACCCCGCACCTGGCGCGGGTCACGGTCCACGACGACTCGTTGGCCGACCTCGCGGGCGCGGGCACCGACCAGAACGTGATGCTCTACTTCTACCCGGAAGACACAGTGCTGCCGGAGCCGCTGACGCTGGAGTCGGCCCGCGCGCTCTGGTCGCAGGTCCGCCCGCTCACCCGCACGTACACCATCCGCAGGCACGACCCGGTCACCAACGAGGTCGACTTCGACTTCGTGCTGCACGGCGACTCCGGCCCGGCCTCGGCGTGGGCGCAGCGCGTCCAGGTCGGCGACCACATGATCTTCGTCGGCCCGTCGCCCGCCTACCAGCCTGACCCGGCCGCCGACTGGTACCTGCTTGCCGGGGACGAGACAGCGCTACCCGCCATCTCCTCGATCCTCGCTGTCCTGCCGCCCGGTAAGCCCGTCCTGGCTTATGTGGAGGTGGCGGACGCGGCGGAGGAACAGCCGGTCCCCGGGGTCACCTGGCTGCACCGCGACGGCGTGCCCGCGGGCGAGAGCACCGTGCTCGTCGACGCGATCAGGGCGGCCGAGCTGCCCGACGGCACGCCCGAGGTGTGGCTGGCGGGGGAGCGCGGCGCGATGCTCGCGGTGCGGACGCATCTGTTGTCCGAGCGCGGTTATCCGCGCCAGCGGGTGCGGCCCACGACCTACTGGCGCCTCGGTGAGAGCGGCAACTGACGCGGGCGGCTGACCGGACTGTCCGGTTGGAACTTCTCAGCGAACGCGCTCGTTGGCCTTCCGGACCAGACACAGGTTTAACACCAGGGGAGGCGGACTCATGCACGGGCATGTCAACGGGCTCAAGACCGCACTCCTGCTCGGTGGGTTGAGCGCCATGATCCTGCTGGTCAGCTCCCTGTTCGGAACCACGGCGCTGCTCATCGGGCTCGGGGTCGCCGTCGCGGTCAACGGCTACGCCTACTTCAACTCAGACAAGCTCGCCCTGCGCGCCATGCGGGCGCGGCCGGTGTCCCAGGCCGAGCAGCCCACGCTGTACCGGATAGTCCGTGAACTGGCCACCGCGGCGCGCCAGCCGGTGCCGCGCCTCTACCTGAGCCCCACCCAGGCGCCCAACGCGTTCGCGACCGGCCGCAACCCGCGCAACGCCGCCGTCTGCTGCACCACCGGGCTGTTGGACCTGCTCGACGAACGCGAGCTGCGCGGCGTCCTCAGCCACGAACTCGCGCACGTCTACAACCGCGACATCCTCATCTCCTGCGTGGCGGGCGCGCTGGCCAGCGCGATCAGCACACTGGCCAGCGTGGCGATGCTCGCGGGCTTCTTCGGCGACGACGATGACGACCGCGCCAACCCGATCGCGCTGCTGCTGGTCGCCCTGGTCGGCCCGATCGCCGCGACGGTCGTGCGGCTGGCCGTCAGCCGCTCCCGCGAGTACCAGGCCGACGAGTCCGGCGCGAAACTCACCGGCGACCCGCTCGGCCTGGCCTCCGCGCTGCGCAAACTCGACGTGGGCACCCGCGCTGCCCCGCTCGCGCCGGAGCCCGCGCTGGTGTCCCAGTCGCACCTGATGATCGCCAACCCGTTCCGCCCCGGCAACGGCCTCGCGCGCCGGTTCTCCACGCACCCGCCGATCGCCGACCGCGTCCTGCGGCTGGAGCGGATGGCGCTGGGCCAGCCGCCGCGCTAGCCCAAGCTAGGCAGGCTGCCCGGTGGCGCCCGCCGCCTTGGCCAGGCCCATCACGTAGTCGCCGTAGCCGGACTTCGCCAGCTTCGCGCCCAGCGCGTAGCACTGGTCCGGGGTGATGAAGCCCCGGTCGAGCGCGATTTCCTCCAGGCAGGCGAGCCGGACGCCGGTGCGGTGCTCCAGCACCTGCACGAACTGCCCCGCCTCCAGCAGCGAGTCGTGCGTTCCGGTGTCCAGCCAGGCGAACCCGCGGCCGAGGTCGAGCAGCCGGGCACGGCCCTGGCGCAGGTACTCGAGGTTGACGTCGGTGATCTCCAACTCGCCCCGCGCCGACGGCGTGAGGCTCTTGGCGATCTTGACGACGTCGTTGTCGTAGAAGTACAGCCCGGTGATCGCCCGGTTCGACTTGGGCTTGGCGGGCTTCTCCTCGATGGAGACCAGCCTGCCGGTCGCGTCGACCTCGCCGACGCCGTAGCGCTCGGGGTCCTTCACCGGGTACCCGAACAGCACCGCCCCGTCGATGTCGGAGACGTGGGCGAGCATCAACTGGGAGAAACCCACCCCGAAGAAGATGTTGTCGCCCAGCACCAGCGCCACGTCGTCGTCGCCGATGAACTCCTCGCCGATGATGAACGCCTCGGCCAGCCCGTTGGGCTCGGCCTGCTCCGCGTAGGAGAACGCCAGGCCGAACTGCGTGCCGTCGCCCAGCAGCCTGCGGAAGTTCGGCAGGTCGGTGGGCGTGGAGATGATCAGGATGTCCCGAATCCCGGCCAGCATCAGCACCGACAACGGGTAGTAGATCATCGGCTTGTCGTAGACCGGCAGCAGCTGCTTGGACACCGCCTGGGTGATCGGGTGCAGCCGGGTCCCACTACCTCCGGCGAGGACGATGCCCTTCATCACGGCTCCTGTCGTGTCTGGTCCTGGGTCGGGGCCCGCCAGCCCGGTGGAGACCGAAGCGCGACCAGCGCGCCCGAGGTCCCCTCGACAACGAGGCTACCGGGACGGCCACCATGACGACCCCGACGAGTCGTGGCCGCCACGATGCCCGCCCCGCGCGGACGGGCGCTGCTCGGTATTGCGCTGTCTACCGGCTGCCTACCGGTAGTTGGTGAACTGCAGCGCGATGCCGAAGTCCGCCCCCTTGAGCAGGGCGATGACCTCCTGCAGGTGGTCCTTCTTCTTGCCCGACACGCGCAGCTGGTCGCCCTGGATCTGCGCCTGGACGCCCTTCGGGGCCTCCTCGCGGATCTTCTTGGCGATCTCCTTGGCTTTCTCCGTCGTGATGCCCTGCACCAGCGTCCCGGTGACCTTGTAGACCTTCCCCGACAGCGCGGGCTCGCCGACGTCGAACGCCTTCTGCGAGATCCCCCGCTTGATCAGCTTCTCCTTGAACACCTCGATCGCCGCGGCGCACCGCTCCTCGGTGTCGGCCTGCAGGGAGATCGCCTCTTCACCCGACCAGCTCACCTGCGCCCCGGTGTTGCGAAAGTCGAATCGGGTGGCGAGCTCCTTCGCCGCCTGGTTGAGCGCGTTGTCCACCTCTTGCCGGTCGACCTTGCTCACCACGTCGAATGACGGGTCCGCCACGTGCCTCGCACCTCCGCGCTCAGTGATCCCTTGGACGGCTCGGATGCTACCGCCGGCCACCGCGACCAGCCCGCCCCCGCGCACAAGGGGGGACCGATTGGAACCCACCGGGTGGCATTGGGTAAGGTTCCCGTCGTCCAAGAAGCACTGGACACCCCGGCGGGTTGCCCGAGCGGCCAATGGGAGCGGACTGTAAATCCGTCGCGAAAGCTTCGAAGGTTCGAATCCTTCACCCGCCACGGCCTCGGCCGACTGGTGTTCGCGGAGAGCGCGAACCTGGTCGGCCGTTGTTGTATCCGGGGGCCGAGCCCCCAGACCCCCACGGTGCGTTCGCTCTCGAACCAGCCGTGCCCCAGGGGCGTCGCGATGGTGGCCGGTCACTCCATGTGTAGCCAATGGCGTTGTCGCGGGGTCGGTGTGGGCTCGCGCTCCGCGCTTTGGGGGCGTAGCCGTTGGGTGGGAGATGCGGCTGGTTGCCGTGCCAGGAGCTGCCTTCAACACCAGCCTCTTCCTGGTGCGCTGGTGCGGTCAGCGCCGCTGTTCGGTCATGGTCTCAATGTCGTACCCGGGAAGCCGGGTGGTAGCCGACTGCGTGGAGAAGGGCGATCGCGTCCGTGGCGGGTACGCGTTCTGACCCTCCTGGTTTGCGTACTTGCCTACCGAAGCCAACTCCCAGCGGTTCGTGGTTCGCTGTCGGCGGGCGGATGGCGGTGTTGTTTAGGCTTTTCGGGGATCTGGGGTGCGGGCGTTTGCCGCATTTCGGGGGGTGGTCACTCGAATGACGGACGTGGGTGCTGTGGGTGCGCCGCTAGTTTTCACGTTCTGTGTTCTTGATGCGGGTGGGAGGATTTGTGGGCGTGAAAAGGCGGGTTGTGGCCGTTGTGTTCTCGGTGGTGGCTTTGGTGGGGGCGGGGGCCGAGGCTGGGGCGCAACGCAAGGACAGGGAACCGGCTGATGTGGCCAGACCGGTGGCGGGTGGGCCGGTCGCGGGGGCTCCCGAGTTGGTGTTGGTGGCTGATGACGGGGGTGATCGGGCTACGGGGACGGGGGATTTTGTTGTTCAGGCGGTCAATTTGCCGTTCAATTTTTCCTTTGATTTCACCACCTCGCTGGCGTCGCGGACGTTTTGGCCGTCGCTGCTGGGGCGGGCCTGTGTGAGTTTGCGGGGCACGGGGAGCACCGACTCGTCGTATTGGTGGCGGGAGGTGAAGGTGGAGATGTGGAACGCGTTCGGGAGTGACACGCGGATCGGGTCGCCGGTGCGGTTTTCCCTGAACGGGAGTTACCACGGGTACTGCTGGAACGGGCTTGTCCCGCTGCACGAGCACTACTTCCGGATCACCAAGGACTGGAACGCGGGCGCTCGGGTGTGGGGCAACGGGTGGGCCTCGGCCAGTTGAGGACTACCTGGTCACGACGCGCATCGCCGCGGTGGCGGTGGTCGGGTCGGTGACGGTGGTCGGGTCGGTGACGGGGATGGCGCGCCAGGTGTCGCCCGCTCGGGTGAGGATGGCGATGGTGACCGCGACGTCGTTGGGGCAGGTGAGGACGACGCGGTTGTCGGGGGCCAGTTCGCCTGGACCGGTGGGGGTGAACAGGGCTGTGTCGCCGTTGCCGGTGAGGCGGCCGGGGATGCCGGAGACGGCGACGCGCACCGAGCCGACGGCCGCGATCGCGGTGAGGCTGGTGTCCACCTTGCCGTCCGCGGCGGTCACGACGCCGACGGCGCCATCGGGGGTGGTGATGAGGTCGCCCGGTTGGACGTCCTCCCCGACGGCGCGCAGGACGCCGCTGGCCGTCGTCAGGGTGACCGGGCCGGTTTCCTGGTCGTCGATGCCCGGGGCCAAGCGGAACATCGCGGGCGCCGCCCCGGGCGACGGCTGGATCTCCAGGCCCGCGTTCCACGCCCCGACCCCGGATTCCAGGACCGGCCAGACGACCCCGGGTTCCACGCTCGGTGTGGGCGCCAGGTAGTCCACCATCCCGGTGCGCACCTCGATCCCCGGCACACCGGGCGCGGCGATGGCGAACCCGACCGCGCCGCCGCCCTTGATCTCCTCGTCGCCGGGGCCGGGGCGGGCGGCGAGGAAGCCGACGCCGCGTTGGCCGACGTGGACGGTGGTGACCGCGCGCAGCGTCAGCGTGTCGCGGTCGGGCGCGCCGCTGACGCTGACCGGGCTGGTCACGAACGCCACCTGGTCGCGGCCGTCGGAGCCCTGCGCGGCCAGCGCGACGACGACGAAGCTCGCCGCCCGGTTCGGGGACTGCCCGGCGTAGACCGCGTGGACCGGGCTCGACGGGGCCCGCTCCGACTCCCGCCACACCGCCTCGGCCCTGGTCAGCAGGTCGGCGTCGGCGATGAGGTCGCCGCGTAACGGCCAGTCGAGGACCGGGGCGGCTGCCACGATCGGGTTCGGCCCGGCGACCACTCTCGGGTCCGGCTTCACCGACCGCGACATCACCACCGACGCGCACGCGACCGCGATGACCACCACGGCGGCCGCGGCCAGGATCTGGACCCGCTGCTGGCGCTGCCGCTGCCTGCGTTCCCGCACCTGCCGCAACACCCGTTCGACGTGGCCGTCCGGGCTGCGCACGGCCATCCCGCCCAACTCGGCTCGGAGTCTGGCCGCCGCCGCGCGATCCTGCTCGTCCGCGATCATGGCCTGCTCCTCCCCGGCGAGGCCGCCTGCTCGGCGGTCCACAACTGCCTGACCCGGGCCATCCCCCGGCTGGTCAGTGACTTCACGGTCCCGACAGTGCACTCCAACTCGGCCGCGGCCTGGGCCTCGGACAGGTCCAGCACCACCCGGGCGAGCACCGCCGCCCGCTGTCTCGGCGGCAACTGCTGCAACACGATCAGCACGTGGTCCCGGTCGACCACCGCCCCGGAGAAGTCCTCCAGGCCAAGCTGCTCGGCGAACTCGTCCAACGGCACAACGGCTTTGCGCTTGGCCACCCGCAAAAACTCGTGGTAGATCGCCTTGCGCGCATAGGCGACAGCGTTATCGGCGGGAACGCGTCGCCAACGGCGCAGACAGCGCAGCAGCGCCTCCTGAACAACCTCCTCCGCATCCCACCGGCGCCCGGTCAACATGACGGCATAGCGCAAGAGTTGGTCGTACCGCTCCCGCACGAACTCGTCGAAGTCGAGGTCGCCGCGCACGCCACCTCCCGCCGCCGCCAGGTCGTGCACAGTTCACTCCCCTAGATCCGAGCACTCCGGAAAAGGTTGCCGCAATCTCGAAAAACTTTCGCCGCGTCACCACCGCAGCACTCCGCGTAGTCTGAGGCACCAGCGTTCCATGGCCCCACCACCCCCAAACGAGCGACGGCCACAAAGCCCCCGCGATCACCGCATGTGTCCGGTGGAGCAGGAGCGCTGACCCCCTCCTGCCAACCGCACCCGCCCTGCCAGGTGCCCGCTGATCTTCCGAGCCACTGATGATCGCGAGTTATCCACAGGCGCGGCGCACCCTCTTCCCCGCGCTGACCTGCGGCGATAGACTGGAGCGGGGTCAGCCCCCAGGGTGGGTGGGGCTTTGTTTTGGGGCTGTCGGGCGGCGAATGAAGGTCTTTCGCAGGCATGGTGCGGCCTGCCACCAGCCTTCCTGTCAACCGCATCCCAGGCTCGCCAGCTGCTCGATGGGGTAGGGCAGCGAACCCGCTCTCCTGCCACTCCACCTCATCGAGCCAACCCCCAAGCAGCTCACCGAAGAACCGGCCGCCGCACCCAGGTGGTCCACAATGGACGATACCCATGCCGATACCAGAACGGCGTAGACCGCGGATTCGGCAACGCGTGGTGCAGCAGAGTCACCGAAACCCCAGCCCCGTCAAGCACTCCATGCGCCTGCGCGGCAAGCGCACTCCCCACCCCGCCACCCCGCTCATCCCCGGCGACCCCCAGGCAAGCGAGATAACCGACCCCCTCAGCGCGGGTGTACCGCTGAGCCCACCCAGAAGTCGGCGGCAGCTGAACATGTGCCAGCCCGACCACCCGTCCCGTCCGCTCGGCGACCCACACCACCGGTCTCGGCTCCCCGAGCAGGAACACCAACTGATTCCGCAACGCCTCCCCGACATCAGGCCGAGGCGTGATCTTGTTGAACGGCGCGTCGTATCGCACGACCTCCAGGTTCAACGCCACCGCCACATCGAGATCGTCCAGCGTCGCCGGGCGGATGCGGATGTCGCAGGCGTCCGGAACAGCCCGACCCGCGGGCCGCACGGCGATGACACTCACCGGCGCGAACCCGCGCCGCGCCAGCGCGAGCACCGCCTCGGTGTCGCGGCTGGGCAGCTCGACCACCGCGGCGCAGTCCTCATCCCCCGGCTCGACCAGACCGCGCAAGCGGTCGTGCCACTGGTCAAGCAGGTCGCCGAGGGCAGCCGCTCGATTGTCGCCCGCAAGACGAACTTCCAGGTTGTGCCTGCGCTCGGCATCCCAGTTGCGGGCCGCGGTGCCGACAGGCGACTCTTGGAACCAGGCGATCGCCGCGCCATCGCCCGTGGTCAGCAAGGTCCCCGCCCCGGCCGCCAACGGCGGAGGCGCAGGCAGCAGCGGATCGAGCGCGGCTATCCGGGCGGTGTGCTCGTCGACGATCGCGTCCAGGTCCACGGCGCAATTGAAGCGCAGCAGCCGCGAGTCGCAGTACGGTCGAGGGTATGGCTGATCTTGCGGTGCACATCGTGGACGCGTTCACCGACCGGCCGTTCGGCGGGAACTCCGCGGGGGTCGTGCTGCTCACCGAGCCGCGCCCCGACGACTGGATGCAGCGGGTCGCCGCGGAGCTCAACCACCCCGAGACCGCGTTCGCCGACGTGCGCGGCGCCGACCCGATCCCGCTGCGCTGGTTCACCCCGACCACCGAGGTCGACCTGTGCGGGCACGCGACGCTGGCCACGGCGCACGTCCTCGGCGGCGACCGCCGGTTCGCGACCCGCAGCGGCGTGCTTACCGCCCGCTCGGTAGCCGACGGGATCGAACTCGACTTCCCCGCCGACTCACTCGAACCCGTCGAGCCGCCCGCGGACGTGGTGGCCGGGCTTGCGGGCGTCGCTATCGTTTCTGTCCAGCGCGGCCGCGATGATTTCGTGGTCCGCCTCGGTTCCGCCGGCGAGGTGCGGGCCGTGCGGCCCGATCTCGCAGCGTTCGGCAGGCTTTCGGCCAGAGGAGTGATCGTCACCGCGTTCGGGGGAGCGGACGCGGATTTCGTCAGCCGCTGCTTCTACCCGGCCTTCGGGATCGACGAGGACCCGGTCACCGGCTCGGCGCACTGCGCGCTGGCCGCCCACTGGGGGCCGGAGCTGAACAAGCCTGTGCTGGTCGGCAGGCAGCTTTCGGCAAGAGGCGGCACCGTCACGGTGGTGCCCGACGGGGACCGAGTACGCCTGGTCGGGCGCGCTGTCACTGTGCTTTCCGGCCGTCTCACGTGCTGAGCGGCGCGAAAGAACGGTGTCCGCGAGTAACTAGCACACGTGCCTGGATCGCCTGATCGGGGTACAGTCAGCGAGCCGTCGGGGGACTCGCCATGCGCGGGGGTGGACGCCCACGCCACCCACCGGCCGTTCGAGGAGGTTGCATGCCGGACCACCCTGGCGCGGCCGATCAGTGCCCGGCGCCGACCGCTTCCACTGTGTCGGCTGGGTCGGCTGGGTCTTCTGGGTCGGCTGGGTCTTCTGTGTCTTCTGCGTCCTCATCGGAGGGCCAGCAGTGGCTCAGTGACGACCCGGCACCCAATCGGCGCTTCTTGTTCTTCTCGGTCTTCGTTCTCGCTTCCGCCCTGCTCACCGCGGGGCTCGTGTCCTGGTGGCTGCCGCCGCAGCCGCGGCCGCAGCTGCTCCTGATCGGGCTGCTGCTCGCGCTGGGCTTCCTGCTCGCCGAACAGCTTGCCATCAACGTCGACGTGCGCAGCGGGGTGTCCTGGTCGATCACCTTCTGCGAGATCCCGATGGTCATCGGGCTGTTCGTGGCTCCGTTCGAGGTGGTGCTCGCCGCGCACCTGGTCGCAGGCGTCGGCACGCTGCTCGTGCGCCGGGTCCAAGACCGCATCCTCTACAACGCGGGCGCGATGGTCTACGAGATCGTCTGCGCGTTCGTCGTCATGCACTGGATCACCACCGCGCACATCGGCCCGGCCTGGGCGGGCGCTCTCGCGGGCGCGCTGGTCGCGCCGATGTCGAGCACCCTGCTCGCGCTGGTCTGCGTGCGGGTCCTCGGCCGCAGGATGCGCCTCAACGCGGCCGTCCGGCTGGTCCTGCGCACCCTGGTCCTCGGCCTGGTCAACGCCTCGACCGGCGTCGTCGGCTACCAGGTCGTCATGCACGCGGAAGCGGGCTGGCCGCTGCTCGCGCTGGCCCTCGGCGGCCTCTCGGCCCTCTACATCGCCTACTCCGGCCTCTTGCGCGAACAGCGGGATCTTGAGGCGCTTTCCGAAGTCAGCCTCATGGTCGCCCGCTCCGGCCACCAGGCCGCGGCGAAGCCGTCGCTCGGCCTGACCGGCCCGGCCGAGGCCGCCGAGGTGCCCGACACCGACGAGTGGCAGGTCATCGCCGACCGGATCAAGGACCAGCTCGGCGCGGCCCGGGTCGTGCTGCGGCTGCGGTTCGACCCGCAACTCCCGCTGCACACCGTCGTCTCCGGCGACGACCTCCCCGCCGAGATGCACGCGGTGGAGGCCACCGGCTCCCGCGCCGACGCGCTGCTGCGCCTGCCCGGCTCGCACGTGCGGCACTTCCGCCGCGGCGACTCCATTCCCGAGGTCCGGCACGCGCTGCTGCGCCGGGGCGCGGACGAGGCGCTGGTCGTCCCGCTGCGCAGCGCCAGCCACCTGCTCGGCGTCGTCGAGGCGCACGACAAGCTCTCCCGCTGGCGCGGCTTCGGCCAGGCGGACAACCGGCTCATCGGCACCCTGGCCAGCCACCTGGCCACCGCCATGGACAACCGCCGCCTGCTCGCCACCCTGCGCCACGACGCCTACCACGACCCGCTGACCGGCCTGCTCAACCGCCCCGGCTTCCGCCGCGCCGCAGGCGAGCCGCTGCGGCAGCACCCGGACTCGGTCGTCCTGCGCATCGACCTCGACGTCCTGTCCACCGTGAGCGACGCCCTCGGCTACGCCTGGAGCGACCGCATGGTCGTCGCGGCGGGCAGGCGGCTGCGCGACGCCCTCGGCCCCGAGGTCGCCCTCGCCCGGCTCGAAGGCGGGCAGTTCGCCGCGCTGCTGGTCGACACCGACCCCGAGGAGGCGCACGCGGTCGCCGAGCGGCTGCGCGCCGGACTCGCCGCCCCGTACCCGGTCGACCGGCTCACCGTCGAGGCCGACTCCGTGGTCGGCTACTCCACGCCCCGCACCGACGACGGCGAGACCTCGTCGCTGGAACTCGACGTCGACGCCCTGTTGCAGCGGGCGGACGTCGCCCTGCGCGCCGCCCGCGCGGGCAGCGACACCGTCCGCGCCTACCTGCCCACCATGGGCCAGATCTTCCTGCGGCGCTTCCAGTTGGTCACCCAGTTCCGCCAGGCCCTGGAATCCGGCCAGGTCAAGGTCCACTACCAGCCCAAGGTCGCCCTGCCCAGCCGCCAGGTCCTCGGCGTCGAGGCCCTGGTCCGCTGGCGCCACCCCGAGTTCGGCAGGCTCGACCCGGACGAGTTCGTCCCCGCGGTCGAGGCCGCGGGCCTGATCGACGCCCTCACCGGCTTCGTCATGGACCAGTCCCTGATCCGCGTCCGCAAATGGATGGACCGCGGCCTGCGCATCGCCGCCGCCGTCAACCTCTCCGTCCGCAGCCTGGACGACCCGGCCTTCCCCGACCGAGTCGCCGCGGCCCTGGAACGCCACCGCGTCCCACCCGAACTCCTGACCCTCGAACTCACCGAATCCGGCGTCATGGCCGACCCCCAACGCGCCCTGCCGGTCCTGCGCAGACTGCACGCCCTGGGCGTCGTCCTGGCCGTGGACGACTTCGGCACCGGCTACTCGTCCCTGGCCTACCTCCGCCAACTCCCGGTGGACGAGGTCAAAATCGACAAGAGCTTCGTCCTCGGCATGGGCACCGACCTGGGCGACCTGGCCGTCGTCCGCTCCATCGTGGAACTGGGCCACTCCCTGGGCCTGACAGTCGTAGCCGAAGGCGTCGAAGACGACGCCGCCCGCGACCAGCTGGCGGCCATGGGCTGCGACATCGCCCAGGGCTACCTGATCTCCCGCCCGCTCTCGGAGAGCAGGCTGGAAGCCTGGCTCCAGGCCAGAACAACGCAGGCCAGGGGCCTACGCGACGAGACGGTGCTCACCTTGCTGTCGTAACCGACCCCCCGGTTTTGGAGCTCGCGGGGAAGCTGTGTAAAGTAACGCCCGTCCCCAGGGACAAGGCCCCTTTAGCTCAGTCGGCAGAGCGTCTCCATGGTAAGGAGAAGGTCTACGGTTCGATTCCGTAAAGGGGCTCGACGGTTCGGCCGCGGTACACCGGGAATATCAGCGGTGTGGCGCGGCTTGATCCATGTCGAAGCGGTGTAGCTCAGTCGGTAGAGCAAGCGGCTCATAATCGCTGTGTCGCCGGTTCAAGTCCGGCCACCGCTACGCGATGGGCGAAGTGTGTTGGCGGAGAACGCCAACCGCGTCGCTTCGCAATAACTTCTGGGGGCGGAGCCCCCAGACCCCACCCCAGGGGGCAAGCCCCCTGGACCCCCGCTCGGGTCGGCTTTCGCGTCGATCCGGGACTTGGCTGTTAGGAAGGGTTGGTTGTGGCTTCTACTGACGTGCGGCCGAAGATCACGCTCGCGTGTGAGAGCTGCAAGCACCGTAACTACATCACCAAGAAGAACCGGCGGAATGATCCTGACCGGTTGGAGATGAAGAAGTTCTGCCCTAACTGCAAGACTCACAAGCTGCACAAGGAAACCCGCTGACTTTCGGGTCTTCCTGATTCGCGAAGGCCGCCTCACCCACGGGTGAGGCGGCCTTCGCGTTTGTTTGGACCTGCCAGGCCGGACCCGCCCCTGTCAGTGCTCGATGGGTGGAGCAGCGAAGCCTCTCACCTGCCAGACCGCACGACTGCCCGCCAGGTGCTCGATGGACGCGGGACGGCAGACCCGACCCCTGTCGGGCCGCACTTGCGCCCGCCCAGTGCTCGATGCAGGGGGACAGCACACCTGTCCTCCTGCCCGGCAAGCCGCTGCCCGCCCAGTGCTCGATGGTTGCGGTGCGGCCCACCTGCCCTCCTGCGAGGCAGCACGAGCCCAGCCAGCCAACACAGCCAGCCCCCGCGGAAGCCCCATCGAGCAGACCCGGCAAGCGGCAAGATCAAGCAGCGCTACGGCTCACGAACACCTTCGCAGTCGAAGCAGCCAGGCTGTGCGCGGCGCTAACCGACTCCTTGGCAAGCGGCACCAGATCAGCCATAGCGGGCACGGACTCGGCCATGGTCAGCTCAGCCTCCACCACCGTCACCTCAGCCCCGTACACATCCTGGAAGATCCGCACCAGGTAAGGCGTGGCGTGGTCCCACCCTTCCCGAGGCGTCCCGGCCCCATACCCGCCGCCGCGCGCGACCACGATCGCCACCGGCCGCCCCTGCAGCGCCGTCGACCCTGGCCCCAGGCGAGGTTCGCTGATCAGCAGGTCGATCCAGTTCTTCAGATGCTGGGAGAGTCCGAAGTTGTACAGCGACGTCGCGATCACCACAGCGTCGGCCGCCAGCACCTCATCGGCCAGTTCGGTGGCCAGCGCGGCCGCGGCCTGCTGCTCGGCGTCGGGCTCGGCAGCGTAACCGGCCGCGACGGAATTGGCCCAGGTGTCGGCGGGCAGCGGGTTCACCCCGAGATCGCGGCGCACCACGGCCCCGGTCGGATGCTCAGCCCGCCAGGTGTTCTCCAACGTGTCGGCGACAGCGCGGCTGACCGAGCCCTCGGTGCGGATGCTGCTGTCGACGCGAAGCAAGGTCATCAGGTCCTCCAGAGCGAGATACGTGCCAAACAAGATGGTCTGTCGAGCAGACTATCTCGCCAACAGATCCTGTCGGGCGGTTATTCCTGCCGTACCCTTGTCCGCGTGACCACGCCCGCTGTCGCCGCCGATCTCGGCTGGGCGCTGGGCGCGGTCTACCGGGGCTATCTGAAGGCGACCGAGGCCGTGCTGTCCGGCTTGCCCGGCGGGCCGCGCGGACACCAGGTGCTCATCGCCGCGCGGGACGGGACGGCGTGCAGTCAGGTGGCCCTGGCGCAGTGGCTGGGCGTCGACCGGACGGTCATGACCTACCTGATCGATGACCTGGAACGCGAAGGCCTGGTCGAGCGCAGGCCCGATCCGACCGACCGCAGGGCGCGCAGGCTGGTGATCACCGAAGCCGGGAACGCGCGGCTCGCCGAGGCCACCGCGGCGCTGGGGCGGGTCGAGGACCACGTCCTCGCGCCGCTGGGCGAGTCCGAGCGCGAGGTCCTGCGCGACCTGCTGCGCAAGCTGGCCACCCGCCAGGAGCACGAGGACGAGTCGGCCTGCGCCGTGGTCAAGGACATCGCCGAGATGGAAGACCGGATTCCGCCCTGCTGACGGCGCTTCAGCGCTGGTGACATCCGGATGTCGGCGGGTTGGGTAGGGTTCTCGGGTGGCGTTGGATCAGTCGTTCGTCGGTCGCACATACCCGCCCTCTCCCGTGTACGAGGTGAGCCGGGCGAAGATTCTCGAGTTCGCCGAGGCCATCGGAGACCCGAACCCGGTCTACCGGGACCCCGAGGCCGCGCGGGCCGCCGGATACCCGGACGTGGTGGCGCCGCCCACCTTCACCACGATCGTCAACCTGGCGGCGATCAACACCATCGTCAGCGACCCTGAGCTGGGGCTCGACTACAGCCGGATGGTCCACGGCGACCAGTCCTTCACTTACCACCAGCCGGTAGTGGCGGGAGACCGCTTGGTGGTGACCAGCTCGGTCGAGAGCATCATGCGGCGGGTGGGGAACGACTTCATCACCTTGCGCGCCGAGATCGGCACCGAGTCCGGCGAGCCGAGGGTCACCGCGAAGGCGCAGCTTGTGGTGCGCGACGCCGAGGAGGCCGACGCATGACCGAGAGCACCGAGAACGCCGAAGCCAAGACCGAGATCGCGGTCGGCGACGTCCTGCCGCCGCTGGAGGTGCGCATCAGCCGCGCGGACCTGGTCCGGTACGCGGGCGCCGCGCTCGACTTCAACCCCATCCACTGGAACGAGGCGTTCGCCCACGAGGTCGGCCTGCCCGACGTCATCGCGCACGGGATGCTCACCATGGCGCTCGCCGGAAGGGTCGTCACCGCCTGGGGCATGGGGGAGTTGGTTGAGTACTACTCCCGGTTCACCCGTCCGGTAGTCGTGCCGAACGACGACAAGGGCGCGCTGCTGGAACTGACCGGCAAGGTCGGCGAGATCCGCGCGGACGGCACGGTGCGGGTCGACCTCACCGCGAAGTTCGACGGCAAGGCCGTGCTGGGCAAGCCCGTCGCGGTGGTGCGGCCGCGACCCTAGGCCCGACCCGGCCAAGATCGTTCGGGGGCGGGCTCACCGGACCTGGGCGGGGGCTCTAGATTTCACCTGTGACGGCATCAGAACTGATCTCCTTCGCCCGTGGCGCCCCGTCCCTCGACATCGTCGACGTCAGCGGCCTCAAGGCCGCTGCGGACGCCGCGCTGACCAACGACCCCGGCGGCGCCCTCGGCTACGGCACCGCGATCGGCTACCCCCCGCTGCGCAAGTACCTGGCCGAGCGGCACGGCGTGGCCGAGGAGCAGGTGCTGGTCACCAACGGCTCCATGCAGGCCGACGCGTTCCTGTTCGACGAGCTGGTCAAGCCCGGCCAGCCGGTGATCGTGGAGCGGCCGACCTACGACCGCACCCTGCTGGGCCTGCGGCAGCGCGATGCCGACGTGCGGCCGGTGTCGCTGGCCGTCGACGGCATCGACGTCGAGGAGCTGGCAGGCCTGCTCGAAGGCGGCCTGCGCCCGACGTTCGCGCACGTCATCCCCAACTTCCAGAACCCGGCCGGGTACACCCTGAGCCTGGCCAAGCGCACCCGCCTGCTGGAGCTGGCCGAGCAGTACGACTTCGTCATCTTCGAGGACGACCCGTACGTGCAGATCCGCTTCGCCGGTGAGCCGCTGCCGACCATGCTTGAGCTGGACGAGGGCCGCGGCCGGGTCGTGTACGCGAGCTCGTTCTCCAAGACCGTGGCCCCCGGCGTGCGCGTCGGCTACATCGTCGGCCCGGCCGAGCTCGTGGCGAAGGTGCGCGTGCGCGCGACCAACACCTACATCTCGCCGAACATGTTCGCCCAGGCGGTCGTGCACCGGTTCTGCGTCGACGGCGGCCTGGAGCGCTCCATCGCCACGGTCAACGCCGCGCTCGCCGAGCGGGTCCAGACGCTGTGCGACGCGCTGTCCAAGCACCTGCCGGACGCGAAGTTCACCGCCCCGGAGGGCGGCTACTTCATGTGGGTCGAGCTGCCCGAGGGCGTCGACGTCGCCAAGCTGCTGCCCGCGGCCGAAGAGCGCGGCGTCACCTTCGTCAAGGGCACCGACTTCCTGCTCGACGGCGGGGAGCGGACCATGCGCCTGGCGTACTCGGGTGTGCGCGCCGACCAGATCGAAGAGGGCGTTTCCCGGCTCGCGGACGCGCTGGCCTCGCTCGCCTGAGCAGGAGCCTGCCCTGCTGGTTCGCCGCGGCTTTCCGTGCCGAGTCCGCGGCGAATCCGCAGGTCACACGGCCTGCGCGGGGCTCGATTTCGAGGGCGTCCGCGCGGTGCCGTATGCTCTCGTGCTTGGAACGACCTTGACATCCTCGCGGTAGCCGGAAAGCGGCTAAGGTGGGGTTGGTCAGGTGCGTCCGTGACGCGGACCGGAGGCGGTGCCGACGGGTCGCGAAGGGGTGTAGCTCAATTGGCAGAGCAGCGGTCTCCAAAACCGCAGGTTGCAGGTTCGATTCCTGTCGCCCCTGCGTTTGACGTCCGGTTCGGCTCGCGCCGCGCCGGGCGGGTGGGAACACACCGAGTGGAGGAATGGCGTGGCCGAGGACAAGGAGCGGGAAGAGGGGCAAGAGCGCCCTTCTCGTCCGGTCACCGCCGCTGCCCGGCGTGAGCGCCGCGGCACGGCGCGCCCGGCCGCACGCAAGGACGCCGACGGCAAGTCGGCCAAGACTCCCGCGGCGAAGGCCGGGTCCGCCGCAGCGGACCGCAAGGGCCGCCCCACTCCGGCCCGCGACCGCGCCAAGGACGACAAGGGCTCGATCTTCGCCCGGATCGTCCGGTTCCTCCGCGAGGTCGTCGCCGAGTTGCGCAAGGTCATCTGGCCGACCCGCAAGCAGATGATCACCTACACCGCCGTGGTGCTGGTGTTCGTGGCCTTCATGGTGGCGTTGGTCGCGGGCCTGGACCTTGCCCTCGGCAAGGGCGTGTTCTGGCTGTTCGGCTGAGCCCGCGCCAGCGGCGCGCCGGTCGAGGAGACTGAACACGTGATGTACGAAAGGAAGCGAGACCAACTGTGACCTCCGAAAACGGCGCTGCCGGGAGCGAACTGACCAGCCTGACCGACGACGAGGTCGATGAGGTCTCGACCCCCGACGCGGACGGCGACAGCGAGCGCACCGAGACCGTCGAGGTCGCCCAGGGCTCCGAAGACCCCGCGGCAGGCGAGGCCGCCGCGGCCCCGCACATCGACGAGGCCCCCGCCGACCCGGCCGCCGAGATGCGCGACGCGCTGCGCTCCGCCCCCGGCGACTGGTACGTCGTGCACTCCTACGCCGGTTACGAGAACAAGGTCAAGACCAACCTCGAGACCCGCATCCAGACCCTGGACATGGAGGACTTCATCTTCCAGGTCGAGGTGCCGACCGAAGAGGTCACCGAGATCAAGAACGGCCAGCGCAAGCAGGTGCAGCGCAAAGTGCTGCCCGGCTACATCCTGGTCCGGATGGACCTCAACGACGCGTCGTGGTCCGCGGTCCGCAACACCCCCGGGGTCACCGGCTTCGTCGGCGCGACGTCCAAGCCGTCGCCGTTGACCATCGACGACGTGCTCAAGTTCCTCCTGCCGCAGGTCGAGGAAGCCAAGCCGGACAAGTCCAAGGGCGCGGCTGCCTCGGCGACCCGCGGCCCGTCGGTCGAGGTGGACTTCGAGGTCGGCGAGTCGGTCACCGTCATGGACGGCCCGTTCGCGACCCTGCCCGCCACGATCAGCGAGGTCAACGCCGACGGGCAGAAGCTGAAGGTCCTGGTGTCGATCTTCGGCCGGGAGACCCCGGTCGAGCTGTCGTTCACCCAGGTCTCCAAGATCTGACCGGTCCGCCAGCCGGACCGGCGGCCGCGGCGGGCGCAGCCATTCGCCCGCGGCGGACATCGCGTCGCCATCGGTGACGCAACACCGAGAGCAACAGGAAGCACGGAAATGCCACCCAAGAAGAAGAAGCTCGCAGCGATCATCAAGCTGCAGATCACGGCGGGCATGGCCAACCCGGCCCCGCCGGTCGGCCCCGCGCTGGGCCAGCACGGCGTCAACATCATGGAGTTCTGCAAGGCCTACAACGCCGCGACCGAGTCGCAGCGCGGCACGGTCGTGCCGGTCGAGATCTCCGTGTACGAAGACCGCTCGTTCGACTTCAAGCTCAAGACCCCGCCCGCCGCGAAGCTGCTGCTCAAGGCAGCCGGTGTGGACAAGGGCAGCGCGGAGCCGCACAAGACCAAGGTCGCCAAGGTGACCTGGGACCAGGTGCGCGAGATCGCCGAGACCAAGAAGTCCGACCTCAACGCGATCGACATCGACCAGGCCGCCAAGATCATCGCGGGCACCGCCCGCTCGATGGGCATCACGGTCGAGTAGTTCGACCCAGCACGACCTTTCAAGCATCTGTGGGAGGGCCAGGCGCTGGCTCGCACCACGACTGATCCGCCGCGCCGGGTTTCGTTTCCTGACCCGGGCGCGAACATGAGATAGGAACAGCAATGGCAAAGCGCAGCAAGGCCTACCGTCAGGCCGCCGAGCTGATCGACCGCGAGCGGCTGTACACGCCGCTCGAGGCCGCCCAGCTCGCCAAGGAGACCTCCAAGGTGAAGCTGGACGCGACCGTCGAGGTCGCGATCCGCCTCGGCGTCGACCCCCGCAAGGCCGACCAGATGGTCCGCGGCACCGTCAACCTGCCGCACGGCACCGGCAAGACCGCCCGCGTCATCGTCTTCGCCACCGGCGACAAGGCCGCCGAGGCCGAGGCCGCAGGCGCCGACGCGGTGGGCTCGGAAGACCTGATCGAACGCATCCAGGGCGGCTGGCTCGACTTCGACGCCGCGATCGCCACCCCCGACCAGATGGCCAAGGTCGGCCGCATCGCCCGCATCCTCGGCCCGCGCGGCCTGATGCCGAACCCGAAGACCGGCACCGTCACCCCGGACGTCACCAAGGCCGTCAACGAGATCAAGGGCGGCAAGATCAACTTCCGGGTCGACAAGCAGGCCAACCTGCACCTGGTCATCGGCAAGGTCTCCTTCGACCAGGCCAAGCTCGTGGAGAACTACGCCGCGGCCCTCGACGAGATCATGCGGGCCAAGCCCTCGGCCGCGAAGGGCCGCTACCTGAAGAAGGTCACCTTCTCCACCACCATGGGCCCCGGCATCCCGGTCGACCCGGCCAGGCTCCGCAACCTCCTCGAAGAGGAAGCCAACGCCTGACCTACCCAGCACACCGTGAAGGCCACCTCCCCCGGGAGGTGGCCTTCACGCGTCACAGGGTCAGGAAACCCGCTTCTTCCCCCGCTCCAACAGGTCAAGCAGCACAATGCTGACCAAGATCGCCGCCGCCGACACAATCCACCAAGCAGGATTGGGCAACCGCAACGGAAACGCCAAGAACGGCTCCCAGTCGAAAACCTTCGCCACGAACGGGACCACCCCTTCGTAGAGCCCCACGAAGAACACCACCGTCTGCAGTCCCGCATACCCCCGCGCATCCATGATCGGAAGGCTAGGAGCCGGGCCGATGGGCCCGAATCAGTCCGAAGGCTGACCAGGGTGGTGCCACCGGGGTCGGACCGCGCGGCCCCGGCGGATGATCAACGGCAGGGGTTCGGCTCGGCTTCGTGCCGGGAGATCGTCCACTGGGTGCCCTTCGACTGCGGGATAGGCCGCACGGTGAACTGGCCCAGCCGCGGGCCCTGGCGGACTTCCAGCGCGCAGGAGCTGACCACGACGGAACCATCAGGGCCGGGCGTGAGGTCGACACTCGGCGGGAATCGCGGATTCGAGTAGTCGGTGCGGCTCGTGACCTCGGCGCCCAGGCGCTGCACCGCGGTGGCGCAGTCGGGAGCGTTGAAGTGGTTGGCGAACTGCTGTTCCACCTCGGGGGTCTCGAAGCGCCTGCAGGTGGCCACGGGATCGGTGTGCGCGATGTCGTCGTAGACCATGCGCACCGCGGTCCGGGGATTCGTGGCGAAGATCAGCGTGCGTTCGGTCTTGCCGCCACCGGTCTGCGAGGCGGGGAGGTCTTCGTCCGGGTTGCCGAAGTAGTGCTGGTACGCCCAGTTCACGGCCAGCAACAGGACGAGCAGGAACACGATCCGGCGGAGCCACTTCGACAGCAGGGCGCGCAGCCACACCGGCCTGCGCTTCTGGCCGGACGGGTGCGAGCCGGACGGCATGTCCCCCTGGGCGCGCTGGAACTCTTGGAAGCGCTGGAACTCCTGGAACTGGCGCCACTGCTCGTCGTCGACGGGCGGGATGGACTGGGGTTGCCATGCCGCGGGCGGGGGTCCGGCAGGGGGGTGCCAGGACGGGGGTGGACCGGCGGGCGGTGGGAGGGCCGGTGGTGGCCCGGGGGTCGGCTGGTCGCGGTCCGGGTGCTCGTTGTCGGCCACGGAGACCATCATGCCGCACCCGATTTGGAGTGGGCGGCCAGCGGCGCGTACCCTTGCCGATGGTTCTACCGAAGACCGCTGGTTTCTTCCGTCGCCCTCGGGTGGCGGGAGGCGAAGGGCCCACACGTGGGCGGCCCGCGCAGGGAGGACGAGGAAACATCCGGGGAGTGCCGTTGTGCGCTCTTCGTGGAGTCGCCCCGTGCCGTCCGTGCCGGGGCGTTTGTCGTTTCCGGGCCCCGCGTGTGCCAGCGAATCCCATGCACACGAGAGGAGGCGACCCATGGCGAAGCCTGACAAGGTGGGTGCAGTCGCCGAGATCGCGGACAAGTTCCGCAACAGCTCGGCCGCTGTCGTCACTGAGTACACCGGCCTCACGGTGGCCCAGCTCACCACGCTGCGTCGCGCTCTCGGCACTGGCACGACCTATCGCGTCGCGAAGAACACCCTGGTCAAGCGGGCCGCGGAAAATGCGGGTCTGGACGGGCTGGAGAGCCTGTTCGTCGGACCCACCGCGATCGCCTTCGTCGAGGGTGAGCCGGTGGACGCCGCCAAGGCGCTCCGCGACTTCGCGAAGGACAACAAGGGTCTGGTCATCAAGGGCGGCTACATGGACGGCCGCCCGCTCACCGTCGAAGAGGTCGGGCAGATCGCCGACCTCGACAGCCGTGAGGTGCTGCTCGCCAAGCTGGCGGGCGCGATGAAGGGCAACCTCAGCAAGGCGGCCGGGCTGTTCGCCGCGCCCGCCACGCGGGCTGCCCGCCTGGCCGCTGCTCTGCAGGAGAAGAAGGCGGCCACCTCGCCCGCTGCTCCCGCAGACGACGCTGCCGCCGAGAGCTGAACAAACCACCCGGAAGTACACCGCGCCCGTTTGACCGGGTGTGTTAGTGAAAGGAACCGCCACCATGGCGAAGCTCAGCACCGACGAGCTGCTCGACGCTTTCAAGGAGATGACTCTCCTGGAGCTCTCGGCCTTCCTCAAGGAGTTCGAGACCACCTTCGACGTCACCGCCGCCGCGCCGGTCGCCGTCGCCGCCGCCGCCCCGGGCGCCGCGCCTGCCGAGGCCGCCGAGGAGCAGGACGAGTTCGACGTGGTCCTCGAGGCCGCTGGCGACAAGAAGATCCAGGTCATCAAGGTCGTCCGCGAGGTCGTCTCCGGCCTGGGCCTGAAGGAGGCCAAGGAGCTGGTCGAGGCCGCTCCGAAGGCGATCCTGGAGAAGGTCACCAAGGAGGCCGCCGAGGCCGCCAAGGAGAAGCTCGAGGCGGCTGGCGCGAAGATCGCGGTCAAGTAAGTCAGCACCGTCAAGTAAGTCAGCACCGTCAAGTAAGTCAGCACCGTCAAGTAAGTCAGCACCGTCAAGTAAGTCAGCACCGTCAAGTAAGTCAGCACCACCCGCGAAGGGGCCCGGCGCCGTGTGCGCCGGGCCTTTTTGTGTCCCGGGCACAACCCCCACTGGTCACGCGCGGAGTCTTCCGAGTACTTTTCGAACTCAACGGTAACTTCGCCAGTAACCAGGGCGGAGCGCAGTCGTTGCCCCTATTGGCACCGCGTAGCGGTCGAGCACAACCGGGAGGTTCGATGGGCGCCGAGGTGGTCATCGAAGGCCTGACGAAGTCCTTCGGTAACCAGGCCATCTGGCGGGACGTCACGTTGTCCCTCCCGCCGGGCGAGGTCTCGGTCATGCTTGGCCCGTCCGGCACCGGAAAGTCGGTGTTCCTCAAGTCGATGATCGGCCTGCTCAAGCCCGACCGGGGCTCGTGCGTCGTCAACGGCGTCGACATCGTGACGTGCAGCGAAGCCAAGCTGTATGAGACCCGCAAGCTGTTCGGGGTGCTGTTCCAGGACGGCGCGCTATTCGGCTCGATGGACCTCTACGACAACGTGGCGTTCCCGCTGCGGGAGCACACCAAGAAGTCCGAGACCGAGATCAAGCGGATCGTGCTGGAGAAGCTGGAGCTGACCGGCCTGCAGGGCGCGGAGCACAAGCTGCCCGGCGAGATCTCCGGCGGTATGCGCAAGCGCGCCGGGCTGGCCCGCGCGCTGGTGCTCGACCCCGAGATCATCCTCTGCGACGAGCCGGACTCCGGTCTCGACCCGGTCCGCACCGCGTATCTCTCGCAGTTGCTGATCGACCTCAACGCGCAGATCGACGCGACGATCCTGATCGTCACCCACAACATCAACCTGGCCCGCACCGTGCCGGACAACCTGGGCATGCTCTTCCGCAAGGAACTGGTCATGTTCGGTCCCCGCGAGGTGCTGCTGACCAGCGACGAGCCCGTGGTCGAGCAGTTCCTCAACGGTCGCCGCATCGGCCCGATCGGCATGTCCGAGGAGAAGGACGCCGCGCAGATGGCCGCCGAGCAGGCGCACGTCGACGCGGGGCACCACGACGGCTCGGGCGCGGAGGACCTGCGTGGCGTCGTCCCGCAGATCGAGCCCACCCCGGGCCTGCCCGAGCGCCAGGGCGCGCGCAGGCGCAAGGACCGGGTCATGCAGATCCTGCACACGCTGCCCGAGGCGGCGCGGGAAGGCATCATCGACTCGCTCACCGACGCCGAACGCGCCCGCTACAACGTGCGTTCCCACCGTCGGCCCCCGGCGGCGAGCTTCCGCGGCAGCCTGCACGAGACGCAGGAGATCGCGCGGCTGCCCCGGCAGGACTGGCGGGGGGCAAGCGGGAGGTGACGCCCGGCGCGGCTAAGCAGGCCGATTTCCCCGGCGCGGGTGCGCTGCGGGAAACCGGCAGGCTGTGCGCGCTGGGCCTCGACGTGCTGGTGAGCATCTTCCGGCGGCCGTTCCAGACCCGGGAGTTCATCCAGCAGTGCTGGTTCATCGCCAGCGTCACCATCCTGCCGACCGCGCTGGTCGCCATCCCGTTCGGCGCGGTCATCGCCTTGCAGCTGGGCACCCTGATCGTGCAGCTGGGCGCGCAGTCGTTCACCGGCGCGGCCAGCGTGCTCGCCATCATCCAGCAGGCGGCGCCGCTGGTGACCGCGCTGCTGGTGGCGGGCGCGGGCGGCTCGGCGATCTGCGCGGACATCGGCTCCCGCACCATCCGCGAGGAGATCGACGCGATGGCGGTGCTGGGCGTCTCGCCCGTGCAGCGGCTCATCGTGCCCAGGGTGCTGGCCGCCATGCTGGTCGCGGTCCTGCTCAACGGCCTGGTCAGCGTGGTCGGGGTGATGGGCGGCTACTTCTTCACCGTGGTCCTGCAGGGCGGCACGCCCGGCGCGTACCTGTCCAGCTTCTCCGCGCTGGCGCAGCTTCCGGACCTGTGGGTCAGCGAGCTCAAGGCGCTCGTCTTCGGCTTCATCGCCGGGGTCGTGGCCGCCTACCGGGGGCTGCACCCCAAGGGCGGCCCGAAGGGGGTCGGCGACGCGGTTAACCAGGCGGTCGTCATCACGTTCCTGCTGCTGTTCTTCGTGAACTTCGTGCTGACCGCGGTCTACCTCCAGGCCGTCCCGGCGAAGGGGAGCTGAGCATGGCCTCCTCGATCGGCAAGGCGGCTCGGCGCGCGGCTCGGCGTCCGCTGGAGACCCTGGACGACCTGGGCGACCAGATGTCGTTCTACGTGCGCGCGATCGCCTGGATTCCGCGCGCGCTGCGCCGGTACACGCGCGAGACCATGCGGCTGCTCGCCGAGGTCAGCTTCGGCAGCGGCGCGCTCGCGGTCATCGGCGGCACGGTCGGGGTGATGGTCGGGCTGACCGTGTTCACCGGGGTCGTCGTCGGGATGCAGGGCTACGCGGCGCTCGACCAGATCGGCACGGCCGCGTTCTCCGGGTTCGCCTCGGCCTACATCAACACCCGGGAGATCGCGCCGCTGGTCGCCGGGCTGGCGCTGTCGGCGACGGTCGGCGCGGGCTTCACCGCGCAGCTTGGCGCGATGCGGATCTCCGAGGAGATCGACGCGCTGGAGGTCATGGCCGTCCCGAGCCTGCCGTTCCTGGTGACGACCCGGATCGTCGCCGGGTTCATCGCGGTCGTCCCGCTCTACATCATCGGCCTGCTGACGTCGTACCTGGCGTCGCGGACGATCACCGTGCACTTCTACGGCCAATCGGCGGGCACCTACGACCACTACTTCGACCTGTTCCTGCCGCCGCAGGACGTGTTCTGGTCGTTCGGCAAGGTGCTGGTCTTCGCGGTGATCATCATCTTGTCGCACTGCTACTACGGGTACACCGCCACCGGCGGCCCCGCGGGCGTCGGCGTGGCCGTGGGCCGGGCGGTGCGCACCACGATCGTCACCGTCGCGGTCGTCAACTTCTTCATCGGCTTCGCCATCTGGGGCACCACGACGACGGTGAGGATCGCGGGATGAGCACGGGCTTGGGCAAGGTGATCAAGCGGCGGCTCTACGGCCTGACGTTCCTCGCCGTTGTCGCAGGCCTGGTCGCGTTGAGCATCGCGATGTACAACAAGGCGTTCACCCCGGTCGCGTCGGTCGCGCTGACCACCGACAAGGTGGGCAACCAGCTCACGGTGCACTCCGATGTGAAGGTGCGCGGCCTGATCGTCGGCGAGGTCCGCCGGATCACCCCGACCGCAGACGGCGCTGAGCTCGACCTGGCGATCGACCCGGCGAAGATCGACGTCATCCCCAGCAACGTCGCCGCGCGGTTCCTGCCCAAGACCCTGTTCGGTGAGCGCTATGTCGCGCTGGTGATCCCGGCGGACGCCGCGCCGGACGCGCTGTCCGCTGGCGACCGCATCCGGCAGGACACCTCGACCAGGGCCGTCGAGCTGGAGCAGGCGTTCGAGAGCCTGCTGCCGGTGTTGCAGGCGGTGCAGCCGCAGAAGCTGTCGAGCACGCTTACCGCCATCTCCACCGCTTTGCAGGGCCGTGGTGAGGCTCTTGGCCAGACGCTGTCGGATCTAGGCAGGCTTGTCGGCGAGCTGAATCCGCACTTACCGAAGCTGCGGGAAGACCTGCGCTCGCTGGCAGCGGTAAGCGACGTCTACAGCGAGGCCGCGCCCGACCTGATCGCGGCGCTTACCGATCTCACGGTGACCTCGAAGACCGTCGCCGAGCAGCGCGCCAACCTCGACGTTTTGTTCGCCACGACGACCACCGCCGCGCGTGACCTGGAGTCGTTCCTGCGGGTCAACCGGGACAACCTGATCCGGCTCGCGGACTCGTCGCGGCCGACGCTGGAGACCCTGGCCCGGTACTCCCCGGAGTACCCGTGCCTGCTGCGGATGATGGCCGAGAACGTGCCCGCGCTGGACCAGGTGTTCGGCAAGGGCACCGACCAGCCCGGGCTGCACGTCACCCTGGAGGTCACCACCAACCGCGGCCCGTACAAGCCCGGGGTGGACGAGCCGCGGTACGACGAGGACCGCGGGCCGCGCTGCTACGACCTCACCCAGTTCCCCACGCCGTTCCCGCAGTCCCCGCCGGATGGGCCGCTGGGCGACGGCGCGTCGAACCCGCCGCCCGCCCGCCCGATCCAGGACGGCGTTTTGCCGCCCGCGTCCACCAGCCCCGCCTCGGCTGGCGGTGACGGGTTGGGGCTGCCGAACTCGCCGCAAGAGGCCGCGTTCGTGTCCCAGCTGCTCGCCCCGGGCATGGGTGTGGCCCCGGAGCAGGTGCCCGGGTGGAGCACGCTGCTGCTCGGCCCGGCGTTGCGCGGGACGGAGGTGGGCTTCAAGTGAGGGGAATCGCCGCGCCGCTGGTCAAGCTGGGCCTGTTCATGGTGCTCACGGTCGCCGCGACCGGGGTGCTGGCCGTCAGCGTCGCCAACGTCGACCTCAGCGCCACGAACACCTACACCGCGCGGTTCTCCGACGCCACGCTGCTGCTGCCCGGCGACGACGTGCGGATCGCGGGGGTGCGGGTCGGGCAGGTGGAGGAGGTCTCGGTCGCCGACCGCAAGCACGCGCAGGTCCGCTTCTCCGTCGCCGCGGACCGCGCGCTGCCCGCGTCGGTGACCGCGCAGATCAAGTTCCGCAACCTGGTCGGCCAGCGGTACGTCGCGCTCGGCCAGGGCGCGGGCTACGACCCGAACGCCGTGCTGGAGCCGGGCGGGACGATCCCGCTGGAGCGCACCCGGCCCGCGCTGGACCTGACCGAGCTGTTCAACGGGTTCAAGCCGCTGTTCCAAGCCCTCTCGCCCGACGACGTGAACAAGCTGTCCTACGAGATCATCCAGGTCTTGCAGGGCGAGGGCGGCACCGTGGAGACGCTGCTCGCGCACACCGCGTCGCTGACCACCACCCTCGCCGACAAGGACGCGGTGATCGGCGAGGTGATCGGCAACCTCAACGGCGTGCTCAGCACCGTCAACGCCCGCGGCGAGCAGCTCTCGCAGCTGGTGGTGCGGCTTCAGCGGCTCGTCAGCGGCCTCGCCGAGGACCGCGCGCCGATCGGGGACGCCGTCGACGCGCTCGGCGGGCTGGCCACGACGACCTCCGGCCTGCTCGAAGAGGCCCGCGAGCCGCTCAAGCAGGACATCGCCGCGCTGGGCGGGCTGACGGACACCCTCAACGACCACGAGGAACTGGTGGAGCACTTCATCCAGTTCCTGCCCGAGAAGACCACCGCGTTGACCCGCACGGTCGGCTACGGCTCCTGGTTCAACTTCTATCTGTGCGAGGCGACCGGCGAGGTCGGCATCCCCGGGCTGATCACCACGCCGGTCGAGATCCCGCTGCTGCCCGCGAGCCAGGAGAGGTGCCGGGCATGAAGCCGTTCAGCTCCCGCGACCCGATCCCTATCGGGATCGTCACCGTCCTGACGATCGCCCTCGCGCTGGTCGCCGCGGTCAACTCCGACGACCTGCCGATCATCGGCGGCGGCACCACCTACAGCGCCGAGTTCAGCGAGGCGGCGGGCATCGCGCCGGACGACGAGGTCCGCATCGCGGGCATCAAGGTCGGCGCGGTGTCGGATATAGACCTGGACCGGGACAAGGTGGTGGTCCGGTTCAAGGTCAAGGACGCGTGGGTGGGCGACCGGACCCGGGCCGAGATCAAGATCAAGACCCTGCTGGGGCAGAAGTACCTGGCGCTGGAGCCCGACGGCTCCGCCGTGCTCGACCCGGCCGTCCGCATCCCGCGCGAGCGCACCGCGGCCCCCTACGACGTGCTGGAGGCCTTCCGCGGCCTGGCCGAGACGGTGGACGAGGTCGACACCGCACAGCTCGCCGAGAGCTTCAAGGTCATCTCGCGGACCTTCGCCGACACCCCCGACGAGGTGCGCGGCGCGCTCAACGGCCTCCAGTCGCTCTCGCGCACGATCTCTTCGCGCGACCAGGAACTGGCCACGCTGCTGGACAACACCAAGCAGATCAGCAAGACCCTCGCGGATCGCGACGCCGAGGTCGCCCGGCTGCTCTCCGACGGCAACCTCTTGCTGGCCGAGCTCAACAACCGCAAGCAGGCGATCTCCGCGCTGCTCACCGGCACGCGGGACCTGTCGAGGGAGTTGCAGGGGCTCGTCGCGGACAACAACACCCAGCTCGGACCGGTCCTGGCCAGTCTCGACCAGCTCACCGCGATGCTCCAGCGCAACCAGGACTCGCTGGCGGAGGGCATCAGGAAGTTCGCCCCGTTCGCCCGGCAGTTCAACAACGCGCTCGGCACCGGCCGCTGGTTCGACGCCTACGTCTGCGGCCTGCTCCCGCCCGCCCTCGGCCCGCTCAACCAGCCCGGCTGCTTGGGGGACCCGTCATGAGTGGTGCCTTCGCGACCAAGCCGCGCCGGGACCTGGCCCGGGCCGCCGCCATCGTGTGCGTGCTCGGCCTGGTGCTCGCCACGGCCCTGTGGTGGCTGCTGCGCGAGCCCAACGCCAAGCGCTACACCGCCGTGTTCACCGGGGTCGTCGGCCTCTACGCGGACAACGACGTGCGCGTCCTCGGCGTCAAGGTCGGCGCGGTCGACCGCGTCACCCCGCGCGGGGACGTGGTCGAGGTCGAGTTGCTGGTCGACCGGACCGTCGAGGTGCCAGCCGACGCGCAGGCGGTGATCGTCGCGCCGTCGCTGGTGTCCGACCGGTACGTGCAGCTCGCACCCGCCCACACCGGCGGCGAGGTCATGCGGGCGGGCACGGTCATCCCGCGCGAGCGCACCGCGACCCCGCTGGAGGTGGACGACCTCTACGCGAGCCTGAACCGGGTCAGCACCGATCTCGGCCCCAACGGCGCGAACCAGGACGGGGCGCTGTCGGACCTGCTCGACACCCTCGCGAAGAACCTGGACGGCAACGGCCAGGCCATCAACGACACCGTCACCCAGCTCGGCAAGCTCAGCGGCACCCTGTCCGGCAACTCCGACGACCTGTTCGCCACCGTCCGGAACCTGCAGGAGTTCACCAGCACGCTCGCCGCGAGCGACGACCAGGTGCGCCGGTTCAACGAGCAGCTGGCCGAGGCGGCGAAGTTCCTCGCGGGCGAGCGCGGCAACCTCTCCGCGACGGTCAACCAGCTCAGCGTGGCGCTGGGCCAGGTCCAGGGATTCATCAACGACAACCGGGGCCGGATCAAGTCCAATATGGACAAGCTGGCCGCGGTGACCCAGGTGCTGGTCGAGCAGCGCGCCGCGCTCGCCGAGACGCTCGACGTCGCGCCGCTTGCGCTGAGCAACGTGGTCAACAGCTACAACGCCGCCTCCGGCACGCTCGACGCGCGGGCCAACCTCAACGAGCTGGCCCAGCCGCCGATCGTGACGGTGTGCAAGCTCGTCCGGCAGGGCACGACCGCCCCGCTGCCGCCCACGCTGGCCGACCTCTGCGACCGGCTCGCGCCGGTCGTGCGGGGCCTGGTGCCGCTGGAGTCGCCAGCGCAGGTCATCGACGGCCTGCGGAACGGGAAGCTGCCGAGCCTGCCGCTGCCGTTGGCCGGTCAGGTCTACGCGTCGCAGGGAGGTGGCCGGTGATGGCCCGCACCCGGCTTGCCGCTCTTATCGCTGCCAGTCTTATCGCCGCCAGCGCTCTTACGCTGTCCGGCTGCGGGTTCACCGGCATCTACGACCTGCCGTTGCCCGGCGGGGCCGATCTCGGAGACCGGCCGTACTCGGTGAAGGTCCAGTTCCGCGACGTGCTCGACCTCGTGCCGCAGTCCGGGGTGAAGGTCAACGAGGTCACCGTGGGCCGCGTCGACGCCATCGGGCTGGCCGCCGATGGCTGGACCGCGGAGGTGACCGTCCTGGTCAACGCGGGCGTCGAGCTGCCCGCAAATGCTTTCGCCAAGGTCCGGCAGTCCAGCCTGCTGGGGGAGAAGTACGTCGAGCTGAGCCCGCCGCCCGCCGGTCAGGCCGAGGGCAGGCTCACCGACGGCGCGCTGATCCCGATCGACCGCACCAACCGCAACACCGAGGTCGAGGAAGTCCTCGGCGCGCTGTCCCTGCTGCTCAACGGCGGCGGGGTGGAGCAGCTGCGGAGCATCACCCGCGAGCTGACCGCGGCCACCGAGGGCCGGGAGACCGATATCCGGGCCCTGCTGGACAACGTGAACACCATGGCCACGACCCTGGACGAGGGCAAAGCCGACATCACCCGGGCCCTCGACGGCCTCAACCGGCTCGCCAGCACCCTCAACGACCAGCGGGACGAGATCGCGGGCGTGGTGGACGGCATCGGTCCCGGCCTCAAGGTGCTCGCCGACCAGCGCAGGCAGTTGGTGACCATGCTGCAAAGCCTCGACGCGCTTTCCGGCGTCGCGGTAGACACGGTTAACCGGAGTCAGGAAGACCTGGTGGCAGACCTCAAGGCGCTCGCCCCGATGCTGCGAAAGCTCGGTGAGGCGGGGGAGAGCCTGCCCAAGTCGCTGGAGCTGCTGGTCACCTTCCCGTTCACCGACGAGGCGGTAAAAGGCGCCAAGGGCGACTACTTCAACATCTACGCCAAGCTCGACCTGAACCTGCGAACCGTCGTGGACAATCTGTCCCGCAGCAGGCAGAACCCGCTCCAGGACGTCCCGATCATCGGCGACGCCACCGGCGGCCAGGACGGGCCGCCGAGCACCGCGCCGCTGCCGCTGCCCGCGCTCGACCCGCCCGCCGCCCCGCGGACAGGTTCCGCTGGTCCGCTGTCGGGCTTGGACGGCATCGTCGACGTGCTCTTGGGAGGCGGCGCCTGATGCTCACCCAGCGAGTCCGCCGCCAGCTGATCGCGTTCCTGGTGATCGCCGTCGTCACGGTCGGCTACGCGGCCGTCCGGTTCACCGACCTCGGCCGCGCGTTCGGCGCGGACGGCTACCGGGTGACGCTGCGGCTGGTCGAGTCCGGCGGCATCTTCACCAACGCCGAGGTCACCTACCGCGGCGTGAACGTCGGCCGGGTCGGCGAGATCCGGCTGACCCGCGCGGGCATGGACGTCGACCTCGACATCGACCCGGCCGCGCCCGCCATCCCCGCCGACCTCGACGCCGTGGTCGCCAACCGGTCCGCGGTCGGCGAGCAGTTCGTGGACCTGCGCCCCCGTGCCGACGGCGGCCCCACCCTTACCGAGGGCTCGGTAATCCCCGCCGACCGCACTAAGACCCCGGTGAGCACCGACGCGGTAATCCGCGATCTGGACGCTCTCGCCAACTCGGTCCCGACCGAATCCCTGCGCACCGTCGTGGATGAGCTGGACAAGGCCTTCTCCGGGACCGGCCCGGACCTCCAGGCCCTGCTCGACACCACCGGCGAGTTCACCAAGGCCGCCCGCGACAACCTGCCGCAGACCATCAGACTGATCGAGGACGGCGGCGTGGTGCTCGACACCCAGGCCGCCCAGGCGGGCAACATCACCTCGTTCGCTGGCGACCTCCGGCTGCTCGCCGAGCAGCTGCGCGGCTCGGACCAGGACATCCGGACCCTCATCGCGGCCACCCCCGGAGCGGCCGACGCGGTGACCGGCCTGCTGCGCGAGTCCGGCCAGGGCCTCGGCGTGGTGCTGGCGAACCTGCTGACCACGTCGAACATCCTGCTGGCCCGCACCGACGGCCTCGAAATGGCGCTGGTGGCCTACCCGGTCCTGGCCGTCGGCCCGAAGACCGTCGTCCCCGGCGACGGCACCGCGCACCTGGGCCTCGCGCTGAACCTGTTCGACCCGCCCGCCTGCACCAAGGGCTACGAGGGCACACCCCGCCGCGACGGCGACGAGACCGACCCGGCCCCGGTGAACGAGAAGGCCTACTGCGCGGAGCCGGTCGGCAGCCCGATCAACGTCCGCGGCTCCCAGAACGCCCCGGTCGGCGGCAGACCGGTCGAGCCGACGCCCGAGGACCTGGCCGCGGCCCAGAGCCGCCCCCAGGAGCAACTGGCTGATCTCGCGGGCGTGCCCGGCACCCTCGGCGGCCCCGGTGTCACCGGTGGCGCCAGCCTCGCGGACCTGCTCGGCTTACCCCGCTGACCGGCAAACACGCACCTGACTGCGCACGGTCTACCCTGGAGCGCCATGACCACCACGGACACTGAAGAGCCACCGGAGTCTTCGGTGACCCCGCCGGGCCCCGCCGACAGCCCAGACGCCACCGACGGCGCCAAGGGCGCCGCCGATGAAGGCACTCGCGGTGTCGATGGGACCGGTGGCGCGGAGAGTGCTGTTGGTGCGGATGGCGCCGAGGACAATGTCGGTGCCGATAGCGCTGGTCGTGCCGACGAGACCGGCGGGGCCGAGAGCGCTGCCAGCGACGCAGGCGACACCAGCGGCGGCGATAGCGCTGACAGCGCGAACGGGGCCGGGCGCGCTGAAGCGGGCAACGGCGACGATGGCGGCGACGCCGGTGGTGTCGCGGGCAAGCGCCCGGGGCCGAATCCGTTCGTGGTGGCGGCGCTGGTGCTGGCGGTCGCCGCCGGGGGGCTCGCGGCGTGGTTCGGCGTCGCCTGGGCGCGGGCGGCGGGGAACGAGGACTTGGAGTTGGCCCGGCTGCGGGACGAGGTCGCCCGGGTCGCCAGCGCGGGCATCGTGACCTTCAACAGCCTCGACTTCCACAAGGTCGACGAGGACTTCGACCGCTGGGCCGCCACCGCCACCGGCCCCCTGCTGGACGAGGTGAACAGCCGCCGCGCGGCCACCAAGACCACCATCGAGCAGGCCAAGACGGTCACCACGGCCACCGTCCTCAAGACCGCCGTCATCAACCTCGAAAAGAGCGAGGGCAAGGCCGAGGTCATCGCCGCGATCCGGATCGACGTGGCCCCCGAGGGCAAGCCCGCCTACCAGAAGTTCCAGCGCATCCGGGGCTCCCTGGACCGCACGGACACCGGATGGAAGCTCAGCGGGCTCGGTTATGTGCCCTTCACGCCCGCCGGATAGCCGAGAGGACCCCGCAGTGCCCACGCCCCCGCCCCGCCGCCGTCCGGCAGTTCAGCCCACCCGCCGCCCCAAGGTGGCAGGCCTGCGCAAGCCCACCGGCACCCCCGAGCCGACCGCGCCCACCATTGACGACAACCCCACCGACCAGGCAGGCGTCGACAAGACCGCCGCGGGCAAGTCCGGTGCGGGTAAGACCACCGGGTCGGGCAGCACCGCGAAGACCGGGCAAGCCGACACCGCCGAGAAGCCCGCGAAGGTCCCGCCCCGCCCCGGCCTCGCCGCTGCGGCCCCCGAGATCCCCGCGCCGCCGCGCCTGACGCCCCGGCCGACGCCGCGGCCGTCGCCCCGGCCCAAGCAGGCCGCCACGGCAGGCGTTCTCGGCGCGGACGCCACCGCGACCGTTCCCGACACCGCAGTCGGCGCAAAGCAGGACGCGGGTAAGCAGGAGGACGGCGCGGGCTCACGGCCCGCCGGTAAGCGCCGTGCCCAGGGCTCGGCCGTGCCGGAGTACATGAGCACCGTCGAGCGTGGCTCCGGCGGCCGCAGGCGCGCGGCGGAGGCGGAGCCGACCGCGGCCGAGACGGCCGCCCGGGCCCGGTCCCGGGGGTTCAACCTGGCCATCGCCCTGGGCGTGCTGGCGCTGGTCCTGGCGGGAGCCGCGTTCTGGTTCAAGGGCGAGGCGGACTCGCTCACCGCGGGGGCGGACGCGCGGAACCGGGCCGTCATCGACCCGGCGGCCACCAGTGAGATCACCGGCAAGCTGCGCGGGGCCGTGGAGAGCGCGCTGTCCTACAACCACACCGACCTCGAAGCCACCGCCAAGGCCGTCCGGGAGAGCCTCGCGGGCAAGGCGGTCTGCGAGTACGACAAGCTCTTCGGTCAGCTCAAGGATCTCGCCCCGCAGCAGAAGCTCGTCCTGACGACCAAGGTCCGCGAGATGGGCGTGCAGCGGCTTGAGGGCGACCAGGCCGACCTGTTGGTCTTCGTCGACCAGACGACGACGCGCACCGACCAGGACCAGACTTCGGCCAGCGGAGCCCAGTTCGGCATCCGCGCGGAGCGCCAGGACGGTGTCTGGAAGATCACCGAGTTCGACATGCTCAACCAGCCGCTGCCCGCGGGCAACGACCCGGCCACATGCTGACTCCCGGTCGGCTAGCAGTTGTGTTTCCCCAGGTCAAGCGTAGGTTCGTGAGTGAGCGCACACTGCTGCAAAAGTGGACTGGTTGGCGTGGCATCTTGACTCAGCGACCGGGCGGGGTCACGCTGTAACCCAGCACGTACTGAGCGGGAGGACCGATTGAGCGGCGGGCCTCGACAGTCGCCCATTTAGTGGCTAGACTGCCCCTTTGCGCTGCCCACTTCCCGCACGCCCTTTGCCAAGAGCTAGGATGTTGGGCACCACGGCACCCTTGACAGGCGCGTTAACTCTTGCTAGCGCGGCTGTCAACCGCTCATAGTCCTGGAAGGACGCATCTTGGCAGTCTCCCGCGCGACCAAGGCCACTGCTGCGACCAACTCCACTGCTTCGAACTCTGGAATCCCGGGCGCTCCCCGACGGGTCTCGTTCGCGAAGATCCGTGAACCTCTGGGCACGCCCAATCTGCTGGATCTGCAGATTCAGTCGTTCGAGTGGTTCACCGGCAACGAGGCGTGGTTCCAGCGCCGCGTCGACGCCGGTGACGAGAGCCCCGTCGGTGGCCTCGAGGAAGTCCTGAACGAGATCTCCCCGATCGAGGACTTCTCCGGTTCCATGTCCCTGTCCTTCTCCGACCCGCGCTTCGACGAGGTCAAGGCCTCCGTCGAGGAGTGCAAGGACAAGGACATGACGTACGCGGCGCCGCTGTTCGTCACGGCCGAGTTCACCAACAACACCACCGGCGAGATCAAGAGCCAGACGGTGTTCATGGGCGACTTCCCGGTCATGACCAACAAGGGCACCTTCATCATCAACGGCACCGAGCGCGTCGTGGTGTCGCAGCTGGTGCGCTCGCCGGGCGTCTACTTCGACACCGCGATCGACAAGACGACCGACAAGGACGTCTTCAACGTCCGGGTCATCCCGAGCCGCGGCGCCTGGCTGGAGTTCGACGTCGACAAGCGCGACACCGTCGGCGTGCGCATCGACCGCAAGCGCCGCCAGCCGGTCACCGTGCTGCTCAAGGCGCTGGGCTGGACCACCGAGGCGATCCGCGAGCGGTTCCACTTCTCCGAGACGCTGCTGGCGACCCTGGAGAAGGACCACACCGCGGGCACCGACGAGGCGCTGCTCGACATCTACCGCAAGCTGCGCCCGGGCGAGCCGCCGACCAAGGAGTCCGCGCAGACCCTGCTGGAGAACCTGTTCTTCAAGGACAAGCGCTACGACCTGGCCAAGGTCGGCCGGTACAAGGCCAACAAGAAGCTCGGCCTGTCCATCCCGAAGGACACCGGCGTGCTGACCGAGGACGACATCGTCACCACGATCGAGTACCTGGTCCGCCTGCACGCCGGTGAGACCGAGATGACGGTCGGCGACGGCGAGAACGCGGTCACCATCCCGGTCGAAGTCGACGACATCGACCACTTCGGCAACCGCCGCCTGCGCACCGTCGGCGAGCTGATCCAGAACCAGATCCGGGTCGGCCTCTCCCGCATGGAGCGCGTCGTCCGCGAGCGGATGACCACCCAGGACGTCGAGGCCATCACGCCGCAGACCCTGATCAACATCCGCCCGGTCGTCGCGGCGATCAAGGAGTTCTTCGGGACATCGCAGCTCTCGCAGTTCATGCAGCAGACCAACCCGGTCGACGGCCTGACCCACAAGCGCCGCCTCTCGGCGCTGGGCCCGGGTGGTCTGTCCCGTGAGCGCGCGGGCATGGAGGTCCGCGACGTCCACCACAGCCACTACGGCCGCATGTGCCCGATCGAGACCCCGGAAGGCCCGAACATCGGCCTGATCGGGTCGCTGTCGTCGTATGCGCGGGTCAACCCGTTCGGGTTCATCGAGACCCCGTACCGCAAGGTCGTCGAGGGCCAGGTCACCGACCAGATCGACTACCTGACCGCGGACGAGGAAGACCGGCACGTCATCGCGCAGGCCAACGCGCCGCTGGACGACCAGAACCACTTCGCAGAAGAGCGCGTCCTGGTCCGCAAGAAGGGCGGCGAGGTCGAGCTGATCGAGCCGTTCGACGTGGACTACATGGACGTCTCGCCGCGGCAGATGGTCTCGGTCGCGACCGCGATGATCCCCTTCCTGGAGCACGACGCCGCGAACCGCGCGCTCATGGGCGCCAACATGCAGCGGCAGGCGGTGCCGCTGCTGCGCAGCGAGGCCCCGCTGGTCGGCACCGGCATGGAGTTGCGCGCCGCGGTCGACGCGGGCGACCTCGTGGTGGCGTCGAAGAGCGGTGTCATCGAGGAGCTGTCCGCGGACTTCATCACGGTGATGGCCGACGACGGCACCCGCCAGACCTACGGGATGTACAAGTTCCGCCGGTCCAACCAGGGCACCTGCATCAACCAGAAGCCGATCGTCTCCGAGGGCGACCGCGTCGAGGCCGGCCAGGTCATCGCCGACGGCCCGTGCAACGAGAACGGCGAGATGGCGCTGGGCAAGAACCTGCTCGTGGCGATCATGCCGTGGGAGGGGCACAACTACGAGGACGCGATCATCGTCTCGCAGCGCCTCGTGCAGGACGACGTGCTCACCTCCATCCACATCGACGAGCACGAGATCGACGCGCGCGACACCAAGCTGGGCGCGGAGGAGATCACCCGGGACATCCCGAACGTCTCCGAAGAGGTCCTGGCCGACCTCGACGAGCGCGGCATCATCCGGATCGGCGCCGAGGTCGGCGCTGGCGACATCCTGGTCGGCAAGGTCACGCCCAAGGGCGAGACCGAGCTGACCCCGGAGGAGCGGCTGCTCCGCGCGATCTTCGGCGAGAAGGCGCGCGAGGTCCGCGACACCTCGCTCAAGGTCCCGCACGGCGAGACCGGCAAGGTCATCGGCATCCGCGTGTTCAGCCGCGAGGACGAGGACGAGCTGCCCCCGGGCGTCAACGAGCTGGTCCGGGTCTACGTGGCGCAGAAGCGCAAGATCCAGGACGGTGACAAGCTCGCGGGCCGCCACGGCAACAAGGGCGTCATCGGCAAGATCCTGCCCGTCGAGGACATGCCGTTCCTCGCGGACGGGACGCCCGTCGACGTCGTGCTCAACACCCACGGTGTCCCCCGTCGTATGAACATCGGCCAGATCCTGGAGTCCCACCTCGGGTGGATCGCCAAACAGGGCTGGAAGATCGAGGGCAACCCGGAGTGGGCGAACATGCTCCCCGAGGAGCTCCACGACGTCGAGCCGAACACGAACACCGCGACCCCGGTGTTCGACGGCGTCCGCGAGAACGAGCTGACCGGCCTGCTCGCCTCGACCCGGCCCAACCGGGACGGCGAGCGCATGGTCAAGGAGAACGGCAAGGCGACCCTGTTCGACGGCCGCAGCGGCGAGCCGTACCCGTACCCGGTCTCGGTCGGGTACATGTACATCCTCAAGCTGCTGCACCTGGTCGACGACAAGATCCACGCCCGGTCCACCGGCCCGTACTCGATGATCACCCAGCAGCCGCTCGGCGGTAAGGCGCAGTTCGGTGGCCAGCGCTTCGGTGAGATGGAGTGCTGGGCCATGCAGGCCTACGGCGCGGCGTACACGCTGCAGGAGCTGCTGACGATCAAGTCCGACGACGTGCTCGGCCGCGTCAAGGTCTACGAGGCGATCGTCAAGGGCGAGAACATCCCGGAGCCGGGCATCCCCGAGTCCTTCAAGGTGCTCCTCAAGGAGCTCCAGTCGCTGTGCCTGAACGTGGAGGTGCTGTCCAGCGACGGCGCCGCCATCGAGATGCGCGACGGCGACGACGAGGACCTGGAGCGCGCCGCGGCCAACCTGGGCATCAACTTGTCCCGCAATGAGTCGGCCTCGGTCGACGACATCGTCAACTGACCTCGCCGCCCCCGGCCCGCGCGCGGGCCGGGGGCCTGATCCCCCATTTCAAGCTGTAACCAAGAAGGGGAGAAGGAAACCTCCGTGCTGGACGTTAACTTCTTTGATGAGCTCCGGATCGGGCTTGCGACCGCCGATGACATCCGTCAGTGGTCCTTTGGCGAGGTCAAGAAGCCCGAGACGATCAACTACCGCACCCTCAAGCCGGAGAAGGACGGGCTCTTCTGCGAGAAGATCTTCGGTCCCACCCGGGACTGGGAGTGCTACTGCGGCAAGTACAAGCGCGTCCGCTTCAAGGGCATCATCTGTGAGCGCTGTGGCGTCGAGGTGACGCGCGCCAAGGTGCGGCGTGAACGCATGGGGCACATCGAGCTGGCCGCCCCGGTCACCCACATCTGGTACTTCAAGGGCGTCCCGAGCCGCCTGGGCTACCTGCTCGACCTCGCGCCGAAGGATCTGGAAAAGATCATCTACTTCGCCGCGTACGTCATCACCACGGTGAACACCGAGCTGCGCCACAACGACCTGCCGACGCTGGAGTCGGAGATGGGCGTCGAGCGCAAGCAGGTCGAGAACAAGCGCGACGCCGACATCGAGGCCCGCGCGCAGAAGCTCGAAGCCGACCTCGCGCAGCTTGAGGCCGAGGGCGCCAAGAGCGACGTGCGCCGCAAGGTCAAGGAGGGCGGCGAGCGGGAGATGCGCCAGCTCCGCGACCGCGCCCAGCGCGAGCTGGACCGGCTGGACGAGATCTGGTCCACCTTCACCAAGCTCGACATCAAGCAGCTCATCGCCGACGAGCTGCTCTACCGCGAGCTGATCGACCGCTACGGCGACTACTTCACCGGGTCGATGGGCGCCGAGGCGATCCAGACCCTGGCCCGCGATTTCGACATCGACGCCGAGGCCGACAGCCTGCGCGACACGATCCGCAACGGCAAGGGGCAGAAGAAGCTCCGCGCCCTCAAGCGGCTCAAGGTCGTCGCCGCGTTCCAGGCGACCCGCAACTCGCCCATGGGCATGGTGCTCGACTGCGTGCCGGTGATCCCGCCGGACCTGCGCCCCATGGTCCAGCTCGACGGCGGCCGCTTCGCGACGTCCGACCTGAACGACCTCTACCGCCGCGTGATCAACCGCAACAACCGGCTCAAGCGGCTGATCGACCTCGGCGCGCCCGAGATCATCGTCAACAACGAGAAGCGGATGCTGCAGGAGGCCGTCGACGCGCTGTTCGACAACGGCCGCCGCGGCCGTCCGGTGACCGGCCCGGGCAACCGGCCGCTCAAGTCGCTGTCCGACCTGCTCAAGGGCAAGCAGGGCCGGTTCCGCCAGAACCTCCTGGGCAAGCGCGTCGACTACTCGGGCCGTTCGGTCATCGTGGTCGGCCCGCAGCTCAAGCTGCACCAGTGCGGCCTGCCCAAGGCGATGGCGCTGGAGCTGTTCAAGCCGTTCGTCATGAAGCGGCTGGTCGACCTCAACCACGCGCAGAACATCAAGTCAGCCAAGCGCATGGTCGAGCGGTCCCGCCCGGCCGTGTGGGACGTGCTCGAAGAGGTCATCACCGAGCACCCGGTGATGCTCAACCGCGCGCCCACGCTGCACCGCCTCGGCATCCAGGCCTTCGAGCCGCAGCTGGTGGAAGGCAAGGCCATCCAGCTGCACCCGCTGGTCTGCGAGGCGTTCAACGCCGACTTCGACGGCGACCAGATGGCGGTCCACCTGCCGCTGTCGGCCGAGGCGCAGGCCGAGGCCCGCATCCTGATGCTGTCTTCGAACAACATCCTGTCCCCGGCGTCGGGCCGCCCGCTGGCGATGCCGCGGTTGGACATGGTCACCGGCATTTACCACCTGACCCGCCTCAAGGAGGACGGGCTGGGCGCCGGGCTGGCGTTCTCATCGCCCGCCGAGGCGATCATGGCCTTCGACCGCAAGGTCATCGGCCTGCAGTCGCTGGTGAAGATCCGCATCGCCGACCGCAACCCGGGTCCGGGGATGCAGCCGGAGGACTGGAGCCCCGGCCAGCCGTGGCTGGCCGAGACCACCCTGGGCCGGGTGCTGTTCAACGAGCTGCTCCCGCCGGACTACCCGTTCATGAACGAGCCGATGCCCAAGAAGCGGCAGGCCGCGGTCGTGAACGACCTCGCCGAGCGGTACCCGATGGTCACCGTGGCGCGGACCCTGGACAAGCTCAAGGACGCGGGCTTCTACTGGGCCACCCGCTCGGGTGTCACCATCGCGATCTCCGACGTCGTCGTGCCGCCCGCCAAGCAGGGCATCCTCGACGAGTACGAGAAGAAGGCCGACACGGTCGAGAAGCGCTACCAGCGCGGCCAGCTCTCCTCGACCGAGCGGAACAACGAGCTCGTCAAGGTGTGGAGCAACGCGACCGAGGACGTCGCCCGCGCCATGGAGGAGAACTTCCCCGACGACAACCCGATCCCGACGATCGTGAAGTCGGGCGCGGCGGGCAACATGACCCAGATCCGTCAGCTCGCGGGCATGAACGGCCTGGTCACCAACCCGCGCGGTGAGTTCATCCCTCGCCCGATCAAGTCCAATTTCCGCGAGGGCCTGTCGGTGCTGGAGTACTTCATCGCCACGCACGGCGCCCGCAAGGGTCTGGCCGACACCGCGCTGCGCACCGCCGACTCGGGTTACCTGACCCGTCGTCTGGTGGACGTCTCGCAGGACGTCATCGTCCGCGAGGTCGACTGCGGCACCACCCGCGGCATCGTGATGACGCTGGGCGAGCCGATGGCCGACGGCAAGATCCTGCGCGACCAGCACGTCGAGACCAGCGTCTACGCGCGCTGCGTCTCCGACGACGTGAAGGACGGCGACGGCAACGTCATCCTGAACCGGGCCGACGACCTCGGCGACCCGGCGATCGAGAAGCTGCTGTCCTCGGGCGTGTCGAAGGTCAAGGTGCGCTCCGTGCTCACCTGCGAGGCCCAGGTCGGCGTCTGCGCCACCTGCTACGGCCGCTCGATGGCGACCGGCCAGCTGGTCGACATCGGCGAGGCCGTGGGCATCGTGGCCGCGCAGTCCATCGGTGAGCCGGGCACCCAGCTCACGATGCGCACGTTCCAGCAGGGTGGCGTGGTCAACGACGACATCACCACGGGTCTTCCGCGTGTGCAGGAGCTGTTCGAGGCCCGTGTCCCCAAGGGCAAGGCGCCCATCGCCGACGTCGACGGCCGGGTCCGCATCGAGGACGGCGACCGGTTCTGGAAGATCACCCTGACGCCGGACGACGGCAGCGAGGAGATCATCTTCGAGAAGCTGTCGAAGCGCCAGCGGCTCGCGGTCACCCCGGACGGCCCGCTGGCCGACGGCGACCACGTGAACGTCGGCCAGCAGTTGCTCGAAGGCACCCGGGACCCGCACGAGGTGCTGCGGGTCATGGGTCCGCGCGAGGCTCAGCTGCACCTGGTGGACGAGGTCCAGAAGGTGTACCGGGCGCAGGGTGTGTCCATCCACGACAAGCACATCGAGGTCATCGTCCGGCAGATGCTGCGCCGGGTCACGATCCTCGACAGCGGCGCCGCCGAGTTCCTGCCCGGCGCTCTCATCGAGCGCGCCGAGTTCGAGGCGGAAAACCGCCGGGTCGTCGCGGCGGGCGGCGAGCCCGCCTCCGGCCGTCCGGTCCTGATGGGCATCACCAAGGCGTCGCTGGCCACCGACTCGTGGCTGTCGGCCGCCTCCTTCCAGGAGACGACCCGCGTCCTCACCGACGCGGCGATCAACGGCCGCAGCGACAAGCTCGTTGGCCTGAAGGAGAACGTCATCATCGGTAAGTTGATCCCGGCTGGCACGGGCATCAACAAGTACCGCAACATCCAGGTCCAGCCGACCGAAGAGGCCCGGGTCGCCGCCTACGCGATCCCGTCCTACGACGACGGCTACTACACCCCGGATGTGTTCGGCACCGGCACCGGCGCCGCGGTCCCGCTGGACGACTACGACTTCGGCCGCGACTACCGCTGACCCGAAATCGCTCCACCGAAGCGCCCCCAGCCCCCGCGGCTGGGGGCGCTTCGCTTCGCGGCCGCTCCCGGGCGCATGTAGGACAAAATGTAGTAGAATAGCGGGCATGGAGCAGATCCCCGTCCGCGTCCTCAACCAGGACACAGCGGGCGCACTGGAACGGGTGCTCAACGGCGAGAGCCTGGAGATCACCAGCCGGGGAAAGCCGATCGCGCGCCTGGTCCCCGTCGGGACCAGCGACGTCGATGACCTCGTCGCCGCGGGTCGCGCCATCCCGGCCGCGGTTCGCGGTCCATTCCAGGTCCCGCGGGGAGAGGTCGACCAGAGCGCCTCGGCAAGCGCGGCCCTGCTGGCCATGCGCGACGAGGAGCGTTGGTGATCTATCTCGACAGTTGCGCGATCGTCAAGCTGATCACTCCTGAGCCGGAGTCCGCCGCCTTCGTGCACTGGCTCAATGACCGGCCGGGGGAAACCATCGTGACGTCGACCCTGGCCGAAGTCGAGGTGCCCAGGGCGCTGCGGCGTTCCGCCCCTGGCGTGCTCGGCGTCGTCACCAGCGTCCTGTCCGGATTTGTGCGTTTCGAGATCGATGGGCCAGTCCGCGCGACCGCTGCCGCTTACCTCGACAAGCACCTGCGGACACTCGACGCCATCCATCTGGCCACGGCGGAGAATCTTGTGGGCTCAGGCAAGTCCCTCACGGCGTTCGTGACCTATGACAAACGGCTCGCGGCCGCGGTTTCCGCGGCAGGCCTGCCGGTGGCGGCTCCCGGGGCTTAGACCATTTCCAGGATCGAATCGAGGCGCTTCCCGGTCAGGACGCGGGTGGCCGGGTGAAGGACTGCACGCAGTAGCGGCCTTGGACGACCGCCACGACGGCGACCGGGTAAAAAGGTTGGGTCGGGTTGGACAGGTCGCCTGCGAGGTTGTAAGTGCCGGTGGTCGCGTCGGACACTCGGGTCATGATGTAAACGTAGCGTGGTTTTCTGGCGTTGAGTTGGGTGATGAGGTCCGTGGTGGCTGAATCAGCGGGGTCGCAGAGAAAACCGATCGCCCGCTGTCCGCCGTCGGAAAGTTCCAGGGCGTCGCCGAATTGTTCGGCCGTCTGCTCCGCCTTGACCAGATCGAAAGCCGGGGCGGGCGGGCTCAGGAAGAAACCCGGCGCGACGAATCCGGTGAACGCCAGTCCGAGCAGTGCGACGACACCGACCGCGAGGCCCACCCACAGCCCGGTGTGCGACGGGCGCGGCGGCCCAGAGGGATACCCCGGCGGGTGTGGTGGCCCATAGGCAGGCCCCGCCGGGTACGGGTGGCCCGGCATGGCCCCCGGGGGATAGCCGGGCTGCGGGCCGTAACCCGGGGCCGCGGTGGGCGGCGGGCCGTGCGGTGGTCCCTGGTGCGGCGGGTGGCTCATCGACACTCTTTCGTAGCGGGAACCGGTGGCGGCAGGGTATCGGCTCGGTTTCGGGGCCCGGGGGCGGATTCGCCAAGCTCCTATCGCCCCGAGGGCGCCTTCATCCCCAGGCCGGTGGCGCGGAACGCCGGGCAGGCGCCGCGACCCCGGAGGCGCGCCATGGCCCGTCTGGGCAGGCTCTTGGCCGCCACCGTCTTCGTTCAGCGGGATCTACGCGCCGCGCGACGACGACCGCACCCCGGTGAACTTCTCCTACGCCGAGCTGAACACCTGCGACTCGACCTGGTCCGGGGGCGCGGTGGCGGCGGCCGCCACCTCCACGGCGACGCCGTCGTCCTCGGCTCCGGCCCGCAGTCGCCGTGCCGGTCGGCGCGGCAGGCGCGCGCCACGGCGTCACCGGCATCCTCGGCCCCGGCTACCCGGGCCACCAGCGACCGCCCCACGTCGACCACACCCACGTCGACCAACACCCACGTCGACCACCGCCGGGCCGGTTCTGGTCGGCCGTGTGCGGCGCACGGCCAGCCCCGTCCCGACCGGGGCCCTATGCTGGGGCCGGGCGGCGGGCCGCCGGAGTCTCGAAACGGTATCGATCGGATACCGGCAGTGACCAGGAAAGTCGTGGGAACACCACTCGCGCGCTCCGGGGCACCCCGTTTTGACCTCGCCCCCGGGGTCACGGTATCTTTGCTACTCGTGCCCGACCCATGTCGGGTCGGTCCGTGTGCCTGTGCCGCGCGGTTCGTGCGCTGATGGTCGTTCATCCGATCGTCCGTGACCGGACTCCTGCCAGTCACGTCGGAGTTCCTCCCGAACCCCGCAGGGATGATTCAGTCCCACGCGGGTTTCTCCGATCCGGGCGACACGCCCGACCTCGGGGGGCGGGTGGAGCAGCAGGAACCGCAAGTACACAGTGCCTTCGGCGCCCGCGTGGTCGTCGAGCGTGAACAGAGAAAGCCGGTCTATGCCCACGATCCAGCAGCTGGTCCGCAAGGGCCGCCAGGACAAGGTCGCCAAGCAGAAGACTGCGGCTCTCAAGGGGAGCCCGCAGCGGCGTGGCGTGTGCACCCGCGTGTACACCACCACCCCGAAGAAGCCGAACTCCGCACTGCGCAAGGTCGCTCGCGTGAAGCTGACCAGCGGCATCGAGATCACGGCGTACATCCCTGGCGAGGGTCACAACCTGCAGGAGCACTCCATGGTGCTCGTCCGCGGTGGCCGCGTTAAGGACCTTCCGGGTGTTCGTTACAAGATCATCCGCGGCTCGCTGGACACCCAGGGTGTGAAGAACCGCAAGCAGGCCCGCAGCCACTACGGCGCGAAGAAGGAGAAGAGCTGACATGCCCCGTAAGGGACCGGCCCCGAAGCGGCCGCTGATCTCCGACCCGGTGTACAGCTCGCCGCTGGTCACCCAGCTGATCAACAAGGTGCTCAAGGACGGCAAGCGCTCCGTCGCCGAGCGGATCGTCTACGGCGCTCTCGAAGGCGCCCGCGACAAGACCGGCACCGACCCGGTCGTCACGCTCAAGCGCGCGCTCGACAACGTGAAGCCCACCATCGAGGTGAAGAGCCGCCGCGTCGGTGGCGCCACCTACCAGGTGCCGATCGAGGTCAAGCCGGGCCGCTCCACCACCCTGGCGCTGCGCTGGCTGGTCTCCTTCTCCCAGGCGCGCCGTGAGAAGACCATGATCGAGCGCCTCATGAACGAGTTGCTCGACGCGTCCAACGGCCTTGGCGCGAGCGTCAAGCGCCGCGAGGACACCCACAAGATGGCCGAGTCCAACAAGGCCTTCGCCCACTACCGCTGGTGACAACCGGCTCCGGCCGCCCGGTCGGGGTTCCAGCGGCGCCGTAGCTGCATCAAGGACAGGGGAAGAACCCGTGGCACTCGACGTGCTGACCGACCTGGCCAAGGTCCGCAACATCGGGATCATGGCCCACATCGACGCGGGCAAGACCACGACGACCGAGCGGATTCTCTTCTACACGGGGATCAGCTACAAGATCGGCGAGGTGCACGACGGCGCCGCGGTCATGGACTGGATGGAGCAGGAGCAGGAGCGCGGCATCACGATCACGTCCGCCGCGACGACCTGCTTCTGGAAGAACCACCAGATCAACATCATCGACACCCCCGGGCACGTCGACTTCACCGTCGAGGTGGAGCGGTCGCTGCGGGTGCTCGACGGCGCCGTCGCGGTCTTCGACGGCAAGGAGGGCGTCGAGCCCCAGTCCGAGCAGGTGTGGCGGCAGGCCACCAAGTACGACGTCCCGCGTATCTGCTTCGTCAACAAGATGGACAAGCTGGGCGCGGACTTCTACTTCACCGTGCGCACGATCTCCGAGCGCCTGGGCGCCAAGCCGCTGCCCATCCAGCTCCCGATCGGCAGCGAGGGCGACTTCATCGGCGTCGTCGACCTGGTGGAGATGCGCGCGCTGACCTGGCGCGGCGAGGTCAAGAAGGGTGAGGACTACGCGGTCGAGGAGATCCCGGCCGACCTCGCCGACAAGGCAGCCGAGTACCGCGAGGCGCTGATCGAGGCCGTCGCCGAGACCGACGACGAGCTCATGGAGCTCTACCTCGGTGGCGAGGAGCTGTCCGTCGAGCAGATCAAGGCGGGCATCCGCAAGATCGTGACGAACCGGTCGGCGTACCCGGTGCTGTGCGGCTCGGCGTTCAAGAACAAGGGCGTGCAGCCCATGCTCGACGCCGTGATCGACTACCTGCCGTCGCCGCTGGACGTGCCGCCGGTCGAGGGCACGCTGCAGGACGGCGAGACCGTCGTCAAGCGCGCGCCGAACACCGACGAGCCGTTCTCCGGCCTGGCGTTCAAGATCGCCGTGCACCCGTTCTTCGGCAAGCTGACCTACGTCCGGGTGTACTCGGGCCGGGTCGCCTCCGGGTCCCAGGTCATCAACTCGACCAAGGACCGCAAGGAGCGCATCGGGAAGCTCTTCCAGATGCACGCCAACAAGGAGAACCCGGTCGACGAGGCCATCGCGGGCCACATCTACGCGGTCATCGGCCTCAAGGACACCACCACCGGTGAGACCCTGAGCGACCCGGCCCACCCGATCGTCCTCGAGTCGATGACGTTCCCCGACCCGGTCATCCAGGTCGCGATCGAGCCGAAGACCAAGGCCGACCAGGAGAAGCTGGGCACCGCGATCCAGAAGCTCGCCGAGGAGGACCCGACCTTCAAGGTGAACCAGGACGAGGAGACCGGCCAGACGATCATCGCTGGCATGGGCGAGTTGCACCTGGACATCCTGGTCGACCGGATGCGCCGCGAGTTCAAGGTCGAGGCGAACATCGGCAAGCCCCAGGTCGCCTACCGCGAGACGATCCGCAAGACGGTGGACAAGCTCGACTACGTCCACAAGAAGCAGACCGGTGGCTCCGGCCAGTTCGCGAAGGTGATCATCAAGCTGGAGCCGCTGGCCACCACGGACGGCGCGCTCTACGAGTTCGACAACAAGGTCACCGGTGGCCGCGTTCCCCGGGAGTACATCCCGTCGGTGGACGCGGGCGCGCAGGACGCCATGCAGTACGGTGTGCTGGCCGGTTACCCGCTTGTCGGGCTGAAGCTGACCCTGTTGGACGGCGCGTACCACGAGGTCGACTCGTCCGAGATGGCGTTCAAGGTCGCCGGCTCCATGGCGCTCAAGGAAGCCGCCCGCAAGGCGAGCCCCGTGCTGCTGGAGCCGATGATGGCGGTCGAGGTGACCACGCCCGAGGACTACATGGGCGAGGTCATCGGTGACCTGAACTCCCGCCGCGGCCAGATCCAGGCCATGGAGGAGCGCAGTGGCGCCCGCGTCGTCAAGGCGCTGGTTCCGCTGTCGGAGATGTTCGGGTATGTGGGCGACCTGCGGTCGAAGACCCAGGGCCGCGCCAACTACTCGATGGTGTTCGACTCCTACGCCGAGGTCCCCGCGGGCGTCGCGAAGGAGATCATCGCAAAGGCTACGGGGGAGTAACCCCTAACCGGAGCACCGCACAGTAGTGCGGGCTCTCCGGGGGACTCCCCGGGGTCCGCACATTCGACCCTGAAGCCGCCATCCGAAAACCCCTTCGGTCAGGCGGAAAGTACAAGTCCAGGAGGACATCAAGTGGCGAAGGCGAAGTTCGAGCGGACCAAGCCGCACGTCAACATCGGGACCATCGGTCACATCGACCACGGAAAGACCACGCTGACCGCGGCGATCTCGAAGGTCCTGCACGACAAGTACCCCGACCTGAACCCCTTCACGCCGTTCGACGAGATCGACAAGGCGCCGGAGGAGAAGCAGCGCGGTATCACGATCTCCATCGCGCACATCGAGTACCAGACGGAGAAGCGCCACTACGCGCACGTCGACTGCCCCGGTCACGCCGACTACGTGAAGAACATGATCACGGGCGCGGCGCAGATGGACGGCGCGATCCTCGTGGTCGCGGCTACCGACGGTCCGATGCCGCAGACTCGTGAGCACGTGCTGCTGGCCCGCCAGGTCGGCGTGCCCTACATCGTGGTGGCGCTGAACAAGTCCGACATGGTCGACGACGAGGAGATCCTCGAGCTGGTCGAGCTGGAGGTCCGCGAGCTGCTGTCGGCTCAGGACTTCCCCGGCGACGACCTGCCGGTCGTGCGGGTCTCCGCGCTCAAGGCCCTTGAGGGCGACGCCGAGTGGGGCGCCCGCCTGATCGAGCTGATGGACGCGGTGGACGAGAGCATCCCGGAGCCCGAGCGGGAGACCGAGAAGCCGTTCCTCATGCCCGTCGAGGACGTCTTCACGATCACCGGCCGCGGCACCGTGGCGACCGGCCGCATCGAGCGTGGCGTGGTCAACGTGAACGAGGAAGTCGAGATCGTCGGCATCCGCGAGAAGGCGCAGAAGACCACCGTCACCGGTGTCGAGATGTTCCGCAAGCTGCTCGACCAGGGCCAGGCTGGCGACAACGTCGGCCTCCTGCTCCGCGGCATCAAGCGCGAGGACATCGAGCGCGGCCAGGTCATCGTGAAGCCGGGCACCACCACCCCGCACACCGAGTTCGAGGCTCAGGCCGTCATCCTGAGCAAGGACGAGGGCGGTCGGCACACCCCGTTCTTCAACAACTACCGCCCGCAGTTCTACTTCCGGACCACGGACGTCACCGGTGTCGTCACCCTTCCCGAGGGCACCGAGATGGTCATGCCGGGCGACAACACGGGTATGACCGTGCAGCTGATCCAGCCCATCGCGATGGACGAGGGTCTGCGGTTCGCGATCCGCGAGGGCGGCCGGACCGTCGGCGCGGGTCAGGTCACCAAGATCATCAAGTAGTGCCTCTTCGGGGTGGCCGAACTCGTTCGGCCACCCCGATTTGGATGGTCACACCCCGGTGTGGCATCCTTTATGGGTTGCTCGTCGCGGGGCGGCCGGTTGGGTTTCACCGGCCGCCCCCGCACGAGTGCCGGGGCCCCTACGGCCCTTCGGATAGCGCACGGCTCGTCCCTCGCGGCGCCTGAGTCCCCTCAAGACTCGGATAGTTCCCAGGGACCGGTATGCGAAGCGGGCGCGACACGCCCGACCGCGTGGACCGGAAGGGCCGGGGCTTTCCGACAAGGATTGACTTCTGAACAGGGACGCGGCGCGGCATCGGCCTAAGAGGTCCGCCGAGGATCGCAACGAGAAGAGGAACGGCAAGCCATCATGGCGGGACAAAAGATCCGCATCCGGCTCAAGGCTTACGACCACGAGGCGATCGACGCGTCCGCGCGGAAGATCGTGGAGACCGTGACGCGCACTGGCGCGCGGGTCGTCGGGCCAGTGCCGCTGCCCACGGAGAAGAACGTCTACTGCGTCATTCGCTCGCCGCACAAGTACAAGGACTCGCGCGAGCACTTCGAGATGCGTACGCACAAGCGTCTGATCGACATCCTCGACCCGACGCCGAAGACGGTCGACGCGCTCATGCGCATCGACCTCCCGGCGAGTGTCGACGTCAACATCCAGTAAGCGTGCGGCGGAGAGCGGCGGAGAGTAAATAGAGCCATGTCTGACAGGCAGATGAAGGGAATCCTGGGCACCAAGCTCGGGATGACCCAGGTCTTCGACGAGAACAACCGGATCGTTCCGGTGACCGTCGTCAAGGCGGGGCCCAATGTGGTCACGCAGGTGCGCAACGCGGACACCGACGGCTACACCGCGGTCCAGCTGGCGTTCGGCGCGATCGACCCGCGCAAGGTGAACAAGCCCGAGGCCGGGCACTTCACCAAGGCCGGCGTCACCCCCCGGCGCGTGCTCGCGGAGCTGCGCACCAGCGACGCGGCGAGCTACGAGGTCGGCCAGGAGATCACCGTCGAGGTGTTCGAGGCTGGCCAGGTCATCGACGCGACCGGCACCACCAAGGGCAAGGGCACCGCGGGTGTCATGAAGCGCCACGGCTTCAAGGGCCTCGGCGCCTCGCACGGCACCCAGCGCAAGCACCGCTCGCCGGGTTCCATCGGCGGCTGCGCCACCCCGGGCCGGGTCTTCAAGGGCCTGCGGATGGCCGGTCGGATGGGCAACGTCCGGGTGACCACCCAGAACCTCAAGGTGCACCAGATCGACGCCGAGTCCGGCCTCATCCTGATCAAGGGCGCGGTTCCCGGACCCAAGGGCGGCCTGGTGTTCCTCAAGACCGCTGCGAAGGGCGGTGCCTGAGATGACTGAGACCAACGCACTGGCGGTCGAGATCAAGACCCCCGAGGGCAAGACCGACGGCACCGTCGAGCTGCCCGGCGAGATCTTCGACGTGCAAGCCAACGTGCCGCTGATGCACCAGGTCGTCGTGGCCCAGATGGCCGCGGCCCGCCAGGGCACGCACTCGACCAAGACCCGCGGCGAGGTCGCCGGTGGCGGCAAGAAGCCGTACCGCCAGAAGGGCACCGGCCGCGCCCGCCAGGGCTCGACCCGCGCGCCGCAGTTCGTCGGCGGTGGCGTCGTGCACGGTCCCCAGCCGCGCGACTACGCGCAGCGGACCCCGAAGAAGATGAAGGCCGCCGCCCTGCGTGGCGCCCTCTCCGACCGGGCCCGCGCAGGCCAGGTCCACGTGGTGACCGGCCTGGTGGACGGCGACAAGCCCTCGACCAAGACCGCCCGCCAGCTGCTGGAGTCGATCAGCGACGCCAAGCGCCTGCTGGTCGTGCTGACCCGGGACGAGGACGTCGCCTGGGTGTCGGTGCGCAACCTGACGAACGTGCACGTCATCGCGCCCGACCAGCTCAACACCTACGACGTGCTCGTCAACGACGACGTGGTGTTCACCAAGGCGGCGCTGGACGCCTTCCTGAGCCGCCCGGTCAAGGCCGCCAAGGCGCGCGCGTCGTCGGCCGAGGTCGCCGAGGCGAACTCCGAGGAGGACAAGTGATCCCCGATCCCCGCGACATCCTGCTCGCGCCGGTGATCTCCGAGAAGTCCTACGGGCTGCTCGAGGAGAACAAGTACACGTTCCTGGTGTCGCCGGACGCCAACAAGACCCAGATCAAGATCGCGGTCGAGAAGGTCTTCGGCGTGCAGGTGGTGAGCGTGAACACGCTCAACCGCAACGGCAAGCGCAAGCGCACCCGCACCGGGTACGGCAAGCGCAAGGACACCAAGCGGGCAATCGTGACGCTGTCCGCCGAGAGCAAGCCGATCGAGATCTTCGGCGGCCCGGCCGCGTAAGGGACTGAGCAAACATGGGCATCCGCAAGTACAAGCCGACGACCCCGGGTCGTCGTGGCGCCAGTGTCTCGGATTTCGCCGAGATCACGCGGTCGACGCCGGAGAAGTCGCTGATTCGCCCCCTGCACGGCAAGGGCGGGCGCAACGCGCACGGCAAGATCACCACCCGGCACAAGGGTGGCGGTCACAAGCGCGCTTACCGTCTCATCGACTTCCGGCGCAACGACAAGGACGGTGTGCCCGCCAAGGTCGCGCACATCGAGTACGACCCCAACCGCACGGCGCGCATCGCGCTGCTGCACTACGCCGACGGCGAGAAGCGCTACATCATCGCGCCGAACAAGCTACGCCAGGGCGACCCGATTGAGAACGGCCCCCGCGCCGACATCAAGCCGGGCAACAACCTGCCGCTGCGCAACATCCCGGTCGGCACCGTGATCCACGCGATCGAGCTTCGCCCCGGCGGCGGCGCCAAGATCGCGCGGTCCGCAGGCGCGAGCGTGCAGCTTGTCGCGAAGGACGGCCCGTACGCCCAGCTGCGGATGCCCTCGGGCGAGATCCGCAACGTGGACGTGCGCTGCCGCGCCACCGTCGGCGAGGTCGGCAACGCCGAGCACTCCAACATCAACTGGGGCAAGGCGGGCCGGATGCGCTGGAAGGGCAAGCGCCCGACCGTCCGCGGTGTCGCGATGAACCCGGTCGACCACCCGCACGGTGGTGGTGAGGGCAAGACCTCCGGTGGTCGCCACCCGGTGAACCCGGCCGGTAAGCCCGAGGGCCGCACCCGTCGCCGCAAGGCCAGTGACAGCCTGATCGTCCGTCGCCGTCGCACCGGCAAGAAGCGCTGAGCAGGGAGGTAGAAGACAATGCCACGCAGCCTGAAGAAGGGCCCGTTCGTGGACGACCACCTGCTCAAGAAGGTGGACGCGCTGAACGAATCGGGCAAGAAGACCGTCATCAAGACCTGGTCCCGTCGGTCCACGATCATCCCGGACATGCTGGGCCACACCATCGCGGTGCACGACGGCCGCAAGCACGTCCCGGTGTTCGTCTCCGAGGCCATGGTGGGTCACAAGCTGGGCGAGTTCGCCCCGACCCGCACGTTCAAGGGTCACATCAAGGACGACCGCAAGGCGCGTCGCCGCTAGCCGGTGGCACGAACTAGTAGAGAGAGCAAGGGAAGCAGCGATGAACGCCCGTAACGATGCCTCGGCGCAGGAGGAACTTCCACGCGCCGTCGCTCGGGCTCGCTACGTTCGCGACACGCCCATGAAGGTGCGCCGCGTCGTCGAGCTCATCAGGGGACGTAGCGCCAGCGAGGCCCTGGCCGTGCTCAGGTTCGCGCCGCAGGCTGCCAGTGAGCCGGTCGCGAAGGTGCTCGCCAGTGCCATTGCCAACGCCGAGAACAACCTCAACCTCGACCCCGACACCCTCTGGGTGTCCACGGTGTACGTGGACGAGGGCCCGACGTTGAAGCGGTTCCGGCCGCGCGCCCAGGGGCGTGCCTACCGGATCCGCAAGCGCACGAGCCACATCACGGTCGAGGTCGAGTCCCGGCCGAAGCCCGCAGCCAAGGCTGCCAAGAAGGGTGGTGCCCGCTAATGGGGCAGAAGATCAACCCGCACGGCTTCCGGCTCGGGATCACCACTGACTGGCGGTCCCGTTGGTACGCCGACAAGCAGTACGCGGAGTACGTCGCGGAGGACGTGAAGATCCGCCGCCTCCTGTCCAAGGGCATGGAGCGCGCCGGTATCTCCCGCGTGGAGATCGAGCGGACCCGTGACCGGGTGCGCGTCGACATCCACACCGCGCGTCCGGGCATCGTCATCGGCCGCCGCGGCGCCGAGGCGGACCGCATCCGCGGTGAGCTGGAGAAGCTCACCAAGAAGCAGGTCCAGCTGAACATCCTCGAGGTCAAGAACCCCGAGGCCGACGCCCAGCTGGTCGCCCAGGTGACCGCCGAGCAGCTGTCCAACCGCGTGTCGTTCCGGCGCGCGATGCGCAAGGCCATCCAGTCGGCCATGCGCTCGCCGCAGGTCAAGGGCATCCGGGTGCAGTGCGGCGGCCGTCTCGGCGGCGCCGAGATGTCCCGCTCGGAGCACTACCGCGAGGGTCGCGTCCCGCTGCACACGCTGCGCGCGGACATCGACTACGGCTTCTTCGAGGCCCGCACCACCTTCGGCCGCATCGGCGTCAAGGTGTGGATCTACAAGGGCGAGATCGTCGGCGGCCGCCGCGAGCACGAGGCCCGGTCCGCCGCTCCCGACACCCGGCGTGAGCCGCGTCGCGAGCGCCCGAACCGCGCCCGCCGCTCCGGAGCCTCCGGCACCACCGCCACCAGCACCGAGGCGGGCCGCGCGGCCGCCGAGGCTCAGACGAAGGTGGACGCGCCCGCGGCCAACGGCGCCGCGGTCGACACCCCCACCTCTGGCAACGGGGAGGGCTGACCCAATGCTGATCCCTCGCAGGGTCAAGCACCGCAAGCAGCACCACCCGAAGCGGGCGGGCGCTGCCAAGGGCGGCACCAAGGTCACGTTCGGCGAGTTCGGCATCCAGGCGCTTGAGCCCGCGTACGTGACGAACCGGCAGATCGAGTCCGCCCGTATCGCCATCAACCGGCACATCCGCCGTGGCGGCAAGGTCTGGATCAACATCTTCCCGGACCGCCCGCTGACCAAGAAGCCCGCCGAGACCCGCATGGGTTCCGGCAAGGGCTCGCCGGAGTACTGGGTGGCCAACGTCAAGCCGGGTCGCGTCGTGTTCGAGATGAGCTTCCCGAACGAGGCGATCGCGCGCGAGGCGCTGCGCCGGGCGATCCACAAGCTGCCGATGAAGTGCCGCATTGTCACGCGTGAGGGTGGTGACTTCTAGGAATGGCAAGCACGACTGCCGCTGACCTGCGTGAGCTTACCGACGAGGAGCTTGTGCTGCGTCTGCGCGAGGCGAAGGAAGAGCTGTTCAACCTTCGTTTCCAGATGGCCACCGGGCAGCTCGACAACAACCGCAGGCTGCGCACTGTCAAGCACGACATCGCCCGGATCTACACCGTGATGCGTGAGCGCGAGCTGGGCCTCTCGGTGTCCCCCGCAGAGGCGACCACTGAAGGTGCCGCATGAGTGAAGAGACTGTGACCGAGGTTCGCAACACCCGCAAGGTCCGTGAGGGCCTGGTCGTGTCCGACAAGATGGACAAGACCATCGTCGTCGCCCTTGAGGACCGCAAGAAGCACCCGCGGTACTCCAAGGTCCTGCGCTCCACCACCAAGGTGAAGGCGCACGACGAGGAGAACACCGCTGGCGTGGGCGACCGCGTCCTGCTGATGGAGACCCGGCCGCTGTCGGCCAGCAAGCGCTGGCGACTGGTCGAGATCCTCGAAAAGGCCAAGTAAATCCCCAGGCAGACCCGTCAGGCCGAGCTTGTCAGGTCGGAAATCTGGCAGGCCAAGAATGGTCAGGAGTTGAAGTGATCCAGCAGGAGTCGCGACTGCGTGTCGCCGACAACACCGGTGCGAAGGAGATCCTTTGCATCCGTGTTCTCGGTGGCTCCGGTCGCCGCTACGCGGGCATCGGCGACATCATCGTCGCCACCGTGAAGGACGCGATCCCCGGCGCCGGTGTGAAGAAGGGTGACGTCGTCAAGGCCGTCATCGTCCGCACCGTCAAGGAGCGTCGCCGTCCGGACGGCTCGTACATCCGGTTCGACGAGAACGCGGCCGTCCTCATCAAGAACGAGGGCGAGCCCCGCGGCACCCGCATCTTCGGCCCGGTCGGCCGCGAGCTGCGCGACAAGAAGTTCATGAAGATCATCTCGCTGGCGCCGGAGGTGCTCTGATCATGAAGACCAAGATGAAGATGCAACAAGCAGGGTGCGACGCCGCGTTTGCCTACTTCATCACTTCGCCGGAGGTGTCGAAGTCATGAAGACCAAGATGAAAATCAAGAAGGGCGACACCGTCGTCGTCATCTCGGGCAAGGACAAGGGCGCGAAGGGCAAGGTCATCCAGGCCTACCCGGAGACGAACAAGGTCCTGGTCGAGGGCGTCAACCGGATCAAGAAGCACACCCGGATCTCGCAGACCCAGCGCGGCGCGCAGTCCGGCGGCATCGTGACGCAGGAAGCCCCCATCCACGTCAGCAACGTCATGCTGGTCGCGGACGGCAAGGCCGTCCGCGTCGGCTACAAGTTCACCGACGAGGGCCGCAAGGTCCGGATCGCCCGCGGCAAGAACGGAAATGGGAAGGAGATCTGATCATGACCACCACCGAGAAGATCATCCCCCGCTTGAAGACCCGCTACCGCGAGGAGATCGCCGCCGCCCTGCGGGAGGAGTACAAGTACTCCAACCCGATGCAGATTCCCGGCGTCGTCAAGGTCGTCGTGAACATGGGTGTCGGTGACGCCGCCCGCGACGGCAAGCTGATCGAGGGCGCGGTCCGCGACCTGTCCACGATCACCGGCCAGAAGCCCGAGGTCCGCAAGGCCCGCAAGTCCATCGCGCAGTTCAAGCTGCGCGAGGGGATGCCGATCGGCGCCAGGGTCACCCTGCGCGGCGACCGCATGTGGGAGTTCCTCGACCGCCTGCTGACGATCGCGCTGCCCCGTATCCGCGACTTCCGCGGTCTGTCGGGCAAGCAGTTCGACGGCAACGGCAACTACACCTTCGGTCTCAACGAGCAGTCGATGTTCCACGAGATCGACCCCGACTCGATCGACCGCCAGCGCGGCATGGACATCACCATCGTGACCACCGCGACCAACGACGAGGAAGGCCGGGCGCTGCTCAAGCACCTGGGCTTCCCGTTCAAGGAGCAGTGACCGTGGCCGTCACTGAGGATCGGAACAAGGAGAACTGATGGCCAAGAAGGCGCTGATCCAGAAGGCCGCTGGCAAGCAGAAGTTCGCGGTTCGCGCGTACACCCGGTGCAACCGGTGCGGGCGCCCGCACTCGGTGTTCCGCAAGTTCGGCCTGTGCCGGATCTGCCTGCGCCAGATGGCGCACCGCGGTGAGCTGCCCGGCGTGAGCAAGTCGAGCTGGTAGGAGCCACTCCGGCTCCCACTGGTTTTCCCCCAGTTCGCCGCAGGCCCGTCGAGGGAACCACGGCGAGAAAGGTTGACAGGTCACCATGACGATGACCGACCCGATCGCAGACTTCTTGACCCGTCTGCGCAATGCCAACTCGGCATACCACGACGAGGTCGTGCTGCCGCACTCGAAGCTCAAGGCGCACATCGCCGAGATTCTCAAGCGCGAGGGCTACATCGCGGGCTTCCGCGATGAGGACGGCGAGAAGGGCAAGAACCTTGTCGTCGAGTTGAAGTACGGCCCGAACCGCGAGCGCAGCATCGCCGGTCTGCGCCGGGTGTCCAAGCCCGGTCTGCGGGTGTACGCGAAGTCGACCAACCTGCCGAAGGTCCTCGGCGGCCTGGGCGTGGCGATCATCTCCACGTCCGGTGGCCTGCTGACCGACCGCCAGGCGGGCAAGCAGGGCGTGGGCGGCGAAGTCCTCGCGTACGTCTGGTAAGGGGGAAGCGACATGTCACGTATCGGAAGGCTGCCGATCCCTGTTCCGGCCGGGGTCGACATCACCATCGAAGGCCAGAACCTGAGCGTCAAGGGTCCCAAGGGGTCCCTCTCGCTCACGATCTCCGAGCCGATCATCGTCGAGCGCGCCGAGGACGGCACGCTTGAGGTCAAGCGGCCCAACGACGAGCGGCAGAACCGGGCGCTGCACGGCCTGACCCGCTCGCTGGTCAACAACGTCGTAGTCGGGGTCACCCAGGGCTACGAGAAGAAGCTGGAAATCCACGGCGTCGGTTACCGCGTCGTGGCCAAGGGCTCGGACCTCGAGTTCGCGCTGGGCTTCAGCCACCCGGTGAAGGTGGCGGCCCCCGAGGGCATCACTTTCGCCGTCGAGAGCCCGACCAAGTTCTCCGTCTCGGGTATCGACAAGCAGCGGGTCGGCGAGGTCGCGGCCAACATTCGCAAGCTGCGCAAGCCTGACCCGTACAAGGGCAAGGGCGTGCGGTACGCGGGCGAGAAGATCCGCCGCAAGGTCGGAAAGACGGGTAAGTGATCATGAGCGAAGCGACTGTCACGAAACGCAAGCCGGTGGGCAAGGACATCTCCACCATCCGGCGCGTCGCCAAGGCCCGCAGGCACTTCCGGCTCCGCAAGAAGGTCAGCGGAAGCCCGGAGCGCCCGCGTCTGGTCGTCAACCGGTCCGCGCGGCACATCGTCGCGCAGATCGTCGACGACCTGGCGGGCCACACCCTCGCCTCCGCGTCCAGCCTGGAAGCGGACGTGCGCGCGGTCGACGGCGACAAGAAGGCCCGCGCGGCCAAGGTCGGCGAGCTGCTCGCCGCCCGGGCCAAGGAAGCGGGCATCGCCAAGGTCGTCTTCGACCGCGGCGGCAACAAGTACACCGGCCGGATCGCCTCGCTGGCCGACTCGGCCCGCGAAGCTGGGCTGGAGTTCTGATGACGAGTATCAAGGGAAGGAACGCCTGATGCCGGGACGTACGCGGCAATTCGGCGGCCAGGGTGGCCAGGGCGGCCAGGGCGGCGCCAGCCAGGGCGGCGAGCGCGGCGAGCGTCGCGGCGGCCGTGACCGGCGTGACGGCGGCGGGCGTGGCGGTGCGGCGAGCGAGAAGACTCCGCACCTTGAGCGCGTCGTCGCGATCAACCGAGTCGCCAAGGTCGTGAAGGGCGGTCGGCGCTTCAGCTTCACCGCGCTGGTCGTCGTCGGCGACGGCGACGGCATGGTCGGCGTCGGCTACGGCAAGGCCAAGGAGGTGCCCGCCGCGATCGCGAAGGGCGTCGAGGAGGCGAAGAAGAACTTCTTCCGCGTCCCGCGCATCGGCGGCACCATCCCGCACCCCATCCAGGGTGAGAAGGCCGCGGGCGTCGTCCTGCTCCGCCCGGCCAGCGCCGGTACCGGTGTCATCGCCGGTGGCCCGGTCCGCGCCGTGCTGGAGTGCGCCGGGGTCCACGACGTGCTGTCGAAGTCCCTCGGCTCCGACAACGCCATCAACATCGTGCACGCCACCATGGCGGCCCTGCGCGGCCTGCAGCGTCCCGAGGAGGTCGCGGCCCGCCGCGGCCTGCCGCTTGAGGACGTCGCACCCGCGGGAATGCTGCGCGCCCGCGCCGCGGCTGCCACCGCCGGGACAGGAGTCTGACCATGGCTCAGCTGAAGGTGACCCAGGTCAAGAGCAGCATCGGCACCAAGCGCAACCACCGCGAGTCGCTGCGCACCCTCGGCCTGCGCAAGATCCGGCAGTCCACGGTGCGCGAGGACTCCCCCGAGGTGCGCGGCCTGATCCACACCGTCCGCCACCTCGTCACCGTCGAGGAGGTCGACTGACATGGCCATCAAGATCCACCACCTGCGCCCGGCCCCCGGCGCCAAGTCCGACAAGATCCGCGTCGGCCGCGGTGAGGGCTCCAAGGGCAAGACCGCTGGTCGAGGCACCAAGGGCACCAAGGCGCGCAAGAACGTCCCCGCGCGCTTCGAGGGTGGCCAGATGCCCATCCAGATGCGGCTCCCGAAGCTCAAGGGCTTCAAGAACCGCTTCCGGGTGGAGTACCAGGTCGTCAACCTCGGTGACATCGCCGAAACGTTCCCCGACGGCGGCGACGTCACCATCGAGCAGCTTGTCCAGGCGGGCCTGGTCCGCAAGAACAACCTGGTCAAGGTCCTCGGCGACGGCGACCTCAACGGCGTCAAGCTCAACCTGACGGCCGACAAGTTCAGCGCCAGCGCCGTGGAGAAGCTGACCGCGGCGGGTGGCACCGCAACCACCACCACCGCTGCCTGAGAACACGACTAGGACAAAGCAACACCAGCTAATCAGCGAAGGCCGGACCCACCAGGGTCCGGCCTTCGCCTTTCGATCGACTGACCGACCAACCGACCAACCGCACCCGAAGCCGCCAAGTGCCCGATGGGGTGGAGTGGCATCGAGCACCTGCCAGGCCGAACCAAACCTGCCAGGTGCTCGATTGGGTGGAGTGGCTTCTTTGGGGGTGAAGGAAGATCGCTAAGCTGGCTCCGCACGTGTGAGGCCGAAGGCTTCCCACCCGTCTTTCACACGGCGATCTTCCTTCGTAGGGGTCCCGAAGAAACCACTCCACCCCATCGAGCCGACCCCGCAACCCGGCCCGGAACCCATCAAGCAGCCCAGAAGCCAGTGACCCAAGTCACCCCTCAAGGCACGGAAGCCCTCCAGGGTGCAGCCCAGCGCACCCGTGCTGTTAGAGTCGAAGGCACGCTTCGGGGTCTCTAGCCCCGAAGCGCTCCTGGCTTGCCAGTACTTGGCGGTCAGACCCTGTTACCTGCCGGCGACCAGCCGGTTAAGCCGTTCGCCGGCAGTGAGTTGCCGGTGACGCCGAGGAGGTTCCTGCGTGCTCAGCGCCTTCCGCTCGGCTCTCGCGACGCCGGACCTGCGCCGCAAGATCCTTTTCACGCTCGGGATCATCGCGGTCTACCGCGTGGGCGCCCTGCTGCCGTCACCGGGTGTGTCTTACCCCAACGTGCAGAAATGTATGGCAGGCCAGGACACCCAGGGCGTCTACGGCCTGCTGAACCTGTTCAGCGGCGGCGCGCTGTTGCAGCTGTCGGTGTTCGCGCTGGGGATCATGCCCTACATCACCGCGAGCATCATCGTCCAGCTGCTGACGGTCGTGATCCCGCGCTTCGAGCAGTTGAAGAAGGAGGGGCAGGCCGGTCAGGGCAAGTTGACGCAGTACACGCGTTACCTGACCATCGCTCTCGGCGTCTTGCAGGCGACCGGCATCGTGGCCATGGCCGACCGCGGCCAGTTGTTCAGCAACTGCCCGGACCCGATCATCCCGAACAGCTCCGTGTTCACCCTGGCCGTCATCGTGATCACGATGACCGCGGGCACGGCGGTGATCATGTGGTTCGGCGAGCTGATCACCGAGCGCGGCATCGGCAACGGCATGTCGCTGCTGATGTTCGTCAACATCGCGGCGCGCATCCCGGCCGAGGGCATGAACATCCTCCAGGGCAACGGCGGGCTGGTCTTCGCGGTCGTCTGTGTGTTCGGGCTGCTCATCATCGCCAGCGTCGTGTTCGTCGAGCAGGGCCAGCGGCGCATCCCGGTGCAGTACGCCAAGCGCATGATCGGCCGCCGTATGTACGGCGGGACCTCGACCTACCTGCCGCTGAAGGTCAACCAGGCGGGTGTCATCCCGGTCATCTTCGCCTCGTCGCTGCTTTACCTGCCGGACCTGATCTCGCGGCTGGTCGGCCAGGACGACTCGTGGTGGCAGCAGTTCATCGCCAACCACATCGTCAAGCAGTCGAGCGCGGTGCACATCGCCGTCTACTTCGCGCTGATCATCTTCTTCACGTACTTCTACATCACGATCACGTTCAACGTGAACGAGCGCGCGGACGAGATGAAGAAGTTCGGCGGCTTCATCCCGGGCATCCGTCCCGGGCGGCCGACCTCGGAATACCTCAGCTTCGTCCTGAGCCGCATCACCCTGCCGGGCTCGATCTACCTCGGCATCATCGCGGTGCTCCCGAACTTCTTCCTCGACATCACCAATGAGGGGCAGAACCAGAACTTCCCCTTCGGCGGGACGGCCGTGCTGATCATGGTCGGCGTCGGCCTCGACACCGTGAAGCAGATCGAGAGCCAGCTCATGCAACGAAACTATGAAGGGTTCCTCAAGTGACGCGCGTTGTTCTCGTTGGACCGCCCGGAGCGGGGAAGGGCACCCAGGCGAGCGCGCTGAGCTCGGAACTCGGCGTGCCGCACATCTCGACGGGTGACCTTTTCCGGGCGCACATCGCGAACAACACCGAGCTTGGCCAGAACGTCAAGCGCTACCTCGACTCCGGGCAGCTTGTCCCGGACGAGGTGACAAACGAGATGGTGCGCGTGCGACTGGCCGAAGCGGACGCCCGCGACGGTTTCCTGCTCGACGGCTTCCCGCGCAACGTGGGCCAGGCCGAGGTGCTGGGCAAGCTGCTCAGCTCCTCGGACGACAAGCTGGACGCCGTGGTGGAGTTCCGCATCGACGAGGAACTGGTCGTCCAGCGGCTGCTCGCCCGCGGCCGCGCCGACGACAGCGAGTCGGTCATCCGGCACCGCCAGGAGATCTACCGGTCGGAGACCGCGCCGCTGCTCGACTACTACGCGGACGTGCTGATCACCATCGACGCCGTCGGCGAGGTCGGCGAGATCACCGCCCGCGTGCTGGACGCTCTGCGCGCCCGGACGTGACCGGTGGCATGTTCGGCGGACTGCGGCTCACGCTGGCGACCTGGCGTGCGCGGATGATCGAGATCAAGACGCCGGCCCAGCTCGACGCCATGCGCGCCGCGGGGCTGGTCGTGGCGAAGGCGCTGGCCAACGTGTCGGCGGCTGCCCGCGCGGGCGTGAGCACCGCGGAGCTGGACGAGTTGGCCGAGCAGACCATCCGCGACGCCGGTGCCGTGCCGTCCTTCAAGGGCTACCACGGCTTCCCGGCGAGCATCTGCGCGTCGGTCAACGAGCAGATCGTGCACGGCATCCCGACGAAGACCCAGGTCCTCGCCGACGGCGACCTGATCTCGGTCGACTGCGGCGCCATCCTGGACGACTGGCACGGCGACGCGGCGGTGACCCTGTTCGTCGGGTCCGTCACCGACGCGGAGCAGGCCCTGTCCGACGCCACCCGGGCGTCGATGGAGGCGGGCATCAAGGCCGTGGCCCCCGGGGCGCGGCTGACCGACGTCTCGCACGCCATCGAGACCTCGGTGCACGCCTCCGAGCGGGCGCACGGCCGCAAGTACGGCATCGTCCGCGAGTACGGCGGCCACGGCATCGGCAGCGCCATGCACATGGACCCGTTCCTCCCGAACTACGGCAAGCCCGGCAAGGGCCCCCGGCTGCGGGTCGGCATGGCCATCGCGATCGAGCCGATGCTCACCCTGGGCGCGGAAGAGACCGTCGAGCTGGAAGACGGCTGGACCGTCGTCACCGCCGACGGCTCCCGCGCCGCGCACTGGGAGCACACCGTCGCGGTCACCGACGACGGCCCCTGGGTGCTGACCGCACCCGAGTAATTCACCTGTTCGTGTCGCGACGGTGGTCCCTGGAGTTCCGGGGCCACCGTTCGCGCGGCCGTGCGTAACAGTGTTTCGGCTGGGTGGGCGGCCCCGATTTGGGCGCCGGATCGCGGGTGCGTACACTTGACCGGTGGCGCTGTCAAAGTGCCGATTCCGTCGTGCGTGTCGCTCGGTGTTGTGGTAGTTGCCGTGCTCGTGCCCGGCGGTAGCTCGATATTCACAGCCACACCCGACCGAAGCTACACCCGACACTGTCACGAAACGCGGAGGACATGGGCAAGAAGGACGGGGCCATCGAGGTCGAAGGCCGCGTGGTCGAGCCACTCCCCAACGCGATGTTCCGCGTCGAGTTGGAGAACGGCCACAAGGTCCTGGCACACATCAGCGGCAAGATGCGGCAGCACTACATCCGCATCCTGCCCGAGGACCGGGTCGTCGTAGAGCTTTCGCCCTACGACCTGTCCCGCGGCCGCATCGTCTACCGCTACAAGTGACCCTCGGTCGCCAAGACCGGGAAGCCACTACTGGTGTCCCCCGCCGGGGACACGCGGCCGAAGCAGGAGAACAGCAGACGTGAAGGTCAACCCGAGCGTCAAGAAGATCTGCGACAAGTGCAAGGTGATCCGCCGTCACGGCCGGGTCATGGTGATCTGCGAGAACCTGCGCCACAAGCAGCGCCAGGGCTGATCACCGCCTAGCGCTCGGTCACGGATCGACGCGAAGCGAGAACAAGACGACCTCCCCCTACCTGCCGGATCACACGGATCCGGCTCGCGCCCGGGCTCCAGGCCGGGTCCCAGACCTTGAGTCGGTCTGGGGCGGTGGGGGAGAAGACCTGGAGAAGAAACCAGAGGAGACATCGCCGAATGGCACGACTCGCTGGCGTGGACCTTCCCCGCGAAAAGCGGCTGGAGATCGCGCTGACCTACATCTTCGGCATCGGCCGGACCCGCTCCAAGGAGCTGCTGGCCGCCACCGAGATCAACCCGGATGTGCGTGTGAAGGACCTCGGGGACGAGGACCTGGTCAAGCTCCGGGAATACATCGAGGAAAACTTCAAGGTCGAGGGTGACCTCCGCCGCGAGGTGCAGGCCGACATTCGCCGGAAGATCGAGATCGGCTGCTACGAGGGCCTGCGGTGGCGCCGCGGTCTGCCCGTCCGCGGTCAGCGGACCAAGACCAACGCCCGTACCCGCAAGGGCCCGAAGAAGACGGTCGCCGGCAAGAAGAAGGCCGGAAAGAAGTGACCAAGAGCTGCGAGACCGTGGTTCACGTCGTGCCTCAGCGCCGACGGAACCGGGCTTTCATGGCCCTTGCAGTCGCGCCCAAGTGCGCCCGCCCGGCAGCACTGCGCGATCTCTACGCGGACGCCGGATCGATTATCCGGAACGCAGCTCCCGAGATCACCACCTCGCGCACCAGCTAGGAGAAACCCGAAGACATGCCACCGAAGTCGCGCACCGGCGCCGGAGTCAAGAAGGTCCGGCGCAAGGAAAAGAAGAACGTCTCGCACGGGCACGCCCACATCAAGAGCACGTTCAACAACACGATCGTCTCCATCACCGACCCCACCGGGGCCGTCATCGCGTGGGCCTCGTCCGGCCACGTGGGCTTCAAGGGCTCGCGCAAGTCGACTCCGTTCGCCGCGCAGATGGCCGCGGAGAACGCGGCCCGCAAGGCCGCCGAGCACGGCATGAAGAAGGTCGACGTGTTCGTCAAGGGCCCCGGCTCCGGCCGGGAGACCGCGATCCGGTCGCTGCAGGCGGCCGGTCTTGAGGTCGGCACCATCCAGGACGTGACCCCGCAGCCCCACAACGGCTGCCGCCCGCCCAAGCGGCGCCGGGTCTGAGGAACGGGGAGGAGTAAGAAGAAATGGCACGCTACACCGGCCCCGCGACCCGCATCTCGCGTCGGCTCAAGGTCGACCTCGTCGGCGGCGACCAGGCGTTCGAGCGCCGTCCTTACCCGCCCGGCCAGCACGGCCGCGGTCGGATCAAGGAAAGCGAGTACCTGCTTCAGCTCCAGGAGAAGCAGAAGGCCCGCTACACCTACGGCATCCTCGAGCGGCAGTTCCGCAAGTACTACGAGGAGGCTGTGCGCCGCAAGGGCAAGACCGGCGAGGTCCTGCTCCAGCTGCTGGAGTCCCGTCTCGACAACGTGGTCTACCGCGCCGGGCTCGCCCGCACGCGCCGCCAGGCCCGTCAGCTCGTGAGCCACGGTCACTTCATCGTGAACGGCAAGAAGGTCAACATCCCGAGCTACCAGGTGTCGAAGTTCGACATCATCGACGTGAAGCCCAAGTCGCTGCCGACGCTGCCGTTCGTGGCCGCCAAGGAGTCCTTCGGCGACCGTCCGATCCCGGGCTGGCTGCAGGTCGTGTCGTCGAACCTGCGGATCCTGGTGCACCAGCTCCCCGAGCGCGCGCAGATCGACGTGCCCGTGCAGGAGCAGCTCATCGTCGAGTTCTACTCGAAGTGATCTTTACCGGGGCGGCGGCTCCGAAGCCGCCGCCCCGTCCTCGGCCTCCTGGCCGGGGACATCCCGTTCAGTCGGGCGTCAAATAGCGGTCGCCCAAGGGAAGGAAGAACCAACAGTGCTCATCTCACAGCGTCCAGGCCTTGCCGAGGAGCCGGTCAACGAGACCCGCTCCCGCTTCGTCATCGAGCCGCTCGAGCCCGGCTTCGGCTACACGCTGGGCAACTCGCTGCGGCGCACCCTGCTGTCCTCGATCCCCGGCGCCTCGGTCACCAGCATCCGCATCGACGGCGTGCTGCACGAGTTCACCACCGTGCCGGGGGTCAAGGAGGACGTCACCGACATCATCCTCAACCTCAAGGAGCTTGTCGTCTCCTCGGAGGAGGACGAGCCGGTGACGATGTACCTGCGCAAGCAGGGCCCCGGTGAGGTCACCGCGGGAGACATCGTGCCGCCCGCCGGTGTCACGGTCCACAACCCCGACCTGCACATCGCCACCCTGAACGGCAAGGGCAAGCTGGAGATCGAGCTCGTCGTCGAGCGCGGTCGCGGCTACGTCCCCGCCGTGCAGAACAAGCAGGCGGGCGCGGAGATCGGCCGCATCCCGGTCGACTCGATCTACTCGCCGGTCCTCAAGGTGACCTACAAGGTCGAGGCCACCCGCGTCGAGCAGCGCACCGACTTCGACAAGCTCATCCTCGATGTCGAGACCAAGCCGTCGATCACGCCGCGGGACGCTGTCGCGTCCGCCGGTAAGACGCTGGTCGAGCTGTTCGGGCTCGCCCGCGAGCTCAACGTGGACGCCGAGGGCATCGAGATCGGCCCGTCGCCGCAGGAAGCGGACACCATCGCCGCCTACGCGATGCCGATCGAGGACCTCGACCTCACCGTGCGCTCCTACAACTGCCTCAAGCGCGAGGGCATCCACACCGTGGGTGAGCTCGTTTCGCGCAGCGAGGCGGACCTGCTGGACATCCGCAACTTCGGCGCCAAGTCGATCGACGAGGTCAAGATGAAGCTCGTCGGCCTCGGCCTCGCGCTCAAGGACAGCCCGCCCGGGTTCGACCCGACGGCTGCCGCGGCGGACTACGCCACCGACAGCTGGTCGGACGGCTCGGACACCGGCAACGACGACGGCCAGGACTACGCAGAGACGGAGCAGCTCTGAGCCGTCCCTGCCGGGACTGCTTGAGCAGCGGATTTCCACAAGGAGCAAGGAATGCCCACCCCAACGAAGGGCGCCCGTCTCGGCGGGGGCCCGGCCCATGAGCGGCTGATCCTGGCCAACCTGGCCACCGCGCTGTTCCAGCACGGCCGGATCACCACCACCGAGGCCAAGGCGAAGCGGCTGCGCCCGTACGCCGAGCGCCTGATCACCAAGGCCAAGCGCGGTGACCTGCACAACCGTCGCGAGATCATGAAGGTGATCCGCGACAAGGACGTCGTGCAGCGTCTCTGCGTCGAGATCGGCCCGTTCTTCAGCGACCGCGACGGCGGCTACACCCGGATCATCAAGACGATGCCGCGCAAGGGCGACAACGCGCCCATGGCCGTCATCGAGCTGATCCAGGAGAAGACCGTCACCGCGGAGGCCGAGGCCGCCCGCAAGACCAAGTTCGCCGACAAGCCCAAGGCGGACAAGCCCGCCGACGCCGAGGTCGAAGAGACCAAGGCCGAGGACGCGGACGCGCCGGTCGAGCAGGCCGACACCGCCGCGGACCAGGACGCTGACGCGCCCGAGTCCGCGACCAAGGACGCCGCCGAGAAGCCCGCCGAGGGCGCCGAGGACAAGTCCTGACACCGCAGCACACCGTGGCCGAGCCCGTCGCCCCCGCTGGGGGCGGCGGGCTCGTCCGCATTCGCATCGACATCGCCTACGACGGCGCGGACTTCTCCGGCTGGGCCAGGCAACCGCAGCGGCGGACCGTGTGCGGGGTCCTGGAGGACACCCTGTCGCAGGTGCTGCGCCACGACGTGCGGCTGACCGTCGCGGGCCGCACCGACGCCGGGGTGCACGCCACCGGGCAGGTCGCCCACGCCGACCTGCCCGCCGACGTCGACCCCGACGCGCTGGTCCTGCGCTTGGCCCGCGCCCTGCCCGCGGACGTGCGGGTGACCGGGATGCGCGCCGTCCCGGCCGAGTTCGACGCCCGCTTCGGGGCGCTGCGCAGGCACTACGCGTACCGGGTCTGCGACACCGCCTGGCGGGCGAACCCGCTGCACCGCAACCACATCGTCGCCTGGCCGCGCCCGCTGGACCTGGCCGCCCTCAACGCCGCGTCCCACCACCTGCTGGGCGAGCACGACTTCGTCGCCTTCTGCAAACGCCGCGACGGCGCCACCACCATCCGCGAACTCCAACGCCTCGACTGGGCCCGCGCCGAGGACGGCACCCTGACGGCCCACGTCGCCGCGGACGCCTTCTGCCACTCCATGGTCCGCAGCCTGGTGGGCGCCCTCTTGGCCGTCGGCGAGGGCAGAAAGCCCGTGGAGTGGCCCGCGTCCATGCTCACCGCGACCGAACGCCCCAGCGTCATCACGGTGGCCCCCGCCCACGGCCTGACCCTGACCGGCGTCGACTACCCGGCAGACGAGGACCTGGCCCAGCGGGCGGCCCTCACCCGCAACGTCCGCACCCGCTGATCCCGCGGCCGTTCAGGCGCGCCCTTTTTCCTGTCTCAGCTGGGGATCAACTGCTCCGATGCCATTCGCCGGCGAGCACGCCCACGACCCGACCCTGGTCGGTGCCGGTCGTTCGGCCGACCAGGGCCGGTGGTCCGCGACCCGCGACGTCCGGATGCGGGACGGGTCAGCCGCGCAGGTGGTGGTGGGCGGCGTTGGTGATCTCGGTGCGGGCGTGTTCGAGGACGGCGCCGACGTCGGAGATGAGGGTCTGCGCCTGGGAGATGGCCGCTTGGACGGTGTTGGCGCTTGAGGTGTCGCCCAGGATGCTGGTGGCCTGTTGGAGGATCGAGGTCAGTTCCGTCTGCAACGACTGGAGTTGGCCGGTGGGCACTCGGTCGGCCAACGCGGCGAGTTGCTGTGCTTGGTCGTGGATGCTCATTCTCCTGTTGCTCCCGTCAGGCGTTCGGCTGGTCCGGCATCGGACGTGGCAGCGCACCGATGACGATAGCCGCTGAACGCGCAAGTGATCATCTGCGCCGTGCGGCGGTGTGCGCAGGCCCGCGGCTTTCCCCAGGTACTCGGTGTGCTGCTTGCGCTTCGACTCCAGCTGCTTGCGGTCCTGCTCGATGCCCATGCGGTCCCATTTGCGGTGGTCCGTCGAGTCGAGTGAACCGGCAGCGGTGGCTTCGCCGGTCTCGGGCGAAGCCACCGCCAGGTCAGGCTGTCACTCGGTTAGCGGTGTCCCTTTCTCGGGACACCGGCGGTCAGTTGATCTGCCAGAAATTGGCGGGGGCGTCCAGGTGCAGCGAGAAGGTGCTCAGGTAGCCGGTGTCACCGGTGACGTGGTCCTGCACCCGCAGCTTCCACGTTCCCGATTTCTGCTCCGACGACAGGTTCACCATGTAGCCGCTGGCCATGCCGGTGCCGCTGCTGGCACCCTGGTTGATCAGCGGGTAGACGCTGCCGTCCGGGGCGATCAGCCGCACGCTGACCTCGGACAGGTCCTGGTGGACCAGGTGCACGCCGACGACGCTGGTGGCCGAGGCGGTGGCGGGGGCGGTGTTGAAGGTGATCTGCTGGTCGATGGCCGCGCCGCCGTCGGGCAGGGTGGAGTCGGTGCCGTTGGTGGCCGAGCCGAACGGGGCGAAGGGGCTGCCGGGAGTCTTGAGCATCTTGCTCGGGCTGCCCGCGCCCGGGTTGGTGATCGTGCCGGGGGTGGCCAGGATGTTCAGGACGCCGCGCACGTCGGCCGGGGTCGCGGTCGGCGTGCCGGACAGGTACAGCGCCGCGGCGCCCGCGACGTGCGGGGCGGCCATGGAGGTGCCGCTGATGGTGTTCCCCGCGGTGTTGCCGCCGACCCACGCCGAGGTGATGTCCACGCCGGGGGCGAAGATGTCGACGCACGAGCCGTAGTTGGAGAAGTCGGCGCGGATGTCGAAACCGTCGGTGGCGGCCACGGTGATCGCCGCCGGGGTGCGGGCGGGCGAGTAGTCGCACGCGTCCGCGCCGTTGTTGCCCGCGGACAGGGTGTAGGTGACCCCGGCGGCGATGGAGTTCGCCACCGCGGTGTCCAGCGGCGCGTAGCCGCCGCCGGTGAGGCTCATGTTGGCCACGGCGGGCTTGACGTGGTTCGCGGTGACCCAGTCGACGCCCGCGATGACGCCCGCGTAGCTGCCGTTGCCGAAGCAGTCGAGGACCCGGACGCCGATCAGGTCCACGCCCTTGGCCACCCCGTACGCGCTGCCGCCGACCGTGCCCGCCACGTGCGTGCCGTGGCCGTTGCAGTCGGTGGCGTCGGCGTCGTTGTCCACCGTGTCGATGCCGCTGACCGCGCGGCCGCCGAAGTCGGTGTGGGTCATGTTGATGCCGGTGTCGAGGATGTAGGCGTTCACGTTCGACGCCGTGGTCGAGTAGATGTACCGGCTGCTCGGGGGGACCGTGTAGCCCTGGTCGACCCGGTTGAGGCCCCACGACGGCGGGTAAAGCTGCTCGGTGTCGGCCCGCACCGTCCGGTCGGCCGCCACGTAGGCGACGGCGGGGTCCGCTGCCAGCCGCTTGGCCTGCCGCTCGGTCATGATCGCCGCGTAGCCGTTGAGGGCGGCGGTGTAGCGGTGCTCGACTCTGCCGCCGTGTCTAGCGGTCAGCGACGACGCGTCGACGCCGGGTCTGGCCAGCACCACGATGTAGCTGTCCTTGATCACGTCTGCCTGGCCAGCGCCGAGGACGGCGCCCTCGGTCGCGACCGCGGGCGTGGTCAGGCTCAGTCCGCCCAGGACGCCCGCCAGGACGGCGAGGGCGAGCCCCCGGCGTCGTGCGGTCCCACTTCGGATATCCATCAGAACCGTCTCCTTTGAGAGCTTCGAGCGTTTCCCGAGTGCGTTCCGGCATTCGGGTGAGTTTCCTCGATTCGCTCGAAAGGCGGAATTCAACTGCCGCTTGCTATGCTGTGAGCACCCGTCGCTGCGCTGTTCGGCGCATTGTCGGGCGACCATTCGCCGTTTTTTCGGAGATTCTCGTAAAAGTGTCCGAATTGACCGTTCCGGGTCAATCCGTGGACGTTCGGCGTATTCCAGCGACGAAGATCGTAAGCAGCGGAGACGTTTTTGGTAAAGAGAAAAGAATCACCCCGGGGACCGTGGTCCCCGGGGTGATTCCGGTGGTATTCGTAGAGCGTGCGACGATTACAGGTCCAGCGTCCAGGCGTTGATGTAGCCGGTGTCGACGCTGTAGACGTCGCGGACCTGGAGTTTCCAGGCGCCGTTGGCGGCCTCACCGGAAAGGTTCGCGGTGTAGGTGGCGTCCACGTTGTCCGCGGCGTCCGACGAACTCGAGTTCTTCAGCCGGTATGCCGAGCCGTCCGGGGCGACCAGGTCGACGACGAGGTCCCCGCGGTAGGTGTGCACGATGCTGACCGCGATCGTGCTCGACGAGCCAGCGTTGCCCGCGCAGCCGGAGATGGTGATGGAACTGGTCACCGCGGCCCCCGCGTCCGGAATCGGCACGTCGGTTCCGTTGCTGGCCGGGGCGCAGCCGGTGGGCGGCGGGGTGGCGCCGCCGGAACCGGTGTGGAGCAGGCGGTTCGGCGAGCCGGTGCCCGGGTTGGTGATCTTGCCGGTGGTCGCGGCCGTGATGACGGCCGAGTTCACCGCCGCCGGGCTGGCCGAGGGGTTGGCCGCCAGGTAGAGCGCGGCGGCGCCCGCGACGTGCGGGGCGGCCATCGAGGTGCCGCTGATGGTCCGGCTGGCGGTGCTGCCGCCGATCCACGCCGAGGTGATGCCCTCGCCGGGGGCGAACAGGTCGGTGCAGGTGCCGTAGTTGGAGAAGCTCGCGCGGGCGTCGGTGCGGGTGCTGGCGTTCACCGTCAGCGCCTCGGTCACCCGGGCGGGCGAGTAGTTGCACGCGTTGGCGCCGGAATTGCCGGAGGCGACCGCGAACGTCACCCCCGCCGTGATGGCCCGCCGCACGGCCTGGTCCAAGGCGGTCGACACGGGGCCGCCGAGGCTCATGTTGGCCACGGCCGGTTTGGCGTGGTTCGCGGTGACCCAGTCGACGCCCGCGATGACGCCGGAGGTCGACCCGGAGCCCTGGCAGTTGAGCACCCGCACGCCGATCAGCTTGACGCCCTTGGCCACGCCGTAGGTGCTGCCGCCGATGGTGCCGGAGACGTGCGTGCCGTGGCCCTGGCAGTCGGTGGCGTCGCTGTCGTTGTCGACGGTGTCGATGCCGCTGACCGCGCGCCCGCCGAACTCCGTGTGGCCGAAGTTGATGCCGGTGTCGATGACGTAGGCGTTCACGTTCGACGCGGTGCTCGCGTACGAGTACTTGCTGTCCAGCGGCAGGTCGCGCTGGTCGATCCGGTCCAGCCCCCACGACGGCGGGTTGGCCTGGTCCGCGGTGAGGCGCACGGTCTGGTCGGCCTCGACATAGGCGACGGCGGGATCGGCGGCCAGCCGCTTGGCCTGCCGCTCGGACATCGCCGCGGCGTAGCCCCGCGCCACCGCGGAGTACCGCTGCTTGATCGTGCCGCCGTGCTTGGCGGCCAGGGCGTCGGCCTTCGTCGCGTCCTTGAGGATGACGATGTAGCTGCCCGGGATGGCGGTGGACTGGTCGGCCCCGAGAACCTGGCCCTCGGCGGCGGAAGCGGGGGCGGCCAGGCTTACCCCAGCCGCGATCGTCACGGCGGCGGCCAAGCCCACACCGCGGAGTCGCCGTAGCGACCTGGCGCGAGACATACCCATGGCACGGTCTCCTTCAGCAGGGGAAGGCACGCGGCGGCTGACCCTCGACTTCCAGGGCCGCGTGCCAGGGGAGATGCGGTGGTTGTTCGCGCGAACAACCCCACATTGACCAATGCCGGGTCGACAAAGCAAGAGAGCCAGATGGCCAGTTATGAACAGTTCTCGCGCCACTGGCAACCGATTGGGCCCATAGGGCTATTGGTCGCGGCCATTTGGTGTAGCAATGACCATTGTGCGCTTGGTCACTGTCGATTGATTACCTGTCTGACCAGCGAGCACGCCCATATCGAACGCGGCCACCGTCCATAAAGGACCACGTAGGTGCGGTTGTCAAGGCCGGGATGCCAGAAGGCCGCCTCCGCGACAGTGGCTGTCGCGAAAGCGGCCTTCGTCGGCGATCGATGAGCGGCTAGTCGCCGCGCCGGACCGGGCCGAGGATCTGCTGTTCCTTCTGCGTGGTCACCAACCGCAGCGGACGCCACAGGTTGCTGCCCAGCGCCACCACCTGGTCGTCAGCCAGCGTCGTCAGCTGCTGCACCATCGGCGGCGGCAGCCGCCAGATCCGCGCGGCCAACTGCGCCTGACCCACCGGCAGGCGTTGCAGCAGCACGAGATCGGCCACGTTGGCCGTCGCGCCTGCCTGCGGGTGCATGTACGGCAGCACGTACACCGTCGTCTGCCACGGCGACCGCGGCGGGAACAGCTCCTGCGGCGTGGGCCCGCCGTCGTGCACGACCAGCAGCGGGCCGTCCTCCGACGGGCGGGGCAGCTCGACCGGGCTGAGCCTGCGAATCTGCACCAGCGGCGCGGGCCGACCGTCCGGCCCGGTGCCCGCAGCCTTCTGCAGCACCTGCCACGCGGCGGGCCTGCCGGTGGCCACGACCACCCACGCGCCGACCGCCATCGCCCGCAGGGCGACCTGCCGGGCCAGGTAGAGCCCGCCGACCAGCACGATCCGCGTCGGCGCAGGCCGCAGCGCCGAGATCGTCAGCGGCTCCCCCTGCAGCCCGGAGCCCAGCACCATGCCGCCCCGGTCGCCGGACGGGCTGATCGCGTCCAGCATGTCCGGCGACACCAGGAACTCCGGCGCGATGCCACCCGCCCCGCCTTGGGTGTCCAGCAGCCTGCTCGAACCACTCATGCCTTTCCTCCCAGCGGCAGCGTGGCGGCGAGCCCGGCGACCTGGAGCCCGCGCAGCGGGGTCAGGGTGATGCCGAGCCGGTCGGAGATCGCGGTCAGCCGCTCGTCGGCGTGGCCGAGTTCCTCGGGGTTGCGGGCGCTGACCCGGACGAGGCCGCGCAACCCCACCTGGCCGTCGTCGCTGCCCGGGGAGATCGACATCGCGACCGTCGCCGACAGCGCCCGCACGCCGGTGAGCGCGTTGAGGCTGTTGGCGAGCTTGCCCTGCGGCCAGCCGGTGATCGCGTAGCTGGCGTGCCCGATGCCCGCCGCGGTGACGCCGGTCCAGCGTTCGCGCAGCGCGACCCGGTTGTTGGACCCGGCGACCCCGGTCAGCTCCGCCGAGGAGATCCCGGCCTTGAGCAGCTCGTCCGGGTCCAGCGGGCGGGTCGGCACACCCCGGGACTCCAGCGCGTTGCGCACCCGGGACAGGGCGCCGATGAGGGCGCGGTGCGCGCCGACGACGCCGCCGCCGCGCTCCCGCACCGCCGCGGGGCAGCGGCGCGGGTCGAGCCGCACCGCGACCCAGGTGGTGCGCCGCGCCGCGGCCGACAGCGGGCCGAGCACCTCAAGGTAGGAGGCCAGCGCGGGCGAGTTCGGCGGCAGTGCCGCGCTGCCCGGGTAGCAGTGCCAGATGACCTGGATCGCGTCGAGCACGACACCGCGGTCCTCCAGGCACGGCGCGAGCGCGCCCAGCGGCAGGCTCGGCGTCGAGCCGACCTGGCTGACCAGCGCGGGCGCCGGGTCGACCAGCAGCACCGCGGTCCAGGTGCCCTCGTGCCAGGCCAGGCCGAGCGGCCTGCGCTCGTGGTCGACGGCGTGCGCGACGACGAGGTCCGGCACGGCCAGCCGCAGCAGGTTGACCCTCGGGTCGTCCGGGCCGGTCACCGTCGCGCCGTCCTCGGCCGCCAGCTCCTCCATGGTCACCGGGCTCGGCGGCCGGGTGACCCGGGCGTGCGACCGGAAGGTGTAGCGGGTGGTGAGCCCGACCCACTGGGTGAACCAGCGCCCGCGCCACCGCAGGAACGCGATCACCAGCGCCACCACCGCGATGCCGATGGCGACGTAGACCAGGCCGAGATCGATGCCGAGCAGCACCAGGCCGATGGCCACGCCGACTTCGAGCACGACCAGGTTGGCCACCGGCAGCGCGCCCAGGCTCGCGCCCCGGTTGCGCCTGCGGGCAGACACCCGGGTGCGCGGGCCGCTCGGCGGTTCCGCGGTGGGCGGACGACCGGGCGGTGGTCCGGGTGGCCCAGGGGGCCCGCCCGGTCCGGTCGGCCCGCCTGGACCACCTGGCCTACCTGGTCCGCCGGGTCCGCCCGGCCCGCCTGGTCCACCCGGGCCTCCCGGTCCACCCGGGCCCGGGGGGCGTGGCGGTGGGGTCCGGCCCTGTCGTGGAGGAGTGGTCACGGACATCCGCTCGTTCTCTTCCCCTCATCGATGCTGCTCAGCGGCCTCCGCGCGAAAGGTTCTCCCCGGCTTGGCGGAGAACGCTCATGTGACATGCGCGGTACGGCTATCCTGCGGAACGGTACCGCGACGGGGAGAGCAGCAGGCCGAGAATGCCATCAACACCGACTACAAAGTCTCAGGTTCAGGCATACCGCTTCGTACTGCGAAGGATGCAGTCGGCACTGGTCCGCAAGGACGCGGTGATGCTCCATGATCCGATGCGCACGCACTCGCGGGCGACCATCGTCGGGATCTGCATCGCCGCGGTGGGGGTGATCGGCTTCCTGATCTTCGGGTTGCTCAGTCCCGCGCCGAAGGTCCCGACCACGCCCGGGATCATCGTGGCGAAGCCGTCCGGCGCGGTCTACGTGCTGCTGACCAACACGGACAAGGGCACCGTCCTCGTCCCGACCTTCAACCTCGCCTCGGCGCGGCTGATCCTGTTGGCGCGCTCCAACTCCGGTGGCGAGCAGCCAGCGGGCAGCCAGACCAACGCGGGCGGCGCGGCGCAACAGGCCGCCCCGGTCGAGGTCATCCCGGACGACAAGCTGGTCGACATCCCGCGCGACCGCCTCACCGGCATCCAGAACGGCCCGCACCTGCTGCCGGAGGAAGGGCAGCGGATCGGCAGCGACTGGACGGTCTGCGACGAGTACAAGCTCGACCCGAGCCTCAAGGACCCGGCCAGCGAGGACAAGATCGAGACCACGGTCCTGGGCGGCGAGAAGAACCTCGGCCCGGAACTCGCCGAGAACGAGGCGCTGCTGGTGCAGTCCTCGACCAAGAAGACGTACCTGGTCTACCGCACGCCCGCCACGGCGAACATCAAGAACGCCAACACCGTGCGCGCCGAGGTCGACATGAGCAAGGGCAACGTGCGCGCGGCGCTGAACCTGCGCGACGACGCCATCCGGCAGATCACCACCGGCCTGCTCAACGCGATCCCCGAGGCGCCCGCGCTGACCCCGCCGCCGATTCCGAACTCCGGCGGCCGCAGTGACGTCAACGTCGGCGGCCTGCCGGTCGGCTCGGTCGTGCAGGTCGAGCGCGCCGGGAACTTCGTCTACTACGTGATCCTGCAGAACACCGTGCAGCAGATCAAGAAGACCACCGCCGACCTCATCCGCTTCACCTCGACCGCGGGCGGCGCCGAGATCCCCAAGGTCCGCCCCGACCAGCTCCCGGCGGAGACCGGGCAGAAGCAGATCGACGACGGCAGCTTCCCCGAGGTCGTCCCCGAGGCGCTGAGCCCGGCGAACTACCCGGTGGCGTGCCTGGGCTGGAACATCGTCGGCGAAGGCCCCAACGCCAACCAGCACACCAAGGTCCACGTCGGCAAGCAGCTTCCGGTGCCGCGCAACGCCAACGGCCAGCCCAAGTCGGTCGCGATCAGCAGCCCCAGCGCGGACGGCCAGCGCCTCGACTGGTTCTACATGCCGCCCGGCCGCGCGGCCGTCGTCCGCGGCGCGACGTCCGAACAGGACTTCGCCACCGGCCCGATCTACCTGGTCTCCGACCGCGGCGTGAAGTTCGGCGTGCCCGACGCGCGCACCGCGGCCGCACTCGGCCTGAGCAACCAGCTTCCCGCGCCGGACGCGATCATGCGGCTGCTGCCCAACGGCGCGTCCCTGAACACCCGCGACGTCTTGCAGACCTACGACGTGGTGCCGGTCCAGCCCGGCCAGTTCCCCTCGACCCAGCCGCAACCGCAGCCCCAGGCCCAGCCGCAGCCCAACGGCGGCGGCTGAGCCGAGGCCCTGTCTCGGGGAACCGGCGCTTACCCCTTACCGTCAAAGGGGAGATTTCGGCGTCGGCAGGAAGGTGCGCACCATGGTCGCGATCAGGGTCGATCCGGCGTGGGTGAGCGGGTACGCGAAGAAGGTCGCCGAGGCCGCGGACGAACTCGCCAAGGGCGCCGAGGTGCTGAACACCGCGCCGCTGAGCACGGAGGCCTTCGGCGCGCTCGGCCGCACGGTCCGCACCGCGGAGTCCTACGGGCGCGCCGCCGAGGTCCTGCGGGCGCAGCTGACCCGGGGCGTCGAGGCGCTGGAGTCCGCGGCGGTGGCGCTGGGCCAGGTCGCGGAGAAGTACCGGGGGTCCGACGAAGAGGGCGCGTCGACGATCAAGCGCAGCGGCCGGGGGTAGGGAATGGCGATGCGGACGGGACGAAACGCCGACGACGCCGGTGACGGCGGCGCTTTCTGGGACGGCGGTGGGGTTTCGGACGGCATCGACCCCTTTGGCGCGGTCGCCCCGGATCTGGGCTCGTTGATCGGGCAGGACCCGGACGCGCTGGACCTGGGGTCGCTGATCGGCCGGGAGCCGGACGTCCTGGATCGGGGGTCGCTGATCGGGCAGGACCCGGATGCCCTGGACCGGCGTTCGCTGATCGGTCAAGATCCGGACGCTGCTGACCGGCGTTCGCTGATCGGGCAGGACCCGGACGCGCTGGATCGGCGCTCGCTGATCGGGGCGGACCCCGGTGCTGCTGACCGGCGTTCGCTGGTCGGGGTCGACCCGGACGCCGGGGACCGGCGCTCGCTGATCGGGGTGGACCCTGGTGCGCCGGATCGGCGCTCGCTGATCGGGCGGTCGCCGGGCGGGCCGGACGGTGCCGACATCGAGGCCGACGTCGGGTCCTATTTGGACTTTCTGAGCAGGCTCTGCCGCGAGCTTGGCGTCCCGGACCCGGTCGAGGAGTACTTCGCCCCGGTCGTGGGCCGGTGGAGCGACATGCACGCCGAGGCCGAGCGCTGGCGGACCGCGGGCGCCCGCGCGGAGGACGTCGCGGAGAGCCTCACCAAACCCTTGGGTGGCTTGGATTCCGCGTGGCAGGGGGCCGACGCGGACTCGTTCATCGACTACATGAACCGGGTCGGGCTGGCCGGGCACGACATGTCCGACGCGATGGCCGCGATGGGCGAGGTGCTCGACGCCACCGCCGACGGCATCCGCGAGATCGTGCAGGACATGGCGGGCGTGCTCGCCGACGCCGCCGAGAGCGGTTCCCAGTCGTTGGTCGTGCCCGTGCAGGGCGAAGAGCGCACCCGCCAGTACCTCGACCACGTGAACCGCCCGACCCGCGAGCTTTTCGAGGCGGTCCGGCAGATCCTGGAAGCCCTGGTCCGCCTGTGCGACGGCATCGACGGGTCCGAGGTCTTCGAGAAGATCACGATGGCGCACACCTTCCCCGACGACAACTGGTCGTTCTCCGCGGACACACCGGTCGTCGCGGTGCCGGGCGGCAGTTCCGACTCGACTCCGGCAGGCGCGCCCGACGCCGTCAGGGGCGGCGGTGGAGGCGGTGGTGGTGGCGGTCCGGTGCCCGCCACTCCCGCGACCCCGCCCACCGCGCCCGCTCCGCAGCCCGGCGGCTACGTCACCGCAGGCGAGGCCCTGCCCGGCAAAGCGGGCGGGATGCCCGCGGGCGCGGGTGCCGCTGCGGCCGCCGCCGACAGCGGCCACCGCGGCGGCATGGGCATGATGGGCGGGATGCCGATGATGGGCGGCATGGGCGGGCAGCAGAGCGGCGACGCCGAGCACAAGTCCCGCAGCCGGGTCGTCGGCGACCCCGAGGACATCTTCGGCAAGCCCACCAAGGCGTCCCCGTCAGTCATCGGCGAGGACGACTGACGGGGACTGACGGGGATCGGGCTGGTCACGCCATTCCGCGCGCGTCGTCCTTCCCCTCGCCGCGGACCCTGCGGACGGTGTGCACGACGAACAGGGTCAGCAGCAACAGGACCACGCCGCCGCCGGACCCGATGAGCGCGACCTGCATGGGCGCCCAGTTCTTGACCTCGGCGGCGGGCAGGTTCGCCTTGATGTCCAGCGTGGCGTCCGGCGCGACGCCCTGCTCGCTGGGGATCAGGGTGGTGAGCGCGCCGATCGGGTTGATCATGCCGTGGCCGACCAGGTTGTCCCGGCCGCCGGGGGCCGCCGGGTGCGATGCGGTCAGCTTGATCCGCTCGGTGACCTGTTTGGCGTTCAGGTGCGGGAAGCGCTCCCGGATCAGCGCCGCGAGGCCCGCGACGTACGGGGCGGCGAAACTGGTGCCCTGAATGGGATTCTGCTGCCCGTTCTCCTGCACCTGGAGGTTGGCCAGGCCGCCGGTGGCCGGGTCGAGCGAGATGATCTCGGTGCCCGGCGCGGCGACGGTGACCCACGGGCCCTGCACGGAGAACTGGGCCGGGTCGCCGTTGCGCTGCATGGCCGCCACCGAGATCACGTAGTCGGAGAACCACGGCGGGGTCACGATGTGCGTCGGCCGGTTCGGGTCGGTGCCGTTGCGCTGGTCCGGGCAGCCGTGCTCGCCGGTGTTGCCCGCAGAGGCGACGAGGACGACGTCCTCCTGCTCGTAGGCGTACCGCAGCGCCGCCTGCAACTGCTGCTCCGCGTTGGTGATGGGGCCCTGCGACACCGGGCGGCAGTTGTCGACCGACATGTTGATGACGCCGACGCCCTGCCTGGCCGCCGAGACCACGGCCTTGGCCAGCGTCTCCAGCGTGCCCGCGGTCTGCTTCCTGCCCTCCGGTCCGCGCTCGCCCTCGTAGTTGGCGCTGGACTGGCGGATCGAGACGATTTCCGCGTCCGGCGCGATGCCGCGGAAGGAGATGGCGCTGTCCGCGGGCGGGTTGGCCGCGATGATGCCCGCGACCTCCGTGCCGTGCCCGTCGCAGTCCTTGAGGCCCTGGTCCTTCGGGTCGACGAGGTCGCCGCCCGCGATCACCCGGCCGCCGAAGTGCGGGTGCGGCGCCACCCCGGTGTCGATCACCGCGACCTTCTGCCCCTTTCCGGTGGCGAACCGGTGCAGGTCGGTGAACCGGAGTTGTATCTGGCCCCACGGCATGTTCTTGAGGTCGACGCCCTGGCCCAGCGAGCCGATGCAGTTCTTTGTCTGGGTGTAGGCAGCGTCCGGCGCCATGTCGCTCGGGACCGGGAAGTTCGGCGGGAGCGGCGGCGGCTTCGCCATCGAGTCCGGCTGCTGGGCCTGCTGGGCCACCGCGGGCACCGGCGAAGCCATGGCCAGGGTGGCGGCGCCGACGAGCGCCGCGACCCTCGTGGTGATCCTGCGCATCTGCCTCAGACCTCAGAACGTGACGTGGCGCAGCGTGGCGTACAGGTCCATGACCGCCAGCGCCAGCGGCAGCACGATCGCGATGCAGATCGCCTCGAAGACCTCCACCGAGCGCCGCAGCGGCGGCGAGAAGCGCTGTTCGGGGAAGATCACGCCGAGCACGAGAGCCCCGGCCCCGATCAGCACGAGCGCGCCGAAGACCCACAGCAGCCTGCTAAACGTGTCGGCGGAGGTCAGCCAGCCGATCAGGATGCCCGCCGCGGCGACCATCCCGGTGGAAAGCAGCGCGATGGCCTGGCTGCCGTTGGCGTAGGTGCGGGCGCGCAGCAGCAGCACCAGCGTCGCGACCACGCCGAGGATGACGCCCCAGACCTCCGGGGACGACGCCGAGGCCACCGCGCCGACGGCGGCGGCCGCGCCACAGCCGATGATCATGCCGGTCATGTACTCGTGCGCCAGGCCCGCGCGGCGCTCGATGGAGCGGTAGTCCGGGAAACCGGTGTCCTCTTTGAGGTCTTCCGCGCTGCCCGGCACGTTGGGCAGCGGCAGCCGGGCGAGCTGGATGGTCAGCCGGGGCAGGACCGACAGCGCGCCGAGCGCCACCGCCGCCGCGCCCGCGCCGATGCCCGGGGCCGGGTGCGCGATCAGCGTCGCCACCGCGAAGGCGATCACGCCCAGCGCGGCCGCGGTGCCCGCGGCGACGAAGGTGGTGATGCCCGCGCCGATCAGCATGATCGACGCGGAGGCGACGATCAGCACCAGCGCGCAGGCCAGCAGCAGGCTCGCCCGGCCGGGCACGCCGGGCACGATCGACAGGCCGCTGACGAACGCCAGCGGCAGCCCGCCCGCGGCGGCGATGAGCACACCGGTCGTCTTGGCCTGATACGCGCGGGCGATGACCGCGCCGAGCGCGACCGCGATGACCGCGCCCGCGCCCGCGGTGATCGCCGGGCCCACGTTGCCGCCGCCCCACAGCGGGCCCGCCATGAACACCGCCACGGCGGACAGGATCAGCGCGAGCGCGCCCGCGATGTGCCCGATCCGGTTGGCGGTCTCCTTCGTCCACGGCCGGTAGCTGTCCGGCGCGGACTCCGCGATCGCGTCGACCACGTCGTCGTACAGCGGCGGCGGCGGGTTCTCCGCGCGCTTGCGCAGCTGGAGCATGTCGCCGTCGACGATGCCGAGCGAGCCGAGCGTGCGGCTCGGGTCGAGTGGGTTGTCGCCCAGCTTGGCCAGGCACCAGCCGCCGTGGCGGGCGCCGCCGTCGGGGGTGGTCTCCTTCGCCATCTCCAGCAGCATCGGCAGCAGATCAGCCACCGAGACGTCCGCCGGAAGCGCGACATCGATGCGCGTCCTCGGCGCGACCACCGTCACCCGGCTGAACACGGTCGTACCGGTTGCCACCGCCTGCCCCCTTGATTTGTCCACAGGTCGTTCGAGTTGTCCACAGGTGTGCCTGAACCGACCCCGGGCGCGCCGGGATCGGTCCTAGTATGGCCGCACCGGGATCGCCGAGTACGGCGGTTCCGCAGAAGTCGCCGTGACGGCGTCCGCGAGGGGTGGGGGAAACGTGTCTGTACGGGTCGGTGATCCGGTTTACCGGTTCTTTGTCGCGCTGGTGGCGGTGGCCGCCGTGGGCATGACGGCGTTCATGTTCACGCTGGCGGGCAGGCACCCGGCCGCGCTGGTGCCCGGCATCGTCTACCTGGTGGCGTTGGCGGCGTTGGCCTTCTCGCCCGCGGGGCGGGCGCTGGCTGGCCGGATCGGGCTCGGGGTCGTGCTGGCGGTGGCGGCCGTCGCGATGATGGGACTGCTGTTCGTCCAGGGCGGGCGCAACCCCAACTCGTTGGTGTTCGGACTGATGTTCCTGCTCGCCGCCATCGTGCTGACGGCCCGCGCGCCTGCGCGGGCCATGGCCGAGGCGGGCCTGCCCGCGATCTTGGCGATGGCCGCCTCGGGCTTCGCGGGCGGAATCACCGTCCAGTTGTTCGTCGCCGCGCGCGGCGACACCTCGTCGCTGGTGTTCGGCGGGCTGTTCCTGCTCGCCGCCGTCGTGTTCCAGGTCGGGCTGCGGCTGCCGAACCCGGCGCGGTTCGCCGTCGGCGCGGTGGTCGTCGCGTTTTCCGCCGCCCTGCTCTACTTCCTCGTCGTGTCCGGCCGCGGCGGCGCCTCGATCGGCCTGGCCGCGCTGTTCGTGGCCGCGCTGATCGGCTCGCTCGCCGCGGCGGGCGCGCCCCGTTCGGCCGACCCGGCAGGTGACCGGCATGTGGTTCGGTAGTTTCTCCCCCAGCAGCAGTCGAGTTAAAGAGGTGTCCGCCCGGTGAGCACGCTGCAGTTCAAGCGTTCGCCCCGCCTTTCCGCGCCCCGACAGCCGGGCGGCGAGGTCCACCTGGAGCCGCCGCCGGAGGTCCCCCGCGTCATCCCGGGCAACATCGTCATGAAGCTGCTGCCCGCGGTCATGATCGTGGCGTCCATCGGCATGATGGCCTTCATGTTCGTCGTGGGCGGGCGCAATCCCTCGTCCCTGCTCTTCGGCGGCATGTTCCTGATGTCGACCGTGGGCATGATGGCGGGCGGCATGGGCGGCCGGGGCGGCGGCCAGAAGAAGGCCGAGATGAACGAGGACCGCAAGGACTACCTGCGCTACCTCGGCCAGATGCGCGACCGCGCCCGCGAAGCCGCCCTCGACCAGCGCGCGTCGCTGGAGTGGACCCACCCCGACCCGCAGGCGCTGTGGTCGATCGCGACCAGCAGGCGCATGTGGGAGCGCCGCCAGGCCGACGCCGACTTCTGCCACCTGCGCGCCGGTCGCGGCTCGCAGCGGCTGGCCACCCGGCTCGTCCCGCCGCAGACCGGCCCCGTGGACGAGCTTGAGCCGATCGCGACGCTGGCGCTGCGCCGGTTCGTGCGCGCGCACTCCATCGTCCCGGAGCTGCCCATCCAGGTCGCCATCCGCGGCTTCGCCGCCGTCGGGCTCACCGGCGACAAGGAGCTGACCCGGGGGCTCGCCCGCGCGCTGCTGGCCCAGCTTGTGACCTTCCACACACCTGACGACGTGTTGGTCGCGGTCGTCACCTCGGGCAAGGCCAAGCAGGACTGGGAATGGGCGAAGTGGCTGCCGCACGCCCAGCACCCCACGCTCGCCGACGGCATCGGCCAGCTGCGGATGATGGCCGGGTCGCTCGCCCAGATCGAGGAATGGCTCGACGACGAGCTGCGCGACCGGCAGCGGTTCACCCGCAACGCCCCGCCGCAGCCGGACCAGCCGCACGTGGTGATCGTCATCGACGACGGCGAGGTCACCCGCGAGGAGCAGATCATCCTGGAGGAAGGCCTCGTCGGCGTCACGCTGATGGACCTGTCCGACAGCCTCGGCAACCTCACCGCCCGGCGCGGCCTGCGCCTGGTGGTCGAGCAGGAGCGGCTCGGCGCGCGCAGCGCCAGCGGCGTCGAGTGGTTCGCCCGCCCGGACACGCTCACCGTGGCCGAGGCGGAAGCGTTGGCGCGCAAGCTTTCCCCGTACCGGCTCGGCGCCGCCGCCGCGGACGCGGGCGACGAGGAGCCGCTGCTGTCGAACCCGACGCTGCTGGAGTTGCTGGGCATCCCCGGCGACCCGATGACCTTCGACGTGCAGCAGGCCTGGCGGCCGCGCCCGGTCCGCGACCGGTACCGGGTGCCGTTCGGCATCGGCGAGTTCGGCCAGGCCGTCGAGCTGGACATCAAGGAAGCGGCCATGGAGGGCATGGGCCCGCACGGCCTGTGCATCGGCGCGACCGGTTCCGGTAAGTCGGAGTTCCTGCGCACGCTCGTGCTGGGGATGCTCGCGACGCACTCGTCCTCGACGCTGAACTTCATCCTGGTCGACTTCAAGGGTGGCGCGACCTTCCTCGGCCTCGACGACGCGCCGCACGTCGCCGCGACCATCACCAACCTGCAGGGCGACCTGACCCTGGTCGACCGCATGAAGGACGCCCTCGCGGGCGAGATGAACCGGCGCCAGGAGGCGCTCAAGAACGGCGGCAACTTCAAGAACGTCTGGGAATACGAGAAAGCGCGCGAGAACGGCGCCGACCTCGACCCGCTGCCCGCGCTGTTCATCGTGGTCGACGAGTTCTCCGAGCTGCTCGCGGCCAAGCCCGACTTCATCGACCTGTTCGTCGCGATCGGACGGTTGGGCCGGTCGCTGCAGATGCACATGCTGCTCGCATCGCAGCGCCTGGAAGAGGGCAAGCTGCGCGGCCTGGACTCGCACCTGTCTTACCGGATCGGTCTGAAGACCTTCTCCGCGGCGGAATCCCGCGCGGCGATCGGCGTGCCCGACGCGTTCGAGCTGCCCTCGATCCCCGGCTCTGGCTACCTCAAGTTCGACACGAGCACCATGGTGCGCTTCAAGGCGTCCTATGTGTCCGGTCCTTACCGGCCCGCCGGTATGCAGGTGGCGGGCCCGGCCGCGGCGGTGAGCGGCGACCGGCGCGCGAAGCTGTTCGTGCCGGACTACGTGGAAATCCCCAAGGAGCCGGTGAAGCCGGTCGAGGCGCCCAAGGAGGAGAAGAAGCCCGAGGGCGGTCAAGAGGCCAGCGAGCTGGACGTGATCGTCGGCAGGCTGGTGAACCAGGGCCCGAAGGCGCACGAGGTGTGGCTGCCGCCGCTGACCGAGCCGAACTCCCTGGACACGGTGTTCCCGCCGTTGCAGCCCACTGAGGACCGGGGCCTGTCGCCGGTCGGGTTCTACGGCAACGGGCGGCTCCAGGTGCCGCTGGGCATCATCGACAAGCCGTTCGAGCAGCGCCGCGACCTGCTGTGGGCCGACTTCTCCGGCGCGGCGGGCCACGCCGCGATCGCGGGCGGCCCGCAGTCGGGCAAGTCGATGCTGCTGCGCACCCTGATCATGTCCATGGCGCTGACGCACACCGCGCAAGAGGTGCAGTTCTACTGCCTCGACCTCGGTGGTGGAACGCTGGGCACGCTGGAGGGGCTGCCGCACGTCGGTGGCGTCGCCGGTCGTATCGACCCGGACAAGGCCCGCCGCATGGTGGCCGAGGTGAGCGGTTTGGTCGCCGAGCGCGAGCAGCGGTTCCGCGACATGGGCATCGACTCGATGACCGACTTCCGCAACCGCAAGCGCCGCGGCGAACTCCAGGACGACCCGTTCGGCGACGTGTTCCTCATCGTCGACGGCTGGCTGAACTTCCGGCAGGAGTTCGAGTCCCTGGAGATGCAGGTCGTCAACCTCGCCGCGCAGGGCCTGTCGTTCGGCATCCACGTGATCGTGGCGGCCAACCGCTGGGCCGAGATCCGCCCGGCCCTCAAGGACCTGCTCGGCACCCGGTTCGAGCTTCGCCTCGGTGACCCGAGCGAGTCCGATGTGGACCGCCGCACCGCGGTGAACGTCCCGGCCGGACGCCCCGGCCGCGGCCTGTCGCGGGACAAGCTGCACTTCCTCACCGGCCTGCCCCGCATCGACGGCTCCAGCAACGCCGACGACGTCGCCACCGGCGTCCAGGACGCGGTGGCCCGCATCAAGGCCGCCTGGCGCGGCCCCGGGGCCCCCAAGGTGCGCCTCCTGCCGGAGGTCCTGCCGTACGAGGACCTGTTGGCCCAGGACCAGCGCCGCGACACCAAGCTCATCCCCATCGGCGTCGACGAGAACGACCTCGCCCCGGTCTACCTCGACCTGGACAACGAGCCGCACTTCCTCGCCTTCGCCGAGGGCGAGTCGGGTAAGACGAACCTGTTGCGCACCATCGTGCGCGGCATCATGGACCGGTACACGCCCAAGGAAGCCGTCATCATCCTGGTCGACTACCGCCGCACCATGCTCGGCTTCATCAACACCGACCACCTCCTGAGCTACGCGGTGTCGTCCAACCAACTCAGCGACGTCATCAAGGACGTCCGGGGTTCCATGCTCAAGCGCCTCCCCGGCCCCGACGTGACCCAGGAGCAGTTGAAGAACCGCTCGTGGTGGAAGGGCCCCGAGCTGTTCCTCATAGTCGACGACTACGACTTGGTGGCCACCCAGGGCAACAACCCCCTCCAACCCGTCGCCGAGTTCCTCCCCCAGGCAAAAGACGTCGGCCTCCACGTCATAGCCGTCCGCCGCTCCGGCGGCGCGGCCCGCGCCATGTTCGACCCCGTCCTGGGCAAACTCCGCGAAATCGCCAGCCCCGGCCTGGTCATGAGCGGCAGCAAGGACGAAGGCGCCCTCCTGGGCACCGTCAAGCCGTCCCCCATGCCCCCCGGCCGAGGCACCCTGGTCAGCCGCAAGGTCGGCCAAGCCCTCATGCACGTCGCTTGGATCCCCCCGGAGTAACCACCACCCACACCCACACCCACAACCGAAGCCCGGGCGCCGCACCTCACCAAGCGGCCCCGGGCTTCGCCCTCCCACCCAGCGGCTGGGGCCCGCGCCCAGAGTGACTGCCTGCCCCCCCGGACCCCACACTCACCATGTCGATGGAGTGGACCAGCAAACCCCCCCTGCCAAGCAAGCCGAAGCCCGCCCAGTGCTTGATGGGTGCGGTGCAGCGAACCCGAGCATCTGCCAGCCGGAACCAGCGCCCGCCAGGTGCTCGATGGGGTGGAGTGGTTTCTTTGGGGGTGAAGGAAGATCCCTAAACTTGCCGTGGTCGTGGGGCCGAAGGCTCCCCACCCGTCTTTCCCGCGACGGGATCTTCCTTCGTAGGGGCCCCGAAGAAACCACTCCACCCCATCGAGCAGACCCCACAGCCGGCAAAACCCCAGCCACTCCACACCACTCACAACACGTAGAGTGACCGCAGAACCAGGCCAGCGAACAGGGGCAAGGCCGATGACACTGCGAGTGGCGGTCGACTTCGGCACGTCAAGCACGTGCGTCGCCCTGTCCGTCAACAACCGTGAACCACAAGTCGTCGTAGTAGACGGACACCCCCTGCTCTCCTCCGCGATCTACGCGGCCCCGGACGGAACAGTCTTCGTCGGCCAGGAAGCCGACCGCCAGGCGGCTCTCGACCCAGCCCGCTACGAGCCGCACCCCAAGCGCCGGATCGACGAGTCCGAACTCCTGCTCGGTGACACCGTCCTCCCGGTCGCGTCGGTGTTCCGAAAGGTCCTCGACCGGGCGGTCAGCGAAGCGCGGAGAGTGGCAGCCGGAGCCCACGTCGACCAGCTTGTCTTGACGCATCCCGCCGACTGGGGCGGCACCCGCACCCAGGTTCTGCGCCAGTCCGCCACCGGCTTGGCGACCAGGATCGCCTTGGTGCCCGAACCAGTCGCCGCGGCCGTGTTCCACTCGGCGAGTTTCCCCGCGGCAACAGGAGCCGACGGCCGCACTCTCGCCGTGCTCGACCTCGGTGGCGGCACGGTCGACGTGAGCGTCGTGCGCACCCAGCCCGGGCCGGTGTTCACCGTGCTGGCCACCAAGGGCGACCCCAGCTTCGGCGGCGCCGACATCGACCAACTGCTCATGGAGCACATCGGCGCCCTGGTCTCCCCGGGTGACCCGGAAGCCTGGCGGTCCCTGGTCGAAGGCCGCGACCTCCCCGACCGCAGACGCAGGCGGGCCCTGCGCCAAGACATCCGCGGCGCCAAGGAAACCCTGTCCCGGCACACCTACACCGACGTCCCCCTTCCGCCGCCGTTTCCCGACGCGCACCTCACCCGCGACGACCTGGAACGCCTCATCGCGGACGTGGTCGGCCGCGCCGTCGACCTCACCCTCGCCACGATCCACGCGGCCGGGCTCACCCCCACCCAGCTCGCGGGCATCTTCCTGGTCGGCGGGTCCAGCCGCATCCCCCTGGTGGCCCGCTTGATCGCCGAGCGGACCGGGGTGGTGCCGGTGACCCTCGACCAACCGGAAACCGTCGTGGCCCGGGGAGCCCTCCGCGCGGTCACCATCGAACCCGACCACACCGGCGTCCTGAGCAGCGCCCACATGGGCCAGAGTCAAGCGCCCAACTACCTGGCCCAAGTCCGCGCGCTCGACCACCTCGGGGCGGTTCAGGGCAGGGCACCCGGGATGCCGGGGGCGGTACAGGCCGGAGCACCCGACCACACCGCCCACGGCGGGGGCGTGTTCGCGGCGGGCTCCCCGCCGCCGGGCGCTCACCACCCGCCCTCCGGCCCCCTGCCGCCCGCCAGACTGGCCACCTGGCCCGGCGCTGCCGCCCAGCCGCCGTTGCGCCACCACTCCGGTCCTCTGTCGACAGATCACCCCACGGGCAGGCCGGAGACAGGCCCGCGGTCGACCAGGGCCCGCCGAGTCGCGCTGCTCGTCGGCGCGGGTGTCGCGATGGTCGCGGCCGCCGTGGCGGTCACCCTGGTCGTCGTGCTCAACCGGGCCGACCCGGCCGACCCGGGGCGGGTGATCGCGCAGTACGACTATCGGTTCTCGTTGCCGCAGGGGTGGGTCCAGACCGGCGGCAACCCCAACCTCCGCCGCACCGAGCTCAAGCCGACCGGCGCGGAGCAGGGCGACGACGTGGTGCTGGTGGAGGAGAAGCGGCTCAGCTTCGACAGCGACACCGATCGCGCCCGCGCGGTCGACAAGCTGCGGCGCGACTTCGAGTCCGGCGGCGACGAGTTCTCCGGGTTCACCGATTCCGGGAGCTTCGCGGGCCGCGATGTCGTGTACTACCGGGAGCGGTTGGCGGACAAGGACGCTACCGTCGACTGGTATGTGATCTTCCAGGGCGCCGCCCAGGTCAGTGTCGGGTGCCAGCACACCCCGGACGGCCGCGACCGCGTGCAGCGGGCATGTGACACGGTGGTGCGCTCGATGGTCGTCACGGTGTGACGCACAGGAGGTGGCGATGACCGGACCCAACCAGGGGTTCGCCGAGTCGGTGACCCGGTTCAAGGCGGAGTTGTCCGCCGCGGTCACCCGGGCCCGCCGCGCGTCGGCGGAAGCCCGCGAGCAGACCGCGGGGTTCCGGCGGGAGACCGCGGAGTTGGCGGGCAAGGTCCGCGCGGGCGACGCGCGCGACGGTGAGCCGACCGACGCCGAGCGCCGGTCGGCGGCCGCGCGCTGGCGGCATTCCCAGGGCCTGCCCGTCGAGGAGTTCCCCGCCGACGAGCCCCCGGCCGATGAGCCCGCCAAGCCCGTGCGACGGGCCACTGTGGACCCCGACGATGACGACGAGGACTTCTCCCAGCACACCATCCTGTTCCGCGGCTGACCCGGGTTCGCCATTGTGAAGCGGGCGCGCCGGTCTTTAAACCGCTGAACCGGCTCTGACCTGCGGGTTCCCCCGTCGAGCGTTAACGGGAGCAACTACCTGCCTGCAACCAGCACCGAGGCGGAACCAAACCTGGCAGGGTCTGCGTCGTAAGCGGCGTACGAACGAAGAACGCGTACCGCCAACCACTAACTAGGGGGTTCTCCCAATGTCCGGTTACGGAATCACGCCAGAAGAGATGGCCAAGGCCGCCGTCGACGTCGACAACGTCAACGAAGAGGGCCGCAACGCGCTGGGCTCGCTGCGCAGCAACCTCGAGCCGCTCCGCGACAACTGGAAGGGCGCGGCCTCGACCGCCTTCGCGACGCTGATGGAGCGCTTCGACGCCGACGCCGCGAAGCTGCACGACGCCCTCGCGGGTATCTCCGAGCAGCTCAAGGCCAGCAACGAGGCCTACGCCCGCCAGGAGGAAGAGGCGTCCTCCTCGCTGAGCAACATCACCAACGTGCTCGGCGGCTGATCTCTCTTCCGGTTCGCAAGTCTCTTCTCTTCGCTTGATTCAGACCTTCACACACAGGGAGCAACCCAATGTCCGGCGACATGATCAAGGTCAATTTCGCTGAGGTGGCCAACGCCGCCCAGTCGATCACCTCCACCTCGTCCCAGCTCGAGACCCTGCTGGGCGACCTCAAGTCGCGCCTGGCCCCGCTGCGCGCCGGCTACACCGGTGCGGCCGCCGAGGCGTGGGACGCCAAGCAGCGCGAGTGGGACTCCGCGTACGAGGACCTCAAGCAGGTTCTGGGCTCCATCGGCACCGCGGTTCGCCAGTCCGGTGAGAACTACGAGCAGACCGAGAGCGCCAACGCCAGCCGCTGGGGCTAAATCCCCCGCTTTCGGCACGGCAAGGGCAGCGGCCCCGGACACCCGGGGCCGCTGCCCTTTTTCGTCGCCCATTTCCGGCGCGGACTGTTTGCCGATTCCCCCGGACAGACCACAGTGGACGGTGCGCGGGCGGGTCCGGCCAGAGTGGTCGCTGGCGTGGACCGTGCCCGGCGAGCACGAGCGGACAGTGGCGGAGGTCACCATGGGCGCTCGCCCGCGGCTGTCCGCGCGGGCGGGGAGCGCGCTGCGACGTGACCGTCACCGCGCCGGCCGCACCCCGTCGCGTCCACGACCGTGGGGCGCGGCGACCACGCTCCGCGACGGACCTGACGCTCGGGTCGGGATGGGCGGGGCTGGTGCTCCACTGTTGCTTTGAACTGCGAATCAGCCGTGTCAAAGGGGGCCGTTTTGACCCTCCATCACGCACCGGGTATCTTCTTACGTTGTTGTGCGGCGCGGGGCGTCAAGCTCGACTGGTCGAACGCGAGTCGAGCCGCGTTGCGCGCTTCTGGGTGATCCGATCACCCAGGGGTGAGGCCCGCACAGGCACCCATGACGCAAGTTGACGATGAGGTAGACCCGTGCCCACGTACAGCCCTAAGCCCGGCGAGGTCGACCGCGCCTGGCACGTGATCGATGCCGAGGACGTGGTGCTCGGCCGACTCGCCACGCATGTCGCGACGCTCCTGCGCGGCAAGCACAAGCCGACCTTCGCCCCCCACATGGACACCGGCGACTTCGTCGTCATCGTCAACGCCGAGAAGGTCATTCTGACCGGCAACAAGCGGGACCAGGCGTTCGCCTACCGACACAGCGGCTACCCGGGCGGTCTGCGCAAGCAGTCCTTCGGCGAGCTGCTGGACACCCGCGCCGACCGGCTGCTGGAGAAGGTCGTCAAGGGCATGCTGCCCAAGAACAAGCTCGGCCGCGCCCAGGGTAAGAAGCTCAAGGTCTACGTCGGCCCGGACCACCCGCACGCAGCCCAGCAGCCCAAGCCGTTCGAGATTGCGAAGGTCGCCAAGTGAGCCAGGACAGCGAGGTCACCGCCGTGACCCCCGAGATCGACGAGGCCCCCGAGGCCGTCGAGGCAGCGGAAACCGAGGCCCCGGAGACCGATGCCGCCGAGACTGTCGAGGCCGCCGAGGCTGTTGAGGCTGCCGACGAGTCTGGCGAGTCTTCGGAGACCGACGCGGACGACGCGCTCGTCCCGGCGCTGCCGCACCTGACCTCCGAGACAGCGCAGACGGTCGGCCGCCGCAAGCAGGCCATCGTCCGCGTCCGGATCCTCCCCGGCAGCGGCAAGTTCCTCCTCAACGGCAAGTCCCTTGAGGAGTACTTCCCGAACAAGGTTCACCAGCAGCTCATCCGTGAGCCCCTGGTGGTCGTGGAGAAGCCGGAGTCGTTCGACATCCGCGCCAACCTGCACGGCGGCGGCATCACCGGGCAGGCTGGCGCGCTGCGCCTGGCCATCGCCCGCGCGCTGATCGAGCTGGACAGCGAGGACCGCCCGGTCCTGAAGAAGGCCGGCTTCCTGACCCGTGACCCGCGGGCCAAGGAGCGCAAGAAGTACGGTCTGAAGAAGGCGCGCAAGGCGCCGCAGTACAGCAAGCGCTGACCGAGCGTCAGCCCTCGGCACGACCCCAGCGGGAGCAGCACGTTCGTCCTCGAACTGCTGCTCCCGCTGGCTTTCGCCAGTTCATCACCTCTCCCCAGCGCAGCGGAGGTTCGGCCGCCAATGGCACGGTTGTTCGGCACGGACGGGGTGCGCGGCCTCGCGAACGCCGACCTGACCCCGGAGTTGGCGCTCTCGGTCGCGGCCTCCGCGGCCCGCGTGCTCGCCGCGCGGGACAGGTCCCACCGGCCCGTCGCGGTCGTCGGCCGCGACCCCCGCGCCAGCGGCGAGATGCTGCAGGCCGCGGTGTGCGCTGGCCTCGCCTCGGCGGGCGCGGACGTGCTGCAGGTCGGCGTGCTGCCCACCCCCGGGGTGGCGTTCCTGGTGGGCGACCTCAACGCCGACCTGGGCGTGATGATCTCCGCGTCGCACAACCCGATGCCCGACAACGGCATCAAGCTGTTCGCCGCTGGCGGGCACAAACTGGCCGACGCCATCGAGGACGAGATCGAAGCGGGCCTCGGCGACACCGGCCCCCGCCCGACCGGCGCGGGCGTCGGCCGCGTCTACGACGTCCACGACGCGCACGACCGCTACATCGCCCACCTGCTCGCGGCGATCCCGAACCGCCTCGACGGCCTGCGCGTGGTGGTCGACTGCGCCAACGGCGCGGCGTGGGTGGCCGCCCCCCAGGCCTACCGCGAGGCGGGCGCCGAGGTCATCGCCATCCACGCCCTCCCCGACGGCGAGAACATCAACGAAGGCTGCGGCTCCACCCACCTGGACGACCTGCGCGCCGCGGTCCTGGCTGAGGGCGCCGACCTAGGCATCGCCCACGACGGCGACGCCGACCGCTGCCTGGCCGTAGATGCCCAAGGCGAGATCATCGACGGCGACCAGATCATGGCCGTGCTCGCCCTGGCCATGCGCGAGGCAGGCGAACTGGTCGACGACACGTTCGTCGTCACGGTCATGAGCAACCTCGGCCTCCACCTGGCCATGCGCGACGCCGGTGTGAAACTCCGCACCACCGCCGTCGGCGACCGGTACGTCCTGGAGGAACTCCGCACCAGCGGCCTCTCCCTAGGCGGCGAGCAGTCGGGCCACGTCCTCATCCCCACCCACGCCACCACCGGCGACGGCCTACTCACCGCCATGCGCCTCATGGCCCGCGTCGCCGCCACCGGCCGCCCCCTGGCCGACCTGGCAGGCGTGATGACCCGCCTACCCCAGGTCCTGGTGAACGTCAAGGTCGCCGACAAGGCAGCCGTGGCCGCCTCCCCCCAAGTCAGCGCCGCGGTCGCCGAGGTAGAAGCCGAACTCGGCGACACCGGCCGAGTCCTGCTGCGCCCGTCGGGCACGGAGCAGTTGGTCCGCGTGATGGTCGAGGCCCCCACCCAGGACGCCGCCCAAGCCGCAGCCGATCGCCTGGCGAAGGTCGTCGGACTGTCCTCCTGACCGACACGGGCTCAGTACCCTTCGGGTGTCGTGACGGCGGACGAAGGGGAACGCACGCATGGGTCCATGGGAGATTCTGATCCTGCTCACACTCGCAGGAGCCATAACCGCAGTCGTCTTGGCCGTACGCTCGAACAACAAGACCAAACGCCTGCGGCAGGGCATCCCGCCTGGCCACTTCCCGCCGAGCTACCCGCCGCAGGGGTATCCGCCTGCGGGTCCCCGAGACGCGCAGCCCCGCTGATGCGGGGCAAAGCCACCCAAACCAGGGTGCCCTGACACCTGACTAGGTACATTCCTCTTTGCGTGCGCGACGGCACCGGTGGGTGGCCTCGTGCGTCAAAGTCAGAACGTGGTGACGAAGGGGTGGGGGAGCGGTGGCGCGGGACGAGACCATGGACATGGACCACGACGGTGTGGCGTCGGTGGCCAGCGATATGAACGAACTCGCCTTGACATTGCAGGAAGTGCAGCGCTACGCGTTGGGAGACGGGATCAAAGCCGAGCACTTCGGCTCAATCCTGAGTGGCCCTGGCGCGTTCGCCAGCCTGGACGCTGGTGTTCGGGGTTTGGCAGAGTCGATCGGCAAGGCACAGCAGTTCTGCGCGCAGGCATCCCAGCTTCTCACCACGTCGTCCAAGGCGACCAAGAACACTGATGTCGACAACGCATGGGGCATCACCAAGGCCGGGGGTGAGTGATCGTGAGCAATGCCGCCATCCAGGAGATTCGTAATTGTCTGCTGACGCCCTCGGACGTGCGCACGGAAGACCATTCCGAGAATATGCTGCGCAAGCTTGACGCGCAAGCTGTGATGATGGGCAAAAGCAATCTCGGTTTTCTCTATGACAAATGGCGCACACATGCCGCCTGTCTTCCTGTGAACAAGGATCGGTGGAGTTCGCAGTCCGCGTACGGGGATGGACTGCAGGAGACTGCCGACCTGGCGAAGCTCAAGATTATCAACTGGGGGATGCTGTGGGGTGCCCGTGGGCGGTTGGACAATCTTTCCAAGGCTGCCCAAAGCATTGATGCCGCAGTGGGTACCATGGTCACCAATCTTCAGGGAGCGTGGAGCAGCAAGGCGGGCGAAGCGGCCGCTGAGAAGATCAGCGAACTGAAGGCAGCGGCAGGCGCATATGGGACTGCGGTCGGTGCGCTACGCGACCATCTGCAAGGCGCTAGGGAGGCCACCCGCCAAGCGGTGGAGAAGCTGGCGAACTTCTACGAGCAGAGCGACGTCGGCGGAAAGCCGATCATGGACCGCTATGGCTCGCTCGGGGGCGGCGAAGGGCAAGGCGCCGAAGTCCGCGGTGACTACAGCAAGTACATCGATGAGATGGGTGAAATTCTCCAAGTCGGAACCTTCATCGGCGGGTTCAACAACAAGGAGAAGTTCGACGTAACCGACCTAATCTTGGGTGGTGCCACGGCTGGTGGCCTAAGTGTGGTGGGGGTGCGCCAAACGCAGACCCCGGAATCGCTGCACGCACCTGGTCGGGTCTACTTGACCGAAGGCAATAATCGATGGTCGGATCAGATTTGTCGCGAACTGAACGATTTCTGTGAATGTTACTTCCTGACAATTAAGAATCTTCGCCGACGTATCAAGGAGACGGTTGATGCCGTCGATTCGGCCTGGACATTCTTTTCGAACAACAGGCCGTTGGATGTCGATCCGTTCGGCAAGCTGGCACTGGGCGGAGCCGAGCAGCCGCCCACTGACACCGGTGGCCATGACGGCAGGCGTGATGGCGGTGGTGGGCATGACACTCCGCCCCCGATGCAGCCGCCGCCCATGCAGCCGCCGGTGATGCCACCGCCGCCCGAGCCGCCGCCGTTGCCTGATCCGGCTGATCTGGATGGAGACGGGAAACCGGACACGCCGACGGACCTCGACGGGGATGGGAAGCCGGATACTCCCGTTGACGCGAATGGCGATGGTGTTCCTGACGATCCGAACTCCGGCGCGGGGACGAAGGACGCTCCGGAGACGGTGACCATCACTGATGGGGACCGCACCATCGCCGTTGACAGCCCGGATGGGCAGGGCAAGGTCAAGGTCTCCGTTGACGATGGGTCGGGCACGCCGAAGTCTTATGAGTTGGACTTTGGGGCGGCGACTGGGCTTTCTGGCGGCAATGGGGCGACGGACGGCGCGGTGCTCGGGCCGGACGGGCAGCCGCTGGCGCAGGACCTGAGCGCGCAGGTTCCCGGTGGGGGGATTCCCGTTGGGGAGGATGGGGTCCAGCACGTCGTGGCTGGGCCCGATGGCAAGGCCGTGATCCAGGACGGGCCGCTGACGATCACCGCCGAGCGGCCGGAAGGGGCGCCCGACACGGTCATCGTCACTGTTGACGACGGGACTGGGGAGCCGACCAAGTACACCCTCGACTACCAGGACGCGACCGCCGCTGAGCCGCTGGTCGCCGGAAGCGGGTCGGCCGGGGGGAACGCCGCCGTGGGCGGTTCCGGGGCGGGGATGCCCGGCGGTGGCTCGGTGGGCGCGGGTGGACCCGGTGACGCCGGTGGTTCCGCTGGCGGGCAGGGCACGGGTGGCGGCGTGGGCGCGCAGACCGCTGGTGGCGCGGCGGTCGGGGGTGGACCGGCTGACTCCGGGGCCTCAGGGTTCGCGGGTGGGACAGGTGATTCGGGGGCGTCGGCGTTCTCGGGCGGGGTGGCCTCTGGGGAGGCCGTCAGCGCTGAGCATGGGGCTCCGCTGTCTGGGCAGGCCGAGTCGCAGGGCACCTTCGCCGCCAGTGACAGTGGTTCGCAGCCGTGGGGGGCGACGGGAAGCGTCTTCGATATGGACTCGGCGGGGTCCGCAGCCGAGCCGTCCGGTGACATGTCCGCCGCCGCTTCGGGGGAGGCGGGGTTGTCGAGCGCCCAGGCGGGCGCGGATGGTGGCGACCACGCGGGCGGCCAGGCTGGGTCGGGGATGGGTGGTGGTATGCCGATGGGCGGCGGTATGGGCGGTGGCGGCTCGTCTGGCTCCGGCGACCAGGAGCGCGCGGGGTCGCAGTGGCGGACAACGGGCAGCTTGTTCGACGACGACTTCGCCGAGGCCGAGCTGCGGATCAGCGGCGCGATCGACGGCAGTAGGTGAGGGAGACCGCGATGGATGACATGACCTTGGACACGCGGCTCACTCTTGCCAAGTACGAGGACATCACCGCGCAGTACACGGCGCGGGTCAACGAGATCGGCGAGGAGTTCGCGCAGAACCTGTCGGCGTACGACGCTCAGGCGGCTGAGCGCGACCGGCTCATCGCCGAGCAACTGCCCGCGATCGAGGCAGCGCACGAAGCGGCGAAACAGGAGTACCTGCGCGAGCAGCAGGCGGAAGAGAAACCGGCGAGCACGTGGACGCCGAGGGAGTCCAAGCCGACGGTGTTGTCCTTCGGCGCGGAAGAGGTGCAGGAAGCGGCGCCCAGCCCGGTGCCGGTGGCACCCGCTCCGGTCCCGCCGCCCGCGCCGGTTCCGCCCGCGCCGGAACCGGTGTCCGCTCGGGATCGGTATCTGTCCTTCGGGGTGGAGGACGAGGAAGACGAGCCGCCGCAGCGGCCGGTGGCGCCGCCGCCGAGGGTGGGGCGGCCGGTGGTGCAGCGGCGGGCCGCTGTTGAGGAGCCGGACGACGATGACTGGTCGGGGCGTAGTTGGGTGCGTTGACCTGAGTGGGTTTCCAGGGGGAGGGACACATGCCGGAGGCAGCGGACCTCAGCGTCGACCGGGAGGCTGTCGACGCGTTGGTTCGGGCGGCGGCTGACCTTCGGGCCGCGCTTGAGCAGGTCGTGGAGTACGCGCGGGCCGATGACCTGGCGCCGCGGCAGTTCGGGGGGCTTGGCGCGGCGGCGGGGGAGGCGTTCGTCGGGGTGCGGGATCGGTTGTGGGAGTCGGTGGAGCGGGCGGCGCCGGGGGTCGACGAGGCCGTGGCCGCGGTGAGCGAGTCGGCTCGGCGGATCGTCGCGGTCGATGAGGAGGCGGCGAGCCGGATCACCGCGGCGGGGGAGCGGTGAGCGCGGACGCGATCCGGGAAGCGTTGGTCGAGCCCGCCGCGGGTGACCCGGCGGACACATCGGACAGTGCGCTCGACGGCGACCTGGCTGCGTTGGCGGCCCGGCTGACCGACAGCGGCGGGTTGTTCTCGCGGTGGCGGGAGCATCCGGCGGCCAAGCGCGGGTGGGCCGAGCAGGCCTGGGGCACCGGCGACGACCGGCGGATGCTGGACGACCTGCGCGGCGCCGAGTTCGGGCGGCTCGACGCGTCGGGGAGCAGGCTCGCCGGGCTCGCGGCGGCGGGCGGGGCGCTGGCCCAGGTCGCGGGCGACCTGCGGGCGAAGGTGCCCGACGTGTGGCACGGGCCGGTGGCCGACACCGCGGAAGGCCGGTTCGACCGGCTGGCCGCGACCGCCCGGGCCTGGCAGGACAGCCTCACCACCCTGGCCGTCGCCCTCGACGGCGCCCGCGAGGTGGCCGCCGATGCGTTGCGCCAGTGGACCGACGACCTCGGCTCGACCCGCCACCTCGACGTGGACGACCCAGCGAAGCGGCTCACCCAGATCGACCGCGTCGACGACGCCCTGTCCCGCGGGTCCCGCTGGGGCGCCCGGTTCACCGTCGAGGAACTGCGGACCCCGGGCAAGTGCGACCTGAACAGCCCGGCCGGGCCGCTGGTCGAGGTCTGGTCCAGCACCGAGGCCATCAACTACCTCGACGACTTCTGCGCCCGCTACGACGCCGCGGTCGGCCGGTTCCGGCGCAACCTGCGCGACGTCCACGAGGCCACCGCACGCGGCTGGGCCGCGCTCGCCGACGCGCTGCGCGCGATCGACCCGGACCCGTTCCGCACGTTCGCCGCGGCTGCCCCCGGTTCGTCCGGGGAGCGGGTCGTCATCCGCGACGGCGAGCGGACCATCACGGTCGACAACCCGGACGGCCGCGTCGGCATCACCGTCGAGGACGGTTCCGGCCCGGCGAAGTCCTATCTCATCGAGGAGCAGGGCGCGGTGCCTGAGCAGGCGAACAGCGGCGCGCCCTCGGCTCCGCCCGCCGAACCCGCGCCTGCCGCCAGCGAAGCCGCTGGGCAAGCCGGTGCAGGCGTCCCGGCGGGGGGCGCTGGCGGTGCGATTGGTGCTGGTGCCGGTGGCGGTGGCGGTGGCGGTGTTGCTGTCGACGGGGGTGGCGGCGGCGCGGCCGACCAGCCCGCGCCGCTCGCTCCCGGGGCGGCGACCAGCGCCGAGGCCCCGCCGGACGGTGAGCAGCAACGCCACTCCGCTCCCGCCGCGGCCGGAGCGCACGCCGCGGCCCCAGGTCAGGCTGGCGGCATGATGGGCGGCGGCATGGGGGCTATGGGCGGTATGGGTGGCGCGGGCGCGGGTGGTGGCCAGGGCGGCGACACCGAGCGCAAAGCGAGCCAGTGGCGGGTGGTGGGCAGCCTGTTCGAGGAATCCGACCCGGCCGCGCGGTTCGGCGGCGTCATCGGCGAGGACCCGGCTCAGCGGGCGCGGAAATGACCGGAGGCAGCGGTGATCGATGAGACCGACCCGGCGATCCGGGCCGTGCGGGCGCCCTTCCAGGCGATCAGCGCGGGCCTGGGCGACCGCTTCGAAGCGACCGCGGCGGCATACCGCGAGAAAATCGCCGAGCACGAACGCTATGTCGCCGAACGCACGGCCCGCGAAGCGCGACTGCGCGCCGAACCCGTGCCGGAACGCCCGAAGCGCCCCACTCGCCCGCGCCGCGAGCCGGATGACCCGTCGGAGACCGGGTTTTACACGGTCACCTGGATGACCAAGCGCTGAACTACGGCCCGAACGGGCGCATCGGCTGCGGGTAGGGCGGCGGCGCGAAGCGGGGGAAACGGCGGGCCTGCGCGATCTTCACAGCGGTGCTCGCCTTGGACTGCGAGCACAGAATTATCGTGGTCAGGCCCAGTGGGATTCCGAACACTGAGAGCAGGTTGACTGAACCCATGACAATACCGAACACCCGTCCGCGTATACGCAGTGTGGTAATCCCGGCGGCCAAGGTGAGCGCGCTGACGATGAAATAGATTGCTATTAGCGGGAGATACCGCCAGTCCGTGCCTAGGAACTGGTATCGGGGGTCGACTTTGTCATCCAAAATGTCGATGATCGACGCAATGGCGATGGTGAGCATTATCGCTGCCTGGACGAGCAGCGCGATCCCCGCCGTGACAAGTAGGCCGCGGCCAGGAATGGGGGACACCCCGTCGTCTGGAGGGAGGGTCTGCTGGTGGCCAGGCGGCGGGAAACCGGTGTCGTAACCCGGTGGAGGCACGCTGGGGCCGGGCGGCGGTGGCGGAGGCCATGGAGTCGACGGCCCGGGGGGTGGCCAGGGTGGGCCGCCTTGCGGAGCGCCGTGACCGGGAGTGTGCGGACCGTGGTTCATGCGGTGAGCGTATCGGTCGCGGACCAGATTCAGCGGCCGAACGGGCTAACGTGGCGCTGGGCTTTCGCGGTGTCGAGAGCTTTGGCGGTCGTCGGAATCAGGCAGAACACGGCGACGAGGATTCCGATGGGGATGATGTAGAAGGCGACGGTTCCGATGATGCCCATGACGGCGGCGAAAACCCGGCCGCGCAGGGTGAGGATGGTGATCGCCGCCCACACCGTGAGCGCGGTGAGGATGACAACGACGACTTCGGCGAGCAGATACCGCCAGTCGGTGCCCAGGAAACGGTAGCGCGGATCGCTGTCGTGCCATTTGAAAAGCAGCGTGATCCCCAGCGCGAGGTATCCCGCGGCGATGACCAGGAGGAGGACCCCGGCTGTGATGGCCTGGCCGCGGCCGGGTATTCCCGGTTTGTGGAAAGCTGGGCCGTGACCCGGGGGCGGGAGGGGGTACCCGTGGGGCGGGCCAGGAGGATAAGGGGCCGGTGCGGGTGGGAAACCCGGTGGCTGGCGCGCCGCGAAGTGCGGTGGCGGTTGCCGTTGGGGATGCCCGTGTGGTCCGGGGTGCATGACTGTGCTCCTCGCGGTAAAGGTTACTGGGGCCGCCAGGGGCCTGGCGGGGGCATGTGCTGGGGCGGATAGTTCCCCTGCTTGGCCGCCACCGCCGCGGTGACGCCGGATGAGAACAGAACAATGATGAAGACAATGACGCCGATAATCCCCGCGCCCGGAATCGCGATCGCGGGGATATTGTCCAGGCTTCGCTGGACGACGGGAATGTAGGCGACGATCACCCACGCTTGCAGCAGAATCAGCATCACCGCGCCGATGAGGCTCAGCACGCGGCCGGTCGGCTTGACCTGTCCGAGCATGACGCCGCCGGTGAGGAGCAGACCGATGCACACCGCGGTGGGGATGAGGAACAAGGGACCGGCGTACACGAACACGAGTCCCACGAGCGTGAGGCAGCCGAGGATGATCGAGAAGAGCCCGGCCGACCGGGCCGCGGAGCCTGGCTTCTTGGGGCTTGGGTAGCCGGGTGGCGGGCCGTATCCGGGCTGGGGCGGGCCATAGCCAGGCGGCGGCCCGTAGCCGGGGGGTGGTGCGCCGGTGCCGGGAGGCGGCGGGCCGTAGATCATGCCGTCAGCGTATCGGGGCCGACTCGGTGTCCAGGGCGGTTTCGGTCAGGTGTGGGCAGGTTCCGGATGGGTGATCTCGGTGCCCTTGACGTCTTCGGTGAGCAGGGGTTCGTACTCGGTTTTGCCGGTCAGGCGCACCAGGAAGAACGCGGTCAGCAGGGCTCGGCTCACGCGCTGGGTGGCGTGTTCGGACTTGCCGTGCACGAGCAGGTTGCTCCAGTGCCTGCCTTCGGCGAAGCCGAGGTGGCTGGCTTTGGCGATGGTGCGGACCTGGGCCGGGCCGCCCCAGGTGCGGGCGATCAGGTCGGCGTTGCTCGCCGGGGGCGCCACCAGGTCGCGGCCCGCGACGATGTGCAGGCTGGGCATGGCGCAGTGGCGGGCGGCCTCGGTGGCGAAGGGGCGGGTCTGGGCGGCGGCCAGCGTGGCGACGGCGTGGACGCGGTCGTCGTCGGCGGCGGCGAGGACGGCGCTGCCCGCGCCGGTGCCGTGGCCAGCGAGGCCGAGGCGGTCGGGGTCGACGCTGATCTCGCCAGCGCCGAGGCGCACGCCCGCGCACACGTCCAGCGCGGTGCGCAGGTCGGAGGCGAGCAGCCGGTGCGAGGCCAGCGGGCCGGTCTGGGTGCCGGGGGCGGCGACCACGATCCCCCACGAGGCCAGGTGGCGGAACAGGCCGCGGTAGCGGGCGGGCGGTTGCAGCCAGCCGTGTCCGAACGCGACGGCTGGGAGGCCCAGGCCGGATTTCGGGGTGTGGACGACCCCGGGCATCCCGACGAGGGCGAGGTCGCCGCGCAGGACCTCGTGCGGTCCGGGGCGGGAAAGCTCGTCGAGCAGGTGCTTGGCCTTGCGTGCCATGCCCGCACCCTATCGCCTGACGCGCCAGCCGGGCGTTCCCGAGCCGCCGTGCGCGCTGGTTACGCTGTTGCGCGTGTGCGGAATCGTGGGTTATGTGGGCCACCGGCAGGCCCTTGACGTGGTCTTGGACGGCCTGCGCAGGCTGGAGTACCGGGGATACGACTCGGCGGGTGTCGCCGTGCTCGGCGGCGCGGACGGGTTGGCCGTCGAGCGCAAGGCGGGCCGGCTGGCGAACCTGGAGGCCCGGCTGGACGAGGTGGGCCGGGCCGGGTTCGCGGGCACCGCGGGCATGGGCCACACCCGGTGGGCCACGCACGGCGCCCCGGTCGACCGCAACTCCCACCCGCACCGCGACGGCACCGGCCGGGTCGCGGTCGTGCACAACGGCATCATCGAGAACTTCGCCGCGCTGCGCGCCGAGCTGGAGGCCGCTGGTGTCGAGTTCGCCAGCGACACCGACTCCGAGACCGCCGCGCACCTGGTCGCCCTGGCCTACGCCAGCGGGGAGACCGCCGGTGACCTCGCCGCCAGTGTCCGCGGTGTGTGCCGCCGGTTGGCGGGCGCGTTCACGCTGGTCGTCTCGCACGCTGATGAGCCGGACCTGATCGTCGCCGCGCGCCGGTCGTCGCCGCTGGTGGTCGGGATCGGCGACGGTGAGACGTTCGTCGCCTCCGATGTGGCCGCGTTCATCGAGCACACCCGCGAGGCCGTCGAGCTCGGCCAGGACCAGTTGGTGACGATCACCCGCGAGGGCTACGAGGTGGTCGACTTCGACGGCGGGACCGCGCGGGTCAAGCCGTTCACCGTCGACTGGGACCTGTCCGCCGCCGAGAAGGGCGGCCACGAGTACTTCATGCTCAAGGAGATCGAGGAGCAGCCTGCCGCCCTCGAGAACACGCTGCGCGGGCACTTCACCGACGGGCGGATCGTGCTCGACGAGCAGCGCATCGCCGAGCAGGACCTGCGCGAGGTCGACAAGGTGTTCGTGGTGGCCTGCGGGTCGGCCTACCACTCCGGCCTGGTCGCCAAGTACGCCATCGAGCACTGGACGCGGCTGCCCGTCGAGGTGGAGCTGGCCTCGGAGTTCCGCTACCGCGACCCGGTGCTCGACCGGGACACCCTGGTCGTGGCGGTGTCCCAGTCCGGTGAGACCGCCGACACCCTGGAGGCCGTGCGGCACGCGCGCGGGCAGAGGGCGCGGGTGCTGGCGGTGTGCAACACCAACGGCGCGCAGATTCCGCGCGAGTCCGACGCGGTGCTCTACACCCACGCGGGCCCGGAGATCGGCGTCGCGTCCACCAAGGCGTTCCTGGCGCAGATCGCGGCGAACTTCCTGGTCGGGCTGGCCCTGGCGCAGGCGCGCGGCACCAAGTACCCCGACGAGGTGGCCCGCGAGTTCCACGAGCTGTGCGCGATGCCCGACGCGGTCCGCAAGGTGCTCGGCACCAACGACCAGGTGCGGGCGCTGGGGCGGGAGGTGGCGGACGCGAAGGCGGTGCTGTTCCTGGGCAGGCACGTCGGCTACCCGGTGGCGCTGGAGGGCGCGCTCAAGCTCAAGGAACTGGCGTACATGCACGCCGAGGGGTTCGCCGCAGGCGAGCTCAAGCACGGGCCGATCGCGCTGATCGAGCCCGGGCTGCCGGTCGTGGTGGTGATGCCGTCGCCGAAGGGGCGGGCGGTGCTGCACTCGAAGCTGGTGTCCAACATCAGCGAGATCCAGGCGCGCGGCGCGCGGACCATCGTGATCGCGGAAGAGGGCGACGAGACGGTGCTTCCGTTCGCGGACACGCTGATCACGGTGCCCGCGGTGCCGACGCTGCTGCAGCCGCTGGTGTCGACGGTGCCGCTGCAGGTGCTGGCCGCCGAGATCGCCCGCGCCCGCGGGTACGACGTGGACAAGCCGCGCAACCTCGCGAAGTCCGTCACGGTCGAATAGTCGAGTAGGAGCCGAATGCGCGACGTCTGGACCACCGGCCATGTTCGGGCGGCCGAGGAGCGGGTCCTGGCCAGAACCGCGCCGGGCGCCCTGATGCGCCGGGCCGCCTACGGGGTCGCCGCGCGGACGGCCGCGCTGCTGGCCGAGCGCACGGGCGGGGTCGCGGGCAGACGGGTCGTGCTGCTGGTCGGCGCGGGCAACAACGGCGGCGACGCGCTGTGGGCCGGGGCGTTCCTGCGCAAGCGGTCGGTGGGCGTCACCGCGGTGCTGCTCGCCCCGGACCGCGCGCACGCCGAGGGCTTGGCCGCGCTGCGGCGGGCGGGTGGCCGGGTCGGCGCGCCGGAGGACGTGGACTTCGCCGACCTGGTGGTCGACGGGATCGTCGGGCTGTCCGCGCGCGGGCCGCTGCGGCCGGACGCGGCGGCGGTGGTCGCCCGGGTGCGGGCTCCGGTCGTCTCCGTCGACCTGCCCAGCGGGGTCGACCCGGACACCGGCGCGGTCGACGGGCCCGCGGTGACCGCGGACGTCACGGTCACCTTCGGCGCGTACAAGCCGGTGCACTTCCTGGCCGGGGCGCGGTGCGGCGATGTGCACCTGGTCGACCTCGGCCTGGAGCTGGCCGACCCGGACTTCCGGGTGCTCGACCGGGCGGACGTGGCGCGCGTGTGGCCGGTGCCGGGGGCCGAAGACGACAAGTACACCCAGGGCGTGGTCGGGATCGCGGCCGGGTCGGAGACCTATCCCGGCGCTGCCGTGCTCGCGGTGGGCGCCGCGGTGCAGGCGACCTCCGGGCTCACCCGGTACGCGGGGGCGGCGGCGGAAGAGGTGCGCAGGCGCTGGCCCGAGGTGATCACGACCGGGTCGGTCGGCGACGCCGGCCGGGTGCAGGCGTGGGTGGCCGGGCCGGGGCTGGGCACCGGGAAGGCGTCCCGGGACGTGCTCAGGTATGTGTTCGAGTCGGGCGTCGCGTCCTGTGTGGACGCTGACGGCATCACCCTGCTCGCTACGCACCCCGATTTGTGGGACGCCCGCGACCCGGACGCGCCGGTCGTGCTGACCCCGCACGCCCGGGAGTTCGCCCGGATCGCCGAGCCGCTGGGGATCACGCTGGGCGCCGACCGGGTCGCCGCGGCCGTCGCGCTGGCCGCGAAGGTCGACGCGACCGTGCTGCTCAAGGGGCACGCCACCGTCGTCGCCGCGCCGGACGGGCGGGTGCTGGTGAACCCGGCCCGCTCGCACTGGCTGGCCACCGCCGGCTCCGGCGACGTGCTGTCCGGGCTGATCGGCGCGCTGCTCGCGGCCGGACTCGACCCGCTGCTCGCCGCGGGCTGCGCGGCCTGGCTGCACGTCCGCGCGGGTGATTTGGCCGCGCGGGGCGCGCCGACGCCAGCGTCGGCGATCGTGTCGGCGCTGCCTTCGGCTATCCGGGCGGTTCTCCATGGCTGACGCGCTGCCGCCGCGCGCCGAGGTGGTGATCGATCTCGACCGCGTCCGGCACAACGTCGCGCTGCTCGCCGCCCGCGCGCCCGGGATCGACGCGATGGCGGTGGTGAAGGCCGACGCCTACGGCCACGGCGCGGTTCCGGTCGCGCGGGCGGCGCTGTCCGCAGGGGCGACCTGGCTCGGGTCGTGCTCGCTCGGTGAGGCGCTTGCGTTGCGTTCAGCGGGAATCACCGCGCCCATCCTGTCCTGGTTGGACGTTGCCGGGGCCGACCTGGGGGCGGCGGTCGACGCGGGCGTGGACCTCGGTGTGTCCTCTGTGGACCAGTTGCGCGGGCTGTTCGGCGCGCGGGTGCACCTGAAGATCGACACCGGGTTGAGCCGCAACGGGTGCCCGCCCGAGCTGTGGCCCGAGTTGGTGCGGGCGGCCCTGGACTCGGACAACGAGGTGTACGCGATCTGGTCGCACCTGGCGTGCGCGGACGAGCCGGGGCGCGAGTCGGTCGACCGGCAGGCGAAGCGGTTCGCCGCGGCGTACGAGGTCGCGGTGGCGGCCGGGGCGCGGCCACGCAGGCACCTGGCGAACTCCGCGGCCACCCTGAACCGGCCGGACCTGCACTTCGACATGGTGCGCTTCGGCATCGCGATGTACGGGCTGAATCCGCTGCCGCAGCCCGAAGACCTGCGGCCGGTGATGACGTTCCGCTCGTCGGTCGCGCTGACCAAGCGGATTCCGGCGGGCGAGTCCGTCTCCTATGGACAGACGTGGACCGCCGGCCGGGACACGAACCTGGCGCTGGTGCCGGTCGGATACGGCGACGGGGTTCCCCGGTCGCTGTCGGACCGGATGGACGTGTGGCTGGCGGGCAAGCGGCGGCCCATCCGCGGCCGGGTGTGCATGGACCAGATCGTGGTCGACTGCGGCGACGACCCGGTTTTCCCCGGCGCGGAAGTGATCCTGTTCGGCTCCGGCGAGCGCGGCGAGCCGACCGCGCGGGAGTGGGCCGACACGACCGGAACCATCGACTACGAGATCGTCACCGGGATGTGCAGGCCGCGAGTCGTCCGCCGCTATCTGGGCGCGGACTCGTGAACCGGCTCGGCAAGGTCATCGCAGCCGCGGCGGGTGTCGCCGCGGTGGGCGGCGCGGCGCTGGCCGTGCGCGAGGTCAGCAGGCGCAGGCCCGACGACCCGTACGCCGACGAGCCGCTGGGCCAGTTGCCGCCGACCCGCACCAGCACGGTCGCCGCCGCGGACGGGACCGCGTTGTCCGTCGAGGAAATCGACCCCGAGGACGGCGGAAAGCCTGACCTGACCGCGGTTCTGGTGCACGGATTCGCGGTGAGCAGGCTCTCCTGGCACTTCCAGCGCCGCGATCTGGCTCGGCTGACCGATCCCCGGGTGCGCCTGGTGCTCTACGACCACCGCAGCCATGGGCGCTCCGGGCGGGCCGATATCACCACCAGTTCCATCGATCAGCTCGCTGGCGACTTGGACGAGGTCGTCCGCGCGGTCGCCCCGGACGGCCCGCTGGTCCTCATTGGACACTCCATGGGCGGCATGGTCGTCATGGGGCTGGCGGAGCGGAACCCCGAGCTGTTCGCCGAACGCGTGCGCGGCGTCGCGCTGATCGGCACCTCCGCGGGCGAGGTCGGCAAGCGCGGACTGCCCAGGCCGCTGCTGTCCAAGCACAATCCGGTCACCCGCCTGGTCGGCCAGCTCGCCGAATGGCAGCCCGGCCTGGTCGAGCTGATCCGCGCCGCGGCGGGACAGCTCACCCGGCAGGCGGTGCGCGGCATCGGTTTCGGCTCCACCGGGATCAGCCCGAGCCTGGTCGACTTCCTGGTCGACATGCTCAATGTGACGCCGGTGCGGGTGCTGGCCGACTTCATCGAGACTCTGGGCGACCACAACCGCTACGCGGCCCTGGCAGGCCTCAAGCACAGCCACGTGCTGGTGCTCAGCGGCGACGAAGACCTGATGACCCCGTTCTCCCACGCGGAACGGATCAACGCCGAACTTCCCGACGCGCACCTGGTCCGGGCGCGCGGCGCGGGACACATGGTGATGTTGGAGCAGCCGGACCTGGTCACCGAGCACCTGGCGACCCTGCTCCGCGAATGCGCCCGCGGCCTCGGCTCGGGCCGGAAAAGGTGGTGGCGACGTGCCTGAGCCGGTGACTCTCGTGACGGCAGAGGACACCCTGGAATTCGGCCGGAAACTCGGCGAGACGCTGCGGGCGGGGGACCTGGTGCTGCTCGCCGGTCCGCTCGGGGCGGGGAAAACGGTGGTGGCCAAGGGGATCGCGGCTGGGCTGGGGGTCCAGGGGCGGGTCAGCAGTCCGACGTTCATCATCGCCCGGGAGCATCAGGCTGGGGAACGCGGGATTCCGCTGGTTCATGTGGACGCTTACCGGCTGGGTGGGGATCTGACTGAGCTGGACGACCTGGATCTGGACACGGAGCTGGTGGAGTCGGTCGTGGTGGTGGAGTGGGGGGAAGGGGCCGCTGAGCGGCTGTCGGCCGATCACCTGCTGATCCGGCTGGATCGTCGGCCGGATGACGCGCGGTTGGCGATTCTGGAGCCGCACGGGTCTTGGGTCGACCGCCTTGCTCGCGCGGGCTTTTGTGGTTGCGTCGCAGGCTAGGCTTCGGTCATGCGCGCGGTGATCTTCGACTGGGGTGGCACGCTCACCCCCTGGGTGACCATGGACCATCTGGCGGCTTGGCGCGCCTTCGCCGATGTGCTGCACCCCTCCGACCCGGATCAGGCTGCCTTGGTCGCCGACGCGGTGCTGACCGCGGAGACCGCCGCCTGGGCGCGGGCCAAGACGCGTCACACCGCGTTCACCATCGCTCAGGTGCTGGAAACCGCGGGCGCGCCAGCCGATGAAGCCGCTTTGGCGGCGTTTCGGCGGTATTGGGATCGGGCTACGCCCACTGATCCTGAGGTTGCTCCTATGCTGGCTGATCTCAAGGACCGGGGTCTGCGGACCGGGATCTTGTCGTCGACGGCTTGGCCTGCTGCTTGGCATGAAGAAGTCCTGCATCGGGACGGGGTTCGCGACCTGTTCGATGCGCGGGTGTGGAGTAGCGATTTGGACTACACCAAGCCGCATCGGGCTGCTTTTGAGGCCGCTATGCGGGCTGTGGGTGTGGAGAATCCGGCTGACTGCGTTTATGTTGGCGATCGGCCCTACGACGATATCAGCGGTGCCAAGGCGGCTGGTATGCGGGCGGTTTTCATCCCGCACAGCGATATCCCGCCTGCGCAACAGGTTCCGGTTGATGTGGAGCCGGATGCTGTGGTGCAGCGGTTGTCTGAGCTGCCAGCTGTGCTGGATGGGTGGCGCTGATTCGGTTTTGACGCGCCTGTTTGGGCTTGCCTGTTGGGTGTGCCTGTTTGGGTGGTTTGCCTTGATTTGGGGCCCCTCGAAATGGGCCTGCGCGGGTTAAAAGGCGGGCGAAGGAACCCCACCCGCGCCGCGAGTTTAGGCCCATTTCCCCCAAATCAAGGCAAACCACCCAAACCGGCGGTTGGGTTCTGCCCCTCGCCTTTGTGGTGGGATTTTGCGTGCGTGCGTGCGTGCGTGTTTGGTTAGGGCGAGGCGATGCCTCTGACGACTCCGAGTTCGACCAGGTCTTCTGGGCGTAGGCGGAGCTGTTCTGCGGTCGCGGGTACTTGTTCTGGTGGGCGTTTGAGGATGGCTGCGCTGAGTTCTGGGGCTATGACTGAGAAGTAGGCGTCTGGGGTTATCCAGGTGCGGTCGGGGGCCGCCAGGGCCAGTGCGCCGCCGGAGCCGCCTTCTCCGATCACCAGGGTGGTTATGGGGATTCGGGCTGCGGCGACCGTGCCGAACAGGTCGGCGATGGCGGGGCCTACGCCTGCGCGTTCGGCTGCCGCGTCGTTGGCTGCGCCGGGGGTGTCGACGAGGGTTAGCACGGGGATGGCCAGGTGTTCTGCCAGGCGGATCAGGCGGGCCGCTGTGCGGAAGCCCGCGGGGGTGGTGGGGGTGCCCGCCTGGGCGGCGTAGGCGATGGCTCGCCTGCCGCGTAGGCCGATGCCGCAGAGCATTCCCGGGTCTACGCCGCCGGTGCGGTCGCCGGTGATGGGGCGGCGGAGGTCGAAGTAGTCGTCCAGGTACGCCTCGGCGTGGGGGCGGGTTGCTGCCCGGGCGCGGTGGACCGCGGACCAACCGTCCGTTGACGGGGTCGGTGAGCCTAGGGCGCGAGGCACGTCTGCGGGGTCCGCGGAGCCAGAATCGAGCAGGGTCAACCATTCCGCGATGACGTCGGTGAGGTCCCAGGGCTCGCACACCTCGTCCACGTGGCCGTGGGTGAACTGGCCTTCCGCTGTGTATGCCGGATCGTCGGCGTCGGTGGGTGGGCGGACGCGCCTGCCCGCGAAGCCGACCTGCGCGCCCGCGACGCCGATGACCACGTCCGCGCCCGCGCCCAGTGACGCCCAAAGGCCGCCGGTCGTGGGGTCGCGCAGCACCGATATCTGGGGGACGCCCGCTTGGCGCAGCAGGGTCGAGTGTCGGGCTACGCGCTGCAACTGGCGCAGGGACAGCATTCCCTCCTGCATTCGGCTGCCGCCGGTCGCGATGAGTGAGACCAGGGGGGTGCGGGTTTCCCTTGCCCGGCTGAACGCGTGCTCTATGCGGTCGCCGGTCGCGGTTCCCACCGAGCCGCCGAGAAAGCGGAAGTCGAACGCGATCAGGACCGCGTCGACGCCGCCGATCCGGCCTTTCCCGCATACCACCGACTCGGTCTCGCCGGACCGTTCCTCGGCTCGGGCGCGCGCCTGGGCGTAGCCGTCCCAGTCGAGTGGGCCGTCGCCGTGGGCGCGACTGTCCACAGTGAACTCGTCGAAATCCGTCGTCACCTCGGCGATGACTTCGCGGGCGCCGCCGTCACGCATGTAGGGCTCGTTTCGTGACCTTGCCCATTTCGTTGCGGGGCAACGCTTCCAGGTATCGCACGACTCTCGGGCGCTTGTGCGGGGCGAGCAGCTTCGCTACGTGGTCGGCGAGGTCCTGTTCGGACGGACGCTCGTCCTCGGGCACGATCCAGGCCACGATCCGCTCACCGAGATCGTCGTCTGGTTCACCGGTGACGGCGGCCTCGGCGACGCCGGGGTGCTCCAGCAGCGCGTTCTCGATCTCGCCCGCGCCGATCTTGTAGCCGCCGCTCTTGATCAGGTCGGTGGCGCGCCTGCCGACGATGCGCACGTACCCGTCCGGGTCCCGCACCGCCATGTCCCCGGTGCGGAACCAGCCGTCGCGCAGCGCGGCGGCGGTCGCGTCCGGGCGGTTCAGGTAGCCCAGGAACAGGTTCGGGCCGCGCACCTCGATCTCGCCGACGGTCTCGCCGTCGGACGCCTCGATCGGCACGCCCGCGTCGTCGACCAGTCGCACGTCCACCCCGTCCACCGGCGGACCCACCGTCCCCGGCCGTCGGTCGCCGGACGCGCGCACGCTGCAGTTCATCAGCGTCTCGGTCATCCCGTACCGCTCGACCACCCGCTGCCCGGTCGCCGCGGTGATCCGCGCGTGGTCGCGGGCGGGCAGCGCCGCCGACCCGGACACCAGCAGCCGCGCCCGGCCGATCGCCGCGGCCAGGTCCGCGTCGGCCTCGCAGTCGGCGGCGAGCCGGTGGTACATGGTCGGGACGCCGAACACCATCGTCGCGCCGTCGGCCAGGGCGGCGGCGATCGCGGCCGAGTCGAACCGGCCGGTGTGGCGCACCGCGCCGCCGCGGCGCAGCGGGCCCAGCACGCCCAGGATCAGCCCGTGCACGTGGAACAGCGGCAGCGCGTGCACCACGACGTCGTCGGCGGTCCACTCCCAGGCCCGCGCCAGCGCGTCCAGGTTGGTCGCGATCGCCCGGCGCGGCAGCAGCACGCCCTTGGGCGGCCCGGTCGTGCCCGAAGTGTAGACGATGAACGCGGGCGCCTCCTGGTCCGCCTCGGCGGGCAGCGGGCCGTCGAGCCGCTCGGCCGGGTCGATATCGCGGCGGGGCAGCGCGGCCAGCGCCGCGGGCAGGTTGTCGCCGGGGGCGGCGAGCACCAGGTCAGGGGCGCTGTCGCCGACGATGTGGGCCAGTTCGCGCTCGCCGATCCTCGGGTTCACCGGCACGACGGCCGCCCCCGCGGTCAGCGCGCCGACGACGGCCAGGCACGTGGGCAGGCTCGGCGTCGCCCACACCGCCACCCGGCTCGCGCCTGCCAGCCCGGCCGCGACCGCGCGCGCGGACGCGGCGAGGTCGGCGTGGGTCACGACCGCGGACCCGAACCGGATCGCCTCGCGCTCGTCCGGCGTGGCCAGTGTTGGCAGCAGCACCCGGTCAACATTAACGGCCAGAATCCGCTTGACCACCGACGATGACGACTGTCACTTTCGCTGTGATTCGCCCCGGATCTGTTACGGACGCCGGTCGGGTGACGATCCCTGTTCGGGGGTCGCGGTCGGTAATCACACCCGGTTCGGGGAGTCGCAGTGGATCTCCGCAGTCTGTTCTCGCTCGTGCTCAGGCGCTGGCTCGTCGTCGTGCCGCTGCTGGTCTTGGCGGTGGCAGGCGCCGGTTTCGCGTACCTGAACACCCCGGTCCGCTACTCGTGGACCGGGACCGCGGTCCTCTTGGCGCCGCGGACCGGGCCGGTGGCGCCGGTCGGGAAGACGGTGGTGTCGGAGACGAACTCGTTGCTCGCGTTCCGGCCCAGCCTGTCCACGACCGCCGCCCTGCTGATCGATGACGTGGGGTCGCGGGCGGCCAAGCTGTCGCGGGAACCGAAGGAGACCGTCGAGATCACCCGGGAGGGTCCGTTCCTGACCGTCGCGGTGGAGGGCGCGACGCACAAACGGGCGACGGACCTCGGCGCAAGCGCTTTCTCCCTGATGCGCGTCGCCCTCGACAAGGAGCAGCGGTTCCTCGGCGCGCCCGAGAGCACCCTGATCACCCTCCACGTCGTCACCTCGCCGGTCGAGCCGGTCAAGGTCACCAAGGCCAGGACGACGATGGTCGGCGCGGCGCTCGGCGGCGGCGGCCTGCTCGCGCTGATCTGCGCCTTCGCCGCCGACAGCGTGGCCGACGCGCGGCGGCGGTCCCATGCGCGGACGGTGACCGCGCCCTCGTACTCTTGACAAGTGCTGGTTCTCGCGGTTGACACCGCCACTCCCGCGGTGACCGCAGGCGTCGTCGAGTTCACAGTCGAACTCGCTGGTGAAAACTCAGACGGCGCCCCGCGGTTGCTCGCCGAGCGCGTCACGGTCGACGCGCGGGCGCACGGCGAGCTGCTCACCCCCCACCTGCGCGACGCGCTGGCCGAGGCGGGGCGCGCGCTGAGCGAGGTCGACGCCATCGTCTGCGGCGTCGGCCCTGGCCCGTTCACCGGCCTGCGCGCGGGCATGGTCACCGCGGCCGCCCTCGGCCACGCCCTCGACCGTCCCGTCTACCCGGTCTGCACGCTCGACGCGATCGCGGCGGACCGCCCCGGCGAGCCGGTGCTGGTTGTGACCGACGCCCGCCGCCGCGAGGTCTACTGGGCCGCCTACGACGCGCGCGGCGCCCGGACAGCGGGGCCGGAGGTCGCCCCGCCCGCCGAGGTGGCCGACCGGCTCGCCGACCTCGGCGTGACCCGGGTCGCGGGCCCGCCGGTGTTCGACTTCGGCCTCCCTGCGGTCGGCCCCGAGCACCCCAGCCCGGTCGGCCTGGTCGCCGTCGCGCGGGCGGACCTGGCGGCGGGCGCGGAACCGGGCGCCCTCACCCCCCTCTACCTGCGCAGGCCGGACGCGGTCGAGCCAGGGGCCCGCAAGCGGGTGAGCCGGGTATGACGGTCAGACTCGACCCGCTGCGCCGCCGCGACCTGCGGCGGTGCGCGGAGTTGGAGCGCATCCTGTTCGCTGGCGAGGACCCGTGGAGCGAGGCCGCGTTCGCCTCCGAACTGGACTGGGGCCACTACTACCTCGGCGCGTACGCGGGCGACCTGCTCGTCGGCTACGCCGGTCTGTCCCTGGCCGGGATGCCCGGCGACATGGAGGCCAGCGTGCACACCATCGGCGTCGACCCGGTGTGGCAGGGGCAGGGCATCGGCAAGGCGCTGCTGCGCGCGCTGCTCGCCCGCGCCGAGCGGGAGCGGGCGCAGGTGTTCCTGGAGGTCCGCACCGACAACGCGGCCGCCATCGCCCTCTACGAGGCGCACGGCTTCACCACCATCGGCCTGCGCCGCCGCTACTACCAGCCCTCCGGCGCCGACGCGTACACCATGGCCCGGCCCGCCCGGGTGGAGGAGACCACGTGACGATCATCCTGGGCATTGAGAGCTCCTGCGACGAAACCGGCGTCGGCATCGTTCGCCTGGACCGCGACGGCGGCCTGACCCTGCTGGCCGACGAGGTCGCCTCCAGCGTCGAGCAGCACGCCCGATTCGGCGGCGTCGTCCCCGAGGTGGCCAGCCGGGCGCACCTGGAGGCCATGGTGCCCACCATGCGCCGCGCCATGACCGCCGCGGACATCGCACTGTCCGATGTGGACGCGATAGCGGTCACCTGCGGCCCCGGCCTGGCGGGCGCCCTCCTGGTCGGCGTGTCCGCCGCCAAGGCATACGCGACAGCGTTGAACGTCCCCCTCTACGGCGTCAACCACCTGGCTGGGCACGTGGCCGCCGACACCCTGGAACACGGTCCCCTGCCCACCCCCACCCTGGCCCTGCTCGTCTCCGGCGGCCACAGCCAACTCCTGCGCGTGGACGACCTGGCCGGGAAAATCACCGAAATCGGCTCCACCATCGACGACGCCGCAGGCGAGGCCTACGACAAGGTGGCCCGGGTCATCGGCCTCCCCTACCCCGGCGGCCCCCCCATCGACCGCGCGGCCCAACGCGGAAACCCCACCGCCATCGCCTTCCCCCGCGGCCTCACCGGCCCCCGCGACGCGAAGTACGACTTCTCCTTCTCCGGCCTCAAAACGGCGGTGGCCCGCTGGGTGGAAGCCCGAGAACGCGACGGCGAAGAAGTCCCCATCGACGACGTGGCCGCATCCTTCCAGGAAGCCGTGGCCGACGTCCTCACCGCCAAGGCAGTCCGCGCGGCAACCGAACTCGGCATCAACACCATGGTCATCTCCGGCGGTGTGGCGGCCAACTCCCGAATCAAGGCCCTGGCAGCCCAACGCTGCCAGGCGGCGGGAATCGAACTCCGCGTCCCCCGCCCCCGCCTCTGCACGGACAACGGAGCCATGATGGCCGCCCTCGGCGCCCACCTGGTCGCCGCAGGCGTAAAGCCGTCCTCTTTGGACCTCTCAGCCAACCCGGCCCTACCGGTGGCAACAGTGTCGGTCTAACCCAGGCAGGCGCTCGATAGGCGGAAGGGCGCGGGATGGCGACCAAGAGCAAGATGACGGGGGTGCTGGTCGCGGCCGCTGCGGTGGCTGTTGTGGCAACCGCTGGATTTGACGAGGCTGTGGACAGAGTGCAGGGCCTTTTCGCGGGTGGAACAGAGGTCATCGGGGACGGCGAGTATTCGTTCATGGTCGCGTCGGAGGCCACGTCGAAGGTCGAGAAGTGCACGGCACAGCAGGTGTTGCAGGACAAGGCCTGCGACGGTTTTCGAATTGTGGTGTTCGACGCGGGCAAGCTGCCCTTCATCGCTCGGGGAATCAGCGAAGCGTGGGAATCAGGCTCTCCTGCCCTGTTGACCATGAATAGATCGAAGGCGCTGGTGAATCGTAAGGCTGCTTGCGGAAACGCGCGTTTCAAAAAGAAGTTTCCCAGGACGTCGTGCGACGAATATCCCGTGCGCCACGAGGCGTCATTTTACCGAGTGGAGGTGGAAGACCTTCACCCATTTTCTGTCGTAGCAGAGAATGTGAAGCTGGCGGCAGTCTGAGCCTGGGAACGCAGGTGAGGACGGGAAGCAGCCGCGACAAAGCCGGGGCGGGTCAGTACTGCCAGATGGCCTGGTGCCCGGCAAGCGAGACGGAAAGGTGTACGAGAGAAACCAGCGATGGTAAAGCTCCGTAATCGTCGCACCGGCTCAAATCTGGTGGATATGGGCCGGGTTGTGGTGCACGGAACAGTCATCAGCGTAGGGCTGTTCGGACTCTCGGATCGGGTCAGGGTATCTGGTTC
>NZ_FMZZ01000016.1 GCF_900101685.1 Actinokineospora iranica
TCCCAAGCCGTGTTCGGCTACCTGCGCTACTACTCGTGGCTGCGGGTCTGCCGATGGCTGCGGAAACACCACAAGGGCCTGTCGTGGAGAAAACTGCACCCACGGGCCTTCACCGGCTCGACCAAGTGGGAAATCAGGGCAGGAGAGGTCACCTTGTTCGACCCGACCTCGATACCGTCCAAGCGCTACCGGTACCGAGGCGCGAAAATCCCCACACCCTGGAGCAGCAACGCGGCGTGAACCAACGAGACGCTGTGGAGAGCCGGATGCGGGGAAACTCGCACGTCCGGTTCGGCGGGCGGGGCATGGAAACGTACCAGAAGCAATTCCGGCAACGCGCCATGCCCCGACCCACCATGGCTTCGACGGACGAGGGCGGTGCGGGTGCCCGAATTGACGAAGTGCCGTTACGGGAAAACAACTGCCAAGGCGGAACCGTGAAGCCGCAGTATCCCGAAGAGGGGGCAAAATTCCTCGTAGTCATCGTTCGGCCGGACAAGATCGCACAGCAACCTTACCAGGGTGTGGACATCGCGAAGGAACCGACATGCGGGATTTGATGAGTAAGTACGGGTGGGTAGACACGGCGTATGACCTGGCGTTGACGGTTGCGGTGATCGAGGGTAGCACTACCGACGAACTAGTCAGCGTGTACGGCGGCAAGCCAGGCGAACCTGTTGGGCTGCTGTCGTTCGCGGAGTCGGAGGTCCCCGAACAAGATTTCGGTCACTACTTCACGCTACGGGTCCGTGAGCGGGGTTCACACCTGATCGCGGTCGAGAACAACGGATGGAGTGGCAGCGTCCCCGAAATAGCGCGCCGCGCGTCCCACAACGGTGGACGGTTCTTTAGTGTCTACTGGAATGTCAACGGTCTATCTCACATTGTCCAGGCAATCGACGGCAAGATCGTTGCCTATCTTGAACCGTTGTTTGCCAACCGAGAGCCACAGGTGGGCGAGGTTTACCCGGACTGGCTTCACGGCAACGACTTCGACCCCGAGCACTACAAGTCAGCCAGCTTGGCCGCGATGGAAGATCAGACCGGAATAGCGTTTGATCGTGCATGGCTGGACGAGAATCTACCCACATACCGGATTCCCGACCCGGATGCGATGCTCAGCGATGTTCCGAACGCTAGGCTGCCATAACCGCCGATCCGCAGCCGCAGGCCCGTCACATCACCGTGGTGATCGAGGACTACGACGATCCCGACATGCCCGACGACCCATGGATGGACATCTGAGTCGCCGGAGCAAGGGCGTGGCCAATGCGGCCGTGGTCACCATCGTGGTTGACAATCCCCGCGCGCGAAGGAGGACTTCCAGGGTGACTCCGCTCGGCGCGCCTGCTCGCGTCCCTGGCGAACATGCTCGCCTGGCCGGCCTCGTTCCTTGGTGGGCTGGTCTGGGCCCGCATTGACCCACCCGGGTGGAATCGCCGATCGAGAGGCCCGTGTTGTCGCGCGCCTTGCTTCCGGAGATCATTCCGGTGAGCGGCGACCGCTGTTCGTCGCGAGAAGCCTGGTCACCGGGAGGTTGTGAGCGGATGGGCTTGGTTCCGGCGATGCCCGCGCCTGACCCCGGGCTTCCCGATCTGCGCGGTGTGGTCGTGCTGGTGACCGGAGCCAGCGGCCTGATCGGCCGTGGCATCGCTCTGCGCTTCGCCGCCGCGGGTGCGGCGGTGGTGGCCCATCACCATCGCGCGGACGCCGATGCCCTGGTCGGCCGGATCGTCGCGGCCGGGGGCCGGGCGGTCGCGCTCGCGGCGGACCTCACCGACGACGCCGAGTGCCACCGACTGGTGCGGCAGGCCGCGGAGTGGGGCGGGCGCCTGTCCGCGCTGGTCAACAACGCGGGAATCCAGCCGGTGCTGCCGCTGGCGGAGATGTCCGCCGCGCAGTGGCGCGCGGTGGTCGACACCAACCTCACCAGCGCGTTCTCCTGCACGCAGGCTGCCGCGGCCGTGCTGGGTCCGGCGGGCGGCGGCTCGGTCACCCACATCGCCTCGATCGAGGGCAGCCGGCCCGCCCACGGGCACGCGCACTACAGCGCGGCGAAGGCGGCGCTGATCATGCACGCCCGCGCCGCCGCCCTGGAGTACGGGCCGTCGGGCATCCGGGTCAACACCGTGTCCCCAGGCCTGGTCGACCGCCCGGGTCTCGCGGACGACTGGCCCGAGGGCGTGCGCCGCTGGCAACACGCGGCCCCGCTGACCCGCTTGGGCCGCCCCGAGGACGTCGGCGACGCCTGCGTCTTCCTCGCCTCTCCCATGGCGGCCTGGATCACCGGCCACGACCTGGTGGTCGACGGCGGCGTCGGCGCCCGTCCCACCTGGTGAATGCTCCACTGTGGACAGTCGGGGGTCGCCGACGCTCTGCCACTATGGGCGGGTGATGGTCGAGTTGGCGGTCGGCGACGCCTACGGCGCCGGATTCGAGTACGCGGACGCAGCCTTCGTCGCCGAGCGCAACACCCTGCGCGGCTACGTGCCGCACCCGAGGCACCGGAGCCTGCGGCCGGGGTCCTACACCGACGACACGCAGATGAGCATCGCCGTCGCCGAGGTGCTGGTGTCCGGCGACCCGTGGACCGCGCCGACGCTGGCCGACGCGTTCGTGCGCGTCTTCCACCGCGACCGCCGCGAGGGCTACGCGGCGGGCTTCCACGGCCTGCTGTGCCAGGTGCGCGACGGCGAAGAACTGCTGCGCAGGCTCCGCCCGGCCAGCGACAAGAGCGGCGCGGCCATGCGCTCCGCCCCGCTCGGCCTGCTGCCGACCGTGCCGGAGGTGTTGCGGCACACCGAGATCCAGGCGCGCGTCACCCACGACACCCCCGACGGGGTCGAGTCGGCGCAGGCCGCCGCGCTGGCCGTGCACTATTGCCACTTCGGGCTGGGCCCGGTGGCCGAGGTCGGCCGCTGGATCGACAGCAGGCTGACCGACGGCGCGGGCGGCTGGGCGCGGCCGTGGCAGGGGAAGGTGGGGGCTCAGGGCCGGATGAGCGTCCGCGCCGCCCTCACCGCGCTCGCGGCCAACGACACCCTCAGCGGCCTCCTGCGCGCCTGCGTCGCCTTCACCGGCGACGTCGACACCGTCGCCACCATCGCCATCGCCGCCGCGTCCCGCTCCGCGGAGTTCGCCCGCGACCTGCCGCCCGCGCTCCTGGACGGCCTGGAACGCGGGCCGTACGGATTCGATTACCTCGCCGAACTCGACGCCCGCTTGCCGCACTGAGCGGGGAATACCCGAAAAGCGCTCCCGGTGCTGGTCCGGAGAATAGGTCGCCGCGACCGGGAGCGCCTCTCAGGCACAGCTTGCTGTTGGAGCGGAATCAGTTCGGCGCGTCGCCGGTGTACCGGTAGATGTTGCCCGCGGAGTTGACGCCCCAGACCGTTCCGTCGGCGCCTGCGCCGATGTCGGAAAGCCCGCCCGGGATGTTCACCCACGGGTTCGCGTCGTCGCCGCTGTAGCGGTAGATCTGTCCTGCCGAGTTGACGCCCCACACATTCGTCCTGGACCCGGCGTCGATTCTGGCCAGGCCCCCGGGGATGTTGATCCAGTGGTTGGCCGTCCACGAGTAGCGGTAGATCTTCGCGTTCGCGTTGACGCCCCAGACAGTGCCGTCCGCGGCGGCCCCGATGTCGGTCAGGCCGCCCGGGATGTTCACCCAGGGCGCCGCGTCATCGCCGGTGTACCGGTAGATCCGGCCCTCCCGGTTGACCCCCCAGACGTTGGTCCGCGACCCCACCGAGATGCGGGTCAGGCCGCCGGGGATGTGCAGCCACGGGTCGTCCTCGGTGTCGCCGGTGTATCTGTAGATGTTGCCCGAGGAGTTGACACCCCATACGGTGCCGTCGGCCCCGACTCCGATATCGGAAAGCCCGCCCGGGATGCCGACCCACGGGTTCGTGTCATGGTTGGTGTAGTGGTAGATCTGGTTGTTCGAGTTCACTCCCCACACCGCTGTCTTGGCCCCGACCGCGATGGCGGACAAACCGCCGGAGATGTTCTTCCAATGCGCCATTCTTTCCTCTTTCGTCACCGAAGAGAAGGGGAACATACGGATCAACCGTGTGCGACCCTAGCGTGAAACGAAGTCGTGTTGGGCGTATCCCGGCGCGCTCACACCAATGACACGGGAAGGCAGCCCAATGGGCCAACGGGAGCCGCGGGAGAATTGTCTGCGTACACCGCGCGGGGCGTGGCTGCCGCATTCGGGTGATGATCTTGCTGTACCCGGGTGCACGTTTCTTCCCGTGGCGTGAACACCGGTTCGTTCCGACCTCGAACTGACCGCGTGCCCGCGGACGGCGCCCGCCGCGGTGCCTGCTCGGGCGCCGACAGGACCTGGTGCCGCGCTAGGCGATCAGGGCCGCGGTCAGCTCGACGCTGGTCTCCCACAGGTCGGCCGCCTTCGCGCGGTCGTAGGACTCGGCCGAGGACCGGACCTCGCGGAAGCCGGAGAAGTACCGCCCGGTGGCCGTGAGGTCCTGGTCGAGGACCAGCCGGGCCAGGGCGGCGGCGGACCGGCGCGGGGTGTGCGCGTTCAGGCCGGGGACCACGGTGAGCGCGGGCAGCAGGTAGCGCCAGGCCAGGGCCGCGACGCCGCGGTAGTCGCGGGCCAGGCCGGTCCCGGGCATCAGGCCGGGGTCGAAGGCGTTGACCGCGATCCCGGGCTCCGCCCGCCGCGCGAACTCGTAGGCGGCCAGGACGTTGCACAGCTTGGACGTGGTGTAGCGCCGCCGCCCGACCAGGCTCGGGCTCTCGCCGGTGTCCCTGGGGTAGGCGAGGGACCGGGCGTCGGTGTAGACCGGCGCGGGCATCCCGGTGGGCCGGGCCGGGTCGTGGGTGTCGCTGGCGACGAACACGACCCGCGCCGGTTTCGCCAGGCGCGGCATGAGTTCCCGCACCAGCGCGAAGTGCGCGAGGTGGTTGACCCCGAACGTCCGCTCGATCCCGTCCGCGGTGACCGCCGTCCCGGACACGACCTGCACGCCCGCGTTGCACACCACCGCGTGCAACGGCGGCAGCCCCGCTCCGGCCAGTTCGGCGGCGAACCGCCGCACCCCGGCCAGCGAGCCGAGGTCGAGGGGCATCCCCACGGCGCCGATCTCGTCGGCGGTCGCCGCCACAGCGGCCTGATCGCGCCCCGTGACCACGACCCGCCAGCCGCCCGCCGCCGCGATGGCCCCGGCGGTCTCCCGCCCGAGGCTGCCGGTGCCCCCGGTGATCAGCGCGGTGCGCATGTCCGGTCCTCCCTGCCGTCGGCGCGTTCTGCCCCCACCGTACGCGTGGCGAGCGGTCGGATTTTTTAGTGTTCTTATATTGCGTTTCTCGCCGAGTCTCTGATACGCACATTGGCGTGCGGGCTTGCGCGCATAGTCTCGGAAGTGCGAAGTGCGGAGAGGGTGGATGGTGACAGCGGCGCGAGGGTCGGTCGCCGCGACCGCGAGTAGTCGGGTCGCGGAGAGACCGCCTCGGTTCTCGGTGGGTACGCCCGAGAGGTCGGCCGCGAACTCCGGATCGTTTTATTGGCTGATCCGAAGACGGAGAAAGCCCCTGTCCGACGCGGGTGAAACGGTGTTTGAACACACCTTCGCTCGCGGTTTAGTCGTGCCCTGATGTGGGTATTTTGGCTGGTCAGCGCCTCGTGGGCGGCTAAAGAAATGTTCTGACGGTGTTCTCTTGTGACAAGTTTTCGGCAATCTTGATAGGGCCGACTCTGGCCGCTTGCGTCTGCTGTGTGTCCTGGCTAACGTGATGGCGCAGCGGCTTTCCGGTGAAACCGCAAGCTTTCCCAAGCCTGTTTGTATCATCGTCGATACTTCTGGAAGGAAGACATATGGAATCTCGCAAGGTTTCCAAGAAGCTGATGACGGCTATCGCCGCGACCGGTGCGGCGGGCCTGGTCGCGACCGGCCTTTTGCTCGGCTCCGGCACGAGTTCCGCCGACCCGGTCTCGCTGACGCTGAACTACACGTGTCCGTTCCCGCTGATCGGCGACCAGCCGATCAAGGTCGTCATCAACAGCGACATGCCCGCATCGGTCGGCGTTGGCGAGCAGACCGGCGTGTTCGACATCAAGGCCGTCTCCACGGTTCCGGAGACCGCGACCCAGGGTCTGGCCCTGGTCGGCGCGAAGAGCATCGAGGGCAAGGCCGTGTCGGGCGCCAAGGTCGACGCTCCCGGCATCTCGCTTCCGGTGAACGTGCCGGTGGCCATCGCCAAGACCGAGGTTCCGGCTTCCGGCGCGTTCGACGTGGTGGCGACCGGCCAGACCCCGTCGCTGTCGTTCACCCAGCCGGGCACCGCGAAGATCACGGTCAGCGAGCTGAGCCTGAACCTGACCCCGCGCACCGCGGACGGCGCGGAGACCGGCCTGGGGACCTTCGACTCGGTCTGCACGCTCAACCCGGGCCAGGAGAACACCCTGCACACCTTCGAGATCACCGGCGGCGCGGCCGCCGTCGCGCCGCAGACTAGGCAGTGACCTTCGACTGGACCTCGGCGAGGGTTCGGCGCGGTGGCTGACTTGTCCGCCCGGAACCCCTGCCGCCAGGCCCCTGGCACCGTGTCGGTGCCAGGGGCCTGTTTCATGTCCACCCCGCGGACGCGCCCACTGTTGGGCAGTGAGTAAAAGAGAAGATTGTTCTGTTGGATTCGGACAACAATCTCGCTTTGATGACTGCCGTGGCATTAGCGGATGGCTATGAGACGATCCCCGGTGTCGGGTGCGCAATGCGTCGGCCATCGGCGCGCCGGGCCTTCGGGTAGGGGGGAGGTCGGGCCGCCCCCCGCCGGGGTGAGCTCCCCGGGATTGCCCGCGGGCTGCGGCTCGGCCGGTTTCCCGGTCGGTTACCATGCTTGTGGGCGGCTTTCGAAGTTTTTGTTCCGATCGCTCCAAGGCGTGGAAACTTTTGCGCCACACGGATCTTCCTGGCATTCCTTGGGGAGTGCTCGTCAGCGACGTCCTACCTGGTCAGCCTGGTCGGCACTATCCGATAAGGCTAAACCGGATGGTCCTTTGGTGTCCTTCTATGACAAGTTCTCGGTAGCTCCGCCGCGGCTTCGCCAGGTGCTTGCGCGCGCTGTGTGTGATGGCTAACCTCCGTCATAGCGGTTTTCCACGAACCCGAAGATTTTCCAACAGGGAATACTCGCCTCCCCTTGACGGGGCGGTCTCTCAGCCCTGTCTGTATCACCGTTGATACCCTGGAAGGAAGATAGTGACTCCTCGCAAGGTTTCCAAGAAGCTGGTGGCGGGTGTCGCCGCGACCAGCGCGGCCGGGCTGGTCGCCACCGGCCTGTTGCTCGGCTCGGGCACGAGTTCCGCCGACCCGGTCTCGCTGACGCTGAACTACACGTGTCCGTTCCCGCTGATCGGCGACCAGCCGATCAAGGTCGTGATCCAGAGCGACATGCCCGCCTCCATCGGTGTGGGGCAGCAGACCGGCGTGTTCGACATCAAGGCCGTCTCCACGGTTCCGGAGACCGCGACCCAGGGTCTGACCCTGGTCGGCGCGACCACGATCGAGGGCAAGGCCGTCTCGGGCGCCAAGGTCGACGCCCCCGGCATCTCCCTTCCGGTGAACGTGCCGGTGACGATCGCCAAGACCCCGGTCCCGGCCTCGGGCGCGTTCGACGTGGTGGCCACCGGCCAGACCCCGTCGCTGTCGTTCACCCAGCCGGGCACCGCGAAGATCACGGTCAGCGAGCTGAGCCTGAACCTGACCCCGCGCAAGGCCGACGGCACCGAGACCGGCCTGGGCACCTTCGACTCGGCCTGCACGCTCAACCCGGGCCAGGACAACCTCCTGCACCAGTTCGAGATCACCGGTGGCGGTGGCGGCAGCACCACCCCGCCGCCGTCGAGCACCACCCCGCCGCCCAGCAGCACCACCCCGCCGAGCAGCACCACCCCGCCGCCGAGCAGCACCACGCCGCCGCCGTCGAGCACGACGCCGCCGCCGTCCAGCACCACCCCGCCTCCGGGCAACGGCAACGGCGTGAACGTCAACTACGACCTCAAGGGTTCGGCGAACCTCACGGCCCTCAACGGCTCGGTCGCGATCAACGGCACCTTCAACGCGGTGGCCGACCTGGCCGCGGGCAAGTACGTCGGTGACCTCAAGCTGGCCCCGACCTCCGGCAAGTTCAAGATCGTGGGCTTCCTCCCGGTCGACGCCAACGTCAGCCTGGTCCCGGTCGGCAAGTCCACCGGCACCGTCGCCACCGGCGCCATCACCTACGAGAGCAAGCTCGACATCGTCCTGACCAAGATCTCGGTCTTCGGATTCCCGATCTACCAGGGCGACACCTGCAAGGCGCCGAACCCGACCGACCTCAAGCTCAAGTCCGTCGGCAACTTCGACGTCCTCAAGGGCGGCAAGATCCAGGGCACCTTCGACCTGGCCTCCCCCGCCAACTGCGGTCAGCTCAACGACTTCATCGGCCCGCTGGCCGCGAGCCCGAACAACCCGATCGACCTCGACCTCGCGATCAAGAAGTAACCAGTCTCGATCCGGCGTCACCGATCGACCGACAGGCCCCTGACACCACCGGTGTCAGGGGCCTGTCGCATTCCCCCACCAGAGCGGGCCGGTCACTCCCGTCGGGGAGGGGAGCGACCGGCCCGGGGCTCAGCCCGCGAACTCCGGCAGGCGCTTGGCGACCTCGTCCGGGGTGGGCATCGCGGCGATCTCCTCGGCCAGCGCGCGCACCGCCGCCGCGGTGGCGGAGTCGGACAGCAGCGCCTTCGCCGCGGTGGAGACCGACTCCCCGGTGATCTCACCCGCCAGCAGCTTCTTGCCCGCGCCCGCGCCGACGACGGCGTCGGCGTTGATGAACTGGTCGGCCCCCTGCGGCAGGAAAAGCTGCGGCACGCCCGCGCCGAGGGCGCCGAGGGTGGTGCCGCTGCCGCCGTGGTGCACGATCAGGTCCAGGTGCGGGAGCAGGTCGGCCTGCGGCACCCAGGACTCGACCGTCACCGACGGGGGCACCTCGCCCAGCGCGGCGATGTCGACGGTCGGGCCCGCCGCGACCAGCACCCTGGCTCCGGTCGCCGCGAGGCCCGCGATGGCCGTGCGCAGCACCTCCGCCTGCCCGAACGCGGTGCCCAGGGTCAGGTAGATCAGCGGCTCGCGATGCTCGGTCACCCACTCGGGCAGTTCGCCGGGCTCGGCGAAGGGCACCGGGCGCAGCGGGACCCGGTTCTCGGTGTCGCGGTGGTCAGGGTGCTGGATGGACGACGGGTAGATGTCGACATACGGGTCGCCGAACTCGAAGATCCGGTCCGCGTCCAGCGACACGCCGTGTTCCGCGGCGATCGCGACGAGCCCCTTGCCCCAATCCCGCAGGCTGTCGTCGTCGTCGTCGCCTGCGAAGCCCGCCCGGCCGAAGCCGTGCGCGAGCGCCGGGACGCCCACGGCCTTGGCCGCGATCGCCGCGCCGGGGTTGGCCACTTCGTAGACCACCAGGTCGGGTTTCGTCTCGGCCAGGATCGGTTTCAGGTCGCGGGCGAACCCGCGCGGCATGATCTCGGTGAAGGCGCGGCTCGCCACCTGGTGCAGTTCGTCTTCGCCGAGTTCGTGTGGCTTGATCGGGCCCGCGTCCAGCGGGCGGCCCGCCGCTTCGGCGAAGGCGGCCATCATCTCCGGGCCCGCCGCGACGACGTCGAAGCCGAGCGCGGTGAGGACGGGATGGAAGCTCTCCGCGATCGCGTAGGTGACGTGGTGTCCCTGGGCGCGGGCCGCGATGGCGAGGGGCAGGAGCGGGTACGTGTGCCCGTGTGCGGGCAGGCTGCTAAACAGTAGTTCCACTAGATCCAATGTAGGGAAAAACGTCACCCGAAGGTGTCGGATTTACCCCCAATTGGCCTATTGTCCAGATTTTTTCAATGCTTGTGGAGTTCTGTGCCGGAGATGGGGTGGCGGCCGCCACAACCCCCTTGACATCAGGGGCTCGCCGGGCCGCCGCCACCCCGGTTCGCGTCGGTTCAGCCGACGACCGCGGCGGGCAGGTCCGCCGGGTCGCCCAGCGGCCAGCTCACCGGATCGTCGCCAAGCGCGCTGAGCTCGCGCACCTGCAGCACGCACCACGGAGACACCTCGCGCGTGCCGGACAGCACCGACTCGGCGAACTCGCCCCACGGCACCCATACCGCGGAGTCGACCTCGTCCGGGTTCGGCGCGGGTTCGGCCCCACTGTCCACGACCACCCGGTATACCGGGCACATCTCGTTCTCCACCACGCCGTTGCCCATCTCCGCCCGGTAACGGAACCGGGGCAGCACCAGCTCCACCTTGTGCGGTCCCGGCAATCCAAGCTCGTCGGCGAGGCGGCGCGACACGCCGTCCGCGATCGCCTCGCCCGGAGCCGGATGTCCGCAGCACGAGTTCGTCCACACCCCGGGCCAGGTCTTCTTGTGCGTGGCCCTGCGGGTCAGCAGGAAACGGCCGTCCCGGTCGAACACGTAGCTGGAGAACGCCAGGTGCAGAGGTGTGTCCGCGTGGTGGACACCCGCCTTGTCCGCGACGCCGACGTCGTTGCCAGCCTCGTCCAGCAGCACTACCCGCTCGATGATCATCACGGTCACACTCTGCCGTCTGGTGTCCACTCAGGGCAACCGCTGTTCGTTCACATTTTCGAGCGGGCCACCTGCGCCCGGCTACAGTTCCGGCGGCGCGGCGATGCCGAGCAGTCCCAGGCCCAGGGTCAGCACGGCCGAGGTGAGCGCGGTGAGCACGAGCCGGGACCGCCGGGTCGCGGGCTCGACCCCCGGTTTGAGGATCGGGCACGTGTCGTAGAACGTGGTGAAAGTGGACGCCGTGTCGTAGAGGTAGGCGCACAGCTTGTGCGGGGCGTAGGACTCGGTGGCCGCGGCCAGCGCGGCGGGCAGCTGCACCAGCTTGAGCGCCAGCGCCCGCTCGGCGGGCTCGGCGACGGTCACCGGCCCGTCGGGAGCCTCGTCCGCCTTCCGCAGCACCGACTGGCAGCGGGCGTTCGCATACTGGAGGTAGACCGAGGTGTTGCCCTCCTTGGCCAGCATCCTGGCCCAGGTGAACACGTAGTCCTTCTCCCGGTCGTTGGACAGGTCGGCGTACTTCACCGCGCCGATGCCCACCGCCCGCGCCACATCGGCCTGCGCGCCGGCGGGCAGCGACGACCGCTCGGCCACCGTCTCCGCGGCGTGCTCGACCGCCTCGGCGAGCAGGTCGGCCAGCTTCACCGAGCCGCCAGCGCGGGTGCGGATCGTCTTGCCGTCCTCGCCGAGGATCGAGCCGAATCCGATGTGGACCGCGGTGTGGTCGTCGGTGAGGTAGCCCGCCTGCCGGGACGCGGCGAAGACCATCTGGAAGTGCTGCGCCTGCGGGGTCCCCACGACATAGAGCAGGTCGGTCATACCGCGCTCGCCCGTCCAGTAGCGGACGGTGGCCAGGTCCGTGGCGTGGTAGCCGTAGCCGCCGTCGCTCTTGCGCACGATGAGCGGCAGCGGCTCGCCGTCGCGGTTGGTGAACCCGGGCGGGAACACGCACACCGCGCCGCCGCTGACCTCGGTGAGCCCCTTGGCCTCCAGGTCGGCGATGACCTCGTCCAGGTACGGGTTGTAGAAGCTCTCGCCGTAGGTGTCCGCCGGGGTCAGCTCGACGCCCAGCAGCTCGTACACCTTCTGGAAGTGCCGGGTGGACTCATCGACCAGCTCGCGCCACAGCGCCAGCGTCGGCTCGTCGCCGCCCTGCAGCGCCACCACCCGCGCCCGGGACCGGTCGGCGAAGCCGGGATCGGCGTCGAACTTCTTGCGCGCCTCCTGGTAGAAGCCGTTGAGGTCGCTGATGGTGTGCTCGCCGCCCGCGGCCCAGCCCTCGTCCACCAGGTGCTCGATCAGCATCCCGAACGGGGTGCCCCAGTCGCCGAGGTGGTTGTGCGGGGTGACCTCGTGCCCGGTGAAGCGCAGCAGCCGCAGGACCGCGTCCCCGATGATCGAGGACCGCAGGTGCCCGACGTGCATCTCCTTGGCCACGTTGGGGCTGGAGTAGTCCAGCGCGAACCGCCGCGGCCGCTCGGCGACCGGCACGCCCAGCCGCTCGTCGCCCAGCAGCTCACCCGCCCGCGCCGCCAGCCAGTCGTCGCGCAGCCGCAGGTTGACGAACCCCGGCCCGGCGATCTCCGGCTCGTCGACCAGGTCGTCGGAGTCCAGGTTGTCCACAATGGCCTGGGCGACCTCGCGCGGCGGCCTGCCCACCCGCTTGGCCAGGCTCATCGCCGCGTTGCACTGGTAGTCGGCCCCGGCTCGGGTCGACGGTCGGATGACGGCCTCATCGGGCGTGATCGCCACGCCCAGCCCGCGGCGCAGCGCCGCCGCCACCCGCGCGCCCAGTTCGAGTCCGACATCTCCGTGCGCCACCCTGGCACTCCTCTACGACTCCTGTGACCTCTTACGACCGGCTCAGTATCCCAAAGCCGTCGAATCGGTTACGGCCGCCGCGCGAGGCGGCCCTTGGGCTAGAGCAGCAGGCAGTTGGAGACCTGCGGCGAGCCCGCGAACCGCGCTGCCAGGAACGCGAACGCCTCCGGGTAGGCCGCGATGGCCGTCGCGACGTGGGTGGGGCTGGCGTAGGTGGAGAACCGGACGTTGGCGCGCTGGTCGCACCAGCGCTGGGCGAGCTGCCTGCCGACGGCGTAGGGGATGACGTCGTCCAGGGTCGAGTGGGTGAGCAGGACCGGGACCGCGGGCTTGCGGCCCTGGCCGATGACCTGCTCGGCGACGATGCTCCGGAACGGCTCCTCGGCGAGGTGGTCATCGAGCGGGCGGCCGTCGGCGGTGAGCGACGAGGTCCGGGTGAAGGCGTACCTGGGGATCGATTCGAGCTGGCACTGGGTCTTGATCTCGGCGAGGAACTGCCTGCCCTTGGCGTTGAGGTACTGGTCGGCGTCGATGCCGTAAGAGGCCTCCAGACCCGCTACCGCGTAACCGAGAAACGCCACATACGGTCCGCCGTCGATGAAGCGGCCGACCGCGGCGAGGTCGGCCGGGACCGCGCCCGCGACGACGCCGGAGAGCTTGAGTTCGGGCGCGTAGGCCGGGGCCAATTCGGCAGCGGCGGCCGCCGCGCCGCCGCCCTGGGAGTAGCCGGTGATCGCGACCGGGCCGCTGTCGGGCAGGCCCGCCTCGGGCAGGCGCCGCGCGGCGCGGACGACGTCGAGCACGGCGTGGCCCTGCACGGCGCGGCTCATGTAGGTGTGCACACCCGGCGTGCCCAGGCCCTGGTAGTCGCTGATGGCCACGCCGTAGCCGCGGGCGAGCAGGCCCGCGATGAACGGGCCCTCGTACTCGGTGCCGACCGAAAGCTGCCGGGACGGGGCGCACTGGTCGCCCAGGCCCTGGGTGCCGACCGCGTAGCCCACGACCGGCCGCGGCCCCGGCCCGGTCCACGCCTTGGTCGGGGTGATGACGGTGCCGGTCACCGCGATGGCGGCCCCGGTGCGGTCGGTCGACTTGTACATGATCCGGTTGACCGTGCCGTCCGCGCGGACAAGTCGCGCGGGGTCGATGAAGAACTCGGCAGGCTCGGAGCGGATGACCGCGCCGTTCGCGGCCGGAAGCGTGTCCGGCGGGGTGTAGAAGTCGCCTTCCTGGGCGGTGGCCGCGGGCACCGCGACCACAGCCGCGGCGGCCAGGCTCAGCAGCGCGGCCGCCAGCCCAAGCCGAATCCTGTTGGCACGCATGGATCTTCCTCCGAGCGGTGCGCCGTCGAACCACGTCGGATGCAAGCTACCTGGCCGTCGGCGAAAGTGCCCGGGGTCACACTGTCTGTTTCGGTCCAGACGTCCGCCCAGGTCACGGGCGCAGGAACCACCACAGCGCTGCGGTGGCGTCGTAGTCGTCGCGGTTCGGCGGCCCGGGCCAGAAGTGGCCGTCGCGGAACACCGAGCCGGAGTCGACCACGTCGACAAGCACCTCGCCGCGCCGCAACAGGCAGTGGTGCCGAGTGGTGCGCTTGCGGACTCCCGGGCCGGTCTTGCCGGTCTCGGCGACTGTCGAGAATGGAATGCAGCCGTTGTCCGCCGCCCACAGCCGGGCGGCGTCGTGCACGGCGGTGACCATCTTGGCGAGGTTGTTCCGGCAGCAGTGCGCGAGCAGGCTGTCGTTGTCGGAGAACACGATGCGCAGGGGGACCGGGTGCTCGGCCAGCGCCGGGCAGATCCTGCCGGTTGGCATGGGCAGCGGCGCGGAGGCGACCGCGCCCACCCCCGCCAGCCGGAACCCGCCGAGGCGGCCCTCCGCGCCCGCGCAGGCCAGCATCGTCGACATCAGCCCGCCACTGGAGAACCCGACGGAGTAGATGGCGTCCGGGGACACGCACATCCTGCGCACGGCGAACTCCAGCAGCGTCCGCACGAACTCGAAGTCGCTGACCCCGCGCTTGGCCTCTTCCTGGGGTGAGGTGATCCAGTTCGGCAGCGAGTTCGGCTGGATGACCACGAACCCCTCGGCGTCGGACTTCGCGCGCATCTGGCTGCGGCGGTCCTGCTCGTCCTTGTTGCTCATGGCGCCGTGCAAGTCCAGGACGAGCGCGCCGGTCTGGTGAGGTGGGACGTGCGCGCGGTACGCGCGGGACACCAGTGTCCCGTCGGCCTTGCGCTGCACCACGGGCCACTCTTGTTCCGTGTGGTCCCCCGGCGGGGCGCAGGGTTCGGCCGCGCTGACGGGAGCCGGAACGACCAACAGTGACAGCATCACTAGCGCGACGATGAGCCTGTGCATCCGGAGAGTATCGACCCGATGCCCGGCGTCGGGGATGGTCTTGTGATCGGTTTCGCCCGTCAGTGTGGGTTCGGCCTTCCCCGGGGTCAGGTCCAGCCGCGCATATCGTCACTGGCGGCAGGGTTTCGCTCTTCGGATTGTGCCTTCGCGACAGTCCCCTCCGAGTAGGACGCCCAATCCCCATCGAGGATGACGCTGGGGCCGGGTCCGCTCGTTAGTGTGGGCTGTTATGCGGGTTCCTGCGCTTGACCTTTCCGCGCCCAACCGCAACGACCTTCTCGGGGCGGTCGTCCTCCTGACCGCGGACATCTGGTTCAACGTGTTCTTCCGCCTGGCGGGCGTCCCGCTGGGGTGGACGCTGGTGTTCCTGGCGAGCAGCACCTTCCCGCTGGGCTGGCGGCGGCAGGCGCCGACGGCGGTGCTCGCGGTCATCGGCGGCGTCACGGTGGTGGGGACCGTTCTGCACTTCGGCATCAGCGAGGTCGGCGTGCTGATCGCGCTCTACACCGTGGCGGCGTGGCGGCCGAAGCGGACCGCGCTGCGCTGCCTGATCGGGTTCGCGGTCCTCAAGACCGCCGCCGAACTCGTCGAGCACGACTCCCTGGCCTGGCTCCCGATGCTGCTGGTGCTCTACTGCACCGCGTTCGTCCTCGGCGACCAGCAGCGCACCAACCGGGTCCTGGTCGAGCACGAGCGGGAGGCCCGGGTCCGCCTGGCCACCGAGGCCGAACGCGGCCGGATCGCCCGGGAACTGCACGACGTGGTGGCCCACACGGTCAGCGTCATGGTCCTCTACACCTCCGTGGCCCGCCGCGCCGTCGCCCGCGACCCCGCCGCGGCGGACACCGCGCTCGCCCAGGTCGAGGAGTCGGGCAGGCAGAGCCTGACCGAGCTGCGCCGCCTGCTCGGGGTGCTGCGCACCGAGCCGGGCGACCTCGCCCCCCAAGCCAGCCTCGCCGACCTGGACGACCTGGTGAGCCGGTGCGTCACCGCTGGCCTCCCGGTCACCGTCGCCGTCCACGGTCACCGCAGGGAACTGCCTGCCGGGGTCGAGCTATGCGCGTACCGGATAGTGCAAGAGGCCCTGACCAACGCCGCCAAACACGCCGACCCGACCCGCGTCACCGTCGACCTCCACTACGGCCGCAACGACCTGCGCATCGACATCCGCAACGACGGGCCACGCCCGTGCGGGACCCCCGGCCACGGCCTGATCGGTATGCGCGAACGCGCCGCCCTGGTCGGCGGCCGCCTGCACGTCCGCCACGACCCGGACGAGTTCCAAGTGGTCGCCACCCTGCCCTACCGGGGGTAAATCGGGCCGACCGCCGAATGTGGCACTAGGCTGCGGCGGATATGGGAACGCTCACCGTCGTCATCGCCGACGACCAGCCCCTGATGCGGACCGGGTTCCGCCTGATCCTGGAAGCCGAGCCCGACATCGAGGTCGTCGCAGAAGCAGGCGACGGGGAAGAGGCGGTCGCCCTGGCCAGGCAGCACCGCCCGGACATCGTCCTCATGGACGTGCGGATGCCCAAAATGGACGGCATAGCCGCCACCCGCGCCCTGGCGGGCCCCGGCGTCGTGGACGCCGTCCCAGTCCTCATCCTCACCACCTTCGACCTGGACGAGTACGTCTTCGGCGCCCTCCGCGCAGGCGCCAGCGGCTTCCTCCTCAAAGACGTCCCCTGCGAACGCCTCATCGACGGAGTCCGAATCGTCGCGGCGGGCGACGCCCTCCTGGCCCCCGCCGTCACCCGCCGCCTGATCCGCGAGTTCACCCGCCACTCACCCGCCAACATCCGCCCGGAAGCGATAGCCACCCTCACCCCCCGCGAACGAGAAGTCCTGGAACTGATCGCCCGGGGCCTCTCCAACGCGGAAATAGCCGACGACCTCTTCCTGGGCGCCACCACCGTCAAAACCCACGTAGGCCGAGTCCTGATGAAACTAGGCCTACGGGACCGCGTCCAAGCGGTCGTCTTCGCCTACGAACAGGGCTTGGTCAGCCCCGGCTCCTTCTCCTGACCCCATCGAGCGAACAACGCAACCAGACCCCGCGGAAGCCAGCCCCCAGCCGACTCACCCCAGATCGAGATCCCGCTCCACAGCGGCCAACTCTTCAGGCGTCCCCTGCACCTTAGGCCCGGTGAACCACTTCCGCGCCGACACCGCCCACCACAGCCCCGCACCCCCGAGAACCACCAAGAACGCGACCGGCGCGTAATTGAACGTCTCCCAAGTCACCGGATAAACCTGCGGCAGCATGAACAGCACGAAGATGAACACCACCCACCCGGTGGCCACGATCCCGATCGCCCGCCCCCACCGCCCCAGATGCCAGGGCCCGCGCTCGAAGTCCGCTCCCTTGCGCACCCGCAGGTAAACCGGAATCACATACGCCGTGTAGAGCCCCACCACAGCGATCGACGTGACCGCCGTGTACGCCGTCGCGCTCCACAGATACGGCACGGCAAGCAGAAACGCCCCCACCGCCGCCAGCCACACCGAGTTCGTCGGCGTCCGGGTGCGCTTGTTGATCCGGTGCCAGAATCCGGACCCGGGAATCGCGCCGTCCCGGGCGAAGGCGTAGATCATCCGAGAGTTCCCGGTGACCGCAGCCATCCCGCAGAACAACTGCGCGCCGACGCAGATCAGCAGCAGCAGTTTGCCGATGGTCACGCCTGCCGCGTCGATGAAGACCTGGGCCGGAGGCACACCGGTCGCCGAGCCCACCGCGCCGTCATAATCCTGGATGGCGAAGGTGAGTCCGATCAGCAGCACCCACCCGGCGGCCAGGGACACCAGGATCGAGTTGACGATCCCGCGCGGGCCCGCCACCGCCGCGCCGCGGGTCTCCTCGGTCATGTGGGCGGAAGCGTCGTAGCCGGTCAGCGTGTACTGGGCGAGCAGGAGCCCAAGCAGGAACACGTACACCGGTGAGGCCCAGCCCGTGTTGTTGACGAACTCCCCGAACACGAACGACGCGTCTTGGTGGTTGTCCGGCACGACGATCAGCACGCCGACGATCACCAGCACGCCCGCCAGGTGCCACCACACGCTGACGCTGTTGAGGACCGCGACGACTCTCACGCCGAAGGTGTTCAGCAGGCCGTGCGCGGCGAGGATGACCGCGAGCAGGGTGATCGTGTGCGCTGGGGTGGCGGCGAAGCCGAACTGGAGGTCGAGGAACGCGTTGAGGAACAGCGCCGCGCCGAAGTCGACGCCCGCGGTGACCGCGATCTGGCCGATGAGGTTGAACCAGCCGGTGAACCACGACCACGCGGGCCCGTTGCGCGGGGCGAGTTTCGCCGCCCAGTAGTACAGACCGCCCGCGGTGGGGTAGCTGGAGCAGACCTCGGCCATGCCCAGCCCCACCAGGACCACGAAGAACCCGACCAGCGGCCAGCCCCAGATCATCGCGACCGGCCCGCCGGTCCTCATGCCGAACCCGTAGAGGGTCAGGCAGCCGGACAGGATCGAGATGATGGTGAACGACACCGCGAAGTTGTTGAAGCCCGACATCGAGCGGCGCAGTTCCTGGGCGTATCCCAGCCGGTGCAGCCTGGTCTCGTCATCGTCCTCGTCAGCCGGGCGGGCGGGGGCGATGTCGGCCATCTTCACTCCCCAATGGATCGCGGGTGGTCCATTACCGGAAGATCCAGTGTGCGGTCGCTTGTTCTCGTGGTCAAGGTCCGGAAGAGGTAACGAACCGAACAGGGGATCGCGCCGGGGAAGTGGTTGCGCCAGTGTCCGGACGCTGCCAGCATTCGAGTGACACCGCATCAATGGAGCGAAGCTGAACCTTTGGGGGCCCGGCTGATGCGCGACACCGACCGACCGCGCGACGAGGGCCTGATCTCGGTGGCCCGGCTGCGCGAGCTGGTGGCCGCGGGCGCCGTCGACACCGTGCTGGTCGCGATGACCGACATGCAGGGCCGGTTGCAGGGCAAGCGGTGCGCGGCGCGGTACTTCCTCAACGAGGTCGTCGACCACGCCACCGAGGCGTGCGACTACCTGCTCGCCGTCGACGTCGAGATGAACACCGTCGACGGCTACCGCACCTCGTCCTGGGACAGCGGCTACGGCGACTTGGTGCTGCGCCCCGACCTGGACACGCTGCGCCTGCTGCCCTGGCACGAGGGCACCGCGCTGGTCCTCGCCGACGTCGAGCTGGTCACCGGCGGCCCGGTTACGGTCTCCCCGCGCCAGGTGCTGCGCCGCCAGCTCGACCGGCTCGCCGAGCACGGCCTGACCGCGTTCGTGGGCACGGAGCTGGAGTTCCTCGTCTTCGACGACACCTACGAGCAGGCGTGGGACCGCGGCTACCGCGACCTGAGGCCCGCGAACCAGTACAACGTGGACTACTCGCTGCTGGGCACCGGCCGCGTCGAGCCGCTGCTGCGCGCCATCCGCACCGGCATGGCGGGCGCGGGCCTGTACGTCGAGTCGGCCAAGGGCGAGTGCAACCCTGGCCAGCACGAGATCGCGTTCCGCTTCGCCGACGCGCTCACCACCTGCGACAACCACGGCGTCTACAAGACCGGCGCCAAGGAGATCGCGGCCAAGCACGGGCGCAGCCTGACGTTCATGGCGAAGTACAACGAGCGCGAGGGCAACTCCTGCCACATCCACATCAGCCTGCGCGACACCGAGGGCAGGCCCGCCCTCGCCGGTGACCGGCCGGGCGGGTTCTCCCCGCTGATGTCGAAGTTCCTCGCCGGTCAACTCGCCTGCCTGCGCGAGCTGACCTACTTCTTCGCCCCGAACGTCAACTCCTACAAGCGCTTCGCCCCCGGCTCGTTCGCCCCGACCGCGGTGGCCTGGGGCGTGGACAATCGCACCTGCGCCCTGCGCGTCGTGGGCCACGGCCCCTCGCTGCGGGTGGAGAACCGGGTGCCCGGCGGCGACGTCAACCAGTACCTCGCGGTCGCCGCGCTGATCGCCGCGGGCCTGCACGGCATCGAGAACGAGCTGCCGCTGGAGCCGCCGTTCACCGGAAACGCCTACAACTCCCAGAAGCCGCGCGTCCCCACCACCCTGCGCGAGGCCGCCGACCTGCTCGCCGAGAGCGCCGTCGCCCGCGCGGCGTTCGGCGCGGACGTCGTCGAGCACTACGGCAACGCCGCGCGGGTGGAACAGGCCGCCTTCGACGCGGCCGTCACCGACTGGGAGCGCGTGCGTGGCTTCGAACGCCTCTGACCGGCCCCCCGTCATCGGGGTCACCACATACCTGGAGCACTCGACCTTCGGCATCTGGGAAGCCGAAGCCGCCGTCCTGCACCGGGTTTACGTCGACTCCGTGTGCGCGGCGGGCGGCAACGCGGTCCTCCTGCCCCCCATCGGCGACTGGCGCGCCGACACCGTCGACTGGCTCGACGGCCTGGTCCTCGCGGGCGGCGCCGACATCGACCCCCGCCGCTACGGCCAGGAACCCCACCCCACCACCGGCACCCCGCAACCCACCCGCGACGCGGCCGAGTTCGCCCTGCTCGACGCGGCCATCCGGCTTGACCTGCCGCTGCTGGCGGTGTGCCGGGGAATGCAGGTGCTCAACATCGCCCGGGGCGGCACGCTGCACCAGCACACCCCCGAGGTCGTCGGAAACACCGACCACCAGCCGGAAGTGGCCCGCTTCGGCAAGACGGAACTGTCGATCCGCCCCGCTTCGACGTTGGCGACGATCTTGGGTTCGTCCGCTCAGACGCACTGCCACCATCACCAGTCGATCGACCGGCTCGGGGCCGGTCTGACGGTGGCCGCGACCGCGCCGGACGGCACTATTGAGGCGGTCGAGCTTCCTGCCGCCACTTTTGTTCTGGGCGTCCAGTCGCATCCGGAGCAGGACCCGGCTGATGTGCGGTTGTTCGCCGCCTTGGTTCAGGCCGCGTGCCGCCGCAGGCAACGGTCATGAACGGGGCGGCCTGCGTTCGGGCTGGCGTGGCCGCGTTCGGTGGTCTGCTCGATAGCGACTCTCCTGGGGCTGTTGGGATCTTCCTTCACCCCCAAAGAAACCACTCCACCCCATCGAGCACCTGGCAGCTTCGGGTGCGGCTGGCAGGAGGACGGGTGTCCTGCTCCGCTCCCGTCGAGCACCTGGCAGGGCCGGGCACGGCTTTGTGCGGGGCGGGTGTCCCGCGAGCAGGGGTGGTCGGGCAGGCAGGCTTGGCGAGCCCGCGTGCGGCCTGCTCGTCCACTTCGTCATCCGTGCGGCTGCCAAGCAAGCCGCACCACCACGATCATCGCCGCGCACCGGCACGGGATCACAGCATCACTCGGCCACCACCTTTCTTGGGACTCATCCACCACAACGACAAGACGACCGCGCCCTGGGCCGGGGCACTGCTCCAGTCTGTCAGGTGTTCGGGCCGGTGGGAGGGGTTGTCGGAACCTGTGGACAACTTCGGCGCATGTGGACAGACGGCTTGACGGATTCGAGGGGCGCTAGGGAAGGAGAGCGGTGAGCAGTCTCGAGATCATCAATCCGGCCACTGAAGAGGTGGTGGATACCGTTGCCCTGGCGACGGTTGACGAGACCGATGCCGCCATCGCCCGGGCGTATGCCGCGTTGCCCGGGTGGCGGGCGGTGGCGCCGGGGGATCGGGCGCGGTTGTTGCGGCGGTTCGCTGATGCCGTTGACGGGGATCTGGAGAATCTGGCGCGGTTGGAGGTGGCGAACTCCGGGCACACCATCGGGAACGCGCGGTGGGAGGCGGGGAATGTCCGTGATGTCCTGCATTACTTCGCCGGGATGCCGGAGCGGTTGTTCGGCAGGCAGATTCCGGTGCCGGGCGGGGTGAACGTCACCTTCCACGAGCCGCTGGGCGTGGTCGGGGTGATCGTGCCGTGGAACTTTCCGATGCCGATCGCGGGGTGGGGGTTCGCGCCCGCGCTTGCCGGTGGGAACACCGTTGTACTCAAGCCCGCTGAGCTCACTCCGCTTACCGCGTTGCGGTTGGCCGAATTGGCTAAGCAGGCCGGTATTCCTGAGGACGTCTTCCAGGTGTTGCCCGGCCGGGGGCCGGTGGTGGGGGAGCGGTTTGTGACGCACCCGTTGGTGCGCAAGGTCGTGTTCACCGGGTCCACTGAGGTCGGTAAGCAGATCATGGCCGGGTGCGCCGACCAGGTGAAGCGGGTGACGCTCGAACTCGGTGGCAACAACGCCAATATCGTCTTCGCCGACGCCGACCTCGCGAAGGCCGCCGCGAAGGCGCCCGCCGCCGTGTTCGACAACGCGGGGCAGGATTGCTGCGCGCGGTCGCGCGTCCTTGTCCAGCGTCCGGTTTACGACCGGTTCATGGAGTTGTTCGAGCAGGCCGTTCGGCAGGTCGTGGTCGGCGCCCCGGGCGACGAGGCCACCGAGATGGGGCCGCTGATCTCGGCGGCTCACCGTGACCGGGTGGCGTCCTATATAGACGGTGCGCCGGTCGCTTTCCGTGGTGGCGCGCCGGAAGGGCCGGGGTTCTGGTTCCCGCCCACCGTGCTCGGTCCGGTCGCGACCGACCACAGGGCGGTCACCGACGAGGTGTTCGGGCCGGTGGTGGCCGTGCTGCCCTTCGACGACGAGGCCGAGGCCGTGCGGCTGGCCAACGACACCGAATACGGGCTGTCCGGCTCCATCTGGACCCGCGACGTCGGCCGGGCGCTGCGGGTGGCCCGGGGCGTCGACGCGGGCAACCTGTCGATCAACTCGAACTCGTCGGTCCGCTACTGGGCGCCCTTCGGCGGCTTCAAGCAGTCCGGTCTCGGGCGTGAGCTTGGGCCGGACGCGGTCGCGGCGTTCACCGACGTCAAGAACGTCTTCATCGACACAGACGACTAGATCGACACAGACGACTAGGAGGACTGGAGATGGCCAAGCGTCTCGACGGCCGCGTCGCCGTCATCACCGGCGGGGCCAGCGGCATCGGGCTCGCCTCGGCCCGCAGGCTCGCCGCCGAGGGCGCGCGGGTCGTGATCGGCGACGTCGACCCCGACGGCGGGAAAGCCGCCGCCGACGAGGTCGACGGGCTGTTCGTGCGGGTCGACGTCACCAGCGAAACCGAGGTCGAGGCCCTGTTCCAGGCCGCCGTCGACACCTACGGCTCGCTCGACGTCGCGTTCAACAACGCGGGCATCTCCCCGCCCGAGGACGACTCGATCCTCACCACCGGGCTCGACGCCTGGCTGCGCGTGCAGGAGGTCAACCTGACCTCGGTGTACCTGTGCTGCAAGCACGCCATCGGCCACATGCGCCGCCAGGGCCGCGGCTCGGTGATCAACACCGCCTCGTTCGTCGCGGTCATGGGCGCGGCCACCTCGCAGATCTCCTACACCGCGTCCAAGGGCGGCGTGCTGGCGATGAGCCGCGAGCTGGGCGTGCAGTTCGCCCGCGAGGGCATCCGGGTCAACGCCCTGTGCCCCGGCCCGGTGAACACCCCGCTGCTGCGCGAGCTGTTCGCCAAGGACCCCGAGCGGGCCGCGCGGCGGCTCGTGCACATCCCGATCGGCCGATTCGCCGAGCCGGAGGAGATCGCCGCCGCGGTCGCGTTCCTGGCCAGCGACGACTCCTCGTTCATGACCGCGTCGTCGTTCCTGGTCGACGGCGGCATCTCCGGCGCGTATGTCACTCCCCTCTGATCCCGATTCCGGTCGCGGGCTGGACGACGTGCTCGCGGACGCGCTGTTCCGCCCGGTCCGCACGGGCAACGCGTTCGAGGAGACGATGGAGCGGATGCTCGCCGCCATCCGCCTCGGCGTCGTCCCGCCCGGCGGGCGGCTGCCCCCGGAGCGCGAGCTGTCCGCGCGGCTGGGCGTCAGCCGGGTCACCCTGCGCGAGGCGCTGCGGGCCCTGCAGGAGTCCGGCCACGTCGAGTCCCGCCGGGGCCGCTACGGCGGCACGTTCGTCCGCTCCGTCCCACCGCCCCGGGGCGCGGCCGACCCGCTCCCGGCCCCGCCGGGGGAGTTGGAGGACGCGCTGACCCTGCGGTTCGTCCTGGAGACCGGCGCGGCCGAGACCGCGGCGGCGCGGGCGCTGACCCCTGAGGTCCGCAGGCACCTGCGCGCCCGCCTGGCCGACTGCGCCCGCGCGGACCTGGCCGACTACCGCCGCACCGACTCGCGCCTGCACCTGGCGATAGCCGAGGCCACCGCCGCCCCGTCGCTGACCGGAGCCGTCGCCGACGTGCGCACCCGCGTCAACGCCCTGCTGGACGCGATCCCGCTGATCCCGCCCAACATCGAGCACTCCGACGAGCAACACCGGATCATCGTGGACGCTATCCTCGACGGCGACCCGCCCGCCGCGCGCCGGGCCATGGCCGAGCACCTCGCGGGCACGGCATCGCTGCTGCGCGGCTTCCTCGCCTGAGGGACGGGCGGTGACCAGCGCTGTGGGTGAGCAGCGCTGTGGGCTGTGCCGGATTGACGCCCTCCGAACGGCGGGTTGACCTATCGTGATGCCATAGGACGACGAGGGGGTGAGCACATGCGGGACGACCGGCGTCCGCCGCTGCCCTCAGCGGCCCGTCCCCCCGCGGGCCACCCCCGCGACACCCCACCGACCGACCACGCCCGCGCCCCCCGGCCACCCGGCCAGGTCCGCGAGGCCGTGCCCGACGGCCACCCCTATGAGGCTCACCTGAACGGCGACGTCCGCGAGGCCCCGCGAACCGACTACCCCCGCCAGACCCCCCCACCTGTCGGCGTCGAGCCCCCTCGGAACGGCCACGCTCGCGAGATCGCGCCAGGTCCGACGCGCGCTGTCCCGCTGAGCGGCCACCTGGGCGACCTCCCGCCGCACACCCCGGCCCCTGGCCCTCCGCTGAACGGCCAGCCCCGCGAGACGCCACCCAACGGACGCGCGCATGGTGCTCCGCGCGACGGCCACGGCTGGGAAGAACCGTCCCACGACCACGCGTATGACGTCGCGGCCAACGGCCACGTCCGCGAGCAGGCCAACGGCCACGCCCGCGCCGCCGCGCCCGACGGCTTCCCGCGCGAGGTTCCGCAGAACGGCTCCCCGCGCGGTGTCCCGGCAAACGGCCACCTCCGCGAGGCGCAGGCAGGCGGCCTCGCGCGCGAGATCCCGCCCGGCCCGACCCGTGCCGTCCCGCTGAGCGGCCACCTCGGCGACCTCCCGCCCAACGGCCACCCGCACGAGGCCGCGCCCGACGTCCACGCCTACGAGCCGCCGCTGAATGGTGACGTCCGCGAGGTTCGGCCGACTGGTCGTCGTCGTGCGCCCGCGCCGAGCGGCGCTGCTTTCGAGGTTCCGTCTGATGGTGATGCCCGTGAGGTTTCGCCGGCTGGTCGTCGTCGTGCGCCCGCGCCGAGCGGCGCTGCTTTCGAGGTTCCGCCGGGTGATGACGTCCGTGAGGTCCCGCTGACCGGTCGTCGTCGTGCGGCCGCGCCCGGCAGCCCTGCTTTCGAGGCTCCCGTGGACGGCCACGTCGGAGAGCTTCCCTCGGCTGGCCGTCGTCGTGCGCCCGCGCCGAGCGGCCCTGTTTTCGAGGCTTCGTCGGGTGACGGCGGCGGAGAGGTTCCCTCGGCTGGCCGTCGTCGTGCGCCCGCCCCCGCTTTCGAGCCGCCGAGCGAGTCCGCGCCCGGAGTTCCCCGCCCCGGTGCGGCCGCCGAAGCCCCGCTGAGCGGCCACGCTCCACCGGCCCCGCCACGCTCCCACCACACACCGCCGAACGGCCACCGCCGCGACCTCCCGCCCGCCCGCGAGGTCCCGCTGCCCGAGCAGGACGTCCCGATTTCCGGCGTGCTCGGCGACGCCGCCCAGATCGGGCTGCCCCGCCTGGACGTGCCCACCGAGCGCGTGCGGCCCGCGGCCCAGCCACCGGTCGAGCGCGGCCAGCCGCTGCCGCCGACCGAGCGCGTCCAGCCGGTGCCGCCCCCCGGGCGGGTCCACCCGGCGCCGCCGACCGAGCGGGTGCGACCGGTGCCGCCGCCTGCGCGGGGCCGTCAGGCTCCGCCGCCGTTCCCGACTCGGCCGCGGCCGTTTCCGGCGGGCGCGCCCCGGCCGATGCACCCGGGTGAGGCGCCCACCGAGGTCATGCCGCCGGTGCCCGCCGTCGTCGAGGACCCGACGGAGCTGATCCCGGCTGTCCCGGCCGTGGTCCCGGCCGTCGACTACCCGGCCGACGACTACGCCGACAGCTACGAAGACGACTACGCCGACCAGGACGACGACCAGGACGACGACCAGGACTACGAGGACGAACCCGACGACCGCGCCAAGCCGAAGCCGCCGCGGGCGACTGTCGGCAGCACCGTGGTGCAGGGCGTCGGCGAGCTCATGGTCACCCTGGGCGTGGTCGTGCTGCTGTTCGTGCTCTACGAGGTGTGGGTCACCGACCTGGTGTCCGCGGGCAAGCAGCGGGACGTCACCTCCGCCCTCGACCAGCAGTGGCAGGGGCCCAACGAGCGCACCCAGAAGTTCTCCTTCGCCGACGGCGAGGGCATGGCCAAGCTCTACATCCCCGCGCTCGGCGAGGACTACCGCTTCACCATCGTGGAGGGCACCTCGAACGAGAACCTCGAAGTCGGCCCCGGCCACTACAAGCACTCCGCGCTTCCCGGGGAGCCGGGCAACTTCGCCGTCGCGGGGCACCGGGTGGGCAAGGGCGCCCCGTTCAACGACCTCGACCTGCTGCAGGCCTGCGACGCGATCGTCGTGGAGACCCAGACGGGCTGGTTCGTCTACCGGATGCTGCCCACCGAGGCCGACGCGCGCGACTGGGCCACCCGGGGCGCCGACCCGCTCTGCTCCGGCGTCGAACCCCTGACCGGCCCGTACGCGGCCGCGGTCGGCCGTCAGATCGTCACCCCGAAGGACAGCGAGGTGGTCGCCCCGGTGCCGACGAACCCGGGGTCGACCCTGCCGGAGGCCGAGCGCCGCAAGCTCATCACGCTGACCACCTGCCACCCGAAGTTCTCCAACAAGCAGCGGATGATCCTGCACGGCATCCTGGTCCGCGAGCAGCAGAAGAACCCGGCCGACCCCAGCGCGGTCCCTCCTGAGCTGCGGGAGACCCGCTAGCGGCTGCCCGCCGTGTCGTCCCGCTAGACTCGTCGGCCCTGGCTCGGAGGGCGGCTGGTTGAGCGTGGACACGGTGACGTCGGCGGTGTTCGAGCGCGGCGGCGAACTCCCGATCGAGGGCACCAGCTATGTGGGCAGGCTGCGGGAGACCGCCGACGCGCGCAGGCTGCTCGGCGCTGGGCACCTGCTGACGCTCAGCGGCACCGGCGGCGTCGGCAAGACGCGGCTGGCGGGGCGGGTGGCCGCCGAGGTCGGCGAGCAGTATCGGGGCGAGGTCGTGTTCGTCCGGCTGGCCGAGCTGCGCGACCCCGACCTGGTGGCGGACACGGTCGCCGAGACGATGGGGCTGCGCGACCAGTCCGGCCGCACGTCCACCGACCTGGTGGTCAACCACCTGCGGGACCGGCGGGCGCTGCTGGTGCTGGACAACTGCGAGCACCTGGTCGACGCGTGCGCCCGGTTCGTCGCCGCGGTGCTGCGGAACTGCCCCCGGGTGTCGGTCCTGGTCACCAGCAGGCAGTCGATCGGGGTGCCCGGGGAGCAGGTGTTCCCGGTGCCGCCGCTGGCGGTCCCGAATCCCGAGGACGTCCACTCGCCCGCCGACCTGGAGCGCTACGACGCCGTGCGGCTGTTCGTCGACCGCGCGCGGGCGGTGCGTTCCTCGTTCGCGGTGACCGAGGAGAACTACGTCCACCTGGCCCGGCTGTGCCATGAGTTGGAGGGGCTGCCGCTGGCGATCGAACTCGCGGCGGTGCGGGTGCGGTCGCTGTCGGTGAAGCAGCTTGCCGAGCGGCTCACCGACCGGCTGTCTCTGCTGACCGGCGGCAAGCGGACCGCGCCAAGGCGGCAGCAGACGCTGCTCGCGACCATCGAGTGGAGCTACGGGCTGTGCTCGGCGGTCGAGCAGCTGATGTGGGCGCGGGCGTCGGTGTTCTCCGGCACCGTCAGCCTCGCCGCGGTGGAGCAGGTCTGCGGCGGCGCGGGCGTCGACCCGGCCGAGGTGCTCGACCTGGTCGACGGGTTGCTGGACAAGTCCGTGCTGGTTCGCGAAGAGCACGACGGCGAGGTCCGCTACCGGATGCTGGAGACGCTGCGGCAGTTCGGCCTGGCCCGGCTCACCGAGTCCGGCGACCGGCCGCGGGTCGCCCGGCGGCACCGGGACTGGCACGCCGAGCGGGCCGCCCGGTTCCAGGACGAGTGGATCGGCCCGGACCAGGTGGCGACAACGGCCGCGCTGCGGCGGGACTACCCGAACATCCGGCTCGCCCTGGACTTCTGCTTCACCGAGCCGGGCGAGGCGGCCGTCGGGGTGCGGATGATCGCCGACATCATCGACTTCTGGTCCATCAGCGGCCGGTTCACCGAGTTGCGGGTCTGGATGGACCGGGCGCTGGCCGCGCTGCCCGAGGACGCCCCCGAGCGGGTGACGGCCCTGCGGATTCTCGGCTGGACGGCGCTGTTCCAGGGTGACGCGGAGACGGTCGTGAACTCGTTCGCCGCCGCAGCCGACCTGCTGGCGCTGCGGCCGGACGAGGTGGAGGCGGCCTACATCGCCAACGGCTGGGGCGTGGCCGGGGTGTTCAGCGGCCACCCGGAGGCCGCGGTGCCCCAGTTCCGCGTCGCGATGGCGGGTTTCGAGGCGACCGGGGTGGCCAGGGGCCTGCTGTCGACCCCGCCCGGCTACGGCCTCGCGGTCGGCCTCGCCGAGGACTACGAGCAGGGCCGGGAGATCCTCAACGCGGCCATCGCCCGCTGCGCCGAGAGCGGCGAGACCCACTGGCGCTCGTGGACGCTGTGCGTGCTGGCCTTCCTGGACATGAAGGCCGCCCACGACGCCGAGCGCGCTGACCCCCTCGCCGTCGAGGCGCTGCGCATGGCGCACGCGGTCGGCACGGTCGAGGTCGAGGCCTTCACCACCGAACTCTTGGCCGCCATCGCCAGCCACCAGGGCGACTTCGTCCGCTCGGCGACCCTGCTGGGCGTCGCCGACGCGGGCTGGACCGCGATGGGCTCGTCCACGGCCGCCTACGTCCCGCTCAACGAGCTTCGCGAGGAGTACCTGGCGCGCACCCGGAAGGCGCTGGGAGACGCGGCGTTCGCCAAGGCCTTCGACACCGGCCGGACCCTGCCGTCGGAGGACGCTCTGCGCTACGCCGTCGAGCGGGCCCCGGAGCGCTCCGCGGTGGACACCGTCCTGACCAGACGCCAGGCCCAGATCGCCAAGCTGGTCGCGCAGGGGATGACGAACCGGGAAATCGCCGACCACCTGGTGATCTCCACCCGCACGGTGGAGACTCATGTGGAGCACATCCTCACCAAACTGGACTTCCACAGCCGAGCGCAGATCGCCGCCTGGGTGACGGCCGCGGGGGCGTGAGCAGGCGACCGGGTCGACTGAGGACCCGCGACCCTCGGTGACCGGCGGTGACGTAACGCTGTGTTACCCGCCCGTATCGGGTGGTGCGGCGTTACGCAATTTCACTCGGATAGCGCAATTGTGGATCAAGGACTTGTCGTACACCGCTACGGAGACGTAGACCAACACCACTGGTGGGTGAGCGGTGGAGGAAAAATGGCCGATTCGGTGAACACCAACTGGCAGAGTTTTTGGGCGGACATCCCCCAGGAGAGCGGCGTCGCGATCTGGGACAGCTCGCCCAGCGTCACCGCGACCGCGCAGCTTCCCTTGTTCGAGCCGCACTTCGCCGAGGCGCTGCCGGTGCTCGACGTCGGCTGCGGCAACGGCACCCAGTCCGCGGCGCTCGCCGAGCGCTACTCGCGCGTCCTGGGACTGGACTTCGCCCCGGCGGCGATCGAGCACGCCCGCAAGCTCCAGGCGGGGTCGCCGGTCGAGTTCCGCACGTTCGACCTCGCCGACCCGGCGGCCGCGCGCGCCCTGCACGGCGAACTCGGCGACGTGAACATCTACCTGCGCGGCGTCCTGCACCAGATGCCCGACGAGCGGCGGGCCGACGCGGCGGCTTCACTCGCGGCGCTGCTGGGCGAGACCGGTCACCTGTTCGCCGTCGAGCTGGCGCCCGCGGCCGGGCTGACGATCAAGTCGGCGATCGAGCAGAGCCCGGACGCCGTGCCGAAGATGCGGCAGGTGTTCAAGCACGGCCTGACCCCGGCGGCCTGGGAGGACGGCAAGCTCGAAGCCGTGCTGGCCGCGGCGGGCATCGAGATCGTCGACAGCGGGTCGACCGTTCTGCAGGGCACCGACACCTTGCCCAACGGCGACCGGCTGGACCTGCCGATGAACTATGTGGTCGCCCGCGTGGGCCGCTGAGCCCGGCTCCGGTGACCGCCCTACCCGGGGCGGTCGCTTGCGCGCGCCCTCTCCCAGAGTGCGATGACGCAGAACACGCGGCCCCCCAAGGACGCCGCGGTCCGGTTAGTGTCGAGCCTGTGGTGGTCCGGTGATCGAGAAAATCCTGCCCACCGCCGTCGTGGCGGTGGAGGCCTATGACGACCCGCCCGAGGCGACCCTGTTGCCGGAGGAAGAGGCGGTGGTGGCGAAGTCGGTGGACAAACGCCGCCGCGAGTTCACCACCGCGCGCCACTGCGCCCGCCAGGCCCTCGCGCGGCTGGGCAGGCCACCCGCCGCCATCCTCCCCGGCGAACGCGGCGCCCCCCAGTGGCCGGGAGGCGTCGTCGGCAGCATGACCCACTGCGCCGGTTACCGGGCCGCGGTCCTCGCCGAGGCCGCGGACGTGGTGACCGTGGGAATCGACGCAGAACCCCACGTCCCCCTGCCCGAGGGCGTCTTGGACGCGGTAACGCTGCCTGACGAGCGCATCCACCTCACGGTGCTGGCCAAGAACCACGCGGACGTGCACTGGGACAAACTGCTCTTCGCCGCGAAGGAAAGCGTCTACAAGTCCTGGTTCCCGCTGACGCGCAAGTGGCTGGGCTTCTCCGAGGCCCGCATCCGCATGAACCCGAAGGGCACCTTCACCGCGGACCTCCTCGTTCCCGGCCCGGTGGTCGACGGCAGGGAGATCACCGGTTTCGACGGCCGCTGGCTCACCGCCAACGGCTTGGTCGTCGCGGCCATCACCATCACCGCCTGACCGTTCCCGCGGACTGTTTTCCCGGCCGCCTGTTCTCCCTGGCCGTGCGGGACATCGTGGCTGGTGTCAGAGTCGCCGGACGCGCAGCACACCGGCGAGGACCCTGGCGATCTCCGGTCCCGCGACGGCCATGTCGAACCAGTGCAGGGCGTTTCCGGCCAGCACGGCGTCGACGGACGCGTCCGGCAGCGGTATCGCCTCGGCGCTGCCCGGCAGCGCGCGGACAGCGGGCAGCGCGCGGCGCAGTTCGGCCAGCATCGCCGGGTCAGGTTCGACCGCGACGACGTCCGCGTCCAGCGCGGCCAGCGTGGCGGTGAGTTTGCCGGTGCCCGCCCCGAGGTCGAGCACCCGAGGGCCGGGCGCGAACTCCAGCGCCCAGCGCACCGCGGCCCGCGCGTAGTCCGGCCGGTGCTCGGCGTACGCGGCCGCCGCGGCGCCGAACGAGGCGTGCAGCGGTCGCTGTGACACCCGGCCACCCTACCCACCCGCACCCACCGAGGCCGCGAAGCGCCGACTCCCCGCGCCCCGCCCGCCCCACGACGTTGGCTGGCAGGCCGAATCCTGCTCGTTTCCTTCCCGGCTTCTGGACGCGACTCGCCTCCCGAGTCGTGCTCAGGTCGACACCGGCCGCCGGATTCGAGCGCGGTGGCCTGCGAAGAGCCGGACCTACCGCGCCGGTGCTGCTCGTCGAGTAGTGCCTTCGGGACATTTCGGATCGCGCGTTGCTACTGTGCGGGCGAGATGCGGATGTTGCGTACCGCAACCAACAGGAGGCGACGATGGGAGCCGGTTCCGGGCCGTGGACCGAGCCGGGCGCGTTCGAGGTGGCCCCGGGGGTGCACCGCATTCCGTTGCCGCTGCCGAACGACGGTCTGCACGCGGTCAACGTCTACGCCATCGAGACCGGTGGCGGGGTGGTGCTCGTCGACTCGGGGTGGGGGTTGCGGGAGGCGCGTGACCTGCTGGAATCGTCGCTGGGGGCGGTGGGGTACGAACTGGGGGACGTCCAGCGGTTCCTGGTCACGCACATGCACCGCGACCACTACACGATGGCCGTGGAGCTGCGGCGGATGTTCGGGACGAAGATCGCCCTCGGGCTCGGCGAGCAGCCCAACATCGAGGCGGCCATCGCGGGGGAGACCGAGAGCCAGTTCCGGGCGCTGGTCCAGTGGGGCGCGGACACGCTGGTGGACCCCCTGCGCGCGCTCTACGACGCCCGGGACCCCGGCCGCCCCCGCTACGAGACGCCAGACGAGTGGATTCCGGGCGCGCAGGACATCCAGGTCGGCGACCGCGTGCTGCGGGCCGTGCCGACGCCGGGGCACACCCGAGGGCACGTGGTGTTCGTCGACGAGGCGGCGCGGCTGTTGTTCGCCGGGGACCACGTGCTGCCGCACATCACCCCGTCCATCGGGTTCGAGCCCGCGCGGGCTGAGCTGCCGCTGGGGGACTACCTGGACTCCCTGCGGCTCATGCGGACCTTCCCCGACCTGCGGCTGCTCCCCGCCCACGGCCCGGTCGCCGACAGCGTCCATACCCGCGTCGACGAACTGCTGGCCCACCACGAGGACCGGTTGGCCGAAACCGCCGCCGCCGTCCGCGACGGCGCCGGGACGGCTTTCGCCGTGGCCAGGCTGCTGGGCTGGACCCGCCGCGCCCGCCACTTCGACACCCTGGACCTGTTCAACCAGGTCCTCGCCGTCGGCGAGACCGCCGCCCACCTCGACGTCTTGGTGGCCCGCTGCGACCTCAAGTCGTCAACCGCGGACGGCGTGGTCGAGTACCTGCCCATGCCCCACACCACCGGCCCCAGCTGACTCCGCGCTCCGCTGCCCTTTACCGATGCGGGAACGTTCCGCTGCCCCCAACCGACCCGGGAACCCCGCCCGCGAACCGCCCCTGCGGACCCGCCGTCCCCGAGCGGCGTCGAGATGGGCGGCACGGAAGCTTGCGACCGAAGCTTGCCGCCGCACCTGTGTGCGTGCCGGTTCCGCGAACGGGAATCGCGGGGTAGCGGATTCCACTGGGCTCCCGGATGATTCGGTGTCGTTGTCGACTGTTCTTCGTGGTTTCACCTCTCAATCAGGATTCCCGTGCTGGGCGGTGTTCCAAGTTCGGTTCATATCGGGTGGTCAGTCGAAAAGGGACGGTTGGCCGTTCGGGGCCGCGCCTTCGATGGCCAGGATGCGGAGCTTGGTCGTCGCGCCGTTGCCCGCGGAGAAGCCGCCGACCTTGCCGCCCGCGGCCAGGACTCGGTGGCAGGGCACGACGATCGGGTACGGGTTGCGCCCCAATGCCTGGCCGACCGCCTGGGCCGACCCGGGTGCGCCCAAACGGGCGGCGACCTCGCCGTAGGTGAGGGTTTGGCCGACCGGGATGGCGCGGGCGACCCCGTAGACGCGCCGGTGGAACTCCGGCACGCCCGCCGGGTCCAAGGCGATGTCGGCTAAGTCGTCCGCCTCGCCGCGCAGCAGCGCCGTTATCCGGTCGATGGCCGACCGCACCGCCACCGGTGGGTCTGCCTCGTTCGCATACGCACGCAGCCGCGCGGCCGTCGCCGCGTCATCGCGCTCGGGTAGTTGCACGGCGGTGATGCCGTGCTCGCCCCACGCTATGCCGCAGCGGCCGATCGCCGTGTCGAACAGGGTGTGCCCGCTCGCGGACTTGCTCATGTGCCGTCCTCCCTCCTGGCGCAAAACAGTGTGCCAGTGGGGTACGACAATTTCCTCAAGCCGTGAGCAGGCGCTGGAAAAGCGACCGGTACCGGCGTAGCGCCACTCGCAGATCCTCGGTCTGCGCCTGCGCCTCCAGGCCGCGCCGGTGCTCGGTGAACGTGGTCGCAAGCGCTTGCAATACCTGCTCGACCAACTTGTCCGCCGCGCGCACGGCTTCCCGGGGGTCGTCCACGAAGCCGGTCTGGATCGCCTGCCAGCGTTCGCGGAAGCGGGCTACCTCGTCCTCGGAAAACAGTGGGGCGCCTTCGACGTCGGCGGGACGCGCGGTGTCCTGGTCGACGGGCGGGCTGGGGTCGTGGGCGGGCGTGCCGTCGGACAGGCGGGGGTCGGCAGCCCTCGGGTCGGTGGCCCGGGGGTCGGCCAAACCGGGGTGGTCTCGCACGGAAAGCCTCCTGTCAGCCGACGGCGTGTCCGGCGTCCTCGTTCACCAGTTCCTCGAATAGCGACCGGTAGCGCACGATCGCCTCGCGAAGCTCCTCTGTGGACACCTGGCTGCGGTCCTGCCTGCACTTGACCTGGTGCGCGATCCGGTATTGCTCCACGGTGTGCGAGTGCCGCACGGACAGGTCCGCGAACCGCTGTTCCGGCTCGCTGTCGGCGGGGTAGCCGCGTTCGGCCATCACCGCTGCCACGAGACGGTCTGCGTCCTTGACGGCTTCGCTGGGATGGTCGACGAACTGCTCTTGCACCAATGCCCACTGCTGTAGGTAGCGCTCTCGCGCGGAAGAGGACAGCGGTTTGATCTCCAACCGCTCATGGCGCTTCTCGCGATCGGCGAGTTCCTGTTCTGCCGCGCGCCTGGGTCGCGCGCGCACGGTCCGGTCGTACTCAGGGCCGAATCGCTCCCGCAGGTGTTTGCGGTAAGACTGCCGCCGAACCGCGAACGCGATCACGACAAGCACCACGACGACCGCGACGGCGATACCGATGATCGCGGCTGTCGACATCGGAATCTCCTTTCCGGACAAGGGAATCTTGCTGCTCGGGGTACCCGACGCCGCAGGTCGCGAAACGGGTGGGGCCGCACGTTGGGCCATTCGGCCTAGTTCCGGCGGTCAGCATCCGCAGCCCGCCGCGACAGCGGTGAGCGGGTCGATATCCCGCTGTGCCAGCGTTCCCGCGACGGCGAACCCCTCCCGCGCCCAGTACTCGAACCCGCCGAGCATTTCCCGCACGCGGTAGCCGAGCCGGGCGAACTCCAGCGCCGCCCGCGTCGCGCCGTTGCAGCCTGGCCCCCAGCAGTAGGTCACCACGTCGGCGGAAGCGGGCACGGCCTCGGCCGCCCGCGCGGCGATCTCCCGGGTCGGCAGGTGCAGCGCGCCGGGGATGTGCCCCTGCTCCCAAGCCTCGGCCGAGCGCGCGTCCACCACGACCAGTCCGGGCGCGGCGGCGGCGATGGCGGCCTGGACGTCGCTGACGTCGGTCTCGAAGGCGAGGCGGGCGGCGAAGTGGGCGATGGCGTCGGCTGTCATGCCCAAGATCCTGCGCTGAACGCGCAGGCGACGACAGTGGCGGGAACGCCGCCCTTCGCTAAGATCTCGCCATCAGAACCGTGAGCGTCCTCGCCTACGAGGGCATGTCCGCCTTTGAACTCGGCATCGTGACCGAGGTCTTCGGCCTGCCCCGTCCTGAGCTGGACGTCGACTGGTACCGGCTCACCCTCTGCGCGGACGGGCCGGTCCGCGTGGTCGGCGGAGCCACCCTGCACGCCGACGCGGGCCTGGCCGCGCTCGCCGATGCCGACACCGTGATCGTCCCCGGGGTCCCGGACGTGCGCGCCGAGGTCGCCCCGGCCCTGGTCGCGGCCCTGCGCGCCGCGCACGCCCGGGGAGCGCGCCTGGTCTCGATCTGCTCGGGCGCGTTCGCCCTGGCCGCCGCAGGCCTGCTCGACGGCAGGCGCGCGACCACCCACTGGCGCTACGCCGACCTGCTCGCCGCCCGGCACCCGGAAGTGCTGGTCGACCCGGACGTCCTCTACGTGGACGACGGCGACGTCCTGACCAGCGCCGGTAGTGCTGCCGGAATCGACCTGTGCGTGCACCTGGTACGCGCGGACCACGGCGCGACCGTCGCCAACGCGGTGGCCCGCCGCCTGGTCGTCCCGCCGCACCGCGAGGGCGGGCAGGCGCAGTTCATCGAGACGCCCGTCCCCGCCCCGGCCGACGACCCGGTCAGCGCGAGCATGGCGTGGGCCCTGGCCAACCTCGCCACCCCGCTTACCGTCGAGGCGTTAGCCCACCACGCGCACCTGTCACCGCGCACTTACCTGCGCAGGTTCAAGCGAGCCAGCGGCACGAGTCCGATCCGGTGGCTGATCGCGCGACGGGTGCAGGCCAGCCTGGCCCTGCTGGAATCCGGGGACGAGTCGGTCGCCGAGGTCGCCGCAGCCGTCGGCTTCGACAGCCCGGTCACCTACCGGCACCACTTCACCCGCGCGATGCGGACCTCGCCCTCGGCTTACCGGCGCGCGTTCCGGGCACGCCGAATCTGATCACTCGCCTTGCTCTATAGAGACCAGGCTGGGGTCGCCGAACTGGTAGCCGACGCCGCGCACCGTGCGGACCAGGGCGGGGCCCAACTTGCCGCGCAGTCTGCGGATGTGGACGTCGACCGTGCGCTCGCTGACGTAGGAGGTGTGCCACACCTCGGTCATCAGGCCGCGCCTGCGGTGCACCCGGCCGGGGTTGGCGGCCAGGAACAGCAGCAGGTCGAACTCCAGGCGGGTCAGCGCGATCTCCTCGCCGTGCCACAGCACGCGGCGGGCGTCCACCAGCACGCGCAGCGGCGCCCGGGTGCCGGGCAGGGCGACGAGCACACCGGAGCGGGTCGGGGTCTCGGTGACCGTCACCTGCTGGTCGCCGAACGCGTTGAGAGCGCGGAGAAGGTCCGCGGTGAGAGTGGGAATGCGGTCGGCGTCCGCGGTGACGTTGACGGTCAGCGACAACCGGGTGGGCTGATTCTGGACATGCTGAAGCGGCGCGGCCATAAGAGAGTCCTGGTGGTTTCGAAGGTGATGGTGGGAGCGGACGACGTCAGAGTCGACATCGCTTTCCGGTAATCACTTCGGGACGCACCAGTCCAGTCGACCAGGGAGACCGCGCGCGGTCAACGCCCGTTCCGGAAGGTGGGACTACTCCGGATAGTGCTCTATAGCCAGGTACGGGTGCAGGACATCCGCGCCGCGCGGCAGGAACCACTCGTCAAAGTCCAGGCCAGGGGTGCCGAGCAGGTCGATCTCGTCCTCGCCGCCCTCTTCCCCCTCCAGGTCGTAGAGGCGCTCGTGATCGAGATCGGCGAAGACGCGCTCGTCGAATGCGGCGAAGATCTCTTTCAGGGGCAGCTCGTCAAGCAGGCCCGCGAGGTCGAGTTGGACGCTCGCCTCGGTCTTGAGCACGTGCAGGGCAAGAGCCTCGGCCGTGCACAGCGGCGGCGTCCACTCCGGCTGTGAGAGCCGGTAGCCCAAGATGGCGGTGACGACCAGGAACTGCTTCGCGAAGAGGGCGCCGTAGTGCTCCGCGTAGCGCTGCGGGAGCTGGTTGAGGACGCTGAGCGCCTCGACCTCGCTGGCCGAGCTTTCCGCGTCCTCGAGTTCCTGCACGTCGGCGAACAGCTCGTCGGTCAGGATCTCCATGCCCTGCACCAGCGCGCCCGCGACCAGCCGCGCGGCTTCCTCGGAGACCGGGGAGTCCGGGTCGTCGGGCCGGTGGCCGAACACGTCGAGGCCGAAGGCGCGCAGCGCGTCCGCGGAGGACCTCAGCTCGTCGCGCAGGGCGGCGATCTCCTCCTCGGTGAGCTCGGCCTCGTCGTCCTCGGGGTCCTCCACGGCGTCGTTCAGCGCCGCGGCCAGGTCGTCGTCGGTGGCGATGACCTCGCACCGCCCCACCGACCAGGTGGACAGCAGCTCCGTCTGCGCCAGCAGCTCGGTCAGCACGTGCCGGGCCGCCTCCTCGGCGAACGCGAGCGCGGGCGCGTCGAGCAGCCAGGTGATGACCGCGCCGCTCGGGTGGACCGCGACCCGGTGGTCGAGCGGCTCCACCTCGACGCCCTCCGGGCCCTCGATGCCCGCGAGCAGGTCGAGCTGCTCGTCGAGCAGCGCGGCGACCCCGTGCCGTTGCAGCGGGTCGAGCTCCGGAGCGTCGGCTGCGGGGGAGACGTCTGCGGTGAGCTGGTATTCCACGTCCGGCAGTCTAGGGCGTGTCGGCGGGTCGGTAGCGCGGGCTGGCTCATGCGGCCACCTCGCGAGGTCGGTGGCCGCGCGCGCCTACGCACTGTGTCGATTGTCCGCTCGCAAGCTCGCTCACCGGTGTATCCGGTCGCGCTCAGCCGCCCCACTCGGCCGGTGAGTCGTTCGATAGGTCGGTGTAGCCCAGCCACGGGTCGGCGTGCGCCTGCATGGCCCGCTGCGACGGTGGCGGAAGTGCGCCCGGATCTTCTCGTCGTGCACGATCCGGCTCGGCGCGGCGACGTTCGCCTGCTTCATCGACAGCACCACGTCCTTCACCCGGTAGCTCAGGCTGCTGCTCGACGTCCGGCGGTGAAGCAGCCCAGGCACGTGCCGGAACGCGACCGGGTCCGCGCGCATCAGGTCGGCGAACGCGTCCCGCAGCACGGCCACGATGCGTGTGCGGCGCCCATCGGTCACGGAAGCCTCCCTCACGGGGCTGACGCTAACTGGATTATCGGGTCACAGTAGAACCTCATATTCGTGACTGAGTAGAGAAGAAGTAGCCGTTTGGGTGGTTCTCGGCTGGTCGGACTGGGTAGAGCGGTTCATCCAATCGAGTATTTCGATCATTCGCAGGTCTTTTCCCGGTGAGTTGTGAGTCACAGTGTCCGTGTCGTCTGCCCTGTCCGGGAAAGGAAGTAGCAAGGGAATGAGCATCTACCTCATGGGGCTCCTCTGGGTCCTGGGAGCGGGCCTCGTGACAGGCGCCGTCGCCTACTTCGCTCGCCGCATCGGCGCGACGGACGGCTCGGTGGAGAACAACGAGGCCGCGGGGCAGGTGTTCACGATCGTCGGCGGTCTGCACGCGGTGCTGCTGGCGTTCGTCCTGATCTCTCTCTTCGACGCGGTGAACGGCGCGGAAGACGGCGCTTCCCGTGAGGCGGACAATCTCGTCGCTGCCTACTGGTCGGCGGACGCGTTGCCCGAGCCCGCGCGGACCGACGTGCGGGACCTCGTGGTCTCCTACGCGGGCACCGTCGTCGACCAGGAGTGGCCCGACATGGTCCGCGGCACCAGCGCCGTCGCGGGCGACGGCGCGGAGAAACTGGACCAGCTGCGCAAGACCGTCAGCCAGACCGCGGTCACCGACGACTGGCAGAACAGCCAGAAGACCACCGCCGCGGACAAGCTGTTGGAGGTCTACCAGGCCCGGCAGGCGCGGCTGAGCACCGCGGGCAGCGACGGCGTCAGCAACGTCATGTGGTTCGCGCTGATCGCGGGCACCGTCATGTCCGTGGCCATGCCGATGCTGTTCGTCGGCCCCCGGCCCACCACGCACATCATCATCGTCTCCATCCTCGCCGGGACCCTGACGCTGCTGCTGTTCGCCACCTACCAGTTGCAGAACCCCTACGCGGGAGGCGCGAAAGTGGAACCGACCGCCTTCGAGAACGTCCTGGAACGGTTGCGATGAACCTCCGCGCCGCCATATCGGGCGCGGGGGTCGCCTGCCTGATCCTGGCGAGCAGCGTCGCGTTGTCCGGTGGAGAGGGCCGCGCGGCACCCGTCGCGACACGCGCCGTCGAGTGCACTTTCCTGCGCGTGCACAGCAACGGCCAGTCAAGCCTGTCGGTGCTGAGCCGCGTCCGGTTGTCCAACGGTGCGACAGAGCGGGTCCGGACCCTGGAGTACCAGGTCAACGCCCTCGGGTACGCGCCTGCGGCGAAACTCTCATACGGCTTGGCCAACAGACACGCGGGCGGCGCGTTCGGCGACGGCGCTCACCTGGTCACGGTCGCCTACACCGGGCAGACGCAGGACCTCGGCCCGGTGCGGCGGATCAGCCACCCGTTGCCCGCGGACAAGTTCCGCGGCGCGACAGCGGGCGCGGTCAAGGGCGGCATTCTGTATGTCCGCTCCGGCAAGGTGCTCTACGGGATCGACGTCAATCCGGGCAGCGGGACTTACCGCGGGCTGGTCAAGGTTGTCCCGCTGTGGCCCGCCCTGCTGTCGGCGTCGGTCGACGACTTTGACGTGCGGCCGTCTGACGGCTTGCTCTACGGGGTGTCCACCCATCTGACGCCGTTCGGCTGGGTGGTGCGGATCAACCCGGCCACCGGGCTCGTCTCACTGGTCCACCTGGCCTGGCTGCCCAGTGGGAACCCGTATGGCGCGGCGCTCATCGGGCCGGATGACGCGCTCTACGCGGCGGCCAACCGGTCGGCGGGGCGGAGTCGACTGTTCCGGGTGAGCCTGGCGTCGCACGGCACGGCCCAAGAGATCGCGGTCTGGCCTGCCGTTGGTTCGGCAGATGCCACGGGGTGCGTTCCCGCGTCGGCACCTCCACCTGAGCCGCCTCCCCCACCTCCCCCGCCACCCCCACCACCTCCGCCGCCACCACCGGTGGAACCGCCGCCTTCGCCGCCGCCGGTGGAGCCGCCGCCTTCGCCGCCGCCGCCGGAGCCGCCGCCTTCGCCACCACCGCCGCCGGTGGAGCCGCCGCCACCGCCGCCACCGCCGCCACCGCCGCCTTCGCCACCACCGCCGCCGGTGGAGCCGCCGCCACCGCCGCCACCGCCGCCGGTGGAGCCGCCACCGCCGGTGGAGCCGCCTCCGCCGCCTGTCGAGCCGCCACCGCCGCCGGTGGAGCCGCCACCGCCTGTCGAGCAGCCTCCGCCTGTGCAGCCGACCGCGCGGCCGCCGGTGGCTTTGCCTGCGCCGGTGGTTCCGCCGGTTCCGGTTCGGACGACGGCTGGGTCGCCGCCTGCGGTCAACGCGCCGCCGCCGGTGGTTCCGCCTGCGCGGTCGCCTGGTACTCCGGCGCCGCAGCGGGTCGTGCCTGAGCCGCTGGTGGCTCCGGCCACGTTCCGGCCGCTTCCGGCGAAGGTTGTCGACAAGCCGAAGGCGAAGAATGGCACTCAGGAGAAGCGGCGCTGGGGGTTGACGGCGCTGATTCTGATCATGGGGGCGAGTGCTGCCTCTGCTGGGATTCGCTCTCGGCATCGGTGAGGAGATCGGGGGGGTGTGCTCTGCCCCCCGATACACCGGTGGTTGGCTTCGGGGTTGGCTCGATGGGGAGGGTTATTCTGAGTAACCCTCCCCACCAACCTGCTTACCGAAGGTCAGGGACGCAGGGCGGAAGCTTCCTTGGCCAAGCGTTCGATCTCGGTGTAGTCGCCGTTAGCCAGCGTGGCGGTGAGCCAGCTTCCGCCGATGCAGGCGACGTTGGGCAGGGCCAGGTAAGCAGGGGCGGTTGCCGGGGTTATGCCGCCGGTCGGACAGAAGCGCAGGCCGGGCAAGGGGCCGCCGATGGACTTGAGGTATCCCACGCCGCCCGCGGCCTCGGCGGGGAAGAACTTCAGTTCGGTGTGGCCGCGTTCTGCCAGGCGCATGGCTTCGGTGACGGTGGCGGCGCCGGGGAGGAGGGGGAGGCCGGTGGCGGTGGCCGCGTCGAGGACCTTGTCCGTGCTGCCGGGGGTCACCAGGAATCGGGCGCCTGCCTTGGCCGCTGCCTCGGCGTGGTCGGGGGTGGTGACGGTGCCCGCGCCGACGACGGTGTCAGGGACTTCGGCGGCGATGCGGCGGATGGCTTCCAGGGCAGCGGGGGTGCGCAGGGTGACCTCGACGATTCCGATGCCGCCGCGCAGCAGGGCCTCGGCCAGGGGGACAGCCTGGTCGGCGTCATCGATGACGACCACGGGCACGACGGGGGACAGGTCAAGCAGGCTCATGCGGTCGCCTTCCGAGTCGGCGCCCGGTGCACCGGGCCAGTGAACGGCTCGCTCATGCGGAGAACTCCAACTCGTCCAGGTCGGCGTCGGTGAAGGCGGGGCCGAAGACGCTGGCGCCGTGGTCGGCTGGGCCGACGGAGCGGCGCAGGGCGGCGAACAGTTCGCGGCCGGTGCCGGTCCACGCGGTGTCGTCGTGGGGGGCGTCCACGGGGACGCGGGCGGCTAGGACGTCGGGCTCGACCAGGACGTCCACCCGGCCGGTTTCGGCGTCGAGGCGGATGGGGTCGCCGTCGCGGACGAGGGCGATGGGGCCGCCCGCCGCGGCTTCGGGGGTGCAGTGGATGGCGGCGGGGATCTTGCCGGACGCGCCGGACATGCGGCCGTCGGTGACGAGGGCGACCTTGAATCCGCGGCTCATCACCGCGCTCAACGCGGGGGTGAGGCCGTGCAGTTCGGGCATCCCGTTGGCGCGTGGGCCTTGTTGGCGCAGCACGACCACGACGTCCTGGTTCAGTTCGCCCGCCTGGAACGCGGCGTTCACGTCTTCCTGGGTGGTGAACACCCGGGCCGGGGCCGCCACGACGCGGTGCTGCTCGGCGACGGCGGACACCTTGATCACCGCGCGGCCGAGGTTGCCCGAGAGCATCCGCAGGCCGCCGTCTGCGGCGAAGGGCTCGGACACCGGCCGCAGCACGTCCGGGTCGGCCGAGCGGGTCAGGCCGTCGCGCCAGGTGAGGATTCCGTTGTCCAGCACGGGTTCCTGACGGTATCGGGACAGCCCCGGACCGGCCACAGTGGACACGTTCTCGTGCAGCAGGCCCGCGTCGAGCAGTTCGCCGATGAGGAACTGGATACCGCCGGCCGCGGCGAAGTGGTTGATGTCGGCGCTGCCGTTGGGGTAGACCCGGGCGAGCAGCGGGACCACCGCGGACAGGTCGGAGAAGTCGTCCCAGGTGAGCTGGATGCCCGCCGCGGCGGCGATCGCGACCAGGTGCAGGGTGTGGTTGGTCGAGCCGCCGGTCGCCAGCAGCGCGATGACGCCGTTGACCACGGCCCGCTCGTCGACCACCTGGGAAATGGGCGTGTACTCCTCGCCCTGGGCGGTGATCTGGACGGCGCGGCGGCCCGCTGCCTCGGTGAGGGCCTTGCGCAGTGGAGTGCCCGGTGGGATGAAACTCGCGCCCGGCAGGTGCAGGCCCATGACCTCGACCACGAGCTGGTTGGAGTTCGCGGTGCCGTAGAACGTGCACGTGCCCGGCGAGTGGTAGGACGCGGACTCCGCGGCCAGCAGGTCGTCGCGGGTCGCGTTGCCCTCGGCGAAGGCCTGCCGCACGCGCGCCTTCTCGCTGTTGGGCAGGCCGGAGGCCATCGGGCCCGCGGGGACCAGGATCGCCGGGAGCTGCCCGAAGGCGAGGGCGCCGATCAGCAGCCCGGGGACGATCTTGTCGCAGACGCCGAGCAGCAGCGTCGCGTCGAACATGTCGTGGGCGAGCGCGACGCCGGTGGCCATGGCGATGACCTCGCGGCTGAACAGCGACAGCTCCATGCCCGCGCGGCCCTGGGTGATGCCGTCGCACATGGCGGGCACGCCCCCGGCGAACTGGGCGACGCCGCCCGCCTCGCGCACCGCGTCCTTGATCCACGCCGGGAACTCGTGCAGCGGCTGGTGCGCGGACAGCATGTCGTTGTACGCCGAGACGATCGCGACCCCGGGCGTGGCGACGCCCTTGACGGCGACCCGGTCGGGGCCCGCGCAGGCGGCGAAGCCGTGCGCGAGGTTGCTGCAACCGAGCCCGGCGCGCATCGGCCGGGGGCTGGCGGCGGCGGCCATCCTGGCCAGGTAGGCAGAGCGGCTCGCGGCGCTGCGGGCGGCGATCCGGTCGGTCACCTCGGCGACCACCGGGTTCAGGGGCACGCTCATCGTCGTCATGTCGAGTCTTCTCCGAACTCGTCTGGCGGCTGGTGTCGGACTGGGTCGGGCGGTTGCCGCGTCCGACGGTACCTATCGCCGAGCGGGGCTGTCAAAATCGATTCAGAGAATTAGCCGTGCGCCCGCCCAGAGTGCCTGGACGGGCGGGCGGGGTGCTGACTCAGCCGGTGTAGGAGGACTCAGCCGGTGTGGAGGACCAAGCCGTACACGGACAGGACTTCGTTCACCGGCTGGAAGAACGTCGTGCCGCCGACCGAGCAGTTGCCCGAGCCGCCGGAGGTGACGCCCTGGGCCTGCACCCGGGTGCCGGTGCCCGGGTTGCTGACGAACGAGCCGCCGGAGTCGCCCGGCTCGGCGCAGGCGGTGGTGCGGGTCAGGCCGGAGACGATGCCGCTGGCGCCGTAGTTCACCGTCTGGTTGTAGGACTGGACGGTGCCGCAGCGCCAGCCGGTGGTGGAGCCGGAGCGGCAGACCCCGCCGCCGATCGGCGTGACCGCCGAGCCCGCGACCGTGACGTCCGAGCCGCCGCTGTAGCGGTCCACCAGCGGCGTGGAGACCGCCGTGCTGCTGCTGACCCGGATGATGCCGTAGTCGTTGCCGGGGAAGGACGATCCGGCGACCGGGCCGATGGTCCCGCCGACACCGGAGACGGTGCCGCCGAGATCGGTGCAGTGCCCGGCGGTGATCACGTAGCGGGCGCCTGCGGAGTTGCGGGCGTTGAAGCCGACCGAGCAGCGGCCGCCGCCGCTGAAGTGGATCGCCTGCCCGCCGATGATGTTCCACATCGGACGCGGAGCCTCGGTGGCCCGCTCGGTGCGCACGGCGTCGCTGCCCGCCGCCGTGGCCCACGCGAGTCCGGCCGCGTCGTCACCGAGCACCGACACCACGACCTGGTTGGCGACCGGGTCGACATACCAGCCGGTGACCGAGGCAGGCACAGCCCGAACGGCCCGACTGTCCAAACTGGACTTGACGCTGTCAAGCCGCATCGCGCTGTGTCGCACCACTTTGGCGACCGCGCCCGCGGCGCGGACCTCGCTCGCCCTGGACGCGTCGGTGACGCCGACGACGAGCTTTCCGGTCGCGGAGTCCAGCCACGAGTCGGCGTAATCGCCGCCGAGTCGCTGGGTGAGCGACCGCTGGGCGGCGGCGATGGCGGCCACGTCGGACGACGCGTCCAGTACGGACGGCACGTCCGCCGAGGCGGGGGCGGCCAGCGCGACCGCGGTGACGGCGGCGCTGGCCGCGGCGAGCAGAGCACAGAGTGAACGTCGACTCACGAACGGCCTCCAAGACAGGGAAAGAAACGGGCCGGGAAAACGACGGTGTACACCTGGCGAACGACGCTACGGCAGAGTTTTCGCATTCGATAGCGGCCGTTTGAGCGCCCCTACTGGTCAAGTGCCAAGGGTCGGTCAGTCACCTACTGTGCGCGATTCCGGCAACCGGGTGGCGAAAGAGAGAAGGCAAGTGCGGGCGGTTCCCGCGCGCCGCGCACGCATTGTGCTCTTACCAGTATTCCCACAACCTCGCGGTAGTCGAATCCCCTGAATGCCGCGGGCCGACTTACGATGCGCCCAGGAGGCGACGATGCGCGAAACGAAGACCGAGGAGGGCGAGGAGCCGGATTACCGGTTCACCCTCGCCAACGAACGCACTTTCCTGGCGTGGGTGCGCACCGCCCTCGCGCTGGTCGCGGGCGGCGTCGCGGTCGCGCAGTACCTGCCTGACCTGGGCGCCCCGCTGCCGCGCTCGGTCATCGGCGTCGCCCTGATCGCGCTCGGCGCCGTCCTGGCCGCGCTGAGCCACCGCCGCTGGCGGCGCACCCAGCGCGCGATGCGCCTGGGCCGCCCGCTCCCCGCGACCCCGCAGATTCCGCTGCTGGCCTTCGGCGTGACCGCTGTCGCGATCGGAGTCCTCGTCTTGGTCCTCACCAATGGACACTGACGCGCCAATGGACACTGACGCGCCAATGGACACTGACGCGCCGGACGCGGAAGGCGGCCCGCCCGGCTTGCAGGCCGAGCGGACCCGGCTCGCCTGGACGCGGACCGCGCTGTCGGCGGCGGCGGTCGGGGCGCTGCTCGCGCACGGCGCGGAGAGCGCGCTCGGGTTCGCGTGCGCGGGGGTCGTCCTGGGCTGCGCGGTCGGGTTCGTCCGGTGTGGAACGGCGCGGTACCGGCGCGGGGCGGGCCCACTGTCCTGGTGGGTGGGTGTCCTGGCGGTGCTGCCGGGGGTCGCGGCGCTGGTGGCGGTGCTTGCCCGCTGAGGCCGTGGATACCCCGGGTCCGCCGGCCCCAGCGGTCACCGAAGGACCATCTTCGCCTCTACCGACGGTATGAGTCACCCGCCGGGCATCACTCGATAGGGGGGCAGGCGGCACGAGATGGGTGCAACGAAAGTAAATGTGCGTAACGTGACAACAATCGGGGAAACCGCAGGTCAGCGAGTTGCCTAACGGCGGCGCGGACTACTGGACGGGGGTACGGCGTGGACGGAGCGGCCTACCAGCGAGCACTGGGACGCGAACTGCAGCAGTTGCGGGTCCGACGCAGATGGACCAGAGCGCAACTGGTCGAGCGGCTGCCACACGAGCTGTCGGCGCAGGCGCTCGCCTCCTATGAGACCGGCACCCGATCATGCACCGTGGTCCGGTTCGTCGAGCTGTGCACCGCCCTGGAGACCTCGCCGCACGACCTACTCGAACGTGTCCACCATCAGGTCAACAACCACGAGTACCCGGCGTCGCTCAAAGTGGACCTCAACCAGCTCGCCGCCGACGAGCGGCCCGAACTCGCGCCTGCCCACCGCTGGGCGGCCGCGGAGGTCGGACGGCACGCGGGAGCCACCCGCGACCTCGACCTGAGCGCCCTGGAGTCGCTGGCGTCGCTGTGCGGCCAGCCGACCGTCGAGCTGATCCGGTTGCTGCGCGATCCTGAGCCCGCGAGTCCACTCGGACCTGACAGCCGTCACCGATAACGAGATAGTGGATTTCCACCGTGCCCCGGTGGCGCGCGTCTGATCGTGACCAGTGGTTTCCGCCGCGTGACCATGCGCGGGCAGCCATCCGTCATGAGCGGCGAGGCCGATCCTTTCTCCTGTCGACCCGCGAACCAGACGATGCGGCAGCACACCGGGTGTTTCGTGGACGGGACAAATCCCGATGGCCCGCTTCCAGGTTCACTGATGCGGCGACTCGCGGGTGACCTGGCGGTTCCTCTCCACCGACACCGGGGCCTCGGACAGGCCGCGACGGGGTCAGCGTGATTCAGGCAGGCGCGGGGTCTCGCGTTCTTCCTCGCCAGCGCACCTCGGACCACGTGCACGGCCGCTTCGGCTGAGTAACCCGATCGTGGGACGTCATGGCGGGCCGCGGCGGGTAACGTGGGGAGAGATGTAGCCGCACCGATTCATGGCCTGGGGGCTTCGTGGACCTTCGCTTGGACGACCCGCCCGCGCCGGGCGTCGTCCTCGTCGCCATCGGCGGCGAGGTCGACTTGGTCGCCGCGGGGGTCCTGGAACGCTTCCTCTTGGGCGCGGTGGCCGAACAGCGCAGCCCCCGCCCCGGCCTCATCGTCGACCTCTCCGACGCCGAGTTCTTCGGCTGCGCGGGCGTCAACGCCCTCATCGCCGCCCAACGCCGCCTGGAACGCTCCGGCGGCTGGCTCCGCCTGGTCGACGTCTCCCCAGCAGTCTCCCGAGTCCTCAACGCGAACGGCATGAACACCCGCCTGCGCGTCACATCGTCTATGGACGACCTCTAGTGCTGTCGACCGGAAACGCTCGACTCGTCTGACGGCGCGACCGTCCAGTACGCGTGTCTTTCCGTTTCCGGCCACAGCATCAGCCCTGGTCCGGCTCGACCAGCGCCCGGGCGTAGTTCGCCATCGACCGCTGATACCGGGGCAGATGCCTGGCCAAAGCCCCCACCGCCACCGAAACCGCCTCCCGCTCCCGCCCGACGTCGGTGAGCGCCAACGCGAGCACCGTCGCCACCGCGTCATCCAGGTGATCGGACCCCCGTCCCAACTCGTCGGTGAGCAATTCGACGCTTTCCCTCGACCGCCCGACATTCCGCAGCGAACTGGCCAACTGGATCACGGCCCGCCGCCGCCGCTCCCCGACCAGGCCCCGCTCAAGCGCCTGCCGATTCAGCGGCACCGCCCGCCCGGAGTCCCCGGTCGAGTCGAACGAACAGGCCCGCTCGAACGCGGCCACCGCACTGCCTTCCGGCAACTCGGCCACCAGCCCCTCGATCACCCCGCGAAACTCCGACTCCTCCCGCTCGCCAAGGGAAGCCCAAGCCGCCGCCAACCGCCGTTCCCACTCGTCTTCGGTCACGATCCCAGCCTCGCACACCCACTCTCCCCGCCCCGCGAATCACCCCTCGCTCCTGCAACCAGCAGCGCGGCGAACTCGCATCAGGCGAGGCGAACTCCGCCAAGCCGCGCACCCGCGGGAGGTATCCCTACCGGGAAACTTGAATCCACTGAGGACCGACGTTGGAGCCCGCTGTCGCGTGTGGTCATGCACCCAGCAACGCGGAGATCAGGCGCGCCCGGATCGGGCCGTCGTTCTCGGTGGGCGGGTGCCAGGGCAGGGACAGATGCGTGGCCGCCACGCGGCCGGTCGCCGCCACCTGTCGCGCGGCGGTGAGCACGGCGTCGGTCGAGGGGCCGTTCGGCACCGGGAACAGCAGCCCCGGCAACTCGGCCGCGTCGATCACGTCCACGTCTATGTGCAGCAGCAGCGGGCCGTCCGGCAGGTCGGCCAGATCGCCGACCCCGACCCGCCGCACGCGGGCGCCCGCGAGGAAGTCGGCTTCGGCGGGGTCGAGGTCGCGGGCGTCCACGAGCACCGCGCGGCCCTCGGGCAGCGGTCGCAGGCCGAGCGGCTCGGCGGCCAGGTCGGCGTGCGCGCCGAGCACGAGGCGCAGCGCCATGCCGCCGAGGTAGCCGGAGGTCGAGGACTCAAGGGTGTGCACATCGCCGTGGGCGTCGAACCAGATGACGGCCGCGTCGATCCCGGCCCGCTGGAGTCCGGCGAGGACCCCCAGGGTGACCAGGCAGTCGCCGGACAGCACGGTCGGCTGATCATGGGCGGCGACGGCGTCGGCCACCGCGGCGTGCAAAGCGTTGAGGCGCGGCCACAGCGCGCCCTCCGGAAGATCCGGCCGGACGGTGACAGTCGGCTCGCGCAGCGGGATCGTGTCCGGCGGCAGCGGTTCGTCTTGGTGGTAGGGCACGAGGATCGTGGTCACTGCCGGACTGTATTGCGCGATCCGGTGGGAGCGCTGGGGATTTCCCAGTAGCGTCGAACGCGTGGCCGCCCGCGACTTGCCTGACAACGCCAAGCTGGAAGACCTTGAGAAGCAGGCGCGAGACCTGCTCGACCAACACGCCGCTGGCGGGGCGTGGGCAACCGCCCTGGTCGAGAAGTTCCTCCCGTCAGCCCCGCCGACTGTCGAGTCCGCCCGCCTGGTGGTGGCCCGCCAGTACGACTTCCCCGAGTGGCAAAGCCTGGTCGACCACCTGCGCCTGATCGAGCGGCACACCCGCTTCCCGCACCGGGCCACCGACTTCGCCGACCCGGCCGACGAGTTCCTGGCCCACGCCTGCCTCACCTACGGCGTGGACAGCCCACAACGGGTCGAACGCGCCGCCGCCCTGCTGGCCGAGCACCCCGCGATCGCCGACTCCGATATCCACACCGCCGCCGCCCTCGGCGACGCCGACCGCACCCGCGCGCTGCTCGCCCACGACCCGACCCTGGCCACCCGCCCCGGCGGCCCGCACGACTGGGAGCCGCTGCTCTACCTCGCCTACTCCCGGTTGGACGGCGGCGACCCACTCGCCACCGCGAGCCGGCTCTTGGACGCGGGAGCCGACCCCAACGCGGGTTACCTCTGGGAAGGTCTGCCTTCCCCGTTCACCGCCCTCACCGGCGTCCTCGGCGAAGGCGAGGACGCCGCGAACCAGCCACAACACCGCCTGGCCATCCCCCTTGCCCGCCTCCTATTGACCGCGGGCGCCGACCCCAACGACAGCCAGGCCCTCTACAACCGCATGTTCGGCCGCGACGACTCCCACCTGCGCCTGCTCTTCGAGTTCGGCCTGGGCACCGGCGACGGCGGACCGTGGCACGCCCGCCTTGCCCCTCGCCACCCCACGCCCGCCGAGATGCTGCACGACCAACTTCTCTGGGCCGCCGCGAACAACCACCCCGACCGCGTCGCCCTCCTCCTGTCACACGGTGTCGACCCGAACGCCGACTTCCCCGGTCACCCGGCCCACCACGGCCGCGGCCCACTGGAGTTGGCCATCCGCGCGGGCAACACCGAAATCGCCGACCGGCTGACAGCGGCGGGCGCCCACCCGGTCACCCTGGACGAGGTGGCCCTCCTGGTCGCCGCCGCCCTCCGCGGCGACGCCACCGCGGTCCACGCCGCACCCCCCGACCTGCTGGCTCGCGCCAAGAACGAACACCCCCACGCCGTCGTCCAAGCGGCCATACAGGCCCGCCCCACCGCGATCCGTGTGCTCACCGAAGCAGGCTGGGACATCAACGCCGCGGCCAGGGAAACCGCCCTGCACCAGGCGGCGTTCACCGGAAACCTGCCCTTGGTGCGCTTGCTCCTGAACCTTGGAGCCGATCCGTCCACAGAGGACTTCGAGTTCGGCTCCACACCCCTGGACTGGGCCGAACACAACCACCAGCACGAGGTGGCGGCCTTCCTGCGGTCGTATAGCCCCACTTCCTGACCGAACAACCGCCGAACGCGCCACCGAGCAAAACGACGCAAGTGTTCCGCACGCCAGTGCACACGCGACCGTGCCGCTTCGCGACCGTGCCGCCTAGGCACGCTCCCGCGCGGCCAGGTCGCCAGCGCCGCTACTCGGACACGCCCCCGCCAAGCAGGGGCACACCGCCGTCCGGATGCCAGCCATGCCTCGGGAGCCTGCCACCGCAGGCGTCCCCGAAGGCCCGCAAAGGCACGCCCTCGTCACCATGTTCACCCTGCGGCAGGCGGGCAACGCATCACCGACCCGCCGCCGCAGAAGGCAGGCGAACCGCGCCGGTCAACGCACAAGCCCGACCAGCGGCAGGCTCAGTCAAGCCGCCCACAGACGCCCGGGACCGCCTGATCAGCAGGCAGCACCCACCGTGGGCCGACCCGCTGATCGCGGCTAGGCGGCCAATCCCCGTCTGGGCACGGCTCGCGGGTCAGCCCTTGTAGCCCGCCCTCCGCAACGCGTCTGCCAAAGCGCCACCCCCCGCCGCAGGTGCCTCGTTCCGCCGCTGGCCGCGCGCCGCGCCCTGCCCCCGGCCGCCGTTGCCGGAGCCGTTGCCGCCGGAGCCGTTGCCCTGGCCCCGGTTCCCCCGGCCGCCGTCGTTCCGTCGTTGTCCGCCGGAGGTCGCGGTGCCCGGGGCGGGGATCTCGTCGTCCAGGCGCAGTGTCAGCGAGATGCGCTTGCGGGGGATGTCGACGTCGAGGACCTTCACCTTGACCACGTCGCCCGACTTGACCACGTCGCGGGGGTCCTTCACGAACGTCCTCGACAGCGCGGAGACGTGGACCAAGCCGTCCTGGTGCACGCCGATGTCCACGAACGCCCCGAAGGCCGCGACGTTGGTGACCACGCCCTCCAGCGTCATCCCCGGCTTGAGGTCGCCCAGCTTCTCCACGCCGTCGGCGAAGGTCGCCGTCTTGAACGCGGGTCGCGGGTCGCGCCCCGGCTTCTCCAGTTCGGCCAGGATGTCGGTGACCGTCGGCAGACCGAACTTTTCGTCGACGAACTCCTGCGGCCGCAGGGCGCGCAGCTTGCCGGTGTTCCCGATCAAGGACGGCAGGTCGCCGCCGGTCTTGGCCAGGATGCGCCGCACCACCGGGTAGGCCTCGGGGTGCACGCTGGACGAGTCCAGCGGGTCGTCGCCGGACGGAATCCGCAGGAAGCCCGCGCACTGCTCGAACGCCTTGGCGCCCAGTCGCGGCACGTCCTTCAAGCCCGTGCGCGAGCGGAACGGCCCGTTGGCGTCCCGGTGGGCCACGATGTTCTCCGCGAGACCGGCGCCGATGCCGGACACCCTGGTCAGCAGCGGCGCCGACGCGGTGTTGACGTCCACCCCGACGCCGTTCACACAGTCTTCGACCACCGCGTCCAGCGAGCGCGACAGCTTCACCTCGGACAGGTCGTGCTGGTACTGGCCGACCCCGATCGACTTCGGGTCGATCTTGACCAGCTCGGCCAGCGGGTCCTGCAGGCGCCGCGCGATCGACACCGCGCCGCGCAGCGACACGTCCAGGCCGGGCAGTTCCTGCGAGGCGTACGCCGAGGCCGAGTACACCGACGCGCCCGCCTCGGACACCACGATCTTCGTCAGCGCCAGCTCGGGGAACTTCTTGATCAGCTCGCCCGCCAGCTTGTCGGTCTCCCGGGAGGCCGTGCCGTTGCCGATCGCGATGAGGTCGACCTTGTGCCGGGCCGCCAGCCTGCCCAGGGTCACCAGCGCCTCGTCCCACCGCTGCTGGGGGACGTGCGGGTAGATCGTCTCGGTGGCCACGACCTTGCCCGTCGCGTCCACGACCGCGACCTTCACCCCTGTCCGGAAGCCCGGGTCGAGGCCCATCGTCGTGCGTGACCCCGCGGGCGCGGCCAGCAGCAGGTCGCGCAGGTTCGCCGCGAACACGCGCACGGCCTCGTCCTCGGCCGCCTGGCGCAGCCGGGCGCGCAGATCGATGCCGAGGTGGACCAGGATGCGGGTCCGCCACGCCCACCGCACGGTGTCCGACAGCCACTTGTCACCGGGACGGCCCTGGTCGGCAACGCCGAACCGCTGCGCGATCCGCACCTCGTATTCGCTGCGCACCGGGGGGATCACGGTCGGGTCGACATCCGGGTCCGGCTCAAGGGAGAGTTCGAGGACCTCCTCCTTCTCGCCCCGGAACATCGCCAGGATGCGGTGCGAGGGCAGCTTGCCGAACGGCTCGGAGAAATCGAAGTAGTCGGCGAACTTCGCGCCGTCCTCTTCCTTGCCCTCGCGCACCTTCGATGCCAGCACGCCCTTGGTCCACATGCGCTCGCGCAGCTCGCCAATCAGGTCGGCGTCCTCGGCGAACCGCTCGACCAGAATGGACCGCGCCCCGTCGAGCGCGGCCGTGGCGTCCGCGACGCCCTTCTCCGCGTCGACGAACCCGGCCGCGACCTCGCGCGGGTCCTGTGACGGGTCGTCGAGCAGCCGGTCGGCCAGCGGCTCCAGCCCGGCCTCCCGGGCGATCTGCGCCTTCGTGCGCCGCTTGGGCTTGTACGGGAGGTAGATGTCTTCCAGCCGGGCTTTGGAGTCCGCCGCCATGATCTGCGCGGTCAGCGCGTCGTCCAGCTTGCCCTGCTCCCGAATGGAGTCGAGCACGGCCGTGCGCCGGTCCTCCAGCTCGCGCAGGTACCGCAGCCGCTCTTCGAGCTGACGCAGCTGCGCGTCGTCCAGAGTGCCGGTGACCTCCTTGCGGTAACGCGCGATGAACGGCACCGTGGCGCCGCCGTCGAGCAACTCGACCGCGGCGGTCACCTGCCGCTCCCGCACGCCGAGTTCCTCGGCGATGCGCTGATGGATCCCCTGCGCTGGCGCTGTCATCGCTCCCGCTTCCGCTCCTTGGCACGTCCCTGACCCGCATTGTGTCGGACTCCGCGGCGTCGTGGGAGCCAGGGGGCACGGGCCTGTGGATAACTTCGGCCTGTGGATAACTTCGTCCGGCCCATCGCCGGACGTGCAATAAAGGACAGCGACACGCCACGACGGCACGAGACTGGACTGGAAGGGAGGACCGATGCGCGTAGGGCTGTTCGTGACCTGCTTCAACGACACCTTGTTCCCCGCGTCGGCACGCGCGGTCGTGCGCGTGCTGGAAAGGCTGGGGCACGATGTGGTGTTCCCGGTCACGCAGACGTGCTGCGGCCAGATGCACTTCAACACCGGCTACCAGCGGGAATGCGTTCCCCTGGTGCGCAAGTTCGTGGACGACTTCGCGGGCATCGACCATGTCGTGTCGCCCTCGGCGTCGTGCGTGGCGATGGTGCGCGAGTTCCACCCGAGGGTCGCCGAGATCGCCCGGGACGCCGGGCTTGCCCGAGCCGTGGCCGACACCTCGCCGCGGGTGCGCGAGTTCACCGAGTTCCTGGTCGACGTGCTTGGTGTGACCGATGTCGGCGCCGCTTTCCCCCATCGGGTGACTTATCACCCGACCTGCCACGGCTTGCGGACGCTGGGCCTGGCCGATCGCCCGACCAGGCTGCTTCGGGCGGTCCGCGGTCTGCGCCTGGTCGATTTGCCGGAAGCCGAGCAGTGTTGCGGGTTCGGCGGCACGTTCGCGCTGAAGAACGCGGACACATCGGTCGCCATGGGCGCGGACAAGTCCCGGCACGTCCGGGAGACCGGGGCGGAGGTGCTGGCTGCGGTGGACAATTCGTGCCTGATGCACGTCGGCGGCCTGCTCTCCCGCCAACGTTCAGGCGTTCGGGTGATGCATGTGGCGGAGATCCTGGCGAGCGGGGAGGGCCCATGAGCGAGCTTGCGAGCGAATCATCGACGCAGTGCGTAGGCCCGCGAGGCCACCGAACTTGTGAGGTGGCCCGGTGAGCGGGGTGTGGATGGGGATGCCCGCGTTCCCCGAAGCCGCTCGGGAAGCGTTGGCGGACGGGCAACTCCGGGCGAACCTGCGCACCGCCACGGGCACGATCCGGGCGAAGCGGGCGGCGGTCGTCGGCGAGCGGGCGGACTGGGAGCGGTTGCGGCTGGCGGGTCGCGCGATCAAAGACCGGGCACTGCGCGATTTGGACACCTACCTCGTGCGGTTGGAGGAACGGGTGACCGAGGCCGGGGGAGTGGTCCACTGGGCCCGCGACGCCGCCGAGGCCAACCGAGTCGTGATCGAGTTGGTGCGGGCCGCCGGTTCCGACGAGGTGGTCAAGGTCAAGTCGATGGCCACCCAGGAGATCGAGTTGAACGAGGCGTTGGCCGATGCCGGGATCACCGCCCACGAGACCGACCTGGCCGAGCTGATCGTCCAACTGGGACAAGACCGGCCCTCGCACATCCTGGTCCCGGCGATTCACCGCAACCGGTCGCAGATTCGCGATCTGTTCCGCCGCGCGATGCCCGGAGCGCCCGCGGACCTGACCGACGATCCGGTGGCCCTGGCCGCCGCGGCTCGGGAACACCTGCGCCGCAAGTTCCTCTCCGCCAAGGTGGCGGTGTCCGGGGCCAACTTCGCCGTCGCCGAGACCGGGTCGCTCGTGGTGGTCGAGTCCGAGGGCAACGGCCGGATGTGCCTGACCCTGCCCGAGGTCCTGATCAGCGTGGTCGGCATCGAGAAAGTGGTGCCGACCTGGGCCGATCTGGAGGTGATGCTGCAACTGCTGCCGCGCTCGTCCACCGGCGAGCGGATGAACCCCTACACCTCCACCTGGCGCGGCGTCACCCCTGGCGACGGTCCCCGCGAGTTCCACCTGGTGCTGTTGGACAACGGGCGCACCGCCGCGCTCGCCGACGACATCGGGCGGGACGCGTTGCGCTGCATCCGTTGCTCGGCCTGCCTCAACGTCTGCCCGGTCTACGAGCGCACGGGCGGGCACGCGTACGGGTCGGTGTACCCGGGGCCGATCGGCGCGATCTTGACGCCGCAGTTGCGCGGGGTCGACGCCGACCCCGTTTCCGCGAGCCTGCCGTACGCGTCGACCTTGTGCGGCGCGTGCTACGAGGTCTGCCCGGTGCTGATCGACATCCCGAAGGCGCTCACGCACCTGCGTGGCCAGGTCGTGGACGCCCACCGCGGCAAGCCTTCCGCGGAACGCCTCGGCATGGGGCTGGCCGCGTGGGTGTTCGCCCGCGCGGGCAGATTCGCCGCCGCGCAACGGCTTGCCGCCCTGGGCGGCCGCGTCCTCGCGCGGAAGGGGCGCATAGGCAGGCTTCCGGGTCCGCTCGCCGGGTGGTCCGACGCCCGCGACGCTCCCGTGCCCGCCGAGGAAACCTTCCGCGAGTGGTGGCTGAAGAACCGAGGGGAAAGCCGATGAGCGCCCGAGCCGAGATCCTCGCCCGCATCCGCACTGCCCTGGGTGAGACACGGGAACCCGTTGCCGTTCCCCGGGATTACCACCGTGACGCGGGCGACATCGACGTGGTGGCCCTGTTCCAGGAGCGCGCGGCGGACTACCGCGCGGTCGTGCGCAGGGTCGCGGAGGTCGAGCTTCCCGCCGCGATATCCGACGCGTTACGCACGGCGAAGGCGCGCGCCGTCGTCGTCCCGCCGGACCTCCCAGCCGCCTGGGTGTCCGAAGTGGAGGGAGAAACCCGGCGCGACGAGCCGGCGCTGTCGGTGGCCGACCTCGACAGCGTGGACGCCGTGCTCACCGGATGCGCCGTCGCCATCGCGGAGACGGGCACCGTCATCCTCGACGCGGGTCCGGGACAGGGACGGCGGGCGCTCACCCTCGTCCCGGACGTCCACCTGTGCGTGGTCCGCGCGGCCCAGATCGTCGGCACAGTGCCGCAAGCCGTCGAAGCCGTCGACGGCGCCCGGCCGCTGACCTGGATCAGCGGCCCGTCGGCCACCAGCGACATCGAACTGCATCGGGTGGAGGGGGTGCATGGTCCACGAAACCTCGTGATCCTCATCGCCGAATGACAGCGCTCCGCCGCGCTTCGCGCCACCGCAAGGAGGGGACAGCACACCAGAAGGCTAAGAGCCAGAGGAAACGGCAGGACCAGCCTCGCGAAACACCGTCGCACCCTTGGGTTTTCCGACGGAGCCGTTCCGATCGGCGATGTCGGGTGCGGGGACGGTCGCGGCGACGCTGTTCCGGTGGCGACATACCCGTGGCATCCGAGACCGCCGCCGCGCTGTGGCCGCCCAGTGCGCATGTTGTTGGCGTGCCGGGGTTTCGGGCCAGCACGGGAAGCCGCGCGTTCGGAATCGGCTGCGCTGCCGCAGGTTGCCCTGGCTCATCGGTCCCCGGAGAGCCGCGGCCAGGCGGACGAACGTGACCTCGTCACACCCGGGGCGCGCGAACCACGGCCCTGCCGCGTCCCACCGCGGGCCTGCCGCGGTTCGCCACGCCAGCCACCCCCGGTGAGGGTGGTTGCCTTACGGGGGCGCTTCATGCCGTGGGGGCGAGGGCGTCGCGCTTTCCTTGCGGGGCTTCGTGCTGTGCGCGGAACGGGCCCCGCTCCGAGTGGAACGAGGCCCGTTCGGCAAAGACAGGGTCAGGCTTCAGATTACGGTCACACCGGTGGCCTGCGGGCCCTTGGTGCCCTGGCCGACCTCGTAGCGCACCTTCTGGTTTTCCTCCAGAGTCCGGAAGCCGCTCGACTGGATCTCCGAGTAGTGCACGAACACGTCGGAGCTGCCGTCATCGGGGGCGATGAACCCGAAGCCCTTCTCCGAGTTGAACCACTTGACGGTGCCCTGGGCCATGCTTATCTCCTAGACGTCCTGCTTGCGGTGACCGCTGCTGCGGACACCGGTCACCACCGGTGGTGGAGGGCCGAACCGCCACCGCGCGAACACGGTGGCGAAGCGAGCGACCACTGTCAGTCAACCACAACACGGGGTCTGGGGCGAGGCTCCGCGACCACCTTCACGCGGAGGTGGGCACGCCGGGAATCCAGCACCCCCAACGGTCACAGAGCCGAACGGCGGCAGCGGCGCCGTGGCATTCGGCCGCGCCGCGCCGGGGTCGGCGCAGCAGGCGCGGGTAGTCGGACGAGCATGTCGGCAGGTCCTGCTCCCTTGCCGGTTCACGTGGTGTTCGGGTGATTCGATGTCAACGTCGCTTGCCCCTGGCTGCCGTCACGTGCTCGACTTCTGTCCGCAACGCCTGCACACCCCGACGAATGGGAAAAACGGGATGCGGCGCGGTAAGCGGGGCACTCTTACTCCGCGAGCATCCCGGCGAGCAGTTCGTCGAAGGAGTCCCGTGTCTGCTCGCCGCTCAGCGTGACCCGGCCCGCGCCCGCGATCCGGTCGAAGATCGCCCCGTCGAGGAAGGCCACCAGGGCGCGGCCCTGGCGCTCCGGCGCGGTCGCGCCAGCCGCGGACAGCAGGGCCGCGGCCAGTTCCCGGTAGCGCTCGCCGACCGCGACCAACGCGGCGCGCAGTTCCGGGCGGCGGGTGGCTTCCAGGGACAGCTCGTACCGGGCCACCATCCGGTCCCGGTTCACCGTCGCCGCGCGGTCGACCATCGCCGCGATGATCGCCGCCAGCTGGGCGGCGTCCACCCGATCGGGGATCGGCGTGATCGGGGTCAGGTCCGCCGTGTCCAGCGTCGCCAGCCGGTCCACCGTCGCCGCCAGCAGGGCCTGCCGGGTGCGGAAGTAGTACGAGCTGGAGCCCTCCGGCAGCCCTGCCGCGCGGTCGACAGCGCGGTGGGTGAGCCCGCGTAGGCCGTCACGGGCGAGGGTGGTTATCGCGGCGTCGGTTATCTGGTCGCGGCGGTCTGTCACGGGCTTCCTCCCCGGGTCTCTACAAGCGTAGAGTGGCTCTACGGATGTAGAGGAGGCGCGCCATGCGGACAGCGGCGGTGATTGGTGGCGGTATCGGCGGGCTCGCGGTCGCGGCGGGACTCGCGCGACGGGGCTGGGCGGTGCGGGTGCACGAGCAGGCGGCGGCGTTCGGCGAGGTGGGGGCCGGAATCTCGATCTGGGGCAACGCGCTGCGGGCGCTGGACGTGCTCGGAGTCGGGGACGCGGTGCGCGACGCCGGCGCGCGTCCTGGGCGGGGCGGCTTCCGGAACCGGCGCGGCCACTGGATCTTGCGCGGGTCTGGCGAACCCGGCGACCTGGTCATGGTGCACCGCGCCGACCTGCTGCGCATTCTGCTCGGCGCCGTTCCCGCCGAGGCCCTGCGCCCCGGTGAGCGGCGGCAGGACTTCCGCGTCGAGGGCGGCAGGGCCGTGATCGGTGAGGAAACCGTGGATCTCCTTATCGGCGCGGACGGTATGCACAGCGCTGTCCGGCGCGCGTTCTGGCCGGACGCGCCCGGCCCCGTCTACACCGGCCACACCGCGTGGCGGATGGTGCTTCCGGCCGCCGGGATCGAGCCGTTCGACGGCAGCGAGACCTGGGGCGCAGGAGACATCTTCGGCGCGTTCCCGATGGGCGCGGACCAGATCTACTGCTACGCGGCGGCGGTGCTCCCCGCGAACACCCGCCTGAACAGCGAGCGGGCCGAGTTGCGCCGCCGGTTCGCGGGCTGGCCGGAGCCGATCCCGTCGCTGCTTGCCGCCGTCGCGGAAGACGCCGTGTTGCGCCACGACCTGTACTACCTGCCGCCGTTGCCCTCTTATGTCCACGGCCCGGTAGCACTGGTCGGCGACGCGGCCCACGCCATGTCGCCCAACCTCGGGCAGGGCGCGTGCCAGGCGCTGGAGGACGCGGTCACCCTCGCCGCCCTGGCCGGCACCGAGGACGGGCTGCGCCGGTACGACGAACTGCGCAGGCCGCGCAGCCAGTGGGTCTCGGCCCGCTCGCGGATGGCCGGAAAGCTCAACCACGTGGCCAACCGGCCCGCCGCCGCGCTGCGTGACACCGCTCTGCGCCTGCTGCCGGACGCGCTGCTCCGCCGCTCCACCGCGCCCTTGCTCGACTGGCGTCCGCCGACCTAGGCCCTGCCCGAGGCAGGACCTAGGGGAAACTCGGGGTGTGCGCCTCTCCCAACCCGACCTCTGGCAGCAGATCTTCGGCGACCAGTGGCAGCCGCCCGCGACGATGGTGCTGGTCACCGCCGCGTTCGCGATCGTCGTGGTCACCGTCAACGTCCTGTGGCGGCCCGCCCGCAACGTGATCACCATCGTGCACGAGGCCGGGCACGCCCTGGTCGCCGTGCTCGCGGGCAGGCGGCTGTCCGGCATCCGCCTGCACTCGGACACCTCCGGGGTCACCGTCTCGCGCGGCAAACCGGAGGGGCCGGGGATGGTGTGCACCGCGCTCGCGGGCTATATCGCGCCGTCGCTGCTCGGGCTCGCCTTCGCCGCGCTGCTGGGCGCCGACCGGGTCTCGGCCGTGCTGGTGATCTGCGCGCTGCTGCTGTTCGCGGTCCTGGTCATGATCCGCAACGCCTACGGGGTGCTGTCGATCGTCGCCACCGGCGCGGTGCTGTTCGCCGTGTCGTGGTTCGCCACCGACGAGGTCCAGGCCGCGTTCGCCTACCTGATCGCCTGGTTCCTGCTGCTCGGCGGGGTCCGGCCGGTCGCGGAGCTCCAGTCCAAGCGCAGGCGCGGGCACGCCCGTGACTCCGACGCCGACCAGCTGGCCCGCCTCACCGGGGCGCCCGGCTTCTTCTGGGTGGGCTCGTTCGCGCTGATCAACCTCGGCGCTCTTGTCCTCGCTTGCGGCTGGCTCTTGCTCTGACCGCAGGCCTCATTATCCAGGCCTCTTATCCAGGCCTCTTGTTCAGGCCAGGGTGGCGCCGACGAACTGGGTCACCCCCGCGAACCGGGTCTCGACCTCGGTGAAGCCGCGTTCGACGAGCAGGTTCGCGATCTCGTCCCGGTCGAACATCCGCTGGCCGGACAGCGCGCCCAGCACGGTGTCCGCAGCGCGGGCGGGCTGCCAGGGGTGCCGGGCCGTGGTCAGCAGGGCCACGCGCCCGCCGGGGCGCAGCACCCGGGCGAACGACGACAGCGCCACCGCGGGCTCGGCGAACATGTGCAGCGCCGCGAAGCAGCACACCGCGTCCACGGACGCGTCGCGCAGGGGCGGTCGGACGGCGTCGGCGCGCAGGTAGGCCACCGGCGCGGTCCGCGGTGTGGCGGCGACGGCCTTCTCGAGCATCGGCACGGACGCGTCGAGGCCCACCGCGAGACCGTCCGGGCCGACCGCGTCACCGAAGTGCCGGGTAAAGCCGCCGGTTCCGCACGCGACGTCGAGGACAGTGCTACCGGGCGCCAACCCGAGCAGCCGCACGGCCAAGGAGCGCTCGTCCGCCATGCTCGGCCCGGCCTGCCCCTTGGCGACCCGCCCGAGAGCGGGCCGCCACCAGCGCTCGTAGACCGTCGGGACAAGACCGGTGCGCATAAGCCGCTGCGCCAGACCGGTCGGCGGCCCCGCCTGGTCGGCCTCTCCCAGGAGGTCCAGGTAGCCGTGCGCGGTGTCGGGGGTGGCGGGTGGCTCGGCCAGCAGGTCGAGCAGGGCGCGGTGCGGGGTCACGCCGCCATCGGACCACGGACGTCAATGAGGCACACTTTGATCCTCCGACCAGGCAGGACGAAGGGATCCACCGTGTCCGACGAGCAGACCCCCGGCGAGATCGGCGACCTCGTCGCCGCGTGCGCGGCCAAGGCGTCCTCGGCCGCGCCGTCGCTGGCGGGCGCCGCCGACGAGACCATCGACAACGCGATCGGCGAGATGGCCGCCCGGCTGTCCTCCTCGCGCGCGAAGATCCTCGCCGCCAACGCCGAGGACATCGCCGCGGCCGAGGAGTCCGGGATGAGCAGCGGCCTGCTCGACCGGCTGCGCATCACCGAAGAGCGCCTGGAGGGCATGGCAGAGCAGCTTCGGCTGCTCGCCTCGGTCCCGCACCCGGCCCGGTCGGCCCAGATCGGCACCCTCGACGGCGGCCTGCGGCTGGTGGAGCTGCGCAGGCCGGTCGGCGTCATCGGCGCCAACTACGAGGCGCGCCCGAACGTGACCGTCGACGTGGCCTCCCAGCTGGTCAAGTCGCGCAACGCGGGCGTCCTGCGCACCGGCTCAGCGGCCCTGCGCTCGGCCACCGCCCTGCTGCGGCACGTCGTCGCGCCCGCCCTGTCCGACGCCGACCTCGACCCCGACGCCGTCCAGCTCGTCCCCAGCGCCGACCGCGCGGCCGCCGGGGCGCTGGTGGAGCTGCCCGACCTGGTGCCGCTGGTCATCCTGCGCGGCAGCGGCGAGAGCACCCGCGAGCTGGGCCGCCGCGCCGCGGCCGTGGGGGTCCGCACGCTCGCGCACGCCGACGGCGGGGGAGTCCTGTACTACGACGCCAAGGCCGACCCCGAGTTCGCCGCCGACCTCATCCGCCGCAGCCTCGACCGGCTCGGCGTGTGCAACCGGCTCAACCTCCTGCTCATCCACCGTGACGTCTACGACACCGCGCTGCCCGGGGTCCAAGCGGCCCTCGACGCGGTCGGCGTGCGCGCATCGCTGCCCCCGCACGAGCACCCCATCGGCTACGAGTGGGCGCTCGACGCCGAACGCGAGTCGACCGTCACCATCGCGCCGGTCGAGGATTTGCGGCACGCCGCGCGGATTGCCAACAAGGAGACCTCCGGACTCGCCGCCGGAATTGTCACCGAGGACAAAGCCGCCGCGGAGGAATTCATCTCCGCCTACACCGGCACCGGCGTGTTCTGGAACGCCCCGACCCGCCTGCTCGACGGGTTCAAGCTGCTCGGAGTGCCCGAGACGGGCATCAACATCGACCGGGTGCCCGGTCCCCGCGGTCCGGTCACGTTCACGGATTTGTGCCTTCGTCAATACGCGGTGCTGCCGGTGTGAGCTGCGCAACCGCCGCGGAGCGAGTTATCCACAGCACACCCCGCCCACCCGCGCCACGCCGGTTTGGGCGGGCTACGATCCCCCGTGAGTCGGGCAATCGACTCACGTTTGACCCGAGTCATCCCACCACGACGGAGTGCAGGAGGCAGGAGTGACGGCAGTAGCCCCGCAGCCGATCGCCACGCGGCCGTATCCGGCCCGCGAGACGGCCAAGGGTTCGTACCTGCTGCGGCTGTTCCGCACGACGGACCACAAGCAAATCGGCATCATGTACCTGGTCACGTCGTTCGCCTTCTTCATGGTGGGCGGCGCGATGGCCATGCTGATCCGCAGCGAGCTGGCCGTCCCCGGGCAGCAGTTCCTGTCGCAGGAGCAGTACAACCAGCTGTTCACCATGCACGGCACGGTCATGCTGCTGCTGTACGCGACGCCGATCCTGTTCGGCTTCGCGAACTTCATCCTGCCGCTGCAGATCGGCTCGCCGGACGTGGCGTTCCCGCGCCTCAACGCCTTCTCGTACTGGCTGTACCTGTTCGGCGGCATCATCGTGATGACCGGGTTCCTCACCCCGGGCGGCGCGGCCGACTTCGGCTGGTTCGCCTACACGCCGCTGTCGGACAAGATCCACTCTCCGGGCGTCGGCGCGGATCTGTGGATCACGGGCCTGGCTGTCGGTGGTCTGGGCACCATCCTGGGCGCGGTCAACATGCTCACCACGATCGTGTGCCTGCGCGCGCCCGGCATGACCATGTTCCGGATGCCGATCTTCACCTGGAACATCCTCATCACCAGCCTGCTGGTGCTGCTCGCGTTCCCGATCCTCACCGCGGCGCTGTTCGGCCTGCTCGCCGACCGCCAGCTCGGGGCGCACGTGTTCGACCCCGCCAACGGCGGCGTCATCCTCTGGCAGCACCTGTTCTGGTTCTTCGGGCACCCCGAGGTCTACATCGTCGCGCTGCCGTTCTTCGGCATCGTGTCGGAGATCTTCCCGGTGTTCAGCCGCAAACCGCTGTTCGGCTACCGCGGCCTGATCTACGCGACCCTGGGCATCGCCGCGCTGTCGGTGACGGTGTGGGCGCACCACATGTACGCCACCGGCGCGGTGCTGCTGCCGTTCTTCTCCTTCATGACCTTCCTCATCGCGGTCCCGACCGGTGTGAAGTTCTTCAACTGGATCGGCACCATGTGGAAGGGGCAGCTGACCTTCGAGACGCCGATGCTGTTCAGCGTCGGCTTCCTGGTCACGTTCCTCTTCGGCGGCCTGACCGGCGTGCTGCTCGCCGCGCCCGCGATCGACTTCCACGTGTCCGACACGTACTTCGTCGTCGCGCACTTCCACTACGTGCTCTACGGCACGATCGTGTTCGCGACGTTCGCTGGCATCTACTTCTGGTTCCCGAAGATCACCGGCCGGTTCCTGGACGAGCCGCTGGGCAAGCTGCACTTCTGGACCACGTTCATCGGCTTCCACGGCACGTTCCTCGTCCAGCACTGGCTGGGCAACGAGGGGATGCCCCGCCGCTACGCCGACTACCTGGCCAGCGACGGCTTCACCGAGCTGAACATGGTCTCCACCATCGGTGCCTACATCCTGGGCGCGTCGACGCTGCCGTTCATCTGGAACGTGTTCAAGAGCTACCGCTACGGCGAGATCGTCACCGCCGACGACCCGTGGGGTTACGGCAACTCGCTGGAGTGGGCCACGAGTTCGCCCCCGCCGCGGCACAACTTCACCGAGCTGCCGCGCATCCGGTCCGAGCGCCCCGCCTTCGACCTGCACTATCCGCACATGGTCGAACAGGGACACGCGGACAAGTACGTCGGCCTGATGGGCGGCAGCCACGGCCAGCCGCCCGCCCCGTCGGAGATCCTCGCCGAGAAGATGAACCCCGACGAGATCTCCAAGGGCGACCCCAAGTTGCCCAACTGACCTGATTGGTCGGTATTGAACGCGAGAACGACTGCGGGTGGATCGGAGACCGGTGACGGCCTTCGCGCCACCCGCAGTCCGCTGTCCGGGCTCGACGCTGCGCCCTTGACGATCCCCAGGCCGACTTGGGGACGCTCACCGCCTGCCACCCCAACGCAGCCTCGGACCTCGCGGTCACGGGTCTGCCCTGTCCTGGGAGACATCGGATCGTGTCCGCAACACCTGGCGCCCAGCACACGCCCGTCCTGATCACCGTGACCGGCCCGGACAAGCCCGGGGTGTCGTCGGTGCTGTTCGCGGTGCTGACCCGGCACGGCGTCGAGATCCTCGACGTCGAGCAGGTCGTCATCCGGGGGCAGCTTGTGCTCGGGGCGCTCGTCGCCACCGACCACGACGCGGAGGAACTCCAGGAGACCGTCGAGCAGGCCATGGCGACGGTGTCCATGCGGGTGGACGTGGAGGTCGGTGTCGACCCGCAGCAGACCAGGACCGGGTCGTCGCACGTGCTCGTGGTCCTCGGCAGGCCGGTCACCGCCCGCGCGTTCGGCGAGGTCGCCCGCAGGCTCGCCGCGCTTGAGGTGAACATCGACGCCATCCGCCGCGTCGCCGACTACCCGGTGACCGGGCTGGAGCTGCGGGTTTCCGTGCCGCAGGACACCCCCGTCGCCGACGCGGCCCTGCGGTCCGCGCTGGCCGAGCTGTCGGTAAGGGTCGGCCTCGACATCGCCGTGGAGCGCGACTCGCTGTCCCGGCGCGCGAAGCGCCTCATCGTCTTCGACGTCGACTCGACTCTGATCCAGGGCGAGGTCATCGAGATGCTGGCGGCCAAGGCGGGCTGCGAGCAGCAGGTCCGCGAGATCACCGAGGCCGCCATGCGCGGCGAGATCGACTTCACCGAGTCCCTGCACCGCCGCGTCAAGCAACTCGCCGGTCTGCCCGCGACGGTGCTCGACGAGGTCGCCGACGCGCTGGAACTCACCCCCGGTGCCCGCACCACGGTCCGCACCCTCAAGCGCCTCGGCTTCCGCTGCGGCGTCGTCTCCGGCGGCTTCACCACGGTCATCGACCGCCTGGTGGACGAACTCGGCCTCGACTTCCACGCCGCGAACACCCTGGAAGTCATCGACGGCGTCCTCACCGGCCGCGTCATCGGCGACGTCGTGGACCGCGAGGGCAAGGCCGTCGCCCTCCGCCGCTTCGCCGACGACTACGAGATCCCCCTGGCCCAGTGCGTAGCCGTCGGCGACGGCGCGAACGACATCGACATGCTCTCCACCGCGGGCCTGGGCATCGCCTTCAACGCCAAACCCGCCCTCCGCGAGGTGGCCGACACCGCCCTGTCCCACCCCTACCTCGACGTCGTCCTGTTCGTCCTCGGCGTCACCCGCGCCGAAGTGGAGGCAGCCGACGCGGCCGACGGCATGGAGCTGGAACGCCTGTGAGCATCCTGGACCCGTTGGCGGCCCGCTACGCCACCTGGCTGAGCCTCCCCCCGGAAGCCACTAACGACACAGCGGGCGAAGACCCGGAGAACGTCCGCGCGATGCCGGTCGTTCTGCGCATAGACCGCGATCCACTTCCCGCGCGGACCCCACTGCTGGAAGCCGCGGCCGCCGCGGCGATCGCGGTCTGCCTGGACCCGAGAGCCGAACCCGAGGGCCCATGGCACGAGGAGGTGGACACCTGGGTGCGCGGCCGTATCCGCAAGGTCTCCCGCCGCGCCAGGGGCGCGCACTGGGCGGCGGTCCAGGAGCTGCCCGGCGTGACAGTCGAGGTCGACGGAGCCGCCGCCCGCGCCCTGGTCCCCGGCCGCGTGGCCGCCGCTCCCCGCGAGGTCTCCCGGCTCCAGATCTCCGGCAGCGAGCTTCCCGACGACGAACCCGGCCCTGTTCCCGCCGACACCCCGGTGCTCTGGTGCAATCCCCACGTCCCGATGACGGCAGGGAAGGCGGCGGCCCAAGTCGGTCACGCCACCATGCTCTTGGCGGCCCTCTTGCACGCTTCCGGCCAACACGACCGCTTGCGCGCTTGGTCCACCCGCGACTTCCGCTGCGCTGTCCGCACTCCCACGGCCGAGCGGTGGGCTGCCCTGCACCCCGGCGCCGACCCCGACCTGGCCTGGCGCACCCACACCGTGGTCGCGGTCCGCGACGCGGGTTTCACCGAGGTCGCCCCCGGAACGGTCACCATCCTCGCCCAGTGGCCCTGAACCTGGACAAGCCGAAGAAACTCAGCCCTCCTGCCAACCGCACCTAACGTTGCCGGGCACTCCACCCCATCGAGCAGACAGACCTAAGCCAGCCACCCCACCGAGCAAACCCCAGAGTCAGCGCTGCCAGACGACGAAGAGGCCGTCCTCGGTGGTGGTCATGGCTTCGACAAACGCGTCGTTGTCGAAGTTGGGCAGAGACTGGAGCCGAGCCATCAGCTCATCGGCGGAAGGGTCGCCAGCCGGGACGGCGCAGCCGCCGCCGCCCTGCTTCATCAGCAGGAAGAACACGTCCTCTTTCCACGGTCCTTCCGGGGTGGTCCGGATGGCGACTTCGGCCAGGTCAGCCCAGGACACGGTTTCCTCGTTGCCGTCAGCCAGGAGGCGCCGGACGCCGTCGTCGTCGACTGTGATGCCGGAATTGCCTGACACGCGACCTCCGTGGGTGGAACCGTTCAACTGGGGGGATGCTCAGGGTGTGGCGGCGGCGTCGAGTCTGCGGAGGGCGGCGCGGACCACTTCGGGGTCCGTCGTCGGCCAGAAGGGCGGCAGTGAGGCGCGCAGGAAACCGCCGTAGCGGGCGGTGGCCAGCCGGGGGTCGAGGATGGCCACGACGCCGCGGTCGTTGGTCGACCGCAGGAGCCTGCCCGCGCCTTGGGCGAGCAGGAGGGCCGCGTGGGTGGCGGCCACGGTGAGGAAGCCGTTGCCGCCGCGGGCCTCGACGGCGCGTTGGCGGGCGGAGGCGAGCGGGTCGTCCGGGCGGGGGAACGGGATGCGGTCCATGATCACCAGCGACAGCGCCGGGCCGGGCACATCCACCCCCTGCCACAGCGACAGGGTGCCGAACAGGCACGTCGCCGGGTTCTCGGCGAACTTCTTGACCAGCAGCGACGTCGAGTCCTCGCCCTGGCACAGGATTTCCTGGTCCAGCTTTTCCCGCAGCGCCGCGGTGGCCTGCTTGGCCGCGCGCATCGAGGAGAACAGGCCCAGTGTCCGGCCGCCCGCCGCCTCGACCAGCTCGCGCAGCTCGTCCAAATAGGCCGAGGGCAGGCCATCCCGACCTGGGGGCGGCAAGTGGGGGGCGGTGTAGAGGATGCCCGCGCGGCCGTGGTCGAACGGGGAGCCGACGTCGAGGCCGCGCCACCGGATGGTGTCGTCGTCGGACGGCGCCTCCTTGTCGGTGGCCGCGCCGTCGGCCTTCACCCCGGCGCGCTGGCTGCCGGGCAGACCCCACTGCTTGGCCAGCGCGTCGAACGTGCCGCCCAGGGTGAGCGTCGCCGAGGTCAGGACCGTCGTGTTCGCGCCGAACAGGCGCTCGCGCAGCAGCCCGGCCACGCCCAGCGGGGCCACCCGCAGCGTCGGCGGGCGCGGGGTGCCTGAGCCGTAGTCGCCGGTGACCCACACGACGTCGCGGCGGGCGGCGACGTCGGACCCGAACGACTCCAGCACCCGCACGGCCGTGTCGTGGACCTCTTCGAGGACCGAGATCGCGAGCTTGCGCGCGGTCGCGGCCTCGATGTCGCCCTGGCGCTCGGGACCGAGGGCGCTGACGCAGTTGTGGGCGGCGTCGCGGATCGCGGTCAGGGTGATCCGGATCGGCTCGGGCAGCGTGTCGAGCCTGCCCGCCTGCACGTCCTCCAGCACCATCGCCAGGCCTTCGCCCGCTTCGGTGAGCCGGTCGGCGGTGTCTTCCTCGATGATCCGGCCGACCCGGCGCGCGGCGATGGCCACCGAGGTCGCGGAAAGCTCGTCGGTGGCAGCCGAGGTGACCCGGTCGACCAGGTCGTGCGCCTCGTCGATGATCACCACGTCGTGCTCGGGCAGCACCTGGGCGCTGCCGAGGGCGTCGATGGCCAGCAGCGCGTGGTTGGTGACCACGACGTCCGCGCGGCCCGCCTCCGCCCTGGCGCGCTCGGCGAAGCAGTCGGTGCCGACCGGGCAGCGGGAAACCCCCAGGCACTCGCGGGCCGAGACCGACACCTGCCGCCACGACTGGTCGGACACGCCGGGCACCAGTTCGTCCCGGTCGCCCGCCTCGGTGTCGCTCGCCCACTCGCGCAGGCGGGTGACCTCGCGGCCGAGCCGGGACACCGCGAACGGGTCGAACAAGACCTGGTCGTCGGGGTCCTCTTGGGGGCCGCCGTCGAGCCTGTGCAGGCACAGGTAGTTGCGCCTGCCCTTGAGGATGGCGAACGTCGGGGTGCGGCGCAGCGACTTGGCAAGCGCTTTCGCCAGCCGGGGCAGGTCGCGGTCGACCAGCTGCCGTTGCAGCGCGATCGTGGCCGTGGAGATGACCACCGTCTTGTTCTTCTCCACCGCGTGCCGCACCGCCGGGACCAGGTAGGCCAGCGACTTCCCGGTGCCGGTGCCCGCCTGGACGGCCAGGTGATCGCCGGTGCGGATGGCGTCGTGCACCGCCTCGGCCATCTCGACCTGGCCCGGCCGCTCCGCCCCGCCCACCGCGGCGACCGCGGTGGCGAGCAGGTCGCGCAGCGAAGGGAGGGTGTCCGGCACAGCGAAGACGGTACCGGTGGGGTCCGTCAGCCCGGCCCAGCGGTCGGCCGTGTCGGCTGTCAGGTGGACGGTAGGCGGGGCTCAGAAGGCGGGTTCGGTGTTTCTCCGGGTCTTCGTCCACCCGTTGTGGCCGCGGAGAAGCCGGATCGCGGCCCGCCAAGAGGTTATGTAGAAGGTGTAGATGTAGAGCGCGTAGGCGAATCCGTATGCGAGCGCGCGCGGGAAGCTGGTGGAAGGCTCGCACCGTTTCCGGTAGATCGGCCCCCAGATGACGAACGGGAGCAGGCCGAACGATCCGTACACGACGAACAGGACCCAGGCGCCGTCGGTGAAGAACCAGGTGCACACCTCACCGGGCTCGGTCGCGGTGCGGAACGCCAGCAGGATGAACGGCATCGGGTAGACCACGGTGCCGAGTAGCTGCATCCAGGGCTGCGCCAGGTAATAGAGCATCTCGGCGGCGCCGAGAGTGGACAGGTAGCGGGAGTCCCAGATGCGGCGGAGGTACCGGGAGCACTGCATGGTGCCCTGCCCCCAGCGGGTGCGCTGGGCCAGGAACCGCCGCAGGCTGTAGAGCCCTTCCTGGTCGACGTGGGTGTCCATGGTGAAACCGGTCTTCCAGCCCTCGGTGAGCAGGTGGACGCCCAGCTCGAAGTCCTCCAGCAGCGCCCCGCGCCACGGGCCGCGGGCCTCGGCGATGGAGTCCAGCGCGGACAGGCGGGTGAACTGGCCGTTGCCGCCCATCGCGATCGTGCCCGTGTGGCCGCGGGAGAGCTGGATGGCCGCGATGGCCCCGCGGAACTCCAGGTCCTGCATCCGGACCATGGCCAAGCCGAACGCGCGCCGCACGCGGCCGCCCCCGGGCGGCGGGACGCCCCGGTTGATCATCCGCACGTCGATCTGCACCGCGCCGATGCGCGGATCACCGAAGAGGTGGTCGGCGGCGCAGACCGACAGGCAGTCAGGCGCGGGTCTGCCGTCGGCGTCGACCACGACCACGACCACACGGCTGGGATCGGTGTGCCTGCCCAGCCACTCCTTCAGCGCGCGGTAGGCCGAGTTCAGCGCCTCGCCCTTGCCGGTGCGCGCGTCCGGCCTGCGGCGGCTGATCAGGTGCAGGCGGCGGTCGCCGCCGTGGCGGGGGCCGCGCAGCCCCGTGACGACGCTGGCGGTGCCGTCCTCGGAGGCGTCGTCGATCACCCACACGTGGGCGCGCGGGAAGTGCTCGCGCAGGTAGCGGACCGTGCCGCCGATGACGGCTTCCTCGTCGCGGCATGGCACGAAGAAGTGCCAGTCGAACCGGTCCGGGTCGCCCGGTTCGGCTCGGCGGCGGCGCAGGTAGGGCACCACGATCAGGCAGACGTAGGTCAGGAAGGCGACGCTCATGGTGAGCGCGAGCGCCTGGGTGAACCCCATCAGCAGCGACAGCCTCACCAGCCCACCTCGCATGGCCGGTGGCCTCGCGCGCCCACGCGCTGTGTCGACTGTTCGCTCGCAAGCTCGTTCACGGGACCGCCTTAGGGTCGCGGGTGGACAGCCACACGAACGACACCAGCGCCGCGGCGCCGCCGAGCACGCTGACCATCGACCCGAGCAGCGTGTGGCCCCAGTAGTAGCCGCGGTCCGCGCCCAGCCAGCCCACCAGGCCGACCAGGGTGAGGATGCGGAGCTGGTTCACCACGATCACGGCGAGGCCTGCGAAAGCCAGGGCCGTCAGCACCCGCTTGCTGACCCGAGGCCGCAGCGTGATCATCGCGGCGCCGACGACGAGCATCGGCAGCATGAGGAACGCCGAGGTGCACTCGGGGCTCATCCGCAGCCCGAACGCGTGGTCGGTCCCCAGTCCGAAGTAGACGGACTGGCGCTCGGCGGCCAGGTGCACTCCCGACGAGGTCATCAGCCGCAAGATCGCGCTGGCCAGGAACATCTCCGCGGCCCGGTAGACCCGGTTCCCGATAACCAGCGCCACAGCGAGCGCGGCGAGCGCGCCGACCAGGAGCCGGGTGCTCGCCGTGGTCCGGGACGGCGATTCGGCTGACACCACCGTCGCCTCCCTCAGTCCGCCAGTCCAGCAGGATCATCGGCGGGACCGGCAATGCGCGCGATCGCTGAATGGGGTGGTCTTCGCCCTGCCGTCCGGGCGCGGGCGGTCAGAGCGCCGCCCGTGACACTCCAGTTTCGACAGTCCAATCGACACGATCGGTTAAGAGTTCCGTGTCAGCGCCCGGATCGGGAGCGGTTCGGCGCGCGTGCCCCCAAGCTGGTCAACGGTCGGGGGCAGTGCTGATTCGTTTGGAGGAACCTATGCGTAAGCGATGGGTGCGCCATGTCTGCCTCGGCGGCGTCGTCGTGGCCACCGCGTTGGTGACCGGTGCCGTGCCCGCGTCCGCCGAGCCAGGAGACTCGTCGGCGTACGCGGCGGACGTCAGCGTGCGAGTCCATCATGGACCCTCGCTCGACCTCGGCCCGCTGGCCGCCAGCGCCGCGGACGGCCCGGTCACCGCCCGGCACGCGACGGTCACGGCTCCCGGCGTGCTCACCACCGGGCTGGTAAGCAGCGGGGCCGCCCGCGACGACGCCACCGGGGCGGTGCACGCCGAGGCGAGCCTGACCGACGTGCGCCTCATCCTGGGCCAGCTCGGCAAGATCGGCGCGGTCAAGGTCGTCTGCGACGCCACCCAGTCCGGCACGACCGGCGCGACGTCCCTGACGCACGTCGCGCTCCCCGGCGTGTCCGTCGCGGCGAACCCCGAACCGAACACCACGCTCGCCGCGCCGCCCGGCCCGATCCCGGCGTCGCTGGTGTCGGTCGTGTTCAACGAGCAGATCCACAACGACGACGGCAGCCTCACCATCAACGGCGTCCACCTGCGGCTCACGCCGGAACTCGGCTCGGGCGACATCATCCTGGGCCGCGCCACCTGCGGCCTGCCCTGCCCGCCGATCCCGCTGGCGAGCGGCCTGGGGCTCTGGCTCGGGCTCGGTCTGCTCACGCTCGCGGCGGTGCCGGTCGGCGTCGTCGTCCGCAGGCGCCACCGGGCGGTGGTCTGAGATGTACCGACAGCCGACAGGGGGAGCGATCGGCGGCGGCGCGGGCCTCGCGGCGACCGGTTCCGACATCGGGTGGTGGGTGGCGCTGGCCATCGCGCTGCTCATCGCCGGGGCCCTGCTGCTGCACGCGAGCAGGCGCGGGCGCGGACTGCCGCGCGCCGAATAGGACACGCCCGACAACCACGCGGAACGAAAGCTCTTATGTTGGGAGAGGCGGCTGTGCACGACGAAGTCCTCATGCTGGTAGGCACCAGGCCGGAGGCGGTCAAGGCGGCTCCGGTCGCGCTCGCCCTCGCCGGGCACCCCACGCTGCGGCCGGTGATCGTCCACAGCGGACAGCACCCGGGGATGGTCGAGCAGGCGCTGGCCCCGTTCGGGCTGGCGCCGCGGGAGACGCTGTCGGTGCGCCGCCACGCGGGCGGCCAGGCGGAGTTCGTGTCCGCCTTGCTGCCCGCCCTCGACGCCGTCCTGGAGCGACGGGCGCCACGCGCGGTCCTCGTCCAGGGCGACACCACGACGACGCTGGCGGGCGCGCTCGCCGCGTTCTGGCGGGGCATCCCGGTTGCGCACCTGGAGGCCGGGCTGCGCACCGGCGACCTGACGGCCCCGTTCCCGGAAGAGGGCAACCGGCAGATGGTCGCCCGGGTGGCGGCGCTGCACCTGGCCCCGACGCCCGCCGCGGCGGCCGCGCTGCGGGCGGAGGCGGTGCCGGACGAGGCCATCGCCGTCACCGGCAACACCGTCGTGGACGCGGTGCTGCACATCGCCGCGGCGGGACTGCCCCCGGTGAGCCCGGCGCTGGCCGCGGCAGAGCGGACCGTCGAGGCAGGCGGCGGCAGGCTCGTCCTGGTCACCGTGCACCGCAGGGAGTCGTGGGGCGCGCCGCTGGACGAGGTGCTGCGGGCGGTGCGCGCCGTGGCCGACCGGTACCTGGACGTGCTGGTCTTGCTGCCCGCGCACCCGAACCCGGACGTCCAGGGCCAGGTCGTCCGGGCGCTCGGCGGCCACCCCCGGATCGCGATCACCGAGCCGCTGGACTACTCCGACCTGGTGCGCGCGTTGCGCCAGGCCGCGCTGGTCGTCACCGACTCCGGCGGCATCCAGGAGGAAGCCCCCAGCTTCGGCGTGCCGGTGCTGGTGGCCCGCGAGACCACCGAGCGGATGGAGGCGGTGCGGGCGGGCTGCGCGTGGCTGGTGGGCACCGACGCCGCCCGCCTGCTCGACGCGGCCGAGCGGGTGCTCACCTCGGGAATGCGGGTGCCCGCCGACCGCAACCCGTTCGGCGACGGCCGCGCCGCCCAGCGGGTGTGCGCGGCCCTGGAGCGGCTGCTGCGTCAGCCCACGTTCGGCGTGCCGACCAGCGCGACCTCGGCCTCCCGCAGCCGCGCCAGCGCGGTCTCCACCGTGGGCGCGGACACCCCGGCGGTCAGGTCGAGCAGCACGGTCGTGGCGAACCCGGCCGCGGCGGCGTCGAACGCGGTGGCCCGCACGCAGTGATCGGTGGCGATTCCCGCGACGTCGACCTTGGCGACGTCGCGGGCGCGCAGCCAGTCGGCCAGCGACAGCCCGTCGGGGCCGACGCCCTCGAAGCCGGAGTAGGCCGCGGTGTAGGCGCCCTTGGAGAACACCGCGCCGATCGGGGCCACGTCCAGCGCCGGGTGGAACGCGGCGCCCGCCGTGTCGACCACGCAGTGCACGGGCCAGGAGTCGACGTAGTCCGGGGTGTCGCTGAAGTGCGGGCCGGGGTCGATGTGGAAGTCGCGGGTGGCGACCACGTGGTCGTACCGGGTCGCGGCCATGTGCTCGCTGATCGCGGCCGCGACCTTGGCGCCGCCGGTGACGGCCAGCGAGCCGCCCTCGCAGAAGTCGACTTGGACGTCCACCACGATTAACGCGGTCCGGTTGGTCATGCCTGCTCCTGGTGCGGGTAGACGGTCGGGATGGCGGGCTCGCCCGCGGAGAGCTTGAGTCCCTCCCACGGCAGGCTTACCAGGCCCTGACGGACCCGCTGCCTACTTTCCTCCAGATTGGGCAGCCCGGACACAGGTTGCCCCTTACGCATAAGAGGGATTTGCAGCTCCCGGTCATGCTCTCCGCGCTCAGGGGCGGGCGCGTCGGCCAGGTAGACCACCTCTTCGAGAGCGGTGCCGGTCGGCTTGTGCCTGCGCAGCGCCAGCTTCCGCCCGCCGCGGGACTCCTTGTGCGAGCTGCGCTTGGCCACCGGGCGCCCGTCGACCTCCACGAGCTTGTAGACCATGCCCGCGGTAGGCGCGCCCGAGCCGGTCACCAGCGACGTCCCCACCCCGTACGCGTCGACCGGCTCGGCGCGCAGCGCGGCGATGGCGTACTCGTCGAGGTCGCCGGACACCACGATCCGGGTCTGGATCGCGCCGAGCTTGTCGAGCTGCTCGCGGGCCTGGCGGGCGAGCACGCCAACGTCGCCGGAGTCGATGCGGATCGCGCCGAGCCCGGTGCCCGCGACCTCGATGGCGGTCTCGATGCCGTGGGTGATGTCGTAGGTGTCGACCAGCAGCGTCGTGTCCGGGCCGAGAGCGGCCACCTGCGCCTCGAACGCGGCCCGCTCGCTGTCGTGCAGCAGGGTGAACGCGTGCGCGCAGGTGCCCGCGGTGGGGATGGCGAACGTGCGGCCGGACTCCAGATTGGACGTCGTGGCGAACCCGGCCAGGTAAGCGGCCCGCGCCGAGGCGACCGCGGCGCGCTCGTGCGTGCGGCGGGAGCCCATCTCGATGATCGGGCGGCCGTTGGCCGCGCTCGCCATCCGCGCGCCCGCCGAGACGATCGCGCTGTCGTGGTTGAGGATCGACAGCACCAGGGTCTCCAAGACCACCGCGTCGGCGAACGTGCCGCGCACGGTCAGGACCGGGGACCCGGGGAAGTACAGCTCGCCTTCCGGGTAGCCGTCTACGTCGCCCTGGAACCGGTAGTCGGCCAACCAGGACAGCGTGGCCTCGTCCACCACTCGGGTGTCGCGCAAGTGGTGGATCTCGGCGGCGCCGAACCGGAACTCCGCGATCGCGTCGAGTACCCGCTGTGTCCCGCCGACCACCCCGTAGCGCCTGCCGTCGGGCAGCCGCCTGGTGAAGGTCTCGAACACGCACGAGCGCTCGCCTGTGCCGTCGCTCAGGGCCGCTGCCAGCATCGTCAGTTCGTAGTGGTCGGTCAGCAGCGCGGTGCTCGGCGTCGGCGCGGCGCTGGAGAGGTTCACGGCCATGGTCGGTGAGCCTAGGCGGCGGCTCTTGACCACTCGGCGGCGCGATCGGGGAAAGTCGTACTCCGAACGAATGAAGATCCGCCGTACCGGTCGAATCCGGTCATGCCACCATTGACACATGACCGCAGCCGTCGACATGGAGCAGACGCAGGCCACCCCTGCCGGTGCCGAGATCGTGTCCGAGGACAGACCGTGGCAGACGGTCGTCTGGAACGACCCGGTCAACCTGATGTCGTACGTGACCTACGTCTTCCAGAAGCTGTTCGGATACAGCCGCGACAAGGCGACCAAGCTCATGCTCGACGTCCATCACGAGGGCAAGGCCATCGTGTCGTCGGGCTCCAAGGAGAAGGTGGAGGCGGATGTCGCGAAGCTGCACGCGGCAGGCCTCTGGGCGACGATGGAACACACCTCGTGAAACCGTGGAAGCGCAAGGGCGACAAGGTCTACGCCGACATCGATAGGCAGGAGGCCGCGGTGTTACGCGGTCTGGTGTCGCAGATCGACGACATGCTGCGCGCCCGCATCGAAGAGGCTCCGCAGGACGAGCTGGCCGAGCTGACCGGCATCCGCACCGGGCCGTCGACCTCGCCGGACGACCCGATCCTGTCGCGGCTGCTGCCCGACTTCCACCGGCTTGACGACGACAACCCCAGCAAGGCCGACCTCGACTCGGCCGCGGTGCTGCGCTCGCTGCACGAGCCCACCCTGCTCGACCTCAAGACCGGGGTGGCGGGCGTGGTCATGGAGACCTGCCCGATGTACGGCGGCGGCATCCGGCTGTCGCTGGAGCAGGCCGAGGCGTGGCTGTCCGCGCTCAACGACGTGCGGCTCGCGCTCGGGACCGCGATCGAGGTCACCGAGGACATGCCCGACGAGCTGCCCGAGGACGACCCGCGCAGCCCCCACCTGGCGGTTTACCACTGGCTGACCTGGGTGCAAGAGTCGATGGTCCAAGCGCTTACCGCGGAATAGAGGCGCACGGGAATGACGCGCGGGGATGACGCATAACGCCATCACGGACGTCGCGGGCGTCCGGGTCGGGCACCACCACCGTCTCGGCGACGGCTGGGCCACCGGGACGACCGTGGTCCTGCTTCCCGAGGGCACGGTAGGCGGGGTCGAAGGCCGTGGCGGGGCGCCGGGCACCCGGGAGACCGACCTGCTCGCCCCGGAGAACCTGGTGCGCAGGGTCGACGCCGTCTGCCTGTCCGGTGGCAGCGCTTACGGGCTCGCGGCGGCCGACGGGGTCACCCGCTGGCTCGGCGAGCGCGGCCGCGGTTTCCGGGTGGGCGACGAGCCGCACGAGGTCGTGCCGATCGTGCCCGCCGCCGTCGTCTTCGACTTACCGCGCAGCTCTTGGGGCAACCGGCCGGACGCGGAGTTCGGCTACCTCGCCTGCGAGAGGGCTACCGACGGACCGGTAGACGAGGGCAGCGTCGGGGCCGGGGCGGGCGCCCGCGCCGGATCGCTCAAGGGCGGGGTCGGCACCGCCAGCATCCGGGTGGGACCCGTCACCTTGGGCGCGTTGGCCGTGGTCAACGCGCGCGGGGAAGCGGTCGACCTGTCCACCGGCGGGCTGTGGGCCGCGGACATCGGCCTGGCCGACGAGTTCCCGCCCGCCGCCGGATACGCCGCCGACATCGATGTCCCCCTCAGATCCGACCTGAACACCACCGTCGGCGTCGTCGCCGTGGACGCCGCGCTGGACAAGGCCGAGTGCCGCCGCCTCGCCATGGCCGCCCAGGACGGCCTGGCCCGCGCGCTCCGGCCCGCCCACTCCCTGTTCGACGGCGACACCGTCTTCGCCGCTGCCACCGGGGTCCACCCGGTCACCGGGGCGGCCGACCTGGACGACCTCTACGCTGCTGCCGCGGACGTCTTCGCCAGGGCGGTCGCGCGGGGCGTGCTCGCCGCGACCACCGTCGGCGGCCTGCGCGCGTATCGCGACTTCTGGGCGTGACCGGCCTCCCACATGCGGTCTCTCACCTACTGGGAGGTCGCTAACCACCCAGTAGGATGGGTTCCGTGCTGAAGATCCGCCGGGACCTCGTGGACGCGATGGTGGCCCACGCCCGCCGTGACCACCCCGACGAGGCGTGCGGCGTGATCGCGGGCCCCGAGGGGTCCGACCGCCCGGAGCGGTTCATCCCCATGCTGAACGCGGCGCGCTCGCCCACGTTCTACGAGTTCGACTCAGCCGACCTGCTCAAGCTCTACCGCGAGATGGACGCCAACGACGAGGTGCCGGTGGTCATCTACCACTCGCACACCGCCACCGAGGCGTACCCGTCGCGCACGGACGTCTCTTACGCCTCCGAGCCGAACGCGCACTACGTGCTGGTGTCCACTCGCGACCCCGAGAAGCACGAGATCCGGTCGTTCGGGATCGTCGACGGCGTCATCACCGAAGAGCCCATCGAGGTGGTCGAGTCCTACCGGTTCGCCCACACCGGCCCGGACGACGTCCCCGAGCAGTGAGTTTCCGCGCGGGGCGGAATAAGCGGCGTCCCCGCGCACGTCAACCCCTGTAGAACTGGCACACCCGGAGGTTCACCATGGCCGTCACCGTTTCCATCCCGACCATCCTGCGCACCCACACCGGTGGCGAGAAGAGCGTCCCCGCAGCGGGCAGCACCGTCGCCGAGATCATCGACGACCTGGAGGCCAACCACGGCGGCATCAAGTCGCGCCTGGTCAAGGAGGGCTCCCTGCACCGCTTCGTCAACATCTACGTCAACGACGAGGACGTGCGCTTCGCGGGCGGCCTGGACGCCAAGGTCGCCGACGGCGACAACGTGACCATCCTCCCCGCTGTCGCAGGCGGCGCCCGCTAAAACCCCCTTTGGAGGGCCGCCCCGTGGCTCGGTACGACTCGCTCTTGGACGCGCTCGGCGACACCCCCCTGGTGGGGCTGCCGAGGCTGTCCCCATCGGAGAACGTCCGGCTGTGGGCCAAGCTGGAGGACCGCAACCCGACCGGCTCGATCAAGGACCGGCCCGCGCTGGCCATGGTCGAGGCCGCCGAGCGCGACGGGCGGCTGATGCCGGGCGCGACCATCCTGGAACCCACCTCGGGCAACACCGGGATCGCGCTGGCCATGGCCGCCAAGCTCAAGGGCTACGGCCTGGTCTGCGTGATGCCGGAGAACACCTCCGAGGAACGCAGGCAGCTTCTGCAGGCCTACGGGGCGCGCATCGTGTTCTCCCCGGCGGCGGGCGGCTCGAACGAGGCCGTCCGCCGGGCCAAGGAGCTGGCCGAGCAGAACCCGGACTGGGTGATGCTCTACCAGTACGGCAACCCGGACAACGCCAGGGCGCACTACACCGGCACCGGCCCGGAAATCCTGCGCGACCTGCCCACGATCACGCACTTCGTGGCGGGCCTTGGCACTACCGGCACCCTGGTAGGCGTGGGCCGCTACCTGCGTGAGCAGAAGCCGGACATCCAGATCATCGCGGCGGAGCCCCGCTACGGCGAACTGGTCTACGGCCTGCGCAACCTCGACGAGGGCTTCGTTCCGGAGCTGTACGACCCGGAAGTGCTCACCGGCCGATACTCGGTCGGCTCTTACGACGCACTGCGCAGGACCCGGCAGCTGCTGGAGACCGAAGGCATCTTCGCGGGCATCTCCACCGGCGCCATCCTGCACGCGGCCCTCGCGGTCGCCGAGAAGGTCGCGGGCACCGGAGAATCGGGCGACGTGGTCTTCGTGGTCGCCGACGCGGGCTGGAAGTACCTGTCGACCGGCGCGTACAGCGGCTCCCTGGACGAGGCGTCCGAGCGCCTGGACGGCCACCTCTGGGCGTGATCACCCCGCGAACGCGGTAGTGGGATGGCCTGCGCCCGCGCCGGGGAAGACCAGGACAGAACCGGCTAACGGCTGCTCGGATAGCTGGGCCTCGGCAAGACCCCGGCGGGCCGTGGTGACGTAGAGGTCGGGGCCGCCGAAACAGCACGCGGTGGCCCCACCCGCGTCAGTCTGGGAGACGGCCTGAACACCACCGTCGTGGTACGAATCCGCAGGCAGCCGCATCACCCGCAGGCGATCTGGCCGTTGCCGTCCAGGCTCCACGCGGTGCGGTTGATCGGCATCCAGTCGACAGACGTCGGCCGCTTGCCGGTGTCGACCCATTCCAAGACGACGTCGTGCAGTTCGCGCAGAGGCATGACCGAGGCCGGGGGGAACCAGGTGTCGGTCTCCTGGTCGTAGTAGATCGGTGGCGGGTCCTCGATCGGGTTCGGCCGCAGCGCCGCCCAACTCCAGTCCGCGCCGTCCGGCACGGTTTCGTCAACGAACACCGCGCCTCCGAACTTGTAGTAGAAGCCGACGCGGAGCCACCTCCGCACGGGTGGCCCATCCACGATCCACATCGGCCGGTCGGCGACATAGAAGAAGGCCGTCGAGTGGTTGCGGGCGTCGACACCGTCAAGCCCGGGATCGCGCAGCATCGCGTCTACCAGCGCGCGCCGCTGCGCTTCGTGGGTTGCCACGATGAACGGGTCCGCGCTATAGCCGCCGTGACCAGTGACGATGTGGTCGGTCATCCGGTAACTACTCCTCTACTTGCCGACGAACGTCTCGAACTTACGGGTTCCGGGATCCCACACGTGCAGTTCGGCTCCACCCGGCAACACCATGGGCAATGCCTGGCGACACCCGAAGCCTTGTCCCGGCTGGTAGGAGCATGTCCCTCCGGTGTTGTTGGTGATCAGGACGGCTTCCTTGGCGTTGCCGTCGCGCATCCGTGCGGCGACCTTGACCTCGACGTGTGTGGCAACGGGATGGGTACCATCCTTGGCCGCTGGCGCCCCCTGGCTCTGGAGGATGGCGGCTGCTTTCTCCGCGTCGCCGTCTATCCCGCTGGTGAACACGTGCTCGGTGCCGTCCTCGTCGTAGGACAGCCCGGTGGTGCGCTTCCGATCCTTGATCGTCTCGTATCGTGCCGCTGCCCACTGGTTGTCACTGGCGGCTACCTTGACGCTGGACGGGCAGTGCTCATCGGCGGCCTGCGCGCTGGGCAGCCAGGACGACGGGCCGCAGCCGAACTTCGCGCCGCAGCCCGGTGCGAACACGTTGAGCACGAGGAACGCCAGCGCGGCAGCCACCAGGATTTTGAGGATGAAGCCGAGCCCGGAGTTCGTCCTGGTCGCCATCGTGAACCTTCCGCCGTTCCCCAGTCGATAAAGGATGCTGATCGGATGGGACGACGAAACGGTCCGGTTCAGATAGCTCTGAATGGGCAGTCTTACCGGCTACTCTTCGTCGTGGCCGACGAGGGGCTGGAAGACACGTCGACCGGCGCGTACAGCGGTTCCCTTGACGAGGCGTCCGAGCGGTTGGACGACCACCTCTGGGCGTGACCGGTCAACGGTCGAGGATGGTGTAGTCGCCGATCAGCGCGTCCACGGGCAGGATCGAGCCCGGTGCCCCCGGCTCGCCCGGCGCGGGAACCTCCACCAACTCCCGGGCGATCTCGGCGATGCCATCGCCGTGCCGCATCCACACGATCCCGCCACCCCTGCCCGGCGCCACCCGTATTCCGAGCACGTGCCGATGCTCGAAGACGAAGACCGCGTCGGTGTAGTCCGGATGGGCGCGACTGGCCGCGACACCGAACACGGCGCCTGGCTCGCTGAGCGAGTGGAAACCCCACCGGTTCCCGTTGGCGGGAAGGTCATTGAGTTCGGGAAAACAAGACAGGGCATCGGCTTGGGCAATGGTGTCGTGCGGCATCCGGTCCACTCCTGGTTTGGCTTCATGGTCTTGGGATCGAGCCTGGTCCTGGCGGCCCATTGCCGGAACAGAGGCCAAGGCGTGGATCAAGACGTCGCTTGTCACGGCAGCGAGTCAGGGGTCAACCCGGAGGTTTGTGCGGAGAATTGGCACTCAACGGTCGGATACATCCACATCAAGCGCTACTCTCCGAAACTGAACCTGCACGGAGGGAAGCTGTGTCACCGGAGCCCAATCGTCTGTTGCGGACGGCCCGCGAAGCCGTCGGGATGACTCAGGGGCAGCTCGCCGAGTCCGCCAACACCCGGGTTGAGCAGGCGACTGGCAAACCGGGGGCGATGGATGCCGACTACATCGGCAAGTTGGAACGGGGAGTGCACCGGTGGCCCAATCGGCAGTACCGCGCTGCGCTGCGCCTGGCGCTGCGTCGCCAGTCCGACGCCGAACTCGGCTTCTTCAGCACCCGTTCCAGGGCCGCTACCGTGGAGCGCGGTCCTCGGCATGTGGATGGAGGGGATGACGTGGAACGCAAAGCCTTCCTGCGCGTCTTGGCGGGTTCGGTCGCAGGCCTCGCTTTCAGTGATCCCTTGAACGACTTCGCGGCCAGGAGCGCCCAAGGGCGCGTCGGTCAAGCGGAGGTCGACCAAGTGCGCTCCCTCGCCCGCACGTTCGCTCAGCAGGACAACGGGTTCGTGGGTGGTCTGTCGTCCGAGGCCGTGGTCGCCCAGCTCTCCACCTCGGCGGACCTGCTTGACGGCCGATTCTCCCTGGACGCGGTGCGGTGCGAGCTTTTCTCGGCGGTCGCCGAACTCGCCGACGTCGCGGGGGGCATGTGCTTCGACGCGGGTGCCGCCGCGCAGGCCGAGCGCTGTTTTCGTTTCGCGGTCGGCTGTGCCACCGAGGCGGGCGACTGGGCGATGCGCGCCAAGGGGCTCTCCGGCCTGGCCAACCTGGCGGTGCACCAGGGGCGGTCCGACGACGCTCTCAGCATGGCGGAGATGGCGTTGGTGCGGGCTGACCGCCTGACCCCCGTCACCCGAGCGGTGATGCATACCCGCCATGCCCGAGCGCTTGGCCTCAGCGGCAAGCGCCGCGAGTCCGACTGTCTGGCTGCCGTCCAGCAAGCCGAGGACCACTTCGCCGCTGGAAACGGGGACGAGCCGGAATGGATCTCCTATTACACGGCCGCTCACCTGGAACGCGACCTCGGGCGGGCGCTGTCGCACCTCGCGGTGAACGGCGGCGACCACATCCGGGCGCAGGCACGCCTCAGCGCCGCGATCGAACGCTATCCACAGAAGCGATCTCGGGGTAAGACCCTGGCCATGGCCAACCTTGCCCACTGCACCATGGCCAGAGACGACCCTGAACGCGCCGTTGCCCTGGGGAATGAGGCACTGGACTCGTTGGGTCTTGTGCGTTCGGACCGGATATCCGAGACCCTGCGGCAGTTGCGGATCGCCGGACGGCGGTATCGGGACATGCCGTCGGTGCGGGAGCTGAACTACCGGGTGGACGTGGTGCTGCGTGCTTCCGTTCTCACTTGACAGCCTGTTCAGGAAGGCGTGATCACCCCGCGAACGCGGTAGTGGGATGGCCGGTGCCCGCGCCGGGGAAGACCAGAACCGAACCCGCTAACGGCTGCTCGGATAGCTGGGCCTCGGTAAGACCCCGGCGGGCCGTGGTGACGTAGAGGTCGGTCAGGTCGGGGCCGCCGAAGCAGCACGCGGTCGGGCGGGACACCGGCGCCTGGATCTCGCGGTCCAGGTCGCCGGTGGGGGTGTAGCGGCGGATAGCGCTGCCGTCCCATAGAGCGACCCAGACACAGCCGTCGGCGTCCACGCAGAGGCCGTCGGGGGAGCCTGGCCCCGCTACCGCGCAGAGAGGACGTCGGTTTACCGCGTCGCCGGTAGCCACGTCGTAGTCGAAGACGTCGACGCGGTTGGTGGGGGAGTCGATGAAGTAGAGGCGCGTGCCGTCCGGGCTCCAGCCGATGCCGTTGCTTACCTGGACGTCGTCAAGCGCGACGCGGGCCGCGCCGGACGGTTCAACACACGCCAGCCAGCCCGCCGCCGAGCCCGTCCCGTACGCCGTCGTGCCCGCCCAGAGGCGTCCGGCTGGGTCGATGCCCGCGTCGTTGCCCCGGTAGCCGTCGCGGCCCCAGTAGACCAGCCAGCGCCGTGACCCGTCCCGCTCCAGCAGCGCCACACCGTCGCGCAGATTGGCCACCAGCCCGCCGCCCGCCCGCGGTTTCACGGCGCCTACGTGCTGCGGTAGCGCCAAGACCTCGTCCTTACCGGTCACCGGGTCGTAGCGGTGTGCTTCTGAGGAGAGAATGTCGACCCAGACCAGCGTGCCGGTAAGCACGTCCCAGGTCGGCCCCTCGCCGAGCACCGCTTCCACGCGCACCGCCACGTCCATGGGCCGATCATGTAATAGGGATGACCATGGCGCATCCGCTGCGGCACGATCGCGGCGTGAAGGTGATCGGGCTGCTCGGCGGCATGAGCTGGGAATCGTCCATCGAGTACTACCGGGTGGTCAACGAGCGCGTCCGCGAGCGGCTGGGCGGGCCGCACTCGGCGCACTGCGTGCTGTACTCGGTCGACTTCGCCGAGATCGAGCGGATGCAGTCCGACGGCCGGTGGGACGAGGCAGCCGCCGTGCTGCGCGCCGCCGCCCAGGCTCTGGTGCGCGCGGGCGCGGAGGTGATCGTGCTGTGCACCAACACCATGCACAAGGTCGCCGACGACCTCGGCGTCCCCCTGCTGCACCTGGCCGACACCACCGCCACCGCCGTCCGACGCGCGGGCCTGACCCGCGTCGGCCTGCTGGGCACGGCGTTCACCATGGAGCAGGACTTCTACACCGGCCGCCTCGCCGCGCACGGCCTCGACGTCCTCGTCCCCGACCCCGACGACCGCGCCCTGGTCCACCGCGTCATCTACGACGAACTGGTCCTCGGCGTCACCCGCGAACCCTCCCGCCAGTCCTACCGCGAGGTGATAGCCCGCCTGGTCGACCGCGGCGCGGAAGGCGTCATCCTCGGCTGCACCGAGATCGAACTGCTCATCACCCAGCCCGACAGCCCCGTCCCCGTCTTTCCCACCACCCGCCTCCACGCCCAACTGGCGGTCGACGTCGCCCTCGGCGACGACCTGCCCCGCGCCGGGTGACCTGGCCGAGTAAGGGGGATCTCCGGGTTTCGCCCGATCCCCCTGCCCGCCGAACCCACGTAACCTCGACACTGTGAGCATCTCGCCCGTCAAACCCGGTGGTGGCCGGGTCTTGCCGCCGAATCCGGGGCAGGCCGCGGTGGTGGTCGGCGTGTTCGCCGTGCTGCTGTACCTGGTCGAGCTAGTCGACGTCGTCGTGCCCGCCAGCCTGGACCAGAACGGGATCTTGCCGCGTGCGGTGGCCGGGCTCGACGGGATTCTGTGGGCGCCGCTGCTGCACGACGGGTGGGGGCACCTGGTGTCCAACACCGTGCCGCTGCTGGTGTTCGCGTTTCTGGCCATGGCCAACGGGATCGGGCAGTGGGCGGCCGTCACCGCGACCATCTGGGTGGTGAGCGGGGTCGGGGTCTGGCTGACCGGCTCCGGTGGCGCGGTGACCGTCGGCGCGTCCGGGCTGTGCTTCGGCTGGCTGCTGTTCCTGCTGGTCCGGGGCGTGTTCAACCGCAGCCTGCGGCAACTCGGCGTCGCAGCCGTGCTGCTGCTGTACTGGGGCACGATGCTGTTCAGCGTGCTGCCGGGCGACCCGCGCATCTCCTGGCAGGGGCACCTGTTCGGGGCGCTCGGCGGGGTCCTCGCGGCCTGGCTGGTGGCGCTGAGCGACAAACGGGTGGCCAAACCCGCGCCCGGCGGGTTCGCCGCGTGAACCCTGACGCCCCGATCGGGATCTTCGACTCCGGGGTCGGCGGGCTGACCGTCGCCCGGTCGATCCTCGACCAGCTTCCGCGCGAGCGGCTGCGCTACGTCGGCGACACCCGCAACAGCCCGTACGGCCCGCTGCCGATCGCCGAGGTCCGGGCGCACGCGCTGGGCATCGCCGACGATCTTGTCGCCGGTGGGGTCAAGATGCTCGTGATCGCCTGCAACACCGCGTCGGCTGCCTGCCTGCGCGACGCGCGGGAGCGGTACGACATCCCCGTCGTGGAGGTCGTGGTGCCTGCCGTACGGCGTGCGGTGTCCGCAACGCGGACAGGGCGGGTCGGCGTGATCGGAACCACGGGAACGATTCGGTCGCGGGCCTATGAGGACGCGTTCGCCGCCGCGCCGGGGGTCACGGTGACCGGTTCGGCGTGCCCGAGGTTCGTCGATTTCGTCGAGCGCGGGGTCACCTCAGGGCGGCAGATCCTGGGTCTCGCGCAGACCTACCTTGAGCCGCTGCAACAGGCCGACGTCGACACCGTCGTGCTCGGCTGCACGCACTATCCGCTGCTCACAGGGGTTCTGCAGGTCGTCATGGGGCCGGAGACCACCCTGGTGTCCAGCGCGGAAGAGTGCGCCAAGGACGTCTTCCGGGTGCTCACCGAGAACGGCTTGCTCGCCGAGTCCGAAGCCGAGCCCAAGCACGAGTTCGTCGCCACCGGGGCGGCCGAGCCGTTCCACCGGCTCGCCCGCCGGTTCCTCGGCCCTGAGCTGGCGAGCGTGACGTCGTCGGCAGATCGGTGATCGTGCTCCGGGCTCGGCTGTGACAGTCTGTCCCCGTGTTGCTGACCGTCCTCGGCTGCTCCGGGAGTGTCCCCGGACCCAACGCCCCCGCGTCCGGCTATCTGCTGGAGGCCGAGGGCTTCCTGCTCGGCATCGAACTCGGCAACGGCACCTTCGCCGCGCTGCAGGCGATCCGCGACCCGTTCGAGCTGGACGCCCTGCTGTTCTCGCACCTGCACGCCGACCACTGCGCGGACTTCGCCGGGCTGAGCGTGTACCGGCGCTACCACCCGCGGCCGCCGCGCGACCCCCGGGTGCACAAGCTGCCGGTCTACGCCCCGCACGAGGCGCCGCAGCGGTTCATCAACGCCTACGCCACCGACGAGGCCGACCGGCGGATCACCGACCTGTCCGATGTGTACGACTACCACGCGCTCGCCGTGGGGAAGTTCCACATCGGCCCGTTCGAGGTCGTCGCCGCGTCCGCCGCGCACCCGTGCGAGTCGTTCAGCTTCCGCATCACCCACGCTGGCCGCACCTTCGTCTACACCGGTGACACGGGCGTCAGCGCCGGGGTCACCGCGCTCGCCGAGGGCGCCGACGTGGTGATGGCCGAGGCGTCCTGGACGCACGGCGCAGCGGTCATCCCCGACCTGCACCTGTCCGGCCGCGAGGCGGGCGAGCTCGCCGAGAGCGCGGGCGCGCGGCGGCTGCTGGTCACCCACATCCCGCCGTGGACCGACGCCGACGCCGTCATGGCCGAGGCGGAGGCCGCGTTCAGCGGGGAGACGATCCGCGTGGAGCAGGGCGCTCGCTACGAGATCTGAGGTCGACATCTAGGCTGGCCGTCGTGGTGAGAAGCGATGGCAGGAACGACGACCAGCTCAGGGACATCAAGATCACCCGCGGCTACCAGCTGTGGCCCGCGGGCTCGGTGATGGTGGAGTTCGGCGGCACCCGGGTGCTGTGCGCGGCCAGCGTGACCGAGGGCGTTCCCCGGTGGCGCAAGGGCTCGGGGCTGGGCTGGGTGACCGCCGAGTACGCCATGCTGCCCTCGGCCACCAACACCCGCGGCGACCGCGAGTCGGTGAAGGGCCGCATCGGCGGCCGCACGCACGAGATCAGCAGGCTCATCGGCCGGTCGCTGCGCGCGTGCATCGACCTGGCCGCCCTCGGCGAGAACACCATCCACCTCGACTGCGACGTCATCCAGGCCGACGGCGGCACCCGCACCGCGGCCATCACCGGGGCCTACGTGGCGCTGGCCGACGCGGTCACCTGGCTCGCCGCCGCTGGCCGCCTGGCCGACCCGCAGCCGCTGTCGTGCGCGGTGTCCGCGGTCAGCGTCGGCGTCGTCGGCGGCCGGGTCCGGCTGGACCTGCCGTACGAGGAAGACGTCCGCGCCGAGGTCGACATGAACGTGGTCGCCACCGACGCGGGCACGCTGATCGAGGTCCAGGGCACCGGCGAGGGCGCCACCTTCGCCCGGTCCACTCTGGACCGGATGCTGGACATGGCCCTGGCCGGGTGCGCCGAGCTCAACCGCGTGCAGGCCGAGGCGCTGGCCCTGCCGTACCCCAAGGAGCTTCCCGAGCCGAAGGCGGCCAAGTGACCCGCGTCCTGCTCGCCACCCGCAACGCCAAGAAGCTCACCGAGCTGCGCCGCATCCTGGCCGCGGCGAACGTCTCCGGGGTCGAGATCGTCGGCCTGGCCGACGTCCCGGAGTTCCCCGACGCCCCCGAGACCGGGGCGACGTTCGAGGAGAACGCCCTCGCCAAGGCGCGGGACGCCGCCCGGGAGACCGGCCTGCCGTCCATCGCCGACGACTCCGGCCTGGCTGTCGACGCGCTCAACGGGATGCCGGGCGTCCTCTCCGCCCGCTGGGCGGGGCGCCACGGCGACGACCAGGCCAACCTGGACCTGGTCCTGGGGCAGCTCACCGACGTTCCCGACGACCGGCGCGGCGCGGCCTTCGTGTGCACGGTGGCGTATGTCGTGCCGGACGGCGGCGAGACCGTCCTGCGCGCCGAGTGGCGGGGCAGGCTGGTTCGGGAGCCGCGTGGGGGCAACGGCTTCGGGTACGACCCGATCTTCGTTCCCGACGGGCACGACCGGACCTCGGCCGAACTCGCCCCCGAGGAGAAGGACGCGCTGTCCCACCGGGCTCGGGCGCTGCGGATGCTGCTGCCGCACCTAGATCGCGGAGCGATAACTGTCGATTGACTTTCGATAGGTAGCTAGCGATACTCGATGTATGATCACTACGCGTCGGGCTGTTGCCCTGCTCAGAGTCTTCTTGGTGGTGCTGTTCGGGATCCTGGTCGTGTTCCAGACCTTGTCGCTGCCCGGGCAGTTCGCGCACATGGCCCACGAATCCCCGGACCAGGCGTACCTGCGGTGGCCGATGACGGCGGTGGCGGTGTTCTGGGTGCTGTGCGTCCAAGTGGTCGTCGTGTGCACCTGGCAGTTGCTCACCCTGGTCAAGAACGACCGCATCTTCAGCCAGGCGTCGATGCGGTGGGTGGACGGGATTGTCTGGGCCATCGGCGCGGCGTGGGTGGTGCTCGTGGGCGTGTCGGCCTACGTCACGGTCAACGCGGACGACCCCGGCGTGCCGATGCTGCTGTTCCTGCTGTCGGTGGGACTGACCGTGCTGGGGCTCTTGATGGTCGTCATGCGTGCCCTGCTGCGGCAGGCCACCACGCTGCGGACCGACATGGAAGCGGTGATCTGATGCCGATCGTCGTGCGCATCGACGTCGAACTGGCCAAACGCAAGATGAGCGTCGGCGAGTTCGCCGAACGCGTCGGCCTCACCCCGGCGAACGTGGCGGTCCTCAAGAACGGCCGCGCCAAGGCCGTCCGGTTCAGCACCCTCGAAGCCATGTGCCGAGTCCTCGGCTGCCAGCCCGGCGACCTGCTCGAATGGGTCGAGGACTGACCCGCGTCCCGCCGTGAGCCAAAGTCGGTTTTCCCTGGTTAGGGGTGGGTTCTGGCGGAGGCTGCCACGGCGCGGGGACGCACCGGGCTCGATTCCGGCACGGGCGTCGCCCGAGTGGTCCACAGGCTCTAGGCTCGACCAAAAGTGAATGTAAAACATTGTTCCGATTCCTAAACCCGCAGGTCGACAAGTGTCCTCCCCGCGCACGCGGGGCTGTTCCGGCATCGCGATCCTGTTGCACTACACCGCGATGGTCCTCCCCGCGCACGCGGGGCTGTTCCTCGTGCTGGGGAGAGAATCAGCCAGCGGCGGGGGTCCTCCCCGCGCACGCGGGGCTGTTCCAACTCACCGACACCGAGTGGGCGCGGATCGCGGCGTCCTCCCCGCGCACGCGGGGCTGTTCCCTGGGGAGGCTGCGGAGTAGCAGGCACCCCGCCGTCCTCCCCGCGCACGCGGGGCTGTTCCCGGTCCTGGGCGGTGCTGAACAACGTGGTCAGGTCAGGGTGAGGGTGCTCGCGAGGGCTTGGGCGCCCGCGGTGACGGCCGCCGTGGCTGATCGGAACGGGGTGCCTGGGGGGTGGTTGGTCATCAGCACCACGATGTAGCGGTCGCCCGCGCCGAGGGTGCCGGTGGAGTGGACGGCGACGTGGTCGGCGGCGCTGCCCCAGGACTGTTTCACCGCCCAGGGGGCCGGGAAGGCCGACGGGATGCCGAAGTGCTGGTCGAAACCGTCCGCGGCGCGGCGGGGGGCGGCGCGCATGGGGTCGACCAGGGTGGGCAGGGTGGTCAGCAGGTGCTGGCAGGCGGCCAGGACGTCGTCCGGGGTGAGCGGGGTGTTGCCCCACCGGCCGGGGATGTCGGGGGCGGTGGGGCCGGTCCGGCCGAGGGTGGCGGCGGCCGCGGCCGGTAGGGCGTCGCCGCCGTGCAGGCCCCAGAGGATGCTGGCGTCGTCGTCGTTGCTGTCGCGCAGCATTCGCTCGACGCGGGCGCGGCGGGTGGGGTCGGGGGCGGCTTGGATCGCGATGAGCAGCTTGACCAGGGACGCGGACCGGAACCGTCGGTCGGCTTCCACGGACACCAGGGGCGCGGCCAGGGCGCGGTCCCACACGATCAGGCCGACGTCGGCGCGTTTCGACACCCCGCGCACCGCCGCGGTGACGGCCGCCGCGACGGCGGCGGGGTCGACGCTGACCGCGGCGAGCGGGGGCGGCGCCGCTGGGCGGGCCAGTGGGGCCGCCGGTGAACTGGCGCTCGCCGCGGGTGGGGCGGCGGCCGATGAGGCCACCAAGACGAACGACACGGTGATCGCGACCGCCCCCGTCGCCGCGAGCCGAGCCGGTCGACTGCGCATACCGGCATCAACGCAAGATCAGCCGGGAGAGTTCGGCGATGCGTGCAAAGATCAGGTAAACAGGCGATTCAGGGTTTCCGCGCCCGCGGTTACCGAGTGCGCGGCGGTCTTCCAGCGCACCGACAAGGGGTGCTCGGTCAGCAGCACCACCACGTATCGCCACCGCGGCCCGACCAATCCGGTGCTGTGCAAGACGATGTCGCTCTTGCTGTTCGACCAGCCCTGTTTGACCGCCCACTGCGCGGTGACGCCGTCCGGGATGCCGAAGTGCTGGTCGAAACCGTCGGCTGCCTGGCGTGGGGCGGCGGCGAGCGCGGCCACGATCAGGTCGCGGTCCGCCGCGGGCAGCCGGTTCAGCACGTGCAGGTAGATCCGGCCGATGTCGCGCGGGGTGAGCAGGACGTCGCCCCAGCGGCCCGGGATCGCGGGCGGGCGGGCGCCGGTAAGGCCGATCGCCCGCGCGGTCCGGGTGACCAGCGCCGCGCCGCCGCCCTGGACCCACAGGGCGTCGGCGACGTCGTCGTCGGACAACCGGAGCATGACCTCGATCCGCTCCCGGGTGCGCGTGTCCGCCCCGCGACCGAGCGCGTCGATCGCCATGAGCAGCTTCACCAGCGACGCCGACCGGAACCCGCGGTCCGGCTGGACGGCCAGCACCTCGCCGCCGCTCTCCCGGTCGATCACCAGCGCGCCCACGGTCGCCGAGCCTTGCACGGCGCGGACGGCCGCGGTGAGCGCGTCCGGCCTGGCGGTCTTCGGCGGCTTGCCCGGCGCCCGGGTCGGCGGCGGGGTGGGTGGCTGGGACGGCTCCGGTTCCGGAGTGGGCGAGGTGGTGGGTGACTCCACGATCGACTCCAGGGCAGGCGTCGCGGGCAGCGCGACGGTTCGCGGCGGGCTCGCGCAGCCGGTGGCCGCGACGGCGAACAGGATCAGCAATGCCAGCGAAGCCCCGGACCGGTGGTGGCGCATGTCGGAAAACACGCCCACCCGGCGGGGAAAGTTGACCCGATCGTGGGTCAACTTCTCCGCTCAACGCGCCGTTACGGCGCATCCGCCCCATCGGTTGCCCCGCCGGGGCCGACTGGCGGAAACAGTCAGATCTTGAGGTCTTTGCGCAGCTTGGCGACGTGCCCGGTGGCCCGGACGTTGTAGAGCGCGTGCGTCACCGTGCCCTCCGGGTCGATCACGAACGTGGACCGGATCACACCCGTCACGGTCTTGCCGTAAAGCTGCTTCTGGCCGTACGCGCCCCACTCGGTCATCACCGCGCGGTCGGCGTCGGACAGCAGCGGGAACGTCAGGCCCTCGTCGGCGACGAACTTCGCCAGCTTCGCGGGCTTGTCCGGGGAGACGCCGAGCACGGCGAAACCCGAGTCGTTCAGTTCGGCGAGGTTGTCCCGGAAGTCGCACGCCTGCTTCGTGCAACCCGGAGTCGCCGCGGCAGGGTAGAAGTACACGACCACGGACTTGCCGCGGAAGTCGGCCAGCGACACCGGATTGCCCTCGCTGTCGGGCAGGGTGAAGTCGGGGGCCTGATCGCCAGCGGACAGGCGCTTCTGCTCACTCATGCCGCTGACGCTAGCGGCCCCTCACGCCACCCCGTCGAACACGGTCACAGTGGCGCCGTGCCCCGGGTCCGGCTGCGCGTCGACCCGCACGGCCGCCTTCTCCGCGGGAACCGCGAACGCCACCGAGAACCGGGCGCTGCGCCCAGGCAGGATCTCGTCCTGGCCGAGGACGCCGCTGTAGCCCTGGGTGGAGTCCACGACCTGCTGGATGCTCGTCCCGTTCGCGCTCGCCGACAGGGACAGCAGCGTGGGCCGGTACGGGGTGGTGCCGTTGTTCTCCAGGGTCATATCGAAGCCGACCCCCCGCGGGACGACAGGAGACGCCGAGGCGGTGGGAACGAAGGACTTGGGGGCCGAGATGACGATGCTGATGCCGTTGCCCAAGTCGGTGCGGTCAGTGGCGCGGGAGAGCGGACCGGCGGACCTGGCGATCTTCTCACCGGTGGTCGTGGAGGCGCCCGCCTGGGCCGTCGCGGGTCCGCCGCCGCACGCGGAGGTGGTGAGGACCACCACGAGCGCGCTGGTCGCGGCCGCCAGTCCGACGGTCTTCACGGGCGGTTACCTCTCTTCGTCACGTGTGGGTACGCCTCCACAGTGACGGCCGGACGGCTTAGACGCGGCCTCCAACCGGGCGTCGAGTCGGAGCTGGTGTCGCACTGTGGCCGAGCCGTGATCAGCGGTGCGCTGGTGGTGATGGGGGCCACTCGGCGCTGGTTGCATCTGTGGAATTGCACGAGTGTTCCCGGGCCTGCTCGGTGGTTCGGCTGGGGTTGCTCGATGGGTGCGGTCGGCAGGAAGGCGGGTGGGTCCTTGCCTGGGTGGGGTGGGGTCGGTCAGGCCGCTAGTGCGAAGAAGAGGATGAAGACGCCGATCGCTACCAGCCAGGCGGCTATGAGCCAGCCGAAGTCTCGCCAGGGGGAGAGGGCGCCGTTGTCCTCGCCGGGGACGTAGACGCCGCGTTCCTCGAACTTGTCGACCAAGCTCAGGAGGGCGGTGAATGGCCGGGGGAGGCGCACCGGGGGATGGTGCCATGGGGGGTGGGGGTGGGGCCAGTCATCGGGTGCGGCGCTGGCCCTTGATGTGGCGGGAGAAGGCTCGTTCGATCTCGCGTTGGGCGTCTCGGGTGGCGAGGGACTGGCGTTTGTCCCAGGTCTTCTTGCCGCGTACCAGGCCTAGTTCGACCTTGACTCTGCCCTCGACGAAGTACATCGACAACGGGACCAGGGACAGGCCGCTCTCGCGGACCCGGATGTCGAGTTTGTCGATCTCCCGGCGGTGGAGGAGCAGTTTGCGGACGCGTCTTGGGGTGTGGTTGGTCCAGGTGCCCAGGGCGTACTCGGCGATGTGCAGGCCGCGCAGCCAGACCTCGCCGTCATCAATGGTGGCGAAGGAGTCGACCAGGGACGCCCGGCCCAGGCGCAGGCTTTTGACCTCGGTTCCCACCAGCACGACGCCTGCCTCCACGGTGTCCAGCACCGCGTAGTCGTGCCGCGCCCGCCGGTTGGTGGCGATCGTGGAACGGTCCCGCTGCATGGTCGCGACGCTATCCCACCGGCCGTCCCACTTTGGGATGGATCTCGGCTGATACCGGGGGAGGAGGCGAGCGGAGCGGCGCGGACGCGAGACTCGGGCGGCCACTGGGGTTCGCGACGAGGGGAATCAAGATGGGCAAGGGGAGCAGACTCGGGGTTGTCGGCGTGGTGGCCACGCTGGCGCTGGCGGGGGCCGGGACGGCGAGTGCGGGGGCGTCGCCGGTGGTCGACCAGCCGGGGCTTGGCCACCGGATCGACCGGCAGGTGGTGCAGGCGGGGCTGGACGCGCTCGCCCGGACGGGGGCGGCGGGGGTGCAGGCGCGGGTCGTCCACGGGTGGGACCGGTTCACCGCACGGGCGGGAGTCGCCGAGTGGGGTGGGCAGAAGCCGGTGTCGACGCGGGGACGGTTCCGGATCGGCAGTGTCACCAAGGTGTTCGTCTCGACCGTGGTGCTGCGACTGGTGGGGGAGGGGCGGGTCGGGCTGGACGCGCCGGTTGCCGACTACCTTCCGGGGCTGCTTCCCGACGGTGAGCGGATCACGGTGCGGATGCTGTTGCAGCACACCAGCGGGCTCTACAGCTACGACCGGGCGCTGCCGCAGGACCCGGCGGGGTTCGAGTCGGTCCGGCAGCGGCACTTCGAGCCGGAAGAGCTGGTCGCGATGTCCGTGCGGGAGCCGCTGGACTTCGCGCCGGGCACCGCGTGGGGGTACTCCAACACCAACTACGTCGTCGCCGGGATGCTGATCGAGAAGGTCACCGGGCAGTCCTACGAGCAGGCCGTCGAGGACCGGATCCTGCGCCCGCTGCGCCTGCGGGACACCAGCGTCCCCGACCGCGACCGCGACCTGACGCTGCCGAAGCCGCACGCGCACGGGTACGCCCTGATCAACGGGCAGCCGGTGGACATCTCCGAGTCCAGCCCGTCGCTGTTCGGGGCCGCCGGGGGCATGGTGTCCACGACCGACGACCTCGACACCTTCCTCGACGCGCTGCTCGACGGCGAGCTGCTGGCCCCGGCCCAGCTCGCCGAGATGACCAAGCCGCTGCCGTTCACCGGCGGCTACGGCCTTGGCCTCGGGGAGACTTCGCTGTCCTGCGGCAAGACGGTGTGGGGGCACCTCGGCGGCGTCCCCGGCTACCTCACCGTCGCGGTCAGCACCCGGGACACCAAGACCCGCCTGGAGCTGTCCGCGACGATCGCGCCGGTGGCCGGGGGGACGTTCGATGGCATGAACGAGGTCATCGACGAGGTGTTCTGCGGCTGACGGGGCCGGGTGCGCCCGCCCCCGGATCGGGGCGGGCGCGGTCAGCCGCTGGAGACGACGGACGGTTGGCCCTGCGCCTGCCGGTAGCACCGCTCAAGGTGGTCGAGGACCGAGGGCCAGGCGCCCACCGCCGGTGGGACGGCGTGGTTGTGTCGGGCGATGGACTGGCGCAGCCGGTGGTCGGTGATCAGCCGGGTGACAGCGGTGATCATGTCCTCGAAGGTGTCCGCGAGCAGGCCTTCCACGCCGTGGCGGACGAAGTCGCCGACGCCGCTGCGCGCGCGGGCCACGATCGGCAGCCCGACCGCGCGGGCCTCCAGCGCGGCGATGCCGAAGGACTCCCGGGGCGCGGGCGCGACGAAGACGTCGCCGGTGGCCAGGACCTGGGCGACCTGCTCGCGGGTGCGGCGGCCGGGCATCGAGACCCAGGACGTCATGCCGTTGGCGGCGGCGAACCGGTCCATCGCGCCGCGGGCCGGGCCGTCGCCGACGATCGTGGCGCGGATCGGGACGGCCGCCGGGACCAGCGCGCGGGCGGCCAGCAGGATTCGGAGCAGCCGCACCGGCTGCTTGCGCGGGGCGAGGCGGCCCACGGCCACCACGTGCACCCCATCGGCGTCCCCGTCCGGCCGGACGGCGGGCCGCCAGCCCGCGACGTCCAGGCCGTTGGGGACCACGTGCACGGGCATGGCGAGCCCGGCCACCGCCTGGACCGACGCCGCTGCCGCGGTGCTGACCGCGGTGGCGACCACGCCCCACTTCGGCCAGTCGAAGGCCATCTTCAGCGCCGTGTAGATCCCGTGCGTGGCCGGGTCCCACATGCTGTGCACGGTCACCACGACCGCCAGGCCCGCCCGCAGCGCCGCGCGCAGCCCCGTCCACGCGAACGGCGAGACCGCGCCGACGTGGACGTGCACCACGTCGGGTCTGCGGAGTGCCAGCAGCTCGGCGAGCCTGCCGCCGCCGCGTGGGTGGACGGGCAGGGCGAACGGCATCCGGGCGCCGAGCCGGTGCACCCCGTGCAGGTCGTCGCCGATGGTCGCGGTGGCCACCTCGACGCGGTGGCCCGCCGCGCGCTGCGCCGCGACCAGGTCCGACACCTGCACCTCGATGCCCCCGAGCCGGGGCGCGTAGCAGTCAGTCACGTGGAGGATCTGCACCCATTCAGCCTAATTTGACCAGGCATTCGGGCGCTTCCCGAACCGAACGCGACACGGTGATCGCTGTTCGCGATCGAAAAGCCGCCCGGTGTGGCCGTGGGTGATTACGCTGATCGGGTGCAGCAACGGGTCGCGGTGTTCTTCCACGCTCACCCGGACGACGAGGCCCTCCTGACCGCGGGAACGATGGCGATGCTCGCGGCCGAGGGCCACCGCGTCGTGCTGGTCGTCGCCACCGCGGGGGAAAGCGGCCTGGCCGACACCGCGCGGGGGGCCGCGCTCGGCGCGCTCCGGATGACCGAACTGGCCCGGTCCGCCGCGGTGCTCGGGTGCGCGCGCGTGGTCTGCCTCGGCTACGGCGACTCCGGGCTGAGCCCGGAGACGACGGCCGCGCGGCCGGGTCCGGCCTTCGTCGACGTCGACATCGAGACGGCCGCCGAGGCGCTGGCGGCGGTGCTGGCCGAAGAGAGCGCCGACCTGCTGACGATCTACGACCCGGCGGGCGGCTACGGGCATCCCGATCACGTGCGGGTGCATCTCGTGGGCGCGCTGGCCGCGCGGATCGCGGGGACGCCGATCGTGTTGGAAGCCACCGTCGACCGCGATCTCCTGCTCCGGGCGCTGCGCCTGCTCGGCAGGGTCTACCGGTTCCCGCCCGAGTTCGATCTCGCGGTGTTCGAGCGCGCCTACACCCCGGGCAGGCGGATCACCCACCGGGTGAACGTCGCGCGGTTCGCCAAGCGCAAGCGCGCGAGCATGGCGGCGCACGCGTCGCAGGCGGGCGGCGCGGACACCCGGACCCTGGCGCTGCTGCTGAGGCTGCCGCGCCCGCTGTACCGGTTCGCCTTCGGCACCGAGTGGTACGTCCGCCGCGACCTCCCGCCCGGTGTCCGGCTGCGCCACCCCTTCGACGAGCCGCCATGAGCCGCGCGCGGAGCAGGTGGCGGCGGGTCTGGCTGTCCGGGGTCTCGCTCGGCCTGGCCTTGACTCTCGTGGTGTGCCTGCCGTGGATCGCCCACGCCCTGACGGGGAAGGACGTCTCGTGGTCGGAGATCGGCGCGCGGTTCGCCGACCTGCGCCCCGACCTGGTCGCGCTGACCGCCGCCGCGTGGTTGGCCAGCCTGCTCGCCTACACCCGCGTGCTGACCAACTCGCTGCCCGGCCTGAGCACGGCGCGGGCGCTCGCGCTCAACGCGGCGGGCAGCGCGGTCAGCAATTTGCTGCCCTTCGGCGGCGCGGCGGGGGCGGCGCTGACCTTCGCGATGGCCAGAAGCTGGGGGTTCACCGGCAGGCCCATCGTGGTGATGACGGTGGTCAGCGGGGTCTGGAACACGATGTTCCGGTTCCTGCTCCCCGCGGTCGGCGTCATCGCGCTGCTGGCCGCGGGCCACGCCATCGACCCGGCCGTGGCGAAGGCGGGCTGGGTGAGCGCGCTGTCGATCCTGCTGCTGGTCGCCGTGGTCGCGGCCGCGCTCTACTGGGACGCCGCGGCCACCCGCCTCGGCCGCGTCCTGGACGCCCTGGCCCGGCTGACCCGCCTGCGGGTTCGCGCGTCCGCGGCGCTGGCGCGGCTGCGCGAGGACACCGCGGGCATCGTGCGGACCCGGTGGCTCGGCCTCTCCACGGGCATGGTCGGCTTCCTCGGCGCGCAATGGCTGGTGCTGCTCTGCTGCCTGTGGGCCGCGGACGCGTACCCCGGCGCGGCGCAGTCCGTCGCGGTCTTCGCGCTGTCGCGGGTCCTCACCATGGCGGTGATCACCCCCAGCGGCGCGGGCCTGATGGAGGGCGGCGTCGTGCTGCTGCTCTCGGCGTTCGGGGTCGACACCGCCGCCGCCACGGTCGCCGCGCTCCTGTTCGGCTTCTGGACTTACACGATCGAGATCCCCGTCGGCGCCGCGGTCCTCGGCGGCTGGGCCCTCTCCCGACGACGGCCCGCGCAGGCGCAGGAGAGAGCCTGCTGACGGCAACCCGGCGTCGAGCCGGTCGGAGCGCGGGTTCGACCTTGGCCGACCGCGGGCCGAGAAGCGGTGTTCGCGGTCGGTAGCGAGGCTCCCCGGTCGCTCCGGGAAGACGGAGCGGACTCGGTGGTTGACCAGCGCCGTGGCTGGTCGATCTCGAACTGTGGGGCCGGAGAGACTCGAACTCTCACTGGCACGGACCTAAACCGTGTGCCTCTGCCAATTGGGCTACGGCCCCCGTAGGACACCGGACAGCGTAACGGCGTGGCCCGTGCGCGGGTCGTGCGGGCGGTGATCTACCGTTGTCCCCGCCGACGGCTTGTTTCCTAGGAGGACACGTGGCTCGCGACCCAGACACCATTCAGCGCGAGATCGAGCAGGCCCGTGACGCGCTGGCCGCGACCCTGGACCAGCTCGGCACCAAGGCGAGCCCCAAGCGGCTGGTCGACAACGCCAAGGTCAGCGCCAAGTCCAAGCTGGACGACCCGAAGGTGAAGCTGGCGTTGCTCGGCGTCGGCGCGCTGGTCGGCCTGCTGGTCGTGCGCGGCCTGTTCCGCTAGCCGCTCCCGCGCCCTGGCCCGGAGGTCCGCCACCGGGCCAGGGTCATGCGGACGGGGTGGCCTTCTCCGGCTCCTGGGCCTCGGCTGTCTTGCCGGCGGCCTCGGTGGCCTCGGCGGGTTTGGGAGCGGGCTCGGTGGTCCTCTTGGCGGTGGCCTCGGCGACCCCGGCGGGTTCGCGGGCTTCCGCCTTCTGGGGAGCGGTCGGCGTGGGGGCTTCCGGGGCGGGCCTCGCGAGGCGGGCGGTGAGGTAGGCGGCGGTGAAGCCGACCGCGTCGCCCTCGATCATGTGCACCACGGTGCGCGGGTGCTCGCCGGGAGCGAGTTCTTCCACGAGTTGGTCGACGCGGTCGCGGGCGGCGATCAGACCCTCCGCCGAGGCGGTCAGGGTCTTGTCCTTGCCGCTGACGGTGACCTTCCAGTCGTCGCCCTTGTGGGTGTAGTCGGCCGAGATCAGTTCAAACATCACGCGCCCCTTAGTGCTCTGGTGTCCTCCGAATGAGCGACGCCAGTGCCTGCTGTCCATGACGGCACTGGTGCAAGCGTGTCGCCATTTCGGCTGATGGCCAGGGTCACGTGAGCGAAACTCACCCGTGCGGGCGAGTGTCGCCGGGGGTTTCCCGCGGGTGGACCATCGCGGCCACGCCGGACCAGAGCATCCGCATCAGGTAGTCCGCCGCCTCTTCGGCGCTGACGTCCTCTTGCGCGACGTACCAGAGGGACAGTCGCTCGCAGGCCCCGACGACGATCTGGGCCGCGACCTCAAGGTCGCGGCGCGGGGTGTCGGGCAGGAACGCCGAGAACAGCGCGATGTCCAACTCGACCTGCTCCTGGCGGACCGCCTCGATCTCGTCGAGGGCGGCGGGCCCGGCGACGGCGGCCTCGTTGATCAGCAGCAGCGACCACGCGCGCCGGTGGCCGTCGGTGAACTCGAAGAACGCCCGCGCGGCGCGGCGCAGGGCGTCCTCCGCTTCTTCCGCGCCGACCACCGACTGGCTGATCGAATTGACAAGCTCCGTGCGCGCCTGTCGGATGCAGGCGATGAGGAGCCCTTCCTTCGAGCCGAAGTACTCGTAGATCATCGGCTTGGAGACCCCGCAGCGCTCGGCGATCTCGTCCATGGACGCGGCGAGGTAGCCCCGTTCGGCGAAGATCTCCTCGGCGACGGCCACCATCTGCCGCTCCCGCTCGGCGCGCGGCATTCGGCGTTTGCGCTCGACCTTGTCCCTCGCGTCCTCGGTTGTTGTCACGAAATGAGTCTACCGGAAGTAACCTACTCGCGGTAAGGTTGACTCCGGGTAACACCAAACTAGGGCATGGAGGAACCGCGATGGGCAAGCTCATCCACACCGGTGTGGTGGTCGTCGGTACCGGGTTTTCCGGCATGGGCATGGCCATCCAGCTGCGTCGGGAACACCGCGACGACTTCGTCATCCTGGAGAAGGCCCAGGACTTCGGCGGCACCTGGCGGGACAACACCTACCCCGGGTGCGCCTGCGACATCCAGTCCCACATGTACTCCTTCTCCTTCGAGCAGAAGCCCGACTGGTCCCGCTCCTACGCCCCGCAGCCCGAGATCTGGCAGTACATGCGCGACGTGGCAGCCAAGTGGGGCCTGGCCCGCTACACCCGCTTCGGCACCGAGGTGACCGGCGCCCGCTGGGACGAGGAGGAGAACCGCTGGCACGTGGCCACCGGGACCGGCGACACCTACGTCGCCCAGTTCCTCGTGGCAGGCGTCGGCGCGCTGCACCTGCCGTCCATTCCGGAACTGCCCGGCATCGAGAAGTTCCAGGGCGCCGCGTTCCACTCGGCACAGTGGAACCACGACTTCGACCTGACCGGCAAGCGCGTCGCCGTCATCGGCACCGGAGCCAGCGCGATCCAGTTCGTGCCCCAGATCGCCCCCAAGGTCGCCGAGTTGACCCTGTTCCAGCGGACCGCGCCGTGGGTCATGCCCAAGCCGGACCACCCGATGCCCCCGTGGTCGCAGAAGGTCTTCGCCAAGATCCCCGGCGCCCAGCGCGGCTACCGGCACCTGCTGTACTGGATCAACGAGATGCGCGCCGTCGGCTTCAACGGCCACCAGGGCATCCTCAAGTACGCCTCCAAGCTGGCCGAGTGGAACATCAAGCGCTCGGTCAAGGACCCGGCCCTGGCCGCGAAGCTGACCCCCGACTACGTCATGGGCTGCAAACGCGTCCTGATCTCCAACGACTACTACCCGACGTTCAACCGCCCCAACGTCCACCTCGACACCGACGGCGTCGCCGAAGTGCGGGAAAACAGCGTCGTCGGCAAGGACGGCCGAGTCCACGAGGTCGACGCGATCATCTACGGCACCGGCTTCCACGTCACCGACTCGTTCGACTACCTGGACATCACCGGCCGCGACGGCCGCGACCTGGCCAAGGAATGGCGCGACAACGGCATCAACACCCACATGGGCATCAATGTCGAGGGCTTCCCCAACCTGTTCTTCCTCCTAGGGCCCAACACCGGCCTGGGCCACAACTCGGTCGTCTTCATGATCGAGTCCCAGATCCGCTACATCGCCAGCGCCCTGCGCCTGGTCGACCACCACGGCGCGGCAGCCCTCGACGTCCGCCGCGCGGCCCAAGACCGCTTCAACGCCGACATCCAGCGCAAACTCGCCGACGGAGTGTGGACCCAGGGCGGCTGCATGAGCTGGTACCTCGACTCCCAGGGCGTCAACCGCACCATCTGGCCCGGCTTCACCTGGCGCTACTGGCTCCAGACCCGCAAGGTCGACCCGGCGGACTTCGAGCTCATCACCCGCACCCGCGTCCCCGTCCCCGCCTGACCACCCCCACGGTGCCCCGGGCTGCCCAGGCCTGCCCGCCAAGCTCCCCCGAGGCGCCAGTGATCGCGAGTTATCCACAGGCCCGGCGCACTCTCTTCCCTGCGCTGACCTGCGGCGATAGGATGGATCAGGGATGGTCCCCCAGGGAGGGTGGGCTTTGCGGTGGGGGGCGGTGGGGGCGGCGAAACAGGTCAGGGCGGGGCTGTTCAGAGCACACCTGCCCTCCTAGCAACCGCCCCGGCCCTGCCCGGTGCCACATGGAGCAGGACAGCACCCCCCACTCACCTGCCAACCACACCCGGCCCTGCCAGGCTTTGCGGGGAGCGGGACAGGGCACCCCGCCCCCGCAAAGCCTGGGCCTGCCAGGTGTTCGATGGGTGCGGGACAGCAAACCCGAGCACTTGCCAGGCCGCACGGCCCCTGCCAGCAACCCCCGACAGCCAGCGCAGCCAGCGCAGAGCCAGCCCAGCCAGAGCACAAGGCCCGCCGCCACCAGCGACGGGCCAAGAGCCCTCAGTCCAGCTCAGACCCAGCTAACTCACGCAACCGGCTGATCAAGTCGATCGTCTCCATCCCGCACAGCGCCGCGAGCTGTTCAAGCGCAGCGATATCCAAGTGGACATCCGCTGGCCCCTGTTGAGGATCGTGTTCCAACAGCCGCTCAGCCGCCCACCGTCGCAATGGCAACAGCTCCGGTCTCGGGTCTCGCACGGCCCGGTGCAGGTTGACCCGCACCCGGCCGATCGAGGTGCCCGCGAACGCCCGGTCGTGCACCCTCGCCATGAGGTCGTGGGGCAGCGCGTCGAGGGCGACGCAGATTTCCACGAACCGGACGACAGAGCACTGTCGGGTTCCCAACTCATACGTTGCCAGGGTCTGCAGCGAGATGTCGCTTTGCAGCCTGCCGTTCAACTCCTTGCGAGTCCACCCCCGCTGTTTGCGCAACCGTCGGATCTCGTCTCCGAGAATCCGCTGGTAGTTCGACACATCGATCCGCACGCTCGCCCCTCTCGACCGGCAACTCGGCCGCTGGCCAGTGCCCACACAGGAGGAAGCAACTAACCCGCCCGCTCTTACGCGAGTTGGTGCCGAATTGCTCCGATAGGGTGATGTCGCGGGCTGAACTCAGGCAGATTGGTGCGACTTCGGGGTCAGTTGACGCACACCGGGCCGGGCTGCTGGGCGCGGGCGGGCGCGCCGAGGTCCAGTGCGGGTGTGCGCGCGAGACGGTCGCCCTGGCTGGTCGTGGTGAAGTCCTTGCCGAGTAGGACGGTGACGGTGCCCTTGGTGAGCTTGGTGTCCGGTTCGACGGTGATGTCGTCGCCGAGGGCCTTGGCGACCGAGTCCGCGCTGGACTTCTCGCCGGTCGCGTAGCGGACGACGGACTTGGCGCGGGTCGTCGCGTTGCCGGTCTCCCCGGTTTTGAAGCCCTGCGCGGTCAGGGAGTCGGCGACCTCCGCGGCGAGGCCGGTGCGGCCGGAGGCGTTGAGGACGGTCACGGTCGGCTTGCCCGCGGACGCTTCCGACGAAGGCGGGGTGGTTCCCGAGGACGGGGCGGGGGGCGGGGCGCTGCCGCCGAGCAGGCCCTGCATGAACGAGCGGACCTGCTGCGGGTCGATCTGCACGGCCTTGCCGTCGCTGGGGGTGTCGAGGTCGATGGTGCCGTGCGGGATGGTCTTGAAGGCGATGTTGCCGCCGGTCACGCTCATCATCTGCTGGGCGAACCGCATGATGTCCCACTGGTCGTCCAGCACGACCGATTTCTTGATCGCCTCCTGGAGCTTGCCCAGCGTCGCCGACCCGGGGGTGAGCACGTCCTGGGAGAACACCTTCTTGGCCATCGCGCCCATGAACACCTGCTGGCGCACGATACGGTCGATGTCGCCGTTGGTCAGCCCGTGCCGCTGCCGGACGAAGGCCAGCGCGGCCGCGCCCTGCAGGTTCTGCGGGCCGGCGGGGAAGTTCGCCCCGGAGTAGGTGTCCTTGACCGCCTTGTTCAGGCAGACGTCGATGCCGCCGATGGCGTTGGTGATGTCGAAGAAGCCGAGCAGGTTGACCTCGGCGTAGTGGTCGATGGAGGCGCCGGTGAGCTTGCTGATGGTGGCGACCAGGCTCTTGGCGCCCTCCTTGTTGGACTCCACTTCGAGCTTGCGCTCGTCGCTCACGCCTTCCTTCTGCAGCCGGGCGCGCGCGTCCAGCTTGGCCCTGCCGTACGCGGAGTTGATTTTGTGCTTGCCCTGCCCGGGGATGTCCACGTAGGAGTCGCGCGGGATGGAGATGCCGACCGCCTTGCCGCCGTCGTTCGGGATTCTGATCATGATCAGCGTGTCGGTGTTGACCTCGCCGTCGAACTTGCCCGCGTTGAGCATCGCGAGCTGCTCCTTCGACAGCGGGTTGCCCTGCGCGTCGGTGCGGCTGTCCATCCCGACCATGAGGATGTCGATGGCGCCGTCGGCGGGGCGCTCGTTCAGCGGCGCCAGGACGTCGGCGGTGGTGAGGTCGTTGGCGAACGAGTCGGCGAGGCGCCAGTAGTACCCGGTGGTCGCCAGGACCGTCGCGGACAGCAGGCTCACGAAGACCTTCCGACCGGTTCCTTTGCGTTCCTCCGGGACGGGCCGCGGCCGGGCCGCGGGCCGCGCGCGGGGCGCGACCCGTTCGGTGGGGGCGGCCGCGGCGGCCCGGGGACGCGCGGCGCCGCGCTCGGGCCGGGGACGGCGGACCGGGTCGCGTGTCCCCGCCGGGGCCTCGGCGCGGGCGGGCCGGGCGGCGGGCGGAAGCGGGGCGTCGCGGTCCCGGCGGGCGGACCTGCCGGGAGCGGCTGCGCCTGCCCGTCGGGGATCGGCGCGCGGGTCCCGCCGGGCTTCGGCGCGGGGGTCGGCGCGGCGCGGATCGGCGCGCTTGGGGTCGCGCTTGGGGTCGATCCGGTTGGGGTCGGCGCGGCGCGGGTCCAGCCGGGCGGGGTCGGCCCGGTTCGGCCGGGGGACCTCCCGGTCGGGGCGAGCCGGGCGCGGCGGACGGGGAGCCTCGGGGCGCTGGGGGCGCGGCACGTCGCGGTCGGGCCGGGGCGCGTTCCGGTCGCCCGGCCTGCCCTGCCCGCCGCGCCTGCCTGGCTCCGGCGGCCGGTACTCCACGCCTGCTCCTCCCTGTCGGGTGCGGATGTCTCCACGGGCGGCGCACCACTTCCCGACACGATAGAGACGCCGGTGACCGCTTTCAGGTTGTTTCCTAGACTGGCATATGCCGGATCGACGGCTGCCACGCAGCTGTCCGCCGACCCCGCCGGGTCAGCCGCCGGGGCTCTCCCCGGCCGGTGCGGGCACCGGTGACCTGCGCGGATACCACCGGAGCGGCACCGCGCAGGCGACCGCGGCGACCACCGCGACGGCGATGGTCGCGCCGTGCGCGGTGACCGCCGTCCCACTGACCGTGGTGATCATCGGCGGCACGCAGGCCACCGCGGTCAGCAGCCACGGCCACGGCGTGGCCGCGGTCCCGATCCGCACCGAGTGCAGCAGGTACCAGCCCAGCAGCAGGTGGATGATGCTGGCCATCGGGTCGAGCGGCACGCCGAGCAGCACCACGCCCGCGGCGCCGCCGGTGAGCCCGGTGACGGCGAACCCGACGATCCCCGCCGCCCCGTACCCGGTGCCCAGCGCCGCGGCCACCGAGTCGAGCCGCCCGCGCTGCCCGCCCGCGGCGAGGGCGCCCGGCTCGACCGTCGAGCGCCACTCGAACAGCAGGAACGCCAACGCGGTCGGCACCCCCAGCAGCGACAGCGCCAGCAGGGTGCTCGGCCGGGCCAGCCAGTCGACCGCCGCCGTGCTCGGCAGGCCCGCGCTGCGCGCCGCGCCGATCAGCCCGGCCACCAGCAGCATCGCGAGCAGGTAGACGAGGTAGACCGTCATCGGGGCGGACCGTACGAACCGCACCGCCCGCGCCGCCCGGCCGCGGGCGACCGCCCGCAGGCCCGCCGGTCCGGGCAGCGCCACCAGGCACACCTGGACGAGGCCGATGAGCAGCACCCCCAGCGCGGACGGCACGAAACTCGGCGTCCCGGCAGGCTCGGCGATCAGCTCCCGGGAGTGGCCCGCGACCGCGGCCAGCAGCACCAGGCACGTCAGCGCCGCGGCGGCCACCGATGCCAGCAGCGGGCGCGGCAGCCGGTCGAACGTCCCGTCGGCGTAGTGGAACGCGAGCTGCCCGAACAGCGCCGCGAGCATGATCCCGCCTGCGTAGGCCGCGGCCGACCCGGAGCCGAACAGCCCCAGCCCGGCGATGGCGGCCGCCTGGGCGACCGGCGTGGCCACCGGCGCGTGCCGGTGCAGCCAGTGCAGGACCGGTGTCGCGCCCACCACCAGCAGGTACAGCCCGAGCAGCCACAACGGCTGGGCGACCAGCCTGCCGAAGGTGTCCACGGCCGCGTCGGAGGCATCGAGCAGGTCCAGCGACAGCGGCACCACCAGCCACGCGGTGACGAACGCCAGCACCGGCCGGATCAGCCAGCACACCCGGCCAGCCAGGTAGCCGCCGTAGCCGGTGCCCCGCGCCCGCGCGGCCTGCCAGGCCAGCAGGTTCGAGTTGCCGCCCGCGAAGAAGAACAGCGGCACCAGTTGCAGCAGCCAGGTCAGCGGCCACAGCGTCGACGCGGGCACGGCCAGCAGCGGCGCGAGCGCCAGCGCCGACTCGGCCAGCACCACCCCGCCGAGGCTCACCACCCGCAGGAAACCCAGATAGGCGGCCCGGTCGCCGTCCCGCTCGGGCAGATCCAACGGCGCCGCGCGGGGAACGCCGGGGCGCCGCCGGGCGAACGCGGGCACCCGCACCGCGAGCAGCACGACCACCACCAGCAGCGCCACCGCCCAGGTCCCGATCGGCTCCGGCCGCGGCGGGCCCCAGCGCTGGTGCCACGAGTTGGCCACCAGGCCCGCGGAGAACAGCGAGGCCACCATCCGGCAGGTGCCAGCCGACCCGCGCGGGTTGATCTCGCACTGCGCGCGCATGTCGTGGGAGAGCCGCTCGTCGAGCTTGCGCCGGGGCTCCGCGCCCAGCGGCTGCCCCTTGGCCGAGGCGTAGCGGAGCAGGTCGTAGCCCAGGTCGTGCGCCTTGCACCCGGCCGAGTAGTCCCAGCGGGTGTCGTCGTCGCCCCACGGGGTGGAGCAGCCGCCGTCGGCGTGCACCGCGCGCGTCGTCCCGTCCGGCGCCGTCACCCGGCCGGGTACGACACCGGTGACCTGGGTGAAGTCCGCGGGCAGGGCGGTGATCGGGTCGCGGCCCGCGCGCGGGTCGAGCAGCGCGTCGATCGCGGCGGCGGCCTGGGCGACCGATCCGGTCGGCGCGCGCTCAGGCGGCTCGGGCGAGCGGGACGCGACGACCCCGTACCCGGCCGCGGCCAGCACCACCAGCGCCAGCCAGCCGAGCCTGCCGCGCAGTCGGACCCGGCTCCACGACCGGTCCACTTCAGTTCGCGACAGCCGCGACGACGAAGACTTCGACTTCATCCGGCAAAGGCCATCGCCCGCACTTCTGCCCCCACCCGGGGAAGGCTACCGGTGACCGGACGGTGACTGACCGCTTGGGATCGGAGAACCGGGGGGCGTGGCACGGCGTACCCCCAGGACGCCGCGCCACGATCGAGCCCCCCGGTTCGATCCCCCCCATTGCCCCCCGAGTGGACACGTTACGGGCTGGTACTGGCAGCAGGCCTGTACTCCTCGCGGCAGTCTTCCGGCGGTGCCGAAGCGGCCCCCACCTGGGCCTATGACTGGGCCATTTGCATTAAGATGCACAACCGGCAAGTCTGTACCGAGAAGGCGGCAAGTCGCCCGGCCACGCTCGGCCGGGGAAGGGGGCCAGATGCTCGTCCCGCCCGGCTCGTTCGGCGAGAATCTGCGCTCGCACCGGAGCAGGGTGGGGCTGACCCAGCAGCAGCTCGCCGAGCGCTCCGGGGTGAGCATCCGCGCGCTGCGCTATATCGAGCGCGGCGAGGTGGGGATGCCCCGGGCGGACTCGGTCCGCAGGCTCGCCGAGGCGCTGGGCGTCGAGCCGGAGACCCTGGCCCAGTCGGGCCCGCCGCGGGCGCGGCCCAGTGGCGCCCCGCAGCTTCGGCTCAGCGTCCTGGGCCCGTTCACCGTCGCCCACGGCGAGCGCGCCCTTGAGGTCGGCGCCCTCAAGCAGCGGTCCCTGCTGGCCCTGCTCGCGCTGCACCCGAACCGGCCGGTGGGCCGCGAGGAGATCATCGACGTCCTGTGGGGCGAGAGCCCGCCGGACAGCTGCCTCGGCCTGGTCCACACCTACGCGTCCCGGTTGCGCCGAGCCCTGGTGTCGGCCAGCCGACGCCACGCCGGGGTCATCGTGTCCACCCCGAACGGCTACCGGCTCACGGTCAAGGCCGACCAGTTGGACCTGGTGCGGTTCGACGGCCTCGCCGCCCGCGCCCGCGAGATCCGCGCGACCGACCCCGACGCCGCGGCCGACCTGCTCGACGAGGCCCTGGCCTGCTGGCGCGGCCCGGTCCTGGCCGACCTGCCCGGCAGGCTGCGCAGGCACCCGACCGCGGTGGCCGTCGCCGCCCGCAGGCGCGAGGCCGCCCTCGCCCACGCCGACATCGCCCTGGCCCTGGGCAGGCACGCGCGGGTGGTCGCCAACATCCGCGGCCTCGCCCACGAGGAGCCGCTGCACGAGGGCCTGCACGCCCGCCTGATGCTCGGCCTGGCCGGGACCGGCGAGCAGGCCGAGGCGCTGCGCGTGTTCTCCGACATCCGCACCCGCCTGGACGAGGAACTCGGCGTCGAGCCCGGCCTGGAGATCCAGGACGCGCACCTGCGGGTGCTGCGCGACCGCCCGGCCGCCCCCGCCGCGCCCGAGCCGATCGCCGCCCGCCCACCCGCGCAGCTGCCAGCGGAGACCCCCGGGTTCGTCGGCCGCGCCGCCCCGCTGGCGGGCCTGGACAAGCTGCTCGACCGGCTCGACGGGCACCCGGGCGTGGTGATCGTGGCGCTCTCGGGCACCGCGGGCGTCGGCAAGACCGCCCTGGCGCTGCGCTGGGCGCACCGCGCGCGCGAGCGGTTCCCCGACGGCCAGCTCAGCGTCAACCTGCACGGCTACGCCTCCGGCAGCACCCCGCTGACCACGCACGAGGTGCTGGTCCGCTTCCTGCACGCGCTCGGCGTCGCCCCGGAACGCGTCCCGGCCGACACCGACGAGGCCGCCGGGCTCTACCGGACCCTGCTCACCGGCAAACGCGTCCTGGTGCTGCTGGACAACGCAGCCACCGCCGAGCAGGTCCGCCCGCTGCTGCCCGGCTCGTCCGGCTGCCTGGTGCTGGTCACCAGCCGCGACCGGCTCACCGGCCTCACCGCCCAGGACGGCGCCCACCAGCTCCCGCTCGACGTCCTCGACGCCGACGAGGCCGTCGACCTGCTCGGCAGGCTCGTCGGCGTCGGCCGGATGCGCCGCGAGCCGGACGCCGCGGCCGAGATGGCCGCCATCTGCGGGCACCTGCCGCTGGCGCTGCGCATCGCCGGGGCCAACCTGGCGATCCGGCCGCTGATCAGCATCGCCGACTACACCCGTGAGCTGCGCGAACGCGGGCGCATCGCCGGGCTCGCCGTCGCGGGCGACGAGTCCGGCGCGGTGCGGGCCGCCTTCGACCTGTCCTACGAGAAGCTCACCCCGGCCGCGCGCAGGCTGTTCCGGCTGCTCGGCGCGCTGCCCGGCACCGACGTCGACGCCGCGGCCGCGGCCGCGCTGAGCGGCCTGCCGCCCACCGACGCCGCGCGGCTGCTGCGCGTGCTCGACCACGGCAACCTCATCCGCGAGCACTCCCGCGGCCGCTACACCTTCCACGACCTGCTCCGCGAATACGCCTCCGACCGCGCCGCCGCCGAGGACACCGAAGCCGACCGGGTCGCCGCCGTGGTCGCCCTGTTCGACCACTACCTGCGCGAGATCGAGACGCACAGCGCGATCCTGTGGCGGGTCGGCGCGGCCGCCCCGGAGCCGGGCGCGGAAGACCGGGCCATCGCCTGGCTCGACGCGGAGCGGGCCAACCTGGTCGCCGCCGCGGTCGCCGCCCCCGGCCTGGGCCTGCACCGCTACTCGTGGCGTTTCGCCGAGGCGCTGCGGCCGTACTTCTGGAACCGCGGCCACGGCGCAGAGGGCATCGCCGTCGGCCAGGCCGCCCTCGCCGCGGCCAGGGGAGCCGACGACGTCGACGCCGAGGCGTCGGTGCGCGACCTGCTCGGCGCGATCCACACCAACCTCAGCGACTACGTCACGGCCATCGAGCACCACCGCTGGGCGCTGGAGTTGGCCCAGGGCACCGGCAACCGCATCGTCGAGGCGTCCGCCCTGCACAACCTCGGCCGCGCCCACTCCCAACTCGGCCAGCCCGCGCAGGCCTCGGCGTTCTACGAGCAGGCGCTGGAGCTCAACCGCATGATCGGCAACCGGTTCGGCGAAGCGGGGGCGCTGCACTATCTGGGCGGCGCCGCGCTGTCCCTGGGCAGGCCGCAGGACGCGATCGAACGGCACACCAACGCGCTGGAGCTGAGCACCCGCATCGGCCACCGGCACGTCCAGGCCGCCGCCTGCCAGGGCCTGGGCCTGGCCCTCTGGGCAATGGGCGACCTACCCCGCGCCGCCCAGCGCTACCGCGAGGCGTTGGCCATCTGCCGCCGCTACGGCTACCGCCACGGCGAAGTCAGTATGCTCATCTGCCTCGCGGAGACAGGCTGCGACGCGGGCGACTACGCGGCGGCCGCGGCCCAAGTCCGCCAGGCGATGGAGGCAGGCCGCCAACTCGGCGAACGCAGACACGAAGTGAGCGGCCTGGACATCCTCGCGTCGATCCAACAGCGCACCGGGGAGTGGTCGTCGGCGGCCATGCACTACGCGCGTGCTCTGGGACTGGCCAGAGAGATCCGGTTCGGCTACGGGGAAGCGTCGATCCTGACCGGCATGTGCGCGCTTTACCGGCGCACCGGGGACCCCCGGGCCGCCATCGATCACGGCACCGGGGCCCTGGCGCTGATGCGGGACACCGGAATGCGGCTGCTGGAGGCGCGGGCCCTGACCGAACTCGCGCACGCATACCTGGACAGCGGAGACTCCGAGTCGGCCGCCGACCAGATCGAACAGGGAATGGCCATCGCCGGGCGGACCGGGCAACGGCTGGCTGAGGCGCGGGCTCGGCATGTGCGGGCGCTGGTTCGGCAGGTGTCCGGGGACCGGACTGGAGCGTTGGCGGATTGGCAGGCCGCGTTGCCGGTGTTCGAGCGGTTGGGGGTGCCGGAGGGGGCGCATGTGCGTGCGCTCTTGGCCGCGTTCGCTGCTTGATGGCTGGTTTGGTGGGTTGGCTCGATGGGGGGAGTGGCTTGTTCGGGGGCAGGCCCACTCCGCTTTCCGGTCGCCTGAACGGGGGTTAGGCGGCGTCTTGGTGGTCGGCGGCGGATGGGGTTACGGCGGTGGGGCTTTTGGTCTCGTCCTGGTCGTGGATGCGTGACCAGGTGATGGTGGCGGGGACCGCGATCAGGACGCCCAGGAGGCCTGCCATGGCGATGGTGTTCATGGTCGAGCCGGTCAGTTCCGCCACGGCGCCGCCCGCGGCCATGCCCAGGCCCTGGGAGACGCGGAGGCCGGTGCGGGCTGTGCCGAAGGCGCCGCCGCGGATCTCGTTGGGGACGATCGAGTTGAACACGCCCATCACGGTGATCTGGTAGGCGCCGACCGCGCCCGCCAGGGCCAGCAGGATCAGGGCCCAGACCAGGCCGGGTTTGAGGAAGAAGAGGACCAGCACGCCCACCGAGGCCGTCGCCAGGACGCCGATCAGCTTGGGGCGGTGCTTCGCCGGGATGAAGTGGGAGATCAGGAAGGTGCCCACGATGAAGCCGAGTGGGTCCGCTGCCAAGAGCCAGCCGACCGCTTGTTCCGGGGCGCCTGCCTCCTTGGCCAGGGGGGCGGCCAGGCCTTCGGGGATCACCGCCAGGCCGACCAGCCAGGACAGGGTCAGCAGGACGCGCAGCCTGCGGTCGCCGAAGACCCACTTGGCGCCCGCGAACCAGGCGTCTTCCTTGGAGCCCGCGGTGGGGCGGTTGCGGACGCTGTACTGGATCAATGCCGCGGCGAGGGCGAAGGTGATCGCGTCGATGATCAGTGCCCAGCTGGTGCCGATGGCCCCCACCAGGAGGCCGCCGCCGCCCAGGCCCAGCAGCATCATCGTGTTGGTGGTGATTCCGCGGAGGTCCTGGCTGCGCAGATAGAGGTCGTCGTCGGTGAAGACCTCGCGGGTGGTGGCGTTCTGGGCGGCCATGGCGGGGGACTGGACCATCGGGATTATGATCACCAACACGAACAGCACCCACAGCGGCATGTGCGGGATCGCCATCACCCCGACGACGACCGCCTGGATCGCCGAGCACACCACCATGAGTGTCCGGCGGCGGTACCGGTCAGCGAGTTGGGACAGGCCCAGGCCGCCCGCCAACGCGGGAAGGAAAGTCAGCGCGTAGATGCTCGCCGCATAGAACGCGGAGCCCGTCCGCTGATAGACCAGGATGGCCAGCGCCACCCGGGTCAACTGGTCGCCGCCGACTGAGACGGCCTCGGCGAACCAGAGAGCGCGGAACTCCCGGTCGGCGAGAACCGCGGACATTTTCGGCGCTGTTCGGCCCATCTACGCTCCCCCCGGCGGGCGGGTGGCCCGCGCGGCTGCTGTCGTCCGCCGCGCCCTGGTGGCGGCGCGGTGGACCTCGGCGTACTGCCGCTCGGTTATCACGGCGTTGCACAGAGTACCGGTATCCGGCCGCTGGATCGCGTTCGGTGAGCCCGCGAAACGCTCCCGTGCGTCCGTCCGGCGCAGCGGGTCCGATCAGTCGGTGCTTACCGGCGGGCTGAAAGGCCCACCACGCTCGGCGCAGCCCCGCCACCACTCGCCGAGACCGACCTCCGGGGCGGCCGCCGCGGGCCAACACTGACCACAGCCGGTGGTGGTCCGACGACCGCCGCCGCGTCCGGGCGTGCCCGGCGCGGGATCGGGGCCGGCGGTGGGAGGCGACATGAACACGGTAGACGGCAAAGCGATAGTGGTGACCGGAGCGGGCCGCGGGCTGGGCGCGGCGTTCGCGGCGCACCTGGCCAAGGCCGGGGCCGCGGTGGTGGTCAACGACGTGGACGCCGAGCAGGCGCTGGCCGTGGCCGCGCGACTCCGCGCCGACGGCGGCGCGGTCGTGGCGAGCACGCACTCGGTGGCCGACCCGGAGCAGGCGGCGGCCATCGTCGACTTGTGCGTCGCCGAGTTCGGGGCCGTCGACGGCCTGGTCAACAACGCGGGCCTGAACTACGAGGCGCTGCCGTGGGAGGACGACCCCGCCCGGGTGCGGGAACTGGTCGAGGTGAACGTCCTCGGCGTCATCTACACCGGCATGGCCGCGATCCGGCGGATGCGGGCGGCGGGCGGCGGCTCGATCGTCAACGTGTCCTCGGGGGCGTCGCTGGGCCAGCGCACCATCGGGGCCTACGCGGCCAGCAAGGGCGCGGTGTCGTCGCTGACCTACTCGTGGGCGCTCGACCTGGAGGACTGCGGCATCCGCGTCAACGCGATCTGCCCCAGGGCCTACACCCGAATGGTGTGGACTTCCGAGCGCGCGTCCCGGCAGACCCCGCCCGAGCAGACCCCCGACCTGGTCGCGCCGCTGGTGCACTTCCTCCTCGGCGACCGGTCGGCGGGCATCACCGGGCAGGTGATCCGGTGCACGGGCCCTGACCTGCACATCGTCGGCCAGCCGTACTTCAAGGCGCCCATCCTGGCCCGGGACCACTGGGACGTCGACGCGGTCGCCACCGCGTTCAGCGAGATCCTGGGCGGGCACCTGGAGCCCTACGGGTTGGAGAAGCGGCTCCCGCCGCGCGTGCGCAAGTGGCTCACGCCGGTCCGCACCGCCTGAGCGCCGACGCCTGCCGGGGGCGCGGGATCGGGTGATGTCCGGTTTCGCGCCCGCCGCGTCGCGGGTATGCGTCGAAAGAGGGTGTTTCTCCGGATCGGTGTCCGACTAAGGTCCTGCTCCATTCGGGCGCTGCTTGGCGTAGTGGGACCACTACTGTCGGCGCAGGCCGTAACGTGGAATCGTCGGACGGCGAGCCGTCGGCGATCGGACGTGACACGCGGCCCACACGGGCGACGATGTCACGGGCAGCAGATCGTTGAACAGGAAACCAAGTCGGCGGGGGCCAGCACCCTTCCCGGCGCGACAGGCACCCCTCGCGGGCGCCACCGAACGGAGAAGGGGAGGTCGCACCGTTGGGTTTCACCAATCGCGGGAACGCACGGAAAGCACCTCCGGGTAGGACACGGGCGGGTGAGGACGACACGCGCTTCACCAGTCACGGCTGCACATCTGGAATCCCTCCGGTCAGGACGGTCAAGGTGGACAGTGGGGTCGAGGTCACCAGTCGCGGGAACGCAATGGACACTCCTTCGGTCGATGTGGACAGTGCGGACGCTGTGGTCACCAGTCGCGGGACATCGGGCTCTCCTGTGGTCGTCGGGGCGGTGGAGTCGGGGGTCACCAGTCGCGTGAACGCATGGGGGGCTCCTTCGGTCGGCGTGGGTTCGGGTTCCACAGGTTGTGAGATCACTTGTGCCGCTCCTGTGGTTGCCGGGGGTGCGGGGGTCACCAGTCGCGGCTGCGCATCGGGCTCTCCTTGTGTTGGGGTGGACGGGGCGGGGGTTTCGGTCACCAGTCGCGGGACATCGGACTCTCCTGTGGTCGTGGGGGCGGTGGACCCGGTTGTCGTGGGCTCGGGGGTCACCAGTCGCGGCTGCGCATCGGGCTCTCCTTGTGTCGAGGTGGACGGGGTCGGGATCGCGGTCACCAGTCGCGGGAGCGCATCGGGTTCTCCTGGGGTTGTGGGGGACGAGGTCGGCTTCGTGGTCACCAGTCGCGGGACATCGAGTTCTCCTGAGGCTGTGGGAGTGGTGGGTTCGGGTTTCACCAGTCGCGGGATCGCATGTGGCGCTCCTTCTGTTCGTGGGGACGCGGCGTCGGGGGTTACCAGTCGCGTGAGCGCATTGGGTTCTCCTGGGGTTGTCGGGGTGGTGGGTGGTTCGGGGGTTACCAGTCGCGGCTGCGCATTGGGGGCTCCTTTGGTTGTGGGGGAAGGGGTTTTGGTTGGGGTCACCAGTCGCGGGAACGCATTGGTCTCTCCTGTGGTCGAAGGGGATGTGGGTGGGGTGGGGGTCACCAGTCGCGTGAGCGCATGTGGGGCTCCTGTGGTGGGTGTGGACGGTGTGGGGTTCGGGGTTACCAGTCGCGTGAGCGCATTGGGTTCTCCTGGGGTTGTCGGGGTGGTGGGTGGTTCGGGGGTTACCAGTCGCGGCTGCGCATTGGGGGCTCCTTTGGTTGTGGGGGAAGGGGTTTTGGTTGGGGTCACCAGTCGCGGGAACGCATTGGTCTCTCCTGTGGTCGAAGGGGATGTGGGTGGTGCGGGGATCACCAGTCGCGGGAACGCATGTGAAGCTCCTGTTGTCGTTGTGGACGATGAGGATGGTGTGGGCGTTGGGGTCACCAGTCGCGTGACATCGGGTTCTCCTGAAGGTGAAGGGGAATCGGGTCGGGCGGGGGTCACCAGTCGCGGCTGCGCATGGGGCATTCCTTTGGCAGTGGGGGAAGTGGTGGATGTGGGGGTCACCAGTCGCGTGAGCGCATGGCGGGCTCCTGTGGTGGGTGTGGATGCTGTGGACTCGTCAGTTACCAGTCGCGAGAGCGCATGGGGGGCTCCAATGAGCGCGGGGGAAGCGGGTTGTTCCGGCGGCGACACTGGCGGGAACGCAATGGGGGCGCCAGGTGTTGATAGGGATGTGGCGCGTAAAAAGGTCACCAGGCGCGAGAGCGCATCGACTGCTCCTTCGGTCGAAGTGGATAAGGCCGCGGTGCCGCTCATCGGCGCGGGCCACGCGTCCGGCACGTCACCGACAAGTTCCACACTGGACGAAACGTGCGAGTCCGCCGAAGGTCACGGCCAGGGCGCGGATTCGAGCAAGGGAGAAGCCAATCATGGCCCTGCACCGGGAACACCTCCTCGCGACAGCACGCATCCCGATGCCGCGCACGCCCGGACCCACGGTGGGGACGTTCGCGGGCGAGGATTGCGGCGGCTCCGGTCACGGCTCAGTGTGACGGACTCACTGCGCAGTGAACACCCTTCGTTGTTCTCCGTACGACGTTGGGGACTCTGGACGCTTCCCCGTCCGGCGCGACGGTATGTGATCGCCTTCGAGGCGATCACGGTGGTCGCGGTCGTGTTGACCGCGTTCACCGACCCGCCCGCCGCGGCGATGGATTGGCGCAGGCTCGCGGTCCTCGTCGGCGCGGGCGCGGTGCATCTGTGGTTGTCCCGGCGCACGGAGGAAACCAGGCGCGACAGCGGGCCAGGCCCGCATATGGATACCAGTGTTGTCTGGATCCTGCCCGCCATGGTGCTGCTGCCCGCCTGGATGGCGGTGGCGTCAATGCTGCTCTTGCGCGTCCAGCTTTATCTGGTCGCCCGCAGGCCGCTTTATCGTTACACCTTCGGAACGGCGGGCATCCTGCTCGCCGCATTGGCTTCGCTGTGGATAATTCGGGTATCCGGGGTCGACGTCACCGCCGCTTTCGGCGCGCGTGAGGCCTTGGTCCTCGCGTTGGCCGGAATGACGTACTTCTTGGTCAACGCGATCGCCATCGGCGGCGTCATCGCCCTGTCCACCCCGCAGCCGACCTGGACCGCGGTCGCGGGCACCCGCCGCGACAACGCGATGGCCGCGCTCACCGTGTGCCTCGGCGCGCTGGCCGCCATCGCCATCGCGCACGCCTGGCTGGCGCCGCTGTTCCTGGTGCCGCTGCTGTGCGCGCTGGACTGGGGCGCCCTGCAAATCGAGAACCTGCGCGGCGACGCCCGCACCGACCACAAGACCCAGCTGCTGAACTCCCGCGGCTGGCACGAGCAGGCGGGCCGCGAGATCGCCCGCGCCCGCCGCCAGCACTCCATGCTGGCGGTGGCGGTGCTCGACCTGGACTACTTCAAACAGGTCAACGACACCTGGGGACACCCGGCAGGCGACGCCGTGCTGCGCGCTGTCGGCGCGGTCCTGCGCGAGACGACCCGAAAGGGCGACGTCGTCGGCCGCTTCGGCGGCGAGGAGTTCGTCCTGCTGCTCCCCGACACCGACGCCGCCCAAGCCACCGTGGTCGCCGAACGCGTCCGCATGGGCGTCGCGGCGATGAACGTGGCCGCCACCGACAAGCGCGGCCAACCGGTACTGATCACCGGCCGCACGACGTCGATCGGCGTCGCCGCGGGCCCCGGCAGCACAGCGGAACTGGAGACGCTGCTGCGCTGGGCCGACGCCGCGGTCTACGAGGCCAAGAGCGGCGGCCGCGACCAGGTCCGCCTCGCCGAGCCGCCCACCAGCGACCACCCCGCTCCCTGACCACAACGGAACCCGCACCGACCCGGAAAACCCACCCACACGGGGGAGGCTCACCCGCGCGGGGGAGGCTCCGTTCGGCGGTATGAGACCTTCACCAGCCCGGCGGGGAGTGCGGGGGACGACCCGTCCAGTGGTGGGGAAGTCCTGTTGCCGTGGCGGGGCGTCCACTCGGTCGGGTTTCGGCGGCCGGGAAGCTGGGTTCGGTGAGGAGAGCCAACCTCCCGGAAGTGCGGTTCGATGGCGGGGCAAGGTTCGACCGGAGGGCGAAGTCCTACTCCCCCGGGGGAAGCCCCCAGACGCCTCCGGCCTCGCCGCCCTGATAGCCGCCCAGGGGAAAGCCGTACCTGCCCGGAGGAAGCCCGCCTGAAGAAGGTGCCGTACGGCGGCGAAGAAAGACCCGTTCGGCGGCAAGGGACGGCCTGCCCGGCGGCGGGAAAAGGTCCGTGCGGCGGGAGAACCCTCACCCGGAAGTGGGAGAGGGCCGGTGCCAGCCGTCGGACGGCTTCGACAGCGCGTCGCACCGGCCGCGGCGCTGATGAGGACGGTGCGGGTGCGCGGGCCGGGTGCTCGCGCGGACCCGGCAGTGGTCCTCCCCCTGGGCGAGCCAGCTGTTCTCGGTGTGCCGTGGGTGCCCGCGAGCGGACGGGTCGGTGTGGTTTCGAGGGTGGGCAGGGGGCGTGGAAGCGCACGGGTCTTGGTCATGCTTCATGTCTATCGACGCAGGTCAGCGAGTTAAAGAGGCGCGCTGAACCTGTGGACGAACGCGGGCTATGTGGATAACCGCCGCCGCCTGCCGGGCGAGATCGGGTATAAGCCTCACCCGCGTGCCCGGCGCAGCAGGCCGTAGCCGACCAGGGCCACGAACACGCCGGTCACGATCCCGATCGACGCCCTGACCATGCCCACCGTCACCTGCGTCTCGCTCGGGGCTGTCCCGGCCGCCATGGTGTGCGCCATGGTCAGCACCGTCTGGTCGGCCACTCCGGCCATGGTGGTCAGGGCGTTGACCGCGGCCAGGACCACGCCCGTGCCGAGCACCGCGCACACCACCACCCACGGGCGCTTCGGCGGGGCGTACTCAGGCGGGACGGTCTCGGCGGGGGTCGCCCGGCGCAGGGCGCGCGCCGACCACCACACGATGAGCGCGATGCCGAGCACGCTGCTCAGCAGTTGGAGGAAGTGGTAGCGCGGCATCCCGACCCACAGCCACTCCCGCAGCGCGGGGACCTGCCGCACGATCCAGCCGTCGTGGTGGGTGCACGCGTCCCACACCAGGTGGGTCGCGCCACCCACCAGCACCGACGCCACCGTCGCGACCCCCAGCCGCGGCGGTGTGGCGAACGGCACGAGGCGGGCCCGTGCCCAGGCGGGGGCCAGGGGGAGCGCGGCGGGGACCACGAAGGCGTGGAACACCGCGAGCAGCGCCAGCGCCACCGGCAGGTCGATCACGACCAGGCCCCACCAGGTGTGCGTCCGCTCGTCCACTCCGGGGCGCAGGGCCACGAAGTACAGCAGGTCCGGGGACATGGACCCGAAGACGAGCGCGGACCCGACCAGCGGCCGCCGGACGAACGGCAGCACGGCCGCGGCGTGGGACAGCGTGTAGGGCATGGCGCAACCCTGGCGCGCGGGGCGCTGGCGGTGGTGGACGTCCGGTGGAGATCCTGGTCAGACCGGGGGGACGATCCCGGGGAAGTGGCCCACCGTCTCGCAGTGCGGGCAGGGACGGCCATTGTCGACGGTGCGGGGCGCGCCGCCGATGATCGCCAGTTTCGGGTCGGCGACCATGCCACCGCCCCCGCAGTACTGGCACACCGTGTGCACCTCGGCTGGGACGTCGAGTTCGGACTCGTCGCTGTCGTCCATCACCCTCCTCGACCGGGCCTGCAAGCAGCCGATCCTGCCACTGCGGCCGGGTGCGGCCAACGCGGGCCACCCCCCGTCCGGGGTGGCCCGCGCCGCGGGCGGCGACCGGCCCGGCCGGACGCGCCGACCACCCGATCGTGCCCGTGCCACGGCGCCCGGGATGGTCCGGGCGGCGGTGTCGGTCTTCGGCAGTGTCGATCTTTCCGCACGGTGGTTCCGCTCGAAAGTGCTCGGCGTTCCCGTTTGTTGCCATCAGGTCACTTCTGCCGCACACCGGCCGGTTCGGCACTGTCCTGACGGGTGGTGACCAGGCGCGCGTAGCGGGTCCCGGCGGCCAGCAGGATGAGACCGGCGCCGAGGAACGCCGTCACCCTGGCCATGCCGTCCAGTGTGGCCAGGTCGAACAGCACCAGCTTGAGCACCGCCGCGCCGACCAGCACCAGACCGGTCATCTGCGCGGCCACAGTGACGCGGCGGATGCCGCGGATCAGCAGCACCAGCGCCGCGACCGCCCAGGACACGGTGACTGCCGCGTGCCCGGCCAGGAAGCCGGTCCGGTCGGGCAGGAGCAGCAGCGCGCAGCACAGCAGCGCCCCGGCCGCCCCGTACAGAGCGGCCACCCCCGCGGCCACCCAGGGCGCCAGGTTCTTCGACGGCGCGGGAAACACCCCGAGCCGAACGGCGACCCAGGCCAGCGTGATCGCGAACCCGAGGATCAGCACGGCCACCACGGCGCCGCCCGCGAGGTCGGCAGGGGAATGCGTGTCGAACCGCAGCAGCAGCGCGGGCGGCAGGTCGCGGGCGAGCGCGAAGCCGCAGCCGATGGCGCCGAACCCGATCGCCCCGGCCAACCCGACGCGCCTGCCGGTCGTCCACAGCGCGACCAGCGCGAGCGCGATCGCCTCACCGAGCAGCACCGTCGCCACGGCCCGCCCGTCGAACCAGGTCAGCGTCGCTTCCAGGACCGCGACCAGACCCACCGCGGCGGCGACGTCGCCCGCGTGGCCGGGCAGCAGTCGTCCCGCCGCCCACAGGCCCAGCAGCGGGACCGCCACCCCGCCCGCGACCAGGACGGACGAGGGCTTCGCGAGGAACAGCGCCGCGAACAGCGCGGGCGCCGCCGCCGCGGCCAGCAGGGCGAGCACGGCCGGTTCGTCGACCCGTCGGCGCAGCTGGACCAGCGCCAGGGCGATCCCCACCGCGCCCGCGCCGAGCGCGGTGAAGGTCGCGGGCCAGTCGCCCTGGGTCAGCGCCGTGCACACCACCGAGGCGAACAGCGGCGGCACCCCCGCCGAGATCGCGACCGCCGTCCAGCCGCGCCGCGCCTGCGCTGGCGCCGTGGCCACCTGGACAGCCAGCAGGAACGTCACCAGCTCCGGGGTGAACCCGCGGGTGATCATCGGCGCGCACACCGCGCAGCCCACCACCACGGCCGCGCCGAGCGTCTCCGAATCCCACCGCGCGGCCAGCCACAGCCCCCCGACGGCGACGGCCAACCCGAACCCCAACCCGAGGGCTGTCGGTAGAAACCCGTACAGCGTCGTCGCCGCGACCACGGCCAGATACAGCGTCGCGATCCCGGTCGCGGCGAGCGCGAGCGCCCCCGTCCGACCCGAGGGGGAGCGGTGCAGCCACATCCCGGTCCCGACCAGCGCGAGCCCGAACGCCGCGCCGCCGAGCACCCGGGGCAGCGGCCCCAGCCACCCGCGCTGCACCGCGAGGACGAGCAGCAGCACGATGCCCAGCAGGGTGACCGCCGCGCCCACCCAGGCGAGCAGCCTACTGCCCGCGCCCTCCCGCCCGAGCCGCTCGACCAGGGACGGGCCCGCACCGCCGGGGGCCATGGGCTGCCACTGGCCCATGGTCGGCGTTGGCGCCTGTGGCCCCGGCTGGGCAAGCGGAAACCCTTGGGGTGGTTGGGGTTGATCTTGCGGAAAGGGCTGGCCCGGCGGCAGCGGCGCGGCCTGCCACCCGGGCGGGTTCGGCGCGGGCGCGGCCTGGTCGGCCCGCAGGTCCCGCAACTCGGCGCCGACTCGCGTGAGACGGCGCCCCAACTCGTCTATTTCCCCGGCGAGCCGAAGGAGCGGATCTGCCTGCGTTGACATGGGCCAAGGATGGGCCACGGACACCCCTGGGCTGATGCGTAGCACTACTCAAATCCTGGTGTCGGTTCAGAGATCGCGGTATGGCGGCGGGTGGTGGCGGGCCGGTCGGCGCGGGCAGCGACAATGGTCGCCATGATTACGGGCCCCGCGTCTCAGGAAGCCCAATCCCGGCAACCGTTCGCGCACCTCAGCGCGCCCAACGCGGCGCTTTACCGGGAAGTGCTCACGACGTTCGCCCGCGCGCGTGACCGGTTCATCGTCCATCTGCGTCCCGAGGACGTGGCGGCCGACCTCGGCAGGCCCGGCGACACCGAGCAGGTGGGCGCCGCGCTCGACCAGCTTGTCGGGTGGGGCAACCTGCGTGCCGACCCGGACACCGGCCGCGTCACCACCGTCGCGGACTTCCACCGGGCCCGGTACCTCTACCAGCTCACCGTCGCTGGGCAGGCGGCGGAAGAGGCCATCGCGGTCTACGAGGAAGCCATCGGCAGGCGGGGTGTTCTCCAGTCGGTCGCGCTGGCCGACATCGCCGGGCAGCTGCGGGCGCTGGCCGAGGTCGCGGCCGCGGACCCCGACGACCTGGACCCGGCGAAGCTGCACCTGCTGCTGCTCGGGCTGGCGGACCGGTTCACCGGCCTGGCCGACAACGCGCAGGCGTTCATGGCGTCGCTGCGCCGGGTGATCGACTTCTCCGACGGCGACGTGGCCGCGTTCGTCGCGTACAAGCAGCGGCTCATCGACTACATCAACCGGTTCATCGCCGACCTGGCGAACCGGGGGGCGGAGATCGCGACGCTGCTCGGCCGGATCGACGCACTCGGCGTCGACCGGCTGCTGATGGCGGCCGCGGCCCGCGAGGCCGCCGACGCGGTGCCCGACCTGCCCGAACCGGGCGGCGACCAGCCAGGCGAACCCGGCGCCGACGACCACGCGGGCACGCTCGCCGCCGCGCTCGACGGGTGGCGCAACCGGTGGCGCGGTCTGCACGACTGGTTCATTTCCGCGGGCACGGGCCGGCCGTCGCAGGCACGCCTGCTGCGCGGCGCGGCGGTCACCGCGATCACCCAGCTCATCGACACCGTGACCGCGCTCAACGAGCGCCGTTCCGGCCGCTCGGACCGGTCCGCGGACTTCCGGGCGCTGGCCCGCTGGTTCGCCGAGACGCCCGACGACGACGCGGCGCACCGGCTCTGGCGGGTGGCGTTCGGCCTCACCCCGGCACGGCACCTGACGGTCACCCAGCCCACTCTTGCCGCGTGGGAGGACGAGGAGCCCTCCCCGGCCACGCCGTGGCGGGACGCGCCAGCGGTGCGCATCAGCCCGCAGCTTCAGCGGACGGGCTCGTATGAGCGCCGGGGCAAGCCCAACCAGGTCGCCGACCGCCAGGAGCAGCGGCGGCTGCTGGTCGCGCACGCCGAGCGGGAAGCGGCGGAGGTCGCGCTGGCGCGGCAGCGGCTGGTCACCGCGGGGCCGGTTCGCCTGTCCGACCTCGATGTGCTCGACAGCCGCGCCTTCCGGTTGTTCCTCGGCCTGCTCGGCGACGCGCTTTCCGCGCGGCGGCCTGGTGACACCGAGGTCAAGACGACCACCAGCGACGGCACGATGGAGATCCGGTTGTCGCTGGTCCCCGGCGGCGGCGTCGTCGAAATCGACACCGAGGACGGTGTGCTGCGCGGTCCGGAGCACGTCATCGACATCACTGACCTGACCGGCCTAGGCGCGCCCGGGGAGGTCGCGTGAGCCTGGTGACCACGTCCGCCGAGGCGGTGGCGCAGCGGCGCAAAGCGTTGCGCGCCTTGCTGCTCAAGCCGCTGCTGGTCGCGGGCGCGGACGACGAGACGATCCGGCTGGTCCGCAAGCACGCGCCTGAGCTGCGTGACTGGCTGGCCCAGGAGACCGGGTGGCGGTTGCAGGTCGACACCGACTCCGTTCGGCTGTTCAAGTCCGCGCCGGAGAACACCGACGGCACCCATCCCGCCCGGGACGGCCGCGCCAAGCCGCCGTTCGGCAGGCGCCGGTATGTGCTGCTGTGCCTGGCGCTGGCGGTCCTGGAACGCGCGGACGCCCAGATCACCCTGGGGCGGCTGGCCGAGGGCGTGCTCAACGCCGTCGCCGAGCCCGACCTGGCAGACGCGGGGGTCTCGTTCACCCTCGGCCGCCGCGACGAGCGGTCCGACCTGGTCGCCGTGGTGCGCCTGCTGCTCGACTGGGGCGTGCTCGACCGCGTCGCGGGCGAGGAGAACGCGTACCTCTCCGACACCGGCGACGTGCTCTACGACGTGCGGCGCCGCGTGCTCGCCGCCTTGCTCACCGGGCAGCGCGGCCCGTCGACGGTCACGGCGACCGGTTTCGAGCGGCGGCTCGCGGCGCTGACAGAAGAGCCGGTGCCCGACACCGACGACCTGCGCAACCGCGCCCTGCGCCACCGGCTCACGCGCAGGCTCCTCGATGACCCGGTGGTCTACTACGACGAGCTTTCCGAAGACGAACGCGCCTATCTCGTCGGCCAGCGGCACGCGATCACCCGGCGCGTTTCCGAGGCCACCGGGCTGGTTCCCGAGATGCGCGCGGAAGGCGTCGCCATGGTCGACCCGGACGACGAGCTGACCGACGTGCGGATGCCGGAGCAGGGCACCGACGGCCACCTCACCCTCCTGGTCGCCGCGTACCTGGCGGGCAAAGCGGCCCCGGTCACGGTCGACGCCCTGCTCGCGCACGTGCGGACCCTCGCGGTCAAGCACAAGGGGCACTGGCGCAAGGGAGTCACCGAACCGGGCGCGGACGCCGAATTGCTGGAGACCGCGCTGGTGAAGCTGAGAGCCCTGCGGCTGGTGACCGTCACCCCCGGCGAGCCGCCGGTGATCGCGCCGAGGCCCGCGATCGCCCGGTACGCCGTCGACCCGCCCACGATCCGCGACCGAGCGAAGGACAAGCCCCGGTGACCCACCAGCAAACCGTCGAGCCGCGAACCCGCCGGTGGCAGCCGCTGCGCGCGGGGCTGGTCGACCTCTTCTACTACGACGTCGAAGAGTTCCACTTCCACGACGGCAGGCTGCTGTTGCGCGGCAACAACGGAACCGGCAAGTCCAAGGTGCTCGCCTTGACGCTGCCGTTCCTGCTCGACGGGGAACTGGCGCCGCACCGCGTGGAACCCGACGGCGACCGCAACAAGCGGATGGAGTGGAACCTGCTGCTCGGCGGCAAGCACCCGAACACCGAGCGGCTGGGCTACACCTGGCTGGAGTTCGGGCGCCTGCGCGCCGACGGGACCGCCGAGTACCGGACCCTGGGCTGCGGGCTCAAGGCGGTCGCCGGACGCGGCATCGCGCGCCACTGGTTTTTCGTGACCTCCCAACGGGTCGGCGTCGAGCTGTCGCTGATCAGCCCGACCAGGGTCGCGCTCACCCGGGAACGGCTGCGGGACGCCGTCGACGGGCGCGGCACGGTCTACGACACGGCGACCGAGTACCGGCGGGCGGTTGACGAGGCGCTGTTCGGGTTGGGCACGCACCGGTACGAGGCGTTGGTGAACCTGCTCATCCAGTTGCGGCAGCCGCAGTTGTCCAAGCGCCCGGACGAGAAGCTGCTGTCGCGGGCGCTGACCGAGGCGCTGCCGCCGTTGGACCCTGCGCTGGTCGCCACGGTGGCCGAGGCGTTCCGCGGGCTCGACGAGGAACGCGAAGCGCTGCGGGGGCTGACCGAGGCGAAGTCCGCCGCGGAAGCCTTTCTCGGCCACTACCGCCGTTACGCGCGTATCGCGGCGAAGCGCTGGGCGGAGCCGCCGCGCCGCGCGCACAGCCGGTACGAGAAGCTGAGCGCGGAACTCGGCGCGGCCGAGGTCGACCACGCGGCCGCGGTCGAGGCTTTCACCACGGCGCAACGGGCTTTGGTCGAACTCGCCGATGAGCGCACGCGGTTGCTGGCCCGGCGGCAGGCGCTACAGGACAGCCCGAGGATGCGCGACGCCGAGAAACTGGCCGAGGCCCGCGCGGACGCCGACCGGCTGAAGCGGTTCGCCGAGTCCAGGGAACGGGACCGGCTGACCGCGCTGACCTCGTTGCGGCGCAGGGAAACCCAGCTTCACGCGGCCGAGCGGGAAGCCGAGAGCGACCGGGCGGGCTTCGAGTCGGCCCGGGGGGCCGCCGAGCGGGCCGCCGCCGATGCCCGGGTCGTCGGCGCACACGCGGGCGTCATGGTCGAGTTCGACGCGGCCGAGCCGCCGTACACCGCGGTTGCCCGCGCCGGTGAGGACCTGGCCGACCGGCAGGTCCGCGCGATATCCGAACTCGACCGCCTGCTTGTCGCCGTCGGCAAGGCCGACGACGCGCTCCGCGTCGCCCGTGACCACGTCGACCGGGTCACCGGCGAGCAGCAGGCCGCGGTGGAGCGGATCACCGACGCCGAGCGCGTGGTCACCGAAGCGGGGCGTGACCTCGTGGCGGCGTGCGCGGCGTATCTGGCGGACGCGCGCTTCGACGTGTCCGATGTGGACGGTGTGCTGGCCACGCTTGAGGGGTGGGTCGACACCCTCGACGGAGTCAACCCGGTCACCGCCGCCGTGGACGAGGCGGTGTCGCGGGCGACCGCGGACTTGGGCAGGCGGCAGGCGGAAATCGACGCCGAGCGGACCGCCACCGGGGCCCGGATCGACGCGATCACCGCCGAGATGGACCGGCTGGAAAGCGGTGGCCACGACGGGCCGCCACTGCCGGTCACCCGGAATCCGCTGGTGCGCCAAGGGCGTCCCGGCGCTCCGCTGTGGCGGGTTGTCGACTTCGTCCCCGGACTGTCCGAACAGGACAGGGCGGGTCTGGAGGCGGCGCTGGAGGCGGCGGGCGTGCTCGACGCCTGGGTCACCCCCGACGGCGAACTGCGCGACGCGGTGACCGGCGACGTGCTTGTGCTGCCCAGGGAAACCGCGCCCGGCGGCGGGCTGACCTCGGTGCTCGCGCCCGCGGTCGACCGGGCGGACGACCAGGCCGCCGCGCTCACCGACGACGCGGTTACGGCGGTGCTCCGCGCCATCGGACTGGGACCCGGCGCGGCGACCTGGGTCCAGGCCGACGGCCGCTTCTCGATCGGCGTGCTCACCGGCGCGTGGCGCAAGGACACCGCGGCCTACATCGGCGAGGGCGCCCGCGAGGCCGCCCGCCGCGCCCGCCTCGCGGAACTGCGCGCCGAACACGCCGTGCTGCGCGCCCGCGCGGAAGAACTGGCCGAGGCGGCGGCGGACGTGGTGGCACGGCTGGCCGAGTTGGCCGCCGAACGCCAGGCGCTGCCCACGGACAGCGGCGTGCGGGAGGCCCATGTCCGGCTCGCGGGCGAACACGAGGCCAAACGCGGGGTCGACCTGCGGTTGGCCGAGGCCGTGAGCGCCGCGAGCGCCCGCGCGGACGCCGCCCGCGCCGCCCGCGAACGCGCCGACGAGTTCGCGGGCGACGTCGGATTGCCCGCGGAACAAGGCGAACTCGCCGAGATCCGCGCCGCGCTCGGTGAATACCGGGTCACCCTGGCGAAACTGTGGCCCGCGGCCAAGGCTGCGTGGCGGGCCGAGTCCGCGGTGGGCGAGGCCCGTGCCGAACTCGCGGTGGCGGCCGAAGCGCACGTCTCGGCCGAGGAGCAGGCCGAGGAGGCGAGCGGCAAGGCGATGGTCGCCGCCGAGCGGTTGAGTGTCCTGGTGGACAGCGCGGGCGCGGGCGTCGAGCAGTTGTTCGCCGAAATCGACGCCGTGAACGGGGAGCTGGCCGACTGCGACTCCCGGGAGAAACGGGGTCGGGCCGAGGAAAGCCGGGCGGCTGAGGAACGGGGCAAGGCGATCGGGCGGCAGGAGACCCTGCGCGCGGAGATCGCGGTCGTGACGGGCGAGCGGGACCGGGCCATCGCCGACCTGCGCGCCTTCGCCGCCACCGGCCTGCTCGGCACCGCCCTGGCAGGCGTTCTGTCCGATGTGGACGTTCCAGATCCGGGGGTCGACTGGGCGCCCACCCCCGCGGTGGCGTTGGCTCGCGCGATCAACGCCGCCCTCGATGACGTCGACGCCGGAGAACGCCCGTGGGAGCTGATCCAGCAGCGGGTGTCCGGCGAGCACAAGCTGCTCACCGACGCGCTGTCCCGGCACGGCCATTCCGTCGGCCTGACAGTCCACAATGGAGTGATCGTGGTCGATGTGCGGTTCCAGGGCCGAACCCAGGACATCCCGACCCTGGTCGACGCGCTCGCGGCCGAGACCGAGCAGCGCGGCGTGCTGCTGTCCGCCAAGGAACGGGAAATCCTGGAGAACCACCTCGTCAACGAGGTCGCGGGCACCCTCCAGGAGTTGATCACCGGCGCGGAAGAGCAGGTCCAGGCCATCAACGCCGACCTGGAAGCGCGGCCCACCTCAACCGGGATGCGCCTGCGGCTGCACTGGCGCACCGCCAAGGCCGCGCCCGACGGCCTCGACCGGGTGCGCGACCGGCTGCTCCGCCAGACCGCGGACGCGTGGAGCCCAGCCGACCGCGCCCTGGTCGGCGCGTTCCTCCAGGAGCAGATCAGCCGCGAGCACGCCGACGACGCCGGGGGCGGCTGGGTCGAGCAGCTGACCAGGGCGCTGGACTACCGCTCCTGGCACGAGTTCGCGATCCAGCGGCACCAGGACGGCCAGTGGCGGCCCGCCGCGGGCCCCGCGTCCGGCGGCGAACGGGTGCTGGCCGCGTCGGTGCCGCTGTTCGCCGCCGCATCGTCGTTCTACAGCTCCGCTGGCAACCCGGACGCGCCGCGGCTGATCGCGCTGGACGAGGCGTTCGCCGGGGTCGACGACGACTCGCGGGCCAAGTGCCTCGGGCTGCTCGCGTCGTTCGACCTGGACGTGGTGATGACCAGTGAGCGGGAATGGGGCTGCTACCCGCAGGTCCCCGGCCTCGCGATCGCCCAGCTCGCCCGCCGGGAAGGCATCGACGCCGTGCTGGTCACCCCGTGGCGCTGGGACGGCCGGAACCGGGTCCAGGCGCCCCGGCCGGTTCCGCTGCCTCCCGCGCCACCGGCTGAGCCGACCGGGACGCTGTTCGAGTGACCGACACCGAGCGCCTGCGCAGGTTGCTGGGCAAGCCGGATCTCGCCTGGCTGCTCGCCCGCCTGCGCCGACGCCTGGAACTGGGCCAGCCGCTGGCAGGCACGGTCACGTTGTCCACGGCCACGCCGGACCAGCGCAGAGCGGTCGAACTGCTGCTGGGCAGGCGCGCGGGCCGGGGAACCTCGGTGTCGGTCTCCCTGGACGACCTCGACACCATGCTCCGGGAGAGCGGAGCCGCGCCCACCGGCCTGGCCGACGCCGTCCGCGCCGTCCTCGGCGACATCCCGGACCGCGCGGGACGGCAGGCCCAGGCCAGGGCGGCGTGGTCCGCCGCGCACGCGCCCCTTGACGAGCTGGTCGACCAGCGCCCGGCGTTGCGCCCGTGGCGGGAGTGGCTGGACAGCACCGGCCTGGTGCGCAGGTTAACCGCGGACCCGACGGCCGCCGCGTCCCTGTTGGCGGACGCGGCGCGCGTGCTGGCCGCGCTGCCCGCCGCCGGGCTCGCCTTGGGCAGGCTCGCCGCCGCGGCCGTCGGCGACGCCCACGCCCTCGATGACGGCCGCCCGCTCGCGACGCTCGTCCTGTCCGCGGCCCGGGTGCTCATGGGCTCCGCCCCGGGCGGCGGCGGCACCGCCGCGGACCGCCGTGCCGCGTGGGCCGCTGTCGGCGTGCACCTGGACGAGTTGTCGTCGTCGGTGCTCTGCGTCGGCCTGCCGGGCGGAACCGGCTCGGCCACCGCGCGCATCCTCGCGCTGGCAGGGGAAGCGGGCGAACCAAGCCTGCTGACCCTGCGCCAGCTGCGACCGGGCTTGGGCGTCGGCGACCGACTGGTGTGGCTCTGCGAGAACCCGATCGTCGTCGCCACCGCGGCCGACGAGCTGGGACCGCGCTGCCCGCCGCTGGTCTGCCTCAACGGCCAACCGTCGACGGCCGTGACCCGCCTCCTGGGTTTTCTCGCCGAGGAAGGCGCCCGTTTCACCTACCACGGCGACTTCGACTGGGGCGGCCTGCGCATCGCCAACACCCTGGCCGGGCACATCCCGTGGCGGCCTTGGCGGTTCGACGCCCCCGCGTACCAGCAAGCGCTTGCGCGCGTGCCGGGAGCAGGCATCCTGACCGGCAGGCCCGTTTCGGCCAGCTGGGACCCCGACCTGGCCCCGGCGATGAGCCACGCGGGCCGCCAAGTCGAGGAGGAACTGCTGCTCCCGGACCTGATCGCCGACTTGGCTGCCGCCCGGTAACCGGGTCGTCCTGGGAAGAACCGCGCGGCGGTGAGATCCTGGGCAGATGCTGTTCACTGTCGCCGAAGCCAAGGCCGAGTTCGAGCGGTTGCGGCCGGTGCTGGCCGAGATCGTGGCGGTGCGGGCGGACGCGGCGGAGTTGGCCGCCGCGTTGGAGCCGGGGGCGCGACCGAGCGGGTTGGGTGGGCTGCCGGAGTTCAAGGCGGCGCAGGCGCGGCTGGACGAGTTGATGACGCTGGTGCAGCGGACCGGGGCGGACCTCAAGGGCTTCGCGCCGCTGCTGGTGGACTTTCCCAGCGAGATCGACGGGGTGGCGGTGCTGCTGTGCTGGCTGGAGGGTGAGCCGGACCTGGGCTGGTACCACCGGGCCGACCTCGGCTTCGCCGGGCGCAGGCGGTTGGGGGAATAGCGGTTCATCCCACCGGGCACGGAATGTGGAATAGACCGGCGGGCAAGGTGAAGTCACTGGCAGGTCGACATCGTCAAGATCATCGACTGGCGAGTGCGTTGGTGACTCGACCAGGCTTGACCGCACTCCCACCTCAGCAGGGCGACGGGTGGACGGTGCCCCGGTCACCAGTCCGGTGGCTAGGGTGCTTTGGGTGACCGGATCTCCGAGCAACGCCGAAGTCCTGCCCGTCGAGCAGTACGTCGCCACCCTGGCGCGCAAGCGGATGGCCGCCGGGATCTTGTTCCGCGACCGCGCGGACCGGGTGCTGCTGCTGGAGCCGTCGTACAAGCCGAACTGGGAGATCCCGGGCGGCGCGGTGGAGGCCGACGAGTCGCCGTGGGCGACCGCGTCCCGGGAGTTGGTCGAGGAGCTGGGGCTGGACCGGCCGTTGGGCAGGTTGTTGGTGGTCGATTACGTCCGCCCGCAGGATTCTCGGCCTGAGGGTGTGGTGTTCGTCTTCGACGGCGGCGTCTTGGGCGAGACCGACCTGGTCGGTTTGGTGTTCGGCGACGGGGAGATCGTCTCCGCTGGGTTCCACACGATCGACCAGGCCAGGACCAAGGTGAAGCCGCTGCTCGCCGACCGGCTCACCGTCGCGGTCGAAGCGGCCCGCCAAGGCGTGACCGCCCTGTGCGAGCACGGCGTCCGGGTCGCCTGAACCCGGCTCAGCCCGCGGCCTCGACCGGGGCGGTCTGCACCTCCGGTGTGTCTTGGCGTGGGGCGGGGACGGCGACCGGTGTCGTGGTGTGGTGTCGCCCGGCGCTGCGGTAGAGGCTGTCGTGGATGCCGTCGGCGAACAGCAGCCCGGCCAGGTCCCGGCGGGTTTTCGCGATCGGCGAATCGTGGCGGAACCCGGCAGCACCGACCAGCAGGGCCAGCTCGGCGGCTGCGGCGTGGGCGGTGTCGACGCCGTGCGCTTTCGTTGCCGCACCCCAGGTTTCAGCGGCATGGTGGCCTTGTTCGGCGAGGTGCTCGGCGACAGCGCAGCCCATCAGCGCGGTGGCGAGTTGGGCGTGGGCGCGGCCGATGGTGATCAGCGCGTTGTCCCGGGTCCGGTCGATGTCGCGGGCGGCCAGCGCGGTGGTGACGGTGTCGAACACCGCGGACGCGCCGCCGATCGCCGTGGCGGTCACCCACGGCCGGTAGACGGCGAAGTGCTCGCGCAGCAACGCCATCGCGTCGCCGATCAGGACGTCGTCGGGGTGCACGCGGACCTGGTGCAGGTCGAGGACACCCCAGCTCCACCCGGCCAGCCCGGACGGCAGGACCGGGGTGCGCCGCAGCCCGGGGTCGGTGGCGTCGACAGCGGCCACGGCCAAGCGGCCGTGCGGGTCGCGGAAGAACACGACGAACACCAAGGCCTCGGTCAGGCGGCTGATCCAGCACTTGCGGCCGCTGAGCAGCCACCACCCGTCGGTGCCCGCCACGGCGTGGGTGCGGGTCTCGGTGACTCGGGTGCCGCCGTGCGGCTCGGTGATCGCGACCCCGGCCAGTTCCCCGGCGAGCAGCCGGGGCAGCCACCGGGCCCGGGTCGGGGCGGTGCCGTGGCGGGCGATGAGCCTGGCGTGGCCCAGGCCCGTGGCGTCACGCAGGTCGATGTCGCGGTAGCCGCACACAAACTGGGCCAGAAGCTGCCACAGCGGCGGCTGGTCGCCGAACCCGCCCTCGGCGACCAGCACGCGCCGGACCTGGCGGAGCCGGTGGCTGCGCTCGGGCCCAGGTGGCAGATCTGGGCTGACCGGGTGGGCGGCGAGGACATCGTCGAGTGCCGCGTCCAGCTCATCGAGTCGCGTCCAGTCGACGGTGCCTGCCGGGTCGAGGACACCGCGCAGCGGGTTCAGCCATAGCCCGATCGCCTCGCCGGTCACCGGGCCACCACCTGGCCGTGGACGCGGGCAGGGTGGCCGTAGGCGATCGCTCCGGCCGGGATGTCGCGGGTGATCAGCGACCCGCCGCCGACCAGCGCCCCGGTGCCCACGGTGATCCCGCCGAGCACCACGCACGCGGTGCCGACTTTGGCACCCGCCTCGAACCTCGGCGGCACCAGCACCGGCTCGCGGTCCGGGTCGCGCCAGGTCAGCGTCTTGTCGTTGATGGTGCGCACCCCTGCACCGAGGAACACCCGGTCGCCGATCAGGGTGGAGCTGGTGATGTGCGAGCCGGGCGAGCAGCGCACATCCCGCCCGATCCGGGTGGCCCGCTCGACGGTGAGGTGGTGCCCGAGCAGGCTGCCCGCGCCGATCGTGACGGCGCTGCGCAGCAGCGTGTGGTGCCCGACCAGCACCCGGGCACCCAGCTCGACCCCGGCGTAGACGACCGCACCGGCTCGCAGCACCACCTGATCGCCGATGGTCGTGGCCGCGCCCGCGCCCGGGTAGGTCTGGCCGACGGCGTAGCCGAGTTCCGGCTTGCCCACGACCACGTGCGCCTCGACCCGTGCGTCCTGACCGATCGTCGTGCCGCCGTGGAGCACGGCGAACGCCTCGATCACCGCCCCCGCCCCGATCCGGACCGGCCGTGACACACCTTCCTCGTCGGCGGGCACGAACACCGCTCGCGGGCTGATCCGGGCGTCGTCATCGGCGTGCAGCAGGCCTGCCGCCAACAGTTCGGCCGCGGTGAACTCCGTGGACATCGTCGCCTCCCTTCGGCGGCTTCCGGGTTGGTGCCGCCGATGATCACGGTCCTGGGAGCGGATGTGTTGACACCACAAGGTTTGCGTCCTTCGGGAGCTGGTTGCGAAGGCCGCAAACCCCTCGCACCCAGCGTGTTCACCCGGTTACGCTGGCAGGTCCCACGCTTGAGCAAGGGACACGGCGATGGACGACGTCACGGACCCGATTTGGCGCAGCGGCCCGGTTCAAGCGGCGCTCGCCTCCGGCGATCTGGGGGCCATCGTGCGCGCGGTGCGCGAGGCCCACCACCTCACCCTGGCCGAACTCGGGGCCCGCTGTGGCTACTCCACCTCCACCGTGTCCCGGCTCGAGACCGGGCGCCAGCCGCTGCGCGACGTGAAGGTGCTGCGCAGCCTCGCCGACGCCCTCGGCATCCCCGCCCATCTGCTGGGGTTGGCCGACACGGGCGCGCGGACCGTGCCGATCCCGTCACCCGCCGCTAGGGTCAGGGCCATCCTTCGGCCGGACGAGGAGACCGACCCGATGCGCCGACGCACACTGCTCGCTGGCTTGGGCGGACTGGCCGGGTCCACCATCCTCGGCACCCCCACCGCGGCCGCCGCCGACCCGCTCGCGGCGCTGGAAGCGACCCTGCTCGACCCGCCGCCCACCGCCCCCGTGCCCGAAGCTCTGGCGCGGCTGGGCCGCGACGTCGCCGCCGCCCGTGAGGTGTTCCAGCAGGGCCGATACGCCCGCGTCGCCGCCGCCTTGCCGCGGTTGCTGCCCACCGCGATCGCCGCGCACACCCACCGCCCCGGCGGGCAGCACACCGCGCAGCTCGCCGAGCTCTACACGCTGAGCACCGAACTGCTGGTCAAGGTCGGCCATGACCATCTCGCCTGGACCACCGCCGACCGGGCCCTGCAGGCCGCCTACGCCAGCGGCGACATTCTTACCGCGGCGACCGCCCGCCGCGCCTGGGGCATGGTGCTGCGCCGCGCGGGCCGCGCCGAGACCGCCCACCGCCTCGTCATCGACACCGCAGCGGACCTGCAATCCGAATCCGGCCGCGACAACGCCGAGCACCTGGCGGTCTACGGGTCGCTGCTGTCCACCGCCGCTTACACCGCGGCCACCAGCGGCGACCGCGACACCGCGCACACCCTCATCGGCGAAGCCACCGACGCCGCCTGCCGCATCGGTGGCGACACCAACCACCGCGGCATCGCGTTCGGGCACACCGGCGTCGACCTCTACCGCATCAGCATCGCCCGCGCCCTGGGCGACCCCGGCACCGCGATCGACATCGCCGCCCGCATCAACACCGCCGCCATCCCCACCATCGAGCGACGCGGCCAGTACTGGACCGACGTCGCCCGCGCCTACCACCAGTGGGGCAAACCCGAACACTGCTACCGGGCCCTGCTCGCCGCCGAAGCCGCCACACCGGACGAAGTCCGCCACCGCGGGCACATCCAACAGATCACCGGCACCCTGCTGCGCCACCCGGCCACAGCCGCACTGCCTGGGTTGCGGGCGTTCGCGGGCCGTGTCGGCATCGACGCCTGAGCGGCAAAAGGCAACGGGGCCGGTTACGAGGCGGGCTGAGTACTGCGTTCGGGGTTCAGCACATCGCCCAGGCCGGTACGGGTGATCACGACGGCGATCGTCCATTGGTCGCAGGCGTGGATCGCCCACTGCGCGTCGATGTCGAGCTCCAAGCCGAGTTCGGCGCACCCGGCGGCTGCCACGCGCAGCGAGTCGAAGCCCATTCCGTACGGGTAGTGCACCACCGCGACCAGTTCGCCGTCGCGCTACCACTGGTCGAGGTGATCCCGACCTGCCATCGCCCGAGCCCCCCGGCTCGCACATTCCTGGCCAGCATCTACCGCGCCCACGGCCCGGGGCGACAGGGTCGCGTTTCCGTATGTCGTCGCCGCCAAGCCTGCTCAGGTCGAGATGCTGGTCGACCTCGCGCTACGCAGCCCGGGGACAACCGGACCGCACAACAGGGTGAACGTCTACGTCTGGGATCGGCCGGTCGGCATGGGTCTGGGGTGCCGCCGCGCCGATGGCTTCAGGTGGGGTTCTCCGGCGAGTTCGGTGGCGCGCTCTTTTCCGACGAAACCAGGCCCGAAGGTGCGGACTGGGCTTGGCTGGCGCTACGGCCTGAGCCAGTCCCGGGCCCGCCGCTCGCCTACTTCAGCTAGGAGGGCCAAGTCCAGTTCCCGGCTGGGGCGATCATGCCCTTGGACGAGCTACGCGACGTCATCATCCAATGGGCCACAACCGGAGCGCGTTCCCTGGCTCGCCGTGAACGCCGCAAGGTGTGAGCTTGATGGGGCCGGAGACGTGGTGGGCTAGGGGGCTGCCGGAAGGTTGGTCGCTGGGTTAATCGCAAGCTGGCCTGTCCTGTGAGCCTGGGTGGCTTGCCGAACTACCGGATTGCCGCGTAGACCCCGGTCGGCGGTGCGGGCGGGGTCTACGCGGGTGAAGTCAGGCGTTCAGGGTGCGGACGAAGGTGTCCCACTGGTGGGTGCCGAAGAGCAGCACCGATTCTGTGCCGCCCAGTTTGCTGTCGCGGGTCGCGATCTCGCCGTCGCCCAGGAAGGCCACCTCGACGCACTCACCGTCGCCGGCGCTCCGGCTGCTCTTGAACCAGCGGGCGTCGGCCAGCTTGTCACTGCTCATTGTTGCTGCATCTCCCTTGCCACTTTGGCGATGTAGTTCACGGACTCCACCTCGCTCATCGAGGCTTCCCAGATGCCCGCGAACGCCTCACTGTAGCGCTCGATCTCGTGCGGCTGCTCCAGGAAGAGCGACCCGGTGTAACCCTCGACGTAGACCGTGGATGGTTCGGAGGGAGCGCCGTTCGCCACGGTCGGGAAGTCCAGCTTGATGAACGGGCCGGTCCTGGCACCCTGGTGGAAACCAGCGGAATAGGGCATCACCCGAATTGCCACGTTGTTGCGCTGGCTCATCACGACGAGATGCCGAAGCTGCTCGATCATCACCTCGATTCCACCGACCGGGCGATGCAGGACAGCCTCGTTGAGCACGATCTTCACCCACAGTGGACCCAGTGTCCGGGACATCAGCACTTGCCTGGCCATGCGAAGCTGCACCTGCGACTCGACCCGCTCTGGGGCCGTGCAAGCCTCGATCGCAGCGCGGGCATAGCGCTCGGTCTGGAGCAGACCCGGCACCAACTCCGTCCAGTAGCCCTCCAAGCTGACCGCCGCGTCTTCGAGACCGATGTAGAGATCCAAGTAGTCGGGGATGGCGTCGCTGTAGCTCACCCACCAACTGTTCGCCCTGGTCTCCTTGGCCAGCGCCATGAGAGCGGCGGTGGTCTCCGCCGGAGCACCGTAGTACTCGCACATCATCTTGACCTCATGGCTGCGCATGGACGTCATCCCGGACTCTATCCGCCACATCTTGGTCTCAGACCACTCGAAGTGCGTGGCCGAAGCCCGCACCGAGAACCGCCCCCTGCTCCGCAGATCCCGCAGGTAGCGGCCCAACTGGCGGCGTGCCACCGTCGACCCCGTCGCGCCCTCTTGAGACACCCTTCACCCCACCTCTCCCCGACGCCGGTCCTACATTCAGAATGAAAGACTCACGCGTTCGATACGAATGACAAATGTTGACAGGCCGTTACTCTATCGCGGAATGGATTGGGAAGTCTCGTCATTCCTTGTCCGCGTGTCGCCTGTCGGGGCCGTCCGACCAGCGGATTGACCGACCCGACCCGCCCGCACGGCGCCGAAGCACCACACGGGCAGTCGCCATCCTGCCCCGCGAGAAAGAAAAGCGAGAACCGGGTCGGGGAAAGCTCCGCCGGAACGCATCGGAAATCTTCCGTGCCACTTTCCCCGAAGACCGCCCTGACCTGCGGCAAGACGCCAACTATCGACCACCAACCGTCCACAGTGGGCACCAGCGGGCAGTTCTCGTGGCCCAGGGGGCCGCCGACCGACAGGCTCGTCTCGGCCACCGCTCGGCACATCGCGCCCGTTCGCGGCGGCGGGAGCCGAGTGCGTGCGGGTGCGGAGCGCGCCGGACCCGCCGGGGGCGAGTACGGGGTGGCCTTCGCCGACGTGCTCAGCGCGGCGCTGGGCGTGCCGACGAACGGGACCGCGCGCAGCCACATGCGCCGCGACAAGGCCGCGATGGTCGAGGCGGTGACCGCGGCCGGGCTGCGCGGGCAGCAGTCGCGGACCGCGGACGCCGCCGAACTGGCCGCGTGGCACCGCGCGCTCGGCGGGCGGATCGTGGTCAAGCCCAGCCGCAGCGCGGGCGGCGACGGAGTGTCGTTTGCGACATACCGAAACAGGCGTTGGCCGCGCTGCGGGCGATCACCGCCCGGCAGAACCTGTTCTCCGGGTTCGGCGCGACCGCGCTGGTCCAGTCCGCAGTGGACTACGCGGCCCGCCATCCGTCGCCGTGCCGCCCTGGGAGGAACATGATGCGCGCCAACCCCGCCGCCGAAACACTGCCCCGATCGGGCATCCGGGAAGTCATGGACATCGCGTTCGGCAGGCCGGCAGTGATCCGGCTGGAGGTCGGCGACCCGGACTTCCCCACCCCGCCGCACAATCGCCGAGGCCGCCGCCCGCGCGGTGGCCGACGGCGCGACGCACTACCCGCCCAACACGGGCCTGCCGTTCCTGCGGGCCGCGCTCGCGAAGAAAGTCGCCGCCCGCAACGGTTTCCCGCTCACACCGGACCGGATGGTCGTGACGCAGGGCGCGACCCAGGGCATCTTCGCCGCGCTGTCGGGCGACGAGGTCCTGGTTCCGGACCCGGCGTGGCCCAACCTGCTGATGATGACCCGGCTGTACCCGCTCAACGCGGAAACCCGGTTCCTGCCGGACGTCGCCGCGCTGAGCGCGCGCGTCACGCCGCGCACCCGGGTGCTCGTGGTCAACTCCCCGTCAAACCGATCGGGACCGTGGCAGACCGGGAGCGCGTCGCGGCGCTGGCCGAGTTCGCCCGCCGCCACGACCTGTGGCTGATCTCGGACGAGTGCTACGACGAGATCGTCTTCGACCTGCCCTGCACCAGCCCCGCCGTGTTCGCCCCCGAGCGGACGGCTTCTCCAAGACCTACGCCATGACCGGCTGGCGCATCGGCTACCTGGCCGTGCCGCCCGACGCCGTCGCCGCGGTGGCCAAGTGCCAGGAGACGATCGTGGCCTGCGTGAACGCCCCGCGCAGCACGCCGCGCACGCCGCCCTGACCGGGCCACAGGACTGCGTCGCGGACATGCTGGCGAGCTACCGGGCCCGGCGGGGCCTGGTGGCCAAGCACGCGGACGCCGCGGGCATCCCCATGCCCACCCCGGCGGGCGCGTTCCACGGCTGGCTCGACATCGGCCGCGCCGAGCCCGGTGCCGCCCGCGACTTCGCGCTGCGCCTGCCTGCCGAGGAACAGGTCGCGGTCGCCCCGGGCACCGCGTTCGGCCCGGGCGGCGAGGGCTACGTCCGCGTCTCCCTCGCCGCCGCCGAGGCCGACCTCGCCGAGGGGATGCGCCGCATCGGCCGCTTCCCGCGAGGCTGAGGCCGGGGTCAGTTCATCGCCTCCCGCACCGCGGCGTACCACGATTCCGGTCCTTTGCCCGTTTCGCCGACCGCGTTGAAGTATTCCCAGCCCGCGACGCCGCCGAAGTCGGAATACTGCCCGACGAGTTTCTTGAGCACCGGGACCAGATTGGGTATCGCGACGTAGCCCGCGCAGTTCGCCGGGTTCGTCACTGTTCCGGCGACCACCCGTGAGGGCTTGAAGCCGTTGTTGATGACCGCCTGGTAATCAGTGCTGCTCGCCAGGGTCCCCCAACCGCAGTAGAACTGCCCGATGTACCAGTCGATGTCGGCGCCCGTCGTCTCTTCGAGTTTCCGGTAATCGAACCCGCCGGAGAACTTGGTCTTTCCGCTGAGGTCGCTGGCCACCGGGACCAGAGTGATCAGGAAGTCGGGCCCGAAGTCGGCGCGCAGCGTGCGGATCAGTTTCTGGGTGTCGGCCAGCGAGAACTCCTCCTCGATGTCGATATCGACGCCGTCGAGGTCGTAGGCGCGCAACACGTCCCTGAGCGCGCCGTAATAGAGGTCGAAATCCTCGTGCAGCCGCTTGTAGGTGCCTTGGGCCGCGCCCCCGAGCAGCATGATGACCTTCGCCGCATCGGGTCCCTGCCGCAGTTTGGCCAGGTCTTTCCACATCTGGTCGTACTTGGCATCGGACGGCGGATCGTCGTTGAGCGTGACTTTGCCGCCGTCGTTGAGATGCAGCGCCGCGACCTCGATATGGGTGGCCTTGCCCTTCAACTTCAGCGGCGACACATAGACCTTGCCTTGACTGCCAGCGACGAACTGGGTCTGGTAGAACGCGATGACCCGGTGTGGATCGGCGGCGGGAGTGGCGTGGCCCGCTGTCGCGGGCGTTACGGCCGCGGCCATGGCGAGCACGGTGGCGAGCAACAGTTTCGGGAAACGGAACGGCATCCTGGACCTCCTTTGGTCGTTTCTGACGATAGCCGGAAACTTTTGCCCGAATGAGTGGACTGCGATACCGTCGGGGGGACACTCGGATGCCACTCAAGGTCGACGTCGCGTCACCTTCCATCACCCGAACGCGGAAGTCGGGATGGGGTGTTCTCCCCAGATCAGGCGACCAGTCCGCACATGGCGGTCAATACCCTGGCCGCCGTTCCCCACCGAAGCTGACCGGCGACTGCGAAACTTTCGCTTCCCGTAGGCCGCTCGGCGCTATCCCGGCAGGTTCGGAATTGTTCGATCCGCACTATGAGAATGCGGAACGCATACCTCGCGAGCCTTGTCGGAACGACTTTGGCGGGTACGGCCATCGCCGCCCCCACGCAGGCGGCCGCCGATCAGTCGGAGCAGGAGCGGCACACCCGCCTCCCGCAAAAGCCGCCCGTTCCGCAGGCGCCTCTCACTTCAAGTGATCTCGTCGCTGTCCTGCGGGGTCGATGTCCTCGTCGGCGGAGGTCTCTACTGGGCCCTCGCGTGACTCCCATCGCGCTTATGTCTGGACCGTGCGCTGCCGAGTGTGGTCGGCAATCGGCAGCGGCAGCAACACGCGCAACTACGCAGACGGCCCCGTACGGGAACTACCGATCCGTACGGGGCCGCTGTCGGCCGAGTGATGAAACTCTGGTTACAGACCGTCCGGCAGGCGCGGGTCGGCGAGTTCCGGAAGGTGTACGAAGATCCGCCGGATGTTCTCGCTTTCGCTGCTGTCGACGGTAATCACCGTTCGCCAGTCCGCCTCATCTGGAAGGAACAGCACCGGTCGAGTCGGAACCTCGTCAGGAGGTGACACAACGAGCGTGCGCAGTCGCAGGGTTGCAGTGAACAGCACGATGGCATCGGGTGCCGGTACCTCATTCAGTACATCAACCACGACGTAATCGGACCGGTCCCCAGTCGCTACGAGCACTGTACTACGCGAGGCCGCATAGCCTCGATTCTCACTCTCGTTGTCCCACTCCGGCACGTCAGCCTCGGGGCCGGTCCGACCGTCACCGATGAAAATCTGAGAGAAACCCGGTATAAGCGGCACTCGAATGATCAGCATATTTATCCCTTGTAGTCACTCTCTGGTATCTGCCTGGCGTTCAATATCACAACCAGAAACTCGTCGCCAGGCTGAAGATTATTGGTGAGGTAAGTCGCGGTAACCGTTCCCCCTTGGCTTCTTTGCTCTCCCACGGGAACCCCGGCCGTGCTCGCGCCTTCCCCGCCTTCTGTGGTTGAGGCTAGGGTGGGTCGGGGCATGGCGCGTTGCCGGAATTGCTTCTGGTACGTTTCCATGCCCCGCCCGCCGAACCGGACGTGCGAGTTTCCCCGCATCCGGCTCTCCACAGCGTCTCGTTGGTTCACGCCGCGTTGCTGCTCCAGGGTGTGGGGATTTTCGCGCCTCGGTACCGGTAGCGCTTGGACGGTATCGAGGTCGGGTCGAACAAGGTGACCTCTCCTGCCCTGATTTCCCACTTGGTCGAGCCGGTGAAGGCCCGTGGGTGCAGTTTTCTCCACGACAGGCCCTTGTGGTGTTTCCGCAGCCATCGGCAGACCCGCAGCCACGAGTAGT
>NZ_FMZZ01000022.1 GCF_900101685.1 Actinokineospora iranica
TGGCGATCAGACAGATCCGTTCGCGGACCTGCTCACCGATCGCCTTCGGGCGTCCCCCGCTCCATTTTGGGTCCAGCGCGTCGAACCCCCGCTCGTTGAACGCGTGGATCACATCCCGCACATACTCCGCGCTGACCTGCAACAACGACGTGATGTCCCGCACCGCCCGGCCCTGGCCGGACATCATCACCACGATCGCCCGCCGCAACCGGATCGGATCCTTGCTGGTCCTGGTCACCCGCTGAAGCTTGCGGCCCTCCTCCATCGACAACGACCGCACGAACACCTCGGGCCGACGAGCCACAACCACCTCCCACACTCGATTTACGGGAGACAGCCTGACCCACCACAACCAAGATCAATTACCGGGTCAACCTATCGAGACGAGCCACTAGGTCAGCGCTTCCCAGCGGTCCCCAGGCGCTCGTTCGCCTGGGGACCGCTTTGTTGCGCCCGCCGAATGGGTGAAGCCGGTGGGCCGGGCGCAGCTCGCCCGTTGCGCCACAACGGGCGCGACCAGGTGTGGGAGGCGATTTCTGGCAACTGGCAAGACTAGGGATGCTCACGCAGCGCACCTACGGTCCCACGTACGTGGCCGCAAGTTCACTCGATCGTGGACAGGCCGTCGTTGACGTGAAAGGACCGTTCCCGGATGAAGAAGCGCTACACGGCGGCACTGGCGTCCCTGGGCTTGGCGATCACCGGTCTGGCGGCGGTCCCCGCCGCGGCGACCGTCGCCGAGGCCGCGCCGGGCGCCTACGACCAGTTCATCGTCACCTTCGACAGCGCCGCGACCCGGCAGGTGGCCCACCGAGGCCTGACCAAGGTGCGCGAACTCGGCGCGGGCGGTGTCGTGGTGAAGGCGGCCCGCGGCGTGGACCGGGTGGGCGCGGAGCGGCTCATGGCCGACCTGCGCAGGCAGTCCGGCGTCGTCAGCGTCGAGCCGGACCTGCTGATGACCGCCCAGGCCACGCCGACCGACCCGCGCTACCCGGAGCAGTGGCACTACTTCGAGGCCGCGGCGGGCATGAACCTGCCCGCGGCCTGGGACACCGCCGACGGCGCGGGCGTGACCGTCGCGGTGCTCGACACCGGCATCACCGCGCACGCCGACCTCAGCGCGAAAGTGCTGCCCGGCTACGACTTCATCAGCGACGCCACCATCGCCCGCGACGGCGACGGCCGCGACGCCGACCCCAACGACGAGGGCGACTGGCACGCCGCGGGCGAGTGCGGCTCGACCACGCCGAGCAACTCGAGCTGGCACGGCTCGCACGTCGCGGGCACCGTCGCCGCGGCGACCGACAACGGCGTCGGCGGCGCGGGTGTCGCGCCGAAGGCCAAGATCCTGCCGCTGCGCGTCCTGGGCAAGTGCGGCGGCCGAACCTCCGACATCGCCGACGCGATCACCTGGGCCTCCGGCGGCCGGGTCAGCCGGGTCCCGGCCAACCCGAACCCGGCCAAGGTCATCAACATGAGCCTCGGCGGCTCCGGCGCGTGCAGCGGCACCTACCAGCGCGCCATCGACGCCGCGGTCTCCCGCGGCACCACCGTCGTCGTCGCAGCGGGCAACTCCAACGCGAACGTCTCCGGCTTCACCCCGGCCAGCTGCCGCAACGTCGTCAGCGTCGCCGCCGCCGACCGCGAGGGCAACCGCGCCTTCTACTCCAACTTCGGCGCGGGCATCGACGTCACCGCCCCCGGCGGCGAGGTCCGCGACGAGACCGACGCCCCCGGCACCCGCACCAAACCCCAAGACGGCGTCCTGTCCACCGTCAACAGCGGCACGACGACCCAGGCCGCCGACGACTACAAGACGTTCATGGGCACCAGCATGGCCGCCCCGCACGTCGCAGGCCTGGTCGCCCTGATGCTCGGCGAGACCCCGCTGCTGCCGTCACAGGTGGAAACCGCCCTCAAGGCCAACACCCGCCCGCTCCTCGGCTCCTGCTCCGACGGCTGCGGCGCAGGCCTGGTCGACGCCGCTGCGACCATCGCCGCCATCTGACCCACCCCTGCCAGTCAGCCGCGGGCTGACAAGCCTTGGGTAGGTCTCGTCGCAGGCGTGGGTGCCAGCGACGAGACCTACCGGCGGCCACCGCGCCGGAGGTAACCAGGGGTTTCGGGGTATTTCTCGGCCTGGATGTCAGCGAGGGCGAACACCACGCCGTGGGCTTGGACCCGACCGGCGACCGGCCGCACAACGGGCCACTGCCCAACAGCGAACCCACACCGCGGGCGCTGTTGGGCAAGCTCGCCGCCCACGGGCCGCTGCCGGTGGTGGTCGACCAACCACCGGCGATCGGCGCGCCGCCGGTCGCGGTCGCCCGCGCCTGCGGGCACCAAGCCGCCTACCTGCCCGGCCTGGCCATGCCTCGCATCGCCGACCTCTACCCGGGACGGCAACCGCATCCGCGGCCTGCTCACCGGCACCCACCCGGCTCCAGAACCCGCCATCGGCCCGAAGATCGCGCGCCGTGCTGGAAATCCTGACTCGCCGCCGCGGCCCGACCGGCATCGCCCAAGCGGGCCGCCGCAAGCTCACGGCGATCGCCGCCACGCCCGTGCCCCGCTTGGGCGACACGCTCATCGCGGCGATCATGACCGCGCTGGAGGAACAGACTGCCGTCGTCCCAGGCACCAACGCCGCCCTGATCTGCCTGGCCCGCCGCTGCGATGTCCTGTTCACCATGCTCCGCGACAAGACCCACCACCGACACCCCCGAACCGCTCCCGCTCCGACCCCGGCGTGACAACCACGTAGGGACACCCCCCGCTTGCCCAGCCCCAGGCTTCCGCCCCTGAGGTGGCTCCCACCGCGCCCGTCGCGGTGAGAGCCACCTTCGTGGTGATCAGGGCAAGAGATCACGGATGGCGGCGTCGAGCAGCGCCCCGGCGTTGGCGTGGCCCGCGCTGTTGGGCTGGATCAGCGTGAGACGTCGCGACCCCTGCGGGGCAGCGGCGCAGATGGCGTCGAGCTCGCTCGGGTACCGCGTCTCCGGCGGCCCGCACACGCCCTCGACCCATTTCTCCGGCCGGGGCTGGCAGACGTCGTGTCCCTGGCTGGCCCTGGCGAGGTCGAGGAAATGGGCCCCGTGCTCGACGGAGGCGGCGGCGATGACGAAGTTGAGCGCGTTGTTCAGTTCCCGTAGCCACCCCAGGTCGCCGTAGGTGATCGAGCCCAGCGCAGACGCGGAGAAGTGCGTGAGGTCGTCGCGGCGGCAGGTCGCCGGGTCCTCGGGCACGATCGACGGGTAGCCGATCGTGATGATCTCCGCTCGGGGAGCCCGCGCCCGCACCGCCCGGAGCATGGCCCGGTACTCCCTGGCGATTCGGGCGAACTTGGCCTCGACGGTCTCCCCGTCCGGCGGGCTGTCCCGGTGCAGGTCATGGCAGGGCGTGTCCCGGTCAGGCTTTTGCGCGCCCGCGGGCACGCAGTCGAGCAGCAGCTTGCCGAATGGCAGGTCGTCCGCACCGATCCCGATCGTGACCAGGTCGGTGCCCGGGTTCAGCGCCTCCACCTGTGGCGGCACCTCCGGCCACCCGTCCGGCGGCGCGCCACGACCGGTCGGCTGTTGCAGGTTGCGCACCACATCGGCGATGGTCGCGCCAGAGCAGGCCGCGTTGATCACCAGTCTCACCGGCGTCTCGGGCGGGTCCGCCGCCAACCGGTCGGCCGCGACCATCGGGTACGCCGCGTCCGTGCGCTCGCACCCGTCCATATGCCCCATGGGCTCCCCGGCGAAAACACCCGCCGTGGACGAGTCGCCCAAGGCGACCCATTCCCACGTCTCGGGCTCCGCGCTCGCCGTCGGCGCGGCAAGGCTCGACACGAGCGCCAGCAGAGCCGCCAGCACGCCCCACAGAGCCTTGGCCCGATTCATCACTCCCCCTTTCCAGGAACGGATCGACGCCGAACCGGCGCCTCTCCTCCTTGCTACGCCGAGCCGGCCTCGGCGCGACACCAGGTGCAACCGATCGGGTGCTTTCGGTAGCCGAACGGGTCATATCCCTTGCCAGGGCCCCAATCCCGTCCGACCTGATACTTTGATCATCTCGGCATCGGCGCCGGTGAACATCCGAATCCGCGATCACCGCGCTCACGATGGGATTTCCGCGATGAACCAGCCGCCGCGCGCCTATCCCTTCCGCGAACCGCACCGGCTCACGCTGGAACCCGAGTACGCCAGGCTTCGCGAAGAGGAACCGGTAAGCCGGATCAGCCTCCCCTATGGCGGAGAGGCATGGCTGGCCACCCGGCACGAGGACGTCAAAACGGTGCTCGGCGACTCGCGGTTCAGCCGGGCCGCGCTGCTGGGCCGCGACGTGCCCAGGACGTCCCCGCGACTGCTGCGCGACGCGACGCTGCACACGATGGACCCGCCCGAGCACAGCAGGCTGCGCAAGCTGGTGTCCAAGGCGTTCACACCGCGCCGCGTGGACCTGCTGGGGCAGAAGGCACGTGCGGTCACCGAGGATCTGCTCGACCGCGTCCAGGAGCAGGGCCCGCCCGCCGACCTGATCGAGGGACTCGCCGCGCCGCTGCCGATCGCGGTCATCTGCCAGATGCTCGGTGTCCCGGTCGCCGACCGGGAGCGGTTCAGCGGCTGGATCGACGTCGCGCTGGCCACCACCGCGTTCGAGCCGGACGAGATCGTGCGGGCATTCGACCAGCTCAAGACCTATCTCGCCGAACTGGTCGCGCACCGCCGCGAACACCCTTCCGACGACCTGCTCGGCGCGCTGGCGCAGGCCAGGGACGTGGAGGACCGGCTCAGCGAAGACGAGCTGGTCGTCCTCGGGGTGACGCTGCTCTACGCCGGGCTGGAAACCACCTCGAACCACATCGGCAACTTCGCCTACAACCTGCTGACCCACCCCGCGCAGTCGGCGCTGCTGCGCGCGGACCCGACCCTGCTCGACACCGCGATCGAGGAACTGCTGCGCTTCACCCCCACCGTCACCTCGGCCGGTTTCACGCGCATCGCCACCGAGGACGTCAAGCTCGGCGGCGTCCTGATCCGCGCGGGCGACGCGGTGATGGTCCAACTCGACGCGGCCAACCGGGACGACCGGGCCTTCGAGCGCCCCGACGAGCTGGACGTGACCCGCAAGGCCACCGGCCACCTGGCGTTCGGCCACGGCCCGCACTTCTGCGTCGCGGCGCAGCTCGCCAGGGTCGAGCTGCGGGTGGCGATCGGCGCCCTGCTCCGCCGGTTCCCCACGGTGCGGTTGGCGGTTCCGGAAGAGGAGCTTTCCTGGCGGCGGGGCAGGATGGTGCGCGGCCTCGACGCGCTTCCCGTGACCTGGTAAGTGGTGATTGTTCAACGCCAGCTTGGACAGGTGCGTTATCCCGAGAACCGAACTATGGTGCCCGTCATTCATCCGAGGGAATGGCGGGTTCAATGGCGAAGCTGCGAACCAGAGGCGTGGACAAGGCAAGACAGACCGTCGCGGGAACCTTCGACCGGTCAGCCGAAACCTACGAGTCGGTAGGCGTGGACTTCTTCAAGATCTTCGCCCACCATCTCCTGACAGACGTACCCCTGAATCCCGGCTCCCGGGTCCTGGACGCGGGCTGCGGTCGCGGCGCGGTCCTGTTCCCCGCCGCCGCGTTAGTCGGTCCTACCGGTTCGGTCTTCGGCATAGACCTCTCCCCCGCCATGGTCGACCGCACCGCGCACGAGATCAACGCCCGCGGCCTGACCAACGCGAACGCCGTCGTGATGGACGCCCAGGAACCCGACCTGCCGCCACGGTCCTTCGACACCATCCTGTCGTCGTGCGTCGTGTTCTTTCTCCCCGACCCGATCGCCGGTCTACGCGCCTGGCGCGACCTCTTGAAGCCCGGCGGCAGACTCGGCGTGACCACCTTCTGCGGAAACGACCCTCGCTGGTCGGCAGTGGAGGACGTGTTCCGCCCGAACATCCCCCCAGCCATGCTCTGGGCCATGGCCAATCCGGCCAGCCCCTTCGCCACCACCGACACCTTCCACCGAGCCCTGGAGTCGGTCGGCTACCGCCACCCGACGTCGAAGATCCGAACGCATGAGATCACCTTCACCGATCCCCAGCAGTGGATCACCTGGTCGTGGTCCCACGGCCAACGCGTCTTCTGGGAGCTGATCCCCCGCCAAGACCTCCCCGCCGCGCGGTCCGAAGTCCTGGCCCGCCTGGAGCCGCTACGCGAACCGAACGGCGCTCTCCGCATGTGCCAACAGGTCCGGTACACGGTCGCCCACCGCTGACACACCGCTTCCGTACCGTGGTCCCGTGCGCAGACACATCGAGTTCGACCGCTTGCACAACTTCCGGGACATCGGCGGCTACCGCACCACCGACGGCAAGACCGTGCGGTGGAAGAGGCTCTACCGAGCCGACACCCTTTCCAGACTGCAAGGCAAGGACTGGCAACGCTTCTTGTCCTTGGAGCCGCGCACGGTGATCGACCTGCGCTACCCCTGGGAAATCACAAGAGACGGCCGTGTGCCCGATTACCCCGGTCTCGGTTACCACAACCTCAGCATCGAACACCGCCCGTACGACCAGGCCGCCCAAGCCACCGACGTCGACCCTGTCCCCTACCTCGCCGCCCGCTACGCCGAGGTGGCGGAAGACGGCGCCACGGAGATCCGCCGGGCCTTGGAACTAATCGCCAACCAGGAAAACGCCCCCACCGTCGTCCACTGCACATCCGGTAAAGACCGCACCGGCCTGATCAGCGCCCTCGTCCTATCCCTGTTAGGCGTATCCGAGGAGGACATAGCCACCGACTACGCCCTCACAAACCTCGCCACCCCACACCTGATCACCCTCTGGCGAACCTCCTACCCGGACAAGACCCACCTCTGGCCCGGATACGGCCAAGCCCCAGCCACCCTCATGCGCCTGTTCCTGGCCAACCTGGCCGAAGCCCACGGCTCCGTGCGCGGTTATGTCACCAAGCGCCTGGGCTTGCCGGAAGAGTCGATCGACACCCTGCGCGGCCACCTTCTGGCCGAACCGTCCTGTTGAGACAACCGAATCCCGCTTGCCCCATGAGAGCTGGAAGATCCGCGAAGATCACGGGGCCAACCGGTGGTCAGGGGTGGTGGGGCGGGTCGGGCTCGAACCGACGGCCAAGGGATTATGAGTCCCCTGCTCTGACCAACTGAGCTACCGCCCCCAGCGTGATGGATCTTACCCGGGGCATCGCGGTCTGGACGCGATGCCCGACCTTGATCCGCGAAGAGCCGGGAAAACAAGGAACCCCAGGTCAGTGACCTGGGGTTTTGGCTCCTCCAGCTGGACTCGAACCAGCAACCCTTCGATTAACAGTCGAATGCTCTGCCAATTGAGCTATGGAGGAAGGTCGCTCCGCTGGGCCGTGGCCCAACGAGCGGTAACTCTAGCGCATCGCCGTGAGCTGTCGCGCCGGGGTCCCCCACCGCGCGCCGCAGCGGCTCGCGGGCCGGTAGGGGAGGATGTGCGCAGGACAAGACTACCGGGAGGCGAGCACTGTGATGGGGTTCCTGTTGGGGGCCGGAGTGGGGTACATCCTCGGCGCCAAGGCGGGCCGAAGCCGCTACGACCAGATCGTGCGCACCTACCGGAAGATCGCCGACCATCCCGCGGTGCAGGGGGCGGCTGGGATCGCCCGGGCGAAGCTCGGGGAGAAGGTGGGGCGGGGCTAGGCCCTGTCTCAGGACCTAGGCGAAGCGGAGCCGGTCGCCGGTGCCGATGACGCCGGGGCGGGTCACGCGGGCGTAAGCGCCCAATGTCAGGTCGTACGGGGTCAGGGACGCGAGCAGGTGGGGGCGGGCCGGTAGGGCGTTCTGGGCCTGACTGAGCATGGCGCAGCGGGTGACCAGCCGGGTGATCTCCAGTTCGGCCGTCCCGATCCGGACCCGCCTGCCCACCCAGGCGTCCTCGACGCGGTCCGCGCCGTCGACGTCGACCACGACGTTCGGGCGGGCCCTCGGCCACTCGGCGCCGGACCAGCGCAGCGAGGCGCTGGTGATCAGGTGCACGGGCGCGGCGTCGAGGTGGGGCACGTCGCGCTCCTCGACCACCGCCACGGGCCTGCCGACGACCTCCGACACCGCGTCGTGGACCTTCGAGTCCGTCGTGGCGAACTCGCGGCCGTCGGGCAGGCCCACGACCGTGCGCACGCCCCAGACCTGCTTCGACCACATGTCCAGCAGCCCCGGCAGGCGGACGAACCGCCGGGTGCTCTTGCCCGACCCCAGCTTCCCGTCCTCGGTGCGCAGCGCCCACCGCCGGTCGCCGATGACGCCGCGCTCGTCGAGTTCGAGCACTTCGGCGCGCTCGCCGCGCAGCGACTTGACCGGGTAGCGGGCGAGCACCCGCACCGAGGTCACGGGGTTCTCGCGACGAAGAAGATCCGGCGGAACGGGAACCACGTGCACCCGTCCGCCCGGCGCGGGTACGCCTCGGCCAGCCGGGGCGCCAGGGCGGCCTGGAACTCGGCCCACTCGTCGTCGGACAGCGCGGCGCGGATGGGCCGCAGCGCCGTCCCGGTGATCCACTCCAGCACCGCGTCCTCGCCGTCGAGGCGCTGCACGTAGGTGGTCTCCCAGGCGTCGATCTCGCAGCCCGCGCCGGACATCACCTCGGCGTACCCCTCAGGGGCCAGCACCGAGTCCTCTTCCCGCAGCTGAACGGGTTCGAGCCGGTCCCGCCACCGGGATTCGGCCACCAGGGCGCGCACCAGCCGGTGGGACGGCGCGGCGAAGTTCCCGGGCACCTGCACGGCGATCCAGGCGCGGGAGGGCAGCTTGGCCGCCCAGCGGACCAGCAGCTCGGCGTGGTCGGGAACCCACTGCAGCGCGGCGTTGCTGATCACCACGTCGGTGCGGTCGCCGGGGTCCCAGTCCCGCAGGTCCATGTCCCGCGCCGCGACACCGCGCTGCCGCGCCGCCTCCACCATTTCGGGCGAAGAATCGATGGCCGTCAGCCGCGTGTGCGGCCAGCGCTGCGCCATCGTGATAGTCAGGTTGCCCGGCCCGCACCCCAGGTCGACCACCTCGCGCGGGCTCTCGGCGCGCACCCGGGCGAGCAGGTCGAAGAACGGGCGGGCGCGGTGGTCGCCGAAACTCAGGTACTTCGCGGGATCCCACATCGACGCCTCCCAAGTAAACCGTACGTACGTACTTTTTACTGTAGTTGGTGGATCAGGAGTCCGCGAGCCCGTTCACCTGACCCATCTTCGCGGCGACCTCGGCGGCGATCGTCCGCACGACATCGAGATCGGTGTCCGGATCCGACCGGACCTGCAGCACCGTGCCGTCCTGTCCGGGCACTTTGCGCTGCACGAACCACGCCCCGCCGCCGGGCAGGTCGCGGTGATGCCGGGACCGGATCGAGCCTTCGACCCGCCGATACACGGCCTGCGGCAGCTTCCCTGGCGCCACCACGACGAACCGCCGCGGCGGCCGGTCGGCCAGCAGCACGGCCTCGCCCACCCGCTCGACCTCCTCGGCCTCCACGATCACGAACGCGCCGCCGCCCCAGGTCGCCTTGGACACCAGGTGCCACCCGATCCGCCGGGGCCCGTCGCCGTCGGGAACCCACAGGCCCAGCGAGGTGGCCACCAAGTGCCCGCCGTCGCGGACCTCGGCGGCGGTGGCCACCGCCTCGTCCGGCGCGAGCCGACCGGTGAACCCCTTCGGCAGCCCGCCCAGAAGCCTGCTCAGGAAACCGGTCATTTCATGCTCCCGGCGGCCTGCTCGCCCAGCGCCTTGTACCACTCCTCCATCGCCACCAAGTCGCCCCACAGCGCCCGCGCCTCGTCCGGCTGCTCGACCGGGGACACCCGCTGCAACCGCGACTTGATCTCGGCGATCTGCCGGGCGACCAGCTCACGCTGCAACGCGGCGAGGATCGCCGAGGCATAGCGCTCGGCCGCGGCGTTCTTGTTCGGCAGCGGCATCGGCTCGACCCCGAGTTCGCTTACCAGCTTGCGCACCGTCGGCGCGGCGCAGTTCTTGGCCACGACCTCGAGCAACTCGGCTCCCGCGAGACCGGAGGCCGCGCCGCCCGCGTCCAGGATCGCCCGGTGCAGCGCGGCGTAGGCCGGGTCGGTGAAGACCTCGACGGGCAGCGAGTCGTACATCGGGCCGGCGAGCGCGGGCTCCTGCAACGCCAGCTTCAGGACCTCGCGCTGAGCGTGCAGCCGCGGGTTGCGCGGGTCCGGCCGCGCGGGCCCCTCGACGTCGACGGCCAGCGCGCCCTGGTTCGGGTCCACCTGCCGGGCCCGGCGCGACGACGTGGCGACCGCGCCGCCCGCGCTCTCCCGGACCCGCCGCACGACCGTGGCCGTGTCCTCCCAGCCGACCCACCCGGCGAGCTGGCGGGCGTACTCGTCGCGCAGCGCGTGGTCCTTGATCCGCGCGACCATGGGGACGGTGCGGCGCAGCGCCTCGACCCTGCCCTCGGCGTTGTCCAGGTCGTGCGTGGCGAGTTCGGCGCGGATCGCGAAGGCGAACAGCGGCCGCCTGCGCGCCACGAGGTCGCGCACCGCGACATCGCCCTTCTCCTGCCGCAGCTCGCACGGGTCCATGCCGTCGGGGGCGATGGCGATGAAGGTCTGCGCGGCGAACTCCTGCTCGCCCTCCTCGAACGCCTTGCGGGCCGCCTTCTGCCCGGCCTCGTCACCGTCGAAGGTGAAGATCACCTCGCCGCGGAAGGCGTCGTCGTCCATGAGCAGCCTGCGCAGCACCTTGATGTGCTCCGCGCCGAACGCGGTGCCGCAGGACGCGACAGCGGTGAGGACGCCCGCGGCGTGCATGGCCATGACGTCGGTGTACCCCTCCACGACGACGACCTGGTGCCGTTTGGCGATTTCCCGCTTGGCCATGTCGAGGCCGAACAGCACCTGCGACTTCCGGTAGATGGGGCTGTCGCTGGTGTTGAGGTACTTCGCCTGGATCTGGTCGTCGTCGTAGAGCCTGCGCGCGCCGAACCCGACGACCTCGCCGCCGATGTCCTTGATCGGCCACAGCAGCCTGCGGTGGAACCGGTCGATCGGCCCCTGCCGCCCCTCCTTGACCAGACCGCCCTTGATCAGCTCCGCCACCTCGAAGCCGCGGCCGAGCAGGTGCTTGGTCAGCTTGTCCCAGCCCGCGGGCGCGTATCCGCAACCGAACGTCGCCGCGGCCGCCTCGTCGAACCCGCGCTCGGCCAGGAACTCCCGCGCCTTGATCGCTTCCGGCCCGCGCAGCTGCTCCGCGTAGAACTCCGCCGCCGCCTTGTGCGCGTCGATAAACCGGGACCGCGTGCCCCGGTCCCGCTGGACGCTGGTGCCGCCGCCCTCGAAGGTCAACTGGAGCCCGACCCGCTCGGCGAGCCGCTCAACGGCCTCGACAAACGACAGGTGGTCGATCTTCATGACGAAGGCGATGACGTCGCCGCCCTCGCCGCAGCCGAAGCAGTGGAAAGTGCCGTGCGTCGAGCGCACGTTGAACGACGGGGTCTTCTCGTCGTGAAAAGGGCAGAGCCCCTTGAGCGCGCCGCCACCGGCCCGGCGCAGCTGGACGTACTCCCCCACGACCTCATCGATCCGGCTGCGCTCGCGAACCAGCGCTATGTCGCTCTCCCGGATGCGTCCTGCCACGGTCCCCGAGTCTAGGCGCGCGCGCCGAACCACAGCGCTCAGGTCGCTACGACGTTCAGGCGACCTCGACGTCCGGCGCGCTCGGCTTTCCCGCGCCCAGGTCACTCGGATGGTCCAGACCTCGGTCATTACGATGAACGGGTGAGCGACAGCGACCTGGCCCAGCGGTTCACCGAGCACCGGGCCCATCTGCTCGGTGTCGCCTACCGCCTGACCGGCACGCTGTCCGACGCGGAGGACGCCGTCCAGGAATCCTGGCTGCGACTGTCCGGTGTGGACGAACAGGCGCGGGCGGAGATCCGCGACCTGCGCGCCTGGCTCACCACCGTCGTCGGCCGCCTCTGCCTCGACCGCCTGCGCTCGGCCACCGCCCGCCGGGAACGGTATGTCGGCCCATGGCTGCCCGAGCCGGTGGTCACGCCGTTCGGCGCGCCGCCGAGCGAGGACCCGGTGGACGCGGTCGTCCGCGACGACGGGGTGCGCATGGCCGCGCTCGTCGTCCTGGACCGGCTCACCCCGGAGCAGCGGGTCGCGTTCGTGCTCCACGACGCGTTCGGCGTCCCGTTCGGCGACATCGCCGCCACCCTGGGCTGCTCGGACGCCGCCGCCCGCCAGCACGCCTCCCGCGCCCGCCGCGCCGTCGCCGACGCGGACCCGCCGCCACGCGTCGCCATGGCCGAGCAGCGCGTGCTGATCGAGCGGTTCCTCACCGCCCTGGCCTCCGGCGACCTGGCCCAGGTCGTCACCCTCCTGCACCCCGACGCGGTCCTCGTCGGCGACAGCGACGGCAAGGCCCGCACCGCGCGCCAACTCGTCCTCGGCCCGGACAAGATCGGCCGCTTCCTGCTCGGCCTCCTGCGCCGCTACGGCGCGGCCACCACCGGCGCGGGCGACTTGGTCCTGGTCAACGGCGACCTGGGCATCCTCCTGCCCGACATCCCCGCCGACGACCCCCGCCGCGCCCTGAGCCGCCGGGTCACCACGTTCGCGGTCCGCGACGGCAAGATCGCCGCGATCTACGACGTGGTCAACCCGGACAAGCTCACCCGGGTCCAGCCGTAACCCTCCGGGCGTCAGTCGCGCCTTTTCTTCAGGTAGGCGGCGAGTTCGTCGTAGGCGCCCGTGTCGTTGCCGTAGAGGGCGTAGTTGCGCGCCATCTCCAGCCACTCGCCGACGCTCGGGCGCACGGCGCGGGCGGCGTCGGTCAGGTGGCGCTGGGTGATCGGCTCGATCCGCCCTGAGGTCAGCGAGGCGTCCATGGCCACCTCGGTAGCCTGCTCGCAGATCAGCGCAAGGTCGGCTCCGGACCGGCCCGAGGTGATCTTGGCGAGCTTCGCCAGGTCGAGCCGGTCCGTGGGGCGACCGCGCAGGTGGAAGCGCAGGATCGCCTCCCGCGCGGCGAGGTCCGGCGGCAGCACCAGCACGGTCCGGTCGAACCGGCCAGGCCGCAGCAGCGCGGAGTCGATGTCCCAGGGGTGGTTGCTGGCTGCCAAGACGAACACGCCGTCGTTGTCCGTGCTCGCGCCGTCGAGTTCGGCGAGAATCTGGTTCACCACGCCGCGCAGCGCTGACCCGCCACCGCGCAGCTGGGACCGCTTCTGGCCGAGGGCGTCGATCTCGTCGAAGAACAGCAGGCACGGCCGGTTGCGGCGGGCGGTGTCGAAGATCGCGCGCAGATTGCGCTCACTGCTGCCGATCCACATGTCGAGCACGTCGCCGAGGCCGATCTCGTAGAAGCTCGCCCCCAGCTCACCCGCCAGAGCACGGGCGACGAGGGTCTTGCCGCAGCCGGGCGGGCCCCACAGCAGCAGCCCGCCGCGCAGGGACTTGCCGAACCGCAGCCGCAGTTCCGGGTTGCGCAGCGGCTTCAGGAACGACAGCTCCAGCCGCTTCTTCACCTCGGTGAGGCCGCCGACGTCGGCCAGCGTGATCCCGGCCGCGCCGAGCGTGCCGACTCCGGACTCGACCACCGGCTCGCTGGTGGTCCAGCGTTCGAGGATCTCGTCCGCGGTGTCCGGGACCGCCGAGGCCGAGGCCGAGGCCGGGGCCGCCGGGGGCGGGGCGAGCGCCGCGGCGAGGCGGCCGTACGCGGTCGCCTTGGCCTCGTCGCCGACCGCTTCGGCGGCCGCGGCGGCGACGCGCAGCGCGTCGACGTTGTCCGGTTGAGCGGTAAGCACGGCTGTGGCCTGGGCGAGGGCGTCAGCGGGGCGGTCCGCGTCGAGCAACAGGGTGGCGAGGTGGACCCGCACCGGATGGTTGTCCGCGTCGGACGCGAGCACGCCGAGCAGGGCCTCGATCACCGGATCATGCGTCACGCGACGCACGGTACTCCGGCCCGATCTCGCCCCTGATCGACGACTTCTTTACCGTGTGCCGGAAAGTGCCCGCGATCTGCCACTGGGGTGTGAAATGGACGACGTCACCGACGCCGCGCTGCGGCGCGGCCAAGCGCTGCTCGAACTCGGCCGGGCGCGGGAAGCCGAGACGCAGTTGCGGACGGCGCTCGCCGCCCGACCCGAGGACACCTCAGCGCGGGTCATGCTCGCGCAGGCGCTGCTGAGACAGCAGAAGTACGACGAGGCCCACGAGGTGAGCCGCGCCGCACTCGCCGACGCCCCGGAGGACGTCGTCGCACACGCCGTCCACGCCGGTTCGCTGGCCGGGCTCAAGCAGTACTCCGACGCGCTCGCCGTGCTCCGCGGCGGCCTCGCGCTGGCCCCGCACCTCGCGAGCCTGCACCTGCAGGAGGCGTCCATCCTGCTGGCCGACGAGCGCCCCAAGGACGCCCTGGCCAGTGTGGCCAGGGCGCGCGCCATCGACCCCGAGGACTCCGCTGGCGCGACCCTGCAAGCGGCCGCTTTCCATGCGACAGGCCAGTTCGACAAGGCCGACGCCGCGGTGGCCGAGGCCCTGCGCCTGGACCCCGAGAACGCCGACGCCCACCGCATCCAGGGCCTGCTCGCCCTGCGCCGCGGCGGCGGCGAGTCCGCGGTCCAGTCCCAGCGCACCGCCCTGCGGCTGGACCCCACCGACGAAGGCGCCCGCGAGGGCCTGTCGCTGGCCATCAAGAGCCGCAACCCGCTCTACGGTCTCCTGCTGAGGTTCCACTTCTGGATCAGCACGTTGCCCAGGGGCCTGCGCATCGCGGTGCTGATCGCCCCCTTCCTGCTCAGCCGCGTGCTTCGGCCCTACGAGGGGCAAATCTGGGCCGCGGTCCTGCTCGGCGTGGTGATCGGCCTGGTGGTGCTGAACTGGGCCCTCGAACCGATCATGAACTGCGTCCTGCTCCTCAGCCGCGACCGCCACCTGGTCAGTCCCCCGGCCCGCATCGCCACCTACGGGTTCGTCGGCTTCGCGGCCGCCGCCATCGCCTGCCTGGTGGCAGGCAAAGTCAGCGGCCTGGACGGGCTGCTCACCCTCACTCTCGGCCTCGCCCTCTGGGCATTGGCCACCGGCCTCGCCCACACCGTCCGCCCGGGACTGCGCAAGGTGGTGCTGATGGCGGCGGCCGCCGTGGGGGTGTTGGCCGCCCTCGGAGTGGTAGCCGCTCTCGTGGACGCGCCGGGCGCAGCGGTCGCCGGAGCGCTGGTGCTCATCAGCGCCGTCGCCGCCACGTGGTTCACCGTCCTGGCCCGGTAAACGCGGCCAGGCGAACGGCCCGACACCGTCCACAAGGGACAGCTCACATCGCCCGCGAACTCCTCCACCCCAAGTTCGCGGGCGATGCGACGCGGGCGCGAAAGGCTGCCACTGCCTGAGAGCGCCGTAGACGATCCCGTTGTCGCGGTAGCCGCGCGCGGCCCCGTCACGGTGGGCGCGCGGCCTCGTCGCAGTCGCCGCCGCAGGTGATCAGCCACACCTGTGGCGTGGTGTTCCCGTGCACCTCTTCGATCGGGAACTGCTTCTTCGGCACCTGTGTCACCCAGGCGACCGCGAACACCGGGACCGCGCCGGAGTGTCAGGGCGTGGGAACCCGGCAGGCGTCACCCGAGGTGAAGCCCTGTTCGGTGATGCCCAGGGCGCTGTTCATCCTGGCGCGCTGGTTCTCCAGCGCTATCTGATAGGTCAGCTCGATCACTCCCTTCTTTCCGAAGGCCGCCGTCAGTTCGGCGACCTGCTCGTCGGTCACGGCGACCGGGTTCGCGGTCATCGCGTCGGCGTAGGCGATGGCGAGTCGCTCGTCGGCGCTGTAGGCGTCGGACGCGGCGTAGTCATCGATGTGCTTGAGCCGCTCGATGTCCAGTCCGTCGAGGCGCTGCAGCATGGTGCCGAAGTCGACGCACCACGAGCAGCCCAACCGCTGCGCGACCCGGTACACGGCCAACTCTCGGATATTGGCCGGAAGGACCCGGGACGCGCGTTCGGCGCCGAGTTCGTGCTTGGCGGCGGCCATCATGAGCTTGCGGTGGTGCGCCAGCACGGTGAACGGCTCGGGCACCGCGCCGAAGCGGCGCTTGGCGAACCAGTACATGGCGCGCAGCAGCGGTCCGGCTTCCCGGACGCTCACACCGGCGATACGGGACATGGCGTTCTCCTCGCTGTGGCCTGCCCCCAGATCAGGGCAGTTCACCAAGAGGACGAGGCGCCTCGCCCGGGTGTGACAGCTCGACTCACGACGGATCGGTGACGCGGGCCACGAAGTACACCACCCCCGTCCCCACGTGTCGCACCACGAACAGGAACGGCCGGTCCACGGTCACCTCGACCGGTTCGGCGGGCAGGGACATCAGGCGCATCATCACGGCGGTGGCCGCCGCGCCCTCGAAACCCTGTTCGTCGACCTTGAGCACCGACTCGTGCAGCACGGCCTGCACAGCCAGCGGGTCGGGGCTGATACCGGTGAGGTCGGCTTCCGTCGAGAACACCGTCCGCACGCCCAGTTCGAGCAGCGGCCTCGTCAGCTCGGCCTGAGTGGACACTTCGAGCTTCGGCAGGCGCAGCAGGACCTGCCTGGTGCTCGGAGCGTCCAGCAACGCGCCCAAGGACTCCCCGGTCAGGCCGGGCTCGACCTCGGCCAAGTCGCCATCCGGAAGCAGGACAACGGCTTCGACGCCGCCGACCGCGGGCAGGCTGACAACCTGCCACCCGTCCAAAGCCGCGTAGCCCACGCTCTCGTTCAGCGTCATCGTGGGCACCTCGACAGAACCCGCTGGAGCGTGGAAAGGCCGAGGCCGGGTCGCGTCCGAGTCGAACACATTGCGCCAGCCGCACTTCAGGTAGAGCGCGTTGACCAATGACGACACGGTGTCCGACCTGATCGTGCCCTCCGGCAGCAACTCCGGGATCAGGCCGCGCGTGGTCTCCGAGACATCGGCGTTGATCGTGTCGCGGGCCTTCTCCGGCTCGGCCCGGAACGGCGCGTTGCGCACCGCGCCGCTCGACCACCGCGCCAGCTCGTCGGTGAAGGTTCGCTCGATCGAGATCGCCACGTCGGCCCAGAGCGTGTTGGACACCGCGATCAGCGGCGTGTCCTCATCCGGTCGGGGCTCGTCCAACCGGGCCGCCCCGGCGAGCGCCTCGGTCACCTCGTCCAGCTCGCCGAGCAGGGCGACGAGTTCGGCCTGGCTGTCCCCGTGGGCGCCGTGAGCCAGCAGGCCGAGTGCGCTGGCCACGGAAAACGGCGACCAGCACACCTGCTCGCGCGGGTCTGGTGCGACCGCGCGATGCAGGGCGAGGGTGAAATCCAGGTGCGACACAGTTACTCCCGACTCGGTGGTGACCGTGCCTTCGAGTGTGCCGGCTCAGCCGGGGGTGGCTCGGAAGTTATCCACAAGCACCGCGTGCCACATGACCGCCTGCGCGTCCGTGAGCGAGGCGACCTGGTCGACCACCACTCGCAGCCGCCGCGCGTCGTCGCCCGCCGCGTGCCACGCGGGTTGGAACGCGGGCTCGAGGGCGTCGGGCGCCCGGTCAGCCAGCACCGCGACGAGCCGTTCGATGAGTTCACGCTGCCCCGCCTGGAGAATCCGGCGGTCCGGGTCGCTCAGGACGTAGTGGACGGCGGTCGCCTTGAGCAGCGCGACCTCGGCCGCGACCCGCCCGGGCACCACCAGGTCCGCCGCGTACCTGGTCAGCGGCCGGTCGCCGTGGACCCGCCTGGTCCCGGTGACCGCGGCTGAGGCGAACCGGCCCACAAGCTCGCTGGTCAACCGTTTGAGCGCGACCTGCGCGCCGAGCGTGCCGTCGTACTCACGGGCGACGAGATCGGCGACGACCGGCAGGCCGAGCAGCCCGACGGCGGCCTCTTCGAGGCACGACACCGGCTCTGACGAGAAGTGCTTGGCGGCCAACTCGGCGACGACGGCGCGTTCGGCGGGGTCCGCGAGCGCGGCAAGAGAGATCCGTCCCGCCCGGACGCCGTCTTCGACGTCGTGCACCGAGTAGGCCACGTCGTCCGCCCAGTCCATTACCTGCGCCTCTATGCAGCGGACGTCCTCCGGCGCGCCTTCGCGTATCCAGGTGAAGACCGGCAGGTCGTCCTCGTAGACACCGAACTTGACCATTCCCGCCCGGCGTGGCCACGGGTACTTGGTGGCGGCGTCGAGCGAAGCGCGGGCCAGGTTGAGGCCGTGCTCCGCGCCGTCCGCGCCGAGCACCTTCGGCTCGAGCCGGGTCAGGATGCGCAGCGTCTGGGCGTTGCCCTCGAACCCACCGCACCCCTGCGCGGCCAGGTCCAGGGCCCGCTCGCCGTTGTGACCGAAGGGCGGGTGGCCGATGTCGTGGGCAAGCCCGGCGGTGTCGACGATGTCGGGATCACAGCCCAGTTCCTCGGCGATCCCTCGACCGATCTGGGCTACCTCCAGCGAGTGAGTCAACCGGGTACGCGGTATCCCGTGCACTTCCGAACCCTCGTTCGGCCCCACTACCTGCGTCTTACCGGCCAACCTCCGCAAGGCGGCGGAATGCAAGACCCGAGCGCGGTCGCGGCTGAACGGACTGCGGACAGCGGGCCACGCCCCGGGCAGAGTCGAACCCTTGGGGGACTCGGCGAACAAGCGCTCACCGTCGTGCTCGGTGTAACCGGAACTCACAGAGGGAGACTACGTGCCTCAGCCGACTTCCCCGTCGATCGCGATCCGATCGGCGGACGCGTTGGTCGACCGGTAGTACAAGAGCGCGGCGGTCTCCCGCAAGATGTACCGGGCCTGCGTCTCGCGGGTTCGCACGATCGGGCCGGTGTGCGTCGGAGAGGTCCACGCGTCCAGGCCTGCGTCCTTGGCCATCGTGCGGGCACGCAGCGAGTGCCATGGGTCGCTGACGATCACCGCTGACGCCCAGCCGCGCTTCTTCACCTCGACCGCGACCGCCCGCAGGGTGCCCAGCGTGTCGTTGCCCTCGCCGACCTCGATGACCTTGTCCTCGGGGATGCCCCGGTCCACCAGCCAGGCACGGCCCGCCTCGGCCTCGGTGAACTTGTCGCCGACGCGCCGCCCGCCGCCGGTGACCACATATCGGGCGACGCCCTCGTCGTAGAGCGCCTTCGCCTGCCGCAACCGGGCCTCCAGGACCTTGGAGGGCTTGCCCGCGTACTGAGCGGCGCCGAGGACGACGACGACGTCAGCCGGGTCGCGGTCATCGATTCTGGCCACCTGCCACACCCGAAAACCGGTTCCGCCGACGACCAGCAGGCCCATCAGCACGAAGCCGAGGAGCAACCGGCGCAGGAAACGGCGAACAGGGTGGGGGTTGGGAGGCACGATTCGCATCCTTCCAGAATCGGCGTCGCGTGGTGCGGCGCGGGCAGGATACGCCAGAGACGAGCGCCACCCCGCCGAAACGCCCGAGTTATCCACAATGCGCGAACTCATCCACAGATCTCGAGGACCCCTGTCAATCGAGAGCCGCGGCCGGTTACCTCGAAGCCATGCACTCAAACCGCGCACTCCTCGATCTCGATCATCTGCCCGGTGTCTTCCCACACGGCGTGGCCCGGGCGTCCGAACTCGTCTCACTCGGGCTGTCCGGCCGCAGCATCCGCAACCGGTGCCTGCCCCGCGGGCCATGGCAACGGCTGCAATCCGACGTCGTCCTGCTCACCGACGCTCCTCCCACCCGCGCGCAGCGGCTGAAGGCCGCGCTGCGGGTCACCAGCCCGGAGGCGGTGGTGACCGGGCGGGAAGCCATGTGGCTCAACGGAATGCCGGTCACGCCCCTCGGCGCGATCCATCTCGTCGTGCCGGACCACGTTCGCGGGCGCGCGGACGGCTCCGTCACCGTCGAGCGGACAATCCGGATGCCGGACCCGTTGTATCGCAGGGGATTTCCCACCGCCCCACTCGCCAGGGCCACAGTGGACGCGTGCAGGCGCACCCCGTCCGCGGGCGAGATCCGTGTCCTGGTCAGCGAAGCGGTGCACCGCGGCGGCGTGCCGCTGAGCTTGCTCCACGAAGAACTGGCCCGAGGTCCCAGCGCCGGGACGACACTGTTGCGGCGCGTGCTCGCCGAGATCGACCGGAAAGTCCGGTCGGCGGGCGCCCGGATCGCGGCGGAACTGGTCGACCTGGCCGGTCTCCCCCAGCCGACGTGGACAGCGCGGTTGAGCACTGTCCACGACGTGCACCTGGCGGTGGTGGACGCGTGGTGGGACAACGTGGGGCTTGCCTGGGACGCGGACATCCACCGGCCGTGGGCGCCGCGCCCCGGCCTGCTCGCGTCGACCCGGGCGGCGCGCCTCACCGCGGCCGGGATCGTCGCGGTCCGCACCGAACCCCCGCGCGTCCGCGACGACACCGCGGCCGTGGTGGAAGAGCTACGCGGCGCTTACCGCTTGGCGTCCGCCCGACCCAGACCGGAGGTGATCGTGTCCTGATCGCGGAGATCCCATGACAGGAGGCCCAAGCTGTGTCGTGCCTCGCACAGCCGTCCGGACCACGGAACCGGCCGGTGTGCATCGCGCGAGCCAGCCCACGTCCCTCGGCCCACGCGGACAGCCGAGTGGACCCGACCCGAAACGCGAGGTGACAATGCCCTGCATTTCCTAGAACTCAGCAGCCGACGAGCTGCCCGGCGAGATACGACTCCAGACGGTCGATCGAGATTCGCTCCTGGGACATGGTGTCGCGTTCGCGCACCGTGACCGCGTGGTCGTTGAGCGAGTCGAAGTCGATGGTCACGCAGAACGGGGTGCCGATCTCGTCCTGCCTGCGGTAGCGGCGGCCGATGGCGCCCGCGTCGTCGAAGTCGACGTTCCAGTGCTTGCGCAACGCGGCGGCGACGTCGCGGGCCTTGGGCGAGAGGTCCGCGTTGCGCGAGAGCGGGAGCACGGCGACCTTGACGGGCGCGAGCCTGCGATCGAGCCGCAGCACGATCCGCTTGTCGACGCCGCCCTTGGCGTTCGGCGCCTCGTCCTCGACGTAGGCGTCGAGCAGGAACGCCATCATCGGACGGCCGACACCCGCGGCGGGCTCGATGACGAACGGCCGGTACCGGGAACTGGTGGCCTGGTCGAAGTAGGACAGGTCCACGCCGGAATGGTTGGAATGGGTGGTCAGGTCGAAGTCGGTGCGGTTGGCGATGCCCTCCAGCTCGCCCCATTCCTGACCGCCGAACTGGAAGCGGTATTCGATGTCCACAGTCCGCTTGGAGTAGTGCGACAGCTTCTCCTGCGGGTGCTCATAGACACGGAGGTTGTCCTTGGTGATTCCCAGGTCGGTGTACCAGCGCATACGCTCGTCGATCCAGTACTGGTGCCACTCGTCGTCGGTGCCCGGCTCGACGAAGAACTCCATCTCCATCTGCTCGAACTCGCGCGTGCGGAAGATGAAGTTGCCCGGGGTGATCTCGTTTCGGAACGACTTGCCGATCTGGCCGATGCCGAACGGCGGCTTGCGACGGGAGGTGGTCTGCACGTTCAGGAAGTTCACGAAGATCCCCTGCGCGGTCTCCGGGCGCAGGTAGTGCATGCCGTCCTCGGTCTCGACCGGTCCGAGGTGGGTCTTGAGCATCATGTTGAACTCGCGCGGCTCGGTGTACTGGCCGCGAGTGCCGCAGTTCGGGCACGGCACGTCGGAGACGTCGTTCTCGGCGACGTCTTTGCCGGTCCGGGCGGCGTACTCCTCGGCGAGCTGGTCCGCGCGAAAACGCTTGTGGCAGGAGGTGCATTCGACCAGAGGATCGTGGAAGGCGGTGACGTGCCCGGAGGCGGCCCACACCTGGCGCGGCAGGATCACCGACGAGTCGAGGCCGACGACGTCGTCGCGACCCTGCACCATCGCCTTCCACCACGCGCGCTTGATGTTGTCCTTGAGCTCAACGCCGAGGGGGCCGTAGTCCCAGGCCGACCTCGTGCCGCCGTAGATCTCTCCGCACGGGTAGACGAACCCACGGCGCTTGCAGAGACTGACGACGGTGTCGATCCGGTCGGCTGGCACTGACCCTCCATGCGGGCGAACTCAAGGTCGGCGAGACAAACAAGGGTAGTCCGCAACGCGTGCGGGCCTGCCGGGGGCTTGCGCGCTCGACCCGCTCCAGACGACGGCCGCGGCGTCGTCCGGAAGGGAAAGAGGCAACGGACCCGAGGACGAGTGGGGAGCAGAGCGGCCTGGCGGCTGTTCCTGCGCTGGTCGCTCAGGCCTGCGGGCGAACGCCGGTCTGAGCTGTGGTCAGGGGGCGCACTCGCAGGCCTTCCGGACGTCCCTGCGCGGGTGCCGGAGGGCCCTCCGGCACCCGCGCAGGACTCCGGGGCGACGCTTGGGGCTCCCTGGGCGGCTTTTCCGGGCGTCGGCAGGGCCTCTTCGGCGGACCTCTTTGGGCGTCGGCGGGAGCACCCCGGGCCGACCTGTGCGGGCGTCCACGGAAGCGACCCCGGCGAACCTCTGCGAACCTCAGCGGGCGTCAGCGGCAGACACCCAGCGGACCTCTGCGAACCTCAGCGGGCGTCAGCGGGAACCACCGAGCGGACCTCTGCGAACCTCAGCGGGCGTCCACGGGAGCCACCCGGCGGACGCTCCGCAGGGTCAGCGGGGGCACCCCGGGCGACCATCTCCGGGCAACAACGGGGGCCACCCCACGTGACCCTCTCCGAGTAACAACGAGGGGGACCTCCCCAGGTGCCCCTCTCCGGGCAACAGCGGGGGCCACCCAGGTGAACTTCTCCGAGTGACGGCGGAGGGTTCCCCGGGCGTCGACGGGTGCGCTGCCGTTGGGCTCACCGGGCTGTGGTCGGGCCGCCTGCCTCGCCGAGGTTGACGGTGTCCGCGTCGGCGGCGAGCAGGCTGGTGTGCCTGCGGGTGGCGCCGGGGGCGGCCTCGACCACGACCTCGTACGCGGCGGGTTCGGTGGTGTCCGCTTCGGCGAGGAGCGGGATGACATGGGCACGGACGTCGAAAGGAGACAGCGACTTGCGATAGGCGGAGACGGAAGCGAACTCCACGGTCAGCACCCACCTGGTCGCCGACTCGGTGGACCGCGCCAGCAACCCCCGCACGCAGCCGGGCTGGGCCAGCAACAGCTCCAGGGCATACTGCGCGCGGGTGGTGAACGGCTCGGGCTCGGCGACGGTGAACCTGGCGATCAGCAGCACGCGCGGGAGCCTTTCCTGGACGGCAGTGCGAGGATGCAGCACCGTAGCCCAACCGCCCCGGGAGGCACTGTGCGGCGAACGCGGTCGTTGAAGGCGCCACTGCTCGCGGGGAGCGGGCCGTTGGCTCGGGTGCCGCCGGTGGCGGCTTTCGCCCTCGTCATCGCGGTGTTCACGGCGGGGGTGCTGGTTCGCGGCTGGCTTGGCGCCGGGTTGCTCGGGCTGCTCGCGGCCGGGGTGCTGGTGCTGCTCGCGGCCACGTGGCGGGTGCTGTCTCCCGCGCACCGGCTCGGGCGGGTGCTGGTCCTCGGCGTGCTCGTGGCGGTCATCGTCTCCGTGCTGTGACCACGGCGCGCACCTCGCTGCCCGCCGTGAACTGCGGAAGCGCCTAATATGAACACGGTAACCATCATCCGGGCAGGCGACTCCGCCGCCGGTCAGCGAGGAGAGGACGACGTCGATCGTGACCTCGGAAGCCGCGTCGCACGAGCTGCGGGCAGCCGCCGAGCAGCACGAACACTCGCCTGACCGGCCGGTGGTCGAGCCGGTGCACCGGCGGCCTGCCGTGACCCTGACCGCGGCGGGCGACCTGCTGCGGGCGCTTGCCGCGCCCGTGCGGATCGCCATCGTGCTGGAGTTGCGCGAAGCCGACCGGTGCGTGCACGAGTTGGTGGAGGCGCTCAATGTCGCCCAGCCGCTCATCAGCCAGCATCTGCGGGTGCTCAAGTCCGCGGGCGTCGTCTATGGGGAGCGACACGGCCGCGAGGTCGTGTACCGGCTCGTGGACGAGCATCTCTCACATATCGTGGTGGACGCTGTAGCGCACGTGGAGGAAGGCGACGCCCGGTGACGATGACTGACCGATCCTCGGCGACCGTGCCCGGCAGGCGCTCCACGCGCCAGCGCACGGCCGTCGCACAACTGCTCGACCAGCTCGACGACTTCCGCTCAGCGCAGGAACTGCACGAGGAACTGCGCAAGCGCGGCGAGGGGATCGGGCTGACCACGGTCTACCGAACGCTGCAATCGCTGGCGGACGCGGGCGAGATCGACGTCCTGCGCACCGATTCCGGCGAGGCCATCTACCGACGGTGCTCCAGCCACCACCATCACCACCTGGTGTGCCGCTCGTGCGGCCACACCGTGGAGGTGGAGGGCCCGGCGGTGGAGCGCTGGGCGGACCGCGTGGCCGCGGAGAACGGCTTCTCCCAGATCAGCCACACCGTGGAGATCTTCGGGACCTGCGAGCGCTGCGCCTGACCATCGCCGCTGACGGCCGCCTTCGACCGTTGGGCGGCTAGCCTGCCTCGCGCGGCCGGATGCCGTCGGACCCAGGCTTGGCCCGTCCGGCACCCGGCTTGGGCGGGTTACTGCTCGTAAGGGTTTTCCGGCTGGGTGATCTCGGTGACGCCCTCGACGGACAGCGTGGGGACGTAGTCGGTTTCCTTGGTGGCCGAGCCGGGCTGGACCTGGCCGGTGACCTCGACCCAGGTGTCGTTGGCCAAGCCCGACGCGGCGGGGCCGTCCAGTTTCACCTTCACCGGGAACGCGTCGGCCGCGCAGCAGGCGATACTGAGGCGAGCCAGGAAAGTGTCGTCGCCCTGGACGACGATGAAGCCGGTCAGGCGCACGGTGCGGCCGTTGAGGGAACCGCCGGAGTCCCAGGCGGCGCGGGCGGCGAAATCGCTCATCGCGATCGAGACGATGTCGCTCTGGGGGATGGCGGGGAACAGGGCCGAGCCGTCGGTGCCCGACGAGCGGCTGGCGGCGGCCCGGTTGTCGCCGCGCATCACCGAGTCGGAACCCAGGGCGGGCGGGGCGATGAGGAAGATCGCCAGCACCGGCAGGAGCAACAGCCATGCGCTGCGGGCCGAGTGGTTGTGGTCGCCGTGGTCGCTCTCGTGGGCGTCCGAAGCGCTGGTCTGCCCCCCTGCGGGGCCGTGGGCGCCCTGCGGGGCACTGGAGTGCTCCCCGCCGCCGCCCTGCGGACCGGCCTGCGCGCCCGCGGGGGCGTCAGGCGAGGCGATGTGGGCGGTGACAGTGTCCACCGGGGTGGCGTGCGCGGCGTGGACGCCGTCGGTCGCCGAGGCGGTGGAACCGGCGCCCGCGTCGGCGTGGCGGGCGGCCAGGAGATCGCGGCCGATGGACACCACGGCCAGCAGGACCATGATCAGGCCGCCCGCGATCAGCCAGTACTGGTGGGCGGGCTTGACGTAGAGCAGGTAGGTGCCGGTGAACGAGATCTTCAGCAGCGCGCCGCCCACCAGGACCAGCAGGATGTTCTGGGTTTCCCGCCTCATCCGACACCTCCGAGGAAGACGACGCCCGAGAGGACCGCGCAGACCGTGGCCACGACGAACGTGGCTGGACCGAAGCGGACCGCGAAGGACTTGCCGAAAGTGCCAGCCTGCAGGGCGAACAGCTTGACGTCGATCGCCGGGCCGACCACCAGGAACACGAGCTTGGGCAGCAGCGGCATCCCCGAGATGGACGCCGCCACGAACGCGTCCGCCTCACTGCACAGGGCCAGCAGGACGGCGAGAGCCGCCATCACGATGACACCGAGGATGATCTGCTCGCCCAGAGTGTTGACCCACTCGCGGGGGATGGCGACGTTCAGGACCGCCGCGGTGAGGCCGCCGATGACCAGGAATCCGCCCGCGTCGACCAGGTCGGCGCGGGAGGTCTCGAAGAACATGCGCCAGCGGGAGCGGCCGTCGAGGTCGGGCATCCGGCGCAGGGCCCGCTCGATGATCCACTCGGCCTTGCCGAAGCGGGCCCAGAGCCAGCCCATGACGATCGCGGTGCCCAGCGAGCCGACCAGGCGGGCCAGCACCATGCCCGGGTTGTTGGGGAACGCGACGTTCGTCGCGACCAGCACGATCGGGTTCACCGCGGGCGCGGCGAGCAGGAACGCCAGGGCGACCGAGGTGGGCACCCCCTGCTGCATCAGCCTGCGGGCCACCGGGACAGCCGCGCACTCGCAGGTCGGCAGGGCCACGCCCGCGACCCCGGCCACCGGGACGGCCATCGACTGCCGCTTGGGCAGGAGCCGGTTCAACGCCGACGCGGGCACGAACGCCGCGATCGCCCCGCTGATGAGCACACCCAGCACCAGGAACGGCAGCGCCTGCACGCAGACGGCGACGAAGATGGTCGAGCCGGTCTGGATGGCCGGGACGTCGAGCCAGGTCGCCAGCCAGCTCTGCCCCACCAGGGCCGCGATCAGCAGGACGCAGAGCACCTCCAGGGAGGTGATCCGCCGCTTCGGCTCGGCCGGGGCCGTGGCCGGCCGGTCCGCGACCGCCACCGGCCCGACCTGGGTTTCGGTGGGCTCAGCGGAGCTGTGCTGTTGTTCGCTCATGAACGCCTGCCGCCCGTCTGGGTCCAGCGGTGCAAGAGGGTCACCCGCCGAATGATGCCGGCCCGCGCATCACTTGTGGGGACCGCTGGCGGCACTTCGCCCACTGTCCGTTCCCAGCAGCTCGCCGCGCAACTGGGAAGCCGTGGAAACCACCAGCATGAGCAGGGTGCCGAGCGCGGGCGCGGTGAGCCCGTCGGCCGGGAAGGCGTAGCGCAGGGTCACGTCCATCCCCCGATCGGTGTGGACGACGCCGAGCGTGCCGAACAGGCCCTGCCCCGCGCGCTCGGACGCCGACACCGCCAGCGCGGGCTCGTCGGGCAGGTCCCAGGCGACGACGCAGGTCAGGCTGAGGACGATCAGCCCTTCGGCGAGCTGCATGGCCTGCACCGCGCACGGGACGTCGGCGTGCCGGAAGGTGAGCGCGCCGTCGTCGTCGACGCGGACGTCGTGGTAGTGCTCAAGGGCCTCGCGGGCCTTGCTGAGCAGGCTCGCGATGTTCGCCGCCTCCGTGGTCATGCGGGTCCTCCCTGGTTGAGCCGCGCGGCGACCTCGGCCGAGTCGGCTGCCGCGCCGAAGCGGCGGTCGCGGCGGGCGTAGGTCTCGACGGCGCTCCACAGCTGGAGCCGGTCGAAGTCGGGCCACAGGATGTCCTGGAAGACCAGCTCCGCGTACGCGGACTGCCAGAGCATGAAGTTCGACGTGCGCTGTTCGCCGGACGGGCGGATGAACAGGTCCACGTCGGGCATGTCGGGCTGGTACATGTGCCGCCCGAGCGTGCGCTCGTCCACCTTCTCCGGGTTGATCTTCCCGGCCGCCACGAGCCGGGCGACCTCCCGGGCCGCGTCGCCGATCTCGGCCCGGCCGCCGTAGTTGACGCACATGGCGAGGTTCAGCACGTCGTTGTGCTTGGTGCGCTCCTCGGCCACCTCGAGTTCCTTGATGACGCTCTGCCACAGCCGCGGCCTGCGCCCCGCCCAGCGGACCCGGACGCCCATCTCGTCAAGCTCGTCGGTGCGGTCGCGGATGACGTCGCGGGAGAAGCCCATCAGGAACCGGACCTCCTCGGGGCTGCGCCGCCAGTTCTCCGTGGAGAAGGCGTAGAGCGAGAGCCACTTGACCCCGATCTCGATGCAGCCGCGCGCCGCCTCGACGACCTGGGCCTCACCGCGCTTGTGCCCCTCGATCCGGGTGAGTCCCCGCTGGTTGGCCCAGCGGCCGTTGCCGTCCATCACGATCGCCACGTGCTTGGGCACGAACTCGGCCGGAATCGCGGGCGGACGCGCGCCGGAGGGGTGCGGATCCGGGGGCGCGATCGGCCGCCCCGCCTCACGCCTGCTGATCCGCCGCCGTCGCAGCACCACACACTCCTTCGCATCCCGGGACTTGGCACGCCGACCCTACTGACCCGCCCGGCCCAACCGACGCGGCACCGTGGCCTAACCCTTCTGGCACTCCATCATCCCGGACCCGCCCACCCCGAGACGCCGGTTATCCACATACCCACGATTCATCCACAGATTTCGCGCACCCCTTCCACCAGCCCCGGCACCCGATAGACTGGAGCGGGGCGGTCCCCCGGGAAGGGTGGGCCATGCCGTCCGCGCGCGCGAGCGGCGCTCACCAGTGGTGGGCTGGTTTGGCGAGGCGGTCGGGCGAGGCGGTCGGGCGAGGCGACTGGGGGGCGGGGCGGTCTAGTCAGGCGGCTGGGGAACGCGGCTCAGCAGGTCGGGCTGACCAAACCGGTTGGGCGGGACTGGTCTGGGGCAACGGCTCAACGGACGGGACAACCAAGCGGTTGAGCAGGACGGTTTTCAACCTGAGCGGACTGACCACGCAGTCAAGCGGCACGGTGCCGGGCAGGACCTGGCCAGGTAGTCAAGCGGCGCAGTCCAGCAGGACGGGACGGCCACGCGATCGAGCAGCGCAGTCCAGCAGGACGGGACGGCCACGCGATCGAGCAGCGCAGTCCAGCAGGGCGGGACGGCCACGCGATCGAGCAGCGCAGTCCAGCAGGGCGGGACGGCCACGCGATCGAGCAGCGCAGTCCAGCCAGGTGAGCCCGGCAGGCAGTCGGGGGGCGACTCGGCAGGGCGGGCCGCCAGGGGCAGGGCGGGGCTAGGCATCCGCGGCACGACGGGCACTGCGACGCGAGCCGTCAGACAGCGCCCATGGCGGGGAGGGGCGAACTGGCCTGGCACCGCCTGCGGGTTAGTCGGGGTCTGCGGGCGGTGTAGGCGGGCGGGGGTCGAAGGGGCGGCGTTCGACCAGGGGGAGGGAGCGCAGTTGGCGTTCCAGGTGCCATTGGAGCAGGGCCGCGACCAGGCCGCTGGTCTCGCGGCGGGCGGCGTCGGTGGCGCGTTCCGCGGTGTCCCAGCCGCCGGTGGCCAGGGCGTTCATCAACGTCAGGGACTCGTGGGCGGGGCTGGCGGAGCCGGGGGGCTTGCAGCGGGGGCACACCGAGCCGCCCGCTGGGACGCTGAAGGCCCGGTGGGGGCCGGGGTCGCCGCAGCGGGCGCATTCGGTGATGGCGGGGGACCAGCCCGCGAAGGCCATGGCGCGGAGCAGGAACGCGTCCAAGACCAGCGACGCGTCCCGGTGGCCGTCGGCGAGAGCGCGCAGGGCGCCCGCCACCAGCAGGTAGAGGCGCAGGACGGGTTCGCCCTCTTCCGCTGACATGCGGTCGGCGGTTTCGAGGACGGCGCACGCCGCGGTGTAGCGCTGGTAGTCGTGGACCAGGCCCGCGCCGAAGGCGTCGAGGGTGTGCACCTGGGTGATCACGTCCAGGGTGCGGCCGGTGTAGAACTGCACGTCCACATGGGCGAACGGCTCGACCCGGGCGCCCAGCCGCGACGTGGTGCGGCGGACGCCCTTGGCCACCGCGCGGACCTTGCCGTGTTTCTGGGTGATCAGCGTGATGATGCGGTCGGCCTCGCCGAGCTTCTGCACGCGCAGCACGACCCCCGTGTCGCGGTACAGGCTCACCGGGTCATTCTCGCACGCGCTATAGCGCCGCCAGGCCCACGATCAGGAAGATCAGGGCGGTCACACAGCCCAGGCCGCCGAGGATGTTGCCGATCAGGCAGATCGTCTTCGTCGTGTTCGACGCCGACTCGGCCATCTGGTAGTTGCCCTGCATCTTGTACTGGGTGACCTCGTTCGACTTCATGATCGCGAGAATCCCGAAGATCAGGCCGCCGATGAAGATCGTGGCGATCGCCCAGCCCTTGTAGTCCGGGATGGCGTTGATGTCGCCGTAGCCGGGCTGGCCGTACCCGTAGCCGGGCTGCCCGTAGGGGGCGGGCTGGCCATAGGGCTGCTGCCCGTACGGCGCGGGCTGGCCGTAGGGCTGCGGCTGCTGGCCGTACGGCTGGCCGTAGGGCGGCTGGCCCTGCGGTGGCTGCTGGCCGTAGGGCTGCGGCTGGCCATAGGGATTGGTCACGTTGGTCCCCCTCGAACACCGACTCAGTGCGCGAGAGCGTAACGGGTGCCGCCGACAGACTCGCCGGGGATGTCCGCAACCGCGGTCGCGCTCACACGTACAGCCCAGTGAAGGGCAGGTTCCTGGCCGCGAACCACAGCGCCAGCACGGTGACCGCCGCGTGCGGCGCCCACCGCCAGTGCAGCCAGCTGCGCACGTGCCTGGCCCGCACCCGGCCGACCGCCCAGGCCACCGTGCTCCACGCGAACAAGACCAGGAAGACCAGCGACACCGCGTTGTAGTGCAGCGCGTCGAGCAGGCGGCCGTGCAGCAGGCTGTAGACCATCCGGAACCCGCCGCAGCCGGGGCAGCAGATCCCGGTGAGCGCCTTCGTCGGGCATTCCGGGAGCCAGCCGCCCGGGGTGGTCGGATCAGCCAGCGCCACGGCGACGCAGCCAGCGGCGGCGGCGCCGACGAGGGCCAGCGGCGGGCCGAGGGCGGCGGGCAGGGACCGGCGGGGAACGTACACGGCTACGCGAGGATGACGACCGTGCCCGCCGCCCAGTCGTGCAGGCCGCGCAGGCGGCGCTCGTCGTAGGCCGCGGTCAGGAAACAGATCAGCGGGAACACCCACAGCACCGCCGCGCGCACCGCCGCCCGCTTCCAGCCGGGCTGGTCGCCGGTGGCGTCGTGGGCGATCTCCACGCCGAGGATCTTCTTGCCCGGGGTGGTGCCGCGCGCGCCGACCAGCGTGGTGTCGTAGACGAACCCGACCAGCGACACCGCGACGACGATCGCGACCGCGCGCAGCACCGGGTCGGTCAGCCCCGGCAGGGACAGCACCGCCAGCACGGCGGGCACGCCGACGACCGTCGTGTCGATCAGCCGCGCGCCGACCCGGGCGCCGAGAGTGGCCAGCGGGACGACGCCGCGCGCGCCGACCGCGACGCGCTCGATGTCCGGTCGGTGCTCCATTTCAGAATCCCAGTCGGCGCAGCTGCTTGGGGTCGCGCTGCCAGTCCTTGGCGACCTTGACGTGCAGGTCCAGGTACACCCGGGAGCCCAGCAGCGCCTCGATGTGCTTGCGGGCGGTGCTGCCGACGTGTTTGAGCCGCTCGCCGCGGTGGCCCAGCACGATGCCCTTCTGGCTGGCCCGCTCGACGTAGAGCAGCGCGTGCACGTCGATCATGTCGTCGCGGCCCTCGCGGGGGACCATCTCCTCGATGGTGACCGCGATCGAGTGCGGCAGCTCGTCGCGCACGCCCTCCAGCGCGGCCTCGCGGATCAGCTCGGCGACCAGGGTGGCCTCCGGCTCGTCGGTCAGCTCGCCGCCGGGGTAGAGCTGCGGGCCCTGGGGCAGCCGGGCGACGAGCAGGTCGGCGAGGGTGGACACCTGGAAGCCGTCCACCGCGGACACCGGCACCAGCTCCGCGAACTCCATGACCTCTTGCAGCGCAAGCAGTTGCTCGCCCACCTGGTCGGGCGAGACCAGGTCCGTCTTGGTGACGATGCCGATGACCGGGGTGCGCTTGGCGACCTTGGCCAGCTCGGCGGCGATGAACCGGTCGCCGGGCCCGACCTTCTGGTCGGCGGGCACGCACAGGCCGACGACGTCGACCTCGGACCAGGTGTCCCGGACGATGTCGTTGAGCCGCTGGCCCAGCAGCGTGCGCGGCCGGTGCAGGCCGGGGGTGTCGATGATGATGAGCTGCGCGTCGTCGCGGTGGACGATGCCGCGGATGGCGTGCCGGGTGGTCTGCGGCTTGCTGGAGGTGATCGCGACCTTGCTGCCGACGAGGGCGTTGGTGAGCGTGGATTTCCCGGCGTTGGGCCTGCCGACGAAACAGGCGAAGCCGGAGCGATGGCCCTCGATGGTGCTGGTCACCGACTCATTGTGCCTTCCGCGCCCCGGGCGGGGTGATGCGGTGCAGCTCCAGCGTCGCGGGCAGCGGCGCGACCCCGGGGCCGCCAGCAGCGAGCCAGGTGTCGATGTCGTCGACGGCCGCGTCGGTCAGCACGAACCCCAGCCACACCGGTTTCCCGCCCTTGGCCTGCACGACGACGACGTTGGACGTCGCGCAGGTGTCGAGGCATTCGGCGACCCTGACCATGGCGCCGTGCCGGGCGGCGACGTCCTTGATGCGGGCCAGCTGGTAGCCGTGGTCGACGTCGGGGTGCTTCTTCACGGTGCCGCAGCAGCAGTCGCGGCACACGGTGACCCGGACGCTCATAGGACCACCTCACTTGTTCGGTGGCCCCGCGCGCCTGCGCACCGCGTCAATGGTTCACTCGCAAGCTCGCTCACCTGAGCACGTCGATGACAGCGCCGGAGGCGTCGGCGAGCAGCACCGGGGCGGCCTCGGCCAGGTCGCGCACGGCGGCGACCGACGCCGCGTCGACCTCGCCCGCGTCGGTGACCACGGCGGCGGCCTCCAGGCCACCGGCCCCGCTGGACACCGCGGCGGCCACAGCGGCCTGCAGCGCGGTGAGCCGCAGCGAGGGCAGCGCGACGGTGGCCGCGGCGTAGGTGCGGCCGTCGGTGTCGCGGACGGCGGCACCCTCTGCCGCGCCGGTCCTGGCCCGACTCGACCGGGCCAACGTGACGATCTTCGCGTCCTCCGGGTCCAGCTCAGCCACGCTCGCCGCTCCTCTCCCACTCCTGGTCGTCGGCGGCGCCGGTCCGCACGCGCGGGTCGACCGCCCCGTCGGCCTGCGTCGGTCGCACGACCACCGAGGTGATGCGCATCCGGCCGCGGTTGTCCTTGCCGCCCTCGGCCCGGAACCGTAGCCCGCTGATCTCCGCCTCCGCACCCGGCAGTGGCACACGTCCCAACCGCTGGGCGAGCAGGCCGCCGACGGTCTCCACGTCCTGGCCTTCGAGTTCCAGGCCGAACAGGGCGCCGAGATCCTCCACCGGGAGCCGGGAGCTGACCCGGACCGCGCCGTCGGCCAGGTGCTCGACGGGCGGGCGGTCGTCGGTGTCGGACTCGTCGGTGATCTCGCCCACGATCTCTTCGAGGATGTCCTCGATGGTGAGCAGGCCCGCGGTGCCGCCGTACTCGTCCACGGCGATGGCCAGGTGGTTCTTGGAGAGCTGCATCTCGCGGAGCAGGTCGTCCAGGCGCTTGGTGTCGGGCACGAACGTGGCCGGGCCCATGGTGTCGGCGACGGTCTGGGTCTCGGCGGACTCAGTGCGCTCTATCGAAGCGCGGACCAGGTCCTTGAGGTTGACCACGCCGACGATGTCGTCCACGCTCTCGCCGATCACCGGGATACGGGTGTAGCCGGTGCGCAGCGACAGCGCCAGCGCCTGGCGCACCGACTTCGCCTGCTCGATCCACACCATCTCGGTGCGCGGCACCATGACCTCGCGGGCGATCGTGCCGCGCAGCTCGAACACCGAGTGGATCATCTCGCGCTCGTCGGCGTCGACGACGCCGCGCTCCTGGGCCATGTCGACCAGCTCGCGCAGCTCGACCTCGGAGGAGAACGGGCCCTCCCGGAAGCCCTTGCCCGGGGTGATGGCGTTGCCGACGAGGATCAGAAACCGCGACAGCGGGCCGAGCACCGAGCCAAGCACCCGCACCGGGCCCGCCGCGATGAGTCCCACGCCGTAGGGGTGCTGGCGGCCGATGGTGCGCGGGCCGACGCCGACCAGGACATAGGACACCACGGTCATGCCCAGCACCGCCGTCAGCCCGGCGACCCAGCCGGGGCTGACCGAGCGCATACAGACGAACGCGACCAGGACCGTGGCGGCCAGCTCGCAGCTCAGCCGCAGCAGGAGCAGCAGATTGATGTGCCGGGGCCGCTCTGAGACGACCGCCAGCAGCTGCTTCGCGCCGGTGCGGCCCGCCCGGACCAAGCCCTCGACCCGCGCTTTCGACACCGCGGACAGGGCGGCGTCAGCTCCGGCGAAGCTCCCCGCGGCCAGCACCAGCACGACCGCGATGACGAGCAGGCCGAGCGAATCGGCGGACACCCGCGCTCAGTCCTCAGGCCGATCGGGCTCGGCCAGGCCGACCGCGCCGAGCAGCTTGTCGTCCTCGACGCGCTGCTCCGCGCGCCGCTTCGCCTCGGCGGCCGCCGTGCGGAAGTCGGCGAGGATGCGCTTCTGCAGGGTGAACATCTCGCGTTCCTCGGCGGGCTCGGCGTGGTCGTAGCCGAGCAGGTGCAGCACACCGTGCACGGTGAGCAGGTGCAGCTCATCGATGAGCCCGTGCCCAGCGGCGCGCGCCTGCTCCTTGGCGAAGGCCGGGCACAGCACGATGTCGCCGAGCAGCGCGGGCCCGGCCTCGGACGCGTCCGGCCTGCGCGCGGAGTCCAACTCGTCCATCGGGAAGGCCATCACGTCGGTGGGACCGGGCAGGTCCATCCAGCGCTCGTGCAAGTCGGCCATCACGTCGAGTTCGACGAGCAGCACCGACAACTCGGCGAGCTTGCTGACGTTCATCCGGTCCAGCGCGAACCGGGCGGCCGAGACGATCGACGCTTCATCGACCGCCACCCCCGACTCGTTGGCGATCTCGATGCTCACCGGCTCATTGTCCCCACCGTGGTCCGGCCTCTCTCAGCGGCCCTGCCGCCTGCCGCCCGCGCGCACCGGCCCGCGCCGGGTCTCCTCTTCTTCCTCCTGGCTGACCGTCCAGCGCTCGTAGGCGTCCACGATGTCGCCGACCAGCTTGTGCCGGACAACGTCGCCGCTGGTGAGCTGCGAGAAGTGGACGTCGTCCACGCCGTCGAGGATTTCCTTGACCACGCGCAGGCCGCTGCGCTGCCCACCGGGCAGGTCGATCTGGGTGATGTCGCCGGTGACCACGATCTTCGAGCCGAAGCCCAACCGGGTCAGGAACATCTTCATCTGCTCGGGCGTGGTGTTCTGCGCCTCGTCGAGAATGATGAACGCGTCATTGAGGGTGCGGCCACGCATATATGCGAGCGGGGCGACCTCGATGGTGCCAGCCTGCATCAGCCGGGGGATCGACTCGGGGTCGATCATGTCGTGCAGGGCGTCGTAGAGGGGGCGCAGGTACGGGTCGATCTTCTCGTAGAGGGTGCCGGGGAGGAAGCCGAGGCGTTCGCCTGCCTCGACGGCCGGGCGGGTGAGGATGATGCGGTTGACCTGCTTGCCCTGCAGCGCCTGCACGGCCTTGGCCATGGCCAGGTAGGTCTTGCCGGTGCCCGCCGGGCCGATGCCGAAGACGACGGTGTTCTCGTCGATGGCGTCGACGTAGCGCTTCTGGTTGAGCGTCTTGGGCCGGATGGTGCGGCCGCGCCGGGACAGGATGTCGAGGCTGAGCACCTCGGCGGGCGACTCGCCGACTCCGGCGGAGAGCATGGCGACCGTGCGGCGGACGGTGTCCGGGCCGATCTGCTGGCCGCGCCCGGCGAGGGTGGCCAGTTCGGTGAAGACCCGCTCGGCGAAGGCGACGTCGGCCGGGGCGCCGGAGAGGGTGACCTCGTTGCCCCGGACGTGGACGTCCGCGTCGAGCAGGTCCTCGGCGAGGCGGAGGTTCTCGTCGCGCGAGCCGAGCAGGCCCAGCACGGCGCCATCGGGGATGGCGAACCGGGACTGCGCGTCCTCGGCGGTGGTCGGAGTGGCAGAAGGACGGGGGTCTCCCCCCGGTGCGGTACCCGTCACGTGCTCTCGGTCCTGCCTTCTGCGCCACCGCGCTGTTCGGTCGTGCTCAGCCTGTGACTGCGATGCTAGTCCCAGGGACCGACAGCGCGCATCGGTGAAAACGGCTCAGCGGCCGAACCCGCCAAGCTGCTCGCCGCCGAGAACATGCAGGTGGGCGTGGAAGACAGTGCGCGAGGCGTCCTCGCCGGTGTTGAACACGAATCGGTAACCGGATTCCTCGATCCCCTCGATCCGGGCCACTTCCGCGCCCGCGGTGAGGACGTCGGCGAGCAGCTTGGGGTCGCTCGCGGCCAGCTCCCGCGCGTCCTCGTGGTGCTCGCGGGGCACGACGAGCACGTGCACGCGCGCCTGCGGGCCGATGTCGCGGAAGCAGTACACGGTGTCGGTGCTGTGCACGGCCGTCGAGGGCACATCGCCAGCGATGATCTTGCAGAACAGGCAGTCCGCCGCACTCATGCGCACAGGGTAATGGGATCACGGTCACGCGGGGAACGGCGGACCGCGAAACGCCGCCGACACGGCAGCGAAACGGTTTCCCGCCACTTCGGACTACCCGAGATAGATCAGCTTCACCTATTCGGGGAATGACGACCAAGACACGAAAGGGGGATACTCATCGGTCGGAGGACCAGCGGAGAGAATTGCCCACATTCCCGCCTCATTCGGCGTGCGGATGGCGCGGCCGCGGTCCGGTGCGGGGCGGGCGGACATGCGGGTTCTGGAGACGGTCGGCTTCGACGAGGTCGTGCGCCGGTTCACCGCCGTGCACCTGGTCGACCGCGCGCACGAGGCGAACACCGACCGCGACGCGCTGCTGTCGCTGCGGCGCGCCGACGCGCTGTTCACGCGGTGGACGAGAGTCGCGTTAGGACGGTCTGAGGCGCGGGACGTCGTTCTGCCGTGGCACACCGGCGAAGGAGGCGCGATCACTCCCGTCCCCCGTCCGGGCTCACTGTCGCCGACGCCGCGACGCGGCTTTCGGAGATCACTCGCCGCTACGCGGCGCTGTGCCCGACCTGCTGGCGCAAGCTTGAGCGCATGGGCGCGCGGGAGCCGACACCGGTTTTCCTGAGCACACGCGCGATCGGCCGCCCCGGCTACGCGGACCTGCGCGTCCGGGGCGGCCTGGTCCACCTCGACGGACTCCACCGCCTTGTGTCCTGGGAACTGAACACCGTGCTCGCCGACGCGGGAGTGGCGGCGTATGTGGCCGGTCTCTGAGCGCGCGGGCTGGTCCGGTGCTGGACGACGTGCCCGCGTCGCCGTCGCCGAGGCGGTGGTCCTGGCCGCCAACGGCTCGGCCTGCCGCCGCGATCGGCGACAGCGGAAATCCCGGCCGGAAAAGAAGGAAGCCGCGCGGGCGGTGAAGCCTGGGGGTCGCTCCACCGCCCCGCGCGGCGCCGCCGGACCGAGGGGGGAGGTGTCCGGCGGTAGTCGTCGCACGCGTCCACGGCGGACCGTGGAGGCGTTGCCGGTAAAGAATAAACCCTGGTCGCCGGTCAGCGCCAGCGTTCGGTCAGCGCGCCCAGCGCGCCCAGCGCCACCGCGGCGGCGGTGGAGGTGCGCAGAACGGACGGTCCCAACCGGACCGAGCGCGCGCCAGCCGCTTCCAGGGCGGCGATCTCGTGATCAGCGAGTCCGCCTTCCGGGCCGACGACAAGCACGAGGTCACCCGTTTCGGGCAACGCGACCTCCGTCAACGGCGTCGACATGTGCGCTTCGAGCACGAGAGTGGCCGAACTTTCCCCCACGAGGGTGATGAGCCCGGGCAACCCGACGGGGTCGGCCACCTCGGGCACCCAGGGCCGCCGAGCCTGCTTCGCGGCCTCCCGGGCGGTGCTGCGCCAGCGACTGAGAGCCTTCTCACCACGCGGTCCGTCATCCCATTTGGTGACACAGCGGGCCGCGCGCCAGGGGACGACCGCGTCCGCGCCCGCCTCGGTGGCCAGCTCCACCGCCAGCTCGCCCCGGTCGCCCTTGGCCAGCGCCTGGGCGACCACGACGCGCGGCGCGGGCCGCGGCTCGGTCCAGCGGTCGACCACGGTCAGGTCGAGCGAGTCGCGGCCAGCGGCGGCGACCGCGCAGCGGGCCACCGCTCCCCGGCCGTCGGACACCAGCAGTTCCTCGCCGACGCGCAGCCTGCGGACGGCCGCGGCGTGCCTGCCCTCGGGACCGTCGAGGGTGAACGCCGCGGCCGCGGGCAGCGCGTCGACCAGGAACAGCGCCAGGGTCATCGGGTGTGGCGCGACCGCAGCCGGGAGAACAGCCCGCTCGGGCGGCCGTTGGCGCCTGCCAGGGTGTGCTCTTCCTCGCCGCGCAGGGCGGCCAGCTCGCGCAGCAGCTCGGTCTGCCTGGGGTCGAGCTTGGTGGGCACCTCGACCTCGATGTGCACGTGCAGGTCGCCGCGGCCGTCGACGCGGCCGGTGGAACGCAGCCGGGGCAGGCCGCGGCCGGGCAGGACCAGCTCGGTGTCGGGCTGGGTGCCCGGCTCCAGCTCCAGCTCGACGGAGCCGTCGATGGTCTCCAGCGGCAGCGCCGCGCCCAGCGCCGCGGTGGTCATCGGGACCCGCAGCGTGCAGTGCAGGTCCGCGCCCGCGCGCTCGAACGTCGAGTGCGGCAGTTCCTCGACCTCGACGTAGAGGTCGCCCGCCGGGCCGCCGCCCGGGCCGACCTCGCCCTGGCCGGACAGCCGCACCCGCATCCCGTCGGCGACACCGGGCGGGATCTTCGCGGTGATGGTGCGCCGCGCCCGGACCCGGCCCTCGCCCGCGCACTGGCGGCAGGGGTCGGGGATGACCTCGCCGAGGCCCCGGCAGGTCGGGCAGGCGCGCGCGGTGACGACCTGGCCCAGGAACGAGCGCTGCACCGACTGCACCTCGCCGCGCCCGCCGCAGGTGTCGCAGGTGATCGGGGACGTGCCCGCGGCGCACCCCGAGCCGCGGCAGACGTCGCACAGGATCGCGGTCTCGACCGCGATCTCCCGGCTGACACCGGTCGCGCACTCCTCCAGGGTCATCTGGATGCGCAGCAGCGCGTCCGACCCGGGCTGGACCCGGCTGCGCGGGCCGCGGCCACCGCCGCCGCCCGCCGCGCCGAAGAAGGCGTCCATGATGTCGCCGAGGCCGCTGAACCCGGCGAACGGGTCGCGCCCGCCACCGCCGCCGTTGCCCAGCGGGTCGCCGCCCATGTCGACGATCTTGCGCTTCTGCGGGTCCGACAGCACCTCGTACGCGGCGGTGACCTCGCGGAAGCGCGTCTGCGCCGCCTCGTCGGGGTTCACATCCGGATGCAGTTCGCGCGCGAGCTTGCGGTACGCGCGCTTGATCTCGTCGGAGGTCGCGTCCTGCCGCACCCCGAGAGTGCCGTAGTAGTCCCTCGCCACCGTGTCCAGTCCTCCTGCCCCGGGCACGCCGGGGACACATTGTCGTCTTTCGGAAGAGCCCTCTTACTGCCCGAGGATCTCGCCGACGTAGTTCGCCACCGCGCGGACCGCGGCGATGTTGGTGGGGTAGTCCATCCTGGTCGGCCCGACCACGCCCATGCCCCCGAGCAGGGTCGCACGCGTGCCGTAGCCGATGGACACCACCGACGTGCTGCGCATCTCCTCGGCCTCGTTCTCCCCGCCGATGCGCACCGTGATGGTGCCCGGGTCGGCGGTGGCGGCGAGCAGCTTGAGCACGACGACCTGTTCTTCCAGGGCCTCCAGCACCTGGCGCAGCGAGTTGGGGAAATCCGCGGCGTTGCGGGTGAGGTTCGGGGTGCCGCCCAGCACCAGCCGCTCCTCCGGGTGCTCCACCAGCGACTCGACCAGCACCGTGGCCAGCCGCGTCATCGGCTCGCGCAGCTCGTTCGGCGCGGTCTCGGGCAGCTCGGCGACCTTGGCGGCGGCGTCGGTGAGCCTGCTGCCGGACAGGGTCGAGTTCAGCATCGCGCGCAGCCGGGCGACGGCGTCGTCGGACACCACGTCGCCGAGGTCGACCATGCGCTGGTCGACGCGGCCGGTGTCGGTGATCAGCACCATCATCAGCCGGGCCGGGGTGATGCTGACCAACTCGACGTGCCGGACAGTGGACGTGGTCAGCGTCGGGTACTGCACGATCGCGACCTGGCGGGTCAGCTGGGCGAGCAGCCGGACGCTGCGGCGCATCACGTCGTCGAGGTCGATGGCGCCTTCCAGGAAGCTCTGGATGGCGCGGCGCTCGGCGGCGCTGAGCGGCTTGACGTCGCTGAGGCGGTCGACGAAGAGCCGGTAGCCCTTGTCGGTGGGGATGCGGCCCGCGCTGGTGTGCGGCTGCGTGATGTAGCCGTCCTCTTCCAGCGACGCCATGTCGTTGCGCACTGTGGCGCTGGACACTCCGAGGTTGTGCCGCTCGACGATGGCCTTCGACGCGACCGGCTCCTGATTGCTCACGTAGTCGGCGACGATCGCCCGCAGCACCTCGAATCGGCGCTCGTCAGTGCTGACCACCTGCCACCTCCCTCGCGTGCTTGACCCGTGTCGAGTCAAGTTTACGGAGCCACGGGGGTGCTTGGTCGATTCGCCCTGAGATCGACCGAGGGTTGCGCCCGCGTCCCGATCATCTGAATGATGCTCGGATCGGTTCCACCCACGCGGTGTCTGGAGCGGCATAGTGTCATCCCCCCTGACCACGGTGTTCCTGCCGATCGCCCTGGCGATCATCATGTTCGGCCTCGGCCTCACGCTGACGGTGGCCGATTTCACCCGGGTGGCCAAGATGCCCAGAGCGGTGCTGCTGGCGCTGGCCGTGCAGGTGATCGTGCTGCCCGCGCTGTGCCTGGGCCTGGTGCTGCTGTTCGACCTGGAGCCGGACCTCGCGGTGGGGATGATGCTGCTGGCCGCCTCCCCGGGCGGCACGACGGCCAACATCTTCAGCCACCTCGCGGGCGGCGACGTGGCGCTGAACATCACCCTCACCGCCGTCAACTCGGTGCTGGCGATCGTGACGCTGCCGATCATCGTGAACCTCTCCCTCGCGGGCTTCCTCGGCGCGTCGGGGACCATCGGCCTGCAGCCGGGGAAGATGCTGCAGGTGTTCGCGATCGTCCTGGTCCCGGCGGCGGTGGGGATGGCGATCGCGCGCCGGTTCCCGGCAGCGGCCGCCCAGCTGCGCGGGCCGGTGCGGATCGCGTCGATCGTGGTGCTGGTGGCGGTGATCCTGGGCGCGATGTACGCCGAGCGGGCCAACATCGGCCGCTACATCGGGGCGGTCGGCCTGCTGGCGGTCCTGCTGTGCGTGCTGAGCCTGGCCATCGGGTACGCGGTGCCGCTGCTGGCCGGGGTCCCCCGCCCGCAGGCGATCGCCTCGTCGTTCGAGATCGGCATCCACAACAGCGCCCTGGCCATCACCATCGCCCTGTCACTGCTGAACAACGCGACGATGGCGGTGCCCGCCGCGGTGTACGGGGTCGCCATGTCGGTGCCTGCCGGGATCTTCGCCTGGCTGATCAGCCGCCGGAAAGCACCGGTCGCCGCGGTCGCCTGACTCAGCCCTGCCCAGCCCCCCACTCCAGATTCCGCAACGCCGCGGCAGCCGCGATCCGGACAATGGGGTCCTCATGCCCAGCCGCCCCCGCCACGATCGCGGTCGAATCCGGCCCACCGATGAGACTCGCCAGATAGACGGCCTTGCACGCGAGCACCGTCTCCGGTCCCGCGGCCAACTCGGCCAGATGGGGCAGCACGGCGGGCCCGAGCGCGGCGACGTCCGCATAGTCGACCGTGTCCGCGGCCAACCGTCTGCGCATGTCCTGCAAGGTGACCGACATGGGCGCTCCCGGAGTTGGCTGGAAACAGGATGCAGCCAACAAGAGCCCCGAAGACTGCCCCGGATACCCGATTGACGGAAACTCGCCGCCCAGCCACGCCCCACCTGCCACAGTGACGCCCATGATGAGCCCCCGGGCATTCGCGGCCCTCGCGCTGCTGCTGACGGCAAGCTGCACAACCGAGACAGCACCACCCGCTCCCCCACCGCAGGCAGGCTGGGCGCACTGCCGCGACAACCCGGCACAGGTGGTCGTGTACACGAAGGGCGATCCGGAAATGCGCCAGGCCGCCGACCAGTTGCGCGGTGACCCCGAAGTCGGTTCGCTGGCGATTGAGGATCGACTGGCGGCCTACGAGCGGTTCAAGGTGATGTTCAAGGACCAGCCCGAACTGGTGAAGCTAGCCCGCCCAGAGGCGCTGCCCGCGTCGGTCTGGGTGGCGGTCGCCCCCGGTGTGGACCAAATCCGCTTCGCGGACCGGTTGCGGCAGGAACTGACCGTCGAGGACGAGATCGTCGGCAACCCCTGCGAACACCACGACAAGTCGATGTGACCCTCGCTGGCCACCACCCGCCAACCGCCCCTGCCAGGTGCTCAACACGGGCACAGCAGGAAACCAGCCCTCCTGCCAAGCAGCACCGACGCCCGCCCAGCGAGCAAACAGACGCCAAGCCCCCTCACACGCGAACCGGCACCTTCGCGGCCCCACGCAGATTGATCCGCCCGTTCCACTCGACCTCGCCATCCAGCGCCAGGTCAGGGAAACGCCGCACCAACCGCCCGATCGCGACCCGCCCTTCCAACCGCGCGAGAGCGGCCCCAAGACAGTGGTGCGGCCCAGCCCCGAACGACACGTGATACCGCGCATTGGGCCGATCCAGCTTGAGCTCGTCGGCGTCCGCCCCCCAGAAACGCTCATCCGTGTTGGCCGACGCCAGACTGGCCACCACGAACGTTCCCGGCGGAATCTCCCGCCCACCCACCTCGAACGGCGCGAGCGTGATCCGCCGACTCGACTGCACCGGGCTGTCGTACCGCAGCAGCTCTTCAACCGCGTTGCCGATCAACTCGGGATCAGCGCGCAGCGCCGCCAACTGCCCGGGATCGCGCAGCAACGCCACGACCCCGTTCGAGATCAGGTTGACCGTGGTCTCGTGCCCCGCCACATACAGCAGCACGACCTGAGCGACCAGCTCGTCGTCGCTGAGGACAGCGCCGTTCTCCTCGGCATGGATAAGAGCGGTAAGCAGGTCGTCCCCAGGGTTCGCCCGCTTCCAGGCGATCACCTCAGCGGTCAGCGCGGCCAGTTCCGCGTCAGCCGCCGAGATGCGCCGGGCCAGGTCCGGGTCGGCCAGCGGCTCCAGCGAGCGGACCAGGGTCCCGGTGAGCTCCCGGATGTGCGCCTCGTCCGCGGGCGGCATTCCCAGCATCTCGTTGATCACCGTGAACGGCAGCGGGAACGCCAGCTCGTCGACCAGGTTGGACCGGCCCGCCTCGGCCATGCGGTCGAGCGCGGCGTCGACCAGTTCGACCACCCTCGACTCAAGCGCGGCGATGGCGCGCGGGGTGAAGACCTTGGCGACCAGCCCGCGCAGCCGGGTGTGGTCGGGTGGGTCGCGGTCGAGCATGGACAGTCCGCCGGACCGCCAGTCCTCGCCACCGGCGGCCTCGCGCATCTGGTCGCGGACCGGGTGCGGGGCCAGGTTGCGCTGTTCGGCCGACATCCCGGCGCGCAGGAGGGCGGTCACCTCCGCGTGGCGGGTCAGCAGCCAGAACCCGAGCGGGTGCTCCTGGACCGGGTCGAGGTCGCGCAGCTCCCGGTAGTGCGGGTACGGGTCCTCGGTGAACCCCGGCGCGAACGGATTGAACAGCGTCTCCGTCATCGCTTCACCTTCTCGGCGTCGGTCACATACACGTTGTATGTGAGTAGGGTCTCAGCCTATGTCTGCTGTCAAGAGTCGGCGGGAGCAGTACTCCGACGCGACGCGGGCGGCGCTGATCGATGCCGCCACCAAGCGGTTCGCCACCGACGGCTTCACCGCGACCGGCCTTGAGGACATCGCCACCGACATCCAGGCGACCCGGGGCGCGGTCTACCACCACTTCAGCAACAAGAAAGCCCTGTTCGAGGCCGTCCTGCACGAGTTGGAGAGCGAGTCGACCAAGCGCGTCGAAGCCGCGTACACCGCGGCGGCGGACCCCTGGTCGGGGGCGATCGCCGCGCTCGACGCGTACCTCGACTTCTGCCTCGACCCGGTCTACAGCCGAGTGGCCTGGCGCGAAGGGCCGATCGCGCTGGGCTGGGCGTCCTGGCTCGCCCTGGAGCAGGAGCACGCCTACGGGGTGATCGAGACCATCCTGCGGGCCCTGGTGGACCGCGGCCTGCTCGGCCCGGTGCCGCTGGCGACCACGACCCGGGTCATCTTCTCCGTGATCGGCGCCGCGGGCGTCGGGCTGGCCGAGGCCGACGCCGCCGAGCAGCCCCGGCTGCGCGCGGAGTACGGCGAGGTGATGCTGCGGATGATCACCGGGCTCCGGCCGGGCTAGGCCCTGTCTCGAAGTGCCGGTGCGTGTCAGTCGCGATCGGGGTGGTTCCTGGCGGTGCGGCCGCGACGTCCTCGTACCGGTGTTGCACTCGGGCGTCGTTGCACTCGGGCGTCGCGGCCGTGCCGCCAGGGGCCGCATCCGGCGCGGCTGGCGTGTGCCTGCACTTCGAGACAGGGCCTAAGTCAGCCGTCGGACGACCGCGTCGGCGAGCAGCCTGCCCCGTGAGGTGAGCACGCACCGGCCCGCGGCCAGCGCCGGGCCGTCGAGCAGGCCGTCGCGGACCGCCATCTCGGCCTCGGCGACCGCCGGGCGGTCGAGCGCGTCGACCGGCAGGCCCTCGGCGAGCCGCAGTTCCAGCAGCACCCGCTCGACGCGCTGGTCGTCGGCGCTCAGCCGCTCCCGCCCCGCCGCGGGAGAGCGGCCCTCGGCGAGCAGCGCGGCGTAGCGGGCCGGGTGCTTGACGTTCCACCAGCGCACGCCGCCGACGTGGCTGTGCGCGCCGGGACCGGCGCCCCACCAGTCGCCGCCGAGCCAGTAGCCCAGGTTGTGCCTGCACCGCGCCGCGTCCGACGACGCCCAGTTCGACACCTCGTACCAGCGCAGACCGGCCGCCGACAGGCCTGCGTCGACCTGCTCGTACCGGTCGGCCAGCACGTCGTCGTCGGGCATCGGCAGCTCACCGCGCCGGACCCGGCGGGCCAGCGCGGTCCCCTCCTCCACGATCAGCGCGTAGGCGGACACGTGGTCGACCCCGGCGTCCAGGACCGCGTCCAGCGACGCGGCCAGGTCCTGCGGGCGCTCGCCCGGGGTGCCGTAGATGAGGTCGAGGTTCACGTGCCCGATCCCGGCCGCGCGCGCCTCGCGGGCGGCGGCGACGGCCCGGCCGGGCGTGTGCGTGCGGTCGAGCACGGTCAGCACGTGCCGGGCGGCGGACTGCATCCCCAGCGAGACCCGGGTGTAGCCTGCGTCGGCGAGACCGGCGAAGAACTCCGGCGAGGTCGACTCCGGGTTGGACTCCGTGGTCACCTCGGCGCCGTGGGCGAGGCCGAAGGCGGCGCGGACCGCGTCCAGGACGGCGGCGAGACCGTCGGCGCCCAGCAGCGACGGGGTGCCGCCGCCGACGAACACCGTGTCCACGCGCGGCGGGTCGCCGAGCACCCGGGCAGCCAGGTCCAGTTCCCGGCGCAGCCCGTCGAGCCAGGACGCGGGCGACGCGGACGTGCCCAGCTCTCCCGGGGTGTAGGTGTTGAAATCGCAGTAGCCGCAGCGGGTGGCGCAGAACGGCACGTGGACGTAGAGCCCGAACGGCCGCGCGCCCAGTCCGGCGAGCGCGGCAGCGGGCAGCGCGCCGTCCGCGGGAGCGGGTTCGCCTTCGGGAAGTGTGGAAGCCACCACACCATCATCCCAGGTGGGGACGGCACTTTCGGCGGCCGGGCGCAAGGGACGTGGCGGTCGTCCCAGTATGCGGATGGCGGTAGACCACACCTTGGACGCATGGCACGCTGAGCCCATGTTCGCGACACAAGTCTTCCTGGTGGCCCGCCGCCACGTGGACTTCCGTCGCGTCTCCAGCGCGATGTGCCGTCAGCACCGCTGACCGCCGCCGCGAATTCGCATTCAGCAGGCGTCGGGCGCGCCACTGAGTGATCCCCACCAGTTCCGCACGGGGTTGCCGAGGGCGCGCGCGAGCGCCCCGACCCCGGAGGACTACCGGTGGCTCCCACCACACCCCCCACCGACACCCCGGCAGCCAAGGGCAAGCGCGCGCCTGCCCGCCGGGGCGAGGGCCAATGGGCGCTCGGCTACCGCGAGCCGCTGAATCCGAACGAGCGGTCCAAGAAGGACGACAACCCGCTGCACGTGCGGGACCGGATCGAGAACATCTACGCGCGGGGCGGCTTCGACAGCATCGACCCGGGCGACCTGCGGGGCCGGTTCCGCTGGTACGGGCTCTACACCCAGCGCAAGCCCGGGATCGACGGCGGCCGCACCGCCACGCTGGAGCCCGAAGAGCTGGACGACGAGTACTTCATGCTGCGCGTGCGCATCGACGGCGGCGCGGTCACGACCCAGCAGCTCGCGGTGATCGGCGAGGTGTCGCAGACCTACGCGCGCGACACCGCCGACATCACCGACCGGCAGAACATCCAGTACCACTGGATCCGCGTCGAGGACATGCCCACCATCTGGGCCAAGCTCGAAGGCGCTGGCCTGACCACGATGGAGGCCTGCGGCGACAGCCCCCGGGTCATCCTGGGCTCCCCGGTCGCGGGCATCGCCGCCGACGAGGTGATCGACGGCACCCCGGCGATCGATGAGATCAAGCGCCGGTTCATCGGCGACAAGGCGTTCTCCAACCTGCCGCGCAAGTTCAAGTCGGCCGTCTCCGGGCTGCCCGACGTCGCCCACGAGATCCACGACGTCGCCTTCGTCGGCGTCGTGCACCCCGAGCACGGCCCCGGGTTCGACGTGTGGGTCGGCGGCGGCCTGTCGACCAACCCGATGATCGGCCAGCGGCTGGGCGCGTGGGTGCCGCTGGACGAGGTCGCCGACGTCTACGGCGCGGTGATCAGCGTGTTCCGCGACTACGGCTACCGGCGGCTGCGGCACCGCGCCCGGATCAAGTTCCTCGTCAAGGACTGGGGCGCGGCGAAGTTCCGCGAGGTCATGGAGGAGAAGTACCTCGGCCGCAAGCTCGTCGACGGGCCCGCCCCCGAGGTCCCGGACGTGCAGCGCGACCACGTCGGCGTGCACCGGCAGAAGGACGGCAAGTTCTACGTCGGCGCCGCCCCCATCGCGGGCCGGGTGTCCGGCTCGACGCTGGTCGAGGTCGCCAAGGCCGCCGAGCGGGCTGGCTCGAACCGGGTGCGGTTCACCCCGCTGCAGAAGCTGGTCGTGCTCGACGTCGCCGAGGGCGAGGTCGCGGGCCTGCGGGCGGAGCTGACGAAGCTGGGGCTGCAGACCGAGCCGTCGCCGTGGCGGCGCGGGATCATGGCCTGCACCGGCATCGAGTTCTGCAAGCTCGCCATCGTGGAGACCAAGGGCCGCGCGGTCGACCTGGTCACCAAGCTGGAAGCCCGGCTCACCGACATCACCGATGGCGTGACGGCTCCGATCTCGATCCACATCAACGGCTGCCCGAACTCCTGCGCCCGCATCCAGACCGCGGACATCGGACTCAAGGGCCAGATCGTCACCGACGACGACGGCAACCAGGTCGAGGGCTTCCAGGTGCACCTCGGCGGCGGTCTCGGCCTCGACGCCGGGTTCGGCCGCAAGCTGCGCGGGCACAAGGTGACCGGCGACGAGCTTCCCGACTACGTGGAGCGGGTCGTGCGCAACTTCGTCGCCAAGCGCGAGCCGGACGAGCGGTTCGCCCAGTGGGTCACCCGGGCTGACGACGCGGACTTGCGATGACCAGCCGACGTACTTGTCGCAGCGGAGGCTGCAATCAGCACAGCCGACGTACTTGTCGCAGCGGAGGCCGCATATGACAGAGCGGGCGACGCCGTTCTACTGCCCCTACTGCGGCGACGAGGATCTTCGTCCGCGGGAGGAGCCGCAGGCGGCCTGGCTGTGCGCGGGCTGCCGCCGGGTCTTCACGGTCACGTTCATAGGGCTCAATCTCAACACCGCACCAGCGGAGGCGGGTCGATGACCACCACACTGCAAGAGATCGCCGAGAAGGCCGAACGCGAACTGGCCGAGGCAACGGCCGCCGAGGCGCTTGCGTGGACCACGCAAACGTTCGGCGACAAGTTCATCGTGGCCTCGAACATGCAGGACGCCGTGCTGATCGACCTGGCCTACCAGGCCAAGCGCGACATCGACGTGCTGTTCCTGGAGACCGGCTACCACTTCGCCGAGACCATCGGCACCCGGGACGCGGTCGCGGTGGTCTACCCCGAGGTGCGCATCGTCAACGCCGAGGCCGAGCAGTCGGTCGCCGACCAGGAGGCCGAGTTCGGCCTGCTGAACAAGACCGACCCGACGCGGTGCTGCTTCCTGCGCAAGGTGGAGCCGCTGCGCAAGACCCTCGCGAAGTACGACGCGTGGGTGACCGGTGTGCGCAGGGTCGACGCGCCGACGCGGGCGAACACCCCGATCGTGCAGTGGGACGACCGCAACGGCCTCGTCAAGGTCAACCCGATCGCGGCGTGGTCGGACGACGAGTTCAACAGCTACATCGCCGACCACGGGATTCTGGAGAACCCGCTGGTGAGCGAGGGCTACCTGTCCATCGGCTGCGCGCCGTGCACGGCCAAGCCGCTGCCGGGCCAGGACGCGCGCAGCGGCCGCTGGGCCGGGCAGGCCAAGACCGAGTGCGGATTGCACGGGTAGGGACACATGAGCATCTTGGAAACCAAGCCCCTGGACGCGCTGGACCGGCTCGAATCCGAGGCGGTCCACATCTTCCGCGAGGTCGCGGGCGAGTTCGACCGGCCGGTGATCCTGTTCTCCGGCGGCAAGGACTCGACCGTGCTGCTGCACCTGGCGGTCAAGGCGTTCTGGCCAGCGCCGGTGCCGTTCCCGCTGCTGCACGTGGACACCGGGCACAACCTGGACGAGGTCATCGCCTTCCGCGACCGCACCGTCGAGCGGTACGGGCTGCGGCTGGTCGTGGCGAGCGTGCAGGACTACATCGACGACGGCAGGCTGGCGGAGCGGCCGGACGGGACGCGCAACCCGCTGCAAACCGTGCCGCTGCTCGACGCGATCACCGAGAACAAGTTCGACGCCGTCTTCGGCGGCGGGCGCCGCGACGAGGAGCGCGCCCGGGCGAAGGAAAGAATCTTCAGCCTGCGCAATTCCTTCGGCCAGTGGGACCCGCGCCGCCAGCGTCCCGAACTCTGGAACCTCTACAACGGCAGGCACCGGGCAGGCGAACATGTTCGCGTGTTCCCCCTGTCCAACTGGACCGAACTCGACGTCTGGCGCTACATCCAGCGCGAGCGCATCGACCTGCCGTCGATCTACTTCGCGCACCGCCGCGAGGTTTTCCAGCGCGACGGCATGTGGCTCACAGCCGGGCCGTGGTTCGGTCCGCGCGCGAACGAGCCGGTCCAGGAGCTGACGGTGCGGTACCGGACCGTCGGCGACGGCTCGTGCACGGGGGCGGTGCTGTCCGAGGCCGCCGATCTCGACCAGGTCATCGCCGAGGTGTCGGCGAGCAGGCTCACCGAGCGAGGCGCTACCCGCGCGGACGACCGACTGTCCGAGGCGGCCATGGAAGACCGCAAGCGGGAGGGCTACTTCTGATGACTGATCTGCTCCGGCTGGCCACGGCGGGCAGCGTCGACGACGGCAAGTCCACGCTCGTGGGCAGGCTGCTCTACGACACCAAGTCCGTGCTCGCCGACACCCTGGACGCCGTGCACCGCGCCAGTGTCGACAAGGGACTGTCCACTCCGGACTTGTCGCTGCTGGTCGACGGCCTGCGCTCCGAGCGCGAGCAGGGCATCACGATCGACGTGGCCTACCGCTACTTCGCGACGCCCAAGCGGTCGTTCGTGCTCGCCGACACCCCCGGACACGTGCAGTACACCCGCAACACGGTCACCGGCGCGTCCACCGCGCAGCTCGCCGTGCTGCTGGTCGACGCGCGCAAGGGCGTGCTGGAGCAGACCCGCCGCCACGCCGCGGTGCTGGCCCTGCTCGGCGTGCCCCGGCTCGTGCTCGCGGTGAACAAGGTCGACCTGGTGGGCTACGACGAGGAGACCTTCGAGGTCATCGCCAAGGAGTTCACCGACCACGCCACGGCCCTGGGCTACCCGATCGGCTCGGTGCTCTCGATCCCGGTCTCGGCCCTGGTCGGCGACAACGTGGTCGAGCGCTCCGCGCACACCCCCTGGTACGGCGGGCCGACGCTGCTTGAGCACCTGGAGACCGTGCCGGTCGAACCGGACCCGCACCACACGCCGTTCCGTTTCCCGGTGCAGTACGTGATCCGCACGAACACCGCCGAGCACACCGACTACCGCGGCTACGCGGGCCAGGTCGCCGCGGGCACGGTCCGCACCGGCGAGGAGATCGTGGTCCTGCCCGCCGGGCTGCGCACCACGGTCACCCGCATCGACACCCCGGACGGCGAACTGGCCGAGGCCGAGGCGGGCCGCTCGGTGACGCTGGTGCTGGCCGACGAGATCGACATCTCCCGCGGCGACCTCATCGCCGGGGTCGCCGACGCACCGGTCGCCGTGGACGAGTTCGAGGCGACCGTGGCGTGGCTGTCGGACAAGCCGCTGCGGCCGGGGGCGCGGGTGCTGGTCAAGCACGGCGCGCGCACGGTCCCGGCCATCGTCGGCGAGCTCAGCGCCCGCTTCGACGAGCAGAAGCTGGCCTCGGTGGCCAACCCCGACACCCTGGCGCTCAACGAGATCGGCCGCGTGCAGGTGCGCACGGCCGAGCCGCTGCCGGTGGACGACTACGCCGCCAACCGGCGCACCGGGGCCTTCCTGGTGATCGACGCGGCGGACGGGTCGACCCTCGCAGCGGGCCTCGTGGGAGCGGGCCTCCCGGCACTGGAGACGGACCCGAGCTGTACCAGCGGCGGAAAAGCCGCCGCCACGCCCGGTCCGTGACCGCCCCCGGAGTCTGAGAGGCCTGACGTTGAGTCTGCACCGAAAGCGCGCCGCGACCGCGATCGCGTTATCCCTGATCGCCGCCCTCGTGGGCTGCTCCCGCGTCGGGTCCAGCGACACCGCCGACGCGGCAACCGACAAGGGCGAGGCGGCCGAGCTGCGGCTGGGGTACTTCCCCAACGTCACGCACGCCTCCGCCCTGATCGGCCTGGAGAAGGGCCTGTTCGCCAAGGAGCTGGGCGCGACCAAGCTGGTCCCGACCAAGTTCACCGACGGCTCGACCGAGGTCGCGGCGTTCCTCGGCGGCTCGCTCGACGCGGGCTTCATCGGCTCCGGCCCGGCGATCAACGCCTACGCCAAGTCCGACGGCGAGGCCGTGCGGCTGGTCGCGGGCGCCACTTCGGGCGGCGCGCAACTGGTCACCTCCGCCGAGATCGCCACCCCGCAAGACCTGGCAGGCAAGACCGTGGTCACCCCGGCGCTGGGCAACACCCAGGACGTGGCACTGAAGAAGTGGCTGGTGGAGCAGGGCCTCAAGGACAAGGTCCAGGTCGACAACCGGGACAGCGCGCAGACCTTCGACGCGTTCAACAAGGGCGAGGTGCGGGCCGCCTGGCTGCCCGAGCCGTGGTCGTCGCGGCTGGTGCTCGACGCGGGCGCCAAGGTCCTCGTCGACGAGAAGGACCTGTGGGCCCAGGGCAAGTTCCCGACCACGGTGCTGCTGGTGCGCACCCGGTATCTGCGCGAGCACCCGCAGACCGTGCGGAAGCTGCTGACGGGCCTGCTCGCGGCCAACGACTACGCCAAGACCGACGAGGCCGGAGCCAAGGCCGCGGTGAACAAGCAGCTGGAGGCGCTGACCGGCAAGGGCCTCGGGGGCCCGGTCATCGACCGGGCGTTCACCTCCATCGAGCTGAACCCCGACCCGCTCGCCGCGACGTTCCCGCGGCTGGCCAAGGACGCGGTCACCGCGGGCGTCATGGAGAAGGAGCCGCAGGTCGCCGGGTTCACGGACCTGACCGCGCTCAACGCGGTCCTCAAGGCGGCGGGCAAACCCGGGGCCGACGCCGCGGGCCTGGACAAGAAGTAGTCAGTGGACGACCGAGGAAGGCAGGCGAAGACCATGACCGCCACGCTTGAGGCCACCCCCGCGCACGCGGGCACCGAGGCCGCGGTTCGGCTGACCGATGTCCGGAAAACCTTCGGCCACGGCCACCGCGCCGTGACCGCGCTCGACGGAATCGACCTGCGCGTCGAGCCCGGCGAGTTCGTCTGCCTCCTCGGCGCGTCCGGCTGCGGCAAGACGACCCTGCTCAACCTGATCGCCGGTCTCGACGCGCCGTCCTCCGGCGAGATCGCGCTGACCACGACCCGGCCCGCGGTGATGTTCCAGGAGGCCGCGCTGATGCCGTGGCTGACCGCGGCGCGCAACGTGGAGCTGCCGCTGCGGCTCGCGGGCGTCAAGCGGGCCGACCGGGTGGCGCGCACGACCGAACTGCTCGACCTGGTGCGGCTGCGCAACGTCGGCGACAAGCGCCCGCACGAGCTGTCCGGCGGTATGCGCCAGCGGGTCGCGCTGGCCCGCGCGCTGGCCTCCGCGCTGGACGGCAACAACGGCGAGGCCGCGTCGCTGCTGCTGATGGACGAGCCGTTCTCCGCGCTCGACGCGATCACCCGCGACGTGCTGCAGGGCGAGCTGCTGCGGGTCTGGGAGGCGACCGGCACCGCGGTCGTGTTCGTGACCCACGACGTGCGCGAAGCGGTCCGGCTGGGCCAGCGGGTCGTGCTGCTGTCGTCCAAGCCGGGCCGGGTCGTGCAGGAGTGGGCCGTCGACGGCCTCACCGGCGCCGACGAGGCCAAGGCGATCGAGAAGATCAACGCCCGGCTCCGCGAGGTGATCAGCAGCCATGCCGCGTGAGGTGGCCGACCAGGTCGAGGACTCCGCCGCCGTCGAGGCGGGCCTGGACGCCCTCGACACCCCGCCGCGGAGCAAGGCCAAGGGCACGCTGACCCGGTCGATCCTCTCGCCGATCGTCGCGCTGGCGCTGTTCGTCGCGGTGTGGCAGTTCCTGTGGTCACGAGCGATCTGGCCGGAGTTCCAACTCCCCGCGCCGATCGCGGTGTGGAACGAGATCTGGAAGGTCATCGACAGCGGGCAGGTGTGGGAGTTCCTCTGGGTCTCGGTGCACCGCGCGATCATCGGATTCCTGGTCTCGGTGGCCGTGGCGACCCCGCTGGGGCTGCTGCTGGCCAAGGTCCCGCTGGTGCGGGCGGCCATCGGGCCGACCATCTCCGGCCTGCAGAGCCTGCCGTCGGTCGCCTGGGTGCCCGCGGCGGTGCTGTGGTTCGGCGCCACCGACGCCGCGATCTACACCGTCGTCCTGCTCGGCGCGGTCCCCTCGATCGCCAACGGGCTGGTCGCGGGCATCGATCAGATCCCGCCGATCCTGCCCAGGGTCGGCAAGGCGCTTGGCGCGGGCAGGCTCGACGCGGCCCGCTACATCCTGCTGCCCGCGGCCCTGCCCGGCTACCTCGCCGGACTCAAGCAGGGCTGGGCGTTCTCCTGGCGGTCGCTGATGGCCGCCGAGCTGATCGCCACCTCGCCGCAACTCGGGTTCGGTCTCGGGCAGTACCTGCACAACGGCATGGCCCTGTCGGAGATGGAGATGGTGATGGCGGGCATCCTGCTGATCTTCTTCGTCGGCGTCGGCATCGAACTGCTGGTGTTCCGGCCGCTGGAACGCGCCGTGCTGCGCGCCCGCGGGCTTACCGGAGCGCTGTAAGCAGATGCCCGCTGTTCCCCTGGTGGCCGTCGCGCACGGCAGCCGAGACCCGCGCTCGGCTGCCTGCGTCGGCGACCTCCTGGCCGTGGCCAGGACCCGGCGGCCCGACCTGGACGTGCGCGGCGCGTTCCTGGACCTGTCGGCGCCCCGCCTTGCCGACGTGCTGGCCGCCCTGCACGGCGAGGGCCACCGCACGGTCGTCGTGGCGCCCCTGCTGCTCGGCCGCGCTTTCCACGCCCGGGTAGACCTGCCCGCGTTGATCGATGAGGCGCTGGGCAGGCTTCCCCGGCTGTCGGTGACCGTCGCCGACGTCCTGGGACCGGACGCGGCCCTGGAGCGGGCCGCGCTGCGCAGGCTCGCCGAGATCGACGCCCGCCCCGGCGACCGCGGGCTCGGCGTGGTGCTGGCGGCCACCGGGTCGTCGCACCCGCCCGCGAACGCCCGGGTCCACGAGATCGCCGACCGCTGGGCGCGCACCCAGGGCTGGTCCGGCGTGCGCGCCGCCTTCGCCTCCGCCGCCGACCCGGGCGTGCCCGCCGCCGTGGCGGCCCTGCGCGCCCGGGGAGCGGAGCGGATCGCGGTCGCCGGGTACTTCCTGGCCCCCGGCCTGCTCCCCGACCGGGTCGCGGCCGAGGCCGCCGCCGCCGACCCGGGCGCCCGGGTCGCCGCGCCGCTCGGCCCCGCCGTCGAAGTCGCCGACCTGCTGCTGTCCCGCTACGACGAGGTCGGCACCGCCCGCGCCCGCACAGCCTGACCAGCGCTTTCGACGGCCGGTCGAGGTCACCGGCCTGCGCGACTCGCGACGCGGAAAGAGCGCGCCGGTTCCGTTCGAGGTGTGGTCGCGCCGCCGCGAGGTCGACGGCCGATCATCCGCGAACCCGCCCTCGACACCGTCGCACCCGAGCGTGGTGGCCCCGGCTGCCCGGGGCCACCACACCGGTCACGCGAGCAGGGCGCGCATCTCGGCGATCTCCGCCTCCTGCGCGGTGATCACCGCGTCAGCCAGGTCCCGCACCCGCTGGTCGGACGCCTTGGCCTTGGCGTCCTTGGCCATGGTGACCGCGCCCTCGTGGTGGCGGATCATCATCTCCAGGAACATCCGGTCGAACTCCTGCCCGGACGCGCCAGCGAGGGCGACCATCTCGTCGTCGGTCATCGTGCCGTGCGCGCCGTGCCCCGGCCCGGCCGACTGGCCCCACTCGCCCAGCCACCTGGTCATCTGCTCGATCTCGGGGGCCTGCGCCCGCTCGATGCGCGCGGCGAGGTCCTTCACCCGCTGCCCGCTCGCCTTGGTCGCGGCCAGCGCGGACATCTCCAGCGCCTGCCGGTGATGGGTGATCATGTCGCGGGCGAACGCCACGTCGGCGGGGTTGTGGGCGGTGTCCGCGGACGAGGAAGCCGCCGGGTGGTCGCCACCGTGCGGCTCCTGCCCCGCCGAACACCCGGTCAGCGCCAAGACCGCGCCGAGAACGAGAACTGTCTTCTTCATATCGACTCCACCAGAACGTCGTCGGATCGGACGCGTGCCGAACCGCGCGGCCGGGTCGTCCGGTCGCCGGTTCGAGGTGGTCGGTCTAAATCCGCCAGACCTGCAGGTCGGCGCGCGCGGGCGGCCCGCAGCCGCTGCCCGCCACCCCGGCCCACGCGACCCGCCCCAGCAGCCCCTCGGGCGGCGGCGCGGAAACAACCGGCAGGTCGAGCACGGCGTCGGGGTGGACCGGCAGGGCGCCCGACTCGCACACCGGGCCGACATGCCCGTGCTCGACGGGCGCGTGATCATCGGCGGGATGGGTCTGCTGGGCCGCGGAGGAAACGTGCAGGCCGCTCACCTGCGGCCCCGAGAGGGCGTGCATCCCGAGCAACCCCACCAGCACGGCGAGAAGAAGCACCAGGCGACCAAGCGCGGGCGTCTTCCTCCTCACGTGCGCCAGGTTAGCGCAGCCCACAACCATCCCGTGGACGCGGAACCCGGACACCAGGCCCTGCCTGGAAGCACCGCTGGCCGCACGGGTCCGCCGAGACAGGACCTAAGCTGAGGCGCATGGCTGACGAGCTGGTGCACTACGAGGTCAAGGCGGGGATCGCCCGGGTCACCCTGGACTCGCCGCACAACCGCAACGCCCTGTCCGCGCGCCTGCGCGCCGAACTCCGCGACCACCTGAACACGGCGACCGCCGACGACGCGGTCCGGGTGATCGTGCTCGACCACACCGGACCGGTGTTCTGCGCGGGCATGGACCTCAAAGAGGCAGGCGGCGCGTCCTCGTCCGCGCAGGGCGTCAACGAGTTCCCGGCCATCCTCGAGCAAATCTGGACCAGCCCCAAACCGGTCGTGGCCAAACTCGCGGGCCCGGCCCGAGCCGGCGGGGTCGGCATCGTCGCCGCCGCCGACATCGCCGTGGCAGCGGACACGGCGACCTTCGCGTTCACCGAGGTGCGCATAGGCGCCGTCCCCGCCGTCATCTCGGTGACCGTCCTCCCCCGCCTCCTCCCCCGAGCCGCCCACGAACTGTTCCTCACCGGCGAACAGTTCGACGCGGCCCGCGCCGTCACCATCGGCCTGCTCAACTCCGCCGTCCCCGCCGCCCACCTCGACGCCGAAGTGGACCGCTACACCAACATGCTCGCCCTCGGCGGCCCCCAGGCACTCGCCGCCACCAAGCAGATGCTCCGCCGCACCCGACCCGCCGACCTCTCCACCGACTTCGCCGAGATGCTGACCCTCTCGGCCGGATTCTTCGCAGGCGCCGAGGGCCAAGAGGGCATCACCGCGTTCGCCCAGAAGCGCAAACCCCACTGGGTCCCCGAGGGCTGACCGCTCACCGCGCCGCCCGGTCCACCACCGAACCCGAGCACCACCCAGCGCGCTCTCACCTTTCCGCCACCCGCGCGGCACGCCCCCTGCCTATCCCGGCAGGGCTGCGTCAAAGTCGGATTCAGGCAGCCAGAACGCTGCGCGAACCTCAATTCCGATGGCCCCGGCGACCACGCCCCCAAGCTGATCGCCGAACTTCTCGACACCGCTCACATCTGCCCACACCGGACACAGACCAGCCGCCGTCCAGATCCACGCACAGGTGCCCAAGCCTGCGACCATGTGGACTTCGCCCGCCGCCCGTCAACCAAAGCTCTCGGCCGACCAGCGAATCGTCCTCGCTTTCCGCCACCCCGCCCCGCGCGGGCACACCCCCACCCAACCCGGGGGGCGGCCCCGCTCCAGTCTATCGGGGGTCGGCAGCGCGAGGAAGACGCGCGCGGCACCTGTGGACAACTCGCCGGGGCGACAGGGGCGACACTCCGGACGCAGCCCGGGGATCACCCGTCAGGGCTTGTTCTCGGCCAGGACGATGGCGAGGGAGCGGTCCGGGTCGGTGAAGCCTTCGACGGCGTCGTCGAGGACTTCCTTGATCGCGCGGTAACCCGCCGGGTCGGCCTTGGCGAGGATCTCCGGATGGGTCCAGATGAGCACGTGCTCGCCCGGGGCCAACCAGGACAGGTCGACCAGGCAGTCGTAGAGGCCGTCGAGGTTGTGGCCGAACCAGTCCGGAAAGGACAGGGCCTTGGCGAGCGCGGTGAACATGGCGCGCTTGCTGCGCACCTGGGTCCCGTCCAGCACGTGTTCGGTCATCGCGTGGGGTCCACGGCGACGAAGGACACGTAGTGGTCCTGGGTGTAGAACAGGTCCTTCTCGGCACCAGCGACCAGGCGGCGGGGGCCGCGGTCGGGGCTGCCAGGGGTGGGCACGGTGTACTCCCGGTAGTAGCCGGAGCGCTGCTGGGGGAGCAGCTTTTCCCGGTTGTCGAACGTCTTTCCGTCGTGGCGCGGATGCGGGAACGGGCCGCCCGCCTCGATGAGCCGCCACGTCGCAGCGGCCTCGGGGGGCAGTTCGGACAGCGGCCGCACCGGCATCCCGGCGACCGAGTCCGCGGATGTGGAGGTGGAGGTGGGCGGCGGCGCGGTTGTGCCCGAGTCGCGGATCAGCCAGCCTGCCAGGACCAGCACGACAAGCCCGACCAGGGCGACGGTGATGCGCTTTCGGGAACCCACTCGGTCAGCCTACGAATCCGGGTCGGCGGTGTGGCGCGAGCCCAGTGGCGCCTCGTCCCGGGAGGTGCCGAAGCGGGCCGAGGCGTAGTCCACGACCCGGTCGATGAACCAGGCGAGGACCACGCACAGCGGCAGCAGGATCGCCATGACCAGGGCGAACTGCAGTGGGAACGAGAGCTGGATCAGCCACAGCTCCACGTCGTTCCACCAGTCGGACAGCCCTTGCAGCACGCCCCGAGACTAGACCTAGGCCACTTCCGTGGGGCGGCGGGCCGCGCCCGTCGCTATGTTTCCACCCATGTTCGCCGTCTACGCCACTGAGCCGAACCCGGACGACCCGCTGGCCTCCCTCACCGTGGGGGAACGGCCCGAGCCGGAGGTCCCCGACGGTTTCGTGCCGGTCACGGTGAAGGCCGCCAGCCTGAACATGCACGACCTGTGGACCCTGCGCGGCGTCGGCATCAAGGCGGAGCGGTTCCCGATGATCCTGGGCTGCGACGGCGCGGGCCTGCTGCCCGACGGCACCGAGGTGGTGCTGCACTCGGTCATCGGCGACCCCACCTGGTCCGGCGACGAGACCCTCGACCCGAACCGCACCCTGCTGACCGAGAAGCACCAGGGCTCGTTCGCCGACACCGTGGTCGTCCCGGCCCGCAACGCGCTGCCCAAACCGCCCGGCCTGACCTTCGCCGAGGCCGCGTGCATGGGCACGGCGTGGCTGACCGCGTACCGGATGCTGTTCGTCAAGTCCGGTCTGCGCCCCGGCCAGACCATGCTTGTCCAGGGCGCTTCCGGCGGCGTCTCGACGGCGCTGATCGAGCTCGGCAAGGCGGCGGGCCTGCGGGTCTGGGTCACCGGCCGCACCGAGGAGAAGCGGGCCCTGGCGACCGAGCTGGGCGCCCACGAGACCTTCGAGTCCGGCGCCCGCCTCCCCGAACGCGTCGACGGCGTGTTCGAGACGGTCGGCAAGGCGACCTGGTCGCACTCGATGCGCGCCCTCAAGCCCGGCGGGGTCATCGTGGTGTCCGGCTCCACCAGCGGCGGCGACCCCAGCGCCGACCTCCAGCGCCTGTTCTTCCTGCAACTGCGGGTCGTCGGCGCCACCATGGGCACCCGCGACGAGCTGGCCGACCTGATCAGCTTCTGCGACCTGGCGGGCATCAAGCCCAGGATCGGCGCCGAGATGCCGATGACCGACGCGCGCGCGGGCTTCGAGCAGATGCTGGCTGGCGAGACGGCCGGAAAGATCGTCTTCACCCGCTGAGCCTGCTCCCGGGCCACCCCATCCGGCTGTTCGCACGCCTCGGGGTGGCCCGCTCGGTGCGCGAACCAGCGGGTGAGTGGAGGGGGCGGGCAGGAAGCGGCGGTGCCGCTCAGGCGGCGTCCAACTCGTCCTGGAAGCGGTCGATCAGCGGCCAGGTGCTGTGCCGGGCGGCGCGGCCGGTGAGGACGCCGAGATGCCCGCCGGGAGCGGTCTCGAACCGGACGCCTGCCGCCTCGGGAAGCAGGTCGACCAGCTTGCCGACCGCCCGGGGCGGGGCGATCGCGTCGGTGGCGCCCGCGATGACGAGAGTGGGCTGCTTGATGCCCGTCAGGGTGGTGGTCCTGCCCGCCAGGGTCACCGAGCCGGACGCGAGGCTGTTCGCGCGGAAGAAGCGGTGGTAGATCTGCGCCACGGTCCGCCCCGGGTAGGCGACCATGCGGTCGGTGAACCGCTCCACGGCCTCGATCTGCGCCAGGTAGTCCCGGTCGGCGAGGTTGAGCGCGATCGCGAACGGCTTGGTGATCTGCTTGTCCAGGCCGCTGACCTGGAACGCGGTGCGCACCAGGGGCGCCGGGATGGACCCGAACGCCCGGTACAGCGGGGTCAGGGCGTGCCCGCCGGTCGCGTTGATCAGCGGCCGGAAAGGCGCGACCAGCGGGATCGCGGTGAAGTCGAACGGGCTCGCGACCACCGTCAGCGACGCGATCGGCCATGCCCCCAGCCGCGCGGCGGCAAGGACCGACATGATGCCGCCCAGGCACCACCCGACGACGTGCAGCGGCTTGCCGCCGGAGTGCTCGTGCGCCGCGCGCACGGCTGCGGGCAGCACTTCCTCGACCCAGTGCTCCAGGCCCAGCGCGCGGTCGGCGAAGCCGATTTCGCCGTATTCCACCAGGTAGGTGGGTCTGCCCCGGTTGACCAGGTGCTCCACGACGCTGCACCCGCGGCGCAGGTCGAAGCAGGAGTCGGGCACCGCCAGCGGCGGCACCAGCAGCGTCGGGTTGCCGGTGGGTTCGACGCCCGCAGGCAGGTGGTAGGAGAACACCTGCCGAGTGCGGCCTTCGTCAATCAGCGTGCGCGGCACCGGGCGGAAGTCCGCCAGGCCGCCGAACAGCCAGCGGTGCGCGACGTTGGACGCGGCGTCGCGGACGGTGTCCATGGTGGGCAGTCCGAGCATGGCGGGGCCTCCTCTCCCGATTACTTCCCGGTAAGTTAGCCCGACGGCGGACCGGTTTCCCCACGCTGTGTGGGTAACGACACAGGCGCCCGCCAGTCCATTGTGGACTAGTCCGCGCCGGTGACGCCCAACCGGCGCGCCACCGCCACCACGGCCTCTTCGGCCTGCGCGGCGAGCACGGCGACCACCTCGGCGACCGGCGCGTCCCCCGCGAGCGGGTACGCCTGCCCCGCCCACAGCGACATCGCCTCGGGATCCCCGGCCCGCGCGGCGGCGGCGCGCAGCGGGCGGGTGAGGTTGTTCAGGTTCGGGTAGGCGCTGGGGGCGTCGGGGTGCTCCGCGATGAACCGGTTGACCAACCCGCGCGCCGGTCGCCCGGTGAACGCCCGCGTCACCGTGGTCTCCCGCCCACCCGCGGCGAGAGCGGCCCGCTGCACAGCGGACGTCCCGGCCTCCGGGCAACGCAGGAACACCGTGCCCAACTGCGCGGCGATCGCCCCGGCGGCGAGCACGGCCGCGACGTCGCCACCGTGGCTCAACCCACCGGCGGCGATGAGCGGGAGCCGAGTCTCCGCGGCGATCAGCCGCAGGGCGGGCAGCAGGTCGTAGAGCGGCCCGCCGCCCGGGAACGCGGGATCATCCTGGAACACGCCCCGGTGCCCACCGGCAGCCGCCCCCTGCACGCAGAGAGCGTCGGCGCCCACCTCGACGGCGGCCCTGGCCTCCGCCGGGGTGGTGACGGTGGCCACCACGGATGTCCCCACGTCCTTCAGCCGCGCCACGTCCCGCGCCCGAGGCAACCCGAAGGTGAACGAGACGACCGGCACCCGGGCCTCGACCACCACGTCGACCTTGGCCGCGTACTGGTCGTCGTCCCACTCCGGCTCCCCCGCCGCCACCCCGTACCGCTCCGCCTCGACGCGAACCCGCTCGCGGTAGTCGCCAAGGTCCACAGCGGACCGAGCACTGGGCGTGAAGATGTTGACCCCGAACGGCTTCTCGGTGAGCGCCCGCGTCTCCTCGATCCGCGCGCGCAACGCCTCGACGCCCACCATCCCCGCCGCGAGGAACCCGAAGGCCCCCGCCTCGACCGCCCCCGCCACCAACGCGGGCGTGCTGGGCCCACCAGCCATCGGAGCGACGACAACAGGCACACGGAGATCACCGAACACACCACGACCGTACCGCCCGGCCTCCGAACCAGACCACAACCGACACCGGCAAACAACGCGCTGGAACCCGGCAGCCACCAGCGACGAAGCGGAGTCCCGCCACCCGCGAAGCCGGGCGTGCTGGGTAGATCGATGCACGTCATCAGGACAAGGCGGCACCGCCAATCTCCGTCAAGCCCATCCCACCAAGCCCCCACCCCGCGACGTCGCTACCTCGTGGTCACCACACGCTCCGCCCCAACGTCGGCGACGGCACCCTGCCACCACGTCGGCAACGACAACTCACGCCACCGCAGGCGGGACGGCGTCTCACACCGCCGCCCTGGCAACGGCGTTCGCCGCCACCGCAAGAGGCGACTGCGCCTCACACCACCAGGCAGCGCACCCACGCCCCCGCACAAAGCACCTCCCACCACCGCCGGGTAACGGCACTCGCCGACACCACACGAAGCAGTCCCACGTCACACCACTGCCAGGCAACGCCATCCGCCGCAGCCACAGGAAGCAATCCCACCTCACACCACCACCGGGCGGCGGCACCCGCCACCACCGCACGAAGCACCTGCACCTCCCCCACCCCCGCCTCAGGCACCAGCACCAGCACCTCCTCTCCCTCCCCTCCCTCGCCAGCACCAACGACAACGACGGCGACAGCGCGCTGCCACCACGGGCAGCAGCAGCCACTCCACCGCCGGATGGGTGAGCGGCGACGGTGTCCAGGGCAGCCCTGTGTCCCTGGCCCCTGCGCCATGGCCCACGCCTGTCCCACCCGAGTTCACTCGTCCCGGCCACGGCGCACGGAAACCGCGACCCGCGCGAAGCCCGGCAATCCACGTCCGCCTGCCCGACCAGGCGCTAGATTGCCCTCATGTTCACTTTGGACGACGCCATCCGCATCGCCCGCGATGCCCACGACGGCCAACTGGACAAGTGCGGGATGCCCTACATCGGCCATCCCCTGCGCGTGATGAACGCGGTCACCGGCGAGCGCGAGCGAATGGTCGCCGTGCTGCACGACGTCATCGAGGACACCGCCGTGACAGCGGACGACCTGCTGGCGGCGGGCTGCCCGCCGGAGGTCGTCACCGCTGTCGTGGCCATCAGCAAGGAGCCCGCCGAGTCCCAGTCGGACTACCTGACCCGGGTGTCGGCGAACCCCATCGCGCTGACGGTCAAGTACGCGGACATCGCCGACAACTCTTCCCCCGCCCGCCTGGCCCAACTGGACGTCGCCACCCGCGACCGCCTGAGCGCGAAGTACGCCCAAGCCCTCGCGTTTCTCGCCCAGTCCGCGCCTCCCCGGCAACAGCCTTCGTCACCGCGTTCCCGCTGACCGTCCTCCTGGGACGGGCGAACCCTCAGTAGCACGCCTTCCCCAGGGGCGCGCCACATCGATGCGGCACCCCGGCAACGTGACGCCGCGCCACCCCGCGCACTCGCGATGCACAGCCCTGCCAATCCGACACGCTCCCAGCGCGCCACTCAGTCAATGCGCGCCCTCCCCCATGCAATGGTTCCTCAATGCGGTGTCCTCTCAAGCCGCGCCCTCTCAATGCGGTCGTCCTCTCGATACGCGCCCTCAATGCGGTGGTTCCCAGGTACGGGCACCCCCTCGGGCAGCAACCATCTCCTTCCAGTTCCAATGGGAATCCTGCCAATTCCCGTCCCTTTACCTGCCCATGCCGAAGACCGCCTCGCGGGGACGTACCGCGAGACCACGCCTATGTGGACGGACCGCTAACCAGCGCGGGCGTCGAGTTCGGCGAGTAATCGCTTGGGTGCCACGACCCGGTACGCCTGGTCGACGATCTCGGCGATCTCCGCCCAGTCCACATCGACATCCAGGTAGACACCCAGCCAGCCCCGATGCCCGACATACGGCGGCCGGTAGAAGCGTTCCGGGTCCTCGGCGATCATCTCCTCCTGGACGCCGGGTGGGGCGGCGCACCAGAAACCGACGCGGTCGTCGTGGTGATGGCCCGCGTAGTTGACGAAAACCTTCTTGCCGCGCACGAACCAGGTGGGCTCACCGTGACTGACCCGCTCGGTGGCCTCCGGCATGGCCAGGCACAGGGACCGCAGCCTCTCCAACGGACCGGTGTCCATCAGTCCGCCAGCGAGCCGAGAAGATCGACCGGGACGACGCGGGCCGGGAACGGCTCCCGCACCACCAGTGAATCTTCGCCCTTGACGTCGGCGACCTGCTGGTAGACGCCTGCCTGATCCAGTTCGAACACCATGATTCCCGGCTGCTGCGGGTCGACCACCCAGTAACTGGGCACTCCCATGCGCTGGTATGCGGCCTTCTTGTTGTTCAGGTCGTTGATCGTGGAACTCGGCGACAGCACCTCCACCGCCAGGACCGGCG
>NZ_FMZZ01000013.1 GCF_900101685.1 Actinokineospora iranica
CCGACCACACCGAGCACTCCAGCTCGCACCACCACGACCGGATAGACCAGCAGTAGAGCCGAGCTGCACGTCGATACATCGCCGACCAGTCCTCGGCGGCCTAATCAACGAGTACGAACACGCAGCCGCCTAACCGCAAGTCAGACCACGTGGCCGACTATTGGCACCCCACAGGTTGTCGAGGTCTGGGACGAGGGCGGGGACCCGTCGCCGGTGTTGGTCGAGGCCGCGCCGCTATCGCGGGTGGTACGCCAGGGCTGCCACCACGACGAGGCGGGCCGCCGGGTCGTCTGGTGCCTGCTGGCGGCAGGTGAACACGCCGCCGAGCGCACCCAAGCGCTTCACCCCGTACTCCCCCGCCGCGGGGAACGCCGGTTCCCGCCAACTGCACGTCCAGTCCGGGCGATGGACGACCTGGGCCTGCTGCAGCGGATCGCTGACCGGCTGCGGCTCCTGGGGAACGCTCCTGCGTCCGGCACACGGGAAACCGCCGACATCGCAGAAGCGCACTTCGATTTCTTCACCATCACCAAAGCCATCGAACCGAACGAGAATCAGGAAGACGACGGGTGAGGCGGTCGTTGAGGACTTGGCACGAATGGGCCAGGCTAGCGTGACTTGATCGCCCGGTCAGCGGTGTCGATCTCGCGGTCGAACCGGTCGGCGACATCGTCGCCGAAATGCTTGCGGAACCACTCCCGGGTTGGCGCCCAGTGCCAGTATTCCAGCGGGCTGCCGTCGTCGTCCTCGACGCGGGGCGGGAAGCCGCCGGGGCCGACCACATCGGTGGCGAGTTCTAGCACGTACCGTTGGCTGAGGCCGAAGCGCACCGCCAGGTCTTCCTCGGTGACGTAGTTGTCGTCAGCGTCGTGCGCGAACCCGATCACCCGCACGCCCAACTCCTGGACCTCGGCGACCCCCTCAGCGAAAGCCTCAGCCCAGGACGAGACATCATCGACGGACATGGTCGCGGCCGGGGGGTCGTGGTCGATGCCGGACACCCCGGTGGGGGTGCGCATCCCTGCCTCGATCTCATCGTCTGTCGGGACGCGGTCGAGAAGGACCGTGAACGTGTAGGACACCCGCTACCTCCCGTGGTCCTTGTGCCCGTCGGTGTACTTGTCGAGGTCCTTCGCGTGGTTACCTGGGTTCCTCGGGGTGGACCATACCGACTTCTTGGCGTGGTCGGTGTCCTGACACCCTACGTCGCCCCACTTGTGGCCGCGGTTCGTGTTCTGCTCAACCTTGAGCTGATTCGCTTCGGCGCGACTCAACGCCCTCTCGACGTCCTTCTTCGGGTGCCTGCTCCGCTCCGCCATGCTCATCCCTCCGTGTAGTGGTGGTCCCGACTGCCCGAATATGTCGTCGCGGACTTCGGTGAACCCGATTGGTCGTCGCGGCCCATGGCTTTCGGCGTACGCCTTCGGCGCAGGACACCCGACGGCGCTGCCGCAATTGACCCACAGCTACCCGATACTTGAGAAGATATCCATTGCCCTGGAATGTTTATGAGCCAGGAGTTGGGTTCGCCGCTTCACTTCGTGCGCCTGGGCGGGTCTCCGGGAAGTGAGCCCACCCTCGATCTTGGACGACACTGGAAGATCCTCGCGGGCGACGACTGATTGCGCATAGGGGCTAACTGGGTGAATCCGATGAGTACCCACCAGTGCGAGCCGTGCGGGAACCAGCCGTCACAGTGGACTCAAGCGTGTCCAGCACGTGGTAGAGCGCGTCGGCGATGGTCACCCGGTGCACGTTGGGTGTCACTGCGGCGTCCGACTGGGAACCGATGAGCGCGGTGCGGGTTCCGGCTCGACGGCCAGCGCTGATGTCGCACGCGGAGTCGCCGATCATCCACGATTCGGAGAGGGCAAGGTCGAGATCCTGGGCAGCTTGGCGAAGCATCCCGGGGGCGGGCTTGCGGCACGGGCAGGTGACGCTGAAGTACGGCACCGTGCCGTCCGGGTTTTCCCTACTGCTTGTCACGCTCGGCGTTGGAATGCCGTAGCCGCGGCGACACCGTGCGTGTGGAACCCGCAGAGTGTGATGACCGCGACGTTGCCGCAGCTTGGCGCAGCGTGGTGGTGTCGATGGCACGTTCAACCTCTGCGGTGGCCCGACGAACGAGAGATGGTTGTGGAGCACGACAACTTGGCGCACCTGCTACGTAACGTGCGGACCGGGGATGACGCGCGTGCTGTCGAGGCCGAAGCGGGCTTGGCGGAGGGCTGGCTGGCCCCCTGGTTGGCCGGGCGCGCGGCGCTGCGCGGACTGGCGAGACCGACCTCCGGGCAGATGACCCGCTTGGCGGCAGCGCTAGGTGTGCCCGCGATCGACGTGGTGTTCGCGATGGTGTCGGCCTTCCACACAGCCAACCCGCAGCCGATCGATCCCGAGGGCAGGGTCGGAGCCTTTCTGCGAAACGTTGCCGAAGGCCGGATTACCGATGTGCGGTCCAACGCCAAGAACATGCTTGTCGTCGCCGTCCTCGACATTTGGACCGACTTGCGCGTCCTGCATCCGAATGTACCGAGGATCTCGGCGATCCTGCCCAGTGAGCATCGGTGCCCCACTATGGTCGGAACCACCTTGCACTTGGGACCGGGAGACTACGCGCGGACACCAGAGACTGTGCTCGCGACATTGCTGCACGCCGCCGCCCATGCCTTCCTGGCTGGTGGCGACACTCACGACCGATGGTTCAACGAGACAGCTGGCCATTTCGGTCTCGGTCCTCCTCAGCACGACTTTGCCGCATCGTGGGACCAGTGGACACCCCAACCATCCGCCCTCGACAGTTACCGCGCCCACCTCGACAACCTTCGACGTCTCATCAGCCTCGCCCACTCCACCTGATGTCGACCTGGCGCCGACGGCCGCCCGGACCCCGTGCACCGACTCTATGACAGCGGCGCGGGTTTTCAGGTCAGGTGGTCGAACTCCCCGTCCTTGGCGCCCACCCGGTTCCCGGCGACTCGCTGGGTAGCGGGGCCGCCGGGATCGCCCTGCTGCCTTTCGAGCAGGCCCGCCTCGAAACCGCCCCGCAGGCCGCCGCCCACCGGTGGGCCACCACGATGACCCGTGGCCCCGTCACCGCGCACCCCGACCATGCCTGCCTGTACCGGGACGCACCGGCAGTCGCGTTCGCCCTGCACACCGCCGACCACCCCGCCTACGCCGCCGCGCTGGACACCCTCGACGAGCACATCGCAACCGTCACCCGCCACCGCCTGAGCCGCTGTTCCCACACCATCCCCTGATCGAGAGGATCGCCGCCAGCAGTCTGCACGGGGACGAGCACGCCCGGCTGTTCAAGGCCATGGGAGCACGTTCGCAGCCGCGCACGCTGAACGGAAAGCCAAGCTGCCGCGTTGCCCAACGACCGCAACGCCCGGTCGCCGCTGGTAACGAGTCCTCGAAGCGATGGCGGCAACTCAGCCACACACCGAAATCCTTATTTAGTCACAAGTTCAGGCGATTTTCCGAATAGGTTCATTTGGTCATTCCGCGCACAGCGCTCGAATCCAGTTCGGTGGAGCATGCGCATTCTGCGCCAATCGCGGCACGGTGCAACGGCCGCAAAGAACGCGCGGCCATTGCACCTAACACCGCGATCGACGCTGCCCGAATGCGCTCCACCGAAACCGGTTCGCCTGCGTCCCGACCTATTGTGCCACGGAGGAAATCATGGGCTGGACCACCTATGATGGCGCTCGGTTCAGTTGCCGACTCGGCGCCAAGTGGGCCGAGCGGTACCGGTGGGAGATCGTCCCGGCGGACGGCGGTTCCTCGCCAACGTCGTCCTGAGCCGCCGAGGCCGGCTCCGTTGCTCGGCTTGGAGTTGACCAGCTACGGCCCCGCTGTGCTGGAAAGCGAAAACTGAAGGGAACTCATGTCCTACGTCGCACCGTCGCCCGGAACCGCGGTCGAGATCCGGCGCACTCAGTCGAACGGCGCACCTGGTGTGATCGACCGAGGTGTGATCATCCATCCCGGGATGACCTGGCTGGTCGCCTACTTTCCCGGCTCCCCGGAGCGGCCCGCCGACGCGGCAGACCCCGCCTCGATCCGTGTTCTGCGCACCGCCGACGTCACCGCCTACCGCGACCTGGTCGACTGCGAACCCGCGTGGGTCGTCCGCACCTGGAGCCATCTCGTCCAGGCAGGCCCCGGTCTTCTCCAGGCGCCGGAGGCTATCCGTATCTGGGAAATCGCAGCCACACTCGCGCGACACCGACTCGAGTCGGACGTTGCGTCACTGATCACGCGCGAGCAACTGGAGTGCTGGACAGGCCGACCATTGACCGACGACGACCTCAGCCGGCTCGACGCGGCTATTCCGAACTCCTCCATCCCCGAGGCGATTGGCACGATCGTTGAGGGCATGGACAGGGAAGGCGCCCAGTGACTTCGCGTCGCGCTTCGTGACCGACCTTGGCAACGGCTTGTAGCCCGCCGGATTTCGGTCCGCCTTTTCGGCGGTCTTACAGAGAGAGGAGTTCGCCTGTGGGCGACGCTACGACGTGCTTGGCCGAGTTTCCCTCGTGTCCTGAGTGCGGCGAGCCACTGACACTGCACGGTGATACCAAGTATGTCCACTGCCGCAATGAGGATTGTTCGTGCGACGCCATTCCGGCAGGGGACGTGGTTCTCGAATGCGGCCAGTCGGGGCGCGGCCTGCCGCGTCCCGTCCTCGACGGGCGCCCCGTACCGTGGTTGGCACCGATCATCGGCGATCAAGTCGCGTGGGCGGCGTTCAACGCTGCCAGACACCGCGAAGCGCAACAATCCTGGCTTTGTCAGATCTGCGGCGAATCGCTGGCCACGGCCTCGACCGCCTGGTTGGCGGTTTCGGCAGGTGAGGTCGCAGCCGGTGGAGGTATGCACCGAGAGTGTATGGCGCTGGCACGGAGGGAGTGTCCCGTACTCCGTGAAGACCACTCCTTCGTCTTCATGGAAATACGGTGCGAAGATCTCGCAGATAAGGACTGGTCGGCTGTGATCGAGCGGCTGGTGATGTACGAGGAACAGCACGGCCGCCTTCCCGCCCTCGTACCACTTGAGCAGGATTCGTGACATCAAAGCAGTCAGCCCTATAGGCGTTGCCGTCGTGTGACGAGGAACGGCTGTCACTCACGGAGCCGCCGAGGACGCGATCGTCCTCCGCGCCGTCGCTCCGCCCTGCAACCGGGAAGTTGAGGATTGTCATGGGAAGCAGCTCACGACCGGGCAGTCGAGTGGTTCGTGAAATCGACCACGATTCGTTCGAGATTGACGACGTCACGTATGTCATCCGTGAACTGGTCTGGAACGGAATTGACGGACGTTCCTACGACCTCCATCGCGTTGCCGACGATGTCGTGTTGACCGAGGACAAGTCCTTCAACGCGTACCCCACCAATGCGCAGGTCGCGGAAGTGCTCACCCGCCACGGCGTGGATGTCGAGCTGGAGGTGTGCGTGTTCTGCGAGGACGACGTTCTGCTTGCCACAGCGCACCGGCATGGTCGGGGTTGGGTTGGTGATTCCTGTTGCTGGGACGAACGGCTGCGCGCGACCGAATGAGGCCTCGGCCGGACACGGCGGCCGGCACCCGCCGGATGTTGACCCCGCCGCCTCCCCAACCGGGCCCCAGCTGATCCGCGAGTGGGCGGGGACGAGCTGGCGATGCCGCCCCGGTTTCGGTGGGGCGCTCGCACGGTGCGCCCCACCGGGCCGGGGTCAAGCCGGAAACCCGTCGGCTTGACCCCTTTCCCCGGCACGGCGCCACCCGAGCGCGCCCCACCGAAACCGGGGCGGCACCACGTACTTGTCCACAAGGGACTGACCAGCCCGGGTGGACGGCAGAAACCGAGTGGAGGAACAGAAAACCATGTTCTACCCCAGCACTCCCACCGCTGATCCCGACTCGCTGCTCACCCCGGCCGATTCCACCCGCCGCAGCGCCTGGGCCCAGCTGGGCACCGACGTGACCGGCACCGGCAGCGCCTACGAGGCGTTGGTTACTGCGGGCCTGGCCGGGTGGGCGATCCGCAAGGTCGCGATGTCGGGCACCGAGATCACCCGCGACGGCGTCACCACGATCGACAATCCGGAGAAAGTGATGCTCGTCCGGACCGACCCCGCCACCGGTGCCACCCGCTACCTGTCCACCGTCGGCGCGAAGTACGGCGTGCACCAGAACGAGGCAGGCACCGCGGTGCTGGACACCCTCGTCGCGGAGTCCGGAGCCCGCGGCACCGGCTACGCAGGCGAGCTCGAGGGCGGTCGCAAGACCTTCGTCACCATCGAGCTGCCGACCACGATGTACATCGACGGCGCCGATGCCCTCCAGCTGCACCTGGTGGTGTTCAACAGCCACGACGGCGAGACGGCGTTCCGGGTGATGGTCGTGCCGTTCCGGCCGTTCTGCGCCAACCAGCTGCCCGTCGCCATCGCCAACCACGTCTCCTGCGTGTCGATCCGGCACACCAGCAAGTCCGAGATCAATGTCGAGGAGATCCGCTCGAAGCTCGGCCTGCTCTACGACTATGGCACCGCGTTCGAGCGTGAGGCGCAGAAGCTGATCCGCACCGAGATGACCAACCGCGAGTTCGACGACCTGATCCGCGAGGTGTGGCCGGTCAAGACCAACGCGTCGGCGCGGACGTTGAACAACGCCCGCAGGCGCAACGACCTGCTCACCGACCTGTGGACCTCCGCGCAGACCCAGGCCAACATCCGCGGCACCCGGTGGGCGGCGTTCCAGGCAGTCACCGAGTACCTGGACCACTTCGCCCCCGCCAAGAACGTCGAGGTCCGTGCGAGCCGGGTCCTGGTCAGCGACGACCTGATCAAGCGCAAGCAGAGCGCCTACGACCTGCTGGCCGCCTGACGCGGAGCCGGTGGCGTGCGCCCCGAGGGGGCGCGTGCCCTGACCAAGGGCGCCCACCGGCCTGTCCGGGCGGACCGGGGAAACCGAGCGGACTACCCGAGCACCGGCCCGACCGCGTCAGCGTAGCGGCCCGCCGTACCCCCGAACACGCGCTGGCCGGGGTGCCCCAGCCACACCCCGGCCAGCGCGCCCTTCCCACCGATCACCCGGAGGTCCACCGTGCCTATCCCCGTCGACGTCGGGACCACGCTCACCGTCCTGTTCAGCACCGCGAACGATCACGAAGCCGACGCGATCCGCGAAGTCGCCATCCGCGCCGGGCTGCTCCAGCACTGCCGCTGCGGCTGGTACAACCCCGCCGACGCCGAACGGTGCCAGAGCTGCCGCACCCGAGTACTGCCCGACACCGACCCGACCACCGTCCCGGCGCTGGGCCTGGTCGCGGTTCGCGACTACCTCACCAAGGCCCACGGCGACACCGAGGGCACCGCCAAGTGGTTCGTCGCCGCCTGCCGCGCCGGAATCTGCGGCGGCATCGCGTTCGACGTCGCCGACGACGTGATCGCCGGTGCCGAGCACTACAGCTACGACAACTCCTGGCCGGTCATCGCCGAGGAGATCGTCGCAGGCGTCGAGGCCCGCGCCGCGGCCAACGGCGCCGCGCGGGTCGCCCCGGCGACCACCTGACCAGCGCCTCCCCGCACGACCGCCGCGCGGACTGACCACCCACGCGGGCCCGAAACCGAACGACGAGGAGCATCCGCATGTCCACCATCCCGGCACCGCGCCCGACCCCCACGCCGCAACCACCGACCGTGCCGGTCGGCGCCACCGTTCAGCTGCTGCACCGGTGGGACGGTCACGTCGACGACACCACCCTGTACCGGGACTACAGCGCCGCGCTGGCCGCGCTCGCGGCCTCCGTGCGCGCCGACTGGTCCGACATCACCCACCGCGGCGACGTCCCCGCCACTCCGGACGGACTCAGCGACGCCGAAATCGTGCTCGCCTTCTACGGCGGCGATGGAGGAGTCGGCGACCCCGACGCGCCCACCAGCGGCGGGTCGCCCGCCGCCGGGTTCGACATCGTCGAAGAAGTCGTCGCCGGGCCCGAGCCGGGCGAAGTGCAGTTGCGCCTGGGCACGTTCCGGGTCCTGGACGCCGACCCCGCCGAGACCGACGTCCCCGCGGTGACCTACTGCCTGGACGCCGCCGGGCTCACCGTCGCCGTCTACACCGGCCTCGACGGCTACCCCGAGGTGTCGATCACCCCGGACGACTACCTGAGCGGCATCCCGATCACCGTCCGCCTTGAGGGCCCCTGCCGCCCCGGCGGGTTCGAGCAGACCTGCCGGGTGTCCTGACCCGATTCCCCGCGCCACCACTACGGCCGTTCCGCGCCTTCGCCGCCCCCGAAACCGTCCCTGCGCGAGAGAGAAAGCCTCATGTCCGGAAGCGACCTACCCAAGGAAGCCCCGCCGCCCAGAGGCAGCCGCACACCGGTCCTGCGGGCAACTTCTGCTCAAGCGCAGCCGCGACCGAATGAGGTGCTGCGTCGGTGGAGCAGCGTGCGCTCCTGCACCGCCCCCGTTGAACCGGAGATGGCGAGCGGCTTCTGAGAGGGAGGGGGCAAGCGGGTTCGGACCGGGGCTGGCGATCTGCTCTCAACGAATCAGGTCGTGGCCGGGTTCGCGCCGATGAACCCGGCCAAAAAGACGGCCGGAACCCCGCCGCCCCCTTCGGAGCCCGGCCACGACCTGATCTTCGCTCCGCAGATCGACAGCCCCCTCCGGCCGAACCCACTCGATGAGTGCCGTCGGGTGGTTGAGGGCCGGGACGTGTTGCCGGTGACCTGATCACCGATCTGCGAAGAAGTTCTCGCCATGCGCCCCGGGCGTCTGGCCCGCCCTGCCGCTCCGTTCCCGTGCTGAAGGAATCACACGCCATGTCGTCTGTCCTGGTCTGGACGTCCGAAACGCCCCCGCCGTCCGCGCCGCCACTCCCCGCCGACGAGATCTACGTGATCTGCCGCCTCTGCTGGTACGAAAAGGTCGCCGGTGAGCCCTGCGGCCTGCCCTGCGTGTGAAGTGCCCGACGGCCGCCGGGCTACTCAACCAGGACGCCGGGTGCCGCCGTCTCGTGCGCATCTACTTACCGTCCCGCCCACCGAAAGCGCTGCCGGACGGCGTGCCCAATGCCGATCGCCGCCCCGGTTCGCGCCCGACAGGAAGGAGTTGGCCATCGCGCCCTCTGCGCCCCCTGCATGCTCCAATCCGTGCTCGCGACTGTTACCGGCCCCCGCTGACACAGCGCCGGTCGAGTTCGATTGGGACGCCCACGATGTCGTCGTCGTAGGTGACTCCGGCGGCAAGGACTCCAGGGTCACTCTGGACACGGTGTGCAGGCAAGCCGACGCGGCCGGAGCGCTGCACAAGGTGCGCGTCCTGCACTGCGATCTAGGCCGGACCCCGGAGGGGCACCTCGTCGAATGGCCGGGCGCGGAAGCCGTCGCCAGACGCGGCGCGGCTCTCTACGGGGTGCCGTTCGCCGTCCGCCGTTCCTCTCGCTGGCCCAGCCTCTTGCACCGCATCCTCGATCGCGGGCGGTGGCCCGGGTTTTTCGCCCGCTATTGCACCAGCGAGATGAAGACCGCGGTCGGTCGCGACTACATCGACGAACTCGGGAACGAGTTGGCACTCGGCCGACCGGTCCGGGCGGGGTACGCGCTCGGGATGCGCGCCGACGAGTCCCGCAACCGCGCACGGCAGCCGGTCCTGGCGCCCCACCGGATGTCGGCGCCGAGCAAGCGGCTCGTCACCGCCTGGCTGCCCATCCACGGCCTCAGCGAAAGCGACGTCTGGAGCGCGATCCGCTCCGGGAACCTGCCGTATCACGAAGCATACGACCTGGGTATGCGCCGGTTGTCGTGCCGCCTGTGCCCGCTCGCGGCACGAGACGACCTGTTCCTCTCGGCGAGGCTGAATCCCGAGGTGGCCAGGGAGTTCGCAGCCGCGGAGGAACGCATGGGCTCGCCGTTCAAGAACGGCTTGACGATGAGGCAAGTCATCGAGCGCGCCAGCGGAGGGTAAGCGGGCGTTGCCCATGACCCGAGACCGCGACCAGGGACATCCCGTGCGGGCGGGGCTACGCACGCTGCACCGCCGCCTTTGTCCGGTGCAAGCCCGAAAAGAGGGCTTGCACCGGACAAAGCGGCAGCGCGGGAGCGCAGCGCCCCGCCCGCACGGGGTGATGCGCCACCACGTAGCGCTGCGCCGTCAAGGGCACACCGTGCGAAAGGCGGGCTCCCTGACGAGCAAGGAGCAACCCCGCGATGAGCACCGAACACATCATCGGTCCTCAGGTCATCGAGCACCGCGTCCACTGGGTGCACACCGGCATCGAAGCGCCCTTCCTATTCAGCGCGATCTGCTACCCCTACCTCGAGACACCGAGAGGTGTCGCCTTCACCGCGAAACTGGTGCACCCGCAGCGCGGCGTCGTGGGCCAGATCCACAACAGCGGCAACGGCGGACCGACCACCTTCCACGCCGAGGACAAATCGCGCTTCTCCGAGCAGGATCTGGAGACCTTCCTCCGGCGCAGCCTCCAAGACGGAGAGCCGATGAGCACGGGCTTCTCCGGGATCGAGCACCTGCTGGAAGAAATCATCACCGAGACCGAGACCGCCCAGACGGTGGCCATGGCCCGGGGCGCTCACGACAGCGTCATCCGCAGCTTCGCACCGAAGCAGGCCGACACCGGATACGGCCCGTACCGCGGGGTGGCCATGCGATTCAGCCGCATCCTGGTTCACCGCTCCACACGACGGCGGCTCGCCGACGAACTCGCCACCAACCCCGATCACCGGCTGTACGAGCCTGGCGCCTTCTGGCAGCTGTTCGACAACGAGAAGTGGATCGACCTGCTCGGCCCCGACCCGCTGCCCGAGGAGAAGGTCGCCGCCCGGTTCGACGCCCTCGACCACCTCCGCGGCAGCGCACCGGACACAGGGTGGAACCGCAAGCAGCTGCGCATCGACGGGGTCAGGCACCACGTCACCGGCGACCCAGCCGGGCAGTTCTGGCTGCTCACCGACAAAAAGAGCATCGGCGACCTGAGCACCTGGTGTTGGTGCTCGCCTCGACGCAGCGCGCGGACCGCGCCGTTCGAGCTGTGGAATGGCCGGGTCCTGGAGGCCACCGGGCTCATCCACGCCGACAGCGACTGCCGCCGTTTGGTCCGCATCGACTGACCTCCTTGAGCGCGCACACCCAACCCGCTCGACGCCGATGCCGCTCGCCCCCGCCCGCCTGCTGACGCGCGCAGGCGGGCGGGCCGCCCACGTCCACCAGGAGGTTCCCTTGGGCTGCGCCCGCCCGCGCGCTGCCACCGGCGGTGTCCGATGACCGCTCTGCTTGTCCGTCCTCTCCTTGATCCGCTCGGCGACCGGGTCGACGAGGCGAGCGCCCACGCCACCGTCGTGCGCGCCCAGGCCATGCTGGGGCTGCGGCGGTCCACCGCCCCACCACCGGGGGCTCGTCCGCTGGCATCCGTGCGCGGCCAACCACCGCCTCGGGTGGTTCTCGGGTACGGCCTCGGGGTCGACTCCACCGCGATCCTCGCTCGGTGGCTGACCGACCCGGCATCTCGGGACTTCGACCTGCGGGACCTGGTCGTGGTCACCGGCATGACCGGACAGGAGTGGCCCGCCACCCGGGCGCTGGTGGATATCGGTAATCCCTGCTATCAGAACGTGCTGAGTTCAGCCCGCTCAGGTGATCACGAGCTGTTCGAATGGGCGCTCCTGGTAGGACGGTCAGCAGGGGAGTCGCAGAGTCGGGCACCGTGTTGTTCGATGAGCCTCAATTCAGCATGGTCCGGTCGCGTGGCTCGCCCGAAGTGCGGCTTTGTCGATCTTGCCGATTGCGTTCTTCGGAATGGTCGAGCACGACCAAGGAGGTCGGGCCGCTCGTGGCCGTTGAGGCTGTCCGCGCAGCGTGCTTTCTGCGCGCCGGAGTTGACGACGCAGCCGGGTGGCTCAGTGTTCCGGTCCGGCGTCCAGCGCTGCCAGGGCGTTGCGGATGCCTTGCTCCAGCACCTCGTCGGCGAGCCGTCGGTCGGCGAGGGCGCGGGCGAGTTGCAGGGTCCCGACCATAAGGGCGTAGACGCTGAGCACCTTGACCCGCGCGGACCGCAGATCGCGCGGCGCCAGCCGAGCGGCGATGTCGTCGATGATCCCGAGGACGCTGTCCGTGTACGCCTGCTTGGTCGGGTCCGCGCACCGGCTGATCTCGTCGAGCAGGGCGGCCGACGGGCAGCCCTCCTCGGGGTTGTCGCGGTGTTCGGGTGAGAGGTAGGTGCGCACCATCGCCTCGATCCCGGCGCGGCCGGGTTCGAATGAGGTGAGCCACTCGCGCTGGCCGCGTAGTTGCTCGCAGACCGCAGTGGCGACGAGATCCTCTTTGGACTCGAAGTGGGCGTAGAAGGCGCCGTTGGTCAGGCCCGCGTCCTTCATGAGCGTGGCGACCCCGGAGCCGTCGATGCCGTCGCGCTTGAACCGGCGACCGGCCGTCTCGACGATCCGCTGCCTCGTCGCCTGCTTGTGCTCTTTCCCGTACCGCACCACGCGCTCCTCCGCTCGGCCTGTCACCCATGTTAGTACGGTCATAATTCAAAACGGCCCGAACCCTTGCGCGCAAGGTCTGACCCTGCCTATGGTAGTACGATCGTAATCTAAAGGGATGGGAGCCATGAAGACAACATCTCCGCAGGTGGCGCTGGTGACAGGCGCGTCATCCGGCATCGGCAAGGCCGCCACGCTCACCCTCGCGGACGCGGGCTTCACGGTGATCGGAACGAGCCGTGACACCTCGCGCATCGCCCCAGGCAACGGCGTGACGTTCCTGGACCTTGACGTGACCAGCGACGAGTCGGTGGCAGGCGTCGTCGAGCAGGTGCTCGACCGCTTCGGTCGGCTCGACGTGCTGGTCAACAACGCCGGGATCGGCGGCAACGGCGCCGCCGAGGAATTCTCGGTCGCCCAGACCCAGAACGTGTTCGACGTCAACGTCTTCGGCCTCATACGCATGACGAAGGCCGTCCTGCCGCACATGCGCGCCCGCGGCAGCGGCCGCATCATCAACGTCTCGTCCGTCGCCGGCTTCGTACCCAACCCCTTCATGGCCAACTACGTCGCGACCAAGCACGCGGTCGAGGGGTACTCCGAATCACTGGACCACGAAGTCCGCGAACACGGCGTGCGGGTGCTGCGGGTCCAGCCCGGCCCGGTCAACACCCCGTTCGACGCCAACCAGGTGCAGGCCGACACCCCGCTAGCGGTCTACGCGCACCGACGGGGCGTCTTCGAGGACGTCATGAGGGAGACGATGCGCGGCGGCGACGATCCCGCCGTCGTCGCCAAGGTGATCGCTGCGGCGGCCACCGACCCGAAACCGAAACTGCGCTACACCGCGGGCTCGACGGCGAGCCGCGTCAGCGTGCTGCGCCGCATCCTCCCCGCACGGGCCTTCGACAAGAGCGTCCGCAAACTCAACCGGATGGGGCGCTGACATGCGGGCATTCACCCTCGACCGCTACGGAAAGACCGGCAACGACCTGCGGGCCGCCGACATGCCCGAGCCCGAGGTGCGCGAACACGACGTGCTCGTCCAAGTTCACGCCGCGGGCGTCAACGTGCTGGATGCCAAGATCCGGGACGGCGAGTTCAAGCTGATCCTGCCCTACCGCCTGCCGTTGATCCTGGGCAACGACGTGGCCGGCGTCGTGGTCCACGTCGGGGCCCAGGTCCGCAAGTTCAAACCGGGCGACAAGGTCTACGCGCGACCGGACAAGGACCGCATCGGCACCTTCGCCGAATTCATCGCCATCCACGAAAACGACCTCGCCGCCAAGCCGGAGAACCTCACGATGGAGGAAGCGGCCTCCGTCCCGCTGGTCGGCTTGACCGCCTGGCAAGCATTGATCGAAATCGCCGGCCTGCGGAAGGGGCAGAAGGTCTTCATCCACGCCGGATCCGGCGGTGTGGGGACCTTCGCGATCCAGTTGGCGAAGTATCTCGGCGCGACCGTGGCCACGACGACCAGCGCGGCCAACATCGACCTGGTCACCAGCCTCGGCGCGGATATCGTGATCGACTACCGCAAGGACGACTTCGAAACCGTCCTCCACGACTACGACGTAGTGGTCAACAGCCTCGACAACGCAACGCTCATGAAATCCCTGCGCGTGCTCAAACCCGGCGGAAAGCTCATCTCGATCTCCGGCCCACCGGACCCGGCCTTCGCTCGGGAACTCGGCAAGCCGTGGATCCTGCGGCCGGTGATGCGCGTCCTGAGCCATCGGATCAGGAAAGCCGCCAAGCGTCGCGGAATCAGCTACTCGTTCCTCTTCATGCGGGCGAGCGGAGCCCAGCTCCGCGAGATCACGTCGCTTATCGACTCCGGGATCATCCGGCCGGTCATGGACCGCGTCTTCCCGTTCGAATCCACCAACGACGCCATGGCGTACGTCGAAAAGGGACGCACCAAAGGCAAAGTCGTCATCAAGGTGAAATAGCCATCAGAAGGAGCTGAACCATGACTGTGCGCACCACTTACCAAGACGCCCCGACCAAGACCGCCGACATCGACGGGGTAACGTTCGCCTACCGGGAGCTGGGGCCGCACACCGGCACCCCGGTAATCTTCCTCAACCACCTGGCCGCAGTCTTGGACAACTGGGACCCCCGAGTCGTCGACGGCATCGCCGCGCGACACCACGTGATCACCTTCGACAACCGGGGAATCGGCGCCTCACAAGGCACAACCCCGCGCTCGGTGACCACGATGGCACGCGACGCCGTCGCCTTCATCCGGGCACTGGGCCACGACCAGGTCGACCTCCTCGGATTCTCACTCGGCGGCTTCGTCGCCCAGGTGATCGCCGAAGAGGAACCACGACTGGTCCGCAAGCTTATCCTCGCGGGCACCGGCCCGGCCGGCGGCGAAGGCATCGACAAGGTCACTGCGATCACCCTGCTCGACACCCTGAAAGCCACGCTGACCTTCAAAGACCCGAAGGAATATCTCTTCTTCACCGGCACCGTCAACGGCAAGGCCTCGGCCCGGCAGTTCGTGAACCGACTGCAGGAACGCACGGACAACCGCGACAAGGCGATCTCCGTCACCGCATTCCGCAACCAGCTCAAAGCCATCCACACCTGGGGACGCCAGAAGCCATCCGACCTCAGCGTCATCCACCATCCCGTCCTGATCGCCAACGGCGACCACGACAGGATGGTGCCCAGCAGCAACTCCGCCGACCTGGCCCGGCGCCTGCCCAATGCCCAGCTCACGCTCTACCCCGACGCCGGACACGGCGGCATCTTCCAATACCACGACAAGTTCGTCGACGAAGCCATCAATTTCCTCGACTCGTGACGTCCAGGCTCACGCCTTCGCCCCCATCACGAAGTGCTGATGAGCCGTGCGGCTGATGAACGGTCGGCGCAAAATGGTTCGAAACGACCCCTCATGCTGCAGTGTCAATGTATCGGCTTGGCGGGTTCACTTGACTGCGATCGGCCGCCGGGGTCGCGCAGCGGGACCTGCCGCCGGGATACCGCAGCGGCGTAGCCCGCGCGGGTGTTACCAGCGATGTCATTCCATGCGGTGGCGGTCCCGGTGTGCAAGTTGAGCAGGTCGCACAGCACCGTCGCGGGCAGCTGAGCGGCCAGGTCGATCAGCGCAGTATTTCGGCTCAGCCGTGCTTGGATACCCAGCCGGCTCAACCTGCGCATCAGTTGCCGGGCGCTGATCGGGCGGCCGGGCGCGCCTCCCGGCAGAAGCCAGGTCAGCTCGATCGTGCGGCCCACCGCAGCGCGTCCGTGGCGACGGTCGACCAGGTCCAGCAGCAGCGCGTCCAGCGGCGGGGGCAGTGCGAGGGGTTTGGTGCCCAGGCGGAGTTGGACACCATGGTCCGTGACCCGCTGGGTGAGCTGGTCGAGGGTCAGGGTGGCGATCCGCGCCAGCGGCTGGGCATAGAGCAGCAGAAGCAAGCCGGCAACTCGGTCGACGGTGTCCAGCGCGTCGTCGTGCAGTAGCCGACGAGCCAGGGTCCAGCGTTCGTCGGCCTCGATGAACACCGAACGCAGATTTTCCTTGACATAGATCGGAATCGTGATGTCGCTCGCGTGTCCACGCCGGACGCACCACAGCACGAAGTTGCGGGCGCTGTAATGGTAGCTGGTGCCTTCGGCCAGCCACCGGTCGATGTCGCCCTGCCCGCAACCGGCCAGGGACTGGCCGCGAGTGTGGAGCCAGTCCAGCAGGCGCACAGCGACACGCGCCTCGCGTTTGACCACCACGGCCTGCTCGAACGTGCTGCGCCGCTGAGGGAATCCTCGGCGCAGCCGCCGCAGGTGATGCCAGGTGACGAAGCCGCGCACGATCTTGCGCTCGGCGCGGTCGTCGATCCGGTCCAGAAACGGACCGAGCCATTGTTCGATGGCGGCAAGGTGTTCGTCGCGATCGGGCAGCACCCGGTGCGCGACCAGCGTCGCGCGCAGCCGGGTGACGGCCTGTGGGTGGTCGAGGCCATCGAGCAGTGTGTGGGTGACCGGCCCGTCCGCCGCGGCGATCGCGGTGAGCACACGGCGGGGCGGTGCCTCACGCAGCCACAAAAGCACGCTGTACGGCTCGCTCGTCGCAAGTGCGTCCACGATCGGGACGACGGCCGGGCGGAGCGCGCCGGTGCTGTCGCTGAGCAGATCACGCAGCAATCGCAGGCACGCGCAGCGGGTGCACAACCCGTGGTGGTACAGCCTCTCAAAGGTGCCGCACTCGCTGCAATGCCGCAGCGACACGGGATGCACGTCGAAGCACGACCGGCACAGTGGGCCTTCCGGCGAGCGTCCGTGCACCGGTTTCATCTGTCCGCACTGCGCGCAGGTGTCGCTGCGCTGGCTGCAACTGCCGCACACCCCACCGCCGTCTGCGGTACGGGTCTGCACCAGTCGCACGGCGCCGCACCGCACACAGGTCTCCGGTTCCCGCCTCTGACTCGTGCACGCCCCGCAGCGCGGCGTGTCCGTGGCGGCGAGGTAGCAGGGCTTGGGCCGGCCGCAGATCGAGCACGTTCCCATCGGCGGCTGGTAGCAGCGCGGGCACAGGGTCTCCTCGGAGTTGTTGACCACCGGTGTCGCCTGCCGACCGCAGCGGGTGCAGCGCTGGAAGTTGAGAGGATCCTGTCGCGTGCACGTGTGGCAGATCGCGTCACCGTCGCGCGAACGGGTGGCGATCCGCTTGGTGATGCCGCACCGGCCGCACTGTTCGGTCCGCGGCTGCTCATAACAGCGTCGGCAACACCGCGTGCCGTCCCGCCGCCAGCCGAGACGGTTCTGCTCGCCGCACAACGGGCAGGCAGGCAGGGTCACACCCTCGGCGCCGTGCGAGACCAGCGCGCCCAGCAGCGCCAGCAGACGTGGCGAGCCCTGGGCACCGTCGCCGGTGAGCAGAGCAGGGTTGTCGTCCAGATCCCAGGCCAGCCGCTGCTGCTGGGCTGGCAGTGGAACTGCCTCCACGATCAGCGCGGCGAGGTCGTCCTCGGCCAGAGCGGGATCAAGCTGATGGACGTGGCGGGCGATCTGGTCCACGGGATCGCCGTCGGTGGCCGGCGGACAGCTCTGACACCGCGGAGTTCCGTCGCGGTCCCGGTAGACGACCCCGGTCTTACGGCCGCATTTCCCGCACACGGCTTCCCGTCGTTTGATCGCGCACCAGCCGCAGATTCTCCGGTTCTCCTCGTCCAGGCTGGTCAGCTTGTGCTGCTTGCCGCATCCGGCGCACTGGGGACGCACGACACGCGTGGCGCCCCGTGCCAGCAAGGCGCGGATCAGCATCCCGACGAGCTTGGGACCTTCCGGGCGCCCCGAGGTCAGCAACTCCGGATCGGTGTCGAGCGCCTCGGCCAGGGCCCGCATTCGCGGCTTGAGCCGCACGACTTCACCGACCGCCGCACTGATCTCAACAGGATCGAGTTCCGGTTCGATCGCGGCCACCACCTCGCAGATCACCGTGTCCGGGTCGGTGACGAACCGAGGTTGATCGACCTCGGTCACGAGGGATCGCGAGAGATCCGCGCGCGCTTGGGTCGGAATGACCCGACACCGGGATCAGCGTTCCCGGCGCTGCCCGCCGCAGCCTTGCGGGTTCGTGCCGCGCCGGAGGCGGCCACCGGCTCGATGAGGTCGTTCATCGCGCAGTCCAGGATGTCCATCAGTGCGACCAACGTCTTCAGGCTGAGACGTTCCGGCTTCTCCACCACAAGCCGGTAGACCTGGCTCGCGGACAGGTTGATGCCGCGCTCGGCCAGCAGCGGGCTCAGGTCTGTTGTGGAGAACATTTCTCTGGTGGCCATGATCTCCCGCAGGTGCCACCGGTAGTCCAGCTTCGCGGTCATCCCATCTCCTCACCCTCATCGCCCAGCGCCCGGTCCAACGCCTTGCGCATCATGGTGTTCATGAAGTCCGTGCTCACCCCGGTGTAGATCGCGGTCGTCGACGCGAACCGGTGGCCAGCCTGGTCTTGTACGAACTTCGGGTCGGCCCCGTCCTCGATCAGGTGCGTGATGTAGGAGTGCCGCAGACAATGCGGAACCAACTCCTTGGGCAGCCCCAGTTCGTCCCGATAGGACGCGAACCGGCTTTCGATCTCCCGCGGTCGCAGCCGACCGCCCCGCTCGGTCAGCCACAGCGCTGGATGACCCGCCGACTCGAAGCGCGGCCGGATGTTGGTTACGTAGTCCTCAACGGCCTCCACCGCCCACGGCATCACACTGGCCACCGTCCGACGACGTGGAGCCGAACCCTTGGTGCGCTTGCCATAGCGCACATGCAGTGACCCGAACCGGCCCAGCTCGGGCGCCTTCGGGTTGCGATAGAAGTCGACCGTGTCCAGTTTGGACGTCTCGGTGCAGCGCAAACCCCACCCGTACATCACCTTGAACACTGTCGCGTCTCGGTAGGCCGTCAACGCGCCCTTGCGTCCCAGTCGCACCGCTCGTTCCACGCGCTCGTCCGCGAAGTCCAGCAGCAGCTGGATCTCCTGCCGGGTCATCGGCCGCCGACTCGCGTTAGCCTCAAAGTCCACGAGATGTGCCGCAGTGTTCCACTCGTGACACACCTGCACCGGATGCGTTCCGAACCGCTGCTCGCACTCCGTCGCCCAGCGGTAATAGGGGGAGGTGATGTAGTCACAGAACTGTCGAAGAGCGACCTGGTAGCTACGAATGGTCGACTCCGCCTTGGCTTCCTCGCCGATCAAGGTCGCCATGAACTCGTCCACCTGACCAGCGCTCCACCGCCAGGGATACTCCTCGGCGAACAACACGAACCGGCGCACAACCGCCTCGCGATCCCTGATCGTCTTCGGCTGAAGGCGGCGTCCGCCACGCTGCTGCTTCGCCCACCCCGACAGCATCGCCTCCAACACCGCATCCTCGGGATGCAGCAACGCAACGCCGCCAACCAGCTCAAGTCGAGCCGATCCCGGTGGCTCCTCACTTCCAAACACGCACACCCCCTTTCACTGGATGCACGCATCTTGCATCAGATGACAGACAAGCGCAAAACATGCAGGTCAGCACGCTGGCACATGCCATGTATTGCGGCTAGCGTTCCGCCGGTGACCAGTGCTCGCTCAGGGGTCGGTCATGCATCTGACGCAATTTCACGGGCTTGCGGCATGTGCTGCCGATGATCACCGCCGCCGGGGTGCGCTACATCCAGGTCGCCCGCCGTGGTCCCTTCGAGGGCGACGGGGTCGACGTCCTGTCCGACACCAGGTCGCCGACGCGGCTGCAGATCGTCGGTGCGTGGACGTTGGCCCACGAGATGCTCGACGGGGGCACCCTCGTGCAGTCGGCCGGTCCGCGGAGGTGCTCGCTTCTCTGCACCAAGCAAGCCGACATGCCAGAGTGGCTATCGAAGCTGTTGCTGCAACAGTGGTCGGACTGTGTCTGCGGTGTGTGTCCAGTTATGCGCCGCTGTGCACGAGCGCCGCCCACAGGTCGGGGCGGTCGGGGTGTTCAGCGCGCAGGTCCAGGGTGACGTGGCGCAGGGCGTGAGCGGGCTGATCGGCAGCCGGTGGGGTGGGCAGGCGGTGGTAGAACGCGGAGGCGGCGGTGGCCGCGATGTGGTCGTGAAGCGGCCAGAGGCTGGCGATGACGTGCCGGAATCCGGCCATTTGGAACGCTGAGGCGATGTGGAGGGACTCGTCGGCGTGGTCCCATCCACCCTGCGCTGTGGAGCAGGCGGACAGGTAGGCCAGGTCGGCGTCGGCGAGCCGCATGCGGATGATGTCGGGTAGGAGCAGGGTGTCGTCGTGCAGGCATAGCCCACCACGGGACGGAGTGGCGAGGTCGGCGTGGGCGTGGCAGGCGAAGTGCGCCCAGGTGGCCGTGGGTAGGACGGAGCGGACACGTGCGGTGGTGGCTTCTTCGTCTGCCAGCGCTGGGGTGTCGGGGTGCATGGCGTGCAGGGCGGCAGCCTCGGCGGCGGTCCCAGGCAGGTCGGGCAGGTTGGGGGTGCGGGTGAGGGCGACGGTGAGCTGCCGCCGGGTTGAGGCCGCCGGACGCGCACGAGTATTGGCCAAGGCGCGCAAAGTGGGGGTGTACGAGGACACGACCTTATCGAGGGCATCGGGTTGGCCGGAGTGGCCAGCGGCGTGGAAGGGAAACAGGCCGAGCAGGCCGATAGGCAACCACCACACCCGCAGCGGTTCATCGGTGTCGTCCGCCGCAGGGAGGGCGTCGAGCACGGGTTCGACGATGGCGTCCCACAACCAGCCGAGGATGTCGGCCACTACTCGCCGTCGGCGCAACGTCCCTGACAGCAGCCGGCTGTCATGCGCGGCTATCAACATTTCCCGCGCACGGACCCATACCTCCTCGGGGTCGAGGCCGGGCAGGGGGATGCCCGTGGGTTCGGCGTCGCTGGTGATGATGATCGCGTCGCTGCGGAGCCCGCCAGCGTTGACCATAACTACCGCGCCGCCAGCTGTGGCTGGCTGCAAATCTGCGAGACGGGGCGGCCGCTGGAACCGTTCGAAGCCGGGGCGCTGGCGGATCTGGGCGAGCAGTTCGTCGTGCTCGGCCCACAGGCGCTTGCGGGTCTCGATCTCCTTGATGGCATCGGCGGCGCGGCCGCTGCCAGCTGGGGCGTTGAGTTGGTCGCGGATCTGTTGGAACTGTCTGCCCAGACCGGGGTCGGCGTCGTTGAGGTCGCTGAGGTCGGTTCGCGCGTCCATCTGGGCGGCGAGCAAGACGCCCCGGCCCGACTCGGCGGCGTCGACCGCGCCGGTGAGATCGTTGAGTGCGCAGTGGGCGGCCACCGCATCCCCCACCAATCCTGACCGTTGACCAAGGATGTGCTCCTGATCCGTCCACGTGCCCTCGCGGGGCGTGGACAGCGGCAGCATGGCCACTGCTGCATCGAACAGTTCCACAGCGGTGGCCTGTTCGCCCTGTGCATACGCCAACTGGCCGAGGCTCTGTGCAGCTTTGAGGCGCTGTGCCGGTGGGGCAGTTGTGGCCGAAACGACGTGATCGGCAAGTGCTCGCAAGGTTGTCCCGCTGACGTCATGCCCGGACCGCTGGAAACGCCTCAGGTAGGCGGTGCCGAGGTTGCTCAGGAACATCGCGCTGCGGGGGTGGTCGGCGGGGATGAGTTCGAGCGCTTGCTCGGTCAGCTCGATCGCCCGCTCCAAGTCCGCCATGGTGCCGGTGCGCTCGAACCGTGCCAGGTAGGGGCCGCCAAGGTTGGCCATGAACAAGGCTCGCTCGGGGCGATCCGCAGGCGTGGTGTCCAGTGCCTGCTCTCCTAACCCGATCGCCCGCTCCAAGTCCTCCGCCGCACCAAGACGTCGAAATCGCCTCAAGCGGGCAGTGGCGAGGTTGATCAAAGGACCTGGTTGATCGGGGTGGCCTGCGGGGATGAGTTCGAGCGCCTGCTCGGTCAACTCGATCGCCCGGTCCAAATCCTGTGCCGCGCCAAGATGCTCGAACCGTGCCAGGTGGCGGCCGCCGAGGTTGGCCCTCAGCGAGGCTCGCTCAGGGTGGTCCTCAGGTGTGGCGTCGAGTGCCTCCTCTCCCAGCTCGATGGCCCGCTCCAGGTCCGCTACCGCGCCGACACGCTCAAACCGTTCTCCGTAGGCGGTGCTGAGGTCAGCCAGGTGTATTGCCCGGTACGGGTGATCGGGGTCGACCGCGTCGACGAGCTGCCCGCGCACCTCGATGGCCCGGTCCAAGTCCGCCGCAGTGCCGAGGCGGTCGAACCGCCGCATGCGCACGAGGCCAAGGTTGGCCAAGCACCGCGTTCGTTCGGGATGGTCTGCACGGGTGGTGGCGAGCGCCTGCTCGATCAGCTCGACCGCCCGATCCACATCCGCCACGCGGCCAAGGCGCTCGAAACGCCTCAGATGGGCAAGGCCGAGATCCGATAGGAGCGCCGCTTGACCGGGGTCGTCTGCGGGACCGAGGTTGAGCGCCTCCTCGCCCAGCTCGATGGCCCGCTCCACGTCCGCCATAGCGCCGTCGAGGTCGAACCTCCTCAGGTAGGCGGTGCTGAGGCCGGACAGGAGTGTTGGTTGATCGGGGCGGTCAGCGGTGGCGAGCGTCTGCTCACCCAGCTCGATCACCTGGTCTACGTCCGCCACGGCACCGAAGTACTCGAACCGCTTCCAGTGGGCGGCGCGGAGGTTGAACAAGAGCGAGTTTCGGTACTGGTCGCCGCCTGGTGTGGCGTCGAGGGCCTGCTGAGTCAAGCTGATCGACCTGTCAAGGTCCTCCTTCCCGCCAATGCGCTGGAACCTTGTCAGATAGGAGCGGCCAAGGTAGCCCAGGCGCAACGCCAGGTCGGAATGGCCGGAAGGGGTGGCATCGAGCACCTGCTCACCCAGTTCGATCGCGCGGTTCAGATCCGCCGCCGTTTCCAGCCGCTCGAACCGCCTTAGATGGGCGAGACCGAGGTTGGACAGGAGCGTTGCCAGGTACGGGTCGTCGGCGGAGGTTGCGTTGAGCGCCCGCTCGGTTAGCTCAGCCGCCAGGTCCAGGTCCGTCATCGCGCCCGCGCGCTCGAATCGCACCAGGCAGGCGCGGCCGAGGTGGGCCAGGCACCCTGCCTGGATCGGGCTGCCAGCGGGAGCGGCCTCCAGCGCCCGCCGACCCACCGAAATCGCCCGGTCCAGATCCTTCTCCGCGCCGGTACCTTGGAACCGCCTCAGGTGGGCGCGGCCGAGGACGTGCAGATGCCACGCCCGGCTGGGGTGGCCTTCGGGGGTGGCTGGCACGGCGGTGGCCAGCAGGACAATAGCGGCCTCGGCCAGCATCACGTCGGTGTCGGCGGCCGCATCCTCCACGAGGTCGAAGGCGAGCGCGGTTTGCTGGTCGATGTCGGCGTCGGGCCCGATAAGGGCGTGCAGCGGGGCGGGGATGGCGCCGGGGTCGTCGGCCAGCGGAGCGCAGAACACGACGGCCCGAGCGAGGTCCCATAGGCGACCAGGGCGGGGTGGCGTCGCCACGGTGCGCAAGAAGAACAGCCACCCTAAGGCGTGGTGGGCCACCGCCAGCCGCCTGCGGTCCTCAGATTCCGGGCGCCCTGTGCTCCTCGTCCGCGCTGCCCGCCAAAGCCTGTCGGCCTCGGCCAGGGCCGCTTCATCCATGACAGCACCAGCCTCGCGGGTTTCCCTGTAGGCATCAAGCCGCCATCGCACTTGCCGCGTCAAGTCGTCGAACGACATGCCGAGCCCCCTCTAGTCGTCCCAGGGCTTGTCGTGCCGCATGATGCCTTCGTGACCTTGCATTCATCGTCCTTTCCGGATCAAAGCGGTGAGTTGTTCGCCTTCGGCGATGCTGAGTGGACCTACCGCACCCGGTTCGCAGACGCCGAAGGCGACCGCCAGCGCTCGGCCGTGTAGGTCGACCGCAGATTCGGACAACGCGGCCAGGTCAGTCATCGCACTGCGAGCGCGAGCCCAACCCGTGATACCGACTCCCGCACCCACCACTGATGCTGGCCACCAGAAGATGCCCAGCATCAGATACGGCCAGGCCCAGGTTCCGATGGCGACGGCGGCAGCAAACGCCGCGTGGGCCGCTGTTATCTCCGCACGGGTCGTGTCAGGAAGCACCAGCCACAACCGCGGCCAGGCGAACGGTAGGTCTATGCCGTAACGGTGCAGGGCAATGCGCTCGACGGCATGGACACGGTCACCCATCCAGGTGGGGCGACCCGGCTCGGCATACGCAATCCGGTTGGCCTTGTCGGCTATGAGATCGATCTGAAGCTGCTGGTCGGGCGAGCGAGACTGATGGGGATGCTCCCGCTCCAGCGCGCGCCGCTGCTCGACGCAATGCTCCCAGCGGGCATGCCTCCGGCCTACCCGCCACCGACGTATCGGCGCGAGCGGGCCCAGCCACTGGCCAAGCCAGAGCACTCGGGTAATCCCCGCCAGGGACTGAACCGCCAGTCCGGTGCCGCCAGCCGCAAGCAGGACGGCGACGATCACGACGGCTTGTGTGCCACCCGACTGGCGGCCCATCGCTAAGGCGGCGGCCGACACGGCCCCGGTCAGCTCACGCCAGTCCAGGGCATGCGCATGCCCCAGTTCGACCGCCCACCATACGGTGACCATGACCAACGCGCCGGGCACCACTAAGAGAGCGACCCACTGATCGGCCAGTTTCTTCGCCAGTTCCTGAAAGAAGCCGCCCACCTGACTTACCGCCGCTTCATCGGCTGTCCGGTCACCGTGCACCGTGGCACGGGGCCTGCCGGCGCGGTGAGGGAGACCCGATCACAGGCACCGTCAGGGCAGCAGAACCGTTCCTCGTCGGCCTGTCCGGGGCCTGCTCCCGGCAGCCCGCTGGCCAGTGTGCGCACGGTTTCGTCGAGGCTCGATCCCAGCAACTCGGCGAGCAGGGCCAGGATCGGGAGTCGCGCCCGAGCTGCCGCTTCCAGCCGTGCCAGAGCACGCTGCCGCTCGTGCGGCTGGCGGGCACACTCGGCTCGCAACTCATCCAATTCGGCGCAGAGAGCGGTGAGCGCGTGCCGTTCCGCCAGATCCACGTCCGACCTCCTCAGTCGTCGATGCCGTCGTCACGGGTGAACCCAGCGGCGGTGCTGTGGCTCCACACCGCCGCTGGCTTGTCATCTTGCACCCGATCGCCCCCTTCCGTGCACCGCTCAGCGGAATAGGTCGTCGGTGGTCGAGAAATCACCAGCGCCAGGCGCGTGTCGTCTCCACCTCCTCCTCGCCTGCGGCAAGTACATCGTGACGTGCCCCCGGCTGAAGCGTCTAGCAGTACGTCGACCGCACACCCGGCGTGTCGTTGCCGCCTGCCGCGATCCAGCCCGGCTTGATCAACCGGATGTGGTGGTGGTCGGCATCCCGAGGTTGACCTGGCGAGCAACCCGAGTCAGACGCAGCGCGTCGGCGCGCTTGTCGCGTAGGCACTGGAGCGTACGGTTGATTCCCTTGATCTCGCCAGCCAGCCTTCGATGGCGGCACACTTCTTCCGGTCTTCCAATTCATCCAGGCGCGGCAACATTTTTGGATTTACACGTAACTGTGGGCACCACAGGCAAGCGTGCTCATGCGGACAATCGGTCCCATATGGGCGCCCGCAGGAGCCAAGTTCCACCTTTCGCTTGTCGAAGTGTTCCTCGAGCTCTGCCCATTCTTCGTCTGTCGCTGGGCGGCATTCTTCCGTTGGTCGCATCGACCGGCGACGACCGAGGAAGTCTTGCACGTGCCGGATGAGGTCTTCCTTAAACACCGCGACATACCCTTGCGTAGTTTGCAGGCTCACGTGCCCGAGCAAAGCGGCTCCGATATGAATTGGAAGCCCATTGTTGACAGATCCGTCGCAAACAACCTTCGAAAACCGTGTGGCGTGAATTGCAACCCGTGGAATTCAGAAATCGTTTCACTGTCCGCCTCCCCCAAACAAGGCCTCTGCGAGTGCGACCTCTTCCTCAGCTGCTCAAATTTCTCACGACCGCCGACTACGCCCACGCCTCAAGGAACAACTCAACCTCGAGCGAACACTTACAGAAGACGGCTCCGACGCGGATGGCACCACGAAGCCGAACGACACGGCACGATCGCCAACCGCCTGAGCCAACTGCAGGAAGATCTTGGGCGAGAATCCGGCGCATGACCACTCCACTCGCTGTCAAAGCCGGGGCGTCTAGCCGCTGTCCGCGGCCCAAGGCTCCAGGTCACCCCAACAACCACCTCCCGGGACGTCTGTAGGAGTATCATCGCGGTGTCCATCGGTTGGGGTATAGCGCAACGGCACCGTGTTATCCGAGCCGGGCCTGCGCACTGTGCCGTCGAACTGTAGGCACCGGACCGATCCCGTGGCCTCGTCTGTGCGGGCGACCAACCACGGTGTCAGTGAGAGTGGTTGTCGTGTCGGGCTGAGGAGGACGGGATGTCCGGTAGTGAGCGGTTTGGTGGTGCGGATCGTCCCGTATTTTGGTGGCCCCAGGCCGGTGATGCTGCTGTAGGTCGCCTCGAAAGAGTGGCCGTTGTAGGACATCGCTTGCGGGACAGCGAGTTCGGCTCGCCAGAGGCCAAGTGCTCGGTGAGTGAAACGCCGGAGAAGATGCTCGAGTAGTGCGCTCATGGTGTGGTCCGGCGGGCGACCATGCGCTATGTCGTTACGCAATCGGACGAGGCTTCTGACCAAATCTCGGTCGGACTTCTTGGGTGCGAGCCAGGACCAGAACTGCGTGAAACTGACGTCTGCGGTCGGGATATTCGCCAACGCGATGCACAGATCAAGCCAGGTACCCATGCTGAGCGAGGAAATCTGCTGACGGTTGATCCCGCGAAGTGGCACCGGCTCCGTCGAGCTCAATCCAATTATTGAACCGAACCGCAGGATTTCTTCAACTGCGAGAAGCCCTTCCAGCAGCTTCTTGTCGGGATCGGCCGTCGATTCGTATCTTGCGAATCGGTAGGCTAGCGGCGTGGGAAGTTCCTTGCCTGCCTTGTCGAGCGCTTCGACCTGAAATTTGTCCACCGTCTCGGCGCAGCGGGAAAACAGATCCTGCGCGGCTTCTGTCTTCTCGATGTAATCTACCGCCCCGAGACGGAAGGCTTCACGCACCCCCCACCCCTCGCCGGAAAGCACAAAAGAGGGAACACGCTGCCCCTGGTTCTGGAGTTGTTCCAACAACCACAGGCCGCCCCATTCGCCCGGCGGCATCTTGAGATCAACAATCAATAGGTCGATTGGCCACATAGATACATGACTCAACGCCGCATGACCATCCGTTACGAAATGTAGACTAGCCCCAGCCTCACGCAGGGAGGTGCATAGTGTACGCACTACATCCATCTGATCGTCGGCCACAAGAATGGAAATTCCGGCCAGTCGCTTGCTCACTGCGATTCACCCCCGAAATCAGCGGCGAGCGGCAGGGTCAGTAGCCATGATGTACCACGGTCAGTCGGCTGCAGCGCCAGTCTGCCGCCAGCACGAGACACCAGAGCTTGGGCACTCCACAGCCCAAGACCGTTTCCGCCAGCTTTCGTACTGTGGATCCGCTTCCGCTGGGCCCATGCGAGTGCGACCTCGTCGGGCAGCCCAGGTCCGTTGTCCGCGACCTCCACGGCCGCCTCGTACTCGTCTGCGGTCCACTCGATGCTGATTGAGCCACCATCGCCCATGGCCTCGATCGCATTCGTAATCAGATTATCTAGTACGGCCAACAGCGCAGGGGCCCCGATCTCGACTCGCGCGGAGCGCTCGACGGCAGGGATGGACAGCGAGATCGAATGAGGTAACCGGGATAGCACTCGACTGGCATAGTCGCGCAGAAATGTCCCGAGGTCAACGTCCCCGCAAGTCATGGAGCCAAGAACCGAGGTAGTCGCCTTTAGGCGGAGGACGATTGCTTGAGCCTCATCGAGGTGCGTACTCGCGGTGAGTTCCCGTCGGAGCTTTACACTCAGCGTCTCGTCCGCGATAGCGCCCGCGGTGGCTACGCGTGCAGCAACCAGTTGGTTCTTGAGGTCGTGCAGCAGGTCTGCCAACGACGACCGATATTGGTCGGCTTTCGGCACCATAGCGTCTCGCACAGCTCGGGAGATGACTCCCGACCCAGTGAGGATCTCAGGCCTGATGATGCGGACGTCTATTCCTTTTTCCTGCCCGGTCATCTTGAGTGTGTGCACCGTTGTGTTCCACAGGAGACTCACCATCTCAAAGCGCGTACGATCAGATGCCCCTTCAGAGCGGAACGCCAATTGCACTGCCGACCCAGGCAGCACTTTAACCGTCGCGGTGGGTTGCGACGCGAGCAGGGCGGCCGCGGCGGCGGCCAATGCGGCACGTTCACGGCCACTCAATGTGATTGACGGTAGATCGTCTGGGATCACGAGTCGAGTTCGGTATCGTATTCGCCACTCTTCCTCAAGGGTCGAAATATTTTCCTCAGGTTCGTCGGAGCCTATGCAGCGGTAGACATCGCACAGTTGGACCACGCGATCGACGTGATCCTGGATCAGCTTCTGCGGGTCGTCTATCTTTTCAATCATGGCCAGCACCGTCGACAGCTCCCGGTCGACTGCGTCGAAGTCGTCGATCTCACTCATGGCGCAGAACGCATCGGCGAGCCTATCCGGAGCTACCACTCGGCGCCCGAGTTGATCGCCGAGTAAGTGGTCTGCTTCACGCGCCCACTCGGCCAGGCGGCGACGATCGTCGATGAGATGCAGACCGCAAAGTTTTGCAGAGGCCCATTTCTTGAGGTGGTTGCTTGCAGTTGGTACCGCTGCCACGAGCTGGGCCAGCAGGAAACGCGCCAATGCCGGGACGCCTTCCGCTGGCAGTTCCGACAAAGAACGTATTCCGGGCCCGTCGGACAGTTTGTCGAGAGCGCCGAGTACTCTTGCTGAGACGCGGTGCTTCGCCCTGGCCTTATTGGATTCCGGTCCTCCACGCACTGTCGTGCTGACGTTGAGCGCTGGCGAGTGGATCGAGGCGACGGCTTCGAAGTCCGAGGCGTGATCGGGGCCTGATCTCACCACCTCGTAGTCAACCTCAAAGGGGACGACAGCGGCCACCATGGCCAGTTGCGTGGTTGGATCGGCCGCTCGGGTGCGGTCCGATGCGATGGCGGCCCAGATCGAATGCCACTGGGGAGGCCAGCCCTTCTCTAGCGAAGGCGGGAAACCTTTGGCAACGGTGACGGCACCGATCAAGGCCTGGAACGAGTTGGCGCTGATCTCCATCGTCGTACCTGACTGGTCTTGCCCCTTGCCTAGTAACAGTCCCGAGGCTAACTCCGCCTGCTGGAAGGCCCTCTCGTATACCTCATTCTGGATACTGAGGAACATGAACTCGGTGGGTCGCGTCTGCACGATGTTGCGGGTGACCGCGAGCGCATGTTCGTAGCCCAAAGTCTCGGATCCTACGAAGCCCAACGCCGAGTTGTCCCGCTGTCTGCACCACGCCACGAGCGTCTTGTTCTCGTATGCCCACGACGAGTGAATGAGTGCTTGGGAGAGCAACGCCTCAGCCTCCTGCGGCAGTGAGAACAGTTCTCGAAGCCGCCCTATCGTACTGAGGTGTGAGGGAGGCCTGGGGATGGCTACGGGCGGCGAGGCCGGTGCGGTTCGGTCTTGACCAGAGGCCATCAGAGGAGGGCAATGCCTTTGGAGGAAGTCTTGTGCTGCGGCGTTCGACGATATTTTCTTGTTCGTCCCACTTCCTTCGCCGCGTCGACCACGAGCATCGACCACTGTCGCCTGGAAGACAGGGGCGTGATCGGGGCCCTCACGAACGAGTTCGTACAACGGAACATCGGGTGCCAACTCACGGGCCAAGATGGTCTTGGGATCGACCACCGTTGTAGCAACGTTCACCAACGATACTAGGTCCGTAATCAACTGCTCTGCGACACCTTCTTTCCCTGCGAGACATAGAAGGCCGAGCAACCGCTTGCCCAGGTCGGCAATCACTTTCCGTGGCAGTTTTGTCGTCCTGGCGAACGTGCGCCCAACCGTGGCGGAACTAGCCAACCAGTTGCGATTTGCCGCCCACTCCGCAAAACTATCTGTGCAACGGCTGACGTGGGTGCTCATCGAAGCGGCGGTCGCTGCCGGACTCTGGTACGCCTCCATCATCGCGATTCGTCGGAGGAAGGTGGCGCCGAGACGGCTCAAAGCCTCGAGGTGCCACTTGGTCATGTCGGGCAGCAAGCGTTGATTTTCGTAGAGGTAGGTGAGATCGATTAACGCCAGCCACAACGCCCGGCGGAAGGTCTCGTCCAGCCCGTTCAGTCCGGCACTTGCGAGTGCTCGCACCAGAGGAGCGTCAGGCGAGATCAAGTTCGGATGTCCCTGAAGCACTCCGAACTCGCGTCGATCGATCAACTCTGCCACCCGTGCTCCCCGGTCAAGTACTTCCTCGCGTTCGCCGAACTCTATCGGCCCCGTCCAATAAATTCGTTACCGTTCGTGATCAAGATGTTAAGGTGAACGGCCGGGACTGTGAGCCAGCGGGCGGCGTTCGTCGGTCGAGAGTGAGTGCTGCGGTCGCTGGCCGATCCGTTCAACGCTGTAGCGACGATGTGCGGTCAAGGTGTCGAGATGAACCCGCAGTGCTCGGCGTACACCACTGCGGCGCGCCCGATGGTCGGGGGATGCCTCGACAGATGCCGCTCCGCACTCACTGCCTGACCGCTCTCGCGTGCACCGCCCCGCCCGGTGAGCGCTGGCCAGCATGCGGTGGTGGGGGTGGTCTGTCCAGCAGAAAGCGCTGGACAGACCAACCCCACCGCCGCCCAGCAGGCCGCGCACCACCGGACCAGGTCGGGCACCGCCCGCCTTCTGGGAGATCGCGCGGCCGGACGGCCACGCACTCCCGACAACGGTCCGCATCGTCCCCACGTCGGCAGGAGCAACCGATGACCGCAATCGCCCCCGTCCTTGACGAACCCACCTCGGATGACGCCGAGGCGAGCTACCCCTACATCGCCAACGGGGTCGACCCGCGCACCCTGCGGGTCGACGGCAACTCGAGGCAGGTCGGCGACATCCGCGCCAAGCGCCCCGACCTGGTCGACTCCATCGCCCGCCACGGCGTCGACCCCAAGGTCTCGATCATCAACGTCACCCCCGACCAGGACGGTGTTCTGCACGTCCTTGTCGGGTTCCACCGCACGGCCGCGGCGGTCGCGGTCAAGGACCTGGAGAACCCCGACCTGCTGGTCGACGTCCTCGTCCACGCCCCCGGCAGCACCCGGCGGGAAACCTTGATCGCCCAGGGGATCGAAAACCTTCACCGGGAGGGCTACACCCAGCTCGAGGAGGCCGAGCTCTACCGGCAGCTCGCGCTGGAAGGCCTCGCCGACGACGACATCGCCGCGGAGCTCAGCCGCCCGATCGACCGCGTCCGGGCAGGCCGCGCCGTGGCCGAAAGCGCCCGCACGGCCGACGCCGCCGAGGCACTGCCCCAGATCGACCTGTTCGAGCTGGGGGAACTGGCCGACTTCGCCGACGACGAGGACCTGCACAGCCAGCTGGTCGAGATCCTGCAGAGCCACCCCGCGCAGTTCGAGCACGCCCTGGGCAGGGCGCGTCGCATCCGTGACCAAGCCCGCGTGGAAGCCGAGGAGACCATCCGGCTGACGGAACTCGGCTACCTGGTCCTCGACGACGAGCAGGACCTGGACGAGTGCCACGTGCTGCCGCTGGACGAGCTGTGCGACGGGCAGGACCCGACCCCACTCGACCCCGCGGAACACGAGCAGTGCCCCGGCCGGGCCGTCACCGTCCGGGCCACCCGCGAGCTGGAGGTGGAGCTGGAGCACTACTGCACCGACTACACCGCCCACGGCCACCACACCGTGGAGTCGATGAAGGTCGCGGCCGAGGAGGCCGCCCTGCGCGACGCCGGGGTCACGGTGATCGACCCCGACACCCCGGGCGCCACACCGCTGGGCGACCTGCGCGCCCAGTCCGACTCCGCCACCACGCTGCGCGCCGAGGACCACGTCGACTGCCCTGGGCACGCCGCCTACGTCGGCCGCCTCTATTCCTGGTCGAAGCTGGCTCCCATTTATGTCTGCACCGACCACCTCGCCCACGGCCACGTCCTGTTGAGCGCCGCGCGCACGCCTCATTCGGCCCGCAGCGCTGAGTGGCAGAAGGCCGAGCGGGCCCGGACCAAGAAGAACAACGACGCCTGGGCCGACGCCAAGACCGACCGCCGCGCCTGGCTGGCCACCTTCTTCAAGGGCTGGCGCAAGGCCGACGTCAAGAAGCTGCCCAAGCGGTTGCAGCACTGGCTGGCGCTGGCCCCGATCCTGGCCAGCGACCACCTCGCCGACGCCGCACCCGGGCACGTCTACGCCTGCACTCTGCTCTCGATCAAGAACCCCGGCGGCGGACGCTTCGACCGCGACAGCAACCCGCTGGTCGCCCTGCTCAACCGCAAGACCACCACCGACGCCCAGGCCCTGTGGGTGCGCCTGGCCCAGGTCGTCGGCGCCGGGGAGGCCCACTGGAGCCAGCAGTCCACCGAGCGCAACGCCGACCTCACCTGGCGGCGCCCCTCCAGGGACACCGTCTTCTACTTCCAGCTGCTCGAGGTCCTCGGCTACCCCCTCTCCCACATCGAGAAGGTCACCCTCGACGCCACCGCCGATGCCGCGGTGTGGCCCCACCTCGCCGAGGACGACAAGACCGACGACGGCACCGAAGACACCACGGTCACCGAGGTCCCTCAGGCCGCCTAACCCGCGTCCGGCGGTCTGGGGCGCTACGCAACGCGCCCCAGACCGCCCTCATCGGCGATGCCCCTGTCCGAATCTCAGGAAGGACTCCCATGCCCCAAACAACGCCGTCTGCCCCCGACGCCCGCACCGTCACGGAGGAGATCCGCCGGGCACGCGCGTACCTGCTCCGCGTCGCGGAGCCTCCCGCACCTGCCCTGCACGCGTTCGTCGAGCTGGTCGGCCCGGTCGAGGCCGCCGAGCGCATCCGCCGCGACGACGACGTCCCCACCGTGATCCGGAGCGAGCTGGTCCACCGGCCTCCCGCTGACGAGGTCGACCGCGACTTCCGCACCGCCGATAAATATGGGGCCCGACTCGTCGTCCCCGAGGACGACGAGTGGCCCGCAGACCAGCTGGCGTGCCTGGAAGGCCGGACGTGGACCGCGGCGCCCCTCGCCTTGTGGGTACGCGGCCCCGCGCTGCTGGACGACGCGCTCCGGCGCGCGGTGTCGGTGGTGGGAGCCAGATCCGCCACGGCGTACGGCGAACACGTGGCGACCGAGTTCGGGTACGGGCTGGCCGAGGAGTCCGTGACCGTGGTCTCCGGCGCCGCATACGGCATCGACGGCGCAGCGCATCGAGGGGCGTTGGCAGCCCACGGGACGACCGTCGCCGTCCTCGCGTGCGGCGTCGACCTCAGCTACCCGGCCGCGCACACTGCCCTGCTCGACCAGATCGCCAAGGAAGGCGCGATCGTGAGCGAGTACGCCCCGGGCACACTGCCTGCCAAGCACAGGTTTTTGGTCCGGAACCGGCTGATCGCGGCGCTGGCGTCCGCCACGGTCGTCGTCGAAGCAGGCACGCGCAGCGGCAGCCGCAACACCGCCACCACGGCCAAGCGCCTGGGCAAACCGGTCGGCGCCGTCCCCGGTCCGGTCACCTCCGCCACCTCCCAGGGGTGCCACGACCTGCTCCGCACCAAGGCGGCGCAGCTCATCGAGACCATCGACGATGTCCTCGCCCTGGCCAGCCTGCACACCGACACCAGCCGCCCCGGCTAACCGTTCGCGGCCCGCGCGAAGCCCGCTCATCCGCGCGCGGAGACCACCATGACCACCTTGATCCGCCCAGGACAGCGAGTCCGGGTCCACGTCAACCTCCACCTGCGCCGACTCGCTGTCTGCGACCCGCGCACCACCCGGGTCATCACCTACGTCGAGGACCTCGTGCTCACCGACGTTCAGTTCCGAGTCCAACCCCGCTGCGCGCAAAAGGTCCAACAGAGCCAGGTCCGAGCCGTGTGCGCCTACGCGGTCGGCCTGATCGCCGAACCCGACCCAGGCGCGACCCGAGTTGCCCGGGTGCACTGCGACCCGCGCGCCCGCGCTGACTTCCACGACGCCGCGACCGGACAACCGATCACCCACGCCGACCGCGTCGGCTTCTCCAGTGTGCGCGCCTACCTCCTCGCCCAACCGGCCTCACCCACGTCGGCGGCGCGCGACGCGGCCGACCTCGACAGCGGCTGCCGCGGCTGCCGCGGCTGCACCACCGATCCACACGAATGTCCACAGAGGAGCAAAGATGACGTCCTATTCGGTGCAGACCCCGCAGGGGCCGGGCGAGATCTCCGTTGAGCAGTACTTCCCCAACGTGGAGCTGGCCCCGGCGAGGTCGGGCGGACCGGCTGTCCGGGGCAGCCGAGCCATCCTCGCCAGCACCGGGGCATGGGGAACGGTGTGGGCGGTGTTCGAGCGCGGCAAAGGCTCGTGGACGCAGGTCACGGGCGAGCTCACCGCAGAGCAGCTCGCCGACTGGCGGCAACACATCAGCGCAGGCGGGTTCAAGCCGAACCCGTTCGAGGCGTGGTTGTGCGGGGCAGTCGAGCAGGTCCAGCCGCAGGACGACGAAAAGCCCGTAGAGAAATGACCAGCTGACCAGCAGGGGACGAGGGCTGCCGCGGGCCGGAGAGCGGCAGCAGCGCCCAAGCGGTGGTCGAGCCGCAACCTGCCCCACTGGCGGGACGGGGGCAAGCCCAAAGGGCGGGGCTTGCCCCCGGCTCCGCCACCGGGGCCAGGCGTGCGCGCCCACCGCCCAGGGCGCGGACCACTCGCCCCGGGTGCGGGGCGCCGACTTCCCCGACCCGAAAGGGATTCCTCATGACTTCGGTCGACCTCGTCCTGCTCACCGAGGCCGGGAACGAGATCAGCGAGCAGCGCCAAGCGGACATGACCGCCCTGGCCAGCAAGATGTTCGGTTTCGACTTCGGCGGCTTGTTCGAGTGCATGGAGTGGGGTGAGGACGAGATCGTCGCGGCCCGCGCCCGCTTCCCCCAAGCCGCCGACCTCCTCTTCCACAGCTTCACCCTGCTGCGCCCCGGGGACAACCTCACCCGATCCAGCACCGAGTTCGTCTACCGCTCGCACTGCCGCGAGCTGCTCGACCGCGTCGCTAGCGGGGAGGACACCCGGACCGCCACCGCCGCCGAGATCTGCTGCGTGGTGGGCCAGGTGAGCAAAGAAATCAAGCTCACCTCGGCCGCCTTCGGCCTCTACACGCGCATGTGGATCAAGGCCGGGTTCCCGTATCTGCAGGAGTTCACCGAGGTCAGCGGGCACTACGAGGCGGTGTTGCGGACCACCATCGACGACTACGAGTCCGACGCCCGCAGCAAGCTCGCCGACCCCGAGCGCGTGCTGGGCACGATCGAGTGCTCCGGCCGTCACCACGGCGAGGAAGTCGAGTGCGCCTACATCCCGCCGGGCCAGCTCGCCCTCGCTGCCTGAACCCCTCAGCCCTACCCGCCAGCGCGGGGCGTAGGGCTCCTGCTGCCCACCTAGTGCCCTTCCCTCAGACACCTCCCAGGGAGCTATCACATGCCCGACGACTCCGAGACCGACAACACCCCCGCGTCCGAGCAGCCCCAGGGCGCAGCCAACTGGACCTCCGATGGCGACCACACCCGGCCCGAGTGGATGACCTCCGAGCGCGGGGCCATGACCGTCATGGAGATCCGGCTCACCAGCGGCGAGCCGGTCGACATCAGCGAAGTCGACGCCGAGCGGGAGATCGCCGCCCGGGTGGGCACCGCGAACCTGCGCCGGCTCGTCGTGCTCGAGCACGTGCAGGTCTGGCTCGGCGTCGACGCCGCTGCCACCGAGCCCGTGAACCTCGGGGCGACACGCTTCGTGCACCAGCTCATCGAGTCGGTCAGCACCGGGGACTACGCGGCAGGCGACGCCGAGCGTGACAGCGCGCGGAGGCTGCTGGCCCACCCCGAGAACCTGCCCGTCATCCACGGCACATGCGTCGTGACCGGAGTCGGGGTCGAGGGCGAGGCCGCGTCGTTCGACACCTCCTTTCAGGACTGGTTCACCCGCCTCATCGACCTCATCCAGGAAAACCGCGCCGCAGAGACGGTCGCCCGCCTGCGTGAGGCGGGGCTGCCCGTCGAGTGGGCGGGCGGCAAGGTCTACACCTTCGACTACTGACCCGTTCGCACCCCGGGCGCCAGCGCACAGCGCTGCTGGTTCTCGCCCGCACACGGTGCCAGCGCTGGGAAGACGGGGGCCAAGCCGCAGGACGCGGCTTGGCCCCCGTCCCGCGCTTACGCCCGTCGCGCACATCCACCGCAGGACCGATCCGCAACCCGATCGAGCGCATCCCACTGTGCCCACTTCCGGAAGGATTACGGTGCCCCCGCTGACCAGGGACCAGGAGAAGCTGCACGCCCAGGCGTGCCAACTGGTCGACCTCGATCGTGATCTCACCGAGGACGAGCGTGCCTTTGTCCTCGACCACTGGCGGGCGTCCGCCACCACCCGCTCCGCGTCCGACCGGGCGTACTTCGCTCCCGCCGGGCTGGCCCGTGACATGTCCTTGGAGTTCTCCGGCGACCGCATCATCGACCTGTGCGCGGGCATCGGCCGGTTGGCCTTCCACGCCCGCGACCTGTGGGGGCACTGGCCCGGCCCGGGACGGGAAATCGTGTGCATCGAGCGCAACCCGCTCTACGTGCGGGTCGGCCGTCGGGTCCTGCCCGAGGCGAGCTGGATCTGCGCGGACATCATGGCCATCCCGAACATGCTCGACGAGCTGGGTCGGTTCGACTGCGCGATCTCCAACCCACCCTACGGGGCCATCCCCCGCTCCGGCAATGCCCCGGGCGGCTACCGGGGGCGCAGGTTCGAGTACCACGCCCTCTCCCTCGCCCGCCTCGTCGCCGACCGGGCCGTCTTCCTCATCCCCCAGGTCTCCGCACCGTTCTCCTACTCGGGCGTGCGCCAGTTCGTCGCCGACGACGGGGACACCGAGCACGCCAAGTTCGCCGCCGCGACCGGTATCGCCCTGGAAGCCAACTGCGGCATCGACACCTCCTTCCACCGCGACGACTGGCACGACCAGGTGCCCTCGCTGGAGATCGTCACCACCGACTTCGACGACATCGAGGCGCCCGAGACCATGCCCGCCGCCACCCGCCGCCGGCTCACCCTCCTCGCCGACCTGCCCTCCCGGGACGCCGCCTCGGCGTCACCGGGCCGCCGGTCCAAGCGGGCAGCATGACCACCGCAGCGCCGGGCAGGCGGCGCGACTACGACCGGCTGCGCCGCACCGGAATGCGGGCCGCGGACGCCTACCGCGAGGCGACCGCGGGAACACGACCGGTCGAGTACCGGGACGGCCCAGGTGACGCGATCACCCTCGCCCTCGACAACCCGGCGCTGTCCCGTCTCGTGATCACCGCTACGGCCGAACTCACCGACGACGATGATCTACGGGAGTTCGGCGAGTTCACCCACGCGGACGCCGCCGACACCGTCCCGGTCCGCATCGCCGGGAGGACCGCCCACTTCCGGTCGACCTACCCGCTCGCGCAGCGGCGCGCGGACCTGTCGCGTCTCGGCTACGCCCGCGGGCAGGCCCATGACCTCGCTCTCCACCAGATCCGCGAAGACGCACACCTGCACAGCACGCTCAAGGCCCGCTACGTCCGCGTCGAGGTGCGCAAGGCGGGCGTGCTGCTCGGCGACGCAGGCATCGAGACCTGGCTCCGCGAAGACGAAGACCCTCGCGTGGCGATGGCCGCTGTCATCGCCGATCACGGGCTGTTCGACGACGCACTCGCCGAGGCCCGCCGTGCCCTCCCCCTGCTGATCGAGGCCCTGAGCGCCTGACCCGCACCCACCCAGCACGCCCAAGCACCACGGCGTCCCGACTCCCTGGAGTCCCGTGACCACCCCGTCCGACACACCCATTTCCACGCGCACCGTGGAGATCCCCGACGAGACAGGCCAAGCCTGGCCCGTGGCCGCCTCCGTGGTCACCATCGCCCGCGAGGAGCGCAACGACATCTTCGGTCGTGTCGTCGGCCTCAACGCGCAACTGCACCTGCTCCTGCCTGGTGCGCCCCAGCCAGAGGTCTACTTCCTGTCTCGGCTGGTCGGCGAGCGCCACTGGGCGCAGGACGCCCACTTCGGCCCCGAAGGGCAGCCTTACTTCGTCCACGGGTTCGGCTCCCGAGTCACCCGCAAGCGCGGAATCCACCTGGCGTTGGAAGCCGTCCTGGACGACGCGGCCATCCAGCGCGACCTCGTCACCGACATCGGCCTGGACACGCCACTGGTCCTCGCCGCCGAGGAGGCACAGTGACCGGCTCGACCCCGCGAGACCCGCGCCTGGACATCGACCCCGCCGAGATCGCCGCGGCGCTCGGCATCACCGCAGGCGCCGACTACGAGTTCACCGACGCCTACGGCGTCACCTACCGCGGGACCTCCGCGCACGTCGCCCTGGCCGCGCTCGCGCGTCCGGACCGCGTCCGGGGCATCTACCCCGACCAGCCCGCGGTGGCCCTCGGTGTGCGCGACTACCTGTGTCTGCACGGCGACGCGCGCACACCTGTCAATATTGATGACACCATCGCGCCAGTAGAACAACTTCATGGCAAGAATCGTGGTCGACCGTGTTCGAGGTACAAGACCACGTCGCACTGGTATGCGCGGTACGCCTGCGCAATTCTACGCTCAAGTCGAGGGATGAGGTAGTCGCCGAGATCGTTGACCGACACCCATTCGGTCACGTCAATTTCGACACCGTCTACCCTAATCTCGTTTTCATCTTCTCCCAGTTCGCCGCAGTCAAACACATAAAGCACTTTGTCACCTTCGGATTCATTCGGCGCCCAGTCGTGAACCAATAGACGGTGAACCGTTCTGTTCAGCCCCAGTTCTTCACGCACTTCCCGTTCGCATGCGGCGGCGGGCGACTCCCCTCTGTCCACGTATCCCCCCGGAATGTCCCACCGGTTGCCGTAGGTCTTGCGCACCAATAGCACCTGATCATTGCGTACAAAAAGCGCGCCCGCCGCGAGGCGCGGTGTTGCGAAGCTGTCTGCCGGAGTATCCATTAAAACGCTACCGCAAGGTTGAGACGCTGCGACAATTTTTCGAGTTCGACACTCGGCTTTCCTGGCGATCCTTCAACCATCGCTGTGACAACCTTTTCCGTCAAGTGATGCTGCCGCACCTGCTCGGGTGCCATTCTTTCAGCCTTGATGACCGTGGTCAATGCCTCATTCCGGTTGCCGGTCAGCGCGTGAGCCCTGGCGACATCCAAGAGATACCTAACCTTGCGCTCAACCGGAATTGACGACGCAAGCACGGGGACGGTGGAGCTTAGAACGGCGTCCATGTCGCCCAATTCTGCCGCCGTGTTGACGCGATGTATTGCGACATTCGTCGGGCCGAAAGCGGTCCAGAGGTCGTTTGCATCGTGACCCAAACGCCACGCCATGCTGTCCGCTTCTTCCAGGTATTCGGCTGTTTTTCCCGCATCACCGAAGCGTGCCGCCGCCATAGCACCCGCTAGGAACAACATCCCGTAGACAGACAAGATGGTGCGATTCGTGCCGATATCCTGCTCAAGGAAGCGAGCGCCGGATTCGACTAGCCTCATAGCGGACTCAAAACGCCCTGTAGCCAACATCGAGAACGCCACAGAACGCATCAGTGAGCCATGAACTGTCAGGTCACCTGCTTTGACTGCTGCATTCATTCCCCGTTCGGATGCGATCCATGCCAGATCCGGTTCGCCGTATTTGATCAGCACCGATGCCGCAGCCTGGTACGAGAGCGCCAACACGGCGTGAACTTCGCCGCTATCTGCATCTTGTTCGCGCGCGAGAGTCCTCGCATCTGACAGAAGTGCACAGACACGACTGGCCGCGATGGTGAAGCGTGACTGCTGATACGAATCAAAGGTGAATTTCAAGTCCCGCTTGAGATCCCGAATTTCCATGGGTTCACTCGCCCGTGCGCCGTCGAATCCGTAATCAGTGAGCGCATCGCGTAGTTCCATGATGGCAGGAACAGCAGCGGGCGCAACCGAGCTTGCAGGCGAATGATGACGCCTTCTGTCAGATATCGGATGCACCGGAAGTGGCGCTTTCCACGTAGCCTCAATGCGACGACCCCGACGTTCTTCTTTCGCACGTTCACGGAGGGAAGTCAGCCTGCCGCCGGCGCTCAACGCTTCGTCCAGCGCACAGATCAAATCCAGCGAAGGAAGGTTTTTATTAGGACGCTCCGCCAGGGACACGTATTGGCGCGTATATCCTACCCGGCTTGCCAACTCCGGCTGACTCAATCCAGCTTCCTTGCGCAGTCGCTTTACCTCCTTGTAGAGCAGGACGGCCGCTTCGCCCATCTCGGTTTTGGCGACTTGCTCCATTTCATCGAGAATGTCTCCGAGTTCGTCTAGGCTGATGTTCAATGCGCGTGCGAGACGAGGTCGCATCCAAGGGGCTGGATCTTGGGTGCCCCGCTCCCAACGTGAGACAGAGTTGTTGCCAACCTTCACCAATTCGGCCAGTTGCTCCTGCGAAAGACCCGCCCTTCCACGAGCGTCGGCAAGGGAGTTAATTTCGCGCGCCGCTTCCCGCTTCTCTTCGTTGTCACCGCGAAGATCATCCATGAGAACTCCCCTTGATTACGAAGGCGGCACCGCTGTTCACCTAGTATAGCGCCGCTTGTGCACAACTCGATTCGCTTACCCCTGCACAAAGTAGTGATCATTTGCGATCAAACGCCCTATGCGCCTTGCGCGTCGGACACACGTGACCGACCCCCTGCAGGGCGTGCCACCACCGGCGCGCGGGGCGGACCGCCCGCGTCTGCGAATCACCGCCACCGGCCCCGACGACGGCGGTGTCGTGGAGATACCGGTGCGGGTCGATGCGGAGGAGTCGTTCTCCTGGTCGTTCACCAAGCGCATCCCGGTCCCCGTCGACGAACTCACCGACCTGCTCATCCGACCGGACGGTCGGATCTCGGACTTCCTCGTCGACTACCGCGACCACATCGACCCCTACCTCGACCACACGCCCGAGCACTCCTGGGGTGTCGTCGTGACCGGCCAGCTGGCCGACCCGGGCACCAGGACCGTCGATGACGAGCCCGACAACGCGCCTTCGCAGGTCGCGCTGTTCTTCGTCGGCCCGGACCAGGCCACTGCCCTGGAGGGCAGGGCCTACCGCACCTGGAGACGCGCCGCCCAGGCAGCACTGCCCGACGACACCGTCTTCCGCACGTTCGTGGACCTGCACCCCGACGACCTGACCCCCATGCCCTGACCCGCTCGAACCCCCGCCCCGACCCCAGGAGGACTTCGTGCCCACGGTCACCGTCCTCGCCGCGACCACCCGCACCCAGGGGACGCGCGACACCGACTTCATCACCTGCTCACCGCCGGAGTTGGTCGACATCACCGCGGCCTGCGCGCACCCACCCGCCGACCAGAGCACGTGCTGGCACTGCCGCGCCTTCACCGGCCTCGACACCCGCCGGGCCACGACCACCGCCGAGGTCGTCGAACTCGACATGTCCGTGGACGACTACGTCACCGTCCACCTGACCAGCCTGCTGCGCGCCGGGCTGCCCGACACCCCGAAGGTGCGGCAATGGGCCCGCGAAGCCGCCCTGGAGATGCTGCGCATCGCCGCGGTCTTCCCCGTCGGCGCGGTCGTCGACCGTGACGGCGACGTCATCGAACAGCGGGCGGCGTAAGCCGCGCGTCCCTGCGGGATTCGGTGGCAGCACCCGCAGCGTGCACCGGGTGCGGGTGGGGGGCAAGCCCAGAAGAGCGGGCTTGCCCCCCACCTCGCCACCGGCGCCGCGCAGGGTGCCCACCACCGAGTCCGCAGGAGGCAGCCCCTCCTGGGAAAGGGCACCGATGGCCACGATCTACGCCCATGTGACCTGCACCCGCACGATCCACACCAGCGACGAGGACGACGAGCCCATCTACCAGTACGGCTGGATCGACCCCTGGTGGTCGCGCACCGAGCTGCTCGAGTCCCGCAACGACGCGCCACCGGTCGTGCACTGCGCCGAGGATGAACCCGACCTCGCCGACCACGTCCGCGACGCGCTCGCCTCCCACCTGCCAGGCCCCGTCCACAACAACGGCGAGGGCACCTTCTACGCGGGCGCCGACCACACCCCCACCGACGACGAAGGCAGCTACACCTACGCCCTCCACTTCACCCGCAAGGACTTCCACCCGGGGACGGGATGGACGGAGTCCTCGTGGTGCCCCATCGACGACGGTCACCTCGACCTCGGAAAGGACCTGGCCCCATGACCGACGTCCACACCCTCGGTTACACCGTCGCCCGTGCTCTCGGCGAGGGCTGGACGGCCATCCCCGGCCACCTCACCGGCCGCCGCGACGCCATCCTCACCGGCGACGGCGAAGAGAAGCTGCTGCTGTCGCTGACCTCCGCAGCCGAACCTCGGTTGACGATTCGGGGAACCTTCAGCCCGCAGGAGCAGCGCACCCGTCCCTGGCACGCCCACGAACACATGATCACGGTGGCCCCGACCCGGGCACCCGGACAGATCGCCGTGGAGATCACCAGACGACTGCTGCCCGACTACCGCGCCGAGAAGCACACCACCAAGCGGCACGCCGACCTCGCCAGGCAGGAGGAGGCCGCCCGGGTCGACCTGCTGCACGCCCTCGCGCTCGACCACGGCGCGGGCACAGCCCACTTCCTCCCGGGCGACAACGAGTTCCGCGTCGGGCACTACGACTGCGGCACGCGCGTCAAGGTCACCTCGCACCAGTGGGCGCAGTTCACCGCCCGCGTGCCCGCCGAGCTGGCCCGCAAACTCAACGCCTTCCTCGCCGAGCACCTCCCGCAGCACCCCGCCGACAAAGCCGGGTGACCGCCCGGACCGTCCACCCGCGCACACCCTGCTCACCGCCACCAGCACCCCGGTGCTGGTGGCGGTCCCCGTCCTGCACCCCAACGACCACCCGCCTGCTCCACGACAGCCCAGGAGAGACCCACCATGACCGCTGACGCCATCACCCTGTCCATCAGCACGCCGGAAGGCCTCATCGCCGCGGTGCCGAACGTGCTCGGCTTCCACCCGCACGAGTCCATCGTCGTGATCACCGTGACCGCGGAGCACAGCCTCGGCGTCACCCTGCGCATCCCCCTCGACACCGACCCCGACACCATCCTGGACGCGCTGAACTCCGTCACCGAAACCGGCATCGCCACGGCCATGGTGGTCGTCGTCGGCCCCGGGGCCGCGGCAGACCACGAGCCCGCCTACCGGACGGTGCGCTCCGCGCTCGAGGGCAACGGCGTCGTCGTGGCGGCCGGGCTCTGGGCCCAGGCCACCACAGGCAACCAGCGCTGGTCCAGCTACGACAACCCCGCCCTGCACGGCACGACCTCCGACTCCTCCGCCACCCTGCTCAGCGCCGAACTCGCGATGCGGGGCCTGCGCGTCCACGACTCAATCCATGAGCTGGCCGCGTTGCTGGCCCCCGAACCCGCCGACGTGCTGCGGGCCCGCGGTCACCAGGCCGCCGCCCTGGCCGAGGACGGCCACACCGGGGACGTGAACGACCTCGTGCGGCTCGTCGAACAGACCGCCGCCGACCCCGCCGCACCCCTGACGATGGACCTGCCGCGCCTGGCGCTGGCCCTGACGGCGCGGGACGCGCCGAACGTCTGCGCCACGTTGGTCGTCGAGGGGCACGGTCGCGCTGTCGAGCACGTGATGACCCTCCTCGCCCGCGGGCTGCCCGACCGGTTCCGCGCGTGCGCTGCCGCCCTCGCCGCCCTCGCCGCCTACGACAACGGCAACGGCGCCTTCGCCCGGCTGTGCGTCGAGGCCGCACTGGAGGCAGACCCCGCCCACATGCTGGCGCAGCTGATGAACGCGGTCATCGCCTCCAGCTTTCCGCCGCACGAACTGCGCAAGCTGCTGCACGAGGCGGTGGCGGCGTGAACCCGGGGCAGGCAGAGCCTGCGACTCAGCAGACCGAGCACGACCCCTTCGCCGTGACCGAGACACCCGACCACGTGGCCGTCCGATCCTCTTCTGACGCGGAGATCATCGTGACCACCGGCGAGGACGGCGCCCTGCTCGTCGAAGTCGTGCACCCGTGCGACTGGCCCGAATCCGCAGCGGGACCGGAAGACACCCGGGTGTGGGTCAACGACGGCCTGGTTTACCCGGCCGCTTCCTGACCGCCCACCCAGTGTGACGGCAGGAACGGCAGCGCGCTCAGGTCCTGCTCCGTCGTGGTGGACCGCAACGACCCTGCAGGAGGTGGTGGGGTGGCGCAAGCGAAAAGCAGCTTGCCCCACCCCACCACCTCCTGCGACCGGGTCGCGCTCCACCACAACGGAGCAGACGACACGACGTAAGGAGAGCCGCATGTGGAACTCGCTGCTGGGAGCCCTGGCCATCGAGGGGATGGTGCTGCTCGGCCTCATCCTGGTGCCCGGAGCACCGAAGTTGATCGACGCGATCAGCGACCGCATCCGCCACGGCGCCCACTACCCCGTCGAGCACGAGGGGAACGAGGCCGTCGACGACGAGGAGCGCGAGCCCGCAGCGCCGGTCGCCTCCGCCAAGCCCGGCAAGGCCGCTGCCTGATCAGCGCCACGAGCACCCAGCACCCCAGCTCCCGCCCCGCCATGATCAGGAGGCACGCAGTGACCTACCAGTGGGCCATCGTCGGCGGCACCCAGCCCTGCCGCACCGTCACCCACCACCACTACGCCGAGACCGTGCGGCTGTGCGCGGCGATGACCGGCATCGGCATGGCGCACGCCACCACCTTCCCGTCCTTCCCCGACAGCGACCACCTCGCCGACGCGGACTTCCGCGACGAGCGGCCCGTCACCGACCGGTCCCGCGCCTACCTGCGCGCCCTGCGCGCGATCCAGGTCGACCACGGCAGCCACGGCCGCGACCGCGTCCCCGGCATCCCCAGCCACAAGCTGTCCAGCGCGGACCACTGGCACGTCACCGCGCCGGAGTGCATCGAGGCACTCGCCGCCTACGACGCGGCCCGCAGGACGGGCTTTCCCCTCCCTGCGCGACTGGCCGACGACATCGTGCCCTTCCTCCGCCACGCAGCCCGGAGCAGCGGCTTCCGGGTCAGCTGACCCACGCCGCTTCAGCAGGTCCCCGCCGCCGTCCTGCTTCACGCCCGGTGGCGGGGGCCTGCCGTGCATCCCTGCATTCCCCGCGCCCGCCGCCGGGCGCACACCCCCGAGGAGCCAGCCGTGACGTCTGTCCTCACCCCCGAAAAGACCGAGAAGATCATCGCCTTCGCCCGTGACACCCGGGCCGCGACCGGCCGGGTCCCCGGCCGCCGAACCCTGGCCCGCGAGTTCGCGGTGTCCGAGTACGCCCTGCGCTCGCTGAACCTGCGCGACCTCCTCGCCCGCACCGAGAAGACGCAGCGCCGAGCCCTCCTGCACTCCACCCCGCCGCTGACGGTGCCCCTGCAGCGCGGACCGCGCCGCGCAGGCATCCGCCTCACGCCGCCCGCCAACCAACCGCCCCAGCAGGAGAGGCCGCCGGAACCCGGACAACCGCCTGGTGCCGACAACGCGACCGCCGGCGAGGCACCCGCAGCGGACCTCCCGGACGAATCGCTGCCCAGCAAGCCCGCCGCGGCCCCCGAGGTCACCCCCGAGGCAGCCGTGGAGATGCCGCCGGAGGCGCAGGAAACGACGCAGGAGCCGCCGATCGCGCCGATCCTCCCCGTCCCGGAGCGGGGCGTTGCCCGCTGGCCGCTGCTGTTCATGGCCGCCCCCGCCGGTGTGGCGATCTGGGGCGGCTGGGTGGAGCTGGGCAGGATGGCCGGGTTCGGGCCGGTCAACCTGTTGCCCGGCCTGCTCGACCAGGTCACCCTCGACCTGGCCATCACCCTGCCCGTCGGCCTGGAGGTCTACGCCGCCTACGCCATGCTCGTCTGGCTCGGCGGCAGCGCCCAGACCCCGCAAGCCCGGCGCTTCGCCGCCGTGTCCGCGGTGGTCTCCCTCGTCCTCGGCTCAGCCGGGCAGATCGCCTACCACCTCATGGCCGCCGCCGGGATCACCCGCGCCCCGTGGCCGATCACCGCCGCCGTCGCCGTCCTGCCCGTCGCCGTGCTCGGCATGGGCACCGCCCTCGCCCACCTCGTGCACAAACCACGACGAGCCCCGGCGACGCCCACCGTTCCCCTGGAGGCCGCATGACGGCGCTCCCAGCGTTCGACGACGAGCCACTCAACCGGCACAGGTGGATCACCACCTACGACCACCAGCGCAGCTACATCCTGCCCACCACCGTGGACACCAACATCCCGCCCGCAGGCTCCCTGGGCGGTTTCGGGGCGCACGACTGGGCACGCGGGCATCTGGTCGAACTCCACCAGCGCCTAGGCGGCACGCCGGTCTCGCTGCACTACCAGGAGCTGGACAGCGGGAACCCCGTCAGGAACCCCGTCGGCCAGGAAGTCACGGTCACTCTTCGCGACGAACGCGGGGACGTCGTCACCGTCGTGTCCCGTACGGAGAACTGGCCCTTCGGACCGCGCGGCGACCACTGGGAGCTTGCCGTCGACGGCGTCCGCCCCCGCGGTGGGCTGCACACCTACCCGCCCACGTTGCCATACTTGGCTTTCCTCGTGTACCTGCACCTCGGCAGGCGGCTGGGCCCCGCTCCGCACGACGCGCTCCCCGCACCGCTGGCACGGTTCCTTCCACCCACCCGCACCGACCCGGCCCTCGGTGGTCGGCCATGACCACGGCCAGGCTTTCCGGCCAGGTGCGATTGCGGGCCGCCCGCGCCCGCACCTGGCGGCGGACCGCACCGCCGCGCCTGATGGGCCACGCCCTGGCCGCCGCCCGCCGCGGGATGGCTGTCTTCCCGCTGTGGCCGCGGTCGAAGACCCCGTCCCTGCACGGTCGGCGCGACTGCGACGGCACCGGGGTGTGCTCCGCCGGGCACCTGGGCTGGGAGCAGCGCGCCACAACCGACCCGGACCTCATCCGACACTGGTGGAGCGAGTCCCCGTCGAGCAACATCGGCGTGGCCTGCGGTCCCAGCCGCATCTACGTCCTCGACCTCGACACCGCCCACGGCGAGCAAGCCCCCGAACCCTGGACAGGCGCGCGCCACGGCCGCGACGTCCTCGCCCAACTCGCCGAGCAAGCCGGGCAGCCCACCCCGGCCACCTTCACCGTCCGCACCCCGACCGGCGGCCTGCACCTGTACTTCCGGGTCCCCGCCGACAGCCCGCTGCGCAACACGACCGGACGCGTCGGGTGGCGCATCGACAGCCGCGGACAAGGCGGACTGGTCGTCGCCCCAGGATCGTTACGCCGCAACGGCAGCTACACCGTCGCCCACCGCGGACCGATCGAGCCGCTGCCTGCATGGGTGGCGGACAAGGTCGCCCCGCCCCTGCGGCCCGAGCCTGAACCGGAACCGCTCGCCCCGACCACCCCGCTCTCGGACATCCGACGCCGGCGGTACTTGGAGACCGTCTGCGCCGGAGTGGCACACGCCCCGCCGCGCACCGCTCACGACGCCCTCGTCCGCGCCGCCTACACCCTCGGGCGTCTGGTCGCGGGCGGCGAGTTCACCGACGACGACGCCCGCGCCAGCCTGCACATCGCCGCCCACCACCGGCGCATTCCCGCTCATGAAGCCGACGCCGCCGTCACCGACGGCATGACCGCGGGCAGCCGGTACCCCCGACAGCTCGAAGACCGCAACTGACGCGGCCAGAGCCCTCAGCACCTCCTGATCCGACTACACAAGGGAGACCCCCATGCCCGAGGACATCCCCGATCGGCCCTACTTCGTCGTCCCGGCACCGCTGCGGCTGTGGACGAGGGAATGGGTCCCGTCCCCCGCCGTGAGCATGGTCATCGACGGCCCCTCCGGGGCGGTCGAGCTGCGGCTGCGTCCCGACCTCATCGACACCCCCATCGGCGGCACGTCGATCCAGTACCACTCCCGCACACCCCGCGCGATGACCACCACGCACCAGGACTGCCTGTTCCTCGGCGGAGCCACCTGCTACTCCGACGGCACCGCCTTGGCCCCAGGCAACCAAATCGACGCGTGGGTCCGGTCAGGCCAGGGACAGGACGTCGTCGACGAACTGGTCCACCGCTACTTCGCCGAGTGGCCGGCCGATCGAGTCGAACCAGGCCCCGCCGAGGCTCCCGACTCGCGCCCCGACGAGCAGGCGCCGCCTCCCGACACCGAGCGGCCATGACCACACGCCTCCACCCGGAGCCGGGTGGAAAGAGCAAGAGCGGGATGGGACGGGGGAAGAGGGATCGGGGACAACCCCGGGGGCCCGCCGACCTGCTCCGACCGTATCAGCCCGCCAGGGTTCGCGCCGATGAACCCGGCCAAAAAGACGGCCGGAACCCCCGCCGCCCTTCGGCCCTGACACGGGCTGATCCGGCGCTCCGCAGATCGACAGCCCCCCGGGGCCGCCCCCGCTCTGCTTCGGCAGGGCGGGGGACGGTGCTCGGCAACCACATCACGAAGGAGTCCACCATGGCCGGAGAGACCACCATCACCGTCGTCGGCAACCTGACCGCCGACCCGGAGCTGCGCTTCACCCAGTCCGGAGTGGCCGTCGCCAACTTCACCGTCGCGTCCACCCCGCGCACCTTCGACCGGCAGAGCAACGAATGGCGCGACGGCGAGGCGCTGTTCCTGCGCTGCACCGTCTGGCGCCAGGTCGCGGAGAACGTGGCCGAGTCGCTGACCCGCGGCACCCGCGTCATCGTCCAGGGCAACCTCCGGCAGACCAGCTACACGACCCGCGAGGGCGAGAAGCGCACCGGCTACGAGCTCGACGTGACCGAGATCGGCGCGTCGCTGACCTTCGCCACCGCCGAGGTCACCAAGGTCTCCCGCACCAACGGCGCGACCAGGACCGCGGTCGCCGAGGACCCGTGGGCGTCCCTGCCCTCGGCCAAGCCCGAGTTGGCCGCCGTCAGCTAAGCCCCGCCCGGCGGGCTGGCCGGACCCGCGTCCCGGCCAGCCCGCCGGTTCCACCCGCTGTCTCTCTGGCGGAGCGAGGCGCGCGCCGACCCCCACGGCGCTGCCGCCCGCTCACCCCGCGACCGGGCGCGCTGCCTGCCCCCGGCAGCCGCGCCCGGTCGCGGGCCTGCCCCGCACACCCGCGCAGGAGGTCGTTTCCGTGCGTTCCTTTCCTCCCGGCACCGACGAGCACGACCTCGCCGTAAACTTCGGCGGGCTTCGGTACGGAATGTTCTTCGGGCCCGCACCGACCCGAGGCAGGCCACCCGCCTCTCCACCTCCCGCCGCCAGGAGCGTGGAGGACAGCGCGTGCCCGCTGTGCCGGTTCTGGCGCCGCTTCCGCGACGCCTGCGACGGCCACCGCGGCTACTCGTTCCAGTACGAGCCCGGCGGCCCGGTGCGCCGGATCGAGTGCCCGCTCTGCCGCGAGGACTGGCACCGCGACCTCGCGTGGTTCCGCTTCGCCCTGCGCGACCCCGCCGCCGCCGCGGCGGACCTGCGCACGCGAGCGCACCAGACCCTGGCCACCCTGGACGCGGGCTGATGAGCGCCCCCGGTCGCCCGCACCCCGGCGCGCAACCAGCTCGCCGCGGCCCTGCGACGCGCGGGCCCCGGCAGCCAGGCGGTACCCGGGACCTGGGCAAACCTGCCGGAAATCGTCGTACCCCTGCACTACCCTCGGAAGACATGAGGAGCAGCCATCTCGTCATCTTCTTCCGATGGATCGGCGCAGCCGGCATGGGCAGCTACGCCGGAGCAGCCGCAGCCGGACTCATCGCCGTGGTCACCGGCCGAGTGTTCGCACCCACCAGCCACTGGCCGCAAGCGCTGCCCGGCCTGATGCTGCTGGGAGCAGCTCTCACCGCGGGCGCGGTCGTGCTCACCCGCCAGTGGCTCTTCCCCCGGATCACCCGACGCCGGGCACTCCGGGGCGCCGCCGCCGGAGCCGTCCTCACCCCGCTCACCGTCACCATCAGCTACCTCGAAGACATCGCCTGGGTCGTGCTCCTGCTGATGGCGATCGGCTGGCTCATCGCCTGCTTCACCTGGCTCCGCTGGTTTCGCGCGACCCGCAACGGCACCGTCACCCCGGCCCCCCGCCGCTCCACCGTCGACCACGGCGCGACGGCCGCCCGACGCTGACGCCGGCAACCAAGGGAGGGGCGGGCCGCCGGCCCGCCCCTCCCTTGTCTTTCGCTCGTCAGCCCGCCCAAGCTGGGGACGACGTCGGGCCCATCCCGTCGACCCCGCCAGATGGGGCAGGCGCATCAGCCACCGCCTCCGGCCCGTCCGCTTCCGGCACCGGTGTGGAGGCGCTCTCGCGCGAGGCGACCTGTGCCGCGGGCTCGTCGCGTCCTGCCGCCTGCCGACCTTCGCCGATCAACTTCCGCGCCGCCTTCTCACTCAACTCGAGCAGCTCGCCGACCTGCTCGACGGTGCGGTCCGACTCGTGAATGGACAGCGCGGCCCTGGCCTGCTCCGCCTCCTGCTCGGCCACCACCCGATCCCGCTTCTCCCGCAGCTCCGCGATGGCCCGCTCCAACGGCCGGACCCGCTCCTCGCACTCCGCCTCCGCCGCCACGATCTTCTGCCCGGCATCAAAGTAGGCGCCCAGCCCGGCCACCACCGCGGCCTCCCGGTCGCGCTGCAGCGCCAACTGCGAGGCGTACCGGGCCCGCGCCGCCTCCAGCTCGCGGCTCACCCGCGTCGACCGACGCCCTCGGCGCGTCGGCTTCGTCGACTCGACCATGTCACCCCCGTAACTCGTGCTCCGTCGACCCCCACCACCCACGCTAGCCGCAACGAGGCACCACGAGCCTGCCCGCACGAAACCCCCGGCAACGGCGAAGGCGTGCCCCACAACAGCAGGACACGCCTTCGGTGCTCGACCACACAAGCCCCGAGGGGCTTTCCACCGCAAGCGGCGGATTCGCCAAAAATGCGGTCAAACCATGTCGGCCCACAGGGCATCAGTAACCCCGACCGACCCCGTCAGTCTACCCGGTCCGGCCTCGCTGCCTGCCACAACCGCAGACCATGACGCCCAGCATCGCGCCATGCCTTCACCGAACGCGCGACACAGTCGGCCTGCCCGACCGCCGCGCGCCTCACCCATGCGCGTGCAGTGGTCACCTCAGGCCCCTGTTTTTCCATTGTCTTATGTCGCCACAGCCGCCTCAAGGAAATATTTAAAAACTTTTCTCCTACGTCGAAAACTTCCTAAATATTTCCTTGACCCGACTGCTGCGACACAAGGATTAACAGGCACAGGGGGTCGGGAAGAAAAACGGATGCCGACAAATAAAGCCGGGGGTCGGTTTACGTCGCAGGCGCACCTCGCGACCTCAAAAGCGCTGGTCAGAAGCCCTTGTTCGCATGTGAAGCAGATCCCAGAAAAAGCGCACGAAAATAGCCTTGAAAACTTGTCTCGAAAGCAATTCGGCGATAGGATCGTCTTGTAAGACAGACCGGGACGCCAAACCTGGTCGACCACAAAGAATCATCAGTGAGGATTCCCATGACTTCTGTCGTGATGACAATTCCGGACGTGCTCGACGAGATCACCGCCGAGTTGAAGGCCGGCCGCATCCGCCGAGCGCGCGCACTCGGCCGCAAGCTGCTCGACAAGGCCGACCTGCGAGACCTGTGGCTCCTGCGCAAGATCGCGGACGTCTTGGAACACCGCCCTTACACCGCCGCAGACATTCTTCGGGGCTGGATGGACCGTGCCCCCGAGGACGCGGGCAGGGACTGCGCAATCATCCGCGCGTGCCTGCCCGAGGACGGCGAGATCAGGCACCGCCCGAGGGGCAAATCCGGCAGCACCCGCCGCTACACCACCAGCACGCCCCGGGCCTCGCGCGTGGTCACCACGCAGAAGCCCAACGGCCGCAAAGCCCGCCGCACCCGCCGCAAGATGAGGGCGGAGGCAGAAGTCCACAGCTACCAGGCAGAGCGCGCCGGAGTCGCCGAGGGCGAGCAGATCCCCGACCGCGACGACCGCGCCGCAGAAGAGCAGGTCTACGCGAGCGGTGTGGACTTCGACCGGGCCGCCCTGTACGGCATGGACACGCCGTACCTGTGCCTGACCTGCACTATCGGCCGAGGTAGGTACGACCTCGACACCGCCCGCGTCAGGGCCGGACGGGGTGACGACGGCCTGTGCGCCCAGTGCCGGGAGAACGGCCGCCGGGGCGTCGCGCCCCTGCCCACCGGTCACACCGACACCCACACCAGTCGGGCGCGTTGCTGGTACCTGTTCAACGCATGGGCCTGCGAGGGAGACGACGCCGTACGGGCCATCCTCCGGGCGGAGTGGAAGCACGCCCCCAGCCCCGAAGCCCGCGACGCGGTGGTCACGTTCGTCGCCGCCCACCTTGCCCCCGAACAGGAAGCACCCGCCACCACCGAGGAGCCGGCAGCCGCCGCCCCGCTGGAGCTGGCAGCCGCAGCCTGATCGAACCGGGGACGACCACCCCGAACGAGAGGTAGAGCCCCCAGGGACCCCTGGGGGCTCTACCTCGCACGCCACCACCCCAGCCCACCCCCCACGCCACCCGAGCACCCACCCGAGCCAACCAACCCCGCCCACCAGCCCCGCCCGCCCTGCCGGGCCGCCCCTCTCCGCTCACCTTCAAAACACACAGCACCTCTTGCATAAGCCATGCGCGCCGGTCCTGAATCGTTTGAGTGTTCGCCGTAGCCGGTGCCACCGCCCACTTAGCGTGGAACCGGCGGTCGCAAATGGAGGAACGCTGCACGGTGATCACCGTCCGCAAACTGACCCCCGGCGGGTACGAGTACCTGACCGGGTCGGTGGCGTGCGCGGATCGCGAGCTGGAGCCGGGCGAGTCTTTGGCCGACTACTACTTCGGCCACGGCTACCCGCCGGGCGAGTGGCTCGGTCGCGGAGCCGCTGAACTCGGGGTGCACGGACAGGTCAGTGCCGCGCAGATCCAGGCGCTGTTCGGCGAAGGCAGGCATCCCGACGCCGACCGCATCCAAGCCGAGCTGATCGCCGCCGGGCACAGCGAGAAAGAAGCACTGGAAGCGACCCGGTTGGGGCGCCGCTTCTACCAGTACAACGCCCTCGATCAGCTGCGCAGCGACGTCATCGCCGCCTACAAGCAGCACAACCTCGACAACGGTCGCCCGCCCGGCGCTCCGATCGACGACGACACCCGCGCCGGTCTCCGCCGTGAGGTGCAGGAGCGCGCCTACGCCGACGCGCACGAGGGGCGTGCGCCCTCCGGCGAGGAGTTGACGGCGTGGCTGGCCGAGCAGAAGCGGGCGCTCAAGTCGGCGACCTCGGGCTACGAGCTGGTGATCGCGCCGACCAAGGGGTTCAGCCTGCTCATGGCGCTGGGCGACAAGCCCGCCCGCGAGCTGGCGACGAGCATCCACCGCCAGGCCGTGCGGGACACGGTGTCCTACCTGGAGGACAACGTCGCCTACACCCGCCGCGGCGACGGCGGCTACACCCAGCACGACACCCGGGGCATCACCGCGGCGGCGTTCGACCACTGGGACTCGCGGGCGGGTGACCCGCACCTGCACACCCATGTGCTCATCAGCGCGAAGGTCCAAGGCCCGGACGGCAAGTGGACCGCGATCGATGGGCGAACCATCTACGCGGCCACGGTCACCATGAGCGAGTTCTACAACTCCCGTGTCCGCGACCTTGCCCGGGAGCACGGGGCGTCCTGGACCGAGCGCCCGCACGAGGGCATCGACCTCAAGCGCCCGGTCTGGGAACTCGACGGCGTGCCGGATGACCTGCTGGCCGGGTTTTCCCGGCGCGCGTCCCAGGTCGAGCAGGAGCGGGCGCGGCAGATCGCCAGGTTCCGCCGCGAGCACGGGCACGAGCCGTCGCCGAAGGAGGTCCTCGAGATCTCCCGGCGCGCCCAGTACGCCACCCGGTCGGCGAAGCAGCCGCCCAGAACCTTCGTCGAGCACCTGCGGCGCTGGCGCGGCGAAGCGGAGAAGATGGTCGACCCCGCGATGGTCGCCGAGCTCGGGCGGCGGGTGTTCGGCGCGGAACCCGAACCCGTCGCCGAACTCGACATCCCGGCGCTCGCCGAGGCCACGGTGGCCGTGGTCTCCGACCACTACGCCCATTTCAACCGCTGGCACCTCGAAGCCGAGGCGCACCGGCAGACCGCGCACCTGCGCGTCGCCCCCGGCGCCCGGGACGCGGTCATCGGGGACGTGGTGGGCGCGGTCCTGGCCTCCGAGGACCTCATCGCGCTCACCCCGCCCTCGCTCGTCGACGAGCCCGCCGCGCTACGGCGCAGGTCCGGCGAGTCCGTCTTCGTCGAGCACAACTCCGGCCGCTACACCACCGACCGGACCCTGCGCGAGGAGTCGGCGCTGGCCGGCTGGGGACAGCTGGGCGACGGCCGCAAGCTCCAACCCGCCACCGTCAACCGGGTGCTGGGCGAAGCCCCCAGGCTCAGCTTCCGGCAACGGGCCGCAGTCATGACCTTCGCCCTGTCGGGGCGTCGGGTGCAGTTGCTCTACGCCCCGGCGGGCACCGGCAAGACCAGCTCGATGCGGGTATACGCCGAGGCCGTGCGCGCCGAGGGCGGCCGAGTTTTCGCTTTCGGCCCCAGCGCGCGGGCCGCGCACGAGCTCGCCACGGCCATTGACGCCCGTCCGCACACCCTGCACCAAGTCACCACCGCGCAGGCGATCGGCGTGGTGGAGAAAGCATTCCCGTTCCGGCGGGGCGACGTGCTGATCATCGACGAGATCTCGATGGCGGGCACCCACACCCTCTACGACGTCGTGCGCTACGCCCTGCAGCGCGGCGCCGACGTCCGCCTCGTCGGCGACGACCGGCAGCTATCCGCCGTGGAGGCCGGGGGCGCGATCAGATGGTTCGCGCACCTCAACGGGGCGCTGCGCCTGCGCCAAGTCGTCCGATTCCACGACCGCGAGCAGGGCGCGGCCTCGCTCCTCCTGCACGAGTCGAACCCGGCAGGGCTGGACTACTACTTCGACCGGGGGTGGGTCAGCGAGGGCAGCCGCGAGACGATCCGCGACGCCGCGCACCGGGCATGGCGAGCGGACCTGGACGGCGGCAGGCAGTCGCTGCTCATCGTCGCGGCCAACGCCGACGTCACCGCCCTCAACCACGAAGCCCGCGCCCTGCGGATCTCGCGCGGCGACGTGGACGACGGCGTGACGGTCCAGTTGCACGACGGCACCATCGCCGGTCGCGGGGACTGGGTCGTCACCCGCCACAACGACAGACTGCGCACAGTGTTCGGCGGCAAGGACTTCGTCAAGAACGGCGACACCTGGACCGTGCTCGCGGTGCGCGGCGACGGCGCGCTCAAACTGCGCCACCACGAGCACAAGGGCACCCTCGTGCTGCCCGCGGACTACGTCGCCGAGGACGTCGAGCTGGCCTACGCCTCCACGATCAACCGCGTCCAAGGCATGACAAGCCTTGGGTCCGCGCACGCCATAGCCACCAAAGGCATCTTCCGCGAGCAGCTCTACACCCTGCTCACCCGCGCGGTCCACGACAACCGCATCTACGTCGAGACCGTCGAGCACACCATCGACTCCCACCAGGAAACGCCCCTGGAGCGCACCGCGCGCGGGATGCTGGAGCAGGCGCTGGCGCGCTCGTCGGCCGAGACCTCCGCCAACGAGGAGCTGGAAGCGGGCCTGGTGGCCGCGGAGTCCCTGAACACCCTGGTGGGCCGCCACGACTACGTGGCCACCCTGGGTGCCGAGGAGGTCGTCGAAGCCGTCTTGACTGATCTCGTCCCCGAGCTACTCGATCAGCCAGCCGCCCCGGCGCTGCGGCAAACCGTGCGCACCGCCGAAGCACTCGGATGGGACGCCGCGCACCTGGTGGCCAGCGCCCTCGCGGGTCGCCCCCTGGACACCACAAACGCCGACGACCCCGCCGCGGTGCTGCAGTGGCGCATCGAACAGCAGGTGCTCACCGGCACCCCTCCCCCGCGCGCTGCCGCGCCCACCCTGGCCGCGGTCAACCGGTGGCGAACCCTCATCGACAACGTCTTCCCCGCCGCCGCGGTCGAGGAGCCCAGCTGGGAACAGGTCTGGCGGCTGGGCGCAGCCGCGGCCAGTGAGGGGTTGGACGTCGACAGCGCGGTCACCCAGGCCGCGACCTGGCTCGCCCGGCGTCCGTCCAACGACCCGGTCACCGACCACGACGCCGCCCTGGAGGCGGTGCGCACCGCACTGCAAGCGCAGCGGGATTCCGGGGGCGGGTGGCAACCCGCGGTGCCCTGGCTCGCCCGGCCGCGCCCCGACCTCGCCGACCAGCCCGAGCTGGTCGACTTCCTGCGCAGGAGCAACGCGGCGATAGCCACCCGCGTGCAGGAGCTGCGCACCACTACCGCCGTCGAAGAACCCGCCTGGACCGCGAGGCTGGGCCCGCGCCCTGTTGACGACGCCGCGGCGGCGGTCCGCTGGGACACGGCCGTGGGACTGGCGGCGGCCTACCGCGACACCTACAACATCACCAGCGACGCCCCCTGGTACCCGCTCGGGGACAAGCCCTCCGGAATCGGCCAGCAGGCCCAAGCCTGGACCGCGCTGATGCGGCAGTGGGCGGCTGGATTCGCGGACGAGCCGGACTCGGACGACCGCGTCGAGGCGGTCAGCGAGCGGGGATTGCTCGACGGCGTGAACCAGGACGAACTGCTCGCCGCGCTCATCGACGATGCGCCTGCCCAGGGCGCCGACGAGTCGCTGGCAGACCTGGCGCGGCGGTACCACCGCGCCGTCCGGCACGCCGACGAACAGCACATCGACGCCCACATCACCCGAGTCCTCACCGAGCGGGCGCCGAGCGCACTCGGCCAGAACGCGGAACCCGCGCTGCGGTGGCTGCTGCACCGCGCCCACAACCAGGGGTGGCCAGTCGAGCAGGTAGTGCCCGACCAGGACAGCCTCGCCACGCTCGCCGGTGCCCGCGACCCGGCCGCCCTGCTCTACCGGCGGGTCGAAGCCCGCATCCACCGCGCCGCACCACCGCAGGAACCCGAAGCCCTCGACGGCCCCCTGCCGTGGCTGCCCGCCGCGCTCCCCGGCGCACTCGACCACCAGCCCGACCTGGCCCAGCACCTCGCCGACCTCGCCCATGCCATCACCGAGCAGGCCGCGCGCCTGAGGGAGGAAATCGTCATCTCTCCACCGGCGTGGGCCGCTGGCCTCGGCCCCCGCCCCACCAACGCCGTCGCCGCGGCCCGATGGACCGACCTCGCCGCAGCCGCCGCCGCGTACCGCGCCACCTTCGACATCACCACCGACTCCCCGGACGCGCCGCTCGGCGTTCGTCCCCCGGACGACGGGCCGCGCGCCCGCGCCTGGAAGACCATCACCGACCAATGGAGGCCAGTAATGACCACCGCCGATGACAAGTACGCCGCCAACCAAGACCTCATCAACCGCCTACGCGAGAAGGTTCGCACCTCAGCAGAAGACCGAGTGGAGGACGCGGAGGCGTTGGCAGACCACTACCGAGCCGAAGCCGACGACCTGCGCAGCGACCTCAACACCACCCGAGAAGCCCACCTGGACGACGCCCTCCACGACATCGAAGAACAGCGGGACCTCGGCTCCAGCCTCGGGCACTGACACCGGGTGGACACCGCAGCGCGGCACATTCTCGCCGCGGCGGGCCTGCCCGCCTGAGATCAGCGCTGCTTACTCACCGATGGTCGACTCGCGGATGCCGAACTGCTGGTCGAGGTCGTCCACAAGCTGCTTGGCGGCCCACCGCACCGCATCGTTGTCGTCATCGACGGCGAACTGCGCCACGCGAGCCCGCGCCCCGGAGTTTGCCGACAGACTGCGGGTCACGTTCGAGATCGAGTGCTACAGCGGATTATCCCCCGGTCACCGTGCCTTCCTCCGACTCCTCCCCGGCACCGACACAAACCCCGCCACCTCCGCGGGCACACCCCGCGTGAACCGCGCCCTCGCGAAGCTCGTCCACGGCGACGGCGTCGCGTCGTCCACGCGGCGGGTACTTGGCAATGTGGCCCTGTTGAACTGGGCGTTACCGGTGAAGGCGGCCCCGTCGAACAAGGCGTCGTCGGTGAAGCTGGCTTTGTTAAACCAGGTGGTGCCGGCGAAGGTGGCCTTGTTGAACCAGGCGTCGCCGGTGAAACTGGCATCACCCGTCGATCATCGCCACCCCCACCCAACCCGTTCCGGCACCCCCAGGAACACCGAACTCGTCACTGTCGAATACGCAGCTCTACCGCTTCTCTGCGGCTTCTCCGGGCCCGTCATCCAGTGCCGACACGAACCGCGTGATCTCTACGGGCGCACCCCGCGCGAACCGCGCCCCATCAAAGCTCGTACACGGCGACGGCGACGTGCCGTCCACGTAGCGGGTACCCGGCAACGTGGCCCCGCCGAACCAGACGTCGCTGGTGAAGGTGGCCTTGTTGAACCAGGTATTGCCGGTGAAGGTGGTCCCGCGGAACTGGGCTGTGTCGGTGAAGGCGGCCCCCTCGAACCAAGCGACGCCGGTGAAGGTGGCCTCGTTGAACCAGGCCGTGCCGCTGAAGGTGGCCTTCTCGAACCAGGCGCTGGTGAAGGTGGCCTCGCTGAACCACGCTGTGCCGGTGAAGGTGGCCCCGCTGAACCAGGCGGGGCTGGCGAAGATGGCCTCACTGAACCCAGCGTCGCCGGTGAACGTGGCCCCGCCGAACCCAGCGTCGCCGGTGAAGGTGGCCTCGTCGAACCGGGCTGTGCCGGTGAAGGTGGCCTCGTCGAACCAGGCGGGGCTGGTGAAGGTCGCCCCACTGAACACAGTGTCGCCGGTGAACGTGGCCCCGCCGAACCCAGCGTCGTCGGTGAAGGTGGCCCTGCTGAACTCGGCGTTGCCGGTGAAGGTGGCCCCGGTGAACCGGGCGGTGCGGATGGCGCAGTCAATGAGGTCGAGGTCGATGAGGGTGGCGCCGGTGAGGTCGAGGTCGACGTCGGGCCAGAAGGTCCGCGCGGAGCGACGGAAGCGGCGCAGTGCCCGGCGGAGTCGATCCGGGATGCGGGACCGCGGTGTCGGGGGGTGGGGTTGCAGGTGTTGGCGCAGGATGCGTTGGGCGGTGAGCCGGACCTCGCGTTCCTGCCGCCGGTCGTGATCCTCGGTGGTCGACGTCGCGGCCGGGGTGGGGGTCGGGCGTTGCCAGGCCGGGCGGGCCGGGCGCAACGGGGCACGAAGCCCACCCAGCTTGCGGGCGCCGGGTTTGTCGGGTGGTGGGGTGAACGGGGCGCGTAGATAGGCGCAGATGACGTCCACGACGGTCTGACGGTGGCCGGGGTTGTCCTGGGCCACCCGCTCCAACGCGTACAGGGCCCCGTGCCGCACCGCGGCCTTGTCCGAGCCGAGCTGCTCCACGGCCTTGACATACAGCTCGGTCAACCGCCGCTCGGCCGCGTCATGCTCGGTGGACCACTGCCGCCGCCACGCCAACACCAGCGTCATCACCGCGCCGGTCCCCGCACCCACGGCCAACGCCGTGCGGATCATCTCCAACCGGCCCGTCGAGGTCTGCACATCCAGCAGCCGCGTCAACACCAGCACCGCAGCGACGGTGGCCGCCACCACCGGCACCACGATCACCAGCACCGGCCGCCACCAACCCGGACCACCACCCCGCCCACTCACCATGCGGTGATCATCCCCGATTCCGCCTCCCCCGCTCCCGCCCAACCCGACTGGGCACTGACGAATACGAGACTCTGTCGATCTCACGGGGATTACGACCAGAAGTTCCTCCAGCAGCACCAAGTTCGGGCTCGGTTGAGGTGGGAGGGGTGCCAACATCTCCCACCTGATCGCCAGCCGTCCGCAGCCCCGCGTTAGTGGTGGTGGGTGGCGAGGAGGGTGCGAGCCCCGAGCCCCGGGCCTCGCGCAGCCGCCGCGGACCGCGTTGAGGGTATTGCCGGGTGGTGAACACGTCGCCGACGACCACCACGACGACGCCAAGCACGGCGGCGGGTCGAGCACCCGCAGCGCGTTGCAGAGACGGCCAAGCGCTCGCCGCCCGTAGCCACCGATGATGGCCACGCGGGTGGCGGCAAGGTAAGTCCCGGCGAGCATCGCGAGGGTGATGTGGGCGTACAGGCTCGATAGCCGGACCTGGTAGTGATCCAGGCTGGCTTCGTTCTTCACAGTGTGGAAGCACTCCTCGATCGCCCACTTGGCGCGGCAACCCTGATCAGCTCCGGCACCGGTGTGGCCGCGGGCCTGCGCAGCGATAAACGCCCAGCTCGGGGTCCTTACCCGGTTCCGGGTCGATCTGGCGGCGAACCAGCAGCCAGTGGCCCCACCCCGGCGGTAGTTCGTCGTCGGTCACGGTGGCGACCAGCGTGAGGACGGTCCGGTCGTAGAGCCGTTCGCCGCGCACGCCCGGACCGGCCAAGCGTCGCTACCACGCCCGGTGTCGGTGGTCCCAGCCATACTTGAACCGAGTGCAGCGAACGTCCACTGACCGTCGCTCTTCCGCGGCACCTGTGGCCTGGGAGGAACCCGCCTGGGATGCATCTCTTGGTCGAGTACGCAGCGGAGGAGAAGTGGCGATAGAGCCAGCAGTTGAGGTGGAGCGAGATGAGTACCTGCTCGCCCAGGTCCGCGAAGCGTTCGGCCGGGTGGTCTACAGCCACAAGACCCACGAGAAGCAAGCGGACATCTGCTTCGGACGATACCGGTGGCAGCAGGGTGCGCTGGTCGCTTTCACGGCTGTCAGCACCGGCACGTTCCTCGCGTCCGTGCTCGGCGTGCTGGGCAACCAGGTCCTGACCAGCCTCGCGACCTCGTTCATCGCTCTCGTCGTCAGTGCGCTGAGCCTCGCTTCCAAGAGCTTCAAGTTCAGCGAAGAATCTGAGGCCCATCGCGAAATCGCGTCGCGCCTGTGGGACGTACGCGAGTCGTACTTGTCGCTGATCGCCGACCTTATGTCCGGAGCAACGGTGCCTGCGGATGCTCGTGCGCGCCGCGACGAACTCCAGGAGGCCACGCGTGCGGCTTACGCCGACGCGCCCCGGACCACGTCCAAGGCTTACGGCCGGGCGCAGGACGGGCTCAAGAACAACGAGGAGCTGACCTTCACCTCCCACGAGATCGACCTGTTCCTCCCAGAGGCGCTCCGTCTCAATGAAGGTGAGGCGGACCGATGAAGGTGAACGAGATCTTTGACGCCCTGCTCGAGAACCTGAAGGTCGGCGACGCCAGCACCACCATCGCCGCACGCCGCGACGAGATCACGAAGGCGCTGAACAAGGACTTCCGGTCGGTCGAGGGCTCCACGGCGAATCGGCTCATGGTCGGCTCCTACGGCCGGCACACCGCGATCCGCGGCGTCTCGGACCTGGACATGATCTACATCCTCCCGGCCGGCCTTCGTTCGAGCTACAGCAGCGAAACGGGACCGCAGAAGATGCTCAACCGTGTTCGGAACGACCTGACCGCGCGGTACCCGAATACCGACATACGCGTCGACCAGTGCGTCGTGCGCGTGCAGTTCACGAGCAACAAGTTCAAGTTCGAGGTGCAGCCAGCATTCGAGAACAGCGATGGCAGCTTCGACTACCCCGACACGAAGGCCGAGGGCTGGAAGGTCACCAAGCCGCGCGAGGAGATCGCGGCGACGAAGGACCGCAACGACCGTACATCGACGAAAATGCGTCACCTGGCTCGGATGACCCGGGCGTGGAAGGACGCGAACGGCGTGGTGATGGGCGGCCTGCTCATCGACACGCTCGTCTACCGGTTCTTCTCGAAAACGTCCGAGTATGACGACAAGGGAAGCCTCTGGTTCGACTTAATGGTCAGGGACTTCTTCGAGTTCCTCATGAACGAGCCAGACAAGGACCACTACCGCGCGCTGGGCAGCAACCAGCGGGTGAACGTGAAGAAGCGGTTCCAACCGAAGGCGAAGAAGGCACACAAACGCTGCCTCGAGGCCATCGACAACGAGGGCAAGGCCTCCGCGAACAAGAAATGGCGCGAGGTGTTCGGGTCGGCGGTTCCGCTGGAGGCCAGCAAGGCGGCCCGCTCGTTCAAGGACACCGAGGAGTTCATCGAGAGCCGGTACCCCGTCGACATCAGCGAGTCGCTCACGATCGACTGCAAGGTCACGCAGAACGGATGGCGCCCGGCGTCACTCCGGGAGATGCTCAAGAACCAGACCTTGCTGCTCCCGAACAAGAAACTGACCTTCACCATCACCGGGTGCAGCGTCTCGCACCCATACGACGTGAAGTGGAAGGTGCTGAACCGCGGAGACGAGGCCGAACGCCGGAACAACATCCGCGGGGAGATCATCTCACCTAACCATGCCGGCAACGCTCGACACGAGCAGACCAGCTTCCGCGGCGAGCACGTCGTCGAGTGCTACATCATCAAGGACGGGATCGTGGTCGCACGGGACGTCATCGACGTGCCGATCAGCACCAACGCCCATTAGAGCGACCTGGTGCCGACGCCGCCAACACCAAGCCCGCACCAGCCACTACCGACGCCGCAGCCACCAACCGCCATGACCTGAACTGCCGTTGCAGTATTGGAAGGGTGGCCCGAAGTCGGCGGCATGGCGGTGGTAGGTCGAGCTGAGGCTGCGCCCCAGACGTTGCCGTCCAGATCGAGCTCAGGCCGCAGGTCGTCGATCAAGGCATGCAACGGGGCACGGTCATCGGCTTGGCGCGTGAAGCGTCCTCGGCATGCCCGCCGCTCTCAGCGCACAGAATAAGCGCGCGCGCAGTAGGGATCGGACGCCATCTCCCGAGACGCGAGCGATCCGGTCCCGGCAAGCTCGCGAATCCGCGCGACAAGGAACCCGCCCGCGGCCACCACGAGCCCGTCCTCGGCGGCGATGGGAACGTCGTAACCGCAGACCTCGCGCGTGCCGGGATCGCGAAAATAGACCCGGACGACCTCGGGACTCTGCGCCAGGAATCCGACCGGATAGGCGGTCTGCGCCCCGGCCTGGGGCGGCTGGTCGCTGAACCGGGCAAATGTTCCGCTGACGGCCCCGTAAATGGCCTCGCCCAGCCCGGCCGCAGGGTCCTCGCCGCCGCTAGAGAACGTCCGGGCGTCGACCACGCGAACCCCACGCCCGTCGATGCTCCAGCTGACGTCCGCACCGCCGATGACCGCCCCCAGGACGCGCCTGAGCGTGGAGACGTGACGGAAGTGGTTGACCTGCTGCCCATCGGCGTCCAGCAACGGGCAGTCGACCCCAATCGTCGTCGTCAAGTCGTCGCCGTCGAAGACGAAGACCCGCGCAACTGTCGGTTGTGGACGTACCACTCCGCATACCGTGTAAGTGGAACCGGCCAGCGGCGTGGAGACGAACTCGGTCAACCGCTCGGCAAGCATCCAATAGAGAGTGTCCACAAGGGGCGAAGGGGTATGCTCGACCCCTTCGCCCCCGCGTGGGTCATTGACCGCCATAGAACGACTATACCTTTAGCCGTTCGCGTTGACGGCGTTGGGGCAGCGGTTCACGCCCACGCAGAACGCTGTGATCGTGCCGATGTATTTGCCGTCGAACGTGACGTGCGAGCCGTCCTCCGTGCGGTTCGCCAGTTGCGCAACGGTGTGGATCTGGGCGATCGTGACGTTCCCCGAGACCAGGTAGCCGTTGTACTCCGCGTGCGCGCCTTGGTCGACAGCGGGCTTGCTGCGGTACGCGGCCGTGAGGGCCTTGAACGAGTACAGGTTGTGGTTGTCGGCATAGTGCTCGTAACCCCAGCCGGTAGGGCCGGGGGTGCCGTGCCTGGTGGGGATCCGGAAGCCGCGGGGGTCGGTGTCGATCTGATTGATGTCGTACCAGTGCTGCGGCGGGTCGAGCGGCGCGCTTTCCATGCGGGCCCCCGCGGGCGCGGGAGAGAAGTGCGGGTTGGCCGCCTCTTCCGCCCCTACCAGGGCGATGTACTCCTGCTCGGAAACCCACCGCATCGTCGGCACTTGCGACGCGCCCGCAGACGCGTCGGCACCCGCCGCAGGCGCGGCGGCGGCGGCCAGCACCACGGCGGCGATCAGGGCGGACAAGCCAAGTGCTTTCACAGATCCTCCTCGGATATGCACAGGAGATCCAGGCGCGCAGAACCAATCGGCGCGCCTGACGCAGATCCCGGCCGCGCGCGAAACGAAGCATCCCCAGTAGATTCCCCAGAGCGCGACGGCTGAGACCGACGCTAGCGGACGGCCGTCACTCGAACCAGCGGTTTAGCCAAACCGGACCCAAGTACACACAACCGGAAGAAAAAGTCCAACATAACCAACGTGTACGGCCGCGCGGCCTTGGCGCCTGCTGGTCAGGCCCGCCACTCCGGCGTTCGTTCGGGAGACGCCTCGGCAAGCGCCTCCCGCAACGCGTCGGCGGGCAGGTTGGTGCCGTACCCGGGGTAGCCGGACTGACGCTTCCGGACTTCGAATGCAATAGCAGCTGCGTACTCGTCGGCGGGCTGAAGCGGACGACGCCGACCTCACCTTGGGGTCCAAAGTAGAGCGTCGGACTCTTATCAGGTCCGTCGGCGAGGGTGATCTCCGAGCACGTTCATCGGTGAGATTCCGCTGTCTCTCACCCGCCCTGATCAAGCTGTTCCGGTCCGGTCTCGCGGTGATTGTCAGCGACGACCACGTGTTCTTCCGACAAGGTGAACCGGTCGGAGCGTGGGGCGAGCGGTGAGCGGCGGTGTTTGCCGTCGAGGCAGTCGGGGTGGACCCAGTTGCGGGTCATGCGGTCTGTGAAAGCCGGTCGCCATTGGTGCAGCCAGTACTGCGCATCCCGTGCCGTGGCACCCTTTCCCATGTTGGCTTCCCGCCAGCTGTAGGCGAGTGCGGCGACTTCGAGGGCCAGTCCGGTGTGTTGGCGCCAGCAGTCGGGGATCGGGCGGGCGGAGCTGCCGTCGGTGCCGACGAGGGTGGTGTTGTACCAGCCGATGAAGTTGTCGACGGTGAAGCGCGGGTCCAGGTCCGAGTCGGGGTCGTCCTCGGCCGCGGCGGGTGGGCTGTACCAGACCCACGGGGCGGGCTCGTGGGGTTTCCGTTCGGCGGGTTCTTGGTTGCCGAGCGCGTCGACCTTGGCTTCGAGGTCGTGCAGGCGTTCTTCGACTTGTTCCAGGATTTCCGCCAGCGCCGCGATCTGGTCGTCGCGGCCCTGTTCGTCGTCGTTCGGGGGTGCCTGGTCGTCCATGTCACGACCTCGTCGGGTCGCTTGTTCGGGCCATGCCGTTCGCGTCGAGGGGAACGTGGGCGTCTCGGACGGCTTCGACGTGTTGGCGGATGGTCTTCCAGTCGGGCCGCTGGGAGACGTCGCGGGTGTGGGCGAGGATGGGGTCAAGATGCCGATGAATCACCAGGACCCGGCCGCGGCGGATGCCGCGCACGTCGCCGGGGCGGTACGTAGGGACGGTCTCGGTGCCGTAGGAGGTGTGGGACTGGCCCAGCATTCCGGCGCTCTGCTCCTGGTAGCGGACGCGCTCGTGGTGGCCGGTCAGGGTGGAGACCCATTCCAGGGTGGTGGGGTCCTTGATGCCGCCCCACACGCTCAAGGTGGTCGTGTTGTCCAACAGTTGCCGGGTGCGCTCTGGGGTGAAGACGTCTTCCAGCGCGGCCAGGGATTGCGCACCCCAGTGGATGAGCACGCCGCGTCCTGCCGAGTCCGAGACGATATCGGGGAGCTGGGGGATCGGGGTTGCGTTGGTCAGCTCGTCGAGGATGGCGGTCGCGGGCGGGTCGAGGCGCCGGTGGGGTGTGCGCAGGGCGGCTTCCTGGGCGGTGGTCAGCCAGTGCTCGACCAGCGCGGTCAGGACCGGCGCGGCCTGGGCTGCCTGGTGTTGCCCGGCGACGAGGTAGAGCGAGCCGCGGCGGGCGATGAAGTCCGCCACGTCGAACTCGTGTCCCGGTTCAGGGGTGGACAGGGTGCGGATGTTCGGGTCCATGAAGGGCTCGACGACCCTGCGCACACTGAGCCAGACGGCGTCGGAGGTCTCGGCGACCATGCCGATCTCGGTCCTGAGATTTCTGGCGTGTTCGTCGAACCCGGCCTCCTGCAGCAGCCGCACGGGCTCTTGGTCGACGGGTTTGCTCATGGCCCAGCGGACCAGGTCGTCGACCGTGCGCTGGTGGCAGGCGGCTGCCAGGAAGTAGCACTGGAGCACGATCTTGGCCCGCCCGCGGAACACGCGGTCGTTTCCGCCGACGTCGGACAAGCCGATCGAGGACGCCTCCACCATGGTGTGCGCGCGGCGATAGGCCACCGAGGGGTCTTGGCACCCCTGCATCGGCGACCACTGCAAGCGTGCAGGCCAGCCGACAGCGCCGGTGGCGTCGGCGACCAGCACCGGCCCGGCATCCGGTCGTTGCGCGCGCAGAATGCCGCTGAACTCAAGCAGATCCGGCTTGGTCGTGCTGCAGAGCACGGCTCCCGGAGCGCCGATGACCTTGTGCACGAGATCGCGCCGGGATTTGCCGCTCTGGGTGGGGGCGAGGGTGCCGGTGGGGTTCTCGAAGGGGGTGCACATCGGCTGCTTCCACGGGGTCAGGTGCAGTGGTGCGGCCACGTCCTCCAGCGGGGCCTGTTCGCGGGCGGCGGCGGTCATGGTCGGTCTGGTCCATTGCGCTGTGCGGCGCGCTGCCGACAGGGACAGCTCGGCGCGGATGTCGGCCCGGCTGGCGTGTCCTGCCGGGGTTCTGCCGAACAACCGCACCAGCACCACGGCCGCGACGAGGACCGGTGTCGTGGCGACTACGGCCACCGCTCCGGTGACCACCCAGTACATGCCCGCGTGCCCCGCCAGGGCGTCCGACCACGGCGGCCCGAGGTCGGCACCAGGTTGTGCGGGGTGGGCCAGGATGGCGAGCACCTCGTCGACCCATCGGCCCGGCGCGGGCATCGACCACGGGCCGTCGAGCAGGGCGGTGGTGACTGCGGCGCCGGTCATCAGCAGCGCGGCGGTGAGCACCAGCAGGCACAGGCCCGCGAGGGCTGCCAGCAGCACCGCGACGTCGCGGTGGACGATGGAGGGGGAATTCGTCCTCATAGCCGCGAGTCACCGCCTGTCGAGGGCCCGCCGCCGTCGCCGGCCGCCACCCTGCGGATGGCCACGATCTTCGATTTCCAGGAGTCGAGGGTGGTGAGGATGACGCCGCGGGTCTCGTCGTAGGCGTCGACCATGTACCCGTTGCCCACGTACATCCCGACGTGCCCCGGTGCTGCCGGTGTGCCGTCGGCGCCCGGAATGAACACGAGGTCCCCAGGCTGGAGCGCGGCGATCGAGCCGACCGGCACGCCGTCGTGGACCTGGGTGGCGGTGGTGCGGGAGATCCCGACCCCGGCGTGCGCCCAGGCGGCCTGCGTCAAGCCGCTGCAGTCGAAAGCATCGGGCCCTTCTGCGCCCCACTTGTACGGTTTACCGACCTGGGCCAGCGCGTAGGTGACCGCGGCCGAGTGCACCTGGTCGGGCGGCACCGTGAACCCGGGCGGCAGCCGTTTCGGGTCGAGGTCTTCCGGGTTCAGGTTGCCCCTGCCCTTGTCCGGGCAGCCGGTCGCGGCGTGGTCGTACTGAGCCAGGGCAATGTCGGGGGCTTGTGGCACGGGGTTGTCGGGGCCCTGCCAGAAGCGGGCGACGAGCTCAGCCGCCGCCGCTTCGCGCGGTGCGTATCGGTCCGGGTAGGCCGACCGCTGCACCGCCTGCTCCGCGGCGCCGGTCGGCATGGTCTCCCAGTTGGGGAGGGCGATGAGGTGGTCGTAGAACTTGCCCGCCGCGTAGGTCGGATTGAGGATCTGCTCCGGACTGCCCCACCCCTGGCTGGGGCGCTGCTGGAACAGCCCGAGTGAGTCCCTGTCGCCGTGGTTCACGTTGCGCAGTTCGGACTCGACCATCGCGGTGGCCAGCGCCAGCACGGCGGCGCGCTTGGGCAACCGGCGCTCGACGGCCACTGCGACGATCAACTGGGCGTTGGCGAGCTGCTCGCCGCTGAACTGTTCGTCCCCGACCGGCTGCGACACGCCACCCGGCCCGTAGTCGGCGAACTGGACGGTCGCGCACTCCACGACGGCCACCGCGGTGGACGCGCTGGCCTGCTGCGCCATCAGGGCTGCGCCGAGCAGGAGGGCAGGAACCACCACAACGCCGTACACCGCCGCGACCGCGGCGACCACTGCTCTTGAGCTTGTCGACATCGCGGTCACCCGGCTTTCTGCCGGCGCAGTTGGGCATTGGTGTCGAAGATGCGCCGCTCGGTGCGCGAAAGGACGGCCTGCACCTTGTGGCCTGCGTTGCTCTCGACCTTCCACAAGGCCCGTCCGGTGCGCTCCATGGCCCAGCCGGTCACCACCTCCTGCTCCCGCTCCGACAGCGAGAAAGCCTCCGCCAGCTCCCCCGCCACCCGAGTGGATTGACCGAACAGAATTCGGGTCGAGCACAGGGAGAGCAAGTCCTTGGCGATGGCCACCTCCTGCGACCCCGCGGAACCGACCGAGAGCGGGTCGGCGGGGTTGTGCATCACCAGGATTTGGATCTTCTTCTCGGCGCGGGACAGCCGTAGGTCGGCGTCGACGGCTTGGACAGCGCGCAGGCCCAGGCGCATCTGCCGCCAGACCTCGTCGCGGACGACGATGCGGATCTCGCCGTCGTCCTGCAGGTCGGTCATCATGCTCGACCACGACCCGAGACAGGTCAGCGCCACGGCGACAACCTGGTCTCCGCGTGAGCGCAGCCGCGACAGGTCCATCGACTGGATCGGCGAGGACCAGTCGAGCTCGAAGTTCGTCTGCTGGTCGAACAATCCGCTCAGTGGCCCGGTGACCAGGTTGCCGAGCGCGTCGGTCATCGGCCGCAACGTGTCCAGGAACTGGCGGCGGTCCGCGAACCGGGTACGGCTCCACAGGTCGTCGTCCGGCTCTGCCAGCTCGCGCTGAACGTCGGGGATCGTGATCGGCCGCAGGTGCGTGTATCCGTCGCCGACGCCGACCAGGCGGGTCAGGACCGCGGACAGCACGGCCTCGTCGGTGACGGTGGGCCGGTAGCCCTGTGCCTCGGCGAGCGCCACCATCAGCTTGGTCCAGCGCGCCAGCACCCCGGTGAGTTCCTCCTTCTGCCGGGCGACCGACCATTTCGTCCAGCGTGCTTGCACCGGGCCGAGATCGAGGGCGTTGAGCCTGGCGGGGCTGCCGCTGCCCAGGACGATCGGCGTGGCCCCCAGCGCGCGTAGCAGCGGGCTGTACTCGCCCTTGACGTCGCCGCTGATCAACGTTTTGACCCCGAAGGCCATCATCCGCAGCAGGAACGCCACCACCGTCGAGGACTTCCCCCGCCCCGGCTCTCCGAAGATCACGAGGTTGGGGTTGGTAACCAGGCCGCGCAGCACCCACTCGATCGGGTGGCAGTAGAAGGCCCCGCCGGAGAGGGTGTCGTACCCGATCCTCGCGCCGACAGGAGGAACACCGTTGGCTGCCAACAGGGGGAAAAGGCCGCCGATCTCGCTGGTCGCCGCTCGGTACACGGTCATCGGGGCTTCCACCGGCGACCAGCCCTCACCGGCACGTGCCCGCCCACGACGCGGCGCGACCGCCCTGTTGACCCGCTGCCGCTCGACTCGCCGAGGAGGCGCAGGCGCCGAGGTGGTGGCGGGCAGCGAACCGAAGTCCCGCAGAAGTCCCGCGGCGCTGCGTTCGCGCGACGTTCGGCGGCTCATGTCAGCCCCCTACGGTGTCGGGGCAGGCCGATACCCACCGGCAACACCGCCACGACGAACCCGGAATCCTGCGCCAAATCCAGGCGCAGCAGCCGGAACCGACCCGAGGCATCGTTTTCCAAGCGGGCGGCGTGATCCTCGATGGACCACTCCCGGGGCACGGTCACCGACGCCGCGACGGCGAACCGGACCATCGTGTGCCCAGCCGCCACAGCGCGCTCCTGCGCGCGAGCCCCGCCGGCCTCGCGCTCGTCCATCGCCGACCGGTTGAAACCCTTGCGCCCCTTCCAGTCCGCCATGACGTTCGACCGGAACCGACCGGCGCGCACGGCCCGCTGCGCCCGGTGAGAATCCATCACCTCGTAGTGGATGGCCACCGTCCGCCGCTCGCCCGCGGCGCGCACCGCCAGCAGCGGCCCCAACGACCCGAACACGGTGCCGCCCTCCGGCATGAGCACGGTGTAGGACGCGGTGGTGTAGCCGTCGTGGCTGTACGCGCGCGGGGACGGGGAGGGCGCCTCGGTGGGTCCGGCAGCCGCCTTCTCCAACTTCGCTCCTTCGGCCCCGTGTTCTGCTGCCGCGGCGAGAGCCGACCGGGTCGAGGGGTTGAAGCCCGTGCGGATCGCCCAGGCCATCCCCGCTCCGTCAAGCCACTCGACGGAGCGGACTCCGAGCGACTTGAGCGGGTCCTCCACACCGTCGAGCACCCGGTACAGCGCCAACGCCCGCCCGTCGACACCGCCCCCGGCCGCTGCGGCCGGTTTGCGGAGCTTGTCCTCCGGGCCGGAGATGGTCACGAAAATCTCGTGCCGCACCGACAGGCTCCCGATCGCGCGATCCAGCTCGTCGGAGGACTGGCGCACCAGCGGCGGCGCAGTACTCACCTGGTGCTTGGCACGCCACAGCTCGTACTCGGTGCCGTCGTCGGGCACGGTGCGCACCAGCAGGCTCATCCGGTCGACGACCTCGCGGTGGCCCAGCGACAACAGCAGGGTGCCCAGCCGGGCCGCCAGCCGCTCGCACTGCTCGTCGGACAACATCCCGGCCCCGGAATGGGTGAGCCGAGCGGTGGCGCCCCACCGCCCGTCACCGGTGTCGTGGATCAGGCAGACCCGCCCCGCGTCCCGCAGTGGCGGGCCGTCGGGGAACGCCAGGCGGGCCAGGACACCGGGCAGGTCCGGCTCATCGGGGGCCACCGGCACGCCCGCGGCGGCCTTGGACTGCCACCGCGACCAGCCGGTCAAGATCCCCACCTGGAACAACACGAAGTGCCCCATCCACCGCACCGCGGGTCGGCCGCGGACGGGGACCACGACCAGTCCGGCGACCGCCCCGCAGATGAGCAGCAGCAGCGCCGCGTCGGCGAACCTCCCATCGGAGATCGCCCACAGCACCGGCAGGATCAGCAGCACGCACGCCACGCTCTGGACCGGGGTCAACCCCAGCATCCAGGTCGAGCGCTCACGCTTGTTCAGGTCCCGGTAGATCCGAGTGGACATCACACGATCACCGCCGCTTCCTCACCTGCGGCGGCGCTCCCCCGACCGCCGCTGCCACCAGACTTCGGACCACCACCACCGCCGTCTCCGCCGCTCGGCGGCGGTGTCCCTCCCCCTGGGCCAGGCGGGTCGACGGGCGGCGGACCGCCGCCCTCGTCGCCGTAGGAACCGGAGGGACCAGACTGCGGACTGGACGACACCACCGACCCCAAATTGGCAGGCAGGCGTTCCGCACCCGCCTCGTCGTCGGCAGCCTCGCCACCCGAGGCGCCCGCATGGGTCGCGCTCTCGGAGCCTCCCGAACCGCCGCCCTCGGAGCTTCCCGGGCTGGAGCCGTCATCACCGCCGCCGTCGTCCGACGCGCCGCCCGACGGGTGCCCCACGCCGGTGTCGTTCATCGACTCCTCGCCGTGGTCTGCGACGGCGTCGGCGAACCGGGCGTCGTTCGCCGCTTCGACGGCTTCCCCTCCACCACCACCGGCCATCGCACTGGCGGCCAGGAAGGCGGGGTTCTGCGAGCCGTAGGAGTTCACCCCGATGCCGGACAGCGCGTCACGGAACGCGGCCCCGGCGTCGGAGTTCGGGTCGACGAACGCGAACAGCTTGAACAGGACGAACGGACAGATCAAGGAGATCACCAGAATGGCCACGCCCGCCAGCAGCCCGATGATGCCGTCGGAGCCACCGGCGAGGGCCACGCCCAGGACCAGGGCCATCGCCAGCGCGGGTTTCATGGCGATGCACGCCAACATCCACCTGATCGGGCGCCAGAACCACACCGCGCTGACGTTGGCCAGCAGCCCGGCCGCGCCGATCGGGATGGTAGCCACCAGCAAGTAGATCGCCGCCTCCCGAAAGACCATCTCCAGCAGGTAGCCCACCGCGGCCGGGAGAATCCCGCCCAGGGCGCACAGCCCCAGCACGACCGCCTTGATCCCGTCGACCACCCCGTCGCCGAAGCTCGTCTGATCCAGCGCGGCGCTGAAGTTCTCGCTGCGCAGCCCGTAGCGCAGGATGCCCTCGGACAGACCGTCCGCCGCTGCCAGGAAAGCAGCGACCAGGCCCACGGTGACCGCCAAAGCGATTCCATACTGCACAGGACCGCTGACCAGGCGTAGGAACCCCCGGCCTCCGCGCAGCGTGGTGGAGATCAGCTGCCAGAAGAACAGCCCGAGCGCGAGGATGCCGCTGATCCACAGCATCATCGGCCACAGCACGGCGATCGGGCCGGTCTGGGTGTCCACAGTGAACACCGAGAAGCGGTCGACGAGGATGAACGCGTTGCGGAGCAGAAACAGGCTGCCGTCCCAGATCATGAGCATGAGGTGCTCGAAAGCGCCCAGCAGCATCCTCAACACCGCATCGCCCATCGAGGCGCCGATGTTGTTGAATGGCCACACCTCACACCACCTCCCGGTACCCGGCTCGGATGGCGTCGGCGCTGCCCGGCCACGCGCTCGGTGCGGGCGCGGCCAGCGGGCCCGACGCGATCCGCCACCGCGTGCCGTTCCAGCGCATCGCCTGGCAGTCACCGACCCCGGCGCTGACGACCTGGCCGCGGGCGCTGATGGTGAAGTGGCCCAGCACGCACACCACCGCGAACTTCCGGTCCGCACTGGTTCCCTTGATGTGGCCGTGGGTGACCCGATAGGAACCGCTCACTCCGGACACCGACCCGGTGGCGGGCAGTTGTGCCTTGGCGCGCAGGCTGGTCAGCAGGGAGAAAAGGCCGGTTGTGCGTGGGTCGGGAGCACCGGTTTCGGCGACCTCGCGGAAGCCCCGTTCGTAGGCCGCAGGGTCTGCGGTGGTCATGGCGGCTTCGTCCAGCGCCTTGAGCTGCCCCAGCGCGCCTTCCGGCGTCGCGGGAAACCCGTCGGCGATCCAGCGCTCGGCCACGCCCTGCGGCTTGGGCACCTCGATCGGCGGACCCGCCGATTCCGTGGACATGACCTGCGGCTGCGCCGCCTGTGGAGGAAGCTGAAGCATCGGGCGGGTCGCCAGGGCGTTATCGTCCGATCCCGACCCGGTGTTCGAGCCGGTGCTCGGGCCGGTGTTCGTCGCCGCGGGCGTCGAGGTCGCCCACCCAACTCCGGCCGCTGGTGCGGGCGGGGTGACACCGCGGGCGATGAGCACCGCGATGAGGCCGCCGACCAAGGCGAGCGCGCCGAGCAGGACGGCGGTCAGGGCCGCGCCCGCTCGCCTGCGGGAGCGGTTCTCGGTGGGCGCGGTCATTTCGTGCCCGAGAAGTGGCTGATCAGCTGCCAGCCGATCGCGTAGAGCATGCCACCGGCCAGCGCGCAGAGCATCATGATCAGGCCGACCCGCCCGGCGCGGTGGTGGTCCACCCAACGGCCTCCTGCCCAGACCATCAGACCGATCAGGAAGCCGAGGATGAGAGCGACCCCCGCTCCCCACTTGACGTTGGCGATGAGTTCGACGATCTTCTCCGCGCCCGGCGGTTCAGCCGGTTCCGGGTTGGGGATCTGGGCCAGGAGTCTCCCGATGCCGGAGTGGTTCCTCATGGGCGTTCCTTCGTGCGGGGCCGCGTGGCGCGGCCAGCGGATTCGGGCAGCAGGCCCCAGCTGCGCAGCAGCGGCAGGACCGGGCGCCGAAGCTGACTGGGGGTCACCGCGGAGGTGACCCCGGACGCGGCGAGTGCGGCGTCGTGGGGGATGAAGACCGCTCTCGGCAGCAGGTCGTGCACCCGCCGTCCGGCGCTGCCCGCCACCCCGGGCGGCCACCGCTTCGCGCCCATGACGACCAGCTGCGCCGGGGCGGTCACAGCGGCCGTCGACACCCACGGGTCCAAGCGGGCGAGCACCTGCTCGGCGTGCAGAAGGGACGGGCGGGAGGGGCGGACGACCAGCACCGGGCGCGGATGGGGTGTTCCCCTGCGCAGCCAGGAACCGGCGCCCGACAGGGGGTGGGCGGTGATCCGCCAGGGGTCGTGCCCGAGGTCGACGACGGTCACGTCGAACGGCGTGGTCGGCGGACGCCAGGCGGCGGGGGCGGGCACCATGCTGGGCGCGATGATCGGCAGGGTGGTTTCCAGCCGGGCGACCAGCGCTTGCGCCCGCCAGGAGTAGCGGATACCCACTCCCGGGTGCGGGTGCGTCACCCAAGGCCCCTCGGACCGGGCGGCCGAGGCGAGACCGGAGCGAGCGGGGTCCGCGGGGTCGATCAGCAGAACGCGCCGCTGCGCGAGTTGCAGCGCGTCGACCAGGAGCACTGCCAGCATGGAGGCCCCGGCCCCCGGTGAACCCGCCACGACGGGCACGACCGTTCCGAACTCGCTCCAGTCGAGTGCCGTGGTCGCGGTGCTCGGCGGGCCGCCGCGCCGGGCTGCGCCCGCCGAACGTGCCACGTCGGCGGCAGCGGCGTGGGCGGCTTCTTCCGGGCTGGGATCGGCTTCGCCCGCCGCAGCTCGGGCTGCCTGTGTCGCCAACGCGAGCATCCCCGCCTCTACGGCCGCGTCCACGTCGGCAGGCGGAAGGTGCTGTGTCGCCTCCTGCGCTGCTCGCACGAGCGAGTTCTCCAGGCGCACGACGGCGTGATCACGGTCGACCGTCATCGCGGCAACCAGTGCGGATGCGGGTGCAGTCCCGGCGGCGGTGGCTGTGCGGCGGGCCCCGGGTTGGGTGTCGGCCACCCGCCTTGCCCGCGTCCGACGGCCGCGAACACCGCTGCGGCGAGCACGGCCAGGACCGCGGCGACGCCGAGCAGCGCCCGGGTTCCACCCCAGGTCAGCGCGGCCCCACCAAGAAGGCCGCCGACCCCGAGACCGAGGTAGATCACGGCCCCCGCCAGCGCGAGCAGCAGCCCGGACTGCCCCCGGTCGCCGTCGGCGATATCGGTGAGCCACGCGTTCGCGGCCGGGGCGGTCACCCAGGCCGACGCGCCCCACGCGGTGACCGTGGCGATCACGAACACCGGGTGAGTGACCGAGGGCATGAGCACGGCGGCGGCCAAGGCCGTGACAAGCGCGGCGCACACGAGAACCCCGCGAGGGCTGGTGTGGTCCAGCAGTTTCGGCACCCATACGGTGCTGGCGGCTGCGCCGAGCCCGTAGAAGGTCAGGTACAGCGAGGCAGGTCCGTGGGCGGCCTGCGACGTGCCGACCACGAGCGCCAGGTAGGGGTAGCCGACTCCGATGCTGGTCCAGGTCAGCGCGGCCCCGATGAGCACCCCGCCCACCCCGGGCCGGGTCGCCGCGGCGAGGCGATCGGCCAACCGGAGAGCCGGTGGAGCCGGGAGCCTCGGAGCGCCGATGACCACAGCCGCCGCGATCAAACAGAGCCCGACGACCGCCCACACCGCCGGTCGATACCCCCACCAGTAGGCCATCGCGGCCACTCCCGGCACGCCGAGGAGCAGTGCCGCGGTGACCCCGGTCAGCACCAGCGACATGGTGCGCGCCCGCGCGGCGGGCGGGCTGGCGGCTGCGGCCAGTCCCACGGCGACAGCGGTTGTGGTGGCCGCTCCCAGTGCGGTCACCATCCGGCCCGCCACCAGCGTCCAGTAACTGGTCGACACAGCGGCCATGACGTTGCCCGCGGCGGTCACGAGCAAGGTGACCGTGAGCAACGTGCGTCGTTCCCAGCGCCCGGTCGCCACGGCGAGCGCAGGCCCGGCAAGCACGCAGACCACCGCAGAGAACGTCGCCAGCTGGCCGACCGCCCCTGGGGAAGCGTGCGGCTCGACGGCTAGAACGGGCAGGGGCCCGGTCACCGTGTGCCCGGAGGTCGCCGTGGCGGCGGTGGCGAGGGCCACGGCAGCCAGCCCGCGGCTGCGCCGATCGCGCCCCCGGGGAGCGGGGACGCGATCGGCGAGCTTGGCCATGGTCGGGGCGCTCACTTGACCTGGGCGACGATGGCGTTGATGACGGAGTCGACGACATCGCAGGCGGGCGCGTCGGCGGCGAAGCGCGCGTTCTGGACGACCACGCCCGCGGCGCCGCGCCCTTCACCCAGGTCGGCCACCGCGGTGCAGGTCGGACCGCTCTTGGAGTTGCCGGGCAGGCTCCACCCCGACCGTCCGCCCCAGGTCTTGGTGGTCGAGCCCGGCCGCTTGGCCGGGTCGGTCTGCAGGTCGCGGCCCCAGGCGATCGTGGTGGTGAACAAGCCGCCCTGGGGGGCGGAGGAGCCCCCGGGGCCGATCGTGATGGCTCCGGAGTTGTCCCAGCGACACTGGACTCCCGTGCCGTCGCCGCCGGGCTTGATCTGGGTGGGTGCGTGCGGTTTGCCGTCGGTGGGGCGCACCGGCGCGGGCCAGTCCGCCCAGTCGAGCCCGTCGGACCCGCAGGGGTCGAACGGGGCGCCCGCCTGGCCGGCCGACTTCGGCTTGTCCAGGTCCCCGAGGGGGATCGACCCGGTGGCGCGGCCTGCTCGCCTTTCCTCCGCCCCGGGGTCGGCGCTCTGGGGCCGGCCGGGGGCTGCCTGGTCGCTGACCCCGGACCCGGCGGGTCCGGCAGCGGTGTTCTCGTCGCTGCTGGTGCATCCGCCTGCGGTGAGGATGGCGGTAAGCACGGCTCCGGCGCTCATCGCCGCGCGCACGTAGGACCTGTCGATTCGCATGTCGTGTTTCCCCTGAATGGTTGCTGTGATCAGCCGAGCAGCGCCAAGGCGCTCTCGAGGGCCTGGGTGGAGCGGGCGCAGTCCGGCGACGACGCGGTGAACGTCTGCACGTCGGGTCGCACGGCCTGGGAGGTGGCGTCGGCGGTGAGCGCGACCTTGTCGGTGTCGATCTGGACGGCGAGCTCGCATTTCTGCGACCCGTGGTGGTCGGTGAACTCGCGCTGCCGGGCCTTGTGGCCCGCGACCGTCACGGACGTGACCTTGTAGTCCTTGGGCGCGTTGTCGCCGTCCCGGTTCTCGGACTTGAGGTGCACCGAGAGCTGCACCAAGCCGCTCGCGATGAGCTTCTCCCCCGGCACGATCTCCGTGGGCAGCAGCGAGCAGGTGAACGGCTCGCTCACCAGCGGAGTGACCTTGCGGCCCAGGCTCTTGGCGGGCGTGGAAAGGGCGGCGCACGGGTCGAACTCGGCGATGGAGAGCACGGGGGTGCTGATGTGGTCGGCGCGTGTCGCCGGCTTGACCCAGTACTTGGCTACGGCGTCGAGGTACGCCGCGCCGATCTGGCAGGTGTCCTTGGTCTTGCTGCTGGTGTGGGCGGAGACGGTCAGGTCGATGCCGAACCGCTCGCTGAACTTCTTGACGTAGGTGCAGGACTGGCTGCTGTCACCGATCGGGCTGTTGATGCGGAAGAAGTCGACACCGCCGTGCTGGGTCTTCTCCTGGGCCTCGACCTTGGGCGAGAACAAGGTGCCGACGTTGATGATGAGCGCGTACTCGTCGAGGGGGTTGTCCTTCGGCGAGACGTCGAGCGTGCAGCTGCTCAGCTTGGGCGTGGGCATGATCGACGACGGCGTCATGCCGGTCGACTGCGCGGCTGCCGCCACGTCGTGCAGCGCGCACGGGTCGATTCGCCGGAGTTCCGCGGCCTTCTGGACGGAGTCGAGCTGGACAGTGTTGGCGACGATGCCGGGGTAGACCTCGGTGTACCCGGCCGAGTCGGCCGCGGCGGACTGGCCCGGTGTGCTGATCGGGGTTCGGTCGGAGAGCTGGGACCCGCCCGCGCCCGATGTGGCAGCGGGCTTGGCCTGCCCGGTGATGGTCGAGGTGCACGCGACGAGGGTGAGCAGGGCCAGCAGGCCCGCGGCACCGGCGACCCACCGCCGCCGTCGCCTCCAGGGTCCGCGCCGCGGGATGCGGGTGCGCTTGTTGTCCGACATTTACCGTGTCTCCTTGCTGCTCGACGAACGCCCGGGTGGGCAGGGCTCAGTGGATGAGGACGGCGGTGCCGGGCCGGGCGACCTCGGTCAGCACCGGCATGGCCTCGGGGGGCACGACGAGTGACCCGTCGGTCCCAGCGCTTCCCCAGCTCGCCGAGGGCCAGGTGTGCACCCCGACCGCCTCGACCCCGGCACCGTGGCCTAGGTGGGTGGGCATGTGCGCTGCGAGCAGGAGCGCGTGGTCGACCACGCCCGTCCGGGGGTGGACGTCGCCGAGGACGAAGGTTCGACCGCGCGGCGTCGGGTGCGTCGCGTTTCCGACGCCGCAGGGCCACCCCACCGTGGCCCGGAAGGGCCACCGCTCGCCGAACTCGCAGTGCCAGCTCTGCGCGCTGCGACCGTGGTGCAGCGTCACCGTGCGCTCGCCGATGTCCACGACGAGGTGGACGAGGTGGGCGACGACCAGGACGTCCGGTCCGAGCTCGACCCAACCGGTGCGGCCGTCGGGGGCGCAGGGCACGAGGACGTGCACCCACCCCGGTTGCCCGCCGATGACAGGCAGCCAGGTGCGCACCTCGGGGCTGATCACCGCGGGCAGTTCGGCCACCGGCGGCGTTCCCGGCGCGGCGTGCAGTGGGACCGGCGCCAGGACGCCGAGCCGCGCGCCGGTCGCGGGTTCGTGGGCGTGGTCGTCAGGGGGCAGAGCGGGCAGGCACGCTGACCAGTCCGCCACCGGCAACCTTGCGAGGTCACGGCCGATGACGACGTTCTCGCTGCTCACGCCGCCTGCTCTCGAACTGCGGCACCGACCGTCCGAGCGGCCAGGACGAGGCTGTTGGGCTGGCGCATGTGGTCGCTGAGCGGATCGAGGATGGAGTCGGCGAGTTCGCGGGTGGCCACGAGGTTGCCCAGGAGCCAGACCTCCTGGTCAAGGTGCGGGGCTCGTCGCACCGCGTAGATCTCGCCGGTGCGGGCGCAGAACCCGAGCGACCAGTACCCGCCGCGGTCCGGCCCGTCAGGGGGGATCGAGCCTGGGGCGTCGTCGTCGCCGTCCCGACGCCACCCGTGTCCCCACGCCTCGACGCCGTCGATGTCGAGGCCGCCCCAGTCGCGCGTCGCCTGCCTGCGAACGTCGCCTGCCAGGAAGGCGTGCGGGTCCGCGAAGATCGTGACCGTGGCCGGGGCCTCAGGGCCGCGCGCCCATCCCTGGACCGCCTCGGCGAGCATCCCGTGTGCCGGCCGCAGCTCCGAAACCCAGTCGCGCAAGTCCTCCAGGAGCCGTGCGGCTGCGTAGTGGTGCCGACTCGCCCGGCCCTGGCGCTCGGTAGCCCGCGCGAAGGCGCCGCCGTCATCGGACGTGCGCCTCGGACTGCCTGACGTTTTCCTGACCCTGACTGCGAAGACGGCTTGGTGCGCAACGCGCACCTCTTCGGCGAACACGGCGACCATGTGCCGCAACGTCGATTCCAGTCCCAGCAGATCGTCCACAGGGGAGTCGGTGAGCAGCCGGTCTCCGTCGAGCAGGACCAGTGCCAGCGGCCGGGGAACCCCGATCGCGCGCTGGTCGAGGACGAGCTCCACACCGTCGTCGGTGTGCCGCCACTCGGCGAGGTGCCTACTTCGCGGCATGTCGATGGGTGCCATGGGTGTCCCCCTTTGGGTGCTGGCGCGGGGCGCCGTGAGGTGATCGCGCACCGCTGGGGCTGTCGCCGCCGAGCGCGGTGCCGGGGTGCGCCGCCCCGGACCTGGGGTCATCCGGGGCGGCGCGGGCAGCGCGACCACGGTGTGGTCACGCGGGCTCATCAAAGGATCACGAGGTGATCGCTTGGCCTGATCAGAGGCGGGGCTGGTAGAGCGAACACCCGACGGTGCCATTCGGGAACGTGACGAGGTTCGGCCTCACCGGGACGTAGTACACCTTGACCACGCGCTGCCCGGCGTCCGGTCCGTAGTAGCCGATCTCCCACGGCCTGAAGCAGTTGGTGAATGTGGAGCCTCCGGACCAGTGCCCCTTCACCAGGACGAAGGTGTTGGCGCAATGCACATACGTGCCGTTCCCGACGCCGTCGACGCTGAACCCGCAAGGCGCGGCTGATGCGGGTGAAGCGATCCCCACCAGCGCTCCCGCAGCCGCAACCGCGGTTCCGATCAAAGCTAGAGCTTTCTTCACAAAGGTTCCCCTGTGCTGTCGTGTAGACCCCCCTTGCCCTTCCCCCCGGGGTGGACGGTCGGCGCCGCACCCTCGGCGAGGGTGTTCAGTCGTACGGCGCCGACCGTCCTATTGGGGGTCCCGGTCGCGGGTGCGACCGGCTTTGACGCGGCCAGGGCATCGGCCGCGGACCGGGAGCGCTTCTCCAGCGCCACCGATCAAGCTCAGTTCACGAACAGGTGGTCGCCGCTGCGCCAGTGGTGATCAGCGTGCTGCGGACCCACCCGGTGACTTTGGTCCTGGGTTGGAAGACCCTCGCCCAGCGGTAACCGTCCTGCGTTGTGGGAAGCGTGGACAGGCAGCGGACGGCGAGGACTTCGTCTTGCTGGAGCAGGCTGAGCACCGCCCCGTTGACGGGGTTCGCGCGAATCCTGACGCCCGCTCCGGCAGACCGGCCGCCGGTGCTCGTGTGCGCGAGCTCGGGCTCGGGCTCCAGGAGGCGGGCTGCGAGTTGCGCCCGCAGCGCGGCGATAACGACGCGGACCCGGGCAATGGTTAAGGAAAAGTTCGTGCTCACGCTCTCGTGCGGCGGTGCGGTCTCGCCGTCGACAGGCCGGCGAAACGGGTTGCTGTCGTTGGCCGACGCCGCCGGGATTCCCCCTGCCGTGATGGCGGACGCGGACGCCAGCGCCACCAGTCCCCGCCGAGCTGCCGAGCATTTCATCTGGCTTCCCCCCTGTGAGATCGGGCTTTCGCGGGGGCGTGGCCGGCACACCAGGTGCCGGCCACGCTTTCCCCCCGTGGTCGATGCTCTGATCGACCACGTCCTGCGCTCACCTCCCGTGCAGCGTCAGGACCATGTCCACGTGAGCGACCAGCCTGTGCAGGCCGAAGCCGCGATCACGTGAGCGGTTCTTTCGTGCCACCCGGACTCTCCGCCCTGGCGACACCGAGAACGCTAATCCGGCACGGGTACAGCGCACATCGGGAAGAACACTCAAAAGCCAGATTCTGTGTACCCATACGGTCCGACCGAGGTACTCATGCCCGCGTTTCAGCGCCACTTACCGCCATTCCCAGCGGATCGCGCCGTAATCCAGCGTGTCGGTTCGACTACGGGAAGTTTGGATCAGGGACGCCGGAGCTGCACATTTGGTTGTCGCTCGCTGTCGGAGCGTGTCGATCAACGTCAAATCCGGCGGAATCTGTCCGAGCTTGAGGGGTGATGTGCGCGCGGTTAGGGGTTTTCCCCGGGAGCGGCCGGGAAGCCAAAGCGAAGCGGGACAAGAAAAGGGGCGCGACCGTTCGGCCGCGCCCCTATGAGAGCCCTTTCTAGAGTTCGCCCTTCTCGATCATCTCCGCGTACCGGGCGGCCAGTGCCGTGCGATTGGGCGCACCTAGCTTCGCCCGCGCTTTGGCACCGTGGTTCTCCACGGTGCGGATCGACAGGAAAAGCCGCTCGGCGATCTGGGCGTCGGTGAGCCCGTCGATGATCAGCAACGTCACCTCCAGCTCGCGTCGGGTGAGCTTCTCCGTCGTGGCCAGATCAGCGTCGGTGTCGGCTTCGGCGTCGTCCTCGATCTTCTCGAGCAGTCTCAGCGCGAGGTTCACGGCCTGGTCGATGTCGAGGTGTTCCCCTTCGGCACGGAGCTGGTGCAAGCCCTGCGTGCCCAACTCGGCCAGGCATCGGACCTTGGCCGCTTGCTGTGTCCGCACCCAGGGCGGCAGCCCATCCAGGTCGACGCCGATGGACCGCAGCATGGTGGAGACCGCGCCGAACAGACGGACAGCGTCAGCGACATGACCGCTTTCGGCGGCGGCGCACGCGGTGATCCACGCCGCCCACACCCGTCCCCACATCTCATTCATGTCATGCAGGACGGCCAGCACCGGCCGCAGGACCTTGGCTGCGCGACCCGGCCGTCCATCTTGGTGTTCGGCGATGGCCAAGGCGATGCCAGCCCAGCAGGCGGCCCACTCGGAGCCTGCTTCTTCGGTCTGCGCGAGGTACACCTGGGCCTGCTCGACCGCCCCGCGGCTTCGGTCGAAGCCGGCCGCGAGCACCGAGAACATGCGCGCCAAGACGTGGTCGCCCGGCGAACCGTGTTCCCTCGCGGCGAGCACCGCTTCGTCAAGGGCCTCCGCGGCAGTCCGAGCGTGCGCGGCATCGGGCGACAACCACTGCGCGAAGCCGTCGGCCAAGGTAAGCCACGGCGGCACCTCGCCGCCGACGACGGCGTGGAGATCGTGCGCGCGGCCGAGTTGGCGAACGCCCTCAGCGCGCTGTCCGAGGCACAGCTCGAGGAAAGCCCCCAGCGCGTGCGCTTCCACCTCCAGGGCGGTGTGCTCTCCGGGCCTGTGCCGGGCGATGGCGGCCAAGGCGTCACCGACTTCTTGGCGGTCCTGGCGGAGCTGGCCCCCGAAGATGCCCACCCGAACCTTGCTGCGGTTGATCGCCAGCCGCAGACCCTCGTGCACGGTCTCGGCGTCGGACAGGTAGTGGGTGAGCGCGGCTCTGGCGTCCGCGCGGCTCTCCTGCAGCTCACGCAGGATGCGGCGCTCGTCGGGGCCGTACCAGGAAGCCGCCGCCTGAGCGGCTTGGTGGGCGTACAGGCCGGCGTGCGCGGCCTTGATCCGGTCGCGGGTGATGCCTTCCGGTTCCAATCCCAACCCGTACGCACGGACGGTGTAGGGCATCAGCAGCCGCGTCCTGTCGCTGCCCGGTTGGCTCTCCAGCAGCGACCGGTGCAGCAGCCGTCCTACCAGGACGGCCACGGTGTCCTGGTCGAACCCGAGCCTCGCACCGAGCTTCTCGGCGTCCTCGATGGTGAAGTGGCCCCGGAACTCCGCCGCGATCGACCACATCGCCCGCTCGTCGTCGGTCAGCCGCTTCAGGGACCAGTCCATGACCGCTCGCAGCGACCGGTGCTGCGGGGCCGAGTGCACCAGCGTGTCCCGCAACGCCAAGGGGTCCTCGTGCAACCGCTTGATCAGCGGCCGGATACCCCGGCCTTCCAGGTTGGCGACCGCGAGGACGATAGCCAGCGGGAGACCCCCCAGGAGCCTGGACAACTCCAGGACGTCGGGGTCTTGGGGGTCGAGCACGAGATCACGGTTGGCTGCGAGGTCGACCAGCAGGCTCACCGCGGGCGGCGCCTCCTGCCCCTGGGCTCCCCTGTACGGAAGAGGGGGGACCCGCAGGACACGCTCGCCATGCTCGAGGCGATCGCGGCTGGTGGTGAGCACGCGCAGCTTCGAGCGGTAGGTCAGCAGTTCAGGCACCAGCGCACGCACCCCGGTGGCGACATGTTCACAGTTGTCCAGAACCAGCAGGACTTCGCGGTCGATCAGCCACTCGCGCAACTTGCATTCCGCGCCGCGGGCATCGGTGTTGTCGGGCAGCCCGAGAGCCTTGAGCACCTCCGAGAGGACGTGGCTGCGCACCCGCTCGACCGAGTCGTCCGGCCCCGCGGCGGCCAGCGACGCCAGCCCGACCAAGACCACCCCGTCGGCGAACAGCGACGCGCGCGCGGCTCGCTGGGCCAGTTCAAGGGCGAGCCGCGTTTTCCCAACTCCACCCTGCCCGGTCAGGCTCAACCACGAGCGTTGGCCCAACAGGTTGAGCCCCCGTTCGATCAACTCCTCTCGACCCACGAGCGGTCCGGGCTGCGCGCGGATACCCCCCAGCCCCTCGATCTGTCCGCTCACATAAGGCGCCCGGAACGGGCGGCCGTCGTTCTCCTGCGTTTCGTGCTCTTGCGTGTGCGTCAACCGGCACCCCCTCAGGGCCTCGTGAGCAACCCCACCTGAGATCACTCTGCGTACTCGTTCCCGTGCTTGCTATGCCGCCCACCAACGTCCCCCGTGGTGCTCTTAGACCTCGTGGAGCAGGGACAACGCGACTGGCGGACGAGTATAAGTAGCCGTTTCCCGTCATGAAGCTCGCTTGTGGACTGTCCCACCGCAGGGGAAAGTTGATCACAGTGTGTTGTCGGCAGCCGCAGACACGCCGGTTGACCGACTCGTGTCGACGTCGACTTACGCTGGACGGCGAACTTGTTGCGGCAGCACGGAAGCAGCAAAGGTTAAGGCGGCATCTCCACATTCACCCTGCTGCGCGGCGTGATCGATCAATCGCGCCCCCGGGTAATCGGACTTCACTCGATCGAGTGGTGTGGGTCGGGCCACATTCGCCCGAATGGCGGGCTTCTCTCACGGTGAGCACGCCCGACTACTCCTGTCTGCGGCCAGTTGCCCGTTGCCGGCTACTGAATGTGAAATCCCGTCACTTCCTTGGGTTGACGTCGTGCGCCGGTTGCATTGAGCAAACCTCAATTTCCGAGGCGACCGTGGTACGCCTCCCAGCGCAGCGTGAACTGGCCGGTGGCCCCTTGGCGGTTCTTGTCGAGGTAGACGTGCAGCTCGTCGGTGGGCATCGTCGTGCCTACCCCGTCGTCGACCTGGCCGCGGGCCAGCAGCAGCACCGCGTCGGCGTCGGCCTCGATGCCGCCGGACTCGCGCAGGTCCGCCATCGTGGGCCGGGAGCCCCCGCGTCGGGCCACCTCACGGTTCAGCTGGCTCGCCACCACAACGACGATGTCGAGCTCCCGGGCGAGGAGCTTGCACTCGCGGGAGATCCGCGCGACCTGCTCGTGCCGGGGCGTGCGGGACTCGATTGAGCTCACCAACTGCAGGTAGTCGATGGCCACCAGGTCGAGGCCGTGCACCGCCTTGTGGCGCCGGCACTGAGAGCGGATATAGCCCATCGTGATCCGCTCGCGGTCGTCGACGACGAGCGGGATCTGTTGGTGCTGCTCACTCCACTCCACGAGGGTGCGGCGGGAGTGAGGCGCCAAGTCCCCCGTCACGAGTTCATTGAGCTCCACCCGAGCTCCCGACGCGGCCATGCGCCCGGCGACCTCGATGTTGCCCATCTCGGCGCTGAACACCAGTGCGGAGCCGCCCTGCTGAGCATGGTGAAAGGCAAGGTTGTGCAACATGATCGACTTGCCGTCGCCCGGCCGTGCGCCCACCACGTAGTAGCGGCCTCCGCGAAGACCGCCGTTGAGCTTCCTGTTCAGCTCCGCCCACGGTGTGGGGTAGACGGGCCGGGCCTCCGGGTTGTCGATCGCGTGCCACAACCCGTCGAGCATCTCGTCGAAGCGGACCGGGCGGCTCGTCTCACCCTGCTCCAGCTCCGCCAGGGCGTCGTAGGCGTGGCGGATCGCGTCCCCAGGGTCACCGGCAACCGCGCGTTGGCGGATCGAGTCGCACACCGCCACCAGACGGCGCCTGCGCGCGCAGTCCCACACGGTCCGCACATCGCTCTCGACGTGACGAGGAGCCTCGAGCACAGCCTCCAGTTGCGCGATCTTGCGATCGAGCACGCCCGGAACGAAGCCGCGGGCGTTGGATGCGGCGGCTTCACGCAGGGCTCGTGCGCTGATCCTGCGGCGCTCCTCGGCCAGTTGGCGGGCCAACGACCACAGCGCGCCGATGCCCCGGTCGGCGAAGTCCTCCGGGGCCAGCGCGCTCAGCGCCTCGTCGCGCAGCCCGGTCCGGGAGGCGGTGAACAGCAGCGATCCCAGGTACCGCTCCTCCGCGACCGGGGTCAGCAGGTCCGCGTCGTCCGGGTTGCTCACGACCGGCCTCCCAGTCCGGCCCAGCGGCGGTCCTCGCCGTCGACGATGACGACCCGGCACATCTCCACCAGGCGCGAGACGACCCGGTCGGACATCGTGTCCTTGAGCTGGGCCAAGGTCAGGTTCGTCGTGAAGACGGACGGCAGGTACCCGTCGTAGCGGGCGTTGACCAGGCGATAGTCGATCTCCTCGGTCCAGTCGGTGCCGGTCTTGCGCACCCCGAGGTCGTCGAGCAGCAGCACGCGCGCCTGGGCGTACCGCCGGAACTCGCCCTCGGTGTCCACGCCGGGGCGTGGCCTGACCGCCGCGTGCAGGTCAGGCGCGCTGAGGGCGGCGAAGTCGGGCATCCGCAGCCCCGAGGCGGCCAGCGCACGCACCGCGCCGTAGGCGAGGTGGGTCTTGCCGACCCCGACCCGGCCCCCGATCAGCAGCGAGGGCCCCACCCACCGGTGATACTCCAGGTCGCCGCCCCGCCCGGCGTGCGGGGCGAAGCTCGCGCCCACGACGTCGACCACCCACCGGCGGACCTCGGGATGCTCGGGCAGGGCTCGCCGGTATCGGTGCGGGATGCTCCGGCACGCCTCAGCGGCTGCTGCCCGGTTCTCCCGGGCGCGGGCGGCAGTGCGACGGACGTAGTCCTCGGCGGCGAACTCCAGGTGCTGCTTCGGGACCCCGGCGGCGGCGAAGTCGCCGGGGCCCGGCATGGGCAGGTCCTCCACGCGCACCACAGGCAGGTCGTAGGTCATCGGTTGCTCGCTCATCGGGTCCACACGCTCGTGTACTCGGCGGGATCGGGATCGCGGTACGGGCCGCGCGCAGCAGCTCCGACCAAGAGCTGGATCTCGTCCTCCCAGCGACGGCCCCGCAACCAGCCCTCGGCCTGCTTGACGAACCGCGGCTCGCGCCGTTCCGCCGCCACGAGCTCGGCGTAGCGCGCGGCGCCGGTGCGAATCACCTCGGCGGTCACCCCCGCGGATCGAGCCTTGTGCCACGCCGCAGCCGCCCGGCTCTTGCCGACCTTGCGGGGATAGATCGCCCAAAACTCCTCGAACTCCTCCGGGTACGGGCTGCCGGAATGGGCGACCCTTGTCCGGCCCCGCTCAGGGACCTCGAAGAGGGCATCGCTCTGCGCCGCAGGCGGCCCGGCCGCGCGCGCGGTGTAGGTGTTATGGAGGTAAGTAGTGGAGGTAACTGGAGGTGCAACGCCGCTACCAGCGGAAATGATGGTCGTCGAACCATCACGGACAGCGTCTTCCACCGCCTCGTGATGCTGTCCACCCCCGTCACGTGCGCCTCGAACGACCGACTCGGGACGCGCTTCCGTGCCGTCACAGGGGACGGCGTCCGCCGCCATTGCGCGCCCGCGGGCGATCAACTCGCGCTGGCGCTCCCGGTAGGCGCGGTTACGTGCGGCGTGCGCAGCACGGTCGCGCCGGGTGCGTTCCTCCAGGGGATCGAACTCGCCGTCGAAGTCCGTCATCGACAGCCGCCAACCCGGCATCCCCATGCGCCCTGCCTCGGGGATGATCAGCCCGGCGGCCTCGAGCCTGGCCAGCACCGCCCGGCACTCCTTCACGGTGATCCGCAGGTTGCGCGCGAGAGTGTCGACGCCGACAGAATGTTGCGGCCGTCGTTGTCGGCGTAGATGGCCACCGCGACGAGGGCGTGGTGGGCGCGCTCGTCCACCCGGGGGCGCTTCCCGGCCGTCATCATCGTCGGCACCGTCAACGCCCACTTGGTCGCCAAGCGCGCGGTCCGTTTCGGGCTCACCACACCTCACCCGCGCTTCCGCGACCTCGGCCCGCTGCCTGGCCCTGGCGGCTCAGGAAGTGCCGCTGGCGTCGCGCGTGAACGACCTCGACCCGCAGGCCAACCGCCTTCAACCTGGCTGTTAACTCGGCCCACTCCTCCAGCAGCGCCGGTGTGCCCCTCCCCGCGGCGCAGGCCGAGATGATGTCCTCGAGACGAGACATGATCACCTCGTTTTCACTGTTCCAGTAGCGCATCTCCTCGTCAGTGAGATCAGCAACCACAGTCACATCAGGACAGGAACGCACAGCGCCCCCCATGTCTCCCCCTCTGCGGACGCCGAAACAAACGGCATCCGGCCTGGATAATGGTCTGCTTTCGGCGCGCTGAACCAACTCCTGAACACATAGCCATGCGGGAGCGCGGTGGTTCGAGTGCGCGACAAAACGGCGTGGGCCTAATGCAGACCCCGCGATTCGACTTGACGAACAGAACTCGGGACGTCGCCGCGTGGATCAGCGCGCGACCACACCCCTGCCCAGGCACGGCCCGCGCGACCGCGGACACGCAGGCGAAAGACGGCCAACGTCATTGGCGACTGGCATACAGCAGAACCCTTGTCTACAGAAGTAGACCCCCACAGCTTGTATACCGCTCGTTTGCTGTAGTCGTCCACTCACCACAGAGTCACCACCGTCGACCGCAGCTGGGGTGACGACAGTCCGCAGTGGCACCAATCCCACCGGTGACCTGCGCAAACCCTGGCAAACATTGCTGCACACCGCGAAATGTTTGGCTACTTTCGGGGCATGACCACACCCACACTCAACCGCGCCCTGCTGCGCCGCCTGCGCGTCTGCGCGGGCCTGTCCGTGACCGCCTTCGCCCGGCAAGTGGGCTGCCACAAGGGAACCGTGTCCGCGATCGAGCACGGCCACCGCGGCATCAGCCCCGAAATGCTCACGCGGTTCGCCCAAGTACTCGACCGCCGCCCGGAGGAACTACTGCTCGACGCAACTTTGGACGCCCCCCAAATCCCTCAGATCGCGTCCGGGCTCACCGTCCTCGCGCCCCGCGCTCCCGTGCGTGACGCCGATGTCCACAACACAAGGTCCTTTGTGGACTATCGGCCACCGAGCCGCCGCACCGGGGCTCGCGTGTGACGCGCGGGGCGGGAACCACAATGCTGCGTCTACCGAACTGGCTGCGTCAGGCAGCCTGCCGCGGCCGTACCGACCTCGACTTCTTCGACCCCGGCGAACGCCTAGACGAGTGCTTGGAACTGTGCGCCGCGTGCCCAGTCGCGCACATGTGCCTAGCCGAAGCGCTGGACCACGGCGAGGTCTGGGGGATCTGGGGTGGGCTGGACCTCAACCAGCGCGAGCAGCTCGCCAAGGAACTCGGGCACCCGGCCCCGATAATCAGGCCGGCGCACGGAACACACAGGCGCTACGCCAAACACAAATGCCGGTGCGACTTGTGCCGTGAGGCCCACAACGCCTACAACCGGCGTCAGCGCGAACGGAACCGCTCGGCGGCGTGAACACCACACCTGACAACCGGACCCGATCAAGGTGACCGCTTGGTCATCGCACCGAACCTCGCGCACGAACGCGAGCGCTGCGCATCGCCAGGGCGCGGAAGTACGCGCGCCGAACCGACGCTGCGCGGCGCTCGCGCTCCTGCGGGTCCAGCTTGCGCTCCGGATCAACCTTGTCCTCAAAGCGAGCCAACATCGCGCCGGCGCCGTGCGCGCCGCTCTGTCCGCCGTGTTCGCCCACGCTGCGTCCGCCGCCGCAGACGCACGCAGCGCGCGCTGAACCGAAGACGAGGCATGCCCGGCGAAACGGGTACACGCGAACATCGGCACGAGCGAATATTGGAGGGCGTACGGATTACGCCGTCATGCCTGCTCTGTGACCGCCCAGATCTGCCAGTCGTCGTCGGGGACGCTTCCGCGCTCGAACTCGATCTCGACCCGCTGTCCAGGCTTCAAAGGATACTGTCCTGTTTCGGCGTAATCGGGATCGCTGAGTGTCCCTGTGATCAGGTCGCCGTGGGCGAGGCGGAACTGGGCCTGCGGATCAGATCCCGAGTTGTTGAACAGCGCGTGGGTGACAACGACAGCGGACAGGGTGAACTGGAGGAGACCGACGCATTTGCCGCAGCAGCAGGGGACGGACTCGTGCTTGAACCCGCTCCCCTCCGCCAGGTGTCGTGCAATGGTGAAAGGGATGGAGCGGAAGTACTCACGGCCTGCCGTTCGTCGACCTAGCGAATTCAGCCTGCGAACCAGGAGTTCCTCTGCCCAGGTCGCGTTCTTTACTGGCGCCGACCACATATTCTTAATGGACAGGCCGAACCGTGCCGCGTCCCTGGCATGTTCTGTCCGCCGAACGTGCGCATCAGCCGTACGGCCAACTTTGATCACATCGTTGTCGAACTGGATTACATATAGGCTTCCCGGCCCGGGACCGGCAACCGGTACTTCCCTACGCCGGGTACTCACCCGCAGAGACGAGGAACTCATGCGCGCACTATATCCGGGCCACCCCGACAGGCATGATCACGTACGTCCACCATCGAAGCGAGAGACCGTCGGTGGCTCGGCCGAGCCTCCGCTCGTCGGCATGTGCGCGCGTTGGGTCGTGCGCCGCTGGTCGCCGAGCCTGCAACACCGTCTGGCGGTCGGTCATGTCACTGAAGGTGGGTCGAGAACTGGCCACCTCTGCCGAACCGCGCACTCTGCCTTGTTCGAGAAGGCTTGGCCTTGCTTGGTAACGGTGCGAGCTACTTGGGCGACGAATGCACCATGATCTCCGGCAGGGTGGTGATACCGATCGTGGCCGTGGTCGTGGCGGTTGCTGCGGCCGCCGCACTGATCATTCTGACGACCAGGGACGACACACGGACGGCGGCTGGTCCATCCTCGGCATCGCATCGTCCCGGGCAGTTGACGTCAGCTGAGGCTTCCCGTCTGGCGGACGACATGACCAGTGGCGACGAGAAGCGGGTCCGAGCGGCAGTCGCGGTCGCGCCGGAGCAGCCGTTAGATGCCGCAGCGGTGTCCGGGCTTGCAGCGATCGAGGCGATGACCTTCGATGTGCGCACCCTCCGCGACCTCGGAGACGGGATCGCAGAGGTTACTGCCCGGGTGGTCATGCCCGGCGGCACCCAGCCCGCGGTATGGACGGTACGTCTCGTGACAGTGGAGCAGGAGTGGCTGAACAGCTCGACGGAGCCCGTTCAGTGAGGCGACTGGCCGCGGTCGCCGCGCTGCTGGTCGCAGCGCTGTGCTTGCCGAGAATGTTGTCCGTGCGGGTCAGGTGGCGTGGTGGTACTCGTTGAGGATGCCGCTCAACCGCCGTTGTTGGCGGGTGTCGAGGCGGGTGGGCGCTGCTTGGTTCGTGGTGGGTTGCGGCAGAACGCGTGGTGGTCGGGCGTTGGTGATGCCTTGGTGGGGTCGGTGGGTGTTGTAGATGTGCTCGTACTCGCGTAGGGCGTGGAGTAGGTGCTTTTGGTTCCGGATGAGGGTGCGGTCGAGGAGTTCGCGTCGGCAGCTGCGGATCCAGCGTTCCGTGATCGAGTTCATCCGCGGGATCCGGACGCCGCTGAAGACGATCTGGATGCCGGCGTCGGTGAGGACGGCGTCGACCAGGGCGGGGTGCTTGCCGTCGCGGTCGCGGATCAGCAACCGCGCGGAACTACCCGCGTCCTCAAGGGTCCATGACAAGGGTTCCTGGCGGCTTGGGTGACCCAGAAAGGCGGTCGGGTACGCGGTGGCACCGAGCACGTGGATCCGGCGGCCGGCGTGCTCGATCACCGCGAGCACGTATAAGCGGGTACCGCTCAGGGTGGTGGTCTCCAAGGAAGTCGCAGGCCAGGAGCGCGTCGGCTGGGGAGCGGAGGAAGGCCGACCAGGTCGTCGTGGTGCGTTCGGGTGTCGGGTCGACCCCGGCGTCCTGGAGGATCCGCCAGACAGTGGATACGGCGACCTTGATGCCGAGTACGAGGAGTCCGCCGTGGACGCGGCGGTAGCCCCAGGCCGGGATTCTCCCGTGCCAGGCGCAGCACCAGGAGGCGGACCGAGCGGATGGTCCGTGATCGGCCGGGACCCTTGGGGCAGGACCTGGCTGCGTGGCGGTAGGCGAGGAGGTCTCGGCGCCACCGGAGCACCGTCTCCGCGCACACCAGCAGTCGGAGTCGACCAAGCGCTTGCATCAGGAGACGGTGCAGCAGTGCCGCGAGGAAGACCCGCTCGGCGGGGAAGAACCGTGGGCGGGCGACTCCAAGTTGGCATTCCAGGATCACGATCTGGTGGCCCAGCACCACGATCTCCATGCCCTTGTCCTGGCCGCTCACGGGCAGCAGGCGCAGCAACGCAAACGCCTTGGTCACACTCAGGCAGGCCCGCCGGAGCAGCACAGTCGGTCATCACGCCGCGTCAACCGAGGACCCTACGGACCTGCAATCGCACTCACGAGCACCTCGCCCCCCACGCTACGCACAGCTTCAACCTGCACGGATGGAACTATCGGCAGGCACACCGTTCGCGGTTGCCTGCTGCCAACCCGACGCGAGCGGCGCGCGCCGCCTCCGTTCGTTGTCCGGAAGTGCCGTTGTTCAGGGCGGGTTGTGGTGACGGCTGCGCCACACCGCGAAGGCTGCCAGTGCGAGTGCGGAGATGTGGAGTGCCCGGCCCTTTCCGCCTGCGGCCGGTCGTCCTATTTGCACAGTCAGTTGGCGGTTGGCGGCGTCTTTGAGGACGGTCCGGCTCTGCTCGACCAGACTGTCGCCGAGGAACGCTGTGTCCAGTGCGACGCGCGCCAACTGTTGCTCGGAGGTGAACTCGCAGGCGAGTTTTGCCATGAGTCCGGCGACTTCGTCCTTGAAGGTCTCGGTGATACCGAGTTCTGGAGTGAGATGGCGAATGGACCCTTCCAGGTTGGCGACGGACTTGCCGAGCAGAGCGACCGTCGGGTTCGTGCGGATTCCCCGCTTTGTGGAGCATTTCAGCAAGTTGGTCAACGTGACACCGAAGTCGAGCTCGGCCAGTGAGGCGTGGGTGACCTTCGGCGCCAATGCTTGCATGTCGTTGATGAAGGACGGGATGTCCGCCCAGGCGGTCGCGTGGCCGAACTCGATCCATGCCCTGGCGATACCGGTGCCGTCGTTCATGGCCAGGTTCATCAACATGAGCATGAGCGCCATGCTGGTCCGCCGGTCGATCCGGCCCACCATCCCCCAATCGATCAACGAAGCCTTCTCGCCAGGGTGGACGAAGATGTTCCCGGGATGCAAGTCGGCATGGAAGAATTTCTCCACGAAGTAGCTGCGGTAGGCGTAGGCGAAAAGGTCACGTCCGATACCGACGCGCTCATCGTCGGTGAACGTGGCGGGGTCGGCGTCCCGGATGGAGCAGCCAGGTGCTCTGCTCTGGATCATGACCCTGGGTGTGGCCTGGAGGACGTCGGGGATATGGAGATACTTGAACTCGGAGGTGACGGCACGTGCCGTGGCCATGTTCTGGGCTTCGACGGTGAAGTCGAGCTCAGCCCGCATGGCGTCGAAGACGATGTCCAGCATCGCAGGCAGGTCCACGACCGCGGTGAACCGTGGAGACCTGTTGCCGGCCAGCTTGACGAGTCGACGCAGTAGCGCCATATCGCTACGCACCAGTGTGCCGATGTCCGGGCGTTGGACTTTGATCACCGCGGGGCGGCCATCGGCGAGCGTGACGGCGTACACCTGGGCCAGTGACGCCGCGCCGAGGGGGCGCTCGATGTCCACGTCGGCGAACCGGCGCTCCCACCGCGGCCCTAGTTCAGCCTCCAGCACCGGCTCGAACAGTGCGAAGGGCGCAACCGAGACGCGGTCGTGCAGTTTGCGCAACTCATCGATCATGTCCTGCGAGACCACGTCCGGCCGGGTGGACAGCATCTGCCCGACCTTGATGTAGAACGGGCCCAGGCGTTCCAAGGTGCGCCGGAACTCCCGGGCCCGCTGCTGCCCAAGAGTGGATGACTCATCCCCGCTGTCGCGCTGGGACACGGCCCGTCTGGCCTCGGCCGCCAGCAGGTGGCTTACGGCGCCGGTAAGCACCCGCAGTCGACTTCGGCTCATCGCGCTCCTCGTGTTCGGGCCCGACTCGGCGCTACCGCGGCGCCACTGGATGGTTCACCGCGACCCGTCCGGATTCACGAAACCTGCGGAGACTCCTGGCGGCTTGACAGCTCATCGACCTTCTGAGTCAGACGGACCAGCACCGCCCGCAGTTCGGCCAATTCGTCGTCACGAGTCCGCTCATCGTGGTCGTCGTCCTCGCACTTGACCGCACGGCAGATGGTGTCACGCACATCGCGCTCGACGTCACCAGCCCGGTCGAGCATGTCGTCGGCCAGCTCTTTCAACTCATCGACAATATTGTCTATGGCCTTGATGATTCCGGTCCGACGCCTCGTTTTCCGTGTCATCTGGACTTCCTCCTGGTTCTCACTGTCTTGTACTTATGGCGCTATCTGCGCTTCCAGTTCGTCGACTGCCTGCTGCCACAGGTTGGGGAATTGTTCGCGACCGGCGAGCTTTTCGTCGGCGAGGAATGTTGTGTGCAAACGGTTCCGGTAGACGACCCAGGCGATGAACAGCGGCTGGCGGGGCGGCAAGGCAGGCAGCGCGTAGGCCGCGTGGGCGGTGACTCCCGCGAATGTCATCGCGGCTCGACCGCGGATCTCGGCCACCAGCAGCGGCACGAAACGAGGGTGTGCGGACACGTGCACGCCCAGTTTGCCGCACCAGTAGGGCATACGTTGGAACAGGACGGCATGGTGCTGTCTGATCCGAGCCAGATACTCGGGTGTGACCTGCGCGTGGAGCAGATCGAGACGGCGCAGAGCGGAGGATTCCCCGCACGGTAGCGTGATGTGGGCGACACCTAGACGATTCCCCAGGCGCGGGTAGCGGGTGTCGCGGGTGCCCAGGGCCACGCCCATGGTGGCCCGCGACGTCTGATCGGAGTCTGGCCAGTCACCCGGGAACCCGGCGCGGAGCAGGGACGTCACCAGGGTCAGGCACACCTGGTTGAGGGTCGAGTCGGTCGCGCGAGCGATGGCCTGGAGCCGGACGAGATCAACGTCCGCGGTGCCGGCCACGCGCCGGAGGCTGGGCGGTTGGTCGACGCCCGACCAGTGGGCGGTGCGCCGCAGCAGAGGCAGCATGTCCTTGACCACGGCCAGGCCCAATCGGAGCGCCGGTGGCCTTGCGGGGCTGCGGGCGAAGCGGGGCGGCGACGGAGCGAAAAGCGTCCGCAGGGTGTGGGTGGCCGCTTGGCCGTCCTGGAAGCCGTGATGAGCGCGATAGCACAGGGCATATCCGTGGTCAGTGCGGATCAGCCATAACCCCCATAAGGGACGCCGCGAGTCGAGCGGCAGGCCGACCATGGCGTTGATCACGTTGTCGGCCGAGCTGCCCGATCCCGGAGGAAGGGAAACCTGGTGGATGTGGTGGCCGATGTCGAACGCCGGGTCAGGTTCCCATCGGGGCTTGCGGGCGGAACCTGCTGCCCGGAGGGTCAACTCGGGGAGCAGAGGGAGACGCTCGGTGACGTGGGTGACGAGTGCATCGGTATCCGGCGGCTCGCCGTCGAAAAGCAGCACGGCTCCCAGGTGCATACCACTGTCATTGGTGCGGTGGGCCAGATTCAGCAAAGCACGATCGATCGAGCCCTGGGGAGCGCCGCAGGCTGAGGTGTCCTCTCCTCGGGTTGGACGACCCTTTCTAAGCATGGGTAACATAAGCACTCCGTACGTGCGGAAGGTGTGGCGGAAGCGGTTGCGATCCGAGCGACAGGAATATGCCGCAGGCGATGGTGATCAGTTCACTCAATCCCACAATGGATTCGAATACATCCGGCTTCCGAATGTGACTACGATGCGGTCGTAGGGCGCTCAGACAGGATGCTGCGCAGCTGGGGGGTTGGGGTCTGCTTCCGCGGAGGATGCCGGGATCGTCCTGCGACGGGCACGCCACCCGCACGATGTCGCAGCCCGCCGCGGTCAACTCCGCGATCTGCTGCAACGTCGCGTTCACGTCCGCGGTCACCGTCGTCGTCATCGACTGCACCGAGATCGGGTGCTCACTGCCCACGCCCACCGACCCCACCCGCAACTGCCTCGTCTTACGGCGCTCACCGAGCACCGGCGGCGGCAGCGTCGGCATGCCGATGAGTTGGGGGGTGGGGTGGGCGTCGGAAGTCATGTCGACCTCGCCGGGGTGCGGTGACGCTTGTGGCAGTGGGAGGGGTGCAGGTGACGCAGGACGGTGTCGACGATCCCTGCGGCGTCGAGGCCGTGGCGGCGCAGAATGTCGCCGCGGTCGCCGTGTGGGAGGAAACGGGCGGGCAGGGCCAGACACCGCAGGCGCGGTACGGGGTCGCGTTGGACGAGTAGGTGCGCCAGGCGCTGGCCCATTCCTCCGGTGACGACGTTGTCCTCCACGGTCAGGGTCAGGGCGTGCCGGGCGGCCAACCCTGCCAGCGCCGGGGGCAGCGGCGCGGTCCATCGGGGATCGGCCACGGTGACCGGGATACCGCGGGCTGTGAGGGTGTCGGCGGCTCGCACGCAGGCGTGGGCCCGGCTGCCCGCGGCGATCAGGAGCACGGCCGACCCGGGGGCGGCGCGTAGGAGGTCGACGCCGTCGAGGTGGTCGACGGCGGGCAGATCCGGACCACCCGCCCCCTTGGGGTAGCGCAGGGCGGTGGGGCCGTCGTCCACGCAGAGGCATTCCCGCAGCAGCTCGCGCAGCCTGCGCGGGTCCCGCGGCTCGGCCAACCGCAGGCCGGGGACCAGCGGCAGCAGCGAAGAGTCCCACATGCCGTGGTGGCTGGGCCCGTCCGCGCCGGTGACACCTGCCCGGTCGAGGACGAAGGTGACCGGCAGTCGGTGCAGTGCGATGTCCATCAGCACCTGGTCGAAGCCGCGGTTGAGGAACGTCGAGTAGATCGCCACCACCGGTCGCAGTCCGCCGAGGGCGAGCCCGGCCGCCGAGGTCACCGCGTGCTGTTCGGCCAGCCCGACGTCGAACACCCGCTGCGGGAACCGGCGAGCGAACGGGTGCAGCCCGGTGGGGCGCAGCATCGCCGCGGTAAGGCAGACAAGGTCGTCGCGCTCGGCGCCCGCGGCGAGCAGTTCCGCGCCGAACACCTCGGTCCACGACGTGGTCTTGGCCTTGGCGCCGGTGGCGGGCCCGACCGCGTGCAGGCAGTCGGCCTCGTCCTGTTCGGCCGGGGAATGACCGTTGCCCTTGCGGGTGACGCAGTGCACCACCACGGCGCACCGCATGGCGGCGGCCCGACGCAACCCTTGTTCGAGCGCGTCGATGTCGTGGCCGTCGATCGGTCCCAGGTAGGCCAGCCCCAGCGTCTCGAACAGGGTGCGCACCGGATCGCTGGCGGCCCGAGGGTCCGGCGGTGTGCGCAAGGTCGCGAGGTGCTCGGCAAGGGCGCCCACGGTGGGGGCGTAGGAGCGACCGTTGTCGTTGAGCACGATCACCACCGGCCGGTGGGACGCGGCGGCGATGTTGTTCAGCGCCTCCCAGGCCATGCCTCCGGTCAGGGCGCCGTCCCCGACCACCGCCACCACACGCCGGTCACAGGCGGCGCGCAGCTCGAACGCCTTGGCCAGACCGTCCGCATAGGACAGAGCAGTCGAAGCGTGCGAGTTCTCCACTATGTCGTGCTCGGACTCGTTTCGACACGGGTAGCCGGAGAGTCCTCCTTCCTGCCGCAGTGAGTCGAACTCCCGCCAGCGCCCGGTGAGGACCTTGTGCGCATAGGACTGGTGCCCGGTGTCGAACACGATGGCGTCCCGAGGGGACTCGAACACCCTGTGCAGCGCGATGGACAGCTCCACCACGCCAAGGTTCGGCCCCAGATGTCCCCCGGTGCGGCTCACGTTCTCCACCAGGAACCCCCGGATCTGCTCGGCCAGCTCACCCAGCCGCTCCCGGGGCAGACCGAGCAGGTCGGCGGGCTCGGAAATCGACTCCACCAGCGGAAAGCGAGCTACTTGGCAAGTCATGAACTCACCTTCCGCGGCAGGGCGAACTCAACCGTCTCGGTGGCCACACGCCGGGACTCGACGGTGATCGCACCCAGCCCGTCCAGGGCGGCCACCACCTCATCCACCAGGCTCGGCGGGATCACCCCCACCGTCCGCGTCCCCCGCGAGCCATTCAGCCCGGCTGCCGGTGACATTGTCGACGAGGTATGCGCGGACCCCGTGGCGGCGGGCCGGTTCGACCATGCGCGGCGAGTTCGACGAGTTAACCGATCCCAGGACCAGCACCAGGTCGGCTTCCGCTGCCACCGCGAGCAGAGCATCCTGCCGGTTGGTCGTGGCGTAGCAGGTGTCGTCCGAGCCCAAGCCGCGCAGAGCAGGGCCCGCGTGGCCGATGAGCACCACCGTATCCCCGCTGGCGGCAAACCGACGGGTCTCTTGGTGCACCTTCGCCTCCAACCCCCGGGCCGCGACTTCCGCGCGCACTGCCGGAGACACCCCGTGCGCGGAGAACACGACCGTGGCACCCTCGGGTTCCTCGTCGTGCCCGTCGACGAAGACGGCCCTCGTGCTTCCAGATCCCGCACCACGGGCGCGTTGTGCACGACCTGCTTGCGCACGTACACCGGCGACCCCACCCGCTCCTCTACCGCGATCGCCCGCACAACCCCGGTGGCGTCGAGCCTGTGGGAAACAACCGACATAGGCATTGGCCGGACGAACATCGCTCTCCATTCTTCACCGAGCTGAGGTCAGTTCTCCCGGCCGGACCGGCGGTTGATCAGCCAAGGTTTCACTCTTGACGGACGCCAGGCCCTGGGAGAAGCGGCTGATATCAGTGAACACCCTTCGCTGAGAGATTTCCAGAGCGGCATAATTTTCTCTGGTTGAACCTGTTGAACCTGTTGAACTTACTTTTGAGCTTCCAGACCGCGAGTAAGCGCCATGCCCCGGACATGCGGCGGTGACGATTACTTCCCGACGGGAAGGCGTCGCCGCCACCAGACCAAGAAACACGGAAAGTAACTTCTATTATCCCGGATTTCGCGTTTTAAACGCACAGCCGAGTACCTTAATGTTGAACATGGTGAACATCTTGGCCGCAGACCACCAAGCGGCGCACGCTCATAGGGTCACGGGACCCGAAACCCGCGCATGGAGTTGCTCGTGCTTTGGTGGCGAGCGAACCGGCAACCACCAGGCTCGCCACTCCACTGAACCCAGCAGGTATCACCCTATTGCCGGATTGCCAACGGTCAATCTGTGCCGTCGGTGGGTGCGGCCTTGGGTCGATGTCGACGCCCGGGACGCACAGCCCGTATCCGGCGATGCGGCACTTCATCATCGGCCGCACACGGGAGCGGCTTCCCGGGACCGTTGTTGCCGCTCGCGCCACCGCTCGACATCGGTCCGTCCGGGATCAGGCTGGTTTTCGGAACGGGAAGGCCCGGGTGTCGAAGCGGCCATAGGTAGGCGAGAACGCTGCGGCCGTCTGCACTGGCCCCGCGGCCACCGGGGCGGAAGCGCCACGCCCCGCAGCGTCGCGGCGATCTGCTCGGTGGTGGGCCCGCGACGATTGGCGCGCGGTCCGGCAGGCCGTCGAAGAGGATCACCTCGACCCGTCGAGGTGCTGCGGATCTCACGGGGCGAGGGGCAGTGTGGCGGTAGTCCCTGGGCCCCGGACGGTGAACTCGCCTGACCTTCACCTCACACGTCTCAACAACAGCATGGACTTTGCGATCACATCGTGCCGGTCGGCCACGATCCAGTTTCGCACGCGGGCCACTTCCCGGAGTTTCCCATCTGGCTCGAAAGCGAGCGGCATGCCGACGAGATCCAACAGTTCGGCATCATTGTGGGAGTTTCCTATCGCGAAAGAATTTTTCCAATCTATAGTGTGCAGTAACCCCAAATTCTCCAGTGCCCGCTTTTTTCCATTGCCTACGGCGGGCAGGATGTCATCCGCACCCGAACTGCCGAAGGACGCTCCGCACCACTTGTCGAAACCTAGATGTGCGGCAGCGATCTTGATGATCTCCTGAGGGCTGCCAGAGATGAGTACAAGCAGAAAGCCAAACCTTTTCAAGATTCCCATAAGGGTGGGCACATAGTGGAGTACTTCTTTCTGTGAGGTGACCCAGCACCGGGAGGCGGCTTCTACCATCTGGTGCGCACCGACCTGACCAACAGTCTTGCGATATTCCGCATATGCTTTGACATTGCCGTTTTCCAGTAGAGCAACCTCACGCACGGTCCGGTGCACTGAGTCAACTTGTCGAGGATCGCAGGCGCCGCATATCACCAATTCATCAAGAAGATCGAACGCCAGCGTTCCAGGCACTATCGTGCCGTCCATGTCAAATAATGCCACCGCTCTGCGCTTTCCTGTCACGTGAGCGCCTTTCCGGCTGATTTCTTTCGGGGGCGCTTCGGTGGCGCCACTACATTTGACCGCCGCCGCGCTCAGTGTTGCTTCCGGAGCGAGTGCGGCAAGGCGAATTTTTTCGGTTCGGCCGCAACGGTGATCTCCTCGACAGCACTGAACCCATTGTTTTTCAAATGCCGCAAAACTTCCGCAACTGCGCTTTCAGGAGCAGAAGCGCCTGCGGTAAGGCCAATGGTGCGGACGTTGTCGATCCATTCGGTCCGAATTTCTTCGGCGTGATCGACGCGGTAGGCTCTGGAAATCCCGAAACTCAACCCGACTTCGACAAGACGCACGGTATTGGATGAATTGGCGGAGCCGACGACCAAAAGCAGATCGCACTGGTTCGCGATTTCCTTGACTGCATTCTGTCTGTTTTGAGTGGCAAAACAGATGTCATCGCTTGGCGGGTCCTCTAGCATGGGGAACCGTGACCTCAGAACTGTGACGATGTCCATGACCTCGCTGACAGCCAATGTCGTCTGAGACAACCACACCAATTTTTCCGTGTCGGGCACCTCGGTCACCGCCGCCTCATCGACCGACGACACCAGAATTGCGCTTCCTGATGCCCAGCCTAGCGTTCCCCGTATTTCCTCGTGCCCATCATGTCCGACCAGCAAGATGGTGTAGCCGGATTCGGCGTACCGTACGGCTTCGCGGTGGACCTTGGTGACGAGTGGGCAGGTGGCATCGACGACAGGCAGTCCGCGTTGGGCCGCTTCGGTGTATACTTCCTGGGCAACTCCATGTGCGGAGAACACCACGGTGGCACCCTCGGGCACCTGGTCGACCTCATCGACGAAAACCGCACCCTTGCGTTCAAGTTCTGAGACAACCTGGCGGTTGTGAATGATCTCATGCCTGACGTAGATGGGGTTCGATGCGGTCGCCAGAATCTGCTCGACCGTGTCGATGGCGCGCACGACCCCGGCGCAAAAACTTCGCGGTGCGGCCAAGAGAACACGTTTTGGTTTCATTGAGCACCTCTCTTACGTTATTCGATGAATTTGGCTTCTGAGAATCACGCGTTCAGGTCACCGTGACGATCGGGGCAGCGGCCGCGCCGTCCTCGGGGACCTCCATGTCCTCGGCGATGCGGAGGGCTTCTTCGATGAGGGTTTCGACGATCTGGTGTTCGGGGACGGTCTTGATGACTTTGCCCTTGACGAAGATCTGGCCTTTGCCGTTGCCCGACGCCACCCCGAGGTCGGCTTCGCGGGCTTCGCCGGGGCCGTTGACGACGCAGCCCATGACCGCGACCCGCAGCGGGACCTCCATGCCCTCCAGCCCGGCGGTGACCTGTTCGGCGAGGGTGTAGACGTCGACCTGGGCCCGCCCGCAGGACGGGCAGGAGACGATCTCCAGCTTGCGGGGGCGCAGGTTGAGCGATTGGAGGATCTGCGCGCCGACCTTGATTTCCTCGACCGGCGGGGCCGAGAGCGACACCCGGATCGTGTCGCCGATGCCTTGGCGCAGCAGGGCGCCGAACGCCACCGCGGACTTGATGGTGCCCTGGAACGCCGGACCCGCCTCGGTCACACCCAGGTGCAGCGGGTAGTCGCACTGCTCGGCCAACAACTCATACGCCCGGACCATGACCACCGGGTCGTTGTGCTTCACGCTGATCTTGATGTCGTGGAAGTCGTGCTCGGCGAACAGCGACGCCTCCCACATGGCCGACTCCGCCAACGCCTCCGGGGTCGCCTTGCCGTACTTCGCCAACAACCTGGGGTCCAGGGAACCGGCGTTGACCCCGATCCGGATCGGGGTCCCCCGGTCGCGGGCCGCGTGGGCGATCTGCTTGACCTGATCGTCGAACTTGCGGATGTTGCCCGGGTTCACCCGCACCGCCGCGCACCCCGCCTCGATCGCGGCGAAAACGTACTTGGGCTGGAAGTGGATGTCGGCGATCACCGGGATCTGCGACTTCGCCGCGATCGCCGCCAACGCCTCCGCGTCGTCCTGCGACGGGCACGCCACCCGCACGATGTCGCAACCCGCCGCGGTCAACTCCGCGATCTGCTGCAACGTCGCATTCACATCCGCGGTCACCGTCGTCGTCATCGACTGCACCGAGATCGGGTGCTCACTGCCCACGCCCACCGACCCCACCCGCAACTGCCTCGTCTTACGGCGCTCACCGAGCACCGGCGGCGGCAGCGTCGGCATGCCGAGCATCACGTCGGGCATCTACTCTTCTGACCTCTCTGCGAACAGCTACTGTGGCGGTCGGATGGTTGATCGGTCGTCTCTCACCCGGGTCGATCTCATGATCGAAGGAACTGTGCTGCTCCGCTGCTCGCGGAGTGATCCCACCAATCCGATCGGAACACATCTCCATCAAAATTAAAAGCACCAGGCGTGCAAATTCCCTCTGGTTCAGTGCATGGATTGTTGAAATTGTTGAACACATCTGGGGCAGGACGATGAGTGCGCATCGGTACTGGAACAGCGAGGTGTCGCTGTTGTCCCGCGATGTCCAGATGACAGCAGTCGAACGGTTTTACGCCGTCCGCGAGCCAGGACGGCAGCATGTCCGCCGCAGCGGTGTCCGCTACAGTAGCGGCCTGGCAGCTCACCCTCGCCGTCCGCAATAGCATCTCCCTCCACGCCACCTGGCTGTCCACAACCCCCCGTTACAAGAAAGTAGAGAGGTCGGCTAACCCATTCGAGTAACACAGGGACATCTCAGCCCCGACTCTCACCAGCCCGGCGATCGAGACTCGTCCCGAGCCCTTGCCTGACACCGCGACCGGCGACCACCCCGCGACGAACGAACGGCATGACAGATGACCAGCGGTTACCAGGTGTTTCTCGGCCTGGATGTCGGCAAGGGCGAGCACCACGCCGTCGGCCTGGACCCCGCCGGGAAGCGGCTACACGACGGGCCGCTGCCCAACAGCGAACCGAAGCCGCGGACGCTGTTCGACAAGCTCGCCGCGCGCGGACAGCTGCTGGTGGTAGTCAAACAACAGCCGCGATCGGCGCGCTGCCGGTCACGGTGGCCCGGGGCGGCCGGTCATCAGGTGGCCTACCTGCCGGCCTGGCCATGCGTCGCATCGCCGACCTCTACCCCGGCCGCGCCAGAACCGACGCCCGCGACGCCTTCATCATCGCCGACGCCGCCCGCTCGCTGCCCCACACCCTGCGCCCGATCGACGTCGGCGACGACGCCCTGGCCGAGCTGGATGTGCTGGTCGGGTTCGACGACGACCTCGCCGGTGAGGCCACCCGAATCGGCAACCGCATCCGTGGTCTGCTCACCGGCATCCATCCCGCCCTGGAACGCGCGATCGGGTCGCGAGTCACGCATCCGGCGGTGTTGAAAATCCTGTCCCGCTGCGGCGGTCCAACCGGTATCCGCAAGGCGGGCCGCCGCAAACTGGTCTCGATCGCCACCGAATACGCGCCCCGCATGGGCGAGAAGCTCATCGACGCGATCCTGGCAGCGTTGGACGAGCAGACCGTCACCGTCCCCGGCACCACCGCGGCGGACACCGTGCTGCCCCGGCTCGCCGACAGCTCGGAAACCGTTCTCGCGCAACGCAAGCAAGTTGCCACCGAGGTCGAGTAGATCCTTGATGCGCACCCTCTTGCCGGGGTCCTGACATCGATGCCCGGCATCGGGGTCAGGACCGCCGCCCGCTTCCTCCTCGAAGTCCGACGCCACAGCCTTCACCTCCTCCGCTCACCTGGCCGCCTACTCCGGCATCGCTCCGGTCACCCCCAGCTCCGGTTCCTCGATCAAAAGGGAACGCCCGGCCCGCACAGGCAACCGCAAGCTCAAACAAGCGCTCTTCCTGGCCGCGTTCGCCACCTTGTCCGATCCGAACAGCAGGGCCTACCACGACCGGAAGAGAGCTGAGGGCAAAAAGCACAACGCCGCCCTGATCTGCCTGGCCCGGCGCCGCTGCGACGTCCTGTTCGCCATGCTCCGCAACAAGACCACTACCGGCACCCCGAGACCACACCCGCCCCTGCAGCAGGTTGACAAACACTAGGGACCCCCCTGCGCGACCCTGCTCTCCGACCGCACCCTCGTCCGCCTGGCGACCTGAACCGCGCGAAGCGCGTGCGACATTGATCCCGATGGCGGCGGCTCGATCCCGGTCGCCAGGCGCCCGCTGGTGCTCGCCCATCTGTGCAACAGCGATACCTTTGCACGACAGGCCGACGAGTTCGGACAACCCCCGTAGCGCCGCCTGGTGCTAGTCCGCGGAGCGGCGGGCGGCCCGACCGGCCTACGCGATCCTCGACGGCACCCTGGTCCTGATCGACCGAGGCGCCGATTAGAAGCCCCACCGCTCGCGCAAACACCGCCACCACGGCCCCAATATCCAGATCCTCGTCGACTCGGCCGGACGAATGGGTGTGGGCGTCGGCGCCCCGCCCGGAACCGTTGGAGACCTGACCGCGGCCTGCGCCCATGACCTGGTCGACGCGCTGATCAGGCACGAAGTCACCCTCTTCGTTGCCAAGGCGCGGGTGCAACGGGTGCGTACTCTTCCCAAGCGCCACGCCACCGCAGACCGCGTCCTGCTGGAGATCGGCGACGCCTCGAACTTGTCCTCCGGGCACTTGACCGCCTGCGCCTGCATTGCTCCGGTCACCCACAGTTCCGGCAGCAGCATCAAAGACAGCACCCGACCCGAACAGGCAACCGCAAGCTGAAAACGTGCGTTCCTCCTCGCCGCGTTCGCCGAATCGCACCACCCGGCCAGGCAGGACTTACTACGACCGCAAACGCGCCGAGGGCAAGAAGCGCAACGCCGCTCTCATCTGCCTGGCCCGCTGCCGCTGCGGCTTGACAACCACAGCGAGGTGATCTCATCAAGGTCAGGCCGTGTTGGTGAGAGCCGGTGAGATGTGGGCAGGGAGTTCTCCCCGGCAGGACTGGATTTGCGAAGATCAAGTCCAGTGACAGGGACTCCCCATGATTGCCTATCGTGCCCTGCTCGACGTGTCGCGTGAACTCGCCCACTACCTCAGCCGTCTGCTGCATGCGCTGCCTGGGCGAACGCGGCTTCGCCCTCCTCACCGGCCGCTAGCGCGCCTTCCACCACACCACCGCCAGTCCCAGCAAGATCGGCCACATCGTCAGAGCCGCACTTGTCCTCACCCACTTCGAACACGGCCGACTCATCTGAAGTCAGTGAGAACACCTCAATGTGGTGACTCGTGTCGCACCGGTCGCGTGCATCGCTCGTGCATCCAGGGACCACAGGTGGAGTTCTCTTCACTCGTATGGCGTCATGACAACCAGCGAAGAATGACTTACCATCGGTAACAATTTGAAGAATGTCGTCCAGGTTCTTCCACTGCTCGACTTCGATACGCGATTTTAATTCGGATTAATCGAGGATGACGATGCACTCCCCCGAGCGTCAGCCGAACGAGCGTCTTCGCTCATTGATCAGAGAGGCGAGGTTCACCAATCATGCTTTCGCTCGCGCGCTGAATGATATCGGCAAAGAAGCGGGTATTTCGATTCATTATGATCGTACCAGTGTGTCTCATTGGCTTTCCGGCACCCATCCTCGCCAGCCCACCCCAGTTCTGATCGCCGAGTTGCTCACTCGACGCTTGAACCGTATGGTCCATGTGGAACAGCTCGGCCTCACGACTCCCGTCGCACCGCCTCCTCCGGACTCCGAGTTCACTCTGTCTTCATTGCAGCAGTTGGCCATGATGGATCTCAACCCGGTCAATCGATCCGTTCTGCTGGACACCCCTTATCTAACACAGTGGGCAACTGTTCCTGAATGGCTGGAGACTTCCGCAGGGACTCTCCAACAAGGTTCTACCACAAAACGAGCTGGATTGGAAGTTGTCAGGAGTATCCGAAGCATGGTCGCCGTAGGTGCTGAACTCGATCAGATGTTCGGCGGTGAACGCGGCAGAATAGCTTTGACAACCCATTTGGGCTATGACATACCGGCCTGGTTGCGAGCCAAGACCACCGAATCTGTTCAACAGGAACTGTTTGCAGCGGTTTCATCACTAGTGTACCTGATCGGTTTCATGACCTTCGACAGTTTGAAGCATCATATCGCACAGCGCTACTTCAGGGCCGCTTTGCATTTGTCTTCCTTAGGAAATGACTGGACGTGCTACGTGCATGTGTTGCATGACATGAGCGTCCAAGCGACGTTTCTGGGACATCACGAACTGTCGGTTCACTTGGTTTCCACTGCTCTACGGAAGGCGGAGACGCGGTTGCTCGCGTCGGTGCAGCCCGCTTTGCTCGGGCAAAGCGCGGTTGCGCATGCTGCGCTGGGTCGAACGAGAACAGCTACACGACTCCTTGACAAGGCCAATCACGCGCTTACACATGACTGCGATCAAAACAGAGTCGATGACCGTGCCGACTTGGCGTATCGAACAGCCCAGGTGTCAATGCTGTCCAGAGATTGGAAAAATGCTGAGAAGTGGTTACGGATTTCACTGAAATATCGAAGTTCGATCAAACGAAGGTCACGACTGATGACCCAACTGCAACTTGCCGAAACACTGGTTCGGGAGGGGCGACCGGAACATGCCTGTGCTACATGGTGTGAAGCCATGACAGAGTACTCGAAAATGGACTCCGGCAGGGTGCGCATCCGCATGGAAAACTTGTATCGCTTAATTGTTCCATTCTGCAATCGCCGCACAGTGCGCAGCACTCTCGACCAGGCTCACGGAATGCTTGCAGCAGATTTCGGTGACTTGTTGAAAGGTAGATAGAGCGACGATCGACGAAAGCGAGAGAAGGGTTTTTTCACGGATCCAACCTCTCCACCGCCAGTAGGCGGCCACGAGCGGCGGCTGGACGGTCAAGCCAAATTCCCACTGCCGTCCGGGCGGTCGTAAGTGATCTCCTCACCCTCACGCACAGCCACCACCCGGACCATTTGCGGAACCTGGCCCATTGCAACTCGGTAAACAGGATCATCAGCTCCGGGTAAGATGCTGAGTCACCCGCTAACGACCGTGGTTAACAACCAGGCGCGACAACCGGGTTATGAGACAATCTGTGAAACTGGTCCACCAAAACCGGCGATCCTCGTAATTTCTGTGCCATTGGCCTATCTATCTCGAGGTGACGAATCGCGACTGCGGCACTCGGTCCATACGTCTTCGATATCACGAATCGAAATATCCGAAATACGGGATCGATAAAAACTACTTCACAATGAGGTAATCTCTGCGACTTTTCGAGGGGCCTGTCAAGACGCCATCTCGACGACCACCCGTACCTGTCGCCACGCCGAGCCGCCAGGCTGCTGCTGACCCGACCGGAGAATCTCACCGAACGTCAACACGAACGACTCGAAGGCTTGGCCGCGGCCTGCCCCCAGATGACAACGCTGACAGGCGTTGCGCGCTCCTTCGCAGCCTTACTCGCTCCCCACGAGGAAAACCCAGCCCGATTGGTGGAATGGATCACCGCCGCACGCGAGGCCGATCTGCCTCACGTGCACTCCTTCGCCCGAGGCATCAACCAGGACATCGACGCCGTCACCGCCGCCATCACCCTCAACCACCTCAACGGGCGCACCGAAGGCGTCAACAACAAAACCAAGCTACTCAAGCGGCAAATGTACGGACGAGCAGGCCATGCTCTCCTGCGCCACCGCATCCTCCTCGGATAACACCACCACCCAAAGTGCGCCAGAGCCAAACGAGCGGTGTAACTCGGGGTACAAGAGGGTTACTTACGTCCGGCGGCCAGGCGGCCGTCGAAGGCGATCTCGAAGGCGTTCAACGCCGGCTTCCAGCGCATCATCCAGCGTGTGCGGCCGGTGCCGGTCGGGTTCAGGCTCATGACCGCGAGGTAGACACATTTGAGCGCGGCCTGCTCACCTGCGGAAGTGGCCGCGGGCCTTGACCGCACGGCGGATGCGGGCGTTGACGCTCTCGATGGCGTTGGTCGAGCAGATCACCCGCCGGATCTCCACGTCGAAGGCCAGGAACGGCACGAACTCGGCCCAGGCGTTGTGCCAGAGCCGCACGATCGCCGGATAGCGGGCGCCCCAGACCTTGGCCCTCTCCAGAGCTTCATGCAGATCGGGGGCCTGGTCTGCGAGCACCTCGATGACTCGTCGAGGTAACCGTACCTTGTGGCACGGGAAACCTCGTGGTCACGTGCCAACGCGGCGACCTCGACATCCTGACGGAACCAACGAAGACCCAGCACCGCCTGACGGAAACAGGTCAACGCCCTGCTGTCCTTGCGGGTACCACAACGGCGGCGTTCTGCGTGCAGCAGACGGCTGAGGTACTGGGCGAGTTCACGCGACACGTCGAGCAGGGCACGGTAGGCAATCATGGGGAGCCCCTGTCACTGGGCTTGATCTTCGCAAATCCAGTCTTACCAGAAACTCCCCGCCCACATCTCACCGGCTCTCACCAACACGGCCTGACCTTGGTGAGATCACCTCCGTGTGCAGTCCCAGCTGAGGCCAATGCCAAACCGGGTGGAACTCCAGGTGGTTGTTCATCATGTTCAACATGCATTGAACCTTCAGCGGTTGACTACGGAAGAAATGAATGTTTCTGTTGAAAGTGTCGACCAGTCGACGTCGAGTTGCAGATAAGCAAAGCAAGGATTCGTCAAAGCGCAATCGCTTTTTCGCCGCGATTTCGGCTTCACCTGGAGGAATTAATGCGAGCGATGATCGTTCCGGACGGCAGTCGAAGGTGGGCCAAGAAACATGGAGTGTCGCTCTTGGACGCTTATGATGCCGTCGCTCGCAAAACCGCTGACTTCTGCGCACATCTCAACGCAAGAGGTGGCATTGACGAACTCCTCGTTTGTGTTGCTTCTGTCAACAATTATGGCAGAAGCGAAGAACAGGTGAAAGATTTCAATCTTGGTTACTCAAGAGTTGCTCAATACTCAAAGATTCCGCTGTCGATTACCGTGGCAGGCAACTTTGACGCAATGGGCGTGTACGCCGACCACTGGCGTGAACTGGTTCGCAATAATCGGGAAGGTTTCCCACTCAGACTCCTCGTTGCATGGTCAATGGACGACGAGGTGTCGCGGATAGCACATCAAGCGCGAGACCAGGAGGGGCCTCTCACAATAAAGGACGTCGCCGCCCTGTCCGACATACCCGACGAGGTGGACGTTTGGATAAAAACGGGAGGAAACCGAAGGGTTTCAGCAATGCATCCCCTTTTCTCGCCGTATATGGAACTGGTTTTTTTGGATGATTTCTTTCAAGATTTGACACTGGAAGACCTGGATGACTCTATTAGCAATGCCACTAACAGAAGAAAACTGTTCGGGATGTGAGTGCCTGTTTCTGATGTAGCAACGTCGCTGGTGGGCCAGATTCCGGTTCAGCGGACCATGGGTCGTGGTGGTTCGGACGGCGCTCATGATTGCATGCGCCGCAGCGATGGTTGGTGATCCAGGAGCGCGACGGGGTGGCCTACCTATTCATCTCCCACGACTTGGCTGCCGAGCCATCGCGGGGCGGCGACGCGGGGCTGGACCGGCTCAGCAGATGATCGACCAGTCCAAGCACCCGTATACGCGCGAGCAGTTCCTGGCCGTGCCACTGCCGAACCCGTGGGTCCAACACGAGCGCTGCGAGGCGGGAAGACGGCTGCGCACCGAGAACGGATAAGCAGGTCGACCCACGGCCGTTGCTGAGCACAGTCGGCTCCACCGACGGGCCCGCGACACCGTTTCGACTGTGGCCCCCGGTTCATCGTCGGCGAGCTCCTTAAGTGGTAGCCCGCCGAGCCGCTGGCGTTCACCAAGGGACTGCACACTGAGGTGATCTCACCAAGGTCAGGCCGTGTTGGTGAGAGCCGGTGAGATGTGGGCGGGAGCTCCTGGTAGGACTGGATTTGCGAAGATCAAGTCCAGTGACAGGGGCTGTTCGCCGACGCGCCACAGCCCGGTTGGAGCGCCTCGGCGCATGCGTGGTCCCGCGCCGCCCGGCTCGCGCTGGACCTTGTCGGGCGAGGAACGGTGCTGCCGTGGGTCACCGCGGCCCCCGTGCTCCGCGATCGAGACGATTCCGGCTTGGTCCCGGTCGACCTCGACGAGGCGGTGTGCGGGTTCCTCGACGCGGTCGCCGACCGGCTCCTGGCCACGTCCGCCTCGCAGTACTTCGCCGGAACCGCTCCGTTCACGGTGCCGTTTCCGGCGGCGGTCGCCTGCGACGATCCGGCAGAGGCCGGGGCCATCCAGTCCTGGGTCGACGACATCCACCAAGCAGTCGAACACGATGTCGGACCGCAGGTCGTCCTGTGCCTCGCGCCACCGCGCAGCAGCACGGCCACGGACGTGCCCGCCACCGTGCTGCTCAACGCCATCCCAGACAACCCCGACACCGCGGTCGCGGCGTCGGCGGTCTGGCGCGGCGAGGCCCGGCCGTGCGCACCGGATCGGCATCTGCGTGCACGCGTGCGTCGTTTGTTGCGCATCGCCGCCCGGACCCTGCCCTCGCTCGGCGATCTCGCCGAGAAGGCGTACCCCACCGACGGTCTCCTCGGCTCCGCCGACGTCAGCGCGCTGCGGGGGAAGGCCGGGAAACGACTGCGGGAACTCGGTATCGCGATCCACTGGCACAAGGACTGGGTCACCGGCGCCGACTTCGGTCTGACCGCGGTGGTGGGGACCGGCTCGCACGACAAGCAGCTCACCGGCGAACCGGCGGGAAACTGGACGCGGTCAGCGCCACGCCGCGGCGGTTGCCCAGCCGCGCGAGGCACATCGCGCCGAGCGCCGGCGGGAGGTCTTCTACGAGCGCGCGCAGCGCGGGTCGGCGGGCGGCCATTTTGCGGCGGGACGCCGCGCGCGTCACGGCCGCCAGCCGCCGCAGGGAATCGGGTTCCCCGCAGGGCAGCGCGACGCGCATCAGGCCGATCAAGGTGCCCGCCGCCGGTTGGTCTTCGCTGTCCCTTCTGGTGTCCACTGGCATGCACACCGGCAGCGTCGCGCCGGTGAACTCCGCCGTCGGGGACCAGTGCCGCAGCGCCCCGGGGCGGGCGGCTAGATGCGCCTGGCCGATGGTGGCCCCGCTCGCGGCGCTGATCCTGCGCAGGTCGCTCAGCGGCGCGCTTCGCCAGGTGAGGCGGCGCTCCGCGTCCGGGGCGGGTGCCAGCGCGGCGATTCTCGGCGCGGGCGCCAGCGTCACGGCGAGATCGGGCAGGGTCCCCAGCGCGTGCCAGGGGCGGGGTTTTCTCGGCTGGCTCTTCCACGTCGCGGACCGGTCGCCGAAGACCACTTCGAGGGTGCGCAGCAGGGCGACCCCGTCCTGGGCGGCGTGGTGGACGAGGCAGCCCACACCCCCGGTCTCGCCATCGCCGGGAAGCAGCCACATCCGCCACAGCGGCCGGTGGCGCTCCGGTCCGGTCCCAGCCAGGCGGTCGCGGGCTCTGGCCGGGCCAAGCCCGAGGGCAGCACGTCGATGTGCACGTCCAGGTCGACCTCGGCGGGCTCCCACTGCGGCTCACTCCCCCGCGCGAGCCGGTGGGTGAGCGCGGGCAGGTGCGCGAGCCGCCTCCCCACCAGGGCGCGCAGCGTGTCGATGGGCGGCGGTGTGCCCGTGAGCCGCAGCAGGACGCCGAAATAGAGGCTCGCCGAGGAACCGGTCGCCTCCTGCATCGCCAGAAACACCCGCGTCAGCGAGTCGACCCGCAACGACGCGGAATCGACGTCAGCGGTCGTCCTGAGTCTGAGGTTAAAGGGACGCGGGGTTGGGCGCTCGGCAATTCAGCGCTCTTGGTCGGGGATGACCACGGCCTTGGGGCGGTCGCGGTGGGCGGATTCCGCGACGGCGGTGTCGATCTCGCCCAGTGGGTAGGTGGCGATGAGTTTGTCGAAGGGGAAGCGCCCTTGGCGGTGCAGGGCGATGAGGGTCGGGATGAAGTCCGCCGGACGGCTGTCCCCTTCGACGATGCCGCGGATCTGGCGGCTGAACAGCAGGGCGCTCATGTCCAGGCTGACCTCCGTGCCGACTGCGGCCGCGCCCAGGTGACCGCAGATTCCGCCGTAGTCCAAGCAGTCGACGGCGTGGCGGAGGATCGCGGGCGCCGCCGTGGTCTCCAGGCTGTGGTCCGCTCCGCCGCCGGTGATGTCCTGGATGTCGGCGACGACGTGGTCGGTGACCGGCAGGGTGTGGGTGGCCCCGAGTTCGGCGGCGAAGCGGAGCTTGGCCGGGTCGCGGCCCACCACGATGATGGTCGTGCAGCCGCTGAGCGCCGCGGCCAGCACGGCCGCGCAGGCGACCGACCCGGTGCCGAAGACCGCGATGCTGCTGCCCGCCGGGCAGCGCAGGGAGTTGAGCACGCTGCCTGCGCCGGTTTGGATTCCGCAGGCCAGCGGCCCCAGCAGGGACAGCGGCAGGTCGGTGGGCACCTGGATGGCGTTGGCGCTGGTTGCGATGGCGTGCGTGGCGAATGAGGACTGGCCGAAGAACCGGCCGCGCACCGGGGTGGTCCCTCGGCGCAGCGGGGTCGACCCGTCGGGTCGGACGCCGGAGAAGTTGCGGGCCATGAACCGCGCGCACAGCGCCGGGCGGCCCTGCGCGCAGCGGCGGCAGGCGCCGCAGTGGTCGAAGGTGAGCACGACGTGGTCGCCCGGCCGCAGGTGCTCGACGCCAGCGCCGACGTCCTCGACCACCCCGGCCCCCTCGTGGCCGAGGACGGCGGGCAGCGGCACCGGCAGCCCCTGGTCGCGCGCCACCAGGTCGGTGTGGCAGACCCCGACGCCCGCCAGCCGCACCAGGATCTCGCCGGGGCGGGGGGCTTCCAGGTCGAGTTCGCCAAGCGTGAACGGCGCGCCGGTGCGCTCGGTGACGGCGGCTTCGACTTTCATCGTGCATCGGCCTTCCTGGAGCAGGCGAGGGCGGCGAGGGCGTCCCTGGCGGTGAGGTACTGCCCGGACAGCGGGTCCGCCGCGCCGGTGAGCAGCAGGGCCAGCGTGGTCACGGCGGTGCGCAGCGGTGTGAGCCCGCCGCTGTCGGCTTGGTCGCGCAGCCACGCGGCGATCGCCCGCGCCGCCGGGCCGTGGCGCTCGGCGAACCGGTGCGGGTCCTCGGCCATCCCGACGTCGAGGAGCCCAGGGTGGTAGGCGAACACCGACACCGCGTGCCTGCGCAGTTCGACGGCCAGGTTCTCGGTGAGGGTGATGACTGCGGCCTTGGAGACCGAGTACGCGCTGGCCAGGGGCCAGCGGGTGCGTCCGGCGCTGCTGACGACGTTGACGATCCGACCGGCGCGGTGGGCGGTCATGTGCGGCAGCACGGCCCGGCAGCCGCGCAGCACCCCGCGCAGGTTGACCTCCATCGCGTGCCACCACGACCGCTCGTCGAGCGTCCACGTCGGACCGAGCGGGCCGAACACCGCCGCGTTGTTCACCAGCGCGTCCACCCGGCCGAAGCGGCGCAGGGCCGCCGCCGCGACCCGGTCCATCGCGGCGGGGTCGGTGAGGTCGCCGGGAACGGCCAGGACCCGGTCGGCAGGCACGCCGAGGCCCGCGGCGGCCCGGTCGAGCGCGTCGGGGTCGCGCCCGGTGAGGACCACCCGCGCGCCCGCCTGGGCCAGCGCCCGGCTGACCGCCCTGCCGAAGCCGCCCGCCGCCCCGGTGACGACCACCGTGCTGCCGGTCAGCCCCGCGAGCCGCGGATCGGCCGAACCAGCCTGGTCAGCCGAATCACCCTCGCCTGCCGGGTCAGCCGGATCGGCTCGGCCAGCCGGGGCGACGGGGCTGAGCGGGTCGCCGGGTGGCCCGCTCATGGCCGGGTCACCCCGCTCGGCGGGGTGGCGGCCTCGGCCGCGGTGGCGGGCTCGCCCGTTTCTGGCAGGCCGAGGTCCGCCGCCATCTCGGTGAGGGCTTGGCGCCAGCGGTCGGGGATCGTGTCGGCGTGCGGGAGCGCGCGGTCGACCTGGAAGCAGACCGAGGCGGCGTCCGCGTACTGGAACAGGGCCACCGTCATCGGGAACCCGTCCGGACAGCAGATCAGCGGGTCGACCTGGCGCACCGGGTCCCGCCCCAGCCGCAGCGGCTGCCGCAGCGCGAAGATCGAGCCGACGACGCTCTGCCGGTCCGGCGCCGCGCCGAGGGTGGTCACCAGGTCCAGGGCCGGTCGGGGCAGCGCGTCCAGGACGCGCCGCAGGGCCACCCGGTTCCCCGGCGCCTTGAGGGGCGCGGTAGCCGTCACCGTGCGTGCGAGACGGCGCAGCGGGGTGGTCGACAACCCGCCCGGGACCGTGACCCGGCCGAGGAAAAACCGGTTTCCCGGCAGGTCGCGTTCCTCCGCGGCGCGCAGGTTCAGCGGCACCATGATCGGCAGTGGCACGCCGTCCGCGGGCGGCCAGTGCGCGCCTGCCCACTGGGCCACCGCGTGGCCCAGTGCGGCGAGGTGCACGTCGTTCACGCTGGCTCCGAACGCGGCGCCGATCGCCCGCAGCAGGTCGGCGGGCACTGTTTTCCAGCGCACGGCGCGCTCGCCGGACAGCGGGTGCCTCGGCCATCCCCAGACGCCGTGCCCGCGCGTGCTCTGCCACACCTGGTCGAGGGCGGCGGCGAACTCGACCGCGGCCACCGGCTGCGGCGCGGTGAGCGCTGGTGTCACGGCAGAGGACTCCACCAGCGGCTCCGGGCCGAACAGGCCCTCCAAGACCGCCACGATGGCGCCCGCGTCCTGCACGTCGTGCTGGGTGAGGTAGAACAGCGCGTAGCCGCCGGGGGCGTGGCCGCGCAGCAGCCACAGCCGCCAGGGCGGCGCGTCCGGGGGCAGCTCGGTGAACCGCAGGTGGTGCACGGCGGCTTCAAGGCACCCGGCGCCTTCCGGGAGCGGGTGGTCGACGACGTGCACGCCCGGGTCGGATCGCCCGGTGGCCCACCGGACCGCGCCGGGCGGCCCGGTGAGGAAGTGCGCCAGGCCGGGGATCCTGGGCAGCCGGTCGGCGACGTGGGCGCGCAACGCCGCGATGTCCGGCGCGGCGCCGGACAGGTGCAGCACGGCCCCCACGTTCGCCGAGGCGCCCGAATGCGAAGGGGCGACGGCCGCTTGATGGAACATCAGGTCGAGCGGGCCGGGAGGACGGGTGCTCGCCGAGGTCATGGTTCCTCCCCAGATGCCGCGTCGTCGGTATTGCTTGCCGCCGCGGCGGCAAGCAGGTCGATCACCATGGCGCGCACCGCCTCCCGCCGGAGCTTCCCGTTGCCGGTGGTGGGCAGCGCGTCGACCACCAGGACCCGGCACGGGCGCTTGAACGCGGGCAGCCCCGCGTGGCAGAACTCGCGCAGGTCGTCGGGGTCCAGGCTCGCGTCCGCGGCGGCCACCACGCAGGCCACCGGTTTGTCCAGGCCGTCCGCGTCCGGTGCCGCCACCACCGCCGCCTGGCCGACCCCGGGGTGCCGCAGCAGGTGGGCCTCGACCTCGGCGGGCGAGACCCACAGGCCGCCGCTTTTGATCACCTCGGTGGTCCGGCCGAGATAGGTGTAGTGGTCGTCAGCGCCGCGGGTGACCAGGTCGCCGGTGTTCACCCACGCGCCGTGGAAGACGCGCCAGCCTTCCGCCACCCGCCCCCAGTAGCCGGTAGCCGCGGACGGGGCGCGCACGTGCAGCGTCCCGGGCCGCCCGACCGGAGCCGGGGAGCCGTCCTCGGCGACCACCCGCAGCCGGTAGCCGGGCACGGCGGCTCCGGTGCTGCCCGGCCGGGTCCGCCCCGGCCGGTTGGACAGGAAGATGTGCAAAGTCTCCGTGCTGCCCAGCCCGTCGACCAAGTCGACGCCGAACCGGTCGCGCACCCTGCGGTGCAACTCCGCGGGCAGCGTCTCCCCCGCCGACACGGCCAGGCGCACCGAGGCGAACACGTCGGCCGCGATGTCCGGCTCGCGCAGCAGCGCGGCGTAGGAGGTGGGGACTCCGAAGAACACCGTGGGCCGGTCGGCGACCAGGCGGCGGGCCACCACGGCCGCAGTCGGCCGGGCGGGTTCGAGCACGGCCGCCGCGCCCGCGGCCAACGGCAGGAAGCAGGAGTTCCCCAGGCCGTAGGCGAAAGACAGCTTGGCCACGGAGAAGCAGCGGTCCGTCTCGCCGAGCCCGAGCACCTGCCGCCCATAGGACTCGGCCACGAACCGGATGCTGCCGTGCCGGTGCATCGCGGCCTTGGGCGTGCCCGTGGTGCCCGAGGTGTACAACCACAGCGCCGGTGAGTCCTCTGTGGTCCGGTCCGGGGCGGCGTCGTCCGGCCCGCTCGGCGATTCGGCCTGCCGCAGGAACTCGCGCCAAAGAAACCACGTCAACCGGTCCGGTGGGCGGAACTCTGGTTCACCGGTGAACACCACCGCGCGCAAATCCGGGAGGTCCTGGGCCAGGGCCTGGCGCGTCTGCTCGCCCTGGGTGTCGCCGACGACGAGGACGCGGGCCCGGCAGTCGTGCAGCACGGCGGCCAGTTCGCCCGCGGTGTAGAAGGCGGGTGCCGGGACGGCGATGGCGCCGCAGCGCAGCACCGACAGCAGGGCCACGAGCAGGTCAGCGGAGTCAGCGGCGTAGAGCACCACGCGCTCCTCCGGCCGCAGACCCGCGGCGCGCCACTGGCTCGCGGCCGATTCCACCCGGCGGTGCAGGGTGCGGTAGTCCAGGCGCCCCCCGGCTTCCACGACGGCGGTGCGCTCGCCGAGCCCGGCCTCGATTCGGCGGTCCAGCAGGTATGCCGAGGCGTTCATCGACTGGCTCATGGCGACCTCCGGCTCGTCAGGGAATGCTTGCGGGTGAAGGACTTCGCGGTCAGGCGGGTGTCCACGGGCGCTCCCATCGGTCGGCGTAGGCGACCTCGCGCACCGGGTCCCTCCGGTTCACGGTGAGCGGCTGGGCGGGCCAGCCGAGTGGGACCACGGCGGCGGGGACGACCTCGGCCGGTATGCCGAGCAGTGTCCGCAACTCGTCGGCGACCCCGTTGCCCGCGCTCAGACAAGCCGCTTCGGGAAGCTCGTCCACCGCCTGCAGGGTGGTCAGGGCGCCGCCGAGCCCGATGGCCCGCGCGGCCACCAGGAGGTTCTGCACGGCGGGGTAGATGGACGCCCCGCCGTAGAAGTTGGCCGGGTTGGCCGGAATCGGGAGGAAACAGGCCACGACCACCACGGGGACCGCGTCGAGGGACCGGGCCAGAAGCTCGCTTTCGCGCACTTGGGCCCGCCGCCGGTCGTCGGCAGGGAACAGCTCGGGGCGCGCGGCGTCGAGGGCCGCCAACTTCCGCAGCGAGCGGCGGTACCAGACGGTCAGCTCGGCCAGGACGCCTGCGTCGCGCACCACCACGAATCGCCACGGCTGCCGGTTCTTCGCCGACCCGGCCCGGGTCGCGTGCTCCAGCACGAACTCGATGCTGCGCTGGTCGACGTCGGCGGCCAGGAAGCGGCGGACCGAGCGCAGGCTGCGCAGGCAGTGGGACACGGCGCTGACGGCAGGCGCGGGAAGCGCTTCGCCGCCGGGTTCGGCGCTGGGCTCTTGGCGGCTCACGGCGCCTCCAGCGGCACCACATGGGCGGCGATGCCGCGCAGCTTCTCGCAGGTCTCCTCGTACTCGCGCGCGGGCGTCGAGTCGGCGACGATCCCCGCTCCCGCACGCACCCAGGCCCGGCCCTGCTCGTGAAAGACCGTTCGCAGCACCAGGATCGCGTCCATCGTGCCGGTGTGGTCGGCGACCAGGACCGCTCCCCCGTAGAGGCCGCGCGGGCTGTCCTCCAGCTCCGCGATGCGCGACAAGGCGTCGACCTTGTCGACGCCGGTGACCGTCACCGCGGGGAAGACCGCGTCCAGCGCCTGCCACGCGGTGCGGCCGGGGTCGAGCCTGCCGACCACCGACGAGCCCAGGTGCTGCACCGTGCCGCGTTCCCGGACCGAGAGGAAATCGTGGACCGCGACCGAATGCGGCGCGCAGACGGCGACGAGCTCGTCGCGGGCGGCGCGAACCGTGATCGCGTGCTCGTAGATCTCCTTGGGGTCGGCGAGCAGGGTGGCCCGCAGCTGCCGGTCGCGCTCGTCCCCCAGGCCGTGCGCGCGGGTCCCGGCGAGGGGTTCGGCGCAGACCCGGCCCCCCGCGGTGATCTCAAGCAGCCGCTCCGGGGAGAACCCGACCGCGTGCCGGTCCCCGAGCCGAACCAGGAAGGAATGCGCCAGCGGGTTCGCCGCTCGGCCCTGGATGTAGGTGCCCACCAGATCGGGGGTGAACTTGACCGGGACGCTGCGGGAGAGCACCACCTTGTGCGCTGCGCCCGCGCGGATCTCGGCGACGCAGCGGCGCACCATCTCCTCGAACGCGCCGCGACCGCGGTCGACCTCGACCGGGCGCGGGGTGTAGACCCGGCACGGGTGGGGACCGCTCAGAAAGTCGACGACCTCGACAAGCGTGGCGTGCTCGGCACTGCGCACCACGAGCCGGTCGGCGTGGATGACCACTTCGGTGTGCGGGACGACGACATGGACCAGCACCCCGGTGGGCGGCGGGCCGCCCAGCTCGGCGCGGCCGTGGGAGTAGTCGAACCCGATCCAGCCGTAGGCGGTCCAGTCCCGCACCGGGGAGTTCGCCAGAGCCTCGCGCACGGCGTCCAGCGCCGCCCTCGGCCTCGGTCGGCGCTGGACGCCGTCGCCGGTCCAGCAGCGGATCTCGTCGTGGTCAACGGTCACCCGCACCACCGCGCCGAGGCCCACCCGGCACTCGCCGTCGCGTTCGACAAGCACAGCGGAGTCGAACAGGCCGCTCTCGGTCAGGTGGGCCGCCAGAATTCCCGGGGTGAACCGGCCTTCCAGGCAGGCGGAGACGAAGTTTCGAGATGACGGTGCGGATTCCATGCGTTTGTCCGTCCTGATTCCACCGTTGTCCGTCAGCTGTTCCGACACCGCCGATCGGGCGGCGGCGTCGGTGGGGCGCCCTTGCGAGCGCGGGGCGGGCAAGGGCGCCCTGCGCCGAGCGTCAGGAGGTGACAATGTAAATCGGCTCGAAGACGGCGCGAACCCTGGTGACCTGCACGGTGACGCAGTCCTCCAGCGGGTTGGTCGCCTGGGCGATGGCGACCGAGTTCGCCTCACCGGTGAACGTGGCGGTCAACTCCCGGGTGGAGATGGCGAAATCACCCCGGACCACCTGCGGCGGGCTCGTGTTCAGCTGCAGTATGAAGTGCCCGGTGCCCTGGCCCCACGAGCACGATGCGACGCCCGTGGCCTGGTAGGTGAGAACGGCGTCGACCCCGCTGAACGCCGTCCGGCCGACAATGCCCGAGCAGCCCGACGCCGTGCCCCGGCCGCTGGCCGCAATGGGGGCGGTCGTCACTCCCATTCCCGGGTTGAAGTCGAGAACCGCGCTTCCCGTAGCGCAGGTCACATTCGCGGGCGCGGCGGCGGCGGCCTGCGCGCTCGGCCCGGGAACCGCGAGCAAGCCGAGTGCCGCCAGTGCGACCGCCGACACACCGAAACGCAATTTCCTCATGAGTTGTCCTTTTCCTGGGTTCATCGTCGACGCGCCGGGGACGACGCGACGGAGCTGATCACCACATGTCGACCCGCGTGGACCGAAGATCGACGCGGAAGCCGGATACCTTCTTCATGACAGCAGGCAGAGCACCGTTTCACAACGGGCCGATGTTGAAAGCGTTCACGCTCGAAGCAGCGTCTCGTCGTTCGCGGAGGCGAGGGGACGCACTGACAGTCACATCCTCAGAGAACAGGCCGGCGGCCATAAGTGAGGAAATGTCACTCCATTGCCGGTCGCGGCTCGATGATTGGCCATGCGAGTATCGGTGGGCGAACATCGACAATTGGAGTCATGACCGCCAGACGCATGAATCTTCACCACCATTACGCCCGCCCGTTTGTCTCGGGAGAGTCATGACGTCGCAAACCCGGAAACGCAATGACGCGCTGCGCGCGCTGCTCACCGAAGCGCAGTGGACAAGCCACAACTTCGCCGCCGCGGTCAACCGCGTCGCCGCGGAGGCAGGCCTCACATTCCGCTACGACCGCACAGCGGTGTCGCACTGGCTGTCCGGAAGCAGGCCGCACCCACCGGTCCCCACGCTCTTGGCCGAGGCGCTGTCGCGCCGCCTGGGCAGGCTCATCGCCGTGACCGAGACCGGGATGGCCGACACGCCGGTGGTGGGCGCGGCCCTGGTGGACGAGGCCACAAGCGCCGACGGCCTACGCCAACTCGTGCTGGCCGACCTGGACCCGGTGCGCAGGACGCTGCTGCGCGAACAGCCGTTCCGGCCCGACTGGGCGGTCGCCCCCGACTGGCCGCAGGCCCCGACGGCCCGCGCGGCCGACCCCGGCCCGAGCGAGCGCGGGGTCCTGGCCGCCATCGGCGCGATGACCTCCGCGTTCACCGCCGCCTACCAGGCCTTCGGCGGCGGCCACGGCCGTCTCGCGCTCGCCGCCTACCTGGCGACCGACATCACGCCCCGGCTGCACCTGAGCGGAACCGAGCCCGCCCTGCTCGGCGCGACGGCCCGGCTCACCCACCTGCTCGGATACATGTCCGCCGACAACCTGTACCACCATCTGGCCCAGCGCTACTACCGCCTCGCGCTGCACCTGGCAGGCGAAGCGGGCGACCCGGTGGGCCAGGCGGCCGTCCTGGGCAGCATGAGCGCACAAGCACGGTTCCTGGGCCACCACCGGCAGATGATCCGGCTGGCGGACACCGCGCTGTCCCGCGCGGGCTCGGCCGCGCCACCCGGCGCCCGCGCCGCGCTGCTCGGGCAGGCCGCCGTCGCGCACGCGCGGCTCGCCGACCGCGGCGAAGCCCTCGCCCGGCTGGCCGAGGCAGAAAAGCACCTCGGCGGGGCCCGCGCGGTCGACGCCTGCGCCAAGGCCGACCTGGCCGACCACACCGGCCAGGTGCTGGCGCTGCTCGGCGACCACCGCGGCGCCGCCCGCGCGTGGCGGGACTCGCTGCGGGACCGGCCCGAGACCCAGCGCCGGTCCCGGGTCCTGACCACCCACCGGCTCGCCGAACTGCACCTTCGGCACGGCGACCTGGAACGGGCGTGCGACACCTGGCAGGGATTCCTGGACGCGTACTCCTATGTCCGGTCCGCCCACGTGGACTTCGCTTTCCACAGATTTCGGCGGCAACTGCGGTCGCACGCGGACAACGCCTTCGCCCGGCACGTGCTGCAGCGGGCGGACCGGCTGAGCGAATGATCGAAATCCGGCCCGCCCGGGGGACTGTTCCAAGATCGGCTCTGGCGCACTTTGGGTGGTGGTGTTATCCGAGGAGGATGCGGTGGCGCAGGAGAGCATGGCCTGCTCGTCCGTACATTTGCCGTTTGAGTAGCTTGGTTTTGTTGTTGACGCCTTCGGTGCGCCCGTTGTGGTGGTTGAGGGTGATGGCGGCGGTGACGGCGTCGATGTCCTGGTTGATGCCTCGGGCGAAGGAGTGCACGTGAGGCAGATCGGCCTCGCGTGCGGCGGTGATCCATTCCACCAATCGGGCTGGGTTTTCCTCGTGGGGAGCGAGTAAGGCTGCGAAGGAGCGCGCAACGCCTGTCAGCGTTGTCATCTGGGGGCAGGCCGCGGCCAAGCCTTCGAGTCGTTCGTGTTGACGTTCGGTGAGATTCTCCGGTCGGGTCAGCAGCAGCCTGGCGGCTCGGCGTGGCGACAGGTGCGGGTGGTCGTCGAGATGGCGTCCCTGGTTGAGGTAGCGCACGAGGAGGTTGTGGCTGCCGTTGTAGCCTATGGCGCGGATCTCGGCTAGTAGCGCGGTGGCGCCCACGCCTGGGTCTTGTTCGCGGCGGGCGCGGAGGTGGTCCCGGTAGGGGTCGATCATGCAAGCCCGCTATTCGGGGACCCGCTGGATGCGCTGCGGTGTGGCGGCGCGGGCGTGTCGCTTGACCGTGTTGAGCGCTAGGCCGAGGCGGCGTGAGCAGTCCAGGAGCCCGACCCCGGCCTCGAGCAGGGCATGGATCTTCTGCCACCGCTGGAGGGTGGTCTCGGCGAGCTTGCCCTCGCGCAGTCCCGTGGCCGTGGCCCAGCAGGCACTGTGGGCGGCGACGCCCGCCCGCGGCGCGTGCAGGTTCGCTGGCGGGCCTTCGAACTCACGTGCGTGCCTTGTCGGCGCCCCGGGCTCCGGCTCGGCTCCCACCGCGACGACGGACTCGAACTTCTCGGCCGCCATGGGCAACGCCCGCGGCCCGGCCGCGGAGGAGTCGATGGTGGTGGGCATCCGTCCCTCCCCGCTTCCGAGGCCTCACCGCCATCGTCGCACAGCGTGCGGGGGTGTTACGCCACACGGACTGCTCGGCGTCCCGGTGGCCTACCAGCCATTCGCCGCCAAACAGTCAGCGATCTGCTGGACGAGCTTCATCACCGGTCCCAGCGACCAGAGGTAGCAGTGCCACTGGCCCCACGGCTCGTCCCGGCACTCCTGCACGACCGGCACGCCCGCGACGACCAGCCGGTCGATCTCCGCCCGGACGTCCTCGACCACCAGGGCCATCACCGAGCCGGAGACGGCCGGGAGACCCGGCGGGTTCGCAGGGTGGCCCACCGCGACGAGGTCGGCCGTGAAACCTGGCAACGACGGGTGCCCCAGGTCCACGTACCACCCCAGGTCCACGACGACGGTGCAGCTGAGGTGCTCACGGAAGAAGCCCCGCGCTGGTCGGGTCGGCGGTGGCGGGGCCGAAGGACCGAGCCGCGGTGACGGCGCTGATGCACGACCTGTTCGCCCGAATCACCCGGGAGCGCAATAGCTACCTGGCCCTGCTGGAGCTCCGCCTCGACGCCGCCCGCCACCCCGACCAAGCTCGCGTTCACGCCCTCGCCGACCTGGGAGCCAACATCGTCTTCCACGTAGACAGCGGCTTCCCGGCGACGTGGACACCGTGCGGCTGCTGCACGGCGATGCGGCCGTTCAGCACTGCCGCAGCTACCAGAACATGGCGCTTCGGTGCAGGCGCGCCGTAGAGACGCTTCGTGCATGCGCGGACTGGTACACGGGAGCGGTCGGCTGACGATCAACCGCCATGTGGTCTGCCGACCGCCGTCAGCCAGGAACTCACCGGCCTCGCAGCAAGTGGTGACATGCGCACCGTCACGGTGATCGACCTTTGGGTCAGTGGATGATGGTGTTGTGGGAATCAGCGAGAAGAGCCGCAAACTGCTGTGGGGCCGCTCGGGCAACAGATGCGCGCTGTGCAGGCGGGTGCTGGTCGCCGACCGCACGGACACTGATGCCGAAGCGGTGGTCGGAGACGAGGCGCACATCGCAGCGAGATCACCGGGTGGCCCTCGTCATGGCGAGTGCGATTCCGACCAGGTCGACGACTACACCAACCTAGTGCTGCTGTGCCGAGTCGACCACAAGAAGGTCGACGACCAGCCCAACCACTACACCACAGAGGTGCTGCGCAAGACCAAGAACGACCACGAACAATGGGTCAACGACAACCTGGACAAAAAAGCAACACAGGTTCACACAACTCTCAAAAACTCAGGAATAGTCGACCTGTCGCCATCGGAAACCGGCGATGCGGCCTGGAACGTCATCGACGGCGCCTGGGAATTTCTTTTCCAAGATCTCGATGAGACGTCGAAAACAATGACGACCTCGACTGCTCAGCGGAGTTCCTCACCAACGCCAGAGACTGGGGCGAAATCTCCGAGGACGTCCACGCCAATGGCATGACCAGCGTCCGTCAATCCAAACGTGCCCTCTCCGCCAACCTCACCCAACTACGCGAACGAGGCCTCACCGTCCTCGGAGGCCGCTACCACGCCGCCATCACCGGCGGGGCAACCCCAGATCTCCACATCACCGGCACCGTACTCATCGTCCTGCAGGCCACAGACCCACGCACCTCAACCACCCGATGGTCCGTCCCCCGCGCAACGGCGCCGGGCCAAGCGCCGTAGATCAAGAACGAAGACGCCACGCTACGGCTGCCACCTTGGAGAAGGGCCAGCGCGGCCGTCCTCGCGCCGCGAACACAGAACGTGAACTACTAGATCGACCCATTTCCAGACATGATCGACTTCATCTAATCCTGGCATCCTTTACCCGATGTGATACGCTCAAGAATGACCAGGGAAAACACGCCTTGAGCACAGCGCTTGCGAAGGTGATACTGGGGGTCAAGGGGTCGCAGGTTCAAATCCTGTCAGCCCGACGGTCGGGACACTGTTTACGCAGGTAGAGAGCGTCCCAAGTGGAGAAAGCGGCGAGACGCCTGATGTTGCATACAACATATGTGCAATATCGTATCGGGCGTCTCGCCGCTTTTTTCATGCGGCTGCGGTCATAGCCACCTCGTCCAAACTGTCCGGCCAGAGGAATCCGGTCAGGCCCGATGACGAACAGACCATGATCGCAAAGACCGACCAGCCGATGCTGCCCCGTGAGGGGCCTCGCGGCTTCACGCGGCCCCTCAACAGCAATCAGCCCGGCTTAAGCGGGTTGTGCCGGTACCGAACGTGCTCCCCTGGGCACGTCCAGTAACCAGCCTCGACCACCTCCCGTGGATAGAAGAAGTCAGGGCACATTGGGCAATAGGGCCACCTGGTCGAGTCAACCTCCGGTTCCGTCGTCCCGGGCGTCGGCGTCCTCTACACCATCGAGCGCCTGGCCTCGGCAGCCGCGCACGCGGCGGGGCTCGGGTGGCCCTGGCGCGGTGAAGTGAGCGCGGTCATCGTCATCGTCTCGATCACCCTGCTCATGGCCGGGGTCCTGGTTCCTCCCATCGGCACCCGCTGGGACGCCTATCGGGCTCGCCGCGACCTGCTGCCCCTCTGGACGCTGATGACCGACCTCGCGCCCGAGCTGGTCTTCGGCCACCGAGACCTGCGAGCGCTCGTCACCGAGATCCGCGACATCTCCATCGGCCCCCTACGCCCCTACCTCGACCCCCGGGTTGATCACCACGCCCGCACGATGGCCGGAGCCGAGCACGCCTCGGCAGAGGCCCGCGCCATCGGTCAGGCCGCCGCCATCATCGTGGCCATCCGCGCCTTCCGCGACGGACGACCACCGCTTGTCGCCCGCCCCCCGCTCATCATCGGCATCCCCGACCAGAGCGAACACCCGGCCAGCGAAGCCGACGAGGTCGACGCCTTGGTCCGCATCGCCAAGGCCCTGCCCAACCCGATCGTTACCCACGTCGTGAAGGAACTCGGCCATGTCCACGACCACGCCTGACGCCACCCCCCGCACCCCACGGCGACGCCTCGCGCGATGGACCACCGAGCTCCTCGCCCCCTGGGTGTGGGTTCTGGGGCTCCCCTTGGCGGTCGCATGGAGCGTGACCCATCAACCAGGCCCGACCCTCCTCTGGGGTCTGATCGTCGGCATCACGGGCTCGGTCATCCCGATGGTCGTCATCGTGCGCGGTGCCCGACGCGGAGCCTGGGACAGCCACCACGTGAACAACCGAGAGGGGCGCGTCGTCCCGTTCGCCGCCTGTGTCAGCTCGCTCGCCCTCGGCTGGGTCGCGTTGGCCTTGGGCGACGCCCCAGACCAGATGATCGCTCTGACCGCGGCCATGTTCGCCACCCTCGTCGTCGCCGTGGTGGTCACCTTCACCGCTCACTGGAAGGTGTCGATGCACGCGGCCGTCGCCGCCGGGGCGACGATCATCCTGATGGTCACCTACCACCCGCTGATCGCCCTTGCCCTCGGCCCTGCCGTGCTCCTGGTCTGCTGGTCCCGCGTCGAGCTCCGCGACCACACCACCGCCCAAGTCCTCATCGGCGCCGCTCTCGGCGTCCTCGTCGGCGGTGGTCTCTACTGGCTTCTCGCGTGACTCCCGTCGAGCTACAGCCTCGCCCGGAAGGTTGCCCACTCGCGGGCATCGACAAGGAGGGCTCCGCCCCCGGGGTTCTTCGAGTCGCGAACGGCAATGGCCTCGGGCTGAGCAGGGTCGAACCCGACTTCGACACACTGCCCTTGGTTGCCGCTGTAGCTGCTCTTGTGCCAGCGGTACTGGCCCATCTCCCTGGTAGCCATCGCTGGCTCCTTCCTTCTCGGCTGTCTACAGAGGATGTCTACACGTACTGCCGCGCAACCCTAGCGATCAGGTCGCGGGACGCTTTGAGGTCCGCCGACGCGGCGCGAAGCCGCTGGAAGGCGGCGGCATAGCTCTGGATCAGGGCGACATCCTCGGGGTAGTTCGCGCCCGCGAAGTCCTCCAGGTAGAGGACCGTCCCGCGCTCCGGAAGCCTGAGCAAGGTGAACCGCTGCGGCGAGGTGAACGCCTCGTCATAGTTGCGGGTGGGGATAGGCCGAAACGGCAGGATGCGCAGCTCGATCTCCGGGTACTCGCTGAGCTCCAAGAGACGCTGAAGCTGGGCGTGCATGACCGAGTCGTCGCCGATCACCCTGTGCAAGCACAACTCGTTCAGAACCACGTCGAGCCGTGGAGGCGGCGGGTCGGTCCGCGTGAGGATCTCTTGACGACCGGTCCGCATGGCGACCTGACGATCCAGCTCAGCCGTACCCGCAAGGGGTGCGCCTGCCCTGAGGAGGACTCTCGCGTAGTCCTTCGTTTGGCAGAGACCAGTGACGGTCTCATGCTCGTAGATCGACATGTCGCTCGCTTCGCCTTCCAGCACCAGGAACCTGCGAAACCAGTTCGGTACCTCATCCCGGTACGACGCGCTTCGACGTCGGCGTCCGGACGGCCGAGGAACCGCAGCGAGACGCAGCGCTTCGGCCGCATCCCTGTCGCTCGCGCCGTAGAGGTCGAGCAGCACGGCCACGTCCTCGGACTTGATGGCCTGCTTGCCGTTCTCGTACCGGCTTATGCTCGCTGTGGATGTGCGCAGGTGTTCTGCGGCCTCGGCTCCCGTCAGACCCGCGGTCTCCCGTAGCTCACGCAGCAAGATCCCGAGCTGGATCTGGGCGACTACAGGGTCCCCTGGCGTCATGTGGCCTCTCCTCAGTCACAGATTGCGGCGGCGAGCGCCCTAATCGTAACGAACTGTCACCAGGCGATTCACCCGTTTGATGGAACATTGCGGCGTAAGTTACGTGTAACTTTCCATGTACCAGCCGATGCAAGTACGTTGACCTTAGACAGTGAGACCAGCAAGCCGAGTGCGGGGGGCGAGATGCACGACGAAGGCGGCGCCACCCAAGGCGCACCAACTCGAACGCGGTGGTCATCCATGCCCCCTGCGGGCAGGGCCGTTCTTGACACGCTCCTGCTCGCGGGGTTTCAAGCTCGACAGTCAAATGAGTGACCGCAAGCAACAACGCGGCGCAGTGGAGGCGGGCGGAGCACGGCCCGCCACAGAGGTGCTCCTGACCACTGCGTGTCCCTGCAAGGCGTGACGAGCACGCGACGAAACCCCTACGTCGCTTCGCGCCTTGCCCGGACCCGCGCGGCTATCCCCCAGAAACCGCGCGGGTCCGGCCTCGATCCAACCGCTCAATCCCGGAGGTAGACCGTGACCACAACTGCCGAACAGGTGGCAAGGCTTCGTGAGCACGGCTTCGGGATGCTCCCTCTTCTGAGCAGCCCCTCATACATGATCACCGGGTTGCACTTCTACCGCTTTACGAGAGATCGCCGGTTCCTCGACACTGTTGTGATTCGCGCTGACGACTTCACCATTGCTTCGCGACTACCGAACTCCTTCAATCCGGTTTTCCCGATGGGAGAGTCGCGGGCAGTGTGGTCGCGACAGGGAGAATTGATTGTCGTCATTAACGACTTCTTGGAGAGGTACTACCGGGGCGAAACGGAGAGGACTCAGTCCCGTTTTCAGGGGGAGCTAGAACTGCTGCGCCAGCTAACACAGCAGTCGAAGGTGGGTGCAACAAATGGCTGAACCGCAAGCCGCATGGCGTCCCGGCTTCTTTACCACCGACCGGTTCCATCGAGCACTGGAGAGCGCGAGAGCACCGCTAGTTTTTCGTGGAACACCGATCGAATGGTCGGTTTGCGGCGCTCCTACCGTCCTGCTCGACGGACCAGGTTCAGGTAAAAGATGTAAGACCTGCGAGCAACAGTCATCTTAACGAACCCATGCGGTTATCACCATACCCACTCGGTCGCCCTTCTTATCGCGACCGTGGTGTAACGAAAAATAACAATGGAGAGGAAAGTAATGGCGACAAACTCCAGCACTGCGATCACGACCTCGGCCGGTTTCAGCGACGAGGCCGAGACGACTCGGCGAAGCGAGGGCATCGCGCCAGCGGGCCTGGTCAGCGTCGGTAGCGTGACCGAAATGACGCAGGGCGGCGACGGCGACGGCTCGGAGGACAAGCGCAGGGAATACGCCTAGTCGTTCTTTTCTCTGCCGGGGTGCCTGGTTCTGCGGAGTCAGGCACCCCGGCGGGGTGAATAGAGGAGAAAGGTCATCGCTGATGTTGTGGTTCGGAGGGTTCAGCGGGACGACGGAGCCACCACGTATTCCGCATGGTTCTGAACAAACTTGGCCCACTGTACGTTGCGGCTGGCTGGTTGGGCCGTGGCCGAAATATGAGATCAGAACCTCTCGAACGGCATGTCGGGCTGTCGCGGTCATCGGACCATGCAGCTTGGAACGCAGCGAACTGGCGCGACTTGCCGTCCACGGCGTGCCCGATGACGCGGGACTGCTGTGGTCGGGTAGCTACACCATCATCCAGACCGACGATGATGGGACAGTAGTTTGGACTGACGTCGGTGGAGCATGGCCGATCTACACGTCAGTGGCTGACGGCGGGGTGTACTGGGCATCGAGTGCACGTGCCTTGGCAGCGCTAGATCGTCAGGGCGTCGATAGAGATCGGTTGGCCGCGGGACTACTCGCCCCGGCCGTCCCCGTGTTGTCTACAGGTCGATCAGCGTTCGAGAGAGTGTCCCTGGTCCCGGCCGGGCATAAACTATTCTTGCCTAAAGCTAAACCGCCATTCGCTCAGCGCGTATGGCGCCCTCGTGCGCTACCCGGCGATCATAGCTCCCGTCTTCGTACTGAACTCGCTGCTGCCGTCGCCACCCGGGTAGACCCGGTGTCCTCGCCGACCGTGGATCTATCCGGGGGATACGATTCGTCGGCTCTGACGTTGTTGGCGGCTGAGCGGTTGAGTCCAGATAGAACGATCACAGCGGTGACTGTCCACGCGAATGGCACCACCGAGGAAGGTGATCTGAAGTATTCGCGTGCGGTCGCGAAATATCCGGGTATCGCGCACCGACTCATGGCAATCGGTGAGACCCATTTGCCGTACAGCAGCCTTGGTAGAGTTTCGGTGACGGACGAACCGGCACCTTCCACCATCGCGCACGCACGGTTCTCGGCGCAACTTCTTTGGATGCGTGAAATGTGCCGCTCGGACAGTCACATGACTGGCGACGGGGGAGACAGCCTGTTGTGTTCCCCGCCAACGATGCTCGCAGACCTGCTGAACGCGGGTTCCTATCGTCGCATGGTTGCTGAGGCACTGGCGTGGGCACGGCTACGCCGCGTCTCAGCACTACCGTTGCTGGCATCAGCACGCCGCACCGCCCGCACGGGCCGACCTGCCGCCCTACGCGCATGGGCAAACAACCTGTTGACAGATCGCCGGAGTTCAGTGGCCGATGTTGGATGGCTCCCGTCAACCCGACACCCGAGGTGGGCTACGTCCGAGGCTCGGGAGCGGGCCGCGAATGTGGCGGCAGCCGTCGCCGACCAGGCGGACCAGGTCCCAGCGCGCGGCTTCACCTCGTATCTCATCGCTGAGGCCATGACGGAGGTGGGCCGCACAGCGCGCGCCGACGCGCAACTAGCCGAGGCAAGCGGGATTGCACTGCACAACCCGTTCACTGACTCCCGCGTTATCGACGCCTGTCTGTCTGTGCCGCTGCACGCCCGCCCCGGCCCTGCCGTCTACAAGCCGATCCTGCGCCAGGCGATGGCTGACCTGTTCCCCGCCGAGCTGGCGACGCGAACCACCAAGGGCAGCTACACCAGCGACTACTACCAGGGGATACGCGCAAATCTCACCAACCTGAGCGCCTTGATGGACGGACACCTGGCCGCGCTCGGATTGATCGACCCCGCCGAGTTCCGGCATACGCTCAGGCTGGCCGCGGCAGGCATCCCTACCGCGTTCGTCACCGTGGAACCCGCTGTCCGGACCGAAGTGTGGCTGCGGGCAGTCCATGCGGCCCCGGAGGTGCAATGGACCTCTCCGCAGAGAACGCAGGCAGCAGCGTGACCTACCTATACGTCACAGCGCCCAGCGACATCGCAGCGTGCGATCTCGGCGCCGACACAGCAACCGTACTGGTGAACTACCGCACCGGAGACGTGCATACGCTGACCGACGAGTCCGCGCGATGGTGGGCCGAGCTGTCCACGACCGGCAACCCGGCCAGTACCAGCGTGCTCGACTCCCAGTCAGCCAGCCGCCTTGTCAACCAGCTCCGCGCGGCAGGACTGCTCACCGGGACCACGCAGCCGTGCCCGTGGCCCGCGCCGATTCCAGGCAAGCCCTGGCGACTCAGCTTCGGCACGCAAGAATCGCAGGCCGGACGCGCTCCTCTGCCGCACGTCCGGGTTCGCGCCCTTGCTGGGGGCGCGCTGGCGGTCGCCGTTGTACTGCTCACTCGGCACATCGGCCGCAGAAGCACAAGCATGGCCCGTCTTCTGCGGCTACTCACGTGGGCACACCACCTCGGCAACCACCCAGCCACTCCCGTTCAAGCCGAGCAAGCCGTCAACGCTGTGCGCCGCGTCTGCCTGCTCGTTCCTGGCCGCGCGGCCTGCCTGGAAGAATCAACCGCTGCCGTCTTGCTGCTCGCCGCATACCGCCTTCAGGTGACATGGTGTCACGGAGTCGCGGCAGACCCCATCAGACTGCACGCATGGGTGGAGACTGACCACGGGCCGGTGTCCGAACCGGCATCGACAACGCGCTACACACCGTTGCGCACGATCCCGAACCGAACCAAGGGAGACCATGACCACCAACCAGAGCGGTGACCCGATCCTCTACCTCCGCGGAGAAACGGCCGCACTAGGCCCGCTGGAAAGCCGACTGGCCGAATCATACTGGCGTTGGGAAAACAACCCGCGCGTTCGAGTCGGCTACGGCCAGCAAACACCAGAATCATTGGAGGCGCGCACCGAAGGACTGACTCACCAACTCAAGAGGTCCGCTAACCAGGCCAGGTTCACAGTCTACGACCTTACCGGCGACCAGCCAGTACCGGTCGGAATATCGTCACTGACGATCGACCACCCACGCCGAAACGCAGAGTTCTTCATCCTGATCGGCGAGGACGCGAGCACCGGCAGGGGAATCGGCACAGAGGCCACGCGGCTCACGCTGGACTACGCCTTCCATGTCACGAACTTGCGGTGCGTCTACCTGTCCGTTCTCGCACCGAACACGGCAGCCATCCACGCCTACGAGAAGGCGGGATTCCGTCGTATCGGAGAGCGCCGCTTGTCCGGCTACTGGCTCGGGGAACCGGCCAACGAACTATTCATGGACGCCATCGCATCAGACTTCCCAGGCCCGTCCGTTGTCAAATCCATGATCAGCTAAACAACTCACTGAACACGTATTTTTGTGGCGACGCATCGCGACCCGCATACGGAACCACGACCTTCACACCGACCAGCCGCACCGACTGAATCTCCTCAACCCCCACGGAAAGGGCCAGCCATGAGCGGACATCTCGAAGAAGCCGTCGCCACGCTCAGCGCCGCCGCAGACCAAGTCCGCAGCCAAGCCGCCGCCGCCGTCGACCACCACCTCAACGCAGTCAAACAACAGATCAGCCAAGTTGGAAGCACCCTCCGCGAGCGCCTCGTCCAAGAAACCAGCGCCGCCCAGTCTCAAGTCCTTCAGATACTCGAAAGGCTAGGACAGAGCATCGAGGAAAACGCCCAGCAACTACGCCGAGTCGGTGCTTGAAGAGACGGCGCTGACGCCAGCACGACTACTGCGTCAGCGCCGACTGCTTCCGCGGCCTCCGCCAGTCCACCGCGCACATCACCGCCGGTCGACCCGGCACTGGTCGCCGAGGTGCAGCGAACCGGGGCGAAGATCAGCCCGGGAGAAGTCGTGCGAATCGGGCGAGACAAGGACGGGCGCGTGGTGTGGCTGGAGACAGGGAACGACGCATCCGGCCTCGGCCACATCACCAAACCCGACCGTGTCAACGACTTCGCTGGCCACGGCATTGATGAGGCTGACATCGCCCAGGTCGTCTTCACTGCGGCGACCGAAGGCCGACCAGTCGGGATCTCGGGGCGAGACCGGATCGTCTATTCCACAGAACACAAGGGCCGCAGCGTCCTGATCGCGGTGACAGTCGCCTCAAACGGCTATATAGTCGGCGCATATCCCTACAGTCATAAAGGAAAGTTGAAACCGCTGCCATGACCACACCACTCCCCCGCCCCGACCACATGGTTGTCAAACTACGGGCCGACTGGGACGCGGGCCCGCTGTGGGTGTCGACTGGCGACGACGTCCCCGAACCTTTCACCGCCGAGGACATCACCGAAATCGCGCCGCTCAGTCATGACTTGCAAACAGCAATCACGGCATGGGACACGCGGTTCCAAGGCACCTACGACGAGGACACGCCCCAGAACTCCGGCTTCCAAAACGACGCCGAGCGCACGGCCTTCATCCAAGATGGCCGCGCGCTGGCGCGGCGTCTAGCGGCCGAATTGCCGACCGGCACCAAGGTGGGGTACGTGCCCTTGGACACGGGAACATGGGAACCCGTCGAGGACTAAACCACCTTTCACGCACCTCCCGAAATTGCCGATCCCTGAGCAACCGGACGGCTTGAGGATGGACTGCGATGGCCCCGTGCGAGACTCTGCTCCGTACGGGGCCATCGCTCACTCATTGCATTCTCGGCGTTGGTGGGCTGCACTGGCGCCGGGTGCCCGCGGACCTCGGGCGGTTAGCAACGCGGGAGGCGACCACGCGATGCTGTCTGTGTGACAAACGAGGAGACGCCCTCTACCGCGCGAGCGCGGACGAGATGGCTGGGTCGGTCTAGGGCTGCGGTGACCGGTCAGCGGGGTCTGACGGCCTCGGCTTGGGGGTTCGGTGTAGCTAGTGCGATGACCGCTGGGTGGGCGGCCCGGTCTTGGTGGTTGCCGGTATGGGGTTGGCTTGGCCGATGGTGGCCGATTCCAGTGGCCGCAGGTTTGGCTGCCGTAGCAGTCGCAGCGGGAACAGCGCGCTCACGCCGCACCCCCGCAGAGGCACCGCCCGACGAACCTCCGGTGATGCGGGCACTCACGCCGCGAGAGATCACTCTCGGCGCGCTGGTCCTATTCGGCATCGGGATCACTGCGGCGGTGGCCCTGTTGACAAACTTCTCCGGAACGACCCCGGCCGAGCGTTTGGATGCGATTCGGACCTCGGCGACGTTGGTGGTGGGCACTGGCGGGGCTGCGGCGTTGTGGTTGGCCGCGCGTAGGCAGCGTTCAGCCGAGTTGACTCTGGCTCACCAGCAGAAGGTGGCGGCCGACGACCTTCTTGACGCGAAGGAGCGCCGATTGACGGAGCTCTACGTCAAGGCAGTCGAACAACTGGGCTCGGACAAGGCCGCGGTACGCTGCGGCGGGCTGTACGCCCTGGAGCGGGTGGCGCAGATGAACCCGGACCAGCGACAGACGGTGGTGGACGTGATCTGCGCCTATCTTCGAGGCCCCTACGCCCTGCCCCCGGACAAGCCGGGAACCCGCCGATTGGGCGTGCCACGCCCGCTGGTCAACTCACCCACCCGCATCATCGCGCCCGAGGCTGCCCGCCGGTCGGCCAACACCTCCCCCGCACAACGTGACCAAGAGCGGCGGCAAGAACGCGAGGTCAGGCTCACCGCTCAACGCATCCTTGCTTGCCACCTGCGCCCCGGCACTGACCCGAAACACCCTGTCGGCACTTTCTGGAACGATATCGACATCGATCTCACCGAAGCCACCCTGATCAACGCTGACTTCACAAACTGCCACATCCGCACGGCCACCTTCACCAGGGCCGACTTCGCAGGGGAAGCCTCGTTCAGACAGGCGACCTTCACCGGGAAATCCTGGTTCGACGAGGCCAGCCTAGCCGCTAATGGCAACTTCGAAAAAGCGACTTTCACCGAGAACGTCTCGTTCGCAGGAACGAGCTTCTTCGGAACCGCCTCGTTTAGGGGGGCGAGCTTCGCACAAGACGCCTTGTTTTACGAGACAAGCTTTACCGGACTCGTCGCGTTCGATGGTGCGAGTTTCACCAGGGTCACCTCATTCGCCGACGCCCGATTCGGCGGACCAACCACTTTCCTGGGTGCAACCTGGACTGCATCGTCCGAAGAGATGAATTACGGTGCGATAGTCACGTTCCAGGGAGCGAGTTTCGCAGGGATCGCCGTATTCCATGCAACCCGCTTCGGCGACTTCACTTCGTTCCAAAGCGTGAGTTTTGCGAGAGAAGCCCTGTTCGAGAGGGCACATTTTGCCGGGGAGGCCATATTCGATGAATCGAGTTTCGGCGCCACTCCACGCTTGGCCGACACTCATTTCACCCGCGATGTACCGCCCGAACTACGGCTCGCACATGCCGACCAGAACGAGGCCAAGCCAGGCTCGCCAGAGCTTGGCCAATGACCGCCGAGACCACATGCAGCACGTGCTGACCTCCAGGTTCCTGACCACGAGCCTGGTTGCACAACAGGTGAAGTTTCACCTAGGACGAAGTGTCCTTTCAGGATGATCGCGTGCAACATCCATGCAACATGACCTCCACAGACGACCACAACCATTGACAACCAGAAACAGTAACCTTGCAGGTCAGAAGCTGTTTTAGGACGTAAGCCGCAGGTCGCATAGACGGCGAATTAGGTCAAGGGGTCGCAGGTTCAAATCCTGTCAGCCCGACGGTCGAAAGTCTGATGAAAGCCCAGGTCAGGGCCTTGTTTCACTGCGGTGAGACGGGGCCCTGACTTGCGTCTGAACCCGCCACATCTCACATCTTCTCACGAACGCTTGTACTGCTTGATTCAGCCCAGCAAGAGATCGAGTTGGTCGGCCGCCGCGCGCAGGTGCTCCGCGTCGGGGTGGACGTAGACCCGCTTGGTGAAGCTGAGGTCCGCGTGCCCCGCCCAGGCACTCACGATCACGTCCGCGACGCCTGAGGTGGCCAGGTAGGTCAGGCAGGCGTGCCTGGCGTCGTAGGGGCGCACCTTCCGAACCTCCGCCAGCGCCATCAGCTTGTAGATGGCGCGCCGAAGTTGGTCGGTCTTCCACGGCCTGCCCAGCTCATCGACCAGGACGTAGCCGGACCTGATGTATGCCTCCCCTGCTGCTCGTCTCTCTTCTCCTTGGCGCTCCTTGAATGTCGTGAGCGCCGCGTGAACCGGCTTCGGCAGCGGCAGCTTCCGCTTGCTCTTCTCCGACTTCGGCCCCTTTTCCTCGACCTCGCCGTCCACCAGGGTCCTGGTCAACGCCACGGTGAGCGTCTTGGCCTCCAGATCGATGTCCGACCAGCGCAGCCCGCAAACCTCGGCCGGTCGCATCCCGATCAGCGACAGCAACACCGGCGCGAACAGCCGGTGCTCCCTGACCGCACCGACAAACGACTTCACCTCCTCCGTGGTCCAGGGCGTCCGCTCCGCTGCCGCGGCGACCGCCTTCTTCCGAGCCTCGCGCGGGATCTGCGTGTACTGGGCGACATTGCGCACCACGAGCTTGCGCCGCACCGCCACGTTCAACGCCGTCCGCAACCGGCCCAAGGTGAGCTGCACCGAGCGGACGCTCAACCCGGACCCCGGCTTGCCGCCACGGCGCCGACCGGACGTGAGCATCCATTGCACGAGGTCGTCAACGTCCTCCTCGGACACGTCCTGCAGCTTCCACGTGCCCAGCCGCTCGCGCACCGGGCGGAGCGCGTCGGCGTAGTTGCTCGCTGTCGCCTTCTCTACGTCGATCGTCGCGGACTTGAGCCAGGTATCCAGCCAGCCCGAAACAGTCACCTTGGCCGGAGCGACGAAGGTTCCCTCGGCGAACTGGTGCCTGATCCGCGCCAGCTCGTTCCGCGCTTCCTTCTTCGTGTCGTAGGTCTTGGTCAACTGCCGCCGCTTCCCTGTCTTGGGGTCCCGGCCCACGTCGACCACAAACCGGTAGCGGACCTTGCCACCGGCTAACTCGATCTTCTTGATCGGGTCGCTCACCCGTCCTCCTTCTCCTCCTCTGCCTGTGACGGGCCAGAAACCGACAACTCGTCTTCGACCTGCTGCGACAGCTCCCGCGTGATGTGCCCGCGGTGCGCCTGCCGCTCACCGGTCTCCAAGTCATCCCCCAAGCCGACGACACGGGCGTTCCGCTCGTCGGTCAGCGTCCGCCCCCACAGACGCAGCGAGGCCGCGAGGACCTCATCGACACTCACGCCCAGCCGCCGAGCCAACAGTTGGTCGGCCTCCGTCGCCTGGGCGAGCTTGTTTCTGGCGTCGATGATCTCGAACAACCGCTCCACGTCCTGGTGCTCCCTCTCCTCGGCCTCCTGTTGGGAGACCTGCGGACGTGGGAACTCCGGATAGTGGCCCTGGATGATCGCGATCACCGAACCCCTGGGGACAGGGGACAACTGGTCGGCCAGGATGACGTCGCCGTCACCCGCGAAGAACTCGTCGATCGACACCTTGAAGACGAAGGCCAGCAGCAGGACATCCGCCAGGCTGACGGTCTCCCTGTCGCCCGCCTCGATGGCCGCGACCTTGCTGCGGCTCCATCGCAGGCCGTACTGCTTGAACAGCCTGGCGGCTTCGTGCTGTGTCATCCGGCTCTGCTCGCGCAGTCGCCGCAAGTTCTCCCCGACCACCGAGCCCACGGTCCGTGGCCCTGTCACGACCCCAGCGTGTCACATCACGTGCGCGGTTGACAAGGACTCGACGGTCATGGAATCTCGATATGGAGTGCTCGGAATACGGGCAGTCCATTCGGGGGGAAACGATGAAACCGACCTTGTCAGACATCCAGCGATGGCCCGCCACCGTCGACGTCCCGACCGCCGCCACGGCGTTCGGCATCTCGACCAGCCACGCCTACGAGCTGATCAACCGCCACCAGTTCCCGGCCAGGACGATCCAGCTCGGCGCTCGCCGGGTGGTGATCACAGCGTCCATCATCGAAGTCCTGTCCGGCCAAGCGTAGGCCGCGATGAGCTCGGACAAACCAAGTCGGCAGCGACGGGTCCAAGGTGGATCGAAGTCGAGGATCAACGTCCGCGTCACGCCCTCGGTGTACGACGAACTCAAGTGGAGAGCCAAGCTCGCGGGCCTGTCGCTGCCGCGCTACCTGGTCGAGTGCGGCCTGCGCAGACACGGCGGCTGGTCCCTGCTGGAACAGCGGTTCTGGACGGCCGAATGGGAAGCCGTCCGCACCAAGCTCGGCCGCTCGGGCGGCGCGCTCAACCAGTTGGCGGCGCGCGTTAACAGCGGCCAGCCGGTCACCGACCAGCAACTGACAGCCGCCCTCGACTACCACACTGCGGCCGTGAACGAGCTGCGCGACATCCTCGAAACCGTTGCCCCACGCCGCTCCCCACAGTGATCGCCAAGGTAGCCAACAAAGGCCGTCGCGGCCGCGACACCGCCGGACTCCTGCGCTATCTGTTCGGCCGCGGCCGCCACAACGAGCACATCGACCCGCACGTCGTCGCCGCCTGGGACAGCGACTGGGTGCGCGGCGAGGCATGGGGTGCCGAGGCCGAGCACTCTGCGGGCCGCTCCCGTTTGGCCGCCGAACTTGACGCCCTCATGAACGGCCACCAGGTCATCCCCCCGGAGGGCCACGTCTACCACGTGGTCCTCTCAATCCCACCGGCTGACCTAAGCGAGGGAGAACAACGCCTCCCCGACGCCCAGTGGCGCGCACTGGTCGAATCAGCGGTAACCCACATGGGCCTCAACCGGGACGGCTGCCGCTGGGTCGCCATCCACCACGGCCCCTCCATCGAGGGCAACGACCACATCCACCTGGTCGTCAACACCGTGACCGCGGACGGCCGCATCACCAACCTCTACCGAGACTGGACCCGCTGGCGCCGGTGGTGCCGTCAAGTCGAAGACCTGCACTCCTGGACCGCCACGGCGCCCGCAGGCGAAGGCCAGTCACAGGCCACGTCCTACCCCGAACTCGTCCGGGCGAGCAAGGCGAACCAACCCAGCGAACGCGACAGGCTGCGAGACCTGGTCAGCCGGGCAGCCGCCGGGACGGACTCCGAGATCGCCTTCGTCAGCCAGCTCCGCAACCAGGGAGTCTTGGTCACCGGATGCCGGTCGAAGGCCCCGTCACCGGCTACAAAGTCGCCTTGCCCGCCGCCGAACCTCTCTGGTTCGCAGGCAGCACCCTCCGCCGCGACCTGTCACTCCCCCGCCTTCGAGCCCGATGGCCTGACGCCCGCATCTCAGAACACCTCCAAGCCCGACTCTGGCGAACCGACACAGCACTACCGATCGCGGACACATCCACCAGCCCATCCGAGCGAACCCTGCTTCGCCAGCTCAGAGCAGCCCCACCCGCAGTCGCCAACGATCTCGCCGACAATCCGGACGCCGCACTGTGGCACCTGATCGGCGAACGAACCGCCGACGCCGTCAGCGCGCTCGCCAACCAAAACCCCCACCGCCCCGAACTCACCCTGGCGCACAACCAACTGACTCGCGCCGCTCAACTGCCCGCCACCACATCCAGGCGAGCAACATCGCGGCCGCCAAGCAAAGCCCTCCGCCTCATCAGCGACCTCGCCTACCTCGTCTCCGCGACTCGAACACTCACGCCCGCCGCCCTCGTCCTCGCCGTCATCGCCGTAGCCGAAATCATCAAAACATTGAGAAAAACGGCTGAGCAGCGCGCGATCCGAGTCGCAGCCCGGAATCAGCTAGACACCGCCCTGAACCACCTGAATACCCACCCTGCCATGGCGCAAAAACCCCTTCCGCGACCAGACACTCCGAAACCAGTCCAAGCGTCACCACCCAAGTCTAGGAAATCCCTTTCACCCCGCCCGCCCTCTCGGGCGCCCCTGGCGAGTAATCAAACCTCGGACAGAGGTAGAGCCAGATAGGACATGGCCGCGTCGCAGCAGGCGACAGACCACCGTCGAACCACGCGCACCTCGTCCGGCCTCGCGGCCTGAGCGCTCCAGAGCGGCCGCAGGCTGCTCGTCGGATCAGGGCACCTGATCTCTAACTTGCTGCCGTGGCTACGGCCAGCGACCCACCCCCACGTGTGCTCAGGCGCAAGCTGCCGACACGGACGTGGAACGAACATTTGGCGAGGCCGTACGTATACTTCCAGCGTTCGGCCGGTGTGGTTTGCGGACCGAAATCGGATACAGCCGGACGCGGTCGTGAAAATGAAATGAGAGGGCATGCCGAAGTTTGACGTAAGCAGCGATCTCGTTCGATCGGACACCGCAGTCAAAGCGCGGCACCGTGCGCACCAAAGCGCCTACCGCGCCGATGTCCTGGGTCTCCCTTCCGGGCCGCCCCTTGGTCAAGCCCGGCACCACTATGCCGCGCTCGGCAATTTCCTGCCCGAATACCACGACGGCATCAGTGCTGCCGAAGCAGGCTGGAACCTCATGTCTGCGGCGGCACGCACTTACGCGACCGCCCGGCTGGACGTGATCAAGGCAGCAGGCGGTATGGCCGAATCCGGCCGCCTATGGCGAAACATGCTGTCCAGCCAGCCGTTGGCCTTCAGCATCGTTGGGGAGTTCCGCGCTCACGAACGGGCAGCGCTGTCGGTGCTGGAGCGCCTCACCCGCCTCGACCTGGTCGAGTTCGGCCATCTTGACAGCGGCAAGCCTGCCGCTATCGACCCGTGGGTCTTGAACGGCCTGCAGGCCGAGTGGGCGCCGCCGATGCGGCAACACACCGGTGACCGCTCCGGCTTCGACATGGCGGCGGTGGTGCGGACGAAGGCAGGCGACCGAGTGCTGGTCACCGTCGAGGTCAAGTATGTGGATTCATTTTCACCTCAGAAACTCGACATCCCGAAGTACGCCAGCCACCTCGAAGAAGCAGGCATCGCCGAAGCTGACGCCAACGATCTGGTCAACCTCGGCGCCAGCCAGTTTCTACGCTCGCTCCTGCTGACCAACTCCGTTCGGCAGCGTGGACTCCGCGGCGACAGCCACTTCGACCAAGCGCTCGCGGTCATCCTGTGCCGCGCAGACGATCAGCGAGCACACAAGGTGGTCGAGGCAGTCGGCCAGGCGTGCTCTGCTCCGGGTCTCACCGTGGGGATGTGGAGCCACGAGCAACTGCTCTCCAAGGCCGCGGCGGAGCCCGCACTCCACGAGTGGGCGCAGTCCATGCAACGGCGCTACGTTCTGGGGCCGTAGGTCTGCGTGTGGCCAATCCGAGTCGGCCACTGCTCGTCATAGGGTTGGCCAAGTGATTGATCAGAGGTCTGTGGAGGCGGCGGTCGTCGATGCTCGTCTTGCCGCCAGCGAGTTTGATGACGCCCGGGCATGGCTTCGCGCTAGGCCGACGCTGACCGAGCCGCTATCGGCCGAGGTTTGGGTCACCGATCCGTCCTACAGTCACGTCTTGCTCGTGCGCCACCGTGTTCGGGGGTGGGTGCCACCTGGTGGAACGGTCGAACGCGGCGAAACGCCCCGGGACGCCGCCGTCCGTGAGCTAGCGGAGGAGACCGGGGTGGCGGGCAAGTTGCTGCCCGCTCCGGCCGCTGTCTCGGTTCGCTCCTACCGGGCGGACTGGGCCCCGACGCTGGGCCTGTCGTATGGCGCCGTCGTCAGCCGTGACGTGCCGCTTGGTGGAGAGGCTGGCCAGCCGCCGAAGTGGGTCGACCTGGATGAGGAGTGGGAAAGCGCGTTCCCCGAGGACCGAGACCGCATCCGCGCATATGTGCGTCGACTGGCGGCGGACCACTTGGCCGGAACGGCTACCTGGTCACAGAAGTGAAGGGCGGGCCACCGGCTACGACCGTTCCGCGGGACGGTGGGCGACCACAACGAGCCAGCTCGTCACCGTTGGCGTGTCGGGCGTGGTCAGGGCGTACGCCTTGTTCAGGATGTCCATCCGTTGCGAGTGAGTGAACTTCCCACCGGGGCGGGCGAACACCGGAATGGACAGCCATGCCTTCTTCTCGGCCATCGTGCTGTGCTGCGCGACTACCTCGGTGTCGAGCACGATAAGCCCGGCAGCGGACAGATGTTCGGTGACCGCGTCCAACGACAGTTTGGGAGGCTTGTCCTCGGCCTGCGGCGGCACGTAGCCGTAGTCGCGGGCCGCGACCTGGTGGATCAGGGAGTTCAGCGACGGCCCGGTGCGCGTGGCGACCTCGTCGGGGTGCCGGACCCCGGCGAAGCCACCGCCGATGTTGAACACGAACCGGCCGCCTGGGCGAAGGACTTGGTGTACGGCGGCGAACACCCTGGATACGTCGGTCTTCCAGATCGCGGAGTTGCACACCACGGCGTCTGTCAAGCCGGGAACGTGGTTGGCCAGGTCTTCCGCCGGGGCTGTGACCCACATCAGGCGGGAGTCGACCAGGTTGCGGTGGCCTACACGCTGCATGGCGGCGGCGTTGTCCAGGGAGATGACCTGAGCCTCGGCCGGGGCGAGTTCGAGGATCGCCGCCGCGGTTGCTCCGGCTCCGCCGCACAGGTCGACCACCAGCTTGCTGTCGGTGAGGTCAGCTCGGCGGGCCAGGTCTCGGCTGGTGGTCGCGTACATGGGGAAATCACGGGTGAAGGCGGCGTATGCCTCTGCCGTGGCGTCCTCGTCCCAGCCGAGAACGGCGTCTACGGCTGCCATCGTGGGTACCTCGCTTCGGTCAGAAGAGGGAGTTCTGGACAGCGACGGCGGGCGACTCGAAGGGACCAAGGGTGATGCGACAGCCCTTGAGGCTGCCGAGGTCGAGCACGTAGTCCACCTCGTCGTCGGCACCAAGAACAGCCAGCACTTGGGTGCCGACGCAGGCGACAATGGTGAAACCGTGTTCGCCCGCGCGTAGATCGTGTGGGTACAGCACCCGGGCGCCGCTGGCGGCGCGCATTCGGCCGCCTTCCGCTGGCGGTACCCATTTCTCCAACACCGCTGGGGTGTCCATGGTGGCGAGCGCGGCGGTCAGACGGGCGACGTGCTGATCGTGGGTCGCGCTGGCGGCGGTCAAGTCCGTCATGTTGACCAGTGCCTTGAGCTTGGACGCGGCCCGGACGGTCTGGGGCATCCGGAGGTCGCGGGTGATGGCGTCTTCGAGGTAGCGCACAGTCCGGCCGTCAGGGCTCTCGGCCAGGTAGGTGGCGAACACGGCTCCCTGTTCGTTGAGCCGGGATCGCTTGCGTGGTCCGGCGGCGGTGCCGACCTTGGTGGCGCCGTCGGCGAAAGTGGCCAGGTACAGCCAATGCGGCTGGTCCATGTACCGGCGCAGGGCCTCGGGGACGTTGCCGTCCCGGTGGTACTGGTGGGCGAACCGGAACTCGTCCTGGCTGAAACACCGGCGGCATTGGCCGCTCTCCCCTGCCGGAGCGCGATCAGGGCAAGCGACCGCCTCCACCCTGACGGTGTCGACAAACCGGTACCGGCCGGTGCACCACCTGCCGGTACCGGTCGCGAAGCCGAGACGCTGGTTCATGATCTCGGCGTAGACCAGTGGCCCGTTGGGCAGCGGGGCGAGCAGCAACCGCGGGTTTCCGGTCGCCCAGGTGACACCGTGGCACACGTACTCGCTGTCGTCCGGTCGGGTCACTGGCATTGGTTTGGTCCTTGTGGTGGGTGGGGGCGAGTCAGAGGGAGAGCCGCAGGCGGTCGGCGAGGGCTTCGATTGCGGTGCGGAAGACCGCGTCGCGGTCCATGTCTGTGACGTTCATCGACAGCCATCCACCGCGCTGCTCGTGCTCGCGCAGTTTGGCGAGAACAGTGTCCTGGTAGCGGATGAAGTCCTCCTCGGCGCCGCCGGTGTGGCCGCTCTCCAGGGAGCTGAACTCGCCCTTGCGGGCCAGCGCCGTGCGGGCGTCGATGTGCAGGAAGAACACCAAGTCGGGTTCGGTGAGGTGGGCGAAGACCTGCTCGGCGAGGCCGGTGGACACAGCAGGGTTGACCGCGTACCGGGCCAGGATCTTGTGGTGGGCGTTGTCGAGGATCACGTGCGTGCCCGCGGCGAGCGCGGGCTGGATCACGACCCTGTCCTGCAGGCTGTACCAGGCGGCCAGCGCCAGCAGCCAGTAGTGGTCACCGCACGCCTGGGCGACTCGGGAGTCGCGGCGGTAGACCAGCGCGTTGAGCTGATCAACGTAGGCGGACAACTTCGCGTCCATGGGGACGTCCGTACTGTGCTTGCCGACCAGGATCGCCTTGTGCCCCGCGTCGATGAGGGCCTGGTGCAGGCGAGTGGCAAGGGTGGACTTGCCCGCGCCGTCGATGCCGACGATCGTGATCTCCCGGCCTCGCACAGGGACGTCGGGCAATGCCGCGTTCAGCATGGGGTTTCCTCCGTGAGGATTCAGGCCGGGCAGACGGCGAGGCGGGCGGCGATGATGTCGCGGATGCGGGTGATCAGGGCTGTGCGCCGATGGACAACGTCGCGGTGACGCTCGTTGGACAGGTCCGCGGGGTAGTGGCGGGCGAGATTGTTGGAAATGACGTGCAGGTAGCCGAAACCGATGTCCGCGTTCCGAGCGGCTGTCCCCATGGGACCGATCTCCGGGTCGACGAAGGCATGGTTTGCGTGCTGGGACAGCCACTCCCGGTTCTCCAGCAGGATCGAGGGCGAGGTGACGTGGACACCGGCGTGCACGCCTGGTTGGGCTGCGGCGAAGTCACCGAAGAAGTCGTGCCACGTGACGGGGGTGCCGCCGACGAAGCTGGTGTTGCCGGTGGCGAGCAGGGTGTTTGGCTCGATCTCGGGGGTCAACGCGCCGACCTTGCCGACATAGACGACGTCACGGGCGCCGAGTTCGGCCAGGCGCGTGACGACCCGGCCCGCGACGTCGCCCCAGATGCTGTGCAGGAAGCCGAGGTAGACGACCCGGCGACCGTGGACGTGGGTGCGTTGCCAGGCGTAGCCCTGCCCGTAAGTCCACACCCCGTGCGGTGGGGCGAGGTGCGCCAGTCCCCAGCCGACGATCACGAGGTCGCCGTCGAGGTCGAGGGTGAGTCGTCCCACCGCGTCACGGGACACCGCAGGGGCGGGTAACTCATAGCTGACGATGTCGGCGGGTTTGCCGGTCATCGCCAGGTAGGTCGCGAGGATCAGCCCGTAGTGGTGGACGTAGTCGACCCCCGGGAACGCCTTGACTATGAGGCTTCGACCGTGCACCTCGGCAGTGGGGCGTTCGATGTTGAACAGCTTGCCGGTCTTCTCGTGGGCGGAGACCACGGCGTGGCGGTCGTAGCCGCCGACGACCCGGATGCTGTCCCAGTCGTGGTCCTGGATGAGGTGGTGCACCTTGATCTGGAGGTAGCGCAGCAGGCGATCCGGAGCCATCGTGTGCCCGTTCACCTCGATGGGTTCGGCGCGCAGCGCCGTGCTGGTGAGGAGGTTCATCGGGTGGTCTCCGGGATGCGCACGTTGCTGCCCGCCGCCTCGCGGACGACGTCGATGTTCCGCCGGATGAGGGTGAAGCGCTCCTCTGCGATGGGGCCCAGGTTCTCGATCCGAGGCGTCGCGGGCTTCTCGTAGGGGCCATCAGGCTCCATGGCGATCCCCATCGCCCCGAGGATGACGGGAGCGGCGCCGTCGACCGAGGCGATCCATTCATGCTCGCGTTGTTCGACAAGTTCCAAGTGCCCAGTGCGGCCGAGGCCGAGCAGTCGGTAGACGATCCGGTCCTCGATCAGGCCGTGGTCTTCCAGGAATCGGGTTGCCGCCCATCGGGTACGGCACAGCGGATTCTCCGGCGCGGGACGCCGGGACGCGGGCAGCGCGATCGCCCCGACATAGTCGCTGGACGCGAAGTGGTCGTAGCAGCGCAGCCACTCCTGATCGTTCGCCGCGTGCAGCACGGCGCACAACCGGAACTCGTCGCCCAAGTTTCGGATCTCGCGGGCGGCCTTGTCGCTGGCCTGGATAGTGGCGGGCCCGTCACGCATGACGTCGGGAAGGATGATCTCGCGGGCCTCGACCGCGCGGGCCGCGGTGACCAGGTCGGCGGCGGGCAGCGCGTGGCCGAGGTCGAAGACCCCGTTGTCGATGACGATCTCCGCGCCGCGCTGAGCCTCGCGGTGAAAGAACTCGCGGTAGGTGTCATCGGTCAGAACCCGTTGCGCCGCAACGTGGTGGACCCGGGCGGGGTCCTGGGCCACGAAGGCGTCCAGGTAGGCGGGCGGGGCGATCACGGAGAAGTCGATGCTCTTGGCCATCAGGCACCCCGCCTCCGGTCGGTGGTGAGGGTGAGGAACTGTTGGGAGAGCACGAAATCGCTCTCGAACCGGCCGCGGGTCTCCACCGTGGTCGTGCGGGCCGCGTCCATCCGCACGCCCCGCGCACTCATGCACAGGTGCGTGCCGCGGACCGAGACCGCGACGTTGTCGCCGCCGATCGCCTCGGCGATCTCGTCGGCGACCTGCCGGGTGAAACGTTCCTGCACCTGGAGACGTGCGGCATGCCGCTGCGCGACGCGTCCGAACTTGGACAGGCCCACCACCTGCCCTTCCGGCAGGTAGCCGACGGAAACGTCCAGGTTCATGGGCAGCAGGTGGTGCTCGCACAGCGACCAGACACTCATGCCGCCGACCACGACCAACTGGCCGCTCAGGTGGTGCTCGGTGAAACAGGTCGGGGCCGCCGACGGTTCCGGGGAGAAGAACTCACGCCACCAGGCGGCGACCCTGGTCGGCGTGTCCGCCAGTCCTTCCCGTGTGGAGTCTTCGCCGATGGCGGCCAAGAGCTCGCCGACAAGGCCGGCCACGCGCTCGGTGTCGACTTGCCCCGGCGGCGCCAGGATCTGGGCTGTGTTGTGGATGATGTTGGTCATTGGGCTGTGCCTCGCTTCCGGGGCAAGGGAAAGGGGTAGCAGCGTCGACTGGAGGTTCGTTGCACCGCTGTCAGCGGACGCCAGCAAGAATGTGGAGGCGAGTGGAGACGTTCCACCCGCGTTCAGCGGCAGGGCCGTGGAGCGCGTCCATACCGGCGAGGACCGTTTCCCGAGTGGTCCCTTCGGGCATCACCCAGACCGGCTCCAGTTGGCACTCTTCGGCGAGCTGGGCGATCTCATCGAGGTCGCTGCCGGGGTCGGTGACGACGAACTTGAACACGGCGCGGCCCGTCGCGGCCAAGGCGGTGAGCGCCGGGGGCTTGATCCGAACCGAGTAGTCCATGCCGGAATTGGCGAGCTTCGGGCTTACCACCCAGAGATCGATCAGGGAGGCCAGTTCCGGGGTGGGCTCCATCGTGCCGTTGGTCTCGACCTGTATCCGCACGCCCGTCAAGCCGCGGGCGAGAGCCGTCATGGCGGGCTGCTGCAGCATCGGCTCACCGCCGGTGATCACCACCAAGTCCACGTCGCGCTCACGCACCCACGTCACCAAGTCCGCGATGGGGACCCTTTCGCTCACCTCTGTCGGGTTGTATCGGCTCCAGTCCCAACTCTCCGGGGTGTCGCAGAAGCCGCACTTGAGATTGCACCGGGAGAACCGGATGAACACGCAGCGCTGCCCGGTCCATGGGCCTTCACCTTGGAACGACTCGAACTTCTCGGTCAGGACCGCTGTGCCCTCGGCACGCCCAGGTAGAAACGCGAGCGGTGTCACGAGGCATCGCCTCGTTTGCACAGCGCAGTCGTTGTCCCGGAGATGACCTGGATGGATACGAGGCGGCCGCGGATCTCCGGCTCGATGTTGTCGATGAACCAGCCAGCCAGATGGTCAGCCAGCGCGGGGCCAGTGGTAGCCAAGCCCGCCTCAGCGGCAGCAGGCCCACGGAGGTAGGCCGCGAACGGCTTCAAGTCGCCGAAGTCGGTGACGAACCCGACCTCGTCGAGTCCGTCCGCCCCCACAATCAGGGTCACGTCGCCGCGACCGGACTTGAACGTCTTCGAGATCGTGATCTCGCCAGTGACGCCGTCACAGCGGGCCGAGGTGGATGACGTCTCCGAGACCGTCATCGCGAGCAGCGAAGCGGGCATCGCCGACTTGATGTTGCCGTGGAACCACCCGGCGAGATGACCAGCGAGCAGCTCGCTCGTCGGATGAAAGTCGACCTGCTCGTTCAGCAGACGGTGGTCGAACGTCGAGGTCAGGTAGTCGCCGAGCGGCGACAGGTCGCTGTGGTCACCGTCGCGCACGAGGGCGGTGGCGGTCACGGTGTAGTTGTGCCTGTGGTTGCGGCGGCACTTGTGGCTGGTCGGCAACAGCCTCAACTCGTGGCTGGCGCTGAAGCCGAACGACTGCGAGACGGTGATCTGTCCGCGTGCGGCAGATGTTTCGTCATTGACCTTCATGTAGCTCCCTTCGGTCATGCCGAATGGCGCTCGGTAGATGAGCGCTGGCGAACCACCCATGCCGGGCCGGTCACTGTGGTGACTGGACCGTGGCCGCAAGCCAGGCGGTGACGTTCTGTAGCCCATTCGCTACACTCGCAACCTTACTGCGATATCCGAAAGGTGACAAGATGGTTGTGGGTGTCGAGCGTGACCTTGCTGCCCTACGGCTAAGGTCGACAGGTGGGAGCGCACCCGTAGGCCGCGCGACTCAAGGAGGCAAGTGATGGCCAGCACTGGCCGTTGGACGAGCGTGTCAATGCCGTACGCGAGCGGCCAGCGCGGCGACGTCTGGGCAGCCGAGGCGGCCGAGCACGGCGGTTCCGGAACGCAGAAGCTGCTGAGCGTCGAAGAGGTGCCCGCTTCCGCGGTGGTCAGTGACATGCTCGACCTGAACCCTGGCGAGCCGGTCGTCGTGCGCCGCCGCCTGATGCTGTTCAACGAGCACCCGGTCGAACTGACCGACTCGTACTACCCGGCGACCATCGCTCGCGGCACCAAGCTGGCCGAACCCCGCAAGATCCGCGGCGGCGCCGTCGCCCTCCTGGCCGACCTCGGCCACCCACCCCGCCGCGTCCGCGAAGACGTCAGCGCACGCTTGGCCACGCCCCACGAACAGGCCGCGCTGGAACTGGACGCCCTGGCCTGCGTGCTACTGCTCGCCCGCGTACTCCTCACCGACAATGATCGGCCCGTCGAGGCCAGCATGATGACGATGGTCGCCGAGGGGCGGCGCTTGCGCTATGAGCTGACACCATGACCATGATCGCCCTGACAACTCCGGGAGCCGACCTTGCCCCGCGCGCGTGACCTGCGGCCCAGGCACCAGCAGATCGCCGCGGAACTGCGCGATCTCATCATGCGCGGTGAGCTGAAGCCAGGTACGCAACTGCCCTCCACCGCGCAACTCGTCGCGCGCTACTCCGCCGCGAACGCCACCATCCAGCACGCGCTGAAGGCGTTGAAAGACGAAGGCTTCCTCGACAGCCGTGTCGGCAAGGGAGTCTTCGTCCGCGACAGGCAGCCGTTCGTCATCGACGCCTCGGCCTACATCCCACCGGAACCAGGCCGGTTCCGCTACCAACTACTCACCGTCGACAACGTCGTCCCACCGACGGACATCATTGAAGGATTGCGGCTGACACCAGGCGCAACCACGATCGTCCGCACCAGACTGCTCCTACACGACGACCAACCTGTAGAGCTGTCCGCGTCGTACTATCCCGCCGAGATCGCCGAAGGCACCAGCCTCGTCAAGGCAGCGAAGATCCGAGGCGGTGCTCCCCAGGTGCTCGCCGACCTCGGATTCCCTCAACGGACCTTTGTCGACCGGATCTCGGCCCGCCCTCCTACTGTGGAGGAGGTCGAAACACTGGACCTGCCCGACGGGACGCCGGTGATCCGCCAGTTGCGTGTCATCTACAGCCACAACGAACAACCGGTCGAAGCTTCCGTTCTGATCAAAGGCGCCCACCTGTACGAACTTCTGTACCGCCAGATTACAGAAACCGAGTCGCTGGAGCCGTAGTAAACTCCCAGTGACGCCCGGTGCCGACAGCGAGCGCGAGCACCGCCCGCGAGCCGACTCAGCTGACCTCAGCGTTAACATCCCCAACCAACTCCCGCAGCTCAGCCAAGCCGGTCAACCGGGACAGCCAATGATCTTCCACGACGCTGTCGCTCACAATATACCCGAAAGCACGCGTTGAATCAGAACCACACAACCCCGCTTTCTGCGCATCCCAATGTCGTTGCTTCAGGCACCGAGAGCCCGGGCACTCACGGCGCTGAAGGCGCGGCTGGCCAAATGTGACACCGGGAACAGGCAGTTGCAGAATGACACCTGGCGGTAATCCTATCCGCGCAGGTTGAAGCCGCGTCGAGTGCATGGATGCGGGTACAACCCAAACGGAGAAACTCCAGAATAGGAATGCCTCATTGAGACACCCAAGACCACTTCCGCACGTTGTAGGTGTCCAGCGACGAGAGAAGATCAAGCCGATTAGATTTGCTCGCACGCTCGCTGTCAATACGGTTGAAGTTGCACCGCGGAGCCGTTCCGCATGATTTCGGAGGGAGACGGTGCCGGTCCTGGTCGACTACACGCCCGCCGACGGCCCGGCACCGCGGGCGCGCACCAACCGTGTGATCGCCGCATTGGAAGCAGGCTGGCCGGTCAGCGCCATCCAACTCCGGTACCTGCAATCGTTCATGGCCACGTTGACCCGCAAGGCACCGGCCACGGCGCCCAAAGCCGCCGCGGGGAATGGTCAGGCGCTGGTGGTGGGGAACACCACCGATCACGCGCGAGGCGTGTTCCGCGTGTGGGAGCAGATGCTCAAGACCGGGGCGATCGACTCCCGGACCACCTGAAGCACTTGCGCGACGCGCGTCAAAGAGACCCGAGGCGCTTGGGTTGGTCAGGAGGCGGGCAAGGCCGTCGCCACTACCTTGATCAGGATGAGCACGTCGGCGCGGCGTCCTGGGTCGCCGTGCCGCCGCCAGCCGTTGGAGGCCAGGGCAGCGAGAGCGTCTACGCGCAGCTGTGACGGCCGCATCGTTCAGGCCGGTCGGCTCGGACCCTGTGTCGAAGGTCGTCGTCGCCACCGTGCTGGAGGCGAAGCACTCGGTGAGCGCCATGGTGCGCTGCTCGGCCCGCCAGGTTCCGGCGTCGCGAATGGGCCATCAAGTCGAGCGGCTGGCACCCCGCCGCGATCGTCGTGTCGAATCTTGTCGCCTTGTTGCAGATCCCGGCTGCCCGACCGCGCCCCCGCCGACCCGAAACGGCTGCACGCTCGCCCTCGCCCTCGCCCTCGCCGCTGGCGGTGTATTCCGTCCGCACCTGCCCGGGAACGACCCGGCCCGCAGCCGCGTTCAGCGCAATCCCAGCCATCCCGGCACCCAGGCCGACTCCCGCCCTGCTGGCTATAGCCGTGGGCACCGTGTTCGTTTCGTCGCGCCGGACGCGCGGATCCGGGTGCGCCGCCAAACACCATGCCCCGCAGGGTAGGGTTAACGGACGATTGCGGACGCCGACCGCCACGACAACGCCGGCCCAGCTCGGCTGGACCGCGCCGGTCACCACGCCCAGGTCTTCGTGCTGGACACGGTGCGGGCATTGGGCGCCGTCCACCGATGTACCAGGCAGTGATTCGGTGCATCGGCCAGCGTGCCGCCCTGACGCCAGTCCCCAGCGGCCCGGTTGCCACCGCCTGATGGAGGTCGTCGGCGGCGTGGACGACGCCTCGCCGGCGCGACTAGTTCCATGAACTCACCGATGGCTAGTCCGAATGTCCGGGTGCCGGTCGTGCGCAGCCGCGGACTGGAACTATTGATGACCCCGCTATGGCGATGCGGGCCGTCTCTGGAGTCATTGGGAAGGTGAGCGCGTGATCCCTCTTGACTACACTTCTCGACCTGACTACCTTCGAGACCCAATGGGCGCGTGAGCGCGTGACGGAGAGATGGTCTTGGACGCGAGCGCCTACCTCAGCAGCCTCGGGATCGACGTAACCGACGCCGCGCAGCCGGTCATCGGACGGCTGGCGCTCGCTGGGGAGTTCGTGCTCGGCGGCGAGCGCGGTGTGCTGCTTCGCCCCAAGCGCGGTGATGTGTCCGACCGCTCCCTCGAGCTCCTCGCGGGCAAGGGCTACGCATTCGTGATCGTCGACGGCGGCAGCTATCCGTCGTTCTATGTTCGCGAGCAGGAAGGGCTCGTCCCCGTGCGGGCACTGCCCGTCGCCGACCGCAGCCACTTCCCGTCGGCTGGAGTCCTCGGCGCCTGGGGGCAGTTGATTCGCGCGGCCGCCGGTCACGGTGATGCGGCGAAGCTGGGCGTCGCGCAGATGGTCGCTCGCCTGGATGGCGATGAGGTGTTCGGGCCGGACCTCGTCCGCCCCACGGGCGGCGTGCCCGTCTCGCGTCTCGGTGGTGACGAGCCGGTCGCAGTAGAACTGCTCCGCACGGCGGCTGCGCTTCTGGCCGGCTTTCGACTCCACCCGAACGCGTCCGATGAGTTGGTCCGTCTCGTCGTCGCGCTGTCCTCACTGCTTCCCGACAAGGGGCAGTTCTCCGGGCTGACCGAGAGCGTGGCGCCCTTGGTGCGCGCACATCAGCTCAGCGCTCGTCGTCTCCTGGTCTCGGGCGGAGCGGGGTCGGAGATCGCCGCGCTCCTCGGCGCGGAAGGCACGATCTTTCTTCCGGCTGAGCTTCGCCTACTCGAGCCGCTGCTGGAGCGCCTGCTTCCGACCGTCGAGCTCGTGTTTGCTGACTTCCTGCAGACGAACCTCGACAGGTCCTACGACGGCGTGATCGTCGTTCCGCCGTTCGGCCTCCAGCTGAGCGGAGTCCAGCTGGGCCGGTTCGAGTTGTCGAAACGCGGGGGCAAGGCGCGCAGCCGCGTGCCTGCAGAGCTGCTGTTCATCGAGCACGCGCTTGCGGCGATGGCCCATGGCGCTCTCCTCGTCACCGTCTTGCCCGAAGGCCTGCTCTCCAGCGCCGGGCAGGCGGACTTCCGCGAATGGCTGCTCGAACGCGCACGTCTGCTGGCGGTCGTCAGCCTGCCTGCCGGAACCTGCTTCCGCGGCACGGGGGTGAAGTGCTCCATCGTGATGCTCCGCAAGCAGGCGCTCGCCGACGACTACCCAATCCTCATGGTCGACGTGGAGGCGCACGACCTCCTCGACGACATCCGCGCGGCGCGGTCGAAGCTCGACGACTTCCTCGAACGGGAGGTGGCCACATGCGCGTAGCCACACTCTCCCGCGCCGACCTCGGCAAGCAGCACGTTCGCCTCGACCCGGCCTTCTACCTCGGGCGCGAGTTGGTGCGGTCGACGATGAGCTCGGAGGGCAGTCGACACGTTAGCCTCGAGGATATCGTCGAGGCCATCCACGACGGGGCCCGTCTGCCTTCGGCTGCATCGGGGATCCCGATGCTCCGCTTGAATAATGTGCGGCCCTGCGAGCTGGACTTGAGCGGCATGGCCCACGTCGACGGCACCGCCGCCAAGTGGATCAATGTCCAGGAGAATGACGTCCTGTTCACGCGGGCAGCCCAGCCGTTTCGTGCGGCCGCGGTCCAGTCGGGAATGCCTGCAGAGTTCGCCGTGTCGTCGGAGCTAACCATCATCCGGCCCCGGCCGGCGGTCTTGCCCGAGTACTTGGCCGCCGTGTTCTGCACGCCGACGCTGAACCGGATCCTGTGTGACCTCGCGTACCGCGGTGGCTCGTCGGCGCTGCCGCGCCTTCGCCTCTTGGACATCGCGCGCCTCCCGATCCCGCTGCCCCCGCGCAGCCTGCAGAAGTCGCTCGGGCTGCAGTACCAGCAGGCCGTCGACCTGACCGCGAGCGCCCGCGCCGAGTTCAACGCGGTGGTGACGGCGATCCACACTGAGATAGACCACCGCGTCTCCGGGGTCAAGCCCCCCAGCAGCGCCATCGAGGTTCTCCGATCGCATCTGGCAGACCGATGGGACGTCCCGTTCAACCGCGGGCGCGTGTTCCGCCATTCTTCGGGAGCATCATCGGCCATGCGGCCGTTGCTCCAGCTTGCGAAGCCCGCTGGCACGAGCCTCCGTGGCCTCACCGATGACGAGGAGGTCTTCGCCGTTCAGGCCGACGACGTGAACGAGAGCACTTTCCTCGTCGAGGGCGGCGAGGTTCGGCCCCTGTCCGACCTGTCCTCTCGCATGCGGCAGCGGCTCGAGGTGGGCGATGTCCTGCTGTGCACGACGGGCTCCGGCGACCAGGTCGCTTACCTCGACGAGGAGCTCGGACCCGAGGAGCAGCCGCTCCTTGGGAGCGCCACCTTCACCGCCCTCCGCTTCCACGAGACGCCCCGCGTCTTCGCCGTCACGCTCGCCCATCCCCTCGTTCGCACGCAGCTCCGGCTGCTCTCCTCCGGGTCCGTGCAGCGATTTGTCAACAAGCGCGACCTCGACGAGTTGCTCGTCCCGGTGCTGGGTCAAGTCTGGCGAGAGGACTTCGAGACCCGGCTCACCCGAGCGATGCAGCGTCGCCGCGAGGCGTTGCTGGCGCGGACCGCGCTCATCGAAGCTGCCGACGACTACCTCCGGAAGGTGACGCCGTGAATGCCGTGGCGACGAGCATGAGCTCTCCTGGGGGCTGGAGTCGCCTCGTGCGGCGTGGTGTGCTCACGCGGGCACTTGGGTCGGCGCGCCGCTTTGCCGTCGTGCCGGGTGACAACATGTCACTCGGTCGGGTCGAACGACAAGCCACGCAACTGGCTCTGCTGAACCGCCTCGTCGAGATGGTCGTGTTCGGCGAGGATGACCCGACGTGGCCCCAGCACAAGATCAAATTCAAGAACGTCCGCAACGTCCACTACTACCTGGCGGCCGCGCGCTGGGCCCGGCTGATCGAGGAAGATGCGATCCGCCCGACCAGTCTCGGGCGCCGCTACGTCAGCTCTCGCTTCGGGCCTCGCGTTATCCCCGAAGGGGTTCGCGGCCGCGCGATCTTTGAGGAGGTCATGCGCGTGACTGGCGACGACGTGCCGGCCCTGGACGTCGTCGCTGGCGTCCTGCGGCGTTGGAGCTTCTGTTACAGCAAGGGCACGGTCACGCGACGCGCCCGCGACTTCTGCGCGATCTTCGGCCGCATCATCGACGAAGCCGCGAACCCGAGGGAGCGCAAGCTCGTTGGTCACTCGGCGTGGTTGGATCCGCAGGACCTGCTGGTCATCGACGGCGTCGCCGCGATCTGGCCGGCCCTGCAGCTCACGCCGGTCAAGGACATCCGGCGTTTGAAGAATACTTCGCGGGGCGAGGTGACCGACGCCCAGCTGCGCCTCCCGATCAAGGAGGAAGCATGATCGGCCCAATCACCTCGAAGATCCGCGACTTCCTGATCGACCGCGGTCCCGCAACGCCAGAGCGCGTTGCGGAGGCCGTCTTCGAGCTCATGGAGGTGGGAGGTGCCGAGCGGGCCCTCTTGCTGATGAGACTCGACCCGACGCTCGAGCGGACAGGTACCGAGAAGTGGGCGGCGCGGGGAACGGCGGTAACCGACGACAGCCACGTACGAAAAGCCGTCGAGAAGTTCTTCGACGGCCGCCCCGGTGTTCCGCTAGCAAGCGCGGTGCGGGCGGTAGCAAACGAAACCAGCTTGCCAGAGCACAAGGTGCGCGAGCTCCTCATCGAGCAGTTCGTCGTGGAAGGCACCAACATTTTCAACCGGCGACGGTAGCGAGAGGACCCATGGCCAAGAGGAAGAACACCACAGACGCGCTCCGCGATGGCGCGCGGGAGAAGCTCTCACAGCTCGGCTACCAGCAGATCAAAGACGACTTCGCGCTCTTCGATCCGCTCGGCGACGGGTCCATGTCGGCGACCGCCGAGCTCGTCGCGCTCGACGAGGACGAGCCCGTCATCCTCTTCGCCAGCGGCGAGCCCGGCGATGCCTCGCGGCCTGCCGTGCAGGACGACGCGAAGTTCAAGGCCGGCCTCGGCGCCGCCGCCGGTAAGCCGTTTCGCTTCGTCTGGATGTGGGACGGCGAGAACGACTTCATCTTCGACGTCGAGAAGGACGCGCAGGTCTCGGCGCTGCCGGCCCGGGACGAGTGGAAGACCGTCGCCCGGCCGATCTCCGAGTCCCGCACCCGGCTCGTGCAGGAGGTCTCAGCCGAGTATCACCGTGGCGGCTTCCGGGCAATCCAGCGCAAGTTCGATCAGCTGCACGAGGCCATCTACTCGCGCGGCGGCGTCAAACCCACCAATGCCGCCATCGACGAGCTCGGCAAGCTGCTCTTCCTCAAGGTCCACCTCGAGAAGGCGCCCGGCTACGTGCTCACGAGCGGCGCCGCGAAGGGCAAGCGGTTCGCCGACGTCTACTCGGCCGGCCACGTGCGGGAGCACAAGAAGGACGCGGTCATCCAGCTCAAGGATGCCTTCCGTGAGATCAACAACCTCCCGCAGTACAAGGCGACTGACATCACCGGCGAGGTGCACACGATCTTCTCGTACGACGAGCCGCTGCGTCTCGAGAACCCGGAGGTCCTCGCCCTCGCCATTGAGGCCCTCGAGCTTCGCGATCGTGAAGGCAAGCCCATCCGGCTCTCCGTGCCCGACCGCGAGCTCCTCGGCAACGGCGAGAAGGCGCGCGAGATGCGGGCGCACCTCATCCACGAGGACCTGCTCGGCTGGGCCTTCGACGTGTTCCTTCGCGGCAAGTACGCGAGCGACGAAGGGCTCGCGACCTACCTGACGCCTAGCCAGGTCGTGGAATGCATGGCCCGCATGGTCTTTCACGACATCCCCGACGCGGACCTCTGGGCCCGACGGGGCGACGACGGGCAACGCGAGCGCTGGAACCCCCAAACCGATGAGGAAGCCGCGCTCCCCGCCTTCCTCGTCGGTGACATCTGTTGCGGTACTGGGCGTTTTCCCATCGGCGCGCTGCGCGAGGTGAAGCGGCGTGTGCTCGACGACCGGCACGTCGGTCATTCCGACGACGACAAGCTGCAGTGGCTCGGCGACATGAAGCGTCACAGCTTCTTCGGTGCCGACCAGGCTGCGGGCTCGATCCAGAAGGCTCGCATCAACATGCTGCTGTACGGCGAGGACCACAGCCAGCTACTGAAGGTCGACGACTCGCTCACGGACCCGCACCTCGACCGGCTCATCGGGAAGTTCGACGTCATCCTGACCAACCCGCCGTTCGGCTCCGGCAAGTACGACGATCCCCTCGGGCTGGCGCGCATGCGCGACGAGGAGCGCGGCCTCGAGCTCGGTTGGTCGTGGCCTCCCGGGAACCGGGCGAAGCGGAAGAAGCTCGTCAAGACCGACCCGGCCTCGCTGTTCATCGACCGCAACCTGCAGCTCCTGAAGCCCGGCGGGCGGCTCCTGATCGTCGTGCCCGACGGCGTCCTCTGCAATTCGGGGGACGCCTACATCCGCGAGTACTTGATGGGGACGAAGGACGAGGAGACGGGTGAGTTCCTCGGCGGAAAGGCGATCGTGCGCGCCGTCGTGAGCCTGCCTACTGAGACCTTCTCCATCGCTGGCACGGGCGCCAAGACCAGCTTCCTCTATCTGCAGAAGAAGCGGCATCCGGCCGAGAAGCAGGGGTCGGTCTTCATGGCTGTTGCTGAGCACGTGGGGTACCTGAAAAAGGGCAAGGCCGAGGTTCCGGACCCGCTTGGCAACGACCTGGTCGAGATTGTGTCGGGTTATCTCAAGCGAGGTTCCGCATGAGCGGCATCGCCTCTTGGGTCACTGCTAAGGACCTGCGACATCGTCTCGACGCGGACTTCTACCGACCCGAGTACCTGGAATTCGATCACCGCGCTGAGGCCCGTGGACTGAAGATGCGGCAGGTGGTCGAGATTTCCTCGCTTGTTACAGACGGGACCCACAAGACGCCGAGCTACGTCGATTCGGGCGTCCCGTTTCTTAGCGCCAAGAACATTCGGAACGGGTTCGTCGACGCGGGTAGCGGTCACAAGTACGTCAGCGCCGCGGAATTCGATCAGCTTGAACGATGGAACTGTGCGCCCCGACCCGACGACGTGCTCGTGGCGAAGAGCGGATCCATCGGTTCTGCTGGCCTGGCGAGCGGAGCGTACGACCGGTTCGCCGTATTCGAGAGCGCCGCAATCATTCGCCCGAGCGGGGTCAGCCCGGCGTACCTCTCGGCCTACCTCAATTCGCGCCTGGGGCAGCTCCAGATCCGACGCAACAGCAAGGGTGCTGTCATCCGCCATCTCCACCTCGAGGACCTCAGGGAAGTCGAGGTGCCGCTTCCCGATCGGCGCATCCAGGACTACATCGGCGCGAAGGTCGAGTTGGCGGAGCGCTGTCGCGCTGTCGCCTCTCGGGAGCGTGAGAAACTCGGCACGGAACTAGCGACGCTCTATGAGGGCTGTCCTCATGCCGCGCTGTCGTCGCTCACTACGATGGTCGCGCCCGCGGAGATCGACGGCTCGCGGCTGGATGCTTGGTACCACCAGCGTCGCTTCATCACGCTCACGGAATGGCTGCGCCGGAATCCTGCTTTCGTTAAGCTCGGCAAGGTCGCGAGTCTCTCCTCGGACCGGTGGTCACCGGGAGCCCACGGCCAGAGCACGTTTCGCTACATCGAAATCTCCGACGTCGACTCCTCGACGGGCCACGTGTCCCACTCCGAAGTACCGGTCGAGAACGCACCGAGCCGCGCGCGCAAGCTCCTTCGTGGCTTCGACGTGCTCGCCTCGACCGTCAGGCCGAACCGGGGTGCGGTAGGACTCGTACCGGACTCGCTCGATGGTGCGGTCGCTACGACCGGCTTCGCAGTTGTGCGGGCCGTCAGCAAGACAGACGCATTCTTCCTGTTGGCGGTACTCCGCCACCCGGCTTCCACGGCTCAGCTGATGCGGTGCAACACGGGCTCGGCCTATCCGGCCATCGAGGAGTCTGTGTTGCCGCAGATCTGGATTCCCGGGGCGAAGCCCGGGACCCGCAAGAGCCTGGGAGCGCGGGAACTCAGGCGCACGACCTTGTTGCAGACCGCGGTTGACCTGGTCGACCAGGCCAAGGCCGACGTCGAAGCGCTGATTGAGGGCACCCTCGACGCGCAGGCGATCCTCGCCGAAACGCTCAAGCCACCTACCGCGGACGACATCCCGGAGCTAGCGGAGGACGACGCATGAAGGTCCTCGGCATCGCTCCCAGCTCGACCGACCTCAAGTGGGCGCTCCTCGATGACACCCAGGCCCTACCCCGGATTCTGCCGCTTCCGTCTACGTCACAGAAGCTGCCCGCCGACGCATGCGAGGGGCACGCGCTGCTGAGCCTTCGTCGGCTGCTCTCGACCTTCCTGGCCGAGCAGGGAGTCGAGCGCATCTGCGTCCTGCAGGCGGGCTCCTCGCAGTTCCGAGGGCCGTCGGCCTCGCGCGTCAAGGCAGAGGGGATCGTCCAGTTGGTGGGCGCTGAGCTCGAGCTGGCCGTTGACCTTGTCGCGCCGCAGTCTCTCCGCGTGCAGGAGAAGCGATTCGCCTCCATCGCGTCTGCTTCTCCCGAGGACGTGTTGAACGGCGGCGCGGACTTCAAGCCGAAGACCTGGCGAGACGCGGTGCTCGTCGCATGGTGGGGGCTCGACGAATGAGCACGACCCTTCAGGACGTCCAGCAGCTCATCGCTGCGACCGGGAAGTACAGGCTCGAGGCGGAGAACACTGAGGGCGCGAACGCGTACGCCTTCCGTGCGCATCACGTACCCCTCGACCTGCCGGTGTTCCTGAAGGTCCTCTACCCCGATCCGAGCGGCGACCTCTTCGCGGAGCCGCGTCTGCTCGTGGAGGCAACCAGGACAGAGGGCAACGGAAGCAACCTCGTGCGCGTCCACGACGCACAGCGCCTCGGCGACGACTTCGTCCTCGTTGCCATGGAGTATGTCGACGGCGGCAGCATCCTCTCGCGGCTGAGCTGCGGGCCGCTCCCGATGATGGAGGCCGTCTGCACGGCGATCGGCATACTCCACGGGCTCGCGCTGCTTCACCAGGCGCTCCTCGTTCATCGGGACATCAAGCCGGCGAACGTGCTGATCTCGCAGCGACACGGGCGCATCTGGCCGAAGATCACCGACTTCGGGTCGGTCGCTCGACTGGCTTATGCGAGTGCGAGCGTGACCGCCTCGCGCCACAGCGCGCTCTACGTGCCGGCCGAGGGGTGGGCGACGCCGAGCCGCTACGACCTGCGGTCGGACCTCTACCAGGTTGGCCTGGTGCTCTTCGAGATGGTGCACGGCCCTCTGCCGTACAACGACGACGCCTACCTGAACCGCGAGGCGAGGAAGGAGCTTCGCGGGTTGGCGGAGGCATCGGGCGGCGGCGTCGACGACTTCGACAGGCAGAAGGTGGTCGACCGCGCGCTGGCCCGGGCCGCATCCGGCAAAGGCGTGATCGCCTTCGGGCGGATGCAGCCATACGTGCCCAAGAGCCTGGCGCGCATCATCAACAAGGCGGTCGCGCCCGACCCCGCCGCCCGATACCAGACGCCGTCCGAGATGATCGGCGATCTCGAGGCGCTCCGGCTGCCCGACTGGAGGCTGGCTCCCTGCGGTGAGCAGTACGCCGCCAACGGATGGTCGGGCTGGGACTGGAGCATCGGGAAGGATCCGAAGAAGCTGGAACAGTGGGTCGTCCTGCGTTCCCGTCAGGCGGCGACGAACTTCCGCCGGTGGGCCGCGGCCGACAGCGCACGAGCGGCCTGTCAACTCGTCATGGAGGCTGCGGCATGAGTCTCCCCGCCCGCCCGAGCGACGCGGTCGTGCTCTTCGAGCATCTTGCCCAGTGGGGCGAGGTGTCGGCTTACGAGGCTGCGGACCTCGGCGCTGGGCCGTGGGTCTCGGTGTTCGAGAACGCAGGAGCCCTCGAGGCGGTCCACGACGAGCACGGTCGTCCCGTGGCCTGGTACCTGGCGCCACCCTTCGTGCACCTCCTCGAGTGCGACGCGCAACAGGTCGGACGTCGTCTGTGCTTCGCGGTCCCCGAGTACCGCGCCTACCTGCTCAGCATCCTCGTCGAGGGGCTGGTCGATGCCGGCCGCGCGGGCATGACCATGGAGCTCGAGGAGTGGACGAAAGGCGACCTCGCGCCGCTGGTGGCCGAGCTCAACGCCTTCCTCGCACCTCTGGAGGGCGGCAAGCGCCTAGTCGATCTCGCGCCCACGGAGCTCGAGGCCCGCTTGGCCGACCTTCCCGAGCGTTCGCGGCCGTTCGCCAGCTGGGATAGCTACGCACTCGGACACTCCATGCGTCCGAAGGGACTCTTCGAGTTCGTGCTGCGGCGCTTCGGGCCTGCCTGCGTGGCGCCGCCCATCGCCGTCGAGACCGCTGCGGTGCTGCGTCCGCTGCCGCTCAATCGAGAGGAGGGCTCCGGGCTTGGCAGCGCCTCTGTGCCCCGGCCGTGGAACACGCAGCGCTTCGGCGTGCTGAGCGGTGCCCCGATCGTCGATGCTCGTGGCGAGCGCATGTTCGACGAGGATGCGCCGCTCAACGAAGTGCTCCTAGAGCATCTTCGTGATGCCGTGGTGGAGCATCCGTTCTACGCCGCAGTGATCCACCTGGGCATCTGCGCCTGGCGCACGCTAGCGTCGACGATGCCCACCGTGGAACTCTACGTGCCCGCGTCTGGCGGCCTGCACGACGTCTCGGTGCTCGTGGGCTCCCGCGGGGTTGGCCGCGTGGCCGAGCTGCTCGGCGACCTCGTTCGCGCGCAGGGCTACGCACCCTTCGGCCTCGTCGACGGCCGAGTCTCCGACGAGCTCATGGGCAACCTGCTCCGGAACCTCCTTGAGCTTCGAATCCTGCGCCACCAGGACGAGCTCCTGGTGCTCGACGACGACTACCAGTCGTCACTGATGGCGGCGCGCCTGCGCACCGTGTTCCGGCCCGGCAAGGAGCTGCAGAGCCGCATGGTCGAGGAGCTCGCGCTTCGCGCATCGGAGGGAGGTGCCGCATGAGGCCTCGCAAGATCGATCTGGCATTCGACTGGATGCGCAGCCAGCCGCGGCGGGCCTTCCACTACCGGGACGAGGTACGGGCGGCGCTGGCGGAGCTCCATTCGGACGAGTTCGCCGTGAGTGACGATCGCAAGACGCCGTGGTTTTCGCTGCATCGAGACATGACGCAGGACCCCCGTTTCCTTCGAGGTGACAAGGGAATGATCGAGCTCGTCGAAGGCGCCATCGCTGAGGTCACCTCGGCCGAGGTCGCTGCCGTGCCCGACGTGAAGGGACCAAGGGTCTGGATCTTCCAGGCCAATCCCAAGTTCTACCGGATCCTCGAGGCCCTCCAGCACCTCGACCGGATGCAGTTTCTGACCAACCGATACAAGGACCGCATCCACGTCGGCGACATCGTCCTGCTCTGGGTGTCGGGCAATCACGCGGGCATCTACGCCCAGGCTCGTGTCGTGGAGGGCGTCGCGGATCGGAAGTCCGATGGCGACGATGCAGCATTCTGGGCGGATCCGAGCCGCGGAGCCACGACCGAGCCCCGCGTCGTGCTCGCGATTGAGAAGCGGTTCCTCGGCAACCCGCTCCTCAAGACCACCATCACGGCCACGGAGGGGCTGGCCAACCTGATGATCCTCCGACAGCCGAACGGCACCAACTTCCCCGTCGACGCTGACGCGTGGGAGCTGTTGCGACCGCTCCTGCCTACCGAGGAGACCCACGAGCCGGCGCGTGAGGTCCTCGCGTGGGCGACGAAGCGGGCCAGGGCCGGCAAGATTTATGACGAGAGCTGCAACGAGCTGCTCGAGCGCTTCGTCGCCGAGACGTTCGCCGATGGAGAGGAGCACCCCCGGAACGAGATCACAAGCTGGTTCGCAGCGAACTACCCGCTCTTCAAACCGATCACCGTTCAGTGCCACATCGAGAAGTACACGACTAACTTCCGCAGTCGCGTCCACTACAACGCGACGCCAGAGCACGACCTCCTCTTCCGCGTCGACGACGACTGGGCGCGCCTTCGCCTCTACCGACCGGGCGACGATCCCCCGCCGATCCACGACAAGCCTGACGCGCCGAAGGGCTCGAAGGCCAAGACGTCGACGAAGGCGAAGCAGGTCTCACCCCTCGACCGCAATCGTCGGCTACTCGCGCATCTCGCCACCCTCGGCGAGCTCACACCGGGTGATCTGGAAGACCTCGGGCTGCATGAGGCGCACCTGAGCGACTGGCTCGACTCGCTGCTGGCGCGTCGTCCCGAGGCACACGTGGTCACCCCGCTCTTCCTTCACCTCATCGACGGAGACGCGGGCCCGTCCGCGTTCACCACCCGGCTCGCGGCGCACTTCATGGGCGAGCATCTCCGGCGACACGCCTCGGAGCCGATTCCGGAGCTCGAGGAGCACGTCTGGGCACGGTTCGGACGTTGGCACCCGACGCAGCCCCACGGCGGCGATCAGAAGACGCACGCCTACCTGAGCGTGCCCATCCGCGAGCCGCGCGACGTGGCGGCCTCGGAGCGACTCGACCTGTTCACTCAGCTTCCGCCGAAGGTGATCGGGGACCTGATTCGAGAGCCCGAGTTCCTTTCGGAGCAGCAGTCCTGGAGCGCCGACGCGGCGTCGAAGTCGTCGGAGGGGCCGCTCAGCACGCAGCTCCGTCGAAGCTGGAAGCGCCCGTTGCTCCTCAGCACCGTGGAGCTGCTCGTGGCCGACGACGGCCGGGTGCTGATGGGCGAGATGGAGCGCACCGACGTGATCGCCCGGAGCTACGTCGTCGCCGGCCTACCGCTCTGCCACCACGGCGAGTGGGAGCCTGCCGCCGCGCTCGGTCGCGAGGCCGCCGCAGAGCGACTCCTCCAACACCCCGTCGCGGCGGCGCTCCTTCAGTTCGAGGTGCACCGCCTGTTCGCCAGCCTGGCGGGCGATGTGGCGGCGCTGATCCACTTCGGTGGGGGTGTGGCGCATCTCGAGCTCGACGGCGCCGGGCGGGGCCCTCTATGGCGCCACGTCCGCTCGATGCTCAAGCAGGTCGGCTACTGGCCGGTGGGGTCCAGCACCCAGGATTCGCTCTGGGCGGGCGCTATACACGTGATGCTGAAGAACCTCGAGCTGCTCGATGTGTTCAAGCGCGACGGCGACGTCCTGCGTCTGACCGACGATTACCAATCCAAGATCAAGGCTCATCCGGGACACCTGCAGAACCGGGGCGAAAAGCCCTACCGCGTTCGCCTGTCGCAGTTCCTGGCGGCTCTCCACGGAGGGCAGGCATGAACACGCCGTTGGTGCGCATCGCGCTCCCCAAGCTGTTTCTATGGAGCGAGGCGGCTCGCATCCAGGAGTACCCGGAGGCGGCGGCGCGGGCCGAGCCAGGCCGCGTCTACTCGCGGGTCGATCTCGAACGCGTGGTCTTCGACATCGCCCCCACCATGGAGTTCCAGGGTGGGGCGCCGCGCGGCAAGGGGACCGACGGCGTCATCAACACGTACGGGATGGAGCGCAGCGGCGCCCGCTACCGCATCAACGGGATCAGCCTCTTCGAGCGGGTCGACAAGGGCCTCCGGGCCACCGCGGAAGGTGTCGAGCTGGGGAAGGCGTTTCGCGAGGCGGACGCTGACGTCGACTGGGCTCGTGCCCTCGCGAAGCAGCTGCTTCGACGTGACCCTCGCACGCGCTTGGTGATCGGGCTTTGTCTTACGGGCTGGCAGCTGGGAGTCGAGGCGCCGTGCGGTATCCCCACGGGTGCGTTGTCCCTCACGTCACCCGAGGGCGATGTCCTCGAGATCGCACAGCGCAACTGCGACGGCTTCAACACGCTGCTGCGCGACAACGCCGAGCTCGCCCTCGGGCCGCGTTGGCGCGCTGACCTATCGGCTCTGGGCGAAACCGCAGCGGTTGTGTGGGAGGGCGTCCAGGGTGGAACACCCTCGACGAACGACCTGCCGACCGCGCTCAAGAAGGCCCTGGCCGTGTTCTTCCACATCCGAGCCTTCGATGGTGGTCCCTCGACCTGGGGCCTGGACGCCGGTGAACTCGCTGGTGCGCTGGCGGTGGAGAGCCTCGTCGAGCTCGGGTTCGAGGGAGCAGCGCCTGTGCGGCTGACCGACGACGAGGCGTTCGCGCGGGCGCTTCGCGATTGCGCGGACGCCGAGGGCTTTCTCATCGTGAGTCAGCTCGGCGAGCGCTTCGGCGAGCTCCTTCAGGTGCCGGATGAGGATCGAGCCGTCGTCCTCGACAGCTACATCCGGACGGTGATGTACCACGAGAAGCTGCGATTGCTCGACCGCCACCCAGGACAGCCCCGCATGGGACGAGGGCTGTTCGGCGAACCCGACGCACGTCGCGTCCGTATCGAGTTCACGGCCGTCCACAAGACCATGAACGTCGAGACTGCGGAGCAAACCCCCGCGGGTTGCTCCAGGGAGATGCAGGGAGAAGACCGATGACCATCACCAAGCCGTGGGCCGCCAAGGGAGTCGCGCTCTATCCACCTTCCTTCTCGATGGTGGGTCAGAACCAGGTGTTCAACGCACTCCACCAGTTCCGCCGGTCCTTCTGGGACGGTGCCGCGAACGACATCGCAGGCTTCTTCATCGCGTTCGGCGACTGGGGTCTGGGCAAGACACGGCTTGGCTACGAGCTCATTGCGGAAGCGACGAGTCGCGTTGACCGGTGGCTACTCAACAAGAACGAGTACGTCATCCCGCCCTTCCATCAGGCCGACAAGAAGCCGCGCGTGCTCGAGCCTGCGCTGCAGGATGGGGTCCTGCCGCTCTACATCCGCTACAGCACAGTGTGCGACGACGAGCTCGACGCTGCGACGTGGGTGGCTCGGCTGGCGGTCGAAGCCCTGCGACACACGTTGCACGCCGACCCTGCCGCTGGCGGGCCGCAGGACCTCTACGAGGACCTCAAGGCTGCGATGCAGGCCAAGGGCGTGAACCTTAAGGCGCTCTCGCTCGTCGACGACGACACGCGGTCGTTCGAGGACCGGCTTCGCGATGCGAAGAAGGTCTTGCGTGATGCTGGCCTGAACCACCTCTGGATTATCGTCGACGAGGTCGAGACGCCCGGTGACCTGAAGCGGGGCCTTCGCGAGGACACGCAAACCAAGGTCGACGACGAGTACCTCCTGATGGTCTCAGAAGTCATCAAGCACGAGAACTGGCGGAACCAGCATCCGGACGTGAACTTTCTGCTGCTGTGCAGCGTGGGCATGCGCGACCAGATCCATATCGGTCCGAACCTGCGCCGAGCGAGCTCAGTCACGATCGAGCCGAACCAACTGACCGACGTGCAGAGCTACGTCGACCACATCAAGGGCAGCCTGGTCGACCCGCACGCCGTCGACTACCCCGTGGGGACGCTCGAGGGCGCGTTCCTTTCGGCCAACCGGAATTTCGGCTGGCTGAACGTGATCATGGCGTCCATCCACGAGACGTACGCCCGGCACGTGGAGCGCGGCGACGGCTCGAGCGCGTGGGAGCTCCTGAGGGACTTCGCCAGGACGGATGCCCGTGCCAAGCACATCTTCAACGACGACGCCGTCCTGCCCCTGCTCGGCGAGGTGACCGGGGTCCCCAAGCAGGAGCTGGAGCGGCTCGTGTACAGCCAGCTGCCGGCTCCGGTCGGCGGGGTGGCGAAGGCGGCGTTGACCGAGGAGATGGCCGATGCCCTGCTCGCCCACGAGGTCGCGGGCCGCGGACACACCTTCGCGGAGCTCTCTCAGGTTCACATCGACGAGCGCGCGCTCGCGAACGAGCTGACCCGTCCCGAGTTCGGCTTCAAGGCGAAGGAAGGGAAGACGGACACATACTTCACCCCGAACTGCGAGGTGTCCGTCGTCGGGCTGCTCGAGGCCTTGCGCGCGTTCTCCGTTGCGGTCGGGGGAGCGCCGGGCGCCGCTGGTGACTTCGTCGTCTACGCCGACCTCGAGCAATGGGGCGAGCAGCTGGCGGCGCTCTACCCGCGAGAGGGCATCGAGTTCGCGGCCGAGTCGCTCCATCGCATCTTCTCGAAGCCGGAGTACCGGGTCGATGGGACCCGGTTCATCGGGATGTCGTTCCGGCTCTGGCGCGAGTTCAACAAGCTCCTGATCTCGGCGGCTGAGAACGTTCGCTTCTTCAGGGACGGCAAGTACGAGGCTTCGCTCGATGAGTACGTCCGCGGCGTCAGCCAGACGAAGGCGAAGCGCGGGACAGCGATCTGCCTCGGCCTCGCAAAGCTCCTCGACGACCACCTCAAGGATGAGGAAACCAGGCAGATCTCGGGGCTCAAGGACGTTCCACACAAGGCGCTCACCTCCGCGTTCAGCTCGCCGTCGCTCGACGGGCTTCGGGTCACGCCGGATGGCCGGTGCACGGTCGTGTACTGCCTGGACGCGCAGGAGACCCTCGACAAGCTACGCGCCTACATCGGCCTCGAGCGGGTCCACCCGATCCTCGTCCTGTTCCCGGCAGGCGCGGATGTGGCCTCGTTCGAGCAGCAGCTCGATGCGTCGCCAGCCCTTCGCCGCTGCGTACTGACGCGGCGCCTCGTGTCGCAGGAGGAGGAGTTTCTTCTCAAGTACTCGGGCCGGGGCTCCGCCTACAACGCCCACGAGGCACGCCTGAGCAAAGTCGCGAAGGGGCTCGAGGGTTCCTACCGCGACGAGTGGCAAGCGAAGAGCCGGGAGTGGGCAAACGGCCTCCGCAAGACCGGCTATCTCCTCGCGCCCATCTGGAGCCGCAAGACCGGCAACAACACGGCCGATTTCGCGAAGGGCTACCGCCACATGTTGGCGAAGGACTGCTCGCTCGATGCAGCCGTCGACACGGCCAGCGGACCCCTGAACAACGTGGAGTTTGAAAACTGCCGGCAGGCGGCGAAGAAGAACATCGATGCACCTGCCGCGTGGAAGTACGGCGACCTCCTCGGCGTGCTGACGACCGACGGCAGCCTGCATCCAAAGGTGCCCCGGTGCTTCTTCGCGCTCCTCCAAGAGCTCAAGACGCAGTCGGCGGTGAGCAAGCTCGCCAACAGCTTCTTTTTCGCGGTGCCCGACCGCGAGATGAAGGCACCGCAGCAGCTCGAGCAGATCCTCGAGGTGCTCATCGGCATCGGACTCGTCCGCAAGACGAACGACCTCTACAAGGCCGTCGACCGGACAATGCTCGAGAGCCGCCGCCAGTCGGCGTCGACCTGGCTCGAGGGGGAGTGCAAGGACTCGATCAAGACACTCCGCGACCTGTTCCCCACGCAGGCCAACATCCTGCTGGACAACAACTACCCCACGGCCAAGCAGCAGCTGGTGACGGCGGAAAAGCAGATCCAGCAGGTGAGTTCGGACCACCTGACCGCCGACATCGACAGCCTGACCGAGGAATCGCTCAAGACGGTCGTCGCTCAGGTCCTCGATATCGAGGAGCGCATCCTCGGTGTGTGCCCGCTTGAGATCGGCGAGACGACGCTCCACTTCGACTGCTCGCCGGCGCGAATCCCGTCCTACGAGAACTGGTATTCGACGCTCTCGCTGTGGGAGCGCGTCGCCTTCCTGGCATGGCTGAAGAAGACGTTCCTGGAGACTCGGGACGAGATGATCGAGGAGATCGACCATCTTCTGGGCGAGGCGGCCACGCTCGATGAGGCCGAGGGCCACCCGTTCCCCATCGCCCCGGTCACGCTGCCGCTCAAGGCCATCAAGTCGGAGCTCGAGAACGCGGTGAAAGGGCCCGCCGCGGCAGGCACGCAGACGCGGATGGCGACAATCCCGGTCGCGTCGTACACGCTGATGATCGACCAGTACCTGGTTAACTCGCAGTACGAACACGCGTGGAAGCGCATGGACGCGCTGAAGGATCTGATCAGCAAGGAGCGACCCGGTAGCTTCTTCGCGCGGTTCAAGGAGCTCCATGAGCAGTGGGCGAAGGCGGTCAAGGACTACAAGGCCGCCGCCTCCGCGTGGCAGTCGCTGGGCGACTTCACGGCCGACGCTCCGCAACCGGTGCAGGACTCGCTCAACCCGCTCAAGCTCGAGGTCCAGAAGTTCCGCGGCCTCGTGGAGGAAGGCCTGAAGCAGCAGGTGCAATCGCTGATCGATCAAGTGCCGGAGACCGAGCTCTTGAAGAGCCTGGAGACCGAGGTCGTCGCGACCACGCAAGCAGTCCAGGGGCTCCCCCAGCAGGTCACAGAGAAGCTCGACGAGCTCAAGACGGAACTCCGGCGGGTGATCCGGCAGAAGGAGCTGCGCGCGCTCAACCGGGTCCTGAAGTCGAACGGAAAGCCGGCCAAGGAGGAGCCGACGCCAGCTGCAACCTTCGGGACCACGAAGGCGCGCTACGAGGCGTTCAACGGCCAGGTCTCCCAGGATGGCGCACGTTTCTTTGAGGGCGCTGGCAAGGACGTCCACTTCGGTCTGTGGGTCGACATCTCCGGCGACCTGGAGGCCAGCACCTACGACGAAGACCGACACCCGGACCACGCCGACGCGATTCGCGAGCTCAAGGAGATGAAGCTCATCCGCTCGAAGCTAGAGCTCCGGTGAACGCGCGCATCGTCGAAGCACAGGCTGACCTGTTCGAGGTCGGCGTCCTCTCGCAGACGGCAGAGGTCGACAGCGTTCCCATGGATCGGCTCCTGGCTGATCCGTCGGGGCCTCCGCTCGTCGTCGTCGGGGGGCTGCTGGGTGCCGAGCGCCTCATCGCCATGCGCAAGCTATCGTCCGCGCTCGCGCGGGCGCGGGTCGCCGTCATCGTCGTGCCGCCGTTCACGGATCTGGACCTCGGCCGCTACTTCGAGACGCCGGTCCAGCTGGGAGCCCGACGCCGCTCCGCGAACTCGACTGCTCGCATCACCGACGGTGCGCTCGAGGAGGTTCTCGGCGGAGAGGTGAACGTCCGGTCGGATTACTTCTTCGACACGGTGCTCGGCGCAGGCGTGCTCGCTGTGGATGCCCAGAACAAGCCCGTGCTCCTCCGGTACCAAGCAACCAACACCGCAGGTCCGGTGTTCTTCTCTGCGCTCCAATTGCTCACCTACACGGCGCTCACCAACGAGGCGCATCGCCAGAGCCTGCTTGGACACCTCTTGTCGTGGACTCCGTCGGTCACAGCGGAGGCTAGGGAGATCGCACGGCAGCCGTCGAGCCCGCCGAAGGCCGAGGCAGTCGGCGAAGGGGGGCTCGTCCCCGTCGCGCTGCTCCTTGCGGCCGGCGGCCCACAGACAGCGGAGCTCCTGCGATCTCGAGCCGGGGCGCTCCTTGGCGTGGACCTGAGCGCCAACGACGTCGGTCGAGCCCTCGAGGAGCTCACGCGTCAGGGGCTCGCGGCCTTCGACGCGTCGGCACCGAGCGATCGCGGGGCTCTCGTCCGGTTTCTCGAGCAGCGCGGGATGCACCCGTACCTGCGAGAGCTTGGGGCCCTGCTCGCCTCAGAGGAGACGACGACATGAAGAGTATCGAGCTGGCTCGCGCACTCGCCGCGGCAATGAGCCTGCGGCTTCCCGGCACCGTCGGGAAGATGGCCAACAAGATGCGGTACATCGACTCGAAGGCCCCGCTCTTCGTGCGTGGCGGCATCATCCGCAGCGTCGAGTCACGCCGGTTCGATCGCGTCTACGCCGTCGGAGTTTCCTCCAAAAGCCGGAGCATACCCGCCCTGGGCGGCATTCTCTATGGAGCCGCGGCGCTTCGCCACGACATCGTCGTGTCTTGCAACCAGGCGACGGAGGGCTTCCAGGACAGCCGCGTCGACATCAATGACATGAACTTCCTGGACGCGTCCGAGCGACTTGCATGGAAGGAGTACATCCTCGTCTACCAGCTTCTGACGGACCTGCTGGATTCGGATACGAAACCGGATGTCATCTTCGTCGACATCCCGCTCCTTGTCCCGCGTGCAGAGCAGAGTCTCAGCCTCGCCGAGCCCGACGTCGAGGAGGAGTGGCGCGAGCTGATCGAGGTGATGGAAGCGTTCTGGCAGCGGTTCCTGCCGTCCATCTACCCGAACGACCCGAACGGTCCGTTCCTCGTCTCGCTTCAGTCGCGCCGCGACCTCAACGCCGCCGTCTTGAACGCGCTCCGTGAGAAGGGACACGCGGGTTCCCCCGAGGCGATCGGCAGCGAAGCTCTGGACCTCGTGCAAAGCGAGTGGGTGCAGCTGCGGCGAGTCGGTGTTCTCCGCTTCCTCCGTGGTGCCCTGCGCGCAGGGCATCGAACGGCCGCCTACTACTACGAAGCGCTGGGGCGCCAGATGAAGCGCTTCGAGCCTCGGACGGTCGCGAACCACGGGCTCATCGGCTTCCACATCCAGGTCGGCCTCCGAACGCCGATCTGGAAGATCGAGACCGTCGGTGCTCCGGGGCAGTGGGACTCCGAAGCCCTCGACAGGCTAGCCAGCATCACCGCCTTCCTGACACTGAACGACAACCCGCGAATGAAGCCACTGCCGCTCTGGTACGCCGAGCAGCTCGTGATAATGCCGCGCGAGGTCCTGTCCAACTACCTTCGTTCGGCCCTGGGCATGCTCAAGGAGCGTGCCGTTGATCGAGCCTGGCTCGAGGGCGTCGACACCCTGGATGAGGAGTGAGCATGTTCCGAGACGACGACAACTATGTTGGCAAGCTGGTCGGCAACACTGGGGAACCCAACAAGCTGACGATCGCGCTGCGTACGAGCTTCTCGGCGCGGCGTGGAGAGTTCGTGCGGGTCGCGCACCAGGAGCGCAAGTCGGAATCGCAGCTCGACGTGCTCGGCCGCGTCGTTGGGCTCTCGCGGTCGAACATCTTGTTCAGCCCAGCGCTCGGCGAAGGGATCAGTGAAGTCGAGCTGTTGCCGCAGTCGCGGCTCTCGGGCGAGACCGTGTACGCGACGCTCGAGCTGGTCGGTTATAAGGATCCGTTCACCGGCGAGATCCGGATACCCCGGCGTCCCCTGACGCCGGGGACGAAGGTCTACGGAGTCGACTACGCGTTCCTTACGAGCTTCTACGAGTTTTCCGAGGACACCAGCATCCATCTCGGCAACCTCGTCGGCTACGAAAAGGGCGAGAACATCGTCCCGGTATTCCTCGACGCGAACACCTTGGTGACCGAGCACCTCGCCGTGCTTGCGATGACCGGCTCAGGGAAGAGCTACACCGTCGGGCGCGTCATCGAGCGGCTGGTCTCGCAGCTCAACGCGTCGGTCGTGGTCTTCGACCCGCACGGCGAGTACGGCAAGGCCTTCCGAGCAGGCAAGCTCAACTTCAACGACCGGCTCGACAAGGTCGAGGATCCTCGGGACCGGCAGAAGCTCGGGGAGATCCAAGATGTCCTCCAGCAGCTGCAGGACCGCGGGGGCGGCATCAAGGTCTACACGCCGCAGCTGCGGAGCTTCGACGAGAAGTACGCGGGGAAGAACATGCGCCTCGCCCTTCAGCTCGACCACTTCGACGTGGACGAGTTCTCCGGTGTGCTCCCTGGACTGACGGAGCCGCAGCAGCGCGTGCTCGATGTCGCGCTCCGCTACTGGAAGGAGAACATCGACGAGCCTCGCGACATCCAGGAGCTCTTCGCGGTCCTCGATGATCTCGACCGCCTGAAGGAGTGGGTGACGAAGTCCGGCAGCCAGGGTGAGGCCAACGCGCTCCGCGGAGGGAGCGCCAACATCGCCGCCATCCGCCTTCGGCGAATGATCAACGAGGCCCAGAGCTTCTACTCGCGCGCGGCCGGTGAGCCGTTCGACGTCTACGAGATGGTCGGCGACGACAATGCCGAGGCCGGACGGCTCTGCATCGTCGACCTCCAAGGGCTCTCGAACACGGCGCGGCAGGTCATCGTCGCGCTCATCTCGAGCGAGCTGATGAAGGCGGCGGCCGACAAGCAGCGCCCGACCCGACCGGTGTTCATTGTCTACGAGGAGGGGCACAACTTCGCGCCCGCAGGCGAGGCTGCGATCTCGAAGAACATCATCAAGCGCATCGCGGCCGAGGGCCGGAAGTTCGGCGTGGGCTTCGCCATCGTCAGCCAGCGCCCGAGCAAGCTCGACTCCGACGTGACGAGTCAGTGCAACACCATCGTCGCGATGCGCATCAAGAACCCGGACGACCAGCGGTTCATCCAGAAGACCTCCGACTACTTCTCTGCAGCGGACCTGGCGGAGCTCCCGACGCTGTCGACCGGTGAGGCGCTGATCTGCGGACGGGCGATCATCGCGCCGCTCGTCGTGAAGGTCGGCACCAAGGCGCTCGTCCACGGCGGTGAGTCACCGCGTGTGTGCGAGCGCTGGGGGAGGTCGGGAGGATGATGGGTGACCGCTTGACATCACCGACGGACCTGGTTTTCGACGGACTCACCAACCGCGAATTGATGGTCGAGCACTTCCCGATGCTGCTGTCGGGGATCCCGGACATCGGGCTCACGGTACACTCGCACTTCCTCACAGTCCTGGCCACCGCAGGGCAGTCACAGGGCTACTCCGCCGTGGCGGAGTGCCCGATCTGGTGGGCCCGCGACAACGGCCTCGGGGACGTGCGCGCGGACTCTGTGTGGTTCGAGAAGCACTCGGGCGAAGCCTCGCTCGCGTTCGAATTCGAGAGGTTCGAGCGCGGTGACGAGGGCAAGCTGCGGGGCAAGGTCGAGAACCTCGCGATCGCGTCGACCGCGTCCCCGAGCTTGAAGCTGTGTGTCCTGATCTACTGGGTGCGCAGCGGCTCGGCTCCACGCAGCATGGACGCCATCATCGCAACCTACCGCGAAGGGTTCAGGCGTCGTGGCAGTGACGTAGACCCGGCACGGACACCATTGATGATCATCAAGTGCGTGATGCGCCCCGCTCCCGATTCCGAACGTCTCGTGTTCGGCGAGTTCCTGCGCGACGAGCGCAATGAGCGGCTCGCCTTAGGGAGGGCGTAGTCATGGCGCTGATCGTGTTCCGCGGCAAACCCAGCGAGGTGCTGGGCGATCGGTTTCGCTTGCTAGCCGAGCTCGGCAAAGGGAGCTTCGGCGAGGTGTGGCAGGCGCGGAGGCTGAAGGATGGTGCCACGGTCGCGATCAAGATTCCGAAAGACCAGGAGAAGGGCGAGGAGGTGCTCCGCAAGGAGTCAGACATCATCAGGGAGATCCGTCACCCGAACATCGTTCGCGTCCACGGCTTCCACAACATCAGCGAGCTCTTCGTGATCGAGATGGAGTTCGTCGATGGCTACGACCTGGCGAAGGTTCTCGACAGCGTCAGTACGCGGGCGCCGCTAACCTTCGAACAGATGCTGGAGTGGACGATGCAGATCCTCGACGGTCTTGCTTCCGTCCACGCCGCGAACATCTCGCACAACGACCTGAAGCCGCAGAACATCCTCGTCGACAAGGCGTCCGGAGTAGCGAAGATCACCGACTTCGGGTCGAGCCGCCGGCTCGAGGATGTGTGGGTCTGGACCAAGCGCCACGGCACGGAGGCGTACATGGCCCCGGAGGTGGCGCTCGAGGGAAAACGCGCCCGGGACGTCAGCGACATCTACTCGATCGGCGTTCTCCTCTACGAGATGGCCACCGGACGGTTACCCTACTCGAGCCCGCATCAGCTGCTGACCGGCGTGCAGATCGCCAAGCCTCGTGAGGTCAACCGCGATGTGCCTGCCGATCTTGAGGACGTGATCCTTCGCGCGATGGCGCGGCGGCACGAGAACCGTTTTCAGAACTGCGGGTCGATGCGCGCCGCCGTGCAGGCATGCCTTGACCGGTTGCGCGCTGAGGCGGCGACGGCAGCTATGCCTGCTCGCTCGGAGCCCAGCCAGCTCGGCTTCCGGCCGCCCTCGTCGAGTCCACTCTACTACCTCGAACTGGCCAAACAGCGGCTCGCCGAGGGCGACGCTCAGGGTGCCCTGGAGGCAGCGGAGGCCGCTGTCGATCGGAGCGACGAGCATCCTCAGTACCTGCGGATGCTCGGCGGCATCTGTATTCGCCTGGGGTACGACCGCAAAGCGGCCGAAGCGTACGAGCAGCTGCTCGTCGCCTTCGATCGTGGCTATCCGGTCGAAGGTCATCAGCGACGCGACGTGCTCGAGCGACTCGGTCAGCTGTACAGCAGCCTCCAGCGGTATGGCGACGCGGTAACGATCTACGAGCGCCTTGTGGACGCCGTCAAACGGCCTTACTCGCGGTTCCGGCTCGCCGTCGCGGCGGGACTTGATGGCGATTACGGGCGCGCGATCCAGTTGCTCGAGACCGTTCGAGCGGAGCGGCCGGATGCCGTCGTCGTCTACTCCAAGCTCGGGTGGGCGCACGCCCTCAACGGGAACGATCGCCTCGCTCTCAGCTTCTACAACCAGGCCCTCGCGCTCGACGCCTTCGACCTGTTCAGCCTCTTCGAGCTAGGAAAGTACTACTTCATGGTCGGTGATCGGCGACGCGCCCGCGAGTACTTTGAGCGAGTCATGGACGGGGACAAGCTGGGCTTCTACGGCGACCGCGTCCGCGAGCTCACGAGCCCGACAGCCTGAGCTCCCCCACAGCGCCCGCTGGTCCTCCCAGGCCACGGGTCGGGACTTCTCAGGAACGGTGTAACTGGCCGAATGGCTGACGTGTGTCGGCCGGGAAGGTCCAGTAGTGGCCGTGGTTGGCTCCTCTGAAGCGTAGTATCGAGAAGACGACCAAGCCCGGGGACGCGGAGCGTGCCGCCGCAGTTCCGTGGCTAGCGGTTCAACGAGTTGATCGTTGAGTTGCTGCGCTGCTGGGGGATTGAGGCGACCGCGAGCCTGCGCACAACCGGCGAGGTTGATGTCGTGCTCGCGCACTCCGGGATGCGGTTCGTCTTGGAAGCGAAGCGACAGAAGGCGGATACGGGAAAATCGCGAAACTGCAGAAGAGGGCGCGGAAACGCGTAGCCGGAACCTGTGGGATCTTCCTGTCGATATCCGGCTATAGCGCGAAAGCGCTCGTCGATGTCGCGGGTGGCGAACGCCTGGACATACTTCTGCTTGACGCCTCACGCTGGGAATCGATGCTTGCCGGACTGGCACCTCCGAAAGAGCTACTGCGTCTGGTTCATGATCGGGCGGCTTTCTTGAACCAGCCCTACACCGCTCTTGCTGACCTGTCGGCTTCGAAACCGATCCCCTTAGTGTTGTGTCACGCAACCTTGGTCGGGCAATGGGTCCAGGTGCGGATGGGCGAGTCGGTGGTGAAGCAGGTTTTGGTCGTGCGCCTGCGTTGCGCCAGCGGATGTAGGCTGCGACGGCGGCGTTCCGTTCGGCGCGCTGTGGCGATCGGCGCCGTTGAGAACGAAGTAGCGCAGGGCGGTAAACTCGACCTCGATCCAATTTTTTCGATCGCGCGTGGATCCGCGCTACAGTCAAACACCTTTTACTCTCGTGACCGACGTCAGCACCAACTTGGAGCGAAGCCCTACAGCCGCGAGGCAGGAGCGGCGAAACTCTCATGCTGTTTATTCACCACCGAATCAGTGGAAAAAAATTCCGCTCGTGCGAGCTGACACTGCTTGCCGCCGGGTTGGTACTGTCGCAATTCGATAAGTTAGTCCTCTCACCCAACGGCTGTCTTCTCCGCCAACGACGCCAGGTGTTCGTACCTGCCCATGACCCGCCTGACGTCGACTCCCCACCAAGGCCACCGCAGGACAAGACACCTGCGACTACAAACTCCGGATCGCTAGGCCACCGTTCCGACGACGATCGCACCTCGCACTCACCGTGGGACGGTTGTAAAAGCGCTTTCACTAGTTCGACAGCCTCAAGCTGTACTGCGCGGCTGGGTCCCGGCTGCTCGAAACCCGCCAGCTGCTTGGAGCCCGAGTCTGCTTCAGACGGCTGGCGGGTAGGTCGGGTTACGACGCGGGCGGTCACACTTCCTTACTCGTGAAGGAACGGTGGTAATCGCTGGTGACCATCCATGCCAGGGCTGAGGCTAGGCCGAGCACGAGTACCGGTACGGACGCCACGAGGACGGTGACTGGCCAAGGGGCGGTGTGGATGTTGGCGGCTATCAGAAGGTGGTAGGCGATCTGGGCGCCAGCGCCGACCACCAGGCTGGTAATCGCTGAGCGTCTGGCGAACTTCCTCGTTCGTGCGGACAGACCGATCGAGCCTAGCCAGCAGCGGAGGGCGTAGCCGCCATAGGCCTCGACGGAGAGGGACAGGACTACGGCGGTGTTGATCTGGAGTTGATCCCAAAGACCCGGGAGCAGGCGGACGACGCCGAATCCGGTGAGTTCGCCCAAGCCGACCCAGCCTGACCAGACTGCTACGGCTGCGCCGAGGCCGATCAACAGCAGAGGCCATGGACGAGGGTGGCGGTAACTGCTGGCGAACTCGCCACCCGCGGCGTCGGCCCGCAGCGAAGCTGTCGCCACCTTGTCGCCAGCGGTGGCCGCAACCAACTCTTGGTGATCTTGGGGGTTCGGAACCGCCGGGTCGAGCGCCGAGGGGGCTGGGGGTTCTGTCGCCAGCGTCGCCAGTGCTTGGCGGATCTGGTAGTCGGTGGCGCCAGTGAGTCGAATCAGGGTGGGGCGGCCTGGTGGTGGCTTGCCTTCCGTCGCGGCGGTGGCGATTGCTTCGCGGACCTGGTCGAGGACGTCGTTGTTCACCGGGCCACCGCCTCCGCCAGTACGGTGAGTTCCTTGACCTCTTCCGCGGTGAGGCCGATCGTGCCTGTGTGGCGTCGTAGTTCGGCTTGGCTGCGGAGCCAGGAGCGGAAGCTGTCCAAGGCGGTATCACCAGGCATGGCGAGTGCGTCGCCGGCATCCCGCCAGGTGGTGAGCGCTCCGGCGCGAAGTAGGCAGGAGACGGTGACCCAGCGGCCCGAGGTGACTTCCTTGGCGATGCGGGTGCCGAGAGCGAGTTCGGTCCAGTAGTCCTCGACGTCGACCGGCTGGCCGGACTGGCCGTGCTCGGCCAGGAAGGTGCGCTGTCGTGCCTGCGTCCACCAGTCCACGAGCTTGCTCGTCAAGAGCATGCCGACGGGCTGATCGGGAGTACGGGTGCGAAACGGGGTCGAGGTGTGTGGTGAGCCGAGGTCGTCGGCTCGGTGGTGATGGTTGTGCATGGGTGATCTCCGGTAGCCAATAAGGCTCCGAGCGACGGCGGCGCCGCGCGATCGCTCGGAGCGCTGTCACTTGGTGTCGTCAGCGGGCGGAACGACTTCTGCCGATGGGCGGGTGCCGTGGCGTGATGGCAGAGCACGGCGGGCTGCCTGCCATGCCGCTTCGGCCTCGACCGATCGGGTCGTGCGGACGGCGTTTCGGGCTGCGGGGGCGGGCCGGTGAGCCATCCCGGGTGTGGAGATGGGCAAGTTGTCCGGGTCGAGGCCGCGGGCAAGGTAGGCGACCGCGTTGGTGGTGGCCTGGTTCAGCTTGGCTTGGGCATGCCGCCTGATCTCGATGAGCGTCAGGCCGCTCGCCGCGGCGGCATCGACCTTGCGGGCCAGGTCAGCGGCTTGGGCCTGGCTGGGGCGCGGATGTTTTCCGAAGTTCAAGCCCGCGACGAGTTCGGCCGCTGGGCTTGACGGCTCGGAGGTCGGCGGATCGTTCGACTCGTCGACCTGGTCCTCGATGGATTGAGGACGGTTCCCTGGATGGTTGAGGGACGGTTTGGGTGTCATACGGCCGATTTCCTCGGCTGGTGTGACACCCCTGTCGACCTGGTATGACGCCTCGGCAGGGCTCGTATGGGCGTCTGTTTCCTCGCGGATGCCCTTGTTTGAGGGGCCGTATGACACCTCGGACATGGCCAGGTCATACACCGTCGAGCGGCGGTACCTCTTCTTGGCTTGCAACGCCTGTATCCGGGAGTCGCCGAGCCGGATCACGCCGAGTTCCAGCAACCGCTTCAGGCAGCGGCGCACGGTGCTCTCCGACAGCCGGGTGTACCGGCACAGCGTCTCGTTCGACGGGAAGGCGTTGCGGCCGCGGTTGTCCGCGTGGTTGGCCAGACCTATCAGCACGAGGACCAAGTGAGGACGCTTGCGCGGGTCCTCGTTCTCGAAGGCGGGTGCGTGGTTGAGCGCCCAGTTGAGCGCTTCGATGCTCATACCGCACCCACGACGAACTGTGCGACGATAGCGATCATGTCGGATCTCCTGTATCCGATCAGGCCCCGGGCCGGTGCCCACCACCGGCTTTCGGGGCCGCCTTCGTCTCACACACGTCTCACGGACTGTGTGGACTCCGGCGGATTCGGAGACCCTGCCTGGGCTTTCACCCGACTCTGACCGACTTCAGCGTCCTGAATAGACCATGCGAAACACTCTTGTCCCGCTGGGGGTCAAGGGGTCGCAGGTTCAAATCCTGTCAGCCCGACGGTCGTGAAACGCCCGCTGAATCTGGACAAAATACCAGGTCAGCGGGCGTTTTCGTTTCTTTGAGTCGACCATCGCACGTCTGTCCATTGTGGTCTAAATGAAGATCGACAAGGGTGAACTGGAGAAATACTGGAGCGGCAGCCCTCCAGCTTTGACGCGACGCCGTTACGGGGTCGCGTTGATCTTCATCCTCCTGGGTGGTGTCGCCAACCTTCCTGTACGTCCCCATCCCGTGCTCAGGCGGCCTGAATCGTCGTCTCCCCGTGAAGCCTGGCGCTCAGGCCAAAGGTCGTCGAAGTCAGGACGTGTCGCGGGCAGGCGCCCTCTCGTTCGGCCGAACGTGACGGTGGACACCATCGATTGGTCGAACCCGAGGGATCGGTGACCGGTGGTACGAGGTCTCCTGCGGTGACGAGGTTGCCACCGGATGAAAGGCTTGTTGTAGCGCTGTGGGTGAGACCAGCGACGACACGGCCGTGAACCGCATCCAGCTTCTCGTCATCGCCGGACTTCTCGGCGGTCTCGTCGCCTGCGGCACCACCGAACCTGCGAGTACGGGCGAACGTTCCTCCACCAACCAAGAGACTGGCGGGCCGCCTGGCGCGTCCGGAGGCTCGACCGACACGACCGCACGGCACGTCGTGGACCGCTTCATCGCGGCAGGACTGCCTGCAGCGAACCCCCGCGACAACACGAAGCAGAACTGCGACTCGCTGAGATGCCTCCAGCTCATCACCACCGACGCGATCAGCGTCTACTCATGGCCCGACGAGACCGCCGCACAGCACCAGGTCGACGTGTCCTCGGGAAACGCCTACCGGCAGGGAACGATCGTGCTCTCATACGGCGCAGCCCGGACGCCGCAGGCGAATCGTCCTCGATACGAGGCCGTGCTGAAGGACGTCGTCGGCTAGGTCAACCGTTCACGACCAGTGCTCGTCGGCGCGTTCCACCAGCAAATGGCCCCGCGTCCCGAAGCACCTCGACCGCGCTGGCGCGCGTCCGCGCCGGTCAATCGCCAGACGTGTACAGTTCAAAGCATTGGCGAGCCTGGAGCAGGCCATCGCCGAGGCGACTGCCCACGACACCGACGCGGCCCACGAATCGGATCTCACGCTGCCGTACTGGGCTCGATGAGGACCAGCTACACGCAGCCGTCCAGCACCGCGTTCGGCAGGTCTACACCAACCTCGGCGACGCCCTGCTCCCGGAGATGGTCCGGGGCATCCGCGCCTCCGTCGCCCCCAGCAGGGAAGCCTTCCTGCAGCAGTACTTGCGCGCCGCACGAGCCCACCACGCACTCCCTCCCGGCGAACAGTTCCCTCAACTCCTGGCGCTCATCGGCTGACACGCCGCCCACCTGCGCGTTCCCCGCGGTGCGGACCCAGCTACGCAGGGTCTCGCGGTTCACACCAAGCTCGCGGGCGATCCGCCGCCACGGCCGGTCCGACGAGCGGGCCAACCCGACGGTGTCCCCGCGGAACTGCTCGGGGCACTTCGACATGCCTGACACGAGGACCCCCTTCCCCAGACGGCTGTCCGAGATCAGGGTGTCCGGCTCAAGGGACAACCTCCTTCTTCTTCGCCGCCCGCAAAGCCGAGATCGGCACCAGCGTCTGGGACACCCGCGACCACGCCGGACAAGACGTGTTCGCCTACCTCGCCTACTACAACCACGACCATCTACATCAGACATTCGGCTACCACACACCACACGACACCCGCATCAACTACAGTCCCGACTTCGGCCTCGTGGCATGAAACCCCAATTTCCGACTCCCGGAGGGAAACTCAGTGTGCGGCTGCGGCGAGGGCGTGTGCTTGGTCGACGGCTTCGCTCGGGCTGCCTGCCCAACGCACTCCCGGCCAGCCGCTGGTCCAAGTGCGCCAACTGTTGCCGACCTTGCCGTAGCGATCGGCCAGCAGGACGTGAGGCCGGTCGAGCAACAGGCTTAGCAGGTGTCCATGCAAACGGTCTGTGACGACGACATCGCCGCTGGCCAGCAGGGCGCATCCCCTGGTGAGCTGAAGCGCCGCCAGTTCGTCGTGGGCCGCGGCCACGGCTGCGACCCGGTTCGGGTCGGGATGCTCCTGCAACGCGTGCACCGCGGCTCGTAGGCGTTGTCCGGCGGCGTTTCGCCGAAGCTGCCACGCCGGGGTCGCGTCGAGTTCGTTCGTCCAGTCGGTGTGCAGGGTTCTGCCGTTCGGGGCGGGTGGGGGAAGGCCGGTGGCCTCGTGGTCGGATCGGGCCAACCACACCACGTCATGTGCCCGGCAGCCGTTCGTGGGAGGCACGGACAGTGTGAAGGCCATGTCGGGGCACAGCAGGCTGGTCGCGGCGAAGTGGGTTCGGGCCAGGTGGAGGCTGTGCTGATCGCGCACCAAGAGGGCGAGGTCGGGGTGGGCGTCGAAGACGGCTCGCGCCCGCTGGAGGTTCGCGTCGTCCCGGAAGCAGATCGACTGGGGCAGCTGCACGATCCGGTGCCGGGGAAAGGACCGAACGAGGTGTTCCCGGAAGTGCTGGCGTTCAGGCCACAGGTCGCCGAGATTGCCGCCGCCGTGTATCAGGATCACGCCTTCGGGCACGGCGGTCAGCAGGTCTTGCGGGCGGAACGACTGCTCGTCGCAGGTATAGGCCACTGACACGCCCAAACCACGCAACGCCGTGCGTTCCCCCAACCAGATGGCGCTATCGCCCACGTTGGCATGCAGCGGGAAGTCCACCAGCGCGCACCGGGTGCCGGGGGCGAGCAGCGTGGAGAGAACCCGCGCGATGTGGCTCCTCAGCCGCGCTCGCCGCTGGTCGGGGTTGTCCGGACCGCTTTCCGCGATCACCTGTCTGCCTGCTCAAGGTCGCCCGCGCGCCGCAGCGCTTCTCGCAGGGCGTCGGCGATGTCGTGCCGTCCCCGGTTCTCGGCCTCCGACACCAGTGCGCGAGTCGCGAGTTTGATCCCATCGGGCATCGTCACCGCGCGCACCACCTCCAGGTCCAGTGTCCCGGGCAGAGTCGGGCACTTCCCTGACGCGCCCGCGAGTTCGAGCGCGACCATGGTGCCCACGCACTTCTGGCAACGCCCGCAGTTGTGCCCCGGCTCGCTCGACCAGCACACGCAGAGGTTGTCCAAGGGCAGATCTCCCTCGCTCGCCAGCCGGAAGATCTTGTCGGCGCGGGTCGCCTCGGCGCCGTCGTGGACGATTTCCAGTCCCTCGGTGGAGAACTGGTTGTCCAGCAGGGGGTGCGAACCCAGAGGCGGCATGTGCCGGTACTGATGGCTGGCCGCGATGAGACAGCGTCGCAGCAGGCCTTGCAGGCTCAACGCGACCGCGGCCAGCGCCGCGCCGTGGTACTCCGGCCAGAACGCGGTCGGCTCGGACATCGAGCGGACGTTAGTGTCGACCACGAGCAGCCGTTTTCCCGTGCGCGACGCCACGTGCCGCAACCGTTCCAGCAGGTGTTCGTAGCGGGCGCCCGTCTGCCTCTCGAAGTTGACGAACACCAGGTGCGTCACCGGTTCCCAGTCCGAGGCCGTAGATCTGGCGACGTCCTTGATGAGGCTGTAGAACGAGTCCACCCCGGCGGTGAAGAACAACCCCACCGCGTCGCCGCTCTCACGGCCTGCGACGGGAGCCTCCAGTTCGACCGAGTGCAGGTGCGGCCACCAGGCGGTGTAGATGTCGGCGATGGTGAACGCCGACCTGAATAGCCTGCGCGAGACCGGAGCGTGGACGCGTACGTCCTCTCTCAGTGCCATCGCGGGCATCATCATTGCGGCCAGGAAGGCGTCTCCCACTGGCGGCATCCACTCCGGTTCGCCGTCGTGCACCGTGAAGTGCAGACGCTCACCGCTCGGTGTCAGGGACGAGTCCACCGCTGCCGACAACCGCAAACCGTCCGGCGTCCACTCGCGGGCGAGGTCGTCGATGATCATGTGTGCGAGTCCCTTCGATCCATCGGACGATCAGCGTTGCAGACCCTGGCGATGCGGTATGACCGTCCTGGCGAGTATGTGCCCCACCCGTCGAGCTGTTCAATTCTCCGAAAAGGTGATGTTCAAAGCCGATATCGTGTCGCCCGAGAGACGATACATCGCACCCCGCGGAGAGTGATCACTTACAGTTGTGGCTGCCGTGCCCGATTCGGAGCAACTCGCACACAAATGCCGCCATTCGGTTGACCTCGACGCGGCAGTGATGGACCGCGGGCAGGTATGTGGGATATGAACAGCTCGAAGCACTTCAGGTGGGGCCCGTTACTCCTTCGGGCTGTTCTCAGGGTAATTGTCTTGCCGCGCCAACCGTTGCCCTAGTACATTTCGCGGTGGTGTCGATATTCTGTCCATCCATTCCAGAGGCGGTGGTATTCAGTGTCGCCGGATTCCGCTGTCGCGCGGTCGGTTTCCGTGATCATGCCCGCACGTAATGCGGCCGCCGTTGTGGGAGGTCAGCTCGCCGCTCTGTCCCGGCAGGACTACGGAGGGTCGTGGGAGGTGGTGGTCGTGGACAACGGGTCCACCGACGACACCGCCGCCGTCGTCGCCCGGTGGACAGATCGGTTGCCGGACTTGCGGGTGGTGCGCCATGAGCCGCGTGGGATCAATGGCGCGCGCAATGCTGGCGCTCGTGCCGCGAACGGTGAGCTGCTGGTGTACTGCGATGCCGACGACGTGGCGACCACCGGCTGGCTCGCCGCCATGGTGCGGGCGTCGTCCAAGGCTGACCTGATCGGTGGATACCTCGATTTCACTCCGCTGAACAGCGAACGCGTCCGTATGGCCAGATCTGCCAATCCGCCCGACCGGTTGCCGATTATCATGGGCTTCTTGCCCTATGCGGTGGGGGCGAGTATGGGCGTGCGAACCGAGGTGTTCCAGGCTTTGGGCGGATTCGACGAGAGTTACACCGGTGGCGGCGGGGACGACGTCGAGTTCAGCATTCGAGCTCAGCTGATGGGGTGCTCCGTGGTCTTCGCGCCGGGCGCGGTGATGCGCTACCGGTTGCGGGAACGGCTGTGGTCGCTCGCCAGGCAGCAGATGGGCTACGGACGAGCCGACGCGAAGCTGCTGCGAGACTTCCGTGAGCACGGGCTGCGCGCGGACGGAACGACAAAGGCCCTGGCGCACTGGCTCAAGCTCGTGTGGCGCGCCCCGGCCATCGCCTCGCCGGACCGGGGGCGCTGGGTGTGCCATTTCGCGTGGCGGCTGGGCAGGTTGCTCGGCAGTGCCGAGCAGCGGGTGTGGTGCCCGTAGCAGGTCGGTGTCGTGGGCGTTGTCTCGACGGATGAGGAGAACCGCGTGGACCAACCGCGATCGTTCACCGTCTCGTGTCCCGTGCGGGCGTGCCTGTCCGGGGAGGACTTGGACTGGGTGGGTGGCCGGTCCGTGTGCGTCGCCCTGGACCTCTACACCACCGTCGAGGTGAACCCGCCCACCTCGACGGGCGGACAAGCTCCGCACGAGTGGACCACCGGAGTCTGGTCCTTCCTCGGCAGGCACGTCGGAGGGCTTCCCCTGGGCCCCCCGCCGGTGGCCGTGTCGAGCGCGGCCCCTTCGGCCAGCGGCCTGTCTTCGTCCAGCGCGCTGATTCTCGCCCTGTTCGAGGCCCTCGCCACCGCCGTGCCCTCGTCGAGGCCGATTCCGCGCGACACATTGGTCCAATGGGCATACGAGTACGAGTTCGGCTTCTGCGACGGCGGGGGCATGGACCAGTTGGCCATCGCCTTGGGCGGCGCGACGCTGTTCGCAGGTCGGTCCACCGGGCTGCCGGACGTCCTCGACCACACCGACTTCCCGCAGGAGTGGGCCGTGGTGGTGGTCGATTCCCGGACGGCGAAGTCGACGCCCGACCACATCAGGTCGGTTCGAACTCAGCACCGCGCCTGCGATCCCGTGCTCGCGGAGTACGCGCACAGGACGGACGCGGCGTCCGACCTGGCCTGGCAGGCGATCCGCACGCGCGACCTCAGCCTGTTGGGCACCGCCATGACCGCGGCCCACCGCGCGATGCGGGATCTGCAGCGGATGTCGACCCCGCTGCTGGAACGCCTGCGCGCCATCGCCAGGAGAATCAGCGGTCTGCCCATGAAGGTCAGTGGCGCGGGTGGCGGCGGCGCGTTGGTTGGGATATGCCCGCTCGAAAACGCTGACACCCTGGCCCGCGAACTGCGCGCGGCCTACCGCGACGATCACCCGGGCGTCCGAGTGATCGTCGCCGGGTCGGTGCCGTCGAACTCGTAAGCGAGCCACTGCGCGAAATGGTGCACATGCCATTGGAGGTCCTCGGCCGACTGGCTCCGGCCTGCGGCCGTCGGTGGCGGGTTGCTCCTGGTGTCGTGGACGGGCACCGGCCGAACGGCCTGTGCGACGATCCTGGCGAACGCCTCGATCGGGTACTCAGGAGGCGTCTGGAACCTCTCGGCGGTCCCACATGCGATGGCGCGCACCTGCTCGACCAGTTCTCGCACGTGCAGCGGCCGCACGACGGCGGGTGAGCGGGCGGAGATCCGGATCGGCTCGGATTGCAACGCCGCCCACACGAGTGCTCCGACGGTCGAGTCCGGTCCATAGCCGGGACCGTAGAGATCAACGGAATCGAGGCGCAGCGGCACACGTGAGCCGAGGCGCAGTAGCGGTCCGCCGCCGCGGGTCAGGTCGAGCACAATGTTCCCGTGCGTGCGACCGCGGCGCGGCGCGGACGCCCCTCGAACGACTGTCACCGCATGCCCTAGGTCGGTCAGCGTTCGCACGATGTGCTCAGCCAGCACACCATCGCCCACCACCGTGATACCGCCGGACCTGCGACGTGGACGCGGTGTTGTCTCGCGACCGGTACCCAGAGCGAGTCGCGCGAGCACGGCCAACTGGTCACACGCTTCGACGGACAGCTCACCGCCGGGCGTCTGGCTCGTCCCTCCCGGCCCGATGGTGCGCAACGCCTCCCGCACCACATCCGGATCGGTGTCGCCACACGCGCCCTCGGTCAGCATTCCCAGCGCGAACGCGGTGAGCCACGTGCCGCGCACCACCGCGGGGTCGACGTTGTCGAGCTCCGCGGGCGCCCTCGGCCGCAGGTGGCGCTCGGGAACGCCAAGGCCACCTAGGTAGTCGCTGATCTCCAGGTGCAGCCACCGGTCGGACCGCATGTCATTCGATCGGACGACACACTGGGCGACGCCGTTCTTGAAGAACGGGACCACGCTTGGCACACCGAAGTCGATGCGCTGTGGTCCGGGACGAACGACGGGCAGGAAACACGGCGACTTCCGGAGTCCGCGAAACGCGTTTCCCACAATGCTCGGAGCGTCCTGGTGCTCGGCCAGGGTCGGCACGGCAACGAGGCACCGCACGCCTTCGCGACGGAGGTACCTGTGCATCAGGATGTCGTCCGGCCAGTTCGAGGGGTGACGGCGCACGTCGTCGGCAAAGCCCGCGGCCACGGCGCGGGGCAGGACGAGGGCACCGGTGGGGGTGTACTCGTTGACCGCGCTCACCCACCCTGCTCCGGACAGCGCGCCCAGCCGCACAGCGGCCGCGTTGCGGGAGTCCCACATCGAGTAAAGCGCCAAAGCGGCGTCCGGCGCCGCGCTGACAGCTTGTAGCAGCCGATCGAACGCGCCTGTGGCGAAGAGCATGTCGTCCTGCACGACGAGGTGGTGGGTTGACGACGCCGGAACGGACTCCCATGCGGCGACGGCGGTGCGCACCGCCGTCGGAGGTCCCGTTGGGTCCGGATCGGTGACCACGGAGAGCATCCCTGCCGGGGCCTGAGCGACGATCCGCTTCGCCGCATCGCCGCGAGCGGGATGGGTCATCACCGACCCGGTCAACACGACCTCCGTCGACGGCCGACTTCTGGCGGTGGCCGTCACGTCAGATTCCCCCACGCCGCCCACGCGGTGACCTGTGCCATGCCCTCGTCCAGCCGCACGGCAGGACGGAAACCCGCCGCCGCCAGCCGTGAGCTGTCCACCTCCACCTTTCTGGCGTAGTACTCCCGGTAGCGATCGGGCCATCCCTCGCTGTCCGGCAGATCGAGGCGCGGTAGGCGCAGCATGTCGCGGTAGTGGTCGTAGAAGGCGCCCCACGTCGTGAGCGCTGGTCCGGAGAGCAGGAACCGCCGCTCCGACAGGGTCGGCACGTCAAGGAGATGGGCGATGGCATCGGCGACATCGTGCACGTGCACCGCGTTGCAGATTCCGCCGCCGCCACTGGGAAGACATGCGTTGTCCTCGGCCAGGTTCCGCAGGGGACGAATCGTCCACGTGGGGCTCCAGGGGCCGTATACGACGCTCGGCTGCAGACACACCACGTCCAGCCGGTCGCGCGGCCGTCCGAGGATGAGCCGTTCTGCCGCTGTCTTCTGCTGGGCGTAGGACAGATCGGCAGGATCGGAGCGCACGGATGGACTGTCCTCGTCGATCAGGGAGACGTCGGTCGGGTCGTAGACGCTCATGCTGCTGAGGTGCACCAACCGGTCGACGCGCGCCGCGGTCACCGCGCTCAGCACGCTCGCTGTGCCGTCGACGGTCACCGACCAGCGCTCGGCAAGGTCGCCCCCGTTGCCGTAGGCGGTGTGGACGACGGCGTCGCACCCTTGGAACGCTTCGGCCAGGGCCGTCGTGTCGCGGACGTCGGCGAGCACGAACCGCAGCCGGGTCGCGTCGAGGTGCGACAACCGCGCCCGCTTTCGATGTTCACGTCCGATCGCGACCACCTCGGTGTCGCTGTCGCGCAGTAGCCGGTCGACCACGTGGGAACCGATGAAGCCGGTGGCTCCCGTCACGGCCACCCGTCGTGCGCTCCCGGTTTGGATCTTCCGCCGAGGTCCGGGTTCCCACGGCCGCGGCAGGCGGTGCGACCGGTGCTCTCGGCACCGGTCGAGCAGGGCGACCACCGACTCCGCGTCCGCCAGCGTCGCCGCCTTGGTGACAGCGCCGTGCAGCGCGCGGTCGAATTCCTCGAACTGCCGGTGGAACACGCCTTCCCTCGTCAGCAGCCGGGGGTCGGTTGTGGGGACCGGACCCTGTCGGATCAGTGCCCCGTCGGAGGTGTGCAGCGCGTAGTGCGCTTCTCGCCGGGTTCCCACGCTCAGCACGGCCCTGGTTCCCTCGATGGTGAGCGTGTCACCCAGGTCGCGCAGCCTGCTCAGCTCAATCTCGACGGGCACGCCGCCAGCCAGCAACTCCAGGCGCACCTCGCTGTCGACGCCGTCGCAGGCGTTGTCGTCACAGGACCGCAGCTCCATCGGTCCACCCAGCCAGTGCCCTATCAGGTCGAGCACGTGGGGGCCGAGGTCGGCCAGCACACCGGCCCCCGCGCCGGGCTCGAAGGCGAACGGGCTCACCAGTGGCCAACCGTATTCGAAGCCCTCACGCCACCGGACCCGGCGAACGCGGCCCAGTTCCCCGGACGCCAGCCGCTCGGCGACCCATGGCACGGAGGGGAAGAACCGACGCATGTGCGCGGGCACCACGACCACTTCTCCCGCCCGCGCCGCGGACCGGATGCGGGCGCACTCGGCGACGGTGGTCGCGACCGGCTTCTCCAGCAGCACGTGTTTGCCTGCCGAGGCAAGTCGGGCGGCCAGCACGGCGTGCGTGTCGGGTCCGGTGGCCACCAGTGCGACATCGATCTCGTCGAGCACGTCGGTGATGTCGGTGGCGCGCACCGGTGGGCGTGCGCTGCCCCGGCCGCCTGCCGCCAGCAGTCGCGCGTACTGCTCGGCCACGCGCTCGGTGCGGGCAGGTAGCCGGTCGACGAGAGCGCTGAGCACGAACGGCTCCCCGCGGGCGAGCGCAGGCAGGTGGCACAGCTCGGTCACGGCGCCGCACCCCACCACGGCCAGGCGCAGTGGAGCGCTCATCGGGCGTTCTCGAGGTCGTGCACGATCCATACGCTCGGTTCCCAGTAGGTGCCCAGGTCCTGCTTGCGGTCGACGTGCAGGAGCGCGAGTCCGTGTGGGAAGACGTAGTCATCGCTGTCGGGGAAGCTGACGCCGGTCCAGGTCTCCCACTCGGTCACGGTGCCCGTGATCAGCGAGGAGTGGGGCGCGGGCGCGGACAACACGCCGCCGCGGCGCACGTGTGTGCGGATCCACGGGTCGAACGGCGTGCCGTCGGGCGCCTTCCACGAGGCGTAGCGCTCGATCGGCACGAGCGGGTAGCGCTCCTTGAGCGTCGGCCTGATCGGCACGATCACGTGCGAGAGACCGGCTTGCCGAGCAGCGGTGCACAGGGCTTGTAGCGCCACGACGGACAGGCCCTTGCCGCGGTGGCTGGGCGCGACCTCGATCCCGAGAGCGCAGAGGGCGTTGGTGCTGGCTTTGGTGTCGTGGGCCGCGAACCCGGCCTCGACCGCCGCGTCGATCCCCGGTCCGAGCCCGGCCTCCGTGCCGTCCCAGACAAGCGGGATGCCGCGCGCGGTGGCCAGCACGTCGTCGGTGTCCGGGTCGAAGAGGGCGAGCTGGAAGCGGCCGAAGATGGCGAACAGTCGCTCCCAGTACCCTGCTATCACGTCACCGTGGATGTTGTACTCCGGCCAGACTCCGGCGAACAGCACTGGGATGCGCTGCCACAGGTCCGGTCGGTCGTCGTGGTCGACGATCAGCGCTGTCAACTCAACTCCTCTTCGAGGTCAAATCGCGAACACCGGGCCGTCACTGCCGTGCACCAGCACAGGAGAGGGAACGGCGTAGTAGGCCATCGCCGCGCGGATGTCGGACTCGCGTGCGGCGACCTGTGCGCGAGTCCGCGACCGGATGCGGAACTTGCCGTGGTGCGCGGCGGGAAAGGTGTTCCGGCCGTGGTAGGTGTACAGGTACAGGTGTCCGTGGCCGCTGACATGTTGGACACGCACCCGATTGTGCAGTTCGGTGAGCAGCGCCCAGTCCTCGCCGAAGTGTGCGTAGCGGCCCGACTCCGGGTAGTGGAACCGGGTGTCGCGGGTCATCAGCATGGTGGTGGGCAGCAGGGGGTACTTGGCAGGGGGCGTTGGCAGGGTCCAGTCGATCCAGTGCAGATCGCCGTCCTGCTGGAACAGTTGGAGGTGGTCGCTGAGAAACGACGTGTGGGCGCCGACGCTGATCAGCTCGCCGACCTGGATCGTCAGGCGGTCGGGGTGGCTGCAGTCATCGTCGTCCCACACGCACACCAGGTCACCTGAGGCCACGTCCAGAGACAGGTTGCGCAGCGCGCCCAACCGCATGGTGGGGTCGGCCTGGACGATCTCGACCCGCTCCACACCGTGGGCGCGGGTCGACTCGAGTAGTTGGTTCCGGTAGGCCGCTGTGCCTTGGGTGACGATGACCAGTTCGCGCGCGGTGTACCGCTGGTGCGCGAAGCACCTGATCGCGCGATCCGCCAGCGTCGGTCTGTCCCTGGTCACCATCAGGCAGCTCACCAATGGGGATGTGCGCTCCGGTGGTGTCACGGCGCCCGCACCTCCCACACGATTGCCGACGGCACGCCGTCCCAGGCGGCGTTGGCCGCGTCGGCGATCTGCTCTTCGTAACCACCGGGTGGCAACGGCCCTGCGAACAGCGGTTCCTGGCAGGACCGGAGGGTGAAGCCGTGGATCGCGAAGGCCGTGAGGTAGTCGCTGATCAGGCGCGGGTGGTTGCGCATGAAAAGCAGTTCGCCCGAGCGGCCCACCCACACGTACTGCCCGTGCAGCAGCACCATCACCGGGTGCAGGTCACTGACGATCAGGTGACCGCCTGGGCGCAGCACCCGGCGGAACTCGCCGATCACGTCGGTGATGTCCGGCAGGTGGCTCAGCGCCAGACCGCAGACCACGAGGTCCACCGCGCCGTCTGGCAGCGGCAGCCCCTCCAGGTCGCCGACCTCGAACGTGGCCTCCGGCACCTTGGCCGCGGCCAGTTCCAGCATCTTCGGTGACTGGTCGATCCCGATGACGTCGTGCCCGAGGCTGACCAGGTTCGCCGAGTGCCTGCCGGTGCCGCAGGCGGCGTCCAGGGCACGTCCGGGTGGCAGGCCGGCCAGCACTCGCCGCACGGCGGGCTCTTCCGCCGCGATGAGGAAGTGAGGATCGGCGTCGTAGGCGTGCGCCGCGAACGCGTACCCGTTCGACAGGCCCAGTTCGGTGAGCCGTTCACCGGCGGATTCGTCGCCGGGTATGGAGTCGACGAGTTTCTTGAGTTCCGCCACCCTCGCCGCGACGAAGTCGTCGTCGCGGTCCACCGCGCTGCGCAGCAGAGCCAATCCTTCGATCCCTATCATCAGCTCGGGTATACGATTCCGCCGCATTCGACACTCCTTCCGAAACGGGGGCCCACGTGATCGAGGGTTATTTCGAGCGAGAGAGTGCTGTGGTCGGAAATGAACTCAGCGTGCACGTTTCGACCGATGCAGCCTTCTTTCGAGTGGACTTTTACCGCATCGGCGCGGAAAATGACTACGCTGGCAGTACGGAATGGCTGCGCGGGGTGTGGGCAGCTCCGCCACCGCACCCTGACGGGGTACCCGAGCACGCTTGCCCCGCGGTCGACTGGGGTTGGCCCGGCTACCAGGTTCCGATACCACCGCAGTGGCGGCCGGGGATGTATGTCGCCTTCTTCGTGGAGTCCGCGTCCGACACCGCGCCCACCACCGACGGCCGTGGTCGTCCTGCCGGGAAGCTGCCCTACGACAGCGCACGGCTCGCAGGGTTCGGCAGGGAGTACTTCGTGCTGCGCCCGCGGGTGCCGGGATCCGCGGCGATCCTTTACAAGAAGTCCAGCTTCACCCGCCACGCCTACAACCGCTCGGACGCACCGGGGATCGAACGGGCGAGCAGCCTGTACGACAACCCGGTGTACGTCCCCGCGAACGGCGACGAGCCCGGTGGCCACAAGGTCAGCGCGCACCGCCCGGGTGGAGTCAACGACCTGGCGTACTGGGACGCCCCGTTCATCGCCTGGCTCGAACGCGAGGGCTACCAGGTGGAGTTCTGCACGGACCTCGACCTGCACGAGGACCCCAACCTGCTCTCGCCGTACCGGCTGCTGCTCAGCGTCGGGCACGATGAGTACTGGAGCGCCCGGATGCGCGAGCACGTCGAGGCGTTCGTCGACGCGGGCGGCAACGTGGCGTTCTTCAGCGCGAACACCTGCTGGTGGCGGGTGCACGTGGTGGACGGCGGCACCGCGCTCGTCTGCGACACCGACCACGACGTCGACGGCGTCTACCCGCACCTGCCTGCGACCGACCAGTGGTGGCCGCCGGAACCCGACGGCGTCGGGGCGCCGGAGAACGCCCTGACCGGCGTCAGCTTCCGCAACGGAGGTATGTGGCCCGGCGACGACTGGCCGGGTGACCGGCCCCGCACCGGTTTCCTGGTGCAGCACGCCGACCACTGGGTGTACGAGGGCACGGGTCTGCGCGACGGTTCCGGCGGCCGCGGCGCCGATCGACTCGGCGCGGGTCAGCCGCTGATCGGCTACGAGTGCGACGGGGCCGCGTACACCGTCGACGAGCGCGGCGTGGCGAGGCCCACCGGCGCGGACGGCACCCCCGAATCCTTCCTCATCCTGGGCATCGCCGTGCTCGCGCCCACGCACGACGACTTCCACAACCCGAAGCCCGGTCACTGGAACTGCGTTTCGAGGGAGTCCGCGACCGGCCCCCGTGCGGCGACCATGGGCATCCACACGCGCAACGGCACCGTCTTCACCGCCGCCACCACGGACTGGCCCGCGATTGTGGGGCGGGGCTGCGATGTCGGTGTCGGCCGGGTGACCCGCAACGTCCTGGACCGCCTCAGCACGTGAGCCCCTCGACCAGATCGACCACTTCGGACAGACCGGAGACGCGCCAGACGCCGGGGAGCAGCGGCGGCGGGACTTCCCGCACCGCGCGCTTCGGCCTGCACAGATGCACGGCACGCATCCCGACCGCGCGCGGTCCCAGGACATCAGGCCCCCACATGTCGCCGACGAACAGCGCCTCGGCTGGTCGGAGATCGCATTCGCGTAGCGTTCGCTGGTAGATGCGGGGATCGGGCTTGCGCCAGCCCGCGTGCGCGGAGGTCACGGTCACCGCGAACGTCCCGGCCAGCCCGGCCTGCTCAATCGCCTCGTCGAGCTCCCAGTACCAGTTGGAACAGATCGCGGAGACCACACCGAGCCGATCCAGCCTGGCCAGTGCCTCGACGGCGTCGTCGTACCGCCGCATCGTGAGTGCCCGGCTCTCCCGGTACAGGTCTGCGACGAGAGCGTCGACCTGGTTCGGCGGAACACCGCAGACGAGTGCACGCCGCCGCAACCGGTCCAGCTCCCATCTCCGGTAGGACTCGTGATCACGAGAATGCTCCTCGTGCGTTTCGCCGTCAGCGGGCAACACCGACCATTCGTCGCCCCACAGACGACCGGCTTGGCGCAGCCCGTGTCGTTCGAACACCTCGCGGTGCGGCACGCCCCAAGCGACCGATCGCGCCAGGGTCCCGTTGAAGTCGAAAAGCACACCGCGAACCATGTGCCACCCCTTCAGAATCGTCCGGCGCGCCGCGGAAAGTAGTCCTCCAGCACACCGTCGCGCTCGATGTCGACCGTGGCGCAGTGCAACCCGCCGCCGAACGGCGCCACCGCACGGAACGGCACCGGCACGACGTCGAAGCCGAGCCCGACGAGCTGATCGGCCAGCCGGACCTCCTCGGCCTCGACGCAGAGGGTGTTCGGGTCGAGGTTCAGCAGGTTCACCGAGAGCCACGGGGTGCAGAACGACAGCCTCATCTGGTGTTTCCAGCTGGCCGGTTGAACAGCCTCCACCACCTCCCAGTCGTTGACCTCGAAGTACTTGACCAGTTCCGGCGTCGCGAGGCGCTCACCGTTGTGCAGCACCAGGCCGGGGCGCAGCGGCACCCACGTCGCGTCGATGTGCAGCGGGTGGGTGTTGGTGAAGGTGATGGCGTGCACCCTGTGCTCGGGGAAGTGGCGCCGGAGCCACTCGTATCCTTGTCGGTTGGTGACCAGCGACAGCTGCACGAACAGGTCCTTGCCGAAGCGGGCGACGTCGGCGGCGTCGAACAGTGGCTCCTTCTCAGTCAGCACCAGGTCGTTCGCGGCGACCTTGTCCAGTTGCTCGCCGAGGCCGAGGGTGTTGTAGGTGTCCCAGAAGCCGGGCACGTACGACTCATCGGTCAGCCGTGGCTTGGGCGCCGCCTCCCATCGCATGTCCGGGTCGCTCTCGAACAGGGACTGCAGCACGGGCCGGTAGGCCAGGTATTCGAACCACCTGCTCCGGTAGCTCATGGTGGCTTCGAGGATCTCGTTGCCGACGGTCAACAGCACGTCGCGCGGGGGCATACAGCCGAACATGGACTCCTGTTCCCAGTCCGGCGTGCTCACCCGCTGGGTGAAGTCCAGCGGTGTCGGCCGGTCCACCCGGATGCCCCGCGACGAGAGCAGCCGCGCGAACGAGTCGAGTTGCTCGTTCGCCTCCGCCGTCATCTCCTCGGGCATCGGTCCCCACGTTCCCAGCGGGAAGCCGTCTTCGGGGAAGTCGCGTCGCACCGCGGGCTCCGGGGCCTGCACCACCGTCCCAGTCGCCCTTCCGACGATGACGTGGCGGAGTGGGTCCCAACCGTTCCAAGAGTTGACCCTCGTCGCCTCCACGGGCGCCTGCTCCGCTGTGGAAACCCGCTCCAGTGTGGACATTCGTGCTGATCCTTCCGGGCTGGACGAGCGAACCGTCGTCAAATGAACAAGTCGTAGTCGGTGTCGCGCACCTCTCGACCCCGGCCTGCCGCGAGCTCGGCGAGTTCGAGGTTGGACCGGTGCCGGGCGCAGTGAAAGCCGCAGTCCCGGCTGGGGTCGACGATGCCCCGATCGGAATCGCGCCAGATGTCGACGAGGCTGTCGGTCACCGCGTCGCCGAGCATGGCGGCCTTGTTCCCCCGGTGGTACGGGCAGGTGTAGACGCCCGATGGCGTGATCAGGGTCCGCAGCTCGGCCACACCGCAGCGCCGGTAGTCCTTCGGCTGGACGGGCCCTTCGTGCTTCCTCAGCGAGTCCAGGGTGGAGGAGTTGACGATCTGGAAGTGATCGCTCTCCAGGCTTCGGGCCCGCTCGATCTGGATCTCCACGGAAGCCAGCACCTCATCCGGGACGCCGATGACGTGGTGCTGCTCGTCGAACATGGCCTTGACCTCGAAGTAGTCACAGCCGATGTCGTGTGCCAACTCCGCGCCCGCCAGCACCTCCTCGTGATTGCTGACCGTGGTGCCGTCGCTCTCCTGACGCACCATCACAAGGAACGAGTAGCCCAGCGCGCCGGTCTTGACCTCAGCGAGGCGGCGCATGTTGCCGATCACCCGGTCGAAGGCGCTCCCACCACGCCGGTCGGGTCGGAAGGACCGGTAGGTCTCGCTGGTCGCGGC
>NZ_FMZZ01000030.1 GCF_900101685.1 Actinokineospora iranica
GGGGTTGGTGGTGGTGCCGAGGATGTGGACGTAGCGGGTGGCGACTTCCATCACGAAGAAGACGTACACGCGTTTGAGGGTGACGGCGCAGTCGACGTGGAAGAAGTCGCAGGCCAACATGCTCGCGGCCTGGGCGCGGAGGAACCCTCGCCAAGACATGTCGGTGTCACGCTGGGGCGCGGGCGGGATACGCAGGCGCTTGAGCACGCGGCGAACCGTTGATGCAACCACCCGGTGGCCGAGCTTGAGCAGTTCGCCCTGGATCCGGCGGTAGCCCCAGCCGGTGTTCTCCCGCGCCATGCGCTCGATCAACGCCATGAGGGTGTCGTCGACCGGTGGTCGGCCGGTGCGGTTCGGGTAGGTCCACTTCCGCGCGATCAGGCGTCGATGCCATCGCAGGATGGTTCCCGGTGTCACCAACCGGTGCTCACCCAGCGGTCGGGGGAGTCGGCGAACCAGCGCGGCGAGCACCGCGCGATCGGCCCAGTCCAACTGCGGGCGAGGGTTGGTCCAGCGTGCGCGATCGTCGCAGCTCAACATGCCAGTGCAGAGTTCTGGCACCCCACAGGTCAGTCCGGACACGGTGCTGCGGATGGCATCGTGACCTGGTGAAGCGTCGCCACGCCCAGACGAGCCAGCGTCGAAGGCCTGGACGCCCGCGCACCGTGGCCTCGGTTCGCCGCCTTGTCCTGCGTCTAGCGGCCGAGATCTCCTCGTGGGGTTATTATCGGCGCATCCACGGAGAACTCGCCCTCCTCGGTGTCACGATCGCTCCTTCGACCGTGTGGGAGATCCTTAAAGCCGCTGGCATCGACCCGGCGCCACACCGAGCGACCGTGACATGGGCCGAGTTCCCGCGCTCCCAGGCCGAGGTGGTCCTGGCGATGGATTTCATTGAGACCGTCACGCTGACCGGCGCACGCCAGCACATCCTCGCGCTGCCCACCACGCCGGTAGGGGCGTGCGATTCTCGGCACAACCGCGCACCCAACACACCTTGGGTGGCACAGGCCGTCCGAAATCTCCTGATGGACCTCGAAGATGCCTGCAGCCGAGCGCGAGTCAGGTTTCTCATCCGTGATCGTGACGGTAAGTATCCCGCACTGATCGACGACATCCTCAGCGGCGCCGGGATCGCGACGATCCTGACCGGCGTCCGGGTGCCCCGCATGAACGCGATCATGGAACGCTGGGTCAAGACGCCGCGGGTCGAACTCCTGGACCGCACGCTGATCTGGAACGAGGCCCACCTCCGGCACGCGCTTCATGCGTACGAGCAGCACTACAACAAGCACCGCACCCACCGATCCCTCGCCGCCGCAGCACCCTTGCGAGCCCGATCTCAACCCCTTGGACCTGACCGGATCGAACGCCTCGCGGTACTCCGACGGGACCGTATCGGTGGAGTCCTCCATGAGTACCGGCATCCAGCTTAACCTGCGCGGACATAGTTTTCGGCACGCACAAGATCCGGGTCGGTGACGTAGTCGTCGAGGGTGTAGAAGACATCGTCCAGCGCCCGTTCGAGAACGCTGTGGGTGCGCTCGTGCCCCGTCAGGCACGACGACGCTGGTCGAGCCACTGGCGGGCGAAATCCGGAGCCTAGACCCTGCCCTCGTCCAGTGCGTGCATCAACGCGATCCGGGCCCCGGTGGCCGGTTTCGGCGGAACCGGGCAGCTGGTCACCGACTCGCCTGCGTGCGGGCCTGGTCTTCGAGGAACGCGAGCAGCGACGGCCAGTCCCGGTGGGTCGTCTTGTTGCCTTCTTTGTACCAGAACAGGGTTCCCGCGCTGTCCAGCCAGTACAGCTCGTAGCCCTGGTGCATCCCGATGATCGTCGACCCGTCACCCAGCAGGCCCGTGGCGTCGTTCTCGACCAGGAGTTCGCGGCCGTCGGTGGGCAGGCCGAGGATCGACGGGTAGAAGAAATCGGTGCCGCGCAGGAGTTCGCCCGCGGACCGGCCCATCACGGCGAGGAACTGCTCGTACTGTTCCGGCAGCGCGCCGCCCTGATCGGCGCGGACTTGCTCGATCTCCGCCGCCGTGCAGCCGACGATGGTGTCCTGGCAGGCCAGCCCGAGTTCGACGAGCAGGCCGGCCAGGTCGTTCATGGAGTTAGGCAACGTGCTTCCCCTGTCAGCGGCCGTAGTCCGAGTACGTGATGTCGATGCCCGGGAACGCGCGGCGGAAGTCCTCGATCACGGTCTGGCACGACGGGCACACCGGGCGCTCGGAGTATATGTGGATCCGCCCGGTCGCCCCCGGTTCGAGTTGGGTGGCCAGTTCCTCCAGGATCTTCCACTCCGAGTCCGAATCGCGGGAGATGCTGTCCGGGCCGCGGTCGAACCGTGGGGACTCCGGCATGGGGGCCGAGTCAGGGTACGTGTGGCTGCCGCTGACCCCGATCCGTTCGCCGCTGACGCCGTTGATCTCGTACTGGGCCACCGCGATGTTCCTGCGGCCGCCGACCTGGTAGCGCTCCCTGTACTGGTCGATCTGGTCGCGCGGGCACAGGGCGAGGCCGAGCGGGTCGGACGCCCCGGTGGGGTTCGGCGCGTAGCCGAACGGGTTCGCGCCCGCCGCCGCGCCCATCGGGTCGGGGCTGAGGTACTGGGCGATCTCCGGGTCATAGTAGCGCTGGTGGTTGTAGTGCAGGCCGGACTCTTCGTCGAAGTACTGGCCGGGGAACCGCAGCGCCGTGTCCGCCGTACTGGCCAGCCTGCCGAGGGCGCGCCCCCACACGGTCGTGTGGTTGCGCCACGCCACGGCACCGTCGCCGTCGATGAGTTCGACGGGGGTGCCGATCATGTCGGTGACGATGTCGAAGAACCGTTGGTCGACCCAGTCGTCGTCGTCGTGGCGGCGGCGTTCGGTCTGGGTGAGCGGGCGGAAGGTGCCCGGCGCGAAGTTCCACGTCGTCGCCTGGCCCGCCGAGTCGATCTGCTCGGCCAGGGTGATGCCGTCCCACGCGTACCGCACCGACCGCACCACCCGGTCGCCGTCGAGCAGTTCCTTCGCGACGCGCCTGCCGAGCGCGTCGTAGCGGTACCGCCAGCGGCTGCCGTCCGGGGTGGTCAGGCCAACCAGTCGGTCGTCGCTGTTCCACTCGTAGTGCCACACGTCCGGTTTCGCCGACAGCCGCCTGCGCCGCCGCTGCACGACCCTGCCCTGCGCGTCGCGCTGGTAGGTCAGCGCGCCCGCGGTGGTGACGGCGGGCCCCGTCCGGATCTCGGGTACGCCCGCCTCGTCGTGGCCCGCGCGGGCGACGCCCTGCGCGGTGGTGTGCGCGACGATCCCGCCTGCCGCGTCGAGGTCGAACCGGCTGCTGCCGATGGCCTGGTCGGTGATGGCCAGCAGCGCACCGTCGGCGCGGTAGCGGAAGTCCCGGTGCGACAACGTCCGCTGGTCGCGTGCGACGGTCTGCGCGGTCACCCGGTGATTGGCGTCGAAGGCATGCTCGATCAACGTGCCCGTGTCGAGTAGGCGCTGGATCTCGCGCCCGGCGCCGTCGTGGACGAACCGGGTGTGGTTGCCGCCCGCGCGCAGCGCCACGTGCCTGCCGCCCGCGTCGTAGTCCCATTCGGACACCGAGCCGGTCGGTGTGGTCCGGGTTCGCCGCCTGCCCGCGGCGTCGTAACTGGACACGACGGCATCGCCGTCGACGATCTCGCGCAGCACCCGGCCCGCGGCGTCGCGTTCGAACCGCACGTCGGCGTCGCCGTTGACCGCGCTGACCATGCGGCCCGCGCCGTCGTAGGCGAACTCCGCGACGCCCTCCGCGGACACGGTCCTGGTCCGATTGCCCAGCTGGTCGTACTCATAGGACACGACTTGGCCCGCGCCGTTGGTGCGCCGCACCAGTTGACCGGCGCCGTCGTAGGCGAACAGTTGCTCGCGCCCGCCCGGGTCGGTCTCCTTCACGACCCGGCCCGCAGCGTCGTAGTCGAACCGCCACGACATGCCGAGGTCGTCCTCGAGCGCGATCACCCGCAGGTTCTGGTCGTAGGTGATCGTCGACCGGCGCCCGGCCGGGTCGGTGCGGGCCGCGACGAGGTCGAAGTGGGTGAGGGTGGTCCGGGTGACGCCGCCCATCGGGTCGATGTGTTCGACCTCGTTGCCTTCGGCGTCGTAGCGCCACCGGTCGGTCGCGCCGTCGGCGCGCACGCGCAGGGTGAGCTTGCCCTCGACGGTCCACCCGAACGTGGTGCGCCCGCCTACCGGGTCGGTCACAGAGGTGATCCGGCCGAACTGGTCGCGCTCGTAGCGGCGGGTCTGGCCCCGCGGGTCGGTGATGGCCAGCGGCAGGCCCGCGTCGTTCGCGGTGACCGTCGTCACCGCGCCGAGCGGGTCGGTGATCATGGTGACCCGGCCGAGGTAGTCGTAGGTGTAGCGGGTGACGGCACCCGCCGGGTCGGTGACGGACAGCAGGTTCCCGCGGTCGTCGTAGTCGCGCAGGGTCGCCGCGCCGTCCGCGTCGACGACCGACACCGGCATCCCGTTGCTGTCGTAGGCCAGTTCCACCCGGCTGCCGTCGGGTCGGATGGTCGCGGTGACCTGGCCGTTCTCGTTGTGCTCGTACCGGGTGGTGCGGCCGAGGGCGTCGGTGACCGCGACGAGCCGGTCGGCCTCGTCCCAGTGCCTGGTCGTGGTGTTGCCCAGGGGATCGGTCTCGGCGACCACGCGGTTGGCCGCGTTGTAATGGAAGACCGTGGTCGCGCCGAGCGCGTCTACGAACCTCGTGGTGCGCGCGGCGCTGTCATAGGCGAAGGTGCCGTTGAGGAAACCGCCCGAGCCCTGGTTGGCGACGCACCGGCCGTGCTCGTCGTAGAAGTAGCGGTACCAGGCGCCGTTGCGGTCGGTCCACTGCGTGAGCCTGCCGTCGTCGTCGTACCCGAACGCCATGGGGCGGCCCGCGGAGTTGATCACCTGCTGGAGGTGGCCGTCGTGGTCGTAGGCGAAGCTGACCAGCGGGATGCCCGGCCCGACCGCGTTGTGCAGGACCAGACCGGTGATGCGGCCGTCGGCCCCGGTCACGTCGACCCGGTGTCCTGCGCTGTGCGAGACCTGGGTGGCGATGCCGTCGGCGCCGCGCGCGATGTCGATGTGGTTGCCGTTGCGGTCGGCGATGCGGGTCAGCGGCGCCTCGGCCGCGGTCCCCGTGAAGTGCAGGATCTCCGGCGTGCCGCGCCGTTCGATGGCGTAGCCGTCCTCGGTGCGGCGCAGCGGCCACCGGGGGCCCGCCGCGGGCATCACGGCGCCGGTGGCGGGCACGTCGGGGTAGACGAGGACCATGCCGTCGTCGGCGACGTACACGACGCCGAGCCGGTCGAACTCCAGCCGCTGGTCCAAGGTGCTCGCCCACGTGGGGCCGAACGAGCGGCCCGCGCGGAACGAGGACACGTGGGTGCGGCGCAGCACCAGCGGCAGTACGCCCGCGAGGTCGACGTCGACCTGGCCCGCGACCACGTCACCGGTGACGACGTCGACCGGGTCATTGCACGTGTTGCGCGCGCGTTCCGGGGTCTTGGTGGTGTTCGGGTCGGCGGGCCGGTTCGGGCTGGTGTCCGGTGTGGACGGAGACTTGCCCGGGGAGGTGCCGGAAGGTGTTGTGGTGGACGGCGTCGGCGTGGTGCTGGAGGGCGTGGTGCTCGACGGGGTCGTCGTTCCAGACGGGGAGGTCGTTCCGGACGGGGTTGTCGTGCTGCCGGGTGAGGTCGTGCCGCTTGGTGACGTGCTGCCCGATGGCGTCGTGGCGCCGCTCGGTGTGGTGGTGCCGCTGGGGGACGTCGTGGTGCTGGGGGACGTCGAGCCGGAGGGGGTGGTGGTCGCGGCGTTGGGGGAGGTGACGGTGTTGGGGCTGGTGGGGGTGGACGACGGGGACTTGCTGCCGGGTAGGGACTTCTTGATCGCGGCGAAGATCTCGTCGAGTTTGCCCAGGAGGGAGGAGAGGGAGTCGAGGGACTTGGTGAGGGCTTTGATGAAGTCCTTGATGCGGTTGACCCAGCGGGCGATCAGAGCGGCCGCGGACGCGACGACGTGCGGGGTGGCGATGCCGAGGGTGCCACCGATTTCGGCGACCCACTGGGGGATGCGGGCGATCAGCGTGGCCACGCACTCGGCGACCAGGTCGCGGACGATTTCGCGGACGGCGCCGACGAGGACGCCGACAATCTGGACGGTGGAGCCGATGGACTCGGCGCAGGTGCCCGCGGCTTTGATCTTGTCGAGTTGCTGGGCGGCGTTCGCGCGGTAGGCGTCGCCCGCTTCGCCGCCCCAGCCCGCGGTGCCGTTGCGGACCTCCGATGCGAAGTCCTCGGCGACCTTGCCGGTCTCGGTGGCGACGTTCTTCCATGTCTGCGCGTAGGCGGCGATTTGGTCGGCGTCACCGGCCAGCCAGTCCAGCGCGTCCGACAGCGGCTTCACGTGCTCCATCAGCCAGGCCACGCCGTAGCTGAGCAGGGTGCCGACCGGGTCAAGGGCCAGGGACAAGGCCTCCAGTCCCACCCCCACGCCGCCGATCCCGGCCTCCACCCACGACTTTCCCTCGATGCCGTTGTAGAGGTCGACGGCGGACTCGGCGATGCCGATACCGCTGAGCGCCGTCGTGGAGTCCTGACGTTGCGCGATCAGCGGGTTCGTCATTGCCCACCACCGAGGCTCTGCGCGTTCGACTGGTCGTTCTGCTCGTACGCGTTCGCCGTGTCCCGGATGCCCTGCGCGGACTCGGCGACCGTGGTGGCGGTGTGCGCGATGGCGTCGATGCCCGGTGTGGAGATGCTCTGTACCACCGGCACGAAGAACTGGCAGATCTTGCCGTACGCCTCGGTGCCCATCGTGACCTGCCTGCCGGCGTCCGCGGCCGTGCTGAGCCGCTCGCCGAGCGCGTCGAGGCGGGTCGCGTGTGCGCGTAGCTCGCCGACGAAAACGCCGGTCATCCCGTCAGGCATGGCACCCCCAGATCAGTGGAAGATCGAGCCTCCGAAGTCGTCATCGTCGTCGGTGGGACGGTCTACGGTGGCGTCCGGTTCCGGGAACCTTGATCGGTAGGCGCTGATCATGGCTTCGGCGGTAGCCGGGTCGTCGCCGACGGTGGTCTGGACGATCTCCGTCACCTGGTCGGTGATCTTGGCCTGGGCAGCGCGCATGGTGGTCAGGACCTGGTCGGCCATGGCGGTGGCCGGGAGGCGTTTGAGGTCCTCGGTGAAGTGGATGGCGGTGACGGCGCCCGCGGAGTCGACGGTGATGGTGACCGTGCCGTCCTGGGAGGATGCGGTGGCGGTGATGGCGGTGACCTGCTGCTGCATGGCGTTGTAGCGGTCGGCCTTGGCCTGGATTTCCGAGGCCCAGCGGTCCAGGCCCGCGTTGGTGGTGGCTGCGTCTACTCCGAAGGCTGGCTCGGTCACCGATGGTCTCCTTCTCGTGGGCTCGTTCGCAGCATGTCACGGCGTGCCCGCCCACGGGCGGTCTTTGCTGAGCCAGGCGGTATCCGTGCTGGTCAGAGCGTTTCTGTGAGCTTGTCCAGCGCTCTGCGTCCATCCGGGGTCGATTCCTTCGGCGAACCGAGGGCGGTCGCGTACAACGGGGATCTCGTGTCCGTGTCGATCCGCAGCAGGCCCGCCAGTTCGTCGTCGTAGAAGCCGCCGAGGTGCACAGTGCCGAATTCCAGTGCCATGTTGTGCTTGGCGTGGCGTGCTTCCAGCAGCAGATAGCGGTAGCCGCGGTCGCCGTACTTGATCAGCCTTCTCGCGGTGACCGCGTTGGCTACGCCGATCGCGGCGGCGGCCCAGGGCTGGCCCATGAAAAGGCACGTTCGGCGAGCGAAGTGAGCCATAGCTCCCGAGCGCATACGGCAGCCCATGCGAGCGGTTCCGCTCGCCTTCGGTGTCGTGACCTCCGCCCCGAGCGGAACCGCTCGGGGCGGAGGAGGGAACAGCATGGGGCAGCCGTTCGATCGGTCGCTGGCCGCGAGGTCAGCGCGGACTCGCTATGGCTGTTCCGGACTCCCGCCGCTACCGCGCCCGCTCCCGAGCTGCACCGCGGTGTGGTCACTCTCGGCGGGTACGGCCGCCGCCAGACCTTCTACGCGATCGTGTGGGACACCGACCACGGACACGTGATCTACCTGCAATCGTTGGACGGCACCGGCGGCGACCACAAGGACTGGCTCGCTGGCAACGCCGCTGAGCTGATCGAGCCGCGCTGGTGGGCCGCCGCCGCGCGAGGTCGAGGATCTCCGGAAGGCGTTGTCGTCATCGCACTGGTACATCATCAGCAGGTGCCCGCGGGTTCGCATTGTCGAGGACTCGGTGCGGATCGACAACGACATCGTGTCGTTGAAGGTCGTCGTTCACCGACAGGACGACGAGGTCAGCGTGGAACCACTGGTGCTTGACGCGAGGCCTTTCGGATCAGTCGAGTCGTTCGGCTCCATCTCGATGGCGCGTACTTCACCATGGTTGTCGGAGGGCAGGTGGTCCATGGCGACGCTTGGTCGTTGGCTTCGCTGATTACGCAGGTCCGTGGTGACATCGCCGCGCAGGAGGTGCTGTACATCGGGCAGTCGTTCGCCGAGGGCAGGAGTGATGCCGGTGGGCGGACAGCCCAGCACAAGACTCTGCAGAAGATCTACGAGGATCACAGCGGAAGCTCCTACGATATCATCGTCTCGCCTCTCGAATCGACAGCCGCTCAACTTCCGGTGACGACCATATCGAGGACACGGAACTCGGTCCGGATCTCACGGCCTTCTTTGAGCACTTCGCGGAACCGGCCGGGCCGATCAAGCAGCGGTCGGTCGACCTGATCGAGCACGCACTGATCGCGTACTTCGACCCGCACTATAACCAGAAACTCCGGAAGTGGGACTCAGTCAGCCCGACGAAAGCCATGCGCAAGATGCGCGAAGCCGGGTTCCGCTTGCTTGTGGTCAATCTCACGGGCGGCGACGGCTTAGCCCGGTTCCACTCTCATCTGGTGGGCGATACATTCCGCAACCACTTGATATGCCATGATCTCCCGCCTGCTCCTGCGCATCCGCAGTTGCGGGGTGTATCGGCTGAAGCGGTGAGTAGTTGGCGGCCCGCTGCGCAAATGGTGCGCCATGGTCGTCGACTTTTCGCTAATCTCGGCGAGTACTCGGGTGTGTCACTGCGGATCTTCGGGGACGAGGCGCCGAAGGATCGCAGGCCACCGGAGGTGACCTTGCCTGATGTCGCGAGTGCTGGGCAGCGCGTGTCCCGCGCGATGCCGCAGGCGCGGGCGGCTGATCGGACCATCAAGAAGAGACGTCGGCAGATCGAGCAGTTGAGGCGATCGCAGAGCCTTCCTGTTAAGCGGGGCACGGTCACATTGGGGAAGCGAGGTGACGATCGCGATGCATTCTGGTGGTTCTATAACACCACTCGCGGGGTGTATGAGCATGGTTTTGTTCTCAGGGGGCAAAGCGACGACGCGGCGGGGCTGTTGAATCTTATCGCGCATGAGGCAGTGAGGTCGGGCAAGTTCACCGTGACGTTGGTGACCCATTCGCTGACCGAGCTCCTCGGTGCGCTTGAGAAGCGTGCGAACGACCAAACCTGGCGCGGGCATGAGCCAAGCCGTCGCAAGCCGGGTTTGGTAGCTGTGGTGCCGGAAGTGGGCGCTCTCGTTTCAGATGCGAGGGAAGCGACCGCACTTCGGCGAGCCTTGCAGGAAGGGGCTGGCCTCGGAATCGCTGTTGTGATGGGTATCGAAGACCTCGATAATGTTGTGGAACGCGTTGGTGGCTTGGTCGTCGATGTTCGCAACCAGTACAGCACCCTGCTGGACGGGGCCGCCCAGGTCGGGAGGCGATGGCGGGACTGCGTTCTCACAGGCCGACAACCGCGGGAGAGGTCCGACTCGGCGACAACGCCGGTCGCGTCCAGCAGGACATGCGGGGCGGCAGCTCACGTGCTGCCGGGAACAGTGATGTGGCGGCGATGCGCCGGTCAGAGCTCCGGGCGAACGCGTACAACTGGGTGGGCAGCGCGTCGGAGTGCAGCCACGGGCCGCCGACGTCGGCGGCGCGCTGGACGGCGATGGCGATCGCGGCCGGGCGCGGCAGACGATCTCCGGATGCGCCCGCCGTCGGCTGCGGCGTTTGCCCAGTGGGATTGTGAGCTCACCAGCTAGTGGCTCGTCTCGATAGGTTGACCCGGTAATTGATCTTGGTGGTGGTGGGTCAGGCTGTCTCCCGTAAATCGAGTGTGGGAGGTGGTTGTGGCTCGTCGGCCCGAGGTGTTCGTGCGGTCGTTGTCGATGGAGGAGGGCCGCAAGCTTCAGCGGGTGACCAGGACCAGCAAGGATCCGATCCGGTTGCGGCGGGCGATCGTGGTGATGATGTCCGGCCAGGGCCGGGCGGTGCGGGACATCACGTCGTTGTTGCAGGTCAGCGCGGAGTATGTGCGGGATGTGATCCACGCGTTCAACGAGCGGGGGTTCGACG
>NZ_FMZZ01000025.1 GCF_900101685.1 Actinokineospora iranica
AAGCCAGGCGTGGTCAAGCCAGGCGTGGTCAAGCCAGGCGTGGTCAAGCCAGGCGTGGTCAAGCCAGGCGTGGTCAAGCCAGGCGTGGTCAAGCCGGACCGGCGACCACTGTGGGCCCTTCCGCGATGGCCTTGATGCCGTCGAGGGTGCGGGCCATGCTCGCGCGCAGCGCGTCGAGCCTGCCCGCGACGATCGCCTCCGCCCGGTCGGGAAAGCGCTCGACGGCCAGAGTGAGCCCCGAGCGGGCGGAACCGAAGCGGACGGCGTAGCGCACCAGCGTCCCGTCCCCGTCGGGGGTGAGGGTGAAGCGCCAGGTGGCGGCGGGCGCGGTGGGATCGGGTGCCGTGTCGCCGAAGCGGCCGTCGGGATCGACCACCGCCCAGGCGAACGTGTGCGGGGCGGACAGGTCGACCACATGGGACACCGTCCGCCAGTCGCCCAGCATCGGGTTGTGGTTGTACCCCTCGAACCGCGCGCCCAGCGCGGGCGAGGAGGCACCGCCCAGCCACCGCACGCGCCGCAGTTCCTCACTGAACCGAACGGAAAGCTCGATGTCGGTCACCAGTTCCCAGACCCGCCGCACCCCCGCGTCGACGTGCGCCTCGCATTCCACCCCCCGGCCCGCGATGCCCGCGCCCCGACCGCCGACCCCCTGCCGATCGTCCCCTCGGCCGACCCCCGCGGCCCCCCGACGATCACCGCTGCCGCCGACGGCTTCGGAACCCCCGCCCGCGCCACCGCGGCCCACGTCCGCCCCACCGCCCATGCCGCTGCCTCCTTCGCGGTCGCCAGTCGGCGTGCGCCGCACCGCGACCAGCTGCGATCGTTTGTCCGCGCGCTCCATCCTGGCGCGGATCGCCGGTGCGCGGTCAGTGGTTCGCACCACAGCCGACCAGACTCAGTGGACGGAGCCGTTCAGGAAGCCGAGCAGGGCGCGGTCGAACTCGGCGCGGCGGTCGAGGTTGACCATGTGGCCCGCGCCGGGGACGACCTGTTTGCCGGCATCGGGCGCCTTGCTCGCGACGAGGTCGGCCACGGCGTGGATGTCGCTGGAATCCAGGTCTCCGACGAGGAGCAGGGTGGGCGCGGTTAACTCGGCCACCCGGTCGATCGCGCCCAGCTCGGTCGCCAGGGTCATCGCGGCCGCGCCGTGGCGGGCGATGGTGTCGGTCATCAACCCGTGGCACAGGTCCCGCGTGGTCCGGTCCGTCTCCTCGGGCAGGCGGTGCGGACCGTCCACCCACATCCGCATCACACATTCGACGGCAGCGCCGGTGTCGCCCGCCTCGGCGGCCTCGGTGAGTCGGGCGAGCTGGCCGAGGATGAACGGGTCGCGCAAGGTCATGCCGCTGATGCCGGGGGCGGCCAGCAGGAGGCGGTCGACCAGGTGCGGGTAGGCGAGCGCGAAGTCGATCGATGTGCGCGCCCCCAGCGACAGGCCGACCAGGGCCGCCCGCTCGATGCCGAGCGCCGCGAACAGCCGCCGCAGGTCCTCGTAGTGGGCGAACGGCTTTCTCGGCGTAGCGGACGCGCCGTGGCCACGGGCGTCGTAGCGCACGACAGTGTGCTGCCGCGCCAGCCGCGCCACCTGGTCGTCCCACATCCGCCCGGTGAGCACGCCCGCGTGCAGCAGCACCACCGGGCTCCCCGCGCCCTGGATTTCGTAACTCAATTCGCCGTCGTCGACGACGACCATCCCCGTGGCCATCTCAACCCCCCGATCCCCTACCGCCACGCTACCGAGAACGCCGGTCCCGGTGGGGAATCGCACCGGCACGTACCCGATCGTGGCGGGGGTCGGCGTGGCGGGCTGGGCTGGTCGCGGCGTTCCATGTGATCGCGGTGGACACGCAGATCGCGACGTCCGACGCCAAGTACGCCTACCTCGCTTGGCGGCCGGTCACCGAGATCCGCGCCAGCGGGGAGGCGGGGTGGACGCCGCTGCATGTCACCCCGGCGCATCCGGACTATCCGAGCGGGCACGCCAGCTACGCGGGAGCCGCTGAAGGGGTGCTGACGGCTTTGGTTGGGGCGCGCGCGAAGCGGCCGTTCACCGTCGCCAGCCCCACCGCCCCCGGGCTGACGGTCACGTACCGAAGCTGGCAGGAGTTGACCCGCGACAACGTCGACGCCCGAGTGTGGTCAGGCATCCACAGTCGCACGGCGGACGAGGTCGGTGTCCATGTGGGACAGTCGGTCGCGGCGTACGCACTGGCCTCGTTCGGCGAGCTGTTGCGGTGAGTTCGGCGATAACGGGGACGCACGCCCGCGAGATGCGGCAATCTTGAGCCGATTCCGCCCCGCCGGGGCGGTTCGGTGGAGGGAGAGCCATGGGAATGCTCGCACTGGGGGCCGTCGCGGCGCTGGTCGCCGCGGTGGCGCCCGCGGCGCAGGCGGACGAGCCGGGCGCGAGCCTGGCGTACCAGGCCGAGGCGGGCGCGTGGCCGGTCGACGGCCGCGGTGCGTCGTGGTCGACGCCAGCCAACGAGGTGATGGTGTGGGAGTTCGACGGGGTGGTCAAGGTCGACGGCCAGAACAGCACCGGCTCCGACTACCTGCGCGTCGAGCTAACCGGGCCGGGGGGCACACCGCTGGAAGCGGGCGCCTACACCGGGGTCCGCAACCGGCACCGACACCCGGAGGGCCCCGGCATCGAGGTGGTCTCCAACGGCTTCGGCTGCGGCGACGACTACGCCGAGTTCACCATCACCTCGCTGGCCCGGGACCCGGCCGACGGCGCGCTGACCGCCCTGGATGTCGAGGTCACCCATCGCTGCGGCTCCCCGACGGCCCCGGCGCTCACCGCCACCGCGCACTTCCGGCGCTGATCGGCCGTCCGCTCAGAGGACGCGGTGGAGCCAGCCCCGGGTGTCCTGGGTGCGGCCGTACTGGATGTCGAGTATGTGCTCGCGCAAGGTGAGGGTGGTCTTGCCTGGTGCGCCGTCTCCGACTGTGAAGTCGTCGGTCGGGGAGCGGAAGGCGGTGATGGGGGTGATCACGGCGGCGGTGCCGGTGGCGAAGACCTCGGTGATGGCGCCGGTGCGGCAGCCCTCGCTGAGTTCGGCGCGGGTGACGGGGCGTTCGACCGGGGTCAGGTTGTGGTCGGGGGCCAGGGCCAGGACGCTGTCCCTGGTGACGCCGTCGAGGATGGTGCCGAGGCCGGGGGTGATCAGCTCGCCGGTCGCGGTGATCAGGCACAGGTTCATGGTGCCCGACTCCTCCAGCTTGTTCCGGTCGGCGCTGTCCAGGTAGAGGACCTGGTCGCAGCCGTGTTCGCGGGCCTCACGCTGGGCGGCGAGGCTGCCTGCGTAGTTGCCGCCGCACTTGGCAGCGCCGGTGCCGCCGGGGGCCGCTCGGGTGTACTCGGCGCTGATCCAGAGGGTGACGCCCGCGACGCCCGCGGCGAAGTAGGGGCCCGCCGGGGAGGCGATCACCGAGAAGACGAACTCCTCCGCTGGGCGGACGCCGAGGAACGCCTCGGCGGCGAACATGAACGGGCGCAGGTACAGGCTGTGCTCGCTGCCGCCGTCGGGCACCCAGGCCTCGTCCGCGCGGACCAGCGCCTCGACGCCGCGCACGAAGGACTCTTCGTCCAGTTCCGGCATCGCGAGCCGCCGGGCGGACCGGGCGAAGCGGCGGGCGTTCATCTCCGGGCGGAACAGCCAGACGCCGCCGTCGGCGTGCCGGTAGGCCTTGAGGCCCTCGAAGATCTCCTGCGCGTAGTGCAGCACGGCGGCGCTGGGGTGCAGGCTGAACGGGGCCAGCGCGCTCACCCTGCGGTCGCGCCAGCCGGTGTCCGGGGTCCAGGTCGCGGTGGCCATGTGGTCGGTGAAGTGCTTGCCGAAGCCGGGGGCGGCCAGGATCGCCGCGCGCTCGGCCGCGGCCAGGGGGTGGTCGGACGGGTGGACCACGAACTCGACACTCATGACCGCACCCCTGTCTCTCGCCACCCTGACCAGTGCCGATGACTCTACCCAACGGCCGACCGGCCCCATGCCCGTGATCACCCGGACCGGCGGCGAAATCGCGCCCCACTATTCGCCGGGGCGCAACCCCTATCCACCACTGAACCCGCCGGATTTTCCGGGACCCCTGACCGGTGGATTCACTTCGGGCCACCGACCAGCCCGGCAGGGATTCACACGGGACTCCCACCATGCATTCTCAAAGATGGTCAGACCGCGGCGCGGGGAGCGAAAAAGGGGTCCAGGGTCTGGTCGGCGCGCAGGATCGCCTGATGGAGCGCGCGCAGTATTCGGCACGGTTCCAGGCCGAGTTCGCGATTGAGCGTGCCGCGCAGCTGGGAGTAGACGCGCAGCGCGTCGGACTGCCGTTCCGAGCGGTACAGGGCGATCATGAGCTGCCGGTAGAACGCCTCCCGGAACGGGTGCTCGCTGACCATGGTGAGCAGCTCGCCGATGAGGTGCCGGTCGCGGCCGAGGGCGAGGTCCGCCTCCACCCGCATCTCGACCGCGGACACCCGAAGCTCGTCGAGGCGGATGGCGGCGTTGCGCAGCAGCGGGCTGTCGTGCAGGCCGTGCAGGGTCGACCCGCGCCACATCGACAGCGCCGCGGCCAGGGTCTTCGCCGCCGCGTCGTCGTCCCCGGCGGCGAGCAGCCTGCTCCCGTCGCCGATCAGGCGCTCGACCACCAGGAAGTCGATGTCCGCCTGGTCGGCCGCGAGCAGGTAGCCGCCTGCGCAGGTCTGCACCGGGCTGGCGCCCGCGCCGTCCTCGCCGAGGAACTTGCGCAGCTGCGAGACGTAGACGTGCAGGGCGGTCCGCGCGCTGCGCGGGCCGTGGTTGCCCCACATCGACCCGAGGAGCGCGTCGAGGGTGACGACCTCGTTGGCGCGCACCAGCAGGGTGGCCAGCAGGATCTTGACCTTGGCGGCTTTCAGCGCGCGAGGGGTCTCCCCGGAGCCGATCACCTGCAACGGTCCCAATACTCGGTATTCCATTTCTCCGCATCCCCCGGACTGAACCGGTTCGACATGACGATGATTCACATAACCGGGACACGACCTCGACCACCGGCCCGGTGACCGCGGGCGTGCGACTTCGCGATTCGCCCGCCGCTGCACGCGGCGAACCAGAACATGTGACCAATGATGTCAGTGTGCCCGCTTTCGACAAGCGTGGGTAATCCACCGAGGAGCCCAACCAGGCTAGCCCGAATGCGTGATCATTCGCAGTTCACCTCTCGCTAACAACATCGACGCATCCTGGCCGCGCAATGGCAGCCGGGACCGCTCCCGGCATATTCATGAATAGCGAGTCGTTACCCGCGAGGTAACCGGTTCACCGAAGCGCGAACGCCACCGCGGGCGCCCGCCCGGTGGAACCTGCCCGGTTAAGCGCCGCTTCAGCGCGGCTCCCGCGGTCGGCATAGCGGGCCCGGGGAAGCTGGCTGGGAGAATCCGGCGGCTGGAGGAGACGAACCGATGGGTCCAATGGCAGTCGATGTCTGCGTCGTCGGAGGCGGGCCCGCGGGACTGGCCCTCGGGCTGGTGCTCGCGCGCCAGGGCGTCGAGGTCGTCGTGGTGGAGCAGAGCGGGCACTTCAACCGGTCCTTCCGCGGCGAGTCGGTCTCCCCGGACGCGGTGTTCGTGCTCGACCGGCTCGGCGTGCTGGAGAAGATCAAGGCCGAGGGCGCGCTGACCACCGAGCGGATGGAGATCACTGAGGCGGGCCGCACGGTGCTGCGCAGCGAGTTCCGCGACTACCGCTACCCGCACCGGTACCCGCTGGAGCTGCCGCAGCCCACGCTGCTCGGCGTTCTCGACGCGGCGGCGAGCGGGTTCGACACCTTCACCCTGCTGCGCAAGACGTCGATGGTCGGCCTGCTCCGCGCGGGCGGCGCGGTGACCGGGGTGCTGGTCAAGGGCCCCGACGGCGAGGCGGAGATCTCCGCGAAGGTCACCGTTGGCGCCGATGGGCGCTACAGCAAGGTGTTGGAGATGTCCGGCCTGGAGAACACGCGCATCCCGCTGGACCGGGACGTGGTGTGGTTCAAGGCGCCGCTGCCGCCGTCGTGGGACCCGGAGACCTACCGCGTGCGGATCTCCGGGGACCGGCACGGGCTGTTCATCCCCACCTACCCGGACATGGTGCGGGTGGGCTTCAACATCCCCAAGGGCGGCCTCAAACAGTTGCGCGCCCAGGGGATCGGCGCGCTGCACGCCAAGATCGACGAACTGGCTCCGGAGCTGTCCGAGCTGGTCCGGGCGAAGGTCACCAGCTACTCCGACACCTCCATGCTCGACATCTTCACCACGATCGTGCCGCGCTGGTCCCGCCCCGGCCTGGTGGTCATCGGCGACGCGGCGCACACCCTGTCCCCGGTGCTCGGCCAGGGCGTCAACCACGCGCTGATCGACGCGGTGACGCTGGCGCCGATGCTCGCCAAGGCGGTGCGCCGACCCGACCACCGGGCCGCGACGACCGAGGCGACCGCGGAGTTCCAGCGGCTGCGCGAGCCGGAGGTGCGCCGGTCGCGGGCGCTGCAACTGCGGCAGGAGCGCATGTTCACCTTCGGCAGCAAGGCGGGCGTGTTTTTGCGCACCAGCCTCTACCGCGCCATGAACGCCAGCCCGTTCCTCCAGCGCCGGGTGCTCAGCGACGCGTACTTCCGGTTGCAGAAGCGGGAGAACTCGGGCCGCTGACCGGCGGGCGCCTCGGAGCGGGCGCGACGGCCGACGGGTCGTGCGGCTGGCGAACCGGGTGGCGAGCCTGCCGCACGACCGACGAACCGAGCGGCCGGGTGGCTAGCGGACGGCGCTGAAGCGGGCCGGTTCCTTGACGCCGTGGCCGACATAGCCGACGCCGACGGAGTTGTTCAGCTCGAACTCGGCGAGGCCGCGGCCGCGCAGGACCGAGCCGATCAGCCGGTGCGGCGGGCGCGCGGGCATCAGGCCCCTGATCTCGGCGAGGACGATGCCGTGTTCGGCGAGCGCGGCGCGCAACTCGCCGGGCCGGATGAACATCCGCCAGTCGTGCGTGCCGGGCCGCCGGACCCGCAGCACCCGTTCGGCGAGCAGGATCGTGACCAGGTAGCTGCGCACGGTCCGGTTGATCGCGTCGAACAGCAGCAGCCCGCCGGGCCGCAGCACCCGGGTGATCTGGGCGATCCCCGCGGGCACGTCGCGCAGCTGCGCGAGCACGTCGGAGACCACGACCACATCGGCGGCGCGGTCGGCGAAAGGCAGGTCGTACGCCGAACCCGGCCGTCTGTCTACTGTGGACTCCGGGGCCTGTCCCGCCCCCGCGGTCAGGTCGACGCTGGTGACGTCATAGCCGACCTGGGCCAGCGCCGCGCCGACCTGGCCGCCGCAGCCGATGTCGAGCACCCTCGCCGCCGAGCACGGCCGGTCCAGAAAACGGGACCGAATGGCGGCGTCGAAATACGCTATCCGGGCCGAATACATATCATGCAGCACGCGCAGCGAGCCCTTGGCGGCGCGCAGGCCGCCGCCGAACTCCGCGCCAGGCTCACCGACCGGGGTCATCGCCGACTCCGTTTCGCCACAAGGTGTCTCCTGCCTTCCCCCGACACGCTAGAGGCAGCGCCGTAGGGGTAAAACCCCTGTTCGGAGGGGCGTAAGACCCGCGATAGCCGGACTTTAGGGCTGGTCAGCCGCGACCTTAAGACCACCCGTGGACAGTGGTGTCCCGGACTGGAAACACGGCCGTGAGGGGTTTTTCGTGAGCAACAGCGGCGATTTCGTCAGCCATTTCCGTGAGCGGGTCGCCGAGCAGGGCGACAAGGCCGCGCTGGTGTTTCTGGCCGACTCCGGCGCAGGCGTGTCCGAGCGCGCGATCGGGTACGCCGAACTCGACCGCCGGGCCCGCCGGGTCGCCGCGTGGCTGGGCGAGCGAACCGGGCGCGGTGACCGGGCGTTGCTGCTGTTCCTGCCCGGACCCGAGTTCATGGTCGGGTTCCTGGGGTGCCTCTACGCCGGGGTCGTCGCGGTGCCCGCGCCGATGCCCGACAGCAACGGCCGCGGCATGAGCCGGGTCGCCGGGATCGCCCGGGACGCCGCCGTGCGGGCCGTGCTCAGCCACGCCACCGCGATCGATGCCGTCACCGCGTGGGCGGAGCGCTCGGACCTGGGCGACGCGGTCGGGGTCGCCGCGGTGGACGCGCTGCCCGAGGACCTGGCCGACGCCTGGTCGCGGCCCGCCCTCGACGGCGCGACCATCGCCTTCCTGCAGTACACCTCCGGTTCGACCAGCGACCCCAAGGGCGTGGTGGTCACGCACGCGAACCTGCTGCACAACGAGGAGGAGATCCGGCTGGCACTGGGCACCGACGCGGAGACCACCGTGTGCGGCTGGCTGCCGCAGTTCCACGACATGGGTTTGATCGGGCAGCTGCTGCACCCGCTCTACCTGGGCGGGACCTCGGTGTTCATGTCGCCGATGACCTTCCTCAAGCGCCCGTACCTGTGGCTGTGGGCGGTCAGCGAGCACCGCGCGTCGATCGGCGTCGCGCCGAACTTCGCCTTCGACCTCGCGGTGCGGCGGATCAGCGACGAGCAGCTGGCCACCCTGGACCTGTCCTCGGTCCGCTGGGTCCTCAACGGCTCCGAGCCGATCCAGGCGCACACCGTCGAGGCCTTCACCGAGCGCTTCGCCGCGGCCGGGCTGCGGCCCGATGCGGTGTTCCCCTGCTACGGCCTTGCGGAGACGACGCTGTTCGTCACCGGCAGCCGCGACGGCCGTCGGTCCATTGTGGTCGATCCGAGGGCGTTGGAGCGCAACGAGATCGTCGCGACGGCCGCGCCGGGCGGGCGCGCCCTGGTCGGCAGCGGCTCGACGCTCGGGTTCGAGATCCGCATCGTCGACCCGGACACCCACACGGTGCTGCCGGATGGGCGGACCGGCGAGATCTGGGTGCGCGGGGACAGTGTCGCGGCGGGCTACTGGAAGCAGCCGGAGCTGACCGAGGCGACGTTCAACGCGGTCGCCGACGGCGAGCCGGGGTACCTGCGCACCGGTGACATCGGCGCGCTGGTCGACGGCGAGCTGTATGTCACCGGGCGGCTCAAGGACATGCTGATCGTCAACGGCCGCAACCTGTATCCGCACGACATCGAGCACACCGCCCGCCGGGCGCACCCCGCGTTGCAGGCCGGGGTCGGGGCGTCCTTTGTGGTCGGTGAGCGGCCCGAGCGGCTGGTGCTGGTGCACGAGATCAAGGCGTCCGCGCTCAACGGCACCCCGGTCACCGACCTGCTGGCGAGCGTCCGCGCCGAGGTGCGCGCGGAGTTCGACGTGCACATCGCCGAACTGGTGCTGCTGCCGCGCGGCGGCGTGGCGCGCACCACCAGCGGCAAGATCCGGCGCGGGGAGATGCGCTCGAAGTTCCTCGCGGGCAAGCTGGCCACACCGCCGGAACTGACCGCCGAGACCACTGAGACCGCTGAAACCACCAAGCCCACTGAGGTTTCCGGGGCCGTGATTTCCGGGGCCGTGCGATGAGGTATTCCGCCTTCGCCGACGCCGAGCGCCTGGAGCGGGCGCTGGGCGACCCCGGCGACCCGGCCGCGGTGTTCTCCTACGCCCGCTGCGCGGACCTGGACGACGCCGACGAGTTCCCGGCCGAGATCTGCCGCGCGCTGGACGAGTTCGGCCTGGCGCGGCACTACGTCCCGGTCGAGTTCGGCGGCGGGCTCGCCGACTACCAGGATTGCCTCCAGACGATGCGGATGGTCGCCCGGCGAGATGTGACCGTCGCGGTCGCGCACGGCAAGACCTACCTGGGCGCGGTCAGCGTGTGGGTGGGCGGGACCCGGGCGCAGGCCGAGCGGGTCGGCGCGCTGGTCGGCGCGGGCGTCCCGGTGAGCTGGGCGCTGACCGAGCGGGCGCACGGCAGCGACCTGCTGGCGGGCGAGGTGACCGCGACGCCCGAGGCGGGCGGCTACCTGCTCGACGGCGAGAAGTGGCTGATCAACAACGCCACCCGGGGCGCGGCGCTGTGCGTGCTCGCCCGCACCTCGGCCGGGGGCGGCCCGCGCGGGTTCGGCGTGTTCTTCGTGGAGAAGTCCGCGCTGGCGACGGAGTCCTACCGGCATCTGCCCAAGCAGCGCACGCACGGCATCCGGGGCGCGGACATCAGCGGCGTCGCGTTCGACGGCGCCCTGCTCGGGCCGGGCGACCTGATCGGCGGACCGGGCGCAGGCCTGGAGAGTGTCCTCAAAGGACTTCAGCTCACCCGGACGCTGTGCTGCGCGCTGTCGCTGGGCGCGAGTGACCACGCCCTGGGGGTGGCGACCCGCTTCGCGCTGGGCCGGGAGCTCTACGGGCGCGGGCTCGCCGACCTGCCCGCAGCACGACGGGTCTTGGCCACCGCGTTCGCCGACCACCTGCTCGCCGAGGCGGTCTCGGTGGTCTCCGCCCGCTCGGTCCAGACGCTCACCGGCGAGATGTCGGTGCTGGCGGCGGCCGCGAAATACCTGGTGCCGACCCGCACCGAGGCGATGATCGCGCGGCTGCGCAGACTCGTCGGCGCGCGGTCGCTGCTGCGCGACGCGCACGAGCACGGGGCGTTCGGCAAGGTCGAGCGCGACCACCGGATCGTGTCGCTGTTCGACGGCAACACGCTGGTGAACCTCAATTCCCTGGTCAACCTGTTCCCCATTCTGGTGCGCACGGCCGACAAGGGGGTGGAGCCGGACGCCGAGGGCGTCCGCGCCGCAGCGACAGTGTCCCTCCCCCTCGCCCCGGCGCGGCACGAGCGACTGTCGCTGTTGCCGCGTCGGGGGTCCAGTTTCCTGCTGGGCCTGCCCGCGGCGGTCGCCGAGATCGAGGCGCTGGCCGCGCACGACGACCGGTTGGCTCCGCTGGCCGCTTCCGCGCGGACCTTGTTGTCCACTTTGGACGACCTGTACGCGGTCATCCGCGCGCAGCCTTCGGTTCCGGTGGCCGTGCCGACGTCGTCGTTCGTCCTCGCGGGCAAGCTCGCGGCCTGCCTCGGCGCCGCCGAGGTGGTGCAGCTGTGGCTGCGCAACCGGGACGCCGCCGCGTCCGGCCCGAACGCCGCGCTGTGGCGGAACGGGGTATGGCCGACGCTGGCCCTGGACCGGCTGCTCGCCGCCGTCGGGGTGTCCGCCCCGGCCCCGGACAGCATGTACGAGACCGCGTTCGCGGTGCTGCGCGAGCAGGTGGGCGCGGGCCTGCTGCCCTCGCTGTTCGACGTCCGACTCGCGGAGGCTGGACTGTGAGCACGAACGGCATGACCACCCACGGCAGGAAAGACAGCGCAAACGACTTGGAAGAGCGGTTCGGCGACCCGTACGACGAGGCGAACCCGTTCGGCCACGCCGCGATCGTCGCCGCCGACGAGCGGGCCGAACTGCCCGACGGTGCGGAGGCCGTGCTGGACGAGGTCGGGCTCAACGCCGAGTTCGTGCCCGAGCGGCTCGGCGGGCGACTGACCGAGGTGGACGCCCTGGTTCGCAGGCTGCGTCCGGTTTTCCGGCGGGACGCCGCGCTGGGGCTGGGCTACGGGGTCACCTCGTTCATGGCCGGGCTCAACGTCTGGCTGGGCGGCTCGGACGTCCAGCGCAAGTGGCTCGCCGACGCGCTGCTGGGCAACGGGAAAGTCTCCGTGGGCTACCACGAGCTGGGGCGCGGCAACGACTTGACGGGCAACGAGTTCTCCGCGAACCGCACCGGCGACTCGCTGATCCTCAACGGGCGCAAGGAAGTCATCAACAACGCGGGCCGCGCGGTCGCCGCGGTCCTGTTCGCCCGCACCGACACGCGCGGCGGCGGCCGGGACCACTCCCTGCTGCTGGTGGACCTCACCCGGCTCGACCAGGAGCGCTTCCGCCGCCTCCCCCGCTACCGCACCCTGGGACTGCGCGGCTGCGCGCTCGCCGGGTTCGAGTTCGACGGCTGCGCGGTCCCTGACAGCGCTCTCGTGGGCGAAGTCGGCGCGGGCCCGGACCTGGCGCTGCGCTCGTTCCAGGTCAGCCGCGCGGTGATGGCGGGCGCGGGGCTGGGAATCCTGGACGCGGGCCTGTTCGGAGTGCTGCGGTTCGCTTTGGACCGCAGGCTCTACGGCCGGACCGTCGCCGAGTTGCCGCACGCCCGCTCGACGCTGGCAGGCGCGTACGCCGACCTGCTCACCGCGGACGCCATGGTGACCGCGGTGACCCGGGCGCTGCACGTGCTGCCCGCCAGCGCGAGCGCCTGCGCGGCGGCGGCGAAGTACCTGGTCCCGCTGCTGCTCGAAGACGCCATGAACGCCCTGTCGGTGATCCTCGGCGCCCGCTTCTACCTGCGCGAAGGCGAGTACGCGGGGTTCGGCAAGCACATGCGCGACCTGCCGCCGCTGGGCATCGGCCACGCGGGCGGGGTGTCCTGCCAGCTCACGATCCTGCCGCAGCTTCCCCGGCTGCTGCGCGGGACCGGCGACGCCGCGCCCGCCGCGGTGTTCGACACCGCCGCCCCGCTGCCCGAACTCGATCTGGCGAAGCTGCGCCTGTTCGCCCCCGCGGGCGACCCGCTGCTGGCGGTCCTGCGCGACGACGGCACACCGCCCGCCATCGCCGCCGAACTCGCCGCGCTGACCGACGCGGCGGCGGCCATGTCCCCGCGGGAAACGGGCGTCGCGGCAGGCCCGGCGGCGCTCGCGCTGACCGAGCGGTACGCGCTGCTGCTCGCCGCCGCCGCGGTTCTCGGCCAAGCGCGGCACGGCGACGCACCGGAGGGCTGGGCCGAACTCGCGCTCGACCGGCTCGCCGAACGGCTGCGCCCCTCGGCCGCGCTGCCCGTGTTCCGCCCCGACGCCGAGGAAGCGCTCTTCGGCGACCTCGTGGACCGCGCCGCCAGCGGCGTCGGTTTCTGCCTCGACCGCGACCTTGTCCACCGATCCCTGGCCCCGTGACCGAAATCAGCCCTCGAACACAGAAGGACGCCTCTCATGCCCACTCCCGGGACTTCCACCGACGCCGCCACCATCGCGCCCATCCCCGCCGACCTGGCCGAGTGGCTCGCGGGCCGGGTCGCGGCGTACCTGGACACCACCGCCGACGCGATCGACCGGGACCTGCCGCTGGCCGAGTACGGCCTGGACTCGGTCTACGCGCTGAGCCTGTGCGGCGACATCGAGGACACCCTCACCCTGGTGGTCGAGCCGACGCTGGCCTGGGACTACCCGACGGTCAACGCGATGGCCGCGTACCTGCGCGCCGAGATCGAGCGTCCGGCGGCCACCTGATGACGACCGGGTCGGAGCACATCGCGGTGGTCGGGATCGACTGCCGGTTCCCCGGGGCGGGGGACAAGGACGCGTTCTGGGACATGCTGGTCCGCGGCGAGCACGGCGTGTCCGAGGTGCCCGCGCCGCGCTGGGACGGCGCGGCCTTCCACGACGCGGCCGGGGGCGCCGGGCGGGTCAACACCCGGTTCGGGGCCTTCATGTCCGACCCGGACGCGTTCGACTTCGAGTTCTTCGGCGTCTCGCCCCGCGAGGCGGCCGCGATGGACCCGCAGCAGCGGATGCTGTTGCAGGCGGCTTGGCGCGCGGTGGAGGACTCCGGGGTCGCCCCTGGGGCGCTGGCGGGCAGCGCGACGGGCGTGTTCGTCGGGATGATGTCCAGCGAGTGGGCGACGCTGCACCTGTCGGACTACCCGGGCCTGACCGCGCACCGCGGGTCGGGCAACGGCTACTGCATGGCCGCCAACCGGGTCTCCTACCACCTCGACCTGCGCGGCCCCAGCACCGCCGTGGACACGGCGTGCTCGTCGTCGCTGGTGGCCACTCACCTGGCCGCGAACGCGATCCGGGCGGGCGACTGCGACCAGGCGATCGTCGCCGGGGTCAACCTGATGCTCACCCCGGCGCTGTCGATCTTCTACACCCAGGCGGGGCTGTCCGCGCCGGACGGCCGGTGCAAGCCGTTCAGCGGGGCGGCCGACGGCATCGGCCGCGGCGAGGGCGTCGGCGTGGTGGTGCTGCGGCGGCTGTCGGACGCGCTGGCCGACCGGCAGCCGGTGTACGCGGTCATCGAGGGCAGCGCGGTCAACCAGGACGGGCGCAGCAACGGCATCACCGCGCCGAGCCGGTGGTCGCAGGAGAGCGTGCTCACCGCCGCCTACGCGCGGGCGGGGGTGCGGCCGCGGGACATCGCCTTCGTCGAGGGCCACGGCACCGGCACGACGCTGGGCGACATGATCGAGGTCAAGGCGCTGGGCGCGGTGCACGGCGGGCCGCGCCCGCAGCCGTGCCTGCTGGGCTCGGTGAAGGGCAACATCGGGCACGCCGAGGGCGCGGCTGGGATCGCCGGGCTGATCAAGGCGTGCCTGGCGCTGGACCGCCGGGTGCTGCCGCCGACGCTGCACAGCGAGACCGAGAGTCCCCGGCTCAAGCTCGCCGAGCAGGGGCTGCGGCTGGCGCGCGGCGCGGTCCGGCTTCCCAAGGGCGCCAACGGAACCGTCCGCGGGGCGGTCAGCAGCTTCGGGCTCGGCGGCACCAACGCGCACGTCGTGCTCGCCAGCGCGCCGGTGGTGCGGCGGCCCGCCGAGCCGGGCGGCGTCGGGGTCCTCACCGTGTCGGCGAACACCGCCGCCGCGCTGCGGCGCAACATCGCGGCGCTCGCCGAGGCCGTGGAGGGGCAGCCGGACGAGCGGCTGGGGCAGCTGTGCCACAGCACGAACCGGGTGAAGTCGGGGCTGCGGCAGCGGGTCGCGCTCGCGGCGACCTCGGTGGCCCAGGCGCGGGCCGAGTTGCGCGGGCTGTTGCGCGACTCGATTCCCACCGAGCAGCGGGGCAAGCCGAAGGTCGCGTTCCTGTTCACCGGCCAGGGCTCCCAGTTCGCCGGGATGGGCGCGGCGCTGCGCGCGGCGTGCCCGCCGTTCCGCGACCGGCTGGCCGAGGCGGACGCCGCGCTGCGCCCGCACTTGGGCGTCTCGATCAGCGCAATCGCCTTGGATGGCAAGGAGCGCGACGGCCTCGGCGTGGACGCCACCGCGCTGACCCAGCCCGCCCTGTTCGCGCTCCAGTACGCGCTCGCCGCGGCGCTGGCCGACCTGGGCGTGCGCCCGGACGCGGTGCTGGGCCACAGCGTCGGCGAGTTCGCCGCGGCCTGCGCGACCGGGGTGCTGACCCTGGCGGAGGCAGCGGCCATGATCGCCACCCGGGGCGCGCTGATGCAGGCGCTGCCGCCGGGCGGGGCCATGATCGCCGTGCGGGCGGGCGCGGACGAGGTCGCCGACCTGGTGGCGGCCGAGCCGCTGGTGTCGATCGCGGCCGTCAACGGCCCGGACAGCGTCGTGCTCTCCGGCGACGCGGGCGGCGCGCGTCGGATCGCGGCCGCCCTCGCCGAGTCCGGCCGCAAGGTGACCGAACTCGTTGTCTCCCATGGCTTCCACTCCCCGCTGATGACGCAGGCCGCCCGGGATTTCGGCGACCGGGCGTTCAGCGGCATCGCTGCTCCCCGGCCTGCCACCGCTGCGTTCGCCTCGACGGTGCGCGGCCGGTTCGCGGCGGGCGACGAGCTGGACCCGGCGTACTGGGTCGAGCAGATCACCGCGCCGGTGCGCTTCGCCGACGCGATGGCGGCGCTGGCCCGGCGGGAGCCGACGCACCTGGTGGAGATCGGGCCGCGCGGCGTGCTGCTCGGCCTGGCCGTCCGCGCCGGGCTGACCGGCGGGGCGAAGCGGCTGGTGCCGGTCCCGGGCGCGGCGGCGACCGGCGCGGAGTTCGCCGCGACGCTGGCCACGCTCTACAGCGACGGCATGGACCTGGACTGGGACCGGCTCTACCGCGACGGCCAGCGCGTCCCGCGCAGGCTGCCCGGCTACGTCTTCGCCGACACCGAGCGGTTCTGGGCCAGCGCGGCGACCGTGCGGGGAAACACCGCCTCGGTGGTCACCGAGAAGACGGTCACCGAGGACCAGGTGTCCCCGCGGTCCGAGCGCCCGGTTCGGCGACTGGGCGACGGCCCGGTCGACGCCGTGCTGGCCGCGGTCGCCGAGATCGGCGACTACGCGGTCGCCGACCTGGCGCCCGAGGCGAAGCTGCACGAGGACCTGGGCTTCGACTCGATCATGGTGATGCAGCTGGGCGACCAGCTGACCGAGGTGCTGCGGCTCACCGAGCCGATCCCGGTCGAAGAACTCCTCCCCCGGGTCACGACCGTCGGCGAGCTGCTGGCGTTCGCGGCCGAAGTCTCGCAGGAAGGCAAGCGGTGAGCAGGCGATGAACACCGACACATTCATCCTGGCGACCGGGGCGGCGCTGCCGGGCGACCCGGTCGACAACGACGCCATGGCGCGGCGGTTCGGCACGAACGCGCAGTGGGTGGAGCTGTTCGTCGGCACCCGGACCCGGCATTTCGCCGTCGACCTGGAGACCGGGGAGCAGACGCACACCCTGGCCGACCTCGCCTCGGCCGCGGCAGCGCAGGCGATGAGCCGGGCGGGCGTCGAGGCGGCCGACATCGACTTCCTGGTGCTCGGCACCGCCACCCCGGACATGCTGATGCCCGCGACGGTCAACCTGGTCGCCGACCGGCTCGGCATCGACCAGGTGGCCACCTACCAGTTGCAGTCCGGCTGCGCGGGCGCGGTGCAGGCGCTCGACATCGGCGCGCGGCTGCTCGACGAGGACCGCCGCACCGGCCTGGTCATCGGCGGCGACGTGTGCGCCAAGCACCTGGTGCTCGACCGGGACACCAGCGCCACCCCGCCCGGCGAGCTGATCAACTACGTGCTCTTCGGCGACGGCGCGGGCGCCGCGGTGCTCTCCGCGGACGACGAAGGCGCGCCGATGCGGCTCACCAGCGTGCTCAACCGCTTCACCGGCCTCGGCCGCGACCCCGCGCAGGTCATCCACTGGTGGGGCGAGACGGGGCAGCCCGAGGGGGCGCGGTCGGTCGCCGAGGACTACAAGGCGATTGAGGAGCGGGTGCCCGGGATGGCTGTCGAGGTGCTGCACGAACTGCTCGACCGGGCGGGCTGGGACTCCAGTTCGGTGTCGTTCCTGTTGCCGCCGCAGCTTTCCGGCCGGATGACGCAGCGCATCGTCAAGGAATTGGCTGTGGACGGCGCGACCGAGGTGAGCTGCGTCGCCGAGACCGGCAACAACGGCAACGCGCTGCCGTTCCTGCAACTCGACGCCCTGGCGCCGCGGCTTGGCCCCGGCCACCGGGCGGTCGCGGTCGCCATCGAGTCCAGCAAGTGGCTCAAGGGCGGCTTCACCCTGGAGGGAAGATGAGCCACACCGTCCTGCGGGACCTGCACACCACCGGCGAGCTGGCCGCGCGCTACCGGGAAGTGCCCGGCCTGCTCGCCGGGCTCGATGACACCGGGCTGCGCCGCGCGGGCGCGGTTCTGTCCAGAGTGGACATATCAGACGTGGACCCGGCGCTGGCCCGGTTCACCGTCGCGGTCACCGGAAGCTCGGCGCTGCAACCGATCCAGGCCCCGCTGACCGCGCAGCTCGCGCGGCACGGGTTCGTCCCGGACGTGCGGCTCGGCGGATACCGGCAGCACGCCATGGAGCTGCGCGACCCGGCGAACCCGTTGTTCGGCACTGAACCGGACCTCACCGTGTGCGTGCTCGACGCCGACGAGGTGTTCGGCGCGCTCTCCACGCCGTGGACGGTCGAGGACGTCGCCGCCGCGCTGGCCGAGCACGCCGAGTCGGTCGAGGCGCTGACCGGGGCCTACCGGCGCGACCACGCCGGGGCGCTGGTGCTCACCACCGTGCCGCTGCCCCGGCACTGGGCGGCGCAGATCGTGGACCTGCGCTCGCGGGCGCTGCTGGGCATCGCCTGGCGCGAGTTCGAGGCCCGGCTGCTGCGGCTGGCCGTCGACCACGCCGGGGTGTTCGTGCTCGACCTGGAACCGCTGGTCGGCGTCGCGGGGCCGCTGTTGGACCCGCGCATGGCCGCCTACACCAAGGTCCAGTTCTCCGACGACGTGCTCGCCGCGCTGGCCCGCGAGATCGGGCACGTGGCGCGGGCGCTGCGCGGGCGCACCAGCAAGTGCCTCGTGCTCGACCTGGACGGCACGACCTGGGGCGGTGTGCTGGCCGAGGACGGGCCGACCGGGATCGTCACCGGGGACGGCCCGGTCGGCGAGGCGTTCACCGCCGTGCAGAAGGCGGCCAAACAGCTTGCCGCGCAAGGGTTGCTGCTCGCGGTGTGCAGCAAGAACGACGAGGACCGGGTGCGCGCGGCCCTGCGCGACAACCCCGACCTGACGCTGCGCGAAGACGACTTGGTGGCGTTAGTGGCGAACTGGGGCGCGAAGCCGGACAACCTGCGCCAGATCGCCGAGCAGCTCAACATCGGCGTGGACAGCCTGGTGTTCATCGACGACTCGGCGAGTGAGCGCGGCCTGGTCCGGGCGACCGTGCCCGAGGTGCCGGTGATCGCCGTCGACGCCGACGAACCAGCCCTGCACCTGCACGCCCTGCTCGCCGACGGCTGGTTCACCACCCAGCGGGTCACCGACGAGGACCGGGCGCGCGGCGAGCGCTACCGCACCGAGCGCAAGCGGCTGGAGTTCCGCGAGCGCACCGAGTCGCTGGCCGAGTACCTGGCCCAGCTCGGCACCACCGTCGAGCTGTTCCGGCCCAGCGAAGCCGAAATCGGCCGTATCTCGCAGATCACCCAGCGCACCAACCAGTTCAACCTCACCACCATCCGGCTCGACGTCGCCGCGGTCACCGCCGCGCTCGCCGACCCGGGCCGCGAGGTGTTCGGGGTGCGCTGCGCCGACCGCTTCGGCGAGCACGGCGTCGTCGGCGCGGTCTTCCTCACCCGGACCGAGGGCGCCTGTCACATCGACAACTTCCTGCTGTCCTGCCGAGTGCTTGCCCGCGGCGTCGAGGACGCCGTGGTGCACGCGCTGCTCGCCCGCGCCCGCGAGTCCGGGGCGACGGCGGTGACCGCCGAGTACCGGCCGACCGCCAAGAACGGCGCCGTGGCGGAGTTCTACCCGAAGAACGGTTTCCAACCGTCCATAGCGGACGCTGGTCTGTTCACGCACGACTTGCTGACCCTGCCGCCCGCCGTGCCGCACGTCGACCTGCGCGTGCCCGAAGCCACCGACTGATTCCACGAGCCATCCAGGAGCACAGAAGATGACCGAAACCGAGTTCATCGACCTGGTCGGGGCCGAGAGCGGCCTGCCGCTGACCGTGGCCGACCTCGCGACCGGGTTCGACGACCTGCCCGGCTGGGACTCCGTGCACCTGCTCAAGGTGCTCTCCGCGCTGGAGACCGAGCGCGGCATCACCCTGCGGGTCGCCGAGCTGCTGAGCACCAAGTCCCTGGGCGACCTGCACCGAGCCGTGGCGGCGGCGTGACAAAGCCTTCGATCGCGCCGATTCCGCCGGGGCGCAGGCAGACGCTGCACTTCCTGCGCTTCGCGGCCGCGGCCAGCCCGGTCTACCTGGACACCGAGGTCGACGCGACCGCGCTGCTCGCGCACCGCGCGGTCGCCCGCCGGTACTCGGTCGTCGCCTACGTCATGCACGCGCTCGGCCAGGTCCTGCCGCGCTACCCGGAGGCCAACGCCGCGTTCGCCGGGTCGCTGCGCCCCCGCGCCGCGACGCACGCGAGCGTGGACGTGAAACTGACGCTGGACAAGGAAGTCGACGGCACCCGGGCGGTGCTGTCGGTGGTCCTGCCCGATGTGGACGGGTGCACGATCGACCACCTGCAGAATGCCGTGGACCGGCTCCGTGACACCCCGATCGAGCAGATCCATGAGCTGGACGGGGTTCGCAAGCTGCAGAAGCTGCCGGTTCCGGTGGGCAGGCTCGCGTTCCGGCTGGCCACCGGGCCGCGCGGGCGGCGGCTGCGGATGGGCACGGTCGCGCTGACCTCGCTCGGGCACCAGCCGGTGCGCCGGTTCTTCTCCTATGGCGGCACGACGCTCACCGTGGGACTGGGCCGGATCACGCCGACCCCGGTGGCTGTGGACGGCGCGGTGACTGTGCGGCCGCTGCTGCCGCTGTCGGTCACCTTCGACCACCGGATGATCGACGGCGCCCTCGCCGCCGAGGTCATGGGCGAGTTGAAGAAGACGCTGGAGGCCGCCGATGTGCCCCGATCCGTTCGGCCCCGTGACACCGGGCCTGCTCGCACCGACGGTCCCCCGGCTGGCCGAGGGCGCGACGATCACCGTGTGGGCGAGCGTGGAACCGTGGAGCCGCACGCCGTCTGACGCCCGCGACCTGCTCGGCGACGACCTCGCCCGCTACCAGCGGTCCACGAGGGTCGCGTTCCGGCGCAGGCTGGTCGCGTCGCGGGCGATGGCGCAAGCGGTGGCGGAGGCGGCTTTGGGGCGGCCCGTGCGACTGGCCAAAGACCCGCGCGGGCGGCCTTCGCTGACCGGCGAGTCCGCAGTGGACGTCAGTCTGGCACACACCGGGGACGTGCTGGTGACCGCGCTGTCGCGGGCCGGGCGCGTCGGTGTGGACGTCGAGGTCCGCGACCGGCCGCTGCGCACGCCCGCCTTTGTCGCCCGAGCCTGCCATCCGAGCGAAACCGATCTGTCCACTGAGGACATGGTGTGGCTGTGGACGGCGAAAGAGGCGCTGGCCAAGGCCAGCGGCGAGGGGCTGGCCCTGGACTTCCGGATTATCCAGGCTGCCCACCCGCCCGCGGGCTGGCGGGTGCGCAGCGCGATCGTGGCGGACCGGTATCGGATCACGACAGCGGTGGAATCCGCCGTGGAAGGGAAGGCGAAATGGTGACCGGGATGACACTGTCCTATGCGGACGAGGTGGCCGACCTCGTGCTGCTGCACGCCCGCGCCCAGGGCATGACGCCCGCGCGGGCCGGGGCGATCATCGCCGCCGGGGGCAGGCTCGGCGACGACGGCCCGGGCTCCTGGTCGGTCGCGTGGACCTCGGCGGGCGACGCGGCGCTGGCCGAAGGCGACCCGCTCGGCGCGTGCCGCCGCTACAACCTGGCGCGCTTCCCTTACCCCGACACCGAAGGACAGCGCGCGGCGGCGGCGAAGTGCGTCGCCGCGTTCGACCAGTGGCGCGCCGGGCAGCCGGGCATCGAACGGCGGAACCTGCGCGTGCTCGGCGAAACCGTGCCGGTGTGGGCGAGCGGGCTGGACACCACCGCGCGCAAACCCTTGCTGCTCATCATGGGCGGGATCGTGAGCGTCAAGGAGCAGTGGGCGCAGTTCCTCGTGGCGGCCCGCCGACTCGGCATGGCCGTCGTGGTCGCCGAGATGCCCGGCGTCGGCGAGAACCCGCTGCGCTACCAGCCCGACAGCCACCTGATGCTCGCCGACCTCGCCGACGCGGTGGCCGAGCTGACCCCGTACGAGGGCGTCCACACCGTCGCGTTCAGCTTCGGCGGCACCATGGCCCTGCACTGGGCGGCCCGCGACCCCAGGGTGCGCAGCGTGCTCACCGTCGGCGCCCCGGTCCGCGAGTTCTTCACCGACTCGGACTGGTGGGAAACGGTTCCGGAGACCACGAAGCGGACCCTCGCGCACGTCACCGGCCTGCCCCGCGCCGCGCTGCCCGACGCCCTCGCGGGCTTCGCGCTCACCGACGAGGAACTGGCCCGCGTCGACATCCCGGTCGGCTACGTGGTGAGCGGGCGCGACGAGATCGTCCCCGCCGCCGACAGCGCCCTGCTCGCCGCCGCCCTCCCGCGCTTCTCCCGAGTCGAGTTCGACGACGTGCACGGCTCCCCCGCGCACCTGACCGACACCAAGCTGTGGATCATCCGGTCGCTGCTGTCCCGGCGCCCCGGCAAGGGCGTCCCTACCGCCGTCCTCGGCGCCGCGCTCCGCCTGCGCGCCGCCCGCCGCGCCCTGTCACCCGCCAGAAAGGCCCGATGACCGTGCTGACCACACCGACCCCCACCACCCCGAGTCCCATCATCCCGAGTCCCATCATCCCGAGCCGCGCCACCGCGAGTCCCACCACTCCGAGTCCCACCACCGCGGCCACCTCGACTCCCACCGCGACCACCCCGGCCGCGACCACCCGGACCGCGCCGAACACCGCCGCGTTTTCCCCGACCAGACCGGATTCCACCGCTTCAGACTCGACCGGGCCTGCCCCGGTGACGCTGGTCTGCTTCCACCACGCTGGCGGGACGGCCTCGGTGTTCCGCGAGTGGCGCAAGCACGCCGGGCCCGAACTCGCCGTGCACGCCGTGCAGCTGCCCGGCCGGGAGAGCCGGATGGGCGAGCCGCGGCACACGGATCTGGACACGCTGGTCGAGGCGCTGCTGCCGGAGCTCGCGCCGGTCCTCGCGGGTCCGCACGTGTTCTTCGGGCACAGCATGGGCGCGCTGGTCGCCTACCGGGTGGCGCACCGCAGGCTCGAACTCGGCCTGCGCGCGCCCGAGGCGCTGGCGGTCGCCTCTTATGTCGCCCCGCATCTCGACCCGGTGCGGATCGCCGTCGACGAGGTGTCCGATGTGGACTTGGCCACCCACCTGTGCGACATCGACGGCCTGCGCCCGGAGCTGTTGCGCCGCCCGGACTGGCTGGGGCCGCTGCTGGCCGTGGTCAAGGACGACCTGCGGGTCTGCGCCAGCGACCGGCGCCGGGAGATCGTCCCGCTCCCGATCCCGCTGCACGCCTTCGGCGGCACCAGCGACCCGCTGGTCACCCCGGCCCAGCTCGCCGCGTGGCGCGAGCACACCACGGCCGGGTTCCACCTCGTCCACCTGCCCGGCGGGGGCCACTTCCTGGTCACCCAGCGCGGCTCCGAGATGCGGGAGCGGGTGTTCGACCTGGCGCTGCGCCGCGCCCGCGCGCACGCCGCGTGAGCGCCGCCGCGATCAGCGCCGCGGTGGTCAGCGCCGCCATCGCCCCCAGGCCGACCAGGTCGGACGGCGACCCGCCGAGGTGGGCGTCGGTGATGTGGTTGACCAGGTGCAGAACCGACGCCGCCGCCGCGCCCGCCAGCGCCGCCCCCAGCGCGTCGGCCCAGACCAGCGCGGTGAGCACGCACACCCCGACGCCGGCGGCGAAGGCGCCGTTGTCGTGCAGGTAGTGCGCGTTGTACGGCGGGAAGGTGGCGACCAGGTCGGCGAAAGACCGCGGGTGGGCCACCGCCCAGACGCCCTGGACCAGGTAGGCCGACCCGGCCAGGGCGGCCACGACCCGGACCCAGCGGGGTGCGGGCCCCGTCACCCCCTCGCCCCGGCCACCTGATGGATCACCACATCCACCTGGTCCGCGTCCGGCCACGTGGCCTCCACCTCGCCGAGCACGTCCCGGTAGGCGCCCGTGCCGCCCAGGATCGCCCCCGTCCCCGACCGCGGATACGCGCCGAACCGGTCGAAGACCCGCTGGTAGTGGATCTCCCCGTCGGCCAGCCGCAACACCATCGTCGCCGCGACGACCGGCCCCGCCGCGGTGACGTCGACAATCGAGCACGTCGCGAACCCCCGCCCCGCCGCATCGCCGCGGTCGTCGAACAGGTCGGACAGCACCACATAGGTCGACCCCACGGTCGGCATGTCGGGCAGGGTGCTACGGGTTCGGCGCGACACGAGCCGGATGGGCGTCGCCATGAGCGGACTCCAGGTTCGAGGGATCAGACCCACCCACGATGGCCACCGCACCGAGCGCCGGGCAAGGACGGCCCCGCCTTCGAGTGACCCCCCATCCGGGGCAAGATCGACAACCCCGCGATCTCACCCGATCGGGCGATCATGACCCGCGCGATCGCCGCCGATAACCAGGTTGTCGGCAGAGTCCGACCACCCCCCCGCTTACGCCACGAGGGGCTTCGCGCGCGAAGCCCCTCGTGGCGTAGGTGCCCCTGTTGCACGGCACCGCCGATCACGAGACGATCGCTGGCCCCCTTGGCCCACGCACACCTTGGCTTGCGGATCAGTTGTCGAGTGCCGACACCGCCGCCCTAGTGCACCACAGGACTGTCGATCGGACGAGCAGGCGGAGATCGGGTCCAGGGCTGGTGCGCACCTGACCGCCCGGTCTCACCGCGGTCGGGCGGTCAGGTGGTGCTCCGCGAACCGGATCACGTCGCCGCGATGGTGGCCGGGGCGAGGCGGGGGGCCGGGACCGCTTGTCGGTCGCGCAGGACCGAGCGGTAGACCCTCAGGTAGCCCTCGGCCATGGTGTCCGCGGTGAACCTGTCCGCCACCTCTTGGCGGCAGCGGGCCGGGTCGATTCGGTCCACGTCGCGCAGGGCGGCGGGCAGGTCGTCCGGTGAGTCGCAGATCAGGCCCGTCTCGCCGTGGGTGACGACCTCGGGGACCGAGCCCCGGCGCAGCGCCACCACCGGGGTGCCGCACGCCATCGCCTCGATCATCACCATGCCGAAGGGCTCCTCCCAGCGGATCGGGAACAGCAGGGCGCGGGCCCCGCCGAGCAGGCGGGTCTTGGCCTCGTGGTCGACCTCGCCGATCCACTCCGCGTCCGGGCCGAGCAGCGGTTCCACCTCGCGGGCGAAGTAGCGCTTCTCGTTCGACTCGCCGCATTTGCCCGCCAGGACGATGCGCAGGCCCGCGGCGCGGGCGGCCTGGATGGCCAGTGGCGCGCCCTTGTCCGGGTTGGCGCGGCCGAGGAAGACCACGTAGTCCTCCTTGTCCGCGCGGAACGGGATGGCGTCCAGGTGCACGGCGTTGTGCACCATGCCCGCCCAGGGCAGGTCCGGCCGGGCCCGGCACTGCGCCGTCGAGATGGCGACCAGGCTCACGTCGGCCCCGATGTGGGTGTAGTAGTCCCTGAGCTCGTTGGTGACCGGGCCGTGCACGGTGACCACGGTCGGCACCGGGCACTTGCCCGCGAGCAGGGGTCCGGTCATGGTGTGGTCGTGCACGATGTCGACGTCGAGGTCGGGCAATAACCTCTGCACCGCCACGGCGTGCACCACATCCGGCGCGACCTGGCAGAACCGCTCTTGCTGCGGTTCGCGGTAGGTGTTGACCAGGGTCGCCTTCGTCCGGTTCCGGCCGGGGGCGACCAGGGTGACCTGGTGCCCCCGGTCGACCAGGGCGTCGACGAGGTCAGCGCACACGCTCTCGATCCCGCCGTACGCGCGCGGCGGGAGTTCCAGCCACGGCGGCGCGATCATCGCGATCCGCAGCGGTCGACTCTCCATTTGCCGACTCCTTCCTCGATGGTGACTCGAGTACCCCGACGACGCAGCGGTAAGACCCACCATCGTGTGTGGACAGTGCCGGGCGAGGGAATCCGCGCGCACTCTGCGTCGTTCACCGCGTGCGCACCATCGGGGAAGTGTTGAGGATCTAGGGCAACGCGGGGATGCTGGGACGGGACCGGGTGACACGACACGCGGACGGCAGGTGGTCGCGGTGAGCAGTGGGTGGGCCTTCGACGGGGAACCCGCCGCACTGGGCAACGGCACGGTCACCCTGGTCCAGGGCACCTCGTTCTGCGTCTGCGGCGGCGACGGCGAGATGGCGACCGACGCGGCGCAGGGCGTCTTCTTCCGGGACACCCGGGTGATCTCGACCTGGCACGTCCGGCTCAACGACCGGCCGGTGGAGCCGATCACCACGATGACGCCCAACCCGTTCCACGCGACGTTCCTCGGCCGCGCCCACCTCGACCACGACATCGGCGAGGCCAGCCTGCTGGTGCACCGGGACCGCTACGTCGGCACCGGGATGCGCGAGGACATCGAGTTGCGCAACCTGGGGCAGCGCACGGCCGAGATCTGGCTGTCGGTCGAGATCGGCGCCGACTTCGCCGACCTGTTCGAGGTCAAGGAAGGCCGGGTCCGCTCCGCGGGCGAGTACAGCATCGACGTCGAGGCAGGCGAGATGCGGATGCGGCGGCGGCTGCGCGACCAGTGCCGCGGCGTGCGGATCAGCGCGCACGGCGCGGAGGCGCGGGCCGACCGGCTGCTGTTCCGGGCGATCGTCGGACCCCGGGAGTCGTGGCAGACCAGCATCCTGGTGCACCCGACCGTGGACGGGGTGGAGTGGCCCGCGCTGTTCCCCACCGAGCGCCCGGTCACCGAGTCCGTGCCGATGGTGCGGGCCAAGCAGTGGCGGCGCAGCGGCCCGGTCGTCCGGTGGGCGGACAACGTGGGCCTGGCCCGCACGCTGCAGCGCAGCCGCCAGGACCTCGGGGCGCTGCGGATCGTGGACCCGGAGCGCCCGGACGAGGAAGTGGTGGCCGCGGGCGCGCCCTGGTTCATGACGCTGTTCGGCCGCGACTCCATCCTGGCCTCGCTCATGGCGATGTCGGTCGACCCGGTGCTGGCCCTGGGCACCCTGCGCACCCTGGCCCGCTACCAGGGCAGCCGCACCGAGCGGCACAGCGAGGAGCAGCCCGGCCGGATCGTGCACGAGATGCGGTTCGGCGCGGACGCCTCGCTCGCCCTCGGCGGCAGCAACGCCTACTACGGCACCGCCGACGCGACCCCGCTGTTCGTGCTGCTCATGGGCGAGTTGCACCTGTGGGGCATCGGACGCGACCACGTCGAGGCGCTGCTCCCGCACGCCGACCGCGCCCTGGACTGGGTCGAGCGGCACGGCGACAGCGACGGCGACGGCTTCGTCGAGTACGAGCGCGGCACCGACCGCGGCCTGGTCAACCAGGGGTGGAAGGACTCCTGGGACGGGGTGAACTTCGCCGACGGGCGCATCGCCACCGCCCCGATCGCGCTGTGCGAGGTGCAGGCGTACGTCTACGGCGCCTACCTGGCGCGGGCGAACATGGCCGAGGGCGTCGGCGACACCGAGCGCGCCGGGCACTGGCGCGAGCGCGCGGCGAAGCTGAAGCAGGCGTTCAACGAGCGGTTCTGGCTGCCGGACAAGGGCTGGTTCGCGCTGGGCCTGGACCGGGACAAGACCCCGATCGACGCGCTGACCTCCAACATCGGGCACTGCCTGTGGACGGGCATCGTGGACGCGGACAAGGCGGCCGCGGTCGCCGACCACCTGCTCTCCCCGGCGATGTTCTCCGGCTGGGGCGTGCGCACGCTGTCCGCGGACATGGGCGCCTACAACCCGATGAGCTACCACAACGGCTCGGTGTGGCCGCACGACAACGCCATCGTCGCGGCCGGGCTGATGCGCTACGGGTTCGTCGAGCACGCCCAGCGGGTCGCCGCGGCCATCTTCGACGCGGCCAAGGAGTTCGGCGGTCGGCTGCCGGAACTCATGTGCGGGTTCGACCGCGCCGAGTACTACCGCCCGGTGCCCTACCCGACCTCGTGCTCACCGCAGGCGTGGGCGTCGGCCGCCCCGGTCCACCTGCTGCGCACCCTGCTGCGGGTCGAGCCGCACGTGCCGGACGGGCGGGTGTGGATCGACCCCGCGGTGCCCGCGTCGCTGGGATACTTCCTCATCGACGACGTCCCCCTCGGCGGGAGCCGCGTCTCGCTGCGCGTGGACACCGACGGCCTGCATGTGCACGGCCTGGCCAAGGACATCCAGGTGATCCGCGCGCCCTGGCTGCACACCGACCCGCACTAGCCGGACCGCTGCTGACCGCCTTCCCCACACCGGCCCACCACCGACCGGCTGTGGGACAGGATGGGGCCATGGCGGAGATCAGCTTCCTGACCGAATCCGATCGTGCCCACTGGGAAGTGCTCGCCCGGGGGTACGACGCGCACTCCGCGGTCGAACGCGGCGACGACGCCTACGACCAGACCTGGCGACGCCTGCTCGACGGCGAGCAGGCGCGCGGAATCGCCGCGCGGCTGGACGGCAGGATGGTCGGGATCGCGCACTACGTGTTCCACGCGGGCATCTGGGGTGCCGGGAGGTGCTATCTGGCGGACCTGTTCGTGGCCGCGGACGCGCGAAGGCGGGGCGCCGCGACAGCGATGATCACGTGGGTGGCCCGCGACGCCGGGGAACAGGGCTTTCCGCGCCTCTACTGGAACGCGCTGGACGACTCCCCGGCGCGCGGCCTGTACGACAAGGTGGCCGAGATCAGCAAGGGCCTCGTCGTCTACACCTATCGGCGTGACGCGAGCCAGAACTCCACCCGGCGCTGAGAAGCGGCCAACGAGGCGAACGGACGGGACAGCGCGCCTAGGCGGCGGGAGGCGGTGCGGAGATCACCAGGTCGGTGTCGAGGCCGGTGAGGACTCGGGGCAGGCGGGGGAAGTAGAACGCGGGGTGGGGCTGGATGCCCGGCGGCACGACTTTCCAGATCTGGACCCATAAGAGCGGGTTGTCCTTCTCCGCCGCCGTCAGCTCGCGGCGCAGGCATTCGGCGAGGAAGCCGTGCGCGAGGTCGGGGCGTCCGGCGACGATCAAGGTCGTCGCGTTGAGCCAGTTGGCGAGTTCGGCGGTGGCCTCGCGGTGGGTGAAGTTGGCGGCGATCTCGACCGCCTCGGCGTGTTCGCCGGTGCAGAGCAGGCTGAACACCTCCTGGCCCGCGAGGGTGGCGTTGAAGCCGTGGGCGCGCCGCAGGTCCCCGGCGATCCGGGCCGCGTCGGCCCAGCGGTCCTGGTTCTGCATGGCGAGGGTTTCCCACAGCACCCGGCTCAGCTCGTCGCCGCTGTCGGCGAGCATCGCGGCGACCTCGGCGGAGACGGCCGGGTCCCGCAACTGGTGGGCCAGGAACATGGTGTGCGTGTGCAGCCGCTCCCGGTGCTGGTGGGCCAGGGTGGCGGAAGCGCCGATGAGGAACCGGACGGCGGCGGCGAAGTCGCCCTGCTTGGACAGCACGCCCGCGCGCGCCGAGTACAGCATCGCCACCGTCGGGTGGTCGGCGTGCCGGGCGATCGCCTCGGTCAGCACCTCGGTGGCGCGGGCGAATCGCCGGTGCTCCATCAGGATCTCGGCCGCGTCGTAGTAGGCGCCGACCGCGTGGTGGCTCTCGGTCACGTCCTGGACGCCGTGCAGCAGCAGGTCGACCGCGACGTCGGGGCCGTCGCGGCGGGCGAGCAGCCGGGCGATGTCGCGCAGCAGGGTGACCGAGTGGTGGTCGTGGTCGCTGATCTCGATGCACCGCCGCAGCAGGGCCACCGCATCGTCGACCTGCGCCGCGTCGCCATGGGCGAGCAGCCGCGCGGCGTCGCGGTGCAGGTCGACGGCGTGCGCCCGCACGGTGACCGCCGCGATCCCCTGCCGCAGCAGGGAAATCGCTTCCTCCCGGCCGCCGCGCTGGGCCAGCGACCGCGCCGCCTCGCGGTAGAGGCTGGTGGCCTCGTAGTCGTTCTTCGCCGCCTCGGCCCCCTGCCGCAGCACGGCGATGGCCTCGTCGTCGTCGCCGCGCGCACGCAGCAGCCGGGCCGCCTCCCGGTGCAGGCCCGCGGCGTCGTGCTCCGCGCCCGCCGCATCGATCCCCTTGCGCAGCAGGGAAATCGCCGCGTCGCCGTCCCCGCGCTCGGCCAGCAACCGCGCCGCCTCCCGGTAGAGACCCGTCGCGTCGCGCTCCGCGCCCGCCGCATCAATCCCCTGCCGCAGCAGGGAAATCGCCGCGTCGCCGTCCCCGCGCTCGGCCAGCAACCGCGCCGCCTCCCGGTAGAGACCCGTCGCGTCGCGCTCCGCGCCCGCCGCATCAATCCCCTGCCGCAGCAGGGAAATCGCCGCGTCGCCGTCCCCGCGCTCGGCCAGCAGCCGCGCGGCGTCACGGTAGAGGCTCCGCGCGTCGTGCTCCGCGCCCGCCGCATCGATCCCCTTGCGCAGCAGGGAAATCGCCTCGTCGGCATCCGCACGCTCGGCCAGCAGCCGCGCCGCCTCGCCGTAGAGGCCCGTCGTGTCGTAGCCCGCGCCCGCGGTCTCGATGGCGCGCAGGAGCAGGGCGACGCCCTCGTCGACGCCGCCCTTGGCCACGACCAGCTTCGCCGCCTCGGCGGCGATGGTCACGATGTCGGTGTCCGGCACCGACAGCGCGGCCTGCTCGACGGTCGCCACGATCTCAGCGACGCCGCGCAACTCCGCGATCACCTTGAGGTGCAGCAGCCAGATGTCGGCGACGCAGGAGGGCAGGGCGGTCGCCGCGGCCAGTTCCTCGCTGGCCTTCACGCTGTCCTCGCCCTCGTCGCGGGCCAGCAGCAGCCGGGCGAGGTAGTAGTGCAGGTCCGGGGACGGGCTCCCGCCGGACAGCGCCGCGGTGAACAGGACGATCGTCTCGGTCAGCGCGGTGGGGTCGCTCGGGATCGGGGACGTGCGCTTGTAGTACTTCTCCAGGTCGAGCGCGTAGTCTTGGGCGATCTTGTTGAGCGCCCGGACCTGGTTGGACAGCACCAGGTGGTGGCGGACCTCGATGAAGTCGGCTCCGTTGCGCGGCGCGTTGAAGGACTTGGCCCTGAACGGGCGCAGGTAGTACTCCCCCGCGGTCCGGTGCGCCCGCCGCGCCCGCTGCTGGTCGTGGCTGATCTGGGCGAACCCGACCTCCTTGGCCACCGGGTTGAGCGAGTACCAGCTCTGCCGCCGCTCCAGCAGGAAGTTGTCGACCAGCTCGCGCAGGATGTCCTCGTGCCGCCCCCGAGGGTCGGCCAGGATGAGGGCTTCCCGCTTGAACGACCTGCGGTGCACCGACAGCGTCATCAGCGCGTCGCGGCCCTCGTCGGACACCGTCAGCAGGGTGCGCTTGACCAGCTCCCGCTCCAGGCGCTTGAGCAGCGCCTCGCTGGTGCGCCGGTGCCGCAGCTCCCACGCCTGCGGCTCAGCGCCGATGAGCTCGTCCAGCGGCGCGGCCTTGAGGCTGGAGGTGAAGATCTTGAACGCGCGCGGGTTGCCGCCCAGCCACTCGACCACGTCGTCAAGGCGCTCCGGCGGCACCTCGTCCGCACGGCCCAGGTTGCGCAGGAACGTGGTGAGCAGACGCCCGCCCTCGGCGGTGTCGAGCGCCTTGAGCGGGCGGACCTCGATCTTGTCGTGCCAGGGGACCTCCTCGTTGAGCGCGCGGGCCGACAGCAGCAGGACGCGGCCCTGGTGCCGGGCCGGTTTCAGGGTGCTGAAGAACTCCACGAGCTCGGGCAGCGGGTCGCCGTGCGCGTCCATGCAGTACTGGAAGTCGTCGATCCTGATCGTGATCGGCTCGCGCAGCGCGATGCGCAGGAACTGCAGGATGTCCGCCCCGGGCGGGACGGACAGGTCGGTCCCGCGCAGCAGGGCCTGGCGGACGGCGAGCATGAGGTCGTGGAAGGACGTCTGCCCCTCGGGGATCTCCACATCGATGAACTTGCGGTCCTTGGCGCGGGCAACGAGCTGGTCGCTCAGGTGCGTCTTGCCGACCCCGGGGAAGCCCTCGACCAGGCACACGCACGGCCCGGTGCGCGGCCACTCGGTCGCCAGCCAGGTCAGCAGCGCGGCCCGGTCGCCGCCGGAGCCGGGCGCGGCCCGCTCGGCGGGCGCGGGCGGCGCGGGGTCCTCCGGCCCGGCGCGGTCGAGCTCGTCCACCGCTTCCAGGGCGGCGACCAGCAGCGGGTCGTCGGGGTTCTCGTATTCGACCACCAGCAGCAGGTCGGCGAGCTGCGCGGGCACCCGCTCGACACTTCTGATGATCTGGTGCCACACCACCAGCGGCGCCAGGTCGGTGCGGTTGGTGACCGGGATCTCCGCGTGGTGCAGGACGCGGGCTATCTCGTCGCGGTCCCGGTAGCGGGCCGCCAGGAATCCCTCCAGGCCTTGGCGGAGGTTCTGCCAAGCCGACCGCGCCATGCGTCATCCGTTCTCGGTGTGGACACCGGTCATGCGCCCCCCAACAACGCGTTCAGCCGGGCGATGGCGATTCCCTCGTTCCGGTAGACCCAGCTCTTCGTACCCGGATTGTAGAGTTGACCACCCGCGTGGTGGATGGCGACAAGATCCCACGCGTCGTCGAACACCGGCGATCCGGACGAGCCGGGCAGGGTGTCGGTGTAGTACTGGAGCACCCGGTCGTCCTGGTGGCTGACCACGTTGTGGTAGAGCGCGATCTGCTTCGGCCCGCCGCCGGGGTGCTGGATGATGTTGACCCGCGGCACGTTCGGGCGGGCCGAGGCGCCGACATCGATCCGGCCCCAGTCGTCGTTCGCGTGCCCCACCGTGCCCACCACGGTGAGGTCGTCGGCCCGGGACGCGGCGAACGCGCGGCCGGGCAGCAGCGGGACCGTGGTGGCCGGGAGCAGCACCCCGTCCGCGTCGGTCTGGTGGTTGAACGTCGCCGTCGCCCCGGCCGCGGTGTCGGCGTCGGGCAGGACGTGGTGGTTGGTGACGACGCGGGCGCCGTCGATCAGGAAGCCGGTGCCGCTGGCGCCGCGCGCGGTCTGGATGCGGCAGACCGCCCTGGCCCGCCGCAGCCCGGTCTCCAGGAAGGCGACGGGCAGCAGCGTGCTCTGCGCGCCCATCAGCTTCTCCACGCCGCCGGTCCCGTCCGGCGCGGGCGTCCAGCGCGGCCTGTCGGCGGCGGGCTGGTCGAGCGAGTCCCGCAGCGCGTCGTGCAGCGGCGCGTTGTCCGGGTGCTCCAGCAGCACGACCTTGAGCAGGTCGCCGCGCCGACGGCGGTTGTCGGCCTCGGTGACCGCGTTGAACCAGGTGTCCAGCGCCCGGCTGTGGAACCGGACCAGCTCCGTGGGGATGCCCGCGAACGCCAGGACGCGGCGGACGCTGTCGTCGTCGGGATAGAGCCGGGCGAGCTCGCGGGTCAACCGGGCCGTCATGGCGACGTCGCTCACAGAGGTGTCTTCCTCGGGGTCGTGACCTTCGGCACGCCGGGCGCGCGCCCGGCCATGATGGCGCATCGAGATCGTCCCGGCGGGCGTTTCACCGCCGCCGCGCGCGGACCGCGCAAAGAAAGCGGCGCCGCCCTCAACAGCCTGGGGGTCGCTGGAGGGCGGGCGCCGACTACAGACTACCCGTATGCCCCCCTCGCGCACACGGGTAGCCCCCCAATTGATGCTGAAGAGCCCCCAGGTCTCCTCAGCACCGTCCGCTATAGCGGACGCCCCACTAGCAGAATAGGCCCCGATACCCAAGCTTTGTCAACCGCCCCACGGTGTTCCACAATGAAGCACCGTCTGGGGCATCCGCCTCAGCGGACGACACCGACCGTGAGGACCACCTGGATGGACCCGGAGCAGCGCGCGGACACCGGTGCCGAGGGTCGGCTGGCCGAGAAGATCAACCACCTGCGCGACCGGCTGTACCCGGACAAGGCGAGCAGGCCCGGGTACGCCAAGCTCGCCGCCCAGATCCGCGAGCAGACCGGCAAGCCCATGTCGGCGACCTACCTGTGGGAACTGGCCAGCGGGCGCAAGCGCAACCTCACCCAGGACACCCTGGTCACCCTGGCCGAGTTCTTCGGGGTGCCCGCCGAGTACTTCCTCGACGACGTGGTCGCCTCCCGGGTCGACGCGCAGCTCGACCTGGCCATCGCGCTGCGCAACCAGAAGGTGCGGTCCATCGCGCTGCGTGCGGAGGGGCTCTCGGACGATACGCTCGACGCGTTGCTGGCAATGGTCACCGAAGCACGGCGCATCGAACGGCTGGGGCCCGCGACGGACGCGGGGGACGGCGGGCAGGCGCGGGGCGAGTGATGGCACGCTCGGCGCGGCGGTGGCCAGGCCGGTTTCGGAGGTGCCCAGGCGGAGGTGTCGGCGAGGACATGGTCAATCGACACGGTTACAGGAAGTGCCGGTCGCTGGTCGACGGCATCACGCTGCCCCGGCCGTTCTCGGTCTCGGCGCTGGTCGCCCAGCTCGCCGAGCAGCGGAACCGGCCCATCGAGATCGGCACCCTGCCCGCGGGCCTGACCGTCAACGCCTGCGGCGCCTGGCTGCAGCTCGCCGACCGGGATGTGATCTTCGTCGAGGCCAAGACCACCCCGTTCCACCGCGACCACATCGTGCTGCACGAGATCGGCCACATGCTCTGCGACCACCACAGCAAGTCCGCGGACCTGGTCGCCGACCTCGGCCGGTTCCTGCCCGACCTCTCGCCAGCGCTGGTGCGCAGGCTGCTGGCCCGCACCAGCTACACCACCGACGAGGAGCAGGAGGCGGAACTGGTGGCGAGCCTGATCCGCATCACCGCCCAGGCCCAGGCCCCCGGCGCGGCCACCGGCACGCTGGGCGAGCTGGAATCCGCGCTCGGCCTGTGGAGCCGCTGACATGACACCCGACCCGGCGACAGCCACGACCAACGACAGGACGCACGCCGCATGACCACGACCGACCTCCGCGACTTCGGCAGCGACGCGGTGATGCTGGGCGCGATCGCCCTGTGGGTCGCCCTGGCCCTGCGCCTGCCCGGGGCGCTGCGCTCCCGGCCGCAGCGGCGGCTGCTGATCGCCGTCGCGGGTCTGGCGGGCTCCATCACCGTCTACACCGACCCGATCACCAAGGTGCTGACCGAGACCTACGTGTTCGGGCAGAGCTGCGGCATCGCGATGAACATCTGGGGCGTCATCAGCTCGGCGTTCATCCTCGACTTCGTGCTGGCCGCGATCGCGCGGCGCAGGCCGCTGCTGGTGTACGGCGCCGCGGCCGCGGTGAGCGTCACCCTGGTCTGGCTCAACACTGGGCCGGTCCCGGCGGCGGGCTGCGTCACCTCCATCGCGGTGCCCTGGTACAGCCCGTTCTGGTGGCTGCTGTGCGTGGCGCACGTGGTGGCGGTGCTGCCCTGCGCGGTGCTGTGCGCCCGCTACGCCCGGCAGGCGAGCACCGTGGCGCTGCGGGTCGGGCTGCGGCTGCTCGCGGCGGGCTTCGCGTCGTCGACGGTCTTCTGGTCCTTCGTCGTGCTGGGCTACCTGCTCACCGACGCGCCGTGGCTGGGGGCGTTCTTCCCGCTCAACATCGGCATCACCGCGTGGCTGACGGTGGCGGCGGTGACCGTGCCGGTGCTCGCGCACGGCTGGGGGCTGTGGCGGCGCCTGGGCACCCTGCGCGGGCTGGCGCCGCTGTGGCGGCGGCTGGTCACCGCGGCGCCGCACGTCCGGCTGCCCGCGCCCGGCCAGCGGCTCGCCTCGATCGACCTGCGGCTGTACCGGCGGGTCATCGAGATCCGCGACGCGCTGCTCATCCTGCGCGACTACGTCGACCAGGACACCGTGGACGCGGCCAGAGCGCACGTCCTGGCCGCCGACCCGGACGCCGAGGCCCGCGCGGTCGAGGCCGTGACCACCGCCTGCTGGCTGGCCGTCGCCGAGTCGGCCAAGGCCGCGGGCGCCGAGCCGCACCCGGCCGAGCAGACCTCCCCGGCAGGCCGCGAACCGGCGGGCGACGAGTGGACCCACGAACTCGCCTTCCTCGAACTGCTCGCCCAGGCCCAGCACTCGCCCCTGGTGCTGGAGTTCGCCGCCAGCCGGACGCCCACCCCGTCCGCCGCCGAGGAGACCACGTGACCGACAGCACCAGCACCGACGCCGACAGCGCGAGCGCGGGCAACGCGGGCGACTACCGGACCAGCGCGCTGGGCAAGGACCGGCCCGGCGAGCGCCGCAGGCTCGGCGCCATCCAGTCGTCGGTGGACGAGTTCAGCACCGACATCTTCGACGGCCTCGGCCCGCGCGTGGACTGGGACTGCCTCGACCTCGGCGCGGGCGCTGGCTCGATCGCCGCCTGGCTGGCCGAGCGCTGCCCGGCGGGCCGGACGGTCGCGGTGGACATCGACACCCGCTACCTCGACCCGGCCGAGAGCGCCTTCGAGGTCGCCGAGGCCGACATCACCGACCCCGGCTTCGCCCCCGGCCGGTTCGACCTGGTGCACGCCCGGTTCGTCCTGTGCCACCTGCCCGACCGCGACGCCGTCCTGGCCCGCGCCGCGACCTGGCTCAAACCCGGCGGCTGGCTCGTCGTCACCGACCCGTACCAATTGCCCGCGGACACCTCACCGTTCCCGGTGATGACCCGCATCATGGACGCCTACCGGAAGGTCTACGCGGGCCACGGCGCCGACCTGACCTGGTCGCGCCGCCTCCCGACGCTGCTCGCGGGCGCAGGCCTGTCCTCGATCGAGTTCACCGGCAAACTCGCCTGCATGGGCAACCTGGCCCGCGACCGCTGGCGCCCGCTCATCGACCAGGTCGCCACCGGCCTCATCGCGACCGGCGAGGTCACCCAGACCGACCTGGACGAGTTCCACACCCTGCTCGCCGACCCCACGTTCATCGACATCCCCCAGTTCACCCTCGCCGCCTGGGGCCGCCGAGAGGACGCCGCGGACACTCCGGACCAGTGAACTCCGGGCCAGTGACACCGCGGGCACGGCGAGCAGCGGACCGGCCGCCGGTTCATGATCCCGCCCACCCGGCCGAGGGAGTTTCACCCACCGCGCCCGCGGAAACCCCTGGGAGACCAATCCCAGGAGGCACAGATGCACCGCGAGAGCGACCAGCACTCCCCCCGAGAAGACGACGCGCTGAAAGCCGAACTCCAGGGCACGCTCAAGGGCGGCGGCCCCACCCGCGCCGAGGAATGGCGCGACCCCGAGCCCCCCGCTGACGACGACCCGGCGGTCGCCCCCTACGGCGACCCGTCCCCGGACGAGTCGCCGCCATAGCCCACCGGTCGATCAGGGCTGGGCGTCGGCGAAGCGCAGGGACAGGGACGTGGGGCCGAGGATGCCGATGGGCGGGCGCCAGGTGAACGGCTCGGCGACGGTGGGCGGGCCCAGCCGCTCGGTGAGGGCGGCGAAGGCCTCGGAGAGTTCGACCTTGGCCAGGGCCGCGCCGAGGCAGTAGTGCGGGCCGCCGCCGAACTGGACGGCTGGCTCGCGGTCGCCGGCGGTGACGTCGAAGGTGTCCGCGCCCTGGTAGGCGCGCGGGTCGCGTTGCGCGGCCGGGCTGCAAATGAGCAGGAACGTGCCCTTCGCCAGGAACGTGCCCTGGAACTCCAGGTCCTCGGTGGCGAACCGGAACACCGACACCGACGACGGGGCCCACCGGATCGTCTCGTCCACGGCGGTGGGGATCAACCCTGGCCGCCTGCCCAGCAGGCGCCACTGGTCGGGGTGGTCGGCGAAGGCGACCATGGCGTTGGCCAGCTGGTGGCGGGTGGTGTCGTGCGCGGCGAAGACCAGGGTGACCAGGAGATTGAGCAGTTCCGCGCGGCTGACCGGCTGGTCTTCGCGCTGCGCGAGGACCAGCCGGGAGATCAGGTCGTCGGCGGGGTGGGCCGCCTTGGCGTCCATCAGGGCGTCGACGTAGCCGTAGAGCCCGACGACGGCGGCCGTGACGCGCTCGCGGAAGTCGCCCCCGTGGGCGAGGCTGAACACCAGCCCCAGGTCGGTGGTCCAGGTGCGGAAGATCTCCCAGTCCTGCTCGGGGACGCCCAGCAGCCGCGACATCACCGCCAGCGGCAAGGGGTTGCCGAAGTCGGCGAAGAAGTCGCACACCTCGGTGGCGGCGAGGCTGTCGGCCAGCCGCCGTGCCTGCGCGCGGACGAAGGGGCGCAGGTCGTTCACGGTGCGCGGGGTGAAAGCCTTGTGCACCAAGCCGCGCAGCCGCCGGTGGTCGGCGCCGTCGTGGTTGACCAGCATGGGGACGTACCAGTCCCAGATCGGGCCGTCCTCGACGCCGTTCATCCGCATGAACCCGGCGCCGTCGTGGTCGAATCGGGGGTCCCGCATGAGCGCTTGCGCCTCGGCGTGCCGCAGCACGATGAGCCCGACCGGGCTTTCCGCGTACCAGTGGCGCTCCCTGGCGGCGGCCACTTCCGGGGAGTCATAGGAAAACCCGGGTTTCGTGATGTCCAGAAACGGGATTTCGCTCTGCTCGGGGGTCGCCTGCACGGACTTCGTCATGTCCGATCACCTCAACATCAGGCCCTGCTCGACAGGAGTGTCGAGACTACCCCGGATCGCTCACCACGCCTTTCCGCCGAATGGGTAGCGGATTCAGCGGACTCCACTGTCCTATCTGGACGGTGACGGGCTGTTCGAGCGAGAAGTGCGCCCAGGCAAGGAAGTTCAGCGACATGGCGACGCCCAGGCCGAAGGGGCGAGCTGGGCACCTGCCCGCTCGGCGTGGCGCACCGCGTCGTCGAAGCGGCCTGATTCCGTTTCGGTGCGCGCGATCGCGCGCACCGTGATGGCCGCGCCGAGGCCGCCAGGTCGTGGAATCCGACATACCCGCCCGGCCGCAGCAGGATCAGGTGCGCGTCGTGCACACAGCAGTGGCCAGTGGAGTCTGTTCGTGCGGTCAGACATCGCCAGTCCCTCGCCGGGCAGGCAGGATGAGCGACGTGCTTTCGGCGCGAGCGCAGCCTGCGGCGGGGCGCGGGCTCTTGTCAGGTTTATGTCCGGGAACTTTCGTTCCCAGGATCAGCTTTTGGGTCAGTGGGCGGCGGTCTGGCGCGCGCGGTCGTCGTGGCCTTCTTCTTCGCGTTGCCGGAAAAGGTGTTCGCGGGCGCCGCCGTCGTCGGATTCCCGCGACAGGCCTTGGTACATCTTGTCGGCCTTGTCGTCGGGCAGATGCGGGGCCAGCAGCGGGACGGCCGCGTCGACCACGGCCTCGACGACCACGGGCCGGTCAGCGTCGAACGCCTCGCGCCAAGCGCTGGTCACCTGCCTCGGGGAGTCGACGCGGATGCCGCGCAGGCCCAGCAGATCGGCGTAAGCGGCATAAGGGAAATCGGGCACGCGCTGCGACGTGGGGAAGCGCGGGTCGCCCTCCATCTCGCGCTGCTCCCAGCTGACCTCGCTGAGGTCGCGGTTGTGCAGCACCAGCACGACGAACCGGGGATCGGCCCAGGAGCGCCACCGGTCGGCGACGGTGATCAGCTCCAGCAGGCCGTTCATCTGCATGGCGCCGTCGCCGACGAGGGCGACCACCGGCCGGTCCGGGGCGTCGAGCTTGGCGGCCAGGGCGTACGGCATGGCGCAGCCCATCGACGCCAGGTAGCTGGAGACGTGCGCGGGCGTCCCCGGCGGCAGGGCCAGGTGGCGGGCGTACCAGTAGGTCGTGGAGCCGACGTCGACAGCGACCCGGGCGCGGGCGGGCAGGTGGTCGGACAGCTCGCGCACCACCAACTGCGGGTTGAGCGGGTCGGCGGGGTCCTTGGCCCGCCGCTGCGCCAGCGACCGCCACCGGGACACGCTGCCGGTCACCTGCTCGTGCCAGCCGCGGTCGGTTTTGCGGGCCAGCAGCGGGATCAGCGCGCGCAGCGTCTCGGTGGTGTCGCCCACCAGCGGGACCTCCACCGGGTACTTGCCGCCCACCACCCGGGCGTCGAGATCGATCTGCACGGCCCGCGCCTGCCCCGGCTCCGGGTAGAACTCCGTCCACGGGTCGTTGGAGCCCACGATGAGCAGCGTGTCGCAGCCCGCCATCAGCTCGGCGCTGGCCGTGGTGCCCAGATGTCCCATGACCCCGGTGTGCCAGGGCGCGTCCTCGGGCAGCACCGGCTTGCCCACCAGCGACACCGTCACCCCCGCGCCCAGCAGGTCGACCACCCGCTCGACCTCCGGGCCTGCCCCGGCGGCGCCCCGGCCGACCAGCAGCGCCACCCTGCGGCCCTGGTTCAGCAGGTCGGCGGCCCGGCCGAGGTCGGCGTCGGCGGGCAGCACCCGGGGCCGGGCGATCACCGCGCTGGACGGGACGACACCGTGCGCGTGCGGGATCTGCTCCGGCATCTCGGCGCGCTGCACGTCGTGCGGCACGATCACGCAGGTCGGCGTCCCCTCGGCGATGGCCGTGCGCATCGCGTTGTCCAGGATCATCGGGAACTGCTCCGGCGCGAACGCGGTTTGCAGGTACTGCCCGCACACGTCCTTGAAGAGGGTGTGCAGGTCGACCTCCTGGAGGTAGCCGCTGCCCAACGCGGTCGACACCACCTGCCCCACGATCGCCACCACCGGCCTGCGGTCGAGCTTGGCGTCGTAGAGCCCGCCGAGCAGGTGGATCGCCCCCGGCCCCTGCGTCGCCAGGCACACCCCCGGCGAGCCGGTGTACTTGGCGTGCCCCGACGCCATGAACGCGGCCATCTCCTCATGCCGGACCGGCACGAACTCCGGGTCGCCCCCGGCCCTGCGCAGCGCGGCCAGCAGCGGATCGATCCCGTCGCCCGCGTACCCGAACACCCTCGGGACCCCCCACACGCGCAGCCGCTCGACCAGCGCGTCCGCCACGGTGTTGGTCGTTTCCTGGTCGGCCATGACCCGCCCTCTCGGCCGAAGTGTCTTACCGTTCGGATGCGGGTATCCGCACGACCGGAGACGAAACCCCACCGGCGGCGACAGGAGGAACGGCGATGCCAAGGGACCGACACAGCGCGCACCAGCGGTCCAGGATGTCCGAGGAGGCCACCCTCCAGACGGCGATCCTCGCCCGCTGGGGCCTGCCGGTCGTCGCCGCGCTCGCCCTCCTGTGGCTCCTCCTGCGCCGCCGCCGCTGACCCGCGCACGGCTCGGGCCGGGGGCCGCGTTGCTACGGTGACGGCCGACATCGCCGGAGCGTGGAGGAGTGGACATGCCGGAGCCCGTCCTCGTCGAGGGTGGGGTTCGCAGCTGAGCGGCCCATCCCCGTGGGCCACCATTCCGACCGAGCGGCGGGTGCTGGCCGTGGTGCACAACGTCACCGCCGCCACCCGACTGCTCGACGTGCTCGACCTGGTGGCCCGCGACAGCAGAATCCAGGTCGACTTCAGTGTGCCGCAGTCGTCGGCGTTCACCACCGGGACCGAGCGGTTTCTCCTTGACCGGGGAATGACGCCGGTACCGTGGGCGGCCGCCCGCGCGGCGCCGTTCGACCTGGCGATCTCCGCAAGCCACGGCGGCGACCTGCACCGACTCGCGCCACCATTGATCATCCTGCCGCACGGAATGGGATACAATAAATACTTAGGCCGGGAATCCGGGAATCCGGGAATCCGGGAATCCGGGAATCCGGGAATCCGGGAATCCGGGAATCCGGGAATCCGGGAATCCGGGAATCCGGGAATCCGGGAATCCGGGAATCCGGGAATCCGGGAATCCGGGAATCCGGTCTTTGGTCTGTCGCCTGAGTGGCTGGTTGTCGACGGGAAGCTGGTTCCGTCGAGTCTGGTGCTGTCGCATCCGGAGCAGTTGGCGCGGCTGGCCCGGTCCTGTCCCGAGGCCGCCGAGGTGGCCGTCGTCGCGGGCGACCCGTGTTTCGACCGGATCGTGGCCAGCGGGCCGCTGCGCGCGGTGTACCGGCGGGCGCTGGGGGTAACCGAGGGGCAGCGGCTGGTCGTCGTCTCCTCCACCTGGGGGCCGCCGTCGCTCTACGGGGCGCATCCCGATCTGGTCGCGCGGCTGGCCGCCGAGTCTTGCCTGGACGAGTGGCGGGTCGTGGTGGCGCTGCACCCGAACGTGTGGCACTGGCATTCGCCGTGGGCGGTGCGGCGATGGGCGGAGGGGTGCCGCCGGGCGGGGGTGACGCTGCTGCCGCCGGAAGAGGGGTGGCGGGCGGCGTTGGTCGCCGCCGACGTCGTGCTCGGCGACCACGGCTCGGTCACGTTCTACGGCGCCGCTCTCGGCACGCCGACCATCCTGGCCACCGCGCCCCGGGACACGGTCGCGCCGGACTCGGCCGTGGGCAGGCTGCTCGACGCCGTTCCCTGCCTCGACCACGGCCGCCCGCTCACCGAGCAGCTTGACGAGGTGGTCAAGACGCACGACCCGGCCCGGGAGCCGTTCGCGTCCGTGGTCGCGCTGACGACTTCCGCCCCCGGCCAGGCGATGCCGCTGCTGCGCGCGGAGTTCTACCGGCTGCTCAAGCTCGCCGAGCCCGACTCCCCCGCCGAGGTCCGCACGGTGCCGGTGCCCGCTGAGCCGCCGGTCGAGCCCGGCGCCCACCTGGTCCGGGTGGACCTGCTCGGCGGGCTCGACGCGGCCGCCCGCGTCACCCGGCGGCCCGCCGAGCTGCTGCGCCTGACCGGCAGCCTCCCCGAGGGCACGCACCTCAGCGTGGACGCCGACGAGCCCTACCGCCGGTTCCTCGACCTGGCCGAGATCGTCGTGGCCCCCGATGGGCGGGACGCCGCCGAGGTCCTGGCGGCGCTGCCGGGCGCCCTGCTTGCCACCGGTCCGGTAGCAGGCGGGGACTGGCTTGTCGTGGGCGCGGGTGACCGGACGCTGCGGTTCACCGGCGCCGGGGACGCGGGCCGAGTGTGCGCGTCGTTCGTCCACGCCTGGCTTACCGACAACCGGTCTGTCGACACGATCCCTACCGAGGTCTCGCTCACGCTCGGAACCCGCGTTCTCACCGTCACGGTAAGCGGCCAAGACTCAGCTCGCGGATAGGGCCAACACCTTTCCCTGGACCCGCCGGGCCTCGCCGACGAACCCGGATGACTCCGTGATCGCAAGAGACTCCCGGTAGCGGTCGGTTGCCGCGGCCGTGTCGCCGCTGGCGTGGTCGAGGTCGCCGATCGCCTCCAGCACCTGGGCCTGGTCGAACGGCCTGCGGTGCGACCGCATCACCGCCAGCGCCGCGTCGAGGCTTTCCCGCGCCTCGGAGAACCTGGACAGTCGGGTGAGCGTGCGGCCCAGCCACAGCCGCGCCTTGGCCGCGTTGTAGTCGTCCACCGGCTCCAGGCCTACAAAGCCCGCCAATGCCGCGTCGAGCAGGGCCAGCGACTCGTCGGGCCCGGTCACCTTGGCCAGGTGCAGCCGCGCCAGCGCGAGCCTGCGCGGCACGCCGATCTCTTCGGCCAGCGCGAGGTTGGCGCGCAGAGACGCCACGGCGTCGTCCTCGCGTCCGGCGGCGATCGCGGCGAGGCCGAGCGATTCCAGCGCGGTCGCCCGCAACTCGACCACGCCCGCGGCGTCGGCGGCCTCGACCGCCTGGCGGAAGGTCTTGTGGGCGCGGGCGCTGTCGCCGCCGTGCAGGTAGCCGAAGCCGAGCTGGGTCGTGGCCAACGCGAGCAGGTCGGCGCGGCCGAGTTCGCGCGCCGCGGTCACCGCCCGGGTGTTGACCTCGATGAGGTCGTCGGCGTGCTTGCCGCGCTCGTGCAGCGGCCACAGGGCCACCGCGAGCAGGCACACGTCGGCGAAGCGCGCGTCGTCGTAGAGCTGCTCGACCACCGCGCGCAGCGTGGTCCGCTCGACTTCCAGCCAGGCCGCAGGCTCGTCGGGGGCTGTGCCGTCGGTGCCGTCGGTGCCGTCCAGGTGCTCGCCGAAGAACGCCGTCAGCCAGCCGCGCAACGGCATCGCGGCGTGGCCAGCCGCGACCGCCGTGCGCCGGTAGTGCTCGACCATCCGGCCCGCGACAGCGGCGCTCTCGTCCGCGGCCGCCGCGGCGGCCTCGTGCGCGTGCAGCCGCACCAGGGCGTGCGGGACGTACCGCTCGTCCGCCGTCGACCGCAGCAGACCCGCCGACACCAACTCGTCCACGGCGTCTTCGGCGCCGTCCCCCAGCGCGGCCAGCAGGACATCGACGCCCACGTCGCCCATGCCGGGGTGCACGCCGAACGCCCGGTAACAGCGCTGCGCGGCCGGAGACAGCCGCCGGTAAGCGGTGTTGAACACGGCCGTGACCGACAGGTCGTCGTCCCGGGACAGCGCCGCCAGCCTGCGCCGCTCGTCGCTCAGCTCGGCGACCAGCCGCGCGATCTTCCGCGTCGGCCGCGCGACCAGCAGCGCCCCGACCACGCACAACGCGATCGGCAGCCCCGCGCACAGCCGCACCAGCGCCTCGACGGCGTCGGGCTCGCCCTCGGTGCGCACGGTCCCGACCATGCGGCCCAGCAGCTCCCGGGCGGCGTCGTCGGAGAACGGGGCCAGGTCGATGAACGTCACCGCGTCGCGCACCGTGAGCCCGGACAGCGGCCCCGCCGCGGTCACCAGCATCACCGACGGCCCCGGCCCCGGCGAGAGCATCCGCACCTGCCGCGGCGTCATCGCCTTGTCGACCGACACCGCGACCCGCTTGCCCGTCGACCAGCTCCGGAACGCCGCCGCGCGGCCCTCCGCCGAATCCGGGATGGCCGCGGCGTCGACGTCGGCGGCCAGCAGGAAGTCCCGCAGCCGGGCGCTCTCCAGGCCGGTGTCGTCCAGCCCGCCGGAGAGGTCGGCGTGGAACTGCCCGTCCGGGAACAGGTCGGAATGCCTGCGCAGCCAGAACCGCGCCACCTCACGCTTGCCGACCCCCGGCGGCCCACTGAACACCAGGATCCGCGGCCCGGCCTGCGTCTGCGCGGTGACCGCGGCGTCCGCCTCGGCCAGCACCCGGAGCTGGTTGGTGAAATGCGGTGTCGGCGGCGGAACCAGCCGGGCAGGCTCACGGCGGCGGCCGTGGAAGTGCACGCCCCCGGTCACCTGCCCCGCCTGCACGATGATCTCGGCGTTCCCGCCGACCACGTTCCGCACGGCGGACTCGTCACCGCTCACCCGGCCTCCCCACGCCCTGGCCCATCCAGCCCACCGTACCGAGATCACTACCCAAGGTCACACAGAACAGGAGAACCGGCGACACGCACTATGCTCGGCCGTCGTGTCTACGCCCCGGTTTCCCCTCGTGCTTGCCCTAAGATTGAAAGAATCGCCCGGAAGCCGGAAGCCGGAAGCCGGAAGCCGGAAGCCGGAAGCCGGAAGCCGGAAGCCGGAAGCCGGAAGCCGGAAGCCGGAATGCGCGGACCGCCCGCGGAGGCGATCACTGTGGCTAACGTGCCGACGGACAGCGCGCGCTGGGACACGTTTCGCTGGAAGCGCACTGTCCTCGCGGTAGCGCGCACCATGACCTCCGCGATCCGCCTCCTGGAAGCCCTCTCCGTGTTCGCGGGCGACCCCCGGGTGCGCGTGGTGTTCACCGTGGACCCGGGCTCGGAGTTCTCGCTCGGCGTCGCGGAGCACCTTCGGTCGCTGCCCGCGCGCGTGGAGCCCTGGAAGACAGCGCGCACCATGGACTGCGATCTCGTGATCACCGCGAGCGAGAAGGTCAACGTCCCGCACGCGGGCTATGTTCCGCTCATCGTGGTTCCCCATGGGATCGGCTTCCACAAGATCGTGCCCGACGCGGACGGTCCGGAAGACCGGCTGTCCGGCTTGGTCACGCCGGAGGTGCTGCGCCGGGGGCGGGTGAGCCTCCTGGTGACCCATCCCGACCAAGAGTCGCAACTGGCCGCTGTTTCCCAGGCGACGGTAGGACTGACCGTGCTGGGCGGCGACACCAGCTACGACGGCCTCTTAGCGTCCCTGCCGCACCGCGACCGGTACCGCCGCGCACTCGGCGTCGCCGACCACCAGCGACTGGTGCTCGCGAGTTCGACCTGGCGCGGGCAGTCGCTGGTCAGCGGCCAGGAGCACCTGCTCGAACGTCTGCTCGGCGAACTGCCCGCCGACGACTACCGGGTCGCCGCCGTGGTCCACCCCAATGTGTGGACCCAGCACGGCGCGGCGGAGGTGCGCCGAATCCTCGACCCCGCCCTGCGCGCCGGACTGCTTCTCATCGACCCGACCGCGGGCTGGCACGGCACTCTTGTCGCCGCCGACGCGGTCATCGGCGACCACGGCTCGGTCAGCCTCTACGCGGCCGCCATCGGCAAGCCGCTGGTGCTCGGCGCGTTCGGCGCGGGCGAGGTCGTGCCCGGCACGCCGCTGGCCGAACTCGGCCGGACCGCGCCCGCGCTCGACCACGGCGAGCCACTGCGCCCGCAACTGGACAAGCTGATCGCGACCCACCTCCCGCCGTCCGGGCTGGCGGAGCGCCTGTTCGCGCGCCCGGGCGAGGCGGCCTGCCTGCTGCGGCGGCTGTGCTACCAGCGCATCGGATTGCCCGAACCCGCGCACGAGCCGCCCACCCTGGCGATGCCCGAGCCACGGCCTGATGTCACGCCGGTGTCGTCTTACCAGGTCGCGGGAAGGCTTACCGCGCCGCGCACAGTCACCCTGGACCGGTTCCCCGCCGCCGTGCGCGCCTACCGCGCGGCACCGCATCCCGACGAGTCGCGGCACCTCGCCGTCGGCCTCGGTGAACGCAACGTGCGGCTGTTCAACGACGCGGCGGTAATCGTCGCCTCTCACGGCCCGGTAGACCTGCCGTGGCTCGCGGAGACCCTGGCCCGCTATCCGTTCAGCCGTCTCACCGCAGGCCCCACGCTTACCGGGTGCGCGGTAGCGCTACGGGGCGGCGGCAAACTGCTCGCCGACGGCGCCGAGGCGGACCCCGCCGCCGTCGGATCGGCCCTCTACACGCTCTTGGTCGCGGGAGAGGACCCCGAAGGCCCGCTCACCGTGCGCATGGGCGCGACCGAGTCCGTGGTCACGGTGCGCCGGGGCTGAGCCGCGCCAGCCTGGCCACGAGGTCGGTGACGTCGGCCCCGCCCTTCTCGTGGATCTCCAGCACCCGGCGAAGCTGCGCCCGCGCCCCGTCGAGGTCACCGGTCCGCTCCAAGACGCCTGCCAGCGCCTGCCTGGCCTCAGCCTCGTAAATGACGGCCCCACGCTGCTCAAGCACGTCAGCGGCCGCCCCGAGCGCGTCCCGCGCCGCTTCGGTCTCGCCTGCTTTCGCCCGTGCCACGCCGAGGCTGAGCAGTGCCCGAGCCGCCATCCGCTGATCGCCCATCCCGGTCAGGGTCTCGTGCGCCTCGGTCAGCAGCGGCAGCGCCCCGGCGTGGTCGCCTGAAGCATGGAGCGCGCGGCCAAGGAAGTAGGTCACCAGCGCGACGCCGCGCCACTCTTTCGCGGCGGTGTTGACCTCGATCGCCTGTCGGTAGGCGTCGACAGCCCCGGCCGGGTTCACCTTGTCGAGGTAGCGGCCAGTGAACTCCCACACCGACGCGACCAGAACCAGGTTCCCGGACTCGTGGGCCAGTTCCTTGGCCGTGTGCAGCTCCTCCTTCGCGCGTGTCAGCTCACCGAGGTCGGTGTACGCACGGGAGACCAGGCTGCGCAGCCGCGCCTCCGCGGCGGGGTTGCTCGCCAGCCGGGCGGCGACCGCGCCGAGTTCGCTCGACTCGACCCAGTCGGCCAGGTAGCGCTGGTTGAGATAGAGCGGCACCAGCGCCTCGGCGAGCTGCCAGGCCGTCTCGTGCCAGCCCCGGTCGGCGACGGCGCGCAGCACGTGCAGCAGGTTCGCGCGCTCCCGCACCTGCCACTTCGCGGCCTTTACCGAGCTGCCGTTAAACGGGTCTGTCAGTCCCTCGGTAAGCGCTGTCGGGTCGGCTATCCGGAGGCGGTTGGGATTCATCGTGGCCAGGTCGGCGAACACCGCGCGGGGAAGGTAGTGCCCCGCCACCGCGCGGACGATGCTCGCCTCCACTTCGGCGGGCTCGTCTCGCGCCGCGCATTCGCGGGCGTGCAGGCGCACCAGGTCATGGAAGCGGAGGCGGTCTCCCTCGACCTCGTTGAGCAGGTTGGCCTCGATGAGCCGCTGCACCGCGTCGTCGACGCCCCCGACGCCCATGGCGGCGATCTCAGCGACGTCCCAGGTGATATCGAGGCAGGGCACGCACCCGAGGCGGCGGTAGACCATGGCCGCTTCCCCGGGAAGATTCCGGTAGACGTTGTCGAACACCGCGGACACCAGTCGCTCACCTCGCCTCGCGAAACCATGCAGTCTGCGGCTCTCGTCCGCTAGCTCGCTCACTAAGTCCCCGATCCGCAGTCGGGGGCTGGCCACTAGCCGCGCGGACGCAACCCGGAGCGCAATCGGAAGCCCGGCGCACAACCGGACCAGTTCACGAGCCGTTTCCCGCTCGGCGAGCACCCGCTGCTCACCACACAGCTCTTGGAGCATCCGCACTCCGTCGTCCGGGCGCAGTGGCTGGAGCATGATCGGGTCCGCGCCGTTCAACTGCAGATCGACCAACCGGTCGTTACTGGTCACAACGACGGCGCTTCCTGGCGCGTTCGGCAGGAAGGGCAGGACTTGAGCGGGCTCGGTCACATCATCCAGGACGATCAGACACCGGCGACCTGCGATCTTCGTGCGGAACAGCCCAAGACGACCAGATGAAGACCCAGGGATGTGGTCATCCTGGACGCCGAGACCGCGCAGGCAGTCGGCCAGCGCGTCGCCGACGGCGGTGCCCGACTCTGTGCGCAAGGCAGCGTAATCCACATACAGCTGACCGTCCGGAAACTGGCTTGCGACAGCGTTGGCCCAGCGCAGGACAGTCGCGGTCTTACCGACTCCCCCGAGCCCGCTGACCACGCCGAGCCAGGCCGCGTCCGTGCCGCGCGCGATCAGCCGCGCGTCGAGGTCGGCCAGTTCCTTCCTCCGGTTCACGAACGGCCACGGGGACGCGGGCAACTGTTTCGGCACCGCCTTACCGGCGCCCGACATGATGTTCACGTCGCCGGTGAGCGAGTTGACCTGCACGACGTTCCCGCCCGCACCGGACACGACGTTGTGCACGCTCGGCTGCCCACCATGTCCCCGTGCGCTGGGTATCTCCATGTCCGCCCCGTCCCCGTGCGCCCCGTGATCGAGGGCCCACGCTACGCCCCACGCGTCCTGGCCCCGCCGACCTGATCTTCCTCGCAGGCGCGGGCGCGCGTCAACGCCGCGCGCGGCGGTATTCCCTTGTCGGCGCGCCGCTATGTCGGCGGCATATTGCATCGTGCTGTCGGCAATGGTCGCGAGATAGTGCTGGAGTTCACCGAGATTCACCGGATCGGGTATGAGTTCGGGGTCTTTGCATCCGCCGGGGCCGCTGATCGCTCCTGTTTATGACGGCCCACCGCGGTAGGGGGTCGGGACCCTGGCGGCAGTGTGCCCACCCGCCCGCGCGCGGTCGCCGTTGCACGCCCTCGACCTGGGATTTCCACACCCAGGCCAGGCGATCCGACAGGCACACAGGGGGTGGGACGGGCCGGTGGACGGACCTCGACAATGATCATGTTCGGCCGGACTTCCCGTGTTGTGGAAATCGTTTTGTGTCCATCAGGATTCCGGCTATGAATCACTCCAGGCCCGCAATGCCCGGGCTGTGGACTCCGGTGGCGGAGTCGGACCGAATCCCGGTCGAGTTGCGGCGCGAGGGCGCATTCACCCCGTACCCGTTGCGGACGAATGTGGTCTTGTCACCGCGCTCGGTCCGGGTGCTGGCCGACGCGCAGGAGAAGTTGGGGAGGCTGGACGAGGCGGCGCTGCGGCTGTCGCACTCCACGACGCTGGTCCGGCTCACGCAGGTGCGGGAGGCGCACCGGTCGGCCGCGGTGGACGGGGTGCCCTCGGCGCTGCGGGAGGTGCTGGCCTCCCAACTGCCCGGCGTGCGCAGGCGCAGCGACCTCGAACCCGGGATCGACCGCTACCTGCGCGCCAGCGACGTCGCGTTCACCGCGCTGCGCCAAGGGGTTCCGATCGACGTCGCGCTGCTGCAGACCGTGGCAGCCGCCTTCGCTGGCGAGGGCCACGCCCCGGAGCGGGTGTGGCGCACCGAGCACACCGCGATCGGCGCGGCCAGCGTCGGCGAGGTGCTGGTCGCCACGCCCCCGGGCGCGGCGGCGCGGGCGGGCCTGGAGCAGCTGGTGACCTGGGCAGCCGAGGACGACTACCTGCAGATCGTCGGGCGGATGGCGCTGGCGCTGTACCAGTTGGAGGTGCTGCGGCCGTTCGGCTTCGGCAACGGGCACATCGCGCGGCTGTTCATCGCGATGCAGCTCGCCAGAGCCGGGCTGGTGCGCGACCACCTGCTGCCCATCTCGGAGGTGATCGACAGCCGCAGCGCCGAGTACTGGTCGCACATCCGCCGCATCGCCGACACCGGCGACATCGAGCCGTGGCTGGTGTTCATCGGCGAGGCGATCATCACCGTCTGCGAGGCCGAGGTCCGGCTGATCAAAACCCTGGAGGACCTGCGCAAACACCTGGTCCAGACGCTGCCGAAACGCTGCACCGGCGTCATCCGCGACGTCACCGCGGGCCTGATCGACAGCCCCGTGACCAACCCCGGAGCCATCGCCGACCGCTACGGCATCTCCATCTCGAAGGCGCACGACATCACCAACCGGCTGATGACCGCCAAGGTGATCACCCCACTGGACGACAAGACCTACGGCCGGGCATTCGTCTGCGAGGCTGTCCTACGCCACCTCACCCCCGGCGAGGCCCTGGCCCCGGACTCGGACGCCGCCATCACCTCGGGAGCCCGCTAGCCCTGACCCCGGGGGGCAGCCCTCGTCGGGCGGGCCCCACCGCTCAGCGCCATCTACCCAGCGAACCCGCCCCACCACGCGCTCGATCGAACACCGCGGGCAGCCCACGCGTCAGTCCTCGTTGGGGACCACTGCTCAGCGGCATCCACCCAGCGAACCCGGCCCACCACGCGCGCTCGACCGAACACCCCGAGCCAGCCAGCGCGTCAGTCCTCGTCGGGCAGGTCCCCGTCCGCGCGCAGCAGGACCCGCACCCGCTCAGCGAACTCGTCGTCGGCGTCGACAGCCAACGCCAGCGCACGATGGAAGTCACGGCGGGCGCCCGCCGCAGCGCCGTCCACCCAGCGGGCCCGGCCCAACCGCACCAGCACGCGGGCGTGCTCGACCGGGCGCGGCGGAGCCAACCGCGTGTACGCCTGCTCCGCCTGCCCCAGGTAGTCGATCGCCGACGCCGTCCGCCCCCCGCGCGCCATCAGCTCGCCGAGCCGCGCCAGGGTGCGCGCCACGTCGAGGTCGCGCGCGCGCCCGCGGTGCTCGCCCAGCATCTCGAACGCCACGTCCAGCGCGCGGTGCAGCCTGCCCCACCGCACATACAGGTCGATCAGCGACTCCATCGCCGCCACCATCCGCGCCTCGTCCCGGCACGCCCGCCACAGCGCCACCGCGCGCACCCACTGCCGCTGCGCGGTGTCCAGGTCGTCGACCCCGGTGGCCACGGCCGCCGACCGCTCCACCAGCCCCGCCAACGCCACCGCGTTCTCCCACGCCAACGCGGCGGCCTCCCCCGTCGAGGCGAGATCCCGCCGCCACCCCGAGTCGTCCTGAAGGACCGAGCGCTCCGCGGTGCTCGACCACAGCCGCCGCGCCAGTTCGCACGCCAGCGCGTGCAGGCCGTGCTCCCGCCCCGCCCGCACCCCCGCCAGCAGCAGCCCCCGGTGCTCAAGCAGCGCACCCGCGTCGTCGTCCTCGCGCCCCACCTCAACCCCGGCAGCCGACACGAGCCGGGCCAGGAAACGCCGCTGCCCACGGTCGCCAGCCGGATCGGCCAACCCCACCGCCTCGCCCTCCGGCAACCCGGTGATCGCCGCCACCGCCCACACCGGAACCGGAACGTCCCGCACACCCAGCGCGGAACACACCTCGACCACCCTCGACCGGGTCCACCCGCCGCTCACCCGCCACCTCCCCCGGCCAGCCATCGAGCGATCCCGCACCCCCACCGTCGCCGCGTCGATTCCCAGCGCCCCGCTCCATCTTGGGTGACGACCAGCAGGGGGAACCACGCCCGCACCCCCCGATTCACCCAGAAGAACCCCACCATCCCCCACGGCGGACGCCCAGGCTGACAGGCAGTGGCTCCCACAAACCACCCGAAGGGATGGCATCCGTTGACACAACTCGACCGCGCGCACACCACGTTCATTGGTCTGCGTGGGCAACTCACCTGCCACCCTCGGGGGCAGGAGACGCCCCTGTCCTCCGAGTTGCCGAGAGCAATCCAGATCGCCATCTCCGCAGCGCGCTCGATCGCGGCAACGGTCACATCGACACAGCCACTTCAACATAAGCTTGGCCGAGTAACACATCGGTCAAGCTAACCGCACCGACACCGCAACCAAAGGCAGCCGAGTTCAGTTCAACGACAACGACAACGACACAAACTTAAATGATTCCACATTTCGACCTCACCTAATGATCGCCACTCTGCCGCCATGACCAGGCCACCGAATTGAGAGAGTTACAATTCACAGCCCGTCCCTGGGCTTCGATATCTGCCGTCAAGCTTACACTCAACGACGCCCAGGAAAGTCCGACTCCAGCATACTGAGCCGAAGCTGCCCCGATGGCGTGTACCTGAGCACTACCGCCTGAGCAAGATGGCCGATGGGCGGTAGTCGTCTACCGGCTGAAATGGCCTCTCGTCCGTCACGTGCAGAGCGTCCACAACCCCTATTGTGCCATAGTCGACCACCCGGACAAACATTCCCCATATAGCGTGCTCCATTATTTCGATCGCGACCAGAAGATCTTCATCCAGCCTGCCATTCTCCACCATCCCACTCCACCCAAACTCTCCGAATCGTCAATTCATTGAACCGCGGAATTAATTCCGCCAGAATTTCCCAGCCCCACCGATCGCCACTCTTCCGCTCATACCTGAACCGATACTGGTCGAACTCGGCGCCTGACCCGGCCGACTCCTGGGGTGTTTCTCCCGGCGCCTGGGGCTGTTCGCCCTGATCGGTGTTCGCGGTCAGGGCACCGAGGTTGATGGTGGGCTGGTTGTTGAGTTCGTCCAGCATCGCCTGGGCGCCCGCGGCGATGGTCTGGGTAATCGGTGGTGGTGTTCGCGGAGTCAGCGCGCGGAGCAGCACCTCGGCGCCACGCTGGTCCTGGACGGCGCGAACAGCCTCGGCCATCTGCTTCAGCGGCAGACCGCTCCTCACCTTCCGCTTGCCCGGGTTCCGACC
>NZ_FMZZ01000015.1 GCF_900101685.1 Actinokineospora iranica
GAACTCCTCGTCGTTCTCGGTGTAGGGGATGGCGAAGCCGCCGCCGAGGTCGAGTTGGGTCAGGGTGAGGCCGTAGCGGGCGCGGACCCGGGCCACCAGCCGGACCATCCGCCGGGCGGATTCCTCGTAGGCGTCCACCCCGGACACCTGGGAGCCGATGTGGCAGTGCAGGCCGACCAGGTGCAGCCGCGGCTGGGTCAGGATCGCGCCGATGGCGTCCTCGGCGTCGGCGAGCGCGACGCCGAACTTCTGGCCCTCGGTGCCGGTGGTGATGGCCTTGTGGGTGCGGGCGTCGACGCCGGGGGTGACGCGCAGCAGCACCTGCTGGGCGTGGGTCACCAGGCCCGCGAGCTGGGCGGCCTCTTCCGGCGAGTCCAGGACGATGCGGCCGACGCCGTAGGTCAGCGCCGCCTTGAGGTCTTCCGGGGTCTTCGCGTTGCCGTGCAGGATGATCCGCTCGGCCGGGAAACCGGCGGCGCGGGCGACGGCGATCTCGCCTGCCGAGCACACGTCCAGGGACAGGCCCTCGGCGGCGAGCGCCTTGAGCAGCCCCTTGCAGAGCAGCGCCTTGCCCGCGAAGGCGATCTCTGCCTCCGGCAGGGCCCTGCGCAGCAGGCCGACGCGCCTGCGCACCTCGCTGAGGTCCAGCACCTGCGCTGGCGTGCCGAACCGGGCCGCCACCTCGGTGGCGGGCACGCCGCCAAGCTGGACGTCGCCGTCGTCAGTGGGGGTCGCCGACGCAGGCCATAGGCCGCTGGGTAGCGCGATCGGATGCGACCGGCGCAGCGTCGGCACGAGTTCGGTGAGTGTCACAAGTCCTCCCCTAGGCAGAATCACGCGTTCAGCAGACTCTCGTGGGCGGCGGTGGGAGCCGGTCCCTGACGCGGTCTTGACAGCGGGCGCGGCCATTTGGACGCCATATGGACACCTGAGTGGCCGCCATCACCCGGTCGTGGAACACGATCGGGGTACGGCGCGCGACCCGGTTCGGCCGACCGCGATCATCAGCACTATCTTGTGAAGACATGGGTGTACGAGAGGTCCGTGCCGGAATCGCGGTGGCCACCGAGAAGGCGCAGGCGGGCATCGCGGCCATCGTCGAGGCGTCGATGCAGCTCGACGAGGCGCACAGCGCGTTGGCGACCGTCACCCAGGGCAGCGGCCACCCGAGCGTGGCCGAGTCGCAGGGGCTGCTCGCCGAGGCGCTGCAGGGCCTGGCCGCCGCCCAGTCCGCCATCAGGGCGAGCATCATCTCCGCCGAGGACTACGCGGCGCGGCTTTGACCGGACCGGGACTCTCCGACACGCCGCGCCGCGTGCCGGACACCGGTTCACGCGTGCTGTCCCCGCCGTCGCCCGCCCAGCGCGGGAGCGGCCACCGACTAACCGATGAGGCCCCCGATGCTGGGTAGAGGCGAGCGCAGGAACCGCGCCGAGCAGGCCCTGCACCAGTTGCGGGCGGTGCTCAACCGGGCACTGGGCGCTGCGGCGGGCGAACGCGAGCGCGCCGAGGCGCTCAAGCGGCAGCTGGAGTTCGAGCAGTCCGTCCAGCGCATCGGGCTGGCCCAGGCCAGCCGGGACGAGGACATCCTGGAGCGGCTGTCGGACCCGGCGCTGGCCGCGGTGTGGGCGAAGATCACCGCCGACCGCGACACCAGCTACGCCGAGTGGCACCGCGACGGTCTCGGCGCGGTCCGCGACCTGGTCGCCGCCGAGGCCACCGGACCAGCGGGCAGGCCGTGGGAGGAGTGGCTGGGGCGGCTCGGGGACGACCCGGGCGTCGCGGCGCCCCGGCTGTGGCGGATCGGCACGGCCCAGGTCGCGCACGCCGGGCCCGAGCACGGGTTCCCGCTGGCGGTGCCGCTGCTCGACGCCGCGCACCTGCGGCTCAACTCCGCGCCGGGCAGCCGCGCCGCGGTGGACGCCATCGTGGAGACCGTGCTGCTGCGGATGCTGAGCACCTTCGCCCCCGGGATGGTCCGGCTGCACCTGTGGGACATCGGCCACCTGACCGGCCCGCTGCCCAACCTGCACCCGCTCACCGCGGCGGGCCTGATGGTCGTGCACGACCCGACCCGGCTCGACGACCTGCTGGCGCACCTGGCGGGCCACATCCGCAAGGTGCACGCCAACGCGATGCGGGTGAACCGCACGTCGCTGCGCGAGGTGTGCGTGGCCGCGGGCAGGCGCGTCGAGCCGTGGCGGGTGGCGGTGCTGTTCGGCAACGGCGAGCGGATGGACGACGAGCAGTACCGCGAGCTCAACCGGGTCGCCCGGACCGGACCGGACGCCGGGGTGCACCTGATCCTGGTCGACGTCCCGGTGTCGGCGAACAGCCCGATGGAGACGGTGACCTTTGTCGACGCGGAGACCGCGACCTCCAGCATGACCGGCCCCGGCGTCGTGGTGCGGGCCGACCCGCCCGCGCCGCCCGCGATCGTGGGTCGGGCGGCCGCGCTGATCCGCGACGACGTGGTGGCCCGGCGCGGGCGGCCGCGGTCGTTCGCGGACCTGCTGCCCGAGGTGCTGGGCCAGGAGAGCTCCCGCGACGAGCTGCGCACCCCGGTCGGGTTCGACGAGGGCGACCCGGTGGAGGTCGTGCTCGGCGACGCGACCCCGCACGCGCTGGTCGCGGGCCCGAGCGGGTCTGGCAAGACGAACTTCCTCTACGCCATGCTCGGCGGTTTCGCGGCCCGCTACCCGCCGTCGGAGCTGGAGCTGTACCTGCTCGACTTCAAGGAGGGCGTGTCCTTCGCCGGGCTCACCCCCGGCCGCAAGGACCCGAGCTGGCTGCCACAGGCGAAGCTGGTCGGAGTGAACGTCAACACCGACCGCGAGTTCGGGCTGGCGCTGCTGCGCTACCTGGCCCAGGAGCTGGCCCGGCGCGCGGAGGCGGCGAAGCGGCAGGAGGTCACCAAGCTCGCCGAGCTGCGCGACGCCGAGCCGGACCGGGACTGGCCGCGCATCGTCGCGGTGATCGACGAGTTCCAGGCGCTGTTCGTCGGCCGCGACCAGATCACCCAGCAGGCCGCGACGCTGCTGGAGGACGTGGCCAGGCGCGGCCGGTCCCAGGGCATCCACCTGGTGCTGGCCAGCCAGGACATCGCGGGCATCGAGGCGTTCTGGGGCAAGCCCGCGGTGTATGACCAGTGCACGCTGCGCATCGCCATGCCCAAGGCGAAACGGGTGCTGTCCACGGAGAACACCGCGGCGCTGAGCCTGCCCAGGTGGCACGCGGTGCTCAACCACGATTCTGGTGTGCCGCACGGGAACGAGACCGCGCACGTCCCGGACGCGTCCAGCCGCGGCACGTTCGACGCGTTGCAGCACCGGCTGTGGCAGGACACGAACACGGCCGCGCCCCGGCTGTTCGACGGCGCGCACCAGCCGGACCTGACGGGTGCGGCCGACTTCACGGCGCGGAAAGGCCCGATCCTGGGGCAGATCATCGACGTGGACGACCGGTCGGCGACCCTGCGGCTGGACCCGGTGCCGGGCCGCAACGTCGCCGTCATCGGCACCGCGACCGCCGACGCCTTGTCCATCATGGACACTGCGGTGCTGTCGCTTGCCCGCTCGCACGTGCCGGAGACGTGCGAGTTCCACCTGTGGTGTCCCGTCGAGGCGATGGCCGAGCATGTGGCCCGGGTGAAACAGGCGCTGCTCAGGGCCAAGCACAAGGTGGAGTTCCGCAGCGGGGAGGACGCGGGCAAGCTCGCCGAGGTCATCGCCACGCTGACCGAGCAGCAGACCGACAAGCCCAGGTACGTGTTCTTCTACGCCGTGGACGCCGCCCACCAGTGGCTGGAGCACAAGCAGCCGCCGCTGATGATCAGCGGCCTGGACCGCCTGCGCTCGCTGCTCAAGAACGGCCCGTCCGCGCGCATCCACACCTTCGGCTGGTGGCGCGGAATCAGCAGGCTCAAGGACACCCTCGGTTTCAGCGGCGCCGACGACATCGGCGCGTGGGTGGCCCTGGACGTGCAGGGCGCCGACCTGAGCACGCTGGCGGCCGGGCAGTTCGTGGACTGGTCGCCGCGCCCGCACCGGGCGGTGTTCTTCGACCGGTCCACGCACAGCAAGCCCGAGATCCTGATCCCGTTCGACACCTCGGCGGCGTTGGAGGCGTCATGAGCATCCCGGCTGGCAACCCGGTGACCGATCCGGTCGCCCGGTACAAGGAACTGCTCGACGCGGCGCACAAGGCCGCGCGCAAGCACACCGAGCACGAGCGCAAACGCGCCATCGACCTGGTGGCCGAGATCCGCGAGGCCAACCAGCGGGTCACCGCGGCCACCGAGGCCGAGGCGCAGGTCACCGGCGAGATCAACGCCTGGTGGCGGGGCGTGGTCGACCGGCTGGACACCCTCAGGTGGATCACTCCCGGCCCGCGCCCCGCGCCCGACGTGTCCGCCCGCCCGGAACTGCTGCGGGAGTACCTGGCCGAGATCGAGCCCGCCACCAAGGCGTTCTACGCCGCCCTGCGGCGCGCGGCCTGGCCCAAGCGGCTGTGACCTATTCGTGGGTCATGAAAGCCGCCGCGGTGGAGAACTTGGTGTCGCCGGGTTCCACGGGGTCGTGGATGTCGGTGCGGCAACCCGGGTCCGGGAACAGGAAAATGGTCGCCGAGGTGCGGTTGACCACGGCGGTGTCCGCTCCGAATCCCCGGTAGCAGACCAACGGTCTCGGGTCCTGCACGGTCTTGATCTGCCCATCCGGCGAGTACAGGCGAACCACGCCGGGGGCGGCGGCCACGCCGGGAGCCGACAACAGGACAACGGCTGACGCGACAGCGACCGTGATGGCTATGCGACGCATGGGAAATCTCCTTCAGTGGATTGTCGTCGCTCCCATCACAACCCCGCCCAGGCCGCGGAGCCACCCTTGCCACTCGGCTGAGTGAAGCCTCGCCGCCCGCCGACGGTGCAAGGATGGGTTCATGCGGACACGTCGACTGGGAACCGTCAAGGTCAGCGCCATCGGGCTCGGCGCCATGCCGCTGTCCATCGAGGGCAGGCCCGACCGCGCCCGCGCGATCGCGACGGTGCGGGCCGCCGTGGACGCCGGAATCACCCTGATCGACACCGCCGACGGCTACGCGCTCGGCGCGGACGACCTCGGACACAACGAGGAGCTGATCGCCGAGGCGCTGCGCGGCGCTCCCGCCGATGTCCTCGTTGCCACCAAGGGCGGCCACACCCGCCCAGCAGGCGGCGGCTGGGGCCTCGACGGCAGGCCGGAGTACCTACGAGCAGCTTGCGACGCGTCCCTACGCCGACTCGGCGTCGAAGCCATCGGGCTCTACCAGTTCCACCGCCCCGACCCGGCGGTCCCGATCGCCGAATCGGTCGGCGCGCTGGCCGACTTGCTGGACGAGGGCAAAATCCAGATGGCGGGGGTGTCCAACTTCGACCCCGGGCAGATCCGCGAGGCACAGTCCGTCCTGGGCGGACGACTGGCGTCGGTGCAGAACGAGTTCTCTCCGCTGTTTCGCAGCAGCGAGCCGGAATTGGAGCTGTGCGCGGAACTGGGGATCGCGTTCCTGCCGTGGAGCCCGTTGGGCGGCATCGGGCGGGCTGGAGACCTGGGCAACCGGTTCGCGGCGTTCGCCGAGATCGGCAGGGAGCGCGGGGTGAGTCCGCAGCGGGTCTGCCTGGCATGGCACCTGGCGAAGGCGCCGGTGGTGATTCCGATCCCGGGGTCGTCGCGTCCGGAGAGCATCCGCGACTCCGCTGCGGCTGGGGATCTGGTGCTGACTCCTGCGGAGTTGGCTCGGTTGGGCTGAGGCTGGCTTCTGGCTGGGGCTGGGTTGGGTGGGTTGGCAGAGTCGCTGGGGTTACCCGGGAAGATTCGCTGCGATCAGGACCGCGACGTCCAGCACTGCTACGACGAGCATGGCGTGGAACGCGGCCCGTGAGCGTGGCCGTTGTCCCCTGATGAGGCCGACCGCTGTGACTGCTCCGGCCACCGCGAGTGCGGCTACGCCCAGGGGCACCGCTTCCGTAGGTAGGCCTGCCACCAGAGTGGCCGACGCCGCGAGCACCAGGACTGCCGCCGCGACTCGTGAGCCTGCCGCGCCGAGTCGGTGTGGTAGGCCGTGGACTCCGGTGGCTCGGTCGTCGTCGAAGTCGGGGAGCACGTTGGCGAAGTGCGCCGCGCATCCGAGCAGGCTGGCTGTCGCGACCATCCACCACGGCGGGGGGTAGGGGCCAGGCAGCCCAAGGGTGACGAAGGCGACCAGGAGCCCGAACGACACCGCGTACGGGACCACGGAGAACACCGTCGCTTTCAGCCGCAGGTTGTACGCCCACGCCACCACCACCGCCAAGATGTGCGCCGCCCCCGCGACCGCCCCGAACCCCAACGACAGCACGACAGTCCCGACCGCGGCCGCCACCACCGCCACCCACACGGCCGACGCCGCCACTTCCCCGGCGGCCACCGGCTTCCTACCCCGCCCCACCCGAGCGTCCCGATCCGCGTCCACGAGATCGTTGAGCCACCCCACTGACAACTGTCCGGTCAGCACAGCCGCCCCCAACGCGACCAACCACCACCCCACCTGCCCCAACGCGGCCCCCAGCCCCACCACAGCCACAGTGACCCCGACGACAGGTTCCGGATGAGACGCCCGCACCAACGACAACAACACTCACGAAGTCTCGCGCACATCACCCCACCTGGCTGATCACCACAGCCCCGGTCGTGCCCTCACTCAGCGAACCGACTGCCATGCCTTCCAACCCCGCCACCGGCCAAGGTGACCACGAGCCAATCCGCCCCCTGCCAGGCCACACCACCCCTGCCAGGTGCTCGATGGGGTGGAGCAGCAAGGACACCAGCCTCCCTGCCAGACAGAACCTGCGCCCGCAAAGTGCTCGATGGGCCCATCGAGCAACCCCCGCAACCCAGCCGCCCGCAGAAGTCAGCCACCCCACACAGCAAGCAGAACATACGAGCCTGTGCCAGCCTCTGATCATGACCGACCCGGCCCTCTACGACGATCTGGCCACCCAATGGTGGCAACCGCGTGGAGCGTTCGCGATGTTGCACTGGCTGGCGGCCGCCCGAGCCCGACTCATCCCATCCGCACAGCGAACCGGAGCCGTCCTGGCGGACCTCGGCTGCGGCGCGGGACTGCTCGCCCCGCACATCGAGGGCAAGGGATACCTGCACGTCGGAGTGGATCTCTCCACCCAAGGCCCCCGGTTGGCCGCGAAGCATGGGGTAGCGGCGATCCGGGGCGACGTGCTCGCTGTCCCCCTCCGACCGGAGTGCGCGGACGTCGTGGTGCTGGGCGAGATCCTGGAACACGTCCCGGACCTGGGCCGGGCGGTCGCGCAGGCCTGTGGGATCTTGCGGCCGGGTGGGCTGTTGGTGTTGGACACGCTGGCCGACACGGCGTTGTGCAAGTGGCTGGCCATCGACATCGCCGAGCGGCTGCCGCAGGTGCCGCGTGGGCTGCATGTGCCCAGCCTGCTGGTCAATCGGGAGGAGTTGGTCCGGGAGTGCGCGCGGCAGGGGGTGACAGTGCGGTTGCGCGGAATCCGGCCGTCGTTGACAGACTTGGCCGGGTGGGTGCTGCGGGTGCGCCCGGCGGTGCGGATGGTGACCGTCCCGACGACCGCTGTCCTGTTTCAGGGTGTCGGCATGAAGGAGAGTTGATGTCGTGTCGGTCGTGACCGGGATCGGCGTCGCGCTGCCCCGGTCGGTGGGCCAGGACGTCCTGTGGGAGCAGTACTTTCGGCGGCACTTCGGTGACAGCGCGCTTGCCCGGCGGGTGTTCGCGGGGGCGGGGGTGCGCAGCAGGAACTCCGTGGTCGACCCGGTGGCCGAGGACGTGTCGGGGTGGTCGACCGGCGAGCGGATGGCGCGGTTCGCCGAGGAGGCGCCGCCGTTGGCGGTGCGGGCGTTGACGAACGCGTTGGCCGACGCGGGGATGGCCGCCGATGAGCTGGGGCTGCTGACCGTCGTCTCGTGCACCGGTTACGGGACCCCGGGACTCGACATCGGGCTGGCCGCGGCGCTGGACCTGCCCGCGGACACGCAGCGGCTGGTCATCGGGCATATGGGCTGCCACGCGGCGCTTCCCGGGTTGCGCTCGGTGTCGGACTTCGTGGCCGCCAGCGGGCAGCCCGCCGCGCTGGTGTGCGTGGAGCTGACCTCGCTGCATGTGCAGCCGCCGTCGAAAGACCCCGAGCAGATGGTGGCGCACTCGCTGTTCAGCGACGCCGCGGCCGCGGTGGTCGTGCGGCCGTCCGGGCCGGGCTGGGCGGTGGTCGACGTCGCCGCGCACACCGAGGCCGACAGCCGGGAGCTGATGACCTGGACCGTCACCGACCAGGGCTTCCGGATGGGACTGTCCGCGCGGGTGCCCGAGGTGTTCGCCGCGTCCGTGCGGCCCGCCGTGGAGAAGCTGCTCGCCCGGCACGGCGCGGAGATCGGCGACGTGGCCGGGTGGGCGGTGCACCCGGGCGGGCCCCGCATCCTGGACACCGTGCAGGCCGCGCTGGACCTGCCCGCCGCCGCCCTGGAGCCGTCGCGGGCTGTGCTCGCCGCGCACGGGAACTGCTCGTCGGCGACGGTGCTGCTGGTCCTGCGCGAGCTGTCGGCGCGGCCGGGTGAGCTGGTGGTGGCGCTGGCCTTCGGCCCGGGGCTGACCCTCTACACGGTGCTGCTGCGCGGGACAGCATGAGCGAGACCCGCTGTTACCGCGACGGCGCCGTCACCGCCGCCGACTTCCCGCTGACCGAGTTGTCCGCGCACCTGGCCGCTCCGGGCGCGGTGGTCTGGGTCGACTTGAAGTCCGGCGACGAGGACGCCCTGACCACCGTCGGCGACCAGCTCGGCCTGCACGAACTCGCGGTCGAGGACGCCCGCGACCGCGGGCAGCGCCCGAAGCTGGACACCTACCGGTCCCACCTGTTCCTCACCGTCTACGACACCGAGATCGACGCCTCGGGGGCCATGACGACCTCCGAGCTCGCGGTCTTCGTGACCGAGCGCGCCCTGGTCACCGTGGGCGACGGGTTCGACATGACCGAGGTGACCCGCGCCTGGGACGAGTCGAGCCTGTCCGCGGACCGGGTCGGCGTGCTGCTGCACGGCCTGCTCGACGCCGTGGTCGACCGGCACCTCGGCGCGGTGTCCGCGCTGGACGAGCTGCTCGACGACCTGGAGGACCAGATCTTCGACGACAGCGCGGACATGCGCGAGGTGCAGCGGCACGTGGTGCGGCTGCGGCGCGGCCTGTCCGGCCTGCGCCGCGTCGTGCTGCCGACGCGCGAGGTGCTGACCGGGCTGCCGAGGAACCGGGACCTGGTCGACGCCGAATTGGAGCCGTATTTCGCCGACGTCCGCGACCACGCCGCGCACGCCGCCGAGTGGACGGACTCCCTGCGCGAGCATGTGACGACGCTGCGGGAGACCCAGCTCAACATCCAGGGCAACCGGCTCGACCTGATCATGAAGAAGGTGACCGGCTGGGCGGCGATCATCGCGATCCCGACCGCGGTCACCGGGTTCTACGGGCAGAACGTGCCGTATCCGGGGTCGGAGCGGCCGTGGGGGTTCTGGGTGTCCACGGCCGTGATCGTCGGGCTGTCGGTCGGTCTCTACGCCATGTTCAAGCGCAAGGACTGGCTCTGAGCCCGGTCACGGGTTGGCCGACGCGCCCGCCTTCCGGCGTCGCGGAGTCGTGGGCCTGCCCCCTGCCGCCGCTGCGTAGAGCCAGGCGAACAGGGCCCACATGGCCGCGAACAGCACGCCGACAACGAGGTAGCCCGCCGTCCACAGCGCCGCGGGGGTGTCGGACTTGCGTTCCCGTTGCAGGAAGTCGATTTCCGACATGAACTCGCGGACGCCGGAGACCGCCGGGATGGCCTCGGCGTCGGCGGCCGGGTCTTCCGGCGCGTAGATCGGGGCCAGCGCCAGCAGCCGGTTCGCGGCGTGCAGCCGGATGCCGGACTTCCACTGCCCGAACACCGGCAGCGGCTCGGTCGTGCGGTACTCCCCCGCGCCGGTCTTCTCCAGCGGCGTGGAGTAGAAGTCGCCGCCCTGCCAGGCGAAGCCGTTGAGCCAGATCGGGTCCTCGGTGAGATCGGCGCGGTTGATCGTGACGGTGGCGTGCACCCAGCGCGGGTCGCCGCCGCCGTGCGGGTTGGAGATCGGCTGCCCCACTGGCGCGTCGGTGAGGCGGAAGTCGGCGGTGAAGCCCGCGGGCGGATCGGCGGGCACGACGACGGCGGCCATCAGGGCGACCGCGCCCAGCGCGCCCACCAGGCCCGCGCCGTGCCGGGCGGCGAACCCGCGCGGTCCGCTGTCGCCCCTGGCTGTGCCGTGCCCGATGCCCGCGACGTCTTCGACCCGCTGGTGCTGCCAGGTCCCGATCAGCGCGCCCGCGACGGCCGCCGCCGCGCCGAACAGCAGGAACGTTCCCAGATGCGCGGCGGGCCACGGGTCGGGCATCAGCCACTGGGACAGCGCCCACTCCCCCAGCAGCCCTACCGTGCCCGCGCCGGCGCCCGCCGCCACGGCGAAGCCGTATCCGCGCCGACGCGTCACCAGGGCGACGACCTCGATCACCACGGCCTCGGCGACATAGGGCAGCGGGACGGCCACGTGCAGGTCGTCGGCCAGCGGCAGCACCGAGAACGCCGCCCGGCTCACCAGCAGCACGGCGACCACGATCAGGGTGCCGCCGGGCCCCCAGGCGAGCCGCCCGTAGAGCAGCGTCCAGGTGCCGATCAGCCCGACCAGCACCACCTGCGCGAGCATCGGGAACTGCGGCACGCCCAGGTCGAACTCCATCAGGAACGCCGACGCGCCCATCATCCAGGCGCCCGCGAGCACCGGGCCGAGCAGCCGCGCCACCGGGCCGGACGCGCCGACCTGGCGGGCCTCGGCGAGCAGCAGCTGCAAGCCGATCACCACGCCGACCCCGCCGCCGATCATCAGCACGTGCGTCGGGCCCCACTCGGTGACGTCCTGGCCGAAGAGCCGGTGCCACACGTCGTCCAGCGGGAAGCCCGCGATGCCGATCGCGCCGGTGGCCATCATCGCGATCGCGCCCATCGGGGCGCGCCAGTGCGGGCCGATCGCGAAGGTGCGGGCGGGCAGCTTTCCCTTGGCCAGCGCGGCGCTGAGCACGCCGCTGGCGAAGATGCCCATCAGTCCGAAATAGATCGGGTAGTGCGACGGGTTGGCGAGCGGGCCCTCGTCGCGGCCGAGTTCCATGTGGATCGGCACGTCCCAGTAGACGCCGACGAGCGCGGAGACGCCGGAGAGGAACGCCACGGCCATCGGCAGGGCCGCCCAGCGGGGCAGCTCGACGCGGGCGGCGGCCCAGGCGGCGAGCCGCCCGAGCGCCGTCGGCCTGCCCGCCCGCTCGCGGATCGCGAACACCGCCAGCGGCAGGAAGACCAACAGGAACATCAGGGCCGCGATGACGATCTGGCCGACCTCGGCCCCGCCTGCGGGCGGGCTCTGCGCAGCGGTGTCCACGATGACCGCCCTCCTTGACAAGTCTGCGACCCCAAGTAACTGTTACCTGTGGTTACACTTTAGGGAGTGACGGCGGCCACGGCAAGGGGGGTCGCGGGGCGGGAGGAGGAGCGCCGATGGCGCCGGTGGTGATGATGCACAACGGCGGCTGGGACGAGATGGCGCTCGTCGCGGGTCCGGTGGCGATCATCGTCTTGCTGATCGTCCTCGCCCGCAGGCAGGGTCCGGTGGCCGACGAGGACGAGCAGACACCCCGGACATGACTCGGGGGCGGGCCGCGCGGCCCGCCCCCGACGTGGGCCTGCTCAGGCTTCGGCGACCACCGCGACCGGCGACAAATCGCCGAGGATGGCCTCGCCCTTGGTCAGCCAGGCGAAACCGAACGCGAGTGTCGCCCCTGATTCCAGCCAAAGCACCGGATGCAGCGAGTCGTCCAGGAACCGCCCGGCGACCACGATGCCCGCCAGGCAGACCAGGATGACGAGCCCGGCCACCAGGTACACCTGGTTGCGCTGGACCTTGCGGCGCGTCGGCCGGGCCTTGTCCGACTTGCGGAACAGCACCAGGCAGAAGTACGCCAGCGTCAGGAAGAACACGGCCGCGAACACGATGTGCGCGACCCCGATGGCCTTGTCCGCCGCGCTGGGATCACCCGCGGGCGTGGTCGGGAACAGCGCGACGCCGATCGCCGCGACCCCCGCCACGTTGGCGGCGACGTCGTCGAGCCAGTCGTAACCTCGGTAGGACAACAGGAAAACGCCGATCGCGCACAGGCTTCCGACGTAGACGTCGCGCATGTCGCTGTAGTAGTAACCACTGATCGAGTTGAGCAGTCCGCCGCCCTGGACCAACTCCTTGCCGACGATGAGCACCACCGGCAGCGCCAGGCCGACCAGGCCGATCGCCCGGCGCAGGAACAGGTACGAGTGGACAAGCGTGTCTTGTGGGGATTCTGGTGGGGGGATGTTCGTCGCGGTCATGGCCGCCTCCGGTCCCTCGAAACTCGAAGCCGCTGCATGATCTATCGGCGTGGGCCGGGAGAAACATAACCCCTGGCGGCAGGCCGCACTCCAACGGCGCAACGGGTACCGTGCCAGCGTGGCGACTCCTCCGCACGACCCGTACGGCGACCAGCCCCCGCGGCCTGCTTACGACCCCTACAGCCAACCCGCGCGCCCGCCCGCCCGCGGTCACCAGCCGTACGGGCAACCCCAGTACCGCCAACCCGAATACCGCCAGCCTTCACGCGAACCCGTTACCCCGCAACGGTTTCCCCGCCACGTCCCCGGCCTGGGCCTGGTGCTGGCGACCGTGGGCTCCCTGATCCAGCTGCTGAGCCTGACCGTCCTCCCCTGGGCAGCCCGCGCCGCGAGCGACGACGTCTCCCTCCCCACCCTGTGGAAAAGCCTGACCGACGGCGACTCCCAGGGCTTCGGCGACTGGTACGTCGTGCTGTTCAGCTACCCGCTGATCGCCCTGGGCGTCGTCCTCGCCTTCGCCGCCGTGCTGGAGTCGGTCGCGATGAAGGTGGTGTGGGGCGGCCTGATGCTGCTCGGCCTGGGTTACCTGGTGCTGCGCTACGGCCTGGGCCCGTTGACCGGCCTGTTCGGCTCCCCCGAGCCGATGAGCTTCACCACCGCGGAAATCATCCTCGCGGCGGGTGCCCTGATCGCCGTCGTGCTCGTGGCGCTCGCCCTCAAACTCGCCGTCAGCACCTTCCGCCGCGTCGCGGGCGTCATCCTGCTCGCCCTGTCCGGAATCCACCTGACCGCCGTCATGGACCTGGTCGACGCCACCGCCTTCAGCGACCTGAGCATCGGGGCCTTCACCCCGTCCGTCGGCTACCTCCTGACCGGCGCCGCCGCCCTCATCGGCCCCCGCAGACTCATCCCCGGCCACTGACCGGCTCGATCGCCGCAAGCAGGTCACCCATGGTGGACGACGGGTTGTCGTGGGGAAACGCCGTCTGATCACGCGCGTGCCGCTCCGCAGGCACGGAAGCCCGCTTCGACGCCGCTTGCCGATGGGGCAGGTACGCGGCGGCATCGATCCGCTTACCTGCCCGCCCGTCGAGTTCGCGGCTTCTCCGTTCGGCCGCCTTGGTGTCCAGAAAAGCCGACTGGTCCGCGTGGTGGAGGATCAGCCACAACTCGAAACAGGGGTTCGACACCGCCAGTTTGATGTCATGCTCGCGGGCCAACCGCATCGCCTGGTCGAGGTTCGGATGGTTTTGCGGCCATTCGACGTCGAACACGCACCAGCACTCGCCTCAACCCGTTGATGTAGTCCGGCTCCGACGCCTCACCTTCACAGAAAACCACAATCGTCTTGCGTTCCGGCCTGCTCGCGGTGCTCCGCCTGAGGCCCTTCGACCTAGTGCGCCTCGGTGCCATCCGGCGTCAGCCGATCAGCCCGAGAGCCCGGAGGACGTCGGTTCGGTCCACATCGGGAAGCGCGCCGAACCGGCCGTGCAGGTACGCCTTCTCCAGATTCTGCGACTTCCGCACCCGCTCACCGGCGAAATCGGCCAACGCGCCCAGTCGGGTCGCGCCGTCCTCGGTCTTCTCGGTCAGCCAGACCTCGTCGCGGTTGAGGTGGTTGAGCAGGCTGGTGTCATGGGAGGTGAAGACGAGTTGAGCGCCGCGCGGGTTGGTCGCCGGGTCCTGGAACAGGCGAATCAACTGCGAGGACAGGGTGGGGTGCAGGCTGGCGGCAAGCTCGTCGAACAGCAGCAGAGACCCGTGTTTGAGCGCCGTCAGCACAGGGCCAATGAGTTTGAACCAGGTGCGTGTGCCTTCCGACTCAGCGGCAAAGTCGAGCAGCACTCTCTCATTGGCGCTTCTGTGGACAAGGCTCACTCTGTTTCGCTTCTCTTGGTCGATCACGACGTCGTCAATGCCGAGATCCGCCATTTGCAGCAAGGCCAAGGCCTGCGCTCTGTCGTTCCGCGCGGCCCCATAGAGTTCTTCGATCCCCGGCAGCGTCAACTGGTCTCGATCACCAGATTCATCGAACCAGCGGCTGGTCAAGCGGGTGTATCCAGGCAACATCCGCGTCCGGAAGAGTGACCCAAGACCGACAGTCTGGGTGAGGCGTAGGTCACGAACGAAACCCCGAGACCAGTGGTTCATCGAAGCGCGCCGCGACTGACAACGCCAAAGTGCGAGCGGTCAGCAGTTCACGTGTGCCGGACAGGTTGCCCAGACCACGTTGCAGCTTGAACCCGCCCTCTTCGCGCTCGAAGATCCGACGCCGTTTCTTTTCCGGGTAGTGGAACAGACCCTCGTAGTGGACCGTCCGCCGATCAAGCTCCAGAACATACTCGAACCGGACACCGGAGACGATCGCCTCGACGGTGAACTGCGTCGGGCGGTCGCGGCCGTCGAGGAAAGCGAACGGCTCGACCGGAATTTCCTCGTCCCAGACGCGCAGCGACTCCAGCACGGCGACCCGCAGCCAGTCGAACGCGGCGACGACGTTGGACTTGCCGGACGCGTTGGGGCCGAAGATCGCCGCGACCGACAGCAGGCTCTCGCCGATGTCGGGGGCCGGGCGGGCCTCGGGGCGGTCGCTGTCGACGGCGACCATGGACAGCTCGACGGGATCGAGGATCGAACGGAAGTTCACGACCTCGAACCTGATCAGCACCGCACGCTCCGACTCGCGCCCATGGCGCCATCATGGCCCTGATCTCGTCGGAAACCGACGAACTTGGCCACGTGTCGACACTCAGGTGACAGCGAGAGCGGATGAGACGGTGTCCGTGCACCGGGGAACAGTTCGTGATCGCCGCCCGGTCTGACAGTCGCGTTGTGTGATTCTTCCAGCGCGTGAGCGTCTCGAACGGGCGGCGCGTGGTCCGGTAGGCTCAAGGTCCAGGTCGAGAGGCGCTGCGACGGGCCCATGGTCCGCCACGCTCGGCCAGGGTTGTGGACGACAAGGGCGCCTCCGGACAACGGAGGTGTGCGCGTGGTGACAGAGGCAGGCAGCAGGACCGCGGCCCTGCGGGAGCTTCTGGACCGGCGGATCGCGGTGCTCGACGGGGCCTGGGGCACGATGCTGCAGGGGGCCGGGCTCACTCCGGCCGACTACCGGGGCGACCGGATCGGCGATCACCCGCGTGATGTGACCGGTGACCCCGACCTGCTCAACCTCACCCGCCCGGACGTCATTCTCGACGTGCACCGGCAGTATCTGGCGGCGGGCGCGGACATCACCACGACGAACACGTTCACCGCGACCAGCATCGGGCAGGCCGACTACGGGCTGGAGTCGCTGGTCCACGAGATGAACGTGCGCGGCGCCCAGCTGGCCCGCCAGGCCGCGGACGAGGCGGGCGGGAAGTTCGTCGCCGGGTCGATCGGGCCGCTCAACGTGACCCTGTCGCTGTCGCCGCGGGTGGAGGACCCGGCGTACCGGGCGGTGACGTTCGACCAGGTGAAGGCCACCTACGCCGAGCAGATCGCCGCGCTCGCCGAGGGCGGGGTGGACATCCTGCTGGTCGAGACGATCTTCGACACGCTCAACGCGAAGGCGGCGATCGCGGCGGCGCGGGAGGTCGCGCCGGAACTGCCGCTGTGGATCTCGGTGACGATCGTGGACCTGAGCGGGCGCACGCTGTCGGGGCAGACCGTCGAGGCGTTCTGGAGTTCCATCGAGCACGCCGACCCGCTGGTGGTCGGGGTGAACTGCGCGCTGGGCGCCACGGAGATGCGCCCGCACATCGCCGACCTGGCCCGGTTCGCGGGCACCTACACCGCCAGCCACCCCAACGCGGGGCTGCCCAACGCGTTCGGCGGCTACGACCAGACGCCCGAGGAGACCGGGGCGCTGCTCGGCGACTTCGCCGCCGCGGGCATGGTCAACATCGTCGGCGGCTGCTGCGGCACCACGCCCGCGCACATCGCCCGGATCGCCGAGGCCGCCAAGGGCGTCGCGCCGCGCGCGGTGCCCACGCCGTCCGCGAAGACCCGGTTCAGCGGCCTGGAGCCGTTCGCGATCGGGCCGGACACCGGGTTCGTCATGATCGGCGAGCGCACCAACGTGACCGGCTCGGCGCGGTTCCGCCGCCTGATCGAGGCCGACGACCACCAGGGCGCGGTCGACGTGGCGCTGGAGCAGGTGCGCGGCGGGGCGAACCTGCTGGACGTGAACATGGACGCCGACCTGCTCGACAGCGAGCGCGCCATGACCACGTTCCTCAACCTGATCGCGACCGAGCCCGAGGTCGCCCGCATCCCGATCATGGTCGACAGCTCGCGGTGGAGCGTGCTGGAAGCCGGGCTCAAGTGCGTGCAGGGCAAGGGCGTGGTCAACTCGATCAGCCTCAAGGAAGGCGAAGAGTCCTTCCTCGAACAGGCCCGGCGCATCCGCGACTACGGCGCGGGCGTGGTCGTCATGGCCTTCGACGAGCAGGGCCAGGCCGAGACGACCGAGCGCAAGGTGTCCATCTGCGGGCGCGCGTACGACCTGCTCACCCAGCAGGTCGGGTTCCCGCCCGAGGACATCGTCTTCGACCCGAACGTGCTGGCCGTGGCCACCGGCATCGCCGAGCACAACGGCTACGCGAAGGCGTTCATCGACGCGCTGCCGCTGATCAAGCAGCGCTGTCCGGGCGCGCGCACCAGCGGCGGCATCTCCAACCTGTCGTTCTCCTTCCGCGGCAACGACGTCGTGCGCGAGGCCATGCACTCGGCGTTCCTGCTGCACGCGGTGCGCGCCGGGCTGGACATGGGCATCGTCAACGCGGGCCAGCTCGCGGTCTACGCCGACATCCCGGCCGACCTGCTCGAACTGGTCGAGGACGTGATCTTCGACCGGCGTCCGGACGCGACCGACCGGCTGGTGTCCTTCGCCGAGACGGTGAGCGGTTCGGGCACCCGCCGGGTCGTCGACCTGGCCTGGCGCGACGCGCCGGTGGCCGAGCGCCTGTCCTACGCGCTGGTGCACGGCATCGTGGACTTCATCGAGGAAGACACCGAGGAAGCGCGCAAGGAGGCCGCCCGGCCCCTCGACGTCATCGAGGGCCCGCTCATGGACGGCATGAAGGTCGTGGGCGACCTGTTCGGCTCGGGCAAGATGTTCCTGCCGCAGGTGGTCAAGAGCGCGCGCGTCATGAAGCGCTCGGTCGCCTACCTCGAGCCGTTCATGGAGGCAGAGAAGGAGCAGGCGCGCCTCGACGGCCGCGCGGAAACCGTGCGCGGGCAAGGGAAAGTCGTGCTCGCCACGGTCAAGGGCGACGTGCACGACATCGGCAAGAACATCGTCGGCGTCGTCTTGGGCTGCAACAACTACGAGGTCGTCGACCTGGGCGTGATGGTGCCCGCATCGGTCATCCTCGACACCGCGATCGCCGAGGGCGCCGACGCCGTCGGCCTGTCCGGTCTGATCACGCCGTCGCTGGACGAGATGGTCGCGGTGGCCAGGGAGATGCAGCGGCGCGGCATGTCGCTGCCGCTGCTGATCGGCGGCGCCACCACCTCCCGCCAGCACACCGCGGTCCGGGTCGCCCCGGCCTACGACGGCGCGACGGTCCACGTGCTCGACGCGTCCCGGGTCGTCGGCGTCGTCTCCGACCTGCTCGACACCGATCGGGCCGAGACGCTGGCGGCGAGCAACCGGGTCGAGCAGCAGCGGCTGCGCGAGCAGCACGAGGCCAAGACCCGGCAGCCGCTGCTGACCCTGGAGCAGGCCCGCGCGAACCGGGAGCGGGTGTCGTTCGACGACCTGCCGACTCCCGACTTCACCGGCATCCGCCTGGTCAAGCCGGACCTGACCGCGCTGCGCGAGATGATCGACTGGCAGTTCCTGTTCCTGGCCTGGGAACTCAAGGGCAAGTACCCGGCGATCCTGGAGCAGCCGGTGGCCCGCGAGCTGTTCGACGACGCGAACGCGCTGCTCGACCAGATCATCGCCGACTCGTCGTTCGAGGCGCGCGGCGCGTACGGGTTCTGGCCCGCGCACGCCGAGGGCGACGACATCGTGCTCGACAACGGCGTGCGGTTCCCGATGCTGCGCCAGCAGACGCAGAAGCCCGAGGGCCGGACCAACCGGTGCCTGGCCGACTACATCGCCCCGGAAGGCGACCACCTCGGCGGTTTCGCGGTGGCCATCCACGGCGCGGAAGAGTTGGCCGCGGCCTACGAGGCCAAGCAGGACGACTACAAGGCGATCATGGTCAAGGCCCTCGCCGACCGGCTCGCCGAGGCGTTCGCCGAGCACATCCACCTCGACGCCCGGCGCGCCTGGTTCGAGCCGGACGCCGACCCGGCGATCGAGGACCTGCACGCCGAGCGCTTCCGCGGCATCCGCCCGGCGCTGGGCTACCCGGCCAGCCCGGACCACAGCGAGAAGGAACTCCTGTTCGACCTGCTGGAGGCCAAGCAGCTCGACATGGGCCTGACCGAGTCGTTCGCGATGACCCCTGCGGCCAGCGTCAGCGGCCTGCTGTTCGCGCACCCGGCGTCGCGGTACTTCACCGTGGGCCGGGTGGGCCGCGACCAGATCGAGGACTATTCGGCGCGCCGAGGGATGGCCCAGTCCGAAGTGGAACGGTGGCTGCGGCCCAATCTCGCCTACGACCCGGATTGACCGGCGACATCGGGCCCGACTCGTGTGAGAATCCCCCGATGGAGACGCCTCGATCGGTCCGGCGGGTGTGGCGGGTGCGGTGGTGGGTTCGGCTGATCGCGGTCGCCGTGCCCCTGTTGACGCTGCCCTCAGTGCTCCGGCCGCTGCTGCTCGACGGCGACGGAAGCGACGGCGTGCCGCTGTCCGAGCAGGTGCTGAGCGTGGCGCTGTACGCCGTTCTGGTGCTCTTAGCCTGGGCCGCGTTCCGATCCCGGGTCGAGCTTGCCGACGGCCAGGTGGCCGTGGTCAACCCGTGGGGGACGCGGCGGTTCCCAGCCGCTGAGGTGGCCGAGGTCCTACCGGGCGTTTACGGCCTGGAGTTCCACTTCACCGAGGCGCGGCCGGTGGTGGGCTTCGCCGTGCACACACCCCGGTTCCAGCTTGGGCAGGAGCCGCGGTGGGTCGACATCGCCCGGTCGGTCACCGGTCGCGAACCCGCCTGATTGACATGCAGGCATTTGCCTGCCTAAAGTGACGCGTGCACCCCGACGCGGTCTTCAAGGCGCTGGCCGACCCCACTCGCCGGTTCCTGCTCGACGTCCTGCGCGAGCGCAACGGACAGACACTGAGCGAACTGTGCGCACGGGTCGAGATGGCGCGGCAGTCCGTTGCCCAGCATCTGACAGTGCTGGAGGCGGCGAACCTGGTCAGCACAGCGCGGCGGGGGCGAGAGAAGCTGCACTACCTCAATCCTGTTCCCCTGCACGAGATTCAGGAGCGGTGGATCGAGAAGTTCGAGCGCCCGCGCCTGAGCGCGCTGAGTGCGGTCAAACGACGAGCGGAAGATGCCATGACGGGTAAGCCGACGTTTGTGTATGTGATCTATATCGAGAGCACGCCGGAGAAGGTCTGGCAGGCGTTGACCGATCCCGAGTTGACCAGGTTGTACTGGGATCACCGGAATGTGTCGGACTGGGAGGTCGGGTCCGGCTGGGAGCATCAGCGGCTGGACGGGGGCGTTGATGTGGTCGGACGGGTGGTGGAGAGCTCCGCTCCTCGACGGCTGGTGACCACCTGGGCGGACCCCAGTGGCGCTGGCGAACCCTCGCGGGTCTCGTTCGATATCGAGCCTTATGGGGATATTGTCCGGTTGACGGTGACGCATGTCGATCTTGCGGATGAGAGCGAGCGGCAGGCAGTGGGGCAGGGGTGGCCCGCTGTGCTGTCGAACCTGAAGTCGTTGCTGGAGACTGGGCATGTGCTGCCTGAGGCGCCCTGGGCCATGCCTGTGTGAGGTTGCCTCGGGGCTGATCGGGGCCTGCTTGATGGGGTTTCCCGGGGGCTCTCGGTGGCCTGCTCGATGGGGTGGAGCGGCTGACAGGAGGGCGGGTGCCCTGCCCCGCTCCTGCCGAGCACTTGGCGGGCGTTAGCCGGTTGTCAGGAGTCGGCGCGCTCCATGCTCCACCCCGTCTGGCACCTGGCAGCAGGTTCGAGCCTGTGAGCTAGTGGGGCTGGTGGCTAGTAGGCGATTCCTACTGCCTGGCCGATGGTTTCGGGGCGGTTGATGGCGTCGAGCATGTAGTGGGCCACGTCGGCGCGGGAGATGGTGTCGCCTCGGTGGAGGTTGTGGCCGTAGGCGGTGCGGTAGTTGCCGGTGGTGGGCTTGTCGGTCAGGCGGGGCGGGCGGACGACTGTCCACTGTAGACCGCTGTCGAGGAGTAGGTCTTCCATCAGGGCCAGGTCGTGGTAGCGCTTGCGGAGCACGGCTTTGATGGCGGGGGTCAGCACGTGGCGGGTGAGGAAGCCTTCCGCCGGGTCGTGTTTGGGGGCATCGGGGCGGGCTGGAGACGGGATCGTGGACAGCGGGGCGGCGCTCACGACCAGGATGCGGCGGACGTCGGTGGCCACCATGGCTTCGATGATGGCCCGGGTGCCGGTGGTGGCGATTCCCGCGTCCGTCTTGGAGTTGACGCGTTGGCCTAGGCCGGAGAGGACCGCGTCGGCTCCGGTGACGGCGGCTTCGAGCATGGCTGGGTCGGGAGTGGACAGGTCCACTTTGACCGTGCGGACGTCTGCGGACAGGTTCTTGGGGTTGCGGACCGCCGCGGTCACGTCGTGGCCGCCGGCGATGGCCTGTTCCAACAGGTGCCTGCCGATGCCGCCGGTGGCCGCGAAGATGGTGAGTTTCACTGTGTCTCCCAGGTTGTGGTGGAACCCCTACGAAGACAGGACGATCTTGGGCGCGGGAAAGTGACAGGCGGGGCGGTCACTTTCCCGGGTGCTGTCCCGTCCTTGATGTGTGGGACGTGTCGTGAAGGGGGTTGGGGTGTGACCGGAGGGGCGATCGGCGACCGGATCGCGGTGGCGTGGCGGACGCACCACTCGTACCTGGTTGATCTGGCGTTTCGGATGCTCGGGGATGTGGGGGCGGCCGAGGATGTCGCGCAGGAGGCGTTTGTCCGGTTGGCGAAGACCGGCGATGGGGAGGTGCGCGACGACCGGGGGTGGTTGACGGTGGTGACCAGCAGGTTGTGCCTGGACCAGATCCGGTCCGCGCAGGCGCGGCGGGAGCGGGTCGAGGACGTCGGGGTGGTGGACTCGGCGGAGCCGGTGGCGCAGGTGCGGCCGGTGGACCCGGCGGACCGGGTCACCCTGGACGACGAGGTGCGGTTGGCGCTGTTCGTGGTGTTGCAGCGGCTCAGCCCGGCCGAGCGGGTGGCGTTCGTGCTGCATGACGTCTTCCAGACCCCGTTCGACGCGGTGGCGCAGACCCTGGGGAAGACGACGGCCACATGCAGGCAGCTGGCGCTCCGGGCGCGGCGGAAGATCGCCGACGCGCCGGTCCAGGTCAACGAGGTGGGGCGGGCGGAGCATCGGACGGTCACCGAGACGTTCATCGCGGCCTGTGCCAACGGCGACCTTGACGCCCTCTCGGGTGTCCTGCATCCGAAGGTGTGGGGCGCGGCCGACTTCGGGTCGGCGCGGCGCCGGACCAACCACGGCCGCGACTTGGTCGCGAAGACGTTGCTGCGGCACTACCACCGGCGGGGCACGGTGCTGGTGTCGCATCCGGTGGCGGGCCGTCCGACGGTGCTGGCCTACTACGACCGCAGGTTGTTCGCGGTCATGAGCCTGACCGTGGTGGACGACCTGATCACCCAGATCGAGGTCGACGCCGATCCCGAGACGCTCGCCGACCTCGCGCGCTGGGATCGGGGACGCTGACCGCGCCCGCTTGCCGAGACCGTCGCCGGAGCAGGAGCGGAGCCGACCCGACGCCCGCCGACAGAGCCAGGGCCACGCCCGCCAGCGAGGTCGACCGCCACGGCCAGGCGGGACCGGTCAGGTCCAGGTGGGCGTCGGGGTATTCGATGAACTTCGCGGTGACGCGGGCAGTGGCCCGGTCGGCAGTGGCGGCGACGTCGCGCAGCAGCGGGTCCAGGCTGAACTCGCCGGGCGCCCGGTCCGCGTGCGGGAACTCGGCGGACAGCCCCCGGTCGGCGGCCCAGCGGGAGAGCCCGGGGTCGGTGACGGCCCCAGGCACGACGACCCGGTCCACGTCGGCGTCGGTGGTGGCGAACAGCACCAGCCCGTGCCGGGTGGTGATCGTCGGATGGAGCGCCACGGGCACGGCGTCCGCGGCGAAGGACGTTCCAGAATAAGCCTCCACAGCGGACGCGACGTCGACTTCGCCGACGCCATCGGCCAGTCCGATGCCGATGGTGGGGCGGAAGTACGGAAACGCGACGTTCAGGGCGTATGGCGCGTCGGACAGGGCCAGGTCGCGTTCGGGAATGTCCACCGCTGCCGTCGGCGACCAGCCGGGATAGGCGAGGTCGCCGCCGATCCGCGCCGCCTCAGCCGGGCCCGCGAGCCGTTCGACCACCCGCAGCGCGCCGACGACGCCTGAGGTGACGCCCGCGGTGGTGACGATCGGGCCGTCCTCGACGTAACGCTTGCCGCGCACCCAGTCCACCGCCGGGTAGTCCTCGGCGAGGCCGTCGACGGCGTCCCAGAACGAGGTGGCGCGCCGTCCGTCGAGCACGCCGCTCGCGGCGGCGAGTTCCGCCCCGACGCACACGCCGAGCACCGTCGAGCCCCGCGCCGCCTGGTCGGCGACGAACGACCGGGCGGCCGCCTCCTCGGCGCCGGTCGGGTCCACGACAGCGGGCACGACGACGACATCCGGCCGCGGTCCGCTCGCCAGCTCGGCGAAGGTGCGGTCGGGAAGCAACGCCAGCCCACCGGAAAGGGCGACGGGCTTGCGTTCGTCGGCCACGGTGACGACCGCGAACGCCGCGGACCGGGCGAACACCTCGAACGGCGCCAGCACGTCGGCGGCGACGGAACCGGTGCGGCCCACCACAACCGCGACGATCTTGCGGTCCGGCGGGAGCGGGCGGGACGCGGGCCATGCGGCCACCGGCGCCTCGGCTCGGAAGCTCTGCCCCATGGTCACCGCGACCCCGATCCCGCACAGCCCGGCGAAAGCCGCGACGGCCAGAACGACCGCCAAGAGAACCCACAGCGCACCCACCAGCCGACGACCACGCGCGGCGGTCATCGGTGGGCCGCCGGAGAGGTGCCGAAGCGGGCCGCGTACAGCCTGCGCAAGTGCCGGGCGTCACCGAAGCCGCAGCGGGTGGCGACCGCTTCGACGGGGAGGTCGGTTTCAGTGAGGAGGATGCTGGCCAGGTCGAGGCGTAGCCGTTGCCGGTAGGCCAGGGGGGTCATACCGATCGCGGTGGTGAAGGCTCTGGTCAGGCCGCGTGGGGACAGGTGCGCCACTTCGGCCAGGTCGGCCAGGGTGTGGCGGGCATCGAGGTGGGCGGCGATGTGGTCCTGCACCCGGTGCACGGCCGAGTCCAGATGCCCCCGGTCGCACAGGAAGGGGCTCAGTTGCGACCGGGTGCCGTCGCGTCGCAGGTAGACCACGAGGTGGCGGGCGACGGCGGCGGTGAGCGTCGGGCCGTGGTCGCGCTCGACGAGCGACAGGGCCAGGTCGACGCCGGAGGCGATGCCCGCGCTGGTGCTGACCGGGCCGTCGTGAACATAGAGCACGGCCTCTTGCACGTGCGCGTTCGGATAGCGCCGCCGCATGGGTTCGATGAGATCCCAGTGCGTGGTGCACCGCCTGCCGTCAAGCAGGCCCGCCTCGCCCAGGACGGCCGCGCCGCTGCACACCGACGCGAACCGCGCCCCCGAGTTCCGCTCTGCCCGCAGCCAGTCGACCACGGCGGCGGGGGCAAGCGGTCCGTCTGCCCGCAGCCGAGGCCCGGGGATCAGGACGAGGTCGCCCGCGGCCAGGCTCGGCAGCGGCGCGAGCCCGGCGAGCGCGAGGCCCTGCGCCGATGTGGCCCCGGCGCTGGCGCCGACATGCTCCAGCCGGTAGTCCCCGCCCAGGTGGGCGGCGGTGTCGAACACCTGGACCGGACCGGCCAGGTCGAGCAGATTCACCTCGGGCACCACGACCACGACGACCCGGCCGGACCCTTTCCCCGTGTTTCGCACCCCGCCACCGTAGGTCGGCCCACCTGCACCGACGAGGGTCGCGTAGGCCACTCACCGGACGGATCAGGCACAGCGCCCCGGCGTTGACAGGTTCCGGCACGCGGTTCCCGCTTACCGTGCTCCGCAGGACACGCCCTACCGTGGGCGCACGGACGTTCTGTCGCGGTGGCGGCGGTCACGAGCGGGGTGATGGCGGGGGTCTTCTTCGCGTTCTCGGTGTTCGTGATGCGCGCGCTGACCGCCCTGCCGCCCGCGCAGGGGGGTGGCGGCGATGCGGTCGATCAACCGGGTGATCAGCACCCCGCTGTTCCTGCTGCTGTTCCTCGGCACCGGGGTGGCCGGGGTGGTCCTCGCGGTCGCCGGGCCGCTTCCCGGCTTGTCGGGGGCGCGGTCTACGTGCTCGGCGTGCTGCTGGTCACCTTCGCGCGCAACGTGCCGTGGAACAACGAACTCGACGCCTTGGCGCCGGAGTCCGCGGCCGAGTACTGGCGCGGCTATCTGCGGCGGTGGACCGCGTGGAACCACATGCGGACCCTCGCGGCCACCGCGGCCTCGGCCGCGTTCGTCACCGCGTGAAAGCGGTCTTTCCGGGGCGGCGGAATACGGCACGGCGACCATCCGGGCCGGACGGTTCATTACCAGTGAACGGCCCCCCGCCGCCCAGCCGAGTCAGTCCTGATCCGCGCGCGGCGAGGGCAGGGCCCGGGCCGCCCGCGAGCGCTTGCAGATTTCCTCGACCAACGTGTCATTGGCGTCGTGGTCATTCGCATCGGCATTGGCCAGAAAGAACCGCATAAGCGCCTCTGCCGCATCCGCCCGGTCGACGATCACGGGATCGACCACCGGCTTTAAGGACCCGTTCTCGCGCATTTCCCACCCCCGGGCTTCGCCTGTCGCCGAGCGGCCCGGTCGCCGGGCCACCCTTCCATAGTGCCGTGTGACCGCCGCAAGGCAATCACGATCGGGTGAACATGATCGCACGCTTTCGTGACTCAAGGTTCACATCGGCCCATCTCCCCGAGAGAGATCACCCAAACGGTCGAGGGATTCTCGATTACGCGCTACCAGCAGTGCAACTTGCAGTTTGGAAGGGAGAAATCGGCCTGCACCATGCTCTATCCATTCGGACATTTGAATCTTGGTGTTACTTGAATCGATCGAATCGAGTTCCAACCGGACTCGGGCCGCGCCCAGCGGCCAGGCTTTGGCGTCGAGTTCGAGCGACTCCCCCGGCCGCGCCGCGCGCACGACGGTGACGTCCTCGATCGTGAGCGGCCACGGCGCCACGCTGTGGTGGATGCTGGCACCCGGAGCGGGCCATCCGGCGTCCACAGCGCGGATATGGGCGGCGCCGACGACCCAACTCGCGTAACTCCACCCGTTGGCCAAGACGGCCCACACCCGCTCACGCGGAGCGTCGATCACCTTCGTCACCGTCGCCATGGCTTCTCCCGTTCGCTCGGCGGACGGCCGAGCAATACCCGCGAAAGCCACGACCCAACCGGCGCGTCGCACGGCGCGGGGCTTGCTGGAACTTGCGGAAAGATGGCCGAAAATTGCCGAAGACACGGCGAGCACCGTCGGCCCACCAAGGTCAACGCATGATCGCGTGCCCGGCAGGGCCCCAGGGTGGGAATCTTGACTGCAAAACCTTTCGGCAAGGTATCACCGCTGCTAGCGTCGGGCGACACGGCAGGCGGCCGGACGCAGGCACGGCAGCGACAGCACACTCCAGGGAGCGCCATGACGCAGAACGGCCGCGGCGGCTGGTGGCAGGACGCCGTCATCTACCAAATCTACGTGCGTAGCTTCGCCGACGCCGACGGCGACGGGATCGGCGACCTGCCGGGCATCCGCGCCCGCCTCCCGCACCTGGCCGACCTCGGCGTGGACGCCCTGTGGATCACCCCGTTCTACCCGTCGCCGATGGCCGACGGCGGCTACGACGTGGCCGACTACCGCGACATCGATCCACTCTTCGGCACCCTCGACGACGCCCGCGCGCTGCTGGCGGACGCGCATCGGTTGGGGCTCAAGGTGATCGTGGACATCGTCCCGAACCACTCCTCGTCCGCGCACCGCTGGTTCGGCGCGGCGCTGGCCGCAGGGCCCGGCTCGCCCGAGCGCAACCGCTACGTCTTCCGCCCCGGCCGCGGCGTCGCGGGCGAGTTGCCGCCGAACGACTGGGAGTCGGTCTTCGGCGGCGGCGCGTGGACCCGACTGCCCGACGGCGACTGGTACCTGCACCTGTTCGACAGCACTCAGCCCGACCTCAACTGGGAGAACCCGGAGGTGCGCGAGGAGTTCGACAGCGTGCTGCGGTTCTGGCTGGACCTGGGCGTCGACGGGTTCCGGGTGGACGTCGCGCATGGAATGGTCAAACAGGACGGCCTGCCCGACGTCGGCACGACCGGGCAGCACGCGCTGCTCGACACCCGGCCGCTGCCCTACTTCGACCAGGACGGCGTGCACGAGATCTACCGCGAGTGGCGCAAGATCCTCGACACCTACGAGCCCCCGCGCATCGCCGTCGCCGAGGCGTGGACAGCCAGCGCCGAACGCACCGCGCGCTACCTGCGCTCGGACGAGTTGCACCAGGCGTTCAACTTCCATTACCTCACCACCGAATGGGACCCGGTCGCGCTGCGGGAGGTCATCGCCGACTCGCTGGCCGCGATGGAGCCGGTGCCCGCGCCCGCGACCTGGGTGCTGTCCAACCACGACGTCCAGCGGCACGTGACCCGCTACGGCGATGGGGAAACCGGGCGGCGCCGGGCGCGCGCGGCGATCCTGCTGATGCTGGCGCTGCCCGGCTCGGCCTACCTGTACCAGGGCGAGGAACTGGGCTTGGCCGAAGTGCTCGACCTGCCGGACGAGGTGCTGCAGGACCCGATCTGGGAGCGGTCGCTGCGCACCGAGCGCGGCCGCGACGGCTGCCGGGTGCCGATCCCGTGGTCGGCGCGGGGAAGCGCGCTCGGCTTCGGGCCGGACGGGTCGACGCCGTGGCTGCCGCAGCCAGCGGACTGGGCGGCGCTCTCGGTCGAGGCGCAGACCGGCGACCCCGAATCCATGGTGGAGCTGTACCGGTCGGCGCTGCGGCACCGGCGCGCGCACCCCGCGCTCGGCGCGGGCCGCGCGGTGCACTGGCACGACGACGAGCCCACGCTGCTGCGGTTCGACCGGGTCGACCCGGCCACCGGACGCGGGTTCTCCTGCGCGGTAAACTTCGGCGCCGCGCCCGCGCGGCTTCCCGTCCCCGACAATGTGCTGCTCGCCTCGGGTCCCTGGGCCGCGGACAGCGCCGACCTGCTGCTGCCGACGGACACCGCGGTGTGGTGGGAGGAGTGACATGGCGCAAACCCCGGCGCCGGGCGCGACGGCCCGGCTCAGTGACATCGCCACCCAGGCCGGGGTAAGCGAGGCGACCGTCAGCCGGGTCCTCAACGGCAAAGCAGGCGTGTCCACCACGACCCGCCAGACCGTCCTGGCGGCACTGGACCTGCTCGGCTACGAGCGGCCCGCCCGACTGCAGGCGCGCAGCGCCGGGCTGATCGGGCTGATCACCCCGGAGCTGAGCAACCCGATCTTTCCCGCTTTCGCGCAGGTGATCGAGCAGGTTCTCACCCGCGACGGGTACACGCCGGTGCTGTGCACGCAGAGCCCCGGTGGGTCCACAGAGGACGAATTGACCAACACGCTGGTCGACCGCGGTGTCAACGGGATCATCTACGTTTCCGGGATGCACGCTGACTCGACCGCGGACATGGACCGGTATGTGAAGCTGGCCGGGCGCGGGGTGCCGTTCGTGATGATCAACGGCTATACCGAGCGGGTGTCGGCGCCGTTCGTGTCGACCGATGATCGGTCTGCGATGCGGCTCGCGGTGCGGCATCTGGTGGAACTGGGGCACGAGCGCATCGGGCTGGCGGTCGGGCCGCGCCGGTATGTGCCGGTGGTGCGCAAGATCGAGGGCTTCGTGCAGCACATGCGGACTGCGTTCCCCTTCTCGGCCGAAGAGGCCGAACAGTTGGTGCGGCATTCGCTGTTCACTGTGGAGGGTGGCCAGGCTGCGGCGAACGCGTTGATTGACAAGGGATGCACGGCGATCATCTGCGGGAACGATCTGATGGCGTTCGGCGCGATCCGGGCGGCTCGGCATCGCGGGCTGGCGGTTCCTCGTGATGTCTCAGTGGTCGGCTTCGACGACTCTCCGCTGATCGTTTTCGCTGATCCGCCGTTGACCACACTGCGGCAGCCGGTCGAAGCCATGGGGCAGGCCGCGGTGAACGCGCTGCTGGAAGAGGTCACGGGGAATCCGGCACCGCACGCGGAGTACGTCTTCATGCCGGAACTCGTCGTCCGGGGGTCTACGGCTTCTGCGCGGTAGCTTGCGGGGTGGGGTGGTTCCCGGGCTTTCGTGGGGCGGCTCGGCGGGCGCTTGTTGGCCTGGCAGGAGGGCAGGTTCGCTGCTCGGTCCCATCGAGCACCTGGCAGTTTGTTTGGGTGCGGTTGGCAGAACGTGCCTCAGACCAGGCGGTCGCCGGTCTGGGGGTGGAACAGGTGCAGTTCCTCTGGGTTGCGCACGGTCACGGTGATGGTCTGGCCGAGAGTGGGCGGGGTGCGTCCATCCACGCGCAAGACGAGTCGGTCGCCGCTCTCACCTGCGACAGAGCCGTGCACCAGGGCGTCCGCGCCTAGTTCCTCTACCAGTTCCACCACTACGCCGAAGCCGTCTGGGGTGTCGGCGGGGACCAGGGTCAGGGACTCCGGGCGGACGCCCAAGGTCACCTCGGCCAACCCGGAACCGTGGACAGCGGCAGCGGACTCGCGCGGCAGGGGGATGTCCAAACCACCCAGGCGGATCTTGTCCCCCTCGACTGCCGCCGCGTGCAGGTTCATCGCCGGGGAGCCGATGAAGCCCGCGACGAAGGCGTTGGCTGGGCGGTCGTAGAGGGCGCGTGGGGTGTCGCACTGCTGCAGGATGCCGTCCTTGAGGACGGCCACGCGGTGGCCCATGGTCATTGCCTCGACCTGGTCGTGGGTCACGTAGATGGTGGTGGTGCCCAGCCTTCGTTGGAGGGCGGCGATGTTGGCTCGGGTCTCAACGCGGAGCTTGGCGTCGAGGTTCGACAGGGGCTCGTCCATGAGGAACACCGCTGGGTCGCGGACGATCGCCCGGCCCATGGCCACGCGCTGGCGCTGGCCGCCGGAGAGGGCCTTGGGTTTGCGGGCCAGGTACTTCTCCAGGTCGAGCAGCTTGGCCGCCTCGGCCACCTTCTCGGCGATGGTGGCCTTCGGCAGGCCCTGCAACTTCAGCGCGAAGCCCATGTTCTGGGCGACGGTCATGTGCGGGTACAGCGCGTAGGACTGGAACACCATGGCGATGTCGCGGCCCTTGGGGGGCACATGCGTGACGTCGCGGTCGCCGATGCGGATCGTGCCCTCGTCCACGTCCTCCAGGCCCGCGAGCATCCGCAGGGCCGTGGACTTGCCCGACCCGGACGGGCCGACCAGGACCAGGAACTCGCCGTCCTCGACGGCCAGGTCGAGGCGGTCGACCGCACGGACCGGCGGTGAGCCCGCGTAGACCCTGGACGCGCTGTCGAAACTGACCTGGGCCATGGCCACATCCTTACGCCGTCGGGACTTCGGTCACCGCTGCACTTCTGTCACCGCTGTGTGCCGTTGGGGCAACAGGATGCCCCATGGAACCGGGGCGCACCAGAGGCCTTGCAAGGGTTGCAGCAATTTCATGACGGAGGTGTCACGATCGTGGTCTCGAAACGGTAACGACGACGGCAGCGCCGTTCCCTTGTCGGCGACTTGCGTGAACAGTCCGCTTAGCACTGAGCCGGTCAGGCCCGCCACCGAATAAGCGGGGCGGTACCTGTTTCGATCTCTGGAGGCGTCGTGGTCACGCAAGGTCGCGTCAAACGAGCCGTAGCGGTGGCGGCAGCCCTCGCCTTGGGCGTCAGCGCGTGCGGTTCGGAAACCGAATCGCCTGGACAATCCACCGCTCCACCCGCGTTAGATGGCGTCGGGCCGATCACGCTGGTCACCGGCAAGGACACGTCGGGGAACCTGCAGAACCAGCTCGACGGGTGGAACGCCGCGCACCCCGACCAGAAGGTGACGCTGATCGAGTTGCCGGAGGACGCCGACGCGCAGCGGCAGCAGATGGTGCAGAACGCGCAGACCGGCTCCGACACGTACACCGTGCTGAACCTGGATGTGGTCTGGACGGCGGAGTTCGCGGCCAACCAGTGGGTGACGCAGCTGCCGGAGTCGGAGTTCCCGCTCGACAAGCTGCTGCCCGCCACGGTGGAGACAGCCAAGTACTTCAAGCGCCTCTACGGCATCCCGGTCGCCTCCGACGGCGGTCTTCTGTACTACCGCAAGGACTTGCTCGACGCCGCGGGCGTGCAGCCGCCGACCACCTGGGCCGAACTGGACGCGGCGTGCGCGAAGATCGTCCCAGCCAACCCAGGGCTTTCCTGCTACGCCGGGCAGTTCGAGAAGTACGAGGGCCTGACGGTCAACTTCTCCGAGGCGGTCAACTCCGCGGGCGGCGAGGTCGTCGGCGAGGACGGCAAGCCCGTGGTGAACTCCGAGAACGCCAAGAAGGGCCTGGACTTCCTGGTCGAGGGCGTCAAGAGCGGCCGGATTCCGCAGAAGGCCCGCACCTTCAAGGAAGAGGAGGGCCGCCGCGCGTTCCAGGCCGGTGAGCTGCTCTTCCACCGCCAGTGGCCCTACCAGTACGCCGAGGCCAACGCGACCGACGGCTCGTCCGCGGTGGCGGGCAAGTTCGCCGTCGCCCCGCTGCCCGGCCTCGACGGCCTCGGCGCGTCGACCCTGGGCGGGCACAACTACGCGATCAGCTCCTTCGCGAAGAACAAGAAGACGGCCCTGGACTTCATCAAGCACATGGTCGACGAGAAGCAGCAGCGGGAGAACCTGGAGAAGACATCGATCGCGCCGACCTGGGCCTCGCTGTACGACGAGCAGGCCCTGATCGAGAAGTTCCCGTATCTCACCGAGTTGAAGACGTCGATCGAGAAGGCCAAGAAGCGGCCTGCGGTGGTGAAGTACCAGGAGGTCTCCAGCGCCATCCAGGAAGCCGCCTACTCGGCCATGAGCGGCACGACGAGCAGCGCCGACGCGCTGGCCAAACTCCAGACCCGGCTCGAAGAGCTCACCAAGGGCTGAGTCGTCGGGCGGGGTCGCGGCCCACACCGAAGCAGGCCGCGACCCCGCCCACGCCTGGAGGAGGAACACATGGCCACCCTCATCGACGCGCCGATCACCCCGGAACCCCCCGCCAAAGCCCCGGTCGGGCGCAAGGCTGGCGTGGGACGGCTGGCCGCGCTGCTGGTCTCCCCCACCCTGCTCGTGCTCGGGCTGGTGGTCGCCTATCCGATCGTCTCCGCGCTGCGATTGGCCTTCTACCAACGCAACGACGGCGTCGACCCGGAGACGGGACTGCGCCTGACCGGCGACCGGTTCGTGGGCATCGACAACTTCACCGACATGTTCGTCGGCGACGCGGGCGAGCGGTTCCGCAACGCCCTGCTGAACACCACGACGTTCACCATCGTCGCGGTGAGCCTGGAAGTCGTCCTGGGCATCCTGATGGCGCTGGTGATGCACAAGGCGTTCAAGGGCCGCGCGCTCGTGCGCGCCAGCATCCTGGTCCCGTGGGCGGTGCCCACCGCGATCGCGGGCCTGTTGTGGCGCTGGATCTTCCAGGCCGACGGGGTCGCCAACGACCTGCTGCCCGGCGACCCGGTGCTGTGGACCACCGACGGCATCCAGGCCTGGTTCGCGGTGATCATCGCCGACACGTGGAAAACCGCGCCGTTCATCGGATTGCTTGTCCTGGCCGGATTGCAGGTGATCTCCAACGAGGTCTACGAGGCGGCCAAGCTCGACGGCGCCTCGCCGTGGAAGACGTTCTGGTCCATCACCCTGCCGCTGGTGAAGCCGACGCTCATGGTGGCGGTGCTGTTCCGCATCCTCGACACCCTGCGGATGTTCGACCTGCCCTACACGCTGATCGGGCCGGGCAAGAACGCCACCGACACCGTCACCGTCATCGCGTTCGAGGAAGCGGTGAAGTTCGGCAAGTACGGGCCCGCGTCGGCGTACGCGATTTTCCTGTTCCTCTACGTCGCCGTGGTCGCCTTCGTGTTCGTGCGGCTGCTCGGCGCGGACGTCGTGGGAGCCAGGAGCGGGAGGAACCGATGACCGCCACCCAGACCAGCCCAGCCAAGCCCAAGACCCGCGGCCGGTGGTGGTGGGCGCCGTATCTCGGCATCGCCGCCATCGTCGTGTACTGCCTGGCGCCGTTCTACTGGATGCTGGTGTCGAGTCTGCGGCGCACCAACGACATCTTCGACTCGGCGCCGCTCCCGAGCCCGGTGTCGCTGGACTCCTACGGGGCGGCGTTCGCCCCCGGCAACGGGTTCGTGCGCTCCCTGGGGAACAGCTTCTTCGTCGCGGGCACCACGACGGCGCTGGTGCTGATCATCGGCATTCTGACCGCATACGCGTTGGCGCGCTTGGACTTCCGCTTCAAGAACGTCGTGCTCGCGATCATCATCACCACCAGCATGTTCCCCGGCATCTCGCTGCTGGTCCCGCTGCTGGAACTGTTCTCCGGCATCGGCTGGATCAACACCTACCAGGCGATGATCGTGCCCAGCATGAGCTTCGCGCTCCCGCTCGCGGTCTGGAACCTCACCGCGTTCTTCCGGCAGATGCCCCTCGAACTCGAAGAGGCCGCCCAGATCGACGGCTGCACCCCGGCGCAGGCGTTCCGCAAGGTGATCCTCCCGCTGGCCGCCCCCGGCGTGTTCACCACCGCGATCATCACCTTCATCGCGGCATGGAACGAGTTCATCATCGCCCTGTCGGTGGTCAACCAGCGGGAACTCAAGACCGCACCGGTCATCACCAGCCAGTTCACCGGCTCGACGGCGTTCGACTCGCCCTTCGGCACGCAGATGGCCGCGGGCGTCATCGTCACCATTCCCCTGGTGATCCTCGTCCTGCTGTTCCAGCGCCGCATCGTCGCCGGACTCACCGCGGGCGGCGTCAAATAGTGAACCACGTCACATAGCGGGCACTTTCTATGTGCGCGGTCGTTTCCGGCGTGGCTAGCGTCGGAAACGACCGGCTAGTGGGAAGAACCTGAGGGGACGACGTGACGATTCTCGTGACCGGGGCGACCGGAACCGTGGGCGGGGCGGTGGTGGACCAGTTGGTCAGCCGTGGCCGGAAGGTGCGCGCGCTGACCAGGAACCCTGACGGGGCAAGGTTTCCCGACGGCGTGGAGGTGGTGCGCGGCGACTTGGCGCGGCCGAGGGAGTGGGCGGACGCGCTGGCGGGGGTGACCGGGGTCTTCCTGCTCGCCGTATTGGACTCGCAAGAGGCGGCCGTGACGCACGCGAAGTCCTTTATGGAGTGCGCGGTCAGGTCGGGTGTGGGTCGGGTGGTGTTCCTGTCGACCGACGCGGTGACGGTTCGCCGTCCGGGCAGCCACGAGACGCACCTCGCGGTGGAGCGGGTGATCGAGCGGTCCGGGCTTGCCTGGACGCACGTGCGGCCCGGCGAGTTCATGGCGAACAAGCTCGACGTGTGGGCGCCGTCGATCCGGGCAGAAGGCGTGGTGCGTGCCGCCTTCCCGGACGCGGTAGGGGTTCCGGTGCACGAGGCGGATATCGCGGAGGTCGCGGTGACCGCGCTCGTCGACGACGGCCACACGGGCCGGGCGTACTCGATCAGCGGCCCGGAGGCGCTGACGCACCGCGAACAGGCGGCGGCGATCGGCACCGGGCTGGGGCGGGACCTGCGGTTCGAGGCGCAGACCTATGGGCAGGCGCGGGCGGGAATGATCTCGGCCGGGATTCCCGGGGAGATCGCCGAGTACGTCCTGGGATACCAGGCCGAGTACGCGCAAGAGCCGCCGTCGGTGCGCCCGGACTTCGCCGAGGTCCTGGGCAGGCCAGGACGGACGCTGGCGCAATGGGCGGCCGACCACACGGCCGAGTTCGCCGCCTGAGCAAGACTCTCCCTCGTGGACAGCGCTGTTCCCCCGGCTGCCCGACAGCCGGGGGAACAGCGCCACCGATTCAGCTCAGCCGGTCACCGGGGCGTCGAGCAGGATCACCTCCGGGGACGGGACCGCGCACGTGGCGGACGTGGGCGCGGCGCCGTTGAAGCTGAGTTCGGCGGACGCGGTGCCGAGTGAGATCTTCACGTGGTTGGAGCCCGCGTCGGGGGTCCAGGGGCCTGCGGTGAGCGTGGCGCCGTTCGGCGGCAGTTCCACCACCAGGTCCTGGCCTTGGACCAGGGTGGTCTCCGGGATGGGGAATCCGTCGCCGAGGACGTTGGAGATCTTCGGCGAGCCGCCTTCGGCGACCAGGTTGAGTTCCTTCACCCGGCCGGACGCCTTGGTGATGCCCGCTTTCAGCAGCTTGTCCACAGTGGCCGCGGGAATGATGAGGGCACCGGAGGACTCGGTGAACTCAATCGAGCCGGTTCGGGTGACCGAGAGCGGGGTGAACGCGCCGACGGCGATGCCCACGTCGAACGGGGCGTCGAGAACCGTGCAGCGGTACGGGGAGTTGATGATGCCGATCTGGTTGTTGACCGGAATCGGCGGGAAGTTCATCGGCACGTTGTGGTAGGCGAGCGGCGGCAGACCTGCCGGGCCGCCGACGGCCATGGACAGCAGCGCGTTGCCCGCCACTGGCTTGCAGTCCGCCTTCACCTTCATGGTGAAGCCCCAGCTCGCCTTGAGGTTGATCATCACCGAGGCGCTGTTGAACTGGAGGGTGACGATACCGCTGTCGGGCGCGGTGAACGGGCCGATGTCGGGGAACGTGGCGGTCTGGTCGACGGGCAGGCGAACGGTCAGTTCTTTGCCCTGCTCCAGCTTGATGTCCTTGATGGCGATCGGCTTCTCGGTGATGTTGATCTGCGCCGGGCTCGCGTTGGCCGCGCCGATGTTCATCTGGTTCACGACGGCGTCGACCTTGGTGAAGCCGAAAGTGGCGCCGAAGTCGGTGAGCCAGCGCGGGAACGTCATGCTGCCCGAGCCCTGGGTCAGGAAGAACTGCTGCCCGGGACCGAGTTGCGTGGGGGCAACGCCCTGGATGTCGACGTTGAGCGGCAGGTCGAGGACCTTGACTCCGCCGAGGTCGGGCATCGTGATGGCGCAGGTGATCGGCAGGTTGAACCGGCCGGAGTCCGCGCCGATCGGGGGCAGCTCGGCGGGCTTGAGCGCGACAGCGCTGCCCTGCACGGCCAGGGTGAGCACGACGGTGCCGCTCACCGCGGCGGTCAGCGCCGTCAGTGTCCTCCTCAATCGCGAACGACTTCGCTGTCGCGTCGCCTTGTCAGGAACCATTCTTGGCCTCTTCTCACGAGTTTCACCTATTACGCAAACTTGTGCGTACCCGAGAGACAGTACGGTACCCAAAAACCTCATGACAAGAGTCGATTTAATTGTTGCCAACGCGGAACAAATGTATCCAACGAAGTTGTCACGTGATCGCACGCGCCCACCGGGGCGTTCCCCCAGCTTAGGACTGGTTTTCCCACCTCGCCGGGCACACCAGCCCCACCCCAGGCCCCGCGCTTGGCCTCAAGTCACAACGCACGCCTCACCGCCGCAGGCACTTTATCAACGGCGTGCGAAAATTTTTTTCACGATTCGCGGCGGCCTTAGTCGAATGCGGCGAGGACGCGCTCGTGCGCGATTGCCCCGGCGCCGACGCGGTCCAAGCCCAGGCGCACCGCGCCCACGATCGGCGGCCGGTCGGCCACCACCACGCGCGCGAGCGGGACGCGGGCGGCGTAGCCCGCCGCCACCGCGCCCATCAGCGACGGCGATCCCCCGGTCAGCACGCCCCCGCCCAGCACGATCTCGACGGCGGCTCCGGACAGGCCCAGACGGTCCACAATGGAGCAGCCGAGCAGGCACACCTCGTCCGCCAGCCGGGCGACCAGGTTCTCGGCGACCTCGTCGGTCATCTCCAGCAGCGGCCAGGCCAAATCGGCGAGCCTGACCGGATCGATCTCGCCGCGGTGCACCGCCAGGGCCACGTCCACCGCCCGCGCGACGCCGAAGTGCGAGCGCACCAGCGACACCAGCGCGGTCGCGGGCCCGCGGCCGTCCTCGGCGCGCACGGCGTGCCACAGCACCTCCTCCCCCAGGTGCTGCCCGCCGCCCCAGTCCCCGCTGACCCGGCCCAGCGCCGGGAGCCGGGCCATCCGCCCGTCGGGGCCGAGGCCCGCGGCGTTCACGCCCGCGCCGCACACGACCGCGACGCCCCAGCCCGCGCGCGTCCCGGCGCGCAGCAGGGCGAAGGCGTCGTTGCCGACGTCGACGGTGTGCCCGAGGCCCCGGCGCAGGAACTCCTCGCGCACGGCCGACTCCTGCTCCGGCAGGTCCGCGCCCGCGAGGTAGGCCGCGACGTGGTCGGCGAACGGCGGCTCCGAGCCGAGCGCGGCGCGCGCGGTGCGGGCCACCACGTCCACCGCCGCCGCCACCCCGACCGACCGCGGGGCGAACCCCGGCCCCCGGCCGCGGCCGAGCACCGCCCCGTCCTCGCGCACCAGCGCGACATCGGTCTCGCCCGGGCCGCCGTCCACGGCCAGGACCGTCCTCATCGAACCGAGGCCCACGGCAGGTGCGCCTGGTGCACCGCGATGATCCGCGCAGCCAGGTGCTCGGCGACCGACACCTGGCCGATCAGCGGGTGCGCCAGCAGCGCCTCGGTCACCAGGTCCTCGCCGCCGTTGATCGCCGCCCGCACGGCCAGGGTCTCGTACGCCGAGACGTGCCCGATCAGGCCCGCGAGCAGCGGCGGGATCGGCGCGGTCGGCCAGGTCTGCGCGCCGGTGTGGGTGACCGTGGCGGGCACCTCGACGACCGCGGTGTCCGGCAGGAACGCCAGCGTCCCGTTGTTGCGCACGTTCACCACGTGCACGTCCGCGCTGCGCGCGTCGCCGAACAGCGAGGCGAGCAGCGCGGCGGCGGCCTCGGAGTACTGCGCGCCGCCCCGGCTGCCGAGCAGATCCGGCTTCGTGTCCACCGTGGGGTCGGCGTACTGGCGCAGCAGCTCGTCCTCGACGGCGGCGACCACGCTGGCCCGCGACGGCGAGACCTTCTGCTCGGCCACCACGGCGTCGTGCTCGTAGAAGTAGCGCAGATAGTAGGAGGGCACCATGCCGAGCCGTCGCAGCACCGACTCGGGCAGCCCGACGCGCTCGGCGATCGACGGGCCGTGCTCGGCGAGCAACCGGGGCAGCACGTCCTCGCCGCGCACGTAGACCGCGCGCTCCCAGGTCAGGTGGTTGAGGCCGACGTGGTCGAGGGACACCCGCTCGGGTTCGAGGCCGAGCAGGCTCGCGAAGTGCCGCCGCAGGCCGATCGCCACGTCGCACAGGCCGATCGCGCGGTGGCCCGCGTCGAGCAGGGCGCGGGTGACGATGCCGACCGGGTTGGTGAAGTCGATGAACCACGGCCGCGGCGCCACCGAGGCGATCCGCTCGGCCAGGTCGAGCACCACCGGCACGGTGCGCAGGGCGGTGGCCAGCCCGCCCGCGCCCACGGACTCCTGCCCGACGCACCCGCACTCCAGCGGCACGGTCTCGTCCTGGTGGCGCGCGGTCTGCCCGCCGACGCGCAACTGGATCAGCACCGCGTCCGCGCCCGCGGCGCCCAGCTCGACCTCGGTGCTGGTGGTGACCCTGGCGGAATGCCCCGCTCGGCGCAAGATCCGGCGCGAGACACCCGCCACCAGGTCCAGCCTGCGTTCGTCCGGGTCGATCAACACGACCTCGGTGAGCGGCAGGTCGGCGCGCAGCCGCGCCAGGCCGTCGATCAGGTTCGGAGTGTAGGTGGAGCCGCCGCCGACGACCGCGAGTTTCACTAGCGCCTCCCGAGGTGGAGCCCGGCCTGCGTGCGGCGGGCACTGCCACACTTCGTCGTGTCCAGGCGCGGTCCCACGCGGGGAGAATTTTACCTGGCCGGGCAACCCCCACCGCCCGACTGGCGGAGATGCGACACAAGCCTTGAACCAGCGGGGAAAAGCGCGTACAGGACCAACCGCCCCCAGCCCTCCGGCCGACCCGCTTTGGTCCTCAATAGACGCTCCATTGAGGACGCTGGCGGGCGCTCTGTCGCGTGTCGACCCACCCCCGCACTTCGCCGGACGGCACATGATCGAGATCAGCGGGACACCGGACCGCCGCCCACATCGGACCCACCCGCGAAGGTCGGCCTCCACCGACGCCCGTCCGCTCCCGCCGCGCGGCCCGCCATGACGTCGAGCCCGGCAGCCCGCGCCGCTACGACGACGGGGCCAAGCCGGTCGCGGCCGTTCAGCGGAGGTCAGCGGGGACACCCCTTCCGGACAGGAGGTCGCCGCACCCGGGTGCGGGCTGCCTGTCGGGGGTCGGGGGCATTCTCGGGTCCATGCCGCAGACACCGAGTTCCACCTCGCCCCAGTGGGCCGAGGCATCGACCCGCCGGGAGCCGCCGCTGGTCGGCGACGAGCGGGAGATCCTGACCGCGTTCCTCGACTGGCATCGCGAGACGTTCCGGCTCAAGTGCGCGGGGGTGCCGCCGGAGCGGCTGTCCGAGCGGGGCGTGCCGCCGTCGGCGATGAGCCTGCACGGGCTGATCCGGCACCTGGCCGGGGTGGAGCGGTGGTGGTTCCGCATCCAGTTCGCCGGTGAGGACGTGCCGATGCTCTATTACACCGACGAGGACCCCGAGCAGGACTTCGACCGGCTCGACGGCGACCCCGACGCGGCGCTGGCCGGGTGGGCGGCCGAGTGCGCCCGGTCGCGGGAGATCGTCGCCGCCGCGGACCTCGCCGACACCGGGGTGCGGCTGGCCACCGGCGAGCCGGTCGCGCTGCGCCGGGTCCTGGTGGCGATGATCGCCGAATACGCCCGACATAACGGACACGCCGACCTGCTGCGGGAACGAATCGATGGCGCGACCGGAATGTGATGTAACGAATCAGCGACGGCGCGGTGTCCCTTCTGGACGTCCACAGTAAATGGAAACCAACCCTTTCCTCGACCGTCGATCACGCTGCGTATAAATGCCCTGAGCCATTGTCACGGTGCGTCTAAGTGCGCGTTAGGCAAAGGACACGGATCGTTAACGTCCCGCAAGTGGGGCTTGACTCCCTCGCCCGGGTTACCCCGCGATCGTCCATCCAGACCAACTTTCGGCCCGAGGGAAGACATGAGCCCTGTTCATCCCGCACACTGGATTGACGACGCAGGCCGAGCGTTACATCCTATGATCAGTTGTGTCCTTTGTCACAGTCCACCCCCGGTGTGGACCGCATTTTTTGATGTGATTGACAAAGGAACGGGCCGTGCGGCGACACCAACTCCGCCCCGGCGGCCGGAAGTGTCGAAGTCGTTATCTTGCAAACGTTTTCGCCCCAGCGGACCGACTTGCTTTTCCGGCGGGGCATTGCAATTCTGGCGTCTCCCAAATAACCCCACCCTGCATTACCGAGAACTGGAGACGATCCGTGCGCCGTACCCGCATGCTCGCCCTCGCCGGTGGCCTGGCAGGCACCGCTTCGCTGGCCGCCGTGCTCACCGCCCCGCTCGCGGTGGCGGAGGGCACCCTTACCGGCAGCGCGTTTGCGGTTTCCGTCGACGCCGCGCTGCTGAAGGACCTCGTCAGCGTCGACGTCGACCCGCTGCCCAAGGCCACCTACCCGGCCGGCCAGGAGAAGTCGGTCGTCAAGATCGACGCCGAGAAGAGCCTCGGGCTCGCGGGCCACGCGAAGCTGCTGAACGCTGCTTCCGAGGCCAAGGGCGGAGTGCTCAAGAGCGAGTCGAGCATCGCCGATGTCAACATCCTCGACCTGATCAAGGCCAAGCTGATCACGGCTGACTGCGTCTCGGACGGCAAGACCACCACCGGCAAGTCCTCGCTCGCCGAGGTCGAAGTCGCGGGCGTCAAGATCGACGCCGCGGTCACCGCCGAGATCAAGGTCAGCGACCTCGTGACCGTGCTGGTCAACGAGCAGATCGTCGAGGGCAACAAGCTGACCGTCAACGCCCTGCACGTCAAGGTCGGTGGCGCCGTCAAGAACGTCGCCCAGGCCGACGTGATCCTGTCCCAGGCCACCTGCACCGGCCCGGGCGCCGTCGTGACCCCGCCGGAGGATGGCGAGAAGCCGCCGGTCAGCAGCACCAACCCGGGCACCCCCGGCGAGAGCACCGCGCCCAGCAAGCCCGGTGACAACGGCGGCAACGAGCCCAGCCCCTCGGCTCCGGCCTCGTCGTGGCCCGCCACCTCCGCCTCCGTCTCGACCACCCCGGCCGCGGCCGCGGGCGTCAGCCCCGCTGGCAACAGCGGTGACCTGGCCGAGACCGGCGTCAGCGCGATCGTTCCGCTGTCCATCGGCGGCATCGTGCTGCTCGCCGGTGGTGGCGCCGCGGTCTGGATGACCCGTCGCAAGCGCGCCGCTACCGCGGGCGCGGGCGAGTGACTATCGCGTAAGTAGCTTCACCGGCTCTGAGAAGGCCACCCGCACTCCGGTGCGGGTGGCCTTCGCCATGTCCGCCCCTCCTGTCGCTTGTGGCACCGTGGCGGCGTGCACGACGAAGACCCGGTCGACCCGGACATCGAGGCCCTGCCGCTGCCCCGCGCCGCGCTCGGGAGCACCGTCGCGGCGGTGGCGCTGGGCGGCGTGCTCGGCGCGCTGGCCCGCTACGGCCTCGGTCTGCTGTGGCCCGCGCGGCCGACCGGGTTCCCCTGGGCGACCTTGGCGATCAACGTCGCGGGCTGTCTGGCCATGGGCTGCCTGATCGTGGCGGTGACCGAGGTGTGGGCGGCGCACCGGCTGGCGCGGCCGTTCCTCGGGACCGGGCTTCTGGGCGGTTTCACCACGTTCTCCGCCTACTGCGCCGACATCCAGCGGCTGCTCGCCGCGGACCGGGTCGCGGTGGGACTGGCCTATCTGGCGTCCACAGTGGTCGGCGCGCTGGCCGCGGTCACTCTCGGCGCCGCGCTCACCCGACGGCTGGCCTGCCCGCGATGACCGACGCTCTCCTGGTCGCTCTCGGCGCCGCGGTCGGCGCGCCGCTGCGCTATCTGACCGACCGCGCGATCCAGGCGCGGACGCCGGGCTCCTTCCCCTGGGGCACCCTGACGGTCAACGTGGTGGGCAGCCTCGTGCTCGGCGTGGTCACCGGCGCCACCCTCGCGGGCGCCGACCAGCGCTGGCAGACGCTGCTGGGCACCGGGCTCTGCGGGGCGCTGACGACGTACTCGACGTTCTCCTACGAGACTCTCCGGCTGGCCGAGACCGGCGCGCGCCGCCAGGCCGCCGCCAACGCCGCCGTCTCGGTCGGGGCCGGTCTCGGCGCGCTGTGCCTGGGCCTGGCCTGCGCGAACGCCCTGCTCGGTTGATCGTCTCCCGCCGCGGGTACCTCCCGCCCGATCTCTCTCCCGGGCTCAGGAGCGCACCCATGAAGCTCTACGCCGACCACCCCGCCCGCCGGACCCGGCAGGCCGCCGCCGACCTGGCCGCGGTCGCCCTGCTGATCTTCGCGGGCTGGCTGGCCACCGAAGTCCGCGAGCAGGTGCTGCGGCTGCGCGCGCCGGGCGACGGCCTGGTGACCGCGGGGACCCGGTTGAGCGGGACGTTCGACTCCGCCGCCGACAACGCCGACGACGTGCCAGGACACGTCCTCAGGTCGGGGGCCCGCTCGCGGACGCGCTCAAGAGCGGATCGGGCGCGGGCGCGCGACTGGCCGACGCGGGGCGCCAGCAGATCGACGCGGTGGAGAGCCTGGCGTTCTGGCTCACCGGCGCGTTGATCATCGTCCCGGTGGCACTGGTGCTGGTCGTCTGGCTGCCCCGCAGGCTCCGCTTCGTCCGGGACGCGGGCGCGGCGCGGCGGCTGCGCGCGCTGGGCGCGGACGGCGCTGACCTGCTCGCCCTGCGGGCCCTGGTGTTCCAGCCGCTGCCCCGGCTGAGCCGGGCGGGCGCGGTCGGCGCCTGCTGGCGGGCGGGCGACCCGGAGGTGATCGCCGCCCTCGCCCGGTCGGAGTTGCGCAGGCTCGGGATGCGCGCGCGGGAAGCTAGCCGGGAGGAAAGTTAGCCGGGAGGAAGGATGATTGCGCAACCACCTGCAAGGTTTGCAACCGATCGGGCCTTGTCCCCCCGCCGCCGGACGTGGTTTGGTGCGGTGGCCTGGCCGATCGGGGAGGCAAGGCGATGCAAGTCCTTACGACACCGGAGGTCGTCATGGGTCGGCGTGCTCTCGCTCTGCTTGTCAGCACTGTGCTGGCGGTCCCGCTCGGACCCGGCGCCGCACCGGCCGCCGCGGCAGAGCAGCCGACCCGGTTCTCCGTCGGCGAGGTCGTGGACATCGCCCCGGGAACGCGCCCGGACGACCGGCGGCTGGCCAGGGACGCGCTGCGCGCCGACCTGAGCGGGGAGCGCTTCTACTTCGTGATGCCAGACCGGTTCGCCAACGGCGACCCGCGCAACGACCGCGGCGGCAGCGCGGAGACCGACCGGCTCAAGACCGGGTTCGATCCGGCGGACAAAGGCTTTTACCACGGCGGCGACCTGGCCGGGCTGCGGTCGAAGCTGGACTACATCAAGGGCATGGGCGCAACCGCGATCTGGATGACGCCGATGTTCGCCAACCGCTGGGTGCAGGGCAGCGGCGCGGACGCCTCGGCCGCCTACCACGGGTACTGGACGACCGACTTCACCCGCATCGACCCGCATTTCGGTACCACGCAAGAGATGCGGGCGGTGATCACGGACGCGCACCGCCTGGGGATCAAGGTCTTCTTCGACATCGTGGCCAACCACACCGCCGACGTGCTCGACTACGCCGAGGGCAGGCACGACTACCTCAGCACGGCCACGCACCCGTACCTCGACCGGCACGGGAATCCCGTCGACATCAAGGCCGTCGCGGGCACCCCGCGGTTCCCCGATCTGGACCCGGCGACCTCTTTCCCTTACACGCCAATCTTTCCCACTCCCGCCGACGCCACGGCCAAGACCCCGGCCTGGCTCAACGACCCGGCGGTCTACCACAACCGCGGCAACTCCATCTTCAGCGGCGAGTCCGACGAGTACGGCGACTTCGCAGGCCTCGACGACCTGATGACCGAGGACCCCCGCGTCGTCGAGGGCATGAAGCGGATCTTCACCACGTGGATCGACACCCTGGGCATCGACGGGTACCGGGTGGACACGGTCAAGCACGTCAACATGGAGTTCTGGCAGGCGCTCGCGCCGCACGTGGTGGCCTACGCGCACGCGCGCGGCAAGAAGGACTTCTTCGTCTTCGGCGAGGTGTTCAGCGGCGACACCATGGTCACCTCGTCCTACACGACGACCGGCCGGATGCAGGCCGCGCTGGACTTCCCGTTCCAGGGCGGCGCGCTGGACTTCTTGTCCGGCAAGGGATCACGGCGGCTGGCCGAGGTGCTGCTCGCCGACGACCAGTACACCGACGCCGACTCCAACGCCGCGTCGCTGCCGACGTTCCTGGGCAACCACGACATGGGCCGGGTGGCGTGGCTGCTGCGCGAGGAGCGCCCCGGCAGCACCGAGGCCGACCTGCTCAAGCGGATCGAACTGGGCAACACCCTGATGTACCTGTGGCGCGGCAACCCGGTGGTCTACTACGGCGACGAGCAGGGCTTCGCTGGCGGCGGCGGCGACAAGCTCTCCCGGCAGGACATGTTCGCCAGCAAGACTCCCGAGTACGCCGAGGAGAAGTTCGTCGGCAGCGACCGCACCGGGGCGCAGGAGAACTTCGTGCCGTCGCACCCGCTGTACCGGCAACTCGCCCAGCTCGCGTCCTTTGTGGACAAAGACAGGGTGTGGGCGGAGGGCAACCAGACACTGCGGCTGGCCGAGGGCGACGTCCTGGCGTTCAGCCGGATGACCGCGCGCGACCAGCGCGAGCACCTGGTCGTGGCCAACGCGGGCGCCGAGGCCGCGACCGTGGCCGTGCCCGTCGGCGCGCCGGGGCAGCGGTTCCGCACCGAGTTCCCAGGCAGCGGCGACCGTGACTCGGGCAGCGGCGACTCGGGCAGCGGCGGCCCGGTCAGCGGCCCGGACGGCAAGGTCCGGGTGACCGTGCCCGCGCTGTCGGCGCTCGTGCTGGCCTCGACCGAGCGGGCGCGAGCCGTGCCGCCGACGCCGACGCTGGTCCCGCCCGCCGTGGGCACGCCGCTGGACGACCGGGTCGAGGTGCGCGCTGACGGCATCACCGCGCCGTTCGCGCAGGCGACCTTCGCCGCGCGGGTGGAAGGCAGCCGCGACTGGACCGTGCTGGGCACCGACGACGCCGCCCCGTACCGGGTGTTCGCCGACGTGTCGGGGCTGGCGGGCGCCGCGGTCGGCAAGAAGATCGAATACCGGGTCGTGGTCAAGGACGGCACTGCCCGGCTGGGCGCGGACGGCGCCGCCGTGCGGCTGGCCGCTGCCCCGCCGCCCGGCGTGCCCGGCCACGGCCCGGACTGGCTGGTCGTGCACTACAACCGGCCAGCGGGCGACTACGACGGCTGGGGCCTGCACGTCTGGGGCGACGTGGCCGCGCGCACCGACTGGGCCGCGCCGCTGCCCTTCGCTGGCGAGACCGGCTACGGCCGGTTCGCCTGGGTGAAGCTCAAGCCGGGCGCGCGCCAGGTCGGGTTCGCCGTGCACCGGGGCGAGGTCAAAGACGGCGGCGACCGGTTCGTCGACCCCGCGCGCACGCCGCAGGTGTGGCTCGAACAGGGAGTGGAGACCGCGCACGCCGACGAGGTCTCGGCCACCGGCAAGGCGACCGTGCACGTCCAGCGGCCGTCCGGGGACTACGGCGGGCTCGTCGTGCGCACTCCCGGCCTGCCAGACGTGCCGATGACCGGGCGGGACGCGTTCGGCGCGTTCGCCGAGGTCCCGGCGGCGACGGTCCCGCTGCCGTTCACCGTGGCCCAGGGCGCGACCACGGTCGCAGCGGGCACGCTGACCGGCGCGGCGGGGTGGGTGCGGGAGGGCGCGGCCAAGGTCCACCGGAGCCTGGCGGCGGCGGAGAACCACGCGGTGATCCACTACTCGCGCCAGGACGGCGACTACGCGGACTGGACGCTCTACCACTGGACCGGGTCGCTGCGGCCGAGTCCGAGCTGGGCCGAGTCCCGGCCGCCGGACGGCCGCGACGGGTTCGGCGTCTTCTGGTCGGTGCCGCTGGCCCCGGGCGCGGCCGGGCTGAGCAACATCATCCACCGGGGCGAGGACAAGGACCCCGGCGCCGACCAGTTCCTCGATCTCGCGGGCACCGGGCACGAGGTGTGGTTCGCCTCCGGGTCGGCCCGGCCGGACGGGTCCGCGTCCTATGTCCTGCCGCCTCCGCGCACGGCCGACGCGGACCTCGGCGCGGCCGACGCCGTCTGGATCGACTGCGACACGCTGGCCTGGGACGTCCCCGCCCTGCACACCAACGGCTATCAGGTCCGCTACGACCCGCTGGGCCGGATCGAGATCGTCGACGGGCAGGTCCGCGGCGGCCAGATCCTGCGGTTGCAGCCGGGCGGGACGCTTTCCGGCGATCTCGCGACGAGGTTCCCGCACCTGGCAGGCACGCCGGTGTTCCACGTCCGCGCAGCCGACGCCGGGCGCATCGATGACGCGCGGCACGTCCAGCAGGCCGCCGTGCACCTCGACGCGAGTGGGTCGCTGCGGCACGCCACCGGCACCCGGCCCGCGGGCTGAGCGGCGCTCTCGGTGACACAAACCGAGCACTGCCACTCTAGGGGGTGAACACCAAGGGCGGGCGCCTCTCGATTTCCGTTCGTTTCGCGGCGGCAGGTGTGGAATCCGCCGGGGGCGGGTACGTCCTGCCCGCGCACCCGACTCGAGGAGCCCACCCGGTGAATCCCGATCCCCCTCCGCTAGCCATCTCGCACCTCGGCGACCCCGGCGCCGCAGACCACCGCCTGGTCATCCGCGGCGAGTTGGACTACATGACCGCCCCCGACCTGACCGCGGCGCTGGGCTCCCTGCGGCTGCACAGCGGCTCCACCCTGACCCTGGACCTGGCAGGCCTTGGCTTCTGCGACTCCACCGGCCTGTCGGTCCTGCTCGGCGCGCACAAGCGGATGGCCAGCCTGGGCGGCAAGCTCACGGTGAGCGCGATCGATCCGAACCTGGCCAGGGTGCTGACCATCACCGGCCTGGCCCACCTGTTCACCCCGGTGGAAACCACGGGCGAACCCCAAGGCCTGGGCGCTTGACCTGACCTGCCCACTCTCCTGACCTGACCAATCAGACCGGTCCAGCGGCAGCCGCGGCCTAGTCCGGCTCGCCCGTGGGGTCCTCCGGGCGGGCGAAGGGGTCTTTGGGCGGCAGGGGCGCCGCGACGGCCTCGGCGTCGGTCAGCGGGCGCGCGGGGCCGAACCGCGCGCGCAGTTCCGGCGAGGTCAGGCAGCGGGACGGGAACGCCGCCGCGGCGGCGCGGGCGGCGACGGCGGCCACCGGCAGGTCCGCCGCCGCCGCGGCCAGCACGATGTTGCCGAACCGCCTCCCGCGCAGGACGCCGGGCTCGGCGATGAGCAGGACCTCCCCGAAGACCGCGCACAGGGTAGCCACCACCCGCCGGGCGAAGGGGAGCCCCGGGCCGTCGGAGAGGTTCACCAGGTAGACGCCGTCGGCGCGCAGGACGCGGGACATGTCGCGGGTCGCCTCGATGGTGACCAGGCCGCCCGCCAGCAGACCGCGCTCGAAGGCGTCCAGGACGACCAGGTCGACCGACGCGTCCGGCATGGCGGCCACCTCCGCCCGCCCGTCGCCGACCCGCACGTCCACCCCGGGCACGTCCAGCCCGAACTGGGCCCGCACCAGCGCCACCAGCGCGGCGTCCGCGTCCACCACGACCTGCCGGGCCCCGGGCCGGGTCGCGGCGATGTACCGGGCCAGCGTGCACGCTCCCCCGCCGACGTGCACCGCGGCCAGCGCCGCCCCCGCCCGCCCCAGGCAGTCGACCACATCGGCGATCCGCCGCACGTAGTCGAACTCCAGGTGCGTCGGATCGTCCAGGTCGAGGTAGGACTGGGCGACCCCGTCGACGCTGAGCAGCCAGCCGTTGGCGCGGTCGATGTCGCGCAACACCTCGGCGGTCCCGAATCGCACCGGGTAACGCCCCTGCCTCGGCACCTTCGCCCGCTCCCGCACGCGCACAGCAGACCACGCCCACCCGGCGTCCGGCGAGGCGACCCGCGCGCGGCGGGTCCCCGCATGGCTGCCCGCGGGTATCGCTCACCAGCATCGCTCCGATTCGCCCGCTCCCGTGCACAAAGGGCGCGCCGTTCTCGGTGACCGCGCGGGCATTGGCGGCCGCACCGGCATTCACGCGGGCGAAAACCGCGGTCTGAGCGGAAACAGCGCGAACCGCCCGGCGCTCAACAGCGGCGGCGCTGGTGTCAATGGCGGCCCGCGGCGGCGCCGATGTCGTTTATCCGCCCGGTGTAACCCCGGCGGCCCGCACGGCGACAATCGAGCAGATGATCATGGTCGGCGGGGCAGGGGTGGGCATGGCGACAGGCGGATACGCGGTGGTCGACGTGGAGACGACCGGGCTCGCGCCGCGGCGGCACGACCGGATCGCGGAGATCGCGGTGGTGTGGGTCGACCGCGACGGGAACGTCACCGACGAGTGGTGCACGCTGGTGAACCCGCGCCGGGATCTGGGGCCGCAGCGGGTCCACGGCATCCGCGCCGCCGACGCGCGGCGGGCGCCGGTGTTCGCCGAGATCGCCGCGGACGTGGCCGACCGGCTGCGCGGCCGGGTGCTCGTCGCCCACAACCTCCGGTTCGACGCGGCGTTCCTCGCCGCGGAGTTCGGCAGGCTCGGCGTGAGCGCGCCGGTCACCCGCGACGCCGGGCTCTGCACGATGGCCCTGGCCCCGACCTACCTGCGCACCCCGTCGCGCTCGCTCGCCGGGTGCTGCGCCGCCGCCGGAGTCGAGATCGGCCAAGCCCACTCGGCGCTGGCCGACGCCCGCGCGTGCGCCCACCTGCTCGCCGGATTCCTCGACGCCACGCCGAAACCGGAGCCGTGGGCCGACCTGCTCGCGGGCACCCGGCCGTGGCCCGCTCTCCCCGCGGGCTCCGGCCGCACCGTCGCGCGCGGCGTGGCGGCCGAGTCGGCCGACTACCTCACCCGGCTGGTCGATCGGCTCCCCCGGGTGCCCGCGCCCGCGCGCGCCGACGAGTACCTGGCGCTGCTGGACCGCGCGCTGCGCGACCGCGTCCTGGCACTGGAGGAACAAGACGCGTTGACCGCTCTGGCGGACTCTCTTGGGCTGTCCTTCGCCGAAGTGACCGGCCTGCACCGCCGCTACCTGTCCGCCCTGGCCCTCGGCGCGGTCGAGGACGGCGTGGTCACCGACGCGGAGCACGCCGACCTCACCGACGTCGCGGGCCTGCTGGGACTGCCCGCGACCGCCGTCGACACCGCCATCGCCGACGCGCACCGCGCCAAGGCCCCGGCCGTCCGCCTCGACCTCGGCGACGCCATCGCGTTCACCGGCGAACTGGCCCTGGCACGCGAGGACTGGCTGCGGCGAACACAAGCGGCGGGATTGACCGTCACGGGGTCAGGGGTCACCAAGAAGACCCGGTTGGTCGTCGCGGCCGACCCGGATTCCCTCTCGGGCAAGGCGGACAAGGCGCGCCGCTACGGCATTCCGATCGTCACCGAGGCCGCCTACGCGGGCCTGCTGGCGGATCTGCGGGTCCGGTGCGCGCGATGACCGAGCCGACGCCGCCGCCGCGACCCGCGGCCGCCCGCACCCGCACCGCGGACGGCCGGGTCATGATCGGCCACGCCGTCGTGGCCAGGGGACCGGGCGAGGACGGAGCCGACTCGGTGGCGGTGTGGCAGATCGGCACGCACGGCGCGCAGGTCGGCACCTGGCTGCTGCCGGTGGCCGCGCTCGACGCGGAGCGCGCCGGGAAACTGCTGGCGCAGTGCGAGAAGCGGGCGATCGTCGCCTGGTCCGCGGACGAGCCGCTGGACGTCCTGGCGACGCTGGAGCGGGCGGCTGGGGCGCGGCCACGGGAGTGGCGGCTGGTCCTGCTGCCCGACGCGCTGGGCGAGATCGCCGAGGTGCGGGCGCGGTACGCGGCGGCGGTCAAGGCGGAGCGGGCCGCGACGAGCACCGTCCCGAGCCTGGAATGGCAGGTCGGCATCCCCGACCCGATTCCGGCCACCGCCGAGGAGTTCCGCCGCCACGCCCGGGTGCCGCGCAGACGGGACACCGCACTGGTCGCCCAGGAGGCGCTGCTGACCTGCGCGATGATGACCTGGGCCGTGCACCGCTGGCAGGAGACCGCGGGGGCGTGGAGTCGGCGCGATCACCTGCGCCGGGCCTGCCCGGCGCCAGGCGTGCTCCCGCCTGCATGGGAGCGCCGCCTGGCCGACGCCTACGCCACCCGCTTGTGAGGCGGGACCCGGCGCAGGAACCGAAACCGACTCAGCCGGAGAACGCGGCTTTCTTCGCCTTGGAACCGCGGGCGCGGGTCTTCGGGGCGGGAGCGGGCTCGGGCTCCTCGGCCACGGCGTGCGCGGCCTCGAACGCTTCGACGACCGCCGAGGGGATGCGGCCCCGCTCGGAGATGTCGTGGCCGTTCTGGCGAGCCCAGTCGCGAATGGCCTTGGTCTGCTCCTTGCTGCGGCCCTCGCCCGGCTGCTTGGCCGAGGACGGGCCGGTCGCCCGCTTGATCCGGCCGCCGGTGCGGCGGGCGGCCGCGATGAACTCGGCGAGTTCCTCGCGCAGGCGCTCGGCGTTCTCCTCGTTCAGGTCGATCTCGTATTGCACGCCGTCCAGGGCGAACTCGACCGACCGGATGTCGTCGCCGGCGGAGCCGTCGAGGTCGTCGAAAAGCTGGACGATGGTCTTCTGAGCCATGCGGCACCTCTATTGAAACGGGTTGTTTGTGGACAGGAAGTTAGCAGTGGCGAAGCACGGGCGCGCCACGACCCGGGTCGCGTGTCCATTCCGGATGCTTCGGACGTCCCAAAGGGACACCTATCGAAGGGTAGTCGGTCGGACCGGGCAGCGCCGCACCCGGTGATCGCAGTGACCTTGATCTCGACTTATTCCCCGACCGGGGGCTCCCGGCCGGGAGTTCGGCCAGTCGGAAATGGCGCGGGAAAGGAAGCGGGAACGCTCACGCTTGCGGACGCACGACCACCTTGACCGCGGTCGGGTCCTCCGCCCCCGCGCCCAGCGCGCCCTCGACGTCGGCGAGTCCGAAATGGTGCGTGACGAGCCGGTCGAGGTCCACCGTCCGCGCCGAGGCGAGCGCGATGGCGGTGGGCCAGGTGTTGGCGTAGCGGAAGACGCCGGTCACGGTGATCTCGTTGTCCTGGACGTGCGAGAGCGGCAGCGCCACCGTGTCCCCGCCCATGCCGACGAGCACCGCGCGCCCGCCGCCGCCGAGGGCCAGGACTCCCCCCGCGGTGGCCTCCGGCGACCCGGAGCACTCGATCAGGATGTCCGGCGCGAACCCGGACACCTCCTTCGGCCCGGTGTCCGCGCCCATGTCGACGGCCCGCGACGCGCCCAGGTCACGCGCGAGCGACAGCCGCGCCCACCGCAGGTCGGTCACCGCGACCTCGGCCGCGCCGAAGGCCCTGGCGGCCTGCACGGCCAGCAGCCCGACCGGCCCTGCCCCGCTGACCAGCACCCGGCTCCCCGGCCCGACCCCGGCCTTGCGACAGGCCCAGATCGCGACCGAGAGCGGTTCGAGCAGCGCCGCCGCGTCGTCGGAGACGGTGTCGGGCACCGGATGCGCCATCGCCTCGTGGTGCACGACGTACTCGGCGAACGCGCCGTCCACCGGCGGGGTGGCGAAGAACCGCATCCGGGGGCACAGGTTGTACCGGCCGGAGGCGCACAGCGGGCAGGTGAAGCACGGCACGCCGGGTTCGAGCGACACCCGCTGTCCCGGGCGGACCCGCTCGACCTCCGCGCCCACCGCGACCACCTCGCCCGCTGGCTCGTGGCCGAGCACCAGCGGGGCGCGGACGACGAACCGCCCGATGCGGCCGTGCCGGTAATAGTGCGTGTCCGAACCGCAGGTTCCCACCGACAACACCCGCACCAGCACTTCACGCGGCCCGAAAGCCGGGATCGGGCGCCGCTCGAGCGCGAGTTCGCCCGGGGCGCGCAGAACGCTCACGCGCATGGTGTCCGGCACCGCCATCACCCCCGCTGTTCCGTCTGTCCGTTCCTACCACTCTCCGCTCGGGAATGTCAGCCGGAAAGCAACCCATTCGATGTAAGCGGACCGGGCCGAGGGAGCACTACGATTCGCCCTCGGTTCCCGATTGGCGGAAGGCGGGCGGCGTGCGGCCGGATCTCGTTGAGAGCTACCTGAGCAGACGCGCGGCCCTCGGCCTCGCCGGGCGGGCCGCGGTTGCGGGCGGGGTCGCGGCGACCGGCGGCGCCCTGGCGCCAGGCATCGCGGCGGCGGACAGCACCACGACCAACACCCCAGCCGACACCATGGCGGACGACACCACGGCGGACGGCGCCGCGGACGACAGCCCGTTCGACTACAGCGACCTCGCGGCGTGGGCGCCCAGCCGGTACGGGCCGGACGACCAGCGCGGCAGCCTCAACGAGATCACGCCGGAGACGACCGCGCGGGCGCTGCGGCTGGTGCGTGACGCGCGGGAAGTGCGCACCTACAACCTCGGCGAGGTCATGTGGAACGGGTTCCCCGGGTTCGTGACCACCCCGCCTCGGCTCTACGAGCAGCGGCTGACCATCGGCGGCTACACCTCCCCCCGGTTCGAGGCCGAAGGCGGCATCGTGCAGTTCCGGGAGCCGCTGGGCAGCAACCGCCTGAGCCTGCACGAGGAGCGGTTCGCCGCGGTCGCCAGCCCCGGTCACACGCGGCAGTACTCCACGACGTACCAACTGGGCGTGCAGCTTGACGGGCTCAACCACGTCGGGTGCGGCGAGTACTTCTACAACGGGCACCGGGGCCCCGAAATTGACGAGCTCTACGGCACCTCGAAGCTGGGCGCCGAGCACACCGGCCCGATCGTCACCCGGGGCGTGCTGCTCGACGTGCTCGGGGTGAAGCTGGCCACCGGCGACGACTCCGCCCTCGGCCCGCCCGCGGCCAATGGCGCGCCGGTGCTGGCGAGCGACTACCGGATAACCCTGCGCGACATCCACGACGCGATGGACTTCGGCGGCATCGGCAGGTTCGAGCCCGGCGACGCGATCCTGTTCCGCACCGGCTGGAATCAGCTGCTGCACCGGGTCGACCGCCAACCCGACCCGGCCGACATCGACCGCTGGATGGGCTCCGGCGGCCTGCCCGGGATCTATCTGCGGGAGGCCAGATACCTCGCGCGGCACCGGCCCGCGCTGATCGGCAGCGACACCTGGGCGCTGGAGGTGCTCGGCAACCCGGTCAACGACGACGGGCTCGTCTTTCCCGTGCACCAGGACCTGTTGATGCGCTTCGGCATCCGCATCGCCGAGTCGGTGGTGCTCGACGGCCCGGCCCGGGACCGGCTGCACACGTTCGTCTACCTGGTCACCCCGCAGCTGGCCGAGGGCGCGACCTGCGGCAACACCCCGCCCGCCGCCCTGGGCGCGCCCAGGCGCTGACCCGCTTTTTCCACTGTGGACTCACCACATCACCGGGAATCGCTGGGGCGCAAGGAAGCTTTTCAACCGTTGCCCCTGGGTCGGTCACACGGCCAGATCGGCGAGGGTGTTCCAGAACATCAGCTCGTAGCCTTGCAACAGCCGCCCGTAGCCGATCGCGGTGTCGGGTCGCCAGCCGTGGTCGAGGGCCTCTTGCAGCGCGGTCACGTGAAGTTCTTCTGCTTCCGGAACCGGGGTGGCGAAGAAATCGAAGAACGCCGTGCCCCGCTCGTCGAAGCCGTAGTGGTCGCGCAGCGCCTTGGCCACGCTCGCGCAATAGCCGCCCCAGGCGGCGAAATTGGCCAGGATCGCCAGCAGGGCGTCGCGGGGAGCGCCGTTGAGGGCCAGCCAGGCGAGGTAGGCGGGATACGCCTGGCACCCCGCCCGCGGCTGGTGGGCGCGGACGGCGTCGTGGTCGAGACCGCAGGCCGCGGCGAAGTCGCCGAGCTTGGCCAGGGCCACCCCCTCACCCTGCGCGAGTGCGGTGAACACCTCCCGGGCGGCCGGGTCGACCGCCTGGGCCGCCAGGGTGAGGAACGTGCGCCAGTCGCTGGTGATCACGCGGTGCTGCTCGGCGGCGAGCGCGCCCAGGACCGACAGCGGGGCGTCGCCGCTCTCGACCAGCGGGACCAGCCGGTTGTCGTGCTCGCCCGGAGTCAGCTCCCGCTGGACCGTGCTCAGCAGCTCCCTCGCCGAACGCTCCATCGCCGCGCTCCTCTCACCGGACTCCTGGCGAATGCCCTTGCAGCCTAGTGAGTCCGACCACAGCCGACCCGACGGGAGCCGGGGTGACCGGGGCCCCTAGGGGCCGAAGATCAGGGCGATCTCGGGAACTCGCACGAGGCGGCGAAGCCCGCCGCGACGGGAGCCTTGTGCCATGTCGTTCCCCGAGCGCACCTTCCCCGGGCAGGCGTCCCCCACACAGCCAGGGTCCGCACAGACAGCACCCCCGCACACAGCACCCGCACAGACAGCGCCCGCGCGAACAGCGGCCAAGCGAACGTCCCCCCGGCGGACACCCGCCAACCGGACGTCGGCCAGGCGCTGGCGGCAGGCCGCGGTGTGGCTGCACGTGCTCACCTCGGTCGGCTGGATGGGGCAGGCGCTGGCCCTGTTCACCCTGCTGGCGGTCTGCGCGAGCACCGCCGACCCCGCGGTGCGGATCAGCGCGACCTCGATGGCGCACACCCTCGACACCGCGCTGCTGGCCCCGCTGGCGAACGCCTCGGCGTTCACCGGTTTCCTGCTCGCCGCGGCGACGGCGTGGGGCTTCTTCCGGCACTGGTGGGTGCTGGCGAAGTTCGCGATCACCGTGGCCCAGCTCTACGCGGGCATCTTCATCCTGTCCGACGCCATGCGCGCGGCCGAGGCCGCCGCCCGCGCGGGCGCGCCGGACCCGGCCCCGCTGCCGCTGCTGGTGGGCACCGCCCTGATGGCCGGGGCGATCGCGTTCCAGGCGTGGCTGTCGGTGGCCAAGCCGTGGGCACGGACGCCATGGAGCGCCAAGGGCGCCCCGGCGACGGCGCCGACCTGGGTGTTCGTGGCGACCGTGCTGACCCCGCTCGCCGACATCGCGCTGTCGGTGGTCACCGGCAGGCCGATGCCCGCGCTGTCGCTGATCGTCCTCGCCGCGATCCTCATCGCCCGGCCGGGCCGCCGGGCGGCGAAATCCACAGCGGACAACCAAAAAGCCGTTTCGGACCGCCCGATGCGAATGTCCAGTGTGGACTGAATCAACCGGCGGGCCGCCGCCCTTCGGAACCAGGAAAGAGGCGGCCGTCACATTCCAGACGCGGCGGATGATGAGTTCGCCCACAATGACCGGATGGAGAAGTTCGCGCCCGTGCCGGGCGCTTTCTCCCGGATCGCGAAGTTCGGCCCGAATGGCTGCTCGGGCGAGGTTCGAGAACGCGCGGCATTAACGTTTCGGGGGCCGCAGGTAACAGAGCGGGAACGACTATGTCAAGATCGGCGACAAGGTGGTCGACACAGCCACCCCCGGGTGGACGCGTCCGCATCCGGTCCGACAAAGTGCACATACCCATCGACGGGACGTCAGACGCGTCATCCGCAGCCATCCCCAGGAGGACCGCGCAGGTGAGTCCGAAGATTGACATCGATCCCACACACGCCGTCGCGCTGGCCAAGAGCGTCACCATCGCCGACAAGATCCGCTACGCGTGTGAGCGCGTCGACCCGCCCACCACGCACGAGGTGCGGCAGTGGCTCGACGCCTACGGAGTCACCACCACGCGCTCTTACATCTCCAGCGTCATCGACACCTGGCGGGGGGAGAACAACCTGGGCGACACCGGCGACCTGGTCACGATGAGCCCGGAACTGCTGGCCGAACTCGACGCGCTGCGCGCCGACGCCGACGCCTCGGTGGCCGACCCGACGGTCGCCGACACCTCTGCGGGGAACCGCGCGGAGACCCCCGCGGACACCGACGACACCCAGGTCTTCGCCGCCCTCGCCGACACCGCGGGCGCTGGCACCTCCAGCGCCGAGACCGGCGACCGCACCGTCATCGACACCCCTGCGCCCCAGCAGACCGACCTCCAGGACTCCGCGATCGACACCTCCACGCCGTCCGTCACCGACCAGGAACGGATCACCGACTCGGCCAAGTTCGACTCGGCCGCCACCGACACGGTCAAGTTCGACGCCTCGGCCATCGACACCGCCACGCTGGCCGCCGCGACAGCCACCGCCGTCGCCGCCACCGCAGGCTCGGTGGACTCCCTCGACACGGACAAGACCGACTCCGCAGGCAAGACCGACCCCGAAGGCAAGACCGACCCCGAAGGCAAGGCGGACACCGCGGACAAGGCCGACACCGACGAGCAGGCCGACGCCACGCTCGCCGAACCGGTCGCCGAGCCCGCGCGGACCGCTCTCGTGGTCGCCGACAGCGCCGACGCCCTGGCCCCCCGCGGCGAGCGGGTCGACGAGCCCGCCGAGGTCGCCGCGCCGCTGCCCGTCGGCCGGGTCCCCACGGTGTTGTCCTGGTCGGCTGGCATGGCCTGGATCGTGGTGCTGGTCGCCGCGATGGGCATCTCCTGGTGGTCGCTGTTCGAGTACGCCCGCGGCTTCAGCATCCCCACCCCGCTCGCCGCGGTCGTCTCGCTGGTGTTCGACGCGTCGGCGCTGATCGTGGCCGGGCTCGCGCACCGCTACGCGCTGTCCCCGTACTCCGGCGCGGGCCCCCGGTTCGCCCTTCTCGCGCTGCTCGCGGGCAGCGTGTACCTCAACTGGGAACACGCGGCGGGCAAGGGCTACGGGGTCGAGGCGTCGATCATGTTCGCCGCGCCCGCCGCGGTCGGCATCCTGCTGTTCGAGTTGCACATCGGCTGGCACTCGCGCACCGAGCGCAGGGCGCGCGGCCGGGTGGCCCGCTCCCTGCCGGTCATCGGCGCGTGGGGCTGGTTCCTGCACCCCATGCAGAGCCTGACCACCCTCTGGCGCGTCACGCACGCCCGCGGCCGCTCGGTCCGCGAGAAGGAGCTCAACAGCATCGAGGAACTGCGGGCGTCGTCCACGCCCTGAGCGTGCGCGCGCCCCAGCCTTTGCCATCCGCACGGGCCCGGACCGATCGGTCCGGGCCCGTCGTCATGTTCGGGGCGTGTCCGGGGGCGCCTGAGGTGTCCACAAGGGACATGGCCGGGCAATGCGGGGTTAACGCCGCCAAACGGCCCAGCCCGCCGTCCCAACAGGACGCGACGGGGTAACGGATCCAGCCTGCAAGTTGCAACAACGGACAACAGGCCAAGTAGGATCTGGACACCATGGCTAAGGACGCGACGAAGGCCAACAGCGGGGCAGGCGACCCGGCGCGGAGTCTCGCGCTCCTGTGGCGCGATCAGACGCAACGCCCGAGCAGGCACGGCAGGCGCGATCTCAGCGTCGACCGCATCGTGCTGGCCGCCATCGAGGTCGCCGACACCGACGGCGTGGCCGCGCTGTCGATGCGGCGCGTGGCGGACAAACTCGGCGTCGGCACGATGTCGCTCTACACCTACGTGCCGGGCAAAGCCGAGCTGATCGACCTGATGCTCGACACCGTCTACGGCGAGACCGCCAAGCCCGACCCGGGCGAGCTGGGCTGGCGCGAGCGGCTGGAGCAGGTCGCCCGGGAGAACTGGGCGCTGTTCCAGCGGCACCCGTGGATGCTGCACGTGGGCGTCAGCCGCCCGCCGCTCGGCCCGAACGTCATGGCCAAGTACGACTACGAGCTACGCGCCGTCGCGGGCATCGGGCTCACCGAGGTCGAGATGGACAGCGTGCTCAACCTGGTCGTCGGCCACGCCGAGACCACCGCGTGCCGCGCGCACGAGGCCGCGGAAACCGAGCGGGACACCGGGATGACCGACCAGCAGTGGTGGCAGGCGCGCGGCCCGCTGCTGAGCTCGCTCATCGATGCCAGCCGATTCCCGCTGGCCTCGGCCGTCGGCCAGGCGGTGGGCGCGGCGCACGGCACCGCGTACGACGCCGCGCACAACTTCGAGTTCGGCCTGCGGCGCATCCTCGACGGCGTCGAGGTGCTGGTCGCCTCCCGCGCCGCCCAGGGCTGACCCGGCCGTCCACACCGGACCGGCCCCGGACCCGCCGCGTGGACGGGCCCGGGGGCAGGGTCAGCCGCGCAGGCCCCGGAACGCGTGGACCGACAGCGGAAAGAAGACCAGCAGCAGCGCCACCGGCCACACCACGGCCATGAGCACCGCGTTCTGCGTGACCCACGCTTCGCCCCCGACGCCGGGGTTGCCGAACAGGTCCCGGGTGGCGGTGGCGGTCGAGGACAGCGGGTTCCAGTCCGCGATCACGCCGAGCCACGCCGGCATCGTGCCGGTCGCCACCAGCGCGCTGGACAGGAAGGCGACCGGGAACTCCAGCGTCTGCGCGCCGAAGACCGCCGACGGGCCGGTCAGCACCAGCCCCAGGTAGACCCCGACCCAGCTCAGCGCGAACCGCAGCAGCAGGATCAGCCCGATCGCCGCCGCGAACTCGCCTGCCGACCCGGTCGCGGCCCACCCGACGAGCAGGCCGACGCCGACCATGACGGCCAGCGAGACCGCCGAGAGCAGCAGGTCGGCCACCGCGCGGCCGATGAGCACCGCGGCCGAGGACATCGGCATCGCGCGGAACCGGTCGATGACGCCCCGGTCGAGGTCGGCGGTGACCGCCTGCGCGGTGTGCCCGACACCGAAGAGCATCGTCATCGTGAACATCCCGGGCATCAGAAACTCCCGGTATTCGCCGCCGTCGGGCACCCGCATCGCCCCGCCGAACAGATAGCCGAACATCAGCACGATCAGCACGCCGAACACCAGCGAGAACACCACCGGCGCCGGGTCGCGAACCCAGTGCGCGACCGCCCGCCGGGTGAGGGTCCACCCGTCGACCAGCGCCCAGCGCACGCCCCCGCTCGGAACCGGGGGCACGTCCGCCGGACCGGTATCCGGCACGACGGTTTCCGGCATGGTCGTCATTTCCGCACCCCCACACGCTCGGTCATGGGCCCGGTGCTCGCCGGGGGCACGTCGACAGGCCCGACATTCGCCACGATCTCCGGCATCGTCGTCATTTCCGCACCTCCACGCGGTCGGCCGGACGCCCGGTGAGGTGCAGGAACACCTCGTCCAGGGTGGGGCGGCGCAGGGCAAGGTCGTCCACGGCGACGCCCGCGGCGTCGAGCAGGCGCACCGCCTCCACCAGCGCGGTGGCCCCGGCCGCGACCGGCACGCCGACCCGCCGGTCGTCGGGGTCGGCGGTCGGCTCGGCGGTGCCGAGCCGGGCCACGGCCCTGGCCGCGTCGGCCACCCGGGACCGGTCGCGCACGACGAACTCGACGCGGTCGCCGCCCAGCCGCGCCTTGAGCTCGCCCGGGGCGCCCTCGGCGACGACCTTGCCGGTGTCGAGCAGGGCGATTCGGGTCGCCAGCTGGTCTGCCTCGTCCAGGTGCTGGGTGGTCAGCAGCACGGTCGTGCCCCGCCCGACCAGTTCCCGCACGGCCTGCCAGACCTCGGCCCGGCCGCGCGGGTCCAAGCCGACTGTCGGCTCGTCGAGAAACAGGACGGCAGGCGAGAGGATCATGCTCGCGGCCAGGTCGAGCCTGCGCCGCATCCCGCCGGAGTAGTGCTTCACCGGCTTGTCCGCCGCGTCGGAGAGGCCGAACCGGTCCAGCAGGTCGCCCGCCCTGGCCCGCGCCGCCGCCGCGCCGAGGTGGTGCAGCCTGCCGAACAGCACGAGGTTCCGCCTGCCGCTGAGGACTTCGTCCACGGCCGGGTTCTGCCCGACCAGGCCGATCCGGGCGCGCACCTGATCGGGCCGCTCGGCAACGTCGAAGCCCGCGACCAGCGCCCGGCCGCTGTCGAAGCGCAGCAGCGTCGCCAGAATCCGGACGGTTGTCGTCTTGCCCGCGCCGTTGGGCCCCAACAGCCCGCACACCGTCCCGTGTGGCACCACCAGGTCGACGCCGTCCAGGCCGCCGCCGTTCTTTCCGCCGTACCGCTTGCGGAGGCCCGCCACGACCACCGCGTCACCGCTCGCACCCACTGCGCTCCCTTCGTCTACCGTACAGCGTACCGTACAGCGTACGACGATCGCCACGACGCACGCGTCCAGGCAAACCGCGGACGCGAGAAGGCGGCGCTTTCGGGAGCGAAAGCGCCGCCTGCGGACGGAAAGCTCAGAACGGGGTGCGCGCCAGCCAGGTGTCGAGAATCCCCGCGTCGCCGTGCACCTCCACCCGGTCAGCCGGGACGCGGCGCAGCAGCACGAGCAGCAGGTCGGCCGCGGTCCCGCGGACGGCGGCCGCGCCCTTGCCGTGGCCGTGCTCCCACTCGACGCCCGTGCCGCCCGCGCGCACCAGCCACTCCCCCGCCGCGCCCAAGCCGTCGTCGGTGGCGTGCAGGTGCATGGTCGCCCCGGCGGCGAGCAACGGCTCGTCCACCGTCCGCGCGGACAGCAGCGACAGCCACTCGGACACGCCGTCCGCGGCCACCGCCGGGTCCACCGCGAACGGCGCGCCGAGGGCGATGGCGGCGTCCGCGTGGTGCACCACCGCCTCGTGCAGACGGCGGCGAATCCACCACCCGGCGGGCTTGGGCCCGGTGAACGTCCACACCGGAGTGTCGGCCCCGGTCGCGGTGACGGCGTCGAAGAGCACCGACGGGCTCTCGGTCAGCCAGGCGGTCGTCCCGTCCTGGTCTCGCGGGGGTTTGCCACCAGGGACGGTGGCGGGATCGACGGGGTCCTGCGCGCGGTCACGCACGATCGCCGCCGCCCACCGGTGGCCCCGCCCGACGTGCTTGACCAGTTGCCGGAGTGTCCACCCGGGACAGGTCGGCACCGGGGCCGCGGGGTCCCCGGCGTGGGTGAGATCGGCCAGCAGGGTGTTCTGCTCGACCAGCGCCTCGGCGGCCTTGCTGTGCTCCATGCGCCCCACGGTAGCTGGCCGATCTCGCGCGAAGCGGCCATTTCGCCCCGCCGGGGCCAGCGCCGCGCGGAGTCGGACGTAGAGTGCGGATGACATCGCGGATGACATCGCGGCTCAGTGAGTCGTTAACCTATAAAAGTTAGAATCGGACTGTGATTCACGACGACGTCCTTATCGACCCGGCCCGATGGCGCGGCCGGTTGGCCCGCGACGTCGAACGACGGCGAGTCATCGAACCCGGCGCCCTGGACCGGGCGGAGCAAGCCGTCCGGGAGTTCCCCGCGATGGCCTTCGCCGCGGGCCTGCTGCCCGTCCCGCTGCCCGTCCAGCACGTCGAGAAGCAGACCTGGGCGGGCCGCGCGCCCAACGGCGGCAAGGTCCGCCACCGGGTGGCTTCCGAGCCCGGCCCCGTCCGCGGCTGGCTGCTCGGCCGCGGCGTTGTGATCACCATGGGGCAGGTGACGGTCCGCCCCGTGCACACCGCCATCGACACCGTCGCGCTGTCCGAGTCGGGCGTCCTGGTCGAGTCGGTCATCACCGGGTGGGAGCCGTATCCGCCCCCGGTCGAGGTCGAACTGGACCTGGTCGGCGACTCCGTCGCCACGATCGCCCTGGACCGCTTCCTCGACCGCGTGCTCACCGAGCGCGGGCCGCACCCCTCCTTCCGGCACTAGACCCAAGGCCCTGGGGAAGATTGGCCTGGTTTCCGGCTGCCGCGGCCTGACCACCGGGTAACGCCCCGGTGACGGACTGTCCGTTCGCGACAGTTCCGAGTGAACTGACCGCTTGACAGGTGACAATTTCCCTCTGGTCAATGGGTTTCCGCCCCTGAGATAGCGACAGACGTCTCACCGCGAACCCCTTGCCGCCGCCGTACTATCACGCCGTGATCGACCCGAACACGCTCCTCGATCCCCTCGGCTGGCCGCGATGGCTCGCCCGGGACGCCGAGCGGCGTCGCGTCGTCGCACCCGAGGTGCTCGCCCGCCTTGACCACGCGGTGCGCGACTTCCCCGCCGAGGCGTTCGCCATCGGCCTGCTGCCCGACCCGCTCCCCATCGAGCACGCCGAGAAGCTGCCCAGGAGCGACCACCGGGAGACCACCGAGGGCGCGCGGGTGCGACACCGGGTCGTGGCGATGCCCGGGGAGGTCCGCGGCTGGAACCTCGGCCGGGGCGTGGTGATCAGCATGGGCCAGACGACCGTGCGGCCGGTCTACACCCCCGTCGCGCGCGGCGAGAGCGCGGGTTTGCGGCCCGGCGGCGTCATCGTGCGCGCGGTCATCAGCGACTGGGAGCCCTACCCGCCGCCGGTGGAGGTCGAGATCGACGCCACCCGCACGGTTCCGCTCGACGTGTACCTGCGCCGGGTGCTCACCGACATGGCCCAGCGCAGGCACTGAGCGCGGACCGGACAGTCCACAGTGGCTGGTGGCTCAGTCGCTGACGCTGCTGCGGTTCTGGTAGGCGAGGTCGAGAAACTCCGGGTGCTTGCGCATCCACGCCGCGATGAACGGGCAGATGGCCAGCACCGGCAGCCCGCGCCCCTTGGCGTCCTCCAGCGCGGCGCGGGCGAGCGCGCCGCCGACGCCCCGGCCCTCGAAGGCGGGCTCGACCACGGTGTGCGGGTAGACGACCAGGTTCGCGCTGCGGATGTACTCCGCGAATCCCGCGATCTCCCCGTCGACCGTCGCCTCGAACCGGTGGCGGTCGGCCGCGTCGGTCACCTCGATGGTCATCGAACCCTCCATTCGCGCCCCCGGACGGGCGGTTTTCAGCATATCCGCGATCGGTCGGGCGCATGAGTTGAGCCGAATGGATCGTTTCCGTGCGTCGATCAGGAGGAACTCTCCCCGGCAGACCCGCCCAGCGAGGAGTGCGCCGATGTCCACCACCCCGGAACCAGGATCGACCGAGACCCCCGACGAGCGGCTGACCCGCAACCTCAGCGAGTTGCTCCAGGAGTTGCGGGTCGCGCAGGCAGGCGTGCAGATCCTGTTCGGGTTCCTGCTCTCGATCACCTTCACCGAGGTGTACGCCCGGGACGCGAACCTCTTCGAGCGGGTCACGCACCTGGTGGCGGTGCTGTTCGCGGTCGTGTCGGTGGCCCTGCTGACCGCGCCCGCCGCCTGGCACCGCATCCTGTTCCGCCGGGGCAAACGCCAGGAGATCATGCGGCTGGCCACCTGGACGACGATCACCGGCCTGGTGTTCCTGTCCCTCGCGGTGACCGCGTCGGTCCTCCTGCTCGCCGAGATCGTGGTCGGCGGCTGGGGCGCTTTCGTGATCGCGGCCGCCTGCGGCGTGGTGATCGGCTTCCTGTGGTTCATCGTGCCCCTCAACGAACGCTGGGACGACGAGAACGGCGGCTGACCGCCCCCGAGTGCCACTCGGTGGGAGCGGTGGAAAACGGCTGGCTTCTTCCCGGCCGCGGGCGGCACCCTCATCGCATGACGACAACCCCCGTTCGCGAAGCTAAACCCGGGCCGCGCGGGCAGGGGCCCGCGCGGTGACGCCCGCCGACGCCGGGCCGGTGGACGTCTGGACCGGCGCGAAGGTCCGCCTGCGCGGCGTCGAGCCGCAGGACTGGGAGGCGTTCATGGCCTTCGACCGGCACTCGGCGGACATGCGGGCGGCCGACCGCGTCCACCCTCCGCGCTCCGCCGAGGGATACCGGCGCTGGGCCGCCGAGCAGGCCACCCGGGAGGCGTCCGACGACCTGGGGTTGGCGATCGAGTCGCTGGCCGATGGCGCGCTCGTGGGCATGGTGTCCACCTCGGGGGTGGACCGGCGGGCGGGGCGCTTCGGCTACGGGATCGGCATCGGGCGCGCGCACCAGCGGCGCGGCTACGCCGCCGACGCGGTCGTGCTGCTGCTGCGCTACCTGTTCGGGGAGCAGCGGCTGCACAAGTGCGAGGCGGCGGTCCACGCCTACAACGAGCCGTCGCTGGCCCTGCACCGCGCGCTGGGGTTTCGGGTCGAGGGCAGGCTGCGGGACCACGAGTTCTTCGCGGGCAGGCACCACGACGTGGTGCTGTTCGGCATGACCGCCGACGAGTTCGGCGGGCGGCACCGGTTTCCCGAGGTGGGCGCGAGTGTCGACGGGGCAGGGAGCAGAATTGACGGCAGCATCCGTCGCACATAACCTACCCAGGAGTAGGTTGTGCTACTCGTAGGAACGGTGATGACCATCCCAGCCTCCCCCGACTCCGTCGAGGACCGCCCGTGAGCGAGCTTGCGAGCGAACCACCGACACAGTGCGCACGCACGCGGAGCCAGCGAACCGGCGAGGTGGCTCCGTGAGTGGGTCTTCCCCCGGGCCGTTCGGGTCCCGGCTGCTGGGTCCGGCCGACCAGGACAGCCTCGCGCTGCGCATCCGCGTCCAGGGGCTGCTGACCGTGACCCTGGTGTTCGCGAACCTGATCGGCGCGGCGGTGGTGGTCGTGCTGTCGACCTTCGTCATCCCCGGGCCGGGGCTGGAGCGCGACACGCTGCTGGTGATGGCCATCCTGGTGCCCGCCTACGTGGTCGTGGCGGTGATCGTCGGCGGGGTCTGGGGCACCGGGCGGGCGCTGCGCTCGCTGCGGTGGGCGATCCGGCAGCAGGAGCCCACCGAGATCGACCGGCGCGAGACGCTGCGGGTGCCGCTGCGGCTGACCCAGATGCAGGCGTTCCTCTGGGGCCTGGCCACCGTCCTGTTCACCATCGGCATGGCTTTCCTACAGCCGGACCTGGTCTTCAACGTGGCCTTCACCGCGGGCTTCGCGGGGATCGTGGTGTGCGCCAACGCGTACCTGCTCAGCGAGTTCTCGCTGCGCCCGGTGTCGGCGCGGGCGCTGGCCCACGATCCGCCCGCGCGGGTCGTCGGGGCGGGCGTGCTGGTGCGGACGCTGCTGTTCTGGGCGCTGGGGACCGGGGTGCCGGTGGCCGGGCTGCTGCTGGTGGCGCTGTTCTCGATGATCCGGGGCAATGTCTCGACCAACCAGCTCGCGGTGACCGTGGTGGTGCTCAGCGGCGTCGTGCTCGGCTTCGGGCTGCTGATCATGGTGTTCAACGCCCGCGCGATCGTCGCGCCGATCCGCTCGGTGCGCGACGGGATGGCCCGGGTGCAGCGCGGCGAGCTGAGCACCGAGGTGCAGGTCTACGACGGCACCGAACTGGGCCTGCTGCAGGCCGGGTTCAACCGGATGGCCGCGGGCCTGCGTGAGCGGGAGCGCATCCGCGACCTGTTCGGCAGGCACGTCGGCCAGGAGGTCGCCGAAGTGGCCGTCGCCGCGGGCGTGGAGAAGCTCGGCGGCGAGGTGCGCGAGGTCGCGGTGATCTTCGTGGACATCGTCGGCTCGACCACCCTGGCCGCCACCCGCCCGCCGACCGAGGTGGTCGACCTGCTCAACCGGTTCTTCACCGTCGTGGTGGACGAGATCGACGCGCACGGCGGCCTGGTCAACAAGTTCGTCGGCGACGCGGCCCTGGCCATCTTCGGCGCCCCGGTCGCGCTGGCGGACAACGCGGGCAGCGCCCTGGCCGCCGCGCGGGCCATCGCCACCCGGCTGCCCAAGGAGGTGCCCGACTGCGAGGCGGGCATCGGCGTCGCGGCGGGACTGGCGGTCGCGGGCAACATCGGCGACGAGCGCCGCTTCGAGTACACCGTGATCGGCGACCCGGTCAACGAGGCCGCCCGGCTGACCGAGCTCGCGAAGTCGGTGCCCGGCAAGCTGGTGGCCTCGGCGCACACGCTGGAACTGGCCGCGGAAGAGGAAGCCGACCGGTGGCGCCCGACGGAGACCGTCGCCCTGCGCGGCCGCACCCAGAACACCACCCTCGTCGTCCCCAAGTAGCCCCCGGAGACGAACAACGGGCCCCCGCTCCGCGAGGAGTGGGGGCCCGTCGTCAAGACCGTAAATCAGATGATGGTGACGCCGGTCGCCTGGGGGCCCTTCTGGCCCTGGCCGACCTCGAACTGCACGCGCTGGTTCTCCTCGAGCGACTTGAAGCCGCCGCTCTGGATCTCCGAGTAGTGCACGAAGACGTCAGCCCCGCCGTTGTCGGGGGCGATGAATCCGAAGCCCTTTTCGGAGTTGAACCACTTCACGGTGCCCTGAGTCATGCTGTAATCCTCAAAAGTGACGAAAGCAGACCACCGCCGATGCGGCGGTCCGGGCCGTTTCGCGGGAGAACTCGCAAGCGAACCATGCCTGGAGGAAAAACAACGCCCGCGCGATGCTTTCGCGAGCGTGCATGAACACGAACACAAAACCAACGACCACCATCAGTCAACCACAGACAGCCGCCCTCCGCCACTGTGGGTCAACACACTCACCCGTTCGGCTACCGACGGCGGCCAGGAACAGGCGTTACTCGAAGCGGGCCGGGTCGCCCGCGCCGCGCCGCAGGACCACCGCCTCGTCCTCGGAGAAGTCGACCACCGTCGTCTGCGCCGTGCCGCACTCCCCGGCGTCGATGACCGCGTCGACGGCGTGGTCGAGCAGCTCCTTGATGTCCCAGCCGCCGGTCATCGGCTCGTCGTCGCCGGGCATCCGCAGCGTGCTCGACAGCATCGGCTCGCCGAGTTCGGCGAGCAGCGCCTGGGTGACCGGGTGGTCGGGGATGCGCACGCCCACGGTCTTCTTCTTCGGGTGCAGGAGCCTGCGCGGCACCTCGCGGGTCGCGGTCAGGACGAACGTGTACGGGCCCGGGGTGGCCGCCTTGACCGCCCGGAACACCGCGTTGCCCACGTGCGCGAACTGCCCGAGCTGGGCGAAGTCGCGGCACATGAGGGTGAAGTGGTGCCGGTCGTCGAGCTTGCGGATCTGCCGGACGCGCTCGATGCCCTCGCGGTTGTCCAGCGCGCAGCCCAGCGCGTAGCAGGTGTCGGTGGGGTAGGCGATCAGCCCGCCGTCGCGCAGCAGGGCGACCGCCTGACCGATCGACCGGGGCTGCGGATTGTCCGGGTGCACGTCGAAGTACTTCGCCATGCCGGGAGTCTACGAGCGGGTGGGCGGCCGCCGCGCGCCCCGCCGCCCGGTCGCTTGTGGACAGTGCCGCCCGCGCGGACGTCCGGTTCGGCGAAGCCGCGCTCGCGCGGAACCTTCCGGCGAGTAGGCTCGCCTGCCGGACAACGAAAGGACCCTGCCATGGCCCGTCGCTCCGCCCGTGTCGTCGGCCTGCTGATCGCGGGAACCGGCGCGGCGCACTTCGCCGCGCCCCAGGTCTTCGAGCCGGTCTCGGCGAAGGCGTTCCCCAAGGACACCCGCCAGTGGGTCTACCGCAACGGCGCGACCGAGATCGTCCTCGGCGCCGCCGTCGCGGGCAGGCGCACCCGCAAGCTGGGCGTGCTCGGCCTGCTCGCGTACGCGGGCTGGCTCGGCAGCCGGGTGCTGGCCAACCGCTGAGCGAGCCGGGAAGTTAGGTGCGGCCCCGGCCAGAGACTGATCGGGGGGCTTGTCAGAAGCCTGGGTCGGGGCCGCATGGTGGTTTTCGCGCGAAGCGGCCGCCGCGTTACAACGTACGGCCCAGTACTACTGGCGATAGCCCTCGACCTCGCCTTCGGGCCGCAGGCTCGCCTCGTCCGGGTCCTGCCCGGCCGAGCGGCGGGCGCGGCGCTGGCGGAGCAGGTCCCAGCACTGGTCGAGGGCGACCTCGACGGCGCGCAGCCGCTCCCGCTCCTCAGCGGGCCCGACCTCGCCGTTCTGCGCCCGCTCACGCAGCGCGTGCTCCTCGTCGACGAGTTCGCCGATGCGGGTGTGGATCTGGATGTCGTCCATGCCGACCACCCTAGATACCTGTGCGGGCGGGTGCCCGCCCGCACAGGTGTCGGTCAGGTGACCGGGATGGTCGCCATGGCGAGGTCTTGGCCCGGCGCGACCCGGCACGGCACGTCGAACACGCCCAGCCCGGTCAGCGTGCCGTCGGCGCGGCGCGGCGTCACGGTGACCGTGACCCCGTCCCCGATGCCGATCCGCACCACGCCGGGCCGCTTGACCGTGAAGGCCGGGACCGGGCCGGTGATGGCGAGGTCGGCGGTCTGGTGCGGGGCGACCGGCGTGGCGGGGAACGTCAGACCGGGCAGCGCGATGCCGATCTCGGTGCCGTTGACGTCGAGGTCGACCCCGGCCACGGCCGTGCCCTCGACGGTGGCCGCGCCGACCAGGGCGAGCCCGGTCACCACGGCGCGGTCCAGGGTGACGGCGACGCCGAAGCCGGTGGTGCGGATCGGCTCGCCCACCGCGACCCGGCCAGGAAAGGTCGCCGTGATCTCGGCGACGACCTCGTCGAGCACCAGAAGCGGGTGTTGGCAGTTCAACGCCAGCGGTCTGACCACTTTTTGCGGACCGGGAACCGGCGGTGCGGCGGAATGCGCGCTCGCGGGCACGGCGAGCACCGCGGCGGTCGCGGCGACAACGGCGGAGACACCGATCCAGCGGGTGATTCCGGACATGCGGACTCCTTGGGCAAGAGGTGCGGATGTCGCCCCGGATCAGGGATCGCGCGGTCCGGGACGCGGACTGCCGACAGTAACGATCACGCCGAAGTCGCGGCAAGGAAAAACGGCCGGAAAATCAGCCCAGTCCATTTTTGTCATCACCGGACAATCGATTGCCCGGATCGGAACGATATCTTCCGACCGTCCACAACAGCCAGAATGGCCAGTTGGCCAGTGGTCAGGAATGCGGCAGCGGAATGGGGGACTGCGGGGCGACTTCCGGCGGCGGGGTCACATAGAACCGCATCACCCGCGGCGCGAGTTCCGCGGCACGGGCGCAGTCGGGAGCCCGCAGGCGCACCATGATCTCGCTCAGTTCCGGCCGCGCGACCGGGGACGGCTCGGCCGCCCACCCGTACTCGCAGTCTTTCGAGGTCTCGGCGACGGTGACGGCGCGGCCTTCGACGGAAATCTGGCGGGTGCCCTTCTGCCGCGGGTCGGCGCGGCCGTAGCGGACCTGCACCGAGTACTCCTGCGACCAACCGCCGGGCACGGTCCGGCGCGCCTGGCAGTGGTCGAGACCGTAGTTCACCTCGTCGAAGCGCAGATCCAGACCGCGCACGTGGTCGCCTGCCGCGCGGTCGAGCAGGTCGCAGGCGTCGCGGCGGGGCGGGCGCGGCGAGACCGCCGCCGGGGTGCCCAGTCGCTCGACCACGCGCCCCGCCGCCGCGGTCGCGTCCGCGCAGCGGTGGCTCTGCGGGCGCGGCGACTTGTAGCCGCGCAGGCTGCTCACCCGGATCACCAGGTCGGCGCCGACCGGGACGGCCATCTGGCACCCGGTGTCGAGCGAGCGCCGCCAGCCCCGCGCCCCGTCGATCGCGACCTCTTCCGGCGGGCTCGCCGCCCGGGTCGCCGCGTCCATGTACGCGCCGATGACCAGGAAGAGGTAGTCCTGGCCTGCCTGCCCGTCGAAGCGGCAGCGGTGCGGGCCGAGCCCGACCGCGGTCAGCCCCTCGGTCGCCCCCAGCGCGCACGCGTCCAGCGGCCGCAGCGCCGCGACCACGGCCGACGGGCTGCGGCCGTCGTCGCTCGCGGGCGGTCGCTGCGCGGGCCGCTCGGCCGAGCAGCCCGCCGCGGCCAGGGACAGCGCGGTGGCCAGTGCCAGAAATAACCTCACCTTCGCAGCGTAGGAGACCTGCGCCACAGCGGGCCACCTGCCGCGCCCATCGGAACGGCTGGGCCCATCGGGGAGATTCAGTACTCGTCGCCGCCGAAGAACATCTCCTCGATCTGGTCGGCGGTGCCCGCGAGCAGCGACAACGGGTCGACGAACTCGTGGATGTCGAGGTCTTTGATCGGCAGCGAGTGCCGCAGCACGACGTGCTCGCCCATGATCGCCGCCCCGCACGCGATGGACGAGTGCCCGATCTCGGTCAGCAGCGCCCGCAGGTCCACCGAGGCGGCCAGGCCGACCGGGGAGGCGATCTGCACCCACTCGTGCTGGGTGTCGAGCACCTCCCGGACGATGATCACGACCTGGGTGCGCTCGTCATCCTCATCGTGCTGCTCGAAACCGAACAGGATGCGGATCTCGTCGTCCTGCTCGGAGATCACCTCGTACTCCTCATGGATGTACCGTGCGAGATCGGCCCAGGTCGTCGACATGTGATCAGCCTAGCGGCCATCCGCGACCATGATCCACCATCTCGGCGGCATAGTCCGCGCCACACATAATCACACCGCGCACAATCACAGCGACGTCATTTGTCACGTCCGCTCGTATTCCCGTCCGGCCCCGCTGAACTAAGCTCGCGTCGGTGCGGCCACTTGCGCTTTTCTGCTACCGGCACGCGTGGTGGATCATCGCGGTCTGGCTGGTGCTGCTCGCCGGGGTCACGGTCACCTCGCGCGCGTCCGGCATCGATTACCGCGACGTCCTCGCCCTTCCCGCCGCGGACAGCACCCAGGCGCAGGACCTGCTGCGGCAGACCGCGGGCGGGGTGAGCGGCGCGCAGGAACGGGTGGTGTTCGCCGCGGACAAGCCGGTGTCCGACGCCGGAGTCCGGGCGCGGATCGAGCCGATGCTCGCCGACATCGCCCGGCTGCCGCACGTGACGGCCGTCGTGTCCCCGTACACACCCGAGGGGCAGGCGCAGATCTCCCCGCAGGGGCGCATCGCCTTCGCCACCGTCACCTACGGCGTCGCCGCGGACGACGTCGACCTGGCGCAGGCGCGCGCCCTGGTCGACACCGCCCGGTCGGCCGAGGGCGCCGGGCTGCGGGTCGCGGTCGACGGCGCGGTGGCGGCGCGGACGATCCCGCCGCCGAACCTCAACGACGCCGGGTTCGGGCTGCTGGCCGCGGCGATCGTGCTGCTGGTCACCTTCGGCTCGCTGTTCTCCATGCTGGTGCCGATCCTGACCGCGGTCGTGTCGGTGGCGACCGCCGCGGGCGTGGTCGGGCTGCTCACGCACACGATGGACGTGCCCGCGGTGAGCCAGGAGATCGTGGCGCTGCTGGGGCTGGGCGTCGGCGTGGACTACGCGCTGTTCGTCGTGACCCGATACCGGCAGGGACTGGTGGCGGGCGAGCCGCCGGAAGCGGCGCTGGGGCACGCGGCGGTGACCTCCGGGCGCAGCGTGCTGTTCGCCGGGGTGACCGTGTGCGTGTCGCTGCTGGGCATGTTCACCGTGGGGATCGACTTCCTCGACGGCATCGCGATCAGCGCGAGCGTCGCGGTGCTCATGACCATGGTGGCCGCGCTGACCCTGCTGCCCGCGCTGCTGCGGCTGTTCGGCATCCGGATGCTCTCCCGTCGGCTGCGCACGGATCTCGCCCGGCGGCACCTCAAGACCGAGCCGGAAGGCAAGATGTGGGCCGCGCTGGCCCGCGGGGTCACCCGGCGGCCGCTGTGGAGCACGCTGGCGGCGCTGCTGGTGATCGGCGTGCTGTCGCTGCCGGTGCTGTCGCTGCGGCTGGGCGTCCCGGACGCGGGCCTGCACCCGCCGGAGTCGACCTCGCGGCAGGCCTACGACCTGCTGGCCGACGGCTTCGGGCCCGGGTTCACCGGTCCGCTGGTCGTCGTCGGCCGGGTCGACACCGACGGCCAACGCCAGGCCGTGCTGACCGCGCGGCGGCAATTGGCCGAACTCGACGAGGTGGCGCTGGTGCCGCCGCCGCTGCTCTCGCCGACCAGGGACGGCCGGACCATCGCCGCGCTGCTGGTGTACCCGAAGACCGCGCCGCAGGACCCGGCCACCGACCGGCTCGTGGACCGGGTGCGCGGCGAGGTCGTCCCGGCCGCGGTCCGAGGCACCGGGGCCACCCTGCACGTCGGCGGGTCGACCGCGGTGCAGTCGGACTTCGCCCGCGCCATCACCGACCGGCTGCCGCTGTTCCTCGGCACGGTGGTGGCGATCTCGTTCGTGCTGCTGGTGATCGTGTTCCGCAGCCTGCTCATCCCGCTCACCGCGGCGCTGATGAACCTGCTCGCCGCCGCGGCGATGTTCGGGGTGCTGACGGCGGTGTTCCAGTGGGGCTGGTTCGCCTCGGCGACCGGACTGGACGGCACCGGGCCGATCGAGCCCTACATTCCGGTGTTCCTGTTCGCCGGGCTGTTCGGGCTGTCCATGGACTACGAGGTGTTCCTGGTCGGCCGGATCCAGGAGGAATGGCACAAACGCCGCGACACCATCGAGGCCACCGTGCACGGCCTGGCCTCGACCGGACGGACGATCACCGCCGCCGCGCTGATCATGGGACTGGTGTTCGTCTCGTTCGTGCCCGCGGGCGACCGGGTGGTGAAGGAGTCCGGCCTCGGCCTGACCATCGCGGTCCTGCTCGACGCGGTGGTCATCCGGGTCGCGCTGGTCCCGGCGATCATGGCCCTGTTCGGCCGGGCCAACTGGTGGCTGCCCGGCTTCCTCGACCGCCTGCTCCCCCGCCTGGATATCGAGGGCCCCCGCCCCGGCGGGTTCGACTGGTTCTCCCCCTCCCTGACACCCGCCGCGCCGCGGCCCGCGACCCGTCCCGCTCCCCTGCCACCCGCTGTCCCCGGCGGAGCACGCCACACCCGCGGTCGGCCGGGGCGCGCGGACCGATCGCGCGCCCGGGAGCGCGACGCGGCGAGGCGCGGTCGGCCGTGACAGTTTTTGCTGGGCCGAGCACATTTTTCGGCGCCGGATCAGATAACGGTGCGCGGCCGCTGACAAATTCGGATCTTCGTTTCCGGAATGCTTGACACACCGGTTTCCTGACGCCACAGTTCTTTTATCCCGGAAATGTCCGGCCACCATCGCGGAGTTTCGTCCGCCGCCGTGGAACCACGGCGCGAGCGGGTTTCCTCCCCCGGCCCGCTCGCGCCGTGCCGCCGCGCGGTCAGCGCACGTGGGGGGCGGCGGGCCGGATCAGGCTCGCCGCCACGCAGGATCTCGGGAACGACCGGGCGGTGTCCCCTTGGCCCAGAATGCGATAGCGAAACAGGTCTCCCATCGGATTGCCTTCGGACCATTCGAAATAGCAGTGCGGCCGGACGCCGGTGGCGGCGCGAGCGGGATGGCGGCGACCGCGTTCGGCGCGGCCGGCTCACCGCGCGGGAGCCGGTTGCCGCCGATCTCCACTCCGCGACACGTCGCTGAACCCCGACCGCTCGGCACGTCGATCTCGGGAACAGCACGTCGGCCGCGCGGGCACCGGGTTCATCCCGCGCTGCTCGGGGTGCTCGGTGGGCGTCTCCGGCCTGGTGCGAACCGCGATGACGCGGTGGAAGACGTGGGCTCATTCGGCGGTGGCGCGCCCGGGCCGTGAGTCGCCGACACGGAGTGTGACCGGAATCCGCCTGTGTCCGGTCGTCTCGGTGGTCCGGACGGGTGGGGATTTCGGCTTTCCGACGCAGATGTTGACCTTGCGTCGATACAGTGGAGAGGCCGAGCAGGGACGGGACCGACAGGAGTTCGGGTGGACCACCGGGGCAGCCGACCGCGCACCCGTCACGGGTTGGCGCGTGCCGCCGCGCCCACCTGGGCGGACAGCGCGTGGGACGTGCCGTGACGACCGCCGACCTGCCTCGGATAAACCCGTTCGCGCTCCCGGGGTGGGAGAGTTCGCCGATGCCTCCGCTGCTGTGGAACCACCCGGAGCGCGAGTCGTACTACCTGCCGATACACGACTGCGATCGGGATTTCCCGAAGTTCACCCGGGCGATGGGCGACCTGGACATCCTCCGCAACCGCGGGCACATGGTGCTGGTGGTGGGGCAGGAGCACAGCGGCAAGACCGCGATGGCGCACCGCTGTGTCGCGTGGGTGCGCGACCACCTGCGGCCCAGTGAGCGGGAGGTGGTGCTCGATCTCACGACGTGTCTGCCCGCGGGGCGTGAACTGTCGATCGATGATCGGATCGTGACCGTGTGCGATCGACTGTTCGACCAGTTGGTCGCCGTCGAGGCGTTACGCCCTGAGCGAACCGAGGCGCTGCGCGCGGACCGGAATGTGCCGAGCCGGATCTTTCCGGTGCTGCGGGACAACCTCAAGAGCGGGCTTGTCCTGATCATCTTGCTGCCCTCGGTGCTGGAACTCACCAACGAGGTTGTGCGTTACGCCGAAACGCTGCGCAGTGGCCGGGTCTTGTTCGTCACCGAGTCGTCCTGGCTTGAAGACGAGCAGTTCAACAACATCAAGACAAGGCTGGCCGCGATGACGCCGCCGGTGATCGTGCGCATCGGGAAACTAGGGGTAGGCGACGTGGCGAAGTACATCACCGACCGGTTGCACCGGCATGGCGACCTGGGCGTCTACCCGAAGGTGGAGCCCGCTGTCACCGATCTGATGGAGACCTTCTCCTCGATCGGGATGGTTCAGCAGCATCTCCACGGAACATACGAGATGCTGCTCGATGAAGGGCTAAACTATGACCAGACCGGACTGGTGACCGTGGACGATGTTCGCCGGTACCTGAACGAGATCGCTGTAGTCGGATCGAGGACGCGGCCATGACCGGCGGCAACGACATCGAGAGCGGGAGCAGGAACCCGTTCGCGCCCATGGCCGTGGCCAGGTTCGCCACTGTCGGCTCCGCGACGAACCTGCTGGACGTCACGGTCAAAACCGACGCGATGAACCAGGCCCTGCGGTACGTGTCCGACTATCTGGACGTCGATCCCGACCCCGAGTGCCCGGACCCCGGCGGCACGGTCATGTCGATCACCGGCGACTACGGGATGGGCAAGACGCACCTGGCGGTCAGCCTGGTCAGCCATGTGCAAAGCGAACTCGGCGACCCGACCCGCGCGATGTACATCGACCTCAACGCGAACTCGTTCCTCGGGCTGTTTCGGCAGTTCATCGACAAGGTCACCGCGGAGGGCCTGCGCGCGCAGGTCAACCACTACTACGCCGACACCGTGGGCGAGGCGCTGCAGCGCACCGGCTTGGCGGGCGACACGCTGTCGGTCGACGCCGCCACCGCGCCGCAGACCATTGTGGAGCGCCTGGGGCTGATGGAGAGCACGCTGCTGCGCGAGGTGCAGCGGACCCTGCTGGCGGTCACCCAGAAACGCGACTTCAGCGTGGCGCTGACATTGCTGTTGCGTACCGGTTTCGATGACTCGGTGTGGAACTGGCTCGTTGGCGGGGTTCCCGATCAGGTGCTCGCGGACCGCGGCATCACTTACCGCATCGACAACGATGTCGCCGCGCTGGAAGCGCTGGGCGTGTTCGCTCTCCTTTTCGGCGGTAAGCGACGGCGGTTCGTGCTCGCCATCGACGAGCTGGAGAAGATCTTCTCCGTCCGCCGCAAGCCGGAGGCGGAGACGATGACCGCCTTCCAGTCGCTGTTGGACACCGCGAGCAAGGCAGGCGCTTGCCTGATCCTGGTAGGACTACCGGACTTCCGCGACGTGCTGTCTCCCGCCGTGCACGCCCGCATCCCGTACCCGGTAGAGCTGACCGGACTGTCGGCGGAAGAGATCGCCGAGTTCGTCGCGCTCGTCCAAGGACAAAGCAAGAGCACGCGTGTCCAGCCGTTCGGCTGGGACACCGTGCGATCCATTCGGGACGTCACCCGGGGCAACGCCCGCGCGGTGATCCGATTGTGCAAGCTCATCTTCCGGATGACCGAGGACAAGGCCATCGCCGCGAGCGCCCGGAATCTCGCGGTGGACGACGAGACCGTCCAGCGCGCCGCCACCGAACTGTTCGGCGGCCCCGGCCCAGCCGACGTCGACCGCCAGATGCGGCAGGCGCTCGCGGGCGGCGACTGGGAATACCAGCGCGACCACGTCCTCGGCGAGGGCGGCACGACGGCCGACTACTGGATCACCTTCCCCGACCGGGAAAGCGGCTGCGCGGTGCTGATCACCCGCTCACTGCTCACCGCGGCCGACGTCGACCGGGTGATCCGCAGGCTCCTGTCGGTGCACGAGGCGGACAACCGCGCGGACGTCTTGGTAGTAGTCGCGGGCGTGCTCACCGACACCGCGTCCGTGCGGCTACGCGAACCTCTCGACCGCACCCCCCTGCGGTATGTGCCGGGCACGTTCGTGGAGGACGTCCGCGCGGAACTGGCGACCACCCGCCAACGCCTCCCGATCACAGGCAGCCCGGAGACGACGTCCGCGCTGGAACGGCGCCTCACCCAACTGGCGGCCGACCAGGCAGGATTGATCGGCGTGGTCCAACGGCTCACGGACACGGTGGAATCCGCCATGGCCACCTCCACCGAGTCGATCCCACACCCCGCGACGACCCTTCCGGCTGACGTCGACCGACTGTTCCGTGACGCTGACGAGGCCCTGGCCCAGTTGACCCACATCGATTCCATGTTCGACACCGGCTTCCGGGCTGGAGCGCAACAGGCTCGCGCGGTCACCGGCCGGGTCGCGCGGATTCCGGACTACTTCTTGGCCACCGGGGTCGCGGTGCTGGCCCAGCGAACGGTTCGCAGCTTCCGGGACGCGTTGGCCACCTGGTATCAGAACCGGTGGCGGGCGGAGCCTTCCGCGCAGGACCACCTGGATGAGCTTTGCGACACCTACGACAGCATCACGGAGTTCCTTCCGCTGTTCCGGCTCACGCCGTTGGCGACTGCGGGGCCGCTGCTGGGGGCGCCTGATGTGGCCACGGCGCACGCTCGGTTGAACCGGGTGCAGGAGGCGTTGGAGGATCTGGGGCCTCGGGTGAAGACCGCTGTGCTTCGCGGCGGTCTTCGCTGACTGGCTGCTCGGGGTCTGGCTGCTCGGGGTCTCTCGATGGGGTGGAGTGGTTTTTTCGGGGCCCCTACGAAGGAAGATCGCCGTGTGAAAGACGGGTGGGAAGCCTGCGGCATCACACGCGCGAAGCCAGCTTGGCGATCTTCCTTCACCCCCGAAGAAACCACTCCACCCCATCGAGCACCTGGCGAGCGTGGGTGCCGGTTGGCAGGAGGGCGGGTGTTCTGTCCTGCTCCCGACGAGCAACTGGCAGCTTCGGGTGCGGTTGGCAGAAGGGCGGGTTTGCTGCTCCTGCCGCACTCCGTCGATCACCTGGCAGCTTGAGCTTTGCCTGCGGTTGGCAGGTGAGTGGGTGTTCTCGGGCGCAGGACAGGGCTTGAGAGGGGCCGTGGGTGCTCAGGCGCGGCGGAGGGTGGGGAACCAGCGGACCGCTGCCTCTTGCCTGCCGGATAGGGGCTCGTCTGTGGATGTGGGGCTTTCGGGTAGGCGGTCGTCGGATTCCTCTGCTGTGGGTAGTGGGCGCCAGTTGTCGTAGAGGGTGTTGGTGAGCGCGTGGAGGAGGTTCACCACGACGATTGCCGGGGCGATGATCGCCGCGGCGCCGGGGAGTTGGGGTTCCAGGAGGAGCGCGAGGATGATCGCGGTCAGGCCGTTCTGTTGGCCCAGGGCCAGGCGGGTGCGGTCGCCGCGCCAGCGGGGGCGGGTGGTGAGGATGGCGGCGACCACTGCTTGGGCGAGGAACGCGGCCAGCCCGAGCATCGCGCCGGTGGCCAGGTCGATGCCGTTCACCAGGACCAGGCCGATGGCGAAGGTGCCCGCGTACAAGGCTATCTGGGCAGCCCGGTCCAGGTCGCGGTTCAGGCCGGGGCGGTAGAACAGGCCGATCAGGGCTAGGGCCAGGAGCAGGGAGAAGTGCACGGCCACCAGTCCGACTCCCAGGACGACCACCACGACTCCGGTTCGGGTGGCCGCGCGGCGGAAGCTGGCCGTGGCCGACACCGGGCGGAGGCGGGTGGACAGCCGCCACAGCAGGAAGGCCGCGGCTGCCAGCGCCAGGTTCAAGGCGAAGTTCAGGGCGAACGAGCCGAGGCCCGCGCCCAGGAGGGCGGTGTCGCCGGTGCCCAGGACAAGGACGGTCAGGTAGGTGGTGAGCAGCACGGTGATCGGGTCGTCGAAGGAGGCCCAGGCGGCCAGCAGGGTTTTCGCCGACTCGGACAGTCTGGACCGGGCGCGCATGGCGGCGACTGATAGCGGGTCTATCTGCGCCACCGCGACCGCGAGTAAGAGGTGTTCGGGGCGGCGGTAGAACAGGTAGAGGAAGCCGAAGACCAGTGCGACCTTGGCCAGCACACCGAGCGTCACGGCGATCAGGACTGTGCCCCAGTGCTGCCGGAACTCCGACAGTTCGATGCCCCGGGTGCTCGCGTAGAGGCCGAAGCCGAGCAGGGCGTTGATGGCGAAGACATAGACGGTCGAGGACGCCGCGTCGTCGATGCCGAAGAGCTTGGCGGCCAGCCAGCCGACGGTGACCGCGAGCAGCAGGCTCACCGTGCGGAAGGCGGTGCTCACCGCGTGCCCCCGCGGGCTACGACAGCGCTCATGGCGACTGCACCGACGCGGTCACTCATCATCATGCCCTCGCCCAGCTCAGGGGACCTCGTTCGACCATAGGGCCGCCGATGATCACGCTCAAGCCCCGATCGGGGTAATCAACCGCCATCGGGATCAGCCGATCTCGCCCGCCAGCGCCGCCAAGCGGTTATCCGCCATGGTGACGCGGGTCTGGTCGAGGGTGACGCCGAACAGGTACCGGCGGAACCCGAGGCGGTAGTAGTAGACCGCGCCCATCTCGACGTCGAGGACGACGCGCAGGAGTTTGCCGCCGATGGCGGCGTTGGTGGTGCGGTTGAGGGCGTTCATGAGGGAGCCGACGGATCGGCCGAAGCGCTCGTAGAAGCGGCGCCGGAACTGGGGGTTCACCTCGGTGAAGAACCTGGCCAGTTCCGGGGCGTCGAAGTGGTCGGTGGAGACCAGCGGCACGTCCTGGTCCCAGTACGACACGTGGTGCAGGTCCGCGGGGTTCACCGCGGCCGCGCACAGTCGGGCGACCCTGGTCGTCTCCTCGGTGTCGTCCTCGACCAGCAGGTACGGCTCCGCGGTGCCGGGGGGCGCGGGGCGCAGGGCCGCGGGTGTGTCGAAGCCGCCCGGGTTCAGCGATGGCAGGCCCTGCTCCCGCCGCAGCCGGGTGACCAGCGCGGACACCACCCGGTCGCCCCGTTCGACGCGACGGTCGGGCACGGCCACCTGGTCGGCGGAGCCGGCCGGGGCCACGCCGATGACGTAGCGGGCGGGCACGACGGCCTCGCAGAACAGCGCGCCTTCCTCCGCGTGCAGCACCGTGCGGATGAGCCTGCCGGTGACGACGGCCTGCAGGTCGCGGTCGAGCCGGTCGGCGGTGAGGCTGAACTGGCGGCCGAGCCTGCGGAACTCGTCGCGGCGGCTGCCGTCCGGCACGCCGTCCGGGTCTGGCTCGGGCTCGCCCAGGGTGTCCAGGGCGAAGTCGAAGACCCCGTCGTCGAAGACCGCGAGGTAGGCGAGTCCGCCGAGGGCCATGGCGTCGCGGCAGGCGATCCGGGTCTGCTCGAACTCGGGGCCGAGGTAGTCGGCGGAGTCCTCGTGGACCGCGCCGAGTTCAGGTCCGGGGAACGTCGACATCGATCTCCTTCCACCCGTGGTCGACGCCCTCGCGGGCCAGCCGCAGGTTGTGCGCGCCCGCCACGGTGTACGGGTGGTCCTTGCCGAGGAACTCCAGCGCGTCGGCGTGCGCGGCCTCGGTGGTCTTCACGGCCTGGCCGAGGTCGCCGGAGCGGGCCAGGACGAGCCCGTTGTCGAGTTCGGCGGCCAGGGTCCAGGGGTGCAGGCCGCCGAGGCGCTCGCGCAGCAGGGCCGCGGCGGTGGCGGTCTCGGTCAGCGCGCCCGCGGTGTCGCCTGCGGCGAGCAGCGCCAGGCCGAGGCCCAGCCCGCACAGCGCGAGGAACGGGTGCGTGGACGGCAGCGCGACCTCCGCGGTGAACCCGTGCAGCGCACCGCGGGCCAGTTTCACCGCGTACCCGGTGTCGGAGCCGGACAGCCGCAGCGCGGTGGCGTGGCTGAGCCCGCAGGCCAGCGTCTCCGGGTGGTACGGCCCGAGTTCAGCGCGCATGTCGCGCAGGGTGGTGGCGAGGCGGTCGCGGGCGACCCGGTGCCGCTCGGGTCCGATGCGCCGCAGCGCCACCCCGTAGCGCCACTGGGTGGTCAGCTCGGTGTGGTCGGGGCGGGGCCCGCGCTGCTGCAGCACCTGCAGCGCGCCGTGCAGCATGGTCGCGCCGTTGTGGTCGCCGAGTTCGCTGAGGTAGAAGCCGACCTTCGCCTGCGACCACACCGTCTGCGGGTCGGTCGGGCCGAACAGGCGGATGCGGCGGGCGTAGGTGTCGCGTTCGCGTTCCAGCGCGCTCGTCGGCTCGCCCGCGAGGAACAGCGACAGGGCGAGGTTGTTGGCGGCCATCAGGGTCTGCGGGTGGTCTGCGCCCAGCGCGCGGACGAAGCCGAGGTAGGTGAACTCGTCCTCGGTGCGCGCCTCGGTGAACACGCCGAGCCCGCGCAGGTCGGCGCCGCGGCCGCGGGCGGCGATGAGCACCTGCGGGTGCCCGGGCTCGCGGGTCTCCAGCTGGCTGGTGAGCGCTTCCCTGGTGAGCCGCAGCGCGGCGCGCGGGTCGCCCAGCTCGCGGTGCAGGTCGGCGACCTTGCCCGCCAGCCGGACCCGCAGCCAGTCGCCCGCGCCGAACCGGTCGGCCCAGTCGGCGAGCAGGGCGACGCCGGTGGCCAGCGCGGCCCGCTGGACGTCCGGGCGGCGGGTCGCGGCCGCGCGGGAGGTCTGGTTGACCAGCCAGCGGCGGACCTGCGGGTCGGCGCTTTCCAGCGCGCCGGAAGTCGCCACGTGCGCGGCGAGTTCGTCGTAGCGCTCCGCCGCGCCGGGCGCGGATATCTCGACCTCGGTCGGCGCGTAGCCCGCCAGGCCCGCGAGGGTGGCCGCCTGCCGGGCCGCGCGTTCCCCGTCGGACATGGCGGCCCGGAGCACCTCCTGGGTCCTGCGGTTCATCCGGAGCTGGTGGTTGTGGCCCCAGTCGACGCGGAAGAGCCCGTGGCGCTCGCCGAGCCACAGCGCCCGGTCGATCTCGGCGGCGTCCTGGCGCACCGGCTCGGCCTCGGCCGCTGGCACCGCGTCGAGGAGCCGGTCGAGGAACGGGCGGGACCGGAGCAGGCCCAGGCTCACGCCCTTGGGCGAGAGGAACGCGCACGCCTGCGCCAGCAGCGCCGCGAGCCTGCCCGGCGCGGTCTCGCGCAGCGCGGCCATGGTGATCGACAGCATCCGCTCGACCACGGGTCCCGCTGGCGCCGCCGCCCACGCGGCCATGACCTGGTCCGCGGCGAGCCGCGCGGAGTCGACCATGGCCTCGCGGGCCAGCCGGGACGACTCGGCGCGCTCGGCGAGCAGGCAGGCGGCGAGGTCGAGGGCGAGCGGGACGTGCCCGAGCAGCCCGGCGATCTCCCGGCCGCGCTCCCAGGTGAGGCCGGGCAGTCGGGCGCGCAGCAGGTCGACGGCCTCGTCCTCGGCCATGCCGCGCAGCCGCAGGCCCTCGGCTTCCCGGTCGCGGGTGGTGATCAGGATGTGCCCGGTGTCGCCGTCGGGCAGCAGGTCGGCGACGGCGGCGAGGTCGACGGCGTCGTCGTAGACGAGCAGGAACCGGCCGGGGGGGCCTTCGCGGCTCAGCACGTCGAGGGCGCGCTGGCTGCCGCCGGTGTCGGACCGCTCGCCGGGGAACCGGACGGACAGGTCGTCCAGGCTGGCGTGGGCGGCGGCCCGGTCGTGCGCGGGCACCCACCAGACCAGGCTGTAGTCGTAGCCGAAGCGGTGCGCGTACTCCAGCGCCGTCGCGCTCTTGCCGATGCCGTCGGCCCCGGTGAGGACCGTGACGACCCGGCCCTCGCCCGCGCGGAACGTGTCGCGCAGCCGGTCGAGGTCGTCGCCGCGGCCGAGGAACGGACCGGGCCGCGGCGGCAGGCTGACCACGCCGTGCGCGGTCGTGCCGGGAACGGGGGCTATCCCGGTTCCGGCGCCGTCGTCGCGGTCGATGAGGGCGAAGTGCCGCAGCAGCCGCCTGCGCAGGTCGCGGGCCTCGGCGCGGGCCGTGGTGGCCGGGATGATCTCCCGGATGTGCCGCGGGATGCGCGCGGCGAGCGCGGCGTCGACACCGGGCGGGTCGTCCTGGTCGCCGCCGCGCACGAGGACGAGCAGGCCGTCGGCCGGGTCGGCGCCGAGCCAGTCGCCCGCGGAGCGCAGGTCCCGGGTCTGCGCGCCCACGTCTTCGAGCCGGGCGCGCACCCAGTCGCCCCAGGGGCGGTCCTCGGCGCGGTGGGCCACGATCAGGCGGCTCGGCCTGCTCGACACCGGCAGGTCGAACGCGCGGCGGTAGCGGTCGCGCAGCGCCGCGGACGGCGGCACGGGCGCGGGCCCGTTCGCGCCGGTCACCGCCTTGGACAGGCGGGTGTAGCGGTCCCACAGGTCGCCATCGGCCGGGTCTTCCGCGAGGGCGGGAAGCATCGGCCGGTGGATTTCCCATGAGCGGTAGGGGATCTCGACCAGGGCGTCGGCGACGGTGTGCCCTCGGCCAAGGGACTGCCCGAACGCCAGGCGGATCCCGGACCACACCGCGCGGCGCCTGCTCTCGTTGGCCGAGTCGAACCGGGTGACCACCGGGATCAGGTCGACGTGCACGGGGGTCTTGCCCTGGACCGCGGCGGCGAGCTCCGCGGCGTCGGCGATCTCGCGCAGGCCGGGCGGGAAGCACACCACGGCGATGTCGCTCAGGGTGGCGGCGAGGGCGACCACACCGGTTCCCGCGCCCTGCGGGACGTTGACCAGCACGTCGTCATAGCCGAGCGTGGCGAGCTTCCCGCGCAGGTCGGCGACCGGGTCGTGCTCGACGGTGAGCCGATCGGCCCCGGCGCCCACCGGGACGTCGAACAGCTCGACGAATCCCTCCGCCTCGGGGAACTCCACGCGCGTCAGGCCGGTCGCCTGCCCGCCGCCGCGCGCGCGGTGGACGGCGCGCAGGGCGCCTGCGACCTCGGGCGGGCACTCCCGCGCGCCGACGCGGAACGGGCGCAGGTGGTCGACCACCGCGCGCGACTCCTCGGCCCAGTCCACGACCAGCACCGCGCGGCCCGCGGTGGCGAGCTGCCAGGCGAGGGTCGCCACCACGCCGGAGCGGGCCGCCCCGGTGGTCGCGGCGAGGAAGGCGACGATCCCGGCTTGGCGCGGCGCGGGCCCCGGGTTGTTCGCTGGCCCCGGGCTGTTCATCGTGTCCCCAATCCGGCGTCGGTCATGGGCGCCGCCTCAGATCGCGTTCTGGAAAGCCGCGTACCGGTCGGGGACCGCGTCGTACTCGGTCAAGATCCGGCGCAGCGACGCGGCCAGGACGGTGTCGGGCAGGGCGGCCAGGCGATCGAGGTCGAGGTCGGTCACGTCCAGCAGATCGGACTCGTGGACCCGGTGCTCGGCGCCGCGCCCCCCGTCGTCGTCCATGCGCCGCTTCCCCTTCCTGGTTTCGCTGAACCCCCTCTCACATAGTAGTCCGGAACATCAACATTAGTGACGGATACGCCGATCGGACCACCCATGCGGTGGGTTCGCCTGTGTTTCATTACCTCGGGGGACCACGCGCGAAGCCGAGGAGAGGGCAGATGACCGACCAGGGCCTGCGGCCGTTTCGCCAGTTCGTGCTCAAGGCGCACAGCCGCTGCAATCTCGCCTGCGATTACTGCTACGTCTACAAAATGGCCGACCAGGGTTGGCGCGCGCAGCCGCACGCGATGTCCCGGGCGACGGTGGAAAACACCGCGGACCGGATCGCCGAACACGCCCGGGCGCACGGCCTGGGGAAAGTCGACATCGCCCTGCACGGCGGCGAACCGCTGCTGGCGGGCCGAACCCACCTGGCCTGGACCGTGCGCACGCTGCGCGAGCGGGTTCCCGCGGAGGTTCGCGTAACGGTCCAGACCAACGGCACGCTCTTAGACGAGGATTTCCTCCACCTGTTCGCCGATCTGGGCGTGCGGGTAGGCGTAAGCGTCGACGGTGACGCGCGAACCCACGACCACCGCCGCCGCGGCCACGACGGCGCGGGCAGCCACGGCGCGACGGCACGCGGCCTGCGTCTGCTGGCCGCGCCCGAGTTCCGCCCGATCTACGCGGGCCTGCTGTGCGTGGTCGACCTGTCCCACGACCCACTGGCGACGTACTCGGCGCTGCTGGAACACGAACCGCCCGCGATCGATCTCCTCCTGCCGCACGGGAACTGGACCGCCCCGCCGCCCCGCCGGGAGCCGGGCTCGGCGGAAACCCCCTACGCGGACTGGCTGGGCGCGGTGTTCGACCACTGGTACGCCGCGCCGGTAAAACGCACGTCGGTGCGGCTGTTCGACGAACTGCTGAACCTGCTTCTCAACGGTCGTTCAGGGGTGGAAAGCATCGGCGCGGCTCCCGCTCAACACGTGGTAGTGCAAACCGACGGCTCTATAGAGCTATCCGACACTCTTGCCTCGGCATACGACGGCGCCGCGATCACCGGTCTGCACGTTTCCCGAGACCCGTTCGACGCGGCCCTGCGGCCGGAACCAGAACGGTCGCGGGCTTGCGCCACGTGCCCGGAACTAGCCATCTGCGGCGGCGGTCTACCCGCGCACCGTTATCGCGCGGACAACGGTTTCACCAACCCGTCGGTCTACTGCCCTGACCTACTGGGTCTTATCCACCACGTCCGCACCCGGCTGACCACCGATCTGGCCGCCCTCCGATGACCCCTGCCCCTTGCGACTCACCCGGCTCCCGCCACCGGCTGAGCACGGCGGACCTCGCCACCCTGGCCAGAGGCGGCGGCGGCAAGCCGATCATGCGAACCCTGGTGGCGGCCCGCAGAAGCCGCACGCTGCAACTGATCCGCCTCTTAGCCAGCCACAACCTCTTAACCAGGTCCGCCTGGAACCTCTTAGCCGAAGTCCGCCGCCACTCCCCCGAGGCCGCCGACCGCGTGCTGGACTCCCCTTCGGTGGGCGCGTGGGCGACCCAGACTGTGTTGGCCCTCCGCCGAAACACCCCAGCCCGCCCGGAAGACCTGGCTTACCTCGCGGCGGCAGCGGCCATCCGCGGCGAAGTCGACGCGGTCGTGGAGTTGCCGCCCAGTCCCCACCCCGTGCTCCCATCGCTAGGCGTGCTCCCCACTCCAATTTCGGGCCCAGTCATCACATCGGCCCTCACTTGGACGCCCGACCCGGAAATCACCCTCCCCGGCGGCGTCACCTTCACCATCCACCGCCGCTGGCCCGCTCCGCCCACCAGCGATCTCCACTTGGCCCGCTCGGTGGACATCCCCGAGTGGCAGGACCGAATCGCCCGCGCCTGGGCCCTGCTCCGCACCCACCACCCCGAGGTGGCCGACGAGTTGGCCACCGGCGTCACCGTGCTCGCGCCCCTGGAACCGGCGGCGGACGGGGTCAGCAGTGTGACCATGTCGGACGCTTTCGGCTGTCTGTTCCTGTCCCTCGGCCCCGACGACACCACCGTCGCGGTGACCCTGGCCCACGAGGTCCAGCACACGAAACTGGTGGCCCTCATGGATTTGTTCCCCTTGGTCGACCCAACCCACAAGGCCCGCTACTACGCCCCATGGCGCGCCGACCCGCGCCCGATCACCGGCCTGCTCCACGGCACCTACGCCTACCTTGGCGTTACCGCCTTCTGGCGAGCCCACCGAGCCGTGGAACCACACGGCCAAGCGGGCCGCGAGTTCGCCCGCTGGCGATCCGGTTCCCTGCTCGGCTGCCGAACCCTGCTCACCAGCGGCGGCCTGACCGAAGTGGGCCATGAGTTCGTCACCGGCATGACCGCCGCGTTATCGGAGTGGGCCGACGAACCAGTGCCCCCCGCCGACCGAACCGCGGCTTTCCGACTACTGGCCGAACACCGCGAGGACTGGCTCACCCGGCACTCGTAGCAGTGACACCATGCCATGGCAGGTCAACGAACCGGTCCGAGACAAGTCATCCGAGTCCCCGAACGCGCGAGTCAGCTTGCGAGGAACAGGGACTCGGCGGCATCGGTGCGGGAGGCATCGACTCCGTTGCTGGTGTAGTCAAGTTGTTCGCGGCCTGCCCAGTCGGGGATGGGGCCTTCTGGGGTGGTGAGGTGCTGGTAGCCGGTGCCGTTCCAGGCGAATTGGTAGATGCGCTGGTGGTCGGGATAGAAGGGGGTGTAGTCGCCACCCTTTGCGAGCTGTTTGGTCAAGGTGTTGTTGAAGAAGACGTTCTGGGGGCCGGTCGCGCCGACCACTTCACTGCTTTGGCTCCTGCTCCCCACCAGATCGGGTACCAGGTTGACTCGTCGGTTTCCGCTCCACCTTCGCCGCCGCAGTTGGTCCGGCAGTTGCCGGGGCTGTGCTCGAAGGGGACGCGGGCAGTGTTCTGTTCGAAGAGGTTGCGGCGTTCCCAGCCGCCGTGGAGGTTGGGGTCGGTGTCGAAGTCGTTGGCGGTCACGACGTTGTTGGACGCGGACCATAGGTCTTGTTGTCGATCTCGGGGGAACCGTCCGAAGTGGAGGTCACCGGTAGGTCGAACTCCAGGGGCTTGTCGACGGTGATGGTGCGGGCGGACTGGTTGACGGCGGCGATGGCGAAAATCTGTTGGCGCGTATGCGTGTTCCGGGCTTGCCGGACTGCGCTTCCTGCGCCCGGTAGAAGCCGACCGAGTCCGCGCCGCGGATGTTGACGTAGCCGCCGACAGCGAAGTGGTCCCACTCCACCTTGCCCGCCAAGTGGACGACGATGTCGCCTGTCCGCGCGGAGAACCCTGGGTCGCCGTCCTTGTCGCGTAGTTTCCGCCTGCCTTCCAATGGACGTTCACGCTGCCCTCGAACAGGTCTCTGCGGTTGGCGGGGGCGGATTCGTAGTCCTCCCGGTAATCCTCGTGCACCGCGGCGGACTGGACCCGGAACAGGCCCCGCCCCGGCCACAGCCAGCCGCCGTTGCCGCTCTCGTAGCCCATCTCGTCGGGGTCCCAGGCGTTGCCGTCCTTGGTGAGGCCGTCATAGCGGGTGTTCTCGTCCGGGCGGAAGACGAACCGGGTGCCGGTCGCGGGGTCCGCGCCCGCGCCGCGGATGACCAGGTAGTCCGCGTCGACCCGGAGTTGGCCGGTCACATCGAGGACGCCAGCGGGCAGGGTGGTCAGGGACGCCGATCGTAGGACGCGGACGGCGAGCACTCCCGCTTCACCTTGTCGATGGCCGCCCGCAGGCCGTCGGTGTCATCCTGGTTGTCGTTCGGGGTGACTTCTGGGGTCATCTGATCAACGACAGGAGTGACACTGGTTCAGACCGTGACCGGTTCCCGTTGTCGCACAGTGGAAAGCACCAGCAGGGCCGCGCCCGCCAGCAGCAGCACCGCCGACACGCCCTGACCGGCGGGGCCGACGACGTTGTCCAGGTCCAGCGCGCCGTCCGGGCCCGACCGGACGAAGCCGAGCGCGTGGGACACGCCCACGGCCGCGGTGGTGGCCAGCGCGCCGAGCGAGGGCAGGTCGGGGAACGCGGTCGCCGACACCGCGCCGACCGCCGCGACGGCGGCGGTGGCCAGGCCGAGGAAGATCCAGGCCAGCGGCACGCCGAAGTCCTTGCCGCCGATCTGGGAGGCCATCGCGGCGACCGGCAGCGCGGCGACGGCGACGACCGGCGGCGCCGCCCAGGCCACCCGGGTGGCGGCGACCGCGCCTGCCAGGACGCCCGCGAGCGCGATCGGCCACGCGTACCAGACCTCGCCGGTGGCCGTGGAGTGCAGCAGCACCAGCATCGGCACCGGCGCGGCGAGGACGGCGCCGAGCGCGCCGACGAACGCCCAGTCGCGCCCGCCCCCGGCGATCGCCGCCGCGGCGAGCAGCACCCCGACCACACCGCCGACCTCCGTGCCGAGGATTTCCGCGCCGCGCAACGCGACCACAGCGGTCGGCACGGCCGTGAGCAGCACGATGACCGCGGCGACAGGCCGGGTCCTGCCCCAGGTCGCGCCCCCGCCCGCGCGCAGCGCGGCGCCGACCGTCACCAGCGCCATCCCGACCGCGGGCACAGCCGGGTCCACCCCGCGCAGGATTCCGGTGACCGACACGCCGAAGTAGCCCGCGCAGGCCGCGACCCCGGCCAGCACCGCGTAGCGGGGCCGCTCGGACATCAGCCGCTGCACCGCGCCGAGGACCCCGACGAGCAGCACCCCCGCCGCGGCCGCGAGCACGCACGCCCACCCCGCCGACATGGCCAACTCCCCGGACGGCGTCGCGCCCCGCAGCCGCACGGACAACCCGCCGCTGGGCGGCGCGTCGACGGCCAGCGCGACCGCGACCCCGACCGCCCCGGCGACGAGCGCCCACCGCCACCACCGCGCCAACACGACGGCGACAGCGGTCGCGACCGCCCCGCTCACCGCGACCGCAAGCTGCGCCCCCACCGCGTGCGGCGAGTCGATTCCGGTCCACAACAGGAAGTCCACCGACTGCGGCGCCCCGGCCAGCCCGAGCAGCACCACTCCCGCCACGGCGGCGGCGACCGCCCACACGACCACACGGTCCCCGGGTTTCGACATGCCCAAGAAGCTAGGGCATGTCCCGCGTCTTTCACCCGCGAACCCGCGACCTGGCTCACACGGTCACCATGGGTGATCACGCCGGTCAAGATTCCGCGGGCAGTCCGCAGTGGAAGCGCAGCGTCCTGAGCCGGGCCGGGCCGATGACCGGCGCCGCGGCGGGCACCAGGGCCGACAGCTCCGCGACCTGGGCCTCGGTGGGGCGGGAGTAGGCGGTGGCGGCCTCGCGGTCCAGCCAGGTGTGGAGGTCGGCGCGGGCGCGGCCGCGCAGGGACGGGTCCGGGTCGCCCAGCAGGTGGAGGGTGGTGGCCAGGCGCGTCCAGGCGCCGCCCGCGCGGAACAGGTGGTAGGCGGCCGTGCGGACGTGTGGCGCGGGGTGGTCCATGAGCCGTTGGAGCGCGGTCCGGTCCAGCGGCTGGCCGCTCAGGGACGCGACCACCTGGCGGGTCACCGGCGGTGACGGGTCGGTGAGCAGCGGCCAGAGCAGGGGCACGGGCGTCACGCCGCGGGCGCGGAGGGCGCGCACGGCCTCGGCGCGGCCGCGGGGCAGCGGGTGCGCCAGCAGCGGCGGCAGCAGGTCTGGGTCCCCGCCGGTCTCGCCGAAGCCCGCGATGGCGCCGGGGCTGACGGGCCACTGGCCCACGAGCGCGCGGTAGTGCGGCGACGGGTCGGCGCCCGCGCGCCGCAGGGCCGCCTGGGCGCTCGCGCGGACGATGCCGCTGCGGTCCGGAAGCGCGGCGACGGCGGGCGCGAGGTCGCCCGCGTCCGCGAGGGCGCGCACGGCCTCGGCCCGGACGGGGGCCGCGCCGCCGGTTAGCAGGCTGCGGGGGACTGTGGTGTCGCCGGTCGCGCGCGCGATCCGCAGCGCCGTGTCGGCGCAGAGCACGCGCGTCGGCAAGTCGGGGTCCGTCTTGGCGGCGCGCATGAGCTTGGCGAGGTCGAGCCTGTCGACGCCGAGCATGGTGGCGACGCGACGGGTGCGCCCGTCCGGTGCGCCGATCGCGGCCGTGAACACGCTGGGCGGCCCGTCGCGGAGCAGGTCCCGCAGCACGCGGTCGAGCCACGCGCCCCGTTCGCGGTTCGCCAGGGCGAAGGCCACCGGGGCGGCGGCGCGCAGCGCGGCGGCCGGGTCGTCCCGCAGCCGCCGCTGGCATTCCTGGCGAGCGCGGTCGCGGACCTGGGGCACGCGGTCGGCGGCACGCAGGGCGAGAACGGGTGACGCGACCTTGTGCGCCACCGGGGCGAGCCTGATCACGGCCGCCTCCCGGATATACCCATCCGAGTGACCGGCGGCGAGGACGAGGTTCAGCGGGTCGAGGTCGCCAGCCAGGAGACCGGTGATCATCCGCTCGTGCCACCAGACCGTCCGCCACCACCCGTGGCGCGCGTGCTGGTCGAGCGCGAGCCAGACCTCGACGGCCGCGTCCGCCAGCCACGCCGCCATCGTCGGCGGCTGGGGAGCCGCGCCCGCCGCGAGCAGCAGCTTCGCGACCTCGGTGAGGGCGCCTCCCGCGTCCCGCGGACGTTCCCCAAGCCGATACAGCGGCCATTCAGGCTTGCCGGAGCGGGCTCGCAGGCGGGCGGTCAGCCGAGGATCGAGGTCGTCCACGGGGTCCTCCTTGCGCGCGGCGAGACCCGGTGATCTTGCCGCACGCGCCCACCCCGGCACTCGCTATTTCGGCTGGCGCAATGGCGGCTTGTCGGCGGGTGGATGGGCGTGCGGGTCGTGCGCCCACAACCACAGCAGCTGCATACCGGGAACGGTCACTTCCATCGCCGTGCCGTCCCGCCGGGACCGGATGTAGCCGTGGGCCGAGAGGCTCCGCAGCCAGCGAGCGGTCACCGAGGGCGCACCCGCCGCGCTGCGGCCCTGGGCCGTCGCGCGGAGCACGCCAAACGCGACGGGGTCGAAGTCGAGCATTTCCGCCACCTCCTGATGATCTGGGACTACCCGGGAATCGCCGCCGGACACCTCCGGACGGGTGATCTCGGCGAAAGATCGGCGACCACACGATCGAGCGACGCAACGGTTGGCCGACAGCGGTCTTGGGTAACCCGACCGGGTTGTTCACCGGAGACCGTCCTGAAAGGAGTGCGCTGACGATGACGCGGCTTGCGGCGGCTCGGAAGGTGGTCGAGATATCCCGTGCGGACACCCTGCGGCTCGTGGGCCGGGTGGGGCTTCCCTTGGTCGCGAAAGGACTGATCGTCCGGAGACCGCGCACGGTGGGCCTGCTCGCCCGGCTGGGCACCGACCAGTGGCTTGTGACCGAGCTGCGGCGGCTGCGCGAGCGCTACGGCCCGGCGCTGCTGGTCCTGCGCCTGCCCCGGCGCACCGTGGCCATCCCGCTCGACGGGCACGACGTGGAGCGGGTCCTGCGGGACACCCCGGCCACGTTCAGCCCGGCGAGCCGGGAGAAGGAAGGGGCGCTCAGCCACTTCCAGCCGCACGGGGTGCTGATCTCCGAGGGCGACGACCGGGTGGACCGGCGCCGGTTCACCGAGCGGGTGCTCGACACGCCGCACGAGCTGCACCGGCTCGCGTATCCGATGAACGCGGTGATCCGGCAGGAGTGCGCGCGGCTGCTCGCCGACCGCACCGAGCTGGCCTGGCCGGAGTTCGCCGACGCCTGGTGGCGGATCGTGCGCCGGATCGTGCTCGGCGACGGCGCGCGCGACGACCAGGAGCTGATCTCGCTGCTGCACGCTCTGCGCTCGGACGGCAACTGGTCCTACCTGCGGCCCACCCGCAACCGGGTGCGCGTCCGGTTCCAGCGGCGGCTGCGCGCCCACCTCGACCGCACCGAGCCGGGCAGCCTCGCGGGTCTGGTGGCCTCGGTCTGCGCGCCGAGGACGGACCCGCTGAGCCAGGTGGCGCACTGGCTGTTCGCCTTCGACGCGGCGGGCATGACCGCGGCCAGGACAGTGGCCCTGCTCGCCACCCACCCCGACGTCCTGCGCCGGGTCCGCGACGAACACGCCCACGGCGAGCCGGACGAGCCCCAGCCGCTGCGGGTCACCAGGGCGGCGGTGCTGGAGACCCTGCGCCTGTGGCCGACCACCCCCGCCATCCTGCGCGACTCGACCGTCGACACCGACTGGTCGGCCACTCCCCTGCCGCGCGGGACCACGTTCGTGGTGCTGGCCCCGTACTTCCACCGCGACGAACAGACCCTGGACTACGCCAACACCTTCACCCCCGACGCCTGGCTGGACGGCCGGGCCGCGAGCACGCCGACGCTCCTGCCGTTCAGCGCGGGCCCCGCGACCTGCCCGGGGCGCAACCTGGTGCTGCACGTGATCGCCACGACCGTGGCCACCATGGTGGCGGACACCGGTTTCACGGTCGTCTCGCGTCAGCGCCTCACCCCCCTGCCCGCCACCCTCGACCCGTTCCACCTGCGGTTCACGACAACCCCGCACCGCTAAGCGACTCGTGCCGCGCACGCGGAAGCAGCAACGGGGTCGCCAACAGCAGCAGCCCCGCGACCGCGACCGCCACCCGGACGCTCGTGACCGTCGCCAGCACTCCCCACAGGGCGGTCAACCCGGCGATGGTGGCTTTGCTGGTGATCGACCACGCGGACAACGTGCGAACGACCCGGTCGTCGGGGATCTGATCAAGCCGGTAGGTGGCGAACACCGGGTTGAACACCCCGATGCACGCGATCATGCAGAACTGAACCGCCAGGACGAGCGCCAGCCCCGCGCCCCCGGGCCCGACAAAGGCCAGCCCCAGCGGCCAGCACGCGCGCAGCGCCCCAGCCGTGACCATGACGCGGTGCCGTCCGAACCGCGCCACCAGCCCCGGAGCCAGCCGCGCGCCAAGGAGACCACCAACGCAGGGCAGCCCAAACGCCAGTCCGTACTGCCATGGTGTGAACCCCAACTGGCCGAGCATGAGAACAGCCAGTAGCGGCGCCGAGGCCATGATCAGCCCATTGACCAGGATCGTGTTGCAGAACAACACCCGCAGCGTCGAATGGCCCAGAATGTGCCGCCACCCCACAGCCAAATCCCCCAGCCGCGGCCGCGTCCCCGCACCACGCGCGGGCCGCGCCTCCCCACCCCCGATCGCCCGAATCCCCACCGCCGAGAGCAGATAACTCACCGCGTTGACCACCACAACCATGATCGGCCCGAACAAACCGACCGCAACCCCGCCAAGCGGCGGCCCCAGCGCGGTGGCGGTCCAGTTGGTCGACTCAAGCCGCCCATTGGCGACCAACAAATCCCCAGGCGCCACCAACCCCTTCAAACACGCCCCACTGGCCGCCATGAACGCGATGTCGGCCACCGCGACCACAACCGAGACAACCAGCAACTGCCCAAACCCAAGCCACCCAAACCCGAACGCCACCGGAACACTGACCACCGCCACGAACCGCACCAGATCCATGGCGATCATCACCGCCCTCTTCCGGCGAAACTCCACCCACGGCCCGATCGGCACCGCGACAACCGCCCCCACCGCGAGCCCCACGGCCGCCAGCGCCGACACCGCCCCAGGCCCGACATCCAGCACAAGAATCGCAATCAACGCAAACGCGTCAAAAGCCAGACGCGTCCCGAACACACTCAACGCATACGAGGTCCACAACCACCCGAACCCCCGCCCCAACGACCGACCACCCATCCCCCGCCGCCCCCAGTCGCTTCCTCGACACCACCAAGATCGAAGCGAGCACGGCACAGGCAAGTCAACTCACGAACCACAACCCGCGTTTCGCGGTACCAGGCACCTCCGGCAGTTCACGGCAACAACCAGCGGCAGCCAGCCAAGCCCCACCTACCCACCTGCTGCACCCAACCTGCCAGGTGTTCGCTGGGGCGAACCAACACACCCCGAGCGCCTGCCAGGCCGCACCGACGCCCGCCTAGTACTCAATGGGCGCGGGACAGCACACCCGCCCTCCTGCCAGGCCGCACCGGCACTCGCCAAGTGTTCGATGGGGTGGAGTGGTTTCTTCGGGGGTGAAGGAAGATCCCTGAACTCGCCGTGGTCGTGGGGCCGAAGGCTCCCCACCCGTCTTTCCCGCGATGGGATCTTCCTTCGTAGGGGCCCCGAAGAAACCACTCCACCCCATCGAGCAACCCCACACAGCCGGCCAGCCCCCACGAACCCTAAGCAGTAGTCCGAATACGATCAATCACAGCCGAAGTGGAATGATCAGCGAGGTAGTCCAGAATACGAACCTCCCCACCGACCTCCCGCACAACCTCACTCTCAGCCAACATGTCCGGCGAGTAATCCCCACCCTTCACATAGAGATCAGGCCGAACAGCCCGAATAAGATCCACCGCAGTATCCTCGTCAAACACAACCAAATAGTCCACACAGGACAACCCACCGAGCACCGCCACCCGATCAGCCACCGGGTTCACCGGCCGCCCCGGCCCCTTGAGCCGAGCCACCCCTCGATCCGAGTTGACCGCCACAATCAGCACATCCCCCAACCGCTTAGCCTGGTCGAGATACGCGACATGCCCCCGGTGCAGAACGTCGAAGCACCCATTGGTGAATACGATCCGACGACCGGCGGCGCGGTGCTCAGCCACCAGCCGCACCAACTCGTCCACGCTCACCGCTGCGGACGGCCCGCCGTCCAGCCGTTCCACCAGTTCGGCCCGCGAGCAGACAGCGGTCCCCGGGCGGTGGACCACAATGTCAGCGGCGGCCTGTGCCATCTCCACGGCGGCGGCGAGCGGCGCCCCCTGGGCGGCCGCGACCGTCAACGCGGCCACGAACGTGTCTCCCGCGCCCGCGGTGAAGTTGTCCGGAGCCGGGTGGGCGTGCGTGCGGTGCATCGGCGCGTCACCATCGAAGAGGACAGCGCCGTCCCGATCGAGGGTGACCACCACCGCCGCCGCCCCGGAAGCGCCCCGCAGCGCGGCCCGGTGGCCGTCCAGGTCGCCCCGGTCCAGCGCGGGCACGTCGATCAACCGGGCGGCCTCGGCGGCGTTCGGCGTCACCACGTCGGGCCGCAGCTCCCGCCAGCGCCCCGCCTCATGCGCGTCCACGACCACCAGCGGGACGCGGTCACGCAGCCGGACAAGCTCACGGCGCACCGGTTCCGCCAGAACACCTGTGCCGTAGTCGCACACCACAACGGCATCGCACTCGCGGATGGCGAACGCCGCCAGATCAGACAACCGCGCCGCGTCGTCATCAGGCAGGGGACGGCTCTCACCATCGTCGAAGCGGAGCATCACCTGGTCACCGGCCACGATGCGCCGCTTCGTGGTGGTCTTCCGCCCGGGAACGCGCAGCACGTGCCGAACGTCGACCCCCGCCGCGCGCAGGGTGTCGAGAAGCCGCTCACCAGCGTCGTCGTCCCCGACAGCGGTCACCAGGGACGTGCGCGCGCCCAACGCGGCCAGGTTCACCGCTGTGTTACCCGCCCCACCGGGCACAAACGTCTCAGCCACCACATCCACCACCGGCGCGGGCGCCTCCCGGCACAACCGGTCGCACCGACCGGTCATCCACCCGTCGAGCAACGCGTCCCCGACGACAACCACCCGCGGCCCGTCCTGCCCACCCGAGATCCAGTGCTCCATAGCCGCCGGATACCCGTCCTCCGACCGGGAAACCACCCGCGCCCGATGTGTGTGCGCGCGCACGACGGGGTGGCCCGCGCGCCAACGCTCTCAGTACTCCTGGTTGCCGCTGCCCGTGCTGCCGGAGCCGCCGCTGTCGGAGCCAAGTGAGTCGGCGTTGGGGCGCTCCGACGGTTCGTCGTCGGCGCGCCCAACCTGCCCGCGCGGAACCGCGTCGCTGTGCTGGAGGTCGCCGCCGCGATCGATCACCACCGCGTCGCCTCGGTCGATCGCCTGTTTCACCAGGGCCTTCAGTTGGTCTTCGCCCGCGTCCGGGTGTTGCGCGGCGATCCGCCGTCCCAGTTCGTTGTTGTAGAGGTCCATCGCCTCTTGGTCCGGTCGGTTGCCGGGCAACCTCTCATGCGCGGTGGTGAAGCGTTCCGCCCAGTCATCGCCGAACCTCCGGGCCAGCAACGCGTTGGCGTAGGTGTGCCGGAAGGCATCCAGGTGGTTGTCTTGTTGTTCCTTGTCGGGGAACTGTTCGTTGGCCGCGTCGATCGCCTTCTGCCGAATCTCCTGAACGTCGCGCTGTCCACGGAATCCGATGTCGTCGAGCAGGTCCCGCTCAGTCTTGGTTATCTCCTTGCCGTACTTGGGAACCGGGAATTTGACGGTGCCGTCCGGGTCCGGTTCCACCTGGTACTTCTGGAGAATCTCCCACGTCGACGGCTTGCGCAGCTGTCCTGGTAGCGCCATTGGCTCGGTCAGCGCGGTCATGGTGGTGGCGTGCGCGTCCTGCGCCCGGGTGAGCACCGAACCCGCCTGGGACAGCAACGGCCCAGCCAGGTGGGCCTGGTGAACGAGTCGCACTTCGTCGTCACCCGCCGCCTCCGCGGTGTTCAGGATCTCGGTCAGCGACTGGCGAATCTCTCCGTGCTCCTTCCGCAACTGGCGCAGTCTGCCTGCCAGAACGCCTACTGCCTCCGCGACGACATCGAACACCTGCTTGCCGAGTTCGAGTTCCGAGCCGTACCAGTTGATGCTCCGCGCAGCGGCATTCCCTGCCCGCCCGGACCACACCGCGGGAATCCGGGTGCCGCCGACGGTCTTGGCCTGAGCACCGACCTCCTGCACACCGGCGCCCGCGTTCCGGTATGCCGCGGCCAGATCGTCCAGGCTGTCCGGGTTGCCGGGAACCTCGTCGAACAGTCTGATCGCCGAACGCAGCGTGGCCACCACAGTGGCCGCGCTGACCGCTTTCGCCATCGAAGTCAGCTCACCCGCCTTACGGACCAGTTCGCTCGCGGGCACAGCCATTAGTCGCCACCTCCGAAGGAACGCTCGCCCGCGCCGTCCGTGCCGGTGTAGGCCAGCGCGGAATCCGAGACCGAGTCGGCGAGGGAAGTCAGGTGGTCGACGTGCTTGCCGAGGCTGGTGAAAGTCGCGTCCTGTAACGCCTCGTGAGCCTTGCCGCACTCGACGGTGCCGAAGGCCGCGGCGCCGTCGCCCGTCTTCTCGTCCCAACTCTTGCGCACTGACCGGAGGTCCGCGGCCGTGCCGCGGACCAGGTTGGTGATCGTCTTCAGATCTTGCGGAGTTACCTGGAATCCATTTCCCATCGCCGTTCCCTCACCTGTCCACGCCGAACCCATGTGCTTTCGAGCGTGCCAGAACCACCGCACAGAATCCGCACATGAACGCCAGGAGGCGGGCGACGGACCCGTCGTATGGGGCTGGAGGAGGATTTGTCGGCGCCGCACTCATCGTCGGGTCAGCGAGCGCACGAAGACGCTGGACCTGTGCGGCCGAGGACGAGCCACAGGGCGGCCATGGCCGCGCCGATTCCGGCCCCGAGCAGGGAAACCCGCACGCCGAGCGCGTCGCCCGCCAGGCCACCGGCGAGAGCGCCCAGCGGGGCCAGCCCCCACACCGTCGTCCGAATGGTCGCGTTCACCCGGCCGTGCAGGTGATCCGGGGTGAGCGCGTAGCGGACCGGGACCTGCAGCACGTTGTAGACCTGCATGGCGAACCACATCAGCGCCTGCGACCCGGCGACCACCGCGACCGAGGCCGCCACCGCCCCGCCCGCCGCCACGACCAGGCAGGACGCCGCTCCCGCGACCACGATGGCCGCCGCCATCGTCGGGCCGGAGCCGAACCGCGCGCCGAGACGGGCGGCGACCGCCGACCCCGCCAGCCCCCCGACCGCCCCGGCGGACAACGTGGCCCCGAGGACAGACGGTGACAAAGCCAAGTCACGCACCAGGTACAGCACGAGGACCGCGGTGAACGCGTTGTAGAAGAAGATGTGCGTCGCCGTGCACAGGGTCACGTGGCGCAGAACCCGCTTGCCGAACACCGCCCGCGCGCCCGCCGCGATCTGCCGTGCCATCGAGTCCCGCTCCACCGCCCGACCCGCGCTCTCCGGCACCCGGATGCCCCCGGCGGTCACGGCCGACACCAGGAAACTGAGCGCGTCGGCCACAATCGCCACCGGCGCCGACAGCGCCTGCACGAGCCAACCCGCCACCGCGGGCCCGGAAACCTGCGAGACCGACTGGCCGACCTCCAACGCCCCCTGCCCTGCGGTGAGCTGGGCGCGGGGAACCACCAACGGCACCAGCGCGAGCGCCGCGATATCAGCGAACACCGCGAACACGCCCGCCACGAACGCCACCCCCGCCAACAACCCGAGCGACAGCACCCCGCCGACCGCGGCGGCGGGCACCACCCCGAGGGCGACCGCCTGCCCCACCCCGCACACCACCAGCACCCGCTTGCGCGGCAACCGGTCCACCCACACCCCGGCGGGCAACCCGAACAGGAGATAAGGCACCCGCCCACAAGCGGCGAGAACCCCCATCTCCCACGCGCCCGCCCCCAGCGTCACCACCGCGACCAACGGCAACGCGACCACAGTCACCTGCGACCCAACCAGCGACACGCTTTGCCCCGCCCAGAGCAACACAAAAGACCTGTTGCGGCGCAACGGCACCGAGTCAGCAGACGGCGCGACGCCGCTCGACACCTTCACCCGCCCCACTCAGGCGTCATTTCACTCAAACACCGATTCAAACGGCGCCGCTTCCTGCCATCGCGCACACGTGGGGCGGCCCCGCGCAAGAACTCGTCGAGCGCAGCGTAGGCAATCTCCACAGCCACTTCAGCGTACGGTGGCACGGCTGTCTCATGCGAACCAGCCAGGAAATAGCTCAACCATTCACGATTGACCCCATCCGCAGGAACGTAGTCAGCATCCTGGGTCGTCCAAATCAACACGCCGACTTCGTCGTGAACGCCGACAGTAATCGATTCTTCATCGCGAGAAAACGGGTCGACGTCACCAGCGGAGGCGATCACCCGTGGCGGCATGTGGGCGGCGTTCGGATACGCCTCTTCCGGGTAGTGATCGCCATGTCGATTTGCCACTCCGTCACGGGGCGACAACGTGCTCATTCCGCCAGAACTCAGGTGGGCGAGTCTGGCCAGCACCGCGCCGAGTCGGGCGGCCGACCGGTCGATCGACACCAGCGCATCTTAGGTGGGGACTCGTGGCCCGCTACCGGAGAAGAGCGAACACCCACCGGACGGCCTCGGTCAGCGTCGTGGCGACGACGGGGGCTGCCGCGACCTCGGCGGGGCGGGTGACCGGGGTCGGGACCAGGACCGGGTGGGCGCCCGCGGCCTGGGCGGCGGCGACGTCGGCGCCGATGTCGCCGATCAGGACCGTGTCCTGTGGGGGGACGCCGAGGTCGGCGCAGGCTTGGCGGACCAGGCCCGGTTCGGGTTTGCGGCAGCGGCAGCCGTCGGCTGGGCCGTGGGGGCAGAAGCGCCAGGTGTCGAGGCCGCCCAGGAGGGTGTCGGTCCGGGTGTTCACCGCGCGCACCTGGTCGACGGTGAGCAGGCCGCGGGCGATGCCGGACTGGTTGGAGACCACGCCGGTCGCCAGGCCCGCGGCGCGGACGGCGTCGACGGCGGCGCGGGCGTCCGGGACGAGGCGGACCAGGGCTGGGTCGCCGTTGTAGGGGACGTCGTGCACCAGGGTCCCGTCTCGGTCGAACAGGACGGCGCGGGGAGGCATGGGGTGCGCTTACCCGGGTGGCGGCGCGGCAAACCCCGGTTTGTCCGGCCCGCGCCAGGGTATGCCGGGGCCGTGCAGACCATCGGCCCGTTGGGCGACCCGTTTCCGAATGTCGCGCGCATCGCCGTCCTGCGTGGCGGTGGGCTGGGCGACCTGCTCATGGCCCTGCCCGCCATCGAGGCGCTGGACCACGCCTATCCCGACGCCGAGATCGTGCTGCTCGGCGCGCCCGCGCACGCCGCGCTGCTGCGGGACCGGCCGGGGCCGGTGGACTCGGTGGCGCCGCTGCCCCGGGCCGAGGGCGTGCACGGCTTGGGCGGGACCGACGATGCGGCCGTCGCCCGGTTCTTCGCCGAACTGGGGCCGGTGGACCTCGGGGTCCAGGTGCACGGCGGCGGCCGGTGGTCCAACCCGTTCCTGCTGCGGGCCGCGCCGACCTGGACGGTCGGGTCGCGCACCGACGACGCGGCGGCGCTGACCCGGTGGCTGCCGTTCCGGTACTTCCAGCACGAGACCATGCGCGCGCTGGAGGTCGCCGGGCTGGCCGGGGCCGCGCCGACCATGGTGCAGGCGAGCCTGTCGGTCACCGAGCGCGACCTCGACGCGGCGGCCGCGGCGCTGGGGCCCAGGGAGCGGCCGCTCGTGGCCATCCACCCGGGCGCGACCGACCCTCGGCGGCGGTGGCCCGCGCGGCGGTTCGGGGAGGTCGCGGCGACCGCGGCCAAAACCGCAGACGTCGTGGTGGTCGGCGCGGCGGACGACGCGGCGCTCGGCGCGGAGATCGTGAACGCCGTGCCCGCCGCTCCGCGCGGGCGGGTGGTGTCGGTGGCGGGCGAGTTGAGCCTGCCCGCGCTGGTGGGTGTGCTCGCCTCGGCGAGCGTCATGGTGGCCAACGACAGCGGGCCCCGGCACATCGCGCAGGCGGTCGGCACGCCCACTGTCTCGGTCTACTGGATGGGCAACGTGATCAACGCGGGGCCGCCCGGCCGCCACGACCACCGGGTCCACATCTCCTGGACGGCGCACTGCCCGGTCTGCCAGGTGTCGTGCACGCGGCAGGACATTCCGCGCTGCCCGCACGATGTGTCCTTTGTGGATGAGGTGACCGTGGACGAGATCGCGGACGACGTGCTGGACCTGCTCGACCGCGCCGAAGAGCTGGAGTGCGCGTGATCCTGGTGCTGCGCGCGCTGAAGCTGGGCGACCTGCTCGTGGCCGTGCCCGCGCTGCGCGCCATCCGCGCGCACTGGCCGGACCAGGACATCGTGCTGGCGACCAGCGGCTGGCTCGCCCCGCTGGTGGAGCTGATCGGGGCCGTCGACCGCGTGCTGCCGGTCAAGGGCTTGGAACCGCTGGATGTCGAACGCCCTGACGTCACCGTCAACCTGCACGGCGCGGGGCCGGAAAGCGACGAGATCCTGGACGCGCTGGGCGCACCGAGGCGCGTCGGCTACGGGCGGTCCGGGCCGCACTGGGAGGACGGCTTCCACGAGCGGGTCCGGATGTGCCGGTTGCTGATCGCGCACGGCATCCCCGCCGACCCCGACGACCTGCGGCTGGCGCGGCCCGCGATCCCCTCGCCCGCCCCGGGCGCGGTGCTGGTGCACCCCGGGGCGGCCTACGGCAGCAAGATCTGGCCCGCCGAGCGGTTCGCCGCCGTCATCGCCGAGCTGAGCGGGCCGGTCGTGGTGACCGGGTCGGCCATCGAGCGCGGCCTGGCCGAGCGGGTGGTCGCGCTGGCGGGGCTGGCGCCGGAGGCCGTGCTCGCCGGGCGGACCTCGCTGCTGGAACTGGCCGCTCTGGTCGCGCACGCCGCGCTGGTCGTCTGCGGGGACACCGGGACCGCGCACCTCGCCTACGCCTTCGGCACGCCGTCGGTGGTGCTGTTCGGCCCGGTCGGGCCGGAGATCTGGGGGCCGCCGCCCGGCCCGCACATTTCCCTGTCCGCGGAGGGGTTGCGGCGCGGCGACCCGTTCGCCGACGACCCCGACCCCGCGTTGCTCGGGGTCGGGGTCGGGGACGTGCTCACGGCCGCACGGACGCTGCGGCCGGAGCGGGTGACAGGTGGACCACCTTCGTCGCGGTCAGCTCGTCCAGCAGCTCCGGCCCGTAGCCGAACCCGTGCCCGCTGAGCCCGCGCGGCTGCGCCGCCCCGCCCGGGGCCCCGCCGAACACCGCGTTGACCTTGACCGTGCCGACCGGAAGCTCGCGCCACGCCCGCTGCGCGTGCTCCATCGACGCGGAGAGCACCGACGCCGCCAAGCCGTAGCCGCCTGAGCACGCCAGCGCCAGGGCATGGTCGAAGTCGGAGACCACCACGACCGGCGCGACCGGGCCGAACGTCTCCTCGGTGACGACCCGCAGGTCCGGCCCGCAGTCGGTCAGGACCGTCGCCGGGTAGCGGCTGCCCTCCCCGTCCGGAATCCGGCCGCCCGCGAGCAGCCGCGCGCCGCTGGCCACGGCCTCGGCGACGTGGGCGTGCACGGCGTCGCGGTGCGCGCGGTCGACCAGCGGGCACATGCGCTTGTCCCACTCGCCTGCCTGCCGCACGAGGGCAGCCAGGAACGGCTCGGCGACCGCCCGGTGCGCGTAGATCCGCTCCACGCTGGTGCAGACCTGGCCCGCGTTGGCGAACGCGCCGAGCGCGGCCTGCTCGGCGGCCCACTCCGGGTCGACGTCGGCGTCCACGATCAGCGGGTCGTTGCCGCCGTTCTCCAGCAGCGTGCGGGCCCCGGTCCTTGCGGCGGCCTCGGCGATCGCGCGACCGGTCCTGGTCGACCCGACGTGGGCGACCACGTCGACGCCCGGGTCGGCCACCAGGTTCGCGCCCACCGAGGCGTCGCCGGTGACCGTGGTGAGCACGTCGGGCGGCAGGTGGGCGGAAAGGATGGACCCGAGCAGGTCGCCGGTCTTCGGCGCGCGCTCGCTGGGCTTGTGGATGACGGTGTTCCCGGTGACCAGCGCGGCCCCGATCAGTCCACACGCGACAGCAACCGGGTCGTTCCACGGGGTGAGCGCCACGACGACCCCGCGCGGCTGCGGGACCATCAGGTCGGTGGCGTCCCAGCCGCCTTGCAGCGCGCGGCCCCGGTGCAACGGGCCGAGTTCGGCGTACTGCTCCAATGTGGACACACCAGCGAGGACGGAACCGGTCGCGCCCTCGCGGTCCCGGTTGGTCTCGGCGTGCGCGTCGACCACCTCGTCGACCCGGGCGCGCAGTTCGGCCGCGGCCTCGCGGACCGCGGCGGCGCGTTCGGCGGGGGCGGTGCGCGACCAGGACCCGAACGCCGCCCGGGCGGCTTGGACGACCTGCTCGACCATCACGTTGCTCCGTTCGTGTAGGGGACAAGAGTCACGCCACCACCCGCAGGTCGGCGACGAAATCGGCGTAGGCCTGGTCCCGGTCGGGGGCGCGCAGCACCGCCGAGGGGTGCACGGTGGCGACCACGCGTAGGCCCTCGAACACGCCCTCCGGCGGGCTGATCACCGAGCCCCGGTTCTCGGTGAGTCGGAAACCGGTTCCCAGCACGGCTTTCGCCGCTGTGGCGCCCAGGCACACGACCGTGTCCGGGCGCACCCGGGACAGCTCGGCCAGCAGCCACGGCAGGCACGCCACGACCTCGGTGCGGCCCGGTGTCTTGTGGATGCGGCGTTTTCCGCGCTGGTCGAACCGGAAGTGCTTGACCGCGTTGGTGACGTAGACGCTGTCGCGGTCGATGCCGACCTCATCGAGAGCGCGGTCGAGCAGTTTGCCCGCCGGGCCGGTGAACGGCTCACCGGTGATGTCCTCGCGGTCGCCGGGCTGCTCACCGATCAGCATCACCGACGCCGAGGGCGATCCCGCGCCGAACACCGCCTGCGTGGCGTGCCGGTAGAGGTCGCAGCCGTGACAGGACTGCGCAGCGGCGCGCAGGTCGTCCAGGCCGCCCGCCGCTGGCACGTACGGCTCGGCGGTGGTCACGGCCACGACGGCTCCAACTCGTGGCACACCACCATTTCCCGCACCTCGCAGCCCTCGGGGGCGGTGAGCGCGTGCAAGATCGACGCGGCCACGTTGTCCGGGCTGTTGAGCGCGGCGTCGCTGGGCGGGCGGTACTGCTCGGTGCGGTCGTCGAAGAAGCGCGTCTTCATTCCGCCGGGGACCAGCAGGGTCACGCCGATCTTCCCGGCGGTCTCCATGGCCAGCGCCCGGGTGAACCCGACGACGCCGAACTTCGAGGCGCAGTAGGCGGTCGCGTCGCCCGCCACCCGCACGCCCAGCGTCGAGGCGACGGTGACCACGCGGCCGTGCGTGCGCTCCAGGTGCGGCAGCGCCGCGCGGACCACGGCCGCGGTGCCGAACAGGTTGACCCGCACGACCCGCTCCCAGTCCGCTGTGGACACTTCGCCGAGCGGGCCGCAGCAGTCGGTGCCCGCCGCGGTGACCACCGCGTCGAGCCCGCCGACGCGCTCGGCGACGGTGTTCACCGCCTCGGCGACCGCGGCGCTGTCGGAGACGTCGACGGTCGCGAAGTCGGCGGCGTCCGGGCCGGGCGCCTGCTTGTCCAGCACCAGCGGGGTTCCGCCAGCGGCGCGCACCGCGGTGACGACGGCCGCGCCCAAGCCGGACGCGCCGCCGGTCACCAGGACACGGCCGGGATTGCGATCAGACTCCACAGTGGACTCCCTCAGGTTCAGCCCGCTGCCGCGAGCGCGGTTGCCAGCCGGGTCGTGGACCGGCCGTCGTGATAGGGGGTGATGACGACGCGCCCGCCCCAGCCGCGCACGAGCGCGGTCTCGGGCAGGTCGTCTTCGGCGTAGTCGCCGCCTTTGACCCACACGTCCGGGCGCAGCTCGGACAGGATTCGCTGCGGCCCGTCCTCGTCGAAGATCGCCACCGCGTCCACGCAGTCCAGCGCGCGCAGCATCTCCGCGCGGTCGGACTGGTCGACGATCGGCCGGTCGGGTCCCTTGAGCCTGCGCACCGACGCGTCGGAGTTCAGGCACACGATGAGGCAGTCGCCAAGCTGCCTGGCCGCGGCCAGCGTGCGGGCGTGACCGGCGTGCATCAGGTCGAAGCAACCGCCGGTGGCCACCACCGTGCCCCCCGCGGCGCGCACCCGCTCGGTCAAGTCCAGCGCGTCGGTCGAGCGGACCGGCACCCGGTCGTCGGCGATGAACCTGGACGCCTCCTCGACGCCCCGGGCTACCGCGCGCGCGGTCGGGTCGCCCGCCATCAGCCGGACCGTGACGGCGGCGGCGAACCGGTCGCCCGCGCCGCAGGTGTCGACCGTGCGGACCCTGGGCGCGGGCAGCTCCATCGACCTGGACCCGTTGTGCAGCAACGCTCCCTGAGATCCGAGCGTTACCGCGATGGTCTCGGCCGCCCAGCGGGAGCGCAGTTCGCCCGCCGCGGCGGCCGGATCGGCGTGGCCGGTGAGACCCCGTGCCTCGGCCAGATTCGGCGTGGCGATCCGGATGCCGAGCACCGGCTCCGGGCCGCGCGGGTGCGGGTCCCAGACGACCGGGACGCGGCGGCGCGCGAGCGCGGTCAACTCGGCGCGCAGCCGGTCGTCGGCGGCGAGGCCACGCCCGTAGTCGGCGACCAGGACCGCCTCCGCCGACCGCACCGCGTCGAGCATGTCATCGGTCGCGCGCGGCGGCGGGCCGTCGCCGCCGCGGTCCATGCGCACCAGCGACTGGCCCGCGCTGCGCAGCCGGGTCTTCACCGGGGTGCTCCTGATCGGCGCGCTCAGCACAGAAAGGTGCCGCAGATCCGCCCGGAGGAGTTCGCCGTCCGCGTCGTCGGCCAGCGCGGTGACCAGCACGACCGGCGCGCCGTCGGCGGCGGCGAAGGTGGCCGCCAGACCGGCGCCGCCCGCCCGGCTCACCTCGCGCTCGATGTCGACCACCGGGACCGGGGCGTCCGGGCACAGCCGGTCGCTGGCGCCGATCAGGTCCACATCCCGCAGGCAATCGCCCACCACCACGAGAGTCATGACGCCCGCACCACCCGGACGTCCGGTGTGGACAGCGCGGCCTCGAACGCGCCGCACAGCAGGTGCACCAGGACCAAATGGGCCTCCTGCACGGTGGCCGTGGCGCCGGAGACGCAGACCGCCTCGTCGACCCGCTCGGCCAGCGGGTTGGGCCCGGGGCCGGTCATCGCCCACACCGACGCGCCGACCGCGATGCCCGCGTCGGCCGCGCGCAGCACGTTCTCGCTGCGGCCGCTGGTGGACAGCAGCACCAGCACGTCGCCCGGCCGCCCGTGCGCGTGGACCTGGCGGGCGAACACGTCGTCGTAGCCGTAGTCGTTGCCGATCGCGGTCAGGCTGGAGGTGTCGGCGTGCAGCGCGATCGCGGAGAACGGTTTGCGGTCGCCGTCGAAGCGCCCCACCAGTTCCGCGGTGAGGTGCTGCGCCTCGGCCGCTGAGCCGCCGTTGCCCGCGGCGAGCAGCCGCCCGCCCGCCTGCAGCCGGGCGGCCAGCACCCGGCCCCAGCGGTCGAGCCGCGCGGCTTGGCCGCGCAGGTCTCCCAGGGCGCGGATCAGGTCGTCCACGTGGTTCCAGCTCATCGGGCTCATCGTTCCCCCACCGCCTGCGGCGTGCTGTCCACAGTGGACAGGCACCGTTCGTACACGCGCATCGTGTCCTGGGCCACGCGGTCCCAGCCGTAGCGGGCGCGGGCGCGGTCGCGGCCCGCGACCCCGAGCAGTTCCCTGCGCACCGGGTCGCCGAGCAGGCCGCGCAGCGCCGAGACCAGCGCGGCGGGCTTGCGCGGCGGCACGTGCAAACCGGTCACGCCGTCGACCACCGTGTCGGTCAGGCCGCCCACGGCCGAGGCCACCACCGGCACACCGCAGGCCATCGCCTCCAGCGGCACGATGCCGAACGGCTCGTACCACGGCACGCAGGCCACCACGTCCGCCGAGCGCAGCAGCGCGGGCATGTCCGCGCGCCTGAACTGTCCACCCAGGACGACCCGGTGGGCCACCCCGAGCCGCTCGGCCTCGGCACGCAGCCGGGCCGCCTCCGGATCGCGGTCCAGCGCCGCGGGCTCGGGCCCGCCCGCGATCACCAACTCGGTGTCGGGCAGCGCGGGCAGCGCGTTGATCAGACCCGCGAAACCCTTGCGCGGCACCAGCCTGCCCACGGTGACCACCCGGTGCGGCAGCGCGCGGGGCAGCCGGGGGCCGTTGGGGGTGAACAGGTCGAGGTCGACCCCGCAGGGCACAACGGAGATGCGCTCGCGCGGCACGCCCATCCTGACCAGCTCGAAGACCTCGTCGGAACAGGTGGCCACCACCCGGTCGACCTGGTTGCCGATCATCCGCTCGGTGACCACCCGGCCCGGCGGGCTGGTGTCGGCCGCGCCCTGGTGCCGACGCTTGACCACGCCGAGGGCGTGGAAGGTCAGCACGCTCGTCACGCCGGTCGCGCGCGCCGCCGTCGCGGTCGCCAGGCCGGACATCCAGAAGTGCGCGTGCGCCACCCTCGGCGGGCGCTCCCGCCACTCCTCCACCAGGAAGCGGGCGAACTCGCCCATGTAGGGCAGCAGGTCGTCCTTGGGGATCGGGCCGGGTGGCCCGGCTGGCACATGGACCACTTCGTACCCGCCGGGAGCGCGCACCCGCTCCGGCGCGCGCGGGTCGTCCCGTCGCGTGTAGACGGTCACCTCGTGCCTGCCCCGGGCGAGAGCGGCCGACAACTCGGCCACGTGCAGATTCTGGCCACCGGCGTCCACTCCGCCGAGCACCGCCAATGGATTGGCGTGCTCGGAGACCATCGCGATCCTCATGCTGAGACTCCATTTCCGCTTCTGGCGAGAGCATTCCCGCTGGTGACAGCGGCATCTCCGCTTGCGACAACGGCAAGGACGTCGTCCCACCGCCGCAGGAACCGACGCAGCCCGAACCGGGCCAGCGCGAACTCGCGTGCCCGCGCGCCCATCTCCGCCGCGCGGGCGGGATCGGCGGCCACCGCACGCAGGGCGTCGACCAGGTCGTCCACCCGGGTGGACAGCACGCCCGCCTCGGGTGGCACGGCACGCGCGGCCTCGGTCACGCCCAGCGCGACCACCGGTATGCCCAGGTGCATGGCCTCCAGCAGGGACAGGCCCAGCGAGGTCCAGCGCACGGTGTGCAGGTAGACCCGCCTGCGCGCCATCTCCGCGTGCAGGCGGTCGGTGGGCAGGTCGCCGACCACGCGCAGCCGGTCGGGACCGAGCCCCACCGCGTCGCCGAGGCTGTCGCAGCCCATGCCGAACACGTCGAGCGGGACGGCATCGGCGAAGCGCGGGAACAGGTCGGTGCCGGTGACCCGCCAGCGGCGCACCGGCTCGTTGACCGAGACCGCCGCGCGCGCCAGCTCTCCGGTGTAGCGGTGGCCGGGGTCGACGATCCCGTGCTCCACCACCGTCGTCGGGGTCGTGCCGGTGTCCCACATCAGCTCGTTGAAGTGGGTCACGTGCGCGATCAGCAGGTCGGGCCGGTCGGCGAACGGGTGGCGGGTGCGCGGCACGTCGCCTTTGGGGGTGTTGTGCTCCACGAAGACCGCGGCGACGTCCTCGCCCGGGGTCTTGCCCAGCCAGCGGCGCACCAGCTCGGGTTCCTCGGTGCGCTGCAGGACCACGACGTCGACGTGCTCGTCGGCGAGCCGGTCGACGGGCACCTCGCGCGCCGCGGCGGGCCAGTCGCGGCCCATCCGCCCGCCGCCCCACGGGCCGCCCTCGGGCAGCAGGGGCAGCAGGTACTCGTGCTCGCCCTGGACGAACGAGGTCGTCCAGCCGCCGTGCACGTGCCAGAGCAGGATCTTCACGCCGCCACCCCCGCGAGTTCGCCGACAGCGGCCACCACGGCCGCCGGAGTCACCGAGTCCAGGCACGGATGCCCGGGGACCGGGCACGTCCGAGCCCGGGTGTCGCGGCACGCCGCGCTCTGGTCGCCGAGCAGCACGCTCGGCACGGCGTAGGGCGCCCACCGCGACGCGGGCACGACCGGGGAGAACAGCGACACCACCGGCGTGCCGACCGCCGCGGCCAGGTGCGCGGGCCCGGTGTTGCCCACGACCACCGCGTCCGCGCCCGCCAGGACGCCCGCGAGTTCGGGAAACGTCGTGCGGCCGCCGAGGTCGAGCCCGGACCGCCCGGCGACCAGGGCGGTGAGCGCGCGCTCGTTCGGCGACCCGGTGACCACCACCCGATGCCCCGCCGCGCTCAGCGCTTCCACCGCGCCCGCGCAGCGCCCCGGCGACCAGGCCCGCGCCGGGGCGGTGGCGCCGGGGTGGACCACGACGTACGGCGGCTCGACCAGGTGGCTCACCGCGGGCGGCGGGGTAACGCGCAGCGCCCCGTCATCGTCAGGGGGCAGCGTGAACCCCGCGGCCCTGGCCAGCGCCAGGGCGCGCTCCGGCTCGGGCGCGTCGTCGTCGAAGTCGACGCCCGGCCGCAGCCGCACGTCCAGCAGTGACCCTGGGTAGTCGGCGGAGATCGCCGCGATGAACCGCACGCCCACCAGCCGCAGCAGCAGCGCCAGCGGCAGCGCGGACTGGTGGAACGAGGTGGGCAGCAGCGCCGCGTCGAACCGGCGGCGGGCCAGCCGCAGCGCCAGCGCGGCCAGGTCGGCGCGGCGGACCGGCGGCGGCTGCGCGGCGATCCACGGGCTCGACCAGGTGAGCACGTGGTCGACGCCGGGCAGCAGCCGCGCGGCCTGGGCCCCCGCCGGACTCGCCAGCAGGGTCACCTCGGTGGGCCTGCCCCGCAGGCCCACCGCGGCGGCGCGAACCGCGGGCCCGGTGAGCAGGACGTCGCCGTCGCTGTCCAAACGGGCCACGAGAACGCGGACGGGGCTCGACTTCGTCATGCAGCGGTGGTTGCCGAGAAGCACCGCCATAAACGCGATCGCGAAAACTACTACTCTGCGTAATCGTCACACTGTCGGGTCAACGGTGGCGAAGCAGCACCCCGATTCCACCGGACAGCGGGACCTCGTGCCGCACCGCGACAAGCTCTGCTCCCACGGCCACCGCGGCCGCCGGAACGACCTCGTCCGCGGGCAGCCGGGTGAAGTCGGCGAGGCCGAGGCCGCGCAACGCGTCGTCGTCAATCGCTACCTGGTCGGGTGAACTTGGCGACACCCACGCGCTACCGCTCAACTCGGGTCCGACGAGGACCACGCGGGCGTTCGCCTCCCGCAGCGCGGCCGTGGCGGCGGCCATGCCGTCGACCGCGGTCGCGCCCCGCTCGGCCCGGTACGCCTCGACCACGTCGAGGTGCTCGGCCGCCTCGAACTCCGCGACGGCCCGCTCCACCTCGACCCGCAGCCGGTCCTCGTCCGCGCCCGCGCCGCGGCTGCCCGCGTCGACCTCCACGGCGATCCGCGCGACCCCCTTGGGCAGCGCGGAAAGCAGGTCCGCCCGAGACTGGACCTCGCCGCCGACGACCACCAGCCACACGCCGCCGCGCTGCGCGAGGCGCGCGGTCTCGGCCGCCACCCGGGCGATGTTCTGCGCCACCGTCTCCTCGACCCGGTGCTGCATCGACAGATGCGCCCAGCCGCCGCCGCGGACCTTGTGGATGGGGTGGTCGACCCCCTCCACCGAGCCTGGCTCGGCGACTGTGCCGTCCGGCTCGAACAGCCGGAAGTCCGCGCCCACCTTGTCGACCACGACCACCAGGTACGGCCGGTCCTTCGGCGCGGCGGCCACCAGCGGCAGCAGGTACGGCAGCGCCGAGAACCGGGTCTCCGGCAGCGGCGGCGGCACCGGCATCAGATGGTCGAGCAGGACTTCCCCCGCCGCGGCGATGAGCGCGAGCCCCACCTGGCCGGGAGCGGTTTCCCTGGCGTCGTAAGCCTGTTCGATGGCTTCGACGGTCCCCTGGTCCGCCCCCTGCTCCTCCAGGCTCGCGCGCGCCGCCCGCCAGCGCAGCCGCCGCTGGTCGAGGGCGTCCTCGGTGTCGTGGGAGAAGTCCAGGTACACCGAGGCGAACGGGCCGGGGTGGCGGATCAGGTCACGCAACGCGGTCGTCTGCACGCGGTCCTCCTTAGTCGTCAAGCCCTGTCGAATCCCTGTCGAATGAATCGGATACCCGCGCCCCGGGGGCGGTACGCGCGACGTTTAGGGCGCGGGAGAAGGGGAACGCGACCACCGTGACCACGACACCGGCACCACTGCCAGAAGACCGACGGGGAGCGCCGCTGCGCGCCGTCGTGACCGGGGCGGACTCCGGCATCGGCCGGGCCGTCGCGGTCGCGCTGGCGGGCGGCGGGGCCGACGTCGGCATCACCTGGCACCGCGACCGCGACGGAATCGAGCAGACGGCGAAGGAAGTCGAGGGCCACGGCGTCCGCGCCCCCATCGCCCAGCTGGACCTCACCGACCTGCCCACCGCCACCAGCGCGATCGACGTGCTCGCCGACGACCTCGGCGGCCTCGACGTCCTGGTGAACTGCGCGGGCACCGGCAGCAAGACCCGTCTGATGGACCTCGACTACGACCAGTGGCGAAAGGTCCTCGACGTCGACCTCGACGGCGCCTTCCTCTGCGCCCAGCGCGCCGCCCGCCACATGATCCAGGGCGGGAATGGCGGCCGGATCATCTCGATCACCAGTGTGCACGAGCACGCGCCCCGTGTCGGCGCTGGCCCCTACTGCGTCGCGAAAGCCGGGCTCGGGATGCTCACCAAGGTCCTCGCGCTGGAACTGGCCGAGCACGGCATCACGGTCAACTCGGTCGCGCCAGGCGAGATCAGCACCCCGATGACCGGCCAGGAGGACGTCGACCCCCGCACAGAGCCCCGGCCCGGCTACCCGCTCGGCAGGCCCGGGCACGCCCGCGAAGTGGCCGCCGTGGTGGCGTTCCTGGCCACCCCAGCGGCGGGTTACGTGACCGGGGCGTCCTATGTGGTCGACGGCGGGATGCTGCTGATGGGCCCGCAAGCGAGCGAACGCCTTCCCGACGGCGCGTGGCGCGTCCCCTGAGCCACGGCGCCCGCCGCGCCGACCGGCCCGGCGGGCGCCGTCACCAAGCCGGGTCGCCGGGGTGTGGCCGGGCGCGTCCGGGGTAATCCGGGTCCACCGAAGAGACGAGGAGGCGTTGTGCCCGAGGACGTTATCGCGCTGCTGAGCCGCCAGCACGAGGAAATCCGCGGCTTGTTCGCCAAGGTGGAGCAGACCGACGGCGACGAACGCCGGGACGCCTTCCACAAGCTGGTGAGGCTGCTGGCCGTCCACGAGACGGCGGAAGAGGAAGTCGTGCACCCGGAGGTCCGCAGGCTCACCGAGGGCAAGACCGTGGTCGAGGCCAGACTCGGCGAGGAGCACCGGGCCAAGGAGCTGCTGTCCACCCTGACCGAGCTGGGCCCGGACGCGGAGGGCTTCGACACCCTGTTCCGGGAGTTCCGCGAAGACGTCCTCGCGCACGCCGACCACGAGGAAAGCGAGGAGTTCCCGCTGCTGCGCGCCGCCCACGACGAGCGCAGGCTGCAGGCGATGGCGGTGACCGCCCGCGCCGCCGAGGCCGTCGCCCCGACCCGCCCCCACCCGGGCGTGGAGAGCGCGAAGGCGAACCTGCTGCTCGGCCTGCCGATGGCCGTCCTCGACCGCGGCCGCGACCTCATCGGCGGCCTCATCCGCAAGGTCGGCGGCAAGTAGGCGCTCGGGGGGCGGGCGGCGACCGCGTGCCCGCCCCCGACGGCTAGTTGGCGCGCTGGTATTCCTCCCAGGTCACCTTGGGGCTGACCGAGGGGCCGTCGTCGGGGCCGCGGTTGGCCAGGCCGTTGAACCCGAGGTAGTAGTCGCCGGACTGGTGGTAGGCCCCGGTTGACTGGTCCGGGTCGGCGATGGCGACGGCGTGGATGTGGTAGCCCCAGTCGCCCTGGGCCGGGGTGCGGACCCAGGCGGCGAAGCCGACCCGGCGCAGGGACCTGGCCAGGTTCGTCCGGGTCGTGGCCGTCATCCCGGACACGGACAGGTCGATGGCGCCGCCGCCGTCGTGGGTGCCCGCCGACGCTGGGGTGCCGCCGGGGTTGTACGAGCCCTGGGTGACCCCGACCTGGGCGCCGAACAGGCGCTCGGCCTCGACCAGCATCGCCTTGGTGCGGCTGTTCATCAGCGCGCCGTGGTAGGTCACCTTGCTCCCGGCCGACACCGGCCGCACCACCGTGTAGCGCTGGTCGCCCAACTGCCGCAGCGAGGTCTGGCCCGGCAGCCCGGAGGCGTCGATGCCGGTGTAGCCGAGCGAGCGCTGGTACGCGGCGTAGGCGTCGATGGTCCTGGTGCCGAAGTGGCCGTCGACGTAGGACGCGGCCAGCAGCCCCTTGGCCGACAGCGCCCGCTCCACCAGCCGCACGCTGGGCCCGCTGCCCGGGGTGATCGCGCTGTCGGCGCGCCGCGGGTCGATCTGCGCGGCCTTGAGCACCGCCTCCATGTCGACTGTCGGCAGCGCGGTGACGTCCGCGGCCGCGGGCACGCCGAAGACGGCGGCGGAAACCACCGCAAGGGCGACGGCGATCCGGGTGAACGGCTTGACCATGGTTCCTCCCCCTCGTAGGACTCCTCAGTGAACCGCGACGACGATCACCTGACAAGAAAGATCAACCCTTTCCGCCCGCGGTTTGGCAGAAACTCGCGTGACGTTCAGGCTCCGGACGCCCGGACCCGCGCCTAGCAGGCCAGCCGACTGGCCGCGTGGACTCTCGCCACATCGGCATCACACTCGGCGATCACTTTTTCCCTTTTCGGGTGAACTCGGCTCGATGGAATCAATTGACGCCGGCCGGATAAGCGGAAAGTCGTAGATTCGGATGGAGGGCGGCCACCGATCCGAAAGGCGAGAAAAATGACTTCCATGTCGACGGTCGACCAGTCGGCCACGGGTTACAGCCTCCGGCACGCGTGCTGGATGGCGCACGCCGCGGCATTGGCCTACCGAAGCCGGGAAGAGATCGAGGCCAAGGCCGCGGAGTGGGGATTCGACCGGGTCCGCCACCACGAGACGACGTTCTCGCCGCCGTTCCCGCTGGAGCACACGCAGGCCTACACCATGGGCAGCGACCGCATGGTCATCACCGCGTTCCGCGGCACCGAGCCCGCGCAGATCCGCGACTGGCTCTCCGACGCCACCACTCCCCCGTGGCCGGGGCCAGGAAAGACCGGCTTGGTCCACTACGGCTTCGGCGAGGCGCTGGACTCGGTCTACCCTCGGGTGCGCGACGCCGTCACCGAGTTCCAGGACAACGAGCAGACCGTGTGGTTCACCGGCCACAGCCTGGGCGCCGCGCTGGCGCTGCTCGCGGCGCTGCGCCTGCACCTGGAGGAGCCCAACCTGCTCGCCGACGGCGTCTACACCTTCGGCCAGCCCCGCGTCTGCGACCGCGTCCTCGCCCAAGCTCACGACAAGGCGTTCCGCGGCCGGACCCACCGGTTCGTGAACAACAACGACATCGTGCCGCAGGTGCCGCCGGAACCGGCCTACCACCACACCGCCACGCTGCACTACATCGACGCCTCCGGGAAGCTGCGCGACAGAATGCCGCTGCTCTCCGCCGCGGCCGACCGTGTCAAGGGGTTCACCGCCGACATGTTCTCGCCCGCCAGCGACGGCGTCCGCGACCACCTGATGAAGCAGTACATCAGCGCGCTGGAGAAGAACCTTTCCTGATCACCGGTCCACTTTGGCCGCCGCGGACAAATTCGCACGCGAAGACCGTGCGCCCAGTGAGCGTGAAGCGTGACCACAACGCACAGTAATTCCACATTCTGAAACCCGAACCGGGTTCATGGAGCTGACACGGCAGAGAATCCGCAGGTCAAGGGCAACAAGGCCGGTCATCATCGGGATAGCGCCGGAGAAGCGTTACATCCGCGCCTGTAGGCATCGCCACACACAGTGACGCTGGTTTGAAGCGCGGAGCAGTGGGTAGCGTGCTTCCGGGCCGGAGATGTCGGCCGATTCCACTGTGGCCTCGCCCGACGAGCGCGGTCGCCCCCCGAAAGGATTTGCCCGTGCGGCGAACCATGCCGCCTGCCCTTCGCGCGCTCGCGCACCGCAACTACCGACTCTGGGCGACGGCCGACCTCGTGTCGGTCACCGGGTCGTGGATGCAGGTGCTCGGCCTGAACTGGGTGGTGCTCGCGCGAACCGGCTCAGCGACCTCGCTCGGGATCTCGATCCTGCTGAGCACCCTGCCCGGCATCCTGCTCGGACCGTGGGCAGGCGCCCTCGCCGACCGGTTCCCCGCCCGGCGGATCATCACCCTCGGCCAGACGATCCACGTGGCGCTGGCGGTGCTGCTCGCGTTGGTCGTGGCGACCGACGGCACCTTGGCCCTCATCTACGCGCTCACCGCGATCGCGGGCGTCGTCACCACTTTCGAGGGCCCAGCCCTCGGCCGGTTCGCGGGCGAGGTGGTGCCCCCCAGCGACCTCGGCAACGCCCTGGCGCTCGGCTCGATCATCAACTCGACCGGCCGGGTGCTGGGCATGAGCCTGGCGGGCGTGCTCGCGGCCACCATCGGCGAACCGTCGCTGTTCCTGGTCAACGCGGCAAGCTTCCTGGCCGTCCTGGCCACGGTCCGCGCCATCCGCACCGACGAACTGATCCCACTGCCCCTGTCCACCCCCGACCGGGCAGGCGTGCGAGCGGGCTTCGGCTACCTCCGCGGCCGCACGCGGCTGCTCACCCTGTTCGCACTCGGCTTCGTGCTCTCCGGCCTCGGCCGCAACTACCAGGTCACCATGGCCGCGATGACCCAGGGCCCACTCGGCTCCGGCCCCGCAGGCTACGGCCTTCTGTCCGCGGTGTTCGCGGTGGGCACCGTCATCGGCGGCATCATCGCGGCCAGAATGCGCCACCTGAGCATCCCCGTGCTGCTCGGCGCGGCAGCGATCACCAGCGTTCTCCAGGTCACCGGCGGCCTCACCACCGGCATGGTCGCCTTCGCCCTGGTCATCCTCCCCATCGCCGCGGGCGCGGTCCTCATCGACACCACCATGAGCACCCGCATCCAACTCGACTCCGCAAGCGACATGCGCGGCCGAGTGATCGCCGCCCACGGCGCGGTCTCAGCCACCGCGGGCGCCGTCAGCGCCCCCCTGCTCGGCTGGCTGTGCGAATGGCCAGGCCCCCAAACCGCCCTAGTCCTAGCAGGCGCCATCGCCCTCACCGCGACCGCGGCCGCCGCCACCCACTTCCGACGGCTGTCGTCCAAAGCCCCAGCCACAACAGCCACAACCACGATCCCGACCCCAGCCGAGAAACCCCTGGTCCCCGCCTAACCCACCAAAGCAAAGCGCTGCCAGGTGCTCAATAGGGCGGGACCGCGAACCAGCCATCCTGCCAACCGCACCTGACCCTGCCAGGTGCTCGACGGGGTGGAGTGTTCCTTCGTAGGGGCCCGAAGAAACCACTCCACCCCATCGAGCCAACCCACAACCAGCAGCCACCTCACAAGAGCGTGGAAAGACTCACACCCTCCCACCGCTCAAGCTCAGCCAGCCGCTGCTCCTGCCGCCCCCGAATGCCATCCACCGCGTCCTGCCCCAACGCGAGCCGCAACGGCGGCTCCTCAGCGTCGAGCACATCCAGAATCGCCGCGGCGGCCTTCACCGGGTCCCCAGGCTGACTCCCGTCCATCTCATCCACGAACGCCCGAGTCGCCCCAGAGGAATCCCGGTAATCCTCGATCTCAACCGACCGCTGCATCCGCGAGCCACCGAACTCGGTCCGGAACGCACCCGGCTGAACGATCAGCACCCCCACCCCGAACGGCTTGAGCTCATCCGCGAGCGCCTCCGAGATCCCCTCCAGCGCGAACTTCGTCGAGCAGTAGGCCCCGAATCCCGGCGCGCTCACCTGCCCGCCCATCGAGCTGATCTGCACGATCCACCCGCTGCGCCGCGCCCGCAGGTGCGGCACCACGGCCTTGGTGAGCGCGACCGCCCCGAAGAACATGACCTCCATCAACGCCCGCAACTCGCCGAGCGTCATCTCCTCGACCGCGCCCACCGACCCGTGGCCCGCGTTGTTGACCAGGACGTCGATCCGCCCGAACTCCGACAGCGTCAACCGCACAGCCGCGTCGACCGCGGCCTCGTCGGTCACGTCCAAGGCGGTGGTGCGCACCTGGTCGCCCCACTTCTCCACCAGGTCGGCCAGCTGCTCCGGCCGCCGCGCCGTGGCCATGACACGGTCCCCGGCCGCCAGCGCGGCCACCGCCAGCTCGCGACCGAATCCCGCCGAGCAGCCCGTGATCAGCCACACCCGTTCCCCTGCGGACACCCTCGTCTCCCTTCCAGAAACCTGTGCCCACACCTTGGCCGCTCTGATCAACTGCGTCCACCATCTCGGTGCGACCTCGGCAACTAGCCCGCAATCCGCACCTCACGCGCCACCGAGTCGCCCACCAGGAACCGCAGCAGGTCCCGTGCCTCGGCAGCCAGCGCCTCCTCGTGCGCGCCGGAAACCGGGTCGAAGCAGCGCACGGTCAGCACCGCCCGCTCCTTGCCGATTTCCGTCGTCCACACCCCGGCGGTGACGCCGTCAAGCAGCACCGACCTGGGCTGCGGGCCGTGCGGGGCGAAGTCCTGCGCCCGGTGCCGGTCGGTGATCACACGGCTCCGGTCGGCGTGGGAGAGCAGGAGGTTGTCGAAGTCGTAGAGCAGCCGCGGCGGCGCGGGCGTGTCCTCGTCCGGCCGCGGCGCGTCGGGCAGGTCGAACAGCTCACGTCCTTCGGTGTCCCGGAACACCACCAGCGCGGGCCGCATCTCCTCGAACACCTCCGCCAGCCTCGTCAGCCCCGACCAGGTCTGCGCGTCGCGCACCGACGCGGGCCCGAACGCGCCGAGGTACCGGCGCACGAGATCGGTCACCGAGGGCTCGGCGGCGACGTCCGCGCCCAGCCACCGCTCGACGGTCGTGTGCGCGGCCGCCCCGCTGCGCCCCCACAGCCCGCGCGGGGTGACCTGCACCAGCGGCGCCCACGCGCGAACCGCCTGCGCCAACGCGGCCGGGTCGCGGTCAGGCCAGCGCTCGGCCAGCGCCCGCCCCAGCTCGGCGAAGGTCAGCGGCCGCTCGTCCAGCAGGGCCCGGCCTGCCGCGACCAGCTCGGCGCGGTCGATGCCGACCAGGCGTTTGCCGAAGGCCCCGGTCAGGCCGCGCTCGATCACCGGCTCCAGCAGCGGCCGGATCGCCAGGGCGTCGCGCGCGGTGACCAGGTGGATGGTCGAGCGCAGCAAAGCGGTCCGCACCAGCGCCCGGGACGCCAGCGGGTCGGCGGCGTGCGCGGGCTCGAACCCGGCCAGCCGCGTCCACAACCCCACGTACCAGGTGTGCGGGGTCTGCGCCTGCAACCCGACCAGGTGCTCGACCGCGGCGGGAACGTCCATCGTGGACCGGGCCAGCAACAGCTGCCGCGCCAGCGTCGCCCGGTTCAACGCCCGCGCCGACAGCGTGGCGGGCGGGCGATCACGCCCGTCCGCGCCGCGCGTGGCCCCAGAACCGGTCGAGTCGCCCACGATGTCCACCATGCGGGTGACGGTAACCCCGCGCCCTCGGGTCGACCGGCCGTGGGCGCGCCGAGGCGGCCAGGCAGAATGGTGCGCTGGCAGCGGCGGGCGAACAAGGAGGCAGACGCGGTGGGACAAGGTGAGCTGCGCGGTGTCGTCGCGATGGACGGCCCCTCTGGCACCGGGAAGTCCACCGTGGCGCGCAGGCTCGCGGGCGCTCTCGGCGCGGGCTATCTCGACACCGGCGCCATGTACCGGGCGATCACCCTCGCGGTCCTGCGCGCCGGGGTCGACCCGGCGGACAGCGCGGCGGTGCTGCGCGTCGCCGAGGCCGCCGACCTGCACATCGGCACCGATCCGCGGCACGCGAGCGTGCACCTGGGCGCCGAGGACGTCGCGGCCGAGATCCGGGGGCAGCGGGTGACGCTGGCGGTGTCGGCGGTCTCGGCGGTGCCCCGGGTGCGCGACCTGCTCGTCGCCCGGCAGCGGCAGATCATCAACGAGGCAGGCGCGCGGCTGGGCGGCATCGTGGTCGAGGGCCGCGACATCGGCACCGTGGTCGCGCCCGACGCCGGGCTCAAGGTCTACCTGACCGCGTCCGCCGCCGCCCGCGCCGCGCGCCGCACCGCCCAGGACAGCGCGGAGGGCCGTAAGTCCACAGTGGACGCCACGCTGGCCGACGTGCAGCGCCGCGACCGGCTCGACTCGACCCGCGCGGTCTCCCCGCTGCGCCCGGCCGAGGACGCCGTCGAGGTCGACACCACCGAACTCGACATCACCGGCGTCCTGGACCACCTGCTCGCCATCGTCCGCGACCGCGGCCTGCACCGCGCGGCGGCGGCCCGATGAGCGAGCTTGCGAGCGAATCATCGACACAGTGCGTCGGCTCGCGGGGCCACCGAACCTGCGAGGTGGACCGATGACGACCGGCGAGCTTCCCCAGGGTGCGATCCCCTGGCTGCACGACACCGCGCGGGCCATCGGCCGCTGGGTCTTCCGCCCGGCGTTCCGGCTGCGGGTCGACGGTCTGCAGCGCGTGCCGCGCGGCGGCCCGGTCGTGCTGGTCGCCAACCACAGCTCGATGCTCGAACCGCAGCTCATCTTCGGAATGCTGCCGCGCCGCTCGGTGTTCCTGGTGAAGCAGGAGCTGTTCCGCGGCATCGCGGGACGCGGGCTGAGCGGCATCGGCCAGATCCCCGTCCGCCGCGGCGAGCCGGACCGCAAGCCGCTGCTCACCGCCGTGGCCGTGCTGCGCGCGGGCGGGCTGGTCGGGGTGTTCCCCGAGGGCACCCGCGGCGCGGGCGACGTCAGCGCGGCCGAGCAGGGCGCGGCATGGCTGGTGCGCAGCTCGGGCGCGGTGGTGCTGCCGGTCGCCACCCGCGGCACGCGGCGGCCCGACGGCGCCGGGCGCCGGTTCCGGCCGGTGGTCGACCTGCTGGTCGGCGAGCCGTTCGCCCTGTCGGTCGGGCGCGGCCGCACCGGCCTGGCCGAGGCAACAGAACAGATCCGGGTCCGCCTCGCCGACCTGGTGCACGAACTCGACGAGCGGCGCGCGCCGCACACGAAAGCGGAGTCATGACAGAGCTGGATGGCACCTGGTCCGACGAATCCGACTGGGCCGCGGTCGCCGACGAGTTCGGCGAGGACGGCGACGGGGGCAACGCCCCGCAGCCGGTCCTCGCCGTTGTCGGCCGCCCCAACGTCGGCAAGTCGACCCTGGTCAACCGCATCCTGGGCCGCCGCGAAGCGGTCGTGCAGGACATCCCCGGCGTCACCCGGGACCGGGTCGCCTACGACGCGCTGTGGAGCGGCCGCCGCTTCACCGTGCTCGACACCGGCGGCTGGGAGCCGGGGCTGGAAGGCCTGCCGGGCGCCATCGCCGCGCAGGCCGAGTACGCGATGACCCACGCCGACGCCGTGGTGGTCGTCGTGGACGCCACCGTCGGCGCCACCAGCACCGACGAGGCCGTCGCGAAGGTCCTGCGCCGGTCGAAGAAGCCGGTGATCCTGGTCGCCAACAAGGTCGACGACGAGCGGCTGCTCGCCGACACCGCGGCGCTGTGGTCGCTGGGCCTGGGCGAGCCGTTCCCGGTCAGCGCCCTGCACGGGCGCAACTCCGGCGACCTGCTCGACGCCATCCTCGCCGCCCTGCCCGAGACGCCGAAGGAGAACTTCGGCCCCACCGGCGGCCCCCGCCGGGTCGCGCTGGTCGGCAAGCCCAACGTGGGCAAGTCCAGCCTCCTCAACCGGCTCACCGGCGAGAACCGCGCCGTGGTCGACTCGGTCGCGGGCACCACCGTCGACCCGGTCGACTCGCTGGTCGAGCTGGACGGGCAGGTGTGGCGGTTCGTGGACACCGCGGGCCTGCGCAAGCGGGTCAACTTCGCCAGCGGCACGGAGTACTACGCGTCGCTGCGCACCAAGGCGGCCATCGAGTCGGCCGAGGTCGCGATCGTGCTGCTCGACGCGGCCGAGCCGATCGCCGAGCAGGACCTGCGGGTGCTGTCGATGGTGGTCGACTCCGGCCGCGCGTGCGTGCTCGCGTTCAACAAGTGGGACCTGGTGGACGAGGAACGCCGCCACCAGCTCGACAAGGAACTCGACCGCGGCCTGGTCCGGGTGCCGTGGGCGGAGCGGGTCAACGTCTCGGCGCTGACCGGGCGGTCGGTGCGCAAGCTGGCCCCGGCCCTGCGCACCGCGCTGGACTCGTGGGACAAGCGGGTGTCCACCGGCCAGCTCAACTCCTGGCTGTCGGACCTGGTCGCCGCCACCCCGCCGCCGGTTCGCGGCGGCAAGCAGCCCAAGATCCTGTTCGCCACCCAGGCGCAGACCCGGCCGCCGACGATCGTGCTGTTCACCAGCGGCTTCCTCGAGGCCGGTTACCGCCGGTTCGTCGAGCGCAAGTTCCGCGAGGAGTTCGGCTTCGTGGGCAGCCCGGTGCGGATCTCGGTGCGGGTGCGGGAGAAGAAGCCCCGCAAGTAGTCCGGGCTCAGCGGCCCAAGGCGTGCTGCCGCAGCAGCGCGGCGCTCTCCGTCGGCCGCTCCCACCAGAACAGGTGCCCCACCCCGTCGAGCATCTCCAGGCGCGCGCCGGGCACCAGTTCGGCGATGTGCGCGCCGTTCTTCGGGGTGATCATCTCGTCCTCGGTGCCGTGCACGACCAGCGTCGGCACGGCGAGGTCGCGCAGCCCGCGCACGGCGTCGTGGGCGATGGCGGCCTGGAGTTGGAGCTGGATCACCGGCCCGGGGACCCGCTCGGACAGGGTGATGTCCACGAACCGCTCGAACTCGGCCTCGTCCGCCCGGAACGCGGGTGAGAGATTCACCTCATAGCCCGCGCGCAGGGACTTGCGGATGTCGCCGCTGTTCATGGCGGCCATCATGCGCAGCGGCCCGGGCGCGTCGAGGGAGCCGCCGTCGGGACCGGCGTAGGTGCAGCCCAGGGTCAGCGTGCGGACCCGGTCCGGGTGCGCCAAGGCGAGTTCCTGGGCGACCATCCCGCCAAGCGAGATCCCCAGCACGTGCGCGTCGTCCCAGCCCACGGCGGTGATGACCGCCGCCGCGTCCTCGGCCAACTCGGCCACAGTGAACGGGTCGTCCACCCGGTCGCTGTCGCCGATGCCCCGGTGGTTGAACGCGACGATGTCGAAGTCACGCTGGAGCAGGGACAGGAACGGCTCTCCCCAGATGAGGTGGTGGGCGGCCATCCCTTGGATGAGCAGGAGCGGCGCACCGTGGCCGCGGCGAACATAATGCAGGTTGCGGTCACCCAGTTCGGCGATCGGCACGTGAGTTTCTCCTGTCCGGGATGCGTACTGGCAAGCCAAGGTTAGGCTGAATCCCCAGGGCGCGGGGGCAGCCGGGAGGTCGGGGCGATGGAACGGGCCGTGCGGGTCGTGCTGGCCGACGACGAACCTCTTCTCCGCCACGGTCTGGGGGTCCTCCTCCAGGCGAGCGGCCGAATCCAGGTCGTCGCCGAGGCCGTCGACGGCGCGGGGGCGGTCGACGCCGTCCGCAGACACCGGCCCGAGGTGCTGCTCCTGGACGTCCAGATGCCCGGCATGGACGGCCTGGCGGCCCTGCGCGTCCTGTCGACCATGCCCGACGCCCCCGTCACGGCGGTGCTGACCACCTTCGACCTGGACGACTACATCGCCCAGGCGCTGGAACTGGGCGCCCAGGGCTTCCTCCTCAAGGACGCCGAACCCGAGATGCTCGTCCGCGCCGTCCTCGACCTGGCCGCGGGCGGCGCGGTCCTCGACCCCCGCATCACCGCCCGCCTGCTCCCCCGCCTGCGCGGCGCGGGCGTGGCCCTGCACCGGGCCCAGGCCATCGCCTCCCTCAGCGGCCGCGAGCGCCAGGTCCTCGGCCTCCTGGCCGACGGCCGCCCCAACGCGAACATCGCCCAGGCGCTGGGCATCACCGAAGCCACGGTGAAGAGCTACGTGTCGACCCTGCTGACCAAGCTAGGCGTCCACAACCGAGTCCAGGCCGCCCTCCTCCTCCACGGCGTGGACACGGCCGCGGGAGGCAGGCCATGAGCCCCCCGCTCCACCGCCCAGCTTCCGACCAGTCCCCCCGCTGGTCCACCGCCGCACCCTCAACAGCGCGTCAGCCCCTCCCACAGCCGACCGCCCCAACTCCACTCCCCACCGATCCCGCCCCCGTTCACCCCACCCAGCCCACGCCCGCGCCACACCGCCAGCCCACCGCCACACCAGCACGCCCCGCCGGTCTCGATCGGCTCCCCCACCCCACCCCCGACGCACCCACAACCAACCCCCGCCTGGCCGGGCCGCCAGTTCCACGCAGGACGTCCCTCCGCTCCCACTCGGCGCGGCCACCCCGCACCACATCCACGACGCTCCGGCACCCACGCCGCCCGGCTCTGGCCACGCCTGCTCGCCGTGCCCCCGCCCGCCCGCCCAAAACCACATCCCGCATGTCCCAAGGCCAGCACCGCCCCGCAGCCGTCTGGGCAACGCCCCGCCACAACCCGGCCCACCCGTCAATGCCGATCGCGGACACACCCTGCGCGCCGCACCCCTTTCACACGGTCGCCGCGCCACCCCATCCAGCCCTCGCACCGCCACCAGCGACCGTGCCCGCCCACCGACCCGGCCTCGCTCGCGCCACCGCGGCGCGATCCCGCGCGCACGCTGGTCATTTCCGCCCTGGCCGCGATGCCGCCGCACCGCCGTCGCCCCAGGGCAGGGTCCGCCGCCGCGGCTCCGCACGAGCCGCCCGTCAGCTGATCAGCCGCCACCGACCGGGTCACCACGCCCCACACCCGAGTGCCGCCGATCACCGGCACGAGCCGCACCGACTCCAGGCAACGGGACCGCGCCCATGACGTTCTCGCGCATCCCGCGCCCCGTCACCGTGGTCGCCATCGAACTGCTGGCCGTGGGGGTCCCGCTGGGAACCGTGCTGCTGTCGCATCCCACGAAGTACGCGTTCGCCTTCCCCACGGCGGTCATCGCGTGCCTGGCGCTTCCGCTGCGGCTGCGGTGGCCGAGGCTGGCGCTGCTGATCTGCGTCCCGGCCCTCGCGGGCGGCCTTGGCCTGCCCCCGGCGATCGTCGCCCTGTACCGCGTCGGCCGGGCGTCCCGGCGGGTGCGCGACGCCGTCGCCTGGGTGGTCGGCACCTCGCTGGTGGTGGTGCTGCCGCTGCACCTCACCGCGGACCTGGCCATCGCCGACCGCATCATGAGCCTGCTGTTCACCCTGGTCGGCGTCGGCGGCCCCGCGGCCATGGGCGTCCTGGTCAGACTCCGCGGCGAACTGGCCGAAAGCCTCGCCGAAGTCCGCCGAGCCCGCAAAGCCGAGCTGGAAGCCCGCTCAGACCGCGCCCGAGCCGACGAACGCGCCCGCATAGCCAGGGAAATCCACGACGCCGTCGGCCACAACGCCACCTTGATCGCCGTCCAGTCCGCCGCCCTCGCCGCCACGACGAAAGACCCCCAGGCCAAGGAAACCGCCGAACGCCTCCGCGAACTCGCCAAACAGTCCCTGGCCGAAATGCGGACCGCCCTCGGCCTGGTCACCGTCGACCAGCACACCCTCCACGGCCTGGCCGACATCCCCGACCTGCTCAACCGAGCCCGCAGCGCGGGCGTCACCGTCTCCGCCACCGGCGACCACGACGAGATCCAGACGTCCCCCGCCGTGAGCCGCGCGATCTACCGAGTGGTCCAGGAAGCTCTCACCAACGCCCTGAAACACGCCCCCGGCGCCCCCATCAAGGTCACCCTCACCCAAACCCCCACCCGAGTCCGCGTCATGGTCGTCAACGCCGCACCCCCCACCCACCCCCCGAACACCGACGGAAGCGGCACCGGCCTCGAAGGCCTGACCGAACGCGTCCACACCGCGGGCGGCACCTTCCAAGCCACCCCCCTCCCCGACGGCGGCTACCAGGTGATCGCCGAACTCCCACCCAAAGTCGACCCATCCCACCCGACTTCCGGCGGTAGCACCCCCCTCCCCACCCGGTCATAGTCGCCAAGCGCCACTATCGGGGAGCGGCGCACTCTGGGGGAAAGTGCGGGGACTCCCACGCGGCGGGTCCCCGCACCTCTCCCCCGCCGCAACCCCACCCAACCCCGTACGCTAAACTTCCCAAGCACCCGCGAGAGCGGATGCGGCCGGGCTGTGGCGCAGTTTGGTAGCGCACTTGACTGGGGGTCAAGGGGTCGCAGGTTCAAATCCTGTCAGCCCGACGGCAAAAAAGGGCCGTTGACACAGGCGTATTGCCTGGTCAGCGGCCCTTTTTCGTTGGTCGTGTGGATCTTGCTCGTGTGTCTCGTGTGGACCGTTTGTGGACCTGAGTGACTAACTGGGTGACTGTGGGTGGCTACGCGGCCCCCGGTTCGCTCTCGGCTCCCGGTCCGGGATCGCTGTCGCCCTCGTCCGGCACCAGCGCTGCGAACCGCTCTGGCATGGTCCGGGCGAGTACGCGCATGGCCTCCTGCTGTTCCTCGGTGAGGCTTCGCCATGCCGCGAGGCGCTTGTCCGTGCGGTCTGTCGGGAAGATGTCGTCCATCGCGGTGGCGGCTTCGACCATGACGGGGACGATCTGGTGGCGGTAGACCGTCTCGGTGACCGCTGTGCCGCTGTGGCCCACCAGTCGCGCGATGTCCTCGATCCGCACGCCGGAAGCGGACAGCACCGACACGAAGCTGTGCCGCATTTCCCGGGGTGTCCAGTCCTTCGGGTCGAGCCCCGCGGCCTTGAGCACGCGTCGGAACGCGCGCCGGACGTTGTGGGAGTCCAGCGGGGTACCTACCTCGGAGGCGAACACCAGGCCGTGTTCCTGCCAGCGGTTGCCCGCGAGCTTGCGTCGGGCGTCCTGGTGCACGCAGTGCGCCTTGAGCGCGTCGACGCACCGCGTCGGCATGGCCAACGTCCGTCGTGACTTGCTGGTCTTGGTGTCGCCGTCACGGCGCACCGACCGCAACACCGAGATCGACGGCAACACGACCGGTTCGGCGTCCGGCTTGCCGATGAGGTCCACCTCGTCCCAGACCAGTGCGCGCAGTTCCTCGGTCCGCGCGCCGATCAGCAGCGACAGCACGATGTAGGCGTGCATGGGCGTGCTCTCGGACGCGTCCAGTACCGCCTCGACCTGTTCCAGTGTGAGGGCTTTCGACGGGCGCCCGTCCTGGCCGGGCGGTACGTCGCACAACGCCACGACGTTGCGCTTGACCTTGTCCCGGGCCTGCGCCATCCGCACCGAGCGGTTCAGGATCGAGTAGATCAACCGCAGCGTCCGCGTGGACAAGGTCAGGGACAACTCGGTGAAGAACTCGTCCACCTCGTCGGCGGACAGCTCTCGCAGCTTCCGGGCTCCCAAGTTCGGGATGATGTGCCCTTCGACCTGGTAGCGGTAGTTCTTCACCGTCTCCGGATCGCGCCCACGAAGTCCGTATTTCAGCCACGTGGTCACGGCCTCCGTGACGGTGTAGCCGTGCGGCGCGATGGCCAACCCGTCGTCAAGGTCGCGGAGGATTTCCTTGAGCTTGTCCTTGGCCTCGGTCTTGGTCCTACCGCTGGCCTTGCGGGTGATCCGCTTGCCCTTGGCGTTGTATCCGATGGTCGCGGTGGCGATCCACCGTTGGCGCTTCTCGTCCCAGTGCAGACCGCCGTCCCCGCGGCTACGCCGTTTTGTCATAGTGCACCTCCGCTTCCTTCTCCAACAACGCGACGTAGGCCCGGATCGCGGACGCCGGAATGAGGGTGGCGTTGCCCTGCTTGACGAACTTGATCCGTCCGGCCCTCATCTGCTCGTAGAAGGTGCTGCGCCCGAGGGACAGCAACCTCATTGCCTCGGGAACCTTGTAGAGGTATTTGGTCAGTTCGATGACCGTGTTTGCGTCGCTCACCAGTCCCCCTAGTTTCCGGAACTCGACTGATCGGTGTTGACGGGCAGATAACGCGCCCACGCGTCCGCCAGGCCAACCTGGGTGACCTGGGTGTCCGTGGGGAAAGTGACGTAGCCTTTCGCGTTGGTGTTGTTGTGCTTGAAGGTCATTGGCGCAACCTGGTAGAGGCTCATTTCTTTGGCGAGCCGCTGCGCGTCGAGCGGTTTGCCACCCAGGTCGGGCCATGGCGAGTCCTCGATCGCGCGCAGGCGTGCCAGGATGTCGCTGGTGTGCATTCGGTCGGTGCGTTCCGCAGCGAACAAGTCGCGCAGGTCGGACAGCAGGCGAACGCCGAGTGAGGGCGTGGTCTTCTGGCCGAACACGAAGTGGCTGCACGCGGCTCGCGCCGTGGTCGGCCAGTGCCCACCCGCCAGTTCGGCGATGGCCAGGAGCGGTTCCCAGATTTCGGCTGGTCGATCGTCAACACCGGGCGGCATCTCGGGTTCGGCTTCGACCAGCCTGTCCCCCATTCCGTTCAACCAGGTACTCAGCGCTTCGCGAATCGGTTCGGACTGCCGAATGACCTTCGATTCCCGGTACGCCTCCACGTGTTCGTCCTGGCGACGCCTACGCAGGTGAATGGTGATGGCGCGGGTGGTGATCGTGTCGGGCATCCGCCCTGCGAGCCCCGCCAACGCCGTAGGCGCGAAAATCGGGAGACGTTCCACGGTGAACCCGGTCCCCGGGTCCCCTTTCGTCTTCGGCACTGTCGCGCTGCGCTTGTACCCGAGGTTGAGCATCTGGCGGACTTCCTCGTTGCCAGAGCCGCCCGCGCCGAAAATGGCATCCACCTCGTCCATCAGGACCGTGATCGGCCCGGCCGCCACCATCCGAACCAGCGCGGCTGCCGAACCGCCCGCGGTCATCTCCGGTTCCTTGGTGAGGTGCTGCGCGATCTCCAACACACGCGTCTTGCCCGACCCCGGCTCAGGTGAGGACAGGATCAGCCGGGGCGTGATGTAAAAGGCGTCGGCGACCCACGTGTGCGCGTACCAAAGCGCGAGCATGGGCGCGCAGTGCTCTGAAGGGAACGCGCTGAACCGCGACACGAAGTCCCGCACGGAATCGAGCACCACGGCCCCGTCCAGAGTGCTAGGTGTCGGGTCCGGGACTGCTCGCAAAGGCGTGGGCGAGCGGTCCCGGTTCGCCTGCTCGGTGGTGGCAGCGGGTGGGTTGGGGGTGGGCGCGGTCATGGTGTCTCCTGGTTCCGGGCCGGGCAGGATGGCGAGTTGGGGGGCGGTGCAGGAGGTGCACAGCCGCCCGAGGGGCTGATCGGCGGGGACCGGGCTGCCACGGGTTGCTCCCCAGCCCCAGCGGCATCGGGGTTCGGGCACGCCTGCGGCGCGGGCTTCGGCGGCGAGGGTGTCGATCTGGGTTGCGGTGTCGGGGTAGAAGTCCCGGATCTGGTCGAGTTCGCCGGGCTTGGCGAAGGACCCGCAGAGGCATTCGCCGGACATGTGCAGGTGGTCGCAGACCTCGTTGTGGGGCACGTCGGGGTGCATGGACCGGTAGGTGTTCAGGTCGAGCTTGGTCCACATCGCGATCGGGGAGACCCAGATGACCGAGTCCTCGCGCTCGTGCAACGGGATCGGGGGCCGGTCGCCTTGCCCGGCGCGGCGGGCGGACTCCGCGCGGCGGCGCCCGGCGAGGAACACCACCCGCTGGCGGTGGCCGTTGCCGACCAGCTCGGCCCGTGCCTGGCGCAGGGCGCGTTCCTTGAGGCGCTGGTACATGCGGTAGTGCTGGCCCGGCCCGGGAAATCCGTGCTTGAGGACGTAGTCGCGGTAGGTGCTTCCGGGTGGGGGGTGTTTCTCGATCAACGGCAGCCCCCACGCGGCGGCGGTCTCGCGCACGTGCCTGCGGGTCTGCTCGATGCCGATGCCGGTGTTGGCGTGCACCACATGAGTGGCGTGCGAGCGCATCAGATGGGCCAGGACGTTGGAGTCGTTGCCACCGGACCACAGCAGGCACACCCCGACGATCTCCCTGCCCCCGGCGTGCTCTGCCAAAGCCTCGGCCAGGATGCTGTGGGCCTGCTCCACCAAAGCCAACACCCGACACCGCCGGTCGGCGGGCGAAAGCGCGGCGACCACCTCGTCCGGAGTCGGGTCCACAGTTCCGGGCCGCAACGGATCCACGACCGGGGACGGGTCCTCCGGCCATAGCGGGGCGGTGACCGCGATGCTCATGCCGCCCTCCCGGTGCGAAAACGCGCCGCGGGCAGTTCCTCGTCAGGGGTGAGGTATTCACGGCCCCAGCGGCCCCACTGACCGGGGTCGATGTGTTCCCAGACGCGGGTGGTGCGGCCGTGCTCGTCGGTGTGGGTGTCGGTGGTGGGCGCGTAGCGACGTGACCAGCCGCCGTAGTCGCCCAGCGGGCAACGCATCCGGCGGGACGCGGCGCGGGTGGCGAGCCAGTCGGCGTAGAAGAACCCGCGGTGGGGTCGTGGTCCGCCGCGCAGGAGCACGACGTCGCTGTACGGGTCAGTCCAGGCGTAGCCGCTCATGCCGCCCTCCCCGCCATGGTGTGGTGGTGCCGGGGTTCGGGCGTGGTGGGCACCGCGCGCAGGATGTGGATCTGGGCGAATCCCTCACGGTGCAGGTGCGGCAGGTGCCGGGTGAGTTCGGTGTGGAGGTCGGCGACGTGCCCGGGTGGTTCGCGGCGGGCGCGGCGGAACTGGTTGGCCAGGCACACCACCAGGTCGACGTCCAGGACCACCGCGACCGCGGGAAGCCCGTGCGCGGCGGCAATCTCGACCAGGCAGGTGCGGCGGTGGGGCAGGGTGTGGGTGCCGTCGACCACCGTCGTCAGCCCGCTGGCGCACCGGGCGGCCAGCCGCCCCCGGATCAGCGCCTTCACTTGCTCGTTGACCGTCTGGTCGGTCTCGTCGCCGGTCAGTTCCCGGCGGCAGTCCGCATAGGACAACACAGCGGCGTTCGGGTGAGCGGCGGTCAGGCGGGCGGACAGGGTGGTCTTGCCCGCTCCTGGGGCACCGAGCATCACGACCACGCACGGGTCCGGCAGTGCCAGGGTGATCATGCTGCCCTCGTGTGGTTCTCAGTGGTGGGGCGCAGGCCCCAGGACGTGTACGCGGCGGCGCGGATCTGTTCGGGGGTGCGCGGGTCGGTGGTGAACGTGGTGCGGCGGCGGGTGAGTTCGGCGTGGCTGATCCAGGACTGGAACCCGCCGTGCCGGTGCATCGCGGTGTGGGCGTCTCGGGCGGCGTCCTTGAGCCTGTCGAGGGTGGCGCGCTCGACGGCGACCTGCTCGGCCCACACGCGGGCGCTGATCGCGGCGGGGGTGTTCTCGTCCACCCAGGCCACGGCGGCGATCAGCGCGGAGTGGAGCTTGCGGGGGTCGGTGTCGGGCAGCGCCTGCCAGGCTGGGCCGCCCAGCGGGGGAACCGGGCCGTGGTCGGCGCGGTCGGTCACCATCCGGCCTGCCCAGGACCGGACCGCGACCGGTGAGGCTCGGTGGGCGTCGAGGTGGGCGCGGATTGCGTGCGGGTCGGTGGGGTCGGGCCACTGGCTGCTCATGGGCACTGTCTCCTGTGGAGCTTCGGTTGCTGGCAAAGGGAGGCGCGGGGGCAAAAGGGTGTCGTGTCCCCGCGCCGCCCCTGCGGCTAGTCGATGGGGGTGCTGGTGGATGCTTCGGGCTGGGCCTCGGTGACGAGGGGGACCGGGCTGTCGCCGACGCGCAGGCTGTGCACCGTGGCTATGACGGCGTTTTTGTAGGTGTTGGCTGCTGTTTTGGCTGCGAGGGTGGCGTGTTCGAGGGTTCCGGCTTTGGTCGTGTCGGTGCTGTGCGTGCCGGTGTTGTGCATGGCGTAGGCAGCGGTGACGGCTGCCTCGGCGGTGTGGGCGACCCCTGGCATGAGGCAGCACACGAGCAGGAGCGGTTCGTTCATGGCGTCGCGGCTGGACTCGACTTCCCGTTGCCAGTGCTGCTGCTCATCGGGGTTGTTGCCGCGTGATTCCTCCAGGTATTCCATGTTGCTGCGGTGCCGGTCGAGGATCGTGAGCAGCTGGGCCGCTGCCTTGATCACGGTTTGCACCTGGGTGGAGGTGAATTGCAGGGCGGCGTGGGTGCGGGCGTGGGCGGCGTGGGCGCGGCTGGTGAGCCACGCGCCACCGAGTGCGCCGAGCAGGGCCAGGACGGCGGTCAGGAGGCCGTAGAGGGTAGGCAAGAGAATCGCCTCTCGTGTGACAGCGGGAAGGAAGGCGGCGCGGGGAAAGGGGGTGTCGTGTCCCCGCGCCGCCCGGCGGCTAGTCGGCGGTGGGGGTGGGGTGGGTGGGCCAGGCCGCGCGGATGACGCCTGTGCGGTCGCCGTCTGCGGTGGGGATTCCGGGGATTCCGAGCCAGCGCAGGGCATCGGCGAGGATCAGGTTGTGGTCGAAGGCCAACGGCAGGTGCACGGCGGTGATCAGCGGTTCCCAGTGGGCGGCGTCGGCGTCGTCTCCGCCCCGCACCGCCGGGGTGGTGGCCAGGTGGACGCAGTGGGCGACGGTGAGGTAGCGGCGGGTGGGGGTGGCCCAGTCGTAGACGGCGACGCGGTGCACGGCCTCCGGCGGAACGTCGAGCCCGGTTTCCTCCCGCAGCTCCCGGCGCGCGGCGGTGTCGAACGGTTCGCCGGGGCCGTCGACATGGCCCCCGGGCAGTGCCCAGCGGCCCGCGTAGGGGGCGTGGGCGCGGCGCACGAGCAACACGTGCGCGACTGCGTCCCGGTGGCCGATGACGACGGTGTCAGCGGTGATCACCACCGACTCACCGACCCGCGTGTGGGATGTGTTGTCCATCGGTTCTGTCTCCTGTGGATGGTGGGTGGCGTTGTGCCGGGACGGGCACTAGGACAGGGGATGTCGTGTCCCCGCGTTGAGCAGCGGGCGCGGTGGTCATCGGATGCGGCGGCCGTTGACCCAGACTTCGCCGCCGCTGCCGGTGAGGTTGATGTTGTGGTCGCCGACGATGTCGCCTGCCTGGTCGGTGACGGTGACGTTCCCGTCACCGACCACGTCCTGCCCGGGTGCGTTTTCCTGGCCGGGTGCGTGGCCCTGGGCGGCCGACCGGGCCGCCGCCCAGGTGGACCGATGCGCTTCCCGTGCCGCCCGTCGCGCTTCTCGTGCCAGCCGTTGCGCTTCGCGGGCCACTCGGGCGTATGTCGTGTCCCCGCTCGGGTCTGCGGTCCCGGTGCGGCCGATGTGGATCGAACCGTCCGGTCCGATGTGGACCGAGCCGTGGGTGTCTCCGCTGACTCGGCCGGTGCCGTCGATGGTGATGTTGCCGGTGCCGCTGACGTCGCCGGTGTCGCCGCTGCGGGTGTTCCCGGTGCGCGCGGCGCCCTGGTCTGTCGTGTCCCCGATCCGGACTTCGCGGCGGTCTCCGGTGATGACGATGTTGTTGTTCCCGCTGATTCGGCCGGTCCCGCCGCTGCGGGTGTGTTCGGCCTGCTCGGTGTCCTGTCGGTCTGTCGTGTCCCCGCTGTGAACCCCACCGCCGTGTCCGGTGACGGGTCCGGCGTTGTTCTCGCTGCTCCGGCCGGTGCCGCCGCTGCGGGTGGTCTCGACGTGCTCAGCGCGTCGCCGACTGCTACCGGTGTCGTCGGTGCTGCTGGTGGGGTCGGCCTCGGCCGTGGTGGGGACGCGGACGCCACCGGAAGGGGTGTTGTCGGTGGTGCGCGGTCCGGGCTCGTCGCGCCTGGGGCGGCCGGGCGTGCCACCAGCGGGTTCGGCGGGTTTCCCGGCGGTGTGGTCGACGTCGGCCACGCGCGAACTTGCGCGGCCTGTCGTGTCCCCTTCCCGGCGCATGTCGGGGCGGCTCTTGTCACTGCGGGGCTTGTCGTCCTCGGGGCGCTTCACCTTGGCAGCGCCCTTCCCGGCATCGGACCGGTCCTGCTGTGACCGCGTGGGAGCGGACTCGGACTGCTTGGCACCAGACTGTTTGGCATCTGGCTTGGCCCGTGTGGTGCTGGGCTGGGGCCGCTTGGGATCGGGTTTGGCCTGCCGGGACCGCTTGGCACCGGACCGGGACCGTTTGGCGGCGGGCTGGTCCTGCTTGGACCGTGTGGTGTCGTTCTGGGACTGCCGGGTGTCGGCGGTGTCGTGTCCCCCCTCTGGCTTGGGGTGTCGGGCGTGAACCTCGGCCACGTGCTGCTTCGCGGCGGCCAGTCGCTGCTCGGCGGCTTCGACGGCGGCGGTGTCGCCGTGGTCGCGGGCAGCGCCCAGGGCTTTGCGGGCTCGTTGGACCTGCTTGTTCGCGGAGTTGAGGGCTCTGTGGCGAGCCGTGCCGCTGCCGGGGCAACGTCGATGTGAACGGCACATAACGTGTCACATCCCCTTCCGATGATTACATTGAGTAGTCGCGGGGTGGGTTGGGGGTGCCGTGGCGGGCACCTGGGGCGGGTGTCGCTTGTGGACTGGAAGCGGTTCGGCGGTCGAGTTAGGTCGCCGGGATCGAGTTAGGTTCCTAACTTCCGGGGTTAGGTGTGCGATTCGGGTGGTGAGCTGGGGAAAGTTAGGTGGTGAACCGAGTTAGGTCGGGCCGTGGAACCCGCTGGTCGGGAGTGTTTTCGGCCGTGTCGGGTGGGCGGCCCGACCTAACTTCGGTGGTGTCCGGGTTCAGTCGTCGCCGTCGAGGTCGGCGGTGGCACGCTTGGCCAGGGCCTCACGCACGGTGACCGGGTCGACGGGGTACTTGTTGCCGGTGGAGGGCACTTTGACGCCCTGGGCTGCGAGTTCGGCGACCAGCGCCTTGCCGGTCAGGGTGCGGTAGGGCGCCCATCCGGGGGCGAGACGGGACAGCAGGGCGGGCACGTCCGCGGCGCGGACCGGGTCGTCGCCCAGCACCGTGTCGAGGTCTTCGAGCAGGTCACGGTTGGTCTCGCCCTGTGGCGCGGGCCGGTCGGCACCGGGGACACGACCGGTCGCGCGGATCGCGGCCAGTGCCCGCTCGATGATCGGGGTGACCTGGTCGTTTCCCTTGGCCACGGACAGGAAGTACGCCTGTGCGAGCTGCGACCGGGATTCCCCGGCGAAGCCCTTGACCACCGCGGTGCCCCGGTCGGTGCCCGGGATCAACTCGGTGGCGCGGTGCCCGGCGGCGTAGGCCCCCTGTCCGAGCAGGGCGTCGTTGGCGACGTGGTCGCCCACGGCGAACGCGATCCCGTTGGAGCAGTTGCGGGTCACGTCCCTGGGCATGCTGTCCTTGGTCGGAGCCTGAGTGGACACGATCACGTGGATTCCGCGCTTGCGGCCCAACCGGACGATGTCGACCAGCAGTTTCGCGATCTCCGTGCCGTACTCGGGGTGCTGGATGGCGACGTGGGCCTCTTCCAGCAGGCAGAACAGCGGGTGCAGCCCGATCCCGGCGGAAGCCAGCTTGCGGTTGACCTGCGGTTCCTCGTGCTCGACCAGGATCGCGCCGCGGTGCTGCACCTCGGCGTGCAGCTCACGCAACTGCTCCAGGATCTCGCCGATCCGCTCGTCCTCGGCGCCCATCACGTAGCGGGAGCACCGCGGCTTGAACACCTCGAAGTCGAAGTTCGCGTCGGGAACCCAGATCCGCAGCTCCGCGGTCGGGTCCAGCGCGGCACCGGCCATGATGACCCGCGCCCCGGACGACTTGCCCTGACCAGGCATCCCACCGACGATCGTGTTGCGCTCCATCACCGGGGCGAGGATCGGCTCACCCCGCAGCGACCGTCCGAACGGGACGCCCTTGAACACGTCCACCAGGCCCTCTTCCAGCAGCGGGTACTCCCCCGCCCCCGCGGCCAGCGCGCCCTTGTCCGCGATCCACAGATCCAGGATGCCTTCCTCGCTGCCGGTCGACGGGTAGACCTCCTTGGCCAACCGGTGCAACCCGGCGGCCAGGTCGGCGCGACGGCGGGCGACCTTGTCCGCGGTCACCCCGGCAGGCAGTCGGATCACGCAGTGCGTGCCGCGACCGTCCACCCGCAACGGAGTCAGGTACTGCAACGGCGACCCACCCTTGAGGTACTGGGTGACCTGCGGAATCCGCAACGCCGCGAGCGCGGCGGCGACCGTGGTCTCATCGATCATCAAGTCCACATCGGACTCAGCGGAGGTGGCCAACCACCGCGGCGCGGTCCCCCGACGCCGCCCCTCCCGGTAGGCCCCGTAGAGCACCGCCAGCGGCGCTCCGAGCAGCACCGGGGTCCACGCGGCGGTGACCAGCCAGACCATGAACCGCACGAAGTCCAGCACCCCGTCGACCACCCCGGCGAACGTGCCCGCCCCGGACACGTGCACCACCGCCGCGACCACGACGATGGTCACGATCAGCCCGACCAGCGACCCGATGACCACCTTCACCACACCGAACGCCAGTTTCGGCAGATCCATGAACCGCTGGTGCCGGGCCACGATCGCCGCCTCCCGGCGCTCGGTCCAGTCCCGCAGGCCCTCCATGTCCCCCGCGGCCTCCGCCGCCCGGATCTGGCGGCGGTACACGCCCATCGTGCCCGCGTCATAGGCCCGCAGCGCCCACGACTTGCCACCCTGCAACGTCAACACCGTCACCCTGATCACCACCATCGTCTTGGGGTTGTGCGCTGCCTTCGTCACCGCGGTCACCGCGCCCCGCACCGCCGGGAGCAGCCGCACCGGTCCCGCGTCGCGCACCGGCCCGTTGGGCAGGCGCCGGTCCAACTCCGCGGACTCGCCCGGGGACAGGACTTCACCGTTCACCGGAACCGGCTCGACCTGCGTGCCCCAACCGATCTCCGACGCGCGGTGAACGCTGTCGGCGGATCGGGTGCCGGGGCGCAGCGGGATCACTCGCCCGCCGATCTCCCCCGGCCCGGCTGCGTTGCCCTGACCGTTCACGAACGCGTCATCGGCGCTGTTCACGGGATCGGGCTGGTTGCTCGCGTCGGCGTTCATGGCGTGCGCACCTCCTTTCCTAGTAGTGGGTTGACCGCCGTGGTGTGGTCGTGGCCGATCGCGCGGCGGTCGTGGGCCATGCCGCCTGGGCAGGTGGCCATGTGGCCCGACCATGAACGGCCCGGCAGCACCCGCCAGACGAAGCAACGGTGACCGCAGTACCGGCAATAGGCCCCGGCCATCACGCGGCCCTCCTGTCGTCTTCGGCCAGGCCTAGGGGTGTGGTGTCGTGGGCTGCGGTGTCGAGGTCAACGCGTAGTTGGTGGGCGACCTTGGTGGACAGCCCACGCGAGCAGTCGGTGACCTCCCGCACCCACGCCGGGGTCACGTTCACCCCCGGCCCGTAGGCGGCACGGGCTTCGGCCACGTAGTCGGCCAGCAGCTTGCGGCGGGCGGGCACCCGGGCGTTCACCGGCTTGCCCTTGCGGGCGGCCGTGCGCGCCGCAGGACGCCGTTCACGAACCGGGACGGCCTTGGATTCCTGAACGGGAGCAGACCCGCCCACGACCGCGCCCGCAGCACCGGACCCGGCGGGGTCGGCCGTGGTGTCCGCCGCCTGCCCGGGGGCGGCGATGCCCTGCTGGGGAACCGGTTGCGTCACCGCCGTGGCGGTGGTGCCTGCGTCACGGACGGCGGCCACCAGCACCGCTTCGGTCAGCCGGTCCCGCAGATACGGCCCCGCCTCCGCCGCCGCGAGCACCAGGATCGGGGGCACCGAATGCAGCACGATCCCCGCAGGGTCCACATGCGCCCAGGACTCCCAGGTGTTCATCGTGTACGTGGCGGCGAACGCGAACCACTTCGTCCTGCTCGCCCACGGCCCGGTCTCCGGCACCTGCCACCGGGCGGTCACCTGCTCGGCCCGCAACACCGCGATCAGCACCAGCGACACCATCGGGTCCAGCAGCCACGCCGCGCACCAGGCCAGCGACCACGCCACCGCGGCTCCGGCGGCGAACTGCTGCACGTTGACCATCGTGAACGCCAACCCCAACAGGATTCCCGCCCACACCAACCCATCCACCTGCGCTCGGACCTTCTCCACCCGCAACGCGATCACATCCGGGTCCGTGGTCAACGCCCGCACCCGCGCCGCGTCCGCTGCCTCGGCCGCCAACCTGTCCACACGCGAGGCCCTGCTGTGCTTGTGTTCCGTGTCCATCACGCGGCCCCCTTCCTGGTCTTCTTGACTGCGGGAGCGCCCGCGAGACGACGCACGTCGGCCCCGGACAACCGGCCTTTGGCCGCGAGCCGTTCGGCGACCGCGCTGATCCGCGACCAGTGGCGGTTCACCAGTTCCTCGGCGAACCGTTGCGCGGCCTTCTCGGTCGGGGCGTCGTCCTTGTACTTGCGTCGCAACGCCTTGAGGTCGCTCAGGTCACCCTGCGCGGACTCGCGCCCCTTGCGCCGCGCAGCGGAAGCGCTCATGTCGGTGTTGTCCTCCAGCCAGCGGGCCATCGCGATCCCACCGGCCAGCAGGTGCGCCGCTTCCTCGGTCGGGACCACCTCACCGGTGATCCGCGCCCTGCCCTTGTAGCAACCGGAGAACCAGCCGCGGCTGATCCGCACGTCCACCACGTGACCGCCGAACATCGCGTGCACCACCGCGTGCGCGGCCTCGTGATAGGCCAACGCGAACCGCTGCACGTCCTGCTCGCTCATCCCGCCCGCAGGCGCTTTCTTGCTCATGCCGCCCTCCCACACACGTGCGGGAGCGTGGTCGCGGCGCTCTGCCCGAGGACCATGGCACGCAGGTCGACGTCCTGCGGGATGGTCGGGCAGTGGTCGAGCCGCCAGGCGGCGACAGCGGCCAGGAACACCCTGTTGACCGCGTCGCTGCCCTTCTTGCACATCGGGGCTTGGTAGGCGAGGTAGACCGCCTGCCACCAGGTCGACAGGTCGATGTGGTGGTCGGCGAGCAGGGCGAACATGTTGGCCCGGATACGATCGCGGTCGGCCGCGGCTGCGGTCACGACGTAGACCGGGTCACCACCGATCTCCATCCGGGACGCGTCCAGACCACGGGCAGCGACCCGCTCGGCCAGCCCCCGCCCCGCTACCACGGCAGCGGCGCCGCGCAGGAGCCGGTTGCCGAACACCGGGCGGCTGTGGAAGGGCAGGCGCACGAGGTTGTCGAGCACGTCCGCCTCGGGTGCTTCGGCCTCGAACCTGGCCAGGGCTGCCCGCCCGTAGGCGGCGGTGACCAGGCTGGCCGGGGTCTCCGTGCCGCCAAGGTAGGCGCGGGCATCAGGGTCCCAGGCCGACCCGTCGCGGAACCGTCCGACCGGGCCGATCCGGTCCACATTCGGGGCGGTGTCGGTGATCGGGGTGCGGAACCGCTCGGCGTCGCCGCCGTCGACCGCGCCCACACCCCCGACGATCGCCCCGGCCTGGGCCAGCCGGTAGCGCCAGGTCACCGCCTGGGCGTAGGCGGTCTTCACCGCCGCCGTCCGCTCGCCGACCGAGCGACCCAGACCCGAGTCCGACAGCCACCCGTGGATGTCCCGCGCGGCCGTGGCCTGCTCGTGCGCGAACCCACGCACCCGCCGCACGTCGACCCCGGCCCGCACCGCGAGATCCGGCGTCGGGAAATGCGCGGCGCTGATCACCGTCGTCGTGGCGCTCATGCCGCACCCCCACCCTGCCCGGCAGCCGGGCGGATGCGGTCGCCGCAACGCACGCACCACGGGTAGGTCGGCAGCTCGGGATCGGTCTTGTGCCCGTGCTCGGCGCAGGTCGCGCGGGCCACGCACAGGTCACACGTCCAGCCCCCGGCGACGGTGTTGCGCTGCCATCCCCAGGTGCGTGCCAGGGCGATCAGGTGCCCAGGGGTGGGGAAGTGCGCCGGGTGCTCGTCGCGCGCCCAGGACAGCGGGGTCTCGCAGGTCCCGCACCGGGCGGTCAGACACAGCGACGCCGCCGTGTCCGGGCCGGTCACCGCAGTGATCTGCGCGGTGATCCGGGCGTGCTTGTCCGCGACGCTGTGCCCGTCCCAGCTGGCGGTGTCCCAGGACATCGGCAGGTGCCCGAACAGGGCGGTGCTCAGGTCCTCGTCGTGGACGTGCCAGGACACCTGCCCGGTCGGCAGCTCCAGCACCACCACTGCGGAGCAGTCCGCCCGGTCGGGGGCCGGGTCGGTCTCCACCCGGGCCGGGAACACCGTCGCCAGCAGGGCGATCAGGTGCGCCCGGTCCCGGTACACCACCCGCATCGGGTCGTCGCCGGTGCTCATGCCGCACCCCCGCGCGAGGACGCGGGCAGGGCGGCCCAGGCGTGCAGCGTGGCCCAGGGCAGCGGCACCCGGGCGCCCACCGCCAGGTCGGGCAGCACACCGGTGTCGACACCGGTGTAGACCAGCACCTCAGCGCCCTCGGGCAGCCGCCCGGTGACCTCCAGGTGCGTCGAGTAGTCCGTCCGCCACGCGAACGCGGCGGCCTCGGCCAGGGTGCCCGCCCAGGACAACAGCCCGGCGGCGACCTTGGGCAGCCGCGTGTCGGAGTCGAGCTGGGCCTGCACCCGCGACGGCGTCGCGTACCTGACGACGGTCGCGCTCGTCAGTTCGGGCAGCTCGCGGTGGGTGTCGAGGTGGCGCGCCAGCGCCACCAGCAGACCGGACACGGTGGTGTCCGGCGTCGCGCTGTGGGTGAAACCCTCGGTCGATACCATCGGGCGGCCTCCACTTCCTGTGATGTCGTGGCGGTTCGGAAGCCCGGTCTGGCGAACGTTCTTGGCGGAGTGAGCGCCAGACCGGGTGTCCTGCTGTGGGGTTCGGGTGTCCGCAGGAGTCTCGGGCTCCCCGTCCCATCGGCGTGTCATCATCGGTCCTTTCCGGACAGTGGCTGAGTCGATGGTGGTCAGTGGCCGCACGTCCTGGCGCTGCGCGTGCAGCTGATCCAGTTGTGCGTGTGGTTCTCGGAGCAGATGGGCACCATTTCCCAGCACTCGGCCGAGTGCTTGTGTCCGTCCTCGGTGCTCCGGTCGTCGGTGTTCGGGTCGCTCATACCGATCTCCTTCGGGGGTCCAGGCGGTGGGACGCGGCTGTTCAGTCCCCGCATTCGATGCCGGGCACTGCTCGCAGAACACGAGCACCAGCAGCGTGAGCAGCAGCCGGGTCATGGCGGCTACCTCCTTCCGGGGTCAGGCCGCGCGCCGCTGCGCGGGCACAGCCGCGGCGGCGGTGGTGGGGCAGGACGGGGAGAAAGTGCCGCAGTGCACCCGCACGACCTGGCCGTGCAGCTCAGCCTCCACGGTCAGCAGCCCGCATCCGTTGGGGCAGAGCAGCCGGGTGCCGACTGGGTTCGGGATTCGGGTCACGCTCATCGGGCCACCACCGACAGCACCAGAGCGAGGACCAGGACGCCCAGGCCCAGGACCAGCAGCCCCACCGCCCGCCGGATGCGGTCGTACTTCGCCTGGGCGATCACGCCCAACTCGCAGGCGTGCACCGCCCGCGACATCGCCGACTCGTTCTCGTCGGCGAGTGATTTCAGCAGCGCGGACGGGCCGAACGCCGCGGCGTAGAGCCACGTCCCCGGGGCGGGCTCGGTCGGACCCAGCCGCGGCCGGATCGCCGAGAGCAGCAGCAGCACCGACACCAGGATCGGCGCGGCCGAGACCCACAACGTCACCGACGCCGCGATCGGCAGCGACCGGCCCGACAACGCGATCACCCCGGCCAGCGCGGCGCCCACCAGCGACAACAACGTGGTGGCCTTCGCATCCGCCCGCCGCAACTCGTCCCGCGCCTGCTCGTGTGTAACAGCCAGCCGCTCAGCAACGCCGCTCATCATGCCGCCTCACTCTCGACAGCGGCGGCCACGCGGGCGACCAGCGGCAGAACCCGCACGACCCGCGCCGCGGCCCGCGACGCCCGGCGCCGCTCCCGGCGGATCTCCGCGTCACGGTCGGCGAACAGCGGCGGCACCTGCCCCACCGGCTCGACCCGCTCCAGCGTCTCCGCGATCAGGACGTCCACCAGGGATTCGGTCAGCCCGTCCGGGAAATAGTCCAGGTACATCGAAAAGGTTCCTTCCGATCAGAGGATGAGGTCAGGCCGCAGCGCGGCCGGACGTGGCGGTCCACGCGGCATCGGTGCGCAGCTGCGCTCGCTGCCACCGGCCGTAGGCGATCTCGACGCGGTCCAGCGCCGCCGTCTGCGCGGCCCGCGCGGCGAACCACGCTTCGCGGTAGTCCGCCCGCCCCGGGTGCTCCGCGACCAACCGGCCCAGCGACACCACCCGCGTCCCCGCTGCCACCAGCGCCTTCCTGGCGGCCAGATAGCCCGCCGCCGCACGTTCCTCCGACAAACGCAAAACGCTCACCGTCGACCACTCGACCGGCGACGACGACTCACCAACAGTCGATCCAGACATCACAACACCTCCTGAGTAGAAATCGGGAAAACGAAAAGGCGGCCTGGTGGCGCGCCGCTCACAGCGACGGCACCACCAAGGCCGCAAAACAGCCCTGACCTGGCCAAACACACGCCAGGCGGGCCTTCGGCACACCCTTCTCCCACCGGAAAAAGGGTGCACTGAATACACCATATGAAGCCCCGCTCCCAGGGCCTTATCTCATGTAGTGATTGCGCATGCAAGACGATTTGCCACCCTCGGCTCCCAACTTGCGGGCTACCTCGGGAACGTCGTGCGCAATGGTCCTACCACTAAGGACGACCACCTGACGACACATGAGTGCCGCTCGCACAGCGAGATTGAGTTGTATTACGGGCCAGTTCGCGACCCGGTTCCTTCACCGCTGACCGTCTTGGTCCGCTTGGTACGGACCATACGCACCATCGCGCAGGAGATGCAACCCCTTGGTACGATCCAAGCGAACCAAAGCGGTCGACTGGAAGGCAGTGACGTGGACGGTCAGACCAGGTGGCAGGTCATCTACAACGAACTTCGCAATGCCATTGAGCTGGGGAAACTTGCCCCTGGAGACCAAGTGCCAACTGAACGGGACCTTGCAGGGCGGTACCGCATGTCTCGGCAAACCGTGCGGACCGCTCTCACCCGTTTGGAGCAGGCGGGGCTGATCGCAGCCGGGGCCGGAAGTCTCGGCCGAACGGTTCGTCGGCCCCTGGAGATCCACTTCGATGCGTCGAAGTTCGAGCTGGGCTACCGCGACGACGAAGTTCGCGGCGTGGACCAGTGGTTGAACGACGTCGAGAGTCAAGGATGGGAAGGGCGTCAGCAGGTCACCGTGACTACGCGTGCCGCAACAGCGAACGTTGCCCGTTGGCTTGACGTCGGGCCGGACTCACGTGTGGTACGTCGCCGGCGCATCAGGTCAGTGCGCAAGGCTCCATCGGTCGAGTGGGTCCCAGTAATGATTGCCGATTCCTGGTTCCCGGAAGACGTGGCTAGCCGAACGGTTGACGGTGTCGCCCCTCTTCTCATAGAGCGAGACATCACGATGCCAGGCGGTATCATTCGTTCGATCGGAATTCGCCAAGCAATGTTCATTGATGAAATTCGGTCACGGATGCCCAGCGACGACGAAGTAAAGTTGCTTGCGCTTCCCGCTGGCACACCAGTTGGTGAGCACGCGCGGATCGGTGTCGATGACACCGGACGACGGATTCGTGTGCTTGTCTCTGTATTTGCCGGTGATCGTCAGTTTGTGCGTTACGAACTTCCCGTGGGACATGGGCCAGTCGACGATGGGACAGAGGAAGATGACTGACATAGCAGTCCGACCAGCCCGAGTGGACGAACTTCCCGTCGTTCTAGGGCTGCTTGACGAAGCGGCCAAGTGGCTTAACGCGCGCAAGATCGACCAGTGGCCTTCGTCGTTCACTGGTGACGCAACCTGGCGAATTGATCGCATTCGTCGGTATGTGAACGAAGGTCGGACGTTCCTTGCCATCGACCGTGCAAGCGATGAGTCCATTGCAACGTTTACCATCACCGAACTGGCCGACCCTGAGTATGCGCACGGCTGGCCCGACGGACCCGAAAATGCGTTGTACCTGTTTCGAATGGCTGTGGCGCGCGCTGCTGCGGGGAATGATATAGGTGGTCAAATCATCCAGTGGGCCTCGAATGAAGCTGCCCAGCGGGGTAAGAAATGGCTCAGGATCGACGTTCACCGCCTAAACCCTGCGCTGCAAAGCTATTACGAGGAAAAAGGTTTTGTGAAAGTGGCAGAAGTACTTGCGCCGGACCCTACAGTTATCGGCCGGATACGCGGCTCCGGCGCTCTCATGCAACGACCTTCGATCTACTGATAACTGCCCTAACAACGCTCGCTAAGCGCGGCCGGTCGTGGCAGGCGTCTTCTCACCAGCGGCGAACTTGCAGCGGAACTCGGGATCACTCGACAGACCATCTCCGAGTACGTCCGCCGTGGGTGGCTCACACCTGCCGAGGTGACCCTGGGAGGTCACTTCCGTTGGGATCTCGAAGACGTCCGGCGGCGGATGCGCGAACTGCGCACTCAGCCGCAGGACGGAGACCTGTAAAGCCAGGGGTGTCCACACACTCCAGGCGGGCGGCTGCCTGCCCTCTGGAAGCCCGTAAAGCCCGTAACCGCCGTAAACGCGCACGTCAGGCGGTTACGGGCAACCCACAGCGGCCGTAAACCGGCCGGGGCAGGCCCCGCGGTGACGGAAACGACCTGGGCGCCGCACCCGTAACCACCCGCCAGGCCCGTAACCCTGTGACCAGCGCGTTTACGGCGGTTACGGGGTTTACGACCTCTGGGAGAACAGCCAGCCCGACCCGGCCGGGAGCGGACGACCCAAGGATCGACCAGGCGGGCGGCTGCCTGCCCTCTGGAAGCCCGTAAAGCCCGTAACCGCCGTAAACGCGCACGTCAGGCGGTTACGGGCAACCCACAGCGGCCGTAAACCGGCCGGGGCAGGCCCCGCGGTGACGGAAACGACCTGGGCGCCGCACCCGTAACCACCCGCCAGGCCCGTAACCCTGTGACCAGCGCGTTTACGGCGGTTACGGGGTTTACGACCTCTGGGAGAACAGCCAACCCCCGCCCGCTGATTCAGGAACCAGAAGCGACTTCCGGCAGAGGCGCAAGATATTGTCGCCATGCTGCGGCCAGACCGATCTGGGTCTTGGTGGGGTAGGTTACATATCCTTTTACGGCCAACTCGCCAATCTTGAATGTGACAGGTCGTATGCCATGACGTGCAAGTTCCCGAGACAACCGCCGAGAATCCAAGGGCACGTCAGGTGATACTCCGCGTTTTTCGAGTTCCCGTAGAAGTTCACCAGTGGCGATTCGGTCGGTCTGAAGCTGGTTGAACAACACCTGCAAGTGGCTAAGCAACCGCGTGTCGCCGCGCTCCAGCTCGGCTGCGTGTCGCTCCAGCGCTGCTGCGGCCTGGTCGAGCGCGGTGTTCCAGGCACCGTCGTCGGTAGGTGGTGTAGGTGTCCGCATACTCCGCACGATTGCCGCCGCTTTCCGCCAAGTGGCGATGGTCGCGTCCGCTTCCATGAAGGGAACCTCTCGAATCGACAGCATTACCTCTCCAAAGTTACCGATGTTACCGAAGTATCCGCAACTAATGTTGTCGGGTGACGGTGACGCAAACGGCCTGGACGTCGTACCCGTAACCCCACCGAACCCGCCCGCCACCCCCGTGATCAGCAGGGCTACGGCGGTCGCGGGCGTTACGGCCTCTGGGAGAACAGCCAGCCCAACCCGGGAGCGGCGCGCTGATGCGGCTGCGCGGGGGCGGCTAGGCTTCCTGGTCATGACGAGTCCCGCGGAGCTTGAGCGCAAGGTGCGACAGCTCGACAACGACGTTCAGTCGATCTACGAGATGCTGGCGACGATCGAGGCCACGCAGAAGCGGCAGGGCAACCGGCTTGCCGAGATCGCGACCAGCCAGGCGGAGCATGGGGCAAAGCTGGACGCCATCCTTGAGCTGTTGCGTGGCAGGCAGCCCGAGTGAGAGCTGTGGGCGACGGGTGCTGGAACGGTGAGGCGCGTCCCGGCTGGCTTCACTTGATGCCTCGACAAGTACGCGCTGGCGATACCCAGGGCGAGCACTTGAAGCGGCGCGTATCGTCTCGTTTCACCTGTTCAGACACTGTCCAGCATGGACCGTCAGTGCGCGTTCTGAGTGACTAACTGAGCGACAACCGTGGGGTACGGCGGCGGACGTCTGCGGACGTCAACGCACGAGTAGCGCAGGTCAGGCGCGGTATATGCCGTAAGTAGTTGCCCCTGCAAAGTGCCTGGGGGTCAAGGGGTCGCAGGTTCGAATCCTGTCAGCCCGACGGCCAGAGGAGTCTTCGCAGGTGAGAACCTGTGGAGGCTCCTCTTTTCTGTGCTTGGGCGGTGCTTCCACACCGAGCACAGAGCTCGGTGCCACCTTGACCTTGAGGGTGAGCACATGTCCTACGAGCCCGAGCCCCCACTGCCCATCAACCCAACATGGTCACGGTACGTGATCGCCTGGGATCGGTCGCTGCGGAGCAACAACAAGCCCAAGTCCACTCGCTACAACTATGAGCTCGGCGTGGTGCAGTTGGCGAACTTCTACCACTGGTTGGCCCAGGGCGCCCCGCTGGACGCGGACGCGGGCGAAGCGCATCGTGAATGGGCCGAGGACTGGGAATCGCGTTTCACCGACATCGACATCGAAGCGGCAGCGGAGGACCCGTGCGCGGTGACCAAGGAACACATCCAGGAGTACATCTACTGGATGATTTCCACCCGGTCGGACTCGACCGCGGTGAACAAGTTCAAGGTCACCAAGCAGTTCTTCCGCTTTCTTGAGGAGGACGACGAGATCGAGTTCTCCCCGTTCACCAAACTCACCCTGCCCAAGAAGGGCAAGAAACTCACTCCGATTCTGACCGACGACCAGACCGAGGCCCTGCTCGCAGAATGCGCAGGCAAGGACTTCCGATCCCTGCGCAACCGGGCCCTGATCGAGACCTTCCTCGACACCGCCCTGCGCTGCGCCGAGATGACCACCCTGACCACCGAGGAGGTCGATCTGCGCCTGGACCGCATCAAAGTCCACGGCAAAGGCGCCAAGGAACGCATCGTGACCTTCGGCGACCGCACCGGGAGGTCGCTGTCCAAATACGACCGCGCCCGCTCGAAGAAGCCGGGTGCGGGGTTGCCGTACTTCTGGCTGGACGAGACCGGCCGCAAACCCCTGACCATCGCCGGAGTCAAAAGCATGGTCCACCGCCTCGGCGACGCCGCGGGCGTCCCGAGCCTCTACCCGCACATGTTCCGCCACACCTTCGCCCACAACTGGCTGCTCAACGGCGGCTCCGAGAACGGCCTCATGCAGATCTGCGGCTGGGCCACACGCACCATGGTCGACCACTACGCCGCAATCGCCGCCGCCACCCGCGCCCTCGCCGAACACAAACGCCTCGGCATCCGCGACCGATGACAACAACGCCGTCGGGTCGGGGCCAGCCACCTGGTCCCGACCCGGCGGCACTGCTTTCGAACGGCCTACGCTGCCCGGCATGGTGGAGCAGAACCCCGCCGCGCGCAGGATCAAGCTCGACATGACCGTGGTGGTCGACGTCGTCGACGCGGAGTCGTTGACCCGGGAGGCCGTCGCCCAGATCGCCGCCACCGAGTTCTCCGGCGGCCCTGACCGCACCCCGGAACAGGAACGCGACGAGTACATCGCCAATGTCACCGCCGACCTGGCCGTCGCCGTCCAGTGGCTCACCGACCCGATGGCCGTCATCGACCACCCCGGGGCGGAACCGTCGGAAGCCAGTTGCGACGCGGTCGAGATCGACGAGCACGGGTTCCCCGTCAATACGGGCCCGGACTTCGACGCCCTGTTCGAGGTCTGCCGCTGCGGCAGCGACGACGACTGCGACACGTGCTCCGGCTTCCAAGTCACCCCGCACACCGCCCACGCCCTGCACAGCGCCCTCACCTTCTACGCCGACATGGCCTACGACGACGTCATCGACCACGGTGACGACCCCGTCACCGACGACGACTTCTGGCACCTGTTCGACGAGTACCCGCGCATCACCCACCGCCAAGACGCCATCTGGCGCCGCCAAGCCGCCCGCGCCTACGACGACCTCGCCGCCGACCTCGCACACGGCGACTGGCCCCAACCCCACAACCCCGCCGAGGAGATGGCCCTGCACCTGGCCCTGCGCTGGGCCCAGGACGCCCTCACCGACGGCATCATCACCCCCTACCAGTCCACCGGAGAACCCCACCCCGACGACCACGACTGGGAGACGCTCTTGGACGCCCTCACTCAGGACACCGACATCCTCGACCTCTTCCACCCCGACACCGACGGCATCGAGGACCCCGCCTCCGAACAAAACAAGTCCATCGGCATGGGCGACTACCGCCCCGCGGCCTGGTTCACCCCCTTCAACAACATGGACGGCCGCGACCCCCGACGCCCCTTCCGACGCTGACCCGAAGCAGCACGAGCGCAATACCCGCGTCACCGGGCACGGTGCCGCACTGCGCACCAGGACAAAGATCGAGGTGAGCTCGAATACGCGCGTTCGTCCCCGAGTTCGACCCCAAGCCCGAACTGGCCTGCACTGCGACGACTCGACTGCGCCTCCAGCGCTTCAAGAACCCGGTCGCCGAGGCCAGAAAGCGGTCGGTCTACATCGTCCGCATCCCGGGGCTCAAGGTCGGACACACCCTCGGCTCGCTCCACGGCCAACGCCTCTGGTGACTGATCGAGAAGACGATGCCCTGAGCCAGCCACCAACGCGCGCAACGAGTCTTGCCACCAAGTCCTGACCGAGCAATAGGCAACGCCTGGTTGAGCACGACCAGGTGCTCGCGGACCGGTGCCACGAATGCGATGTGCTGGGAACATGGACTCATTGACGCCAGCGCAGCGCACCCTGCGATCCCAGATCGCCGCCCACACCTCATGGCAGAACACCGAAGACCGCGCAGCCCGCACCGCACCAGCCCGCCAAGCCGCCCTGGACCGCTTCGACAAGCAGGTCGACCCCGACGGAACACTGCCCATCGCCGAACGCGCACGACGCGCCCAAAGCGCCCGCAGGGCCTACTTCCGAGCCCTGGCACTCAAATCCTCACGAGCACGCACCCGAGGCCGCGATTCTGACGACAACGAGAGGAATTGATCATCACGACGACAACCGTGCTGGAGGCCGCGTCACCCATGGCGTAGGTCAGCTGGCGGTCTTCACCGGGCCGGTTCCCGAACCGCTGTCGGTGTTGCTCGACGAACTCTGTGCCGAAGCGCGCGCCGAACGACGTCGGGGGCTCGTGCGACTCGTTCACCGCCATCGGTGATCAGCAGGCGACTCTCTCCGCACGGCCGCGCCTACCGGGATGGCTGTCCATGCCGCGATGATGCCCGAGGTCTCGCCAGTCCTTCCACAGGTCCGCCCCACAAGCTGTGGACGGCCCGAGCATGGTTATCACCTGGCCGTCCTCAAGTGCCGCGCTGCACCCGCTCCGCAGGGACGCTCAGGGCGCGGAACGGCACGACTTGGTCGATGCAGCGAATCGTCGCTCGGCGGCCGTCGGCGTAGGGCAGGTCGAAGTCGCACACGCCGTACCAGCGCCCGTCGACATCTTGCAGCCTCCCGTGAAGCTGCCCGCGCACGACGCCGCTCATGCTCAGGCCCGACGCGGCGACGCGCCTCGGGGTGTTCGGGGGCCAGGAGAACAAGGTACCCAGGTCAACCAAGACCTCGGTGACGACCGGGTAGCGCCCGTGCAGGCCATCACCAGCGAACCGGGTCCACGGGGTGACAAGCACGATCACTCCCCCGTAAGAGCCCAGCGGTACCGGCCGAGGTAGGGCGCATCGTCCAGCTCCGCCAGGGCCGGACACGGCCCGGGGATCGCCAGGAGCCATGCCGCGCCTCGTCCGGATGCCGGGTCGCACCGCGGGCAGGCCACCGTCAGGTGGCCACCGGTGATGGTCACCGGGCTCTGCTCGGGGTCGAGCCAGTGCAATCCCTCCCGACACCTCGCCGGGACGACGGCGACCGTCCTGCCCGTCGCGGGGTCAATCCGGCAGAACAACGCGCCGTCGAGTGCGGCGGCAGAAGGGGATGCGGTCACGAGGGCAACCTAACACGCCGACGAACATATGTTCGATCGACGCTGGCGGTGTCACACTGGCGCGACGGTTCATCCCGGCCGGGCGTTCGCATCGCTTGACTGGGACGAATGTCCACGCCCGCCGCCCACGACCGGACACGACGCGCGGGCGTTGGGAGGTCGTTCGCTGCGCCCGCCATTCTCAGCCAGCACGCCCACGGTGTGTTTCCTTTCGCCCGGTTCTCGACCGGTTGCCCCGACCGGGATGAACTGGCCGTCCGTATGGGATGCGAGGTACCTGTCCGGTAGGCGCCGCGCCTTACGGCTGGCGCAGGTTCAGCGAGCACGTCCGGCACGCGAAGCATCCGGAGGAGCCGTCTTAGTTCCGCTCGTACAAACGCCGCAAGGGCGCCGGTGCTGGAGAAGCGATTCCTCACGCGACAGCGCCGCGAGGTCGCAGCGGTCTGCCGCGAAATCTCGCGGCAGTGCCGGATCCGCGGGCTGCGGGTTCCGTCGTGGGGCAACGGTGCTGCGGCGGATTGCGCAGTTGGACCTGGTGAAGGCGACGACAGCACGAGACGGCCGGGATGCGGCCCGCGGTCCGATCCGAGTTGACGACAGGGTTTGACGACAGATTGAATCATCGACGGCGGCATTCGGCGACGAAGGGCGGCGCGGTCGTGGCGGAGCTGGTCTACACGCGGGTGTCCACCGACGAGCAGAGCACCCAGCGGCAAACCCCACCTGCTCGCCGAGGCAGGGCTCATCGCGGACGTGGACGGCGTGCGGCTGTTCTCCGACCCGGCAACTTCGTCGAAGATCCCGGCGCTGGAGCGCGCTAGCTTCCGCGAGCTGGCCAGCTATGCGCGGCCCGGCGACCAGCTGACGGTCTCGGAGCTGTACCGGCTCTGCCGCGACCTCGCCGACATCCTCGCGGTCCGGGAAAGGTGCCAACGTCATGAGGTGAAGCTGCGGGTGTTGTCCGGGGCGTTGTCGGGCATCGTCGACTTGGTCGCCACCGACGTGACCATCACCATGCTGGTCAACGCCCTGGTTTCGGTCGGGCGGTTCCAGCGCGACCTGCAAACGAACTCACCCGCGACGGCCAGGCCGTCGCCTGGGCAGGCGGCGCGCAGTCCGGCCGCCGCCCCCGCCTGGCCCAACTCGCCGCCACCGAGGAGGTTCGGCAGTCCTTCCGTAACGGCGCCAGCATCGCCGCCCTGGCCCGCGAGCATGGAGTCAGCCGGGTTGCCATCCGCACCGCTGTGGCCGATCTGCTGCCCAACCAACCCGGCTGGCCCGCCGTCGTCGCCGTAACGGAGTCGCAACCGGTGCGCGTGGAGATCCCCGGCGAGGTCGCGCACCACCTGACCGAACACGCAGACCTCGGCGATGCTGAACGGTACGCGCTGCGCCAGGGCCGGACCGTGCGTCGTGGCCAGGGCTACAGCTTGCACGTCACCGCGGTGCCCGACGTGCACAAGGCGCTGGTGATCGCGGCGACCGGGCCCAACACCGACAAGGCATCCTCGGCAGAGCGCAAGGTGTGCCGGATCTACACGGACCGGCTGAACAATGCGGTGTCTGCAGTACCAGCTTGAGTGATTCTATGATCGGCTAGGGGAGGAGGGGCTCGTGGACCACGAGAGGAGCACGCCACCCGGCAGGGTTGTCAACGCCGCCGCTGGCAGCGCAGACCAGGTTCTACAGGTCGGCCACGTTGCCGGTGACGTTCACGTCCACGGCGATCCCGCGCCGAGCCTTCCACCACCCCGGCAGCTGCCGAGGGAGGTCACACACTTCACCGGCCGTGCCGCCGAGTTGAGCAAACTCGATGCCTTGCTGGGCAACGCCGGATCGGCGCGGTCGTCAACGGTGGTGATTTCCGCGATCGCCGGTGCACCGGGAATCGGAAAAACCTCACTGGCGGTGCACTGGTCCCACCAAGTACGAGAACGCTTCCCTGATGGACAGTTGTATGTCAACCTCCGCGGCTACGACGCCAGCCCGCCGCTGAGCGCCGACCACGTGCTGGACGCGTTCCTCCGTGCCCTCGGGCTGCCTGCCGGGCGAATCCCCCAGGACACCGATGCCAAGGCCAGCGTCTACCGCTCCTTCCTTGCCGAGCGCCGGATGTTGGTGCTTCTGGACAACGCTGCCACACCCGACCAGATTCGCCCCCTGCTGCCCAACGAACCTGGCTGCCTAGTCCTGGTCACCAGCCGCAGCCGCCTATCCGGCCTCGTCGCCCGCGACGGTGCCCACCGGATCAGCCTCGACCTCCTCGCCCCCGACGAGGCGAGCTCACTGCTGCGAGACATCGTCGGGCAGGATCGGACCGATCGCGAGCCGAAGGCAGTCGACGAGCTGGCTCGTCGCTGCGCCTACCTGCCGCTGGCGCTGCGGATCACCGCTGAACGCCTCGCGGCCAGGCCACGCAGCACTGTCGCCGAGCTGGTGCACGAACTGGCTGACGAACGCCAGCGGCTGGACGTCCTCGCCGCCGCCGACGACGACGAGTGCACGGCGGTGCGCACCGTGTTTTCCTGGTCTTATCACTCACTTCCCCGTGACACCGCGCGGATGTTCCGACAACTGGGCCTGCACCCAGGCCCCACGATAAGCCTCGACGCCGCAACCGCGCTCACCGGCAGCACCACCACCGTCACCCGGCGGCTGCTGGACAACCTCGTCGCCGTGCATCTGCTCGCCGAGACCGAGTCGCGCCGCTACCAATTCCACGACCTGCTCCGGGACTACGCCGCCGAACAGGCCCTGCTTGACGAGCCCGACGCCCAGTGCGGCCTCGCCGTGCAACGGCTGTTCGAGTGGTACCTGCACACTGCGCATGCCGCGCTGTTCGCCTACTACCCCCTAAACCCCGAGCTCCCCATTGACTCCCCACCAGCAACCTGTCGTGCTCTGGAATTCACCGGTCTTGATCATGCACGCCGCTGGTTGAGCACCGAGTACCCCAACCTGGTGGCCCTCATTCGCCGCGCCCCGAATCTCAGCCAACACACCGCGTGCTGGCAGCTGACCATCGCCATCGGCACCTACATGATGCAAGAGCTGCCTGTCGCCGATCGGATCGACGTTCACCGACACGGCCTCGCCGCAGCCCAGCACACCGGCCACCAACTTGGCCAGGCGTGGGCCTACCTCAATCTCGGGTCTGCCTCGCGGGACGCCCACCACTACGACGACGCCATTGAATATGGCCAACGCGTATTGGCGATTTCAAGATCGATCGATGCCAAGTTTATGGAAGGAGCCGCGCTGGGAAACCTCGCCCGTTGTTTCAACGACCTCCGAAGGTACACGAAAGCAGCAGAGCTCGGCAACCAGTCGTTGAGTATCTACCGGAAGATAGGCAATCTACGGAACGTAGGTTTAAGTCTTATCCAACTTGGAGAATCCGAACATGGGTTGGGTCAGCTAGAACAAGCCAACGCCCACATCCAGCAGGGCTTAGACATCGTCACCGCGCTCAAAGGCACGACGCTTCAAGCCCTCGCCCTCCGGTGTCAAGCGAAGATCTTCCACGCACAAGGACAGCGCGACCTGGCTATCCAGAGCCTCAACCGCGCCGCACTGTTGAGCAAATCAGTACGCGATGATCGCCGTTACGGAGATGCGCTCAACCAACTCGGCGAGCTCTACAACGACATCGGCGAACCAGACCAATCCCGCAACGCTTGGCGTGAAGCTATCGCCGTTTTGGCTTACCTCGACCCGCCTCAAGCCGACCGGATTCGCATACAGCTGAACAGTTTCGAAAACGGCAATATAAATGATTCATGATCATTTGAGCTGTTTGGCGCACGGGACTTTGAGTATCTGCGCAGGCGACTTCGACACGTCGTCTGGGTATCTCCCATCTTCGGAAGTCGACAGAGGCTGTTCCGGGTGGTCGGACGGCTTGTTGCGCGTCGACCGACCGCCCGGAACGGGCGCTTGCGGCGTAGCGGATCTGCTATTTTCCGCGACTGGTGTCGAGCCGGGGCATGAGTTCACTGTTGGTCATCCCCGGGCGGACCACACCCGGGTGACCAGGGGTTGCCCGGACAGGTCAGCGATCGTCCACTCGGCATGGGTCTCGTGCTCGATCAACACCAATCGCCGGTCCAAGGCTCCAGTCACCACGACCTTCCGATTACTGGTGCACGCGCGCACCGCGTCCAGCACCCGTTCGGGCTCTGCGAGCTGAGTGCGCCACACGCTTGCGCGCGGCGGCACTTCGCCGTCGCGTGGGTGATCGCCTAGATGAACAGGTCGCGTGGGGCCACACGCACGTCCCGCATCAGCAACCTCTCTGCTGAGAGTCGGCGCCGGCCGTGCTCGTCGTGGTCGGGGGGCGTCGTCGCGGCTAGCGCGGTGCGGACTCGCACGTAGGCGTGGTCGCTCAGCGCAGCTGGGGGATGCGTCAGGGAGTAGTCGAGGAGCCGCAACGGGAGCGGGCGGGAGCACAGGATGCGGTCGATGCGCAGTCCGGACCCGGACTCCGGGTTCGTGGTCGGGGTCGGGTCGTCTGCGAGCCGGCCGAGGTCGCGGTAGCCGTAGACCTCCAGGAGCAGGTCCATGGCGTCGGTGTCGTGCACCCAGCGGCCGTTGGCGAGCTGCTTGCCCTTCTGAGCGAGCTTGTGCGCCTGCCCGCGGTCGCGACAAAAACCGCTCCCAGTCCACGCTGTGGTGGTGTTCTCGTTCCCACCGGCTGCTGGAGCTGAAGTCACCGAGCGCGATGGTCTTCTTCGCCGCGTAGGGGGCCGGGCGTTGCGCGGGCCGCTGGTGGAGTGGTTTTGCGAACGCGGGCGGCGGCGTGGATCTCGTCGGCGAACACGACCAGCGCACCCAGGTCACGGGCGGTGGCGCCGGCGGCGGTCTGGACGGCTGCCAGCAGGTTGGCCGGATCGTCGGCTCCCGCGAGCGTGGGATTGCGCATGGCCCCGGTCACCACGACCGGTTCCGAACACGCATGAAGGAGGCCGAGCAGGAACGCGGTCTCCTCGATGGTGTCGGTGCCCTGGGTAATCACGACGCCATCGGCACCATCCGTGAACCGCTGCCGCACCGCCTCGGCCAAGGCGTACACGTCCTCGAACGACAGCGACGCCCCCGGGCACGCGCCGAAAGTCCTCGACCTCGACCTCGACCTCGATGCCCGTCTCAGCCAACCCGGGAACGCGGCCACCAGGTCCTCGGCCGACAACGCGGGCACCACGCCCCCGGAGGGGGACGATGTCATGGCGATGGCGCCACCGAGACCGAACACAACGACACGAGACACGAGCAGTCCTTCTGCGGGCGTCGTCGTCCAACGGGCTTCTTCAAGGTTCGACACCGCCCACAAGAGCCCGAGGGTGAGGTCGTCGAGCGCATGAGCGCGGGTCATCAACTCCCGCTGTCGAGCGAGCACAGGCCCGAATCGACGCCGTGGTGCCACACCGCCGGAACAATCGACTCCGACGCGGACCGCCCCGGGGAAGGAGCGCCTCATGCCACCTGACCGCTCGGACGACCGCGCTCACGACGAAGCACCGGCCGCTCGAACCGGGTATCTGAGACTCGCTGACCAGACGGTCGCCACCGCCGCCGTGCGGCAGGCACCCGACCGCTACACCCGCCTGTTCGAGGCCGCGCGCAACCAGGTCGGTCACGCTCGCTGCCTCTGTCGAATCGACGAGGTCGTGAGACTGGTGATCCGCTGCCGATCCGGCCGCTACCACCTCGCCAATTGGCCCTCCGGCGGGCACCAACACGCACCCGACTGCCCCTGGTTCCGCGCCGCATCGTCGCTGTCGGGCCGCAGTGCCTACGCCGACGCCATCGCCGACGACGACGACGGCACCTCGATCCGCCTGTCCAGCCCACTGGTCATCCGAGGCGCCTCCGCCGGCGGTGCCACCACCACCGGAAGGGGAAGCACCGGACGAGAGCCCACCGCGGCACGCGGGGCTGTCGGTCTTCTCGGCCTAGTGCACTACCTCTGGGAAGCCGCTCGCTTGAACGTGTGGTCACCCCAGGCAGGTCGCCGCCACTGGCCCGACTGCCACGACCTGCTTCGAGAACAGGCCCGCGACTGCCGAATCAACCACCTCCCCCTGGCCGGCACGCTGTGGATCGTTCCGCCCTTCCGCCCCGCCGACGCCCACCGCATCAACACCGCCTGGGAGAGGTACTTCGCCCGACTGGCCGTCACCGGCACCTCCCGCCGTCGGAGCCTGCTGCTCGGCGAGATCCGCGCCCTTGAACCCACCACCCACAGCATCCGAGTCAAGCTCGCCCACCAACGCACCCCGCTGTACGCCCCCAAGGCGCTCGTGGACCGCGTTCGCCGCTCCTACCCGGCAGCGTTCACCGCCCAAGCCGCGCAAACGAACCGCCGCCGGGTTCTGCTGGGCCTGATCGAACACAGCCCGCGCGGGCACGCCGTGCTCGTCGACTTCGCCGCGATGCTCACCACCGCCACCTACCTGCCCGCCGACTCCAGCCACGAGGCCGACATGGCCGACGCGCTGACCGCCGCCGCACGCACCTTCCTCAAACCGTTGCGCTACGACCGGAACAGCCAAGTCTTTCCCGACTTCGTCCTGGTCGACGACGAACCGGAAACCTACGTCGAGGTGTGGGGAGTCCTGGGCCGGGAAAGCTACGAGAGCCGCAAACGCGCCAAGCAGACCTTCTACCGCACCTCCGGAAAATCGCTGATCGAATGGGATGTGCGCACACCTATCCCCGACCTCACCCGCCAACCGCCCAATGGCACGCCGTGCCGTCCAACTCAATCCACCGCCATCCCAGCGCGGTAGCCGCTGCTCGGCTGACACGAGGCCAGGGTCACTGGGTTGAGACTTGCGATGAGCAGTCCTCGGCGAGGGCGGCGGAGGAACGAGTCTTCGGCGAGTCCCGCGGGCACGGTGGCCAGGAGGCGACCGTCGTCCACGGCTGGATACGCCTTTGCCGCGATGGCAGTCCCGGCGAAGAACCTTCCGGCAGGGGCATGGACGGAGAACTCGTTGTCCAAGTCCGGACCTTTCCTGGACTTACGAATTTGCTCGTTTCGGGCGGGTTGAGAGAGTCGGATCGCCGAGAGGGCGATCATCCTGTCGGAACACGTCACTGGCATCAGGGCCTTGGAGCACAATGCGTGCTGGACGCTTGGCTATCCACGCGGAGGAGTCGCTATGGTAGGGCAGGGCAGAAGGAGCCGTTGGCTTGGCGTCGCGGTGAGTGTCGTGGCGTTGACCGCGGCGGTCGCGCATCTGGTCTGGCCGAACATCAAGATCGACACGATTACTGTGTTGCTCCTGGTTGTGGCACTGTTGCCCTGGTTGGGCGACTTGTTGGACAGCATCGAGCTTCCTGGTGGATGGAAAGTCCAGTACCGCGCTTTGGAAGAGCGACAGGAGTCGGTGGAGCGGGCTGCCGCCGAGGCCGATGCCCTGGCTGTCGAGGCCACGAGCACAGCGCAGGCAGCCTTCGGCGCAGCGCAGATCATCGACCCGTCCGCGGCTCCGGCGACGATGGACACGGTTCGGCTGTTGGCCGAGGAGTACCACCGGCTGCGGTCCCAACCTCGGACACGGACTCGTACTCCGGAACTGGACCGGTTGTTCGGAGCAATGGTCGCGATCGTGCCCAAGGTGCCGGGCTTCGATCCAGGCGAGGCGCTTCGAGGCGAGGACGCGGGAATCCGCCTGGCCGGTTATGCCTTCCTGTATGGCAGGCCCGATTCGTCCCGCTTGGCCGAGGTCGTGGACGCTCTCGCGCGTGAGCAGACCGCGTTCAACCAGTACTGGGCCATTCGGACCGTGGCGGCGCTCCTGGAGCGTGCCGACCTGTCTGCCGTCCCGGACTCCGTCACCACACAGTTGCGAGAGCTGATGGATCGTCTGCCGCCTGACACGTCCCGACATGTTCAGCTCGCCGAGTTGATGCAGGCCCGCCAAGACGCTCTGCTCAATCCCGCCCCTCCGCGTGATGGCAGGTTCGGAGTTGGGAAGGACACCTGCTGACAACCGTTTCGCGAGACGGTCATGTCAACGGGAAGCTGGTGACCACCGGCATACCGAGGTTGCCAGGGCCGTTGCGATGGTTGCGTTCCTCGCTGCGGTTGAGGCTGGTTAGTTCTCCTTGGCCTTTGTGAGGCTGACATGGAGTCCTTGGACTTCGCCGCCCCAACCGTTGGCACGTGCTTCGGCGATCCGATCGGTGATGTTGCGAATGATCTCGATGAGGCACGGGCGCTGCTTCGGTGAGACCCGAAGCATGGGGCACCTGATGCAACTGTGTTCGTGCTGGCAACTGGCACCGTAGGGACGTCCGCAGTCTCCCAACGCGACCTTGCGTTCATGGAAGTTTCTCTGCACTTGTCAAGTTGATCACGCGTGATGCTGGCGGAGGCAGGTGTGCTGCCGTGGTTCGTGCGCAGTTCGGGCACTCAGACCGACAGCAACATCCGCTCATGCCGATGGTCGCTCACTCATGCCCATGAGCGAGCGCATGCGACGCTCGTGGGACTTCACCTAAAGACTGGCATAACAAGAAAAACTTGTTGCCCTCGACCAGCAACACCGCGAGCCCATCTCTGCTTGGTAGGCCCAAACGTCGAGGGCAGCTGTCGACGCAGACCTCGATGTCACCGTGCAGGCGGCATTACAGCATCGACGCCCCTCCTGCATGCTGGAACCAATGCGCCGTTTGAGAGAATCGTATTGCGCGCCTGTAACGGTGCCTGTGCGTGATCACGATGAGACCATCAGGCCAACGCCCGCCTAGCCGCCTGAGGTGCCGAATGGATGAGACAGCCCCGAACTCGGTTTTGAACACACTGAGCGGGTCGGCCGAAACCGTTGTGCAGACGGGTAGTGCCGGCGACATCTACATCAACACGAGCAGCGGACGACCATCGGCGGCTGAACGACGAGAGGCCGCGCGGGTTCGGTGGGAGGGGCAACGACGCTTCGCCGAGCACGTCGCCGAGATCACCAAGGAGCTGGCCGACGGGGAGAGCTTCGACCACAGCCGGTACACCGAACTCGAAGCCGAAGTGGAGATGGAAGGACACACGCGACACCGGCTGCTCGGCAAGCTCCACGACCGGCAGGCATCCGCGGGCGACACCAAGCGGCGGGTCAAGTCGCTTTCTGTCGCCCTTGAGCGCACGGCGGAGAAGAACATCCTGGTGGAAGGTGTCCCGGGGGCTGGCAAGAGCATCGCCCTGCGGCACACCGCGCGGACGATGGCCAAGCGGCTGAGCGAGCACAACTCCGCACCGTCGAAGGTCGTCCTGCCGCTCTACGTCAACCTGAAGACCTTCCGTCCTCCCCGCCCGGTGACCTCCGACCACGTCGCCGAGTTCGTCAGGGACGCGGTCAACCCGCATCAGAGCGGGATCGTCAGGAAGTTCCTCGACAATGAGCTCCCGCGTGGCCTGGAAGAGGGCAAGTTCCTGTTCCTGTTCGACTCGTTCGACGAGATCCCGGACATCCTCAGCTCCACCGATGTGGACGAGGTCGTGCAGGAGTACGTCAGGGCCATCAGCACGTTCCTCGGTCCGTTCAACCGGTGCCGGGGTGTGCTGGCCTCCCGGGAGTACCGGGGGCCCGGACGGATCGGCTGGCCGCGGTTCCGGATTCTCGACCTGACCGAGGAACGGCAACACAGCCTGGCCGTGGAATGGAACCTGCACTCCGGCAGGCGGGCCGTGCTGTTCAACGGTCTGGAGAACGCCGACGCCGAGTTGCGCAGGCTGGCGCACACACCGCTCGTCCTCAGCCTGCTCTGCCTGTACGTCGAGACCAACAACGAGTTCCCGGCCGGGTCGCACGTCCTGTTCTCCGAGTACGTCGACGAGACGATCAGTCGGCACGGGAGGGATTTCCGCAAGCTCTACGACGTCGGGCAGGACACGGTCCGCCTTGTAGCCCGGCACGCCGCGTTCCTCATGGCCTCGACACCGGGGTTCGGCCTGCAGGTCGACCGGACCAAACTCCGGTCGATGCTTCGGGACCGGGACTCCTCCCTGAATGACGACACGGCGGAAGCCGCCTTGCGCGCGCTGGAGTACGCCAAGATCGCGCGACCGGTCAAGGCGCGGGACGGCGGCGGTGAGTTCACGTTCATCCACCGGCGGATCCAGGAGTACTTCGCCACCTGCGTGGTCCTCGCGAACCCCGATCTCGTTCCGCCAGAGACTTTGGTGCTGAACCACCAGTGGCGGGAGACTGCCGTGACGATGCTGCAGAGCCTGTGGGGTGCCAGAACTCTGCACTGGCATGTTGAGCTGCGACGATCGCGCACGCTGGACCTCCAGGGCATGATCGTGAGGTGTGGCGTTACGACTGCTGTACCTGATCTTCGTCCGACTCGGCGACTGGCTGGTACTCCTCGGCCGGTCCTCCGCGGCCAAGGACGTCGAACTGCTGGTGCTGCGGCACGAGGTCGCCGTGCTGCGCCGGACCAACCCTCGCCCGCAGTTGGACTGGGCCGATCGCGCGGTGCTCGCCGCGCTGGTTCGCCGACTCCCCCGACCGCTGGGTGAGCACCGGTTGGTGACACCGGGAACCATCCTGCGATGGCATCGACGCCTGATCGCGCGGAAGTGGACCTACCCGAACCGCACCGGCCGACCACCGGTCGACGACACCCTCATGGCGTTGATCGAGCGCATGGCGCGGGAGAACACCGGCTGGGGCTACCGCCGGATCCAGGGCGAACTGCTCAAGCTCGGCCACCGGGTGGCCGCATCAACGGTTCGCCGCGTGCTCAAGCGCCTGCGTATCCCGCCCGCGCCCCAGCGTGACACCGACATGTCATGGCGACGGTTCCTCCGCGCCCAGGCCGCGAGCATGTTGACCTGCGACTTCTTCCACGTCGACTGCGCCGTCACCCTCAAACGCGTGTACGTCTTCTTCGTGATGGAAGTCGCCACCCGCTACGTCCACATCCTCGGCACCACCACCAACCCC
>NZ_FMZZ01000017.1 GCF_900101685.1 Actinokineospora iranica
TCGGAGAACTGGGGCGGGGCGGGCTCGGCGTGAACGGCCCGGGCACCGGCGGGCTGGGGCTGGGGCTGGGGCTGGGGCTGGGGCTGGGGCTGGGGCTGGGGCTGGGGCTGGGGCTGGGGGCCGAGCGTCGCACGCCCTGCCCCTGGGCGGTCGGATGGTCGCGGGTCACGGGGACCACGGGGGTGCGCTGAGCATTCCTGGCGGGCGAGTCCGACGACCCAGGCGGGCTCGTCCTCGCCGGAGGCTGGGGCATCGGGATGAGGCCGTCGAGGTGCGGTGCGGGTGCGGAAAGCGGGCCGTCGCCGGGGTGGTCCGGTTTCGGTGCGGTCGACCGCTGGACAGACGGCCCACTCCCCTGCGGTGTCGGCACCAGTCCTGGCGGGACGGCCGTCGCGGGGATGGTCGCGATCGGGGCTCCGATACCCGCCCGGGTGCGGGGAGGGGTGGGCTGATCGGGTTTCGGCGGCACAGCCGCCACCCGACCAGCGACGGGGAGGCGTCGGGCCGGTTGAGTGACGCGGCGGGCGACTGTCACGGCGGGGCCGAGAGGGCGCAGGGGGACGAGTTCCGGGCGGTCACCGGCAGCGGGGTCGGTCTCGGCACTCCGGCGGAACACTGGGACAGGCGCCGGACGAGTCCGCCCGCGCGAGCCCATCAGGGCAGAGTCGGGACCAGCAGGCCCAGTGGCGGACGCCGGGACATGGTGGGAACCAGCGGGCGCGGGACTAGCCTGCCCCTCCGGGAACACGGTGGCAGCCGCGGAAGTCCCCCCTCCCTGGGGAAAAGTCGGGCCGGGCGCAGGATTCTCCAGCCTTTCATGGTCGACCGGGGCGTGCGCGGACCGTTCCAAACCATGCCCACCAACCGGCCCAAGCACGCCACGCTCCGGCCCATGGCCAACCGAGCCAAACAAACCACGCCCCACTCCTTGACCACCAACCCGGGCAGGCGCAGGACCCTCCAGTCCACGGCCGCCCACCGGGCGATGCGCACGACGCTCCGCTCCCGGACCACCAACCGGGGCAGGGGCAGGACGCCCCGGTCCCTGGCCGCCAACCGGACCAAACGCACCACGCTCCAACCCATGGCCAATCGAGCCAAACAAACCACGCTCCACTCCTTGACCACCAACCCGGGCAGGAGCAGGACTAGCCGCTCCTTCGGGGAACGCCCGGGTGGCACCGGCCAGTCCGTGGAGGACGCCCGCGGGGGCTGTCGGGGTGACCGAGTGCCCCAGGTCCGTGCTGAAGGTGTGGTCCTGCCACGCCGCGAGGCCCGCCCGGAAGCGAAGGCCGTCGCTGACGCCCATCGCGGAGCGTTGGATCACATTGGGCATCGGGCAGGCCGCCTGCCAACCACCGTCCCAAGAGGACCGGTCGGGAACCGTCGCGCGCTGTCGCCGGAGTTTGGTCCACAGGCCCATGTGGTCACCTGCCCTCGTTCGCTCGTGTGTTGATGCGGGAGATCTCCTGCACCCAGCGCCTGCGCTCGTGGTGTTCCAGGTCCAGGATTTCCCCGCGCGGCCAGTGGAAGTGGTAGGCCACGTACGCGACCTCTTCGTGCAGCCGTTCGGCCGCGTACGTCACGATTCCCCCAGGCGGCCCCCGGCGAGGTCGACCTCGAAAGCGGTTCCGCAGGACGGGCAGGACACCCCGGCGCGGGTGTGTCCCTCGCTGTTGACGCGGCGGTAGAAGTCTTGCAGGAACGCGATGTCGGTGGCGTACATGAGCTCGACCACCCCGGCGTGCACGTCGGCGACCGTGCCGAGCTGGGTGATCACCTGGCTCAGCAGCACCACGCTCAGGTAGGCGGGATTCTCCTTGACGCGCAGGTCGATCTGTGGTCGCAGTTCGTCCCTGGCCGTCGCCAGGCGCATTCGGCCGCGCTTGTGCACCACACCGTCTTGGTCCACGTAGCCGCGGGGGAGCTCGAACTCGAACTCGGTGCGCGCGTGGGCGGGCTGCTGCTCCGCCGGGCGCGGCGCGGCGTCGACCAACTCGTCCAGGGTGACCGTGCGGCGCCTCATTCGACGACGATCTGCTCGAAGGTGATGGTCACCTTCTCCGTCGCGGCACTGGACTCACCGGCCTTGAGCGAGGGGCCTTCCCATTTGCTGGCCCAGCCGTTCATCAGCTGCAGCCTGCGCACGGTCGAGCCCTCCGAGTCCTTGATCTCGACGGTGAGGTTCTGCCGCGCCGCGCTCACCGCGCCCTTGTTCAGGGTCTCCTTGATCCACTTGGTGAACTCGCCGCTCTGGTCGAGGCCCCGGGTGATGGTGACCTCGCCGCCCTTCTGGGCGCCAGGCTGCTTGCGCACCAACGGTTTTCCCTGCGAGGTCACCTGGAAGACCTCGACCACGTCCTCTTCCACGGTCAACCCGCTGATCTCCTGGATCGACTCGACGGAGTAGCCGCCGAGCTGCACGCCGAACACGTGCGTGGAGAGAGCGTCACCTTCTGCCATGGCTGCTTCCGCCTTCCCGGGTCATGTCGCTCATTCGCTGACGAGGCTGGTGCTGTCGGAGTACTGGGAGAGCCGGAACACCACGAACTCGGCGGGTTTGACCGGCGCGACACCGATCTCGCACATCACCTGGCCGAGGTCGATGGACTCCTGCGGGTTGGTGTCGCGGTCGCACTTGACGTAGAACGCCTCTTCCGCCGTGCGGCCGAACAGCGCGCCCTGCCGCCACTGCTCGGTGAGGAACGCGGTGATGTTGCGCCGGATGCTCGCCCAGAGGCGGTCGTCGTTGGGCTCGAAGACCACCCACTGGGTGCCCAGGAGAATGGACTCCTCCAGGTAGTTGAACAACCTGCGCACATTGAGATAGCGCCACGCCGGGTCGGAGGAAAGCGTTCGGGCGCCCCAGATCCGGATGCCACGGCCGGGGAACGCGCGCACGCAGTTGACCCCGACCGGGTTGAGCAGATCCTGCTCTCCCTTGCTCAGCCCGGTTTCCAAGTCGATCGCGCCGCGGATCACCTCGTTGGCAGGCGCCTTGTGGACGCCGCGCTCGGCGTCGCTGCGCGCCCACACCCCGGCCACGTGCCCGGACGGCGGCACCAGTGTGTTGCGCCCGGTGGCCGGGTCGAACACCTTGATCCACGGGTAGTACAGCGCCGCGTAGCGCGAGTCGTACCCGGCCTCGTCCATGCGCCAGGCGCGCACCTTCTGCGCGGACAGCCCCGGCGGGGCGTCGAGCACCGCGACCCGGTCGGCCATCTGCTCGCAGTGCGAGATCATCGCCAGCTGCACGGCCTTGACGCCCTCAAGGCCGATCATGCCCCGCTGGTAGGCGCTCATCAGGTCGGGCACGGCCAGCATGGTGATCTCGTCGACCGCTTCGAGCCCGCCGAACCCGGTCCGTGCCTCGATGTCGCCGACGTACTCCTGCGCGTCGAGCTTCGCGGGCGCGCCACTCCGGCCTGCGGGCAGCGTGACGGACTGCCGGTCCGGCCGGGCCAGCGCCGTTCCGGACTGCTCGGTGACCTCGATCAGCCTGGACCGCTCGGCGACCTGGGTGACGACGTAGTTCTTGAGGTTCTTCTTGGTGGAGACGTCGAAAGTCTCCACGACCTTGCCGTCTTGGCGCACCAACAGCTTGAACCGGTCCTCCGGCGGGTTTTCTCCGTCCGCGTCGGCGATCTCGACGGCGATTTCCCCTCCTGTGGAAGGTTTCGCCGAGATCCGTAGACCGCCGAGCGTCGCGGGCACCGCTGCCTGCCCGGTTTCCTGCGTGGCACTGCCGACACGGACGATGTAGGCCGAGCCGCCGCCGTTGGCGAAGTAGCCGTAGACCGCGTGCGGAAGGTAGGCGTCCTCGCTGAAACCGCCGAAGTGCTGGGTGAACTGGTTCCAGTTCGTCACCAGGGTCGGCTCGTGGAAGGGGCCCTGCTCGGCGAAACCGACGAACGCGGCGACCGCGGTGCCGACCCCTTCGATGGGCCGGGCCCCGGACTGAACCTCCTCCACGTACACGCCTGGGGAGAGGTACGACGGCATGTTCGCTCCTTCGGTCATCCGCTCTGGCTTGGTTCAGCGTGTCCTCGCGGGGGCGGGGGCGACAGGTCTGGTGGGGCTCTGGTGGGGGCAGGGTGGCTGCCTTCTCAGGCATTGCTGAGGCTTGGGGGCCGGTTGTGGGGTTGCTCGATGGGGTGGAGTGGCAGATGCTCGGGTTTGCCGCACCGCAACCAGCGAGCACTAGACCTGGCATATGTGCGGGTGTGCTCTTCCTCCACCATCTGGCACCTAGCGGTATGGGTCAGCCAGGTCAGGAGGTTGGGTCGTGGCGGAGGGCTTCGGTGGCTGTGGCTTCGGCTGCGCGCTCGAAGTTGTCGGATGGGTCGCTTATGCGGAGGCCGTCGCCGTGGTCTTCGCCTGGCACTTTGCCTTGGCGTTGTTGGATTACGTGGGTTAGCTCGTGGGCCAGGGTGTGGCGGTCGCCGCCGTTGGGGCCTATCACTACGTGTTCACCGGAGGTGTAGGCGCGGGCGTTGATTTCGGTTGCCGAGCGGGCGGCTGCGGTGTCGGTGTGCAGGCGGACGCTGGAGAAGTTGTGGCCTAGGCGGGATTCCATGTCAGTGCGGAGGGCGGGGGGTAGGGGGGCGCCGGGAGACTTGAGGACGTCGGGGACGGTCGTGGCGGGCTCGTTGGCTGGGGCTAGCAGCCTGCTGGTGGCCTCGTTGCCCGCGGTGCGTTGCAGCGCGGCGATTCCGGCTGGCTCGTCGGGCTTGGGGGTGGCGGACGCGGGCCGTGCGGGGGTGGGGTGGTCATGGTCATGGTCATGGTCGTGGTCGCGCATCGGCTTCTCCTCGCTCGGGAATCAGGAACCGGGATCGTCCAGCCAAGGGCCGAATTCGCTTGCCAGGACCAGCCTTCCGAGCTTGCGGTACTCCTGGCGGACGGCCGCGATCACGTCGGCCATCGTCACGGGGCTGTCGGCTTCCGCTGCCAAGTAGGCCGCGGTCACCGCGCACGCTCGGATGGAGCCGCCTGCCAACTCGAAGCGCTCGGCGCAGAACTCCAGGTCCAGGTCGTCGGCGCGGGGCAGGGCCGTGCCCAGGCAGCGGTCCCAGAGGGCGCGGCGGTGGGGCGCGTCGGGCATCGGGAAGTCGGCGATGACGTCGAGGCGGCGGGTGAACGCGGGGTCGACGTTGGCGCGCAGGTTCGTGGTGAGCACGGCGATGCCGTCGAATGATTCCATGCGCTGCAACAGGTAGGCCGACTCGACGTTGGCGTATCGGTCGCGGGCGTCCTTGACCTCGGAGCGTTTGCCGAAGATCGCGTCGGCCTCGTCGAAGAGCAGGACACCGTGCACGCCCTCGGCCTCGGTGAAGATCCGTTCCAGGTTCTTCTCCGTCTCGCCGATGTACTTGTCGACCACTGTGGACAGGTCGACCACGTAGAGGTCCATGCCGACCTCGGCCGCGACCACCTCTGCCGACATGGTCTTGCCGGTCCCGGACTCGCCCGCGAACAGGGCGACCACGCCGCGGCCCCGCCCGCCGCCGGGGCGCATCTCCCACTGGCCCAGCACGCGGTCCCGGTGCCGCGCCCGCATCGCGAGTTCGCCGAGGTGCCGCCGGGTCTGCTCGGGCAGCACCAGATCGTCCCACCCGATCGACGGTGTGACCCGCCGCGCCAGCCGTTCCAGCCCGGCCCCGTTGCGTGCGCGCACTCCCGCGCGGACGTCCGCCAGGGTCACCGGCCGCCCGGCCAGGCAGGCGAGCCGGGTCGCCATGCCCACCGCCCGGTCGACGTCGTCCGCGCCGAGCCGGTAGCCGGTGAGTTCCGTGGCGAGCGCGTCGTCGCCCAGCGCCGTCGCCCACCGGGACCGCCGCTGATCGATGTCCGCCGCGGGCACCTGGACGGACACCACCGGGCACTGGGTCCACTGCGGATCCCAGTGCCGGGCGCCGTGGAGGATCATCGGAACAGTCAGCGCGCCGATCTCGCGGATCAGCCGAACCCGTTCCGCGACAAGGACATCCACCGGCCCCACGACAAGGCCCGCGCCGCGCAGCGTCGCCTCGCGGGCGGCGGCGGCCAGCGGCGGCTGGTCGGCCAACGCGGCCACGTCGAGCACCACCGCGCCGAGGCCCGCCGCCGCCAGCGCGGCCACCGCCAGCCTTCCCGCCTCGCCATCAGTGTCACGCAAGTGGACTGGTCCGGCGCTGAGGGCTGCCCCGATCGCCTGTGCCAGACCGTCTTGCGGATCTTCGGTCGCCACTATCCGGGCCATGCCCGCCAACACCGGGTCAGGCTCGTCGTCGCCGAGCAGGTGCGCCACCACCCGGTCGGGCACCCGCAGCACCCGGGACAACCCGGGCAGCCCCGGCTCCTGGACCTCGATCAGGCCGCCCGCCACCAGCGGCCCGGTCGCGGCGAACCGAAACCGGCCCGGGCCCGCCGGGGGCAGCCCGCACAGCTCCAACGCCAGCCCGATGGTCGCCCTGCGGCGGGTGACGTCGTCGTTGAGGTAGCCGTAAAGGCGCTCGAAGCGGGCGTCGATGTCCGGTGCCAGCGCGACGAGCAGCAGCTCCACCGCGACCGGGTCGAGGCCGAACCGCCGGGCCAGGGTCAGCAGCCGGGGGCCGGGCGCGGGCACCATCTCGGCGAGCAGATCGAGGTCCGGGTCTTCGACCGGCGGGACGAGCAGTGGCTCCCGGGGCGTGGAAAGCACACGCTGCACCGCTTCGGGAGTCAGGTAGAGCCCGCGGAACGGGTCGTCTGGCGTGGGGTCGGTCGTCCGCCGCGCCGCGACGGCCTGCCGGACCCGCTGCTCCACCGCCCCCAGCCGCGCCCACAGGTACATCAGGTCGGGCGCCTGCACGGACGCCACCGTGTCGGTCACCGGCTCGTCCCCCGCCGCCGCCGTCCAGGAGGCAGCGCCTTCGGCCGGGACACCGCGAAACCTTCGCCCTCGGCGCGGGTCGGGCCGTCGTAGCGGAGGCGGTGCGCCGGTTCGTGCCCGGAGCGCAGGACCACGCCCTCGGTGACCGGCGGCCCGGCCGGTGTGCGCTCCCCCGCCAGCGGCGCGGTGACCTTCAAGTCGATGGCAGGCTTGAGTTCCCCGCCGAGCGCCGACCACACGTCGGTGACCGCGCGGCCCTCGGAGACCGGTCCCGCTGTCTCCAGGGAGACCGGCAAACCCAGCTCCGCCAGGGAACCGGTGAGCCAGCGGGAAGCCAGCGTGTCGGTGCGGGTGAGGGTGGCCAGGGCCTCGGACAGCAGGCGGTGCTCGTCCTGCGGCCGGTTCGTCCACGCCGTCACCAGATAGGAAAGCTGGTACCAGCGCGGCGGTGGCCGCCACGCCACGACCATGCCGTCCGCGTCGTGCTCCTCGACCGTGCCGGTGCGCCGCAGGGCCAGGTCCTCACGGATGTCGTAGAGGAACACGTTGACCGTGGGGCCGTTGCGGCGGGCCGTCCACTCCGACGTCGGCGCGTCGAAGGCCAGTTCGCCACCGCCGCCGGGAACACCCGCCTCGGTGAGCAGTCTGCGGATGCCCTCGTCCACCTCGTGGATCACCAGCGCCTCCCGGTCATCTGCGCCGCACCCAGTCCGGCGGTCCGATGGTGCCGGGCACCACCAGGAACGGCGTGGTCACCGGCCCGAACCCGGGACCGGCCGCGGTGATCACCCGCCTGCCGGGCTGGTCCTTGCCCAGGATCAGCAGTTGGGCGGCGAACCCGCCGTCGGGCCGGGGAACCGCGGGCGCCGCGGGCGCGGTGATGCCGGGCGACCAGGTGAGCCCGACCGGCGCGCCGGGCGGGAAGTCCAGGCCGCGCACGGAAGTCACGAACCCGGGCTCGCCGATCGGCGGCACGGCGACGATCCTGGGCAGCAGCACCCGAAACGGCGTCGACGCGGTATTGTCGGCCGGGTCGGCGTCGGTTCCGGTGGTCCGCAGCGTCGCGGCCACAATGGACTCCCCCGGCGCGATAGGAGCCAGAACCACCCGCACCACCTGGGTTCCGCCCGAGGGCAGGTCCGCCAGCGCGCAGCCCGCCACCGTGCAGCCGGGTGGGACGGCCGCCACGGGCACCGACGCGGGCAGCCCGAAGTCCAGCCGCAGTCCGGTGGCCAGGCCGCCCGAACCGTTGCGCACGGTGTAGGTCACCGTCGATTGACCGCCCACATAGGACGGATTGGGCTGCGCCACGACGCTCACGCCAGGGCCTGCCCGCGGTGGTGGGGGTGGTGGAGCGGGTTCCGAACTGCCGACCGGGATCACCGTGCCCGCGGCGTTGTCGGACGGCAGCGGGTCGAGCACCGGCCCGGCGACCGTGAACCCGACACGGGGCCGTCCGGGCGCCACCCCGACCAGGTTCGCGGTGACCTCGATAGAGGCTCCCGGAGCCAGCACGTCGAAGACGCACCGCACCTCGGCCACGGCGCACCGGCCGCCGTCCGATCGCAAGTCCGCCAACCGGATCTCGTTCGGCACGGCGAGAACCAGCTCCGCGGCAGGCGACGGCGCGGGGCCGCGGTTGGTGACGGTGACGGTCACCGGCACACCGTCGCCGACGTCGACGACCTGCGCCTCCGGTGGCGCGGTGACCGCCAGGTCGACCGACTGCTGCCAGGTCGGCTCCTTCTGCCTGCCGGGCAGGCCCCAGTCGAGCGGGGTCAGCGCGCCGGTGGCCACGTCCAGCACCGCCAGCGCCTCCGGGGACCGCGCGTCGCCCGCGCGGCGGGTAGTCAGCACCAGTTGGCTGCCGTCCGGGGAAAACGTGGCGTCCCGGGGCTGAAATGGGCCTGTGGGCGCGTTGAGCGGTGTCGCGCAGGAACTCGCCGCCGCCGGGAGCAGCACCCGGCAGCCCAGGTCCGCGAGGGAGACGAGCAGCACGCCGTCGTTCTCCCGGTTGAAGACCAGCGACCGGCTGTCCGGGCTGAACGCCGAGCTGTCGTCGGTGACCGCGCAGTCGAACCCGCACACCTGGGCGCTGAGGTCGCGCTGCTGGTCCAGAGTCCCGGCCCGCGCCGTCCACACGTGGTTGTCGCGGACCTCGCCGTTCGGGCCGTCGAACACCCGGCCCCGGGTGAACGCGATCGTGCCGCCGTCCGGGGACCACGACGGCTGGGTGTCCTCCTCGCCCGCGGCTTCCGGCGGCGGGCGCAGTTCCGCGGTCACGGCGCCGGTGGCCACCTCGACCACGACGACCCGGCTGGGGCCGCCGTCCGGGCGCACCCCGCCGGGCGAGCGGCGGGCGAAGGCGATAAACCGGCCGTCGGGCGACCAGGCCGCGTCGAACTCCCAGTCGGTCGGCTGCCGGTCGGCGACCGGCAGCGGGCTCGGGTCGGCCCCGTCGGCGTCTACCAGCCAGATCCGCTGGACCCGCCTGCCGTCGACGTCCTCGAAGCGGCTCACCGCGATCCGCCGCCCGTCCGGGGAATAGCTCTGCCGCTGGTTCCACGGGTCGAATCCCGGCCGAGGGTGGAACAGCAGGTTGGGCTGCTCACCGGCGAGGGGATCTTCCCGCAGCACGGCCAATCCGAGGTCGCGCGGGTCTGCCCCGTCGGGGCGCATGTCCTGCAGGGTCGCGGTGATCCCGTCCGCGGCGGAAGTCCTGGACACCACCAGGTGTTCCCCGCGCGCGTCCTCCAGCCAGGTCGGCGAGCCGACTTGGCGGTCCTCGGCCAACAGCAGCTCGGGAATATTGGTGATGGGGATTCCGGGCGCGGTGTGGGCCTTGTAGACCTTCTCGACGTTCGGATCGGCCGTGCACGAGCAATCCTGGTCGCGGGAGAGGAACAGCAGGGCCTCTCCGTCCGGCTTCCAGGCGGGCCAGCGGCTGCCCCACCCGGCCTGGTTCCCGCCCAGCAGCGGCGTTCCCGCGCCGACGCCGTCGATCACGCGGACCTGGGACGCGGCTGCCCTGGGGAAGGGGTAGAGGGTGTAGGCGATGCGGTCGTCCACCGGGTTCCACGCCGGCTCCCTGGCGTCGCCGCCGGGCTCGCGGGTGACCTGGACGACCGGTCCGCCGGTGACCGGCCGCCGGTAGATTTCCCAGTCACCGCCCCGGTTTCCGGCGAAGGCGATAGTTCTGCCGTCCGGGGAGAAGGTCGGCCAGGTCTCGTCCGCCGCGCTGTCGGTGAGCCTGCGCAGGCCGGTCCCGTCGACACCGACCAGCCACAGATCCCGTTGCGTTCCCACGAATCCGGGCTCGGCTGAGTCGAACACCACGGTTCGCAGGTCGGGTGAGAGCTGCGGGTGCCCGGCGTCCCGGTCGGTCGTCAGCCGCCGCACCGCGCCGTCCGCGGCGCGCAGGTACACCTGGGGCCGGGTGTCGTCGCGCAGGCTGACGAACACGGCCAGGTCGCCGCGCGCGGAAACCTGGTCGTCGTAGTGCGCAGGACCCGGGCCCAGCAGCGGATCGGTCGGCCGCGGCCGGTCGGGCACCGGTTCGAGCACCGCGCCGAGACTGCGGTGTCCGGTGCCGGTGAACGCGATCCGGCCCGCGGGCGAGGGCGCCTCCTGGGCGGCGGCCCGCGTCCGCGCCGTGACTCCCCACACCACCGTGGTCCCGGCGCACAGCGCGGCGACCGCGGCGGCGGCGAGGTAGCGGGTTCGCGCCTTGTGCGCCACATCTCCACCTTCGGTCAGGTTCTGCCGCGATCCTCACCCGCGCCCGCCCGCGCCGCCGAGGTCCCCGCGGGCAGCGTCGCGGAAGACCGCGGGGACACAGGGGCAAGCGCGGATGCCCGATCAGATCAGCCCGTGCCGCAGCGCGTACCCGACCGCGTGCGCCCGGTTGCGCAACTCCAGGCGGGTGGTGACCTGGTGCAGGACGTTCTTCACGGTCCGCTCGGAGAACGACATCTTGGCCGCGATCTCGGCCGTGTCGAGCCCTTCCGAGAGCAGCCGCAGCATGTCCGCCTCGCGCGCGGTGAGCGTGGACATGCCCAGTCCCCGGGGGTCGAGCACGCTGCGCTGCAACCGGCCAACGTGGTCGAGCAGCTTGCCGAGCAAGTCGCCGGGCAGCACCGCCTCGCCCTTGGCCAGCGCGGAAACCGCGGCCACCAACCGGTCCTGGCTCGCCTCCGCGCGGCGGATCACCGCGGCCACCCCGCACTCGATGGCGGTCTGCAGCGAGTTCTGCTCGAACCGGCCGACCACGAGTCCGGTGCGGGTCGCCGACGACCGCTGCAACCGGCGCAGCAGCCGCTCGGCGTTCTCGTCCACCTGGTCCACCACCACCAGCGACACCCGCGCCCGGGACTCCTCCTCCGCCGCCAGCACCTCCACCTCGGGCCGGGGCCGCAACTGCGCGGTGATCCCGGCCCGCAGGACCGGGTCCTCCGCGTACACCGCCAGCGGAACTCTGGTCATGTCACCCCTCCTGAGCGCACCGACACCACAGCGCGAAACGGAGATCCGCGCCCGGTCCCATCCTGCGCGGATCACGCCCCGCGGGGCAGGCGCGCGCCGCCCGCTGTGCACCGCCATTGCCGGTTGATTGCCCTTTCCTCCCTGCCGCGGCCGAACCCGCGTCCCTACCGTTCGACAAGTGAGCACTACGACCGAGTTCGGGCTTCCCACCGTGGTCGTGCCCCCTGGTCTGGAGACCAGCACGACGCTTACCGTCCGCAACGACAGCGACATCGTCGAGGCGTACGAGTTCGACGTCGTGGGCGACTGCGCGCCGTGGACGAGCGTCGAGCCCGCCCGCCTTTCGCTGTATCCGGGCACTTCCGAGCGGGTGACGGTGCTGCTGCGGCCGCCGCGCTCGCCGGAGGTCCTGGCGGGCGAGACACCGCTGGGCGTGCGGGTGCTGCCGGTCGAGCGGCCGACATCGGTGGTCGTGGCCGAGACGACGGTGCTGGTCGAGCCGTTCGGGGCGCAGCGGGTCACGCTGGTCCCCGAGCGCCGCCGCGCCTGGCGCGGCGCCCGCTACCGGGTCGAGGCGCGCAACGAGGGCAACACGCCGGTCACGGTGTCGCTCGCCCCGGCGGCGGCGGACGACCAGATCGCCTACCGCGTCGAGGAATCCGCCGTCGTCCAGCCCGGCGCGGAGACCGAGGTCGGCGTGCGGGTCCGGGTCGGGAAGCTGCTGTGGTTCGGCAAGCCGGTCGACTGGCCGCTGCGGCTCACCGCGGTCGCCGACGCGGCGGGCCCGGTCGCCCTGGACCGCCAGGAGCACGACCTCGACGGCGAGTTCGTCCAGCTTCCGCTGCTGCCCAAGTGGCTGCTGGCGCTGGCCGCGCTGCTGCTGGCGCTCATCCTCGCCTGGCTGGCCCTGGTGCGCCCCGCCGTGCGCAGCGCCGCCCGCGAGGCGGCCGACGACCGGGCGCAGGAGATCGCCGACGTCGGCCGCCAGGAGCAGGACGCCCCGCCCCCGCCGCCCGCCGAGACCCCGAACCCCCCGCCCCCGCAACAGGAAGGCGGCGGCCAGGAGACCGGGCCGGGCACCGGGTCGGGCGGCGGCGGACAGCAGAGTTCGAGCACCATCGAGGTCCGCACCAACGCGGGCGACCGCGGCACGGGCAGCTACACCGTGCCCGAGGGCAAGGTGTTCCGCGTCACCGACATCCTGGTCGCCAACCACCAGGGCGACGAGGGCGTCGTCACCATCGTCTTCGGCGACCGCGTGATCACCACGATCGCCCTGGAGACCTTCCGCAACCAGGACTACCACTGGGTGACCCCGATCGACATCCCGGAGAACGCCGCCGTCTCGGTCGAGGTCGGCTGCGCCCGGCCGGGTACCCCGGCGAGCGGCAGGCAGGCCCGAAACTGCCTGCAACTGCTCAACGTCAGCGGCGAACTGGCCGACCTCCCCCGCTGACCAGGACGCGCCCGCTAGATCACTCCCGCGCGCAGGGCGTAGGCGACCGCGTGCGGCCGGTTGCGCAGGTTGAGCCGGTTGGTGACGGCGTGGATGACGTTTTTGATCATCCGCTCCGAGTAGCAGAGCCGGGCGGCGATCTCCGCGGTGTCGCACCCCTCGGCCATCAGCCGCAGCACGTCGATCTCCCTCGGGGTCAGCCCAGCGGAGTTGTGGCCCAGCGGAGCCAAGATCTCCCGTTGCAGCCGCTCGACGTGCTTGAGCAGCTCGCCGAGCAGGTTCGGCGGCAGGACCCCGCCGCCCGCGGCGGCGGCCAGCACCGCCCTCGGCAGCCGCTCGGTCGTCGCGGCCGCCCTGGGCAGCACCGCCACCACCCGGCACTCCACCGCGGTCAGCACCTCGGCCTCGCCGATCTCGTCGACCACCAGCACGACCGGCGGGCCGAGCCGGGCCGCGGCCGACCGCAGGGTCGAGACCAGCGCCGCGGTGAGCCGGGCGGCCGCGACGACGACCACCTGGGTGGCCGCGGTCGGCGCGCCCGGCTCAACGGCCAGTTCGGGGAACGACCGGAGCTGGCTGGTCAGCCCGACCAGGGTGAGGGGGTCCGCGGAGCTGACCGCGACTCGGACTCGTGTCACTTGTTCCTCCCCAATGCGGTTGTGTCTGCCCCAGCCTGGCCGGGCCGACTCCACGAACTCTTCACGCGGCCGCGGGCGCCCATCACCCGCCGCCGCCCGCGCGTTCCCTGCGGTTCCACTCATCGAGCAGGGCGTCGATCCAGGCGCGCAGCAGCACCGCGGTCTCCGCGTCGCCGCGTGCCCGGCGCAGGTCCCTGGCCGCCGCGGTGAGCTCGGCGACGAGATCGGCGGCGGCAACCTCCCCCGGCGCGCCGCTCACGGCCGCTCCCTGGCGCGCCGCGCGGCGATCCGGAATGCCTCGATGTACTTGGGCAGCTCGATGAGCGCCTGGTCCCAGTGGCCCGCGGTGACCTGTTCGGCGAACGCGGCGTCCACCGCGAGTTTCGCCACCCCCGGGGCGATGTCCGCGCCCGCGGCCGCGCGCAGCCTGCGCGCGATCTCGCGTCTGCGCAGCCGCGCTTTGACGATGTCCAGCGTCCGGTCCAATTCGGCGATCACCCGCTCGGCGTGCTCCGGGTCGACCACGAGCAGGCCCTTGTCGGCGAGGTAAAGGAAGAGGTCGCCAGCGAAGTCCTCAGCCGCGTCGCCCGCGTCATCGGGTCGCCTGCCCATCGCACCTCCGAACGGGTCCGGGAATCGACAGCGCTTCCCGGCGCCGAGATCGCGTCGCCGCACCGGCCTGCCGATCGAGCCCACCACGGCCCCGGCGCGCGGCAAAGCGTTGGGGCGCAGGTGTGCCCCCTCGGGCCCGACCGGGTGCCCGCATGGTCACTGCGCGCACGCGCGGACCGGATGCGCATGGGACCAGTCGGGGGCTCGCTTACTCCGGAAGGGCATTTCCGGCGCGATTAATGAGAATCACACCGGCTTGGTTGCGCGCACATCACAGCCGAGTGTAGGATCACATTCGGTGAATGCGAAATCACTCGCGCCGACCGGGCTACGTCGACGTTCCGCTGGTCTGAAATAAGAACAGGACAGGAAACGATGACGGCGAATAACTCGGCATCGTTGCGCATCGATCTGCTGGGCCAACCCGTCGCCCGGCGCGCAGGTGTCGAACTCGAGTTGGGCTCGGCGCGCAGACGGGCGGTGTTCTCGGTGCTCGCCGTGCGCGCGGGCGACGTGGTCACCCGGGAGCAGCTGATCGACGCGGTGTGGGACGGCGTCCCGCCCGCGAGCGCGGCGGCGATCATCCAGACCTACGTCTCCGACCTGCGCCGGGCGCTGGAACCCCGGCGGGAGCGGTGGTCCGCGGGCGAGGTGCTCACCACGACCGGCGGCGGGTACCGGCTGCTCGTCGCCGACAGCGGCCTGGACATCCGCCGCTTCGCCGCGTTGCGCGAGCAGGCGGGCAGGCATCGGCGCGACGGTGACCCGGTGGCCGAGCGGGCCGCGCTGGAGCGGGCATTGGCGCTGTGGCGCGGCGAGGCGCTCGCCGGGGTGCCTGGCCCCTTCGCGCACGGGCAGCGGGTCCGATTGACCGAACTGCGGCTGGCCACCTGGGAACGGCGCGCGGCGCTTCTTTTGCAAGCGGGCGAACATGACGAACTGGTCGGGGAATTGCCGATGCGCATTCACGAGAACCCGTTTCGGGAAGAACTTCACGGACTGCTCATGACCGCGCTCGCGCGCGGCGGTCGGCGGGCTGAGGCGCTGGCGGTCTACCGCGCGGCGCGGGAGACGCTGGCGGGCCGCACCGGGGTCGAGCCCGGCACCGCCCTGCGCGGCCTGCACGAGCGGATCCTCGCGGGCGAACCCGTCGGCGACGGCGACCCGGTCGCCCGCCCGCGCGCGGGTGGAGCCGAGGCCGTCTCGGCCAGACCCACCCGGTTCATCGGCAGACGCTTCGAGGTGTCGCGGCTGCGGGCGGCGGTGGCCGCGGTCGCGGCAGGCCGCGGCGGCTGCGTCTGGATCGAGGGCGAACGGGGAATCGGCAAGACCGCCGTGCTGACCGAGGGGCTCGCCGGGGCGGAGCGCGCTGGCTGCGGGCTGGTGTGGGCGACCGGCGACGAGGTGACCGGGACCCTGCCGCTGGCCGCGGCCATCGCCCCCGGCCAGGAAAGCCTGACAAGCCTGGGAAACCACGGAAACCTGGGCAGCCCCGAGGACATTCTGGCGCTGGTGCGGGCACGGTGCGGGCAGGCTCCCCAGGTGCTGGTGCTCGACGACGCGCAGTGGGCCGACGCGGCGACCGTCGCGCTCGGCCGCCTGCTGCACCGGCTCACCGCGACGCTGCCGCTGCTGCTGGTCGTGGCCTCCCGGTCGACCGGCGGCCGGGCGCCGGACCGGCTGCGCGCGCCGCTGGTCGGCGGCGGCGCCGAGGTGCTGCGGCTGCGGCAGCTGACCGACGAGCAGATCCGCGACCTGGTGTGGTCGCTGGCGCCCCGGCACGCCGACGCCGAGCTGGTCGCCTTCACCGCCCGGCAGGCGGGTGGGAACCCGCTCTACGCGCGGGCCGTCGTGGCCGCGGTCGTCGACGAGGGCATGGCGACCGACGACGCGGCCACCCCGCCGCCCGGGCTGGCCGAGACCGTGCGCGGGCACCTGGACGCCCTGCCCGAGGGGGCCTACGCGGCGCTGCGGTCGGCGGCCCTGCTCGGCGACGCCTGCGGTGTCGGCGAGCTCGCCGCGGCCATGGGGCTGCCGGTGGAGCGGGTGCTGCCCGACCTCGACAGCGCGATCGACGCGGGCGTGCTGGTGGTGTCCTGGGACCGGCTGCGGTTCCGGCACCCGGTGGTGCGGCGGGTGTTGCGCGGCGGCATCCCCGGCCCGATCCGGGCGGTGCTGCACCGGCAGCTGGCCGAGTCGCTGGCCGCGGCGGCCGCGCCGCCGGAGCGGGTGGCCGAGCAGCTGCTGGCGGGCGCGGCGCGGATGGACGCCTGGGCGTGCGCGTGGCTGGCCAACAATGTCCGGCAGATGTCGGAGCACGCCCCGGACACCGCGATCGATCTGCTGCGGCACACCACCGAGCAAAGCTGCGTGCCGCCGGTGCTGCGCGCGGCGTTCACCTCGACGCTGGTTCGGCTGCTGCTGAACAGAACCGAGGCGGCGAGCCGCCCGAGGTCCGAGAGCGAGACCGCGGCGCTGGACCTGGCCGCGCGGACCCGGCAGGCTCGATCACGGCGGCGCGCGGCGCCGGAGGTGCCCGCGCAGCGGCGGGCGGCGGCGTGCCTGGGCACCGGGACCCGCTCGACACGCAGGCGCGAACCACCCGGATAGCCACGAGCTCGGAAGCGGAGGGACCGTGCGGGCGTGCGACGCCGAACTGCGGGTCAGCGTTCTCGGCCCGCCACGCGCCTGGCTCGGCGACACTGAGATCGCGCTGGGCCCGGCCCGCCAGCGCGCGGTGTTCCTCGCCCTGGCCACCCGCATGGGCCAGGTCGTCGCGCGGCACGAGTTGATCGACGGCGTGTGGGGCGAGCGGCCCCCGGCGAGCGCGAACGGCAGCCTGCACACCTATGTCAGCGGACTGCGGCGCGCGTTGGGCCCGGCCCGCGCGCTGCTGGCGACCGGGGCGGCGGGCTACTCGCTGCGGCTGGCGGGGTGCGCGCTCGACGCCGAGATCTTCGACCGGGCCAGGGCGCGGGCGCAGCGGCGGTTCGCCGCGGGCGACTGGCGCGGGGCGGCGCTGGCGCTGGACGCGGTCGCCGGGCTGTGGCGCGGCGAGGCGTACGCGGGGGTGCCCGGCCCGTTCGCCGCCCTGGAGCGGGCGCGGCTGGCCGAGGCGCGGCTGAGCGCGCTGGAACTGCACGCGCGGGCGGCGATCGAACTGGGCGAGCACGGCTGCCTGCTGCCCCGGCTGCACGCGGAGATCCGCGCGCACCCGCTGCGGGAGTCGCTGCGGGAGGTGCTCATGCGCGCGCTGCACCGGTCCGGGCGGCCGGTGCAGGCGCTGGCCGCGTTCGTGGACGCGCGCCGGACCCTGCTGGCGGAACAGGGGATCGAGCCTGGACCGGCGCTGCGGGACCTGCGCGGCGCGATCTTCGCGCGGGTGGGCGCACCGGTCTCCCAGCCACCGGTCGAATCCGCTGCCTTTGTCGGCCGGGCCGACCAGGCCGCGCTGCTGCGCGGCCTGGTCGCCGACGTGGTCGCGGGCCGGGGCAGGCCGGTGTGGATCGAGGGCGAGCCCGGCATCGGGAAGTCGGCGTTGCTCGCGGTCGCGTTCGCCGACGCGGGCACGCGCGGCTGCGCCCTGGTGTGGGCGGTCGCCGACGAATCGGGCCGGGTGGTCGTCGAACACGGCCACGCGGAGCCCGCCGACCCGTTGTGGAGCACCGCGGTCGACGGGCTGTCCGCGCTGGTCGACCGGGTCCGCGCGGCCGGGCCCCTGGTGCTGGTGATCGACAATCTGCACTGGGCCGACGACGCGAGCGTGCTGCTGTGGCACCGGCTCGCCGCGGCGACCCGGCGGCTGCCGCTGCTGCTGGTGGCAGCGGCCCGGCCAGCCCCGAACCGGCCGAGGCTCGCGCAGGTCCGCCGCGGCGTGCGCGCGCACGGCGGGCCCGTGCTGGTTCTGGGGCCGTTGGACACCGCCGACACCGAGCGCCTGATCGGCCGCGTCGTCGGCGCCCATCCCGGTGCGAGTCTGCGGGCGGTGGCTCGCCGCGCCGCGGGAAACCCGCGCTATGCCAAGGAAATCACCGACAACCTGGTGCGCGAGATGGCGGTGCGGATCGTCGCGGACGTCGCGGAGGCCGACCCGGACCGCGCGGCCGAGGCGCCCCGCTCGCTGCTGGCCGGGGTGCGCCGAACGCTGGATTTCCTGTCCCCGCACGCGCGGGCGGTGCTGTGGTCGGCCGCCGTTCTGGGCGAGGAGTTCGGCGTCGACGACCTCGCGACGGTGACCGGGACGTCGCCGGTGGACCTGGTGCCCGCGCTGGACGAGGCCGCCGCCGCGGCGGTCGTCGTGGCCGCGGGCGACAACCTGGCCTTCGGCCACCCGTTCCTGCGCCAGGCCCTGTACGAGAGCGCCGCGCCACCGGAGCGCGCGGCGGCCCACCGGCGCGCCGCCGAGGCGCTGGCGGGCGCGGGGGCGCCGGTCAGGTCCGTCGCCGAGCAGGTCGCGGCCGCGCCGGTCCCGGTGGACGCGTGGGTCGTGCGCTGGCTGGTGGACAACCACGCCGCCGTCGCCGACCGGGCGCCCTCGATCGCGGTGGACCTCCTGCGCCGGGTCCTGGCCACCGGTTTGCTCACCCGGGCGCGGCGGGCAAGCCTGCTGACCGCGCTGGCCCGGGTCCGGTTTCACCTGGGGCAGCACCCCGAGGCCGAGGCAGAGCAGGCGCTGGCTGCCACGGCCGACCCGGACGAGGCCGCCGAGGCGCGGCAGGTGCTCGCGGCCCTGCGGCACCGGCGCGGGGACACCGACGGCGCGGCCGCCGCCCTGCGCGACGCGGTGGACGACCCCGCGGTGCCCCGGCCCTGGCGCGCCCGGCACCGGTCGCTGCTGGCCGGTTTCCGCCGCGGCGACATGAACGGCCTGGCCGACCCGGCCGACCTGGCCGAGGCGGAGCGGTCCGCGCGGCAGGCGCTGGCCGAGTCGGTCGCCGCAGGCGAGCCCTACCCGGTCGCGCACGCGACGCAGACCCTGTGGCTCGTGCACTCCGTCCGCCGCGACCACGGGCGGGCGCTGCGCTGCGTGGACAGCGCCCTCGCCGTCGTGGGCGAGCGCCCCGACCTCGCCGAGTTGCGCTTCGACCTGATCGACAACCGGGTGTTCACCCTGCAGAACCTGGACCGGCTCGCCGACGCCGAGGCGGCGCTGCGCTCGGCGCGGGAGACAGCCGCGCGGCACGGCCTGCCCGGCGGGCTGCCGGTGTCGGCCGCGGTGCACCACTACTGGACCGGCGACTGGGACCACGCGCTCGCCGACCTGGCCGAGGTCACCGAATACGGTCCCACCGGCATCCGCCCCGGCCTGCGCGACCCCGGCGCCGCCGCGCTGCTGCGACACGGCGTCGCGGCGCTGATCGCGGCCCGCCGCGACGACCGCGCGACGGCGGCCGCCCATCTGGACGCGATCGACGCGCGGCCGCCCAGAACGCTGCCGGAGCGGGAGAACTGCGACTTCTCCCTGATGGTCTTGGCTTTGACCGCCGAGCAGCGGGGCGCTCCCGACGAGGCGCTGCGCGTGCTCGCGCCGGTCCTGCGGCCCGATCACGCCCGGATGATGCTGCGCCACCAGTGGCTCGCGCACGTGATCCGGCTGGCCTTGTCCGTCGGCGACCCGGACCTCGCGCGGGACGCGCTGGCTGTGTGCGCGGCGGAGGCGGACAACGAGGTCGTGCCCGCGCGGGCGGCGGCGGCCCTGGCCCACTGCCAGGCCCTGGTCTCCGGCGACCCGGCCCCCGCGCTGACCGCCGCCGCGCACTACCGCGCCGTGGGCCGACCGCTGGAACTCGCCGCGGCCATGGAGGACGCCGCCGCGCTGCTGGCCGCGGCGGGGCGGGCGCAGGAGGCGACGGCCGCGCTCACCGAGGCGCTCGCGGAGTACGCCCTGGTGCGCGCGCGCTGGGACATCCGGCGCGCGGAGGCCCGACTGGCCACGTTCGGCGTCCGGGCGGACCCGGCCCGCCCCGGGTGGGCCGCGCTGTCGGCGATCGAGGTCAGGATCGCCCGCCTGCTCGCCGCTGGCCTGCCCGCCGCGGAGATCGCGATCCGGCTGGCCATCCCGCGCCGGACCGTGCAGGAGCACGTGTCCGGGGTGCTGGACAAACTGTGGGCGGGGGCAGGCGACCGCGTCGGCTGAGGCGGCACCGGTCCGGGGCGGCCCGACCCGCGGTGGCTGCCGGGTCGGGCCGCCCCGGACCGGGGCGTCACAGCAGGCTCAGCGCGTTCGCTTCCTCGGCGGGGGCGGCCGCGGGGATCGCCGCGTCGCCGACGGACCAGGTGCCCAGCGCGATCTCGGCGGTGATGCCGGGACCGAAGCCCGCGATCAGGCCCTGGGCGTCGTGGTGCGCGCCGCCGTTCTCGAAGAGCCTGCGCAGGGCGTCGAAGACCACCGCGCTGGCGATGTTGCCGTACTCGGTGAGTGTCGCCCGGCTGTGCCGGAAGGCCTCCGGCTCCACGCGCAGGAAGCGGCACAGGTCGTCGAGGATGCGCGGCCCGCCCGCGTGCACGATGTAGAAGTCGAGCCGGGAGGCGTCCCAGCCGTGCGACCGGGCCAGCGACAGCAGCGCGGGCGCCAGCGGCTCCATGGTGGTCGGCACCCGCTTGTCCAGCAGGAAATGGAACCCGGTCTCCCGCACGCTGTAGGCGATCCAGTCCTCGGTGTCTGGCACCAGGTGCGAGCCGTTGCGCCGCAGGTGGATGCCCTCGCCGCCTTGTCCGCGCACGACCGCAGCGGCCACCGCGTCGCCGAAGAGCCCGTTGGACAGCAGCGTGCCCACGCCGATATCGGTGGGCTGGTAGCACAGCGAGCAGAACTCGCAGGCCACGATCAGCACGTTGCCCTTGGGATAGGCCATGCAGAAATCGTGCGCCCGGTTGATGGCCATCCCGCCCGCCGCGCAGCCAAGCTGCGCGATGGGCATCTGCCGCGTGTCCTGCCGGAAGCCCAGATTGTTGATCATCCACGCGGTGAGCGACGGCATCATGAACCCGGTGCACGAGACGTAGATGATGAGGTCGATCTCGCTGGCGTCCAGGCCCGCGTTGGTGAGCGCGGCGTGCGCCACCGCGGGCACCCGCGCCTTGGCCTCGGCCTCGTAAACCTCGTTGCGCCAGCGGAAACCCCGGTGCCGCAGGGTCTCCTCGATTGGCTGGACCAGATGTCTCTTTCGCACGCCGGTGTTAGCGATCAGCCGCAAGGCCAACGACAGCTGCGGATGCTCGGCGTGCATCTCGCGCGCCAGATACAGCGTCTGCTCGACGGTGATCACATGCTCCGGAACGGCGACAGCCGGTTTGCACAGGATTGCCATGCGATCCCTTCCTCTTCTTCCGCCCCCGAGGCGCTCGACGCGCCAGTTTCACTGTCCATCGAGGATGGTCGTCCGCCGCGAACAAAGGCGAACGGAAGAGCATCGGATCACTGGAAAGAGTGAAAAACTTAGATCACACCCCGGCAAGTTCACGAAATCGGGGAAAGTTCGCAAATACCCCCGAACAGTGAGACCTAGATCACCGAGCCTGTTGGCGAGACGAAGAAGTCCCCGCGGTCCGCCTGCCCATGTTCTTCGCATGTGACATACGGGCCGTCGTCGCACATTGTCGAACGCGGACCGAACCGCGAGGTGCGCACTGCGCCAATCCAGTGGTCAGATCGAGAGAAGAACTCACCATGAGTGACGGCGCGCCGGAGAGTGAACTCGATAGTGGGAACCAAGAAAACGATCTCTTAACGACCATGCGCCGGGGTTACTCTCGATTTGTTCGGACCGTCCAGACCGAGGAGGATCACTATGTTGGGCCAAAGAGAATGGGAATCAGTCGCTCCCTTCGCGCCAGATCGGCAGGCCGAGGTAATCCGGTTGATCGAGGCAGGCGAGGCTCCCGAGAGCGGCGCCTTCCGGACGAGCGGTCCCCGGATGGCCGGGTTGCTGGCGCTGGGCCTCCTTCTTGCGCTATCCCCCGACCCGGACGAGAAGGAGCCGATCGAGGACAGCGCCGCCGCGCGCAGCATGTTCGACGAACTCGCCTTCGCACTGTGAAAGGTAACGGGTGAAAATCACCGAAACCCGTTCACAGGCTCCCGCGGACGCCACGGAGTCGCTGGCGGAAAGCGTGCTGCGGGCCCTCACCGGCCCGCGTCACGCTTTCCGCCTGCGGGAGCATGTGCACAATCCCACAGACCTGGCCGCGGTCCGCGTCCTCAACACCGACGCCCTCGCGCCCTTCGCCCTGCACGAGCAGCCCATCTCCGCCGAAGACGCCGAGGTGATCCGGGAAGCCGTGCTGACCTACCCGCCGCCAGAGCCGACCGACCACGGCTCCGCCCTGCTGTGGCGCTACCGGGACTGGGCCCTGGGACGCCTGCTGCGCGATCTCGGCGGGCACGACGTGCCCGGAACGCCCGAGGCCCCCGGCGGCGACTCGGAAATCTCCGCGCCCACCGCGGAGTTCCCCACCGGGCAGGGATGGCCTGCGTTCACCGCGCTGCTGGCGCAGCTTTCGTCGCTGGCCATGCCCGGTCTGCGGAGCCCCGCCAGGGACCAGGCAAGGCTTCGCCGCCAAGACCTCACCCGCGGCATGGTCCGGGCGATGCTGCGCAAAGACCCGCCGACCGCGGCGCGGCTGGCCCGCTGGGTCGCCCTCGACCTCGCAGACGAGCCGGAGCCGCTGCTCGCCCCCGCCTTGGCGCACCTGGAGTTCTACGCCACCACCGCGCCGAGGGCGCGGCTGGAACTGACGATCGCACGGCTGCTGGAGGCCAGGAAGTGACCACGACCGACAGCGCCGAGTTGGCGCACCGGGTCTACGCGCGGGCCCTGGACTGGCTCTCGGCCACCCGCTCCTGCTTCGCCCTGCCCGACCTCCCTGCCTACGACCTGGACCTCGACACGTTCAAGGCACTCGCCGAGTTGGCCGTGGCCGCGCGGATCGTGATGCGGGAGGCGGTTGCCGGGCCCAAGGCCGCCGACACGGCCCGCTCGCTGCTGGACTTCGGCTGGCACCAGCTGCGCGGCGGCGACCTGCTGTACGCGATGCAGCAGGAGATGCCGCCCACCACCCACGTGCTGGAGACGTACTCGACGTTCAAGGCGGCGGGCTACGAGCACCCGGCGCTGGAGCGGTTCCTCGCCCACCTGCAGACCGCGCGCTCGGCAACCGGCGTCGAGCTGGTGCCCAACCGGCAGCTCGGCCTGGTCGCCGCCTGCCGCAGGCTCGGCCTCCCGCCGCACCGCGACCCGGCCGAGCTGATCTCCCGGACCTGGCTCGGCACTCTTCCCGAGCCCTGGATGTTCGACGCGTACAACGGCTACGCGATGACCCACACCGTCTTCCACACCACCGATTTCGGCGAGAACCCGGCCGGGCTGCCGGAGCCGCTGCAGGACTACCTGCACCGGTGGCTGCCCGCGTGGGTCGAGGTCTACGCCGAGACCAAGCTGTGGGACCTGCTGGGCGAGCTGCTGATCGTGGGCCTGTGCCTGAGCGAGCCACAGTTCCACCCGCACGCCTGGGCCCTGCTCGCGGCGGCCCAGCGCGCCGACGGGATGCTGCCCAACGGGGTGACCAAGCCGCCGGACGACCCGGTGCGGGCGTGGCGCAACCACCACCACCCGACGGTCGTCGTGGTGATCGCCGGGACGATGATCCTGTCCCGGGTGGTCAGCGGCGCGCTGCGGCCGGTCGGCGCGTCGGCGTGACCGGCATGACCGGCACACCGCTCGCGGACCTGGTCGGCCCGAAGATCGGCGCCCTGGTGGCGCAGGGGCACACCCCCGGGGTCGCGGTCGCCGCCGTGCGCGGCGCGGACCGGGTCGTGGTGTGCCGGGGGATCGCCGACCGGGCGACCGGAGCCGCGATCGGCCCGGACACCTCCTTTGAACTGGGCTCGCTGACCAAGACGTGCACCACGCTGCTGCTGGCCAACATGGCGACCCGGGGCGAGGTCGGCTACCACGACCCGATCGCCGAGCACCTGCCGCTGACCGCCCGGCCGCGCGAGCAGGCCGCGGGCCGGATCACGCTGCTCGACCTGGCCACGCACACCTCCGGCCTGCCCAAGCTGCCCGGCAACTTCTACCGCCGCGCCCTGCCGCACTGGCTGACCGACCCGTACGCGCACTACCACCTCGACGACCTGTTCGAGGCCACCGCCCGCCTGCGCCCGCGCAGGCCGCCGGGCACGGGGGTGCGCTACTCCACCTTCGGTGTCGGCCTGCTCGGCCAACTGCTGGCCGCCGCGGCGGGCCGCGACTACCGCGGCCTGGTCACCGAGCGGGTCCTCGACCCGCTGGGCCTGTCCGGGAGCACGTTGGAACCGACCACGGCGACCGCGACCGCGCACCGCCGCGGCAAGGCGCGGCCGCACTGGCACTTCGACGCCCTCGCCCCCGCGGGCGCGTGGTGCGCCACCCCGAACGACCTGCTGCGCTACCTGACCGCGAACATCGAGCCCACGGGCTCCCCGCTCGCCGACGCCATCACCGCGGCCCAGCTTCCCCGCCACCGCAACGGCACGGTCGAGAACTGCCTCGGCTGGTCACGGCGGGCGATGCGCGGGCACATCCTGCTCTGGCACACCGGGGCGACCAGCGGCTCCCTCTGCTTCGTCGGGTTCAGCCCGACCGCGGGCGCGGGCGTCGCGCTGCTGGCCAACGCCGCCCCCACACCTCGCCAGCCGATCCTGCGGGCGGCCCGCAAGCTCTTCGGAAAACTGGTTCCCGAGTACCCCGGGACCGCGCCGTCCGCGGAGCCCACAGCGGAGGAGCAACCCCACCTCTGACAGGACGAAGCGGCGGCCACCCGACACCCACTGACCAGAATCCGCGTCGGTGAGGTCGAGATCGTCGCCGCTTAACGGAGCGGAGACGCCCAAGACACAGCGGTGGGCTTGAGTAGTCCCGGAAGCAGCACTGGCTGTAGGAGGTCCACGCACCTCAGGCCGGTCAAGCGGCGGGCTCGCGGGCCATCGGCGAGCCGCGGCCTGCGCGGCGGACGACGATTCGAGTCGGGGGTGGGCAGTGGTCGAGGCGCTGTACGGGGTGGCCCGCTGGGTCGCGTTCCTGGGGTTCGCGCTCGTCGTCGGCTCGGCGTTCTTCACGGTCGCGTGCTGGCCCGCTGGCGCGGCCCACCGGGTGGTGCGCGCGCTGCTGTGGGGCGGCTGGGGCGTGCTGCTGGCCGCCACCCTGGCGAGTCTCGCGCTGTACGGGCCCTATGTCCTGGCCGCGCCGCTGGGCGACGCGCTGAGCCCGGCGCTGCTGTCGGAGACGGCGGCCACGCCGCAGGGCACGGCGCTGCTGACCCGGGTGCTGCTGCTGTGCCTGGCCGCCGGGTTCGTCAAGGTCCTGCTCGCCCGCGCCGCGCCCCTCGGGCAGATCGGGCGGCGGCGGGCCGCCCTCGGGGTGCTGGCGGGCGCTGCCGCGCTGGCGGCGACATGGAGCGCGGTCACCCACAGCGCCGCCCGCTCCGACGGTGCGCTCGCGCTGCCGCTGGACATGGCGCACCTGGTCGCGATGGGGGTGTGGCTGGGCGGGGTGGTCGTGCTCGTCGGGGTCGTCCTGGCCGTGCGGGACCCCGAGGTGATGCGCGCGGCGCTGCCGCCGTTCTCGAAGGCGGCCCTGATCAGCGTCGCGGTCCTCGCCGTGACCGGCCTGTACACCGGCTGGCGGCAGGTGGAGACGCTGCCCGCGCTGGTGAGCACCGGCTACGGCGAACTGCTGCTGCTCAAGGTGTCCCTCGTCGCGGCCATCGTCGGGATCGCTGTGGCCGCCCGCTCGTGGGTCGGCAAGCACCTCAGGGCCCCCGTCGCGGCGGGCGACCGCAAGCGGCCCCGCGGCCCCGGCCGGAGCGAGACCGGCCGGTTCCGCGCCTGGGTGGCCGCCGAGGCGGGCATCGGCCTGGTGGTGCTGGCCGTCACCTCGGTCCTGGTCAACTTCGAGCCCGCGCACGTGGCCTACGCCCGTGCCCAGGCCGAGCGGGCCTTCGCCGAGCAGGCGGGTCTGGTCAAGCCCGCGTCGGCCAACGCCCCGGTCGCCGAGGCCCCGGTGTCGGTCCAGCTCCCCTTCGACGGCGCCATCGGAGCGACCGGGCAGGGCGTGGTGAGCGTCGTGGTCACCCCGGCCAAGGTGGGCGCGAACACCTTCCACATCGGCGTGTTCACCCTCCAGGGCACCCCCCGCTCGGTCACCGGGATGCTCGGCGAGATGAGCCTGTCCGGCGGCACGGCGCCACCGGTGCCGCTGACCATCGCCTACGGCGGCCCTGGCCACTACATCGCCGAGAACGTCACGCTGCCGACCGCGGGCCAGTGGCAGCTCAAGCTCATCCTCCGGGTCGCCAAGGACAACGCGGCGGGCGTCACCAGCGTGATCACCGTCCGCTGAGCCGACTGGTCCGCACAGGGCCAGCTAGTCCACCTAGGACAGAGCGGTCATCATGCCCGCCTCGCCGTGGTAGGCGTTGTGGCAGTGCGGCATCCACCGGCCGGGGCTGTCGGCCCTGGAAGTCGACCTCGACCATCTGTCCAGGTAGGACGATCAGGGTGTCCTCGCGCGGCCTGCGCCCGGCCCGTTCAGCGTGATCTCGCGCGTCACGTCCGGGGCGAGCGGTTCCGGGCCGCTCCAGGCCCGGTTTCCGCTCATTCCCGCCCGGAGTCGCCGCTGAACCGCCGGGCGGCGAGCAACCCGAGCGCGAGCAGCACGGCCGCGCCCGCGATCCACACCCACACCGGCACGCCGCCGCTCTCGGCGGGGGCCCGCTGGGCGGCCGGGGCCTGCTCCGGCACCGCCGCCGCGCTCGACGCCGAGGTCTCGGCGGCGCTGGGCGCCGTCGGCGGGACCGACTCGGTGCCTGCGACCGGGGGCGGGGTGTAGGTGAACCGCACCGCCCCCTTCACCGGGTGCCCGTCACCGGACAGGACCCGGTACTCGACCACGTAGTCGCCCGCCGGACCGGTCGTCTGGACCGGCACGGTCAGCGTCCCGTCCTGCGCGGTGATCTCGCCGAGGCCCCACCGCGCCCCACTGGGGCCGGACACCGTGACGGTGCTGAGCTTGGCCTGCATCGGGTCGGTGAAGGTGAGCTTGATCGCCTCCGGCGCGGCCGTGACCAGCGCGCCCTCGGCGGGTGTGCTGCTGATCAGCCGGGTGTGGGCCAGCGCCGGACTCGCGCCGGCGACCAGGGCGAGCACAGCCAGTACCAGCGCGAGCGACAGTCGCCTCACGTCTAAGCTCCTCGGGAAGACGGGGGAGAGTTCCACAACGGCCGCGCCGACCGCCGGCCCCGCCGTCGAGCCAAACCTAGGTGGGCGAACACCGTCCCGGCGCGTCCGTGCGCACCTTGTACCGCAGCCGTAACCGGTCGGTAACGGCGCGGGCAGGCGGCGCGGCCCCGGTCACTCCACAAAGGACAGGCGAGCGGTCAGTACGCGTTCGCGCGGGCGCGGTACGTCTCGGCGACCGTCGCGCCGGAGGCCTCGGGGTAGGAGATCCGGTCGGCCACGCCGTCGGAGGTGTACCGCTGCGCGGGCGCGGCGGCGATCTTGTCCAGCCACACCGTCGAGCCGAACTCGGCCTCCGTGCCCGTGGGCCCCTGCGAGCGGATGCGCGGAATCCGCAGCGGGTCGAACTCCGCCGAGTACGGCGACCGCGCCGGGTTCGCACCGACGAGCAACGCCGCCCGGTAGTGGTACTCGACGCCGTCCGCGCTGCCGTTCAGCGCGAGCGCGGGGTCGCGCGGGTGGATCCCGAACGGCAGCGAGATCGACAGCGGCGCGCCGCCCGCCGCCCGGATGGCCTGGTCGCCCTGGACGATCGCGCGCTGGGCGGCCTCCGCGGAGATGGTGCGCAGGTTCGAGTGCGACAGGGTGTGGTTGCCGATCTCCATGCCGTTCTTGCGCAGCCACAGCAGGGTCTTGCGGCCGCCCGGGTCGCCGAACGGGTCGCCGTTGACGTAGAAGCTGCCGACGCCGCGGAACTCCGGGTGCGCCGCGGCCACCTCGCGCAGGATCGCGGCCGCGGTGTCCGGGGCAGGCTCGCCCTCCGGGGTCAGCGTGAGCTGGGTGGGGTCGCCGTCGTCGAAGGTCAGCACCACCGGGTGCTTGCCCGCCGGGATGTCGATGTCCCCGGTGGCGTACTGGGCGACCGTCACGGTCACGTAGCCCTCGTTGGCCAGCCGCTCCAACTCCGCCCGGAAGTCAGCGGGCGTGCGGTCGAAGACGCTGGTGGGCTGGGCGATGATCCGGTGGTACATGAGCACCGGCACCTGGCCAAGCTCGTTCGCCGCGACCGCCTGCGGCTCCGGCGGCGGCGGGCTCGTCGGGACGCTGGCGACCGGCTCGGCGGCCGAGGCGTTCGCGGCGGGCTGGTTGGCCGGTGGGTCGCCGGACCCGGAACCCCCGCAGGCCGCCGTCAACGCCACCAGAGCGGCGGCGGCCAACACCCGCTCGGCTCGGGCGATCGGAGTTCTGGTCACCTCTCCACCGTCAACCGGCGCGCCGGTCGCCGCAACGCGGGAGACCCGAAAGTATGACTTGTGGTTATCACCGCCGCGCCGGGGGAATGACAAGGGGAAACGCGCCAGTGGAGGGACGTCACGTGGGACTTCAAGTGGGCCGTAGACGGACTCTGGTCTTGGTGGCCATCGGACTGCTCGTCACCCTGGCGATCGCGGCGCCCATCGGCGTGCGCGCCATGTCCGCCGCCGAACCGGTCGTCACCGGAATCGATGACGGCGCGACGGTGAACACCGACGCCCTGCGCGCGCTCAGCGTCCGAGCCCCCGAGGGCAAGGACATCTCCCAGGTCCAGCTGCTGCTCGACGGCGCGCCCGTGCAGACCCGCCGCGACGGCGACCGGCTGCTGCTCGCCGACCCGGCCCTGCCCGACGGCGCGCACACCCTGACCGCGCTCGTGCCGGAGAAGATGATGCCCGACCGCGAGGTCACCATGGCCTTCACCGTCGACGGCACGGCACCGACCCTGTCGGTGGACCCGGCCGCGGTCACCGATCTGCGCAAGCCCTTCACCTTGCAGGGCAAGGCGACCGGGGCCACAGTCCTGACCGCCGACGACCAAGCGGTGCCGCTGGACGGCGACGGCGCGTTCTCCCTGAAACTCCCGCACGCGCCCGGCAAGGTCCAGCTGGCCGCCCGCGACGACGCGGGCAACAGCGTCAAGCAGGAGTTCATGGTGCCGGTGCGCCACCCGGGGATGCGCGGCGTGCACATGACCGCCATCGCCTGGTCGTCGCCCGCCCTGCGCGACCCGGTGCTGCAGATGGCGCGGGACAAGCGGATCGACACCATCCAGCTGGACATCAAGGACGAGAGCGGCGAGGTCGGCTACCAGTCCCAGGTGCCGCTGGCGAAGGAGATCGGCTCCACCCGCGGCCACTACGACGCCAAGGCCGTCATCGACCAGCTGCACGCCGAGGGCATCCGGGTGGTCGGCAGGCTCGTCGCCTTCCGCGACCCGATCCTGGCCAAGGCGTCCTGGACCTCCGGCAAGAACGACCGGGTGATCCAGACCCGCGACGGCAGGCCGTGGTCGGGCTCCTACGGCGAGTACGCGTTCACCAACTTCGCCAACCCCGACGTCATCTCCTACAACATCGGCCTGGCCACCGAGGCGGCCGAACTCGGCTTCGACGACATCCTGTTCGACTACATCCGCCGCCCGGAAGGCGACCTGGCCCAGATGAAGATCCCGGGCCTGCAGGTCACCCCGGAGCAGGCGATCACCAACTTCCTCGCCAAGAGCCGCGAGGAAGTGCGCGAGCGCGGAGCCTTCCTCGGCGCCTCGGTCTTCGGCATCGCCGCCACCCGCCCCGGCCCGGTGGCCCAGGACATACCCACCATGGCCCCGCACGTGGACTACATCTCCCCCATGGTCTACCCGTCCCACTGGGGCCCGGGCGAGTACGGGGTGCCGCAGCCGGAGTCGCAGCCCTACGACATCGTGGTGCGGTCGCTGGCCGACTTCGCCGCCAAGGTCGAGGGCTCCGACACCCAGATCATCCCGTGGCTCCAGGCGTTCAACCTGCGCAAGGCCTACGGCCCGGCCGAGGTGCAGGCCCAGATCAAGGCGTCCCAGGAGAACGGGATGCAGTCCTTCCTGTTGTGGAACGCGGGCTGCCGCTACGACAACGCGGGCCTGGAGCCCAAGCCGTGACCCGACAGACGGGATAGCCGAGACAGGACGAGATAGACAGACGAGACAGCGGAGGGGCCGGGACATTCCCGGCCCCTCCGCTCGTCCCCGTCCTCCCCCAACCCCTTCTCGTCCCCGATCACTTCTCGCCCCTCATCCATCTCGCCCCCTTGTTTACTTCTCGCCCCTCCAACGTCGTCCCCCGAACCCCCTGGCCCAGCCACTCCCCCCATCTCAAACCACCGTTGCCCTTCGGCCCCCACAACGCGCCCCCGCCCACCAGCGGTGCGCTCCCGGGGCACCGCCGTTCGCCCCACTTCACACAGGCACGGTCGCCATCTCCTACCCGTCCAGGGGCCCGCGGCCGGTCGGCTCAGCGGAGTCCGTGCCCCTTGTCCGGCCCGGCCTGGGAGCCGTACTGCTCGTCCGCCCGCACCGGACTCCGGCGCAAGCCCGGACGGACGTTCCTCGCGCACAAGGACAGGCGGGCTCGGGGATGGCTATCACCCGAACCCGCCTGAGTACCAGTTGTCGTGCTATATCGGATCTAGTTGTGGTTATCGGATCTCGCTGTGGTTATCGAATCTGTTCTCCTGGTTCAGCCGTGGTTGCTGATGAGGGTGGTGGTCTCGGAGCCCACGTTGTTCACCGACACGACGTTGCCGTGCGTGCCGTTGTTGGAGACGACCGTGACGTTCTCCTCGCCCTCGCCGTTGTAGACGGAGGTGAGGTTGTCGTCGCTGCTGTTGTTGCTGACGACGGTGACGGCCTCGGCGGCGCCCTCGTTGTGGACGACGGTGGCGTTGTCCTCGCTCGCGAAGTTGCTCACGACCGTGGTGGCGCCGTCCGACTCGTCGTTCTCGACCGCGGTGTAGTTGTGGTCGGCCTCGTAGTTGCTCACAACCGTGGCGGTGTCGTCGGACTCATTGGTCGCGACGGTGGTGACGTTCCCGTCAGCCTCTTCGTTCGACACGAAGACGTGGTTGTCGTCCGAGGCGTAGGTCGCGATCTCGGTGTCGTTCGCGTCCGCGTCGTCGTTGACGACAGTGATGTCGTTGTAGTCGGACTCGGCGGTCGCGATCTCGGTGCAGTTGTCGTCAGCGTCGTCGGCGACCACGGCGATGTCGTTGCCGTCGGCCTCGTAGGTCGCGATCTCGGTGTAGTTGTCGTCAGCGTCGTCGGCGACCACGGCGATGTCGTTGAAGTCGGCCTCGTAGCTTTCGATCTCGGTGACGTTGCCCTCGGCCTCGTCGCTGACCACGGCGATGTCGTTGAAGTCGGCGTCCGCGTTGTAGATGCTGGTCGCGTTGTTCTCGGACTCTTCACTGGCGACAACGATCTCGTTGTAGTCCGAGTCCTGGTTGTAGATCTCGGTGGCGTTGCCCTCGGACTCGTCGTTGTAGGCGACGATCTCGTTCTCGTCCGAGAGGTAGTTGGCGATGGCGGTGTCGTTGTTGTCGGATTCCTCGTTGACGACACCGATCACGTTGTTGTCGGATTCCTCGTTGTACACCGCGACGTCGTTGTCGTCGGACTCTTCGTTGACAACGAAGATCTCGTTCTCCTCGGAGCCCTCGTTCATGACCTGGACGAGGTTCTCGACGCCATCGTTGTAGACGTCGACCCAGTTGTCGCTGCCCCAGAACTCTTCCGCGTCCTCGTCAGCGAGCAGGTCCTCGGTGAAGACGTACTCGGCGTCGTCAATGATCAGCTCTTCGGACTCGACCTCGTCCGAGTAAACCAGCTCGGAGCCCTCGGTGCCGTACTCGTCGGATTCCTCGTCCTGGGAGTACGCGCTGTTCGAGTGGCCGCCCTCGTCCCCGTCCTCATCCGAGTAGCCGTGGTCGGAGTCGTCGCCCTCGTCCTCGTCGTCATCGGAGTAGGCGTTGTTCGAGTGGTTCGAGTGGTCGCCCTCGTCCCCGTCCTCATCCGAGTAGCCGTGGTCCGAGTGGTCGCCCTCGTCCTCGTCGTCATCGGAGTAGGCGTTGTTCGAGTGGTTCGAGTGGTTCGAGTGGCCGCCCTCGTCCTCGTCCTCATCGGAGTAGGCGTTGTTCGAGTGGTTCGAGTGGTCGCCCTCGTCCCCGTCCTCATCCGAGTAGCCGTGGTCCGAGTGGTCGCCCTCGTCCTCGTCGTCATCGGAGTAGGCGTTGTTCGAGTGGTTCGAGTGGCCGCCCTCGTCCTCGTCCTCATCGGAGTAGGCGTTGTCCGAGTGGTCCGACTCGTCGCCCTCGGACTCGTCCTCATCCGAGTAGCCGTGGTCCGAGTGGTCGCCCTCGTCCTCGTCGTCATCGGAGTAGGCGTTGTTCGAGTGGTTCGAGTGGCCGCCCTCGTCCTCGTCCTCATCGGAGTAGGCGTTGTCCGAGTGGTCCGACTCGTCGCCCTCGGACTCGTCCTCGTCGGAGTACGCGTCCTCGTCGTCGGACTCTTCGTCGTCCACCAGGACGATGTGGTCGGACTCCTCGTCGTCGAGAAGGTCCTCGTCGTCCTCGTCGTCGTCATCGTCATCGTCGTCGTCGAGGTGCCCGAGACCCGGGTATCCGTCATAAAGCACGTCGAACACATCTGACCAGAAGAAGCCTTCCGCTTCTTCTGTGGTGGCGTTTGGGTCGTGGTCTCGAGGAACCGCTTCTGCTGAGCCCGTTGAGAAGGGCAATACGAAGGCGAGCGCTAGGGCCGTCGCCGCTTTCGAAACCCATCGATCGAAGATCACCGATCGCTTCCTTCCTTGTCGAAGACCCACAAGTCATCTCGACCCGCGGATAGGACCAGCCATAGTGGCCTGACCCTGTATTAAAGGTAACCAATCACAGACCCCCTGCCGGGTGGATCAGTGGCTCTTTCGAGGGTCCCCCGAGAACCCTGGTCATCTCATTCTTGCGGCCCTAAACACGGAAAGCGAGACACCTCAACGTCAACAGTTCACCACTTATGATCCACGCCCGTGGGATAAGCGAAGGAATCCGACTTCACACCGTGACATGCACGTGCGGCAATATGCCGACAAGTCGACAGAACGAGCGGAGGCGATCACGCCCGTCATGAAGATCTAAGCATGGTCATCGATCATCGAACCGCACTCGCATCGGCGCGTCTCGTCCTACTTTCGGGTTATATCAAGGGAGATCGCGCATAACCCGGAAAAGATCCACAATCGGAGCGGCGCGTGTGCCGATCAGCCACAGTGGACAGTGCGGGATTCACACGCCCCGAACCCGGCCGGGCCGCGGCACCGCCGACACCGGGAGAGAACGACTCTGGGACTCGATCGCCGACCGCCAGAACGCGTGGCGAGAATCCGGTGGCATCGTCGCGGCCGGGGCGAGCGACACTCGCGGATCGACGCAGGCCGCGAAAGAAGACAAGAGATGCCCTGGAAACAGCAAAACGATGGCGTGGTGCCCACTGGGTTCAGTGCGCACCACGCCATCTTCACAACGGTCTACCAAGAAGAACGCGCTGACCACAGATCGGTGCGGTCGGCATGAATTCCGGGAGCGTAGTTCTCCCGTTTTCTCGCATCAGCCCTACGACATGCGGTGATGTCCAGCTTCCGCTTTCACGTCCCTCGGGATCGACTCAGTCCTTCTGGTCGTCGTTCCCCTGGTTGATGCCCTCGCTGGCGCAGATCTCGCCGGTGGCGGCACCCTGCTCGGTCTCCGCACCCGGGGACAGCAACGGGATGGCGATGTTGTTCAGGGCGTCCTCGATCTCGATCGCGAGGACGTTGATGTGGCAGACGTTGATCGGGATGTTGGTGTTGTTCAGGTTGACCAGACCAAGCTGCTCGTAAGCCTCGTCCTGGTCCTGCGCGTCGACCTCGACATCTCCGCTGTGCGGCGGGTAGTAGTCGTCGCCCGTGCCGGTGGCCGACGCCACGCCGCCGAGCATCAGCATTCCGGCTGCGGTGCCTGCCACAACCGCGCCAAGCTTCTTGATGAACACGAAGATCTCCTTACCAAGCGGTGCTTGTCACATCATCAGGGCAGTCACGGATCGCCATATCGGAAGACACCCCTGAATCCCAGGGCGAACCGCGACTGAACGAAACCTACCGGGTCTCTCTTCACCGAATCCACCTCGTCACACCATCGTGTATTTGTCACGTCCAGTGCGAAGTGGGGTCACCCGATCGAGTTGCATAGGACCCACTCAACCCCGGCTCCACACCTCCCCAAACCGGGAAATTGGCCACGGAGAGTCGCTTTTCGGCCATCGAGATCGTCGACTTTCAGGATCTCACACAACCATAAGGACCGCTAAAATAACGCCGATAAACTGCCGCGAAACTGTGCCCAACACTCGAAAACATACCGGGTATCGACCATTGTCGACACGGCCCTACACGCCCATCAAGCATGGTCTGACCTGCGAAAACCTTTACCAACAACCGAATCTTCATACTCTCCCGACCGCGCAGACGCATCGATCAACAGGCTGGCAACCTCAGGCTGACCGAGAAGAGATCACCTGCGGGCACGACCAACATCGTCGTTCTTCGACAGCGGAGATCCAATTCAGGCCATCCGAACCGTCCACTCAAGACTTTTTCACCCAACCATTTGCTCACCGTCGCTAGATCACACCAACGAGTGAGGGGGTGATCATCTACCGGGTGATCTACGCGCCGAAGAACATCAGCACAGAGTTGCCCCATGATCGAAAGATGATCACCTCAGCCCGGTCCCTGGCTTCCCGTCCGAGCCAGAGACGGGGGGCGGCCACGCGATCCGCGGCGGCCACCGGGCCCAGGGCCGTCGAACGACCCGCCATTCGCGCGGGCTACGCCTGCCCCTGGAACGCGCGAACCCGGTTCGCGGGCCACGCGCGCCACCGTACTCGGGAATCGCGTGATCACGACTCGCCATTTCGTCACACGATCAGGGGGTTTTCTGCTCGATCAGTTGATCTCTTTGTCACCGAATCCCAGGCGGAACGGAGTCAAGCGGCATTCCCACATACTTCTTCCGAGATCATTGACCTGCGTTCGTACACTTTCGCCGCCGTCGGGGATCGCGGAGTCACCGCCGATGGGCAAGCCGAAGCTTCGGGAGGGTTTTGCGGGTGCTCGGTTACATCGAACTCGTCGCGTCCACGCTGATGTACGGCTTGGGCGTCGTCGCGCAAAGCGTCGCGGCACGGCGCTCGACAACGCGATCCGGAGCGGATCTGGGCCTACTGGTCCGGCTCGCGTCGGACCGGCTCTACCTGCTGGGTTTCGCGGGCCAGGTGGCCGGGTTCGTGCTCGCCTTCTTCGCCAGGGCCTCGCTTCCGCTGTACCTGGTGCAGGCCGGGTCCTCCGCGGCGGTCGGCGTCGCCGCGGTGTTCGGCGCGCTGGTCCTGGGCTGGCGGGTGCGGCCAGCGGAGGTCGCCGTGCTGGTCATGATGGCCCTCGGGCTCATCCTCCTGGTCGGCGCGTCGACCCCGTCGGTGGCCGACGACGTCTCGGGCAGACTCGGCCTGGCGCTGCTCGCCGTGCTGGTGGTCGGCGCCCTGCTGATCGTCCCCGCGTCCCGCGCGCGCTCCTCGGTCCCGTTGGCCGTCCTCGCGGGCGTGCAGTTCTCCGTGGTGGCGATCACCAGCCGGTCGCTCGCGGACGGCTCGCTCGCCGACCTGCCGCTCGACCCGCTGGCCTGGCTGCTGGTCCTGTCCGCGGTGGCGGGCCAGGCGTCGCTGATCTTCGCCCTGCAGCGCGGCCCGGCCACGTCGTCGGTGGCATCGATGGACGCCACCAGCGTCGTGCTCGCCTCGGTCACCGGCCTCGCCGTGCTGGGCGACCAGGTCGCCGCGGGCCGCCAGTGGTGGGTCATGCTCGGGCTCGCCCTGGTCGTCCTGGGGGTGCTGATCTTCGGCTCGGTGCTGCGCTGGGCATCGCCGCTGACCGTCACCGAACCCCAGGAGGCGGTGTGAATCCCGCGAGCCCGTTGCCCCCGGCCAGTGTCTCGCTCGACCTGGACAACCTCTGGGCCTATCTGAAGACGCACGGCGACCCAGAGTGGGAGCGGCGGCCGAGCTTCCTGCCGACCGCCGTGCCGCGCCTGCTGGAACTGCTCGGCGAGAACGGCGTGGCCACCACCGTCTTCGTGGTGGGCGCCGACGCCGAGCGCGAGGACGGCGCGAAGGCCGTCGCCGAGATCACCGCCGCGGGCCACGAGGTGGCCAACCACTCCTACGGGCACGAGCCCTGGCTGCACCGGTACTCGCGGCGGCAGCTGGAGAACGAGCTGGTCCGCACCGAGAACGCGATCGTCGCGGCTGGCGCGCCCCGGCCGGTGGGGTTCCGCGGTCCCGGCTACAGCGTGTCCCGGATGCTGTTGAAGCTGCTCATCGAGCGGGGCTACGCCTACGACGCGAGCACGCTGCCCACCTGGATCGGGCCGCTCGCCCGCGCGTACCACAACCGCGGAACGACTGCCACCGAGGGAAGCCGCGGCCGCGAAGACCTGTTCGGCGGGTTCTCCCGGGTGGCCGCGCCGATCCATCCTTACCGGTGGGGCGACAGCGACCTGGTGGAGTTGCCGGTCACCACGATGCCCCTGGCCCGGGTGCCGATCCACGGGTCCTACCTGCTGTGGCTGCACGGGCTGGCGCCGAAGGCGGCGAAGGCGTACTTCGCCGCCGCGCTGCGACTGTGCCGGGCGCGCGGCGTCGCGCCGTCGCTGCTGCTGCACCCGACCGACGTCCTCGACGGCGCCGAGGCCCCCGGCATGGAGTTCTTCCCCGGCATGACCGTGCCCGGCGCGCGCAAGGCCGAGCTGCTGGGCTGGGTGCTCGCCGCGCTGCGCCGGCACTACGAGGTGGTCGGCACCGGCGAGCACGTGCGGCGGCTGCGGGCGGCCGGGCTGGACCGGGCGCGCGGCCTCGACCGCTGCGGACCGGGCAGATGACTGTCCACACGGGGCAGAGCGACGCGCTCGCGGCCGGTCTGCTGCGGTCTTCCGCGTGCGCGGTCGTGGCGACGGCCCCGGTCGAGGGCTATCTGATGGCCCTGCACCCGCACCTGGCCAAGGCGCCCGCCGCGGTGCTGGCGACCACCTGGGTGGTGGTGCGCGTGCGGCAGCGCAGGCTGCCCGCGCCGCACCCGGCGCACGTCGTGCTCGCCGTGCTCGCGGTCGTCCTGCTCAGCACCTCGGCGGTGCACGCCGCCGAGCCGTTCAGCACGCAGTACCTGCTGCGGTGGCTGCCTTTCCTGGCCATCACGGTGATCCTGGTGGACGTGGCCGCCCGCGAGGCGCCGGTCAGGACCCTGCTCGCCGCCGCCGTCGGCGGGGCGGCCGTCGCCGGGGCGGGCGCGCTCTACAGCATGGCCGCGCTCGGCGAGTCGAGGGCGACCGGGCCGCTGGAGGACCCGAACGACCTCGCCTATGTCCTGGTCGCGGCGCTGCCGCTGACGCTCGCCCTGCTGCCGCCCTGCTCCCGGTCCGGCGCGCGCCGGACCCTGGTGGCCGTGGTCGCCGCGGTCCTGGTCCTCGGGGCCGCGGCGACATTCTCCCGCGGCGGCGCCCTCGCCGCGCTGGCCGCGGTCGGCTGGCTGCTGCTGCGCCGGACGCTGCGGGCGCGGGCGGTGGCCATGGCCGTGCTCGTCATCGGCGCGGCCGGTGTGCTCGGGGCGCTGGCGGCGAGCGAGGGTATTTCCCAGGCGCTGCGGGAGAAAACCTATATCGCCGCGACCAATGTGGACACCCGGGAGCTGCGCTGGGCGGCGGCGGCCCGGATGCTGGCCGAGAACCCGGTGCTCGGGGTCGGCGCGGGCGGTTTCCGCAGCACGTACGCCGCCGCGTCGCACAACGCGGAACTCGACGAGCAGGTCCCGGTCGCGCACAGCATGTACCTGGAGGTCGCCGCCGAACTCGGGCTCCCCGGGCTGGTGTCGTTCCTGGGGCTGGTCGCGGTCGCCATCCTGGCGAGCGAGCGAGTCCTGGCGAGCGAGCGCGGGCCGTGGGCGGGCGAGCGGCGGCTGATGGTCGCGGCGCAGGCGAGCCTGCTCGCCGTTCTCGTCGCGTCGGCTTTCCTGTCGCAGCAGTACTACCTGCCGTTGTGGTTCCTGGTCGCGCTGGTCTGCGCGGCCGACTTGCGTGTCCAAGAAGGACGGAGAGGAGGCGGCCATGCGCGTCTTGCAGGTGATCAGTGAGATGGGCACCGGCGGCGCCGAGGCGCTGGTGGTGGAGATGGTCCGGCGCGGCGCCGACTTCGGCTGGGAGTCCGCGGTCGCCAGCGGGGGCGGGCACCGGGCCGAGCAGGTCCGCGCGGCGGGCGTGCCGACCTTCGACGTCCCGGTCGCGGCACGCACCGCGGTCGGCGTGCTGCGGGCCACCGCGGCCACCCGGCGGGCGCTGCGGCGGTTCGAGCCGGACGTCGTGGTCGCGCACAACGTGTCGGCCACGGCGGTGTCCCGGCTGGCGATGGCCGTCGCCGGGCGGCGGCCGCTGGTGACCGTGTTCCACGGCGTGGCCGAGAGCGACTACCCCGGCACTGCCCGCGTCCTGACGCACGCCGCCGACCGGGTGGTCGCGGTGGCCGCGGTGACGGCGAGCAGGCTGCGGGCCGCCGGTCTGTCCAAACCGGACATCACGGTGATCCGCAACGGAGTCACCCCGGCGCCCGCGGAAAGCGACCAAGCGTCCACTCGGGCCGCGCTCGGCGTCGCGCCCGAGGTCCCGGTGGCGCTGTGCCTGGCCCGGCTGGAACCGCAGAAGCGGCACGACGTCCTGCTGGACGCGTGGGCGCGGCTCGACGGCGACGCGGTCCTGCTGGTCGCGGGCGACGGCAGCCTGCGCGAGCCGCTGGAGCAGCGGTGCGCTGTCCTGGGCCTCGGCGAGCGGGTGCGGTTCCTCGGCGACCGCGGCGACGTGCCCGCGCTGCTGGCCGCCGCCGACATCACCGTGCTGACCAGCGACTGGGAGGGGATGCCGGTCGCCGTCCTGGAGTCGCTGGCCGCCGAGCGGCCGGTGGTCGCCACCGATGTCGACGGCGTGCGCGAGGTCCTCGAACGCGGCGGCGGCACGCTGGTGCCGCGGCGCGACCCGGCCGCGGTGGCCGCCGCCGTGCGCGCGCTGCTGTTCGACGCCGACGCCCGCCGCGCGGCGGCGGCGGCGGGTCTGGCCGTCGTGCGCGCCGACCACGACCCGCACACGCTGATGAAGTCCTACGACGAACTGCTCCGGGCCGCCGTGGCAGGCAGGTCGCGATGACCGCGACGGCGACGAGGCCCGTGGCGGCGGCGAAGGTGACGGCCACGCGGCCGAGCGGGCGACGGGGCGACGGGTTCCGGCAGACCGTCGCGCTGAGCGTGCTGGTCGGCCTCGTCGCCGGGGCGCTCGTGCTCTTCGTGGTGGGGATGCGCAATCCGCTTTACGAGGGGCGGGTCGGCCTGATCGCGAGTCCGGTGTCCGAGCAGTCCGGTTCGGCCGCGCAGTACGGCGAGGTCGTCTCGCTGGTGCTGCCCGCGCTGGTCGAACTCGCCCGGAGCCCGTCGGTCCTGGCCGAGGCCACCTCGCGGGTGCCGGACGGGCCGACCCCGGCGGAACTGGGCGCGAACATCTCGGTCGAACTGGTGCCCGCGTCCGGCCTGGCCCGGCTCTCGGTCCGGGCGCCGTCGGCGGAAGCCGCCGGGGCGCTGGTGTTCGCTCTCGCCGGGGCGATCATCGACGCCGACCTGCTGCAACCGGTGAGCACCCTGCGCCTGCTCGACGACCGGGCCGACCTGACCCGGGTGGCCCCGGACTGGCCGCTGGTGATCGGGCTCGCGCTGGGCGCCGCCGCGGCGGCGGGCGTGGCGACGGCGGTCCTGCGGAACCTGCCGCGGTCCGGGCGGTCGGCGGAAGACGACGCGGTGCGCGCGGCGCTGGAGTCGGCCGGGCTGCGGCCCGCGGCGGTCCTGCGCGGAGACGACCCTCGGCTGGTCGACCGGCTCCAGATGCTGTGCGCGGCGGCGGCCCGCCCGGCGAAGGCGCTCGCCGTGGTCCCGGAACTCGCCGACCGGGCCGAGTCGCTGAACCGGGAACTGGCGGCGAAGGCGGACGGGACAGCCGAGGCCGACCCCGCGGTGATCGCGGTGGCCCGGCGCGGGCGCGGGCCGCAGGACGAGTTGACCGCGACCGTGGGCGTCCTGCCGGAGAACACGGTCTTGGTCGCGGTGGTGCTGACATGACTTCCCTCTGGCGACAACGACACAAAGAAGGACCCAAAGGCTGTGCGGCCATGACTTTCCGACTCCGGGCCCCACGGCTGGGCGCGCCGCTGGTGATCACCGCGTTCGTCGCGCTGGTCGGCGCGGTGAACGCGTGGCGCGCGCTGGCGCCCGCGCTCGCCGTGCCGCGGCCGACCCTGGACAACCGTCCCGAGGAGCGGCTGCAGGACTTCCGCGACGCGCTGTACTTCCCGGTGCGGGAGTTCCTGGCGGGCGGCAACCCATACGACCCGGCGGCGATGTTCGCGCACTGGCCGGTGCGGCAGAGCTTCAACCTCTACCAGCCCTACCACTTGGTCCTGCACCTGCCGTTCGCGCTGCCGGGGTACCGGGTGGGCGCGGTGGCCTTCGCCGTGGTGTCGTTGCTGCTGCTGGTGGTGCTCGCGTATCTGGCCGCGACCCGGTTTCGGCTGCGGGTCCCGCTGCCGCTGGCGGGCGCGACGGTCGGGTTGGCGACGCTGCTGGTCGCCAGCCAGGTGGGCAAGGCCCAGTTGTACGTCGGCCAGGTCAATCCGCTGGTGGCGGTCGGCGCGGCAGGCGCGTTGCTGCTGCGCAAGAGCAATCCCCGGTGGGCCGCTGTCGCGCTGGCGCTCGCCTGGCTGAAGCCGCAGTTCGGGCTGCCGCTCGCGGTGCTGCTGTTCGCCCGCGGCTCCCGGCGGGTCGTCCTGGCCGGGACGACCGTCGCGGCGGCGGCCACGCTGCCGGTGGTGGCGTTGCTGATCGTGCGCGGCGGCGGGGTCGGCCCGTTCCTCGACGTGATCGCCGCGAACCTCGCGCACGCCCAGGAGACCGACTACGGCGCGGTGGATTCGCTGACCGCGCAACGGGTCGACCTGGCCGCGGTGCTGTTCCGGGTCACCGGCTGGCTGCCGCCCGCGGCCGAGGGGGCCGCCCTGGTCGCGGTGCTGGCGGTGAGCGTCGCGCTCGTGCGGGCGCTCGACCGCGGCGGCGACCCGGACCACCTGGTGGTGAGCGACCTGCTCACCTGCCTCGCGGTGGTCGTGGCCGTGGTGCACCAGCCGGGCGACGTGCTGATCTCGTTCCCGGCCATGGCGTCGGCGGCGGCCCTGTGGTGGCAGCGCAGGCGCGAGCGGCGGTGGCAGCCGCTCGGGTGGGCGGTGCTGGCGCTCGCCGTGCCGTACGCGCACCTGCACATGGTGGACACGGCGATCGTCTCGGTGTTCGGAGAACGGGTGTCGGTCACCGTCGACGGGGTGGCCGTGGTGGCGTGCTGGGCGCTGCTGGTCGGGTTGGCTGTGCGGCTGTCGCGGCGGGCCGCGGCCAGCGCAGGCCGGTGACCGGCAGGCTCGCGGCCGCGGCGATGCGCGGGTCGCTGTGGCTGGCCGCGATCAACCTGGTGAGCAAGGGCAGCCAGGTCGCGGTCACGTTGACCCTGGCCGCGCACCTCGCCGAGGCCGACCTGGGCGCGGTGACCCTGGTGGTCGCGGTGGTGAACATCGCGCAGGTCGTCCAGGCCGCGGGCGTCTACGACGTGATCAGCCGGACCACGCGCGATCCGCTGCGGATGGCGGGCACCGTGCTCACCCTGAGCGTGGGCGCGGGCGTCGCGCTGGCCGGGGCGCTCGCGCTCGCCGCGCCGACGGTCGCGGCGGTGCTCGGCGCGCCGGACGCCGCGCCGCTGATCCGGCTCGCCGCGCTCACCCTGCCGTTCACGGCGGCGGGCGGGGTGCAGATGGGCCTGATGCACCGCGACTTGGATTTCCGGCGCAGGCTGCTGCCGGACGCCGGAAGCGCCGTGCTCGGCGCGGCCGTGACGATCGCGCTGGCCGCGGGCGGTGGGGGCGCGGTGTCGCTGGTGGTCGGCCTGCTGTGCGCCGCGGTGGCGCAGCCGCTGCTGGGGCTGGTCGCCGGGGCCAGGGTGCGGCCCCGCTGGGACACCGGCGCGGCGGGCGAGGCGCTGCGCTGGATCGCGGTCGTCGGGCCCGCCGCGATCGTGGCGACCCTGCTGATCAACCTGGACTACCCGGTGATCGGGCACGTGCTCGGGCCGGACGCGGTGGGCGTCTACTCGCTCGCGTACCGGATCGCGTGGATGCCCTACATCATCGGCGCGATCGTGCTCGGCGCCGTCGCGTTCCCGGTCTACACGCGACTGATCAGGACCGGGCGCCGCGCCGACCTGCCCGCGGCGGTGAGCCGCTTCACCCGGGCCGTCGCGGTGGTGACCGGTGGCCTGTACCTGGTCGCCGCGGTGCTCAGCGACCGGGTGGTGCTGCTGGGCGAGCGGTGGGCGCCGTCGGCGGGCGTGCTGGTCCTGCTGTGCGGCTACGGGCTCGCGATCAGCGTCGCGCACCTGTGGCACGAGGCGATCCGGGCGGCCGGGCATCCCCGGCTCTACCTCGCCCTGCTGCTCACGCACCTCGGCCTGCTGGTCGTGGCGCTGGCCCTGCTGACCCGCCACGGCGTGCTCGCCGTCGCCGCGGGCCAGGCGGCGGTGGCGGCCCTGCTGCTCGCGCTCACCTGGCTGACCCTGGTCCGGCTCGGGCTGGCCCCGGCCCCGCGCGAACTGGCGGGCATCGCCGTCGGCGTGCTCGGCGCGGCCGCGCTCGCCGCCCTGCCGGTGATCGCGCTCGACCGAGCCGGGTTCTTCGGCTCACCGCGATCACTGGCCGGTTCCGCGGCCGCGGCCGCGGTGCTGCTGCTGGCTTATGTCCTCGGCACCCTGCTTATCCAGCGCGGGGCCATCGGCGAACTGCGGCCCGCCCGGGTCCGCGCGGAAACGTTCGGAGAACAGCGGTGAAGATCGTGCACGTGTCCCAACCGGTCGACGCGGGCGTCGCGGCGGTGGTCTTGGCACTTGCCGTGGACCAACGGGCGCGGGGGTGGCAGGTGGACATCGTCTGCCCGCCTTCGGGCTGGCTGGTCGACCGGGCGCGCGAGTGCGGGCTGCGGACGCACCCCTGGCGGGCGGGCAGGCAGCCCGGGGTCCGGTCGGTGGCCGAGACGGCGAGCCTGCGGGCGCTGCTCCGGCGGCTCGGGCCCGACGTGGTGCACCTGCACAGCTCCAAGGCCGGACTCGCGGGCAGGCTCGCGCTGCGCGGGCGGACGCCGACGATCTTCCAGCCGCACATGTGGTCGTTCCAGTCGCTGCGGGGACCGCTGCGGCGGCTCTGCCTGGGCTGGGAGAAGGCCGCTTCCCGCTGGACGCACCAGCTGGTGTGCGTCAGCGACGACGAACTCGCCGCCGGTCGGGCCGCCGGGGTGAGCGCACCCGCCGAGGTGGTGTGCAACGGCGTGGACACCGACCGGCTGCGGCCAGCCGACCGAGCCGCCGCGCGCGGGCGGCTCGGGCTGCCCGAGGACGCGCCGCTGGCGGTGTGCGTGGGCAGGCTGGCCCAGTTCAAGGGCCAGGACCAGTTGCTGACCGCGTGGCCGTCCGTCCTGGCCGCTGTCCCGCACGCCCGCGTCGTGATCGTCGGCGACGGCCCGATGGGGCCGGTCTGGCGCGCCGAACACCCGGTGGCCCGGGACGATTCGGTGCTCTGGTGGGGGCACGGCGACGCGGCAGCCGAGTTCTACGCCGCCGCGGACGTCGTGGTGCTCCCCTCCCGCGCGGAAGGCATGGCCCTGGTTCCGTTGGAGGCCATGGCCTGCGGCCGCCCGGTCGTCGCCTTCGACGTGGGCGGGGTGCGCCAGAGCGTCGGCGACGCGGGCGCGGTCGTGTCCCCCGGCGACACCCTCGCCCTGGCGGCCGCGGTCGCGGCCCGGCTCGCCGACCCCGAACTCGCCGCGGCCGAAGGCTCCCGTGGCCGCCGCCGCGCGGTGGACCTGTTCGACCAGAGCCGCGTCGGCGACCAGTTCGCCCTGCTGGTCGACAAACTCGTCGGCGACCAGCCGTCCGAGCCCACCTGACCGACAAGGAGTTCCCATGCCGCACAAGCCACGGGTCGCGTACCTGCTCACCCAGGACCGCGGCGGGCCGGTGGACGTGACGGTGCGGCTGGCCGGGGCGCTGCTCGCGGCCGGGGACGCCGAGGTGCGGGTGTTCGGGCCGACGCCCGCGCGGGACGCGGCGGCGCTGGACGGCCACCACGAGCGCCTTTCCGTGCCCCGCAAGGGAGACCTCGGCGCGACTCGGCGGGCCAGGGCAGCGCTGCGCGCGTGGCGGCCGGACATCGTGCACGCCCAGGACCGGCGCGCCGGGCTGGTCAGCGCGGGCCTGCACCTGCTGCGCCACGGTCCCCGGGCGGTGGTCCACACCTATCACGGCGTGCCCGACGACGTCGGCGAGGCGTGGTTCCGGGGCGGCCCGGCGGCGGGGCCGTCGCGGTACACCAAGTTCGTGCTGGCCGCGGACGCGGCGGTCGCGCGGGCGGTCAGCCGCACGGTCGTGCCCGCGTCCGCGATGGGCCGATTCCTGCGCGAGCGGCTGCGGGTCCCCGGGAAACGGTTGGCGCACATCGACAACTGCGTCGAACTGCCCCCATGCCACCCGCCCGCCGGGCCGGTCCGGCACCTGGTGTTCGTGGGCCTGTTGGTGGAGCGCAAGGGAATCCTGCACCTGCTGCGGGCGCTGGCGACCCCGGGTCTCCTGCCGCCCGACGCGACACTCACCGTCGTCGGCGACGGACCGCAGCGCGCGCGGGCAGAAGAACTGGCCGCGCGGGCGCCGCTGGCCGGGCGCGTCCGGTTCCTCGGCTTCCGCACCGACGTCGCCGCCCTGCTGCGACAGGCGGACGCCTTCGTCCTCGCGTCCACAATGGAGCAGCAACCGCTGGCCGTGGCCGAGGCGATGGCGGCGGGCAAACCGGTGCTGGCCACCGACACCGGCGGCGTCGCCGACATGCTCGCCGTCGACGGCGCCGCCCGCTACCTCGCCGCCCCCGGGGACGTCGCCGACCTCGCGACCCACCTGCGCGCCCTCTTCGCCGACCCGGACCCGGCGACGACCGGTCGACTGCTCGCCGAGCACGCCCGGGCCCGGTTCAGCCCCGAGGTCTGCGCCCGACGGCACCTGGCGCTGTACCGCGATCTTCTCGGCTGACTCGGCTTACGTTCAGGGTCACGGCGCTGGCGGCGGCTCGACCAGGACGACGCCATCCGCACCCGGGAGTTCCACAGTGGACACCGGTTCGCCGTCCAGGGTGATCAGGCCCTCTGGTGGGGTGAGGATGGCGGTGACACCGGTGGGGTTGACCGCGACCCACCCGTTGTCGAAGGCCCGCGTCCAGACGCCGGACGGCTCCCGGATGGCGACATCGATGGCAGAGCCGAGGCCGGACTGCTGCAACGGCGACCACTCCGGCTGGTGGTAGTCCACTGTGGTCGCCGGGGTCCAGCAGGTCATCGGGCCCGCCAGCAGGGCGGCGCTGGCGTACCCGGCGCGTTCGTCGCGGCCGCCCTTCACCCGGGTCACCAGCAGCAGCCAGGACTCCCCCAGCGCCGCCTGCGCGCGCAACTCCTTCCATTCGTTGCCGCGGAAGGTGAGCAGCTCGCCGTTGCCGCCCTCGTCGCGGAAGCCGAAGTTCTCCTCCATCGCGCCGCCGTAGCGGGAGTGCGCGGTCCACCGGCCGGGGTTGAGGTGGGACTCGGACACGTTGGGCACCAGGATCTTCCCGGCCTTCTCCAGCGCCTCGCCCGCGGCCAGCAGCAGGCCGTCGAGTCCGTCGCGTAGCAGGCGATCGGTCTCGTTGAAGGACCCGGTGCCGTGCAGGATCGCGGCCGAGTAGTGCCGCAGGGTGTTGAAGTCGTTGTCGGCGAGCACCCCGTCCCAGCCCTGCGCCACCACCTCGGCGGCGACGGCGTTGGCCCAGGCCTGCTGGTAGGCGACGTCCCACACGGCCATCTGCCAGTGCTTGGGGTAGCCGTTCCACTCGATGCGCCTGGCCTCGGTGTCCACCGCGAACCACTCCGGGTGCTCCCGCTGCGCGGCGTTGTAGCCGATCCCGCTGGGCAGCCACTGCGCGTCGGCGTCGCCCTCCACCGCGCCCGGGTAGTTGCGCGTGCTGGAGAAGTCCTTGTAGACGAGCACCTTGATCCGCGGGTTGAGTTCGTGCAGCCGTTTCATCGCGGGGATTTCCTGCGCGTTGAGGACCACGACCCGGTAGCGCTGGGCCGCGTCCACCAACTCGGGCTCGGTCGGCGAGTCGCCGATGGCGTACCACCACGCGCACGGGGCGCTCGGCTTGGGCGGCTCGGGCGGCGAAGCGGCGCCGACGGTGCCGCTCGCGCACGCGGTCTGGACGACCAGGACGGCGGCGACAGTGAGGCGCAGCGCCCGCCGCAAACCCGCGGGAAGTCTCATGGGCGGACCCGGCGAAGCAGCTCTCCCACGGTGAGGAACAGGATCTTCGCGTCCAGCCAGAGCGACCAGTTCGCGATGTAGTAGTTGTCGTAGCGGGACCGGTCGGCGATCGAGGTGTCGCCGCGCAGGCCGTGCACCTGGGCCAGGCCGGTGAGGCCGGTGGGCACCCGGTGCCGCGCCCAGTACAGCTCGTGGATCGCCGAGAACTTCCGCACGAAGCCCGGCCGCTCCGGGCGGGGCCCGACGAAGGACATGTCGCCGCGCACGATGTTCCACAGCTGCGGCAGCTCGTCCAGCGAGGTGCGGCGCAGGAACCGGCCCACCGGGCCGACCCGGGCGTCGCCCTCCATCGACCACTTGGTCTGCGAGTCGTCCTCCTTGCCGGGGCGGACGCTGCGCAGCTTGTAGAGCACGAACGTCCGGTCGTCCATGCCGACCCTGGTCTGCTGGAAGAACATCGGGCGGCCGCTTTCCAGCAGCACAGCCAGGGCGCACAGCGCGATCACCGGCGACAGCGCGACCAGGGCGACGGAGGCGAGCACGACGTCCATGCCGCGCTTGATCCACCAACTCGGCCTGCTGGTGGGCGCGGTCCGCAGCCGCACCAGCGGGTAGCTGCGCAGCCGGTCGATGTCGGGACCGTCCTGGTAGAGCTCGTACATCCGGGGCACGACCAGGGTGGTGCAGCCGTGCCGGTGCGCGGTGACCGCCGCGGCGACCACCGGGGAGTCGCGGGCGTGGGAGAACGCGAGCACCACCGTGCCCACCCGCAAGCGCTTGATCGCGTGCGCCAGGTCGTCTTCGAGCAGGTCGACGGGCAGGGACACCGGGTCGCGCACCGGCTCGGGGTCGATGAACCCGACCGGGCGCAGGCCGAACTCCGGGTGCGCCAGCATGGAGCCCGCGAGATCGATGCCGACCTTGCCCGCGCCGACGACGATCGAGCGGTCGCAGCGGCCCAGCCTGCGGCGCGCCCAGCGCCCGAAGGTGAACACGCAGATTCGCGCTGGCTCGTCCACCAGGGCGAACAGCAGCACCGCCCACTGCGCGGGCGAGCCGGTGCCGTCGCCGTGTCCGCTGACCAGGATCACCAGGGTGACCAGGCCGAAGGCGATGGCGGTCGCGCTGACCGAGCGGGGCAGGTCGTGCAGCCAGGACAGCCACAGGCGCCTGCGGTAGAGCCTGCCGCTGGCTCGCGCGCCCACCAGGACCGCGCCAACCACGACCGTCCACTCCAGACTCAGCGCCAGCGTCCGCGCGGCCACCGTCAGGGCGACCAGGTCGACCGCGACGAGCAGCACCGCCACGGCGTTGACCCGGGCGAGCATCGCGTCCAGCCAGGACCCGTCCGGCGACCTCTCCCGCAGCCGGGCCCGCCGCCGCGCCAGCGCGGGCGGGGACTCGGCGGCCGCGGCGGTATCGATGCCGATCATCGCGCGCCACCTCGATCAGCCAAGCCCGGCGCCGGGTGCGCGCATGGCCTCGGCCGTCCTGGTGGAGTCACGCCTTTACCACGACACGGCCACGACATTGCGCGACGTCCTTTCGTTCGCTGGCCCGCGAAAATCCCCGATGCGGCGTCCGTTCGCCGACTGCCGGGGCACGCATGGGTTTCTCGACATGACGAACGCCAATGACGCGCCCGGGCATCAGACTATGCCGCGGCCGGAAGCGGGGATGACACCGGGACAATCGCCCACATCGACCTCCCTTGACGATCAAGCGCCACGGCACGCCCGATCATATCGAGGCAGCCGAATCCCAGCCCGCCGAAGGACACCACTCCTTCGGATACACCCGATGAGGTAGTAATCCAGGAAAGATCGGCCGACAACACCCCTCCCATCCGCACCGCACCGCACCGTCCTACCCGGACTTCACCTATTCGAGTGATCCACTTTCAGCGTTCCGTGATCATTGGCTCCGCGCGGAAATCACACCCACGCGGGATCACCGTAAAGAAACCCGGACAACCTGCCGAAGAGTTGCTGACGAGCAGGCCGAGAAATCGGGACGCCACGCCAGTGGAGGAATGTGAGGGCCTATGCCGCTCGACAAGACTGTGCTGTCGGAACCGCCGGGGGTGACGGACACGCGCGCGAGCGCGGTGCCACGCGCCCGGCGGCCGAGCGAGACCGGCGGCACCGCGCACGTGGTCCTGCCCGCCTACAACGAGGAGGACTCGCTGCCGCCGCTGCTGCTGCGGCTCGCCGAGGTGGCGCGCGTCGAGAAGATCACCGCGTGGGTCGTCGACGACGGCTCAGCCGACGGCACCGCGCGCGTCGCCGCCGCTGGCGCCCCCGGCCTCGACGTCCGGCTCATCCGGCACCCGGTGAACCTCGGCCTCGGGCAGGCGGTGCAGTCCGGCCTGCGGGCGGTGCTGGAGGCCGCGGCGGCCGACGACATCGTGGTGGTCATGGACGCCGACGACACCCACGACCCCAGCCTGATCACCGCGCTGCGCGCGCGGATCGCCGCGGGCGCGGACGTCGCCATCTGCTCCCGGTTCGTCGACGGGGGCGACGACCGAACCGCGCCGCCGGTGCGCAGGCTGCTCTCCCGGGGCGCGGCGCTGCTGTTCCACCGGGCCCTGCGGGTCGAGGGCGTGCGCGACTTCACCAGCGGCTTCCGCGCGTACCGGGTCAGCCTGCTCGCCCGGGCGAGCAAGCACTGGGGCGAGCGGCTGATCGAGGAACAGGGCTTCGCCTGCATGGTGGAGCTGCTGCTCAAGCTGCGCCACTGCGACCCGGTGATCACGGAGGTCCCGCTGCTGCTGCGCTACGACCGCAAACAGGGCGCGAGCAAGCTGCGGCTGCGCCGCACGATCACCCAGTACGTCAAGCTCCTGGTGCGCGACCGCCTCGCGCCCGCCCCGTACTGGACGCTGTGAGCGGCTGGTGGACGCCACGAATCAGGTGACGGTCATCGGCGGGGGAATCTGCGGGCTCGCGGTGGCGCACCGGCTCGGCCGCGCCGGGGTGCGGGTGACGCTGCTGGAAAGCAGCGACCAGCTCGGCGGCCTCGGCACGTTCTTCCCCATGGGAGACCGGTGGGTCGAGCGGTTCTACCACTGCGTGATGCCCTCGGACACCCACCTGCTCCGACTGCTCGGCGAGCTGGACCCCGGCCAGGACGTCGCCTGGCGGAACACCCGGATGGGCATGATCGTCGACGGCGCCCGGTACCCGTTCAACACCGCCCGCGACCTGCTGCGGTTCGCACCGCTGCCGCTGCCGCACCGCGTCCGCCTCGGCGTGGCGTCGCTGCTGCTGCGCAGACTCGGCCGGGGCAAAGACCTCGACAACATCCGCACCGAGGACTGGCTGCGCGGCCTGTACGGCGACACCGTGTGGGAACGCCTGCTGGCCCCGATGTTCGGCTCGAAGTTCGGACCGTCCTGCGGGGACGTGCCTGCGCTGTACCTGTGGCAGCGCCTGGGCCGGGAGAGCAACGTCGCCACCCGCGGCTACCCGGTCGGCGGCTACAAGACCGTCATCGACCGCCTCCAAGCCTCCATCGAGGCCACCGGCGGCACGGTTCGCGTCAACACCCCCGTGCTCGCCCTGCGCCACACCGGAACAGGCATGGAAATAGCCCTGCCGAACGGCGAGACCATCGAGACCGACCGCGTGGTCTCCACCGTGCCACTCCCGCTACTGCGCACCCTGGCCGACGACGACCTGTCCGCCCGCCTCCCCACCACGCAGCTGACCTACCAGGGCGTCGTGAACGCCCTGTTCTTCCTGCGCAGGCCCCTTTCCGGCCAATACTGGGCCCCGGTCCTGCACTCGAACACCGAGTTCGACGGCGTAGTGGAAATGTCCGCCCTATCCGGCCCGGAAACCTACGGCGGCAGACACCTGGCCTACGCCATGCGCTACACCGACCGAGAATCCCCCCTATACCGAGAAGACGAGTCGACCATCGCCCAACGCTGGACAAACCAGCTCCTGCGCCTCTACGCCGATCTCCCACTGACCACAGAGGACATAGTGGAGGTCAGAATCTTCAAGGCCCCCTTCGTGGAACCGGTGTACCCCTTGGGCTACCTGACCCAACGCCCCGCGATCGAAGTCCCCAACACCCCACTGCTACTGGCCACCACCGCCCACGTCTACCCGGAAGTCACCAGCTGGAATTCCAGCGTAGGCCTAGCCGAACGCGTGGCGATCACACTGCTGACAAGCATGAACCACACCCCCACCACAACAAAAACCTGACCCGCCCCACCTTGCCCTTGCCAACCGCGAGATGAAATACAGCAAGGAGCACACCCGAGCACCTGCCAGGCCGCACTGCCCCTGCCCGGTGCTCGATGGGGCGCAGGAGGGCACCCGACCCCCTGCCAACCGGCACCAGCGCCCGCCCAGTGCTCGATGGGGTGGAGTGGTTTCTTTGGGGGAGAAGGAAGATCCCTGAACTCGCCGTGGTCTTGGGGCCGAAGGCACCCCACCCGTCTTTCCCACGACGGGATCTTCCTTCGTAGGGGCCCCAAAGAAACCACTCCACCCATCGAGCAACCCAACACAGCCAACCAGCGAGCAGACAGACCCGCCAACTCACCCCCCAGGCGAGTAATGCTTCGGAGACCCCCGCTCACCCACCGGCGGCAGATTACGAAGCGGAGTCTCCACCAACGGCGCGTCAGCGGCCAAGGCCCCCCGCGCCCGCCGCCACCCAGCCCGCGCCCGGGGATGATAACGCCGCTCAAACGGCACCACCCGAAAAACACCCCCGATCATCCGCCCGACCAGCCAATGCAACCGAGCGTCGAACGAAGACCAGGAATACCCAAGCCGATCCCGAACCACCGGGTCGTACATCCCCACCGTGAGCCACAGAAACCCCCGCCCCACCAGCACCCGCGAAACCCGCCACACCCCATCAGGCACCCACCGCACCGGTTTGGCCAGCCCCCGCAGATCCAACACAGCCCGCGTGGCCTTGTTGTCCTCCAACACCTCTGCGCACATACGCTCCCAGTACGCCTGAAACTCCGCCCAAGACCCCGGCACCGACCGCATACTCATCCCATAAAGCCGATACCACTGCACGTGCTCGTCAAACAACCGTCGCCGATCGGCTTCCGTCAGCCCGCCCATAAAATGCTCCGCCACCCGCAGAACCCCGACGAAGAACGTGGCATGGGCCCAGTAAAAAGTGTCCGGGTCAAGCGCGTGATACCGCCGACCGCGCGAGTCCACCCCTTTGATCGTCTCGTGGTACCCGCGAACCTGCCGCGCCGTCTCCACCGCCCGGGGGCCGTCGTACACGACGCCGCCGATCGGATAGAGCGAACGGAACAGCCGCTGCCAGCGCTCCTCGAAGAACCGTGAGTGCTCCTCGACGCCCGCGCCCAGCCCCGGGTGCATGTTCTGCATGGACCCCGCCCACAGCGCGGTCAGCATCCCCCGCCAGTCGCCGAAGTACTTCCAGGTCAGCGAGTCGGGCCCGAGCGGGGTCGGCTCATCGGTTCGCGACATATGCGGGCTCCATCCACCGGAAATAACTGACTACGGCCGTTGTCAGATTAGGATGGGCGGGGTGCTGAGTCAACGAGCCGCCGACCGGACCTGGGGCGGCACGACCCTGACCGACCGCAAGGCCGCCCGGCGGCTGCGGCTGCTCGAAGCGGGCGTCGACCTGCTCGGCGCGCCCGAGGGCCCCGCGCTGAGCGTGCGCGCGGTGTGCAGGCACGCCAAGCTCACCGAGCGGTACTTCTACGAGAGCTTCCCCGACCGCGACGAACTCGTCCTCGCCGTGTACGAGCACGTCGCGGCCGCCGCGCGCCAGGCCCTGGTCGACGCTGTGCGGTCCAGCCCGCCCGACCCGCCCGCACTGGCCCGCGCCGCGGTCACCGCGTTCGTCGAACTCATGGTGGACGACCCCCGGCGCGGCCGCGTCCTGCTGCTCGCCCCGCTGACCGACCCGGCGCTGTCCAGCCGGGGTATGGCGCTGCTGCCCGCGTTCGCCGCGCTGATCCGGGAACAGCTGCCCGAAGACGAGTCGGAGACCGACCGGGAGATGACCGCGATAGGGCTGGTCGGGGCGCTGACCCACCTGTTCTCCGCGTATCTCGACGGGACGCTCACGGTCGACCGCGATCAGCTTGTGGATCACTGCGTGCGGCTGCTGACTCGGGCCTGACCTGGTTTCGACACCGGCCGGACCGGGAAGTCCGGCCGGGAGATGCAGACTTTCCTGCCGTATCCGGATTTCGTCGCCAGCGCCGCAGCGCTAGACCGAGGAAGGCTCGGGAAGCAGCGGGTGGAGGCGGTGCAGATTCTGCGTGCGCTCGTGTGGCCGGTGTACGGGTGGAAGCATCACCCGGCGGTGGCCATGTGGCGTGGGTTCGTGCCCGCCCTGGTGCTGTACACCGCCGCCGTCTGTCGCCGCTGGACGGACCTGGGGCACGCGGACTCCGTGCTGGCGCAGGCCCTGGCGTTCACGGGTGGGCGCTTGCCTGAGCCGGACCGGCTCGCTGACGAGGGGATGCTGCCGCCGTGGCTGGGTGAACCGGCGGTGCACCTGAGCCATCAGGCTTCGCTGCTGCGCAAGGACCCTGAGCATTACCGCCCGCTCTTCGGGGACGACGTGCCGGATGACCTGCCTTACGCTTGGCCGTCTCCGGTGTATCCGCGGTGGCCGCTGCGGCGAGGACACCCCCATGCGCTGCCGCTGCCTGACGCGCTCGACCTGCTGGGGGTCGCTCCGCCTGACGCCGCGGAGTCCGCTGCGCTGGATGATGTCCTCGCTGGGCGCGGCGCTGTGCTTGTCGGGGCCGATCCGGTGCGCCTTGCCGAGGTGGGACTGCTTGCGGGGCTGTGCACGCCGGGGCGGACCGCATGGGTCAGTCCGCTGCCGTTGCCTCGGGTCACGCACCCTGGGGCTACGCCTGTTGTCGGTCCTGACTATGGGGGCGGACGGCAGCCGGATGCGGCCGCCGTCGCCGCTATGCGGGCGGAATGCCTGGCTACGCCGGACTTCGCGTTCTTTCGGGAAGGGTCGGTTAACGGGTTTTCCTCGGACGTCGACCTGGTTGTGTTGGATCGGGTTCGGGTGATGGTCGATCGGCCTGCTCTGAGTCTGGTTGTGGGGGGTTAGTGGTTCTCCTGGGGGCTGACTCTCGTGGGTCTGCTCGATGGGGTGGAGCGGCCTGGCAGACGCTCGGGTGTGCTCCTTGACCCCATCGAGCACTTGGCTGGCCTTCTGGCAGGTAGGTGGATGTGCTCTTGCGCCCCATCCGGCACTTCGCAGGCGTGGGTGTTCGCTGGCGGGTGGAGGGGTCTGCTGCTCCGCTTCCATTGAGCGCCTGGGGGCTGGGTGGGGTTGGTTGACAGCTGGCGGGCGGGTCTGACCTGTGGAACTGAGGTCAGTGGTCCGAGGGTGGCCGTTGGGGGGTGGCCAGCCAGGAGGGGGCTATGTCGGTGGGGGGTGGGGCGCCCAGGTCGCGGGGGTGGTAGCCGTTGGGGTAGCCGGGGTAGGTGCGGTTGTGGGGGTCGTTGGATAGGCGTGACGTTGTGCGGGGTGGTAGGTGGCGTACCACTGCCGAGCGGGCTCGTAGGGCTTGGTGGGTGGCTTTTCGCAGCCAGGTGGGGGCGGCTGGGAAGTCGAAGGCGGTCAGCATTTGTTCGCTCAGCAGGCCGTGCACGGCTTGGCGGACCAAGGGACGGACCGGTGGCCAGTACCAGGAGCACATGAGTTCCCGGGTCTGGACGCCGATTCTGTGGTTGGTTTCGCTGTAGCGGAAGTTGGCGTGTTCGTAGTCCACTTTGAACTGGCGGAACTCGGCGTAGTCGGTGGGGATGTCGCGGATGCCTAGGCGTTTGCCTACCTCGCGGTAGAAGTGGAAGGCCGCTATCCGCTCGTGGTTGGACAGTTGGCGCCAGCCGAACTCGTCGATCCAGTCTATGGGGTCGTAGATGAAGGTCGTCAGGACGTAGCGCATGTCTTCTTGGGTGATTCGGAATCGCCCGTGGGCGCGGTTGATGACGCGGAGCGCCTCCCGGCCGCGTGGGGAGTCGTAGCCATGTTCGGCGATTTCGGCGATCAGCAGCGCGGTGTCGTCGTAGCGGCGTTGGGGGCGGTTGGCGAACTCGCCGGTGGCGTCGAGGAGGGCGGAGATGCTGGGGACGCAGTAGGTGCGGTAGAGGGCCAACTCCAGGGAGCGCTGGTAGTCCCAGGGGAACTCGTGGCCCGCGGTTATCCGGTGGATCTCGTGGTGGTCGGCTACCGGGTCCAGTGCCTCGATCCGGCGCAGCCAGGCATACCTGCGGGTGGTTCGCGCGCTGGGCATGGCGCCTCCTTGCGACCGCCGGGGTGGGTGGCGGGCACTCCAGGCTACTGGCCCTGGCCAGCGGTCTCCCACTTCAGTTCTGGCCGTGCTCGTCGGCCAGGCTCACGAAGCGGACCGCGGCGGTCGACTCGGTGGGCGGGGGCCAGTCGGCCACGGCGTCGTGGTTGCGGATGGGGTGCCAGGTCACCACGATGTTGACCCGGCGGCGGAGCTGGCTGATCAGGCGCTCCAGGAAGTGGCGGACCTCCTTGCCGTCGAACGGGTCCGCCGTGGCCAAGAACGACATGGCGCCCCGGTTGGACACCGCCTGCAGCACGCTGACGTCGGGCCAGCCGGTCTCGTCGTGGGTGGGGAGGCCGGAGCGGCCCGCCAGCCAGCGGGGGCTGCCGTAGCCGACCCAGACGACCTCGGCGCCGGAAAGCCAGGTCCGTCTGGCCTCGGGGAGAGCGGGGGTGTTCGCGGCGGCGACGGCGTTGCGGGCGCGCAGGGCACGCAGGAGGTCTTGGGGGCAGGGCAGGCCCCAGCGGACCAGGTAGTTGCCGACCGTCGTGGCGCCGAGCATCACCAGGAACTCGCGGTTGATCAGCTCGGTCACCGCCTGGCGGGTCCACACCTGGTACCGCAGGCCGACCGCGTCGGGGGTGCGCCGGGCGATGGTGCCCGCGACCCACAGCTGCTGGGCGGTGGTCAGGGCGAGCTGCTCACCGGGTCTGCGGCCGCGGCGGGCGGGCACGAACGCGTTGTCCCCCCGGTTGCGGTACTCGCGGACCCACACCCCGACGGTCTGCCGGGACACCCCAAACAGCCGGGCGACCTCCACCTGGGCGGTGCCCGCCTCGACCGCGGCGACGACCCGCTTGCGCAACTCGACCAACGCGTCGGACGACAGGCCCCGCGCGTCCCCGGCGGCCATCGGCATCGACTGGTGCATACGCCCCCCTCATCTGGTGCAGGCCCAACGAGCGGCCAAGACCTCCGGATATGGCACGGATTCGCATGTCATCTGGTGTTTACAGGCACTCGCACTGTGGTCTGGTCGATCGCGGAGGTGCGGACCACCACCGCGAGTTCCCACTGGCCCGCCATGGGCATGGCGATTTCGGAGGAGATGTAGTGCGACGGGCCGCCGCTGACCAGCGGCACGGAGATCGGGCCGATGTTCGCCGACGGCAAGCGCAGGTCGGCGCGCACCTCGGGCACATTCTTCGACTGGCCCGCCGGGTCGAGCACGACCAGGTGGAGCTGGTTGGGGCCGACCTTCGCCGGGGTCAGCACGAACGCGACCTGGCCCTTGCCGTTGAGTCCGCCCGCGTCGAACGGGATCGCGAGCGAGACCGGCCCTTCGGCGGCGCCTGCTTGCGGCGGGTTGCGCTCCCGGTCCTGCTCGGCGCGCGCGGGCTCGGTGCCGACCAGGGACACGGTCACGGTGAGCAGCAGCGCGCCGATGGCGACCTCGGCCATGACCAGCTTGCGGAACCGGCCGACCTCGCCGGTCTCCGGGGCGCGCTTGGCCTTGCGCTTGTCGGTGACGGTCACGACCTCGAACCCGTAGTGCCCGCGCACCCACCGCCGGGCGAGCGCGCCGCTGGCGAGCAGCACCGCGACGATGGCGACCTTGCCCAGCAGGTACCAGCCGTAGGTGGTGCCGAACAGCGCGGAGACCGTGCCCACCTGCCGCCAGGTCTGGTAGAGCCCGGTCACCACGACCACCGCGACGCACACTCCGGCGATCGTGGAGAACCGCGGCACGGCGATCTTCATCGCGTTGGCGTCCCCGGAGCGCAGCAGCACGGCGAGCGCGGGCAGGCCGCCGAGCCACACGCTCGCCGCGGTGAGGTGGGCGATGTCGACCGGCACGGACAGCGGCGCGAGCCCGCCCGCCGCGCCGTGCGCCACCAGGCTCCAGGTCGCCGCGAGGGCCACCGCGCCGCCCAGGACCACCGCGCCCCGGCGGGTGCGCGTGCGGCGAGGCAGGTCCCCCTCGGCGTGCTCTTGGCGCCAGAACCGAACGATGAGCACAGCGGCGGCGGCCAGCAGCAGCAGGCGCGCGGCCAGGCTCAGGCCGATCCGGCTGCCCAGGGTCGTCCCGATCAGGCCGGGGTCGGCCAGCGAGCCCAGCGACCGGCCGCTGGCGTAGGGCCCGTAGAGCAGCAGGGCGAGCACGGTCGCCGCCGCGGTCGCCGCCAGGCCGACCACGGCCAGCCCGCGCCCGCCGCGCCGGGCGGCCAGCGCGGGCCAGCACACCGCCGCGACGAACGTGGTGCCGACCAGCAGGGCTAGCCCGGCGGTGGCCAGCCACCTGGAAAGTCCATAGAGGACGGTCACGGTCCCGTCGCCGCCCTGGTCGCCACCGGCCCCGACCGCGGCGGGGGCGGTGGCCTCGCGGACGCTGAAGGTGAACGCGCCCTGCACCGGGTGGGTGTCGGCGGAGACGACCCGCCAGGCGACGGTGTGCGTGCCGTTGGGCAGCGTCTCACCCACCCGGACGGTGATGGTGTCCTGCTTGCCATCGGGGTGTTCCGGCTTCCCGATGCCGGTGACGTCCTTGCCGCTCGGCCCGATCACCCGCACGCTCGCCAGGCCGAGGTCGACCGGCTCGCTGAACCGCAGGGACACCTCCCCGGGCGAGTCGCCGAGCAGTTGCCAGCCGCCGGGGGTGGTGGACAGCAGCACCGCGTGCGCGGCGGCTGGCGCCGGGTTGGCGATCATCGCGAGCAGCGTGATCAAGAGGGCGGTGAACACCATCCGGGCACGCGGCCGGACTGCAACGGGCATCGGGACTCCCTGCGGCACGTGGATCAGACCTGTTCCTTCTGCCTGCCGATGGCCGCGACGGCGGCCTCGACCGGGGCGGGCGGACGCGGCCCGGCCGCCCGCCGCCTGGCCGCGGGCAGCACCGCGACGCAGGCGGCGAGCGCGCCGAAGGCCGTCACCAGGCCGACCACGCCGAGCACCCGGGCGAGCGGGTCGGTCCCGTCCTCGGCGGCAGGGGCGGCGGGCAGGTGGACCGCCAGCACCGGCGCCGGGTACTCCGGCTCCGGCGCGCCCGCCTGCCCGACCTCGATCCAGCGCACGACCTCGCCGTCGGAGTAGGTCTGCAACGCCTTGAAGACCAGGCCGTCCACCCCGTGCGGCAGCGGGCCGAAGGACACCGGGAACTCGACGAACTCGCCCGGCTTGACCTCCCCGCCCTGCCAGGTGATCGACTCGACGCCCTCGGTCAGGGTGCCGCCGTGGCCGTGGCCGTGGATCGGCGCGGCGAGCTTTCGCGTGGCGACCGTCGCCGTCCACCCCGGAACCGGGGCCACCGACACCTTCCCGAAGGGGTGGTCCGCCGGGAAGGCCACCTCCAAGCGGGTGGTCGAGGCGTCCGCGCGCTCGTTGGGCACCCGGAACGCGGCCTTGGTGTAGCCGCCCGGCTCGGGGTTGTCCGCGGTGACCGTGACGTGCGCGACGGCGGCCTGCGCTCCGGCGAGCAGCGCCGCGCCCGCGACGGACGCCACGACCAGACCGCGGAGCATCGCTGACCCAACACGTGGCATGGGATCGGCCCTTTCGTTGTCCGGCGAGTGGGGAGGTGGTCAGCCCTGCGGGTGCTCTTCCTTATGCGCGGCCCCGGCTCCGGACAGACCGGGCAGCGGAAGCTGGGGCAGCGGCAGGGCGGGCAGCGGAAGCTGCGGCAGCCCGGGGACCGACGGCGGGATCCGCGACAGGTCCGGCAGCCCGACCGCGGGCGGGTCGACGTGCAGGATCGAGACCAGGCCGGTCATGCCCTCGTGGGTCTCGGAGTGGGAGAAGATGTGGCAGTGCAGCATCCACTTCCCCGGCACGGTGGGGGTGAAGATGATGTCGAAGGTCTGCCCGACGCCGACCAGCAGCGTGTCCATGCGCTGCGGGAAGGGCGTTCGCAGCCCGTCTTGGGCGACGACTTCGAAGAACCCGCCGTGCAGGTGCATCGGGTGGATCATCTCCGGGCCGGTGCCGATGATCCGGAAGCGCACCCGTTCGCCGACCCGGGCGCGCAGCGGCACGGTGGCGGGGAAGCTCTTGCCGTTGATGACGAAGCCGAGCGCGCCGTCGCCGAGCATGATCCGGTAGTCGCGGTCGGCGTGGATGTCGCCGAGCCTGGGCACGATCTCCAGTGAGCCGTAGACGCCGCGGCTTTCCTGGTCGCCGTGCATGTGCGAGTGGTACCAGTGGCTGCCGGTGCTGATCGCGGTCCACTCGTAGGTGTGGGTCTGGCCCGGGTCGATCAGCAGCTGGGTCAGGCCGGGCACGCCGTCCTGGCTGTTGGGCAGGACCATGCCGTGCCAGTGCATGGACGTGCCCTCGTCAAGCAGGTTCTTGACGATGAAGCGGAGCTTGTCGCCTTCGTTGACGCGGATGGTCGGGCCGGGGATCTGCCCGTTGATCCCGTATCCCTTCTTCACCGAGCCGGGTTTGGTCTCCCACTGCATCGGCGCGACGGTCAGCTCGAAGACCTTGACGCCGTCGACCATGCGCCACTCGGCCAACTTGGTGCCGTCGTGCAGGTCCTCGCCGCCGCCGGACTGGGCGGGCGCGGTGGCGGCGACCGGGACCGGGGACAACGCGGCGGGGCCGTCGGCTGCGGTGCCCAAGGGCGGGTTCATCGCCGAACTGGTGAGCAGCCCGCCGGACACCGCGATCACCGCCGCCGCCAAGACCGCGACCGGCTTGATCGTGGACGTGCGCAACCACTGGGGAGAACTCATGGCTTTCCTTTTCCTTCGACCGGACCGGACGGTCGGGGAACCGCCGTGACGGCGGTTCCCCGACTTGGGTTTGTCCGGTGGTTACGAGCACTTGGTCGCGAAGGCGACCGGGTTGCGCTGCTTGCAGGTCAGCTGGTCGTTGACCTTGTTGCTCGGCACCCGCTGGACCCAGCCCTCGTAGGCCAGCGGAATGGGCAGGACGCCCTGTCCGCCGAAACCAGGCCACTTGGTGATGGTTCCGTCGTTCTTGGTGCCTGCGCCGCCGTCGAGAACGAACTTGCCGACCACGGCCGCGTCCTCAGGGTTGCCGTCGCCGTTGGGGTCGGTGTCGACCACCGACAGGGCGTTGGCGAACTTGCTGGAGACGTAGGCGTAGTAGCCGCCGCCCTTCTTGGCGCCGAAGTTGATGCCGTGGCATCCGGCGTCACAGGGCAGCCACTTGACGATCTCGTCGGTCTTGGGGTCGATCACGGTGATGTTGGACGTCAGCGTGTTCGCGACCAGGAGCGCCGAGTTGTCCGGGGCGACCGGAAGCTGAATCGGCAGGCCACCGAACGGACCGGAGGCGCCTGCCACGGCGTCGTAGCTGCTCCACAGGTCGATGCTCTTGTACTTGGACTTGGTGCCGCCGTCGACACACGCGTCGTCGTAGTTGGAGATACACGACACGGTGGCGCCGAGGAAGTCGGCCATGTACGTCTTGTCGCCGGTCGGGGTCATGCCGGTCGCGATCGGCAGCTCGCCGGTCTTCTCGTGCCGGATGTTCCCGGTCGGGATGTCGACCATGGTGGCGTTGTACAGGTTGACGTTCGGCGTCGCCATGATCTTGGCGTCACCGGTCATCCAGTGCGCGTGCGGGTGCGCGATCTTCTCACCCGGCTGGCTCACCGTCAGCCTGCGGTCGATCTTGGTGCCGCCCGGGGCGACCTCCATGACCGAGCCACCGCCGTTGATGGCGACGTGCAGCTGGTCGGTGTCGGTCCGGCTCATCACGTGCGAGGGGTCCGGGCCGACCTGGATCTGCCGGATGAGCTTGCCGCTCGCCCGGTCGAAGACGTCCATCTTGTCCGAGAACCACTCGTTCGCGTAGATGACCGTCTCGTTCTTGTCGGTCCACATGTTGTGCGTGTTGTTCATGTTGATCTCCGGGGCGGAGACCTTCTGCTCGACGGACCAGTTCTCGGCGTTGACCTTGGTGATCGAGCCGGTCTTGGTCTTCTCGGCGTACTCCTCCATCTGGGTGGCGACCCAGACCTCGCCGACACCGGGCACCGAGGGCTTCTTGCCGAGGGCCGGAAGCTTCTTCGGCAGCTCGAACTTGCTCTTGAAGTACGAGTCGAGCAGCGGGATCAGGACCGGCTTGCCGTTCTCGTCGTACTGCAGGATCGGAGCGGGCGGGAACGAGGGGTTCCACGTCTTCTCCTCGGTGTCGCTGAATGTCTGCCAGTTCTCCGGCACGGTGATGACGAAGAACTTGTTGACCAGCTGCTGGATGATGTCGGCGTTCGACGGCACGCTGAGGTTGCGGCTGTTGACCCGCAGCTTCTTGCCGAAGTCGAGGCCGATCGTCAGCGGGTCGTCGACCACGACAGCGCCGAGCATGTACGGGTGGATCTTGCACGCGAACGCGTACAGGCCCGGCTCGGTGAGCTGCATACTGGTCTGGCCGACGAAGGCGCCCGGCTCGTCCTGCGGGAAGCCCTTGGCGCCCTCCGGCCAGATCAGGCTGGTCGCGGTGTGCGCCGAGTCGGCGTCCGGCTTGGCGATGTTGAAGTTCACCGTGACCGGCAGCTTGACGTCGTTCTCCGCGAACGCCCGCAGGTCTTCGAGCAGGTCTTCCAGCTCGGGGCCGACGGGGAGGCTGTCCAGGGAGATCGGCGCGTTCACCGGAAGCGCCGACATCTGCGACGCGGCTGTGTCCAGCAGCGAGTTCGCCTTGGCGATGCGGGCATCGCCGGTGGGCAGGAGCTGGAAGACCGCCTGCCGGGTGGTGTCGAAGTTGAGCAGCGAGTTCAGGTCGAGGCCGAGGTCGCCCAGGACCGGGAGCTTGCCGCCGCCCAGGTTCGTCAGGTCGGTCAGGCCGCCGAGCTTGGAGACGGTGTCCAGGTTCAGGGTCTTGACCGCGTCCAGGCCCGACAGCAGGCCGCCGCCCAGGAGCGGGACGGTGGTGCCGTCCAGCAGCGGCAGGCTGCCGCCGCCGAGCAGCGGGAGGTCGCCAGCGCCGGGGATGCCGCCGCCGAGGCTCGGGAGCAGGCCCCCGACGTCGGGCAGGGCGGGCAGGCCACCGGTGCCGCCACCGGGCAGACCCGGCAGACCCGGAAGGCCAGCGCCGAGGTCGGGCAGCGCCGGGAGGCCGCCGCCGCCGAGGTTGGGCAGGCCGCCCGCACCCGGAAGCACGCCACCGAGGTCCGGCAGGCCCTTGCCGTTGAGCAGCGGGAGACCAGCGGGAGCGACCGAGGGAACCCCGTTGAGCGCCGAGCCCAGGTTGACCCGGGGCAGGACGGCGACCGCGAGGGACTGGCCGCCGAGCGGGCCCAGGTTCAGGTTCGTGTCGAACCAGCTGCCGTTGGCGTCACTGAGGTCGAACGACACCGGCAGCGGGCCGACGCCCAGGGGAGCGCCGCCCGCGCCCGAGGTCGGCGTCGCCGCCCCGCCACCGGGCGGCGGAACCGTTCCGGTCGTGGAGGTCGGGCTGGAGGTCGGCGTCCCCGACGTGGACGAGGTGGGCGGCGTGGTCGTGGACGTGGGCGTGCTGCCCCCGACCGTGACCCGACCGGCCATGTCCGGGTGGAACTTGCACTGGTAGTCGAACGTCCCGGCGCTGGTGAAGGTGAACGAGTAGGTCGCTCCCGGGTCGAGATTCGGGGAGTCCAGCGGTCCGCCCGTGACACTGTGGATCACCGAGTCGGAGTTCGACCAGTTGACCGTGTCACCGACAGCGACGGTCATCGTCGCCGGGTTGTACTGAAGGTTCTGCAGGGTTACCGAGTGGGTCGCCGCCAGCGCGGGAGACGGGACCATGGCGCCCAACGTGCCGAGCGCCAGAACTGAGGTTGCGGCGGTGAACCGAGACGCCCGGCTGCGGCGGGGACCGCCACGGCCGAGCGGGAACATGCGCGACAAACTGTGACGCGACGAGCGCATGCCTTTCCCTTCTTATCAGGTCCGAGCGACGCGGCCCGCAGGGAGGGGCGCCGCGTCGCTCGAGCAGGGTTGGTGCCGATTCGTGACTTCTGTTCAACCAACACAGGGTTTACGACTCCGGCTCTCCCCTTGCCCCTGAGGCAAAACGGAGGGTCGGTGCCGCGGATACCACAGCGGCCCCCTTCAAATTTCGACCGGGACGCTCGACGACCGATATTCCGGCTCCCCGTTTGCGTCCCAATCGCCTTCTCAGGAATCCCTGGGATACGGCTCCAAGTACCCCAACGAACCATGTCCGACCAGTCTCCGCTTTGTTAACTGGACGTGATATTTCCATCACGCAAGATCCGTTTGCCGCGTGAGCAGGACTGTTTGGCCGCTGATTCCCACCGGGTCGCTCGACCATTCGGCCGACCTTCGAACCAGGCCGGAAACATCGAGAAGTAAGCCGTTTCCGCAGGTCAACACAGATGATCGGCATTATCGGCCACCGATTGGATGCCGGGTATTTGCCTGGACGGTTAGCTATGTGGCAACACCCCCCACCGGAAGGAGGGACACCTGAAAGAGCGCTGAGAAGCCACTGAGAGCAACCTGAGAGCAACCTTAAGCAGGGGAAACAGGGCCCACCCTCTGATCGGCCCGTAAGCGCCCGCAACACATTACGGAGATGTGAAGCGCCCGAGCAGCGACAAAGCCGACACTAGCCAAGCCGAGACAGCGCGTGTCACGATGCGACTTGTCGTTCCCGGCGTCGGGAAATAAACCGCCACGATGGCCTCATCGATGCGTTAGCTGTGGGACGCCATGTCTGTTCTTCCAGGGAGGGCCCGAGTCGTGAGTGAGACCCCATCCACCGTGACCACCGACGTCATCGACGACCCGGCCGGGAAAGTCGCCGACAGCGCGCCGGACACCGACGCCGCCGTCGAGTCACCCGAGTCGGAAACGGATTCCACCCCGCCCGTTTCCCAGGGGCGCAAGTTCGCCGAGCGGACCTGGTGGCTGCCGTGGTTGCTGGGCATCGCGGCGCTCGCCGCGGCGGTCCTGGTGATCACCCAGGCGTTCGGCGGCGACCCGACGCCAGAGGAGCAGATCCAGGAGCGGCGCTCGGTGCTGCCATCGAGCACCCACACCGTCGTCTACGAGGTCAACGGGACCGGCAAGTCCCCCGAGATCCGCTACGTGGTCGACGGCTCCGCGGGCACCGAGACCGTCGAGGGCGTCGACCTGCCGTGGCGCAAGGAGGTCACCATGACCGTCGGACCCGGCATCGGGATCGCGCAGCTGCTCGCGGCCAACGGCGACGGCGAGTCCGTCTCCTGCGCGGTCAGCGTCGACGGCCAGGTCGTCAACCAGGGCGTCTCGCCCGGCCAGTACACCAACGTCGCCTGCTCCGCCGTGATCAGGCCCAACCCCGCCAAGTAAGGAGCGCGTCATGCGCAGCCAGTCGCGTTCGCGCGTTCGACGTCTCGGGGCAGCACTGTGCCTCTCCCTGATGGTCGCGGCGGGAGTCACCTTCAGCGCGGGCGCCGCCTCGGCTGCCGAACCGTTCGTGCTGGAGAGCTGCTCGGCCAGGGTGGTCGGCGAGCCCGGCCAGCAGATCGCCCTGAGCACCAAGTCGGTCGAGCCGCCCATCCTGGCCGCCCTCGCCCCGCTCGACCCGCTCGGGGTGACCCGGGTGCTGTTCAAGCAGGTGTGGTCGACGCTGCCGCCCATCCCGATCGGCTCCATCCCGGCCAGCGGCCAAGTGGTGATCGGCGGCGACGTCATCGCCAACGCGGTCGCCACCCAGCTGCTGGGCCTGCCGGTGCTCGCGCCGGTGATCGAGCCGCTGCTCGCCACGGTCTGGACGACGATCGCGAGCACCTGCACCGTGGTCGGCGAAGCCGTCGGCACGGTCTCCGGCGGCGGCGGCGCCCCACCGCCCGCACCTGGCCAGCCCGCGCCAGGCCAGCCCGCGCCAGGGCAGCCCGCGCCTGGCCAGCCCGCGCCAGGGCAGCCCGCACCCGGCCAGCCCATCCCGGGCAGGCCAGGCAACCCCACCGCGCCGGGTATGACCACGGTGCCCGAGCCGCAGCCGGGCGCGGGGCCGGGCGGCGGCGCCCCGGTGCAGCCGGAGCCGGTCGCGACCGCGCCGCACACGGCGAACCAGGGGTCCAACGTGGCGCTGGAATACCCGGTCGAATGGGCGACCAAGACGCCCGGGATGGGCGTGGCCCCCGAGGGCGTCGCGGTCCTGACCTCGCCCTACGGCGCCGACTCGCCGGTCCCGCAGTTCGGCATCGTCGGCCCGGACGAGAAGACCCGCGCGCAGAACCGGGCCACGACCGGCCACGCCACCCCGCTCGCCGACGACGTGGAGCGCTCGCTGTACGGCCCGATCCTGCTCGCCACACTGCTGGTCACCCTGGTGGCCGCGCAGGGGACCCGGATGTGGCTGCTGCGCCGGACCGCGCCCGCTGGCTCCGGCGGCGGCAGGCTCGGCCTGCGGTGGGGACACCTGCGGGTGCCCATGCCGGTGTTCAAGCGCACCGACGACTGAGCTTCGCTCGGTCTGTCGCGGACGGCCCCGCGGCGATCGCCGCGGGGCCGTCACGCTTTCGCGCCCCGCTCCCGGCGCAGGCGGTCCCGCCACCGCGCGCCGTCCGCGGTCGCGCGGGTCGCGAACACCACCATCGCCGCGGCGATGAGCACGCTCACCCCGTGCAGCACCGTCGCGGGCCAGTCGACCCCCAGCGGCTCGTCCTCCCCGCCGCGCAGCGCGGCCACCACCCCGTACGCGGTCAGGCCAAGGAAGGCGAGCACGCCGAACAGGCCGCCCACCCGGGCGCCGCTGGCGCGGGACGCGGCGAGCAGCAGGAGCAGCGCGCCGAGGATCGTGTGCACGAGGTTGAGCAGGGTCGTGCCGCCGAGCCCGCCGACCGTGCCGTGCACGTGGCCGTCGAACTCGCCCGCCCCGGTTTGCAGCAGCCCGAGAACGCCGACCACGAGGTAGACCACGCCGAGCAGGCCGCACAGGCCCTGGGCTATCGGCGCCCGTGCCGAGGCGCCCGCGCGCTGCGAACCGGACATGACGACTCCTCTCGTCTCCCGACGCCTACCCGGCTGGACACCGGCCAAACCGGGCGGCGTCAATCCCGGGCGCCGGGGTACCCCGTTCGCGAGACCGCAGTCATGAGGCCGCGGTCACGACCGGGAGGGAGCCCATGTCCGAGCCGCGTTCGGAACAGCAGGAGGACATCGACCGGGGGACCGCGCGCGAGCGGGTCGCGCGCGATCCCGGGTTCACCGTGGTCGCGCACCCCAACGTCGAACAGTCCGTCGAACAGTCCACGGCGGACGGGCTCGCTGACGGCCTGGTGGACGACGAGGCCACCGAGATCGGCCGGGACACCGGGGCCGAGCGGCCGAGCGGACCCGAGGACCGCACCGTCCACATCGAAGAGAGCTGAGCTCGCCGGGTTTCAGCGGTCACCCGCCGGGTGATTCCCTGCCCATGGATCACAGCCGAGCCCCCGTCCTCGACGCGCTGCGCGCGTTCCGCGAACTCGACTACGTCCCGTTCACCCCGCCGGGCCACCGCCAGGGGCGCGGCGTCGACCCCCGCGTCCTCGACGTGCTGGGCCGGGCTGTGTTCCAGGCCGACGTGCTGGCCCTCAACGGGCTCGACGACCGCACGATGAGCCAGGGCGTGGTGCAGCAGGCGCAAGAGCTGATGGCCGACGCGGTCGGCGCCGAGCACACGTTCTTCTCCACCTGCGGCAGCTCGCTGTCGGTCAAGAGCGCCATGCTGGCCGTCGCGGGCCCGCAGGAGAAGCTGCTGGTGGCCCGGCACGCGCACAAGTCGGTGGTCTCCGGGCTGATCGCCAGCGGCGTCGCGCCGGTGTGGGTGTCGCCGCGCTGGGACGGCGAGCGGCACCTGTCGCACCCGCCGGGCCCCGACGAGGTGCGCGCCGCGTTCGAGGCCGAGCCCGACGCCAAGGGGATGCTGCTGGTCACCCCGACCGACTACGGCACGTGCGCCGACATCGCCGCCATCGCCGAGGTGTGCCGCGAGTTCGACCGGCCGCTGATCGTGGACGAGGCGTGGGGCGCGCACCTGCCCTTCCACCCCGACCTGCCGCAGTGGGCGATGGACGCCGGGGCCGACCTGTGCGTGACCAGCGTGCACAAGGCAGGCGCTGCGGTCGAGCAGAGTTCGGTGTTCCACCTCCAGGGCGACCGCGTCGACCCGGCGGCGCTCAAGGCAAGGGAGGACTTGCTGGGCACGACCAGCCCGACGTCGCTGGTCTACGCCACCCTCGACGGCTGGCGCAGGCAGATGGTCGAGCACGGCCACGCGCTGCTCGACGCGGCGCTGGCACTGGCGCGGCGCGAGCGCGCGGCGATCGGGCGGCTCCCCGGGCTGCGGGTGATGGAAGAGGAGTTCCTGGCGATCGTCCCGGCGATCGACCCGCTCAAGATCGTCGTCGACGTCTCCGGCCTGGGCATCAGCGGCTACCAGGCGGCCGACTGGCTGCGCGGGCGCCGCCGGGTGATCGTCGGCCTGGCCGACCACCGGCGGATCGTCGCCCAGGTCACCCACGCCGACGACGAGGCGTCCGCGGCCGTCCTGCGCGAGGCCCTGCGCGCGCTGACCGAGGCCGCGGCCGACATGCCGACGCCCGCGCCGGTCCGGCTGCCCTCCCCCGATGAGCTGATGGTGGAGACGGCGATGCTGCCCAGGGACGCGTTCTTCGGCGAGACCGAGCAGGTGGGCGTGTCGGACGCGGTGGGCCGGGTCGCGGCGGAGATGATCACCCCGTACCCGCCGGGCGCGCCAGCGCTGGCGCCCGGGGAGGTCGTCACCGAGCAGGTGCTGGAGTACCTGCGCGGCGGCCTCGCGGCCGGGATGCACATCCCGGACTCGGCGGACCCGGAACTCAAGAGCATCCGCGTCGTCGCGTGACCGCGCGGCGTTCGACGGCAAGGAGGGCGCGGTGGCCGCCGACGCGGTGGTGATCGGCAGTGGACCCAACGGCCTGGTGGCGGCGAACATCCTCGCCGACGCGGGTTGGGAAGTCGTGGTGCTGGAAGCGGAACCGAGCCCCGGCGGGGCGGCGCGGACCGCGGAGATCACCCTGCCCGGCTTCCGGCACGACCTCTACAGCGCGTTCCACCCGCTGGCCGCGGCCTCGCCCGCGCTCGCGGGCCTCGATCTGGGCGCGCACGGCCTGCGCTGGCGGCACGCCCCCGAGGTCCTGGCGCACGTGCTGCCCGACGACCGCGCTGCCCTGCTCTCCCGCGACCTCGACCGCACCGCCGAGTCCGTCGACCGGTTCGCCCCCGGCGACGGCGCCGCCTGGCGCGCCGAGCACGACCGCTACCGCGCCATCCGCGACGACCTGCTCGCCGCCCTGCTGCGCCCGTTCCCCCCGGTGCGGGCGGGTATCGGCCTGCTCCGCACCCTGGGCGTCGGCGACGCCCTCCGCGCGGCCCGAATGGCGACGATGCCGGTCCGCCGCTTCGGCGAAGAGACCTTCGACGGCGAAGGCGCGCGGATCTTGTTGGCGGGCAACGCCATGCACACCGACCTCGGCCCGAACCAGGCGGGCAGCGCGGTCTTCGGCTGGCTCCTGGCCATGCTCGGCCAAGACGTCGGCTTCCCCGTGCCCGAGGGCGGCGCGGGCGCGATCACCGCGGCGCTGGTCTCCCGCCTGCACGCGCGCGGCGGGCGAGTGCTGTGCGGCCGAGCCGTGACGAAGGTCTTGGTCGCCCGTGGACGGGCGGTAGGGGTGTCCACTTCGGACGGTGAGCAGGTGCGGGCGGAACGAGCCGTCCTGGCTGACGTTCCCGCGCCCGCGCTCTATCTAGACCTTGTCAGCGCCGACTTGCTCCCCGCCCGCCTGCTGGAAGACGTGCGCCGCTTCGACTGGGACGACGCGACCATCAAACTGGACTGGGCGCTGTCCGGACCGATTCCCTGGCGAGCGGAGGAAGCGCGGCTCGCCGGGACTGTCCACCTAGGGGTGGACCTGGACGGGCTGGTCCGCGCTGACGCGGACCTTGGCCAGGCGCGGGTCCCTGGGGAGCCGTTTCTGCTTCTGGGGCAGATGACGACCGCGGACCCGAGCCGCTCGCCCGCCGGAACCGAGTCGGCATGGCTCTACAGCCACGTTCCCCGGGGCGGCGACTGGACTGATGAGCGGCTGCGCGGGTGGACAGATCGGGTGGAGGGAATCATCGAGCGGCACGCGCCCGGGTTCCGGGACCTGATCGCCGGGCGGGTGATCTCTGGGCCGCGTGATCTCCAGCGGGGGAATCGCAGCCTCGTGGACGGGGCGGTGAACGCGGGGACCGCCGGAATTCACCAGCAGCTGGTATTTCGGCCAGGGCCTGGGTTGGCGCGCGCGGACACCGTTGTCGAGAGGCTGTTCTTGGCGGGGGCTTCCGCGCATCCGGGCGGCGGGGTGCATGGGGCCCCGGGTGCCAACGCCGCTCGGGCCGCCCTCGCCGCCAGCGGGTGGTACGGGCCGGTGTACCGGGCGGGGATGCGGCGGATTCACCGGGTCCTGCACGGGTAGTTCGTCTTCTGTGGGGCCTCGGTTAGCGCACGAGTTTCTGCCACCTGACCGACATCGGCCTGTCGCCATCCAAACGAAAGAACTCGACCGCCGCATCAAGCACATCGGCGTACGGGATTTCCCCGCGCACGGGGACGGGCATTTCACTACCCTGGTAGTCGTAGCTCAACACGTCGTCGCCCCGAACGTCGACATCTCCCGAACTGAACCAGATTCCGGGGTACAGGCGGCCCGAATACGACAACGCACCCAGATCGCTGTTCACCCCCACCCCGAACTCGGGAGTATGCTCGTCACCGTTGACGTACCACAGGGTCATGATGGGGTAACCGAGCGATTCGGAGTCGACTCGCACGCTCTCCAGGAACGAGACCACATCATCGTGAGTGCGAAGAATCTGCGGCTCACGCCCATAGTACGCCTTCACGCTGATCATTATGTCGCCTTTCCATAATACACTCGCCGAAAGCCATTAGAGCCGTGGATAGTCATAGTGTAGCCGCAGGGAAGGACCTGCGGAACAAGGGCGTCACACCCCCAGTCGCCAGTGCAGGGCAGGTTATTGATCGCCAACGTCACGGCCGGGATGCGATTGAGTCGCATGTGTACAGCAATTTTGACTTCCACATGGGCCGCGGTACTGGGAACCCGTGGTGGTTGTTGCTGTTCAAACCACTCAACCGCCGTGTCGTATTTCTCGTCCCACCCCGAGATTTCCTCGCGAACCTTCCCATTCTGATCGACCCAGCGGCCATGTGTCTTGGGTGCGGGTTTGCCCCTGGGACGTGGTAATGGACGACTCTGATCGTCGACCAGGTCGGGAGGCAGAGCCGACCGCAGCAGTTCAATCTCCGTGAGTGGCTTCTCATCGTAGAGAAGAGTCGAAGTCGTTGCGGTGACCGGCCGAGGCGATGTCGGTCTGTCGTTCAGGTGGTGCTCCGCAGTGCGGGTGATGTGATCACAGACCAGGTCCAAGACAGCATGGAGGTCACGCAGGCGGGCTTCAGCCGCTCCGATGGCATGGTTGATCGCCGACGCGCGGGGGCCGTCGCCAAGTATCCGCGCCGTCTCGTCGTCTATACCCAGCATGATTTCGGAGATCGCCACCAGCACGCCTTGCAGACGCGTCACCTGGTTGGTGAGGACCGCTAGGCGTCCGACGTCGTCGGCAATAGCCACCACGCCAGGGTAGAGGCCGGGACACAGTCGTCCCGAACAATCAGGGTCCGAAATGCGAAGATTAGGCGTTGATCGCCTCGGCCGTTACTCCGACCGTGGTCGTCGAAGGCGGGTCAGCCCCGGGCGGTGCCGGGTTTGGTGAGGAGGCGGTGGGCGGCGGTGAGGACGGAATCCGGCAGTAGGCGGGCGGCGGCTGTTTGCGCGCGGTTGATCAGGGAACCGGCCACCACCTGCCGTTTGCCGTTCATGAGGGCTTCGTAGCCGTCGCGGGCCACGGTGGTGGGGTCGTCTTTGGGGCCGGTGGCTATGCGGGTGTCGAGCATTCCCGCGCGGGCGAAGAAGTGGGTGGCGGTCGGGCCGGGGAGCAGGGCTGTGACAGTGACGCCGGTGTCCTTGAGTTCTTCGCGGAGGGCCTTGGCGAAGGATTGCACGAAAGCCTTCGACGCGTTGTACACCGCCTGATAGGGGCCGGGTGCGGTGGCGGCGATCGAGGACGTGAACAGCACCCGGCCGTGGGCGCGCTCGACCATGCCGGGGAGCAGCAGCTTGGCCAGGTGGACGGTGGAGCGGACGTTCAGGTCCACGACCGCCAGTTGGTCCGCCAGCGTTGTGCCGGTGACGAAAGCGCCGCCGGTTCCGGTGCCCGCGTTGAGGGCCAGCGCGGTCGGTTCGCCGATCTCGGTGAGGCGTTGGGCCAGGGTCTCGACGTTCTCCGGACGGGTGAGGTCGAGGCGGATGGGCTCGACGCGGACGCCGGGGCGGGCGATGTGGGCCGCCGCGTCCGTGATGGCCGCTTCCTCGGCGACCATGACCACGTCGAAGTCGTGGGCGGCGAACTGCTTGGCCAGTTCCAGGCCGATTCCCGTCGAGGCGCCGGTCACCAGGGCCAAAGGCGGCGGAATGCTCCTCATGCGGCGTGGGTACCCCCTATCCGGTAACCCGAACTCACCCACACGGGTTAGCACTCTCGGTCCGGCACTGTGTGGGTGGTTATCGTGGACGCCCCCGCGGTAGCCGAGCGGCCGGACCGACTCCCCCGGTCGTCACCAGGTGCCCGAGAGGACTGCCCATGGTCGTAGAACCACGCCCGTCCGACTCCGTCCACAACCGACTGATTCCCACCCAACGACTCGCCCGCCCGCATCCCCTGCGGGTGCGCACGGTCCGCCCCCGCAACGGAACCGTCGTCGTGCATGTCGCGGGCGACATCGACGCGGCGTCCGCGCCGCCGCTGTGGTCGCTGCTGGAACACCAGTTGCGGTCCTCGCCCGCGCTGGTGGTGCTCGACCTCGCCGAGGTCGCCTTCGCCGACACCGCCGCCCTGGAGACCCTGATCTTGGCGCGGCGGCAGGCCGAGGGCCAAGGGGTCGCCCTGCGGCTGGTGGCGCCCGCGCCGTCGGTGACCCGACTGCTCGACCTCGGCGGCCGCGACGCCCCGTTCACCTGCCACCCGGACATCGACACCGCGCTGAACGAAGCGGACCTGGATGACAGCGCGGACCTGGACGACACGGCGCGCGCGCCGGTGTCCTGAACGGATAGACAGCCCGCACGGCGGATGCTCCCCTACTACCTGGCCGGGAGCATCCGCCGTGCCGGGTTCGGACTACCTGACCGTGCGGTCGCCGCGGTGGGTGGCGGTGGCCAGCACCCCGAGGCCGATCATGCCCAGGGCCAGCAGCAGGTGCAGCCAGTTGTCCGCGGTGTTCAGCGGCACGAAGTTGGCGGCGCTGTCGTGGTCGATGATCAGGCCGTAGAGCCACAGCAGCAGGTAGATGATGCCGCCGCCGATCAGGAACGCGCGCGCCCCGGCCAGCGTCCGCGCCAGCGCCAGGCCCGCGACACCGAAGGCGATGTGGACGAGGTTGTGCAGGATGGACACCTGGAAGACCCCGAACAGCTTGGCCGTCGACTCGTGGCCCGCGAAGCCGAGGTGGTCGTAGTCGGTGGTGACACCGGGGATGAACCCCAGGATGCCGACCAGGAGGAACACCGCGCCTACCACCGCCGCGATCAGCTGGCCGGGGTGGCGGGTGACTTGGGTCGCTGAATCCGAAAGGTTCGACATGGGACTCTCCTGTCTGGAAGGCGGGTCAGCGCTGGTCGGCCGGGCGGATCGGATCGGCGATGGTTGCCGAGGTCCGCTCGACTGGCGCGGAGTCCGCGACAGTGCGTTCCGGTGTGGTGTCGAAGGTGCTGCCGACCTGGCCGCGCCACGCGCCGGTCGGCATTCCGCCGCGGTCTTCGAGGAACTCCCTGAACCGCTTGAGGTCGCCCTTGACCCGGCGGCTGAGGACGCCCGCCTTGTCGGCGGCGTTCTCCACGAACCCCTCGGGGTCGACCACCATTCGCGCGGTGACCCGGGTGGTCGCGGCGTCGACCTGGTCGAAGGTGATCTCACCCGCGTGGTCGGGGCCGTCGTCGGAACGCCAGGCGATGCGCCGGTCCGGGATCTGCTCGGTGATGGTCGCGTCGAACTCGCGGGTCATGCCGCCGATCCGGGTGACCCAGTGCAGCCGGACGTCGTCAAGCTGGCGAACCTCGGTGACCCCGTCCATGAACTCCGGGAAGCTCTCGAACTGCGTCCACTGGTCATAGGTCGCCGACACTGGCGCGTGGACGTCGATGGTCTCGACAATGATGCTCATCGCCCTCCTTTCCTGCGTCAGTGGCACTCGGTTACCCCCCGTCCGACCAGTTCACACCCGGCCTCCGGCTTCCAGGTGCGAGTCCCCACACAACCGGGTGACAGCGGTGGCCGCGCCGCCGCCGACCCGGCAGCCTGCACGCTGACAGCGCCGCCGACGTGAGAAGGAACCGTTCGACCCATGATCAGCACCAAGGCTCTGCCGTCCGAGAGAGTCCGCGTGACCTTCACCCTCGACCGCGACGACCCGCCCGGTGCGACCAGCGTCGTCGGCTGCTTCAACGGCTGGACGCCCGGCGCGCACCCGCTGCGCCCGCGCTCCAACGGCAAGCGCTCGACGTCGGTGATCCTGCCCGCGGGCACGTCGGTGTCGTTCCGCTACCTCAGCGAGTCCTGCGGCTGGTGCGACGACCCGGCCGTGACCGAGCGGGACGAGCACGGCAACGCGCGTATCACCGTGTGACTGTGAACCGGGTGGGCGCGGGAGTTCAGGACAGTTCCGTGAGCACCTTGGCGCCGAACGCGTCGATGAACTCGTCCTGCGCCTGGCCGACGTGGTGCAGGTAGACCTCGTCGAAGCCGAGTTCGGCGTACTCGCGCAGCCAGGCCGTGTGCCTGCCCAGGTCCGCGGAGACGGTGACGACCTCGGCGACCTGTTCGGGCGTCACCCGTTCGGAGACAGCGTCGAACAGCTCGGGGGTCTCCAGGTCCCAGGGCACCGGCGGCGCGAACACGTTGGTCCGCCACTGGTCGTGCGCGACGGCCAGCGCGGTGTCCTCGTCCGGCGCCCAGCTCAGGTGCGCCTGCAGGACCAGCTTGCCGCGCCCGCCCGCGTCCCGGTAGGCGCCCACGACCCGGCGCAGCTGTTCCGGCGGCCCGTTGACCGTGATCAACCCGTCCGCCCACGCCGCGCACCACCGCGCGGTTTTCTCGCTGACCGCGGCCCCGAGCAGGTCGGGCGGCTGGTCCGGCCGGGTCCACAGGCGCGCCCGGTCGACGGTGACCAGCCCGTCGTGGCTTACCTCCTCCCCGGCAAGCAGCGCCCGGATGACGTCCACGCACTCGCGCAACCGGGCCGACCGGACCTCCTTGCGCGGCCACCCGTCCCCGGTGATGTGCTCGTTCGCGGCCTCGCCGGTGCCCAGCGCCGCCCAGAACCGGCCCGGGTACATCGCCGCGAGCGTCCCGATGGCCTGCGCCACTACCGCCGGGTGGTAGCGCTGCCCGGGCGCGGTCACAACGCCCATCGGTAGATCTGTCGCCGCCAACGCCGACCCCAGCCACGCCCACGCGAACCCGGACTGCCCCTGCCGCTCGCTCCACGGGGTGAAGTGGTCAGAGCACATCGCCGCCCCGAACCCGGCGTCCCGCGCCCGCCGCACGGCGCTCAGCAGCGCGCCCGGGTGGATCTGCTCGTGGGAGGCGTGGAAGCCGTAGACCGTCATGCCCCCTGAGCTACCCCGATCCCATCCCAACCACGCGCCACCGACGTCAGCCCGCCGAGTCCACGCCGAAGCGCTGGGTGACCTTGGCGGCCAGGTCGGCCAGCTTGACGTTGAGCTGCTGGGAGGTGGTGCGCAGCACGTCGTATGCCTCGTCCGCGCTGATGCCGCGGCGCTGCATGAGGATGCCCTTGGCCTGCCCGATCACGTCGCGGCTGTCGATGGCGCGGCGCAGGTGGGCGGCCTGCAGAGCGGCCACGTCGACCGCCTGGGTGACCGCCAGCGCCAGGGACGCGTGCGTGGCCAGCAGCAGGGCGGTGTCCCGGTCGGCCGGGGTGAAGGCCGCCGGTTCGCGCGAGTAGAAGTTGAGCGCGCCGGTGACGGCGGGCGGCCGGGAGTCCGGCAGGAGGGCCGTGGCCAGCACTGAGCAAAACCCGTGGGCGGCCGCGGCGGGCGCCCACTTCGGCCACTGCGGGTCGGCGGCCAGGTCGTCGCTCACCGCCGACGCCGGACCGGGGTGCTTGGCCGCCTCGACGCACGGCCCCTCATCGAAGCGGTACTGCAGGCGGTCAAGCTCACCCGCGATCGCGTCAGTCTCGACCGGGGTGTGAAACCGGCCATCCGGGTCACGCAAGGTGACGCTGACCAGGTCGGCGGCGGGGATGATCTCGAACGCCACCTCGACCACCCGCCGCAGCACACCGACGATGGTGGTGGAGTCCAGCAGGGCACGGGTGAGCGCGGCGAACTGCACGGCCAGCGGCCCCAGGAGAGCCTGGCCATCACCGGAGACGAAGTACGCGCGGTCAGCGAGGTCGCCGGTCTCGTCCAAAGCCGCCAAAGATCTGCCTTCCTTGTGGTCTGGCTCATGAACGGTCATCGCGCGCCTTCCGCTCCCGCCGACGCCAGCAGCGTCGATCCCGCCCACTTTACGGCCAGGCGGACCGGGTGACGGCCGTCGATACCTGTAACCAACGCTCTGGGGTTCCCAGCCCGCCCATGGACAGCCCGGGCGAGATCCGGAACGATCGGCCGGATGCCGGGATCGGATCGGTCGGTGGTCGTCGCCGTGTGCGGGTCCCCCGGGGCCGGAAAGACCACTGTCGCCCGCGCGACTGCGCGCCGCCTCGGCGTGCTCTTGCTGACCCGGGACGAGATCAAGACCGGTTTGGGACTGTCCTCCGCCGCCGTGGCCGAGGATGGCGGCGTTCGGTTCGGTCCGGACTTCGCTGTCGCGGGCGGTCCGCTGAGCCTGCGCGCCGAGGCGGTGATGGTCGACGCGGCCCGGCTGCTCGCGTCCGCGTGGGTGAGCTTCGTCGTGGAGTCATCCGTGTTGTCCCACAAGCTGCTGGACGCGCTGTCCGCCAGTGCGGCCAGAGTGCTCGCTGTTCATGTCACCGCCCACGCATCGGTCATCGGCGGGCGCCTGCGTGCCCGCGCGGCCGCGGGCGGACCCATCGACCTGCAGCTCGTGGCCCAGTTCCAGCGGGGCGAGATGGCCGCATCGATCTTCCAGCCGCCGGGCGGAATCGATGTCGTCATCGAGGTCGACACGTCAGGTAACGGGGTCCCGGACGTCGGCCCCGTCGAGGCTGCGGTCAGCGACCTGCTTCGACAGCGTGACGGATTCGACACTCGCTAGAACACATGTTCGAGGATGGGGTATGCTCGCTGTTGTCGGGGACGGGCCGACGGGGAAGGTCGGCCCGTCCCCGACGCCTGTCGCGCTTGCCGCTCATCTCCGGGCGAAGTCGTCCAGTGCCTGGCGCCTGCGTCGGACGAAGGCGTCGCTGCCGGTGTGGCCCGCGTCCTCGATGACGACGAGTTCGGCGTCCGGCCAGGCCCTGGCCAGTTCCCAGGCGACCGCGCTGGTCGAACAGCACCACGCGGTAGCGCTCGGGGTCGAAGTACGCCCGGCTCCCCGCCGAACAGCCCGACCCCGGCCCGCCGTGCACCACGATCGCGGGCTTCCCGTCCGGGTTGCCGCAGACGTCCCAGTAGACGTGGTCGCCGTCCCCCACTGCCGGCATCCCGCGGTCGTCCGGCTCGACTCTCGCGTACGACTCGACCATGCCGCTCCCCGGGGCTCCGACGGAGGCCGATGGTGTCACCGTTCGCCTGAGGGCTACCGCTTTCTCGCCTGGCCTAGGCGCGAAACCGCGCGCAGGTGTGCTCGGCTGTCAGGCGCGGCGGGCGCGGGCGCGGCGCTTGCCCTCGTGCATGGCCTGGACGCGGGCGACGGGGATGGTGTGGCCCTGCTCGATCAGGTCGGCGGGGAGGGGTTGTGGGGCGGGCATCCGGTCGGCCCACGGGTCGCCGTCGGTGAGCAAGGGCGCGGCGGTGTGGACGGTGAAGTCGGCGGGGGTGACGTCGTCCAGGTCGTCCCATGAGACGGGGAAGGACACTGTGGCGCCGGGGCGGATGCGGGGGCTGTAGGCGGCGACCACGGTCGCGCCGCCCGCGCGGGTCGAGTCGAGGAAGACCTTGCCCTCGCGGTCTTCCTTGATGTAGGCGGTGGTGGCGGTCGCCGGGTCGAGGTGTTCGGCGCGGGTGGCGATGGCGCGGGTGGCGGCGGCGGCGTCCTCGACCGGCAGCGGGGCGACCGGGACGAACACGTGCAGCCCCTTCGCGCCGCTGGTCTTGACGACGCCGGTGAGGCCGGTGTCCGCGAGGGCCTGGCGCACCAGGCGGGCTGCCGCGACGACCGCAGGGAACGCCGCGCCCTCGGGTGGGTCGAGGTCGAGGACCAGGTGGGTGGCGTGGCCGTCGCGGACCAGCGGCACGTGGTACTCCACGGCGCGCTGGTTCGCGAACCACAGCAGGGTGCGGCGGTCGTCGCAGAGGGCGTAGGACACCTCGCGCCTGGACGACTCCGCCCACTGGGTCGTCGTCCGCACCCAGTCCGGGGTGTACTTGGGGACGTTCTTCTGCATGAACGGCCGCTGCCCGCGCAGGACCCGGACCACCGACAGCGGCCGGTCGCGCAGGACGGGGAGAATCCGGTCGCGGACCGCGTCGAGGTAGTCGACCAGATCGCGCTTGGTGGCGTCGGCGTCGGCGAAGAGGGGCTGGTCGAGATTGGTCAGCGACACGCCGTCGCGGACCTCGTCGCTGGTCACCGGGCCACTGTGCCCACTCACGCCGGACAGGTCAATCGCCCGCTCACGGCAGCCGCGCCGAGGACAGCCAGCGCCCGGCTCACGAACCCCACCCGCCCTGGTCCACCGCGCCCGCCCGCGCCGCGAGGTACTCGTGCGCCTCGACCTCGCGGTTGGGCACCGTGGTGGGCGCCTCCAGGTGGACCGCGCCGCTGGGCAGGATGCCCGCGCCGCCGCTGCGCGCCATCACCCGCCACTGCGCGAGCACGTCCTCGCCGACGTGCTCGGCGGGCAGGTCGCGCCAGAACTCGAAGCCGCCCGCTGCCACCAGTTCGGCCCGGTCGTAGAGGACGCAGCCGCCCACCCAGGCGATCTTGTAGGCGCGCCACTCCCCCGGCCGCAGGCCCCGGGCCAGGTGCGCGGGGTTGGCCGCGTTGTGCAGCGTCCACCGCCGCCAGGCGTCGGTGCCGGGCGCGATCGACTCCGGCTGCGGCGGGCCATGCCACTCCTCGTACGGGGCCAGTTCGTCCGGCCGCTCGTCGTGCCAGTAGGACAGTCCCTGCACGGCCGCGCCGACCAGGCCGCAGCCCAGTTCGCCGATGGCGGTGCGGAGCCGGGCGACCGTGCCGGGGGCGAGCCACACGTCGTCGTCGAGGAACAGCACATACCGGGCGCGGCTGTGGGACAGCAGGTGGTGGCGGTGCTCGGCGAGGCCGCGCCGGGGCAGGTGGCGGCCGGTCCGCACCGGGTGCCCCGCCAGGTCCAGGACCCGCAGCATCGCCCGCGCCGACGGGGTGTCATAGCCCGCGGGCCCGTCGGACTGGTCGCTGACCACGACGCCGAACTCGGCGTCCTGCGCGGCCAGCCCGGCCAGGGTGGTGGCCAGTTCGGTCTGCCGGTCGCGGGTGGGCACGAGAATGTCGAGATCGCCGGTGGCCACGGTCCTCCTCCGTCGTCGTCCGGGACGCGAACGCGAGTACCCGGGCGGAGCGGAGGCAATCACGGTTCACCCGGCGTCTGTTTCGGCTCGCCCCGACCGGGTAGCCGACCACCGTCAGCGGCGGCGGCGAAGGGAGTCCGGCATCGGGTCACCGCCTGCTGTCCGCGCCTCGCTGACGCGCCCGCTCCGGTGGCTGGGGCGCGCCCTGCGGCTCTCCGGCTATGAGCGGCTCGTCGTCACCCAGGCCGCGAAGGCCGCGCTGGCGGCGGCGCTGGCCTGGCTGGTCGCCGCGGACGGCCTCGGGCTGCCGCAGCCGTTCCTCGCGCCGTTCGTCGCGGTGTTCCTGGTTGAGACCACGGTGTACCGCTCGGTGCTCGCCTCGGGGCAGCAACTGGTCTGCAACGCCATCGCCGTCCTGGCCGCGGCGGTGGCGGACTGGTGCGCGCCGGGGCCTGCCGCGGCGATCGGCGTGGCCGCGGTGCTCGGGCTGCTGATCGGCCGGTGGCCCCGGCTCGGCGACAGCGGCCGGTGGGTCGGGCCGACGGCGGTGCTCGTGGTCGCCCTTGGCACGACGGCCGACGGCTTCCTGCTGCTCGACCGGCTGGTGGAGACCGGGATCGGCGCCGCGCTGGCCACCGTGGTGAACGCGGTGGTCTACCCGCCCGCGTACGGCAACAGCATCGCCTCGGCCGCCCGCGGCCTGGCCGACGAGTCCGCCGCGCTGCTCACCGGCCTGGCCGATGAGCTGCGCCGCGACGAGCCGCCGGACGACCCGAGCGCCTGGCCGCGGCACGCCCGCGACATCGCCAGCCGCGCCCGGGTCGCGGAGCTGTTCGCCGAGCGGGCGGTCGAGGGCCGTCGGCTGACCCCGCGCCTGCGCCGGGCCCACCCCACCGACGCCGCCATCGACGAGTCCGACCGCCTGCGCCGGGCCTGGTCGCACGTCCGCGACCTGGCCGACGCGGTGCCCAAGGCCACCGCGGCCGACGTCGTCTACCCGGGCGCGGCGTCACGGCGCGTGTTCGCCGACGCGCTTGACGACCTCGCGTCAACGGTCCGCTCCTGCGGCGCGGACACCGCGGCACGGGACCGCTGCGCGGCCACGCTGCACAAGCTTTCCCACGCCACCAAGGAATCCGGCCCGGTCCTCGGCCTGGCGAGCCTGCTGCTCCCAGCCCGGGAATTGCTCGCGGTCTTTCGGACCGACGAGCGGAAAACGCTCATTTAACATTAAGACGGCGTCACAGGGAGCGACGAGCCAGTAGAGTCAGTCCCCGCACGACGCCCCTGAGCGGCCGCGGCCGCCACTCGGGCCAGGTTTGGCCGACCCCGGCGCTGGGTAGCAAGCAATTCTGGCAGTTGAGGAGCGCGCATGCGAGAAGGCCCGACGCGGGTCGGTGTGCTGGATGTCGGCTGCTTCAGCGCCCACCTGCTGGTAGTGGACGCCGCCGAGGGGTCGCTCACCCGCCCGGCGTGGAGCCGCAAGGTCCGCCTGCGGCTGGACAAGGCGCTCGACAGCACGGGCGAGATCAGCCCGGCGGGCATCGACTCGATCGTCGCCGCGGTGCGCGAGGCGACCCGCCGGGTGTCGCCAGGCGACCTGTCCGCGTTCGTGCCGTTCGCGACGTCGTCGGTGCGCGACGCGGCCAACGCCGACGACGTGCTGCGCCGGGTGTCCCGGCGCGCGGGCATCGACCTGCGGCTGTTCTCCGGCAGGCAGGAAGCGGAGCTGTCCTACCTCGCGGCCCGCCGCTGGTTCGGCTGGTCGGCGGGACCGCTGTCGGTGCTGGACGTCGGCGGCGGCACCGTCGAACTGGCCGCGGGGGACAGCGACGGGGCCTCGCTCGCGGTCTCCCTCCCGCTGGGCGCGCGCACGCTGATGATGCTGGGCCTGGACGAGCGCGAGCGGTTGGGCGACATGCGCGAAGAGGTGCGCTCGCGCGTCGCGGACGCGCTGCCCAAGCGGGACGTGAAGGCGCTGGCGAGCGGACGCGCGGTCGGGTGCTCGAAGGTGTTCCAGCAGCTGGCGCACCTCGCGGGCGCCGCCGCCCCGGACGGCAGGCGCGTGCTGCGGGCTGGCGACCTGGACAAGTGGATTCCCCGGCTGGCGGCGCTGTCGGCGCGCGGCCGCGCGAAGCTGCCCGGGATCTCCCGGCACCGGGCCGAGCAGTCACTCGCGGGCGCCCTGGTCGCCGAGGCGCTCATGCGGGCCACCGGGCACGACACGGTGGACATCAGTCCATGGTCGACCAAGGAGGGCCTGCTGCTGACGCTGCTCGAACGCGACCGCCCCGCGACGGGGGGAATCGTTTCCGCGGCGTGAAAAAACGGTTTCGCCGCACGGGTTCGAGGTATCCAGCGGGCATGGGCGCAGCACAGCCGACAACGGCGAGGGACAACGGGCGGCGGGACCGGACATGACCCCCGAGCCGACCTTCGAGGTGTGGGCGGTCACCGTCCCCGCCGAGGCCGCCCAGCTCCCCTTCGCCCGGCACGCCCTGGACCGGTGGCTGGCGGCGCAGCAGGTGCCGTCGCCGACCAGGGGCGATGTCGTCTGGGCCGCGGACGAGGCCATGACCAACGCCATCGTGCACGGCTACCGGCACCGGGGCCGGACGACCCTGGCCGGCCTGATCGGGCTGAGCGTCCACATGGACGACGAGGTCGTGGTGGTGACCGTGGTGGACCACGGCAGCTGGCGGATGCCCGAGGAGGGCGCGATCGTGGCGGGCCGGGGCATGACCGTGGTCCGCGCGCTCGCCGACCACGTCCACCTGTCCGTCGACGACGACCGCACCACGTTCACCGCGTGCTTCACCCGCTGACTCCCCGGCGGAAACCTCAAACCGATCAGGACCCACGGATAGTGGCCGACTGACATTCGCCTGACTCGAACGGCGTTCAGCGCGGGCGCATTCGACGTTCCCGAATGGAGCAAAGCCGACTGTGTCGACCGAACGCACAGTAGTGACACATTACCGTGCTGTGCAGCCGGATTCCCGACCGTGGCAAGAGAACCCGGCCAGTGGGCAGCGGAACTCCGGTCAGTCGCGACCGCGGACGATAGTGGGCTCGTAGCCCTCGTCTTCGGCTGGGCCGGGCGGCGGCCAGGAGCCCGCCCGTCCGCCGATGACTCCTTCGGTCGCCGCGGTGTCCGCGGCCTCGCTGTCCACAAAGGACCGGGGACTGGGCAGCGACACCATGCGATCGGCTGTTTCGGCCATGGTCTTCTCCTCACCTGCTCCGCAGCTGTTGATACCCCACCTCGGGTGGGGCCACCGCATCCAGGACCGGTTCAGGTGACCGGTTGTCCCCGATTCGACGGTCCCCTCAGCGGTCCTCGGTGTGCTTGCGGTAATCGTCCACCTGCCCTGGCGTCGGGTCGACCCCTACCGCGTCGGCGAAGTCGTCAGGATCTGCGAAATCGTCCACGCGCGGTTCTTCACCGACAGTGGGCTCGTTTTCCCCTATTCCCGCGCTGTCCCCTATCGCGCGCTCGCCCAACCCCAGTTCCGCTTCGACCGCGGCGAGCACGTCGGGGTGGCCCAGCGGCAGCGGCGGCGGGATCCGGTCGCGGGCGCCGCCGGTGCTGCAGGCCAGCAGGACGACGTCCACACCGGAGTCGAGCAGCGCCGCGCGGGCGTCGGCGTGGCCCGCCATCCACGCCTCGCCCGCGGCCTGGGTCGGCTTGCCCGGCGCGGTGCCGCCGTCCGCCCCCGGGTCGACCAGCAGCACCCGCTCCACGCGGTCGGGCCACTCGGCGGCGACGCGCAGCGCGGGCTCGGCGGCCGTCCCGGCGGCGAGCACGGCGATCCGGCCGGTGGACTCGCCCGCCGCCCTGGCCACCGCGTCGCCCGGGGACTCGGCCGGGTCGCTCCACACGACCGGGACGGACGCGGCCAGCGCGCGCCAGGTGGCCGGGAGCGACCCGTGGGCCGCGGTTCCCGCGGGGTCGAGCACGACCAGGGCCGAAGTCTTGAGCTGCGTCATCGGTTCCTCCATCAACGGGTGTCGTGCTCGGGTACCCGTCGATCAGGTTCGACACACGGCAGGCGTGCCGGACACCGCGCGCGGGTACGCCGGGCGCATGACCACGCGGACGCACAGGCACATCACTCGCGGACACGCGGGCACATGACTCGCGGACACTCGGAGGTGCGGGACCGGATCGAGCGGGCCGCCCGGGACGCCTTCGGCTGGTCGAGCCTGCGCCCGGAGCAGATCGAGGCGATCGACCGGCTCGTCGCGGGCGACGACGTGCTGGTCGTGCTTCCGACCGGAGCCGGGAAGTCGGCCGTCTACCAGGTGGCGACGCTGCTGCGGGACGGGCCGACCGTGGTCGTGTCCCCACTGATCGCCCTGCAGCACGACCAGGTGCTGGTGCTGGACGACAGCGCGGCCCCCGACGCGGTCGAGGTGAACTCGGCCCAGCGGGCGGGCGCGGCGGCCGACGCGTGGGCCGCGGTCGAGTCCGGCCGGGCCGCGTACGTGTTCCTCGCCCCCGAGCAGCTGGTCAGCGACGAGACGGTCGAGCGGGTCGCCGCGGCGCGGCCGGGGCTGGTCGTGGTGGACGAGGCGCACTGCGTGTCCGACTGGGGCCACGACTTCCGGCCCGACTACCGGGCGCTGGCCGGGGTGATCCGGCGGCTGGGCAGGCCCCCGGTGGCGGCGCTGACCGCGACGGCGTCCGAGCCGGTCCGCCGCGACATCGTGGAGCGGCTGGGCCTGCGCGACCCCGCGGTCCTGGTCACCGGGTTCGACCGGCCCAACCTGTGGCTGGCCGCGCGCGGGTTCGGCGCGGCGGCGGACCGCGCGGACGCGGTGGTCGAGCACGTGCGCGCGGCGGAGGCGCCGGGGCTGCTGTACGTCCCGACGCGCAAGGCCGCGCACGAGTACGCCGACCGGCTCACCGCGGCCGGTTTGTCCGCCGCGGCGTTCCACGCCGGGATGAAGGCGGCCGACAAACGGGCCGTGCACGAGGGTTTCCTCGACGGGGACGTCGCGGTCGTCGTGGCGACCTCGGCGTTCGGGATGGGCATCGACAAGCCCGACGTGCGGTCGGTGACGCACGCGGCCTGCACCGACTCGCTGGACTCCTACTACCAGCAGATCGGGCGCGCGGGCCGCGACGGCGGGCCCGCGGCCGCGACCCTGTTCCACCGGCCGGAAGACCTGTCCCTGCAACGGTTCCTGAGCGTGCGCGGCATCGATGAGCAGGCCGCCCGCGCGGTGGCCGACCTGCTCGGCTCCGGTCCGCGCACGGCGGCCGAGGTGGCGGCGGAGACGGGGTGCTCGCGCCGGAAGGCCACCAGCCTGCTCAACCTGTTCGACCAGGCTGGGGTTTGCGCGGCCGACGGCGATGGCGTGCGGCTGACCGCCGATGCCGACCGGGCGCACGCGGCCGTGGTCGACCTGGCCCGGCGGCAGCGCGAGTTCGGGAACACCCGGCTGGCGATGATGCGCGAGTACGCCGAGACCCGCGACTGCCGCAGGCGGCTGCTGCTGGGCTACTTCGGCGATGTCAACGCGGACCCGTGCGGGCACTGCGACCGCTGCGCCGAGGGCGCGGCCACCCCGGCGGCCGCGGTGGCCGAGTCCGCCGGGGGCATCCCGCCGAACACCCGGGTCGAGCACACCGAGTGGGGCGCAGGCGTGGTGCTCGACGCCCGGCCGGACCGGGTGACCGTCCTGTTCGACCAGCACGGGTACCGCACGCTGTCCCTTGCCGCTGTCGAGGAAAACGACCTGCTGCGCACCGTCGACGCCGAGCCGGGTCAGCGCGGGGTGCCGCCGTAGCGGGCCAGGACGGCGGCGCGCAGGTCCTGGTCGGAGCGCGGCACCGGCTCGATGAAGACCTCGCTGACGTCGCCGTTGAGCTCCCGCAACTCGCCCGCGAGCCGGACGCACACCCGTTCCAGGTCGCCCGCGGTGAGCGTGTCGTCGAAGTCGACGCGGGCGCAGACGAGGACGCTGTCCGCGCCGATCAGCATCGTCTGCAGGTCGACCAGCGCGTCCACCTCCGGCGCGCCGGACAGGGTGTCGCGGATGGCGTAGACCAGGTCCGGGGCGGCCTGCCTGCCGATCAGCAGGCCCGCGTTGACCCGGCCGAGCATGAACGCGACCCCGGCCAGCAGCATCCCGATCGCGATGGAGGCCAGCCCGTCCCACAACGACGACCCGGTGAGCTGGTGCAGCCCGACCCCGGCGAAGGCGAGCAGCACCCCGCACAGCGCGGCGGAGTCCTCGAAGAGCACCGTGGTCGATGTCGGGTCGTCGCCGTGGCGGACCTGGGCGCGAAAGCGCCGGTCCTGCTCGGCGGCCTCGTGGCGGGTCTGCCGCACGGCTTGGGACAGCGACACCGACTCGAGGGTGAACGCCACCGCGAGCACCACGTACGCCACGACCGGCGAGGTCTGGTCGACCGCCTCGCCGAACACGGTCGTGACCCCCTGGTAGAAGGCGAACATCGAGCCCGAGGCAAAGATCGATACCGCGGCGAGCAGCGACCAGAAGTACCGCGCCTTGCCGTAGCCGAACGGGTGGGTGCGGTCGGCAGGCCGCCGGGACGACCGCAGCGCGGTCAGCAGGAAGATCTCGGTGAGCGTGTCGGCGACCGAGTGCGCCGCCTCAGACAGCATCGCCCCGGACCCGGTGATCAGGCCCGCGACGAGTTTGAGCACGGCGATCAGCAGGTTGACCGAGCCCGCGAGCAGCACGGTCAGCAGGCTCTCACCGCTGCCGCCCTCGCCGTCCCGCGCCACCGGCCGATCGTAAGGACATTCGCGCCCGCCCGCCTCATGGCCGCCGTCGCGAGTAGACGCACCGTCAACGAAGTGTGCACCGGGCGTCAACGACAACCGGGGACCTGGTCGGTACCGTGAGGACCGCATCAGCACCCGCAGGAAAGGCAGAAAACGATCAACCGCACACGTATCGCGCTCCTGGCGGTCCTCGGCGCGGCGACGCTGGCCGTTTCCGCTTGCGGCGAGGGGGAAACCGCGCAGCCGCCGACCTCGACGGGCGCAGCCGCCACGAGCACGGCCGAGACCACCACCGCCGCCAGCACCACCGCGGGCGACGACGCCCCGGCAAGCGACGCCCCGGCGGCCAACGCCCAGACGACCCCGCCCGGCACGAAGCTCAAGGTCGGCGAACGGGCCGTCGTCGCGCACAAGTCCGGCAAGAAGTCCGGCACCGTCGCGATCACCGTCACGGCCATCGAGAAGGGCGACGAAGCCCAGTTCAAGGCCAAGTTCGGCGACAAGGCCAAGGACATCGTTCCCTACTACATCCGCTTCACCGTCGAGAACGTCGACGGCGGCGACCTGTCGAGCACGTCCGCTCCCTACCTGAGCGCGGTGGACGCGGGCGGCCGCGGCACCGGCGTCGTCATCAGCGGCGAGCTGGACGACTGCGAGCGCGAGAGCGCGCCGCGCGAGTTCTCCAGTGTCGGCGCGAAGTACCAAAGCTGCCGGTTGCAGGGCGGCACGGCGAAAATCGAGGTCGCGGGCGCGGAGTACGACGAGGACAGCTACAAGGACAACCCGATCGTCTGGACCCCGTGACCTCGTCCGGGTGACCGCGCTCGTCCGCGCTCGTCCACGCGCGGTCCTTCTGACACACTCGAAAGACGCCGGTCAGGGGAGTGCGTGTGGACGAGCCAGGTCAGCCGAGACAGCCGAGGCCCCGGCTGGCCGATGTGGTCGCCAACGCCGTCGGCCCGCAGCCCAAGCACGCCATGGGTTATCTGAACCCCGTGGGCGAGAACAGGTTCGGCAGCGACGGGTCCGGCTACATCGCGACGATGAAGCTGTCGACCGCCACCGTGGACGTGGCCGAGTTGGACGAGGGCACCGAGGACATCCTGTCCTACGACCGCTGCGAGACCGCGGACGCGAACATCGGCCAGATCAACATGATCACCGCGTCGTCGTTCTGCGGTCTCAACGGTGCGCTGTGGGGCTACCACTTGGCGCAAGCCGAGGATCTCCGGGCAGCCCCGCTGGCGCACTCAGCCGACCTGTTCACCGCCGAGGAGCTGGCCGGGTTCTCCGACGAGGAACAGCGCCGCGTCAAGGCGGGTTTTCCGGTCTACGACGCGAGTCCGCTGCTGGAAGCCACCGAGCGGCTGTTCGGCCGGGTGGACAAGCGCCACCGGCGGCATCCGCCGCTGCCCGGCGCGCATGTCGTGTGCGCCAACAAGAACAGCACGGTTCGCGGCCCGGCCTACGCGTGGGGCGTGCTGGCCATCGCCATCGCGAAAGACCCGGAGCGGGACAGCAACCTGTTCATCAAGGACTGCGGAAAGTTCACCGCCTACGCCAGCGCGGCGCACCCCGGCGAGGTCGTGCCGACCGCGGACCAGGTGGAGCTGCTGCTGACCGACCACCGCAACGCCGTCGTGAAGAGCATCGCGTTGTGCGGGCAGAACTACGACAGCGTCGAGTACGCCGAGGTGTTCGTCTCGGCCAAGGCCGTCTACGCGGGGCCGACGGAGGTGGCCTGCGCGCTGGCGTGCGCGCCGTACGTCCTGCTCGCCGAGGAGACCGTCCCGACCCGGCACGGCGTGCAACTGCCCCCGGAAGCGCTGCTGGACCTGTCGCTGCGCGAGTGGGAAGACCTGGTGTGGCCGGACCAGGACCTCGTGGTGGAACCCGTGGGGCGCGACGGCGTCCTCGTGGTCGGTCCCGCGAAACTCACCTGACCAGGGCCGCATCCCCCAACGCCGCCATCGCGGCGCGCAGCTGGTCGTCGCGCAGGTAGGGCGCGGGTCCGAAGCGGAGGCAGTCGCCCCGGCTGTCGGTGAGCACGCCGCGCTCGGCCAGCGCCCGCTGGAACTCCGCGGCCCGCGGCGCGCGCAGGGCGAGGAAGCCGCCGAACGCGGCGCGCGGGGAGTCCCGGTCGCGGGCGGCCACCGCCGAGGACAGGTCCAGGGCGTCGAACTCGGCGGCGAGAAGGTCGTTCTGGCGCAGGGAAACCGCGCGCAGCGTCTCCGGGGTGAGGCCGTGCTCGGCGAAGAAGTCGAGGACGCGGGCGGCGCGGTAGTGGCTGGTCGGGTCGTACGTCGCGCCCGCGAACCGGGCCGCGCCGGGGCCGTAGGCGACGCGCGCGGGGTCGTCCCGGTCGGCGAGGGCGGCGAACTCGGCGAACCAGCCGGTCACCACCGGACGCGCCGCGTGCGCGTGCGGGGGCACGCGCAGGAAGCAGTTGCCCTCGCCGAGCTGGAGGTACTTGTACCCGCCGCCGACGATCCAGGCGGTGGACAATCCCATGGCGGGCAAGGAGAACGGGACGACGCCCAGCGCGTGGTAGACGTCCACCAGCAGTTCCACGCCGTGCCTGCCGCACACCGGCGCCAGCGCGCCGAGGTCGGGCACGATCCTGGCGTCGGCGAACAACACCGACGACACCAGGACCGCAGCGACGCGACTGTCCACTTGGGACGCCAGGCGCTCGGCCAGGGTGCGCGCCGGACGCGCCGGGACGCGCACGACCTCGACGCCCGCTTCCGTGAGCCTGCCGAGCTGCCTGCGCAGGGTGTGGAACTCGCCGTCGGTCGTGACCAGCCGGGGCCGCCCGCGAAGGTCCACGGCGGACAGGAAGCGGATGACGAGTTCGTGCGTGCTCGCGCCGAGCGCGACCACGCCGCCCGGGTCGCCGAGAAGCGCGGCGAACCCGGCCCGCACCCGGTCCGCCTTGGCGAAGGCGCGCTCCCACTTGGCGTCCACCGCGTCCGCGGCGTCGGAGAACGCCTCGACGTGGCCCGCCAGCGCCACGTCCGGCCACGCCTGGTGCGAGTGCCCGGTGAGCAGCAGCCGCTCGGCGACCCGGAACCGACTGTAGTGCGGCGCGAGCTCTTCCGGCCTCACAGCTCGCTCCGCACGGCCCACAGGTCGGGGAACGCGGGCGCGAACAGGGTGCCGCGCAGGTACTCCGCGCCCGGCGAGCCGCCGGTGCCCGGTTTCGCGCCGATGGTCCGCTCGACCATCTTCACGTGCCGGTACCGCCACTCCTGCACGCCCTCGTCCAGGTCGACCAAGTGCTCGGCGACCGAGGCAGGGCCCGCGTCGTCGGCGTAGACCGCCAGCAGGACCCGGTGCAGCGCGGGCGAGGGAACCACGGGCGCGGACACGTCCCGCTCCAGGGACTCGGCGGGCACGGCGTAGCCGTGGGCGGCGAGATAGGCCAGGAACGAGTCGTAGAGCGAGGGCCGGGCCATGGCCTCGGCGATCCGGGCGCGCTGCGCGCCGCCCTCGGCGTACGGCGCGAGCGCGCGCTCGTCCCGGCGGCCGAGCACCGCCTCCAGCTCCCGGAACTGGGCGGACTGGAACCCGCTGGCCGCGTCGAGCCGTGCCCGGAAGCCGGTGAACTGGCGCGGGGTCATCGTCTCCAGCACGTCGATCTGCGCCACGATCACCTTCAGGATCGTCAGCACCCGGCGCAGCGTGCGCACGGCGTGCGCGGTGTCGCCGTCGGCGAGCACGGCCTGCAGCCGCGCCAACTCGTGCAGCAACTGCTTGAACCACAGCTCGTAGACTTGGTGGACGACGATGAACAGCATCTCGTCGTGCTCGTCGGAGCGGGGCCGCTGCGCGCCCAGCACCTCGTCCAGGGCGAGGTAGGAGGTGTAGGTCAGGGCCGGGGCGGACTCGTCGGCCAGGTCGGTCGAGTCGGTCGAGTCGGTCAGGTCGGTCACGGTGCCGTCGCTTCCGTCTGGGTCGGCTCCGCCGGGGTCTCCTGCGCGGAGCTAGGTCCATCGAACAACGCCCCGGCCGCGCGCGGCCACCCGAGCAGCCGCCGAGAACCGTCTCCGGAACCTCTTTGGTCGGACTGTCGGTGCTCCTTGAGATCATGGGCCCATGACCGACGACGCGTTCTGGCACCTGATCGGCCGAGCGGTGGAGCAGCCGGGCGACCGTGACGAGCGAGCCGACTGGCTCACCGAGGAGCTGACGCGCCTTCCGGTGGCCCAGATAGTCGACTTCGCGCGCAAGCTCTCCGCGGTCCGCCTGCGGGCGGACACCTGGGCGATGTGGGCGGCGGCCAACGTCGTCTACCGCGGCTCGTGCTCCGACGACAGCTTCTGGTACTTCCAGCTCTGGCTGCTCACCCTCGGCCGCGCCGAGTTCGACCGCGTCGTCGCCGACCCGGACACCCTCGCCGACGTCCCCGCCGTGCGCTCGCTGGCCGCGCGCCCGATGCGCGAGTGGGCGGACCAGGACTGGCCGGAGTGGGAGAGCCTGGACTACGCCGCGCACGAGGCGCACCAGGAGGTCACCGGGCAGGAGTGCGGGCTGGAGCAGCTGCTCGACCTGCCGCAGTGCCCGGAGCCCGCTGGCCCGCCGCTGGACCCGGCCGAGCACCCCGCCGCGCTGCCCCGGCTCACGGCGCTGTTCGCGCCCGCTCCCATGGAGCTGACCGGCCTGCCCTGAATCGCCCGCCAGGCCGATCAGATCCGCCCGTCGACCGCCTCCGCGAGAGCGCCCGCCGCGCCGAGTCCCAGCCGCCCAGGGCACCGCGCATTTCGCTGGAAGGAAAACAGGGTCCGGCTTGTTACCGTGGTGTGGTGAACGTCGAGGTGACCCCGCTGCCGGGGATCGGAACACGCCAGGACTTCGTGTCGCGGTCGGGGCGGCGGATCGGGGTGATCACCCATCGGGACGGGCACGTCGACCTGATCGTGTCCAAGCAGGAGGATCCGGACGCCTGCGTGGCGTCGATTCCGCTCTCCGCGGAGGAATCCGGGGCGCTGGCCAACCTGCTCGGGGCGCCGCACCTGGTGGCGCAGCTGGCGGAGCAGCACCGGGAGGTGACCGGCGTGACGACCCGGCAGCTTCCGCTCGCGCCCGGCTCCCCCTATGCCGGGCGGACTCTGGGCGACACGGCGCTGCGCACCCGCACGGCGGTGTCGGTGGTGGCGGTGGTGCGCGCCGGGATTGTGCACCCGTCACCGCGACCGGATTTCCTCTTGGCCGGGGGCGACATCTTGGTCACGGTCGGCACGGCGGAGGGCCTCACGGCGGCCGTCGACGTGCTCGAGCGCGGCTGAACCTCGACGCCGGACCACCGTAGGAAAGCGGATACTTGCACAACACTGCCATCTCTCTCATCGAACTGGGAGCGGTCTTCTTCGGCCTCGGCCTGCTCGGGCGGCTCGCCTGGCGGATCGGCATCTCCCCGATCCCGCTCTACCTGATCGGCGGGCTCGCCTTCGGCTCGGGCGGGCTGATCCCGCTCGAAGGCATCGAGGGGTTCACCGCGATCGCGGGCGAGATCGGCGTCGTGCTGCTGCTCCTGCTGCTGGGCCTGGAGTACTCCGCGGCCGAACTCGTCACCGGCCTGCGCCGGTCGTGGCTGGCGGGCCTGCTCGACCTGGTGCTCAACGCGGTCCCCGGCGCGGCCGTCGCGCTGATGCTGGGCTGGGGCCCGGTCGGGGCGCTGGCCATGGCCGGGGTCACCTACATCTCCTCGTCGGGCATCGTCGCCAAGGTGCTCGGCGACCTGGGCAGGCTCGGCAACCGGGAGACCCCGGTCGTGCTCTCGATCCTGGTGTTCGAGGACCTGGCGATGGCGGTGTACCTGCCGATCCTCACCGCCCTGCTGGCTGGCGCGACCCTGCTGGGCGGCCTGACCACGGTGGGCGTCTCGCTGATCGCGATCACCGTCGTGCTGGTGGTGGCGCTGAAGTTCGGCCGGTTCGTCTCGATGGCGGTGGACAGCCCCGAGCCCGAGGTGTTCCTGCTGCGCGTGCTCGGCGCGGCCCTGCTGGTCGCGGGCATCGCCTCGCAGCTGCAAGTGTCGGCGGCGGTGGGCGCGTTCCTGCTCGGCATCGCGATCTCGGGCTCGACAGCCGAGAACGCGACCAAGCTGCTTGAGCCCCTGCGCGACCTGTTCGCGGCCATGTTCTTCGTGGTGTTCGGCCTCAACACCGACCCGAGGACCATTCCCCCGGTCCTGGCCTTCGCCGTCGCCCTTGCCGTCGTCACCACCCTGACCAAGGTCGCCACCGGCTGGTTCGCCGCCCGGCAGCAGGGCATCGCGCGGATGGGCCGGGTCCGCGCGGGCGCGGCTCTGGTCGCCCGCGGCGAGTTCTCCATCGTCATCGCGGGGCTGGCGGTCAGCGCGGGCGCGGTGGACGACCAACTCGCCGCCCTCGCCACCGCCTACGTCCTGCTGATGGCCATCCTCGGGCCGGTCGCCGCCCGGGTGGTCGAGCCGGTGGCACTGGCCGTGCGGCGCAGACTCCAACCCGCCCCGGCGACCTGACGGCTGTCAGCACCCGAGGGCGGCGCAGGCGGCGTCCACCGCCGGTCCGCGCAGCTCGTCGATGGGCACGTGCGGGAAGTGGACGGTGCAGTCCTGCAGGCCGCCGATCGCCACGACCGCGCGGGCGGACTGGGCCAGCGTGCGGTCCGGGCCGTAGAGCAGGGTCGCCATCCGTTCGCGCCAGGTCAGGACCAGCTCGATCAAGCCGAGTTCGGTGAGGATGGTCGGCTCGGCGAGCACGAACATGATCTCTTCGCGGTGCCGGTAGTGGAAGTCGAAGTAGCCCTCCAGCACGGTACGCGGCGCCACCCGCTCCCCCGCCTCCAGGCGGGACAGGAAAGCGTCGCCGCCCTCGATCAGCGGCTGCACGATGCTGCGGACCAGCTCCTCGCGTGAGGAGAAGTGGTAGTAGAGCGCGGGTTTGGTGATGCCCAGGCGGTCGGCGATCTCCCGCAGGCTGGTCTTCTGCACGCCCTTCTCCGCGAAGAGCTCGCGGGCGACCTCTTGGATGCGCTGTTTGGTCTGCTGGGACGGCTTGGACACCGACCCAGGATAACTGACTTAACGGTAGGTAAGCTGTCAGGTAGGATTTACCTATCGGTAAGTAAGGGGGACTCATGCGAATTCTGATCTCGGGCGCCAGCATCGCCGGACCGGTGCTGGCGTACTGGCTGACCAAGCACGGCTTCAGCGTCACGGTGGTCGAGCGGGCGCCGACCCCGCGCAAGACCGGCGGCCACGCCGTCGACCTGTTCCGGCCCGCCATGGACATCTCGGAGAGGATGGGGGTGCTGCCGCGGATCGAGGCGATGGCCACCGGCACCGACCGGATGACCCTGATCCGGCCGGGCGAGACGCGGCCGGTGACGCTGAACCTGGCCAAGGTGTTCAACGCCGCGTCGGACCGGCACGTCGAGATCATGCGCGACGACCTGAGCGAGATCTACCACGACGCCACCCGCGACGACGTCGAGTACGTCTTCGGCGACTCGATCACCGCCATCGCCGAGGACGGCGATGGCTGCGAGGTGAGCTTCGAGCGCGGCGGCCCGCGCCGGTTCGACCTCGTCATCGGCGCCGACGGGCTGCACTCGAACGTGCGGCGCATCGTCTTCGGCGAGGAGTCCCGGTTCAGCTCGTTCATCGGCGCGTACCTGGCCGTGTTCTCCCGCCCGAACGACCTGGGCCTCGACGGCGAGATGCGCAACCACGCCGACGTCGGCCGGATGGCCGGGCTCTACGGCGCCCGGCACAGCGACGACGCGCGGGTGGTCTGCCTCTTCCGCACCGACCGCCCGCTCGACTACCACTACCGGGACGTGCCGAGGCAGAAGGACCTGCTGCGCGCGGCGTTCGCCGGGATGCACGACGAGGTCGACCACTGGCTGGCCGACCTCGACTCCACCTCGGCGTTCTACTTCGACTCGATCACCCAGCTGCGCATGGACACCTGGTCCCGCGGTCGGGTGACGCTGGTGGGCGACGCCGGGTATTGCCCGGGGCCCGCGGTCGGCGGCAGCACCAGCCTCGCGGTCTATGGCGCCTACGTGCTGGCGGGCGAGCTTGCCGACGCGGACGGCGACCACGAGCGGGCCTTCGCCGCGTACGAGCGCGAACTGGCCGAACCGGTGCGCGCCGCCCGCGAGTTCGCGCTCACCGCGGCCAAGAGCATCATCCCGACCTCGCGCCGGGGCCTGTGGACCCTGGTCAACGGCGCGCGGCTGGTCTCGGCGCTGCCCGCGGGCGCGGGCCGCGTCCTGACCCGGCTCGGCTCCCCCGGGCTGCGCGCCCAGGACTCGCTGCCGGTCAGGGACTACCCGGCGAAGACCCGCCACTAGCCGCCCGACCGACAGCGCTGCCCGAACTCACCGCGCTCACAACCGAGAGCGCTGCCACCGACCGCTACAACCGACAGCCGCGGCGATGAACCGCTGCTACAAACCCACCGCGGAGTAGAGAGCGCCGACCTCAGGCCGGTTCAGCGCGCGGATCGACCCTGGCCGCTGGTTGCCCAGCCGGACCTCGCCGATCTGGGTGCGGACCAGCTTGAGGACGGGGTGGCCCACCTCTTCGAGCAGGCGGCGCACGATGTGCTTGCGGCCCTCGTGCAGCACGACCTCGACCAGGGCCTTGCCCGCGTAGTTGTCGACCAGCTTGAACGAGTCGACCCGGGCGGGGCCGTCGTCGAGCAGGACGCCTTCGCGCAGCGTGCGGCCGACGTCGCGGCCGACCGGGCCGGGCACCTCGGCGAGGTAGGTCTTGAACACCTCGAACGACGGGTGCATCAGCCGGTGGGCCAGGTCGCCGTCGTTGGTGAGCAGCAGCAGGCCCTCGCTGTCGGCGTCGAGGCGGCCGACGTGGAAGAGGCGGTCCACGCGGTCGCGCAGGTAGTCCCCGACGCAGGGCCGACCCCGGTCGTCGGTCATGGTGCTGTGCACCCCGCGCGGCTTGTTCAGCGCCAGGTAGAGCCGGTCGTCGCGGACCACCACCCGCACGCCGTCGACATGGATCACCGCGTTCTCGGGATCGACCCGCCTGCCCTGCTCGCGCACGATCTCACCGTCGACGCTCACCCGGCCTTGATCGATCAGATCCTCGGCGGCCCGCCGCGAGGCCACTCCCGCGCTGGAGAGCACCTTCTGCAGCCGGACGCCTTCCGGGCTATCAGACATCGTCAATCGCATCCACTTCTGGCAACAGCGGAGCGATCGGGGGCAGATCCTCCAGCGAGGACAGCCCCAACCGCTCCAGGAACAACTCGGTGGTCCGGTACAGGATCCCACCGGTTTCGGAATCGGTGCCGGTCTCTTCGATCAGACCGCGCACGACGAGGGTACGGATGACGCCGTCGACGTTCACACCCCGCACCGCCGCGACCCGCGCGCGGGTCACCGGCTGGCGGTAGGCGATGACCGCGAGGGTCTCCAGCGCCGCCCTGGTGAGCTTCGCCCGCTGCCCGTCGAGCAACAGCTTCTCGACAACCGGCGCGTACCGGTCCCGAGTGTAGAACCGCCAGCCCGCGCCCACGCGCCGCAGGTCGATCCCGCTGCCCTGCTCGGTGTAGCGGGCCGAGAGCCGCCGCAGCGCCGTGCGCACCCGGGCGACGCCCTGGTCGACGGCGGTGGCCAGCACCTCGTCCTCGGCAGGCGCGTCCACGACGAGCAGCACGGCCTCCAGCGCCGCGTCGAGCGCGGCGTCCTCGGTCAGATCGGGGAAGGCGGCCTTGGCCGCGACCAGGTCCTCGGGCTCGTCCTCCTCCGGCGGCGCGGCACCCGAAGGAACCTGATCCGCGACCTCGGCGGGGTCGGACTCACCCGCTTCTGGCTCGGCGGGGCTGGTGTCGCCCGCGGCGGGTTCGGCGGCGGTGTCGGCCACGGAAGCGGCGTCGGCCGGGGACGCGGGCGGCTCTTCGAGGGGTTCGTCCGCTGCGGTGGCCGCGTCGGTCCGCTCGGTCATCCGTAGTCCTCTTCCTCGGTGGCGATCGGGACGGCGGCGGCTTCCTCCACACTGCCGCCGGTCCACTCGACGAACAGCTCGCCCAGCGGGTCGGACTGTTCGAACAGGACAGTGGCCTCCCGGTAGAGCTCCAGCAGCGCGAGGAACCTGGCCACGATATCGATGGTGTGCTCGCAGTCGGCGACCAGTTCGGCGAAGCTCGCCCGGCCCGCCTCGGCCAGCTTCACCCGCAGCAGCGCCGCCGTCTCGCGGACCGACACCTTGCCCAGGTGCAGGTGGTCCAGCGACACCGACGGCGGCGGCTTCGGCCGGAAGACCGCGGTGGCGATGGCCGCGAAGCGCGCGGCGTCCACGCCCAGCATGACCTCGGGCATCAGGTCCTGGAAGCGGTCCTCCAAGGCCACCGAGCGGGGGTAGCGGCGCAGCGCGCCCGCCTCAAGCTCGCTGAACAGCGCGGCGACCTGCTTGTACGCCCGGTACTGCAACAGGCGCGCGAAGAGCAGGTCCTTGGCCTCCAGCAGCGCCAGGTCCTCCTCGTCCTCGACGTCGCCCGCTGGCAGCAGCCGGGCCGCCTTGAGGTCGAGCAGGGTCGCGGCGACGACCAGGAACTCGGTGGTCTCGTCCAGGTTCCAGTCGTCGCCCAGCGCCCGGATGTGGGCGATGAAGTCGTCGGTGACCCGGTGCAGGGCGACCTCGGTGACGTCCATCTGGTGCTGGGAGATCAACTGGAGCAGCAGGTCGAACGGGCCCTCGAAGTTCGACAGCTTGACGGTGAACCTGCCGTTGGGGACGGCGGGCGGGTCGGCCACCGCGGTCACTTTCCGGTGCCCTGGCGCAGCCGCCGGACCAGCACCGAGTCCTCGCCGTGCTCATCGAGGTCGGCCAGCACGACCGCGACGGCCTCGCGCACGACCCGGCCGCGGTCCACCGCGAGGCCGTGGGTCGCGCGCAGCGCGAGGCGGGCGTGCTCCAGGGCGAGCAGTTCCTCGTCGGAGACGTAGACGGTGATCTTCGACGTGTGCTTCTGCCGGGGCGTCGGACGCACCGGCGGGCGGGGGGCCTGCTCGGCCGGGGTGGCCGGGTCGAACCAGTCGGCCTGCTCGGGCGGGTTCGCCGGGGTGCTCTGGTACAGCTCGGCCGCGCCGGGGAGCGAGATCCTCCGGGTCACCGGGCGATCACCTCGCGGGCGAGTTGCCGGTAGGCCTTCGCGCCTGCGGAGCGCGGCGCCCAGGTGGTGATCGGCTCCCCGGCGACAGTGGTCTCCGGGAACCGGACCGTGCGGTTGATGACCGTGTCGAACACGGTCTCCCCGAATGCCTCCACCACGCGCGCCATGACCTCGCGCGAGTGCAGGGTGCGCGGGTCGAACATGGTGGCGAGGATGCCGGTGATGTCCAGCTTCGGGTTGAGCCGTTCGCGGACCTTCTCGATGGTGTCGATGAGCAGCGCCACTCCACGCAGGCTGAAGAACTCGCACTCCAGCGGGATCAGGACCCCGTCGGCGGCGGCGAGCGCGTTGACGGTGAGCAGGCCGAGCGAGGGCTGGCAGTCGACCAGGATGTAGTCGTAGTCGTCGAACACCGGCCGGATCGTGCGCAGCAGCGAGTGCTCGCGGCCGACCTCGCTGACCAGCTGCACCTCGGCGGCGGACAGGTCGATGTTGCTCGGCAGCAGGTCCATGTTCTCCACGGTCGTGCGGAGCACGACGTCGTGGATGCCGACGGACCGCTCGATGAGCACGTTGTAGATGGTGCGGTCGAGCTGGTGGGCGGGGATGCCCAGGCCGACCGACAGCGCGCCCTGCGGGTCGAAGTCGACCAGCAGCACGCGCCTGCCGAACTCGGTCAGCGCGGCGCCCAGGTTGATCGTGGAGGTCGTCTTGCCCACCCCGCCCTTCTGGTTGCAGATCGCCAGGACCTGCGCCGGGCCGTGGTGGTCGAGCAGCGCGGGCTCGGGAATGTGCCGCAGTGGTCTTCCGGTCGGCCCCACCCCGTTGCCTGCGCCCTCGTCGTGTCCGTCGTCGTCGGCGTCGGTGGCGGCCCGGGGCGCGATGCTCAACTCCACCGCACCGCCGCGCAGCTGCTCCGACTGCGGAAGTGTCGACATGGCGATCTAGCTCCTTGTCGCCTCGCGATCCTGACTACCGCAGAGTAAAGGGGCGGGTTCCCGCTACCAACGCGGCTCGCCGACGATTCACCGCGGGGTTGTCAAGACCTCCGCCGAGACACTTCTCAGCTGTTCACCCGCTCCACGGCGCCCAGAATCGAGTCGAGCAGCCCGGGGAAGCGCCGGTCGAGATCGGCGCGACGGACTGAGAGCCACCGCTGGTTGCCGTCGCGGCGGGTGTGCGTCACCCCCGCCTCGCGCAGGACCCGCAGATGCTGCGACAGCGTCGACTTGGCCACCGACACGGCCAGGTTCCCGCAGGACATCTCCCCCGCGTCGGACAGCTGGGTGATCACGGCCAGCCGGGTCGGGTCGCTGAACGCGTGCAGCACCTCGGGCAGGACCAGCCGCTCGACCTCGGGTTCGTCCAGTTCGCCCATCGCGCACCTCCGGCAGCAAACATTAGGCGAGTGCGGGCCGTAACGGCAGGGGTTCGTCAGTCGGCCGGGTAACGCCCACCCAGGCCAGCGTCTCGACACCGGCAGCGGTGCGCACCGTCAGCGTGGGCGGCCGGAAGAGCGTCGTAGAGCCGGTGGGCGCGGGGCATGATCGAAAAACTCTCTAGCCGGTCGCCCGCGGATGGGACGTCGCGTACACCTCGCGCAGCGTGGTGACCGTCACCAGCGTGTAGATCTGGGTGGTCGTCACCGACGCGTGCCCGAGCAGCTCCTGCACGACCCGCACGTCCGCGCCGCCCTCCAGCAGGTGCGTCGCGAACGAGTGCCGCAGCGTGTGCGGGGAGACCGGGGCGGTGATCCCGGCCTGCTCCGCGGCGGCCTTGAGCGCGGTCCACGCGCTCTGCCGCGACAGCCTGCCGCCGCGCAGGTTGAGGAACACCGCGGGCGTCCCCCGGCCGCGGGTCGCGAGCGCGGGCCGCGCGCGGACCAGGTAGGCGTCAACCGCGTCGAGGGCGGGCTGGCCGATCGGGACCAGGCGCTGCTTGCCGCCCTTTCCGTCGAGCAGGACAGTGCGCTCGACGGCGTCTATGTCGTCCAAGTCCAGGCCGACCGCCTCGGAGATGCGGGCCCCGGTCGAGTAGAGGACTTCCAGCAGCGCGCGGTCGCGCAGCATCCCGGGGCCCTCGCCGACCGAGGTGTCCAGCAGGCGCAGCACGTCGTCCACCGGGAGCGCCTTGGGCAGCCTGCGCGGCGGGGTCGGCGGCTTGACCGCGCGGGCCACGTCGTGCGGGGTCAGCCCCTCCCGCACGGCGAACCGGTGCAGCCCGCGCACGGCGACCAGGGCGCGGGCCGCGGACGCCGCCGCCAGCGGCGGGTGCTCTGCGTCGCCTTCGCGCAGCACGGCGAGGAACGCCGCGACGTGCCGCTCGCCCACCTCGGCGAGGTCGGCGATCCCCTCGGCGGCCAGGTGGTCGAGGTAGCGGCGCAGGTCGCGGGTGTACCCGTCGAGGGTGTTGGGGGCGGTGCCGCGCTCGACGGCCAGATGGTCGAGATAGGTCCGCAGCACGGCTGCGACGGGCTGGCTCCCGAGGTCGGCCACGCCCGCGAGCGTAGCCGCGACGCCGACGAGGACAACCGGGGCACGCGGATGAAACCGACGATCCGTGCGCCGCGTCTGACGTATCGTGACGACCGTGAGCGAACCCGCGGGGCCCGACTCGGTGCGCATCGGCACCGCCGAGCGGGAGGACGCCATCCGCGTGCTCGGCGAGCACTTCGCCGCGGGCAGGCTCGGCGTGGCCGAGTACGAGCAGCGGGTCGGCCTCGCCGTCGATGCGGTCAACCGCGGCGACCTGCGCCCGCTGTTCGCCGACCTCCCCGCGCCCTACCCACCGTTCATGGCCCCGCCGGTGTGGCCCGCCCCGCCGCCCCCGGTCACGCCGCACTACCCGGCCTATGCGCCGGTGCGGCCGTATCCGTCGGCGCCGCAACAGTGGGGCGAGTACTCCGACAAGTCGAAGGTCGTCGCCGGGCTGTTGCAGATCCTGGTGCCCTTCGGCGCGGGCCGCTTCTACACCGGCCACACCGGAATCGCCGTCGCCCAACTGCTGACCTGCGGCGGGTTCGGCCTGTGGTGCCTCATCGACGGGATCATCCTGCTGGTCAACGGCGGCACCGACGGCTACGGCAGGCGCCTGCGCGACTGAGCCGGGCCGAGCGGACCGGCGCCGCTCAGTCCTGGCGGGCGGAGAACGCGGTCGGTTTGCCCGGCCAGGGCGCGTCCTCGGCGCGGGCGGGCGCGGCCCCGGAGTCGACCGCGTAGGCGGCGAGCACGCCCGCCACCGCGGCGGCGTTGACGATCTCGCCCGCCAGCACCATCCGCACCGCTTCCCCCAGCGGGACGCGGCGGGCGGTCAGGTCGGCCTCTTCCTCCCCCATCTCCTCGCGGTCCACAGTGGACAACCCGGTGGCGAGATAGACGCGCACGGCCTCGTCGGTGAACCCCGGCGACACCGCCACGTCGGTCAGCACCGACCAGTCGCTCGCGGCGAGGCCGACCTCCTCGGCGAGCTCGCGCTTGGCCGCGGCCAGCGGGTCCTCCCCGGCGTGGTCGATCAGCCCGGCGGGCAGCTCCCACAGCCGCTGCCCCACCGGGTGGCGGTACTGCCGGATCAGCACCACGTTGCCCTCGTCGTCCAGCGCGGCGATCCCCACCGCGCCAAGGTGCTCCACGACCTCGCGCCGCGCGGTCGAGCCGCCCGGCATCCGCACCTCGTCCAGCCGCAGCGCGAGGATCTTGCCCACGTGGATGTCGCGGCTGGACACCAGGTCGAACACGTGCCGGGCGCTGTCGTCCATCTCGGTGGCGCCGACGTTCACGTCGGTCATGCCTGCGCCGCCGCGCTCACCGGCTCGTCCAGTTCCACCGGCAGCCGCTCGGCCAGCAGGTAGTCCATGGCGGCGCGGATGAATCCGGCGAACAGCGGGTGCGGGCGCGTCGGGCGGCTCTTGAGCTCCGGGTGCGCCTGGGTGCCGACGAAGAACGGGTGGACCTCCGCCGGAAGCTCCACGAACTCGACCAGGTGGCCGTCGGGCGAGGTGCCGGAGAACACGACCCCGGCCTTGGCGAGCCGGTCGCGGTAGGCGTTGTTGACCTCGTAGCGGTGCCGGTGCCGCTCGGTGACCTCCCGGCTGCCGTACACCCCGGCCACGACCGAGCCACTGGCCAGCGCCGCCGGGTACGACCCGAGGCGCATCGTGCCGCCCATGTCGCGCTCGCCCGCCACGACATCCTTCTGGTCGGCCATGGTGCTGATCACCGGGTTCGCCGTGTCGTCGAACTCGGCGGAACTGGCGTCGGGGATGCCCGCGAGGTTGCGCGCGGTCTCGATCACCATGCACTGCAGGCCCAGGCACAGCCCCAGGATCGGGATGCGGTTGACCCGGGCGTAGGTGATGGCGCCGATCTTGCCCTCGATGCCGCGCACGCCGAATCCGCCGGGGATGAGCACGCCGTCCACGCCCGCGAGCGCGCCCGCCGCGCCGACCGGGGTCTCGCAGGTGTCCGAGGGCACCCACACGACCTCGACCTTGGCCCGGTGGGCGAACCCGCCCGCGCGCAGCGCCTCGGTGACCGACAGGTACGCGTCGGGCAGGTCGACGTACTTGCCGACCAGCGCGATCCGCACCGTCTCCTTGGGCTTGTGCACCCGGTCGAGCAGGTCGCCCCACACCGTCCAGTCGACGTCGCGGAACGGCAGGCCCAGGCGGCGCACCACGTACGCGTCGAGGCCCTCGCCGTGCAGCACCCGGGGGATGTCGTAGATGGACGGCGCGTCCGGGGCGGCGACCACGGCGTCGGTGTCCACATCGCACATGAGCGCGATCTTGCGCTTGAGCCCGTCGGGGATCTCCCGGTCGGCGCGGCAGACGATCGCGTCGGGCTGGATGCCGATGTTGCGCAGCGCGGCCACCGAGTGCTGCGTCGGCTTGGTCTTGAGCTCGCCGGACGGCGCGAGGTACGGCACGAGCGAGACGTGCAGGAAGAAGACGTTGTCGCGGCCCACGTCGTGGCGGACCTGGCGGCAGGCCTCCAGGAACGGCAGCGACTCGATGTCGCCGACGGTGCCGCCGACCTCGGTGATCACCACGTCCGGCGCGCGGCCGGTGTCGTCCGGCTCGGCCATGGCCCGGATGCGGGCCTTGATCTCGTCGGTGATGTGCGGGATGACCTGCACGGTGTCGCCCAGGTACTCGCCGCGCCGCTCCTTGGCGATGACCTCGGAGTAGACCTGCCCGGTGGTGACGTTCGCGCTGCCGGACAGGCTGCGGTCGAGGAAGCGCTCGTAGTGGCCGATGTCGAGGTCGGTCTCGGCGCCGTCCTCGGTGATGAAGACCTCGCCGTGCTGGAACGGGTTCATCGTGCCCGGGTCGACGTTGAGGTACGGGTCCAGCTTCTGCATGGTGACCCGCAAACCGCGCGAGGTGAGTAGCTGACCCAGGCTGGACGCGGTGAGCCCCTTGCCCAATGAGGAGGCGACGCCTCCCGTGACGAAGACGTGCTTGGTCGTCCGAGCGTGCTGCACCAACGAGGCTCCCGTGGTAGATCCAGGCCATCGCCTAAGCGGGCCGTAGCGGTTGCGGCGACAGGCTGCGCACCCGCCGTTCCACGGGACCTCACGATAACACCAGCTACTTCGGCGGTCGCACGGCCGCTCCGCCGGGTCGCCCCGCGGCGACCCGGCGGAGCGCCGCGGTCACGGCGTCGGCGAGCAGGCCGCGGCGCCGACGACGACCTCGCCGGTGATGCCGGACTCGGGCTGGAAGCGGATCCGCGCCATCGTCAGCGCCATGCTGCCGTCGGGGCGCTGCGGCGTGACGATCTCGTTGAAGGTGACCGTGGCCAGCACCACGCCCTCTGCGGTGGTGATGTCCTGCCGGTGGTTGACCGGCACCGGGTTGGGCAGTTCGCCGAACCCGGCGACGCCGCCCGCTTCCCAGTTCGCGACGGTGCCGTCGCGGGTGGCCGTGCAGCCGACCCGGTAGTAGTCGAAGCCCAGCCGCGGCCCGCCCGCCGGGACCAGCGCCGACAGCCTGAATCCGCGTCCCTTGGCCTCGACCGCGGTCGCGGTGATGTGGTCGCCCGGGTCGACCACGGTGGTGACGCAGGTGGAGTCGCCGCCGCCGAACCGCAGGCCCGGCACGCTGACTTCCGCCGCCGTGTTGGCCGTCGGGCCGCTGAGCGAGCAGACCGCCAGCGGCGCCACCTCGACCGGCGCGCCACCGTCCTGGGTGAAACTCGCCGACCCGATCCCCGCCACGCCCGCGGGCGTGGCAGGCGCCCGACCCGCGCCCCCCGACCGCGTTGTGGTCGCCCCGGCAACGGTCGCGGGAGTCTCCCCCACCTCGGTCATCACCGTGTGCGTGCCCGTGGCCTGGTCCGCGTGACCCGCTGCCGCCAACCGGACAGTCGTCGCCCCGGCGACCGTCGCCGGAGTGTCCGCCTCCCCGGTAACCGCGGCGGGCGGGACCGCGGCCACTGGCGAAGCGGCTGCCGCTGGTAGCGGGCCCGCGGCGAGCGCCGCCGCCGCGATCACACTGAGGACCCGCGCTGCCTTGACCTGTCTCATTCCCACTCCCTTGCCTTCGCAGGCGGAACGCTCTCCCGCCTTCGGCGACATCGGTCGGCGAGAGATCGGAAATAAGCTGGTCAGGGCACCTCCCACTCGTCCGGGACCGGCTTTTACGTCGATCGGGACCCCGCTCGCGGTGCTCACCCGGTGGCGAGTCCGGGAGCGGTCGCCTGGGCGTTGCCCGCACTGCCGTAGCGGCCCGCCTTGCCCACGAGCTGCTCCCCCAGCGCCAGGATCGTCACGATCCGCCCGGCCGGAGTGTCCACGTTGTCCACGGTGGACAGGATGGAGGTCGCGGCCGCGTCGGCGCGGGCGACGCCGACCGCGCCCGAGCCTGCCGCCGAGCCGGAGCGGCCCGCGAGGACCGCGCCGACGCCCGAGCGGTCGACCTGGGTGGCGAACCGGGCGATGGTCGCCGCGCGGTCGCCCGCGCCGTCGCCGGAGGCCGCGCCGCCGGTCACCACGACCACAAGCTGCGCGGGCCGCAGGTCCGGCGAGGCCAGCACGAACCCGCCCTCGGTGAGCCCGGTGAGCGCGGCGGCGGTCTCCTCCGGCGAAACCTGCGGCTGGGTGCTGACCTTGTCGATGAGCAGCAGCGGCCCGAGCAGGCCGCCCGCGAGGGTGCCCGGGTCCGATGCCATCGGAAGCTGCACGCCAGCGGGCAACAGGCGGGTGACGATGTCCTTGAGCTGGTCGGCGCGGTTCTCGTCGGCGAAGGCGTCGGTGAGCCGCAGTTCGCCGGTGACCGTGCCGCCCGCGCTCGCCACCAGGGTCTTGATCGCGTCGCGGTCGGCCGGGTTCGAGTCGGCGGTGCTGACCAGCGCGACGGTGCGCTGGTCGAGGACCCCGCGCACGGCCAGCGGGCCCACGGTCGCGGCGAACGAGTCGGCGTCGGCGAGCCGGGCGTCGAGCCCGTTGCGCTCGGCCTCCAGGCCCGACACCTTGGCGGTCAGGTCGCTGTTGTCGGCGCTGAGCCCGGACAGCAGCGGGCGGCTCAGCGCGGTGGAGCCGAACACGACCCCGGTGGCCAGCGCGAGGAACACCGCGGCGATGGAGATGACGTGGTAGCGCAGCGAGATCACGAGAACAGCCCTCCGAGCCAGGCGACGGTCGAGTTCCAGGTGGCGACGAGCCAGTCGCCGGGCGCTCCGCCGATCCCCGAGACCGCGACCGCGGCCGCGATAGCGAGCAGCGCGGCCACCACCAGCAGCGCCACGGCGAGCGCCGAGACCCGGTTGCGGTGCAGGGCGGCGACGGCCTTGGCGTCGACCAACCTGCTGCCCAGCTTGAGCCGGGTGAGGAACGTCGAGGGGTTGGAGCCGGACCGGCCGCGGTCGAGGAACTCGCGCAGCGTGGCCTGGAAGCCGACGGTGACCACCAGGCTCGCCTCGTGCGTGTCGGCCAGCAGCAGCGCCAGGTCCTCCGCGTTGCCCGACGCCGGGAAGGTGACCGCGCCGACCCCGAGGTCCTGCACCCGGTCGAGGCCGGGCGCGTGCCCGTCGGTCTGGGCGGGCACGACGATCTCGGCGCCGCAGCGCAGCGCCTCGGTGGAGATCCCGTCGGGGTCGCCGACGATGACGTCCGGCCGGTGCCCGGCCGCGCGCAGGGCGTCCGCGCCCGCGTCGACGCCGATCAGCACCGGGCGGTGCTCGCCGAGGTAGCGGCGCAGCCGCTTGAGGTCGGCGACGTGCTCATGCCCCGGCGCGACGACCACGACCTGCCTGCCGCGCACCGGGGTCCGCAACTCGGGCACGCCGACGCCGTCGAGGATCAGCGCGCGCTCGCGGCGCAGGAACTCCATGGTGTTGGCCGAGAACGCCTCCAACTGGGCCGACATGCCCGTCTTGGCCGCGATCATCTGCTCGGCCACCGACTCGGGGGTCTGCTCGGCGCCGCGGGCGACCTCGCGCTCGCCGATGAACACCCCGCCCTCGTGCAGGCGCAGCCTGCTGCCTTCCCGGATCGCGCGCAGCGCGTCCTGCCCGACCCCGTCGATCAGCGGGATTCCCGCGCCGACGAGCACTTCCGGGCCGAGGTTGGGGAACCGGCCGGAGATCGACGGCGAGGCGTTGACCACGCCCGCGACCTCGGCGCGCACCAGGGCGTCGGCGGTGGCGCGGTCGAGGTCGAGTTGGTCGAGGACCACGACGTCGCCCGCCGCGACCCGGCGCAGCAGGTCGCCGGTGCGCCGGTCGACCCGCGCGATACCGGTGATTCCGGGTAGGGATGACCGGGACCGGGTAAGCAATCCGGGGAGCTTCATGGTGCGCATGGTGACAAAGTGGCGGCCGCAAAACGCGCGCGCCACGCCCGCCTTCCCCCTGCCGGGTGATGGCACCAAAGGGTGAATTTTGCCTGACCAGCGGGCCGAGCTGACGAATACTCGCCTCGGGTCAGCGCTTGCGCTTGGGCCGAGGGCGCCCGCTCAGCTCCCAGTCGTGCTTCTCCCCGTCGGCCAGCGCCAACAGCTCCTCGGCGTGCGCGCGGCCGGTCTCGGTGGACTCCATGCCCGCGAGCATCCGGGCGAGCTCGACCACCCGGTCGGTCTCGTCCAGGGTCCGCACATCGCTTCGGGTGACCCCGCCGTGCGTGCCCTTGTCCACGATGAGGTGACGGTCGGCGAACGCGGCGACCTGCGCCAGGTGCGTCACCACGATCACCTGGTGGGTGCGCGCCAGCCGGGCCAGCCTGCGGCCGATCTCCACCGCCGCCCGCCCGCCGACGCCTGCGTCCACCTCGTCGAAGACCAGGGTCGGCACCGGCTCGGAGTGCGCGAGGACGACCTCGATGGCGAGCATCACCCGGGACAGCTCGCCGCCGGAGGCGCCCTTGTGGACCGGCAGCGGCTGCGCGCCGTCGTGCGCGACCAGCAGCAGCTCCACCTCGTCCACGCCGTCCGGTCCCGCGTGCAGGGACTGCCCGCCGACGTCGAGGGCCAGCGCGTCGCCCGCCTCGGCGGGCTTGGGCCGCACGCTGATCTGGATGCTGGACTGGCCCATCGCCAGCCCGCCCAGCTCGTCGGTGACCGCCTTGGCCAGCTCGTCGGCCGCCTCGGCGCGCGCGGCGGTGAGCGCGACGGCGATCTCGGCCAGTTCCGCGGCCAGCGCGGTCTTGCGCGCGGCCAGCTCGCCCAGGGCTTCCTCGGACGTGTCGAGCCCGGAGAGCCGGTCGGCCGCGTCGCGCGCCCAGGCCAGCACGCCGTCAACGTCGGCGGCGTACTTGCGGGTGATCGCCTTGAGCTCGGCCTGCCGGGCCAGCACCCGCTCCAGGGCGGCCGGGTCGGCGTCGAGGCCGTCGAGGTAGGCGGTCAGCTCGGCGCCGACGTCGGTCAGCAGCACGGCCGCCTCGGCGAGCCGGGGCTCCAGGTCGCGCAGCCGGGGGTCGTCGGCCCCGGCGAGCCTGCGCTGCGCCTCGCCGATCAGGCCGAGGGCGCCGGGGATGTCCGGGTCGCCGTCCGGGGAGCCCGCGACGGCGTAGCTCGCGCCGGTGGCCGCCTCGCGGAGCTGGTCGGCGTCGGCGAGCCTGCGGGCCTGGTCGACCAGCTCGACGTCCTCGCCGGGGCGGGGGTCGACGGCGGTGATCTCCTCAAGGCCCAGCCGCAGCATCTCGGCCTCGCGGGCCAGTTCCTTCGCCCGCCGGGTGCGGTCGGCCAGCTCGTTCGTGACCGCCAGCCACTCTTCGCGGACCGAGCGGTAGCGCCCCAGCACGTCGGCGACGGCGTCCCCGGCGAACCGGTCGATCACCGCGCGCTGCTCGGCAGGCCGCAGCAGCCGCAGCTGGTCGTTCTGTCCGTGCACGGCGATGAGCTGCTCGGCCAGGTACGACAGCACCCCGACCGGCACGGACCGGCCGCCCACGTGCGCGCGGGAGCGGCCGTCGGTGGCGACGGTGCGCAGCGCGATCAGGCTGCCGTCCTCGTCCGGCTCCGCGCCCGCGTCGGTGGCCACCGCGGCGGCGGGCGTGCCGGTCAGGTTCTCGAACCGGCCCTCGACCACGGCCTTGGACTTCCCGCTGCGGACCCTGGACGCCTCGCCCCTGCCACCGGACAACAGGTGCAGTCCGGTGACGACCATCGTCTTGCCCGCACCGGTCTCACCGGTCACCACGGTGAAGCCGGGGTGGAGTTCGAGCGTGGCCTCGTCGATGACGCCGAGGTCCTGAATGCGCATCTCGGCTAGCACAGGGCGCACCCTAGCGGCTCCCGGTGACAGCGGTGTCGTGCCGTGCACCGGATCACCGCGACCGCCAGCCCTGGACCGGCAGCGCGAACTTGTCGACCAGCCGGTCGGTGAACCGGTCGTCGCGCAGCCGCACCAGCCGGATGGGCAGCCTGCCGCCCCTGACCTCGATGCGCGCGCCCGGCGGGATGTCGAAGGTGCGCCTGCCGTCGCAGCACAGGACGGCCGGGTGGCCGCCGGGGTCGACCTCGACGGCCACCACGGAGCGCGACGACACCGCCATCGGCCGGGAGAACATGGCGTGCGCGTTGCTCGGCACGACCAGCATCGCCTGCACGTCCGGCCACACGATCGGCCCGCCTGCGGAGTACGCGTACGCGGTGGACCCGGTCGGCGTCGCGCACAGCACGCCGTCGCAGCCGAAGGAGGACACCGGGCGGCCGTCCACCTCGATCCGCACGTCCAGGATGCGCTCGCGGCTGCTCTTCTCCACGCTGGCCTCGTTGAGCGCCCAGGTGTCGGCGAGGACCACGCCGTCGAGGGTGGCTGTGACGTCGACGGTCATCCGGTCCTCGACCCGGTAACCCTGCCGGACCACCAGGTCGACGGCCTCTTCGAGGGCGTCGGACTCGGCCTCGGCGAGGAACCCGACGCGCCCCAGGTTCACCCCGAGCACCGGCACGCCCGCCGGGTGCGCCAGCTCGGCCGCGCGCAGCAGCGTGCCGTCGCCGCCGAGCACGAACACCAGCTCGGTGCCCACCGCCGCGTCCGGACCCAGCGGGACGACCCGGCTGTAGCAGCACGGGTCCAGGTCGGGGGCCTCGTCGTCGAGCACCCGCAGCCGCACCCCGGCCGAGGCGAACCAGCCAGCGACCTTCTCCGCCGTGCGGCGGTTCTCGGTGCGGCCGGTGTGCACCACCAGCAGGATCTCTCGGTCGGTGCTCATCGCGGCCCTTCTCGGACGGCGGTCTCGACCAGCGCCGCCGCGTCGTCCTCGGCCAAGGGGTCGCCTCGGCGCAGCCAGGCGAAGTACTCGACGTTGCCCGAGGGTCCGGGCAGCGGGCTGGCGACCACGCCGTGGGCGCGCAGGCCGAGGTCGCCCGCGGCCTTGAGCAGCCGGGTGACCACCTCGGCGCGCACCTCGGGGCTGCGCACGACGCCGCCGGAGCCCAGGCGCTCCTTGCCGACCTCGAACTGCGGCTTGACCATCGGCACCAGGTCGGCCCCGTCGTCGGCGCAGGCGAGCAGGGCGGGCAGGACCAGCCGCAGCGAGATGAACGACAGGTCGGCGACCACCAGGTCGACCGGCCCGCCGATGTCCTCGGCGGTCAGCGAGCGCACGTTGGTCTTGTCCATCACCACGACCCGCTCGTCGTTCTGCAGCCGCCACACCAACTGCCCGCGCCCCACGTCGGCGGCGACGACCTGGCGCGCGCCGCGGCGCAGCAGGACGTCGGTGAAGCCCCCGGTGGACGCCCCCGCGTCCAGGCACCGCCTGCCCTCGACCGGGATGCCGAACGCGTCGAGCGCGCCGATGATCTTGTGCGCGCCGCGGGAGGCCCAGTTGGGGTCGTCGACGAGGTCGCGCACCACCACGGGCGCGTCGGTCTCCACGCCGGTGGCGGGTTTCGTGGCGACGGAGCCGCGCACGGTGACCCGGCCGTCGGCGATGAGCTCGCTGGCGTGGTCACGGGAGCGGGCCAGCCCCCGGCGCACCAGTTCCGCGTCGAGACGCGCCCGTCTGGGCACCGGTCAGACCTTGTCGATGGAGGCCAGCGCGGCCGTCAACGCGATGTGCACCGCGTCGAACCGCTCCACGTGCTCGGCGACGGGCAGCCGGTCAAGACCGGCGAGCCCGGCGACGGCCGCGTCGATGGCGGCGTCCTGAGTCGGCGACGGCGGCCCGGGAACGGGTCGCGGCCCGGCCGCGTCGAAATCCACCTGCACTCCTCCACGCTATCCGATCGAGGGGCCCGCGCGTGGTCAGCGCGGTCCGGTGAGTCCGAGGACTGCCAGGGCGGGATGCTCGACGGCGAACGCAGGCGGCCCGGAGCCAGCGTCCCACCAGGTCGCGCACAGCGCCCGCAGCAGGTCGAGCGGGTCGCCGTCGCCGCTGACCTCGACCCGCCGGTCGGCGGTGAGCCGGACGTCCCACCCGGCCTTGGGCCCGATCTCCAGGGTGGCCGCGGACTCGGTGATCGCCTGGATGTCCGCCGCGACGTAGGTGGGCCGCTCGTCCGGCCCGGCGCGCACCAGGTCGAGCGCGGTGGAAACCCCCGTCAACACCAGCAGCGAGTCGGCCCCGACAACCGCCGCGCCCGCGATGTCGGTGTCGAGCCGGTCCCCCACCACCAGCGGCCGCTCCGCCCCCGCGGAGCGGATGGCCTCGGTCAGCAAAGGCGCGGCGGGCTTCCCGGCGACCAACGGCTCCCGGTCGGTGGCGACCCGCAACGCGGCCACCAGCGACCCGTTGCCCGGCAGCAGCCCCCGCTCGGTCGGCAGCGTCCGGTCGACGTTGCACGCCACCCACAGCGCCCCAGCGCGAATGGCGACGGCGGCCTCGGCGAGATCCCGCCAGGCCAGCTCGGGGGAAAGCCCCTGGAGCACGGCTTGGGTGCCGTCCCCGTGCGCCCGCACCGGCACCAGCCCGACGGCGGCCACCTCGGCGGCCAGGGCATCGGTGCCGAGCACCAGCACCTCCGCGCCAGCGTCGAGCCGCTGGGCGACCAGCGCGGCGCCCGCCTGGGCACTGGTGCTGACCTCGCCTGGCTGAGCGGCGATGCCGAGACCGGTGAGGTGGGCAGCCACCGCCAGCGGCGCTCGGGAGGCGTTGTTGGTCACGAACCGGACGACCACCCCGCGCTCCCGGGCGACGTCGAGGGATTCAGCCGCCCCCACCACCGCCTCGCCACCGCGATAGACGGTGCCATCGAGGTCGGCGAGAACGGCGTCGTAGAGGTCGAGCAGACGATCACTCATCGCGCCGCTTGACCGCCCCGTCGTCGGTTTTGCCCACATCTTCGCCGGCCACCGACACCTCGTCTTCACCAACGGCGGGCTTGCCTGCGTCACCCAGGTCATCCCCCACCCGCCCGGCAGCACCGGACTCGGCAGCACCGGACTCGGCAGCACCGGACTCGGCAGCACCGGACTCGGCAGCACCGGACTCGGCAGCGGGACCAGCGACCTGGTCCGCTGAGTTCGGTGAGTCCTCGGCGGGCGAAGCGGCGGGGTCGCGGACAGGTTCGTCCGTGACCGCGGCCTGAGCGTCCGCGGTCGTCTCGGTGGGCTCGGCGGCGTCCTCGGCGGCGCAGGCGTCCTGGGTGACGTCGTCCTCGATTTCGAGGGTTTCACCGGGCAGGGCGGCGGCGATCTCCGACTCGTCCGCGCCCAAGGTGAAGGCACGCTCGGCCGCGTCGGTGTCCTCGTCGTCGTCGGCCTGGGCTGCGTGCAGGAACCAGCGGATGGCCTCGTCGGTCCGGCCCGCGGCTTCCAGGTTGTCCGCGTAGGCGTAGAACAGCCGCGCGCTCCACGGGTCCCGCCGCTTGGGATCGAGGTCGGGCCCCTGCAAACTCACCACCGCGGCGTCCAGCTGCCCCATGTCCCGCCGCGCGCCCGCGGTCACGATGCGCAACTCCACTGCGACGTCCGCGGGCAGGTCCTTGCCTGCTTCCCTGGCCAGTTCCAGGGCCCGCTCCGGCCGCCCGAGGGCACGCTCGCAGTCGGCCATCACCGCGATATGGGCGTTGCCGCCACTCATCCGCCGCACGGCCCGCAGCTCGGACAGCGCCTCAGCCCACTCCCCAGCGTGGTACGCCGTCAGCCCCGCGGCTTCCCGCACCACCGCGACCCGCGACGCGCGCTCCCGCGCATACCGCGCGTGCACCAACGCCCGCTCCGGATCCTCGTCGACCAGCATCCCGGCCGCGACCAAGTGCCGCCCCACCAGTTCGGCCAGGGACTTGGGCAGACTCCGCAGCCCCGCCCGCGCCTCGACGTCGAGCGCGCTGTAGTCCGCGCCCTCCGGCACCGGAGGCCCACTCAGCACCGGCGCGACATCCCGCTCGTCCCGCCGAGGCCCGCCTCGGCCATCCTCACCGCGAGCGCCACGCGAGTCCTCGCGCCTACCGCCGCCCCGAACGTCATCCCCCGGACGCCCCCGGCCGTAGTCGCCCCGACTGTCGCCACCGTCACGCCCGCGCGAAACACCAACCCGGGCATCCGCACCGCGGCCGGTCCGAGCATCCTCGCCTCGACGCCCACGCGACTCATCGCCCCGGCTGCCCTGAACGTCGCCGCCCGCACGCCCACGCGATTCGTCACCCTCGCTACCCCGGGCACCCTCCGCCAAGTCCGCACGCGACTCGTCACCCCGGCTGCCCTGAACGTCGCCACCCGCACGCCCACGCGACTCATCGCCCTGGCTGGCCGGAGCACCTTCGACCGAGTGCGCACGCGGCTCGTCGCCCTGCTCGCTCCGGGCGTTCTCGCCCTGAAGTCCACGCGGCTCATCGCCCCGGTGACCGCGTGACTCATCGCCCCAGTTGTCCGGAGCGTCGTCACCCTGGCGTCCCAGGTCGTCATCGGTGTCGCGGGCTTGTGAGCCTTCGGCTCGGGCCGCGGTGCTTTCCGAAACTCCCGCACCTCGGTCGCCGCGCCCGTCGCGGTGGGAGCCGTCCCGCGCGTCTTCGCCCGAACTGGTCCGCTGGTCATCGCCGCGCGAGTTGTCAGTCGCGTCGTCGGTGGTGCGGGTCGTCTCGCGGCCCCCTGCACGGGAGGGCTGCTGGTCGCCCGCGTGCGGAGTTGTCCGCTCGGTGGTTTCCGTGGCGTCTGGCCCGGGGGCATCCGAACGCCGAGGCGTCACCTCGGCAAACCGGGCCTGCTCAGTGGACTCGGGCCGCTTGCCGGACCGGCCCTCCGCGAAATCCTGGCCCGACCGGTCCGAGTAACGGGAACCGGCACGGTCGCCACCATCGCGGTAGCCGCTCGCGCGGTCGTCCTTGCGCTGGTAACCGCCCCGATCGGCACTCTTGCCGTACGGCCGGTCGCCACCATCGCCACGGGGGTAGCCGCCCTTGCCCGGGGTGTCCCGACGCTGAGATCCGCCTCGGTCGTCGGACTGGCGACTCGGCCGGTCGGAACGGAACCCAGGCTTACCGCCACGGGAGCCCGCCCCGGACCGGTCAGCCCCGCCAGCCCGATAGCCACCAGACGAACCGGAACGGTCGGAGCGGTAACCACCGGCGTCCCGATCGTCCGAGGAACGCTGACCACGCGAGTCACGGTCTCCCGAGGACGCCCGGTCCGATCGGTAGCCACCGGAATCCCGCCCGCCCCCGGACCGGTGACCGCCAGTGCCGCCGGAACGGTCACTTCCGGAATCACGGCCACCAGCGCCGCCACGGTAACCGCCAGAGTCGCGACCGCCAGAACTTCCACGCTCAGCGCGGTAACCACCGGACTCACGGCCGCCACCGGAAGAATCGCGGTCGGAGCGGTACCCCGATTCACGCGCGCCTCGACCGGCGTCGCGGCCGCCGGAGGCTCCGCGATCAGAGCGATACCCGCCCGAGTCCCGACTGCCAGACGAATCCCGGTCCGAGCGGTGACCGCCCGAGTCACGACCGCCGGAAGTGCCCCGGTCAGAGCGGTAGCCCGCGGACCCACCGCTGCTGCCGGACGAACCCCGGTCGGCGTTGTGGCCGCCGGAACCGCGCCCGCCAGCCCCCCGGTCCGAGCCATAACCGCCAGAAGAACCGCGATCAGACCGGTAACCAGAGGATTCACGGCCACCCGACGAATCCCGGTCCGAGCGGTAACCACCGGAAGAACCACTACTAGAAGAACTACGGTCAGACCGGTAACCACCGGAATCGCGACTGCCTGAAGAATCCCGGTCGGAACGGTAACCACCAGAAGTCCCGCCGGACGAACCACGGTCGGAACGATAGTCACCGGAAGTGCCACTACCGGAGGAACTGCGGTCGGAACGGTAGCCGCCCGAGTCGCGACCACCAGAACCGCCGCGGTCAGAACGGTAACCGCCGGACGCGCTGCCCGATGAGCCACGGTCAGAACGGTAGCCACCAGAGGTTCCACCGGACGAACCTCGGTCGGAGCGGTAGCCGCCTGAAGCGCCACCGGAGGAATTGCGGTCCGAACGGTAACCACCAGAAGTCCCGCCCGACGAACCACGGTCGGAGCGGTAACCACCGGAAGTGCCACTGCCGGAGGAACTGCGGTCGGAACGGTAGCCACCGGAATCACGGCTGCCCGAGGAACCGCGGTCAGAGCGATAGCCGCCGGACGCACCGCCGCCAGAGGAACCTCGGTTGGGGTTGTGACCACCGGAGTCGCGGTTTCCGGACGAGTCGCGGTTGGGGCGGTAGCCGCCGGAGTCGCGGCTGCTGGGGGCGCCGTTCTTGGTGCGGAAAGTGTTGGGTTTGCGGTCACCGGAGGCGCCGCGGGAAGGCGTGGCGCCTCGGGAGTCCCGGTCGCCCGCCGTGTCGCGGTCCGGGCGGTAGCCGCCTCGGGGGTCGCGGTCAGAGGGGGCGCCTCGGTAGCCGCCGCGGTCGGTGCCGGTGGTGCGGTTGGGGGCGGAGCGGAAGCCGCCGCGGTCCCGGTTGGCGGAGGTGGGGCGGTAACCGCCTCGGTCGTTGGCGGAGCCGCGGTTCGCGGAGCGGCCGGAGCCGCCCTCCTGGGCGTCGCCCCTGCGGTTCGCTCCGCCGCCTGGCTCGCCTCTGCGGTCGCCGCCGCTGTTGTTGCCGCGGTCCGTGCCGCCTCGTCGCCCGAACTCCGACACCGTGATCCTCCCGCGTGCGGATTACCCGCAACATACTCCAACGACACCGAAGGGGCCTGTGGTCAGGTACACGCTTCGCGTGCCCCACCACAAGCCCCTTCGGGAATGATTGTCCGGCGGCGTCCTACTCTCCCACACCCTCACGAGTGCAGTACCATCGGCGCTGGCAGGCTTAGCTTCCGGGTTCGGGATGGGACCGGGCGTTTCCCTACCGCTATGACCGCCGTAACACTATGAAACAAACACAACCCTCAACCCCGACCCAACCCGAAAAACAGGGATGGTGGGGGTGGTTGGTGTCTCAGACACCACACAGTGGATGCGTAGCATTTTTGTAACAAGCCCTCGGCCTATTAGTACCAGTCAACTCCACCCGTTACCAGGCTTCCATCTCTGGCCTATCAACCCAGTCGTCTA
>NZ_FMZZ01000019.1 GCF_900101685.1 Actinokineospora iranica
CGGTGCAGGTCGGCGTAGGTGATGGTGCGGGTGTCGCCGGGCTCGCCGACCCAGTGGATCGCGACCCGATCCCCCAACCCCGCTTGCACGTGGCGGTCGACGCAGTTGTAGGCCACGTTCAACCGGCCCCCCACAAACCACTTCGCGAACGGGGGGTTGTCCCAGTCCAGCACCCGCTCCCACCGCTGCGCCCACACCAACCGCTCCGCCTGGGCGGCCCAGAAACCCTCCCGATCCGCCTCCGCCTCCGCGTACGCCGCACCGGTCACATTCGCCCCCGCCACGAACCCCTCCGACGGCGCGAACACCCTGTGCTCCGTCGACAAGTTGTCCAGCGTCGGATTCTGACCGGACTGCTCGGTCATGGACGTGACCTCCTCGGTGCGTGTGCGGCTGCGGTGTCGTGCGCGGCTGTGTGTATCGCCAGAGCAATCTAGTGCGAACAGCGTGTGTTCGACAGACCGCCCACCCCTTGGTTCAGACCAATGCGGATCGCCGTGAGATTCGCCCGATCGGGGGGCATCTGCTCCGTTCGGCTGTCCTCCACTCAATCGCCGGAAAGTAGCCTGACAGAGACGTACCGTGGTCGATGGTGGATCCAGCTCGGAGCAGCCGACGCTAGTGGGGGATTGACGATGGGTGGTGCAGATCAGGATTCACCGCTGTCCGGCTCCGCGCTCAGCACCATTGAGGCGTCGGTCACGTCGGTCGGTCTTCGTGTCTCGGCTCTGGTTGGTAAGAGCGCGACGACAGCGCTAATCGCGCACGCATTCCTATCGAACACTGACCGGACGCTCGGTTACCCGGCCCGGCGGCGATTTACCCGGTCGCGGGTAGTCGGCAGGCAGGCCGGTGTGGCGGGCGCCGTCGCCACGATGGGGCTCCTCGGCGCCCGCCGAACTGGTCCGCCAGCACTGGCCATGACCCCGGGGGCTGTGTTGCGATTCGACATGTGCACCCGTACGGCGGCAAAAGTTGCCTCGAACGCGGCGGTCGGACTACTCCATCCGGACCGTCAGTTGCCTACGGTTGCCACATCGTCACTGCTCGTTATGGCGGCGGTCGGGCTCGCGTCGTCGCTGGAGCACCGGCCCGGCGCGTCGGTTCTGCTTGCCGCCCGCACGCTCGGCGTCGTTGCCGGGGCGCGTGTCGTCCGCCGGGTGCGTGGGTCCCGGCCCGCGCTCATCCCGTTCTCGACTGGTTCGAGCGAAATGATCTTCATCGGCCCGGTCGTCGATTTCACTTCGCTGACCGTCGCGCGGGAAGGCGTGCTCGGGACCATAGGCTGCGTGGTAGCAGGCTTCGTCTGGCATCAGGGGAGGTCGGCGGTCCCGAAGGAGGCGGTGGCATGACTGAAGATCAGTACTCGCGGTTGCGCATCGCGGCTTCCTCCTCGGGAGTGCGGATTGCTGAAAAATCAACGACCGGCGCGTGTGCCCCGGCCATTCGGCTCAGTACTCGCGGTTCCGCACGGGGTTACCTCTCTCTCGGGTCCGGGGGGATCGGACTCGGCCACGGTTACCTGGAACGTATTCAGTTTCCCCTTTGTCGTGAAGGGGGACAATGCCCAGTCTGACAAGCCCCCGACACGCCCGCCTCGCGGGCGTGTCCCTCGGCGAACGGCTGCGGTCGCTCGACCTGTTCATGCACACCACCCGCGCGGGCATCCTGTGGATCCTCGCCAGCGAGATCGCGATCTTCGTCTGGGCCTGTGCCGGAGTCCTGGGCGGCGGATTTCCCGACGCGTTGTCGCTTCGGCTGTTCGCATTGCTGACCGGCTTCGCGATCTTGCATATGGAGGCCACCCGGCCCGCGGAAGAACGCCGCCGCGCCGCTCACTTGGCGGGCGAGCATATCGACCACACCGGAGTGTGGACGTGCGCGGGCGCGTTCGTGCTTCCGGTGCCACTGGTGGTCGCACTGGTGTTGATCATCCGATTGCGCCGCTATTTCATCGCGCGTAAGCCTCCTGGCCGCTATTTGTTCACGACGTTCGCTATTACGTCCTCCGCGCTCGCCGCGCAGGCGCTGGCCACCGCGACCCCGGTGCACGACTGGATTCGCGGCGAGCCGATCGCCGCGGACCAGGTGCTCGGCGCGGCCCTGGCCGTCGGCGGCGCGTTCGCGGCGTACTACGCGGCGCAGACGATCGTCATCGGTGTGGCGCGCGGCCTGCGCGGCGACTGGTCCTGGGTGTCGATCCTGGGCAACCGCAAGGAGAACGTCGACCTCGCCATCACCCTGTGCCTCGGACTCATCGCGGCGTGGGGCGCGGGCGTCGCCTACGGGCTGCTGCTTGCCGCGCTGTCGGTAGTCGTCGTCGGCTACACCCGGCACACCCAGCGCATCGAGCAGTTGGAACAGGAACGCGACCGGTTGGAAGTCGACGCGCTGCACGACCCGCTGACCGGGCTGGCCAACCAGCGCGCGTTCAACCCGGCCGCGACGCTCGCCCTGGTCGCCGACCAGGCGCGGCGGCGGCCGACGGCGGTGATGATGTTCGATTTGGACCGGTTCAAACAGGTCAACTCCCGCCTCGGCCACCTGGGCGCGAACGAGGTTCTCAAAGCACTCGCGGGTGTCTTGCGCTCCTGTGTCCGGCGCGACGACCTGGTGTGCCGGTGGGGAGGTGAGGAGTTCTCGGTGCTGCTGCCCAGCACCACCCGCGCCGACGCGTGGACCATCGCCGAGCGCATCCGCGTCGCCGTCGAGTCGATGACCGTCGAGCTGACCAAGGCGGCGGGTGGCCGCACCGAACTCGCGGGCGACTTCACCATCTCCGGCGGCATCGCGCTGTCCCCCGAGCACGGCACCGACCTGGCGACCCTGCAAGAGCACGCTGATCAGGCGCTGGCGCAAGCCAAGGACGGCGGCCGCAACCAGGTCAGGCTCACTCCGCCCGCGGCGGTTCCCGGGGTCCGGGCCGTGCGGGAGCGGACGTACGACTCGAGTTAGGCGTGCAGTTTCAAGAGGAGGCGGTCGCGCACGGCAGGCCACTCCGGCGCGATTACCGAGTAGCAGACAGTGTCGCGAAGAGTCCCGTCCGGACGGATTCGGTGCGCGCGGAGCACGCCTTCTTGCCGCGCGCCAAGGCGTTCGATCGCCCGGCGAGACCGCTCGTTGCGGACATCGGTGTGCCACCCGACCCGCAGCGCGCCGAACTCGTCGAACGCGCGCGACATGAGCAGCAGCTTCGACTCCGTGTTGAGCGCCGTCCGCTGCCACCGGGCGCCGATCCACGTGTGTCCGATCCAGACAGCGCGGTGGCGTTGGTCCACTTCGTAGTAAGAGGTGGTTCCCGCGATCTCACCGTTCGCGTCGAACTGGACGAACGGGAACCGCACGGGGTCGGCGATCGCGTCGGCCACCTGGGCTCGCATGTCGCCGAGGGCGCGCGGCCTGCCCGCGCTGAGCCACGTCCAGACGTCCGGGTCCTTGCCCGCTTCGTACAGTCCGGCCACGTGTGCCTCGGTCAGCGGCTCCAGCCGGACGAACCGGCCTGCCATCGTTCCCAGCGGCTTCCACTCGCTCACCCGTCCGACGGTAAACCGAAAGTGGCCTTGCGTTGAGGTCCACTACTGAGCAGTTCAAGAAGGCCACTTCGCCGGCGGGTACTGTCCGCGAGGTGACCGATCCGCTGGCCCCGCTGCTCGACCTCCCCGGCGTCGGCGACGCCGTGGCCACTGCCCGGGACTCGGTGGCCGAGGTCCACCGGCACCCCACCAACCGGCGAGGCTGGCCTGCCACCTCCGCGGAGGCCTCGGTCCGCGCCGCCCGCGCCTCCGCCGTCCTCGACGGCGGCGACCCGGAGATCCCCGAGGTCGGCGAGGTCTCCGACCCGGTCCTGGCAGGCGCGCTGCGCGTCGCGGAAGCCCTCGGCCCGCTGCTCCCGACCTGGGAGCGCGCGCCCATGCAGGCCCTGGCCAAGCTGCACGTCCTGGCCGCGGCGGACCTGACCGACGAGGATTCCCTGGGCAGGCCCCGCATGGGAGTGGACGTCACCAGCAGGCTCGACCTGCTCGCGAGCCTGGTCGCGGGCGGCACCAAGGCGCCCGGCCCGGTGATCGCCGCTGTCGTCCACGGCGAACTGCTCGCGCTGGCTCCCTTCGGCGCCGCGGACGGTGTCGTTGCCCGCGCGGCGGCCCGGCTCACCCTGATCGGCACCGGCCTCGACCCCAAGGGCCTCGCGGTCCCCGAGGTCTCCTTCATGCGCCGCCAGGACCAGTACCGCACCGCGGCCGCTGCCTTCGCCTCCGGTGACCGGGACGGCGTCACGGCGTGGATCATCTTCTGCTGCGAGGCCATCGAGGCGGGCGCTCGGGAAGCCACCAGCATCGCCGACGCCGCCACCGCCTCTTAGGGCAAGACCCCGCTAAGAGTTCAGACGGCGTGCATGTTGAGCAGTCCGAGCGCGCGCCGCACGTGCCCGCTGGTCTCGGCGAGCGCCTTCGCCGCGGCCCGGGCGTCCACCCCGGCCAGCAGGTGCACCATGGCCACCTTGAGGTCGCCGTGCGCGTCCATCAGCGCCGTCGCGCACTCCTGGTGCCCCAGGCCGGTCGCCTCACGCAGGATGCGCAGGCTGCGGCCGCGAAGCTTCGCGTTGGTCGCGCGCATGCTGACCATCAGGTTCGAGTACGTGCGGCCCATCTTGACCATCACGGCTGTCGAGAACGCGGTAAGCACGATCTTCTGGGCCGTGCCCGCCTTCATCCGCGTCGATCCGGAGATCACCTCCGGGCCGGTGTCCAGCGCGATGAGCAGGTCCACCCCGGGCGCGCGCGCCGCGTCGGGGTTGTTCGACACGAGCGCGGTGGTCGCGCCGAGGTCGTGCGCCGCGGCCAGCGCCCCCAGGACGTACGGGGTGCGGCCAGAGGCGGTCAGGCCGAGCACGAAGTCCCCGGACCGGGCGTCACGGGTCAGTTCGGCCGCGCCCGCCAGCCGGTCGTCCTCCGCGCCCTCGGCCGCGTTGCGCAGCGCGGCCGCGCCGCCCGCGTGGTGCACGAGGAACCAGTCGTCGGGCACGTTGTAGGTCGGGGACAGCTCGGCGGCGTCCAAGGTGGCGAGCCTGCCGGAGGTGCCCGCGCCGACGTAGTGCACGCGGTGGCCGGTCCGCAGTGCCTCGGTCGCCACGTCCACGGCCCGGCTGAGCTGCGGCAGCACGGCGGCCACCGCGCCGGGGACCAACTGGTCCTCGGTGTTGATCATGCGCAGGATGTCCAGCGTCGACATCCGGTCGATTTCCGTGGTGCGCGGATTCCGCCCTTCGGTGGGGGAGTCCACGTGTGCTGACTGTTGTGGCACGGTCATCCGATGTTCCCCTCCCTGGAGTGGCGGAACCGCGCACCCCTGGTCACTTCCCGGTCTCCCGAGGCTTGCGCCTGCCGTCGTGCCTGGTCTCCAGCCGGTGCGGGCCGACCGCGTCGCGGGTGGAGTCCAGCGCCCGGATCGACTGGTCGAGGTGCTGCTGCGCGACGCCGATGAACAGGCAGTCGACCACCGTGAGCTGCGCGATCCGGCTCGCCGTCGCGCCGGAGCGGAACGTGGTCTCCCTGGCCGCGGTGGTGAGCACGTGGTCGGCCACCTCCGCGATCGGCGAGGTCGGGTAGTTCGTCAGCGCCACCGTGGTTGCGCCGTGCTCGCGGGCGACACGCAGGGCCTCGACGGTGTCCGCCGTGGCGCCGGTGTGCGAGATGCCGACCGCGACGTCGCCGGGGCTGAGCACCGCAGCCGAGGTCAGCATGATGTGCGTGTCGTTCCACGCGAAGCTCACCCGGCCGATGCGGTGCAGCTTCTGCTGCAGGTCGGCGGCCACGAACGCGCTGGCGCCCACCCCGTAGACGTCGACCCTGCCCGCGGTGGCCACCGCCTCGACGACCTTGCCGAGCACGTCGATGTCGACCTGCTCCGCGGTCTCCTCGACGGCGCGGGCGTCGGCGAAGGTGACCTTGCCGACCACGGTCTTGAGGTCGTCCTCCGGGGCGATCTCGCCGCCGAGGTCCCGGTCGGCCCTGGCTTCTGAGCGCGCGGTGTCCGCGGCAAGCGCGATGCGCAACTCGGGGTAGCCCCCGACGCCGATCGCCTTGCAGAACCTGGTCACCGTCGTCTCGCTGGTGCCAGCGGCCTCGGCCACCTCGGTGATGCTGCGCCGGGCGACGGTATGCGGGCTGTCCAGGACGACCTTGGCGACCCGCTGCTCCGCGCGGGCCAGGCCCGGCAGGAGCGAGCGAATGCGGACCAAGGGGCTTGACTCGCTGTGTTCTGCTGTCATTTGACTCGCACTCACGTGGGAAACTTACTAACAGTTAAGGGGTAATACAAGGTGACGCATCACATCCGGCAGCAACGCTACCCAAATGTGTCCGCAACCGCCGTCGCCCCTGGTGGGGGCTTGCTCACCGAATCGTCGCCCGAGCGCACATTGTTAGCGTCTGATCGTCAACGAGTTCTGACTTCCCACCCTTGTGGTCGCAGCAAGTGGGGTTCTTTCTCACCACTGAGCAACAAATGGCTACTGTCTGTCACGGTTATTCCGTCGAGGTAGACCCCTCTTCCGGCGTAGCGACTATCGGTAGTTGATCTCCAGCGCAACGTGATTCGTCCGCTTGCCGGTACCCAAGCGTTGATCTTCCACCAACTACGGTGACCGAAACCCGACAAAAGCGGCTGTTCGCCCACTGGTGCGCCCGGGCCGTGCGCCCGAACGGGCACACTTCGCCACGTCGTGCCGTCATCGCTCGCCTCCAGGACGAGTGGATCGGCCGCCTCGGTGTCGACGAAGGCGTCGAAGGCGACCCGCAGCGTGCCCGAGCCCGCCAGCGGGGGCGTGCTCAGCGTCGCCGTCGCCCCGTTGCCGAACCCGGCGTGCCAGGCGTCCCCGCCGTGCCGCGGCCGGACGGCCAGGGACCGCGCCAACCCGGTCGCCAGCGTCTCGCGCGCCACGTTGACCGAACCCCAGGACCGCGAGGGGTGGACCCTGTTGGTCAACAGGATCGCGATAGACCGTGACGCCGGGTCGAGCACAAGAGAGGTGCCGGTAAACCCCGTGTGCCCCGCTGTCCGCGGGCCGGTTAGACCGCCCATGTACCAGCGTTGGGACAACTCGAACCCGAGACCGTGGTCGCTGCCCGGGAACTCCGTGTTGTAGTTCGTCAGCATCTCGCGCACGGTGTCCGGCCGCAGGATGCGCGCCCCCGCGTAACCGCCGCCGTTGAGGATCGCCTGTCCCAGCACCGACAGGTCCGCCGCGGTGGAGAAGACCCCCGCGTGCCCGGCGACGCCGCCGAGCGACCAGGCGTTCTCGTCGTGCGCCTGCCCGCGCACCATGCCGCGCGCGGGCACCGCCTGGTACTCCGTGGCCGCGATCCGGTCGAGCTTGCTCGCGGGCGGGTTGTAGCCGGTGTCGTGGAGGCCCAGCGGCGTGGTTATGCGGTCGGCGGTAAACGCGTCTAACGGCTGACCGCTTAGCCGCTCCACCAGCACTCCGAGAGTGATCAGGTTGAGATCGGAGTAGACGTACTTCGTCCCCGGCGGACTCGTCGGCGCCCGGTCCATGACCGCCTTGATCCGCGCGGGCCGGTCCGGCCAGTCCCGCCACAGCGGGATGAACGGCTCCAAACCCGAGGTGTGGGTCAGCAGCTGCTCGACGGTGATGGCCGCTTTGCCGTTCACCCCGAACTCCGGCAGGTAGGCGGCCACCCGCTCATCGACCCGGACCAGCCCGTCCTCGACCAGGCACATCACCGCCAGCGAGGTGAACAGCTTGCTGACCGAGGCCAAGTCGAAGATCGTGTCCGCCCGCATCGGCGTCTGCTGGTCCGCGGGCAGCTCGGTCCCCGCCGCGTCCGCGTAGCGCACGGCCTGGCCCGCGACGCCCCGGTGGACCACCACGCCATCGTGCGCGAGCAGGCTGACCGCGCCCGCGAACAACGGCCTGCCCGTGGCCGGATCTGGCCGCGTCCACCGCGCGATGGCCTCGTCGGCCGCCCGGATCGGCGCGGCGTCCAGTCCCACGGACTCCGGTGAGCCCGGACGCAGCACTGTAGTCGGCGGGGCGAACCCGGCCCTCGGTCTGTCGAACCGACCCGAGGCGTGCCCGTCTACCTGGGCCACGGCTACCGCGCTTCCCGCGACCGACACCGCGACGGCCAAGAGCGCGGCGGACAGTCGGACTCTCCTGGCCATCGTCCCCACCTCACCGGTACAGCAGGTACGGCTGCCGCTGCCTGCGGAAGTCGCCCAGCTCCGCGTCCCACGCCCCGACCACCTCAGCCACCCCGGCGCCCGCGTCCACCATGCGGCGCAGCCGGTCGGAGCCGGAGAGCTTGTCGATGAACAGGTCCGGCCGCCAGCCGAACACCGCCGGATGCACCCGCCGGACCGAGACGATCATCGCCACGGCCGCGCGGATCGCCTCGAACCGGCGCTCGTCGGTGATGTGCGCCTGGACCCCGCCGCAGGCGACGCCCGCGAACTTGCCGAACGTCGGCACGACGTAATGCTCCCGGAACCGCACGCCCGGCAGGCCGAGCCCGTTCAGCTCATCGGCCCAGCGCCAGTCGACGCCGGGAGCGGCGATGATCTCGAACGGTCGCGTCGTGCCGCGTCCCTCCGAGAGGACCGTTCCCTCGAAGAGGCACGTGCCGGGATAAGCGAGCGCGGTCTGCGCTGTCGGCATGTTCGGGCTCGGCAGCACCCAGTGCAGACCGGTCTCGCTGAACAGCGTGTCGCGCCGCCAGTCGCGGACCTGGACCACCTCCAGGCTCGGCAAGCGCTTGCCCCCGGTGTCGGCGGGCAGGAACTCGGCGTCGAACAGCCCGGCCAGCTCGCCGACGGTCATGCCGTGCTGCTGCGCTATCGCCTTCCGCCCGACACCCGACGCGTAGGCCGGGTCCAGTGCGGGGCCGAACGCCGCACCGCCGACCGGGTTGGGCCGATCCAGCACGACGAACGCGGCGCCGGTCAGGACGGCCGCGTGCATGGCCGTGTACATGGTCCAGATATAGGTGTAGAACCGCGCGCCGACGTCGGCGATGTCGAACACGACGGTGTCCACGCCAGCCTTGGCCAGTTGCCCGGCCAGCTTCTCCGCGGTCGCGCCGTAGGTGTCGTAGACCGGGAGCCGGGTGCGCGGGTCGAGGTAGTCGCCCTCGGAGCCGCCTGCCTGGGCCGTGCCCCGGAAACCGTGCTCGGGCCCGAACACCGCCACCGGCGGGACCCCGGCCGCCACCATCGAGTCCACGATGTGCGTGCCGTCGCGCAGCACGCCGGTCGGGTTGGACACGACGCCCACCTCGCGGCCCGTCAGGGCCTGCCAGCCCTGGGCCGCGAGCACGTCCGCCCCCGGCGTCACCGGGCTCCGCTGTGCTTCCGGCTGGGCGACCACGGGCACCGCCGCCGCGGCGGTCACCAGTGGGGCGGCGAGCGCCGACGCGGTGAGGAACCGTCTCCTGTCCATCGCTCTACCAGGTCAAGCCGTGGTCGAACGGGTACTGGATGGTGCTCGGGTCACTGCCCAGCGGCACGTCGACCGGCAGTTTGCCCTGGGGCGCGATCTCGCCGAAGAGGACCTTGGTGAGCGATTCCAGCGAGACCGCCCGCCAGGAGTACGTGGCCACCCAGGTCGGCGCGTCCACGAATCCCGCGTCGTAGGGCACTTGGGCGGCCACCGCGACTACCGGCTTGCCGGTCTCCAGCAACCTGGTCAGCAAGGTCCGTTGGGCGGTGTTCGTGGAGAGGTTGTTGGTAAGCAGCACGACAAGATCCGTGTCCTGGGCCGCCGTCACAGCCTGCGCGATAGTCGCCTCGGTCGGCTTCAGACCGGTTGGTAGCGCTGTCGCGGTCGACCCGCGGGCCCTGATGCTTGCCGCGAGCGCGTTAGGCGAGTTGGCCGGAGTGACCGTGTCGCCGACCCCCGCGACCAGCACCTTCCCGGGCGCGGACGCCAACGGCAGCGTGTTCGCGTCGTTGCGCAGGACGGTGACCGTGTGGTCGGTGAGGTTCTGGATCGCCTCTTTGTGCGCGGGCGTGCCGACGCGCGCGGGCACCGCTCGCTCATCGACGTACGGCCGGGTGAGGATGCCGCGCTTCCACTTCAACGTCAGGATTCGCCGGACGCTCTCGTCTATCCGCTGCTCGGTAAGCCTGCCGCTGCGCACGGCCGCGAGGACCGACTCCTTCGCCAGGTTCAGGTCGGGCGGCATCAGCAACTGGTCGACGCCCGCCTCCAGCGCCAGCACCGGGATCTCGGCGTCGCCGAACATCTCCCGCACGCCCTGCATACCCAGCGAGTCGGTCACGATCACGCCCTGGTAGCCCAGCTCTTCGCGCAGCAGCCCGGTCATGATCGGCTTGGACACAGTGGCCGGGACGCCGGTCGGGTCGAGGCTGGGGAACTGGATGTGCGCGGTCATGATCGAGTCGATGCCGGCCTCGATCGCCGCGGCGAACGGCGGCAGGTCTATCGCTCGCCACTGCTCGGCGGTGCGTGTGATCACGGGCAGGCCGGTGTGGCTGTCGGTAGCCGCGTCACCATGGCCGGGAAAGTGCTTCGCCGACGACGAGACAGTCTCGGAAGACCTACCGCCCGCCTGGTAACCGCGTACCTCGGCGGCGACCAAGGCGCTGACCAGGTCGGGCCGCGCGGAGAACGAGCGGGCGGCGATCACCGGGTTCAGCGGGTTGGAGTTCACGTCGGCGACCGGCGCGAAGTTCTGGTTGACGCCCATCGCGCGCAACTCGCGGCCGCTGACCGCGGCCAGCGTGCGCGCGTCGGCCGCGCTGCGGCTCGCGCCGACAGCCATGCTGCTCGGGTACTCCGTGGCGGGCGCCTCCACCCGGGTGACGTTGCCGCCCTCCTGGTCGATCGAGATCACCAGCGGCAGGTGCGGCGCCACGCCCTTCGCCGCGCGTTGCAGCCCGTTGGAGAACGCGGCGAGCTGCGCGGGGCTGTCGACGTTGTCGGTGCCGCTGTTGTTGAAATAGATCGCGCCGCCGACCTGGTAGCGCTGGATCACCTGCGCCGGGGTGTCGACGCCGTAGCGGAGGCGGTTGGTCGGGTGGGCCTCGTCCGCGGACTTGCCCCAGACGGTGGCGACGAGCAGCTGGCCGACCTTCTGCTCCAAGGGCATCCCGTGCAGGACGCTCTCGGTCCAGGCCCGCATCGCGGCGTCGGCGCTGGGCGGCGCCGATGCCGGAGCCGGGGCTTCTGGCCGGGCGAGGGCCAGCACGGCGATCGCCACGGTGGCGATGGTAGCCACCGCGACGGGCAACGTCCGGTGGATGGAGCGGAGAGCGGGCACCGCGGCCTCCCTCGTCGGCCAGGTGGGTTCTTCACCAGAAATCGGTGTCACTGGGGAAGTTACCCACGTCACTATCCGAGGTCAACGCGGCCGGTCGGGGCTGTGGACAACCGCTGTGGACAAGTTTGTGGACAAGTTCCGGACATGGATTGGGCGGTTCCGCTCCGTAGAGCTGAACCGCCCAAACCGTCGGCGCGAATCACTCGGGTTACCAAGCGTGCAACTTCAGTCGTACCTACCTGGCCTCGGCGTCCGGCGTCCCGGTACGCAGTCCCTTGACGACAAGCCTCCCGCGGCGCGCTGCGCGTGGGTGCCCGGTGCTTCGCGCACGGAGTTCGGTTGGGGTGGACTGGAGCTTCCCTTCGCTCCGTCCCTGGCCGACTCGAAGTCCGCACTTCCTTTCTACTCAGTGATGAAGGTCACTTCAAGGGCACGTTCGGGTGCACCGGTCAAGTCCACGGACGGGGGCCGTCGCGACGAGTAGTGAGCGTTCACCGCATCCGGTTACGCGAACTGGCCTGGTCCCGGTACCGCCCGTCGGTCTACGCGCTCTCCCTTGCGGGGTAACGAGTCCCGCTCACTTGCGGCGCTTGCGGTGCAGCCCGTACCAGGCGGCGCCCGCGGTGGCCACCGCGCCCAGCCCGATGGCGGTGACCGCGACGGTGGTCCCCGACGGCGCGTTGAACCGCGACCGCAGTGAGACTGGCTTGGAGAAGGTCAGCACCGGCCAGTCCCGCTCCGCCGCGAGCTTGCGCAGGCTCTTGTCCGGGTTCACCACCGACGGCCTGCCCACCGCCTCCAGCATCGGCAGATCGGTGCTCGAGTCCGAGTACGCGTGACTCACGGTGAGGTCGTAGCCGTGCTTTTCGGCCAGTTCGCGGATCGCGGCCGCCTTGTTCACCCCATAGCAGTAAAAGTCGATCTCACCCGTGTAGCGGCCCTGGACGGACACCATCCGGGTGCCGACGCTGCGCGTGGCGCCGATCATCTCCGCGATCGGGGCCACGATCTCCTCGCCGGAGGCGGAGATGACCACCACGTCGTGCCCGTCGGCCTTGTGCTCGGCCACGAGCTCGGCGGCCTCGGCGTAGACCAGCGGGTCGACGATGTCGTGCAGGGTCTCGTCGACGATCGAGCGAACCTGCCCGACGTCCCAGCCCGCGCAGAGCGAGGTCAGGTGCGCGCGCATCCGCTCTACCTGGTCGGCGTCAGCGCCGGAGGAGGCGAAGACGAACTGCGCGTAGGCGCTCTTGAGCACGCCACGCCGGTTGATCAGCCCACTCTGGAAGAACGGCCTGCTGAACGCCAGCGTGCTGGACTTGGCGATGACCGTCTTGTCCAAGTCGAAGAAGGCCGCGACCCGACCGGGAGCGGCCGGGTCGATAGGTCTGCCGGAGTCGGTCACCCGGCCAGCATAGGAGCGTCGAGTGGACCGTATGGCGCAGGGCGGGGGCGAACGTACGGAGCACGGTAGAACTCGGCAGGGGTGTCTTCAGCTGTATGTAGCCAAGTAACCGCTCCGAGGGGATACAGTATCCATACCCGGCCTCGCGCCGGGACGGTTCAGTCCGACCCCCCGGGACTGAACCTTTGACGACCCCCGCCCCTCCCCCCTGGCGGGGGTCGTCCCTTTTCCGGGAAAACGCAGCCCCCTCCAGCTTGCACCAGGGCACCGACAATCTCCGCGCCCCAGCCGCGATCTGTCGCCAAGTTGTCCACAATCACCGGATTCATCCACAGTCTGACCAGCGCTCTTTCGGCGGCCCGCCCACCGGCCGATCCTGATCACAGCACCACTCGCTGCGATCCGAAGGAGCCCGCCCCGCCATGCCCCGCCCACTGATCTGCGTCCACGACGACGCCCTGCTCGACGACGTGCTGCGCCTCGCGGCGGCCGCGGGAGCCGAGATCCACCGCGCCGCCGACGTGACCGAAATCCGCGCCCACTGGCACGACGCCCCCTTGATCCTGCTCGACGCCCAAGCCGCCGCGGCCTGCCAGGCCGCGGCCCTGCCCCGGCGCGACTCGGTCGTCCTGGCCACCGCGGGCCCACCCCCGCCCACCATGTGGGAGCGCGCCGTCGCCCTCGGCGCGGAACACGTCGTCGCCCTGCCCGACGCCGAAACCTGGTTGGTCGGCGCCTTGGCCGACGCCACCGAGGCCCCCGCCAGCACGACCGGCAAAGTCCTCGCCGTCATCGGCGGCCGCGGCGGCGCGGGAGCGTCGGTCTTCGCCGCGGCCGTGGCGCTGACCGCCCTCGACTTGGGCCACAACGCCCTCCTGGTCGACTGCGACCCCCTCAGCGGCGGCCTGGACCTCGTCCTCGGCGCCGAGGATCACCCCGGCCTCCGCTGGCCGGACCTGCGCCTCAAGGCGGGCCGCGTCCCCATCTCCAGCCTCCACGCGTCCCTCCCGGGCCGCACCAAGGCCAGCACCCGTCTGACCCTGCTCTCCACCTCCCGCGACGGCGAAGGCCCCACCCCCGAGGCCGTCGCCGCGATCCTCGACGCGGGCAAACGCGCGGGCGAAACCGTCGTCTGCGATCTCCCCCGCACCCCCGACCCAGCCGCCAGAGCCGCCCTGGACCGCGCCGACCTCACGGTCATCATCGTCCCCGCCGAACTCCGGGCCACCGCCGCCACGAAACGCGTCGCCACCCACCTCACCACCCGAGGCATCCGCGCCGCCCTCGTGGTGCGCGGCCCTTCCCCAGCCCGCCTCCGCCCCCAGGACATCGCCACCGCCGTGGGCCTCCCCCTCCTGGCCACCCTCCGCTCCGACCCGTCCCTGGTCCAGGCCCTCGACCACGGCACCTTCCACCTCCGCCCCCGCAGCCCCCTGTCCCGCGCCGCCCGCACGGTCCTCCGCGCCCTAGCCCACCCCACCCACCCCGACCCCCCACCCGCTTCCCCGCTCTCGCCGCTCGCTTCCCCGCTCTCGCCGCCTGGTGCATCGTCCGCCCTTCCGCCTGCCCGGCTCGCACCTCCGCCTGCGCCGCCCGCTCCTGTGGCAACCCAGTTGGCACCCGAGCCTGCGCAGCCTGCTCTTCCCCCGGCCGAGCTGCCCCCTTCGCCCGCGCCACCCGCTTCCGCGCCCGCGCATTCCGCTTCTCCGCCCGCCCAGTTGGCTTCTTGGCCTGTGCGGCCCGCTTTTCTCCGGGCCGAGTTGGTCCCTTCGCCCGCGCGACTCGCTTCCCTACCTTCGCGGTCCGTTTCTCCGCGTGCCCGGCGGGCATCTGGGGCTGTGTCGCTCGTTTCCGCGCTTGCGCGGGCCGGGTTGCCGGTTGCGTGGCTTGCTTTCCCGCCTGCGTCGCCCGCCCTTCCGCTCACCCAGTTGGCCTCTCGGTCCGCGCGGCCTGCTCTCGCCCGTGCCCAGCCGGTGCCTCCGCCCGCGCGGCTTCCTTCCCCGCCCGTGCAGTTCATTTCCCCAGCTGCGCAGTCCGGGGTTTCGTGCGCCGAGCAGGCATCTGGGCTTGTGCTGCTCGCTGTCCCACCCGCGCGACTCGCTTTCCTACCTTCGCAGTCCGGTTTTCCGCGTGCCCAGCTCGCCTCTCTCCTGCGCTGCCCACCCCCGCGCCCGCGCGGCCCGCTACTCCGCTCGCGCGTACCTCACTCCCCAACGCATTCCGTATGGACCGCGCGTGCGCCCATCCCCTTGCCAAACCGCAGCCGTGCCGCTCACACCCACCGCCACCCGCAACCGCTGTCCTGCCAACGCGACTTCCCCGCGCCGACCCCTAGTGACCACTTCCACCGATGACAGAACCTCGATAACCGACCCCGCCCGACATCAACCGCCCACACCGCTGTTACCGAAACCAGTCGTTCTCCGAGCCCGTCACCAGCCGTACAAGCCCACCCGACAGCCATCTCACCCGCCCCAGCAACCACGTTGCCCGTTCCGCAACTCCTGTCGATTCCGGAGCCACTCATGCCATCGCAACGCCGACCTGCCTCGTCCCAACGCGACAACGCGCCTCACCACCGTCCCTGAATCGTCATGTCGAACAACCATCCCAAGAGGACCCGAATCCAAAGGAGCGCCCAATGACAGCCGACTTGGTCGAGCGCGTCCGCAAACGCCTGGCCGGAGGTGACGGTGAGATCACCGCCGCCCTCGTCGCCAATGCTGTTCGGGAAGAGGCCGGTGGCGTTGTCGGCCATGCTGACGTCCTCTCCGCGCTTACGCTGCTGCGTCAGGAGTTCGTCGGCGCGGGCCCGCTCGATCCGTTGCTTCGCGATCCGGAGACGACCGACATCCTGGTGACGGCCCCAGACCAGGTTTGGGTCGACGGTGAGCACGGACTCCGCCGCACCGGCATCCGCTTCCCCGACGAGGACGCGGTGCGCCGTCTAGCCCAGCGTCTGGCGATGTCCGGTGGGCGACGGCTCGACGACGCCCAGCCCTATGTGGACGGTTGGCTCCCCGGCACATCACCCGGGCGCGTCCGCGTGCACGCCGTCTTGCCGCCGATAGTGGAGAGCACGTGCCTGTCCCTGCGGGTGCTGCGCCCGGCCGCCCACGGCCTGGACGAACTCCGCGCGCTGGACACCTTTGACGATCCTGTCCACAAGCTGTTATCCGCGATCGTCAACGCCCGCTTGGCTTTCCTCGTCTCGGGAGGAACGGGGTCAGGCAAGACAACGCTCTTGGCCGCGCTGCTTGGCCAGGTCCCGCCCACCGAGCGGATCGTCTGCGTCGAGGACGCGGGCGAGCTGCAACCCGATCACCCGCAGTTCGTGCGCCTGGTGGCCCGGCCACCCAACATCGAGGGCGCGGGCGAGGTGACCCTGCGCGACCTGGTTCGCCAGGGGCTGCGGATGCGCCCTGACCGCATCGTCGTGGGCGAGGTCCGCGGCGCGGAGGTGTGCGAGCTGTTGTCGTCCCTCAACACCGGGCACGACGGTGGCGCGGGCACGGTCCACGCCAATTCGCCAGCCGAGGTCCCGGCTCGTCTGGAGGCGCTGGCGGCCCTGGGCGGACTGGGGCGGGAAGCGCTGCGGAGCCAGCTCGCCGCCGCCGTCCACATTGTCCTGCACATGCGGCGCACGCCTGCGGGTTCCCGCCGCCTTCACCAGGTAGCCGTGCTGACCGGCACGTCCAAGACCCTGGCGATAACCCCCGCCTGGATCGACGGCGAGTGGACCCCTGCCCGAACGGCCCTGTCCGAACTCATCCGAAGCCGAGGTGTCGAACCCCCATGCTGATCCCCTTCCTGCTCGCCGTCGCGGCGATCGCTCTTGTCCACAAGTCGACCCGCAGCGGTCAGGCACGACATCGGGCGAGCCCAGGCAGACACCGGCGGACGGACCGCGCCTGCGCCACCGGAAAGCGAGGCGCCCAGCCATGGTGACGCTGCTCGTTCTCGCCGCCGCACTCGCGGCCTGGCCGCGGGGAACCGCCGCCCGGCGGCTGCGTCTGCTGGGAAACGGCGGGCGACCCCGCGCCTGGCCGCGCCCGCGGCCGCACACGGTGCTGGTGATCGTGGCCGCCGCGGTGCCGGGCTGGCTCGCGCTCGGAACCGGGGGCGCTCTCGCCGCCGCGCTGGTGGCCGCCACCGCGTGGCGCCGCAGGCGATCCAGGCGGGAGCTACGGGACACCTTCACCGCCGTCGACGGACTTGTCGAGGCACTGCGGTCCCTGGTCGCCGAACTGGCCGCGGGCGCCCACCCCGCCGACGCCGCCGAGCGCGCGGCGGCCGACGCCGACCCGGCGGCGGCCCGCGTCCTGCGTGGCGCTGCGGGCGCCGTCCGGTTGGGCGGTGACGTCGGGGCCGCGCTCAGCCGCGGCGGGCTCGCCCCGGCGCTGGCCGACGCCGCGCACCAACTGGGCCGGGCCTGGCAACTGGCCGCGCGACACGGCCTTCCGCTGGCCGACGTCCTCGACGCCGTCGCCCGTGATCTCGACCAGCGCTCCCGCTTCAGCCGCCGGGTCCTCGCCCGCATGGCCGGACCGCGCGCCAGCGCCACGGTCCTGGCCGGTCTGCCGGTGCTCGGAATCCTGCTCGGTGAAGCCATGGGCGCGCACCCGCTGGCAGTGCTGTCCGACGGCATGGCAGGCCAGGTCCTGCTGGTTCTCGGCGTCGCCCTCGTCTGCGCTGGCCTGGCCTGGGCCGCCCGCCTGACCGGACAAGCGGTGCTGCGATGACACTCCGCCGAATCGAATCCCCGCCCGGCCGCGGTGGCGCCTGGTCGGCTCTGCCGCCCGGTCACCCTGCGGCGCGCAGAAGCCCAAGGGAGAGCCAACCCGGCGCTGCCCGCGGCCTCGCTCGTGCCGCAAGCTCGGTCCGGCCTTCGGCCGGCGCCAGTCGCTCGGCTAGCCAGGCGGGCGGACAGTGTTGCCGCAGGCAGTCGGCTCTCCGTCAACCGCTTGGGCCCTCAAGGACGTCGGTAAACGGCCCTGAAAGCCCAGACAACCAATGTTCTGCGGTCACGCTCACTCGGTGGGCAGCGCCGTGCTGACGATTCCCCTGCTCCTGACCGCACTGGCGCTGGTGATCGGATTCCCGCACCCTCGCGGACCGACCCGCCTGGCCAACATGGCCGACGTCGTGCCCGTCAGACGACGTCGGGTCAGTCGCGCGCCCGTGCTGATCGCGTTGGCCGTCGCGGCGCTGGCCGGAATCCTCGCCGGTGTCGTGGCCGGAGTGATCGCCGGTGGCGGCGCCTGGTGGGCGGCCGCGAAAGGGCTGCGGCCTCGGCGGCCCGCGCTCGACCACCTCGGGCTCGCCGCGACCTGGGACCTGCTCGCCGCCTGCCTGCAGTCCGGGATGCCGGTTCCGGACGCGATTCGGGCGGTGGCAGGCGACCTGCCCGACCGGGCAGGCGCGGCTCTGCGCGACACGGCTGACCTGCTGGCTCTTGGCAGCGATCCGGTGCAGGCGTGGAGTGCCGCGTTGGAGTGTCCCGAGACGGCTGGTCTCGCGCGCGGCGCCCGGCGGACCGCGCGGTCCGGGGCCGCGTTAGCCGGGGTGGCCAGGTCCCTGGCGGCAGGCGTGCGCGAGCGCGCGGAGGACGCCGCCGAGGTCAGGGCTCAGCGGGCCGCGGTGGTGATCGCCGGGCCGCTGGGGCTCTGTTTCCTGCCCGCCTTCCTCTGCTTGGGCGTCTTGCCGGTGGTCATCGGCATGGCGGCCCGGATGTCCACCCAGTTTTGATCAAAGACCACGAAATCCGGAGGCTCTGATGTTCATCCGCTCCAAGATCCACGACTTGGTCGACCGCGACGACGGTATGAGCACCGTCGAATACGCCCTCTGCACGATCGCGGCAGCGGCCTTTGCCGCGCTTCTGTTCGCCATCGTGAGCAGTCCGGCTGTATTCAACGGGCTTACGGCTCTTATTGAGCGCGCGCTCACCGCGGACTGGTGATGCGGCCGCCACGTGATCGCGGAGCCGTCACCGTCGAGGCCGCCATCGCGGTCGGCGTGCTCGTCCTGGTGATCGCGATGGGAATCGCGGGCGTGGGGGCCGTGGCCGACCAGATCCGGTGTGTCGACGCGGCGCGGGAAGCCGCCCGGCTCGCGGCACGCGGCGAGCCGGAGCGCGGGCGCGCCGCCGCGGTGGCGATCGCGCCGCGCGGTGCGGCAGTCGACATCCAGGTGGCGGGAGACACGGTGTCGGTCGCGGTGCGCGCCGAGCCGGTCGGCGGGCTCTTACCCGGTATCGAGGTAAGCGCGGACGCCTACGCGGTGGCCGAACCCGGGGTCGCGCCGTGACCAGGACGACCAGCTCCACGTCAATTACGACTTCAATTACGACGACCGGCAGGACGACCGGCAGGACGGCTAGGACGACCGGGACGGCCGGGACCACCGGCGATGGCGGGTTCGCCACGGTGTGGGCCGCGGTCGCGATCTCCGCGCTGGTGGTCGTCGCGGGCCTGGTGATGGCGCTGGGTTCGGCCGTGGTCGCCAGGCACCGGGCGGAGAGCGCCGCCGACCTGGCGGCGCTCTCCGCCGCCGCGCACGCGTTGGCGGGCGAGGCGCACGCCTGCGGCCGGGCGCGGTGGGTGGCGGAGCGGATGCGGGTCGACCTCGCGGCGTGCGCCCTGGCCGGATGGGAGGTCACCGTCGCGGTCACCGGTCGTCCGCTGGTGACGGTGGCCGGTCTCGGTGTCGCACGGGCGACGGCACGTGCTGGGCCGGTCGTGGACGGTCCAGCGGTCGGCGTCGCACGGTGAACGGCATCACGCCTACCGATCATCGCGACAGGGGGAATCAGTGGTCACGCTCTGTGGAACTGACCGTTTCCGCAGGTAGTCGCCCGTGATCGGGTTCCGGAAATGAGGTTTTGCGGCCGGTCGGAGTTACCTTGGCGGGTGCGGTGGTAGCCGGCGGTGACCGGTTCGTGTGGATTCGCCCCGCCGTCCAGTAGACCCGTCACTTGTCTCGCGGAATCGACCAGTTGTCGACAGCAAGTTACGGAGGACGGGTGTCATGCCGTTAAGTCTGTTGTAGGCCGCCGAACCCGGCGCCGCTCAGCGAGGAGGCATTACCCGAGATGTTGGAAACCGAAAGGTCGGATAGCTGGCGACGAGCGTTCCGCGTCGAGCTTCGGGCCGAGGCGATCGGCCTCGCGTACCGCGGTTGGCCGGTTCTGCCTGGCACCTATCCGGCGGGCGCCCAGTGGGCAGGCCGCGACGGCATCGAGGACACCGGACCGGTTCCCGTGCACCAGGATTGGCGGGAACGCGTCGGCACCAAGGCCGAGCAGGTCGCCACGTGGTGGACCGGTCGCCCCTACAGCCTGCTCCTCGCGACGGGCGCCGGGTACGACGCGATCGAGGTCGACGACGACCTCGGCCGCCGCACCGCCCGGGTGCTGCGCTCGGTCGGCATCCCGGTGCCGATCATCGCGACCCCGAACAGCCGGTGGCTTTTCCTTGTCCACTCGGGAACCCCGCTCGCCGCGGACCTCGCGGGCAACGCGGACGTCACGCTGCACGGCGAAGGCGGCTGGATCGTCCTGCCGCCCAGCCCGTTCGGACACGGCGTCGTGCACTGGCGGGTCAAGCCCGAGGCGTGCGGCTGGCACATTCCGCACTCCCACACGGTGCAGGACGCGCTCCTCGACGCGGTGGAAGCGCCCGCGACCGACGGGCTGGTCAGCCAGCTGGTCGCCGCCGACTAACTGAAAATCCACTGTGGACGGCCGAGTCCGACGGGCCCGGCCACCACACAACCCGCCCGTCCCCGCTGCGCGGACACCAATCTCCCGCCCGAGAGGTGTCGCCCGCGAGGACAGGCAGCCAGCCGAGCATCGCTGGAGGCGTCGGTCTCCCGCAACCGCTCACGGACAGGGACAGCGGCCCGGCCGCAGTCGACGATTCCCGCCCCGGGATGACCACCCTGCCGACATCGGCCGCCTCCCCGGTGTCGACCAGCAGGTCGAGGTACTCCCCGTCGACTGGTCCCGGCAAGTCTCCGTGACGGCACAGCGGTAGCAGACCACGCCGCGAAAGCTCGGCGGCGAGCAGCGCGCCGGGACGCGCGCCGGCACTCCACCGGCGCCCCCGGCGCGCTGCCACATACGCACCCTTGCCAGCGCGGCTCGGACGATTTAGAGCACCGACACCGCGAGGCCTGGACGAGTGAGGCACTGACACCGGGCGGCCGGGTGAGTGGGCACCGGCGTGGTGGGGCTTGAGCGAGTGAGGCACCGACATCGCGCGGCCGGACGCGTGAGCACCGAGCACCGACATGGTGCGGTTGGACAAGTAAGGCGCGGATATCGCGCGGCGTCGACTCGACCACATTCCGCACCCGGCCCACTCGACGAAGCAGCCCCGGCGGAAACCTGGCCTGCTCAATCAACGGCTCAACCACCCCGCTCAGCCAACCCGCTGAACCGGCTGGCTGTAGCCGGATTGCTAGGGCAGGCAAGGGAAAGTGCCGGGCGGGAACCGCTGCCGCGAGCCGGGAGCGGATGCCGAGCAGCGGCTGAGCCATCGCGATGGGCGGCTCGGCGTCGGCTAGCTCGGGTGTTCGATGTCAGGTTCGCAGGGTGTTCAGGACCGTGGTCAGGACCGCCACAGCGCCCGCCTTGTCCAGTGGGTCGTTTCCGTTGCCGCACTTGGGGGACTGCACGCACGAGGGGCAGCCTGCCGGGCATTCGCAGGCGGCGATCGCGCGGCGGGTGGCGCGCAGCCAGGGGATCAGGGCGGCGTGGCCGCGGTCGGCGAAGCCCGCGCCGCCGGGGTGGCCGTCGTGGACGAAGACGGTGGGGTGGCCGGTGTCGGGGTGGTTCGCGGTGGAGACGCCGCCGATGTCCCAGCGGTCGCAGGTGGCGAACAGCGGCAGCAAGCCGATCGCGGCGTGTTCGGCGGCGTGCAGGGCGCCGGGGATGACGGCGGGGTCCAGGCCCGCGCGGTCGATGCCGCGGCCGGTCAGCAGGCTCTCGCTGACGGTGTACCAGACCGCGCGGGTGCGCAGCGTCTGCTCGGGGAGGTCCAACGGGATCTGGTCCAGCACCTCGCCGGACGGCAGGCGGCGCAGGTAGCCGACGACCTGGGACGTCACCGCCACCTCGCCGAGGCAAACCGTCACCTCGCCGCCTCCGCGCGCCGGGTAGGTCTTGGCGGAAACCGTGTCCAGGATGGCGATGTCCACGACTTCGCGTGGTGTGGTCGTCCAGTCCGGGGTTTCGGCGTGCACCAAGGCCAGCCCGGAGTCCAGGTCCAACTCATCCACCACATAGGACTGTCCCTGGTGCAGGTACAGCGCGCCCTGGTGCACGGTCGCGCACGCGCTGCCCGGATTCACCGTGCCGAGCATCCGCCCGGAGTCGGCCTCGACCACCGCGATCTGGTCGCCGCCCGAGCCGCGGATGTCGACGGCGCTGTGCGGGCGGTCGCGGGAGGTCCAGTACCAACCGGTGGGGCGTTTGCGCAGAACGCCTTCCGCCACCAAGTCCGCTATGACAGCGGGGGCCGTCTCACCGAAAGCCGGTAGGCAGTCCGGGGTCAACGGCAGTTCGGCGGCGGCGCAGGCCAGTTGCGGCGCCAGGACGTACGGGTTGCCGGGGTCGGTGACCGTGGCCTCGATCGGTTTGTCCAGCACCGCTGACGGGTTGTGCACCAGGTAGGTGTCCAGCGGGTCGTCGCGGGCGACGAAGACCACCAGCGAGCCGTCGCCCGCCCGGCCCGCGCGGCCCGCCTGCTGCCAGAACGACGCCAGCGTTCCCGGGTACCCGGCGACGACCACCGCGTCCAGGCCCGCGATGTCCACACCCAACTCCAGCGCGTTGGTGCTGGCCACACCCAGCAGGTCGCCGGAGGCCAGCGCGTTCTCCAGCGCCCGCCGCTCTTCGGGCAGGAAGCCCGCCCGGTACGCGGCGACCCGGTCGACCAGGTCGCCGTCGACCTCGGCCAGGATGCGCTTCGCGCCCATCGCGGTCAGCTCCGCGCCGCGGCGGGAGCGGACGAAGGCCAGTGTCCGCGCGCCCTCGATCACCAGGTCGGCCAGGATGCGGGCCGTTTCCGCGCCCGCCGAGCGGCGGACCGGCGCGCCGTTCTCGCCCGCGAGGTCGGCCAGCAGCGGCGGCTCCCACAGGGCGACCGTGCGCGCGCCGCGCGGGGAGGTGTCCTCGGTGACCGCCACGCAGTCCACTCCGGACAGTCGGGACGCGGACACGGCCGGGTCGGACACCGTGGCCGAGGCCAGCACGAACACCGGGTCGGACCCGTATCGCCGGGCGATGCGCCGGAGCCTGCGCAGCAGCAACGCGACGTGCGAGCCGAACACGCCGCGGTACGAGTGGCACTCGTCGACCACGACATACCGCAGTTTGCGGAAGAAGGTGGTCCACCGCTCGTGGGCGGGCAGCACACCGCGGTGAAGCATGTCCGGGTTGGTGAACACCCAGCGGGCGTGCGCGCGCACCCAGTCGCGCTCGGCGAGCGGTGTGTCGCCGTCGAAGCTCGCGGCGCGCAGGTCAGGCAGGTCCAGCGCGCGCACGGCGCGCAGTTGGTCGGCGCCGAGGGCTTTGGTGGGGGACAGGTAAAGCGCGGTAGCGCGGGTGTCCTCTGTCAACGCGGTGATTACCGGAAGCTGGTAGGCCAGCGACTTTCCGGACGCGGTGCCGGTCGCGATCACCACGCTGCGGCCCGCGGCCGCGTGCTCCGCGGCCTCGATCTGGTGCGCCCAGGGCTCGGGGACGCCGCATCGGGTGAACGCCGCGCGGACCGGAGGCGGTGTCCAAGCGGGCCACGGCACGACTGTCGCCGCTCGCTCGGGCAGTTCGGCGACGTGCGTCAGCGGGTTCTCACCGGATGGCACACCGGCCAGCACCCGCCCGAGCAGCAGGCCGCCGCGCTCGGTCGCCGCCTCCACACTCACCTGTCGAGCTTCGCACACCCCACCGACCTTCTTGCCGGGTCCGCGGCCACACCGGTGATGATCATGAGATGTTAGTCACAGTCCGCCCGCTCTGTGTCACGTACCGTGCACGGTAAGGGACAGCTCGCGTATGTGATCCGCCTTACCAATAGACTCCGCCGACATCCCACCGATTGTGGTGGCGGACACGTGAAAACGGGGTCGGTGGACGTCGTGTGGTACTGGCGGATGTCGGCGCTGTAACAGGCAGATCATCAGGAGGACGGATGTCCGGGCAGTTCCTCGCGGCGGATCTGACGCTCACCGGCGGCGACCGCGGTGTCGTCGTCGTGGTCGCCGTGATCGCCCTCGCGGCTCTCGCCGTCGGCTATGTCTTGCTCAAGGAGGTCTTGGCCGCGGGCCAAGGCACTCTCAAGATGCAGGAGATAGCCAAAGCGGTCCAAGAGGGCGCGGCGGCCTATCTCAAACGGCAGCGAAACACACTTCTCATCTTCGGCACAGCCGTGTTCCTGCTGCTGTTCCTGCTACCCGCCGACAGCGCGGGTGAACGGATAGGACGATCACTGTTCTTCCTGGTGGGCGCTGTCTTCTCGTTCTCCATCGGCTACCTCGGCATGTGGCTGGCGACGCAGGCCAACCTGCGCGTCGCCGCCGCGGCCAACGAGGCAGGCGGCCGGGAGAAGGCGACCAAGATCGCGTTCCGCACCGGTGGCGTGGTCGGCATGGCGACCGTCGGGCTCGGCCTGTTCGGCGCGTCGATCGTCGTGCTCGTCTACACCGGAACCGCGCCCAAGGTGCTGGAGGGCTTCGGCTTCGGCGCCGCGCTGATCGCGATGTTCATGCGGGTCGGCGGCGGTATCTTCACCAAGGCCGCCGACGTCGGCGCCGACCTGGTCGGCAAGGTCGAGCAGGGCATCCCCGAGGACGACCCGCGCAACGCCGCGACCATCGCCGACAACGTGGGCGACAACGTCGGCGACTGCGCGGGCATGGCCGCCGACCTGTTCGAGTCCTACGCGGTCACCCTGGTCGCCGCGCTGATCCTGGGCAGCACCGCGTTCGGCGCGTCCGGCCTGCTGTTCCCGCTGATCGTCCCGGCGATCGGCGTGCTCACCGCGATGCTCGGCGTCTACATCACCAAGGCCAGGACGGGCGAGAGCGGCCTGACCGCGATCAACCGCTCCTTCTACATCTCCGCGCTGGTCTCGGCGGTGCTGTGCACGGCGGCGGCGTTCATCTTCCTGCCGAACTCGTTCGCCGACCTCGGCGCCGCGGAGACCCGGAACATCACCGGCAGCCCGGCGCTGATCGCGGCCGTCGCGGTGATCATCGGCATCGTGCTCGCGGGCGCGATCCTCTGGCTTACCGGCTACTACACCGGCACCGACCACAAGCCGACCAAGGACGTCGGCAAGACCTCTCTTACCGGTGCCGCGACAGTCATCCTGTCCGGTATCTCGGTGGGCTTCGAGTCCGCTGTCTACACCGCTCTGGTTATCGGCGCCGCGGTCTACGGCGCTTTCCTGCTCTCCGGCTCGATTCTCGTGGCGCTCTTCGCGATCGCGCTCGCGGGCTGCGGCCTGCTGACCACCGTCGGCGTCATCGTCGCGATGGACACCTTCGGCCCGGTCTCGGACAACGCGCAGGGCATCGCGGAGATGTCCGGGGACGTGCACGGCGAGGGCGCGCAGATCCTCACCGAACTCGACGCGGTCGGCAACACCACCAAGGCCATCACCAAGGGCATCGCGATCGCCACCGCGGTGCTTGCCGCGACGGCGTTGTTCGGCTCTTACCAGGACGCGATCAGCAAGGCGCTGGCGAAGGTCGGGTCGAGCATCGGGGAGGCGCCGAGCAGCGCGTTCTCCTTCATCGTGTTCAGCCCGAACGTGCTGGTCGGCATCGGCATCGGCGCGGCCGTCGTGTTCATGTTCTCCGGTCTCGCGATCAACGCCGTCACCCGGGCGGCGGGCGCGATCGTGTTCGAGGTGCGCCGCCAGTTCCGCGACATCCCCGGGATCATGGAGGGCACCACCAAGCCGGAGTACGGCAAGGTCGTCGACATCTGCACCCGCGACTCGCTGCGCGAACTGGCCACCCCCGGCCTGCTCGCGGTGCTCGCCCCGATCGCGGTCGGCTTCGGCCTCGGCGTCGGCCCGCTGGCGGGCTATCTCGGCGGCGCCATCGCCACCGGCACGCTCATGGCGGTGTTCCTGGCCAACTCCGGCGGCGCGTGGGACAACGCGAAGAAGATCGTCGAGGACGGCAACCACGGCGGCAAGGGCTCAGAGGCGCACGCGGCCACCGTCATCGGCGACACCGTTGGCGACCCGTTCAAGGACACCGCAGGCCCGGCGATCAACCCGCTGATCAAGGTCATGAACCTGGTCTCGCTGCTGATCGCGCCCGCCATCGTCACCTTCTCCGTCGGCTCGGACGCCTCGACGGGGCTGCGTGTCACGATCGCGCTGGTGGCGGTCGTGCTGATCGTCGCGGCCGTCGTGGTGTCCAAGCGGCGCGGCACGGCGATCGCGGACACTCCGGCGGAGACCACCGCGAGCGTGTAGATCACCCTGTCGAACGAGGCCGGTTCCCTCACCGAGGGAACCGGCCTTTTTCGACGTGCGGCCTGATCATCGGCCTGCGAGCATCGGATCGTCGCCGGGGCGGGTCCCGGATCATTGATGCAAGGAGAACTTGACATGGTGCGTCGTCTCGTCGCGGCAACCGCGACGGCCGCTGCCTTCGCGCTCGGCCTCGCAGGGTGCGGTTCCGACCCCGGCACGGCCCCGGGCGCCACCACCACCAGCGCCCCGGCGGCCACGACCACGAGTGGAACCTCGGCGAACGGCGACGCGGTCGCGTGGGCCGAGAAGGTGTGCTCGTCGGTCGCCCCGCATGTCGATGAGCTGGACGACGGCCCCAAGGACATCGACGGGACCGACCCGAACAAGGCCAAGGCGGGGATGAGCGCGTACCTGGACAAGCTTTCCGGCGCGCTCGACTCGATGACCGCGAGCTTCAAGGAAGCGGGCGACCCGCCGGTCGCCAATGGTGACCAGCTGTCGGAGAAGGCGGTCGGCTCGCTGGACGAGGCCAAGAAGATCGTGGACGGCGCCAAGGTCAAGCTCGAGGGCGTCAACACCGCAGACCCGGCCGCGTTCCAGTCGGGCTTCCTGCAGGTCGGCCAGGACCTGCAGAAGCTGGGCGACCTCGAGGACCCGACCAAGGGCCTGCGCGGCAACAAGGAGCTGGAGGAGGCGTTCAAGGCGGCGCCGACCTGCAAGAAGCTGGACGACGCCGAGCCAGAGTCCGAGGCGGCCTCGGAGTCCCCGTCGGAGACGGCGAGCCCCAGGCCGACCTCCTGAGCGAGGACAGCCCGATCAGGACAGCGGTGACGGCCGCCGCGACGAGCCTCGTGCTTGTCGCGGCGGCCTGCACGTCCGCACCCGAGCCCGCCCCGGCGGCCAAGACCGCGTGGGCCGACCGGCTGTGCGCGGCGGTGGCCGACGCGAACGCCGCTCTAGCGACCGCGCCGCCGCCGATCGACACCGGGGACCCGGCGGCGGTCAAGAACACGCTCAGCGCTTACCTGGGCACTCTTACCGAGGGTCTGGGACGCGCGGTCGAAGCGGTAAGAGGCCTCGGGCAGTCACCTATAGATGGTGGCGACCGAGTCTCCCGGACCGCGGGCGACGCCTACGAGGGGCTACGGCGGCCGCTTACCGAGGCCAAGACAGTCCTGGACGGTGCCCAAGACGCCGACACCGTGGCGCGGGTGGTGAGCGAAATCGCCCCTCGGCTGGAGGCCGTCGCCGCCGCCGACCCGCTCGCTGTCGACGGTGATTCTGACTTCACCCATTGGGCCGAACAGGCTCCGCGCTGTGCCGAAGTGCCCGCGCTGCGTCGCTGAACCGATTCCGCCGCGCTTTACCGTGATCGAACTCGTGTTCTACTCTGGCCGCCGTGGCACGGCAGATGTCGTTCTTCTCCGCCGAGGCGACCACTCCCCGGGTCGCCGATTTGGCGGGTCTGCTGTGCGGTCATGGCCGCACGATCGTCTTCGCCAAGGCGACCGCCCGGCTCTCCCTCGCCGTCGATGCCTCCTGGCGGGCGAACGCCCTGGTCAGGGCCTGCGCCGAGCGGGGTGTCGCCGCCGAGGTCAAGGTGTGCGAAGAGGTCGGACGGCCCCTGCTGCGCACCGCGTTCCGGTCCGACCTCGCCCCGCTGGCCGCGGCGTGGACCACCGGTTCGGCCAAGTCGGTGCCCCGCGGTTTCGGGCTGGACGGCGCGATCTTGCGCATGTGGGTGCTGGCGGCGGGCCGGTGGGCGGAAGGCTCTTACCTTCTGCCGTTGGACCCTGAAGCGCCCGACACCCACGAGCCTCTTGTCGCGGCGTTAACCCAATGCGGTCTACCTGCGGTAATGCACTCGATGGGGGACGAGGGCCCGGCCCTGCGCGTCACCGGCCGCAGACGGCTGGGCAGGCTGCTCGAACTGGTCGGCCCGCCTGCCGACCAGGGCTGCGCGGACCAGTGGCCGGCGGTTTCCCGGATGCGCGTCGTGTCTTGACCGTGCTAGAGGTGGTAAAGGTTCATACTTCGTCGGCCGATCTCCAGCGCAGGGCAACCTGGAATAGGGCATTCTCTGCGCGGCGTGCACACTGACTGGCTGACGCAGGCTTGATACGGGGTTTACAGAGAGCGGGACAGCGTGGCTGGGTCGACAGGGACGAAGAGAAACGGCGGCGGCGCCGACGGCGCCGCGCCTCGGCGTTTGGTGATCGTCGAGTCGCCCGCGAAGGCCCGCAAGATCGCCTCCTACCTCGGCCGCAACTTCGTCGTGGAGTCCTCCCGGGGGCACATCCGGGACCTGCCGCGCAAGGCGGCCGAGGTCCCGGAGAAGTACAAGGGCGAGGCCTGGTCCAACCTCGGCGTCAACGTCGACAACGGCTTCGAGCCCATCTACATCGTGACCCCGGACAAGAAGTCCACGGTCACCGAGCTCAAGGGCCTGCTCAAGGACGTGGACGAGCTCTACCTGGCCACAGACGGCGACCGCGAGGGCGAGGCCATCGCCTGGCACCTGCTCGAAGCGCTCAAGCCCAAGGTCCCGGTGCGCCGGATGGTGTTCCACGAGATCACCGAGCCCGCGATCCGCGCGGCGGCCGAGAACACTCGCGAACTCGACCGCGACCTGGTCGACGCCCAGGAGACCCGCCGCATCCTCGACCGGCTCTACGGCTACGAGGTCAGCCCGGTCCTGTGGAAGAAGGTCATGCCGAGGCTGTCGGCAGGCCGGGTGCAGTCCGTGGCGACCCGGATCGTGGTCCAGCGCGAGCGCGAGCGGATGGCGTTCGTCGCGGCCAACTACTGGGACATCTCGGCGACGATGGACGCCGGGAAGACCGCCGAGCCGCCCACGTTCGGCGCGCGCCTGCTGTCTGTCGACGGCACCCGCCTGGCCACCGGCCGCGACTTCGGCCAGGACGGCAAGCTCAAAGCTGGCGCCGAGGTCCTCTTGCTCGAAGAGGTCGAGGCACGCCGTCTTACCGAGGCTCTGGCAGGCGCGGCTCTCACCGTCTCCAGCGTCGAAGAGAAGCCGTACACCCGCAAGCCGTACGCGCCGTTCATGACCTCGACTCTGCAGCAGGAGGCGGGCCGCAAGCTGCGGTTCGGCTCCGACCGCACCATGCGCACCGCGCAGCGGCTGTACGAGAACGGCTACATCACCTACATGCGAACCGACTCCACGACGCTGTCGGAGACGGCGATCGACGCGGCGCGCGCGCAGGCCACCGACCTCTACGGCGCGCAGTTCGTGCACCCGACCCCGCGCCAGTACACCCGCAAGGTCAAGAACGCCCAGGAGGCGCACGAGGCCATCCGCCCCGCTGGCGAGGTCTTCCGCACCCCGGGGCAGGTCGCGGCCGAGCTTGAGGCCGACGAGTTCCGCCTGTACGAGCTGATCTGGCAGCGCACCATCGCCTCGCAGATGGCCGACGTGCGCGGGACGACCATGACCGTGCGCATCAGCGGCGCCGCCGCCAGCGGCGAGCAGTGCGTGTTCTCCTCCTCCGGCCGCACCATCACCTTCCCCGGCTTCCTCCGCGCGTACGTCGAGGCGGTCGACACCGAGGCGGGCGGCGAGGCCGACGACGCCGAGCGCAGGCTGCCGCTGCTCACCAAGGGCCAGGCCGCCACCGCGCGGGACCTGGCAGCCGACGGGCACAACACCAGCCCGCCGCCCCGCTACACCGAGCCGAGCCTGGTCAAGGCGCTCGAAGACCTCGGCATCGGCCGCCCGTCCACCTACGCCTCGATCATCAACACGATCCAGGACCGCGGCTACGTGTGGAAGAAGGGCTCCGCGCTGGTCCCGTCCTGGATCGCGTTCTCGGTCATCGGCCTGCTCGAACAGCACTTCGAGCGGCTGGTCGACTACGACTTCACCGCCGCCATGGAGGAGGAGCTCGACGGCATCGCAGCGGGCACCCAGCAGCGCACCGACTGGCTGTCCGGCTTCTACTTCGGCGGCTCGGTCGGCCCGGAGGGCTCGGTCGGCCGCTCCGGCGGGCTCAAGAAGCTGGTCGGCTCCGGCGTCGAGCACATCGACGCCAAGGAGGTGAACTCCATCCAGGTGTTCGCCGACGCCGAAGACCGCCCGGTCGTCGTGCGCGTCGGCCGGTACGGGCCGTACCTGGAACGCGAGGTCGACGGCGTCGCGCAGCGGGCGAACCTGCCCGAGGACCTGCCGCCGGACGAGCTGACCGTCGAGATCGCCGAGAAGCTGTTCGCCACCCCGATGGAGGGCCGCTCGCTGGGCGTCGACCCGGTCACCGGGCACGAGATCGTGGCCAAGGAAGGCCGGTTCGGGCCGTACGTGACCGAGGTCCTGCCCGAGCCGGAGGAGCCCCCGGCGCCCGCGGAGGGCGCGAAGAAGACCCGCGCGAAGGCGCCTGCCAAGCCCAAGCCGCGCACCGGCTCGCTGTTCAAGTCGATGTCGCTGGACACGGTGACGCTCGACGACGCGCTCAAACTGCTCTCGCTGCCGCGCGTGGTGGGCGTCGACCCGGCATCCAACGAGGAGATCACCGCGCAGAACGGGCGCTACGGGCCGTACCTGAAGAAGGGCACCGACTCGCGCTCGCTGACCAGTGAGGACCAGATCTTCACCATCGGCCTGGACGAGGCGCTCAAGATCTACGCCGAGCCGAAGAAGCGCGGCAGGCAGGCCGCGGCGGCCGCGCCGCCGCTGCGCGAGATCGGAAACGACCCGGTGTCCGGCAAGCCGATGGTGATCAAGGACGGGCGCTTCGGCCCGTACGTCACCGACGGTGAGACGAACGCCTCCCTGCGCAAGGCGGACAGCGTGGAGACGCTGACCGACGAGCGCGCCGCCGAACTGCTCGCCGAGAAGCGCGCCAAGGGCCCCGCCCCCAAGCGCGCGCCCGCCAAGCGCAAGGCCCCCGCGAAGAAGACTCCGGCCAAGTCGAAGTCGTGACCCGCGGCGGGATCACCCGATGTGACGCCCTCCGCCCGCCGCGGATGGTTAGCTGTCGGTGATGCCGGGAATCCACCCGATCCAGTGAAGGGGTCGGCGGTGGTGCTTGCTGAGTGTCATTGGACGGCCACCGGCTATGGGCCACCCGGTTGACCAGGCAGGACACGCCTCCCGGTTACGCTGGAAGCGGCTACGGCGTGGGAAGTGGGTGGCGGGCATCAGCGGCGGCCTGAGCGAGGACGAGAAGACGGGCGCGGGGGCGGGCGCGTCCATGGCGCACCGTGCCCGCAGCGTGCTGGCCATCCGCCCGTTCCGCAGGCTGTGGGGTGTCACGTACCTGTGCAGTGTCGGCGACTGGATGTCGCTGCTCGCGCTGGCCGGGTTCGCCGCGCAGATGACCCAGGACTACAAGGCCCAGAGCTTCGCGTTCGCGGGTGTCGTGCTCACCCAGTTGCTGCCTGGCCTGCTGTTCGCGCCTCTCGGCGGGATCTTCGCCGACCGGTTCGACCGCCGCAAGGTCATGGCTCTCGCCGACATCGGGCGGTGCGGGTTGCTCTTGTCGATCGCCATCGTCGGCTCGCCGGTGTGGCTGTTCGTGGGCAACTTCCTGGTCGGCTGCTGCGCGCTGCTGTGGATTCCGTCCAAGGAGGCGGCGGTCCCCAACCTGCTGCGCAGGCCCGACCAGGTCGAGACGGCCAACCAGCTCGGCATGGTGATGACCTACGGCATCTCGGTCATCAGCGGCGCGGGCCTCTACGCGGCCATCACCGGTGTCAGCACCAACCTCAACATCCGCCCCGACGCGATCGGGATGGGCATCGGCAGGGTCATCCTGATCATCGTCGGTCTGCTCTACCTGGCCAGCGCCGTCCTCATCGCCACCCGTATCCCGGAGCTGTCCCGCCGCGTCGTGGCCCCGGCGGCTCCCGGCGCCGAGCAACAGGTCGAGCAGTCCGGGTTCCTCGCCATGGTCCGCGACGCGGGCCGGTTCGTCCGCACGACCCCGATCGTGCGCGGCCTGCTCATCGGCATGATCGGCGCGTTCGCCGCGGCCGGGGCGCTGGTCGGGTCCGCGCAGCTCTACGCCAACAGCCTGCTCGGCGGCTTGTCGTCGTTCGGCCTGCTGTTCGTCGCGCTGTTCATCGGCCTCGCCAGTGGCATGACCGGCTCGCCGAAGGTCGCCCGGCGCTTGCCGCACAACCGGTTGTTCGGCATCGCGATCGTGGTCGCCGGACTGGCACTGGTCCTGGTGGCGCTCTCGCCGCACCTCGCCGTCTCGCTGGTCACCGTCGCCATCCTCGGCGCATGTGCGGGCGCGGCCTTCCTGACCGGCGTCACGATCATCGGCACCCAGGTCGAGGATGCCATCCGCGGCCGGATCAACGCGATCTACCAGTCGCTGATGAAGCTCATCCTGGCGGGCGCGATGGCGCTGACGCCGGTCCTGGTGGGCCTGGTGCGGCCGCACAGCATCACCCTGTTCGGCCGCGAGATGGTCGTGGACGGCACCCGCCCGGTGCTGCTGGGCGCCGCGGTCCTCGCGGTCCTGGCGGGCGTCGTTGCTTACCGGCAGATGGACGACCGGCGCTCCGAGACGATCCTGGCCGACCTGCTCGCCGCGATCCGCCGCAAGCCGCGCCGCAGCTCCGGGATGCTCATCGCGGTCGAGGGCGACACCCACCTGGACACCTCCACCCAGGCGCACCTGCTCGCCGACTGGCTGCGCGGGCCGGGGACGAAGGAAGTCCTGCTCGCCACCGACCCCGCTTTAGACGACGCCCGCCTGCACGCCGTCCTCATGGGCGCGCGGCTCACCAGCCCCCGCGCCCAAGCCCTCGCCGCCGCCGCGGTCCGCGCCGACCTGGTGGAACGCGAGATCCAGCCCGCCCTCGACCGCGGCGCCCTGGTCGTCATGGAGCGGTTTGTCGACAGCCCGCTCGCGCACCTGTCCGCCGCGGCTGGCCTCGACCCGGCCGAGCTGGAAGGCCTCGCCGACTGGGCCACGTCCCGGCTGCGCCCCGACATCACGGTGCTGCTCGACCGCGACCCGGCGACCCTGCGTCCGCGCTCGGGGAACTCGGAGCATCATTGGCACGTGAAGAGCGTGCTGACCGACATGGCCGCGGCCGATCCCGACCGCTATGTGGTCGTCGACGGCGACGGGTCCCCCGAGGACGTCGCCGACCGGGTCCGCCTGGCCGTCCAGACCACCGTCGCCGGGCGCAAGCTGGCCCGGCTCGTCCCCGACGCCCCGACCCCGGTCGAGACAGGCTGATGGCGGGCGTCTGGTCACAGCTTGTCGGCCAGCCCGAGGCCGTGGACATCCTCAGCACGGCGGCGGCGGCCGCTGCCGGACTGGTCGACGGCACCGGCACCGCGGCGGGCATGACACACGCCTGGCTCTTCACCGGACCACCTGGCTCCGGTAGGTCTGTCGCGGCCCGCGCGTTCGCCGCCGCTCTCCAATGCACGGCAGGCCAAGAGGTTCCGGGCTGCGGCGAGTGCCAGGGCTGCCACACCAGCATGTCCGGCACCCACGCCGACGTGCGGCTGGTGGTGCCCGAGGGCCTGTCGATCTCGGTCGCCGAGATGCGCGCCCTGGTGCAGACCGCCGCGCGCAGGCCGACCAGCGGGCGCTGGCAGGTCGTCATCATCACCGACGCGGACAGGCTTACCGAGGGCGCGGCTAACGCGCTGCTCAAGGCCGTGGAGGAACCTCCCCCGCGTACCGTGTTCCTCTTGGCGGCGCCTTCCGACCACCCGGAAGACGTGTCGGTCACCATCCGGTCCCGCTGCCGGTCGATCGCGCTCCGCACCCCGGCGCCCGACGCCATCGCCGAAGTCCTGCGCTACCGCGACAGCGTTGATGCGGACACGGCAGTGTGGGCGGCGTCGGTCTGCGGCGGCCACGTCGGCCGAGCCCGCCGCCTGGCTGCGGACACCGCCGCCCGCGACCGCCGCGCGAAGGTCCTGCGCATCCCGTTGAACCTGCGCAGGCTCTCCGACGTCTTCGACTGCGCCGACGACCTGGTCAAGGCCGCCGAGACTGACGCCAGCGAGGTGAGCGGCTCCCGCGACGAGGCGGAGAAGGAAGCCCTCAAGACGGCCATGGGCCACGGCGGCACCGGAAAGGGCGCCGCGTCCGCCACCCGGGGCAGCGCGGGCGCGATCAAGGAGTTGGAGAAGCGGCAGAAGTCGCGCGCCACCCGAACCCAGCGCGACGCCCTGGACCTCGCCCTGGTCGACCTGGCCGGCTTCTACCGGGATGTCCTGGTCACCGCGTCGGGATCGTCGGCGGCCTTGAACCACCCGGATCACGCCGAGGGCAGCGCGCAGGCGGCGGCCAAGTGGACCCCGGAGTCGACGCTGCGGCGGCTGGAAGCGGTGTTGCACTGCCGAGAGGCGCTAGAGATGAACGTCAAACCGAGGATCGCTATAGAGGCGATGGTGACAGCCCTCTATTTCGGGTAGCAGCGGTCCGTCTTACCTATTACGTCTTACGTCGCCGGGGCAGCGCGGCCACCAGCACCACGCCCACCAGCAGCAGCGCCGTGCCGGTCCAGAACAGCGGCACCGAGTGGTAGGCGGCGGTCGTGTAGGCCAGCGGCGGTGTGGCCATCCCCTGCGGGGCGGGCGCGGGCGGGCTCTGCGGTGTCTGCGTCGCGGTCCCGCACACCACCCCGCCGGTCGGGGCGAACGCCCGCGCGACCTGCTCGCCCAGCGAGACCCGCGCGAGAGCCGGAGGCAGGTTCGGCAGCCCCAGCGCGTCGGTCGGCAGCACCCGCAAGTCCAGCATCCGCGCGGTGGCGCCGAGTCGGTAGCCGTGGAACGGCTCCGTCGCCTGCTCGCGCTTCTCACTCAGCCCGGCGACCGACAGCCGCAGCACGCCTAGATCCAGCTTCTTGAGCCCGTTCGCCAGCGCCTCTTGCACTCCCTTACCGTCGGCCAACAGGGCGCCGACGATCGGCAGGTCGTCCAGGCCCGGCAGCGCGCCCGGCAGCGGGATGCCGACCGGGATGTCCAGCTCCGGGTTCGCCGCGTCCAGCCTGCCCAGGCTCTTGCCGCCCTGAACGACTTCCAGCACCGGCGCGGTGTACGCCACCGAGGACGTGGTCGCGTCTCCCGTGGAAGTCACCCGCAGCGTCGGCTGGCTGACCACGTTCACCGACACCTCAAACGGCGTACCGGCAAGCACCTTCACCGACGCCACCCGCAACGTCGACGTCGACTGGACCGCCTTGTTGGCCGACCCCGGGATATCCACGAGCTCGACGACAGACCTAGCCGACAGGGTGTTAGGCAGGCTAAGCAGCGCGCTCTGGTCGCCCAGCACGCCGCCGAGCGTGCTCAACGGCCCCGTCAGCCGCTTGAGCCCGTCCACGACCGCCCGGTCGCCCGCGGCGTCCAAGCCCGGCGCGTCGAACACCCCGGTCAGGTCGGTGACCCCCGGCAGCGTCGGGATCGCGTTCAACGCCGACAGACTCGCCAACTCGGTAGTCGAGTCCGCGATAGTCCCCACACACGGCCCGAGAGTGTCGCTCCACCGGGCCCGCACGCTCCCGCTGAGCGCCCCGGCCTTGACCAACGGTGTGGCGGGAGGACTGATCCCCCCGGTCCGCGGCTCCTGGTTGCCCGGCGGCGCCGTCTGTGCCAACGCCCCCGGCGCCTGCGGACCGGCCCCACCCACCGCGACCCCACCCGGCGCGGCCTGCGCTATCGCCTTCTCGTACGACAGGTAAGCCTCCGAGTTGGCCTGCGCGCCTGCCAGCCCGAACCCCACCTCCACCGCGGGCTGCCGCGGCAGCTTGTCCCCGGCCCCCGGCATGATCGTCTTGGTGGGAGCGGAGTTCGGCAGCACCCGGACCACCGCCAACCCGGTCCCCGCATCCCCGACCGCCCGCCCCAACGGCCGCGGCCCCACCGGAGCCGACGCGGGCGGCGCGCTCGGATTCGCGGGCGGCGGCACCGGCGTCGTCGCCACCTGAGCGGCCGCGGGAGCCGCCCACAACGCCAACACCGACCCGGTGACCAACACCACAGGCAGTCGTCTCGGCATGATCCCGCCCCTCCCGCCACAGCACCTACCCGTCCAACGACGGTGGCCCTTGCCGGTGACGCCCAGCGGCCCGCTACACTTGTCCACGGCCACGCCGCCTTAGCTCAGTCGGCCAGAGCGATTCACTCGTAATGAATAGGTCAAGGGTTCGATTCCCTTAGGCGGCTCGCAGGTCAGAGCCCTGGTTGCCTTCGCCCGCTCCGCATGGAGCCAGTGGCGGGGCGACCAGGGCTCTGTCGTTGTCCAGGTGTCTGGGGCAGGCCAATCGAGCGAAGCCTTTCAGCCTTTGTGTTTGCGCTGCCTTTGTCTCGAACGCGGTCAGTCCGTCGGGTAGGGGCTCGGCATCGGGTGGCGGAAAGCGTAGGTGGCGCCGGGGTATTGGCGCGCCCAGCGGGGGAGGGCCGAGACCGTGGCGCGGATGCGGTCGGCTTGGCGGGCGAAGCGCAGGGCGTCGGACGAGGTCCAGGGGACGTTCAGCTTCTCGCGCAGCGGGTGGGGCAGGGTGCCCAGGGTCAGGCGGGTCAGGTGGGTGCCCAGGCGGGGCATCAGGCGGTCCCAGAGGGGGAACCGGGGGAGCGGAGGCGGGACGTCGCCGGTCAGGGCGTGCAGGACTTCTTGGGCTGACCGGGTGTTGGTGAGGGCTGTGGCGGTCATGTCGTCGACGTAGGCGCGGAAATCGGCGTAGGTCGCGGGTGTGGTGCGGGGCGGGATGCCCAAGCGGGCGCCCAGGGAACGCCATTCCGCGTAGAGGCGCTCCTCGTCGGTGACCGGGGTGGCGAAGTGGCGCCAGGCCGCGATGGCCGAGTCGAGCAGGGTGGCGTGGACCCAGAAGTAGTTCTCCGGGTTCAGCGCGTGGTAGCGGCGGCCGGAGGCGTCGACACCGTGGATGGTGCGGTGGAGGGCGCGCAGGCGCCGGGCCTCGTGGTCCGACTGCGGGCCGCCGAAGGTCAGGATGAACGCCGAGTTCACCGTCCCCCACAGGCGTGGCCAGGGGTTTGTCCGGAAGTCGGAGAACTTGGCCACAGCAGCGCCCACCGCGGGGTGGGACACCTGCATCAACAGCGCGCGGCCACTGCATAGGGCTGTGCGGACATCCGCCATCACGCGCCAGGTGGCGGAGTCCGGGCCTAAGGAATCCATGCCGTTTCGTAGCACGGATCGGTAGGTTTCGGGAGTGGACCGGGTGGATGTGGTGTCGCGCTTCGAGCGGTTGCGGGTTTACGCCAGGCAGAGCGTTCCGTCGCCGCACCAGCCGGTGGCGTTGCTTTGGGCGCTGGGTCAGGAAGAGCGGCTGCACCGATGGACCAAGTTCCGCGACGAGGTAGGCCCGCTGCTGGCCGAGTTCGCTTGGCGACGTTGACTCGGCGGCCGGGGCATCGAATCGACGTGCGTCACCTTGAATATCAGCGGATTCTCTGTGGTGTGCGCCGGTAGCGTCGGTTGGTGACCAAAGACCTCTTCGCCGACGCGATCGGCTCTGTGGACGAGTTGCGGGAGATCTACCCCGAGCAGTCGGCCAACGCCAAAGCCAAGCAGATCGACCTGGTGGACGACCTGGCCCGGGAGTTCGTGGCGTGTTCGCCGATCGTGTTCGTGGCCAGTGCGGACGCGCGGGGGCGGTGTGACGTGACGCCGCGGGGTGGGCCGCCGGGGTTCGTGTCGGTGCTGGCCGAGGGGACCGTGGTCGTGCCGGACGCCACGGGGAACCGGCGGATCGACACGCTTCAGAACGTGGTGGCCACCGGGCGGGCCGGGCTGATCTTCCTGATTCCCGGGCGGGGGCAGACGCTTCGGGTGAACGGGCGCGCGTGCGTGTCCACGCGGCCGGAGTTGCTCGCGTCGTTGACGGCGGTGGGCAAACCGCCGCGCGCCGCGTTGGTCGTGGAGCCGGAAGAGGTGTTCACGCACTGCCCCAAGGCGTTTGTCCGCTCCAAGGTGTGGCAGCCGGAGACCTGGCTGGACGCGTCGGCCCAGCCAGATCCCGCCGAGATCGTGCACGCGCACATCGGCGACCCGGCGATCACCCTGGAGCAGATACGGCAAGACCAGATCGACAGCCTGCGCTACCGGCTGGCCTAGGAGACAGGGCCTAGCTGTCGCAGGCCACGCCGTCGTTGTCACGGTCCAGCGCTGACCGGTAGCCGGGTTCGCCTCGCTGGATGGGGGCGGCGCCCGCGGCGCGGGCTTCCGTGCAGTTCTTGTAGTAGGCGGCGGCGCGTTCCGGCTCGGGTTCCGGTTCCGGGGTCGCGGCGGGAGGTGGGGGCGGGGGCGCCACCGGGGGCGTGGTCTTGGGGGCGGGCGGGGGCGCGAGCACGTCCGCGCCGAGGCAGGGCGCGCCCCACAGGCCCGCGGCGGCGTTCTTCGCGGCCGCCTGGGCAGTCACCAGCCCGGCCGACGCGCCTGCCGCGGCCTTGGCCATGCCGCTGCTGACCGCCATTGTCGCGAAGTCCGTGCCGTCGGCCAGCACCAGCGTGCCGGGGGCTCCGGTCAGGATCTCTTTGCCGGTCAGCGTTTCCTTGGCGAACCTGATCGCCGCGTCCTGCCAGCATTGGCCCGTGGCCGTGAGGCTGGTGAGCTGGATCTGTTCGCCGGTCGACGTCAGGACGGTTCGGGCGTCGAGCACCTCGGTCACCACGGCTTGGGGTGGCTCGGGTGGGGCCGTGGTTGTCGTGGTCGTCGCACTGGTGGTGGTTGTGGGTTCCGCGGCCGGGGGTACGGGCGACGCCACCGGTTTCTTCTCTTCGCCGAAGATGCCCGCCAAGATGAACAGAACGACGAACACCGCGATGATCGTCGCGGTGATGCGCTGCCAGCGGGGCGCGTCGCGCCAGCGTTGTCTGAAACCGCCCTGTGTGGAGGTCATCTGGATTCCCCTCGTGTTTCCCTGTGCGGGGGACATCGAGTGGATCGCTACATACCGTTACCCGACTCGACCGTGTGTCACTCTTCTGGCGGAAGCGTGTCCCGTTCGGTGGTGATAGCACGGCTATCGGTTGGCCTAGTTGTCTCTCTTAACGGCGCGCGGACCACGCTGTCGCGAGCACTAGGCAGCTTGCCGCGATCGCGCCGACCGCGGCGCAGCCGATGGCGTGTGTCGCTGACGGCTCGGTGGTTGTGAGCGCCGAGATCAGCAGCCACGTCGCCGCGCCGAACAGCGCGCCCAGCGGCATGGCGGTGATCGGGGCCGCAGGCCGTCGGTGGCCGCGGCGCAGGGTGCGCATGACTGATTCGAGGTAGGCCATGGCGAACAGGCCGAGCAGCAGGCTGCCCGTGCCCATCACGCTGGCCATCGGGTGCTGCGGCGAGACCAGGGTGAACCGCTGCGGCTGCCCGTCGCCGACCCGCACCTCGCCGGTGGCCGCGCCGCCTACCAGCCAGCGCATTAGCGCCTGCGGCTTAACGCTCGCCTGGAAAGCGCCGTTCTTCGGGATCACGTTTTCCAGTAGAACCGTGCCCAGCGGCACTTCGGCCGCGCTTACCGCGAAGTGGACAACCGTCGGCCCCTTGTCCGTACTGGCCCCGGAAATGGCGATCGGCGCGCTCAGGTCGACCTCGACCGGCTTGCCGTTGGTGACTTGCTGTCCGTTGACGGTTAGGCCTGTCGGATCGTGGTCCAGGGTCTTGGGAGCGGTGAACGGCACTACCACCAGCACGATCAGCGCCAGCGCCGCGACCAGACCCGGCCACAGCGGCGACGGACCGGTGCGCAGCAACTCGCTCGCCGGGCGCAACGCCTTGCCGCGCAGGTCGTCGGCCCGGAACGTGCGGGTCGGCTCCGGGACGAGGCCGCGCACGGGCGGGGAGACCACGGTGGGCGCGTCCGGCTGCCGGTTGGCCTGCTGGGCGATCGCGCCGGTCACCCTGGGGGCCAAGTGGACCGGCACGCCCGAGCGTTCCAGCCAGCGGGGGCCGAACACCGCGGTCGCGGCCGCGCTGAGGTCGACGGCGAACGCCTCGGCGTCCCGGTAGCGCTGTTGCGGGTCGCGGGCCAGGCTGCGCATGACCACTGTGGACAGCGGCTCCGGGACGCGCGGCAGCGGCTGCGGGTCGGTGAAGATACGTTGGCGCATCATGCTTACCGCGCCGCGTGTGCGGTCGTACGGAAGGTCTCCGCACAAGAGTTCATAGAGGACTGTCCCGGCCGCGTAGACGTCCGCGGCCGGTGAGAGCGGGTTGCCCATCGCCTGTTCCGGCGCGATGTAGGCGGGCGTGCCCAGCACCTCGCCCGCGTGCGTGACCATCGTCGCACCCTCGCTGACCACCTGCGCGATGCCGAAGTCGGCCACCTTCATGACCCCGGCGGAGGTGAACAGCAGGTTCTTCGGCTTGACGTCCAGGTGCAGGACGCCCGCCACGTGCGCGGCGTGCAGCCCGCCCAGCATCGCCAGCGCGATCGCGCACGACTGCTCACCGGTCAGACCCGCGCCGTGGAAAGCGTCATAGACCGTGCCGCCGTCTAGCTTCTCCATCACCAGCAGGTTGTCCTGACCGGTCTGCACATAGTCGTAGACCGGCACGATGTGCGGGTGGTCGAGACTGGCCAGCACCCGCGCCTCCCGGTCGAAGCGCGCGTTGACCTCCGGGTCGCCGACCAGGTTCGCGGGCAGCTGCTTGATCGCCACGGCGCGCCCGAGCGAGCGGTGGGTGCCCTCGAACACGACCCCCATGCCGCCAGAGCCGATCTTCTGGCCGACGACGTACTGCGGCAGCGCCGCGGCGAGCCCGGTGGGCGTGGTCATCCGGTCGACCCCTGGACTCCGATGTACTGGGTGGACACGTCCACGGTCCGGTCGCCCTGGTCGGCGGGCGCGGGTGGTCCGGCCGGTGTCGGGTGCGGGGTCAGGAAGCCGAGCAGCAGCGCGATCACCGCCGCGCCCAGCACGATCGGGATCTCCACGGCGGGCTCCGGCGGCACGAGCCGCAGCACCGACAGCGTCACGACCGCGACCAGGCCGGTCCCCACGCCCGCGGGCAGGAACCGCAGCGCGCGGCGGAACCGGTTCCGCGACAGCCGGTGGCGCGCGAGGGCGAGCAGGGCGCCTGCCCACGTGACCGCGGTAAGCACGACCAACGCCAGGCCGAACACCCCGTAGACCGACCAGTAAGAGCCGCGCACGTCGGCCACTGTGCTCGCCCCGCCGAGTGCTGTCCGGTCCTCGGAAAGCAGTTCGACCGATGTCGGCAGCAGCCCGATCGCCTGGCCGTCAAGGTCGCGCACGTCCAAGGGGAACGTCCGGACCGTCTGCCCGCGCGCGGGCACCTCGAACGGCAGCGTCGTGTCGTAGGCGTAGAAGGTGAGTGCCAACGCGACCCCGGAGACCCGGACCAGGCGCACCTTCACCGGCGCCGAGCCCGGGTTGACCGCGGTTATCGACAGCTCGGCGGGCTTGCCCGGGTCCAGTTCGACCGTGCGTCCGGTGATGTCCGCACCGTCCACAGTGACGGTGACTCTGAGTGGCTCGTCGGACTCCTGCGCGGAGGCAGGCGCCGCGTTGAGCACCAGGACGGTGGCCACTAGGGCAACCGCCGCGGCGATAAGACGTCCCATGGGAGAACTCCCGAGTGAAGCGGGCCCGATTGAGGCGGAATGCTACAGCGAGTCGATACTTGCCGGGGCGTTCCATCGGACGAGGGAAGTGGCTGTGCGCACTGTTGGACGCATCGGAGGCAGGGGCGTTGCGGGCATTGCCGCGCTGTTCGCACTGCTCGCGCTGTTAGCGGTGACCCCCGCCTCGGCGCAGTCGCTCACCCTGAGCCCGGACAAGGGGCCGACAGGGAGCGCGTTCACCGCGACCTGGCCGAAGGGGGCGCCCTGCCGGGTGGTCCAGCTGCGCTGGTCGGGCACCGCGATCGCGTCGGCGACCGGCACGTCGGCCACCGGGACGGTCCCGGAGTCGGCCAAGCCGGGTGTCTACGCGGTGGACGTGGCGTGCGACAACGACCCGTTCTTGCGCGCGACCTTCGAGGTCACGCCGCCGCCCACCACGGTCACCAGTCCGCCGGTCACCACTACCAGCAAGCCGGTAGTGACCCCTGGCACGCCGGTGACCACCACCCGGCCGCCCGTGACCACCACTACCCGTTCGCGGCCCACAACGACGTCCTCGACCAGCACGACGACAACCAGCACGACAACAACAACCACGGACAGCACCACCTCGACCACTTCCGACACGCCGCCGCAGGCCACCACCGCGCCGAGCACCACCGCGCAGACCACCGCGCGGCCCGAGGGCGACCTCGAACTCGACCGCGAGAGCCTCCAGCCCGGCGACTCGCTCTCGGCCACCGGCGATGGCTGCGCACCCAACCATCCGGTCGTGCTCACCTCGGGTGGCGAGAAGGTCGGCGAGGCCGTGTCCGACGGCACGGGCCGGTTCACCGCGCGGGTCGAGTTCGCCCGGGTCGAGCCCGGCAGGCACGTGGTGACCGCCGAGTGCGGCATCGTGCTGACCGGCGCCGTCGACCAGATCGTCACCAGTTCGACCAGCGGTAGTTCGAGCACGCTTGTCGTGCTCGTCTTCTTCGTGCTTGCCGGGGCGGCGTTGATCCGCGTTACCTAGGACGCGTTACCCAGGAGGAGACGGCCGGTGAACGACGCGGGGGAACCGGTTGCCGATCACGGAGACCTCGCCCATAGCCACCGTCTTGGCACAGCGGGTATCAAGTGCCCCTATGCCTGAACTTGAGCTTCGCCACCTGCGGGCGATCTGCGCGATCGCCGACGAGGGAAGCGTGTCCAAGGCGGCTGGCAGGCTCGGGGTCACCCAGCCCGCTCTTACCGCGCAGCTGAGGTCTATCGAGCGCCTGGTGGGCGGGGAGCTGTTCCGCCGCTCGTCCAACGGGAGCCTGCCGACCGAGCTGGGCCGCAGCGTCGTGCGCTCGGCGCGGGTCGTGCTGGACGACATGGCGGCCCTGGTCGCCTCGGCGCGCACGCACACCCGCAACCCGCCCGGGGCGCCGCTGGTGGTCGCGGCGAGCCCGATGCTGTTCGCCAGCGCCCTGATCGCCGAGGTGCGGGCGTGGGTGCGGTGCACGGGGGTGCGCACCGAGATCGACACCTCCGGGCCCGCGCTGCTGGACCTGATCGTGTCCAAGCAGGCCGACCTGGCGGTGTTCGAGCGGTTCGACGGCATGGAGCACCGGCCGCTGGGCGATGTCGAGGTCCGCACGATCGTCGAGGAGCCGCAGTTCGTCGCGTTGAGCTCCGACAGCCCGCTGGCGGCCAGGCCGGAGGTGGACCTCGCCGACCTGGCCGACCTGGACTGGGTCGTCCCGCCGCCCGACCAGGACCCGATGCGGCTGCGGCTGCGGGCGGCCTGTGAGAAGGCGGGCTTCACGCCGAGGGTCACCCACCACGTCACCGAGAGCCGAACCGCCATGGCCCTCGCCGCGGCGGGGGCGGTCTGCCTGGCGCAGCCCGCGTCCCTGGGCGGTCCCGGTTTCGTCATCCGGCCCTTACGCGGGGCCGTCTTGCGCTTACCGGTCGTTCTGGTGACGCGTCTCGACGGCGTTCTTCGCGGTCGCGCGCACGAGGTCTTCGCGTGTGTCGCCCATGCTTACCGGTCGATCGTCGACCGCAACCCGACCTACGCCCGGTGGTGGGCCGAGCACCCCGAGGCGCATGTGGAAGTCGACGCGGCGTTGGCGCTACCGCGTCCCGGTAGGCGCTCTTAAGCCTCTTGTTTGGCCTTGTTCGGTCGCAGTGTCCAGACGACGGTCATCTCGGCGGTGGTCACGCCGTGCGCGTCGCGGATCGTGCACTCCACGGCGAACTCCGGGCGGGTTCCCGCGTCGAGTTCGGCGATGACCTCGGCGGCGGGCCTGGTCAGCACCGCCGCCGCGGTCAGCGGGCCCAGGGCGAGCTTGCGGTAGCGGATCTCGGAGGTGACCACCAGCGGCGTCGCCCGGCCCAGTTCCGCGGCGAACGAGGCCAGTCCGACCGCCCCGGACGCGGTCTCCGCCAGCCCGAACATCACCGCGGCGTGCGGCCCGCCGACGTGGTTGCGCTGCCCCTCGACGTCGGGCAGCCTGCACACCACCCGGTCCGCCGCGACCTCGGTGAACTCCACGCCCGCCGTCGCCACCCAGGGGACGGTCTTCTTCATCATGTCGGCGACCCAGCCGTAGTCAGTGCTCATGCCGCGCACATTACTCGTCAGTAACTTATTCTGGTCAAGATGTTATGCTGTCGCCGAGTCGTGACTGGCGTGTTCGGGTGGGCATAACCACCGGGGAGCGGCGAGAGCGGATGAGGCACCGGACGCCTGGGTGCTCCCGGCCGATGGACGCCGCACGCTCCCGAGGAGACCGCCATGCACCAGCCAGCCGTCCCGCACCTCGCCGCCAGCGACCCCGAGGTCGCCGCCCTGGTCGAGGGGGAGGCCCGCCGCCAGTTCGACACGGTCCGCCTGATCGCCTCCGAGAACTACGTCTCCACCGCCGTGCTGGAGGCCACCGGCACGGTGCTGACCAACAAGTACTCCGAGGGCTACGCCGGTAAGCGCTACTACGAGGGTCAGCAGGTCGTCGACCAGGTGGAGACGCTGGCCGTCGAGCGCGCCAAGGCCCTCTTCGGCGTCGACCACGCCAACGTGCAGCCGTACTCGGGTTCGCCCGCCAACCTCGCCGTCTACCTGGCGCTGGCCAACCCGGGCGACACCGTCATGGGCATGGCGCTGCCCGCGGGCGGCCACCTGACGCACGGCTGGAGCGTGTCCGCGACCGGCAAGTGGTTCCGCTCCGTGCAATACGGCGTGCGCAAGGACACCGGCCGCGTCGACCTGGACGAGGTGCGCGACCTCGCGCGCGCCGAGCGGCCCAAGCTGATCTTCTGCGGCGGCACCGCCATCCCGCGCACGATCGACTTCGCCGGGTTCGCCGAGATCGCCCGCGAGGTCGACGCGGTGCTCGTCGCCGACATCGCGCACATCGCGGGCCTGGTCGCGGGCGGGGCGCACCCGTCGCCGGTCGGGCACGCGCGGATCATCTCCACCACGACCCACAAGACCCTGCGCGGTCCGCGCGGCGCGATGCTGATGTCCGACGCCGAGTTCGCCAAGCCGCTGGACAAGGCCGTCTTCCCCGGCCTGCAGGGCGGCCCGCACAACCACACCACCGCCGCCATCGCGGTCGCGCTCGGCGAGGCGGCCCGGCCCGACTTCCGCGAGTACGCCGCGAACATCGTCGCCAACGCCAAGGCGCTGGCGGCAGCGCTGTCCGAGCGCGGGTTCGACCTGGTTACCGGCGGCACGGACAACCATCTCGTTCTGGTCGACGTGACCAGTAAGGGCGTCGGCGGTAAGCCCGCCGCGCAGGCGCTGGACCGCGCGGGCATCGAGGTTAACTACAACACCGTGCCGTTCGACCCGCGCAAGCCGTTCGACCCGTCGGGCATCCGCCTGGGCACCGGGGCGATCACGACCCGCGGCCTGGGCGTCGAGCAGATGCCGCGGATCGCCCAGTGGATCGACCGGGTGGTGAGCGCGGTGGACGATGAGGCCGAGATCGAGAAGGTGGCCGCCGAGGTGCGCGAGCTGCTCGCCGCTTACCCGATGCCCGGCTGGGCCTGACCGGCTGAATCGACCGACGTAAGGCTGGATTGACCGATGTAAGGCTGGATTGACCGATGTAAGACAGTGCCCCGGCGCTCGGTGAGCGCCGGGGCACTGCGCGTGGTGGGGGCCGGGTCACAGGTAATTGAGTTGCTGCGCGACCCCCAAAAAGCGCATGCTTGTATCGACCAACTAATTGGATGATGCACGCAACTCGGAGGTCGCATGGTCGCGCCACACTGGGCGCCATCGGGTGACGCGCCCGCTGCCGATCTCAGTCAGGAAGACATCGAGAAGGGCCAGCGCCTCGCGTCGGTCCTGTTCGCCTTCGGCAAGCAACAGGCCACTGTCGCCGCCCGGATGAGCAAAGCGGGCGTGGACCGCTCCTCGATCGTCCTGCTCAAGACTCTCGTCGCGCTGGGCCCGAGCCGCTCCAGCGCGCTCGCGGGCGCCGTCCACTCCGACCCGTCGACCGTGAGCCGCCAGGTGGCGGCCATGGTCAAGGACGGGCTCCTCGAACGCCGCGCCGACCCCGAGGACGGCCGCGCCAGCCTGCTCGCCGTCACCCCGGCGGGCATGGCCCTGCTTGAGGAGCAACGCGCCCGGTTCGCGCTCTCGCTGGCCCGCATGGTCGGCCACTGGGACCCCGCCGACCTCGACACCTTCGTCGGGCTGTTCGAGCGGTTCCTCGCCGACCACGAGAAACACATGCCCACGCTGATCACCGAATGCGCCAGATCGGCGCGTTCCGAAGGGGGACATTGATGTCAGCACCGGTTTCGGATGCCGCACCAGGGCAGCTGAGCCACCGGCAGATCATGACCGTCCTATCCGGCCTGCTGCTGGGAATGCTGCTCGCCGCGCTCGACCAGACGATCATGGCCTCGGCGATGAAGACCATCGCCGACCAGCTCAACGGCCAGACCATCCAGGCCTGGGCCACCACGGCCTACCTGATCACCGCGACCATCTCCACCCCGCTCTACGGCAAGCTGTCCGACATCTTCGGGCGCAAGCCGATGTACCTGACCGCGATCTCGTTCTTCCTCGTGGGATCGGTGCTGTCCGGCATCGCGAACACGATGTACGAGCTTGCCGCTTACCGCGCGGTGCAGGGCCTGGGCGCGGGCGGTCTCATGTCGCTGGCGCTGGCGATCATCGCCGACCTGGTCTCGCCGCGGGAGCGCAGCAAGTACCAGGGCTACTTCATGGGCGTCTGGGGGCTGTCCAGTGTGGCCGGTCCGGTCGTCGGCGGGTTCTTCGCGGGCCTGAGCGACTTCGCGGGCATCGAGGGCTGGCGCTGGGTGTTCCTGCTGAACGTGCCGATCGCGCTGGTCGCGCTGGCGGTCGTCGCCCGCTACCTCAACGTCCCGCACCGCAAGGTCCCGCAGAAGGTCGACTACTGGGGCGCCATCTCGCTCACCGTCGGCCTGGTCCCGCTGCTGGTCGTGGCCGAACAGGGCCGGGAATGGGGCTGGGGCTCCGGGCGCGCGCTCACCATGTACGTCGTCGGGGTCGTGGGGCTCGTGGTGTTCGTCTTCGTGCAGAAGCGGATGGGCGACGCGGCGCTGCTGCCGCTGCGGCTGTTCCGCCGCTCCACCTTCGCCCTGACCAACGTCGTCAACTTCATCCTCGGCGTCGGCATGTTCGGCATGATGATGTCGCTGCCGCTGTACCTGCAGATCGTCAAGGGCGCATCGCCGACCGAGTCCGGCCTGATGACCCTGCCGCTCACCTTCGGCATCCTCGCCGCGGCCATGGGCAGTGGGGCGCTGATCTCCAAGACCGGACGCTACCGCGTCTACCCGATCGTCGGTCTGGCCGCGATGGCAGGCGCGTTGTTCCTGTTCGCCCAGATCGGCGTCGACACTCCACTGTGGTCGACCATGCTGATCATGGTGCTGGCAGGCGCCGGGCTCGGCCTGTGCATGCAGACCCTGATCCTGGCCATCCAGAACGACGTGCCGGTCAAGGACATGGGCGTGGCGACATCGTCGGCGACCTTCTTCCGGTCCATCGGCGGCACGGTCGGCACAGCGGTGTTCCTGTCGATCCTGTTCACCGTGGTCGGCGACCGCATCAACGACGCGATCGCCTCGGCCCGCGGCGACGCGGCGTTCACCGCGGCGCTCGCGCAGAACCCCCAGTTCGCGCAGAGCCTCAGCGGCGGGATCGACCTGAACGACACGTCGTTCCTGAACACCATCGACCCGACGCTGGCCCGGCCGATCCTGACCGGGTTCTCCAGCTCGCTCGACACGGTGTTCATGGTCGGCGGGTTCGTGACCCTGATCGCGTTCGCGCTGATCTGGCTGCTCAAGGAGGTGCCGCTCTCGACCAAGTCCGGCATCGAGCGCGTCGCCGACGAGGCGGCCGGAGCCGACCAGGCGCCCGAGCCAGCCCTGCGCTGACCGATCAGCCGAACGGCCCCGCGCCCACCAGCGCGGGGCCGTTCGCCCGCACCGTCTGTCATCCTTGAGACCGAAACACTCGGGGGTGAAGCGTGCGTGTCGTGCTGGCGATCTTCCTCGTGGGCGGTCTGGTGATCGCCCTGGCGCTGTCGGTCGGCATCGTCCGAGACCGCGACGCCGCGCAGCCGACCCCCACCGCCGAGACCCCCACCGGCGCGGCCGGATGCGAGGGGCCGGTCACCCTGACCCAGCCGCCGCCCGACGTCGCCGCCCGCCTCACCCTCGCCTGGGACCGCGTCGACGGCTGGCTGCTGCGCCACGCCCCCGCCACCTCGGCCGCCTGGAACCGCGCCGCCACCGACGCCGACCTGGTGACCCTGCAACGCGACATCGGGGTCATGCTGCCGCCGGAACTCGTCGCCACGCTCAAACGGCACAACGGCACCCGCTCCGGCGGGTTCACCCTGCCGCCGTCCTACGACCTGCTCTCCGTCCGCGACATCCTCGCCACCGTCGGCACCGCGTGCGACACCGCGCAGGGGCGGTACGTCCCGGTGGCCCGCGACGCCACCGCGCTGCTCTTCCTCGACGAGCAGGGCCTCGGCCAGTACCCGGAGGAAGGCCCCCTCGAACCGCTCCCCGCGACGCTTACCGACCTGGTCGAGCAAACCGCTGACCTGCTCGACGGTAAGGGCCCCCTCGCCGGTCGCTACCGGGCCGACGTCGACGCTGTCGGCATCCTGCGGTGGACCCGCACATAAACCAAACGCCCCACACCGTCCCGGTGTGGGGCGTTCGCCGTGCCATGACTTCAGTGCAGGGTGAGACCCGACTCCTTGAGCCGGTCGTAAGACCGCTGGATCTCGGCCTCGGCCTCGACCCGACCAACCCAGCTCGCGCCCTCGACGCTCTTGCCGGGCTCCAGGTCCTTGTAGACCTCGAAGAAGTGCTGGATCTCCAGGCGGTGGTACTCCGCCAGGTGGTGGATGTCGCGCAGGTGCTCGGTGCGCGGGTCGTGCGACGGGACACAGAGGACCTTGTCGTCGCCGCCCTTCTCGTCGGTCATCCGGAACATGCCGATGGCGCGCGAGCGGATCAGGCAGCCCGGGAACGTCGGCTCCATCACCAGGACCAGCGCGTCGAGCGGGTCGCCGTCCTCGCCGAGGGTGTTGTCCACGAAGCCGTAGTCGGCCGGGTACTGGGTCGCCGTGAAGAGGGTGCGGTCGAGTTTGATGCGCCCCGTCTCGTGATCCATTTCGTACTTGTTGCGATTCCCCTTGGGGATCTCGATGGTGACGTCGAACTCCACGCCGTCCCTCGCTCCTCTCGGCTGTCCTCGTTACGGCACTAGTGTGGACCACGGCATTGCGGAACCCCGCACCGATACCGACGGCGACGGGTGTGACGTTCGACCGCTGCCAGGGGAGGAAGACGCGTGCCCGAGCAGGACCAGCCCGTCGGGCAAGATCAGGACACGGTGCCGGGGCAACCTGGTGACCAGGGCAAACGTCCACCCACCGTGGACGACGCGACCCCAGCCTGGCCCGTGGCGGACGAGGCGCTCTGGCCCGCCCAGGACGACGACGAATCCGCGCCGCCCGACCCGGACGAGCCTGCGACACCGTCGCCGCTGGCGATACGTGACGAGGCCCACGTCGCCGAGGCCCGCGACACGCCCGAAACCGCCACCACCCAGCCGGGTGAACCTGCCGAGCCCCCTTGGCCCACCACCGAAGCCGACGACCCGGACTCAGCGGATTCCGCCGACGCCCCCGAGACACCGCAGGCCACGGACGCGGAGGATTCGACTCCCGCCGAGCAGGCCTCCGCCGAGCGGGCACCAGCCGAGCCGGCACCTTCCGAGCCTGCCGAGCGGGCGCCCGTCGAGTCTGTTGAGCGGGCGCCCGCCGAATCGGTGGCCGCCGAGGCTGCCGAGCTGGCACCTGCCGAGTCTGCTGAGCGGGCACCTGCCGAGTTGGCGTCTGCCGAATCGGTGTTTGCCGAAGTCGCCGAGCGGGTGCCTGCCGAATCGGTGGCCGCCGAGGCTGCCGAGCTGGCACCTGCTGGGTCTGTCGAGCGGGTGCCTGCTGAGTCAGGTTCGGCGGAGTCGGAGTCCGTCGAGTCGGAGTCCGCCGAGCGGACGCCCGCCGAGGTCTCTGCCGGGTCCGCGGAGCAAGCGCCCGCTGAGTCTGCTGAGCGGACGCCTGCCGAACCCGCTGAGCGAATGCCTGCCGAGCCGGACTCAGTCGAGTCGGACTCAGCGGAGCCGGTGTCCGCTGAGTCGACGCCTTCGGCGTCTGCCGGGTCTGCCGAGCGGATGCCTGCTGAGTCAGGTTCAGCCGCGTCGGAGTCCGCCGCGCCGGTCTTTGCCGAGCAGGCCTCCGCTGAGCCGGGTTCCGCTGAGTCGGTGTCTGCCGAGGCGGACCAGGCCGAGCCGCCGCCCGCCGAGTCGGACACCGCGGAGGCGTTGTCCGCCGAGTCGGTGTCTGGCGAGCCGGAGCGGCCTGCCGAGCCCGAGACCCCGGCAGAACCCGAGACGCCCGTCGACAGTGGCGAGCCCGCCGCCGACGTGTCGAACGACGGCGAACCCGTGTCGGTCGAGGACGACCGTGAGCCGGACTCGGAGCTTTCCGCCGATCTGGCGGCGGTCGTGTCGGTCGAATCCGCGCCGGAGGCCGCTGCCGATCCCGAGCGCACTACCGAGCTTGCGACCGCGTCCTCGGCTGAACCCGAGGTTTCGCCCAGTGGCGAGCCGGAGTCTTCGGTCGATCCGGAGCAGCCGACTGCCGAGTCCGAGCCCGCAGCGCCTTCCGCAAGCGCGGAGACCATCTCGGCGACCGTTCCCACCGTCCAGGAGGGCAGCGCTGACCCAGCGGATTCTTCGCCGGAACCAGAGCCCGAACCCGATGAGCAGCCAACGCTTTCCGACGAGCAGGAAAGCGAGCCCGCCGATTCCTGGTCGAGCTACCAGGAATCGGCGGACAGCACTGCCGAGCCGCTAACCCTCTTCGCGTCACCGGTCGACCCCGTCACCGATTCGCCCGCCGACTCCGATGCCGGTGCGACCGACGAGTTCACCCGACCCACCCCTGTGGACTCACCAGCGGGCTCCGTCGACTCGCCCGTTCAGTTCGCGGACACCGACAACGCGCTGACGCTCTTCCCCGAGCCCGCCGATCAGCCGACCCGGTTCACCGAGGCGGTGGCTGATCACGCGGACTCGCCCACCCGGTTCGCCGAGCCGGAGGACGACGACCTCGGGCCGTCGACCCGTTTCGTGGAGTCGCCTGCCGAGCCTGTCGAGCTGGCGGATGATGGTTTTGATCCGTCGACGCGGTTCGCGGAGCCTGTCGGTTTTGCCGCGGATTCGTCTTCCGGTCTCGCCGAGCTGGATGGCGACGGTTTCGATTCGCCGACGCGGTTCGCGGAGCCTGTCGGTTCTGCCGCGGATTCGTCTTCCGGTCTCGCCGAGCTGGATGACGACGGCTTCGATCCGCCGACCCGGTTCGCCGCGCCCGTCGATCCGTTCGCCGAGTCGGAGCTGGCGGACGACGACCTTGAGCCGCCGACTCGCTACACCGCGCCGGTCGACCCGCCCACCCGCTTCACCGCGCCGGTCGACCGGACCGATGACGCTCCGACCCGCTTCACCGAGCGGCCCTTCGATGACGACGCGGGCAGCACCGTCCCCGCGCCCAAACCGCCCGTGCCACCGTCGCGCAGGCCGGACACCGGGCCACCGACCGGTGGTCGTCCGCCCGGCAACCTCCGGCCGCCGACGATCCGCCCCGGCCCGTCGGGCCGACCGCCGCAGCGCGGACCCCTCGGCCCCCGGCCCCACGGCCTGCCCTCGAACACCCCGCGCCCCGGCACGCCCGCCGACCGCACGCGGCCCGTCGGCTTCGTCGGCCCGAACGGCCCAGGGGACGGCAGCGGACCGGGCGGACCAGGAACCGGCGGCCCACCAGCCGCCGACAGCGACGGTCACTCGACTACCCGTCGGCTGCCTGGGCAGGGCTCGGACGGCGGCTCGCCGCCCGCTGATGGTCAGGGCAACGGCCATTCGGCCACTCGTCGGGATGTGCCCACGCCGGGGCGGAGCCCAGAGAACGGGTCGGGCGCTCCGCGTGATGGCCGGAGCAACGGTCACGCGACCATCCGCCAGGACGCGCCGGACACCGGGTTGGCAGGCCTGGGCAACGGCCACTCGGCGAACCGCGGGGACACGGCCGAGCGGGGCGCGGAGCGGACCCAGGTCATCAGCCTGCCCGCCATCCCCCGCGAGCCCGCCGACGAGTCGGACGAGCGGGCCATGCCGGAGCGGGTCGAGCCGCGGGAGCGGATCGAGGAGCCTCGGCGCAAGGGGCTGCTCGTCGCGGTGGCGGTCGTGGCGGTGATCGCCGTGGGCGCCGCGGCGGTGTTCCTGGTGCCGGGGCTCGCCGCCAAGCTCGGCCTGGGCGGTGGCGAGTCCTCGGTCGCCACCGCGCCCCCTGGGGCTCCGGTGCAGTTCATGCCCGCGCTGCGCGGCCCCGGGGCCAACGCTCCGGCGCCGACCGCCGCCGGGGTCCGGTCAGCGCTCGCAGGCCCCGTGAGCGACCCGGCTCTCGGCACGCTTACCGGCGCGGTGGTAGACCCGATTACCGGTGAGGTCCTCTTCGCGCAGAACGCGGAGACCACGCTGGTCCCCGCGTCCACCACGAAGATCTTGACCTCCGCCGCCGCGCTGCTGGTCTTGCCGCACGCGAGCCAGCTGACCACCCGGGTCGTGGCCGGTGACAAACCCGGCACGGTCGTGATCATCGGCGGCGGCGACCCGACGCTCTCTTCGCTGCCCGCGGGCAAGAACACCGTGTTCCCCGGCGCCGCGCACCTGGACGACCTGGTCGCCCAGGTCAAGGCCTCCGGGCCGGTCGACACCGTGCTGCTCGACCTCGACCGCTACACCGGCGACAGCTCCGCCCAGGGCTGGGACCCGCTCGACGTCGCGGCCGGGCACATCGCGCCGATGGTGCCCGCGATGCTCGACGGCGGGCGGGCTGACCCGACCAAGGCGGTGTCGCCGCGCTCGGCCAACCCGGCCCGCACCCTCGCCGAGGAGTTCGCCAAGCGGATCGGCGCGACGGTCCCCGCGAAGGCGACCGTGCGGGCCGCGCCGGACGCGAAGGTGCTCGGCGAGGTGCGGTCGGCGCCGGTCGTGGAGTTGGTCGACACCACGTTGCAGCGCTCGGACAACGTGCTCGCCGAGGCGTTGATCCGCGAGGTCGCGCGGGCCACCGGGAAGGAGCCCTCGTTCGCGGGCGGCACCAAGGCCGTCGCGGACACGCTGCGCGACAACGGCTTCGACGTCGGCAGCCTGGAGTTGAGCGACGGCAGCGGGATGTCCGTGCTGAACAAGGTGTCGGCCGCGCTGCTCGCCGACGTGCTGCGGGTCGCCGCCGCGCCGGACGGGAAGGACCCGCGCACGGCGAAGCTGCGGCCGCTGCTGGGCGGGCTTCCGGTCGCCGGTGGCAGCGGGACGCTCGCCGGGCGCTACCAGGGGCCGGGCGCGGCGGGCGGCAAGGGCTGGGTCAGGGCCAAGACCGGCACCCTGTCCGGCGTGAACTCCCTGGCGGGCGTGGTCCTCGACACCGACGGCAGGCTGCTGGTGTTCGCGCTGATGTCCAATGGCTCGCAGTCCGGCACCGCGCAGCCCGCGCTGGACACCATCGCGGCGACGCTGCGCCAGTGCGGCTGTCGGTGAGGTTCACTCGGCTCCGGTAGCGTCGCGGATGTGAACGGGGCGACGAGCGCGGAAGTGGCCATACCGGGCAGGGTTTCGCCGGTCGACTGGGACCTCGCGGTCTCCACCGCGCGGCGCCTGGTCCGGCCGGGGCCGTCGGTGCCTCGGCAGGAGGCCGAGCACACCGTGGCCAGGCTGCGGGAGGTCACCGCGGAAGCCGAGGCGCACGTGCGCGGCCTCACCGGGCTTGGGGCAGGCCTGCCGCTGCTCGGTGGCGACGTCGTGGACCGGGACGGCTGGATCGGGGCGGCGGCGCACAGCATCGCCACACTCACCTCAGGCGCGCTGCCCAACAGGCCCGGCAAGGTCGTCAGCGGCGTCCTCGCGGGCACCGCGGGCGTGCAGGCGGGCATGGTCCTGGCGTACCTGGGCAGTCGGGTGCTCGGCCAGTACGACCCGTTCGGCAACGGTGACGGCGGTGGTGACGCGGGCAGGCTGCTGCTGGTCGCGCCCAACATCGTCGCCGCGCACCAGGCCCTCGACGTGCCGCAGGAAGATTTCCGCATGTGGGTCTGCCTGCACGAGTGCACCCACCGGTTGCAGTTCACCGCCGTGCCGTGGCTGCGCGAGTACTTCCAGAACCAGGTCTCGACGTTCATCTCCGGCCTCGACGACAGCGCCAACAGCGCGCTCACCCGGCTTCCCGAGCTGCTGAAGGCCGCGCGCGGCAAGCCGGACCCGACCGCGTCCTCTGGGCCGATGGGCGTGATGGAGCTGCTCCAGTCGCCCGCCCAGCGCGTGGTGTTCGACCGGCTGATCGCGCTGTCCACGCTGCTGGAAGGCCACGCCGACCACGTGATGGACGCTGTCGGCCCGATGGTCGTGCCCACCGTCTCGACCATCCGCGAGCGCTTCACCGTGCGCCGACGCGGCGGCGGCCTGCTCGACCGGCTTCTGCGCAGCCTCTTGGGTGTGGACGCGAAGATGAAGCAGTACGCGGTGGGCGCGAAGTTCACCGCGCACGTGGTGGGCGAGATCGGCATGGAGCGGTTCAACACGATCTGGACCTCGCCGGAGACCCTGCCGCTGCGCTCGGAGCTGAGCGACCCGCAGGCGTGGGTGCGCCGCGTCTCGCCCTCGTGAGTGGGACCAAACCCCATCCGGCGGTCGCCGAGATCCGTGTGGCCGTACGCGCGCTCTTAGCGAAAGCCTGCCCGGAAGACCGAATCGCGGTAGCCGTGTCCGGCGGCGCTGACTCTCTCGCGTTAGCGGCGGCGGCACAGCACGTCGGCACTAAGAGCGGCCTAAGAGTCGACGGATTGATCGTCGACCACAACCTGCAACCCGGATCGGCCGACGTCGCCGCGCGGGCAGCGGACCAGCTCACCGGGCTCGGGCTGGCCGACGTCCGCGTCCTTCCGGTCGTGGTCAGCGGCGCGGGCGGGCTGGAGGCGGCCGCCCGCCGCGCCCGGTACGCGGCCCTGCGCGCGGCCGCGGGCCCGCACCTGGTCCTGCTCGGCCACACCCTGGACGACCAGGCCGAGACCGTGCTGCTCGGCCTCGGCCGAGGCTCGGGCCCGCGTTCCATCGCCGGTATGCGCGCCATCGACCCGCCCTGGGCGCGACCGCTGCTCGCGGTCGCCCGCGCCACCACGGAAGCGGCCTGCGCCGCCCTCGGCCTGGCCCCCTGGCGCGACCCGCACAACGAAGACCCGCGCTTCACCCGCGTCCGCCTCCGCCGCGAAGTGCTGCCCCTGCTCGAAGACGTCCTGCACGGCGGCGTCGCCCAAGCCCTCGCCAGGACCGCGGCCCAACTCCAAGACGACCTCGCCGCCCTCGACCACCTCGCCGCCGACCTGCGCGCCCGCGCAGGCGACGGCGTGACACTGCGCGTCGCCGACCTCGCCGACGCCCCGCCCGCGCTGCGCAGACGCGTCCTGCGCCACTGGCTCACCGAGGCGGGCGTGCCCGAACTCACCGACGCCCACCTGCGCGCCGCCGACGACCTAGTCGGCCGCTGGCGGGGCCAGCGCGGAGTGGCCCTGCCGGGCGGCTTGGTGGCACGCCGCGCGCATGGCAGGCTCACCTGCGAAGGTCCGGAAACCTGAGAGGGGAACCGTGTACGACGGCGACATCGCCTCCGTGCTCATCACCGAGCAGCAGATCGACGAGAAGATCGCGGACCTTGCCAAGCAGGTCGCGCACGACTACCCGGACAACGGCGCCGACCTGGTCCTGGTCGGCGTCCTCAAGGGCGCGGTCATGTTCATGACGGACTTCGCCCGGGCCCTGCCCGTCCCGGTCCAACTGGAGTTCATGGCGGTCAGCTCCTACGGCTCGGCCACGTCCTCCTCCGGCGTCGTCCGGATCCTCAAGGACCTCGACCGCGACATCGCGGGCCGCGACGTGCTCATCGTCGAGGACATCATCGACTCCGGCCTCACCCTGTCCTGGCTGCTCAAGAACCTCGCCTCGCGCAACCCGCGCTCCCTGGAGGTCTGCACCCTGCTGCGCAAGCCGGACGCGGTCAAGGTCGAGGTCCCGGTCAAGTACGTCGGCTTCGAGATCCCCAACGAGTTCGTCGTCGGCTACGGCCTCGACTTCGCCGAGCGCTACCGCGACCTGCCCTACATCGGCACCCTGGAACCCAGGGTCTACACGTCCTGAGGCCAGGCGGCCGAGTTATCCACAGGTTGCGCTGATCTCTGCCCTGGGCGTGGTCAAGTGCGTTAGCCTCGGAGCAAGGTCAGCAGTCCTGGCCAGGGGCTGTCGGGGAACTCGTTGGGGAACCTAGGGGAGAGACGAACGTGTACGACTCGAGTGGTGGGATCGGCGCCGCCGTCAGCGCCTTCGCTGGCGCTGCGGCCAGCGGCATGGTCTCGATCGATCCGGACGCCGCCCAAGCCGCTCTCACCGAGATCGGCAGCGTCCGCGACGAGTTGATAGTCCTGGCCAATAGCATGGGTTGGGGTAACGCAGAAGTGGAGTTGGGCGCGAATCCGGTCGGCGAGGCCATGGCGCGCAAGTCGGTCGATCGTTTCCAGGGGTCGGAGGACTCCCTCATCGCTGTGCTCGCGAAACTCATGGAGCAGATCGAGACCGCGGAGAACGCCCTCAAACATGCCATCGCCAACTACCAGCACACCGACCAAGGCAACGCTGCCAAGTACAGGGGATAGCTAGCGTGGCCCGAAATTTCGCACGCGCGGTGCTGCTGTCGTCCGCGCTCCTGCTCGCCGCAGGCTGCGGTGACCCCGTGGCAGGCGTGCCCGGCACGCCGACGACCCAGTCCAGCGCGGCTGAGCCGACGACCGCGTCCTCTGCGTCTTCACCGCCCTCAACGTCCTCGGCTCCCGTGAAGAAGTCCACCTTCACCAACGCCGAGCTCTGCGAATTGCTCACCGCGGACGAGGTGGCTCAATTCGGCGCCGCGAACCCGACACCCACCTATAACGGCTCAACCGCCCATCCGCAATGCCAGTGGCGCGGTGAGATGGTGGTCGCGATTGAATTCGGGCCGGACTCATCTGTGGAAGTGATCCGCACTGGCGAGGGGATCACCAACACCAACATCGAGGTCATGGGGTTGCCTGCCGTGTTGCAGGTGAACACTCGCACTCGTTCTTGCCAGGTGCTCGCCAAGATCAACGGTGGGAAGTCGAGCCTCGCAACGGGTATTGCTCTGCTCTCCGGCGGCAGGGGCAAGTACAACGATTGTGACATGGCGCAAAAGCTAGCGAATATCGTGATTCCCAAGGTCCAGGTCTAGGGGGAGAGATGGCGCCCAACGGCGGAGAGCATCGGTACGGCACCCAGGAGTACGCGGGCGACCGCGCCGCAGACGTGCAGCGGGGCCAGCGGAACATGCCGCAGGAAGACCGCTCCACGAGTCACGAGATTCAGCACAGCATCGCCGCGAGTCAGGCCGCGAAGCTCGCGCCCGAGGTGCGGATGGGCGATGACCGGGTGGTCCAGCCGCAGAACTGGGCGAGCCGGACGAGCACCGAACTGTTCGCGGCTGCCACCCAGATCAACAACCCCACTACCGCGGACACTCTTGGCCGGGGCTTCAACGAGAGCGGCAACCGGCTGGTCGAGGCCGCGAACCGGCTCTACGAAGCGGTCGCGAAATTGGAGCACGCCTGGCAAGGCGCTGCCGCGGACTCGGCGCGGCAGGCGTTGACGCCGCTGGCGGCACAGGCCGGGCAGGCTGGGGTCACCGCGCAGTACATGGGCACGGCCATGGCTCGGCAGGCGACGGCAGCGGCGGCGGTGAAGAACCTGCCGCAGCCGGTGGAGTTCGACGCGTCGACCGAGTTGAACAAGGCTCTGGCCAACCCCAACCCGATCGCGGGTATGGCCGACATGGCGGCGAAGGCGGAAGAGGCCAAGGCCGTCAAGCAGGAGCAGGTCACCTACCTGGAGAACTACACCCAGGCGATGACGGCCGTCGACTCGGCCACGCCGTCCTTCGTGCCGCCGGAGACCCGGATCGAGGGCGGGGGCGGTGACGGCGGGTTCCGCGGTGGCGGCGGGGTCGATTACCGCAACGGGCCCGGTGGCGGGGCCGACCTGACCCCCGGCGGCTCCGGCCACACCAGCCCCTCCGGCCTCACGCCCGGCGGACAGGGTGGGCACACCCCGAACACTCCGCACGCTCCGTCGATTCCCGGTGCGCAGACTCCCGGCGGGCTCTCCAGCGGCACCAACGCGGCGGGCTACACGCCGCCGAGCAGCACCACGCATGTGCCTAACTATTCCGCCACTGGGGCCAACCCCAACCTCAGCGGGCAGGGCGGCGGCTTCGGGGGCGGACCCTTCGCCGGTGGCCGCGGCGGCTTCGGGCCGGGTGGCGGCGTCGGCGGCGCGGGTGGCCGCGGCGGCGCCGGGCTCGGCGCGCGCGGTGGCGCGGGCGCTTTCAGCGCGGGTGACGCCGACGGGCGCGGTGGCCGTCCCGGTGGCCCCGGTCTCACCGCGGCCGAGGAAGCCGCGCGGGCCCGCCAGGGCCAGGGCGCGGGCACCGGCGGGCGCAACGCGTCCGGCATGGGCGCGGGCGCAGGCGGCGGCCGCGGGCAGGGCGACGAGGACACCGAGCACCAGCGCCCCTCCTACCTGATCGAGCCGGACCCGGAGGACACCTTCGGCACCGACCAGATCACCGCGCCCCCGGTGATCGGCCAATGAGCGAAATCGCGGATGGATCGTCGGCACGGAGCGTGAGCGCGCGCGGCCACCGGGCTGGTGGGGTGGCTCCATGAGCGAGCCTGGAAGTGGAACGTTGGCGCTGCGCGTGGGCGCCCGGGACGGCCGGGTGGGCGAGGTGGCCTGCCCCATGAGTGAGCTTGCGGGTGGTTCGTGGGCGTCGCGCGTGGGCGTGTGCTGTGGCCGGATGGGCGAGGTGGCCCGGTGAGCGAGCGTGCGGGTGGATCGTGGGCGCTGTGCGTGAGCGTGTGGGGCGGCCGGACTGATGAGGTGGCCCGGTGAGCGAGCGCGCGGCGGAATCATTGACACAGTGCGTGGGCGTGCGGGGGCACTGGACTGGGGAGGTGGGTCGATGAGCGTGCGAGCAGCCGAGACGCTGAGTCCGCTGGCGCTGGACTTCCTGTGGGAGGCCCTTGGCGCGGGTGACCTGCCGTACCCGCTGGAGGTCCGGTCGCACGGGGCGACCGTGGACGAGCGGGCGCTGCTGCGCAGGCGCGTCCACGAGGAGCTGCGTGAGCGCGGCCTGCTCGACCGGACCGGTCGGGTCGAGGCGCACATCGAGCGGTCGCTGGCGCTGATCGCGCGGCCGGAGATCGCGATCGACTCGGTGTTCCTGCCCGAGGTCGGCGGGCCCGCCGTGGCCGCGTTCGCCGCTGTGGCCGGTGGCGACGGGGTGCTGGCCGTGCAGGCAGGCGGGGGTCTGCTGCTCACCCCGATCCGGGCGGAAGCCCTGGTCACCGAGGTCGTGGGGATGCTGCCGGGCGCGCCGCGCGGCAGTGAGACCTCCATCTCGCTGCCCGCGGCCGAGTTCGCCGCCGGCGGGCGCGGCAACGGCGTCGCCGCCGAGGACACCAAGAAGGCGCTGGCCAGGCTGGTGTCGTCGCCGAACCTGCGGGGCGGCCAGATCGCGGTCACCAGCCGTGACCGGATGGGTGGCCGCAAGCGCGGGCGGGTGCTGTCCTGGTTCGACAAGCCCTCTGGCCGCTACCTGAGCACCATGCGCCGCGGCCGCGACGGGCAGGACTGGGTGACCGTGGCCCCCGCGGACGCGCCCACCTTCCGGCACCGGGTGGCGGAACTGGTCTCGGAGGTGACCGCGCCAGCGCGCTGAGCGGCCGGGAACCATGCCCGGCGGCTCCACGTTGTCAACCATGGGCGTCCAAGCCGGCACTTCGCCCGGTGAGGGTGCCCGTGCGGACGGTACTCTGGTGAGACCGGAATGCCTCGTCCGGCCGGGTAATGGGTCGTCATTGCCCTCACATGCAAGTCAGGGAGGGTGGAGGCCGCGTCGCGGCCGTAAGTGAATGGACCGCAAGCGCCTGCTTCGCAACCCGCTGCTGTGGATCGTGGCGGTGTTGCTGATCTACTTCGCCTTCAGCATGCTGTTCGACGACACGCGTGGCTACACCTCGGTGCCCACGTCGAAGGCCGTCGCGCAGATCCAAGCGGGCAACGTCAAGGTTGCCGAACTCGGCGACAAAGAACAGCAACTCAAGCTCACCCTGAACAACCCGATCGACCACGACGGGCAACAGGTCACCCAGATCCTCGCGCAGTACCCGGCCGGGGCAACCTCCCAGGTCTACGAGGCCCTGATCGCCAAGACCGGGACCGAGTTCAAGACCAGCGTCACCCAGGACTCGTTCCTCACCCAGATCCTGATCTTCCTGATCCCGCTGGGCCTGCTCCTGCTGCTGCTCATGTGGATGATGAACAACGTCCAGGGCGGCGGCAACCGAGTCCTCAACTTCGGCAAGTCCAAGGCCAAACAGCTGCCCAAGGACATGCCGAAGACCACGTTCTCCGACGTGGCGGGCGCGGACGAGGCGGTCGAGGAGCTCTACGAGATCAAGGACTTCCTGCAGAACCCGGCCCGCTACCAGGCTCTCGGCGCGAAGATCCCCAAGGGCGTGCTGCTCTACGGCCCGCCGGGAACCGGTAAGACGCTGCTCGCGCGGGCGGTCGCCGGTGAGGCCGGGGTGCCGTTCTACTCGATCTCCGGCTCGGACTTCGTGGAGATGTTCGTCGGTGTCGGCGCCTCCCGTGTCCGCGACCTGTTCGAGCAGGCCAAGCAGAACTCCCCGTGCATCATCTTCGTGGACGAGATCGACGCGGTCGGCCGCCAGCGCGGCGCAGGCCTCGGCGGCGGGCACGACGAGCGTGAGCAGACCCTCAACCAGCTGCTGGTCGAGATGGACGGGTTCGACGCGCGCGGCGGCATCATCCTGATCGCGGCCACCAACCGCCCGGACATCCTGGACCCGGCGCTGCTGCGCCCCGGCCGGTTCGACCGGCAGATCCCGGTGTCCGCGCCCGACCTGCTGGGCCGCAAGAAGATCCTGGAGGTCCACTCCAAGGGCAAGCCGATGGCCCCGGACACCGACCTGCACAGCCTGGCCAAGCGCACCGTGGGCATGTCCGGCGCCGACCTGGCGAACGTGCTGAACGAGGCGGCGCTGCTGACCGCCCGGCAGAACGGGGCGCTGATCACCGGCGCCGCGCTGGAGGAGTCGGTCGACCGGGTGATCGGCGGACCTGCGCGCAAGAGCCGGATCATCTCCGACAAGGAGAAGAAGATCACGGCCTACCACGAGGGCGGGCACGCGCTCGCCGCGTGGGCGATGCCCGACCTGGAGCCGGTCTACAAGCTCACGATCCTGCCGCGCGGTCGCACCGGCGGGCACGCGCTGGTCGTCCCGGAGGACGACAAGCAGCTCATGACCCGCTCGGAGATGATCGCCCGCCTGGTGTTCGCCCTCGGTGGCCGCTCGGCGGAGGAACTGGTGTTCCACGAGCCGACCACGGGCGCGTCGAGCGACATCGAGCAGGCCACCAAGATCGCCAAGGCGATGGTGACCGAGTACGGCATGAGCGCCCGGCTGGGCGCGGTCAAGTACGGCCAGGACCAGGGCGACCCGTTCCTCGGCCGCTCCATGGGCCACGCGCCGGACTACTCGCTGGAGGTCGCGCACGAGATCGACGAGGAGGTGCGCAAGCTCATCGAGGCCGCGCACACCGAGGCGTGGGACGTGCTGAACACCTACCGCGACGTGCTTGACGACCTGGTCGTGGAGCTGCTGGAGAAGGAGACGCTCACCCGCAAGGACCTGGAGCGGATCTTCTCCCGGGTCGAGAAGCGGCCCCGGATCACCGCGTTCAACGACTTCGGCGAGCGCACCCCGTCCGACAAGCCGCCGATCAAGACCCCGCGCGAGCTCGCCAAGGAACGCGGCGAGCCGTGGCCCGAGGACACCGACCGGGAGCCGGTGCCGACCCCGGTCGCGGCCATCCCGGGCGCGGGAGACCTGCCCGGCGGCCCGCCGAGGACCAACCCGGAGCTGCCCCCGGGCACCCCGAACGGCGCTGGCCCCAACGGGATGCCGCCGCCGTACGGACAGCCCGGCCCGTATGGGGCGCAGCCGCCGCCCTATGGGCAGCCGCCGCCGTACGGCCAGCCGCAGCAGCACACCGGCAGGCGCGACGGCCCGCCGCACTACGGCGCGCCGCCCGGGTGGACCCCGGCGACGACGCCGGGCCACCCGCAGGGCGGCCCGCACCAGTCGTGGCAGCCGTCGTGGGGTGAGCGGCAGAACGAGGCGAACCAGCACGGCGAACGGCCGCACGGTCCCACTGGCCGGGATCAGGACTCCGATGGACGCGCCAACGGTTCCTAATGCGATGGTGGCGGCATTCAGCCGCGACGATCTGCGGAGGCGCCGATGACGACCAGCCGTGACGGGGCCGGGGCGGATTTCGCCTCGGCCCCGGTGTTCGACAAGGACCGGGCCGAGAGGGCCGTCCGGGAGCTGCTCATCGCCTGCGGTGAGGACCCGGACCGCGACGGCCTGCTGGAGACCCCGGCCCGGGTCGCCCGGGCGTATGCGGAGCTGTTCGCGGGCCTCTACAGCGATCCGGACTCCGTCCTGGACAAGACGTTCGACGAGAGCCACGACGAACTCGTCCTCGTCACCGATATCCCGATGTATTCCACCTGTGTTCCCAGCACGCAGACCGTGAACGCGGTCGGCGGCCGGAAACAGGCGGCCGATGTTCGCGTCGGCGACCGGCTGTGGACCCTGGTGAACGGGACGGTGGAGCCGACTTCCGTTGTCGAGGTCAGTGCCCGCGACACCCGGGACTTGGTCGAGGTCACCACGGCAGGCGGCGCGTTCACGGTGACCCCGGACCACCCGATGGCCACACCGGACGGGTGGCGGGAGGCCAAGGACGTCGCCGGAACGTTCGTCGAGTGGACCCCTGAGGGCGGTCTCGCTTCCCGGAAAAGTGCGCTGACCAGCGCGAAGAGGCCAGTTCTCGCGGCGGCGCTCCCCGGCGCGGACGCCTGGACGCGCAGGCACGGGTTCGACCAGCGGTCACATGGGACGGTGCTGGCCGAGTCGGAGTGGGCCCGGGTCGAGTCGGTTCGGGAAATACCGGGTTCCGGGACGCACACCGTTTACAGTTTCACCTGCGACCCACACCCGACTTTTCTGATCGCCGGGCATTTGGGGCATAATTGTGAGCATCATCTCGTGGCATTCCACGGTGTCGCCCATGTCGGCTATATCCCCAACGAGCACGGCAAGGTGACCGGGCTGTCGAAACTGGCCCGCCTGGTCGACCTCTACGCCCGCCGCCCGCAGGTGCAGGAGCGGCTGACCTCGCAGATCGCCGACGCGCTGATGCGCAAGCTGGAGCCGCTGGGGGCGATCGTGGTCATCGAGGCCGAGCACCTGTGCATGGCGATGCGCGGCATCCGCAAACCGGGGGCGCGCACGACCACTTCCGCGCTGCGCGGCCTGCTGCAGACCTCGCCGTCGTCGCGGGCCGAGGCGTTGCAGCTGATCAGCGGGCGCATCCGATGACTCTGCTGCCCAGCCCCAACCGGTGCGCGGTGATGGGGGTGCTCAACGTGACCCCGGACTCGTTCTCCGACGGGGGCCGCTACCTCGACCGCGGCGACGCCATCGCGCACGGCCTGGACACCTGGGCGCGCGGCGCCGACCTGATCGACGTCGGCGGGGAGTCCACCCGGCCGGGCGCGGGGCGCGTCGACGCCGAGACCGAGACCGCGCGGGTGGTCCCGGTGATCCGGGAACTGGTCGCGGCCGGGGTCGTGGTCAGCGTCGACACCACCCGCGCGCGGGTGGCCGAGGCCGCGGTGGCCGCGGGCGCCACGGTGATCAACGACGTCTCCGGCGGGCTCGCCGACCCGGACATGGCGCGGGTCGCGGCCGAGACGGGCGTGCCGTGGATTCTGATGCACTGGCGCGGCCACAGCCGGGACATGGACGCTCTCGCCGACTACGTCGACGTCGTCGCGGAAGTGCGGGCCGAGCTGCTGGCCAGGGTGGACGCCGCGTTGCAGGCCGGGGTGTCCGAGCACGCCATCGCGCTGGACCCGGGGCTCGGGTTCGCCAAGAACGCCGAGCACAACTGGACGCTGCTGCGCGACCTCGGCGCGCTGCTCGAACTGGGGTTCCCGGTGCTGGTGGGCGCGTCCCGCAAGCGTTTTCTCGGCGCCCTGCTCGCCAAGGACGGGGTGCCCCGCCCGCCCGACGGCCGGGAGGACGCGACCGCGGCCGTGTCGGCGCTCGTCGCAGCGGCGGGCGCCTGGGGCGTGCGGGTGCACGATGTGGACCGATCACTCGACGCGGTGGCGGTGGCCGCCGCCATGACGGGAGCCCCGAAGGGAAGGCAGGTATGACCGACCGGATCACCCTCACCGGGCTGCGCGTGCGCGGGAACCACGGCGTGTTCGACCACGAGAAGCGCGACGGGCAGGAGTTCGTCGTCGACATCACCCTGTGGATCGATCTCGACCGGGCCGCCGCCACCGACGACCTGCGGCACACCGTGCACTACGGCGAACTCGCCGAACGGGCCGCGAAGATCGTCACGGGCCCCTCCCGGGACCTCATCGAGACCGTGGCCGCCGAGATCGCCGAGGGCGAGATGGCCGACGAGCGGGTGCACGCCGTCGAGGTCACCCTGCACAAGCCGAGCGCGCCGATCCCGCTGTCCTTCGCCGATGTCGCGGTCACCGTGCGGCGGTCCCGGCGGGCGCGCCGGTGACCAGGGCCGTGCTGTCCATCGGGTCGAACCTGGGCGACCGGCTCGCCAACCTGCGGGTGGCCGTCGACGGGTTCGCCGATGTGCTCGTCGCGGTGTCCCCGGTGTACGAGACGGCCGCGTGGGGCGTCACCGACCAACCCGACTTCCTCAACGCGGTGCTGATCGTGCGTGACGACACGACCGACGCCTGGGGCTGGCTGCGCCGCGGCCAGGACCTGGAGAACCGGGCGGGCCGGGTGCGCGAGCGGCGCTGGGGTCCGCGCACGCTGGACGTGGACGTGGTCACCGTCGACGGGGTGCGCAGCGACGAGCCGGAACTGCTGCTCCCGCACCCGGGCACCCCCGAGCGCGCCACCGTGCTCGTGCCCTGGCTCGACATCGAGCCGGACGCCGAGGTCCCCGGCCACGGCAGCGCCCGCGCGCTGCTCGCTGGCCTGGACAGCGCCGGTGTCCGCGAGCGCCCCGACCTGGAGCTGACGTGAGATTCACCCAGCCGCGCGACCTGGTGCCCGCGGGCGTGCTCACCGCCGTGGTCGTGCACCTCGCCTTCCGGCTGTTCTACGGCGACCTGGTGCCGCTGCCGACGCTCGCCGGGGTCACGCTGCTCGTCTTGGCGATCGCGGAGACCGCGCTGGGGTTCGCGTTGCGCGCCCGCATCCGGCGCACGACGCCGGGCAGGGTGGTGCAGGCGCTGAGCGCGGCGCGCGCGGTCGCGCTGGCGAAGGCCTCGTCGCTGCTGGGCGCGATCATGCTCGGCGCCTGGCTGGGTGTCTTGGCCTATGTGCTGCCGGAAAGCGGACAGGTCGAAGCGGCCAAGAGCGACGTCCCGAGCGCGGTGATCGGGGCCGTTTGCGCGGCCGCCTTGATCGGTGCGGCGCTGTGGCTAGAGTCATGTTGCCGAACGCCCGACGATCCGAATGACCAGCGTCGGGACGGTGCCCGGTAAACGACAGGGCATCCGTTTGGTCTCGTCAAGATAACGGACCGGTACGGTAGTGCCCATGACGGCCCGGACCGAATCCGCCGAAGATCAGGACGCAGGCTCATCCGGCGCGCGCGTTCTGCTCTTCGCCGCGCTGGGGCTGGCCGTCGCCTCCACCGCCGTGCTGGTGCTCAGCGACTCGGTGCGCTGGCTGCGGCTGGGCGTCGTCGCCGCGCTGTGGGCCGCGCTCGCGGGCGCGTTCGTCGCCGCGAAGTACCGCAGGCAGGTCGTCGACCGGGCCGAGGAAGCCGCCGAGCTTCAGGAGGTCTACCAGCTCGAACTCGAACGCGAGATCGCTGCCCGCCGCGAGTACGAACTGGAGATCGAGGCCGAGACCCGGCGCAAGGCCGACGAGAAGGCCCGCGAAGACCTCGCCGACCTCGCCGCGCTGCGCGAGGAACTGCGGGCGATGCGCGAGAACCTGGAGAAGCTGCTCGGGGGCGAAGTGTTGGTGGAGCGCTTCGCCCTGCACGCCGAGGCCACCCGGATGCGCGCGGGCGCCCAGGACTCGCGGGCGATCGGTTCCCGGCACAACGGCAGGCTCCGCCGCCTCTCGGCGGCCGCGTCCGGCGAACCGGAGACCGAGCTGATCGAACGCGTCCGCACCGACGGCCGCGGCAAGTCCGACCGCTGGTTCTCCGTCGACTCGGTCGATGAGGCCGAGAACGAGCGCATCGACCCCGACTGGACCCCGTCCTGGGAATCCGGCGAGCACCGCGTCCCCGGCCTCAAGGCCGCGCGCGCGCAGGCCGATCAGCGGGCGCGCACCGGCCAGGGGGCGCGTGCGGACTCGTCCGCGAGCCAGGGGATGGCTGTCCCGCAGCGGCCGGAACCGCCGGGTAACCGGGCCGCCCCCAACCGCGATTCCCCGGCCGGTCAGGGCGATGCCCCTGGGCGGCGGGTGTCCGAGCGGCTGGATGCCGGTGACCAGCGCCCGGCGGCCCGCGGGATGGCCGCGCCGCAGCGGCCCGAGGCCGAGGCGCGCGCGGGCCGGGGCAACGAGTCGTTAAGCAGACCGGGGGCCGGGGTGCGGGCGGAATCCGCCGCTGACGGTCAACCCGGTCGAGGTGCTCCGCAGCGCCCGCGCTCGGCGGTGGGCCAGTCCACCCAGTCGATGCCCGCGCCGCAGAACAGCCAGGAGTTCCCCGTTCCCGGGGCCGCGGAGAGCCAACCGGCCCCGCGAACCAGCCAGCGGCTTCCGGCCCCCGGCGGCCCGCCGAACCGGCCGCAGCAAGACAGGCCAGGCCACGCTCCCGCCAGACCCGACGCGGGAGACGCCGAGCGCACCTCAGCGCAACTCCGCCCGGTCCAGCCACTGGGCGACCGGACCGCCGTGGGTATGGCCCCGGTCCAGCCGAACCCGCCCCAGTCCTCGGCCCGCCCCCCCGCTGCCCGGCAGGCCGACCAGGCCCCTGAGCGGACAGCGGCCAGGATTCCCCCGGTCCAGCCCGCGGCGAGCCAGGGCAGGCCGGGCACCGATGCGGCCAGGGTGGCCCCCGGCAGGCAGAACACCGACCAGCCCGCTGCCCGAGGCGCCCACGGTGTGGCGGGTGGGGGCCAGACGAGCGAGCAGGCGCAGGCCAGCGGGGCTCGTGGGAACCCGACCGTGGACCGGAAAGCGGACCCGAACCAGCAGGCGGCTGTTCGGGGTCGCGGGCAGGCGGATGTGGACCAGACCGCCACCCGGGGCGCGCATGGGCAGGCAGGAGCCGTTGCGTCCGGCAGGCCGAGCGCCGCCGGGATGCCGCCGGGCCGGCCCGCGGGGTCCCGCACTCCTGCCCAGGAGCATCCGGGTGCCCAGCAGCCCCCACGGCAACCGGCCGACTGGCCGCCCCAGGAACCGCTCCCCGACGAGCCGGAGCGGCCCCAGGAGGGCGGTCGCCGTCGCGCGGTCACCGGGAAGTTCCCGCCGGTCAGCCCTGCCGTGGACGAAGCCAGGCAGGCCGCGGCGGGTGGGCAGGCGGGCACCCGGCACGCCGTCGCCGAGCCGGTCGGACGGCACGGCGGGGAGCCCGGCGGACACCACGCGGAAGCCGTGCCCACCGGGCGGCGGGCGGCGCAGGAGAGCCGGGGGCGGCGGGCGCTGCCCGACGACGAGGGCGCGGGGCGGCGCGGGTCGCCGGGCGAGGACGCCACCGGGCGGCGGGCAGCGCCGGACGAGGACGCCGTGGGACGGCGCGCGGCGCAGGAGACCACCGGCAGGCGGGCGGTGCAGGAAGACGACGGCGGCGGCCGCAGGCGGCGGGCCGACGACGAGTCCGCGGAGACCGGGTCGCACGCTTCCGGGAAGTCGGTAAGCGAGTTGCTGGCCGCTAACGGGGCGGCGGCAAGTCCGCGGCGGCGTCGGCGGCGGGACGACGAGTGAACGGGTCATGCGCCTGCCACTGGTGCGGTGACCGGAACGTTCACCGCGGTCGACCCGCTGACCACAGCAGACGTTTCCGGCCACAGCGCTAGCCCTATGATCATCTTTCGTGTCTGAGCAGCCCTTATCCCGCCACACGCCCCGTCGGCTGACCGTGTTGCTTCCCGTGGCGGGGTTGGTGGTGCTGGCGGGGTGCGGGCTGACGTTGCTCGCGGTGAGCACCGCGCGGGTGGGGCTGGTCGCGGAGCTGGTGGGGGTCGGGGCGGCGCTGCTGCCGGTCGGCCCGGTCGTGGCGGCGTTCCTGTGGCTGGACCGGTGGGAGCCGGAGCCAGCCCGGTGGCTGTGGCTGGCGTTCGGGTGGGGCGCGTGCGGCGCGACGCTGACCGCGCTGCTGATCAACAACACCGCCGAGGCCGTCGGCGACCTGCTGCTCGGCAAGGGCAACGGCGACAAGATCAGCGCCGTGGTGTCGGCTCCGCTGTTCGAGGAGGCCGCCAAGGGCGTCTTCGTGCTGGGGATCTACCTGTTCCTGCGCGCCGAGTTCGACGGGCTGGTCGACGGGATCGTCTACGCCGGGTTCGTCGCGGCCGGGTTCGCCTTCATGGAGAACATCTACTACTTCGGCCGGGCCTTCGCCGAGTACGGGTTCGGCGACAGCACCACCCCGGGCGTGCTCGCCGCGTTCATCCTGCGCGGCGTGGTGTCGCCGTTCACGCATCCGCTGTTCACGGTCATGATCGGCATCGGGGTCGGTGTCGCGGCCCGGTCGACCGCGCGGGCCGTGCGGATTCTGGCGCCGCTGGGCGGCTACCTCGCCGCCGTGCTGCTGCACGCGCTGTGGAACGGCTCGGCGACCCTCGGCTCGGCGTCGACGTTCCTGAGCATGTACTTCCTGGTGATGGTCCCGCTGTTCGTCGTGGTCGCCCTGTTCGTCAACTGGCACCGCAAGCGCGAGCAGCGCATCGTCGCCGCCGCGCTGCCCGCGATGGTGGAGTCGAACTGGATCGTGGCCTCCGAGGTCGACCTGCTGGCGAGCCTGACCGGGCGGCGCAAGTGGCGCAAGAAGGTGCGCGCGCGGTCGGGGCGGGAGGCCGCGCGGGCGGTGGGGGAGTATCAGGCCGCGGTGAGCGAGTTGGCGTTCCTGTGGCACGCGATGGCGGTGGGCACCTCGGGCCAGGGCGGCCCGGCCCGGGAGGCGCTGCTGATCCAGGTGCTGCGGGAGGCGCGGGCCGCCGCGGTCGCGGCGGCCCAGCGGGCCTGAATCACTCGCCCGGTGCGGTGAAGCTGGTCACCCGAATGCCACCTCGCCGGGCACGGACGGCTACTCTCGCGCCCGTCGTCTGGTACCCGCGCCGATGCGGGACTGGAACGAGGTAGGGAGCGCTTCGCCATGTGTTCGACGGGTTCGACATGCTGGGGTTCGCGGTGACGCGCCCCGCCCGGCTGTCGGTCGGGGTCGTGTCCGCCGGTCGCGTCGGCGCTGTCCTCGGCGCCGCGCTCGCCCGCGCCGGGCACACCGTCGCCGCCGTGTCCGCGGTCTCGCGCGAGTCGCTGCGCCGGGCAGACGACCTGCTGCCCGACGTCGCCATCGCCCCGCCGGACGAGGTCGCCCGGGGCGCGGAACTCGTGCTGCTCGCCCTGCCCGACGACGCCCTGCCCGGCATGGTCCGCGGGCTCGCCGCCGCCGGGGCGCTGGGGCCGACGCAGATCGTCGTGCACACCTCCGGCGCGCACGGCGTCGATGTGCTCGCCCCCGCCGCCGAACTCGGCGCGCTCGGCTTGGCGCTGCACCCGGCGATGACGTTCACCGGCCGCCCGGAAGACCTCCAGCGCATCGCGGCCTGCTGCTTCGGGGTGACCGCGGCCGACGGCGACGAGGTGGCCTGGAACGTGGCCGAGGCGCTGGTCGTGGAGATGGGCGCGGAGCCGGTGCGCATCCCCGAAGCCGCCCGCCCGCTCTACCACACCGCCCTCGCGCACGGCGCGAACCACCTGGTCACCCTGGTCGCCGAGGCCGCCGACCTGCTCGGCTCGGCGGGCATCGGCACCCCGGAGCGGCTGCTCGGCCCGCTGCTTTCCGCCGCCCTGGACAACGCGCTGCGCCACGGCGACCGCGCGTTGACCGGGCCGGTGGCCAGGGGCGACGCGGGGACTGTCCGCAAACACGTCGGCGTGCTCGCCGAGCACGCCCCCGACATGCTGCCCGCCTACCGGGCGCTGGCCTCGCGCACCGCCCGCCGGGCCGTGGAGGCCGGTCTGCTGCGCGCCGACCTGCTGCCGGACGTGGCCGCCGCCATCGAGGAAGAGACCCCATGACCCGGTTCACCGCAGGGAAGCTGCACGTCCACACCTCGCCGGAGCAGCTGGCGAAGGTCACCCGGGCGCTGCGCGCCACCGGCCGCAAGATCGCGTTCGTGCCGACCATGGGCGCGCTGCACGCTGGCCACCGCGAGCTGATGAGCCGCGCCCGCCGCATCCCGAACACGGTGCTGGTGGCGTCGATCTTCGTCAACCCGCTGCAGTTCGGCGCGGGCGAGGACTTCGACCGCTACCCGCGCCCCCTCGACGCCGACCTGGCCGCCTGCGAGGAAGAGCGCGTGGAGCTGGTGTTCACGCCAGCGCGGGAAGCGCTGTACCCGCCGGACGCGCAGGTCACCGTCCACGCCGGACCGCTGGGCGAGGAGCTGGAAGGCGCGGCCCGCCCCGGGCACTTCTCCGGTGTGCTGACCGTGGTCGCGAAGCTGTTCAACATCGTGCGCCCCGACTACGCGCTGTTCGGTGAGAAGGACTACCAGCAGCTGGTGCTGATCAAGAAGATGGTGCGCGACCTGGACATGGAGCCGCACATCATCGGAGTGCCCACGGTCCGCGAGACCGATGGGCTCGCGCTGTCTTCCCGCAACGCTTTCCTCGACGCCGATCAGCGCGCCGCCGCCGTGGCGCTGTCCGCCGCCCTCACCGCGGGCCAGTACGCGGGCCGGGAAGGCGAGCAGGCCGTGCTCGCCTCGGCCCGCGACGTCCTGGCCCGCACCCCCGAACTCAAGGTCGACTACGTCGCCCTGCGCGACCCCGACCTCGGGCCTGCGCCCGAGCGCGGCGACGCGCGCCTGCTGGTGGCCGCCAAGCTCGGCGACACCCGCCTCATCGACAACGTCCCGGTGCTGCTCGGCAGGCCGGACCTGGCCCAGCACGGTTAAGGAAAGGTGCCGAGATGTTCCGCACGATGCTCAAGTCGAAGATCCACCGGGCCACCGTCACCCAGGCCGACCTGCACTACGTGGGCTCGGTGACGGTCGACCCGATCCTGCTGGAGGCGGCCGACCTGCTTCCCGGCGAGCAGGTGGCCATTGTCGACATCACCAACGGCGCCCGCCTGGAGACCTACGTCATCGAGGGCGAGCGGGGCAGCGGGGTGATCGGCATCAACGGCGCGGCAGCGCACCTGGTGCACCCCGGCGACCTGGTCATCCTGATCTCCTACGGCCTGATGGACTCCGCGGAGGCGGCCGCGTACGTGCCGAAGATCGTGTTCGTGGACGCGGACAACAGGATCGTCCACCTCGGCGGCGACGCCGGGCACGCGCCTGCGGACTCGGGCCTGCGCAGCGGCGCGGTCACCGCCGACCCGCCCGCCGAGACCGCCGACGCCGCCAAGCTGGACGCGCTGCTCGCCCACGAGAGCTGAGCCGGGCGTGCTGCTCACCATCGATGTCGGCAACACCAACATCGCACTCGGGCTGCACACCGACGGCGACCTGCTGCGCGACTGGCGGATGCGCACCGACGCCAGGATCACCGCGGACGAACTCGCGCTCACCATGCGCGGCCTGCTCGGCGAGCACGCCGACCGCGTGACCGGCATCTCGGCGCTGTCCACCGTCCCCGCGGTGCTGCGCGAGCTTCGGGTCATGCTCGGCCGCTACCACCCGCGCGTGCCCCGGGTGATCGTGGAGCCCGGGGTCCGCACGGGCGTCCCGCTGCTGGTGGACAACCCGAAGGAGGTCGGAGCCGACCGGGTGATCAACACCCTGGCGGCGCACCACCTGTTCAGCACCGCGTGCGTCGTGGTCGACTTCGGCACCTCCACCAACATCGACGTCATCTCCGCCAAGGGCGAGTTCCTCGGCGGCGTGTTCATGCCCGGCATCGAGATCTCCGTGGACGCCCTCGCCGCCCGCGCCGCGGCCCTGCGCAAGGTGGAGATGGTCCGGCCCCGCTCGGTCATCGGCAAGAACACCGTCGAATGCCTCCAGTCGGGCATCATGTTCGGCTTCGCGGGCCAGGTCGACGGCCTGGTCACCCGCATCTCCCGCGAACTGGAGCGCACCGGCCACCAGGGCCCGGTCACCGTGATCGCCACCGGCGGCCTGGCCCCGCTGGTCGTGGACGAGTCCGACACGATCCAGCACCACCGCCCGGACCTGACCCTGATGGGCTTGCGCCTGGTCTTCGAGCGCAACTCCCGCTGAGTCTTACCGCCGGATCGCGCGTACCACGCTGGTGATCAGCGGGCGGTCGAACTCGCCCGCCGAGGTCTCCGGGCGGGACCACAGGTAGGTGCGGACCCGGTCGAAGACCTGGGCGCGTTCGGTGGCGTCGGCCACGGAGATCTGGGAGTGGGTGCCGAGGGTGGCCAGCAGGGACTCCACCGTGCGGCGCTGGCGGTGCGGGAACGTCTTCAGCTCGTGCGGTTCGAGCAGGTCGTGGCTGGGCACGTCCACCTTCACCCGCTGCACCTCGCCGAGGCTGGTCGCCGTGAGCTCGGCCAGGCCCGCGACCCAGTCGACCGTCAGGTCGTCGTGGTTCCACAGGGCGCCGAAGACGCCGCCGGGGCGCAGCACGCGGGTGATCTCGGTGAGGGCCTTGTCGGTGTTGAACCAGTGGAAGGCGTGGCCGACCAGGACCGCCTCGACCGAGGCGTCCGGCAGTGGGATGTCCTCAGCCGAGCCGTCCAGCGCGGGCACGTCGGGGATGCGGCGGGTCAGCTCCGCGCGCATGGCCTCGTCCGGCTCGACGGCGGTGACCTCAAGGCCGAAGGCGAGCAGGCCCTCGGTGAGCCGCCCGGTGCCCGCGGCGAGGTCGAGCACCCGCATCCGGTCGCCGATGACCCATTCGATCGCCTCGGCCGGATAGCCGGGGCGGTGCTGGGCGTAGGCGGCCGCATTGGCGCCGAAAGAACTGGCCCGCTTGGCGAACAACTCCGACTCGTCCATGGTCGAAACCGTATCCCTGTCGGCCGCGGATACCGGTTTGGGTCGCCGCCGGGGTTCTCCGTACCCTTTGCCCGTGACTGAAGAGCTGCCTGACTCCCCGACCGGCGACGACCTGCCCGAGCAGATGCGCATCCGCCGGGAGAAGCGGGAGCGGCTGCTCGCCGCCGGTGTCGAGCCGTACCCGGTGGAACTGCCGCGCACGCATACCCTCGCGCAGGTCCGCGAGGCGTATTCCGATCTGCCGACCGACACCGCCACCGGCGACAAGGTCGCGGTCACCGGGCGCGTGATGTTCGTGCGCAACACCGGCAAGCTCTGCTTCGCGACCCTGCGCGAAGGCGACGGGACCGAACTGCAGGCGATGCTGAGCCTGGACAAGGTCGGCGCGGACGCGCTTTCGGCGTGGAAGTCCGATGTCGACCTCGGCGACCACGTTTTCGTCTCCGGCGAGGTCATCACCTCCCGGCGCGGCGAGTTGTCGGTTCTGGCCGACGAGTGGCGATTGGCGGCGAAGGCGCTGCGGCCGTTGCCGGTGGCGCACAAGGCGCTCAGCGAGGAAGTGCGGATAAGGCAGCGCTATGTCGACCTGATCCTGCGTCCGCGCGCGCGGGAGACCGTCCGCAACCGCGCGGGTGTGGTGCGTTCGCTGCGTGAGAGTTTTCACTCGCGCGGTTTCATCGAGGTCGAGACGCCGATGTTGCAGACCGTGCACGGCGGCGCCGCGGCGCGCCCGTTCAGCACCCAGTCGAACGCGATGGACATGGAGCTGTTCCTGCGGATCGCGCCGGAGCTGTATCTCAAGCGGTGCCTGGTGGGCGGGCTGGAGAAGGTCTTCGAGATCAACCGCAACTTCCGCAACGAGGGCAGCGATTCCACGCATTCGCCGGAGTTCGCGATGCTGGAGTACTACGAGGCGTATGCGACCTATGACACCAACGCGGCGATGACCCGCGCGCTGGTGCAGGAGGCCGCGGAGTCCGTTTTCGGCTCGCAGGTCGTCACCCTTGACGACGGGTCGGAGTACGACCTGTCCGGTGAGTGGACGACGCTGACGATGTACGGGTCGCTTTCCGGCGCGCTCGGCACGGAAATCACCCCGGACACCCCCGCTGACCTGCTGCGCAAGCACTCGGTGGCGCTCGGTTTGGAGCTGGACCCCGCCTACGGGCACGGCAAGCTGGTCGAGGAGCTGTGGGAGCACCTGGTGGGCGACCACCTGCACGCGCCGACGTTCGTGCGGGATTTCCCGCTGGAGACCTCGCCGCTGACCCGCCAGCACCGCACCGAGCGCGGGGTGGCCGAAAAGTGGGATCTCTACGTCCGCGGATTCGAGCTCGCGACCGGATACTCCGAACTGGTGGACCCGGTCGTGGAACGCGAACGGCTGGAGGATCAGGCGCGGCTGGGCGCGGCGGGCGATGACGAGGCCATGCGCGTCGATGAGGACTTTCTGCGCGCGATGGAGTACGGAATGCCACCAAGTGGCGGTGTGGGAATGGGCATCGATCGGCTGTTGATGGCGCTCACCGGGCTCGGCATCCGGGAGACCATCCTCTTCCCGCTGGTCCGTCCCGAATGACCCGTTCGGGTATCCGGTACTAACGCAATCCGCGAGATTTGCGCTAACCTGCTGCTGACAGTATTCGCACCAGTGGCCGGAACGCTCAACGTGAGAGCTCTTGCGAGTCGCTCATCGGGCAGGCACATTCAAGCGGCAAGGAGGCGCAGGTGGCGCAGAAGGTCACGGTTTCGCTGGTGGACGACCTCGATGGCTCCGAAGCCGAGGAGACTGTCCAGTTCGGGTTGGATGGCGCGTCCTACGAGATCGATCTGTCCGGGGACAATGCCGATAGGCTGCGCGAGGCGCTCGCCGACTTCATCGATCACGCTCGTCGTTCCGGCGGGCGCAAACGCCCGGTCGGGAAGGCCGCGTCCGGTCGCGTGCCGCGCACGGCTTCCGCCGATCGCGAGCAGAACCAGGCAATTCGCGAGTGGGCCCGCAAGCAGGGTATGAAGGTCTCCGACCGGGGGCGAATCCCGTCGGACGTTCTGGACGCGTACAACCAGCAGGCGTGACGAGGTCACTAAAGAGGCTGCCGTTTGGGTAGGCAGCCTCTTGCGTTTCCGCTGATCGTTTGTTAGGCGTCGGCAAAGTGTGGAAGTGTCGCCGCGCGAAATCAGTTTTTCCGGCACACTCTGGGGCAGGTTTGGCACGTGCCCTGTCCCGCTTCGAGCAGGTAGTGGAAGCAGCAGCTCTCCCGCCGCCGCGTCCACCGCGTCGGCCCGCCGCTCTCGGCCAGGGGGCGCAGCGTGGAGTCCGAGGTGAGCGGGGCCGGGCCGTCCGCGAGCACGAGCGCGGCGTCGAGCACGCCAGCGCCCTCGTCGCCGCCGTAGCGGCCCGCGAGCCACAGCGAGTTGTCCAGCACGTCGGTGGCCGCCGCCCAGAGCATCCGCCGACCCAGCCGCACCTGCGGCGCGAACACCTCGACAAAGCGGGCCGCGTGCGCGGTGAACCGCCCGCGCAGGACCGCGGCCAGCGCCCGCTCGTCGGACACCACGGTCGCCTCCGGGGTCCCCGCGGCCGGGTCGTCGGGCAGGCAGACGAACCGCGGCGACAGGACCGCGATGGCGTCCGGGTGCGGCCGCGGCTGGGCCATCCGGAAGGCCAGGTCGGCGGGCCGCAGCGACGGGACGCGGCGCTCGTGGTGGAACAGCAGGCCCGCGACGTAGCCCGGGACGGTCAGGTACCAGTTCATCACGTAGCCCGCGGTCGTACGTTCGGGTGAATCCCCGTACGTCTCGGTCAGCCAGCTGGCGAGACCTTCACGCCATCGGGCGAATCCGTCCGGCATGGCGAGGAAGTCGGCGCACCGGGTCCACCGCGAGCGGTCCTCCGGCAGCCCGAACCGCACCGTCGCGCGGGCCTGCCGCGGGTTTACCCGATCGAGTGAATCCGCGAGGTAGCCCTGCCGGTCCCTGAGGCCTGCCTCGATGCGGTATCCGGCCGTCATCGCCGCCTACCTTCCGCGCATCGGAGGCACACGTTGGGCCACATGGGTGCCTCCTTACTGGGCTGTCCGGGTAGTGAGGATTGCCTTACCTTACCGAATCTCGCTGACATCCGTCAGACGGATCGCCCGTTGGGAAGCGCACACTTGTGGGTGGCGGAGTGTTCGCGCTCAGCGGACAGGGCGCGTCTTGCGGAATCCGAATGCGCCGTCGCACGTTGGGTATGACGAAAGGGACCACCGTCAGGCCGAGGCGGCACGGGTCCGGTCGCAACTGGCACGCCAGTGCCGGGGCCGGGCCTACTACAGTGGTCTCACGGTGCTGAATCCACGCGAAGGATGTGGAGAAGGGCCGCCGGCGCAGCAGTCAGGGAGTGCGAATGTTCGAGAGGTTCACCGACCGCGCGAGGCGGGTGGTCGTCCTGGCCCAGGAAGAAGCCAGGATGCTCAACCACAACTACATCGGCACCGAGCACATCCTCCTGGGCTTGATCCACGAGGGTGAGGGTGTCGCGGCCAAGGCGCTCGAGTCGTTGGGGATCGCGCTGGAAGGCGTGCGGCAGCAGGTCGAGGAGATCATCGGCCAGGGGCAGCACGCGCCCAGCGGGCACATCCCCTTCACCCCGAGGGCGAAGAAGGTCCTGGAGCTGTCGCTGCGCGAGGCGCTGCAGCTGGGCCACAACTACATCGGCACCGAGCACATCCTGCTCGGCCTGATCCGCGAGGGCGAGGGCGTGGCCGCCCAGGTGCTGGTCAAGCTCGGCGCCGACCTCAACCGGGTCCGCCAGCAGGTCCTGCAGCTCCTGTCGGGCTACCAGGGCGGCAAGGAGTCCACCGAGACCGGTGGCCGCGGCGAGGGCACCCCGTCCTCCTCGCTGGTGCTCGACCAGTTCGGCCGCAACCTGACCGCGTCCGCCCGCGAGGGCAAGCTCGACCCGGTCATCGGCCGCACCAAGGAGATCGAGCGGGTCATGCAGGTGCTGTCCCGCCGCACCAAGAACAACCCCGTCCTCATCGGCGAGCCCGGCGTCGGCAAGACCGCCGTCGTGGAGGGGCTCGCGCAGATGGTCGTCAAGGGCGAGGTGCCCGAGACGCTCAAGGACAAGCAGCTCTACACCCTCGACCTCGGCTCGCTGGTCGCCGGTTCCCGCTACCGCGGCGACTTCGAGGAGCGCCTGAAGAAGGTGCTCAAGGAGATCAAGACCCGCGGCGACATCATCCTGTTCATCGACGAGATCCACACCCTCGTCGGCGCGGGCGCGGCCGAGGGCGCGATCGACGCGGCGTCGATCCTCAAGCCGATGCTGGCCCGCGGCGAGCTGCAGACCATCGGCGCGACCACGCTCGACGAGTACCGCAAGTACGTCGAGAAGGACCCGGCCCTGGAGCGCCGCTTCCAGCCGATCCAGGTGGGCGAGCCGTCGCTGGAGCACACCATCGAGATCCTCAAGGGCCTGCGCGACCGGTACGAGGCGCACCACCGCGTCACGATCACCGACGCCGCCCTGGTCTCGGCCGCGACGCTGGCCGACCGGTACATCAACGACCGGTTCCTGCCGGACAAGGCGATCGACCTCATCGACGAGGCGGGCGCGCGGATGCGCATCCGCCGGATGACCGCGCCACCGGACCTGCGCGAGTTCGACGAGAAGATCGCCGACGTGCGCCGGGAGAAGGAGTCCGCGATAGACGCGCAGGACTTCGAGCGGGCCGCGAAGCTGCGCGACACCGAGAAGCAGCTGCTGGGCCAGAAGGCCGAGCGGGAGAAGCAGTGGAAGGACGGCGACCTCGACGTCGTCGCCGAGGTGGACGACGAGCAGATCGCGGAGGTGCTGGCCAACTGGACCGGCATCCCGGTGTTCAAGCTCACCGAGGAGGAGACCTCCCGCCTGCTGCGCATGGAGGACGAGCTGCACAAGCGGATCATCGGCCAGGAAGACGCCGTCAAGGCCGTCTCCCAGGCGATCCGCCGCACCCGCGCGGGCCTCAAGGACCCGAAGCGGCCGTCCGGCTCGTTCATCTTCGCCGGTCCGTCCGGTGTCGGTAAGACCGAGCTGTCCAAGGCGCTGGCGAACTTCCTGTTCGGCGAGGACGACGCGCTCATCCAGATCGACATGGGCGAGTTCCACGACCGCTACACCGCGTCGCGGCTCTTCGGCGCCCCGCCCGGGTACGTGGGCTACGAGGAGGGCGGCCAGCTCACCGAGAAGGTGCGGCGCAAGCCGTTCTCGGTCGTGCTGTTCGACGAGATCGAGAAGGCGCACCAGGAGGTCTACAACACCCTCCTGCAGGTGCTGGAGGACGGCCGGCTGACCGACGGTCAGGGCCGCACGGTGGACTTCAAGAACACTGTGATCATCTTCACCTCCAACCTGGGCACCCAGGACATCTCGAAGGCGGTCGGCCTCGGCTTCACCAGCGGCAACGACCAGGGCTCGAACTACGAGCGCATGAAGAACAAGGTCAACGACGAGCTCAAGAAGCACTTCCGGCCCGAGTTCCTCAACCGCATCGACGACATCATCGTCTTCCACCAGCTCACCGAGCAGCAGATCATCACCATGGTGGACCTGATGATCAACCGCGTCGAGACGCAGTTGAAGAACAAGGACATGGCCATCGAGCTGACCGACAAGGCCAAGAAGCTGCTGGCCAAGCGCGGCTTCGACCCGGTGCTGGGCGCCCGCCCGCTGCGCAGGACGATCCAGCGCGAGATCGAGGACCAGCTGTCGGAGAAGATCCTGTTCGGCGAGATCGAGGCAGGGCAGATCATCATCACCGACGTCGAGGGCTGGGACGGCGAAGAGGGCAGCGCGGACAAGGCGAAGTTCGTCTTCCGCGGCGAGCCCAAGCCGACCCGGGTGCCGGACTCGCTGCCGGTCGAGCTGTCCGCGCCCAGCGGCGGCGCCGAGTCGGGCGAGGGTTCCGAGCCCACCGAGTGAGCTAGCGGCAAGCACGACGTGAAGGCGGTCTCCCCTCTGGGGGAGGCCGCCTTCGTCGTTTCTGAGCGCGAAAAAGAATCACCGATCCAGCGTCTTCGCTGGAGAGAGTGAAAATCGCCGATGAAACACGTCAAACGGGTGGTTCTGTCGTCAATTTGTTCCACAGAACGTGGCACTCTTGCCCGATTGGGCGACGTGCTGTCACGCGGTTGGCCGAGTCGGAATCCCCGGATTGGCGGATAGCGCCCGACGGTAGATCGTGAGGGAATGTTGCGGCGTCGTAAAAGCAGCGTCTGCGGATTTCCGATCAAAACCCACGATGGTCGACTTCGCCGGAGGGGTGCGACATGGATCTACAGTATGAGGCGTTCTGCTTTGTCGACCCCCTTTTCTTCGATCAGCCTCGACAGACGGCCACCACATTAAACGGGTTCTCGACAAGATTGCCCGCTCCGCATGAGGGCTGGGTCGACGGAGTGGCGGGAATCTGGCGGATGCTGCGCCCCGTTGGTGTGACTCTGCCTGGTCAGGGCTGGAAGATTCATGTCTCGGCCACCCTCGGCAACGCCGAGCGGGTGCTGTCGGCCGTGCACGCGCACTGCCTCGACCGGGGGCTCGCCTACAAGCACCTGCTCAGCCCGAGCGTGCTGCTCGCGCGCAATTCCAAATACGCGCCCCGCTCCGGCAGTGGAAAACTTGTCACCATCTATCCGGTGGACGACGACAGTTTCAGCCAGGTGCTGGCCGAATTGTCGACATTGTTGGACGGCGAGGCAGGCCCGTACATCCTCAGTGACCTGCGCATTGGTTCCGGACCGCTTTATGTCCGCTATGGCGGCTTCGCCGAGCAGTGGGTGGAGATCGACGGGACCCGGGTGCTCGCGGTGCGCACACCGGACGGCACGCTCGTGCCGGACAAACGCGAGCCCACGTTCTCGGTCCCCGACTGGGTCACGGTCCCGGACTGCCTGGCCCCGCACATCGCCGCCCGCAAAGCGGGCAACCCCGACGACTTCCCGTACCGGGTCACCGCGTCGATGCACTTCTCCAACGGCGGCGGCGTCTACCGGGCCACCCGGAAGTCCGACGGAGCCGAGGTCGTCCTCAAGGAGGCCCGCCCGCACGCCGGGCTCGACCGGGACGGCGTGGACGCGGTGGCGAGGCTGCGCGGCGAGCACGACATCCTCGTCCGACTCGCCGACGTCGACGGCGTCCCCGCCGCGCACGACCTCGTCACGGTCTGGGAGCACACGTTCCTGGCCATGGAGCCGGTCGCCGGGCAGTCGCTCGGGTCGTGGCTGGCCCGGACGTACCCGCTCACCCGGCAGCACGCGAGCGACGAGGCCGTCGCCGAGTACACCGAGCGCGCCCTCACTGTGCTCGGGCGGGTCGAGGACCTGCTGGCGCGGGTGCACGAGCGCGGCGTGATGTTCGGCGACCTGCACGCGCTCAACATCATCATCGATGACGACGACCGGGTCTCGCTGATCGACTTCGAGATGGCCTCGGCCGCGGCCGAACCGGGCAGACCCGCGCTCGGCGCACCGGGGTTTCGCGCACCGGCCGGGCGCACGGGCTTCGACGTCGACCGGTACGCGCTGGCCGCCCTCCGATTATGGATCTTCCTGCCGCTCAACGCCCTGCTCGAACTGGCCCCCGGCAGGCTCGACGCCCTCGTGGACGTCATCGAGCGCCGCTTCCCCCTCCCGCCCGGCTACGGCGACGGCATCCGCCGCGAGCTACGGCAGACCGACCAGGCTGAGACCGACCAGGCGGCGACCGCCCCGGCGGCTACCGAACTCGACCGGCCCGACCCCGACTGGGGCCAGGTCCGCAAAGCCCTCGCCGTGGCCATCCTCGCCAGCGCCACCCCGGAGCGGGACGACCGGCTGTTCCCCGGGGACATCGAGCAGTTCCGGGTGGGCGGCGCCTGCTTCGGCTACGGCGCGGCGGGCGTGCTGCACGCCCTCGACGCCGCCGGGACCGGCCGGTATCCCGAGCACGAGCGCTGGCTGATCGACACCGTCCGCCGCACGCCGCCCGCCCGACCCGGATTCTTCGACGGCGCGCACGGCATCGCGCACGTCCTGGAGAACCTCGGCCACCACGAGGACGCCGCCGCCGTGCTCGACGGCGCGGACAACCTGGTCGCGCAGACCCGGGACCACAGCCTCGACGGCGGGCTCTCCGGAATCGCGCTGAACCTGCTGCACTTCGCGGGCACCCGGCACGACCGGGACCTGCGGACCCGCGCCCACGGCATCGGCGACCGGCTCGCCGACGCCCTGCGCGCCGCCACACCGAGCCCGTTCGCCCGCGCGGGCCTGCTCAACGGCTGGTCCGGGGTCGCGCTGCTGTTCCTGCGGCTGCACGACGACACCGGCGACCGCGGCTGGCTCGACCTCGCTGAGCAGGCCATATCCCGTGACCTCGACGAGTGCGTGACCACCGACGACGGCGTTCTCCAGGTGCGCGATCAGGGCGCCCGGACCCTGCCTTACCTGTCGATCGGTAGCGCGGGAATCGCCCTGGTGGCCGAGGAACTGGCCGCCCGCCGCCCCGACTCGGCGATCCTGGAACGCCAACCGGACCTGCTGCGCGCCTGCCACGGCGAGTTCGTCATCCACCCCGGCCTGCTCTTCGGCCGGTGCGGGCTGCTGGTCACCCTCGCCGCGGCCCAGCGGCGGGCGGCGGACCCCGAGCGGGCCGAGGTGATCGGCAGGCACCTGGCCGCGCTGGGCTGGCACGCCGTCCCGCACGGCGACGGCGGCATCGCCATGCCGGGAAACCAGTTGCTGCGCCTCTCGATGGACCTCGCCACCGGCGGCGCGGGCGTCCTGCTCGCCGTCACCGCCACCCTCGACGGCCACGGCCGGGTCCTGCCCTTCCTAGGCGATGCCCCGCACCCCCCGATCTCCGGTCATCCGGCCGGTGAGAAAGAAAGGAACACATCATGGAGATGATCCTGAACCTCCAGGAGCTCGAGGCCCCCAACGAGCTCAGCCACAACGACGGCGGCGGACACGGCGGCGCGAGCAACCTGAGCTTGCTCGCCTCCTGTGCCAACAGCACCGTCAGCCTGCTGACCTGCCACTAGGTAAGTAGGCAAGCGGGAGCGGCGCAGGACTGGTGCGCCGCTCCCGCTTCCATTCTGGACTGTTGGCATTGGCGCGAGAAAGGGCCGGACGTGGGCGTTCCCGGCGATCGGCTGCTCCGGTCGATGGTGCGCCGCGACCGCGGCTGGGTGGCGCTGCTGGTCGCGACCGCCCTGATCGCCACGGCCGCGGGGCTGCTGCTGCCCGCCGCGCTCGCCGCCGCGCTCGACAGCGTGCGGGCGGGAGGCTCGGCCGTGCTGTGGGTGGTCGTGCTCGGCGCGGTCGGCATCCTCGCCGAAGTCGCGGGCGTGGTCCTGACCGCCCGGGTCACCGCGAACGCCACCGCGCGCCTACGCGCCGATCTTGGCGACCACCTGGTCCGTCTCGGCACGCACTCGGACTTCGCTGACGGTGACGCGGTAAGTCGCATTACCGGGGACTGCATAGGCGCGGGGCAGATCGCCGCGCTTGCCGTGCAACTGCTCGGGGCGCTGCTGATGTCCGCGGGCGCGATCACCGCGCTGGCGCTGCTGGACTGGCGGCTCGCCGCGGTGTTCTTGTGCGCGGTGCCGCTCGCCCTGCTGCTCGCGCGTTCCCACCTGCGGCTGACAGCCGCGGATGTGCAGGCGTACCAAGAGGTTTCCGGCGAACTCGGCGCCCGCCTGCTCGACGCGGTGGCAGGCCTGCGCACCATCACCGCAGCGGGTGTCGCCGACCAGGAGACGGCCCGCGTGCTGCGGCCCCTGCCTCGGCTGAGCGCGGCGGGCGCGGGCATGTGGCGCACCCAGGCGCGGATGGTCTGGCGGGCGGGCCTGCTCATGCCTGCCGTGCAGGTCACGGTCCTGGCCGCGGCCGGGTTCGGCGTGCTTACCGGACGGCTCACCATCGGCGACATGCTCGCCGCACTCGGGTACGCGGTGCTCGGATTGGGCGTGGTGCGCCAGATCCCCCTGCTCACAACGCTGTCACGGGCCCGCTCCTGCGCGAGCCGGATAGCCGCCGTGCTCGACACCCCCGCGGAAGACAGCGCGGGTCAGGCGCTTCCGCCGGGACCGGGCGTGGTCGAGGTGCGCCGGGTCGGCGTCGACGGCGCGCTGTCCGAGGTCGACTTCGTGATCCCGGCTGGGACCGCGGTGGCGGTGGTCGGGCGGTCCGGGTCGGGCAAGTCGGTGCTGGCGTCGGTCCTCGCGGGACTCCGGCGGCCTGACCGCGGTGAGGTGCGGTTGGACGGAGTGCCGCTGTCCGCTGTGGCCGACGCGGACTTGCGGGCCACTATCGGCTGCGCTTTTGAACGGCCTGCTCTGCTTGGGTCGAGCGTCCGCGCGGCGGTGGCTTACGGCGTGACGGCAGACGAGGCGGCGGTGCGTGCGGCCTGTCGGTTGGCGCAGGTGGACGACTTGGTGGTTCGCCTTCCTGACGGTTACGCGACCCCGTTGTCCCGGACGCCGCTATCCGGTGGGGAAGCCCAACGCCTTGGGCTGGCCAGAGCGGTCGTTCGCACTCCCCGCTTGCTGGTTCTTGACGACGCCACGGCGAGCCTGGACACGGTTACCGAGGCGCAGGTGGAGGCCGCCCTCGCCGCTCGGCCGCACACCCGCGTCACGATCACTCACCGCGCGGGTGTCGCGAGCCGCGCGGACCTGGTGGTGTGGTTGGACGGTGGGCGGGTGCGTGGGTTCGGGCCCCATGACGTTCTCTGGGGGGAGTCCGCTTACCGCGCGGTGTTCACTGAAGAGGAGGCACGGTGAATACCGCTGTCGGTGCTTCGTGGGGTTGGCTCGATGGGGTGGAGTGGTTTCTCCGGGGCCCCTACGAAGGAAGATCGCCGTGTGAAAGACGGGTGGGAAGCCTTCGGCCGCACACGTGCGGAGCCAGCTTGGCGATCTTCCTTCTCCCCCGAAGAAACCACTCCACCCCATCGAGCGCCTGGCAGGGGCGGGTTTCGTCGCCAGGTGGGCTGGGTCGCTGTCCCTGTTCCAGTTGTCGAACCAATCCACTTATCTGCCACGCCGCATCCACAGTCAGGTACCGCCACTTGGCGGCCGCTCGGGTGGCGTGCCGGGTTGGCCTGCTGGGGGGTGGGGCGTGGTGACTGTCACCAGGGCGTACTGGCGGGGGCTCGGCGGGCACTGGCGGGCCTGGTCGGCGCTGCTTGCCTGCTCTTTGTTAGAGGCGCTTCCCGCGTTTCTCTCGGGCAGGTTGGTTCAGCGCGCCGTTGATGACGGGTTCGCCGTTGGCAGGCTTGGCGTGGGGCTGGCCTGGCTTGCCGGGTTCGCGGTGGCGGCCGTGGTGGGGGCGTTCGGGGCGCGACTGGTGTGGCAGCGGCTTGGGGTGGTCATCGAGCCGCTGCGGGACAGTCTTGTCCGGCTGGTCGTGGGGGGTGTGCTGCACGATCCGGCGCCACCGCGTGGCGGGCCGGACGCGGCTGGGGTGGCGCGGATCACGCAGCACGTGGAGGTGATTCGGGACGCGACGGCGGGGTTGTTGGTGCAGGCGCGGGGGCTGGTGGTGACCGTCGTCGGGGCGTTGGCCGGGGTGACGGCCATGGCGGGGGAGTTGGCCTGGCTGGTCGCGGTCCCGGTGGTGGCCGCGCTGGCGGTGTTCGTCGCGCTGCTGCCCACGTTGGCCCGCAGGCAGCGGGCACTCGCCCTGGCCGACGAGCACACGGCGGGCACGGTCGGCGGGGTCCTCACCGGAATGCGGGACGTGGTGGCCTGCGGGGCGCGGGACGTGGCGGCGGGGGAGGTGCGGGCGGCTGTCCGCGCCCAGGCCGGGGCCGCGGTCCGAATGGCCACCGCGGCGGCCTCACGGACCCTGGTCATCGCGGTCGGCGCGTTCCTGCCGTTGGTGCTGGTTCTCCTGTCGGCTCCCGCCGCGGTGAGCCACGGCAGCCTTACCGCCGGGGCGGTACTCGGCACCCTGGTCTACCTCACCGGCACCCTCACCCCCGCACTGCACAGCCTCGCCGCGACCGCGAGCACCGTTGTCCTCCGACTGCTAGTCGCCCTCCGCAGACTGGACGAAGTCCACCCCCCACCCCCCACCGTCGGCACCGAGAAGCCCGCCCACGGCGTCATCACCGTCCGAGCCCTGACCCACCGCTGGGGCGAGCACGCCGAACCGGTGCTGCGCGACCTCGATCTGGACCTGGCCCCCGGCGACCACCTGGCTGTGGTCGGCCCCAGCGGCATCGGCAAGTCCACCCTCGCCGGAATCCTGACCGGCACACTCCTGCCCACCAGCGGCGAAGTCCGCCTAGGCGGTGTCCCCGTCACCGACATCGACCCGGCGCACCGACATCGCCTGATCGCCTTCACCCCTCAGGAGTCCTACATTTTCGCCGGGACAGTCCGAGAGAACCTGTCCCTCCTGGCCCCCACCGCGGACGACCGCCACCTGCAAGCCGCGGCGGACGCGGTCGGCGCGGCAAACCTCATCCACCGCCTAGGCGGCCTCTCCGCCCTCCTAGACCACGCAGGCGCAGGCCTATCCGCGGGCGAACGGCAACTCTTGGCCCTGACCAGGGTCTACGCAAGCCCCGCCACCATCGTCGTCCTGGACGAAGCCACCGCCAACCTGGACCCCCCAACCGAAGCCCAAGCCGAACATGCCTTCGCCACCCGCGACGGCATCCTGATCGTGATCGCCCACCGCCTGACCTCCGCCATCCGCGCCCCCCAAGTCCTGCTCATGGACGGCCGCGAAACCCACCTAGGCGACCACCCCACCCTGCTGGCCACCTCACCCGCCTACGCCGCCCTCATGCACGCCTGGGCCCCGCTTGCGAACACTCAACGGCACCCCCATGATCGCGAGTTATCCACAGGCGCGGACCGTCCTCTTCCCCGCGCTGACCTGCGGCGATAGACTGGAGCGGGGTCAGCCCCCAGGGTGGGTGGGGCTTTGTTGTGGGGCTGCTGGGCGGCGAATGAAGGTCGTTTGAGGGCATCGTTCGGTCTGCCGCACTCGCTCGCCTGCCAACCGGCACCCACTCCACCCCATCGAGCGGACCCCGCGGAACCAGGCAACCTAAGCAAACGCAGCGCGGCGAACGCGGCTGATCACCCAGCACACCAGGTAGATCAGGAACGAGATCGCCGTGACGAACGCGCTCACCGGAGCCCCCGGCGCAAGCGACAGCACGATTCCCCCAACGGCCGACACCTCGGCGAACAGAATCGCCAGCAGGGTCGCCCGCAGGGGACTGGCGGTCACCCGGCAAGCCGCGGCGGCAGGCGTGACCATCAGCGCCAGCACCAGCAGCGATCCCACCGTGCGCACGCCCAGCGCCGTGGCCACGCCGACCAGGACCGCGAACACCAGCGCCAGCCCGGTCGTCGGCACCCCGCGGGCGCGCGCCACATCGGCGTCCACGCTGGCGAACAGCAGCGGCCGGTACAGCAACGCCAGCACGACGAAAACGCCTACCGCGCAGCCGGTAAGCAGCGCGATGCTGGCGAAGTCTTGGCCGACGATCTGCCCCGTGAGCAGGCCGAACTTGTTCGACGCGCGACCTTTGTACAGCCACAGCATGAGCACGCCCATGCCGAGGCCGAACGCGAGGACGACGCCGATCACCGAGTCGTAGTCGGAGCTTCGGCGGGACAGCAGGCCCAGCACGAGCGCGGCGACGATGGCTCCGGCGAGGGCGCCGTTGCCGACTTCCCAGCCGAGCAGGAGGGCAGCCGCGCCGCCGGTGAGGGCGAGTTCGCTGGTGCCGTGCACGGAGAACGCCATGTTCCTGGCGACGATCAGCGGTCCCAGGACGCCCGCGAGCAGCCCCAGGATCGCCGCGACGAGCAGCGCGCCCAGCACGAAGTCCAGGCTCAGCAGCTTCATCGTCAGCTCGACGTCGAACAGGTTGTCCATCTAGTGCTCCGCGAGGTGGTGGTGCGGGTTGTCCTCGCACAGGTCGCTGTGGGCGCCGACGACGTGGATCTGGCCGCGCACGCGCACGACGGCGACGTCGGCTCCGTACAGCTGCGACAGGGTTTCCGAGGTCATGACCTCCTCGGGCAAGCCGATCCGGAAGTGGCCGTCGACCAGGTACAGGATTCGGTCGACCAGGGGCAGCACCGGGTTGATCTCGTGCGTGACGAACAGGACCGCCGTGTCCGCCGCGCGCCTGCGGGCGTCGATCAGGGTGCTTACCGCGCGCTGGTGAGCCAGGTCGAGGGACAGCAGGGGCTCGTCGCAGAGCAGGACGGTCGGGTCGCCGACCAGTGCCTGGGCGACCCGCAGCCGCTGCTGTTCGCCGCCGGAGAGCAGGCCGACGGGGCGGTTGGCGAAGCCGGTCGCGCCGACCGCGGCCAGCGCCTCGTCCACCCGCCGCCTCCGTTCGCGGATGCCGCGCACGCCCAGGCCCCAGCGGTGGCCGTCGTAGCCGAGGCCGACGAGGTCGCGGCCGCGCAGGGCCAGTGTGGGGTCGAGGGCGCGTTGCTGCGGGATGTATCCGATGCGTCGGTTGCCCTTACCGGGCGGCTCACCGGCCACGTTTACCGTGCCGCCGGAAAGCTTTTGCAGTCCCAAGAGGACTCGCATAAGACTGGTCTTACCGGAGCCGTTCGGCCCCAGGACGGCCAGGAACTCGCCCGGACGCACGTCCAAGTCCAGGCCGTCCCACAGGACGCGGTCCCCGTAGGCGAGCCGGGCGTCCGTGAGCGACACCGCCGCCGCGCCGCCGGGAACGGGCGGCGCGGCGGGCGGTGCCGTGGAACGCTCTACCGTCATGCCTTCGCCACGGCTCCGGCAAGCGCGTCGACCTGCTTGCTCATCCAGTCAAGGTAGCCGGTCGCGCCCTCGGGCAGGGTCTCGGTCACACCGACGACCGGCACGCCCGCCGCGGTGGCCTTGCCCTTGAGTTGCTCGGTGATCGGGGTTTCGGTCTGCTCGTTGTAGACCACCGCGGCGACCTGCTTGCCGGTGACCAGCGCCTCGGTCTCGGCGACGGCGGCCGCGGGCGGGTCGGTCTCCTCTTCGATGGCCTCGGCGAACGCCTCGGGGGTCACGTCGTCCAGGCCCGCGGTCTCCAGCAGGTAGCCCGCGACGGGCTCGGGGGCGACGACCTTCGCGCCCGGCTTGGCCGCGCCGATCTCGGCGGCCCGCTTGGCGAGTTCGTCGAGCTTGCCGCCGAACGCGGTGGCGTTGGCGGTGAACACGTCCTTCTTGTCCGGGGCCGCGGCGGTCAGCTCCTCGGCGAGCTTGTCGGCGACTTTCCGGACGGTCGGCAGGTCGTACCAGACGTGCTCGTTGACCTCGTGGGCGTGACCGTCGGCGTCGGGGGCCTCGGACTCGTGGCCCTCTTCTTCCTTGCCTTTGCCGGACAGGTCGAACGCGACGATCTTGCGCGCGTCCTTGCCCGCGGTGTCCGCGAGTCCGGTGAAGAAGTCGTCGTAGCCGCCGCCGTTGGACAGCGCGACCTTGGCGCCCTCGAACGCGGTGGCGTCCGACGGCTTGGCCTCGTAGCCGTGCGGGTCGGCGCCCGGGTCGCTCAGGATGGCCTTGACGGTCACCGCGTCGCCGCCGACGGCCTGCGCCACGCTCGCCCACACGTTGGTCGAGGCGACCACACTGATCTTGTTGTCCGCCGCCGGGCCGGCGGGGGTGCTCGGTGAGTCTCCACACGCCGCCGCGCCGAGCAGGGTCAGGGTGGCCAGGCCCGTGAGTGCCGTGCCGGACCTTCTGGGACGCGAGGTCATGTGCGCTCTCCTGGGTGATTGGTGGTCGCCTCGGTGCGACAATGGAAACCGTTGTCGTCACCATAGCCCACCTGCGCCCATCGATCGGGTGGCCGCGCTAACCAGGGCGTGACCGGACCGGACTTCTGCAATTGGTTCTGAACCGTTACGGTCAGTCCATGGCGCGGTCAATGCATGTGCGACGGCCGGCGACTCTCGCGTCGCTGGCGGCGGAACTCGGGGTCTCCAGGACCACGGTGTCCAACGCCTACAACCGGCCGGACCAGCTGTCCCCGGAGCTGCGCAGACGGGTTCTGGAGACCGCGCGCAGGCTCGGCTATCCCGGGCCCGACCCGGTCGCCCGCTCCTTGCGCACCCGCAAGGCGGGCGCGGTCGGGCTGTTACTCACCGAGAACCTCTCTTACGCGTTCCGCGACCCCGCCGCCCTCGGTTTCCTCGAAGGCCTGGCGCTGGCCTGCGAGGGCGCGGGCCAGGGCCTGCACCTCGTCCCGGTCAACCCCGAGCGCGAAGACGTCGCCGCCGTGCACCGCGCGGGCGTCGACGGCTTCGTCGTCTACTCGGTGCCCGACGACGACCCGCACCTCGCCGCCGTGCTCTCCCGGCCGGTGCCGACCGTGGTGGCCGACCAGCCCACCGTCGAGGGCGTCGACCGGGTCGGCATCGACGACAAGGCCGCCATCACCGCGCTCGCCGACCGGCTCATCGCCCTCGGGCACCGCCGGATCGGCGTGATCTGTATGCGCCTCGCCCGCGACCGCAACGACGGCTTCGTGTCGGTCGACCGGCAGCACAGCGCCCACTTCCACGTCCAGCGCTCCCGGCTCGCCGGGTTGCAGGGCGCGTTCGGCGCCGTCGGCGTCGACTGGGCGCGGGTGCCGGTTGTCGAGCGGTTCGACCACAGCACCGCCAGCGGGGCGTCCGCGGCCGCGCAGCTGCTCGACGCCGACCAGGACGTGACGGCGCTGATCTGCACCTCGGACATCCTCGCCCTCGGCGCGCTCACCGAGGCGAAGCGGCGCGGGCTGCGGGTGCCCCAGGACCTCACGGTCACCGGGTTCGACGGCATCCCCGACGGCGAGCGGGTGGGCCTGACCACGGTCCGCCAGCCCGTCCTGGAGAAGGGGCGCGCGGCGGGCAAGCTGCTGCTGGCCTCGGTGGACCCGACCCGGCCCCGCGAGATCACCCTGGACACCGAGCTGGTGCTCGGCTCCACCTCGGCGCCGCCGCGCACCGCGGACGAGCGCTGGTTCGGCCCCTGATCACGGCGTGATCGTGATCGGCACGCCCGGTCCTGCCAGCGGGCCGAGCTTGGCCGTCACCAGGTAGTCGCCCGGCGGGACGGCCGTGCGCGTGGGCGGGCACCCCGGGGCGGATGTGCGGCCTGCCCAGGTCAGGTCGAAGTCGTGCCGCTCGCCGGGCGCCAGGACGTGCCAGTGCTCGCCCTTGGCCGCGTAGCAGTCGTTGCTCGACCACAGCCGCGTCGCGCCATCTGGGCCGGTGACCACCAGTTCACGCTGCGCGCGGCCGATGTCCCTGGTGCACGGGTGCGGCCCGGTGTTGGCCACGACCAGCCGCAGGACCGGCTTCTGCCCGACCCGGTATGTCGGCGCTCCCAGTTCGGCGGTGACCGCGACTGAGGCGTCCGGGCAGGGCTCGCTCGGGTCCGGCGGGGGAGGTGGCGGCGGTGTGGTCGACGTCTCGGTTGAGGTCGCCGCTGGCGGGGAATCAGAGGTCGTGGACGCGGTCGGCGGCGATGAGGAGGTGGATGGCGGTGAGCTGGTCGGGCCGGAGTCGGCGACGGCGGCGGCGCCCGGCGGCAGGTCATGCTGGTCGCCGATCAGGCCGTCGATGAGCCAGATGAGCACGACGACGCCGAATGCCGTCCCGGCGACGGCGAGAATCCGACGCCGCAGGTAAACGCCTTTGGGCAGAGGTCCGGATGGCTCCATCACCTCGGGAACGGTATCCGCGCCGCGGCCTCCGAACGCCGGTTTTTCGCTCACCCGATAGGCGGGTCTCGCCCCGGGTGGCGACACGAACAGTGATAATTACCAAATACGCCTTGTGGGACAACTGGGACACAAGGTCCAATCAGTGATCAACAGAACCAACCGGAGGTGGCCGTGACCGCGATCGACGACCTGCTCCAGCGCCACATCGATGGCCCAGACCATGGCGCGCCCGAGGTCCCGACCCCGGTGCCCAACCTGCACCTGACGATCGTGACCTGCATGGACGCGCGCATCAAGGTCTTCGACGTGTTCGGCCTCCGGCACGGCGAGGCGCACATCCTGCGCAACGCGGGCGGCATCGTCACCGACGACGTGATCCGCTCGCTGTCGATCAGCCAGCGCAAGCTCCAGACGCGCGAGGTGATCGTCATGCAGCACACCCTGTGCGGCCTGTCCACGTTCACCGACGACGAGTTCCGGGACAGCGTCGCGGAGGACACCGGGCTGCGGCCGCCGTGGGCGGTCGAGGCGTTCCGCGAGGTCAAGGACAGCGTGCGGCAGTCGGTCGAGCGGGTGCGGCGCAGCCCGTTCGTCCCGCACACCGGCAACGTGCGCGGCTTCGTCTACGACGTGCAGACCGCCGCGCTCACCGAGGTGCTCTAGCCGAATCCTGTCTCGACCTAGACTCTCCGGGTGCCCAGCCTCGACGTGATCGAAGTCCTCGACTGGTTCGACGCGAACGCCCGCGACCTCGCCTGGCGCAAGCCGGGCACCACCGGCTGGGGTGTGCTGGTCAGCGAGATCATGCTGCAGCAGACCCCGGTCGCCCGGGTGGAGCCGATCTGGCTGGCCTGGATGGCCCGGTGGCCGCTGCCGTCGTCGCTGGCCGCGGTGAGCCAAGGCGAGGTCGTGCGGGCGTGGGGCAAGCTCGGGTACCCGCGCCGGGCGCTGCGCCTGCACGCCGCAGCCGGGGTCATCGCCGCGGAGCACAACGACGTCGTGCCCGCCGACATCGACACGCTGCTGGCCCTGCCGGGCATCGGGGCGTACACGGCGCGGGCCGTCGCCGCGTTCGCCTACGGGCAGCGCTGCCCGGTGGTCGACACCAACGTGCGCCGCGTCGTCGCCCGCGCGGCGCACGGCGCAGGCGACGCCGGTCCGCCATCGACCACCCGCGACCTCGCCGACGTCGAGGCGCTGCTGCCCGCCGACCCGGCCACCGCGGCGCGCGCGTCCGCGGCGCTGATGGAGTTGGGCGCGGTTGTGTGCACCGCTCGGGCCCCTCGATGCGGTGACTGCCCGGTCGTGTCGTCGTGCGCCTGGCAGCGCGCGGGCCGTCCGGCCTACGACGGGCCAGCCAAGGCCGTGCAGCGGTTCGCCGGGACTGACCGGCAGGTGCGCGGGCTGCTGCTCGACGTGCTGCGCGGGTCGACTGACCCGGCCCCGAAAACCCGCCTCGACCTGGTGTGGAGCGATGCCTGCCAGCGTGACCGGTGCCTGCACTCGCTGGTGGTGGACGGCCTGGTCGAGCAGACCGAGGACGGCCGGTTCGCCCTCCCCGGCGAGCACCGACAGGGAGTAACTAAGTAACACGATAGTTGGTCAAGCGTTGCCGGATCGTGGTGCGGCACCTACCCTCGGCTACATATCGTTGCTGAGGGAGGTCGCCATGGCCCTGACCCGACGCGCCCTGCTGCGAACCGGCGTCACCGTCGGCTTGGCCGGTGCGAGCCTGCCCGCGCTGACCGGCCCCGCGCACGCGAGCCCAGCCGTCCCGGTGATCGCCACCTGCGTCGACTGGGGAGCCCGCCCGGCCGCGGCGCCCGTCGAAATGCTCGACCGCAAGCCCACCTACATCGTCGTGCACCACACCGCCACCGAGAACAGCGACGACTTCTCGCTGGAGCACGCCTACGCCCTCGCGCGGCACATCCAGAACCTGCACATGGACACGCGCGGCTGGATCGACAGCGGTCAACAGCTGACCAACAGCCGCGGCGGCCACCTCGCCGAGGGCCGCCACCGCAGCCTCGAAGCGCTGGGCCACGGCACGAAGCACGTGCTGGGCGCCCACGTCGCCAACCACAACAGCGCGGCCATCGGCATCGAGAACGAGGGCACCTACACCGACCTCGACGTGCCCGCGCCGCTGTGGGACTCGCTGGTCGGCTTGGTCGCCTACATCGCGCGGCAGTACGGCATCGCGCCCGCCGAGATCCGCGGCCACCGGGACTTCAACACCACCGAGTGTCCTGGCAACATCCTCTATGCACGCCTACCGGAATTACGGCAAGCCGTGGCCGACCAACTCGGCCAAACCGTCGCCCCGCGCGAAACCTGGCCGCTGCTGCGGCCCGGCGACACCGGTCCCCGTGTCCTCGCCGCCCAATACCTCTTACGCGACCGCGGTAAGACGGTCACTCCCGACGGAGTCTTCGGCGAAGAGACCGCCGCGGCGATGCGCGAGCTGAGCGTCCAAGCCGGACTTCCCCACGACCCGTGCTACGCCAGCCGTCAAGCCGACGAGCGCCACCTCATCGGCGCGGGCGCCTGGCCAGCCCTCATTCGCCCGGTCGACCTCGCCGACGGCAGCGAGGCCGCCAAAGCCGCCCGCGCGCTGACCGCCGGACGCGCGGGCCGGGTCGAAGCCCGCGACTGGCCTGGCCTGCTCGCGCGGTAAGCGGAAACCAGTCACTCGATGGAATGGTCTTCGCCCGCCACGCCCGAATGGCGCTGCGGGCGGCGGGGTGAGCTGTCAACATGCCCAGTCATGGTCGAACCCCATAACCCATTCCGCGCCCTCTACCCGGGTGCCGACACGATGATCGGAGACCCGACGAGCGCGGGCCGATGGACGCCCAGCCCGGCGGGTCTGCCGCCGGCTCCGGTCTGGAGCAAGGCCGTGCACGTCCCCTCCGAGGTCGCCATCCGCGCCACCTCGGGCCTCGTCCCGGCCTTCCGGACCGCCGCGCGCAACGGCTGACGACGAAGGCCGCTTCCGGGACTCCCGGAAGCGGCCTTCGCGGTCTCGACCTCAGCCGACTCGGCGGCGGTAAGCGCGCAACGCCAGCGGGAAGAACACCGCGGCGATCGCGATGGCCCACAAGAAGGCCCAGGCGGCGTCGCCGACCCACTCTCCGCCCAGGAGCAGACCACGGCCCGCGTTGGTCAGATGGGTGACCGGGTTGACCTCCACCCAGCCGCGCAGCCAGCCCGGCATGGTGGCCGCGTCCACGAAGACGTTGCTGCCGAAGGTGAGCGGGAAGATGAACGCCACCAGCGTGCCCGGCACCGCCTGCGGGCTCTTGACCAGCATCCCGACGAACACCGACACCCAGCACAGGCAGAGCCCGAACAGGATCATCAGCACGACCGCGATGAGGAACCGGCCGGGATCGGTCTGCACCCGGAAGCCGAGGATCATCGCGAAGCCGATGAGGACGGCAAGGGTGACGACGAACCGCACGACGTCGCCGAGCACCGCGCCGATCAGCGGCGCCGAGCGGGCGATCGGCATACTGCGGAACCGGTCGAACACGCCCTTGGTGATGTCGGTGTTCAGCGCCATGCCGGTGCCCAGGCTCGCGAACGCGATGTTCTGCACCATCAGGCCGGGCAGCAGCAGTTGCAGGTACTCGCCGGGGCTGCCCGCGAGCGCGCCGCCGAACAGGTACACGAACAGCAGCAGGAAGATGATCGGCTGCAGCGTCACGTCCAGCAGCGACTCGGGGTTCTTGCGGATCTTGGTGACACTGCGGCCCGCCAGCGCGAGCCCGTGCCGGACGGTCGCCGCCGGTCCGATGTGGCGGGCGGGTCCGATGTGGAGGGTCGTCACGCCGCGCTCCCCTCGGTCGCCGGGACGCGGCCGGTCAGCGTCAGGAACACCTCGTCGAGGCTGGGCAGGCGCAGGGCGAGTTCGTCGGCGGTGATGCCCGCCTCGTCCAGCCTGCGGACCAGCGCGGACAGCAGCATCGGGTTGTCCACCGGGCTGGAGAGCACGCCGGTCTCCTTGTCGACCAGCGGGTCTACCCCGGTGAGCTGGCGCAGGATCGCGGCGACCGCGTTGCCGTCCGCGGCGAGCGTGGGGCGGACCTGCAGGCTCTGGCCGCCGGTGCGGCGCTTGAGCTCGTTGGGCGTGCCCGCGGCGATGACCTTGCCGTGGTCGATCACCGTGATCAGGTCGGCCAGCTGGTCGGCCTCCTCCAGGTACTGCGTGGTCAGCAGGACGGTCACGCCGTCGTCCACCAGCCCGCGGACAGTGGCCCACACCTCGTTGCGGCTGTGCGGGTCGAGGCCGGTCGTCGGCTCGTCCAGGTACAGCACCTCCGGGCGGCCCACCAGGCTCGCCGCCAGGTCCACCCGCCTGCGCATACCGCCGGAGTAGGTCTTCACCCCGCGGGACGCGGCGTCGGTCAGCTCGAAGTTCGCCAGCAACTCGGCCGCCCGCGCCTTCGCCGCCGCCTTCGACAGGCCCAGCAGCTTCCCGATGAGCACCAGGTTCTCCGTGCCGGACAGGTCCTCGTCCACCGACGCGTACTGCCCGGTCAACCCGATCAGCCCGCGCACCGCGGTCGCCTCCCGCGCCACGTCGTACCCGCCGACCCGGGCCCACCCCTCGTCGGCCCGCAGCAGCGTCGCCAGAATCCGCACGGCGGTCGTCTTCCCCGCCCCGTTCGGCCCGAGCACACCGAGGATCTTCCCCGCGGGCACGGCCAGGTCGACACCGTCGAGCGCACGGGTGTCGCCGAACCGTTTCACCAGCCCCTCGGCCTCGATCGCGTAAGTCATTCCGTGAGTCCCCCTCTGTCTCTTATGCGATCCAGAGTGCACGGCAGCGCTGTCAGCCCTCGCACACGACGCTGTTAGCACTGTCGCCGCGTGACAGCGGTCAACCGCCGCTGGTCAGGCATCCTGGTCACATGGCACAACGGCGAGCTGAGGAGCGGTGTGCGTAGACAGCCCACCGCGATCGAAGACCTGGACCCTGAACCGCCCCGGCGGCGGCGCAGGCGCGGAGTCACGGCTTTCCTGGTCCTGTTAGTCCTACCGCTACTCGCCATCTGCGTGCTGCGGCTCGGTCGGATCGACGGCAACCGGTTTACCGTCGCGGCGTTAGCCCTGACCCCCTATTTCGCGGGGTACGGCCTGCTCGTGACCCTCTTGGCGCTGGCCCTGCGCCGCGCCCTGATCACCCTGGTCGCGCTGGTGCTCACCGCGTCCCTGGCGATCCTGGTGATCCCCCGCCTGCTGTCCGACGGCGACCTGATCCCCGAGGGCCAACACGTCCGCGTGTTCTCGGCCAACCTGCTCCTCGGCAGAGCAGACCCGGCCACCGTCGTGCGGCTCATCCGCGACACCCAAGCCGACATCGTCACCCTGCAGGAACTGACCCCGCAGGCCATGGCCGCCCTGGACAAAGCAGGCCTCGCCGACCTCTTGCCCTACCGCGTCCTACGCACCCGCACGGGCGGCGAAGGCAGCGGCATCCTGGCCCGCGTCCCACTGCGCCAGATAGTGCTGGTCCAGAACCGCATGTCCTTCGAGCAACCCGCTGCCGTAGTGGACCTATCGGGACCGGTCGACATCGAAATCCTGTCGGTGCACACAATCCCGCCCGTCCCCAACGCCACCGTGAGACACCGCTGGAACCAGGAACTGGCCGCCATGCCACCCCCCGACGCCCGCGCCCGCCCCCGAATCCTCTCCGGCGACTTCAACGCCACCCTCGACCACCGCGCCCTGAACGACCTCCTGGACCGCGGCTACCACGACGCGGCGGAACTAGCGGGCGAAGGACTACGCCCCACCTGGTCCCAACCCCCTTTCGGCCCCCCGGTGACCATTGACCACATCCTGGTAGACCGCCGAGTCGGCGTGACCAAAGTCGCCGTCTACGACCTCCCCGGCAGCGACCACAACGCCGTCTTCGCCGAACTGGCACTCCCTCCAGGCCCGCGAAACTAGCCCGCCCAACAGGCACACCCGCCCTGAACCCGCCAACTGTCCCCGATCTTCCGGACCACTCATGATCGCGAGTTATCCACAGGCGCGCTCGTCCCCTTCCCCGCGCTGACCTGCGGCGATAGACTGGAGCGGGGTCAGCCCCCAGGGTGGGTGGGGCTTTGTTGTGGGGCTGTCGGGGCTTCGAATGAAGGTTTTCCGAGGACATGGCGCGGCCTGCCACGCACGCCTTGCGCGTCCGTCCTCCTGCCAGGCAGCACTAGCCCTGCCAGGTGCTCGATGGGCTGGAACAGCGAACCCGCCCACCTGCCAACCGCACCCAAAGCCGCCAGATGCTCCACCCCATCGAGCAACCCCCACAGCCAGCCCCCACGACCGTCACAGCCGCGACTGAATCCCGGTCAGCGCCTCAACAGCGCCCATCGCGAGCGAGACACCCCGGCCATGCCGGATCGATGGCTCCCGCGGATTGATCCGGATCAAGTTCCCCGTAGCAGCACTAGCCAGCTCAGCGTGCCGACGAACAGTCGGCACCGCGTTCCCCGCCCCGATTTCCACCACCACCAGATTCCGCCCATGCTGAGCCCGGCGCCACGCCATCAGCGCGTCAAGACCCGTCTGGCTGCGATCAGGAACCCAGTGCGCATCGCCGAACATGAGAATGTTCGGCCGCGCCAAGCTGCCGCAGTCCGGGCACTCCGGCAGCGGCCCGACAGCACGCAAAGTCTCCGGGTCGACCTCGACATCGGCCCCAGCGGGCCACACCTCGTACCGGCACGGAAGGGTGCACTGGAGGTGGTGAATAGAACCGTGCACCTCGGCGACGTCAGCGAAGCCCGCCTTTTGAAACTGTCCGTCCACGTTCGACGTGAACACCCGCGCGTCCCATTCGCGCAGGATCTCGAATCCCGAATGCGGCACTGTCGCGCGGTACAGGGCCAGCCGGTGCCCGTAGAAGCCCCACGCCAGTTCGGGGTCTTGGGCGAAGTGCACCGGGTCGGCCAGTTCCTCGAACCGCAGGCCCAGCCGCGCGTACGGCGGGTACGCGCGCCAGAAGCCCTCGCTGCCGCGGAAGTCGGGGAGGCCGGAGTCCACGCCCATGCCCGCGCCCGCGCAGACCAGCACGGTGTCGGCGGCGGCCACCATGGCCGCCGCCCGGTCGAGCGCGTCGGTCACTCGGCGGTGCGGGGGCCCGCGGTGTGCACGACCTCGAATTCCAGCAGGCTGGAGCCGGTGCCGACCGGCTTGGCGCGCTCGCCGGAGTGGGCTTCCTTGGCTGAGCCGCTCATCCACGCCCGGAAGTGCTCTTCGGTCTCCCAGCGGGTGTAGACGAAGTAGCGGGTTTCGCCCGAGGTGGGGCGCAGCAGCTCGAACCCGAGGAATCCGGGCTCGCCTTCGACGGCGCCCAGGCGCGCGGCGAAGCGCTTCTCCAACTCGGGTCCGGCGCCATCGGGCACCTCGATCGCATTGATCTTCACGACTGCCATGCCGCCAGCCTACTGGCGCAGCGGCCCCGGGTAGAGGAACTCGTCGGCGGGTTTGGCCGCTTGGTGGAACCAGGCGTCGAAGAAGCGGGTGAGGTCTTGGCCCGCGACTTGCGTGGCCATGGTCTCGAACTCCGCCCAGGACGCGTTGCCGTCCTTGTGGGTCGAGGTCCACTTCTTGATGAGCTCGTCGAACTTGGGGTCGCCGATCTGCCTGCGCAGGGCGTGGACGGCGAGCTGGCCCTTGTCGTAGACGGCGGTGAACTCGTTGCCCGCGCCCATGTCGACCAGTTTGCGGTTCCAGTAGCGGGGGCGTTCGGCGTTGCGGGCCACCTGGGTGCGGTAGCGCTGGTCGAGGTTTTCGCCTTCCTTGGCTTCGGCCCACATCCACTGCGAGTAGGACGCGAAGCACTCGTTGAGGCAGATGTCGGACCAGTTCTTGACCGACACGCTGTCGCCGAACCACTGGTGGGCCTGCTCGTGGACGACGACTTCCAGCTCCGCCCACTTGGCGTAGATGGGCCGCCCCTGGGTTTCCAGGGAGAACGGCATGTTCTCGTTGAGGAAGATCCCGCCCGCAGCGCTCTGCGGGTACGGGCCGAACTTCTCGGTGAGGAACGCCAGCACCTCCGGCATCCGGGCCTGGATGGGTTTCTTGTCCTCGGCGCCGGGGGCGTAGGCGTTGACCACGGGGGTGCCGTCCGGCAGCGTCGACCGCTCGATGGTCCACTTGTCGATGCCGACGGTGGTCAGGTAAGGCGCGATCCGGTTCGGCTCTACCCAGGTGTGGGTAGTCCAGCCCGCGTCGGACACCGGCGGCTCTTCCCGTCCGTTGGAGATCACACTCCACCCTTCGGGAACCCGCGCTGACAGGCGGAAGGTCGCCTTGTCCAGCGGGTGGTCGTTCACCGGGAACCAACTGCTCGCCGAGAACGGCTCCCCGGCCGCGAACGCGCCGCCGGATTTGGCGATCTGCCAGCCGCCCGCGCCCAGCGGCGTGTCCTTGCCCACCTCCGGCAGGCCCGCGTATTTGACCCTGGCCTGGAACGACGCGGCCTTGGCCAGCGGCGCGGCCGGGGTGACGACCAGTTCGTGCTCACCGGCGCGGGCGAAGGCCGCCGCCGCGCCGTCGACCTCGACCGAGGCGACCTCGAAGCCGGTGAGGTCCAGGTTGAACCGGGTCAGCGCGTCCGCGGCGGTCGCGGTGACCGTGGTGTCGCCTTCCAGTCGCTTGGTAGACGGGTCGTAGCTGATGCTCACCGCGTAAGAGGTGACGTCGTAGCCGCCGTTACCGTCGTCCGGGTAGTACGGGTCGCCGATGCCCTCGGCACCGACACCGCCGGTCACCTGCGGGCCCGGCTCCGGCCGCGGGGGCGTCGTCGGCGCGGGTTCCTCGGCGACGTTCGTGCAGCCCGTGAACGCGGTCGCGGCCAGCAGGACGCAGACGAGGCGAGGGGACATCGAGCAACTCCAAGCTGGTCGGGGCCTCCATCATGACCCGTGCCCTGTGTAGCCGGAGTTGCCTCGGGCACACTCGGGCCATGAGCAGGCCGCACGTGGTCGAGTTCGGCGGCGACGGGCCGCCGATCCTGGTGTTGCACGCCCTGATGGGCCGGGCCAGCACGTGGTGGCCGGTCGCCCGGTGGCTCACCGCGTACGGCCGGGTCGTGGGGCTCGACGCGCGTGCCCACGGCCGCAACCCGCACCGGGGCGGGCAGTGGCGCACCCCGGACTTCGTGGGCGACGCCGCCGAGCTGGTCGCCGGGTTCGGGGAGCCCGCCGTGGTCGTCGGGCACTCGATGGGCGCGCTGCACGGCATCGTCCTCGCCGCAGAGCACCCCGACTTGGTGCGCGGCTTGGTCGTCGAGGACGTGGGCGTCGACCTGCGCGGGCGCACCGTGGACGGCTGGCGGGAGCTGTTCGAGGCGTGGCCGGTGCCGTTCCCGTCGCTGGCGCACGTGCGCGAGTTCTTCGGGCCCGCGGGCGCCTACTTCGCCGAGTGCGTCGAGGAGCGCGCCGACGGCTATCACCTGATCGCCGACGTGGACGAGTTGTTAGAGATCGCCGCCGAGTGGGGCAGGCGGGACTACTGGGAGTTCGTGGAGCGCGTGCGGTGCCCGGTGCTGGCGATCGAAGCCGAGCACACGGTGATGCCGCCCGGCCAGCAGGCGGAGATCCCCGCCCGCGCGCCCGGCGGCGGGAAGCACCTGATCGTGCCGGGCAGCGGCCACCTGGTGCACGACTCCGCGCCGGACGTTTACCGGGGCGCGGTAGAGGCTTTCCTGTCCGACGTGCTCGGCCGGTGACTACCGCTCGACCAGCACGTCCACTTCGTCGGTAAGCGTGTCCAGGACCGCGACCCGACGCACCCTGGCCTGAATCGGCTCGACCGGGAAGACCGTGCCGAACCCGGTGACCAGTTCCGCGTCGCTAACGCCGTGCAGGAGAGCGCAGTGCGGCATCCAAGACCCGGGCAGGTAGTAGGCGTTCGGATTGCGGACCTTGCCCGCGAGCACGTCATGCACCGCCGAGTGCACGGCCAAGAGCTCGCCGTCGGTCACCGCGGCCAGCATGAGCACGTTCGCACTGGTGGAGAACGTCGACAACGCGGAAAGCCACATGCTCGGCATGGACAACAGCCCGAGGTCGGCCTTGAGCGCCGCCCGAGTCTTGCGGGGAATGTCCGACGCCATCGCGAACGTCAGATGCGGCGGAAACCTCCGCGCCGACGGCAGCCCGGCCGCGTCGAGCTTGCCCCACAGCGCCCGCACCGCCGCGTCGGCCCGGTCATCGAAGGTCACCACCACGGCCTGTGCCATGCCGGTAAGCCTGCCGGCTAGCCGCTTCGGGCCCCCGCTCAGCCGCTGGCTGACTCGCCCGACGCGTCGGGGTCGAAGTTCCTGATGGACTCCAGCCGCACCCCGACCCGCTCCATCTCGCCGTCCACCAACGCCCGCACCCCGTCGGCGACGTGCGTCAGCTTCACCAACATGTCGAGGTAGTGCTCCCGAGCCTTCTCGGTCGGCTGCCGGTCAATCTCCCGCGCGGCGAGCACCACAGACGCGTCCAGGTTGTCAGCCCTGTCCCGCAACTGCCCCAGGCTGGCCCGCCACCGCCCAGCCGCGTCCGCCTGCTCATGCCGCCACTCCGGCGACCCCATCGCACTCACCCCCCGAGCGTATGCCCTGCGCCACCTCGCCGCGGCCAATCCCCGAAACCTCCCACCGCCCTATCACCCCCTCACTACCATCGGATTCCACACCAACGGATTCCATCAGGGGGCACGACTATGGAGTGGGCAAACATGGACGGCATGGCCAAGAACATGAGCAAGTTCTCCGCCAGCGCCAGAGCAGGCGAGTTCACCGTCAACCAGCACGGCGGCGACGCCATCCTGGCCGCCATCCGCGAGATGCAGCAGTGGTACTCAAACTCTGTCTACAAGCTCAACGCGCTTGCCCAGCAGCCTAAGCTCGGCAGCAGCAACAATGCCAAGATCATGGCGCCTCTCCTGGTGCAGGTCGCCACCGACCACCAGGGCTTTCTCACCCAACTGGAGAAGTTCAAGGACGTCCTCACTGAGGCCGAGGAGAGCATCAAGATCGCCATGGCGAACTATCGCAACGCCGACGACGATGCCCAGGGCAAGTTCACCACCTGACCAGCCATCGCC
>NZ_FMZZ01000020.1 GCF_900101685.1 Actinokineospora iranica
CATCATGATCAGCCCCCTCCCCGGCGTCACCCCCACCAAACCCGGATCAGCCCAGAAACCCCTGCCCGGGATCAGCGCCCTCGTCGTCGACGAACAAGGCAACCCCGTCCCCCACGGCTCCGGCGGCTACCTCGTCCTCGACAAACCCTGGCCCGCCATGCTCCGCGGAATCTGGGGCGACCCCGACCGCTACCAGAACACCTACTGGACCAAATACACCAACCACGGCTACTACTTCGCAGGCGACGGCGCCAAATACGACCACGACGGCGACATCTGGCTACTCGGCCGCGTCGACGACGTCATGAACATCTCCGGACACCGCATCTCCACCACCGAAGTCGAATCCGCCCTCGTCTCCCACCCCACCATCGCCGAAGCCGCCGTCGTCGGCGCCACCGACCCCACCACCGGCCAAGGCATCGTCGCCTTCGTCATCCTCCGCGCCACCGCCACCCCCACCCCCGACACCATCACCACCCTCCGCGAACACGTCGCCACCCAAATCGGACCCATCGCCAAACCCCGCCAAATCCTCATCGTCAACGAACTCCCCAAAACCCGCAGCGGCAAAATCATGCGCCGACTCCTCCGCGACGTCGCAGAAAACCGCGAAATCGGCGACACCACCACCCTCGCCGACACCACCGTCATGGACCTCATCACCAACGGGCTGAAGAACGCCCCCAGCGAGGACTGAGCCTCCGGGGCCCGCTGGCGAGCCTTGCGGGCCCCGGCTCAGCGGCTGGGCGGGCGCTCGCCACGCAGGTCAGCCAGCAGTTCGGTGATGGCGCGCATGACGCGTTTGGTCGCCTCGTCCAGGCTCTGGCGGTCGGTGGACGTGAGGTCGGACAGGTCTACCGGGTCGCCGGTAACGATGTTCACCGTCCGGCGGGGAAACACGCGCGGGAACTTCGCGGTGGCGGGCAGGACCGCGTGCGTGCCCCAGTTGACGACCGGGATCACCGGCGCGCCGGTCTCCAGCGCGACCCGGGCGACGCCGTTCTTGACCCGCGCGGAGGGCCAGTTGTCCGCGTCGTCGGAAAAGCCCGCCTCGGGGAAGAAGATCACGCACTCTCCGCGGCGGACAGCGTCAACGGCGCCGCGGTAAGCGTGTCGGGCCTGCGCCGTGCCGCGCTCGACCGGGATGTGTCCGCCGCCCGCGAGCACCTTCCCGACGACCGGTACGCGCCACAGGTCTGCCTTCGCCAGGTAGCGCGGGATTCGCCCGGCCGCCAGCGCGAACGCGGTGACCGTCACCGGGTCGGCGTAAGACAAGTGGTTGGACGCGAGCAGCACTCCGCCGCTCTTGGGCAGCTTCTCCCCGCCCCGGAAACGCAGCCGGGTGAAGATCGCCAGCAGCGGCCAGAGCACGTCGATGGCCAGACTGAACCAGAAACCGCGGCCACGCCGAGGCACCCGGAACATCAGCGAGACGGCCCGCCAAGTGCTCATCGGTTTACCGAGGTTCTCAGTGCTACCTGACTTCACTGGACACATCTTCGGCCACGGTCGCCGGGCGAAAGTGGTCGGGCTCCCCGAAGCGGCGGAGAATGCCCGGGTGTCCACCGAAAGCGAGATCCCGGGCGCGCACCGGAACGAACCGCACCACGGCGACCTGTCCGGCAGGCTCAACTGGCTGCGCGCGGGCGTGCTGGGCGCCAACGACGGCATCATCTCGACCGCGGGCCTCGTCGTGGGCGTCGCGGGCGCCACGACCGACCGCACGGCCGTCCTGGCGGCCGGGGTGGCAGGCCTGGTCGCGGGCGCGCTGTCGATGGCGGGTGGCGAGTACGTCTCGGTCAGCACCCAGCGCGACACCGAGCGGGCCGCGCTGCGCAAGGAGGAACGCGAACTCGCCGAGATGCCCGACGCCGAAGAGCGCGAACTCGCCGGGATCTACGAGGACAAGGGCCTGTCCCCCGAACTCGCCGCCCAGGTGGCCCGCGAGCTCACCGAGAAGAACGCGCTGCTCGCCCACGCCGATGCCGAGTTGCAGATCGACCCGGAGAACCTGACCAGCCCGTGGCAGGCGGCGTGGGCGTCGTTCCTGTCGTTCGCGGTGGGCGCGCTCATCCCGCTGATCGCGATCGCCCTGCCCCCGGTCGGCGCCCGCGTGTGGACGTGCATCGTCGCGGTGGTCGTCGGCCTGGTCCTGACCGGAGCGGTCAGCGCGCGGCTCGGCGACGCGCCCGCCGGACGGGCGATAGCGAGGAACGTGCTGGTAGGAACTCTTGCGATGGTCATCACTTATTACGTCGGAGTCCTGTTCGGCGTCACCGTCGGCTGACGATCGTGCGTTAGAGTCCCGTAAAGGTGCGCCGGGAAGCCTGGTCGGCAACAAGGCCGAACTGTCCGCTTACTCGGGAGTAACCTTTGTCACACCGCCGCCGCCGCAACACCCACACGCCCAAGGCTGTCGCGGAGTTCGCCCGCTTCCTGCGCACCGAGACGGTGGGTGGCCTGATCCTGCTCGCCGCGACGGCTGTCGCGCTGCTCTGGGCCAACTCCCCGGCAGGCGGGATCTACCAGGCGGTGCGCGACACCGAGATCGGCCCGCACCTGCTGCACCTGAACCTCAGCGTCGGCGACTGGGCCAAGGACGGCCTGCTCGCGCTGTTCTTCTTCGTCGCGGGCCTCGAACTCAAGCGCGAACTGGTCATCGGCGAACTCTCCAACGTCAAGGCGGCGGTGCTGCCCGCGATCGCCGCGCTCGGCGGCATGGTCGTGCCCGCGGTGATCGCGCTGTCAGTCGCCTGGGGAGACCCGCGCGCAGGCGATGTGTGGGCGGTCCCGGTCGCTACCGACATCGCGTTCGCGCTGGGCGTCTTGGCGCTGACGGGCTCCGGTATGCCTAACAGCGCGCGAGTGTTCCTGCTCAGCCTCGCGGTCGTCGACGACCTCGGCGCGATCCTGATCATCGCGGTCCTGTTCACCAGCACGTTCGACCTGATCGCGTTCGGCGTCGCGCTGCTGCTCATGGCGCTCTACTGGTACCTGCAGAAAAAGCGGGTCACCTCGACCTGGCTGTACGTGCCGCTCGCGGTGGCGGTGTGGGTCGCCGTGCACTCCTCGGGCGTGCACGCGACCGTGGCGGGCGTCGCGCTGGGCCTGCTCACCCGGGTCAAGCGGGACCCGTTCGAGAAGGAATCGCCCTGCCTGCGCCTGGAGCACCGGCTCCAGCCGTGGTCGGCCGGACTCGCCGTGCCGATGTTCGCGCTGTTCGCGGCAGGCGTCCCGGTGAACGCCGAGACGCTGAGCAAGCTGACGCACGACCGGATGGCGCTGGCGGTGATCATCGGCTTGGTCGTCGGCAAGCTCATCGGCATCACCGGCGTTTCCCTGCTCGCCGTGAAGCTCAAACTCGCCGTCATGCCACCGGACTTGGGCAAACGCGACCTCTTCGCGGTCTCGATGCTGGGCGGCGTCGGCTTCACCGTCAGCCTCTTGATCGCCGATCTTTCCCTGGACGGGGAGAACGCCGAACTGGCCAAGGCCGCCGTCCTGGTCGCCTCGGCCGTCGCGTCGCTGCTCGCCGCCGCTCTGCTGATCAAGCGGAGCAAGGCGCACCAGGACGACTGAGCAGGTGAGACAAGAAACGCGGAGTGACCAGCCCGGACGGCCACCGGGAGTCGAGCATGGCACGATGTCGCAGGTGACCAGCGCGCACGGAAACGCAGACGGTTCGGGGCTGCCACAAGTCCCCTCGATCCCCCTGGCTGACGACCGCGCCCTCGCGGCGGTCGGTGACCAGTCCATCGGGACCCTGGTCAAGGACGCCACGACCCACCTGTCGACCTTGGTCAGGGCAGAGGTCGAGCTGGCCAAGTCCGAGGTCACCAGAGAGATCAAGAAGGGCGTCAAGGGCAGCGTCTTCTTCATCGTCGCCCTGGTCGTCCTGCTTTACAGCTCGTTCTTCCTGTTCTTCGCGCTCGCCGAGATGCTGGCCGACTTCGGTTTGCTGCGCTCGGTCGCGTTCGGCGCGGTCTTCATCGCCATGCTGCTGTTCGCGACCCTGTTCGCGCTGCTGGGCTGGCGCAAGGTCCGCACTATCCGCGCGCCGGAACGCACGATCAACTCGGTCAAGGACACCGCCGCCGCGCTGACCCAACGCGGCGAACGCAAGCCCTGACGCGGGCAAGCAGCGCCGTGTTCGCCCGCCCGGATCCCTCGAGCGTCCGCATCGATGGGCCGTGGGCGCACCGGGACGTGTACGCGAACGGCATCCGCCTGCACGTCGCCGAGACCGGCGAGGGCCCGCTGGTGCTGCTGCTGCACGGGTTCGCCGAGTTCTGGTGGACCTGGCGGCACCAACTGACCGCGCTTGGCGACGCCGGGTTCCGCGCGGTCGCGGTAGACCTGCGCGGTTACGGCGACTCGGACAAACCGCCGCGCGGTTACGACGGCTGGACCCTCGCGGGCGACATAGCGGGTCTGGTCAAGTCTCTCGGCGAGAGCAAAGCGCATCTCGTGGGCCACGGCTGGGGCGGGCTTCTCGGCTGGACGGTAGCCGCCATGCACCCGCGTGTCGTGCGCTCGGTAAGCGCGCTGTCCGCGCCGCACCCACTGGCCCTGCGCGGCCAGATCCGCCGCACGGCTCTGCGCAGCCGACCGCACAACCAGGCCCGCGCGCTGGGCCACCTCTTCCGCGCCCAGGTCCCCATGGCCCCGGAGCGCTGGCTCACCCGCGACGGCGGGGCCACCGTCGAGACCCTGCTGCGCGGCTGGTCGGGCGAGCAGTGGCCGCGTTCCCGGGAGTTCGCCGAGGCCGCCGAGCGCTACCGCGACGCCGTGCTCGTCCAGGGCACCGCGCACTGCTCGCTGGAGTACTACCGGTGGGCGATGCGCTCGCAGTTGCGCGGCGAGGGCCGCCGGTTCAGCGAGGCGCTGGCCCGCACCGTCGACGTCCCCGTGCTCCAGGTCTACGGCGCCGCCGACCCGTGCGTGCTGGCCCGCACCCGCGACGCCTCCGGTCCGTGGATCGGCGGGCGGACCGAGAAGCACGAACTGGCGGGCATCGGGCACTTCCCGCACGAGGAAGCGCCCACCGCGACGAGCGAACTGCTCACCGGGTTCGTCAAGGGGTAGCGGTCAGCTCGCGCAGCGGCCCGTGCCGACCGGCTGCACCATCGACGGCGCCTGCCCCACCTCGGGGCGGATCTCGGCCGCGGTGAGCGCGAACCCGGTTTCCGAGTTGTCGACAGCGGCACCGAAGACGACGCCGATGACCTCGCCGCGCGTGTTCACCAGCGGACCGCCGGAGTTACCGCTGAGCACTTTGGCACGCAAAGTGAAGACATCGCGGTTGACCGTGGCCGAGTCATAGATGTCCGGACCGCGCAACGGGATGCGGTCGCGCACGCGCGCGGGTGAGGCCGTGTACGGGCCGTCCAACGGGTAGCCGAGCACGATGCCGTCCTGGCCGCTGGTGGCGTCGCCGGGCGCGAACGGCAGCGGCTGCGCGGCCAGACCGGGAACGGTCAGGATCGCCACGTCCGTCTGGGGGTCGTAGTGCACGACCCGGGCGCGCAGGGTTCGCCCGGCGGATTCCACGGTCACCTCGTCGGTGCCCGCGACCACGTGCGCGTTGGTCATCACCCGCTGCGGCGCGATCACGAACCCGCTGCCCTCCAGCGCCCGCTCGCACGACGGCGCCCTGGCGTTGATCTTGAGCACGCTCGGCCGGATCCGCTGGACCACATCGCTGGCCTGCAGCGCCGGGTCCGGCGGCTCGACCTCCTTGTTCGGCGTCCGGTTGAACGGGTCGACCGCGGCTGGGAAGCCGGAGACGTCCAGCAGCTGCCGCAGCTCGTTGGGCAGGCCGCGCGCCGCCTGCGGCATGACCTCGTTGACCCCGCCCAGGACAGCCGAGTCGTTGATCGCCGACGCCAGCCCGGGAAGCCCGCCGACCGTGGTCAACGGCACCCCGATAAGCCAGGACACGACAAACACGACAGCGCCCTGCACGACAGCGCCCAACGCGCTGTCGACCCCGACGAACTTGGGCGAGGAGATCTTCTGCCGGATGGTCCTCCCGACCCACACACCGAACGTCTCGCCCAACGCGACCAGCAGGACGAAGATCGCGACCGCGAAGGCCACCCTGGTCGGCGTGGACTCGATCCGCTCGACCACGAGCGGCGCGACCTTGATCCCGGCGATCGCGCCGATCAGCACCCCGATGAAGGCGGGCAACGCGGTGATCACGCCTTGTCTCGCGCCCGAGACCGCCGCCAGCACGGCGAGCGCGACGACAAGCACGTCCACCCAGTTCACGCCCTAGACCTCCGCGCTTCGGGGACCGATGGTGCGCCACGCTACGTCAAGGTCGCGCACATCGGCGGAATCCCACTCCCGCTCCCACCCGCCGACGGCGAGCAGCATGGTCAGCAGGCCTGCGGTGAAACCCCAGATCACCATGCCCGGAGCGGCGAACGCGGGCCCGACATACCCCGACGGGTGCCTTACCTGAAACCGGTTAGCCGGGTCGGCCAGGTCGGCCAGCGGCACCCGGGCGACGGCCTGCGTCTCGGCGGGGTCGACGGCTCGCACCGGACTCGGCGACACCCAGTGCGCCAGCACCGGAGCCACGTCGAACCGGGACACCGGGACGTGCAGCTTCGGCAGCAGCGCCACCGGGCGCACCCCGGCCGGGTCGAGCCCGGTCTCCTCGACCGCCTCGCGCAGCGCCGTGGCCACCGGGCCGTCGTCGCCCGGCTCTGCCGCGCCACCGGGGAAGGCGACCTGCCCGGAGTGCTTGCCGCCGGTGTCCGCGCGCAGCTGGAACAGCAGGTCAGGGCCGTGCGCGGGGTCCTCGCCGAGCAGCATCAGCACCGCGGCGTCGCGCGCGTCGGGCCCGGGGGCGGCGAACCGGCGCCACAGGTTCTCGTCCAGGTCGGCGGTGGCCGCGACCAGCGGGCGCAGCCAGTCCGGCAACTCATCCAGGTCGACCAGCGGTCCATGCGTGATCATCGCGCCACCTCAGCGGTTCGATGGCCTCCCGGTGTCACGGATTCGCTCGCAAGCTCACTCACCGGGCTCCTCCGAGGTAGCGGCTCACGGCCTCGCGAATGTCGTCCACGCCGCGGAAAACCCGGGGCTGGCCGATGAAGGTGACCGTGCCGTCCGCGGCGACCAGGTAGGACGCTGGCAGCGCGTCGGGCACCTTGAGTCCCCGTTCGACCGACCCGTCGCGGTCCAGCAGGTTCGGGAAGCGCACATCGAGGGTGTGCAAGAGGTCCAGCACGTCCTTCGGCGGACTCTTGATCGCCACCCCGACCACGTCCACCGCGTCTGGGCTTGCCGCGTACTCGGCAAGCAGCGGCAACTCGTCCCGGCAGGGCGGACACCAGGTAGCCCACACATTCACCAAGACGGCCCGCCCACCCAAGACGTTGCTCACGACTACCCGCGAACCGTCAGCCAGGCACTCGGCCCGCGCTTCCCGCAGCGCGGTAGGCCCGCCCGCGCCCACCGGACACGGCTCAAGCGCGGCCGCCACCCGCGCGGCGGTGAGGTCGGGCTCGGGCGGCGCGGCCACCGGCCCCGGATCGGCGCCCCTCGGCCACACCGCCACCACCCCGGCGACCAGCAGGACCACCGCGACCAGCACCCACCTCGCCCGTGCGGTCACCCGGTCGACTTCCCCGGGCGGTAGCCGTCGCGGGTGCGCTCGGCGAGGGCGATCAGGTGGTCGGCCTCGGCGCCCTTGACCAGCTTCGCGGCCTGCTCCGGCTCGGTCGGGCCGATGCCGAACGACGGGCAGTCGCGGTAGAGCAGGCACGCCCCGCACGCCGGTTTGCGCGCGTGGCACACGCGGCGGCCGTGGAAGATCACCCAGTGCGACAGCATGGTCCAGTCCTTGCGCGGGACCAGCGCGCCGACGGCGTGCTCGACCTTGACCGGGTCCTCTTCCTCGGTCCACCGCCAGCGCCGGACCAGCCGCCCGAAGTGCGTGTCGACCGTGATCCCGGGCACACCGAAGGCGTTGCCGAGGATCACGTTGGCCGTCTTGCGGCCAATGCCCGGCAGCGCCACGAGTTCGACGAGGGTTTTCGGCACCTCGCCGCCGTGCTTCTCCACCAGCGCCGCACCCAGGCCGATAAGAGAGGTGGTCTTGTTCCGGTAGAACCCGGTAGGCCTGATCAGTTCTTCCAGCTCGACTCTGTCCGCGCTCGCATAGTCGGCGGCTGTGCGGTAGCGGGCGAACAGCGCGGGGGTGGTCTCGTTGACCCTCTTATCCGTGCACTGCGCGGACAAGATAGTCGCCACGGCCAGTTCCAGCGGCGTGGTGAAGTCCAGCTCGCAATGGGCGTCGGGATAGCCCTCCGCCAGCGCGCGCGTCATCCGCCGCACCCTCCTGGTCACCGAGAGCGCGGACTCGCCGTCCGCGGCGGCTGCTGCCCGGGGCGGGCGTCGGGTGGTGGGAGGCACATCGCTAGCCTACGGGCCGTCGAACAACCCGAAATGTGCCCTAGACGTCTACCAGGCCGATGTCGACAGCCGAGACCGCGGGCGGGTCCCGGCACGGAGTGAGAACGAGCGAGGATCGACGACACCATGGCTGTCTGGTTCGTGTTCGCGGTACCCGTAGTGATCATGTTCTTCGCGCTGTTCATGGAACGCGTCGAAGCCAGGTTGCGCCACGTCGCGGTCCAGGAGACCGACGTCGAGGAGTTCCTGGAGTCGGCCCGCCCCGACGAGGTCCGTGCGCTCTACGGCCACGGCATCGGCCGCGCGCTGGAGCTGTTCCGGCTGCGCAGGCTCGGCGGGCGCGCGGCGAAACTACGAGGTCGCCGGGGGCGCGACTAGGCTGACTAGGCTAAGGTCATGCGGCTAGGGCGGTGATTGGCGCGTCGGAGGTCCACAACGGACTGAGGGCGAGCCGCCCCCGGACTGTCCGGGCACACGCCCTACACTGCATATTGTGATCGGCGACGCAGCCTTCGCGACCGCCGGGTTGAAACAGGAGGACCGAGGTGGATGAGACCCTGGCCCGTGCGGGCATCTTCCAAGGGGTCGAGCCGGCCGCTGCGGAAGCGCTAGCACAGACGCTCGAGGCAGTGGAGTTCCCCCGGGGACACGTGATCTTCGCCGAGGGCGAGCCCGGCGATCGGCTCTACATCATCCAGTCCGGCAAGGTGAAGCTCGGCCGCAAGTCCCCGGACGGCCGCGAGAACCTGTTGGGGATCTTCGGCCCGTCCGACATGTTCGGCGAGCTGTCGATCTTCGACCCCGGCCCGCGCACGTCGACGGCGACCACGGTCACCGAGGTGCGCGCGGTGACGATGGACCGGCCCGCGCTGCGGCAGTGGATCGCGACCCGCCCGGAGATCGCCGAGCAGTTGCTGCGCGTAATCGCCCGCAGGCTGCGCCGGACCAACGGAATGCTGGCCGACCTGATCTTCACCGACGTGCCCGGCCGCGTGGCCAAGGCGCTGCTGCAGCTCGCCCAGCGGTTCGGCAGCCAGGAGGCGGGCCTGCTGCGGGTCACCCACGACCTCACGCAGGAAGAGATCGCCCAGTACGTCGGCGCTTCCCGTGAGACCGTGAACAAGGCCTTGGCCGACTTCGCGCACCGCGGCTGGCTGCGCCTGGAGGGCAAGAGCGTGCTGATCCTCGACCCCGAGCGGCTCGCGCGACGCGCCCGTTAGACATCTTGAGACAAGAGGGGCCCGGTCACCTGGTGACCGGGCCCCTCTTGCGTCGACGTGACGAGAGGCCGGGCGCCGCCCCCGACGCGGCGCACCGACCTCTCGCTGTGCGCGAACCATCCCCCGACGGCCCACGCTCCCCGCCCTCCGGACCAGGCCCCGACCCGTTGCCGGAGGGAACTCGCGGTGTTTGTTGCTGAGAGAACCATCGCACGGACTCCTACCCAGACCTCAAGGGTTTTCGCCCGTATTCACCCTCAGAGACTCCGTTCGCCCCGGTTTCGTTGCGCGGGTTCTACGCGTAACGGCATGACTGTTATCCACTTGAGACATACCACCGGATCGGGTGGCGGAAACCACCGGATATTTAGTGGTACGGCCGTACCGAAAACCGGCATACTGGTACGCATGTCCCACTCCTCCGGCCTCGCCGAGTACCGGGCCGCCCTCACCACCCCCGGAGCGCGCGGCCCGGTCCTGGCCGCCCTGATCGGCCGGATGCCGATCGCCATGGTGGGGCTGTCGCTGCTGCTCTACGTCCAGCGCGCCACCGGCTCCTTCGCCACCGCCGGGCTCGTCTCGGCGGGCGCGCTGATCGGCGTCGCCGTCGGGTCGGTGCTCCAGGGCCGGATCATGGACCGGATCGGGCCGTCCCGGCCGCTGTTGGTCACCAGCGCCGTCTTCGCGGTCCTCGTCACCTCGGGCGTGCTGGCCATCGAGTCCCGCGCGGCGACACCGGTCCTGATCGCGCTCGGTGTCGGCATCGGACTGTCCGAACCGATGACCGGCTCCGCGTCCCGGGCGATGTGGACCCGGCTGACACCACCCGGACCCACGCGCGACGCCGCGCTGGCCTACGAGGCGATCAGCATGGAGGTCTTCTTCATCCTCGGCCCCGCCGTGTCGGGTCTGCTCCTCGCGGCGCCCTGGGCGGGCACCGGAGTGGTCGTCGGCGCGTCCTGCATGATCTTCGGCGGCGTCTGGTTCGCGCTCACCCCGACCATCCGCCGGTTCCGGCCAGCGGGCGACGAACCGAGGGGCCGGGGCCTGCTCGGCGCGCTGGGCAGCCCCGGTATGCGCACGCTCGCGCTGGCCGCCATGGGCTTCGGCGTGACCATCGGGTTCATCGAGGTCGCGGTCCCGGCCGCGGCGAACGCCGCGGGCAACGCGCCCGCTGGCGGTTTGCTGCTCGGCCTCTGGTCGGTCAGCTCGGTGATCTTCGGCGTGCTCTACGGGGTGCGGCCGTGGCCCCGGGCGATGCGCCTGCGGCTGCCCGTGCTGCTCGCCGGGTTCTCGCTGCTGCTGGCGCTGCTCGCGATTCCGACCTCGCTGCTGGGCCTGGCGCTGGCGCTGCTGGTCGCCGGAACCCTGGTGACCCCGCAGGCCACCACGCACTCGGCGGCGATCGAACTGGTCGCGCCGCAGAACACGGCCACCGAGGCGTTCGGCTGGGTGATCACCTCGGTCACCCTCGGACTGGCTTTCGGCCAGTCGGTAAGCGGGCAGCTGGTGGAGCACGTCGGCGTGTGGTCGTCCTACCTGGCGGCGGCGGCCGTCGGCCTGGTGTTCGCCGCGGTCGTCTACGCGCGTCGGCGGACCGTGGGAGAGCCCGCCCATCCGATCGAGAGCCGGTCGCCAGCCCTCGTCTGAGCCCTGTGGATAACTTCCGAGGCCTGTCGGTGCCCCTCGGTAACTTCGAGGCATGGACCTGACCGCAACCACCCAACACCTCGCCAGCGCGGCCGCCGACCTCGTGCGGCTCGTGCCGGGGAAGCTGATCGACCCCGTGCTCAGCGGTGTCCTGCTCACCGCCGACGCGCACGGCGTCGTGCTGGGCGCAAATGACCGCGAACGCACGGCCCGCGTGTCCCGCGGCGCGCTTGTCCACACGGAGGGGCGGGTCTTAGTGCCCGCGAAACCACTGGCCGAGACACTGCGCGCGCTCACGCAGCCCCAGGTGCGGCTGGTCGTCGAGGGCAGCAGGCTCGCCATCCGCGCCGACGGCGCCCGGTTCGCCCTCCCCCTGCTCGACGTCGACCTGCACCCCGGCGCGCCCGAGAGCGCCGTGGGCGGCAGCACGGTCTCCGGCTCCCAGTTCGCCGCCGCCCTGGCCACGGTCGCCACCACCGCGTCCAGGGACGAGGCCCTGCCGATCTTCACCGGCGTCCGGCTGCGCTCCGAGGGCGACCGCCTGGTCCTCCGCGCGACCGACCGCTACCGCATGGCCATCGCCAGCGTCCCCTGGTCGGCCGACACCGAGATCGACCTGATGGTCCCGGCCGCCCTCCTCGCCGAGGTGGGCAAACAGGTCGCGCACATCGACCGCGTCACCCTCCAGGCCACCGAGAACCACCTAGCCCTGGCCTGGTCCGACACGGTCGTCACCACGGCGGTCCTGGACGGCTCCTTCCTCAGCGAGACCAAACTCGCCCTCTCCGACGCCGACACCCACATCGAGGCGGACGCGGACACCCTCACCGCCGCCACCCGCCGGGTAGCCCTCTACAGCGACCCCCGAGGCGTGGTCCAACTGGAAGCGGGCGACACCGAACTCCGCCTCCGCGCCACCGACCACCAGGCAGGCGAAGCCGAGGAACCGGTCAAGGCCACCATCACCGGCGGCCGCACCAGCCCGTCCTTCCAGTCCCGCTACCTACTCGACGCCTTACGCCCCTTCGCGGGCACGCGAGTCCGCCTCGCGATCCAACCCGGCATGCGGGCAACCGTCCTGACCGCGGTGGACCCAGGGGAGGTGGACCTGCGCTACATCCTCATGCCCATGCTGCCGCCCAAGGTTTGACCCACCCCCGACTTGACTGACCGCCGCCACCACACCGAGTCCACGCCGCGCAGGACAGCCGTGCCCCGGCACGGCGACCAGGCCAGGCCAGGCCAGGGCACGGCACGGCACGGCCTAGTGCCAACACGGCGACGCAGTCAACGGCTCCGGTCAGCCACGCGGCCACACCACACCCGACCCACGCCCGGCAAGTCGACCTGTCGGCCAGGCCTAGGCAGGCAGCGAATCGCTTCGGACAACGGACGGCCAAGGCCGGACAGCGCCTCAAGCCGCGAGGGGGCCGCCAGGCCCCCAAGCGACGCCTCACCGGAGTGACCACAGGCATCGGAGTAACCACTGGCATCGGCGCGGGAAGCGGTCGGGCGTCGGGGGTGAGGCTGTTGTCGTGCCGGAGGCCGCTAGATGTTCGAAGGTTGGCGGAGCACACCACCTGCCCTGCCCTGCCCTGCCCTGCCCTGCCCTGCCCTGCCCTGCCCTGCCCTGCCCTGCCCTCAAGCGAGCGAAACAGCACACCCGCCTTCCTGCCAACCGCACCGACGCCCGCCCAGTGCTCGATGGGGTGGAGTGGTTTCTTCGGGGGTGAAGGAAGATCCCTGAACTCGCCGTGGTCGTGGGGCCGAAGGCTCCCCACCCGTCTTTCCCACGACGGGATCTTCCTTCGTAGGGGCCCCGAAGAAACCACTCCACCCCATCGAGCCAACCAGCACAGCCACGCCCCCGCAGAAGCCCAGATCAGTCAAACGACCGCAAGTAATCCAACTGCGCTCGAACAGACCACTCAGCAGGCCCCCACAGGGACTGGTCCACATCGGCGTACACGATTTCGACCACCTGGCGAGCAGTGGCCCGGGGCCCGAGAACCCGCAGGGCAGCCCGAATCTGATCCAAGCGCTGTTCCCGGTGCGACAGATACTCCCGAGCCACCGCAGACAAGTCAGGCAGGTCCGGCCCATGGCCGGGAAGGACCTTCGCGCCTGGCCGATGACGCGAGAGGGTGCGCAGCGAGTCCAGGTACGCGCCAAGCGCCCCATCCGGTGGGGCGATGACCGTAGTCCCCCGGCCGAGCACAGTGTCGCCGGTCAGAACCGCCGTCTGGCCACCGTGGTCAACAGTCAGGCACAGCGAGTCGGCGGTGTGCCCCGGAGTGTGCAGGACTTCCAGGTCCAAGCCCGCGAGGGTGACCACCTCACCGTCCCGCAGGGGTGCCTCGGCGACGCAGAGGGCTGGGTCGAAGGCTCGGACCGGGGCGCCGGTGCGGCGGGCCAGCCAGGGGGCGCCTGCCACGTGGTCCGGGTGGTGGTGGGTGATCAGCACCGCCTCGACCTGGCCCGCGGCGGTGATGATCCGCTCCAGGTGGGGCTCGTCCTCATATCCGGGGTCGACCACGACGCAGCCTGGGGCGCCGGGGGCGCGCAGGAGCCAGGTGTTGGTGCCGTCGAGGGTCATCGTGCTCGGGTTGTCCTCCAACAACACCGAGGCGAACGGCGTGACCTCGCGGACGACGCCGTAGGCGGGGTGGGTCATCGGTGGTCCAGTCGGTCGTCGGGGCGGGCGTCGAGGTGGTTGGCCGCGCCCGGGTAGGCCGGGTCGGTGGGCAGGACCACGCGGATGCGGCTGCCGTCGCGGACGACCTTGGGGATGATCTTGTCGACGGCGCGGTCGGCGGCCATGGCCGCGGCGACCGAGCCGCGGTCGTGCAGTTCCGCGAGGGACATCCAGGTCGGTGGGAGCAAGGCGCGGGCGCCCTGTTTCCAGTCTTCGATGGCGTCGGCGGGGAGTTGCCAGGCGGCGTCCTCTGCCTCGGTGGTGTCACCGTCGGCGCGCTGGCCCTCGGGCATGGCGGCGAGGAAGAAGCGGGTGTCGTAGCGGCGCGGCTCCTCGGCCGGGGTGACCCAGTTGGCCCACGGGCGCAGCAGGTCGGCCCGCAGCACCAAGCCGTTGTCGGACAGGAACTCGGCCAGCGAGTACTTCCGGTCGACCAGGTCCTGCCGGGCGGCGTGGAAGGGCCGGGTGTCGGACACGACGCTGGCGGCGTCCGGACCGGCCAGCAGCACCCCGGACTCCTCGAATGTTTCCCGCACCGCCGCGCACACCAGCGCCCGCGCCAGCCCCTCCGCGCACCCGAACCGGGCCGCCCACCACGCTGGCTCCGGCCCGTGCCAGGCGATCGAGACGTCCGCGTCGCGCCGGTCGACGCCGCCGCCGGGGAACACCGTCATGCCCCCGGCGAACGCCATGCCCACGACCCGGCGGAGCAGGAAAACCTCCAGGCCCGCCGCGGCGTCCCGGACCAGCATCACCGTCGCCGCGTCCTTGGGGACGACGGGCGGGTCGGGCGCGACCGGGGGCACGAGTCCCTCCGGCAGGACCAGTTCCTCGGGCAACTCCAGCACGCCCCGACCCTACGCGGCCAGCCCGCCCCGACACGGTGCCATCGCCCACACCGACGACAGCCACCAGGCGGTCGACGCCTTGCCTCAGCTCACCCGAAGGCGGCTCTCACCAGAACAAACGCCCCCGCCCACGCGCCAGGTGTGCGTGGGGTCGAGCCGGTCGGCGAAGTACTGGTCGTGGGTCACCACCACCAAAGTGCCGCGGAAAGCCCGCAGCGCCTCCTCCACCACGTCCAGGGAATCGAAGTCCAGGTGGTTCGTCGGCTCGTCGAGCAGCAGCAGCTCCGCGCCTGAGTTGACCAGGCACGCCACCAGCAGCCTGCGGATCTCCCCCGGCGAGAACCGGTGCAGCGGCCTGCGGATGGCGTCCGCGTCGAACAGGTACGTGTCGAGCAGGGCCTCGGCGTCCTCTTCATACAACGCGAGCTTCCCGCGCAGGTACGACAACGGGCTCGCGGTCATCGGAAGGTCGTCGTGGACCTGCGGCAGGTATCCCACCTGCGCCAAGACCTCGACCGTGCCCGCCGCCGGAGTGAGTTCGCCGCTAAGAGCCCGCAAGAGGGTGCTCTTACCGCCGCCGTTGGTCCCGGTCACGACGACGCGGTCGCCGCCTGCAATGGTGAGATCCACGCCGTCGAGCACCGTGCGGTGGGCCAGGTCGAGTCGGGCGGACGACAGACGGGCCACGGTCAGCGCCGGGTCCGACTCGGCGGCCAGGTCGACCACCAGGCGCGGCCGTTCGGTCGGTCGCGCGATCCACGCCGTCGACCGCATCTGCCTGCGCAGCCGTCGTTCCCTGGCCTTGGCCTTCTTGGCGACCTTCTTCGCGTACCGGCGCAGGCGGTCGTTGTGGGTCGACTGCTCGACCCCCAGGGCCTGGCCCCGGGTGCGCTCGATGTCGGCTTCGAGCCGCAGTCGGGCCTTTTCCTGCGCCTCGAAGTCGGTCAGCAGCTTCTGCCACCGCCGGGCGCGCTCGGCCCGGTAGTCGGTGTAGCCGCCGGTGTACCACTGCGGCTCGGTGTGGATGCCGTCCAGCTCCATGATCCGGTGGACGGTTCGGTCCAGGAACGCGCGGTCATGGCTGACGATCACCACACCGCCGCGATACCGCGAGAGATAGTCGCCCAGCCAGGCGACGCCCGCCGCGTCGAGGTGGTTGGTCGGCTCGTCGAGCAGGAGCAGCGGCGGGTCGCGCAGCAGCAGGCGGGCCAGCATGAGCCGGGCCTGCTGGCCGCCGCTGACCCGCGACATCGGCGTCTCGTCCGGCAGGTCGGCGATGCCGAGGCGGTCCCGCAGTTCGGCGATGCGCGACTCGAACTCCCAGCCGGACAACGCTGTCCACTCGTCCACCGCGTCGCCGTAAGCGCTGAGCGCCGACGGGTCTGTGGCCAGCGCCGACTCCAGCGCGCGCATCCGCTGTCGGACGGCGTGCATCTCGGCCAAACCGCTCGCCAGGTAGTCGCCGACGCGAACGGACGGGTCGGGGATCTCCTGTTCGAGGAAACCGACCTCGGCGGGCGCGGCCAGGTGGCCGTTGTCGGGGCGGATCTGGCCCGCGAGCAGGCGCAGCAGCGTGGACTTGCCGACGCCGTTGGGCCCGACGACACCGAGCCGTTCACCGGGGCCGAGGGTGAAGCTGACCTCGTCGAAGAGGGGTTCGCCGTCGACGCCCGCGCTGAGCCGGTCGGCTTTGAGGACGGCGTGGAGCATTACGGAAGCAGTCAAGAGGACTCCTGGAGCCACAGACGGAGGCGGCACGCACTCGACTGGTGCGGCGCTGAGGTCGACGTCTTGTGCTCATCAGTTGCCCATGACACGAAGGATGCCGACCGGGGGCGCGGGGCCGCAACCGAATTAACGGCAGGATGGTCGGCATGAGCGGAGACGTGCTGCGGGTCGGACTGGTCGGGGCGGGGCCGTGGGCGCGGGCGGTGCACGCGCCGGGCCTGGCGAGCCACCCGGCCTTCGAACTCGCGGCGGTGTGGGCCCGCCGCCAGGAGGCAGCCGCCGAGGTGGGCGCGCCGGTCGCGGCGGACTTCGACGCCCTGCTGTCCACTGTGGACGCGGTGGCGTTCGCCGTGCCGCCGTCAGTCCAGGCCGAACTGGCGCCGCTGGCGGCGCGGGCGGGCAAGCACGTGCTGCTGGAGAAGCCGCTCGCGACCACGGTCGCCGACGCGCGCCGGGTGGCCGACGCGGTGGACGGGGCCGGGGTGGCCTCGATCGTGGTCTTCATCCGCCGGTTCGCCCCGGAGACCGTCGCCTGGCTTGACGACGTCCGCGCGGCGGGCGCCTGGTCCGGCGGCAGCGCCCGCTGGCTGTCCGGCGCCCTGCTCGGCGGCGCCTACTCCGGCTCCCCCTGGCGACAGGAGGGCGGCGCGCTGACCGACATCGGCCCGCACGTCCTCGACCTGCTCGACGCCGCCCTCGGCCCGATCACCGAGGTGCTTTCCGCCCACCACGCCGACCCTGACCTCTGGCACCTGACCCTCGCCCACGACACCGGCGCGACGAGCACCGCGACCCTGTCGATGCGCCTGCCCATGCGCCCCACCGTCACCGACATCTCCGTCTACGGCGACAACGGCTACCGCGAACTGGTAGGCCGCGCGACACCACCGCAAACCTCTTACGCGGCCCTGCTGGACGACTTCGCGAAGATGGTCCACTCCAGCCAAACCGAACACCCGCTGAACGTCCACCGGGGCGTGCGCGTCCAGGAACTCCTCCACGCGGTCCAGACAACCCTGCGGTAAGCGCTGCTCCGGCGAGTTATCCACAGGCGCGGCGCATCCCCTTCCCCGCGCTGACCTGCGACGATAGGATGGAGCAGGGCACGGCCCCCAGGGCGGGTGGGGTTTGTTGTGGGCCGGGGCGCGGGCTTTGTGACGGGCTCGGGCAGGTGGGGCGTCGGGCTTGGCGGCAGGTCGGCCCGGTGTGCGATTCAGTTCTTGGTGCGCTTGTCCGGGGGCGGTAGCGGGGTGCCGTTGACCATCGTGGGGCCGCCTGCTTCCTGCCAGTCGAACGGCGGGGTTCCGCTGCTCTCCAGGTCGCCCTGCCAGCCGGGGTGGGCGGGGTCGGTTTGCTCGCGGCGGGCCAGTTCCTCCTGGAGTTGGCGCAGGAGGCCTAGTTCCTGGTCGTTGAGGGACTCGTCCGGCTGGGGCGCGGGCGCGTCGGGGGTCCAGGTGGGCGGCTGGGGGTCGGCGGTGGCGCTTTTGGAGTCGGCGGTGCGGCGTTTGGCGCGGGACGGCTTCGCGACGGGGGCTGTCAGTTGCACCTCCGGTTTCGTCCCGGAGCCGGGTGGGGCGGGGGCGGGCGGGGGCATCGGCGGCGGCGACACGGGCGCGGGCTTCTTGCGGGAGACCGGGACTTCGGTCGCGTAGCGCATGGCCGTGTGGTGGTAGTCGGTCGGCTCCGCGCCGTCGCGGAGGACTTCGACGGAAGCCGTGATGCCCGCGCGGCGTAACGCGTGCTCGACCCGGTAGGCGGTGGCGGGGGCGGAGCCCGATGGGCCGACGCCGATGAGGACGACGCGGTGCGGGACCGCGCCGGTGGCGGCCCCGGACGGGGTCAGCCGCCAGACCGCCCACACCGCGCGGATGTCGGGGAGTGCGGCGATGACGCGGTCGGCTGCTTCCGCGATGCCCTGTTCCGCGCCGACGCCGTCGACCTTGCCGCCCGCGAAGCGGTGCGCGGTGACCAGGGACGGCTCGGCGACCGTGAGGCGCGCGACGACGGCCGGGTCGCAGTGGGCAGCGGCGAACAGGGCCAGCAGCTCGTCCCGCTCGGCCGCGCCGACGGCGACCGGGCCCGCGGCGAGGCAGCCCGCGATGAGTTCCAGCGCGCGGTCGACCTCGGCGGAGGCCACCAGTTCCCGCGCGTCGGCCAGCGCGTCGTCGTCCAAGCGGCCCGCGAGGGCGATCAGGAGGTCGTGCACCCGGACGGGCAACGCGACCCCGGACCAAGAACCCTTGCCTGCGGCGACCTGCGTCACGATCTGTTCCCCTCCCACTCGTCCAGCGCTAACTGGGAACCAGGTGGCCTTCGGCGACCAGCGGTTCCGAGGCCGCCAGCGCGGCCAGGTGATACCGCGGCAGGTCCATGCCCTGGGGCAGCACCTCGACCGCGGGCTCGTAGGTGCCCAGCGCCCGCAGCACCCGCTGCAGCTCCCCCGTGAGCCGCGTGCCGTCACCGGTCACGGTGACCAGGACGACCCGGGCGACCGACCCGGCCGCCGCTCGGCGGCGCCAGCTCGACCGCGCCTCGACCACCTCGGGCCGACCGCGCAGCAGCGCGCCGAGCACCACCGCGACCGAGTCGCCCAAGCTCACCCAGTCAGGTGACTCCGCGGAGAAGGTGTAGTCGAGTTCGGTGATTTCGTCCACCCACGGCAGGGCGTTGAGCCGTTCCGGGTCGGCTCCCGCGGGCAGCAGCGCGGACCCGAGCAGCCGCGATTCCGTGGGGGTGATGCCGACGCGTTCGCGCAAGAGGGTCAGCGGTAGGGCCCGAGCGACGGCGTCTACCGCGCCCGCGGAAAGCCAGTCGCGGAACCGCCAGAGCTGCCGGTCGCTGAGCCTTCCGGCGAGCCGGAGAAGCAGTTCGTGGGTCTCCTGGACACTCACGACGAAACCTCCACCACCAGTTCGACCTCGACCGGGACACCCAGCGGCAGTTCGGCGACGCCGACCGCGGACCGGGCGTGCTTGCCCTGTTCGCCGAACACCTCGGCGAACAGGTCGGAGGCGCCGTTGAGCACGGCCGGTTGGCCGGTGAAGCCCTCCGCGGAGGCGACGAACCCCACCACCTTCACCACCCGGACGATCGCGTCGATGCCCACCAGGCCGTCGACGGCGGCGAGCGCGTTGAGCGCGCACACCCTGGCGAGCTTCTGCGCTTCCTCGGGGCTGATCTCGCTGCCCACCTTGCCGGTCGCCGCGACCGCGCCGTCGACCAGCGGGACCTGGCCCGCGGTGAAGACCAGCGAGCCGGTGCGCACGGCCGGGACGTAGGACCCGGCTGGCGTGGGGACGGGCGGAAGTTCGATGCCGAGTTCGACGAGCCGCTCTCGCCAGCCCATCAGGCCCCCTTGGGACGCTTGAGGTAGGCGACCATCTGCTCGCCGGTGGGCCCGGGCACCACCGAGACGAGTTCCCAGCCGTCCTCGCCCCACTGGTCGAGGATCTGCTTGGTCGCGTGGATCAGCAGCGGAACGGTGGCGTATTCCCACTTCGTCATGAGCGGCAGCCTAGCCACTGACCGGCGCGCCGGTGGGTACGGTGGCGAAGTGGAGACCTGGCGACTGATCGCGACCGCCCTGCTGGCCGCGGGCGGGCTGCTCCTGGTGCTGGTCACGATGGCCAAGGTGCGGGACCGGGTGTCCTCGGGCGGGCCGGTCGCGGTCGCCGGGGCGATCGCGTTCACGATCCTGGTGCTGCTGTGCCTGCTGACCGTGACCGTGCTGCCCGCGACGGTGGCGTGGGGCGCGGTGGTGGTCGTCGGCGCGACGGCCTCGGTGATGTTGCTCGCTGGCTGAGCCGGTCGGGCGGCGTGCGCGGCGACGGGGCATTTACGCTGAAAGGGTGACCACCCCCGTCGTCGGTTGGACCGAGGAGATAGCCCGCGCGCGGCTGCATGTGGTGACCGGCAAAGGGGGCACGGGCAAGTCGACCGTCGCGGGGGCGCTCGCGCTGGCGCTGGCCACCGGCGGCAGGCGGGTCCTGCTGATCGAGGTCGAGGGCAGGCAGGGCATCGCGCAGCTTTTCGACACCCAGCCGCTGCCGTACTCCGAGGAGAAGGTGGCCTCGACCCCGGGTGGCGGCGAGGTCCGGGCGCTGCACATCGACGTCGAGGCGGCGCTGTTGGAGTACCTGGCGATGTTCTACAACCTGGGTTTCGCGGGCCGCACGCTGCGCAAGATGGGCGCGATCGAGTTCGCCACGACCCTCGCGCCCGGCCTGCGCGACGTGCTGCTCACCGGCAAGATCAAGGAGTGCGTCACGCGCACTGACGGCGCCGGTAGGCACGCCTACGACGCGGTAGTGGTCGACGCGCCGCCGACCGGGCGGGTCGTGAAGTTCCTCGACGTCACCAAGGCCATGGCGGACCTGGCGAAGGTCGGGCCGATCAAGGGGCAGAGCGACGGCGTGGTGCGGCTGCTGCACTCCGGTGACACCGCCGTGCACCTGGTGACCCTGCTCGAAGAGATGCCGGTCCGCGAGACCATGGACGCTGTCGGCGAACTGGATGGCGCCGACCTGCGGCCGGGCGCGATCCTGCTGAACCGGGTCCGCCCGCCCCGGCTGCCCGCGCGGTCGGTCACCCCGGCCGCCGACGGCCGGGTCGACGCCACCCGGGTCCGCGACGGGCTGGCCGCGGCGGGGCTCGCGCTCTCCGCCGACGACGTGGACGGACTGGTCGAGGAGACCGTCGAGCACGCTGTCCGCGTGCAGGCGGAGCGACGGGCCCGGGAGCAGCTCGCCGAGGTGGACCTGCCCGCCGTCGAACTGCCCGACCTGGTCGACGGCATCGACATCGGCGCGCTCTACGAGCTCGCCGAGTGCCTGGTGGACCAGGGGGTCCGGTAACCGTGCTTGACGTAGACGCGCTGATCGATGACCCCGAGACCCACGTGGTGGTGTGCTGCGGCTCCGGCGGGGTCGGCAAGACGACGACCGCCGCCGCTATCGCGCTGCGCGCCGCCGAGCGCGGACGCAAGACGGTGGTGCTGACCATCGACCCGGCCCGCAGGCTCGCGCAGGCCCTCGGCCTGGCGGAACTGGGCAACACGCCCCGGCAGATCACCGTGCCCGGGTTCGAGCCCAAGGGCGAGCTGAGCGCGATGATGCTCGACATGCGCCGCACGTTCGACGACATGGTGCTGGCGCACGCGGGTGAGAAACGCGCCCAGGAGGTGCTGGCCAACCCGTTCTACAAGACGATCTCGTCGTCGTTCTCCGGCACGCAGGAGTACATGGCGATGGAGAAGCTGGGGCAGCTCGCCGCCGAGGGCGCCTGGGACCTGATCGTGGTCGACACGCCGCCGTCGCGGTCGGCGCTAGACTTCCTCGACGCGCCGCAGCGGCTGTCCACCGCCCTGGACGGGCGCATGATCAAGCTGCTGACCGGCCCTGCGCGGGCGGGCAGCTGGGGCATCCGCAAGGTGGTGAGCGCGGGGTTCGGGCTGTTCGCCAAGGCCGTGTCGACCATCGTCGGCGGGCAGCTGCTCAGCGACGCGTCGGCGTTCGTGCAGGCCTTCGACGGCATGTTCGGCGGGTTCCGCGAGCGCGCCCGCAAGACCTACGAGCTGCTGCGCTCCAGCGGCACGGCGTTCGTCGTGGTCGCCGCGCCGGAGCCGGACGCGCTGCGCGAGGCGAGCTACTTCGTGGAGCGGCTCGACGCCGAGGCCATGCCGCTTGCCGGGCTCGTGGTCAACCGCACGCACCCCGTCCTGGCGAAGCTGTCCGCGGCGAAGGCCCTCACCGCCGCGGACAACCTCGACGCCAAGGGCGACGCGCCGCTGGCAGCGGCGGTGCTGCGGCTGCACGCCGACCGGGTCGCGCTGGCCCAGCGGGAGCGCAGGCTGATCACCCGGTTCACCAAGGCCCACCCGGGGGTGTCGCTGGCGCATGTGCCCGCCATGGCCGCCGACGTGCACGACCTCGACGGCCTCCGGCAGATCGGCGACCGCCTGGCCGGGACATGACGACTACCCGCTGCGGCCGGAGCCGCGGCGGGTAACCGTCCAACAAGCTCTTAGCCGACTCGGACGTCTTCGTCGTCGTAGCTGTGCCTGCGGCGGGCGTCGTCGAGGAGCTCACGCCAGGAAACCACTTCCGGCCTGCGGCGCAGCAGCGCCCGACGCTCCCGCTCGGTCATCCCGCCCCACACACCGAACTCGATGCGGTTGTCCAGGGCCTCAGCCAGACACTCCGTGCGCACTGGGCACGCGATGCAGACCATCTTGGCCTTGCGCTGCTCGGCTCCCCGGACGAAGAGCCCGTCGGGGTCCTCGTCGCGGCACGTCGCCCGCACACGCCAGTCGGCCTTCTGCTTTTCGAGATGCATATCCCCCACCCCTGTCGTCGTCGCGACCCAGAACCCGATACCCCCCGGTATCGAGTGCCTCCGAGCCCCACCGCGTGACCGGTGGCGCTGTTCGGCGCTGTCGTGAGACGTTGACGGACTTTAGTCGGTCACGGTTCCATAGAGAACACCGGGATAGGCACCCGTTACAGAATGTCAACGCACCGCGCCGGGGGATAGCGGCGGCGCTCGGCGGTGAACGGACCCGGTCACGCGTACGCTGGTGCACGTGCGTGTGGGAGACAGCCTGCTGAAACTACTCGGTCTCTGCCTGCTCGCCGGCGTGCTCGTCGCCGGTATGCTGTTCCCGATCGTGGGAGCGTTGGGGGTCGTGTCCAACCGGGCAAGTGACACGATCGACAGTGTCTCGGCCGACCTTGTGGCGACCCCGCCGCCGCTGATCACGACGATCACCGACAGCGCGGGCACCCCGATCGCGTCCCTGTTCGACCAGTACCGGATTCCGGTCGCCCCCGAGCAGATCTCGGCGACGATGAAGGCAGCGCTGGTCTCGATCGAGGACCGCCGGTTCTACGAGCACCACGGCGTGGACTGGAAGGGGACCATCCGCGCCGCGATCTCCAACCAGTCCGGCGGCGACGTGCAGGGCGCCTCAACGCTGACCCAGCAGTACGTCAAGAACTACCTGATCAACGTGGTCAACCGGGACAACAAGACCGAGCAGTCCCGCGCCCAGGAGCAGACCATCGCCCGCAAGCTGCGCGAGGCGCGGATCGCGATCCAGCTAGAGCAGAAGATGGGCAAGGAAGAGATCCTCGCCGGGTACCTCAACGTGGTCGAGTTCGCCTACGAGGTCTACGGCATCGGGGCGGCGGCGAGCGCGTACTTCGGCACCACGCCGGACAAGCTCACCGTCGCGCAGTCGGCGCTGCTCGCGGGCGCGGTGAACAACCCCGTGCTCTACAACCCGTGGCGCAAGCCGACGGAGACGCTGCAGCGGCGCAACGTCGTCATCGACAAGATGGTCGAGAACCAGAAGCTCTCACCGGACTTCGCGGAGGCGGCCAAGAGGGAGCCGTTGGGCGTGCTTCCCTCGCCTAAGAAGCCCGCGGCCAACTGCGTCGGAGCGGGCCCCGAGTACGGGTTCTACTGCCAGTACGTGTTCGAGTACCTGGAGAAGGTCGGGTTCACCGAGGACCAGATCAAGACCGGCGGCTACACCATCAAGACCAGCTTCGACGCCCGCGCCACCCAGCTCGCCAAGGCCGCAGCCGAGGCCGAGGTGCCCAAGCGGCAGCCCGGCATCGCGAACACCATGGCCATCGTCGCCCCCGGCAAGGAGCGCCACCAGGTCCTCGCGCTGGTCGCCAACCGCGACTACGGCCTCGACGCCGCCGCGGGCCAGACCACCTACGGCCTGCCGAGCCGGATCGCGAACAAGTTCGGCGCGGGCTCCATCTTCAAGATCTTCACTTCGGCCGCCTACCTGGAAAAGGGCGGCGGCATCATGAACCAGGTCGACGTGCCCGGCTCGTACACCTCGAACGTGTTCGTCGGCGGCGGTGACTCCTGCCCGCCCACCCCCAGGGGCGACGACTACAACACGCGGACCTACTGCGTGAAGAACGCGAACAACAACTACCCGCCGAAGATGACGCTGCAAGACGCGTTGGCGACCTCCCCGAACACCGCGTTCGTGATCCTCGAAGAGCGCGTCGGGATGGGCCCGGTCGTCGACATGGCGAGCAGGCTCGGCCTCCGCGACACCATGTCCGCCAGCCTCGCCGGGGTCGACCCGAACCCCGAGCGCAAGGAAGAGCAGTACAACCGCAGCCAGGCCGACTACTTCAAGCCGACGGACAAGAGCCCCGGCAAGGCCTCGTTCACCCTCGGCCCCGGCCCGGTGAGCACCCTGGAGTTGGCTAACGTCGGCGCCACCATCATGAGCGGTGGCGTCTGGTGCCCACCGACGCCGCTGATCGAAATCCTTGATCGCAACGGCAAGAAGATCGAGGTCAACGAGCAGCCGTGCGAGCAGGCCGTCGCCGAGCCGCTGGCCAACACGCTGGCGATCGGCCTGTCCAAGGACGAGACCACCGGCACCGCGCGGGCCGCCGCCCAGGCCGTCGGCTGGAACCGGCCGATGATCGGCAAGACCGGCACCACGCAGGAGTACAAGTCCGCGGGCTTCCTCGGCGCCACCCCGCAGTACGCGGCGGCGGTGCTGACCTTCAACGACAGCCCCAAACCCCAGGGCATCTGCGACACCGACCCGCCCCGCCTCTGCGGCAGCGGCGGCAACATCTACGGCGGCAAGGTCCCCGCCCGCACCTGGTTTCAGACGATGTCGAAACTCCTGGAGGGCCAACCCCCGCTACCGCTGCCGCCACCCGACCCGCGCTACCTCGACGGCGGCCCGGAGATCAAGGTCCCGGACGTCATCGGCAAGAGCCAGGAAGAGGCGACCAGCATTCTGCAGCAGGCGGGCTACCAGGTCGTCGCCAAGGACCGCAACGACGCCCGGCAGAAGGGCACCGTCGTCGGACAGTCCCCGCGCGGCGCCGCCCTGGCAGGCGAGACCATCACCATCCAGGTGAGCACCGGCTACGTGCCACCCCCGCGCACCTCGGACGCCCCACCCCCGGCCAGCGAGTCGGCCCCACCACCAAGCGACGGCGGCGGCGGTGACAACGGCGGCGGCACCCCGCCAGCGGAAGACGAGAACCCCGGCAACGGGAACGGCAACGGCAACCCCGGCGGCACCTTCCCAGGCGGCGGCCCACCGATCACGATCGGCCCCATCCGCCCCTGACGGCCACCAGCGGCACGAAAGAAAAGGCTGGGCAGCGACCTGTCGCTGCCCAGCCTTTCCGCTGTCCGCCTGTTCTCCGAAACCCATCGGAGGACCGGCAAATAACCACGGCCACACAATGGGAGCGCCTGCGCCGCTCGCCACCGACGACACTGCCCACCCACCAACCCGCCACCCGCACCCGAAGACGCCAGGTGCCCCCGATGGCGTGGAGCGGCAAACCCGCCTTCCTGCGAGCCGAGCCCGAAGCTGCCAGGCACTCGTCAGGTGAAGCGGCGAACCCGCCCCCCTGCCAGCCGGGCCCGAAGCCGCCAAGTGCCCGATGGGTGGAGCGGCGAACCCGCCCACCCGCCGACGAAACCTGCCCCTGCCAGGTGCTCGACCGGAGCAGGACAACGAACCCACCCTCCTGCCAGGCCGAACCCGCCCCTGCCAGGTGCTCGATGGGGTGGAGTGGTTTCTTCGGGGGTGAAGGAAGATCGCCAAGCTGGCTCCGCACGTGTGCGGCCGAAGGCTTCCCACCCGTCTTTCACACGGCGATCTTCCTTCGTAGGGGCCCCGAGGAAACCACTCCACCCCATCGAGCAAACCCCACGAAAGCCCCGACGAGCCAAGCACTCAGCCGATGAGCTTGGCCTTGACCGCAGCGGCGACCCGGCCACCCTCGGCGCGCCCCGCGACCTTGGCGTTCGCTGCCTTCATGACCTGCCCCATCTGGCGAGGCCCGGGAGCGGCACCCAACTCGTCGGTGACTTCAGCCACAGCCTCATCCACCAGGGCCGCGAGCTCGTCGTCAGACAACTGCTGAGGCAGGTACTCCGCGAGGACCTCGGCCTCGTCCAACTCCAGCTGCGACTGCTCCGCGCGGCCCGCGCCCGCGAACGCCGCAGCGGCCTCTTTGCGCTTCTTGACCTCGCGGGTGAGGATCTTGAGGACCTCGTCGTCGGTGAGTTCCCTGGCCTCGGTGCCCGCGACCTCTTCCGTCGTCACCGCGGCGAGAGCCATGCGCAGTGTCGCGAGCCGGGTCTTCTCCCGGTTCTTCAGCGCGGCGGTGAGGTCCGCCTGCAACCGGTCCTTGAGCTGAGCCATGAGAAGAACCCTACTGACTCCGCAAACGGAGTTTCGGCGTCGGCCACGCCGCCCCGTACGCTCAGGGGTGTGAGTGACGCAGCCAGGACCCTCAGTCGCATCGCACTCGGCACGACCGCGGTCGGCGCCGCCACCCTCGCCTACGCGGCGGGCATTGAACGCAGGCACTGGACCCTGCGGCAGGCCACGCTGCCGGTGCTCGCGGAAGGGGCGCGGCCGCTGCGGGTGCTGCACATCTCCGACCTGCACATGCTGCCGGGGCAGAAGTCCAAGCAGCGCTGGGTCGCCGCCCTGGACGAGCTCAACCCCGACCTCGTCGTCAACACCGGCGACAACCTCGCGCACAAGCAGGCCGTGCCCGCCGTGGTGCGCGCCCTCGGGCCGCTGCTCAACCGGCCGGGCGTGTTCGTCTTCGGCAGCAACGACTACTACGCGCCCCGGTTCAAGAACCCGGCGCGGTACCTGTTCCCGTCCGACAAGCGCATCCACGGCATCCCGTTGCCCTGGCGGGACCTGCGCGCCGCCATGGTCGAACGCGGCTGGATCGACCTGACCCACACCCGCACCCTGTTCACCGTCGACGGCCGCACCATCGCCGCCGCGGGCGTCGACGACCCGCACCTCAAGCGCGACCGCTACGACGAGATCGCGGGCAAACCCGACCGCCAGGCCACCCTCCGCCTCGGCGTCACCCACTCCCCCGAACCCCGCGTCCTCGACCGCTTCGCCGACGACGGCTACGACCTGATCATGGCCGGACACACCCACGGCGGCCAGCTCCGCATCCCCGGCTACGGCGCCATCGTCACCAACTGCGAACTCGACCGCTCCCGCGCCCGCGGCTCCTCCCGCTGGGGCGCCCACACCTGGCTGCACGTCTCCGCCGGACTGGGCACCTCCCCGTTCGCCCCGGTCCGCTTCGCCTGCCCCCCCGAAGCCAGCCTCCTGACCCTCGTACCCCGCACGACCAGCAACGACCCAGCCCAAGAAGGCGCCAAGGGGGCCCGATTCGGAGCCGGAGCACGCGTCCGATAGACTTCCCTCGTTCCACACCGGGGTGTGGCGCAGTTTGGTAGCGTGCTTCGTTCGGGACGAAGAGGTCGCAGGTTCAAATCCTGTCACCCCGACGATCGACTGGGCGACGCATGTCCGCGGAAAGCGCGGACTGCGTCGCCCGTTGTCGTATCTGGGGGGCGACCCCCCAGACCCCCACGGTGCGGTCGGTCCTGAACCAGCGTGGGTCTGTTCGCTGTGGCTCGGTCGCTTGGCCGGTTGCCGGACCAGCCGTGCCCCAGGTCCGTAGCGCGATGAGTTCCTCCGGGCACCTGCCAGGCCGCACCCAACGCTGCCAGCCACTCGATGGGCGGGAGCGGCAAAGCGGCAAATCCGCCCCACCTGCCAGGCGGCACCGACGCCCGCCCAGTGCTCGATGGGGTGGAGTGGTTTCTTTGGGGGTGAAGGAAGATCCCTAAACTCGCCGTGGTCGTGTGGCCGAAGGCTCCCCACCCGTCTTTCCCACGACGGGATCTTCCTTCGTAGGGGCCCCAAAGAAACCACTCCACCCCATCGAGCCAACCCCACGACAGCCAGCCACCCCATCGAGCAGACCCCCACAGCCACGCGCCCGCGGAAGCCCCATCGAGCCAAGGGCGTGCGCTCAGCTCCTGAGCCAGCCATGCCAGTGGCTGGTGTAGGCGGAGGCTTCCGCGGTCAGCCAGGCGTCGAGGGTGGTGGTGTTGGTGTTTTTGGGGAGGCGGTGCTCTTTGGCTCGGCGGACGTCTACAACCAACGGGGTCGCGCCGGGGATGAGGTCGGACATGCGGATTTGGAGTAGGCGGAGGGCGGCGTTGGCGGCGTCTCGGGGGAGGGGTGCTTCCTTGAGGTAGAGGAGGACCGCGTGGTGGGCGCCCTGGCGGGTGCGGATGCCCAGGTGAGGGGCTACCTCGACGTCGAGGTCGGCTACGCGGAGGGTGGTTGTCGCGGTGGGGATGGGGGTGGCCTTCGTTTGGCGCCACCAGTGGAGGAAGCCGGTGGTGACCTCGGCGAAGGCGCGGGCCTGGCCGGTCAGGTCGTCGGGGACGGGGATGGCGGTGAGGGCGGCTTCCGGGTCTTGGGCGGACACCGCTGTGTGGATCGCGGCCAGGATCGGGCGGTAGAAGAGGGTGGCGTTGTGCCCGGGAACGCGGGCGCGGTCGTGCTGGCTGGCGATGATCTCGGTGCGCCTGCGGCGGTCACCCGCGGCGTACTCGGCGAAGGACGCGGTGTTGATCGCGACGGTCTCCACTGTGTTTCCCCCTGTCTCCCTCGGGCGAAGTGCCTGGGGAAAGCCTACCGCCGGGGTATGACACAAATGTTCGACTGACCGGGTGTTCACGCAGGTCAAGTAGGCCGGCTCGCGTGCTTGCGGCACGCGAGCCGGAGAGGTGTGCCGGTGGTCAGGGTGCCGCGGTCACTCGAGGAGGTCGCGGCCGTCCTCGGTCACCGAGATGGCCAAGGCGGGGCAGGACTCGGCGGCGTCGAGCACGTTCTCGTCCGGGTCGATGTCGGTGGCCCGGACCGTGGCGGCGGTGCCGTTCAGCTCGAAGTGGTCGGGCGCGGTGGCCACGCAGACGCCGGAGGCCATGCAGCGGCCGGCGTCCACTCCCAGTTTCCATGTCACCCCACCACCGTAAGGGCATCCGGCGGCCCGCGTCAGGTCTTGGTCACCCGGGAATCTCTTCGAACGTCGACACGATCTGGCGCAGCGCGGGCTCGGCCGACTCGCGGCGCTCCGCGAGCGTCCAGCTGATCACCTGGTAGTAGCCGTTCTCGCCGTTGACCAGGGTGTACCAGAACAGGGCGTCGACGCCGGTGATCTTGGTCGTGACCTCGTAGCGGACCGCGGGGTGGCCACCGACGGTGAGCTCTTCGCCCTGGTCGACCGTGGCGTAGTCGGGCATGGCGGCCATCGAGTCGATGGCGGTCTCCTCGAAATCGGCGAAGTCCGCGAAGCCCGCCTTCTCGTCGGTGATCACCATGACGTAGCGCTCCTGGTAGATCTGCCCGTAGGTGAGCACCGAGGCTTCGCCGCGATACTCCGGGGGCAGCTCTTTCCACTGCGTGGGCAGGGTGAGCCTGCTGCGGCCGTCGCGGGCGGTGACGACCGAGGTGCCCTGGTCGACGTCGGCGGCCGGGGCGCCGCTCGGGCCGGTGGTGGTGGCCACGACCAGCCAGGTGACCGCCGCGAGCAGGACCGCGGCCAGCGCCGACAGCCCAACCCACAACCGGGTGGACTTGGGCGGTGGCGGCGGGACGGGAGCCAAGAACCGCTGCGGCGGCGCGAACTGGCCAGGCCACGGCCCCCGAGAGTCTTCCGACATCGCGACACCGCCCCCAGGTCGGGTCCGCCCGCTCGATCAGCGGGCGACGCCAGTCTATCGGCCTGGCAGGATCGAGGGTGTGACGAATCATCCTGTCGCCGAGGTACCCGACCGCCTGTTCGCCGACGACGAGGCCGAGACACGGTGGCGGGCGCGTTTCCACGCCGCCCGGGTGTCGCTGCCGAGCTGGGCGCTGGAGGCGCCCGACCGCAACGTCTACGTCTCCAACGCCAGCGGGGTGTGGGAGGTCTACGCCTGGGACCGGGCGACCGACACCCACCGGCAGGTCACCGACCGCCCCAACGGCACCCTGCACGCGACCGTGTCCCCCGACGGGGAGCACATCTGGTGGTTCGCCGACACCGACGGCGACGAGTTCGGCTCCTGGGTGCGCGAGCCGTTCGCGGGTCTGCCCGCCGGCGCCGCCGCGAGCCCCGCCGTGCCCGGCACGAAGAGCGGCTACCCGGCCGGTCTGGAGATCGGCGACACCGTGCGCGCGGTCGGCGTCGCCGACGACGACGGCACCACGATCTTCCTCGCCCGCGGCTCGGCCGACGCCGAGGTGATCTACCAGAACGAGCACGACGGCGGCGTGTCCGCGCTGTCGCGCGACGAGCGGCTGCTGGCCATCGCGCACTCCGAGCACGGCGACAACCGGCACCCCGCGCTGCGCGTGCTGTCGGTCGCCGACGGGTCGACCGTCGCCGAGAAGTGGGACGGGCCGGGCAAGGGGCTCGACGCGATCGAGTTCAGCCCGGTCGCGGGCGACGCGCGGCTGCTGGTGCTGCACGAGCGCCGGGGCCGCGAGGAACTGCTGATCTGGGACGTCGCCGCCGACACCGAGCGGGAGATCACCCTCGACCTGCCCGGCGAGGTGAGCGCGAACTGGTACACCGACGGGCGCGCGCTACTGGTCGCGCACACCCACGAGGCGCGCAACACCTTGCACCGCTACGACATCGCCACCGGCGAACTGACCACTTTGGACACCCCGGCGGGCACCATCGGCTCGGCGCACGCCCGCCCCGACGGCACCGTCGAGTACTCCTGGTCGAGCGCCGCCGAACCGGCCGTGGTGCGCGCCCTCTACGACGACGGCACCGAACGGGTCCTGCTGACCCCGCCCGGCGAGCGCGCGCCGGGCTCCGCGCCGCTGACCGACACGTTCGTCGAGACCGAACACGGCCGGGTGCACGCGCTCGTCGCCCGACCGGTGGACGCGCCGGACGGCCCGCTGCCGACCGTGTTCAGCCTGCACGGCGGCCCGCACGCCGCGGACGAGGACCGGTTCTCCGCGTACCGGGCGCTGTGGCTCGACGCCGGATTCGCCGTGGTCCACGTGAACTACCGCGGCTCCACCGGCTACGGCTCCGCCTGGCGCGACGCCATCGAGGGACGACCGGGCCTGACCGAACTCGCCGACGTCCGCGCGGTGCACACCTGGGCGGTCGAGTCCGGCCTGGCCGACCCGCAGCGCTGCGTGGTCAACGGCGCGTCCTGGGGCGGCTACCTGAGCCTGCTCGCCCTGGGCACCCAACCCGACCTGTGGGCGGCGGGCGTCGCGGGCGTCCCGGTGGCGGACTACCTGGCCGCGTACGAGGACGAGATGGAGCCGCTGCGCGCGTTCGACCGCGCCCTCTTCGGCGGCTCCCCCACCGAAGTCGGCGACCGGTACGTCGAATGCTCCCCGATCACGTATGTGGACGAGGTGCGCGCCCCCGTGCTGGTCCTCGCGGGCGAGAACGACCCCCGCTGCCCCATCCGCCAAATCGACAACTACCTCGACCGCCTCGCCGAACGCGGCATCCCGTACGAGATGTACCGGTACGACGCGGGACACGGGTCGCTGGTGGTGGCGGAGACGATCAAGCAATCGCTGATCGAGGTCTACTTCGCGCTGCGGGCCCTCAAACTGCGGTAAGCGAAGGGAGGCCACTTCCATCACGGAGGTGGCCTCCCAGTACCCCGGGATCTGGGCAGCTCAAGGCGAACCCGCAGGATCAAGGGCGGTTCAGGGCGAACTCGACCACCTGAGCGCCGATGGTGCGCAACGTCGTGGCGACGGCGGGGTCCGATGAGTCGCCGGTGGCGTCGAAGGTCGCCTCCACCGAGTTGACGGCCGCGCCGAGCGGGGTCGGCCAGCCGCGCAGGGCGTGGACGACCGAGCGGAGGGCGGTGAGGGTGGTGACCGAGGCCTGCCAACCCGCAGCGGTGGCGATGCAGCCGACGGCGCGGCCGTCGAGGTACGGGCGGGTGTCGCCGCGGAGGTCTTCCACGTAGTCGAGGGCGTTCTTGACCAGGCCGGACACCGTGCCGTGGTAGCCGGGTGAGACCAGGATGACGCCGTCGGCGGCGCGGAGTTCCTCGACCAGGCGGCGGGCCTCGGGTGAGCGGTCGGGGACCGCCGGGTCGTAGAACGGCAGCACGAGGTCCGCGCCGGACAACGCCGTCGTCTTCGCGCCCGCCGCGGCGGCGCCCGCCAGGGCGATGCGCAGGGCGCGCTCCGACTGCGAGTCCGCGCGAAGCGACCCGCCGATTCCCACCACGGTGACCGTCACCTGGCCATCCTTCCATCGGTTCCCCGCACCGTACGACCTCCACCGCGCCGGAGGTCTCGCACCTGTGAGGCGGGTTACCGAAACTGCTACTAGCAAGTAACATCGCGGCGGGGCTACCAAGGAGGCAGCGTGTCGAAGTTGATGGAGCGGGTTCCGATCCAGGTCCAGGCCGCCTTCGTCCGCGCGGTGTTCGCGCTGCCGCGGCCGCTGCGTCGGCTCATCGCGGGCCAGCCGACCCGCATCGACGGGCAGGAACTCGCCCTCGACGCGCAGTTGCTCCTCACCCTGGACAAGATGGCAGGTCACTCGTTCGTGGACCGCACCCCCGAACGGTCGCGGGCCATGCTGGACCGCTCACGACACCTGGTCAGCGGCGTCCCGATCGAGCCGGTGACCGTGCGCGGCCTCACCCTCGACGACGACATCCCGGCCCGGTTCTACACCCCGGCCGAAGTGGGCGAAGACGCCCCGCTGCTGGTCTTCTACCACGGCGGCGGATGGGTGTTGGGCACCCTCGACAGCCACGACAACACCTGCCGTTTCCTGGCCAAGCACGCCAAGGTGAAGGTGCTCTCCGTCGACTACCGCTTAGCCCCCGAACACCCATTCCCGGCCGCCGCGGAGGACGCCTACTCCGCGTTCCGCTACGCCGTGGCGCACGCCCCGGAACTCGGCGTGAACCCTGACCTGATAGCCGTCGGCGGCGACTCCGCGGGCGGCAACCTGGCCGCGGTCACCGCGTACCAGGCGGTCCGCGCGGGCGGCCCCCGCCCGGCGTTCCAACTCCTGTTCTACCCCGGCACCGACGCCACCGCCCGCCGCCGCTCCCGCGACCTCTTCGCCGACGGCTTCTTCCTCACCAGCGAGAACATCGACTGGTTCACCAACCACTACTGCCCCGACACCGAACGCCGCGCGGACCCCCTGTTCTCCGTCCTCCGCGCCGACGACCTCACCGGAATGCCCCCCGCCTACATCGCCACCGGCGGCTTCGACCCGCTACGCGACGAAGGCGAAGAATTCGCCCACAAACTCGCGGCGGCAGGCGTCCCCGTTGCCCTGAGCAGGCACCCCGACCTGATCCACGGCTACGTCAACTTCATCGGCATCGGCACCCGCTTCCGCGAAGCCACCGCCGAAGCAGCGGGCGCCCTCCGAACCGGACTTGCGATGAGCACCCCAGCCCGCACACCCTGACCGGGTCCTGGGCAAGCCTTCCGAGCCACCCCCACACTCGGCCTTCATCGCGCCCCAGGGCGCCATGATCGCAAGTTATCCACAGCCGCAGCGCGCTCTCTTCCCCCCGCTGACCTGCGCCGATAGACTGGAGCAGGGCCCGGCCCCCAGGGCGGGTGGGGTTTGTTGTGGGGGCTGTGGGGCGGCGAAAAGGCCGAAATAGGGCCGTTGTGGACGTGGTTGGGGCGGTCGGTCGAGTGCCTTTGCGCACTTGGCAGACCCTGGCCTGCCAAGTGCCCGACATGAACGGGACAGCGAACCCCGCCGTCCTGCCAACCGCACTCAAAGCCGCCAGATGCCAGAGGAGTGCTGCGGTGAACCCGCCCCCTGCCAAGCCCCACTGACGCTCGCCCCAGCACCCACCGGGTGGAGTGGCGAACCCGCCCTCCTGCCAGCCGGGCCCGAAGCTGCCGGGTGCTCGACGGGGTGGAGTGGTTTCTTCGGGGAGAAGGAAGATCGCCAAGCTGGCTCCGCACGTGTGCGGCCGAAGGCTTTCCCACCCGTCTTCCACACGGCGATCTTCCTTCGTAGGGGCCCCGAGGAAACCACTCCACCCCATCGAGCAAACCCCGGAACCCGAGATCAGCGGCGAACCAGGGCCTCGGTGACCACCCGAGCACTCGTCTCGGGCCAGTTCTTGTTTGTCAGGCTGGGTGGGCCGAGGCGGACGACCACGGTGTCCGAGCCTGGGTCGACCTGAACAGTCTGGCCGCCGAAGCCGATAGCCCAGTACATGTCCGCGGGCGCGTTCGGCACCATTCGCTCGCGGGGGGCGTTGGCGCTGTCCTCGCGGGTCATCGGGACCAGGGGGTCGGCGACGGCGCCGAGGTGGTTGAGCCACCACAGGTAGCCGTAAGACGAGGTGATGGGCTGGGACGGTTTGCCGGTCGCCTGGCCGACCCAGTGGCGGGGCACGATCTGCCGGTGGTTCCAGCGGCCGTCGTTGAGGAACAGGTGGCCGAAGCGGGCCAGGTCTTCGCAGGTGGACTGCATTCCGAAGAACATGTTGGTGTTGCCCGACGGGTCCTTGGTCAGGTGCGTGTCGCGCATTCCGATCGGGGCCAGCAGGTTCTTTTCCGCGTAGTCCGCGGGTTCGACGCCGGTGGACTTGCTCAGCACGTCGTCGAGGGTCTGGATGGCGGCGTTGTTGTATGTCCAGACGTCGCCGGGGCGGTGGTCCTGGGGGAGGGAGGCGCCCAGGGCGGTGCGGTCGGCGGCGGTGGGGAGGGCGCCGTAGTCGGTGGCCATGTCCCAGTGCCTGCCGGAGTTGTTGCTGAGCAGGTTCTTCACCGTGACCTGGGCAGCGGGGGTGCCCGCCCAGGCCGGGATGTACTTGGCCGCCTTGTCGTCGATATCCAACTTCCGGCGGGACTGGGCGATGCCGACCAGGGTGCTGGTGACCGATTTGGTGACCGAGAAGACCTCTTGGGCCGAGCCGGCGTTGGCGCCGTTCCAATACCACTCGCCGACGAGGCGGCCGTGGCGGATGACGACGAGGCAGTTCGAGCCGTCGGCTTGGGCGGCGGCGGCGATTTCGGCGAGTTTGGCCGGGTCGAAGCCCTCGGCTGCGGCGTCGGCGCGCTGCCATTCCGCGCCGGGATAGGTGCCCGTCCACCACTTCCCGCCCAGCGGTGTGCCCGTCCACGCGGAGGCGCCCGGCTGGGACGCGACGAGCGCACCGGCTGCGAGCATCACGGCGGTGGCGGTGGTGACGAGTTTGCGACGCGTGAAAACAGGCATCCTGCCCCTCCGGTTTTCCGATTCCGGAAAATATTGGCGGCACCGGCAAGCGGTTGTCAACGCCAACTTTCCGCTTTGTCACCTTTGAAAGCCAACGACATTGCCTGGGTTGACAAAGGCGGCATTTGTTGTCCATTTCGCGCAACGGACGTCAGCGGCCGTCGTTTCTGGAGTCAGTCAAGACAAGGTCCACCCGGTCGGGGTTATTCGGTTGACCGGCACCGGCCCGGCACGGTGGCATCAGGTCATGCGGAGTTATCGGCGAATGCTCGGCCTGCCCGGGATGCGGACGCTGATGATCCTGATGCTCTTCGCCCGGCTCCCCGCCTCCGCCGCGGGCATGGTGCTGACCCTGCACGTCGCGGTCGGGATGAAACGGGGCTACGGCGCGGCCGGGCTCGTCGGCGGGGTGGCGACCGTCGGCATCGCCCTCGGCGCGCCGGTCATGGGCCGGGTGGTCGACCGCTACGGGCTGCGGCCGATGCTGGTGCTCACCACCGTGGGCGAAGCCGCGTTCTGGCTCACCGCGCGGCACATGTCCTACCCGGTGCTGCTCGCCTGCGCGTTCGCTGGCGGGTTTCTCGTGCTGCCCGCGATGTCCATCGGCAGGCAGGCCATCGCCGCGCTGGTGCCGGTGGACCTGCGGCGCACGGCGTACTCGTTGGACTCGGTGTCGGTGGAGTTGACGTACATGGTCGGGCCCGCGATGGCGGTGCTGCTGGCCACGCAGGTCTCCACGGGCGTGGCGACCATCGGGGTCGGTGGCACGGTGGTCGCGGCCGGGGTGGCCCTGTTCGTGGTGAATCCCCGGGTTCGGGCCGCCCATGAGCAGGCGCACGGCAGCGAGCGCATCCCGCGCCGCGAGTGGCTTACCGCGCGCATGGTCGGGGTGTACGCGGTCGGCGCGGGCGCGGTGTTCGTGCTGGCGGGCACCGACGTGACGATGGTCGCGGCGCTGCGGGCGGCGGATCAGCTCGACTGGACCGGGGCGGTGGTCGCAGTCATCTGCGTGGCGTCCGCGGCCGGTGGCCTCGTGCACGGGGCGGTCCAGCGCTCGCTGCCGCAGGTGACGCTCATGGCCCTGCTCGGGCTGCTGGTCATCCCGGTCGGGCTGTTCGCCGGGCAGTGGTGGATGCTCGCGCTCGCCCTGGTCCCGAGCAGCGCTATGTGCGCGCCGACAGTCGCCGCTACCGGCGAAGAGGTAAGCAGGTTGGCGCCGCCCTCTATGCGCGGTGAGGCGACGGGCTTGCAGAGTTCGGCGTTCACTCTTGGCGCGGCTACCGGATCGCCGTTAGTGGGGTTCGTGGTCGACCACTCGTCGGCGGCGTGGGGGTTCGCGGTGGCCGGGATCGGCGGCGTGCTCGTCGCCGGGGCCGCTTGGGCGCTCGGCGCGGGCCGAACCGCCCGGACGCCTATTTCAGCAGGTAGCCCATCGTGAACTCGGTGGTCTTGCCCTCGCAGTTCGGGTCGCGCGAGTCGAAGTGGCTGCCGCCCTGGTTGCACCGCTGCAACGCGATGGTGCCCGGGACCTGCTTGGTGAAGATGTAGCCGAGGAACCCGAGCGTCTTCTGGCCCTCGCAGCCGCCGGTCTGGTCGGTCGAGGTGAACCGGTCCTCGCTGTTGCTGACCTGGCAGGCGAAGAGCTTGCGGGTGCCCGGCTCGGCGTCCTTCACCAGCGACCCGAGCGCCGACTCGCGGCTGAACCCGGCGGGCGGCGCGCCGGTGCCGCTGTAGTGCCAGCCGGACGGGTGGTTGTAGCGGATGAGAGCGACCGGAACCCGGGCGGGCTTGGTCGAGGTCGGCGCGGCACTCGACGACTGGCCGGGCTCGGACGGCGCGGCGCTGTCCGGCGCGCCCGAGGACGGCGCGGCCGCGGCGCCGCCGCTGGGCTGGACCACCGACACGGACACCGAGACCGACACCGACGGAGCCCCGGCCGAGACAGGGCCAGGGGCCGCGGTCCCCTGCGCGCCCTCGGCGTCCCGCGTCGTCGTGGTGGCGGGCTGCTCGTTGGCGACCTGCTGCGGCGCGGCCGTGCCCTTCTCGTCCTTCCCGGGGACCAGCAGGAACACCGCGGCGAGGCCCGCGACGACGACCCCGGCCGCGCCCGCGAACATCAGCGTGCGCTTCGACTTCTTCCGCGGCTCGTCCCAGGCGGGCTCGTCCCACTCGGGCTGCTGGTCCCACTTGTCGGCCTGGGCCACGGCGGGCCGGGTCGGCCGCCGCGGCTCGGCCACGACCGCGGTCGGCCCGGCCACGACGTGGGTCTCGTCGGTGATCGCGGACAGCACGTCGGTGGTTTCCGGGTCGCCGCCGCCCGACGCCGGGCCGAGCAGGCTCAGGACACCGCCCGCGGTGAGCCGGGCGTCCGGGTCGTGGTTGAGCAGGCCGAGCACGACCGAGGCGAGCGCCCCCTGCGCGCGCACCGGGCGCGGCTTGTCGAACATGATCGCGTGCAGGGTGGCCGCGGTGGTGGTGCGGGTGAACGGCGCCTGCCCCTCCACGGCGTGGAACAGCGTCGCCCCCAGCGCCCACAGGTCCGACGCCGGGCCGGGCGACGCCCCGGAGAACAGCTCCGGGGCCATGTAGCCGGGCGAGCCCATCATGCCGGTCGTGGTCAGCGCCGGGTCGTCCATGGCGCGGGCGATGCCGAAGTCGGCGAGCTTCACCCGGTCGCCGGGCAGCACCATGATGTTGCTCGGCTTGACGTCGCGGTGCACGATGCCCGCGGCGTGCGCGGTCCGCAGCGCGCCGATCACCTGCCGGGCGATCTCGCGCACCCGCGCGTCCGGCAGCGGGCCGCGGGCGAGCAGGTCGGCCAGGGTGGGCGCCTCGACCAACTCCATGACGATGTAGGCCGAGCCGTGCTCGGCGGTCACGTCGAACACGGTGACCACGGCCGGGTCGTTCAACCGGCCCGCGGTGCGCGCCTCGCGCAGCACGCGTTCGAGGAAGATCTCGCGCTCGCGGCCGCCGATGCCGGGCGGGATCGGGACCTCCTTGAGCGCGACCTGCCGCCCGATGACCTGGTCCTGCGCCCGCCACACGACGCCCATGCCGCCGCGGCCGAGTTCGCCGACGACCGCGTATCGGCCCGCGACCAGCTTCTGCTCCACCAGACCCCCCGAAACCCGAACGGCGCCCCCGTACGCATCGAATGCTACGAAGGCGCCGTCGAGGGGTTTACAGGCGGGCGGCGAGAGCCTCCGCGACCTCGTATGTGTTGAGCGCGGCGCCCTTGCGCAAGTTGTCGCCGCAGACGAAGAAGTCGAGCGTGTTGGGGAAGTCCAGCGCCTGGCGGACGCGGCCGACGTAGGTCGGGTCGCCGCCGACGACGTCGGCCGGGGTCGGGAACTCCCCGTTGGCCGGGTCGTCCACGAGCACGACCGACGGCTGCGCGCCGAAGATCTTGCGCGCTTCCTCGACGGTGACCGGGGAGGCGAAGGTGGCGTGCACGGCGAGCGAGTGCGTGGTGACCACCGGGACGCGCACGCAGGTCGCGGAGACCTTCAGGTCCGGGATGCCGAGGATCTTGCGGGACTCGTTGCGGACCTTGAGCTCCTCGCTGGCCCAGCCGTCCTCCTTGAGCGAGCCTGCCCAGGGCACGACGTTGAACGCCAGCGGCGCGGGGAACGGCGAGTCCTCCTGCGCCAGCCCGGCGGCGGCGAGCGCCGCGCGGACGTCGCCCGCCTTGGTGCCCAGGTTCTGGCCCGCGACGGCGGCGTACTCGGCGTAGAGGCGGTCGATGCCATCCTGGCCCGCGCCGGAAGCGGCCTGGTAGGAGGCGACGACCAGTTCGCGCAGCTCGAAGGCGTGGTGCAGCGCGCCGAGGGCGGCCATCATCGACAGGGTCGTGCAGTTGGGGTTGGCGATGATGCCTCTCGGATAAGACAGTCGGTCGCGCGTCAGATCCCCGTTGACCTCGGGGACGACCAGCGGCACGTCGTCGTCCATGCGGAACGCGCCCGAGTTGTCGACCGCGACCGCGCCGCGCTCGGCGGCGATCGGCGCCCACTGCGCGGACACCGCGTCGGGCACGTCGAACATGGCCACGTCCACGCCGTCGAAGACCTCCGGCGCGAGCGCGAGCACGGTCAGCTCCTCGCCGCGAACGGTGATCTTCTTGCCCGCCGAGCGCGGCGACGCGATCAGCCGCACCTCGCCCCACGGCCAGTTCTCCCGGCCGTTCAGGATGTCGATCATTACCGTGCCCACGGCGCCGGTAGCGCCGACCAGGGCCAAGGTAGGTGCTGCGTTTGTCACTACCGCCCACTTCCCGCATAAACGACAGCGGCCTCGTCGCCGCCCAGGTCAAACGCCTCGTGGATCGCGCGAACCGCCTCGTCAAGCTGGGTGTCGCGGATCAGGACCGAGATCCGGATCTCCGAGGTGTTGATGATCTCGATGTTCACGCCCGCCTTGGCCAGCGCCTCGCAGAAGGTCGCGGTGACCCCCGGGTGCGAGCGCATCCCGGCGCCGACCAGGGAGACCTTGCCCACGTGGTCGTCGTAGAGGACCTGGGTGAAGCCCAGTTCCTCGCGGATCTTCTCCAGCGCCTCGACCGCGGCCGGGCCGTTGCTCTTGGACAGGGTGAAGGTGATGTCGGTCTTGCCCGACACCGTGCTGGACACGTTCTGCAGCACCATGTCGATGTCGATCTCGGTGTCGGCCACGGTGCGGAAGATCCGCGCGGCGACGCCAGCGTGGTCGGGCACCCCCACCACGGTCACCTTGGCCTCGGACCGGTCGTGCGCGACACCGGTGATCATCGCCTGTTCCACGGTCAAGTCCTCCACTGCTCCGGTGACGAGCGTCCCGGCCTTGGTGCTGTACGACGAACGGACATGAATGGGCACGCCATAGCGGCGCGCGTACTCGACGCAGCGAAGCATGAGCACCTTGGCCCCGCTCGCGGCCATCTCCAGCATCTCCTCGTAGGTGACCTGGTCGAGGCGCTTGGCGTCGGGCACGATCCGCGGGTCGGCGGAGTAGACGCCGTCCACGTCGGTGTAGATCTCGCAGACGTCGGCGTTGAGCGCGGCGGCCAGCGCCACCGCGGTCGTGTCGGAGCCGCCCCGGCCCAGGGTCGTGATGTCCTTGGTGTCCTGGCTCACACCCTGGAATCCGGCGACGAGCACGATGTAGCCCTCGTCCAGCGCGGTCTGCACCCGGCTGGGGGTGACGTCGATGATCCGCGCCTTGCCGTGCCGGGATGTGGTGATCACACCCGCCTGGGAGCCGGAGAACGAGCGGGCCTCCGCGCCGAGCGCGCTGATCGCGATCGCCACCAGCGAGTTGGAGATGCGCTCACCGGCGGTGAGCAGCATGTCCATCTCGCGCTCCGGCGGCACCGGGTTGACCTGTTTCGCGAGGTCGACCAGTTCGTCGGTGGTGTCACCCATCGCGGAGCAGACCACGACCACGTCGTTCCCCGCTTTGCGGGTGGCCACGATCCGCTCGGCCACCCGTTTGATCCGGTCCGCGTTCTCCAGCGAGGAACCGCCGTACTTCTGGACGACGAGCGCCACTGCGTGCAACCTCCTCAGGCCGTGCGCGATTCGGCGGCCGGGACGGCCGTCGCCGCACATCGGACCGAGCGTACCCGCGCCATCCCGCCGTCCCCGGGGGTTCTGTGGCCGTTGCCACTTCACCCCCCGTTGGGGTCGGTCCCACTACTGTTGGACACCGAATCAACCAGCCGCGGGGGAAGGATCCGGGTGTCCGCGACGGAAATGACGCGCACCGGAGCCGAAGAGGCGCCGGAGACACAGGCAGAGGGCCCGGCGACGACGGGCCCGCAGGCGTCGGCGGGCCGGTCGCGCAGATGGACCGCGGCCAGGGCGCTGCGGCTGCTCACCCCCGCGCTGGTCTTCCTCGGCATCCGCCAGGTCGGGCTGCTCGTGCTGAGCTGGATGGCCGGGGAGAACGACCGGCAGGTGGGCCCCACGCTGCGCTCGTGGGACGGCGAGTGGTTCCTGGCCATCGCCGAGAAGGGCTACGCGGGCGTCCCGCACAACCTGGTCGACGCGCACGGCACGCGCAGCGACGAGACCCCGCTGGCGTTCTTCCCCGGCTACCCGAAGCTGGTGGGCTGGCTGCACGACCTGGGCTTCGCGCTGGTGCCCGCGGCGCTGGCGGTGACCATCGTGTCCGGCGTGGTGTGCGCCTACGGGCTGACCCGGCTGGGCGCGCTGGTCCGCGGCGGGTCGCGGCGGACCAGCCTGATCCTGGTCGCGCTGTTCGCCGCGTCGCCGATGGCGATCGTGCTGTCCATGACGTACTCGGAGGCCCTGTTCTGCGCCTTCGCGGTGTGGGCGCTGGTGTTCGTCCTGGAGCGGAACTGGATCGGCGCCGGGCTGTGCGCGGCGGCGGCGGGCCTGGTCCGGCCCACCGCGGCGGCGCTGATCCTGGCCGTCGGGCTGGCGGCGCTGGTCGCGGTCATCAAGCGGCGGGACGGCTGGCGGCCGTGGGTGGGCGGCCTGCTCGCCCCGCTCGGCCTGGTCGGGTACCTGGCCTGGGTGGGCACCAGGACCGGCGAGTGGAACGGCTGGTTCGCCCTGCAGCGGCGCGGCTGGGACTCCGGCTTCGACGGCGGCTCGGCCACCCTGCGGTTCAGCGTCGAGGTGCTGTCCGACGCGCGGTCGGTGCTGGAGGTGGCCACGGTCGGGCTGATCGTGGTGGCGCTGGCGCTGCTGGTGATCGGCTTCCGGCGGCGGCTGGAGTGGCCGCTGCTGGTGTACTCCCTGGGCGTGCTGGTGATGGACCTGTGCTCCAACGGCATGATGAACTCCAAGGTCCGGCTCATGGTGCCCGCGTTCACCCTGCTGGTGCCGCTGGCGCTGGCGCTGGCGAAGCGACGGACCTCGACGATGGTCCTGGCACTGGCCGCGGTCGCGCTGACCGGCTCCTGGTTCGGCGCGTACGGCGTGACGGCGTGGGGCTATGCGATCTGATCCGCACGAGTTGATCGCCGCCCGGTGGAGTCCGCGGGCGCTGGACCCGGCCGGGGTGGTGCCCGCCGACGCGCTGCTGCGGATGCTGGAGGCGGCCAGGTGGGCGCCCTCGTACGGCAACACCCAGCCCGCCCGGTACCTGGTCGGCCCGCGCGGGACGGCCACGTTCGACCGGATTCTGGCGCTGCTCAACCGGGGCAACCAGGCCTGGGCCGGGAACGCGGGGGCGCTGCTGGTGGCGTGCGCGCAGACCGAGAACGCCAAGGGCGCCGTGCCCTACGCCGAGTACGGGGTGGGGCTGGCCACGGAGAACCTGGTGCTGCAAGCCGTCGCCGAGGGTTTGGTCGCGCACCAGATGGCCGGGTTCGACGCGCCGGGCGTGGCCAGGGAGTTCGGGCTGCCCGCGTCGGTCGTGCCGCTTACCGCGATCGCGGTAGGCGTGCTCGGGTCGCCCGACCTGCTACCGGAGGACCGTAGGGCGCGAGAGACCGCGCCCAGGACACGCCTACCGCTGCGCGAAACCGCGTTTACCGGCGACTGGGGAACACCGTTCAGCCCAGACGGCGAATGAGCCGGTTGCCCACCGACGACACGACCAGCCAGAACACCGCGGCGAGCCCGAGGTTCACCACGACGTCCGGTCACTATCCGCGCCGCGGCTCCTCGATTGCCGGTGCCATGCCCTCTGCTTGTGGTCATATCGGGAAAGTGCCCCTGACCTCGGAGTCCTCAACTACTCCGAGCAGCCCAACGCGATCCGCCGTCCAGCATGTGGACAGCCCGGTTACGTGACCGCGCGGAGTCTGGTTACTCTGGGCTGGTGGCGCGTGCACTCCTGCTTCTCCGCCGCGACGGGGCCTGACCAGACCGGCTCCCCGTCGCGGAGTTCGGCGTTGCCGCCGGTCGCTGTCCAGCAACCGAACAGCAGCAGGAGTTCCCTGACATGAGCACCGATCCCGCCGCCTACTCCGCCGCCAGCCGCCTGCGGATGCCCGCGCGGCCCATCCCGGCCGGTCAGCCCGCCTGGAACCCGCAGCGCGGCAGTTCCATGCCGTTCCACCGGTACAAGCCCTTCCATGAGCTGGTGGAGCCGATCGACCTGCCCGACCGCACGTGGCCCGCGACCCGGATCACCAAGGCCCCGCTGTGGTGCGCGGTCGACCTGCGCGACGGCAACCAGGCGCTGATCGACCCGATGTCGCCGGTCCGCAAGCGGCGCATGTTCGACCTGCTGGTGCGGATGGGCTACAAGGAGATCGAGGTCGGCTTCCCGGCGGCCAGCCAGACCGACTTCGACTTCGTCCGCGAGATCATCGCCGAGGGCGCCGTCCCGGAGGACGTGCGCGTCCAGGTGCTCACCCAGGCCAGGCCCGAGCTGATCGAGCGCACCTTCGAGGCCCTGGAAGGCGCGCACAGCGCCATCGTGCACCTGTACAACTCGACGTCGATCCTGCAGCGGCGGGTGGTGTTCCGCCAGGACCGCGACGGCATCACGAAGATCGCCACCGACGGCGCGGAAACCGTGCTGGCCTTCGCCGAGAAGTACGGCGACACCGACTTCCGCTTCGAGTACTCCCCGGAGTCCTACACCGGCACGGAACTGTCGTACGCGGTCGAGGTGTGCAACGCGGTGGCCCAGGTGTGGCAGCCGACCCCGGACCGGCCGATGATCGTGAACCTGCCCGCGACGGTCGAGATGGCCACCCCCAACGTCTACGCCGACTCCATCGAGTGGATGCACCGCAACCTCGACAACCGCGAGTCGCTGATCCTGAGCCTGCACCCGCACAACGACCGCGGCACCGGCGTCGCCGCGGCGGAACTGGGCTACCAGGCTGGCGCCGACCGCATCGAGGGCTGCCTGTTCGGCAACGGCGAGCGCACCGGCAACGTCGACCTGGTCACCCTCGGCATGAACCTGTTCAGCCAGGGCATCGACCCGCAGATCGACTTCTCCGACATCGACGAGATCCGCCGCACGGTCGAGTACTGCAACCAGCTCCCGGTGGCCGAACGCCACCCCTGGGGCGGCGACCTGGTGTTCACCGCGTTCTCCGGCAGCCACCAGGACGCCATCAACAAGGGCTTCGACGCCCTCCACGCCGACGCGGACGCCGCGGGCGTGCCGGTGGACGACCACCCGTGGGAGGTCCCGTACCTGCCCATCGACCCGAAGGACGTCGGCCGCTCCTACGAGGCGGTCATCCGGGTCAACTCCCAGTCCGGCAAGGGCGGCGTCGCCTACGTCATGAAGACCGAGCACCAACTGGCCCTGCCCCGCAGGCTCCAGATCGAGTTCTCCCAGATCATCCAGGCCGTCACCGACAGCGAAGGCGGCGAGGTGAGCCCCAAGGAGATGTGGGACGTCTTCGCCACCGAGTACCTGGACCGGATCTCCCCCCTGCGCCTGCGCCGCAACCGAATCACCGACGACGGCGAAGGCCGGGACGAGATAGCGGCAACGGTCGAGGTAGAGGGCGAAGACCACGAGATCACCGGCGCGGGCAACGGCCCCATCGCCGCCTTCGTGGACGCCCTGACCACAGTCGGCTACGACGTCCGAGTCCTCGACTACTCCGAACACGCCCTCACCGCGGGCGACGACGCCCGAGCGGCGGCCTACGTCGAATGCACCGTAGGCGACAAAGTCCTGTGGGGCGTCGCCGTGGACAGCTCCATCGTCACAGCCTCCCTCCGCGCGGTCGTGTCAGCGGTGAACCGAGCCCACAAGTAACCCCACCCCAGCAACACCCGGAAGGCCACCTTCGAGACCCCCAACAGTCTCGAAGGTGGCCTTCCTTCAAGCCCTGCCCTGCCCTGCCCTGCCCTCAAGCACACCCAACAAAAGGCACCCTGCCGTCAACCGCGCCCCCTGCCAGGCAGAACCAACCCTGCCAGGTGCTCGATGGGGTGGAGTGGTTTCTTTGGGGGTGAAGGAAGATCCCTAAACTCGCCGTGGTCGTGGGGCCGAAGGCTCCCCACCCGTCTTTCCCACGACGGGATCTTCCTTCGTAGGGGCCCCAAAGAAACCACTCCACCCCATCGAGCAAACCCGCTCAGACCGACCCACCGACGTTCTCCGGAAAGTGGCAAGCCGCCCGATGCCCCGGAGCGAGTTCCGCCAGCGCCGGTTCCTCGACCTTGCACACTTCCTGCGCCTTCCAGCACCGCGTGTGGAACCGACATCCCACGGGCGGATTGATCGGACTGGGCACGTCTCCCTGCAACCGGATACGTTCCCGCCGGGTCCGCCGAGAGGTGTCCGGGACAGGCACAGCGGACAGCAAAGCGACCGTATACGGGTGCATGGGCCGCTCATACAGCGACGTCCGGTCAGCGATCTCCATGATCTTGCCCAGGTACATCACCGCGACCCGGTCCGACACATGCCGAACGACAGACAGATCGTGCGCGATCATCACGTAAGTCAGGTTGAACTCGTCCTGCAGGTCCTCCAGCAGGTTGACCACCTGAGCCTGAATGGACACATCCAAAGCGGACACCGGCTCGTCCGCCACGATGAGCTTGGGCTTGAGCGCAAGCGTCCGCGCGATACCGATCCGCTGACGCTGCCCGCCGGAGAACTCGTGCGGATAACGGTTGTAGTGCTCAGGGTTGAGTCCCACCAGCTCCAGCAAATCCTGCACCGCCCGTTTGACACCGTTCTCGGGCCGCACCTTCTGCAACCGGAAGGGAGCGCCGACGATCGTGCCGACCGTGTGCCGGGGATTCAGCGACGAGTAAGGGTCCTGGAAGATCATCTGGACGTCGCACCGCAAGGGCCGCATAGCGCTCATCGACAGGTGGCTGATATCGCGGCCGTCAAGGACTATCTTGCCTGAGGTCGGTTCCAGCAGGCGGGTGAGCAGCCGCCCGGTCGTCGTCTTCCCACAGCCGGATTCGCCGACGAGGGAAAGGGTTTCACCCCGGTTGACCGAGAAGGTCAGGCCGTCGACCGCCTGGACCGCGCCAACCTGGCGTTGCAGAATGCCTCGGCGGATCGGGAAGTGCTTGCGCAGGCCCGTGACGGACAGCAGTTCCCCGGCCGGTTTCGGTGTGCTCACGGCGTCCTCGCTCACAGCTTCGGCCTGATCTCTTCGTCCCAGATGTGGTGGCGGTCCTCGGTGGGGAGGTGGCAGGCGATGTGGTGGCCGCCGCCGATGTCGCGGAACTCGGGGCGCTCGGTGAAGCTGAGGTCGCCGTTGCGGCCCGCGTACGCGCAGCGCGGGTTGAACGGGCAGCCGTCCGGCACGTTGATCAGGCTGGGCGGGGTGCCCTTGATCGGCTGCAGGCGTTCGCTGCGTTCGCGGTCGAGGCGGGGCATGGAGCCGAGCAGGCCCCAGGTGTAGGGGTGCTGCGGGGAGTTGAAGATATCGGTGGCGGTGCTGTGTTCCACCGCGCGGCCCGCGTACATGACCATGATGTCGTCGGCGAGTTCGGCGACCACGCCGAGATCGTGGGTGATGAGGACGACGGCCGAGTCGAACTCCTGCTGCAGATCCCGGATCAGGTCGAGAATCTGCGCCTGGACGGTCACGTCGAGCGCGGTGGTCGGCTCGTCGGCGATGAGCAGTTCCGGGTCGCAGGACAGCGCCATCGCGATCATCGCCCGCTGCCGCATACCGCCGGAGAACTGGTGCGGGTAATCGTCCACTCGCGACTTCGGGTTCGGGATTCCCACGCGCGCCAACAGGTCGATCGCGTGCTTGCGGGCGACCTGTTTGGCCACCTTGTTGTGGACCCGGTACGCCTCGACGATCTGGGCGCCGACCGTGTAGTACGGGTGCATCGCCGAGAGTGGGTCCTGGAAGATCATCGCCATGCGCTTTCCGCGCAGCAGGCGGACTTTCTCCCGGTCCATGCCGACCAGGTTCCGGCCGTCGAGCAGGATCTCGCCGCTGATCCGGGCCGCGCCCTCCTTGTGCAGCCCCATGATCGACAGGCTGGTCACGCTCTTGCCGGAGCCGGACTCGCCCACGATGCCCAGGGTTTTGCCGCGCTCGACGCTGAACGACAGGTCGTCCACGGACTTGACCACGCCGTCGTCGGTCGGGAAGTGCACCCGCAGGTTCCGCACTTGCAGGAACGGCAGGCCCGCGCCGCTGTCGAGGCTGTCTTCTGGAATGTGGCTCACTTGCGCACCCTCGGGTCGACGACGGCGTAGAGGAGGTCCACGATCAGGTTCGCGACCACGACGAAGAACGCGGCCAGGATCGTCACCCCCATGACCTTCGGCAGGTCGTAGTTGAGGATTCCCTCGATGGCGTACTTGCCCAAGCCCTGCAAGGAGAACGCGCTCTCGGTGAGGATCGCGCCGCCGAGCAGCAGGCCGACGTCCAGGCCGAAGATCGTCAGGATCGGGGTCAGCGCGCCGCGCAGCCCATGGCGGACGACAACAGTGCGTTCGGGCAGTCCTTTCGCCCGCGCGGTGCGGATGAAGTCCTCGTTCATCGTCTCCAGCATCCCGGCTCTGGTCAGCCGGGCATACTGGGCGGAGAACAGCAGCGCGAGCGTGATCCACGGCAGCAGCAGGTTGTAGGCCCACTCGCCGGGGTTCTCCAGGAACGGGGTGTACGCGCCGCCGACCGCGGTCCACCCGAGGTTGTAGGAGAAGACCGAGAGGGAAAGCAGGCCGGTGAAGAAGATCGGCAGCGACACGCCTGCCAGGGACACGCCCATCGCCACGCGGTCGAAGATGGTTCCCTTGCGCAGCGCGGAAAGCGTGCCGACGGCAAGTCCGGCGAGCAGCCACAGCACCGCGGCGCCGACCGCGAGGGACAGCGTCACCGGTATCCGGTCGAGCAGGTCCGGCCAGACGGGTTGGTTGGTGCGGAAGGAATACCCGAGGCATGGGGCCGGGCAGTGCTCGACGGCCGGGCCGTAGTCGTAGTCCGCGCCGACGAAGATTCCCTTGACCCAGTTCCAGTACTGGACGACGACCGGGTCGTAGAAGCCCAACTTCTCCGCGGTGGCCCGGATCGTGTCCGGCGTGCTCGTGCGGCCGACATAGCGCGTGGCCAGGGTCTCCGGCGTCGCGCCGAGCAGCTTCGGCGTCACGAAGAAAATCGAGAACGTCACCGCGCTCACGACGAACAGCAGCACGATCGCCGCGAACAGCCGCCGGATGATGTATGCGATCACAGTGGCCGGCATCGGCGGCGGGCCAGGGAGGTCGCCCCTGGCCCGCCGCCGCTCGCCTTCACCTGCCTAACTTCGAGTCACGACAGAGGGAATCAGGCCAAGCCCAGGGCGAGGTAGTCGTACATGTTGTACGCGTCGGACACGAACACGTTCGTCAGTCCCTTGCCGCGCAACAGAAGGCTCTTGGCGTGGACACCCGGCAGGATGACCGCCTCCTCCATGACGCGCTTGTCGATCGCGCCCCACATGGCCTCGCGCTTGGCCTTGTCGGTCTCGGCGATGGCATCGTCCAGCATCTTGTCGACCTCGGGGATGCGCACGGAGGTGTTGGACGAGCCACCGGTCTCCCGGATGACGCGGCTGTCGACGATCTGCGACAGGAAGCCGAAGCCGTCGTTCCAGTCCGCGCCCCAGCCGTTGGTCGCCAGGCCGAGGTTGTTGGCCTTGACGTACGGCGGGTTGCCCGCGAACTGCGCGAAGTAGTCGCCCTGCGGGAATCCCTTGAGCGTCAGCTTGATGCCGACCCGGCCGAGCGCGGCCTGCAGCGACTCCGCGGTGGCCTTCTCCTTCGGGCGCTCGGCCCGGTAGGCGATGTTGGTCTCGAAGCCGTCCGGCTTCCCGCACGCGGCAAGGGCTTCCTTGGCCTTGGCGATGTCGCCCTTGTTGTCCGGGCCAGCGGGGTACAGGTCGAACTTCTGCGCGCCGGGGATCTGCGGCGGCAGCAGGGTCGTGGCGATGTCGCCGCCGGAGAACACGCCGCCGTACGCGGTCTGGTAGCCGGTCCGGTCCGCGGCGTACTCGATCGCCTTGCGGCACTCGATGTTGTCCAGCGGGGCCACGGTCGGGTTGATCGAGGTGTACCACAGGCGCGCGCTCGTCGGGTTGTCCGCCGACGCCTTGAGCGCCGGGTCGCCCAGCACCCTGGGCAGCGACGCGGGCTGCACGCCGGTGCCGGTGATGTCGACGTGCAGGTCGCCGGAGATCAGCCGGTTGTCGATGTCGTCGGCGTTGACGTTCATCGTCACCTCGTAGCCGTCCGGCAGCGCCCTGCGGTTCGGGTCGGTCGCCGGGTCCCACTGGTCGTTGCGGACCAGCTTGAAGCTCTTGTCGATCTCGTTGTCCTGGAACTTGTACGGGCCGGTCGAGATGACGTGCTCGCGGTACTTCGCGCCGGTGTCCTTGGCCTCGGGGACCGGGACCGTCTGCGGAAGGTGCGCGAAGTAGTCGAAGCCGCCGAACGGCTTCTTGAGGTGGAACACGATCGTCCGGTCGTCCGGGGTCTCGATCGCGGAGTTGGTGTCCATGTCCTTGGTCTTGTACGGACCCTGGTATCCCTCGGGCAGGTTCAGGTAGCCCTCGAAGTACGCGGGTCCGTTCGGGAAAGTCTCCTTGTCGGTGGACCGCAGGACAGCGTGCTTGACGTCCTTGGACGTGACCGGGGTGCCGTCTTCGTACTTGACGCCCGCGCGCAGCTTGTACGTCCAGGTCTTGCCCTCGTCGCCGGACACGCCAAGGGACTCGGCGAGGTCGGGCACCAGTTCGTTGCTCGCGCCGCCGGGAGCGGGCTTGAACATCAGCAGTGACCGGCCGTAGAGGCGCAGGAAGTTCCACGCGTAGCTGTAGTACGTCTCGCCCGGGTCGAGGGAGTCCCACGTGCCCGCGTTGGCGATCTTGATGATTCCGCCCTTCTTGTCCGAAGGGTTGAACGTGGTGGTCAGTGCCGCGTTGAAGGCCGGTGTGGTGGTGCCGCCGTCGCCGCCGTTGGAGCTGGTGCCGCCACAGGCGGACAGCGCCATCGCGACAGCCGCGCCCGCGGCGACCGCGGTAACCAAGCGCTTGCTGTTCATTGTGCTGTAGCACCCCTTCTTTCCAGGAGCATCCGGACTGGCGTTGTTTGCCATCACCTATCGGGCCCGGGGGTCGAGCGCGTCGCGCAGGCCGTCGCCGAACAGGTTGAACGCGAGCACGGTCACGAAGATGGCGAGACCGGGCCAGAGCATGAAGTGCGGCATCGTGTAGTAGCGGGACGCGTCGGAGAGCATCCCGCCCCAGGTCGCGGTGGGCGCGTTGATGCCGACCCCGAGGAACGACAGCGCCGACTCGAACAGGATGTTCGTCGGGATCAGCAGCGTCGCGTACACCAGGATCGGGGCGACCAGGTTGGGCAGCAGCTCCCGGAAGAGAATGTGCGGGCCGCGCGCGCCGAGGCTGCGGGCGGCGTCGACGAACTCGCGCTCGCGCAGCGACAGCGTCTGGCCGCGCACGATCCGGCCGATGTAGGGCCAGTTGAAGAACCCGATGATGAAGGTCAGCATCCCGATGCGGACCGTCTCCGACGACAGGCCGAACGCGGTGTCCGGCATGACCCCGACCAGCGCCATGGCGAAGACCAGCAGCGGGAACGCCAGGAACACGTCCATCGCGCGGCTGATCAGAGTGTCGACCCAGCCGCCGAAGTAGCCCGCGACGACGCCAAGGGTGGTGCCGATGACGACCGAGAGCAGGGTCGCGAGCGAGGCGATGAGCAGCGAGATCCAGGAGCCCGCGAAGATCCGGGCGAGGATGTCGCGGCCGTTGACCGGCTCGACGCCCAGCGGGTGGTCGGCGCTCATGCCGCCGAAGGTCCCCTTCGGGGCGAGCGTGCCGAACTCGGTGTCGATCAGGTCCTGGTGGAACTCGTTGGGGTGAACCACGTTGAACACGCGGTCGAGCAGCAGCGCGGCCACCGCGGCCAGGATGAGCAGCACGATCACGACCGCGCCCGCGATGGCGACCTTGTCGCGGCGCAGCCGCAGCCAGGCGATCTGGCCGAGCGAGCGGCCCTGGATCGCCTTCTTGCCCATGCCCTTGAGCGCGGCCTCCGGTTCGGCGACCGCGCCGGACCCGGTGACCTCGGGTGGGGCGGTCATGCCGTGCGCCGCCCCCGGCCGGGCGCGACGAGTCGTCGGCCGCCGTCACCGGCGTCCGGTCGACCAAGTCGCGCTGATCGCTGGTAAGCCATCACACACTCCTCGTGTCCGGTCTCGCTGCTCCGAGTCTCCGGGATCTCACCGTGTGGTCGCCGACCATAGCCGCTTGCGCCGTGATCACTTGGCGGTTCGAGGTCACGATCCGGCCAACTGCCATACACAGAATGAGCAATCCGCGCCTGTTTACGGACTGAGGGTGACATTCGGCGGAACATTGTCCGCTGAACGGACGGCAGTACTGCGGTGACCGGTCACACAACGACGTGAGCGGACGCTCGCTCCCGAGTGCCGTCGACGGCGAACCAGCCCGCCTCGAACGCCTGCCACCGGGTGAGCACGGCCCGGCTCCGCTCGCCGTCGCGGGCCACCGACCGGGCCAGGCGCGCGGCGGGATCGGGCAGCTCGCACCAGAACAGCCGGGACAGCAGCGGCCCCACCGAACGGCGACCGGCGGACACGCCCTCGACGACGAGCACAGCGGGGACCGCGACGTCGACCCACTCGCCGGGCGCAGGCGTGCCATCGAGCCAGCGCGTGCGCTGGTATCGACCGGGTACACCTTCGCGCAGGGGCGCCAAGACGCCGGAAACCAGGCGCGGCCACCAGGCCACCGGGTCGTCCCAGGTGGCGAAGTCGTCGGTGGACACCACGGCGGCACGCTCGCCCAGAGCCGTCACAAGAGCGGCCGCGAACGTGCTCTTACCCGAACCCGACGGCCCGTCGACGGCGACAAGGCGCACCGCACCCAACCGGGCGGGAGCGGCTAAGACCGAGTCGGCGAACTCGCCGATCACACCGTACGGCGGCCCGAGAGCGCGCGGCCCAGGGTGAGCTCGTCGGCGAACTCCAGGTCACCGCCCATCGGCAGCCCCGACGCGAGCCGGGTGACGGTCAGGCCGGGGAAGTCGCGCAGCATCCGCACCAGGTACGTGGCCGTCGCCTCGCCCTCGGTGTTCGGGTCCATGGCCAGGATGACCTCGGTGACCTCCTGCGACCCGATACGCGTCAGCAGCTGCCGGATGCGCAGCTGCTCCGGCCCGATCCCGGACAACGGGTCGAGCGCGCCGCCGAGCACGTGGTAGCGGCCCTTGAACTCCCGGGTGCGCTCGATGGCCAGGACGTCCTTGGGCTCCTCCACCACGCACACCGCCGACGGGTCGCGCCGGGCGTCGCGGCAGATCCGGCAGGTGGCCTCCGCGGAGACGTTGCCGCAGACGTCGCAGAACACCACGCCGTCCTTGACCTTCTGCAGCGCTTCCTGCAACCGGGTCACGTCCGCCGGTTCCGCGCCGAGCAGGTGGAAGGCGATCCGCTGCGCGCTCTTCGGCCCGACCCCGGGCAGACGCCCCAGCTCGTCGATCAGATCCTGGACCGGGCCCTCGTACAACGCGCCCTCACAGCCCCGGGATGCCGAGGCCGCCGCCGCCGAGACCACCGGCGAGCGGGCCCATCTTGTCCTCGGCGAGCTTCTGGGCGTTGTTGCCCGCGTCGCGGACCGCGGCGACCACCAGGTCGGCCAGGGTCTCGGTGTCGTCGGGGTCGACCACCTTCGGGTCGATGACCAGCGCCTTGAGCTCGCCTGCGCCGGACACCGTCGCGGTCACCAGGCCGCCGCCCGCGCTTCCGGTGACCTCGGCGTCGGCCAGTTCCTGCTGCGCGGTCAGCAACTGCTCCTGCATCTTCTGCGCCTGCGCCAGGATCGCCTGCATGTCGGGTGCGCCGCCTCCGGGAAACACCGCGGCCCCTCTCGTCTCGGGTACGACACCGGGACTACTTCGATGGTGTCGAGTCCAGCTTAGAGGGCGGCCCGCTGTGGCATCGTGAAGCCGTGCTGACACGACGCGCGGCGGGTCTCGCGGTCGCCTGCGCCATCGCGGCGGTGACGTCCGCGTGCGGCGGGGCGACCACTCCCCCAGCGGGCGTCGACGCGCGGGTGACCGCCGTCGCCGAGTCCCCTCGCCAGTCGCCCGCCGCGGCGTCGCCCGCGCCGTCCAGGGCGCAGGGGATCTCCACCGGGCGGACCGTGGTGCTCGACCCCGGGCACAACGGCGGCAACGCCGCCCACCCCGCCGAGATCAACAAGCGGATCTCCGCGGGCCGGGGCCTGATCAAGCAGTGCAACACCACCGGGACCGCGACGGCGGACGGGTACCCGGAGCACGCGTTCAACTGGGACCTCGCCGGGCGGGTCCGCGACCTGCTGACCGCGCGCGGCGTCAGGGTGGTCATGACCCGCCAGGACGACACCGGCGTCGGCCCGTGCGTCGACCGGCGCGCCGCCATCGGCAACGAGTCCGGCGCGGCGGCCGTGGTCTCCCTGCACGCCGACGGCGCCGAGACGACCCGCGCGCACGGGTTCCACATCGCGTATTCCGCGCCCCCGCTGAACGACGCGCAGGGCGAGCCGTCGCTGCGGCTGGCCGAAGCCCTGCGCGGCGCGATGCGCGCCGCCGGTCTGGTCACCGCCACCTACATCGGCTCGGACGGACTGGACCAGCGCGACGACCTCGCAGGCCTGAACCTCTCGACCCAGCCCGTGGTGCTGGTGGAGTGCGGAAACATGCGCAACCCGGAGGAAGCGGCGCGGATGTCGAGCCCCGCGGGCAGGCAGCACTACGCCGAGGCCATCGCGAACGGCATCCTCGCATTCCTCGGCTGACCGTCCTGTGACAGGCTGGAGATCATGTCCGGGATGCGGGTGCTCGACATCGACGAGCGCGGGCGGCTACTGACCGCGGTGGCCGAAGGAGACCAGGTTCGCCTGGCCGAGATCGACGCCAAGGGCGTGCGCGGCGACCTCACCGTGGCGAGCGGGATCACCACGGCCAAATACCTGCCCGGCGAGCGCAAAGTGGTCGTGCAGCACGGCGAACCGGCGCAGCTGTCGCTGCTCACCGTCGGCGGCAAACTGGCGCCCCTGCTCGGCTCCCCCACCCACTCGACCGAACTCCTGGGTGTCCTGCCCGGCCGGATCGTCTACCGCGCCAACCGCAGACACCGCCTCCTGTACTCGGTCGTCATCCGCAACGTCCTCGTCGGCGAAGAGCAGGCCGTCTACGACCGCGGCGGCGCGGTAATCGAGGCCGCGGTAAGCCCCAACAGCCGCCACATCGCGATCCGCCTCCCCCGCAAACTGCTCCTGGTCGACACCATGCCGGTCACCGAAGACGACCACGTGCGCCTGATCTCCCCGGAACCGGCCGAACGCGGCCGCCGCAACCTGCGCTGGCTCCCCGACTCCGGCAGGCTCGTCGCCACCGAATACACGGAAAGCACCGCCCGCATCGTCCGGTTCGACGTCGCGAGCGAAAGCTGGCACCCCCTGGTCGTCTCCCTCGACCAGTCCACCACCGGCTGGGTGGCCCCCGACGGCCGCCGCGTCGCCGTCGCCGCTGGCCCCCGCATCGCCTTCCACCGCGCGGAAGACGGCGCCTTCCTCCGCGAAGCCGAACTCCCCGGCGACATCGCCCCCGACGCGTTCCTCTGGTCCCCCGACTCCAGCAGGGTCGCCCTCACCACCACGCTCGGCCAACTGGCCGTGGTCGAAGCCGACACCGCGGCGGTCCACCCCATCCTGGTGAACTGACCCGCCCACTGCCGTCAGGGTTCCGTCACAGTCGGTGTGCGCCGCACTCACGACCGGGACATCGGCCGATCACTCCACAAGCTCCGAGTTCGGTTGAACTGGATGCAAACACCGTTCTGTTTGGTGAACACACAGGTCGATAAGTGTCTTCCCGCGCACGCGGGGCTGTTCCGGCTGCGGCCACCTGCCCAGAAGGCTGCGGACTTGGCTGTCCCACCGCCCCGACACGCACAGGTCGTTGACCGACCACGGTTCCCCTCAAGCGGGCAAGCAGGGCGCACAGCCGATGCGTCAAAACCCGCCCGCCCCAACCAAAGAGCTGCATCTGTTTCCTGCGAGACACCCACACGCGGATGTGACCGGCAGTCAACCGTGCCCTAGGGACAGTGCCTTGACGAGTGCGTTTTCGACTCGTTTCCGCCGCCCACCGCCCCCACAACAAAGCCCCACCCACCCTGGGGGCTGACCCCGCTCCAGTCTATCGGCGCAGGTCAGCGGCGGGAAGGGGATGCGCCGCGGCTGTGGATAACTCCGGACCATGTGGATACCGGACGCCGCCCCAGGACGAAACCGTGGTAAGGCCGGGCAGGTGCCGGGCCGTCACTCGACGGGGCGGGCGCCCAGTTTCTCGGCGAGCAGTTTCAGCATGGCGGCCTCCGGGTCCTCCCGGGCGGCGGCGTCGTTCGGGTCCGGCTTGCGGGCGGCCTGGGCGAGCATCTCCTCCTCGTCCTCCGGCTCCGGTGGGGGCGGGAGGTCGGGCTCGGGCGGCTCGGGGGGCAGGTCCTCGGCGGGCGGGCGGTTGTTCATCACCCGGCGCGGCGGCTCGAAGGTGCGTTCCGAGCGCGCGGGGGCCGCTGGGCGGGCAGGTGGTGCGGCGGCGGCCCTCGGCGGGGGCGGCGCGGCGGCGCCGGGTTCGGCGTGGACGCAGCGCACCTGCCAGCGGCCGCCCAGCACGGAGACCAGGGCCTGGGCGATCGCGTCGGCGTTGCGCGGCTCGCCGAGCCTGCGGGCCAGGGGGGCGGCCGGGTGCGCGATCACCACGACGTCGCCCTCGACGGCGGCGACGGTGGCGTTGGTCAGCATCGCCTCGGTGCTGCGGCTCGACTTGCGAACCGCGCCGAGCAGTTCCGACCACACCCGGCGCACCCCGGCGGCGTCCAGCGCCCCCGGCGTCGACTCGGCCACCGGCTCGGGTGCGGTGGTCGGCTCCGGCTGCGCTGGGCGTGCCGGTTCGGCGGACGGCTGCGCCGCCCGCTGCGAGGGCCGGGTGATCACCGGGCGCTCGGCGTCCTGACTCGCCCGCTGTGCAGGCCGGGTGACGACCGGACGCTCAGCGGGAGCCTCGTCCCGCTGCGGCGGCCGACTGGCGGCCGAGCGCTCGGCAACCGCCTCCCGCTGCGACGGGCGACGGGCGACCGGGCGCTCGGCGGCGGCCGGTTCCGCGTCGACCGCCCGCTGCGACGCCCGGGACGGCTCCGCGCCGGGGGCGACGGTGATGCGGCGCTCCACCTGCTCCAGCCGTTGCAGGACAGCGGAATCCGCCGCCGCGTCGGTCGGGACGGCGCCGGGAAGCAGCATCCGCGCGCACAGCAGTTCCAGCAGCAGCCGGGGCGCGGTGGCGCCGCGCATGTCAACCAGGCCGGTGTGCACTATCTCGGCGTACCGGGCCAGCGTCGCCGCGCCGATGCGCTGGGCCTGGCCGACCATGCGGTCCAACTCGTCGTCCGGGGCGTTGACCAGCCCCCGGGTCGCCGCGTCCGGCACGGCGCGGAGCAGGACCAGGTCGCGCAGCCGGTCGAGCAGGTCGGCGGCGAAGCGGCGCGGGTCGTGCCCGGCCTCGACCAGCCGGTCGACCGTGCCGTAGACGGCGGAAGCGTCGCCAGCGCCGAGCCCGTCGACCATGTCGTCGATCAGGGCCACGTCGGTGACGCCGAGCAGCGCCACCGCGCGCTCGTAGGTGACGCCCTCGGGGCCCGCGCCCGCGAGAAGCTGGTCGAGCACCGACTGGGTGTCCCGGGCCGAGCCGCCGCCCGCGCGGATGACCAGCGGGAACACCGCTGGCTCGACCACGGCCCCCTCGGCGGCGCAGTTGCGTTCCAGCAGGTCGCGCATGGCGCCCGGCGGGATCAGCCGGAACGGGTAGTGGTGCGTGCGGGACCGGATGGTGGCGAGCACCTTGTCCGGCTCGGTGGTGGCGAAGATGAAGACGAGGTGCTCCGGCGGCTCCTCGACGATCTTGAGCAGGGCGTTGAAGCCCTGCGTGGTGACCATGTGCGCCTCGTCCACGATGAACACCCGGTACCGGGACTGGGCGGGCGCGTAGAACGCCCGGTCGCGCAGTTCGCGGGCGTCGTCCACGCCGCCGTGGCTGGCCGCGTCCAACTCCACCACGTCGACCGTGCCCGGCCCGTTGGGGGCGAGGCCGACGCAGGAGTCGCAGGTGCCGCACGGCTCGTCGGTGGGGCCCTTCTCGCAGTTGAGGGAACGGGCGAGGATGCGCGCGCTGGAGGTCTTGCCGCAACCGCGTGGACCGGAGAACAGGTAGGCGTGGTTTACCCGCCCCGCGGCAAGAGCGGTGCGCAGCGGGACAGTGACGTGTTCCTGGCCGACCACCTCGGCGAAGGTCGCAGGCCGGTACTTGCGGTATAGGGCGAGCGCCACGCCGCGACCCTACCCGCCGCCCCCGACAGCCCCGCCGCCCCGGTGCGGCGATCACCAGCGGGTGGACAGACCGGGAATCCGGTAAGCGCGGGCGGCGTTGTCCCCACACGTGCCCATCCCGTACTCGGTCCTCGACCTCGCCCCGGTCGCCAGCGGCTCCACCGAGACCGCCGCGCTGCGCAACAGCCTCGACCTCGCCCGCACGACCGAACGGCAGGGCTATCACCGATATTGGGTAGCCGAGCACCACAACATGCCCGGCATCGCCAGTTCGGCGCCCGCGGTGCTGCTCGCGCACATCGCGATGGCCACCTCGACCCTGCGCGTCGGTTCCGGCGGCGTCATGCTGCCGAACCATCCGCCGCTGGTGGTGGCCGAGCAGTTCGGGACGCTGGAGGCGCTGCACCCGGGCCGGATCGACCTGGGGATCGGCCGCGCGCCCGGCACCGACCAGGTGACCGCCCAAGCGCTGCGGCGCTCCAGCGGCCCGCTGTCCGCGGACGACTTCCCCGAGCAGCTGACCGAGCTGGTCGACTACTTCACCGGCCGGAACTCGCGCGGAGTGACCGCCGTGCCCGCGCTGGGCAACCAGCCCGCGGTGTGGCTGCTCGGGTCCAGCGGCTACAGCGCGCAGGTCGCCGGGCTCTTGGGGCTGCCGTTCGCGTTCGCGCACCACTTCAGCGCCGAGAACACCCTGCCCGCGCTGGCGCTGTACCGGGACCGCTTCCGGCCGTCGGCAGTGCTGTCGGAGCCGTACGCGATGATCGCCGCCAGCGTCGTGTGCGCCGCCGACGACGAGACGGCACGCGCCCTGGCGGAACCCGCGGCGTTGCAGTTCCTCCAGCTTCGCAAGGGCAGCCCCGGCAGGCTGCCGTCACCGGCGGAGACCGCCGCCTACGAGTACACCGACCTGGACCGGCTGTTCATCGACGAGCGCCTGGAATCGCAGGTCATCGGCGGCCCGGAGACGGTGCGGGCGAAACTGGCCGAACTGCTGGCGGAAACCGGCGTGCAGGAGCTGATGATCACCACCAACGTCCATGACCACGCCGACCGGCTGCGCAGCTACGAGCGCGTCGCCGAGATCGCGGGACTGGCCGCGCGGGTGGCCGCCTGAACAAAAGGGGACCCCGTGCACCTGCCAGAGCCCGCTTATCCTTGCTGCCTTCCGGCCCTGGGGAGGTTCGCGAGATGAACACCGCACGGGGTCCACGGACAAGTGTAGCGGCACCCCGCGACCGCTCTCGACGGGGCGGCGAACCACCCTCAGCCACCCGACCCGAATCGCTTAGGCGCGCGTCGCATTCAAATCGAACCTCAAAGAGTCGGTAGCGCCAGCCTCCGGCAGACGCTCCCGGCGCACCCCTTGGGCGACGCGTGCGCCAATCGTGCGACCTCGCGGCCCCGCCGCACGCCCAGGTCAGACGGGCACACCCGGTCTGACCCCCCGTTTTGGCCGGTCAGACCAGCGTCCGGTACCCTCTTCGACGGAGGATTCGCATAGTGGCCTAGTGCGCACGATTGGAAATAGTGCGGGCACATGCTCTGTGCTAGGTCCGATTCTCCCAGGTCGAGCAATGTTACGAGAGACGCAATAGTGCGACCTCGCAAAGCGATCGTAGCGTATCCCGTGAAGCTCACACCAGCGCCCTGTCGCGGTCTGCTCGGCATGAGCGCAAGCAGAGGCGAGCGCCGCGCGCGACCTTCGAGCGGCCGTCTACCTCACGCGGTCGCGATGGCGCGGTAGACGGTGTCCCATGCCGAGATCAAGTTGTCGACGGCTTCGAGGTTGAGCGGAATCGGCTTGAGTTTTTCGCCGTTTCGCCAGTAGGTCATGCGCCCGTTGTCGAGCGCGAAGACCAGGACGGCGTCCTTATTGGTCCGCTCTCCCCGGAACCGGGTGGCGAGTTCCAAGTCGGTGTGCTCGCCGCGTCTCATTCGGGTCCGTAGGTACTTCCAGGCGACCAGTGCTCGTCTGGCCTGCTCGGCAGTGATGATCACGGGTTCGAGTTCGCTCTGCTCCAGCCAGGCCCGCATGGTGCCGTTGCCGAGCGCCTTGATCCACAAGCGCATAGGACGCGCATCCGCGGACCAGTCCACGAAACACTCTTCCACTGACACCGCCCACTCGACACGACTACTCCTTATGGAGGTATACACGTCGATTGCGTAACCATCCACCCCGTGTGGGGTGACCATTTTTGATCATTTGCGCGGCGTCACTCGGCGTTCATGGAGTGGACAGCGAGACGTCGCGACAACTCGTCGGTGACCCGGTTCAGTTCGGCTGTCAAACGGTGGAGTTCGGCGGCGAGTTCTCCGTCTGACACCTGGGATAGATCATTTCCGGCCACTCTCCGTCCGGGCCTGCTCGGATCGTCTGTGGTGATGCCCACAAGACGCAGCGCCTCGGCGACATCGGCGCCGACCGCACGAGCGACCTTCTCGACGGTGAGCTTGGTCGTGCCGACGGGAACCTTCCTGTCCCCGCGCATCATGTAGCCGCGCTCAAGCTGCAATATCTTGCCCTGGCTGACGCCGGAGCGTCGGGCGGTCGCCGCGATCGACAAGCGAGCCTGCTCTCGGGCGGCTGACAGGTACGGCCCGAGCGGCCAGGGGGGAAGGTCGCTGTCGTCGGCGCTCATAGATCGAGTCTGGTCAAACAAACTCGCATCACGCAACCCCGCTCACCATCGGGTTGAGCTGCGAGCGTGACGGGGCGAACACGCGCTGTCCTACATAGACGGGCCTCCACCTGCGCATACATCTGCAAACACTTGTGCGATACGAGATTATGCGAATACTGTGCGAGCCATGGTCGCTCCACCCATCGACACGTCCAAGCTGCGCCGCCTGCGCATCACGTCCCGGCGAACTGTGACCCAGCTCGCCGCGGACGCCGGGTGCACCAAGGGCGCTTTGTCCGCTATCGAACACGGCCGCCGTCGGCCGAGCCCGGCCCTGCTCGGTCGACTCGCCGACGCCCTCGGCATTGACCCCGGCGAGTTGCTGCTGCCGGACGACTCCACCGCGCAGGCGTCATGAACACCACCATCGACAACGACAAGCCCGACGCCGGGGGTGCGCGATGACCGCGACCACGGTGAACGGGGTTCGGGTGGTCGACGACCGCCCGACCAACGCGCAGATGCGCGACCGGGCAGGCAACCCGATCCTGTGGCAGCAGACCCGCACTCTGGTTCTCGCCGACGGCCGGACCGTCTACGGGTGCGCGCACTGCGACTACACCTCGAACAACGTGCGCTCGATCCGCCCGCACCTCAACCGGCACCGCGCCGACGCCGCCCCGCGGGTCGACCTCGGCGAACTCGGCGGGCTCACCCTCGCCGAGGCGGTCGCTCGGCTCGCCGAGCACGACCGGGTCGCCGGCGAGCGCGCCGAGTGGAAGCAGCGGGCGCTCGCCGCCGAACGGGCGCTGTCGACACTGCGCGCCGCCCTGCGGGGTGTCACGTGACGACCGCCCTCGTCCCTACCGGCCTGGTGCTCGTCTGTTGCGGCGAGCACCGGGCGAGCGGCTGCTGCGATGTCGACGACTGCGCGCCGTGCTGCCCGGAGTGCCCGACCTGCGTTGTCGTGCAGGCCCGCGCCCCGGCGCAGCGCGCGGCCGACGCCGCTGCGCACCGCGACCTGTTACTCGCGCTCGCGGCGTGGGCCGCAGACATCGGGGAGGGGGCGCCGCCATGGCCGACGACGTCGACCAGCTCGCCTTAGCGTTGGCCGACCGCCGCGCCGGGCAGCAGGCGAACCTCGCCGCGGCCACCGCCGGGCACCGGCGCTACCGCGAGGCCGTCGAAGCTGTGCTCGCCGACCTGGTCGCCACCGGGCACCCGTTCACCGCCGACGACGTGCGCCAGGCCGTTCCCGCGGATGCCGAGGCCGAGGCGCACTCGCCGAACGTGCTGCCGTCGGTGCTCGGCACGTGGGCCGCGCGCCGGGTGATCGTCCCGTGCGGGGAGTACCGCAGCCGACGCCGCCCACGTCGCGCGAGCCGTAACCGAGTCTGGATCGGGAACCACCCTAACGAGTGATCTTCACGCGGGTTGACAACTAGTCAACATAACGCGTCCGAACGCCCTTAGCGTCGGATCGACCACAGAAACGCCTGCCCGCCAAGCCTTTTCGGCTGTTGGCGCGATGGCGCACGCCCTCATTCGAGTGCAGAGGACATGATGACCACCGCAGTACGCCGCTTGAACCCGCTCACCGTCGAGGCAGCCCTGCGCGGCCGACGCGCTTACCGCGATCTTCTCGCGCCCGAGGCCGCCGAGGTGCTGCGCATCCTCGCCCGCCGTGGCGACCCGCTCGACCAGGTCGCCGAACTGCTCGACGTCGACCCGCACAAGATTGCCGGGCGGCTCACCGCGGCGAGGCCACGGTGAGCGTTCACGCGCTGCGCTGGGCCGTCGAGCAGAACGCGGGCGGCCCCATGCCGAAACTCGTGCTGCTCGTGCTCGCCGACCACGCCAACCGGGACGGGCGCGCGACGACCTCGGTCGCCACGTTGGCGCGTGAGACCGAGGCGTCCGAGCGCACGGTGCGCCGAGCCCTCGACGCGCTCGCCGAGCGCCATCTGATCGCCCGCGCCCGACGCCAGCGCGGCACCGGCGCCGACACCTCGAACGTCTACCGACTCACCCTCGACGGTCCACATGAACCGGTCACTGTGACCCCCGCACCCGTCGGTCACAGTGACACCCCTGACGGACAGAGTGACCCCCGCCCCCGGACACAGGGACACCCCCGGGATGTCACAGCGTCACCCCACGCGGGTGTCACAGTGACACCCCAAGGTGAACCGGAAGTACTGAACCGAACCACAGAACCGAAAAGCGGCGCCGCCCGTGCGCGAGGCACGACCACCGTCGCCGAACTCTCGGCGACCGCGGTCCGCCCCGACGCCTACCGGCTGGTGTCCGCCTGGCGCGAGCAGACCGGCGTCGCCTACCGCCCGGCGACCGTCCGAGCGCTGGCCAAAATCGCCGACGGGCTGCTGCGCGACGGCGCCGACCCGACCGCGGTCCGGGCCGCGCTCGACGAGTGGCACCGGCGACCCGACGCCCGCCCCGGCCTGCTCCCCCACCTCTACGACGACGCCGTCAAGGCCGCCCACCACAACCGGAACCCACCGGGCCGTCCGGCAGCGCGTTCGGGCCGCGGGGACAAGGTCCGCGGCTGGCTCGCCCTCGCCGACGTCGACAAGCACGGCCACGTCGAGCCCGGCCGGCTCGCTGTCGAGGGGGCGCGGTGAACCGGCAGGAGGTCGCGACTCTGCTCGGCGCCGCCTCGGCCGTCGACCCGAAGGTGCCCCAACCCGACCCCGACGTGCTCGACATGTGGGCCGCGATCCTCGACGACGTGCCCGCCGAAGTCGGTGCCGACGCCGTGCGCGAGCACTACCGCCACCACGCCGAGACCGTCATGCCCGCCGACATCGTCGAGCACTGGCGCGCCGTCCGCCGCGACGCCACCGAACGCCGACACCGCGCCGAGCTGACCGCCCGCGCCCGCCAGCTCGACGAGAACGGGCTCCGCGCCATCCGCGACGGCATCACCCGCGTCAGCGCCGCGCTCGCCGCCGCCCGCGGCATCGACCCCGAGCACGCCGAAGCCGACGCCCGCCGAGCCTTCCTCGCCGTCCCGTGCCCCTACTGCCGCGCTCAACCAGGAGACCGATGCACCGGCCCCGGCGGTCGCCCGCTCACCAAGACCACCGCCCACCCCGCGCGCCTCGACGCCGCGTTCGCCGCCATGACCAACCAGGGGAACCAGTGATCAACCACGACGACAGCGGGCGCGACCGGTCGGCAGCGTCGCCGCGCGTGCGCGCGGGCGACGCGCCGACCTCCTACACACTGCTGCTGCCCTACCGCCGTCCGCCGCTCACCGCGAACCAGCGTCACCACTGGGGCCGCCGCGCTCGGCTGACCGCCGAGGTTCGCCGCGACACCGCGACGCTTGCCCGCTCGCTGAGTGTGCCCGCGCTCGGCCGCTGCTCGGTCCGGCTGGTCTGGACCGTCACCGACCGTCGCCGCCGCGACGCCGACAACCTCGTGCCCACCCTCAAAGCGTGCGCCGACGGGTTGGTCGACGCCCGCGTCGTCGTCGACGACGTGCCCGCGCTCATGGTCAAGCACATGCCCGAGATCGTGCTCGGCGAGCGCGCCGCCCTGGCGCTCGTCGTCGAGCCCCTGCCCGCCGGGGGTGCGCGGTGAGAATCGGCTCGCTGTTCAGCGGGTACAGCGGTCTCGACCTCGGGGTGCGGGCCGTGCTCGGCGGGTCGGTCGTCTGGCACGCCGAGGTCGACACCGCCGCGTCGCTCGTGCTCGCCCATCGGTGGCCCGGGGTGCCGAACCTCGGTGACATCACCGGCGTGAACTGGTCGCAGGCCGCCCCGGTCGACGTGCTCGTCGGTGGGTTCCCCTGCCAGGACGTCAGCAGCGCGGGCAAGCGGGTCGGTCTGCGCCCCGGCAGCCGCTCGGGGTTGTGGTCCCAGATGGCCTACGCCGTGAGCGTCCTGCGTCCGCGGCTGGTCGTCGCCGAGAACGTTCGGGGGTTGCTCAGTGCACCGGCCACTAGCCAGATGGAACCCTGCCCGTGGTGTCTGGGAGACCACGCACCCCATGCTGTGCGGGCACTCGGCGCCGTACTCGGCGACCTGGCCGACCTCGGGTACGACGCGGCGTGGTGTGGCCTACCCGCTTCCGCCGTGGGAGCACCCCACAACAGATTCCGGGTCTTCGTCGCTGCTTCCGACACCGCGGGCGAGCGACACGGGGACGCCTGGCCGACGCGCCGGCGAGGGCTATCGGCCGCCGCTGTCGCAGGTGATCTTCGAGCGCCTGCCCGCGGCCGAGGCAGCGGGCGCGGCGACCTTGATGCCCACTCCGACGGCGCTGGACGCCAAGGCATCGACCAGGAAGGCCACCGGAACCCGGGCGACGCTCACCGACGCGGCTCGACTGATTGGGGCGACTACACCCCCGCCATCCGACGATGGGAACGGCGGCTAGGCCGACCAGCGCCCGCCCCGATAACCACCGGACACCACGGCGCCCGCGTGCTCGACCCGGCATTCGTCGAGTGGATGCAAGGCGCCCCCGAAGGGTGGGTGACCCACGTCCCCGGCCTGTCCCGCACGGCAATGCTCCGTGTGCTCGGAAACGGCGTGATCCCGCACCAAGCCGCCGCCGCGCTGCCATGGCTGCTCGACACCCTCGCCGCACCAGTCGAACAGGCCGCGTGATGGACGCCGACACCCGCCACGAGCTGTCCACAGTGGCCATTGCCGTGCACCGTGCGCTCACCCACCACCAACGCCGCGACGAACACGACGCCGACCTCGCCAACGCCCCACGCGTCACGTACTCACCGATCACCCGCGCCCTCGACGACGCGCTCGACACCCTGCGGAGGCTGCTCGATGACGCTGCGTCTGCCTGAATGGCACGCACGGGCCGCCTGCCGGGGGCGGATCGACCTCGATTTCGTCGAGCCCGGCGAGCAGCTCGCCGAGTGCCTCGCCCTGTGCGCCGCGTGCCCGGTCGCCGAGCAGTGCCTCGCCGAGGCCCTCGACGCGGGCGAAGCGTGGGGCATCCGCGGAGGACTCGACGCCGACCAGCGCGAAAAGCTCGCCGAGCAGACCGGCCACCCCGCACCCGTGATCAAACCCGCGCACGGCACGAACTCCCGCTACGCCAAACACGGGTGCCGCTGCGACCTCTGCCGCGAGGCCCACACCGCCTACGACCGGCAACGCCGCGAACGCAACCGAGCACGAGCACGAGCGGGCGACCCATGGGTGCGGCCGATCGCGCTCGCCGCGCCGATGCGCACCGGCCGCAGATGGACCGGAGCCGGGCAGTACGTCTTGCCTCTACCCGGCGTACCGGCACCTGACCAGGTCGAGGCCGGTTCCGGCCTGGTCGAACTGGTCGCCGTCGCAGCGTGATCGGTGACCGAACGACATGGTGACAGGCACCGTGTCACCTGAAATGAGCAGCGCGAACCCCAGTGCGGCGAACGGGAAGTCGGTAACGTCCCCGGCGGGACGACGTCAAGGGGGAGACGTGAACGAGGACTACCAGCAGCGCGCCTATCACGCGCTCGTGCGCGCCATGGTCCAGTTCGCCGACCCGGTGAACTGCCGGGAAGCCCACCCACACGACGACACTGTCGAGTGCACCCGGTCACGGGCACACCAAGAGGTCTACCGAACCCCGCACCGCGACGAGAACGATGTCGAGTGGTTCTCGGCGTACTGCCGCTGCGCCTTCGTCATCCGCCGCGATGAGCCGTGCGGCCAGTGCGGCGGAAGCCGTCGCCTACTGCTCGACCACCTGCCCGACGTCGAGCCCGCCGTCAACGTCCTCGACGACCGGGTACCGGACACGACCACGGCTTGACCGCAAGCGCTCCATCCACCTAGGCGAACAGCTAGCCGAGTGCCTCGCCCTTCTTCGCAGCGTGCCCGGTCGCCGACTACACCACGAACAGAACCAAATGGTTCTCTACTGCGGATGCGGGCCGCCAGTTCCACAAACAGGGCCGAGTACGACCACGCACCAACGACGAATGGGCACCCGTCGGGCAGCAAGCCCAACGCGCGAACGGCGTAGTAAATCATCTAACTCGGCAACGCCAAAATCTTACATTTCCTACATTTCGTACATTTCCTCGCCAAGACAGGTGCACATCTACGCTCAATTTGCATTTTATCTTGCTAGATAACCCCTTGAGCACAGGTGGCCTGACCAGGCCATATAGGTGAGACGGGTACAGTGGTGAGGCAACAAACAGGGAGCGGGCCGGTGTGCTAGCACCGGCCCGCCCGTCCGCGGTGGGCTACCTCGGTCCGCGTGCGTGCTTCGCTACGACCCGGAGAGCCCCGGCTAGTGGCCTTGTGCAGGTGGCAAGGCCACTAGCACCCACGGCGTCAGCCAAGACGCCGACCACATCGACCGCCAAGGCGCACCGCTCCAACATCAGCGGAACACCCTGGGGCTCCCCCGATGGGGACCACCGCTGTCCGTCTGGCACTCGTACCTCCTAACAGCCGTGCCCTTCGACTCGACGAGCCGAATAGGCGGACACGGCGCCCGAGTTGCCTCCCATGAGATAGCCGACCAGACCGACGACACCAATAATGCCAGGCTCCCCCGCGCACTCTACGCATCCCCCTGACAACTGGTTGTAAATGTGTGAGAACCGGAACTCTGAACTTGAAGACAACTCCTGATCGGGTGACAGGCAGACGGGACTGTCATATCGTGACGATCTGCATCACCCCCCGGTGCGCCACCCCCACAGCGGACAGCTACATCTGTCGGTCATGTCATGGCAGGCTGGTGTCCGACCTCAGGCAAGTTGCCGAGTTGGTCGACGACCTCGACGACACCGTCGCCCGGCGAACCCGGACCGGTCAGCGGGTCGGCTCGCGTCCGGCCGTGACCGGTCTGCCGTTCAACGACGGTGCCGCCGAGGTTCGCGACGACTTGCGCAACGTGCTCTCGACGTGGGTGCGTGACCTGTGGGAGACACACGCGCCGCGCCGCCAGGTGCCGACCGGAGAGACCGCGCCGGACGGCTCACCGGTGGTGTTCGCCGAACTCGATGCGCTCGACCTCGACGACACCCTGCCCGAGATGGCCGCGTGGCTGCGCCGACACCCGACCTGGATCGAGCACCATCCGGCCGCGGGCGAGTTGGTCGACGAGATCACCGACGCCGTCGAGCGCGCCCGCCGGGCAGTCGACCTTCCTCCGGTGCGGTTGTTCTGCGGGCCGTGCCCGGACTGCGGTGCCGACCTCTACGCGCGCCCGGACCGGGTACTGGTCGGGTGCCGCGAGTGCGAGTCGCGCCATGATGTCGAGGTCCTGCGTGCCGCGCTGCTCGGCGCCGCCCGCGGGGCGCTCGCGACCGCGGCCGAGGTCGCCCGCGCGTTGCCGGGGCTGCTCGGCCGCGACCTGTCCGCGAACACCGTGCGCACCTGGGCACGCGCGGGCAAGCTGACCCGGCGCGAGCCCGACAAGCGTGGTCGCCCCCGGTATCTGGTCGGGGAGGTGATCGACGTCGCGCTCGCGACTCCGACCCGTTCGCATGTCACCCGCGCCGTCGGTGGGTCCGCCTAAACTGCTCAATCGCGGCGGGTGAGTTGTGCCCGCACCCCGAACCACATGGCCCCGCGACCTGTTCCCCCTGGTCGCGGGGCTGTCGTATGTCTGGACCGGGCGAGGTGACCGACCTTGCCTCGCAACCTGATCACCGTCGCCGATCGCGCCCGCGTGCGCGAGCTACACGCCGAGGGCAAGACCCGCAACGACATCGCCCGCGCAATCAATCGTTCGCCCTCGACAGTGACCGGCATCGCCCGGTCACTGGGGCTCTCGTTCGACCGCTCGGCAACCGCCGCGGCGACCACCGCCCGCCAGATCGACAATCGAGCGCGCCGTGCCGAGATCGTCGGGCGGCTCTACGGCCGCGCCGAGCACCTGCTCGCCCGGCTGGAGGCCCCGGCCTACACGTTCACCGCGACGACGATCAACGGCATTGAGTCCACGTCGCTGGACCACGTGCCCGCGCCGGACGAGAAGGCGCTCGCGTCCGCGCTGTCGACGCACCTGTCGGCCGCCGGGCGGCTTGAGGCCGTCGACGCCGACAAGGGCAGTGAGAGCGCGAAGTCCATGCTCGGCGGGCTCGCCGTCGCGCTCGGCATCCGGGTCGCGGGCGATGCCTGACGTCGACCTGCCGCTGTCTGCGAAACAACTCGACTCCCTGCGGGAGTCCTCGACGCGCGTGTCGATTTGGTCGGGTGCGATCCGCTCGGGCAAGACCATCGCGAGCCTGCTCCGCTGGTTGATCTATGTCGCGTCCGCACCCCGCGGCGGGCTGCTCGTCGTCGTGGGCCGCACCCGCGACAGCGTCGCGCGCAACGTGTTCGCCCCGTTGCAGGACCCGTCGCTGTTCGGGGCTGTCGCCGACCAGGTGCACTACACCGCCGGGGCGCCGACCGCCCGAATCCTCGACCACACCGTCTACGTGCTCGGCGCCAGTGACAGCAAGGCCGAGAAGGTGCTGCGCGGCCTGACCGTCGCGGGCGCCTACGTCGACGAGTTGACCGTCGTCGCCGAGGACTTCTTCACGCAGTTGCTCGGCCGGATGAGCGTTCCCGGGGCGCAGTGCTTCTGCACGACCAACCCGGACAGCCCGGCGCACTGGGTGAAGCGCCGTTACCTCGACCGGCTCGACGAGCTGCCCGACTGGCGCGCGTTCTCCTTCGTCCTCGACGACAACCCCGCACTAGAACAGTCCTATAAGGACAGCATCCGGCGGGAGTACACCGGACTGTGGTTCCGCCGGTTCATCCTCGGCGAGTGGGTCGCCGCCGAGGGCGCCGTGTTCGACATGTGGAACCCGGCCGATCACGTGCTGCCCTGGGAACGCCTCCCCGACATGGCGCGGCTGCTCGCGGTCGGGATCGACTACGGCACGACCAATGCGACCGCGGCCGTGTTGCTCGGCGAGGGGGTCGACAACCGCCTGTACCTGGTCGACGAGTGGAGCCATGACCCCGCCCGCGCGCGGGTGCGGCTCACCGACTCGCAACTGTCCGCCGGGTTGCGCGACTGGCTCGACCGGCCACACCTGCCGTGCCCGACCATGCTGCGTCCACAGTGGATCGTCGCCGACCCCTCCGCCGCGTCGTTCCGGGTCCAGCTCCACAACGACGGAGTGACCACAGCCGCGGCCGACAACGACGTCAATTACGGCATCCGCGTCGTCTCGTCGCTGCTCTCCGAGAAACGCCTACGCGTCGCCGACCGCTGCGCCGGGTTCATCCGCGAAGCACCCGGCTACTCCTGGGACGACTCGGCCACCGCCAAAGGCACCGATGCCCCGGTCAAGGTCGCAGACCACAGGCTCGACGCCGGGCGCTACGCGATCACCACGACAGAGAACCTGTGGCGCCCGGTCCTCAGTGCCGCCTGAACATGACGTAAGCCTCGGGTCTGCCTTTGGTGTCAGCGGCAACGGAGAAGTGTTCCACTCTCCAGCCTGCGGACTCCACTGCCTGAATCTGTACCGACCAGTCCGCGATCTGACCGGACAGCCCGTGGTGGGTCGCCGGGTAGTTGAATCTCGCGACGAACACAGTCTGCCCAGCTTGCGCCGCCTTCTGCGCATCCGCGCTAGCGGTGTTCGCCTTGGCGTCCTTGAAGATTCCCATTCGGCAGATTCAACTGCACCCGCCGCCCCGGCAGGAAGAGGGGTGCAACGTGCCTGATTCCTGGCCCCCGAAACCGTTCGATCAGGCCGCGGGCAAGATGCGCGAGTGGAACGCCTGGTATGTCGGGCGTGCTGAGCAGCTCGCCGCGCTGTACGGGTCCGGTCCCGTGGTGCACTCCCGTCCTGGTCAGTACCGGGGCGGGCTGGTGGGCGCGGTCAGCCGGTTTTTCTGGGGTCGCCCGGTTTCCCCTCGGGGGCAGCAGCGCACGCGTGTGCATGTGCCGCTCGCCGCGGACATAGCGACCGCGAGCGCTGACCTGTTGTTCGCCGAGCCCCCGCGGGTGCTCGCCGAGGACACCACAGCGCAGGCTCGCCTCGATCAGGTGCTCAACACCCCCGAGACGCACTCGGCGCTGTTGGAAGCGGCCGAGGTCGCCGCCGCGCTCGGTGGCGCATATCTGCGGGTGGTGTGGGACGGCGACGTTCGACCGCACGCGATGCTCGATACGGTCGACGCCGACGCCGCGGTACCGGAGTGGCGTTGGTCGCGGTTGTCCGCGGTGACGTTCTGGCAGACCGTCGCCGTCGACGGCCCGACCGTCCTGCGCCACCTCGAACGGCACGAGCCCGGCCGGATCGTGCACACCTTGCACCAGGGCAGCGACGACGACCTCGGCCGCCCGATCCCGCTCACCGAGCACCCATCGACGGCATGGGCCGCCGAGCTGGTCGACGCTGACGGCGCGATCGGCACCGGCACCAAACGACTGACCGCCGCCTACGCGCCGAATATCCGGCCGTCGCGCGAGTGGCGTCCGGTCCCGGCGCTGCGTCCGCTCGGCCGTAGCGATTTCGACGGGGTCGAGCCGCTGCTCGACGTGCTCGACGAGGTCTATTCGTCCTGGGTCCGCGACATCCGGCTAGCGAAAGCCCGGCTGATCGTGCCCGCCGGCTACCTCACCCCAAACGGCCCCGGGCAAGGCGCGACGTTCGACGACGATCAAGAGGTGTTCACCGAGGTGAACATGCTCACCGGCCGCGGCGACGGGGCGCCGCCTATCACCCCGTCGCAGTTCGCGATCCGGGTCGCCGAGCACCAGGCCACCGCCCAGCAGATCACGCACGACGTCCTCCGGTCCGCGGGCTACTCGCCCTCGACGTTCGGGGAGATCAACGGGAGGGCGACCGGGGTCACCGCGACCGAGGTCACCGACCGCCGCGAGCTGTCCGAGACCACCCGCGACAAGAAAAGCCGCTACTGGTCGGCCGCGCTCGGCCCCCTGGTCGGCGCGCTGCTCGACGTCGACGCGCACGTGTTCGGCACCCGCGGTGTGACCGGTTCCGAGCCTGTCGTCGAGTTTGGCGACCAAGCCCAACCCGACACCGCCGAGCTTGCCCGCACCGCGCACGCGCTGTTGACCGCCGAGGCCGCCTCAACCGAAGTCCGGGTGCGCTTGGTCCACCCGGAGTGGACCGGCGACCAGGTCGACGCCGAGGTCGGGCGCATCTTCGCCGAGACCGGCCGCGCCGTCCCCGATCCCGCCACCTGGCGCGGCTTCGAGAACGGGGGCGGAAGCGATGGCGTGGGAGCCCCCGCCGGGCAGTGATCCGGCCGAGGTCGTCGAGCAGCTCGCCCGCGACATCCTCGCCGTGTTCACCGAGGTCGAGGCAAGGTTGCTCGGCGACATCGCCCGCCGCGCCCGCGCAGGCGCCGACGTCCCGGAGTGGGCGACGCAGAAGGCCGCCGCCGTGCGCGAGATGCGCCTCGCCGTCGAGCGGCTGATCACCCAGCTCCGCGCCGAGGTCGGCACCAGTGCGGCCGAGGCCGTGCTCGCCGCGTGGCAGGCGGGCAGCGCCGCCGCGCTCGCTCAACTCGCCGACCTCGGCGCGCTCGACGAGCCGCAGCTCGTCGCGCTACGCGAGGTCATCCCCGGCATGGACGCCGCCGCGCTGCTCGCCGCCGACCTCACTTCGCGGCTCGACGCGCTCTATCTGCGGGTGCTGCGTTGGGGGCAGGACGCCTATCAAGTCGCGGTAGCCGCAGCGGCACCGGCGCAGTTGCTCGGCACGGGCACGACCCGCTCAGCGCAGCGCGCCGCGTGGGACCGCCTTGTGTCGCAGGGGGTTTCCGGGTTCGTCGACCGGTCCGGGCGTCCGTGGAACCTCGCGACCTACGTCGAGATGGCCACCCGTACCGCGACCGCGCGAGCGTGGAACGAGGGACACCTCGCCCGCCTCGACTCCCTCGGGGTCGACCTGGTCACCGTCTCCAACACCACCGACGGGTGCGCCCTGTGCTCGGTGTGGCAGGGGCGCATCTTGGTCCGCACCGGAACCGGCGGAGCACGCACCGTCGAGAACGAACTCACCGGCACTCCGATGCGCGTCGAGGTCGCCGGAAGCGTCGATGAAGCCCGCGCCGCCGGGCTGATGCACCCGAACTGTCGGCATACGTTCGTCCCGTTCATCCCCGGTGTGACCCGCCTCGACGAGCCGGTCGAGCACGACCAGGCCGCCGAGGACGAACGCGAACACCTTCGCGAGCTGGAACGCAAGGTCAGAAAGGAGAAGCGCAAGGAAGCCGGGGCGCTCGACGACACCACCCGGCGCGCGGCACAGCAGCGCATTCGAGGGCTACAGGCCGACATCCGCGAGCACGTCGACGCGACCGGGCTCAACCGCAAGCGTTACCGCGAGCAGCTCGACCTCGGCCACGGCACGATCTCGGCCGCGCGAGCCCGCCGGGCCGCGCTCGCCGACCAGGTCGCCGACGGGACCGGCGAGCAGGCCCGCCTCGACGCCGTCGCCGCCGAACAGGCACAGCGGCGCGAACGCGAACGGCTCGCCGCCGAACAGGCCGAGCGTCAACGCGTCGAACGCGAGCAGGCCGAGGCGCAGCAGGCCGAACGCGACCGGGCCGCGCGGGTCGCCGCCGAGCTTGCCGCGCTCAGCGACGAGGAACTCGACGCGCGGTTCGTCGAGGTGTCCGACGACGAGTCGGCGATCGACGCCGTGCTCGACGAGATGAACCGCCGCCAGGCCGAGGCCGACCGGGTAGCCGAGCGCCGCGAGCAGGACCGGGCGCGCCGCGAGCAGCAGCGCGCCGAGCGCGACGCCGCGCAGTGGGCGCGGTTCGAGGAACTGATCGACGAAGGATGGTCGGACGAGGAAGCCGCCGCCGAGGCATACGGGCACAGCGTCGAGCGGCAACGCCGAGACCGCGCCATCGCGCAGCTCCGCGGGCAGGGCTACACCGGCCGCGGGTTCGACGAGTTGGCGCGCAAGGCTTTCCGTGATCACGTGTACGAGCAGTACATCGCCGCCGAGGACGCCACCCGCGGGCACATGGTGACCCCGGCAGGCCAAGCCGCCGGGATCGACCCGCACGCCCTGTTCACCGGGCCGGAGAGCCGCGCCCGGAAGTGGGCATCGGACGAGCTGAAAGAATGGTGGGACACCCACGGCCGAATTACCTACGATGAGTGGACGGCCCGGCTGCTCGGCGAGAACCCCGGACAGGGCACGACAGGAGACGGTTGGTTGCGATGACGACACCCGCCGACGAGGTACGTCTCGCGTTGGCCGCCGGTCGCGCCGCCGCGCAAGCCCGCCGACCCGTTCGCGCCAACCCGTACCGGGGCGACGCCGACACCGCGCGTGAGCGCGTGCTCGCCCGCGCTTGGGTCCGCGGTTACGGCAACGCCAACCCGATGCCGGTCGACTACTCCGGTTGATCCTTGCGCGGTCGGCCGATCCGACCCGGTAGCCCCGCCCGCCATGTCTCGATCTCGGGCACCCGATCGGGCAGCCATCCCGGCACGCCGGGTTCGTCGCCGATCACCACATCCGGCTCCGGGAACGGGTGCGCCGAGCCCGCCGGATACCGCTCGCGCCATTTGCTGACCGCATGACGAGAGACCGGGCTCACCAGAGCCCGGCCGATCCCCGCCATGTCGAGGTGGCGAACGCTCACGCGCCGAGAACCCCCTGCCCGGTGATGGCCTCACGCGGGATCAACTCCCACGGGTCCGGCATGACAGCCGACTCGACGACCGTAGCCGCGGGCGCCTCGGCCGCGCCGAACAGGTCGTCGAGGGCGAACTGCCCGCGAGCCTCGGCCTGCAAATCCGTCGCGCTGAACAGTGCGAACATCCGAACCCCTTAAGTCGTCTCTATTGTTGACAACATTAGCCACCCGGCCTTGATGTCGTCAACACGCGAGACGACTTTTTTCGTTTCCCACATCACAACCAGGAGGTCACCCCTTGTCCGCACCGATCCCGACCGGCGCCGAGACCGCGCCGACCGATCCGGCGCCGCCCACGGAAGCCGCCCCGACCGAACCGGCCGCAGGCTCGACCACCGCCGCACCGAGCCCGGCGCCGGAGGTCGAGGCGTTGCGCGCGGAGATCGCCGACTGGCAGAGCAAGGCCGAGGGCGCGCAGCAGTCCATCGTCGACAGGATCGCCGCCGCGCTGGGCATCGCCGAGGCGGGCGAGACGCCGACCGTCGAACAGGTCACCGAGCAACTCGGCGCAGCCCAGCGGGACGCGCGCGAGCGCGCGGTCGACCTGGCCGTGTACCGGGCCGCGCCGACCGCGGGCGCCGACCCCGACGCGCTGCTCGACTCCACCGGGTTCCGGCGCCGGGTCGCCGACCTCGACCCCTCGGCCGAGAAGTTCGGCGACCAGGTCGCCGCCGCCATCGCCGAGACCGTCAAGGCACACCCGCGGCTCGCCGCCGCACCCGCCGCGGCGCCGCGCAGCGGCTCACAGATCACCGGCGGATCACCCACCGGTTCCGACGACCTCGGCTCGCTCTCGGTCGAGGACTACATCAAACGCACCCGAAAGCGGAAGTGACCATGCCAAACCAGCTTCTCACCGTCGACGTGATCGCCCGCGAGGCGATTGCCACCCTGTACGAGCAGACCGTCATGGCCGGACTCGTGCACCGCGACTACGAAGGCGACTTCACCGGCAACAGCGGCGACACGATCAGCATCCGCAAGCCCGCGACGTTCGTCGTGAACGAGTTCGACCGGCAGACCGGCATCGTTCTGCAGGACGCTCGGGAGACCTCGACCACGCTCACCCTCGACAAGATCCCCGACGTCAGTTTCGCCGTGACCTCGGAAGACTGGTCGATGCGGATCACCGACTTTTCCGAGCAGTTCCTCACCCCGGCAATGGAGGCCATCAGCCAGTACGCCGACCGGCTCGTGCTCGGCCTACGCGCCGACGTCACCCAAACCGTCGAGTACGACCCCGTCGCGGCCAACGTCTCCGACGTGCTGCCCGCCGCGGGCAAGGTCCTCAACGACGCGAACGTGCCCCTTGCCGACCGGCGCGCGGTCGCCGACACCAGCCTGACGGCGTTGTTCCAGACCGACCCCCTGTTCACCCAGGCGCAGCAGGTAGGCGACGACGGAACCGCGCTACGCGAGGCGTCCATCGGGCGCAAACGCGGTTTCGACAACTACATGTCCCAGAACATCAAAGACGGCGTGTCGGTCGCGTTCCGGCGCGAGGCGTTCACCCTGGCAACCCGGACACTGCCACTCCCCCGCGGTATCGGCGCCGGACAGGGCTCGGTCGTGACCTACAAGGGCCTGGGTCTGCGGGTGATCTACGGCTACGACATGGCCAAGAAACAGGACGTCGTCAGCGTCGACTGCCTCATGGGCGTGAAGACCCTCGACCCCAAGCGCGCCGTACTGATCAAGCGGAAGGCCGCGACCCCGTGACCGCCTACCGCAACACCCGCACCGGAGAGGTTCACCGGCCCGAACCGGGCTCATGGATGGCCGAGCGCCTCGACGCACTGCCGGGCATCTGGCACCCGGTCGAGGTCGCCGACGGTGCCGCGCAGCCCGCGGCGCGGCCCTCGCGCACAGCCCGCAAGGCCGAGTGGGTCGACCACGCGATGTCGCGCGGCTACCCGCGTGCCGACGCCGAGAGCCTCTCGCGCGACGACCTCGCGCGACTGTTCGACGACGACCAGGACTAGCGCCGTGCGTGTCTACGCCACCACGGCCGACCTGGTCGCCTACGCGGGCGAGGCAGCGGTCAACGACGACTCGCCGCGGCTGCTCGCCCGCGCGTCTGAACGGGTCGATTCCCTGCTCGTCGCCGCCGTCTACGACGTCGACGCGCAGGGCAACCCGGTCGACGAGAAGGTGCGCAACGCCTTGCGTAGGGCGACGTGCGCCGTGGTCGAGTGGTGGGGCGAGACCGGCGACCCCGTCGGGGCCGGGGCGCAGTTCAGCGAGGCCGCGCTCGGCACCCTGCGACTCAAACGCGCCGACACCGCCCCGTCCTCGGATGTCGGGCCGAGAGCCGTGCTCATCCTCGCGACGGCCGGGCTGCTCTCGCACGCCCCGCTCGCCCCCGACAGCAGAGCACTGCCCGGCAAGCCGTGAGGGGGCAGTGATCCCTTTGAAGATCCCCGCGGTTCTGCTCCCGCACACGATCACTTTGCGCCCGTTCATCGGCACCGGCCCCTACGGCGACGTGCACGGCGACCCGGTCGTCATCCGCCGCGCGTTCGTCGAGGACCGGCGCCGACTCGTCCGCTCGACCACCGGTGAGGAAGTCGTCAGCGAGACCACCGTGCGCACCCGCCCGCGTGAACACATCCCGGTCGGATCGCTGGTCACCGTCTGGGCAGAAACCCCGCATGAACGCACCGCACGCGTGATCATCGCGGCACTGTTCGACCACCCGTCGAGCTGGACACACGTCGAGGTCGCACTCGCCTAACCGACCAGGGGGTGCGGCATGGCGGTCGAGATCACCGGAAACGGCGGCATCCGCCTCGAATGGGACGGCTCCCGAGTCGACGAGATCGCCCGCCAGGGCGCCGCGCGTGGGCTCGGCCTGGGTGCCGAGCACGTGCGTGGGGTGTCGGTCGACCGGGCGCCGCTGGACACCGCGGCACTACGTAACTCGGCGACCGCGAGCGTCGATGCCGAGTCGCTGACCGCGGCCGTGTCCTACGACACGCCGTATGCGGCGAGGCAGCACGAGGAACTCGACTACCACCACCGCACCGGCGGGCCGAAGTACCTCGAAAGCGCCCTAGCCAGCGAACGCGACGTCGTCGCCCGCCTGGTACAGGCGCAGATCCGGAAAGCGCTGGGCTCGTGAGCTGGACAGCCCGGCTCGCGCACGGGCTCGCCGAGCTGCTCGCCGACGCCGGGGTCGCGCTCTACCGGCCGACCGGGGTCTACCGCGGCGACGAGGTCGGCATCGTCCTCGGGACCGTGCCCGCGGCGCCGTCGAGCGTGCTCGTGCTCACCCCGTACCCGCTGGCCGACGACGTCGACCAGGCCGACAGCGTGCTCGGCCTACAGGTCCGCGCCCGCGCCGCCGGACCGGACCCCCGCCCGGCGCTCGACCTGCTCGACGCCGTGTTCGACGAGCTGCACGGCGCGACACACCTCAACCTCGGCGGCGCCTTGGTCCACCTCGCCCAACGCACCGCATCCGTGCCCCTGAGCCGCGACCAGAACGACCGCTACGAGCACGCCGACACCTACCAACTCACGGCCCACCGACCCACCCGATACCGCAGCTAGGAGGCTGCCCGATGGCTCTACGTTCTTTGCTGGCAAAGGATTGGGCGCTCGAAGTGGACACCCGCACCGGAGACGCCACCGCTCCCCAGTGGACGCGCGTCAACGGCTTGACCAGCTTCACCGAGACCACCGACGACAACACCGAGGACGACGGCGATTTCGACTCCGACGGCTGGGGATCGACCGTTGTCACCCAACGCACGTGGTCGATCGAGGCCGAGGGCAAGCGCAAGCGCACCGACGCGCAGGCATTCACCCCCGACCCCGGACAGGAAGCCATCCGCAAGGCCGGGCGCGTTGTCGGGTTCGCCGCCAACATTCGCGTGCGCTGGTATCGACGCGACGGTTCCCCGGACGCCTACGAAGGGACCGCGACCGTATCGGGGTTCACCAAGGGCGGCGCCGTGACCGATCTCGAACCGTTCAACTTTACACTCAATGGGCAAGGCCAACCTAACGAAATTACAAGCCCTACTCTCGATTAAACACTATTGAAAAGATTCGATTTGTCCGCTATAGCGACACCACCTCGATCGCACGAAGAATGAGACGCGGACAAATATCCAAAGCCAAGTCTTGCGCAAGCTCAAGCGATACAGCATCGGCGCTACGGTCGATCGTTAGATATTCAACCCAACTCGCCGGTGAGTAGCGCGCCAACATTGAGAGCGCAAAAAGTACAGCCCACCAAGAAATTAGTGGATGCAACGGTAAGTTGCCACCCGCCACGGAAGGGAACACAAACAAATCCTTCTGATCTCGATACGCAATCGTGAGCCGAGCCAGAAGTGCCGAGAAGTCGCGATCTTTCGGTATCGGCCACGTTCTCACCGTAGTAAATAGACCGGGTATTTCGTTAAAATATACTCCACCATCAACTTTTGACGAAGAGCGCAACGCCGGATAGTTTCCAAGAAAGTCTTCCACGCCTTCCGGACTATCTACCGACACAGCTTCATGTAGCACCTCCGAGGTGACCGTGAAGGAAATATACTTGCTATCATGAGCGAGCGGATGCTGCTGAAGGTGTAACGGAGGAAACCCTGGTTCCGACGAACTAAGCGGGTGATGCGTCAGTTCGGGGATTGCTTGCCAAAACTTCCCAAGCGTCACACCGTCACCCAATGTCGACGAGTTTAATACTCGCGCAAGAGTGACAAAGCTCCCTCCCTTTGTGTCTGCAAACTCAAGCGCGCTCAATCCCGGGCGATCATCGAGATTGGTCTGCCGTATGCCATGACCACGAAGAAGATAGCTCTTCTCATCGAGCGAACGAGCGGCGGCGGCAATGGCGCGCCCGGCTTGGCTAAGGCCATAGAAGAGCAGGAGCGGACGACTAGCCCAATCCACTTTTGAAGCTGCGGAAAACAACTGTTGAGCTTGTTCGAGAGAGGCGCTAAAAACTTCGCGCCTCTCTCCAGTTACTGCCAGTCCTGGAGGATTATGACGAAAGCTTCTAATCTGTCTCCAGACTGCGTCTAGCGGCGCCCTCGATAGAGAGCCATGCGTCGGCATCCCACTAACAGCAAACCCGAAGGGCGACCCTGAATACATTCCGCCATCCTTTCACTCATTTTGCATCCACTTATCCACTACGTCAATTCCTGCCCGTAGCATCCCATCGGAAGGTTCAAGATGCCATTTCGTGACTTGGGTGAGCTGCTCGACGCCGGGCTCAAGCTCCCGATCCGGGGCAAGGTCTACACCGTTCCGCCGGTCGACGCCGAGACCGGCCTGCGGCTGCAACGGCTCGCCGAGATCGCGGCGCAGGTTGCCGACGCCGCGGAGAACGGCGAGTCGCTCGACGGGGTCGTGCTCGATGACGCCGCCGAGGTCGACCTGTACCGCGACGCGCTCGGCGCCGCCTACGACGAAATGCTCGCCGACCGGGTGCCGTGGCCTGCGCTGAAACTGGCCGGAGTCACCGCCTGGCTCGACGCCGCGGTGTCCCGTGAGGCCGCCGAGGCGTATTGGAACGCGGCAGGCTCCCCGGAAGCCTCGGCCGGGAATCGGGCGACACGCCGAACGGCGGCCCGATCGACCCGGCAACCGGCATCCGCGAGTGGTACGACCCGCACCCGCAAGGCCACCACGGCGAAGACAGCGTCGGGCACACGTGGGCGGAAATCCTAGAACGGTGGTCGCTGGTCGAGGCTGACCTGCACGAGGTCTACGGGGTCGACGTCGAGTCGGGTGTCTTGCGTGCCCGGTCGTGGCGTTGGCTGCGTGTTCGCATCGTCGGGTTGCTCTCGTGCGAGTCCCGGCTCGCTCGCGCCCTCGCACCTCCCGAACAGCGTCGCTGACCGGCGCTGATCAGCACGCCTCGGGGGTGATCCCCTGTGGCGCTGACGATCGGCGAGTTGACCGGGTATCTGCGGATCGACGCCTCGGCGTGGCGGCGCGGGCTCGGTGACGCGCGGGCGGCGCTCAGGCGCGTCGCGCGGGACTCGGCGAGCGACCTCGACAGCTTGGCCGAGGGTGCCCGGTCCGCGGGCACGCGGGCGGGGCAGGCGTTCGTCGGGCTGGCCCTGTCGATCGCCAAGGTTGCGGGCGCCATCGCCACCGCTCAAGGCGCGATCCCCGTGATCGTGGCCATGGGCGGGGCGCTGGCCGTGCTGCCCGCGATCGGGGTCGCGGTCAAGGTCGGGATGTTCGCCGCTCAGGTGGGCATGACCGGGTTCGGCGACGCGCTCGCCGCGGTCGACGACCCCGCCGCGTTCGCCGAGAGCCTCGGCAAGCTGTCCCCGGCGGCGCGCGAGACCGCGGTCGCCGTGCGCGACCTGGCGCCCGCGTGGCGGGAGGTGCAGCGGGCGACGCAGCAAGCCTTGTTCGCCGGGGTCGCCGAGCAGGTGCGGGAGTTGGGCGGGGCGTATCTGCCTGTCTTGAAAACCGGGCTGTCCGGGATCACGACCGAGTTCAACAGCGCCGCCCGCGGCACGGGCGCGTTCTTGGGGCAGTCGCAGCAGGTCGCGACGGTCGGCGGGATTTTCGGCAACGTCCGCGCCGCGATCGGCGAGACGACCTCGGCCGTCCCGGCGCTGGTGTCGATCCTGCTCGACCTGGTCGCGGTCGGCTCGGAGTTCTTGCCGAACCTCTCGGGTGGGTTCGGCGACGCTGCGCAGCGGGCCGCGGAGTTCGTGCGCGCCGCCCGCGAGAGCGGACGGTTGCAGGAATGGATGTCGTCGGGGCTGTCGACGCTCGGCGACCTGGGCAAGGTTTTCGGGAACCTGTTCGCCATCGTCCGCAGTGTGTTCGGCGGGCTCGACACCGGCGGGGTGTCGCTGCTCGACACGCTGCTGCGGGTCACCGGTGGCGTGCGGGAGTTCCTGGAGTCGTTCGAGGGGCAGCAGGCGCTCGCCGCGCTCGGCGAGCTGCTCGGCACCGTGTCCACAGTGGTCACGTCGGTTCTGTTGACCGCGCTACGGCAACTCGCGCCCGTGGTCGTGGCCTTGGCGCCGGGATTCGCGCAACTGGCGACACAACTCGGTTCGAGCCTCACCTCGGCGCTGACCGCGGTCGGGCCGTTGCTGTTGGGCCTGGCAGGGTTTCTCTCGGCCAACGCCGGATGGCTTGGGCCGCTCGCGATCGGCCTTTACGCTGCCGCGCAAGCGTTCGGCATCGTCTCGACCGCGGTGCGCGTGTTGAACGTGATCAGCTCGGCGAACCCCTGGGCGCTGATCATCGCCGGGACGATCGCGCTCGCGACGCTGATCGTGACCAACTGGGACACGATCACCTCGGCCGTGGGCGCCGCGTGGGATTGGCTGGTGAACGCCGGTAAAGCGGCGTGGGAGTGGATCGTGGGCGTGGTCCGCGGCGCGGTCGACTTCCTCGTCGGGCTGTTTCTCAACTGGACATTGCCGGGTTTGATCATCAAGCATTGGGATTCGATCGTCGCGGGTGTGCGGGCCGCGGTTCGGTGGGTGCTCGACGCCGTCGGGTGGCTGGGGCAGCTTCCAGGGCGCGTGGGCGCCTGGTTCGGTCAGGTCAAGGACTGGATCGTTCGCAAGTGGACAGAGGCTGTCGACTGGGTGCGTGGTGTCCCGGGTCGGGTCCTCGACGCGCTCGGCAACCTGGGAAGCCTGCTGGTCAATGCCGGGGCCGACATCATTCGCGGGCTGATCAACGGTTTCGGGTCGCTGGCGGGCGCGATCAAGGACAAGTTGCTGGGGTTGGTCCGGGGCGCGTGGGATGCGGTGCTGGACTTCTTCGGCATCGCCTCGCCGTCGCGGTTGGCCGCGCGTGCGGGTGAGCACGTGGGCGAGGGGCTCGTCATCGGGTTGGGCCGCATGTCCGGCGCGGTGAACCGCGCTTTCCTCGACATGGCGGCGGTTCCGCCGATTCCGAGGGTGGTCGTTCCCGCGCCGCGGGTCGCCGGAATGTCCGGGGCGGGCTGGGCGGGCAGTCTCGCCCCGTTCGATGCCCGGGGCACGGGTGGCCCGGTTGTGCATGTGACCAACCACTATCCGCAGGCCGAGCCGACCTCGACCACGGTCAACCGCGGGTTGCAGTACGCCGGGGCGCTGGGGGTGATCTAGTGGCGACCTACACCGTCGATGGTGTGCCGCTGGATCATCCTGCCGGGTGCTGGAAACTGCTTGCCGCGACACAGGTTCGCCCGTTGCCGGGTGCGCGTGGGGCGTCGGTGGCCGTGCCCGGTCGCCCGGGTGAGCTGCCGCTCGTCGGGGCGGATGTCGAGGCGACCACGGTCGGGCTCTCCCTCGGCGTCACCGGGGCGAGTCCCGTCGGTGTCGACCAGGGCGCCGCGGGGCTCGACGCGAACCTGCAGGCGCTCTACGGGTTGTTCGGGGTGCGGCACCGGCTGCTCGACGTCCGGTACATCCCGGCCCTGGGTGCGGCCGAGGTCGGCGCCGAGGCCACGGTGACCGCGGCGTCCGAACCGCAGGTGTGGATGGGGGCCGCCCGCGCCCGCCTGGCCGTGGTGCTGCGCGTCCCCGGCGTGTTCTGGCGCGATGTCTCCCCCTCGACCTGGTCGACAAGGACTCTCGGCGCACCGGTGCGGGTGAGCGCGCTCGACGGGTCGACCGCGCCGGTTCTCGACGCGGTTTTGCGCGTCACCGGACCGGTGACCGGGCTGCGGATCACCGACACTGTCACCGGCGGGTGGCTGTCCTACCCGGTCACGTTGCCCGCGGGGCGGGCGCTGCGCGTCCACTGCGGACGCATGGACGCCCACGAAGCCGCCTCGATCACCTGGGACGGGACAGCGGCGAACGCGACCGGCCGTGTCGTCACCGGCGGCCCGGGATCGGGGTTCCGGTTCCTGGCGCTGACCCCGCGCCCGGTGACATCCGTGCACGACCGTGGTGTGCAGGTGCTCGTCCAGGGCGCCGACACCACCGACGCGACGCTCGTCGAACTGCGGGCAAGGAGAGCGTTTCTATGACCGGTTTCGATGTGCGGCTCGTCGCCCACGCCCCGAACGGGCCGCGGCTCGGCGTCCTGCCGACGCCGTTGTCGGTCGAGGTCGGCGTGCCCCTCGACGATGTCGGCTCGCTGCGGCTGTCCTACGCCGCAGGCGCACCGGGCGCGGCACTGCTCGGTTCCCCGGTCGAGGTCGCCGTCGAGACCTACAACCCGGACACCGGGGCGTGGGCCGAGATCGACGGCGCCCGATTCCTACGCATCAAACGGTCCGGGAACCTCACCGATCCGACCGGCGCCCGCGCGTTCGAGCTGCCCGCCTACGCCTGGTTGCTGCGCAAAGCACGGTTGTACCCGTCCTCGTTCGACAACGCCGAGGGCAAGCGCCCGTTTCCGTCCGCGACCCCGGGAACGATCCTCGCGACGCTGCTCATGACAGCCCGCGGACGCGGCGCGCTACCCGGATTGACGATCGACTTCGGGCCGAGCGAGGACAGCGCCGGGCAGCCCTGGGCGAAGGTGCTCACCATCGCCTACGAACCCGGCATCGACGTGTACACGGTGCTCGACAACCTCGCCGAGCAGGGCGTGATCGACTGGACCACGGCAGGGCGGACGCTGCGCGTGTTCAACGCCGACACCGCCCTCGGCCGCGACCTGGCCACCGGCGACACCCCGGTCGACCTGCGTCTGGGCCGCGACATCGTCGACGCCCCGGACACCGCGACACTCGAAGACCTCGCCAACGCCGTGTACGTCAAGGGCGACGGCGCGGCACGGCTGGAACTGGTCAACCCGGACGCGCCGACCCCGTGGGGGCGGTTCGAGGGGTTCATCAGCCAAGGCGGGGTGCGCGACGAGGGCACGATGCGGCTGCTCGCCGAGGCCGAACTCGACCGCACCGGCCGCGAGCGCGTGCAGATCACCCGCGGACTCGTCGCGGGTCGGTGGGCGCCGTTCCGCGACTACCGGCCGGGCGACTACGTGCTCGCCCCCGACGACACAGGAACGTTGGCGCCGTTGCGGGTCCAGCAGATCACGATCACCCGCGACCAAGCCGGGGCGGTCACCGGGAACGTCGTGCTCAACGACCGGTTCGTCGAGCGCGAGCTGCGGCTCGCGAAACGGACCGCGGGCATCCTCGGCGGGGCGAGTGCCGACGGCGGATCGGGCGCCCGCCCGGCCCCGGAAGGCCCCGACCCCCGCCAACCCGCCGCACCGGCCGGGTTGATCGTCGCGTCCACGGCCTACCTCGATTCCGACGGCGCCGCCCGCGGGCAGATCACCGCCACATGGGGCACCGTCGACACCGCCGTCGACGGGACCGCGATCGAGGTCGCCGGGTACGACGTGCACCAACGGCCGAACACGGTCGGGGTGCCGTGGGCGAAGCTCACCGAGACCACCCACCCGGACAACACCGCGACCGCGAGCCCCTACGACGTCGGCGCGCAATGGGCGTTCCGAGTGCGCGCGATCTCCCGCGCCGGGGTCCTCGGCCCCTTCTCGGCCGTGTCCGCGGTGACCATCGCCGCGGACGCCGACCCGCCCCCGACCCCGTCGGCGCCGGTCCTGTCGACCCGGCTCGGCGTGATCCACGTCGAGTGGAACGGCCAAGGCGCGCAGGGCGAGACGATGCCGCCGGACTTCTCCCACCTCGACGTCTGGATGAGCACCGGAACCGGCGACCCCCTGCGGGTGAACCGAATGGAAGGCGCCGGGTCGGTCGTGGTCACCGACCAGCCGTACAACACCACCCGAACGTTCTGGTTCACCACGCTGGACCGTTCCGGCAACACCTCCCCCGCGTCCCCCGCACAATCCATCGCCACACAGCCACTGGTCGGGGGCGACCTCATCGGCACGGTCATCCGCGGCGACCACATCGTCGCCAACAGCGTCACCGCCGACCGGCTCGCCGTCGGCTCGGTCACCGCCTCGGCCATCGCCGCGAACGCCGTCACCGCCGACAAGCTCACCGCGACCGCGATCGACGGCCGCACCATCACCGGCGCCACCGTGCGCACATCTCCGGACAACCCGCGGGTGCAGCTCGACGCCGACGGGCTGCACGCTTTCAATTCCGCGGGCGCTCGCACCGTCGAGGTCTCCGCGGCGACCGGCGCGGCCACGGTCACCGGCACCTTCCAGACCGGCACCAGCGGCAAACGGGTGCGGATCGACCCCGAGATCACCGCCGGACGCCCCGGCATCGTGTTCGAGACCGGCAGCAGCGCCTACCCGAACCCGCCGTCGCTCTTCACCGACGCCGACGGAGAGCAAGAGGGCATCCTGTGGATGTCCAGCGCCGAGCGGGTGCTCAACAACACCGGCCGCGCCGAGATCCAGCTCTACCCCGGTGGCGGCTGGCGAATCGGCAAAGCATTCGGCGACACGAACACCGCCGTGTCGCTGAACGCTCCCGGTGACGGGCGACTGCACATCGACGGCATTCTTCCCCGCGGCATGACACCTAACCGAATGCTCGGGTTCGGCATCACCCACATCAACCCCGGCGCGTTCTCTGTCCGCATCGACCACGGCGCGACCGTGACCGCCGGATCACCCGTCCCACATTGCACCATCGTGACCGGCGCGCCGCAGGACGGCGTCACCTGGGGCGTGACCCGCTGGGACAACCGCGGTTTCCAATTCAACTGGTCGAAAGGCGTGGAAATAGATATCCACTGGCTGATCATCAGGAGCGCCTGACATGCACATCACGATCACCGGCGCCGAGATCACCGACGAGCACGGACTCGGCCCCTGCTACCGCATCACCCAACGCACCGACCACGGAACCGAGCTGTACATCCTGCCCCGCTCCGCGGTCGCCGCGGACATGGAACTGTACGGCGTCGACGACCCGCTGCACGTGCTCGACTGGCGCCTACACGGCTACCGCGCCACATCCCCGACCCACCTCGACCCCTCACTACGGGAAGCCGTCGAAGCGCAACGGGTCCAAGCCATCGCCCGCGAAGGCCGCGCCCACCTCGCCGCCGGACACGCCACCCAGCCGCGCACCCTCGCCGCCGACCTCGGCCACACCGACGCCGAAGTCGACCGCCTCAAAACCCACGCCCGGCGCCTGCGCGACATCCACACCGCCGCAATCAAAACCGACGTCCACATCACCGACGACAACGGATACGCCGCACTGCGCGCCCTGGTGCTCGCCGACGCGAACACGATCGAGACCGAACGCGCGCGGTACCGAGAACAACTCGACGTACCACTGAACGCCTAAATCCGTTCTCCCCAATCTTGCCCCCATAGCGGGGGCGGAACCCGCGCGCCCGATTCCGGGTGCGCGCGCCGTTTCGGCATTTTCCGAAGAGAGGAACACATGAGCATCGGGGACTTTCCCGACGTGATCGTCGACGACAACACCCCACCCGTCCCCGAGGACGTGAGCGACTTCGCCGCGGCCGAGGACGACGACCCGCAAGCGCACATGAGCGATCAGGAGGTGGGGTAATGGGCTACCGGCTCGCTCGTGCGCTCGCGGTCTTCCGCGACGAGGTCAACACCCGCTGGCCCAACCGAGACCACGCCTCCGACGGGTGGATCGGCGACGCCGCGCACGCCACACGCAACTCCGACCACAACCCCTGGGTGAAAGACGGCAACGGGGTCGGCGTGGTCCGCGCCTACGACATCGACGCCGGAACCGGCGCCAACACCGACATCGGCCTGTGGCTCGCCGAGCACGTGCGCACCCTCGGCCGCGCCGGACACCCCGCCCTCGGCAACGGTTCCTACGTCATCTCCGCCCGCCGCATCGCCTCCCCCAAGTCCGGATGGGCATGGCGCGCCTACACCGGCAACAACCCGCACACCTCCCACACCCACGTGTCCGTCTCGCTCGCCGCGGGCGGCTACGACTCCGGGCAAACGTGGGGAATCACCGGTGGCGGGGGCACACCGCACCCATCACCCGCACCGGGCGCGCGGCCGACCATCCGAAACGGTGCCCGCGGCGACGCCGTGCGCGAGGCGCAGCAGCGGCTCGCCGCGCACGGGTTCGCCCCCGGCGCGGCCGACGGCGTGTTCGGCACCCGCACCGTTGAGGCGACCAAGCGATTCCAGACAGCCTGCGGGCTCACCGCCGACGGCATCATCGGGCCGCGCACCTGGGCCGCGCTGCTCACCGCGCCCCCGGCGCCCGCCCCGGTACCAGGGCAGCGCCCGACCATCCGGCGCGGCACCACAGGCCCGGCCGTGTCCGAGGCGCAACGCATCCTCAACGCCTGGTACCCGACCATGCCGCGGCTCGCCGTCGACGGCGCATTCGGCCCCTCGACCGAGGCCCGCGTCAAACACATGCAGCGCGCCGCCGGTCTCGCCGTCGACGGCATCGTCGGCCCGGCCACCTGGCGCCGACTACTCGGCACATGACCCGCACGCGCACCGTCGCCGCCGCGCTCGCCCTCGCGCTCGTCACGCTCGCCGCCCGCGGCTGGGTCCGCCTCGGCCGCGTCGAGGCCGAACTGCGCGCGGCCGACCACGAACTCGCCCACCGCGACTAAACCCGCACGGCAAATCAGTCACTCGAACACCCGTTCGAGTTGTCCACACCCCTTGTCCCCACCTGTGGAGGAAACCTCATGTCCGACCGTCTCGTCTCCTGGCTGCGCACCGTCGTCCCCGTCGCGTGGTCCGCGCTCGTCGCCTGGCTGGTCAGCCTCGGCGCACCCGACTACCTCACCACCGCACTCGGCGGCGCCGCCGAACTGCTCGTCGTCCCCATCGTGGTCGGCGCGGTCTACCCCATCGCCCGCACCATCGAGACCCGCCTGCCCGACTGGCTGACCCGCGTCCTGCTCGGCTCGGCCAAACCACCCACCTACCGCCGCACCGACCACTGAACGCAACGGCGCCCCCCACACCGGTCGGTGCGGGGGGCGCCGTGTCGTGCCCTCAGGTCAGATGTTCATCCAAGCGCCGTCCGGCATGTCCGGATCGGCGTACTCCGGGAGATAGACCGTGATGTGACGGATGTTCTCCCGCTCACGATCGTTGACCGTAAGCACGGTCTTCCACTCGGCGGCGGTACTCGACAGGGCAAGCACGGGCAGACTCGTCGTCCCCGGCGCAGCGATGGTCAGCGCACCCAAGCGCAACGTGCCATCGAACAGCACGATGTCGTCGCGCCCGGGGTCCCCGTCGCGGACATCGACAGTGACAAAGTCCGAACGGTCCGTCAACCCGACATACACCATCGACGACGACACAGCGAATCCTTGCGCGATATCATCGTCTGTCCACTCCGGCCACGTATCCGGGTCAGTCGTGTAATCACCGATCGCGACCTGAGAATGGGCCGGAAAGATCGGCAGACGTACTATCAACATCGCTACCCCTTGTAGGTTTCTTGCGGGATCTTGTCACCGCCACACCGCCACACCGCCCGGTGAACGTGATGGTGCCCCGCGCCGGTCGGTGCGGGGCACCATTACGTGCGCTCGGGCTCAGATGTTCATCCAAGCGCCGTCCGGCATGTCCGGGTCAGCGTAGTGAGGAAAGTAAACCGACACGTGCCGAATATTCGAGCGATCCGTATCGTTGACGACGATAATAACCTTCTGTTCCCCGGAGTCCGGCAGCAGAAAAGACTGCACGGTCGCCGTTCCGCCACCGGTGATACTCAGCGTGCTTACATCGAGCATCCCATCGAATAGAACCGTCTCACCAGCTTCCGGATTTCCGTCTCGGATGTCGACAACAACGAACTCCGGAGTGTCGTTAATGTCGATAAAAATCATTCCCGGTGATACGGCGACACCACGCTCGAACTCTTCATCGGTCCATTCCGGCCAGGTGTCGGGGTCCGACTTGTAGTCGCCGAGACACACCTGACCATGGGACGGGCGGACCGGCTGACGCAACAACAGCATGGCTATCCCTCGAACTCTCCGGTAGCGATCTTGTCAGGGTTGATGATGACGACCAGGAACTCGTCACCGTCCTGTAGTTGGTTTACAGTGTAGGCGCGGCCGATCGCGCCGCCTTGTCGGTTCTGCTCGATGATGGGTACGCCCTGGGTGCTCGCACCCGCCCCACCCTCTTTTGCGGACTTGAAGGGGTATTCATCGCACGACAGAGGTTTAAGCTCGGCCAGCCGGGCAGGCGTGCACACTGCTCGGTTGTTCGCGTCGCGCGTCTTCTGGTCGACTTCGTAATGAAGCAAAGCCGACTGCCCGCTTGACCACGCCATTGATATATGGCGGGCGATGTGCGGCATTTTCTCGGCGTCGATCGGGACCACTGGTAGATCCTCGCACCGCCTGTCCTTGGTGAGCTGTTCGGGTGCGCACTCCTTGACCCGGTCTCGAAAGGCGGGCGGGACTAGGATTCCCCCGGCTTCCGACTCGCCGATTCCTATCAGGTCAAGCACTTCTTGCCCGATGTCGGTTTGAGTCGTCGCGATGACGATTCCACCGATAATCAGGATGGGCAGTAATCCGCTTTTTGTTTTCGTGCTCACGTATCCCCCTCAGTGACATGCGAGAACCGGCTGACCGCTGTCCGCGAGCGTGGCAGGGCACGCCGACGAAACGGCCCACGTTTCGCGGGTCGACCGGAAAAATGAACCTGATCGGCCTAGCTGGGTGTCGAAACCCCGCGAGCGTGCGCCCACCGCTGAGCGGCCGAGGACATGCGTTGTGTCCAGTCCTGTGGGTCATGGCCCGCGATGTCGTCCCACAGTCGGACGTTGGCCAGAGCGAACAAGTCGAGTCCTTCGGGCGTCGCGGTCTTCCACGCGCGTGTCCGTGCGGCGTGCGCCTCGGCCTGGTCCGGTGTGTGCCCGAATGCGATGAGCCAGACGAGCAGACAGGCGGGGTCGATCCACGGGGCGCCGCGAGTCGGCCACGCCCAATCAACGATGCGCGCGGTTCCGTCGTCGACGACGAGAAGGTTCGACGGCCTGTAGTCGGTGTGCAGCAAGGCCGATCCGGCGAACGGGGAAGGGTCGTTGCCGTCAAGGTAGGAACGCCACCGGTTTTCGTCCTTGATCGGTAGATCAGGACACGGCAGCGCGCCGAGAGCATCGACTGCCGCGACCACGGCGGGCAGGTCGGGCGAGCCGGGCGCGTAGTCGGGGTGACGCCCCTCGACGTGCTCGAACCCCAGCACGTCCCACCCTGCGGTGTCCTCGATGTGCCACAACAGAGCGGGCGCCACCGGTCGAACATGTGGGTTGATCATGGCTTCCCGACCCTGGGTGACGACCCCGGCGTGGTCGTTGGGGGTGCCCTTGACGAACACGACCCGGTCCGTGGTGCGCAGGGTCGCCGCGAGAGGGGAGTTCATCCCCTCCGAGACGGTGCGCGCGTCGAGAATCTCCCCGGTGCGCGCGGTGATCGCGTCGCGTAGGGCGTCGGGGAGGTCGAACCATTCGGTGCGTTGGCGCATGAGTCCTCTCGGATGCGATGCCCGCCTCTGGCGGGCAGGTTAGCGGGTGGGCCGGGTGGTCGAGCGCGTCCGCGCCCGACCACCCGGAGATGTCACGCGTAAGGGGCGTCGTCCCCGGCCGAGCAGTTGCAGCGGTCGAAAGCGCCAAGCGTCTCGACGTCGTCGACCAGCTCGATCTCGGCGTCGCCGATGGGGCGCCGGGTCAGCTCGATCACCACAGGTGCTGTCGCGGTCATGGGTTCACCTCCCCTCCGTGTTGGCAGTAACGGGTCAGGGGGGCTTTGGCCTCTTGGTAGAGCTTGGCCAGCGGGCGACAGGTGAAGCACGATCCGGCCAGCGCGCACCCGGAGCAGCCGCCGGTACGGCCCATCAACACGTCCGCGATCTCGCCGAGCCTGCCCAGGCCGCCGATCCCCTCGTCGAGCAACGACACCGCGGGATCGCGGCCGATCTTGCACATGCTCGCCTCACCGTGCGGGTTGACGTGAAAGTGCGTGTGCCCCGCGCCGCACCCGGTGAACGGCTTCCGGCCGCGCTCGAAAGCAACCGCCTGCGAGGGCAGGGTTTCGCCGCCGCCGTAGATCGTGGGCGAGATGTTCGTGTACACGGTGTACGGAACGCCGAGGTTCTCGGCGAACGCGCGCATGGCGTCGAGTTCGTGCTCGTTGTGACTCGTGATCACCAGATTGAGGTTCACCGGCAGCCCGACCTCGACGGCCGCGGCGAGCCCGAGAGTGAACGACTTGAACGAACCGCGCCGCCGAGTCAGCGAGTCGTACGACTCCGCGGTCGCCCCGTACACGCTGACTGTGACC